>JAHBVY010000009.1:15000-115570 GCA_019637265.1 Polyangiaceae bacterium | reverse complement strand
CCCTACGGACCCACGTGATGACGGACCGCGGTTTTCATTCCCAAACGTGGGGCCATGGGGCCGACGGAGGTAGGGGCGAATAATCATTCGCCCCTACGAGAGCGAGACTTTTCCGTCGGGAATCATGCGTCACTCACAGACCCACTCGAGCTCCGGGTGGTCCAGGTCGACGTCGACCAGGTACCTGTCTTTACCATCCGACCAGTTGCCGTACAGGTGGTGGCCGTGGAGCGAGGGGTACGCACCCGCCCGGAGCCCGTCCAGGTAGCACTTCTGCCGCGTGTTGAGGTCCAACCGCACGTGACGACTCACCGCACCGTACAACGCTCCCGCCGTCTGATAGCTCTTGGGGCAGGTGGCGCAGGGCTCCAGCCACACCACCCAGTCCGTCCCCACCGCGGCAAGGGTCTTCGGCGTCCCGTTCTCTGGTGAGTCGAAGGTCAGGCGCTCCGTCTTGCCGCTCGGGATGTCGTGAAGGTAAATCTCCGACGCCCCGCGGAAGCCATCGAAGCCAGAGGGCTCACCCGGCGGACGGTAGTCCACCCACACGATCTTCTTCCGATCCGGCGAGCAGCCGCCCTCCACCTGGAGCGCGCCGCCGTTGTTCAGGTGGGTGAGCTCCCCCGTCTCCTCGTCGATGCGGTCCACCAAGCCGGTCTTGTTGTTCACGCAGTAGATCGCCCCTTGCGTCGTGCAGCCCTCCGCGCAGCTGACAGAGCGCTTGCTGAGCTGGCTGATCGCGCCCGTCTCCAAGTTCGCCTTGAACAGCCCCTTCTGCACTGACCAGATCACGTGCTTGTCCGTCAGCAACAGGTCGGAGAACCCGAGCTCTCTGGAGTCGGGGAACGCGAAGTAGACCCTGCGAGTGCGCGCCTGGGTGTCGATCACCGCGACCTCACCCTGGGGCCAGGGATTGAAGCCGTAGTAAGCAATGTGGTGCCGGTTGACTCGGGCGAAGGTAGCAGATTGGGGCACCAGCCAAGTCTTGTCGGAGCCCACCTCAGCAAAGCCGAGTTCATCCCGGTTAGTGTCGGCCACCCAGTGGGTGCTGAAGCCATGCCCCCAGGCCGCATGCAAGTTGGTCATCTTCAGCGCGATCCGACAGCCGGGCCCGCAATCAGGGAGGTTGCGCGCTTCGGCGTCCGCCACCACCTCGGGCAGCGGCTGCGCGCCCCCGTAGCTCACGGCATCGGCGCCCGCGTCCGAGGGCTTGCTGGCATCAGTCAGCTGACCGCCCGCGCCGCTCCCTGCAGCGCCTCCGCCAGCATCCGGCGGTCGGGTGGACGAGCCAGCATCGCAACCCCAGCACGCCACGCCACCCAGCAAGGCCAGCAGCACGCGGCACCACAGGCCCGAGCGCGGGCGTGGCGCAAGCCTCGTCCCTACATCGTCAGGCATCCGATTCATGGCAGCAGCTCCCCGCGGAAACGAACGTGGGGCCATGGGGCCGACGGGAGGTAGGGGCGAATAATCATTCGCCCCTACGAGAGCGAGATTTTTCCGTCGGGAATCATGCGTCACTCACAGACCCACTCGAGCTCCGGGTGGTCCAGGTCGACGTCGACCAGGTACCTCCCATTACCGCTCGACCAGTTGCCGTACAGGTGGTGGCCGTGGAGCGAGGGGAAGGCACCTACCCGGAGCCCATCCAGGTAGCACTTCTGCCGCGTGTTGAGGTCCAGCCGCACGTGACGCCTCGCCGCACCGTACAGCGCACCTGCGGTCTCATAGCTCTTGGGGCAGGTGGCGCAAGGCTCCAGCCACACCACCCAGTCCGTCCCCACCGCAGCGAAGGTCTTCGGCGTCCCGTTCTCCGGTGAGTCGAAGGTCAGTCGCTCCGTCTTGCCGCTCGGGATGTCGTGCAGGTAAATCTCCGACGCCCCGCGGAAGCCATCGAAGCCTGAGGGCTGCCCCGGCGGCCGGTAGTCCACCCACACGATCTTCTTCCGGTCGGGGGAGCAGCCGCCCTCCACCTGGAGCGCGCCGCCGTTGTTCAGGTGGGTGAGCTCCCCCGTCTCCTCGTCGATGCGGTCCACCAGGCCGCTGTTGGTGTTGACGCAGTAGATCGCCCCTTGCGTCGTGCAGCCCTCCGCACAGTTGACGGGGCGCTTGCTGAGCTGGCTGATCGCACCCGTCTCCAGGTTCGCCTTGAACAGCCCCTTGCGCACCGACCAGATCACGTGCTTGTCCGTCAGCAGCAGGTCGGAGAACCCAAGCTCCGTGGAGTCGGGGAACGCGAAGTAGACCCTGCGAGTGCGCGCCTGGGTGTCGATCACCGCGACCTCGCCCTGGGGCCAGGGATTGAAGCCGTAGTAAGCAATATGGTGACCGTTGACGCGCGCAAACGTCGACTTCTGGGGCACCAACCAAGTCTTGTCGGAGCCCACCTCGGCGAAGCCCAGCTCATCAGGGTTGGTGTCGGCTACCCAGTGGGTGCTGAAACCGTGGCCCCAAGCCGCGTGGGCGTTGGTCATCTTCAGTGCTATTCGACAGCCGGGGCCACAATCGGGAACGTTACGTGCTTCGGCGTCGGCCACCACCTCGGGCAGCGGCTGCGCGCCCCCGTAGCTCACCACATCGGCACCCGCGTCCGCGGGCTTGCTGGCGTCGGTCAGCTGACCGCCCGCACCTCCACCAGCATCCGGCGGTCGGGTGGACGAGCCAGCATCACAACCCCAGCACGCCACGCCGCTCAGGAAGGCCAGCAGCCCGCGGCGCCACAGGCGCGACGCAGGTCTCGTCCCTACATCGTCAGGCATCCGATTCATGGCAGCAGCTCCCCGCGGAAACGAACATGGTGCACCTGCACGGCTGGGAGCACGTTCAGCTCCCGGGCGAAGAACGCGCCGCGGAGCGCGCCCTCCCAGCTCCCTAGGGTGACCGCCGCGTTCGGCGCGATCAAGGTGCCCGCGAATGGGCGCACCCAGGTGATGGGGCTCGAGCCCAGGTAACTCAGCAGGATACGCTCCGCGCCGCCGGCGCCCGCCTCCCAGTCCCCCAGCATGCTCAGCTGGTCCTGGACGTAGAGGCGCACCGGGCCCTCCGTGGTGTCGAGCTCGACGCGCGCGAGCGGGAGCGCCTCGAAGCGCTTGATGAAGTAGCTGCCGGCGCGCAGCCGCAGCTTGGCCCGCGGCAGCAGCTTGACCCGCGCGTAGCTGCCTGGGGCCAACGCTTTGGTAAAGCCCGGCAACACGTCCACCGTGGCGCTGCTGGGCGGGAAGGTCACCTGGAGGCAGCTGAGGTCGCTGAGCGCCATCGCAGCGCTCGGGGTGACCTGCCCTGCCACCGCCCCGTGGTTCATCACACCCCCGCCCGCGACCGCGTCGCCCGCCAGCTGAGCGCCGAGGCCAATGCTCAGGTCAGCTGCTGACCAGGCCGAGCCCAGCGACGCGCCGACCCCCACCCGCAGGTCCCCCTGGCTCGCCGCGCTGGCCGCGCCGCCAGGGCTGAGCAGCCGAGCGCCGGCGCCCAGCCACAGCTGAGAGCTCGAGTAGGCCGCCAGGCTGTTCAGATCGGGCGGGAGGCACGCCGCTGGCGTCCATTGCCCACCCGCGACCGGCCGCGAGCTCAGGCCATCCCCTCCCTGGCCACTCCCGACGCTCAGCAGGGGCGCGCCGTCGGCGTAGCCGACCAGCGCGCGGGTCGCGTGCGCTGGACTTGGCGTGCGCGAGTCCGCGACCAGCCGCTCGGGATTGATCACACCCTCCTCGTTGAAGCGGATCAGCCACACGTCATCGTGAGAACCAGCCGCGTCCACGCCACCCGACAACAAGAGCCCCTGCCCGTCCAAGCTGGGCGTGAGCCGCATGCCGGCGCGTGACAGCGAAGGCAAGGCCCACTCGCCCGCTTCACCGGAGTCGATGTTCACCACCTGGCCGCTCGAGCTGGGGGTGGGCGCGACGTACAGCCGGTCACCGACCAGCACCGCGGCGCCTCCAGTCAGCGAAGCGACCGGGATCGAGAGCGACTGGGGCAGCCACTCGCCGAGCGCGAAGTCGAAGCTCAGCAGCACGTCGAGCTCAGGATCGAGCAGCACCGCCCCGGGTCCCGTCGGGTCACTGATCAGCCGCGCGTGGCTGGTGACCGCGCTCGGCAGCTCCCCCTCCGCGCTCAGCGCGAACACCACGCGATCGACCTCTTGGCTGACCGCCTCGAGCCGCGCCCAGCGCGCCTGGGTGGGCGAGTTCTCCACGAACAACACCTGGAGCGCTCCCGCCCCGCCGCTGGTCAGGGCGGTGTGCCCCACGGCCTGCGCCGCCCAGTGGCTCGCCTCATCGAGCCCGAGCGAGAGCACTCCGATGCCCTCCTGCCCAAGGTAGGTGTCCACCAGCCGGTCACCGCGGCGCTGCCAGAACCACACATCGGGGAGCACCCCGTCTCGGAGCAGCCCGCCGCCCACGCGGTCGAGGTCGGGCGGCAACACCGTCCACTCCCACCACCGCCGCATGTCGCACGCCGCGACCACGCAGGGATCGAAGAGCGGCTCCGGCTGACACCCAGGCCCGATGGGGAGCCACTTGGCGTACGGCGAGCGCAGCCGCACCGGCGGCGCGAAGGATGACCGCAGCTTGCGGCTCTCGGGGCTGAAGATGTTCTCCAGCACGGCGCCCGCGTCCGTCCGCTCCGGCTCGGGGAAGCGCGCTCCTTGAATCGGCGTGAAGGCCAGGCCGGGAGCCGCCACGAAGGACGCGCCCTCCAGCGCCAAGGTCCACTGCGCGTGCGGCCCCGCGCTGAAGATGGTGCGCCCGGTGGGATTGAACGGCGGCAGCGTCTCGAACTCGGACTCCGCGGTGATGGTGCCCGGCGGGAAGTGGTCCGGGTGATCCTGAAACTCCTTGAGCCACTCCCAAGTCACCTCACCGCCCCCGTGGTTCGCGAGCGTCATGGGCCTGCAATACCCATCATCGGCGATCGAGCACCCAGGCCTTTGGATCGGACGCCAAGACGTACCCGGGTCGTCGCCAGGCGTGGCCGCTTGCATTCGCTCTGCGAAGCAGGGACCGCTATCATCGATCGTGCAGGTCTCCTCTTCCCCATCGGGGCAGGTGCAGCGGAACGGCTGCACCAGGAACTGCCGGTTCTCTGGGGCATCGCGGTTCGGATCGAACGCGCTACGACCCGCCGTCACACGCACCCGCAGCTTGTACTCATCCGCGCCGCCCCACTCGGCGCGCGGGAACACCGCGCACTTGGGAGTCTGATCAGGCGTGCCGATGGCCTCCCAGCGCGTGGTGGTCGCCGGGTACGGATCGCAAGTGTTCCCGCGGTAGAGAAAGCCAGGATCCCTGATGGCGTCATAGTCCTCGAAGTCCCTCTTCTCGCCCCACGCGTTCGAGTTGAAGATCGGGTTGTTGACCGAACCTCCACCCGCCACCGTCGGGCACAGGTCTTCACCTTCCGGGAGCCCATCCTGATCGCTGTCCCAAAGGCCGCCACGAGGGTAAACGAATGGCGTGAGATCAGGCGGTGGAACCGGCCCTGCCCAAGGTCGGGGCTCCTTGTGTGCCAGCCAATCCGGGGAACCTCCCGCAACGTACTGATTCCGACGGCGCGGGTCTGGATCGCACCGTCCCACGAGCCCATCACCGTCGTCGTCGCCCTCATACTCGCCAGGGAAACTGATTGGGCAAGGGTCGTCTGGGGCCGTGATGGTATATAGCGGGTCCTCATCATAGCATGCTGCGACGCGGCCAATCGAGTAGATATCAGCAACGCCGTCGCCGTCAAGATCCCGAGTGGCCGGCCACGGAAACTCGAGGATCCCCCACGGGCTATCGACGCCAGGAGGCAAAGGTGCTGGTATTCCTCCCTCCTCCTCCTCCCTAGGGAATCTCATTGCAGAAAGCCTGGTCTGATACCCAAGGTTAGTTAAGATATCCGATTGAAAGTCATTCGTCAGCGCCGCGCTTATACCTCGGGCAGCCCAACATGCATTGCGCCATTCAGGCACGCATCTGCATTTTGTACCCAAGTAGGTTTGGGGGTGACAACGCTGATAGACCCCTGAAGGCACATGCCGTAACTGTGAGCCGGGCGTGAGCCCCGGCACGACGTAAACACCGTCGCCGCGGTGAGGCTCCTTGCATGTGCCGGGACCAGTCACATTGTACCGCGAGAGCCCACCGAACACGTACATATGGTGCTTCCCGGCGGACGGATACACAATCGGACCCCCACCGGCGAAGTAGCGCTGATACGTGGGCTCCGGGTTCACCATGTCCCCAGGGTGCCCACCCGGACAACGGAAGCCCTCGTCTTCGGAACATCCATCGAACGATACCAGCCGCGCCAGCCAATGCCTGGAGCCTCTCTGAATCTGGACGTTCATCCCAAAGTACACGGTGTCACCAGGGTGCGAATCACCACAGCCGAACCCGTCGTCCCCTGCGAAGCCACCATCCTGCTCGAACAGGGCGGCCATCTTGACCTGGATCATCCCAGGATTGGGAGGATCCTGACACTTCCCCGGACCAGACCCGGGCTTCTCACACGCGATCGCAGCCCCCCCATGCGAGCCACAGTCCTCATCCCTGTCGCACGCCCTCACTGGAGCAGGAGAGAAGACGCGCTGGGCAGTGAAGAGGACGTGCGGCTCATCGGGGCGCCGTGCGTTCTCCTCCTGATCGAATCTGAAAAGAGGCACGACGCACTGGGCGATCTCCCGCTCGATCTCGTCATCCAGCCCGTTACCGTCTTGGTCGAACTGGCACTGCAGCTCGGGGGGCAGCGCCTGCTCCAGCACGAAGGGCGACCTCGACAGTCTGCACGGCAACGGCCGGAACAGATCAGCGCTCGCAACCCCTGGCGCCAGGAGCAGAGGCAAAAACGCTGCCAAGAACGCGAGGCGCGCGCCGATAGTGAGCCTGAATGATGATGGGAGCATGGCGAACCCCGACTGCTAGGGGCGAGCCGCGCCGCCACGATCTGGCGGCGCGCTCGCGCGGTGAGCCCGACACGCTCCCCCGAGTGTTGAAGCGTGTACGAGCATGGTACACAACCGCGTGCGCCGCCGTCACGCAGATTTGGAACGGCTGCTGTCGATTTCCCGTCGACGCTCTGCGTCACTCAGCTTCTTCAATCATTTCAACTAGTTCGCTCCGTGGACTGCTCGCAGCCTGACGGTTCCGTGACCATTCCATGACCTGACAAAGAGTCGGCCGCAGCACCGGTGCACACAAGGTGCGACAACAGATCACATGCTGCTTCCGCTTCAGCGGCTGGCGCCCCACGAGCCAGCCACCGTCACATCCCTCGGAAGCGCTGCCGCAGAGCCGCGCCCGCCGCCAACCCAAAGGCAGCGATGCTCACCCCACGCCGCAGAGCGCCGTGGAGACGTGGCTGATGGTCGGCGTGTGGGTGCTGCTCGGCCTCACGCTAGGCAGCGCCTCACGCCGCCTGCGCGCACAACGTACGCTAAGATGAGTTTGGCTCGCACCAACGTCAGCACCCTGGCTCACGCTTGGTTGCAGGGCGGGTTTGAAACCCGCCCCTACCAGGCGAAGTCCGGCTCGCTCACGCTCGTCAGGCGTAGGGTGGTGGGTTGGAAACCAGCCTCTCGTGGGGATCCCACAGCGCTGCTCAGAGCCTCCAGTCAATCCCCCGTAGGGGCGGGTTTGAAACCCGCCCCTACTAGTCAGCGGGTGCGGTGCACTAGTCGGAGCAGCACTGTGTAGCGCTCGCTGGCGGATGTGGGTGTGGCGCGCGGGGAGTAGCCGTAGCCGACGGCGTCTAGGCGTTCGGCGGAGACGCGGCGGCGATGGTAGAGGTAGGCGAAGATGGCCTCTGCGCGCGCTTGGGTGTCGATGAGCGCGCGCGACTTGGCTACATCGTCAGTGCCTGGATCCTGTGTGGCGTACACCTCCACCCGCAGCATCTGCCAGCTGGGCTCGTCGTGCATCGCGCGCGCGATGCGATCCAGCTCGGCGCGGATGGGCGCGGGGGGCAGCGTGGTGCGGGGGTTGTAGGCGAGCGGCACCTGGGGCCGCAGCAGGTCGCTGCCGCACAGGGGGCGGGGGGGCTCCGGATCTTCGCAGGGTGAGTCGGGGCTCACCGTTTGGTCAGTTTCATGGACCTGTTCTTCGTCAGGGCCTGAGACTTCCTGTGGGCCTGCTTCGCCCGCGTCTGCCTGGGGCGCGCTGCTCGGCTCCGCACGGGGCGCCCCGGCTGACTCCGCGGGGAACCAGGGCTCCACGTGCGACGCGGGCGGAGACTGCGGCGGCTGACAGCTGACGCACAGCGGGACCAACCCCCAAAAAACCAACCACCCGAGCCTCGACCCGATCGCGCGACCGCTGTGACGAGCACGATCCCCCTCACTGGGCGCGACGCGACCGCTGCGGCGAGCGCAGGCCTCACCCTTCACGAGGCGGCGGCTTCGCCGAGCACGATCCCCCTCACTTGGCTCGACACGGCCGCTGCGCCTGCCGCACGGCCTGACCCACTCCGCGCAGGCGGCCTCACTTTCGCGGGCTCCGGGACGGTTGCCTCTGGCGGGGCAGTTCGGGGCGGAGCGGAACATTACGGACATCGTGGAAGCCTGCTCGCGGGGCGCCCCGATGGAGGGGGCACAGGCGCGCGCCTTTCTGTTAGCTTCGGAGCGCTCGGAGGTCGAGATGCAGGGAAGTACAGGTCGTCGCTTTGGGATCGCAGCGCTGCTGCTGCTGTTCACGCTCAGCTACTCGTGGCTGGCCAGCGCCGCTGGCTCGGTGCAGTGGAAGGACACCCGCCCCAAGGAGCGGGACAACGGCTCCTGGAACCTGGAGCTGACCATCACGCTGCCGAAGCCGCCCGACATCGCGCACGTGCCGGTGAAGTTCGAGTTCACGCAGAAGGTCTACTACGAGCGCACCCTGGTGGACGGCAAGGATGGCCCGCAGCTTCGCAAGGTGCCCATGCCGAACAAGCAGGCGCAGATCGAGAGCGTGACCATCGGGTTCCTCGACCCAGGCACCGGCACCATCCAGAACCGCACGCGCTTCACCTTCAGGATCACCCGCGGCCACGGCTTCGAGGCCGGGGAGTACTCGGTGCTCTTGCGCAACGCGACCAATGGTCAGGCGATTGGACGGGCCGTGACGCTGACGCTCGACGGCGAGAACAAGGTGGTGGACCGTCGGGCTATTTCCTTCGTGGATTCGAAGGAGAAGAAGGACCCTGACAAGCAGATGAAGGGCGTCGACAAGGACGGCAACATCAAGGACGACAAGGACAAGGCGCCGGCCATCGATGAGGACGCGGACGTCGCCGACCCCGGCGTGGGCAAGGACGGCTGGGACCCGATCTACGGCGCGCCGATCGAGGACGATGGCTCAGAGGGCAGCTCGGCTGACAACCCGCAGACCCTCAAGGAGAAGCCGGGCGGCTGCGGGTGCAGCGTGCCGGCAGGCCCGAGTCACGGGGCGGGCGCGCTGCTGCTCGCCTTGGGCTTGGTGGCGCTCGGCTGGCGACGCTGGGCCGCGCCGTGAGGGCGCTGCTCGAGCGGGCTGTAGTCAAGGGGGCTGCTGCTGGGGGGGCTGCGCTGCTCGCGATCACGCTGAGCGCGGGCGCCGCTGACGCGAAGACGCCGCGGGACTACTTCCTGAATCCTCCGCCGGACGGCACGGACATCCTGCTGGATGCCTACACCATCGGCGGCCAGCTGAGCCTGGAGAACCGCGCGCACCTGGAGGAGGGCATGAGCATGCTCTACTCGCGAGCGAGCGCCATCTACAGCTACCCCTTCAAGGAGGGCACGCTGAACCTGGACCTTCGGGTGTTCTTGTTCACCCTGGGTGCTTCCGTGGGGATCCGCGACGTGCACCGGGACCACACCTTGATCCCCGGAGAGGACTTCGACGGGGATGGCTCACCCGACAGCGCCGCTGACAATACCCGGGACGCGCGCAACACCCGCGAGTCCGAGGGGCTCCACGGCAGCCAAACCTTCCCCTTCTGGGAGGGGCGCTTCCGGCTCACGGTGCCGCTCGACTCCTTCTTCCTGATGCAGACCGTGACGGTGCGCGGCGAAGATCGGAACGACAACTCGTTCGATTGGTTCCACGCCTTCCCCCACGACGGCGGCGTGCTGGTGCGCTCGGACACCACGCTGTTCTTCCGGCACCGTGATTTCGGCGCGATTGGGCCCGCGCTACGCTACATCGACGCGCCGAAGGAGGGCGGCCGCGCCGGGCGCATCAACTACGGCATCTCCTACGGGACCCGCCCTGGGTTGAGCAAGACGGACCTCTTCCTGGTGCAGACGCTGTTTCAATTCGGGGAGGAGGAGTTCGGCCTCCATGGGTACAACATCCCTTGGTACCTGCTCGCGGTGTACCGCACGGCCTTCGCGCTGTGAGCCTGCGTGGCCCCGCTCCATCAGTCAGTGCGGCTGATGGTCCTCTCGGCTCGATCAGTAGGCTGGTAGTGTCGAGCGACCTTTGCGCGAGCACATCGTAGTTTGAGCTGACGACCTGCTCAACGCGGCGTGCCCAAGCCGCGCAGCGTGACCGCGCGGCGCTCGCTGCCCCCCTCGAGCCCCACCAGCAGCACCTCCTCCTGCTCGTCCGTCGCCATCGGCCCGAAGGCGACGCCGATCACCCGCGTCTGCCCGCGGGGGATCAGCGGATCAGCCGGGATGATGAAGCTGAAGCTCGGCTCGCCCACCAGCACCGCCAGATCGAACAGCGCGAGATCGTCATCGCAGCCATTGGTCATGCGCAGGTACTGCACGTCCAGCTCGCCCACCTGCACTTCGCCGAAGGCCAGCTCCCGCGCCGGTTGGAAGCCGAGGCAGCCTGCCAGCGGCGTGGTCAGGAGCTCTGCCTGACCCACGCCGGTGATGTCGGTCGGCTCGGAGATGCCGTCATTTGAGCGTACTTGTAGCCGCAGCGCGTCCCCCGCCTCACCGGGCAGCTCCACGGTGAAGCTGCCATCGTCCGCCACCGACTCATCCTGCCGCACCCCGGCGCGCTCCAGGTTGTAGATCCGCAGCTCGCAAAGATCCCCCGTGACCGCGCCAGGACCGCCCACCACCTGGAGCCCGCTCTGCGTCTCGAAGATCTGAATCGCGCCCGGCGCGATCCCAGGCGTGGCGTCCGCCGGCGGCTCCGGCTGCGGGCTGATGCCGCAGGCAGCCAGGCCCAACGAGGCGCTCAGCACGAGCGCCTGCCACAGGCGTGGGACGGGGTTCAGGGGGTTAGGCATGGCACTCGCATCGCCCTTGCGAGAAGCGCGCCGGAGCGCGCCGCGCCCCAGTGTCCGTCCACTCCCCGATTTCCCCAAGTCATCATCCGCAAAATCACCGGCAGAATCCGCCTTGCGCGGGCTCATGAGCGCCGCCCGGGGCGACGCCCCCAGGTGAGGGGATGAATGCTTCAAACTGTATCAGAGCGTATCATGCTGTATCATCCAGTCCAAGGTGGATGCGCGGTATCAACGACTCGAGCGCCTGAGCCAGGGCGACCAAGCGGAGACTTGGCGGGCGCTCGATCGCCTGCTGGGGACCGAGGTGGTGCTGAAGCAGGTGCGGCGCGGCGCGAGCCAGCATGGCCTGGAACGTGAGTTCGAGGCGCTCCAAGGCCTCAGCCACCCGCACCTGATCGAAGCGCTCGATCTCACGCGCGACGGTGAGAGCCAAGAGCCGCTCTTGGTGACCCGCTTCATCGCCGGGAGCCCGCTCAGTGAGGCGGCGCGCCAGCAGCCGCTCGAGCAGAGCGTGGCGGCGGTGGCGGACGCGCTCGGCGCGCTGCGGGAGCTGCACGAGGTGGGGATCCGCCACGGCGACTTCAAGCCGGGGAACATCATGCAGGCGGCGCATGGGGGCGTGCTGATCGATCTCAGCTGCTGCGCGCCGCTCGGGGTGCCGCTGGCTGAGGTGTCCGGCACCTTGGGCTACCTCGCGCCAGAGCTCGCGCGCGGGCGCGCGGACCACCGCTCGGATCTGTACGCGGTGGGCGTCACCCTGCGGGAGCTGGCCGAGATCCGCGGGGAGCCGCTGAGCGAGCCGCTCCGTCAGCTCACCGAACGTCTGACGCGGCCCGATCCGCGCACGCGCCCCGCCGACGCCAGCGAGGTGCTCGAGCTGCTCGGGCGCTCACCCGCCGCGCCGCAGCGCCTGACCAGCCCGCAGGCGCTGCTCGGGCGCGAGCGCGAGCTGGCGAGCTTCGATCAGTGGCTCGCGCCGATCGCCTGTGGGCGCGCGGGCTCCCGCTGCCTGGTCATCTCGGGCGCGCCGGGCACGGGGCGCACGCGCCTCCTGCGGGAGCTGAGGTGGCGCGCCGAGCGTCAGCTGGCGGTGCTCGCGGCGGCGCCGCGCCGCGCGGGGATCGTCGCTGATCTGGTGGCGATCGCCAGCTCCGGGGCAGCGCCGCGGCACCTGCCAGAGCTGCTCGCCCGGGTGGATTCGCTCGAGGGGCGCGAGAGGCCGCTGCTGCTCATGATGGATGACGCGGAGGAGCTCAGCGCCGCCGATCGTGCTCTTTGGCTCGCGCTGTGCCGCAGCCTGGGGCCGACCTCGGCGCTCGCCACGGTGAGCGTCAGTGGCGCGCCGGCAGATCCTCGGGACTACTCGGAGGACGCCGCGACGGAGCTCACGCTGGGGCCGCTGGGCGCCCGCGCCGTACGGCAGTGGCTCCGGCCTCACCTCGCGGAGCGCCAAGCGGCGCGCGCCTACGAGCTCACCTCCGGCGTGCCCGCGCTGGTGCAGGCGCTGGTCGCGGAGCTCTCATCAGGTTCACTGACTGAAGATCGGCTCGCGAGCGGTGACGTGGAGCTCAGCGTAGGCTTCGCGCGCGAGCGCCTGACCGAGCTCACGAACGAGGAGCTGCGTTGCCTGGCGCTGGCCAGCCTGGCGCCGGAGGAGGCAGCCAAGCAGCCGAGCGAGCTGCTCGCGCGCTTGGTGCGGCGCGGGCTCTTGGTGAGGAGTGGAGCTGACTACCGCCCGCTGCTCGGCCGCGGGCGGCTGGCGCTAGAGCGTTGCCCTGCGGAAACGCAGCGCGCGCTGTTCCTCTCGCTCGCCGAAGAAGCGCTGCGCGAGGCGCCCGAGCGCCACGCCGAGACCGCGCCGCGGCGCGCCCTGGCCTACGCCCGCGCCGGCGAGCTCTCCCGGGTGTGTGAGCTGCTCAGCAGCTACCAGGCGGAGCTGGTGCGCTCGCCCCTGGACTGGCTCCCCTCCGTCGCGCCGCTCATCGGCGCCGCGCCGCGCGCGCTCGCGAGCGTGGATCCGGAGGGCCTCTTGCGCGCGGAGGCGCTGCTGCGCCAAGCCGGACGACCGCGAGAGGCGCTGGGGATCTTGGCGCGCCTGCTCCGGCTCTACCCGGAGCGGCGCCATGCGCTCGCGCTCCGCATCGCGAACGCTGCGCTCGAGCTCGGCGCCATCCGGCGCGCCGAACGCTACCTGAAGGAGCCGCCCACCGAGCCCGAGCTCATCCCCGCGCACCTGGACGTCGCCGCGCGCTGCAAGATCCGGAGCGGCGCGCACCAAGAGGCGGCCGAGCTGGCGCAGCGCGGCCTCCAGCAGCTCTCGCAGACAGCGGCGCCCGAGCTCCGGGGGAGCCTGCAGGCGAGCCTGGGCGTCGCCTCGAGCTACCTCGGGGACACGCCCGGCGCCGATGAGCTACTCGGACAGGCTAGCGTTCTATTTGCGGAAGCGGGCGCGCTGCCGGCGCAGCTCCGGGCGCGCTCCTACCGCGCGCTGGTCGCCTACCGGGCGGGCCGCACCACGCGCGCGGCGACGGAGTATCGCGCGGTGCTGGAGCTCTCCGAGGCGCATGGCTTGGGCGATCGCCTGGCCAACGCGGCCCTCAACTACGGCGTCGCCTGCCACCAAACAGGGGATCTTGGCGCGGCGCTGGACTCCTACCAGCGGGGCCTTCGGCTGGGGCACGCGCTGGGGCAAGTCAGCGTGACGGTGGCGCTCTGTTTCAACCTGGCAAAGCTCTACGCCGACGTGGGCGCGCTGGATCGCGCCGCGCATCAGCTGGGCCAGCTCGAGGCGCGCGCGCACCGTCACCAGCTCGACTTCTGGCTCGTCGCCGCCGCCAGCCTGCGCGGCGAGCTGGCCCTGGCGCGTGGTGAGCACGACGCGGCGCGCGGCTACTTCCAGGAGGCGCTCACCGGTTTTCATCGCACCGCGACGCGCCGAGAGCAGGCCGAGGTGGAGCTGCACCTGGCGGAGACGGCGCTGGTCGCCTGGCAGGCGTCCGGCGCGAGCGCGAGCGTCGCCGAGCGGAAGGCGCCGGAGACGGTGGAGCGACATTTGACCGAGGCGCGCGCCCTGATCGCCACGCTGGACGCGCCCGACGTCCGCGCGCGCCTGGCGCTCACCGAAGCGCGCGCCGCGCTGATGCGAGGCGACGCGAGCTTCGCCATCCGCACGCTGGAGGAGGCGCTCCCCGCCGCCGAAGCATCAGACCAGCTCGCCACCCAGGCCGAGCTGCATGGGCTACTGGCGCGCGCCTTCACCGCCGAGGGCGCCGAGCACCTCGCGAGCGTCCAGCGCGGGCGCGCGCGGGAGCGCTGGGAGCGCGTCGCCGCCAGCCTGCCGCGCGGCCTGCGTCAAGGGTTCTGGTCGGCCTTCGGGCGCCGCGACCTCACACCCGAGGCGCCGGCCGCCGACACCAGCTCTCACCTCGCGAAGCTCACGCGCCTCATCGTCATCAATCGCAAGCTCAGCGCCTCGCTCAGCGCCGATGAGGTGCTCGCCCTGACCATCGACGCGGCCATCGAGCTCACGAGCGCCGAGCGCGGCTTCGTGCTGCTGGCGGAGCCGGGCGGCAAGGTGCGTGTCAGCGTGGCGCGCAACGTCGACCGCGAGAAGGTGGGGCGGAGTCACCTGAAGTTCAGCCGCAGCATCGCCGAGCGCGCCATGCGCACCCGCGAGCCGGTGCTCACCATCGACGCCAGCCGCGATCCGCGCTTCCTCTCGAACCAGTCAGTCCACGCGATGCAGCTGAAGAGCGTCGTCTGCGTCCCCATCTCCGCGGGGCAAGAGACGCTGGGCGCCCTGTACCTGGACAACCGCTTCCGCCCCGCCAACTTCGAAGACGGCGACATGGCGCTGCTGCTCGCCTTCGCCGATCAAGTGGCGATCGCCCTGGTCAACGCGCGGCTCCACCACGAGCTGAAGGAGCAAGCCGCCGCGCTCCTGCGCCGCACCCAGGAGCTCGAGGCGGAGCGCGCCCGGGTGGCGGAGCTGGCCGAAGGGCAGGCGCGTGAGATAGACAGGCTCACTGATGAATCGCGGAGCCGCCAGGCGGCGCTCGAGTCGCGCTACGATTACAGCCAAATCGTAGGGCAGAGCCAGGTGATGGCGCGCGTGTTCGCCAAGCTCGATCGGGTGATCGAGACGGACGCCACGATCCTCATCGAAGGGGAGAGCGGCACCGGCAAGGAGCTGGTGGCGCGCGCGGTGCACTTCAACAGCGCCCGACGAGCGGCGCCGTTCGTCGCGGTCAACCTGAGCGCCGTCCCCGCGGCGCTGCTCGAGAGCGAGCTGTTCGGCCACAAGAAGGGCGCGTTCACCGGCGCCGATCGCGACCGCGAGGGCCTGCTGGCCTCCGCGCGTGGCGGCACCGTGTTCCTCGACGAAATTGGCGAGACGTCACCCGATCTCCAAACGAAGTTGTTGCGCGCCTTGGAAGATCGCAGCGTGCGCCCAGTGGGCGGCAGCCAGAGCGTGCGGGTGGACTTTCGCTTGGTGGCGGCGACCAACCGGAGGCTGCGCGATGAGGTCGCCGCGGGTCGTTTCCGTGAGGATTTGTTCTATCGCCTGAGCGTGGTGGAGATAGAGCTGCCGCCGCTCCGAGAGCGCGGCCACGACGTGCTGCTGATCTCCGAGCGGATCTTGGAGCGCCTGGCCCAGGGCACTGGAGCGCCGCCGAAGCGGCTCAGCCGCGAGGCGGCCCGCGCGCTGACTCAGTACCGCTTCCCAGGGAACGTCCGGGAGCTGGAGAACGTGCTCACCAGCGCCGCCCTGCTCACCCAGCGGCCCGAGCTGCGCGTCGCGGACCTACACCTGCCCGGGCGCAAGCGCGGCGGGCAGCGCGCCAAGAGCCGCCACGAGTTCCAACAAACCGAGCAGCAGCGCATCACCGAAGCCCTGACCGCCCACCGCTGGAACGTGAGCGCCGTGGCCCGCGCCCTGAACATCCCCCGCGCCACGCTGTACCGAAAGCTCCGCCGCTACGGGATCACTCCTCAGGTAGGCTGATTGAGATCTGGCCTCTAGGGTAGGGGGTTCGCCCCCACTGCCTGGCGCCCCTCGTCACCGCGAGCCCACCGAGCGGCTCTCAAATCGCACGAAACACAGCGGCTCCTTCAGGACGAATCACTGACTACCTGCCGCAACACCTCGAGGCCCTCTGCCCACACGTCGGGTGGCGTGATCAAGCTGAGCACCAGGGTAGGTCCTGGCAGGTCGTACAGGTACGCTGGCTGCGAGACGACGCCCGCCTCGAGCAGCGTGAGCGCCCAGGCCTCCTCCTCACGCGTCGCTGGCAACCGCACGCAAGCCGACCAACCACCGCTCGCCGTGAGCCGCGTCATGGACGAGCCGGCGAGCGCTTGGTCCAGCGCCCTGAGGTTCTGTCGCACCCGCGCGCGGATCGCCGCCGCGACCCGAGCGCCGTGGTGCAAGACCTGAGGAAGCGCTGCCTCCGCAGGCGCGTTCACCGAGAGGTACGTGTCGGCGATCAGCGCCAAGCGCTGCCTGATTTCCTCACGGTATTTCTGGGGGCCGCTCAGGATCATCCAGCCGACCTTCAGCCCGGGCAACCCCACCTGCTTGGAGAGGCCGCCCAGGGTGAAGCAGGGCACCTCGAGATCGAGATCGAGCAGGCTCGGGAGCGCCTCGTCCGTGAACGGGTAGGCGTGGAACACCTCGTCGCTGACCAGGGGGAGCCCCAGCGCGCTCAGGCGCGTGAGCTCCGCGCGCGACAGGCAGGAGCCGGTCGGGTTGTTCGGGCTCACGGCGATCACGAGCCGAGCGTTGGGCGACGGCGCGAGCGGTGCGGTGGAGAGGTGCCAGGCGCCGTCATACATGAGCTCGTAAGGCTCTAGCGTCACGGCATCCAGCCGCGCGAGGTGGCTCAAGAGCGGGTAGCTCGGCTCTGGCGCCAGCGCGCTGCACCCCGGGTCGCAAAACAGCTTGAACAGGTAACCATACGATTCGCTGGTGCTCGCCGTCAGCACCACGTCCTCGGGTGACACCCCTTCATGGAGCGCCGCCACGGCGCGCCGCGCCTCCAGGCTCCCGAGCGGCGCCGGGGTGTAGCGCGCGCTGCTCGAAGCGCGGAGCGCCTCCAAGAGCTCCTCCGGGTACGCGATGCCAGTGGCGCTCGGGCTCGAGCTGGTGAGATCGCAGCGCACCGCGCCAGCAGCCCGAGCGCGCGCGAGGCGACGCGAGAGCGCGCTCGGCTCGAGCTGCTCCGCGAGCCGACGCGAGAACCGCATGCGGCTCCTTACCAATCCTGAGCCCCCCTTCGCCACAGCGTAGCCACAACTCCGCCACTTCTCCGCCCGCCGCCATCACCGCTCCACGCGATCACCCAGCGGTCGCCAGTGGGTCGCCGCATCCAGGCTCTACGAAGTGACTCGAGGCCGAGCGCCTCGAAAGGAGCCTCATGACCCAAACAGCCCATCACGACCCCTCGAGCGAAGCGAGCGCCTGGCGCCACGCTCCCAGTACCCGTCAGCTCAGCACCCCACCTCGCGTCGTCGCGAGCGCCGCCATGAAGCGCGCCGGCGCCGGGCTCGGCCTCGCCACGCTGTTCGGCCTCGCCATCGGCATGCGCGCCGGCGGCGCCGATCTGCTCCACCACGCGGTCGGCGTCCCCGTCGGCCTCAGCGCCGTGGTGCTGCTCGGCGCGCCGTCGGTGTTCGTGTTCCTGTCCATCTGCCGCGCGGAGCTCGACGCTCCGAAGCTCGCCGAGCTGGTCTCACGCGCGGTCGAGAGCGCCGGCCTCTCCCTCGCGGGCCTGGCGCCCGCAGCGCTGCTGTTCGTGCTCACCAGCGACGCCGACAGCGCCGCTGCCTATGCCGCGGGCACCGGGCTCTCGATCGCCGGCGGCGTCGCCCTGGTGCGCCTGGTAGGCGGGCTGATTCAGCAAGCCTCCAAGGGCAGCGCCGGGAGCATCGCGGGGGCGCTGTTCGTCAGCGCTGGCTTCAGCGTGTTCGCCTGCCTGCTCGCGGCGCGCGCGTGGAGCCGCCTGCTGCCCATCTTCGGGGGTGCGTCGTGAGCGCCGTGTTGACCGACTTGCTGCGCGACCCAGCGCGCGTGGCCGAGCGCGCCGAGCGCGCCGAGGGGCTGCGCGACTTGGCCCTGACGTCCCTCGCCTGCGTCACGCTCGGCGCAGGATCGTTCGGTGGGGTGCTGGGCGCCTTCCGCGGCGGCGCGCAGATCGCCTACGCCGCGCTCAAGCTGCCGCTCGCCCTGCTCATCACCTTGGTGGTGTGCGTGCCGGCGTTCTACGCGCTCGCGGCTGGCTTCGGCGCCACGCGACGGTTCGCCACCATCGCGGCTTTGTCCCTCGCGGCGAGCGCGCGCGCGGCGCTGGTGCTGCTCGCTTGCGCCCCCGTGCTGTGGCTCGCGCTCGATCGTCAGCTGAGCTACCACGCAGCCGTGATGCTCGCCGCGACCATGTACATGGCCGCCGGGCTCGCCGCGGTGACGGTGGTGGTGCGCGGTCTCGGCTCGTCGCTGCGCGCGCTGGCGACGTCCGCGGCTTGTGGGCTGGTGTTCTTCGCGGTGCTCGGTCAGACGGCGTGGGGCATGCGGCCGTTCGTCGGGCGTCCTTCTGCGGAGCACGTGCCGTTGTTCCGCGCCCGTGAAGGCAGCTTCGCTGACTCGCTGGTCGAGAGCAGCCGCTCCGCGCTGTCACGCAGCGTGCGGTCGAGCCTCACCGAACGCGGAGGCCACACGCGGCGCGCGCCCCAGCCCAAGGAGACCAGGCCCGTGCACGAGCACGCGAGCCCCTACGCGCCAAACGACGTCTCGCGATCCGAAGCGCCCGCGCACCACGAGGGCGCCGAGCGAGAGCCGGAGCAAGGCAATGTCACCCCCGCGTCCACCGTCGACGCGCCCGCCGGATTCGACACATCGACTGATGACACGGCTCCACACGGAGGAGACCACCCATGAAGCTCGCCGAGGTCATCCTCTTGTATTTGGGGTTTGGCGTGGCTTGCGCGGTGGCGCTCCACCGACGTGCCCCGGCCTATGACCGCGCTGCGCGTCTGACAGCCCTACTCACCATCCCCTTGTGGCCGCTGCTCGCGCCCATCGCCTGGACCGCGCGCCGCGAGCGCCCGTCTACCCCACCCAGCGCCCCTGAGGAGCGCATCCGAGCAGCGCTGGACGAGGTGACCAGCTCGGTCCACGGCACGCCGCTCGCGCGGCTCATCGACGGCGAGAGCGCCCGCGCGCTGCTAGAGGAGGTGGAGCGCCTCGCGAGCCGCCGCCATGAGCTGCTCGCGCTACTCGAGCGCGACAGCTTCGACCCGGTGCTCGCTCAGCAGAAGCTGGACGAGCTCCGCGCCTCGGGCGCCTCACCGCGCGCCCAGAGCTCGGCGCTGCTCCACCTCTCGAACATCCGCCGGCTCAGCGAGCTCGCCGAGCGCGACTCCCACGCGCTGGAGGAGCTCGCTGAGCTCACGAGCGCGCTCAGGACTCAGTTGGTGCTGGTGCGCCTGAGCGGCAGCGGCGCCGCCGGCGTGAGTGACACCCTGGGCGAGCTGTGGGCTAGACTCGAAGCCCTGAGCGAGGCGAGCGACGAGGTGTACGGCGACGAGCCCAGCAGAGCGCACCAGGAGGCGGCGATTTGAAGCACGTCTTGGTGGTGGACGACGAGGCGCGGATCCGCGAGGTGGTGGAGTACGCGCTCCGGCGTGAGGGCCTGCAGGTGACGCTGGCGGCGGATGGCCAGCAGGCGCTCGACCTCGCCGCCGAGCACGCCTTCGACTTGGTGGTGCTCGACGTGATGCTGCCTGAGACGGATGGCCTCGAGGTGTGCCGCCAGCTGCGGCGTCGTGGGCCGGTGCCCGTGCTGTTCCTGTCGGCACGGGGGGAGGAGGTGGATCGCATCGTGGGACTGGAGCTCGGCGGCGACGACTACCTCCCGAAGCCATTCTCACCCCGCGAGCTGGTGGCGCGGGTGCGCGCCGTGCTCCGCCGCTATGAGGACGCCGCGCGCGCGGCCAGCGCCTTGCACGCGCCGCGCAGCGACACCGCGAGCGACGCGCGACACGCGGCGATCGCGCGCGCGCCGCTCAGCGACACGCCGCCGAGCGGTGCGACGCCCAAGGACACCGCGGGCGACGCGCGAGCGACGTGCGGTGTTGCAACGCCTAGCGCGGAGCCGCGCAGCGAGATGCCAAACCCCCATCCCCCCTCCCCGAGTAAAGTACATGGGCCTGACGTCGAGGTCGATCTCGAGCGGCGGCGCGTGCGTTGCCGTGGGGAATCGATCGAGCTCACCCCATCGGAGTTCGGTGTGCTGGTGGCGCTGTGGGAGCGCCCCGGGGTGGTGCTGACGCGCGCTCAGCTCATGCAGCGCGGCGCCGAAGCTGATGGTCAGGTCACAGAGCGTGCCATCGACACCCACGTGCGGCGGATCCGCGGTAAATTTCGCCCGTTCGGCGTGGACCCCATCGGCACCGTCCACGGCGTGGGCTACCGCGCCAGCGAGGGCTGAGTGGGCGCGCGCCTGAGGACGCTGCTCGGGCGCATCTGGCTGCGCCTGCTGCTGGTGAACGTCATCGTGGTGATGGTCCCGGTGGTGGGCCTCGAGTTCGCGCGCGCCTACGAGCGGCAGCTGCTCCAGGCGCTGGAGCGCGACATGAACGACCAGGCGGCGCTCACTGTTTCTTTATTGGAACACGATCTAGCAGAGGGGATCGCGCTCGGCGCGCCGCGCCACGGCAAGGTGCTCAGCCAGGCCGCTGAGCGCACGCGCACGCGGATCCGAGTGCTGGACCCGAGCGGTGAGGTGCTCAGCGACTCGCACGAGGGCGGCCCGCCAGAAGGCCCCGAGCCCGCGCCGCCCAGCTTGCTCGGGCGCTCCGTGACGTCCGACGTCGCCACCCGGCGTGCCTCCACCTGGCCGGCCGTCCCCGATCGCGTGGAGGTGCGCCGCGCGCTCGCCGGTGAGCACAGCGCTCACACCCGCACAGCCCACCGCCCGAGCGCCGTGTTCCTGTTCATCGCGACGCCCGTCAGGGCATCAGATGGTCAGGTACGAGGCGCCGTCTACGTGACGCGCTCCACGCTGCCGGTGCTGGAGGAGCTGCATCGCGTGCGGCGCTCGCTGCTCAAGGTGGTGCTGGTCACCCTCGCCATCTCCGTCAGCGTGACCTTGCTCTTGGCGTTCTCCATCTCATCGCCGCTCGGTCGCCTCGCGCGCGCCGCGGCGCGCATCACCCGCGGCGAGCGTCAGGTTCCCGTACCGGTGGCCGGCACCGGGGAGATCCGGGAGCTGGCGCAGAGCTTCAAGGCGATGACCGAGGAGCTCGATCAGCGGCTGCGCTACATCTCGGATTTCGCGGCGGACGTCGCGCACGAGTTCAAGAGCCCGCTCACCTCCATCCGCGGCGCCGCCGAGCTCTTGGCGGAGGGCGCCAGCGAGATCCCGGAAGATCGCGAGCGCTTCCTGCAGAATATCCTGCTCGACGCCGAGCGCCTCGACCGCCTCGTCACGCGGCTCCTGGTGCTGAGCCGCATCGAAGCCAGGGAAGGTCACCTGACGTTAGTCGACGTCGCGCTGCTGCTCGAGCGCGTGAGCCAGCGCGCGAGTCACGCGCCCGGCGCCGAACCCGTCGAGCTGGCGCTCACCGCGACCCGCCGCTGGGTACCTGGCCACGAGGCAGATCTGGAGATCGCGGTGAGTAACCTCATCGACAACGCGCAGCGCTACTCCCCCGCTGGCGAGGCCCCGCGCGTGCTGCTCCAAGACGACCGCGGCGGCCTCCGCATCACGGTGCGCGACGCGGGGCCCGGCATCCCCGAGGCGCGACGCGCCAAGGTGTTCGACCGCTTTTACACCACGGACGGGGAGCGTGGCGGCACCGGCCTGGGGCTCGCCATCGTGAGCAGCGTGGCGCGCGCGCACGGCGGCGCGGTGTGGCTCGAGTGTGAAGCGGAGGGCGGCACGGCGGTGCACCTGTGGCTCCCCGGCGCGCGCAGCGCCGCGCCTCGGGCGTCGACTTAGAGCGACGAGCGCCACCCGCTCGTATTTTTCCTCACGGAAAGTCGCACGAGCGCGCGGTGGGCATCAGCGGAACGCGGCGTACAGCCCGTCACGCCAGGTGAGCAAATCAGCAAACTCATCGGCCAGCACGGGCTCCGTCCACACCCGGCGCTGGCCCGCGGTGAGCCGGCTCGTCGCCACCGGCTTCACGCCCGCGAGGAAGGTCGCGGCGAGGAGGCCCTGCGCGTCCAGCCTCTCCCGCTGCAAGCTCCCATTGGCGAGCGACTCACGCAGGTGAAGGCACAGATCACGGATCTGTTGGCGCGCGTGCTCCGTGTCCATCGTGGCGCCGTGCTTCTTCGTCAGGAAACGCACGACGCGCGCCGTGAGCGGGCGCATGAGCGGCGCCAAGGCCTTGGGGCTCAGCCCCATGGAGTGCTCATCGAGCGCCGCGGGATCATCCAGCAGGCGCTGGAGCACTCGCGTGCGCACGGCGTCGAGCGCCACGTTCACGCGCTCGAGCCAGGCGCGCGCCTCCGCCGAGCCCGCGCCGAGCTTCCGCCCGCTGCCTTCTTGGTCAGCGTAGTTGATGATCTCGAACGAATCCCCGATGACACCATGGGCGTGAACGAAGAGCGGCACGGTGGCCTTCTCGCGCCCCGCGGCGCGCG
Source organism: Polyangiaceae bacterium (assembly GCA_019637265.1). Classification (GTDB taxonomy): domain Bacteria; phylum Myxococcota_A; class Polyangia; order Polyangiales; family Polyangiaceae; genus JAHBVY01. The sequence continues at coordinate 92,742 of JAHBVY010000009.1, read as the reverse complement.
CCTTGCGGCGGAGCAGCGGCTCCCCGAGCATCGGCAGGTGCTCGTGATAATCGTAGGGCACGCGGTGGTGATCGAGCGCCCAGCGCGCCCGCTCGGTGAAGGGGGAGTAGGCGAGGCCGTAGAGGGTGGCAGTGGTCATGCGAGGCTGAGGCTTACTCGGCGAGCGGCGTCAGAGCCAGCCGCCTGATTGCGGCGCGAACGGCACCACCCGGGCGTACAGCGAGGCGGGCAGGCGCCGCCGCAAAATCGCGTGCACTTCAGCGGGTTTATACAGCTGGCTGAGGTGCATCAGCACCAGGTGCTCATTCTCGAACTCCTCCGCCCGCGGCAAAAGATCATCCAGGTGGATATGGCAGCTCTTGTGGGCGCGCTCCGGGCTCCGCCGCTCATCCAGGAAGGTGCACTCGAGGATCAGCACTGGGGTCTTGAGCAAGCTCGGCGAGGTGTCGATCACGCGGAGCAGCGTGTCCGTCACGTAGGCGAGCTCGAGCCGCTCCCCCTCATCGAATAGATCGTCCCCCGCGCGCCTTCGCTGCGCGATCTCCGGACCGCTCAGGCCTTGGAAGGCCGGCTTCAGGCGCTTCACGCGGTTGAAGAACTGATAACCCAAGGTCGGCACCACGTGGTGCGCCTTCAGCGCGCGCACGTGCAGATCGGAGCGGAGCTGGTGCTCGTCCCCCGGATCGACAGGCACGATGTCCATCGACAAATCGAAGCGGTGCATGCCCGTCATGTGCTCGAGGGCGCTGGCGATGCCCGCGTGGATCGCCCGCGGCATGAAGGCGCGGAGCCGCGGGCGCTCTTGGATCCCGCGGATCCCCAAGAGCCCCACCAGGCCACCCATGTGATCGGCGTGGCCGTGGCTGAGGAACAGGTGCTCACCGCCGACCAACCCACGGAGCGCGACGCCCGCGTCGAAGAGCGCGCCGATCTCGGGGACCTGAAGGCAGGTGTACACCCCGCCCACGGACACCCCGCGGATGGTGTACCTGCCCGCCTTGACCTCCGTGATGCTGGACATAGGAGCTGACTTCATTCCCTCGCGCGGTCAAATAGTCTTGTGCACTGACCTTCGGTGACCGTCGGTGCACCGCTCGCCGAGCCGTCGTGTTTATCACCGCTCGGAGGCGGCCGCTTCCCCCGCGCTTCGCTGGGCGAGCGCCGCGTGGACCTCCCGCAACGCGAGCCGCGGCACCGCAGCCAAGCTGCGCTCGTCCGCGTCCTCACAGAACGGCGGCTCGACCTGGAGCGCAGAGTCAGGCGAGAGCGCCTCGTGATCGCGCAGGAACACCTGGAGCGGCTCGGTGCAGAGCACCTCCTCAGGATCCGCGATCGCCGCGGCGATGAACTCATCGAGCCCCTGCCCCAGGGCCTCCACCTCGCCCACCTCCGCGAACAGCTGCACCACCTCGCCGCCTCGCAGCAGGTACTGATCGCCAACGCAGTCCTCCGCGAAGGGGACGTCGCTGGGGAGCACCGCCTCGAACGACTGGTGGAGCGCGCCAGGGCCACGCCACGCCGCGCGCAGCGAGTGCCACTCGGGCGCGAGGCACGGGCCACGCAGGTGCAGCCCGCCGCCGAACGCCACCACGCCGCCTACCTCATCGAGCAGCCGCTGGAGCTCGGCTGGCAGCTCCGCGCGTAGCTCGTGATCGTACTCAGGGTCGCTCGGCGCTGGGCCACGGAAGCTGATATCAGGCAGCACACGCCATCGATACCAGAGCCGTCGCCAGGGCGCACTGGCGCTCTGCCGGACTGACGCTCTGCTCTACTGCCGCGTGTTTGGCTCGAGCAGCGCCGGTTTCGTGATGTTTCCACCGGGCATTGGGAGCTCTGGTGACTAGCCGCGCGGACCCTTGCCGCGAAAGTACGCCGGGAGGTTCCGGTAGTAATCCGCGGAGTCGTTGTCCTGATAGCCCGGGATCCCGAGCAACGGCAGCGGGTGCAGGTCCTTGGGGCGCCTCACCTCCGCCGCGAGGTGCGCCGCCGCATAAGCATCGGCGAAAGAGCGCGCGCACCGCCAATCGCTCAGCGCGTCATCAGGTGCGCTGACGAGCCACGCCTGACCCACGAGCCCGATGAAGGGCCTCAGCAGCGCGTGCAAGAGCGCGTGCCCCACCACCAGCACCCGCACCCGCCGCTGAAACGCCGCGCGCCGCTCATAGAACAGCTCGAGCCAACTAAACTGACGAATCAGCTCGAGCAGCTCCGGGTCACTCGAGAGCACGATGACGCCGCCCTCGTCCAGCAAGGTCACGGCGTCGCCTAGCGCCGTGCGTCGCCGCGGATCGACGCGCGCCGCGAAGTCCTCCAGCTGGAGCCGGTGGACGCCGCGCTTGAGCGCCGGGTAGTGGCGCCACATCAGCGCGTTGAACAGATCGTGCCAGCTCCCAGGGCGCGACGGCACCAGGCCCGTTTCCTTGATGTAATAGTCATAGCCGCCGGCCGCGCGGATCCTCGCGTCATCCTGCGGGGTGAAGCGCACTTGGGCCGTCCGTAGCTCGTGCAGCTCGAGCTCCGCCAAGTCGCCGCTCGGCTCCGGCGAGAATCGCCCCCAATCTTTTACCTCAGGGAAACTCTCATACGCGGCGAGCGCGCTCACCACCCGCGGGCACAGCTGCTCGAAGGCAGGCGACCTCACCACGAAATCGGGCAGCCACTCCGTGACCAGCTCACGCCGCCCAGGGCTGCCGCCGTTCATGCGTCACCTCGAGGAGCCCTCCACCTTCGGCCCGGGCAGGGGGTTTGCCTAGGCGGCTCGACCCTCACGCCCAGCGCGCGGCGCCGAGCATTCCCGTATAGAAACGCTCGGCTCACCGAAAGGGTCGTGGCGCCGCGGCCCACCTCACCTCGAGCAGGTGATGCTCCCGGTGCCCAGCTTCGGGTAGCGGTAGATCCCCGCGTAACACATCTCGTCGAGCGAGCTCTCCCCGAAGAAGACCGGTGAGCCACGGTCGTTGTAGTAGGTGCACTCCACCTCGACCCGGGTGCCGTTGGGCACCGCCACCTGAGGCTCCTGCGGGTGGAAGACTTGGTCGTCGAAGCTGTACGGAGCGTCCACGAGCACGCGCCGCCCCTCCGGCAAGTCGACGTAGGCGCGCATGTGGGTGCCGAGCTGGTGCATGTGGGGTGACACCGCGAAGATGGTGACGTCGCCCCTCATGGTGCAGCCGCCTTGCTGCGTCGTCTCACCGGTGTCGACGAACAGGTCGAACTCCTTACCAGCGAGCAGCATCTCCGCCTCGTGCTCCACCAAGCTCGGGTCCACTTGCTGCACCTCGATGCCCGACAGCCCGGTGAGCGCGTTCGGCGTCACGTTGAAGAGGTGCAGGTTGAGGAGCAGGCGCTGGCCTTGCTTCAAGTTGATGGCGACGCCCTCGGGGAAGGCGAGCGGCTGGGTCCCGACGCCCGACCCGTAGATCATCTGCGGGCCGTTCGAGGCGACGCTGCACGGGAACACCCCGTCAGGCTGGCTCGTGGAGGCCTCCACCGAGAGCACGGTGTGATGCGTACCGAACGGCGAGATGGCGCGGAACCCCGCGATGGCAATGTCCTCCTTCAAGGTGACGAGCGCGCAGGTGTAGCTCTCCTCACCCGGATCGAGGCGCCAGTCGCCGGTCACGAGCTCCACCCACTCGCCCACCGTCCAGCCGCCGCCGCTGCCACCAGAACCCGCCGTGCCGCCCTGCGCCCCGGTACCACCCTGAGCGCCAGAGCCACCGGAGCCCGCCGCGCCGCCCTGCGCCCCAGCGCCACCTTGAGCGCCGGAGCCGCCCTGTGCTCCCGCGCCCCCTTCGGCGCCGGAGCCACCGGAACCCGACTCACCACCGCACGCCGTGAGCGCGAACGCACAGCCCAACACGCTCCCCAAAACCCGAAGCCGCTTCATCCCCGCCATGATGCCACGACCGGCGCCCCCGCCACAGCCCGAGCCGATGACTTGCGCCTGGCGAATAGTTGAGTATCCTCATCTATCGCGTGACGGCGTGTAGCTGAACGCCCTCTTCACAGCGGAAATGAGCCCGAAGGACCCTGATGCACCCCACTAGCCCCGGGCTCGGCTCGGATCTCGCGGCGCGGCGCTCGCCCAACCTGCAAGACATCCACGCCGCCATCCGCACCATGCAGCGCCTGAGCGAGGTGTTCCGAAGGCGACGCGAGCAGCTCGCGGCCAGCGTGGGCATCACCGAGCGCGAGTGGGGGGTGCTCGACGGCATCTCCAGCGAGGACTTCATCCCCAGCATGTTCGCGCGGCGACGCGACAGCACCCCGGGCGCCGTCTCGAAGCACCTGCGCCAGCTGATCGACAAAGGGCTGATCAAGGTCGCCGTGTCGAAGGCCGACGGGCGCCAGCGCGACTACGCCCTCACCGCCAAGGGGCGCCGGGTCCTGGCCGAGCTGCGCGCCAAGCGTGAAGACGCGGTGCGCGAGGTGTGGATGAAGCTCGAGCCAGCAGCCCTGATCGCCTTCTCTGAGTTCGGTGATCTGCTCGCGGCGCGCCTGGAGGCCTACGCCGGCCTCGGGGACACCCGCGCGGAAGCGCACAGCACCATCCCTCCGCGCGTGTCATGATCTATTCCGCACAGAAATTCATGGCGAGCACGGCGGCTACACTCCGAGGCGCGCGCCGCACCCCTCCCAGGGCCACACGGCCGAGCCGAGCGCACCGGATCGCCGCGCATTGTGAGCGAACCCCCAAACCCACGTAACGATGGGAAAGACGCTGTATCAGAAGGTGTTCGAGCGCCACACGGTGCGACAGCTCCCGTCGGGCCAGCATCAGCTGTTCGTGGGGCTCCACCTGATCCATGAGGTGACCACGCCGCAAGCTTTTTCCATGTTGGAAGAGCGCGGGCTGCGCGTCGCCTACCCGGAGCGCACCTTCGCCACCGTGGATCACATCATCCCCACCCGGGGGCTCACCCGCCCGCTCGCCGACCCAGAGGCGGAGGCGATGCTGGCGGCCCTCGAGCGGAACGTGGAGGCGAGCTCGATACGCTACTTTTCGCAGGCGCGCGGCGAGAACGGCATCGTGCACGTGCTGGGGCCAGAGCGCGGCCTCACGCAGCCAGGCATGACCATCTGCTGCGGCGACTCACACACCTCCACCCATGGCGCGTTCGGCGCCATCGCGTTCGGCATCGGCACCTCGCAGGTGCGCGATGTCCTCGCGACGCAGACCCTCGCCGTGACGAAGCTGAAGGTCAGGCGGGTGGAGCTGTACGGGCGGCTCGCCCGCGGGGTCTACGCGAAGGACGTCGCGCTGTTCTTGATCGCCAAGCTCGGGGTTCAAGCGGGGGTTGGGTACGCTCACGAGCTCGCGGGCGAGGTGTTCGAGCGCTTCTCGATGGAGGAGCGCATGACGGTGTGCAACATGAGCGTCGAAGGCGGCGCGCGCGTCGGCTACGTGCAGCCAGACAGTACCACTTACGATTACCTGGAAGGGCGCGAGTTCTCGCCGCGCGGCGCCGCGTGGGAGCGCGCCGTTCGCTACTGGGAGAGCACCCGGAGCGACGCGGACGCGCGCTACGACGACGTGGTGCGCTTCGACGCGAGCGAGATCGAGCCGGTGGTCACCTGGGGGATCCACCCGGGGCAGTCGATCCCGGTGGGCGGCACCCTCCCGGCCGAGAACGGCCAGGGGCGCGAGAACCTCAGGGAAGCTTACCAGTACATGCAGCTCGAGCCTGGGCGGCCGCTCGCGGGGACGCCGATTCAGGTGGCCTTCATCGGCTCGTGCACCAACGGGCGCGCCAGCGACTTCGCGGAGGTGGCGGAGCTCATCTTGGCGCTGCGCCGCGCTGGCAAGCGCGCCACCGTGGCGCCCGGGGTGCGCGCCTTGGCGGTGCCTGGATCGCAAGCGGTGCGCGCCGAGCTGATCCAGCGCGGTCACGCCGCCATCTTGACCGAGGCGGGCTTCGACCTACGCGAACCGGGGTGCTCGATGTGCCTGGCGATGAACCCCGACCGGCTGGAGGGGGACGAGCTGTGCGCCTCCACCTCGAACCGCAACTTCAAGGGGCGCCAAGGCTCGCCGCGTGGGCGCACGCTGCTCATGTCGCCGGTGATGGTGGCGGCGGCAGCGCTCACCGGGGTGGTGACCGACGCGCGGCGCTTGATGGAGGGTCCGGCGTGAGTCACGCGCGTGAAGACAGCGCCACGTACGATGCGCGCACGGCCTCGGAGCTCCGGCGCGCGCGCATCACGGGGCGCGCGCTGCCGCTCTTGGGCGATGACATCGACACCGATCGCATCATCCCCGCGCGCTTCCTCCGCAGCGTGGTGTTCGAAGGCCTCGGGGAGCACGCCTTCGCCGACGACCGCGCGGCGCTCCGCGCGCAGGGTGGGCTGCACCCCTTCGACGATCCGGCGCGCGCCGGCGCCAGCCTGCTGGTGGTGGGTCACCACTTCGGCTGTGGCTCGTCCCGTGAGCACGCGCCGCAGGCGCTCTACCGGCGAGGGCTGCGGGCCATCGTGGGCGGCTCCTTCGCCGAGATCTTCTTCGGCAACTGCGTGTCCGTGGGGCTGCCCTGCGCCCAGCTCTCACCAGCGGACCTGGCGCGCGTCTTCGCGCTCACGAGCCAAGACGCGAGCCTCGAGCTCAGCTTGGACCTCACCCGCCGTGAGCTCGAAGTGGGCGCCGAGCGCTTCCCCGTGAGCCTGCCCGAAGCGGCGCGCGTCGCCTGGGTGGAGGGCACCTGGGACAGCACGGCGGAGCTCGCCTCCGCGGCGGAGGAGACGCGGCGCGTGGCGCGCAGCTTACCCTACATGAATGAATTCCTTACGGAAACGGTCGACTGATATGAGCGAGCGAATCTACCTCTTCGACACCACCTTGCGGGACGGCGAGCAGTCCCCCGGCTACGGCATGACGGCGGAGCAGAAGCTGGTGCTCGCGCGCCAGCTCGAGGAGCTCGGCGTCGACGTCATCGAGGCGGGCTTCCCCGCGGCGAGCCCGGAAGACCTCTCCGGGGTGCGCCAGATCGCCTGCGCGGTGAAGCACGCTCGGGTGGCCGCCCTGGCGCGCTGCAACGACGGCGACATCGACGCGGCGGCGCGTGGCCTCGAGCCCGCGGAGCGCGGGCGGCTGCACCTTTTCTTTGGCACCAGCCAGCTGCACTTACAGCACAAGACAGGCCTCGATCGAGACGCCGCGCTGGACCTCATCGTGCGCTCGGTGCGGCGCGGCAAGCGGCTGTTCAGCGAGCTCGAGTTCAGCCCCGAGGACGCCACGCGCACCGATGAAGACTTCTTGATCCGGGTGGTGCAGGCGGTGGTGGACGAGGGCGTCCAGGTGGTCAACATCCCTGACACAGTGGGCTACACCGTGCCCGAGGAGTACACGCGGCGGATCCGGCTCTTGAAGGAGCGCGTGCGCGGCATCGAGGGCGTGATCCTCTCCACCCACTGCCACAACGACCTCGGCCTCGCGGTGGCCAACTCCCTCGCCGCGATCCAAGCGGGCGCGCGCCAGGTGGAGTGCACCATCAACGGCATCGGCGAGCGCGCCGGCAACGCCTCCTTGGAGGAGATCGTGACGGCGCTCCGGGTGCGCGAAGACTGCCTCCCCTTCACCACTTCGGTGCGCCACGAGCTGCTCTACCAAACCAGCCAGCTCCTGAGCGCACTCACCGGCGTCAGCACCCAGCCCAACAAGGCGATCGTCGGGCGCAACGCGTTCGCGCATGAGTCCGGCGTGCACCAGCAGGGCCTGCTGAAAGATCGTCGCACTTACGAGATCATGACGCCGGAGTCGGTGGGGGCGCCGCCGAGCCAGCTGGTGCTGGGGCGTCACTCGGGGCGGCGCGCGTTGGCAGCCAGGCTGACGGAGCTCGGCTACACGCTGAGCGCCGCCGAGCTGAACCACGTGTACGACCGCTTCTTGAAGGCTTGTGAGGTGGGCAAGGCGCTCGACGACGACGACCTGATCGCCCTGGCGCTCGACAACCGGCCGCCGCCCGAGCCGCCCTACGCCATCAACCTGGTGCAGGCGACGGCCGGCACGGTGAAGCCGGCCACCGCCACGGTGCAGCTCACGCGCGGCGGGGAGACGTTCGCCGCCTGCGCGCTGGGTGACGGCCCGGTGGACGCCGCCTACAGCGCGGTGGACACCATCACCGGCTACCCGACGCAGGTGGTGGAGTACGAGCTGCGCGCGGTGGGCACCGGGCGCGACACGGAGGGTGAGGTCCTGGTGCGCGTGCAGATCGCCGATAAGACCTTCAGCGGTCGCGCGGTGGACACCGACATCGTGGCAGCGTCGGTGAAGGCCTACCTCTCGGCGGTGAATAAAGCGCTCTCCGTGCGGAATCAAATCCGCCCGCCGCAGGTCGCGGCGGCGAAGCGCGCCCCGCAGATCATCCAGCAGCTCTGAGCCTCAGGATGGCCCAGCACTCGCCCCCCTCGCGCCTCACCGCGCGCGTCGTGTGCCTGCCCGGCGACGGCGTAGGCCCTGAGATCATCGACGTCGCGCGCCCGCTGCTCGTCAGCGCCGCGAACCGTGCCGGCATCACCCTGGAGCTCTTGGAGCTCCCCATCGGCGGCGCTGGCTATGACGCCGACGGCGACCCGCTGCCGGCGAGCACCGAGGCCGCCTGCCGCGCGGCAGACGCCGTGCTCTTGGGTGCCGTCGGGGCGCCCCGCTACGACGCGCTGCCGCCGGCGCTCAGGCCCGAGCAAGGGCTGCTCCGTTTACGACGCGCGCTCGGCGTGTTCGCCAACCTGCGCCCGGTGAAGGTCTACCCGAGCCTCGTCGATCGCGCGCCGCTCAAGGCGAGCCTGCTCGAAGGGACGGATCTCGTGGTGGTGCGCGAGCTGCTGTCGGGGCTCTACTTCGGTGAGCCGCGCGGCATCGAGGGCGACCGCGCCTTCAACACGATGGCCTACGAGAAGAGCGAGATCCTGCGGGTGGCGGAGGTCGCCTTCGAGCTGGCGCGCACGCGCCGTGAGGCGGGGCGCCCCGGGCAGGTGACGAGCGTGGACAAAGCCAACGTGCTCGAGGTGTCGCGGCTGTGGCGTGAGGTGGTGAGCGAGCTCCAGCGCACCCGCTACCCGGACGTCCCGCTCACACATCAGTACGTCGACTCCGCGGCGATGGACCTCATCCGCCGACCGGCGAGCTTCGACGTGGTGCTCACCGAGAACCTGTTCGGCGACATCCTGACGGACGAGGCCGCCGTGCTGGCTGGGTCCATCGGCCTCTTGCCGAGCGCCAGCCTGGGCGCAGGCCCCGGCCTCTACGAGCCGATCCACGGCTCAGCGCCAGACATCGCGGGGCGCGGCGTCGCGAACCCGATCGGCGCCGTGTTGTCCGCCGCGAGCCTGCTGCGCCTGAGCCTCCACCTGCCCGCGGAGGCGGCGCGCCTCGAGGCAGCGGTCGAGGCGGTGCTCGAAGCGGGTCATTTCACCGCCGATCTCGGCGGGGACGTCTCAACAGCCCAGATGGGAGAGCTGATATGTCGAGCCTTGAACGACTGAGGGCGGAAGCGCCAGCACCAGAGCGCACGCACGCGAGCCTTGCTGCGCCCGCGCCCGTGATGCGCGGCGCGAAGATCGTGGTGGAGAGCCTGCTGGAGGAGGGCGTGGATGTGCTGTTCGGCTACCCCGGCGGCGCCATCTTGCACGTGTACGACGAGCTCCACCAAGCCGCCGGGAGGCTCCGTCACGTGCTGGTGCGCCACGAGCAAGGCGCTATCCACGCCGCGGAGGGCTACGCCAAATCCACAGGGAAAGTCGGTGTGTGCCTGGTCACCAGCGGTCCCGGCGCCACCAACATCATCACCGGCCTCGCCAACGCGATGATGGACTCCACGCCGCTGGTGGTGATCACCGGGCAGGTGCCCACCAACCTGATCGGCAACGACGCCTTCCAGGAGGCGGACATCGTCGGCATCACCCGCCCCTGCACCAAGTACAACTACCTGGTGCGCGACGTGGCGGAGCTCGCCGCCACCATCAAGGAGGCGTTCTACCTCGCGAAGAGCGGCCGCCCCGGCCCCGTGCTGATCGACCTCCCGAAGGACGTGACCGCGATGGAGCACCCCTTCGTGTACCCCGAGAGCGTGGAGATCCCCTCTTATCGCCCCACCATCAAGGGCCACCCGATGCAGGTGAAGCGCGCGGTGGACCTGCTCCAGGAGACCGAGCGCTGCGTGCTCTACATCGGCGGCGGCGTGGTGAGCGCCGGCGCGGAGCCGGAGGTCGCGCAGCTGGCGGAGCGCCTGAACCTGCCGGTCACACCCACCCTGATGGGCCTCGGCGCGTTCCCTTACGACGACGACCGCTGCCTGGGCATGCTGGGCATGCACGGCACCTACACCGCGAACATGGCGATGGCGGAGTCGGAGCTGATCTTGAACATCGGCGCGCGCTTCGATGATCGCGTGACGGGCCGCGTCGATCGCTTCGCGCGCAAAGCGAAGATCATCCACGTGGACATCGACCCCACCAGCCTCAACAAGAGCGTGCGCTGCGACGTCCCCATCGTCGGCGACGCCAAGACGGTGGCCACCCAGCTGCTCGCGGAGCTCGATCAGCGGGCCGCGCGTGCGCCCGAGAGGCACGGCTGGTGGCAGCAGCTGTTGGATTGGCGCGCGCGCTTCCCGCTACGGTACCGCGATCGCCAGGAGAGCATCATGCCGCAGCGCCTGATGCAGGAGCTCGCCGACATCACCCAGGGGGAAGACATCGTCTCCACCGACGTGGGGCAGCACCAGATGTGGGCTGCTCAGTATTACCCCGCGAAGAGCGGGCGCCTTTGGCTCACCTCGGGCGGCCTCGGCACCATGGGCTACGGCCTCCCAGCGGCGATCGGCGCGGCCATCGGCAACCCCGAGCGGCGCGTGACCTGCGTCACCGGCGATGGCTCGATCCAGATGTGCATCCAGGAGCTCGCGACGGCGGTGCACGAGGGCGCGAACGTGAAAATAGTGATCTTCAACAACAACTACCTCGGCATGGTGCGCCAGTGGCAGGCGCTGTTCTACAGCCGCCGCTACTCCGAGGTGGGGATGAAGTACTTCCCTGACTTCGTGAAGCTCGCCGAGGCCTACGGCGCCACCGGGCTCCGCGCGGAGCACCCGAGCGAGCTCCGCTCGGTGCTGGAGCGCGGGCTCGCCACGCCTGGCGTCGTGATCATGGACATCATCGTCGAGAAAGAGGCCAACGTGTACCCGATGATCCCCGCGGGCGCCGCCCACTACGAGATCGTGCTGGAGCCAGAGGAGGACCAAGACCACTCACCCCGGGAGCTCGCGTGAGCCCGCGCCGCCACGTGCTCAGCATCCTGGTGGAGAACCGCTTCGGCGAGCTGGCGCGCATCGTCGGCTTGTTCTCCGGGCGCGGCTTCAACATCGATCAGCTGACCGCCAGCCCAACCCTCGATCCGCGCTACTCCCGGGTGATCTTGGTGACGCGCGGCGACGACGCCATCATCGAGCAGATCACGAAGCAGGTGCACAAGCTGGTGCGCGTGCGGCGCGTGCATCACGTGGAGGAGGGCAAGCACCTGGAGCGCGAGCTCTGCCTCGCCACGGTGCACGCCGCGACCCCCAGCGCGCGAGAAGACTTGGAGCGCATCGCGCGCCTCGTCGGGGCGCGCGTGGTGGCCTACGCCGGCGCCGCCTTCACCCTGGAGCTCACCGCCACCAGCCTGGAGGTGGAGCACTTCGTCGAGCTGCTCCGCCCGCTCGGCGTCCGTGACCTGGTCCGCTCCGCGCCCATCGCGCTGCCACGCCCGCTGAGCGACGCCGAGGCGCCCACCAGTGAGCGCCATTAGACAGTATGGTTGCCTTGATGGCATCTAGACAGAGGCGCTCACTGATTCACACCTGACCCGCTGCCTGTTCATCACCAGCCAGCGCCTCGCCAAACCCCCTGATCCCCTGACGAGCAGCCAGTCAGTAAAACGAACCGCAGCCCTGGCCGCTCACCTTCTCCGGAGACCCCCATGCAAGCCTTCTACGACCGCGACGCCGACCTCAGCCTCATCCGCGACAAGCGCGTCGCCATCATCGGCTATGGCAGCCAAGGCCACGCCCACGCCCTCAACCTGAAGGACAGCGGGGTAGAGGTGCGGGTCGGGCTCCGCGAAGGCAGCGCCTCCAAAACGCGCGCCGAAGCGGCCGGGCTCCAGGTGACGAGCCCTCGGGAGGCGGCGGCGTGGGCCGACGTGGTGATGCTCCTGGTCCCTGACGAGCTCGCGCCCGATCTCTACCGTGAGGAGATCGCAGCGGGCCTCGCTCCCGGCAATTTCCTCGCGGTAGCGCACGGCTTCGGCGTGCATTTCGAGTACATCGAGCCACCGGAGGGCGTGGGGGTGTTCCTGGTCGCGCCGAAGGCGCCGGGGCACACGGTGCGGCGTGAGTACGCGCAGGGGCGCGGCGTGCCGATGCTGATCGCCGTGCATCAGGACGTCGCCGGGGGCGACACTCGAGCGGTGGCGCTGGCTTATGCGGCGGCCATCGGGGGCGGGCGCGCCGGGGTGCTCACCACCACCTTCAAAGAAGAGACAGAGACTGACTTGTTCGGCGAGCAGGCGGTGCTGTGCGGGGGCCTCACGGCGCTGATCCAGGCGGGCTACGAGACGCTCACGGAGGCGGGCTACGCGCCCGAGATGGCCTACTTCGAGTGCCTCCACGAGCTGAAGCTGATCATCGACCTCATCTACGAGGGCGGCATCGGCAACATGCGCTACTCAGTCAGCAATACTGCTGAATACGGCGACCTCACGCGCGGCCCGCGCGTCGTCACGGAGCAGACCAAGGCCACCATGCGGGAGATCTTGGGGGAGATTCAGCGCGGGGAGTTCGCCAAGGAGTGGATGCAGGAGCACCAGAGCGGCAAGGAGCGCTTCCGGCGCCTGGAGGCGGCGGGCCAAGAGCACTCCATCGAGCGCGTTGGGCAAAAGCTGCGCGCGATGATGCCGTGGATGAAGGAGAACCAAGCGGTGAAGGAGCGCTGAACGTCCGCTGCGCACCTCACCTGGGCAGATACGCATCTGACTTTACAATTGGCCCATTGGCCGAACGCCCGAACAGGCGTTAGAATGGCCGCATGAAGCGGTGGGCGTTGGGAGTGGGGTGCGTGTCGGCGCTCGCGCTGATGGGGTGCTCGGCGGGCGGCAATTCGAACCAGGCGCAAGGTGGCTCGTCCAGCGGTGCCTCAGGGGGCAATGGAGGCAGCGGTGGCACCGCGGGCTTCACCTTCGGCGGCAGCGGCGGCACCGGCGGTGACGTGCCCGACGACGACCCGACCACCTGCGCCGAGGCAGCGGCGCGCAGGACCTACATCGGTTGCGACTTCTGGCCCACGGTGACGGCGAACGCCGTGTGGTCGGTGTTCAACTTCGCGGCCGTCGCGGCCAACACGGGCAGCGAGACCGCGAGCGTGACGGTGACCCTCGGCGACACCCACATCACCTCCGCGGAGATCCCACCCGGGGAGCTGCGCACGCTGTACCTGCCATGGATCCCCGCGCTCAAAGGGCCAGAAACCGATCAGTGCCTGCACGCGGGGGCCTCTCCCACGACGGACCGCATGAACAAGGGGGCTTACCATTTGGTCAGTGACCGGCCGATCGCGGTGTACCAGTTCAACCCGCTGGAGTACGCGTCCATCGGCGGGCCCCCCGGAAAAAACTGGACAGACTGCCACACCAACCCTGGCACCTGTCCATTCCCCACGCCCTGCGATCAGACCTACTACACCTACACCAACGACGCGTCGCTGCTGCTCCCCAGCACGGCGATGACGGGCAACTATCGGATGGCGGGGCGCCATGGCTACCACCACGCCTTCACCCAGTACCCCGAGTTCATGACCCTCACCGCGACGCAAGACGGCACCCGCGTCACCGTCTACGTCTCACCCACCGGCACCATCGAAGCCGGCGGTGGCATCCCCCAAGTCCCTGGCGGCGGCACCACCGAGCTCGAGATGAACGCGGGCGACGTGGTCCAGCTCCTCACCTACACCAGCCTCACCGGCTCGGGTGAGCTGAGCGGCTCGCTGATCCAAGCCAACAAGCCCATCCAGGTGATCTCGGGCACCGCTTGCTCCCTGGTCCCTGACGATAAAGTCGCGTGCGACCACACCGAGGAGTCACTACTCCCCGCGGAGACCTTCGGGCAGCACTACCTGGTGGTGCCGCCCACGGGACCGAAGGGCGACGTCCCGGGACACGTGGTACGCATCTACGGCAACTTCGACAACACTCAGCTGAGCTACCCAAACGGCGCACCGAGCGGCGCGCCCACCAGCCTGAACGCTGGGCAGTGGGTGGACTTGGGGATCGTGAAGCAGACCTTCGAGGTGCAGGGGAACCAGGCGTTCGCCGTGGCTTCCTTCCAGCTCGGCGGCTCGCTGGTGGACCCGAACCCAATCAACCCAGAGGAGCCCAACCCCGACGGCAAGGGTGACCCGTCGCTCAGCTTCGTGACCGCGGTGGAGCAATACCGGACGCACTTCGTGTTCCTCGCGCCGCTCAACTACGACATCAGTTATGCTGACGTGAGTGGCCCGCTCGGCGTCACGCTCATGTTGGATGGCGCCGCCGTCACCACCCCGGCTACGCCCGTCGGGAACGAGTTCGGGGTGACGCGCATCCGCCTCGGGCCAGGCAACCAAGGCGCGCACGTGCTCACGGCGAGCGAGCCCGTGGGCCTGCAAGTGCTCGGCTATGGCCGCTACACCAGCTACCAGTACCCCGGCGGCCTCAACCTGAAGCGGATCGCGCCGCCGCCCGACACGCCACGCTGACGCGCGCTGCCTGCAGCGCCGCGCGACGGCTCACGGTGGGACCAACCCCCAAACCCGCGAGATATCGTGCGTGGACCTGACGGCCGACGAACGACTCGAGATCCGTCGCCCCAAGCGGCTGGTCCCCGAGCGCCCTCGTCAGCTTGGCTGAGTCACAGTCGACGTCAGCCGGCTCGACGCGCCGGCAGCTCTTCCAAGAACTTCGCCATGCGCTCGGTCATCTTCGGCACCGAGAGTGGGAAGCTCATATGACCACCTGGGATCCACAAGATGGGCGGCTCACCCCAGGCCTGCCACTGCTTCTCCACCAGGTGCGCGTCGATGTAGGCGTCTTCCTCGGCCTCGATCCAGAGCTGCCGCTCGCGCTCGATCAGCGGACGATAGCTCGCGAGCCCCAAGCGACCGAACAGCCGATGACGCTCCTCGCGATCCACGCCCCAGCTCGTGAGGTCGCGCTTCATGCGCCACAAGATGGGCGCCTGCTCCACCGCGTCTTGGAGCTGAAGGTGCGAGATGATGGGCGCGATGAAGTCCGGGGTCGGGCTCACGCACCCGGTGACCATGGTCAGCGAGCCGCCCAAGCTGATGCCGGTGACGCCGACGCGCTCATAGCCCTGCGCGCGGAGCCAGCTCATGATGCCGCGCACGTCGCACACGCCCTGACGCACGCCTTCGATCGAACGCACCAGGTCTGCTGACCAAAAGTATTCACCGCTGAACAAGGAGCCGGGCGGGTTGCGCGGGCCGTGGAACGGCAGCGAGACGTGGACGATGTCCACCGGGAGCTGCTTCGTCCAGCTGCGGAACAGCGTCGCCTCCTCCACCCAAGAGCCGGGCTCGAGCCACCCGTGCACGTAGATGAGGCAGGTGCGGCGCATGGCCGTATCCGCGCGGATCCACCGCGCGTGCGCCGTGAGGTTCCGCGCGTACTCGCCGTAGTGGCGCTTCGCGTAGTCCTGACACACCACCTGGTGTTGACTGCGCCACGTGAGGGTGCTCGTGCGCAGCGCGCGATCGACGAGCCGCCGCGTGACCTTCACCTGAGTGAGCGGCGGCGGCTCCGGGAACAGCTCGCCCACGGGGAGGTCGAGGTAAGGCCCCAGCTGAGCCACCGTGTTGTGCTTCGCACCGCGGAGGTGTAGCAACCGACTCATCCCGCCGGCTACCTGATCCAGGTGGCGCCCATAACCCATACCCGAGTCGTAGCGCACCCAGCGCGCGGAGCGGAACCTTCGGCGCAAAGCCTCGCGCAGGGCGCTTATTCGGCGCGACGGACGCGCGGTGAGGAGGGGGCGCGCGAGCCCGTCGCGTCATCGGCTTGGGTTGGGAGGGCGGCGAGCCGCGTGATCCGCGCAAAAGGCTCTGATACGCTGCGCGCGATGTTCGCCCAGTTGAGCCCCCCGCACCGCCTGCTGCTCCTCAAGTTCGCCGCCGCCTTCGCCTGGGCCGACCTGACGATTCAGCCCGCGGAGGCACGCTTCGTGCGGCGCCTGGCGGAGCGCCTGGAGCTGGCGGAGGAGGAGGCCGCGCAGGTGGAGGCGTGGCTGATCACGGCGCCGCCGCCCGGGAGCCTGAGCCCGGAGCAGATCCCGGATGAGCACAGGCGCGTGTTCCTCGAGACCGCGCGCGCGGTGATGTACGTGGATGGGGACATCGACGAGGAGGAGCGGCAGCAGCTCGAGGCGCTCCGCAGCGCGCTGGGGTTGTAGGAGATCCGAGCCTGCTCGACTCGTAAGGCCTCCATACTAACACGAGGCGCTCTACGCGCTGAGTTGGCGCTCCGTGCTAGCTCGGGGCGGAGCACCAAGGTAAAAGGGGCGCATGCGGGGGACTTGGCTCGCTCGAGTGTGGCTCGCTCTGGCGCTGGTCAGCATCCTTGCCTATACCGGCGCCGCCGCGGCGACACCGAACCAGGTGATCCTCCCGGGTCGCGAAGCGGAGGTGCTGAGCCTGGTGCAGCGCGCCCTCGCGGCGGCAGACGTTCAACTCACCCCAAACGAGTACGGCGTGCGCATCGAGCACGACCGAATCATCACGCGGATCCGCGCGGCGTCGGCCGTCGATCTCAGCCTGCACGCGCCGGGCGAAACGAGCGGCGACCTCACCCCCGAGGTCAGCCTCACCTGTTTCCCCGAGGATACGACCCTCGCCATGCCGGGCGCCACCAGCGTCCCCTGTCCCCAAGCGGAGGCCGAGCGTTGGCGGCCGCTCGCTCAGGCGCTCGCCAAAGAGCGCGCCGGGAGCCTGCACCTGTGGGTGGGCTCACACGAGGGCGTCGCGACGGACCCAGGCCCCCCCACGGACGTACCGCTACGACACCGAGTCAGCTACATCAACTTCCTGGGCCTGGCGTGGCTGCTCGTATTCGGTGCCTTCAAGCTCTACGCGTGGGTTCGGGGGGTTGGACGGCACCGCACAGTCAGTCTACATGACGGACAGCGGTTTACGGTCAGTGTAGGTGACGATAAGCGGGCGGGTTTGAAACCCGCCCCTACAGAGCGACAGGAAGAGGGTTCAAAGCCGGCCCCTGCGGAGCGACAGACGGAGCGACAGACAGAGGGTTCAAAGCCGGCCCCTGCGGAGCAACAGAAAGAGGATTTGAAACCTGTCACTGCGGAGCGACAGACGGAGCGTTCGAAACCCGTCCCTGCGGAGCGACGCGGATCGATCAGCGCCGTGGTGATCGGGCTCTCCTTGATCGCGCTGGTCACCATCGCCGCCCTCGGGACCGCTGGGATGCCGCTCCACGAGCACTTGAGCTACCTCGCCCGCGCCGACTGCGCCCATCGCCTCGACTGCTTCGAGGATCCGTTCGGCCCTGGCTGGAGCTCCACCTTCTTCCGGAGCTATGGGCCGCTGCTCCACACCTTCCCCTACAGCGTCAAGAACCTCTGCTACCAGAGCCTCTTCGTCACGGCGCTCGCCGTGCTCGCGGGCCAGGCTTATCTCCGCGAGGTGCTCCGCGTCGCCGGCTACGGCGCGCCGGAGCGGCGGCGCGCGGCGGCGCTGGCCACGGCCTTCATCTGCCTGAACCCCATCATCATCCGCGTCGCCATCGCCGGGACACCCTGGCCCTTCGTGCTCTTGTGCCTGTTCGGCGCCGGCCTCGCGCTGTTCCAAGCTCAGAGGAGCGAGCGGCGCCCCGCGCGAGCCGCGGCCTACACCGCCGCGGTCATGCTGCTCGCGCTCGCGGTGAACACCAACTACGTGATGCTCACGCTGCTGCCGCTCGTGGTGCTCGCGCCGCTCACATCGCTTCCGCGCGGAAGCGCGCGCCCCTCGCTGAGCGCCTTCGCCTGGCTCGGCGTCGCCGCGATCACCCTGACCCTGCTGAGCGCCGAGTCGCTGCGCGAGGGTTACCTCGCAGCCAGCGCGCGCGGCAGCGGCCCCCCCATCGAGAAGGTGCTCGACCACCCCCTCCTCGACTCGCGCCTTTTGCCGATCACCCTGGCTCCGCTGTGCCTTGGGGGGCTCGGTGTGGCGCTGTGGCGCCGCGCTGGGGTCCCCCTGGTGTACGCCATCTTGGCGACGCACCCCACGCTCGCGACCTACGGAGGTCAACCGCTCGCGGCCTCTTACCCCGTCGGCTTCATCAACGCCTTCTTCGGCCTGGTGCTCGTCTCACTCCTCGCCGGCGTGGGAGGGATGCTGCTCACCCGATGGCTCGAGCGCCGGCTGCCGCCACGCACCACCACCCTCGTCGTCGCGATCGCGGTGCTCGCCCCGCTACCGCTCGCAACCGAAGGCCTCCAATTCCTCCGCGGTAGCCGTGTCCTCGAGCGCGAGCTCCAGGAGATCACCGCGCGCTTGCCCACGTTGCCTCCCCACGATCTGCTCCAGTACGCGCCGCTGCAAGAGCCGCTGATCCCCAGGGAGGAGCTGGCCGCCGACCCAATCCAGGTGGCGTTCCCCATCGGTGAGTACCTCACGCGCCTGCCGGGGCAGCCCGTCCCTTGTGAGCTCGGCTCACCAAACTGCGCCCCGACGAGCAGCGAGCCCAAGCGGGTGCTCCTGTACGTCGGGTCCCCGTACTACTCCTTCGTGCAGCGCGAGATCGAGCGCGGCAAAGTCCCGAGCAGCCTCGAGCGCCCCTCGCTCACCGCGCTACGTCGCACACACCGCCTCACCCCCGTCTCCACCTTCAAGCTCAGCCCAGAGCAGCACCCGCTCATCTCCTCACGGCTAGCCGCCGACCGCCGCGAGGTGGAGCTCGGCTTCTACTGGATCGAACCCAAGTAGTAGAGGGAAGTCAACCTAACCTTCTGCCTCGGGCAGCGCGTCCGCTACGTCGAGCCACACCGAGTCTGCCTCCGGGCGCGCGCGGAGCGACCAGCGCTGGAGCTTCTCCCCCAGGTCCCCCACGTAGCGCGGCAGCGCGCTGGAGGCGCTGGTCGCCGCGACGCTGGCGCCGAGCGCCGTCGCCCAGCCGATGGGCCCCATCGGACGGCAGCCGAAGAACTGACTGACGAACGGCGTCTGGATGATCGCCGCCAAGAGCAACCCCGAACCGACGCTCGCCGCCATCACCGGCGCCGTGTAGCCCCCCACGCGCATCGTCTGCCCGAGCTGCGTGCCCACCAGCGCCGCGAGCCCGATGGTGCGCGCTCGGGCGCTGGTGCCCGTCAGCCTCCCTACCAACCACGCGGAGCCCGCGCCCAGCGCCGTCACCGCGGCGCGCGAGCCGATCTCCCCGTTCAGCTTGGCGCCGAGCGAGGCCTCGGGCCCCTCCGTCGCCAGCTGGGCCATCGTGTCCGTCGACGGCGGGCGCAGCGCGATGACCATGGCGGGCACCACATCCGTGAACAGGTTCACGAGCAGCAGCTGCCGCGCGTTGAGCGGCGGGCGCCCATCCACCAGCCCCGCGCCCAGCGTGAAGCCGATCTCCCCGAGGTTGCCGCCCACCAGGATCGCGACGGCCTCACGCACCGCGCGCCAGGTGGCGCGCCCCTCCACGATCGCGTGCACCAGCGTCTCCACGCGCTCATCGGTCACCACCACGTCCGCCGCGCGGCGCGCCGCGGTGGCGCTGGCCTCACCGATCGCGATGCCGACATCCGCCAAGCGAATCGCGGGGGCATCGTTCGCTCCATCGCCCGCCATCGCCACCACGCGACCCTTGCGCTGGAGAGCGCGCACGATACGCACCTTCTGGCTCGGGGTGACGCGAGCGAACAGCGTCAGATCGTCGAGGCGACGATCGAGCTCCTCATCCGAGAGCGCCGCCAGCTCCGCCCCGGTGAGCGTGCCCTGCTCGGTCAATAGTCCGAGCTCCTTACCGATGGCCTCCGCCGTGGAGGGATGATCGCCGGTGATCATCAGCGTGCGCACCCCCGCGGCTTTCAAGTCCTCCACCGCGGCGCGCGCCGTGGCGCGCACCGGATCGGCGAACGCGAGCAGCCCGCGGAAGCTGAGCCCCACGAGGCGCGCCGGATCGACGTTGTCTTCCACCGCCGCGCGGCGCTCGGCCACCGCGATCACCCGGAGCCCACGCTTGGCCAGCCGCGCGGCCTCATCCGCCAGCTGCTGCCGCGCGCGGTCGTCCATCGGCTCCCCCGCGCGGCGCGTGCAAGCCGCCAAGAGCACCTCCGGCGCGCCCTTCACGCTGAGGAGCACGCCGCGCTCGTCGTGCGCCAGCACCGCGTGGTAGCCGCGCCCCGCCTCGAAGCTGAGCTCGCTCATCCGTCGCCAGCCATCGCTCGCGTAATCCCGCGCGATGCCGAGCGAGCGCGCGGCGCCGGTGAGCGCCTGATCGAGCGGATCGGGCCGGGCGCCGTGCTTCGGGCGCTCCGGCGTGGCGCGGAGGCCCCCGGCGAGCGCGCCCGCACGGGCGCCGCTCAACGCCGTCAGGTCCTCAAACGTTTGACCATCGGAGACGCCCGTGAGCGCCACGCGGCCTTCCGTCACGGTCCCTGTCTTATCCAGGCACAGCACGTCGACGCGCCCCAGCGCCTCCACGGAGCGGACATTGCGCACCAGCGCGCCGCGTTGGCTCAGGCGCTTGGCCGCGGCCAGCTGCGCCGCCGTAGCGAGCAAAGGCAGGCCCTCAGGCACCGCCCCCACCGCCAAGCTCACCCCCGAGTCCACCAGGGCGCTCAGCTTACGACCCCGGAGTAAGCCGGCGCCCACCACCCCAGCGCCCGCCGCCAGCGCGACCGGCCCCGTGAGGCTCATCAGCGACCTGAGGCGTTGCTCCACGCCACCCAGGCGATCATTACGCGCCGCGGAGCCGCGCCGCGCCTCCGTCTCGTCCCCCACCGCCACCACCACCGCCGTCGCGCGCCCCGCGGCGATGCTCGTCTCGGCGTAGAGCATCGAGCGGCGATCCGCGACCGACGAGTCGAAGCTCGGCGCCGCCGACTTCGCCACGGGCAAGGACTCTCCGGTGAGGCTCGAAGCGTCCACCTCCAAAGACTCCGCGTCGATCAAGCGGCAGTCCGCCGGCACCACGTCCCCCGCCGACAAAAGCACGATGTCGCCGCGCACCAGCTCGCTGGCGTTCACGTAGCGCGCGCCGCCGCCGCGTCGCACCAACGCCAGGCGCGTGGTGGCGGTGGCCAAGCGACGGATGGTGCGCTCGGTACGGAACTTCTGCACGCCACCGACCACCGCGTTCAGCACCACCACGCCGCCGACCATCACGGCATCGGCGGTGGAGCCCACCACCGCCGAGAGCCCCGCGCCCGCGGCCAAGAGCGGCGCCAACGGGTTGAACAGCTCGTCTGTCACCGCCTCCACCAGCTCGAGCGCCGCGGGGCGCTCCTCCACCTCCGGGCGCCGTCGGATCGCGATCTGCCGCAGCCCGAGACCTCCAGCGCTCGAGCCGAGCCGCGCCAGCGTGCCCGCCGCCGTGAGGGCGTGCCATGGAGTCGGGTCGCGCGGCGGGGGCAGCGCGCGGCGCTCCAACGCGAACGAGCCGCGCAGCCCGTTCACCATCGAGATCATCGTCGCCGTGTTCACCACGAACAGCACGCGCCGCGTGGTGAGCGGCAAGAGCCCCCCAGCGGACACCAGCGCGCCCAAGGTAGCGGCGCCGAGCGCCACGTTGACGCTCTGCTTGGAGACCGAGCGCGCCACCGGGCAGGCCTCGATCAGGAAGCGGACGTCGGACAAATCCTCGCGGCAAATGATGTGGGCACCCCACGGCGTGGGCTCGCCCTCCCGGCACAAGCCGATGGCGACGTCCGCCACCGGCAGGCCCGAGCAGGTGCCGGTCCCCACCAAGCACACGACGCGCCCCTCACGCTGGAGGCGCCGCACGCCGCCGAGCACACCCTCCGCCGGCGTGATCACGTCATCCACGTGGAGCCCATCGAGCACGTCTTCCTGCTCATGGGTGAGCACCACCCGCATCTCCGCGGCGTGCGCCGCGCTGATCAGCTCCTCCACCCCCGTCTGCGGCACCACCTCCAGCTCAGCCACCGCGACCACGCTCCCGCCGCGAGCCAGCGCGAGCACCAGCCCCCCGTCCGCCGCCCACTCCGCGGCCGCCTGCTCGAGATCGCTCGGCGCCTGAGCGCCGAGCCGCTGCGGTGGACCGAGCCGCCACTCGCCGTCACGGCGCACGCGCACCGGCGCCTCCGGGTCGAACAGGGCGAGCACCTGCTGCCGCGCGGTCGCGAGATCGATCTCCGTGACGCGCACGCGACCCAGGGTGAACTTGTCCTTCGCCAACAAGTCACCCTGGATGACCAAACAGTCGACGCGGTCGAGGCGACGGATAGCGCCTGGATCCAAGATCACGAGGCCGCGACCGCTCAGCGCCCGCGAGAGCTCGGCGGAGAACGCCTCACGACCCAGCCGCGCCGGCTTAGGCAGGCCACCGAATAAAGCCGCCACCGCGCGCTGCACGCTGCGCGTGGTGATGAAGCTGAGCGCGAAGCCGCCGAGCGAGACGAACCAGGCTCGGTCGGCGTACTCCTCGATCGGCCCGCGCGGCAGCGGCAGCGGCCTGGGATCCACGCGCGCGGCCTCTGGGTTGGGGGCGCTGGGGCGCTCGGTCAGCTCGGGCTCACGCCGCACCCACGCGCGCTGGCGCGCCCGCACCTCGCGGAGCGACGAGAGCTTGGCGCCCAGCTCCACTAGCTGGGTGCCCTTGCGCTGCGCCAGCCCATTGGCGAACGCGCTCGCGAGGCTGAGCCCCAAGTCGGTGCGCCCCTGACCAAAACGCTCATCGAGGCCGCGCCGCAGCCGCGGCGCCGAGCGCGTCACGCTGAGCAGCGCCGCCGCGGTGGAGCCCACCATGAACGGCTTGAGCGGCGACAAAGTGACCACCGTTGCCAGCCCGAGGCCGCCCAAATCCGCCAGCATCTCCACGAGCAGCTGGGTCGCGGGCTCCTCATCCGCCGGGTGGTCAGCTGATCGTTCTGAAAAGCGCGCGCCGCTCACCCGCGCCGCGCGCTCGGCGTCCGCCACCAGCTCCTCGAGTTCATCCAAGCCGTACGCGAGCTTGGCGAACGCGAACACCACGCGCTGGGTGTGCGCGTTCACCTCCACCCACTCGAGGTGCTCTAGCCCTGCCGTGCGGCGCTCGATGGCCTCGCTGAAGCGCGCCAGCTCCTCACGCCCGAGCACCGGGAACTCGATGTGCGCCCGAGTCTCGCTGCACCAAGCGCGGCGGGAACGTGGCTGAAACAGCGCGACGGCAGAGCTCAGGAGCTCACGGACACCCATGGGGCCGAGTCTGACAGAGCCCCCACGCCGGGTGAAGCGCGCTCGGTGCCTCGTTGCACCACGTCGCCAACGAAGGTCGGGCGGGTTTGAAACCCGCCCCTACAGTCGCCGTTACCACCAAGCGCGCCACCGCGCGGGCCATGCGCAGCCACCACCCAAGGTGGTGCAGCGGTCTCCGTTACCACCAAGCGCGCCACCCGCGCCTCGCATCCAGCGGTGCAACGGTCGCGGCGGGCACGCTATCCGTGCCTCGCGTCAGCAGACGCTGAAGAGTACGCGCAGGCTACAGCAGCCGCCGCACCCACTTCAGTTTCTCTTCGGTGTACGGCGGGTAGCGCAGGGCAGGGTCCACGAAGGTGGGCTTGTCCAGCACGCTCTTCTGGTGACTGAACGTGTCGAAGCTGCGCTTGCCATGGTACGCGCCCATGCCGCTCGCCCCGACACCGCCGAAAGGTAAGTCGGGCGGCAGCATGTGGCTGATGGCGTCGTTGATGCACACGCCGCCCGAGCTGGTGCGCTCCACCACCTTGGCGGACACCTGCTTGTCCTTGGTGAACACGTACAGCGCGAGCGGCTTCGGGCGGCTGTTGATGAAGCGCAGCGCGTGGTCCACGTTCGGGACTTTGATCACCGGCAAGATGGGCCCGAAGATCTCGTCCTCCATCACCGGGTCCGTCTCCTTCACGTTGCGCAAGATGGTGGGCGCGATGTAGCGCTCCGCCTCGTCCGTCTCACCGCCAACCGCCACCTCGCCCGCGCCGAGCAGCTTCTTCAAGCGCTGGAAGTGGCGCTCGTTGATGATGCGCGCGAAGTCACGGCTCGCCTTGGGATCGGCGCCGTAGAACTCCTTCAACACCTGCTTCAGCTTGGCGATCAGCGGCTCCTCCACCGCCTCGTGCGCCAGGATGTAGTCCGGCGCCACGCAGGTCTGCCCGGCGTTGAAGAAGCGCCCCCACACGATGCGGCGCGCCGCCGTCTCCAAGTCCACGTCTTGATCGACGATGCACGGGCTCTTGCCGCCGAGCTCCAGGGTGACCGGCGTGAGGTGCTTCGCGGCGGCGGCCATCACCACCTTCCCGATGGCGCCGCCCCCCGTGTAGAAAATGTGATCCCAACGCTGCTCGAGCAGCAGGGAGGTCTCGGCGACGCCGCCCTCCACCACGCGCACCGCCTCACGGTCCAGGTACTTGTCCACCAAGCGGCGCTGCAGCTCGCTCGAAGCGCTCGCGAGCTCGCTCGGCTTGATCACCACGCAGTTACCCGCGGCGATGGCCCCGATGGCCGGCCCGAGCGAGAGCTGGATGGGGTAGTTCCAGGCGCCGATCACCAGCGCCACCCCGAGCGGCTCCGGCTGGATGTAGCCGCGCGCCGGCTGCACCGCCATGCTCACCGAAACGCGGCGCGGCTTCATCCAACGCGCCAGGTGCTTCAGGGTGTGGGTGAGCTCCGCCTTCAAGAACTGAGGCTCGGCTGACCAAGCCTCGAAGTAGGGCTTCGACAGGTCGTGCGCCAGCGCGTCCACCATCGCCTGCTGGTTCTCGTCCACCATGCGGATGAACTGCCGGAGCTGCTGGGAGCGCCACTCGTAAGAGCGGGTGACCCCAGCCTCGAACGAGCCCCGCAGCACCTCCGTGGTCGCGAGGATCTCGTGGTCCGTCGTGAGGCGCGCAGGCCCGGTGGCTTGGTGGGTGGTGGCGGCGACAGTCATCAGGCGCGGATCATAGCCCCCACGTGAGGAAGCGGAAGCCCTTCACGATTTCTCCAGGAATATTCGCGCGTTTCCCCCACGGCAGCGCAGGGGCTCGCCGCGCTGCCAGCTGTACGGCGCGACGGATGAGCGCACACCGCCCATCATCGCTCCCTGCAAGGGGTGCGGAGGCACGTGGCGCGCAGCGGCTTGCCAAACCCCCAAACCCCCAAACCCCGCTCCTGAAGCGTCCACGCGGCGCGCACCGGCTTGGAGCGCAACCGCTTGGCGCACTCCGGCTTGCAGTGCACCGGCTCGAAGCTCAGCTCAGCTGACTTGTCCACCCATCGGCGCGTCGATCGCCACCTGATCGAACAGGATGTCGATGTAGCCTGGCTCCGGCACCTTGCCCTCGATACGCTCCACGATCATCCGGCTGAGCGCCTGGATCTCGACATCGCCGCGCGTCACCACGTGCAGCGTGAGGTGCGGCTCGAGGTCACGCTCGGCGTTGAAGGTCTGCGCCAGGCGGTAACTCGAGAGCGCGCCGCCCTCCGCCACCAGCGCGTCCAGCGCGGCCGTCAGCTCCCTTGGTGGTGGACCATCGAGCTCGCCCACCAGCGTGTGCTCGTCGGCCAGCTCGGGGATGTCGCGCACGTAGCTCACGAGCGGCAGCGCCGTGTTCTGCGCGAGGCTCGCCAGCTCCTGACGGCTGAGGAGCAGCTCGCTGTCGTGCAGCGGGTTCAGCACCAGGCCGATGACGTGCTCGTCGTCCACCACTTGCAGCGCGAGATCGAGGGCGGTGAGCGCCGGCAAGGCGCAATACTCGAGGGCTCCCTCACCGGTGAGCCAACCGAGCTCCTCTTGAGCCCGCTCGAGCATCTCCGGGTCGGTGAACAGCGCCGCGAAGCGATCCCCCTCCTCGTCTTCGAGCACGTGCGGGACCAGGCTCAGCTCCTCGGGCATCTCCAGGCGCTCGCCGAGCGGCACCCCCACCATCGGTTGGCGCAGCGGGATGCAGAGCTCCGCGTGCTGAAGGCCATCGAGCAGCGCCCGCACGTCGCGCCGCAGCCCTCGGCGGGCGCCAGCGACCAGATCCGTGACGAGTCGAGGGGAGGTGACGGGAGGATCGCTCTTCATGATGAGGCCGACCGGCTGGCAGGTCGCGACCTGGCGCAGCGCGGCACCGGCTCGAACCACATCCGCACCGCCGAGTAAAGCACCAGCCCCGAAACGCGCAAAGCTTGCGCGTTCGCGCGGAACGCGAGTCGATCGACACCGGCCCACCGGGTATGAATGCGCGCGCTAGAGTTTACGCAGCGGTGACAAAGGCGTAAGGGTGCCCTGGCTCGTCGAGAGCCCCGCTTGGTCCCCACCCAGCGCGCCCGCGTCCTCTGACCGGCGGCGCGCCGCGATGACCGGCAACAGGAGACCCACCCAAGTCATGGCCGTAACCAAGAAGTCCGCCTCCAAGTCTTCCGCCACCCCCACGACCCCCGCCAAAGCGAGCGCCGCGCGCGGCTCCAAGAAACGCGGCGCGAGCTCGAAAAATGGAGCCAGCAAAGGCGCCTGGCCAGACGTGGCGACGAACCCCCAGGCAGGTCCACTGACCGCCAGCGACGCTTACGAGATCGGGCGCCTGATCGCGGAGCGCTACCAGGGCGAAGTGAGCCTGCGAGAGATCGGCAACCGAGAGCAGCTCCGGCTCAGCCCCGGCGCGCTGCATCGCTGCCTCGCCGTGTACCGCGTGTGCGCCAACCTCGGGAGCAAGCCCAACTGGGCGCATCTTGGCTTCAGCCACCTGAACCGGCTCGACGCGCTCACGCCGCCCCAGCAGAAGAAGCTGGCGACGCTGGCGGAGAAGCAGAAGTGGTCAGTCGATCGTATCGAGCGTGAGGTCACCCGGCTGCGCCAGACGGGGAAGAAGACCCAGCGTCGCGGGCGGCCCGCGCTGCCGCGCTTCGCCAAGGCCACGCACCAGCTCCGCCGCTTCACCGATGGCCGCGATGAGCTGCTCGGCGATCTCGATCAGCTGGACACGCTCGACCGCGAGCGGCTGAAGGCGTTGCAGACCCAGGTCGCCGAGGTGCGCGTGCAGCTGGAGAAGCTGGACACCGCCTTCAAGCGCGCCATCAAGAGCTGAGCGCTCGAGCGCCTCATCGATGACCGCGCGCCGTCGAGAGCTGAGCGCGCCTGCGCGAAGGCATCTTCGAGAGCTGAGCGCGCGAGCATCCACAAATAGCGACTCTTTCGTCGCATTTTTAGCGCATTTCAGCGCGCTCCCGTGGGTGCTCGCGGCTTGTCGCACCGACGCGAAAAGGTTACCGGCGTGCGGCGATGGTTGAGCCTCTTTCGAGCGACGCTGCGCCCGATCTGATCGCAGCGGGAGGGGAGCGCCTGTCCCGCCTCGAGCGCGCTCAGATCCGCTTCATCCGCCACACCTTCGAGTCGCAGCCGCTCGATCGCGCGGTGCGCATCTGCCAGCGGCTGTTCGGCTCCCGCTGGATCACGTTCTGCACCCAGCGGCTCACCCACCTGCACCACCTGGATCGCCTCCCTGAGCTCACGGGCGATCAGAGCGTGCTCTTGGTGTCGAACCACCGGAGCTTCTTCGACCTCTACGTCATCACCGCGAACCTGGTGAAGCGCGGGATGAAGCACCGCATCCTGTTCCCGGTGCGCTCGCAGTTCTTCTACGACAGCCCGCTCGGCTTCGCCGTGAACGGCGCCATGAGCTTCTTCGCCATGTACCCGCCCATCTTCCGCGAGCGCGCGCGGGCGGCGGTGAACCTCGCGAGCCTCGAAGAAATCTCCCATCGCCTCACGCAGCGCGGCGTGTTCGTCGGGATCCACCCGGAGGGCACCCGCAACCTGGGCGACGATCCCTACGCCCTGCTCCCCGCGCAGACCGGCGTCGGCCGCGTCGTCCACCGCGCGAAGGTCCCCGTGATCCCGGTGTTCATCAACGGCCTGCAGAACGACATCCTCCGCCAAATCCGCGGCAACTTCGACGGCACCGGCGAGCCCATCCACGTGGTGTTCGGCGCGCCCGTCGACTTCGGCGAGCTGCTGAGCGCCGCGCCCTCCCCGCGCACCAGCCGCGCCATCACCGACCGCTGCATGGAAGCGATCACCGAGCTGGGCCAAGAGGAGCGCCGCATCCGTCAAGGTGACTGACGCTTTTTATTTTGGGGGTTGGTACAGCCACACGGCGCCCGGCGTCACCACAGTCCCCATCAGGCTCCCTGACAAACAGCCTCACAGCCCCGTTCACCGTGAGCTGCGTCGATCCGTAGGGCAATCCGCCACACGCCTCACAACCACGGGTTCACGCCCAGCTCACTCCCCTTGCTCCGCAGCCCACTCGCCACCCGCAAGGTGAGGTACAGCGGCACGAGCACCGCGAAGGCGAACAGCACGTAGCGGAGCCCCGCCTGCGCCACCCGGAACAGCGGGCTGTGCAGCGCGTTGAGCCACCCCACCGTGAGGATCACCCCGAGCGCAGCGAGCGGGATGAACCAGCGCCAGCAGATGCCCATCAGCTGATCCACGCGGATGCGCGGCAGCGCCCAGCGCACCCACAAGACGAGCAGGGTGAGCCCCCAGGCCTTCAAAGCCAACACCAGCGCCGCCAAGAGCCCGAGCGCCGGGCTCGCCTGCACCGCGCCCCGGGGCACGCCCGGGAGCTGCCAACCCCCCAAAAACAAGATCGCGCCGAGGCCGCTCAGGATGAACACGTGGCCCCACTCGGCGAAGAACATCAGGTACCGCGTGCGGATCGAGGTGAAGCGCGGCCGCACCGAGACCGGCCCCGCGAGGGAAGCTGGCCCCGCGGGCTCCCAGTCTGCCTCGGGCAGCTCCGGGTGCGCGCGGCTGCCCTCGCTGAGCGCCGGCGTGAAGAACAAGAGCGCCATCACGAAGGTGATCGGATTCTCGAACAAGAACCACTGCCAGGGCAGCCCGCCCTGCGCGGCGACGATGTCACCGAGGCGCACCGAGCCCGCGAACAGCACCACCACCAAGATGGCGCCCAACGTCGGCAGCTGGTGACTCAACGTCTGGAGCGCCGCCGCCACGCCACCAGTGAGCGACCAGCGCCCCGCCGCGCGCCAGCCCCCGAGCATGAGCCCGGTGCACACCAGCGCCGTCACCACCCCAATGAACAAGAGCCCCAAGTCGAGCTCTGGCGACGCCAAGGCGTGCCCGAAGCTCAGCACCGTGAACAGCGCGCTCGAGCCGATGAACATCAAGTACGGCACCACGCGCCCCACCGGGTGGTCGCTGCCCGGCACCACTTCCTCACGGAAAATGGAGGCCACCCCGCGCCGCAGCCAGGAGAGCACCCCCTCACGCTCCACGTCACGTGAGGCCGCGCGCAGCCTCAGCACCACGCGGCGCTCGAACCAACCGAGCACCCCCGCCACCGGCAACAAGAAGGCGAAGCACACCAAGGCAGCGAGCCCCACCACCACCCCCGCCCACAAAAAATCCTCGGGCGGCGCTTCGCGGAAGCCTTGTACGTCCAACTGACGACGTAGCACCTCCCCCAACCTGCCGCGCGTGAGCTCCACCTCGGCGAACTGGCGGCGCCCGGAGGGCACGAAATCCGAGAGCTCGCTCAGCCGCACGCCATCGAGCGCCATCAGCCGATCCCCCTGGCGGATCCCCGCGGCCTCGGCGCGCCCCGCTGGCGTCACCTGCTTCACCACGAAGCCGAGGCCCGGCCGCTTCGGCTCGAGCTCCAGGCCCACCAGCTCGAGGGCGAGCTGGCCCTCACGCTCCTGCTCACTGATCACCGCGGCGGGGACATCCAGCGGGAAGAAGTCCAGCTGCACGTTCTCCACCACCCCCGACACCGGCGGCGCGCCAGGCGCCCGCGGCGCGAACGCGGCGGATACCTGACCACGGAAGGTGGTGTGCAGCGCCGAGGCGCCGCGCCCCGTGAGCTCCGCCACCGCCGCGTCGTCGAGCACCACGCTCACGCGGTTGCGCGAGCTGCTGTTCGCCGCGATCACTATCTCCACGCCGTGCTGCGGCAGCTGCCCCGGCCGATGCAGCGACCCTTTCAGCGTGATGGTGGCGGGCTTGCCCTCGGGGAACTGATTGCCGATCACCTCCAGCTCGTCGCCGCTCGAGAGCTCGCTCGGCTGCACGTTCAGCACCTGGAGCAGGCTCGGTCGGTCTCCCGTGCTCGAGCAGCTCACGCACAGCGCCGCGCACAGCAGCAGGAGCCCCACGGCGCCCCACGAAGAACGCTCAGAGCGAACGCGCCTCAGCTGACGCACGGGCGCCCACAGCGCCGCGAGCGTCCACGAGAGAGCGACGCGCCAAGGCATGCCAAGGCTATAGCGAGGTCCGCGAAGCAGGGCGAAATACTGGGTACGGGCGGCCCCTACGGGAGGGCCACGTCGCCGATGCGCTGCGGCGACGCCCGTTTCTTGGCCCGCTCACGAGGCCTCTTGCAAGTACCGCTCATGACCCAAGGCTTCGCCAAGTCCCTGTCCGAAGTGCGTCGCTTGCAGATCGAGCTGGCGCGCTCGCGCCCCTATCGCGACGCAGGCTTGGTGGGGAACCCCAGCGCGCGTGAGGCGGACCTCGTCGCCGTGGAGCGGCGCCTAGGCCTGCAGCTGCCGCCGAGCTACCGCGCCTTCCTCCTCACCCACGACGGTTGGCCGCGCTTCTTCGCTGGCGCCAGCCTGCTCGGCACTCGCAGCCTCGGCCAAGCGAGCCACGCCGAGCTGGTGACGACGCTGCTCGGCAGCGCCAACCCATACGGCGCCCGGGCTGGCGTAGGGGCAGGCCCCTGCCCCCCGAGCCGCAGGCCCCTGCCGTTCGGCATCGACCCCGCGGGCACCACCCTCTTCGCCTTCGACCTCAGCCGGCGGCGCGCGGACGGTGAGTGCGAGGTGGTGGCGTGGCTGAACGAAGTCGGCGTGCGCCGCCCGGATTTCACGAGCTTCCTCGGCCTGATCGCCGAGCTGTGCCAAGCCGAGATCGACGACGAGCGCGGCGCCGCGCGCGAGGTGCAGAGCACCCAACGGGGCCCCTTCTACGAAGCGCGCGTCGCTTAGAGATGAGGTGCACTGCGTGAGGGCGGCCTCGGGCCGCCCCTACTGCGGCATGCACCGCCGCCAGGCAAGGCGCCCTCAGTGCATCGAGGCGACGACCAGCTCGGCGCTCTCTGGCTCGTCCAAATCCGTGGCGACCGCGTAGCCGACGCCGCGCCGCTCCACCGCGGCGATGGTGTAACCGCGGCGCGAGCCCATGTAGACAGGCGTGTTGCGCAGCACGCGCGGCTTCAAGATGTAGCGCACCGGCACCCGCTCGGAGTCGTACACGTACACCGTGACCCGGTGCGCTCCCATGCGGTAATGAAACGACGCGGCGTTCTGGTTGCGCACCATCACCACGCTGCCGCCGAGCCACTGCGCGCCGTAATCCGTGAGGCCCTGCGGCAGGTGCACCGGCACGCCCACGCGCCGCTCGAAGTCTTGCACCAGCTGCGGCTCCATCACCTCGGGCGCGCTGGGCGCCGCGTGATGACTCACCAGCTCGTCCACCAGCTCATCCACGCTGAGCGCGGTGGGCTGCGTGGAGGCGGCCATCACGCCCAGGTCGCTCTTCGTGCTGCTCGCGTGCGCCTGCGGTGGCTCCGGCTGCTCATTGCCGGCGCCGAGCACCAGGGTGAACCCGGCCGCTGCGGCCAGCGGCAAGATGTATTTCCACGGCAGCGCCCGTCCGTTACTGCGCTCCTCGAGCGCCTCTTCACGCTGCCGCTCGGCCTGCAGCGCGCGCTTCAAGCGCTCTTCGAAGGCGGCGCTCGGCTGCTCCACCTCCACCACGCGGCGCATGCTCAGCTTGAGCGCTTGGGTCAACCGGACCTGCTCCAGGAGGTCAGCGGAGCTGAGCATCTGCTGCTCCACCTCCACCATCTTCTCCGGAGGCAGCTCGCCGTCCACGAAGGGATCGACCAGCGGCTCGAGGTGACGTGCGGGCTGGCTCATCCGTGACTCCGCTTGCGCTCGCGGTAGCTCGCGAGGTCGACAGGCCCACTGTCCACTGCGCTTTCGACGTGCGCTGCGCTCTGTGCCTCCGCGCCCACCTCGGGCTCCGGCGACACGATGCCCAAGGCGCGCGCTTGCTCGATGAGCTGCGTCTTCAAGATGCGACGGCCTCGGTGCAAACGACTCATCACGGTGCCGATGGGGCAGCCCATCACCTCTGCGATCTCCTTGTACCCCAGGCCCTCCACGTCGGCGAGCACCACCGCGATGCGAAAATCTTCCGGGAGCGACTCCACCGCCCGCTGGATCTCAGCCTCGAGCACCGGCCGCAGCGCGGCACCCTCAGGGTCCCTCAGGTTGCGGAGCGAGGCGGCGCTGATCCACCCGTCGCTCAATGGATCAGCCGTGGGGCCATCGAACACCGAGCGCTCGAGCCCCCCACGGCGGTAGCGATTGATGAAGGTGTTGGTCTGGATGCGCAGCAGCCAGGCCTTCATGTTGGTACCGGGCTCGAACTGGTGCCGGGCACGCATCGCCTTCACGAAGGTGTCCTGCACCAAATCCTCCGCTTCCGTGCGGCTGCGGGTGAGCCGGGCGGCGACGGCGTACATCGCCTTCAGGTGGGGGAGGGCCTCTTCCTCGAACTCCGTCGCGGAGAGGCTAGGTCGGGGGGAACGGGGCTCAGTCATTGGGGGGACCCAGCTTTCTGGGCTCGGCGGGGCAGGAGACGGCGCGGCGTGGGCCACTTCAGGGGACCTGCGCTTCCGGGAACTCTGCGCTCCAGGGGACCCTGCGCTCCTGGGAACTCTGCGCCAACCGGGCGGGTTACCCGCTTATTCCTGAGGCTCGTTCCCCGCGTCGTCCAGGGCACCACCGGCGGATGGCTGCTCGAGCTCCGACAGGCGTGTCTCGATTCGATCGAGCCGTTCGTTCAGCTTCGCCAGCTGACTCTTGAGATCTTTCAAGGGGGAGAAATCCGGCAGCACCGCGTTGATGCGCTCGTCAATCGCCCCCTGCCACTGCTCCAGGGTGGCGCGCGAGGTTTGGATCACGCGCTGCAGGCCCTTGGCGTCCTTGGTCTCACTCACCGTCTCCACTCCCTCTTCCTGCGGCACCTGCTCCACCACGATTTGGTCCGGCTCGGCGCTGGCCGACGGCACCTGCTCCTTCGGGATCAAGCGGCCAATGGGGCCCTCACGCAGGGTGGAGAGCAGCCTCTCCCCGCGGTTCCTGATCAGCGCCTTGAGCGTCGTGAGCGGGATCCCCCGGGGCTTGGCCTTCAGCTCCTCCGAGATGATCAGCGCCAAGGTGACGTCTGTTTTGTCTTCCTTGGTCGCGTTATCGAGGATGACCACGTCCTCCCCCGCGCGCACCATCTCGGCGATTTGCAGCAGGGTGACGTAGCGACTGGCCGTGGTGTCGTAGAGCTTGCGGTTGGAGTAGCGCTTGATGACACGACGCTCCCCCTCCGGCAGATGAAACTCCCCAGACGGCGACAGCGGTTGTTCTTCCGGCACAGACACGAGACCCCAGGTAGATGACGGCGCAGGCGGGACAGTGGCGCGAGCTCCGCGCGCTGGGAGCGCATCCAAGCCCACTCGGTTTGGAGCGTCAAGGAGCCCATAGCACGCGGCCCGACCCAACACGAGGCGCTCTCTCGCGAACGGCGCCAGGCGCAATCGAGCCCCCTACCGCCCAAGCCCGCCCCACTGCATCGAAGGCCTCAGCGAGAGCCACCAGCGTGAGGCGCAGCTCGTCAAGATCCGTCATCGACGAACCCGAACGCCTTTCGCATCGTCTCAGCGTCGATGTATCGCGCCGCGAGCCGGATTTTGTGCATGCGCTCGTCTTCGTCAGGGTACCGCCGGCGAATGTTCGCGAGCGCGACGCGATGAGTGAACACCGTCAAGGCCATCGCCCGGCGGACACGCTGGGCGGGAGTCATCCGCCGGATCCCCTCCTCGACGATCGACCAAGCCTCATCGCTCGTGTCTCGGGGCCTCATCACCCCAACGCTAGCAGCCAGGCCCCGAGGGGAGCCAGCATCGAAAGAGCCCTCATCCTGACCTTCCGCGGGCACTACGGCCGTGGGTCATGCTCAGATCGGGGGTGGGGGTTGGTAGAGCCGCGAGCCAATGCGCGTCGCCGCAGTCGATGCGCGCGGCGTGGCGAGCAAAAATGTTGGCCCACGCGGCGACCCTCCCTCAGGGTCGCCGCATGTCTGGTAGGCCGTGTGAGGTGTGCTCTGCGCTGGCGTCGTCCGATACCGACGGCCTCGGCTCCCCGACGCTCGCGACGGAGCGGAGCGCTCGCACCCGACGAGTGCTGGTGGAAGATCGCCTGCTCGCGCTGTGCGACGAGCACGCCGCGGAGCTCCACCTGCGGAACGTGACCCGCCTCTCGGAGCTGCGCGAGGTCCTCCGCGAGCGCCTCGGACGCCGCTCCCTGCTCGATCAACGCGCGCCGCTCGACCGCCGCGTGTTCCCACCGCGCCCCGAGGGCCGCCGCCGCTCCGACGGCCGCCGCTCGACCGACCGCGAAGCGTGAGCGTCAGGGCACCCTACGAAATCGACCCGTCGCCCCTGAGCTGCGTCGGCTTCCTGTAGGTGTCGCCGGAGGCCGTGCGGGTCTAACCGTTGGGGGCTGAGTACGCGTCGAACGTCGCCCCGCAACCTGAGTGAGTCCTATGGTTCGCCCTGTGCGGTTTGGCGGTGGTTGTGGCATCCTCTTCGCAAGGTCTTGCTGAGCGACGCTCGGTGCCTAGTGCCGAGCTAGCTTTGGCCTTGTAACTATACGGAATCATTGAATTATGTGGCATCGCGTCGCACACGAGGGGGCTCACGGGGGGCGCTGGTTGGGGGGCGTGGGCCATTGGGTGGGGGCGCTTGGCCTCGCTCTCGCGGTGCCGTCGTGGGTCGGGTGTGGCGATCAGGAGGAGGTCCGCACCTTGGTCCCGCAGCAGGTGGGGATGACCGCGGACATGGAGCCCGTGTTCGAAGGGGATGAGTTCAGCCTCTATGAGGTGAAGCTCGCGGTGCGCTTGCCAATCCGCGCGGCGACGGAGGGCGACATGCAGCGAGCGTGGGAGAACCCCATCGCTCCGTTCCCCCACCGCCCCACCGTGGTGCCCAGCGACTACCGGGTGCAGGTCACCTGGGTGCTCACCAACCTGGACGACAGACCCCACGCCTTCGAGTTCTTGCTCGACCCGTGGAACGAGTACGGCCGCTACTGGCCCGGCATGCAGGTGGTGGACGCCCAGCGCGGCGAGGTGCTCCCCAACCTCTCCGGGATAGATTTCCACAGGGAAATTGGTCCGCGCAGCGCCGGCGAGGCTTCGCGCATGCACGGCACGCTCACTTACGATGACTTCGACGAGCTAGCGATCGACTTCGCCACGGTGATGAACATCATCGAGACCGTGCCGCCGCCGGACCCAGAAGATCGCAACGCGATGAGCCCGGTGACGCTCGTCAACCACGCGTTCCACATTGGCAACCGCTCGGCCTCGAGCCCGCTCACGCGGCCCTTCATCCCGAGCATCATCCCCGCCATCACTGGCTTCGACATCGGCATCCGCACCCGCCAACCCGCGAACCTCGCCCTCGAGTTCGTGGTGGAGCTGAGCGAGCTGAACCGCGACCGCGATCGCGTCCTGGACGAAGGCGAGCCCATCGAACGCGCCCGCCCCGAGCCCACTCAGCACATCACGCTGGGGATGTGATGGGCCGCCCACCCACGAGTTCTACCAACTGACGTTCGTATCCGCGCCGCGTCAGCTCGTGCGCTGCTCCACCCAGCGAATCACGTCTTGCTCCACGGGGCGACCCAGGTGCCGCGCGAGCTCTTGGATCCCGGTGGGGCTCGTGACGTTGACTTCGATCAGGCGCCCACCGATCAGGTCGAGGCCCACGAAGTACAAGCCGAGCGCCGCGAGCCGTGGCCCCACCGTAGCGACCAGCGCTGACTCTTCCGGGGTGAGCTCCGTCGGCTCCACGCGGCCGCCCACGTGGATGTTGGCGCGGATGTCGTCGGCGCGCGGCACCCGCAAGATGGCGCCGAGCGGCGCGCCGTCGAGCAAGATCACCCGCTTGTCCCCCTCGCGCACGGCAGGCTGAAAGGCTTGCACCAACGCGAGCTCGCGGCCCTCGCGCGTGATCACGTCGACGATGGCGCGCGCGTTCGGGTCGTCTTGACTGAGCGCCAGCACCCCCATGCCGCCGGCGCCGTCGAGCGGCTTGATCACGGCGCGGCCGCCCACCTGCTTCACGAACTCGTGGATGCGATCACGATGGCAGCTCACGATGGTGGTGGGCATGTGCTCCGCGAACTGGAAGGTGAACAGCTTCTCGTTCGCGGCTTGCAGGCCACGCGGGTCGTTGATGATGAGCGTGTGCTCGCGCGCCAGGTCGAGCAGCTGGGTGAGGTGCAGGTAGTCGACGTCGAAGGGCGGATCTTTACGGATGAACACCGCGCTCAGCTCCGCCACGCGGAGCCGCTCCGGCGCACCCAGGGACACGTACGGCGCGCTCTCGGAGACGCGGATCGGCCGCGCCTCCGCCAGCACCGTGCGCCCTTCGAGCTCGATGTCGCGCGGCGTGGCGTGCCACACTTGATGCCCCAACGCCTGCGCGCCACGAATGAACGCGAAGCTGGTGTCTTTGTCCGCGGTCATCGTCTCCGCGGGGTCCATCACGAACAAGAGGCGCACGCGGGCCTTCTAAAGCAGCGGCTCGCCCACCGCCAGAGGGGCGGCGGCAAACGCTTCGTCGCTCGGGTGTGAGCGCGCGGCGGTCCCAGCGCCCTTCGGCGCGGCGGTTGGTGGGAGGCGCCCCGCGGAGTAAGCTCGTTCGCGGCCAGAGCGCCGCCTCTAGCTATAGCGAGCCTCATGAGCGCAGTCCCCCGTCCCCCGTCCCACGCGCCTTCCCCTGGGTTGTCCCGCGCCTGGTTGCTCCGCACCTGGTCGCTCACCTTCTTGGCGCTGGCCACGCTGCTCGTCGCAGCACCTGCGCGGGGTCAGGGCTACGCCGTCTCCACCGAGAGCCGCTTGGCTACCCAGGCGGCGATGGCGCAGCTCCAAGCGGGGGGCAACGCGGTGGACGCGATGGTCACCGCCACCTTCGTGGCCGGCGTCGCCAGCCCCACCTCGAGCGGGATCGGCGGCGGTGGGTTCGCGTTGGTGTGGGACGCGGCGACGCAAACCTCTTGGCTGCTCGATTTCCGTGAGACGGCTCCCAAGCAGCTCGACGCCGCGGCCTTCGAGCGTCGCCCGCTGCCTTGGGCGGAGCGCGGCAAGCTGGTGGGGGTGCCGGGTGAGGTGGCGGGGCTTTATCAGCTGCATCAGCGCTACGGTAAGCGCAGCTGGCAACAGGTGATGCAGCCGGCCATCGCCGCGGCGCAGAGCGGCTTCCCGGTGGAAGGGCACCTCGCGCGGATGCTGGTCAGCAGCGCTGACACGCTGAAGCAAGAGCCCGGGCTGGCTGAGGTGTTTTATCCGAACGGAAAACCGGTTGGTCAGGGGACCATCTTGAAGAACCCCAAGCTCGCCGCCACGCTCCAGGCGATCGCGGCCGGCGGCCCCGCGGCGTTCTACGAGGGACCCATCGCCGAAGACATGGTGAAGAGCGTGCGCGCGGCGGGCGGCGGGCTCACCTTGGAGGACCTGAAGGCGTACCGCACCATCGAACGCACGCCGCTCCGGGCGAGCTGGGAGGGCTTCGACGTGCACACGATGCCGCTCCCCAGCGCCGGCGGCGTGCTCCTCTTGCAGACGCTCGCGCTGTTCAACAAGGCGGAGCTGGTGAAGCTCGGTTTCGACAGTGGCGCTTACCAACACCTGCTCGCCGAGGGCATGCGCGGCGCGGTGGCCGATCGCATGCGCTACCTCGGCGATCCCGCGGTGCAGCCCGCGGATCTCCCAGCGCTGATGGCGCCAGAGCGCCTCGCCAAACGGCGCGCGTCCCTGTCCATCCACCGCACCCACATGCCAATGCGCTTTGGCCTCGAGGGTACCGGCACGCACCACCTGGTGACGGCCGACGCAGCGGGCAACATGGTCTCCCTCACCACCACGGTGAACCGCCTGTTCGGCGCGAAGATCGTCGCCACCGAGAGTGGGGTGGTGATGAACGACGAGCTCGACGACTTCACCGCGCAGGCGAGCGTGGTGCCCTACGGCATGAAGCAGTCCCCGAACCGCCCTCGTCCCGGCGCGCGGCCGCTCAGCAGCATGACGCCGACCATCGTGGTGAAAGACGGCGTGGCGGTGCTCGGCATCGGCGGCTCCGGCGGCCCCACCATCCCCACCAACGTGACCCAGCTCCTCTTGGGCAGGCTGGCGTTCGATATGCCCGCCACCAAGCTGGTCAGCAGCCGGCGCTTCTACTTGCCGCACCGGAGCTGGACCTTGGCGCTCGAGAAGGGCGCCCCCCAAACCCTGTTCGACGACCTCGCCCGCCGCGGAGAAATCGTAGGAACGATGCCCTTCACCACCAGCGCCGTGCAGCTCATCAGCCTCGAAGGCCGCCGCAAAGTAGCCGCCGCAGATCCCCGCAAAGGCGGCTTCGGCGCCGCGCGCTAAAGCCAGCCAAACACCAGGGTTCGCGAGCGCCAAGAGGATCGGTTGGGGGTTGGTAGCCGTGCGCGGCAGCGCACGTCGCCGCAGTCGGCGTGCGTCCGCCTGCCGGCGTCCACAAGGTTGCGTGCACAAAGCCGCTAACCCGCGCGCCAACCTTCAGGGTGCCGCAAGCGTCTCAGCAGTCACGCTTATCTCCAGATGAGTACCGTGCTACGGCCCAGGTCATGCGTTACGGAAGCCGTTTTTTGGTTGGGCTCATGGCCCTGGGCTGCAGCGCGGGGGACGCGGAGGTGGCGGAGACGCGCACCACGTCTGAGGGCTTCGCGTACGACTTCTGGTTGGCCGGGCCTGCCTCCGCGCCGATCTCGGTGAACCCGTTCCCGTCCGGGAACGCTGGTGATCCGGTCACCCTCACCACCCCTACCTGGGGGCCAACCCAGTGCCCAAACTGCACGGCGACTCAGGGGCCGCAGTGGGGGACAGGTCCGGATGGGCACGTGGCTACGTCCAGCAACTACGCGACCTACCTGCTCACACTCTGGAATCACGGGGCGAGTGGAGACAGTCTCCGCAGCAAGATGTACAGTATGTACTCTCATGCCAACAGCATCAGAAACAGCATGTCCTCTCTCGACACCTTGCTGTCAGGCTACGAAGCCGAGCTAGCGCTCTTACCAGGCGCGACGACCAACAGGAGTGTGGGCAACAACGTGGGCTGGTTCCGCGCGTTCAAGCCCGTCCACAGCCGCGCGATGGCCGTGGATGGCGCGACGGTGTATCACCCGCAGCCCTACGCCCTCGAAGAGGTGCGGTACCGAGGGGCGCGTGCTTACTGCTCCATGCGTCAAGCGGCACGGCAGCAAGACATCTCGGACAAGCGTAGCTTTGGCTCGCATCCTGGAACGGGCATTGCCTTCTGGGACCTTGGGCGCTCGGAATCGAAGATCTCCATCGGTCAAGTACATAAGGACACGTCGTCTCCAATTACTAATGCCTTCGTCATCCCGATCGGGCTCAACTCGAACCTCGCTCCGCTGCATGGCCTCGGAATCCCCACCCTCGGGGAGATGAGCCACCCCATCGCTTGGGTGACTGGCGACTCCATCCTGGTCTCCCAGGAGGCCGGAAGCGAGGTGTGGGTGAACTCCCAGCACGCCGACGCGTTCTTTGGCAATAAGGTGGAGGGGACAGTGACGGCGAGCCTCCCGCTCGCAAAATGGGGCTTCGTCGCGCTCGATGCGTCCATGGGCTTGGATGCGAAGTATGGTGTGCTGCTACCCGTGAACGGCCAGGCATCGCCGTTCAGCACGGAGCTGTCAGGCGGATCTGTTTGGTACGCCCCCTCGCTACGAACCTACAAGATGGACAAGAAAGTGGGAGCAAACTACCGGCCTTGGTCCGTGGCGTCAGACTCCCCCATGCGCGATGACCTCGAGTTCAACATCCCACAGAATGACAACTACTTCCAGTTCCGATACCATGGATCCGGATTCCCGAGCTGGGGAATGGGCACCTCGCTCCGCGTCTACACTCAGGACGATCGCTCTTTGACGATTGGAGATCGTGTCAGCCAGTCACTCGCGCTGACCGCCTCGGGGATAGGCGGCGCCGACATAGGCTTGGTAAAATTGGCGATCGAGGTGAAGGGCACCTCGTCCCTCGCGGTCGAGACGCAGCGATTGACCACTATCCGTGAACAGGTGAGCGCGGTGCATGGGGACAAGCTCGAGCCCCCAGCGGCAGGCTGGACGCATCCATCAGGGCCGTGGCAGCCGTATGTCAATCAGGCGAACTTCGTTGCGATCCCTGAACACCGCACCGACATCAATTGGGATCCGTTGACCATCTCCCTGGATGTAACGCTCACGCTGAGATTTCTCTTCAAGACTAAAACCTATAGCAAGACTTGGCCATTCTACAAGGCACCTACCGTGACCGTGCCGGTGTCCTCGGGCGTTGGCCCCGAGTCTTCGCGACTTCGAGTTGGCTCCTTCACTGATTTCGGCGTCGAGTACTTCGGCCCCGGCGTTGACGTCCGCTCCACATACTCACACTTGCCCTACCCCGAGATCTCCAATGAGGGGTCAGTGCCTAGCTTCGCCTCTTACCCGCAGGACGAGCTGTATAGTGTGGGGGCTTGCCTCGCGGACACCGGACCTGTGCCTGGCAGCATCCCACCTCCCGCACCGGGCCTGCCAGCGATGAGTGATGAGCTCGACCTCTGCATCTATGGTCCAGCCTGTGTCATGACATCACCGCAGGTGTGCGTGCCATGGGGTATCCCGGCCAATGTTTGCAGCCCGGGCTGGATTGACGCGAACGTGATGAACGCCTGCCATGCCTCGGTGTTCAAATTCCTCTGCAACGAAGCGGGGGACGGAACCCACCGTGTTCAGCATCGGGCAGGGTATGGCAATGTGATCGCGCGCTGGGGCTCAGAGCATGACGTTGTATCGCAAATGGACGCCTGCGTGGCGACAGCGAACCCACAAAACGACGCTGAGGCGGACCTGTATGCTGAAGTCCTCCAGTCCATGTTTCGATTCGGTTTGTGCGACCAAGACCTCTGGATCCAGGGAGAGTGAGACGCACCCCGGAGGGCGCGCACGCCGCCCGTCCCTAGCGTAGTCGTCCCAACATTGGTCTGCTCAACTCACCGTGGCGGCGCCACCACCTGATCGCACCCGAGCTCGATGTTCACCTCGCCGTCGGTCGCCTTCAGGTAGTCGCAGCTGGCGGGGCACAGGATGATGGTCGTCGGATTGGTGGGGTTGTCGTAGTACCAGCCAGCCTGACCTTGGCACTGCCCGGCGTCGGACACGCGCGGGATCACCTCGGGGGTGCCGCCCTCCGGCGTGAAGGTGAAGTTCAGCTTGTTCGGGTTGGCGTCGCCATCCGTTGGCACGGGCATCAGGTAGTTGCACCCGAGCGCTTCCCCACGGATGGTGTTCATAGCGTCCAGGAATTGCTGTCCTGCTCCTGCTGTGTCCACCAAGATGGCCTGACCGGTGCCACCCGCCTGAGCGATGGCGTCCAGCGCGGGGATGTTGCCGATGCCGATGGTGAAGGTGAGCACGGAGGGGGTGGAGTTGCGCGCGGTGGCCGCCACGTTGGCGATGGCGGTGGTATCCGAGTTGCAGGTCTGTGGCTGACCATCGCTCGCCAGCACGATCACCACCTTCCGATCCGGGTGCTGCGCGGCGTAGGCGGTGGTGGCCATGGCGGCGCTCTGCAGCGCGGGCATCGTGGGAGTTCCCTGGTTACTCGGACCATTCGCGTTTAGTTCTGCGATGATCTGCGAACCGACGCCGGGCAGTGGAGCGATGCTCACTGCTGGGGGTAGGTACCACTGCGGGTCACAGAGTGCGCAGTTCAAGCCGTTGGCAACGCAGGGTGGCTGACAGTTGAACGGGAAGCAGGTGGGCTCGTTCTTCTTGGGGAAGAACTGGAGCCCCACGCCTATGCCATCGCTCTCCGGGCTCTGCACGAAGGTGGTGAGCGCCGACACCACGGACGACCACGCGTTGCCCTGCATCGAGCCCGAGCGATCCAAGATCACGTACATGTCGAGCGGCTGGAGCTGGCCGCCGTACTTGTTCGAGGCGCAGGCGTCACCCGACCCGCCGCTGCCGCCGAAAGCACCGCTGCCACCGAAGTCGCTGCCGCCAAAGTCGCTGCCGCCAAAGTCGCTGCCACCGAAGGCACCACCGCTGCCGCTCGAGGCACCGCTGCCACCGTTGCCCCCCGAGGCGCCGCTGCCCTTCACGTTGCTGCCGTCGCTACCGCCGGGATCACAGGCGCCCGCTACCACCAGGCTCAAGCCGCCCATGAGCGCGAACAACGAGCCGGCGCGGCGACGACGCGTGCGTGAACCTGAGTCGACTTTCCGTGAGGTAAAACTTTGCGGCATGGCCCAGAGAGTCTAACCCGACCCGAAGGCCGGCGCCCACAACCGAGCGAACACGAGCAGCCGATTTCCGTTCATTGAGACTTAAAGTTTCTGGGTGAAAACGTGAGCATGTAGGCACGCATCCTACCG
The DNA here is from genome assembly GCA_019637265.1 of Polyangiaceae bacterium. GTDB lineage: Bacteria > Myxococcota_A > Polyangia > Polyangiales > Polyangiaceae > JAHBVY01. The sequence continues at coordinate 50,008 of JAHBVY010000009.1, read as the reverse complement.
TGGCTCCCATCCCCGCCGCCCTCCCGCGATGCCCGCACGCCAGGTAGGTCAGTATAGCTGATATCATTGCCGTGTAGGCCGATGCCTGCGCTGGGTGCAAGGGTAACCCTCACGCCAGCACCACGCCGGAATAAATGTGTTACACTTATTCCGGCGGTTCCCGAGAACATCAGCCAGACGGAGGAGGCCACGATGACCGAGCGCAAACCACTAGCCCGTCCCCCGCGCGGGAAGACCTGGGAAACCACGACCGAGGAAGAGGCCCGGAACGGCTCCGAGTACCTGCCAGCGGCCTGGCTACTCGCCCACCACGCCGAGCTCGCCGAGGAGGGCGACGCCCTGTTGGCGCGCGTCCGCGCTGGGAGGGGAAGGCCGAAGAAGGGCACCGAGGCCAGCGGTAGCGTGCCGAAGTCGGTGCGCTTCCCGCCGGAGGTGTGGGCGCGCCTCGAGCGCAAGGCCAAACGCGAGGGGCTCACCTTGCACGCCGCCTTACGAGCCGCGGTGGCGAGCTGGGCCTCGCAGTGAATCACGCCGTGACCTTCCGAGCGCGCCATGAAGCCGCTGATCTGCGGGTTCTGCCGCGGGTGTCCGCATCGTGCCGCCCCTGTGACGCGGAGCCCGGTACAAAACGTCAGGGGATCTGCAGCGCTTCGATCTCAGGCTCCGCCAGCTGAGGCTCGACTAGGTCGGTTGGCTCTGGCTCAGACGCGAGCCACGTATCGACCCAGCGCACTGCGTCGTGCGACGGCACGCTCAGCCGAAAACGCACCACCTCCCCCTGGTCGTGGAGCTTGAAGTCGCCGCGCTCGCGCGCCCCGAGGCGCGCTGCGAGCGCGCGCAGCGGATCCAGGTGCCCCTCACAGCTCGTCTCGTCAACGCACCGCAGCACCCCCGAGAGCTCCACCCGCTCCCCCATGTCCACCCTCAGCGCAGCCGCGCGCACGCCAGGGAGCAGCATCCCCGGCTCGCCAGACCAACTGACGAGGAGCGCGCCGTTCACCCCCACGATCTCACGCAGCACCCGGTGATCTTCCGCCGCGACGGCGCTGGGCGTGTGGCCCGCCGCCGTAGCCACCATCGCCTCCACCTGCGGCGCGCCACCCCAGAGCAGCAACCCGTCGTCACGCATCGCTAGACTGCCCGAGTCGGCTGCACCGCCGGCGAGCGCGAGCCGCCGGTAGCCACCACGGTGACTCACGTCCAGCTCGCGCCCACGAGCGGCCGCGAGGCGCCGCGCGCAGCGCTCCCACTCCTCCGGCCGCAGGGGTGAGACGAACGCGACGTAGAGCGCCTCGAACGCCTGCCCCAGCTCGACGCGGGGCAAGCCAAGCGCGAGCTCATCGACGTCCTCGAGCTGGCGACAGGCGGGGTCATCCCAGCCCAGCGGCTGTTCGGCGCGGAGGAGCTCGCGCACGTGGCGCCCGAGTGGTGACGCGCGGAGCCGATCGAGCCGCGCGGTGACGAGCAGCTCACTGGTCCTCGGGATGGCGCTCTGTGGGTTGGGGCGCGCCGCAGGCGCCGTCTCCACGTCACGAAACACCACCCACAACGCGAGCAAGCAGTAGACGGCCAGAGCCAGCCGGTTGGCACCATCCGCGCTCACGGCAGCTCTTTAGCGCGGTCGCACGGGCGGCGCAGCGCCTACCACCAGGCCACGGCGCCACTCAGCACACCAAGCGCGACCCACTCACGCCACGCACGGACTGCGTTACCTCGCGTCTCCGCGCGGGGCTACCAACCCCAAAACCCGTGTGATGATTCTGGGCGGCTCCAAGCGCCCAGGCGATCCGTCGCGCGCTGGCCGCGGCGCGGCGAGGCACCGCTCAGCGTCTACTTCTTCTTCGCGGCGGTGGGGCGGAAGCTCCAGCTCCAGTTGGCGCCGGTGGGCTTGTCTGCGGCGGGGAAGCTCAGGCGGCGGACTTGGCGCAGGATGCAGCTGTCCACGCGGGGGTCGCCGAGGGACGAGCCGCCGACGCTCGCGGAGCTGACGCTGCCGCCGGGGGTGATGGTGAAGCTCGCGGAGACGCCGCCGGAGAGGGTGGGGTTGCGCGCGAGCGCCGAGTCGTAACAAGCGCGGAACGCGCCGTAGCGTGAGTTCACCACGGAGGCGATCTGCTGTGGTGTGAGGCCCTGACCAGCGCGCTTGGCGCCGCCGGCGCCCTCCACGCCGCGCTCGCCCCCACCACGCCCGGTGCCAGTGCCCGTCCCGGTGCCGTCGCCGCTGCCGCCCTTGCCAGGGCCGCCCTTACCAGCGCCACCAGGGCCCCCCGTGCCCGAGCCGTAGCCGCCGCCGCGCCCCGGACCCCAGCCGGTGTCCAACGTGCCCGCGCCGAACGGCACCCCGCCGGGGCCGTCACCGCCACCGCCTGGACCGCCGCCCTTGAGGCCTAGTCCGGGGCCCTGACCGAGCACGATGTCCTTCGACCCCAAGCCACCGAGCGCCGCCGAGACCGAGCTGATGGCGCCGAGCGTGCGCTGCACCTCCGCGCCCACCTCGCTGGAGAGCACCTCGCTCATACCGCCGAGGCCTGCCGCGGGATCTCCCGGAACCCGCGTCTCGGCGCCTTCGCCCTGCTTACCCAAGCGCCCCTCGGCGCCGGCGATCTTCTTGCCACCGCCGGCAGGCTTCTTGTCCTGCGCGCCAGGATCCTTCACGCCGGAGCCCGCCTCATCGCCTTGCTCGGCGCTCACCTGAGGCGGCTCTTCCTCGACGGGGTCCTCCTTCAAGTTGAAGCGCAGCACCAGCTCGCGGCGCTCCGTCAGCTCCAAGGGCTTGGGCACCGCGGGTGGCGTCGCCAGCCACCACGCGAGCACCAGGAAGCCCACCACGGTGAGCGTCGCCAGGATGAAGGCGAGCAGCAGCAGCCACGGCACCCTGAGGCCCGTGGGCGGCACCCGGCTCTGCTCCGTGAACTGGAAGAAGATGGCGAAGCTGCCGTACTGCAGGAGCCCGTAGTCGCCCGACACGATGGGCACCGGCGCGCCCGTCTGCCCCAGGCGCGCAGGATCTTCCTCGCGACCGCGCAGCCAAATCGACCCGCCGGTCACGCCGCGACAGTCGAGCTCCCAGCCGCCCGCCACCGCGCGCACCGGCGCGTCGACGATCGTCAGCCCATCTGGCTTTGGCAGCGCCGCGGGGGCGCGATCACCCAGTTCGAATGACTGACCACGCTGGAGATCGCGGACCGCCACCACGCTGGTCCCCCACACCGCGGCGGTGCGCAGCGCGAGCTGCGTCTTGGCGCTTGCTTGAGCCACGTCAGCGCACCGACCGATGGTAACGGGTGTGGCTCAGCTCACGCATGAACGAGCGGTGCCCCAGCTCGCCCGCGGCGAACTCCGCGCGCACGCGCCGCAGGAAGTATTGAATCTGCGGTGAGCGGAGCCTGCCTTCCACCTCTTGCGGCCCGAAGGTGTAGGTCTTCATGCCTTCTTGCTCTTTGTCGGACTCCACCTTCACGACGCCGGCTTCCGCTTCGGTCTCCTTGGCGTCCTTGCCTGGCGCGTCCTTGCCCGACGCGTCTGGTGCGTCCTTGGTCACGGGGCGCTTGACCGGCGCTGCCTTGGGGGCGGGCTTGCTCGGCGAAGCGGCGCCACCATCCCGCTGCTTCACCGGCGCGGGCTTCGTCTTGGCTCGAGGCGCAGCCCGGGTCGCGGCTCGCTGCTTCGCGGGACTCCTCACGTCGGAGGAATCGTCAACCGCCTTGACGTCTCGGGCCTCCGACCTGCGCTCACTCGCCACAGGCGCCGCCACGGCGCTCCCCGCTCCCAGCGACACCACCAGCACCCAGGCCCCAGCCAATCGCATCCCTGCAGCATACTGCAGCTCCTGCCCACGCGCCGGACCGGCGTTGTAACTATCCGTATTAATTGATGTTTTTGTTGCAGCCTGGGCTCCTGCCCGCGTCCACGGAGGCTCGCCTCCACCCACCACCGCTCATTCGGGCAACCCAGCAAGCAACCCCACCGGGCCCAGGTCGACCTAGCCCGCCATGCAGCTCAACGCCCTCACCTCGCGCCCACGCCACACCCCCGACCCCACCGAGCCAGGCCTCGCGCGCTCGGAGACCACCGCCGGCGGCCGCGCCGATCAGTCAGCCAGCGCCTCCAGCCCAGCGACGCGCGACACCGACGAACGAGCAGGCGACCCACGCGCCGTCGTCTCACTCACCCAGAGCCGCAGCGCGACGAAGAGCGCGGGCCCCAGCGCGGCTCAGGTGCTGCGACGCTTGGACGCACACCGCGAGGCCTTCGCGGGGCCTTACCTGGTGGACGGCAAGAAGCTCCACGTCGACCCCCAGTTTCGCATGATGGGCGGCTTCGGTACGGGACCTGACCAAGCGCTCGAGCTCGCCAAGCGAGCGTTGGCGCCCGAGGTGTACCAGGAGCTCGCGAGCCAGATCGCGATGGTGGCTAGCGGCAAGGCGAGCGCCCCCATGCTGGTGCGCGTGACGCAGGCGCTGATCGACGCCGGCGCGCACCGCGAGCTCGGGAGTGGCGAAGAAGCCGTGCGGAAAATGATGTGGAAGCACGGCATCGGGGTGGACTGCTCCGGCTACACGCGGAGCGCGTTCCTCGCGAGCCGCGGCGTCAGCGAGCAGCAAGCGGGGCGCTATGGCATCCCCAAGAGCAGCGACGGCTTCAACCCCAACGTGATGAGCGGCTTCCGCAAGGTCGCTCCCGAGCAGGTGCGCGCGGGCGACGTGTGCGTGCTGGGCCGCGTGGGTGACGGCCACAAGGTGATCGTCGCCTCCCACAGCCTGATTCCGGGCGGAAACAAGGTAGAGGTCCCGGGGCACCAGGGTCCGCTGCCGAGCAGCTTCACCCAAGGTGGCCCCATCCACCTCATGGAGGTGGACTCCTCCTGGGGCGCCGGCCGAGACGGCTCAGAGAGCGGCGGGGTGCGGCGCGCGCTGTGGCTCTACAACGAGAGCTCCAAGAGCTGGGCGAGCATCGACTACTATGGGGCCTTCCGTCCCAGTAAAAGTAGTGGACCTTACGATTACCCGCTCACCGGCTTCTATCGACCTCGGCAGGAGCGCTGACGCGCGGTGGCCCGGGTTACCTCGATCCCAGGGGTGGGGGTGTGGGAGGTCAGCCGGCGCCTGTTCATGGGTTTTTGGGGGTTTGGCAGTGCGCTGTGAGGCCATGTGCTAGGCACCCAGCGCCGCGAGGTGACTGCGGCGGCTCTGGGTGCCGCTCGGGGGTACCAACCCCCAAACCCCGCTCATCCCGCCAACGACCCGGCTCGAGCCGCCAGAGCACCCCTAAAAGCCCGTTCAGGTCCCCCAAATTCCCTCGAGCGACCTTGCGCAGGGGCCAAGGTGGAGCTAGGGTCGCCGCCCTTCAAATGGCTAGCGCGATCATCAAGACGGGCGGCAAGCAGTACAGCGTCTCCGAGGGGGACGTGCTGCGCGTCGCGAAGCTGACTGGTAACCCCGGCGAGGACGTCTCCTTCGGAGAGGTGCTCATGATCTCGGGTGACCAGCCCAAGTTCGGTAAGCCCACCGTGAGCGGCGCCTCCGTCAAGGCGCAAATCGTGGCCCATGGCCGCGGTGAGAAGCTCATCGTGTTCAAGTTCAAGCGGCGCAAGAAGCACCACCGCAAGGCGGGGCACCGTCAGGACTACACCGAGGTCAAGATCACCGGCATCAGCGCCTGATCCAGCTCGCGAAGGAGGCTCTGAAAGATGGCACACAAAAAAGGCGGCGGGTCTACCCGCAACGGGCGCGACAGCAAGGCGCAGTTCCGCGGCACCAAGGTGTACGGCGGCGAGTTCATCCGCGCGGGCGGCATCATCGTTCGTCAGGTGGGCATGACCATCGCACCCGGCGCCGGCGTTGGCTTGGCGAAGGACTTCACGCTGTTCGCCCTGGTGGACGGCCAGGTGGAGTTCGGCTGGAAGTCGCGCTCGAAGAAGCGCGTGTCGGTCGTCCCGGCCGCGAGCTGACGCCAACCCAAGGGACGTCAGCTGAGCTGATGTCCTGGGCGGCGCTGCCCAGCCGAGCGAGCCTCAGCAGCGCAACGTAAGCCCACCCGACAGCCAGGCCATCGCGCCTGGCTGTTTCGCGTTGTGACCGTGCGATTCAACCGACGCGGCTCAACCAGCGCCCTCGCCCCTGGAGTCCCTGTGTCCTTCACGCTGTTCGCCACCGACCTCGACGGCACCCTCCTGAGCTCGCGCGGCAAGGTGCACGCGGAGGACGCCGCGGCGCTGCGTGAGCTCCAGGCGCGCGGCGTGCACGTGACCTTCGCCACCGGGCGCATGCACTCGGGCTGCAGTCACCTGGCGCAGGAGCTGGGGATCACGACGCCGCTCGTGTGCCTGGACGGCGGGCAAATCGTCGACCCGCAGACCCGCGCGCCGCTCCACACCACGCCGCTCCCTGAAGCCCACGTGGGTGATCTGCTCGCGCTGCTGCGCGACGCGCGCCCAGCGACCTTCGTGTTCCAAGCCGATCGCATCGTCCACGACGGCGCGGGGGATCGGGCGGCGCCTTACGTCAGCATCTGGACGCGCGACATGCACCGCGTGGACGACGTGCTCGGGCACTCGAGCTTCGCGGAGCAGGCGCTGGGGCTGGTGACGGTGGGGGAAGAGGCGCGCATCCGTGAGCTGGAGGTCGCGATCCACGCGGAGCTGCCGGCGCTGCAGACGGCGGCCTTCATCTCGAGTCGGGCCGGCTTCGAGGGGGTGTGGGCGATGCTGATCCGGAGCCGCGGCATCTCGAAGGCGGCGGGGCTGGAGCGCCTGGCGGCAGAGCTCGGCGGCACGATGGACGACGTGGTGGCGGTGGGTGACTGGCTGAACGACGTGAGCATGCTCCGCGCCGCAGGGCGCTCGTTCGCGATGGGACAAGCGCCGCCCGAGGTAGCTCGTGAAGCTGACGAGCAGCTGCCGCAGACCGAGGCGACGGGCGGTGGCGTCGCCGAGGCCGCGCGCCGCGCCGGCTTGCTGTAGGGAGCCGGCCGCCGTGCTATGGCGGGGAGAGTGTCGGAAGCGCCCGCCCCCGCCAAGCGCCCACGCTACCTGCTGCTGGCGCTGATCGCGCTCAGCCTGATCGGGCTCGAGCTATCAGGCGAGGGGTACCAACTCCTGCGCGCGAGCACGGACCCCACCTTCGCCGGCGCGCAGGCAGCTGGGCTCGACCCGTTGGTGCAGGTCGCGGTGCGCACCCAGCTCGAGGCGATGGGTGAGCACGGGCGCTGGCTCTTACCGCTGGGCGTGGCGGAGCTGCTCCTCGGGTTCGTGCTCGTGATCACGGCGATCCGCGCGCTGTTCCGCCGCACCTCGCTCGGCACCTTGGTGCAGTTCGCGGTGGCGAACCTCATCGCCTGCGCCGTGGGCTACCTGCTGACGGCGCCGGTGCGCGCTCAGGTGGTGGCGGCGCTGCACGCCTTCCCGGACCCCAACGCGGAGGCGGTCGCGCGCTTCATGCCCACGGTGTTCGTGCTGCGCGCGGCGGTCCCAGCGCTGACGCTCATGCTGTGCTTGTTCGCCGTCACGCGGCCCCGGGCGCGCGAGTTCATGCGGCTCTCGGAGCAGGTGAGCGAGGAGCGCTGACGCGTGGCGACGATCCATCGCCTACCGCCTGAGCTCGCGAGCCAGATCGCCGCTGGTGAGGTGGTGGAGCGCCCCGCGAGCGCCGTGAAGGAGCTGGTGGAGAACGCGCTGGACGCGCGCGCCACGCGCGTGGACGTGGAGATAGCGGGCGGCGGCATCACGCGGCTCGCGGTGTCCGACGACGGCATCGGGATGGATGAGGAGGACGCCCAGCTCGCGCTGGCGCGCCACGCCACCAGCAAGCTCACGCGGGTGACGGATCTGTTGGAGGTCCGGAGCTATGGTTTCCGCGGGGAAGCGCTGCCGTCGATCGCCTCGGTGAGTCGCCTGCGGCTGCTCACCCGCAGCGCGACGAGCGAGGCCGCGGTGGAGCTCCGGGTGGAGGGCGGCAGCGAGCCTGTGCTGCGCCCCGCCGCGCGCGCCGTGGGCACGCTGATCGAGGTGACGGATTTGTTCTACAACGTGCCCGCGCGCCGCAAGTTCCTGCGCGCGAGCAACACGGAGGCGGGGCACGTCACGGAGGTGATCGACGCGGCCGCCGCGAGTCGCTTCGACGTCACCTTCACGCTGCGCCGCGAAGGCCGCTTGGTGCGCGAGTGGCTGCGCACGGAGGAGCGCGGTGAGCGCGCCCGCGCGCTGCTCGACGATCAGGAGCTGGCGGTGTGCATCGGCGAGCGCGGCACGCTCCAGGTGGAGGCCTACTTGGGGCGCCCGGAGCGCGCACGCGCCGGAGCGGCGGGGCTCCGACTGCTCGTGAACGGGCGCCCGATCCGCGATCGGGCGCTGGCGATGACGGTGGCGCAAGCTTACGGCAGCGTGCTCGAGCGGGGTCGGTATCCGCGCGGGATCGTGTACCTTACGCTGCCCACCCAGCTGCTCGACGTCAACGTGCACCCTCAGAAGACGGAGGTGCGCTTCGCGGATCCGCGCGTGGTGTGCGACGCGCTGTATCGGGTGCTCTCGCTGAACCTGGCGGAGGCCTTCGCGCTCCCAGCGCCGCGCAGCAACCCCTGGGCGCGGCCGCCTAGTCAGGATCACGCACCGGCGCGCGGCTCGGCTCCGCGCGGCTCGGCTCTTGAGCGCGACGGAGCGCAGCGACGGCTGCTCGACAGTGAGCCGCCGCGGCGCCCCGCGCTGGGTCAGCGGGGGGAGGCGCCGGCCGCCGCTGATGAGCAGCCTTGGGCTCCTACTTTGGAGGGGTCACTGACTGGTTCGGGAGGGGATGGAGGCTCTGGGGCGAATCGGGAGGGGTTGGTCAGCTCAGATGATGTGATGGGGGAGGCGGGTGGAGACTTCGGAGCGAATCGGGAGGCTGGTGCGCCTGGAGCGAGCCAAGGAGGATTAGTCAGTTATGATGCCTTGATGGGCGAGGCGAGTCGAGAGGGATTAGTCAGCTCAGATGATGTGATGGGCGGGGGTGTAAGTAGCTCGATCCTGAGTGGCGCTGGGGAGGCGCCGGGCGCGCGCAGTGGAGCCCCCGGGGAGGCGCTGGGCGGCTCGAGCGCTGGGAGCTCATCGAGTGGCACGGGCTACACCGCGGGGCCCCCACCGCTGATCGCGGTGCGTGACAGCGCGCCGATCCTACCGGGGGACGGCCTCCGTTGGTCAGCGCTCCGCTTCGTCGCGCAGCTGCGCCAGACGTACCTCTTGTGCGAAGCGGACGACGGCTTCTACGTGCTGGACCAGCACGCCGCGGCGGAGCGCGTCACCTTCGATCGCCTGCGGCGCGCCTACCAGGGCCGCAGCGTGCCGGCGCAGGCGCTGCTGTTCCCGCTGGCGCTCGATGTCTCCAGCGCCGAAGCCGACCTGGTGGAGCAGCGCGCCGAAGAGCTGCTCGCGCTGGGGCTCGACGTGCGGCGCCGCGGGGAAGACCGCGTCAGCGTGCACAGCGTGCCGCGCCTGGTGCAGCGCGCGAGCCCGGAGCGCCTGGTGCGCGATCTGCTGCTGGAGATCACCCGCGGCGGCCGCGGCTTCTCCGACGCCATCGATCGAGCGCTGGCCACCATGGCCTGTCACGGCTCGGTGCGCGCGGGTGACGTGCTCAGCCGGGAAGAGGTGAAGGCGCTGCTCAGCGCCCTCGATCAGGCCGACTTCGCCGGGCATTGCCCCCATGGGCGCCCGGTGGTCACGCGCGTCACTTGGGCCGAGCTGGAGCGCAAGGTCGGGCGCCGGTGAGCGGGGAGCGGCGCTCAGACGCTGAACCATCACGAGGCGCTCAGCGGCCTTCAGGAGGCTCAGAGCGCGCGGCGCCGTCAGGAGCCCCCACGAACGACAATCAGATCAACGAACCCATCTGGGTGGTGGTGGGCCCCACCGCGTCGGGTAAAACGGAGCTCGCCATCGCGCTCGCGGAGGCGTTGGGCGGCGAGGTGATCAACGCCGACAGCGTGCAGGTGTACCAGCACTTCGACATCGGCAGCGGCAAGCCGAGCCCGGGGGAGCTCGCGCGCGTGCCTCACCACCTCATCGGCTACCGCGACCCGCACCAGGCCTTGGACGCCGCCAGCTGGGCGCGCGACGCCGAGGCGGCGATCGAGGCGATCCGCGGCCGCGGCAAGCTGCCCATCGTGTGCGGCGGCAGCTTCCTCTTCATCAAGGCGCTGCTCTACGGCCTAACCCCAGCGCCGCCCGCCGACGCAGCGCTGCGTGAGCAGCACCGCGCCTTCGCCCAGGAGCACGGCCGCGCGGCGCTGCACCAGCGGCTCTTGGAGGTGGACCCGGAGCGCGCTAGCGAGCTGCACCCAGAGGACCTGGTGCGGGTGAGCCGGGCGCTCGAGATCTTCGAGCTGAGCGGCGCGCCGATGTCGCGCTGGCAGGCGCAGCACGGGTTCCGTGAGCAGCGCTACGCGGCGCGCCTCATCGGTGTGGAGCGCGCGCGCGAGGAGCTGGACGTGCGCATTGCCGCGCGGATACGTGGGATGCTCCAAGCGGGCTGGGCGCGCGAGGTCGCCTGGCTGCTCGAGCGCGGCTACGGGAGCGCCCGCGCCATGGGCGCCGTGGGCTACCGTCAGCTCGCGGAGCAACTGAGCGCTGCCCGCGAGGTGGAGCGCCCAGTTGACACGGGGCGCTCGGCGCCTGATATCGTCAGCTCAACGAACGTGCAGGAGCGGGCACGCTCCGACCTCACCGCGGAGGCGCTCGCCGAGCTCACGGAGACGATCTACCGCGCGACGCGCGTGTTCGCGCGCCGGCAGCGCACCTGGCTCCGCGATCAGCCCGTCACCTGGCTTCAGCCGGGCGCGCTGCCGCCAGGCGTCTGAGGCGCTCAGTCAGTCATATTGACTTTGAAGCGCCACAGCCAGTCACATTGACTTTGAGCGCCTCACGTCAGCGGTGCGATCCACCGCCTTCACAGCGCGCATCACAGGAAGCTCTCGGAGTATTCCGTGTCCTCCAGCGCCAGGGCAGCGGCGGTGGGCTCGAGCGGTTGGTACACATCGAGCATCACCGCGAGCTCGTTGGTCTCCTTCGTCCCGAGGCTCGCCTCATAGGCGCCCGGGTGAGGGCCGTGGGGCACGCCCGCCGGGTGGTGAGAGATGCTGCCGGGCAGGATGCCGCGCCGCGAGGTGAAGTTGCCGTCGCAGTAGAACAAGAACTCGTCCATATCCACGCTCGAGTGCGGGTATGGGCAGGGGATAGATTCCGGGTGGAAATCTACCAGGCGCGGCACGAAGCTGCAGATCAACCCGCCACGCGCCGCGAAGGTGCCGTGCCAGGTGGGCGGCAGGTGCACCGAGCTCACCCGCGGTTGAAAGCTCAAGATGGGGAACACCCAGGGGTAGACCGCGCCATCCCAACCCACCACGTCGAGCGGGCTCTCCTCGTAGCCGAAGCCGTGGAACGCCGCGTTCCGCTTCACGAGCAGCTCACGGATGCCTTCATCCACCGGGCCCTGGAACGCCGGGAGCTTGAAATCCCGGTGGCAATACGGCGCGTCCATCCGGAGCTGCCCCACCTCGTTGCGCCACTGCCTGGGCAGGTGGAGGCCGCCGTGCAGCTCGAAGGAGAGCCAGTATTGCTCCGCGCCCGGAGGCAGCTCGAAGCGGTGGATGGTGCTGCGCGGGATGAACAGGTAGTCGTTCTTCTCGAAACGCAGCCGCCCGAACTGGCTGATGAGCTCCCCAACCCCCTCGAACACGAAGATGAGCTGGTCAGCGTCCCCGTCGGAGAAATACACGGTGTCGCTCGCGGACGGCTTCACCACCGACAGCGTCACGTCACGGTTGAAGAGGAGCGGCACCCGCGCCGTGATGGGGGACCCAGGCGCCTTCGCCAGCTCGAAGGAGCGGTAGTGGCGCTTCGCCAACCGCTGTTTCCCCACGGATTCAGGCAGCCGCCAGCCGCCCGGCGCTGAGATCGGCCGCGCCGCGTGCGGCCGCCGCTCATGATAGAGGATGGTGTACGGCCCCTCGAAGCCATCGCGGGTGACGCACTCTTCGTGACGGAGCGCCCCCTCCGGGCTCCGCAGGGCGATGTGGTGCTTCCTGGGCACCTCGCCGAAGACTCTTCGTTCCAGCATGACTCACCTCCGAAGGACCGTACGCCAACCGTACTACAGCCGCTGCGTCTGCTGCTCGCGCTCGATGCTCTCGAACAGCGCGCGGAAATTCCCGGCGCCGAAGCCCTGATCACCCTTGCGCTGGATGATCTCGTAGAAGAACGGCCCCGCCTCGCTCTTGCCGTAGAGGCCCGCGGAGTCCTTCAGGAAGATTTGCAGCATGTAGGCGCGGTCGTGGTCGCCATCCACCAAAATCTCCAGCTCGCGCAGGATGTCTATCTCCTCTTCGATGCTGCCCACGCCGATCTGCTTCAGGCGCTCCGGGAGCACGTCGTAGTAAGAGCCGGGCGTGGGCATGAACTCCACGCCGTTCGCGCGCAGCGCGCGCACGCTCTCGATGATGTCCTCGCAGGTGATGGCCAGGTGCTGCACGCCGTCCCCACGGTGATCTTCAGTGAAGATGTTGATCTGCGAGTTCTTGAAGAAGGGGCGCCAGGGTTCGTTGTTGGCGAACTTGATGCCGCTCTTCGGGTCGTTCATCACGATGGAGCGGAGGCCGCTGCCGGAGGAGCGCCCCTCCGAGACGTCCTCCGTGTGGAACTGCACGTCCCAGAACTGCTCGAAGCCGAGCACGTGCTCCATCCAGAGCAGCGCCGGCTTCATCGTCTGAAAATTCGAGGTGATGTGGTCGAAGTGGCCAAACTTGAAGCGGTTCTTCCCGCCACGCGGCGCCTCATACGAGTGCATCCCTGGCATGAGTGGGAAGTTGCCCTGACGCTCCACGAAGCGGAACGTGGTGTCACCGAAGGGCGTGGTGATGGAGAAGGTGCCGAACTTGGCGTCACCCTCGGTGACCCAAGTCACCTCGCTGATCGGCGTGCCGCCGCGCTCCTCGAGCAGCCGGAAGGTGCGCTCCACGTCCTCCACCTGAAAGACGAGCGTGCCGATGCCGTCCGGGTGCCGCGCGAGGTAGCGCGCCGCGCGGCCGCCCTCGCCCTCAGGGGTGGAGCACACCACCACGCACTCCCCGGCGCGGAACACCACGCTCCGCTGCTTGCCCCGCGCCGTGAGCTCCGGGCCGCTCTCGCCCAGCTCCTCGAAGTCCATCAAATCCACGTAGAAACGCCGACTGCGCTCGAGGTCACGCACGTAGTAGTGCACCGCGTCGACCTTCACGATCCCTAGCGACTCAACCTTGGCCATGTCTCTGTCCTCTCTGCGCCGCGCGGGCGACTTCGGCCCGGCGCACCGGGCACTGCCAAACAGGATTTATCCGGCGCTCACGGCGTCCGGCTGAAGCTCGGGGCGCGCTGCGTCGAAGGCGGGCAGCGCCGCGCAGGCGCGCTCCACCTCGAGGAGCCGCGGGTAGGCGCCCAAATCGAGCTCGTAGCGCCGCGCGTTGTAAAGCTGCGGCACCAAGCACACGTCCGCCAGCGTGGGCGCCTCCCCCACCAAGAAGGTGCTCGTCTCCCCTCGCACGGTCTCCTCCAAAGCGGCGAGGCCGCGCCCCATCACCTGCCGCGCCCAATCGGCGGGATCCACCCCGCGCCGCTCGAGCTCCTTCAGCACCGAGAGGTTCTGGAGCGGCTGCACCCCCGAGGTGATGAGCTCGCTCAGCCAACGTACGCGAGCGCGCGTGAGCGCGCCCTCACCCAAGAGCGGAGGCGCGGGGTAGACTTCGTCAAGGTAACTGATGATCGCGATCGACTGTGAGAGCCCGCTCAGGGTGACGCCGCTCGGCAGCTGCTCTGACTGAGACAGCTCGAGGAACGGCACCTGCCCCATCGGGTTCTTGGCGCGGTACTCCGCCGCGTGCTGCTCACCCCCACCCTTCACCAGGTGCACCGGGATGGTCTCGTACTGGATCCCCTTCAGGTTCAGGGCGATCCGCACGCGCCACGAGCAGCTACTGCGCCAGTACCCGTAGAGCTTCACTCAGCCACCACGCGCTGGGAGATCTTGCCGAACACGCTGCGACCGCTCGCGTCGAACAGCTCGATCTCGATGTGATCGCCGGGGGTCAAGAACGGCGTCTTCGGGGCGCCCTCTTCGATGGTCTCGATCATGCGCGCCTCCGCGAGGCAAGAGATGCCACGCGCGCGGTCCGCGTTAGAGACCGTGCCACTGCCGAGGATGGTGCCCGCGGTGTAGGCGCGCGTCTTGGTGATGTGGGCGATGAGGTCGTAGAAGCTGAAGTGCATCTCCGGGCCCGCCTCGGGGTCGCCCACCAGCTCACCGTTCAACGTGGAGCGGAGCCGCAGGTGCACGCGGCCATCACGGTAGGCGCCCCCCAGCTCGTCCGGCGTGACCGCGAACGGTGAGAAGGCGGTGGCCGGCTTGGAGGTGAAGAAGCCGAAACCCTTCGCCAGCTCCGGCGGGATCAGCCCGCGGAAGGTGACGTCGTTCGCCAGCATCAAGAGCTTGACGTGAGGCGCAGCCTCCGCCGCCGACACGCCGCGCGGCGTGTCCCCGAGGATCACGCAAATTTCCGCCTCGAAATCCAGGCCATAGCTCGGATCCAGCGCGGGGATGTCGTCAGTGGGGCTGAGCAGTGAACCAGAGCCCCCTTGATAAACCAGCGGATCGGTCTCGAGCGTCTCCGGCGGCTTGGCGCCGCGCGCCTTCCGCACGAGCACGATGTGATTGATATAGGCGGAGCCGTCCACCCACTCGTAAGCGCGCGGCAACGGCGAGTGCAGCTGCTTCACGTCGAGCGGCTCACCCTTCACCTCGCCGCGCGCGAGCTTCGCGGACAGCGCCTCGAGGCGCGGGCTCAGCTCCTCCCACTGGTCGAGGGCGGCTTGCAAGCTGGGCGCGATCTCGTGCGCCGAGGCGAAGTGGTTTCCGTGCGGATCCACCACCACCAGGGCTCCGTCCCGAGTCCCGTTCCGACGCGTCGCTAGTCTCATATCTCAGCCTTCATTCGGTGAGCGCGGAGGACCTCGAGGGCACCTCTCGCCGCGGCGATCACAGCAGCCGGGCGACGAAGCCCAGCGCGCCAGGGGGCCTCATGACTACGCCAATTCGGCCGCTCCGTCGAGGCCGGGACCCGCAACATAGGTGCGATCGCACGACCTGAATCTGCATTATAATGCAGTCATCTCACAGCGCACATCGACCCCCTACGGATGACGCGCGGCGCCATCCGCACTTCGTCAGTGATACTGTTCTGACTGCCCCCGAGGGACATCGAGCGCTTCGTCAGGCTCGTTTTTTCGGGGTTGGGTCACGGCGCACGGCCCCGCGCGGCACCATCCAGGTGCCGCGCGCAGTGCCATGCCAAACCCCCAAAACCCCTGAAGCGAGCTACTCGTCCCCGAGCGAGAGGGAGGCGCTGAGCCAATCGACGAAGCGCGAAGCAGCCACCAAGCGCGCTCCCTGACGCTCCACCACGGAGTCCGTCACCTGAACCGCCGGGCGCTCCACCGTGACCGCACCCAGCTCGCTCGCCACTGCAACCTCGCCCGGCTCCACGTCTGCAGCCGACTCGCTCGCGCCCGCCTCGAGCGCCGCTGGCTGACTCGCAGCCGTGTCGCCGCCTTCGAGGCCCTCTTTGCGCTTCAGCTCGGCGAGCTCACCCTGGAGCTCCGGCGGTGGCTTCAGGTTGATGTCCCACTCGCCGCTCGGACGCACCGGGAGCTCCATCTCCAGCTCCTCCGTGGGCCGCGGCGGGGCCAGCTGCACGCGCGGCCCCTGAGACGCCGTCACCTCGGCCTGAGCCGCTTCATCGAGCTCGAGATCTTGAGCGGCGCCGAGCGCCTCATCCAGATCCACGGTCTGCCCGAGCTGCTCCAAGGTGGGCATCGGCGCGCGGGGCGCGGGCTCTGGCTTCTGAGCGACGTCCGCCTCGAGCAAGTCGTCGACCCCATCGAAGACATCGTCGCTCGGCTCGGGTCGCTCGTTGGCGATCACCGACTCGCGCGCCAGCGCCTCCTCGAGCAGCGCCTGATCCACGCCCTGCTCCGAGCCTGGCCCGCGCTCCGAGGCCGGCTGACGCCCCGACTCGGGGGGCGAGCTGATCGGCGCCTGGGCCGCCGCCGACTGCAGCGCTTCGTCCATGCTCTCGGCGGGCTTCACGCGCGGGCTGGAGACGGGCGTCACCTCCTCGTCCTCCAAGTCGAAGTCGATGTCGCCCTCGGCTTCGATCCCGAGCTCCGCGTCGCGCGCTCGCGTCACCGCCGGCTGCACGCTGGAGACGTCCGGCTCGTCGTCGAAGTCGAGCTCGTCGAAGACGTCCGCGGGAGGCGCTGGCACCTCGGGAACCGACGGCGCCCCGGGAGCCGGATCGAGCGATAGCTCGCCTCCCGCGTGCCGCGCGGCCAGCTCGGCGGCCGCCAACTGCGCCACCTCACGCCGCGCTTGCTCCGCGGCTGCGCGGTCCGCCGCGACCCGCGCAGCCACCTCGGCCGCCGCCTCCGTCGCAACGCGCTCGCGCTCCACGGCCTCGGCCTCCGCTCGCTGCGCCGCCGCGGCCCGCTCACGCTCCGCCTCCTCGGCCCGCGCACGCTCCGCTGCTGCCTCGGCCTCCGCTCGCTCCGCGGCCGCTTCTGCCTCGAGCCTCGCTCGCTCGGCGGCCGCTTCTGCCTCCGCGCGCTCACGCTCGGCAGCTGCCTCCGCCTCCAACCGCGCGCGCTCCGCTGCTGCCTCAGCCTCGAGCCTCGCTCGCTCGGCGGCCGCTTCTGCCTCCGCGCGCTCACGCTCAGCGGCTGCCTCAGCCTCCAACCGCGCGCGCTCCGCAGCAGCCTCAGCCTCGAGCCGCTCACGCTCGGCGGCAGCCTCAGCCTCCGCGCGCTCAGCGGCTTGCGCTGCGAGCACATCCGCTGCTTCGCGAGCGCGATCGGCGTCCGCCGCGATCAATGACGCCAGCTCGTCGTCCTCCGTCAACTCGTAGTCGTCGTCGAGGATCTCCACGCCGTCGTCATCATCGAGCTCGATGATCTCGTCGTCCTCGAAGACGTCCTCACCCGCGAAGGTCTCGAGCGGCGCGCGCGCGACGTCCGGCGCTGGAGCGGCCGCGAGGTCCTGCGAGAGCAGCCCATCGACGTCATCCAGCTCGTCCGTCGCGGCCCCTGGCGCCGCGAGCCTTGCCTCGGGCTCCACAGCCAGCTGGGCCGCCGCTGCGATTCCGCGCGGAAGCGCAGACGCCCGCGGCAGCGCCGCGTTCCGCCGCACCCGCTCGAGCAGCGACTCGAGCGCCTGAATGCGCGCCTGGCTCACGCCCGCGCCCCCTGGAGCCGCGTCAGGGCCTCGCCCCAAGGCACCCCGGCGCTGAGCCACCCCGCGACACGATCCGCCGCGCTCGAGCTCGAGATCAGGTAGCGCGCCTGTCCATCTTCGCGCGCGAGCCGCACCGCGCGCGTGTTCTTGCCGAACAGTCGGAGCAGCGCGCCGTCGAAGATCGCCGCGACGAAGTCATCCGCCGCAGGCGGCAGCGCGCCGTCCTGCACCACGAACACCAGCGCCTGACCCCAGCGCTCGAAGTGAAGCGACCCGAAGCCGAGCAGCGCGAGCTCACCACCCAAGTGCTCCAGCACCGCCTCGGGCGCCGCGCCGCTCGCGTCGTCACCCAAGCTCGTGAGCACCCGGCGCCCGAGCTCCGCACCCAGGTGGTGTCCGGCGTCGCGAGTCGCCTCGGCGTTCGTCGCCTCGATCAGCTTGGCGAGCACCTCCACCGGCAAGATGACGCGCGCCCCCGCCCCGGCCTGGGAGACGGTGCCGCGGTCGAGATCGAATTTCAGTGCTAGCGCTGGGTCGAACTTCGCCTGAACCATATGCCTCGAGCTAGGGGCTGGGAATCAACCCACGGGTGCTATGGCAGTATAGAGGCGTCCTTGGTGAAGCTGTCAAATGCACGTGGCCTCCGCGCGCGCTCGAGCCGCGTGGTCCTGGGGGTGCTCGGGGCCGCCGCGGCCTTGACGACCAGCGGTGAGGCGCTCGCCGTCCGCCAGCCCGATCGGGTCCCGGGGGTGCTGTTCGGCGGGCGCGTTGGACCGCCGCCCCCCAAGCCGCCGGTGGAGTGGTCCCCCAACCTCCCCACCGGGACGCCGCGCATCGAGCCAGCGCGGCCCTCGGGCATCGCGCGCCAGTGCTCGAGCCGCCGCCCGGTGTGTGTGCACGCAGCGCCGGACGACCCGCTCCTGGGGCCGGCGTTGGCGGCGCTCGAGCAGGCTTGGGACCGCGTGCTGCTGGTGCAACAGCTGCCCACGCCGCTGAGCGATGGGGTGCTGGGGGGAGATAGTCGCTTGGATTGGTACCTGACACCGCAGCTCGGCCCGCAGGCTGCGCAGGCGAAGGAGGCCGTGTTAGGTGTACTACCTGACGAACAGGACGTAGAACCGCGCGATTTCGCGCCAGTTTTCGAGGTGTTCGCCGATGCCCCGCTCCACGGCGTCTTCGACCGCGCCTCGGGGTACTGCCAGAGCCACGGGGCTTGGGTTGGAGCGCTCGAGCGCCAGGCGGCGCTGTGCGTGGCGGAGCTGTCCTTGATGCGCCTCGACGCGGGAGAAGGCGCCTTCACGCGGCGCGCCATCGCCACCCAGCTGTGGTGGACCCTCGGTGCGCCGACCGACATGGACGTCGAGGCGATCGACGACTTCCAGCGGCACCCGGAGCGCGCGCTGGGCGGCGGCGCGCTCAGGCGGCACGCGGAGGGGGTGGGGCTGTTCTACGAGTACCTCGACGAGGTCTACGGCGTCTCGCGCTGGGGCGTGCTCCCCACCCAGATGTACAGCCTCGCGGCCAGCCTCACGGAGGGCGAAGGTTGGCTGTATCAGAACGAGCCCGATGTCTTCGACGTGCTCCGCCACACCTTCGAGGAGGACGCCAGCGCGGTGGCGGACGTGCTCGGCTCGTTCACGCTGGCGCGGAGCCTCTTGGGTGACCGCAGCGATGGCAGTCACTTCGCGCGACTCGGGTGGGTGGGCAGCTTTGGGCGTGTGCGCTTCGACTGGGCCTTCCGCTACTCGGAGCTACCACGCCACGTCGGCGCCTGGCGCCCCATCGAGCCGACCGGCGCCGCCTTCGTGTTCTTGGCCTTGGATGAGCTGCCTAAGCTCCCTGAGCTGGGGCTGCGCGCGCTTTGGGAGGAGCCCGTCAGCTTCAAGTGGGGGGCGATGCTGCTCGACGCCGAGGGGCGCTTCAAACACCACGTACAAGTGGCGTTTCAGCCGCGCGTGACCCGGAGCGAGCGCACGCTGCCGCTCGACGTGCGCCCCGGGGAGTCGCTCGTCATCTACGGCGTCAGCTCGGGCGGCGTGAGTGAGCTGCACCCCTTCGACCCCGACGTCACGCCCTTCGAGCCCCATGAGTACGCGCTCTACCTCGTCGACGTCGAGTGAAGGCGCCGAGCGCGCTCAACACCAGCAACGCGCCGAGCGCCGCTCCACTCCCGCGCGCGGCACGTCGGTGCGCTGGCTCGACGGCGCAGCCACCGCGCGCCCAAGGCGGGTGCACCGCGAGGTGCGGATCGACGGCGATGGGCGCGCGGTGCGTCGCTATTTCGCGCTCACCGTGCGTCAGCTTCAAGCGGAGCTGCTCCCCGCCGCGCTCCGCGTCCGCCGAGACCCGCGCGCGCCACAGCCCGGGCGCGATGCGCGTGAGCGGCGCCGCGAGGCGCCCACCAGTCACGCTCAGCGTGAGCGCACCTGGCTCCAGCGCATCCGCGAGGCGCCCGCTCGCGGTGCGGAGCTCCGCGTACACCTCCACCGAGAGCGCCGGGTCCGGGTAGACGAAGGCGCTCGCCAGCGTGAGCCAGCTCCGCTCAGGGTCAGGCTCACTGACGTCACCGGGCGCGCCCTCCTGGAGCAGCTGCGCCTCGAGCGCGCCCATCACGTCCAGCGCGCCCACACCGACCTGCTCCGCGATCGGCGCGCTGCCCTGCAAGCGCCGCGCACCGGCTTGCAAAAGCCCCCGCACCTGGCGCTGGGTGAGCGATGGATCGCGCTCGAGCAAGAGCGCCACGGCGCCAGCGACCTGCGGCGCCGCCATGCTGGTCCCGCTCGTCACCGCGTGCGCGTCGCCCACCACCAAGCACTCGGCGCCCGCCTCACACAGCCCCGCGCCGCTGAACATCCCGGAGGCGTTCGGGCGCGCCGGATCCGCCCACGAGCTCATGGCGCCGACCAAGAACGCGCCCGGCGCCACCAGGTCCGGCTTGAGCGCGCCGTCCGCCGTGGGCCCAGCACCCGAGAAGTAAGCCATCCCGTCCAACGTGGCGGGCGCCGCCCCCAGGTGGGTGAGCCGCATCTCCCCGGCGCGCGAGGACCAGTCGGTGCGATTGATGCTCGCGCCCACCGCGATCAGCTCCGGGTGCGCCGCAGGCAAGCTGACCGTCCCCTGCTTGATGGCGCGCGGGAGCAGCGCCTCCAGCCGCGCGCCCCCCGGCAGCTCCCCGCTCGACTCCAGCCAGATCGACGCGCTGCCGTGCCCTTCGAGGCGCAGCGCGAACGTCTGCTCAGCGGACCATTTACCGTCGAGCACCAGCACCGCGGTGTGAGGCTGCGTGAGCGGGCCGTCCTCGGTCAGCCCATTGAACACCGTGGCGCTCAGGCCCTGGCGCCGGAAGGTGCTGGCCTGGCCCGGCGTGAGCGGCGGCACCCACTCGCCATCGCGATCGTCGAGCCCCACCTCGAGCGCATCACCAGGGCGCGCCGTGATCCACACGTACACGCGACCCGTCAGCTCGAACGCCGCAGGCGCCGGCGTCAAAATCGGGACCCGCGCGCTGCTCTTCCGCGGCACGTGCACCTCCGTGTGGACCCCGAGCGGCTCGGGGTAGCTCGGCACCGCGCCGTAGTAGAGGCCCCCGCTGTTGCCCGCAGCCACCACCAGCGCCCGCCCGGGCAGCTCATCGCCCACCAGCGCCGCCAGGCCCTGCTCGAGGCTGGAGCTGCCGTCGTGCGCCCCGAAATCGGAGCCGAGGCTCAAGTTCACGACGGCGGGCAACCCCATCGCCTCGGCGCGCTCGAACACGAAGGCGGCGCCGGTGATGATGTCGGCGTCCTGGAAGCTGCCCGTGGCGGCGCGATCGCCGCGCACGATGATGAGCGGCGCGCTCGGCGCCACCCCGATGAAGCGACTCGGGTCACTGGCGAAGCCGTTGCCCGCGGCGAGCGAGGCCACGTGGGTGCCGTGGCCATGCACGTCGCGCGGCAGGCTCAGCCCACCCTGGAGCGCGGCGTCCAAGTCGGCGCCCGAGTAGATGGCGCAGGGGGTCACCGCGGTGCAGCCGTAGCGCGCCTCCAGCTCCGGCTGAAGCCCCGCGGGAGGCCGCGAGTAGTCGAGCAGCCAAGCGACGCGCGTCGTGCCATCCAGGCGCCGGAAGTCGCCGTGCGCCACGTCGAGCCCCGTGTCCACGACGCCCACCACCGCGCCCGCCCCGGCGCCGCCAGTTTCCACACGGAACTGCGCGGCGCGCGTCCAACGCGCGGCGCGATCGAGCATCAGCCGCCGCGGCGGCGACCACTCCATGCGGAGCTCAGGCTGCGCGAGCGCGAGCGCCCGGAGCTCCTCCTTCGTCAGCCAAGCCGTCGCGTGATGCGGCGCCACACTGACCACGTGCGGCAGCGCGAGCCAGCGCTGGGGATGCTGGATCAAGACAGGTACTCGGACGTCGCCGCCCGGCGCCGTCAACGGCACCGCCGTCAGTCGCTCGAACGCCGCGTCCCCCAGGTGCTCGAGCGCTCGCGCTGGGTCCACCGCAGCTCGCGCTGGCGACGCCCACGTGAGCAAGGCGCCGAGCGTCACCGCGAAGGACAGCGCGCTTGGAGTGCCATGCCAAACCCCCACCCTCCGATGATCCGTCAGGAACACGAACGGATCCTGTCCTGGGGTGTGCAGCGCGCGCCGCCTCACGGCTCGCCCCGGAAGGGCTCCGCGAGCAGCTGCTCCACCAGCCCCTCGATGTCCCTCAGCTTGCTCGGGTCGATGCCGACCATCAGCTCCCGCACCACCCCCTGTTGATCGATGACGTACAACGCGGGCAGCCCGAAGGCGCGGTAGGCCGTCGTCGTCTTTCCGCGCGGATCCGCCGCGACGGCGTAGCTCAGGCGCTGCTCCAAGGTGGAGCGCACGGCGACCTCGATGGGGTCGGTCGTCACCGCGAGGATCTCCACGCCCTGCCCGGCGAAGCGCGCGTGCCAGCGCTCCAGCGTGGGCACCAGCAGGCGGCACACCGTGCACCAGTCCGCCCAGAACTCGAGCAGCACCACGCGACCCCGATAGGCGCCGAGCGCCTTCGGGACGCTCCCCTGCACCCCTACCAAGCCCTCGAAATCCGGCGCGCGTCGACCCACGTAGGCGCGCTGCAGCAGCGCGTCGTCATGGGGCCGCTCCTCGAGCACCACCGCCAGCAGCCGATCGCGCCCATGCCGCTGCACGATGATCGAAGCGCGCTCCCCCGCCCCAATCGCGTGCGCCTCCGCCGCGACGTCCTCCGGCTTCGCCACGCTCACGCTGCCGAACCGCACGATCACGTCCCCCTTCGCGAGGCCCGCAGCCTGCGCGGGCGATCCTGGCACCACCCGAATCACCCGCACCCCAACCGTGGCCGGCTCGAGCTCCACCCCGAGCCAACCCGGCGCCTTCCCACTCGGAGGCTCGGCGGTCACCGAGGGCACGGGCGCCGCGTCCCCCGGAGGCAGGTACGGCCCACACCCGAGCGTCAGCCCGAGCGCCAACCCGCCCGCGAGCGACGCACGCAGCGAGCGGCCGTGCAGCATCCAGTGGTGGTATCACGCGGACTGGCGCCTGGCGACGCGGTCCGCTCACCTCACGAGAAAAGCACGGCGACGCGCCCGCGGCCGCCGCTCAGGGCGCGCTGCCTCCGCTTCGCGCGCGAGCGGCTCGAAGCGTCACTCAGCGGGCACCGCCTCCGGTTCGTTCACGGGCACGTGACGGCGCGCGCTGATGCCGGTGCCCATGTCATAGGCGTGCATGTTGTGCTCGCCCGCGTCGAGGCCCTCGAGCTCCTCTTCTTCGCTGACGCGCAGGCCCAGCGTGATCTTGATCAGCCCGAACAGGATCGCGCTGACGATCACGGCGAAGACCGCGTAGACCCCGATGCCGTAGAGCTGAGCCACGAGGCTCTTGCCCTCACCGAAGATGCCGACCGCGAGCGTGCCCCACACGCCGCAGACGAGGTGCACGCTGGCCGCGCCCACTGGGTCATCTATCCTGACCTTATCGAAGAAGATGACCGCGCCCACCACCAACGCGCCAGCGACGCCGCCGATGAGGATCGCCTCGACGGGCGTCACCACGTCCGCGCCAGCGGTCACGCCGACCAAGCCAGCCAGGATGCCGTTCAGCGCCATCGAGAGGTCCGGCTTCCGCGAGACGAAGTTGTAAGCGAACATCGCGCCGACGCCGCCCGCCGCTGCCGCGAGGCAAGTGGTCACCAGCACCAGCGAAGTGGCCTCTGGGTTCGCGCTGAGCACCGAGCCGCCATTGAACCCGAACCAGCCGAGCCAGAGCAGGAACGCACCCACCGTGGCGAGCGGCATGTTGCTGCCGGGGATGGGCGCCACGCTGCCGTCTTTGCCATATTTCCCGCGGCGCGGACCGAGGAAGAGGATGCCGACCAGGGCAGCCCAGCCGCCCACGGAGTGCACCAAGGTGGAGCCGGCGAAGTCGTAGAAGCCCGCTTGCTTGATGAACCCGCCACCCCAGTGCCAGGCGCCCGCGAGCGGGTAGGCGAGCGCGACGAACAGCGTCACGAAGAGCATGAAGCTCCTCAACTGAATCCGCTCGGCGACCGCCCCCGACACGATGGTCGCGCAGGTGGCGGCGAACATGCCCTGAAACAAGAAGTCAGTGTAGTAGGTATAACCGCCGTCGGCGTAGGCCGCCGTCATGCCTTCAGGGGTGGCGTTGAGCCCCCAGCCGGCGAAGCCAGCGAAGCCGTTGAACGTGCCGGGGTACATCAGCCCAAAGCCGATCACGTAGTAAGTGAGCAGACCGATGCACACGGTGAAGGTGTTCTTGAACAGGATGTTCACGGTGTTCTTCGCGCGCGTGAGGCCCGTCTCGAGCATCGCGAACCCGAGGTGCATGATGAACACCAGGCCGATGCACACCATCATCCAAGCGTTGTTGGCGACGAACTCTCCCTGAGAGACGTTCACCGCCTCTTCGGCGAGCGCGACGCTCGGGACGAATAACGAGGCCGCAGGCGCGAGCAACCCAAACAGTTTTTTCAACATTGAAACTCCTTGGACCCTCCCCAGGAGAGCAGCGCGTCCGCGCGACGGGCGGGTGATCGCCCGCTGGGTGGTCGCCCGAAGGTGTAGGCCGCGCGCGTTTCGTGCGCGTTTCCCGGAGTTTCCGGCTGACGACACGTGGCAA
This sequence comes from Polyangiaceae bacterium, assembly GCA_019637265.1. Classification (GTDB taxonomy): domain Bacteria; phylum Myxococcota_A; class Polyangia; order Polyangiales; family Polyangiaceae; genus JAHBVY01. The sequence continues at coordinate 25,604 of JAHBVY010000009.1, read as the reverse complement.
AACCGTAGGCTCGTGAGCGCCGACGAAGGCCAGCGAAGGAGGACTCGCGGCGCGCTTCGAACCAGCCCAGCCGACGTGCGGGATCCCCCTCTGCTTGGTGCCGCCGCACTTGACAGCGCCTCGCATGCGGGGGACGGATGGCGGCCTGGCACGCGTGGTCTCATGGTTTTTTGGGGGTTGGGCACTCTTCGGGGCCGCCACAGCCGCCTGTGGTGCTCCCTCGAGCGCTGAAGGCCCACCCGGAGTCAGCAGCGCCCCCTACGGCGCGTCCCTGCATGAGCCCGCCACGGCACCCCAAGCCCCCGAGCGGTGGTCCACCTGGGAGGCGCTCTCGAGCTGGCCCGCCGTGACGAGCCCCGGCGCCGACGCCAGCCGCTTCCCCTCGCTGGGGCACGACCTCGGGCGCTATCAGTACAGCGTGCACCTCGCGCCCAACCTGGTGGAGGCGTACCAGCAGCTGGTGGTCGCGACGGAGCTGCCGCTCGGCGCCGAGGTGCTGATGCGGCACTTCGACGCGAAGAGCGGCGACTCAGGTCCGCTGTACGTGATGCGGAAGGAGGCGCGCGGCTGGTCGTACGCCATTCTGTCCAATACCGGCGACGTGCTCCCGGCGGACACCCGCGCCTGCGCCCAGTGCCACGCCGCGGCACCGACGGATCACCTGTTCGGCCTGCCGCGCGACACCAAACGCTGAAGCCACGCGCTGCGCCGGAGCCAGCAAACCTGAGGCGCCCACCCAGCAACGGCCAGCCCCCAAGCCGCGCCGTGATCGAAACGACACAGCCAGCGCCGCCCGGGAATCAATCGCGCGGGGGGTCGGTTGCAATCGACATCCTCGCAGCGGCGCACCGAGGAGGCGTGCTCCCCGGCGCACGAGGCGCGGTGCCGTCCAACCCCAGAAAAAATCAAGCCCCCCGAAGAAGAGCCCCCAAAAGAAGCGAAGCGCGGCCGTGAGAGGCCAAGGCGCTCAGAGCCAGACGACGCCCACAGAGCCAGGCACCGTCGCTCCCCGCGAAGCCAGGCACCGAGGACTAAGCCTCAAGGAAGCAGCTCAAGCCAAGGAAGCCCAGCCCCAGAAACTAGAGCAACTGGAATCGGGGCGATGAACCCAACCTGGGGGCCACCCTGCTCAGCCAATCAGGCGCAGCGGGCCCACCCAAGCAAGGCAAGAAAAAGCAAAGGAAGGAGGGAAAAGGGCCCCCGCGATGCGCTGAACAGTCGCACAGCGAGGGTGAAGCAAAGCGAAGTAAGGAAGCGGTCCACCAGGGGACCGGTCAAGTGACCCTCCCTATAGCAGTCATCGTGCCATACCCACAGAACCGCACAAAAACCCAAGCAACCCAAGCGATGACTGTCCGGCGCCGAAAATCTGGCCCGAGTGGGGGTGACCTCCGTGTCAGGTCCCCTGGTGGAGCCCGCAAAAAGGTTCATGATTTTGATGCGGCGCGTCATTCAGCTGCTGGCTGGCGGCGCACCCTCCCCAACCCGCCTGTTGCACCCGAGCCACCCGAGCTCGCTCTCCCTACGATGGGAGTCGGCCAGGCGGCCGGTTTTGCTGTGCCACCTGTATGAGGGATCGGCTGGTGGGCCGAGTGGCTACGTGAGGTTCTTGCTGGAGCCTGAGCGCGGGGGGTGGGTTAGACGGCACCGCACCTTCCAACGCTGAGCGCGCGCGCCCTCTTCAGCCGATCCGCATCGGCTAGGCTACCGCGTGGCTCAGAACCCTCCGCTCGACACCCTGTGCGGTTCGCTCTCCCTGCATGCGTCCCCGGTGGGCGCGGCGATGCACCACGCCGGGTACCGCGCCTTGGGGCTCGCCTACCACTACCACCCGTTCTCCATCGTGGAGGCGCAGCTCGCTTCGGCGCTGAGCGGGATGCGCGCGCTGGGGATCCGCGGCCTGGGCATCTCGATGCCGTTCAAGCTGAGCGTGATGCCGCTGCTCGATGCGATCGATCCGCTGGCTCAGGCGATAGGCGCCGTGAACACCATCGTGAACCAAGGTGGGCGGCTCATCGGCCACAACACGGACGCCTATGGCGCGGTGACGGCGCTCGCGGAGCGCACCACGCTGAGCGGCGCGCGGGTGCTGCTACTCGGCGCAGGGGGCGCGGCGCGCGCGGTCGCGTTCGGCGTGGTGGAGGCGGGCTCACGGCTGACGATCGCCAACCGTGATGCAGCGAAGGCCGCGGAGCTGGCCTCACAGCTCATGCGGTCAGAGCTGCTCACGACATCTCAGGCCAGGAAGTCAGACCTGGCCACTGAATCAGGTAGAACCTTCAAGTCAGCTCAGCTCACGCAAGCTGAGCGCAGCGGTGTGCCAAAGGCAGAGCGCGGGGAGGCGCGGGGAGGTGGCGTGTCGACCCACGGCGACGAGACCCAGGCGGAGCACGGTGCGCGCGGGGAGGCGCGGAGCCTGCCGCTCGCGGCGCTCAAAGTCAGTGACTATGACGTCCTCGTCAACGCCACCTCCGTGGGGATGGACGCGACGCCCGGCTGCCCGCTCGCCGTGGACGAGCTGAGCCCTTCGCAGCTGGTGATGGACATCGTCTACAAGCCGCTCCGCACGGAGCTGGTCGCCGCGTGTGAGGCGCGCGGGGTGCCCGTCATCCACGGCGGGCGCATGCTGCTGCACCAAGCCGCGCGACAGTTTCAGCTCTACACCGGCCAAGCCGCGCCGCTCACCGCGATGGACGCAGCGCTCAGCCCCTTCCTCACGTAGCGCTGCGGACGCCCGTCGCAGCGGAACCCGCAGGAACAGCGGGTCTTATGGCGCGCCCGGAAGGATTCGAACCTCCGACTTTCGGTTCCGTAGACCGACGCTCTATCCAGCTGAGCTACGGGCGCTTGGGGCGCGGTTCATAGCAGCGGTAGGGGCGCCGTCAAACGCAAACGACACGCGCTTGGGGGCGCAGAGGTGGCGCGCCCGGAAGGATTCGAACCTCCGACCCTCGGTTCCGTAGACCGATGCTCTAATCCAACTGAGCTACGAGCGCTTGGGGGGCCGTTCATAGCAGCACCAAGAGGGCCGTCAAATGCAAACGACACGCGCTTGGGGGGCGCAGCGCACGAAGTGACCTAAGCATTTGTAATCATGGGGTTTTGCGCGATCGTAAGGGGGTTGGGGGTTTGGCGAGCCGCTGGGTGTCCCAGATGGTGCTCCACGCGCGATACTCTGAACGATTTCATCAGTTAGGCTGACGTTTTCAAGGCTCAGGTCGTCACCTCGTGGCCGCTCGGCGTCACGAGCACCGTGTGCTCGAACTGCGCGGAGAGGCTGCCGTCGCGGGTCAGCACCGTCCAGCCATCGTCGCCAAACTCGATCGCGGGGCCGCCCAGGTTGAGCATGGGCTCGATGGTGAGCGCCATCCCTGGCTTGAGCCGCACGCCGGTGCCCGCGCGGCCGTGACAGGGCACGTGCGGCTCCTCGTGCATGCGCCGCCCGATCCCGTGACCACCGAACTCACGCACGACGCTCACCCCGAGCCGCGCCGCCTCCGCCTCGATCGCGGCGCCGATGTCGCCGAGGCGCGCGCCAGGTCGCACCGCGAGCACACCGACGTCGCGGCAGCGCCGCGCGGCCTCGACCAAGCGCCGCGCGGCGGGCGAGCACTCCCCGACGCAGAAGGTGGCGGATGTATCCCCATGGAAACCGTCCAGCTCGGTGGTGATGTCCACGTTGATGATGTCGCCGTGCTGGAGCACCTGATCGGCCCGCGGGATGCCGTGGCACACCACGTGGTTCACGCTGGTGCACACCGCCGCGGGGAACACGAGCCCTGGCTCGGGTGAGTAACCCAGCTGGCTCGGGCGCCCGCCGCGGCGCGCCGTGTCTTCGCGCACCCAGGCGTCGATGGTGAGCGTGCTCACTCCGGGAGCCAGCCGCTGCCCCACCAGCGCCAAGGTCTCACGCGCCGCGCGCCCCGCGAGGCGCATCTTCTCGAGTTCGTTCGTCGACAGGATCCGGATCATCCTGGACGCTGCCTCGAGCAAGCACCAGGTGCCCATACCATTTGAGTATCGCGCACCTCAGGTTCAGCGCCGTGAGGGCGCTCACGCGCCGAGCTGCCGGAGCCATACCATTTGGGTATCGCGTGGTGACGTAGCTCGCCGGGCGCGCGAGTGGCTGGTACCTTGGGCGGGTGAGCCTGGTTCAGCTGGAATACTTCGTAGCGATCGCGGAGGAGGGCAACATCGGGCGCGCTGCGCGGCGCCTGCACATCTCTCAGCCTCCGCTGAGTCGTCAGCTACGCGCCCTAGAGGACGAGCTCGGGGTGCCGCTGTTCGATCGCACGCCGCGCGGGGTGTCGCTGCTGCCGCCGGGCGCGGCGCTGCTCGAGCGCGCGCGGGGGATCCTCGCGGAGGTGGCGCACGCCAAAGCGCTGGTAGGAGCCTTCGGCCCCGATGGCTGAGGCGCCCGAAGGCGAGGCACCGGGCGGTGTCGACGTGCTGAGCGGCGCTGAACGCACCGCTCCAAGTGACCCCGAGTGCGCCCAGGGTGCACCGAGCGGCGCCGAAGGCGCGAGCGGCGCCAAAGGTGCGCTGAGCGGCGCTGAGCGCACCGCTCCAAGTGACGCCGAGTGCGCCCAGGGTGCACCGAGCGGCGCTGAGCGCACCGAAGTTGCACCAACCGACGCCGAGTGCGCCCAAGGTGCGCCGAGCGACACTGACCGCCGCGCGATGGAGCTCGCGCTGGAGGAGGCAGATCGAGCCGCCTTGCACGGCGACGTGCCGATCGGCTGCGTGATCTTGGACGCTCAGGGCGAGCTCTTGGCGCGGTCACATAACCGCAGGGAAATTGATGCGGACCCCACGGGCCACGCGGAGGTGCTCGCGCTGAGGCTCGCGGCGGAGCGCATCGGTCATTGGCGGCTCACCGGAGCCACGCTGTACGTCACGCTCGAGCCTTGCGCGATGTGCGCTGGCGCGCTGGTGAACGCGCGCATCGGGCGCCTGGTGTACGGAGCGGCGGACCCCAAGGCGGGCGCGGTGGGCTCGCTGTATCAGCTGCACCAAGACACGCGCTTGAACCACCGCTTCCCCTGCACGGCGGGTGTGCTGGCAGAGGCCTCCAGGGACAGGCTCCAAGCCTTCTTCCGGCGGCTCCGCGCGGAGGGACAGAAGTGAGCGCAGAAGTGAGCTTCATGGCGCGCCGGGGCCGCGCGGTTCAGCCCGTGAGGTGCACTGCCAAACCCCCAAAAAAGAAGACACACGAGCGGCCACAGGTGCATCCAGGGGACTTTGCTGCAGCGGGTGAGCATCCAGCGGGCTGTGCTGCAGCAGGCGAGCGTCGTGCTGGATCTCCAATGGGCATTCATCAGTATGACTGATGGTCTACTCCTCAGGCGTCAAGATGGGGCCGCCGAAGGGCGAGGAGTCCACCGCCTGATCGTGGATCGCGTCGGGGTCTTCCCCCTCCGCGGGCAGGCGCGGGGAGTAGGCGAGCTTGAAGGTCACCTGCTCACGCAGGCCATCCTCCAAGTCAGCATCACTCACCAAGCGGATGCGGTTCCCGAGGCGCATCAAGCGCCTGAGGTAGCCCAACCAACCATCCGTCACGCGACCTGACGGTCCGAAGTGCTGACGCTTGGGGCTCGAGAGCACCGAGCCCATGTACAGCGCCTGGCCCAGGGAGAGCTGGCTCGCATGGGTGTTGAAGTAGTGTGGGGCGCCCTGCGCGATGCCGTAGATCCCTGGCGCGTACTCGATCACGTTGAAGTAGAGCTCGAGCAGCTCGTGCTTGGTGAGCTGCTGCTCGAGCAGCATGGTGAGCGCCGCCTCTTGGAGCTTGCGGGAGAGCGTCTTCTCGCGGCGTAGGTACAGGTTCTTCGCGAGCTGCATCGAGATGGTGCTCGCGCCGCGCACGAAGCGGCCCTGGCGCACGTTCTCGCGGATCGAGTTGCGGATCGCCTCCTCGTCGAAGCCACGGTGGCGCCAGAAGCGGCCGTCTTCGCAGATGAGCACCGCCGTCTCCAGGTGCCGGCTGATGGATCCGCGCGGCACCCAGTTGGGTGTCCCCGGACCGGTTTGATAGGGCACCGCGGCGCCCGTGGCGTTGGTCACCATGAGCGTGAACGGCTGCTTGAAGCGGGTCGGCATCACGTCGGCCGAAGCGGCGGTGATGCGGCAGTCGTTGGCCACGTTCCAGGACACCTGCATCCGCTCGGGCTGCTTCGAATCGAGCTCCAGCGAGCCCTCCGCCGCGAAGGTGCCGTCGGCGCGCATCCCCTCGAGGAGCGGCGCGAGCCCCTCGGGGAGCGCATCGAGCAACGCCTGACACCCCGCGAGCGGCACGCTGCCCTTGGCCTTCACCTGGTAGTGGCCGTCACCGCGACGGAGCTCGCCGCGCAGGGTGGCGCGCGCCTCACCCACCGTCAGCTCGCCCTCATCGACGCGCAGCAGGCTGCCATCCGTCTTCAGCGCGCCGCTGCCGTTCAGACCCAGCTGCACCCCTCGCACGGGACGCGCCGCGAGCCAGGGCCTCTCGAGCGCGACCCCCGTGAGGTCCAGCTGTCCCTTGAAGCTCAGCTCGGCGCCCGCCTCGCGGAGACCCAGCTCGAGCCGCGCCTTCACGCCCGCGCGCGCCACCTCCGTGAGGCCCCACTCGCCATCCCTCACGCCGAGCCACGCCAGGCTCACGGGACCGCCCGTCACCGAGACCGCGACGTCCGCTATGGGATCGAGCGGCAGCGTGAGATCTAGCGTGAGCGGCGATGCGTTCGCCTCGGCACCGGGCAACAGCCGCACCCGCAGCTCGCGCTCGGTGCGGCTGAGGGACAGCGAGCCCGGCCCAATGCGTAGCGGCTCACCGCCCCGCACCAGGGCTACCTCGAAACCGGCGATCTGCACCTCGGCCTCGACCGGGAGCTGAGCGGAGATCAGGGTCGCCGCTCGCGCCAGCTCCCGACGCCAGCGCTCACCGCGCCCAGGCGCAACGTCCGAAGGCGCTTTGGGCGAGCCTTGCTTCACTGCCAGCCCACCGGCCGGCGCTGATTTACTGTCCTTTGGCTGCGCCAGGACGGCTTTCGCATCTTTCGGCGCCTGTGTGGCACCCGACCCCTGAGCCGATCCCGCTTGAAGAGAAGCACCTTGCTCAGGCTCGGCCGCGTTTGGCTCAGCCGGCCCCGCTCCTGCGGGAGCCAGCCCATCCCCATCGAGCGCCACCTCCGCCCAAAGCCCCGCCGCTGTGAAGCGCCGAAGCCGCCCCTCCTGCACCTGCACTTCGAAGCCGCGCAGCCGTAGCGGGAGCCTGCCCCCCGCCTGCACCAAGTCCCCCGCGAGGTGATGGCTCGAATCGCGGTGATACCGTACGCCCCAGGCGACCAGCTCCTGATCCCCATCGCGCCAGCGCACCGTGAGCCCCTCCGCGGCGTAGCGGCCCTCACTCGAGCTGGGCTCCCCCGCACCGGGCGCACCCCGCAGCTCCCGCAGCTGCCGCCGCACCTCATTGGGCGGACCCTTCAGCGTCACCTCGCCCCCATGCGCGATGAGCTGCGACGGCGTGAGCCCCTCGAGCTTCACCTCGAGCACCTGAACCCGCCCTTGCACGGCGGGCGCCCGAGGCGCCGAGACATCCACCCCCTCGAGCCACACGCGCCCCCACCCCAGGCGCACCCGCTCGATCCGTACCGAAAAGCCGCGCGCCTCAGCCGCCGCGATCGCCTTCGAGCGCACCAGCGGCTCCCACGCCAGCGCCGCGACGATCCCGACGATCACCGGGAGAGCAGCCAAAACCCAATAGCGCGGGCGCACACCCAACCCTAACGCCGAAAGCCCCGGAAGGCCTACCATGCAGCCACCGAGTCCACCGCCAGCGATCCCTCTTCGGGGGGTTGGACGGCACCGCCTTGGGGCTCCCCATACGGCCGAGCCGGGAACCCGCTGAGCCGAACAGAAAAGCCGCGCCTTAGACCGGCGGACCAAAGCTGGTAGGCCGACACGCCGAGCTTAGCGGTCCAGGCTGAGGCGCTCAGGGACAAAAAAAAAACAGCCGGGCTGATGTACATCAGCCCGGCTGGGTAAATAGCCCGGCGGCGACCTACTCTCCCACAAGGGAACCCTTGCAGTACCATCGGCTCTGAGAAGCTTAACTACCGAGTTCGGGATGGGATCGGGTGTGGCCTTCTCGAAATCACCACCGGAAAAACTTTCAAGTGCGCAAGCAGCGGACGCTGCGGGCTCCCTCTCGAGGGGGAGCTCGTCACTCGGACTCCGAGTGTCAACAACAATGTTTGCCTTAGAGAGTAAGGTCAAGCCTCACGGCCGATTAGTACTGGTTAGCTCCGCGCCTTTGAGCGCTTCCACACCCAGCCTATCACCTAGTAGTCTTCTAGGGGCCTTTAGTGCCTTGCGGCAGGGACACCTAATCTTGAGGCCGGCTTCCCGCTTATATGCTTTCAGCGGTTATCCATTCCACGCATGGCTACCCGGCTATGCCAGTGGCCTGACAACCGGAACACCAGAGGCGCGTCCACCCAGGTCCTCTCGTACTATAGGTAGGTCCTCTCAAGTGTCCTGCGCCCACGGAAGATAGGGACCAAACTGTCTCACGACGTTTTAAACCCAGCTCGCGTGCCGCTTTAATTGGCGAACAGCCAAACCCTTGGGACCTGCTCCAGCCCCAGGATGCGACGAGCCGACATCGAGGTGCCAAACCGCGCCGCCGATATGGACTCTCAGGCGCGATCAGCCTGTTATCCCCAGAGTACCTTTTATCCGTTGAGCGATGGCCCTTCCATACGGGACCACCGGATCACTAACACCTGCTTTCGCAACTGGTCGACCTGTCGGTCTCGCAGTAAAGCTCCCTTATGCGTTTGCACTCCACGGCTGGTTTCCAATCAGCCTGAGGGAACCTTCGCACGCCTCCGATACGTTTTAGGAGGCGACCGCCCCAGTCAAACTGCCCACCAGGCAGTGTCCCTCAGCCGGATCACGGCTGCAGGTTAGACTTCCAGAATAACCAGGGTGGTATTTCAAGGTTGGCTCCTCCGAACCCAGAAGCCCGGTCTCAACGCCTCCCACCTATCCTACGCAAGATATTCCGAAAATCACTGCCAAGCTACAGTAAAGGTTCATGGGGTCTTTCCGTCTTTCCGCGGGTAGAGGGCATCTTCACCCCCAATGCAATTTCGCTGAGTCCCTGGTCGAGACAGTGCGGATGTTGTTATGCCATTCGTGCAGGTCGGAACTTACCCGACAAGGAATTTCGCTACCTTAGGACCGTTATAGTTACGGCCGCCGTTTACTGGGGCTTCGGTTCACTGCTTCGGGTTGCCCCTAACAACTCCCCTTAACCTTCCAGCACCGGGCAGGCATCAGACCCTATACGTCGTCTTACGACTTCGCAGAGTCCTGTGTTTTTAATAAACAGTCACAACCGCCTTTTCACTGCGACCTCTGGTACGCTCCGAGCGCGAAGCTCTTCACCTCCAGCGGCACACCTTCTCCCGAAGTTACGGTGTCAATTTGCCGAGTTCCTTAACCAGGGTTCTCTCACGCGCCTTAGGATACTCACCCCGCCCACCTGAGTCGGTTTACAGTACGAGCACCAGAGTGGCTCAGTACGCGGCTTTTCTAGGAAGCATGGGTGCACCCAGTGTCCAGATCTAGGATCTGACCTCATCACCTCTCAGCCTTGACCTACCGTTTGTCCCTATCGGGTCCTAGTAGATCGGCCTACAGGCTTGAACACGGAAACCATGCACCGTGCTGGGTTGCCCTCCTTCGTCCCCGCTTACTTCTACGCCATCCCTGGTGGTGCAGGAATATTAACCTGCTTTCCATCGCCTACGCCTCTCGGCCTCGGCTTAGGGCTCGACTAACCCATGGGAGGATTATCCTTCCCCAGGAAACCTTGGGCTTACGGCGACCGGGTTTCTCACCCGGTTTATCGCTACTCATGCCTGCATATTCACTTCTGACAGCCGATAGTAGTCGTTACCGTCTACCGTGTATCTCTGTCAGAACGCTCGCCTACCGCTCTCTTACGAGAACCCGTAGCTTCGGTACTGAGCTTTAGCCCCGTTACATTTTCGGCGCAGGCTCGCTTGACCAGTGAGCTATTACGCTTTCTTTAAAGGGTGGCTGCTTCTAAGCCAACCTCCTGGTTGTCTGGGCGTTCCCACATCCTTTTCCACTTAGCTCAGATTTTGGGACCTTAGCCGACGGTCTGGGCTCTTTCCCTCTCGGCAACGGAACTTATCTCCCGCTGCCTGACTCCCGGGCAGTTGTCATCGGCATTCGTAGTTTGATTGGGTTTGGTAATCTGGTGAGACCCCTAGCCCATTCAGAGCTCTACCTCCGACGCAATTCACCCGAGGCTATACCTCAATATATTTCGGCGAGAACCAGCTATATCCCGGCTTGATTAGCCTTTCACTCCTATCCACACCTCATCCCCTGAATTTTCAACTTCAGTGGGTTCGGTCCTCCAGGCGGTGTTACCCGCCCTTCAACCTGGACATGGATAGATCGCACGGGTTTCGGGTCTACGGCATGCGACTCAACGCCCTGTTAAGACTCGCTTTCGCTGCGGCTCCACCTAACGGCTTAACCTTGCCACATACCGTAACTCACAGGCTCATGATGCAAAAGGTACGCGG
>JAHBVY010000009.1:0-10000 GCA_019637265.1 Polyangiaceae bacterium | reverse complement strand
GGCGCGCTCCACCACGCGGATCGCCGCCGGGCTCAGCTCACGGCGCGCGTGGAGACCGAAGAGCGCATCGCTCACCGCCAGCTCCCGCGCCTCCGTGGGCGTCACCCCCTGCGCCCGAACCACCTGCGCGACGTGCTCCGCGGTGATGAGCTCCCCCTCCACCTCCGCCACGGCGCCGGCCGGGAGCACCCCACGCCGCGCCTCGGGCGCCTCCGTTTGCGAGCCCGCGCAGCCAAGGCATAGCGACACCAGCGCCAAGCACCAGTACGGTGACCTGACAGTGCGGGTCAACCTGGTTCCGTCCGTTGAGCTGACGGAGCGACTCATCACCGAGCCGTTTACTGACCTGACGGATTCGCGCTTCGCCGAGCCAGGCTCGAGGCCGCTCGTGAGACCGTCCGTTGGCCTGACGGAGCGACTCATCACCGAGCCGTTCGCTGACCTGACGGCTCCGCTCACCGGCCCCCTTGGGGTCGCAGTAGGTCGGTCGCTCCCTTGAGCACCAACGCGCCGATCACGAGCCAATAGAGCGCGTCCAAATCGGCGCGACGACCCAGCGCGTGCACCCCGAGCCCGAAGGCGCCGATGGCCAGTAACAGCAGCAGCACCGAGAGCCAGTCCAGCGCGCGCACCATGGCGGCGAGCCTACCAGAGGCTCAGAAGAGCGCCCTCAGCATCGCACCGAAACCGAGCAGCAGCGCCGCCAGCACCAGCCAGCGAGCGCCCCGATCGAGGCGAGCTCGAGCCGGCGCGGCGCGCCGCGGTGTGCCCTGGAGCGCCCCGATGTGGGCGGCGACGGTGACCACCGCGATCGCCGCCACCAGCGCGACCGCGTGCCCGAGCAGCGCGTGAATCGGGCGATCCACCCGCCACGCGAGCACCACGAGCCCCACCGCGCCCACCATCCCCAGCCCCAAGATCCAAGCCGCGCCCCGCGGAGGCACCGACCGCGCCACCAGCAGCTCCCCAGACAGCACATGCGGATCTTGCTCAGGCACCGCGCCCACCTCACGCACCGAGCCCCAACCGAAGGCAAACAGCGCCCAGCCCACGCTGCCGAGCGCCGCGCGCAGCGGATCCACCCGGCCCACCTCCAGCACCGCGTCGAGCCCAATCCAGGTGACGAGCGACGCGCCCAGGAAGCCGAACACCCCCACCCGGCGCCCCAGCTGCTCGTTCTGCGCGCTGATCAGCGGCCCGCCCACCAACGCGATCAACGCGAGCCCAGCGAACACGCGCGGTAGCCAGCCAGCCTCACGATGCGCCGCCGGCATGGCCACCGTCACCAGCCAGGCGTAGAGCCCCGGCACGAGCACCCGCGCCGCCTGGAGCGGCAGGCGCCTCACTAGACCGCGCTCCACACCGGCGCGCTGGACAGCGCAGCAGCTCGCGGCGCGATCGGCAGCTCCGCTGACTCAATCGGCAGCTCCGCTGACTCACCCGAGCCACCCGCCGCCGACGCCCCCACGATGAGGCCCCGCACCAAGAGCGCCGCGATCCCGATGCCCACCAAGTCGATCCACACCGTGAGCCACAGCCGGCGCCGACTACGTTTCCCCAGGGAAACATAGGGCGTCCGCAGCAGCAGCCACAGCGAGTACAGGTGCACCACCCCCACCAGCAAGAAGAAGCCGACGATCGCCGCCTTCCAGGCGCGGGTCACCCGCTCCTCCGGTGTTTCCACGTGGGGAGCGCGCTGCGTGCGGCTGTGGTAGCCAAGGAGCAGGAAGCGCGCCTTGGACTCATCCTCCGCGGCGACGTGCAGCTTCACCCCGCCGAGCGCGTACTGATAGAGCAGCGCGGTGCCCACCAAGAGGTCATCGCTCAGGCGACACTCGATGCCGTGCGAGCCAAGGTACGCGCGCGCCAGCTCCGCCTCGAGCGGCGTCTCGTAGCTCGCCACGCGCACTGTCTGCATCGCGCCTCAGCGTAGAGCGCCGATCGGTTCACCGCCAGCCGAGCCATCAGAGCGCTCGTCGTTCACCGCCGTGTGGCTCGGTTCCGTCCAACCCACGATCGATCCGCCAGCGGCTGGTCAACGCCTGGCCAGGCAGTCGGCGGTGCTCCAAGGGTTTTTGGGGGTTGGGCTGACAGCTGCCGTTCCAGTCCACCCACGGATCCCTCGGAGCACCCTACCCTGCGCTAACCGAGCTGCTCCAGTAAGCTCAGGAAGGTGAGCACGGGGTGCCCGGTGCCTCCCTTGGGGAGCACGCCGCGCGCCGCGTCGCTGAGCGCTGGCCCGGCGATGTCGCAGTGCACCCACGGCACCTCACCGACGAACTCACGCAAGAACAGCGCCGCGGAGATGCTCCCGCCCCAGCGGTCCCCGGTGTGCTTCAGGTCGGCGCAGTCGCTGCGCAGCTGCTCGCGCAGCTCCTCGAGCAGCGGCATGCGCCAGAACTGCTCGCCGGCGTGCTTCGCCGCTGCTTCCAGCCGCTTCGCCACGCGATCATCCGCGGTGTAGAAGCCGGTGCAGTTCTTACCGAGCGCCACCATGCAAGCACCGGTGAGCGTCGCCGCGTCGATGATCAAGTCAGGACCCAGGTTCTTCGCGTAGGCGAGCGCGTCCGCCAACACCAAGCGCCCCTCGGCGTCGGTGTTGATGATCTCCACTGTCTTTCCGTCGAGCGAGCCGAAGATGTCCCCGGGGCGATACGCCTCGCCGTCGGGCATGTTCTCCGCCGCGCCGATCACGCCGTGCACCTCGATGTTCGGCGCCAGCGCCGCCACCGCCGCCATCACCCCGAGCACCGAAGCAGCGCCGCCCATGTCGCTCTTCATCTCACCCATGCCCGGCGCCGGCTTGATGCAGAGGCCACCGGAGTCGAAGGTGAGCCCCTTGCCGACGAACACCACCCGCTGCTTCGCGCGCTTGGGCGTGTAGCTCAGGTGGATGAAGCGCGGCTCATTCACGCTGCCCTGCCCCACGGCGTAGTGCAGCTTCATCCCCGCCTCGGCGATGCCAGCGCGATCGAGCACCTTGATCTTGAGCTTGTTCGCCTTGGCAATTTCCTCTGCCAGCGTCGCCATGCGCGCCGGGGTGAGCTCATTGGGCGGCTCGTTCACGGCGTCCCGCGCGATGCACACGGCCTCCGCCAGCTTCACGCCGAGCGCGACCTGCTTCTTGTCGGCGGCGGTCGGCTTCTCCGCGAGGAGCACGTCCACCTCCGCGAGCTCCTGCTTCGGGAGGCGCTCCCCCGTGAGGTACTTGGTGAAGCGGTAAGCGCCGAGCACGGCACCCTCCGCCACCGCGCGCAGCGCTTCGCCCGACGTCTTCTCGGGTAGCACCAGGGTGAGACCCGGGGCGCTTAGCTGACTCGCAGCGCGCGCCGCCACCGCCGCGAAGCTGCGCAGCCGCGCCGCGTCGAGCGAGCGCTTGGGGCCCAAGCCGATCAAGAGCACGCGCCGCGCGCTGATGCGGCCCGTCCCTTGGACCTCCACCTGAGCGTCCGCCGCGCCGCTGAAGTCGCTGCTCGCGGCCTCCGCGAACAGCGACCCGCCGAGCGCCTGATCGAGGCCCTGCAGCACCTTGTGCTTCTGGAGCGCGCCCTGAACCACCCCCACTGCGACCACCGCGCGCTCCGCCGCGAGCGGCTCACCTGACGAAAGTTGAATCTTCGGCGCCATCTCGGCTCGTCTCCTTACTATCCGGGTGTGGCCCGCCATCGCGGCGAGCCGAACAGCTCCAGCGCGGAACCGCGCCGGATAATGCACCCCGACGAGGGGGGCTTCAACCGCTTCCCAGAGGACTGGCTTCCTGAACGGCGCGGGTAGCGGCTCGCCAAACCCCCTGAGCCCGATCCCCACGCGGCGCGGCCCTCGTCTGACCCTCGTCAGCACGACCAGGCGGCCGCACGCCGCTGACTGCTCGAGACCCCGCGCCCGCTCAGTCAGCGCGACGCCGCGACCACTCAACCGCCCAACTGGCCTGGAAAGGCGCCGGATCCATCCCGCGACACCTCTCCCGTTGCGAAAACCGGGCGCGCGGCGACAATCCTCGAACCGGTAGCGACAAGCCACTCGCGCCGTGCTTCGCCATCGCCCCCCGCCACCGCTCGTACCCCCCCCACCGCAAGGCCCGCCATGCTGACCAACTCCTGGGTTCCCCCATCCGTCTCGGACTCGCCCACCATCGAGACCTTCATCCTGGAGGGGATGTTTCAGGCGCCCGCGGCCACGGGGACCTTCACCTCGATTCTGAACCAGATCGTTTTGTCATCGAAGCTCATCACCGGTCGCGTGCGGCGCGCGGGGCTCGCCGACCTGCTGGGACACACCGGAGGCACCAACGTCCAGGGCGAGGTGGTGCAGAAGCTCGACGTGATCGCCAACGAGACGCTAATCCGTCAGCTGAAGCGACGAGGTCACTGCGCGGGCTGCGCCTCCGAGGAGCTCGACCACGCCATCTTGTTTCCAGACGCCACCGGCAGTTACCTGGTGGTGTTCGATCCGCTCGATGGCTCGAGCAACATCGACGTGAACATCTCGATCGGCACTATTTTTGGGCTGTTTCGCTGTGATCGTCAGGCGGGCCCACCCACGGAGGCTTCCTTCCTCCAACGTGGGTCGGATTTGGTGGCGGCGGGCTACGTCATCTACGGCTCCTCCACCGTGATCGTGCTCACCACGGGGCGCGGCGTGCATGGCTTCACCTATGACCCCACGGCGGGGGAGTTCTTCCTGAGCCATGAGGACATGCGCATCCCCGAGCGCGGCAACACCTACTCCATCAACGAGGGCAACCACGCCCGGTGGAGCCCGGAGGTGATGGCGTGGAACCAGTACATCAAGGGGGAAGGCCCGGGGCGGCCCTACGGGCACCGCTACGTCGGCACCTTGGTCGCCGACGCGCACCGCACCCTGCTCCGCGGCGGGGTGTTCGTGTACCCGGAGGACACCAAGAACCCTCGAGGCAAGCTCCGGCTGCTCTACGAGGCGGCGCCGATGGCGATGGTCTTCGAGGCCGCGGGGGGCCGCGCGTCCACCGGGCGCGAGCGGATCCTCGATGTCTTGCCCACCACGCTGCATGAGCGCGTGCCGCTGGTGATCGGTAGCCGGCGCGACGTGGAAGACTACGAAGCCTTCATGCGCGGCGAGCAGCCCACGGGCTGACCCTCGAGCGGCGAAACCCTGGGCAGAGCGCCTGGCGGAACCCTCCGACTGGCCCCGCCGCCGGATGCCTCCTATGCTCCGACCGATGGACCCCCGACGCCTGGCACTCACGCTCGCCGCCGCCACCTGCCTGCTCGCACCGAGCGTCGCCCTGGCGCAGTACGGGCAGCAGCCCGGATACGGCCAGCCACCACCTCCGGGATATGGCCAACCGCCGCCACCCGGATATGGTCAGCCGCCCCCACCAGGATACGGCCAGCAGCAACCCGGCTACGGGCAGCCACCCCCGCCTGGATATGGCCAGCAGCCAGGTTATGGGCAACCGCCACCTCCAGGCTATGGGCAACAGCAGCCGGGTTATGGTCAGCAACAGCCGGGCTATGGGCAACCACAGCAGGCGCCGCCGCCCCCCGCGAAGAAGAGCAAGGGCTTCGAGCTCGAGGGCTGGGCCGTGCGGCTCGATCCGCTGAACTGGCTGCTCCAAGGGCGGCTCCCGATCAGCGGCGACATCGCGCTGACGGAGTGGTTCAGCGTGGAGCTGAGGCCGGTGTTCGTGGTCAATGAGCAACCCCCGATGCTCAACTTCAAGGGCGTGGACGACACCATCTATCAAGAGTCGAGCTTCATCGGCGCCATGAGCGAGCTCTCCGTCGCCGCGAGCTTCTGGCTCGAGGCGCCACTCGAGGGCTACGTGCTGCGCGGCGTCCTCAACTACGCGTCGTATGACTTCGTCGCCAAAGACAACCAAGGCGAGTTCGACCGCGTGACGGACTCCGGCGCTCAGGTGCTGTTCTTCTTCGGCTCTTACGGCAAGTACGGCCCCATCAGCATCGGCGGTGGGATCGGGTTGGGGACGCACCTGGGCAGCGGCGAGCGCTGCCTCGACGGCGCCACGCGCCCCAACGGCTGTGACCGCGAGCTCCACATCCGCGTGAATCGCGGCGGCAGCTTCGGAGACATCCGCAATGGGCTCTACCCCATCATCCTCGACACCCGCCTCGAGTTCGGCGTGGTGTTCAATTGAGCTGACGCATCGAGCGCCCATCGCGGAGTGGCGAGCTCCGCGCAGTGTGCTCAACGGCCCTGTTGGAGTTAGCGCCAGTCAGGCGTCACTGCTGCCGTAGCTGCGGATTCGTGATCGGGGTTTGGGGGTTTGACAGTGCACTCCACGGCGCGCAAAGGCTCGTGCGCCTCAAGCCCAGGTGGAGATCTTGCTCCACACTTGGTCGGCTTGCTCTTTCGGGACCTTCACGCGGCTGGCGTGGAGGATGACCCGCACCACCGCTGAGGTGACGCTCAGCTTGACGCGAGACGAGCCGCCGTCTTTCTTCTGAAACACCGCCTCAGAGCCGGGCGCCGGGAGCGGGAAGGAGAGTTCGGCCTGCGCGTGATCACGACCCCCGGCGCAGCGCGCACCGATGAACGGATGGTGAGGATTACTGACGCCCGTCGCGAGGTCGACAACCTCGATGCAGCGGAGCGAGCCATCGAGGATGTAGACGCGGTTCTTCGTCCAGATCTCGTAAGCCCTACGCACGCTGGCGAGCGCTGCCGGCCCGTTGATGGTGCGCGTCTCCACCTCGAGCGCTGGGCGCTCTAGGTCCGGGAAGCTGGGTCGACCCGGCGCGTGGCCTTGCGCCGCAGCGACACCGTGGGCGTGAGCCGCTCCCGGGCGGCTCGGGTCCTCTTCCAACCACTCGGGGGGTGACCAGACGACCGTGGCCTCATCATCCCAAGACTGCGACGACACGCGCCAGAGCGTAGCGGATCGGCGCTGGTAACGCGAGGCGGATGGCTCTAGGACGGCCCACGGTGAACCGTGGTCGTCCCCAACCCAACACCTTCGCTGTGCGAAGGGAAGCTGCACCAAGCCCGTCACAGCGCGCTGATCAAGCCGAGGACCTGGGAAACCACGCCTCGCCCCGCAGGGGCGTGGCTCCCAGGTTCGTCTGGCGGCGGACTGGGCGCTGCTCTAGATCGCGCGTATGTCAGCCGTCACCCTCCTCGAGAGACATGACTGGGCGCCCGGCCTCGCGACGTTCCGTCTCAGCGAGGCCGCGACCTTCGACGCCGGTCAGTTCTTCAATCTATCGCTGCCCACGGGTGACGGCGAGGACGGCGCGAAGGCTCGGCGCTCGTACTCCGCCGCGTCGGCGCCAGGGGCGCCGCTCGAGTTCATCATCACCGAGGTGACGGACGGTGGGCTCACGCCCGGCCTCTTCCAGCTGCGCCCCGGCGACACCCTCGAGCTCGACCCGAAGCCGCAAGGCTTCTTCACGCTGCGCTACGTGCCTCAGGCGCGGGATGGTTGGCTGCTCGCGACGGGCACCGGCATCGGGCCGTTCATCTCGCTCTTGCGCGCTGGCGAGCTGTGGAGCCACTTCAGCCACGTCACGCTGGTGCACGGCGTGCGCGAACGGAGCCACCTGGCTTACGCTGAGGAGCTGATGGCGCTCCGCACAGCACGCCCTGAACAGTTCGATTACGTGCCGTGCGTGAGCCGCGAAGAGCCCCCCGAAGGAGGACTCTCCGGGCGCATCCCCAGCGCCATCACCGACGGCCGCCTCGCGGCCCGCGCCTCGCGCGAGCTGCACCCCGACCACAGCCAAGTGCTCTTATGCGGCAACCCCCAAATGATCGACGACGCCCGCAAGGCGCTCGAAGGCCTCGGCCTGCGCAAACACCGAGCGCGCCAACCAGGGCACGTGAGCTTCGAGAAGTATTGGTGAGTGGCGCTGACTGTTGGCTTGGGGTGGCGCGTGAGGCGCTCGAGGTGGTGAGCGGCTTGTCACCAAGGCGGACACATGGGAACGACGCAAGGCTAAAAGAGCCTGGCGCAAGGCTGTGTGTGAGTTAGTCAGCGGTCTTCACGGGTAAGCCAAGATGACGCTCAGGCCGAGTTGAAGCTCGAGCGGTAGCCTACTCGGGTAGATCCGACGCTTCGGGTCTGGAGGGCGCACCAACCTATCGCATCCCTCAGGGATAGCTTTGGGACCTCGTTGGTACCCCACATATGGCCCCACCATCCCGTAGCCTAGATCGAGTCCGACGAACCCGCGTAACCCCGGCACCCAACCCGTGTAGTGGGTGTCGGTGCAGGTGGCTGTCTCGAGGTATCCACCGGTGACGGCACCGACGCTCGCGGCCACCCCCACCACGATGGACAGGTCACTGAACCGATGCTGATACCCCACCCGCAGCGGCACGAACATCGTGGCGTGATAGGCGTGTCGTTCACCCTCCAGCTCGTCTTCGAGCGCCAGTCGATACCACCACAGCTCAGGGCCTGCTTCAAAACCATGGAACCGCGCCGCGAGCCCAATGCCCCTGCCGTGCTGCAGCTCGTAACCGCCAGGGACCCACGCACCGTGGAGCTGCAGCTCGGCGCGCCAAGGCGACGCGCGAGGTGCTTCATCTTGGGCGGCGGCGTGTGCTGGGCTCAGCACCCCCATGATGACTGTCACACGGACCATCGCTCCGAGCCTGCCCCGACGCGCCAGGGCTAGGCCCCGGCGACGTGAGCCAAGCTGACCCACGTGCTCCTGTGCGACAGTCGGATCGTGGTGGCTCATGGCGGTGCTCAGCTACTCAAGGCTGCTCGATGCGAGCCGCCACCTCATCGAGCTTGGCGAGCGGGTAGCAACGCAGCTCTTCCAGATCGACGTTCGAGCGCGAAATTTCCCCCCCAGGACCCAATGTGACCGGCTTCCAAACACCAGTAGTAGTTGGCGCGTTCCATGCGCTGCACAATCTCCCTTCATCGAGGCACTCGTCCTCGGGAAGTGGCGTCCCAGTGACCTGGTCGAAACACGAGCAGAACCCCATCCTGGCGCGCCCGGCAAACGGCGGGCGCCCTCCACCAATCACTGGCTCCGCGTTGAGGACCGTCGTGGAGATATCGGTCGTGTCATGGCGTATTTGGGTCACGCGGACTTGCGGCACCTCTTCGCAGACGTCCACCTCCGCCGGCATCGACTCGCGCCGCTCCGCCCATTGGTTCGAGTTCCTGGTGTCGTAGGAGGCTATGTGCGGGCACAGATCGCACGCATCGCCGATGCCGTCCCCATCGCTGTCCGGCAGCTGTGAGCAGTGTGGCGTGCTGCCACCCACACAGCGCCCAGACGCGCAGTCCCCGCCCCACGAGCAGCTCGGGAACTCCTGGTAGCTGTCACAGCTATCGCAGGCCTCACCCACACCGTCCCCGTCATCGTCGTAAGTCAGCGCGGGGTTGTCTGGGCAGAGGTCACACTGATCGCCATCCCCATCCTGATCCCAGTCGAGTTGGTCGGGGTTGGCGCAATCGAAGCCAGGCCTGTCCACAGCGCACTTCGAGGCTGGGCAGTTGTCGCAGATCTCGCCCACGCCGTCCCCATCCGTGTCCTCTTGGTCTGCGTTGGCGCAGGCTTCCGCGGACAGGCCCTTCTCCACGCACCTCCACGGTGGACAGTTATCCAGAGCATCAAGTATCCCATCGCCGTCCAGATCACCGCCCAGTTTCTCGGTCAGCCAGCGGTAGTTCCGCTGCACAGTGGCAGCGACCATCGCTTTGTCTGCGCAATCAGGACCAGAGTGGACACCCATGATTTGGTAGGTCCCATCCTTCCGCCGAGCAAACACAGGCGCCCCAGAATCTCCGGGCAAGAAGATCGGGTTGGTGTTGTAGCTATACTCTATACGGAACTCGTGACAGTGGAATTCCAGCGGCCAGTCCTTCGCGTCGCTGGTGTAGCGAACTTGAGCACTAATTCGAGCAAACGAGCGGCGACCAGTTGGATCGCCTGATGGCAGCCGGCATCGCTCACCACCACGCGCACCGTCACCAAAGCCAGCGATGAGATGATAGTCTATATTCCACATCTCTTGTTGCACTTGCCCAGAGAAAAACGCC
>JAHBVY010000008.1 GCA_019637265.1 Polyangiaceae bacterium | reverse complement strand
GCGGCGACAGTGCACGAGCCATTTCAGCGCGTCCAGGCGACCTGCCAAACCCCCAACCCTCGCTGAAGCGGCTCCCTCAGCGGACCTCCATCAGCGCCATCGGCCCACAGCTCACGGCTCGCCCAACACTCGATGGATCCTCCCGCGCGTCTCGGGGTCGAGATCCTCACGCGCGCTGAGGGCGTGGAGCAGGGGCGCGGCCAGATCGAGCGGCTGCGACACGCACAGGTTGACCAGCACCTCGTAGTTACCGCGCTCGATGGTGCCCCCCTCGACCAGCTTACGGATCGTGCCGAGCTCGGCTGCGCCCAGCTGCCGCCGAGCGAGTGAGCTGATCGCCCGGTGCTGCACGAAGGACTCTGAATCGGCGAGCAGCGTGATCAGCGTCGCGCGCTCCTGGGGGCCGTCGACTTTGCGCAGGGCGTTGGCGACCGCAACGCGCACACGGACGTCCTCATCGTCAGCGTATCGAACGATCGATCCGCTCTCGGCCGCGGCGTTACCGAGCGCGTCGATCAGCGCGCGGCGCAGCGTCACGTGGGTCGCGTTTTGCAGATCGAGGGCCAACACCCGCGCGAGCGAGCGCGCCTGGGGCTCGGCGACGCCCGCGAGCACACCGCTGAGCGCGATCGCCGCCGCCGCCTGCACTGGCAGATCGTGCTCATGCTTGGCGCGCTGATAGTTAGTCACCAAGAACTGCACCGTCTCCTGCGTTGGCTCTTGGATTTGCCCGAGGCTCTGTAGGAGCTCCGCATACTCCAGCCGTTGCTGCGCTGCGGCGGGCCCCTCTGCTGGATTGGCGATGGTGCCGTCCGAGAACGCGCCCACGAGCGCCGCCTGCGCCTCCTTGGTCCCGACCGAAGCGAGCAGATCGATCGCCGCCGAGCGCACCGGCGTCTCCAAATCTGCCATGCGCTTGGCGAGCACTGCGCACTCCTCAGGATGCAACGTCAGGTAGCCATCGGCGATCCACGCCCAGCGCAGATCGCCCTCCTTCGGTGCAGCCACGAAGAGGTGAAGATCCCCGATCAGCTGCTCCATGTCGAAGCCGCGCGTGCGCTCCTCCAGCTCCGCGCGCTTGGATTCTTCGCTCACCTCCCCCGGCGCCGCGTCGCGCAGATCGGTCGGCGGCTCCCCCATGAAAGCGCGCGCGAGCGTGAGCTTCGCGCGCATCGAGAAATGGCTCGTCAGCTCGTCCCCCGCGACGAGCGTCTCGCGCTCGTGAAGCTCCTCGATGTTTCCGTCGCGATCGAGCACCAGCCGCGCCTCGCCCGTCACCGTGTGGGGCGGCGGGTCGTCGAACGGCCAAGCGTCCAACTGGGTGTAGGCTGCGCGCTTCTTACGGATCGCGAACGGTGGTTCTGGGTCGCGCACGAACTGCACGAGCCCAGTCCCTGCGGGTCCGCGCCCCGGGTGGCTCCATGACTCGCCCTCGCGCAGCTCGAACGCGAACGACTGTAACAGCAACTCCATCCAACCGCAGTACAGACGCGAGGCCTGCTGCGAGTAGCGCATGCTCAGGACCTCTCCCGTCGGTTTGATACGCAGCTCGACGAGGTGCGGCTCGAAGGTGTCGCGCGCCTCTTGCAAGCTCGGCAGCAAATCTTGACCCAGCGCGCGCGCTTCGGCGTGCGTCAGATCCTCGATCCGCGCGGTGAGCAAGTAGCTGTCCCCGCGCAGCCCGTAGGAGGCCAACACCAACGCACCGCGCAGCTTGAAATCACCGCGGAGCGCGTCCGAGCCGGTCCCGCCGTCCCTCGATCCTTCTTCGCGCAGGAGCGCGCTGGTCAGCACGCGGTTCTCGCTGCGGCTCTCGTACTCGAACGCGTACACCCGCTCCTGCTGCGCCGGAAACGACAGCGCGCGCGGCGGTACGTGTGGCGACGCCGGCCTGGGCCAGGACAGCCACAGCGCCAAGAGCGCCACCACGCTGAAGAGGATGAGCCAGGTGCGCCGAGACAGCGCGCGCCAGGTCACCGCTGTGAGCCGACGAGCGGCGTGTACAACGGAGCACACGCTCGCCCGGCCGCCTTCGAGTCTTGAGGCAGCGTCCTGGAGTTGCCGTAGGGGATGCAGGCGTTCTTGTCGTGCATCGTCCTCAGACACCACCAACGGTCGATTGGCACGCTCGTCGCGGGTGTGTTGCCCACCAACATGATCCCGGAGGCGTTGAGCGACCCCGTGTTCTGCTTATTGATGCACTCGACGTTGGCGTCGGTGACGTTCGAATCCGCGAACAGCGTGGCCACCTTGACCGGGAACGGCCCGGCTCTCCTGCCCCACAAGGGGATGTCCTGACGCAGCCACCGCCACGAGAACAACGTCGCCTCGCGGTCACCGCACAAGGGACAGATGCCCACTTCGACGAAGGCCGAGATTGAACCTGACAGCGCGCGCACGGCGAGCGAGCTCCCCGTGCGCAGGCTCATCTCGGTGCCCTTCTCGATCTCGGCGGCGGCCCCCGTCGGCAGCCCCAAGCGCAGCAACGTCACGTTGACGCGCACACCGCCGCGCGCGATGCCAAGCTCGAGCGCCGCCTGCGCGAACACGTCCGCCTGCGCGAACGGCTCGAACTCGACGCCGGTCGAGAAGTTGTAGCTCAAGGTCTCACTGTTACCCGGCGGCGAATCGCATTGGGTGGCGCTCGGGCGCCCCAGCGCCTTGAGCTCGATGCCGGCCTTCGCTTGCACACCGAAGTTCACGGTGATGACCGCCGGCCCCACCGAGAACCCCATCGAGTAGCTCACTTTGCCGATCAGCTTCTGGCTCAAGGGGAAGCTGCGCGGCTCCGTGAGCTTGGGCTCAGCGGCTGGTGGGGTTGGAATCCTCGGGAACAGCGGGGTCAGCTCGGTCTTACTCAGCTTGTTGAAATCGCGGTACATCGCGTGCGCACGGAAGGTCGCCTCAGCCTCCTTGGTGGTCTGCACCACCGCGGCGTCGACCACCGTCAGCTCCTTGCCAAAGAAGTCGAGCGCCGCCTTCGCGGTGAGCGAGCCCTCACCGATCGGCTTGCACCACGCGTTGTCGCCGGTGCGTTTGCCGCCGGCGCCGCCCTTCACGTACCAGCCGACGCCATACTCGAGGCGCGCGCCGAAGGTGCTCTTCTTGCCGATCTGCCATTTGTCGCCGGCGCTCTCGCCGACCCACGTCTCGCGCACCGGGATGTTCTTGGTGACCTCGCGCCAGCTCTTGAGGTAGTCAGCGAGGTTCTCCTTCACGCGCTCCTTCTCACAAGCGAACCGCGCGACTTGATCGCCGCGGATGTCGAAGTAGTAGGCCGCGTTGCGCTGGTCGATGCCGAAGTCCTGCCGGAGCTCGCAGGGCCAGACCTTCTTCTGAAGGCTCTGATTGCGCACCTCCTGGAAGTTACCGCCTGTTGCGGCGTTGCAGAGGCTGAAGTCAGCCTGCATGTCCTCTTCGCCGAAGCTGAGCACCTCCCCCGCGAACTTCTCGTAGGACCAATCGCAGATGTTGCCGCCCACGCCCCCCGGGTCGGCGAGGCACCCTTTCGGGTCGTCGAACTCAGAGACGATGAGGCTCGAGAGCCGCGAGTTGATGGTGTTCAGCCCGATCTGGAGCGTCGCCTTCTGGGCTTTCCATGCGTCGAAGCAGTTGAGGCCGGCGGCGTTGACCTCACTGAGCCCAAGTCCGCCAATCGGCTTCGTTCTCGTCATCGAGCCCAGGTCTATCCCGGCCATTTGCTTGGAGCCTGGGTTCCCCTTGCCGATCGTGCTGGCGTTCGGTGTGGGCGGCGGGGAGAAGGTGCTGCTGCGCACCGCGCCCCCAGCGGGCAGCTTGCCATCCACGCCGTTCGCACACCACCGACGACGCGGAGCTGCTGCTGCACCGCGATCTGCTCCAGCATGTTGAATTCATTGGAATAGTCGAAGTATCGAATGCGATTCTCAGCCAGCAGCGCGCGGGTCGGATCCGGGTTGCTGTAAATCCACCCCTTCGCCTTGCTGATGATCTGCACCTTGGTGCCGCTGGTCACCGGCGCGGGGGGCACTGGGCAGCACAGGGCCGGCTCGTTCGCACAAGCCAACGCCTCCGCGACGCGCTCGCGCTGGATCACTAGGGTGGCGTACCTATCCTGCCGGACCTGCGCTTGCTCGAAGGCGCCGTCAGAGGGCTGGTACGCGGCTTCTATCTTGTTGCGCAGCTGGCGATGGAGCTCGAAGCGCTTCGTGCTCGTCAGCCCCGTCAAGCGGATCGGGACGGGCTCGTAGTACTCGATCGTTTTGCCTCGGTCTACCTTGGTGCGCTTCGTGTTGAACCTCTCCCAGCGCTGCAGGATGGCGTTCTTCTTCGCCTCCGGAACGTTGTGCCAAAGCGAGGGGCGCGCCGTGAAGAAGATGTTGCGCGGCAGCTCCTTGCGCTGCGGCCAGGCCTTGGGGATGGTACCGCTACCGAACTGACCGAGCGTCGCCTTCTCGATGTAGACTGGCGAGCTGGGGTTGGTCGCGAGCTCATAGATGGCGCGGTAATCGCGGCCGAGTGAACGCGCGGCGTCGCGCTCCTCGATGGGAGCTACGTGAAGAGGGCGCGCGAGGCTGCGGGCGCGTCAGCCGCAAACGAGCCGCACGACGTGCGTGTGGCTGTTGTCGTTCGACGATGTGACGGTGACCATCTCGCCGTCGGCGAGCAGCGCAAAATCAGCCGCACTGACGACGATGGTGTGAGGGTGCCCGCTCGTCCCGCGAATATCGTAGGTGCGGTCGGTGCCCGCCTCGACGTCGGCGGGCGGCACCGTGAGCGCGTGGCCGTGGTTCGTGCCGATCGTCACGCCGACCGAGTCGCACGAAGGCTCGGTGCCCGTGTCCGCGGTCGCGTCCGGCGTCACGTGGGCGTCCTCGCCCGCGTCCGTGGCGGCGTCAGCGCCTGAGTCCGGCTTGCCCGGGCCGCCCCCGGAGCCCGGATCGCTATCGTCACCGCAGCTGACGGCCAACAGCCCGGCCGTTGTGCCGCCGAGAGCCAAGAACGTCTGGAGGAGGTTGCGCCGCGTGATTGTCATGGGGGAAATCTACCGCAAACGTCCCTCTCGAAGAAGGGTCTTGTGCGTGCCCCGCCACCACCCCGAGCCCCGGTAGCACACCACGAAACCGCCGTCGTGAGCCTGCGCCCCGTCACGGCGCCGCCGAAAACCTACGAAGGACGGCTCCCTCCGCGCGCACCAGGCCGCCGAGGGAGTCGCGGTGACGCCAGCCTACGTGAACCGGGGGCGAACCCCCCGAGAAAACCGAATGGTGACGCTCCGATCAGTCCTCTATCCTGTCTTTTTATCCATGATCTTTCTATTCCCGTGCGCACACAACGCACGTACAACCGAGTGGAGGACGAGGAGAACGACGATGACTGAGCTCAAACCAGAAGCGGTCGTGAAGGCCGGTGGCATCGCTGATTTGAAGGCGAAGACCGACCCAGCGATCTCGGGTGAGCTCATCGCGGTGGCGTTCCAGCACCCCGCGTTGGCTGATCGCACCGTGGTCCGCTTGGCGGAGGCGTCGCTCGATGGAGCGGTCGCAGCAGAGATGCAGACGCTCGGCTTCACCGAGGCCGTGAGCAAGGAGAGCGTCGGGCGGACGCGCAAGCGCGCGCTGGGTTTTCCGGCGTGGGCGCTGGTGCATCACCCCAAGAAGGCGTCGTTCGCCCTCGATGTGATGCGCGATTTCCGCAAAGCCGCGACGCGTGCGCGCACCAAGCCGGGGCACGCGCGGGACGCGTTCATGGAGATCGGCAAGCGACTGGAGCGCAGCGTGCCGGCGTTCTTACCTTCGTTCTGGGAGCAGGTCGGGCGCGTGTTCCTCGAAGAGGACGCGACGCAGATGGCGGCGCAGAGCTTCGAGAAGGCGCGCGCCGCCGAGCGCGCGTACAAGCTACCCGTCGACGAAGATCAGCGCGCCGCGGCCTACCTCGAGTTCACCACCACGGGCGCGGTGCCGGCGAAGTCGCTGGTGAGCTACGCTGGCGATCTGTCCGCCGCGTTCGGCGCGGAGGAGGCGGCCCGTCGCTTCGTGCGCATCAACGTGCAGCGCATCAAGGCTGGCCTGCCGCCGTGGAGCGGGATGAGCAAAGCGATCGGCAAGCTCACCGCCGCCATCAAGAGCAAGCCGAAGGGAGAGATCGAGTCCGCGATGCTGGATGAGATCATCGGCGCGGCGGCTTTGAAGAAGGCGGCCCCGGATTTCTGGACCAGCTACCAGCCGCTGCTCGCCGCCTCGGCGAAGCGCTCGCCCGACGTGCTGCACAAGCTCACGTTCCTGTTCCCGACGCCGCGCGGCATCAACCAGTTCAAGCCCACCTGGTTGGACTTCCTCGGGGAGATCGGCGCGTTCGAGCGCTTGCTGGCGGGGCCGCCAGATGAGATCGCGAAGTTTCTCACGGGCCTCACCAAGTACGCGACCACGACGGAGGGCTACCGCGACGAGGGCAGGCTGCTCATCGATCCGCGCTACTACGAGATCTTGGCGAAGCTCGCGCCGCCGCTGATCGAGAGCAGTACGCCAGTGGACCTGCCGATCGCCTCATGGCGCGACGACAGCACGTATTTGTCTGACCTCCTCGAGACCGCGTTGGAGCTCGGGCTCACCTTGGTGACGCCGACGAAGGGCGCCGAGCTCGAGCTCGATTGCCGCTTCGACAAGGATCCTGTCAAGCTCGCGGCGGCGTTCCCTGAGCTGGTGCAGTCCGGCGTGGACGAGGCCTTCGGGCAAGAGCAGTTCGAGGCCTCCGCGGCCGGGAAGGCGGCGTTGGCCGAGCCTCGTCGCAAGCATTTGCTCGCGCGGGTGAGTCGATTGAAGGACGGCGCACTGCCTGTTTTAATAAACGGGATCGAGTCGCTCGAGCGCATCGAGCCGGCGCAGTTCGCCGAGTTCCCCGACGTCTCCGCCGAGCTCGCGAGCGTCGAGGTCGGACCCGCGCTCGCGCGCACCCTGCGCGGCGGTGTGCTGGACGAGCTGACCTGGCCCGACTACGAGGCGGCGCTCACGGCGCTGGGGCCCAAGGCGGAGATAGAGCTTTGGGGCACGCTCACCCACCCCATCGTGCGCGCGGGGCGCAAGCTGATCGTCTTCGATGGTCCGAAGAAGCTCAGGGAGCTCGACCTACCGGCGGCGGCCGCGAAGGACCTCAGGGAGCTGCTATACGTCGATGGCGATCTGTTCATCGAGTACGAAACGGACGAGGGTTGCCGCGGCGTCTGGGCGAGCAAACCCAAGGCGCCGTTCGAGATGGATCACGACTACCGTGGTAGTGACGTGGTCGAGGCCCTGCCGATCCCTGGTGGCGGCGTCACGCTCGGTGGAGGCCCCGCGCTGCAGGTGGGAGACACTCCGAAGAGGCTGCCGCGAGCGGAGCTCGCCAGCGACGGCGAGCGATTCTGGAAAGGGCGGAGCACCTGGGGTGAGCGGCTCAAGTTGCTCGAGCTCGACCCACGAACCGGCAAGACTGGGCGCGCGTCGTGGCCTGAATTCGTCCGTGAAGCCTCGGAGGCGACGGACGGGCTTCAATTGCGAATGGTGACGTTGCAAGCGCTGCCGCGCGCGGAAAAATCGCTGTTTGGATTCAAGGACGGTTTGGTGGGCTACGCCCGTCGTGAGCGAATCAAAGACAATGAGACTGACGAGGGTGGCGACGCGGGCGTCGAGCTCGTGCGCATCGACGGCGAGCGTTGGCGAGGGGAGCGCGTGGATCTGCTCGTCGATTGGCCGGGTCACGCGCAGCCGCTCGGCGTGGTCACGTCGTCGTCGTGGCAGCGCTCGGTGGACGACACGGTGCAGCTGTACGACGCGAACGGTCAGACGGGCGTCTTTGGTGGTGACGAGGATGACGAGGGCCTGAAGCCCGCTGGGTTCAGGGTGATGCCGCGCGCGGCGTGGCTTCACTACCTCGGCGTTCGCGACCAGGCGGCGAGTGAGGTGCTGCGGCGCCTCACCGACGAAGCCGCGTCGGCCGTGCTGGCGGCCGCGCGCGAGGCGATCGACGAGGACGAGCTGGACGACGATGAAGCGCCGCGGAGCGCCGCAATCGAGGCGCTGAAGGAGCAGCTCCCGCAGCTGAAGAACGAGGTGATCCGCGCGGGCGTCGCCCACGCCGTGGTACGCGCCGCACGCGCAGCGAAGGCCCTCACAGCCCTGCAAGAGGGCGGCGACGGCGACGGCGAGGGGCCGACCGACGACGCGGTGAAAGCGGCGCTCCCGGAGCTGCCCACCGAGGGCTGGCACGATGGCTTCTGCGTCGCCGACATGGCGCGGGTCGCGCGCGCCTTCGAGACCCATGAGGTGGGAAGGCTCACTGACTCGTCAGTGGCGTGGGAGCGCGCGCTCGACTCGCTCGCGCGCATGGGGTGCTTCCTGGCGTCGCGCACGCGTGACGACGAGCATCGCAAGACCCTCGTCGCGCTGCTCGAAGGGTTCGCCGCGAGCGGCCTCATGGGGCGCACCCTCACGTGCGCGAAGCTCGAGGTGAAGACGAAGTCCCCGCTGCTCACGCGCCCCAAGGGCAAGCACGCGTGGATCGCCCAGGTGAGCGGCGCATGCTGGCTCTTTCGCATGGACTACTACGAGGAAGAAGACGTCCAGTCCGTCGACGTGTTGTTGGAGGGCGAGCTCTGCGTACCCCAAGACGCGACGGTGGAGAGCCAGCGCACCTTCACGGTGCGCGACGATCGCGCGTTCGTCGCCGAGTTCCTGCGTGAGCTCGCGGCGCGAGGCCGCGCTCCGTGGGACACAGAGGGACCGACCCAGGTCGCGGAGGGTTGTTCGCTGACCGCGGCCGAGGCGACGCTGCTATTGCTCGGGTTGCCGAACCTGCACGCGTATGACCACGACTTCCTCGGCAAGGAGCTGCGGACGGAGGTCGCCATCAAGGTGACCGACGCCAAGCGCGCGAAGGATAGGCTATGCGAGCTCGAGGAAGGGCAGCGCCTCGAGTTGCTCGCCGGGCTCGGCGACGTGAAGGAGCCCGCGGCGCTCTGGGCGCCAGCGTCCGCAGAGGACAGCGTGCGAGCGAGCTTGGTGCGCACGGCCAAGCGCCTGTTCGGCGCGAGCGTACCCCTACGCGAAGAGGTGGTCAGCCTGCTGGACAAGCAGGGCCGCGCGTTGCCGATGGGCGCGCGCAGGGCGCTCACGCTGCTGCTCACGGCGAGCGAGGACGACAACCCGCTGCTCGCCTTGTCAACGAAGCTGAAGCGCGTCAACGGCTGGTGGTTCGTCGACATCAACGACGAGGCGTTCGGCAACGAGGTGATCGAGTCGGTCGGGCTCTTGGTGCCGTTCTTGAGCGCGCACCTGCCAGTCGGCGATGAGTACCGAGACGCGCTGCCCACGCTGTACCGGCGTGTGCGCGCCCTGCTCGAGGATCCCAACGTGCTGGTAGAGCTCGGGAGCGATTGGGAGGACGACGAGAAGAAGCAGAGGGCGCTGCTCGAGAAGGTCGGCGGCAAGTCAATCGAGGTGACCTTCGGCGAGGAGGTGTGCCCCGGGCGCGACAACGGCACCGTGATCGCCTTGGCCTCAGAGAACTCAGTGGATCTGCACGTGCGCACCTCACGGCTCGGCACGCATCTCGCGGCGGTCCAACCGTTCTTCGACGCATCGGACGATGACGACGGCGTGTGCGTGCAAGACGTGGCGCGCCACGCGGCGTACCTGATGTCCAAGGAGTGCGCGGCGCTCGTCGCCCGCATCGAGGAGACACCGGTGGAGCCGGGTGGG
Organism: Polyangiaceae bacterium; assembly: GCA_019637265.1. GTDB lineage: Bacteria > Myxococcota_A > Polyangia > Polyangiales > Polyangiaceae > JAHBVY01. The sequence continues at coordinate 123,697 of JAHBVY010000008.1, read as the reverse complement.
TACGAAATGAACCCACAGAAATCGGCGAAGGAGCTGGTCATGACCGCCGCCGCGGCGCTCGACGTCGATGAGGACTCGGCGGCGCTCTACCTGCAAATGCTGACGTTACCGAACCCCAACAAGCGTCTGATCTTGCAGGTCAACGAATGGACTCCAGCGCGCTATCAGAAGGCGTGCAGCGCGCTGACGAAGAAGAAGCTCCTGCTCGAGGGCAAGCGCGAACGCGCAGGCCGCGACGTGTTCTTGCCCGGCGCGTGGGAGAAGAACGTGGGCGGGATCCCGATGGAGGCGTACCGCGCCCAGCTGTACGACGTACCGCTGTTCGGGATGCCGCTGCTCGGCGGCCCCACGCACGAGGCGTTCGCAGCGGCGTGGGCGCGCTGGAGCGCCGGTGACCGGCCTGGCTTCGAGGACGTCGAGAAGAAGCGAGCAGCCAAGTCGAAGAAGCACGGGAAGAAGTGAGCAGCCAAGTCGAAGAAGACCGGGAAGAAGTGACCACGCTATCTGCCCAACGCCCCACCCCACGCGTCCTGATCACGATCTTCACGGGTCGATCTGGCTGCGATTGGTTGAAGCGAAGGGCGAGATCACGGCTTCGGGTTGTCGAGTAGCCACTGGTAAACGTCGCCGTAGTCGCCGTCATAGGTCTTGGTCCAGGTGTCGTGGCCGCCGTTCTCGACGGGCGTCCATCGGACGTCGCGCCGCGGCTGCGGACACTGAAGGAAGCTCTCCATCGCGGCACGGTCCGGCTCGAAGGGGACGGTGGGGTCCGGGTCGCCGTGCACCGACCAGAGCGCGATCTCATCGACCAAGGCGCAGCCCACCGTTGACCAGATGTTGCCGGGGTTGCCGGCGATGAGGAGCGCCGCGGCGACGTCCTTGCCCCGGTGGGCTCTGAGGTAATTCCAGGAGCCGATCGCCCCGCAGCTCAGCCCCGTGAGGTAGATGCGCTTCGGATCGACTCGATAGGTCGCCTTGGCGAAGGTGATGAAGGCGTCGACGCTGGCCGCCGACGGACAGCTGCCGCCGGTCTGGTTCTGCGGGCTGAGCACGATGAACGGACGGGTGTTGGGCCAGGTGTCGTTCTTGATCAGCTTGGGCGGACCATTCCTGGTGACGTTGGGGAGGTCCGTGGTGCCGTTGCCGTTCTCGCCGACGCCGTGCCAAAAGACGAGCAGCGGAGCTGACGAGACCAAGTCGTACGTGGGCGGCAGGTACTCCCAGTACCCGTTGCCTGCCTCCGTGGTGCCGAGCGGGCGCTCCACGTGACGCGACGAAGGCGGCCCCGCGTCTGCCGGGACCTCGACTTCGCCTCCGTCAGTCCCACTGTCTTCGATCGTGCCGCTGTCTCCGGCGTCTTCGATCGCGCCGCCGTCCCCCGCGTCGGTCGCGGCGTCGAGTGTGCCGCCGTCGTTCGGCGAGCCGCCGGTGGAGCCGTCCTGGGTGGAGCCGTCGAGCAGCGCGCTGCCATCTCGCTGTGCGGCGTCGGCGCTCGCGTCGGCTGAGGTGCCGCCGGAGCCCGAGGTGCCGCCCGCACCTCCCCCGAGCGAGCCACCACCTTCATTGGACGAGCAGGCGAAGACCAGCGCCACACCCAGCGTTGAGGACACCCACGCGCTCCGGGCCCACCGACGTACCGCTCTCATGGCGTGAGCATGACACGAGGCAGCTCGCGATGCCCCTCGAAGACATCGGAGGTGACTATGCGGAGCCCCGCAGGTTCGGCCTCACGCGTCACGCGGATGGGTGCCGTCCAACCCGCTTTCGAACCCCCGCCCCAATGCTAGAGGCGTTCTTCGAGGAGGAGAACCATCAGAAGATCCCACATGGATAGCCGCCGTGGCGATGAAGGGCTGGAGTACGAGGCTGCGCTCGAATACACTGCGCGGATGAACGATCCACATCAGCCAGGCAACCTGACGGTCATGGGTTGGCCGACGATCATCGCGATCACCTTGGCTGCCGGTCTGGCCACGGGCATCGTGCTGGGCTTCGTCTTCAGCATGCTCGGCTTGCACAGCGCGGGCATCGGGGCGGGGATCGCCGTGGTCGAAGTGCTCGTCTTGCTCAGCCTGCTGCGCAGGCGGCAACAGGCGCTCGCGGCGCGCGGCAAGAGCGACGGATAGCGGGCTCTCGAGCGCGCCCATCGACGGTCGCGGCACACGCTCACTCGAGGGGGGGAGGGGGGTTGGTAGCTCCGGGTCGATTCCGTGTGGTAACACAGTCGCCCGGCGGCGCTGCGCGGTGCACTTACCGCGTGGGATCGTGATACTGAGGAGCGCACTTTGTGATTCCGTGACTCGAGGGAATCGAGTACCGTGACCGCATGAACCGGGGCTTCATGTGGGCGTGCTTGGTGCTCTGTGTGTTTGGGTGCAATCGGAGCTCGCCTGGGGCGCCTCGAGCCGACGCGGGGACGGTCTCGACGGCACCTTCCCGCCCGCCGGCCCAGGCTCCAATCCGTGACAACACCGCCGTCAGTGAGGCTCAGAGCGGGCTGACGGCGCGCGCGCGGCTGCTCGTCAGCAAGATCACGACGAAGGAGCCGGTGCGGTTGGCGTTCGAGTTCGCGTTGGCGGAGCCCTCGGGGGGTGAAGATCCTTGGCGCTACGCGCGGGTTGATTGGTCAGCGGTGCTGGGCACCCTTCGAATCGAGATCGTCGGACCGGGTGACAGCAAGCACACGCTCGAACTGGCTGAGCCTCCGACTGGCTCGTCTTCGCAGTACATCGCGCACCTCGTCGATCTCTTCTCCGTGGATGGCGCCGGGCTCAACAAGCGCCGCTGGAAGAGCGCGCCGCCCGACCTGCTGACTCACCCGGGGAAGTACTCGATCGCGCTCCAGGGGACGGCCACGATGAGCGAGGGCACGTTCGAGTTCGCGATACCGCCCCTGTCCTTCGAGGTGGTCGCCGCGGGCGACGCCCACCGTCCCATCGCGGAGATCGAGCGGATCGTCGCCGAGCGCCTGGCGAAGCGTCGCTCGTTGAGCGCACCCCCGAAGTCCTCATATCCGACGATCGATGACGTCGATGGAAACCGTTGGCTGCGTTTCACGGAGCAGTCGGACCCAGGCTATCACGTCACGGTGACGGAGATCCTGGTCGACCCGAGCGGTCAGGAGCTGCTCGTCGACGAGTATCGACACTTCACTTGCGTCGCGGCGGGCACTCCGATCGCGACGCCACGGGGGGAGACGCTCGTCGAAACGCTGCGCGTGGGCGACGAGATCACGAGCTACGATCCAGAGCAGCGGCGCCTCACCACGACGCAGGTGAAATGGATTGAGCGGTCACACGCCAGGCAGCTTCATGTGATGGGCCGCCTGCGCGTCACCGGTGAGCACCCCATCTTCGTGGACGGGCGCTTCGTCGCTGCGCGCGACGTCGCGAGCGGTGCCCAGCTGCTCGATACGGACCTCCGCTTCGTGGCGCTCGAGCCGCGCACCGTGACCGAGACCGCGACCGTCTATGATCTGGGTGTCGGCGCGCCGCACACCTACTTCGCTGGCGGTGTGCTGGTTCACAACAAGGCCGTGCACGTGCCGCTCGGTGACGAGAGGTCGTTCCGAGGCTACTTCAGCCGCCGCGCGGCCCGCGCACCGTGATCGTCCTGCTCACGGACGGCGGCGGTACACTTGACCGCTGGCAGCCAGCCACAAGGTGCCATCGGGCTCAGCCGCCAAATCGGTGATTTCACCGGTGGGCATGCCCTCTTCCTGCACCTGAGTGAAGCGCGAGCCGTCCCAGTGCAGCAGCGTGCGCTCCCCGGCGGCCCACGCGTTGTCTCCCGAGGCGACGGCGACCGCCGTTAGATCGACGGTGGTGCCCGTTGGGATGGAAGTCCAACTCCCACCTTCGTAGCGCCCAGCGATGCCCGCGTCGCCCACCGCGAAGCCGACGGACAGCGCGCCATCCACGTCGGCGAACGAGCCGCTCAGCTCCTCGGTGCTCGGCTCGTTCCACCCGAGGGGGATGGGGAGCGACACGCCGCGCAGGCCTTCGGTCGTCGCGAAGAACAGCATGCCTGACGTCCCCCACATGGCCTGGACGTCGCCGCTGTCCGCGAGACCGCGGCTGCGATCGTCCGTGGTGCCGTTGAAGTGCGTGAGCGAGCCGTGGCGCGTGGAGATCCACACGTCGCGGTCGCTGAAGGCGAAGGCCGTCTTGGCGTCGCTGGTCACCGAGGTGACGGCTCGCGGCTCGCCCTCGCCGATGATGAGCACGAACATCTGACCGCCGATGACGGCCGTACGCGCCCCGACGGGAGCCAACGCTTGGATGAAGAAGTTGGGGGCCACCGTGTCGGAGCTGTGCTTCTCGTACACGCCCTCGAACCCACCTTCGCTGAGGCGCCCCGCCTCGAAGACTCGACCCCCGCTCACGTGTCGGTCGCCGCTCGCCCACACGCCGCGAGCATCGCCCGCGAGCCGGTAGAGGCGCAGCTCCGCGGGCGACGCGACCAGGCTCCAACCCGTGGAGGGTGCGCTATCATGACCACTATCGTTCGGGCCACTGTCGTTCTGGCCGCCGCCGCCGCCGCTGCCCGCGACGCCGCCATCGCCGCCGTCACCGGGGATCGAGGCGTCCTCCTTGCCTTTGCCGCCGCCCGCGTCGTCCGATGAGCCCGAGCACGCGACGCCAGCGAAGAGCGCCAAGAGCGCGCACCCGATCGATGAGCGCGAGGCGAGTGAGTGTTTCAATGAGGGAACATAAGACACGAGCATGGAACCTCGAGGGCGGGGCGGTGAGCGTCCAGCGTAGCCGGTTTGGGCACTCGGGACCATCGTTCGCGAGCCGACCGGCTTGCAACCCGCCCAGCGCCGCGCGTGGGCGCGACCCGATCTCGTGGCGCGATCATCGTCGCTCACGGTGCTCCTAGAGAGCGGGCGAGCCCTGAGGCATAGTTAGGGAGACGAACGGACCCATGTCTCCTGGCTGACTGAGCGGTTGGGCCGATGCTACTTCGCGGGCGTCTCGCTGGTTTTCTTGGGGGTTCGCCCCCAGTTCACGTCAGCGGGCGTCCCTGCGACTCCCTCGAGCGCTCGCATCTGTCGGTACAGAAGGATCACGTCGGTGACCCGAGAGCTCGGCCCGTCATCTCGTCGATCTCGACCGAGATCTGAGAGATAATCGACCCGTGGAGATCGTGATCCCCGAGGAGTTCACGCTGGAGCGCCAGCCTTCGAGCACACCGCCGAGCTTCTTCGGGCGCGCCGACCCCTACCTACAGCTCCCTGACGATGAGCCGTTCACCTACTGGCTCCACGAGGGCAAGGTGATGTGGGGTCGCAGCCTGGTTCGAGGGGCCGATCCAGAGACTTTCCGATATTTTCTTGGTGACTTCGGTAAGGACCGCCGTGCTTGCTACAAGCAGCTCTCACGGATTCGTGGCGCCGATCCCACGAGCTTCCGTGCGCTCAACTACTGCTACGCTGCGGACAGCGAGCGTGTCTGGACGATCGCAGGAGAGGTGAAGGGCGCGCACCGTGCCAGCTTCGAGGTCTGCGATGGGGGCGCGCGATCCTTGTCCTCTGGTCGGCTGGTTCCAACCGGTTACGCGCGCGATCGAGCGCAGGTCTACTATTACAACTTCGATGGGAAACCGAACGTCGTGAAGCGAGCCGACTCCGCCTCATTTCGCTCCCTCGACGGTGTGTACGGCTTCGACGGCTCTCACGTCTTCTGCGAAATCGCGGCGCTGCCCGCTGCATCGCCACAGACGTGGCGAAGGTTGGAGGGCGACCACAGCATCGACGCGGATCGCGTCTACTACTTCCATCGTCGCATCGTGGGGGCTGACGCGGCGACTTTCCGCGTCATCGATGCGGAGGGGATCCGGCTCGCCGCGGATGCTCGCGCGTTCTACAGGAATGGCGTCGAGGTGGCGCGCGAAGAGCTCGACGCCGTGCTCGCGCAGAAAGCCGAGCTGGCGCGGAGGTTTCCGAAGCCAGCGCCTGAAGGCGATCGGTAGCGCTGCGTCAGGCGACTGCGTTGCCGTGCGGAATCGATCGGTGCTACCAACCCCCGAAATAAAGACACGATAGATGACTGGTTGAGCGTCTCGCTGGTTTTCTTGGGGGTTCGCCCCCAGTTCACGTCAGCGGGCGTCCCTGCGACTCCCTCGAGCGCTCGCATCTGTCGATGCAGAAGGATCACGTCGGTGACCCGAGAGCTCGGCCCGTCATCTCGTCGATCTCGACCGAGATCTGAGAGATAAATGCGGCAGTAGAGGGTCGGCGGAAGACGCTGTATAAATCAGGCATGCTGAGCCCCGTGGAGCTCGATCGTCATCGTCCGAACCTGACAGGGCACTGCTACCGCATGCTCGGCTCGGTCTTCGACGCCGATGACGCCGTGCAGGAGACGCTGGTCCGCGCGTGGCGCCATCAGGACCGCTTCGAGGAGCGAGCGGCGCTCGGCTCGTGGCTCCATCGAATCGCCACCAACGTGTGCCTCGACCTCCTCGCCGACCGCAAGCGGCGCGCGCGCCCGATCGAGGAGGGGCCCGCGGGCAAGGTCGGCGACACGCTCCACCAGCGCCCGGCGGAAGAGTGGCTCGAGCCCATCCCCGACGCCGCGGTGTGCTCACCCGACATCGACCCCCACGAGCGGCTGGTGCTCAAGGAGCGCACGCGGCTCGCGTTCGTTTCAGCGCTGCAACACCTCCCCGGTAAGCAGCGCGCGGCGTTGCTCCTCACGGAGGTGGTCGGGTGCTCCGCCGCCGAGGCCGCCGAGTGCCTGGAGATGACCTTGCCTGCGCTGAACAGCGCCCTGCAACGCGCCCGCGCCAAGCTCGGTGACCTCGATACGAGCAGCGGGCCGCTGACGGACACTCAGGCGCGCCTACTCGAGCGCTACGTCACGACGTTCGAGGCCTACGACGTCGACGGGCTCACCTCACTCATGCACGAAGACGCCACCCTGTCGATGCCTCCGTTCTGCCTATGGCTCTCGGGGCCCGACGAGATCCACCGCTGGCTCCTCGGGCCTGGCGCTGGGTGCCGCGGCTCGCGCCTGGTGGCGACCGAGGCCTGCGGCTCACCCGCCTTCGCGCAGTATCGGTCTGCTCCCCAGGGCGGGCACGCCGCGTGGGCCCTCATCGTCCTGGAGCTCTCGGAGGAGCGCATCACGGGGTGGAACGCGTTCCTGGACGTGGAGCGGCTGTTCCCGCGCTTCAGCCTCCCGCTGGTGTTGGCCTGATCCTTGGGGTTTTCCTGCGAGAATCGACGATTTTACTAGGCGGGTACGAATTCTCACCACCCGCCGATGATTCTGGAGAGCCGGGGCAGTCTAAGGAGAAACACCACAATAGGGAGCGCTCGACGCTTCCAAGGGAGCCAACCATGCCCAAGATGATTTTCGTCAATTTACCTGTCAAGAACCTCGAGCGAGCGAAGGCCTTCTACGCCGCCCTCGGGTTCGTCAATAACCCTCACTTCACCGACGACACCGCCGCGTGCATGGTGTGGAGCGAGGCCATCAATGTGATGCTGCTCACCCACGACAAGTGGCGGACGTTCACGTCGCGCGACATCCCCCCGCCCACCTCGAGCGAGGTGATGCTCGCCATCTCCCTGGAGGACCGCGCGGCGGTCGACGCCATGAACGCCGCCGCCGCAGCGAACGGCGGCACCGCCGACATCAACCCGGTTCAAGACCTCGGGTTCATGTACAACCGGAACCTCGCAGATCCAGATGGCCACGTGTGGGAAGCCATGTGGATGGACCCGAGCGCCATCCCAGCGGACGCATAGAGCGGTCGCGACAGAACGAGCATCGAGACGCGCGCCGCGTCACCACGCGTCGATCGATCCTCGGTGCTCACCGAGCCCCGCCCTTCCGGCTGCGCTCCGCGTGAGCCTTGAACGCGTCGAGCTGGTCGCCCCAGAAGCACTCGACCTCGTCGAGCCACCTTCGGAGGTCGCCGAACGGCTTCCGCCGAAGCGTGTACTCGCGGACACGCGTATCGGCCTCCTGGACTCGCTCGACGACGAGGCCCGCTTCGCGTAGCACCTTCAGGTGGCGGCTGATCGCCGGGCGACTGACGGTCAGTGCATCAGCCATTTCACTGGGGCGTTGAGGACCCTTGCTCAGGATGCCGATGACCGCGCGGCGCGTCGGATCCGAGAGCGCGAAGAAGGTGGCGTCGATGCTCGCGGTCACGGCGCCTTCGGATCGCGGGCCACGCGCATGAACCACCAGTGATGACCCTCGAGATCGAGCGCCTCGTAGCTGCGGTTCGCGCCGTACTCGTCGCCGTAGTCATCGGTGGCCGGCTCACGCAGGATCTGAGCGCCTGCGTCCCGCGCGCGTTGACAATGCGCATCCACATCGTCCACGTAGACGCAGAGCGACTGGGTGTTGGCGCCACCGAGCGAGCGCGGTGACTTGCAATGGACGCGAGCGGCGTCGGCCCCCTGACCCACGGAGCCGATCATGATGACGCCGTCTCCGAACGTCAGCTCGGAGTGCTCGATGCGGCCACCTTCTCCTTCGACCTTCAGGCGCACCTCGAAGCCAAAGACCTTACAGAGCCAGTCGATCGCCGCCCCCGCGTCGTCGTAGAAAACAGCGGATGAGATCCGCGGCCACAGCTCGTGGGGCTCCGTCATGAGCGGGGCCCTCCTTGGGATGATTGCTTCATGTCGACATAGTTAATCTATAACGAAATCAAATGCAAGGACTATCGAGCTCGGTCTATCGAAGCGCAGGCCTCCAGGTGAGTCGCGGCGACGCGTGGTGCCGTGAGGTGGGGGCGAACCCCCCGGAAAAGACCTCGCGTCACTCGCGTCCGGTTCGGGTTCCCTTTTTGGGACAAGGAAACGTCCCTCGGATGTGTGGCCGTGGTGCTTTCACCAAGGCTGGCGTGCACCGATCGGCGTGGATTCACTGGTTGAGGCGCGAAGGCTTGACGGCGAGGGCTGCACCATCGAGGCTCGCTCGCCATGCCGAACCTAGATCAAGTCCTCACCTTCCTTGCTACTCAAGGCGCCAACTTCGCGCTCAAAGCGCTGGGCGCGCTCGCCGCGTGGATCGTCGGCCGTTGGCTGATCGCGCTGGTGCTACGCGCCGTGGGCATCGGCCTGGCGCGCGGGCAGCGGGTAGACGCGACGCTCATCAGCTACTTGCAGTCGATCTTGGGGGTCCTCCTCAACGTCGTGCTCGTCCTGGCCATCCTCGACATCTTCGGCGTGCAGACCACCTCCTTCGCTGCGCTGTTGGCGGGCGCGGGCTTGGCCATCGGCACCGCCTGGGGCGGTCTCCTGACCCACTTCGCCGCGGGCTTGTTCCTTCAAGTGCTCAGGCCGTTCAAGGTGGGGGATTTCGTGAAGGTTGGCGGGGTGATGGGGACGGTGAGGGAGATTGGCCTGTTCACCACGTCCATCGTCACGCTCGAGAACGTGGTGACCATCGTCGGGAACAACAAGGTGTTCTCCGAGCCGATCGAGAACTTCTCGACGAACCCAGTCCGTCGCGTGGACTGCACCGCGAGGATCGCGAATGGCGTCGACCCACTCGACGCGATCGAGCGCTTGAAGACGGCGATCGCCGAGATCCCCAACGTCTCCACTGACCCGGCGCCAGACATCGAGATCTTGGAGTTCACGCTCGAGGGGCCGATGCTCGCGGTGCGCCCCTACACGCACACGGACCACTACTGGCAAGTGTACTTCGATACGCACCGAGCCATCGTGGCTACCTTCGGAGCCGCCGGTTACCCCGTCCCCGAGATGCCGCTGGCGCCACGCAACCGCTGAGCGATGGTGCGCCGTACTGGCCCCCACTCGGTTCAGTAGCCTGACTAACTAGGCCAGGTGTCGCGGCCCCCAGGAGCAATCCTCGGGGGCCGTCGGCTTTTCTGCGTGGCGCTCTTGCTGCTGTGCCGCGCGGGCGCCTCGCTTCTCGAGCACGCGCCAGAAGTGTGGCGCGCGTAAACGTAAACAATTTTGCGGGGGTGTACGACTGGAACTCTCGGGCGTGCGCACGTAGCACGGAGGTGCGTCGGTCGAGGACGCGCACCGCTTACGAACGTGAGGACACGATGAATCCAAAGCCATTTTCCCTGCTCACGATGACCATCGCCGCATCGATCGCGGTAGCGGCCAGCGGCTGCGTGGTGACCTCGAGCGACGACCAGGATGGCACCGGAGGCGCCAGCGGAGGCTCGAGCGGTAGCGGGGCCACCAGCGGCTCGGGCGGCTCAGGTGGCGCCAGCGGCTCAGGCGGCGCCAACGGAGGCACCGGCGGCGTCGCGGGTACCGGCGGTAACACGAATGGCGGCGTCGCGGGCGGGGGCAGCGGAGGCACTGATGTGACCCCCGAGATCGACCCGCAGCTCGTGGGGAGCTGGTCCGCGGTAGCGACAGGGATCGCTATCGTCGAGAGCTTCTACGACGACGGCACGCGGCTCAGGGTCGTGGTGACCCGCGGCTCGTTCTACGACCTCGACTACACCTTCAAGGGCAACTACCGAACCGAGAACGGTCGCATCTACTACTCGGATACGGTCTATCAGAGCAGCGAAGACCGAGGGCAGACGTGGACTCCTTGGGCACCGTCAGCCACGCCGAGCTACGAAGAGCTGTACCTCATCGGCACCGATGAATACGGCGAGTACCTCATCACAGAGGAAGAGGAGATCACGGAGGACTCGCTGAGGTACTACCGTAACGAAGACTGACGATGCTGCGAGTACGTAGCACAGGGCGCTCAAGGGAGTGATCTCGAGGAATACGATATGATGCATCTGAAGCTCACATGGATCCCGGCGACCATCGCTATCGCCATGGCAGTCAGCGGCTGCGGCTCGAGCGGCAACCGCGGCAGCAGCGGCGGCGCCGCGGGTGATGGAGGCACGGGAGGCAGCTCGGGGCACGGCGGCACCGCAGGTAGCAGTGGTGACGGCGGCACCGCGGGCAGCGGCGGCACTGCGGGCAGCGGCGGCACCGCGGGCAATGGCGGCACCGCGGGCAGCGGCGGCATCGGCCCTATCGATCCCACATCGATGCGGACTGACAGCCACCGAGTGATTCCGCGCAGTAACACCGTAGTCAGCCTAAAGTACAATTGACCGCACCATGTGATGGGTGATACCCTCGCGGCGTGGAAGGCCTGCCAATATTTCCGCCTGGCTTCAGGGCGCACCCGCTGGATGGGGCGCTGTTGTACTTCCACCCACTCTCGGGGACGCACGTTCGCCTGGCCACCGCCGCCACCGGCGCGCTCAGGCGCACCGCGCCGCGCGTGGTGATGTTCGGCATCACCAACGCGTGCAACCTGCGCTGCGCCTTCTGCTCGCGAGACGCATCGAGGCCGAGCCGGTGGACGGCCGAGACGGCCGCTCAGGTGCTCCGGGGCCTCTCGGAGGCCGGCACGCTGGAGGTCGCGTACGGCGGCGGCGAGCCGCTGGCGTTCGCGGGCTTCGATGATCTGGTCGCTCGAGTCGCTCAGACGACCCAGCTGGCGCAGCACGTCACCACGAACGGCACCTTGCTCACCGGAGCGCGCCTAAGGCAGCTGCAAGGGGCGCTCGGTATCGTCCGATTATCTGTCTATAGCGATCCGCGCTGGCGACGAGCCGCCGAGGTTCTCTCAGCCAATGGCCAACGCTGGGGCGTCAACCTCCTAGTGGATGACGGCGCGCTCGACACCTTACCAGCGCTGCTGTCTGAATTCGCCGCCTTCGGTGCGCGGGACGTCTCCATCCTCACCTACGTGGGCGAGCCCGGGCGGCGCCTCTCGACAGCCGGCGCTGGGCGGCTCGCAGCCATCTTGAAAGGCGCTCCCCTCCCCGCGCGCCTCTCGGTGTGCGCGGGCGGCCTCGTCCCTGTCCCGCGGCTCTTCGGCGGTGACTGCGGCGCTGGGCTCGATTTCGTCAGCATCACGCCTGATCAGCGGCTCCTCGCGTGTAGCTTCTCCGACGCGCCGGGCGCCTCACTGCCGGCCACCACGGCCGCACAGGTCCTCAGCGGGTGGCGCACCCATCAGGCTTGGCTCTCGCGCCCGAGCCCGCGCGCAGGCTGCGGCCGCGCGCTCCCCATGGCAGCGCCCAACCCGACCCCACCACTTACCGTGTGGCAAAGCTTTTCGGGCAACAACAGCGGCGAGTGCGTGATGGTGGCGCGGTTCGAGAGCGTCGCGAAGGCGGAGGCCTACCTCGCGAAGCTGCTGCCAGGCTGGGAGCCCGGTGCGCCCTGGACAGAGGCCTGGCAGCAGCTCGTCCGTGAGCACGGAATCGCGGCGCCCGGCGATGACGCGGAGGCGTGGGACGACGGCGTGGAGATGCCAGACGAGCTCGGCGCGATCGGAGGCTCGGTGATCGCCCTCGGCTACGCCGTCGATGACGCCTTCCACGCGCTGCGCGGCCTCGCCTGGAAGGACGATGGCTGGGTAGCGCCCGGCGGCGTGCACACGCACATGCCCCTGTGCGCGCTCATCGCGATCGCCACCAAGAGCGCTCAGGACGCGCGCGCCGTCGCCCAAGCCGCGCGGAGCAACCGGCGCAGGTGCTGGGTGCACGGCGTGCAGGTCCTCGTCAGCGTCCCGCTCGGCCCTCGGGAGAGCTCGTGGCGGCTCGCCGCCACGGAGCGTCGTCTCCCCAAGCTGCGGAGTGAGGTCGAGGCGCTCGCGTCGGGGCAGCCCTTCGCCGTCGAGATCACGACACCCGAGCCAACGGAGGACGCGGTCGTTCAGGTGATGAAGCGACTCGGCGCTGACGTGCCCACGCGCGGCCGCATGGTCGTGCGTTTCTGGGATATGCAACCTGCACGAGCCCATCGTACGGATACCTTCCTACGCGCGCTGGGTGACCCGCCCGTCACTCGGGTTGACGACAGCTTCCTGCTCTTCGACCCCGTCAATCGGCCGAAGCGCCTCGCGCGGCTCGCGTACCGCCACGGCGGGCGCATTCGCGTGCTCTCGGGGCACGAAGTCGAGGTCACGGCGTCCATCTGGCTCGATCAGCCTGCTCCCACCCGAGGGAAAAAGGCGGTGAAGCGGCAGCTCGCCGCGGGTGAGGTCGAGCGCGCCGCGCGCGCCATCGGCGGCTACGCCATCACAAAGATCGAGCCGTACCGCGCTGACACCACGAGGATCACAGGACGCACCTCGGACCCAGCGAGCATGCTCCAGAGCCTGTCGAGCATCGCTCGACAACACCAGGCGAACCTGTCTATTCACGTGAGTGATGTCGACGAGCTGTCGTGGACGATTCGAAGGTTACTCGCCGCCACGCGGGCCTGAGCTATCCTCGAACGCGTGACGCGGCGGCCGCTTCAGCTCTACGACGTCGTTCCAAGCCACGTGCTGCGGGACGAGTATGGGTACAACGCGGAGAACCGGCCCACCATCGCCGTGGACGAGGCACAGGTCCCTGAGCACCTTCGACACCTGATCCCCTACGTCGAGCGCTGGGCGATCGCGTGCGACGTGACGCGGCTCGACTACATGGAGAAGCAGGGCGAGGAGGCGGTCAGGCAGTTCTTCCATGACGTGGAGCCACACCGGCGCGCGGTCGACCTGTGGCTCGACAACCAACCTGAGGATGTGGGCGCGTGGCCCGAGGCCGCCGTCCAGTTCATGTACCTGCTCGAGGCGCACGACGGCGCCGAGCCCATCTCGCCCGTGCGTCAGGCCGAGCTCGAGGCTGCACATCGTGACCGATCAGCGACACCGGGATGCACCCCGCGCCTGAGTGTGCCTCCCGCCGCAGCCAGCGGCCCCCAACCCCTCAGCCGCCCAGCGTCAGCTTAAACGCCGCTGGCGTCAGCTCGCTCACCGGCAGGCCGAAGCGCTCGCGGTGCGTACCCAAGCGCTCGAAGGCCCAGGCGAGGTACTGCTCGAAATTCACGCCCATGGTGCGACAGGTCGCGGAGACGCCCAGCAGCACGCAGGCTCGGTGCGCCCCCTCGGTGCTGCCCGCGAAGAGCATGTTCAGGCGCAGCTTGGCGACGTGTTGAAACCGCCGCTCGGTGGCGGAGTTGTCGAGCGGCACCTCTGGATCCTCGAGGAAACGCAGCAGCGCTTCACGGTGCCGATCGTAGTATCGAATCGCCTGCGCCAAGGGCTCACTCGGCAACAAGCCTGGGAGCGTGGCCGCCCGCCACTCGTCAAACTCCTTGGCGATCGGCCCGGCGCGCTCGCGGCGCCGCGCGAGCAGCGCCTTCCCCGTGAGCCCTTCCTTCCGGGCGTCTTCCTCGACGCCGTACATCGCGCCGATGAACTTCCCTCCCTCGAGCGCGAGCGCTGGCTGCGTCGCCTCCGCGTCCCGGAACCTCCGACGCGCGTGGGCGTTGCAGCCCGCTTCGAGCACGTGCTCACCGTACACGCCATTCAGGCGATGCTCAGCGTCCGCGGTGAGCGTCCCGCGGAAACCAGCGAGCTTGCTCTCGATGCCCTCGCCATGCTTCGTCGCCGCGTACTGAAACACCACGGCTTCATGGTTGTGAAACTGCTCAAGGTAGCCGTTATGAGCTTCGGGCAAGCCCTTCACCAGCACCTTGAGGCCCGTCGCGTCCGTCGCCATCCAACGCCCAGCAAGCAGCTGCTTCCAGTGGTAGCCATCGATCGCCGCGAGCAGATCAGCAGCGCGCTCCACGTAGCTGACCAGCGTGCTCATCGCCATGGCGATGCCGCGCTCTTTGAGATCGCGGCGCACGCGATCGAGCGGCACGAGCAGCGAGAACTTCTGATGCATCAGCCAAGCGAGCCACTCTCCCGTGATCTTCGAGCGTGGAAACGGCGCGGGCAGTGACGCAGGAGTCGTACGCTCGCCACACTTCCGGCAGCGGCAAGTGACACGCGTGACGACGCGCCGCCGCTGGTGCTCCTTGACGACGTGCAGCTTCTCTTCAGTCACCTCGTCTACCTGATCGAGCGCTGCTTCACCGCAGTGGTCGCAGGCTGTGGGCCTCAGGTGGTGCACCTCTTCGGGCAGGTGCTTTGGCAGCGGCTTGCGCCCCGTGGGCTTGGCGCGCTGCTTGGGCTTCTTCGGCTCGAGCGGCTTCTCGGGTGGGCGCGGACGATTCTCGAACGCCTTGCGCTCTGCCTCAGTCAATGTCGCTGGCGCGACGGGTTTCGGGATCGGGGGTTTGCCTTTTTTGCGCTCAACGGCGGCGATAAGCTCAGCGATCCGCTCCGTCAGCGCCACCAGCTGCTCAGTCAGGCTCTCGATGAGTTTCGCCTGACGTGCATTTTCCGCACGGATGACACTCAGCTCCGCGTCGCGCCTGGCGAGCTCAGCGAGGTAGTCCGCGGTGGTCACGGGCGCTACCCGATCACACCTGATCTTGGATGTCGATCCCCTATCGACGCGAAGTGCTCTCCGCGCGGAACCACCCGCGCCTGGCGACGGTGAAGTCGATGCCGGCGAGCAGGGAGGCGAAGGCCGCGCCGTTGATGGCGACCGTCTTCTCGTCGCCGCTCAGCCGCGGGAGCTGGAAGCTGCCCTGCTCGAGCCGCTTGCTGAGCAAGCACCAGCCCGAGCCATCGAACCACAACGCCTTCGCGAGCCGTCGTCGCCGATTGAAGAACAAGTAGACGTGCCCACTCACCGGATCGAGCCCAAGCGCTCGAACAGCGCCCGCCAGCCCATCGAACGACCGACGCATGTCGCACGGCTCCACCGCCACGAACACGCGCCACGTCGGCGGCAAGCTCAGCACGCGCGCAGCGCTCTCACCAGCCGCGCCAACGTGTCGGCGCGGAACGAGTCATCCACCTCGATGCGCGCCCCCTCCAGGCACACGACGTACCGAGCAGCCGTGTCAGGCACGTCGCGCCCCTCGGGCGCCGCCACCAGCTCGACGAACGTCGGCGGCGACACCCCCTCACCGGTCACCCTTGAGTAGCCGTCTGCGCGCTGCTTGAGCGCCCTCCGCCACCCATACAGCGACTGCACGTCGACACCATGAGCCCGCGCCCACCCCGCGAGCGACCGCCCTGACGCCTCAACCTGCGCGAGGCACCTCCGCGCCTCCGCCTCCATCCTGATCTTCCGCATGCCCAGAGGCTGCACACCCACCCCGCTGCCTGTCTCCCCGGCGTCGCTGATGGGTCACTGCACATCGAACGCGGCTCGCCGAGCGCGCCAAGCAGGAGGCCTTCACCCAAAGTGAGGTCGCCTACCGCGCGGGCGACTTCTCGACCGTCGTCGATCTGCTGCTGCCGCATCGCGAATCACTCGAGGGCGCCATCCGAGCGCGGCTCCGCATCGCTCTACGAAAGTCCGGACGCGGCTGAATCTAAAGACCTCTTACCTAACGAATCAGCTTTCCTGACGCTCTGACTCCGGCGTCACCACGCCGATGATCACGACTTCTAGACCCTGAAGAGCCGGCTGGTTCCAGTATGCGCCTGCATGGCGCCGCCGCGCTGCGCCGTCCCGAGGCACCGCAGCACTAGGCTCCGTGGGTCAGCTAGCGCTCAGGAGACCTTCCGCTTCTCCAGTCCCCTCTGAGCCTCCCAGAGATCCACACTGGTCTGGAGGCTCATCCAAAACTGAGGCGTGTTGTTGAAAACGCGAGCGAGAAGAAGTGCCGTCTCAGCGGTAACCCCTCGCTTGCCACTGATGATCGTGTTCACCCGCTGGACGGGGACGCCCATCTCTGCAGCCAGGGCGACCTGGGACATGCCGAGCGGCTTGAGGAATTCCTCCTCCAGGATGACCCCTGGATGAGTCGGAGCACGGTTCTTCGGGAGCATGGCTGTTCTTCTCATTTTGGAGTCAACCTGGCGCACGGGCCACTCGACTCAATCAGTGGTAGTCCACGATCTCCACGCCCGTGGCGTTCCCTTGCGTGAACTGGAAGCAGATCCGGTACTGGTCATTGATTCGGATACTGAACTGACCAATCCGGTCACCTTTGAGCTTCTCCAGACGATTGCTTGGAGGAACCCTGAGATCCAGGATCTCCGCCGCGGCATCGATCATGTCAAACTTCCGCTCCGCAACACCACGAAGCTCTCCTGGAAACTTCCTCGCCTCTTTGGAGGTGATGCCGTTGTAGATATCCTCCGTCATCTTGTTCCCGAAGCTCCTGATCACACGCCTTCTTCTCTCCTGGTGCCGCAGGCTGCCTCGAAGGCGAGGCTAGACCCACGCCCGTCCAGATCTAGCGCTTGCACGGATGATGTGCAAGCGCGCAAGCCCGCGGCGACGTGTGAACCGGGGGCTACACAAGCAGGGCCATGGCGGCTCGCCGCAGGACCACGATTTCGGAATTCAACCGCAAGAACCGGAGTTCTTGCGGCGCAGGTCGGCGCTACACCTGGGAGCATGAAGACGCGGACCCCGAACCAGCCGTTCGCGACCGCTGAGGCGCGTTGGGCGGCCGTCCTGGCTCGCGATCCGCGGGCGGACGATCACTTCGTGTACGCCGTGAAGACGACGGGGGTCTATTGCCCTCCCAGCTCGTCAGCACGACTGCCTCATCGAAGGAATGTCGAGTTCTTCGACTCGGCGCGGGCCGCCGAAGCGGCCGGGTACCGTCCGAGCCGCCGTCACCACGGAGACCAAACGAGCGCCGCCGTAGCGCGCGCCCAGCTCGTCGCGGCGAGCTGCCGACGCATCGAGGCCGCCGAGAGGCAGCCCACCCTCGACGAGCTGGCTGCCAACGCCGGGATGAGCCCATCTCATTTCCATAAGGTATTCAAGGCAGAGACAGGCCTCACCCCCAAGGAGTACGCCGCCGCGGTGCGCGCAAAGAAGCTACGGAGCGAGCTCGCTCATGCCGAAGTCTCCTCGGTGACCTCCGCCATTTACGGCGCGGGCTACGGTTCGAGCAGTCGCTTCTACGCAGCATCGGACGGCGTCCTCGGCATGGGCGCCCGAGACTACCTAGCGGGCGCGCCGGGGCTCACCATCCGCTTCGCCGTGGGGCAGTGCACGCTGGGGGCGGTGCTGGTGGCCCAGAGTCACCGCGGGGTCTGCGCGATCTCACTGGGCGATGATCCCGATCGGCTCGTTCGCGACCTCCAGGATCAATTCCCCAACGCCGAGTGGGTCGGCGGTGACACGCAATTCGAGCAGCTCGTCGCGCAGGTGGTCGGCTTCATCGAAGCGCCCTCCCTGGGCCTCAACCTCCCACTCGATGTTCGTGGCACGGCCTTCCAAGAGCGCGTGTGGCGAGCGCTCCGCGAAATCCCCGCGGGCACCACCATCAGCTACACTGACCTGGCTCAGCGCCTCGGTGTCCCCCGCGCGGTGCGCGCCGTGGCGCACGCATGCGCCAAGAACCCCATCGCGGTCGCCATCCCTTGTCACCGCGTCGTCCGCATGGACGGCGGCCTCTCAGGTTACCGCTGGGGCGTGGAGCGCAAGCAAGCGCTCCTCCAGCGCGAAGCGAGCACACAAGCCCGGGCCGTTGCGCGCAGCGCGCCAGCTTCGTAGCCTCCTCGAGCGCCGGCTGCTCAACGTGCCGCGCTGACCACCATCCATCCTGACTTGGCTGCGATATGACGAGCATCGACCTCTCCACCGCGTGGGACCACCACGCGAGCACCTATACGCGCGTGGCCGCGCCGTGCACCGGCTACTTCGCTCAGTCGCTCTTCCTCTCCGTGGCGGGCCGCTTGCCGCCGGCGGCGCGCGTCCTCGACATCGCGTGCGGCAACGGCGAGCTCTCGCACGCGGCCGTCCTGCATTGCCTGGCACAGCAACGAGCGGGCGGCGCACCGGGTCAGGTGATCGCCACGGATTTCTCCGAGGAAATGGTCGCGCGCGCCCGGCGAAACCTCAGCGCCCTCGAAGCGGGGGACGTCGTGCGCTGCGAGGTGCACGATGGTCAGGCGCTCGGCTTCGATGCGGCCAGCTTCGACGCCGCGTTCTCGGCCTTCGGCATCTTCCTCTTCCCCGATCGCAGCGCGGGCTGGCGAGAAGCGGCGCGCGTCTTGCGCCCCGGCGGGCTCTTCGCGACCGCGGTGTGGCGCGGGCCGGACGACAACCCGCTGGGGCGGCTGCAGATGGCGCCCGTGATGATGTCGCTCCCAGAGCACGTGCGCGCCTCCTTGCCTCGCCCCGGGTGGCTGGACATCACCACGCCAGAGGGGCTGACGAAGGAGGTCACCGCCGCGGGCTTCGTCGACGCGGAGGTGACGGTGCACAGCGCCGCGCTGACGGCGCCCACCCCGCAGGCCATGTGGACCATGATGCACGAGAGCCCCCTCATCAGGCCGCTCTTCGAGCGGTGCTCGGAAGACGAGCTCGCCGTCATCGAGCGCTCAGTGCTGGCAGACTTCGAGGAGCTCGCTGGCGGCGCCGATCGCCCCGTGCGCTTCGAGGCCTCGTGTCACTTCCTCATCGCGCGCCGCGCGTGATCAGCCGCCTCGCCCCAGGGGCACCGCCTCACAGAGCAGGATGGTGGTGGCCGCGCGCCCGGTACCTTGTCCACCGCTGATGACGAACGCCCGCCCACAGCGCGCGCGTCGCTGCTCCAGGACCACGTAGCCCATGGCGACGAACATCTGCAGCACGTTGGGGCTCGCCACGCGCTTCTCCAGCGCCACGCCGACCGCAGCGGAGAGCGCGTTGCTACCATAGACCGGACCACCTGAGAGATCGAAGAGGACCTCGACCTCGAGCTTGCCCAGGAAGCTGGCCGTCTTCTCCTGGAAGCGGATCCACATGAACTCAGCGCCCGCATGGATCGGAGCGGCGAAGGGGACGCTCATCGTGAACTGCATCCTCCGAGTGTACCTTCCGGCGACGGTTCAGTGAAGACGACCACAACCGTCCCAACGATGGCGCACGGCTGCGCGCGAAGCGGCGTGTGCCCACAGCCCGCGTTGGCGGGCTCCACCCCGCTGCCCCGCGCG
This sequence comes from Polyangiaceae bacterium, assembly GCA_019637265.1. GTDB lineage: Bacteria > Myxococcota_A > Polyangia > Polyangiales > Polyangiaceae > JAHBVY01. The sequence continues at coordinate 103,883 of JAHBVY010000008.1, read as the reverse complement.
AGGCGCTAGGATAGCCGCGATGGAGGTACCCGTTTGCCCCTGCGAACGTTGCGGCGCGGCGCTGCCGCTCGAGGCGGTCGAGGAGAGCCCGCGCGTACGCTGCATACATTGCTACACGGAAACATCCATCGATGAGGCGCAGCGGGCGCGGGTGCTCACGCACGTCACCGAGGTCCGCGCGGCGTGGCGGGAGACGCTCCTGACGACCCAGCGGACCTTGGCCGATACGAACTCCAAGTACGCTGCGCTGTTCCTGGCGGCGCTCATCTTCAGCGTGCTCCTCACGGTCGTCGTCCTATCACCAGAATTCCCAGTCGGACGTAGCTTCCTCGCGCTCACCCTGAGCATGTACGTCGCCACCGGCTTGAGCGCGCGCGGCATGTCTCGAATCCCCAGCGTGGCCATGCTCCTCGCATCAGGCATCGGCGCCTGCGGGCAGTGTGGCGGCCCCGTCCGCTTCGAGGAGGGCGCGAGCGCCGCCACTTGCGGCTATTGCCGCGCCGACTGCCTCGTCAACCCAACGCTCAAAGCCCGCATGATCACCGCCGCCGGAGAGCGCCTCCAGGTAGCCGTCACCCTCGAGCAGAAGATCGAGAGCAAGCACCGCTATGACGGGATATTCAGAGATTGGCCCGCGTGGGCGATCATCGCGTTCAACTTCCTCGGCATCTTCGCGGCGGTGCTGTTCCTTCGCGCTGAGGCGTACTGGGAGTGGAATCGCCCCATCATCCTCGTCGCAGTCCTTCTCCTCCTTGCCTGGGCCGTGCGCGGCTTCAATCGGCGAAGGCAGCAGCAGCTCGCGTTCAATGACGTGATCTGGGGCCGCGCCAGGCCCTCGAGAGAGCCAGCGCCATCGTCCACGTCACGACCAGCAGGGGGTTGGTAGATCCTGATTGATTCCGCACGGTAACACAGTCACCGGGTGGGTCGCAGCGACGCGCGGCTCCTTGAAGCGGGGGCGAACCCCAAAAAAACTCGGGGGCGAAGGGTGCGCCGCCCCTTCAAGGAAGCCCTCGCGTCGCTCGCCTTCGCCGTGGCTACCGGCCTCCGCGCCAATCTAGCTCGTCGCAGAACCGCGAGAGCCTCTCCATCATGTCCGGCGCCGCCTGCTCGACGACGGTCGGGTAGCGAAGATGCTCCAGGTAGAGCGACGCGACCTCGGCGGGGTGCTGAGGATCGACGCCTGGCAACACCAAGACTGGGACGTCGATCGACTCCAGCTCACGCACCGAGCCCATCGGCTGTTGGTTCGACGAGGAACCGAGTCGTGGCCGCCACGCTGGCGGCGTCGAAGCTGCGCACCATCTCGAGGGCGGTGTCGCGGATGGGTGGCGGCAGCGCCTCGAAGAGCGGATAGAGCGCCTCGACACCGTGATCGAGCGCGCGCTCACCCGCTTCTCTCATGGTTTGCATGGCCACCAGCGCGGCCTCGGGTAGCGGGCGATCGGTGCCTGGATAGACAGGTGACATCACGATCAGCCCCTGTAGGAGGCGCGGATGACGCAGCGCCAATCTCAGGGCCACGGCGGAACCCATGGACACACCCCCAACCACCGCGCGCTCCAGGTGCTCGAGCAGCGCGGCCACGTCGTCCGCGAGGCGATCCCAGCTCAGATCTCCGGAATGAAGCGAGCGCCCGCTGCCACGCAGATCGGGCAGCACCAGGCGGTGCGCGCTGGCTAGCTGACCAACGCGGAACAAGGCAGCACGGTGATCGGCGAGCCCGCCATGTATGAAGACGACTGGACGCCCGTCTCCGAGCTCAGAAGCAAACAGGCGTGCTCCGTCGGCTTCGAACCAAACCTCTCGCGCCTCGCGCGCGTGCATCGGGGCATCGATTCTCTGACTGCTCATCATCGGTCTCCTCCTGGACGCACGAAACCAGCCGCTCAGTCCCGAGGGACCCAACCCGTGAGGGAAGCGCACCATGCGCTGCGTGCTGACGGCGCGCGAGCGCCCATTCGCCACGCCGAAACAAGACGCCAGCCGATGACCACGATGGCCTGACTAGCGCCAAACAGAGACGCCAGCCGATGACCACGATGGCCAGGCTGGCGCGCAAACAGCAACGCCAACCGATGACCACGAGGCCAGGCTGGCGCGCAAACAGAGACGCCAGCGAGGGGCCCCGCTGGCGTCAGAAACGAAAAAGCCAGCCGACAGGGCTGGCGCTACAGGGTGTGTACCCAACGACAGCCCGCTCGTCAAGCCGCGCCGGGTGTCATGAGGAAATCACCGAGGGAGCATCGTGTAGTGGCTCCGCACGCCCACCTACTCGGGAGGCACGCGAAAACCCATGATCAGGTTGGTCGTCGCGTCCCGCCACTGCCGCTCCGCTCGCTGCAATCCTCCCAGGACGCCGTTCAGCTCCAATACCGCGAGCCCGTGCACCAGGGCCCACAGCTGGTGCCCCATGTCCGCCGCGCTTCGTCCACGGAAAACACCCGCCTCGATCCCACGCTCGAGCGTCTCGAGCACCCGAGCAAACCCGCGACGCGCCTGTTGTGCGTCCTCGGTCTTGGGCCTGAAGCCCGGAGCACCGCCGACGACCAACGGGTAGAGCGACGGATGACGCCGAACGCTCTTGCGATAGGCGGCGCAGAGGAGCCACAGCTCATGCGCTACATCGTCTTGCTGCGGAACGCCTTCGTGAAGGCGCGTGAGGGTGTCGCCCATCTCCCGGTACATCGCGGAGAGGAGGCCCTCCTTCCCACCAAAGAGCGAGTAGACGGCGCGCGTCGTCGTCCCCACTTCGTCAGCTAGACGCCGTAAAGACAACGCGGCCGGCCCCTCGCTCTGGAGCAGTCGCCCCGCGTGCTCGAGGAGCAGAGCTCGGGTCTCGTCTCCGTGTTCCTTGGGTCGTCCCATGGTTGACGAGCGTAGCGCAACGCTGTATCGTAACGATGTTTCAAAACATCGACCCCAAGGGGACCCTATGAATGACCTGCAAATCGCGCTCGCGCTGGGCCTCATGACCAGCATCCTCGGGGTGCTTGCGCTCCGTTTCCCGCTCGCCGCTTGGGTCGCGCTCGCGCCCCTCGGCGTCGCGATGAGTGAGCTGTCGTCCGGCGCGGCGGCGGCCTCTGGAGCGATCGCCGCGGTCGCGATCGTCGCGCCATCGTTCCCCACGAAGACGCTACGCCCGTTACTCATGCTCGCCACGGTGATCTCAGCGGCGAGTTGGGGCGCAGCGGCCGCAGGCGTGGCTCGATTGTGGCCCGATGGCGAAGCAGGGTGGTCGGTCCTCGCCATGCCGCTCTTCGCGGTGGTCTCCGTACTACCTCTTCGAATCGCAGGGGCTCCCAGGACTGCGACCAATCCTCTGGCGCGCAGCCAGGAGCAGTGGCTCCCTGTCGTTCATATCGCGCGCCTTGGGTCAGACCTGTTCGTCACCGCGGCGATGGGGGTCTCCTCCGGCGTGGTCACCGCGCTCGTCCTCAGTTGGCTGCGCGGCGTTTGGAGCGTCGGTACGATCGTAGCGATGGCCACCGCCGGGCTCCTCCTGATCGCGATCCTCGCGTTCGGGCTCGTGAGCTACCGGCGCGCGAAGCTGCGAACGGCCGAGCTGCGAACGTTGAGGGTGGCAGGTGTCGTTTGTGATGGCGCCCCGCCCAAGGATGAGCACGACGGGTTCTGGCCGCTCCACTCGTCAGAGTATGCAGATGTTCCCCGGACGATCGCGCGATATCGCGATAGCGTCTCGGCAGCAGTCGTCGCAGGCGCGCGTGTCGTCGTCCTGCCGGAGGTGGCCGTGCGCGTCAGCGCAGCGTCACGCGACGCGTGGGTTCGCGCGGCATGCGAGTGGGCAGCACAGCACGGCGTCGTGATCGTCACTCCGTACTTCGACGAGGAGCAACCTATCAACGAGCTCGTGATCGTCGGTCCTTCGGGGGTCCTCGCGCGGTACGAGAAGCAGCACGGCGCGCCTATCGAACCGAAGCGGCGAGAGCGCATGCCTCCCGGCCACGCCACCACCGACGAGGTCTCAATCTCCACCGTGATCTGCGTCGATCTCGACTACGGCGACTTGGTGCCCTCCGTAGCCCGTCGCGGAGGCCTGTTGGCCGTCCCCGCCAACGACTGGCCGGGATACGAAACGCTCCATCACCGGTCTGCCGTTTGGGCTGCCGTCATGAGCGGGACCTCGGTTCTCCGCGCGACGGGTCATGGCATCACAGCGGCTTACGATCCAGCCGGGCACGTCATCGCTCAGAAGTCGAGCCTCTCCGAACGAGGGCCAGTCGTACTGGTCACTGACGTACCGATCTGAGGCCTCGCCAAGCCGCTTCCTTGATCCATCTTGCGGCAAACGGATCGCCGCTCTAGAAGCGCCTCATGCTCAGCTCTCGACAACACTGGACCCTGATCCTCAACGGCAAGTCGGCGGGTAACGAGTTGGTACGTGAAGCTGTCAAAGCGCTTCGCGACCGTGGCGTCGAGCTCAGCGTGCGCGTCACCTGGGAGGCCGGGGACGTCGATCGCTACGTCGCCGAGGCGGTGCTCGCCAAAGTGGACACGATCGTCGCGGCGGGCGGCGACGGCACGTTGAGTGAGGTCGCCAACGCCCTGGCGCAACAAGAGCTCGGCGCCGATGAGCTGCCATCGCTCGGCCTCATCCCGCTCGGCACCGCCAACGATTTCGCCACGGCGACCCAAATCCCGACCGAGCCGCTCGCCGCCCTCGAGCTCATCGCTACGCAGCGCCCCTGCCTCATCGATCTGATCCGAGTTCAAACCCGAGACAGCATCCGTTGGTTCGCCAACCTGGCTAGTGGCGGCTTCGGCACCCAGGTCACCGTCGAGACACCGGAGGGCATGAAGCGCCTGCTCGGCGGCCTGGCTTACTTACTGACTGGCCTGGCCAAGATAGGCAGCGGCAACGTCGAGCTGACACCCGTCACGCTGAGCGGCCCGGACTTCAGCTGGCAAGGTGGCTGCCTCGCGCTCGGGATCGGCAACGGTTGTCAGGCAGGTGGAGGTCAGGTGCTCTGCCCAGACGCGCGCCTCGATGACGGCCTGATCGATCTGACCGTGATCCCAGAGCTCGAGGAGAGCGCGCTCAGCGTGACGGGCGTCGCGATGAAGGAGGGCCGCACCGCGGCGCTCGATCAGATCGCGGTCCGAACCAAGCTGCCTTGGCTCGAGCTACGCTCGCCGAAGCCGATGACCCTCAACCTCGACGGTGAGCCCGTCGAATCCGACACCTTCCGCATCGAGTGCTGGCCGGGACGCGCGCGCATCCACCTGCCAGCGGGCTGCGGGCTAGTCCAGCAAGCGTAGTCAGCACAGCGTCGTGGAGCGCGGTCAGCTTCAATCACCGGGCGGCGCCGTTCAACCGCCCAGCGTTTTTCTTGGGGGGGGGGTTGGTAGCACCGTTAGATCCCACAAGGTAACACAGTCGCTACTCCCCCGTGTGGCGCAACCCTGAGAGGTAGCTCAGGCGCACCTCGCGCCGCGCTGCTTCAAGTCAGCGTACCAAACCTCTGCATCAGGTAGGCTGACTGATACCTGCACGCGACCGCTCGCGGAGACGGGGGCATCCGTGCTCACGTGCAGAGTCCCTCCCTCCAGCCGCACCTCAGTCTGCTCATGCGCGAAGCGGAAACCACGAGGCAGCGCGAGGACCACGAGCCCGCGCTCCAGCAGCAGCAGCTTCCCTGACCTGCGCGCCGAGTAGCGCGAAGCAAAGCCACCCCGCGCCGAGCGGTAGTTCGTGAGCGACAGCGTGACCATGACGGGACCGCTACGGCGTAGCACCCCCTCAGCCTCGAGCTCGGCGAAGGCGCGCTGCTGCGCGGCGCGCCCCTTCACGACGAGCACCGCCAGGCCACCCATCACGAGCAGCAGAACCACGAGCACGACCACCCCCCCGGCAATGATCCAAACCATATGGGAAAGGCTCGCCCATCTTGGCGCTCGTGTCGACTGCGCGCTCCGGCCGCCAGCCATCGCCTAGGATCAGGACCAATTCAGCGCCTCCGACACGCCGCGCTCCGGCCGCCTCGCACTCGCCGCTGACGCCCGGTACAGCCCGCGCCCGCGGGATCCTCACACACTCGGCGTCCTCCGCTGTCGTGCTACCACCAGGCGTAGTGGACGCGCTCCTCGATGATCTACGACGGCTCGGCGTCGATGAAGGCCAAGTGGTCATGGTGCACGCTTCGATGCGCGCGGTGGGCGGACGCGCCGAGAGGGTCGTCGAGGCGCTCCTCGAAACAATCGGACCCGCGGGGACCCTCACGGCCTATGTCGACTTCGAACCTAACCAAGATGGAGAGTTCGACCTCGAAGCGTCACCAGCGGTGAGGGATCACGGCGTCCTCGCCGAGGTGATCCGCACCTGGCCAGGCGCCTTGCGCTCGGCAAACCCTGGAGCGTCGATGGCGGCGATCGGCAGGCGCGCGGCCTGGCTCGTGGCCGATCACCCGCTCGACTACGGCTACGGACCAGGGTCACCCCTCGCCAAGCTCGTCGAGGTCGATGGCCGCGTGCTCCTCCTCGGAGCCGACTTCGACCACGTGACCCTCCTCCACCACGCCGAGCACCTCGCGCGCCTCCCCAACAAGCGCATCGTGCGCTACGCCGCGCGCATCGGTGGCGTCACGCGCACCATCGAGGAATACGATACGAGCGATGGTGTCGTCGCATCGATGCCCGAGCTGTACTTCGACGCCACGGTGCGCGCGTTCGTGGCCACTGGCCAATGCGCTTCAGGCAAAGTCGGCGGCGCCGTCAGCCACCTCATTCCCGCCCGCCCCCTCACCGACTTCGCCGTCGCAGCACTGGAGCGGGACTTCGCTTGAGGCCCCGATTGGAAAATGCCTCACGCCACGGAGCACCTCGTGCCGAATGTGAAACCGCCGACATCCGCCGGACAGCACCCGCGCCGAGGCTACTCTCGAGAACACGGAGATCGAGAACCCGCCTCGCCAAACCACCGCGCGCGTGGTCTCCTGACGCCCGGCATGTCGATCCCTCGGAAGGGCTCCCGCACCCTCACGCACGCAGGGCACCACTACCGCTGGTACGTCCGCCGCAAGCCGACCTACACGCAAGGCGCCTTCAAAGCACCAATGACCGTCGCCATCGAGCGTGTCGCCGACGCGCCCGGCACCATCCTCCTCGTCGACCTCATCGTGAGTCGTCCTGACAATTGGCTCACTCCGCATCAGACGGCGCTCAAACCAGCGACGATCCGAGCCATCATCCAAGCAGCGCTCGAAGGCGACTGGGATCCCGAGACCCAAGGCAACGCCCACCCGTTCGAGTACAGTCTGATCACGGATGAGGCGTGACACCCCGCGCCAGCGTCTACATGGATCGCGCCGCGATGGTTGAGCCCGGCTCATCGCCGTAGCCCGACGTCAGCGGCGCGCCTCGAGGTACCACGCCATGGCGAGAACGAGCACCACCACGACCCCAACCACCAACGCCAGGCCGATCTGGTGCTTGGGCGGGAGCTCTGCGCTCTGTTCCATTCGAGCTGCATGCGCCCGCTGGGACGCGTGAACCCGCTCGAGCTTCTCCACCTCGATGAGCCCGAAGACCTCATCCCAGACGATCGAACCGCTTGCATGCCCGTCGAGCAGCGCTTCCAACCACGCCTCAGGAGAGGGAGCGATCACCTTCACGTGATCGTCATCATGAGCAACGGCGAGAACGCGCCCATCGCGATCGTCGATCATGAAGTGTTGGCCCGCACCATCACTGGCGATCGGGAGCCAGTGCGGCTCCACCCAGTAACCCTCGGGCTCCGATCGAATCTGGTCTGCGATCTCCGCAGCATCCAACGCCTCAGCGAGGGAGCAGAGCACGTGCGCGTCAGCGAAGGGCTCGTCCCCTTGCTGACCGTCCGTGGCCGCGAACCAACGCGCCGCATGGCCACCCGAGTAGCGCTCCGCGTGGGGTGCGAACTGAGCACCGCTGGGCTTCAAGACGAGCGGACTGGCCTCCGGAAACAAAGCCGGGAACCGGGCCAGGAGATCAGCGAGCGTTCTGCTTGTAGTAGGCACCTGTCCATCCTTCCACCATGGCCCGTGCGAAGGATACGCCACTAGGATGCGAGCGCAGAAGCTCCCTGCTAGGATCAGGGAGATGACGCCAGACGACGCTCGCAAGGCCCGCGCTGCCGCGCGCCAAAGTCTCCCGATCAAGCGGGTGGCGCTGCAAGACGAAGCGGCCCCTGACGTCTCCCACCTCACCCCCAGCGAGCGCATCGCCCTGGTCTGGGAGCTGACGCTCGACGCATGGGCGTCGAGCGGTGAGCCATTCCCGGACTACGAAAGAGCCAACGCCCCAGGTCGGGTGATTCGGTTGGCTGACGATACGTAGCGCACCCGCCTCGACGGACTCACATCAGAAACGGGCAGCTCGCGATGAAGCTCGGTTCCGCGCGGTAACACAGTCGCTCACCGTCGCTCGCGCGCTCGCAGCGTGAGCTTGAACAGCTCGCTCGCCCAGAGCACCGAGCTGCCCATCAGCGCGCACAGGCCCCACTCGGCGAGCGAGAGCGGCGCGGTGCTGAAGGCGACGTTCAGGAAACCCAGGTGCACGACCGCCACTTGGAGCACCAAGGACAAGCCGATCGCCGCCCACAGCCAATGGTTGGCGAGCACGTGGTGAAAGGCGGACGCCGTCTCGGAGCGCACGTTGAAACAGTTGAACAGCTGGGAGAACACCAGCGTGGTGAAGCCAGCGGTGCGCGCCGTGGTCAAGTCACCCTCACCATCGAACAGCCCGCCCGGCAGCATCAGGTCCATGGTCGAGAGCGTCGCCACCGCCATCACGGTGCCCATCAGCGCCCCGCCAAGCCACATGCGGCCGTTGATGGCGTGGGTGGTCGACCCGCGGGGCGGCCGCGCCATCACGTCCTCCGTCTCTGGGTCCACCCCCATGGCCAGCGCGGGCGCGGAGTCCGTGATCAGGTTGATCCACAAAATCTGGGTGGCCAAGAGCGGCAGCACCAGCTCATCACCCCCCGTGGTCAGCCCGATGACACCCGCGCCGATCACGCCCAGAAAAACCGTCAGTACCTCGCCCAAGTTAGACCACAGGAGGTAGCGGAGGAACTTGCGGATGTTGTCGTAGATGTTCCTCCCCTCGCGCACGGCGGCGACGATGGTGGCGAAGTTATCGTCAGCCAGGATCATCTTCGCCGCCTCCTTGCTGACCTCGGTGCCGGTGATGCCCATCGCCACGCCGATGTCCGCTGACTTCAAGGCCGGCGCGTCGTTCACGCCGTCGCCCGTCATCGCCACCACCTGACCATCTGCCTGCAACGCGTCCACGATGCGCAGCTTGTGCACCGGCGCCACCCGCGCGAACACCTGCGTGCGGCGCACCGCCTCGGCGAAGGATTCATCAGTGAGTTTGTCTAAGTCAGCGCCCGTCAGGACGGCGTCACCTTCCTGGATGATGCTGAGGCTCACGGCGATGCGCGCCGCGGTGCGCGGGTGGTCACCCGTGATCATCACCACGCGGATCCCGGCGCGATGCGCCTCACGGATCGCGTCGCCCACCTCGATCCGCGGTGGGTCGATGATGCCCACAGTGCCCACGAAGATGAGGCCCTGCTCGAGCGCCTCGCCGCCGCGCGGATCTTCTCCAGCCTGAAGCGGGCGGTAGGCGACCGCGAGCGTGCGCAGCGCCTCATCCGACAGCCGCTGCACGTCAGCGAACGCCTGCGCGCGGCGCGCTTCGTCGAAGGGCAGCACCTCCGCCCCGATCCGCACGCGCGAGCAGCGATCGATCAGCACGTCCGGCGCGCCCTTGCTGATGAGCATCGGCTCACCGTTGTGCTCATGATCGCGCTCGACGGTGGACATCATCTTCCGCTCGGAGGTGAACGGGATCTCCTCTAACCGCTCGAAGCGGCGCGCGCGGCGCTCGTGCAGCGCGAGCTTGCGTTCGGCCACCAAGAAGGCAGCCTCCGTCGGGTCGCCCTGGATCTCCCACTCACCCGCCTCACCCTGCTGCAAGTCAGCGTTGCTCGCCAAGCTGCCGCCACACAAGGCCACCACCTGCTCGTCGCGCAGCGGCCCCGGCTCGAGCGCGCGACCCTCGTGCACCGCCTCCCCCTCCGGCACGTAGCCGGCGCCCGTGAGGTGAGTGTCACCCGAGGCGGTGGCCACGCGCTCAATCATCATCTCCGATCGCGTCAGTGTCCCTGTCTTGTCAGAGCAAATGACCGAAGCGGCGCCCAGCGTCTCCACCGACGAGAGCTTCTTCACGATGGCGTTGCGAGCAGCCATGCGCTGCACGCCCAGCGCCAGCACCACGGAGAGGATCGCCGGGAGCCCCTCCGGCACCGCCGCGACCGCGAGCGACACACCGAGCAGCAGCACGGTGATGACGTCCGAGATGCCTCGAATATCCGACAAGAGGAGGATGGTGCCCACCACCACCACCGCGATGACGGCCACCGCGATCCCCAGCGTGCGACCGATGGCGGCTATCTCGAGCTGCAGCGGCGTGGGCTCCTCCTCCGTCGCCTCGAGGAGCTCCGCGATGGAGCCCATCTCGGTGCGCATGCCCGTCGCGGTGATCACCGCGCGGCCGGTGCCCTGCACGACGACCGTGCCCTTGAACACCATGTCCCGGCGATCACCGAGGGCCGCGGCGCGCTCGAGCGTCGCGGGGTCCTTCACCACCGCTTCGCTCTCACCGGTGAGCGAAGCCTCCTGCACGCGCAGCGACGCCGCCGAGAGCAGCCGCGCGTCGGCCCCCACCGCGTCCCCCTCGCTCAAGACCAGCACATCACCTGGGACGAGCTCGGTGCTCGGCACGCGCTGCAAACGGCCATCGCGCAGCACGCTGGAGGTCACCTCGGTCATCCGCGTGAGCGCCGCCACGGCGTCCTCGGCCTTCGCCTCCTGCGCGAAGCCGAGCACCGCGTTCAGCACCACGACGAGCAGGATGACCACCGCGTCGACGGGCCAGCCATGACCCCCTTCGACCACCCAGGCCACCACCGCGATGCCAATCGCGAACAGCAGCAAGACGACGAGTGGATCTTTGAACTGACCGATGAAGCGCCGCCACGCGGGCACGCGCACCGCCGCGCGCAGCACGTTGGGGCCATGCGCCTCGAGGCGCCGCCGCACCTCGTCCGTCAGGAGGCCCTGCGCCACGTCCGCGCGCAGCTCACGCGCGACGTCAGCCGCGTCACGGGTATGCGGGGACTCGACCGTCCATCGCGCCTCAGTCACTTCGAACGCACTCCTGACACCGAGCGACCCTACCGCAAGGTCCCTCGGGCGCCAGGAACGCCCCCTTCATCAGTCATATGGACCAACTGGGTGCAACACATCCGCGGAGACACAGCCTGGGTCCGTAGGTCGCGTCGCGCCCGCGGGACAGCACGCGGCGTGGCTCCGCCCGTTCGTGACCTCCGCGACGCAGATGGCCGACCTGGATGGAGCGCCGCAGTTCGACGCGCCCGAGCTGGCTCGCCGGCACATGTGAAGCCAAGGGCCCGGCGATGAGCCCCCTGCGTTGGACGCCGTGCAGATGGACTCGCCCACCGGCACCGCGCGCGGCGTCAACGTCTCCCCCGTGCTCGTGATCCCCGTGAGATGGCACGCCGTCCTGCCTTGTGAAGGGGGCGGCGTGGGCTCGGGTGGAGGTGCCGGTGTGGGTGGCGCCGTCACCGGCGCGAGCGTCACCACGAACGCGTCGCGCAGCCGCTCACGCACCATGCGCTCGCTCACCCAGCCATAGCCCCCATCACCCCAGCTCGATCCCCAGCTGTTGTGCACCAGGAACTCACGCGCGCCCCCTGCGATGGTTCGATACCCTGTCAGTGTCACCACGTGACCGCCCGTCCCATCGGGCGTCCAATCCGCGATCGCGCCCCCCGGGCCGAGGCTCCACGCGCTCCACGCCCGCATGTTCACATCGAAATCAGCATAAACCGCCGTCCCACCCGAGATGATGCGCACGAGCTCCTCAGGATCACCCGGCGCCGTCCGCGCGGAGTGCACCGCGGTGATGCGGAACGCCGCCGCCGCGTCGGCGCGGCGCTGCTCCTCGATGAGCCTTGGATCGCCCCGCAGCGACCCGCGCTCGACCCCATACGCCCTCACGCAGGAAGGATCCGTGCGCGGGTTCTGGTCGAGGCCGCAAGCCTTATGGGGATCGTACGGCCACCACGACTCCGCAGCGACAGGACGACTGACGCCTTGAGTTTGGAGATCGCGCCACGCGAAATGCGCCACCAAGTGGAGCGGTGAGACGACATCCTGACGAGCCATGCGCCGGAGCGCGTTCTCCATCACGCTCGAGATCCCGAACGACCAACACACATCCGCCGACTGTTGATCTTTCATCGGCCCATCGAGCCCGTGAGCCCGAAGGTCGTAGACGAGCGGCAGCGCCTCACGCGGCCGCGTGTCAGCGATCGCGATGGGGCGCGCGAAGGGCGAACGAGACAGCGGCGGGAGCCTCGTGCACATCGGCGTGACCCACACCGAAGGCGCGACCTCGACGGGACCGCAGGCTCCGACGGGCGCCGCCCGCAGCGCCGCGACGTTCACCGGCCGGTACACCGTCAGCGGCGTCAACCCCCGCGCGAAGCTCTGCGCGTTGAACGGCCACTCCCAGCCACGCGGAGGCGCCGGCAACGCGGGCACCCCGGCGAGCGGCGTCGCAGGCGCCATGAACGCCACATCGGCGGGTGCCTGACGAGTTGCCCCCGAGCACGCAGAGAACACCAGGGCGCAAGCGACCCCCCACATCACGGCACTGCCCCCACGCCTGCTCATCACCCGGCAGTTTCCCACCCTCCATCAGCACGTCAACCCACACTCACCGCGCGACGGCCGCGGCTTCGCCTCACGGCTTTCAGCCCCACGGCGCTGGTTCGTCGAGCGACGGATTTTGCACCTGGCAATCCCAAGCCCAAGGTGGCCACCTCGCTCCTCACGCCCGCCGTTGCCGCAGGGATCTCTGGTTTTTTGGGGGGTTGGCTCACGCTGCGCGCGCCGCGCGTCGTTCGCGCCCCCACGGAGCACCCTGGAAGCCGCCCCCTTCAAGGCAAGAGCAACGCCTCCTCCTCGAACCACCCTCCACGCGCCTGGACGTGCCGGTGATACTGCGGCGAGGCACCTTCAGCGCCGAACAGCCAATTTACCTGACTGGTGTAGCCGTCAATCAACCGAACAGCCTCCGAGAATAGCTCGGCAGGATACCGCCGACGCCGAATCGTCACCGCAGCACCCAGCGCCACGCCAAACCCCCTGCCCTGCCCCGAGCCGAGCGCCACGGTCATGCGCCTCGCGCGGCGCGCCAACACCTCGGCGCAGCGGCGACGCTCGGCTTCGAGCATGAGCGCTCCGCAGCCACCTTCCTCGAACTGCCGGAGCACCTCATCCGGTGAGAGCACCGTACTAGAGGCTCCCATCGCGATCCCACAGAGCGCGCGAAGCACCGGCACGAAGCCATACGGCCGCTCCACGTAGAAGCGGGCGCCTGAGCGCTTCGGGCGCGCTGCGAAGACGGCGCGGTGGTCGATGTGACCACCCACGCCAAGAGGGAAGTACACCTGACTCGGTCGCACCCGCAGGATAGCCTCGGCGATCGCGCGCTCCACCTCACGCACGAGCGCCCGATCGAGGCGTGCCCGAAGCACCAGCTGCTCGAAGCTCGGCTTCACCCCCAGCCGCGCCGGCGCGTCCATGAAGCCCAAGTAGAGCGGCTCGATCCCCGCCGCCTCGAGCGCGCGGCGATCTTCACCGCACCGTACGGCGTCGCGGCGGGCGCTACCCGAACGCGTGAACACGCTGCAGACAACCACGCGCGCGCCCGAACGAGCCTGGCGCAGCATCCCACCGGCGCAAGAGAGCGCGGCGTCGTCCAAGTGCGGCGAGACGTAGAGGTGAGTCACCCGACCTTCTCGAGCAACGCCGCCCCCACCCCGAAGCCCACCGTGAGCACGAGCGTGACCTCACCCGCCGGAACGCTGGCATCGAGCTGCGCGCTGACGGCCGCGAGCTCGGCATCGTTCAGCACTTGGAGCCGCTCCCAGTCGACCTTCGCGGCCTCCGCCAGCTCGCGCAGCAACGTCTCGTCCCCCTTCTTCCAACAGTAGGTGCACCCCGAGAGCACCCCTTCATCTGACAGCTCGCAGGGCAACGCCAGCACGAGCGGCAGCTCACGCGCGTGCGCCGCGATGGCGCCGCTCAAGAACCGAATCGTGGAGGCGCGCGCGGTGCTCCGCGCGGCGAGCGGCGTCTCGTCGCGGTGTGGCGCGGCCACCAAGTCACGCTCCACGCTCGTCACGTCATGGCTCGGTGAGAGGCGCCGCGAACACCTCGCCAGCTTCAGCGAGGTCTGCCCCACGTCGACGCAAGCTGCACCCCATGTGAGCCCCGCCTGCGCCGCCGCGAAGCGCGGCGCCTCAGCCAGCGAAACAGAGAACCCAGCCGCCCGGAGCCCCTGCGCCAAGCCAGGCTCCGTCGCCCCACCACCGGTCAGGTAAATATGACTGACCGATGAGGCTCGCTCCCTCACCGCGGGGCGTAAAGTGCCCGCCCCTGGTGGGGGAAGATCACGGCGGAGCCCCTCCACCACCTCGCGCAGCGCGCTCGCGAAGCGCGGCGTTCGCCGCCACGCCTGAAGCGGCCGCCCGCCCACCGGCAGGTTCCACACCTCGAGCGGGAACACCCCTTCGGGCCTCAGGCGGATCACAGCTCCTTGGTCTCCACGATGGGAGGCCACGGCCTCGCCGGCGAAGCGCCGAGGTCATGAGCGAGGCGGTCCACTCGATAGACAGCTCGGCATCCCATGAGCGCGGCCTGAAAGACCAGCCACGCCGCGCGCTCGCTGAGCTGTGCGCTCGCGAGCTGGTCAGCCCGCCGCTCGCCGAATTGCCGATGAACCGGCCGCGTCTCGGGGAACAGCGCGTCCGTCCGCTCGAGCTCACGACGCAGCCGGCGATAGGTGCGGTACATCCCTTGGAGCGTCTCCGGGGCGCGATAGCGCACGAGCCCACGCGCTGTCTCTCGCACCGCTGAAGCGCCACCTTCGGCCACTGCCTGACGACTGAGCAAGACGTCGTCGACCTGGAGGGGCGCTCCGTAGTCGTAGAACGCGCGCCGTGGCAACCGCTCGGCGCGGCGAAGGACCTCGAGCGGCGTGGGCAGCGACCAGCGGCGGATCGCGAACAGCTTGCCGCTGAACCAGGTGCGCTGCGACGAGAAGCCGCGCCGCAGGTTGTACACGTGGAGCGCCCAGGCGATGGGCGTGCGCCGCCGCGGCTCGAGCGGCAGCTTGGGAGGGAAGGCGACCTGAACCTCTGACGCTTCGAGCATCACCTCGCACAAGGCGCACAAGGTATCTTCACTGACTAAAAGGTCCGCGTCGCTGAAGATCTGAAACGGACCCGGTCGCTGACCACGGCGCTGCCCCTCCACCTTCCCACCGTGGCTCGCGACGCAGAGCACACCCAGGCGGCGCACCTCGGCCTCCGTGCCATCGCGGCAATCATCGAGCACCACCAGCGGCGCGAAGCAGAGCGGGAGCCGCGCTTCGGCGTAGCGGGCGGACGCGAGCAGCGACTCGAGGCACGCGCCGATCGCGCGCTCCTCGTTCCGCGCGACGACGGTGAGCGGGATCTCCATCACACGGCTCTTACTGCCACACGGCGCTGCCTGCTCCATCACGCTGCCTGCTCCACCAAGTCCGCCGCGCCCTGAGAACCGTCCCGGCTCGCGTAGGAGGCGGCGATACGTCGCGCGGCGGCGCGCCAAGGTCCATCGCCCGCGAGCTGGTGGAGCGCCGCTGCCAGCTCCGCCACGCTGCAAGCGTCGAGGTCCATCCCTAGCCCTGCCCCCGCCGCGGAGACGAAGTGGAGGTTGTGCGGCTGGTCGTTGCAGATCGGCGAGATGAGCAGCGGCACCCCCGCCGCCAAGCCTTCCATCACCGAGTTGGCGCCGCCGTGGCTGATCGCGACGTGAGCCCGCGCCAGCACCTGAAGCTGCGGAGCGAAGGGGACCAAGCGCACGCGCGGCGGCAACCCACGGCCTTGAAAGTCGTCAGCCAAATCACCCATCGCCGCGAAGAGCGCCACGTCGGCAGCCCGAGCGGCCTCGATGATCCGCTCGAAGCGCCCCGGCTGGTACCATGCTTGGCTCCCGAAGGACGCGTAGACGAGGGGCCGCCCTTCAGCGAACGTCAGGTCCACGTCCGAATCACCGCGCCGCCCACCGAGCGACGGCCCCACCAGGCAGACGCCCGACGGCGGGCTCCCCACCAGCGCACGGGTGGCGAACACCGCCGTCCCACGGGGAGAGAGCACATCGCTACCGCGGAAGCGCGCCGCCAAACCCCAATCCCCGAAGAGCGCGTGGCGTGACGAGTCGAGCGCGCGCAAGGTGGCGAGCAGCTCACTGTCCAGCGCCTGGGGTAACACCGGGTTGAGCGAGGTGGCCCAACCCACCCAAGGCACGCCCTCCAGCTCGGCGGCGATCGCGGCGTCGTAAGCCATCGTGTCGATCGCGACCACGTCCGGCCGGAAGTCGCGGACGATGGCGCGCAGGGGCTCGACGTTCTGAGCGGGCACCTCGATCAGCAGCTCGCGGATCCAGCGACGGAGCGCCGCGGCATCCGAGAGCACCCGCGCGAGCGCAGCCCCTCGCAGGCCCGCAGACGGCGGCGATGCCCCCGGCGGCGTGATCACGCGCTGAACGCCCGCCTCGGCTAGCTCAGCGCTGATGTCGCAGGTGCACGCGAAGGCGACCTCCGCCCCGCGACGCGTGAGCTCCTCTGCC
This sequence comes from Polyangiaceae bacterium, assembly GCA_019637265.1. GTDB lineage: Bacteria > Myxococcota_A > Polyangia > Polyangiales > Polyangiaceae > JAHBVY01. The sequence goes on along the minus strand of JAHBVY010000008.1, from coordinate 87,117 downwards.
GGCCCGAGCAGCGGGTGGTAGTGGCCCCTCTCCGGCAGGGTGACGACGAGCACGCGCTTCACATCAGCTCCCTTGACCCCCTCGCGCGGCGCTCGTTCGCCACGAGGCTCACGGATTCAATCAGCTTCATTGACCAATCGTCAGTCATCAGGTGCTTCCCCCATGGGATCACGGCGCCGCCACATCGTGCGCCGTAGCCCAGTGGTGCAGGCAAATCACGCGGAAGAGCTGCGCTCGTTCGCGCTCGGAGAGCGCGCGCGGCTGGAGGAGCGGCGCCAGCGACGGCACATCGACTATTCTACTGACCAATGGATGCGGCGCTGCGAGCACGCCGCGCACCACCCGCTGGTAGCTCTCGCCCACGTCCTGATCCTTGGGGAGCGCCGACTTACGCCGCAGCCGAATCGACTCCGGGACGACGCCGCGGAGCGCCTCGCGTAGGAGCCACTTCTCGACGCCCCCTCGGAGCCCAAGCTCGGGGCTCACCCGCGTGGCGGCCTCGAGGAGCGGCGCGCTCGCGAAGGGAACCCGCGGCTCCAAGCCGAACGCCATGCAGTGGATGTCTCCATTGTGGAGCAGGCGTGGGAGCCAGCGACGCACGATGAGCTGAGTCGTCGCGAGGATCCGCTCGCGCCGCGTCCCGAAGGAGCCGCCGGCCTCCTCGATCAGCGCGCGGTAACGACCCACGAGCCGCGTCGCCGGGTCGGGATCGATGTCCGCCCGGATCGGGATCGATCCGAACCGCGCGAGGATCGCCGGCGGGCCACTGGTCGCCACGTCATCCAAGAGGAAGTGGTACCCGTAGTGGGTCTCGTCCGCGGCATCTCCGACGAAGACGCCGCGCACCTCCTCCGCGGCGGCGCGCGCGAGCGCGCGCTGCGAGAGCTCCTGCTCCCATGCAGGGATCGCGTCATTGACGCGAGCCAGCTCCTCGAGCTCTTGCTCCAACGTACGCCGCTCGAAGCGCACTTCGCGAAGCGGGCACCCCAACGCCGCCGCGGCCTCACGCGCGCGCGGTGTGTCATTGGAGACGACCAGCGCCGAGCGCGCCCCGTCCCAAGCCTCCTGGCCCTCGAAGGTGATGGTGAAGGCGGGGAGCCGAGCCCCCGCCTCGCGAGCGAGCGCGGCCACCGCGGTCGAGTCGAGCCCGCCGCTCAAGAACACCCCGAGCGGCCGCTCCGAGACGAGCGCGCCGCGGACGGCCTGGCTCAGCGCCTCGCGGACCGCGACTGCCGCGCGCGCTGGATCGTCCTCTTCGCACGCGCCGGGCGCGAAGCGAAAGTGGGCGCGGAGCCCGAGCGACGCCCGACTCACCTCGAGCAGGTGGCCCGGCGGCAGGTAGCGGATCCCCTCGAACGGCGAAGCTTCGACGCCGCTGAAGATCGGCGCGACGAGGTGCTCGATCACCGCGTCCAGGTGGGCGCGGGGAGCCGATGGCAAGAGTGGTAAGAGCGCCTGCGCTTCGGAGGCGAACGCGAACCGAGGCCCAGCTCCATCGAGATAGGCGAGCGGTTTGACGCCCAGCGGATCGCGCACCGCGAAGCCCAGCTGACGCTGCTCGTCCCAGATGAAGAAGGCGAACATCCCATCGAGGCGCGGGACGCACGCCTCACCCCAAAGGGCCCACGCCGCGAGCAGCGTCTCGGTGTCGGTGCGCCTCCTCCAACGCCACCCGATGCCCGATGAGTCGACCGCCGCGCGAAGCTCCGCGTGGTTATACAGCTCGCCGTTATAGACGAGCAGGTAACGCCCGTCCTCGCTCCGGAGCGGCTGCGCGCCCCCCTCCACGTCCACCATCGCGAGCCGCGTGTGCGCGAGCGCCGCGAACGAGCCGAACGCCTCCCCCTCACCGTCGGGCCCGCGGTGACGCAGCCGCGCACGCACCTGCCGCAGCGGTTCCCCCCACGCGCTGCCGGGCCGACTGAAGTCGACGATGCCCGCGATACCGCACATCAGCCGCGCTCCAAGTAGCGCACCAAGAGCCCGAGCGTCACCAGCCCCACCCGCGCGCGGTCCGAGTCGAGCGTTGGCACCCTCCCCAGCGCTCGACCGAGCCGTTCGATGTCTCGCGCGTCGAGGACCTGACCCAGCTCGAGCGGCGGCATCCACCGAGGGCGCTTGGGCGCACCGACGAGGGCGCTAGGCAGTCCCGCTAACAATGCAAAGTCACGCACCACGCGCTTGTCGCGATCCGGCGCCAGCATCAGCGTCGCGCTCAGCGTGCTTGACGAGAAAAAGGGCGATCTGAGCTTCAAACCGGCGCTCGCCGTCAGCGCGGCCATCACCGGCACGTAGTCCCAATCGGGGCGCCCGAGGAACGCCGCGTCCGCACCGTCCCCCGTCACCAGGACGTCGTGACCTCGCCGCTTCAGCTGGGTGGCGAGCGCGAGGCGACTCACGGGGTGGAGGTTGTAGAGCGGCGTCTCGGCCGCGGCGACGCAGCGCGGCAACATTTCCACCAGACAATTAGGTGCAACTTGGATGACCTCACAGCGCGCGCCGAGCGCCGCCGCGATGGCCTGGGCGGACCCCACTTCGTCGTACTCGGCGAGCCCCGTCGCGAGCGTGTAGACGGCCGGCAGCGGCAGCCCCGAGGCGCGCCACGCCGCGAGCACCACCGCCGCGTCGACACCACCGCCGAGCGCGAGGGCTGGCGCGCGGGCGTCCTCCGCGATCGCCGCCACGTCAGCCTGAAGCGCCGCAGCCCACGCGGAGGCTGGCTGCTCGAGCACCTGGCCCCGCACCGTGGGAGCCACGCCAGGCGTGGGCGCCTGCTGGATCCCTGCGATGACGGTGCGCTCGGGCGACTCACGGAGGCCCCAGGCCGCCTCGACGCCAGCGCGATCGAGGGCGAAGGGCGGGGCCACCAGCGCTTTGAGAGTGGGCGCAGCGCATCCGTCAGCCAAGCGAATATACCGGCGCACAGCGCCATGCCAGTCGCGCTCTGATGCGGCGTGATCCAGCGCGAGCCCCGAAGCTCCTGAAGCCGAAGACGCGGCGACCGCCACCCCGGCTTGGGCGATGGCAGCCGCTGACAGGGCGCTTGATGACAGCAGGGTGCCCGATGACAGCTTAACTGACAGGTGCGAGCTCATAGCACGAGTAGCTTCCGCGAGAGCACCCCCGCCGCCGCCTCGGCGCGGGAGAGCTGATAGTGCGGCTCACTCGGTCCATCCCCGCCGAAGCAGTAGCGGCACGCGGCGAGCGGCGCGCTCCGGTTCAGGTACGCTTGGATCCGCTCCGCGAGCTCGACCCCTTCAATCGCCACACCGTCACCCGTCCTGTCGAGTGGCGTGTCGCTGGGAGGCGCTTCGTGCCTCACGCGCTGCAAGAACTCGCCAGCGTACGCCGCGCGCGTGCAAGTGAAGAACCTCCCACCTCGCACCACCATGCAGCGGTGACGCAGCCAGCAGCGCTCGAACGTCCGCCGCGTTCGCCCATCATCCGCTTCGTAGCGCGGCGAGAGCACCTGGTTGAAGCTGTCCACCGGCTTCACGTTCAACACGACGTCATGCTGGCGCGCCTTCGCGCGCGCGAGCTCGAGGATGGCGGGCTTGACGGGCGCGCTGGAATAGCTGGAAATCGTCAGCTCATCGAGCGACTCCCAAAACTCCTCCTTCATCGAGCGCAGCAGCAGGCCGTTGGTGAACAGCCGCACGCGGTCCCCCACCCCGGACTCCCGCAGCGCCCACACCACCTGCGCGATCTCCGGATGTAGGAGCGGCTCACCCCCCATCACCTTCACCACGTCGGCGACCACGGCCTCCGCCATCCGGCGCGCCAGGGCGGAGACCTCCGCCGCGCTGAGCCAATGCTCCCCCACCAGCGGCGACATATTGCAGCAGTTGGCGCAGCGCAGGTTGCAGTGCTCCACCGGATGCAGCTCGAAGGCCTCCACCCGAACTCGTCCGTCTAACTGACGCTCATAGCGGGCTCGATCCGGCGCGAAGCCCACCCGGTGACGAAGCGCAGCGGCCAGCGCGATCGGCCCCTCGCGAACGACGACACCCAGCGGGCAAGCCAGCGTCATGCGCCTGGCGAGCCACGCGGAGAGCTTGTCCGCGTCGAGCCCAGGCGGCAGCCCGAGCGCGATCGCCGCCGCGTCCTCGATGCGGAATCCCTCTTCGGCGCCGTGCTCGCGGGCACGTTCACGGGTCGACGCCGCGCGCACCCGGTCGAGGAGCGTCGCCAACGCCAAGTCCGCGTCCCGCGCAGAAACGCTGGGCGCGACCACCGACACCGTTAGCTGACCTTCCGATAACCGCCAGCTCTCCACGCCGCGACGAGCCAGCTCGGTCACGTCCTGCGCCAAGGCACCCACCGCTGTACTCATGTCGCTGACCTCCCGCTTTTTTTGGGGGTTGGCTCACGCTGCGCGCGCCGAGCGTCGCTCGCGTCCCCACCTCCAGCGCGCCGGGCACCTGAAGAGCCTGAAGCCGAGGGAGGCGCTGCAGCCACACGATGCCAACCAAGGTTTGGTACCATAGCGGCTACTCGATGTCCCTCACCCTCGACGAGGAGCTCACGCAGATCGGCGCGGCGCTCACGCGGATCGTCCAGCAGCTCCGCACGGAGGGCTACCTGTTCCAGGCGGAGCCGCTGCGCCCACCCACGGACGGGTTCGCGATCAAGCTGAGCCAGCTCGAGCACGCGCGGCCATTGGCCTGACTGGCGGCTCGGAGCTCGTGCTCGCAGTGCGAAGTGCCCTGCGAGCGCGAGGCATCACGAGCCTCAAGACGAAGACCTATTGGGTTCCCGGCGAAACCGGGTTGGACTAAGGAGCCAACCGGAGCACCCCATGAGCGACACCTCCAAACCCCTCGCCGTCACCGCTCCAAGACCCGAGCAATGACCACCCTGCGCGCCGTACGAGCTTCCCTCGTCAACATCTCGAGGCGCACGAGCCGCGTCGCTCATGAGGCTGAAGACCTCGCGCACGACATCCTGCTGGCCGCTTTAGGCCGCGGGCTGCCGCTCGATGGCGACACCTTCCTCCGCAGCGTCCATGGCGCCGCGCGAAGGCACGGTGCCTTCCTCGCCCGCAGCGCGGCGCGACGCCGTGCCCGTGAAGCAAGCAGTGCTGCTGACTACATGTGTCGGAGCGACTGCGAAGAGGATCGGGATGACGCCCCAGAAGGGGCCCCGTTATCGGCGTTGTCACCCGCGCTGCAGACCACGCTGCTCCTCTTGCTCTCCGGGCTGGAGAAGGCGGAGCTCCGCCTCGCGCTCGGTGTGACGGACGCAGCGCTTCGCAAGCGGTTCCAAGCGTTGCGCGATCACGCACCCCTGGCGCGCCCTCGGCTCCACCTCCCTGAACGAACAGGCGTGCTCGCCCTGTTGCGTCGAGTTCAGGTGGCGCTGCTCCCTAGGCTGGGGCGGAGCGGCACGGCAAGCCACATGCAAGCACCTCGAGTCCTGGCGGTGAGTGACCCAGATGGTCACGGGATCATTTTTGCGGAGGTGCTCACACCTGGCGGGCGCGCGGCAACTACCGGGGCAGCCTCCAACGCGCCTCGAGCGGGTACGGAGCCTCACGCGAAAGGAAACCCATGCTAAGCGCTCAAGTTAAGAACCTCGCCATCGTCTTCATCGTGACGGACTTGGCCCGAACCCACCGCTTCTATACCGAGACGCTCGGTCTCTCGTTCGAGGTGGAAGACTTCGAGAACGGCTACCTCCAAGCTCGCTTGCCAGGCGACGTCGAGCTCGTGTTCCTCCCCGGCGACGCACCGCGCGGAGCGACTCCTCAGGTGGTCTTCGGTCTCGCCAAGGGGGGCATCGATGGCATCGTCGCCTCGCTCGCCAAGGCGGGCGTGGAGATCGTCACGCCCGTCTCCGAGGCTCCAGGCGGCTGGTCCGCGGAGTTCAAGGATCCTGACGACCACATCCTCTCGCTCTACCAGGACGGCGAGCTCCCGCGCTGAATCCGATCTTGGTAGCCCACTCGCAGCCCCTCGCGCCGCTCAGCGGCGCGGGTGCGCTGCGAAGGAGCTCTCAGTTCATCGGCTTCGCACGTCGCACCGCCTCGATCACACCTGTGGTAGCCTCGGCGGATCAGAGCACCCCATGAGCGACATCTCGAAGCCCCTCGCTATCACCGCCAGCTCCGCGCCGCCGCGCACGAAGCCGTCGAACTACCCAGAGCCCTTCTTCAGCCGCATGGCGAAGCGCGAGAAGCGCCCGCTCGGCGATCTGTTCGGCCTCAAGAACTTCGGCGTGAACCTGACGAAGCTCATGCCAGGGGGTGAGTCCGCGCTGCTCCATGAGCACAGCTCCCAGGACGAGTTCATCTACATCCTGGAGGGTGAGCCCACCCTGGTGACGAACGAAGGCGAGGTCACCCTGTCGCCAGGCATGTGCGCTGGCTTCCCCGCTCAAGGCGCCGCGCATCAACTCGTCAACCGAACGAACCAAGACGTGGTCTACCTAGAGGTCGGCGATCGAACACCAGGGGACACCGTCAGCTACCCGCAGGACGATTTGAAGGCCGCCCTGGGGCCAGACGGCAAGTGGGTGTTCACATGCAAGGACGGGACACCGTACTGAGTCCCTGCGGCGCGGTGCCGTCTAACCCCCACCCAGGCCAATCCTTCAAGGCGCCCTTCCACCACGGAAAGCTCCACGCTACGCTTACGCTCAGAGGGCCCCAGCACCGTGCCAGCACCCGCGCTCCGAATCACCCCACGCCGGGCGCTCCTCCACTCCGTCTTGTCGCAGCAACTGACGGCGCACCTCGCGCGCTTTGGATCAGTCAGCTTGGTGCTCACGCTCTGCGCGTGCCAGTCGCCCTCCGCTGGCGAGCCGACATCAGGCCAGCTGACGACCAGCGCACCCAGCGGGGAGCCAAGCGCCGCAAGCGCTGCCGCCTCAGGCAAGGCAGCGCCTCCCAGCAGCGATCCCTCGGAGCTGGAGGACGCGGACTTCGGACGCGACTGGACCTTATTGGTACACGCAACGAACGAGCTGGTGGCGGAGCTGATCTTCGCGAACAACCAGCTCACGCGCGTCGACTACCGCACCCAAGACGAGGCCCAGAAGCGCGCGTTCGAGCGGCGACTCGACACCGTGATGGCCACCGCGAAGCGCGAAGGCCTCCGCGTCAAGTTCCACGACGCGCGCGCGAAGGGTGAGCGCGGCCACCTGATCGGCGGTCGCCCCAAGCCAGGCGAAACGTTCTTCGTCCTCGCGCTGCGCGAGCACCTGGGGGACGACACCTTCAAAGTCAGCGCGAAGTAGCGGCACCGCCGCCCCTTGACGAAGCGAGCGGACGTCGTAGGACTCCCGGGTAGCCGCTCACCTCCCACCTGGAGGTGACCCTCTCCGCGGAGCCCATGATGAAGAAGCGAATAGGAGTCTTGGTTGGTGGGATCTTGCTGGCCACCTCGGCCGGCGTGCTCGCGGGGGAAGATCTCCGGTTCGACGAGCTGCCCGCCCCGGTGCAGGAGACCGTCAAGCGGGAGGTCCGCGATGGGCGCATCACGGACATCGAGCGTGAGACGCGCCGCGGGCGCGTGGTCTACGAGGTCGAGTTCATCCAGGACAACCGGGAGTTCGAGATCGACGTGGCGGAGGACGGACGGCTCCTCAAACGTCAGGAGGACTGAGCGTAGCGCTGCAGGGCGGCGCGTGGAGCACCCAGGCTTCGACGGGGGCCGGTCCCCAGCTCGAAGGCCCCACCCCTGGTGGCGCGGCCTGAAGTAAGCTTGCCTGTCGCTCCGCGGGTTCGGGGGGTTTGCCTGTTTCGCGCCTTCACCCAGCGAAGAGCTGTTCACTCGCCAGGCTTCCAGCTCGCGATGCGCTTGAGCTCTGCCGCGACCGCTTGCTTGTCGAGGCGCCCCTCGGCAACGCCCATCGTCAGCGCGTAGAGGGCTTCAGAGTCGCCCTTCAGCGCCATGCCGTTGAGGTGCAGGAAGGTCAGCGCCGCGAGGAGCCCCGCCCGCTTGTTGCCATCGACGAACGGGTGGTTGGAGACGATGTGGAAGAGGTACGCGGCGGCCATCGCGAACAGCCCCTCGTGCACGTAGACGCCACCGAACGACGCTTGCGGTTGCGCGAGCGCCGACTCCAGCAGGCCGCGATCACGCAAGCCCGCACCGCCACCGTAGAGCTCGAGCTGGAACCGATGAAGCCCGATCACCACTTCGACCGACAGGAACGTGATTTCGTCAGCTTGGCTCACTGAGCGAGCTTTCTGAACGTCTCGTCATGGTCCTTGACGATCTCCTGAGCGGCGGCGAGTGCACGGTTCATCAGGGACGCCTCCCCTGCCGGGCGGATGATGAGCGCCTTCCCGTCGGTTCGGATCTCGAGCGGCGTGTCCTTGTTGATGTCGAGCAGCTCCAAGATGGGCCGATCGATGATGAGGCCCAGGCTGTTACCAATCGTGGAGAGCTTCTTGATCATCATGGTATCACCTCGTTATTACGCCAGTAACACAAAGAGCATAACGTAAGCAGAGGTGAGGCGCCAGCCTCCGCGGCTAGCTCGTGAGCCGCCCCACGCCGGGCACGAAGCGCCCGGTTCGTGCTGCCCAGGCTCGGTAGGGCTCGCCGTGCACCTCACGCAGGTATGGCTCCTCCACGACGCGCACTTGGATCTCGAGCGCCAGGAGCAACACGGGGGGCAGCGCCAGCGCGAGGGTGGTGGGCACCGCGAGCGCGAGGCCCACGGAGGTGAGGAGCATCGCGCTGTAGATCGGGTTCCTGACGAGCGCGAACACACCCCCTGTGACGAGCGCGGTGCGCTCCGATGGGTCGACGCCGATGCGCCAAGACGTGCCCATCTGGAGCTGCGCCACGAGCGTGAAGACGATACCGAGACCAGCCAGCGCCACGCCAAACCCCCTCCCCCACTCGAAGTGAGCAGAGCCGATCCAGGGCGCGATGGGGCCGAGCACCACCACGAGCATGAGCAGGGCCGCGCCGAGCCACTCGAGCGGGGGCGCCCCCTGACGCACCCCCGCGAAGCCCGTCTTGCCCGTCTTCATCCACTGCACGAGCGAACGGACACCGAAGGCGATGACGTAGAAGGTGAGGACCTCGAGGGTTGCGATGAGCTGCATGACGCCTCCATAATCCGAGCAATTGCTCGGAACCGCTACTCGGATCCGGGCGCTCGGTCTCAGCTCATGCCTCGCCCTACCAAATCGCGTATTCGCCCTAGGAAGCAGCCCACGCAGCGGCGCGCGCAGGATACCTACGACGCGCTGCTCGAGGCGACTGCTCGGGTTCTGGTGGCGCGCGGATGGTCAGGCACGACAACCAACCACATCGCGCAGCGCGCGGGCGTCTCCGTCGGCTCCCTGTACGAATACTTCCCGGGCAAGGAGGCGCTGGTCACCGCGCTCGTGGAGCGGCACCTCGCTGAAGCCGAGGCGCGGATCGGTGAGCTGCTCTCGTCGCTGCCGAGCGGTGAGCTCAGCTTGGAGGCGCTCACCCGCGCCATCGTGACCGCGATGATCGACCTGCACGCCGCGTCGCCGCGCCTTCACCGAGTGCTCTCGGAGGAGGTGCCCCACGGCCCTGAGGTGCGGCGGCGCGTGCGCGCGATGGAAGAGAACAGCGCGCGAGCGCTCGCCGCGGTGCTCCCCAGCTTGTGCCCCGTCAAAGATCCTGACGTCACCGCGCGCGTCGTCGTGGAGCTGCTGGAGGCGCTCACGCACCGCTGGCTCACCACCGCCGACGCCAAGCCCCTCCCCCGCGAGCGCATGCAGGCAGAGCTCACACGCCTGATCATCGCCTACGTGCACGCCAGCTGAGCGCGCCGCCGCCGAGCACCCAGCAGCATGAGCGATTCGCGTACCAGGGTGGTCAGCGCGCGGCGATCGCGCTGGCGATGCCGGCGCGCGACGACACATCCACATCGCCCTGGGCGAGCCGCGCCTCCGCGGCGAAGCGCCAGGTGCGCGCGCGGTCTCCGTTCGGCACCGCGAACACCTCGAGCGGCCAGCGCTGGGCGATGAGGCGCACCGCCGCGCCCGGCTCGCCAAGCAAGGAGAGGCCCAGCGCGATCACGTAGGCGCTCGCCACGCGCGCCATCGGCCGCACCGTCTGCCACATGCCCGAGACCAACGCGCGCTCGAAGTCGGTGATGGAGAACGGGCGGTCCCCTGCTTGCTCCTCCGTCGTCAGGGTGACTGGCAATGTGGAGCTCGCGCCGCTCATGCAAGCGATGAAGTATTGAATCGCCAGCGCGCTCGCCACCCACGGCGCTCGCCCGCCGTACTGGAGCCGAGGCAGCGCCTCTTGCAGCAGGGCGATTGCGTAAGGGTACCTCACGTTATAGACGTTCGCGTAAGCCTCGAACCAGGTCGCTAGCGGCCCGTAGGCGTGGAGCTCTGCTTCATCGAGCCGAGCCCGGAGCCGCCCGGCGTAGTCACCGGCCCACGCCGCTTGTTCACCCATCGCTGCGGCGAACACCGCGTGCAGCGCGCCGATGGCACCCGTCGCGAGCGCCGCCGCGTCGCCACTCGCGCGAGTCAGCCACGCCTCCGCCGCGGCCTTCATGCGCTCGAGCAGCGCTTGGAACGCCTCGAACGACATCCCAGTGCCCGGAGCGTCCAACGTGAGTCGGTGAAGCGTCACCGCCGCGAGCTGCAGCAGCGCGCCCGGCTCGTGATCTACTTCATACGTGGGGATGTCTAGGTTGCGATGGCCACAGTCCCACCAGCTCATCAGGTCGCGCAACCCACCGTGCATGCGAGCGAGCTGCGCTTCCAGGCTGGCTCCCTTGGTGCGGAAGGACGGCTGACCCAGCGCGCCCCACTCGACCTCCCGCCCCGCCAAATACTGCGCGCACGCGGCGCGCATCGGTGCCCAGGCGTCGCGACTCGCGAGCGTGTGGGCGTGAGCGACGAGCCCCGCCTCGACCGCAGCGAGCAACGTGGGTTGACCGAGCAGGGCCTGCTCGTGGTCGGTGAGGGCTGGAACGTGAGGCATCTTGACGCAGGTCGCCAGGACCAAACACGATCGGCCAAACGATGACAAGGGGCGTGCTGCCGGCTGCTACGAGACGGCGCGCCACGGTAGGGATCGGCCAGGCCCGCGCGAATTGCGCCATTACCCTGCCTGCGTGATGCCCAGCGCTCGGGCCGGGCCCTCGCCAGGGATTGACCCACCTCCGGCCCGCGATCCGGCTATTCCGCATGGAGATGAGCGCCGCGGCATCCGCCAGATCCCTACCCCCCTTCGTGAGCGTTTTTTGGCTGTTCCGCGCGGAGATGGCGTCGTGCATCCGCCAGATCGTGTCGATCACCTGGGACGGCTGAAAGGGCGCTGGCACCAGCTCTTGCAGCGCGATCACCGCGGGCTCGGCGACTCGGCGAGCGCCGAGTGACGCGAGGAGGCGCTTGCCCGCGCTGACGCCGCGCTGGATGACCCACGCGCCCACCCCAAGGATCAGCATCGCCGCACACGCACCGAGCACCAAGAGGGCCTGCGCGCTGATCTCCCAGCCGACCAGCCACCCGAGAGCGAGCACCGCGAGCGCCAAGTAGCTGGCTGCAGCCGCCCCGAAGATGAATAGTCCGCGCCACTGACTCTTCGCGTGACCACCGCGCTCGATCACCTGCACCTCGGCGGGTGTGATGGGGCGCTCACGCGGCGCGTCTCGAGGCGGGCTCTGCCAAAGCTGGGCGGCGGACGCGAGGCGCGCAGCGTTTCGCTCGCCATGGCGCGCGACGGGCTCATACGCCTCGGCCGGCTTGGGGATGGTGACGGTGCCATCATCGAAGATCACGGCGAACGTCTTGCCTGGCCCCACCTCCCCCACCGTCCACCCCCAACAAGGACGGTTCACGTACCGCTTCGGGATGGGCCAATCACCGCGCCGCGCGCGAAGTGGCAGGTTCTCCGCAGCGCTCGAGAGGACGAGCAAACCGTTCTGGATGCCTCCCCTCCCCAGGTTGACCTCGAACCCCGACACCACCGCAGGGACCGCTACTTCACGGCCCGCCATCGACGCGAGGATGCTAGCGCCTTGTCGCCGCGGGGCGAGCTGCGTCCCGCGCGCGTGCAGCGCCACGACCACGAGCGCGACCGCCAAGCTCACGGCGAAGACCGGGATCGCCTTCTGAACGAGGTCCAGCTCATCACCGCGACGGTCAGCCACGGCCGCGGCGAGCCCAAGCGCCAAGCCCATCACCACCGCGATGCAGATCATCGTGATCACCAGCGTCCTGAGCGCCCAAAGCGCGAAGCGCTTGGAGCCCCCACGCCGGATCGCAGCGACCTCCGCCGGGCTGAGCGCCCTGGGCTCTCCGCGCGCCTGTTGACCGAAGACTTGCCACGCCGCGTCGAGGCACGCGTCATTTCTCTGATGGATAGCGTGGCCCTGCGGCAAAAGACCCATGGAAACGGATACTATCCCACCCGGCGCCGGTTGGGGGCGCGTCACGCCGAGCCTTCGTCCGATCTCGGGCCGAGAAGGGCCTGAAGCGCCTGGTAGGGGCGGGTTTCAAACCCGCCCGTCTAGAGGTTTGGGTGCGGCGCTCGCCTCAGGGTTTGTACGGCTCACAGCCGAGATCAGCGCGCCCTGGAGCAAAACAGGCAAACCCCCTGACCTAACCACCTCATTGGAAGGTGTCGCACACGCTCATGAGCCCACTGTCGAAGCCACGTCGGAACCACCGAGCGCGCTCCGCGGCGGAGCCATGAGTGAACGTCTCTGGCCGGACGCGGCCACGGCTCTTCTGCTGAAGCGTGTCGTCCCCGATGGCCTCTGCGCAGCGCAGCGCCTCCTCCAAATCCCCCGCCTCCAAGATCCCGCGCTCTTGCGTGCTCTTGGCCCAGACCCCGGCGTAGCAGTCCGCCTGGAGCTCGAGCTTCACGGAGAGCGCGTTCTTCTGACTTGGGTTCTGGCGAGCTTCGATGCGCATGCGGCGCTCGGCGCCGGTGAGGTTCTGGATGTGGTGCCCGATCTCATGGGCGATGACGTAGGCCTGCGCTGCGTCCCCGGGCGCGCCGAAGCGCTGGCTCAGCTGGGCGAAGAAGCTCAAGTCCAAGTACACCTTCTGATCTGCCGGGCAATAGAAGGGGCCCGTGGCGGCCTCGCCGTGGCCACAGGCGGTGGGCGTGGAGTCGCGATACAGCACCACGACTGACCGCTTGTAAGGCAGCTTGGCCTGACGGGGCAGCTCGCGCTCCCACACGTTCTGGAGATCCGTCGTCACGCGGTTCACGTGATCGCGGAGCGCCTCTTCCTCCGCGCTGGAGGTGAGCTGCGACTCACCGCTCGCGCCGCCATCCATCAAGGCGAAGAAGTTCTCCTTGAAGATGAGGCTGAGCACCGCCAGCACGACGAAGCCGCCGATGCCGAGGGACGCAGGCACCCCACGGCCCTTGCCGCGGCGGTCTTCGATGTCTCGTGAATCACCCGCGCCAGGACCAAACCGCATACTCCGTGCTCCTCGTGGATTCGCGCCGAGCCCACGTCAAGAAAGCATCGCGCGCGCCTGCTCGAGCATCGTGCGCGCTCCCTCGCTAGGCTGACGTTCGAGCACACACTCGAAGTCGCGCGCCGCCTCCGCAGCGCGACCCGCAGCGAAGTGGATGCGGCCGCGCAAGTCGTAAGGCATCCAGAAGCTACTGTCGCTCTCGATGGCGCGACCCAAGTCAGCGAGCGCCCGCGCCTCATCCTTGTCACCGGCCCAGGCGCACAGCGCGCGCTGGAAGTAATAGTTCGCGTGGTGATGCGGCGGCTCCATCTCCAGCGCTTTGTCTATATCGGGCACCGCGTTCGCGAAGTCGTTCATCCGCAGGTAAGCCGTCGCGCGCTGCGCGTACATGGTGATGTAGCGCTGCCTGAAGTGGTCATCGATGGCGATGCCCTCCGTGAACTTCGCCACCGCCGTCTCGAAGTCTCGCGCCGCGATAGCTGCTTCGCCCTCGGCGTACAGCTGCTGCAGCTTCTGAAACGCGCCGGGCACCGTGTGCATGGGTCGGTCCGTCATGGGCGCGATTGTACCGGGGCCCCGCGCCGCGTCTAGCCTGGGCGCTTGGCCCGATCCGCGACGCGTGCTCGAGCCGTCTGACAGCTCGCGAGGTGTAGTTAGGTCACCTGATGGATCACGGAGGGGTGGGTAGGCCCGTCGCGAGCTGCGCGCGGAGCGCCGCCGCGTCGTAGCTGGTTTGGTACACGCGGTTGACGACCCGGGCGAGCGCGTCACCGCCCGGCACGAACTGATCGGCCCCCGCCTCGTAGAGCTGCACCCTGGGCGCGGCGAGCTCGCGGAGCCTGGGGAGCACGACGCCCGGGTCACGCCCGGTGCGCTGGGCGTCGCTGACCAGGGTGAGGAACTCCTCGAGCGCCGCCTCGCTGCCGGCGGTGAAGAGCGCGCTGGAGCTCGACTGCGCGAGCTCAGTCGCGAGGAAGGTCCACGCGAAGGTGAGCATGCTGGGCAGCTGAGGCTCGGCGCCCAGCGGGCCGTGATCGAGCGGCGCCGTCTGGAAGTCGACCGGGGCGCGCCGCCAGTAGAGCGGCTCGATCTGGGCGCCGCAGGCCGCCGCGAGCCCTTCGGTTTGCCGCACGGGAATGAGCAGGTCCCAGTCGTCGTGCGGCACGAAGGCCTTGCCCGGCAGGCCAGGGCACAGGCCCGCGTGAGTGAAGGGGACGCTCGCGGCGCCAGCCGGTGGGTAGCCCATGGAGGGCGCGGCGCGGCGCCAGTACGGTGAGAAGAAGGCCTCCGCGTCCGCCGGGCGCGCGTACTGCGTCGCGAGCACATCGTCAGTCCATTGGTGTTGATCGACGAAGTCGCTCAGCGGGGTGAGCGCCGCCAAGGCGATGGGCCTCGCCCCCTCGGGCGCGCGGCGCGCGCCGAAGAGCGTCATCATCCCACCCCAGCTGCCGCCGAGCGCGCCGATGCGCGTCAGGTCCAGCTCCTGTTGCCGCGCGGAAGCGAAGGCGTAGGCCGCGGCGGCGTCGATGGCGTCGCCCTCCACGTCACCACCCGAGTAGAAGCGGGCATAAGCGTGGATCACCGCGAAGCCGTTCAAGCGCCAGACCACGTCCGCGTCGACGGCCTCGGCGACCGACTGCGCGCCATAGAGCGTGTAGTCACTCCCGCTGTAGTTCGGCGCGTCATCGTCGGGGTGCAGGCCGTCGCCGCGCGCTGCCCACTTCGCGTCCACCGCCTCCCCCGTCCAGTCGATGCCGGAGTAAGGCTCGTTCATCACGACCACCGGCGCGTTCGGGCCGGGCGCCGGCACGTACAAGAGGTAGCTCGCGGGGCCGTCGTCGCGGTCCCCGCGGATGAGCTCCACCTCCAGATCTTGATCCATGGACCTGACGGTTCGCTTCCCGATCGTGGTGAACGTGAAGCTCAGCTGACCCCCGCCGCCACCCGTGCCAGCCGTGCCTGCGCTGCCCCCTGCGGCCGCCGTACCACCAGCGCCTGCCGTGCCACCCACGCCCGCCGTGCCTGCGCTGCCGCCAGCGCCACCACCCGCGGTGCCCGCGCTGCCTCCCGAGCCCGACGTCGCCCCGCTGCCCCCGTTGTTCGGGGAGTCATCGTCACCGCCACACGCGGTGAGGCACAGCGCGAGGCTGGTGAGCGCGACCTTCGCCACGGAGCGTGGACGGAGGCGGACCCTGGAGAGAGCGTTGAAGAGCGGAGCACGCATGGCCCGAGCATACACCCGGGCGCCGCGGAGCAGGGAAGGGAACTCTGCCGCGCGCTCCGCCTTTCCTTCGTCCTTTTCACCGCTGTTTCACGGCGCTTTCACCCCATCCTTTCATCACGCTTCGCGTCGCTCTTCACTCCGCTTTCACGCCGCTTTTTCACCCTGCTTTGCGCGCGAGGAACAGGAGCCGCGGCTCGCGCTCTTCGTCCGTGCGCTCGGTGAGCACCGAAACGCGAAACCCCGCCGCCGCGAGCAGCTGAAGCCAAATCTCGCGTGGGAATAGGCCATGCTCGTGCACCTCCGCGTGGTGCTGCACGCGGCCATCGGCCTCGCGGGTCGCGAACAGGTAGTGCGTGTTCGCCACGGTGTCGTTCGGATCTGGATCGTAGCACCACTCCAGGTAGCGGACGCCGGAGCCATCCGGCGCGTCGGCGCCGCCCGCTTCGGTGCTCGGCGCGAACGTCTCCTTCACCACGTCGGGCACGAACAGCGCCACCCCGCCTGGGCGGCAGTGCCGGTAAGCGGTGGCGATCGCCGCGCTGAGGTCAGTAGCACTGAGCATGTAATCGATGGCGTCGTGCACGAACACCCCATCGAACTCGCGCCGGAGCTCGAGCGTTCGCATGTCGCCGGCGAGGTGCTCGCACTCAGGGTTGAGCCGGCGCGACACCTCGAGCATGGGCTCACTCAGGTCGGTGAGGGTGAGCGTGAAATCGCGCTTGAGGTAGGCCGCGACGTGGCCACCACCGCACCCCAGCTCGAGCAGGGTGGTGGCGTGAGGCGCCGCTTCACGCAGCACGCGCGCGAGCTCAGCGGCCTCACCCGCGTAGTCCTCGAGGGGTGAGATGAGCGGCCACCAACGGGCGAGCTCACCATAGAACGCGCTCACAAGCGCCTCCGCACAGCTCCGCAGCGCTGGCACGTGCGGCTGAAGGGAGCGCTCCCGCCCTCCCGTGCACGAGGCGCTTCGCCGCGCGTCGGCTGCCTGATCAAGCCGGCATCTCTAGCTCTCGTCATGCTGAAGGGGGTGTGATAGCAGAGGATGAGCGGAGGCAGCAGGGTGAGCTCAAAGGGTGGCACGAAGGTTCGCTTCGACGGAGCGCTCACGGAGGTGGGCCGTCGCGCCATCATTCGGCTGCCCGAAGCGGCGAGCAAACAGCTGCCTTCGCGGGGCCAAGTGGCGGTGAGCGGCACCCTCACTCTTGCATCACCCAAGAGCGGCAGCGGCGCCGGGCGCTCCTTCCTAACCGTCATCGAGCCTGACGGTTACTTCGGCCACTTCATCTCGGTCGACGCCAAGCTGCAGAAGGCAGCGAAGCTGCGCCCGGGGGACGAGGTCCGTGTGGAGATGGAGCCAGCCGCCGAGTGGCCCGAGCCGCGCGTTCCTGAAGACTTGAAGCAGGCGCTCGCGAGCGCCCCTCAGGCCATCCGTGAGCTGTGGGCCGCCATCACCCCCATGGCGCGTTGGGAGTGGGTGCGCTGGGTGAACGAAACGAAGAACCCCAGCACCCGAAAGCGGCGCGTGGAGGTGAGCATCTCCAAGCTCAGTCAAGGCAAGCGGCGCCCCTGCTGCTTCAACCTCGCCTCCTGCACCGACCCCGAGCTCGCGAAGAGCGGCAAGCTCGCGCTGGGGTGAGGCGCGCGTTCCCAGAACAAGGCCAGCTAAAAGGTCAGTTAGACCGACCCAACCAATCCCAAAGACTCGAAGGCGACGCGCCCTCGAGCCATCTAGAAAGGAACCCTCACCATGAGCCTCGAAGAACAGATCAAGCCGTTTCAGCTCGTGACCCACGACAGCAGCATCTCGCTGATCATGGCGGCCGTCGGCAGCTACAAGCAGCACATCTTCGACGAGCGCGAGGAAGAGGGGTTCGAGGGGGGAGGCCACGACTGGCAATCGCTCGCGGTGGTGTTCCTCGAGGAGAAGCTCCCCCACCTCCAAGGCAAGGTGGACCTGGACTCCGAGAGCAGCATGTTCTGCGTCTACTCCAAGGATCGCGCGGCGATCGAAGAGTTCGCGGTGGCCTTCCACGCGCTCTGCGAGGATGAAGCACAGATGCGCGATCTGTTCTCACGAGCAGAGCTCGACTGAGCTGATGACCAAGCTCGCCGCTCGTTTCCGCGCGGATTGAACGGGCAGCGACCCGCGACGTGCCCGGTTTGGGATCGGGGGGTTTGCCTGTTTTGCTCCGGGGCGCGCCGATCTCGGCTGCGCGCCCAGCCAGCTCCACGACCACAGACGGGTCACCCATCGCACCCGCGATGCGCTCTCAGGGAGGTGCCGTCTAACCCCCCCAAAAGACAATTCTGCGTGGTCCGTTTCCCGGACCGTCACTGCGCGGTGTAGCCGCCATCCATGACCAGCTCAGCGCCGGTCATGAGCGACGACTCGTCCGACGCGAGGAACAGGATGCCGTAGGCGATCTCCTCGGGGCGGCCCAGGCGCCCAATCGGGTGCAGCGCCTCGAGCGCCGCGCGGCCAGCCTCCAAGTCGCCGCCCTCCCCGGCGACGGCTTCGACCATGGGCGTCCAGATGTAGCCGGGGTGCACCGAGTTCACTCGAATGCCGTAGCCCGCCTTGGCGCAGTGGAGCGCCGCGGACTTGGTGAAGAGCCGCACGCCGCCCTTGCTGGCGTTGTAGGCGGCGAGGTTCGGGTCCCCGATGATACCTTCGATGGACGCGACGTTGATGATCGAGCCACCGCCGCTCGCCTTCATGGCGTGGATGGCCGCTTGAGTGCCGACGAACACGGCGTCCAGGTTGATGGACTGGAGCCAGCGCCACCTCTCGAACGTCTCGACCTCGACGTTCGAGGTGGAGGCCACGCCGGCGTTGTTCACCAGGACGTCTAGCTTACCAAATGTCTGGAGCGTCCGCGCGATGACGCCCGCCCAAGCTTCGTGGTCGGCGACGTCGTGCTCGATGAAGAGCGCGCGCTCCCCAGTTGGATCGATCGACTGACAGACAGCCTCCCCCGCCTTCGCGTCGATGTCGGTGAGGACGACCTTCGCCCCCTCTTCGGCCAGGAGCCGCGCGGCGGACTCCCCAATCCCCTTCGCTGCACCCGTGACGATCGCGACCTTCCCTTCGACTCGCTTCATGCTCTCCGCCTTCCTCGCGTCGACCGACGCGCCCGTCGTGACACAGCCCGTCGTCGAACACTCCCGCCGCATCGCGACAAGAAACCGCAGACGACACGCGTCGCGCTCAGCGTGGTTTCACCCAGCGAGCGCGACGCGACGGCCATCCTAAGGCGGCGTCACGCGCGCGCTAGGGGGGCGCCCTCACGAAAGATGACACCCCCCTCTCACTTGCGACGCAAGGCGCTAGAGGTGCTTCCGATAGAACGGCGCGAGCTTCGCGATCGCCTTCGCCACGGGCTCCGGCCGATCGTAGAGGTCGTAGTGCGTGGCGCCCTCCACCACGTAGAGATCTTTCTCGCTCTTCACGCGATCGAAGAGGTCACGCCCCTCTTGCATCGAGCCGAACGCGCCAGCCACGTCCCCCGTGATGATCTGGATCGGCTGCGTCAAAAGGTCCTCCACCAAGTGGAAGGCGTCGAACGCCAGGGACGGAGCCCAGGCTGGTGAACCGCAGCTTGTTGGGGGCGCAGGCGTTCTGTCCGCGCGCGTGCGGTAGTATTCAACAGCCTGACTGACATCTACCTCGGTGATGCCCGCCTGGTCCCGCTCCTCGACCGAGTTGGGGATCACCACGGACTACAGCCTCACCGACATCGTCAGCAGTGAGTACGATGCCGGCGTGCGCCGCGGCCGCCTGGTGTCCCAGGACATGATCGCGGTGCGCATCAGCCCGGACATCCGCATGGCTGTCGTCAGTGCACCAGCTTATTTACGGAAGCGGCACGCTCCCAAGTCGCCCCGCGAGCTCACCCTCCACGCTTGCATCAACCTACGGCTGCCCACCCGCGGCGAGTTCTTCACGTGGACGTTCCGCAAGGGCAACCAAGAGCGGCGCGTCAAGGTGGAGGGGCAGCTCGTGTTCAACACCCTCTCCTCCGTGGTAGCGGCGGCGACGGACGGCTTCGGCTTGGCCTACGTGCCGTACGATCTGGTGGCGCGTCAGCTCGAGCGCGGCAGCCTCGTGGAGGTCCTCGCTGACTGGAAGCAAACCTTCGAGGGGTACCACCTCTATTACCCCCACCGTCGCCACCCAACGCCCGCCTTCTCCCTCGTGCTCGAGGCGCTCCGCGCGCGAAGCTAGGCTGCACGCGTAGCGCACACGTGAAGTGCACCTCCAAGCGAGGTGCCGTCCAACCCAATCAGAAAAACAATCACTGCGCTCACGAGCGTCAACTAGGCTACGCGCCGATGCTCAGGAGCCACCAAGAGAGCGCCGATCGGGCGCGAACGGCGATCGAGGCTCGGCAGCACGATCCCTCATATTTCCGCGAGGCATTACTCGAGGTGCCTCCGAGCGAGCGCGATGCCTGGCTCGATCGAGTCCTTGGGATCCAGGAGCTACCGAATGACGGCCCCGAGCTCCCGAGCGGCTGCGTGCCCTACCTACCGTGCCCGGTGGACGCGCTCCTACGCGTCATCGATCACGCCCCGATGCGCTCCTCCGACGTCTTCGTCGACGTCGGCTCGGGAGTAGGCCGCGCCATGATCTTCGCGCACCTCATCACCGGCGCCAGCGCGATCGGCGTCGAAGTGCAACCCGCGTTGGTCCAGGCCGCGCAGGAGCTCACCACGCGGCTGCACCTTCGGCGCATCTCGTCACAGGCGGGGGACGCCACCCAAATGACCGGACCACTGACCAGTCACCCTGTCTTCTTCCTGTACTGCCCCTTCAGCGGCTCGCGGCTCCAGGCGTGGCTCGCGCGCCTCGAAGAGCTGCGCACGCGCCCCTTCACCGTGTGCACCGTCGACCTCCCCCTGCCGCCCCAGCGCTTCCTCACCCTCGGTGCCTCCCCGCACCCAAGCGTCTCCATCTACCGCAGCACCTGAATCCCCCTGCCCTGTTCGATCGGGGGGTTGGTACCACCTGCAACACCCGAGCGGCGCTGCAGTCACCGAGAGGCGCCGCGCGCGAATCAAGGCTCTGCGCGAGCCGAAGCCGCCGCTCGCCTTTCTGATTCCCGCCGCGCGGAGCACCCAGTAAAACGGTGAGGTGGCTAGCAAGAAGACACCCCGGACCAAGACCGCATCAGTCAAAGGCACTGACGCTACAGCAGCGCCCAATACCGCCTCCGCGCTCGCCGAGGGCTTCGTAGCCGCCGAGCGTGGCTACGCGTTGGGGATCCAGGGGCGAAAGCTCGTGTGCATGAGCCCCAAGGGGCAGCTGCTCGCGAGCGTACCGAAGGAGCTGCGTGACAGCGACGTCGGTGAGCAACTGCTCGCCGTGATCGACTTCCTGGTGGCGCACGAGCGCGAGGTCAGCGAGACGCTGGAGCGTTGGATGCTGCGCTCGCTCCCGGTGCCGCTCAAGGTGCTCACGGAGGTGTGGCCTGACGAGGCCTACCGCCAAGCGCTCGAGAACCTGATCGTGATCCCGAAGGGAGGCAGCGCGGGCTTCCTGCGCGGCGTCGACGCGAAGAAAGGGATTGGGCTGGTGGACGCCGACGGTGAGACCGTGTGGAGCAAGGTGAGCGCGGTGCACATCCCCCACCCCATCTTGCTCGAGGACTTGGAGGACTTGCGCACCCTGGCCGCCGAGCTGTCGCTCGAGCAAGCGCAAAAACAGCTCTTCCGTGAGGTGTTCCGTAAACCTGACGACCTGGCCCCGGAGGCCACCGAGATCACGAGCTTCCGCGGCGGCAAGTTCGAGATGCTGACGCACGCGCGGGGCGCGGCCAAGGCGCTCGGCTATCGCACCTCGGGCGCCTTCGCCATCTGTCGCGTGTTCGAGCAGGGGAAGGTCGTCGAGGCGCGCTTCTGGATCGGCGCGGACGACGGCTACGGTGAGACCTACACGGAGGAGCTGATGTGGGTGGACGAGGCGGGCGACACGGTCCGTATCGCTGACGTCACGCCGATCGCCTTCTCCGAGGGCATGCGCATGGCGAGCGCCATCTACGGGAAGCGGGTGGTGGAGAAGGACGGCGGCGAAGAATGACCGCGCTCGACGCGGAGCGGGTGGTGAAGGCGGGCGGCGTCGCGGGCCTCGAGGCGAAGACGGACGCGGCCACGTCAGGTGAGCTGTTCGCTGTCACGTTCCGGCACCCAGCGCTCGCGGGGCGCACCGTGGTGCGGCTGGTGGAGGAGTCGCTCGACGCGGCCGTCACGGCGGAGATGCAGGTGCTGGGCTTCCAGGGCGCCGCGCGCAAGGAGCCCGTGGGGCGCACGCGTCAGCGCGCGCTGGGCTTCCCGGCGTGGGCGCTGGTGCACCACCCGAAGAAGGCGACCTTCGCGCTCGACGTGATGCGCGATTTTCGGAAGGCCGCGGCGCGCGCTCGCACCAAGCCAGGCCACGCGCGCGACGCCTTCGTCGAGATCGGCAAGCGCCTCGAGGGCAGCGTGCCGGAGTTCTTGCCTTCGTTCTGGGAGCAGGTGGGCCGCGCCTTCTTGGCGGAGGACGCAACGCAGATGGCGGCGCAGAGCTTCGAGAAGGCGCGCGTCGCCGAGCGCGCTTACAAGCTCTCGGTGGACGAGGAGCGGCGCGCCGCGGCCTACCTCGAGTTCGCCGCCGCCGGCGCGATCCCCGCCAAGAGCTTGGCCAGCTACGCTGCCGACTTGGCGGCCGCCTTCGACGCGAAGGAGGCGCTCGCGCGCTTCGTGCGCGTCAACGTGCAACGCATCAAGGCGGGGGTGCCGCCGTGGACCGGCATGGCCAAGGAGCTGGGGAAGCTCGCCAAGGCCGCCAAGGACACCGCCGCGGAGGCGGCGTTCATCGATCAGATCGCCTCGGCGGCGGCGCTGAAACAGGCGCCGCCCGACTTCTGGCTGAGCTACCGCGCGCGGATCACCCAGGTGGCGGCGGCCTCGCCCGAGGTGCTTCGTAAGCTCACCTTCCTGTTCCCCACGCCGCGTGGTCAGGCTGACTTCACCACCACCTGGCTCGAGCTGCTCGACTCGATCGGCGCTATCGAGCGCCTGAGCGAGGGCACGAGCGAGGAGATCGCGCGGTTTGTCAGCGCGCTCACGCTGTACGTGCACGCTGATCGTAGCGAGTGGAAGGAGCGAACCACCAACCCGCGCTACTCAAGCATCCTCGCCCGCCTCGCCCCGGGGCTGATCGCGAGCGGCACCCCCGTCGACCTAAGGGTGACCTCTTGGCTGAAGTGGGGCACCTACCTGAGCGACGTCCTCGAGGCGGCCTTGGAGCTTGGGCTCAGCCTGGCGCCGATGCCAGAGGGCGCGCTGCTCAATCTTCGCTGCGCGTTCGAGAAAGATCCCGTGAAGCTCACGGCGACGCTGCCGGAGCTGGTGCAGGATGGCGTCGATCGCGCCTTCGGGCACGACGTGTTCCACGGCTCCGCGCGGGGGAAGGCCGCCCTGATCGGGGCGCGCCGCACCCACCTGCTCCGGCGCATCGAGGCGCTGAGCGGCGCCGCGTTGCCCGACTTCATGGCGGAGGTGACGGCGCTGACGCAGCTCAAGTCAGAGTACCTCACTGAGTTCCCGGAGGTGGTGGAGGCGCTCGCTCGCGTGAGCCCCGGCGCGGCGCTCGCGCGCTCCCTGCGCGGCGGCGTCTACGATGAGCTCAGCTGGCCTGACTTCGAGGCGGCGCTCGCCGAGCTCGGCCCGAGCGCGGAGGTCGAGCAGCACGGGACGCTCGCGCACCCCATCTTGCGCGCGGGGAGCAAGGCCATCGTGTTCGATGGGCCCAAGCGCCTGAAGGACTACGACTTGCCCGGGGCAGCCAAGGACCTCACGGGGCTGATGTACCTCGATGGCGACCTGTTCATCGAGTACCGGGACGGTGGTCAGCTCTACGCCGTGTGGGCGAGCAAGCCCAAGGCTCCGTTCGAGACGGAGCAGGCCTACCGCGGCAATGGGATCCATGATGCTGTGCCACTCCCAGGTGGCGGGGTGACGCTCGGCGAGGGGCCTGCGCTCCACGCGGGGGACACCCCCAAGAAGGTGCCGCACTCGGCGTTCGTCAGCGATGGTGAGCGGTTCTGGAGCAAACACAGCACCTACGAGCGGTTCCGGCTGCTGGAGCTGGATCCTCGAACCGGCCGCAAGGGGCGCGCGTCGTGGCCCGACTTCGTGCGTGAGGCCTCGGAGGCGACGGATGGCTACCAAATCCAAACCGTGTTCCTGCAGCCGTTGCCGAACGCTCGAGGATCGCTGTTTGGCCTCAAGGACGGCCTGGTCGGCTACTACCGGCGTGTGTATGCGGCGGACCGCTACGGCGGTCGCGATCAGGAGCTCGTGCGCATCGACGGCGTGCGCTGGATGGGCCCGCATGTAGACATGCTCGCTGACTGGCCAGGGCTCTCGAAGCCCGTCGGGGTGCGCGCCTGGCACGCCTGGCACGCCTCCAATGAGGAGGTCGCGGTGCTCGTCGGCGGAGGGGGAGGCAGAACCTGCGTCTTCGGCGTGGGCGGCTTGAAGACCGCGGGCTTCCGGGTGATCCCGCGCGGCGCCTGGCTCCACTACCTGGGCGTGCGCGATGGAGCAGCGAGCGAGGTGCTGCGCGGCATCAGCGACGAAGCGACCACCTTGCTGCTCACCCTTGCGCGTGAAGCGCTCAGCGACGAGGAGCTGGACGACGATCGTGAGGCGCCACCCGGCGCCGCGCTGGAGGCGCTGAAGCAGCACCTGCCGCAGCTGACGAACGAGGTGATCCGCGCGGGCGCCGCGCGAGTGGTGGTGCAGGCCGCGCGCGCGGCGCAAGAGCTCGCGCGGCTTCAAGGCAGCAGCGAAGGGGGTGGCACGGGGCCGAGTTGCGCCGCGGTGAAGGCCGCGCTGCCGCAGCTACCAACAGATGGGTGGGGCAATGGGTACATCGTGCCAGACATGGCGCGCGTGGCGCGGGCGTTCGACGGCGGCCCCATCGAGAGGCTCTCGGATTCGTCCGTTGCCTGGGAGCGCGCGTTGGATTCGCTCGCGAGGTTGGCTTGCTTCGTGGCGTCACGCGCCCGCGACGACGCGCACCGAGAGACCCTCGTCGCGCTCCTCGAGGGGTTCGCGGCGAGCGGGCTGATGGGGCGGAGCTACACCCACGCCAAGCTGAAGGTGCCGGAGAAGTCCCCGCTGCTCACGCGCCCCAAGGACAAGAAAGCCTGGATAGCTTCCGTGGACGGCGCGCGCTGGCTGCTTCGTATGGACGCCTACCAATACGACGATCTCAAGACCGTGCACGTCCTGCTCGAAGGCCAGCTGCGCGTCCCCAAAGACGCCACGCTGGAAGCGCAGCGCAGCTTCACGGTGGAGGACGATCGCGCCTTCGTGGCGGAGCTCTTGCGCGAGCTCGCGGCGCGCGGGCCCGCGCCGTGGGACAGCGGCGCGCCCGAGAAGGTGGCGCAGGCGACCACGCTCTCAGTGGCTGAAGCGACCTTGGTGCTCATGGGCCTGCCCCACCTGAACGATTGGCAGCACGACTTCCTCGGCAAGGAGCTCCGCGCAGAAGTGGGCCTCAAGGTCGCGGACGCCAAGCGCGCGCGAGATCTGCTCAAGGCGCTCCCGGACGAGCAGCGCCTCGAGCTGGTGGCCGGCGCGGGTGGCGTCACCACGCCCGCCGCCTTCTGGGCGCCCGCCGACGCGGAAGACAGCGTGGCAGCGAGCCTGACGCGCACCGCGCAGCGCCTGTTCGGCGACTCGGTGGCGCTGCGCGAAGATTTAGTCACCTTGCTTGACAAACACGCGAACGCGCTGCCGCTCGGCGTGCGTGGGTCGCTCATGCTGCTGCTCACCGCCGGTGACGCTCAGTGCTCACGGCTCACGCTGCCGGCCAAGCTCCCTCAGGTAGGCGACGCTACCCTGCTCGGCTCGAGCGACGACGCGTTCGGTCGCGAGGTGATCGAGTCGGTCGCGTTCTTGGTGCCCTTCCTGAGCACGCAGTTGCCGGTGGGCGACGCGTACCGCAGCGCGCTCCCCGCGCTCTACCGCCGGGTGCGGGCGCTGCTCGAGGACCCAGCCCTGCTGGTCGACCTGGGCAACCTGTGGACCACGGACGAAAAGGCGTCGCGCGCGCTGTTCGAGCGCGTCGGCGGCAAACCCATCGAGGTCACCCTGGACAAGGAGCAGCGCACTGGACGCGATAACGGCACCGTGATCGCGCTGACCGCGAAGTACTCCGTGGCGCTCCACGTGCGCACGGCGCGCCTCCGCACACACCGAGCGGAGGTGCAGCCCTACTTCGACTCCTCGAGCGATGGAGAGGGCGGCCTGCACGTGCAACACGTCGCGCGCCGGGCTGCCTACTTGATGTCAGACGCGTGTGAGGCGCTCATCGCGAGGATCGAAGACACGGAAGTGGAAGCCGGCGGCTATGAGCTGAACCCGCAGCAGTCCGCGAAGGAGCTCGTGACAACGAGCGCTGCAAAGCTGGGCGTGGACGCGGATGCGGCGGCCCTCTACCTTCAGATGCTGACCTTGCCAAACCCCAATAAAAAGCTGATCTGCGAGGTGAATGGCTGGAAGCCAGCGCGTTATCAGCAGGCGTGCAACGCGCTGGTGAAGCAGGAGCTGCTCATCGAGGGCAAGCGCGAGCGCGCGGGGCGCGACGTGTTCTTGCCCGGCGCGTGGGAGAAGGGCGCGGGTAGGGTCCCGATGGAGGCGTATCGCGCCAAGCTGTACGAGCTTGGGACGTATGAGGTGCAGTCGCTCTTGAGCGTGCCCGCGCACCAGGCGTTCCAGGCGGCGTGGGCGCGCTGGATGGCGGGTGACAAGCCCGGCTTCGAGGACGTCGAGAAGAAGCCCGCCAAGCGTGGGGCGAAGAAGAAGTCATGACGACTCCCAAGAAGCGAGGCGGAGCGGCGCAGCGCGAAGCGCAGGGCTCGCGGGCGCAGGGCGGCTCGCAGGCGCAGGGCTCGCAGGCGCAGGGTGAGGCACGCGCGCGCGTGCAGTCGCCGCCGCCCGAAGTGCTCTACCAAGATGAGCTGGCCTTCCTCGAGCGTTGGGATCCGGGGCGCAAGCCCAAGGGGTTTCGCATGACCGCCGCGGCGGTGGTGATGTTCGTGATGGGGTCCAGCGGTGAGCTGCTCAGCCTCCCGAAGGGCGCCGTGAGCGCGAAGGACAGCGCGAAGCCGCCAGGTAGCCTAGCTGACGAAGCCACGCGCAGGGTGATCACGCCGAAGTTCGTGGGAGACCGGGCGCTCGTGGAGCGCTCGGTGATCACGCTGGCTGGCGAGCGCGGCCTGCTCTTGGTGGGCGAGCCGGGCACCGCGAAGTCGATGCTCTCGGAGCTCTTGGCGGCGGCGATCAGCGGCACCTCGGCCCTCACCGTGCAAGGCACCGCGGGCACCACGGAAGATCAGCTGCGCTACGGCTGGAACTACGCGGCCCTGCTCGCCAAGGGGCCGCACCCCGAGGCGATCGTGCCGTCACCCATCCTGACGGCCATGCGCGCTGGATCCATCGCGCGCATCGAGGAGATCACGCGCTGCCTGCCGGAGGTGCAAGACGCGCTGGTCTCCATCTTGAGCGACCGGCGCCTGGCGGTGCCGGAGCTCTCCGGTGAGGCAGCGCACGTGGAAGCGGCGCGCGAGGGCTTCAACGTGATCGCCACGGCGAACCTCAGGGATCGTGGCGTCTCCGAGATGAGCGCCGCGCTCAAGCGGCGCTTCAACTTCGAGGTGGTGCCGCCCATCGCCGACGCGAAGGACGAAATCGCCTTGGTGAAGGCGCGCGCGAGCCAGGTGCTCGAGCGCGCTGCAGCGCCGATGGAGGTGGACGAGGCCGTGATCGAGGCGATCGTCACCGTGTTCCGCGATCTGCGGCTAGGGCGCACGGAGGAGGGCTACGCGGTGGACAAGCCGGCGGCGATCATGAGCACGGCGGAGGCGGTGGGCGTCGCCGCGTCGCTCGGGCTCTCCGCCGCGTTCTTGCCGAGCGATCGTGATCTGCTCGGGCTGGTCCCCGGCTACTTGTCAGGTGTTGTTGCCAAGGATGAAGCCAAGGATCAGGCGAGGCTGCTCGCCTACTGGGATGGTGTGGTGAGGAAGCGCGCCGATGCCCAGCAGCGGGTGTGGCAGACGCTGTACGAGCTGCGCAGCTTGCTCGAGACGTGAAGCTGGCCGAGCTGGATCCCCGCGCGGCGCCTGACGCGCTGACCGCCTCTCAGGCGCCTCACCTGATCGGCGTGCGCCACCACTCGGCGGCGCTGGCCGCGGTGATGCCGACACTGCTCGAGGCCTTCGCCCCGACGCGCGTGTTGATCGAGCTGCCCGCGGACTTGGGCGCTTGGTTGCCCTGGCTCGGCGCGCCCGATCTCGAAGCGCCGGTGGCGCTCTCGGCGACGGGTCCGGGTGGCCTCGCCTTCTACCCCTTCGCCGACTTCTCGCCGGAGCTGGTGGCGATCCGTTGGGCGCTCGGGCGCGGCGTTCCGGTGGAGGCGATCGATCGCCCCGTGGCCGCGCGCGCCGTCGTCGAGCTGGCAACGCCATACGAGAGCGCCCTCCCCGATTCAGGCAGCTTCACTGCCCATGACTGGGACACCCTGGTGGAGGCGCGCGCGCCCGCCGAGCCAGAGGCGCTCAGGCGCGCGGCGCTCGCCTTCGGTTGGCTCTTGCGCGCCGAGGCGCTGCGCGGCGGAGGCGTGCGCCTCGAAGATCGGCTGCGCGAGGCGCACATGCGGCGATGCGTGCGGCGCGCGCTGGCTGAGCCCGGCGCGCGGGTGTGCGCCATCATCGGGGCGTTCCATGCCAACGCGCTGCTCGAAACGCCGCTCTTGGAAGCGCCGCCCATGAGCGATGAGGAGGACGCCCTAGCTGAGCGCTCTTGTGAGCCCGGCCCCAGCAAGCCCACCGAGACCAGTGACAGTCAATCAGATTTACTAATCAGCGCTGACCGTGAGGCCTCACCCGTGGGCGCGATGGTGCCCTACGACTTCGAGCTGCTCGACGCGCGCTCGGGCTACCCGGCGGGCATCGAGGATCCACGGCTGGTACAGCTCGCTTACGAGTGCTTCCGCCGCGGCGTGGGGCTGGAGGAGGTGCTGCCGCAGCTCTTGGTGGAGATCGCCCGCGAGCTCCGCGCGAGGCGCCACGTGGCCTCGTTCGCTGATCTGACTGAAGCCGCGCGGATGGCGCACGACCTCGCGGCGCTGCGTGGCCAGCGGGGGCCCAGCCGACGCGAGCTGCTGGAGGCGGTCGGGTGCGCCATGGCGCAGGGTGAGCCGCTCGGGCGCGGCCGCGTGCTCGCGCGAGCGCTGGAGGTGGTGCTGGTAGGGCATCGTCGCGGATCGCTGCCCGCCGCGGCGCCGCGCTCCGGCCTCGTGGTGGCGACCGAAGCGCTCGCCGCGGAGCTTCGCTTGCCGGGGCCACGGGACAAGGACGGCAAGGACCTCACGCTGGATCCACACCGCTCGGAGCTCGATCGGCGGCGCCTGGTGTTCTTGGGTCAGCTCGGCGCCTGTGACGTGGCCTACACCGAAGCGCTGGGGGGTGGGCTCACCGGAGCCCGCGCGCAGGTAGCCACCCTCACCACACGAGCGCGCGTGCGCTGGACGGCGCAGACCAGCGCTCACCTCGAGCTCGGTGGCATGTACGGCGCCACGCCCGAAGCCGCAGCCACCGGGAGGCTCCGCCGCGCGCTCGCGCGCCTCGGCGATGGCGAAGAGAACACCGCCCAGGCTTGGCTCGGGCTGTTCACGCGCGCGGTGGAGGCGGGCCTCGAAGCGCTAGTGAGTGAGCTGCTCGCGCGGCTCCCGGAGCTGTTCACGGCGAGCGCGAGCGTGCCGCAGCTCACCCAGGCGCTCTTCGTCTGCGCTCGGCTCGCCGAGCGGCAGCTACCCACGATGACGGGCGACTCGGTCACCGCCGACGCGGCGACCGCGCGTGAAGCGCTGGAGCTCGCGGCGCTCGCGGCCTCGATGGGGCTATTAGGCAGTGATAATGACGATGACGTGCGCGCCCTGGCGGAGCTGATAGGGCTGCTCGGCGGGCGCGATCTCGCCTCACTGCGTCACACGCTGAGCACCTTCGCGGCGGAGGGTAGCCCGCTGATGCGAGGCGCGGGGCACGCGGCGGGCGCGCTGATCGCTCAGGACGCTGCGCTGGCGAGCGCCGACGACGCGCCCGAAGAGGACGCTAGCGAACCCTCCAACGACGCACCTGAAGAGGACGCCAGCGCGCACACCCCGGCGAGCACCGACGACGCACCTGAAGAGGACGCTAGCGAACCCTCCAACGACGCACTTGGTCCAGACGCCAGCCTCCGCTTCTTCACCACCTTCGTGTCGTGGTTCGAACACGGGCTGGATGGTGACGTGACCGCCTCGACCGAGCGCGCGGGCTTGATCCGTGGCGCGCTGCTGCTCTCGGGTGCGAGCTTCGAGGGCGATCCGCGGTTCATCACGGCGGTGCTGGAGGGTATAGACAGCCTCACGGACGAGCGCTTCTTGGCGCGCCTGCCGTCGCTGCGCGCGGGCTTCGACGTGCTCTCCACGGCTGCCCGAGCGCGCCTCCTCGAAGCGCTCGGCGCGCCGCTCACCAGCCTGGAGCTCGATCTAGACCCAGAGGAGCTCGAGGCGCTCGCTCACGCCGATCGCGCAGGCTTGGCTGCGCTCGAAGCGCTGGATCTGAGCCCTACGGAGCCCCACCCAGCGGAAGCAACGCACCGCACACGCGCGGTGACGCCCGATGATAGCGCCCTATCAGCGACACGCAGCGAGATGCCAAACCCCCCGATCCCCCCGAAACAGATCGGTTTACATGACCGCCTGCGCCTGATGCTCGGGAGGTCACGCGAGTGCCGAGCGCCGCTGGTGACGCGCTATGGGATCGCGCTCGATGAGCTCTACGGCGGTCATGGCGAAGAATCGCGCGCCGGTACGGACTCGGAGTACCCCACGGCGCGGGAGTGGGGCGATGAGCTCGCGC
Organism: Polyangiaceae bacterium; assembly: GCA_019637265.1. Taxonomy (GTDB): domain Bacteria; phylum Myxococcota_A; class Polyangia; order Polyangiales; family Polyangiaceae; genus JAHBVY01. The sequence continues at coordinate 56,546 of JAHBVY010000008.1, read as the reverse complement.
AGCTGTTCGGTGAACGCGTGCGTGAGGAGGTGCTCGGGCGCGCGGCGGCCGCGGGGGAGAGCGCCGCGCTGACGCTGCTCGACCCGGAGCAGGTCACACCGTCCATTGGCCTGCTCGAGCAGATCCTGTCGCTCAAGGGCGGGCTCTCGGAGGCTGAGCTTCAGCCCCTGAAGCGACTCGCGCAGCGCGTGGTGGACGCGCTGGTGCAGGAGCTCAGCACCCAGACGCGCCCCGCGCTCGTGGGTTTGGCGACTCCCCGCGCGACGCGGCGCCCGACCGGTCCGCTCGACTTACGTCGCACCGTGCGCGCCAATTTGGACAGCGCTCATGTCCATGAAGGCGCCGTGCGCCTCTTGCCCCGTCACTTCGTGTTCCGCACGCGCGCGAAGCAGAGCCTGGATTGGCACTTGGTGCTGGTGGTGGATGTCTCCGGATCCATGGAGCCCTCCGTGATCCACGCCGCGATGATGGCGGGGATTTTAGGGGCGCTGCCAGCGGTGACGACGCATTTCATCACCGTGAATGACCGCGTGGTGGACTTGAGTGACCACGTGAAAGATCCCCTCGAGCTCTTGCTCTCGGTGCGCATCGGCGGCGGCACCTTGCTCGCGAAGGGCCTCCGCTACGCGCGAGACCTCCTGCGAGTGCCGCAGCGCAGCATCATCGTCATGGTATCTGACTTTGAAGAGGGTGGCCCGGTCAGCGCCTTGGTGGCCGAGGTGCGCGCGCTCGTAGAAGGCGGCAGCACGCTGCTCGGCCTGGCAGCGCTCGGTGAGAAGCAGGCTCCGCGCTACGGGGCCGCCATCGCCTCCCAACTGGTGGCCGCGGGCATGCCCATCGCTGCGCTGAGCCCGCTCGAGCTGGCGGGCTGGGTGCGCGACGTCATCCGCGGGGGCAATCGGTGAGCCGCCCTCACATCACCCCCAGCGCGCTGGTCAGCATCACCGCGAGCGTGGCCTCGCGCGCGGCGAAGAAGCTCGACGCCGACCCGCGCGTCGCCGAGGGGTGGGAGTGGCGAGCGGGTGCGGTCAGCACCGGCGCGGAGACGGTCAGCTTCACTGCACAGATCGCCGCGGCCAGTGATATTCAGTGTACCTGCCTACTCTCGCCGCGCTGCTTCCATGTGCTGGCGGTGGTGAGCGTGCTGCCGCTCATCGCGGAGGGCTCAGCACTCGATGGAGAGGCTCCTGATGGGGACGCTCCTGATGGGGACACGGCGCCAGGCGATGCACAGCGCGCGCGACTCTCGTCGGCTCGGAGCGCGGCGCCTGGAGGCTCTAGCGACGCACAGCGCACGACGCCTGACGACGCAGCTGACGATGCGCGGCTCTCGCCGGCGCAGCGCGCGGCGGCGGCCGAGGCCTGGCGCTGTGGTGAGGTGGTGCTCGAAGTGGGGCTGGCGCAGATGGGCACCTTGCGCCTGGGGGAGCTCTTGCGCACGGCGCACGCCTGTCGCCTCGCGGGGCTAGTCCGCCTCGAGTCGGCGGTGCTCGCGGTGTTCGAGGCCGCGCGCGACTTGCGCGAGCGGCGCCCCACGTTTCGCCTCGGTGAGGCGAGCGCCCAGCTCGCCGAGCTGCTGCTCATCGCCGATCGTCTACGCGCTGGGGACACGAGCTTCATAGGCGCCGCGCGGCGGCGCTACTCGCCTCGCTCCGGACTGAAGCTGATGGGCATCGCCAGCTCTCCGGTGCTGAAGAAGGGCTACGCGGGGGTGGTCAGCTACTTCACCGATGGTCGCCGCGTCTACTCCGCGCAGGAGGTGCTCCCCGGAGACATCGAGCGAGCACGCGACGCGTACGGCGCACAGCTGCGCTTCGGCGAGGTCTCGCTGACGCATCGCCAAGCCGTGAAGCGCGGCCTCTTGTTCCTGCGCGCGGAGGTCTCGGACGATGGGCGACTCGGCGCAGGCAAGAACGTGGTCTGCTCGGCCACGGCGCACGACGCCTCACTGATGGCGCCGCTCTTCGACGTGCCGCTCACGGATCAACTCGCGCGTGCCGATCGTCATGAAGACAGTCGATTGATCTTTTTACGTGGGATCATCGCGCTGAGCGATGAGCGCTTCTGGCTCGTGCGCGGCGAGGGCCTCATCCCGCTCGTCATCGCGGTGGACGATCTGCGCTTCGCCGCGCGCGACAACCTCACCCGCTTGGCGGAGCACGCGCCGCCGCTCGAGCTGTGCCTGCGGCTCCACGAGTCGGGCGCGGCGCTCGAGCCCATCGCCTTGCGCTTCACACCGGCGACTGACGAGGGGGCGCACGCACCCTCAGCTACGCCCGACTCAGGCGAGCCCAATGTCCAACAACCTGACGACCTAGGCTGGCTCTCGCTCGACTACGACCGCATCGGCAAAGCACAGATCCCGCAAGACCACGCCCAGGAGCGCACCAACCCCGAGCTTCCCTCAGGCGCGAGCCCACCTGCGTGGGCCCCGCACGCCATCCCCGCGCTGTTCGTGCCGCTCCGCCGCCGCGCCGAGCGCATGACGCTAGCAGGTGCCCGCAGCCTCCCCACCGCCGCCATGAGCGAGGTGCTGCGCGAAGCCGCTCGGCTCGAGCGAGCCATGGCACCGAGCGCCGCGCGCGTGCTCACCCAGCTCACCTCTCGCACCGGCCCTGCGCGCGCCTGGCTCGCGCTCCACGTGTACCTGGCAGCCGCCGAGCGCACCCTGCTGCGCGCGAGCTGGTAGTCACACACAGACTATATGAGAGCCACCGCGGATCGCCGAACGCCTCGGACGTCAGCCACCTCCCTCCGTGATCTGCCACCCTTGCGCCTGATTCAGGCGCTCCCAGAAGCGCGCGTAGGTGCCGCCAGCGGCGAGCAGCTCGTCGTGAGTGCCCTGCGCCTCCACCCGGCCATCGTCCGTGAGCGCGACGATCTGATCGGCTGACGCGATGGTGTGCAAGCGGTGCGCGATGATCAAGATCGTCGCCTGCTGACGCAGCCGCTCGATCGCCCGGGTGACGTTCGCCTCGTTCTCCACGTCGAGCGCCGAGGTGGCCTCGTCCAGGAGCACGATCGGCGCCCGCTTGAGCAGCGCCCGCGCGATCGCGACACGCTGACGCTCGCCCCCCGACAGCGCGCGCCCTCCCTCCCCCACGCGCGCCTGCCAGCCACCGGGTAGCCGCGCGGCTATTTCGGTGACCCCAGCTAGCTTGGCGGCCTCACGAATCTCCTCCGGGCTAGCGCCTTCGCGGCCTACAGCCACGTTGGCCTCCAGCGTGTCGTCGAACAAATAGACATCCTGAAAGACCATCGACAGCTGCGCCATCAGCTGCTCGCTGGTCTGCTCGGTGACCGGCAGCCCACCGACCTTCACGGCGCCCGACTGGGCGTCATAGAAGCGGCTGAGCAAGCGGGCGATCGTCGTCTTGCCGCTCCCCGAGGGGCCAACCAGGGCGACCATCGAGCCTGCTGGAACCGACAGGGAGACATCCTTCAGCACCGCTGCCTTCGAATCCTGGCCCTCGCCACGCGCCGCGTAAGCGAAGGTCACCCCGTCCAGCTCGAGGCTGCCGGGCTCCGCTAGCTTGCCTGCCACATCAGGCTCGGACAGCGGCGAAGCGGTGAGCACCTCGTCGATGGCGTCGAGCAGCGGGCGGCGCGACTCGAGCGCCATCGCGCTCTCGGTGAGCGTCGACAGCGTCGAGGTGAAGCGCAGCGCGAGCCCGATGAAGGCCAGCGCCGGGATGGGCTCGAGGGTGCCGCTGGTCGCGAGCGAGCCCGTGACGGTGATCAAGAGCACGACCACGCCTTGGCTCATGGCGCCGCTCAGGAGCAGACCCACGGTCTCAATCCACTGCGCGCGCGTCTTCGCGGCGCGCGTCTCCTCGAGCGCATTCGTCAGTGGCTCGAATCGTTTGCTCTGCCCACACGAGCGGAGCGCAGCCTGACACTGCGCGTACTCGACGATGCGACCCGCCAGCGCCACCTCCTTCGGCTCGTGGATGGCGCTGCCCCTGCGCATCAGGTGCGTCGAAGCGAGCGTGATGAGCACGAACACCGGCGCCGCGAGCGTGAGCACCAGCCCGAGCAGCGGGCTCCACAGCCAAGCGGCGATCGCGATCACGATGGCGGCGACGAACCGCGCGACGAGGGGACCAATCATGTGCGCGAAGATCTCCCCCGCGCTCATCAGCTCGCTCGACACCATCCGCGACAGGCGCCCGGCGAGCGGCCGCGCGAACCAGCCGAGCGGCTGCTTGGCGACCTGATCACCGACTAGGCGGTGAATGCTCCTGAGGAAATCCAGCGCGACCGCGTAGGTGCGCTGCTCACGCAGGTAGCTCACGCCGCAGGACGTGACCGCGAGGATCGCGAACACCCACAGCCAGCCGCTCGCCTTGAGGCCCCACACGACGCCACCCGAGGCGAGCGAGCTTACCCCCGGTAAGAGCGCCGCGAGGGCGAGGCCCTCGATCACGCCGCTCAGCACCGCGACGAAGAGCGCCGTGGTGAGCGCCTCTGGCTTCGAGATCATGCGCCGAAGGCGCGGGATGATGTCCACGAGCGGCAGCTTCATGGGGTGGCTCCTTGCTCACGGCTCGCTGAGCGCCACAGCGCCGCGTAGCTCGGTTGACTGAGCAGCTCATCGTGAGCACCGGTCGCGACGACGCGCCCTCGCTCGAGCAGCACGATCTGGTCCACGCCCTGGATCACCTCTGGCCGATGCGCGATGAGCAGCACGGTCTTCCCACGCGCGAGGTCCGCGAGCGCTTGCTGGATCTGGTGCTGCGACTCCGGGTCGGTGAGCGCGGTGGCCTCATCGAGGACGAGCACCGGCGCGTCGACCAGGATGGCCCGCGCGATCGCGATGCGCTGCGCCTGCCCGCCGGAGAGCCCCGTACCCGCGCCGTACACCGTGTCCAATCCGTCAGGCAGCGCGTCAATCTCGTCCCAGATGTGCGCCGCGCGCGCCGCCCTTCGGATCTGCTCGTCCGTGGCATCAGGGCGCCCAAGCGCGATGTTGTCACGCAGGCTGATCGACGGGAGCTGCGGATCCTGAAGCACGAAGCCCACCTGCGAGTAGAGCGCTTCGATTCGGTTGAGCGGCGCGCCGCCGATCCGGATCTGCCCGGAGCGCGGATCGTCGAAGCGCGCGAGCAAGGACGCGAGGGTGGACTTACCCGACCCCGAGGGTCCTATCAGCGCGGTGATGGTCCCGGCGCGGAGGGTGAAGGAGACATCGCCTACCGCGAGCTCCGCCTCGGGCTCTTTTCCGTATGAGTAACTGACACCCTCGAAGAGGACATCATGCCCGTTCGGCTGCGCGCGCTCGGCTGCGCTGGGCAGCACGGGCACCTCCAGGAGATCAGGCGCCGCGCGGAGGCTCCGGCCATCTGCTGCGCCCACATCGAGTTCATCAGCACCTCGAGGCCGTACGGGATGAGCAACGCGATCAGCGAAGTCGCGAGGACGTCTGCCACGCTGACCACACCCCCATGCACCAAGAGCGCGCCGCCGCCCAAGTTGATCAGCAAGATGAGCGGCACCGCCAAGAGCGAGGTGCCGAGCGAGCTCACCGTGATCAGCGGCCGCACCCAGTCGTAGTAGAAGCGCTGAAACTCCTCGGCGGCGCCCTGATAGGCGCGGTGCGCTCGCCCGACCCGACCGAACGCCTTCACGACGGTGATGCCGGTGACGAACTCGACCATGCGCGCCGAGACGTCGCCCAGCTTCTTGTCCATCTGCACCGTCTTCTCGCCCATCCCCCGCATCGCCAGCGCCATGGCGGCGGCGTAGAGCGGCAGCGTCGCGATCGTCAGCAGCCCGAGCCGCCAGTCGAGGATGAACGCGTAGGCCATCAGCCCGAGCGGCATCACGACCGCGTTCGTGGCTTCGACCGGCCGATGCGCGATCAGGTTGTGGATCGTGACGATGTCATCCTGGAGCGCCTTGCGGACACGCCCGGAGTTCACCTGGGTGAACCACACGAGCGGCACCCGCGAGAAGCGCTCGACCATGCGCCCACGGATGAGGTGCCCCAGCTTGATGTCCGCCAGGTGCGTGATGAGCAGGGCAGCGAAGTAAATCAGCAGCCGGAGCGAGAAGGCGCCGACCAAGATGCTCAGCCAACGGGACACACCGCTCGAGTCGGCAGCGCGGCCCTCACGAGCCGCGTCGAGCAGCAGCTGACCCATCTGCACCAGCGCCACGTAAGGCACCACAGCCAGGCTCCCGGAGACCACGGCGAGCGCGCGCCCCGCGAGCAGCCGCGCCGACACCGGGCGCACCAGGTCCGCGAGCGCCTGAGCGTCAGCCCGCTGCTGAGCCTTCAGATCCAAGGCCTTCGGGTCTGGAGCCCTCGGGCTCACCGCCACGTCGCCATCAGGCGAACGTTCGGGCGTACCCTCTGTCAGCGCTTCCGTCGTCATCTCGTCTCCTGGTCGCTGAGCATCTCGCTCTTATTTCCTCGCGGCAACTACTCTAGAGCGAGCACGAGGTCGGAGTTCGGTCAGATTTACTTACTGGAATCATAGGGGCCCCATCGGTCCCTTCGACACGAAGTCTTGCCCCAGCCCCTTGAAAAATGCAAATGATTCTTGTTTTCATTAAACAGGCGGCGCTCACCGAGCGACGCCGAACAAACCAGCGCCAAAGCCATGGCGAGCCGATCCAAGGATCGATCGGGGGGTTTGCCTAGCTCAGGCCGGAGCCCTCCGTGGGAGGCGGTGCGTTCGTTCGCGACCCGCAGCCCCACCATCCCACGTTCGACCACCCTCGAGCACCCGGTTCAGCGTGACGCTCGACGCTCCGTTCGTGGGCTCGTCGCCGCCGACCCGCGGCACTGGTTGAGCTCGCCCTGACACCAGGCGCGGGTCCATCGCCACGAATGGTATCGAATCGAAACTTCCTTGACGGACTCCAAGGGCGGCTCTAATAGTTTCGATTCTAAACCATTAGCGCCGCCGTGCGGCGAGAGGAGCTACCCATGATCGAGTCATTCCGAAAAAGACGCCGACAAACCGCCGAGGAGCATGCCGAGCCCCGCGCGCGAGGCCGCGCGAGCCAGCGAGCGTCGATCGCCCTGTGCTTGCTCATGCTGCTCGCAGCGAGCGCGGCCCTGGTGATCGGCTGCAGCGATGAAGATCCTGAGGAGCCTCGATCGGAGCTCCCCTATGCGAACGAGGCGTCACTTCACGCGCGCGCGCTCGACGTGCGCTACGACGCCGCGAGCGATAGCGTGGTCTTCGAAATGCACGTCCAAGGGGACGCCGGCAGCGTGAAGCCGACGCCCGCGGGGCAGGTCCACGGCGCGCCCGTCCTTGGCTACGTGTTCCTCACCAACCTCCGCCCGACCGACGTGGGCTTCGACGACGTGGAGGGCACCGTCGCGCTCGCGGCGACCTCGCACCCTGACTTCGACGACACACCGCTCTGGGACGAAGACGGCAACGCGGACTACGACGACGACGGCGCGATTTACCACGCGCATTGGGTGGTCTTGGTCGAGGACGCGCGCGCCCCCGCTGGGCTCGCCTCGCGCCAAGTGAGCGAGGGCTCGGTGCTCCCGCCGACCGCGCCGATGCCGATGTACCTCGACTCTCCAGGCTTCACGATCGTCGAGCAGGCTGACAAAATCCGCGTGATCGTCCCGAGCGATCGGATAGGGCGTCGCTTTGACCTTCAGGTGGGCGGCGTGGTCGCGTACATGCAGGTCGACACAAGCGGAGAGACGCCGTTCGTCGCGGTGCACGGGTTGATCTCCGCGGTCGACGGGGGCGCCCTCTCCACCGCGCTCACGGGAGCGAGCAGCGCGCCGACCTCGAGCTGGCCTTCACGCACGGTCACCGAGATCCCGAGCGAGCTGAGCGATCCATTCGATGTGCAAGCTGCGGTCGCGCGCTACTCGGCCGAGCAAGACAGCTTCATCCTCTCGATGCGCGTGAGCGGCGCTATCGGCAGCGTCGAGCCAGAGCCCGTGGGCAGCGTCGATGGCGCGCCGGTGCTCGGCTACGTGTTCCCCACCACGATCCCTCCTTCAGCGCTCGGCTTCAAGGGCATCGAAGGCATCGTCGTGCTCGCCGTGACCTCGCACCCCGACTTCGACGACACACCGCTCTGGGACGAGACCCGCGACGGAGACTACAGCAATGACGGCGGCTTCTACCACGTGCACTGGGCCGTGCTGGTCGAGGACACAGGCTCCCCCGCCGGCTTCTCCGTCCCCTCGCAGAGCGACGAGAGCATGCTGCCACCGACCGCGCCGATGCACATGTACCTCGACTCGCCCGGCTACCACACCTTCGCGAACGGCGACGAGCTCAGCGTGGTGATCCCCGCGTGGCACCTGCGCGGCGTGGAGGGCTTCTCCTACGACGCGCTCACCGCGCAGATGCGCGTGGATGGCAGCGGCCACGCGCACGTCTTGCGCGTCGAGCAGGTCTACAGCGTGCTCTCGGGCGATCTCTCGCTGCCGCTGTCGGTCAGCAAGAGTCAGGCTACCCAGGCGACGAAGAAGTAGCTCGATCGGGGGGTTGGTACAGCCGCCGCGCGCCGCGCGACGCCGCAGTCGTTCGGTGGCTTGCCTACCCCCGCCAACGGATCCGGTCACCTTCACTGGCGCACAGACCGCGCGCTTCGAGCAGCGCGAGCGCGGCCTCGATGGAGGCGGTGACGGCGCTGCCCACGCCAGAGCCGAAGAGGCGCGCTGTTTCGCGGACGAGCGCGACGCGCGGGAGCGCGAGGTTGTCGCTCAGGATCAAGGCGGCGCCCGCCGCGAGCTCCTCCGGAGCGATCTGATCGATGGACCGGGTGTACCCTGATTCATCAGTTCCTCGAACTATCGTGTAGCGCTCCGGATCGACGTCTGTTCGCCAGATGAACTCACCGCGAAGGCGGAGCTCCGCGCGGCGCTCCAGCCCGGCTAGCACCTCCTCCAAGTGGCGGCGAGGACGGGCGGTGAGGCGATCGACGCCGAAGCAGCGGAGGACGCGGCGCATGAGCTCATCTTGGTGGATGGGCCCCTCGCCGCGCACGACGGCGAGGACGCGCTCACGGATCGGGGCGGCTGCTCGCGTGGAGTACAGATCGGAGCTGAGCGGCTCGAGGGCGACGAGGCGGTAAGGGGTGATCCGCGGATCGCTGAGCGGGGCCGTGGCGCTGGGTGCGCCAGCTGAAGGTAGCTCCACCGCCCGAGATCGCGCAGCGGCGTCTGGCTCGTTTCCTGGCGGTAATGCATCGCTCACGGCGTGGGGAGCAGGCTCGGGCGCGCTCGGTGCCGTTGGAGATACGCTAGCCTCGCTGGGTGCCGGGACCACGCTGGGAACCGCGGAGGCGCTGCGCTGCGCGTGGGCTTCGAGCGACGCTTGAAGCGCGGCGTGGAGGCGCTCGAGCTCCCGCTCGCGATCGAACCACCAATCTGCCGACCACACCCGGTGCATGCGCCAGCCGAGCGAGCCGAGCACCTGCGCGCGCAGGCGATCGCGATCACGCGCAGTCTGCCCGGAAGCGTAAGAGGGGCCGTCGAGCTCGACTCCGAGCAGGTACTCCCCGCGACGCTCCGGGTGCTCCACCGCCAAATCCACGCGGTAAGCCCCGCAGCCGATCGCCGCGTGCACCTGGTGGCCGCGCTCCGTCAGCGCGCGCTGCACATCGCGCTCGAAGGCCGACGGGAGCTCGCTCGCCTCGAGCTCTGCCGGCGCTGCCTCACTCCCGCGGCGCATGGCGTACTCCAAGAACTGACGTAGGTGCTGTGCACCCACCGCCTGAGTGCGCGCGAGATCGATCTGGTCGTGAGTGAGCGTCGAGAACACGCGGAGCTGCTGCCTCGCTCTCGTGACGGCGACGTTCAAGCGCCGCTCCCCACCGACGTTGCTGAGCGGGCCGAAGTGCATCCGCAGCTTGCCCGCTTCATCTTTGGCGTAGCCAATGCTGAAGAGGATTTCGTCACGCTCATCGCCCTGCACGTTCTCCAGGTTCTTCACGAACGTGCCCTCATCACCGAAGAAGTGCGGCTCGATCTCCGGGTGCAGGGTGCGCGCCTCCTCCAGCAAATCTTCAATCAGCGTCCGCTGCGCCATGCTGAAGGTGACCACGCCGAACGTGCGTGAGCCGGGCGGGTGGCGCCTGAGCGCGCTCACCAAGTATTGTACCAGTGCCTGACCTTCTCGCGGGTTGGTGCGCGCCTCACCCGAGAGGTACACGCCGTCAGGCACGGCGTGCCACACCACGCCGAGCCCTTCCGCGCGCTGACTCGCCGCAGGAAAGATGTTGAGGCGCCCCTCGTAGTAGTGACGATTGCTGAAGTCGATCAGCGCGTCGTGGCGACTTCGGTAGTGCCAGCCGAGCGTCTGCTCCGGCAGGTTCTTGGCGAGCGCCTCGTCGAGCACGCTCTCTAGTTCCACCACCTCATCTTCATCGAGCACCTCGTCCTCTTGCGCCGCGCGTTGGAAGAACGAGGTCGGCGGGAGCTGCTTGGAGTCGCCCACCACCACCATCTGCTTGCCGCGCGCGAGCGCCCCAATGGCGTCATGAGTGCCAATCTGTGAGGCCTCGTCGAACACGACCAGATCGAAGGGCGGGCCCTCGGCGCTGAGGTACTGCGCCACCGACAGCGGGCTCATGAGCAGGCACGGCTTGAGGCGTGGGAGCAAGGTGGGGATGGCTTGAAGCAGCCGACGCACGGGGAGGTGGCGCGTCTTCTTCTGCTGCTCACGCCGCAAAATACCAGGCTCGGAGCTCGCCACCGCCCCGGCGCGTGGGCCAGGCAGCCTCGCCTCGAGCCGCGAGACGACCCAAGCCCGTGAGCGCTCGATGTGCTCCCGATCGAGCGCGGCGAAGCGCTCCACGAGGTGATGGTGCGCCGCTCCGTCGAAGCCGCGGAGCGCCTCGTCCGCGTCGCGCGTCGCCGCGACCCAGCGCGCGAGCTCGTTCTTCTCGAAGAGCGCCGGCAGCTCGGCCGCGCTGCATTGCCCCACGTGGTGCAGCGCCGCCCAAGCCGCGAGCCCAGCCGACTCCGCTTGAATCATTACCGCACGGTAATGACAATACGGCCGCAGGCGCCGGATCTCCTGGCGCCAGCCGAGAGCGAGCTGCCCCCACGCCTCATCGGCGCCGGCCTCTCCCTCACCGGGCGCCCCCTGGAGCACGAGCAGCTCACTCAGCCGCGCGCGCGCTCCCTCCCAGGCGCCGCGCGCTTCGTCGGCGTGTCGCGCGGCCTCGAGGAGCGACACCCTGTCCGCACCCAAGAGACGTCCCGGCAAATCCTGTCCGTTCGAAATCCTAACGATCGCCGCGGCCACGCGATCCCCGCGCGCGACCAAGACACAGAGCGCCTCGGCTCCGTCGGGCATCCGCCAGGCGCGTCCCAGCTCCGGCTCCAAGCGCTGCCCCGCTTGGCTCAGCGCTGACTCCTGACGCCGGAGCTCGACCGCGCGAGCCAGATCACTCCGGATCGACGTCGCCGCGCCCAGGCCGCCGCTCGCCACCTTCGCGAGCGCGCGACGCGCCGTGAACAGGAAGAGCCAGCGAAACAAGATGAACGCCGTCGCCCAGGCCACGTAGCGCCGATGGAGCGCCTCGAGATCCAGCGTGAACAGCGCCCCTGTCCAGCGCGCGGAGAGCTCCGCCCACTCGGCGTCCCGCGCCCTTGAGAGCGAGGCGTAGGCCCGCGCCGCCTCCGCCACCCCACTCCAACCCTCACGCAGCGCGGCGGGCGGCACCGGCCCCTCCAGCGCCGCGAGCACGTACTCACAGACGGCACGCGCTTCGCTCGGCTTCCGCGCGGACGCTGGCAGACCCAAGAGGCCCCAGAGCCGCCCGTCCGCCGCGAGCACGATCGGGATGGCGCGCTCGCCCGCCGCTGCGGCCTCGAGCACCGCCTCCTCCATCGCCCCGCTCCACGCCGCCACCGTCGCGTGGCGAAACGGGTGACTCGCCGCCGGCGCGACCTCCGCACCGGCCACGGCGAGGGCGGCGATGGCCTCGCTCCGCGCGCGCAGCTCGGACGCGCTCATCGCCTCCACGCCAGGCGCTGGCACCCGAAGGTCAGCTATTTGTTCTAATTCGAGCAGGCGCGCGCTCATCAGATAAAAAGGCTGACCATTGGGTCGCGGCGTGTGGAGCGCCCTCACATGCGCCCCCAGGCCCTGACGCAGCGCCGCGAGCTCCTCCCCGCGCTCCTCCCACGGCCCAGGCTCCGTGCGCGTCGCCCGATCCAAGGAGCGGCACAGCGAGGCGATCACGTCCTTCTTCTGCGACTTGTGGCTGTGGAGCTCGAGGCAGAAGTCACCGAGCAGGGTCGCCTCGAGCCGACGCTTGACCACCTCCAGCGCCGCCATCTTCTCAGAGACGAAGAGCACGCTCTTCCCCTCGGCCAGCGCCGCCGCGATGAGGTTGGTGATCGTCTGTGACTTGCCGGTGCCGGGCGGCCCCTGAAGCACGAAGCTCCGCCCCTTGAGCGCCGACACCACCGCCGAGAGCTGGGTCGAGTCAGCGTCCATCACGGTGGGGAGCGACGCGGGCGCGAGCTCCCAGTCGAGCGCCGCCGGCTCCACTAGGTCGGGTTGATTGACCAATATCGGCTCACGCTCGACGATGTGGCGGATGATCGGGTTCTGGAGGAACCGCGCCTCGTTCTCGGCGAGGTCGTTCCACATCAGGAACTTGGTGAAGGTGAAGAGGCCGATCGCGCCGACCTCCAGCACCTCCCAATGAGGCTTTGCTGCGATCGCTAGGCGCACGCTCTGAAGTAGCGACGCGACGTCGAGCCCGCCGTCGTCGGTATCGAACGCCGCGAGCGCCGAGAGATCGACCCCGAAGTCCTGCCGGAGCTTCTCTATGAGGGTCACGTTGGCGAGCGGGTCTTCCGCCAGGCGCGCGAGCCGCGCCTGTTTCCGCATGCGATCGATCTCGAGCGTCGCTGGGTAGAGTAGGAGCGGCGCGTATCGCGCTGGCCCGCTCTCCTCCTCGAACCACCGCAGCATGCCCAGCGCGAGGTAGAGCGTGTTCGCGCCGCCCTCCTCGAGATCGCTCCGCGCGGCGCGGACCACGTGTCGCGCGCGCTGCTCGAACTCATCGATAGGCAGCTGCACGTGGAGCAGCTTGCGATCGAGATCCAGCGAGAGCCGCGTACGCGTCGTCTCGTCCATGGAGCGTACGAACGCCGCGTCAGCCGCCTCACCCAGCGGCGCGTCCGTTGGGCACAGGTGGAAGCGCGCGTCGCTCGCGAAGAGCTCCCCGAAGCGCACCAGGTCCGGCACCTCGAGCGGCAGCGCGCCCTTCGCGCCCACCCGGAAGTTGAGGAGCCTATTTCTCATGGATAAATCCAAGAGCCGCTCCTTCCAGCGCCGAAACCGCGCCGAAGCACTCTCCGCGCGGGCCTTGATCGGCTCAGCGTCCACGAGCAACACCGCGCGTCACTACGAGTTCAGTCCAGCGCTCTTCAACGCGCGCGGCCTCCGAGTCCGAGCCAAGCATCGACCGAGGGTAGCGCAGGCATCCCCAGACTGCTGGCTCATCGCTTGCGCCGAAGCTAGACTGCCGTCCCATGAGCGTCTCCGTGACCATCGATCTCCCCGAAGACATCGCCCAGCTCCTCGAGGAGCGATGCGCACGCACCCGACACACCCAATCGCAGGTGGTCGCAGAACTCCTACGGCCAGCGTTGCTCGCGAAGGAAACCGCCCCCCCTCGCTCTTGAAGTACGCCGGAGCGATCAGCCTCGGAGACAGTCGCTCGGAGCGCAAGGGCTTCTCGAGCTAAACCGTCAAGTGGAATGTTGTCTTCATCAGACAGTACATCAAGCGCTAGTGAGCACCACGGGGCGTGCTCATCACAAACCAACCCCCTCCCCTCCTCGCCCTACAGTTAGTTAGACTAACTAATCATCTGGCTCCGGCTTGCTCTGCGCGAGTCGCGCGACGTCGTGACGCCCGTGCTCGGTGGTGTGTTACAACGCGACATGCCCATCCCTGAGCTCCCCCTCGAAGGCGGCTGTCGCTGCGGCGCGGTGCGAATCCGCTTAGCCGCGCCGCCGCTCATCGAGTGCGCTTGCCATTGCCCCGGCTGCCAGCGGATGTCATCCAGCGCCTACTCCCTCACCGCCATCTGCCCCGCGTCCGGCTTCGAGGTCACGCAAGGGAGCCCCGTCCTAGGCGGCCTACGCGACCCGGAGCTCCCGCATTTCTTCTGCGGAAACTGCATGACCTGGATGTTCACCAGGCCCGCAGCGCTACCGGAGGCAGTGAACCTGCGCCCCACCCTGCTCGACGACGCCACCTGGTTCGCACCCTTCATGGAGACGTTCACGAAGACGCGCCTCCCCTGGGTAACCACCGGCGCCGTGCGCTCCTTCGACACCTTCCCACCCATGGATGGGTTCGAGCAAATCTTGGAAGAGTACCGCGCCTGGCGCAGGGGCAGGTGAGCGAGCTCGTGCTGACTTTGCTTGGCCGGCGGCTCGTGACTCAAGCGCAGTTAGCCCAATCGCGACGCCCCCGGCAGCCCTCGCGAGACGACGCCTCCGAGCAGCGCCCATGAGGCGGATAGCCCAAACGCGATCATCAGCGCCTTCGAGACATCGAAGCTCGCTCGGTCTCCGTAGGCGACGATGGCGCCGGTCACACCGGTGCCGAGCGCGATGCCTAGCACTTCGGTGAGCTGCAGCGCGGCGGTCGCGCGGCCTTCTGCGCCGGGCTCGGCGAGGCTCAGGGTGGTTACCGAGAGGGCAGCGTAGGCGGGGCCGATCGTGATGCCAGCGAGCCCGAACACCACCGCCACGATGGGGAAGGGCAGGCGCGCTCCCATCGCGACCGAGGCGATCACCCACAGCCCACTCATCCCGACAAAGCCCCAGCGTACCAGACGCTGAGGCCCGACGCGATCGATCAAGCGCTCTTGAACCCAAGCGCCAAGGACCCACAACAGCGTCGTCGCCGAGAGCGTCACTCCAACGACCCATGGTGGAGCCGAGAGCCCGTCGAGCAACGCGAGCGCCATGAACGCGTCGACCGAGAAGAAGGACGCGGTGAGCAGGCCCCTGCACGCGATCGCCGCCGCGAGCCCTGGCGCGCCCATCAGGACTCCTGACGGAGTGAGACGCAGGAACGGAGGCAGCGCAACAGCCAGGCCCACGGCGCTCGCGACGAGCCCAGTCCACTGAGCCGACGTGATGCCCGAGAGCAGCGCCGCGACCCCAACAGCGAGGAGCAGCGCGTCTCGTGTGACGGCGCGCTCAGCAGGCTGCGGCGCGCTCGGCGGGACACGCTGATACACGGCGCGCGCAGCGAGCACTCCAAACACGGACACGAGCGGAAGCAAGCCGAGGAAGACCCAGCGCCAGCCCAAGTACCGACCCACCACCACCGCGATCGAAGGGCCCAGCACACCAGGCACGAGCCACGCCGTGGCGAGCAGCGCGAACATGCGAGATCGCAACGCCACGGGGTAAGCCCTGGCGATACACACGTAGGCAGTCGCCGGCAGCGCACCAGCGCCGAGTCCTTGAAGCGCTCTCGCCACCACCAACACGCCCATCGACGGCGCGAGCCCGCCCGCGAGCAGTCCAAAGCAGAACAGCCCGAGGCCGACGACGAAGGGCTTGGCGGGGTGCGTTCGATCGGCGAAGTAGCCCGCGAACGTGATCCCCACCAGGCTACCCAGCGCGAAGGCCGAGAACACCCACCCATACAGCCAGCGGTCTTTCAACTCCGCGGTCACCTCAGGCATCACCGCGCCGATGGCCAAGGACTCAGCGCCAACCAAGGTGACGGTCAGGAGCAAGCCCATGGTGAGCCCACGAAGGCGCTGTCCCCACACGCCACCCCCCGACACTATTTCAGCGTCGGAACAGTCACCTAGCGGCGCGTGCATGCTTCTTTTTTGGGGGTTGGTAGCCTCGCGCGTCACCCCTCGGCACCGCAGTCGCTCGGTGGCTCAGGCCCACGCGCGCTCCAGCGCGCGCTGGAACACCTCGAGCGGCTGCGCACCTGAGACGGCTAGCTGACCACCCAAGAGGAAGAACGGCACCCCGGAGATCCCAAGCTCCGCTGCGCGGCGCTGATCGGCGCTCACGGCGTGGTCAAAAGCGTCGGACACCACGACCTCCGTGGCGGCCGCGCCATCGAGCCCGGCCTCCTCCGCGAGCTGCGTCAGCACCGCGGGCGACGCCAGGTTCAGGCCCTCGGTGAAGTAACCCTCGAACAGGCGTCGCATGAGCGCGCGCTGAGCGCCGGCCTGCGCGGCGAAGTGGCTCAGGCGGTGCGCGCGGCGCGTGTTCACCGCCTTCACGCGGTCGAAGTGGAAGCTGAGGCCAAGCTCCGCGCCGCGCGCCTCGATCTGCGCGTTCATGGCGAGCGCCCGCTCCCGCGGGATCCCCTTCTCACGCACCAGGAGGTCGATGAGGTCCACCGCGCGCTCCTCTGGCAGCTGCGGCATCAGCTGATAGCTCCGATACCTGACTATTACTCGCTCCCCACGTGGGTCCAACGCGAGCGCCCGTGTGAGCAGCTCATCACCCAAGAAGCAAAACGGGCACATGATATCGCTCCACACCTCGATCGTGAGCTGCTCCACTCCCACTTCACTCATCCCCGAGCGAGCCTCTGCGGGTGGACGGGTGATCCCCAGAGCTACTCATCGTCAGAATCGCTGTCTTCTTCATCGTCAGAGTCACTGTCTTCGTCGTCCTCGTCCGAGTCGTCAGAGTCTTCGCGCGGGTCGTCGACCCCTGCGGCGTCCAACAGCTCCCAGGTCGGGAAGCCCAGCGCGTCCGCCTGCTCGAGCCGCTTGACGGCCTGCTCACGAGTGCCCACCAGCTCCTCCGTCAAGATCATCACGGCGATCATCGCCGCGGCGCGTCCGTTGCCTGCCGCGGCGGCGCGATCATAATACTCAGCTGCGCGATCCATGTCGGGCTCGCCGCGCGAGCCGCTCGCCCACGCAGCGCCCACGTTATAGAGCGCGCGTGGGTGGCCCCCCTCGGCGGCCCGCTCGAGCCACTCGCGCGCCTTCTCTTCATCTGCGTCTGTCCCGAGGCCTTGGGCGTAAAACAGGGAGAGCTCGAACTGCGCGTCCCCATCCCCCGCCTCCGCGGCCCGCAGATGACACGCCAGGGCCTCCTCCAGCTCAGCGACCCAGTGGTGAACGAGACCCGTTTGGTAAGTCTCCGCCGGCGTGGGGTTGGGCAAGGCCTTCAGCGCCTTGAGCGCGATCTCTTGATTGTCCCAACTCGAGTGGCGGCTCACTCGCGCAAACTGTAAGGTCCCATCACGATCTCCGAGGCGCCCCGCTTCGAAGTAGCAGCGGAGCGCCGCCTGCAGCTCTTCGTTCGAGTCCTCCTCGATGGCCGCCGCCTCCGCGGACCACTCGTGATCCGCGGCGTGACTTGCGTCCACCCCGTCGAACGCGCCCAGCGACCTCAAGGTCGCGAGGTAACAATCACCCAGCGCACGGAACGCCTCCGCGGAGCCACCACGCGCCGCGGCCCAAAACGCCTCGAGCATTTGTCGCTCCGCCGCTGGCACGTCAGCGATCAGCCCTATCATCGCGTCGCCCCGCACGAAGCTCTGGAGCAAGTCGTTCCCGCGCGCGAAATCAGCGTCTGCTTGGCTCATGTCCGGTCTCCCTGGTGTACCTACTGTTGCCCCCAGCGTACTGCCGTCACCCTACCGGAGCGCTGCGCGCAGCTCAAGCCAGCCGACAGCGCCGCCTCGCGAGGCGACGCTCATCAGGCACCGAGTGTGCCCCACGGACGCAGCAGGCACTTCGCCTCATGGATGCGCATCTGGCGGCGAAGAGCCCAAGGCGCCGCTTTCGCGCAAGGCAAGCTGACCGTTGGCAGCTCGCGGCCTTTGCGCTAACCCCTCCACCTGAAACCTTCCCGCGCCGGTGCCGCACCGGCCCCTTGATTGAGGAAATACAGATGAAGCTCTACTACATGCCCGGTGCCTGTCCGCTCGTCGCTCACATCACGCTCGAGTGGGCTGGGGCCACGTATGAGGCGGTGAGGCTGTCACACGCTGAGCTGAAGGCGCCTGAGTTCCTGGCGGTCAACCCGCTGGGCGCGGTGCCAGCGCTTGAGGTGGATGGCCGCGTGCTCACGCAGAACACCGGCATCCTCGCCTACCTCTCTGCTACTTTCCCTGAGGCAAAGTTTGAGGGTGACGGCTCCGCGCTGAGCCGCGCCGAGGTCTGGTCGTGGCTCGGCTTCTGCAACTCGGACGTGCACCCCGCCTTCAAGCCCATGTTCGGCGCCACCTCCTACCTTGAAGACGAGCAAGCGATCACCAAGAGCAAGGACGAGGCGCGCCGGCGCCTTCGCGGCTTGTTTGAGTACGCGGACAAGGGCCTCACCGGGCGGGATTGGCTCGCCGGCACGCGCTCCGTGGCGGACGCCTACCTCTACGTGCTGCTCCGCTGGAGCGGCCCAACGAACGTCGATCTGTCGGGGCTCGATCAGCTCGCGCGCTTCCGCGCGAAGATGGAGGCCGATCCCGGCGTGCAGCGCGCCCTCGCGGCGCAGGGCATCAGCTAGGAGAGGTCGAGCAGCGCGCCGCGACTCCTGGACGGTCATCAGGACTGACCGATCCGGTGACGCTGCTAGATCCGGGTACAGTCATCTCGCCACATGACGCTGACACCATCGATCGTAATCCAGCGGACAGTGAAGCTGTTCATCGTCGTCGCGAGCTTGCTCGCCGTAGCTCGGCCCGCTCACGCTCAAGACCCGGCAACGCTGCGGGCCACGCTCGAGGGCTGGGAGACCGTGCTGCGCGAGCACCGCTTCTCTGGCGTGGTCTCCGCTGCTAGCGGCCAAGACGTGTTGTTCGAGTTCGCTGACAACGGCGGCCAAGCGGGGCGCGCACCTATCAAGTTGATGATCTCTTCTGGATCGGGTCAGTCTCAAAGCAGTTCGCGGCGGTGGCGGTCCTCCGCCTCGTGGATCAAGGGCGGCTCTCACTCAACGCCCCCGCGGCGAGCTACCTGTCTCTGCCCCCAGGGTCGCTTGAGCTCGCAGGGAAGCCATGCACCGTGGAGCACCTGCTCAGCAGCACCTGCGGCCTACCGGCTGGCAGCAACGTCTGCGATGAGACCGACCTCGTGGATCCAAAGAACGCGGCCCGCTACCTCGAGTGTGTCGCTTCACTGAAGCTCGAGCACACGCCTGGGTCCAAGCACCAGTACGCCAACCTGGGGTTCGGGATCGCAGGGCTCATCGTGAGCCAAATCTCAGGCATGAGCTACGAGGCGTTCTTGCGCCGTGAGTTCTTCGAGCCCTTGGGCATGAAGGACACGGGGATCTCACTCGAGGATGCCCCCAAGTCAGCTAGGATGACCGATGGGGAGCTGCTGCTCTCCACCACCGCGCTCGACGCCGCGGGGTGGCTCTGGCTCGATCGGCGCGGCCCAGGTCGACGCGGCGCCTCAGGCAACATCTTCTCCACGGCCGAGGATCTGCACCGCTGGAACCCCGCCCTGCACGGCGGAGCGCTGCTCCCACCAGCGCTGTACCAGGCGCTCATCCGCGTCCGCGACGACGACTACGGGCTCGGCATCGTCACCAAGCGCCGCCACGAGACTGATTGGTATTGGCACAACGGCGCGCTGATCCCAATGAACTACAGCTCACACCTGGCCTACGTCCCTAGCCTCAAGCTCTCGATCGTAGTCCTGTCTAACCGCGGTCCCACGATAAGCCAGATGGACGCCATCGCCTCAGGGCTCGTCGCGTCCTCCGTGACTGACGCGCGCCCGTCCCTGCCACCGCTGGACGACGAGGCGTTCGCCTACGACGTCTTCTTCGCAGCGATACCGCTCATCATCTACGCCCTAATCGGCGGCTTGTTCCTGCAGATGGCGCGCGGCCCAAGGAAGAGCCTCGCGAGTTGGCTGACATCGCTCGTTGGCCTAGTGAGCGCCCTGATCGTGCTAAACAGCATCCTAGATTTCTATGGGGACCGACGCTCGCTCGCGCTCATGGGAGCGAGCCTCCCAGCGCTCGCGGTGCTCATCCAGCGGAGGAGGTGCCGAGCGCATCTCAGCGAGGCCCCACTAGACCGTCGTGAGAAGCGCAGGGTTTTCATTGGGCTCGTGACGATCGCAGCGCTGGTCTACGCGACGCGAGGCGACAACCGCCTGCTGGTCTTGGCGTCCGTAGCACTCACGTTGGCGCCAGCCTCCTGGCTGCTGCGCCAGGGCCAGCTGACGAGCTTCGCGCGCTTCGAGTACCCGAACGCGATCGGGCCAGGCGTCTACGACATCCACTCGCCCCGCGTCCCCACCGAAGAGGAGATCACCCTGCTCCTCACGAAGGCGATCGAGGTGCTCCCCACCGCGAAGCTGTGGGTGAACCCGGACTGCGGCCTCAAGACCCGAGGCTGGCCCGAGGTGGACGCCGCGCTGCGCGCGATGGTGAGCGCGGCTCACGTCGCGCGGCAGGGGGCTGCGGGGGGGTGAGGTTTTGAGCGGCGGCACCTGCTGCGGTGGTCACGGGTGATTCGCGGCGACGCGCGACGACGTAGAGCGGGGGCGAACCCCCCAAAAAACATGCGCTGACGCGTCGGTCAGGTGAGCTTCACGATCACGGATCGTCACG
The DNA here is from genome assembly GCA_019637265.1 of Polyangiaceae bacterium. Classification (GTDB taxonomy): domain Bacteria; phylum Myxococcota_A; class Polyangia; order Polyangiales; family Polyangiaceae; genus JAHBVY01. The sequence goes on along the minus strand of JAHBVY010000008.1, from coordinate 36,007 downwards.
ACAGGGCCCGCGTCACGGCGACGCGCGTTCCAGCGCCTGCTCCATCGCGAGGTCCACGTGGATCATCGAGGCTGCCTGCATCGCCGTGGCGGCGCCTGGCAGCGCCGCTTGCATCCGTGTGGTCAGATCACCTGCCGCGTACACCCCAGGCATCGAGGTCTCGCGCCGCATCGGGTCCACCTGGACGAAGCCCGCCTCCAGGGTGAGTCCGAGCGAGAGGATCAGCTCCGTCTGCCGCTGCGCTGGGTGCGCGTAGAGCGCCTCGCACGGCGTCCGCCCACCGCCCGCGAGCTCCACCGCCACCAGGCGCTCACCCTCCGCGATCAAGCCGGCGACCGGCGCCTCCTCCACCCGCACCCCCGCGCCCGCGAGCACGCGGCGCGCCTCGTCTGGTAGCTCGAAGGCGCCGCTCGTGAACAAGGTGACGTCCTCCGTCCAGCCGCGAAGCTGCGTCACGAACGGCACCAAGTGACCCAGGTCATCCGGACGCGCCAGGTAGCCCCACGGACGATCGCGCACCTCCCACCCATGGCAGTAGGGGCACTGAAAGATCGCCTTGCCCCACAGCGCGTCCGCCCCAGGCAGCTTCGGCACCTCGTCGATCATCCCGGTGCACAAGAGTAATCTCCGCGCGGAAATAGTTCGTTCCCCGGCGCGGACCTCGAGCTCGCCCTTCTCCCCCGTCACCTGCTGCACCCGCGCGTCGAGCAGCTCAACGTTCGGGTACTCGGCGAGCTGCTCGCGCGCCACGCGCCGGAACTCGTCGGGGGGCGTCCCGTCGCGAGTGACGAAGTTGTGCATCCGCGTCGCCGCCGCGTTGCGACGCGCCCCCGCATCACAAAGCAGCACCCGGCGCCGCGCCCGGCCCAGCATCAGCGCCCCCGCGAGCCCAGCCGGCCCACCACCCACGATGATCACGTCATACATCCATCTGTCCTTTCGCGAATCCAAGTCACTAGTCCTATCGACTGTCTCAATTGCCCCGCGGCCCCCGCACGCGGGCAGCGCCAGCATCGCCCCGAACGCCGCCCCACCTCGGAGCCACTCTCGGCGCGTCACCCGACCTGAGCCCTTCCGCTTCATCTCCGCACTCTAGGGCGCGCCGCCGGGTGGGGGCAGCGCGCCACTTTGGACTCTATCGGCGTGGTTTTGGATTTTGGGGTTGGACACCCCAGGTGCCACCCCACCCACCCACGCCCCCCGCAGCGCGTCACCGCCAGGCCATGGTAGGCTCAGCGGCGTGCCGCGCTCACGCTCCGCGCCGTCGCTAGCGAGCCCGCACGCACGCGGCGTGGAGCCCGGCGCGGCGCTGGTGTCCGTGGCTAATTTCCGCATGGAATCAGCTCCGCCCCGCGCGTCGGTGAGCCACAGCTACGCGGCGCTCGCCTTCTACACGGGCGGCGCCGCGAGGGTCGCGCTGCGTGGCGAATGGCAGCTCTCGCCGGGCGACGTGCTGATCATCCCCGCGGGCGAGCCGCACCGCATGTTGGAGCTGAGCCACCCGGAGCTGTGGGGGCTCGGCTTCTGCGCCCCCTGCCTGGTCGCGGCGGGTGGTGCGGCGCTGCTCGAGCCCTTCGAGCGCGTGCGGGCGGGCGCTGCCGCCGTGACGCGCATCCCCGAAGCGCGCCGGCCGCACCTCCTCGCGCTGTTCAGCGAGCTCGAGCGGGTGGCGGCGGAGCCACCCAGCGCGCTCTCGGGGATCGCCCAGCAGAGCCTCTTGTCACTCATCCTGACGGAGGTGCACCGCGCGCTGGGGGCGCCCTCAGGTGAAGAGGCGACGCGGGGGGGTGGCGTGGTCGCCGCGGCGCTCCACTACATCGAACAGCACTGCCTGCGCCCGCTCAGCTTGACTGAGGTGGCGAAGGCGGTGGGGCGCACCCCCGCGCACGTCACCAGCGCCCTCACCCGCGCCACTGGGCGCAGCGCGGGCGCCTGGATCGTGAGCTGTCGCATGGCGGAGTCCCGGCGCCTGCTCTTGCACTCAGAGGAGGCGATCGACGGCATCGCCACCCGCGTCGGCTACGCCGACCCCACGCATTTCATCCGCATGTTCCGCCGCGAGCACGGCGCCACCCCCGCCGCCTGGCGCGCCGCGAGCCGAGGGCCGAACCTCACGGCCCCTGCTTGCAGGCCACGGCAGCCGCGATAGCATCGCGCCATGCGACTCATTCCCCGCGCTTCACTCCTCATCACCCTCTCCTCCGCGCTGCTCTTCAGCCTTGGCTGCAGCGACGACGACAAGGGCAAGGGCGGTGGTGGCGGCTCGAGCGGCAGCGGTGGCTCCGGCGGAGGCGGCGCGACCGACTGCGCGGCGGCGGCGCGGCAGATTCAGCAGATCGCGGCGACCCACAGCTGTACGGACAACTCGGCTGACGTGCGTGAAGTCTGCGAGAACACGCCGTGCAGGAGCGAGACGGATGCCTTCCTGCGCTGCGCCCTCGCAGTCCCAGCGGCCGAGTGGGTGTGCGCCAGCACGGACGGCGTCGACATCCCCTCCGACCGGTGTGAGGACGAGGACGCGGCCTACATGGCGTGCGTCATCGGCGGCTAGCGCTCAGTAGCAAATCACCGAGCGGATCGACTTGCCCTCGTGCATCAGGTCGAAGGCCTCGTTGATCGCCTCGAGCCCCATGGTGTGAGTGACGAACGGCGCGAGCTGGATGTCCCCCTTCATCGCGTCCTCCACCATACCAGGCAGCTGGCTGCGGCCCTTCACGCCGCCGAACGCCGTGCCCTTCCAGGTGCGCCCCGTCACCAGCTGGAACGGCCGCGTGGAGATCTCCTGCCCCGCGCCCGCCACACCGATGATCACCGACTGACCCCAGCCGCGGTGCGCGCACTCGAGCGCCGCGCGCATCACCTCCACGTTACCGATGCACTCGAAGCTGTGGTCCACGCCCCAGCCCGTCATCTCCACGATGACCTGCTGAATCGGCTTGTCATGGTCCTTCGGGTTGACGCAGTCCGTCGCGCCGAACTCGCGCGCCAGATCGAACTTCGAGGGGTTGGTGTCGATGGCGATGATGCGCCCCGCCTTCGCCTGCCGCGCGCCTTGGATCACCGCGAGGCCGATGCCGCCGAGGCCGAACACCGCGACCGAGTCCCCCGGCTGCACCTTGGCGGTGTTGTGCACCGCGCCGATGCCGGTGGTCACGCCGCAACCCAGCAGGCACACCTGCTCCGGGTTCGCCGCGGGGCTTATCTTGGCGAGGGACACCTCCGCCACCACCGTGTACTCGCTGAAGGTGGAGCAGCCCATGTAATGGTAGATAGGCTGACCTTCATAGGTGAAGCGCGTGGTGCCGTCAGGCATCACCCCTTTGCCTTGCGTGGCGCGCACCGCGACGCAGAGGTTCGTCTTCCCGCTCTTGCAGAACAAACACTCCCCGCACTCCGCGGTGTAGAGCGGGATCACGTGGTCCCCCGGCTTCACGCTGGTGACGCCCTCCCCCACCTCCACCACCACGCCCGCGCCCTCGTGACCCAAGATGGCAGGAAACAGCCCCTCAGGGTCGGCGCCCGAGAGGGTGAAGGCGTCCGTGTGACACACACCCGTGTGGCTGATCTTCACCAGCACCTCGCCCGCCTTCGGCGGCGCCACGTCCACCTCGACGATCTCAAGCGGCTTCCCAGGACCAAACGCGACGGCAGCGCGAGACTTCATGATGTGCTCCTCCTGTGTGACGGGCGCCCAGCGCCCGGTGACTCTATGTAGCAGCGTAGCCGGCGGAGGTGAGCGCTTGCACGCCTCGAATCGCTCGACACAGTGTTCCCTCCCATAGCAACGCGGCGCGAAGGCCCGTGCAGGACTCGCAGCGAGTAAACCGGCGGGACCTACCGGCTCGCTGACGGCATGCATACCGTCAGCTCAGGGAACCGACTTTGCATGAACTCGAGCGCGAGCGTGGTGTGGCAGCGGCGAACGTCCGGCACCTTCGCCGTGGGGCAGCTGCAGCCGAGGTACACGTCGCGCCTCACCGCCTCCGCCGCGAGCGCCGCGAAGGGCGCGGGATCGGCCTTGAAACGCGCCTCGATAAGCGTCAGGTAGGCTGCCTTGAAGCGCTCGAACCCGGCCTCGGTGGGCGCCGCGAGGTAGCGCTCCACGTCTTCCTTCGCCGGCGCGAGCACGTGCCGCGTGTGCTTGCGAATGTCCACCCTGAGGCCGTCAGGGAGCGGGCTCTCCGGGGGGCGTTTGCCGCGAATCATCTGGTAGCGCGCCAGCACCCCGTCGTCCTCCCACACGGGGCGCCGAGCGTCCAGCGCCGCCCAGCCTTCGACCTGCCCGCTCCGAACGACACCTTTCAAGCCCTCCAAGCAAGCTCCCTCGCGGATTCATACTAAAGTGCGCCCGGATGTCGTTCCCCTCCATCCTGTTCTTGGCCCTTGGCCTCGGGATGGATGCGACCGCCGTCGCCGCTCTGCGAGGGATGGAAGTGCCGCGCGTGCTCCCGCGGCAGGTTTTGACAGTGGCGCTGTTCTTCGGCGGGTTTCAAGCGCTGATGCCGCTCATCGGTTGGGTGGTGGGCTCGCAGGTGGGCGCGTGGGTAGAGGCCTGGGACCACTGGGTCGCGTTCGTGCTCCTCGGCGGGATCGGCGGGAAGATGCTGTGGGAGGCCGCGCACAGCGATCCCGAAACGAAGCCTGAGCCAGGCGATCCGTTCGGCCTGAAGCTGATGACGCTGCTCGCCATCGCCACCAGCGTCGACGCCTTGGCCGCGGGCATCACCCTGCCGATGCTCGGCGCGCCGCTCGCCCTCTCCGTGATCACCATCGGCGTCACCACCGCGGTGCTCAGCGCGCTGGGGCTCTACGCCGGGCGACGCTTCGGCGCGCTCCTCGGGAAGCGACTCGACATCGCGGGCGGCCTCGCCTTGATCGCGCTCGGCACCAAGATCTTGGTGGAGCACCTGACGGCCTAGCGCTCGACTCGCAGCGCTCTGCCCACCGCCACCATGCTACTCGCCCTGCTCATCGGCTTCGCCTTCGGCTTCTTCGGGTCGATCCCCGTCGCGGGCCCCATCGCGGCGTTGGTGCTGAAGCATGGGATGACGGGGCGCGCCAAGAGCGGCGCTTGGGTGGGCCTCGGCTGCGCCGCCGCGGAGGCTTTGTACGCCTTCGTCGCGGTGTGGGGTTTCGCCACCTACCTCGCGCAATACCCGTGGATCGAGCCCACGTCGCGCGTCGTGGCGGCGCTCATCTTGGGCGCGCTCGCCGTCGTCTTCCTCCGCTACCGGAGCCCCGAGCTGGCTGACGACAGTGCTCCTGTCGAGTCGCCGCTCAAGAGCCTCGGCGTCGGCTTCAGCGTCACGCTCTTGAACCCGACGCTGATCGCCACCTGGACCGGCGCCACCACCACGCTGTACTCCACCGGCCTGGTGGAGCTCAGCGCTCGCTCGGCGCCGTGGTTCGCGGCGGGCGCCTTCGTCGGCATCAGCGGCTGGTTCGCTGGACTGTCTTACCTGCTGCACCGTGTCAGCGGCAATTTCCGCACGGCAACGATTGACCGCGCGGTGCGTGGCGTAGGGGTCGTGCTGCTGCTCCTCGCCGCGTGGTTCGCCTGGCGCTTCATCGACTGGCTGCGCTGAGCTGAGCGTATCAGCAGCCGATGCGGCCTCACTTCTCGGCGCGCGCGATGTAGGTCGCCAGGTTGTCCTCGTTCTCGAAGTAGAGGACGCGCCCCTCCGCCGTCTTCGCCAGCACGGCGCTGGCCTTGTCCACCGGCTTCTTGGTGACTGGATCGGTCCCCTGACGGGCCTTGGGGTCGCTGTTCAAGCGCTGCTTACACATATCGCAGCAGCCGTAGTAGGTGCGCCCCTCGACCTCGACCGGGATCTGCACGCTGCCCATGTCCTGATCGTTCATCATGCACACGGTGTTGGCGTTCGCGACGCGCGTCACGGGTCCGGTGGGCTCACCACCGCGAGGCCCGTGCTGCATCTGCATCGGCGCTGGCTCAGCGGCGGCTGGCGCCTGCGGGGTGGCCTCCGCCGGCGCGGCCTGCGCTGCCTGAGGCTCTGGCTTGGCGCCCGTATCGGCAGGCGCCGGATCACAAGCAACGGCGCCCAACGCCAAGGTCAACACAGCCCAACACCAACTCCCTGAAGGCACGATCCTCATGCGCGAAGTCTTGCCTCAGGCTGCCTGAACGCCAAGGTCAAATTGCCGCAGCGCCTGGCTCGGCGGGGCGACGACATTCAGCGTTCCTCACGTTTCTTTAGGGGGTTTGGCGAGTGGCGCCGCTGGTGCAAAGGCTCGCGCACCAAGCCGCAACCGCCAGCGCCAAGCAGGGCGCCGCGCGGCCGATCTCAACCGCGATCCACCTCGACCGTCGAGTACCCGTCGCGCTTCGTCACCCGCACTTGCTGCGCGAGCTCGTCGCGCAGCTCGGGGATGTGCGTGATGATGCCCACCATCCGACCCCCCTCGCCCAGGTTCTGGAGCGTCTCCGTGACGAGCGCGCGGGTGTCCTCGTCCAGGGCACCGAACCCCTCGTCGATGAACAGGCTGTCCAGGTGCACCGCGCCCGCCGAGCGCTGCACCTGCTCGCTCAGCTCGAGCGCGAGCGACAGCGAGGCGAGGAACGTCTCCCCGCCGCTCAGGGTGTCACACAGGCGCGCCTCACCCGCGTGATCGTGATCCACCACCCAGATCTGCTGCGTCTCGAACTCGAGCGAGTAGCGCTCGTTCGTCAGCCTGAACAACCGCTGGGAGGCGCCGCGGACCAGCTCCGTGAAGGCCTCTTCCAAGATGTAAGCCTTGAGGCCGTTGGCGCGCAGGTCGCTCGTCAGGCGCCGGATCGACACGAGCGCGGCCTCCGCAGCCTCGAGCGACGCGCGCAGCTCTTCGGCGCGCGCGAGGCGACCTTGGAGCTGAGCCAGCGCCTGCTGCTCTCTGCTGAGCTCACCGAGCTGCCGTTCGAGCGCCTGCTGGAGCGACGCCGCGCGCGCCTCCGCCTCCCTCAGCTCCTCGGCGCTGACGCGCCGCGCTCCGAGCGACGCCGTGAGGGCCCGGAGCTGCTCGGCCACCGCGCCGCGCCGCGCGCCATGCTCGGCCACTTGCTCCGACAGCTGGAGCGCCACGGCCTCCGTCAAGCGCGCGCGGGAAGCCTCCTCACGATCACCGAAGCCCGCTCGACCCAGCGCGCTCGTCACCTCCCCCTCGCGCAGGGAGGCCTCCGCCGTCGCCGCTGCTGCGATCTCCGTCAAATGGGCTGCCTTTTGTGCCGCCGCCTGCGCCGCTTCACGGGCGCGCTGGGCGGCGCTCCGGCGCGCGTCGAGCTCCACCTCGAGCGCCTCCACGCGCCGAGTGACGGCGCTCGCGTCCGCCTCCGGATCACCGCTCGGGCTCACCGCCCGGAGGCTCGCCTCGAGCTCGGCCACCCGCGCCGCGAAGGACGCCGCCTCCGCCTCGACGCGCGCGAGCTCGCGCTCGCCCGCCTGGGCGCGCTCCTCGAGCACCGCCAGCGCCTGATCCGCCAAGGCGATGGCGCGCTCCGCCTCGCGCGCGGCTTGCTCGGCCGCGCCGTGCTGCTCGCGCAGCGACGCCACCTCGGACAGTGCATCTGACTGACTACTGGCCCCTTCACCCAGCGTGGGCAGCGCCGCCACGGGGTGCTCACACACCGGGCACGGCTCACCGAGCGTGAGCGCGCCGCGCAGGTGACTCGCGGCGTGCTCACGCCGGGCGCGCGCCAACGCCGCGGCGAGGTCCCGTTCGCGCGCGGCGGCCTGATCGAGCCCTGCCTGAGCCGCCTCACGCAAAGCGCTCGCCTGCTCGCGGCTCTTCACCGACGCCTGCCCCGCCTTGACCAACGCACGGCGTTCCCGATCGAGCACCCGGAGCCGGGCGCGAGCGGTGACGAGCTCTTGCGTCAAACCCGAAGCGCGATGCAGCGCCGCGAGCTGCTCACGCAGCAGAGGGATCTCACGCGCGGCCTCCTGCGCCACCAAGAGGCTCGCCTCGGACGCCGCCTGCGCCTCCTCCGCGGCGGCTCGCTCGGTCGCCACCCGCGCTGCGCGCTCACACGCCAGCTCGCGCGCCGAAGCCGCGCGATCGGCCTCCACCAGCAAGCCGACGAGCGGCTCCACCCGCGCCGCGCGCGCCAGGCGCTCCCGGCTCGAGGCGATCTGCGGCTCCGCTCTAGCGAGCGACGCCGCGAGCGCTTCACACTCAGTGAGCAATACTGTCTTTTCGCGCCAGGCGCTGAGCGACGAGACGGCGCGCGCAGCCTCCTCACGCTGCGCCCTAACCCCCAAAATCCCCTGCTCTAGCGCCTCGATCTGCGCCGCCTGCGCCACGCAGGCCTCCTCCGACACCCCCTGATACTCCGTCTCCAGCGTGCGGCGCTGCTCGACGACCTGCGCCGTGAGCCGATCGCGACGCCGCGTCGCCAGCGCCTGCATCCGATCGTAGACGTCGAGCCGCAGGAGCGAGGACAGCATCTCCTGGCGCGCCGCGGGCGCCGCCTTGAGGAAGCGCGCGAACTCCCCCTGCGGCAAGAGCGCCGCTTGATAGAACGCGGCGGCGTTCAACCCCAACAGCTCCACGATGAGCGGATCCACCCGGCGTTGCTGATCCCCCAGCAAAATGCCGTACCCCTGACCATCGTGTTGCTCGAGGCGCACCTTGGCGGTGCCCTTGCGCGTCAAGGTGCGCGCCACGCGGTAGCGCGCCTCACCCACGCGGAACTCGAGCTGCGCGCTCAGCCGATCACAACCGGCGGAGACCAGCTGTTTCCTGCCGTGCGTGCCGACCCGCGGCACGTCGCCGAACAGCGCGAAGCTCACGCCGTCGAGCAGGGTGCTCTTCCCCGCCCCGGTAGGCCCCGAGATGGTGAACAGCTCGAGCCCTGTGAAGTCCAGCTCTTGCCGCCGTAGGAAGCAGGCAAAGCCCTCGATCACCAGCCGCTCCGGCCTCACGAGCGAGCCCCCTCGTGGCTCGGGCGGGTTTGAAACCCGCCCCTACCTTCGCATGGGGAGAATAGACCCTTCAAATGCAGCGCGTGGCTCGGGCGGAGCTGAAACCCGCCCCTACCAGGCATTGAAGCCGCGCGCGTGGAAGTCAGCCACTCAGACGTCATCACGCCCCGCTTCTGCCGCTTGGTGCAGCTCATCGAACGTGGCGAGTAATTCTGGTGACGGTACCTGACCCTGAGCGCGGAGGTGGTAGGCCGCGTAGTATTCGCGGGGCGTGGCGCCCTTCGCGGGTCGGGGAGCCGCGACCTCCACGCGACGCGGCAGCTCAGCCCGCACCACCAGCGCGTTCTTGACCAGCGCGCGCACCTTCTGGGTCAAGTCGACCTCTGGCTCGCGCAGCGTCAGCGTGACGCGCAGCCAGCACCCCTGACCGAGCTCCGACGCGCGATCCGCCAGCTCCGTGAGCGTGCCGCGGAAGTCCATCAAGGGCAGCCCGCCCTGGTAAGGCACCCGCTCGATGTGAGCCGGCGCGCCTGGCTCCGCCCGCACCACCACGAAGGACTTCTCTTGGCCGACCTCGCCGAAGTCGAGCTGGAGCGACGACCCAGCGTAGTGCGCGGTGCCGAGCCCCGGCGCCTGCTGCGGCTTGTGGATGTGCCCGAGCGCGACGTAGCTCGCGGGCGGCAAGGCCTCCGCCAGGGCGGCCCACTCGCTCCCCACGTGCACCCGCCGCTCCGACTCCCCGAACACCGCGCCGTGCAGGAAGGTGTGCGCCATGAACAGGTTGACCGCATCCGCACGGAAATGCGTGCCGAGCTCGCGCGCGGCGGCTTGGAACAGCCGCGCGTACTTGCCGTAGCCGCTGGCTTCGTTCTCCACCAAGTCCTCGGCGCCCACCCAGCTGCCGGGGGTGACGAACGGCAGCGCGGCCACCACCGCCACCTCACCCGACCCGAGCGTGAGGGTCAGGGCGCCGCCGTCTTCGCCAAGGCGGGGTCGCCCGAGCAGCGTGATCCCCGCGTAGCTCGAGAGCTCGGCGCGCGCGTCGAAGCGCCGCGGGTCGTCGTGGTTGCCCGCGATCACGATGGAGCGCGCCCCGGCGCGCCGCACGCGCACGAAGAACTCGTTGGCGAGGCGCTCGGCCTCGGGCGGCGGCGAGCGCACGTCGAACACGTCGCCCGTGTGCAGCACCAAATCCACCCGCTCGGCCTCGATGTACGCCGCCAAGTGATCGAGCACCGCGCGATGCTCCTCGTCGCGGGAGATCCCCTTGAAGCGACGACCCAGGTGCCAGTCGCTGGTGTGGACGATCTTCATCAGGCTCGGATCCTCGCGCGCATTCTACTCACCGCCTGGATGGTGAGTACCAGGGTCACCGAGCGCTCCCCAACCCCCGAAAATCCGAGGAGCCCCTGACTCCCCACACGCGCGAGCCGCGCGAGCCCTTCTGCCCGCGCGACCCTCCATGGATAGTTCGTATACCTAACTCATAGCGCGGCGACGAATCACAGCCCGAGCGCCTGCTTCACCCCCGCGCCGTAGGCTGGGTCCGCCAGCGTGCAGTGCTCGATGTGCTTTCGCTTGATGGGCTCGGGTGCGTCGCCCATCGCGCGCGCCGTGTTGTCGAACAGCACCTGCTGCTGTTCGGGGCTCATCAGGCGGAACAGCGCGCCCGGCTGCGAGTAGTAGTCCTCGTCCACGCGGTGATCCCAGCGGTCAGCCGCGCCGTCGATCGCGAGCGGCGGCTCACGGTACTCGGGCTGCTCCGCCCACTCCCCATAGCTGTTGGGCTCGTAGTGCAAGGTGGAGCCTAGGTTGCCGTCCGTCCGCATCTGCCCGTCGCGGTGGAAGCTGTGCACCGGGCAGCGCGGCGCGTTCACCGGGATGGCGTGGTGGTTGACGCCCAGGCGGTAGCGCTGCGCATCTCCATATGAAAAAAGTCGCGCCTGCAGCATGCGGTCCGGCGAGAAGCCGATGCCGGGCACCACCTGGGCCGGGTTGAAGGCGGACTGCTCCACCTCCGCGAAGAAGTTCTCCGGGTTCCGGTTCAGCTCCATGACGCCCACCGGGATCAGCGGGTAGTCAGCCTTCGGCCACACCTTGGTCAGGTCGAAGGGGTTGTAAGGCACCTTCGCGGCGTCCGCCTCGGGCATGATCTGCACCATCAGCTCCCAGCGCGGGAAATCGCCGCGCTCGATGGCCTCATACAGATCGCGCTGGTGGCTCTCGCGGTCCTTCCCGACCACCGCCTCCGCCTCGGCGTCGCTCAGGTTCTTTATCCCCTGCTGACACACGAAGTGAAACTTCACCCAGAATCGCTCGCCCGCCGCGTTGATGAGGCTGAAGGTGTGGCTCCCGAAGCCGTGCATGTGGCGGTAAGTGGCGGGGATGCCGCGGTCGCTCATCACGATGGTGATTTGGTGCAGCGCCTCCGGGAGGCCCGTCCAGAAGTCCCAGTTGTTCTTGGCGCTGCGGAGGTTGGTGCGCGGGTCGCGCTTCACGGCGTGGTTCAAGTCGATGAACTTCAGCGGGTCGCGGAAGAAGAACACCGGCGTGTTGTTGCCGACCAAATCCCAGTTACCCTCCTCGGTGTAGAACTTCACCGCGAAGCCGCGGATGTCGCGCTCGGCGTCCGCCGCGCCGCGCTCACCGGCCACGGTGGTGAAGCGCGCGAACAGCTCCGTCACCTTGCCCACCTCGCTGAAGATCTTCGCGCGGGTGTACTTGCTGATGTCGTGCGTCACGGTGAAGGTGCCGTAGGCGCCCGAGCCCTTGGCGTGCATGCGTCGCTCGGGGATCACCTCGCGGTGGAAGTGCGCGAGCTTCTCCAGGAGCCAAACGTCCTGGAGCAGCGCCGGCCCGCGGAGCCCCGCGGTGAGGGTGTTCTGGTTGTCCGGGACAGGTGCCCCCGCGACAGTCGTCAGCTTATTTGTCTTGGTCATGGTCCTCCTCGATGTCTCGTGATCAGCGTGAGACGAGGGAGACCATGGTCACGCGGCGCTCATAAGTCGAGTCGAACATATTGAAATAGCATTCATAGAATCTGATAGACCGTCGAACGTCGCACGAAGGCCTGCGCTCCCGCGTCAGCCAACGCGCGCTGCTGCGACCGAATGAAGCGCTTCTCAGGAGGGGGATTGGGGGGTTGGTCTCGAGCCGCGCGGCGCTGCGCGGTGCCCAAGTCGTCGTCAGCGGCGGGAGCGTGCGCGGCGCTTGAAGGCGATGCCCAGCGCCACGCCAAACCCCACAACCCAACCGACACGAGCGCGGCGGCTCGCCACGATCCCGGCGGGCACCTCTCCAGACGCGACCTCCGCAGGCAGGGCCACCGCAGGCAGGGCCACCGCAGGCAGGACCACTGCGCAGCCGCCTCCGCCGAGCCAGCCGGGGCGTGAGGGCGCGGCGCTCTGCACCTCGACCGTCGCGTCCGCGGAGGCCATCAGGTGGCCGAAGTGGGGCGGCGCCAAGTCGGCGAGCGGGCGACCGCGGCCGTCCTCCTTCCAGCCCTTGGCGTCGATGATCTCGCGGAAGGCGCGGCGGTAGATCACCTGGACGCTGACCCGCACCTGCTCGCGACGGCTCGCGCGGGTCGCTGCCTGACCGGCCGCAGTATTTTCTACACGGAAAACATACTCCGTGCGGTCGGTCGCCAGCGCCGGCAGGCGGTTGTCGTACACCGTCTCCGTCGCCTCGGTGAACATCACCGGGGAGCTGCCGTCCGCCGCGCGGTTCACGTTGGCATACAGCTTCCCTGGCAGGCCGGCGAAGTAACCGAGCTTCGGGTCGCCCACGCCGGCCAGGTCGCTCAAGCGCTCGTCACCCAGGTGCTCGAGCGGGCCCTGCTCGCCCTCCGCCTTCACCAGCAAGATCATGTTGCGCATGGTCACGCCGGTGGGCACGTGGTGCCCGGTGTTGTGGTTGGTCAGCGCGACCCGCACCATCAGGCGGTCGCCTGCTTGCTCCGCCTCGAGCCCGACGGTGACCGCGTCCTCGAGGAAACGCGCGGTGGTCCCCTCGAAGTGGTGCGAGCGCAGATCGCCGAGCGGGCGCCCCGGCGTGTGGTCGAGCACGAAGCTGCCCGAGCGCTCGTCCACGGGATCCGAGTGGCAGTCCATGCAGCTCTGAAACAGCGGGCTCGCTGGATCGCCGTAGGGCGACTCGAGCCACTCGAGGTAAGTTGGTTCGGATAGCGGACCATCGAAGCGATGGTGACCGCTCGGGTCGCCCCGATCTTGATGACAGACGCCGCACACCACCGACGAGAGCTGCGGCTGGTAGGCGGCGCGCATCCGCTGCGGCGCGTGGTAATCCACGTCACCCAGGGTGCCGAAGCGCACCATGGCGCCGCGGTTCAGCTCCACCACCCCCGGGTAGATCCCAGGGAAATTGGGGCGGGTTTCGTCAACTGAACGAACGAGATGACACACCAGGCAGGACACGCCGCGCGTCACCGCCGGGCTCTCGTCCGTCACCGGTAGCAGCGCGCGCAGCGGGTCCTCCGCCCAGGCCTCCGGCTGGTGACAGGCGGCGCACTCGGAGGCGGGGCTCGTCTCACGGAGCACCGAGTCCCGCACGTAGACGAAGCCGCCCATGCCGCCGGGCGTCGCGCTGCCGTCGTACAAGTCAGCCACCCAGGTATTGGTGCCGGCGTGCGCCATCGCCGAGCCCTTCCACTCTTCGTGCTGCCGTGAGTGGCAGCTGGCGCACTCCGACGGATCCATGAGCGGCACCGGCGCGCTCGGATCATGCGGCACCGCGTCGAGCGCCAGCACGACCTCGCCGGTGTCCAACACCGGGGCGCCCGCGTAGTAGTAGCCCGGCGCTCCCGCCACCACGCGCGCGCCAGAGACGAGCGGATCGGGCAACACGAAGCGACCGTCAGCGTCGGTGACGGTGCGCGTGGAGGTCGCCTGGAGTCGAACCACGGCGCCCGGGATCGCCGCGCCGGTGCTCCCGTCTCGCACCAGGCCGGTGAGCGCGGCGGCGGGCCCCGCGCTCAGGGTGAGCGCGAGGACAGTCAGTGTACCTACCCAATGCGGGCGCCTCGGAGACGCGGTGAGTGCTCGGGGCGCCCGGCTCATCAGGACACGGACCGCTTCAGGGCGCCTCGGCGTGTTGGACGAAGAGCTCCACGGTGTAGGAGTGGGTCGCGGCGTCCAAGTCGGTGACGTGCATCTTGGCGAAGCTGTTCCCCGCCGCGGAGCGAATGGCCCACCAGACGTCCGGCTGCGCGGAGAAGGTCGGCCCGCTCGGCCCCAGCTCGAAGGTGAACCAGCTGTGCTCACCGCCGTCATTGATGATGTAGGGGTTGCCGACGTCGGTCACGAAGCTGAGGCCGTCAGCGCTCGTGACCGCCAGGAAATCCGCCTCGGCCTCGGTCTCCGTCTTGGCGTCGAACGCCGCGCGGATCGGCGCGCCGTCCGCGTCGTAGAGCGCCGATTGCGTGTTGGCGACCGCCGCGGTGGCCCCGCCAGGCCCCGAGGCGCCGCCGTTGATGATCACGTCGTAGCGCTTGAACCCGATGTCCCACACCGTGTTGGTGCTGCGCGCGGTGGCGTCGTCGATGTCCACCAGCTCCCCGGTGTCGAGGTCCAGGTAGGTGAACTTGTTCGCCGGGTCGTCCGCGGGCACGCCGAAGCCGCCGGCGCGCACGTCGATCTCCACCTCCTCGAAGGTGGCGCTGCCCAGCTCACCGTAGCGCAGCTGCAGCATGCCGCTCACGCCGCTCCCGGAGTAGTAGGAGAGGATTTGCACGCGGTAATGCGCCGAGCCCGTGTCCACCACGTACACCCGCTGGTTGGCCGTGATGTCGTGGGTGCCGTACACGTTGTAGCTGTACCAGGGGGTGGTAGCGAAGATGCCGCCCAGATAGTCACGGAAAATGCCTGGGATCTGGTTGCTCCGAGTCAGCTCCGCCGCGTCTTGAGGGCTCATGGGCCCGAAGGCGCCGCCATCCCCGGTCCCGAAGATCCCGCCGTTGGTCCAGATGTTCCAAGCGCGCCCCGCGACCTCGAAGCGCAGATCCCAAACGTCGCTCGCGGCTTCACAGTCCACCGGCTCCGCGTCGTCGAAGTCGAAGCACACGCTGCCATCCCCGGCGCCGATCACCGCGGTGTAGACGAGCGGCTCCGAAGAGAAGCCACCCTCGGCGCCGGTGCCACCCGTGCCGCCGACGCCGCCCGTACCACCGACGCCGCCCGTACCACCGACGCCGCCCGTGCCGCCCACACCCGCGGTGCCAGCGTTGCCGGCGGTGCCGCCGTTGCCGGAGCTACCACCATTGGAGGGTGAGGGATCGTCGTCATCACTGCAGCCCGTCACCGCGAGGGTGAGGGCGAGGGCGAGGGGGCTGAAGCGCAGCAAGGTGAGCGAAGTGAACGAACGTGACATCACAAGCAATCCTCTCTTGGGGGTCGATCTCGAGAGCGACCTTGGGGGAGCTGAGTCGGGCCAGGCCGACCAGGCAGGGCACGCGAGGTACCCACACCGGGTTCTTAATGAAAATGAAAACCACTTTCAACAAGAGCCAGGCGTAAAATCGTGCGGCGAAGTGCCGCAGCGAACCGACCTGGGGCTGACGCACGAGCGCCAGTCAGCGTTGTTTCAGGGTTTTTTGGGGGTTTGGCAGCGCACCGAGAGGCTCCCCCCCCAGGTGCCGCCCTACTCCGCCGCCGCCGCGTCGCAGCGCTGACAGTAAACCTGTCCAGTGCGGACGTGCAGGCGGCAGGTGTCGCCCACCAGGAGCTCGGCGCTGCAGCCATCGCACAAGCCAGCCACGGTGACGACCTCCTCCTGGAAGCGATCCAGGTGGTACTCCACCCCCTCCAAGAACAGGCCACGCGCGCGGCTCTTCACGATCTCACGCCGGAACAGCTCGTGGAGGTGCGCCCAGCGGCGAATCATGGGCTCCGGCACCTGGTGGCGGCGCAGGTGACGCTCGAACATCGCCTCCCGATAGTCGAACAGCTCGTCGGAGATGACCATCCAGTGGTGGGCGTTGAACGGCTTCAGCCCGAAGTAGTCCTTGGTGCCGGCGAACATATCCGCAAGGAAAGAATACTGTTTGTCCACCGCGCGCTCGCGCGTCACGTTGTGGAAGAAGGGGGACAACCGCTCGTCTTGGTACACCTCCGTGTAGAAGTCCTCCAAGATGGCGCGCAGCTTCGGGCCGCGCCCGAGCGCCTCCCACAGCTCCGGATCCGGCTCGATGCCCTCGATGATCTGGGTGTCGCGCGGCGGCGCGGCCACCTCGCTCTCGAACGGATCCGCGCGGATACTGTCGCGGCGCGCGCCGGCGAGCACCGCCTCGCAGCGCGCGCGCTGCACCAAGTCCGCGTCACCGCACAAGAACACCACGGCGCGGCTCGCGTCCGGGTGCTCCGCGAAGGCGCGCGTGACCACGTCGCCCTGCAAGAGGGCGCCTCGCTCGGTAGCGCCCTGATCACCCGCGCCCTCGAGCACCACCGCGCGGTAGCTCACGCCCTGCGCCGCGAGCGCCGTGAGCTCCTCGTGCGCGTACAGCCACTTCGCCTCGCGCGCCCCGAAGTAGAGCCAGATCCCTCCCGTGTGCCCCTGCCGGAGCGCGTCGCGCACGATGCCGTGGAGCGGCGCCACCCCGGTGCCGGTGCCGATCAGGATGAGCGGACGCCCGTCGTCTTCAGGCCGGTAGTGGCAGTCGCCGAGCGGCCCCTGCACCTTGACGGTGTCGCCCTCCTGTAGCCCCTCGTGGATCCACGCGCTGAAGGCGCCGCCCGGCACCCGCTGCACGTCCACCTCCACGAAGTAGTCTTCGTCCACCAAGCCGCGCACGGAGTAGCTCCGCGACTGACCGTCCTCGCGGTAGAGGTTGATGTACTGCCCGGGACGACACTCGAGCACGCGCTCCGTCTCCAGGCTGAGACGCACCACGCGATCATCCAGGCGCCTCACGCCGCTCACCATGGCGGTGAGCAGCAGCTGAGAGAGGTCCGGCGCCTCAATCGTCAAATCTTCTGTCGGGTGACAAACGCAGGGCATGAAGTGGTGCGTCTCCACCAGCTCCTGGCGTAGCCCGCGTTGCGCCACGGGCCCTGGCTCGCCCGCCACGGCGCGCATGAGGCAGGTCTGACAAGAGCCGCGCCGACACGAGAACGGGACGTTCGCGCCGCCGCGCACCAGCGCGTCGAGCGCCGACTCGCCGCTCCTGACCTGATAGCGGGAACCCAAGTAGCTGATCGTCGTCATCGCTTCACCTCGACCGGAGCGGCTCGATGCATCGACGGTAACCAACGCCGATTCAGTCCGCTCATCTGCCCTTCACGCAGTTGGCGCAAAGGATCGCCTACCTGACGTCAAGAACGACGTAGGCTCCTGGTCAGTAACCATTACTACTGCGACGGACCGCGTCCAGCGCAAAGTCTGCGTGGATCGTTCGCGTCCTAGAGAGACGCGCGGGCCGCTAGCCACGTCGCGCTCGATGAGCGGGCCCCCCCAACCCGCCGATCCAGACCGCCTATCGAGGCAGCTTGCTCAGACCGCCGCCTCGATCTCTGCGAGGGACATGCGCGACTTGGCCAGCACCATGCCGACGTTGGCCGACGCACGGCACACGAAGGTCACGGCTTGGCTCGGCTGCTTCTTACAGCGGAGGAACACGTGGAGCAGGTTGGTGCTGAACACGAGGATCTCGTTGAAGTAGTGGTTGCCATCTTCGCTCTGCCCGCGCGAGCGCCGGAACAGCTTCTCGATCGCGGTCACGCTCTGACCCTGGAACAGGTCCGCGGTGGCGGCGGCGAGCAGGTCGAGCACCTCTTGAGGGTGGGAGTCGACGGTCTTGATGGAGAGCAGCATGCCGGTGGTCATGTCGATGTAACCGGTGGCTACACATTCGGGGATGCTGGACTGCGCTTTGGCGAGGGCGTGATCGAGAGACATAGGTTGGTTCACTCCGTGGTTTCTGGTCCGATGAGCTGCGCGGGCGGACCCGCGCCGTGAAGAAGGCGCTCGAAGCGCGAAATGAAGTCCGCTTGTTCTGCGGTTTGGATGGACCAAGGCCGGAGCGCGCGGATGGTGTCAATAGCCTCTAGGGATGTAACCCCCTGGGAGACCAGATAGAGCGCGAGGGCGGTGCCCGTCCGGCCGAGCCCAGCCAGGCAGTGGACCGCGACCACCTCGCCCGCGGTGAGCGCGTTGGTCACCTGAGCGCAGAACGCCTCGGCGGTCTCGATGGTAGGCGGTTGCATGTCGACGACGGCGATGTGAACCGAGCGGAGCCCGAACTCAGTCAGCAGAGCCTCGGAGATTGGAGGTTCCTCCTCCAGACAAACCAGGAGCGTGACACCAATACTCGCGAGGCGCTCCAGATCTTTCCTCACTGGATCGATGATCCCCGGACGGGGCGTTCCGGCGAGCCTGCCAGGGACCAGCCAATAGAAATGACGCGGCGCGCTGGGGCCCTCGAGCGAGGCTGAGCGCGGCAGCGGCGCCGGCGCCGGGACGCCAGGGGCTAACTCACTCGGGTCCGCGCCAGGGCTCGCCAACGAGGTGTTGCCGGTAGACAAGAACTCGCGCCCCGCCTCGGTGCCTGGCGCGGTCAGCACCGCGCCGCGCTCCACGACGCGCCCCCCAGCGAGCAACGCGATGTCGTCGCTCAAGCGGCGCGCATGCCGCTGGTTGTGGGTCACCACCAGCAGCGCACGCTCAGCCGCCGCGCGCATGAGTACATCGAGCACACGCTCCTCGGCCTCAGGCTCGAGCGCGAAGGTGGGCTCGTCGACCAACACCAAGGCAGCGCCGCTCGCCACGCCGCGGATGATCGATAAGACACGCTGATCGCCGAGCGAAAGATCGATGGCGTCGCTGCTCAGCTGGGCTGATAGGTGCTCGAGATCGAAGCGCGCGAGCAGCTCGCTCACGAGCGTGACTTGCTCGCCCCGGGTGAGCAGGTCACGGTTCGGCAGCGTGCACACGATGTTCTCGAGCACGGAGGCGGTGAGCAGACGAGCGTGCTGGAGCACCATGACCGGACGGTTGCGCTGAGAGAGCGGCCCGTCGAGGTAATGAGCCTCACCCCAGGTGCGCAGCGAGGGCTGAGCGTCGTTCAGACCCGCCAGGGTGCGAAGCAACGAGGACTTGCCCGTCCCCGACGGCCCCATCAGGACGACGATGCCGCTCGGGGGGATAGTGAGCGTGACGTCCGAGAGCACGACCTGGTGATCGAACGCTAGACCATAGCTCCGGAGCAGGAGCACGGGAGGTTGACTGTCCATGGAGGTACGTCAGGCGTCGTCGTCGAGCCTTTGATGAACCTGCTCCAGCATACCAGCACAGCGCGCTTGTAGCTCCGGATCGACGTCGAGCGTGGCCAGCACCCGCTCCACACACTCGAGCGACCGCACCGCGTCACCCTCCACCACAGCGCTGTCCAGCTCTCGGTCACGACCATGGACCAACGCGAAGTGCGGTCGGAGGCTCTCTACGTCGCCACCAATGGAGAGCTGGGTGCGCAAGTGCGCGAGGAGGTGATGATCGAAGGCGCGCAGCTCCTGGCGGTTGTTCACCCCGAGGAGGATCTCCGAGAGGTTCGCGCACTCTTGCCACAGGCGCTCGCCGTCCAGCGCCAGGGCCGCGCTCATGCCGCCCTCGACGTAGCCGCGGAGCCAACCATGCAGCTGACCGAAGACGCGGTGGATGATCCGCCGATCATGGACGCGCATCCAAGGGTAGGTGGGGCGACCGCGGAGCTTGACCAGCGCCACGGAGGCGCTCCGAATCCGCGCGACCAGCTCCTCTGCCGTGGGCGGGTGGGTGGGCTTCACGCTCTCGTACAGCGTGATGTAGGCGTGGCGCGTCTCGAGGGATTCCTTGACCGAGGTAACGAAGAACGGCTGCCCCTCGCTAGCGCCAGTCGCCGCGCACAGCGCCATGTCGACCCCGCTGATGGCCTTGACCACCTCACGCGACGCGCTCTGAGCAGCCTCGATCGCCTCCCACATCGGCTCCTCATCCTCGGCATCGCTGAGCCGGGGCAGCAGCCGCTCGAGGTCGCCCAGGCAACCCAACAGCGCGAAGCGCGCCAGGAAGCACAACCCGGAGACCTGCCCTGGGTCGCGGAGCCGGTGCATGGGGGACGGCATCCCTGAGTCGTTAGCGGTGGACCTCAAGGCCGCGGTCGCCTCGGAGAACCGATCCATGTGGGCGGCGAGCGAGGACAGGCGATCTGCAGACACCCGAAGCAACTCGCAGGCCTCCTCCACCACGGGGCGCAGCCCCTCAGCGCTCTTCACCGTCTCATGCTGAGCGAGCGGCAAAGCCAGCGCGCGACCGGCGAGCACCTGGAGCTCGTCTCGCAACAGGTTCACCTCGCTATCGGCCAAGAAGAGCCCGCTCGGCGACCGCTTGAATTCTCGCATGATGCTGTTCACTGGATTCCTCTGGATCGATGCCCCCCGGAGCTACAGCAACCCATGTGCCACATTGCAGCCATGCAAGATCGCGTCCGAGCGGAGAGGCTGAGGTCACGGGATCACGTCACGCCGGACCTCCCGTATCGCACTGCGCAACGCGAGCTGTTGGCTGGAGCCAACGCGGCTGCGTGAACAGACTTCAACCCGCGCGGGCCAACCCGACGCCCCCGTCGCCAATCGACAGCCTTGCTGAGGTTACTCACTCCGCAAGCGACACAGGCTCTACAAGCGGCGATGTGCTGCGTAGTGCCCACGCCGATCACGGGCAGAGTGCTTCCGCGCGGTCTTGACGCGAGCGTCTCTCCACGGGCGCCGCTGACGACGTGCCCTCGCGTCCATCGCGCTTCCACGCGGTCGCGACGTCACACGGACCGCGCGATGACCTCGCCTTTGAGTACGCTCGGCGCTCGACCACGAGCGATCGGAGCGTCCTTCGGCAGGTGAGGGTAGCCTCGCGTCAGGCCATCAACGGGGATGCACGCCCCTCCGCCAGCTGAGAGCCGACCACTTCGCGGCGGACGATGAGGAGCTACCGCGTCAGCCAAGCGCCAGCGCGCCCACCACGCCGCGCACCACCGAGGCGCTCCCGACGACCACGAGCGCCATCCACACCGCCTGCGCGTGGGGCCACTCGGCTCGAGAGCGCATCAGCCGGCGCCCGTTCACCAGCGCCGAGACACCGAAGGCCACGGCCGCGACCGCCGCGGTGAGCGCATAAGCAGAGCTGCTGACGAACGCGCCGGGCGGGAAGGTGAGCAAGAGCCCAGTGATCACCACCGCCAGCTGACCCACGTACCACCCAGGCGACAGCGGCTCCCCCTGGCGCACGCGGCTGTGATGGATGCCGAAGCTCGCGTAGATGGCGTAGCCGAGCAGGAGCCACAGGATGAGGCGCAGCCAGGTGTCCTTCGGCAAGCCCCACATCACCCAAGTGCACGCCAAGGCGCCGGAGATGCCGATGGCCCAGGGGTAGCGGAGCTTGAACGGCCGTGGCTGATCCGGGTTGCTGCGGCGGAGCAGCGGCACCCCGAGGCACACCAACACGAAGGCGAGCAGCGTGCCGATCGACACCAGCTCCCCCACCAGGTGCATCGGCAGGCAGCCGCCCGCGATCGCCACGAACACACCCGTGATGGCGGTGGCGATGTGAGGCGTCTTGTGGCGCACGTGCGTCTTGGAGAACCACGGCAGCAGGCCGTCGCCGCTCATCGCGTAGAACACGCGCGTCTGCCCCAGCATCATCACCAAGATCACGCTGCTCAGCCCCGCCAGCGCACCGAACTTGACGGTCGCCGTGAAGGTGGCGCGCGCGGTGTCGCCCCAGCCGCGAAGCTCCACAATCTTGTCGATGCCGAGCCCGATGGGCGCCGCCACGCCGAGCTGGGTGTAGTGCACCACGCCCGTCAGCGTGATGGCCACCAAGATGTAGAGCACGGTGCAGATGGCGAGCGACGCCAGGATGCCGATCGGCAAATCGCGCTGCGGGTTCTTCGCCTCCTGCGCCGTGGTGGAGACCGCGTCGAAGCCGATGTAAGCGAAGAACACCACGCCCGCGCCGGTGAGCACGCCCCCCAGCCCCCAGCCGAAGTGGCTCACGCCCTTGGCG
The DNA here is from genome assembly GCA_019637265.1 of Polyangiaceae bacterium. Classification (GTDB taxonomy): domain Bacteria; phylum Myxococcota_A; class Polyangia; order Polyangiales; family Polyangiaceae; genus JAHBVY01. The sequence goes on along the minus strand of JAHBVY010000008.1, from coordinate 14,042 downwards.
TCTACTATCGCCTCCGGCACCAGCTTGCCCGGGCCGAACGCCTCGGGGTTCACGATCAGGTTGTCCCCCGTGACGAGGCCGATGCCGAGGATCACGAACACCGAGACGATGACGACCTTGACCACCACGATCAGGTTGTTCACCCAGACGCTCTCGGTGATGCCGCGGTAGAGCACGCTGGCGGCGCCCGCGGCGACGATCGTCGCCGGGATGTTCCACACGCCGTGCACCACCTGCCCGGTGGAGAGCTTCACCGTCTCCCACGGGCCCTTGGTGAAGATCAGCGCGCCATCCGGGAGTAAATTCACACTTGGAAACAGCGCGTTGATCGACTCGATGAACTGCACCAGGTAGGCTGACCAGGCGATCGAGACCACCACCGCCCCGAAGGCGTACTCGAGGATCAGGTCCCAGCCGATGATCCAGGCGATGACCTCCCCCATCGTGGTGTAGGCGTAGGCGTAGGCCGACCCAGCCACCGGGATCATCGAGGCGAGCTCCGCGTAACAGAGGCCCGCGAGCGCGCACAGGATCCCGCCGATCATGAAGCTGTAGGCGATGGCGGGGCCCGCGTGGTGCGCCGCGGCGGTCCCCGTGAGCGAGAAGATGCCCGCGCCGATCACCGCGCCGATGCCGAGCATCGTGAGGTGAAACGCGGTGAGCGAGCGCTTGAGCTCGCCCGCGGGGCGCTCGGCGACGTTGGGGTCGTTGGCTTCGGCGACGACCTTGGCGAGGTCCTTCTTGAGGAAGAGGCTCATAATGGCTCCAAAACCGGCGCGCCATCCTCGCCAGAAAGTGACGGCGGCGCAACGGAAGGCCGCAGTTTTTGCGGCGCAGCCGCCGCCTCTGGCACATGAGCGCTGGTGCGCGCCGCGCGACGACGCGCGATGGACACCAACCCCCAAAACCCAAACGCCCTGAGATTTCAGGCGGCCCGAGATCCCGAGCCGCCCCTCAGCCGAGATCGCCCGCCTGACACCGGTACCAAGACGATCCGCGTGGGCGCGGGGCTCGCTCAGGTACCAGGTGAGGCCTATCCTCTCGGACTGAGCGGCTTGCCGCCGAGGAGCGACCCATGAGCGACGACGCGCGAAAGGTACAGAAAACTGACGAAGAGTGGCGCGCCCAGCTGAGCCCGATGGAGTACCACGTGCTGCGCCAGGCCGGCACCGAGCGGCCCTTCAGCGGGGAATACTGGGACACGAGCACGCCCGGCACTTACCGCTGCCGAGGTTGCGGCGTCGACCTGTTCACCTCGGAGATGAAGTTCGACTCGGGCTGCGGCTGGCCCAGCTTCGATCGTGAGGTGGACGGACGACCGATAGACCGTAGACCTGACGATAGCCATGGCATGCGCCGCGTGGAGATCGTGTGCCGCGCCTGCGGGGGTCACCTGGGGCACGTGTTCGACGACGGCCCCACCGAGACCGGCGAGCGCTACTGCGTCAACTCGGCGTCGATCACGCTCGAGCCGCGCTGAGGCCCACGAAGACCACTGCGCGTGGCGCTCATCATTTCCTTGTGGAAATCAACGCCCTCTAGACGCCTCATCTGAGCAGCGCTCAGCGAAGGGAGCAGGGGGATCAGGGGGTTAGACGGCACCGCGCCCGAGCTGAGGAGTGAGCACCACCTACCGCGCGGGCCGCGGGTCGAGCACCGCTTCGCCCTTCTTCGCTTCCCCGAGCGCCTCGGTGAGCACCGCGCGGAGCTCCCCGCACAAGGCGTCCACCACCTTCTGACGGAGCCGCGTCCGCGCCGTCACGACGCCGATCTCACGCGTGGGCACGGGGCTCACCAGCGGCCGCACCTGCGCGCTCCGCACCGCCTCCGGGAGCCGCGCCACCACCAGCGCGGGCAGCACCGTCGCCCCCATGCCGCCGTCCACCAGCCGCACCAAGGTCTCGAAGGAGCCGCTCTCGAACCGCACCTTGGCGGGGCCAGCGCGCTTATCCGCGCGGCAATACGCCAGCACCTGGCTCCGGAAGCAGTGCCCCTCCGGCATCACCCACAGCTCGCGCTCCGAGAGCTCCGCCTGGGTCAGCGCGCGGCGCTTGAGCAGCGGATCCCCCAGCGGGAGGTAAGCGTGGAGCGGCTCGCGCCCCACCGCCTCCTCATGCAGGCCCACCTCCGAGAGCGGCGTCGCGGCGAGCCCGGCGTCGAGCACATCCCCATGGAGGCGGCCGATGATCTCATCCGTCTTCAGCTCCTCGATGGACAGCGCCACCCGCGGGTAGCGCTCCACGAATCGACGTAGGAACAGCGGCACCACCGTCGAGGCCAAGGTCGGGATCACCCCGAGCCGGAAGTAGCCCGCCGGCTCCACCTCCTCCGCCAAGATCTGCCCGAGCCGCTCCGTCTCCCGCAAGATGGCGCGCATCTGCGCGAGCGCCGCCTCACCCTCCGGCGTGCGCATCACCGGCTTCTTGCTGCGGTCGAACAGCACCACCCCCAGCAAGTCTTCCAGCTTCTGGACCTGCATGCTGAGGCCCGACTGCGACACGTGGCAGCGCTCGGCCGCGAGGCGGAAGCTCTCCGCCTCCGCGATGGCCACCGCGTAGCGCATCTGCGTGAGGGTCACCTGGCTCAGGTCCATGAGAAAAGCCTAGCATCGGCCCCGCCCGAATCATCACTTTTTGTGAACGCTATTTCATAACGTTCTGCTCGACTCATGCGCCGCTCGTGACCATCCTCCCCCCCACCTAACCCCAACCCTCAAAACCAAGGAGGCGCCATGTCGCTCATCAACACCCAGATCAAGCCCTTCAAAGCCACCGCCTACCACAACGGGAAGTTCGTCGACGTGACGAATGAGAGCGTGCTCGGCAAGTGGAGCGTGTTCGTGTTCTACCCGGCGGACTTCACCTTCGTGTGCCCCACCGAGCTGGAAGACTTGGCGGACCACTACGCGGAGTTCCAGAAGCTCGGCGTCGAGATCTACGGCGTGTCCACCGACACCCACTTCTCGCACAAGGCCTGGCACGACACCTCCGAGGCCATCAAGAAGGTGAGCTACCCATTGGTCGGCGACCCCACCGCGACGCTGGCGCGCCACTTCGACGTGCTGATCGAGGAGGAGGGCCTCGCGCTGCGCGGCACCTTCGTCGTGAACCCCGAGGGTCAAATCAAGCTCTGCGAGATCCACGACAATGGCATCGGCCGCGACGCCAGCGAGCTGCTCCGCAAGGTGAAGGCCGCGCAGTACGTCGCGAGCCACCCCGGCGAGGTGTGCCCCGCGAAGTGGCAAGAGGGAGCCAAGACCCTGAAGCCCTCGCTCGACCTCGTCGGCAAGATCTGAGACGACGCCCGCGCGCGCCGTGGCTGACTAGCTCGCCATGGCTCGCGGTGGTCCGCTGCGGCGCCCTGTTCGCCACGGCGCTCTGTTCGCGCCCTGTTCGCTAACGGCGCCCTGCTGCGGCGCGCGAGAGCTAGTGAGTCTCCCTGAGCTCTGATCGGTCACACCGCGATCAGGGCTCGGGGGGCGCGGTAAGGCGCCTCACGCGAGGGCGCTGGAAGGAGATCTCCATGCTCGACGACACCCTCAAGGCTCAGCTCACCCAGTACCTCCAGCACCTCAAGCGGCCGATCCGCATCTCGGCGTCGCTGGACGACAGCCAAGCCAGCGCCGACACCCGCGCGCTGCTCGCCGACATCGCCGGCGCCTCGACGCTGGTGGAGGTGGTGGAGACGGACGACGCGCCCCGGAAGCCCTCGTTCGCCATCCACCTGCCGAACGAGGCGCCGCGCGTGCGCTTCGCTGGGCTCCCGCTGGGGCACGAGTTCACCTCGCTGGTGCTCGCCCTGCTCCACGTGAGCGGCCACCCACCGCGCGTAGATCAAGAGAGCCTCGAGCGCGGCAAGGCGCTCCCGGGGCCGCTCGCCTTCGAGATCTTCTTCTCGCAGGACTGTCAGAGCTGCCCGGACGTGGTGCAGGGGCTGAACATCCTGGCGTCGCAGAACCCGAACATCAGCGTCACCTCGATCGACGGCGCGCTGTTCCGCGAGGAAGTGGAGGCGCTCCAGATCATGAGCGTGCCCACGATTTACCTGAACGGCGAGCGCTTCGGACAAGGGCGCATGGAGCTCGATGAGCTGGTGACCAGGCTCGACAGCTCCGCCGTCGCGGGGCGCGCCGAGGCGCTCTCCAACAAAGAGCCCTTCGACATCTTGGTGGTCGGAGGTGGCCCGGCGGGCGCCGCGGCCGCCGTCTATGCCGTGCGGAAAGGCCTGCGCACGGGGCTGGTGACCGAGCGCGTCGGTGGTCAGGTGCTCGATACATTGGCGATCGAGAACTACATCTCGGTGGCGGAGACGGACGGCCCCAAGTGGGTGGCTGGCCTCGAAGAGCAGCTGGCCAGCTACCCCATCGAGATCATCAAGCGCGAGCGCGCGAGCCGGCTGATCCCCGGTGAGCCTCACACGCTCGAGCTCGAGAGCGGCGGCGTGCTGCGGGGCAGGAGCCTCATCCTCGCGCCGGGGGCGCGCTGGCGCGACATGAACGTGCCGGGCGAGCAGGAGTACCGCACCCGCGGCGTCACCTACTGCCCTCACTGCGACGGGCCGCTGTTCAAGGGCAAGCGCGTCGCCGTGATCGGCGGCGGCAACTCCGGGGTGGAGGCCGCCATCGACCTGGCGGGCGTGGTGGACCACGTCACGGTGCTCGAGTTCATGAACGACCTCAAGGCGGACGACGTGCTCCAGCGGAAGCTCCGCAGCATGCCGAACGTGGAGATCATCACCGAGGCGCGCACCACGGAGGTGCGCGGCGACGGGCGTCAGGTCGTCGGGCTCACTTACGAAGACCGGGCCACAGGTGAGCTGCGTCAGCTGGAGGTGGCGGGGGTGTTCGTGCAGATCGGCCTGCTCCCCAACACGGACTGGCTGAAGGGCGCCGTGGAGCTGAGCCCCATGGGGGAAATCGTGGTGGACGTGAAAGGGCAGACCTCGGTGCCGGGTGTGTTCGCCGCGGGCGACGCCACCACCACCCCCTACAAGCAGATCGTCATCGCCGCGGGAGACGGCGCCAAGGCGGCGCTCGGCGCCTTCGAGCACTGGATGCGCACCAGCGCGCCCGCCTGACCGCTCTGCCAACTCCGCGGGGCCCCGGAGGGCCCCAATCCTGCTCACCGCGGCAGGCGTTCTGTGATAGGCCACTCGGACGTTGCTCCTGCTGCCCGTCGTTGTCGTCACACTGAACTTGGTGCTGAACGCGCTCTACGTGGCGGCGGAGTTCTCCATGGTGGCCGCCTCACGGCCGCAGATCGCGCGGCTCGCGGCGAGCGGGAACGAGCGCGCCGCGCGGCTGCTCCGGGTGCTCGAGTCCCCCACCGAGGTGGATCGCTACATCGCCGCTTGTCAGATCGGGATCACCCTCACCAGCCTGATCGCGGGCGCGGTGGGCCAGGCGACGGTCAGCCCTCAGATCCAAACGCTGCTCCAACGCCACACGGGCCTCACGGACGGCGCCGCCGCGAGCTGGGCGGCGGTCAGCGTGCTCGCGCTGCTCACCGTGCTCCAGGTGGTGATCGGTGAGCTGGTGCCCAAGTCTTACGCGCTCGAGCGCCCGGTGCAGACGGCGCTCGCCACCCACCGGCCGATGGCGCTCTCGGTGCTCGTGCTGCGCCACGTGGTCACGGTGCTGAACGGCAGCGGGCTGCTCATTTTGCGCGCCTTCGGCATGAAGACGAGCTCGCACCACCACGTGCACTCGCCCGCAGAGATTGACATCTTGCTCGCCGAGTCGCGCGAGCAAGGCGCGCTCAGCGACGAGGCCCACCGCCAGCTGCAGCACGGCCTGCGCCTCAGCGAGCTCACGGTGCACGACCTGATGGTGCCGCGGAGCCGCCTCGCGACGCTGGAGGTGAGCACCCCGGGGGACGAGGTGTTGAAGCGCCTGCTGAGCAGCCCTTACAGCCAGCTGGTCGTCTACCGCGGCAGCCTGGATGACGTGCTCGGCACCGTCAGCACCAAGGACGTCGCGGGGCTCGTCGCGCGCTGCGCGCCCGGCGCCCAGGTGAAGCTCCCTCCCCTCACCCGGCTGGTGCGCACCGTGCCTTTCATCCCGGAGACACTGCGCGCCGATCGGGTGGTGGGCTTCCTCCAAGAGCGCGGGCGCTCGAAGGCGATCGTGGTCGACGAGCACGGCAGCGTGGAGGGCTTCATCACGATGGAAGACCTGCTGAAGGAGGTCTTCGGTGAGGTGCAAGACGAGCTGAAGGAGCCGAGCCCCGAGCCCCAACTTTTACCCGACGGGCGCACCCTGCTCCCCGGCGGCATGGCGCTGCGCGAGGCGACCCCTTGGATAGGTCAGGAGCCCGAATCAGATGCCTCCACCTTGGGCGGCTTCGTCACCGAGCGCCTCGGGCGGATCCCGGTGGTGGGCGACACGGTGAGCGTGGCGGAGCTGACGCTCACGGTGCACGCCGCCTCGGAGGCGCAGGTCACTTGGGTGGCCGTGCCGAGCCGCGAGGAGACGAGCGCTGAGCCAGCGCCTCCCGAAGCGGCCGAAGGGGAGCCCGGCTGATGCTCACGGTGCTCATCATCGCGCTCTTGGTGCTGCTGAACGGCATCTTCGTCGCCGCCGAGTTCGCCATCATCGGGGTGCCGCGCTCGAGCATCGAGCGCCGCGCCGCGGAGGGCAGCACCCGCGCGAAGGCGGTGCTCGCCATCTTGCGCGACCCCACCAAGCAAGATCAGTACATCGCCACCGCCCAGCTCGGCATCACCTTCGCGAGCCTCGGGCTCGGCATGTACGGCGAGCACGCGGTGGCGGTCGCCATCGCGCCCTACCTGGAGCGCATCGGCCTCGGGCATTGGATCAGCGTGCACGGCGTGGCCTCGGTGCTGGCGATCGGGCTCTGCACCTACGTGCACATCGTGATCGGGGAGATGGTGCCCAAGGCCTTGGCGCTGGGCCGCGCGGAACAGTCAGTGCTCCTGCTCAGCACCCCGATGCGCTGGTTCAAGGCGCTCATGTACCTGTTCGTCGTGAGCCTCAACAAGCTCGGCGCGCTGCTGCTGCGCGCCGTGGGGGTCAGGCGTCAGGGTGGCTTACGACACCACACCGCGGCGGAGCTGCGCTTCATCGTCGAAGAGAGCGTGGAGCAAGGCGAGCTGGAGGAAGAGGCGGGGGACGTGCTGATCGAGCTGTTCGAGTTCGGCACCCGCACCGCGGTGGAGGTGATGGTCCCGCGCGTCCGCGTGACCGGCATCCCGCTCGGCGCCAGCCCGGACGTGCTGCGCGAGCGCCTGCAGGGGAAGCAGCACACGCGCTACCCCGTTTATAAAGAGGGCCTGGACGAGATCGTCGGCATGGTGCTGATCCGTGACTTGCTCGCCGCCTTGCACGAGGGCGCCCGGCTCTCGGAGGATCGCGTGCGCCCAGTGCCTTTCCTCCCGGAAACAGCGCGGCTCGGCACGGTGCTCAGCATGATGCGCCGCGAGAAGACGCAGCTCGCGGTGGTGATGGACGAGCACGGCGGCACCGCCGGCATCATCACCATGGAAGACCTGTTCGAGGAGGTCGTCGGGGAGATTGACGATGGCCGGAGCGGCCCGGATCCGGTCGTGGTGGTGGAGGGCGGCCTGCGCGCGCTCGGCATCGCGCGGCTGGACGAGGTGGGCGACGAGGCGGACGCGGATCTCTCCCACCCAGAGGTCGACACCGTGAGCGGCCTCATCCTCGCGCTGCTCAACCGCCCGGCGGAGGTGGGCGACGCGGTCAGCTACCAAGGCTTCCGCTTCGTGGTGCTGAGCGTGGACGGCCTCGGCGTGGCGGAGGCCCAAGTCACCCCGCTCGAAGCCGCGGAGGTTAGCCACAGCGAGCCGCCGCCTTCGAGCTGAGCCCCCACCATGAAACGCGATCCCCGACTCCGCGATCTCTCGTCCGACCACCATCAGGCGCTGGTGCTCGCGCGCCACGTGAGCCGTGAGCCCGAGTGGAGCGCCGCGCTGGGGGAGGCGCTCGCGGCGCGCTTCGAGCAGGAGCTCGAGCCGCATTTCCACATCGAAGAGGAGCTCTTGCTGCCAGCGCTCCGAAGCGCCGGCGAGGCGGAGCTCGCGCTGCGCACTCAGCGCGAGCACGACACCCTGAGGAGCCTGGTGCGGCAAGCGGCAGAGGGCAGCGCCGTGGCGGCGCGCGACTTCGCCGAGCTGCTCACCTTGCACGTGCGCTTCGAGGAGCGCCAGCTGTTCCCCACCTGCGAGACGGCGTTGAACGACGCCGAGCTCGACGCCGTCGCGACCCGCACCGCTGAGCGTCAGCACAGCTGACTTGAAGCAGTTCTTTTTTAGGGGGGGTTGGACGAGAGGCGCCGCGACGCGCTACGCGCGGCACCACAGCCACACGCAGCCGATCAGCGCGCCGAAAGAGGCGCCCAGGCTGACCAGGATGGACACGAGCAGCGGACGGGTGAAGCCGTTCTGGCGCAGCGCGCGGAAGCTCGAGAGCGTGGGCACCGCCTCCCGCGCCTCGAGCGACGGCGGGCGCAGGCGCGCTTCGAGGAGGCCCAGGAGGCGCCCGCTCGCGCCGCGCGGGATCAGGGCGGTGATCGGCGCGAGCGTGGCGGCGCCGAGCACGGTGAGGGGGCCGCCGCCAGCGATGAGCGCGAACAGCGCCGCGAACAGCGCCGTGGGGAGCGACCACGCGAGCAGCGCCGGTGAGAGCCACTCATATCCATGACGATACAGCCCGAGGCACAGCGCCAAGAGGACCAAACAAGGGACGATGAACGGGCGCAGGTGGCTCATGCGCGTCGGCTCCGGGAGCCGGGAGAGCTCCGTGAGGTTGGCCCGAACCCCCAAATGCCCGAGCATCCCTGGGACGTGCGCCGCCCCCACCACGGCGACCACCTTGGCACCCGGCGCGTCGGCCACCCGCGTCATCAAGTAGCGGTCCCGCTCGTCCACCAGCGGCACTTGCAGCTCCGGCATCTCGCGCGCCAGCTCCTGCATCAGCTCGCCGATCACGTCGCGATCCTTCAGCTCCTCGATTTGCTCCTCGCTGATCTCACCGCCACCCCCGAAGAACGCCGCGTTCATCCCCAACATCAAGCGCGCCCGGTTGGCGCACGAGAGGCTCGCCCAGGTGCGCCGCAAGGTGGCCGTGATGTCGCGATCCGCCAGCACCAGCTCGGCCCCCACCGCCGCTGCCTCCTCCACCGCCGCCAGCATCTCCGCGCCCGGCTTCACCCCGAGCCGCTCCCCCATCCGGCGCTGGTACGAGCTCATGAGCAGGCTCGCGAGCGTGAGGCGCTCACGCCGCTCACGCAGCACCTTCGTCACCTCCAGCTTGCGGAAGCGCCCCTCGTCCATCATCGCGTCGTAGCGCCCCTGATCCAGCTCGACGCACACGGTGTCGGGTCGCACCTCGCGGATCACCGCGCGCACCTCCGCCACGCTCTTCGGCGACACGTGCGCCGTGCCGATCAAGTACACGTCGCGACCCTCGATCTGAAGCTGGGTGACGTGACGGCTGTCGAGCGCCGAGCTCGGGGCGGCGGCCGCTTCGTCCGGTGAGGCGTCACTCGCGCCCGGATCGCTTGGAGCGATTTCGCGCGCGGAGACATCACCCGCGTCGCGCGGCTCCTCGCCGCCGCTCAGCGCCGCTTCGTCCACGTCACTCATCGCGCCCACGTAGCACGAGCGGCGCCGAGCGCCTCGGCCTCGCACCCGAAGACTCACTCACCCGGCGACGCCGAGCGCGGTGCCGTCCAACCCCCAAACCACACCGCGCCTTCCCACTAGGAGCGAGCGCCTTCGTGGGCTACACCAGCGGGGCCAGGTCACCGCCCCGATCCCGGTGGCTTGGGTGTGAGGTCGAGCGGCGTTTGGAGTGACGCGTCCCCGCGAGACCAAGGCAACGGTGGCCGCTCAGCTCGCGCCGCCCGCGCTGAACCTCAACCTCGAATGGATCCTACACGTGACAAGCTCCCCATCCGGTAAGTCCTGGCTCTTCCCCGTAGCAGGCATCGCCATCGTGGCCGTCATCGGCCTGCTGGTGTTCCGCGCCACTCAATCGAGCGAAGCGACGGAAGAGCCCACCCCTGCCACTGGCTCCGCCGAAGCGGCCGGCTCTCCCGCATCCGGCGCGCCCGCAGCGCCAGGAACCCTGACCATCAAGCACGGCCAGGGGGAGACGGTCGTCCCCAAGCACCCGAAGCGCGTGGTGGTGTTCGACCCGGTCGCGCTCGACATGCTCGACGCGCTCGGCGTGGAGGTGCTCGGTGTGCCAGACAACCTCCTGCCGCCGCACCTCAAGGCCTACGAAGGCGAGAAGTACCTGAAGCTCGGCACCCGCTTCGAGCCCAACTACGAGGCGGTGAGCAAGGCGAAGCCCGACTTGGTGATCTCGGGCAGCCGCTCGAGCCCCAAGTACCCTGACCTCGCGAAGATCGCCACCACCATCGACCTGCCCGCTGACGACACGCGCTTCATCGAGACGGTGATCTCGAACACCGAGCTCTTGGCGTCCATCTTCGACAAGCAAGAGAAGGCAAAGGAGCTGACGGATAAGCTCCGCGCCGACATCGCGGCCCTGAAGGAGAAGACGAAGGACCGCGGCACCGGCCTCATCATCCTCACCACGGGCGGCAAGATCAGCGCCTATGGTCCTGGCTCGCGCTTCGGCGCTATCCACACGGATTTTGGCGTGCCCGTCGCCAAGGAGGGCCTGAACCCCTCGCGCCACGGTGAGTCCATCGGCTCGGAGTTCATTCAGAAGACGAACCCCGACTGGCTGTTCGTCGTGGATCGCGACGTGGCGGTGGGCAACGAGGCCGGCGCGGAGAAGCTGCTGGACAATGAGCTCGTGCGCCAAACTACCGCGTGGAAAAAGAAGCAGGTGGTGTACCTCGACGCCACCTCGGCCTACCTCGCGGCCGGCGGCATCCAGGCCATCTCCAAGCTGCTCAGCCAGATCCGCGAAGCCTACGACAAAGTCATCGCCGCGGCGGAGCCCGCGGCCGCCGAAGCGTCTCCCTGACGCATGCGCCTCGCCGCAGCGACCCTGCTCGTCGTCGTCCTCGCCTGGGTCAGCCTCGTGGTGGGCGTGGGCGACGTCACCTGGCGCGCCTTCATCCCTGGCGTGGGCGGGGCGGAGCATGATCTGCTGCTCATCAGCCGCATCCCGCGCACGCTGGCGCTGATCCTCGCGGGCACCGCGCTCAGCGTGGCGGGGCTGCTCATGCAGATGCTCGCGCGGAACCGCTTCGCGGAGCCGTCCACCACCGGGACCTCGGAGTCGGCGAGCCTGGGCGTGCTCGCGGTGATGGTGCTCACGCCGGAGCTGCCGGTGCTCGGCAAGATGGCGGTCGCGGCGGGCTTCGCGCTCGCGGGCACGGGGCTCTTCCTGTGGGTGCTCCGGCAGATCCCGCTGCGCTCCCCGCTGATCGTCCCGCTCGTGGGCCTCATGCTGGGCGGCGTCATCGAGTCCATCACCACCTTCTTCGCCTACCGCCTCGAGCTGTTGCAGTCGCTCAACGCCTGGACGATGGGCGACTTCTCCAGCGTGCTGCGCGGGCGCTACGAGCTGTTGTGGTTCGGCTTCGGGCTCACCCTGGTGGCCTACGTCACCGCGGACCGCTTCACCCTCGCGGGGCTTGGTAAGGGCTTCATGACCAACCTGGGGCTGAACCACGGGCGCGTGATGGCGCTGGGCCTCGTGATCGTGTCGATGGTGACGGCGACGGTGGTGGTGAGCGTCGGGATGATCCCGTTCTTGGGCCTGATTGTGCCCAACCTGGTGAGCCTCCGGGTAGGCGACAACGCGCGCCGCTCCATCCCCTGGGTGGGCATCGTGGGCGCCGGCTTCGTGCTGGCCTGTGACGTGCTGGGGCGTATCATCAGGTACCCTTACGAAGTCCCGGTGGGCACCGTGGCGGGCGTGCTGGGCAGCGCGGCCTTCCTCTACCTCTTGCTCGGGAGCCGCGCGCGTGTCGGCTGAGGCCCAGCTCTCACCAGCGCGGGTACTGTGGCTGCTGGCGGGCCTGGTGGCGCTCGCGATCGTGGCCTTCATGACGACGGACGTCTCGGGCAATTGGGACTTTGTGCTGCCTTTTCGCGGCAAGAAGGTGCTCACGATGCTGCTCGTGGCCTACGCCGTGGCGGTCTCCACGGTGCTGTTCCAGACAGCGACGGAGAACCGGCTGCTCACGCCGGCGATCATGGGCTTCGACTCGCTCTACGTGCTGCTGCAGACCTGCCTCATCTTCTTCATGGGCTCGCAAGCAGCGCTCGCGCTGGACGCCCGGCTCCGCTTCGGGGTGGAGGCGTGCTTGATGGTGCTGTTCTCGGGCGTGCTCCACCGCTGGCTGTTCCTCAAGCAGCAGCGGAGCCTGCACCTCCTGGTGCTGGCGGGCGTGGTGCTCGGCACGCTGTTTCGCAGCCTGTCGAGCTTCTTTCAGCGCGTCATCGATCCGAACGAGTTCGCCTTCCTTCAAGATCGCTTCTTCGCCACCTTCAACAACCCTGACCAAGAGCTCTTGATCGTGACCGGCGTGGCCACGCTCGTGGTGTCGCTGTGGGGGCTCCGCACGCTCGCCCCCTTCGACGTGCTGGGCCTCGGCCGTGAGCCGGCCGTCTCCCTCGGGGTGGATCACCGCCGCGTGGTCTCACGCATCCTGATCGTGGTGGCGGTGCTCATCTCGGTGTCCACCGCGCTGGTGGGGCCGGTCACCTTCTTCGGGCTCCTGGTGGCGAGCATCGCTCACACGCTGGTGCCCTCCTTCCGGCACCGTCACCTGCTGCCCGCCGCCTGGTTCATCGCCGCCATCGCGCTGATCGGCGGGCAGCTCGTGCTGGAGCAGGTGCTCGCGCTGAACGCCAACCTGAAGGTGGTCATCGAGTTCGCAGGCGGCATCACCTTCATCATCTTACTCCTGCGAGGAGCCGCGCGATGATTGAGATCCAGGGAGTGACGAAGCGCTACGGCGAAGTCGCCGTGGTGCAGGACGTGAGCCTCACGTTACCGAAGGGCGGCGTCACGTCGATCATCGGCCCGAACGGCGCCGGGAAGTCCACGCTGCTCTCCATGGTGAGTCGGCTCATCCCCATGAGCGCGGGCACCGTGAAGGTGGATGGCCTGGACATCACCACCACGCCGGGTGAGGTGCTCGCGCGGCGGCTGTCCATCTTACGGCAGGAGAGCCGCGTGGCCTCACGCCTCACGGTGCGCGAGCTGGTCAGCTTCGGGCGCTACCCGCACTCACGCGGCCGCCTCACCGAGGAGGACAACGCCCACGTGGCGCGCGCCCTCTCGCACATGGCGCTCGAGGACATTCAGGATCGCTTCCTGGATGAGCTCTCCGGCGGCCAACGTCAGCGCGCCTTCGTGGCCATGGTGCTCTGCCAAGACACGGACTACGTGCTGCTCGATGAGCCGCTCAACAACCTCGACCTACGCCATGCTGTTTCTATGATGAAATACTTGAGGCGCGCGGCGGACGAGCTGAGCAAGACCATCGTGCTCGTGATCCACGACCTCAACTTCGCCTCCTGCTACTCCGACCACATCGTGGCCATGCGGGACGGCGCCGTGGCCTTCCAAGGCCCGCCGGAGCGCATCATCCAGCCCGAGGTGCTGAAGGCCATCTACGGCCTCGACATCCGCGTCCACGACCTCGACGGCGACCGAGTCGCCGTGTACTACCGCTGAGGGGCTCGGGTGGTGTTTGACGCCGATCGATCAGTTGCTGCCAGACGGACCAGGGAACCCGCCCCAATGCAGAGCGAGGTTTTCTCTGGTCCTCTGCTCGGCGCTGCTCCCCTTCGCACAGCGAGAGCTGTCGGATTTCGAGGACGACAAACGGTAAGCCGCTTGTCGTCCTAGTCGTTACCCGGCGTGCACACCCTATTCACACAGTACCTTTCACTTCGCGCAGACCCGTGACCCAAGGTCACCAAGACCGCTCTTGGCACTCGTCTTGCCAACAGTAGCTCGACGTGCACTCGCTGTTCGTGCTGCACGCCTCACCTAGAGCGACAAACGGTTTGAAACCATGGCATTTATGCTGCAGCAAGGGCATTGAGGTGGGCGGTCTCCAAATTCT
>JAHBVY010000007.1 GCA_019637265.1 Polyangiaceae bacterium | reverse complement strand
CAGGAACCTCACGGGTTGTCGGCAACGTTTTGCTCTCATCGTCGTCGTACCGACCCCAGGTCACTGCGCTGATTTTTACAAGCCCCTGTTCATCCGCTTCTGGTGGTCGTTCCTCGCATTGAACATTGATGCCTGCCTCAATGCGTTCGATGACATCTCCAACGGTCAGTTGATTCCACTGGAGTTCAATGCCACGCTCCTCGCGCCAGTCGCGGGTGAGCTCGCCGCTGGTGGCGGCGGCGAGGACGGACTGGCGGAAGCGCTTGAGGATGCCGGGCACGCGGTCGAGGCGCTCACGGCAGGCGTCCACCCGCGCAAGCAACGCGTCGAGCTTGTCGGCGATGCGCTTCTGCTCGGGGAGCGGAGGAACAAGCACCTCTGTGCCCTCGAAGACCCCCTTGGTCACGTGGCGCAGTCCGACTCCGCCGTGTGCGACGTCGATCAGCTCCTCCAGCTTCTGATTGATGGCATGGCGAAAGAAGCGCTTCTCTACAACCGAGTCGTTGAAGTCGACTCGAAAGATGTGCTGATTGAGAACGGCGTCGCCACCTCGCCACACGTGAGCGCCGAACGACGTGCCCGGCGTGCCAGACCACGCGAAAAGGAGCTCCCCACCTCTCAGGCGGTATCGCTCGGCGATCTCGCCCGCGAAACGATTGAATGAAGCGCCGGCGTTATTTAGGTTTTGAATACGAACAATGGGCAAGCCCCGCTCCGTCCAATCCGACGGCTTGAAGGCACGGCCATTCTCCAGCGTGCACAGTTCACGGATGGCAGCCGTTGCCCACCCAGCAGGAAGCCCACTCATTTCTTCTTCCCCTCCGACAGGCGCTTCACCGTCGGTGACGACAACAGCGAGCGCATCTGCACGCGCGCGACCTCGTTGAGCTGCTCGAGGCGCTCGGCCGACGACAGCGCCTGATGGATCAGCACCGCGTTGAGGCTCTCGAGGTTCGAGAGCACGACGAGCTGCTCGAGCGTGGCGTGGTCGCGCATGTTGCCTGGCCGCTTCGGGTTCGCTGCTCGCCATTCCGCCGCCGTGTGGCCGAAGAGCGCCATGTTCAAGAGATCCGCCTCCGAGGCGTACGCGAACGAGATCTGCGCGCGGGTCAACGTTGGCGGCAGGTGCGCGGCGATCGCGTCGGTTTGGATGCGGTAGTTCACCTTGGCGAGCGTCCGCTGGAAGCTCCACTCGCGGGACTCACGGCTCGCCTCCTCGCGCTTCAGGCGGCGGAACTCTTGAACGAGGTAGACCTTGAACGCCGGGCTGATCCACATCGCGAACTCGAACGCGATGTCCGGGTGGGCGAAGGTGCCGCCGTAGCGACCTGTCGTGGCCCGCAAGCCGATGGCCCCGGTCTTCGCGGCCCAGTCCTTGACGCTGAGCTTGTAGCTGTTGAGCCCGACCTTGCCGGCAATTATGGCGAATTCGCCATAATTAAAGTCGGGGTTGTGGACCCGCTCCCAAATCCCAAGGAATTCCACTGTGTTGCGGTTGCGGAGCCAGTCGGAGATGAAGAAGTCGCCGTCCTTGGCCTTCAGCATGTCGGTCAGCGAGATGTAGTCGTCTTCATGGCCAGCGACGATCGTGACGGCGTGCCCCTGCACCGTGATGCTGCGGCTCTTCGTGCTCACGCTCGCACCTCCTCAACCTCTTCACCCAGCTCGGCGAGGATGCCGCGCAGCTCCTCGAACGCGCCCTCGAGCTCGCTCATCGCCTCGCGCGCCAAGGCGGCGGGCTCAGGCAGCTCGTCGCTACCTCCGTCGCTGTCGTCCTTCAGCCAGGAAATGTCGAGGCTCTCGCTGCGCTCGGCGATCCACGGGCGGGTGAACTTGCGGAAGCGGCCCTGTTCGCCCGTGTCCTTGCGCTTCGCGAGGCTCTTCGGGCTCCCGAGCGGGTCCTTGCCGAACGCCTTCTCGAACTCGGCGAAGTGCTCGCGCGTCAGCACCGTGCGCTTGCCGAACTGCGGCATGTTCGCGCGAAGGTCGTAGACCCACACCTCCTTGGTGTTGCCCTTGTCGGTCTCGCCGCGCGTGAAGAACAGCACGTTCGTCTTCACGCCCTGCGCGTAGAAGATGCCCGTCGGCAATCGGAGGATGGTGTGCAGGTTGCACTTGTCCATCAGATCGGCGCGGATCTGCTTCCCGACGTTGCCTTCAAACAGCACGTTGTCGGGCAGCACCACGGCGGCGCGGCCTCCCGGCTTGAGGCCACGGTAGATGTGCTGCACGAAGCAGAACTGCTTGTTGCTCGTCGGGAAGGTGAAGTCGGTGCGCGTCGGCAGCCCGCCGCCCTTCTTGGTGCCGAACGGTGGGTTGGTGAGGATGCACGTCGCCTTGGGCAGCGCCTCGCCCTCGGGCGAGAGCGTGTCTCCGTAGCGAATGCCCGCCGCCTGTGGGTCGGAGTCGAGCCCATGCAGCATGAGGTTCATGAGCGCGAGCCGGTGCGTGTCCTGCACGTGCTCCATGCCGTAGAACGTGCCTCGCCGGTACTTCCTCTGCTGCGCTTCGGTCCAGCTGTCGGAGTCGCCGTGCCCGAGGATGTAGTGGTTGGCGGCGATGAGGAAACCACCGGTACCCGCTGCCGGATCTTGGATCACGTCGCTGAGCGTCG
Organism: Polyangiaceae bacterium; assembly: GCA_019637265.1. GTDB lineage: Bacteria > Myxococcota_A > Polyangia > Polyangiales > Polyangiaceae > JAHBVY01. The sequence goes on along the minus strand of JAHBVY010000007.1, from coordinate 187,249 downwards.
GCTTCATGAGCGCGACCATCGAGTCGATGAGCCTGCGCGGCGTGAAGTATTGGCCTGCGCCCGACTTCTTCTCGTTCGCGTTCTTCTCGAGCAGTCCTTCGTAGAGGTCGCCGAGCCCTTCGGTCTTCGCGCTGTACCAATCGAGCTTGTCGATCTCAGCGACCAGCGTCGAGAGCGTCGCTGGCTTCTTGATGAAGGAGCTGGCGTTACCGAAGATCTCCTTCACCAGCGTCGAGCCGTGGGTGCCGAGGTAGATCAGCGTGAGCTTGTAATGCTCGAGGCGATCCGGCGCGGCCTTCCCTTCGATGTCGTCCCAGCGGTGGCCCTTCGGGATTTGGCTTTCGGTGCCCGTCTCCTTCGCCATCTTGAGGAAGAGGAGGTAGGTCAGCTCGGTCACGTACTGGTGGTAGGTGACCCCGTCGTCCTTGAGGACGTTGCAGAGGTTCCAGAGCTTCTGGACGATGTCGTGGGTGACGGTGCTCATGCGTTCGTGTTTCGGTCAGACCGCAGGGGGCCACAAGGATTCGTTGAAGGCGTCGAGCACCTGCTGAAGCTCGCCGCTGAAGAGACGATCGAGCCGCGCGAAGCCGCCGCCCTCTCGCTTGAAGATCTGATCGGGGTCGTCGATCGCCGCGCGGTCGACGATGAGGTTCGCCTTGGTCTGTGCGGCGATCTTCTGCAGCCACTGACGTTGCGGGCCCGTCCAGCCCTTGCTGGCGAGGATCGTCTGGAGCGCGTGGTCGACGCGCTGCTCGTAGGGGATGAGCGCGTCGCCGATGGCCGCCTGCCGGATGAAGCCGACGATGCGCGCCGCGATCTCCTGGTTGGTCATTTCTCGCCACGCTGTGGCGAGCCGCGTCTCGGAGTACCCGGCGCGGTCTAGCTCGAGGGCCAGCTCGCGGAGCTGCTTGCGCGTCAGCTCGCGTGGGCGGGTGAGCACCGTGACCAGCGCGGGGATGGTGTTGCTGTGGCTCTCGATGAACTCGGCGAACTCCTTGAGGTAGTCCTCGGGCTTCTTCGCGTTGCCGTAGCCCCGCTCAACGCCGATGAGCGCGTCTTCGTGGTGTGAGAGGTAGGTGGGTGGCCGGTCCCCCTGGCCCTTGCGGTCGAGGATCTCACCGAGGCCAGGGTGCTGCGTGAACCACGACGCGATGTCGGAGAGCGGCATGGTCCGCAGCGCCTGGATGAAGTCCTCCGGCGGCATGCCCGCGCGCGTCTCGAAATCTTGCGCCTGCGCATCGCTGAGGTGGCGCTTCTTGCGTTGCAGCTTGGCGACGAACTGATCGCGCACCAGCGAGCGCTCCTCGTCGCTCGTGACCTCGGTCAGCTCGCGAGCGAGCTCCTTGAACGGGGTCAAGGGCTTCACCACCACCGGCTGCATCGCGGTCACGTCCTCGAGCGCCTCGTAGATCTTCACGGCGTCGAAGACACGGAACGCCTCCTTGCCGATGTCGTCGCACAGGCGCGTCGCGCGGCCGAGCATCTGGTCGAAGAGGATGCGGCTGCTCACCCGGCGCAGGAACACCAGGTTGCAGATCTCGGGCACGTCGACGCCGGTGGTGAGGAGGTCCACCGTGACGGCGACGTTGGGGTGACGCTCGTTCTTGTAGCGGCGAATGAGCTGGAGCGGTTTGTCGGCGGCGCCGGTGATCTTGAGCACCGCGTCGTCCTCGACGCTGCCGTAGCGATCGACGAACGCCTTCTTGAGCAGGTCGACCACCAGATCTGCGTGCGCGTCGTTCACGCAGAAGACGAGCGTCTTCTGGTGTGATGATGGGTCGAGCTCACCCGCGAGGTACTCACACACCACACGGTTGAACGCCTCGGTGATGACCTTGCGGTTGAAGCCCTCGACGTCGATGCGGATCTCATCGGGCGTGGTGAAGAGGTCCAGCTGGCTGCGGCGCGGGTCGTAGACCGTGACCTTTTCACCGACGCGCCACACGATGCCACCCTTGGAGAGCTGGGTGTCGATCTGCACCGGGGGCTCATGGTCCACGAGGTAGCCATCGATGACGGCTTCGCGGTAGCCGTAGCTGAAGATCGGCGCGCCGAAGATCTGGGTCGTGTGCAGCGCAGGCGTCGCGGTGAGGCCGATCTTCACGGCGTCGAAGGTGTCTAGCACTCGGCGGTACTTGGAGATGTAGTCGTCGAAGCTGCGGAACCCGAGCTCGGTGTCGGACAGCTCACGGTCGAGCAGGTAGCCGCGATGGCACTCGTCCACGACGATGCAGTCGTACTGGTCGACCGCCGGAGGCGAAACACCCTCGGGGGGATAGAGCAGCCGTTGAACGAGGCCTTGCACCGTGGCGATGTGCACCGCGGTGTCGCTGTCGGGCCGCTGATCGTCGAGCTCCTTGATGCCGAAGACATCGGCGAACGTCTGGAGGCTCTCCATGCGCGTGTCTTTGAAGGCGTTGGCTGCCTGTTCGCCGAGCGCTGAGCGGTCGACGAGGAAGAGCACGCGACGGAAGCGCTGCGCCTTGAGCAGCCGGTAGATGAGCGCGATGCAGGTCTTGGTCTTGCCGGTGCCCGTCGCCATCGCGAGCAGCATGTCGCGCTGGCCCTGAGCGATGGCCGCCTCGACCGCCAGGATGGCTGACTGTTGGTAGTGCCGCAGCGGGAAGCCGTAGTTGAACGGCTCGCTCCTGAGCTGCTCGTGCGCTTGCGCCTCATCGCGCTTGAGCAGCGCCGCCAGGCCCTCGGGCGTGTACCAACCATCGAGGGCGCGAGCGAGGTTCTCTGGGCTGCGCAAGTCGCAGAACCAGGTGCCGCTGCGCGTCTGGAGTTGGCGAAGGAAGGGGCGCCCGTTGGACGAGAAGACGAAGGGGAGCTTGAACTCACCCCAGGGGCCACCCGGTGAGGTGAGGCCGTCTTCCAAGGTGAATGAGCGGCTGTAGCGCTTGGCCTGCTGGAGAGAGCCGGAGACATCGATGTTCTTCCGCTTCGCCTCCACGGCAGCCACCGGCATGAGCCCGATGAAGAGCACGTAGTCGGCGGGGCCGCTGGTCGTGGGCCACTCGGCGATCGCCAGGTGCTTCCCCTTCTCAGGGCGCGCGCCCTTCGAGAACGATAGCGTGGCGGTGTCGACCGTCCACCCCGCCTCGCGGAGCTGGGCGTCGATGAGCTTGCGTGTGTCGGCTTCGTCGAGCTCGACGGCGTCAGCCGCGGTGTCCGCAGCCGCGAGGAGCGCTGCGACGGTTTCTTTGGGCTGAGCGAGCCCCTTCGCCTGCTCATCAGCGAGCTTCTGTGCCAGGGCAGCCTTGGACTGCTCGGCCTCCGCGGCCATCTGTTCCCAGAAGGCGCGCTCGTCCTTGGTCTCGCGCAGCATGGCCTCGGTGGAGGCTAGGCGTTCGGTGGTGTCGTGATGCGCGGACTGAAAATCAGCGAGCGCCTTGCTCAGCGTGGCTAGCTCTGCACGCAGCTCAGCGCTCTCATCCTTGGGCGGCGCCGGGGGCACGAACGGCCCAGACTTGAAGGCCGCGTCCGCGAAGGTGCGGTGAAACCAGACGCCGAGCTGCCAGGTGATCTTCAGGATCGCGAGCGCCGTGCGGTGGTCGCCCTCGATCGCGTGGCTCGCCGCGTTGCCCGCTCGGCGCACCTCGCCGAAGAGCTGCGCCACCTCGCGTGGGAGGATCCCCTGGCCCTGCAGCCGTCGGAGGAGGTCATACTGTGCCTCCTCGCGGGAGGTGTAGACACCCACGTGAGCGGCGACGAGCTGTGCGAGCAGCTCGGCGAGCTGGCGCAGCTTCAGCAGCGCGGTGTTCGGGTCGTCGGCGAAGTAGCGCTCCGCGAGCATCCCCAGACGCACGAGCTGAACGTCGTGCGCTTCGAGGTGCGCAAAATTCGTGCGGGAGTGACGCTCAAGCGCCGCCATCTCGACCTCCCAAGGCCACGACCTCCAGCACCGTCAGGATCTCGTCGCTCATCCGCGTAGGCTCCGGGGGTCAGAGGAAGAGCCCTTCCAACCGTTTCCAGAGTACGGTGAAGGCGCGACGATCTCAAGGACCGCGCCCCTTCAACCCCGCGTTTTCGCGCCCGACGAGCCCTCCGTTCGTGGGCGCTGGTTACGGTGCAGTCACCCCACCGCGCGCCCCACGAGCTCCTCTGAGAGCGCCCACAGCTGGGCGGCTGACTGACGATCGTGGGCGGCGCGGGAGGGTACGTGGGCCTGACGATTGGCGAAGTAGCAGCCGGTGACGCCCGTGAGCTCCGGCGCGGTGGCGACGTAGAGTGAGGTGGCGGCGCCTTCTTTGGGGGACTTGAGGATGGGCAGCGGCAGGCGCGCTCCGAGGCTGAGCCACCAGGAGTCGCGCACCACTTGGGTCGCGACGCTGCCTGGATGCACGCTGTTGCTGGTGACGCCGGTGCGCTTCAGGCGCCGCGCGAGCTCAGCGGCGAACAAGACGTTCGCGAGCTTGCTCTTGGCGTACGCCGTGAGCCCCTGGTAACCGCGCTCGGACATCACGTCGTCGAAGTCGAAGCGCGGCACTGCGTTGTGGAGCCGTGAGCTGACGGTGACGACGCGTACGTCTGAGGGAGGGTGCGCCGCGCGGTCCGTCAGGTGCGCGCCTGAGCTGGCGCCTGCTCGATGCGGTGCCGTCCAACCCCCCTCGATCGATCCTGAGCTGTCAGTCTCTCTGACGATAGCTCCATCAGGCCCAGCGCTGCCTGAGCTGTCAGTCTCTCTGACGATAGCTCCATCAGGCCCAGCGCTGTCCTTTTCGTCAGAGGCTCTGACGTTTGCTCGCGTCGCGCGCAGGAGCGGCAAGAGTCGCGTGGTGAGGCAGAACGGGGCCAGGTGATTGACGGCAAAGGTGTCCTCATAGCCATCCTGACTGAGGGTGCGCTTTGGGTGCCACAGGCCCGCGTTGTTCACCAAGAGATCGAGGCGCGGGGTGAGCTTGGCGATGTCGTCAGCCAAGCGTGCTACATCCGATAGCCGTGAAAAATTGGCGAGCAGCGTCGCCAGCACCTGGCCGGGGCAGTCGCGCTCGATGCGGCTCGCGACCTCGCTCGTGCGCGCTGCGTCGCGGCCGCACAAGATCACGCGGCGCCCGGCGCGCGCCAAGCCGAGCGCCGTCTCGGCGCCGATGCCGCTGCTGGCGCCGGTGACGACGGCGATTGGGCTCTCGCTGGGGAGATGATGGTGGGGCTCAGGCTGCGCGGCGCTCATCGACGGCGAGCATACGCGGCGCGTGTCCCAGCGTCGTCCGCTACATCAACGGAGCGCGAGCGTCGATCTCGGCTGCGCAGCGTGTCGGCCTGGGCGGTGGTGCTCAGGGCTGAGTTAGTGATAGTGCTACGCCACCTGAACGGAACGCTCAAGATGCCGTGATGGGCGCCTCATCACTCGGTGAGCCAGCGACTTTGCTGGTGACCTGCGGGTCCGCGCTCTACATTCTGCGGGTGACTGAGGCAAGCTTCAGTGTCCCACCCTCGGCGCCAGCGAGCGTCGAGCGAGCGAAGCGGGAGCTGCGTCGTCAGCTGGGCGACTCCAAGCTGCTCGAGGCTGAAGAGGCGGTGGCGCGCTACGCGCGCGATGAGTCGGAGGCCGAGGCGGAGCCGCCGGACGTGGTGGTGCTGGCCGAGTCCAGGGAAGACATCCTGACTACCTTGGCGATCGCGGAGCGCTTCCGGGTACCGGTGACGCCGCGCGCGGGGGGCACGGGACGCACCGGCGGCGCCGTCCCGGTGGCGCGTGGTATCGTGCTCTCGGTCAGCGGCATGAACCAGATCCGTGAGATCGACGCGCGTGAGGGGCTCGCGGTGGTGGGGCCGGGGGTGGTGCTCGCCGACCTTCAGCGCGCGGTGGAGGCTGAAGGTTGGTTCTACCCCCCCGATCCGAACTCGCTCCAGACCTGTCAGCTCGGCGGCAACGTGGCGGAGAACGCGGGCGGCCCGCGCGCCTTCAAGTACGGCGTGACGCGAGACTACGTGCTCGGGATGGAGGCCTTCTTGATGGGGGGCCAGGCGCTCAGCGTGGGGCGCCGCACGCGCAAGGGCGTCACCGGCTACGACGTCACGGCGCTCCTCGTGGGCAGCGAGGGCACGCTCGCGGTGCTGGGGGACGTCACGCTCAGGTTGATCCCGAAGCCCGCCTCGGTGATGACGCTGCTGATCTCATTCGCCTCACTGACGGCCGCCGCGGGCCTGGTGGAGGCGGCGACGGCGGCGCGCCTGGTGCCGCGCTGCTTCGAGTTACTGGATAGAAACACGTTGGCGGCGATGCGCGCCGAGGGGAACCCGATTGACCCGCGCGCCGAGGCGCTGCTCTTGGTGGAGGTGGACGGTGAGCCGGCCGCGTGTGAACGAGACGCCGAGCGGCTCGCGGCGCTCGCGGACGACCTCGGCGCGCTGACGGTGGAGGTGGCTCAGGGGGAGGCCCCGCGTGAGCGGCTGTGGGCGGCGCGGCGCGCCATGAGCCCCGCCGTGCGCAAGATGGCGAAGCACAAGCTGAGCGAGGACGTGGTGGTGCCGCGGCAGGCCATGGGCGAGCTCTTGAGCCGCGTGGCGCGCGTGAGCGAGGAGACGCAGATCCGCACGGTGACTTATGGTCACGCGGGGGACGGCAACCTGCACGTGAACTTCCTCTGGGATCATGAGGAGGAGCGCCCGAAGGTGGAGCGCTCCATCGAGCGCCTGTTTCAGGCGGTGGTGGAGCTGCGCGGCACGCTGAGCGGCGAGCACGGCATCGGGGTGCTCAAGGCGCCTTACCTGCCGCTCGAGCAGTCCCCCCAGCTGATTCAGCTGCAGCGCGAGCTGAAGCGGGTGTTCGATCCCCAGGGCCTCCTGAACCCGGGGAAGATCTTCCCGCGTGTGGGGCACGGCGCCTGCTGAGCTGGCTAATCCGCGCGGAAAATGCTGGCGCGGTAGTGCGCGAGCTCGGCGATGGAGCTCTTGATGTCCACCAGGGCGTCGTGGGCGCCCTCTTCGCTCTTCGCGAACTGGCGCGGCTCCGGGTACCACAGGCGGCACAGGAGCTTCACGCTGGTCACGTCCAGGATGCGGTAGTTGAGGTAGCCGGCGACGAGCGGCATGTAGCGCTGGATGAAGCGCTGATCTTGCCCCACGCTGTTGCCCGCCAGCACGCCGGCGCCGAACGGACACCAGGCGGCGATGCGCGCGAACAGCGCCTTCTCCGCTTGCGCCACGTCGAGGGTCGAGCGCCGCACCCGCTCGGTGAGGCCCGTCTTGGCGTGCATCTCACGGACGAAGGGCGTCATCTTCGCGAGCGCCGACTCGGGCTGCCAGATGTCGCACACGTACTCGTCCAGGGGCACGAGCTCGCGGTCGGTGATGATCAGCGCCGCCTGGAGGATGACGTCCGTCTGCGGGTCGAGGCCCGTCATCTCCAGGTCGAGCCAGACCAGGTGGTCAGCCTGCTGGACGGGTTCTTGGGGGGTGGCAGTCATGGCGCCCTCAGCGTCGCCCTTCTGAGCGCCGGGGTCGAGCCTCATCGCGAAGCCCCCACCTGAGGCGCCCTCGGGAACGATCTCTGCGAGGCTTGGTGGAGGAATGCGAGGGCGTCGATCCTGCTCTGGCGCCGCCGCCGCGCCAGCGCTAGAGCCCCGCCGTGAGCCCCAGAGCCCCCGGCGTGCGAGCGCGCCCCACCCGTAGCGCCGGTCCATCACGCAGCGCGAGCCCGCAGCGGTCCGCTCCGTCACGCGGTGCCAGTCCTCAGCGCAGCGCCAGTCCTCAGCGCAGCGCCAGTCCGTCATCGACGTCCTCGCGCAGCGCCGGTCCTCCGCGCGGTGCCAACTCGCCGCGCAGTCCTCAGCGCAGCGCGTCACCGACGTCATCACGCAGCGCCACGCCCCAACGCAACACCAAGCCGACCCGCGCGCCGAAGCCGCGCCAGCCGCTCACCGCCAAGCAGCGCCAGTTCTTGCGCGGCCTCGCTCACCACCTCGACCCGGTGGTGCAGGTGGGGCACGCCGGACTGACGGACGCCGTCTACGCGCAGCTCGGGGGCGCGCTCGACACCCACGAGCTGATCAAGGTGAAGCTCGCGAAGGAGGCGCCCATCGACACCGCGGCCGCCGCCGAGGCGATCGCGACGCACCTGAAGGCCGAGGTCGCTCAGCGCATCGGGCGGGTGCTCGTCGTGTTCCGCGCGCGCGCCGAGGGCGCGACGCTCCAGTTGCCGCGCGGGTGAGCGCCTGCGTAGCAAGTGACGTTTGGGTGACTTCACGTCGCCGGGCGGATTCACTCCAGCGCGCCTGAGCGCTGCGGGCTAGCATCGGCCCATGCGGATCCTGTACGGCGTGGTGGGGGAAGGCATGGGGCACGCGACGCGGAGCCGCGTGCTGCTCGAGCACCTGGCGGCGCGGGGGCACGAGGTGAAGGTGGTGGTGAGCGGCCGCGCGCATCGTTTCCTTACGGAAAAATTGGCGCACCTGCCGCAGATCAGCGTGCAGGAGATCCACGGGCTGTCCTTGGTGTACCAGGGCAACCGGGTGGACAAGAGCGCGAGCCTCAAGCACAACGTGCTCCACGCGGGGAAGGGGATCCGCAAGAACATCCGTGCCTATCGCAAGGTGGCGGAGGCTGGCTTCATGCCCGAGCTCGTGATCAGCGACTTCGAGTCGTGGGCGGCGCTCTATGCCTTGAACCACTTCCTCCCGGTGATCAGCGTCGACAACATGCAGATCATCAACCGCTGCGAGCACCCGCGGCGGCTCCTGCGCGCCAAGGGCGAGCCGAAGGGGCCGTTTCGCATGGCGAAGCTCGCCGTCAAGGCCAAGATCCCCGGCGCCTACCACTACCTGGTCTCGAGCTTCTTCTTCCCGCCCGTGAGGAAGAAGCGCACCACCCTGGTCGGCCCCATTTTACGCCCGGAAATCCTTCAGGCGGCGCGCGAGCCGGGTGAGCACGTGCTGGTGTACCAAACTCAGGCCGCGAACCCGGAGCTCTTGGCGCAGCTCGGCAAGTTACCCTACGAGTTTCGCGTGTATGGCCTGGGTCAAGAGGGCAGCCAGAAGAACCTCACGATGCGGCCGTTCTCGGAGCGCGGCTTCGTGGAGGATTTGCGCACGGCGCGCGCGGTGATCGCCGGCGGCGGCTACTCGCTGATGAGCGAGGCGGTGCACCTCGGGGTGCCGCTCTACTCGGTGCCGGTGGAGCAGCAGTTCGAGCAGGAGCTGAACGCGCGCTACCTGAAGGAGCTCGGCTACGGCGACTGGGCGCGGGAGCTCGATCTCGCGCGCGTGGAGGATTTCCTGGAGGAAACCGACGCGCACGCTCAGGCGCTCGAGAGCTACCCGCGGCAGGACAATAGTCAGCTGTTCAGGCTAGTGGACGAGCTGATCGAGCGCCGCGCCCGCGGCGAGGCCAGGCCGGTGCGCCTCGAGTCGCCGTCCATGGGCAGCTACGGCGCCGCCCCGGCAGCCGAGGCGCGCGAAGACGGCGAGTGATCTGCACGAAGTCACTCGCAATCGCGGGCGGCGACGTGGGCTGCGTTGTAGCCGCACATCCCGTGCACACCGGCTCCGGGGTGCGCGTAGCTCGAGCACAGGTAGAGGCCGCGCACCGGCGTGCGGTAGCGGAAGTAGGGGAACACCGGTCGCCAGATGAACTGACGATGCCAGGCGTTGGAGCCGCCCCCCAAATCCCCTCGGATCAAGTTGGCGTCCATCTGCTCGAGGTCCACCGGGGTGACGCTCCGGCGCGCGAGGATCTGGCTCTTGAAGCCCGGCGCCAGGCCCTCGATGCGCGCCTCGATGAGGTCCGTGAAGGACTCACGGTGCGCCTCCCAGCCGCCGTCCACGGTGCCCGGCACGCGTGAGTAACACCACAGGGTGTGCTGGCCGCTCGGCGCTCGAGCGTCATCCAGCAGGCTCTGTTGCCCGATCACGAGGTATGGGTTGTCAGGTAAGATGCCTTTTCGCACCTCGCGCGTGAAGCGGCTCAGGTCGTCCAAGCTGTCGCCGGCGTGCACCACCGCGCTCTGAGCGGCGAGCGGTTCACGCCAGGGCACCGGCCCCGCGAGCGCCCAGTCCACCTTGAAGGTGCCGAAGCCTTGCGGGAAGCGCCGCATGCGTCGCAGCACCCGCGCGGAGCTGTGCTCCGGCTCCAACAGCTCGAGGTACAGCGCGGGCGCGCTGGTGTCCGCCAGCACGCAGCGCCGCGCGGCGATCTCCTCCCCCGTGTGGAGCACCACGCCGCGCGCCGCGCCCTCACGCACGATCACCCGCGTGACACGGCTGTCCAGCTCGAGGCGCCCACCATGCGCCTCCACCACGCGGAGCAGCGTGTCGGTGAGCGCCTGAGCGCCGCCGCGCGGCACCGGGTAGCCCCCGGTGGTCGCCGTGAGTCCCAGCATGTAGCCCAGCGCGGCGCCGAACATATCGTCAGGACCAATGTCTACATGCAGGGCGAGGCCGGGTAACACGCGGCGCGCCGCCTCCGACCGGAACAGCCGCGAGGACAGCCCGCGGCCGCTGCCGGTAAGCACGCGCATCAGCTTCAGGAGGTCCACCGGCCCCAGCGAGAAGAGCGGCCCCAGCGTGGGGAAGGGGCCGAGCAAGAACCCGAGCAGGCGCTCCTCTATCCGCTGGTGCCAGGCGGCGAGCCGACACCAGGCGTCGCCGTCTTCAGGGCTGCCGAAGTGACCGCGAGTGGCCTCCCCATCGCGCGCGATGGCGGCCACGCTGCCGTCTGGCGCGGGGTGACAGGTCTCGATCGGCGCGTGGAGCCAGCTCAGGCCGTGGGCGGTCAGGTCGAGCGCTTTGAACGCTGGGCTGACCTTCCCGAAGGGGAAGAACGCCGCGCCGACGTCGTGGACGAAGCCGGGCAGCGTCGCGGCTTCGGAGCCCAGCGCGCCGCCGGGTCGCCGCGGGTTGGCCTCGAGCACCAGCACGCGGTGGCCGCGCTGGGCCAGCACCGCGGCTGCCACGAGCCCATTGGGCCCCGAGCCGATCACGACGACGTCTGGATCTGTCACCCGACTACTCTAGAGCGCCAAGCCGTGCACCGCCCAGGGCCTCGCATCGCGATCGCCGGCGCGCTCCGGTCGTCGCTTGGCGAGACGGGGCGCGACACTCGCCTCCGCTCGGCAGACCACGCACGTCCGCGCTGGCCCGGCGCCTCGCGCGGATGGAAGCCTCGTGCGAAGCGAGCCGCGCGCTTTGCCTCGTGCATCAAGGCTGCTAGGGGAGGGAGGTGCTCGCCATTGGCTTCGATCCGGGGACCCGCAACCTGGGCTGGGGTTTGGTGCGGCGGGAGGGCACGCGGGTTTGGCATCAGGGCCATGGGGTGCTGCGGCTCGACGCGGGTCAGTCGCTGGCGGAGCGCCTGGTGCACATCGAGCGCGGCGTCGCCCAGCTGATCGAGGAGCATCGGCCGGACGTGGGCTCGGTGGAGAGCTTGTTCTTCAATAAGGACCCCCAAGCGGCGGCCAAGCTCGGGCACGCGCGCGGGGTGATCTTGCTGTGCCTGGCGCGCGCGGGGCTGCCGGTGTTCGAGTACCCGCCGGCGCGGGTCAAGCGCACCATGACGGGCAACGGGCAAGCGGAGAAGCGCCAGGTGGCGCTGATGGTGAAGGGGATGCTGGCGCTCGGCGAGTTGCCGGCTGCGGACGCCGCGGATGCCCTCGCCATCGCCTTGACCCACCTGAGGCTCGGGCCGCTGACCGGCTCCGCGGGGAGCAACAGCGAGCTGTTGGCGGTGCTCACCGCCGCTCGGAGCCGCGGCCGACAGCGCCGCGTGGCGCTGAACAAGCAGCTGGTGGAGCGGGCGAGGGGAGCGCGATGAGCACGTGTAAGGCCGCGTGGCGAGCCCTTGTTAAGCGCCGGGCGTGTTGACCGCTTCGGGGCTAAGTAGCGGACTCTGTCGGTGTTTTTTAGCGAATGGGAGCCGCGGTCGGCGCGTCTGTGTGGCTTGGGAGCAGGGCCTTCCAGCCCGGCGCCCCGAGAGCTAGAGCGAACCCTGAGTTAGGGTAGGCGCTTCGGAGCGAGTGAGGAACGATGCACACCATCAAGCGTAACTGGTTCGTCTTCGCCATGACGGTCGCCCTCGGCGCGACGGTTGGCGTCAGCGCCCCGGCCCCGGCGGCGGCTCAAACCGCCAAGCCAGCGCCCGCCAAGGCGCCGCGCGCGAAGGAGATCGCGGAGCGCGTCCAGGCCTTCTACGACAAGACCAAGACCTTCAACGCGGGCTTCAAGCAGCGCTACTGGATCAAGAAGTACAACAAGCACAAGAACAGCCACGGCCAGGTGGTGTTCGAGAAGCCCGGCAAGATGAGCTGGCGCTACAAGAACAACGGCAACCGGGTGGTCTCCGACGGCAAGAAGATCAAGGTCTACGAGGCGGAGGAGAAGCAGATGTACGAGCAGGAGATGGGTAACAGCCAGTACCCTGCCGCGCTCGCCTTCCTCACCGGCACCGGGAGCCTCCGTAAGGAGTTCCGGCTGCGTAAGCTGGACGCCAAGCGCATGAAGTTCGAGGGCGGCTACGTGCTGCTCGGCACGCCGCGCAAGGCGACCCCCGCCTACAACAAAGTGCTGTTCTACATCGACGCGAAGACCAGCCAGGTGCGGCGCGTGATGCTGATCGACGCCGAGGGCAACCGCAACACCTTCGATTTCGTGTCCCCCAGCGTGAACAAGCCGGTGGCGAAGGGTGAGTTCGAGTTCACGCCGCCCCCCGGCACGAAGGTGATCAAGCCCTGACGGTCAGTCACCCTCATCACACGGTCGTGCGCGCGGATGGGGCGGTCGTTCGTCGAACCGCTCCGCGCGAAGGGAGCTGGTGGCTCCTCGCTGCTTTCCCCGGGTGCAGGGCCAGGTTTGTGGGTTGGACGGCACCGCGCCGGGGAGTCGCCGCACGCTTCACCGCGAGACCTTGGCTCGTCCTGGTCGCTGCGCCGCGAGGGGCTCGCGGCGGTCTTTGTGTGAGCGCGGGGGCTCATGCTATGGCCGGGGCCAGATGATACGGGCGGAGCGTCTCACGAAGGACTACGGCACCGTGGTCGCCGTGCGCGGCCTCTCGTTTCACGTGGGCAAGGGTGAGGTGGTGGGGTTCCTGGGGCCGAACGGCGCCGGGAAGAGCACCACCTTGAGGATGCTCGCCGGCTTCATCGGCCCCACGGAGGGCAGCGTGGAGATAGGCGGCTTCGACGTCCAGGCGGACTCGATCGAGGCGCGGCGCCAGCTCGGGTACATGCCGGAGACGTCGCCGCTCTACCCGGAGATGCGGGTGGGGGAGTATCTAAGATTCCGCGCGGAAATAAAGAAGGTGCCGCGAGCGAAGCGCCGCGCCGCGGTGGACCGCGCGATGGAGCTCGCGGTGGTGACCGAGATGCGGGACACGCTGATCCAGCACCTCTCCAAGGGCTACCGTCAGCGCGTGGGCCTGGCGGACGCGCTGGTGGCGAGCCCGCCGCTCTTGATTTTGGACGAGCCGACCGCCGGCCTCGACCCGAACCAGATCCGCGAGGTGCGGCGCTTGATCCGCGGCTTGGGGGAGGAGCACACCATCTTGCTCTCGACGCACATCCTGTCGGAGGTGGAGAGCACTTGCTCGCGCGCGCTGGTGATCGACCGCGGTCGCTTGGTGGCGGAAGGCAGCATCGAGGAGCTGCGCGCGCTGCGCGAAGCAGACGGCGCCATGCTGAGCTTGCGTGACCCAGCGGGCGTCGCGCTCGCGGCGCTCCGGCGGCGCACGGACATCCAGAACCTCCGACAAGAGGCGGGCGCGGAGCCGGCGCTCTACCGGGTGCGCTTCGAGTTCGTGAAGGAGGGCGGCTCGAAGGGGCCGGCCGAGCGCGACTCGAAGGGCGCGAAGGGTGCTCACGGGTCGGGGGAGCACGCCGACGTGACCTTGGAGAGCATCATCAGCGAGCTGGTTCAGCTGGGGGTGTTCGTGCGCGAGGCCAGCAAGAACCGCGCGAGCCTGGAGGACGTGTTCGCGCAGCTCACCCAGGGGGAGGCGTCGTGAGCGGCTGGCTGGCGATTTACCGCAGAGAAATGCTCAGCCTGTGGGTGTCCCCGCTGGCTTGGGTGCTTTTGTTCGTGTTCCTGATGATTCAGGGCGTGAGCTTCTACCTGATGGTGCAGCACTTCGCGAACTTCAGCGGCGCCAGCATGGATTACGGCCCCGTGGCGGCCTACTTCGGGCAGTCCATCTTCATCCCGATGTCGCTCATCATCCTGTGCCCCGCGCTCACCATGCGGCTGTTCGCCGAAGAGCGCCGCTCCGGTACCATCGAGGCGCTGCTCACCGCGCCCGTCTCCGCCTGGGGCGTGGTGATCGGGAAGTACCTGGCGACGCTCACCACCTACGTGCTGATGTGGGCGCCCACGCTGCTCTACGTCATCATCCTGCGCAAGACGGGGACGGTGGATTGGCCCGTGGTGGGCGCGAGCTACCTGGGGCTGTTCGGGATTGGGGCGGGGTACCTGGCGCTGGGGATGCTGATGAGCGCGGTGTCGAAGAGCCAGCTCATCGCGCTCATCATGTCGCTGCTCTTCATCTTCGGGCTCTTCATCTTGGGGATCGGCGAGTACGTGTTCGAGCCAGGGCCGCTCCGCGACGCCTGCGCTCACGTGTCGGTGTTCAGTCAGCTGGTGGACTTCTCCAAGGGCATCATCGACGCGCGGCGCCTGGTGTTCGACCTCAGCTTGGTGGCGCTGCCGTTGTTCCTCACTGCGCGAGTGGTGGACTCCTGGAGGCTCGACTGATGGCCGCCAAGGATCGCGGGAAGCCAGCCAAGGGCAGCAAGGGCTCGAAGGCGCTCAAGGTCAGCAAGGCTGATGACGGGACGACCCAGGACGCGAAGAGCACGAAAGACATCAAAGCTGACGATAAGGCAACCACGAAGAGCTCAGACGTCAGCGTAGCTGACGAAGAGCTCGAGGGGGCGGCGAAGGGCGCGGCGAAGCAGAATAAAGTCAGCAAAGATGATGATGGCGCGTCCAAGCGGAAGCGAGCCAGCAAGGCTGATGACGGGGCGCGCGGCGACGCGAAGAGCACGAAGGCCAGTACGGCGCGCAAGAGTGACCTGCCAAACCCCCAAAAAAAGAAGGGGAGCAGCGGCTCCGTTCGGGGCGCTGGGGCGCGGGCGTCGATGGCGGTGGGGGTGCTCTCGGCGGCGCTGATCGCGGTGAGCCTCAACGTGCTCGTCAGCCGGTTTTACAAGCGCTGGGACGTGACCTCGGGGGGGCTCTACACCCTGAGCGGGCCCACGCTGCAGACGTTGCGTGAGCTGGATTCGCCGGTCGACGTCGTGGTGTTTTTGTCGCGCAGCGACAACATGCGGGTGAGCGTGGAGCACATGCTCGGCGCGTACGGCGCGGAGACGCGGCAGCTCAAGGCGCGCTACGTGGACCCAGACCAGAGCCCGGCGGAGTTCCTCGCGCTGCAGAAGGAGTACGGCATCAACCCCATGGCCACCGAGGATGGCCGCGTGGTGTCGGAGACGGCCGTCGTGATCGCGCGAGGCAAGCAGCGCTGGTACCTCACGCTGGACGACATGGTGGGCATCGACCCGGAGAGCGGCGCGGCGAAGCCGAAGCTCGAGCAGGCGCTCACCGTCGGGATCCGCAACGTGCTGACGAGCGAGGTCACCCAGGTGTGCTTCAGCCAGGGGCACGGTGAGCCGAGCATCGACTCGGGCGCGGGGGACGGCATGGCGGAGCTGAAGTTCCGCATGCGCCAGAACAACTACGAGTCGTCGGGGATCGATCTCGAGAGCCCGGATTGGCAGCGCGAGATCCAAGGCTGCCGGGTGCTGGTGCTGGCGCCGCAAGTGGTCATGCCAGCTGCCTTGGTGGAGGGGCTCACCCGCTGGTTCGAGGCGGGCGGCAACCTGCTGCTCTTGCTCAACCCGGTGCTCGCGGAGGGCGAGCCGCGCATCATCCCCTCCGGCCTCGGCCCGCTGGTGGCCAAGGCGGGGATCACCTTGGGGGACAACCTCCTGATCGAGAGCTCCCCCAAGCTGAAGCTGACGAGCACCGGTGAGGTGTTCTTGGTGTCGCCGGTGAACCACGAGATAACGCTGGGCCTGTTCTCGCGTCGCGACGACACCACGCAGCCCCTGGTGGTGAAGGTGGCGCAGTCTCTGGGGCGCACCCCTGACAGCCGCGCGGTGCTGCTCGCCACCACCAGCGACACCGCCTTCACGCTGGGGGACGTCCGCTCGTTCCTCTCGGCGGGTGAGCCGCCGCGCAAGCTGAACGACTCGCTGAGCGGCCCGCTCCCGGTGGCGCTGGCGAGCGAGCTGCCTCCCGTGGAAGGTAAGCCGACTGACGGCAAGCTGGATGGTAAGCCGCGCGGACCACGCATGGTGGTGGTGGGCACCGGCAGCGTGGCGCTGAACGACAACTGGCGCGCGGCGGGGCTGGCGCCGAACGCGGCCTTCGTCACGAGCGCCCTGTCGTGGCTCGCGTCGCGCCCGCCGCTCGTGGACGTACCGGAGAAGCAGTCTCACGACGTGGGGCTCAACCTCACGGAGGAGTCGCAGCGCGACGTGGCCTACTACGTCCTGCTCTACATGCCGCTCGCCGCGCTGCTGCTGGGCGGCTTCGTGATGTACCGCCGGCGCAGCACCGAGCGCCGCTCCCGGCGCCGGGAGGACGACTGATGGCGGGCCTGCTCCGGCGGCATGGCACGAACCTCGCGCTGGCGGGGGTCGCGCTGGGCCTGGTGGCGACCCTGGTGCTCACGCGTGAGAGCGTCACTACCGGCGAGCGTCGCGACCGCGAGGGGCACGTGCTCGAGGCGTTTCGCGAGCCCGAGGTGACGCGCCTCGAGCTCACACGCACGGACGCTTCGGGCGTGAAGGAGCGGACGCTCTTGGTGCGCTCGAAGCCTGAAGACTCGGGGCTCGCGCGCTGGCACTTCGAGGCGCCGTATCAGGAGCGGGCCGACGACGCCGAGGTGGATGACTACGTCAGCACCCTGGGCTTCGCCGACATCATCCGGCGCGTCCCGGAGGAGGACGTGGACCGCGCGGCGTTCGGCCTGGGCGAGCCGCGGCTCACGCTGAAGGTTTCCATGGGGGAAATCGAGTACGAGCTCCGCCTCGGGAAGCAGGCGGTGAGCCCGGCGGGCAGCGCCTACCTCGAGATCGCCGGGCGCGGCGCGCCGGCGCCGGGCGTGGTGTTGATCTCGTCCACCTTGGTCACCCAGCTGGACCGCGACGCCTCGCACTTCCGCGGGCGGGATTTGGTGCCTTACCTGTCCATCGCCTTGAAGACGCTGGAGCTCACGGGGCGCGGCGGCACGCGCACCTTGGTGCGACCGAGCGGTGAGCACGCCTGGGATGGCTGGCGCTTCGATGGTGGCGGCCTGCGGGTGAACCGCAAGAGCCTGGACCACGTGCTGAGCCAGCTCGCCGACCTCAACGCGGAGAGCTTCCTGGAGGTGAAAGAGGCGGAGGCGGCGCTCGCCGCCGCCGAGACCGTGCGGATCCGCATGGTGCCGAAGAAGGAGGGCAGCGCGGTGGCGCTGCTCGAGGTGGGCGGGGAGTGCCCCGGTGGGGCGGTCGGCACCGTCGCGCTGCGGCGTGAGCCGGACAGCCTGGCTGGCTGTGTGCCGACCAGTGTGCTCGAGGGCCTGGGGACGCCCGCCGCGGATCTGGTCGATCGCCACGTGTTCGACTTCTCGCCGGACGAGGTGGAGGCGCTGGTGGTGAAGGCGGGGAGCCGCCGCCTCGAGCTGGAGCGTCGTGAGGCGGGCTTCGTGATGCGCGCGCCCGAGGAGGGGGAGGTGGACGGCGAGGTGGGCAACCAGCGCCTTCAGGAGCTCTTCGACTTGCGCGGTGAGTTGGTGGAGGCGCCGGTGCTCGCGGAGCTGGGGCTCGCCCCAGCGTCAGGTAGCGTGACTTTACGGCTCTTGGGTCGAGAGGCGAAGATCGTCACGAGCGAGGTGAAGGTCAGCGCGCCGCGCCCCGATGGCTCGGTGTACGTGCAGCGGCTCGCGGATGGGGGCGTGCTCCAGGTGGGGCGCGAGGGCGCGCGGCTCCTGATACCGGACGCGACCTTGGTGCGCGCGCGTGAGGTGATGAGCTTCGATCGCCGTGAGCTCCACCGCGTTCGAATCGAGGGGCCGAGCGGCGTGCAGGAGCTGCTGCGCGAGGACGACGGCACCATCTCCTTGCTGAAGCCGCCGGGGCTCGGTCACGACGCGGGGTTGGTGACGGAGCTGGTGGAGCACCTGGCGTCGCTCCGCGCCGAGCGCTGGGTGAGCGACGAAGACGATGGGAGCTTTGGCCTCGCGGCGGGGAGCACCCGGGTGAGCGTGGAGCTCACCTCGAATGATCCGAAGGCGGCGCCGCGCAAGCTGGGGCTCATCGTGGGCTCGCCGGCGCCGGGCGGGTTCTACGGGCGGCTGACGAACGAGCAAGGGGTGTTCGTGGTGCCGCGCGCCGCCGGGCAGATCATCCAGTCTTGGCTGGTGGATCGCTCGCTGCTCATGATCGAGCCGAAGGAGGTGGAGCGCATCGAGCTTCGGCGCGGGGAGCAGCGCTGGGTGCTGCGGCGCGACGGCGAGCGCTTCACGGTGGAGCAGGGGGAGCTCGACGCGAGTCGCGCGGCGCTGATCGTGGAGCAACTGGCGGTGCTCGCGGTGGAGGGCACGGTGCGTGTCGGCGCCGCGCGGCCCGAGGAGGGCTTCGGCAAGCCGGTGCTCAGCGTGGACATCGAGCGGCTGCCCGCGCGCGGGGAGCGCAGCACGCCCATCCGCTTGAGGTTCGGCGCGGGGGACACCTTCCGCGACGCCGCGATCTACTACGCGCGTCGCGAGGGCACGCAGGCGACGTTCGCGGTGTCCCGCGGTCGCCTGCAGCCGATTTTGGACGCGCTGTAGAGGGGCGAATGCTCCATTGGGGAGCGCGTGGGGCGACCCGCTACATCCCGATCGCGTCTTTGTACACCCAGCCTTCGCTGCCGGAGGCGTCGTACTTGATGCGATACCAGTTGTCGCTCTTGCCGGTGACCGTCACTCGGGTGCCGCGCAAGATGCTCGCCAGGCGACGGCCGTCTTTGTTCGGCTGATCGCGGATCACGGCGGAGTCCCAGGCGACGACCGCGACGCCGCTCGCCTCGTTCGCGGGTGCGGCGGTGGGCGCCGGGGTGCCGGAGGGGAAGAACTGCGCCTTGTAGAACACGGTGTAGCCGCGGTGCTGCGCCTCCACCTCGGGGGTGGCGGCGCCCGCGAACTCACGCTCCGCGCAGGCGTAGAGCTTGGTGGCCATGGCCTCCGCGATGGTGGTGCTCTTGCCGCGCAAGACGCGCTCCACCTTCTTGCTCTGGAAGTCCACCTCGAGGCCCAGCGAGAGGGTGCCGGAGGCGGCCTCCGTGCCGGCGCAGCTGCCGAGGCTGGTGAAGCGCGCCTCGACTAGATCCGTCAGGTCTGGATCGTCACAGCGGTCCACCTTCTTGCCGGCGGCGTCCTTGCAGCTCAAGACGAGCGGCTTGCCCGGCTCCACGCGGCGCGCGGCGGGCGCGGGCTCCTCGGCGTTGGACGTGGTCTCGCTGGTGGCTTCGCTCGGGGGCGCTGGGGCGAGCTCCTCTTCAGCGTCCTCCGGCTCGGCGGCGACCGCCACCTCCGCCAGCGGCGGCTCGGGCACGAACTGCCTGCCGAGCACCGCGGGGAGCAGGAGGCCCACGCCGAAGCCCACCGCCGCGAAGATGCCGACCCGCGCCAGGCGTGGCTGATCCGCCTGAGGATCTGGGACTTCTACCCGTAGTTTGCTGGTTTTTCCCACGCTGGCCCTGCCTTAGCACGGCTTGGGTGAGCAGGGAAAACGCGTGACGCCTGGCTGCTGTTCGCTGCGGCGTGGTTTTTTTGAGGGGAAGGGCACCTGGCGGTGAGGTGCCCTTTCGGAGGCCCTGTAGCGAGATGCCAAACCCCCCCAAAAACCTGCGGGTTAGCTGACTACTCCGCAGCTTGGGCCGCCGGGGCCTCGAAGCTCTCGGCGCGGTCCCCGAGGATGGCGGCCTTCGACTTCACCCAGCGGGTGCGATCGTAGTGGTCGAGGTTCTTGTTCAGCACCACCTGGAAGCAGGCGGCGTTGCCTTGCTCCGCGATGATCACCGACCACGCGAGGAAGAAGTGCCAGATGCGGAACCAGCGCTCACCGTAAGCCGCGATGACCGCCTCGCGGTTGCTGAGCCAGTTCTCGTGCCACTTCTTGATGGTCCACGAGTAGTGGATGCTGATGTTCTCCACGCTGTGCGTCTCCCAGCCGGCCTTCTCCATCGCCTTCAGCATGGGGGAGGGGCACAGGCTCGCGTCGGCGCCGGGGAAGATGTACTTGTTCATGAAGAGACCCCAGATGAGGTCCTCCGGGCGCAAGCCGCGACGCAGGCCCGTCCACTGGAGCAAGAACAGGCCATCATCCGTGAGCAAGTCGCGCACCTGCTCATAGAAGGAGACCAGGTTCTTCACGCCCACGTGCTCCACCATCTCCAAGCTGACGATCTTGTCGAACTTCTGCTTGGGGATCTCGCGGTAGTCCTTGCACAGGACGCGCGCCTGCTTCTCGAGGCCCCAGTCCTGGATGCGCTGATTGCCGAACTCCGTCTGGCGCTCCGCGATGGTGACGCCCGTGGAGTCCGTGCCGTAATACTTGGCGGTGTGGCGCACCAGCGTGCCCCAGCCACAACCGATGTCGAGCAAGCGCTCCCCCGGCTTCAGCTGCAGCTTCTGCGCGACCAGGTTCATCTTGTTGTCTTGCGCCTGCTCGCAGGTCTCCTCCGCCGGGTTCTGGAAGAAGCCGGACGTGTAGACCATGCGCTCGCCGAGGAACCAGCCGAAGAAGTCGTTCCCGCGATCGTAATGCTCCCTGACGATGCGGCGATCTTGCTCACGCGAGTGGATGGCCACCTCGGGCACGAAGTTCGTCAGCGCCCACTTGAAGTGGCGCGGCGTGAGCGAGTAGTTGACGAACAGGTTGCGGTTCCGGAGGAACGCGTCGAGATCCCCGGGGATGTCGATGTCCCCGTCGAAGTACGCCTCGTAGAGCGTCGCCATCGGGATGCGCTTGGTCGCGTACCGGTTCGCGAGCTTGGGGTCATTGAACACGATGTAGTCAGTGAGGCTGGGCATTCGACACCTTGATCTTGAGTGAAGTGAGGGCGGACCCAAGCACGGAAGTGGGCCCGAGACAAACGTTGACGCCCCCCTTGAAAGGGCGCAGGCAGCCTAGGTCCCAGTGCGCCGCTGCCAAGGGTGAAATCACCAGATGAGTTGGGTGCGAAGCACGCTGCGCAGTGCGCCTGGCTGCGGCGCGATGGAGTAGGGGACGCTGACTTGCGAGGACCTCGGCGTCTGGCAGACTCGCCGTGGTGAGGTCTCGGCGTTGGGCTCGGCGGGCCGCCGGCTGGGCGAGCCTCCTCGCGCTGGTCGGCGCCGGGGGCGCGGGCTGGTTCGCGTGGCCGAAGGAGCCGCCCCATGGCTTCGTGCCGGGGGTGAAGCTGGGTGGGGTGCCGCTCGACGCGTCGCGGGCGCTCGAGCCTCAGATCGCCGCGCGCCTCGAGCCGCTGCGCGCGCGGCGGGTGCAGGTGGTGCTGCCGGCGGGCTCGGAGGGCTCAGCGGGCTCGGAGGGTTCAGCGGTCAGCGTAGCTGACGTGGTGGTGGAGGCGCGGCTGGATGAGCTGGGGCTCGAGCTGTTGGACGCCGAGCTCACGCGCCGGGTGCGGACGGTGGGCACGCGGGGGAGCTGGCTCACGAGGTATCGAGAGCGCCGGGCCGCGGCGCTGGGTCAGGTAGACATACCACTTCACCCCCGCTGGGATCGGGAGCGCCTCGCGGCGCGGCTCGCGGCGATGAAGGAGCGGAGCGACGCGGCGGGCGTCGCCGCGCGCTTCGACCTCGCGGGGCTCGGCGCGGTGAAGGATGGCGAGGTGGGCACCGTCGATCTCCCGATCATCGCTGGGGAGCCGGGCGCCTTCCTCGACGTGGACGGCACCGCGGAGCGCCTGCTCGCAGAGCTGGGCGCCCAGTCGGTGGTGGCCGCGGTGGCGAGCCTCGAGCCCGAGGTGAACGCCGACTCGCTCGCGAAGGTGGAGGTGCGGCGCTTGGTGGGGGAGTTTAGCACCCGGTTCGGGCGCGGTGGCGACGCCGACAACCGCGCGACCAACATCGAGACCGCGGCGGCGCGGCTCCGCGGCGTGGTGCTCGCCCCCGGCGAGCTCGTGAGCTTCAACGAGCTGGTCGGCGCGCGCACCTTGGCGAACGGCTTCCGCCCGGGTTGGGAAATATTCCGTGGGGAAATGGTGCGCGGCATCGGCGGTGGCACCTGCCAGGTCTCGAGCACGTTGCACGCAGCGGCCGTCTACGGTGGGCTCGACGTGGTGGAGCGGGCTCCGCACTCACGCCCCTCGCCCTACATGCCGCTCGGCCTCGATGCCACCGTGGCTTGGCCGAGCGTGGACTTGAAGCTCAAGAACCCCTGGCCATTCCCGGTGGTGGTGAACACGGTGGTGCGCGGCAATGAGCTCCTGGTGCAACTGCTCGGCGCGGAGCGCCCGGCGGAGGTGAAGTGGCACTCGGAGACGCTCGCGGTGCTACCGTTCCGCCGTAAGGTCACGGTGAGCCCCTGGCTCAGCGAAGGCACCGTGGTGAAGAAGCAGAAGGGGATCCGCGGCTATCGCTTGCGGCGCCTGCGTGAGCTGCGGCTCGCGACGGGGGAGACGCGAGTGGAGGAGAGCATCGACGTGTACCCCGCGACGCCGGAGCACTTCATCGTGCCCGCGGGCGCCGACGCGGAGAGCCTGCTGCCGCCGCCTGCGGAGGGCTCGGTGGAGGCGCGTGAAGCTGCCGCGCAGGGGGCGGGTGAAGGGGAGGGCGTGGTGATCGCCTCCTCCGATCGCTTCGAGCCGTGAGCGCGGCGCGCCAGCGAGCGGCGTCGCTGCGCAGTTAACTGCGCGATATAATTGATGTTTTTGTGTTTCTGCGCGCGTGGGGATCACGCCCTCCGCGCTCGCCGGGTGCACCCTCGCGCTCCCCACGTCGCCGGCGTCGCTGCCTGAGGCAGGATCGCGCGGCGTGCTGGTGTACGCTCCGCCTGCCCACGCCATGAAGCAGTGCCCCGTCTGCAGCCTGAAGTACCCGAGCGACAGCACCGTTTGCTTCGTGGACGGTGAGGCCCTGGTCGAGATCCAGGACCCGCGGATCGGCAGCACCCTCGCTGGCCGCTACTTGATCGAGGATGTGCTCGGCGAGGGCGGGATGGCGACGGTGTACCGCGCGCGGCACCGCTTGGTGGACCGCCCCTGCGCCGTGAAGATCATGAGCGCGGCGCTGGTCGGCAACAAGGTGGTGCGTGAGCGTTTCCGCAGGGAAGCGAAGAGCGCGCAGAAGCTGGCGCACCCGAACATCATCGAGATCTTCGATCAGGGGGAGCTCGAGGACGGCACGCTCTACCTGGTGATGGAGCTCCTCCAGGGTGAGTCCTTGGCGGAGCTGGTGGCGCGCGGCAAGGTGCCGCTCGAGCGGGCGCTCCCGCAGTGGATTCAGATCGCCCGCGCGCTGGCGCGCGCCCACGACTTCGAGGTCATCCACCGCGACCTGAAGCCGGAGAACATCTTCATCGCGCAGAGCGACGGGACCGAGGCGGTCAAGCTCCTCGACTTTGGCATCGCGCGCTCGCTGCAAGACAGCCGCCTCACTGGCGCGGGTGAGGTGTTCGGCACCCCGCAGTACATGGCGCCCGAGCGCATCACCTCGACGGAGGCGGGCCCCGCCGCCGACCTGTACGCGGTGGGCGTGATCATGTTCGAGATGCTGACGGGGCAGCTGCCGTTCGATGCGCCCGACGTCGCCTCTTACTTCATCAAGCACCTGAAGGAGGCGCCGCCATCCCCGCGGAGCCTGGACGATTCGATCCCTGAGGCGCTCGATCAGCTGGTGCTCCAGCTGATGGCGAAGGACCCGGCGGATCGCCCGGTGGACGCGCACCGGCTCCACAACGACTTGGTGGCGATCGCCGGCGCGATCGGGATCCGTGTCCCGGAAGATCCGGTGGAGCGCCAGAGCGAGATCGGGCCGGCGCCCACGCTGCCCCCGGTGGCGCTGGATCGCTGGGTGCGGCGCACCGTGGTGTTCGAGCAGATGCTCACCAAGGTGTACCCGACGTCGCCGCCGCCCGAGCTGGTGAATCAGCTGGCGGGGGTGCGGCGCTTCGTTCAAGAGGTGGCCGAGCTGCGCTCGCGCGGGATGCAAGACCAGCGCAAGCTGGAGGGCATCGAGCGCCGGGGTAAGGACGGGCGTCAGCGCTTCGGCAACGCCATGGACGCGCTGGGCATCGACACCAGCCGCGCCAAGGACGCGCTGAAGGACGCCGAGGCGGCGGTGACGGCGCTGCGGGCGCGCTTCGAGGCCGAGCGCGAGGTGGTGACCCAGGCGCATCGCGCGGTGATCACCTGGGAGGGGCGGAGCGGTTTTCAGGAGCCCTACTCGGAGCTCTCGGCGGCTTACCGCGAGATGGCGACGCGGGTCGATGCGTGGGTGGCGATCAAGGAGGAGCTGCAGAGCGCCATCGCGCTCAGCGCCACCAAGCGCACCGAGGTGGACGATCTCGAGTTTCAGATCAAGAGCCTGCGGGAGAGCCTGGCGCGCCACGAAGAGGCGATCGAGGCCGAGCGCGCGCAGTGCGAGCAGGCGATCGGCGACGCAGGGCGCCGCGCGGACGAGCTGGAGAGCGAGCTGTTGGCGCTGGCGAGCGCCTTCTGCGCGCCGCTCCGCAGCCGCCCAGAGCTGCGTCCGCTGTTCCAAGAGCTGGAAGCCGACGCGGCTTGAGTCAGCGAGGCTGACGTTTGGTGCGGCGGGGCGGGGCAGAGCGCACCAGGAGCTCGCCCACTTGGCCGCGGCCGCTCGCGCGGGAGTTGATGGGGCGCCGCACCTGCACCTCGTCCATCACGAGGCCTCGGTAGAGCGCTCGCGTCTCTGCGGTGTCGGCGTTGGACAGCAGCGTGAACGCGCCGCGCTCGCTCAGTGACTTGAACACGCCGACCAGGCGCCGCTGCTCTTCGGAGCCGAACGGCTCACGGTGGTAGCTGGTGAAGTTCGCGGTGGGTGAGCTCGGCGCGTAGGGTGGGTCGAAGTAGACGGCGTCGCCCGGGCCAGCCTGCAGGGTCGCGTGCTCGAAGTCGGCCACGTGGAGCTCCGCGTGCTGCAGCGCCTGAGAGGCCGCGCGGAGCCGCGCTTCGTCGCACACCTTGGGGTTCTTGTAGCGCCCGAAGGGGACGTTGAACACGCCCGAGCGGTTCACTCGGTAGAGGCCGTTGTACCCCGTGCGGTTCAGGTAGATGGTGCGCGCCGCCCGGCGAATTTTTCCTGGTGGAATTTCTTCACGCACCCGGTAGTACGTCCGCTCGTCGTGCTGCATGGTGGAGAGCTCGCGGATCAGCAGCTCCACGTGGCGCTGCACCACCGAGTACACGTTGATGAGCTCGGGGTTCTTGTCGGCGAGCACGGCGCGCTCGAAGCGACGCTCCGCGGCCAGGGCGAAGAACACCGCGGCGCCGCCGAGGAAGGGCTCATAGTAGGTGTCGATGGACCGCGGGAGGCGCGCCAGCACCTCGGGGAGCAGGCTCGATTTGCCGCCGGCCCACTTGAGCACCGGCTTGGGCTTGACGAGCGGGTCTGCCTTCGCTGGATCCTGACCGCTCACGTCGCCTGCCATGACCAAGGCGCGGTGGCGCGCTCCGCGAGGCGGATCGGCGCGGACGCGCGTCGAGCGCTCACGAGCTCGGCCAACCTGAGCGCTCCCGTTTGCATGCGGCCCTCCGGTTAGCGAGCTATCGCGCTCGCGTAAAGTTTGTCACCCGTCCTCCGCCTCGAGGCGCCGGAGCATCTTCTGGAGGCCGTAGCGCGAGACACCGAGGCGCCGCGCGGCCTCCGACTGGTTCCCGTGAGCCGCCGTGAGGGCCTCCTCCAACAGGCGCCGCTGCAGCCGCGTCATCGCTTCTTTCAGGGTGGGGTTGGGCGTGTCGCTGTCCGGCGCGCGCTGCTCGGACAGCTCGGCGCTGAAGTGCTCCGGGGTGAGCGGATCACCGCCGAGCACCAGGGCGCGCAGGAGCTCGTTCTCGAGCTGACGCACGTTGCCTGGCCAAGGGTAGGCCTCCAGGAGGCGTAGAGCGGCGGGGCTGAGGCGCGCGGCGCTCGGGCTCCGAGCGATGAAGTGCGCGGCGAGCTCGCGGATGTCTTGCTTGCGCTCGCGGAGCGGCGGCACGCGCAGGCTGAGCACGTCCAGCCGGTACAGCAGATCCTCACGGAAACTCCCCTCGCGGACGCGCGCGACCAGATCGCGGTGGGTGGCGGCGATCACCCGCACGTCGACGCGCTGGGTGCGCGAGCTGCCCACGGCGCGCACCTCGCCCGACTCCAGCACGCGGAGCAGCTTGGCCTGCATGCCGAGGCTCATCTCGCCCACCTCGTCGAGGAACAGCGTGCCTCCGTCGGCCAGCTCGAACAGCCCAGGGCGCGCGCGATCGGCGCCGGTGAAGGCGCCCCGCACGTGTCCGAACAAAGTCGACTCGAGCAGCGTCTCGGGCACCGCGGCGCAGTTCTCCACCACCAGCGCGCGCGCCGCGCGTGGGCTGTCCTGGTGGATCGCGCGCGCGACCAGCTCCTTCCCCGAGCCGCTCTCGCCCAAGATGAGCACCGGCAGCTCGGTCTCCGCGACCTTGCGGATCCGCTCGATGAGCTGGGTCATCGCCGGGCTGCTCCCGACGAGCTCGGGGTGAGCGCGCTCGGCGCTCGGGGGCTTACCGCGCTCGGCGCGCAGCTCGCGCTCGAGGCGCGTCGCGGCGCGCTCGGCGCGCTGGGCGGCGCGGCGCAGCGCCAGTTGATCGCGCGCCTCCGCGATCGCGATCGCGGCGACGCTGGCGAGCAGCCGCACCCAGGCGCGCTCGGCCTCACCGAAGGCGGCGCGGCGGTCGCGGTCATCCAGGTACACCACGCCGAGCGCCTCGCCGCGCGCCAAGAGCGGCGCCGCGAGGACGCTGCGCAGGTTCAGCGCGTGCACGCTCTCGCTGAGCTCCGGGAGCTCCCCGCGAGCGTCCACCGCGACCACCGGCTCGCGCCGCGCGAGCGCGCGCCGCGCGAGGGTCATGCTGAGCGCGCGCTGGTCGGCGGTGAGATCGCCGCTCACGAGGCCTCGCGCCGCGCGGATCCGGAGCGCGCCGCCCGGAGCCGTGAGGAGCAAGAGGCCGCGCTCGACGCCCGTCCACAGCACCAAGGCGTCGAGGATTTGACCGAACAGCTCACGCAGGGTGTCGCGGCGGCTCAAGGCGCGGATGATGTGCTCGAGCCGCGCGAGCTGATCGGCCGCCAGCGCGCCCGCGCCCGGCGCCGCGAGGTGGCCGATCTCCTTCGCGGCGTGGAGCTCGAGGACCCACGGGAGCTGCTCGAAGCTGGGGAGCAGCTCCGGGGGCACCTGACGACGCAGCTGGCGCTCCACGCGCCGCGCCTCGATGAACAGGCGCCGCGCGGCGTCGCCGCTGCCGAGCGTCAGCGCGAGCTGCGCTCCAGCGAGCAGCGCCTGACCGCGCGCCCGCGTTGGCTCCTTCACCGTGGTCAGCCCGATCGCCTCGCGGAGCAGCTCGTCGCTGCGACCGACAGGTGCCGTTCGTTGCGCGTCGAGCCGCGCCCGCAGCCACTCGAGGCGCGCTGCCTCGACGCCCTGTGCGCGACTCAGCTCGTCGTGCTTGGCCACCCAGGGCAAGGCGCTCGACGGCGCTGAGCCGAGACGGAGCCTGAGCGCGGCGATCAGCAGCTGGGCTGACGAATCGTCCGCTGCCGCTGCCTCTGCTTCGCGCTCGCCGTCGGCGCACGCGCGCTCGGCCTCTTCGAGGCGGCCGGCGTCGATCAGCAGCGCGGCTCGAGCGAGCCGCGCGAGCCGCGCGCAGCGCGCGTCCCCGGAGCGCTCCGCGAGCACCTGGCTCCGCTCGGCGCTGTGCAGCGCCGCCGAGGTGGCGCCCGCGTCGCCCGCGGCTGCAGCGCAGTTGAGCAGCGCCCGCGCGGCGAGGCCCTGCTCGCCCAGGCCGTCGAAGATCAGGGTGGCGCGCTCGGCGGCCGCGAGCGCGCGCCCTGGCCAGCCCGCGTCGCTCGCGGCGGCGGCGAGGCCCGTGAGGTAGCTCGCCTCCTCGAACAGCGCGCCCGCGCGCTGCGCCGACTCCACCGCGCTCGCGAAGGCGCGCGCCGCGGCGCGGGCGTCGCCGCGCTGGTGCTCCAGCATGCCGCGGACCGCGCTGAGCCGCGCGGTGTCCTCTTCGTCCGCTGCGGCGGTGAGCCCGAGCTCGAGGCTGCGGAGCGCCGCGGCCAGCGGCGCCTCGGTGCGGAGCGCCGTAGACAGCGGCGCCTCGGAGTGGAGCGGCGCTTCGGCGCGGCGCGCGAGCTCGAGCTGAGCGAGGGCGCGGGCCTCGGCGACGGCGGCGGTGAGGGGAGCGCCTTCGAGCACCTCGAGCGCCTCAGCTGTGTCCCCTTCCGCGAGCGCGATCCGCGCGAGGCTCGCCGCGGCGCGCGCTCGCGCGGCACCAGAGCCCGCCGCGTCGCTCAGCACCTCGCGTGCCTGGCGCCGCGCGGTGACGAGATCGCCCAGGCGGCGGCTGCACTCAGACAATTCCGCGCGGCAATTTAGCCGCGCGCGCGCGGCTTCGAGCACCTTCGCGGCGCGAGCGTGCTCCGCGCGGCGCCGCAAGGCGCGGGCGAGCGCGATGCGCAAGGCCGGCTCCACGCGCTCCGCGGCGCCGCTCGTCGCCTGGGCGCTTGGCGGGCGCCTCTCGTCTCGATGCGCAGCATGGCTCCCCTCCAGGGTGTCGCCGGCGTTCGCAGCCGCTCGGGCGGGCTGGTCATGAAACTCCACCAACGCCTCCCCCACGCGCAGCGTCTCGGCGCTGACGCGCCCCGAGAGGCACAGCGCGAGCTCTTGCAGGCTCGTCGGCGGCGACGTGGGGGCGCCGCCCGTCAGCTCCGCGGCGCTGATGGCGGCGAGCGGCCGCTCCTTAGCCAGCTCGTAGAGCCGCGTCGCCAGCTCGGCTTCGGACAGGCCGAGGGGAGGGAAGTACACCGCGTCTGGCCCGATCAGCTCGATCAGCCAGCGCCGGAGCCCCGATTCGGTCAGCTCCACTGCCGCTGTGCTGGTAGGCACCTCCGGCTCACCCAGGGCGCGCGCGCGCTGGCGCGCGATCGCGCGGCTCAACCTCGCGTGGCGCTCGGCCCAATCGCGTGTCGGCGGGCTCAGCTCGGTGACATCGCCCCGCAGCTCATCGCGGCGCAGCCACAGGTAGCTCGCCTCCACTTGCTCGGGGGTGGGCAGCCCGGTTGGATCCGGCTCGCCGAGCAGCGCCGCGGCGCGGCGCCACAGCCAGCGAGCCGCGGGCCGACGCCCCGGGGTTTCGGAGAGCAGCTCTTCGGCGAGGCCTTGCAGCGACCGAGCTAGAGGATCTGCCTGGTCAATCTTCGCGAGGTAGGCGGCTGGGTGCTTCGCGCGGCGCGCCGCGGGCACCAGGAGCTCGACCAGGGTGATGCCCAGCGCGTACAGGTCGCGCCCCGCGCTGGTGCCCCGGGTGAGATTGGGTGGGAGGTAGCGCGGGCTGCCGCCGACGGGGAGCGCGCGCGTGATGGGCGCCGTCAGACCCAGATCGAGCAGGCAGGCATGCGCCTCACCCACGCGGATATTGGCCGGCTTCACGTCGCCGTGGCTGAGCCCCATCGCGTGGAGCCGCGCGAGGCCGCGCGCGACGTCGCGCAGCACCTTCGCCGTGCCCCGCGCGTCGAGCGTGGCTTCGTCGGCGTCGACGCCGGGGACGTATTGCCACAAGGTAAATAGTTGCGCGCCCTCGGGCGGTGCGCCCTCGCCCAGGAGCCCAGGAGGCGGCACCAGCTCGCCCACCTCGAGCAGCCGCGGTAGCACTGGATCACGCAGGGTGGCGGCGTGCTCCGCCTCACGGAGCAAGAACTCGGTGTGCCCCGGCGCCGCGAGCTTGAGCACACAGGGTGGCTCCGCCTCGAGGTCGGCTACGTCGATTCCCTGAGTGGGATGATTGGCTGACGAGCTGGCTTGGGCGGGTTTGAAACCCGCCCCTACATCGGCTGGGGCCGTGGGTTGTGTGCCAGCGTCAGCGGTGCCTGGGGCTGTGGGTTGCGTGGCGACGTCAGATGTGCGTTGTGCGCCAGCGCCGTATGGGGTCGCGCGATGCACGAGCCACACGTGGGCGCTCGCGCCGCGCCTCGGCCCCCGACCGGCGTACCAAACGGCGCCGCCCAGCTGCACTGCCAAACCCCCAAAACCCCCGAATGAAGTGCCAACGGAGTTGTCAGGCGCCTCATCCATCGCGCTCATCCTAGCGCATCTGGAGCGAGGAGAGCGCCAACCGAGTTGTCACGCCCCAGCGCCCGGTCATCGCGCTGGGACCCCACGTGACCTCGGTGGACGGTGACCCGCTCGCGCTCCGCAGCGCCCGCTCCATTCGTCAGTGAAGCTGAATATCCCGTGCACCGATGGGAGAGAGCTGACCTCTCTCAGCTCATCAGCTTCGCTGCCTACCTGCAGCTCTCGGTCTCTGCGCCGTTTTGGATCCAGCGTTGGATGGCGCGCACCTCGGCTAGCGACAGGGAGTAGCCGCCAGCGGGCATCGGCTCACCGCGCACGAACCACTCGCGGAGGCGCTCGCGCTCGTCGTCGCTCGCGAGCAGCCGCTGGCCGCCGAGCCCCACGCGGTAGGCGCTGGTTTGCTGGGTGGCGAAGTTGCTGGGGTTGCGGAGCAGCTTGTAGAGGAGGTAGCTGTTGCCGGGGTTGTTGGGGTGCACGAGCGGCATCTGCACGCCGACGCGGCTCGGGTTGGTGAGCGGGGTGCCGGCGCTGGGGCCGATCTCCGTTTGGTGTGCCACCTGGAAGACGGCGGTGCGCTCGAGGCCCGCGCGGCTGCTGAGGTCGAGGCCCTGCCTGGGCACCCCCACGCACTCGTCAGGGAAGCTTGGATCGGGAGCTTGACCAGGTGGGCAGCCGCCGATCCCCGCTTCGCTGCTCTGGTGGCAACTCACACAGCCAGCCTGACCACCACTGAAGATCCGCAGCACGTCGGAGCACGAGGTCACCGGCGGCGCGGGGGGATCTTCCGCGTCCTGCGTGCCGGTGTAGAAGTGGTAGCGCTCGGGGATGGCGCCGTGCTCGAGCGCCGCTCCGTCGAAGGCGCGAAAGCCCGCGCCCGCTTCGGCGATGAGCTCGACGGTGTAGAGGGTGCTCGGCTGGAGCCTCGCCCCTGGTTCCTGGCGGAAACGCACCACGCGCTCGACCACGTCGTAGCTGGGCGTCAAGAACACGATCGGGCCGCCGCTGCCCGCCTGGAGCCGCAGCGACTGGCGCACGGCGCTGCTGGGATCGAGGTAGCGATCGAAGCGCAGCTCGATCGCCAGGTTGAGCGGCACCCCCTCACAGCTGGGATCCCCCACGCAGGCCACGCCTTCATCCGGCGCGGGGTAGGCCGCCACCACGTGGAGCGGCGTGGTGCTCCCGTCGAGCACGCGCTCCCCCTGGTCGCACGCCGAGCCGAGGTAGGCGGCGGCGACCAGCGCCAAGAGCCGGACAGCCCCACGAACCTCTCGCGGTGGGGGCCCCGGCCTTGGGTCATTCGCTAGCCAGTCGACGCGCGTGGCACCGCCCGAGGTGCACTGCGCCTCCGACTTGTAGGGCGCCTCCGAGTCGTAGGGCGCCTCCGAGTCGTAGGGCGCTTCCGAGTCGTAGGGCGCTTCCGAGTCGTAGGGCGCTTCCGAGCTATCGAGCGCAGAGCTCAGGAGTCGGCGTACAGCGTCAGCTGCTCGCGGACTTTGTCCTCCGTGATGCCCTGCTCCAGGCTCTCGCGCAGCACGTCGGCCAGGGCGAGCAGGAGATCGTCCGCCCCCTTCTCCTCGATCAGCCGGCTCAGCAGCTTGCGGGCGTCCCGGCTGTCGTCCTCTCGAAGAAACTCCCGGATCTTCTCGACGGTGATGTCTCCCTGAAAGTCCAAGTACAAGTTGTCGAGCAAGTAGCGGACGAGCTCCTTCACAAACTGCCTCCTCTTCCCATCTCGAGTCAGGGCCAGGGCCCCGACTCGCGGGCAAGAGGCTATAGCTGGCGGGTGAAGGGGCGAGCAAGGGCTTTGGTGGATGAATTCGCACCCCGATCGCCGCTGCCAACCGCGTGGTGAGGGCTCGAGACGATACCGGCCGGTAGGCCGGTGCCGCCGCACACCGCACTGCAGCCGTGGCCGGCCCAGCCGACGTCTTGATGGTGGCCGTGGCCGGAGCCCGAGCGCGCGCCATCAGCGGCACTCCCGGAGCTGAGGATCGGCGGGGTCGTGGCAGGTGAGGCAGGCGCGGGCGTTTTTGCGCAGCGCGGTGCCGCAGCGAGAGCGGAAGCCCGTGGGGTGCGGGTTCACGCCTTGGCCGGAGGTGCCCATGCCGCTCATCCCGCGGCCACCCACCGCCGCCGTGCTGTGGCAGATGAGGCAGTCCCGCTCCTGGTGGCAGCTGACGCAGGCGTTCAGGTTGCGCTGCGCCTCCCAGGCGTGGTGGCTGGCGGAGCGCGGCGGGTCGGTCCACTCCGCCTTGGGCGGGTGGAAGCGGCCTCGTCCGGCGAACTGACCATAGGGCCCGCTGAGCGTCACCCCCGCGCGCTGATGGCAGCCCACGCAGAAGCTCTGCTGCTGATGACAGCTGGTGCAGCGCTGCCCGCCCTGCCGCGCGGCGATGGGGTGCGAGCTGATGAAGTCGTTCGGGTGCACCTTGCGCGGCCGCACCCGGCCATCATGACAGTCCGTGCAGTATTTTTCTGTATGGCAACTCGAGCAGAGCTGCGAGTCGGCGCCCGCCACGTACTTGTGCCGCTCGAGCCAGTCCGGCGTGTGCCCGGCGTTGTGCAGCCAATTCGGCGGGGTGAGCTGACCTTGGGGGAACTGGGTGCGCAGGGTGCCGCCGGGGCGCTCGGTCAGGTGACAGGTGGTGCACTGGCCCTTGGCGTCGCCGCGGGCGGGCTCCGGCGCTTGGTGGCACTTGAGGCAACCGCTCATGCGCGGCAGCTGATCGCGCGTCGCCAGCTCGAGCTCCTCCACCGCGCCGTGACACTGCTCGCAGCCGATGTTGCGATCGATGTGCGCCTTGTGGCTGAACTTGAGGTTCGGCTTCGGCAGCGTGAGGCGCGCCACGCGGTTCTTGTCGCCCTCTTTGTAGCCGATGTGGCAGAAGCCACACTGACCGATCAGCTCGCTCGCGTCCGCCGTGACGGCGCTCAAGTCGCGGTGATCCGTGGCGTGGCAGCCATCGCAGCGCTCGGGGCTCGGCAGCAGCCTATCCGAGCTCTTCTGGCTGCTCGCGGCCGCGTCGTGACAAGCCTTGCAGGTGAGGCCGAGCTCCTGGCTGTGCTTCTTGTGGTTGAAGCGGATGGTCAGCTTTTGCGCAGGGAAAATAATGGGGCTGGGGCCGCCGTCGTCGGCTCGGGCGCCCGGCGGGCGCAGGTGGAGCGGCACCGGAGCGTCCCCGGGCAGCGGCGCCAAGCCGTGGACGTAGCCGCTCTGCGGGGCGCCCGGTGAGCCGTTCGCGGCGCTGACGTTGGCGCCGGGGGCGCTGCCGCTGGGGGCGCTGGACGCGCTGCCGTGAGCGGCCTGGCTCGCCGCGGGCGCCGCGCTACCGGGCTTGGCCGCCGGCTTGGGCTCCGCGGATTTCGGGGGTTTGGCAGCGCCCTGGGGCGAGCCGGGGGCAGGCGCTGCCTGGACCCAACCGGTGACCAACGCAGCCAGGCAAATCGCGAGCAGCGCGAGCAGCTGGCGTGGTCGCTCGCGGCGCCGCGTGATCGCGACAGGGCGCTCGATCGCAACAGGGCGCCTGCTGGGGACGGTTGGCTGAGGCGGCGTAGGCATCAGTCGAGCAAGGTGAGATCCAAGGTGGCGAGCACGCGGTAACGCTGACCGACGAGGCGGCTCGTGTGGTGCTCCCACTCGAGGCCGACGCGCGTCTCCTCGATCAGCTCGTGACCCAGCCCGGCGACGTAGCCCACGCTGGTGGCGCTCCGTTGGGGCCGGAGCCCGTCTTCCCAGTCGTGGAGGCTCAGCACGAGCAGGGTGTCGTAGCGCCCCTGATCGAAGCGCTGGCGAGTGGTCAGATCAGCGCCGTAACGGTGGCCGCGTTGGCCGGTCTCCGCCAGGGCGCCCAGGTGCACGCTGCCGCTCGGCCAGCGGTAGCCGCCGGAGACGTCGCCGAAGTGGTCGACCAGCGTCTTGATGCTCTCGCGATCGGCGAGCTGAGACGAGCGCTGGTAGGCGCCATAGGTCACGGGGTCCCCGTCCGTGGTGTAGAGCCGCGCGCCGCCGCTCAGCGCCACGTCGAAGCGCCTGCTGAGCTCGAGCACCGCGCGGCCGCTCAAGGTGGTCTGCCCGTTGTGACTGAACCAGTTCCAGATGGAGTCGCCGTCGAAGGTGGGGAGGTAGTAGTCGTAGCTCGCGCCCAGGGTGAGCCGCTCAGTGACGTAAGCGTCGATGCCGCCCGAGAGCTCGCTCACCAGCTGATTGTAGAGGTCGTACACCGCCTCACCGTGCAGGCTCCCGAGCGACTCGTGGCTCACCCGCGCGGCGTAGCCGAGGCGCTCGCTCGAGACGCGGTCCCCCTTCATCACCTGGATCGCGCCGCTCCCGTCGTCGAACGGGGTGAGCCGCACCTCGTCACGATTGATGACCTTGCGGTAGCTGAGCCGCGTGCTGAGGAAGTGCACGCCGGAGCTCTCCAGCGCGAAGCCGTAGGCGGGCGCGGGCGTCGACTGATCGAGGAAGCTAGGCCAATCGCCGGCGGCGAGCCCGCTGCGATCCCCACGGTAGACCCCCTGCGCCTCGAAGCGCGAGGTGGAGAGCCACGGGAGCCCGCCGCGCTGCTCGAAGCCGCCGTAGATATCCACATTGAAATAAGCCGGCGTGCTGAGCTTCGCCAAGCCCCCATCGAACGACCACCACCCCAGGGCGTCCACCACGTACTGGCGCCCGGCGCGGAAGCCGAGCAGGCCACCCAAGTAGCCGCGGCCCTCCACGTAGGCGTACATCAGGTCGAGCGGCGCCTGCTCGAGGCCGGGGATGTAGCGATCGGGCGTGCTCGGGGAGCGCTCGCGGGCGTCTTGACCGAAGTCGGCGTCCATCCGCAGCAGGGCGCGCGCCGAGAGCTGGGGCGCGCCGGGCTCGTAGCTGCCCGTGATGTCGTACACCGTGAGCCCGAGGGTCTGGGTGTAGCGGCGGCGCCGGAGCAGCGGATCCCCGTAGGGGCTCTGCAAGGTGTAGAACTGCGCGTCGGAGCGCGCGGTGACCTCGGCCTCGTAGCCACTGGCGAGCGACGCCGTCAGGCTGGCTGACAGCAGCGTGGCCACGGCGAGCGCGCCGCGCTGCAGCGCACCGTTTCCCCCTTTGGGCACGCCGGCCCCACGCTGCTCCCGGCCCAACTCCCCACCAGGATCGAAGAAACCCCCTGATTTGTCAATCGTAGGCAGCCTCGCCCCTGCTCGAAGGGAGCTGCTCGGGCAAGGCTGCCTACGCTGCGCTCGAAGACGGCGATTGAGGCGCTAGTCGAGACTACGGGAAGATCTCCCGCTCCTCATACACCTTGCCCAGGCGCTGCAGCGCGACGCCGTAGCAAGCGAGGCGGAGCCCGCAGCGATGCGCGCGGTCGAACTCGATCACGCGGCGGTACGCGTCGCGCATGGCGGCCTCGAGGCGGGTGTCCACCTCCTCCAGCGCCCACTGCTCGCTCCGCTTGTTCTGGACCCACTCGTAGTAGCTCACGGTGACGCCGCCCGCGTTGGCGAGCACGTCCGGCAGCACCTCGATGCCGCGCTCCTTCAGCACCCGCTCGCCCGCCACGGTGCAGGGGCCGTTGGCGCCCTCCGCCACCAGGCGCACGCCGTTCAGCGCCGTCGCCTCTTGGGTGTCCACCTGGTTCTCGAGCGCCGCCGGCACGAAGATGTCAGCCTGGATGTTGAAGAAGTCCTCTCGGCTGACCGCGTGCCCGTTGGGGTAGCCGGCGATGCTGCCGTGCTCGGCCACGTACTCCTGGAGGCGGTACACGTTGAAGCCCTCCGGGTTGTAGAGGTAGCCGGTGTGGTCGCCCACCGCGACGGTGGAGACGCCCATGTGGCTGAGCAGCACCGCCGCGTGAGAGCCCACGTTGCCGAAGCCCTGCACGATCAGCTTCTTGCCGTGGAGGTCGAAGCGGTTGTCCTCCGCCCACATACGGATGCAATGCACCACGCCTTGGCCGGTCGCCTTCACGCGGCCATGGGTGCCGCCGCTGGTCACTGGCTTGCCCGTGACCACGCCCATCACCGCCTGCTTGCTGACCATGCCCACGGTGTTCATGTAGGTGTCCATGGCCCAGGCCATGGTCTGCCCGTTGGTGCCGACGTCCGGCGCGGGGATGTCGTAGTCAGGGCCGATGTTCGAGCCCAGGGCGTGGAAGAAGCGCCGCGTGATGCGCTTCAGCTCCGAGCGGCTGACGCCGTGAGGGTTGAACTTGATGCCGCCCTTGGCGCCGCCGAGCGGCAGGTTCATGAGCGCGCCCTTCCAGGTCATCATGGCGGCGAGCGCCTTGAAGTCATCGAGCGACGCGCTCTCGTGGTAGCGCATGCCGCCCTTGTAGGGGCCGAGGATGTTCGAGTGCTGGATGCGGTAGCCCTTGAACAGGCGGTACTCGCCGTTGTCCATTTGCACCGGGAAATTGACGATGATCTCGTTCTTGGGCTGGCGCAGGATGGTGCGCACGTAGTCAGGGAGGCCGACGATGCGTGAGGCGTCGTCCAGGTAGCCTTGGATCACCTTGAAGAACTCGGGCTTCTCTTCGCCGCGTGGCGCCTTGACCTCCGAGGTGACGGGCTGGTCGGGTGAGGGGCTCGTGTCCTTCTGCTCAACGGATTTCTTCATGGAAAATCTCCTGGCGGCGTGCCCGCGGCGCGCTCGGTGCGCGCTGTGAAGGGGCACGTGGAGCACCGAATAGCGCGCGCCCCAGTCGTGAGCGACAGGAGTTTCCAGGGTGGCTGTCGATTTCACCGTGACGCGACGCAACGCAACGCGTCAGCTTTGCGGTCGCCGTGAAGCGGCTTACGCGCCGTGCGCTGGCGGCACGCGTGGCCACTCGCCGCGGTGCCGTCCAACCCCAACCCCAATCCCAGGACACTCGAAGGGCGCTTTGTGGTGACCCCCGCCACGCCTGTCCAACCCCTACCCCAGGACACTCAGCCGAGCGGCGTGAACCAGTGGAGGTAGAGGTACGTGAGCGGGCTCACCACCAGCACCGCGTCCAGGCGATCCAAGATCCCCCCGTGGCCGGGCACGATCCACCCGCTGTCCTTGATGCCGGTGGAGCGCTTCAGGAGTGATTCCACGAGGTCGCCCAGCTGACCCAGGGCGCCCGCGATCAGCGAGAGCACCGCGATGTGCGCGGTGGGCAGCGCGGGCACGAGCAACAGCTGCGCCCCGACCCCCCCGACCACCGAGCCGAGCAGGGAGCCGACGAAGCCCTCACGCGTCTTCTTGGGGCTGACCGCCGGGTAGAGCGGCGTCTTGCCCAGGAAGCGACCCGCGAAGTAGCCGCCGGTGTCACCGAGCCAGGCGATGGCGAGGATCATCACCACCATCCCCGGCCCGCCGGTCTCGAAGTGATCGCGCTGGATGCTCGCCACCGTCGTGAGCAGCGCGCCGATGTAGAGCGGCCCGGCCATCCCGCTGAACACACGCAGCGCCGCCGTCTGGATCTCCCCGAGCCGCCACAGCGGCACCAGCGCGCCCTGGAGCACCACCGCCACGATCAAGGTGACGAGCACCCTGGGATCGCTCGCGTAGAAGTAGATCGCGGCGCTCACGGCCGCCGTGGTGAGCGCCCCCACCGCCTGGGCCACGCGGTCCCCCGGGTGCGTCATCCCGAACAGCTCGAGACCCCCCACCACGCAGGCGCTGATCACCACCGCGAACCAGACCCAGCTCGGGGCGACGAACAGGGCGGCCAGGAGCAGCGGCACCACCACGACCGAGGTCAGGACGCGGACGGCCAGGTTTCGATTCGCAGAGGGTTCGCCCACTCGGTCTCCTGTCGGATGTGCGCGCCGCGCGCGCCCAGCCCGCCACGTACCAGCGGCCCCCTAGGTTCACAAGCCGTGCTGAGGCAAAGTCGCGCCGCGGGACACGCCCAGGCGCCGCGCGCCATCCACTTCACCGCGCTGGGATGGCGCTTCAGTAAGCTTGCCCGTGAGAGGAGAGCTGAGTAGTACCCCGGGGTGCTTCCGCCTTCGCGAGTCGTGGTGCACCCGCCGCCGGTGAGGGGCCTGCACCAGCGCCCCACCCTCGTGCGAGGGCGCATCAAGCACTGGCTGCTGGCCCGCGCGCCGCTCGCCGGCCTGCTCCTCTTGATCGCGCTCGCGGTGCGCGTGGCGCGTCAGGGGCCGCCGGAGCGCTCGCTCCCAGGGCTGGCGGGGATGCTCGCGGAGGCGACCGGGGTGGAGGTGCTCCCGGGGGAGATCCGTTGGGAGCCCTCCCGCGGTGCGCTGAAGGACCTCACCCTGGGGCGCCCGGTGTTGTTCACCGGCGCCACGCCTGGGGGGCCGCGCGACGTGTATCGCGCGTTCGTGCGCGTCAGCCGTGAGGGGCAGCCGCTCAGCGTGCACCGGGTGCGGAACCTGACGGACACCGAGGTGGGTGACGACGTGGGGCTCGAGCTGATCGGGCAGACGGCGGTGTTCTCCACCATCGCGTTCGGGCGCGTCCAGGGGATGAGCGTGCTCGACACCCGCGGGATCCGCGCGGAGGACAAACCGCCCAGGGCCTTCGATCGCTTCTTGCTCGCGATCACCTCGTTCCAAGCCACGGGCAGCTTCGCGGGGGTGGGGCGCAGCGACGTCTTGTTCGAGATCCCGGCGCAGCGCGCGGCGCTCCGCATGGAAGCAGAGCGCATCACCGTCGACCTCGGCGCCGCGGGGCGGAACCTGGTGTTCGACGTGGCGGCGCGCGAGCTGGTGGGGGACGAAGGGGGCCAGGCCTACGCCGCCAAGGCGGTCATCCAGCGCCACTTCGAGAAGCCGCTCATCTTGTGGGGGGTGGACACGGTGCGCGCGGAGATCGGCCCGGGGCCGATCGCGTGGCTCGAGGACAAAGTGTTCGGCGCGCGCGATACGGTACGGCGCACGTCCTATCAGCTGTTCGACAAGGGCGGCGCGGAGTCGGAGCTGAAGGAGGAGACGGCGGAGGCGGAGCCGGTGGCGACCGTGCTCGACGCCTCCAAGCTCGAGGGCGATCAGAGCTCGTGGCCGCCGCCCGCCGTGCCCTCCTTGTGGAAAGAGACGAAGCCAGGGGAGGGGGAGTGGGTCCCGGTGGAGCTGCCGTGGCTGGCGAAGTCAGAGAGCCTGACTGGCTCCAAGGAGCCGCCGCCGTCTTACTTCTACAAGACCTTCATCCGGCCCGATCCCAAGCGCCCTTACGCGGAGCTGCAGCTGATCGCGATGGATATGCGGCGCCTGGAGCTCGGCATGGAGGCGGGCTTCGAAGATCCCAAGCCGCTCACTGGCACCCCCGGCAGCGGGCGGCTCCCGCGGGAGCCCGAGGTGCTGAAGCGCGTGGTCGGCACCTTCAACGGCGCGTTCAAGACCGACCACGGGAAGTACGGGATGATGGTGAGCCGGCGCGTGCTGCTGCCGCCGATCCCTGGCGGCGCCACGGTGGTGGTCACCGACGACAGCCGCGTGGGGCTCGGGAGCTGGCCCGAGAGCACGGACATCCCCGCGAACATCGTCAGCTTCCGTCAGAACCTCGACCCGCTGGTGGAGGACGGCGTGGCGAACCCCACCGGCCGCTACATCTGGGGCTGGCAGATCGCCGGCACCAGCGTGATGACGGAGCGCACCGCGCTGTGCGTCACGCCCTCCGGCCACCTCTACTACGGCTGGAGCAACGACATCGACGGCCCCACCCTGGGCCGCGCGTTGCGTCAGGCAGGCTGCCTTTACGGCATGCACCTCGACATGAACCCGAAGCACTGCGGGTTCGTGTTCACCGACATCATCGATCTCAACAAGAAGGAGTTCCAGCTAGCCAAGGCGCACCCCGAGATGGGCATCGCGCCGGACAAGTTCGTCCGCTGGTCCCCCAAGGACTTCTTCTACGTGATGCTCCGCGACCCCACGCCGAGCGATCCTTCGCAGATCGCCTGGTCCCCGGCGCCGGGCACCCAGCCCTCCCCCGCGTGGCTCCCCGGTATTTTCCGAGGGGAAATGTCGCTGGGTACGCTGGACATCGAGCTGTTCAGCTTCGAGCCGGGCCGCGTGAGCTGGAGCCTCACGGGCGGTACTCAGGAGCTCATCGAGGCGGGAGCTGGCCCCAAGCGTCGCGAGTTGGACGGTGACGACAAGCACCGCGTGGTCGCCGCCATCGGGCTAGGCAATACGACTGACCAAAACGCCCTTGGCCTCGCGTTCACGAGCGAGCCGGTGGTGTCGCTCAAGCCTGGCCACGCGAACTTGGTGCTCTCGGGCGGTGAGCTCCAGCTGCTCGGCAGCGCCACGGACATCACGCCGTCCGCGTCGCTCCACGTGGCGCAGCTGCCGCTCTTGGCGGAGGGCTCCGAGCTCACGGCGAACGCGCGCGCGCGCGGCTCGCTGCGTCGCCGGGGCGCCCTCTGCGTGACGGAGCGCGGTCGGGTCCTGGTGGCGTTGGGGCGCCACGACAGCAGCGATCCGCTGGCGAGCGTGCTGCTCCGCGCGGGCTGCCGGCGGGTGGCGGAGCTCGACCGTGGCAGCCAAGTGCCCACCTTCGTGCACCGCGCAGGGACGGACACCCCGCCGCTCGGCGGCTACGAGGCCACCGCGCTGTACGCCATCGGCGCGCCGATGCGGCCCCACGCCTTCCGCTGGAAGCCCGCCGGCTCACGCCCCTCCACCAAGCCCTCCAGTCAGGACTACAAAGTCCCCGGCGTGACGCCGTAGGGCGCCAGCCCTTGCTGCGCTCTGTTCATTGGAGCGTCAGCCTTTGCTGCGCTCTGTTCATTGGAGCGCCAGCCTTTGCTGCGCTCTGACTTGGGTTTGGCGTAGCGGCACCCGTCAGCGCGGACTCGCTGGGCGCCGCGCGTGGCACTGCCAAACCCCCAAAAAACAGGCGATAGGCTGACGGCTTCGGATCGTCAGTCCTACTGCGCTGCTCGAGCGTCAGCCTTTGCTGCGCTCTGACTCACTCGCGGCGGCCTTGGCCTCTTCGCCGCGGGGCTTGGCGTCTTCGTCTTGAGGCTCGGCGTCCTTGCTCGGCTCGCTCTTGGCGGCCTCGCTCGCGGGCGGCGTGGCCTTGGCCTGGGTGCCCGCCTTGGCGTCGGTGCGCTTCGTGTGACCCTGGTGCGCGTAGCGTGGCGCCTCACCGGGCCCCGAGTGGTCCACCCAGTAGGTCTGCTGTGGCCTCGCGTCGAGGTGGATGAAGCCGGAGTTGGGGTAGTAGCCCACGCCGGCGCTCGAGAAGCGCCGCACGTAGTCGCGGAGGGCCTCGTTCTTGACCCCTTCCACGCGGAAATCCACCGCCTCACCGCTGTTGTGGCGCGAGTGCGCGGTGTGCTGCCCGGGCGTCTTCGGGCGGAACCCGCTCACCACGTAGAGCCGCTTGCCTTTGAAGTGCTCGCTCACGTCCGCCACCATGCGGATCAGGCGCGGGTCGATGTCGGCGGCGGCGCCGTTGCGCCACGAGCGCAGCACCCTGCGGAAGCCCGCCTTGGCCTCGGCGGTCACGTTGCCCTTGGCGTCCAGGGTGTAGCCCTCCCAGCTCCCCATCAGGGAGTGGATGCGGACGTAGCCGCGCGCGCGCCTGGAGCTCGCCTTGGCGTCGGCGGCGCGGCTCGGCTTCTTGGCGTTGGCTCGCTTGGCGTCGGCGATCTTCTTCTGTTCAGCCCTCTTGGCTTCGGCGATCTTCCTCTGCTCAGCCTGCTTCGCCTCCGCGAGCCGCTTGGCGTCGGCTTGCTTCTTCTCTTCTGCCTGCTTCTTGGCGTCAGCTAGCTTCTTCGCTTCGGCTTGCTTCTTCTCTTCCGCTCGCTTCTTGGCGTCGGCTAGCTTCTTCGCTTCGGCCTGCTTCTTCGCCTCAGCCTCGGCGATCTTCTTCTGCTCGGCCTGCTTCTTCGCCTCGGCCTCCGCGTGCTGCCGCTCCAGCTCCTTCATGAGCTGCTTGCGCCGCTCGTCGTCGAGGAAGCCGCGCCGCTTGAGGTCTTGCGCCAGCTTGCCGTCTTTGTCCGGCACCGCCGGCACGATCAGCTTCTGCCCGGGGTGAATCGGCTTCTTCCGCGCGATCTGGTTGGCGTGACACAGCCCATCCACGCTCACGTTGAAGCGCCGCGCGATCATCCCCAGGGTTTGCCCGGGTTGCACGCGGTGGAGCAGGGGGAACTCGGCGTTGCTCGGGCTCGCGGCGTAGCTCTCCGCGGCCCAGCTGGTGAGCGCCGCCGTGAGGGCGGCGGCAGACACACGCATCAGCCAACGACTCGTGACACTCATGGGCGGCCCTCGGTAAGCCAAGAGACGCGAGGGTGGGCCAACAATTCATCGCCGCGTGAGCGGGCTTACGGAAGTGTGAGCGCGTCGCCGCCTGACAAGCCCTCGAAGGGAGCGCTAGCGGCACAGCGTCCAGCGCGTTGGGATCGCTCTTACGGAAGTGCGGTGCGCATCCGGTGGTTTCTTGGCGGGCGCTCGGCGGGGGTGCCACACTTTCGCAGTAGCTTCCCCGAGTGTGTCGGGAGTGAGGAACCATGGCCGAAGGAAAAAACCTGGTCGGGGTCGATATCGGGACCAACTCCATCAAGGTCTGTCAGATCAAGGAGGGCCGCCGGGGCTTTGGTTTGGTCCGCGTAGGGTACGCGGCGCTCCCACAGCAGACTATCGTGGACGGTCAGGTGATGGACGCCGGCAACATCACCGAGGCGCTCGCCCGCTTGTTCACGGATCACAAGATCAAGCAGCGGGAGTGTGCGCTCAGCGTCTCGGGGCAGAACGTGATCATCCGCAAAATAGCGGTGCCGATGATGACGGCCGCCGAGCTCGAGGAGCAAATCCACTGGGAGGCTGAGCAGCACATCCCCTTCGACATCAAGGATGTTCAGGTGGACTACCAGGTGCTGCGCCGCCGCCCGGAGGCGAGCCAAATGGATCTCTTGCTGGTCGCGGCCAAGCGCGAGCAAATAAGCGACTACGCCCAGCTCGCGCGGAACGCGAAGCTGAAGCCCATCGTCTGTGACATCGACGCCTTCAGCGTCCAGAATCTGTTCGAGGTGACGCGGGGATTGCCAGGGGACCAGACCATCGCGCTCTTGAACGTCGGCGCCAGCATCTCGTCACTGAACATCGTCGCCGCGGGGGTCAGCGCCTTCACCCGCGAAATAGCCAACGGCGGCAACACCATCACCGACGAGATCCAAAAGCAGATGGGCGTCTCCTACGAGCAAGCCGAGGCTTACAAGTGTGGGGGGTTGGACGGCACCGCTTCGGACGGCGGTATCTTGCCGCAACGCGTGGTGCAGATCACCGAGGCGGTGTGCGACACCATCGCCGCGGAGATCCAACGCTCCCTCGACTTCTTCATGGCCACCAGCGGTGAAGGCGAGATCAGCCGCATCTTCGTGACCGGAGGCACGGCGAACCTCGCCGCCCTGGGCCAGGCGATCGGTAATCGCTCGCGGGTGCCGGTGGAGGTCTGGTCGCCGCTCGAGCGCGTGACGGTGGAAGATCGCTCCATCGACGGCAACCTGCTGCAGGCGCGGGCCGCGCAGCTCTCGGTCGCGCTCGGGCTGACGTTGCGGAAGGACAAGGAGAGCCGGCTGTCATGATCCGCATCAACCTGCTGCCTCAGAAGCGCGCGGCGGCCACCCAAGAGGGCGGCCAACTGTGGCTCGTCGCCGCCGTGCTCTTGATCGCGATCCAAGGCGTCGCGCTGTTCACCTTCCACAGCTTCAAGCAGCAGCAGCTCGACGCGAAGGAGCTCCGGAACCGCGAGCTGCAGAAGCAGATCGACGAGTCGGTGAGCCGCGTGCGGACGCACCAGGAGGTGAAGGATCAGCTCGCGACGCTGCGCGCCCGTGAGGACGCCATCGCGAAGCTGCAGAGCGCGCGCTCGGGGCCCACGGGCATCTTGCTGGAGCTGGCGCGCATCCTCACGCCAGGGCGCGGCCCCTCGGTGGATCCGGATACTCTGAACCAGCTGCGGCGCTCGAACCCGCTCGCGGTCTACAACCCGAGCTGGGACGCGCGCCGCCTGTGGCTGGCTCGCTTCGTGGAGGAGCAGCGGAGCGTGCGGCTCGAGGGCGTGGCGCGCGACGGTGAGGACGTCTCGGAGCTCGCGAAGCGCCTGAACCTCTCGAGCTACTACCACGACGTGAAGCTCTTGCCGGCCAAGAAGGAGCTCGACTCCAGCACTCGCCTCGAGGTGGTGCGGTTTCAGCTCGAGGCCAAGGTGAAGTACTGATGGCACGCGAATCTGCGCTCGCTCGGCTCCCGCTAGCCGCGAAGATCGGCATCGTGGTCGGGGTGATGGCCGCCGTGGCGGCCGTCTACTTCGCCCTCTTCCACACCGAGGTGAACAGCAAGATCCAGGCGGCCACCGCCCGTGAGCAGAAGCTCCTGGCGGAGCTGAAGAACGCGCGCAAGAACGAGTTCGACTACCAGCGCGACCTGCAGGAGCTCACCGAGCGG
Source organism: Polyangiaceae bacterium (assembly GCA_019637265.1). GTDB lineage: Bacteria > Myxococcota_A > Polyangia > Polyangiales > Polyangiaceae > JAHBVY01. The sequence continues at coordinate 142,602 of JAHBVY010000007.1, read as the reverse complement.
CAGCAGAAGCAGCGTGAGCTGAACAAGGTGCTGCCCCAGACGACGGAGTACCCCTCCTTCTTGAGCTCGCTCCAGAGCGTGGCGAACGTGGCGGGGGTGTCGCTCACCGCTTGGAACCCGATGCCCGAGGTGCCCGAGCAGTTCTACTCACGCGTGCCGATGCGGATCGAGCTGACCGGCCGCTACCACCAGGTCGCCAAGTTCTTTCATCAAGTGGGGCAGCTCGATCGCATCATCAACATCGACAACATCTCGGTGACGGACCCCAAGGCCGAGGCCGAAGAGTACCGCGTGAAGGTGGTGGCGCTGGCGACGGCGTTCCACGCCGCGGTGAAGCAGGACGACGCGAGCCGGCCCAAGCGGGAGACGAAGCAGCGATGACCAAGGCATACCTAGCGGTCAGCCTCGCCTGCGCGGCGAGCCTCCTGTCGCTCGCTTGCGACGACAAGGTGGTTCAGTCGACTTACCAGGCGCCGGCGGAGTCCGCGTCCGCCCAAGCTGCGGAGCTGGCGGCGGACGCCGGCCCCCCGAAGCCCGAGTACCAGGAGGCGGACTTCGTGGAGTCCGAGCGCAGCCGGGATCCATTCCGCAGCTATGCGAGCGCCTTCGTCAATGAGTCGAAGACGAACGTCCGCTCTCAACGCGACGTCTTGCTCGACCAGTATTCACTCGACGAGCTGAAGCTGATCGGGCTGGTGACGCGCATCGCGCCGGCTCGCGCCATGCTCCTCGACCCCACCGGCAAGGGCCACGTGGTGACCCGTGGTCAGTTCATCGGACGAGCGGAGCGAGTCCAGGCGGGCAGCTCCGGGGCGGAGTACGAGGTCAACTGGCGGCTCGACCGCATCCGCGACGAGGACATCGTGCTGGTGCGTGAAGATCCTGCCAACCCCGACGTGCCGAGCGCGACGCGCGTCATCGCGCTGCGCCCCGAGGGGACCATCCCCGCCGGCAATTGAGGTCGCCTGCGCCTGATACGCGGCGCTGACGGATCGCCCCGAGCCCTCGGTAGGGGCAGGCCCCCGTGCCTGCCCTCATTGCCCCCAGTCGCTGAGCCTGCTGGTTCGGGGGACTGACGCGGGGCGCGCTCGCTGGCGGATCCTCGGTGGGGTTGGGTCGAGCTGCGGTGCGAGCTCGCGCCGGCTCGCGGTGCGGTGCCGTCCAACCCCCCCTCGAGACGAGCGGCCAGGCACGCTGGGGAGAATAGTGTCCCGGTTATTTGTTCGCGTCGCGCGCGGCAGGATACCGTTTCCAGCGATAACCCGGCCTCATCCGTGGGCCGGCGAGACCTCTGGAGCACCTCCGATGCAGCTCACGAACACGAGCCGGACCAAAGCGAATCCCCACGATTTTGGGCTCAGGCGACGCCTGGTACGCCTGACTGCGCTTGGTGCGCTCGGGGCTTGTGTGTTGCTCGCAGCGCCCGTGGAGGCGGCGCCGATGCGGCACGCCACCAGCGTCCAGCTGGTGGAGACCGAGCGCGGCGGGGCAGAGGTGGTGGTCGGCTTCGACCAGGAGCCCACCTTCACGGCGCGCCTCACCTCTGGGGGCCTGCGGCTGGTGGTCGACGTCCCAGGAGCGGATGTCCGGGGCGCGCCGGGCGCCATCACGCGCAAGCAGGGGGTCGTTGGCGGGGTGATGACCCAGGCCTTCGGTAAGGGATCGGACAAGCTGGTGCGCGTCCTGGTGACCCTGACGGAGGAGGCGAAATACTCCGTGCGCGTCGAGGGCAAGCGCCTGATCCTCACGTTTGCCCCAGGGAAATCCGGGGTGCTCGACACGCCGGTCAAGCCGAAGGCGGCGCCGAAGGCGGCCGCTGACGTCGCGCAGATCCGCGATGTTCGCTACCGGCGTGAGGCGCTCAAGGAGGAGGTCGTGATCCGCGTGAGCGGTGACGCCGAGTTCAGCCAGAGCGAGGGTAAGGGGGGTCGCGCCACCTTGGTGATCCGTGGCGCGGAGCTGCCGGAGGCCCTTCAGCGGCGGCTCGACACCTCCGCCTTCGAGGGGCTGGTGTCCTCCGTCGCGACCTACCAGAGCGGCAAGAAGCGCAAGGACGTGGTGCTCGAGGCGGACGTCAGCAGCAAGGCCTCGAGCCGCGTGAGCCGCCGCGGTGACGCCATCGTCTGGACCTTCTTCGAGCAGTCGAAGCTGCCGACCAGCGCCACGGGCGTGGGCCGCGACGGCGGCGTGGCGCGTCGCGCGCGGACGCTGCACGTGGACACGCTCACTGACGATTTGCCGCAGATCGGCACCGACTTCGGGCGCCTGGGTGAGCCCGCCAGCGACGATGACGCCGAGGAGCACGCGCTCGAGGCGGATCGCGCGGGCGCCTTCACGCCGGCGATGGCAGGTCAGGAGCGCACCGCGTTCCGTGGTCGTCGCATCGACTTGGACCTGAAGGACGCGGACATCCACAACGTGCTGCGCCTGTTGGCCGACGTGGGTCGCGTGAACATCGTCACGGCGGACAACGTCTCGGGCACCGTCACCATCCGCATGCGCAACGTGCCCTGGGATCAGGCGCTGTCCGTCGTGCTCCAGGCCAAGAGCCTCGGCATGGTGCGCCAGGGCAACATGATCCGTGTGGCGCCGCTCGCCGAGCTCGAGAAAGAGCGCGACATGGAAATCCAGCGTCGCATTCAGATGGCGAAGCTGGAGCCGCTCGAGACTCGGCTCATCCCGGTGAGCTACGCCCAGGCGAGCGAGCTCCAGAGCCGCGCGCGCGAGCTGCTGTCCGAGCGCGGATCGATCGCCGTCGACGAGCGCACGAACGTGATGATCGTGCGCGACGTCGCGGGCAACCTGAACCAAATCGAGGAGCTCACGCGCTCCTTGGACACCCAGACACCGCAGGTGCTGGTGGAGGCGCGCATCGTGGAGGCGACCAGCCGCTACCTGCGCGACGTGGGTATCCAGTGGGGTGGCGACGGCACCTTCTCCGCCGCGACGGGTAACCCCACCGGTCTCGCGTTCCCGAACCGGGTGGGCCTGGTCGGTGGCGCGAGCGACACCAACACGCCGACCGGTGGTCTGTCACCCTTCCAGCGCAACGTTCAGAACCCGAACTTCGCGGTGAACCTGCCGGCGACGGTCGGCACCGGGACGGGTGGCGCCCTCGGCCTCACCTTCGGCTCCATCGACAACACCATCAACCTCGCCGTCCGGCTCTCGGCGGCGGAGTCGAGCGGCATGCTGCGCATCCTCTCGAGCCCGCGCATCCTCACCCTCGACAACCACGAGGCGCGCATCAGCCAGGGCACGCTGATCCCGTTCTCACAGATCAGCGCGCAAGGCGTGCAGACGACCTTCCAGGAGGCGAAGCTCCAGCTCCTGGTGAAGCCCCACGTGACCGCCGACGGCAGCGTCAGCATGCACGTGAAGATCAACCGCGACGAGCCCGACTTCAACCAGACCTCCCCGCGCGGCGATCCGACCATCTTGAAGCGTGAGGCCGAGACGGACCTCTTGGTGATGGACGGCCACACCGCGGTGATCGGCGGCATCTTCACGCGCAACACCGGTAGGAACCTCGATCAGGTGCCGTTCTTCGGTGACATCCCGCTCATCGGTCTCTTGTTCCAACGCCGGAGGGCGAGTGACACCCGCGGTGAGCTGGTCATCTTCCTCACCCCGCGCATCGTCAACCGAGCAGAGGCCCTGGGCCGCTGATGAGCTGGCCAGCCGAGCTGACTTCAGCGAAGTACATCAGCCTCGAGACGTTTCGCCGCGACGGCACCGGGGTGAAGACCCCGGTGTGGTTCGCCGAGCTGGACGGGCTGCTCGGCGTCTTCACCAACGGGAAATCCTACAAGGTGAAGCGCCTCCGTCGTGACTCGAAGGTGCGAGTCGCGGCCTGCGACCTGCGCGGCGGCGTGGCGGAGGGCGCCCCGTGGTTCGACGCTGAGGGCACGCTGGTGACCGACGAGGCGCTGAAGGAGCGCGTCTATCGCGCGCTGAAGGCGAAGTACGGCTGGCAGATGGGCCTCATCACGTTGTCAGCGACGCTGAGCGGACGCAGGAAGCACTGGGAAGTGATCGCGATCGAGCGCTCCTCCGCGGAGCTTTGAGCAACAGAGCGAGCGCCGTGGCTGCAGCGTGAGATTTCATCAAGGTCACTGACGGATCGGGGGCGGGGGTTGGGGGTTTGGCGAGGCGCAGCGTGCCCCGAAGTGCGCCGCGCGAGCGCTCCTCCGCGGAGCCTTGAGCTATCGTCAAGATCACTGATGGCTTGTGAGCGGGGTCAGCGCTTCACGCGGCGGCGCTTCAGCTCTTCGTCGGGCTCCACGCGGAGGATCTTGCGCGTCTCCGCGTCTCGGTAGCGCACCTGACGGATGAGCTTCGGGCGCGAGAAGGTGCCACCTTGCTGGTGCAAGAGCCGCACCTCGCAGATCTCACCGGGGCCTGCCTCGGTTGCGCTGGCTGTCCGTCCGAGGGTGGAGTCGCTCGGCGCCTCGCGCCACTCCCCCAAGTCCTCCGGGAGCGCTTCGTACTCACCCAGGCGCTCCTCGATCGCCCCAGGCACCTCGCGAAACACGAGCAGCAGGTAGGCGCCGATGGCGCAGGCTGCGATCGCGATCAGGATGACGGCATAGGCCATGCGGCGCCCTGTTTAGCACCCGGGCGCCGCCTCACCGCGACTTTCCGCCGCTCGGCAACGCGTCATCGCTGCATTGGGGCAGACGCCCCGTGGCTGCGATGGGGCCCGTAAGGGCAGGCTCCCGTGGCTGCGATGGGGCCCGTAGGAGCAGGCCCCGTGGCTGTGATGGGGCCCGTAGGGGCAGGCCCCCGTGCCTGCCCAGTCGCGCGTGGACTCAGCGCATGCCCTTGAGGACGTAGCCGCTCACGGGCTCGTCGATGCCCTTCAGCTTGATGCCGGGCAGCTCCTCCACCACCACACAGTCTCGGATCCGATCGTAGGTGTCCTGACTGATCAGCACGCCACCGAGCGGCGCGTTCGCTTCGTGGCGCTGGGCGCGGTTCACGGCGTCGCCGATGCACGTGTAGTCGCGCCGCACGTAGCGGGAGCCGATGTCGCCGCGCACGATGCTCCCGGAGTTGAGGCCGATGCGCATCACGAGCGGCGGTGAGCGGTCCGCGTTGAACTCCGCCAGCGCCTGCTGCATGCCGAACGCGGCGCGCGCGGCGCGCAAGGCGTGCGGCTCCTCGAAGTCGGAGCGGTCCTCGAACACCGCCATGATGGCGTCGCCGATGAACTTGTCGATGTCGCCGCCCTGCTCCTTGATCACGACGCACAGGGCGTCGAAGGAGGCGTTCAAGACCTCCACCACCGCCGCCGGCGGCAGCCGGGAGCTCATCGCCGTGAAGCCGCTGATGTCGCTGAAGAGCAGCGTCGCGTCCACCTCCTTCGCGCGGATGGCGTAGGGCTCGCCCCCGGCGGACAGCTGCTCCGCCGCCTGCACCGCGCCCTCGCTGATGTAGAGCCGCGAGGCCTGCTTGTAACGCGCGAGGCGCGACTCCGCGAGCACCCGCTCCACGATGGCGATGCACTTGTCCGTGGTGAACGGCTTCACCAGGTAGCTCGTGAGGCCCGCGGCGCGCATCTGCGCTTGATCGCGCCGGGTGTCGCGCGCGGTGAGCATCACCAGCGGCACGTCGCGCGTCTCCCGCGTGCGGCGCAGGGCGTGCACCAGCTCGAAGCCGGTCATGCGTGGCATGTCGTAGTCGGTCAGCACCAGGTCGGGCGGCTCCGCCTGCGCCTTCGCGAGGCCGTCCGCCCCGTCCACCGCAGTTTCCACCCGGAAACCTTGGCGCCGCAGGCAATCGGCCACCAGGTGACGGATCGCCGCGGAGTCGTCCACCACCAGCACCCGCTCGCGCACGCTGGCCATGCGGGTCGCGAGCAGCGAGTGCAGGCGCGTCACCAGCTCCTCCGGCACCACCGGCTTCACCAGGTAGTCGTCGGCGCCGGCGTCGAAGCCGCGCTCCAAGTCCGCGGCCTCACCGAGGCTCGAGCAGATCACCACCGGGATCTCGCGCAGGCGCTCGTCGTCCTTCACCCGTCGGCACAGGTCGTAGCCGCCGAGCCGCGGCATCTCCACGTCCGTGAGCAGGAGATCGGGCGGATCGGCCTGCAGCATCTCCCAGGCCTCCTCCCCATCATAAGCCTCTCTGACTTCGTAGCCGGCCTCCGCCAGCAGGCCGCGGGTGTGCTTGTGGATCAGCTCGCTGTCATCCGTCAGTAGCACGGACAATTGGCCGCTCTTGCCGCGATCGACCGCGGCGAGCAGCTCGCGCCCCTGAAACGGCAGCGCGAGCGCGCGGGTGAAGCCCTCGCGCCGCGCGGCCTCGCAGGCCTCCGCCGTCAGGCCCAGGTAGACCGCAGAAGGCAAGGCGAACCCCGCCTCTCGCGCCTGATGCAAGGCGACCGCCGCCCGCTGCCCGTCCACGTGAGGCGCGAACAGCACCACGTCCGGCTCTTGCCCGGCTTGCTCCATCAACGCGGCGACCCCCGGCGCGACCCACAGCTCGTGCCCCGCGGGCTTCACCACCTGGCCCACGAACTCACTGAGCAGCCCGGGAGGGGTCACGAGGCCCACGCGCATCTCGCCCATCATAGAGGAATCTCGCGCCTTCTTGCGGCAAACTGATCGCCGCTCTACGCCGCGCGACGTGGCTCGCCTCGACGCCCTTGTGCCCAGTGGAGCGGAGCTCGTGCTGACCTTCATGGAGAGCATCGGGCGCCGCAGCGAGACGGAGCTCTACCTGAAGCTGTTCCGCGAGGTCCCGAAGGAGAGCTTCGGGATCATCGTGGTGGAGGCCAGCGTCGCCCGTCACATTCGCGCGAGCTTGGTCGAGCAGCTGAGCTTCTTGAGGCGCCTCGAGCTGGTGGCGCCGCTCCTGCTCGGTGTGTTCGATCCAGCGCGTGCGGCGCGGACCCGCGCCGGGCTGGTGTCGGCGCTGACGGAGGCGGGGCTCGAGCCGAGCGAGCACCGCGCGGGGGCGCCGGGCCTCGTTCAGCGGCTGGAGGCGGAGCTCAGGGCGTGCCGCGTGCCACTCGTGTCATTCGACGTGGATCAGGACGAGGCCACCCGATTTCGGATCGTGGACGAGCTCTTGAGCGAGCTGAAGAGCCGCAAGCTGGTGGTGCTGCGCGGACAAGGCGCGCTCGGCGCCGGGGTGTCACCGCTCGCGTTGGGCGCCCCGCGTCGGCTCCCGGTCCACGACGGCGGGATCTCGCTGATCAACCTCTCGACTGACTTGGATCCGCTGCTCGCGAGCGGTGTGTTGCCGAGCGGCGACGCGAGCCTCCTCACCCAGCTCGCGCGCCTGGCGCGCGCCGAGCGGCGAGTCCAAGTGAGCGTCGCCTCACCGCTCGTGCTGCTGAAGGAGCTGTTCACCGTGCGCGGCGCTGGCACGCTGATCCAACGCGGGAGCGAGATCGAGCGGCTCGAACGCTACGACGACGCCTCACGCGGAGCGCTGAGCGAGCTGCTCGAGTCCGCGTTCCAGCGCCGCCTGATCCTGGGCACGAGCGGCGCGCCGCGCCTGTTCGAGCGTCGCCCCGAGGCCATCTACCTCGAGCGCCAGCGCCGCGGCGCGGCGATCCTCGAGCCAGGCGTGGGGGGAGCCTTCCTGACCAAGTTCGCGGTGGATCAGGTGGCGCAGGGCGAGGGCCTGGGGCGCGACCTGTGGCAGGCGCTCACCCGAGACACGCCGCGCTTCTATTGGCGCGCGCGCCCCGACAACCCCATCTCCGCCTGGTACGCCGAGCACGCCGACGGCCTGCTGCGCGTCCCCGGCTGGACCCTCTTCTGGCGCGGCATCGGCGTGGACGGCGTGTCCGCCCTGGTGCAAGACGCCCTGGCCCGCCCCGAAGACCTCGAGCCCCGCTGAGGCGTGCGATCTCGAGTTCGTGCGCGCTTACCTATGTCAGCTCGCCGATCCGTATCACTTGCCCCGGCTGCGCTGACTGAAGCGCGGTGACGATCTCGGGGACTAGTGGGACGAGGTCTTGGACGCGATTCGAGCCTGCCCTCAGCACAATGACGGCGAATGGTAAGTTCGCGAGGTGCTGCTGATAGGCAAGATTACTGTCTATCGTAACGAACGCATCAATGAGCCCTGTCGCCGCGAGCAGCAGCTCTCCGTTCTGCTTCCCCGCCCAACCTGCCTCAGGAACCGTGATGACCTGGTGCCCGTGCAAGTGCGCCTTGAGCTTGCGAGGCAGGCACTCGTCAAGCAGAACGCGCATGTTGCATCACGGCCTCTCCGGCGAGCCGCAGGACGGCGCCGACTTGCTCTCGGGAGACTGTGGGGAAGTCATCGAGGAAGTCGTCGATGCGGTCACCCGCTTGAAGGTAGTCCATCAAGGCAGACACCGGCACGCGTGTGCCGGTGAAGCACACGGCACCGGAGAGGATTTCCGGATCACTGACGAAGGGCGCTGGTTGTGTCACGTGACGCACAGCCTAGCCTGTTCGGCTGGAGGGCGCCGCTCATGGCAGCAGCGTCGACTCGCAGGACCAGGCGGGGCCGCTGTAGTCAGGGGACCCGTGGTAAGTCTTGGCGGCGCAGAACCAGGCCTGCTCGCAGGCGTCCATGCTCTGCTTCCCGCCGCAGTTCAGGTGCAGGAAGAAGAAGGCCGCGGTGCCGCCACCCAGCAGGAGCAGCCCTGCGATGGTCAGCCAGGTGATTTGGGTGCGGCTCACGTCGGCGCCTCTCTGCTGCACGCGCCTTGAGGTTAGGCGCGTGCTTTGGATGCTCAGGCGATGAGTGGGGCGATGAGCAGCGAGACGACGCTCATCACCTTGATCAGGATCGAGATGCCGGGACCCGAGGTGTCCTTGAAGGGGTCGCCGACGGTGTCGCCCACCACGGCGGCCTTGTGAGCGTCGGAGCCCTTCTTATGGCCCTCGAGGCCGCCCTTCTCGATCAGCTTCTTCGCGTTGTCCCAGGCGCCGCCGCCGTTGGCCATCAAGAGCGACAGCGTGGCGCCCACCGCGAGCGCGCCAGCGAGCGCGCCAGCGAGCGTCTCGGGGCCGAACAAGAAGCCGATGACGACGGGCGCCGCGATGGCGATGGCGCCGGGCAACAGCATCTCGCGGATGGCCGCGGCGGTGGCCAAGTCCACGATGGCGCGCGGCTCGGGGTCCACCCCCTCCTTGCCCTCGAGCAGCCCCGGGATCTCGCGGAACTGACGCCGGATCTCCTCGACGATGGCACCCGCGGCGCGACCGACGGCGGTCATGGTGGTGGCGCCGACCAGGCAAGGCAGGATGGCGCCGAACAAAATCCCCATCAGGATCTTGGCGTCGGTCAGCTCGAGCACGAGCGCCGCCCCGCCGCTCTTCGCGCGCACCGCGTTGACCTCCATGTTGAAGGCCGCGAACAGCGCCACCACGGTGAGCACCGCCGAGCCGATGGCGAAGCCCTTGCCCACCGCCGCGGTGGTGTTGCCCACCGCGTCGAGCTCATCCGTGATGTTGCGCACGCTCTCACCGAGGCCGCTCATCTCCGAGATGCCGCCGGCGTTGTCGGCGATGGGGCCGTAAGCGTCCACCGTCATCACGATCGCGGTGCCCGCGAGCATGCCCACCGCCGACAGCGCGATGCCGTAGAGGCCCAGGTAGTGGTTCGAGACCGCGCCCACCACGCACAGCGTGAGCAGCGGGATGGCGCAGCTCTCGAGGCCCACCGCGAGGCCGCTGATGACGTTGGTGCCCGGTCCGGTGAGCGAGGCCTGGGCCACGCGCTTCACCGGGCCCATGGAGGTGTAATAGTCAGTGATCAAGCCGACCACCGCGCCGCCCGCGGCGCCGGCGGCCAAGGTGATGATGGCGTTGTTGCTGATCTGCACCATCGGCAGCACCACGAACGCGACGCCCACCACCAAGAATGGCGGCAAGATGAGCGCGAGGCGCAGCACGGTGGCGGGCGCCATCGACTTCATGGCGCGGGTGATGAAGATGCCGACGATGGACACCGCGAGGCCGAGGGTGGCGAGCATCATCGGTAGCGCCACCGCGAGGCTACGGAGCTCGGCCTCCGAGGTGACGTTCGGCGCCAGCGGCTGGAGCACCGCGATGGGCGCCGTGAGCGCGAGCGCCATGGTCGCGACGATGGCGGCGACGTAGCTCTCGTAGATGTCAGCGCCCATGCCGGCGATGTCGCCCACGTTGTCGCCCACGTTGTCGGCGATGACCCCGGGGTTACGCGGGTCGTCCTCCGGGATGTTCGCCTCCACCTTGCCGACGATGTCCGCGCCGACGTCCGCCGCCTTGGTGTAGATGCCGCCGCCGATACGCGCGAAGAGCGCGATGGAGGAGGCGCCCACCGCGAACGAGTGGAGCACGGTCGCGAACTCCGGGGCGCTCCGGTACTGGTAGAAGATGGCGCCCATGCCGATCAACGCGAGGCCGGCGACGCACAGCCCCATCACGGCGCCGCCGTCCAGCGCGGTGAGTAGGGCGGCTGGCTTACCAGAGGCGCGAGCGGCCTCCGCGGTCCTCACGTTGGCGTAGGTGGCCGCCTTCATGCCGAAGAAGCCGGCGAGCAAGGAGAGGAACGCACCCGCGAGGAAGGCGAGCCCAGCGAGCAGCCCGAGCTTCCACGCGAGCAGGCCGAACACCACCAGCGCGTACAGCGCGAGCACCTTGTACTCGCGCATCAAGAACGCCATCGCCCCGTCGCGAACCAAGCGCGAGATGCGCGCCATCTTCGCGTTGCCCTCGGGGAGGCTCTTGACGCGGAAATACAGCAAGACTGCGACGACGAGCGCCACGGCGCCGGTGCCAAGGGCGTACTCTGAGAGGTGATTCAAGGCGATTCCTTCGAGTCTAGTGGGCGGCGACGCCACCTGTTCCTGAGCCCCAGCCTCGGCGCTGCCCAACCGAGCGGGGAGCCCGAGCGAGCGCGAGCCCGAACCGAGCAGCGAGCCCTGCCAAGGAGCCCACACGCATGGGCCCCGCCAAGGGCGCCCCGCTCTAGCAGAACACGTGCGCGATTGCAGTGGCAGAAACGCAGCGCGTCGAAGGCCCGAGCGCCCTTCGAGGGCTCAACCTGCAATATAATGCAGATCACAGGTGAGGACCCACGGAGACCCCACCCGCCCCACGGCTCCCGGGTACGTCGGCGCGTCAGCAGGTGGGGGAGCAGGGGGTTGGGTCACGCCGAGCGGCGCTGCGCGGCAGAACCCAGCGCCCGGCGGCGTGGAGCGCCGCACCAGCGCACCCCGCGCCGCGCCCTTCCGCCTGAAGCCAAGGCGCGCACGCGCTTTCCATCTCATGGGCGCGGCGTCGCATCGTCTCGGCAGCGCACGGCGAGGAGAGGTGGTCGTCTTTGGATCACCGTAGTAGGGCGGTGGTTGGCTGCGTTGGGCGAGCCGCGTGCGTTTGGAGTCGCAGGGCCATGGGGGTGGCTCTGCGTGATGCAAGGGAGAGATCGATGGATTGGCATCGGGCGCTAGCGAAGGCGGAGGAGAGCGGGGACGACGCGAGCAAGTGGGCCATCGCGGTGCAGTTCTTGGAGGCGGTAGGGCAGGCGTTCCTCCAGGGGCACCAGGTGGTGCAGCGCCGCACGGATGGGGAGGCGGAGCTCCGCGGGAGCTGGCACGGCCACCCGGCGCGCGCGAAGCTCGACGTGAGCTTCTTCAGCTTGGAGTGGGAGATGCAAGCGACGAACCCCTCGGGGCACACGCTCTATTTCCACTGGGATATGGACGCGGTGCCCCCGGTGGGGCAGTTCACGGGGGAGGCCGCGAGCGCCTGGGGCGACGCCGATGAGGAGAAGGTGTTCCTCGGCAAGGGCTACTACGTGGAGATCGATCTGAACGAAGACGGTCGAGATCTGGCCGCCTACGAGCTGCTCCCGTCGGCGGTGCGCGAGACGATGGCGACCTACATCATCGGCGATCGGATCCCACGGTTGTATGTCTACGCGGGCGGGGGGCTGCTCCTCGGCTTCACCGACGAGGTGCACATCATGCCTGACCCTTTGAACACCGTGGGGCGCGGCGCGTGGCTGCTCGGGCAGATCGCGTGGGGCCTCAGTCAGGTGGACGTGAGTAAGCTCCCAGCGCAGGGGGCTCAGGTGGACGAGCAGGCCTTGGGTCGCCACACCTGCCGCTACTGCGCTTCGCTCTTCCTGCTCATTCAGAGTCACGCGTGCCCGAACTGCGGGGCCGCGGCGTCCTGAACGTGGCGTGGCGCGCTCTGGGAGGGTGGTGCATGCGTCGCCCTCCTGAGGCTGCTAAGGCAGGGGCCGCATGGTGAGTCGGAGTTGGATCGCGGCGGTGGGCGCCGCGGGGGGGACGGCGCTCTTGATCGCGGCGGGGGCGCGCGCGGACGCGTCGCGGGAGAGCCGCTACCCTTACGACCCGGCTTGCGCTTGGGGCAGGGTGGCTGACGGTAAGGGCATGCTGGTGCGCTGCATGACCCAGGCGGAGTCGAAGGAGGTGCTGGCGGCCGCCGCGGCGCGCAAGAAGGCGCGTGACGAGGCCGCGAAGTGCGGCTCCGCGGGGAAAGAGGCTCCCGATGGCAAAGACGCCGCGAAGGAGGCTCCGAAAGAGGCGCCCAAGGACGCTCCGAAAGAGGCGCCCAAGTCGGTGCCCGTCAGCGTGACGTTCCGTGAGCTGAAGGTGGACGAGGGGAAGCTGCCGGAGGCCGTGAAGCGCCTGTCCACGGTGTCGCAGCGGCTCAACGCCTGCGTGGAGACGAACGGGGGGCTCACGCGTGAGGTGGGTGAGCTCGACTTGAGGTTCTTGGTGCGCGAGCGGGGGCGCGCGGAGGGGGTGGAGGTGAAGCGCCACCAAGGCCTGAGCTTGGCGGCGGGGCGCTGCGTGGCCGACGTCATCGATCGACGACTGGTGGGCCTGCCCTCGGTGCCGGTCACCGGCGCCAACCTCATCCTCGAGTTTCGCCCCGCCCCCGCCAAGGCGCCCGCGCGGAAGCAGCCGTGAGGCGCCTGCGCGCGCTGGTGGTCGATGACTCGGCCTTCATGCGCAGCGCCGTCGCGCGCCTCGTGGAAGCCGATGAGCGCTTCGAGGTGGTCGGTCAGGCGCGCGACGGGGAGGAGGCGGTGGCGCTCGCGCGCAGCTTGCGCCCCGACGTGATCAGCATGGACTTCAACATGCCGAAGCTGAACGGCGCCGAGGCCACGCGCCAGATCGTGCGCGAGCGCGGCGTGGGCGTCGTGATGCTCAGCGCGCACACCCGAGAGGGCGCCACCGAGACGCTCGCGGCGCTGCGCGCCGGCGCGGTGGACTATGTGCCCAAGCCGGGGGGTGAGGTGAGCGCCCACATCGGGCAGATCCGCGAGGAGCTGCTCAGCAAGCTGTACGCGGCCGCGCGCGCGAACCGCGCGGCGATTCAGCGCGGCGTCGAGCGGTTGGATGGCGCTGGGGAGCGCTCCACGACGCCTGGAGAGCATCCGTCAGCCGAGCGAGCTTCTGGCGCTGGAGAGCGGCCTTCGAGCGCTATTGGGCATGCGTCGGGTGAGCGTCGTTTCGCTGCTGGGGAGCGCGCGTCGGCGTTCGGCGAGCGCTCGTCAGTTGAGCGTGCTTCAGCCGCTGGGCGACCTTCGTCGCCGTCGGCCTCACCGCTTCCGAGCGGCCTGCGCGTGATCGTGATCGCCAGCTCCACCGGTGGGCCGGCGGCGCTCGCTCAGGTGGTGCCCGCGCTCGACCTCACGCGCTCGGCGCTGCTGGTGGTGCAGCACATGGCGGGCGGCTTCACCCGCGCCCTCGCGGACCAGCTCTCGCGCGCCGCTCCTTTTTCCGTACGAGAAGCTCAAGGCGGGGAGCAGCTGCGGGAGGGGGTCTGTCTGGTGGCGGCGGGTGACTCGCACCTCCAAGTGGAGCGCGGCGGGCTGGTGCGCCTCACCCTGTCGCCGCCGATCCACGGGGTGCGCCCGGCGGCGGACGTCACCCTGCGGTCGGTCGCGGCGGTGTACGGCCCGCGCGCGATCGGGGTGGTGCTCACCGGGATGGGGCGCGACGGCGCGCTCGGACTGGCGGCCGTCAAGGCGGCCGGGGGGCGCTCGCTCGCGCAGAGCGAGGCCAGCTCCGTCGTGTATGGGATGCCGCGGGCTGCGGTGGAGCTCGGGGTGGTGGACGAGGTGGTGGATCTAGAGCGTGTCGCCGCGGCGATTTGTCGACTAGTTTCCTGACGTGACTAGCGAGGCATCAGAGGCGCGCGCGCTCGAGTACGCGGGGCGAGCGCGGGAGCTCAGCGCCCAGGTGGAGCGCTTGGAGTCGCGCTCGACCTTGGTGTCGAACCTGCGGGGCCTCAGCTTCGCGGTGTTCGTCGTCAGCGGCGGCATCGGCGTGGTGGGCAGGAGCGGCCTGGCGCTCGCGCTGTCGCTGGTCGGGCTCGTGGCGTTCATCGTCTTGGTGGTGTGGCATGGCCGGGTGCTCCGCGCGCGCGACGAGGCGACGCGGTTCATGGTGGTGAACCAGCGCGGCGCGGATCGCTGTCGCGGTCTGTGGCGCGCCTTCAACGAAGACGGCGCCGAGCTACGTAGTGAGTCGAGCTGCCCTTATCTCGACGATCTCGACCTGGTGGGCCAGGGCTCGCTGTTTCAGCGCCTGAACGTCGCGCACACGCGCTATGGCCAGCGAGCGCTCCTGCGCCTCTTCACGGAGCCAGCGCCGCTCGCCACCGTCCGTGAGCGCCAAGAAGCGGCTCGCGCGCTCGCGAATGAGGGCGCGAAGCGCCAAGAGCTCGAGGCGCTGGCGTTGGCGCTCACGCCCGACGCGGGGCGCGGCGCTCGCAAGGCAAAGAGTCAGCCAAGCTTACCGCCAGATCCGGAGCCGCTGCTGCGCTGGGCGGAGTCGCCCCCAGTGCTGAGCGGGCGGCCGTGGCTCAAGCTGCTCGGGTGGCTGCTCCCGGTGCTCAACCTCGCGGTGCTCGGCGCGGTGTGGCTGGCAGACGCGCCGGGCTGGCTGGCGGCGCCGCCGCTGGTCGTGAGCTTCTTCTTCACTTGGGCGAGCGCGAATGAGGCGGGGCGGGTGTTCGCGGCGGTGTCCACCACCGAGGGTGCTTTCCTGCATTACGCGCCGATGCTCAAGCTGATGGAGGAGCTGCCGATCGAGGCGCGCCTGCTCCGGCGCTTGAAGTCGCAGGGGCTGAACCTGGAGGAGGGGCGCGCGCTCGAAGGCGCGCTGCGGCCCTCGGCGGCGATGCGCGAGTTTCAGCGCGGGGTGGGGTGGTTCGATTTGAAGCACAACGGCCTGGTGCACCCCGTGGCGAACATCGTGCTCCAGTGGGACCTGCACTGCGTGCTGCGGCTCGAGGCGTGGCAGCGCCGCGTGGGGAAGGCGGCGCGCGGCTGGTTCGAGGCGCTGGGTGAGCTCGAGGCGCTGTCGTCTCTAGCCACCTTCGCGGTGGACGAGCCACACGTCGCCTGGCCTGACTTGATGGACGCCGGCGCGGAGCCGCCAGTGTACGCCGCCACCCAGCTGGGCCACCCGCTGATCGATCCGGACAAGCGGGTGACGAATGACGTCACGCTCCACGCGCCGGGCACCGCGCTGCTCATCACGGGCTCCAATATGTCAGGTAAGAGCACCTTGATGCGCTCGGTGGGGCTCTCGGTGGTGCTGGCGCAGGCGGGGGGCCCGGTGTGCGCGGCGGCGCTCCGGCTCTGGCCGCTCACGCTCCGCACCAGCATCCGCGTGAGTGACTCGCTCGGCGGCGGCGTGAGTCACTTCTACGCCGAGGTGAGCAAGCTCAAGGCGGTGCTCGACGCCGCCTCGCCCGATGCCTCGGCGATGGACTCGGCGCACTCCGTCAGCCGTGGCGAGATGCCAAACCCCCTGCCCCCCCAAGAAAAGTCGCTGAGCGACAGTCCGGTGCAGGAGGCCTCCGGTACGTCGTCGAGTGACGTGGCGCGAGGGATGGCCCACCCAGCGCCCTGCCCTCGAAGCGAGGGAGCGCGGACCGTGCTGTTCCTGCTCGACGAGATTTTGCATGGCACGAACAGCCGCGAGCGCCAGGTGGGGGCGCGCTGGGTGCTGGCGGAGCTGCTCCGGCGTGGGGCGGTGGGCGCGGTGTCGACCCACGACATGGCGCTGTGTGAGCTCCCGCCAGCGCTGATGGATTGCGTGACGCAGGTGCACCTGCGGGAAGACGTGGCGGCCGGCCGGATGACGTTCGATTACTTGGTCAGGCCGGGTCCCGTGCGCTCGGGCAACGCGTTGCGGCTGATGCAGCTGGTGGGGATCCCGGTTCCCTTGGCGTTCGAGGAAGAGCGGCCAGATGGAGCGGGCGGAAGCGCCGAGCCCAAAGCCTCCGAGCCCAAAGCCTCCAAGCAGCCAGAGCACCCAGGCTGAGCTGCAGCAGGGTGGAGAGCTGGTGGAGAGGCTGGAGCTGCGGCTAGTGGAGGCTGCAGCCGCCAGCCTCGGGCTGATCGCAGGTGGCGCTATCGCAGCGGGCACATCAGCAGGAGCAGATGAGGCGCCGATGGTGGCAGGCCTTTCGCCCCTGTTCGGTGGGCCGAGGCTCAGCTAAGCTCTAGGTTCACCACGGTCTCATGCGCTCGAGCGAACTGTGACTGACAAAGAGGAAGAGACCCGCGTCGTCCATCCGGACCAGACCAAGGCGGAGCCCCTTGGGGGAGGCAATGACTGCCTGGTGGTGATCTACACCAAGGAGCCGATGCTGCTCGGCAAGCGCTTCGTGCTGGAGGACAACCCGACGGTGGTCGGGCGCAAGGCGGAGTGTGAGATCGTGCTGGAGGGTGACTCGGTGTCGCGGGAGCACGTCAAGTTCCTGCGGCGCGCGGGGCGCTGGGTGATGCTGGACAACAACTCCACCAACGGCACCTACCTGAACGAGCGGCAGGTGAGGGCCTTGGTCGAGACGGCGCTCGACAACAACGACCGGATCAAGGTGGGGCCGACCATCTTCAAGTACCTGAGCGGCGCCGACGCCGAGTCCAAGTACCACGAGGAGATCTACCGGATGACCATCGTGGATGGTCTGACGCAGATCCACAACAAGCGGTACCTGGACGAAGCGCTCGAGCGTGAGCTGATGCGCGCGCGGCGGCACCATCGGCCGCTGGCGCTCGCGATGTTCGACATCGACTACTTCAAGCGCATCAACGATCAGTTCGGTCACCTGGCGGGGGATCACGTGCTGCGTGAGCTCGCGCGGGTGGTGCAGAGCCGCATCCGCGGTGAGGACATCTTCGCGCGCTACGGTGGTGAGGAGTTCGCCATCGTCATGCCGGAGACGGCGCTGGCCGCCGCCGTGACGCTGATGAAGGACATCCGCGTGCTGGTCGCGGAGCACCGCTTCGCGTTTCAAGGCGAGCAAATCCCGCTCACCGTCAGCATCGGTTGCGCGGAGCTGGCCGAGGGTGATCAGGGCGCGGCGGAGCTGGTGGCGCGCGCCGACGGGAAGCTGTACGAAGCGAAGAACGGCGGGCGAAATCGCGTCTGCTTCTAGCGCTTCGTGTCGCAGGCGGGGCCTGCTCCCAGCGCGAGCGCGCCCCTGACTGAGCTACGCCACCATGAGCTTCAGCGAAATCCCGCTCCCCCCGGAGACGCGCCCGGGCTGCGATTTACCGGTGATCCAGGTGCGCCCCCCAGGGCCGCAGTCCCGCACTTGGCTGATCCGTCACGCCGAGTTCGCGGCGCCGATGGGGCAGGTGATCGAGGCTGACGAATTGCGGCGGCCGCGCCAGCGGAGCGGCGTGGTGTACTCCACGGCCTTCGGCGCCAACGTGCTGGATGTGGACGGCAACCGCTACGTGGATCTCGCGGCGGGCTTCGGGGCGCAGCTGATCGGGCATCGTCACCCGCACGTCGCTCGGGTGTTGGCGCTCCAGTCAGAGCGCCTGACGCAGGCGCTCGGCGATGTCTACCCCGCGGAGGCCAAGGTGGCGCTGTGCGAGCGCCTGACGCGGCTGTTCCCGGAGCCCGGCGCGCAGGTGATCTTGGGGCAGAGCGGCGCGGACGCGGTGAGCGCGGCGCTCAAGACGGCGGTGCTCGCGACGGGCAAGCCGGGGGTGCTCGCCTTCCGCGGTGGCTACCACGGGCTCTCGTATGGCCCGCTCGCGGTGACCTCGCTCCGCGACGGCTACCGCGCGCCGTTCGCGGCCCAGCTGAACCCCAGCGTGCGCTTCGTTCCCTATCCAGGCGACGTGGAGGCGATGGATCAGAGCCTGGAGCAGGCGCGCTTCGAGCTCATGCGGGGCGACGTGGGCGCCGTGATCGTAGAGCCGATCCTCGGGCGAGGCGGGGTGCTGGTGCCACCGTCAGAGTTCCTGACGGAGCTGGCCGGGCTGACTAAAAAGTCAGGTGCGTTGCTCATCGCCGACGAGATCTGGACCGGGCTGGGGCGCGCGGGGGAGCTCTTCTCGAGTCAGGCGCAGGGGGTGACGCCGGATCTGGTGTGCCTGGGGAAGGGGCTCGGCGGAGGGCTGCCGATCAGCGCCTGCGTGGGCCGCCGCGAGGTGATGGCGGCTTGGCGTCAAGCGACGGAGGTGGTGCACACGGCCACCTTCGCGGGCGCGCCGCTCGCCTGCGCGACCGCCATCGCCACCCTGGACGTGCTGCGGCGCGAGCGCTTGATCGAGCGCTCGGCGACGCTCGGCGCCGAGCTCGGGGGCTGGCTTCGAGCGGCGCTCGAGCGCGCGGGGCTACCGTACGAGGTGCGCGGGCGCGGGATGATGTGGGGCATCGATTTGGCGTCGGGTGAGGCGGATGCTGAGGCCGAGCACATCGGAGCACGGCGCGGGGCGCGCGGCAGGGCGGCGCAGCTGGCGCAGGCGCTGCTCGAGCGCGGCTACATCACCTCCACGGGCGGCGGTGAGCGCGACGTGCTGGTGTTGACGCCGCCGCTCACCATCGCCGAGGAGCAGCTCGAGGCCTTCGTTGCGGAGCTGCCGCGCGCCCTTCAAGCTGTGGCCCCGTGAAGATCGAGCCCACGCTGGCGACGGGTGATGAGGTGTCGCCCGTCGTCGCCGAGTCGGAGGCGCTCCACGAGCGGGTGCGGCGCTTCGCGCGCGCGAGCCTCGAGCAGCCACCGGAGGCGGGCGAGTTCGAGGCGCTCGCGCTGGCCATCGCGCGGTTCCAAGCCGAGCACATCCCGGGCTACCAGCGCCTGGTCGAGGCGCGCGGCGTGCTGCTCGAGCGCTACGAGAGCCTGGTGGGGGTGCCGACCGAGGTGTTTCGACTGACGCGCGTCGCGGTTCACCCTGCCTCCCTCGACGTGGCGCGCTTCGAGACCAGCGGCACCACCTCGGGCGTCAGCGGGGAGCACGCGCTGCGCACGCTCGCGACCTACGATGAGCTCGCGGTCGCCTACGGTTGGCGCGCGCTCACGGTGTTTCAAGATAGCGCGCGACCCATCGGGCCCAAGGTGGTGGTGGCGTTGGCGCCGCCTCCGTCGTCGACGCCCGGCTCGTCGCTCGGTCACATGATGCAGCTGTTCATGCGCTGCTGGGATGGCCGCGCGCTGAGCCTCACGCCCCACGGCGCGGCCTTCGATGGCGCCTCCCCCGCGCGCTGGCTCGCGAGCCCCGCGGGGGTCGATGTGGAGGGCCTGAAGCGCGCGGCGCGGTTGGCGCTCGAGCGCCAAGAGCCGCTGCTCCTATTGGCGACCTCGTTCGCCTTGGTGGCGCTGCTCGAGGCGCTCGCTGGCGCGCAGATCCCCGCGCCGCGCCGCACCGTGGTGATGTTCACGGGCGGCTTCAAGGGGCGGAGCCGTGAGGTGACGCGCGGTGAGCTGACCCAGGGCGTGGCGCGCGTGTTTCGTATCCCCGAGGAGCAGGTCGTGGGGGAGTACGGCATGACCGAGCTCTCGTCGCAGCTCTACGAAGGGAGCCTGCCGGGCTCCGGCCTCTCGGGGCCGCCCGGGGTGTACTTGGAGCCGCCGTGGCTGCGGGTGGTCCCGGTGGACCCCGCGACGCTCAAGCCCACGCCGCGCGGCGAGGTGGGCATCGCCAAAATAGTCGACTTGGCGAACGTGGACTCCGCGGTCGCGGTGCTCACTCAAGACCTGGTGCGGCGCGACGAGTCGGGCGGCGTGCAGCTGCTCGGGCGGCGCCGCGGGAGTCGTTCGCGGGGCTGTTCACTCTCGTTCGAGTCGCTGCTGGCGCCGGGGAGGCCCGCGTGAGCGCGGGGACGCCCGAGCGCGCGGCGCGGGTGAGGGCGCTGCTCGATGCCGCGCGGAAAATCGTCGATCCAGAGCACCCGCTCGGTCGACGCGCGCGGGCCGAGCTGCCGGCGCTGACTGGGCTCAGCCCGGAGGGCGTCGAGTACGCGCTCCAGCACCACCTGGAGGTCGACGCGACGGACGCCGAGATCGCGGCGCTGTGCGCCAGCGTGCCCGAGGTCCCCTGCGCTCACGTGCTGCTCAGCGCCAACGTGTTCGTGGCGGCGCTGCGCGCGCTGGCGCTGGGCCTGGCGGCCTCACCGCAGGTGTTCGCGCGCGCGTCACGGCGGGAGCCGCTGATGCTCGAGCTGCTCTCGGAGGCGAGCGGCGGCGCCTTCCGCATCATGAGCGAGCTGGTGCCGCGCCCTGGGGATCACCTGTTCGCGTATGGAGACGATTCCACGCTCGCCAGCTTGAGGGCGGAGCTCGCCGCCGGGGTGGTGCTCCACGCGCATGGTTTCGGGTTTGGCGTGGCGGTGTGTGAGCCGGCGGCCGACGCGCGGGGGGAGGAGCCGTGCGCTGGGGAGCCCGCGCTGCTCCCAGGCGGCGCCCCACGAAGCCTCACGCGCTACGCCGAGCTCTTGGCGCGCGACGTCGCGGTGTTCGATCAGCGCGGCTGCCTCAGCCCGCGCTTGGTATTGGTCAATGCGCCTGATGAAATCGTGAGCGCCCTGGGGCGTGAGCTCGGGCGCGCGCTGTCCGCGCTCGAGGCGCGCATGCCGCGCGGCGCGCTGTCCGCCGATGAAGCCGCGGACGTGGCGCTGTACCGTGACACCATGGCCTACGCGGGGGAGCTCTGCTTCGCTGGTAAGGGCTGCGTGGGGGTGGATTGGCAAGGGCGCGTGATGTTGCCACCGGTGGGGCGCCACCTGCACCTGGCGCGGACCTCGGATCCGCTGGCGGTGCTCGCGGAGCTCAGGCCGCACCTCACGACGCTCAGCGTGGAGGGGCCACCGGCGCTCGTCGCCGCTGCCCAGCGCGCGCTGCCGAAGGCGCGGCATTGCCGCGTGGGGATGATGCAGCGGCCCCCGCTCGATGGCCCGGTGGATCGGCGGGTCAGCCGCGAGGGCGAGCGGCTGTGACGAGCGCCGCGCCGCCAAGCGGCTACGAGCGCTGCCGCGCGACGCCGTCCACGATGGGCGCCTCCAGGGCGCGCCGCGCGGCATCGCGTGCGCGCACGAGCGCTTCGCGCCCGCGCTCGAGGTGAAACGGGGTCACCCGCGGCAGCCCGTCGAGCACCAGCGAGGTCAAGCCGGGGCGCTCCGGGAGCGCCAGCGCCTTCGCGCGCCGCCAAGGCGAACGTGAGCTCAGGTGGTGGTAGAGCACCCTCGGGTGGCTCATGCCGGCGAGCCCGGGGCGATCGAGGATGCCACCGTCGAGCAGCGGGCGCCCCCCGACCCAGGCGGGCTGAAACAGCACGGGGAGCGTGCACGAGGCGCGGATCGCCGGCTCGAGCGCGCCGCTCTGCACCACCTCCGTGCGCCGCGTGCGGACGTCGAACACGCTCACGGCGAGCGGCACGCGGCACATCTCGAAGCGCTCGACCGGCAGCAGCGCGGCGAGCTTGGCCTGAAACAGGCGGCCGCGCAGCACACCCAGGCCGAGTCCCGGATCCCAGAAGTGCTCGCGCTGGAGGCGCAGCAGCTCATCCTCGATCGCGACGCTCGTCATCCCAGCTGCCCACAGGCCGGTGACCAAGGCGCCGGCGCTGGAGCCCGACGCGCAGGCGGGCGTGAGCTCTGCTTCCTCCAGCGCGGCCAGCACCCCGGTGTGAGCGAAGAACCCGAAGAAGCCGGACGACAGGGTGAGGCCGAAGGGCGCTTGGCGTAGCCAGTCGGCGAGGGTGGTGTGCGTCACGGGATCCTTCAGGAGAGGCGGAGGCCAGCCGCGGCGAGGCGCGCCCGCGCCCTGGCGGCGCGCAGCAGATCGGCGCGCGCCATGGGGGTGGCCACGGCGGCGACGACGGAGGCGAGCGCCGCGAGCGGGAGCAGCAGGCTGAACACCAAGCTGAGCAGCGACATCAGCGCCCACAGCGAGAGGGCGACCAGCTGGGTGATGGCGACGGCGATCGCCGGCCCCGCGCTCCAGGCGCGGAGGCGGCTCACCTGCAGGCCCAGGAAGGCGCAGCCCAGGCCGAGCACGCCGATCAGGTACAACAGCACGCGCAGGATGCCGGTGACCCGGAAGCCGAGCAGCATCTGCAGCACCAAGAGCACGCTGAGGATCCCCGTCAGCAGCAGGGCGCCGGTGGCGAGCTTCACCAGCCCGCCCGCGCGCGCGAGCTCGATGTCGTCCCCGGGCTCCTCGGGCGCCGCCACCTCGGCGCGCTCGCTCGGCGGTTGATACGGCTGCATCGTCAGTCCCCCGTACTGTCAGTTGATGACCATCAACTCAAGCTGCACCTCGAGCGTTTGGGGATTGGACTGCCCCACGCCGCGGACGAGCTTCACCCGCACCACCTGGCCTGGCTTGCGCTTGTCGAGCGCGCTGTAGAGATCGTCGTAGCTCTCGATCGGCTCGTCATCGATGCCGACGATCACGTCGCCAGCCACGAACAGGTTCTGAGCCTCGGTGACGCCGCGCACCCCGGCGTTCGCCGCGGGGCCGTGGGGCGTCGCCTTGAGCACCATCACCCCCTTGAGCCCGAAGCGCCGCTCGATGCGCCCGAGCGGATCGATCTCCACGCCCATCCCCACCTGCCGCACCTTACCGAACTGGATCAGCTGCGGCACCACGCGGCGGATGGTGTCCACCGGCACCGCGAAGCCGATGCCCGCGCTGGCGCCGGTGCGCGAGTAGATCATGGTGTTCATCCCGATCACCTGGCCCGCCGAGTTGAGCAGCGGCCCGCCCGAGTTGCCCGGGTTGATGGCGGCGTCGGTCTGGATCATGTCGCGGATGGTCACGCCGCCGGCGCCGACCACGTCGCGCCCCAGCGCCGACACCACGCCGGTCGTCAGGGTGTGATCGAGGCCGAAGGGGTTGCCGATGGCGATCGCCTTCTGACCGACCACCAGCTCATACTTGTCTGGCGGCAGCTCCAGGGGCGCCAAGGTGGCGTTCGGCTTGATCCGCAGCACCGCGATGTCCTTCGGCGGCTCCACCCCCACGATTTCCGCGGTGTAGGTGCTCTGGTCGAACAGCCGCACGCTGAGCGCCCGCGCGCCCCTGACCACGTGGAAATTGGTGACGATGTGCCCCTGCTTGTCCCACACGAAGCCGGTGCCAGACCCCGTGGGGACCTCCGTCGGGCTGAGCGAGCTCGGGTCGATCACCGTCCGGGTCTGACTCACGAACACGGTGGAGCCCGCCGCGCGGCGGAACACGTCGATGGTGTTCCGCTCGTCCTCGATCCCGGCGCCCGGTGAGAGGCCGAGCGGCGTCGCCACCGGCAGCGCCTCAGGCAGGGCAGCTGACGTGGCGGCGCTCGGCTGCGGCTGCGGCGCGGAGGGCTCCGCCGGAGGCTGCGCGCTCCTGCCGCCGCAAGCCGCCGCCAGCAGCAGCGCGCCGCAAGCGAACAGCGCGCGTGGCCGCGTCCAATCAGGCTGCGTCCGCGTCGTCATCGTCCTCGAGCGCCGCGCCGTGGCACTTCTTGAACTTCTTGCCCGAGCCGCAGGGGCACAGGTCGTTGCGGCCGATCTTGGGGGCGGCGGCGGCGGGGGGCGGCACCGGCGCGGCGCCCTCGCCCTCACCGCCCGCTTCACCCAAGTGGCGCGCCACGGCGGCCTCCAGCTCTGCTTGATGGCGCCGCTCCGCCTCGGCTTCCATCTGGGCGAGCTGCTCCGTGCGCTGGATGTGCGCCTTGAACACGCGCTCCAGCACGCTGCTCGACACGCGCGCCATCATGTTGACGAAGAGGTCGTAGCCCTCCTTCTTGTACTCGTTCTTCGGATCGCGCTGGCCGTAGCCGCGGAGCCCGATGCCGTCGCGCAGGTGCTCCATGTTGGACAGGTGCTCGACCCAAGCGCGGTCGATCTCCTCGAGGTACAGGTGGCGGAACAGGCGCAGCGTGGTCTCCACGCCCATGCTCTCCTCGCGGCTCAGGTACTCCTTCTCCGCGCGCTCGTAGAGCACCTGCACCAGCGTCTCCACGTCGCTGTACTGGGTGAGGTCGATGTCGAGCTCGACCTTGAAGTGCTCCCGGAACGCCTGCTCGATGCCCTTCCAGTCCCAGTCCTCCGGCTGGCGGTTGGGCGGGCAGCTCTCCTCCACGATGGCGCTCACCACGCGGTCGAGCAGGTCGAGGAAGCGCTCACGCTGCTCGCTGAGACCAGCGCTCACCAGCGCCACGATCTCGTCGTAGGTCTCCACCGGGGCGCGCTTCTTCGCGTCGGGGCCCTCGATGTCGAGCTTCACGCCCCACATCTGGTAGATCTCGTGCTGGAGCGACTCGAGCTCGACCAGCGCCTTGACCTTCTTCAGCTCCTTGCGCTTGGGGGGGCGCGGCGTGTCGTCCTTGTCCAAGGTCTGGAGCGGCTCGTCCGCGAACATATTCACGAGCTGCGCCACCACCGGCTCAATCTTGGCGGTGATCGACTCGTCCAGCGGCACCGCGCGCGGCTTACCCGTGGGCTTGCCCAGCTCATCCAGCTCCTCTGGCTCGTAGCGGCCGAGCAGGAGCTGCTGGCGCAGGCTGTACACCGTCTTGCGCTGCGCGTTCATCACGTCGTCGTACTCGAGGACGTTCTTGCGGATGTCGAAGTTGCGCTCCTCCACCTTGCGCTGCGCGTTCTCCACGCTCTTCGTCACCCAGGGGTGCTCGATGGGCTCGTCATCCGGCATGCCCATGCGGTCCATCAGCGTCTTCACGCGGTCCCCCGCGAAGATGCGCATCAGGTCGTCCTCCAGCGAGAGGTAGAACCGGCTGGAGCCCGGGTCACCCTGGCGGCCGGCGCGGCCGCGCAGCTGGTTGTCGATGCGGCGCGACTCATGGCGCTCGGTGCCGATGATGTGCAGGCCGCCGAGCTCCTGCACGTCGTCGTGCTCCACCTTGCACTCGCGCTCATAGCGCTTCACCAGCTCGGCGAACTCCTCCGGCTCGACGTCAGGCTCCCGCCCCTTCTCCTTGAACTCCAGGCGCGCCAGCATCTCCGGGTTGCCGCCGAGCAAGATGTCCGTGCCGCGGCCGGCCATGTTGGTGCTCACGGTGATGGCGCCGCGGCGCCCCGCCTGCGCCACCACGTAGGCCTCGTTCTCGTGGTGCTTGGCGTTGAGCACGTGGTGCTCCACCTTCTTCTTCTTCAAGATGCGGCTGATGGCGCCGCTCTTCTCGACGCTGGTGGTGCCGACCAACACCGGGCGCCCCGCCTCCGAGTATTCGATGATCTCGTTGATGACGGCGGTGAACTTCTCGCGCTCCGTCTTGTAGACGACGTCCTCGTCATCCACCCGGAGGATCGGCTTGTTGGTGGGGACGGCCACCGCCTCCAGCTTGTACGTCGCGTGAAACTCCGCCGCCTCCGTCTGGGCGGTGCCGGTCATGCCGGCGAGCTTCTTGTAGAGCCGGAACAGGTTCTGGAAGGTGATGGTCGCCATGGTGCGACTCTCTTCCTGAATCGGCACGTTCTCCTTGGCCTCCACCGCCTGGTGCAGGCCGTCGCTCCAGCGCCGCCCTGCGAGCACGCGGCCGGTGAACTCGTCGATGATGAGCACCTTGCCGTCGCGGCTCACCATGTAGTGCTGATCGCGCTTGTACAGCGTGTGGGCGCGGAGCAGCTGGTTCAGGATGTGCAGCGTCTCCAGGTTGGTCGGGTCGTACAGGTTGCTGACGCCGATCAGGCGCTGCGCCAGGTCCACGCCATCGTCAGTGAGGCTGACGCTCCAGCCCTTCTCGTCCACGATGTAGTGCTCATCCATGCGCAGCCGCGGCATGATCTCGTTCAGCACGCGGTACTTGTCGCTGGCGTTCTCCTGGGCGCCGCTGATGATGAGCGGCGTGCGCGCCTCGTCGATGAGGATCGAGTCCACCTCGTCCACGATGGCGTAGTTCAGCGGGCGCTGGGCGTAGTCCAGCGCGGAGAACTTCATGTTGTCCCGCAGGTAGTCGAAGCCGAACTCGTTGTTCTGCCCGTAGCAGATGTCGCACTTGTAGGAGCGGCGCTTCTCGGCGTCGCTCTGCTGGTTGACGATGGTGCCGATGGAGAGGTCCAGGAAATTGTAGAGCCGCCCCATCCACTCCGCGTCGCGGGTGGCGAGGTAGTCATTGACCGTGACCAAGTGCACGCCCTTGCCCTCGAGCGCGTTGAGGTAGATGGGCAGCGTCGCCACCAGCGTCTTACCCTCGCCGGTCTTCATCTCGGCGATGGCCCCGGAGTGGAGCACCATGCCGCCCATCAGCTGGACGTCGTAGTGGCGCATCTTCAGCGCGCGGCGCCCGCCCTCGCGGCACACGGCGAAGGCCTCCACCAGGAGGTCGTCCAGCGTGGCCCCGTTGTCGAGCCGCTGCTTGAACTCGGCGGTCTTCGCCTTGAGCTCCGCGTCGCTCAGCTTCTTCATCGCGGGCTCGAGGGCGTTGATGGCCTCCACGCGTGGCTGAATCTTCTTGATGGCGCGGTCGTTTGCCGTGCCGAACAACTTCTTCGCTACCCAGGTCAGCATGATGTCTCCGCTCCTCTAGTCCTCGTCCTCGGCGAGACCAAGCAGCTTGCTCTTTGATACGGTCGCGTGGGGTGGCGTGGCGAGCGTCGCGCGCCGGGCCAGGTGCTCCGCCGGGCGACATTTTCTCGCGTCGAGCGCCGCTTCGGGGCGCGCGCGGGGTGAGCCCGGCTGCCGCGAGGCTAGTACCACGCGGCGGGCCATGCCAGCCCCGGCGGGCAGCGTCAGCCGTTTGGCATCCGCGAGCGTCGCTCCCAGGATCCGCTCACAACGGAAGCTCAGCGCCTCGGATCGCGGGCGCGCGGTGGGGTGGATGGCGCGGTGCCGTCCAACCCCCAACCCTCCAACCCACTCGCCTGGGAGCGCCGTCGTCATCGAGGCGGCAGAGCGACGCGCAGCGCGCGGCGATGGCTGGCGCAGGGGGGCGCCCCGCGGGTAGCCTCCCGTCACGTGGGCTGGCTTGGTGCTTCGTGGCGCCGCCGAGCCCCCAAACCCTGGAGATGACTGAGATGACTGTTGCCCCCGCCGAGCTGCGGCGCTTGCCCCTGTTCGCTGACATCACCGAAGCGCACCTCGCGGAGCTGCTTCAGGCCTTCGAGACGCGCACCGTCGAAGCGGGGGAGTGGGTGTTCCGTGCCGGCGCGGTGTCGGAGCGCTTCGAGCTGCTGATCGAGGGGGAGGTGTCGCTGCTCGATGGGGAGGCGGAGGTCTTCGTGCTGAGGCCGGTGGCGCCGCTGGGTGAGCTGGGCGCGGTGACGCGGGGCCCTCGCAGCATGGCGGCGCGAGCGAAGACGCGCGCGGTGCTGCTCGGCGCGAGCTTGGACAGTCTGATGGACTTCTTCGAGCAGCACGGGGACGTGGCCTTCCCGTTCCACTACAACCTGCTCACGCTGGTGGCGGCGAAGGTGCGGCGCGATCAGCGGCGGCTGGAGGAGATGCGCAGCAACCTGATCGTCACGCAGAAGGCGATGAAGCGCATGCGCGAGGCGCTGCTCGAGAGCGAGGACACGCCGCTCCACGATCAGCTGTTCGAGGAGATCGACGCGCTCATCGAGCAGAACAAGAAGGGGCACTACGTGGTGGAGCCGAGCCCGGCGCTGCCCACCCGCGTGCGGCTGAACGACGGTGAGCACGCGGTGCGCGCCATCAGCAACGAGCGCCTGGTGTTCGAGCGCGGGCAGGTGAGCCTCGCGGTGGGGGACAGCTTCACCGGGGTGCTGGCGGCGCCCGATCTGGAGCTGCCGCTCTCCGGCGCGGTGGACGCCGTGACGGAGGCCGAGGTGGTGGTCGACTTGGATCCGCTGATCGACGACTACGCCGGGGCGCTGGAGCGGCACCTGACGCGGCTCCAGATGCTCGACGTCGTGCTGTGACGTCAGCGCACCTGATGTAGGCGCTTCTCGGTGTCGTGGAGCATGAAGTCAGCGTGCCTGATGTGTGTGCTTTGCGGCGTCGTGAGATATGAAGTCAGTGCGCCTGATGTCGTGAGGTGAGGTGGGGCGCAGGGGACTGCGCCCTTGGGGGGCAGGGCAGGGGGTTGGCTCACGCCGCGCGGCGCTCGGTGTCGCTCGCGTTTGGGGCGAGCGTCGCTGTCAGAGGGTGCCCTGAGCGGCTGGTGTTCGGGGGGTGCGTCGAGCGGTGCCCGTGGCTGCTCGTCAGCGCCCGAGCACGCGCGCGAGCGCGAGGCCGCGGAGCGCCGCTTCGCGGCTCAGCCCGCTGTGCTCGCAGATCCGCGGCAGCGTGGCGCGCTCACCTTGGCCCTTCAACGCCCGCGCGCTGCTCAGCACGCGGCGGAGCGCTTCGATGCCGCCGACGCCACCCGGGACGTCCACCGTGAAGCCGCGCGCTTCGAGCTCGCCGATCAGCCAGTCGATGTCTTCGTGGCTCACCGCGAGGTCTCCGAGCGCCTCAGCCACCTGGCTCAGGCTCAGCTCCGCCTCGGTGCGCGCGACCAGGCTCGTCAGCACGATCTGCAATTCGCCTCGCACCCGCGCGATGTAGCGCTCGAGGCGCCGCGCGCAAGGGTTAGGGCGGCCACGGGGGGCCGCCCCTACGCGGACAACCGGGGCCTCTCGCAGCGCACCGCGCGGCGCTCGTTAGGGCGGCCACGGGGGGCCGCCCCTACGCAGACCTCCTAGTGCATGCGGCGCCTCTAGCGCCGCTCCGCGCCGCCACGACGCTACGAACCCCCCAAACCCGAAAATCCACGGGCTGATCCGATGCGCGAGCGGCATCGACCTCACCAGCCAGCTTGAATCGCGCGTGGTGTCGCTCAGCGCCCGGCGCGCTTGGCTTGTTTCCGTGCGGCAACTCGGGCTTCTTGGCGCTGCTTCCCTGTCTCCCAGCGGGCGCGGTCCTCGTCGGTCTCCAGCAGGAGATCGGGGACGCGGGTGGGGCGCCCGGCGTCGTCGATGGCGACGTACACCACCTGCGCGGTGTTGGTGTGGGTGACGCAGCCGGCGATGGGATCCTC
This sequence comes from Polyangiaceae bacterium, assembly GCA_019637265.1. Classification (GTDB taxonomy): domain Bacteria; phylum Myxococcota_A; class Polyangia; order Polyangiales; family Polyangiaceae; genus JAHBVY01. The sequence goes on along the minus strand of JAHBVY010000007.1, from coordinate 113,415 downwards.
CGCGTGCACCTCCACCGTGATCTCGATCGCGGTGCGGCCGACGTAGGTGATCAGCGCGTCGCAGCACAGCACCTGCCCCACCTCCACCGCGGACTGGAACGTCATCGAGTCGATGGCCACCGTCACGCAGGGGCGCTGCGCGTGGCGCATGGCGGCGATGCCGCCGCACTCGTCCACCAGCTTCATGATCAGCCCGCCGTGCACCTTGCCCCAGGCGTTGGCGTGCTCCGGCAACATCAGCTGGCTCACGCTCACGCGGCTCGCGCGAGGCGGCTTACCATGGGCTTCCATGGCGGAGGAGCGTAGTCCATGTGCCGCGCGGCAAACAGATCGGCGCGTTAGCGAGCCTGTGCTAGTCCCCAGGGACCCTCGGGCATGGATCTCGTCTATCTCATTGTCCTGGTCAGCCCGCTGATCTTCGTCCACGAGCTGGGGCACTTCCTGTTCGCCAAGGCGTTCGGGGTGAAGGTCATCACCTTCAGCCTCGGCTTTGGTCCGAAGATCTTACGGATCCGCGGCCGGGAGACCGAGTATTGCATTGGCCTCATCCCGCTCGGCGGCTACGTGCGGATGCTGGAGGCGACGAAGAACGACATCGTCCTCCCGGAGGACCGTGGGCGCACCTTCGAGTCGCTCGCGCTCTACAAGCGCATCTTGGTGGTGTTGGCGGGGCCGGTGATGAACCTGCTGTTCCCGGTGCTGCTCTACTTCTCGGTGTTCGTGAGCGCCGGGCCGTTCCTGCCGCCGACGGTGGGCGTGGTGCTGCCGGGGCACTCCGCGGAAGGCAAGCTGCGTCCGGGTGATCGCATCATGGCGGTGGATGGAGAGGAGGTCGGCACCTTCGACGAGATCCGCCGCATCATCCACAACAACCCGGGCAAGGTGCTGCGGTTCAAGGTGTTCCGCGACAACAAGCACATCGACGTGGAGGTGCTCGCGGAGGAGACGCTCGAGCGCGGTGAGCTCGACATGGTGGAGCGCTTCGGCACCGTGGGGATCGGCCCGAGCTCACCGGCGCCGGTCATCGGTGTGCCGGAGCCAGGGAGCCCGGCGCACCGCGCGGGCCTGCGCACCTTCGACTTGGTGACCCACGTGGCCGGCGTGCCGGTGCGCCGCTACATGGATCTCGAGGCGGCGCTGAGCGAGGCCACGGAGCAGACGGTGCCCGTCACCTACATGCGCCCCATCATCCTCTCGGGCGCGCTGGGCGGCCTCGCGGAGATGGCGGTCTACGACTCCGGCGTGGTGGCGCTCACCCCCGACCCGAACGGCACCGACGTGCTGTCGCGCACCGGCATCGAGACCGCCGACCTGTACGCGGCGCACGTCCCGGAAGACAGCTACCTTTACAAAGCCGGCCTGCGGCCGGGCGACAAGATCGTGCGGCTCGATGGGGAGGACGTGCCGGCGTGGTCCACCTTCCGTGAGCGCGTGCTGAGGGAGCCCGATCGCCCGCATCGCATCGAGTACCTCTCGGCGCGCGACGGGCGCGTCGCCTCCGGCACCTTCCAGATGCGGCGGGAGGACTTCACCGATCAACACGGGCAGACGTTCGCGCGCTACGTGCTGCGGGTGCAGCACTGGGTGCCCTACGCCCCGGAGGAGCGCGTGGAGCACCCACGGCCGATCCGCTACGCGCTGAGCAAGGCGGTGGACGAGACGGTGAAGGTGGCCCGCTTCACGGTGGTGGCGATGGTGCGCCTGGTGCAGGGCAGGCTCAGCTTCGATAGTTTGTCAGGGCCCATCACGATTTATGAGGTGGCGGGCCAGGAGCGGCGTAAGGGCGCGGACTACTTCATCTGGGTGATGGCCTTCTTGAGCATCAACCTGGGGCTGATCAACCTCTTACCGATCCCGGTGCTCGACGGTGGGCACCTGCTCTTCTTCACCATCGAGGGGGTGCTGCGCCGGCCTTTGCCGCTCCGGGTGAGGGAGGTAGCGCACATTTTGGGGATGGCGGTGCTCCTCTTGCTGATGGCGGTCGCCTTCAAGAACGACGTGGAGAAGCGCTGGGACGTGATCGTGAGCGAGGTGAAGGGGCTCGTCGGATGACGACGAAGCCTCAGGCGGGTGGTGGCTCCGGGAGGGGCAAGGCGCGCGGCGCCTCGCCGCCACGTGCGGCGAATGATTCCGCCGGGAAACGTCGAAATCCTGGCGCCGCTGAGCGACGCCGCGGAGCACCGCGTGAGGAGGGTGGTGGTGATCCCGTAGGGAAAAAAGCGCGCGGCGCCTCCCAGGCTGCGCCGCGCGCGGAGGGCGCGCGGGACGTGGCGGCGCGGGTGGTCACGCGGGTGCTGCGCGATGGCGCGTTCGCTTCGGCGGCGCTGGACGCGGAGCTCCTGGCGCTGCCTCGGCTCGGCGCGCGGGATCGCGCGCTGGCGACGGAGCTCTGCTACGGGGCGCTGCGGCTTCAAGGGGCGCTGCGCCGCGAGCTCGAGCGCTTGGCGAGCAAGCTCCCAGCGCGGGACCACGTGCTGATGGGGCATTTGTTGGTGGCGGCCTATCAGCTGCTGGTGCTCGAGCGGGTGCCGGCGCACGCCGCGGTGGATCACGCGGTGTCGGCGGCGCGCGCGGCGCGCGGCGCGCGGGTGGGTGGCTTCGTGAACGCCGTGTTGCGCCGGCTGGCGGAGCGGCCTCGGCTGGACGCTTCGCTGGCGGCGTTCGACTCCCTGGCGCCGTGGCTGCGTGAGGCGCTGGTCGCCGCCGTGGGGGAGGCCGGAGCGAGGGCGCTGGTGGCGCCGCCGGGTCGTGGCGCCGCGGTTAAGTCAGGTGAACTGACTGATGAGGCTTTAGGAGTCGATTCGTCAGGTAAACTGACTGATGAGGGGGTGGCTCTGGGAGCCGATTCGCCAGATGAGCAGACTGGTGCTACGGGTGAGTCAGACGGGCTGACGGACGGAGGCGCGGTAGCTGAGTTGGGTGAGCTGACGGATGAGGCGCGGTCGGTGAGCGCCGGGTTGGGCGCGCCGTCGCTGCGGCTTCGGGTCTCACCTGGGGAGCAGGCCGAGTGGCTCGCGGCGGCGCCGCGCGGCCGTGTGTCGCCGCTCGCGCGCCGCCCGCCGCGCGCGGGGGATTTGCGGCGCCTGCCGGGCTACGCCGAGGGGCAGTTCGTGGTGCAGGAGGAGGGCGCGCAGGTGATCGCGCTGGCGCTCGCCCCGGAGCCGGGGGAGCGAGTGCTCGATGCGTGCGCGGGTCGTGGGCAGAAGACGAGCCTGCTCGCGGACTTGATGGCGGGCGCCGGGGAGCTGTGGGCGAGCGACGTGCACGCGGGCAAGTTGCGCGCGCTCCAGGCGGAGCTCAGGCGGCTCGGGCTCCCGGCGCCGCGCACCGCGCTGGTGGACTTGAGCGTGGGGGTGGGGGAGCTCCCGGCGGGCTTCGATCGGGTGCTGGTGGACGCGCCGTGCACCGGCACCGGCACCTTACGGCGTCGCCCGGAGATCGCCGAGCGGCTGCAGCCTGACGATCCAGCGCGCATGGGCGCGCTCCAGGCGTCCATCTTACGCAACGCGGCCACGCGCCTGCGCCCCGGTGGGGTGCTGGTGTACGCCGTGTGCAGCGTGCTCGAGGCGGAGGCCGAGGCGGTGCTCGCGAGCGTTCGAGACGTGCTCACGCCGCGCCCCTTCGCGTCGCGTTGGCTCCCCTGGCTCGGCCCTGAGCAGGAGCAGCTCCGGCTGCACCCCGCGGCGCACGACACCGATGGCTACTTCATCGCCTGCCTGACGCTGCGTTGAGTGAAGGGCAGGCACGGCGGAGGGCAGGCACGGGGGCCTGCCCCTACACGATCGCCTGCCTGACGCCGCGTTGAGTGAAGGGCAGGCACGGGGGCCTGCCCCTACACGCTCGCCTGCCTGACGCCGCGTTGAGTGAAGGGCAGGCACGGGGGCCTGCCCCTACGTAGCGACCCGAGCTGGGCGCCCCCTTGCGCTCTCGCGCGCGCTGAGTGAAACCCTCGGGCCTGGAATGGCTAGCGCAGCGGAGTTGAAGCTCGAGGGCACCTTCACGGCGGTGGTGACGCCGTTCACGGCGTCGGGCGCGGTGGACTACGAGCGCTACCAGGCGCTGCTCGAGCGTCAGGCGGCGGCCGGCGTGGGTCTGGTGCCGTGCGGAACCACCGGGGAGACGCCGACGCTCAGTGACGAAGAGCAGCGAGAGCTGATCCGGCTGGCGGTGCAGGTGGCGCGCGGCCGGGTGCCGGTGCTGGCGGGCACTGGCAGCAACGACACGGAGGACACCAAGCAGCGCTCCATCGCCGCGCTCGAGCTCGGCGCGAGCGGGGTGATGCTGGTGATGCCGTATTACAACCGCCCCTCCCAAGCGGGCCTGGTTCACCACGTGGAAATAGTGGCCCAGGCGGCGCCGGGCCCCGTGGTGCTCTACGACATCCCCTCACGCACCGGGGTCTCGCTGAGCTTGGCGAGCAAGCTCACGCTGCTCGATCGCTGCCCCAACGTGGTGGGGGTGAAGGACGCCAGCGGTAACGTGCTGGCTTGCCAGCAGCTGCTCGCCAAGGCGGGTGAGCGAGTAGCGGTGATGTGCGGGGACGACGCGCTGACGCTGCCGATGATGGCGGTGGGGGCGCGCGGCGTCATCAGCGTCAGCGCCAACGCGCTGCCGCAGCGCGTGAGTCAGGTGCCCAGACTGATGCTCGAGGGGCGGCTCGAGGAGGCGCGCGCCCGGCACCTCGCGCTGCTAGATTTCCACGCGGCGATGTTCGAGGAGCCGAACCCGGCGCCGGTGAAGGCGGCGCTCGCGCTCTTGGGGCAGGGGGAGGCGCGGCTGCGGTCGCCGCTGCTCCCGGTGGGGGAGGCGACGGTGGCGCTCATCTCGGGGATCTTGGAGGAACTCGGGGAACGATGAAGCTCGCGATTCACGGCGTCACCGGGCGCATGGGGCAGAGCGTGGTGCGGGTGATCTCGGAGCAGCCGGAGATCACCCTGGTGGGCGCGGTGTGCGCCGCGGGGGACGCGGCGCTGGGGCGCGACGCGGGGGAGGTGGCGGGGGTGGGGCCGCTCGGCGTGGAGATCTCGGAGGACGTGAGCGCCGCGCTGCTGGGTGCACAGGTGGTGATCGACTTCTCGGTCGCCTCGCAGGTGGCGCCGCTCGCGAAGCTGGCTGCGCGCGCCTCCGTGGCGCTGGTGAGCGGCACCACGGGGCTCGACGCGGCGGCGGAGCACGCGCTGTCACAGGCAGCGAGTCAGGTGCCCGTCCTGTGGGCGCCGAACATGAGCCTCGGGGTGCAGGTGCTGGCGGAGCTGCTCGAGCTGGCGCTCCGGCGGCTGGGGCCGGATTTCGACGTGGAGCTGGTGGAGCTCCACCACCGGAAGAAGCTGGACGCGCCGAGCGGCACCGCCGTGCGCCTGGCCGAAGCGGTGAAGCAGGTGCGCCCCGAGGCGCGTGAGGTGCGCGGCCGTGACGGCTTGGTCGGGGCGCGCCAGTCGGATGAAATCGGGGTGTTCGGGGTGCGCGGCGGGGACGTGGTGGGGGACCACACGGCCTACCTCTTGGGGCCGAGCGAGCGCATCGAGCTCACGCATCGCGCGACGGATCGCGCGCTGTTCGCGCGCGGCGCGGTGCGCGCGGCTTGGTTCACCGTGGGCCGCGCGCCGGGGCGCTACACCATCCGTGACGTGCTCGGGGGCTGAGCGAGGAAGGCCTCGCGGTCCAAGCTGAGCCACTCCACGAGGAGCCCTCGGTAGAAGCGCTTCGTTTGCCCGCGGCGCTGCATCCCCAGGCGCTCGGCCACCGCGAGCGAGCGCAGGTTCTCGGGCTCGAGCACGGCGTGGAGCAGATCCAAGCCGAGCACGTGGAAGCCGTAGTCGAGCAGGCCGCGGCCGCCCTCCGTCGCCAAGCCCTGGCCCCAGTGGCTCCGCTTCAGGTGCCAGCCGATCTCGATGTCGCTCGTGAGCGCTCCCTCGGCGTCGGGCAGCTGCTTGATGAGCAGCGTCCCCACCACCTCGCCGGTGGCGCGCTCCTCCGCGGCGTACACCCCGAGGCCGCGCGAGGCGGCGCCGCTGCGCGCCATCATCGCCTCCAGCTGGAGGCCCATCTGCGTGAGGCTCGGGATCGGCTCGGTGCCGAGGTAGCGCACCACCTCCGGGTCACCGTACAGGGCGAAGGCGGCTTCGACGTCGTCCGACCGCCAAGGGCGGGCAATCAGGCGGGCGGTCTCGAAGCCGTCCCCCTTGTTCATGCGCCCGGCTTCGAGCTCGGCTCGTCGTCCGCTTCGTCCTCGTCTTCGCGCTGGGGGTCGCTGTCTTCGTCGCTCGGGTCGGCTGGCTCGTCAGGCGACTCGCTCTTGGTCTTCGCCTGCTTCGCCTCGGGCTTCGCTGGCGCGTCGTCCTCGTCGTCTTCGCTGGCGCTATCGTCGGCTTGGCTGCTCGTCTTCGCGGCCTGCTTCTCCGCCTCACGCTGCGCTTTGCGCTTGGCGCGCCGCTTGGCCGCGCGGCGCCGCGCCTCCTCGCGGGCGGCCTCCTCCTCTTCGTCCAGCTCCTCTTCCTCCTCAGGGAGGTCCGTCCGCTGCCAGCCGACGGGCAGCTGCTGGCTCGTGGCCCAGTAGATGCCGTACACGCCGAGCGCGAAGGGGATCAGGCTGAGGATCTGACCCATGGTGAGCCCGGTGTGGTCACCCCCGGCGATCTGGTACTCCTTCCAGAACTCGATCAGGAAGCGGCCGAGGAAGTAGATGGCGAAGAACACCGAGATCAACAGGCCGCGCGGCCGCTGCTCTTTCCCCGCGGATTTATCGACGAAGTAGAGCGCCGCCAGGATGATGAGGCCCAGGGCGATCTCCAAGACCTGCGTGGGGTAGCGGAGCGGCACCACCTCCGCCCCCACGTCGAAGCGCGGGAAGCGGAAGCCCCAGCTCTGGTCGGGCACCACGCGCCCGACGATCTCCGAGTTCAGGAGGTTCCCCACCCGCACCAAGGTGGCGCCCAGCGCCGCGCTGAAGGCGAAGCGATCCGCCCCCTCCAAGAAGGGGATCCCGCGCTGCCGCGTAAAGAGCCACATCACGAAGATGAGCCCCATCACCGCGCCGTGACTCGCCAGGCCCCCTGTCCAAATCTCCACCACCATGGCGGGATTCGTGAGGAACCGCTCCAGGTCGTAGAAGAAGACGTGGCCGAGCCGCGCGCCCACCAGCACGCCGAGCACGCCGTAGACGATGAAGTCGCCGGCCTCCTCCTCCCCACCACCGCCGCGCACGATCTGCCAGCGGAGCAGCGCGTAGCCGCCGAGGAACACCCCAACGAACAGCAGGCTGTACCAGCGGATCTCGACGTTGGGTTGGAGGTCCCCCCACTTGAACGACGCGGCGATCACCGCCGCCGCGAGCACCAGCCCGAAGGCGGGCGACTGCTTCGCGCGGTACGCGAGGAACGCGGACACCAGCCCCGCCGCCGCCACCCCGTACAACACGTACTTGAGCAGGAACGGGAGGACGAACTGAAAGGCGATGGGATCGACGTCCCAGGTCAAGGAGGGCACGCGGGCTCGCTTCGGTTGGGGGTTGGCGGGGTGGCTCCTAGCACGAGGCGTGCAGCGCTCAAACCCGGCAGGCTCAGTAGACGCGGAAGGTCTGGATCGCGCGCATCACCTGATCTTCGATGCTGCGCATCGACTCCCCCTGGTACACGACCTGCACGAGCAAGATGCGCTGGTCGCTGCGGACCAGGTACTCGCGGGTCTTGCTCATGAGCGGCTCCTTCGGCGCGGCGACCGGGCGCTCCACGTGGTAGGCGCGGCCTTGCGCATTGTAAGTTGCCATGCCGACCGGCGGCGCCAGGATTTTCCCTCCGGATTTGGTGACGTCGCGCTCGTAGCGCTTCATCACCGTGCGCCACGGATCCCACGACGACTCCAGCCGCTCGTAGATGGCGAACAGGTACTGGTCAGGGCTCATGTACTCGATGAAGCGCGCCTGGGGGCGGTTGCTCGCCGAGCGGATCTGCCAGTTCTTGGGGCGCGAGAAGCGCACGTTGGAGGTGAGCACGCCGACCCCGATGTACCCCGGCGCCTGCGTCTCGAGGTCGAGCGGGGGGTAACGCTGCTCGAAGCGGCTGAGGTCGCTGCCGTCGAGCTGGTCGTAGGCGTAGAACACCTCGTTTTGGAAGGCGATCGGGTCGGGGCCCGAGGCGCAACCGGCTGCGATCCAAGCGGTCAGGGGCAGCAGGGCGAATGGGGCCGTGAACCGAAGCGGGCTCATGCCGGCGAGGTTAGCGAGGCGCGCGTTCGGCGGGCAAAGTTGTAGCGCTTGATTGGGGCGGCGCCGGGCGCTGCGTAGGAGGACGCGCGTGGCGGTGCCGTCTAACCCCCCCCTCCTGCTCTTGCGTGAGGGATTTTTGGGGGTTGGGGAGCATCGGGCGACGCTCGGTGGAGCCAACTCGGCGCTGCGCGGCGCTGAGCGGCGACACACCGGGTGCCGCTCCACGCTCACCGCTTTGGCCGGTTTCTTCGGGTTGCCGAGCGGCCTTTGCTAGCCTCGCGCCCGTGAGCGTGCTCTCGACTCCCACTAGGTCACCGCAGCCCCGAGCTTTCAGGGTGCTCCGGTGGATCGGCCGCGGCGCGCTGCTCTCCATGGCCTGGGGCCTGCTCGGGTGCGGCTCGAGTCAGGCCGTGTACCTGAAGGAGACCCACCGCGGCTACGCGCGGGACAACACCGAGGGCTTCGACAAGCCCTCGGGCAGCATGAGCCCGGGGGAGCTGAGGCTCGCGCCCAAGGCTTGTGAAGGCTTCGATCTCAAGCCGGACCACGACCGCCTGAGCTACGCGTCGCTGGTGCAGTTCCTCCAGCAGCGCGGCTTCAAGGTGCAGGTCACTCAGCGTCGCAGCGATCTGGTTTACCTGGACCTCACGGGGAAGGGGAAGAGCAGCGTGCGGCTCCGGGTCGCGATCCTCGACTCGCCCCAGGCTGCCGGGCGCGATCTGCACGAGGCGATCCTCCAGCACGGACCCGGTACGTGGGGCGTGCACCGCTCCAACCTCGCGGTGCTCGGCCCGATCGGCAACACCGAGAAGGTGGTGTACTTCGCGGTGCGTTCGAAGCTCGCCTGCTGGGGTGAGCTGATGATCGCCGGCGCGGATGACCTGTTCGTGATCCCGGGTGGGTATCAGGAGCTGTAGCGCTTCGTGCACCCACCGCGATGACCCGCGCCTCTCGGAGCGACGCGGGGTAGTCAGTGGCGTTGACTGACTGTCGTTGACTGACTGTCACTGGCCGCTCAGTGGCGCTGACTGTCGTTGACCGCTCAGCGGCACTGACTGGCTGTCACTGACCGCGCTCGGCCGCGCGCTTGGCGCGGCGACGGATATCCACCAAGAGCCGCTCGTCGTGGTTGATGGCGGTGAAGGCGGCGCGCGCCTCCGTTTGCTTGCCGAGCCCTGCGTAGGCCTCTGCCTCGCACCAGCGGAGCTGCCAAGAGCGCTGGGACAAGTCGCCCAGCGATTGGGCGTCTTCGAGCAGCGCCTCCCAGCGCTGCAGTCGCCCGAGCTCGGCCCAGTATTCGCTCCGCAGGTCGTCGTCGTCGGGCGCTAGCGCGATCGCCTGCTGGTAGCGCTCGAGCGCCGCGTCGTCGCGCTGGAGCTTCTGCCAGGCGCGCGCCACGCTGCGCTGGGTGCCGGCCACCTCCGGGTGCTCGGCGGCGAACGCCTCGAGCGCGGGCAGCGCGGCGTGCAGCTGCTGCAGGTCGTCGGGTGTCTCGGGCCAGAAGCGGAGCGTGAGCGCTTGCTGATCGCCAGGATCGGCGCCGAGCGCGCGATCCAAGAGCTCCCGGCCCGCGTCGGTGCGCGGCCCGAGCACGCGGCTGAGCTCCACCAGCACCGGCACCGAGCCCGGGTGGGCCTCGAGGTAGGCGCGCGCCTCGGCCTCGGCGCGCTCATCGCCGCTCAGGTGGAGCGCGGCGATCCGCGCCGCGGCGGCGCGATCTTGAGAGCCACCAGCGGCCTCGAGCGCGCGTTCGGCGGCGGCGACGACCAGGGGCCAGCGCCGCTCGAGCTCGTGGTAGGCGACTTGCTCGAGGTAGTAGTCGAGGTCGCGCTCCGCGGCGTCCCACAGCTCGGTGAAGTAAGCGGGGAGCAAGTCCGCGCGCACGTAGGTGAGGCTCGCGGCGTCCTTGGGATCTTCATAGACGCGCGTGAGCACGCCGAGCGTCACCAGGCCGTCCATCGCGGGCTTGCAGTCCGGCTTGGCGTCGAGCGCATCGGCGAAATCCGCCGTCGCGTCGTCGCGGTTGCCGAGCGCCGTGTTCACGTTGCCGCGCGCCACGTGATACTCCGGATCGCCCTGGCACACGTCGCTGATGGCGTCGAAGGCCTGGAGCGCCTCCGGGTACTGCCCCGCGGCGCCGAGCGCCATCGCGAGGTTGAGCTGTGCGGCGGCGTCCTGACGATCCACCCGCGTGATCATCTTGAGCGCTTTGATGGCGCCCTCACTGTCGCCCTTCTGGAAGGCCTTCTGCGCCTTGTCCCAGTGCATCCCCTTGGCGAGGAAGGCGTCGTAGCGCGAGGCGATTTCGTTGTTTTGTTGGCGCCAAGAGCCAGGGGCCAGCTGCATGAACTCGCCGATCCACTTGCGCACCTTGGCGCCGTCGAGCCCCCGCTCCGCGAGCTGCTCGAACTCCGCCTTCGGCACCGGGATTTGGTTCGGCATCCCGTTTCGCCGCGCCACCTTGTCTTCCAGCTTCACGAACGCCCACTCGGTCGACATGGGGCGGATGCTACACGAGCGCCGCCTCCGCTGGGTGGGTTTCGCTTTGGGCGCGCCCGCTCACCTCCCCAGCGGCGCGGCCAGGGTGACCTCACCCAGCCCGATCCCCGCGAAGCGGCGCGGCCGGACGGTGACGATCAGGTTGCCGTTCTCCACCGTGGCTTCGACCTCGGGGCCGACGGGCGGTGGATTCCGAAAGAAATCCAAGAGGGCGATCTGCGCGACCTCGCCCGCCGCGCGAGCCGGGGTGTGAGAGGGGATGGCGGCGGCCACCATCTCCACCGCATGGGAGAAGCGCCCGACGAACAGTTGGTCAGCCAGGCTGAGCTCTGCGGGCCGGGCGTCGCCGCCCGTCTGGCTCGGCTCCCGGTAGAAGACGGGCGCGTGACTCAGCACCACCAGGTCGCGGTTGCGCGCGCAGCCGAGCGCCGCGACGCCGGTGCGCGCCAGCTCGGACTGCGACTCGCTCGAGATGAACACCTCCACCGGGATCGCCGCGCGCTCGCCGCGGTCCTCCACCTCGTGCACCGGCAGATTAGCCAGTACGCCACCCTGACCGGTGATGTCGGTGCCGAGGCCCGTGCGCACGAAGCTCTCCATCACCAGCGCTGCCACCACCCAGTAGCCGCGGATGAAGACGTGGGCGCCGGGCAGCGCTGGGTCTTGCGTGAAGCGAATGTCCTTCGTGCGCGCCGTCTCCTCCGTGTAGGCCGAGCGCACCAGCGCGCGGTTCAAGGTCAGGCACACCCAGCGCGCCGCGTCGCGTGAAGCGACGGCGCGCGCCGCGACGGCGCGCGGATCGGTGGAGCCCGCGTGACGCCGCTCGGAGAAGGACAGCTCGCGCAGCTGATCCACGCCCACCAGCTCATGGCTCCCGGCGGTGACGATCGGCGCGCGCATCAGCTCGGCCAGCGTGGCCCAGGCTTCGAGCGCCTTGAGATCGTGCTGGCTCGCGCTCACCTCGCGATCCACGACGATGAGATCCACCGGAGCGCGCTCCGCCTCGTGGATCCCTTCGCGCGCCGCGAGTCGGGTGAGCGCCTGACTGATCCCCTCCGTGCCGTCACCCGCGGGCAGCAAGTCGAGCTCCACGCCGGCGCCCAGGTTCGCGCGCTCCAAGAGCAGCCACAGGCCGCGCCAGGTGGCCTCCAGGCGTTGGACCTCCGGGTGCCTCAAGATGGCGCCTAGCAGCGCTTGGAAGTGGCCCTCGATCTTCGTCAAGGCGCGCTCCGCGGTGGACCCACCGCTGCCCGACTTCTTCCCCACCGCGGCGCGCGCCACGGCAGACACCAGCGCCGAGGCGCTCGCGTTGGACGCCGTGGGCGCCTGCTGCGTGACGCCGGTTCCGCCGGGCTCGGCGCTGGGCGCGATGTCGACTTGCGCCAGGAGCGCATCCAAACCGCCCCCAGCGGGGGGCGCCGCGGGCGGCGCCCCGGGAGCGGACGTAGCGGATGAAGGCGCGCTCGCGGCGGCGTGAGGCGCGGCGTCCGCTCCCGCCAGCTCGCGACACAGATCGTCATTGAAGCGCCCCGCAGGCAGCACCCGCGCGAGCTGGTCCCGCGCCGCGCCTTGCCCAACCCGCCCCTCGATCAAGTGCTGAATGATGCGCTTCGCGTCGACCAGGGCGCGCAGCGCGGGCACTTGCTCGACCAGGCTCTGGGGCTTCAGCGCCTTGAGGCGCTCGAAGCGGAGATCGACCCGGAGCGGCTTGTCCACCACCTGCGTCTCGAGCTCGAACGCGAGGCTCGGCGCGAGCTCCGTGAACACGCGGTCGAACTCCGCGCGGCTGAGTCGCCGGACGGCGACCAGCGGCTCAGGCCCCGTCGAGACCTCACTTTGAGCGGTGACCTGACTGACCACGACGACCCGCAGCGGCCCGCGCGGGCTCGCCTCCTCCGGCGCGCCACCATCACGGTGACCTTGCGCCCCCGCCCCGCTGCCAAAGCCCACCCCAAAACCCGCGATGCCACCCTGCCGCTCTCCGGTCATGCCGGCTTCATACCGAAGTCGGCGCCCCGGCGCAGCCCCCTAGCGCGGCGATCAGTTTCCCTGGTCCTCTGCTCGGCGCTGCTTCCCTTCCCACAGCGAAAGTTGCTGATTCGAGGACGACCAACGGTGAACCGTTCGCCGTCCTAGCGCGCGGCAAGTTTGGCCCGTGGGTGTGGCTGCTGGCATGGCTGCGTGGATGCGAGCGGTGCAGCTTGGGTGGTTGGTGGGGGTGTGGGCGCTCGGTGCTTGTGGGCCGGGCGCTTCGGGGTGGGCGGAGCCGCTGATCGCGCCCGAGGACGAGTGGCGGAATACGCCCGCCTTCCTCGCGGCGCGGGGTAGGGCGCCTGGAGGTGCGGAGGCTTCCAGTGAAGCGCCGAGGGCTCAGGGTGATGACGTGGCGCCGGAGTCGAGCTCGGGCGTCGCCGAGCCTGATGAGTCGATGCGGCCAGGTGAGGTCACCGAGGGTGTGGAGCGCGCTCCTGAGGTCTCGCGGGACGCTGCGCCGCTGCCGAGCGGTGCCGCTGGGGGCCGCGCGCTCGGGCGCTTCAAGAACACCTACTACGACTTCCCGCATCAGGCGGCGCTGCCGGGTGGCGGCGCGGTGCCGCTCCACGACGCCTCGTGCCGTGAGGTCGCGGAGGTGCCGGGTGAGTTCTATCAACGGCTGTGCGTGCAGGGCAGCGGGCTGCTCTCGAGCGGTGAGACGGTGAGCTTCGCGAAGCGCGGCTGCGCCTGCGCGACGCGCTGTGAGAAGACGGGGCAACAGCTGTGCTTCGACAAGCTCGACGCGGCGCGCTTCCCATGGGGACGCGGCGCGCTAGGTAAGCCGATCAACGCGCTGCGCAGCCTTGCGGTGGACCCGTCCGAGGTGCCGCTCGGCTCGCTGGTGTACCTGCCTGAGTTCGATGGCCTGACCTTGCCCGGTGGTGCGGTGCACGATGGGTGCTTCGTCGCCGAAGATCGCGGGCTGTGGGTGAAGGGGCGCCACGTGGACGTGTTCGCCGGGACGGAGTCCATGCGCCTCGCGCTCGAGCGTCAGATCCCAACCGGGCGCGGTGTGCACGTGGTGCTCGGCGCCGACCGCTGCCGCGCAGCAGCGAAGTAGCGACCGTGAGCGGCGGTCGCGCCGCTACCCCGCGTCGCCTGCCGTGCCCGTACCCCCAGCGCCTCCCGCCGCGCCCGCGCCGCCTGCGGCGCCCGCGCCTCCGGTCGCGCCAGACCCGCCCGCCGCGCCCGAGCCACCCGAGCCACCTTGGCCGGCGGCGCTCGAGCCACCTTGACCCGCTGCGCCCGAGCCGCCTTGACCCGCCGCGCCGGCGGAGCCGTCTGGGCCGGCCTCGGGCGGGTCGGCGCTGGCGTCGGCGATGGCCCACTCGTCGCAAGTGTCCGCTGCCAGCGCGCGGGCGCGCACGTTGTCGGGGCACGGCTCGAAGAGGCTGTCCTCATCGGTGAGCCACGCTTCCTCGGTGAGTGAGGCGAGGCGGTACACCGTGAGCTTCTTCGGATCTTTCAGGCGAATGCAGCCGGGCTCCGTGCTCTTCTTCGCGTCCCGCCGGCCCTGGCAGCTGACCACCACCGCGGAGGTGAGGCAGGTGCCGGCGCCCGGGTGCTCCATCCCGTGGATGGGCGGGCAGTTGGCGGGGCAGGTGGAGGCGGATTCGGGGCACTCCGTATCACAGCCACCCAGCGCCGCCCCCGCACCGGAGAGCAGCATCACCGCCATCAGAAACTTCGCCTTAGCCATGCTCCGCTCGACTTCGCACTTCAGGGGGGAACGTCAGCTCAACTGTGTGTCTCGGTAAAACGTCAGCTCGGATGTTCTCTCGAGAAGCGCTCCGAATCACGTCAGGCTGACCTCGGTTCGGGGAACGCCTCGTTCACCAGCAGATCATCGCGCCGGTGTAGCCGCACTCCGGGCGCGCCATCAGCGCGTAGGTCATCCCCGTGAGGAAGCCGAAGCCGAGGCCCATGCCACCGCCCAGCAAGATTTGATCGGCGGACTCGTAGTCCCCTGCGCCGCGCCCGACGGCGGTGATCACGCTGAGCACCAGGGGCACCCCGATGTGCCCCGCCAGGCTGCCCCCGTTGAAGCGCCCCCGGCTCCACTTGGTGGTGTCGAACAGGAACACCGCGCCGCCGTGGCCCAGCCCAGAGAACGCCGCGAAGCTGTGGGAAGAGGGCATCCCCAAGGATTCACAGCCAGGGCCACCCCGGTTCGAGTCGTCGCAACCCGGGCGGTCACCCTCGAAGGCGTCCTTCAGCACCTCCTCGTTGAAGAGCGTCAGGGCACCTAACGTGAGCAGCGGCGCGATCACGGAGACGTGCCAGCGCGCCTTCCAGCCGACGGTCGCCTCCGGGTCGGAGTAGAACAGCCGCGGCATCACCGCCTCGAAGCCCAAGGATCCCACGGCGGTGATGGTGGAGACCGTGCCCCACGTCTCGTTGCGCTGCGGGGGAGGGGTCTGCGCGGAGGCGGACGTGGCGAACAGCGCCACCAGACCTGCAAAGCTGAGTGCCAGGCTCTTTCGCATCACGAGTATGATTGGAGCCCACCCCCCGTTGGGCCAAGATTGTTGCGAGGTGGGAGCAGGCGACGCCCGCCGGACGCCAACCCCCCGATCCCCATGAAAATCAGGACGGCGGCTGGGCGGGAGCATGAGCGCACGAGTCCAGGTCGGGGACGAGACGCATCGCGCGATGCTCAGCGCGTGGTACCCGGGTTGAAGGGGCCGGCGCCGGGGCCGACGACGCCGAGGTGACGCGTCGCCATCCGGCTGCCGCCTTGGTAGCGGCCGTAGGCCTGCGCGAACGCGTCGCCGAACAGCAGCGAGAAGACGTGCTTCTCCTCGCTGGTCAGGTCACCGTAGCGCTGCTCATACAGTTTCCACAGCGATTTGAAGCGGAACGGGCCCACGGTGATGCCCTCCGGCTTGCGCGCGTTGGGGTCGTCGAGCATGCGCTCGATGGCCGCCGGGCTGAGCTCCTTGAGGAGCGACTTCACCCCCTGCATCACGCCGTTGATCATCGCGATGTGGTGCGTCATGAGGTCCGCCAGGGTCCCCTCGATCTCCCGCGGCGCGTCGGAGACCGGGGTGCGCCAGTCCAGCAGCCCGGTGGCCAGCTCCTCCGCCGACTTGGCGCGGCTCACCACCTGGGAGGAGCGCCCGACGTCGACGGAGCCGCTGATTTCCATGTCGGAACGGAATTGGCGGTAGCCGTCGCGGAGCGGCACGAACGTCTGCAAGAAGATGCTGAGCACCTCCTGCAGCTTGGTCAGGAACAGCACCAAGTCATCGACCGACTCAGGGGCGCCGCGGCTCGGCACCAGGCGGCTGGCGAGCTCCTTCAAGCCCTGCAGCGCCACCGCCTCTTCGCGCGTGGTGCTCTGCGGCGCGTGCGGGATGGGCGAGCCGAGCGAGGCCGCCAAACGCTGAAAATCAGGCTCTTGGAGCAGCGCAGGCATCTCACGCGCCATCGCTTGGAGCGCCGGCACCCGCTGCTCGGGAGGGTAGCGGCCGATCTGATCGCCTATGCTGGTCATCAGCTCGGTGAAGGCCCGCCGGTAGCTCGCGTAGGGCGTGAGCTGATCCGCGGCGGCGGGCGCTGGCGGGCCGCCCATGCCGGTGGAGGCGTAGCTGGCGACGCCGAGCGGGGGGTGCCCGCTGGTGGGGGCGACCTCCACCTCCGTGCGGAAAATGGTGAACACCACCGAGACGATGGCGAACTCGTAGTTGTGCTCCTGGAGGCCGATCACCTGGTTCGGCTGCAGCCGGCCCGTCGAGCGCAGCACCGTGCCGTTGGTGCTGCCCAGGTCTCGCAGCATGATCTGCCCGTCTTGCAGCTCAATCACCGCGTGGAAATCGGAGACGAAGGGCAGATCGAGCCGGAGATCGTTCAGCGCGTTACGACCAATCCGGATCGGCAGCTTGGGGAAGCGCCGCTCCAAGCTGGACTGATTCTTCGTGTTGGTGACACGTACGCCGTAACCCGCCGACACAGCTCGGACTCTATCAGCGGGGGTCGCGACCGGCCAGATGCCGCCATGCGGGCGGCCGCCGCCAGAGATTTCGTTGGTTATTTCTACCGACCTCGGCGGGTGTGCGAGGTTAGCCGCATGCAGGGTCAAGCCGTAGCCAAGGCCTGCGCCGTGGTGGCCGGCCTGGTCGTCGGGGGGGGACTCGCGGTGGCCAGGCCTGCCAGCGCGCCGCCACCTCCCAGCGCGACGCTCGAGGAGCGGCCCGCCGTGGTCGCGGCGCACGCCTTACCCGAGGTGACGCCCGAGCCCGAAGAGGCGGTGGAGGCGCCGCTGGATCGGGGACCGGAGTACGGCGGGGCGACGCCGGAAGAGCGCGTCACCTTGGAGCGAGGGTACCCGAAGTGGACCGAGGGGCTGAGCCTCCCCGCGCTCCACGTCGAGTACCGCACGGAGGTGGAGCAGCACATCCAGGGTTTGATTCAGGACGCCGGGCGGCGGCGGCGCGTGGAGGAGGCGCTCAAGGTGAGCGGCCGTTACGCGCACTTGGTGCTGCAGATCCTGCGCGAGTACGCGCTGCCTGAAGATCTGGTCTACGTGGCCTTCGCGTCCAGCGGGTTTCAACCGGGCGCGGTGTCGAGCCGTGGCGACGCGGGGCTGTGGCAGCTCTCACCCACCGAAGCGGTCTTGCACGGCCTCACGGTGAAGCCGAACTACGACGAGCGGCGCGACGTGGAGCTCGCGACGCGCGCCGTCGCGCGGCGCCTGGCCGACTTGCACCAGAAGTACGGGACGTGGGAGCTCGCGCTCGCGGCGCACCACGCTGGGGACGCCACGGTGTCGCGCGTGCCGGACATCGGTGAGACGACGTTCTGGGAGGTCGCTTCGGGCGCCTTGCCGCGCTCGACTCGTGAGTTCGTGCCGCTGGTGATCGCGACGGCGGTCGTGCTCAAGAACCAGCAGGCGTTTCAGCTCGGTCACGTGCAGCCTGACGCGCCGGTTTACCCCACCCGGCTGCAGGTCCCGGCGGGCACCGACCTGTCACTGCTCGCGCGCGCCGCGGGCACCAGCCTCGATCAGATCCGCGCGCTCAACCCGGCGATCTTGAGTGAGTTCGTGCCGAGCATCACCCGTGATCTCAGCGTCTACGTGCCCTCGGGCAGCGCCGGGCGCGCGCGGCTGTTGATGGCGCAGGTGATGAGCGGCTACGGCGCCGACGCCATGCACCGCCGGGTGCCCTCGAGCTTCGACTGGGGGCGCGATGAGCTCCCGCGCATCGCCGCGCCGGATCCCAGCCCCGTGGTGGGCGGTGATCCGTGGCTGCTCCCCTCGCTCGTCGCGCCACCCGCCGTGGCGGCGCCCGCTCCGGCACCAGCTCCCGCAGCTCGCGCGCCTGAGGTCCCCGCCGCGCCGACGCCCGCTCCACGGCGCGCGCCCAAAAAGCAGAGCGACTGGGCGGACCTGGCGAGCTCGGCGCCCGAGCCAGGGGGCCGATGATGCAGTTCGAGACAGCAAGGGGTGTGGCTCCCTGGCCGCTTCGGCTATCGTCGGCCGCCCTCGGAGCTGACCTCCGTGGGCAGGCCTCAACGAGCAGGGAAAACAGATGCTGATTGCCGACCCGCGTACGCTGCTACGGAAGCTGAACTCCACTTGCACCAAGGCGTTCGAGGCTGCGGCTTCGAGCTGCGTGTCGCACCGCCACTATGAGGTGACGGTCGAGCACGTCCTGATGGCGCTCTTGGACGACCCTCAGAGCGACGTCGTGTCGGCGCTCGCGCACTACAACGTCAACGCTGAAGTGCTGCGCGCCACGGTGGGGCGCACCGTCGGCGACATGAAGTCCGGTAACCCGGGCAAGCCGACGTTCAGCACCCTGCTCCTCGAGTGGATCCAGGACAGCTGGGTGTACGCGTCCACCGAGCTGGGTGAGGGGCTGCTCCGCTCCGGCGCGCTCCTCGTGCGCTTGATTCAGGCCCCGAACCGTTACCTGCCGGTGGAGCTCCAGGCGCTCGAGCAGATCCCGCGCGACGAGCTCCGTAAAGACCTGCCGGTGATCGCCGCGATGAGCGGCGAGGCAGCGCAGCAGGCCGCCTCCGCCCAGGCGGGCGCGCCCGCCGCGGGTGGCCCGGCAGGTAGTCCGGGTGACGGACCGCTTCAGCGCTTCACCTCGGACCTCACCCAGCGCGTGCGTGACGGTGAGCTCGATCCGATCTTCGGACGCGAGCGCGAGATCCGGCAGATGATCGAGATCTTGGTGCGGCGCCGCAAGAACAACCCGATCATCGTCGGTGAGGCGGGCGTGGGGAAGACGGCGCTGGTGGAGGGGCTCGCCCAGCGCGTGGTCGAAGGCAGTGTGCCTGACCAGCTCAAGAACGTGCGGGTGCTCTCGCTGGATCTCGGCGCGCTGCAGGCGGGCGCGGGGATGAAGGGTGAGTTCGAGAACCGCTTGAAGGGCGTGGTCGAGGCGGTGAAGAGCTCCGCCACCCCGATCATCTTGTTCATCGACGAGGCGCACACGATCATCGGCGCCGGCGGCGCGGCGGGCGGCAGCGACGCGGCCAACCTGCTGAAGCCAGCGCTGGCGCGCGGCGAGCTGCGCACCGTGGCGGCGACCACCTACGCTGAGTACAAGAAGTATTTCGAGAAGGACGCGGCGCTCGAGCGTCGCTTCCAGCCGGTGCACTGCGGTGAGCCCTCGGTGGAGGTCGCCACCGTGATGCTCCGAGGGGTGGCCCCCAAGTTCGAGGAGTCTCACGGCGTGGTGATCCGCGACGAGGCGGTGGTCGCCGCGGTGACGCTCTCGAGCCGCTACATCAGCGGGCGTCAGCTGCCGGACAAGGCAGTGGACCTGCTCGATACCAGCGCTGCTTACGTGAACCTGGTGCGCAACGCCGATCCGGCGGTGCTCGAGGACACGCGCGCGGAGCTGGCGGCGGTGGAGCGTGAGCTCGCCGCGATGGATCGCGACGACAGCGCGGGTATCGTGCGCGCCGCGGACGAGCGCGCGGCCGCGGTGGCTCGCAAAGAGGAGCTGTCGCAGCAGGTGGAGGAGCTGGCCGCCAAGGTCGCGGCCCAGCGTGAGATCACGACGCGCATCGACGCGCTGCGCACGCAGATCGCCGAGGCGACGGCGCCGCCCGCCGAGGCCACGCCAGACGGTGAGGCAGCGTCGGGTGAAGCCAGTGAAGCCGCTGAGGGCGCGGCGCCCGAGGGCGGCTCCAGCGAAGCCGCACCGGTGAACGTGGAGGAGCTCCGGGCTAGCCTGCGCGAGGAGCTCGATCGGCTGCGCGCGATCAAGCCGGAAGATCGCCTGGTGGCGGCGGACGTGGATGAGTCCGCGGTGGCCTCCATCGTCGCTGACTGGACCGGCATCCCGGTGGGGAAGATGGTCAAGGACGATGTCGATGCCATCGTCCACTTGGAGGAGCGCATGCGGGGTCGCGTGCGCGGTCAGGACATGGCGCTCGCGGCGATCGCGCGTGAGGTGCGCGCGGCGCGCTCGGGCCTCAAGCCGCCGAACACGCCGCTCGGGGTGTTCTTGCTGGTGGGGCCGAGCGGCGTCGGTAAGACGGAGACGGCGCTCACCCTCGCGGACTTGCTGTTCGGTGGTGAGCGCTTCGTCGTCACCATCAACATGAGCGAGTTCCAAGAGCGGCACACGGTGTCGCGCTTGATCGGCTCCCCGCCAGGTTACGTGGGCTACGGGGAGGGCGGCGTGCTCACCGAGGCGGTGCGCCATCGCCCTTACTCGGTGGTGCTGCTCGATGAGGTGGAGAAGGCCGACAAAGAGGTGCTCAACCTGTTCTACCAGGTGTTCGACAAGGGCACGCTGAGCGACGGTGAGGGGCGTGAGGTGGACTTCAAGAACACCATCATCATCCTGACCAGCAACCTGGCCACCGACCTCATCACCACCAGCGCGGCGCCCGATGAAGAGCTCCCTGAGTACGAGGAGCTGACGGCGCTCATCAAGCCCACGCTGAGCGCGCACTTCAAGCCGGCGCTGCTCGCGCGCATGACCGTGGTGCCTTACATCCCGATCCGCCCCGACGCGCTGAAGGGCATCGCGCGGATGAAGCTCGGCGGCATCGTGAAGCGCGCGGAGGCGGCTCACGGCTTGCGGCTCGAGGTGGGGGACGACGTGGTGGACGCGATCGCGGCTCGCTGCCAGGAGGTGGAGAGCGGCGCGCGCAACGTGGACCACATCCTCCGCGGGACGGTGATGCCGCTGGTCTCCAGCGAGATCCTCCGCAGCATCGCCGATGGCGAGGAGCTCGGCGTGATGCGCCTGGTGCTGGACGAGGCGGGCGAGATCGCCTGCGAGAAGGGGTAGGAGTCGTATGAGGCGAGGCTTTCCGCTCTGGGTCGCAGCGGGGCTCACCGGGCTCATGAGCTCGGCGTGCTCACCGACCGTGCTCCCGATCAAGGAGCCGGACAACTGCAAGTTCCAGGAGGTGACGCTGCACATCATCTCCTCTGGGGACACCAACCGCGCACCCAACGGAGAGCCGCGCCCGGTGCAGCTCCGCGTGTATCAGCTCGCGAACGACGTCAGCATCCACAACGCCTCGTTCGAGCAGGTGTGGCGTGAGGAGACGGAGACGCTCGGGGACGACCTGGTGAAGGGCGAGGAGCTGCCCATCTACCCGAGCACGCGCACCCAGTTGAAGTTCGAGCGCGACGACAAGGCCCAGCACGTGGCCGCCGCCGGGCTGTTCCGTACCCCCAAGGGGCGCAGCTGGTACACCGTGTTCGACCTGCCGCCCGCGCCGAGCGAGGGGGCTTGCGGGCTCAAGGGGGAGGACGGCGGCCCCCCCCCGAACCCGGAGTTTTACGTGTGGATCGACGAGTCACGCGTGGAAGATGGCATCGAGCACGCGGAGGACGTTCCTGAGGGCAGGGTTCAGGCGGTAGAGTCGCAGGCCAAGGCGCCCGCCAAGGCCGCACCGACCCCGGGAGATTGAGAACGTGAGCATCCGCAAGCCCGTCTGGACAGAGGGCCTGTTCATCACCCAGCACCACTTCCAGCAGCTGGACGCCTACCACGAGCGCCTGCTGGATCGGCGGCTGTCCGCGAGCTCGCCCTACGTGTGGGGCGTCACCGAGATCCAGCTCGATGAGCGGGCGCTCGGCGCCGGGCAGCTCAAGCTCACCCAGTTGTCCGCCATCTTGCCCGACGGCACACCCGTCAGCTGCGGGGACCGCTCGGGGGACGCCCCGCTGCGCGATATCGGCGAGGTGTTCACCCCGCAGATGCAATCGCTCGACGTGTTCATCGCGTTACCACAAGAGAACGAGACCGCGCCGAACGTCGATCTGGAGGACAAGCCGAACGCGCTCACGCGCTTCACTCAGGAGACGGGGCGCGTGTACGACGTGAACACCGGCTCCAACGAGCAGAGCTTCGGTTGGGCGCGCGCCAACGTCCGGATCCTGTTCGGTGAAGAGCGCCGCGAGTCCTTCGACTCGATCAAGGTGGCGGTGCTCATGCGCAGCAACACCGGCGCCATCATCGCCAAGCGCACCTACGTGCCGCCGGTGCTGCGGATCGGCGCGGCGCCGTTCCTCACCACCGGGCTCCGGCACGTGCTGGAGAACATGACCGCGCGGCAGCGCAGCCTGGCGGCCTCGCGGCGCCAGCGCTCCGAGGCGGCCATCGACTTCCAGGCGAGCGACGTCGCCAAGTTCTGGCTGCTGAGCACGCTGAACAACTTCATCCCGGTGATCGCGCACTACGTCGATCAGGGCCGCTCCCACCCGGAGCAGGTGTACATCACCTTGTCGCAGCTCATCGGTCAGCTCTGCACGTTCGCGGTCAAGGCGGACCCGACGGACATCCCCAAGTTCAACTACCTCGAGCTCGGGGACACCTTCGAGCGGCTCTTCGCGCGGGTCTTGGCGCTGCTCGACGCCGTGATCGCCGAGCGCTACGTGGAGGTGCCGATGCAGCGCCGTGAGGACGGGATGTACCTCGGGAAGATCGAGGACGGCTCGCTCATGCGCTACGAGTTCTTCCTGGCGGCCAAGGGGAGCCTGCCGGAGGGGCAGCTCCGCGACCGGCTCCCCAAGCTCTCGAAGATCGCCAGCTGGTCCCAGGTGGGCTCCATCCTGAACTCGGCGATCAACGGGGCGCGGCTCGAGCTCGAGTACCAGCCGCCGGGTGCGCTACCGCTCCGCCCTGGCGTGGTGTTCTTCCGCGTCCACAAGACCCCCGAATACTGGACCGACATCCAAGGAACTGGGACCATCGCCATCTACCAGCCGCTCGAGCCGCGAGCGGTCGAGCTCTCGCTCTACGCGGTCGATCCAGAGAACCTCTGAGGGCATCATGGTCACTCGTCCCCTGCCGTCCCCACCGCCTCGAGGCCTGTCATGATCGAGCAGATGTATTGGGCCTGCGCAGACGCCTTGACCCTCGCCACCCAGCTCGGCGCCGCGCGTGACCTGCCGCCGGCGGACGTGCTGAGCCAGCGCATCTCGGGCGTCTTCGATCAGATGGCGGACAAGGCGCGCGGCGCGCGCATCCCGGATGAAGACGTGATGGAGGCGAAGTACGCGCTCTGCGCCTTCATCGACGAGCAGATCTTGCGCTCGGAGTGGCCAGGCCGGCAGCAGTGGATGAGCCGGCCGCTCCAGCTGATGTACTTCAACGAGAACACGGCGGGCGAGGGCTTCTTTGCGCGGATGGACCGGCTCGAGGCGCAGCCTCAGCGCGTCCACGTCCTGCAGATTTACTTCCTGTGCCTCACGCTCGGGTTTCAGGGCCAGTACGCGGTGCGCGGGGGCGAGGGCCTGGCGCCGATCATCGAGCGCGTCGGGGCGCGGCTGTCCCGTTCGCTGCCCCGCAGCGATCAGCTGAGCCCGCACGGCGAGCTCGCGGGTGGGGCCCGCTCCGTCGTCCGGCGTGAGGCGCCCATCGTGGCGGTCAGCGTGGCTGTCATTGGGCTCGCGGTGGTCGCGTTCGTCGTCTTGCGCGTGATTGTGAGCACGAACGCAGATAGTGCCGCAAAGAGCATGCAGAACTTTGCCCAGACCAGCCCAAAGTAATGAAATGGCGTCGGAGACGCTATGTGGCTTTGGATCTTCGCTGTTCTGCTGCTCCTCCTGATCTGGGGGGGGGGGTGGGTGCTCCGGGCGCTGGGGATCCCAGTCCCGCTCATGGGGCAGGTTGGGCTCTCGGCAGCCGTGGTGCTGTTGGTCGGGGGTGTGCTCCTCTACCGTCGCTGGCGCGCGGGAGCGGCGGCGCGGGCCCTCGAGCGTGAAATCCTGAAACAGACCGAGCAGCAGGCGGCGCTCACCGCGCCGGACCGCCGCGCGGAGATCATCGAGCTGAAGGCGCAGGTCCAGCGCGGGATCACGGCGCTCAAGCAGAGCCGCCTCGGGGACCGCGGGCAGAACGCCCTCTACACCTTGCCCTGGTTCATGATCGTCGGGCCGCCGGGCTCGGGGAAGACGACGGCGCTCCGCCACTCGGGGCTGAACTTCCCGCTCCTCGACGCCACCGGCGGATCGGTGAAGGGGGTTGGGGGGACGCGCAACTGCGACTGGTGGTTCACCAACGAAGCGATCCTGCTCGACACGGCCGGTCGCTACGCCACGCAAGGCGATGATCAGCCGGAGTGGTTCGCCTTCCTCGATCTGCTGCGTCGCTTCCGCTCCAAGCGCCCCGTGAACGGCATCTTGGTGGCGGTGAGTGCAGCTGACCTCCTGGAGCAGACGGAGGAGCAGACCACGCAGATGGCGCGTACGCTGCGGGCGCGCATCGACGAGCTCCAGAACCGCCTCGACATGGTGGTCCCGGTGTACGTCATGTTCACCAAGGTCGATCTCGTCGCCGGCTTCGTGGAGTTCTTCAACGACCTGAAGAAGAGCGATCGCGACCGCGTGTTCGGCGCGACTTTCCCGCTGGAATTGGCCACGCGTCGCAAGGCGGAGGAGCTGTTCGAGGAGGAGTTCCAGCTGCTCGTCTCTCAGGTCCACGCCCGCGCCATGAACCGCGTGGGGAGGGAGAAGAAGGAGATCCGCGATCGGGTGATCCAGTTCCCGATGGAGTTCAACGCGCTGCGCGCGAGCCTGGCGGACTTCATCTCGGCGATGTTCGAGCAGACGACGCAGGACGATCAGCCCATCTTCCGCGGCTTCTACTTCTCCAGCGGCACGCAAGAGGGCAGCCCGGTGGATCGTGTCCTCGGCAGCTTGGCGCGCGCCTTCGGCCTGCCGCCGCGCCTCGGCCCGGAGACACCGACGGAGCCGAAGAGCTACTTCGTCACCGATATGTTCCGGCGCGTGGTGTTCCCCGATCAACACATCGCGGCGCGCACCCGCCGCGAGATGCGTCGTCAGTGGCTGTACCGGGTGGCGCTCGGCGTCTCGGCGGTGTTCCTCGCCGTGATGCTCCTCGTCCCGAGCTCCTGCACCTTCCAGCGGAACCGTGGGCTCGTGAAGGAGGTGGCGACGGTCGCGGAGGGCGCCGCCCAAGTGGACTGGAGCGGGCCCGGGCGGGTCTCCGAGAAGGCAGCTAGCCTGACCTCGATCCGCGCTCAGCTGAAGCGGCTGGACACCTGGAAGGAAGAGGGCGCCCCCACCGCGATGGGCTTCGGGATGTACACGGGCGACACGCTCTACGGGCCGCTGCGTGACGTCTACGTCGGGTCCATCGAGCGCGGCCTGAAGCAGCCGACGCAAAAGGGGCTCGAAGCGGACATCGTGCGGCGGGTGGCTGGCGACTCCGACGATCCGCGGCAGCTCAACGCGGACTACGACGAGCGCTACGCCCGCTTGAAGCTCTACTTGATGCTCACGAACCCCAAGGAGCACCTCGATCCAGAGTGGGCGGAGAAGCCGCTGGCCGAGGCGTGGGCGAAGGCCATGGGAGCGCCGAGCGAGGCCGACGCGTTGGCGCCTCACGCTCGTTACTACCTCGACCTGATGAAGCGCGGGGAGGTGCCGGCGTGGGAGCGGAACGACGCGCAAGTCACGACCGCGCGCAGCATGCTCCGGCGCGGATCCCGCGCCGAGCAGATCGTCGATTGGCTCGAGCGTCAGGTGAGGGCCGACGACATCGAGCACAAGCAGGTGTTCGTCGGCTCCGTCCAGCAGTTCGTGAGGGCTAGCGAAGGGCTGGTCGTGCGTGGCGTCTACACGGCGAGGGGCTGGGAGCAGGTGCGGGAGCTCCTCGGCGACGAGAAGGGGAAGGTCGCTGGTGAGCCGTGGGTGATCTACAGCGAAGCGGAGGCCAAGCGGCTAGCCAAGGAGGCGGACGAGGATCTGTTCAAGGAGGTCCGCCGCGTGTACTTCCAGCGCTACACCCAGGAGTGGAGGCGCTTCATCGGCGATATCCAGGTGGACGAGCCTCAGGACGCCGTCCAATCGCTCGAGGAGCTGTCCGCGCTGAGCGAGCCCGAGTGGCCGTACAAGCGCCTGCTCTCGACGCTCGGTGACAACACGCGCCTCGACATCAGCGAGGGGGAGCTCGCGGGTTTGGTGGAGTCCGTCTTGGAGCACACCAAGCGTCGGCTACAGCAGAAGCTGCTCTCGCAGCAGTCCGGCGCGCCGCCGAAGCCGGAGCGCCCGAAGAGCCCCGTGGAGCTCTACTTCGAGCCGCTGGTGGACTTCGGGGTGCCGAAGCCGGGCAACGACCCGGAGGCCGCGGCGGCGTCGACCGACCTCGCGGAGTACCAGGGCATGCTGTCCAAGCTCGTGGGCGTGCTCACCGATCTGCGCGATGGAGACGCCTCCCCGGACCCGACCGCGGTGGTCAGCGAGTTCGAGGCGACGTTCCGTCGCGTGAGCGGGCTGCTCAGCAACCAGACGACGGGCACCCGCGCGCTGCTCTCACCGCTGCTCATGCGCCCGATCTCCTTCGCTTGGGCCGGCGTGATGAAGGGCGCTGGCAACGCGGCGGGTGGCCTGTGGGAGCCCAACGTGTGGACGGTGTGGCGGAACACCCTCGCGGATCGTTACCCCTTCGTGCGCACGCAGCGTGACGCGTCGCTCGCCGACTTCACCGAGTTCTTCAAGCCGGGCAGCGGGCTGCTCTGGAGCTTCTACACGGAGAACCTGCAAGGGTCGCTGCGCCGCAACGGCAACGCCTTCACGCCGGTCAGGCGCTTCGGGGCGAGCGTCGGCTACACGCCGGACTTCCTCGGCAAGTGCCTCACGCGCGGCGCGGAGATCAGCGCGGCGGTGTTCTCGGGCGGAGAAGATCCGAAGGTGAGCTTCGAGGTGAACCTGCACTCGGTCAGTGAAGATGTCAGTGAGGTGTCGATCGAGATCGACGGCGTGGCGCACACCTACAAGAACCACCCGGCGCAGTGGCTCAAGGCCGAGTGGCCCGCGAAGGACGCGGAGGCCCGCGGCGCGCGCGTCCGCATCCGCGGCTACAGCGGGCTCGACGAGGAGATCAACCGCCCGGGCGACTTCGGCATCTACCGGCTGATCGACGCCGCGGCGAGCGTGGAGTCGGGGACCGCGGGTGGTCAGGCGCAGGGCGTGCCCACGGTGGTGGTGACCTGGTACGTCCGCTCGCGGGACGCGCACATCAAGCTCGACTTCAAGCCTTCGAAGCGCGATCGCGGCCTGTCACCGGCGCTGTTCCTGGGCTACGATTGCCCTCGAGTGATCGCCCGCTAGCGACGATGGGCGCATGCTTCGTCGTCGAGAGCGAGGTCGCTCGAGAGCGAGCAAGGAGACTCGAGCGTGGTGCATGAGCGGGCGGGTGTGAGGCGCGCGTGATCGTTGGCTACTTCGGGAAGTTGCCGAGCGCGGGAGATTTCCTGCGCGGCGGTGTCGCCGGTGAGCCAGCGAGCGGCTTCGAGCGCTGGGTGGAGCAGGGCATGGTGTACGGCGGCTCGCGGCGCGCGAGCTGGGCCGCCGACTTCGACGCTGGCGCGCCTCACGGCTTCGTCTACCGGCCGCCCGCCTCCGCGCAGGCCATCTCGGTGATCGCCGGGGTGATCGCGCCGAGCCGCGATCGGGTGGGGCGCCGCTTCCCCATCGTCATCTTTTGTCAGATCCCAGGACCTATCTTGGCGGGCGCGCCGCACGTGGCGCCGCTGCTCCTCGGGGAGTTCCTCGAGCACGCCGGGGAAATCCTGCACGCGGCGCCGACGCTGAGCCCGGAGGCGTTCCGCGCGGCGGTGGCTGGGGTGGCGGCGCCGCGCATCGATCAGCTGGCGACCCACGCCACGGAGTACGCCGAGTGGGCTCAGGGCACCCCCACCTCCACCCCCTTCGGGGTGACCTATGGTGACCCGAGCTCGGCGGGCCCGGCGCACGCCATCGACACCCTGATCCAATGCGTGGCGCCGATGCTGGGGCAGGAGCCGATGGACACCCCGCTCGCGGCGCGGCTGCCGCTGGGAGCGGGGGGTATCGCCTCGGCGGCGTTCTGGATCGACGTCACGCGGCGCGTGGCTCGCTGGCGACAGACCACCCCCACCGCGTTCTGGTCGGCGGCGGCTGGGGGAGGGCAGCTCTTGATTCAGCTGGGCGCCACCCCGGTCAGCTCGTTGGCCGAGCTGTGGTCGCCGGACCCCGACAGTGATCACGTGTGTGATCTGGTGGGCCAGCCGCGCGCCTCCACGGAGTCGATCCACGCGCGCTTGCCGCCGCACGTGGCCGAGCGGCTGCGTGAGCTCCAGGCGCCGATCACGCAGCTGCTCTACGCACTGAGCGCCTGAACGCCGCGGGTAGCGCCATGCCAAACCCCCAAACCCCCTCGCTCGTCCGTTCACGGCAGCCGAAGATCATCCAGCGCTCGTCACGCGCATAGAACACGGCGCAGGGATGCGGTTTTTGGGGGTTGGACGGCACCGCGCCGAGAACCCACTCACGGCGCTCGTGCTCTTGCCACCGCGTTAGAGCTGCCTGCTTTCGGCGGCGCTCACCGACTCGAGCGCCACGCGTTTCTACTAGGTACGCTGGCTGCGCTGAGCTAGCGTGACCGCGCCATGGCGGACCTGCGAGCGACGCTGACAGAGAAGATCGCACCCCTCGTCGCGGCGATCCCCGGCGGTGAGCCGCAAGGGATCGACGCCTCTTACGAGCCCGATTTCGAGGTCGTGAAGGCGGAGATCGACAAGCTGGGGTCGCTCGATGGCGCGCAGCCCGCTTGGGGTCAGGTGGCGCGCGGCAGCGAGGAGCTGCTCAAGACCAAGACGAAGGATCTGCGCCTCAGCGCCTGGCGCACCGTCGCGCTGATGGTGGAGTCGGGGCCCCAGGGTCTCGCCGAGGGGATGCTCGGCATGCTGGAGGTGGGCCGCGCCCACTGGGACGCGATGTATCCGCCGCTGAAGCGCGCGCGCGCGCGCGGCAACCTCGCCTCGTGGATCTCGGATCAATCCGAGGTAGCGCTCGCGGGGTACACGCCGAAGGCCGCCGACCGCGAGGCGCTGGCGCTGTGCGAGGCGCTGTACGGCGAGCTGGACGATTTCCTTACGGAAAAGCTGGGCGAGAACTACTCCGGGATGGGTGGCCTGCGCGGCGTGCTCCGCAACAAGACGCGCGAGGTCCCCGCGGAGCAGCCGGCCGCGCCGCCACCACAAGCCGCGCCGTCGCCCGCGCAGGCCCAGCCGGCTCAAGCCCAGCCATCAGCGTCCCCGGCTCAAGCGGCGCCGGCGCCGATGGCTGCGTCAGGTCAGCTGCCTACCCAGGTCAGCTCCCCTGAGGAGGTCACGCGCACCCTGCGCGACGTGGGCATCACGCTCCGCGCCGTCGCGCGCTTCGTGCGCCAGGCGGACGCCACCAAGGTGCACGGCTACCGCATCCACCGCGCCTCGCTGTGGATGGCGCTGCAGAACCCGCCGCCGAACGAGGGCGGCAAGACGCGGCTGCCCCCCCCCACCCCGGACAAGCGCAAGCGGATCGAGACGCTCCTCGCCAGCGAGAGCTGGATGCAGCTGCTCGAGACGATGGAGGACTACAGCGCCCAGCACTTGTTCTGGCTCGATTGCCAGCGCTACGCCGCGCTGGCGCTCGACAAGCTGGGCCCGCAGTACGCGAACGCCCGGGAGGTGGTGGGGCGCGAGGTGGTGCACCTGCTCAGCATGCTGCCCACCCTGAAGGATCTGAAGTTCGCCGACGGCGAGGCCTTCGCCGACGCGGGCACCCAAGCCTGGCTCGAGGAGGAGGCCGCCAAGTGGGGTGGTGGGGGCGGTGGGAACGCGGCGGCAGCGGCGGCCAGCGAGGAAGATCAAGCCCTGGCTGAGCGCTTCGAGCAGGCGAAATCCATGGTGTCGAGCGGGCAGGTGAGCGACGGGCTGGGGGTGGCCCTGGCCCTGGCCAACCGCGGGGCGGACGCCCGGACCCGCTTCCGGGCGCGGCTCTCGGTGGCCCGGCTCGCGCTCCAGGGGAGCCAAAAATCGGTGGCCCGGCCGATATTGGAGGGCTTGGCGCTGGAGGTCGAGCGCCACGGCCTGGAGGCCTGGGAGCCGGAGCTCGCGGCGCGGGTCTATTCGAGCCTCCTGGGCTGCCTGAACAAAGACGCTAAGGACGCTGAGGAAGTCGCGAAGTTCGCGACTCTTTTTGATAAGCTCTGCCGGCTCGACCCAGCCGCGGCGATAGCGCTCGCGGG
Organism: Polyangiaceae bacterium; assembly: GCA_019637265.1. Lineage (GTDB taxonomy): Bacteria > Myxococcota_A > Polyangia > Polyangiales > Polyangiaceae > JAHBVY01. The sequence goes on along the minus strand of JAHBVY010000007.1, from coordinate 83,178 downwards.
CTGAGCTCGGCGTCGAGGGTCGCCCGATAGGCAGGTCGTCTGTCGGGTCCCGCAAGGTCACCTTACCGAGGTCCAACACGGAGTAGTCGATGGGGAAAGAAGGTTCGGTAGCGCCTCAAGAGCGCGTGAACATCACGTACAAACCAGCGACTGGTGACGCTCAGGAGGAGGTCGAGCTCCCGCTCAAGATGCTCTTCGTGGGTGACTACACCGGTCGTCCCGATTCGCGCCCTTTGGAGGAGCGCAAGCCAATCAACGTCGACAAGGACAACTTCGAGCAGGTGCTGGGGAGCCAGGATCTGGGGCTCACCATGTCCGTGCCCGATCGCCTGTCCGGCGACGAGGGCGCGAGCCTCAGCATGAACTTGAAGTTCAAGAAGCTCGCAGACTTCGGCCCCGACGCCATCGTGGAGCAGGTGCCGGAGCTGAAGAAGCTGATGGATCTGCGCAACGCGCTCACGGCGCTCAAGGGCCCGCTCGGCAACGTCCCGGCGTTCCGCAAGCGGATCCAGGGGCTGCTCGATGACGGCGAGTCGCGCGAGAAGCTGCTGGCCGAGCTCGGCCTCGGTGGAGAGGAAGGCTGACCATGAGTGAAGAGCAATCCGCCCAGGGGGGAGCAGCGGCGACCGAGACGACCGAGGGGAGCCTCCTCGAGTCGATCCTCGCGGAAACGAAGATCAAGCCGTCGGATGATGGCTACGCGGTGGCGAGGGCTGGCGTGCAAGCGCTGATCAGCGAGCTCATCACGCCGAAGTACAAGGACGAGAAGATCGACAAGGGGCTGGTGGACAGCCTCATCTCGGAGATCGACCGCAAGCTCTCCGATCAGGTCAGCGAGATCCTCCACGATCCCGCCTTCCAGAAGCTGGAGAGCGCTTGGCGGAGCCTCAAGTTCACCATCGATCGCACGAACTTCCGCGAGAACATCAAGGTCGAGATCCTGAACTGCTCGAAGGACGACCTCATGGAGGACTTCGAGGACGCCCCGGAGCTGGTGAAGAGCGGCCTCTACCGCATCGCCTACACCGAGGAGTACGGTCAGTTCGGCGGCAAGCCCTACGGCGCCATCTTCGCGAACTACGAGTTCAACCCGGGGCCGCAGGACATCGCGCTGCTCCAGAACTGCGCCGCCATCGCGACGATGGCTCACGCGCCGTTCTTCGCCGCGGCTTCGCCCAAGTTCTTCGGTGAGGAGTCTTGGACGGAGCTCCCCAAGCTGAAGGACTTGAAGTCCATCTTCGAGGGGCCGCAGTACGCGAAGTGGCAGTCGTTCCGTGAGTCCGAGGACGCGCGGTCGGTGGGTCTGGTGATGCCGCGGTTCTTGCTGAGGCTCCCGTACGGCGGGGAGACGGTGCCCGCCAAGACCTTCAACTACAACGAGGAGGTCATCGGGCAGCACGACAAGTACCTGTGGGGCAACGCGGTGCACGCGATGGCCACGCGCATCGCTGACAGCTTCGCCAAGTTCCGCTGGTGTCCCAACATCATCGGCCCGGCGTCGGGCGGCACGGTGGAGGACATGCCGCTCCATCAGTACGAGGCGATGGGCGAGGTCCAGACCAAGTGCCCCACGGAGACGCTCATCTCCGAGCGTCGTGAGTTCGAGCTGAGCGAGGAGGGCTTCATCCCACTTTGCTTCCGCAAGGATTCAGACAACGCCTGCTTCTTCTCCGCGAACTCCACCCAGAAGCCGAAGAACTTTGGTCAGTCGGCGGAGGGTAAGGAGGCGGAGCTGAACTACCGCCTCGGCACCCAGCTCCCCTACCTGTTCGTCACCTGCCGCATCGCCCACTACCTGAAGGTGATGCAGCGCGAGCAGATCGGCAGCTGGAAGGAGCGCGGGGACTTGGAGCGCGAGCTCAACAAGTGGATCGGTCAGTACGTCGCCGATCAGGACGGCGTGACGGCGCAGGTGCGCGGTCGGCGCCCGCTGCGCAAGGCACAGATCACCGTGGAGGATGTGCCGGGCAACGCAGGTTGGTACAAGGTGGGCATGCAGGTGCGCCCCCACTTCAAGTACATGGGTGCGTTCTTCACCCTGAGCTTGGTGGGTAAGCTCGACAAGACCTGAGCCGCCTCAGGCTCGCTGAGCCCTCGGGCTCGGCACACGGTAACGCGGCCGCCTCACCAGGGTGGCCGCGTTGCTTTTTGGTCGCGGTCTCCGCGCCCAGCAGTCAAGGCGGCGCTCAATCCTCGAAGTCCGGCACCAAGTGCGGCACCGCGTCGCGCGCGTCCTGCGCCAGCACCACGCGCATCCGCATCGGCTTGGTGCGCCGGGTGACGAGCTGGGTGGTGGTGCCGAGCAGGGCGCCCCGGCGGTTGCCCAGCTGAAACCGCGGCGACTGATCCTCAGCGAGGCTCACCTCCAGCTCTGGCTCGAGCACCCCGCGCGTGAACTGGTTCACCACCTGGCGCAGCACCGGGTAGTTCTCGCCGCCCGGCATCAGCGCCTCGAAGTCCTCGTAGTCCACCGGGCCTATCTTCACGCGGAAGCGCCCGGAACGATCCGAGACGCGCGCCCCGATGGTGAAGTCGCCGTTCAGCGTGCTGTTCGCGATGCCGAGCCTCACCCGCTGGTCCGGTGGGATCCGCACGAGGCGCTCCACGAAGGACTGCACCTCGATCCCCGCGCCGGGCAGCAGGCGCCGGAGCGCGATGGTCAGGGTGCGCGCCGAGCGTGACCGCTGCGCCAAGATGGGCGCCAGCGTGAGCAAGAGCCGCGGCGGCAGGCCGCCTGCGGGGGTGCTCGCGCCGGGGTCCACCCCCACGAAGGCGAGCGCGCGCCGCGTGAACGGGTCGCTCCCATCGGAGCGGAAGCCCACCGCCAGGCGGTATTTTTTCCACGCGCGAAAATACAGGCTCAAGAGCCGGTGGTGGAAGATGTTGTAGAACTCGGTGAGGGCGAAGTCGTCGTTCTGCTCCGCGGCGATGACCGTCTCGGTGAAGCGGAACGCGAGCGGCGAGGTCGCGCCCACCAGCCCCAGGAAGTTCGTGGTGACGACCATCGCCTTGCGCACCGAGCCCTCGGTCGGCGCCTCGATGATCTCGATGTCCCCAGCGGAGAACTTGAGCGCCGGGTTGGAGCGGAAGCGGACGACCTCCTTGTCCGGCGGCCCGATGTCGCCCACCGGCTTCAGGTTGGGCGACAAGCGATGGAGCAGCTGCACCGCCTGAAAGAAGGAGTACCGGCTGCCGTGGCGCGCCAGGTCCAGCGTCAGAGAATCGTCAGGTTTCCGCTGCGCGCCGGCCATTCGAACCTCAATTTGGACTGCACCCCGTGCACCGTGGTCGTCGTGAAGGAGTTCATCGAGACGTAGGTGGCGAACAGGCGATCCAAGATGGCCCCGAACAGGAACAAATCGCCGTCCCCCGTGAAGCCGCTCTCGTCCAGGTAGATGTCCACGCGGAGCCCGCGGACGGGAGCGCCGCGGTAGAGGCGCTCTTGCGGGGTGACCTTGACGTCGGAGATCGCTTGAATGCGGAGCTCGTTGGCGCGCGCCGCTTGGCGATCGACCAAGCCGTGGAGGTTGTACACGCCGAGCATCGCGCGGAGCGTGTTCTTCTCCGCCAGGCTCCGGAGGTTCATGGCCGCGTGCGCCGTGACTCGCCAGTGCAGATCGCGCCCGAGCGGCGGCGGCACGTGGGTGGTGACGGCGGACAGGTTCTTGAACTTGGAGAAGGCGGGCGAGCTCGGGGTGGGGACGCGCAGCTCACCCACCCGCAGGGCGCTCGCGAGCCGCTGGTTGGTCGCCAGGAGGTCAATCGACAGTAAATCTGCCTGAGGCAGGACGCCGCTGTTCTCCGGCGTGCCGAAGGAGATCATCATGTCCACCCCCTCGCCCACCACCGCGGGCCGGAGGTGCGTCGAGTAGTAGACCTGACCGGTGGCGCCGGTGCCGCCGGTGCTGGTGAAGTCGAAGAAGCTGGGGACCTGCACCCGCTCGCTCGCGCCGCGGGTGATCGCCTCCACCCCGAGGATTTGGTAGACCTCGCCCGCGCCTGGGGCGAGGCCCGCGGGGCGCACCAAGAACTGCTCGCGGTTGTGGTTCAGCCGGATCGGCTCGGCCGTCGTCTTGAACAGGTTGATCGCGGGGAAGCAGTGGAGCTTCACCGAGTCGCGGGTCACCTGCGGGGCGCCGGTGAGCGGCTCGTCGAAGCGGATCGCGATGGCGAAGTCCTGGATCTCCGGCTTCAGCTCCGCGAGCCGCCGGGTGCCGCTGATGTCGATGAAGGCGAACTTCTGAGGGAGCACGTAGTACTCCTCCAGCAGCCGGAAGCCGGGGAAGGCTAGATCTCCATACGGTAATAGCTCCTCCTCCTCGTCGAAGCCGACCGGCGTCACGGCGCGCTTGCCGAGCGAGAGCTCTTGCTCGCGGCCCCCGAGCTTGTTCGCCTCGATCAAGGCGACGTCGCGCGTGTGCTCGTGGATCCAGTGCAGGAGCCCCAGCGAGGTCCGCGGGTCCCCGGTGAAGTGCAGCCGCAGGCGCTCTGGCGCCGCGGCCTCCACCGCGACCCCCGAAGGGCAGCGGAAGTCGATCCGCAGCTGCTGCCCACCATCAGGGAGCGCCTCGAGCCGCGCGTCGCTGATGCTCCAGGGCACCACCTCACAGTCGGTGCACGAGGTGAAGCGGCACGGCGTGCCGTCCACCGGGATGCTCGCGAACTCAGATCCGCGCGGAACCATCTTCCGCTCCCGCACCACGTTGGGGAGCGGCTCCAGCTCGATGATGGTGGCGCCGGGGAGCGGCCGCGTGAGGTGAGGGAAGAGCAGCCCCGCGATCGCTAGGATGAGCTCCGGGACCTCGTCGTCGAGCTTCTGGCGGATGCGCCCGGTCAGGAAGGCGACGCCCTCCAGCAGGCGCTCCACGTCGGGGTCGCTACCCCGATCCGCCAGCATGGGGGCGAGCGCCGGGTACGCCTCCGAGAACTCTTTACCGAGCTGCCGCAGGTAGGCGAGCTCGTCTTGGTAGTATTTGTTGAACACGCCGCGGCGAATCCTACTTCAAAGGGCAGGGCGGGGGGTTGGGGATCAGCGCACGCTGAGCTGGCGCGTGGCGTCCAGCGCGGTCTCGAACGAGATCGGCACCTTGCTCCCCTCGTGCGCGATCTGCGCGGAGACCTCGAAGCGCAGGACGAGGTCGACCTCCTCGTCGGCGACGAACCTCACGCGCACGTTCTGGAGCCGAGGCTCGTAGGTCTCGATGGTGACCCGCAGCGACCGCGCGAGGAGGGTGGTCGCGTCAGGGAACGCGTGCACCAGATCGCTCGGGTCCATCACGCCGAAGTCGGGGCAGGTGAGCATGGAGCCCATGCGCGTGCCGCACATGAGGCGCAGGTGCTCCAGGATGCTGCTCCGGATCTCGTGCTCGGAGACAGAGCGCCGCGCGACGGCGTACTCGGGGTTCTGCACCCGGCGGAGCAGCGTGTGACCGCGCATGCCCGCAGCCTACCATGCTCCATGCTCGCGCCAAACCAGCTGGCGGCGTCGATGAAGGCGCGCGCTACTCGAGCTGACTCGAGCGCAATTCACTGCGGAAACGCTCGCAGGCGCGCCCCAACGCGGTGCCGTCTAACCCCCAGCCCCCAAACCAAACTCGAGGCACAAAAACGGGCTCGACCCGCCGAGCCAGGGCGCTGCTCACGCGGCGCCAGCCCAGCAGGTCGAGATGCCTTGGCTGCCGATCAGCTACGCCAGGAGTCCGTCGCCTCGACACCCTCGATGACGTGGGTGATCGTGACGTCCTCGAACACCACCTCGATGGTCTCGCTCTCCATCAGGTCGTACTGGGTGGCCGCCACGCGCGAGATCCCCGCGTCGCCCTTGCCGGTGCCGGTCCCATACTTGATGCTCGAGACCGAGCCGTTCTTCGCGACGATGGTCATGTACACGACCTGGTTGCCCTCGCCGTCGGTGCGGAAGAACTCGAAGCCAATCTCCTCGATGGTCTCGTTGCGCGCAGCCGCCTGGAAGAACTGCGGCGTGGAGGCGCCCCAGTTCTTGGTGAAGGCGATGGGCTGGTGCTGACGACGACCGGCCGAAGCGCCGCTGCCCGGATCCTTGGGGCAGAGGATGCCCCAGTTGAAGCCGATGACCTCGAACTTGCCGGCGAAGTCGGTGTAGCTCTGGCCCTCGCCCGTACGCCACGTCTCCTGCTTGCCGTCGCCCTGGGTCTTGAACTTCACCTTGCCGAGTGTATCAAATGCCATGTTGTGTCCCTCGATCCTTGGTTATGGGCGAGTTTCCATGTTGAAACTCACACCCCTGCCTGACTCACCCCGTCAGCGTCGACTGGTGCGCTTCGTAGCGACCCGCTAGCGATCCTGGCGCGATGCGTCGGTTGGCCTGTTGTCGTCGTTGCGTCGCCCCCAAGCGACGCGCAGCCTAATGCAGCGCATGTGCCAAGCTCAGAGTGAGATACTTCCAAGGCGTTTTTGAGAGTGCGCCCGGCGCCACGCGCGAACGACTGCAGTTTGGCGCACCCGATGTGTGCAAATCATTGCATTGTGCAATTCTTTGCGCTTCTCCAGGTAGCCGTGTGGCGAGCACCAACGGACGGTTCGCAGACCACGAGGCCGCCCGCGCGCGTGGCCTCCGTTTTCGCGTGACGCGGTCCGCGTGACGGCTGGCATCGCGTCGCGTCGGCCGGGAGCACGGCGGCTTTCTTGTACCGGGCGGTTTGCCGCGGGCAGAGTATCGTTGTCATGCGACGTAGCGGCGGTCCAGGTGGCTTCGCGAGAGGCCTTGGGGGGAAGCGGGCGTGTCTCGAGCCGGGGCTCGTGCGTCGCGGGGTGGGCAGGCTGGCGTGGTGCGGCACCCTCGCCGCGCTGGGGGGCTTGTGGCTCACGCAGACGGGCTGCACCGCCCGCATCCCTCGCTCGTTGGATGGCGACTTGACGCGCCGCGTCGCGCCGGTGCCCGCTTGTGTGCTGCGGCTCCCGCCTCAGGGCAAGACATCCAGCGCGAGCCGGAGCCTGCGTGAGGAGCAGTATTGGAAGCTGGTGTTCCCGAGCTTCGACGAGCGGCGTCAGGAGCTGCCCGAGAACGCGCGCGACTGCGCGGGTCGTGGCGTCTACGACTCCCCCACCTTGAGCGGCAGTCGGGCGCTCCGTGGCTGGCCGTTCCGCATCAAAGAAGGTGACGTGGTGCTCGGCGCCGGGGGGAGCCGGCTCCGGCTCGTGTGGCTCCGCACCCAAGCATTTCCAGATGGAACTGCCGGCGGCGCGCTCGCGCTGGTGCGCACCTTACCCGATCACGCGGAGGCCTACGGCGTGGGCGTGTACCGCGGGCCCGCGGAGCGCTCCAAGCTCCGCATCGAGCGCATGGGCTCGGAGGTGATCCCGACGGTGCAAGCCGAGGGCTGCACGGAGGGCGAAGGCTCGAGCCGCCCGTGCGAGACGCTGCTTCACGTGTTCTTACCGCGTCAGGGGCAGCTGAAGCTCGCGGCGCAGGTGCCGCTCGAGCGCGTCGGCGTGGCGCGCAACGCGGAGCCCGGGATGGGCGGCGCCATCACCTACCGCCTGAGCTCGTCGCCGAAGTTCGAGGCGAACCGGATCCGCGTGCAGGAGCAGGTGGTCGCCGAGGACTCCATGGGTCGCATGCTGCGACGCGCGGAGCTCGAGCGCGTCTTCACCTTGGTGGAGGGGGAGCTGCTCGAGAGCGAGCCCTCGCTTTGGGGGCGGGTCTTCGAGTCGGGTGAGGGTGGGTGAGCGCCTGCCAGTCGCGAGCCGCCCGGGCCAACAAGCGGGCGCGCGTCGTCGTTTTCATCTCGCGCGGGTCAACCTCGACTAAGGTTCGCTCACGCCTCTTGGCTTCGATGGATTCAAGATGAACGTCCTCCGCCGCTTCTTGCCCTGGGCCGTCGGGTTGGCCAGCGCGGCGCCGGTGCTCCTGGGCTCGAGCAGCGCGCTGGCGCAAGAGTCGCTCGACGCGCCCTTCTCGGAGGGCTTCTCGCTGCAGACGCTGTGGCCCGCGCCGGCCGGTGACTGGTTCTTCGCTGCGCCCGACGCCGCGGTGGGGGAGACCTACGTCCACGCGATGGCGTTCGGCAGTTGGGCGTTTTCGCCGCCGCTGGTCCGCATCGACTCGGTCACCGCCGAGAAGCGCCGGGTGAACAAGTACCAGTTCTACCTGCACGCGGACGTGAGCCTCGCCATCAAGGAGCGAGTGATGGTGAACCTCGACATCCCCTTCGTGCCTTACCAGGATGGTCAGGTAGGCGCTCCGAATGAGCCGGGCGGCGGGGTGCTCGCGGACCCTCGGCTCGGCGCGCGGCTCAACCTGGTGGGGCATCGTAACGACCCCATCGCGCTCGCCCTCGGCGTGGACGCGTGGCTGCCCATCGGCAGTGAAGAGGAGCTGGCGGGTGACGGGGAGTTTCGCATCAACCCGAAGCTGCTCGTGAGCGGCCGGCTCGGCCCGGTGATCTACGCGCTCTCCGGCGGCTACCTGCACCGCAAGGAGTTCAACTCGGGCTCGCTGGAGATTGGGCCTTCGGCCACGATGAGCGGTGGGCTCGGTGTGCTGCTCGCGGAGGACAAGCTCCAGCTCGGCGCGGAGCTCTACGCCAGCACGCTCCTGAATCCGGAGCTGGGTGAGCCGTTGCAGCAGCGCACCACCCCGGGCGGCGCGCTGTTCGGGCTGAAGTACCGCGCGGGTGACATCGTGCTCGGCGCGGCGCTCGGCCCCGGCCTCAGTCAAACCCCAGGCTCCGCGACGCGCGGCGTGCTGAGCGTCGCCTACTCCCCTGGCCACGAGCCCCAAGCGGACTTGGGTGACGAGTGGGGCGACACGGACAGCGATGGCATCGTCAACGAGCTGGATGCCTGCCCGGAGGATCCTGGGCCCATGCGCCCCGAGAGCGACAAGGCGCGCATCGGCTGCCCCAAGCTCTACTTCGACTTCGACAATGACGGCATCCCTGACTGGCGCGATCACTGCCCCACGGTGGCAGGCTTCGCGCGGAGCGGCGGCCCCACCGAAAATGGCTGCCCGGAGCCCGACTTGGACACCGATGGTGACGGCGTGGTGGACGAGTACGACGCCTGCCCCGACGAGGCGGGCGGCGCTGGAACGGGCGGCTGCCCAGCGCACGCGGTGCGCCCCGACGGCCAGCACGAAATAGTCATCACTTCTGCCCAAGTAGTCCGCCTGGATGATGGCACCGAGCGCGTGGTGATCGAGCTGAGCGGGCCGGTGGAGCTCTCCTCGTCAGGGGCCGGCACCAGCGTGCGCTACCAGCTGAACGACGTGAAGATCACGGCGGACACGAGGAACCGCCTGGGGCAGCGCCGGGACGATCCCGACTCGGCGCTGGTGGGCGTGACGCTGGAGCCGCTCGAGGGCCGCCTGATCGTGCACGTGGCGATGCGCGGCGGCGCCCGCGAGCCGAAGATGCGTTACCACACGGATTTGAAGGGCGGCGCGGTGCTGTACGTCGACCTCCCCCGTCGCTGGCAGCGCTAGCGGCCAAGTTAGCTCGGCTGCCGACTCGAGGCGGCCGCGGTTGAGTCAGCTTGGCTGCCGTATCACGAGGCAGGCGCAGCTAAGCCAGCTTGGCTGCCGTATCGTGGTTGCCATGTCGAGGCAGCGTCAAGTCAGCTTGGCTGCCGACTCAAGGCAGCCGCGACCAGGTCACGCGGAAGGCGTACTCGAGCTCGCCGAGCCACTGGGCATACTCCGGATCGCTCTCCTCGAAGTTCTTGGCGCCGATGGGGCCGATGGTGATGCGGCCCGCCTCCTCCGGGGTCGGTGAGCGCTCGCCCCGGGTGCACTCCTCCATGAACTCCAGCTGCCGCGAGATCACCTTGGCGAGCTGCCAGTCCGGATCGACCTTGAGCATCTGTTCGGTGCGCTTCTTCGCGTCTTGGAGCATGAAGCGCCAGGTGAGCTTGCTCTGGATGAGGTTGGGCTGCGGCATGGGAGTGTCTAGACCTTAGCTTCGGCCCACGCCGCCTTGATTGCCGCGTGGAATGAACGTCTGGGTGCCGCCGCCGGTCGTCTCCTTCGGCTCCCCGCTGTGCGACCAGGTGTCCGTCACCGGCGCGGCGGTGCTCTGGAGGCCCACCGCGGGCTGATCCTCAGAGGCGGTGTAGGAGTGCTGCTGCCGCGGCGCGACGCGGGCGGGGGTGTTCCCTTCGCCATCCACCAAGACCCGATTGTTGATGCCGAGCTCGGACGGGGTCGTGTTGGGGTCGGACGCGAAGTATTGACCCGTCCCCCAAGTTGGGTGCTCCCACTGGTAGAGCTGGTCGCCGTTCGGCCCGCCGCCGCCAGGGGGGATGGTGACGGTGCGCACCGGCTCGTTCATATCGATGCCCGCCGTGTGCTGCGCGATCTGGGCAGGCGTCATGCCTGGGCAGTTCTCCGCGTAGAACGCGTCCGCCAACTTCTGCCGCGCGGCGATCTGCTCCGGGCTGTTGCCTGGCGCTGCCGCCAAGTCGGCCTCCTCCTGGCTGACGCCCGCGGGGGGCGGCGCCGCGGCGCTGTTGCTCCCGCCGCCGCCGCTCCCGCCACCGCCGGATGGCCCTTGGGGCCCCGAGCCCGAAGGCCCTCCGGCGCCGCCACCACCTCCGCCACCCCCGCCCGCACCCCCGCCCGCGCCGCTGGCGCTGCCCCCGCCGCCGACGGTGATGCCCTTGTTCATCATCCCTGGGCTGCCGGTGATGCCCGCCATGCCCAGCTCGATGAGCACCGTGGGCGCGCCCATGATGGGGAAGCTCGGGCCGGCGGTGTTCAGGCTCACCACCTCCTTCAAGGTGCCCGGCTCGTTACCGTGGCACTTGCTCATCACGGAGCCGACGGTCATCACGTCGGCGCCGGTGATCTTGGTGCGCATCGCCTGGTCGGTGATGCCCTCTGCCACCGTGCCGGTCGTGGGGTACGGCAGCGGGATGGGGCTCGGCGCGGCGGGCGTGGTGCACACGCTCACCGCCATGCCCACGCAGTTGTGGCCGGACTTCTTGGTGACGCAGTCCGTCTTGCAAGCGGTTACTTTACCCATCCGCGCTCCGAGGGTATCAGTGCTTTCCGCGATTGGTTAGCGAAGGCGCCAGATAGTGAGCTCCCTGTCACTCGAAAACTTCGCCGCCGTCTCGGCTCGGCTCGACGCGGGGTTGCCTCGAGACGCCGTGCTGCGCGAGGCGGGCCTCGGTCAGGCGGAGTGGGAGGCGGAGCTCTCGACCTGGCTCGCCAACTTGGCGGAGCAGGTGCAGCGGCAGAACTACGAGCTGTTTCACCGCTACACTCAGTGGTTTCTTCAGTATCGGTTGGAGGCCGAGCGGCAGCTCGGCTTGCAGTCCGCCCCGCTCACCTCCACCGCAGCGCCGCTTCCCAACGCGGCTTCAGGGTACAATGCGGCTCCAGGGCCGGAGCAGCCCGCGGACTGGGAGTACCTACGCTGGCAGGCGGAGCCAGCTCCCCCACCGCTCGTCACTTCTCCTCCTTTGGCGACCTCGGCCGCGCCACCGATGCCCGCGGTCGCCACGTCGCCGATGCCTGGGGTGCCGCCGATGCCAGCGAGCGTGCCGCCGATGCCACCGATGGCTGGCGCGGCGCTGGTGCCGCCTCCGGCCGTCGAGCCACCCGTGCCCACCTCGGGTGTGCCGCCGATGCCGCCCGTCGTAGGCGTGCCGCCGATGCCGCCCGTCGCGGGTGTGCCGCCGATGCCGCCCGTCGTGGGCGCTTTTTCACCCGAGCCCACCAGCCCACCGTTCGTCACGCCGGGTTACGGCGCCTCTCCAGCCGCGCCCCCCGTCGTTCATGCACCACCCAGCGCGGAGGGTGCGTACCCCTCACCCCCGAGCCTGGGGGCTCCGCCGCCACCACCACTCGTCACCCCCCCACCCGTCGCGGGTGTGCCCGCCGCACCGCCGCTGGTGACGCCACCACCCCCGAGCGGTGCAGGCGCTTACTTCGTTCCTGCCGAGCCAGCGCCGCTGGTGACACCACCCCCGAGCGGTGCAGGCGCTTACTTCGTCCCTGCGGAGCCAGCGCCGCTGGTGACGCCACCCCCGAGCGGTGCGGGTGCTTACTTCGTGGCGGAGGCCGCGCCACCCGTCCCGGCGTCGGCCCCTGCTGCGAGCGCGGCCTACGTGCCCGAGCTGTCCCTCGGGGACTACGCCATGCTCAGCGCGGAGATCGCGGTGGTGCCGGAGCACGTCGAGCGCGCGCTCGCCAAGTACGGGATCGGCGACGCTGCGACCTGGCAAGCGGTGCAGCAAGCGTGGAGCCACAAGCTCCAGCTGGGCGGCGCCGACCTCGCGACGTACCACGAGCGCTACGAGTCCGCGCTGCGCCACTTCCGCACCATGTACAGCCGCTGAGCGGGTCTGAGCGTCGCCGCGCGTCGCGTGGCTCATCGTTCGTGGCGGCAGCCAGCGCCGCGGTGCGCGTACGCTGCGCAGTCATGCGGCGCACCGCCAAACCCCCTGCGCCCGAGCCCGCCGAGCCCATACATTTCCACGGGGAAACATAGGGAGCGTTCGCGCTGCGCCAGTAGAGTGCGGGGTCACCGAGACGATTCCTTACGGGAGGTCCGGGTTTTGTGGGTTGGACGGCACCGCGCCGTGAGCCTGCGCGCCTCAGTCCTTCGACTCACCACCCTGGAGCGCCTCGCGCACCGCCTCATCCTCTTGCGCGCGTCGGGCCCAGTGAGCGTGACTGACCAAGTAGCGGCTGAGCCCAATCCCGGCCTCCGCCAGCGCTTGGGTCAGGTCGTGGCCCGCTCGTAGGCGCTGCAGCACCTCGAGGTAGCGGTTCAAGTCGAGCGGCGCGCCCGCGAGCTGCTGCTGGGCCTCGCTGAAGGCGCGATCGAAGGCGATCAGCAGCGGGGCGACGTGGCCCTCCACCTCCTCCTCCTCGCCTTCGGCGTCGAGCGCGTCCTGCCAGTGCTCGTCGATGGCCAGCCAGTCGTCCTCCGTCAGGCCCTGCGCGGCGAGCAGGGGCTCGCGCGTGGTGGGGTCGTGGGCGAAGGTCGCGAGCAGCCTCGCGTAGGTCGCCAGATCGAGCTGCTGCCGCATCGCGGCCATTTTGGCACCCTCGCATCGCGTAGGGAACCCGCGCGCGGCGCGGCGCGCACGGTGATATACACGGCGAGATGCAGGCGGCTGCGATCGAAGGACAAGAGGCGTGGCGCGAGCGCATCGAGGTGGCGCTGAGCGTGCTGCGGGTGAGCTGTCGGTCCATCGAGGTGGCGGCGGCTCCGGGGCTGGATTTCGCTCCGGTGGAGCACGACCTCACGGAAGCGCACGCCCAGCTGCTCTTGGCTTACGACGGTGAGGTCGATCCGGCGAAGGCGCTGCCGCTCGGGCTCGGTCACCTGGAGCGCGCGCGGTCGGTGCTCGCGGCGCGGGGTGAGGTCGATCCGGTCTTGGCCGGGGTGGCGGAGCGCTTCGCTCAGGCGGGCCAGCAGCTCGCGGAGGCGACGCAGCTGATCGCGGCGCGCGTCTACCTCCCGCCTTCGCCGCCGCGCGAGCAGCTCGCGAGCCTACGCTTGCCTCGGCTCCACCGCGTCACGCGGCCTCGGCTCACCCCGTGTTGGCGTTTCCCACCGCTGCCCGCGCCCGAGGTGACGGAGGCCCCGTTGCCCGCGCTCCCGCAGCCGACCGACTTCGATGCGCTGGAGCAGACGATGGAGGCGCTCAAGGAGCGCGCAGCGCAGCGCCAGGAGCGCGCCAAGGAGCGGCAGCCGAAGGCCGAGCGCCCGCCGCGCCCCGAGCCGGAGCGCCCCGAGCCCCCGCCGGGCTTCGCGCGCGATCCGCTGCCGCAGCAGAGCGCGGATGAGTTCCTCCGCCAGAGCGCGCGGCTGTGCTTCGAGGAGGTGACCATGGTGGGCATGGCGCGGCTGCCTTTCTTGGACGAGCCGTGGCGTGGCATGGAGATCCTCGATCAGCGCATGCTGAGCGCCATCGACGCCATCGTCGCGCTGGGCCCGCCGGCGTTCACCGAGCTCGAGCGCTGGGTGGTGGAGTCTCCGGCGCCGGAGCCGTTCCGGGTGTTCGCCATCACCATGATCCTCGGCAGCTTGGAGGGGCGTGACGCGCTCGCCGCGGCGGAGCGCGCTTTTTACCGTGTGGTAACGGCTGATCCGGAGGCGGGCGCCCAGTTCGCGCGGGCGCTCAGGCTCACCGCGCACCCGCACGCCGTCACCGTCGCGCGGCGCCTGCTCCACGATCCAACGCCGGCGCACCGCGCGCTCGGGCTCGAGGTGCTGGCGCACCACGGCGCGGCGACGCCGGAGGAGCTCGCCTGGGGAGCCGCCGCAGCGGAGCCGGAGCTGGTCGCGGCGGCGCTGTTCCCGCTGGCGGCAGCCAAGCACCCCGGGACGCAGGCGGCGATCACGCGCGCCCTGACCCTGCCGGGCAGCGCCGTGCGCCGCGCGGTGTGGCGCGCGATGACGGTGTCGGGCGATCCGCGGCTCAGCCACGTGCTGCACCAAGATCTCACCTCGGAGCTGTCGCTCGAGGCTCACGTGCGCTTGGGGGCGCTCGGGAGTCAGCAGGACTCGGAGCTCCTGTATCAAGAGCTCGGTCAGGCCCCCTCGGAGGGGGTCATCGCCGCGCTGGGGTGGGCCGGGGACGCGCGCTTCATCGAGCCGCTCATGCAGGTGCTCAAAGGGAAGGACAAGGCGCTCGCGCAGGCCGCGGCGCTGGCGCTGGAGCGCCTCACGCGCGCGGGGCTCTTCATCGAGGTGGAGGTGCCGCCGGAGGAGCTGGAGGGGCCACCCGCGCCCGAGCCGAACACCGGTGAGCCTGCCGAGCCACTCGCGAAGGCGGTGAGCGATCCGCGCGATTTGCCAGACCCTGGCTCGCCGGACTTGGTGCTCCTGCCCACCACGGACTTCAACCGTTGGCACCGCTGGTGGCGTGACAACGGCGCGCGCTTCACGCCAGGCACCCGCTACCGCCGTGGCGTGCCCTACAGCCCCCTGGTGTCGTGGAACGAGCTCGACGCCGCGCCGTGTACGCCTGGGGAGCGCCGCGTGCTGCAAGAGGAGCTCATCTCGAGGACGGGGAGCTACGTGGCGTTCGACGTGGACCAGTGGGTGTACCGCCAAGAGGCGGCGCTCGCGATGTGGGAGCCCAAGGCGCGCGCCGCGAGCGGCCGCCCCGGGGCGTGGGCCACGCCGTCACGGCGCTCGTAGGGCGCGATTCGTAGCGCGCCGGAGCGCTCAACGTCAGCGCATCGGTTTGACACTGGATTGTCAGTGTTGCTGCCTTATGTCGCGCGGCCGCGCGCCGGAGCGCTCAACGTCAGTGTACCTGTTTGACAATAGAGCGTCAGTGTTACTGACTGATATCGCAGGGAAGGCCGCGGCCTATCGCTGCTGTTGTGCCCGCGCGCGGCGGAGCGCGGCTTCGACCCGGGCGCGCAGCGAGTACAACCGGCCGCGGAGCTCGGGTGAGGTGCCGGGGAGGCTCGCCCACAGGCTCGCGAGCGGGTGCAGCACGCAGCTGAAGCTCCCGTCGGTGGGGAGGCGGTCGTAGACGCGCTGGTACAGCGCGGCCACGTGCGGCTCGTGCTGGGGCTCGCGCCGCGCGACGCTGGCGAGCGCCACCAGGGCGGCGTTGGTGGTCCAGTCGATGGGGCCGTCGCAGAGCGAGCTGAGCGCGGCCTCGCGCACCGTCCCCTCCCAGGAGGTCTCCAGCTGGGCGATCAAGAGGCACGCCGCGATTTGGACGCGCTGGACCCAGTCCATCGGGTGCAGCGCCTCCACGCCGGAGTCGGTGCTCGGCGGGTGGATGTGCACCAGGGAGGACAACAGCTCGCCCACGCAGGTAGGCGGGAGGGAGCGGCTCAGCTCGGCGGCGTGGTTGGCCCAGGCGTCGAGGTCGTAAGGGCACCTGGCTAGCGCCTCGATCAGGGGCCTGAGCTCGCCGCTCGGCGGGGGCACCGCGGCGGCGGGGGACGTGCCGTGGTAGCGCCAGACGCTGAACAGCGGTTGGCCCGCGACCTGCCGTGGGTCGGGCTTCGGCACGTGGCGGATGGCGAGGGTCAGCTTCGCCTGGTGACCGAGCAGCCGCGCGCCGAGCACGAAGCCGAGCTGGAGGCTCGGGGCGCCGAGCTGCGCCAGCTCCAGCCGGATCTGGGCGGGCTCCTCTGCGGTGGCTTCGGCGGGGTGCTGCTTGAGCGCCTCGATGGCGGCGGAGAGCGCGAGCAGCTCGGGGTCGAGCGGCAGCGGCAGGGAGCTGACCCAGGGCGGGTGGAACAGCGCGCCGATGAGGGCGCTCGCCCGCGCGTCGCCTGCGTCCGCGCGCTCCACCAGCGCGTCGAGCTTCGATGTTTCTCCAAGGAAATAGTCTGCGGCCAGCGCGCTGGAGGTGGCCCAGGGATGATCTGGCTCGAGCGCCAGCGCGGCTCGGTACGCGGCGAGCGCCTCGGGGGGGCGCCCGAGGCTGAGCAGGGCGTCGCCGAGATCGAGGAAGGTGCTGAGCTCGCTCGGCTCATGCTGGGTGGCGCGCTCGAGGCTCTGCGCCGCGAGCTCGAGCTCGCCGGATTCGCGTAGGGCTTGCGCGTAGGCGATCTCCGAGCGCCAGCTCGGTGTGCGCTCACGGCAGGCGCGGGCGCGCTGGGCGGCCTCGAGCGGCCGCTCCGCCTGGCGCAGCAGGGTGATCTCGAACAGCTGGAGCTCGAGCTCCTCGGGCGCGCGCTCCGCGAGCAGCCGCGTGATCTGGAGCAAGGGGCCGAGCCCAGGCACGCCGAGGCTGGTGCGCGCGACGTTGGCCGCCACCGCGAGTCGCCGCGTCAGGCCGCCGATCGACTCGCGCAGCGCGATGGGCGTCAGCTCACGCACCCAAGTGACCAGCCAAACCCAGGTGGGGTGCCCCGGCACCGCGCCCAGCACGTCGAGCAGGAGCCCGGCGGCGTCCGCGTGGCGCCCCAGCTCAGCCAGGATGAAGGCGTGGAGCAGCGCCTGATCGAGCTCCATCGGCTGCGTGAGCGGCGCCAGGGCGATGGGGTCGGGGCTCAGCGCGATCACGCGCCGGAGCTGCGCTTGGTACGCGACGTTGAGCGGCTGCTGCTGGAGCAGCGTGAGGGTGAGGCTCGCGGCGCGCGGCAGCTCCCCAGCGGCCAGCGCGGTGAGCGCGAGCTGATGGGTCCGCTGGAGGGAGCTGGCCTCGCTCGAAGCTTCGTCCACGGCCGACATGGCTCACGCCGTCTTGGCGCCGTCCGTCGAGGCGACGGGCGGCGGTGGGCCGCCCTGTTGTCGCTCCAGCGCGCGCTTGGAGTCGTCAGGTTGAGAGACGACCAACACCGTGCGTAGCCCCGCGTCGCTGCCAGCGTACAAGAGCGCGCGGGGGTGCGGCGCCGCGCCCCGACGGTACGCCTCGAAGATCAGCGTGAGGAGCACCGGGATCGCCGCCGCGCCGAGGTGCCCCAGGCGGTGCGCGGGGAAGTCACCTTGCTGGGGCAGCTCCAGGGCGCGCTGACTGCGCGTGACCAGCGCCTGCCACTCGTACACCTCGCGCATCTCGTAGGTGGCGTCGGCGAGCAGCCAGCCGCACTTCAGCTTGGCCTCGGTGAGCGGCGTCAGCGCGCGCCGCGACGCCACGGTCAGCCCCGCTGCCTCGTAGGCGGAGTCGTCGTTGTCCGGGCGCGCGCGCTCATAGGCCGTGCCCACGCTGTGGATCGCGACGTGCGGCGTGAGCCCCAGCTTGGACGCCGTGCGCGGTGTGGTGAGGAGCAAGCAAGCCGCCGCCTCCCCCCCGATCAAGCCGTCCAGGTGATCGGAGGAGAAGAGCCGGCCGCGCTGCTCCAGCTCGGACACGATGAGCGGGTCGTAGTCCGAATGGACGGCCAGGATGACGATCACGTCAGCTGCGTTGACGTTCAGGAGCTCCCAGGCCTGCTCGAGGAACAGGCCCGGCGCGCCAGGGCCATCCGCGCGGGTCTCGATGGTGACGTTCTCGTGGGCGAGGCTCCGAGCGCGGAACAAGAGCGCGGACGCCACGCGCTGCGCGGGCAGCTGACCCGCTGCCGCGTTGTCCGCCGGCGAGCGCGGCGCGGCGAGCCACTCGTCCACGCACAGGTACACCTTGATCCTGAGGCTCTTCGCGTGCTCGCCCAGCTGGCCCAGGGCCTCCTCCAGGGCGGGCAGGGCGAGCTGGATCAGGCGCGCCTCGCCGGCGAGCCAAGGATCGAGCGTGGGCACCGAGCACAGCGTGATCTTCTCGCCTGCTTGGTCCAGCAGCGCGGACTCGCGCATCCCCACGTGGCCCGTGCGGTAGACGAAGGCGGTCTGCGGCGCGGTCAGCCCCAGGCTGGTCACGGCGCCGACGCCCGAGATGACGGCGAGGGTCTTCATGGCGCCTCCGGGCAGTTACGCATCACGTCAGCGAAACTGACTGACCAGGAGGTGAGCACGCAGCCGCTCGGGCGCGCGGCGCTGCTCGGGCACACGGCGTCAGGCGAATTGCCTATGCGCGGGTTGACGTCGATCTCAAACACCGGGCGCCGCCTCCCGGACGATGACGCGCGAGTCCTTCATGCGCCGCGGCGCCAAGGTGTGGGCGCGCCACACCATCTCCACCGCGAGCGGTTTGTCGGGGCTCACCGCGAGCACGTCGATCAGCACGGTGTCGAGCATGGGCCGAACCGTGAGCGGCTCACGGCCATCCACCTCGAAGTCGATCTCCAGCGCCGCGCGCGGCAAGTTGAAGGAGGTCACCCCACCGCCGGGCAGCAAATTGAGCAGCTGCACTGACTCTCCGCCGCGCAGCGGCACCGGCGAGCACAGCCCGGGGGAGGCGCAGGAGTTGAAGCGGTCGTCGAAATCCGCGGGGAGCAGCGGCGCGCGGAGCTCCTGCCAGGCTTCGTCGTAAGTGCCGGCGTACTGTCGCCGAGGCTCGTAGTTGCGCCCGATGGCGCCGACGCCAGCGGGCGGCGGCGCGGTCTTGAAGTGCTTGATGGGGAACGCCGGATCCTCGATCTGCGGCGCGGCTTGGTGCGTCAGCTGGTTGCCGTCGCGCACACAGCCCATCCCCACCGGGTTCCGGCTCTCCTCCACGACGCGCTCCGGATCGGTGTCGTCCAACCCCCCCCAAGCTAGATCGTACTTGAGGTCGAGCTGGGTCAGCGGCCGCGCCTCACTGAGGCCGGAGCCGCCCTTCTCCCACACCCGGAGCCCGAAGATCTTCAGCGCCTTCGAGAGCGCGCCGACGCGCACCAGCACGTCGAAGCTCGGCGTGGGCGCTGCGTCGGGCGCGTGCGCCGTGCCGACCACGATCACGTCGGTGCCCGGTTTCCGTAGGCAAACGTCCGCGGGGTAGGCGATGCTCGCGATCTCCGGCTTGCCCCAGGGCACGTCCGCGAACCAGAGCGGCCGCATCCGCTCCTCCGACGCGAGCTCCAGCCCGGCGCTCGGATCGACGAGCTCCCAGGTCGCCTTGACGATGGTGACCAGCTTCTCGCCGTCTTTATCCATCAAGAGCTGCGGGTGAGCGATGAACTCCGTCTCGTTGTCGATCGGGGGCTGATCCACGGGGCGAGTGTAGTCGAGGTGGGCTCGCTTTCGCACCATTCTCAGGGGATCGGGTTTTGGGGGTTGGAAGGGCTCCGCCGTGCGGCGTTGGCAGTATTGGAGAGCGCCTGCCGGCGCTGCGCGTCATGGGGGCGCGCTCGAGCCGCCGCTCGCCGCTGGAGAGCGCCCCGAAGCGTCGCGCGCCGAGCCGGACGGAAATGTCGCGCTGGGAGGGGTGCGAGGCGACCGGTGGTGGTATCACGGGGCGATGAGGAGCTGGGTGCTGGTGGGGCTTACGGCGTTGGCCGTCGGGTGTGGTTCGGCCGACAAGAACTTGAGCGGGCCAGGAGGCGCCGCGGGTGCCGCCGGTACGGGCGGCTCGGGTGGCTCGGGCGCTTCGGGTGGCAGTGGTGCCTCGAGCGGCAGCGGCGGCAGTGGCGGTGGGGTGACGCCGTGTGTCTCCGATCGCGAGTGCACGCCGCTCGGCCTCTTGTGCGACAAGCTGCGTGGCCGTTGTGCTCAGTGCCTCGGCGCGGAGGACTGCGAGGACGGTCACGAGTGCTTGGCCGGGAATTGCCGTGAGGTGACCGACTGCCAGAACTCCTTGGACTGTCCGTTGGGGGAGGTGTGCCACCCGGCGCTCCGCCGCTGCTACCCGTGCATCACCAGTGAGGACTGCGGCGCGGGTCAATTCTGCCTGGAAAATACCTGCCACGACCTGGGCACCGGGGGCGCAGGCGGCGCGGGTGGGGCTGGCGGCTCGGGGGCCTCGGGTGGTTTTGGCGCGTCCGGTGGCTTCGGCGGCTCCGGGGCCTCGGGCGGGCTCGGTGGCAGCGGCGCTTCGGGCGGCAGCGGCGCTTCGGGCGGTTTTGGCGCCTCCGGCGGCAGCGGTGCCTCGGGAGGCAGCGGCGGCAGTGGTGGTGCGGGCAGCTGTGGGGATCTTTACCTGCTGCTCGATCGGTCAGGTTCCATGGTGGATGAGGGCCGCTGGGCGACGCTGCGAGGCGCGGTCACCAGCTTCGTCAACGTCTCGGCGGCCTCGAGCTCCGGCGTGGGCCTCGGCTGGTTCCCGGTGGACTTCGCCGTGCCCCCCTCGGTGCCGTCCACCTGCCAGACCGACAACGACTGCGGGGAGTATGGCCCTTGCTACTCCTTCTTTGGTTGCCTCGGTGTGTACGGTGGGGCCAAGGACTCCTGCGAGATGTCCGATTACATGCGCCCCGCCGTCCACATCGGCCCGCTCGGCGCCACGCGGTCCTTGATCGTGACGGAGCTCGGGGAGAACGAAGCCACGGGCGGCACCACGCCGCTCACCGCGGCGCTGCGCGGCGCCGTCCAGTACGCGAGGTCGAGCGCTGCCCAGAGAGCGCGTCGCACGTCGGTGGTCGTGGTGACTGACGGTGACCCCACCGGGTGCACGCGGAACGACGTGGAGAGCGTGACCGCGGCGGCGCTGCAAGGGACGCAAGGGAGCCCCCAGATCAAGACCTACGTGGTGACGCTGGGCACCCTCAACCTGGACACCGTGGCGGAGGCGGGCGGCACCGGGGCCCCTTGGGTCGCGACGACCCAAGCCCAGCTCGAGACGGCGCTCACCCAGGTCCGCATCGCGGAGGGGTGCCTCTAGCCGCGACGGTGACGACGTCGCTGTTCGGCGCGCTCGGCTGCGTCTGTTAGGTTGTGAGTATGTCGGAGCGCGCTCGAGCCGCAGAGCCGGAAGCCCTCGCGGCGGTCGATGAAGCCGCCGCCGAGCCCCCTCGCGCCTCGGCGTCGTCGAGCCTCGAGGAGTACCTGGCGCCCGCCGTGGCGGCGCCGCCCGTCACCTCGGGTCTCCAGAGCGCCGAGCTCCTCCGCGTGATGGATCACACGGTGGAGCTGCGGATCCGCGGGGAGGAGCCCTCGCTCGCGCGCATCGACGAGGCGCTCGACGTGAGGCTGCTCGAGCTCGCGCTGACGAATCGCGATCGGGTGCTGGTGGAGGCCGCGGCCGGCGAGCGCTGGGTGGTGGGGGTGCTGCAGGTGCGGGTGCCCAAGCGGCTCGAGCTGCGAGCGCGCGAGGTGGTGATCGAGGCGGACGAAGAGCTGTCGCTGCGCAGCGGGAGCGCGGGGGCGCGGCTTCGCCGCGACGGCGACGTGGAGATCGTCGGGAGCCGCATCAGCGCGGCGTCCCGCGGCTTGTTCAAGCTGGTGGGCCGGGTGCTGCGGTTGAATTGAGCGGTGCCGTCCAACCCCCTAAAAAAAAGGGCACGCTGATGCGATAGTTCCGCGCGGGAACGTTTGTTTCCTCGGGGAAATAGCGCTGCTCAGGAGTCGCTCACCTTCTTGGGGAGGTGGTTCTTGGGGAGGGTGCAGGTGAAGATGGGGGAGGTGATGGTGATGCCAGAGCCGTCCATCACCACCTCGCTCGCGCCTGCCTTGAAGGTGATGGAGCTCTTCGCCTCCATTTTGTGGATGGAGCCGATGAGGGTGGCGGGCGCGCTCGCCTCCACCGCGTAGTCCCCCTTGATGGTCTGGAGGATGGCGCCGCCCACCATGACGTTCTTGGCGCCGCCCACGTGCTCCGTCTCGTCACCCTTGCTGAGGATGATGAGCCCGATGGAGGTCTCGTTCTTCATCCCCTCGACGGACTCCGCGCGGTTGCCCAAGATGAGCTCGAGGTGCGCCGCGCCCACCGTCTGGGTCATGGACGCCGAGACGTTGGTGTTGATGCCGTTCACCGCCGCGAGCACGCGCAGGGCAGCTGACGTCTCCGTGTGGGTGGAGCCGAGCGCGTTGATTTGGTGCCCAGGGCCCTTGGTGTTCTTCGCCTCGTCGACGCCGTCGACGCTGCCGTCAGGGCCCGCGACGTTCTCCGCGCTCTGGCCTCCACCGCCGCCGCCGCCGCGACCGAGCGCCTCGTTCACGGCGTTCATGGCGGAGCCAGCCCCTTGCTGGATCATCCCGGTGGCCGCCGCGCGGATCGCGTTCACGCCAGCGATGTCCGCCGCGCTCTGGCCCGCGACGGGGGTCATCGCCGCGGGGGGCCCTGCGATGGCGCCGGCCACCGCCCCAGCGCCTGGGAGGCCCGAGGCGCCCGCCACCACCGCGGCGGCCGCCCCGAGGTCCCCGCCCGCCAGCGCGGCCATGTTGCCCGCCACTGCGTCCACCTGATCGGTCAGCGCCGTGACCGGCGCCAGCACCTGATCGACCGCGCCTTGAACGGCGGCCGTGACCTGCCCCACGACGTTGGCGGCGGCCGCCGCCAGGTACTCCGCGGCGCGCTCGGCCGCGATGGCGAGGATCGCCTCAAGCGGGTTGCCCGTCATCTCGAACTGGTTGCCGCCCACCGTGACCGTGGTGCTCCCGCCGGTGGTGAGCCCGTACACCGCGTTCACCTCCTGCTTGCGGTTGCCGCCCACCGAGACGGTTTGGTCAGCTCCGATGTCGTTCTGGAGGCCCTTGGTGATCTTGGTGTCGGCGTTGCCAGCCACCTGGCTCGATGAGTTGTTGGTGACGAACGAGCTCTCGTTGTTGCCGATGTTCTTCTGCTTGTTGTTCGCAGTGACCATCTGGGTGTCGTACTGCGAGTGGATCATCACCTCCTCGGCGCCGGCCTTGTCCTCGTAGCGGATCTCGTTGGTGCCGCCGCCGCCCGGGGTGCTGCTGGTCTGGAGTGAGGTGCGCGTCTTGCCCTCAGGCAGCGCGTACGGCGGCATGAACAGGCCGTTGTAAAGGCGCCCGGTCACGATGGGCCGATCTGGGTTGCCCTCCAAGAACTCGACGATCACCTCCCAGTGCACGCGCGGGAGCACCATGGAGCCAGAGGTCTGCAGCTGCTGCACACGGATCCAGCACGAGGCGTCGCTGGTGGTGTTCGCGTCGCGATCCCAGCGGAACTTGACCTGACAGCGGCCGTGCTCATCCGTGTGGATCTCCTCCACCTCCGAGCCCTCGGGCGCGACCACCACGGCGGTCTGCGGCCCGGCGATCACGGGGCGAGGGGTGGTCTGGGGGGAGCGGTACTGCACCAAGACCGGCACCAGCTCGCTCTCACACGCGTAGTGATTCGTCGCCAGGCCACCATCGGTAGGCCGCGCGTGCTCATAGCTCATGCGCGCGGCGAAGATGAAGTAGTCACCGTCGAGCCCCTCGCTGTCGATCAGCTTGAACTGGCGCCCCACCCGCAGCCGCGGGGAGTCCGACGTGGCGGTGATGGTCAGCGCCTCTGCCTGCTCTGCCTCCAGCCGTACCTGGTTCAGGCGCTTCAGCGTGGCCTCGGTGATCTCCCCGACGGTGGAGCCCTCCTTGAGCTCCAGGTAAGCCGCTGGGTAGTCGTACACCTCGAGATCGGTGTGGCTCTTCGCCGTGGCTTGCTGGGTGAGATCCTTCGAGGTCACCTCCAGCTGAGGCGTGAGGAAGTTGAAGTCGCGTGAGACGAAGCTCCCCGAGCGCACCCGGTGCTGGGGCGTCAAGGTGCTGATCGTGTCGTGATCTTGGATGCCGTGGCTGCGGAGCGCGAACGGCACCTCGAGGTCGTCGGCGATCGGGCTCGCGCTCGTGGAGTCATCCGAGAACACCAGCACGGGGTGCTCGCCGGGCACGCAGTCCGTGAAGAAGTAGATGCCCTCTTCCTCGCAGAGGCGCCGAATGAACGCGAGCGCGCTCTCCTGGTACTGCACGCAGAACTCGCGCTTCGGGTACTCCGTGGTGAGCTGCAGCGAGACCTCGTCCCCCGCGATGCCGCCCGCCTCCAGCACCTGCTGGATGATCTCCTTCACGCTGAGGTTCTGGAAGATGCGCGAGTCCACGCTGCGATCCAACAAGGCAACCGGACTGACCAGCTTGATGCGGTAGGTGAAGTCCAGCGACTCGGCCTTGGCGTCGGCGCCGGCCAGCACCGTGGCGGCGTCGATGCGCCCGAACAGGGAGTGAGGCGCCTCGCCCTCGTAGCCGTGCACCAGCTCGGCCCGGCTCCCCACCAGCTCCTGAATGGACTGGTACTCCGTGGTCACCAGATCGATCACCGCGTAGCTCGGCTGACCCGCGACGTGGTGTTGCTGGAAGCGCAGCACCCGATCGGTGACGAGCTGCTCGCTGCGGAAGAAGACCTCTAAGTTTCTCGACACGCTGCGCCTCAGTTATCAAGGGTTAGGGCGGTATCGACCACGTCGCCGTCGAATTTACAGCTGGCCCCCACGATGGACACCGAGGCCGGCGTGATGAGCAGCACGGAGGCGCCCATGGCGACGGTGATCATGGCGTCCGCCTCGTAGATGATGTCCTTCGCCTTGGTGACCTGGGCGCCACCCACCAGCTCCGTGTAGGTGGCCCCGGCGGTGTCCGTGCGGCTCCCCTTGATCGAGGTGATGATGGCGCCGCCGACGTTCTGGTTCATCACGCCGCTCACGTCGACGCCGCGCCCGCCCCGGGTGGCGATGATCTTGGCGGCGGCGGTGTTCTCCGTGCGCATCCCGCCGACGATGAGCGAGCGATCCGCCGTGGTCAGCTCCACCAGCGCGATCCCGACGTCGTGGGTGTAGGAGGCGAGCGTGCTGTCCACCACCGACCCCACCACCAGATCGACGTGCATGCCGTTCACCGTGAGCGAGCTCGCGCCGCCCACGTCGCGCTTGTGGTCACCGCCGATCATCATCGTGCGGTTGCCCCCGACGCTGAGGCTGAAGTCGCCGCCCACGTCGTCCACCATGTAGGTCTCGACGCTGACGTCCTGATTGCCGCTCACCGACAGGCTCTGGTTCGAGCCCACCTTGGTGGTGACGCTGTCAGTCACATTGACGGCTTGGTTGCCGCCCACCTTGCGGCTTGAGTCGTTGCCCACCGACGACGTGGCGTTGTTCAGCACGTCGATGGTCATGTCGTAGCTGGCGTTGAAGAACATCGACTCCGAGCCGGCGGTGTCCCCCATGCGAAGCTCGTTGGAGGTGCCGCCGCCGGGCGTGGTCGCCGTTTGGATCGCGCTCTTGGCCTTCTCCGCGGGCAGCGAGTAGGGCGGCGGGGTGATCGGGTTGTACAGGCGCCCCATCACCACGGGGCGATCGGGGTCGCCCTCGTTGTGGCGCAGGGTGACCTCCCAGTTCATGCGCGGTAGCAGCATGGAGCCGCCGAGCGCGAGCTGGCTGGTGGGCACCCAGTGGCTCGAGGTCTCGTTCAGCGGCTTCACCCGATCCCAGTGGTAGTGGATCTTCACGCGGCCATACTCGTCCACGTGGATTTCTTCGCCGCCGGGGCCCGTCGTCCACGCGGTTTGTAGGCCAGGGATCACCGCTTGTCGCTCACGGCGGGGCGGGCGATACGCCACGCCCTCGGAGGGGACCGCCGTGAAGCTGCAGGAGAGCCGGCTCGGCTCGTCGTCGAGCGTGGAGTGCCCCAGGGCGGTGCCCGAGTAGCGCACCTGCACCAGCAGGTAACCCGCGTTGAGCGGCGCGTAGGGGTGCTCCTCCACGGAGAACCGCTCGCCTGGGCGGAGCACCAGCGAGCCGCTCTCGCCCTCCGTGAGCTGCCGATCGGCCTGGAGCTGCTCGAGCAGCACCTGGGTGTAGTGGTCGGCGACGCCTTGCTCCGTGAAGCGCCCGGGGTACTCGTACACGAGCAGCGTGTGCGCGCCCTCGTCCGTCCCTTCGACCTCCTTCTCCAGCTGCACGCTCGGCTTCGTGCCGTCGTAGTCACGCAAGAACGCGCGATCGGGCCGCACGGCGTGCTCCTGGGTGAGGCTCGTGACGCCTTGGGTGCTGGTGTTGATGTCGAGCTCTGGGTAGTAGCGGAGCGCGGGGTCGCTCTGGATGTCGCCGAGCCCTGAGACGTCGTCGCACAGCACCAGGGTGGCCTGCTTGTCGTCCATCAGGGTGGTGAACCAAATCCCCTCCTCCGCCAGGAGCCGCCGGACGAAGTCGAAGTCCGTCTCGCGGTACTGCGCGCAGGTGTCGCGCGGCTCATAGCTCCCGGTGACGCGCCACTCGTGGCTCGTGACCCCGGCGTCGTTCAGCACCTTCGTCACGATGTCCACCACGGACTCCCCCAAGAACAAGCGGCAGTCCGCGCGCTTGGTGGTGAGCCACAGCTTGGGCGCGATCACCAGCCGCGTCGCGTAGGTGTCATCCATCCGGTGCTCGCGCGAGGCGGCCACCACGAGGCCATGGAAGTGACGCGCCTCGGAGCCGTCTTCGCGCGCGAAGCGGAACGAGGCCTCTTGATCGAGCAGCGCCGCCGCGTCCGGCGGCTCGTTGATGACGCCGTACTTCAGGACCGAGAGCTCGAGCAGGCTGATCTCGTTCAGCTGCTCGGTGAGCTCGAAGTCCAGCACATCGAGCTTCGTGTCACCGACTTTGAGCTCATTCTCGATTCGCGCTTGGGTGTCGCTCATCCGACTCAACCTTCCTTGAGCGAGGCGCCCATCTTGATGCTCATGGCGCTCTTCACGACGATCTTCTTGCCCTTGAGCACCACCGGGCCGCCGCCGAGCTTCATGGTGCTCTTGCCGCCCTTGAGGTCGCCCGTCGCGCCGACCAGCGTGATCATCGGCGCCTTGACGATGTAGGCGCCGGTGATCTTCCGGTAGTGGATGCCCCCGACCAGCACCGTGACCGCGGCGTCGCAGGCGCACACGTGGTTGGCCGAGTTGATGTGCACCTCGGCGGCCGCCGAGGTCTGGTTCTTGAGCCCGCCGATGGCCTCGCCGTGGGTGCCGTTCACCAGGTGCGCGCGGATGGCGCCGACGTTCGAGGTGCTCATCCCGAGGATGTTGTCCGAGATGGACGCGATGCTGCCGATGATGTGCGCGGCGCCCACGGTGCGCGTCAGATCCGCGCTGATGTTCTGGGTGATGCCGTTGCAGATCGTGATCTGGTTGCCGGAGACGGTGTAGCTGCGGGTGCCGCCCACCGTCTCTTGGGTGTCCGCGGTGGAGTTCGAGTCATCGTTGCCGCCGATGCTGATCGACTGCGAGCCGCCGATCTTCGAGGACAGGTTGGCGCCGACGTTCAGCGATTGGTTGCCGCCCACCTCGCTCGAGTCGTCGACCCCCGTCTCGCACGACATATTTTTGGTGACGTTGTGCTCCTCGTCCACCCCGACTTCCTCCGTGAAGTCGTTGCCGGTGCTCATGTTGAGATCTTTTTGCGCGTGGATATTAAAGCCCTGGCTGCCCCCCGTGTCGCAGGCGCCCACCAGGTTGAAGCCGGCGCCGCCCGGTGAAGACATGCTCTTCAACGTGCCCGACGCCTTGGCCGCCGGGAGGCCCTCCGGCGGCAGGTGCTCGGCGTTGTAGACCTTCCCGAGCATCAGCGGACGGTCAGGGTCCCCGTCCAAGAAGGCGATGGACACCTCCCAGCCCACCCGCGGGAGGATCATCGAGCCGCCGAGCGGCGCCTGCGCGGTGCGGATCCAGCAGCTCGAGTTCTCGTCCTGCTGCCCCACGCGGTCCCAATAGAAGCGGACCTTGATGCGCCCGTAGGAGTCGACGAAGATGGTCTGATCTTTGTCGTCGTGCCCGGTCACGATCGCCGTCTGGATGCCGCGGATGCGCGGGCGCTTCGCGCGGCGCGGGGCGGCGAAGGGCGCGCCCTCGGGGATCGCGTGGAACTCGTTGTGGCAGGCGACGTCCTGGCCCCCATCGCGGCTGTGTTGCTCACCCCGACTGACCAAGCGCACCGGCACGAAGGTGCCGTTGAGCTCCTCCTCTTCCATCCCCATCGCGACGAGCGGCGCGCCCACGCGAAGATCGACGGCGCGGCTCTCCCCCACCAACAGGTCAGCGTCTGCCCGCAGCTCCCGGAGCCTGGCGGCGGCCAAGCGCTCACCGTCGCTCGCCTCCGTGAAGCCGCCGGGGTACTCGAAGAACGGCATGTGCCACACCTCACTCGGCGGGAGCGCTGCCTCCGGTGGGGCTTGAGGCTTCTCGAAGTCGTAGTCGAGCAGCACCACGCTGCCGGTGCGGAGGCTCCGGGTGCGCGTCAGGTTCAGCGCGCGCTGGGCGGCGCCGGTGGCGCCCTGGGTGACTACCAGCTCCACCGTCGGCGCGTCGAGCGGCACGAACGCGCCGATGTGGTCGCTGACGATCAGCCGGTGCTCGTCCTCCGCGTGCTCGAAGAAGTAGAACAGGCCCTCTTGCTCCATCAGCCGCGAGACGAAGTTCAGCTCGCTCTCGCGGTACTGGACGATGAACTCCTTCGGCGCGTAGCTGCCGACGATGTCCCACTTCACGCGATCGCTGAAGCCCGCCTCCTCGAACAACGTGGTGATCACGTCCACCACGCTTTGGTCCTGGAAGATGCGGCAGTTCTCGCGGTGCGCGAGCGCCTGGAGCTGCGGCATGAGGCGGACCTCGAACACCCGCTGCTCCTCACGCATGGCGACGAAGCGCGCGCGCTCCACCACGCCATGGTAGTAGCGCGTCTGCCCCCGCTCGTTGATGACCGTGAGCTGGAGCGCGGTGCGGAGCAGGCTCACCACCTCGAACAGCGGGTCGTCCGTGAAGAACCGCACGTCCACGAAGAACGGCGCGGAGATCTCCTCGACCGCCCGGTAGGCCACGGTGTCGGCGTCGAGGGGCAGCCCGGCGCCCCTCAAGGTGAACTGACCGCGTAGGTTCTCGAGTTCCACGAAGGGCGTCGTCACGGGGGTATCGTAGCTGAGCGGGCGGGTTTGTGTGGGGTTTACCTGGCAAGCCGCGGGGCCTGGCTCACCCTCGCCGCTCGTGAGGGTGTCGTGCGGGGTTTTAAGGCCCGACTTTCCGGCCGAACGAGCGCTCTCGCCGGGTCATGCGCTCGACCTCCTTGAAATGCCAGCTTGCATTGGGCCATCGTTCGAGCGCGGAGCGCATGAGGGACCGACTTGCCCCTGGAATGATCGTCGGCGGCCGATTCCAGGTCGAGGCCGCCATCGGACGAGGAGACAATGGCGAGGTCCACCGCGTCAAAGATCCGCGCAGTGGGCTCTCCTACGCGCTGAAGCTGTTCACCTCCCCCGCGATGCGCGACGCGCAGGCGTCGGGCGCCTTCGAGCGCGCGTCGCGGCAAGCCGGGCAGCTCGGTCAAGAGTTCGTCGGCGTGCAAGAGCTGGGGATGGATCCGAACGGTCCGTTCGCGCTCTCGGCGGTGGTGAGCCCGCGGCCGCTCGATCGCACCATCGAGAAGAAGGGCCCGCTCCCCTTGGAGGAGACGGTGGAGTGGCTCGCCACCCTCGGCGCCAGCCTCGATCGCGCGCATGGCACCGGGGTGGTGCACGGGGACCTCAAGCCCCAGAACGTGTTTTATGGCAGCGGGCTGAAGGGCCCCGTCGTCAGAATAACTGACTTTGGCGCGATCTTCCTCCGCATGGCGGCGCCCGCGCCCTGGCCGGGGGCCTATGGCTGGTGTGCGCCGGAGCAGGTGGGCGGGGCGCCGCTCAGCTCGGCGATGGACGTTTATGCGATGGGGCTCCTGACCTTCTATTCGCTGGTCGGGCGCCCCATCTTCTTCAGCCTGAAGCTGCCGACGCCCGAGCCCACGCGGCTGTGGGAGGAGATGCACACGCTGCCAGCGCCGAGTGAGCGCGCGGCGGAGCTGGGCGGCGTGATCCCGCCGGCGCTCGACGACGTCTTGCGGCGCGCGCTGTCCCCTCAGCCGGCGGAGCGGCAGGCGTCGGTGAGTCGCTTCATTGGCGAGCTGCGCCACCACGCGCAGATGGCGTCCCAGGGGGTGTCGGCGCCGCCCGCGCGGCTACAGCGGCCCCCGGGGCCGATCGCGCCACCCGCCTTGATCTCCAGCGGCTCCGATCGGGGAGAGCACGGCACGCAGGTGCTGGATCTCGAAGAGCTCAAGCGAGCGCGGGCGATCGTGGATGCGGAGAACGCTGTCGCCGCGCCTCCGCCGGTTGGTGCGCCGCCCCCGGTCGTTGCGCCGCCCGTGGTGGCTGCGCCGCCTCCGGTCGTTGCGCCGCCTCCGGTCGCTGCGCCTCCGGCTGTCGCCGCGCCTCCGCCGGTTGGTGTGCCGCCCCCGGTCGTTGCGCCGCCCGTGGTGGCCGCGCCGCCTCCGGTCGTTGCGCCGCCTCCGGCTGTCGCCGCGCCTCCGCCGGTTGGTGCGCCGCCCCCGGTCGTTGCGCCACCGCCCGTCGCTGGCCAGCCCCCGTTTCACGATCCCCCGCCGGTGGCTGCTCCGTCGCTCGTCAGCGCGCCCGGGGCGTCCGGGGCACGCTTCGCGGGCACCATGGTGGCCGACGCGTCGGAGGCCTTCGCGATGCTGGAGTCGATGGCGGCAGCGCCGCCGCCCCCGGTGCCCGGCCCTGGCGTGGGGCCGGCGCAGCCCGAGCTGGTGAGGCCGCCCCTCACGGATCCGCTCGCGGGCACTCGCTCCGACACGGGGCTGGGTCAGAGCCAGCTGGGCCAGAGCCAACCCGGCGCGCTGGGCCAGGGCCCATTGGGGCAGAGTCGGCCAGGCGCGTTGGGCCAGAGTCAGCTGGGGCAGTCGCACCTGGGGTCAGGGCCTGGTGCGCTGGGGGTGACCTCGATGGGTCAGGCGTTGCCGCCCCAGCGGCGCGACGCGACGCTCTACTACACGCCACCCTCGGACAAGAACCACACGAAGCTGATCGTGATCGTGGTGGCGGTGGTCGTGCTGCTGTTCGTGATCGGTGGGTTGCTGATCGGCTGGGCGCTCAGCCTGGACGACGCGCCGCTCCCCGAGCACCTCCAGCGTGTCACGGAGCTGCCCGGCCTCACCTCCGGGGGCATGAGCACTGCGGTGGGGCGTGGCTGAGGGCAAGCTCTCGGCGCTGTCGGCCTCGCCCGCTTGGGAGGCGCCGACGTCCACGTGGCGCGCCGATCGTGAGGCTCATTTCCAGCGAGCCTTGCTCCACGAGATAGTCAGTGGTCCTGAGCAGCAAACGCTGTGGGTCACCGGTCCCGCCGGCGGGGGGCTCTCCACGGAGCTGGCCGCCACCGCGGAGGAGCTGGCCCGGCGTGGCCTGTTCCCGGTGCGCGCCAGCTTGCTCGGCCGCCTCACCCCGGCGCTCGACTCGGGGCCCACCAGCGCCTTCTTGCTGCTCCTGTTTTGGGTGCTGCGCGCGTTCCCGAGCGAGGGCATCACCGACGTGAGCATCGGGAAGATGGAGGCCCCGCTCCTGCGCCTGGTGGAGCACCTGAGGGGGACGATCCACCTGCCGCAGATCACCGCGCGGCAGCACTGGTCAGGTCTCCTGGGGCAGACGCTGTACGTCGCCGCGGGCCTGCTGCGCGACCCGAAGTGGCGCGCCCAACTCGAGGAAGATCCCGCGCTGCGCCCCGCGGGGACGGTCGATCTCGTGTCGGCGCTGCTCGAGCGCCTGGCGCAGGTGGTCTCGCGCCGCGTGGTCCTGCTGGTGGACGACACCAACCGGATGGACCTCCACCTCAACGCGGACCGCGTGCTCACCGAGAGCGCCGCGCTGTGGCGCTCGCTCCCCGGCACCGTGGTGCTCGCCTACCCGCGGCGCTTGGAGCTCGGCGCGGCGTTCCCGCACGTGCTCGGCACCTCGCGTCGGGTGTCGCTCGAGTCGGTCAGTCTGGCTGCCGCGCCGGCGTTCCTCTCCGCGTTGATCGCCCGGCGCGCGCCCGAGCTGCCCTTGGATGCTCGTCACGTGGCGTGGGCCACGTCGCAGAGCCTGGGCAACCCCGCGGAGTTCTTGCGGCTCGTGCTCGACGCTGCTCAGCTGGCTCACGCGCGCGGCGTGGCCATCGACGAGGCGCTGGAGCGCGAGGTGGAGGAGCGCCGTGCCTGGGAGCTCGTCTCGCGGCTCGGTGATGAGCAGCGCGCGCTGCTCATCGAGATCGAGCGGAGCGGGCGGCTCCCCACGGAGCACCCGGCTTGGCTCGCGGCTCGGCTGGTGTTGGAGCAGGGGGGCCCAACGCGGGCTCGGGTTCACCCGAGTGTCGCGCGGCTGCTCGGGGTGACCTAAGGTGGGCGAGGGGTAGCGATATGTGGGTTTGGATGTTCGCCATCGTGGCGCTGTCGCTGATCTGGCTCGGGAGCTGGGTCGCGGGCTGGTTCGACCTCCACATTGGGGTGGGCTGGCGTGTGTTGGCAAGCTTCCTGGTGGCGCTCGTCGTCGCCACGGTGGTGGGCCTGCGGCGGCTCCGGGCGTCGCGCGCCGCGCGCGCCTTCGAGGCCGAGATCTTGAAGCAGAGCGAGCAGCAGGCCGCCTACGCGCGGCCCGATCGCCGCGCGGAGATCTTGGAGCTCAGGCAGCAGATGGAGCAGGGCATCGCCGCGCTCCGCAGCAGCAAGCTCGGCGGCGGGAAGGGCAGCCAGGCGCTCTACGCGCTGCCCTGGTACATGATCATCGGCCCGCCTGGCTCCGGCAAGACGACCGCCTTGAAGAAATCGGGGCTGAACTTCGCCTTCAACCCTGAGCAGGGGGGGATGCGCGGCGTCGGCGGCACTCGCAACTGCGACTGGTGGTTCACGAACGACGCGATCTTGCTCGACACCGCGGGCCGCTACGCGACGGAGCAGGACGATCTCGAGGAGTGGGGCGCGTTCCTGAACCTGCTCAAGCGCTTCCGCAGCAAGCGGCCGCTCAACGGCGTGTTGGTCGCGGTCAGCGTGACTGACTTGATCGACGCGCGAGAAGACCAGATCATCGAGATGGCGCGGCGCCTCAGGGCCCGCGTGGATGAGCTGATGACTCGGCTCGAGATGGTGATCCCGGTGTACGTGATGTTCACCAAGACGGATCTCATCGGCGGCTTCGTGGAGATGTTCGGCGATCTCCGCATGAGCGAGCGCGACCAGATCGTGGGGGCCACCTTCCCTTTGGGGAAGGGCGAGCCCAACGTGGCGGCGGAGTTCACGCGGGAGTTCGAGCAGCTGGTGAAGGTGCTGCACGCCGCGGCGCTGCGACGCATCGGGCACAGCCGGAGCTTCCCGGCGCGCCAGAAGATCCTCCAGTTCCCCGTCGAGTTTCAGACGCTACAAGAGAACCTGACCACCTTCACCGCCCAGCTGTTCGAGCCGAACCGGTTCCAGGGCACGCCGGTGCTGCGTGGCTTCTACTTCACGAGCGGCACCCAAGAGGGCAACCCCGTGTCGCGCATGATCGGCCGCATGGCGAGCGCCTTCGGGCTGCCGGCCGCGCCCGGCGCGGAGCTCCAACAGCTCGAGGCGAAGAGCTACTTCGTCACCGATCTGTTCCGCCGTGTGGTGTTTCCAGATGCAAACGTGGCGGCCCACACCGACGCGCAGCGGCGCCGCCGCGCGATCTTGCGCGCGGGGTTCGCCGCGGGTTGTTTGTTCGTGGCGCTGAGCATCGTGGTGCCCGCCGCGGTCACCTTCGGCCGCAACCTGGCCTTGGTGAACCGCGTGAGTGAGGTGACTCGAGACGCGAGCGCCATCCAGTGGACCGACAAATCGCCCCTCACCCAGAAGGTCGCCCGCCTCGACAAGCTGCGCCAGGTGCTGACCCAGCTGGAGGGCTGGGAGAAGGACGGCGCGCCCTATGGGATGCGCTGGGGCATGTATGCTGGGAGCGGCCTCGTGGCCCCGGTGCGCGCCGTGTACGTCGAGCAGATGCACAAGGGCTTCACCGTGCCGACGCGGCCCGAGCTCGAAGCGCAGCTCCGCGCCTTCCAGGTCGCCGGCGCGGACGACGGCAACTTCATCCGTCAATACGACCAGCTGAAGCTCTACCTGATGCTCGGGGAGGTCGGGCACCTGGACGTCGCTTGGGCGTCGGAGGAGGTCGCGCGCTACTGGGCCAAGGCGCTCCGCTCGGCGGAGCCAGACAAGGACGCGGCGCTGCTGGTCCCGCACGCGCGCGCCTACCTCGAGCTGGTGAAGAGCAACCAGGCGCGCCCTTGGGACCACGACAGCCAGCTGATCGACGCCGCTCGGAAGAAGCTGCTGGAGACGCCGCGCCTGGACCGGCTCTACAGCAACCTGGTGCGTGACGCCCACACGCAGGTGGTCCCCGTCCGCTTGGATGACTACATCTACGGCCCCTCCGCCAAGTACATCACCGCCAAGAAGGGGGTGGAGGTGAGCGGGGCCTACAAGAAGGACGGGTACAACCTGATCAAGAAGGTGCTCGTATCGCAGCGCGATCAGCTGGAGCGGGAGGTCTGGGTGCTCGCGGAGGGCGGCGGTGAGGTCAACGAGAAGGTCACCGACAAGATGATGGATGACCTCAGCGACCGCTACTTCACGCGCTACCAAGAGAGCTGGCGCGAGCTGTTCCTCGATATCCAGGTGGCGTCTCCGAAGAACGACGCGGAGGCGAAGATCATGTACGAGGTGCTGACCGAGCCGGATTGGCCTTACCTGCGCCTCATCCGCGGCCTGGCGGAGCACAGCCGCATCCACGTGGAGGAGGGGGAGATGTCCCGCGCGGCGCGCAAGGTGTGGGAGCAGCGCAAGCGGCAGATGGTCGCCAACGTCTCGGGCAAGCTCCGGCTCGGTCGGGCGGGGGTGCAGCTCGGCCCGCAGGGCAGCTCGCAGCCGCCGGCGGCGCCGCTCTCGCCGATGGAGGGCGCCTTCCTGCCGCTCTTGCAGTTCGGCGCGCCGCCGCGCGGGAAGAGCGACGCGACGCCTCAAGGTCTCTCGGACTACGTGGGGTTCCTCACGGCGCTGCAAGGGAAGCTCCTCGATCAGGACGCGCCGATGGCGACCAAGCGTGAGATGGCGCCGGACTACGAGACCGCGCTGCGCGGGACGATGCGCCTGCTCGAGACGCAAGACGCCTACACGCGTCCGATGCTCGAGCCGCTCTTGGTGCAGCCGCTGCTCCGCTCCGGCGTGCGCCGTCCCTCTCGCTACTGAGGCCGCGCGGGTGCGGCTCCCTTCCCTTGGGTGGCCGCGCCGAGCGGTTTTCTGGGCCAGCTCGGGTGAGTCGGGTAAGCGTCGGGAGCCGTGTCGTCCTACCTGGCTCCGCAAGATCCTGGCACCCCTGGTCAGGCCCGACTGAACCGCTTTTTGGCGATGACCGCCTCCGATCGAGGCCCGCTGGCCGATCTGTTGCATCTGCTGGGTGCGCTCAGCCTGGTGGGGGCGGCGCTGTGCCTCGCGGTGGCGGTGATCTGGCACACCGTGCGCACCCCCTCCGATGATCCGCTGCGGCTCCCCGAGTCACAGGGCGTGGATCGCGCGCGAGAGACGGGCGGCGCCGCGGTGGAGCTGCCCCCCCCAACCCCCAACCCATCCCCCGACGTCGCCGCGGCGACGAACGCATCAGGTACTGGGGCAGGCATCACGCCCGGCGCGGTCACGCCTGGCTCAGTCACGCCCAGCTCGGTCACCCCCGGCGCACCTGGTGAGGTGCCCGCCGCGTCCCCCGCGGGTGCCCCGAACGACGTCCCCTCGCTGCCTGCTGGCTTCTTTCAGCCGAGCCCCGCGGCGGTGGTGCACGAGGTGTTCGGCACCGCGACCGACAAGGAGCCTTACCTGGCGCTGCGCTCACGCCCCACGCGGGAGGCGACCCTGCTCGGCAAGCTCCCTGACGGCACCCAGCTGAAGGTGGTCAACCGCTTCGGTAAGTGGCAGTTCGTGCAGGTCATCGAGGGTGACTTGAAGGGGACCGAGGGCTTCGTCTACAGCAAGTACGTGCGCCCCTTCGGCGGTGAGTACCGCTAATTGACAGCATAACTGACGGTATCCGCGAGAGTGAGAGCGAGCGCTGAACGTGGAGCCACGACGCATCCATCGAGGCCGCGCGACGCGGCGCGCTAGGGAGCCAATCGATCGCCCCAGGCGCACCGGCTCCCGCCTGAGGCGCTGGTGCGTGCTCTTCGGCGCGCTCGGGGCTTGGGGGTGCACCACGACCGACGGGCTCGTACGCTCTGCCGCCGCCGAGGAGTTTCGCTGCGACGAGCGGGCGATCCGCGTCACCTACCTGGGTGACGACCACTACGAGGCCGTGGGTTGCGGCAAGCGCGAGCGCTACGCGTTCCACGATCGCGAGAGCTGTCCCAGCGGGCACTGCCCGTTCCGCTGACGCTGCTCCCGTGAAGACCTCGAAGGTCCATGGGGGGTGGGGGGATTGGGGGTTGGTAGAGCCGGGGCGCGCGGGCAGGCACCACAGTCCCTGCCAGTCGCCAGTGAGCTGCGCTGCCAAGGCGCGTTCGGGTGGCGGATGGAGTGCCCCGGGCGGCGAGACTTCAGGTAGCCTTCGCACCGATGAGCGAGGTACTCGAGGAGACGCTGGATCGCCTGAAGACTCAGCTCATGCTGCACCCGAACGACCCGTGGAAGCGATTTCACCTGGGGAAGACGCTGGTGCGGATGGGGCGGCCGGAGGAGGCATTGGAGGCCTTCCGGCGCTCCGTGAAGCACAAGCCCGACCACGTGGACGCGCAGTATCAGCTCGGGCTGGTGGCGCGCGAGCTGGGGCACAGCGAGGAGGCCGCGGCGGCCTTCACCGCTTGCACCGAGCACAAGCCCGATCACTTCGAGGCCCTGGTGCAGCTGGCGGAGACGGCGGCTCAGCGGGGGGAGCACGAGCGCGCCGTCGAGGCTTACGATCGGGCGATCCGCATCGAGCCGGGTCAAAACGCGCTCTTGATCGCCGCGGCTCGGCTGCGCGCCGAGCTGGGGCAGCACGAGCTCGCCGTGCTCGCCTACGAGGGCGCGCTGATGACCCAGCCCGAGCTCGCCTTGGTGCTCGAGCTGGGGCGCTCGCTCGCCACGCTTCAGCGACACGAGGAGCTCATCGTCTGGATGGAGCGCGCGATCGCGCTCGACCAAGGCTGCCTGGAGGCTTGGCAGCAGCGCGCGCGCGCCGAGCGCGCCCTGGGGCGGCCGGAGCCGGCGCTGCTCGCCTACGAGCACGCGCTGAAGCTCGACCCCAGCCTGGTGGAGGCGGCGAATGAATCCGCGCGGATATGCAAGCAGCTGGGCCGTGACGATCAGGCGGCCGAGGCCTACGCCCGCGCGCGCGCGCTGAGCCGGGAGGACGCCGCGCTGGCGGTGGAGCACGGTCAGGTGCTGCTGCGCCTCAGGCGGCCCGAGCTCGCCACCGAGGCCTTCGAGGCCGGCCTCGAGCTGATGCCGGACAACGCCCTCGGCCGCGCGGGGCTCGGCGCGGCCCAGAGCGCGCTCCACAAGTACATCGAGGCCGCGGCGGAGCTCGAGGCGGCGACCACCCTCGATCCGCGCCTCGGGTTCGCCTGGGCGAACTTGGGCGTGGCCTACGGCAAGCTCAACCGCAAGGAAGAAGCTGCCCGCGCGCTGTCGCGCGCGGTGGAGATCGATCCGCGCGACCCCGACGTGCTCGTCACCTTCGCTGACCATCAACTGGAGCAAGGCGATCGGGAGCGCGCGCTCGACGCCTACCGCCGCTCCCTCGAGGTGCGGCCGGACAACCCCGACGCGCTGCTGCAGCTGGGGATCATCCTGTGTGATCTCGGGCGCCACCAGGAGGCGCTCGCGCCGCTCCAGCGCACGACGGAGCTGCGCCCGGAGCTCGCCGTGGGGCACCACCGCCTGGGTGAGGCGTTCCGCGCCTTGGCGCGCCACCGGGAGGCGGTCGCCGCGCTGCAGCAGTCAGCCAAGCTGTGCACTGGGGACTTCGACGTGCTCGTGGCGCTCGGCCTCAGCCACCAGAAGCTCGGGGAGCACCCCCTGGCGATCGAGCAGTTCCGCGCGGCGCTCGCGGTGCGCCCGGACGATCTCGACGTGCTCGCTCACCTCGGCACCTCACAGCGCGTGCTCGGGGACACGCATCAAGCCATCGACACCCTGAAGCGCACCGCGGCGCAGCGCCCGGAGGACGTCAGCACCATCGCCCAACTCGCGCTGGCGCAGGTGGCGGAGGGTGATCACGACGCCGCCGAGCTGACCCTGCGCCGCGGTCTCAAGGTGGACGCGAACAACCCGGAGCTGCTCTTGGGGCTGGGCCAGGTGCACGCGCAAGGTGGTCGCCATGAAGAGGCGGTGGAGTGCTTCGAGAAGGTGCAGTGGGTGCAGCCCGACAACACCGAGGTGGCGCGTCACCTCGGCAGCTCCCTGAAGGCGCTCGGTCGCACCCCTGAGGCGATCGAGACGCTCTCGGCGGCGCTGGCGAACGCCCCTGAGGAGGCGTACCTGCGCCTCGACCTGGGTGAGCTGCTGCGCACCGCCGGGCGCGCGGAGGAGGCGGCTCAGCACCTCGCGGAGGTGGTCGTCAGGCTCCCGGATGATGGCCGCGCCCACTTCGAGCTGGGCAGCGCCTTGATGACGCTCGGGCGCATTCAAGAGGCGGCGAATCACTTCCGTCAGGCGACCCGCCTGGTTCCAGATCACGCGCCGGCCTTCCGCTTGGCGGCGGAGTGCTTCGAGCAGGTGGGGGACCACCGGAGCGCGGTGCAGGCGCGCCGCCAGCTGCTCACGGTGATG
Source organism: Polyangiaceae bacterium (assembly GCA_019637265.1). GTDB lineage: Bacteria > Myxococcota_A > Polyangia > Polyangiales > Polyangiaceae > JAHBVY01. Next base: position 44,408 of record JAHBVY010000007.1, on the reverse strand, counting down.
CCGAGCGACGTGAAGGCGCGCCAGGGCCTGGCGCGGAGCTACGTGGCGCTCGAGCGCCTGCCGGACGCCATCACCGAGCTCCAGCGCGCCACGGAGCAGTCGCCGGACGAGGCCGCGCTGTTCGCGGAGCTGGGCGGCCTGCTGATCCGCAGCGGGCGCTTCGAGGAGGCGATCCAGCCGCTCCGCACCGCGCTGCTCGCCGACAGCAACAGCCGCGTGGTGCGCGCGCAGCTGGCCTCGGCGTACGAGCGCACCGAGCGCGAGGCGGAGCACATCGAGCAGCTGGAGGAGCTGGTGCGCATCGCGCCCGACGTCGCCGCGCTGCGCCTCCAGCTCGGTGAGGCGCGGCTCGGCGCCGGGCGGCTCCCGGCGGCGATCGAGGCGTTCGAGGGCGCGCTGGAGCTCGACCCTGCGCTGCCCGGGGTGCCGTACCAGCTGGCCGAGCTGCACCTGGGTCAGGGGCACTCACGGGAGGCGGCGACGTGGCTCGAGCGCGTGGTGAAGGCGGAGCCCGGCGCCGTGCGCCCGCACGTCCAGCTGGCGCGCGCCTACCTCGATCTGTCGCGCTTCGACGTGGCTGCGCTCGAGGCGCGCGCCGCGCTCGAGCTCTCCCCGCTCGACGTGGAGGCGCACGAGATTTTAGGCGAGAGCAGCGAGCGCGCTGGGCGTCACGATCAGGCGGTGGCGACCTATGAGGCGCTGCTCGCGCGTCAGCCGCGGAGCCAGTCGGTGCAGCTCGCGTTGGGGCGCAACCTGAGCCGCGCCGGGCGCCACACGGAGGCGCTCGCGCGGCTCACGGAGGCGCTCACGCAAGACGAGCGTCAGGTGGAGGCGCTGCTCGAGCTGTCCCGCTGCCACACGGCGCTGGGTGATCCGAAGACGGCGCTCACCTTCTTGGATCGAGCGCTGGAGGTCACGCCGGAGGAGGCCGACTTGCACCGCCAGCGCGCGGCGCTGCTCAGCGCGAGCGGGCGTCACTCGGAGGCGATCGAGGCGTTCCGCAAGGCGATCGCGCTGGACCCGACGCTGGTCGCGGCGCGCACTGGCCTCGGCCTGGCGCTCACGCACCTGGGGCGTGACGTGGAGGCGACGCGCGAGCTCGAGGCGGCCGTCGCGGCCTCACCGAAGGACGGCGTGCTGCGGGCGGCGCTCGGCTTCGTCTACATGCGGGTGGGGCGCCTGGAGGAGAGCCTCGCGGCGTACGCCGCCACCCAGGAGCTGGGCCTGGAAGATCCAGACATCTACGCCAACATGAGCCGCATCTTGCTGCAGCTGGGCCGCTTGGAGGAGGCGGTCGCCGCGCTGCGCCAGGTGGCGCTGCTCAGGCCGAATGACCTGGCTTCGCAGCTCAAGCTCGCCTCCACCCTGGCGCGCCTCGGGAGCTACGCGGAGGCGGTGATCCCCTATCAGCACGCGCTCCGCCTCTCGCCGCGCAACCCGGAGGTGCTGTTCGAGCTGGGGCTGTGCTTCGCGCGCGCCGGCAACGTGCAAGCGGCGGAGCAGCAGCGCTACACGCTGGAGTCCATCGATCCGGCGCGCGCCGCCGAGCTGGGCCGCGCGTTGAGCTCTGCCGTTTGAGCTGCAGGCCATTTGAGCTGCAGGCCGTTTGAGCCGCAAGCCCTTTGCGTTGCAGGCTATTTGAGCAGTGTCTCTGTCTAAATCAGACAGAGGCGCTGTCTTGTTGCGTCCGCCCGCGCGTAGCCGAGCCACCGCTCATTGCGATCGCCCCGCGAGCAGCCGCGCCAAGGTGTTGCGGCTGATCTGAAGCTCGCGCGCGGCCTCGGAGCGGTTCCCCTGGCAGCGCTCGAGGCAGCGCGCGGCGTAGCGCCGACTCGCCTCCGCGAGGCTGAGGCCAGGTGGGATCTCATCAGGTGCCTTGACGCTCAGGTCGGCGCCGCTCGCGAGGGTCGCGGGCGCGAGCAGCTCGAGCGGCGGCTCCCCGTCGATCGACAGCACCGTGGCGCTCTCGATCCAGTGCTCCAGCTCGCGCACATTGCCGGGCCAAGGCCGCCTGAGCAGCCGCGCGAGGGTGTCCTCTGAGAGCTGAAGCTCCGGGCGCTGGTGGCGCTCCGCGCTCTTCCGCGCGAAGTGGTGGCACAGGGCCGCGATGTCCTCGGGGCCGCGCTCCTCCAAGCTGGGCAGGGTGAGCTCCACCACCTTCAGGCGATAGTACAAATCCTCACGGAAAGTACCCGAGCGCACCATCGCCTCCAGGTCGCGGTGGGTGGCGGCGAGCACCCGCACGTCGGCGCTGAGCGTCTCGCGGCCCCCCACGCGCTCGAAGGCGCGATCTTGCAGCAGGCGCAGCAATTTGCCTTGGCTCTCACGCGGCAAGTCACCTATTTCGTCGAGCAGCAGCGTGCCGCCGCTGGCGAGCTCCACCTTGCCGGGCACGCGACGATCAGCCCCGGTGAACGCGCCGCGCTCGTGGCCGAACAGCTCGCTCTCCACCAGCTGCGCCGGCAAGGTGGTGCAGTCCACCACCACGAAGGGCCCCGTCTGACGCCGTGAGTTGACGTGGATCGCGCGGGCGATCAGGCCCTTGCCGGTGCCCGTCGCGCCGCGCAGCAGCACGGAGGCGTCGGTGCCCGCCGCGCGCCCCACGCGCTCGTACACCGGGGACATCGCGGCGCCGCGCCCCACGATGTGGTTGAACGGGCCGCGCAGGGTGAGCCCTGGGTGGCTCGCGTCGGCGGGGCACAGCGTGGTGAGCGACAGCGCGCGCCCGAGCTGCGCGCCCAGCGCGCTGAGGTAGCGCTCGTCCTCATCGTCGAAGGCGCCGCCCTCTTTGTTCAGCACCTGCAGCACGCCGCGGATCGGCGCGCTCGGCGCCTCGCGCACCGGCGTCGCCAAGATGGTGCGGGTGCGGTAGCCCGTCTCACGGTCGCTGGTGGGGTCGAAGCGCGGGTCGCGCTCCGCGTCGCTCACCCGCACCGGCTCACCCCGCTCGGCGACGTAGCCCGCGATGCCGCGCCCGAGCGGTAACCGAAGCGCGGGCAGCTCCGGGAACAGCGCGACGTGGGTCACCAGATCGCCGCGCTCGGCGTCCACCAACCAAATCGACGCCCGATCCGCCCCGAGCGCCTCCGCCACCCGCTCGCCAGCGGCGCCGAGCAGCGCCGCGAGCTCCACCTCACGGCACAGGAGCGAGGCGAGATCGACGAGCAGGGAGAGGCGAGACATGGAGCGCTCGGGGCCCTCAGCATAGCGCCTCGGGCAGAGCAGCGCGGGCGTTTCGCGGAGCGATGTCATGGCTCAGGCCGCGCGCGCCGGTCGCGACACCATCACGTGCTGACCCTCCCGCGCCGCGGAGGTGCTGGGGAACAGCTGCCGCGCCCGCGCCTCGAGCTCCACCACGCCCCAGTCGTCGCGCGTCGGGTCGTGGTGAAACAAGATCAGCTGCTTCACGCTGGCGGCGCTCGCGATCGCCGCGCCCGCCTCGAAGGTCGAGTGACCCCAGCCCACCTTGCTCATCCCAATTTCCCCACGGTATTCCTCCGGCAGGTACATCGAGTCGTAGATGAGCACGTCCGCGCCGCGCGCCAGCTGGAGGAGCGCCGGGTCCAGGCAGCTGTAGTGCTCCGTGTCCGTGGCGTACACGACGCTCTTGCCCTCGTAGTCCACCCGATAGCCGAGCACGCCGCCCGGGTGGTTCAGCTTGCCCGGGGTGACGGTCGCCGCGCCCACCTGAAACGGCATGCCGCTCGTCGCTTCGTGGAAGCGGAGCGTGGACGGCAGCTCCTTGAACGGCACCGGGAACACCGGCGCCTGCATCTGCGCCTCGAGCACCGCCTCGGCGCCACCACCGAAGCTCGGCCCGAAGATCTCGAGCCGAGTGCCCGGGATGTAGAGCGGCGTGAACAGCGGCAGCCCTTGGATGTGGTCCCAGTGATAGTGGCTGAACAGGAGGTTCAGGTGCACCCCGCCGCGCGTCAGCGCGCCGCCCGCGATCAGCGCGTCACCCAGGGCGCGCAGCCCGGTGCCGGCGTCGAACACCAGCCGCGTCGCGTGCTCGTCGCGCTCGTCGCCGCACACCACCTCCACGCACGGCGTGTTCCCGCCCACCTTCGCCGTGCTGCTGCCCGGCGACGCCACGCTGCCCCGCACTCCCCAGAATCGAATCATCATGACTGAACCTCCTCGTCTCGCTCGGTCAGGTTGCCTTCGCTTCAGCTCCACGGCGCAGGCGCCGTAAAGAATCAGCCAAGGTGACGATGCGCCGCGATCGATTGTTTCCGTGCGGAACCAACTGGAGCCCCGCGTGAGGTCCCTCGCACCGCGGCGCGTCGCCTTCGTGCCCACCCCTTATCCAAGCGGCGTGCCAAGCCGCGGGGGCCGCGTTCCCCAGGGGTTTTTGGGGTTGGGGAGCCCCGCGCGTCCCTCGACTGCGCCACCCCAGCGCAAGCGCGGCGCTGGGTGCTCAAGATCTGAGCGGCGGCCGCGGAGGCCTTCAAGGCGCTGCGAGCACCGTCGGCTCATGTAGGGGCAGGCCCCCGTGCCTGCCCCCTGCTTCAGTCGCATGGCTCACGTAGGGGCAGGCCCCCGTGCCTGCCCCCCTCCGTCGCGGCGCGCCCCCAGGTGCCGCCGCGTTGACCTCCTCACCTCAGTCGCAGCGCACGGGGCGTCGGTCGGCGCCGTCCAGGCGCGGCGCGGCGCCCGCCTTCAGGCTGGGGTCGAGAGGGCCGCGAGCGCCGAGCGCCGCGAGCTCCTCGGCGAAGCGATCGCGGAGCAGGGCGCCGGGCGCCAGCTGCACCGCGTCCTCCGTGAGCTCGATCGGGCTGAGCAGGCCGTCACCCCCGGTCGCGAGGTAGTCGCTGGTGACCAGCCACAGCGTCTCCGTGCCCTTCACGGCGGCGCCGTTCGGGCGCGTCAACGTCACCGTCAGTTGACCTGCTTGACACCGCGCCTGGGTGCGCAAGCCCGCGATCGACAGCACACCGCCTTGCTCGCGCCCCAGGTGCGCGGCGAGCACCTGGGAGAGCTGGGCGCCGGTGAGGCGCACGTAGCCGAGCCGGTTGTCGAAGGGCATGGCGCTGAACAGCGCGCCGTAGCGGAGCGGCCCGGCGGGCAGATCGGCGCGCAGGCCGCCCCCGTTGGCCACCGCCACGTCGGCGCCTCGTTTGCCGGTCTTGCCGCGGCGGCCCGCGGCCAAGGTCAGGTCAGCGAACAAATCACCGAGCGCCGAGGGCTCATCGTAGGCGCGCTCGGCGGGGGCGCTGAGCGTGACGCCGATGGCGCGCTCGCGCGCCTCACGGGCGCGCTCCAGCGCGGGGGCGATCAGCGCCTGCATGGCGGGGTCGGGCGTCAGCGGGCGGCCCGCGTACTCCGTGCCGGTGCAGGTCTCGAGGGCGTCGCTCGCGTCGTCGCACAGCGCCTGCGGCGGGAAGATGCGTCGCTCCGCGACGCGCTGGCTCGCGCTGGTTCGCGCCACCTCCAGCGTGAGGTCCACCCGCGAGAAGGCGCGCAGCTTCGAGTAGCTCTCCACCACCGCCACGCCGCTCACCTCGTGAGCGATGGCCTTGTGGGTGTGACCGCCGACGAAGACGTCCACGAGCCCCGGCGGGAGGCCGCTCACCACCTCCATCACCTCTTCCTTCGGGTCGCAGCTGGCGAGGGCGTGAGGATCCGTCAGCTCGGTGCAGCTGCCGCCGAGGTGTCCGGTGACCACCACCACGCTCGCGCCGGCGGCGCGCAGCGCGCGCGCCTCCTGCTCCAACGCAGCGCGCGGATCGGTGAACTCGAGCCCCGCCACGTAGGCGGGGAGCACGATGTGCGAGGTCTGCGGGGTGGCGAGGCCCACGAGGCCCACCTTCACGCCCGCCACCTCGATCAGCGCGCTTCGGTGGAGGTTGTCCCAGCTCGGGAGCTCACCGGCGGATGTCGTCAGGTTCGCTGCCAAGAAGGGGAAGCGCGCCTCCGCGAGCCGCGCCCGGAGCGCGCCCTGGGGGTCGCTGTTCAGCTCGGCGTGCGGTGGCCCCAGCGGACCGAAGTCGAACTCGTGGTTGCCGACCGCGGCCGCCGCGAAGCCGAGCTGGTTCATCGCCTGGATCATGACGTCCCCCTCACCGGTGTTGGACTCCAGGCTGCCTTGGAAGATGTCCCCCGCGTCCACCAGCACGAGGCCGCCCGCGCCGCCGAGCTCCGCGCGGAGGTTCGTCAAATAAGCTGACAAGAGCGGCAGCCGAGTGACCGCGCCGTGCATGTCGTTGGTGCCGACGATCGTGAGGCGAACGGACGCCGCCGGGGAGGGGCTGGGAGCCGGCGCTTCGGCGCTGGGCGTCTCGGCGCCCGGTGAGGTGGCGCCGCAAGCGGTGACTAGCAGGAGCGCGGGGAGCAGCGGCGCTCGGGGGCGGGGTTTGGAGGCACCTGTTTTCCTTGCTCCCGGGGTGCGCAGGGCCAGGCGGCACCGCGCGGCGCCGCGGTGGCGGTCCCCAACCCCCAAAAACCCACGCGGCGGTGGTGGCAGCTCCGCGTCGGTCGCGGCTCCCTGCGGGCGCGGTCGCCTCGCTCCATTTTGCTCCACGTTGCCGAGGGGCTCGCGCTGCGCGCGCTTCGATGCGGCCGGCGGTGCGCCGCGTGCTTCGTCAGTCACCTGGCGGCTCCTCAGCTGGGGGACAGCATGCCGCGCAGGCGCTGCGGCGCGACCTTGTATTCCGTGTGGCAATAGTCACACTCGATCTCCAGGACCTCGCCGTCCTTCACCAGCTCCTCGATGTCGGCGTGGGGCAGGCTGGTCAGGGCGCCGAGCATCGTCGTCTCGCTGCACCAGCAGCCGAAGCGCACGGCGTCCTCCTCCAGGCGCGTGTAGGGGATGCCGTAGAGCAGCTCCTGCATCAGCAGGTCCGGCGTGAAGTCATCCTGACTGACCCAGCGCGCGACGCTGCGGAAATCCTCCAAGCGCTCCGTCATCACGCCGAGCACGCTCCTGTCCACCTCGGGGAGCAGCTGCACCAGGTAGCCCCCGGCGGCCACCACTTGGTCAGCCTCGATGACGCTGTCCACCGCCAGCATCGACACCACCTGCTCCGACTGCTGCATGTAGCTCATGAAGGCCGCCGAGATGCCGCCCTCCTCCGAGGCCTCCACCACGCCCTGCTGGAGCCTGCCGCTCGACAGCGAGCGCATGAGCATGATGCGCGCGTCGCCGCCGAGCTCGATGGGCGCGCTGCCCTTGCCGAGCTGCACCAGGCCCCGCGTCTCCCCGGAGGGATGGGAGTCCGCGACCAAGCGCCCGCGCCCGCCCGCGCCGCTCAAGATGACCTGCACGCGGAGGTCGGGCGCCATCGTCTCGCGGAACAGCACGGCGCCGGTGAGCAGGTTGGCGAAGTGCTCAGTGGTCTTACCAGTTGTGCGTTGGACGCGCGCCGCGCGCTGCGTCGTGAGGGTGGTGCGCGCGGTGATGACTCGGAACGAGCCGTCGTCCGTGATCGCGCGCACGACGTGATCGGTCATTCGCGCGGGATTGCCTCGCGTCGATTCGGCTCGATCGGGCGCTGCCTCATCTCCTGAACTGAGCGTGTCGCGCGCTGGCGGCCCGCTTTTGGGCTCCGACATTTCACGAGACTACGCCGCGTGACTCTTGCAGTCGAGGCGCCCTGGTGAAAGAACGGGCGGTCCCCGCGCGGATCGAGCGAGGGCGCTCCGGGGTCACGCTGGGTGATCCTGCGGGGTGAGTGGTGGCGTGAGGGGCTCGGGGCGCCGCACGACATTTCAGTGATGACTTCAGATCCAAAGAGGATGAGCCAAGAGCATGCCCAACGCTTACATCTCCGGTACTGGTTTCTATGTCCCCCCACGCGTCGTGACCAACGACATGCTGCGGGAGGAGTACGGCATCGACACCACGCACGAGTGGATCGTCGAGCGCACTGGGATCGAAGAGCGGCGCTTCGCTGCTGAAGGGGTCGGCACCGGCGAGCTGGCGGAGCACGCCGCGCGGCAGGCGATCGAGGCCGCCGGGCTCGAGCCGAAGGACATCGGGATGATCGTGCTGGCGACGCTGTCGCCGGATTTCGCCTTCCCCGGCTCGGGCGTGCTGCTTGGTCAGCGCCTTGGACTATGCGAAGGGGACGGCGCCACCTTCGTGCCGGCGCTGGACGTGCGAAACCAATGCTCGGGCTTCCTCTACAGCCTCGGCACCGCGGCCTCGCTGGTGCAGTCCGGCGCGATGAAGCACGTCTTGGTGGTGGGCTCGGAGACGCACTCGGCGGCGCTGGATCTCACGAGCCGCGGGCGCACCGTGTCGTGTTTGTTCGGCGACGGCGCGGGCGCGGTGATCGTCAGCGCGACTGATGAAGATCGCGGGGTGCGCAAGTGGCACCTCGGCGCCGATGGTCGCTACGCGGAGGCGCTGTGCCAGAAGGTGTGGGACATGCGGCAGCGGCCGTTCATCCCGCAGGACGAGCAGGGCCGCGGCATCGTGGACCCGAGCCTGATGTGGGCCAACATGGAAGGCCGCAAGGTGTTCAAGAACGCCGTGCAGCGCATGGCGGAGAGCCTGATGCGGGTGTTCTCCTCAGAGAACCTGACGGTCAATGACGTGGACTTGTTCGTGTTCCATCAGGCGAACCTGCGCATCAACCAGTACCTGGCGAAGGAGGTCCTCGGCATCCCGGAGGACAAGCTGGTGAACAACATCATGCGCTACGGCAACACCACGGCCGCCACCATCCCGATCTTGCTGGCGGAGGCGGAGCGCAGCGGGCGCCTGAAGCGCGGCATGAAGGTCGCCACCGCCGCCTTCGGCTCCGGCTTCACCTGGGGCGCGGCGATCATCGACTGGTGAGCAGCGCTGACGAGCTGGGGCCGCGCGGCAGGTCGTCGGTGCGCCAGGGCGATCACCGAGCGTCGCTCTTCATCGACGAACAGGGCGTCGCGCGGGAGCTGCACCGGCGCGTGTGACGGTCAGCTGATCGGGGGGCTCCAGGGCGGTTGGTTTTGGGGGTTTGGCAGCACGCTGGGTGACGTCTGCCAAACCACCGAGCGGGTGCGCCCCTCACCCCCGAACGAGGTTGGCCGACGGCAGTCGACGGATCCGCAGGCCTGAGCTATGACGCGGCGCTCTATTGAGGTCGCCGAGCGCGGCCGAGAGGTCTGATGGCTCGCGATTTACTGCTGGAAATTGGCGCCGAGGAGCTGCCCTCCTCCTTCGTCGCGGGGGCGCTCGCCGCGCTGCCCGGGCTGATTCGAGAGGAGCTCGCCTCGCTTCGGCTGGGGCACGGGGAGGTGTGGGTCGGTGGCACCCCGCGGCGCCTCGCGCTCATCGTGCAGGGCGTGGACGAGGCGCAGGCCGATCTGGATGAAGAGGTGCTCGGCCCGCCGGCGCGCGTCGCCTTCGACGCGGACGGCAAGCTCACCCGCGCGGGTGAGGCGTTCGCGAGCAAGCTGGGCGTCGAGGTGAGCGCGCTCACGCGTCAGGAGACGCCCAAGGGGGAGTACCTCGCGGCGCGTCGGGTGGCGAAGGGTGAGGCGGCGACGGCGCTCTTGCCGGAGGCGCTGGCGCGCGTCGCGGGCCGCATCCCGTTTCGCAAGTCGATGCGCTGGTCCGATGGCGACACGGAGTTCGGTCGTCCGGTGCGCTGGCTGGTGGCGCTGTTCGGGGAGGAGCAGCTGCCCGTGGTGTTCGCCGGGATCCGCGCGGGGCGCGTCTCCGCGGGGCACCGCTTCTTGGGCCGGGAGGTCCAGGTCGAGCGCCCCTCGGCTTACGTGGCGAGCCTCGCAGCAGAGCACGTGCTGGTGGACACGGACGCGCGCCGCGCGCTGATGCTCTCGCGCCTCCACGAGGCGGCGGCTTCCATCGGCGGTAGCTTGATTGAGGACGCGTTCTTGGTGGGTGAGAACCTGTCGTTGGTGGAGGAGCCGCAGGTGCTCGTGGGCAGCTTCGACGCTGCCTTCCTCGCGTTGCCGGAGCGGGTGGTGCTCGACGTCGCGAAGGATCACCAGCGCTACTTCGGGGTGCGCGACCCGAGCGGCGCGCTGCTCCCGCGTTACCTCTTGGTGGCGAACACCGCCGAACGCCCGGAGAACATCCTGCGCGGCAATGATCGGGTGATGCGGGCGCGGCTGTCGGACGCCAAGTTCTTCTACGACGAGGACATGAAGCGGGAGCTCGCCTCGCGGCGCGAGGCGCTCGATCAGGTGGTGTTCCACAAGCGGCTCGGCAGCGTGGGGGACAAGGTGCGGCGCATCGAGCGCCTCACGCGGGCGCTGGGCGCGGCGCTCACGGTGGACGGTGCAGTGTTGGACGCTGCGGTGATCGAGAGCGCCGCGCGCGGCGCGGGGCTCGCCAAGTGCGATCTGGTGACGCTGATGGTCGGCGAGTTCCCGGAGCTCCAGGGGGAGATCGGTACGGCGTACGCGGTGGCGCAGGGGGTGCCGCGCGAGGCGGCGCGCGTGATCGCCGAGCACTACCAGCCGCGCGGCGCGGACGACGCGCTCCCCGCCAGCGTGCAGGGGGCGCTGGTGGCGTTGGCCGATCGGCTGGACACCTTGGTGGGCTGCTTCGCGGTGGGCTTGGCGCCGACCGGCGCGGCCGATCCGCTGGCGCTGCGCCGCGCCACCATCGGCTGCCTCAAGATCTTGATCGGTCATCAATTCCACGCGGATTTGAGCGAGCTGCTCAGCGCGGCTTACCAGGGCTACCTGGCTCCTCAGGGTGAGCGTGGCGAGGGCGTGGCGCTCGATCTCTCGATCGAAGACGCTCGCGCGCGCCTGCTGGACTTCTTCCGTGATCGGCTGCGCGGCGTGCTGGCGGAGCGCTACGCGGGGGACGTGGTGGAGGCCGTGCTGGCGGCTCACGCCAGCTCCCCGCTGGACGCGGAGCGCCGCGCGGCGGCGCTCGCCGCGCTGGATGGCGCCGCGCGCGCCACGGTGGGCGAGGTGTTCAAGCGCGCCGCGAACATCGCGAAGCAAGCGCCGCCAGGTGCCGCCGTGGACCCGAGCCAGTTCGGCGCGGTGCCGCCCGAAGAGCAGGCGCTGTACCAAGCGTTCGTCGCCTTGCAGGCGCAGCTCGCGGCCGCCTCCAAGGACTACCCGCGCGCGCTCCAGGCGATTGTCGACTTTGCTCCGACCTTGGCCGCCTACTTCGAGGCGGTGTTCGTGATGGTGGACGACGTCCCCCTGCGGGAGAATCGCCTGCGCCTGATGCGGGACATCGAGCAGAGCTGCGGCAGGGTCGCGAACTTCAAGCTGCTGGCTCAGGGTTAGTGGCCGCGTGAGCTCTCACGCTGAGACAGCGCAGGGTGCACCAGGGGGAGCGGTCGGCGGCGCCGCGCGCCTAGAGCAGAGGGAAGCCACCGGAGCACGCCACGCGAGGGCCACGCCAAACCCCCAAAACAAGTGTCATATCCAGGGGTTAGGCGATTGGGGCGGTGGTCGGGGGCGGCTATTCGACCCCACGGGCTCCAGGGCAGCTCGAGGAAAAGGCAGCTCGGCTAGGAGAGCCATCGAGGGGCCGCTCGACCAAGGGAGCAGCTCGGCCAAACGATCGGCCGGGACTCTCGCCATGGCGTGGGAACTGGGGTAGACTGGGTTCGTGCCACCTAAGCAAAATCCAGGGAGCTTGCCGACGTTCACCAAGAGTGCCCGCGGCATGCTGAGTCAGTCTGAGGATGCCGTCATCCAACAGGCGAGGGTCAATTGCGACGATGCGGTCCTGGGTGACGACCTGGGCGGGGTGATCCCGGCGCAGCACTGTTCGCACGGCTCGCATGGGTCGCACGGCTCGCATGGGTCGCACGGCTCGCATGGGTCGCACGGCTCGCATGGGTCGCACGGCTCGCATGGGTCGCACGGCTCGCATGGGTCGCACGGCTCGCACGGCTCCTGGTAGTTGGCTCCTGGGTGGGCGGCGAACAGCCGCCCGTGTGGCACTTTGAGGGCCGCCTGTACGGGGGATCCTCACGGGGCGGTGATCTGCGCGGAGTTGTTTTCCCGCGTGGTAATCCATCGCGCGGCGCGCGGTGGGGCGTACGTCAGTTGACCTGCGGGCTCACTTCCCGTGTGGTCATGGCTGGAGGCGGCGCTCGTCGTCTCCCTAGGGGTCTGGAGGCGCGGAGGCGGGGCGTCGCAGCTCAGGCGCTGAAGGCTTCGGCGGCGACTTCGAGGGTACGCTCGAGGTCTTGTTCGGTGTGCGCCGCGGAGACGAACGCCGCTTCGAACTGGGAGGGCGGCCAGAGCACGCCGCCCTCGCGCAGTGCCTGAAACCACCGGGCGAAGGCGCTGGTGTCGCAGCTCGCGGCCTCTGCCCAGGAGCACACGGGCTCGCTGCGGAAGAACACCGTGAGCATCGAGCCCACGCGTTGCACTCGCACCGCGCGCTCGGCGCGCGCCGCCGCCTCCGCGAGGCCCGCCTCGAGCCGCGCGGCGTAGGCCTCGAGCTGGGCGTAGAGCGCCGGCTCGAGCGCGCTCAAGGTGGCGAGCCCGGCGCTCACGGCGATGGGGTTCCCGCTCAAGGTGCCCGCTTGGTACACCGGGCCGAGCGGCGCCACCTGCTCCAGGATCTCGCGGCGCCCACCGTAGACGGCGAGCGGCATCCCCCCGCCGACTATCTTCCCGAGGCAGGTCATGTCAGGTGAGAGCCCGTAGCGCTCCTGCGCGCCGCCCGGCGCGAGCCGGCAGCCCGTCATGACCTCGTCGAAGATGGACACCGCGCCTTGCTCGCGGCAGAGGCGAATGATGGCCTCGAGGAAGCCGGGCACGGGTGGCACGCAGCCCATGTTGCCGGCCACCGGCTCGACGATCACCGCGGCGATCTGCGCGCCGTGCTCCGCGAACAGCGCCTCCAGCGCGGGGACGTCGTTGTAAGGCGCGGTGAGGGTGTGCTGCACCATCGCCGGCGGCACGCCAGCGGAGTTCGGGTGCCCGAAGGTGGCGGCGCCGCTGCCCGCCTTCACCAATAGACAGTCAGCATGACCATGGTAGGCGCCGTCGAACTTCACGATGGCGCTTCGTCCGGTGAAGCCGCGCGCCACGCGCAGCGCGCTCATGGTGGCCTCGGTGCCGCTCGACACGCAGCGCATCAGCTCGATGCTCGGGTAGCGCTCGCTCACGGCCTCCGCGAAGCGCAGCTCGAGCTCGGTGGGCGCGCCGTAGGAGAGGCCGCGCGTGGCCGCCTCCGTGACGGCGGCGACCACCTTGGGGTGCGCGTGGCCGAGGATGGCGGGCCCCCAGGAGCCGATGTAGTCGATGTAGTCGCGCCCCTCGGCGGAGGTGACGTGGGCGCCCTCTGCGCTGGCGATGAACACCGGGCTGCCCCCGACCGCGCCGAAGGCGCGCACCGGACTATTGACCCCGCCGGGGATCCTGCGTTGCGACTCGAGGAAGAGCTGTTCGGAGCTGCTCATGCTGCCGGTGTCGTCCGTGGCACCGCGGATGTCAACGGCCCCTATCAACGGCGCCTGTCAACGGCCCTCACCTGGCTAGCGCCGAACAGCTCAGCTCACGTGACGACGCGCGCGATCCACCAGCTGCGCGTGCCAGGCGGCGATGCGCCCCTCCACGTGCGCTGGCCAGGGCAGCCGCGAGAGGCGCCCGAGCAGGTGCGGCGTGTGGTCGCCGCCGCGTGAGCGCTCCCCGAACACCTCGCTCGCGAGCTCCAGCGCCTCTTCAGCGCCCTCGAGCCGGCCTTTGCCGTAGAGCAGCCACGCGCGGGTGAGCAGGAAGTGTTGGCGTGGCTCGGCTTCTTCCACGCGGATTTGCGCTGCCTCGATCAGCAGGCCCTCGGCGCGCTCCAGATCGCCGCGCCCCAACGCGACCTGCGCCTGGAGCAGGGTGGCTTCGAGGCGACCCCAAGGATCATCCAGCTGCTCGAACAGGCTGAGCGTCAGCTCCGCGTGGATCTCCGCCATGTCGAGATCGTCCGTGTCGATGCCGACCATCGCGAGCAGCCGCTCACAGGCCGCCTGACCACGCACGTTGCCGAGCGCCTCGAAGGCGCTGAGCGCGTCCGTCGCGCCCAGCTCGGCGCTGTAGAAGTTCATCAAGCGGTGCTCGAGGTGCGCCAAGGAGGCGTCCGCCTGCGCGATGCCCAGGCGGTAGCCGGCGCGCTCGAACTCCGCGCGCGCCTCGAGGGTGCGGCGCCGCGAGCGCTCCGTGTGCCCCTCGGAGTGATCCACCCAGCTGAGCAGCAGCAGGCACTGCCCGCGGCCGAGCGGCTGCGCCACGGACTCGAAGTGGCGCGCGCCCTCCTCCACCACCTGGCGGGTGCGCTCGTAGTTGCCGAGCAGGTACTCGATCTCCCCGATCACCGCCTCGCATTGGGCCTGACCCGGTACGTCGCCCTCCGCCGCGAACAGATCGCGCGCGAGCTGCACCAGCATCAGGCCCTCGGCGCTTTGGCCGCGCTCGCTGGCGAGGTGCCCCAAGAGGCGCAGACAGTGCGCCATGTTGAGGTTGTCGCCCGCCTCCTCGAAGCTGGTGCGCGCAATTTCCGCGTGGATAGTCGCTTCCTCGGGCTTGCCCACGTGGCGCAGCGCCTCGGCGCGCCAGCGGTGCTTGAGCGCCAAGGAGCGGCCCGTCACCTGCTTCAGCAGATCCAGGTCGGCGAGGGTGGCCCGAGGCTCCCTCGCGCCGCTCCAGGCGTGGTTCAGGAACGAGAAGAGCAGGCTCGCGGCGTTGTCTGGCTGGCCCGCCTCGAGCAGGTTGTGGACGCGCAGGCGGATCACGCGGCGCGTGTTGGCTTGCGGGTGGTTCACCAGCGACTGGGCCGCCGTCTCGAACACCCGGCGCGCGTCCTCGCGCTCGTTGAGCCTCAAGAGCAGGTGCTCTTGCAGCAGCGCGTGGGGCCAGCTGTAGCGCCCCGCGCCGCGCGGTAAAATCACCTCCGCGCGCTGCATGCTGGCGAGCGCCGCCTGCGCGGGCACGCCGAGCGCGCTGAGCAGCGGGAGGATGATGTCGCGGCGCAGGTCGGCGCCCAGGGTGGCGAGCGCCAGCGCGCCTAGCCGGTGCTCCTCGGGCAGCGCGTCGAGCCGTTGATCCCAGAGCTCCGCGGTCGTCTTCGGGCGCAGCGCGAGCACCTCGTCGGGCACGCGGTAGCCGGAGTCCGTGTACTCCATCTCACCGCCGAGCGCCCAAGCGTGCAGCTGCTGCAGCGCGAACAGCGGGTTGCCGCGGCTGCGCCTGGCGGCCTCCGCCACCGCGGCCTCGTTCAGCGGCAGCGAGGCCTTGAGCAGCGCCTGGGTGGTGTCGGGGTCCATCGCGTTGACCTCGATCACCTCCCCGTCGAGCGCCTCGCGCAGCTCGCGGATCCGCTCGGCGGCGGGCGCGCCCACCTGGACGTCTTCGCTGCGCACCGTGGCGACCATCACGATGCGCTGATCGGGATCATCCGTGTGGAGCTTGAGCAGGCCGTCGAAGGTGGCTTCGCTCGCCTGGTGCAGGTCGTCGAGCCAGAAGAGCAGCGGGCGCCCGCGCGCGATGCGGCGCAGCGTGTAGCGCGTCACCAGGCGCCGCACCTCCAAGGTGTCCAGCGTGAAGCGCACGCCGCTCGGGCCGAGCGGGCGCTCGACGTCGGCGGGCGTCGGGCGCAGCCACTCCGCGGCGCCGGCCACCCAGGCGCGCCCGTTTTTATCAGCCTTGCTGACTTTCCAGCGGGAGAGCAGCGAGCGCTCGATGGTGTCGCGATCGGCGCGCTCGAAGTTGTAGTAGTCGACGACGCCGCCCACCATGCCGTCCAGCGCGCCGCGCATCGAGCGGTAGCGCGCCTTGAGCGCGATCATCGAGCCCTCTTCGTGCACCGCCTCGCACAGCCACTCGGCGATGCGGCTCTTCCCGACGCCGGCCGAGCCCACCAAGATGACCAAGCGGTGGGACGGCCCTTGCAAGTCGACCACCTGGTCACACACCTCGCGCAGGCGCGTGCGGATCTCGTCGCGGCCCACGATGGGGCTGGGGCGGATGCTGAGCAAACCCGGCGCGCGCGTGGCGGCGCGGGGCAGCTCCCCTGACGGGGCGTCCGCGCCGCTCTTGCGGATGCTGGGCGCCGGGCCCGTCGTCTTCAGCTGCGGGAAGCGCCACGCCTCCTCCGCGAGATCGGAGCTGGGGCGCCAGGCTGACCAGGCGACGCGCGCCTCGTTCGCGAACTCGTAGCGATCCCAAGGGCGCTTGGCGAGCAGGCGCAAGAGGAACGCGCTGATCTCCTGCGGGGCCTCCGGGATGATGAGCTGGGGCTCCGGCGGCGCCTCGAACGCGTGCTGCTTCAGGAGCTCCTTGGCGGTGCCGCGGAAGGGCGAGCGGCCGCACAGCATTTTGTAGAGCGCGCAGCCGAGGCTGTAGAGATCCGTCGCGCCGCACACGTGGTGCATCTCGTGCTGGATCTGCTCGGGCGCCATGTAGCCCGGCGTGCCGGCGCCGGCGTGCGGCGTGAACTCCATCGCCTTCGAGCCGTCGAGCCGCTCATCGTGCGGATCTTGCTTCAGCCACGCGAGGCCGAAATCCAAGATGTGCACCATGGGCGGCGCGCCCTCCACCTCCTCCACCAGGATGTTGGAGGGCTTCAAGTCGCCGTGGACGATGCCGCGCGCGTGCGCGTGAGCCAGCGCGCCGAGCACCTGATCGATGATGCTCCAGATCAGCGCGAAGGAGAGCCGCACTTGGCTGAGGTCGTGGAGCGACACCCCTGACACCAGCTCCATCCCCAGGTAGGGCGAGCCGTCAGCCAGCTGACCGAAGTCGCGCGCCCGCACGATGGAAGGGTGGTTCAGCGCCGCGAGCGCCCGCGCCTCCTTGTAGAACCAGGCGACGTAATCGTCAGCTAGCTTGCCGTCCGGCGGGATCACCCGCTTGATGGCGACGTCGTCCCCCGTCGACAGATCACGGCAGCGGTAGACGATGCCCATCCCGCCTTCGCCCAGCACGCTGAGCACCTGGTAGCGCTGAGCGAGCACGTGGCCGGGCAGCACCTTGACGTCGGAGCTGACGGAGCCTTGCGGCGCCGAGCGGTCGCTCAGCACGGCCGCCGAGGGGATGCTCGGCGGCGCTTCGTCGGAGAGCGGCGCGACGGATGGGGGCTCGTCCGGCGCGGTGCGCGGCGCTTCTTCGACCGAGCGCTCGACGACGCGCTCGGACGAGGTGCCGTCCTCGGCGCGCGCCGACTCCCCGGCGCGAGCCCGGCTCGGCTCCCCTGGTTGCGAGGGGCTGGTCCCCTCGTTGGTTTCGGCGTTGGCGCGTTCGCCCCCTTCGGCCATATCGCGGCGAAGTGTAGCCAGGTCGGTGGGCCCGTCGATAGCTAGAGCGACAAACTGAGCGAGCCTTCGATGGGCTCGCCGCTCTGGCTGTCGGTTGGAGGACGACAACCGTGGGTCGTCCTCGGCGGGTGAGCGGGGCCGCGGCCGGGGCGCCGGCCAGCGCGACAAACGGGGGACCGGGCTTGGCGGCCGCGGAAGGCGCGGGTATGGGGGGGCGATGCCAGCCTTGACTGACCCGGCGCTGAAGGACGCGGACCCCACCATCGCGGAGCTGATCGCCCAGGAGGAGCGTCGCGAGACGGACAAGCTCCGCCTGATCGCGAGCGAGAACTACGCCTCGCGGGCGGTGCTGGAGGCGACTGGCAGCGTGCTCGCCAACAAGTACTCCGAGGGCTACGCCGGCAAGCGCTACTACGAGGGCCAGCAGATCGTCGATCAGGTGGAGCTGCTCGCCATCGCGCGCATCCGGGAGCTGTTCGGCGCCGAGCACGTCAACGTGCAGCCCTACAGCGGCAGCCCGGCGAACCTCGCCGTATACCTCGCCTTCTGTCAGCCCGGTGATCCGGTGCTGGGCCTGGCGCTCCCGGCTGGGGGTCACCTCACCCACGGTTGGGGCGTCTCGATCACCGGCAAGTACTTCGCGAGTCAGGGCTACGGGGTGCGCCGTGAAGATCAGCGCATCGACTTCGACGACGTGCGGCGGCTCGCGCTCGAGCACCGCCCGAAGCTCCTGTGGTGCGGCACCACGGCGTACCCGCGCTTGCTCGATTTCGCGCGCTTCCGCGAGATCGCCGACGAGGTGGGCGCCATCTTGTGCGCCGACATCGCGCACATCGCGGGCCTGGTGGCGGGCGGGGTGCACCCGTCGCCCGTGGGGATCGCGGACGTCGTCACCAGCACCACGCACAAGACGTTTCGCGGTCCGCGCGGCGGCATGATCCTGTGCAAGGAGGAGCACGCCCGCGCCATCGATCGCGCCGTGTTCCCCGGCCTCCAAGGTGGCCCGCACAACCACACCACGGCCGGCATCGCGGTGGCGGCGGGCGAGGCCCTGAAGCCCGAGTTCAAGAGCTACGCCCAGGGTGTGGTGGACAACGCGAAGGCGCTCGCCGAAGCGCTGCTCAGCCGCGGCTTCGATCTGGTGACCGGCGGTACGGACAACCACCTCATCTTGATCGACCTCACCTCCAAGCAGGTGCCCGGCAAGGTCGCCGCGCAGGCGCTCGATCGCGCTGGCATCGTCGCCAACTACAACTCGGTCCCCTTCGATCCGCGCAAGCCCTTCGATCCCTCCGGCCTCCGCATCGGGACACCGTCGCTCACCTCCCGCGGCATGGGCCCCGGCGAGATGGTGCGCTTGGCTGACTTCATGGATCAGGTGGTGAAGGATCCGAGCGACGAGCCGGCGCTCGCGCGCATCGCGGGCGAGGTGCGCGAGCTGTGCTCGAGCTTCCCACCGCCAGGCATCATTCAGGCTTGATCAGCAGGTAAATCGCGAGCCACATCGCCGCGGCGCTGGCGAGCAGCAGCAGCACGACGAGCCCCGATGGGAGCCGGACACCTCGGGGGCGATCCGGCTCACCCTGCCTTGCGTCTCCTTCGGGGGAGGGCGGGGGGTTTGGCAGCGCGCTCATCGGCTTCGTCTATATCAACGGCGCTCGAGGCTGCCCACGCTGAGCGGCGCCTCCACCCAAGCGGGCTCCGTCTCAGGCGGCGTGCGCTCTGCTTCGCCACGAGGCGCGGTGCCGTCCAACCCCCAAACCGAATCTCCCCGCTCCGTCTCAGGCCCCGCGTGCTCCGCTTCGAGCTCCAGCCGCTCGAGCACTTGGGCTGCGCCCCAGCGCCGCGTGGGATCGCTCTGGAGCAGGCCGCGGCAGATGGCGTCGAGATCCGGAGGCACCTCGGGGAGCAGCAGGCTGAGGCTCGGCGCTCCCACCGTGCGTTTTCGCATCAGCACCTCGTGCGCCGAGCCAGCGAACGGCAACACGCCGCACAGCGCCTCGAACAGCACCACGCCCACGGCGTACCAGTCGAGGGCTGGCTCCGGAGTGTGCTGGTCCCACTGCTCGGGCGCCATGTAGTCCACCGTGCCGATCATGTCAGCGCCTGGAGCGCCGCTCGGCGTGGGGTCGCCGATCATCGCCGTGAGGCCGTAGTCCATCACCACCAGGCGCTCCTCGGCGGTGACGCGCACGTTCACTCGCGTGACGTCGCGGTGCACGAACCCCGCCTCGTGTGCGTAAGTCAGCCCAGCGCACAACTCGACGAGGGCGCGCCGCGCGCGCTGGTAGCCGCCTGGGCTCGGCGCGCGAAACAGCGAGCCCTCGCTCGCGCGTCGCCGCTCACCGAGCAAGATGTCGCTCGCCTCGGCCTCCTGCGGGCGCTCGGTTTCGCCGCGCACGTAGCTGATGACGTCCACCCCCGGCACGAACTGCATCGTGTAAAACGGCGGCTCCCAGCGCGCGTGCATCGCGTGCAGCGCGACCAAGTTCGGGTGTCGCAGGCGCGAGAGGCTCGCGAAGCGGCGGTCCAGCTCCTCCGGCGTGCGGCGTCGGGTGAGCTGCTTCAGCGCCACGAAGCGCGCCTCCACCTCGTCGAAGGCGCGGTACACGACGCCACCCGTGCCGCTGCCGAGCAGCGGGCCCAGCTGGTAGCGCCCGTCGGGTCCGAAGCGCGTCACGACCGTTGGAAGGGGTAGAGAGAGCCGAGCTCGAGCAGGCGCGTGAGCTCGTCGAGCGCGGTCTGTACTTCGGTCAGGAACGCTGGATCCGCGAGGTCTCGCAGCGTGAGCCGATCGCGGTAGTGACGCGTCACCCAGGCCTCCAGCTCCGAGAGCAGCGCCGCGTCGATCCGCACGCGGCCACCCACGTGACTCGCCTCCTCCTCGGTGAGCGGCACGCGCAGGCGCAGGCAGGCGGGGCCGCCGCCGTTCTTCATCGACTGGTTCAGATCCAGGTAGTGAACCTGACTGATCCATGGATCGTCTTCCACCACGCGGCGGAGGTAGGCGCTGGCGTGAGGATCCACCTCGGCCTCGTGCGGCGCGATGATCGCCGCGTGACCGTTAGGTAGGCTGACGAGCTGCGAGTTGAAGGGGTAGGCCTTCACGGCGCTCGTCACTGGCAGCTCGGCTTCACGCGCGAGGTGGAAGCGAAACTCCGGCCCCAGGCGCCGCCCGAGCTCGGCGAGCAGCGCCTCGTGTGCGACGAAGGCCGCCTCGTGCAGCAGCAAGACCGAGCCAGAGCCCACCGCGAGCACGTCGGTGTGGAACGCCCCGGCGTCGATGCCGTGCGGCGCCTGCTGCCAACACAGCGCGACGTCACCCAGCTGATGCAGGCGCGCGACGGCTTGTGAGGCCTCCAGGGTCTGCCGCGCGGGCAGCTTCGTTGGCGCGGGCTCTCCGCTCGTGCCGCTCAGCGCGCGCCGCCCCCAAGCGAACAGCTCCACGCGCGCGCCGGAGGAGCTCACGAGCCGCGTGTGGTTGGCGGCGCCTTCGTCGGCGAAGTGCGCGCCGCCAGGCAGCGCCGAGTGCACCGTGAAGCGCGCCTCGTCGGCGAACACCACGCGCAACGCGCGCTCGGTGAGGCTCGCTTCCAAGCTGCGATGAAACATCGCCGTCAGGTTGGCGACGGTGAAGTGCACGCGGGAGTCCGCGGTGTCCGCGCTGGGGGACACCGTCGCCGCGTTGGCGGTCCACATGGGTGAGGCGCTGGAGCAGAGCCGGAGCAGCTGCTCGTCGTGGTGGGCCGCGGCCGCGAGCACCTCACGGTCGTCACCGGAGAAACCCAAGGCGCGCAGCGCGCTGGTGAGCGGCCTCGGGTGCGGCGGCAGCACCGCCTGGGGCACGCCCAGCTCGTGCACGAAGCGCATCTTGGCCAGCCCTTGCAGCGCCGCCGCGCGCGGGTTCGACACCTGCCCGGCGTGCTCGGTGGAGGCGAGGTTGCCTGGGCTCAGGCCCGCGAAGTTGTGGCTCGGCCCGGGGAGGCCATCGAAGCTCAGCTCGAGGCTCACGGGCTAGCGTCGCCTCAGGCGCCGGGAGAGGCGCTTGCCCGCGCGCATCGCGCGCCCGAGGTGATGGTAGAGCGGCGCCTTGCTGTCCTCCCCCTTCAGCGGGAAGTGCTCCGTGAGGTAGGGGAAATACAGCGTGCGGCGCAGGCTGCGCGCGCCCTCGTGCGGTGACTGCGCGACGCGGTGCCAGGTGCGCCCGTCGTGCAACGTCAGGTCCCCTGGCTCCGTCTCCACGGCGACCTCGCGCGGATCCACCCCGTGGGAGATGAAGTAAGGCTTACCAAATAGGAAGCCGAGCATGCCCTGTTTGTGGCTGCCGGGGATGATGCGCAGCCCGCCGTCTTCCCGCCGCACGCGATCGAGGTGCAGCCCCACGTTCAGCATCCGCTTGGGGGCGCGGAGGTAGAACAGATCCCTCAGGCCGTCCGTGTGCCAGCCGAGGCGCGGGTAGGCGCTGCCTGGCACGTTGAGGTTCCGGTTGGCGACCAGCCCATCCATCTCATGGTCGCCCACGTGGGTGTCCTCACCGATCACGCGCCGCACCGGCTCGAAGCGAGGGTCCCGCAGGAAGTCGTGGAGGTAGTCGCTGAAGCACGACGTGAAGGGCATGCGCTGGAGGAACGGCTGACCGTCCACGCCCTCACCCTTGAAGATGGGGATGCCGTACACCTGCACGCGCCCCTCCGCGAGCCAGCGTTGCTCGATGGCGGTCAGCTCGTCCGCGATGCGCGCCACCTCACTCGGGGTGGCCACCGCCGCGAACACGATGAAGCCGTAGTGGTCGAGGAAGCGCTGCTGCTCGTCGGTCAGGCTCGCGCCGAGCTGAAACCGCGTGGTGATGGGGGGTAGGCTGGCGGCGCCGTGCGATGGCGGCTCGACGGTGCGCTCGACGGGGGTGGGCTGCAGCATGGTGGTTTGGTCAGGCGCACGGTCGAGTGGGGCTCGTTTCGTGCGATTCGAGGGCGGATAGCCACGCAAGCCTGACGCTGCGACGAAACCGACGCAATGCGTTATTCGGACGTGGTGCCGCGGCGCGCTCACTCGGGTCGTTCGACGCGCACCCAGCGTCCTTCGAGCAGCCGCTCGTGGGGGAGGTAGGTGGCCTTGTAGCGCATGGCGGCGCAGCCGCTCACGTAGAGCCCCAAGTAGAGGTAGTCGAGGTGCCAGCGCTCGCACAGCGCGAGCTGCGTCAGGATGGAGTACACGCCCAGGCTGTAGCGGCTGAAGGCTGGATCGAAATACGTGTACACCGCGCTCAGCGCGTCCGTGCCGCGATCCGTGATGGCGACGCCGACCAGGTGCTCCTGGTGGTAGGTGCGGATCTCGAAGCTCTCGGCGCAGGTGTGCACCAGGAACTCGCGGTAGTCGTCCTCGGTGCTGGGGCCGTGGGTCTCGAGGCCGCGCTGCGACTTGTGGGTGTTGTAGAGCTCCACGCGCCGCTCGTCGGCCATCAGCGGGCCCAGCTCCACGCGTAGCTCGCGTTCTCCGCGGCGCTGCACGCGGCGCTGGCCGCGGGTGAGCTGATACTCTGCGAGGCTGATCCTGAGCGGGATGCACGCGTGGCAGCTGGGGCAGCTCGGGCGGTAGAGCAGCAAGCCCTGACGGCGGTCTCCCTCCTCCAGCCGTTGATTG
Source organism: Polyangiaceae bacterium (assembly GCA_019637265.1). Classification (GTDB taxonomy): domain Bacteria; phylum Myxococcota_A; class Polyangia; order Polyangiales; family Polyangiaceae; genus JAHBVY01. Next base: position 21,585 of record JAHBVY010000007.1, on the reverse strand, counting down.
AACTCCGCCCGGCGCAGGCTGCGCGTGGGGAGCCGCATGGGCATCCGAGCGAGCTTGTTCGGGAGGTAGGGGCAGCGGGAGGGTTGGTCGTAGACCACCACCTCGGCGGGCTGCCCAGGGATGATGCGGGGGACGCTCACAGCGACGCCCCAGAGCATAGCGCGCCAGCTCCCATCGCGGCGACCCCGATTGACGCTTCAGCTTGCCTGGCTTGGCCCGCTAGCCTTCACCTGAGCGCGCACCTTCCATGGCGCGTGGGGCTTGGGGGTTTTGGGGGTTTGGCAATTCTCTCTGTGACACTGAAGTGCGCTCCACCCACCGAGCTACCGGCCGTGAGGCTCAGAGCGTCTCGCTCCGGCGCAGGCTCTCGATGGCGCGGTCCAGCGCGCTCGGGCTGAAGCCTTTGAACAGCCGCCCGCCGAGATCGATGATCGGGATCGACCCCTGACCGAGCCCCGAGCGCTGGAGCTTCTGCTGCATCTCCTGCGCGGCGCTCGGGTCGCGCTCGATGTCCTTGTGGATCACCTTCACCCCGCGTTGCTTGAGGTGCGCCTCCGCCTGGAAGCAGGGCTTGCACCAGTCAGCTCCATAGACGATTGCAGTCAGCGCACCTGCCGGCACCCCGCTGGGCGCCGGCGCCGCCGCGGAGGCGCTGGGCGCGAGCGCCTCCAGGCGCTTGCGCCGGCGGCTCGCCCCCAGCTCGTCCCACGCCGAGCGCGGCATCGTCTCCACGTGGTAACGCCCATCGGGGCCCTTGCGCGTCAGGTCGGCCACGTAGAGCAGCGCCCCGTGGCCGGCGCTCACGCTCGACGAGACCACCCGCACGCGGTCGCGGTGCCCCTCGGGCACCTCCGACAGGCGCTGGACGACGTGGAACTCACCCTTGGAGTCGAGCCAGGTGATGAGCAACCCCTCGGTGTCGTCGCGCAGCTCGAAGTCCGGGAGCTGACCGCTCGTTGGGGCCCCGGGGTCTGTGTCACCGTGGGGCGCCTGCTCGGCGCAACCAACCCCCCAACCCACGAGCAGGATCGCTGACGTCAGCCCGGTCAGCAGGGAGGCGCGCCCTCCTCCTATCAGCAGGGAGGCATACCTTCCTGCGCGGTTCAACCTGGGAAGCCCGGGCCGCCCGGGGCGGGGCCACCGGGGATTCGAAGGCTGGGTGGGAGAGCGGGGCATGCCAGCGAACATGAGCCAAACAGCGGCGCGTGTCACGTGGAGGGCGGCGAAGCTCGAGTCCCGAGGTGCGTCGACCTGCCGCGACGCTGCTCAGTCTGCGGGCCCCTCCGGCTCGGTGCGCTCCGAAGCGCCCAACCGCGCCTCACGCACGCGGCCTGGCAACGAGCGCAGCCACTCCAAGATACCGATCGCGATGTAGATGGAGAGCAGCCACACCAGCACGAACGGCGGCTCGTAGCGCTGCCAGACCACCGCGCTGGAGCCGATGATGAACAGCACGAACATCACCGTGGCGGGGGTGAGGGAGAGATCTTTGAAGGAGCGGAACTGGATGTTGCTCACCATCAGCAGGCTGAGCCCCACGGTGACGCCCATGATGAGCAAGGCGTACTCCGCGCCCCCGAGCGCGCCGCCCGCCGCGTGGTTCGCGACCACCAGGGTGATGAGCACGCCGCTCGCCGGTGGGATGGGCAGCCCCGTCACGTACTTCCCCGGCTTCACCGGGGTGCCCGACGGATCGGAGCTGAGCACGTTGAAGCGCGCCAGCCGGATCGCGCCGCACGCGGTGAACAAGAAGGCCGCCAGCACGCCCGCGGTGGGGAAGTGGTTGAGCGACCATTTGTAGACGAGCACGCTCGGCGCCACGCCGAAGCTCACGATGTCCGCCAGCGAGTCGATTTGCAGGCCGAACGCGCTCTGCGTCTTCGTCATGCGCGCGACCCGCCCGTCGAGCAGGTCGAAGAACATCGCGAAGATGAGCAGCATCGCTGCCTTATAGAAGTCCGACCCGCTGGGGCTCTCCGTGGAGACGATGAGGATCGCGTTGAAGCCGCAGAAGATGCTCGCCAGGGTGATGGCGTTCGGTAAGACGAACAGCGTCTTCTTCAGGTCGAGGCGCCGGAGCCGGCGCGCACGACTGCTGGGCTTGCGGTTGGGCCCCACGGTGTGAAGAGGCTAGCCGTCGCATGGGGGCGCGTCCAGCGGCAGTTGGTGCGAACGACGCGACGCGGGCCGTACGAGGCGGCCATCAGGTCACTCGACGCTCGAGGGGTCGCTTCACCTCCAGCAGCCGGGGGAGAGGACGACCGTCCCCTCCGAGTTCAGCACGCCGAGCGGGACCTCTCGTGGGGGCCCCGTGACCGGGTAGTCGACGATCATGAGCTTGTCCGTCTCCTGCTCGACGAACGCGATTCGGCTGCCGCCCGGCCCCCAGCAGGGCACGTAGCCCACCACGGGCGGGTCCGCGAGCGCCGCGGGTTGCCCATCAGTCAGGTTGACTTGCCACAACTCCGAAGGCTGGCTCGAGTCGGGTTGATAGGCGAACACGATCGTCTCGTGGTGCGGAGACGCCGCGGGGGTGAAGGCGTGTGGCCCGGCGAGATCCGTGAAGCCATGACCTCGCCGGAACAGCCTCACGTGGCGCGCGGGCTCGGGGCCAAAGCGCATCACCACGCGCTCATCGTCGACCCAGCTGAACGCACCCTCATCGCCGACTCCGTCCGCCGAGGTGGTGAGGCGCGTCGGGCTGGAGTCTTGCGCGTTCACCTCGATGACCATCAGCTTGGTGGGTGAGCTCGTGGAATAGCGCATGAACGCGATCCATTCGCCGTCAGGCGAATACAGGGGCAGGTTGAGGCGGCTGCTCTCCTGATGCAGAGACGTGGGGGCGCCTCCTGCTAGCCGTTGGATCAACACCTCACTCTCTCCCGCACTCTGGTGCCGACGCAGGAAGAGCACCCGCTCGCCGTCTGGGTGCCAGCTGGGGCTGGTGTCGAACCCCTCGCCGTCTGGCAACAGGCGTTGGAGGGTGGTGCCGTCAGGGCACACGCTGTACACCGTGGAGTGTGCGGAGCCCCCGGAGCTCTCAGTCGAGTGGACGTGAAACAGGATGCGCCCCGCGCCGTTACAGTGGGGGCTGGTGGGGCTCCCTCCAGCGCCGGAGGCACCCCCAGCGGCTCCGCCTACGGAGCCACCCGAGCCCGCCGCGCCTCCGCTGCCGCTGCCTCCACCGGCCGCGCCTCCGCTGCCGCTGACCCCGCCGGTCGCGCTGCCGGCGACGCCCGCTGCCCCGCCGTCCCTCGAGGATTCGAAGGGCTCGCTACAGGCGACGCCGAGGAGAGACGCAAATGACCACGCGAGCGCCGCCTTGTTGGCGGCCGCGTGGCGCGGCGCCGGGTGGCGCTGGCTTCGGACGGATGGGTCGCCTTCGAGCGGTGAGCGGGAGGCAGCTTGGCGCCCACGACGTATGGCGTGCACCCGGGGAGAGTAACATGGCGCCTGAAACTGGGCCTCTAGCTTTTCCTCTGGCTAGGGTGGGGTGACATGCGCCCCTCTCTCGTGTTTCCTCCCGCCATTACCCCCGCCCGCCCTGGGCTCACCCGGGGGGCGCGGCGCGGCGCGCCCAGCAGGCTCCTCGTTGGCTCGCTGCTCGCGTGCGGGCTCTCGGTGGCTTGTGGGGGCAACCAAGACGCCCTGAAGCGCGAGATCAGCAGCCTCCGGGAGCAGGTGACGTCGCTGCAAGGCGCGCAAGATCACCTGGAGGAGCGACTGATGGCGATGGAGGTCCAGCGCAGCAAGGCGCGAAGTGAGCGCGCCGCCGAGGACGCCGAGGAGCCGGAGCAAGACGAGCGCCCGCGGCTCAAGGTGGTGCGGCTGAGCCCCTCCGATTCCGATGTGGGTCATGATGAAGCCGACGAGGCGCCGCTCGGCTCCTCCGCGGCGGCAAGGTGAGCAGTCCCTTCAGGAGAGAGACATGAGCCGGAAGTCTGCACGCATCGTTCGCCTGGTCGGGAGCCTCGGCCTCGGCGCCACCAGCCTGCTCGTCGTCGGTGAGGGCCTGGCCCAAGACGGCGAGACGACCACCGTCACCGTGACGCCGCCCTCGGTCAGCACCAGCTCCACCTACGTGGCGCCGGGGTATCCACCGCCAGGCACCCAGCTCGAGGGGCACCTGCCTTCGAGCAGCCGCGCGGTGGGCGACATCTCGCGCTCGAGCGATGGCTTCGATTTGAGCCGGCCGGGCAGCGGCGGGGAGACGCTGCGCGGAAACAAGGGCAGCGAGGTGGTCATGAGCACTTACCGCATGGGGGTGCCGGAGGTCCACGTGGTGCGCCGCGGCGACACGCTGTGGGGCCTGAGCTCGGAGTATTACCGCAACCCCCATCACTGGCCGCGGCTCTGGAGCTACAACCCGCAGATCCAGAACCCCCACTGGATTTACCCCGGCGACCAGATCCGCATGCGGCTCGGGGGTGGCGGCCCGACGGCGGTGAGCGGCTTCATCGATCGCCGGACCAGCGTGCCCGCGAACACTATCTTCCTGCGCGATCAGGGCTACATCGACGACCCGAAGCGGGACGTCTGGGGTGAGCTGGTGGGCGCCAGCGAAGACCAGATGCTGCTCTCCGACGGCAACCACGTGTACCTGGTGATGCGCAAGGGCGTCGAGCTGAAGACAGGTCAGCTGCTCACCCTGTTCCGTGAGGTGCGCACCCCGGAGCGTGTGCCGGGCGCGCGGCGCCCGAAGGGCGCCATCGTCGCGATCAAGGGCAGCGTGAAGATCACCCAGTGGGATCCCAAGACGCGCGTGGCGCGCGGCGTCATCGTGGAGTCCCTCGACGTGATCGAGCGTGGGACGCGGGTGGGCCCCGTGGGGCGGCGCTTCGACGTGGTGCCGCCGCGCACCAATCAGGTGGACCTGTGGGCGCGGATCCTGACCAGCGTTTATCCCCACGTGTTCATGGCTCAGCACCAGATCGTGTTCATCGATCGTGGCGAGAAGGACGGCCTGATGGCGGGCAATCGCCTGCTCGTGGTGCGCCGCGGCGACACCTGGCGCCGCTCGCTCAAGACCTCCACGCGCATGGCGCGCGATCGCCTGGTGCTGGAGACGGCGGAGGGGGTGGAGGTGGAGCCCACGCCGCTCGGCGGTGATGAGCAGACTTTCCCCGAGGAAATCATGGGGGAGATCCGCATCCTGCGCACCAGGAAGGACAGCTCCATCGCGGTCGTGACGGTGTCGCACCGTGAGCTGGTGCCCGGTGATCGCGCCGTGGCCCGCCGCGGCTATTGAGCGGGTTTGGGGGGTTTGGCGAGGTGCTGCGAGCGCCGCGCTAGGCTCCTGGCATCGGGCGGCGCCGCGCTAGGCTCCTGGCGCCGGGTGGCGCTGTGCGCGCCGTCATGAGCGCTGACTGGATCCGTCAGCCGCTGAGCACCTCGGCACGGTAAGCGTAGCTGACCTTGATCCGGGTGTGGCTGTGGAAGCGGTGCTCCATCCGCAGCAGGGCCTCGAACACCTGCGCCGTGCTCAGCTGGAGCTCGGCGGCGCGGGCGAGGGTGTGCTGGATGGTCTCCACCGCGTCCGCCGCGTGGAACACCACCCCGGGCAGCAGCGCGGCGCCCGCGTCGGTCACCACCAGGCGACATTGGACGAGCGGTGGATCTCGGAGCTGCGGTCGAAGGTCGCGCCCCACGTCGTCCCCCGGCGCGATCCACCACGCGGCGCCGCTCCACACGTCATGCGCGACGAGCAGCCCCGCGTGGTCCTCCATCAGGAGCAGCGCCGGGATGGCGCCGGCGATGGCGAGCGCCTCCGCGCGCTCGCTCGGGTCGTGGAGCTCGGCGCCGATCGCGCGCGCCAGACCCCCGGCGACCAGGGCGTGCTCCAGGGACGCGGCGTCGCGCGCCGCGGCCGCGGGGTGATCCGGCTCGAAGCCGCCGCAGCGCGCGACGAGCTCCGCGCGGAGCTGCTGGCAGCGGGTGCTCCAGGGTGGCTCGGTCGCGCGCTCGGTGAGCTCGTCATACACCGCTCGCAGGCTCGGTATCATCCTGGGGCGGGTGTGGTGCAGCGAGCCGCGCGGCGCAAGGCGCAAGACAAGCTTGGGGCCAGGGCTTCGGTCAGCCCGGCGGGTGATGCCAGCGGCATGGTTCGAGGTCTCGTGTATGCTCGGGGCACATGGGCTCGAACCGTGTCTTCTTCCCACAAGCAGCGCTCGACGGCTGGATCGCTGAAGATCGCGTGGAGCTCACGCGGAGCGAGCTCGTGATCAAGGCCGAGGGGCGCCGCTACACGCTCACGGAGGCGGTGCGCGTGCTCGGCGAGGTGACCAGCGGTGAGGACGTGTATGGCGTCGTCGGTAAGGTGCGCGAACGAGGCGCGCTGGAGGCCGCTGGGGCGGAGCTGTTCGAGAGCTCGATGGTGTGGGGTGAGTACGCCTTCGAGGTGGTCCCCGGGTGGCTCGGGCTGCCGGTCGGCAGCTTCGACGCGCACATCACGGGGAGGGTGCGACGTGAGGCGCTGGCCCCCGAGTCGTCCAACGACGAAGATTTGCTCGCGAACTTCCTGATGAAGAACCTCGAGTGACCTCATGACGTGGCTCATCAGTGTCTCGTTCTACCTTGGGGTGGTGCTGTACTCCGTGGCCGCCACCTTGTTCTTGGTGGACTTGGGGCGCACGGGCGTGGCGCAGTCGGCCAAGAGCGGGCCGCGGGTGCTCGGCGCCGCGAGCGTGGCGCACGCCGCGCACATCTTCGCCGCGAGCTGGGTGACCCAGGTGTCCCCCGTGGAGTCGCTCCAGTACGCCCTCAGCGCCTCCGCGCTGATCGCCTGCTGGGTGTTCTTGGCGCTCAGGCTCCGGCTCCGCATCGACGCCATGGGCGTCATCATCAGCCCGCTGGGGCTGAGCTTCATGGTCGGCGCGCAGTTCGTCCGCGCGGGGCCGCCGAGTGAGCCGGTGTCGCGCTCGCTGCTCGCGGCCCACGTCACCGCCAACCTGCTCGGCTTCGGCCTGTTCCTGATGGCGGGGGCCGCGGGGCTGTCCTACCTCTTGCAAGAGCGGCGGCTGAAGGCCAAGCGGAGGCTCGGCGGCATCTCTCGCATGCCCGCGCTCGATACCTTGGATCGCACCGAGCATCGGCTCTTGGTGGCGGGCTTCATCTTGCTCACGTTGGGGGTCGTCACGGGCGCTGCCTTCTCGACGCAGCTGAGCCAGGCGGGCGCGGTGCAGCAGCTGCGGGCGGCGCTCGCCTACGTCACCTGGGTGGTGGTGGCGGTGGTGCTGGTGCTGCGGGGGCTCGCGGGTTGGCGCGGGCGGCGCGCGGCCTACGGCACCTTGGCGGGGGTGATCGGCCTGATGCTGGTGCTCACGTCGTACGTCGTGAGCGCCGCCCGGGGGCTCTTGTGACCGCCCATCGCTATTTCGTCAGCGCTACGTCTCATGGGCGCCTGACGGAGGGACGCCTCGCGTCGTGCCCAGCTTCGAGGTGGCGCGCGTGATCGTCGTCGTGGGCCTCTCCCATCGCACGGCGCCCATCGACGTGCGTGAGCGCCTGGCGGTCTCGTCAGAGGAGCTGCCTCGGCTCCTCCGCACCCTGCGTGAGGCGCCGGTGCTCGGTGAGGTGATGGTGATCTCCACCTGCAACCGGCTGGAGGTGGTCGCCGCGGTGGCGTCGGGCGCCGACGCGGAGGCGGCGCTCCGCGCGATCCAAACGCACCTGAACGAGCGCGCGCCGGGGGTGCTGCCGCACCTCTACGCCTACCCCGGGGCGGAGGGCGTGCGGCACCTGTTCCGGGTCGCGGCCTCGCTCGACTCCTTGGTGGTGGGGGAGCCGCAGATCTTGGGTCAGGTGAAGGACGCCTACGAGGCGGCCCAGCAGGCGGGGACCATCGGGGGCGAGCTGGGCCAGGTGGTGCCCCGCGCGCTGCGCGCCGCCAAGCGTATCCGCACGGAAACGGCGATCGGCGCTGGGATGGTCAGCGTGCCGAGCGTCGCGGTGGACCTCGCCCAGCAGATCTTCGGGGAGCTCTCGAAGCGCACGGTGGCGCTGCTCGGCGCCGGGGAGATGGCGCTGGCGGTGGCGAAGCTGCTCCGCCAGAGCGGCGCCGAGATGGTGGTGGTGGGCCGCAACCCAGCGCGCGTGGCCGAGCTGTGCGCGGAGGTGGGCGGGCGCGGGCGGAGCTTCGGTGAGCTCGAGCAGGTGCTGACGGAGGCTGACGTGGTCGTCTCCAGCACCAGCGCGCCGGGTTACGTGGTGGACTTGGAGCTGGTGAAGCGGGTGCGGCGCCCGCGCCGCGGGCGCAGCCTGTTCTTCATCGACCTGGCGGTGCCGCGCGACGTGGATCCGCAGTGCGAGCTGGCGGACAACGTCTTCGTCTACAACATCGACGACTTCTCGCGCATCGCGCAGGGGAGTCAGGAGGCGCGACGGCAAGAGGCGGCGCTGGCCGAGCAGATCGTGGAGGAGGCCGCGCGCGGCTACGATCGTTGGGCGGAGGCGGCCCAGGTCACGCCGGTGATCCTCGCGCTGCGCGAGGCGTTCGGCAGGGTCTTGGCGGCGGAGCTCGACCGCTCGCTGCGCGGCAAGCTGAAGCACTTGGGGGAGGCCGAGCGCGCGGCGCTCGAGCGCATGGTGGACTCGGCGTTGAACAAGCTCACCCACACCCCGAGCCAGCGCCTGCGCGAGGCGGCGACGGCGCGCGACGACGGCGCGCGGTTGGAGGAGCTGATCGGCTCCGTGAAGGAGCTGTTCGAGCTGGAGCGCGCGGCGCCTTCGGAGGAGCTCGGCGCCGCGCGTGACCCTGCGACGGACTCCGAGTGATGAGCGCTGAGCGATGTCCGGACGGCAGCGCGTCCGCGACGTCTTGGATGCGCCGTTGACGGCCGCGCGCGCCTGGGGGACAGAGCCGGCATGAGCCTGGTGTTGACGGTCGCCACGCGCAGGAGCGCCCTGGCCTTGGCCCAGGCGCGGGCTTGGCTCCGTACGCTGACCGAAGCGCGCCCCGAGGTCACGGTGGAGGAGCTGCACGTCACCACCACGGGGGATAAAATCCAAGACCGCGCGCTCAGCCAGATTGGCGGCAAGGGCCTGTTCATCAAGGAGATAGAGGAGGCCCTCTTGGATGGTCGCGCGCGGCTCGCCGTCCACTCGATGAAGGATCTGCCCGCCGAGCTCGCGCCGGGGCTCACCGTGGCCTGTGTTCCCGTACGGGAAGATCCACGGGACGCCCTGGTGACGCGGAGCGGCGGCCCGCTCACGGAGCTGCCGGAGGGGGCGCGCGTGGGCACGAGCTCCCTGCGGCGTCAGGTGCAGCTCGCGAGGGCGCGGCCCGACCTGAGGTTCTCCCCGCTGCGCGGCAACGTGGACACTCGGCTCCGCAAGTGTGAAGCGGGGGAGGTGGACGCCATCGTGCTCGCCGCCGCCGGGCTCCACCGCCTGGGCTTGGCGGAGCGTATCAGCGAGTACCTGAGCGCCGAGCAGGTGCTGCCCGCCGGGGGCCAAGGCGCCTTGGCGATTGAGGTCAGTGAAGCTGATGAAGAGCTCAGGGCCTTGCTCGCGCCGCTCCAGCACGTGGAGACGAGCCGCCGGGTAGCCGCTGAGCGTGGGGTGCTGCGCGCGGTGGAGGGCAGCTGTCAGGTGCCGGTGGCCGCCTTCGCCGAGCGGGTGGGGGATGCGCTCCGGCTCCGGGGGCTGCTGGCGGAGCCCGATGGCTCGCGGCTCCGGCAGCGTGAGCTCGTCGCGCCGTGGCCAGCCAGCGATGAAGCGGCGGACGCCCTCGGGGTGAAGCTCGGCGAGGAGCTGCGCGCGGGTTGATTGGCGGTCGTGGCGTCCGGCGGGGGGCTGCGGCGGTGCTCGAGGCGGGCGCTGAGGCGCGGATCACCCGGAGCGTGCTGTGGCCAGCCTCAGCGCTGTGGCGGCACCTGGCGACGCCGGTCAGGGCGCTTGAATTGCCGCGTGGTTTTTCGATCGTGGGGGTTGGGGGGGCCACGCTGGGCGGCTCTGGGTGCACTCCCCTGGCGCTCGCCGTCGCTGAGCGCCTCCGCGCGCTGGGCCACCCCGTGGCGTTCGTGACGCACGGCTATGGTGGGCGCGCGCGGCGGCCGTTCATCGTTAGTGAAAGTGACGATGTGCGCTGGGTCGGTGACGAGGCGCGCCTCGCCGCGCGGCGGCTCGCGCCCCAGCGCATCCCCGTGATCTCCCGTGGGACGGGCGCTTGGTACCAGCGCGTCCAGCCGGCGCGAGCCGGCGCTGCCTGGCAGGCAGCGCTCGCCCTGGCAGCGCGTACTTTGGAGGGTGAGGCGCTCGAGGTGCCCGGGGTCATCGTGGTGGATGGCTTGCTCCAGGCGGCGCCGGAGCGGGTGGCTGCGTCGCTCTTGGTGGTGGACGCGGAGGCACCTTGGGGCTCTGGGCGCTGTCCGCCGCTCGGTGACTCGCGCGCGGATCGGGCGCGGCTGCTCGCGGCGTGCGATGGCGTGGTCTCGCTGCGCCGCGCGCCGCAGGCTGAACTCAGTGAGGCTCAGAGCCATACGTCAGTGACATTGTCTAAAAACGAGGCGACCTTCACGCGGGAGCTGAGCCATGTCACTCGGGCACACCCCCTGGGGTATGGTCATGTAAGCTGTCGAGAGCTCCCTTGGCTCTTGGGGCAGCGGGTCCACGTCGCCCTGGCGATCGCGCGGCCGGAGCGGGTGCTGTCGCAGCTCGAGGCGCTGGGGGTGCTTCCGGAGCGGGTGTGGCTGGGACCAGACCACGCGGGGCTGGATGCGCTGCTTTCGCGGGAAAAATTCAGTGACGGCGTTGTTTGGCTCACCACCCACAAGTGCTGGAGCGCCACCCGGACGCCGCCGCGCGGGGGTCAGTGGTGGCTGCTGGAGGAGCGCCTCGGCGTGACCGAAGCCTGGCTTGGCTGGCTGCGGGCCCGGCTGGTTTGAGTCATCGCCCGCGCTCGAGTAGCGCGTCGCCCGGTCGCACGCGCGTCGCCCTTGGTTGGGGCGCGAGTCGGCTGTAGAGTCCCCGCCATGTCGGTCTCGAAGCTCAGTCGGGTGTCGCCTCTCATCGGGAGGCTTGGTGGTGGCTTGCTCAGCGTGACCCTGCTCTGCACGGTGGCAGCGTCGGGCGCGGTGGCCTGCGGTCCGAAGGCGGACACGGGCGTGAAGCGCGCGCAGGTCACCGCCGGGGACATGCCCACCGGCGCGGACTGGACGGGCGTCTACTTCTCACCCATCTACGGTCACCTGCACCTCACCAAGGAGGGCAAGAACGTGAGCGCGCGCTGGCGCACCACGAGCGGTGAGGCCTGGGGCGAGCTCCACGGTGAGGTGGTGGGCGACTTGCTCCGCTTCGAGTGGACGGAGCACAAAATCGGGATGGTGGGCCCCTCGGCCAGCTCCTCGGGGAAGGGCTACTTCAAGTACGTCCGCCCGGAGGGCGCCGATGAGGACAAGCTGATCGGCGAGTGGGGCCTCGGCGCGAGCGACTCGGGCAACAGCTGGGACGCGGTGAAGCAGCGCAACATGCTGCCCGACCCGGACTCGGTGAAGCCGGATGAGCTCGAGCGCGGCCCCTCAGGCGGCGGCTGGGACGAGTGAGCAGCAAATTACCGTACGGAAAAGAGGCGAGGGATCGCCCCGTCAGATCGATGTGACCCATGGAGTCGGCCAACACAGTCGGCCGAGAGTCGTGGCGACTGAGCGGCTCATCGGGCGCGTTCGCCCGGCGAGGTGACGGCTCGGCGCAGGTGCCGAGCACGGGCCGCTGACCGACAGCCCACGGGAGTGAGGAGAGCCAAGTGCCTGGAGAAGCGAGAGCAGGGATCCAGTTCGTCGAGCCGCCCATCTTCGAGCTGGGGGCGGCCGGGCGGCATGGCGCGTCCGTCGCGCCGCTCGACGTGCCGGAGGTCGACCCACGGGTCGCGTTGGGCGCGCTCGCGCGGCGTGAGCCGGCGGGCCTCCCCGAGGTGAGCGAGCCCGAGGCGTTCCGGCACTTCGTCCGCCTGTCGCAGTGGAACTACTCCATCGACACCAGCTTCTACCCGCTCGGCTCGTGCACCATGAAGTTCAACCCCAAGGTGAACGAGTGGGCGGCGCGGCTCGGCGGCTTCGCTGGGCTGCATCCGCTGACGCCCGATCACCTGGCGCAGGGCGCGCTCGAGATCATGGTGCGCCTGCAAGAAATCCTCGCGGAAATTGCCGGGATGGACGAGGTGAGCTTGCAGCCGGCGGCGGGCGCGCAGGGTGAGCTCACCGGGCTGATGATGATCCGCGCGCACCATCAGGCCGCAGGGCGCGCGCCGCGCCAGGTGTTCATCCCGGACAGCGCGCACGGCACGAACCCGGCGAGCTGCGCGCTCAACGGCTTCGAGACGCAGTCGTTCCAGGCGGGGTCCGCTGGCGTGGTCGAGCCGGAGGTGCTGGCGCGCGCGCTGGAGGCGGCGGGGGACGACGTCGCTGGCATGATGCTCACCAACCCGAACACCCTCGGGCTGTACGAGCAGGCGATGCCGAAGCTCGCCGCGCTGGTGCACGCGCGGGGCGGCCTCGTCTACGGGGACGGCGCCAACATGAACGCGGTGCTCGGCCGCGCGCGGCCGGGCGACGCCGGCGTGGACGTGATGCAGTACAACCTGCACAAGACGTTCACGACGCCGCACGGGGGCGGCGGGCCAGGCGCCGGGCCGGTGGCGTTCAAGCGCTTCCTGGCGCCGTATCAGCCCACGCCGGTGGTGCGTCGCGATGGCGACGCCTTCTGTGTGGATCCGGATCGCCCGCAGAGCGTCGGCAAGGTGCGCTCCTTCCTCGGCAACTTCGGGATGGCGGTGCGCGCCTACACTTACATCCGCGAGCTGGGTCCGGAGGGGCTGCGCGCGGTGAGTGACATGGCGGTGCTCAACGCCAACTACCTGACGAAGCGCCTCGCGGAGACGTTCCCGCTGGCCTATGACACACCGCCGCTCCACGAGGCGGTGTTCACCGATCGCGCCTTGGAGCAGCGAACCGGCGTGAAGACGCTGGACATCGCCAAGCGCCTCTTGGACTACGGCTTCCACGCGCCCACCGTGTATTTCCCGCTGGTGGTGCGCGGCGCGATGATGGTGGAGCCCACGGAGACGGAGTCGAAGAGCACGCTGGACGCCTTCGTCAGCGCCATGGAAGCCATCGCCGCGGAGGCTGAGCGCGAGCCGGAGCTGGTGAAGGGCGCGCCGCACCTGACGGCGCTCCGTCGCTTGGATGAGGCGGGCGCCGCGCGTCGGCCGCGCCTCCGCTGGACTCTACAGGATTCTAGCCGCACGCAGGATTCTAGCCGCACGCAGGATTCTAGCCGCACGCAGGCACCGTGAGCCGCTTCGTCCGCGCGCTGCGCAAGGCAGGCGGGTTGTCTACTTCGGGTGCGCCGGTGGCGTCGCCTGATTCGTCAGGTGGCTTGTCCAATGCGGGCGCGGGGGGTCACGGCGCGGCGGTGCAAGGGCTGCTCGATGAGGGCGGGCTCACGCTGCTCAGCGCGCCCCCATGGGAGGGCGGTGTGCCCACGGGGGAGCGGCTCGCGGCCTCCGAGCTGGGCCCGCTGCTGCCCCCCACTGTGCCCTCGAAGATCATCGGGGTGGCCAAGAACTACCGGGAGCACGCGAAGGAGATGGCGGGGGAGGTGCCCGCGGAGCCGGTGCTCTTCTTCAAGCCGCCGTCCTCTTTGTTGGCGCCGGGTGGCTCGGTCAGCTTACCTGAGGGTGTGGAGCGCACCGACTTCGAGGCGGAGCTCGGCGTGATCATCGGGCGCCGCGTGCGCTCGGCGTCGCTCCAGGAGGCGGCGCGGGCGGTGTGCGGTTACACGGTGGTGTGCGACATCACGGCGCGCGACTACCAGAAGCGCGACCGGTTGTGGACGCGCGCCAAGGGCTTCGATGGCTTCTGCCCGGTGGGGCCTTGGGTGGTCTTGGCTGGAGCGCCCGACGCGAGTGACGAGGCGCGCGTGATCCCAGGCGCGGAGGAGCTGGGCATCGAGCTCAGGCAGAACGGTGAGCTCCGTCAGGCGGGGAACACGCGCGACATGGTGTTCTCGGTGCCGACGATCATCGCCTTCGCCTCGACGTTCATGACGCTCGAGCCGGGGGACTTGATCGCCACCGGCACGCCCCACGGGGTGGGGCCGCTCGCCTCGGGCGACGCCATCGCCATCGCCATCGAACGGGTTGGGGAGCTGTCTTTCAGCGTGGCGTGAGCCACGCTGCGTCAGCTTGCGGAGAGGGAGGGATTCGAACCCTCGGTACGGTTGCCCGTACACATGATTTCCAATCATGCACCTTCGGCCACTCGGTCACCTCTCCAAGGCCCACAGCGAGTACACGCTATCGGCTCGCTCAACAAGCCCCAAGGCGCCTGAGCGCAGGGGCCGCCTGCCGGCCGGCGCCTCGCCCTGCGGCGTGAGGCGCGCACGGCGCTCCCCAGCGCCGCCTTGGGGGCCAGGCTAGGCCCGCGGCGGAGAGAGTGGGAGTCGAACCCACGGTACGGTCACCCGCACACCTGATTTCGAATCAGGCACCTTCGGCCACTCGGTCATCTCTCCGCGGCGGAATCTGGCAAACGGGGGCCGGTCTGTCAAACGCGGAGCGTGAGGGCAGGCGCGGTGGGGCGCGCGTCGTCGCCCGGGTGCGGTGCCGTCCAACCCCCAACCTGCCCTCCTGAAGCGCTTCACGCCTGGTGTACGGATGACGCAGGGCGGGGTTGTCCTGGCCCCGACCGGTGGCTCGGCGTAGGAAGATCGCTCCCGGTCGGTCAGGTCGCTGACCGGGTGTTTCGTGATGCGGGTTCGAGGCAGCTACAAGAAGAGCGAGGTGAGCCGGCAGCAGGTGCTGGACGCCGCGCTGAAGACGCTGGCCACCCAGGGGTACGCCAAGACCTCGGTGAGCGACATCGCGCGCACCGCCGGGATGAGCAAGGGCGCCGTCCACTACCACTTCGAGAGCAAAGACGACCTGATCGAGCAGGTGCTCCAGCACTGCGCGGACACCATGCGTGATCGCGTGCGTCAGGCGTGGACCCGACCCGGAGCGCCTCACGAGCGCGTGCTGCGAGCGCTGATGGAGCTGCGCGCGGCGCGCAAGACAGCGGGCCCGGAGCTCAAGGTGCTGGCCGACTTGATGGCGCAGGGGCTCCACGATCCGAAGCTCCAGGCGCGCGTCCAGCGGATGCTGGAGGACAACCGCGTCCAGGTGGCCCAGGGGGTGGCGGAGAGCCTGGAGAGCCTCGGGATCCGCCCGAAGATTCCATCCCGCGTGATCCCGCGGCTCTTGCTCGGCGTGCTCGATGGGCTCGCGCTGCACGAGTTCTTCGATCCCTCGGGGGAGGAGGACGAGCTCGAGGTGACGCGCGCGCTGTCGGCCATCGTGTTCAGCCTGTTCGAGGTGGAGTAGGCAGGACCTTGAAGCGCCCACGCCAACGGTGCGCGCGCCTCGAGATCGACTGCGCCATCCAGTAGCCTGCATCTGAGAAATCGGCCGACAGGCCGGTGCGCTCAGGGCTCGCTAGCGGCCGAACAGCCGCCGTCCGTTGAGCTTGGAGACCGCCCAGCGGCTCATACCGCGCTGCTTGTCGCGCCAGGTGAGCGCCCAGCGCCGCGCCCGCGCCAGCTGACGCGCTGCCACCCGATCCAGCTGGGCCACGCGCGCCGTCTCCGCCGCTGCGACGGCGAAACACGCGATGACCAGCGCCAAAAGCGCCAGCGCGGAGCCAAACGGCCCCACCCATGCGAAGAGGTTGTCGAACAGCATCAGGACCTCCCGCGGCCAATTCTGGCCGTGCGGTCTGTTTTTAGCCATTTGCCGCACTGTGTCAAGAACCGGGAGCGCCGAATTTCGCGTCGAAAACCCTTGAGATCATGACTGAGTGGACGCGAATTGGCGTCCTTGCGGCCGGGTGTCAGCGTCTGTCGGGGCACCCCTCCGTGCGCGGGGTGGCTTGGGCGCCTGGTCTCAGGGGCCGGCTCGGAGCGTGGGCGGGGGACTCGGAGTCGGCCGGTTTCGGGGCAGGGGGTTTGGCAAGGTGCTGCGTGGCCTCGTGGTGGCGGTTGCAGGGTGAGGCGTTGGGGGAGATAGTCCGCGCGATGTCACGTCGAATCCTTGGGTGCGCGGTGGCGCTCTGCTTGACCGCTTCGTCGAGCGCTTGGGCGCAGGCTGAAGGTGAGGGGCCTGAGGCTCCGCTGGCTCCCCCGGAGATCATGGACGGCGCGGATCCCCCCCCGGTGCCGGAGGACCCCACGGAGAGCGACGAGGAGGAGGAGGCAAGTGGTGAGGAGACCGAACCACCTGCCGAGCCCCCGCCGGCCCCCGAGCCTCCGCCCGAGCCGGCGCTCGAGCCCACCTACGATCCGGACGAAGAGCAGCCCTTCATGCCGGAGGCCACCCCCGTGGATGATTCTGCAGGGAAAAGCGCTCCTCCGCCCGAGCTCACGCTGGGCATTGGCATCGATGGGGGCGTGTTCGGTCGCCTCGAGGGTGAGACGGAGGGCTTCGCCAACGGCTCGCGCGGCGACATCGCCTATGGCGGTGGGCTGTGGTTCGCGCCGAACCGGCTGTTCACGATCGGGCTCTCGTATCAGCGGCTCGGCTTGGGCTCCGAGGAGACGGCCGCGCACCAAGCGTACAGCGTCGCCATCAAGCGCGCGACGAACGTGGGTTGGCTCACCGGGCGCGTGTACCCGCTGCGGGGTGACACCGCGGGGCTGTTCATCCAGGGGATGTTCGGGCTCAGCTGGCAGGCGCTGGAGGCCAACGGCACGTCGGCCCAAGGCGGTACGCCCTACGTGGCGCCCGCTGCGGGCTTCCGCTGCAACGCTCGCGGCGCGGCGCGCCTCGCGATCGGCGTGGGCGTCGGCGCGGAGGTGGAGGTGGAGCGAAACCTCGCCTTCATCGCGCGCGGCGAGCTGCACGCGCACCAGTTGAGCAACGACCCGATGGATCTCGACGGCTGCGCCGAGGGCTCCGGCACCGCGACGGTGCTCGGCGCGCAGATCGGGCTTTTGTATCGCTTCGATCTGGGCGGTTGAGGGGCTCGTCAGTTCACGTGCGGTAATTGGGGGCCTCCTCCGTGATGATCACGTCGTGGACGTGGCTCTCGCGGAGGCCTGAGCCGGTGATGCGGATGAACTCGGCGTTCTCTTGCAAGGCGGAGACGGTGGCGCTGCCGGTGTAGCCCATGCCCGCGCGCAGGCCGCCGACCAGCTGCGCCAAGATGGACCCCACGTTGCCGCGGTGGGGCACCCGCCCCTCGATGCCCTCGGGCACCAGCTTCTCGTCGGCGGTGCCGGACTGCCCGTAGCGATCCTTGCTGCCGCGCTTCATCGCGCCGAGCGAGCCCATGCCGCGGTACACCTTGTAGCTGCGGCCCTGGTAGAGCACGAGGTCCCCTGGGGACTCATCGGTGCCGGCGAACAGCGAGCCGATCATCACCGAGGACGCGCCCGCCGCGATCGCCTTCACCACCTCACCGGAGTATTTCACGCCGCCGTCGGCGATCACCGGGACGCCGCGCGGCCGCGCGACACCAGCGCAGTCCGCGATGGCGGTGATCTGCGGCACGCCGATGCCAGCGACGATGCGCGTGGTGCAGATGCTGCCCGGGCCGATGCCCACCTTGATGGCGTCCACGCCCGCTTCGATCAGTGCCTCCGCCGCGCGCGCGGTCGCGATGTTGCCGGCGATCAGCTCCACCTTCGGGTGCCGCGCCTTGGTGCTGCGCACGGCGTCGAGCACACCCTTCGAGTGACCGTGCGCGGTGTCCACCACCAGCACGTCCACCCCCGCCTCCACCAGCGCATCGGCGCGCGCCGTCAGCTCCGCGCCAGGGCCCAGCGCCGCGCCCACCCGCAGGCGACCGCGATCGTCCTTCAAGGCGAGCGGGTTCTGCTTGGCCTGCATCAAGTCCTTGATCGTGATGAGCCCGATGAGCTGACCATCTGCCACCACCAGCAGCTTCTCGATGCGGTGCTTGTGCAAGAGCTGCCGCGCTTCCTCCGCGGCCACGCCGGGCGGCACCGTGATGAGCTCCGTGGTCATCAAGGCGCTGATCGGTTGATCGAGGTTGTTCTCGAAGCGGATGTCGCGGTGCGTGAGGATGCCCACCGGCACGCGCCCTTCCACCACCGGCACACCGGAGATGTCGTGTTGCTCCATCACGCGCAGCGCCTCGCGCAGCGACTGCGTCGGCGCGCAGGTGACAGGATCCGTGATGATGCCGCTCTCGGCGCGCTTCACGCGGTCCACCTCCGCCGCTTGCAGCTCCGGCGGGAGGTTCTTGTGGATGACGCCGATGCCGCCGCTACGCGCCATCGCGATCGCCATGCGGCTCTCAGTGACCGAGTCCATCGCCGCGCTGAGCAGCGGGATGTTGAGCTCGATGTTTCGGGTGAGCCGACTGGTGACGTCCACGTCGGCGGGGAGCACCTCGCTATAAGCGGGGATCAGCATGACGTCGTCGAACGTCAGGCACTCGCGCAGAGCGGTCTCGAACATGTCCCAGCCTACACGATGGGGCCGCCGCGCGTTCGCCGAATCGAAGCTCGGGCGCTCGCTCCAGCCTCCGGGGTGACGCTCGCCTGCTCAGGCCGTCGGAGCGCTGTGGGATGGCGCCGCGGGCGCTTCAAAAGGCGTAAAAAGTAGCCACCTACGTTGATGGGACGGAGCTGGGGGCGCAGCGTTCGGGGGTTTTGGGGGTTGGAAGGGCTCCCAAGCCACAGTCACCCGAGGGTTGCTCCCGGAGAGCGCGCGCTGGGCAAAGCGTAGGGACGCATGCCGCGCCCCTTGTAGGTGCGCGCCACGTCGCGCTGAGGCCGCTCCCGGAGAGCGCGCGCTGCTGATAAGCTCGCGCCGTGAGCTGCATCAACTGTGGTGCCAGGGTGGAGGGACGTGTGTGCCGCTACTGTGGCACCGTCCGTGCGCCGCTCGAGTCCACGAGCGACGAAGCGGAGGCCATCGCCGAGCTGCACCGCGCCATCGCCGAGGCCGACAGCGACTCGGTGCGCGCGCGGATCCTGAAGCATGGCCCCATCCCCACGGATCAAGACGTCCTGATCGACTCGGGCATCCGCACGGCCCAGCTGCTGGACCCAGAGCGCTACACGGATGACACGCCCGCCGCCGCGATCGCGCGGATCCAGGCGATCTCGATGAAGCTCAGGCTCCTCAGCGACGGCAGCGGCTCCGCGAAGCGCGCGGCGGATGAGCTCGAGCAACGCATCGAGCGCTACCGCCACGACGCCAAGCGCGAGTCGCGCGCCGGGGTCCGCGCGGTGATCATCTTGGTGCTCCTCGCCATCGCCATCGCCTTCGGCGTGAAGCAGCTGTTCCAGTAGAGCGTGGAGCTGACTAGAGCTGACTAGATCTCACCCGCACTGCAGCACGCACCACGCGCGGTCGTAGGCCTGGGCCTTCAGGTCGGCTTCGTACATGAGCAGGTAGAGTCGTCCTGTGTCGCCCCACATCACGTTCATCAGGTCGTCGCTGTCGACTTGAAGTAGCAGCCTCAAATCGGGCGCGGTGGCGATGATCTCTCGGATGCCGGGCGCCCTCCAATCCACCCGGTTCCCCGTGTTGACGCCGTTTATGTTCAGCGCGGCGCTCCACTCGGGCGGATCTTGGATCGGCTGCGCGTGGCCCCCGAGGTAGTGGCAGGGGATCTCCTGATCGCCGTAGTTGCGGTCTCCCTCCTCCTCGCGCACCGCCTTGTCATAAGCCTCGAGGGCCGCGGGGGGGAGCTCCAGCGCATCGACGCTGGGTGAGCCCGCGGAGGGGAGCCGCAGCTCTTCCACCAGGCGCACCGAGAGCTCCGGGAAGCGGCTGTTCTCATCGAGCTCCTTCGGGAAAGCCAGGGCGCTAGCCGATCGAGCGCCTGCGTGAACGACACGACCGAGCCGCCCACGTCCTCCTTCGGGTCGAAGCCCCAGGGCTGCTCCTCGTCGTCGTAGAAGAGGCTCAGCAGCCCATCGCCGGGAGATGCAGCGCTTCGCGCACTCGCTCGCTGACGTCGCTCAGCCGTAATTGCAGCACGAAGGCGAGCGGCCGCTTGCCCTTGCTCGGCCAGGCGCTGCCCTGAGGCAGATCCGGCGCGCCGCCCAGCTTAGAATTTCCGCAAGGAATTGAATCGGTGACGGGCGTGGCGATCAAGCGCGCGCCGGGGCGGCTCAGGGAGAGCAGCCGCGAGATGGCCTCGTCAGGCAGCTTCGCCGCCGTGAGCTTCGCGCGCCACCTCTCGGCGTCGATTCCTGAGCGATCGGCGAAGGCTTCACGAGCCTTCGCCTGCTCCACGCGCTCCGCGGCGAGCTCGGCTTCAATCGCCTCGTCGAGCTCATCCTCGTCATCGAGCTCGGCGTCGTCCTCGGTCTCGTGATCCGTCACAGCGCCACCTTCCTGCTCTGCCGCGCGCGAGACAGCGGCGTCATCCGCGGGCGGTGAATGCCCGCGGATGGTGAGGCAAGGCAGCGCCAGGCACAAGAGCAGCCGAACGAGCCCAGCACCCACGCGAAAAAGCCGCGCGCTGGTGTAGGGCGACCAACGGCTACCGCTCGTTACCCTCGCATCAGCTGGTAGCGCACTGGGGGCGATCTGATCGCGCTAGCGCGTGGCCTCTGGCGTGAGGCGTACGCAGCGCACCCAGCGCTCCTCGGCTTGGTCCCAATGGTCAGTCATGGGGTTGTAATTGGCGAAGTTGACGTACCAAGGGTCTTCCGAGCCGGCGAGCGGGCTGCGTGCCCAGCCAGGGAAGGCTTGGGGGGCTACCTTGAGGCGCGCTTCGGTGTTACCAACCACTTTGGTGAACCCCGGTGCGCTCACGTGCAACCAGTGGAGTGGTATCGGTGATGCGGGGCACGGTCCAGTGTCGTCTGAACATACTGCAGGTGCGAAAATGACTGAGGCAACCTTTAATGTGCTGTCCGCGGGAACGTAAGCATGGTATATTTCAGGGTGCCATGTGCCTACCGGGCACGGCGAAACTTGTCCGCTCGCCGTCCTCAAATCCGACAACCGCTTGTCGTCCTAGCCACCCCCTGGAGCCGCTAGCCGTCGTGTGGCAGCGAATCCAAGGACGCCGCCACGATGGTCACTCGCAGCTCAGCTCGATGGGCTCACAGTTCTTCAGCCACGGCAGTGAGTCGAGTCGCGGGTCCTCCCAGAGGCAGCGCCATACGTCGTTAGGTGGCTCGCGGCGGGGGCTCTCTGCGGCGTACCGCTCAATGGCCTCCAGGCAGGTGTCAAAGTAGCTGGCGTCCGCGACTTCACAGCGCATGGGCTCGGATTGGCGATCGTAGTCGTCGATGGGTGACAGGTTACTGCTGTGGTCCCAGCGCGCGTGGCGTACCGTTCCGTCGGCCAACACCTGGAAGACGTGCTCCGTGTCGGAGTCGCAGCAGCTATTTTTTTCAAGCGCCATGTGAGTGTAAAACCCCTCATGTCTCTCCTTCAGCGCTGTAAGCACACAGCGAGCGCCGTTGACCGCCGCGCTACGCGTTGAGAGCTCGAGCAAGCCAGCGCTCGACCACTCACAAGACCCCTCCTCCCCACACGCCTTGAGCTTAGCCCCGCGGCCCGTCACCCCCCACACCCGCCGTGCCACCCACACCTGCGGTGCCACCCGTGCCGCCCACACCCGC
>JAHBVY010000006.1 GCA_019637265.1 Polyangiaceae bacterium | reverse complement strand
GGCGCCGGTGCCAAACTGACCATCGCCGCCCGGGAGGCGGCCGAGGTTGAAGAAGGTCTCGAGCTGAGTCCCGGTCGTCACCACGACGTCCACCAGGCCGTCCGAGTTGACGTCCATCAGCTGTGTCTCGAGCGCGTCGCGGCCGAAATCAATCTTCACGTCGAGGCCGCTCGCCGTCGTCACCTCGCGACCCTGCAGCTCGTACGCGCCACTCGAGAGCTGCACGAAGTCGTAGAGGCCGTAGCTGCGAGCCACCGGCATGTGCAGGAGGTTGGCCGCGCCGTCGCCGTCGAGGTCGAGCGCGACCAGGTTGGGGTTGGTCAGCTGAAGTGTCGCCGCGTTAGCACCGAGCACCCCGCGCAGCGCCATGGCCTGCGCCTGAGAGAAGGTGTCGAGCTGACCCCCCGCGCCGTTTTCAAACCACCCGTAGCCGCCCCCGTAGAGCCCAGGCGCCGTCACCACCACGTCCGGGAGGCCGTCCCGGTTGACGTCGAAGAGGTCCGTCAGCGCCTCGTCCAGTGAGTGCAGCGGACTATTTTGAATGCGGCGCACCTCCGTGTCGAAGGGCTCGAAGCCGTCCGCGGTGGGCGGCCCGACGTGGCTGTAGCCGAAGCTCAGCTTGGGCAGGTCCTCCGTAACGCAGCCGAGCGGCTCCGGCAGCGCGCCGCCTGGCCCCTCGAATACCGAGCGAGCGGCGCCGCCCACCGGGCGACAGCGGCCCTTGAGCTGCACGCTTTTCAACAAGGAAACATGGTAGGCCGGGTCGTACTCGAGCTGATAGCGCCGCACGTACTCCCGGCCCTCCGAGCCGTAGCGGGCGCTGGTGACGTCCACCCGGCTGAGCCGCAGCGCCCGCTCTATGAGCCAGCCGCTGCGGTAGCTGCGAGTGATGTCGCTGCGGGGAGCCCAGGTGAGGCGCGTGTGGTGGGCGTAGCGCCCAAGGTCCGTCGTGGTGGGGGCCGTAGTCGGCGTGGTGTCGTAGATGTCCGTCAGGTACCTGGACTCACCGTCCAGCTGGTAACGGTAGAGCACCGTGTTGACCGGCGCTCCGGCCTCTGTCCCCGTCGCCGTCTGCGTGTCGTACTCGCGGCTCACGTACCAGCGGTACACCTCACTCGGGCGCTCGGGGTTGGTCTCCAGTGCGCCCGTGTAGCCGCTGCCATCGAGCGGCACCCCCAATTCCAAGACCTGACCGCTCTTCGACTGCACCCGCCAGGTGCGGCGATTGGGCGACCAGAAGAAGCGCATGAAGCTGCCCTCCACCCGCGGCCGCTGGAGCTGCCAGCCAACCGACCAGCTCGGCATCACCTCCCCAGGCAGCGCGCCGGGGCAGCTGAGCCCGGGGCCCACGTCGCACACCGGTACCAGCTCCTGACCGCCATTGAAAACGAAGCGGTCCTGATTGGGGTGCCAGCTCGGGCGGTCGTCGTAGCTCGGGACGCCGCGGTCAGTCTGACGTGCGATGAAGGCGCTCCCCACCGTCCAGCCCACCCCCGCGTTGCCGTGACCCCCCGAGGAGGAGTAGCTGAGCCCCAGCGCCGGATCCACGTTGCCGCGCGCCGTCGGCAGCGTGAAGGGCACCGCATAAGTCATGATGCCTGTCGACAGCTGCGCCGAAAACGACTCACCCATCCCCTGCACCGTGCCGCTGCCCTGAGGCACGCTGATGCTCTTGCTGGTGACCCCACTCTTGTCATCCCCAGTCGGCAGCGCGGCAGGCTGGACGGTGTCGTCAGGCTCTGGTAGGGTGGCGCCCACCGCGCCTTGGAGGCGGGAGGTGTCGACCGAGGCGGGGGATTGCTGGAGCTGGCCCGCTCCCTGCTTGTCGAGCGGCTGAGCGCTCAAGGAGTCGCCCGAAGAGTCGCTCGGCGCACGGACGTCTAGCTGACGAGGCGCGTCGTAGGTCGGACTGACGTCTTGCAGCGCGCGCGAGCGCTCGGCGCCTGCCTGCGCCGCGACTGACAGCGGCGAGAGGAGGCTCGCGCAGAAAGCAACGAGCGTCAGCACCGTGATGGGCGCCCGAAGGCGCCACCAAAGCGGCGCCTGAGCTGTGCTCCAGGGAGTCGCCATCCCGACCTCATTCCTACACCTGTCTGCGCAGCGAGCGCAACGGGCGAGACCGATCGGCCCAAGCCTGCTCGGTGCTGCAGTCTCGATACAGTCCGCTGAGCCTGCATCGCCAAGCTCGGCGCTGCGGAGCCTTCGCATTTGGGGTTGCCCACCCCGTTCCGTGCTCGGCCCATCGGGCCTGCGCGCGTCCTACCCCTCCCCGACGTCCGTCCTCGGGAGCTGCGCCCCCTGCGGGCGGCCATGGGAGGGGTGTGCTGACGGGTCGCAGCTGGTAGGCGGATTGCCTACACGCGGCTGACTATGAACGGCGCGCCGTGCCAGTCGGTCAACCAGTCTAATCATCAGCTACCCTCACGGGCGTGTCGATTTCAGCAAACGCCATTGTGCTCGAAGAAATAACCCTGTAGAAGGAGCGTGGCTGCGCTTCGCTCGGTGGAGCAGGGTGCAGGCGACTGTGGGTGCGGTGGTTCCTTGTGGGAATGACCGGGCTGGGATTGCGTGAGTTCACGGTGATGAGGTGCCAAATGGGGAACTTTTGGCGTGTTTCTGCTGGGTTGTTGGGCGGGTTCCTGGTCTGGGGGCTCTCAGGGTGTGGGAGCGATTCGAAGGAGCCGGCCGCGAGCTGCGAGCCTGGACGAATCGTCAGTTGTCCTTGCCCGGGTCGGCCTGACGGCGCTCAAGCGTGCCTGGCGAATGGGAGCGGCTGGGGCGCGTGTGAGTGCGGCTCCGGCGGTGTGTGTCAATGGAGTTGTCTACCCCATTCATGAAGATGCTGTCCTAGCGAGTGGGGTGGTATGATTCGTGCGTTTGGCAGGGTTGAGGTAGACGGCGCCAACAGGCCGCCAGTTGCGGGTCTTGCCGCTCCATCGGCGGGGGTGCTGGCGCTGCGCGCGGCGGTAGACTTTGTCTCGCCCCGCGAGGACGGCCTTATCGCGGCCGGCGTGGCGGTCGCTGGGCGTGACGTAGCGGATGCCGCTGTGCAGATGCTCATTGTTGTACCAAGCAACGAAGCTAGCGACCCAAGCGCGCGCAACCTCGATGGTCGCGAAGAAGGGCTTCCGGGGGTACCCAGGGCGGTACTTGAGCGCGTGCGGAACAGAGCCTCGGCGTAGGGGTTGTGTCGCTCACCGCAGGGCGGCTGAAGGAGGGTATGACGCCCAGGCGCTGGAGCGTCGCGAGCATCGTGGAGCCCCTTCATCGGACCGCCATTGTCAGCGTGCAGGACGAAGCTGCTTAGGGTCGACCTGCTCGGCGCGAGGTGGCGTCGCTGATCAACGCGGAGGTGGGTGGTGCTCTCCTCCTGCTCGACCTGCCAGCAAAACGATCTTGCGGCTGTAGACGTCGTGATCATGTACAGATAAAAGTACGTTCCCCCTGACGGGAGCCTGCAGGTAGGTGATGTCCACGACCAGACCTGGTTGGGGCGTAGGCGCGGTGTTCCTTTGGCTTCCGGCTCTTGCGTGGGCGAGCGCTGACCCCGATGCGCGAGCTCGCCGGCCTCGCGGCACACGCGGTTAGAAGGTGGGCTCGCTGCCGATGTACTTGTTCTGGTCGGCCAGGAGCGGCACGATCTGTCGGATGGAAAGGGTCATCGCAAATTCGGGGCTGCGGACCGTGTCCAGGATGTTCTGGTGCTCCTCCGTCGTGAGCTTGTGCGCTGGCGAGGAAGCCGCCTCGCGGCGCTTGTCCTCGCCGCCGCCCTGCGCCCAGCGCGTGAGCGTGCGACGTCGTGATGCCGATGAGCTTCGTGGCCTCCCTTCACCTCGCGCCGTCGGCGACAGCCTCGTCAATGAGCGCGATGGTCACTCGTCGCTCCTCCGGGTCCGTGAGTCGTCCTCGTCCCCCAGATAGCCTGGACTTTTTTTGGAGCACGAGCAGCGCCGCCGCCTCGGCGGCGCCCTGTCTTTCCGCCTCAGCTTCCGCTCAAGCTCGCGCACACGCTTCTGGTCTGCCGAGCTCTTGGCGCGCTGAGCGAGCGGGAGCGAGGCCCTCGAGGGCAGCAACGCGCCACTCGTCCCAGGGTGTACCTGTGGAG
Organism: Polyangiaceae bacterium; assembly: GCA_019637265.1. Lineage (GTDB taxonomy): Bacteria > Myxococcota_A > Polyangia > Polyangiales > Polyangiaceae > JAHBVY01. The sequence goes on along the minus strand of JAHBVY010000006.1, from coordinate 214,726 downwards.
GCCCTCACGACGAAGGTACGCACCGGGCTCGTCGTCCCTGAGCTGCCAGGTCTCGCCCAGAACGCGTAGCCGTTCCGCGGCGCTCCAGTCCTCCGTGCGGCGCGCGGTTCGAGAGGACGGAGGTGGGGTGCTGGAGGAGGGCGGCATGGGCCTAATCGTACCTCGGGCCGCTCGGACCCACCGGGAAAGCGTCCCCTGAGCGATGCCGGTCTGAGCTGAGAGCGCCGTCTGGCTCACCGCCTCCGGCCCCAACATCCGCTGCACCATCTTCGACTTGAATGCCTCACTGTATGAATTCACCCGTCATGCCTTGCTCCGCTCCCAAGGAGGAAAGAACGGTCCCTGGTCCCAAATTTGGGGGACCAGGAACCCGGACAACTCCTCTGACACAGGGGGTTCGCCTCCCTGCTCGCCGGCATCGACTTCACCGTCGCCAGGCGCGGGTGGTTCCGCGCGGAGAGCACTTCGCGTCGATAGGGGATCGACATCCAAGATCAGGTGTGATCGGGTAGCGCCCGTGACCACCGCGGACTACCTCGCTGAGCTCGCCAGGCGCGACGCGGAGCTGAGTGTCATCCGTGCGGAAAATGCACGACTGCGGAAGCTCGTTGAGAGCCAGACTGAGCAGCTGGTGGCGCTGACGGAGCGGATCGCTGAGCTTATCGCCGCCGTTGAGCGCAAAAAGAGCCGACCCCGATCCCGAAACCCGTCGCGCCAGCGGCGGCGTTGACTGGGCAAGAGCGCAAAGGCGTTCGAGAATCGTCCGCGCCCACCCGAGAAGCCGCTCGAGCCGGCCCAAACAGCGCGCCAAGCCCCGCAGGGCGCAAGCCGCTGCCAAAGCACACCTGCCCGAAGAGGTGCACCACCTGAGGCCCGCCAGCTGCAGACCACTGCGGTGAGAAGCGGCGCTCGATCAGGTAGACAGGTGACTGAAGAAGCTGCACGTCGTCAAGGAGCACCAGCGGCGGCGCGTCGTCACGCGCTTCACTTGCCGCTGCCGGGAGTGTGGCGAGCGTACGACTCCTGCATCACTGCCCGCGCCGTTTCCACGCTCGAAGATCACGGGAGAGTGGCTCGCCTGGCTGATGCATCAGAAGTTCTCGCTACTCGTGCCGCTCGACCGCGTGCGCCGCGATCTCAAAGAGCGCGGCATCGTCATGGCGACGAGCACGCTGGTCAGCTACGTGGAGCGCGCTGCTGATCTGCTCGCGGCGATCGATGGCTACCACTGGAAACAGCTGCTTGCTGGGCGTTGGATGGCGACGGACGCGACGGGGCTGAAGGTACTGGTAAAGGGCTTGCCCGAGGCTCATAACGGCTACCTTGAGCAGTTTCACAACCATGACGCCGTGGTGTTTCAGTACGCGGCGACGAAGCACGCCGAGGGCATTGAGAGCAAGCTCGCTGGCTTCCGCGGGACGCTCACCGCTGACGCTGAGCACCGCCTGAATGGCGTGTACGGTGAGCACGTGCTCGAAGCGGGCTGCAACGCCCACGCGCGTCGGAGGTTCCGCGATGCGGAGGCGACGCAGCTGGCGCTCGCGCTCGAGGGAGGGAAGTTCATCGGCGCGATGTACGGCGTCGAGGAAGATGCCCGGAAGGAAGGGCTCACGGGGAAGGCCCTGCTCGCGCGGCGCCGCGAGCGCGCCGGGCCGATCGCCAAGGAGTTTGACGAGTGGCGGGCGGCCACGCTCCCAGGCTTGTTGCCGAGTGAGCCCTTGGCGCAGGCGATTCGATACCCCGATCAACAATGAAGCGCTGCTGCGTTTCCTCGGATCAGAGGTTGCCGCTCGACGCTCCGCCACCGAGCGGCGGTTTAACTTACGTCGCCAAGCTGCGCCTGGCAATGCTCTTCGCGGGCAGCACCGAGGGGGCGCACCGAGCCTGCGTGCTGCTTGGCGTCTCCGCGACCTGTCGCACCATGGGCATCAGCTTCGAGCAGTACCTCGCCTGGGCCTTCGAGCGCTTGGGTACGCACCGCGAGCGCTTCGGCCTGCCGGTGAGCGAGCTGACGCCAGCGGCGTTTAAGCTGACGCTGGGCGGCTGAGGGGTTGGGGGCCGCTGGCTGCGGCGGGAGGCACACTCAGGCGCGGGGTGCATCCCGGTGTCGCTGATCGGTCACCCTGAGGGCGCACGGGTTCCAGCGCATGCCGCACCTGGAGTCTAGAACGCCGACCGTGGCTTCCCTTGTTTATGCTCGTCAGCATGTTGCATTTGAGTTTTCCCTCGACGTGAGGGATAGCTATATTGATCTGTATGTGATGCGGCATCTGGGCGGCGAGCTTGCACCAAGTAGAGGTGGGTTTGTGCACCTGGATAGCTATCTCATTCATCGCTGTGGATTTCGTGATGGACCGTCTCCCAGCGCTTCGCTCTCGCCGACGGCATCTAGCGCGGAGCGCCAACTCTCATCCCTTGTGAGCCTCTTGGAGCAGCCGTGCGCAGCACACCTGCTTGCAGATCAAGGCGATGCGTTGCCTGAATGACTACGGCTTCTATTGGCCTGGTGATGGTGCAGCGGTTACCGGCGAGCATCGCCGCTGATGGCTCAACGATGCGCTGCTTCCATACGGAGAACCAAGCGACGCTCAGAGCACTTCAGTGGACGCCGCAGGCGCGTCAGCATGCTCCACCGCGTGCGCCTCACTAGCCGCGGCACGCACGGCGCTCAGGCGCTCCGTCAGGGCATCCAAACGCTCCGCGAGTCGATCGCTCTCTGCCTGGTGCGCTGAGGCGTCTTCAGCCGCCTCGCGGCGCGAGGCCTGCACCTTCTGCAGCACCTGGACGATCCCGAGGCTCTGCTCGTGGGAAGCGGTCGTCACCCAGCGGTCGAGCGCCTGCACGAAGTCGTCCACTCGCCGATCGAGCTCCGGCGCTACCTCGGCCGCCGCGGCGCGGAGCGCCTCCGGGAGCAGCTCCTCCGCGCGGCGCTTGATCGCGCGCTCGGTGCGGCCGCGCTGCCACAGCGCGAGCGCCGGCGCCGCCACGAGCAGCGCGCCGCCGAGCAGCGCGTTCGCGAACAGCGCGCCGAGGCCGACGGTCATCACCGCGAAGATGCCGAAATCGTAAGCGAAGGTGTCTACCTCGATGCGCGGCGCCTTCAAGGCGCCCCCCCAGGTGACGCTCAGCGCCTCCGCGCGAAGGCTCGCGTCCTCTTGCACCAGCGCCACCATGCGCTCGGCCAGCACCTCCAGCTCACCGCCCATGCTCCGCGCCAGGCGCTCGAGGAAGCCGCGGAACTCGCGCTCCACGTAAGCGCTCAGGTGGAGCCGCACGTCTTGACCGCTGGCCTCGGCCAGCAGCTTCGGGAGCGCCACCACCAGCTCATCCACGAAGCGATCGAGATCGCGCCGCGCCCCCGCCTTGATGCCCCCCGCAGCCTCGAACAAGGTGAGCCGCCGCGCCGTGAGGTCCGACTCCTGCCCCGCGAGGCTCTCCTCGAGCGCCACGAGCCGCCGCGCCAAGTCCTCCTCGGTGAGGGTCGCCGAGAGCCGCCGCGCCGCGAGGCCATGGCGCAGGCTCGTGAGCGCGCGCAGCCCCTCACCGGCGGCGTTGTCGATCACGATGCTGGCCCGGTGCTGCTCCAAGTAGGAGGAGAGGTAGGCGAGCAGCTCCGGGAAGCCCGCGCCGTCCGCCTTCGAGCCGCCCGGCGCGGAGCCCTCCAAGGCCGCATCCCGTTGCGCGGAGCCAGCCTGCGCCGAGCCATTCGACGCATCCAGCGCGGAGCCATTCGACGCACCCGGCGTCGCGCCCTCCGAAACCGCGCCCTGCTGCGCTGCCGCGTGGCCTTCAGGGGCAGAGCCCACCGAGCTCAGCGCCGCCATGTAGTCAGCTGAGCTCACCGCGAACAGCTGCGGCGCGGGGACCAGCTCCGCGAGCCCGGCCTCGATGTAGGCCAGCGCCTGCGCGCGCTCCTCCGGCGTCCAGATGTCCGCCTTGGTGACGACGAACACGATCTTATCGCGCGAGCGGGCGAGCAGCCGCTGCGAGAGGAACGTGCGCTCGCTCTCCTTGAGCGGCTGCCCGGCGTCGAGCAAGAAGAGCACGGCGTCCGCGCGCGGGATGTAGCCGTAAGTGATCTCGGCGCGCGTCAGCGATAGATCGTTCACGCCGGGGGTGTCCACCAGGAGCAGGCCGCTCTGGAGCAGCGGCGCGGGGTAGCCAAGCTCTAGGTAGCCGGCGAGGGACTCCTCATCGATCGCATCGGCCTCACTCGCACCGCCGCTCAATCCAGCACCGCCGCCCGAACTAGCACTGCCGCTCAATCCAGCACTGCCGCTCAATCCAGCACCGTCGCCCGAACCAGCACTGCCACCAGCACCGAGCGACTTCGGCTCGGCAGCATAGCGCGCGAGCTCGTCCACCTCGACCGACGACGAGCGGCCATCGCTCTCGACCCAGCGCGCCCTGGGCTCCTCCGCGTACACCACGTGATGGATCCGCGCGGTCGTGGGCGTCACCCCCACGGGGAGCACCGGCGCGCCCAGCAGCGCGTTCACGAAGCTGGTTTTCCCGTGGTTGAACTCACCCACCACCACCAGGTGGAACGCGCCCTCCAAGAGCTTGGCGATCACCTGCCGCTCCAGGCGCTCGCTGACGCTGTCCGCGCCGATCTCGCGCCCCAGCACCGCCACCTCGGTCAGCTCCGAGATGAGCGCTGCGCGCCGCTCTTCGAACTGGTCCAGCATCAGCCCACCACCTTCACCAAGCGCTCCACCTCGGCGTCCACCGCGGCCAGCGTTTTACTCACCGAGCTCCCTGAGCGATCTGGCGCTCCAGCGCCATCCAAGCCCGCCCGCCGCTGATACACGTCGCTCTCGGCGAACAGCCGGAGCGCGAGCACGCGCTTCGGGAGCCACGGGTGCGACGAGAACAGCTCACCGTAGCGGCCCGCGTTCGTCTGTAGCTCGGCGTGCTGCTCCAAGAACACGTCCACGTCGAGCTCGTCGTACAGCCGCTGCGAGCCGAGCGCCAGCTTGGTGAGCGCCCGGGTGGCGACGTCGAGATCCTTCGTGCACAAGAGCGCGGCGCGATCGCAGGTGATCTCCGCGCGCCGCGACCAGGCCTTGAGCGAGAGGCTGAGGCCGAGGCTGAGCAGCGCGCTGAAGTGACCCCCGAGCCCCTCCAGCACCTTCAAGGTGGTGAGGTAGGTCACGTGCTGATTGTGGATGTGACCGCACTCGTGCCCGATCACGCTCGTCAGCTCGGCTTCCGAGAGGTGATCCACCAGGGCCGAGTGCACGACGATGAAGCTGTGGTCCCGCGTGCCGTAGGTGGCCGCGTTCAGGTAAGGGCTGTTCACCACGTACAAGTCCGGCGGGGCGATGCCGAGCGTCTCGGCGCAGCGGCCCGCCACCTGGAAGACGCGCGGGAACTGGCGCTGCCCCACCTTCACCGCGTGACCCAAGAGCTGCCCCACTTGCAGGTGCCAGAACGAGCGCACCGCGGCCTCCACCATGAGCTGCATCGGAGGCAGCTTGTCGAAGGCCAGGCGCGTGATGCGGTCCGACGCATAGGCGTAGTCAGGGCCACTCTCCGCCGCCGCCCAGCGGCCCTGGATGAAGCGCTGAAAGCCTTGGGACGAGAGCTCAGAGCTCGCCGAGGTGGTGGTGTCACGCATGGCTCGACTCGGAGCTTAGCGCGCGCTGCATGGCCGCGCCCTGGAGCGCCTCGAGCCGCGCGAAGAACCGCCGGAAGTCGCGGAGCGGCGGCTGAAGCTCCCCGCTCGGCAGCGCCGATTGCCTCAGGGAATAGTCCGTGAGCCGCGTGCACACGAAGCGGAGCGCGGCGAGCTCACCCTCCGTCGTCAGCGCCGCGCGCTCCGCGTCGCTGAGCGGCCGCACCCACTGGTAGCCGCGGAGCACCGCCGCCACCCGATCGAGCTCGAACTGGTGCGTGAAGCACCAGGCGTGGATCAGCACCATCAGGTCGAACACGAAGCGACCGTGACAAGCGCTCTCGAAGTCGAGCAGCGCCGCGAGCCGCTGCCCCTGCCACAGCACGTTGTCGCGAAACAGGTCGCCGTGGATGAGGCCACTCGGCAGCTCAGCTGACCGCATCGCCTCCACGCGCTCGAGCGCGGCCTCCGCGCGCTCCACCGCCGAGAGCAAGTCAGCTCTCTTGCTCCGCCGAACGCGCGCCAAGCGCTCCCACAGGTGCTCTGGCTCGAAGCGCCCCAGCGGGGCGTGCGGCAGCTCGGCGCTCACCAAGTGCACCTGGGCCAGCGCCGCCGCCACCTGCTCACAGCGCGCGGGCGTCGCCGCCTGGGTGCACACCATTTCCCCACGGAACCAGGGGTAGATGGCGGCGGGCTTGCCACCGATGCTGGAGACCTCGAGGCCGTCCAGGCGCCGCGGCGGCAGGGTGGTGGGCACGCCGCGCTCCGCCAGCTCACGCAAGAGCGCGAGCTCACGCGCCGCGCCATCGGCGTCCTGCTCCTCGAACACGCGGAGGAACCAGGCGCCCTCCGCCGTCTCGAGCCGGAAGTTGGAGTTGACGCTCCCCCCGTCGACCTCCGTCAGTCCCACGAACGTCAGCCCAAAGTCCGCCGCGATGCGCGCCGCTTCTCGAGCAGAAACAGGAGTCAACCGGGCCACGCCTCGGAGTCTGTGGGCACTCGGAGCGGCTGTCACCTCGAGACGTGCAGCGACCTGCCAAACCCCCAAACCCCCTTGATGCAGCGCCCGTCGATTCGGACATCTCCCGTAAAACAGCGGTGCAAGCTCCGCAGCGCTCAGCGCGTTAGGCGCCCCTCTGCTTGCTGAGGTCGGGTTCGCTGAGGTCGGCGAACGCTCGCGTCATGCACCTCGACCTGCCAGCTCGAGCGATTGGTGTTACCGTCGCCCCCGATACAGGAGCCGCCCATGTCCCTCAAATCCAAGTCAGTCCTCGCCCCAGCCTTCATCGTCTCCGTCAGCCTGCTCCCAGCCTGCGCCTCGCAGTCCCAGGTGCACCGCAACCCGCCGGCGCCAGACGGAACTCTGTCGACCAACCCGCCTCAGCCCGAGCCCGAGCCGGTGGACCCAGAGGAGACGCCGCTGCTCGTCCCCGAGCCCGACGACGGCTCTCACCCCGCGGCGCGTAACCCGCCGCCCATCTCCCCGCCGGACGAGGAGGCGCCCTGAGCCAGGTGCCGCGCTGGTCAGCTCCCCGCCCCAACGCCCGCAGCCTGGAGCAACGAGCGCACGCTAGCCGTCGGGGGCGGCCTGAAGCTCGCGGGCCTGGCCCGACATGACGGCCATCCACGGGAACACCGCGGGCCTGAGCCCCAAGGCCAACCAGGCGCTCGCGCGCCTGTATCGCCGCCGCGTGCCGCTCGAGCAAATCGCGACGCTCGAGCTGATGCGCTCGCTGGTGGACGCCTCACGCGAGACGAAACGTCAGGTGGGTGTCCTGGTGCACCGCTCGGGCAGCGTGGAGTCGGTGATCGTGGGCAGCGCCACCGGGCTGATGCTGCCGGACGTCGGTCGTCTCCGCGCGGCGACAGGGCGCTTCCGCGCGCTGCGCTTGATCCACACCCACCTGTTCGGTGAGCCGCTCACCCAAGACGACCTGACGGATCTCACCCGCCTGCGCCTCGACTTGGTGGCGGCGGTGCTCTTGAACCCCGAGGGCGAAGCCAAGGCGCTCACCTGGGCCTACAACGTCCCGCCCAAGCCGGGCAGCGATCAAGCCAGCGCCCCTTACGAGATCGGCGGGCCCGTCCCCTACGGCGCAAAGGCTCCCCATTTTGGTCAGCTCATCGAAGCGCTCGAGGCGGAGTTCGCTGGCCTGATGCGCACGCGCCAGGTGGTGGCCAAGGACGGCCGCGCCATCTTGGTGCACGTGGGGGAGAAGCGTCGCGGCAGCCCGAGCGCGGCGCGGGCGAGCCTTCAGGAGCTCGCGAGCCTCGCGGAGACGGCGGGCGTGGAGGTGGTGGACAGCGTGCTGCAGCTGCGCGACCGCGTGGATCCAAAGTACGTGTTCGGGCGCGGCAAGCTGGAGGAGGTGGTGATGCGCGCCATCGAGCTCGACGTACAGACGCTGATCTTCGATCGCGATCTCACGCCAGCGCAGGCCGCCGCCATCGCGCAGCGCACGGATTTGAAGGTGATCGATCGCTCTCAGCTCATCCTCGACATCTTCGCCCAGCGCGCGGAGACGCGCGACGGCAGGCTCCAGGTGGAGCTCGCGCAGCTGAAGTACACGCTGCCGCGCCTGGGGCAGAAGGACGACGCGCTGAGCCGCCTCACGGGCGGCATCGGGGGCCGCGGTCCCGGCGAGACCAAGCTGGAGATAGGGCGCCGCCGCGCGCGCGAGCGGGTGGCGCGCCTGGAGAAAGAGCTCGCGCAGCTGGGTCGTCAGCGTACCGAACGACGTCGCGCCCGGGCCAGCAGCGAGACGCCGGTGGTGGCCATCGTCGGCTACACCAACGCCGGCAAGAGCACGCTGATGAACACCATCACTGGCGCTTCGGTGTTGGCGGAGGACAAGCTGTTCGCCACGCTGGACACGCGCGCCAGGCGGCTGCGGCTCCCGAGCGGCCGCGAGATCGTGCTGACCGACACCGTGGGCTTCATCCGCGACATGCCGAAGGACCTGTTCGCTGCCTTCCGCGCCACCTTCGAGGAGGCGGCGGACGCTGACCTGTTGCTCGAGGTGGTGGACCTCTCCGATCCGGAGCACGCGGCCCACGTCCGCACCACCCAGCAGCTGCTGGAGGGGCTCGGCTTGGATGAGCTGCCGCGGATCCGCGTGTACAACAAGCTCGATAAGCTGACGATCTCTGAGGATGATCCCGAGCCCGAGGCCTCAGTGTTGCCCGAAGCCGCAATGTGGCCCGAAGCCGCAGCGCAGGTTTCGGGGCAGGGGGATCAGGGGGTTTGCCTAGACGTCGCTGCGCGCCCACATCGACTCCCCGAAGCGCTGACGGAGCCCGGCGTCCTCGGCATCTCGGCCCTCGACAAGAGCACGACCCGAGCGCTCCTCACGGCGATCGAGGCGCGCCTCGACGCGGCCCTGCGAGCCCGCCGCTTGGCCGAGGAGGCGCGCGGCGCGCCCGAGCCGTGGGAGGCGCCAAGGCCGATCGACGCGGAGAATGTCCGCGCCGCTCACCAATCGGACGGCGAGCGCGTCACCACCCGATAGACCACCGCCGCCTCACCACCCTGGTTCGCGTAGCTGCGCTCTAAATCCCCGCGGAAACTGACGACGTCACCGCCCTTCAGCTCGAAGCGGCTCTCGCCGGTGACGAGCATGAGCTCCCCCGCCTCGCACGTGAGGTACTCACGGCTCCCCGCGGGCGCCGCGCGCAGCGCGAGCCGCGCGCCCCGAGGCAGCTCGAGCCGCTCCACCTCGAGCCCGCGCACTGGCTCCGGGAGCAGCTCCTGCACCCGCGCGCGCCCCCGCACGCGACTCGGGAGCGAGCCGGCCGGGTACAAACGCGCGCTGGGGCGCGCCTTCACGATCAGCTCCTCGATGCTCACGTAGAGCGCCTCCGCCAGCTTCACGAGCACCGCCAAGGTGGGGTTCGAGCCGCCCGTCTCCAGGTTGGCGATGGTGGGCCGCGGGACACCGGACAGCTCCGCGAGCTGCTGCTGCGACAGCCGCCGCTGCTCACGCAGCTCGCGGATGTTGTGGGCCAGGTGGCTCGCGGCGCGCTCGGCGCTGTCGCCCAGGGGCGCGCTCGGCTTGGCGGCCTTGCCCTGTGGGCTCGCCTTGCTCTGAGAGGCGCCGTCCTGACCCTCGCCGTTCGCCTTGCCCTGAGGGCTCGCCTTGCTTCGCGCTCCAGCCATACCCGGCGGACGCTAGCAAAGTCGCTCGAATAGTAGCAAGTCGGCTCTTCTATCGACAGCTCGAGCGCTCCAACACGTGCTGAATCACGCCACCCCAAGCGACGCCACGCGAACCGCTGAGCGCAGCCCGACGCCCGATGAGCCACGGCGCGCTCACCACGCAACTCGCGCCGCCGCGCGCCGAACCGGGCCCCATGGTCGACGCTGACGGCGCACCACCGGGCGCATCCCCCGAGGGTCATCCCACCTCCTCGGCGTTTCCCCGCGGCGGGCTGCTCATGACGCTCGGCGCCCTGGCCCTCTTGATCGGCTGCGGCGCGAGCTGGGAGGTCGGTGAAGGGCACTACCGCGACGCGCGCTACGCCGACGCGCTGGTGGCGCTGAAGGAAACCGAGCCCGACTACGCCGAGCTCGAGCCCGATGAGCGCGCCCGCTACGCGCTCTACCGTGGGCTATCCCACCTGGCGGTGGGCGACGCCACGCGAGCCGATGGCTGGCTGCGGCTGGCGAAGCAAGCGAGCGACCGCGACCCGGCGCTGCTCAGCGTGGATGAGCGCGGGCGCCTGGAGGCCGCCTGGCGATCGCTCGGGCGCATGCCGGGCTCCGGTGCCTTCGGCCCCGCCTGGCGCGCCGCGGAGCATCCACCGTGAGGCGACTTGCGGCGCGGTGCCGTCCAACCCCCAACTATCAGTCTATCTGACGTACTCAGGCCACTGCCGCAGCTCCCCTGAGCTGTTAGTTTAGCTAACTGTCTAGCTGCCAGGCGCCGTCAAGCACGCCTGGCGCTGCGCCGCGGTCAGCTCGTTAGGCTGACTAGCTAGCGGATCGCCTCGGGGACGCGCCGGAGCGCGCTCCGCACCGCGCCCTGCAGCGCGGACAGCTCCACCTCGCGCGTGGGCACCGCCGCGTCGATGGCGGTCGCCTTGCCTCGCAAGATGGCGTGCAGCGCGCCGCCCTTCTGCTTGCGGAGCACCGCCGAGATCACCGCGGTGCTCTCCGCCTCCGCCGTCTTGTCATCGACGCGCTTGGTGAAGAGCTGGGTCAAGCTCACGCTGAGCACGTACGGCTCCTCGCTCTTCGCTGGGATCTCCAGGCGCGAGAGCTCGGCGCGCAGGCTCTTACGTAGCTCGCGCGCCAGCCAGCGCTCCGCGCGCCGCACCTTGCTGTCCACCTCACCGAGCACGAGCACCTTGGGAGCGGCCTCCACGCGGGCGCTCGCGGTGAGCCCGAAGAGGCCCGCCAGCGCCGCCCAGATCCAGCCTCGCCGACTGATCGGCTCACCCACACCTTGCAAGGTCATCGCTCGTTCCACGTCAGCACCTCCGCGCTCACCGCCTCCCCTGGACGCACGCTCGCCGCCGAGCGCTCGCCGCGAGACGCTCGTCGCCGCCCAGCGCCGCCACCGACGCCGTCACCCAGGGGACCCTCCTTGGCTACGTGACCTCGCGCCGAACAGCCAAATTTATCCGCACGATGACTCCCACCCTATCCTACATCTGACCCCAACGCGCCCGGCGCCGGTTCATGACGCGCTTAGGTAAGTGCCGGGGCCACGGCACAGGTCAGACTATTCCGCACGGATATTCACGCGCCGAGCGTCACGCGGGAGCATCCGCGCGATGAACGACTGACCTGACTTCACGAGGGGCGCAGGGCGGCTCAGCGCCGCCCCTCGACCCGAGTGGTGATGTCCACCACCTCGTCCCAAGCGCTCTCGTGCCCGTCGTAGTGGACGCGACAACGATCGGGGCCGAGCACCTCGGTCACGGTGGCGGGGTAGATCGAGCCGCGCCAGCGCACCCGGATCTTGTCGCCTACCTGGTAGGGGCTCACCGCCACCTGCGCCGAGGCGGAGGGCGCGGCGGGCAGCCCCAGGACGCGCGCCACCTTCTCCGGCGGCGGCGGCGCGGCCACCGGTTTGTCGCTGGGGATGCGGCCCTTGATGCGCTCGAGGGTGACGTCCTCGTCCCAGCGCGTGTCGTAGCCGTCGAAGTGCACGCGGAAGCGCGTCTTGCTGCGCTGCGCCACGATGTACGCGGGGTAGTTCTTGCCCTCCCACTCGACCCACACGTACTCCCCCACTCGGTAGGGCTCCTGACAACCCAGGGTGAGGAGCAGCGCCGCGAGCAGGAGCCAAGCCTTGACGGCGCGATCCAGTCCGCCGCGCCGCGGCACACCACAGCGCGAACTGATGCGCCGTTCGCTCCCGCGCGGCGCACCTGAGCGCGCGCCATGGTCAGCGTCGCGTACCGACTGCGCGCGGCGACCGCTCATCCCGCGTTCGGCGCCTCCGAGGGCAGCGGCGGCGGCGGCAGGCGCGAGGGCGGCGGGCGCGGCCGCCAGCCAGCCCGGTCGACCTCCCCATCCACCAGCCAGCGCCCCACCCGCTCGCGCGTCGTCCGGTAGGCGTACTCCAGCACCTTGCGCCGCGCCGCGAAGCTCGCCGGGTGGTGCATGAAGAACACGCCGTCGGTCGGCTCCGGCTCGATCAAGATCACCTGACAGCTCCCCTCACGCTCGAGGCGCGCCACGCGCTCCCGCAGCAGCGCGTGCATCGCGATGCGCATGCCTTGGTTCGCCACCCACAGGTAGCCCTTGTCGCGCACGCTCTTCCGCTCACCGTGTCCGGTCGGCACCACGTCCGCCTGCACCGGCACCATCGGGCTCACCACCACCAGCACGTCGGCCCCGCGCTGAGCGGCGACATCCAGCTGCGCCAGCTGCGCGGCGCCGGCGTCGATGTAGTGGCGATCCCCGATGCGCACCGGCGAGAAGAACGGCGGCAACGCCATGCTCGCCACCGCCGCCCGGCTCACGGGCACGTGCTCGAAGCCCGGCGCCCCGAACAGCACCTGCTCCCCGGAGTCCAGATCGTGACTCAAGATCAAGAGCTCACGCGGCATGCTGTGGAAGGTGTTGGGCAGCGAGCGGCGATAGAAAAAATCCGCGAGGAAACGCTCGTAGCCATCCAGCGAGAACAGCCCGGCGGGGAGCGAGTCGTGCAGGCGATCGAGCTCCTCCCACAGCGCGGCCGGGGTCGCCGCCGCGCTCTTGTTCACCAGGCTCCGGCCGCCGTGCGCCAGCGCCCGGAGCGCGGTGGTGATCGCGCGCCGCCACTCGGCGACGTCGGTCCGGAGCAGGTGCCGGCGCTCGAGCGGGAAGTAGGTGTCCGCCGGGTCGAGGAAGGCGCGGTACATCCGCTGCGCGGGGCTGCCGCCGGCGAGCGCCGCGGCGACGCTCGCCCCGCTCGAGGTGCCGAGGTAGAGGTCGAAGCGATTGGCGTCCAGGCCCTCCACGCTGTCCTCCAGCGCCGCCAGCGCGCCGATTTGGTACATCGCGCCGGTGGCGCCTCCGCCGGGCAAGCACAGCGCGACGCGCGGCGCGCTCATCGCCGATCCCTCAAGTGCGCCGGCACGCCGCGCTTGATCACGGTGTCGGCGATCCAGGCGTCGTCACTCGTCAGGTGATCGAGCGTGTAGTGGAGGCCGCGGCTCTCACGGCGGCTCGCGGCGGAGCCGATGATCAGCTCGGCCACGGTCTGGATGTTGCGGAGCTCGAGCAGATCGCGCGTCACCAGGTGCTTCCAGTAGTATTCGCGGATCTCCTCCTCCAGGAGCGTCACGCGGCGCGCGGCGCGACGCAGGCGCGCCGAGGTGCGCACGATGCCGACGTAGTTCCACATCAGGCGCCGGAGCTCCTCCCAGTTCTGGCTCACCACCACCGCCTCGTCGCTCGGCACCGCGGAGCCTGTTTGCCACTCGGGCACGCTCGGGTGCGGCGCGGTGCGCAGCTGCGCGATCTCACTGGCGAGCTTCTCCGCCGCGCGGCGCCCGAACACCAGCCCCTCCAGCAAGGAGTTGGAGGCCAGCCGATTGGCGCCGTGGAGCCCGGTGCACGCCGTCTCACCGATCGCGAACAGCCCGGGCAGCGACGAGCGCCCCCACAGGTTGGAGGTGACCCCACCGCACATGTAGTGCGCCGCCGGCACCACCGGGAACGGCGCCGCCGTGATGTCGATCCCGAACCCCTTGCAGCGCTCGTAGATGGTGGGGAAGCGCTCCATCACGAAGTCCCTCGGCTTGTGCGTGATGTCGAGCAGCACGAACTCATACCCGCCGCGCTTCATCTCGTAGTCGATGGCGCGCGCCACCACGTCGCGCGGCGCGAGATCCGCCATCTCGTGGTGCGCCGCCATGAAGGGCTCACCCGTCGGGAGCCGCAGCACCGCGCCCTCACCGCGCAGCGTCTCGCTGACGAGGAAGCTCTTCGCCGCGGGGTGAAACAGGCAGGTCGGGTGGAACTGGTAGAACTCCATGTTGGCGATTTCGGCGCCCGCTCGGTACGCCATCGCCACGCCGTCGCCCGTCGCGACGTCCGGGTTCGAGGTGTAGAGGTACACCTTCCCCGCGCCGCCCGTGGCGAGCACCGTGGCGCGCGCGAGCACCGTGTGGATCTCCCCCGCGCGCTCATCGAACACGTAGGCGCCGACGCAGCGATCGGGCCCGCCAAAGTCAGTCAGGGTGATTAAATCCACCCCCATGTGCCACTCGAGGAAGCGGATGTTCGGGTGCTCGCTCGCCTGCTGATGGAGCGAGCGCTGGATCTCACGACCGGTCGCGTCCCCCGCGTGCGCCACGCGGCGCTCCGTGTGGCCCCCCTCACGCCCCAGGTCGAGCTCCCCACCCTCGGCCTGATCGAAGCGAGCGCCTTGCTCGATCAGCCAGCGCATGGCCGCGGGGCCCTCCTTCACGCACAGCTCGACCACCACGTCGTGGCAGAGCCCCGCGCCCGCGACGAGGGTGTCTTGCACGTGGCGATCGAGCGAATCGTCAGGGGAGAGCACCGCAGCGACCCCACCTTGAGCCCAGCTGGTGGCGGTGTCGCTCACGCCGCGCTTGGTGACCACCAGCACCTCGCCGTGGCGCGCCGCCTCGAGCGCGAAGCTCAAGCCAGCGACGCCGCTCCCGAGCACCAAGAAGTCCGTCTTCAGCGTCATGAGTTTGCCTACGCCTACCATACCCGCGGTGCCACCCTGGACGACGGCGCCGGGGCTGGCCGTGAGGCGCGCCGAGTGGAGACGGCTGACTGACGATGTACCCTTGGGTCGCTCAGGGTGCTGGTTCGGGGGGTTGGACGGCACCGCGCCGCGAGCCCTGCATGGCTCACCTGGCGGCATCGCGCGCGCACTATTGAGTCACACTCCACAGTGACGTCCAAAGCGCCCTTGTTCGGCCTCCGGACTGAACCGAGCGACCTGCCAAACCCCCAATAAAAACATAATCATTTCCATAGGTTACAAGATAGGCCCGAGAGCCGCTCGAGGCCACTCAGGGTGCGGCGAGGCGCCGATTGACGGGGGCGGGTGTGAGGGGTACCCACTGCCGGCGCCTCATCCAGGTCCCGTCCTTGACGGGCGGTGAGGGGCTAACCCGGCGCCTCGGCGCCTACCCCAACCCCATCTCGCTCCCGCCCTGGGCGCGAGCTCCGCTAGGAGGTCTCTGTCGTGAAGATCCTCGTCGCGATCAAGCGAGTCGCCGACCCTGACAACGCCAACAAGGTGAAGCCCACGGCCGACAAGGTGGACACCACCGGCCTGGAGTGGAAGCCGAACCCCTTCGATGAGTACGCGCTCGAGACGGCGCTGCGCCTGACCGAGAACGGTAAGAACAACAAGGTGCGTCAAGGCGAGGTGGTGGTCGTCACCATCGGCAACAAGGACACCGAGACGCAGCTGCGCTCCGCGCTGGCGACCGGCGCCGACCGCGCGATCCGCGTGGAAGCAGAGGACACCGATCTCGATGGTCGCTTGGTGGCCGCCGCGCTGAAGTCGGTGGTGGACGCCGAGAAGCCCGACCTGGTGCTGCTCGGCAAGCAGGTGGTGGACGGCGACAGCAACAGCGTGGGACAGATGCTCGCGCAGCTGCTCGACTACCCGATGGCGACCTTCGCGGCGACCATCCAAGAGGAGGCCGATGGCCGGCTGCTCGTCGGGCGCGAGGTGGACGGCGGCGTACTGTCACTCAGGCTGACGACCCCCGCCATCATCACGGTGGACCTGCGCGTGGTGGCCCCCACCAGCGTCTACTCGAAGCACACGGACGCGGGCTTCAAGTACAGCGACGGCGTGCGCTTCGCGGCGCTGCCCGCGATCATGAAGGCCAAGAAGAAGCCGCTCGACGTGAAGGCGCTGGCCGACCTCGCGCCGGGCAAGACGAACGGCTCGAGCTACTTCCGCTTCGAGGCGCCGCCGGCGCGCGCCGCGGGCGTGAAGGTGCCCGACGTCGCCACCCTAGTGAACAAGCTGGCCACCGAAGCCAAGGCGCTGTGAGAGGAGTCGAAGCATGACCAAGGTACTCGTTATTGCAGAAGTTGAGGCAGGCAAGGTCAAGAAGACGACGCTCAGCGCCATCACGCTCGCGCGTCAGGCGGGCAGCTCGTTCAGCATCCTGGCCATCGGCGGCGCGGGCACGGGCGCCGCCGCGGCGGAGCTCACGGGCTACGGCGCGGAGGCGGTGCTGGTGACTGAGGACGCGTCGCTCGAGAACTACGTCGCCGAGCAGTACGCGCCGACGGTGATCGCGGCGGCCCAGGGCTTCGACCTGGTGGTCGCGACGGCGTCGAGCTTCGGGAAAGATCTGATCCCGCGCGTGGCGGCGGCGCTCGACGCGAGCTACGCGGGCGACGTCGCGGGCGCGGCGCGTGAGGGCGACAAGCTGGTGTTCAAGCGGCCCATCTTCGCGGGCAACGCCTTCGGCTACGTGACGCTCGGCACCCCGGTGCAGACCGCGACCGCGCGTCAGTCCGAGTTCGAGCCCGCCGAGCCGAGCGGCGGTAGCTCCCCCGTGAGCGCGTTCGCGAAGGTGGCGCCCGGCGCCGCGGCGAGCCGCGTGGAGTTCGTGTCACTGGACGCCGTGAAGAGCGAGCGCCCGGAGCTGACCGACGCCTCGGTGATCGTGAGCGGTGGCCGCGCCCTGAAGGAGAAGTTCTTCGAGGTGCTCGAGCCGCTGGCGGACACGCTCGGCGCCGCCATCGGGGCCAGCCGCGCGGCGTGCGACGCGGGCTACGCGCCCGGCGACTTCCAGGTCGGGCAGACCGGGAAGATCGTCGCGCCGAAGCTGTACTTCGCGATCGGGATCTCCGGCGCGATCCAGCACATCGCTGGGATGAAGAGCAGCAAGACGATCGTGGCCATCAACAAGGACCCCGACGCGCCCATCTTCCAGCTCGCGGACTATGGCCTCGTGGCGGACCTGTTCACGGCGGTGCCGGAGCTGGTGAGCGCGCTGAAGGCGCACCGCGGCTGACGCTGCCAGAGCCGAGTGGTTCGGGCGGGTTTGAAACCCGCCCCTACCTTCGAGCTCGGGCGGGTTTGAAACCCGCCCCTACCCTCGAACGTGGCTCTTCGGGAGCCTTCGCTGAGCGCCCTCCGGGGCGCTCGGTCGTTTTGGGGCTGCATACACCGGCGCGGCATTCCGCTCGGAAATGAGAGCCGCTCCTTGCCGGACACCGGCGCGGGCGCAGAGCGCACCATTCCGCGAGGAAATTAAAGTCGCTCAGGGGCGGTCGGCGCCAGGTATCGGCACCGGAGTGATGATGCACTGCCCTTGGTCGCAGGCCGAGCCATACCCCGAGAAGTCTGGCACCGTGACGCACGGATCCAGCTCTTTACAGATATCCTCACACAGCTGCGTGTCCAGCTGCTCGGAGCCGCCCCGGTTCACCGCGACCACGTTGTCATCCGTCGCCACACCGCAGTTACAGCAGGTGTTGAGCCGAACTCGACAATCAGTCCCAGTCGAGCAGCTCGTGCCGTCCGTCGCCCTCAGGTCGATCACCGCGCACTGCCCGCCCGACTCTCCATGGACACAGGTCGCGACGAGGTAAGGGTCCGGATCACCAAAGCACCCCGGGCACGTCCCGAGGTCATCGCGGCAGGCGTACTCGCGGTAGCCATCCACCCTGTCACGATGGACCGCGACGCGATCCTCGGCGGTGGCCTGCCCACAGGCCCCGCAGCAGGTCCGGTGCGTGACCACGCAATCGCTCGGCCTCTCGCAGGAGCTGAAGCTGACCTCCCCACCAACCCCACCCGAGCCTGAGAAGCCCCCGCCCGTGCCCCCCGCCGCGCTCGAGCCACCCGCACCACCGCTGGCGCCAGCGCCGCCGTTAGCACCAGCGCCGCCACTGGCGCCAGCGCCACCAGCCCCGCTGGCGCCCCCGGCATCCTCCCGGGCGAAGGAGCTCCCACAGCCGAGCGACAGCGGGACCAGAACTAGAACGAACCAAGTGACGCGCATGACGACCGCACCCTACGTGAAGTAGCGACTACCCGTCCAACCCCCCCAAATGAACGGCTCGCCAGAGAAGGACCTAGCGCCAGACGACCTGGCAGCGCCCGCCGTCGCACACGGGGTGAGCGTTGGTCGGCAGCACCGGCTCGCACTCGGGGCAGGCACTGTCAGGTGCACACACCAAGTCGCTGATGTTGCCGCTCACGGCGATCAGGTCCTCGAAGCCGTGAGGCGCGCCGCAGCCGCAGCACAAGTTGGTGCGGAGCCGACAATCCGAGTCGACGCGGCACTCCGTAGCCGGGTGCTGTTGCAGGTCCACCACCTCACAGCGGTTGGCCACGCAGGTGGCGATCAGGGTCGGATCGCGCGATCCTGCGCAGGCAGGGCAACCGACGTTGCCGTCACAGGCGGCCGCGCGAACGTCAGCTAGGTAGTCGACCGCGACGGCGCGCGCGTCGCCACGCCCCGCGACCCCGCAGTTACCGCAGCACGACACCGGCACCACCTGACAATCCGAGGGCACGTCACAGTAAGTCCAAACGTCCGGCTCACCTGCGTCCCCCCCGCCATGGCCCGCGCTGCCCGCGCTGCCGCCATGACCCGCGCTGCCGCCATGACCCGCGCTGCCCGCGCTGCCACCCTGACCTGCGGTGTGACCGGCGCTGCCGCCGTGGCCCGCGCTGCCGCCGTGGCCCGCGCTGCCGCCGCTGCCGCCGCTCCCACCCGAGGTGGCGCCGTCCGTCTCACCGCCACAAGCCGCCACCACCAGCCCGAGGCACATCATCCCCAATAGGTGTCTCATGCCAGGTCCATAGCAGCCCCCGTGCCATCGGGCCGATTCACGGCCATTTCGAGCCGAACCAGGCCGCGAAGCATCGATCGCGCCGCCCCACTCCTCGCGGCGCCCACCCCTGGCCCAGACGCTCTTCTGGCCGACTGTGCCAAGTCACGACGCGCGGATCGCGCTACCAGGTCACCGTCGCCGCCGCGCCCGGCGCGAGCTTCACCCACAAGAACGGCCCCTCCACCGCCCACCCGGAGGCCTGACTGGACAGCGCCGCGCGCGTGGCGGCGCTCGTGAGCGGTTGCCCCCCGAGGCTCACCGACGGCGGCGTGGCGTCGACGCGCACCCGGAGCCAGGTGGCCCCGCGCACGCGGCTGAGCTCCACCCGCCCCGCCTGGGCGCGCACCGTCGTGGTCTGATCGTCCACGTCGTGAGCGACGAACGAGGTCTCGGCGCTGCTCGGGTACACGAGCCAGGTGGTCGCGCCTTCGAGGCTCGCGTCACCGACGCCGGTGACGTCGTTCCTGATCTCGAGGGGGATCAGCGCGCCTTCCTTGATGAAGAGCGGCATCTTCGCGGGATCGGTGGCGTCGTAGGCGGCGAGCGTCTGGCCCCCCTCGAGCGGACCCTCCGTCGGCTGCCACCAGTCGTAGTAGCGGGCACCCGCGGGCAGGGCCACGTCGCGGATCCCGGTCTCATCCAAGATGGGCGCCACCAGCCAGGCATCTCCCACGTGGAAACGGTAGTCCCCCGCCCAGCTCTCGAGCTCCCCCACGGGGCGGATGATGGGCAGCCCCCCTGCCTTGTAGGCCTGCTCGGCCAGGCTGTAGAAGAACGGCACCATCTCTTGGTGCAGCGTCGCGTAGTACCGGTAGATTTGCACCGTCTCGTCCACGCGCTCGGGCACCGTCCAAGGCGTGAGGTTGCCGCGACCGTGCAGCTGCATGAACGGCGTGAGCGCCGACAGCGCCGTCCAGCGCATGAAGTTCAGGGAGTCGAACGGCACACTGACCAAGGTGCGATCGTCGACGTCCAGGTAGCCGCCCAGGTCCGAGCCGACCATCACGTAGCCCGCGGCGGCCGAGCGGAAGATGTGGTCGAGCGCGTCGCTCATCCCGATGTAGTCGCGCCGGTTGTCCCCCACCCAGGCCACCGGCGCGTGCTCTTTTCTCGCATAGAAACGCCCTGAGAAGCCGTAGCTCTCGTCCCAGGGGCGCACCATGGTGACGAAGTCCTTACGCCCCGTGGCGTGCTGGCCGTACGCGAGAAAATCTCGGTAATAGGCCTCTGAATACTCCTGGCGACTCTTCGGGCCCTCGAAGGTCTGCATGGGATCCGCCGTGATGTAGTTCTCACCGAAGTCGAGCTTCCACCCATCGATCCCCATGTCGAGCAGCGGCTGCTGCCACGAGTGCCACCAGGCGCGCGCCTTGGGGTTGAAGAAGTCGACGCCCGATCCCTGCCCCTTCCACCAATGGTAAGTCCACGCGTCCTCCACGAAGAAGCCGCAGCGCTCCCCCTCGTCCCAGTTCTCCGCCTTCCCCTCGTACACGTCCCCGGTCGGCTCGTAGTCGAAGGACGAGTAGTTCACCATCTGCGTGACCCACATGATCACGCGCACGTCTTGGGCGTGGAGCTCCTGCACCAGCTCGGGGAAGTCCGGGTAGCGCGCTGGATTGGGGATGAAGTTGTTGTAGTGGGTCTCCCAGGGGCTATCGATCACGAGCGCCCCCACCGGGATGTCGCGCTCCTTGAAGCCGCGCACGAACTCGCGGCTGTCGTCCGTGGTGGAGATGTCCTTGGAGATCCACGGGGAGAACGCCCAGCGCGGCGTGTGGAGCACCGGCTCGGGGATTTCGATGAGCTCCGGCTCACACGGGTCGCTCACGCCCCCGGAGCCGCCGCTGCCTCCCGTGCCCCCCGCGCCGCCCCCGGGCGCGCTCTCCTCACCACAGCCGAGCACCAACAGCAACGCCCACAGCCAGCGAACTCTCATCGCCCCGATCCTAGCCTCGGAGTGGGCCTCCCACCAAAGGCCACCGCGCCACGGGGCGAAATCATGGCCACCGGACAAAATCAGCAGCAGCCTAGTCTTGGACCAGGCTGCGACCTATCGGGTGGCTCCACCTGCGGAGGTGAAGCGTTTGGTCGGGGCGGGCAGATTCGAACTGCCGACCTCATGGACCCGAACCATGCGCGCTACCAAACTGCGCTACGCCCCGGGGGCTACCCTGAACGGGCGGCGGAGAATGAGCCCAGCCCCTCCCCTTGTCAAGCGCTGCGTTCGCTTTGCCCCGCGTTCGCGCTGCTCACGTTGCCTGGCTCGCTTGACTCGAGAGGTCCCGCAACAGAGACCCCACCAAGCCCGCCGTTCTCCGCCTTCCTCGCCTTCGCCCGCGCCGGCCGCGCTGGCACCGGCCGCGGCTCAATTGCTCCGGGGCAGCGTCTCTACTCGCTCGCTGCGGGTGGCTGCCAATGCGCCGCCGTGAGATAAGGCTAGCGTGAGGCGAGTACTTTGGGCAGGCGCGCTGCTGTTCTTCGGAGCGGTCGGGTGCAGTGACGACGAGGCCGGCGGTGGCAGTGGCGGCAGCGGCAGCGGAGCCGTCGGCGGGACGGCGGGCAACGGCGCGGCGGGCGCGGGCGGCACCAGCGGCGCGGGAGCGACGGCGGGCGTGGCCGGCACCGCGGGCACGGGAGGCGACGCCAGCCTCAGCATCACGGTGCTCGATCGGGTGCGCATCAACTCCCACTCCGACCAGGAGAACTTCCAGAACGCCATCGGCGCGCTCGAGCTGCCGCCAGGGTCTTACGAGGAAGCGCAGCTGATCATCGAGCTCGGCACCACGTGTTACCCCTTCGAGTCTTGGCTCGGGCCCGGCGCGCCCAACCCTCCCCCTCCCGGACACAACTGGCCAGCGGATTGCGACGCCTACGATCGCAACTTCGAGCTCATCCTGAACCCACCCGAGGCGCCGGGTGATGGCCCCGGCATCGAGCTGGTGCGCGCCATCACGCCCTTCGGCGGCCCGATGGAGCTCTCCATCGACATCACGGACGTGGTCAATGGGGTGGGCGCCGGAGCGCACCGCCTGAAGGCCCACATCACGACCTGGTCCGACGCAGCGGGTCAGGTGAGCGGATCGAATGGGGGTTGGCTCGTCTCTGCCCGGGTGGCGCTGAAGCGCGGTCGGGCACCGAGGCAGGTGCTCGGCGTCATCCCGCTGTACGACGGCTCGCACGGCGCCGAGAGTCCAGCGCCGATCGATTTCGTGGTGCCGGAAGGCACCACCCACACGCGCCTCGAGTACCGCGCCACGGGTCACGGCGGTGTGTACCCGAGCCCCGGCTGCAACCAACCGGGTGAAGAGTTCTGTCGCCGCGATCACCGCGTGTTCGCCGACGGCGCGCAGTTCGATCGCTTCCAACCGTGGCGCAACGACTGCGCGTCGCTGTGCACCCGCAGCACTTACAGCGCGGGCGGTGGCTCCCTGGAGTATTGCGCCGAGAACCCGTGCGGCGCGATCCAAAGCGTGGAGGCGTCACGCGCCGGCTGGTGCCCCGGCAGCGTCACCGAGCCGTTCACCTGGGAGCGCCCCGAGCTCACCCCAGGGCCGCACCAGTTCGGCTGGACGGTGACGCCCGTCGCCGAGGGCGGCTCTTGGCGGATCTCCGCCGTGCTGTTCGCCTTCGGCTCCGAGCGCTGAGGGTCGAACGGAGTCTCGAGTCAGCCGAGCTGGCTTAATCTGGTGGTGCGGCTCAAGTCAGTGTACCTGACTTAATCTGGCGCGCGGCTCGAGTCAGTTGTGAGGCTCGAGTCAGTGTACCTGACGTTGGCTCATAGCTCCGCGCGGATCTTCTCCGCCAGCGCGGCGCCGTCCTCGAGGTGGGAGATGGGCCACACCACGCCCAGGCCGCGCTCCGCGCTCGGCTTCGGGATGATGTGGAAATGCACGTGGAAAACGGCCTGATGCGCGGGGGCGCCGTTGTTCTGGAGGATGTTGTAGTCCTCCGTACCGGTCGCCCGCATCACCGCGCGGCAGAGCCGCGGCAGCACCCTGCCTATCGCCGCGGCGGACTCGTCGCTCAGCTGGTCGAGGCGCTCCGCGGGCTCCTTCGGGATCACCAGCGCGTGCCCCGGGCTGAGCGGCGCGATGTCGAGGAAGGCGAACACCAGCTCATCTTCGTAGAGCTTGTGACAAGGCAGCTCACCTGCCAAAATCTTCGCGAATACCGTCACCGTGCCTCCTGACGCGGGGCCGTCATGGCCTCCGCGGCTCGCACTCTAGCTCAAAGGCGGGAGGCGCGGCGCACCCCGAGCGCTCACGCACCAGGGTGACCAACGCACCCATGCCGCTCAGCTCACCGCGGGGCCCAGCTCGATGCGGCGCTCTTCGTAGCCGTAGGCGGTGGGCGCCATCTCGATCAAGGTGTGGAGCGGGATCTGGATGTGGGGGCACTCCTCTTGAGGGCGCCCCACCAAGTAGCCGTACAGGCCGCGGATGATGCCCTGGTGCGCGATCACCAGCACCGGCTGCTTCTGGCGCTCCATCTCGACGATCACCGGCTCCAGCCGCTGGATGACGTCGGCGTAGGACTCCCCGCGCGGGTAGCGGTAGCGGAGCTTGTCCTCCGCGCGCGCCCGAAACTCCTCCGGGTGGCGCGTGCGGATCTCGTCGTAGGTCATGCCATCGTACTCGCCCGCGTCGATCTCATCGAGGGCGCGCCACTCCCTCGGCGGACGCCCGACGTGCTCGGCCGTCTGGCGCGTGCGGCGGAGCGTGCTGCACCACAGCACCAGCTCGCGCGGGTCGGGCACCCGCTCGGTGACGTAGGCCGCGAGGGTGCGCGCGTAGCCTCGGCCGCGCGGCGTGAGGTTCGGGTCCCCCCCGATGCGCCCCTCCCCGTTGTACTCGCTCTCACCGTGGCGCGTGAGCCAGATGGGACGCCTATCCGTGTGGATATTCATCAGGAAGTAGACCAGCCGCGCGGGCAGGTAGCCCTCCACCCGGTTCACCACCACCTGCCGCCCCACGTCGATCAGCTTCACGTAAGAGAGCTCGGCGTCCGCCAGCGGCTCGTAGCTCTGCTCGTAGTGGGCGATGCGCGCGCGGAAGTCCTCCGCCGCGCGCTCGGGGCTGAAGTCCACGTAGTCGGGTGAACCGAGCTTCACCTCCCGGATGTTCGCCTCCACCATCGCCGGGTCGCAGATGGACTCGATGAACACCACCTGGACACCAGCACGCCGACACGCCGAGAGCACCTGCTCGCGACGCTCGCTCGTGGTGTTGGTCGCGTCGTAGATCCCGACCTGCCCGCCCGCGTCGAGCCACTTCAGCATGTCCCGCAGCGCGTCCATCGCCAGCTCCCGGCGCTTGTGCGAGCCGTCCAGGTTCTCGGGGTCGAAGAAGTCGTGCTTCTGCGTCGCGCCGAGCCGCGCGCGGCGGTAGTTGCCGACGTTGAAGACGCGCGTCTGGTAGCCGAGCCAGCTCAGGTAGCGCGAGATCTTGCGGGCGATGTAGGTCTTCCCGCGCGCGGGCAGGCCCACCATCACCACCGCGAGCCGAGGTGTGTCGAAGTCGACCGGCAGCATGGCGCCGGAAGATAGGGCCCGGCGCCGCCCCCCGCCAGCCACGGCTTCAGCTCTCGATGAAGCTCTTCAGCTGCTTGCTGCGGCTCGGGTGCTTCAACTTGTGGAGCGCCTTCGCCTCGATTTGCCGGATGCGCTCGCGGGTGACCTGGAAATCCTGACCCACCTCCTCGAGCGTGTGATCCGACTTTTCGCCGATGCCGAAGCGCATGCGCAGCACCTTCTCCTCCCGCGGCGTGAGCGTCTTCAGCACCGAGCGCGTCTGCTCCGACAGGCTGGTGTTGATCGCGGCCTCCGCCGGGCTGACGGCGTTCTTGTCCTCGATGAAGTCGCCGAGGGAGCTGTCCCCCTCCTCGCCAATCGGCGTCTCGAGGCTGATCGGCTCCTTGGCGATCTTCAGCACCTTGCGCACCTGCTCGAGGGGCAGCTCCATCTTCGCCGCGATCTCCTCCGGGGTGGGCTCGCGGCCGAGCTCTTGCACCAGGTAGCGCGAGGTGCGGATGAGCTTGTTGGTGGTCTCGATCATGTGCACCGGGATGCGGATGGTGCGCGCTTGGTCCGCGATGGCGCGGGTGATCGCCTGACGGATCCACCAGGTGCCGTAGGTGCTGAACTTGTAGCCGCGCTTGTACTCGAACTTGTCCACCGCCTTCATCAGCCCGATGTTCCCCTCCTGGATCAGGTCGAGGAACTGCAAACCGCGGTTGGTATACTTCTTCGCGATCGACACCACGAGGCGGAGGTTCGCCTCCACCAGCTTGGCCTTGGCGCGCTCCGCGATGCGCTCACCCACGCGGATCGCGTCGTAGGCGCCCATCAGCGCGGTGACGTTGAAGTTCATGTCCTCGCCGCCGTCTTCGGTGCCGGCGCGGAGCGACTGCTCCATCTCGTCGAGCTTCTCGGGCGCGACGTCGAGCTGACGTGAGAGCGCGCGCGCCGCGTCCGCGTCCTCGCGCGCCTCGCGCAGCAGGCGCTTCAGCTCGGTGCGGCCCACCCCCTGGCGCGCCTCGAGCGAGGCCGCCTTGGCCTCCGCCGTCTTGATGCGCTGGATCAGCTGCTTGAGCTTGCCCACGATGCCGTCGATCGTCTTCTTGTTCAGGCGCATGTCCTGCAGCGCCCGCACTAGATCTTTCCTCGCGGAATCGATGTCCTTGTCGATCTGCTCGCGGCGCGCCTCGGTGGCCTTCGGCCGCTCGAGCGTCAGCTCGTCCACCTTCTTGCCGAGGCGCTTGGCGCGCTCGATGAGCCTGAGGATGCGACGATCCGCCTCCTCCTCATCGAACTCCTGATCCTCACCGTCAGCGTCCTTGACGATATCCTTCACGCGGATCTTGTGGGTCTTCAGCTTCTCGCCGATGCGCCCGATCTCGCGCGTCGCGATGGGGCTCCGCAAGATGGCCTCGAGCACCTGGCGCTCACCCTCCTCGATCTGCTTGGCGAGCTCCACCTCGCCCTCGCGCGTGAGCAGCGCCACGCTGCCCATCTTCCGGAGGTACATCCGCACCGGGTCGTTCGAGCGCCCAAAGGCTGGGTCGTCACTGCTCGAGGCCTTCGGCTGCTCCTTGCTAGTCCGCTTACGGCGCTCCTCCCCCGCCGAAGCCTCCACGGCGTCCACCGCGTCTCCCTCGGTCAGCGCGTCCTCGTCGTTCGCGTCGGCGTCGTCCGGCAGCGCCTCGTTCACCTCGTCGTAGGTGAGGAAGCCGCTCGACTCCTTCTTGTTGTTGCCGCGCTTGCCGCCCGAGAAAGCCTCGTCATCGTCGCCGTCCAGCTCCGCCTTCGCGCTGCGCGCCGCCTTCGAAGCCTTGGGCACCTTCGCCGCCTTGGAGGTCTCCTTCGCGCGCGGCGCCTCCGATGAAGCGGCGGCCACTGGCTCCTCCTTCGCCGCCTTGCTCGCCGCCCGAGCCTTGCCCTTCGGCTCGGCCGTCCCCTTCTCGACGTCCTTCACCTCGGCCTCACGGGGCGGCGCCTTCTCGGCCTTGGCCGTGACCTTCTCCGGCTTGGCGGCGACCTTCTCGGGCTTCTCCGCCTTCTCACCCTTGGCCTCCGCCTTCTCGCCCTTGGCAGCGCTCTTCTCGGGCTTCTCGGCCTTCTCCGGCTTGGCAGCGACCTTCTCGGGTTTGGCGGCGCTCTTCTCGGCCTTCTCCGGCTTGGCGGCGACCTTCGCCGCCTTCTCGAGCTTCTCCTTGGAGGCGCTCTTCTCCACCTTCTCGGGCTTGGCTGGCTTCTCCGCCTTGACCTTCTCGGCCTTCGCGCGCGGCGCGGCCGCCGCGGGCTTCTCCGCCTTCGGCTTCGCCTTCACGCTGTTCGAGACAGCCGACTTCGACTTGGTGTCCTTGCTCGGCGACTTGCCCTGGGTCGAAGTGCTCTTGCTTGCCACGTGCGAACCTCGTTCTCGTTGGAAGGTGTGCGGTGCAGGGGGACGTTCCCACACGCAAAAACAAAAGCTAGCGCGACGCCACCGCCGCGGCGCTGCGGAGCCCTACAGCGCTGCGGAGCCCTACAGCGCTGCGGAGCCCTACAGCGCTGCGGAGCCCCGCTGCTCCAGACAGCCCCGCGCTGGAGACCGCCCCGCACCGCAGCGCCTCAGCCCGCTCCGTGGAGCGCCGCCAACCCAGAGCGCTCGCTGTGACTTCGACCCCACTTCGCCGCCCCGAACCCCCGCCTGCCCGCGCGTACGCGCGGTGACGAGGGGAGCGGAGCTGGGTGGAGTCAGAGATCATGAGGGGCAACACGAACGGTGGTGCGGGGCGCGCAGCCGGCGACGAGGGGCCAGGCACCCTCTCACCCCGCCCTCCCCCAAACATGGACCCAAGCCGGATCGGGGGTGGGGAGCGGAGTGTGTACCACCGGACGCCCGGCGCCACCTGAATCGGCGCTGAACCGAGCCAAACACCGGAGCCCCGAGGAGCCGCCGCTCAGCGCCCCGCAGCGCAGCGGTGACCCCGTTTCAACACCGCCAGAACTTTCTGGTGCACCCGCCCCGCTGGCGGGCAGCCGTGCGCTGCTCCAGGACGACGAACGGTTTACCGTGGGTCGTCCTCGAATCCGACGGCTAGAGCGGCGCGAAGGGAAGCAACACCCAGCGGAGGACCAGGGAAACCGGGCCCCGCATGGGGACGGTTTCCCTGGTCCGTCTGGCGGCAAACCGATCGCTGCTCTAGAACCGCGCCGACTCCCGCCGGGGAGCCCCCAATGACATGAAGCGCCGCGAGACCCTCAGGCTGTGCGAGATGATGACCCAGGAGGTGGAGCGGGCTCTGACGCACCTCCGGCGGCGCCCCCAGCCGAAACCCTACTACCTCTCCTACCTGGTGCGGGACGAGCACGTGTGGCGGATCCAGGCACGCTACGGCGCGCTCCACGCGAGCGGCGGTTACCGTCGGCGAGACTGCCTCACCGACGTGCGCGTCGGCACCCGCCGCTACGACCAGGTGCAGGAGGGTGGCCTGAACGACAACGCCACAGACGAGGAGTCTTATGGCTACGTGGAGCTGCCGTTCGGCGATGACCTCGCTGGAGTGCGCCACGCGCTGTGGCGCCTCACCGACGCGCGCTACCGCGAGGCGATGGAGGGCTACCTCCGCAAGCAGGCGGACGAGCTCACGTACGTCAACACCTCACGGCACTTGCCCGCCTTCGAGCGGCGCGCGCCGGCGCGAGACCTCGCGTGGCGCCCTCGCGCCGAGGTGGACACGGCGGCCTTCACGCGCCTGGTCCAGCGAGCGTCAGCGAAGATCCGCGCGTACCCCGACATCTCGACCAGCCACGTCGAGTTCCAGTGCCGCGACTCGCTCAAGGTGTTCGTGAGCAGCGAGGGCACCCAGCTCATCCAACGTCAGGCATACTGGTCCATCGACGCCTACCTGTGGCTGCTCGGCCCGACGGGGGACGCCTTCCCCTGGACGCTCACCCACTACGTGGCGGACCCCAGCGAGCTGCCGACCCTCGCCGCCCTCACCCGTGAGATCCAAGACGCCGTCGAGCTGCTGCGCTCCCTCAGCAAGGCCCCGGTGGTGCGCTCGTTCTCCGGCCCCGTGCTGCTCGAGCCAGGCCCAGCGGGGCTCTTGGTGCACGAGGCGCTGGGGCATCGCCTGGAGGGCAACCGGCTGCTGTCGCCGGGGGAGGGTCAGACCTTCCGCGACACCGTGGGCGAGCGCGTGCTGCCCGAGTTCCTGTCGATGTACGACGACGCGTCGCTCAGCCACTTCGAGGGGCGCTCACTGGTGGGCCACTACCGCTACGATGACGAGGGCGTGGGCGCGACGCGCGCCTCGCTGATCGACCGCGGGGTATTGACAGGTTTCCTCACCTCACGCGCAGGCATCAGCGCCCGGCACCGCTCGAATGGTCATGGGCGCAGTCGAATGCACCAGCGGGCGATGAGCCGCATGGCGGTCACCGTGCTCGAGAGCCACCAGGCGCACAGCCGCGAGGCGCTGCGGCGAAAGCTGGTGGAGGAGATCCGCCGTCAGGGGGTGCCCTACGGCATCCGCATCGTGCGCGCCGACGGCGGCGAGACCGCCACCGAGGGCTACAATTTCCAGGCCTTCCTCGGCGACATCAACCTCGCCACCCGCGTGTTTCCCGACGGCAGCGAGGCGCTGATCCGAGGCGTGAACTTCGTGGGGACGCCGCTCAACGCGATCCGCTCCATCATCGCCGCGGGCGGCGAGTACCACGTGGACAACGCCCAGTGCGGCGCAGAGTCAGGCTACCTGCCAGTCACCACGGTGAGCCCGGCGCTCTTGGTCGCGCACCTGGAGCTCCAGAGCAAGGCGGAGCACCCCTACACGCCGTACACCTACCCCATCCCCTGGGCCGATCCCCGCTCCACCGGGTGAACAATCTAGTACCACTGAAACCTCGTTTCGTTGTACTCTCACTGCAACCGGGCTCATCCAGCCCCGGTTGCGTGGCAGCTTCCCCCACCGAGGAGTCGAGTCGTGCCGATAGAAGTCCCCGCCGTGCGCATCCTCATCGTGGATGATGACCGCTCCATCTGTGAGTACATGCAGACGCTGCTGGAGAAGGAGGGCTTCAGCGTCAAGACCTGCAGCGACCCGACCCTGGTGGAAGACGAGGTGCGCCAGGGCGAGTACCACGTGATCATCCTCGACTTGATGATGCCCAAGCTGGACGGCATCGAGGTGCTGCGGCGGATCCGGGAGAGCGACAAGGACATCGCCGTCGTCATGTTCACCGCGCACCCGGACTTCGACACCGCGGTCGCTTCGATGAAGCTCGACGCGCTGGACTACATCAAGAAGCCCTTCAACCCTGAAGAGTTCCGCGAGGTGCTAGCGCGCGTGATGCGCAAGAAAGGCCTCGCGCGCACCCCAGAGGAGCACCTGCACCGCATCATCGGCGACACCATCCGCGGGATGCGCAAGGAGAAGACGCTCACCCTGAAACAGATGAGCCGCCGCACCGGCCTCAGCATCTCGCTCCTCAGCCAAATCGAGCGCGCCGAGTCGAGCCCCTCCATCTCCAGCCTCTACAAAATCGCGATCGCCCTCGACACCCGCATCCAGGACCTGTTCGGCCAGTATTGAGCGTTAGCTGAGCTGACTACGCTTCACACGCTGGGCACCCAGGTTTTTCCCCCAGGTCACGGCGCCCGGCCGTGATATAGGGAGCTATCCTCGCCCTGCCGGCCCACGGTCCGGCCGGCGGCTCTTACCCTCACGAGGTCTCATGCGCACTCCCTTTGCTGCTCGGCGCCGGCTCCGCAGCCCCTGGTCGCTCATCGGTGGCGTCACGCTCCTGCTCCTCATCCAAGGGACGGAGGAGGCCACGGCCGCCTGGCCGCCCCCGCTCGACGCGACGGCCGCTGACATGAAGGACCCGTCGAACTGGCCCAACGATCCGGGCTATGGCTACGTCGCCTCCGAGCGTCCGAGCGAGCGCCGGAGTGGGCTGTGGCAATACTACTCCTTCATCCCTGACCGCTCGCCCGGCGCGCCGCCCATCCGCCCGGAGGAGACGGCCAGCGGCATGAGCGTGGACCTCGCCTGGCGTCACACCATCGGGCGGCACGACGTGCTCATCGCGGTGCTCGACTCCGGCATCAAGTGGGACGAAGCGGACCTGATCGAGAAGGCTTACCTGAACCCCGGTGAGCTCGCGAATCACCGGCCCCTCCACGCGGATGGCACCGCCTGTGGCGGCGCCGGCGCCCTCGCCGGCTTCGACTGCAATGGCGACGGCGTGCTGTCGGTCGCGGACTACGCGGATCACCCTGGGCTCTTGCCCGAGGCGACCGATGGTCGCCCCAAAGGCGACGCCAACCGCAATGGGGTGCTCGACGCGGGCGACCTGATCTTGAACTTCTCGGACGGCGTCGACGACGACGGCAATGGCTACGTCGACGACATCTCCGGCTGGGACTTCATGAAGAACGACAACGACCCGTACGACGACACGCGCTACGGGCACGGCACTGGGGAGGCTCGCGACTCCACCGCCGCCGGGAACAACGGCATGGGCACCATCGGCGTCTGCCCGTTGTGCCGCTTCATCCCCATGCGCGTCGCCGACAGCTTCATCGCCGACGCCCAAGACTTCGCCAAGGCGGTGATCTACGCGGCGGACAACGGCGCGTCCGTCGTGCAGGAGGCGCTCGGCACCATCAACATGAGCACCTTCGCCCAGAGCGCGCTCGACTACGCGTGGGAGAAGAACGTGGTGGTGGTGGCCTCGATGGCCGACGAGAACTCACGTCACCACAACATGCCCGCCACCGCCAACCACACGATGCCGGTGCACGCGATCACGATGCTCGGCCCCGGTGGTCAGAGCACCGCCGCGGAGAGCTTCCTCGCGTTCAACACCTGCACCAACTTCGGCGCGCAGAACTTCCTCTCGGCGTCGGGCACCGGGTGCTCCAGCGAGGCCACCGGGCGCACCTCGGGCGTCGCCGGGCTGATGTACTCGATGGCGCGCGACGTCGGCATCCACGACCTGTCTGGCGGTGAGGTCGCGCAGATCTTGTTCGCCACGGCCGACGACATCGACATCCCCGAGTCGCGCAGCGACGAGTCGCGCCACTTCTGGTCACAGCCCGGCTTCGATCAGCGCTTCGGCTACGGGCGCATCAACGTCAACGCCGCGGTGGAGATGATCAAGGACCAACGGATCCCGCCGAACGTCGACATCGTGCGGCCCTACTGGTTCGAGACGCTCTACGAAGATCAGGTGACGCGCCCGGTGCCGATCGTGGGCTCCATCAAGACGCGCGCGCCGAGCTTCTCCTACGTGGCGGAGTGGGCGCCTGGCGTGCAGCCGCTCGACGACGCGTTCACCGTGTTCGCCGAGGTGGAGAACGTCGCGGGCCCCAGCTTCCCCACCGACGACAGCCCGCTCGCCGAGCTCGACATCCGCGGGCTCGATCTGACCCACGAGCGCGACATCGACAGCCCGCTCGGAGAGAACGACCGCACCATCACCGTGCGCATCCGCGCCACGGCGCACTACGGCGGCAGCATCGGCGACGTGCACGGTGAGCTGCGCCGCGCCTACCAAATCCATCGAGATCCAGGGCTCCTGCCGGGCTTCCCCATCTACTTGGGGGCCGGTGGCGAGGCGAGCCCGAAGGCCGCCGACCTGAACGGCGACGGCGTCCGCGATCTGGTGGTCGCGACCTCGGACGGCTTGGTTCGCGCCTATGACCTCTCCGGCGCTTCCCCGACGCTGCTCCCCGGCTTCCCCGTCAGCGTGAAGATGCTGGACGGCCTCGACGGTGACGCGGGCCGCACCAGCTACCTGAGCGCGCCCGCCTACTCCGACCCGAGCTCGGTGGTGCGCACCGACCTCGCCCGCGAGGCGATCGTGGCGAGCCCGGCGATCGCGGATCTCGACGGCGACGGCACACCGGAGATCGTGGTGACCACTTGGTCAGGCACCATCTTCATTTTCCGCGCGGATGGCAGCGCCCTGCCCGGCTGGCCCGTCAGGCTCCCTGATGTCCCCTCCTGCCCGTTGGATGGCAGCGATCCGGGCGGCCCCTGCATGGACACCGTCACGCGCATCGCGCGCGGCGCGTTCGGCGCCCCGGTGCTCGAGGACATGGATCAGGATGGTCGGCTCGACGTCATTCAGACCGCCTTCGACGGGAAGATCTACATCTTCCGCGCGGACGGCACGC
This sequence comes from Polyangiaceae bacterium, assembly GCA_019637265.1. Lineage (GTDB taxonomy): Bacteria > Myxococcota_A > Polyangia > Polyangiales > Polyangiaceae > JAHBVY01. Next base: position 182,148 of record JAHBVY010000006.1, on the reverse strand, counting down.
TGCTGCCTGGCTGGCCGGTGGCAGTGCACGACCCGCGCTCCCCGGAGTACAACCGCATCTTCACGACCCCCGCCGTCGGCGACTTCAACGGCGACGGCATCCCCGACGTCCTCACCGGCTCGAACGAGCGCATCGGCAACGGCAGCAACGCCGGCAACTTCTACCTGATCGACGGGCGCGGCACCCAAGTGGGCGCGGAGCCATGGCTGACGAACTGGCCAGTCACCATGACCTCCTTCAACCTGTTCCCGGTGATCGCCGAGGGCGCCACCAACTCACCGGTGGTGGGCGACTTCGACGGGGACGGGGTGCCGGAGGCGGTGATGCACGGCAACGCCAGCGCGCCGCTGATCCTCCCCACCAACCCCGGTGGTCAGGACACCATCGGCGACGCGCCCATCAACGCGATGCCCGAGCGCGTCGACGACGTCACCGGTGAGCCGCGCCGCGGCCTCGCCCCCACCAGCGTCTTTGGGCCAGACAGCAAGGCCCTGACGCCCGACACCATGTTCCCGCTGTTCGCTCAGCCGTCGCTCGGCGATCTGAACCAGGATGGGGTGCCGGACATCGTCGCGAGCGGTGGCTCGCTCAGCCTGGCGCAGACGCTGCTCTCGCCGCAGCCGCGCGGCGCCAAGGCGCAGCAGCTGCTCGCCATGTGGGACGGCAAGACGGGCAAGATGCTCCCCGCGAGCCCGATCGTGCTGGAGGACTTCACGTTCTTCAACAACCAGGCGATCGTGGATCTCTCGGGGGATGGCTACCCGGAGGTGATCACCGGCACGGCGGGCTACTTCCTGCACGCGGTGGACGCCTGCGGTCGCTCACCCGAGGGCTGGCCCAAGTTCACGGGTCAGTGGATCCTGTCGACCCCCATGGTCGCGGACCTGACGGGTGATGATCGCCTCGAGGTTGCCATCACCACCCGCGAGGGTTGGCTCTACGTGTGGGAGACCGAGGGCACGACGGACGGCGTGATCCAGTGGGAGAGCTTCCACCACGACAACCGCAACACCGGCAACCTGAACACCCCGCTCGAGCAGGGTAAGATGCTCGGCGCGGAGAAGCCGCTCGAGCTCGACGCCGAAGGCAAGTGCGTGCTCTCCGTGACGCCGCCCGGCGATGGCGGGGTGGACGGCGGTGAAGGCGGCAGCTCGTCAGGCCTCGCACCAGGCGGGCCCGAGGGCGGCGGCTGTGGCTGCACCGTCAGTCAGGAGCGCTCCGCGACGCCCTGGGCGCTCGGCTTGCTCGCCGGCCTGATGTGGCTGCGCCGTCGCCGCGCAGCGCGCTGACCACCAGCGCATGGGGCGTAGCATGCTGCGCCCCATCACAGACGTCGTGCGCCGCCGCGCGTCTCGACTTGCCGATGTCACGCCTCCCCAGCTGACCTACTGATGTAGGGGCGGGTTTCAAACCCGCCCTCACACTCGGTGCGTGAACACACGCGCCAGCGTGCTCAGCCGAACGGCGCTATGCTGGGCGCATGGCGAAGCTGGGCGCTCACGTCACATGGCTCCCGAGGGCATTCATAGGACTCTGGGGGATCGGGTTTTGGGGGTTGGGTTGCGCCGGGGAGGCCCCGCGCGGCGCCGTGGCTGCCGGGGAGCAGCCCCAAGCGGCGCCCCCCACCGAAGGCGCGCCGGGCGCCGCCGCACCACAGGCGCACCAGAGCGACACCTTCGAGCTCAGCTTGGAGGTGCCCTCGGCCAAGGTCGGTGAGCCGACGAACGCCACCGTGGTGCTCTTGGGCAAGGCGCCGTACAAGTGCAATGACAAGTACCCTTACCGCTTCAAGCCCCAGGCCTCCCCCGCGCTCAGCTTCCCTGACGGTGCCCCGCTCGGCGAAGGCACCGTGGTGAGCGCGGAGGAGGTGCGGCTCCAGGTGCCCTTCACCCCCACTCAGCCAGGCGATCATCGGCTCTCAGGGCAGGTCTCGTTCTCCGTCTGCACGGCGGACAGGTGCCTGATCGAGCGACGTGAGCTGAGCGCCGTGGTGCGCGTCCAGTGAGCGCCGCGCGCTCTCAGCGGCGCTCGGCTCGTAAGGCGCCTCACGCCAGAGCGCGCCGCCTCGCTCCGCACCACACACTCGCGGCGACGCTCGGCGCGTGCCGCCTCGCTCCGCGCCACACACTCGCGGCGACGCTCGACACGGTGCCGCGCTTCGCGCCACACACTCTCGGCGACGCTCGGCTTACCCTGCGATCGCCGCTCGCCGCCGCTCACTTCGAGCCAACCCCCACCCACCCTCGTCACTGCGAGGGCACCTGCGCAGCTCAGCGACGGAGCCGCGGGAGCTGGGCAGCATGACTGACCCTATCCGCGACGCGCTGAAGGCGGTGTGTGACGAGGTCACGAGCGGCTTCAAAGAGGGGCGGCGGGTGCTCTCGTTCGAGGGCTACCTGGAGCTGTTCGCGAGCGCGCCGGAGCGCCACAGCAAGAGCGCCGTCCGCTACCTGCATGATTTGTTCGACCACTACGGGCGCCGGGAGGTGGTGCGGCCGTGGGGCACCGCCACCCGCTTCGGGCTCTTCGACCTCGAGTTCTTGGAAGAGGAGGAAGAGCGACGTGAGGCGCTGATTGGTCAGGAAGACGTCCAGCTCGCGGTGTACCGCGCGCTCACGAGCTTCGTGCAGCAAGAGCGCCCGAACCGCGTGCTGCTGCTCCACGGTCCGAACGGCTCCGCCAAGAGCACCGTCGCCGCCTGCATCATGCGCGCGCTCGAGCACTACTCCACGCTCGACGAGGGCGCGCTCTACCGCTTCCATTTCGTGTTCCCTACCCAGCGCGAGCTCAAAGGATCCATCGGGTTCAGCGGGCGCGCGGGAGGCGCCCTCGCAGAGGGTGGCAGCTACGCGCAGCTGGGAGACGACCAGCTCGACGCGCGGCTGTACTTGGAGCAGCGCGATCACCCACTGCTCTTGCTCCCGCAGGAGCCGCGCCGGCGCTTGCTCGAGGCGGCCTTCGCCGGGCGCGGTCGTCCGCCGCGCTGGCTGCTCACCGGCAGCGCTTCGCACAAGGCGCGTCAGGTGTTCGAGGCGCTGCTCGCCAGCTACGACGGCGACCTCAGCCAGGTGCTGCGCCACGTGCAAGTGGAGCGCTACTTCATCTCGCGTCGCTACCGCACCGGCGCCGTGACGCTCGGGCCCGAGCTCTCGGTGGACGCTGGGGAGCGCCAGCTCACGGCGGATCGCTCCATCGCCGCGCTGCCGCCCTCGCTGCAGTCGATCCCGCTCTATCAGGTGCACGGTGAGCTGGTCGACGCCACCGGTGGCCTGCTCGAGTTCTCGGATCTGTTGAAGCGCCCGCTGGACGCCTTCAAGTACCTGCAAATCACCGCGGAGACGGGCGAGGTGGCGCTCGGCAGCCAGAACGTCGCGCTGAACTGCGTGCTGATGGCGAGCGGCAACGAGCTGCACCTGGCGGCCTTCCGTGAGCACCCCGAGTTCGAGAGCTTCCGCGGGCGCCTCGAGCTCATCAGCGCACCTTACTTGCTCAGCTGGCGCGACGAGCAGACGATCTACGATCGTCAGGTCGCCGCTCGATTGAGCGTGCACGTGGCGCCCCACGCGACGCGCGTGGCGGCGCTGTTCGCGGTCCTCACGCGGCTCGCGGCGCCGAGCCCCGCGCGCTACGAAGGTCGCCTCGTGGAGCTGGTCGGTTCCCTGACCGTCACCGAGAAGCTCGCGCTCTACGAAGGGGGTCAGGCTCCCGAACGATTGGACGCCGACGACGCGCGGCTCTTGAGGGGCGCCATCGCCGAGCTGTTTCAGGAGACGGCGGGCGAGGTGGACTACGAGGGCAGCTTCGGCGCGAGCCCGCGCGAGCTTCGCGCGGTGCTCCAAGGCGCCGCGCAAGATCCGCGTTACGATCATCTCTCGCCGCTGGCGGTGCTGGATGGTCTGGACGCCCTGTGTCGGCGCACGAGCGAGTTCGGTTGGCTCGGGCTGAGCCCCACGCCGCTCGGCTACCACGATCACGAGCTCGCTCGGCGCACCGTCCGCAGCGTGCTGCTGGAGCTCTGCTACGAGGAGCTCCGCGCCGCGAGCGGCCTCGTCGATCAGCGTCAGTACGTCGAGCTGTTCGATCGCTACATCAACCAGGTGAGCTACTGGGTGAAGGGAGAGCGCCCGCGCGCCCCCGGCACCGGTGAGCTCGCGGCGCCTGACGAGCGGCTGATGCAAGAGGTGGAGCGCCTGCTCGGGGCGCCGGAGGACCGCGAGGCGCTGCGCCACACCTTCATCAGCCGGGTGGCGGCGTTCGCCATCGATCACCCCGGAGCGCCGGTGGACCACCAGCAGATCTTCCGCGAGGAGCTGCGTCAGCTGGAGGACGCGTCCTTCGAAGAGCGGCGCGCCGCCCTCGCCCGCTTGAACGGCGACCTCCTCCGCTACCTGAAGGACGGTGGCGCCGGCCTCACCGCGGCCCGCCAGAGCGACGCCGCCCGGGCGCTCGAGGTGCTGAAGAGCCGCTTCGGCTACACGGACAGCTCGGCGCTGGTCGCCTGCGCGCTGCTCGAGCGCGAGTATTTCGCCGAGCCGGTGTAGCGCAAGGCAGCGCCTCTTTGGTTACCCTGCGCGCGCGTCTGATCCAGGTTGGCGCGAGCGGCGCTCATCGGCTGAACAGCGCTCCCGGCGAGCCACGCGGAGCCGAGCGCCTATCCGCGCGGCAACGTCTCTGCTAGAGAGCGCGCGGATGGGATCAGACGATCGGCGGACCCCGGAGCTCGGCGCCATCAGCCTGCTGGCGCTCGGGGTGAACGGCATGGTCGGCGTCGGGATCTTCTTCGCGCCGAGCGAGATCGCGGGGCAAGTGCCGGGCGCCGCGGGCGCTTGGGTGTACCCGCTCACCGCGCTCTTGGTCGCCCCGGTGGGCGCTTGCTACGCGGTGCTCGGCGCGCGCTTCAGCCGCGACGGCGGGCCATTGGTGTGGGCCGAAGCCGCCTTCGGCAAGCTGATCGGGTTCACCGTGGGGTGGATCACTTACGTCAGCGCGCTGCTCAGCACCGCGGCGGTGCTGAGCGGCCTCGGTGAGTACCTGGCGCTCTACCTGGGCTTCGCGGCGAGCTCGGCGGGGCACGTCGCGGCCGCGTGCGTGCTCGTGTTGTCGGCGATCGCCGCCGTGGGGCTGCGCTTCAGCGCCTGGGTGTGGAACGGCCTCACCATCGCGAAGCTGGTGCCGCTCGTGGCCTTGCTCGGCGTGGGGCTCGCCACCGCCTGGCACTTCACCTCCAGGGCACCACTCGTCAGTGAAGCAGACGTCATGGGTAGCGCCACGGCCTCCAGCTGGTTCCGCGCGGTGCTCATCGCGGTGTTCGCGCTGCAAGGCTTCGAGGTGCTGCCGCTGGTGTCGAGCAGCGTGAGGAACCGCGCGCGCAGCATGCCGTTCGCCATCGGCCTCTCCCTCGCCGTGGTGGCGCTGCTCTACCTCGCGCTGCACTACAGCGCGGTGATGGCCGTGCCTCAGCTCGCCTCCGCCAAGGCGCCGCTCTCCGCCGCCGCCACCGCCCTGGGCGGCCCCACGCTGCACCAAGTCGTCAGTCTAGGCACCCAAATCTCGGCCATCGGCATCAGCTTCGGCATGATCGCCACCACGCCGCGCTACCTCGCAGCGCTCGGCGGGGACGACTCGTTCGGCACCTGGCTCGGGCGCCGCTCACCGCGCAACGTCCCGCTCGCCGCGCTCGGGATCTGCACCGTGCTCACGCTGGCGCTGGTGCTGGTGGGTGAGCTCGGCAGCCTGTTCGTGCTCGCCGCGATGGCGGTGCTGGCGCAGTTCGCGGTGAGCGTGTTCGCCCTCGCGGCGCTGGCCTGGCGCGAAGAGCACGGCCTCACGCGGCGTCACCTGGGCCTGGCGGTGCTAGCGCTCGTCACCCTGGTGCTGGTGGGCCTGGGCTCCGAGGCCAAGGAGCTCATCACCCTGGCAGGCTGCATCGCCCTCGGCTTCGCGCTGCGCTGGCTCCACCGCCTGCTCGCCCGCCGCGCACCGAGCTGAGCGCCGCGTCGCAGGCCAACGCGCTCTTGGAGGAACCTTGCTGATCGACACTCACTGCCATTTGGATGACCACCACTCGGGGGCGCAGGCTCAGGAGCTCTTGAGTCGCGCGCGGAGCGCGGGGGTGGGCGCCTTCATCGTGATTGGGGTGGGCTCGGACGCGGCGCGCGCCGATGCGCTGCGCCTCTCGCGGGAGCAGCCGGACGTGGTGGCGACGCTTGGGGTTCACCCGCACGACGCGGCGGAGAGCAGCCTCACGCTCGAGCAGGAGCTGGAGGCCCAGGCAGCCAGCCATGAGGTGGTGGCGATCGGTGAGGTGGGCCTCGATTTTCACTACGATCACTCGCCGCGCGACGTTCAAGAGCAGGTGTTTCGGCGCTTCGTCCAGCTCGCGCGCCGCGTGAAGAAGCCGCTCGTCATCCACACGCGCACCGCGGCGGAGGAGACGCTTCGTGTGCTCGAGGAGGAGGGCGCGCGTGAGGTCGGCGGGGTGATCCACTGCTTCAGTGAGGACATCGCCTTCGCGCGCCGCGCGCTCGACTTGGGCTTCGATCTGTCCTTTTCAGGGATCCTGACCTTCAAGAGCGCCACCGCGATTCAAGAGGTCGCCGCCTGGGCGCCGCCCGATCGGATCCTGGTGGAGACGGACAGCCCTTACCTCGCTCCGGTGCCGCTCCGGGGTAAGCGCTGTGAGCCGGCCTTCGTGGTGCACACCGCGCGGCGCCTCGCGGAGCTCCGCGGTCAGCCGCTCGAGGTGGTGTCCGAGCTCACCACCGAGAACGCGTGCAGGCGCTTTGGCCCCGCGCTCTCAGCGGCCCTCGCTGCCCAGCCCAGCTGATCTCGCGTCAACTCGGTTGCCCGAACGTCGCGTTCACAGCGCCGCTCGAGCTGATGGCCTCGCGTCGGAGCGCCAAGCTGTCCACACACGGCAGGTATCACGCCCTCATTGGGAGGGGCTCGATCGCGGGTTCACTCCCTCCTATACGTGCTGTGGTCATTAGAGAGATGCTGTTCACGCGCCGCGCACCGCTTGGATCACGGTCGTCGACCTCATGGGCGTCTTCGTGCGGCCTTGAAGGAGCGTTTTTGCTGAGCCTCGAGACGTTGAAGAGCTGGTTGGACGGGTAGTCGTCGGTGCGCGGTGCGTGGTGCGCACGAGCCTGCCGCCACGTGCGCTGGCGGGGCGCGCAAGGTAGGCTTCGGGATGGCTCGTGGGGTGAAACAGAGCGCCGGCTTCGCGGCCCTGTTCTCGCTGGCGCTCCACGGTGGCCTGCTCGCCTTCGGCGCTTGGCAACGACGCGGCGCGCCCCCCGAGCCTCACGCGCGCGAGCTCGAGGTGCAGCTCGAAGAGCTCGAGGGCCGCGTGTGGCCGCCCGAGGTGAAGAGCTTGCTCGGGCAAGATCGAAGCGCCGAGCCACCCGAGGAGCTCGATCCGAGCGCCCGTGGCGCGGAGCTGGCGCGCCCCGATCAGGCGCGGCGCGGTCGAGGAGGTGAGGCGCTGGGCGCCGCGGTGAACCTCTCGGACAGCGTCGATGACATCCTGCTCGAACGCGACACCGTCAATCACCCTGACCGCACCCAGGTGCAGCGGGTGGCGACCTCCACCCAGCGGCGCTCCGAGGATGACCGCCGCGCCACGCCGAGCCCCATGGAGCTCAGCTTCCTGGCCACCGGGCGCGGCCGGCTCGCGGAGCGGCGCCCGCCCGCCTCACACGATCCGGCGCGCGGGAGTCGCCACGGCCAGGCGCCCACGCGACGCGGCGGACCAGCAGGTCATCTGACCGCTTTTGATTCAGACAGCTCACCTGATGGTGAGCTCGCGGCGCGCGGCGCCCCCATCGCCGGAGGCACCCCGAAGCAGGCCTTGGGCGCCGCCGAGGCCACGGCGCGCGGCTATCGCCTGAGCGCCGCGGTGGAGCTGGCGCGGCCTCGGGTGCCGCGCGCCCGCGCCGCGGTGCCTTCGCGCCACGTCGGCCGCCCGGAGGACACCCAAGACAGCAGCCAAGAGGTGGCGCAGGCGGTGCGCTCGTTGATCCAGGCGAGCCAGGCGGGCGGGCTCGCAGGCTCGGGGCGCGGCGGCACGCCCGCGCCCAACCCAGAGCCAGGCGCCGGGGGCCCGTCGGGTCCCGGGGCGAGCTCGCGTCAGGCAGGCGCCGGTGGGCACTACGCGGGCGGGCGGCCGCGGGGGCTCACGAGCTACTTCAGCGCGCTCGAGCGCAGCATCGACTGGCAGGGCGCGTTCCCGGCGTGGGCCATCGCCGAAGGAAGGAGCGGCGTGGCGATCGTCAGCTTCACCCTCGGCGCGCGCGGTGAGCTGTTGGCGCTCGCCGTCAGTCGCCCGAGCGGCGTGCCCGAGTTCGACGCGGGCGTGCTCGACGCCATCCGTCGCGCGGCGCCCTTCGGCGCGCCCCCGAAGGGGTTCGGTACCCCGCTGCCGATCCGCATGACCTTCGACGCCCTGAACCCCGCCGTCGGGCGCGGCCCACGCGAGCGCTAGCGCCGACTCCCGTTCTCTACGCCAGGCCCATGCTCTCGCAGCGGCGGCGCGAGCCAACGCGCGCGCGTATCGCGCGAGTCGAGGCGAGCCTCGCATTTCCTGGAGGAAGCGAGCACCTCAGCCCCTCTGGTGGCGAGCCGAGCGCCGCTCTAGAGTGCCCGAATGTCCTCACCGGGCGTGATCCTCGTGGTGGATGACGATGCGGTCAGTCGTCATGTCCTCACCCAGGCGCTCGAGCGCGCCCAGCTCGAGGTGGTCGCGCTGGGCTGCGGGCGCGAGGCCATCCGTTGGCTGAAGCAGGAGCGCCCCGCCCTGGTGCTGCTCGATCTGCTGATGCCCGAGCCCGACGGCTACGAGGTGCTGCGCGTGATCCGCGACGAGCTCGCGCTGCCCGATCTCCCGGTGGTGGTGCTGACGGGCCTCGACACCGACGAGGACATCCGCCGCATCTTCGCCTCCGGCGCCGACGACTACATCCACAAGCCGTTCCGCGCCGCCGAGCTGATCGCGCGGATCCGCGGGCAGCTCCGGATGCAGCGCTACGTCGAGGAGCTGCGCCGCCGCGAGCAGCGCGCCGAGCTGGTGCTGGAGCTGACCTATGCCCTCGGCTCGAGTGAGGACATCCACGACATCCTGTTTCAGGTGGTCGATCGCCTGGCGCAGGTAGCCAAGGTGGACCGCTGCTCGATCGTGCTCTCGAGCGACGACCGCCTGGGCTACGTGGTCGCGACCAGTGACGACCGCGCCGTCCGTGACCTGCCCATCGAGCTCGATCGCTACCCGGAGATCCGCGAGGTGCTCGCCACCGGGAAGCCGCTCGTGATTCAAGACGCCACGAGCCACCCGCTGCTCGAGGTGGTGCGGCGCGAGGACACCCCGATCACGTTCGCCTCCCTGACGTTAGTGCCGCTGACGCACGAGGGGCGCGCGCTCGGGGTGCTGTTCCTCCGCTCCAAGATCCCCGGCGCCGCCTTCGAGCAGGAGCTGGAGACGGTGCGCACCCTCGCCAACGCCACGGCGCTGTCGCTCCAGAACGCCCGGGTGCTGAAGTCGCTGCGAGACGAGACCGAGCAGAGCACCCACGCGCGGGTGGAGGCGGAGCAGCGAGTCCAGCAATTCCAGCGCTACGCTGACTTCTTCGAGAGCGCCGCCGATGGCATGGTGGTCATCGATGGTCAGGGCAAGGTACTATTTGCCAACTCCCAGGCGCGCGCCATCCTCGCCTACTCCGAGCGCGAGTTCAAAGCGCGGAGCCTGATGAGCCTCACGGCGCCGAACGAGCACGCGCGCGTCGAGCGCCTGATGGCGGGCTTCCGTGAGGGCGCCTACCCGCTGAGCCAAGACCTCGACGCCGTCACCCAAACGGGCGAGGTCATCACGCTGAGCGTCAACTTCAGCTCGGTGCTGCATGAGGACGACGCGGTGCTGTTCAGCTTCCGCGACGTCACGAGCGAGCGCCGCACCGAGCGCGAGCTGCGTCAGACGAAGGAGTTCCTGGAGCGCGTGATCGACAGCTCGGTGGACGCCATCGTCTCGGCCGACTTGAGCGGCCGCGTGCTGATCTTCAACCGCGCCGCCTCGCGCGTGTTCGGCTACCCAGCGGAGGACATCATCGGCAAGGCCTCCGTGGAGATCTTCTACCCGCCCGGCGTGGCGCGCGAGGTGATGCGCCAGATCCGCAGCGCCGACCGCGACGACGTGGGACGCCTAGAAAATTACCGCGTGGATATGGTGAGCAGCAGCGGCGAGCTGATCCAGGTCAAGCTCTCGGCGGCGCTCTTGCTGGAGAACGGCGAGCCCGTCGGGAGCGTGGGGGTGTTCACTGATCTGCGCGACCGCCTGCGCATGGAGACCAAGCTCGGCCAAGCGCAAGAGGAGCTCCGCCTCAGGGAGCGCCAGGCCATCGTGGCCGAGCTGGCGGGCACCGCCGCCCACGAGCTGAACCAGCCCCTCACCAGCGTCATCGGCTACGCCGAGCTCTTGCGCCGCCACCTGGATCGCTCCTCGCAGCTGTTCGGCGCCGCCAGCGTGATCGTGACCGAGGCCGAGCGCATGGCGGAGATTGTCCGCAAAATCGGCAAGATCACCCGCTACGAGACCAAGAGCTACGTGGGCGGCACCCGCATCCTCGACCTCGATAAATCGAGCGACGACCGCGACCGGTAGGGGCGCAGCACCTCAGCCGCACGTGACAGCCAGCGACTGCAGCGCCGCGCGTCACGCCACGGCGCGACCAACCCCCCCAAAAAAACGAGCGGCTCACCCGCCGTCACCCCAAAGCTCACGGGCACCGGCCGCGGGCACCCTCACGGCGTGGGGCGCGGCGAGGCGCCTACTTGCCCTTGTCGTCCTTGGGCGTGAGCAGCACCCGGATCACGAGCACCAAGATGCCGCCCTGGTAGCTCTGGCCGGCCACGATGAACGACTGGCCCGCCTTGGCCTTCACCTCCAGGAGCGGTAAGAAATCCTTACCACCTGGCTGGTTGATGGAGGCGCTCAGCTTCACGTAGTCCTTCGGCAGCTCCGCCAGGAGCTCCGTCTGGAGCACGCGCTTGTTCGGCAGCGTGAGCTTGGCGGGCTTGCTCTTGATGAGCGGGAGCGTCTCTTTGATGAGCAGCTCGTAGCTGTCGTAGGAGCTGAACGGCGGCTTCTTCAGCTGGGGCATCTCGCCGATGCGCTTGTCGATGCCCTTGCCCGCGTTGGTCGCGTGGAGCACCAGCACCTCCGCCGAGAACTTGGCGACGGCCGGCTCCTCCTTCTTGTCCTTGTCGTCCAGCGCCGTCACGCCCAGGGGCAGCGCGCTCGCGGACAGAGCGCCCTGGGGTAGAGCGCCCTGGGGTAGAGCGCTCGCGGGCAGAGCGCCCATAGCCAGCTCACCTGACGGCAGCGCGCTCGACGCCTGAGCCTGGGGCATCGTCAGGTTACCTGACTCCAGCGGCACCGCAGCCCGACGAGGCTCCGCGCTGGCTCCGCGCGCGGCCGGGACGACCGAGAGCACCACGGCTGACGCCAAGGCAGCCAACGCCCACCACCCGCTCACACCGCGGCTCAACAATCGGCTGCTCATAAAGATCCACCTTGGGAGCCCTGCCCCGCGGCGGGCTCCTCCGCGAGCCACACCACCGGCGTGGTCTCATCCAGCACGAAGATGGTGCCATCACTGCTACCGAAATCCACCGACACGATGGCGACTGGATCTTCCTCTGCGCTGACCACCGCCACCGAAGCGCTGGGCGCTGGCTCCACCACGGAGGCCTGCGGCGCTGGCGGCGAGACGGCGGGCACCGTGGGCTGCATCGCCCACACGAGCAGCGCCGCCGCGGCCGCCAAGAACAAACCGACCCCCACCACCCGAGCGCGCTCACCGCGCCCCCGCACAGACGGTCCTGGCAGCCGCCGCACGTTGGACGAATCCCCTCCGCCACGCTGGGCCGCGCCGTCGACCGGCGGCGCTTCGCTCTCGGACACCGAGGGAGCCTCACCCAACCGCTCCATCACGGACTGCGCCAACGACGGGTAACCCTCCGTGGTCTCCTCCGCGTACAGGCGCACCGTGTCCCCCAGATCGGTGAGGCCCGCGAACTGCGCCTCCACGTCGGCGCGCAGCGCTGGGTCCTCCATCAGGCGCGTGAGCTCGGCCTCCTCCTCAGGGCTGAGCTCGCCATCGAACGCCGCCATCACCCGCATGAGGTGCTCAGCCTCCACGGCGGCTGCAGCGGCAACAGGGGATGCAGCGTCACCGTGCGCCTCGATCGAGCCTGGCGCCTCGATCGAGCCTGGCGCCTCGGCCGGGCTCAGCGCCTCGGCCGGGCTCAGCGCCTCGGGTGGACCCAGCGCCTTGATGGAGCGGGGCGTGGTCATGCGTCCTCCCCCGAGTCGCGCGCCTTCACGGGCGGCTTACCGATTTGCTCCTGGTAACAATCGGCGAGGGCACGCTGGAGCTTCTGACGCGCGTGGAACAAGCGACTCATGATCGTCCCTTTGGATACTTCCATGGCCTCGGCCATTTCCTCGTAGCTCATGCCCTCGACCTCACGCATCAAGATGACGTTCCGGTGGTAGGGCGGCAACGCCTCCAGCGCCGCGCCGATGCGCTGCGCGATTTCTCGGCGCCGCACGACATCCAGCGGATCGGAGCCGTCAATCTTCGATAGGAAGGGGCTCGGCTGTTCGTCGCTGAGATCGTGGTGCTCACTGAGCTCCAGCTCGCGACGCGCCGGCTTGCGCATGAAGTCGATGGAGAGGTTCGTGACGATGCGGTAGAGCCAGGTGAAGAAGCTCGAGCCGCCCTGGAACCCTTCGAGGCTGCGGTGGACGCGCAGGAACGCCTCCTGAACCACCTCGCGCGCGTCGTTGGGGTCACGGACGAGCCCCATCGCGATCGCGAACGCGCGCCGCTCGTGGCGCTGCACCAGCTCATGGAACGCCCCCCGATCCCCAGCCTGGGCGCGCACGATGAGTCCTCCGTCATATTCCGCCTCGGCACGACGAGCCTCGCGGTTGGACGCTTTCGCCTGGGCCCTATTCACCACCATGACATCCGGATCAGCCTCTTGGAGTGGTGAGCTCAGGCGCCCAGCGCCAGGCACCGGCCCGAGCGCTGGCCCCAAAGGCCGAGTTGGAGCGCCAGGGGAGCCGCTGCCGCTCGCCGGGACCCGCGGCGTGCTTGCGGCTACCCCTCGCCGTACAGCCTCTTCCTGGCGGGACGGACGCGCAGGCGACCAGGCGGGCGGCTGGGTCCTGGGCGCGCTCGCTGGAGGGGCGGCCCGACCAGCGTGGGGGCGCGTGACGCGGGGGGAGGTCATCACCCATGGGCTTACGTGCCGAGCCGGAGCAGGCTGCCCTGGCTCAGCTCCCGAGCCTAGCCAAACCCGGCGCTCGGCTCACGGCATATCGAAGAAATCGGGCTCAGGCGCGGGCTCCGCGGCCTCCGCCAGCTCGCCCAGGGTGAGCTTCAAATCGAAGGTCCGCTTCCCACGCGCCACCTTCAGTGACACCTCACGCCCCACCCCAGCGACGCTCGCGAGCCACCGCAAGCGCTCCGGCCCGGAGATGGGCTGACCGTCGAACTGGAGGATGACGTCGTCCTCCCCGAGCCCGGCGCGGTCCCCAGCGCTGCCCGGCTTCACCTCACGCACCAGCGCCCCGCCGCGCTCCGAGAGCCCCAAGCGCGTGATGTCCTCCGGCGTCACCCCCGCCACCACGATGCCGATCGCCGAGCGCTTGAGCCGCCCGTCCTTGATCAGCCGCGGCACCAGCTCCTTCACCATGTTGATGGGGATGGCGAAGCCGATGTTGTTGGCGCGCGCTCGAATCGCCGTGTTGATGCCCACCACCTGGCCCGCGGTGTCGAGCAGCGGGCCGCCGGAGTTGCCCGGGTTGATGGAGGCGTCCGTCTGGAGGAAGTTATAGTACCCTGACGAGTCGAGCCCCTTCACGTCGTCTCGCGTGCGCCCCTTGGCCGAGACGATGCCGGCCGACACCGTGTGCGACAGCCCGAACGGGTTGCCGATCGCGAGCACCCAATCCCCCACCCGCGTCGTGTCCGAGTCGCCCAGCGGCAGGAAGGGCAGCCCCTTCGCGTCCACCCGCAGGATGGCGATGTCCGTCGGCGGATCGCGCCCCACCACCTCCGCCCGCATCTCGCGGCCGTCTTGCGCGAACGTGACCTGGATGTCCGCCGCGCCGGCGATCACGTGGTTGTTCGTGAGGATGAGCCCGTCAGGGTCGTAGACGAACGCCGACCCCAGCCCCTGCCCCACCATCCGACGACCGCCGCCGCGCGACCGCGACTCCTGCAGCGTCTTCACGAACACCACCGCCGGATCCGCCTTCGCGGCGATGTCCGCGAAGCTCGCCGGAGCGGCGACACCCGACGGCAACACCACCTGCGGCGTCGGGTTTTGGGGGGGGTTGGCTAGCACCGGAGCGCTCTGGGTGGCGCTCGCGCTAGGGGCGGGAGAAGCCGTGGCGCGATCACACCCGAGCGGCGCCAAGGCCAGCCCCGCGCTGATCCAGAAGCCCAGCGCACCCGTCAAGGCAACGAACGACCTAGTCACTCCGCCTGCTCGACCTCGGCCAACCGCAGCTTGAGGTCGATGAGCGCCTGATCGAGGACGCGCTCCTCATCCCCCGTCAGGTTACCGCGCGTCTTCTCTTGGAGCAGCCCCAGGAGGTGGAGCGTTTGGCGCGCCATGGGGAGATCGCGAGAGCGCGTGTGGGTGGATGGATCTTCAGCGTCCCCCAGGTGCACCAGCACCGAGTGGCTCAACGACAGCACGAAGGTGGCGAAGTCGATCGCCGGTAGCTCGCTGTCGTCCACCGCGCTCACGACTCCTCGTCGCCCCAGCCTGCGTCCGTCGCGTCTTCCTCGGCGACGGAGCTCGCCTGTGCAGCAGCCGCGGGCTCGCTCGCTTCGGCCGCGGGCTCGCGGGCAGCTTCGGGCGCGGGCGCCGCTGCGACAGGCTCGGCTACGGGCGCCGCCTCGACGGCGGGCGCCACTTCAGCCGGCGCAGCCTCGACCGGCGGCGCGGCCTCCGCCACCGGCGCGGCAGCCGCGGCGGGCGCACTGGGCGCGGCCTCCGCGGCGGGCACACTGGGCGCCTCCACCGCGGTGGTGCTCTCCGCGGCCTGCGCCGTGGCGGCGGCCTGCGCCTCCGCGACCTGCTGCGCAGCTCGCTCGCGCTCCGCCGCCCGCTCCTCGTCATCGCGCGGCGCCAGCGCGGGCTGCGCGAGGCTCACCACGTCGTGTTGATCGGCGGTGTCAGTCAGCGCGGCGAGCTGTGCCTCCACCTCGGCGGTGGTCAGTAGCCCCTTACGGAGCAGGCGCTCGCGCACCCGAGTGTCGAGCTTGAGCGTGTCGATGTCGGTCATCTTCGGAGGACTCCAATCACGAGACCCAGTGACGCTCCGTCAGGCACGACGTCCACTCGCGGCTGGCAGCGGCGACGGCCGCCGCTGGAGCCCGCGAACGCCGCCTCGCGCGACACCGGGGGCGCGAACCATGATCGATCCCAGGGTGAGTTGCAAGGACCAGGGACGCCGTGGATCCGGCGCCCCTCACCGCTACGTCAGGCCTTGGGTGCGGCGATCCGCCCAGCCACGGCGCTCGCCGCGACCACCAGCGGGCTGGCGAGGTACACCTTGCCGGGGCCGCTCCGCCCCGGGAAGTTCCGGTTGATGGCGCTCACCGTCACCTGCTCCGGGTCGAAGGAGACCCCGGGACCCGCCCGGATGCAGGCGCCACACGAGGGATCGACCAAGGTGGCCCCCGCGCGCTCGAACACGTCGATGTAGCCGCGCTCTTCGGCGTAAGCGCGGATGTGCTGAGAGCCGAACTGGATGTACAGCTGGACCCCGCTGGCCACCTTCTCGCCGCGCTCGAGCGCCGCCTTCAACACCGAAGCGTACATGTCCATGTCCGCCTTCTTGCCGCCGGTGCACGAGCCGCCATAGGCGATGTCCACCCGCACGTCCTCCGCGAGCTCGCTCAGCGGGATGCCGTTACGCGGATCCCCCGGGGTGGCGACCATCACCGGGATGGCGCTCAGATCCACCGTGAAGGTGGCGGCGTACTCGGCGCCCTCATCCGGCGCGACGAGGCGCGCCTCGAGCGCCGCGCGATCGGCGCCGCGCATCGCCACCAGGTAGTCTAGCACCACGTCGTCAGCCGCGATGACGCCCGTGAAGCTCCCCGCCTCCACCGCCATGTTGGTCAGGGTGGCTCGCTCATCCAGGCTCAGCCCCCGGACCCCGTCACCACCGAACTCCAGCACCTGCCCGATGCCGCGCCCGGACTTGAAGTGCTCGAGGCTCAGGATGTGGAGCATCACGTCCTTCGCGCACACCCCGGGCTGGAGCCGCCCCACCAGCTCGAAGCGCACCGTCTCCGGCACGCGCACCCGGACGTCCCGCGTGTACCAGGCGTTGGCCATGTCCGTGCTGCCGACCCCGAACGCGAAGCAGCCGAGCGCGCCCGCCATGCAGGTGTGAGAGTCCGTACCCGCCACCAAATCCCCTGGGAGCGCGAGCTCCTCGATCACCTTGTTGTGACAGATGGCCTCACTGCCCACCGTCTTCCCGCCGCGCTCCACCTCACCGTAGAGGCGGATGCCGTGGCGCTTGGAGAAGGTCTCTTGGACTGTCTTGAGCGACGCGGCCTGCTCCGAGAGCCCCATCCGCTTGTGCTGCTCCGGCATCACCAGCTCGAGGAACGTCAGGTGATCGCGGAACGCGAACACCGAGCTCGGCTCCGCCACCTCCGCGTCCTCACCGAAGCCCGCGCGGAACAGCGAGTCCGCCATCGGGGTGACGTACTCGTGACTGAAGCGCACGTCCGTGCGCACGAACAGCGCGTCCCCCGGCTTCACCGCGGGGATCCCGAGCCGGCCTGTTTTCGCGTCGGCGATGGCGTGGCGCGCGATGATCTTCTCGCACAGCGTCATCGGGCGCGCGGCGGTGGTCACCGGTGGCGGGGCGATCTCCCCCGCCATGCGCGCGCGGTTGTAGGCGAACAGCCCGCCTGCCTCGACGATCTGCGCGCTGATGGGATCGAGCCCGCGCGTGAACTCACTGATGGGGATCTCCTCGCCGCGCGCGATGCGCTCGAGCAGACCGAAGTCCGTCGAGGTGAGTAGGCCGATGTTCTGACAATTCTGGCCGTAGATCTTCTCGATGCTCTCCGCCACCACGAGCTGCACGCCCGCCTTCAGCTCCGAGTAAGGCGCCGTCTCCCGTGAGCTGCCGCAGCCCTTCGAGCGCCCGCTGACGATCACCCCAAAACCGCCGTCCTTGATCGAGTCCTTCTCCACCAGGCCGCCCCGGAGTCCCACCAGGGAGTAACGCGCGAGCGTCTCGTCGAAGTAGTAGCAGACCCAGCCGGGGGTGATTTCATCCGTGGAAATGTTGTCGATCAGCTTGCGGCTCGGATCGAGATCGAGCTCTTCGCCAGCCAGCTGGCGCTGCAAGAGCTCCGGATCTTCCGTGAGCTGCAAGATCTTCCCGGTGATGCGGATGCTTGTTTGAGTCATCGGTCGGGGGGGCCGGGTGAGTCCGGGAGGTCACGCTAGCAGGGAATGAAAAGGCCCGGCCACCCCCCTCGCTGTCGCGGCGCTACCAGGGGTTGAAAACCCACCGCGCACCCTGTCAAGGTCCGCGGGTGCCGCGAGCCCTGATCTGGACGCTGTGTGCGATGAGCCTGCTCGGCTGCCGTGAGGAGCCAGAGCCCGGGACGCCGCCGGGCGCCGCCTCGACCAGCGCCAGCAGCCCCGCGCCGCCGCCGCCCGCGCCGCTTTCGGGTGAGGTGGTGGAGATCCCCGCCGGCAGCTTCACCGCGGGCAGCCGGCCCGGCGAGCCGGGGCGCGACCCGAGCCTCGAGCCCAGGCCGTTCAGCGTGGAGCTCGGCGGCTTCTCCATCGACCGCCTCCCCTACCCCAACGATCCGACTCAGCCGGTGCGGACGGGGGTGACGCGCGAGGAGGCGGCCAAGCTGTGCGGGCAAGCGGGCGCGCGCCTGTGCACCGAGCTCGAGTGGGAGCGCGCCTGCCAGGGGGACGACGGGCGGCGCTTCCCCACCGGGCCCAGCTGGGACCCGAGCTGCGCGGAGCGCCCCCAAGCCTGCGCCGGAGCGTACGGGGTGCTCGGCCTCGGCGCGGCGATGCAGGAGTGGACGGCGAGCACCACCGGGCCCGAAGCGGCGCCGCTCGGGGTGCTGCGGGGCGCCAGGAAAGACGCGGAGGCGAGCGCCCACCGCTGCGCCGCGCGAACCTCCGCGGCGACCGGCGCGGCGAGCAACGACGTCGGCTTCCGATGCTGCCGCGGCGCGCCCAACGCCGCCACGGTGCCGGAGCCGACGCTAGGCGCGGCGTTTCAGAAGCTGGAGCTCAAGGGCGACCGACTGACCGCATTATTGAAACAAGACGCGCGCACCCAAGCGCTCGCGAATGACCTGGTGTTCTTCAGCGAGCCCGAGGCGGCGAACACCGTGGTGAGCCGCGGCCCTGGCGACCGCAAGGGCTTCTTGTTCACCGTGCAGGCGCTGCGCTGGAACCCGGCGCCCGGCGTCGACTACCTGATGGTGACGGCGCGCAGCGGCAAGGACTCGAGCTTCGTGCTCGCCTACCGGCTGATCCAGGAGGACGAGTATGAGCTCGCCGCCAGTTACCTGATGCGCCGCGAGCCGGGGCCGGTCGCGTTCGCTTACTCCGAGTCCATCCGTCCTCGGCTGCACTTCTCGAGCTGCTGGGGCTGCCCCGGAGAGACCGGCAAGGTGCTGTATCGCAAGCCGGACGAGGTGGTGATCTTGCAGCCGTGAGCTCGCATGACGGGGTGCGTGTATCGTCAGGGAGCATGATGAGGTGCAGCGTGCGGTGCGGTGCCGTCCAACCCCCAAAAAAACAAAGGCGCTCAGAGAGCGCAGCATGCTGCGCCCCTACGTGACGCCGTGGTCTTCCAGGAACTTCATGATCCGCATGTTCACCAGCTCGTGATGCTCCAGCGGGGCCACGTGAGTGCCGCCGGGGATGACGAGCAGCTCCGCGCCGGGGATCAGCTCGGCCATCGACTCCGAGAGCTCGGACGGGGTGAAGGTGTCGCGATCCCCAGCGACGATCAGCGTGGGGACCTCGATGCGCGGCAACAGATCCTCCGCGGAGTGCTCCCCCGCGAGCCGTAGCATCTGCAAAAACATGGGGAAATCCATGTGCGCCACGTGGGCGAAGTACGGCTCGATGTCCTCCAGGCGGATCGAGTCACCGTCGATGTCGCCCGTCATCACCGCCACCTTGAGCGCCACCCGCGGCGGCACCCGGCTCCACAGCGCGCGCGCCAGGCGCGGGTGCGTGGTGACGAAGTCGATCAGCCGAGGCAGCACCGTGGCGAGCAAATCCGTGCCGCGGAAGGTGTGCGTCACGCGACCGAACGTCCCGCACATGAGCACCATCGCGCGCACGTTCTCCGGCTGCATGCGGTAGCTCTCCAAGCACACCTGAGTGCCGTAGGAGTGCCCGATCAAGATCGCCGGGGGGTTGCCCAACGTCTCCCGCACCACCCCCAAATCGCGCGCCACGTCCGGCACCCCAATCTGCTCCGGGTCCCGCGGTAACCCGCTGCGCCCGTGCCCGCGGTAGTGCCAATGCCCGACGCTGAACGGGTGCGCGAGATCGTCCCACAGGTACTTGTAGATGAAGCCATCGCACACGATGCCATCGCACAGGATGGCGTGGGTGGGCGACGCCCCCTGGCGCCGGCGGACGTACAGCCGAGTGCCGTCCGATGCTGTCGCGAATGACTCTTCCACCAAGCACCCCAGCTAACACGAGCGCGGCGCCGAGTCGCCGCTGCCTCCCCCGAAAGACCAACCCCTCACTCCCCTCGGCCAGCCACCGAGCCCCACATCGACCAGCGACTCGAGCCCACGCGACTCGTCAGCAGCACGCCTCAATCATCGGGATCGTCATCGCCGATGTCGTTCACGCTGGGGATCTTCTTGATGTCCACGCGCGCGAGCTTCCAGGCCCGCTGAACGATCCACGAGAGCGACCGATCGAGCCGAGCAGCCTCATCCTTGATCTCCTGCAGCATCGCCTCAGGGAAGTAGAGGCTCTGCTTGCGCTTGTCGCCGCCCTTGATGTTCTCGCTCATCCTCTCGACCCTACCACAGCCGCGATCACGCCCGTGCTGCCGCGAGGCGACGGCCACCTGCTTGACTACCACCCTGCAGCTCGTGGGATCAATGGGGCTGGGATCCAGCAGGCTCGAGATCGTCAGCCACGAGTGAACGGCGCGAACCCCATGGACGACCCAACGCGACCGTCATGAGGCCACCCAGCGTGACGCCTGGCGCGAATGCCGCGCTGCGGCGCTCCAGCGCACGTTCGCTATAGTGCGGCCATGTCCCCTGAACGCCCGCCGCAGAGTTGCGCCGAGCCTCGCACCGCCGAGCCTCGCACCGTCGAGCCGCACACCGTCGAGCCTCGCACCGTGCCTACGACCGCACAGCCCACCAGCGCGCGTCGGGCGCGGCGTGGCTCGTGGCTCCGCATGGGGGTGGTCGCGGCCGTCGCTTACCTCGGCGGCCTGAGCACCCAAGTGGGCCTCGCCCACGCGAGCGGTGAGCAAGACAGCCCCTACGCGCTGCTCGGCCAGCTCGCGCGCGTGCTGGTCTTGATCGAGAACCAGTACGTGGAGCCGGTGGATCGCGCGCGGCTGCTGCAGGGCGGCATCAAGGGCATGGTCGCGGAGCTGGACCCGCACTCGGCGTACCTCCCGGCGCAAGACTACCGTCAGTTCCAGTCGGACACCGAAGGGCGCTTCGGTGGCGTGGGGGTGGAGATCGAGTTCCGGGACGATCAGCTGCTGGTGCTCGCGCCGATCGAAGGCTCACCCGCGGAGCGCGCTGGGATCCGCCCGGGGGATCGCATCGTCAGCATCGACGGGCGCGAGGTCCGTGGCCGCTCGACGGACGAGCTGGTGAAGCAGATGCGCGGCGCGCCGGGCACCAAGGTCCGGCTCGGGGTGCGGCGTGAGGGTCGCGCGGCGCCGCTCAGCTTCGAGCTGACGCGTGAGGTGATCCAAGTCACCAGCGTGAGCCACGCCTGGCTCGATGGTCAGGTAGCTTACCTAAGAGTGAAGGCCTTCCAGTCAGGGACGCACAGCGAGCTGCTCCGCGCCATCGCCGCGCTGCGGAGCGAGGCGGGCGGCCCGATCTCCAAGGTGATCTTGGACCTTCGCAACAACCCCGGTGGCCTGGTGGACGAGTCGAGCGCGGTCGCCGACGAGTTCCTGGGCGGCGGGGCGATTTACTCCGTGCGGCACCGCGGCAAGGTGGTGAGCGAGGTGCGCGCGAACGCCGGGGGCGCGCTGCGCTCGGGCGCGATGGTGGTGCTGGTGAACGAGTATTCGGCCAGCGCCGCCGAGCTGGTCGCGGGCGCGCTGCAAGATCAACGGCGCGCCACGATCGTCGGGGCGCCCACGTTTGGTAAGGGCAGCGTCCAAAGCATCTTGAGCCTGCCGGGCGGCGCCGGGCTGCGGCTCACCACCATGCGCTACTACACGCCGAATGGTCAGGCGATCCAGGCGCGCGGCGTGAAGCCCGACGTGCTGGTCCAGGCGCTGCGCGCCAGCGAGACCCCGGGCATCGTCCGTGAAGCTGACTTGCCCAACCACCTCCCGGCGGAGGGCGCGCCGGGCAGCCAACCCGCGGCCAAGCCCGCTGCTCCCTCGGAGGACGCACCCGGCACCTACCTGGGCGTGGCGCGCGAGGTCCCGAAGGACCCCACGGGTGGCCCCGACGTGGCGCTCTCCATCGGCTACCAAATCGTGACGGGCGTCCTCAAAGGCCGCTAGATCACGCCGGATTCGCGCTCGTTCGTGGGTTTTGGGGGTTCGCCCAAGCTGCGCACAGTCAGTGTCATTGCCTAGCGCCGCGCGGCGCCCGATGGGCGCGCTGCGTGCGGTCAGCGTCACTGCTTGGTGCTGTGCGGCGCCGTGAGGCCGAGCCGCCGTGCGTCAGCCGGCCAGCTGACGCAGCACGTACTGGAGGATGCCGCCGTGGCGGTAGTATTCGAGCTCCACCACGGTGTCGATCCGGAGCAGCACCTCGAAGTCTCGCGACGCACCGCCAGCGGTCGCCGTCACCTTCATGCGCTTGCCAACCCCAATCCCCTGCGCGAGCCCCAAGAGGCTCAGCTCCTCTTCCCCGGTGAGGCCCAGCGACTCGCGCGTCTGCCCCTCCAAGTATTGCAGCGGCAGCACGCCCATCCCGATCAGGTTGGAGCGGTGGATGCGCTCGTAGCTCTCGGCGATGACCGCGCGGACGCCGAGCATGAAGGTGCCCTTGGCCGCCCAGTCGCGGCTCGACCCCGAGCCGTACTCCTTGCCGGCCAGCACCACGAGCGGCACGCCCTCAGCCTGGTAGCGCATCGCCGCGTCGAAGATGCTGAGCTGCTCGCCGCTCGGCAGGTGCCGGGTGACCCCACCCTCCGTCCCCGGCGCCAGCTGGTTGCGCAAGCGGATGTTGGCGAAGGTGCCGCGCACCATCACCTCATGGTTGCCGCGCCGTGAGCCGTACGAGTTGAAGTCCTTGCGCGCGACGCCGCGCTCCTTGAGGTAAGCGCCCGCGGGAGAGTGCTCCGCGATGTTTCCCGCAGGGGAAATGTGATCGGTGGTCACCGAGTCACCGAGCATCGCCAGCACCCGCGCGCCGGCGATGTCCGTCACCGGCGGCGGCTCCTTCCCCAGCCCATCGAAGAAGGTGGGGCGCCGCACGTAGGTGCTGTCAGGGTCCCAGACGAAGCGATCCCCCTGGGGCACGCTGAGCGCGCGCCAGCTCTCGTCGCCCTCGAACACATGGGCGTACTCCCCCATGAACATCTCGCGCCCCAGGCTCTCTTGGATCGCCTGCTGCACCTCGCTGGGGGAAGGCCAGATGTCGCGCAAGAACACGTCCTTGCCCTCGGCGTCTTGGCCCAGCGCGTCGCGCTCGAAGTCGTGGCTCATGCGCCCCGCCAGGGCGTAGGCCACCACGAGCGGCGGGCTCGCGAGGTAGTTGGCGCGCACGTCGGGGTTGATGCGCCCCTCGAAGTTGCGGTTACCGCTCAGCACACTCACCGCCACCAAGCTCGCCTCACGGATCGCGGCGCTCACCGGCTCCTCCAGCGGGCCGCTGTTGCCGATGCAGGTGGTGCAGCCATAGCCCACCACGTCGAAGCGCAGCGCCGCCAAGTCGCGCAGCACGCCCGCCTGCTCGAGGTAGCGCGTGACCACCCGAGAGCCCGGCGCGAGGCTCGTCTTCACCCACGGCTTCACCTTCAGGCCGCGCGCCGCCGCCTTCCGCGCGAGGAGCCCGGCGGCCATCATCACCGACGGGTTGGAGGTGTTGGTGCAGCTGGTGATCGCCGCGATCACCACGTCCCCGCTGCCGAGCTCGAACGTCTCGCCCTCCAGCGTCACCTGCACGCGGCGCCCCTTGGCGCCGTCGTCTTGCCCCGTGCTCACGAGCAGCTCCGAGAGCGTCTTGTCCCAAGCCGTGGCCGCCTGAGACAGCAGCACCTTGTCTTGAGGCCGCTTCGGCCCGCTGATAGTGGGCACCACCGTCTTCAGGTCGAGCTCCAGCGTGTCCGAATACTCCGGATCCGGAGCGCCAGCGGTCCGGAACAGGCCTTGCGCCTTGGCGTAGGCCTCCACCATCGCCGTCAGCTCCTCTGACCGGCCGGTGAAGCGCAGGTAATCCAGCGTGCGCTCGTCGATGGGGAAGATGGCGCAGGTGGAGCCGAACTCCGGGCTCATGTTGCTGATGGTGGCGCGGTCGGCCAGCGCGAGGCTCTCCAGACCATCACCGTAGAACTCCACGAATTTCGCGACCACGCCCTTGTCGCGCAGCATGCGGGTGATGGTGAGCACCAGGTCGGTCGCCGTGGCGCCCTCCGGCAACTTGCCGTGGAGCCGGAAGCCGATCACCTTCGGCACCAGCATGTTGATCGGCTGCCCGAGCATCGCGGCCTCGGCCTCGATGCCACCGACGCCCCAGCCCAGCACGCCGAGCCCGTTGATCATGGTGGTGTGGCTGTCCGTGCCCACCAAGCTGTCAGGGTAAATGACGCCATCCGCCTCGAACACCGTGCTGGCCAGGTACTCGAGGTTCACCTGGTGCACGATGCCGGTGCCCGGCGGCACCACCTGGAAGTTGTTGAACGCCGTCTGCCCCCAGCGGAGCAGCTGGTAGCGCTCGGTGTTGCGCAGGTACTCGAGCTTGGTGTTCAGGCTGAGCGCGCTCCCGCTGCCGAAGTGGTCCACCTGCACCGAGTGATCGATCACCAAATCCGAGGGGAAAAGCGGGTTGATCTTGGAGGGGTCCCCGCCCATGTCCGCCATCGCGTCGCGCATGGCCGCCAAGTCGACCACGGCGGGGACGCCGGTGAAGTCTTGCAGCACCACCCGCGCTGGGTGGAAGGCGATCTCCGTGTTGGGCTCCGCAGCGGGATCCCAACCGGCGACGCTGAGCACGTCTTGCTTGGAGACCGCCTTGCCGTCCTCGTTACGGATCAGGTTCTCCAGCAGGATCTTGAGGGAGAAGGGGAGCCGCGTGACGTCCACCCCCGCGGCCTTCGCGAAGCGCGGCAGGCTGAAGTAGGTGTAGCTCTTCTCCCCCACCAAGAGCTCGGCGCGGGCGGAGAATGAATCCTGAGACGAGATGGCCATAGCGGTTCTTCCTTCGATCGGTCGGGGGCGGCCGCCGGCTGTGGGCGGCGCGCGAGCGGAGCAGCCGCTCACGGGAGCGGCGCGCTCTGGCCCAACGCGGCCCAGCAAGCGCCGCGGGCCAGAGCGACTCGGAGAGGCGAGTTACTCGATCCCCTAAGGCAGCGCAACGCCGCTCGGCGACCTCGCTCGCAGCGATTCGCAGCGCGGTGCCGTCTAACCGGCTCTTCAATGCAGCCCGAAAACTAGAGGCGCTCTTCAAGGACGCACGGATCCTCTCGTCAGGTCGAGGACCGTGACCACAGCGCCACCCACGGGAAAACGGCGCCCATGGAAGGCTTACAAGGGGCATCAGGAGGGAGTGCACCCCCCCTATGTCCCCCCCTATGTCCAGCGCACCTCGAGCAGCGCCTCGGTGTCGCCTTCTCGACCGCCTTGGAGCCGCCGCACGCTGATCGAGCGCACCCCCGCGAGCTGAAGGAACGTCTCCGCGCCGGCGAACTGCTCCACCCAGATGTCCCGGCTCCAGCCCTGGCAGTCGGTGTAGTGAGCGTGCAGGTAGTTGTCGCCGCGCTCGGTGGCCACGATGCAGCCGCGGGTGAAGTAACGCGAGAACATGCGCTGGGAGATCATCACCAAAGTGCTGGGCGAGAGCATGCGGAGCAGCATCCGATGGATCGAGTTGAGATCCGAGCGGATCGACTCCGCGCCCACCTCACGCAAGAGCGCGTCCCCGCCGAGCCCGCGCAGCCCCGCCAAGAGCTCTCGATAGTCAGCCACGGGGTACCAACCCGCCACCAAGATCTGCTGCTGCCGGATCCGAACCGCGAGCTCCGGGGGCAAGCCATCCATCAGCTCTTGGACTGCACCAGAGCCCCTGAGCTTCTCCAGCGTCCCCACGACGGACGAGAACGCGAGCCCCTTGATCATCGGCTCTTCGTCGCTGTGACCCACGGCAGCACGAGCCTAGCCAACAACACCCCGCGGGTTCAACCTCCTCCCTGTTTCTCAGGGGTTTCGGAGGATGAGCGGTGCTACTCGGGCTACGCGCCGAGCGCCCCCGCCAAGAGCCCCGTGTGAGCGCTCCGCAGCACCGTCCGCGCCTCGCCCGCGAGCGCGTCCCCCGCGGCGACCAAGCCCGGCGCCGGCGAGGGCGCGAGCCCCAAGCGCTCGAGCGCGAATCGCCCCCGCTGCTCGAGCTCGAAACCGTGCAGGCTGGAGGCGGCGCCGAGCGGCGCTCCATCGAGCTCGAGGCCCAGCCCTGGCGCGAAGCTCAGCTCGAGCCGCGCGCCGCCGCTCACGCCAGCGCGCGCGGGCGTGAGCGTCAACCCACCCGCGCCGAGCCCGCCCGAAGCCAGCACCACGCGCGCCGCCGAGAGCACCTCGGGCGAGCCATCCGGCGCCTCGCAGCGCGCGAGCCAGCGCGCACCGTCTCGCTCGAGCGCGGTCACTCGCGCTTCGACGACGTGAGCATGACGGCGCGCGAGGCGCGCCAACGCCGCACCCAAGCGCGCTCCGGCCGCTTGACCGACGTCGCTGAGCGTCTCCCCCACCGGGACGCCGAGGGCCTCGCTGAGCACCTCGCTCGCCGGGGTGTCGAGGCCGAGCCACGGCCCGAACAGCCACGCCTCCGCGGCGCGGGGCCGGAGCCGCTCCGCGAGCCATCGGGCGCGCTCCTCGGCGTCGTGCGCCGCCGCGAGATCACGGCTGGGCGCCACCTCTTCCGCACGGAAACGCAGCACGCTCACCTCCACCGGATCGAAGCGCACGCCGAGCCGCGAGAGCGCCGCGTCTCGCGCGAGCGCGCGGCACAGCGCCGCCCCGTCCCAGTCGCCGCGGGGCAAGAGCGGCACCGCCACCCGACGCCCCGCGAGCAGGCTCACGTCCAGCACGCCGCGCTGCACCCCCCGCGCCGGCCGCGTGAGCCCCAAGGCGGTCACCACGCGAGCAGGCGCGTCCGTGAGCTGCCACGCCCCGAGCGCGTCACTGAAGCGCAAGAGCGCCTCGGGCAACACCGCGGCCGGCGCCTCCGCGTCGCGCTCCCACCCGAGCCAATCGAGCGCGCCGGAGCCGAGCTCGGTCGCCCCCGCGCGGTCGTGCACCAGGGTCACCCGCGCGCCGCGCTGCTCCGCGGCGAACGCCGCCGCGACGCCCGCCACCCCACCGCCGATCACGAGGAGCTCGGGGAAGCCGTCGCCCCGTGGGCCGCTCACGAGACCCCCAGCTGCGCGCGCTGCGCCGCCAGGGCGAGCCCCTCCTGCCTGAGCTGCTCCGGGCCCAACACACTCAGCCGCCGCCGCGCGGCGCGCTCCAAGAAGCCCACCGCCAACCCGCGGCCCACCTCCGGTGAGCGACCCGTCAGCTCCGCGACCAAAGCCCCGCACGGCGCCGCGCAGCGCATCCCACCGCAAGCCCCGAGCCCGAGCCGCGTGCGCCGCGACACGTCGTCCACGCTGGTCGCGAGCTCATGCTCCACCACGTAGCGGATCTCAGCCTCCGTCACCGGCTCGCAGGGGCACACCACGCGCGCCTCCCGCGGCGCACGGCGCGCTCGCTCCAGCACCTCCACGCTGCGCGCGCCGTGGCGATACACGAGCCGACTGGCGGTGACCGGCTCCACCTCGAAGCGCCGCGCGAGCGCCACTGGATCGACCGCCTCCTCTCCACCGGGGAGCTTCGCCGTGTGCGTCTTGCAGGCGACGCCGCAGCGGAGGCGCCGAGCGATGACGTCGGTCATCTCCTCGGCGAACAAACGGTAGCTCGCGAGCTTGCCGCCCAGCATCGAGAAGAGCCCCGCGGCGCCATCACGCGCGTGGTCCACGATGACGTGCTCACGGCTCAACCGATCTTCATTCGGCCCCCAGGCGTACAGCGTGGGCCTCACCCCGGCGTAAGTGCCGATGGCGCGCGCGCCGCGGATCGCCGGGAACACCCGCGCGATGGCCTGGATCAAGTAGCGCACTTCGTCAGCCGTCGCGACCACCTGATCGAGGTCGCCGTAGAAGTCGTCGTCCGTCGTGCCGATGATGCTCACGTTCTGCCACGGCTCGAGGAACACCTGACGCCCGTCGATGGCCTGCGCCACCAGCGCGTAGTTGGTGAGCCGCCGATCGAACACCACGTGCACGCCCTTACCTGGGCGCAGCCGCGCGGCCTTGGGGCTGAGCCCGCCGAGGGTCGCGGTGATCGGCGCCCAGGCGCCGCTCGCGTTGACCACCAGCTTGGCGCGGAGCGCCCCCACCTCCCCCGTCAGCTCGTCGCGGTAAGCCACGCCGCGCACCGCGCCGTCGTCTCGCCGGAGGACCTCGGTCACGCTGGTGTGGATCCGCACGGAAGCGCCGTGGCGCATCGCGTCCAGCGCGTTCCCCACGCACAGCCGCGCGCCGTCGATCCCCCACTCGTCGAAGGCCACCCCGCCGGCCAAGTCGCCTTTGAGCCCGGGCTCCAGCCGCGCCAGGTCCGTCCCCGTCAGTCGTACGTGAGGCTTACCACGCTTGAGCGGCTGATACCGGTCGTACAGCGTGAAGAAGGCGTCGTAACCCTCGAGCGTGGGCCCCGCGAGCGGGCCAGCGTGCACCGGCATCAAGAACGGGACGCGGAACAACAGGTGCGGCGCGATCGCCTGGATGTGCCCGGAGTCCAGGCACGAGCTGTAGGTGACGTCCGGATCGTAAGTGAGGTAGCGCGGGCCACCGTGGATCATCCCGCTCGAGTTGCCGCTGGCCCCGAACGCCAAGTCGTTCTTCTCGAACAGCGCGACGCGCAGGCCGCGCAAGGCCGCGTCGCGCGCCACCCCCGTCCCGTTCACGCCGCCGCCGATGACGACCACGTCGACGTCGGTCGCTGGCTCTGACGACTCCACCCTCATGCGCGAGGCCCTTCGGCGCGCGGACCTCACCCTCACCCAGATCGGGGTGCGCCGCCCGGCGGCTATAGCTGCGTTGCCCGACGCTCGCAACGCCGCGGCCAGCGCTCGGCGGCGGGCGCGCGGGCGCCGCGCGAGGATCGCCCCCAGCTACTTGGCCCTCGGCGACGCGCTCCGCTAGGCCCGGGCCGTGGAGCCCCTCCATCACCGCGCCGTCCCTCGCCGCTCCCTGCTCGCGCTGCTCTTCTTGGGCGCCGCTGGGCTCGCGATGCCCGCGCGCGCCGAGCCCGCCGCCTTGGCGTCGAAGCGCGAGCTACCCAAGGGCCGCCCCGACGTGATCCTCGATCGGCTGGACCTGCCCGACGACCTCGAGCGCGCCGCTCAAATCCGCAAGCAGCTCCGGGAGATCTTGAAGCGGGAGGTCCGGCGCGTCACTTGGGGCGCCGGGACAGGGAACCGAATCACCTACCGCTTCACGGTGACGCGCCTGACCATCGAGCAGCAGGGGGACGTGGTGAAGGTGGTGTGCAGCGCCACCGGGCGACTCCCCAAGGGGAAGGTGGCGAAGAGCCACCTGAGCTTCGGGGGGCCGGCCAACAAGCGCTCGGAGGTGGTGCGGCGGGTGCTCGAGATCGTCGCGCGCGGCGTGGTGGCGCGCCTGGCCGAGCTCGAGCGCGAGCGCCGCGGCTACAACTGACGAGCCTTGGTTTTTTGGGGGTTTGGCATCGCGCTGCGACGAGCCGAGCTAGCGCCGCGCGGGGCACGAGTCAGTGCACGCTCGCGGCATCACTCGCCGCGCCGCGCACGAGGGACCCGAGGCTGATTCAGGGCCACGCGGGCACCTGCGGCAAACCGCTCGTGCCCTGACGCTGGATTCTGGCAAGCTAAGGCATGGAACTCTTGCCGGACTTCGGGGTGCTCCGCGCGGTGATCGCTCGGTTCGCGGCGCTGACGAGTGAGCGCGGCGACGAGCTGGGCGAGCGCCCGCTGGTGCTGCCCACGGGGCGCTACTTCCCTGACGAGTTCTCCTCCGACTCGAAGGGCGCGACGCGCGTGCTCCGGAGAGCGCAGGAGCACGCCGGGCTGACCGACGTGCCGATCCGGCTCGCCGTGTTCGACGCGGAGGAGGCCGCGAGCGGCGGCAGCTGCAGCAGCG
Source organism: Polyangiaceae bacterium (assembly GCA_019637265.1). Classification (GTDB taxonomy): domain Bacteria; phylum Myxococcota_A; class Polyangia; order Polyangiales; family Polyangiaceae; genus JAHBVY01. The sequence continues at coordinate 152,448 of JAHBVY010000006.1, read as the reverse complement.
GCGGTTGCGGCACCAGCTGCGCCACCCCCACCACCGGCGAGCTCACTCGCGTCGCGCCGGACGGTGACGGCTGGCTCATCACGCTGGCGGCGGGGGAGCTGAGCCACCCGATTCAGCTCACCTCCGCCATCGCCGTCGCGCTCGGCGCCATCTTCCTGCTCGAGACCGCGGAGGAGGACGAGCCAGCGCCCGCGTTGGACGCCGCTTCAGAGCTCTCCGCCGTGGGGCTCGGGTTCGGCGTGCTCTTGCTCGAGGCGTCTTACATCTACTCGAAGAGCTGCGGCGGCCCGCGCGTCACCCAGCTCACGCGGCTGAGCTGCGGTGAGCTCGCGGTCGCGACGGCGCTGTTCGCGGACCTCCAGGGTCACCGCCTGCGCGCTGCGCTCGGCGAGCTCTCCACCACCCAGCGCGCCACCTTGAAGCAAGCGAGCGAGCTGCTCACCTCGAACCCGCGCGTCACGGAGCTGCTCCGGAGCGCGCCGGAGGCGCTGGTGCGCGGCGACTTCCAGCTGGAAGACGCCAGGCCCTGGCTCGCGCGCGTGCTCGCCCGGCGGCGCCACAGCGAACCGGAGACGCTCGAGGAGATGGAGGCGCTCGTGATGGCGGCGGGGCCGCGCGGATCCGCGCGGGCTGCCTCCACGGCTGTTTCTACGAAGAAACAAACCGCGCGGCGCGCCCCACCAGACGACCTGCGAGCGTTGGTGGAGGAGGCGCTGCGCGAAGAGGCGTAGCGGCGACGACGCGATCCTCCCTGGTGAGCGCACGGCCTTGGGCTGCGGGGCTGGGGCATCGTGGGAGGCGCTGGTCCATCGGCGACGTGGAGGCCGTGTCGACGGCGGCGCGGGCGTGTGGCGCCGCCCGGCGACTGCGGCGCCGCGCGGCGGACCGAAGCGCTACCAACCCCCTGATCCCCCTCTCCCTGCACGACCTGGCGCGCCCCACAGCGCAGAATACCGCCCGGCAGCGCCTGCGTCTGTCTCCTCCCTCGACGCTAGCGAAAGCTGTTAGAGTCCCGCGGCAGTCCCATGGCAGTAGCGCAAGGTCAGTGTCCGAGCTGCGGAGCCCCCATCGAGTTCGGGCTCGGCTCCTCCATCGCCAAGGTGTGCCCCTACTGTCAGGCGACCGTCGTTCGCTCGGACCGCGGGCTGGAGAACCTGGGCAAGGTCGCCGACATGGCGGACACGCCGTGCCTCATCGCCGTGGGCGATCGGGGCACGCTGGCGACGCGGCCGTTCGAGGTGCTCGGGCGCGTCCAGCTCGATCACGGCGCCGGCCCCTGGGATGAGTTCTACGTCGCCTTCGACTACGGTCAGGCTTGGGGCTGGCTCGCGTTCGCGCAGGGGCAGTGGTACGTCACCCAGCAGGTCCCCGGGGTCTCGGTGCCGCCGCGCTCGATGCTGCAGCTCGAGCAGGATGTCCCCCTCGGCGGTCAGATGTTCCGCGTCGCGGAGATCAAGGAGGGGACCATCCGCTCGGCGGAGGGTGAGCTGCCGGAGGCCTTCCCGGTCGGCTTCGAGCGCCACTACGTGGACCTGTACGCCCAAGGCAACGGGTTCGCGACCATCGACTACGGCGACGGCCGCGGCGCCTACACGGTGTTCATCGGCTACGTGTTCGGCGAGTCCCAGATGCAGGTGCAGCAGCTGGGGGAGCGGCACGCGCGTGAGGTCCAGACGGACTACATGCAGTGCCCGAACTGCGGCGGCAACGTGCCGAAGCTCGCGGGCGGGCGCGCGGAGCGCATGGGCTGCCCGTATTGCCATGCGGTAACGGACATTGCCTCGCGGCAAATCGTGGCGCAGCAAGAGGCCGCGATGAAGCAACCCGACATCCCCATCGGGGCGGTCGGCAACTTCGAGGGCGTGCAGTACACCTGCATCGCCTACCTCAGGCGCGGCACCTATTACGACAACGAGCACTTCTCTTGGGAGGAGTACCTGCTTTGGAGCCAAGGCATCGGCTTCCGCTGGCTCCTCAAGGACCCTGAGAAGGGGTGGCAGTGGATCACCCCGGTGAACATCGCGGATCTGGACATCACCCAGCTCCCGAACGGGGTGATCTGGGGCGGGCGCTACTTCCGGAACCGCGACTGGGGCTCGGCCGGCGTCGAGTACGTGCTCGGCGAGGTGTACTGGAAGTGCGAGATCGGTGAGGTCACTCGAGCTGACGATTTCGTCGACGGCAACGACGTGCTCAGCCGCGAGATGACGGACACCGAGGTGCAGTGGAGCTACTGTCAGCCCATCGCCTGGCCGGTGGTGGCGCAGGGCTTCGGGTTGCCTGCCGACGGCCCCGGCGCGCAGTTCCAAGGGGGCGGCGGCTACGGCGGTGGCGGCGCGCCCGCGAGCGGCTGCAGCAAAGCGCTCGGGTGGCTGTTCATCATCGGGTTCCTGCTGTTCTTCTGCGTCGCGGGCACCTGCGGCGGCGCGGGCGGTGGAGGCGGCGGCGGTGTCTTCGTCGGCGGCAAGTGACGCCGCTCGACACCCGCTTCAGGCTCAGTACGATGAGGCGGGGATAGGCAGCGCACCTGATCGGGGTACGAAGGGAAGCGCCGGGAGGGGCGCGCCGCCTCACGCGCTGACGCTCCTCTACTACTGGCTGCTCCTCAGCACCGCCCTGCTCGCCACCTTCCATGAGCTGGTGGTGCGCCAGGCCGAGCTGGCGTTCAGCCCAGGCTTCGGTCCGCACCCCCACACGCCGCTGTGGTCCGCCGCCGCCGGCGTCAGCCTGGCGCTGCTCCTGAACCGGCGCATCCGGCTGCCCGCGCCCGAGCGCTTGGTGCTCGCGCTCATCGTTTCGTCGCTGATCGCCAGCGCCGCCCCGCTCCTGCTGCGGGAGGCGTTCCTCAGCCGCGCGCTCATGACCGCCCTCGCCCTGAGCGCGCCCTTCACCCTCGGCTTCGCCGGCACCGTCGTCGCGTTCGCAGCCCATCAGCAGTTCAGCACCCCCGCCCGTCAGCTCGGCTCCTTCGGCTGGCTGCTCGACCCCTTCCGTCTGCTCGCGCTCACCGCGATCCTCGGCGCCGCCGCCGCGGGCGCCGCCGTCATCGGTCATCAGCGCACCGGCGCCTTCCTGGGCATGCTGCTCGCCGCCGCGGCCGCCTGGACCCCAACCCTCTACCGGCACCTGTACCTCGACGCGCGCCGCCCGCGGCGAGGCCAGGCGCTCTTGGCGGCGACCTACGGGGTGGGCGCGCTCGCCGCCCTGAGCCTGTTCGCCGCCGAACGTCAGCTCCCCGTATCACGCCTCGGCTACTACCCCGGCGAGCTCATCTACAGCAGCAATAGGGCCGACGAAGAGATCGTGATCACGAGCTCTCAGCGCGCCTACCTGCTGTTCGTCGGAGGTCAGCTGCGCCGCGCGCAGCTCGATGGCTACCGCTACGTGGAGAGCCTGGTGGAGCCGGCGATGGCGCTCAGCGAGGAGCCGCGGCGCGTGCTGGTGCTCGGCGGTGGGGACGGCCTGCTCGAGCGCGCCGTGCTGCGCCACCCCAGCGTGGAGGAGCTGGTGGTGGTGGTCCCCTCGCGCGCCCTCCCCGAGCTGGCGCGACGCTCGGTGTGGCTCGCGCGAGCCAGCCAGGGCGCGTTGGATGATCCGCGCGTGGTGATGGTGGAGGACGAGCCCGCGGCCTTCGTCAGCACGGCTCACGGCCAGTATGACGTCATCCTGGCTGACCTCCCACGCCCGCTCAGCTACGAGCACGGCAAGCACTACACACGCTACGTGTTCGAGCGCCTGGCGGAGCTGCTCACGGAGGGCGGCACCCTCACCGTGAGCGCCACCTCCGGCTTCATGACGCCCGAGAGCCACGGCAGCGTCGTGGCCACGCTGCGTACGAGCGGGCTGAACACCCTCGAGTATCAGGTCGGCGTGCCGCTGCTCGGCGAGCTCAGCTTGGTGCTCGCCGGGCGCCGCGAGCTGCACCCGCCGGAGCAGCTGCGCGGCAGCGGTCACGCTTTCCTCACGGAAGAGACGTTACCAAAGCTGTTCACGCGGCCGCCGGACACCCGCTCCCCCCCCGGCGAGGTCAACCTGCTCCACCACCAGCCCCTGGTGGAGCTGTACCGCTCGGAGCTCGGTCTGCAGCCAACCGGCGGCGCGAGCGAAGCGGAGGAGGACGACGCGGCGGGTGATGAAGGGCAGCGCCCCAGCCCGTGACGCCGCCGCCATCCTACGTTACGAGCGGGGCATGACGAACGAGCTCGAACAGATCCCAGTGAACACCCTCGACGGTAAGCCATCCTCACTAGCCGAGTACGGCGGCAAGGTGCGCTTGGTGGTGAACGTCGCGTCGAAGTGCGGGCTCACGCCGCAGTACGCGGGCCTCGAGGCGCTGTATCAGAAGTACAAGGACCGCGGCTTCGAGGTCCTGGGCTTCCCCGCCAACGAGTTCGGCGCGCAAGAGCCCGGCACCGACGAGGAGATCCAGGCGTTCTGCTCCACGAGCTACGGCGTCACCTTCCCGATGTTCTCGAAGATCGTCGTCAAGGGCGAGGGCCAACACCCACTGTACGCCACCCTGACCACCGCCCAGCCCGAAGCGCAGCAGCTGCCCGGCACCGACTTCCGCGCCAAGCTGATAGGCTACGGCGTGGACCCGGGCGCTCCCGATGAGGTCCTGTGGAACTTCGAGAAGTTCCTCGTGAGCCGCCAAGGCGAGGTGGTCCAGCGCTTCGCCCCCGACGTCGCACCAGACGCCGAGCTCCTCACTGAAGCGATCGAGCGCGAGCTGTCACGCTGAGCTCACTCGCAGCCCGAGAACACCGCTGTTTTCAGCGTTTCCGCCAGCCGCGCGTGTCCTGCTGCGCCGAAGTGGAGGCCGTCTTTGAACGGCGCGCTGAGGTCGTCGCACAGCCGCTCTGGATCCCCACAGCTGAGGAGGACGCCGGTGTCTATGACGGCGTCCACCTGACCGTTCGGGAGCGCCTCGCGGATGAAGCGGTTCACCTCATGGGTGGCCGCGGCGCGGCTCGGGTTGTACCAGCGCTTGAAGCCCGCCCAAGGCGCAATGGTGAGGGCCACCACGCGCGCGCCGCGCGCCGACGCCTCACGGTACATCTCGCTGAGGTCGGCGGTGATCTTCGCTGGGGTGCGCTTCGCGGTCTCGTCACTGTAGATGTCGTTGATGCCGCCGAACACGATGACATGGGTGTAGGCGGGGCGCCCCGGCGCGAACACCTCGCGCACGAAGCGCCGCCGCATTTGGTTCACCATGTTGCCGCCCACGCCGTAGTTGTCGAAGCGGCTCTTGGGGCAGGCGGCGCGCAGCGCGGCGACGTAGGTCTTCGGGTAGGAGCGCTCGTCGGTGAGGGAGTCGCCGATGGCAGCGACGGTGTACACCTGGGGCGCTTTGGGTGGCTCCGTGGCGGTGTAGAAGGCCGCGGCGTCGGCTGCCGCCGTTTGATCAGCCGCGCTGTCTGTGCCGGCATCGGGCGCGGCGGGTTGCTCCGCCGCGCGCGTCGTCGCGTCATCCGGCTGTTCGACGCGCAGCGCCTCACCGCTCCCAGTCGTGATAGAAGCTGACTCCGAGGGCGCCTGACCACGGGTTGCCATGCACGAGGCGACGACGCCCGTCGCGGCGAGCGCCGCGAGCGCGAGGTAGCTCCCGAGTCGTGCGTTCATGTCTACTCCGAGCGCGTGTCAGTCGGGGCAGCTGACGGGTACCTCACCTGAGCAACCCGCGCAGTCGCGCACCAGCACGCAGGTGCCGTCAGGCTTCCTAACGAGGCGCCGCGCGGAGACCTCCGGGCCGTCGCTCGGTTCCGCGCGGTCGCGCGGCGGCGGGCCTTGCGGCAGCGGCGGCGGGCCCTGAGGCTTGGGTGGTAAGGGCCTGGGCGCCTCGGAGTCGGGAGGTGGCGCCTCGGGCGGATCGGCGGGTGACTCCGTGGGCTCCGCCGTGTCTACTGGAGGCGCGGCGGGGGTGTCCTCGGGTGCCGCCGGTGGAGGTGCGCTCGCGCGTGGGGCGCCGCAGGCGACGGATGTGCACCCGAGCGCGCCGGCGAGCAGCAGTGAGCGCCAGACCGAGCGCCGCGCTGGCGCTGCTCGCGATGGGGTGCGCGCGTGACTCGAGTCGAGCCGCATGCCGGGACTCTAGCGCACTTTGGTGCCTTCACCCCTCACGGTGGCTCTCGATGACTGCGTGACCGCGCGCGGCCGTCACGGCTGTACCAACCCCCAAAATAAAACGCGCCCCATCCCCAGGCTTCGCCGTTTCGGTGTGAGCCAGTGAGAGCGGCCGTCACCTCCCGAGAGCCGTCTCTCCAGGGTTCGCCTGCGACAGCCTGGAAGCGGTGCGCGGCACGAGGTTTGCTATAGCGTTCCCATGCCGCCCCGCGCTCGCTCCCTGGCGCTCCTCATCTTCTTTCAGATGTTGCCGGCGACCCTCGTGGTGCCAGCCATCCGGCCGCTGTTCGCGGCGTTTCATGATGGGAATGAGAGCGCGATGCACGCCTTCAGCGGCGTGAACATGTTGGGCGCGGCGCTCGTGGCGCCGATCGTCGGCGCGCTGATGGACCGCGGCTGGAGCTCGCGGCGCATCTTGATGGTGCTGGCCGTGTGCGACGGCCTGTTGCTCGCTGCCGTCTCTCTACCGCTCCCCACCACGCAGGTGCTCATCTTGCGCGCGCTGGAGGGCGGCGCGCACGTGGGCGCGGCGACCGTGCTGATGGCGGAGATGGCGCAGCTCGGTCGCGAGACGGGGCGCCAGCGGCTGATGGGTCTGGCTGGCGCTGGCATCATCTTCGCCATCGCGCTCGGGAGCGCGGTGGGCGCGCTGCTGCTCAAGTTGGATTCACGCGCGCCGCTCTGGTTCGGTGCGCTGCTCGCGTTCGGGGTCGCGGCGGTGAGCGCGAAGAGCGCGCCACAGGTGGTCAAGCGCGAGCGCGTGGCGCTGGTGGTGGGGCAGCTGCTCGAGCGGCGTGAGTTCTTGGTGCCGGTGGGCGCGGCCTTCATCGCGCGGTTCACCGTGGGCTGTTTGATCGTGACGTTCGCGCTGTTCTCGCACCGCGTGCATCACCTGAGCGACACCCACATCGGGCTCTTGTTCAGCATCCTGACCTTGACGTTCGCTTGTGCGATGTACCCCGCCGGGCGCCTCTCGGAGCGGGTGGCGCCGGCGCGCCTGCTCGGTGGCGCGGGGGCGGTGTACGCCGTGGCCCTGCTCACCTTGGCTTACGCCCCGCGGCCGCTGCTCGCGCTGTGGATGTTCGTGGCGGGCCTCACCTCCGCCCTCTTGTTCTCCACCATCCTCGGCTACGCCGCCGCGTCGCGGGAGGCGCTGCAAGGCACGGCGATGGCGTGGGTGAACGCCGCCGGCAGCCTCGGGATGCTGCTCGGGCCCATCGCCGCGGGGGTGGTCTCCACCTGGCTCAAGGATCCGGAGGACGTCGCCCGTGGTTACCGCGCGGTGTTCACCCTGGCGGGGATGAGCCTCGTGATTTGGCTCGCGCTCAGCGCGCGCTGGCTGCACCGCATGGGTCGAGAGGAGACGCGCGCCTTGGCGGCGAAGCCGCCCGCGGATGGTCGCGCCGCAGCGTGAGGTGGTAGAACCCACCGTGATGCCCAGCGTGGTGGAGATCTATCAGCGCACGAAGAAGCTGCCCGATCTCCCTTGGAACCGCTGGGTGTGCCGGCCGCTCGCGGCCGTCGTGGTGCGCGGTTTGATTTCCACGCGCGTCACCCCGAACCAGGTCACGCTCCTCGCCTTCGCGCTGGCGGTGGTGGCCGCGGCGCTGCTCGCCGCCTGGCCCGGCACCTGGGGGCTCGTGATCGGCGTGCTCCTGTACGAGCTGAGCTACGTGCTCGACTGCGCCGATGGGATGCTCGCGCGCTGGCGCGGCGTGGCGTCCAAGTCAGGTCACCTGCTCGACTTCTTGATGGATGAGATCAAGGCGCTCCTCATCCTGGGCGCGGTGAGTGTGCGCCTACACCTCGAGACGGGCGAAGCCACCCCCCTCTTGCTGGGGGTGGGGGGCCTCGTGGTGCTCGCGACGGGCGTCTCCATCACCACCTTCCAAAGGCGCGAGGAGATCGCCGGCCCCGCAACGCCCAGCGCCGCGCCCGCTCGTAAGGCACCCTTACTCCTGCGCCTCCCGCTCGCCGTAGCCAAGCTGCTGGTCCACTACCCGTCCTACATCTGGCTCGCCGCGGTGACCGGCCGCGTCGAGATCTACTTCTACCCCTACCTCGCAGTGAACGCGCTGTACGCCCTGAAGTCGCTCGCCTGGGTCGCGCTCCGCTTCGGACGGTTCGAGCGAGCTTAGGTTCAGCGTGAAGCCGCCACCTTGAGCGCGTGGGGCGTAGGCAACTCGAGCCGCGATGCGATCGCCATCGCCACGCGGTTGAAGGCCAGCGCCGCGAAACCGTGAGCGAACACCGCGATCGGCGGCGGCACCTGGTAGGTGTAGTAGGTCCAGCATTGGCGGCTGGTGCCCCAGTATTCGAGGAACACCCCCAGGCTCGAGCCCGCCAGGAACAGCAGCACGTCGGCGCGCGTGTCACGCGGCGTGAGGGTGGTGGCGAGCATGATGAGCATCACCACCCAGGAGGCGGGCTCGCCGCGCGAGGGCCATAAGAAGTAAGTCATCCCGACCACGAAGGCAGGGATCAGGATCCAATAGGCGACGCGGAACGCGCGCTCGGGCACCGGCCCCGTCCGGCGCTCGATGCGCTCGAACACCGCGGCATAGAAGAGCCCCATGCGGTCGATGCTGACCGCGGCGATCGGCCACGCGGGGAGGATCCACAGTGGGGGGCGCTCTCGGGTGAAGTAGGTCCACAGCCCGGTGTTGGTCCCCCACCACTCGATCACCCCGCCGCCCGCAAGCCCCGTGCCCACCAGCAGGAGGTCCCAGCGCGGTGTCACCCGCCAGCACCACATCGCCGCCATCCACAGCCAGGTGCCGAGCAGGAGCGCGTCGACCCCATTGGCGTCCACCAAGTCGCTCCAGCTGTAACCCACGCTGCTCCCCACCCCCACCAGCAGCAGGAGCGCGATCAGGCTCTTCAGGGTGTAGCCCCGGAGCACGTAGCGAAGCAGCGACTCCCCCTCAGCCTCACGCCCTGGCCTGGGCTCCACGCCGAGCGGCTCCAAACTGGGCTCACCGTTTGGCTCGGAGTAAGCCTCATTTGCCTGCGCGCCCCACTGAGCCACCGCTGGCTCATACGGCCCGGGCGGCTCCGACGCAACCTACGGGGCGAGCCCAGCGCAAGCCAACGCGCCCGGTGTAACCCACGGCTCGCGTTGGAAAAACCGCCGTTGGGATCCGCCGCGGCTTCGGTTATGACGAGCCCCCGATGTCCGCCACCACCGCCAAGAGAGCCAGGAAGCCCGCCGCACGCGCCGAGGAGCCCGTCGAGCTCGATCCGCTCGGGGGCCCCGTCTTCAAGTGGGTGCTCGGCCTCGGCGTGGTGCTCTTGATCGTCGTGAACGGGAGCCCCGTCGGGAAGGGCTTCGCGGACGTGCTCTACTCCATCGTGCGCCAGGTGTTCGAGGCGAACCCGCCGCGCGAGAACGCCCCCACCACCCCCGCCGCCGAGTGGGGCATCGGCAAGACGGTGCCCGTGCGCATCACCTTGGTGACGGCGGACGTCGGCAGCTTGTGGTGCGCATCGGAGGAGTCCTTCGAGGGCCGCCACTGCGGGTTCAACGAGATCAACAAGGCCTGGCCGGGCCTCTCCGGCGCGCTCGACGACAACAACCGCATGTTGCTCCAGCCCTACCGCACCGTGAACGGCGAGCTGCTCTTGATCGGCGGGCTGTGGGCAGAGCCCCGCGTCGCCATGCGCCTGCACGAGGAGCCCCCGCACAGCCGCCCGCGGGACCGCCTGGCGCGCTTCGTCGTCGACTGTGAGCTCAAGTTCATCGGCGCCGCCAAGAACGTGAAGGTGCGCTGGGACACCGCCGGCCAGTGGCTGGACCCCGACGGCGATCACACCAAAGGCGGCGTACCCGTCGCCCTCGCCGAGCGCTGCAAGGTCGAGTAGCCGGGTCTAGTCTGGCAAGCTGACGTTCAGCGGCGAGCGCCGCCTCGGCGTGCGCGCGGGTGCCCCATCACCAACCTGTGCACTCGCGACCTACGGTACGCACTCCTCGTTCAGCGTCTCACACGACGCGACGCTCGCGTAGAGGGAGTCACACTCCTCCCCCTCGCACTCACAGCCGCGCAGCTCCTCACAGCCCGCGCCGTTCCAGCGCACGCCCAGCGACTCATCACAGTCGCCGACACCACGAGCGCGCTGCGCCGTGCAGCGACCTAGGATGCACATCTCCTCGCAAACCGAGTGATGTCCAGCTGCGCGACAGACCCCGCAGCTCACGTCACAACACACCGTGCCCGCACGGCACACACGCTGCCCACAGCGCTCCCCGCTCGCCCCAGAATCACCACCCTCACAGCCCACCACGAGAGCCCACGCGAGGACCACACATCCCCAAAGCTGATTCCTCATCGCGCTGCTCCTCACAATCCTCACCCCGGCGCCTTGCAGCGCAGCACTTGGCTCACCAGCTCCGGCGCGGCGCTCGCGTTGTCGCGGCGCATGGCCACGAGGTACAGCCGGCCGCCTTCCAGGGGGAGCAGCACGCTCTCGTAGATCTGCTGATCGCCTTGGGTGGCTACGTAGGGGTTTCCCTGCGGATTCAGGTCGCCGTCCACCGCTTGCAGCATGAGGCCCGCCTTGCGGCGATCCCCCGTGTGGTAGCTGAGCCAGCGCTGGCTCCCGGCGCGCGCCAGGGTGGGCTCGGATTGGGAGCCGGCGCCGAAGTCGATGATGGGCAGGCTGGCTGCCCACCCCGAGGTGAGGCGCTGACTCGCGATCTGCCAGCGGTCATTCGTCACCTGCTGTGAGGTGATCACGCGAAGATCGGACCCGTCGGGCGTGAAGCGGAACAGGCTGGGGTGCTTCGAGTAGCGCCGCATCGCGCCCTGGAGCTTGAAGTCGGCGTTCAGCTGCCACACCAGCGCGCCGCCCTGATAGCGCCCCGCCAGCACGTAGCCGTCGCCGAGCCGCGCCGCCGAAGGCGACTCCAAGGTGTGCAGCGTCTTGGGGTTCTTCCCCAGCTTGGCGCTGTGCAGCGCCACGCGGCCACCGTTCGGTGGCCTGACGAACAGCTGCATCTCCCACTCGTAGTCGTCGCCCTGCGGGGTCCCCACCAGCTCGGAGCCCACCGCCCACACGCGATCGCGGCGTTGATCGACGAAGGTGCGACAATCCCGCACCTCGGTCAGCTTCTTGGGCTCCCGCCGCGCGCCCTCGCCCGCGCCGCGCAGCCGCCGCAGGGCGCGCGGATCGATCCGCCGCAGCGCCTTGCCCCCATCGTCAGCCACCGCGCCCGCGTCCGTGGCTTCAGGCGCCGCGCTCTTGGCGGGCGCCGCGCTCTCAGCAGCCTTCCTGTCCTTCTCGAGCTGATCCATCACCGGGACGCCATCGAACGCGAGCAGCGTCTCATCGGAGGTCGCGGAGCCACACGCGATGCGCCGATGGCCGTCCTTCAAGCGGTCGCGATAGTCCGCGAAGGCCTCGGTCTTCCCGTCCCTGACGAACGGGGTCACGCGCTGGAAATCGCGCGAGCCCACCTGGGCCGTCAGGTCTTTGGACACCTTGGCGCCGGCCACGCCTTCGAGCCGCAGCAGGGTGGCGTCGCCATCGGGCTTGACGGTGAGCACCGCGGGTCGATTGCTGAACGCCACGCCCACCGCGTACTTCGAGTTCGGCAGCTCGGTCACGGTGAGACCGGTGCGCTCGGTCACCCACTTCCCCCACACCTTCTCCTTCTCCACCTGGCACACGCTGGTGGGGCTCTCGGCGGGCTCGCGCGCCTCCTCCGTGGGAGCGCTGGCGGTGGGCGGCTGGGTGGGTACCGCCGTGGCGACCGGCTCAGCTCCGCTCGCCGCGTTCGCGGGGTCGCCCTGGACGTCCGGCTTACCCTGCTTGCAAGCGCCCAGCAGCGACACGCCAAACCCCAACAAACCCCACGTCAGCCCGCGCATCCTCATGGCGCGAGACCATAGCGCCTGCCACGCGGCGGCGTCCATGACCTCAGCACGGGCTCTCAGCAGGAGGCCAAGCAGTGGACCTGATGGTTCGTGCTAGGGTGCCGCCTCATGGATAGCGACCGCGCGGCGGAGCTCATCGCGACCTGGTTTGGCTGTGGGCTCTCCCCCAAGGCGCCGGGCACCGTCGGCTCGCTAGGCGCGGTGCCGCTCCACCTGCTGCTCCGGCGGCTGCCGCTCCCGCTGCACGTTGCGGCGACGGTGGGCGTCACTGGGCTCGGGGTGTGGGCGGCTCAGCGCGTGGCGACGCGGCGCGGTGAGACGGATCCACAGCGCGTGGTGATCGACGAGGTGGCGGGCGTGCTGATCGCGCTGGGCCTGGTGCGCCGGAGCTCGCTGAAGACGCAGGCCATGGCCTGGGTGCTGTTTCGCGCCTTCGACATCCTCAAGCCGGGGCCCGTGCACGCGGCGGAGGACCTCTCGCCGGAGGGCGTCGGCATCATGGCGGACGACGTCGTCGCCGGGGTGCTGGCGGGGCTCGCCGCCCGCTGGCTCGCGTAGCGGATCGGGGCGGCCCTCGTCACGGAGCGTCCACCCATCCCGAACTCGCGCCCGGCATGCTAAAGAGCGGGTCTGAGGACTTTATGAATGTGCGCTTGAACGATCTCACGAAGCCCAAGAGCCCCGGCAAGCTGGTCCCGCTACGGTTTCGGCCGGTCGCCGGGAAGGTGCTCCTCACCAGCTACTTTGGGGACTGGACGTTCGTGAGCGAGGAGGAGTTCCGGGGGCTGTACCAGGGGGAGCTCAGCCCGGAGCTCGAGGCGCGGCTCACCGCTCGCAACTTCATCCGTGACCAGGTGGACGTCGCGAAGATCCGCGATCGGGTGCTCACCCGGCGCCGCTTCCTGAACTACGGCCCCATCTTGCACATGATGGTGGTCACGCTGCGCTGCAACGAGACCTGCGTCTACTGCCACGCCAGCCGCGCCAACATGGATCAGGTGGAGACGGACATGAGCCGGGAGACGGCCGAGCGCTCCGTCGACCTCTCGCTGCAGAGCACGGCGCCGCGCATCACCATCGAATTTCAAGGCGGGGAGCCGCTCGCGAACTTCCCCATCGTGAAGCACATCATCGAGTACGCCATCGAGAAGAACCGCGCCTACGGCAAGGAGCTCGAGTTCACGATGGTGAGCAACTTGGCGCTGATGACGGACGAGAAGCTCGACTACCTCATCAAGCACAAGGTGCAGATCTGCACCAGCATCGACGGCCCGGAGAAGCTCCACAACAAGCAGCGCGTCCTCCCCAGCGGCAACGCCTACCAGCAGGCCTCCACCTGGATCCGCCGCATCAACGAGCGCTACATCGAGCTCGGGCTGGACCCAGTGCTTTACCATGTGGAAGCGCTGCTCACGACGACGCGCGCGGCGCTCGACATGCCGAAGCAAATCGTCGACACCTACGTGGAGCTCGGCTGCCGCTCCATCTTCCTGCGCCCGGTGGATCCCTTCGGCTTCGCGGAGAAGACCCACAAGGTGATCGAGTACGAGCGCCGGCGGTACGAGGAGTTCTACCGCGCCGCGGTGGACTACATCATCGAGCTGAACAAGGGCGGCACCCAGGTGCTCGAGCGCTTCGCGTCGATCTTCCTCACCAAGATCCTCACGGGGGACGACCCCAACTTCCTCGACATCCGTAACCCCTCGGGCGCCGGCGTCGGCGGCATCGCCTACAACTACGACGGGAACATCTTCATCAGCGACGAGGGGCGCATGCTCCACGAGATGGGGGACGACACCTTCCTGCTCGGCCACGTGGACACCGCCAAGTACCGCGAGCTGATGACTCACGAGACGGTGCGCGCCGCGCTGGTCGCGAGCAACCTCGACGCCCAGACGGACTGCGTCAACTGCACTTACAACCCGTACTGCGGCATCAAGCCGGAGAACAACTACACCTCCCATGGGTCCATCCAGGGCCGCACGCGGGAGAACGCGATTTGCCAGGTCCACAAGGGGATCCAGGACTACCTGTTCAGCAAGCTGGCGGAGGACGACCCCACCACCATCGAGATCTTCCGGCGCTGGACGACGGTGCGCGAGCGCTCACACTTCCTGCAAACCGGCACCGCCTCATGACGGCGCCGCCAGGCGCGGCCGCCGCTACGACAGAGCTCAGCACCCCTGTTTTTTTGGGGGGGGTTGGACGGCACCGCGACGCAGAGCACCGTGGCGCAGAGCACCGTGGCGCCGCCACCAGAGGCTCCGTCCGCGGCGCGCCAGGAAGCTCGGAGCTGCTGCTATCCGAGGCTGGAATGAACGCAGGATCTCGGTGAACGTGAGGCGACTTCGATGAGACACCGTCATGAGGGGCTGCGCCAGGATCGCACAGCGTCGCTCGCGGGCCGTGCGGAGGGTGGAGCAGTATTTCCACGTGGATTATTCCGCCGCGCGCTGCTCAGTCCGTCCGGTGCTCGGGCAGCCGGGGCCGCCCTCCTGCTCCTGGTCGGCTGCGACTCTGCCGAGACGCGCCCTGCCCCCACCTCGGACGCGCCCCGCGCCGAGGCCCCGTCGGGCGCCCCAGCCGCCGCGCCCAGCGGGATGTTCAGCGGGGGCGCGCGCTGGCTCGGCTACGAGGAGGGCCTGAAGGAGGCCCGCGCGACAGGAAAACCGCTCTGCGTAGTGGTGTACGCGGAGTGGTGCGCACGTTGTCGCGAGCTCGATCAGATGATGCGCACCCCGCGCTTCGAAGAGCTGGGGAAGCGTTTTGTCATGGTGCGTCAAGACGCCGACGCGGGCGACGCCTGGCTCAAGGCGCCGCCCTTCTCGCAGCTGGGTGGCTACGTGCCGCGCGTGTTCTTCCTCTCGAAGGACGGCAGCTTCAACGCCGAGCTCAAGAGCCCTCACCCGCGCTTCCCCTACTTCTACTCGGCGCAGCAGCCCGAAGCGCTCGAGAAGTCGATGCGCGCCGCGCTGGGCGAGTGAGCAGTTTAGCTGACGGTTTGACTGAGGCCCTGCGGCCCAATTCGTCAGTGTAGCTGCCTCATGGCGCCGCTGCCCATGGGTCAGCGGCGCTGCTCAGTCGCTGGGCCGCCCGCTTGGCCCGGGGGCCCGTTGGTTGAGCCAGCTCGGCGACCCCGCGTAGGCGTGTATGCGGCGCGCGCTCCGTGACGCGCTGCGCCGCGCGGGTGGCCTTGCGTGAGCCGCCCTGAGTGCCTCAGGCTAGCCCCAGGCCGCCCCACTGGACCCCTGTTTATGCCGAACCCGACGCTCGCCGACTTCGTTTGTTTCAACGATGAGAAGCTCGCCCAGCGCTTCGGCGCCAAGCCGATCCCGATGTCGACGCTGTACGAGGCCTACTTCGACGGGGCGATCGATCTCAAGCCGGGCGTCACCATCGCTGATTTGCTCGCCAAGCGTCAGCTGTTCGTCAAATACTCGCTGACGCAAGATCACCTCAAGTGGGCGGTGAAGAACTTCGTGCCAGAGGTGAGCCTCCACTCACGCGCGAGCGACCAGCGCCTGGTGCGAGAGCACTACGACCGAGGCAATGAGTTCTTCGAGAGCTTCCTCGGGCCGCGCATGGCCTACACCTGCGCCCACTTCACGGACCCTGGGGATAGCCTCGAGGCAGCGCAAGACGCCAAGCTCGCGCGCGTCGCGCTGCGGCTCGAGCTCCGCCCCGAGCACCGCCTGCTCGACATCGGCGCGGGCTTCGGGGCGCTGGTCACCTACGTCGCGCGCGAGCACCAGGTGAAGGCCATCGGGATCAGCCTGGCGCAGAACGAAGCCCAGCTCGCCAATGAGCGCATCGCCGCTTGGGGGCTCGGCGAGCGCGCCCAAGTACGCTGCGCTGACTATCGTGACCTCGAGGGTGAGCGCTACGATCGCATCACCTGCCTCGAGATGATCGAGCACGTGGGGGTGAAGAACCTCTCGAGCTTCCTCCAGCGCGTGCGCGAGCTGCTCACGGACGACGGCCTGTTCCTGCTCCAGTGGACCGGCCTCCGGCGCGGGCTCCAGCCGGAAGATCTCATCTGGGGGCTGTTCATGAACCGCTACGTGTTCCCCGGCGCGGACGCCTCGCTACCGCCGGGCTCGATGCTCAAGGCCACCGAGAAGGCGGGCTTCGAGTGTCAGCTGATGGAGAACCTCAGCCCGCACTACGCGCTCACCATCAGCGCCTGGGCGCGGAACTGGGAGCGCCAGCGGGAGCTCATCGTGGCGCGCTTCGGCGAGCGCTGGTTCCGCATCTGGAGCTTCTTCCTCGCCTGGAGCAGCCTGGTGGCCAAGCAAGGCAGCGCCGCCTGCTTCCAGGTGGTGCTGAACAAGAACGAGGCGAGCTTCGATCGCATGGCGCGGCTCTCGCAGCGCGCCCCATGGGCCGAGCAGCCGGCGCGGCCCCACGAGCCAGCGCACGCGGCCGCAGCCGAGTAGCTCGCGCGGCGACGCTGTGACACGGGATGGCAGCCCGATAGCTCGCTAGAGGTAGTGAGGCCGCCGCGCGTGGGATATACCGCCGCATGCCTCACGCGCCGAGCAGCTCGAGCGAAGCGGGCTCCCCCGTGAACCCGACGGCGCCGAGCGGTGAAGCGCTCGGCGCCGCCCTCGCGCGGCTGGGGCACGACGCGTTCCGCCCGGGGCAAGAGGAGGCCATCCGCACCTTGCTCGAGGCGCGGCGCCTCCTCTTGGTGGCGCCCACCGGCGGCGGCAAGAGCCTCATCTACCAGCTGCCGGCGCTGCTCTTGCCCGGCACCACCCTGGTGGTGTCGCCGCTCATCGCGCTGATGCAAGACCAGGTCGCGGCGCTCACCGCCCGCGGCGTCCCGGCGACCTTCCTCGCCGCCACGCTGAGCTCGGACGAGGCGCGGCGGCGCCTCTCGGAGATCGCGGAGGGGCGCTACAAGCTGATCTACGTGGCGCCCGAGCGCCTGGTGTTCGCTGGCTTCCAGCAGCTGCTCGGTCGCATCGAGTGCCCGCTGCTCGCCATCGACGAGGCCCACTGCATCTCCGAGTGGGGTCATGATTTCCGCCCGGAATACTTGCGGGTGGGTGAGCTGGTGCGGCGCATGAGCTCCGCGCGGGTGCTCGCCTGCACCGCCACCGCCACCCCCGTGGTGCGCGACGAGATCTTGAGCCGCCTCGGGCTCCCCACGGACACGCCGCAGCTGCTGCGCGGCTTCGCGCGCCCCAACCTCACGCTGCGCGCCCGGGAGACGACCTCGCGGCGCGAGCTGGGTGAGGCGGTGGACGCTCAGCTCGCCGAGGCGCTCGCGCGCCCGAACGCCGGAAAAGGCAGCGCCATTGTCTATTGCGCCACCCGCCGCGCGACGGACGAGGAGGCCGCGCGGCTCGCCCAGCGTGGCTGGCGCGCCGCGGGTTACCACGCGGGTTTGGGCGCGGAGGAGCGCGACCGAGTGCTCCGGCGCTTCTCGGAGGGGGCGCTGGAGGTGGTCGCCGCGACCAACGCCTTCGGCATGGGCATCGACCGCGCCGATGTGCGCGCGGTGGTGCACCTCTCACCACCCGGCTCGATCGAGGCTTACTATCAGGAGGTTGGCCGCGCCGGCCGCGACGGGGACAGCGCGTTCGGGCTCATGCTCTCGAGCGCGCAAGATTTCCCGCTCCGCCGCCGCTTGCTCGAGCTCCCGACGGACGACGTGCCGCCCGACCCGCGGGTGGTGGAGCACAAGTGGAGCCTGTTCCTCGAGCTGATGCGCTGGGCCGAGGGCGGCTCGTGCCGCCACGACGCGATCCTTCGCTACTTCGGCACGGCGGATGACGACCTCGAGGGTTGCGGGCGCTGCGACGTGTGCCTCGGGCTCGAAGAGGAAGACGAAGTCACCCAAGAGGAGACGACGCTCGTGGTGCGCAAGGCGCTGAGCGGCGTGGCGCGGGTGCAGGGCAAGTTCGGGCTCGGCGCTGCGGTGAACCTCTTGCGCGGCAAGGTGGAGCGCCGGCTCACCTCCGCCGGCCTGACCCAAGTGAGCACCTTCGGGGTGCTCCAGAGCTACTCGGAGCGCTGGCTCACGCGGCTCCTCAGTCGCTGCGTGACGGCGGGTTGGGTGAGCTTCGTGGGGACGGAGCGGCCGCTGGTGACGCTGACGCGCGAGGGGCACCAGGTGATGATGGGGCAGCGCGCGCCGCGCCTCAGGCTCCCCGCGAGCGAACAAGGTAAGTCAGCCGAACGTATCGGTGCGCGGCGCTCTGGTACCTCCAGCCGCGCCGGAGCGACGCGGGGCGGGCCGAGCGCGCACGAGGAGCTGGACAGCGGGCTTCGGGAGCTATTCGAGGCGCTGCGCGCCGTGCGGCGCGCGCTGGCGGAGGAGGCGAGCGTGCCCCCGTACGTCGTCGCCAGTGACCGCAGCCTGCGTGAGATGATCGAGCTTCGCCCACAGGATCACGCGCAGCTCGAGGAGGTCTTCGGGTTCGGTCCGGCGAAGGTCGAGCGCTACGGGGACGCCTTCTTGACGGCGCTGGCGGCGCACTCATGAAGCCGGAGGGTACCCAGGGAGCGCGCGAGCCACGCGCGAAGGGCAAGCGCTCGCAGCGCGCGCCGGACGTCTCTTGGGTGGGCCTCGAGCGCGCGGCGCTCGCCTACCTCACGCGCTTCGACTCGAGCGTCCAGAACCTGCGCCGGGTGCTCACCGAGCGGCTGAAGCGCGCGCGGCGCGTGGCGGCGGAGCCCATCGACGCCGAGGCGGTGAAGGCGGACATCGAGGCGCTGCTCGCGCGCTATCAGCAGTCGGGCTTACTCGATGACCGCCGCTACGCGACGCACCAGCTCGAGAGCCTGAGGCGGCGCGGCGTCTCACGGCGCGCCGCCGAGCAGCGCCTGGCTCAGCGCGGGGTCGCGCGGGAGCTCCTCGCCGAGCTGCTCGCGGCGGAGCAAGGGGAGCCCGAGCTCGAGGCCGCGCGCGCCTACCTGCGGCGCCGCCGGCTGATCCCGCGCCGCGCGGACCCTGAAGTCGCCGCCTCGCCTTGGCCCGAAGCGCCCGAAGAGCCAGGCGCTTCGGATCCTGAAACCTCACAGCCCGAGGCCTGGCCCCGAGCAACCGAGCCCGACGCGCGGAAGAAGCGTAGCCCCACGCGCCGGCGGGCTCCTTCCGCCACGGAAGTGCAGCGTCAGCGCGCCCTCGCGGCGCTCGCCCGCCGCGGCTTTGGCTTCGACGTTGCTCGCCGCGCCTTGGAAGCCGAGACGAGCGACCTCGAGAGCTGAGCTCCCCATCTGAGGGGAGCCGCTCGCTACTCCCCGACCTAGCGCGCCCCGTCCGCGCCGCGCCTGATGTTCGTCGTGCGCCGTCGCCCCCGCGCGCCGTACGCTGCGAGCCCCGCCAAGCCGAGCAGCAAGGCCCAGGGCGCGCGGTCAGCCCCCCTGACGGGACCCACCGAGCAACCCGAGCCGGTGTCGATGGCCTCGATGCGAGGCGCGCCCGCGGCGCCCCCGACGGGGCCAGCGTCCGGCAGCGCGGTGCCGCCCGTGCCGCCGCTCGCGCCGACTGACGAGCCGCCGGAGCCGCCCACACCACCAGCGCCGCCCGAGCCACCCACGCCACCCGCGCCACCCACACCGAGCGCCTCGCACGCACCCGCGACGCAATCGAAGCCCTCGGCGCAGTCGCTCGGCGCCGCGCACTGGGTGGCGCAGCGGTCACCGCTGCACGCGTAAGGATGGCAAGCGCGCGCGGAGCCGCTCAGGCAGCTGCCGCTGCCGTTGCACACCGAGCTCGGCGTCGCGACGCCGTCCTGACACGAGCCCGCCGCGCAGGTCACGCTGCCTCCTGGGAACACGCAGCTCTGGCTGGTGCCCTCACAGCTGCCGGCACACACCCCGGTGCCCCCGCAGCTGGCGCGGCCTCCGCGCGGCGAGCCCGCGATGGGCGAGCACACGCCGATGGTGCCAGGCTCCGCGCAAGACGCGCACTGACCCTCACACGCGGTGTCACAGCACACGCCGTCCACGCAGTGGCCGCTGGCGCACTGCCCGTCCCCGCTGCACACCGAGCCATCCGGCTGCACCGCCAGGCACCGCCCACCGCCGCAGAACTGCCCCGAGGCGCAGCCGCTGTCGCTCGTGCACTGGTCGCAGGCAGACCCCGAGCAACTGTACGGCGCGCAGGCGACCTGCTGCTGCGAAGAGCAGCTCCCCGAACCACTGCAGCGGCCCTCCAAGGTGGCGATGTCCGCCACGCACGAGGCGCCGCGGCACACCGTGCTCGCGGTGGGGTAGCTGCACTGACTGCCGTCCACCCCATCACAGCTGCCGCCGCAGCTCGTGCCGTCGTCCGCGCAAGGGGGCCGCGCGCCGCGCGGGGCGCCGCTCACGGGCGAGCAGATCCCCTCGCTCCCGGCGACGTTGCAGGCCTCGCACTGACCACCACAAGCGCGGTTACAGCAGGTGCCGTCGACGCAGCGCCCGCTCACGCACATGGAGTCCCGCGAGCACTGCGCGCCGTTCGAGCGCAGCGGGGTGCACACGCCCGCCGCGCAGAACTCGGCCCCCGCGCTGCATTGTCCGTCCACCTGACAGTCGCCGTCGCACAGGTCGCCGGCGCAGGTGCCCGTGGGGCAGGTCAAGGTCTCCTCGGCGGGGCAGGCGCCCGCTCCGTTGCAGGTCGCGGCGAACGTCGCCTCCCCCGCAGCGCAGGCCGCCGCGCGGCACTCGGTGGCCACGTTGGGGTAAGCGCAGGCCGTGCGCTGCACGCCGTTGCAGGAGCCGCCGCACACCGAGCCGTCGTCGCTGCAGGCGGGGCGCCCGCCCACCGGCGCGCCGGTGACGGCGCTGCAGGTGCCGACCGAACCGGGGTTCGCGCAAGCCTCACACTGGCCGTTGCAGGGGGTGTCGCAGCACACGCCGTCGGCGCACACCCCGCTGCTGCACTCCGTGCCCGCGCTGCACGCGGCGCCGTTCGGCGCCCCCGTCACGCACGCGCCCCCAGCGCACCGGAAACCGGTGATGCACTGACTATCCGTCGTGCAGCTGGTCAGGCACGCGATCGGGCCGCAGCGGTAAGCGCCGCAGTCCACCACGCTGCTCGCCGCTGGGCAGCTGCCGCTGCCGTCGCAGAAGGTCGCCGTCACCTCTTGGCCGGCGGAGCACGTCGACGCGCGGCACTCGGTCTCCCCAGCGGGCATGGCGCAGCTCGTGGGGTTCGTCCCGTCGCAGGCGCCGCTGCACGCGCCTCCATCACCAGCGCAAGCGGGCCGCCCGCCGCGCGGAGCGCCGGTCACCACCGCGCACTGACCCAACTGACCAGGCAGGTTGCAGGCCTGACACTGACCCCCGCAGGCCGCGTTGCAGCACACCCCGTCCACGCACTGACCCGAGCTGCACTGACGGCTCTCCGAGCAAGCCAACCCCAAATTGAACTTCGGGGTGCACTGATTCAGGTTGTTGCACCAAGCGGTCGACGCGCACTGAGCATCGCCGGAGCAGGTCGTGTTGCAGGCGGTGGGGCCACACACGTACGGGTTGCAAGGCTGCGTCGTGGGAGCGGGACAGTCCTTGCTCGAGCCGTTACACAGCGTCGCGAGGGTCGCCGTTGCTCCCGCGCAGCTTGGCGAACGACACTCGTAGGTCGCGTCGCGCACGCCATCCACTGGGCACTCGGTGGAGATCCCATCGCACTGCTCAGCGACGTCACACAGCCGCCCGGTCTCCGCGGGGCGGCACACGGTGTCGATGGGCCTCACGCTACAGGTCCCGAGCGACCCTGGCACGTTGCACGCGCGGCAGTCGTTGGGGTTCCCGCCGCCACAATCGTCGGCGCAGCAGACCCCGTCCACGCAGTGCCCCGAAGCACACTCACCTGCGCCGCCACAGGCTTCCCCCTGGATCTTCAGGCAGGTCCCCGCCGTGCTGCAGGTATTCGCCCCCTCGCAGGTCCCCGGGTCGGGCCCCGAGGTGACAGCCACGCACGCCCCGCTCGCGTTGTTGCAGGTGCGGCACACGCCGCCACAAGCGTTCTCACAACAGCGGCCATCGACGCAGAACCCCGACGCACACTGACCGTTGGAGGTGCAGGTCTGACCCTGAGCGCTCAAGCAAGTGCCCGCGGCGCTGCAGGTGCTCGTACCCTCACAGGTCCCTGGGTCGGTCCCCGAGGTGATGGGGTTACAAGTCCCGCTCGGATTCGCGCACGAGCGACAAGCGCCATCGCAAGCGCTCTCACAACAGCGACCATCGACGCAGTGCCCTGATGCGCAATCACCCGCGACCGTACAGGTCGCTCCCTGGCCACTCACGCAGATCCCAGCGCTGCAGGTGCTCGTGCCCTCGCAGGTCCCTGGGTCGGTTCCCGAGGCGACGGGATCACAAGTCCCGCTCGGATTCGCGCACGAGCGACACGTGCCGCTGCAGGCGCTCTCGCAACAACGGCCATCGACGCAATGCCCTGATGCGCAGTCGCCCGCGGTAGTACAGGTCTGCCCTTGGGCGCTCAAACAGCTCCCGGCGGCGCTGCAGGTGCTGGTGCCCTCACAGGTCCCGACGTCTGGACCCGAGGTGATCGCCACGCACGTCCCGGTGGCGTTGGCGCAGGTGCGGCACGCGGCGTCGCAAGCGCTCTCACAACACACCCCATCGACACAGTGCCCTGAGTCACAGTCCGCTGGGAGAGCGCAGGCCGTTCCATTGGCCAGCGCAGCTGACTGGGTCCCCAGGGGAGGTTCGTGCCCCTCGCTCCCGGAGCACCCCACGACCCAAAGCAACGCCACCCAAAGCCAAGCCAGCCGCCTCATAAACACCACCCGGGAGGGTACCCCATCCGGCGCCAGGTCACACGCGAATGATGGAAAGCTGAAGGACCGAGTGGCCTCGCGCCTCGGTGCCGTCCAACCGGCTGTTCAACGCCGCCCGGACTTGAAGGTCGCTCTTCAAGGACGCATGGATGCTCTCGTGAGGTCGAGGACCGTGACCACAGCGCCACCCACGGTCAAAAACAGCGTCCGTTGAGGCTCACGTGGGGCACCAGGAGGGAGTGAACCCCCTGCCCTGGCGCGCCCCCGACGGTCGCAGCTTCGCTCAGCCGAAGCTCAGCGGATCACGCCAGCGCCGCTCAAATCCCGCGAGAAATGGTACTCGACGGTGGCGCTCTGATCGAACAGCTCGCGGGTTTGGCCCGTCTTCACGTAGCCGCGCGCCTCGTAGAAGCGGTGCGCAGGGATGAAGCGGGTGTCGCTCCACAGCTCGATGCGGGGCGCTCTCGCGACGCGCGCCGCCTCCTCCACCAGCGCGCACAGCCGGGAGGCGAGCCCGCCGCGGCGCGCGAACAGCTCCACGTACAGCTTCTTCAGCTCGACTCCAGCCTCGGTCGGCACGTAGCCGACACAGCCAACCACGCGCTGATCCTGCTCCGCGACCCAGAACGCGCCCCCCACCCGAGGCATCGTGCTCCGAATGGCGCGCAGCTCCGGCATCTCGCCGTCCACGTCGAGCACGCACCCGGGGTACTCCGCGAACACCCCGCCGATCAGCCGCATCAGCTGAGGCCCGTCGTCGTCACGCGCCGCGCGCACCGAGATGAACGCTGCCCGACCTCGCCTCATCGATCCACCCATCACGACCTCCTGAGCTACTCGAGCGACCAGTAGTGGAGCGTCGCGAACCACGCCGCGGGCTCCGATGTGAGCTCCACCTCCGCCCGCCCCCGCGGCAGGTCGCTCGGCAAGGTGAGGTGCACCTCCTCCCACGGCACGCCGCTCAAGGCGAAGCGCCCCACCTCGCGCCCGGCGACGCGCACCGACAGCGCGAGCGGCGCCTCCGCCCCGGCCCGCAGCCACAGCCGCCCCCCCGGCGCGAGCTCGAGTTGGAAGCGCTCCTGACGACGGTGGGTGCGCGCGCCGTCCGCTCGCTGCCCGTGGACCCGCACGTCACTCGTGCCCTCGTGGGCGAAGAACAGCTCGTAGCCGTGCGCCGCCTCACTCGTGAGATCGGCGACGTCGAGGCGATCCAAGAGTGAGCCCGGGCCAGGCGGCGCCTCACCACTCCTCAGCAAGTCGCGCCGCGTCTCGTAGGCCACCATCTCGGGCGCGCCGAGGATGGTCGCGTAATACACCGAGCGACGCGTCAGCTCGCGCCCCAAGACCGGCTCCACTTGGAGCCAGCTCGGGTACAGGATGAGGTAAGGCGGCAGCTCGACCTCGTGCTCGTAGCGCTCGAAGCGCGGCCCCGGCCCCGCACGCCAAGCGCGCGCTTCGCCCGGCGTGGTGAGCCCCACCAAATCGAAGGTGGGGTGGTCGCTCAAGTAAGCGATCGCGCCCGCGTCGTTCACCCCGATGGTGGCCCCCGGCGGGAGCGTCGCCTTCGCCCAGCGCGCGAGGCTCACCTGCTGCGCGTGCACACCGCGAGCGCTGACCACCAAGTCCCTCAGCGCGTCCGGGTAGCCGCGCGCGAGGCTCCAAGCGAGCCAGATCCCGAGCGCGACGCCGGTGAGCGCCGCCCCGCGCGTCGCGACCCAACCAGGCAACCGCCGCGCGAGGAGCGGACGCGCCGCGAGCCACGCGAGGCCGCGCGCCACGAGCTCACACAACCCCACCAGCGCGATCAGCCACGCCGCGGCGAACGGCCACAGGTAGCGCAGCCGATTGACGAGGAAGGTCCAGTAGCTGGTGGGCAAGAGCGCGCCGAGCGCAAACGTCAGTATGACTACCCAAGCCAGGGGACGGCGCCGCGCCGCGAGCGGCAGCGCCAGCACGGCCACCACCGGCAGCCAGGCGTGCCCCGGTGGGATCACGCCCTGCGCCCACAGCTCGCCGTTCAGGAGGGTATTGAAGAAGATTTTCAGGTTGTGGAGCTGCGCCTGCCAGAGGGTGTCGCTCGTGGCGTAGGGGCCGGTGCTCAGGAGCTTCGCCTGCGCGGTGGCGCTCAGCGCCTGGCCGGTGAGCAGCCAATTGACCGCTGGGCTGACGAACGGCCCTACCAGCGCGAGCGGCGCCAGGCGGCGCGCGCGGCCGCCGTAGATCGAGAGCGTGAGGCAGACCCACCCCGCGGCCAGCACCCCTTCGGGGCGCGTGATCGCCGCGGCGGTGCAGGTGATCAAGGCGGGCGCCGCGCGCCGCAGGGCGGGCTCGGCCTCGGCGTAGTCGAGGCACAGCCGCGCGCTCCGCATCAAGAGCCACGCGAGCGGGATCACCTCCATCGCGCTCGCCGCGAACCAGCTGTGAGGCGCGAAGCACAGCACCATCAGCGGGGCGGTCCACGCGATCGCTGGGCGCGCGAAGCGACGCGCGACCCGCAGCGTGTCCCACGCGAGCAACCCGAGGCAAAGCCAGCCGAGTGCCCACGCCACCCAGATGATCGACAGCTCACGGAAGCCGACCAGCCACCCCAGGCTGAGCGCCAGCACCCACCCGAGGCTGGTCGCGCCCGAGCTGGGCGGCGCACCCGGCGCGTAGCTGAACGGCTCGAGGCGCGCGAAGGAGCGCGCGTAGTTGAAGTGGATGTAGCTGTCATCGAGCGGCACCGCCGGCTCCCCCACCGCCTGCACGATGCGCGCGCTCACCAGGGCGCCCAGCAGCGTGGCGCCGCCGAGGCACACGATGGGCTCCACGTGAGCGCCCAAAAAAGATCTAGCCCGCGCGCTCGCGAGCCGCTTCGCGCCGCCCGGCGGACCGAGCGCGGCGCCCGAGGCGTTGGAGGCTCCACCTGGCTGCGTCACGCCGCGGCAGCAAACCACGGGCGCGAGCCTTTGCACCACCTTGAACTGACCTGCCAAACCCCCTGCCCTCTTGGTGCGCCGATCATGGGTGCGCCGATCAGGTCGCCGGCAGACGAGGGCGCGCCCGGCGACGCTGCTTGGCGGCGCGGGTTCTCATGTAAGCTCGCCGCATGCGGATCTTAGTCGTCGGGACGGGCGCCATCGGCGGCGTGGTCGCTGGCTCGCTCACGGGCCTCGGCCTCGATGTCAGCGTGCTCACCACCAACCAGGCCATCGCCGAGAGCCTCCGCGAGCGCGGGTTTCGTTTCACTGCGGAAACAAGCATGGCCGCGGTGCCGGCGGGCCCGGTGCACACGGCGCTCGGCCCCGAGGTCGCGCCGTTCGACGTCATCTTGCTGGCGACTCAGCCTCCCCAAGTGGAGCGGGCGGCGGAGGAGGCCGCCTCGCACCTCGCGCCAGGGGGCGCGATGGTCTGCTTCCAGAACGGGCTGTGTGAGGAGCGCGTCGCGCGCATCGTGGGGCCGGCGAGCGTGATCGGCGCGGTGGTGGCGTGGGGCGCGTCGATGCCAGAGCCCGGCCTCTACGACCGCACCAGCGACGGCGGCTTCACCCTGGGCCGCCTGGACGCCGATCCGGACGCGCTGGTGACGCGCATCGGGCACGCGCTGGAGGCCATCGGCCCGGTGACGTTCACCCGGAACCTGACCGGCGTGCGCTGGAGCAAGCTCGCCATCAACGCCGCCATCAGCACCCTGGGCACCATCGGCGGCGATCGCCTGGGCGCGCTCATGCGCTACCGCCACGTGAGGCGCCTGGCGCTCGAGGTGATGACGGAGGCCGTGCGCGTCGCGACCCGCCTCCAAGTGACGCTCGAGAAGGTGAGCGGCACGCTCGATCTCGAGTGGCTGGCGCTGACCGACAGCGAGGCGGCGATGAGCGGCTCCCCCAGCCTGGTGGCCAAGCACGGCCTGCTCTTGGCGGTGGGCACGCGCTACCGGCGGCTGCGCTCGTCGATGCTCTCCGCCATCGAACGCGGGCGCCCGCCGGCGGTCGACTTCTTGAACGGCGAAATCGTGCAGCGCGGCCAGCGCGTGGGGGTGCCCACCCCGGTGAACCAGGCGGCGCAGGCGATGGTGTGGGCGATCGCCCGCGGCGAAACGCCCGCTACGCACGGCGCCCTGCGCGCGCTATACGACCGCACCCGCCCATGATTCGCTGTTCCCTGCGCTCATCAGGCTCACTGACTGTGCGCCGCGCTGAGGCGCCGCGCGCTGAAGTACGCCGCGCCGAGGCGCCGCGCGCTGGGCTGCTCACCGCTTCGCTGCTCTCATCAGCTCTGCTGCTGTCATCCGCAGTCGCCCTGACTGCCTGTGACAACACCCCCAAGGCCGCCGCCAAGGACCTGCGGGTGGACGCCGGCGCCGAGCAGCTGCCCGAGCTCGGCGACATCGGCCAGTTCGAGCTCACCAGTCACGCCGGGGCGAAGGTGACCCGCCAGACCTTGGAGGGGAAGGTCTGGGTGGCGAACTTCTTCTTCACGCGCTGCCCCGTGGTGTGCCCGCGGCTGATCCGCAAGGCGCGCGAGGTGCAGGTGCAGGGCAAGCAGCGCGGCCTGTCGTTTCAGCTCGTGAGCTTCAGCGTGGATCCGGACAATGACACCCCGGCGGAGCTCACCGCCTACGCCAAGAAGCATGAGGCGGATCTCTCGAGCTGGACGTTCTTGACCGGCGACTACGAGGTAGTGAAGCGCACCAGCGTGGAGGGCTTCAAGCTGGCGCTGGAGGGCAGCGCCGATGCGAGCGCCGATCACTTCGGCATCTTGCACGGCTCCCACTTGGTGCTGGTGGACACCCGCGGGAAAATCCGCGGATTTTATCGACCTGAAGAGGAGCGCTCCATGGAGCAGCTGCTCACCGACATCGGGCGACTGTCGAAGTGACGCATCGAGCAGAGCCGCGCGGCTCGACACGCGCGCCCTCAGAGTGGAACGGCGCGGGGGTGGTGCTGTTCGACATCGACGGCACGCTGGTCTCGCTGGGTGGCCTCGGGCGGCGCGCGCTGGCGCGCGCCATGACGGAGGAGTGGGGCATCGAAGCGCCGCTCGACGGCGTCTCACTCTCCGGCTCGACGGATGGTGCCTTGGCGCGCGCCGTGGGTGGGGACCGGCCGCGCGCCGGCGTGTGGCGCCGCTACCTCACCTACCTCTCGGCGCTCGCGCCTGGCCACGGCGCGCCGCTGCCGGGGGTGACCGCGCTGCTCGACGCGCTCACAGGCGGGGGCGCGCGCCTCGGGCTGCTCACCGGGAACCTGAGCGGTTCCGCGCGGATCAAGCTGGAGCACGTGGGGCTGTGGCGCCGCTTCGACGTGGGGCTCTCGGCCTTCGCGGAGGATGATGAGGACCGCGGGGAGATGGCGGCGCGCGCCGTGGAGCGCGCTCTGGGCGCGCCGGTGGTGATCGTCGGGGACTCCCTGGCGGACGTGCGCGCCGCGCGCCACGTGGGCGCGCCGGTGCTCATCACCGCCACCGGCGTGGAGACGGAAGAGAGCCTGCGCCTGACGGCGCCAGACCTGCTCGTGAGCGACCTGACGGACACCGCGCGGCTCAGCCAGTGGCTACTCGCGCGCCTGAGCGCGGGCTAGACCAATCAGTTTGGCTCACACACTCAGCGCGCTAGGCCCGTCAGCTCCGCTCATTGACTCACCGCGCGCGGGCGCCCCGCGGCCGCTCGTTGCCTCGAGCGGCGCTCACGGAGCTAGCGGGTGGCCCCACGCTCACGGTGCACACTCGGCGCACTCAACCGGCGCGCACCAGCGCCAGGTAGCGCGCGACGGCTTCGTCCAACTCACTGTCCAACGTGTAGGGCGCTGGACCGAAGCGCAGCGCCGCGCCCCGCGCATCGACCCAAACCCCCCGATCCCGAAGCGAAGCGGCCCGCGCCTTCGCCTGCGAGTCCAGCACGGCGACGAAGCCCGCCCTATCTCCCGGCGCGCGCGGCGTGAGCAGGCGCTCCGGCCCGAGCGCCTGCTCCAGCTGACTCATCAGGCGCTCTGTCTGGTGCAGGCTCAGCGCGCGGAGACGTGAGATGCCGAGCCCCTGCTCGCAGAAGAAGCGCACCACGCGCGCCGCGCGGTAGTGACTGGTCGGGTCGTAGGTGCTGCCCGCGAAGCGCTGGTGCGGCAGCGCGCCGTACGTCACCACACCCACGCCATCACGCGGCGCCTCGAGCCCCGCGAAATCGCTGAACCAACCGGTGTAAACGGGGCGAAGCTCGCTACTCTTCGGCACCCGGAGGAAGCAGCAGCCCTCCCCCCACTGCGCGTACTTGTAGCCGCCACCGGTGACGAAGGCGCGCTCACCGCCGAGCGCCGCGAGCGACAGCGGGAGCACCCCGAAGCCGTGGTACGCGTCCACCAAGAGCTCCACGCCGAGCGCCGCCGCGCGCTCCCCCAGCCCTGCTAGTCCGTGTACCTGACTCGAGCTCTCGAACAGCACGCTCGACACCATCACCGCGGCGGTGCGCTCATCCAGCGCGTCGGCCAGGCGCGCCGAGAGGGTCGCGGCGGGCTCCGCCGCGATGAGCTCCACCAGGGCCCCCGCCTCGGCCAGGCGCCGCAGCTGCCGATCCAGTGAGTGAAACTCACCGGTGCTCGCCACCAGCCGCGGGCGCCGCGCGAAGTCGAGCGCCGAGAGGAAGCGGCTCACGAGCTCGTGCGTGTTCTGCCCCAGCGCGATTTCGTCAGGAGATGCACCGACCAGCTGCTCGGCGACGTAGCCGCGGAGCACCTCGGCGCGCTCGAACGCCGCGCTCCATTTGTCGTCCACGTGGCGCGCGGCGTCGTCGAAGGCCTCGCGGAGGCCCTCCGCCGCCACGTCGGGCCATGCCTGATGCGAGTGCCCCGTGAGCAAGATGCGCGGCGACTCGACGAGCACCGCAACACCGGGCGCCGCCGAAGCGCGCGCCGCCGAAGCCTCGGAGCCCAACGCTGAAACGACAGGGCCAAGCGCCCCGGGAGCGCCCAAGAAGCGCGCGTAGTGAGGCCGCAGCGCGCTCGGATCGAGCAGATCAGCTGACCTCAAGCCACCGCCCCCGCGCGCCGCGCCACCAGCGCCTCGGCCAACACCACCACCGCCGAGGGCCAGGCAGCGTAGCTCTGCGCCAGCGCGTGGCTCGGGGGCAGCGCGTCGAGCTCCATCGCGAACGCGCGCCGCACGTCCACCACCGACGCCAGCGCCTCACGCGCCGGCCCGCCCAGGTCCACCCCGAGCCGCGCCTCCACGTCGCGCACCCACTCCGCGCCGTCGCTGCGACGCGAGAGCTCGAGCGCCTGCTCGGCGCTCCACTCCACCACGAAGCCCTCGAGCAGCGAGGCCAGCGTGGCCGCCGCGCTGCCGATCACCACCACCGCCGCCTTCGGGCGGCTGGCCCCCTGCGCCCAAGCGAGGGTCGGCGGCGACAGCGACACCC
Source organism: Polyangiaceae bacterium (assembly GCA_019637265.1). Classification (GTDB taxonomy): domain Bacteria; phylum Myxococcota_A; class Polyangia; order Polyangiales; family Polyangiaceae; genus JAHBVY01. The sequence goes on along the minus strand of JAHBVY010000006.1, from coordinate 122,329 downwards.
CACCGAAGCGCGTGTGCCCTTCGTGCGCGCCCTCGTAACCAAACAGCGCGAGCTGCCCCACGCTGAGCAGGCTCTGCACCTGCGCGGTGAGCGTCACCACCAGCTGCCGCTCATAAGGCGTGAGCTTGGCCAGGCTCTGGGACAGGCGCTGTCCCGCGTCCGCCGCGACGCGCTCGAGCGGCGTGATGTCAGGCTTCGTCGTCACCCGCGCAATGTAGCCGAAATCGCTCGAGGATTAGCGAGCATCGCGCGCGCTCATCCCTTATCATCCCCCGGCCTCGCGGCGCGTCGCCGTGAGCCGGACATCAGGAGCTGCCCTTGACCTTGCCTGCCCTCAGCTGCCCACGCGGCGCACGTCGCCGATCTCGTTGGCCGCTCGCCGCGCTGCTGCTCGCGCCGCTCGGCGCGCTGCCCACCTCGGCCCTGGCCGCGCCTCCCAGCGGCGCCCCACCCGCGGCCACCGCCAAGGCCGAGGTGAAGCTCCCGGTGGAGACCACGAAGCTCGACAACGGGCTCACCCTGCTGATGAGCCGCGACACCTCGCTGCCCGTCGTGGCGGTGGAGGTCCGCTACCTGGTCGGCGCCTCGAGCGAGGAGCCCGGCAAGAGCGGCTTCGCGCACTTGTTCGAGCACCTGATGTTCCAAGGCTCGAAGCACTTCGATCACGAATACTTCGCGCCGTTCGAGCCCATCGGCGGCGTGATCAACGGCACCACCAACGCCGATCGGACCAACTACTTCGAGCGCGTCCCCAGCCAGTACCTCGAGCTGGCGCTGTGGATGGAGTCCGATCGGATGTTCAACCTCTTGCCAGCGCTCACCCAAGAGAAGCTCGACAACCAGCGCGACGTCGTGAAGAACGAGCGACGCCAGAACTACGAGAACCCGCCCTATGGGATGTTCTGGTTCTACATGGCCGAGGCCATCTACCCGCCCGGGCACCCGTACAGGCACCTGACGATTGGCTCCCACGCCGATCTCACCCGCGCGTCGATGAAGGACGTGCGGAGCTTCTTCACGCGCTACTACACCCCGGCCAACGCCGTGGTGACGCTGGTCGGTGACTTCGAGCCGAAGCAGGCCAAGGCGCTGGTCCAGCGTTACTTCGGCGGCGGCAAGGGCGGCCAGCGCGCAGCGACACCCAAGGCGACGCCGGTCAAGCTGAGCGGCGTCAAGCACCTCCAGTACACCGACGCCGTGGCTCAGCCGCGGGTGTACCTGGTGTGGCCAACGCCCGCGCTCTACGCGCCGGGCGACGCCGCGCTCGACGTCGTGGCCAGCGTGCTCACGGATGGTAAGTCGAGCCGCCTCTACAAGCCGCTGGTGTTCGAGCAGAAGGTCGCGAAGGACGTGTCGGCTTACCAGGCCTCGTCCCAGCTCGGCTCGGTGTTCGTCGTGCAAGCCACGGCGGCGGAGGGCAAGAGCGTGGAGGAGCTGTCCAAGGCGCTCACCGAAGCGCTCACCCAGGCCTTCGAGACGCCGCCCACGGACGACGAGCTGGAGCGCGCGCTGAACGGCTGGAAGAAGAGCTTTTTCCACCGAGTGGAGGACGTGCTGAGCCGCGCGCAGCTGCTCAGCACCTACTATCACCTCGCTGGGCGGGCGGATTACCTCGCGGAGGACCTCGCGCGCTACACCCGGCTGACACCAGCGGACCTCCACGCGACGCGTCAGTGGCTCGACCTGAAGCACCATGTCCGGATCGACATCACCCCAGGACCCAAACCGCAGATCAGCGACACCATGGGAGGTGGCTGACATGACCCGCCGCCATGGATGCGCGCTAGAGCGCCGAGCGAATCGCCACCACACGAGCGTTGTATTCCCGTGCGGAAAACAGCGCAGCGGTCATTCGAGGACGACGAACGGTATCCCGTGGGCTGCTCTAGGCGGGGCGCTGCTCACGGCTTGCGGCGCGCCGCCCGCCGAGTCGCCCCCCACGTCACCCGAAGCGCCGCCCGTGGTGCTGCAGCCCGAGGCGTCGAACGTCGATCGCACGAAGCTCCCAGAGCCCGGCCCCGCGCCGCATTGGGCGCCGCCGGAGGTCGCCGAGGTGAAGCTCGAGAACGGCGCCACCCTCTGGTACGTGAAGCAAGGCAACACGCCGCTCGTCAGCGTGCAGCTGGTGATGCCGAGCGGCGCCAGCGCCGATCCGAACGGCCGTGAAGGGCTGACGCAGCTCACCGTCGACATGCTGGACGAGGGCGCCGGCTCCCTCGACGCGCTGGCGCTCAGTGAGGCGCTGCAGCGCCTCGCCACCAGCTACGGCGGGCGCACCGGCACGGACCACGTCGAGCTCGGCATGAGCCTGCTCGCCGAGCACTTCGACGCGTCGATGCAGCTGCTCGCGGACATCGTGATGCGCCCGAAGCTCACCGCCAAGGACTTCGCGCGGCGCCGCGCGGAGCTGATCACGGAGCTCGTCGCCGACGAGAAGCGCTCGGACACGGGTCGCATCGCGGTGACCCGCAAGGTGCTGTTCGGTAAGGGCTACGGCAGCTACTCCCCGGGCGGCGACAGGCAGAGCATCGCGCGCATTCAGCTGGCCGACGTGGTGCGCCAGCACCGCGCGCTGTTCGCGCCCGAGGGCGCGACCTTCATCGTCGTGGGTGGCCTCGATCAGGCCGCCGCGCAGGCGAGCATCGAGCGCGCCTTCAAGGGGTGGTCAGGCTCCCCGCGCGTGACACCGCGTGCCCTCGAGCCGAAGGGCGGCGCCGGCGGCGTGCACCTGGTGGACTACCCGGGCGCCACGCAGTCGGCCGTCGCCGTCGCGGCGCGTGGCCCGGCTCACGGCGGGGAGGCGTACTTCGCCGACGAGACCTTCAACTGGACGCTGGGCGGCGCCTTCACCTCGCGGCTCAACATGAACCTGCGAGAGGACAAGGGCTACACCTACGGCGCTCGCAGCACCTTCAACCGCTGGAAGCACAGCGGCTTCTATTGGCTCGCCGCCAAGGTGAAGAGCGAGACGACGCGCGCGAGCATCGACGAGATGCTGAAGGAGATCGAGGAGGTGTGCGCCGCGCGCCCCATCACGGAGAAGGAGCAGCGCGAGGCGGTCCAAGGCATGCTGCTCGGCCTCCCGGGGGATTTCGAGGGCGTCAGCGACACCGCGATGCAGCTCTCGGCGGCGAAGATCGCCGGGCGCGGCGCGGGGTGGTTCGGCGAATGGGTCACCGGGATCGAGCGCGTGACGCTCGAGCAGACGCGGGCCGCCGCCAGCCGCTACTGCGACCCCAAGCAGTACGTCATCGTGGTGGCGGGGGACCGCAGCTCGGTGGAGCCCACCTTGAGCGGGCTCGGTGACTTGAAGCGCTACGACGTGCTGGGGCAGCCCGCGCGCTGAAGCCGTAGGGCATGGCACGGCGCACTGACGGTGTACCGTACCGTGCGCTGACGGTGTGCCATAGGACGCATGGTACGGCGCACTGACGGTGCGTCGTACGGTGCGCTGACGGGACAGCCGGCGGTCGCCTCAGCATCGGGGTTTGGGGGTTGGACGGCACCGCCACGCGAGCCGACTCAAGGCCTCGACCTCAGCGGCTGCGGACCGACACCTGCTCGGCTGGGCTAGAGCGCCGATCAGTTTGCCGCCACACGAGCCCGGAAAAACGCTCCCGTGCAGGGCGAGGGCACGTTTTCCCGGGCTCTCTGCGTGCTGCTGCTTCCCTTCTTGGCGCTCTAGTTGCTGATTTGAGGACGACCAACGGTAAACCGTTGGTCGTCCTAGCAGCGCGGTGCCGTCCAACCCCCCCAACCAACCTGCCCTCGACCTCAGCGAGTGCGAACCGACACCTGCTCTGCCGGGCTAGCATCCGCCAAGTCAGCGAGCGCCGCCGCCTCGCCGTACAAGTGGCCGCGGAAGAACGCGGTGGTGTAGCGCTGGGTGATCGAGATCCCCGTGGAGACAGGGAGGTAGTCGAAGTCCTCCCCCTGGCGCCCCGCCGAGTGGCGCACCCCGGCGCCACACCCCGGCTCGAACGCCGGGACCAGCCCACACAAGTCGGAGATCGACCAGTGACCGGCGTCGCGCACCTCGATCTCCACGCCGCCCGCCGTGAGCGCCTCGAAGTTCTCGCGCATGAACCGGTTGCCGAGCTCGGTGATGCTGTTGTCTTCCTGCGCGATCAGGAGCCCCGCGGGCGCGCCCAGCTCCGCGACCTTCACCCCGGGGAGCAGCGGGTTCTCCATCGGCGCGGCGAGCCCGAACACCGCCTTCACCCGCGGGTCGGTCTGAGTGAAGAGGCCCACGCTGACGCTCCCGAAGCTGTGCCCCAGCGCGCCCACGCGCTGCGCGTCGAAGCGTCCATGCAGCGCGCTCGGCACCTCGGCGGCGCTGCTCAGCAGCGCGTCGAGCACCGCCGACAAGTCAGCGACCCGAACTGCGAGCTGATCGGTGTCGAGCGGCTCCGGGTCGGAGGCGAACGGCAGCTCCCCGGCGTGGCTCGGCGCCGCCACGGCGATGCCGTGACTCGCGAGGCGCGCCGCTACCGAGGCGCCGCCCAGCGGGATGCAGCTCACGCAGTGGGAGTAGACGACCAGCGGCCAAGGCCCGCCGGCGGGAGCGGCGTCGAGCGCCACCGTGAGGCTCCGCGTCGGGCAGCTCGCGGGCGCGGCGTCGAGCAGCGCGCGATACGGCTCACGGCTCGCCTCGCTCAAGAGCGACTCGATCGGCACCACCTCCGCCGCTTCAGCCGTGGGGTACCAGAGGTCGACCTCCACGGCGCGCGCACCGCGCGTGAGCGTGAAGCGCTGGTGACCCACCTCGTAAGGCCCCGGCGCGTCGACCGAAGGCCGCTCGGCGGGCAGCTGCTCATCGGCCCCTGAGGAGCAGCCCACCGCCAGCGCCAGCACGAGCCCAACGACACTGACCAGCAGGCGGTCATTCGTAGGTCGCTCGAGCGACCCAAACGCCTTCCAAAGACCCTGATGCGACAATTTAGCCATAGCCTGTACCTAGTACGGGGTTTAGTCTCGGAGCCCGATCACGAGCCCACGCTAACACCCGTCCCTCGTGGACTCACCAAGGAACCTATGAAGCACCTGACGCGCGCCCTCTTCATCGCGGCGCTGAGCACGCTCTCCTTCGCCTGCAGCTCCGATGAGGAGAAGGACCCCACTGGCTCGAGCAAGGGATCCATCGAGGACTGCTACGCCATCATCGACGCCTGCCACGAGAAGGACGACGGCTCTGGAGGCGACATCACACTCTGCCACGAGACCGCCCACCGCGCCGAGCTGCGAACGGACGGTGACTTCTCGTTCTGCACCAAGCAGCGCGCGCGCTGCGTTTCGGCGTGCGACGCAGCGCCTCCCTTCGATGGCGGGCACGGTGGCTCCCACCACCACGGCGGCGCCGGCGGGCACCATCACGGCGGCGCGGGCGGGCACCACCATGGCGGCGCGGGTGGGCACCTCGGCGGCACCGGGGGCGACCACGCCGGCGCGGGCGGCGGACACTAGCCCGACCGGCGATCAGGTCCGTGCACGACATCGCCGCCCTGGCTGTCGTCTCGACCCCACGGTGGGGACGAGCGGGGCGGCGCGCGCGGGCGCCGACCGAAGGGAGATCGCCCCGCCTTCGGGGGAATGAGAGGGGAGCGCGAGCGCGCGGGCACGACTCTTGGATCTTGCCAAAGCGTTCGCCCCACCCCACGTCTCATACAGCACGCCGTGTCACGCCCTCCCGCCCCCGAGCCCCAACGAGCGGGCGCCGTCCCCGCCCCGTCCGACGTGGCCACGGAGGACACCGCGCTGCCCCCGGAGCTGCTCCAGGCGGCTGAGGCGCTGCTACGCGCCGCCGCCTCGAACCAGACCGATCCGCTGCGCAGCGCGACCCGCGCGCTGCAGGTGGCGACCGCCAACGCCCAGCGGCGAACGATCCAGGCGAAGCAGGGCTCAGCGCTCCCGCAGCACCGCGGGCGACGCTGGCTCGGTTGGTGGCCTCACGTGGCGCTGGGCACCGCGCTGCTCGGCCTGATCGGCGTCGTGGCGTGGCTCGCGAACAGCTCACCGAGCGGCCCCGTGTTCCGCCTCTCGCGCGCCACGGATGAGCAGATCACCGGCGAGCGGCGGCTGGAGCTGCGGCGCATCGCGAAGCGCACCAGCGTGCTGGTGGCGAGCCAGCACCATGCGGGCTCCGGCTTCATCTACAGCCGCTCGGGGGACACCGTGCTGGTGGTGACCAACGCTCACGTGGTGACCGACCGCGGCGGGGAGCTCGACGGTCACATCCGGGTGAAGGCGCCGGAGGGCAGCTGGCAAGCCGCCTACCCCGTGTGGCTCGAGGAGCAGCCAGGCCAGGTGGACATCGCGCTGCTCGCCGTCGTGGACTCTCGGCGCGAGCTGGGTCAGCCGGCGGTCGTCGGCTCGCTCACCGCCACCGGGCGGTACCTCACCTGCTCCGGCTTCCCCTTGGGGGAGGAGTTCGTGCTCTCGAGCGGCTACGTGCGCGAAGCCCGGAAGGGCGCGGCGTTCAAGCATGACTGCGTCGCCGAGCGCGGCTCCTCCGGGGGCCCCGTGTTCGACTCCGCTGGTAAGGTAGTCGGGGTGACGACCTACCTCTTCATGCCAGGCACGCAGCACGAGCGCGCGGTGGCGCTCGACCTCAGCGAGTACCTCTCGCGCCTGCGGGTCGCCACCACTCAGATCGACGCGCGCCAGGGCTGGCAGCCGGTGGGCGTGTGGGCGGAGCGCGGCACCCGGGTCAGCCTGCTCGCCGACGGCGAGTGGAGCTACCACCCATGGCGGGCCCGCGCCGAGAGCCGCGGCGTGCATCGGCCCGAGCGCCACGGCGAGGCGCTGGATCCATCGCTCCCCTTCGCCTCGCTCATCTGCCGCGTGGGAGAGGGCGCGCCAGCGCCCGTCAACAAGCGCTGGGCCGGCAGCGGCGCGGGCTCCGTCACGGTGAGCGACCTCACGGCGCACGAATCCGGTGAGCTGCTCTGCCGCATCAACGACGCCCAGCTCGAAGACAACCGCGGCGCGATCCGCGTGCTGGCCCTGGCGCGGCGCTGAGCGCACAAGCCAACCAAGCTGACTTTCAGTCGCTGAGCGCCGTTCACGGAGCTCAGTCAGTGCAGCTGACTCAAAGCCGCTCAGCGCCTCTCGTAGAGAGAAGTCGGCGCAGTTGACTCGATGCCGCTCAGCACCTCACGGAGCCAAGTCAGTTGACTCAAAGGTGGGCTGCGCCGCGCTCGGCGCCGCTCACAGGGACAGCTGCGACGAGGCCGCCACGGCCGCGGTTTGTTCCGCGCGGAACTGCTCCAGCGCCACGCGCACCTCCGGGTACTTCCGCGCGAGCTGCGCGGCCGCGAGCAGGGCGGCGTTGATGGCACCTGGCTTGCCAATCGCCAAGGTGCCGACCGGCACACCCGCGGGCATTTGCACGGTGCTGAGCAGCGCATCCAAGCCGGACAGCGCCCAGCCCGTCATCGGCACCCCCAGCACCGGGAGCAGCGTCTTCCCGGCGAGCACCCCCGCGAGGTGCGCGGCGCCGCCCGCCGCGGCGATGATCACCTCGAGGCCGCGCTCCTCGGCGGTGGTCGCGTACTCGAAGGCGAGCTCCGGGCTCCGGTGCGCGGAGATCGCGCGCGCCTCGAAGGCGATCCCCAGCGACTCTAGGGTGAGCGCCGCGTGCCGCATCACCTCCCAGTCATTCTTGGAGCCCATCACCACACCGACCTTCGCCTGCACTTCAGCCACCTTGCCTCCAGTTCGCTGTGTCCATCGCGCCGATCGCGGCGCCGACGCCCCCTATCACGACCTTTTCGCGCGCGAAATCACGGAGACCTCGGACGGCGTCATCGACGTGGCTCATCACCTCGCGCGCAGGGCCGACCCGCGCCGGCCGCGAGTGACGCGCGGCGCTTCGCGACGCAAGCCAACCCCCCAAAACCCTGGCCGCGCTCCCCGAAGCGACTGACCCAACGGCAGCCCGAAGCGCCGATCCGAGCCTATCGCCGACGACGCTCCGCGCCCCCCGCGCGCTCGCGCAAGATGGAGCTCACCTTGGTCGCCAGCATGTCCACCGCGACGCGGTTCAAGCCCCCCTCCGGGAAGATCACGTGGGCGTAGCGCTTGCTCGGCTCCACGAACTCGAGGTGCATCGGGCGCACCGTCCCGAGGTACTGCCTCACCACCGACTCCAGCGTGCGCCCTCGCTCCACGATGTCGCGGTTGATGCGCCGCACCAGCCGAAGGTCAGCGTCCGTGTCGACAAAGACGCGGATGTCCATCAGCTCGCGCAGCGCCTTGTCCGCGAGGATCAAGATGCCATCCACCACGATCACCGCGTGCGGCTCCACGCGCCGCTGCTCGGCGGCGCGCGTGTGGCTGCGGAAGTCGTAGATCGGCGCGTCCACCGCCTGCCCCTCGCGCAGCATCGTCAGGTGCTCGACCATCAGCTCGGTCTCGAGCGCGTCGGGGTGATCGTAGTTGATCGCCTCGCGCTCCTCGGGCGAGGTCTGGCTGCGGTCGCGGTAGTACCAGTCGTGCTGCAGCACGATCACCGAGTCGTCGCCGTGCAGCCGCTGGATCTCGCGGACCACCGTCGTCTTACCGGAGCCCGAGCCGCCGGCGACCCCGATCACGATCGGCTGGGGCGATTTACCCATGGCGCGCACCATGGCAGAAAGGCCGCCGGTGTCCTATCCCCAGCCCACCTGAGCGCCGGGGTTTTTGGGGGTTGGTCTGCACCCCCCGTCCCCTTCAGCGCGCCGTCCATGAGCCGAGCCCCCGCCATGTCGTCCCCCATCGTGCCCCATCGCCACGCTCGCCCGCGTCCGTTGGGCGCGCTCGCCCAGCTTCTGTTCGCGAGCCTCGCGCTGGGCTGCGCCTCCACCCCCGCGGCGCCCGTCGCCCCGGTCGCCACCGCGGCACCCCCCGCGGCGCCCGCGCCCTCCGAGGGCGCGCTCGAGCCGCTCACCGAGGAGGAGCGCGCGCTCAGCGCCGCGCTGCGGCGCGACGTCGAGCGCATCACGGCGCTGAGCTGCCCCGCCTCCCTCGCCACGTCGGCGGTCCCCTGCGGGCGCAACCCCAAGCAGCGCTGGGAGCTGGCGGAGGTGGCGGACTGGCTCTCCGGTGAGCTCACCTCCGCGGGTCACCAGGTCAACCGTCAGGGCATCGAGCTGGATGACGGCCTCGCGCTCAACCTCGAGGTCACCATCCCCGGCGGCGAGGAGGTGGTGGTGATCGGCGCTTACTACGACTCGAGCAGCGGCAGCCCCGGCGCCGACGCCAACGCCAGCGGCGTGGCGGGGCTCTTGGCGCTCGCGCGCAGCCTCAGCGGGCGCAGGCACCAGCGCACCCTGACCTTCGCTTGGTACGCCCACCGCGTCCACGCCGAGCCCAGCGCCGTCACGCTCGGCAGCACGGTGCACGCGCGCGCCCTCGCGAAGAGCGCGCGCCGGGTGGCGGCGATGCTGAGCCTCGAGTCGATCGGTTACTTCAGCGACGCCCCTTCAGCCAAGCCAACGCCAGGCCTCGAGGCGCGCCCGAACGGCGACTTCATCGCGGTGCTCGGCGCCGAGCCCGCCCGGCGCCTGGTGCAGCACGCGACGAAGACGCTCCGGCGCCACGCCAGCTTGCCCGTGCTGGGCGGCGTGTTGCCGGCGGCGAGCGCGCCGCCCGCTTGGTCCGATGGCTGGGCCTACGAGCTCTTGGGGATCCCCGCGATCCAAATCACGGACACCGCCGAGCGCCGCAACCCCCATTTCCGCACGGCATCTGATACGGCGGACACCCTCGACTACGATCGCATGGCGCGCGTCGTCTCCGGCGTCGAAGCGCTGATCGTCGATCTCGCGGGCGGCCCGCTGCTCTAGCCGCGGTCTCGCTGGCGCGACTGGTGGTGGACGCCGCGACCCCCCGGGCTATGCTAACCCGATGAGCAGCCGTGGCTCGCCAGCCCTTCAGAAGCGTGAGCTCGGCGCCACCGGCGCGCTGATCAGCGCCGTGGGCCTCGGGGGGATGCTGCTGTCAATCCAGGGGCGCCCGCCGCACGCCGCGGCGATCGAGCTGATCCGCCACGCCGTGAGCGAGGGCATCACGCTGGTGGACACCGCGGACGCCTACTGCCTGGACGACAGCGAGCAGGGCCACAACCTGCGCCTGCTGCGTGAGGCGCTCCGCGGCAGCGATCAGGTGTGGGTCATCACCAAGGTCGGCTGCACGCGGCCGGGCGGCGCCTGGCGCGTGGACGCGCGACCCGAGCGCCTCATCCAAGCCGCCGAGCAGAGCCTCACGGCGCTCGGGCGCGAGCCGATCGACTTGCTGCAGCTGCACGCCCCGGACTCCCGCGTGCCCTTCGCCGAGAGCGTGGGGGCGCTGGCGGAGCTGGTCCGCGCCGGCAAGGTGCGCCACGTCGGGCTCTCGAACGTCAGCGCCAATCAGATCGCCGAGGCGCGCGCCATCACGCCCATCGTCAGTGTTCAGAACCGTTTCAACCTCCACGATCGCAGCGTGGAGACGAACGGCGTGCTGGACTACTGCACCAAGCACCGCATCACCTTGTTCGCCCACTCGCCGTTCGGCGGCGCGCAGAACGCCCCGGAGCTGGGGCTCAGCCGGCTGAGCCAAGAGGCGAAGCGGCGCAAGGTGAGCGCCTACCGCCTGGTGCTGGCCTGGCTCCTCGCCAAGAGCCCCGCGGTGGTCCCGCTGTTCGGCGCCCGGCGGCTCGACAGCGTGAGTGACAGCGCGCGCGCCACGCGCCTCGGGCTGTCGCCCGAGGACGTGCAGGCCATCGACCAGCTGCTCGCCCCAAGGGCGAGCGGCTGACGGCGCGTTGCACCACCTGGCGCCTTCATCGGCGCGCAGCGTAGGGGGAACCTGAAACCGGCTGGCGCCGCGCGCCGGGCGGGGTATGGCTCGGGGCATGTCCGGGGAAGCCGCGGTGGGGCTCTGCGCGCGCTGCGTCCACGCTCGAGCGGTGCGCGCCGCGCGCAGCACCTTCTGGCTGTGCACCCGGAGCCGCGAGGTCCCCGCCTTGCCCAAGTACCCCCGGCTGCCGGTGGCTCACTGCCGCGAGTTCTCTCCCGGAAAAATCCATGACCCAGGCTAAAGAGCTCCCCCACGTCGTGGTGATCGGCGGCGGCTTCGGCGGGCTGGAGGCCGCCAAGCGCCTCGCCGACGCGCCCGTCCGCGTCACCCTGCTCGACCGCTCGAACCACCACCTGTTTCAACCGCTGCTCTACCAAGTCGCCATGGCGGGGCTCTCCCCCGCCGACATCGCGGCGCCGATCCGCGCGGTGCTGAAGCACCAGCAGAACTGCCGCGTGCTCTTGGCCGAGGTCACGCGCGTGAGCTTGGGGTCGCGGGAGGTGCACCTCGATCCAGGCGACACCCTCAGCTACGACTACCTGGTCATCGCCGCCGGCGCGAAGACCAACTTCTTCGGCAACAGCGCCTGGGCGCGCCACGCGCTGGGCCTCAAGTCGCTCGACGACGCCGTGGAGATCCGGCGCCGCGTGCTGCTCAGCTTCGAAGCCGCTGAGCGCGAAGCCGATCCCGACGCGCGCCGACGCCTGCTCACCTTCGTGGTGATCGGCGGGGGCCCCACGGGGGTGGAGCTCGCGGGGGGCCTGGCCGAGTTCGGGCGTGTCGTCCTGGCGGCTGACTTCCGGGAGATCGCGGGGCAGTCGCCGCGCGTGATCTTGGTGGAGGCGACGGATCGCCTGCTGCCGGGGATGAGCGATCGCTCCGCGGAGCGCGCCGCGAGCCAGCTCCAGGACTTGGGGGTGGAGCTCCGGCTCGGTGAGCGCGTGACCGACATCACCGAGCATGGGGTGCGGCTCGGCGACGAGTGGCTGCGCAGCAGCACCGTGGTGTGGAGCGCGGGCGTGTGCGCGCGGGGGCTCGCGGCGCGCGTCGGCGCGGAGGCGGGGCCTGGCGGGCGGCTGGTGGTGGAGCCGAGCTGCACGCTGAAGGATCACCCGGAGGTGCTGGTGATCGGCGACATGGCGCACTTCGTCCCGCCGGGCAGCGAGCGCGCGCTGCCCGGGGTGGCGCCCGTCGCGATGCAGCAGGGGCGCTACGCGGCGCGCTACATCACGCGGCGCCTCGCCGGTAAGGAGACGCCCGCCTTCGAGTACACGGACAAAGGCATGATGGCGACCATCGGGCGCTCACGCGCGGTGGCCGAGAGCGGGCGCCTGCGCATGACGGGGTTCGTCGCGTGGATCGCCTGGCTGTTCATCCACGTGCTGTACCTCGTCGGCTCGCGACGGCGGCTGATCGTGCTCTTCCAGTGGACGTGGAGCTACTTCACCTACAAGCGCGGCGCGCGGCTGATCACAGGTGAGCGCGCCTGGGAGCGCGCGCAGCTGCTCGCGCGGCAAGCCGAGCAGGGGCCTCACTCCGGCTCACCGTACGAGGTCAGGGTAACGGACGTTTCACCCACAGGCGCCAGCGAGCGCGCAGCGGCGAGCTCTCATCCGCTGTCAGCGGAACCTGGTGAGGTCGTGATCCACGAAGCCACCACGACCGGCCCATCGGCCTAGGCGCCTGGATGGCGGGCGAAGGTGCCGCGCGGCGCGACCCAACCCCCAAAAAACCCAGGCTACTAGCCGCTCTACTCAGCCTCCCACTGGAACCCGACGCGCGCCCTTCGAGTGGATTGGGGAGGCAGCGAGCGGGCTCCAGCGTAAGAGAGCGGTTGACAGCTCCGGGGTGAGCCACGAAGGTCACGAGGCCTCTGGCCCTGAGCCGGAGATGCGAGCTAGAGAGGGAAAGCATGACACGAGCGGTTCGAATCGGTCTTTTCGCGTTGTTCATCGCTTCAGCGACCGGCTGCGCGGCGCGCAGTGACGGCATCTACGCTGACGACGTGCGGGCGCTGCTGGAGACGAAGGCACAGTCGGTCTCCGACTGCTGGGCGAACGTCCGCCGCGCGGATCCCGCGGCGGCTGGCACCGTCACGGTGACTTTCCGCGTCGAGGAGAGCACCGGTCTCATCACGAACGCCGCGGTGGAGCCCAGCCGCACCACCGCGCCAGAGGCCGTGAGCCAGTGCGTGGTGTCGTCGCTCGAGGGCTTGGCGCTGCAGCCCGGCGACAACCGCCCCGCCAACGCGACCTACACCTGGGAGCTCTGAGCACGTAGGGGCGGGTTTCAAACCCGCCCTCACCTACCCAGGGCCGCGCTCAGCGCGCCTTCGAGCGTGGGGTGTTGCCAGGCGTAGCCGTGCTCCTGCATCACCCGGGGGATGACCGGCTGCCCCGTGAGGATGGGTGTGGCACCCTGACCAAAGCGTAACCTGAGCGCGAACGCAGGCACCTTGAGCGCGCTGGGCCGCCCCAGGACGCGGCCCAAGGTCCTCGCCAGCTCACGTTGTGGCACCGGGCTCGGCGCGGTGACGTTGACGGGGCCTGACACCTCGACGCTGTCCAGGCACGCCAGCAGGATACCGACCGCGTCGTCCAGGTGGATCCAGGAGACCCACTGATCGCCGCTGCCGATCGGCCCGCCGACGAACCACTGAAACGGCTTCGCCATCACGCTGAGCGCGCCGCCCCCCGGCCCCAGCACGACCCCGAGCCGCGCCCGCACCACCCGCGCCCCGAGCGGCTCCGCGCGCGCCGCCGCGGCCTCCCAGGCCAGGGTCACCTCCGTCAGGAAATCCGCCCCGGGCGGCCCCGGTGGGCTCTGCTCGTCGCAGGGCTCACCCGTGTCGCCGTAGTAGCTGATCCCCGAGGCGCTGATCAGCACCCCGGGAGGCTTCGAGGCGGCCTGAATCGCGTCCACCAGGAGGCCTGCGGGGACCACCCGGCTCTCGAGCAGCCGCCGCTTCACGGCCTCCGTCCAGCGTACCCCCACCGCCGGCTCGCCCGCCAGGTGGACGACCGCGTCGCTGCCATCGACCGCCTGGAACCAGTCGCCGGGGCTCGCCGGATCCCAAGTGACCCAGGTCACTGAATCCGTGGGCTCGGGCGGCGTCCTATTGCGAGTCAAGATACGAACAGCGTCGCCTCGTGCGACGAGCCTTGCTACAAGGCCTCTGCCAACGAAGCCAGTTCCACCTGAGATGACGACGGTCTTCACGCTTCGGCGCCGTTTAGCACTCGCGCACGAAGGGCGCCGCCTGCGCGGCGGCTGGCATCACGCGAAAAATGCTTGAGGGACATCCATGACGACACAACAGACTTCATCCACCTCACTCGGCGCCACCGTGGTGCGCGGCCTGCTCGGCAGCTTGAAGCTGGCTCTCGTCGTCGGGGGCGTGGCCGCGGCGACGGGCTGCGCTGGTAAGCCAGCCGCCCCCTTCGACACGCTGAAGACCTCGCAGGTCACCGCCTTCCGCTTGCAGAACTACGAGCCACCCGCCGCGCAAGCGCCGCAAGCAGGCGGCATCCCCGGGCTGCCCCCGGAGATCCAGCAGTGGGTCCAGGCGGGCGCGCAAGGCCTCCAGCAGCTCATCCCCCCGGGCCTCCTGCCCCCTGGTCTGCTCGGCGGCACCCCCGGCGCTCCGCTCCAGGCCGCGCCGGACGCCCCGCGCTTCCCGCTCGCGGCGCCGAACTTCCGCATCCTCAGCCAGACGCCGGTCATCGACGAGGACCTGAAGGAGGATCTGGGTGACCTGTTCGGCAGCGAGAAGAGCTTCGACAGCAGTCAGGCCAACTGCATGTACGCGGAGATGGGCCTCGCCTTCTCTGGCGCCATGGGGAACAACGAGCTCTTGGTGTCGTTCTCGTGCAATCGGGTGGAGGCGCGCGGCTTCGCCTGGCCGCACTCGAGCACCGGCATGAAGCCGAACACGGTGAAGAAGCTCTCCGAGATCGTGGCCAAGCTCTGGCCGCCCGGTACCTGAGCCGCAGCTGAGCGTACCTGAGCCGCAGTCAGGCTGACTGACATCGAGCCGCACCGTCTCCCGACGCGTGCGGCTCGGCGGTTTTTGGGTTCGGGGGGGGTTGGACGGCACCGCACCGTGGCCTGACCCACGGGTGAGCCGCTCAACGCCTCCCCTGGGGCGTTGAGCTGTCTTTGCACGCTCGAAGCGGCGCGCGGCGACTGTGTTACCGCGCGGATACGAACAGCGGGACCAACCCCCAAAACCCGAAGCCGCTGGGTCTCTAGATCCCCTCTTGATAGGCCTTGGGGATGTCGCTCTCCAGGATCTTCGCGCCGATCAGCTCGGCGGCTTGCCGCGCCTGACTGAACACGACCTGGTTGTGGAGCTTCAGCCCGCCCACCGAGAAGAAGAAGGCGAAGGGCTCGCTCTGCTCCTGATACTCGAAGACTTGCGTGATGCGCGCGGCCTGGCTCACGCCGTAGCGCTGGAGCTCGTGGACATCCACCACCGACTCGATGGTGAAGGTGGAGCTGCCAGCGATGGGTGAGCCGCCTCGATCGCCACCCAGGTAGTCGTAGCGCATGCGGAAGGGCGAGCCAGGCGGCGGATCGAGCTCGATGAGCGAGATGACGCCGTAGTCGCTGGTGGCGCCGTTCTCGATGGCGCAGGTGACGCGCCTGACCCACGCGTGCTCATACAAATCGTTGAACACCTTCTGCCAAAAAGGACCCCACTGCTCGCTCGCCAGCTCGATGCTGTAGTGCCCCTGGAAGCGCTCCCCCACCTGAAACGGGCGGCCCTCGTTGCTCGCCTTGCGGCGCACTTGGATGAGCCCGAAGTGGCGGCTGGTGTCCATCATCACCGCTTGAAACGCGTGCGCGAACTCACGCGGGCCCGCGTCGACCACCACCGAGTGGACGTCGCGCTTGATGGTGATGGCGCCCTTGGCGTCGAGCGGGAGGATCTTCATCTGATCGAGCGCGCGCTCCCACTCGCGCTCGCTCTGCACCGAAGCGGTGGGGCACGGCGGCCCACAGCTCACGAGGCCGGGGCTCATCACCCCGAGCGCCAACACCAAGGACCAGTGCGTCTTCTTCATCCTGCTTTTCTCCCGAACCTCAGGCGCGGTCAGCCCCAAGGACCCATGCGCTCCCATGCACGTCTTCTCCGGCACCCGTGAGCCAAACTGACAGACTCCCGTCGTGCTCATTCGCCCTCTTCCCCCTGAGGCGCGGCGTGAGCCACCTCATGCTGCGTCTCCGGATCGCGCGGCGCGACCCCCTGCACCGTGACCTGGCTCCACCAAGCGCCCTCACCGGTGATGCCGCGGCGGGAGCCACCCAGCGTGTCCGGCGTGTAACCGAGGCGCTCGAACAGCCGCTCGGCTTGGGCGCGGTGCTCCCCGCTCAGCGCGCCCTGCACCCCGATCCCTTCGCCTATCAGCCGCTGGCAGCGCGCGCAGCGCCTCGAGGCTCGCGCCGTCAGCCAGATGAGCGTCGTCGACGAGCACTGCCAGCGGGCGCTCACCCTTGAGCCGCCCCACCCACTCGCACACCGCGCGGTAGAGCTGCCGCCTGTCCTCCGCCGGGTCTGGGTGCGGCGCCGCGGGGCGCAGATCGTCACCCAAGCTGTCCAGCTCGGGCAACACGCGCATCACCTGAGGCGCCAAGGCGCGAAGCTCCGGCACATCGCCGCCATCCGCCCGCCACAGGGAGCGCAAGAGCGGGCGCAAGGCGCTGAACGCGCCGGCCCCTGGGTCCACGCTGAACAGCTCCGCCACCCCACCGCGGAGCCGCACCTGCAGCGCCAGCTCGCGCAAGAGCGCGCTCTTGCCGAGGCCACCCGGCGCGCGCACCCCGCACAGCCGCGGCGACGCCGTGCTCTCCTCCCAGGCGCGGAGCAGCGACTCGAGCTCCGCGTCACGTCCGAACAGCCGCGACGGCGTGAGGTAGGGCGGCGCCGCGAGTGCCGTCGCCGCGCCCAGGTGCGGAGAGAACACGCGGAGCCGCCGCCGCACCACCTGCGCGTCGTGCGGCCTCGCGGCGGGGTCTGGGCTCATCAGATCGTCGATCAGCTCCGCTAGCGGCTCCGGCAGCTCGTGGAGCAGTCGCTTGACGTCAGGTACACTGACCTGCTTCGCTTGAACGAAGCTCTCGGCGTCGCGGATATCGAACGGGATGTAGCCAGCGAAGACCTGGAAGGCGAGCACGCCCAGCGAGTAGAGATCGAGGCGCGGGTCGGTGGGGGCGCCGTAGAGCACCTCGGGCGGTAGGTAGGCTGGCGTACCAGCCAGCTCACGCCGCACGCTGCCCACCGACTCCATGATCCCGAAGTCGATCAGGCGAGCGTGGATCTTCCCGTTCACGTCACGGTCGATACGCACGTTGCTCGACTTGAGGTCGTGGTGCACGTAGCGACGTGAGTGAAGGAACGCGAGGGCCTCGCACAGCTGATCGAGCACCTCCACCCCCTCCAAGAGCGACAGCGGTAAGCAGCTATCGAGGTCGGCGCCGGGCAGGTACTCCATCACCAGGCAGGGTTGCCCCGCGCGCGTCAGCACCAGATCGCGCACCTCCACGAAGCGGGGGTGCGAGAGGGTCGCCATCAGGTAGTATTCATGACGAAATCGGGCGAGCAGCTGTTCATGATGACGATCCGCCCGCAGCGCCTTGATCGCGACCGGCGCGTCCAGCTCCACGTCGCGACCCCGGAACACCACCCCCATGCCGCCGTGGCTGAGGTGCTGCTCCACGAGGTAGCGCTGCGCGAGCAGCTCACCCGGCGGGAGCAGCGCCGTCGCCGCGACCCCTGGGCTCGACGAGCCGACCCCACCCTCCGGAGCCTGAGCCAACGTCATGAGCTGGGTCTCTGCCACACTCAGCTGGACCGACCGGACCACCATTCAAATACGATACGGTAGCCAGGCGGACGCTGGATTCCAAGCACAACCCAAATCATCAGCCAACATGACGATCAATCGGACGACTCTTCGGTCAACCTAGGCAGACGCTCCTCCGAACCTCCGACACCGTCTCCATTCAGACGCTGGGCGAGCCAAGTGGTGCTGGCGTGTCGGCGCCCCCAATCCACCGCCCCGGTGACTTCCTGAAGCTGCCGCAGGATCGGGATCGGGGGGTTGGAAAACCACCACACGCCGACTCGCGTGCGCCGTCCCCGCCGCTCGACTCCCACTTCTCGCCCCCCCTACGCCGCCTGCGCTCCGGCGCGGGAGGCCCCGAGCGCGCTCCTCGGGAGCTGGTATGTACCGCGCGTCCCTCAGGAGGCCCTCCGTGCGCAGCCAAACCCTGACATCTCGCGGCAACTACCTTGGCGGTGAGCTCCGGCGCCCGCCGGACTTCGACGCGGAGCTCGTCAGCCTGGATCCCCACAGCGGCGAGCCGGTGGGGCGCCTTCAGGTGAGCCTCCACGACGTGGAGCGCGCGGTGACCGCCGCGAGCGACGCGCGACGCGCATGGCGTGAGACCGAGCTCGCGACGCGTATCGCCGCCGTCCAGCGCGTGGCGAAGGAGCTCGAAGCGCGCGGCGAGGAGCTCGCACGACGGATCACCCGTGAGGTGGGCAAGCCGCTCTGGGAGGCGCGCACCGAGGTGAAGGCCGCCATCGCCAAGGTCGGGGTCAGCGTAGAAGAAGGCCTGGCGCTGGTGCGTGAGGTGACCCTCGAGGACGGCTCGAGCTACGCGCCAGCGCCGCACGGCGTGCTCGCGGTGCTCGGTCCGTTCAACTTCCCACTGCACCTGATGCACGGCCACGTGGTGCCGGCGCTGCTCATGGGCAATACGGTGGTGCTCAAGCCGAGCGAGGTGGCGCCGTTCGTGGGCGAGCTGTACGCCGAGGTGATGCACGCGGCGGGGCTGCCTGCCGGGGTGTTCAACCTGGTGCAGGGCGGCGCCGAGGTGGGCGCGGCGCTCGCGGCGCACCCGGGCGTCCAGGGCGTGCTGTTCACCGGCAGCTACCGCGCCGGGCTCGCGATCCAGCGCGCGACGCTCGAGCAACCCGGCAAGCTCTTGGCGCTCGAGATGGGCGGGAAGAACCCGGCGCTGGTGCTCGCCGACGCGCCCCTCGACAAGGCGCTCCACGACGTCGCCTGGGGCGCCTACGTCACCACCGGGCAGCGCTGCTCGGGCACCGCCCTCTGCTTGGTGGAGCGCCCGCTGCTCGAGGCGGTGCAGGCGGGGCTCACGCGGATGCTCCCAGGGATCCGCGTGGGGGATCCCTTCAGCGAGGTGTTCATGGGCCCGCTCGCTACCGCGGGCGCGCGCGCCGCGCTGGAGACGCAGCTCGCGGCGGCGCGCTCGGCCGGCGTGGAGCAAGTGGCGTCGAGCGAGGCCCCGAGCGGCGCCGCCTACGCGCCCGCCACCCTCCACCGCGTGGAGCAGTTCGACAGCACACAGCCCTACCTCACGGAGGAGCTGTTCGGCCCCGATCTCACCCTGATGCCCATCGATGACCTCGAGCACGGCATCGAGATCGCCAACGCCCTCCCCTATGGGCTCTCCGCCAGCGTTTTTACCGCGAGCGCGAGCCGCTTCGAGTGGGCTCGCGGCCACCTCGAGTACGGCTGCATCAACCACAACGCGCCGACGCCCGGCGCCTCGAGCCGGCTGCCGTTCGGCGGCGTCAAGCAGAGCGGCAATCACCGCCCCGCGGCGCTGTGGTCGAGCCTCTACTGCAGCTACCCCGTGGCCACCCTGCGCGGCGGCACGACCCGCCCCGCGCTCAGCCCCGGATTAGACTGGTGAGCTGACTGGTGCTGAGTAGCTCCGTACCGATCGGCGCTGAGTGGCTCCCGATTGAACTGGTAAGCTGTCTGGTGCTGAGTGGCTCCGCGCCGATCGGCGCTGAGTGGCTTCCGATTGGACTGGTAAGCTGTCTGGTGCTGGACGGCCGGTTACACCGGTGCGCCGACGTTAGCTCCGAATCGAGATCCCGAGGCGGTCGGTCAGCGGGCCGTCGAACACCCCGCTCCGGTTCAGCTCCCGGTACACCGCGAGCCAGTCGTCCACGTTCGCGTCACCCCACAGCGCCTTCAGCTGGGACACGCCGCGCAGGGCCTTCATGTCCAGGCCCCAGTGAGGCCGCGCGCCGAGCTCACGCATGAACACCTGCTCGTAGCGGAGCAGCATCTCTCGCGCGCGGCTCACGCCGAGGACCGAGCCGATCTCCAAAGTGCAGGTGTCCCTGCCATGCATCATGGCGAGGTTCGCTGGCGAGCGCTTCACGAAGCGCAGGGTACACGGCGTGGTGTGCACCATCCCCTGATCGGCGTGCTCCGCAGCGAGCTGGAAGAACCGCTCCGCGACGCGGCGGGTGTCCCGTAGATGAAACGAGAGCTCCACGCCGAACACCCGCATGTGGTTCACCGGCCCGATGTTGAAGACCTCGTAGCTCTTCGCGATGTAGCTCCGGTCAGCGCGGCTGTTGATCGACTCGGTGATCACCGCCGGGGCCTCGTGCGGCAAGCGGTTCACCAACTCGGCGAGCACCGCGCCATGCCCCGAGAGCACGGTGCCGAGGCCATCGAGCTCGGCGCCGAGCCGCCCGCGCTTCCGATCGGAGGTGCTGCGCCACGGCTCCCGCTCGAGCTTGTAGCGCTGCTGCAGCAGCACCTGGTGCTCGGCCGCGCCGGCACCGCGCCGCGGTGGGTAGGGGTTCAGGGAGACCTCGTAGTATTCAGGCTCAGGGCCCGAGGCCACGAGCGGCGCGGAGCGGAGCAGTCGATCGATGAAGCCACCGGGCTCGTTGACCGCGCCCCAGGTGGTCACGAGCGGCGCCTCCTTCAGCCAGAACGCGTCGGTCACCGCGAGCGTCACCGAGTACACCACGCCCAGCGCGCCCATGCTGACGCAGGCGGCGTTGAAGGCGCGATCATCCTGCACCAGCCGCGCGGGGACGCGCTGGCCGTCCGACTCCACGAAGCCAGGGAAGCGCGCCGCGTCGGTGATGCCCTCGCTCGGCTCGAGCTGCAGCACCTCGCCCCCCGCGACCACCACTTGGAGCGACACGATCTGCGACGGGATGGGGCCGTACTTCAGCCCCGAGCCGTGGGTCCCCGTCATCGCAGCGCCGGCGAGCGTCTGCGCGTCGTACCCGCCGAGGTTCTGAAACGCGAGCCCCTCGCAGTCGAGATCGGCGTTCAGCTGACGGATGGTGGCTCCTGATTCCGTACGGTAAAGCTTCGCGTCGCGGGCGGCGGCCTTCAGCTGCTCCCGCGGCACCGGCAGGCGGCGCGTCAGCCCCACCGGGCTCATCAGGTAACCGGAGCTGAAGGCCACGTCGGAGTAGGAGTGCCCTGAGCCGGTCATGCGCACGGTGAGCGCCTCCGCCTCCGCCGCCTTCACGATCTCACGCAGGTCCTGGAGGCTCCGCGGCTCCGCGCGGTAGCGGGGGAGCGCGCCCGGGTTGCTCTTGGAGGCGTCTTGCCAGCGCGAGCCAGGCCGGAGCCAGCGCGGTGAGCCCCCGCTCGCGCAGCCCAGCTGCGACCCCCCCAGCACGCTGGCGCAAGCCACCCCGGAAGCCCACCCCAAGAACCCTCGCCGCGTCGTCGTCACGACGGAGGACTATAGCCGGCCACGGCGCCGGACAGAACCACTCAACGCCCGGCCGCTGCAGGCGTGTCGCACCCCGTGGAGTGCGCTAGCCTCGCGGCGTGACCCACAGCCTGCGACGAGCCAAGCGGCGCCCGAGCCAGCGAGCACCTGCGCTCGGAGCGCCCACGCTCGTCTGCAGGGGCCGCCAGTGCCTGCTCGGCCTCACCGCGCTGCTGGCTGGCGGCTGCACCCGCCCCGCTGTCCCTCTGGCACCGAGCCCCAGCGAAACGTCCGCTGCTCTCACGACCTGGCATTGGCTCACGGCGCCGGCCCCCTACGCCAAGCTGTTCGAGGAGGGGCACACCTGGCACTTCGAGGTGGTCCGCGCGGACCCAGCGACAGGAGCCGACGACGAGGCGGCGCGCAGCGACGAGCTGACCGGCGACGGAGAAGCCGGCGACCAAGCGAGCGGTGAGCCGGCGGGCGACCAAGCGGCCGAGCACGATGAGCCCGCGCGCGCCAATGAACCCAGTGAGCCCGGTGTGGACCGCGTCGAGGGTAGCTCGGCGCCCCGGAAGGACACGCCGGAGGCGCAGCCCAGCGGCGCTCCTCGAGACAAGGCAGCGACACTGCCTGGTGCCCCTGGCGCGGATCCATCAGGTGAACTGCCCGGTGCGAGGGTGGGCACGGCCGATGACAGCGCGGCGTCTGACGTGGCGCCAGCAACGCCCGCAGCAGCAGAGCCGAGCAGTGACACGCCAAACCCCCAAAAACCCGGCACGCCGACGCGCGTGACCTGCTCCGTGACCTTCGTGGAGCGGCGCATCGGCTCCGTGCTCAGCCTGATCGAGTGTGACCTCCAGGTCCCGGAGAGCCCGCTGCAAGGCGCCTGGGGCGCCGACGCGCGTGGCCTGTTCCGACTCGCGGCGCTGCCCAATCCGGGCGAGCCCGCGATGGTGAAGGAGCATGAGCTGGTGCTGCCGGCGCTGCCCACCATTTTCAATATAGAAATCACACCGCCGGCCCCCGGCTGGTTCCAGTCACTCGAGGTCGAGGCCATCCTCGCCGAGCCAGCGCTGCCCCAGCCGGCGGCCAGGCCCGCGGCAGCCGAGCCAGCGGCCCAGGCGCCGGCCGGCTGGTGCGCCACGCAGCGCTGGTGGGGCGTCGAGGCGCAGCGCTCTGGAGAGCGCTCGGTGAGGGGAGCCAAACAGGCTGCCTTACGGTTTTGCTTCGGGGGTGGGGACCTGCTGGAGGCGGAGAGCGACGACGGGAGCGCGCGATACGCTTGGCTCCCGGCCAACTGACGACCGAAGCGCGGGCTCCGAGGTACTGTGTAGACGCGCCGCGCGTCCCTGCGTAGCCTAGCGGGTCAGGCGAGCCGCCCCCTCGCCCCGGAGTCACTCCATGATCCGTCCCATCGCTTCCCTCCCGCTGCTCGGCGCCTTCCTCGTGGCTTGGTGGTCGAGCGCCGAGGCGTTCGCCGCGCCGCTCATCATCGACGGCGCGACCCCCGCCAACACCAGCTGCCCCGGCGGCACCGTCGAGCCCGGCGGGCGCGCCTGCCGCTACGGCGGGAACCACGAGTTCGACTACATCGACATCCGTAACGGCGGCGCGCTGAACGTGATCCCGTTCAACGGCACGGACCGCGAGAACACCGGCAACCTGGTGCTGCGCGCCACCGGGCGCGACCCGACCAACGCTTTTTCCATACGGGTAGATGCGCGCTCACGCATCATCGCGAAGGGCTCTGGCTATCAGGACGTGCTGTGCGGTAACGGCGATGGCCCGGCCGGCGCTCCCCTGGCGGGCGGGCGCGGTGGCTGCGCCGTCCTCGACTCCGGCGGCGGCGGCGGGCACTTCGGGCGCGGCGGGCGCGGCACCAAGGACTGCTTCGTGTTCGGGTCCGCCACGGCCTGCGAGTTCCCGCAGGAGTTCGAGGAGGCCTGCGGTGAGCTGAACGCCGCGGGCAACGCCTGCGTGAGCACCAGCGAGCCTGGCTTCGCCACCTGTCGCGGCTTCGACCCGACGCCTCAGAACATGACGACCGGCGCGGGCAACGGCCTCCCGGACGTCGCGGGTCAGGCGTTCTACCACCACATCTTGGACATCGAGTTCGGCGCAGCGGGCGGCGACAAGGGCTGCTTGGATGGCTTCGATAGCTCGCCGCGCGCGGGCAGCGGCGGCGGGCGCATCGTGCTGTTCGCCGCCACGCCGGGTGAGGCGGGCCTGCTCGACATCGCCGGGCGCGTCACCGCGGATGGTCAGCGCGGCTGCTCGAGCGGCAATGACTCGGCCGGCGCCGGCGCCGGCGGCGTGGTGCTGTTGATCGGCGACACCGTCAACGTCGCGCCCTCGGCGCGGGTCAGCGCGCGCGGCGGGCGCGGCGGCGACTCCCAGCCCAAGTGCCTGCCTTGCTCGAACCCCGGGACGCAAGACATCTGTGAGTCGGGTCAGACCTGCACCACCCACACGGACCCCGCGAGCGGCGCCAGCTACAACCTGTGCGGGCCGTGCAACTGCACGCCCTGCTCCACCAACGCCGACTGCAGCTTCCCAGGCCAAACCTGCCGAAACCTCGGCGGGGCGCTCAACAATGTGTGCGCCAACGCCGCGGGTCAGTGCACGCCCTACGACGTCGCCGACAACGAGGGAGAGTGCCTGGACACCCAGAACTCAGGTACCTGCGACGACTGCGCCGGCGGCGGCGGCGGCGGCATCATCAACGTGCAGAGCCGCACCGCGGCGATCCACCCGCACGCCATCTTCGACGTCCGCGGCGGCCACGGCGGCATCTGCCCCATCTGCGCGGGCGAGGCGGGCGGCGGCGCCGGCGAGCTCCAGCTCGACAGCGCCTACGTCGGCGAGATCTGCGACGGGAAGGACAACGACTTCAACGGGCTGGTGGACGACGGCCTGCCGCAGCTGAACTGCGGCGGCACCCTGCTGCCGAGCTGCGTCGGCGGTCAGCCCCAATCCTGCCCGGCGGACCCCGCCACCTGCACCGTCACCGCCAGCGACGCACGGCCGCGCTTCGCGCTGATCCTCGACTCCTCTGGGTCGATGCTGCTCGACATCAACGGCAACCCCACCTTCGGGGACGGCTCCGCCGATTTTCCAGGTGTGAATACCAACGCGCCAGGCGGCCCTGGGCAAGACTCGCGGCTCTACATCGCCAAGCGCGCGGTGGCGAAGGTGCTCGCGGCCTTCCCGGAGAGCGACTACGCGCTCGCGCGCTACTACCAGGACGTCGGGGTCAACCGCAGCTGCCAAACGGCCTCCAACTTCGAGTGCGCCATGAGCTGCTGCTCCTATGACGACCCGACGGACAACGTCGGCCCGGCGTACCCCAGCCACTACCCGGACAACCGCTGCGTGCTCGGCGCGCTGTACCCCACCGCCGGCTACACCTTCCCCAACCCGGGCCGCACCACGGACATCAACATCGGCTGGGCCACCCCCTCCGCCGCGTGCATCAACTACGCCGGCTCCTGCGGCCCGCCGAGCCGCGGCGCGCAGTACCTGGTCGGCTTCGACACCCCGCTGAACGACTACCTCCGGTGGCTCGACGGCGCCGAGTCCGATTTCCGCCCGGATATCGTACCTGGCCGACATTGTCAGGGTGGGGACTGTGAGCTCCGGGCCACGGGCCCCACCCCGCTCGCCGGCGCGCTCGCCGCGACGCAGGACTTCCTCACCCCGGTGGTCACCTGCGACAGCGCCAAGGACTGCCGCACCTACGCCACCATCCTGCTCACGGATGGCGCCGAGAGCTGCCAGGGCGATCCGGAGGCCGCGGCCGCCGCGCTCCGCAGCGCGATCCCGGGCCACGAGGTGAAGACCTACGTCATCGGCTTCAGCGTCTCGCCGACGGAGCGCGCGCAGCTCAACGCCATCGCCACCGCGGGCGGCACGAACGCCGGCGACTTCACGGGTCAGCCGGACGCCGCGTTCTTCGCGAACGACGAGGATGGCCTCGCCAACGCGATCGCCACCATCATCGCCTCGAGTCAGCGCTTCGAGTCGTGTAACGATCTGGACGACGACTGCGACGGGCTCGTCGACGAGGATTTCCCCAACAAGGGCCTCGTGTGTGACGACGGCGGGGTCGGGCTCTGCCGCGGCACCGGCGTCTACCTGTGCACCGCGGACGGCAGCGGCACGGAGTGCGTCATCACGAACCCCGGCGCCACGCCCACGGAGGAGGTGTGCAACGGCCTCGACGATGACTGCGATGGCCTGGTGGACGAGGGGCTCACCTGTGATGGTTGCGTACCCCAGCCGGAGATCTGCAACGGCAGGGATGATGACTGCGATCGCAGCATCGACGAGGAGCCGGACGTCTCCTTGAACGACCCGAACATCGGCGGCGAGTGTGAGCCATTGGTCGCTCCCAATGACCAAGCCCCGTGTCAGCCCGGGCGCCTCACCTGCGTCAACGGCAACCCCGTGTGCACCGGCGCCATCAAGCCGCAAGCGGAGATCTGCAATGGCCTGGACGACGACTGCGATGGCGTCGCGGACAACGACGCGCCTTGCCCGGGCGTGACCCAGTGCATCGAAGGTCAGTGCGTCGGCCCATGTGCCTCCGGCGAGTTCAAGTGCCCCGGCGGCTTCGAGTGCCGCTCCGGCTTCTGCTTCCCGCTCGGGTGCGCTGACATCGACTGCCCCGAGGGCCAGGTGTGCATGAACGGGCTGTGCGTGATGCAGGGCACCGGCGGCACCAGCGGCTCCGGTGGTAGCTCGGGCTCGAGCGGCTCGGGCGGCTCAGGCGGCAATGCTGCTTCAGGCGGCAATGCCGGGGCCGCAGGTGCAGCTGGCAGCGGCGGGGTCGGCGGCAGCGCTGGGTTCGGCGGCAGCGGCGGCACCTCGGGAGCCGCAGGTGATCCGGGTGTCTACGGCCTCCCCACGGGCGGCGGCGGCTGCGCGGTGAGCCCCACGCACACTCGTGAGGGCGCCTGGCTATTGCTCGCAGCGCTCGGCCTCTTGGGGCTCAGACGACGACGACGCGCAAACGGCGACGTGAACCAGAAGGAGGCCGCGTGATGGCCGCGCGTTGGCTCATCTCGGGCGTCGCCCTGCTCGGCGTGGGGCTCCTCTTGCCGAGCTGCGTCGTGGACGCGTTCTGCTTCTCCAACTGCGACTCGGCGAGCGGTGGTCAGGGAGGCAGCGGAGGCGCGGGGGGCACACCGTTCGGCGGCACTGGTGGCTTCATCCCCGGGGGCAACGGCGGCGGCACCAGCGACGCCTCCTGCGACGCGGACCTCCAAACGGACCTCGAGAACTGCGGCGCCTGCGGCAACCTGTGCGAGCTGCCCGGCGCCTTCGCCGCGTGCGAGGCCGGGCGGTGCGTGGTGGAGAGCTGCGCGCCACAGTTCTACGATCTGGACGGCGACCCACAGAACGGCTGTGAATACGCTTGCAGCGTCCCCGTCACCGGCCCTGAGATCTGTGACGGCATCGACAACGACTGCGATGGTCTGGTCGATCTCGACGACCCCGATCTGACGCCGCCGCCAGGCCTCTGTAACACCACCCCCGGCACACCCTGTGAGGGCACCCAGGCGCTCTGCCTCGGCGCGCTCGGCTGGTCCTGCGACTACAGCACCGACGTAGAAACGGACCAAGGCTTCGTGCGCTCCATCGAGTCACGCTGCGATGGCATCGACGGCAACTGCGACGGGCACATCGACGAGACCTTCCAAGATCTAGGCAAGCCCTGTGACGATGGCGGCGTCGGCGTGTGCCGCGACGTCGGTGAGGTCGCCTGCGACCCAACGGACGACAGCCTGACGTTCTGTGATCTGTCGGTGCTCCCGGACGCCTCACCGCCCGGCGTGGAGGTGTGCAATGGGCTCGACGACGACTGCGACGGCTTGGTGGATGAAGGCGTCGTCTTCGACATGCAGCCGTTCCCCAGCGCCGCGAGCCCGAGCTTCCTGGTGGATCGCTTCGAGGCCTCGCGCCCCGACGCCACCGCCAGCTCCCCCGGCCTGATCGAGCACGTGGCCTGCACCGCGCCCGACGTGCTCCCTTGGACCTCCGCCTCCTGGTCGCGCGCCAAGGCCGCCTGCGAGGC
Organism: Polyangiaceae bacterium; assembly: GCA_019637265.1. Taxonomy (GTDB): domain Bacteria; phylum Myxococcota_A; class Polyangia; order Polyangiales; family Polyangiaceae; genus JAHBVY01. The sequence continues at coordinate 94,917 of JAHBVY010000006.1, read as the reverse complement.
GCGCGGCCCCAAGTTCAGGCTGTGCACCGCGGCCGAGCTCAGGCAAGCCTGCGCCGAAGGCGGCCGCACGTTCCCATACGGGATGAGCTACGAGCCGGACACCTGCAACGGCAGCGACTACGACGGGATCCCGGGCGGCGCGGATGACAACGTCCTGCTCCCCACCGGCTCCCTGCTCGAGTGCAGGAGCGCGAGTGACCTCTACGACCTCTCGGGCAACGCCGCCGAGTGGACGTCCACCCGCACCGGCTCGACCAACGAGTCCCCACCGCAGGACATCTACCAGCTGCACGGCGGCTCCTACCTCTCCCCGTCGCTCGGGCTGAGCTGCGACATCGAGCTGGCGCCCCGCGCCGGCGAGAAGGCGATCCTCCCGAACATCGGCTTCCGCTGCTGCTCGGATCCGTAGCGCGTCCGCTTCGAGCGACGATCGGTCGTCTCCGCTCTGCGGATCCGTAGCGATACGAGGCAGCCCCTGCGTGATCCCCGAGGGTTTTTGGGGGTTTGGCAGCGCCCTGGGGGGCGCCGGGCACGGCTCGTCCGCCCAGGTCCACCGGCTCACGCCCGGGGCGGCGCGACGCGCGATTAACGGCGCCCCGCCGAGCGGCAGTTGTCCCCCATCTGAGCGCAGGAGCTCAAGAAAGGACACCAGATGACCCGTAAGACCCGCATCCTCACCACCTGGATCATCGGCGCCTCGCTCACCCTCACGAGCGTGGCCTTCGCCAAGGGAGACGGCGAGAAGAAAGGCCCCCGTGGCGACCGCATGGGCAAGCTCTTCGAGCGCTTCGACGCCAATAAGGATGGCAAGCTGACCAAGAGCGAAGTCCCCGAGAAGCTCTGGAACCGCCTCAGCCGCGCGGACGCCAACAAGGATGGCGCCGTCACCAAGGCCGAGCTCGAGGCGAAGCGCGCCGAGTGGAAGTCCAAGAAGGGCGACCGCAAGAAGGGCGACAAGAAGCGCGGTGACAAGAAGAAGGGCGACAAGCGCGAGAAGAAGTCGGCCAGCTGAGTCAGGCCGTCAGGGGCTCCTACCGCACCCCCCACCCAGCCCCTGATGCGCCCCGAGCGCCACCCACCTCCCCGGTGGGTGGCGCTCACCTTTTTGTTCGCTCCACAGACGAACCGCGCCACCACGAAGACGCACCCACTGCATCAGCGCGCACCACGGCGCCAGGGCGAAAGCTCACGGCATCGCTCGGACGCGGGCGGTGAGCGCCTCGAGCGGCTGATTCAGTCCATCGACGCGCGCCTGAGGGAAACCGCGAGCGTCGAGCAGCGTGATGAGCGAGGAGTGGTTGAAGGCGCCCCCCTCCAGCTTTCGGTACTTGAAGCCGAGCGCCGCCGCCAGCGCGCGCACGTCGCTGTCCGGCGCCGTGGCGAGCCGATAGCGCTTCGAGTCCAGCTGGTGACGCTCGGCGAGCTCCATCAGCACCTGGGGGGTGTCGCGCTCCGGGTCGATGCTGACGAGCAGCACCCGCAGCTTCGCTCTCGAGGCTTCATCCAAGGAGCGCTCGAAGCGCTTTATGTCGCGGATCAAGGTGGGGCAGGCGAAGGGGCAGGTCGCATAGAACATGCTGATCACCACCGGGTGCCCTCGGAACTCATCGAGCGCGATGGCTTTGCCATGCTGATCGGTCAGCTTCAGCTCCAGATCGTACAGCGACGCGTCCACCGCGCCCTGACCGGCACCCAACGTCTCGTGAGCCGCCGCTTCAGCACCCTGAGGGACCTGAGCTGGCACCTGCGCCGCCACGCTCGCCGGCTCACTCGCCGGCGCCTGGCCCTCCTCCTTCGCCTTGCAAGCGACCAGCATCGAGAGAAGGCACGCGCCTGTGAAGAGCCACTTCATTGGATCACCTCCCATCGTCCGCGCAGCGGAAGCCCAGGTTGCGCGTCGTGTAGCGCGCCTCGAGCGAACCGCGGAAGGCGATGCGCATGAAGCTCGCGTAGTCGTTCACGTCACTCGCCGAGAGCGCCCCCGCGCCGCAGAAGCGCTCCATGTCACCGGACTGCCGCTCGCGGCTGTCCCCGCTCACCAGGTTCGAGTTGAAGTCGAGCACCCACTCCCACACCAGGCGATGCTGGTCGTGCACCCCGTACCAGTTGGGCCTGCCCTCCCCCACCGGCCCTGGCCGCGAGCTGCGCGCCGCGTACCACTCGAGGATGCGCGGCGTGAGCCGCTCGCGCGCCTCCGGTGAGCGCTCGTCCGCCGCCGCGGCGTACTCCCACTCGTACTCGGTGGGCAGCCGCCCGTCCTGCCACTCGCAGTAGGCCTTCGCCGTGAACCAGCTCACGTTGGTGACGGGCTCACGCGGCCCTGCGCCTTCACCCAGCCGACCTGCCTCCGCCCAGTGACTCAGGTACTGCGAGTCGGCGAACAGCCGCGAGACGCGGTCGCGACGGTAGCGCGGGTTCAACTTCACGAAGCGGAGGTAGTCCGCGTTCGTCACCGGGTAGCGATCGAGACGGAAGCCCGCGATGGGCACGTCCGTCTCGGTCGCGCTCGGAGGGTAAAAGGTGCGGAAGCGGCCAGCTGGGATCGTCACGCGGTCCACCTCGGAGGGGAGGAGCCAGCCCAGCTCCGGCGTGGAGCCGACGTGCGCGCCCAGGGTCAGCGCATAAACAGTCACCCAGATCAGCGTCGTCATGGGCACCTCCAGCCAGCCGCTTCCGCAGCGTCAGTGTCCTGCGCCTACCGCGCGCGGGGTCTTGGCGCGGATCGCCTTCACTTGCTCCACCGAGATCTGCCCGCCCGCGTTGCCCCAGGAGTTGAGGACGTAGGTGAGGATGTTGGCGATGTCCTCGTCAGCCAGGTGGCTCTGAGGTGGCATCACCGAGTTGTACACCGTGCCATTCACCGTGATCTCGCCCTCCAGGCCGTTCAAAATCGCGACGATCAGCTGCTCTTGGCTCATCTTCGCGAGGTAGTCAGCCTTGGCGAGCGGAGGGAAGGCGCCGGGCACCCCCTCACCATTGTCACGGTGACAGGCGGAGCAAGTGCCTTGGTAGAGCACCTTGCCCGCGGCGACCTGCTCCTCCAAGGTCAGCTCACCTGCCTTGCGCGACTTGGCCGCGACGCCGACCGGCGCAGGGTCACTCACCTTGTCCCCCAGGTAGATCTCGTCCACCTCCTTGCCGGTGTAGACGGTCTTGTCCTCGGGGCCATCCACCTTCAGCATCCCGAGCGCGCCCTTGTTGAAGGCGCGGAACAGCGAGTGATCCACCAGCACGTAAGTGCCGGGCACCTCCAGCTTGAACTCCGCCCAAGCCGCGCCGCCCGCGGGGACGAGCGTGGTCTGCACGTTCTCCTGGAAGCGGCTGCCACCCTCCGGGTAGACCTTGTCGAAGATCTCACCGATCACGTGGAAGCTGCTGATCAGGTTCGGCCCACCGTTGCCGATGTACATGCGCACCGTCTCGCCCACCTTGGCCTTCAGCGCGTTGTCGCCCACTAGGGCGCCCTCCGAACCATTGAACACGACGTAGGTCGCGTTCTCGTCGATGGCCTTCTGCATGTCGAACGGCTGCAGCCCCTTCTCACGGTACTTACCCACCGTGTAGAAGTCGCCCTGCATCACGTACATCTCACGATCCACCTTGGGGAGGCCCTCCGGCGGCTCCACCAAGATGAGGCCATACATCCCGTTGGCGACGTGCATGCCGACCGGCGCCACCGCGCAGTGGTACACGTAGAGCCCGCGGTTCAGCGCCTTGAAGGTGAACTGCGACTTGTGCCCCGGCGCCGTGAAGGAGCTCGCGGCACCACCGCCAGGCCCCGTCACCGCGTGCAAGTCGATGTTGTGGGGCATCTTGCTGTCGGGGTGGTTCTTCAGGTGAAACTCGACGGTGTCACCCTGACGAACGCGAATGAACTGCCCAGGCACCTTCCCACCGAAGGTCCAGAACATGTAATTCACGCCCTCCGCGATGGGCAGCTCCACTTCCTTGACCTCCAGGTCCACGATCACCTTCGCTGGAGTCTTGCGGGTGATCGGCGGGGGAACCTCCGGCGCGTGCGTCAACACGGCCTGAATGGGCTCACCTTGCGGTGGGCCGAGATCCCCCTTCGCCGATCCGCCTGTGTCCTCTAAGAAAACAGACTTCTCGCCCTCGGGGGGTGGTGTCGGCGCTGGCTGCGCGCAAGCCGCAGCGAGCAGCAGGGGGAACATGGCGTATCGGTGCATCCTCATAGGCCCTCCAATCTCCCCCGCGCACTGCACGCAGCGCGCCATCGGAGGCAGTCGTTGGCGCGCCGAGCAATTCACGCTGCAGCGCGCCAAGCGCCGAGGGCATCCCTGCACAAGATGCCTGGAGCGCGCTTCGGCGCCGCAGGAATTGCGCGAATCAGCGTGCGACAAAATTGCGCGCAGCACGCCAAGCCTGCGCGAAAGTCACCTGCTCAGGTCCCCGTCCCAATCCCCCAAACGCTTCGCGATCGCCCACCTCGGCGCCACCACCACAACGACGCGCTCCCTCATAGCGCCCCCCAAAACGTGCGAGAGCGCCGAACCGAGCGCCGCGGCGGCGGCGAAACGGATCGGCGCCCTCGGCTCATCACTCGCCGTAGCGGCGCACCAACTTCACCAGCTCCGCGACGACCTCCGCCTTGTCTGGATCCTCCAGATCCGGGTTGCCGGGCATGATGTTGCTCTTGCCCACCGCGGAGCCACCGCCCACGATGATCTTCTTCAGGTACGCGTCATCCACGCTCTTTTGCCATTCTTTGTCGGAGAACGCGCGCGGCTTGGGGTTCAACGCCGCGGCGCCGGGACCGTCACCCATCCCCTCTTCACCGTGGCAAACGACGCACTTCTGCTTGAAGTATTTCCTCGCGGCGGAGGCTTCACCGCTCGCCGACGCACCCGTGGTCGACGCCGCTTTGGCCGACGGCTCTGCCGATGGAGCCGGGGCGCTCTCCTTCTTGCCGCACCCGACAGTCAGCCCCACCACCACGACACCACACCAAACCAAGCGCTCTAAAGTCATCTAATCACTCCTTTCGGCGCTCATCCTATGCACGTCGCGTGCCGCCCGACTACGCGACAATCTAGCGCGCGTCATCACGCCACGGTCCGAGTTTGCGGCACGTCATCGTACGACGCGGCAGATCGCGCCTCACGCGCTCCGACATCCGCGTCTCCCTGCGGCCCTGAAGCGCCTCGCGTGGTGTCTCGAGGTTCATTTTCAGGGGGTTGGACGGCACCTCACTGGGCGCAGCGTGTCGCTCAGGGCTGCTGACGACCCACTTGCTCGCGCCCGGCCTCCACCGCGAGCTCGTCCACCAGGTCATTCATCGGGTGGCCGCTGTGGCCCTTCACCCAGCGGAAGGTCACGTTACCGCGCTCGCGCACCAGGTCGATGAGCGGCTCCCACAGGTCGCGGTTCGCCACCGGCTTCTTCTGGCTGTTCAGCCAGCCGCGCTTCAGCCAACCCACCCACCAGCGATCCTTGAAGCAGTTGACGACGTAGGTCGAGTCACTGACTACCTCGAGCGGCCCCTCATTGCCCCGCACCGCCTCGAGCGCCGCGCGGATCTCCATCCGCTGGTTCGTGGTGTGGCGCTCGGCGCCGCTCGCGAAGTGCTCCCGCGACGTCGCCCAAGCCCACCCGCCTGGCCCTGGGTTCCCGCTGCACGCGCCGTCCGTGTAAACCACCGTAGTCACCGCCCGCCTATAGCGCGCCTCACGCGCCCGAAGCCAGGCCCCATCTGGCCTCCATAAGGTGAGCGCCCCACCGCGCCGTCATCTGTGCTTCAGTCGCTGCATGCCAGAGACCAGCGTGACGGGCAGCATCCAGCGCGAGTGGCCGCTCTACGTCGGTGGCCGCGCCGAGCAGCCCAACCTCGACCTCGCGGTGACCGACAAATACTCCGGGGAGGAGGTCGCGCGGGTGCCGCTCGCCGGCCCTGAGGTCATCGAGCGCGCCATCGCGGCGGCGCACCGCGCGACGGAGCCGATGCGGCGCCTCGAAGCCTACGAGCGTCAAGCCATCCTGAGCCACTGCGTGCGGCGCTTCGAGGAGCGCGCGGCGGAGCTCAGCTACGCGCTGTGCGTGGAGGCGGGCAAGCCGATCCGCGACGCCCGGGGCGAGGTGGCGCGCCTCATCGACACCTTCCGCTACGCCGCAGAGGAGTCCGTGCGCATTCAGGGTCAGGTGCTCGAGCTAGGCATCAGCGCGCGGGCGCGCGGCTACACCGGGATGGTGCGGCGCGTGCCCATCGGACCGTGCAGCTTCATCAGCCCCTTCAACTTCCCGCTGAACCTCGCGGCGCACAAGATCGCGCCGGCGCTGGCGGTGGGCTGCCCCTTCGTGCTGAAGCCCGCCAGCCTCACGCCGCTCGGCGCGCTGCTCATCGGCGAGGTGCTGGCGGAGACGGCGCTGCCCGAAGGCGCCTTCAGCATCTTGCCTTGCCCGCGGGACGGCGCCGAGGCGCTCACCACCGACCCGCGCTTCAAGCTGCTCTCCTTCACGGGCTCACCTGGCGTGGGGTGGGAGCTCAAGGCGCGCGCCGGGAAGAAGCGCGTGGTGCTCGAGCTGGGCGGCAACGCGGCCTGCGTGGTGGACCACGACGCCGACTTGGATGACGTCACCGAGCGCCTGATCGTCGGCGCCTTCTATCAATCCGGACAGAGCTGCATTGGGGTGCAGCGCATCCTAATCCACGAGGCGATTTACCCGGAGCTCAAGGCGCGCCTCGTCCACGCCGCGGAGGCGCTACCGATGGGCGACCCAAAGCTCGAGCCCACCTTCATCGGTCCGATGATCTCCGAGCGGGAAGCGGCGCGCCTCGAGGCGTGGATCGACGACGCGCTCGCGAGCGGCGCCACCCGGCTCACCGGAGGGCCGCGCGAGGGCGCGATGCTGCCTGCCAGCTTGCTCGAGGGCGTACCGAAGAGCGCCCCGCTCTACCGTGAAGAGGCCTTTGGTCCCGTCGCGCTGCTCAGCCCCTTCAGTGACTTCGAAGCGGCGCTCGCCGAGGTCAACGACAGCGCCTTCGGGCTCCAAGCGGGCGTGTTCACGCGTGACCTCTACAAGGCGCAGCGCGCCTGGGAGGTGCTCGAGGTGGGCGGCGTGGTGATCGGGGACGTGCCGTCGTGGCGCGTGGACCACATGCCTTACGGCGGCGTGAAGGACAGCGGCTTCGGGCGCGAGGGCATCACCTACGCGATGGAGGACATGCAGGAGCAGCGGCTGCTGGTGATCCGCCGCCCCCCGGGTGGCTGAAGGTCGAACGTCAGTTTAGATGACGTATCGGGCAGCGCTGCTGACGCGCATCGCCTGGACGACATCCGGGCGGACTCGACCCCCGGGCCCGTCAGTCAGTGCTATTGACGTCATCGCCCACGGCGTCTCCATCAGCTTCTTCGTCTTCCGGCTGGGGTGGGGCGAGCGGCGCCAGCAGCTGGCGCAAGCTGCGCTCCGCGGCTGGGCGCCCCGCGCGGTGGGCTCGCAGCGCCTGACGCAGCTCTTGGCGGGGCGCCTCCGGGTGCGCGGCGCACAGCGCCATGAGCGCCTCGTCCCCCTCCGCCGTGAGCCGCGCGAGCCACTCGGTCGCGAAGCGATCAGCTGGGCTGACTGACTTCGGGCGACGCGTGGGGTCGGCGACGTCACGCTGGATCGCCTCGTGGTCCACCTCGGCGAGCAGCCGCGCGAGCAGCTTGATCTGCCGCTGCCAGGCCTTGGAGGGGGGGATCGTCTTGGCGACGCGTACGGCAGAGTCGAGCTCCTCCGGCAGCTGGAGTCGGGTGAGGCGCGGCGACGACAGCTGGATGAGGGCGAGCGCCAGGTCCTTGAGCGCCGCCTCCTTGCCGCGCGCCTCGGCGCGCTGACGGGTGCGCGAGGTGTCCCACGGCTGACCGCCATGGATGAACTCCGTCGGGTGATCCACCGCGGGGGTGCCCGACTGCTTGCGCATCACGCTGAGCGGATTGATGAGCGCCGGGCCTGGCTTCTTGGGCACCTTCTTGGACATGAGATCACTTCAGGGTTCACGCAGGCGAGGTCACTTGGGAGATCGTGAGCGGCGCGGCCCAACTCACGAGGCAGGCAGCCATAAGCGGGAAGCGACTGGACAGGAGGTCGACCGGGTGGACATCACTCGAAGAAGCGCACGTTGTCGGTGACCGGGGCGCGGGTGGTGCGCGTGCGGTTGGCGGGGACCGCCGGATCTTCATAGCCGAAGCAGAGCCCCACCAAGAGGCCGATCTCTTCGGGGACGCCCAGCTCGGCGCGGACCACATCGGGGTAGTTCCGGAGGCTGCCCATCGGGCAGCAGGCGATGCCATGCGCGGTGAGCAGCAGCATCAGCTGGCCCAGGTAGATCCCCACGTCCACCACCACCGAGGGCCCGAACGACTTATCCATCCCGATGAACGCGACGTGCGGCGCGTCGAACAAGGCGTAGTTGCGCTGAAACGCCTTGAGGCGCCCCTCGGCGTCGCCGCGCTCCACCCCGATCTCGCGGTACAGCGCCACGGCGCACTCCACCTGATGGCGCCGGTACTCCCCTTGGAAGCTGGCGCCGAGGTCGAAGTCGGGGCGCGGTGGCTCCACGGGCCCCCCCGCGGCGCCCACCACCCCGAGCAGCGCCGCCCGCACGCGATCGCGGGTCTCCCCCGAGGCGAGGTACACACGCCACGGCTGCACGTTGCAGTTCGAGGGCGCCGTCTGGGCCAGCTCGAAGATGGAGCGCAGCGTGCCCGCCGGGACGGGCGTCTCCAAGAAGCCGCGCACCGAGCGGCGCCGGCGCATCACCGTCTCCAGCACGGCCACTTCGTCAGATGAATTGACCGCTGCGCCTTCAGGAAAGACTGCGCCCTCAGGCGCCTCAGAGCGATCGTCCAGGTGAGCTTCAGTCAGATCGGGATCAGCCATGGGTCCTCCGATGGGCGATTCACGGCGCCCCATCAGCCGCGAGCCAAGTCAGCGCGATCATATTTCCTCGCGGCAATCATTCAGGGCGCGATGACGACGGTCTTCAGGTCCTCGTCCAGGCCCTCGCGTAGCGCCTGGGCCAGCGCGCCCCGCTCACGGCGCTTGGCCTCCACGAAGGCCTTGCGCGGCAGCGCCCCCAGCCGCCGCGCGGCGCCGAGCGCTTGCTCCTGGAGCGCCTCGGGGGGCGCCGTGAAGTCGAGGCACCCCGCCTCCACGGCGTCAGCTGGGCTAACGATTTCACTCTGGGAGACGATGCGCGGGTACCACTTGGGGCTCAGGCGATGCCGCGCCAGCCCCACCAGGTACATGGGCGGCGTCATCCCCAGCGAGACCTCGTTGAGCCCGATCTTGAAGCTCCCCTCGGCGCCGATCCGAAGATCGCACGCGGTGAGCAAGATCACCCCGCCCGCCATCGCGTGCCCGGTGCACGCCGCCACCACCGGCAGCGGCGACATGAAGATCCTGAGCATCAGCTCACCGCCCGCCTTCACCAGCGCGCGGGTGCTCTCGATCCCCGCCATCATCTCCTTCAAATCGAACCCGGCGGAGAACATCCCCTCACGCCCCATGATGAGCACCGCGTTCGCCTCCTGCTCGGCGCGATCGAGGTGCGCCTGGATCGCCGCGACGCGCGCCTGACCTAGTGCGTTCGCCTTACCATCGTCCAGGCGGATCACGGCGACGCCGTCTTGCAGCTCATAGTGGGTGGTCATGGCGCCCTTGTGCCACGAGGCGCGCCCCACACCAAGCGCCGCTCGGGCGCATGAGCGAGCGCCGGGCAGCGTCGCCCCGATGCAAGCCAACCCCCCCCCAAAACAAGCCACGCTGCCGCCGATGACGCCTGATCCATGGGCTAACCCAACGCTCGAGGCCCAGACCAACGCGTGATGAGCGAGCGCTTGACCCAGCGGCGAAGCGCGCCCTTGATGCGGCCGCCGGATGCGCCTCGCCACCTACAACGTGCGCCTCTTGTGCCTCGCGGGCCGCGGCGGACGTCACCCGAAGTCGCGCCGATCATGGCGCGCCGTCGCGCAGGTGATCGATCTCCTTCAGGCGGACGTCCTGGCTCTCCAAGAGGTGGGCAGCCCGGAGGCCCTGGTCGAGCTCCAGTCGCTGCTCGCGGCGCCCTACCCTCACGCCCACTTCTGCCCCACCAACTCGCGGCTCGGGATCCACCTGGCGGTGCTCAGTCGGCGCCCCATCGACGTGGCGTCGCATCGCGACGTGTTGCTCAGGTGTCCTGACGGAGAGCCGCTGCACGATCACCCGAATCGTGAAGCAGCGCGCGAAGGTCAGCTTAGCCCGCTGCGTTTCCAGCGGGATTTACCGCGCGTCTCGCTCGAGGGAGAAGGGGGGGGCTTCGCGAGAGTCTTCGTGGCGCACCTCAAGTCGCTCCGTAGCTACCCCTGGATGCGCCACACCGCAGGTGCCATCCGCAGCGCCGAAGCCCGCGCCGCAGCCCACTTGATGCAGCAGCACCTGCACGAGCCCTGCGTGCTGCTCGGCGACTTCAACGCGCCGCCGCGCGACGTGAGCCTCGCCCCGCTGTGCGCCTCGGAACACTGGTGGGACCCCATCGCCGCGGAGCAGGAGCCGAGCGGCGCCCTGGTGCCGACCTACCGCTCCGGCGTGCACTCGAACCGCATCGACTTCGCCCTGCTCAGCCCCAAGGCGCGAAGCCACTACCAGCCTGGTTCCGCCCGGATACACACGGAGGGCCCGACGGCGCTGGCCAGCGACCACCTCCCGCTGTCGGTGGAGCTCGCGCTGTAGCTCCTTCGAGGGCCACCCCCGTGAGCAGCAGGTTCGAGCCCGTGGGTGGTCGGGGCGACGCAACGCTCTGCCCGGCGAGCGCTCGGGCCACCCCAGCAAGGGGTGTCACTCGTGGGCGGTGAGACACGCGGCGTGTGACGCGTCACACGGCGCCCCGAAGTGCTCGGTCACCGCAACACCACCCAAGGCTCGCGTATCCGCGCGGGTTTTCCCAGGCATGGCTCGAGGAGGTGACACCCCGCGGGTCGGCACGGCGCTTGAATAGGTCCTTCGCGAGGGCCCAACGGGAGGCTCATGGTCACGAGAGGGCGAACTTTGGGAACTGATTCGCGCGCCCCGTGTCACAGGCCGGTCCCCTCGAACGATGTCTCTGAGTTCACGCTGAAAGGGCCCCATCGCTCGCGCGTTGCGCCCACCTGATCCCCGAGCCGCACCTCACCAAACCGATTGACCGAGCCGCGCCTCACCCAACCCCACTGACCAAGCAGCCTCACCAAGCCGCACTGATTGACCAAGCCACCAGGAGAACCACCCACCATGACCCGCACCCGCAAGCTCCTCGCCAAGACCCTGCTCCTCACCGCCGCTGCCAGCCTGATGGTCGGCGCCACCACCCGCGAGGCGTCGGCCTGCGGCGGCGCTTGGGTGCCGATCGTGGAGGAGCAAATCGACTGGCGGGTGCCCGGCGTGCTGCAGGCGGAGCGCCTGATGGACGCTGGGAAGTCGACCGACGCCGCCGCCAGCGTGGTGCGCATGATGCCTCACATCAAGTCGCTGAAGATGAGCGCGAGCAAGCCGCTCGTGAACCGCGCGCTGCGCGTGCTGGCGCTCAGCGTGGCGCGTACGGATGGCCGCTTGGACGCCGCGCGGCAGCTCCCGGCGCACGTCCAAGACACTTGGCTGGGGAAGTCGGCGGAAGATCGCCAGACGAACCTCACCTGGGCGACGGACATCCTGCGTAAGACCGCCGAGGCGCAGGAGAACGACCCGCAGTCGCGCACCGAGCTCGCGGAGGCGCTGGCGCGCACGGAGGGCGGCGAGAAGGAGGCGCTCGGCATCTTGGAGGAGCTGGCCAAGGCCGACTTGGTGACCAGCCCCGAGGGGTACGCAGCGCTCGCGCACCTGCGCCAGAAGCGCGGTGACCGCGCGGGCACCAAGCTCGCGATGGAGCGCTGCGAGGCGATGGCGAAGGATAAGTCCACCTGCGCCGTCCACGGCTGAGCGACGCGGCAGGTTCGGGGTCGAGCGCCATGACACGGAATCATCGCCTCACTTGGTTCTTGACCCTGACCACCACCGCCGCGCTTTGGCTGGGCTGCCGTGAGAAGCCCAGCCCCGAGGACGCCACGCCAGCCCCTGGGCCTAGCGCGAGCGCGGCGCCGGAGCTGGCGCGAGCGGAGGTGCACCCGAAGGGCGACGCCGCGCGCGGCGAGGCGCTGACGCAGGCCTTCGAGTGCGGCCGCTGTCATGATGGGGCCGAGCTGGTGCAATCGCCGCTCGAGCAGCACTGTGGCCATTGCCACATGGATATCATGAACGGCACCTTCAAGGCGCCCAAGACCGAGCTCGCGAAGTGGCAGCCCGTGGTGGAGCCCTACCGCGACATCCCCTCCCTCCAGAGCTCGGCGCAGCGCTTCAAGGCGAGCTGGCTCGCCTCCTTCTTGACCGCGCCGCACGACCTGCGTCCCCACTTGAAGCAGTCGATGCCGCGCCTCGCGTTGACGGAGGAGCAGGCGACCGACATCGCCGCCTTCCTCACGAAGGGCGCGCCCGCGCCCGCCCAGAAAGATCCGCTCGCCGGCGGCGACCTCGCCAAGGGGCGCGCGCTGATGGAGCAGAAGGGCTGCCCGAGCTGCCACACGATGACCGGCGTGCCCGCCTTCGCCACCCAGCCGGACGCCAAATCAGCGGACGAGCGCACCCGGCGCGGCGTGCTCCTGGCGCCCGATCTGCGCTTCGCGCGCGAGCGCATGCCGCGCGAGTCGGCGATCCGTTGGATCCGCGACCCGAGCAGCATCAAGAAGAGCACCCTGATGCCGAGCACCAGCCTCAGCGAGCAGGAGGCGCGCGACATCGCGGCGTACGTGTTCGACACGCCGCTCGAGGCGGCGCCCAAGCGCGCCGTACCGGAGCGGCTCGCGGTGCTGAGCCGCCCGGTGCGCTATCAAGAGGTGTTCGATGAGGTGTTCAGCAAGACCTGCGTGCACTGCCACGGGGATCCTCAAGTGGCTCGCGGTGACGGCGGCCCCGGCAACACCGGTGGCTTCGGGTTCAAGCCGCGGCGCCTGAACCTGGCGAGCTACTCCGCGCTGCTGAGCGGGATGGTGGACACCGAGGGTGAGCGCGTGAGCGCCTTCAAGCCGACCGCTGATGGCACGCCGCGCCTGGTGGCGGCGCTGCTCGCGCGCCAGGCGGAGGAGGCCGGGGCGAAGCCCGGCGAGGTGCGCGGGATGCCGCTCAGCCTGCCGGCGCTCAGCTCTGAGCAGGTCCAACTGGTGGAGAGCTGGATCGCGCAAGGCCGCCCGCGCTGAGGCGGCGAGAGGCGACGCATGGAGCACACGACGAGCGGCGTGGCGCTAGCCACTGTCCGCAAGGCGCTGCCACAGCACGCAGGGCTCGTGCGAGGTGAGCGGTGCTGCAAGCGGCGATGAGCGCAAAGCGCTGGACACTGACGGCGAGACGCCGGCGCGCAGCGCTGAGGCGGACGCGCGCGAGGGGTGCTAGGAGGCGTTCATGCCTCCGCAGGCGACGTTCGAGCTGACGCGGGGAGAGGCGCCGCTCCTCGTCAGCTTACCTCACTCTGGCACCGAGCTGCCCCCGGGCTTCGGCGAGCGGCTGACGGAGGCCGCGCTCGCGCTGCCCGACACGGACTGGCACGTGGACCGCCTGTACGCCTTCGCAGCGGGTTTGGGGGCCAGTGTGCTCCGCGCGCGCCTGAGCCGCTACGTCATCGACTTGAACCGCGCCCCCGAGGGCACCTCGCTGTACCCCGGGCAGCGCACCACGGAGCTCTGCCCGCTGACCACCTTCGCCGACGAGCGCATCTACCGCGAAGGCGCCACGCCGAACCCCCAGGAAATCTTGGGGCGCGTGGAGCACTACTTCATGCCTTACCACGCGGCGCTGCGCGCGGAGCTAGCCAGGCTCCACGCGGCGCACGGCTTCGCGGTGCTGCTCGATGGTCACTCGATTCGCGCTCAGGTACCGCGCTTCTTCGAAGGCAGGTTACCTGACCTGAACCTGGGCACCTACCATGGCAGGAGCGCTGACGATGAGCTCGCGGCGCGCGCGGCGGCGGTGCTCGCGGCGTCTGGGATGAGCTACGTGGTGAACGGGCGCTTCACCGGCGGCTACATCACGCGGCGCTACGGTGAGCCGAGCCGCGGGGTGCACGCGCTGCAGCTCGAGATGGCGCAGGCTTGCTACATGGATGAGGCGCCGCCTTATCGCTTCGAGCCGGCGCGCGCGGAGCGGCTCACGAAGTGCCTTCGAGAGCTGGCTCAGGCGCTCTCCACGTGGCGGCCCGCGTGAGCGCCGGCGTCTACCACTGCGAGCAGCTGTTCGACGGGCAGCGCTGGCATCGACCCGGGCGGCTCCGAGTGGAGGCCGGCGTGGTGACGGAGGTGGGCGCGCTGGGTGGTGAGGCGCTGGGGGAGCGGCGTCCAGGCGATGAGAGCGCGCGACGCGAGGTGCCGCCAGGCGATGAAGCGGCGACGTGGCTGCCGGGCATCACCGCGCCGGGGATGCCCAACCTCCACTCGCACGCGTTCCAACGCGCACTGGCGGGGCTCACGGAGCGCGCTTCGCCTGCGGGGCAGGACAGCTTCTGGAGCTGGCGTGAGCTGATGTATCGGTTCGTCGAGCGGCTCTCACCCTCGCAGGTGAGCGCCATCGCCGAGCTCTTGTACGTGGAGCTCCTGGAGCACGGCTACACCAGCACCGCCGAGTTCCACTACCTGCATCACGGCCCAGGGGGTGAGCCCTACGCCGACTTGGCGGAGCTCGGGCGACACGTGGCAGAGGCGGCGCGCGGCGCGGGGATGCGACTCGTCCTGTTGCCTGTCTATTACGAGACCTCGGGCTTCGGCGCGGCGCCGATCGCGCCCGAGCAGCGGCGCTTCTACAATCGCCCCGAGCGCTACTTGCGGCTGCTGCAGGCGCTCGAATCGGAGGTCGGGCCGCTCGTCAGCTTGGGGGTCGCGCTGCACAGCCTGCGCGCGGCGCCGCTCGAGGGGCGCCGGGAGATCTTGGCGGTGCTCGCATCGGCCGCCAGCGATCATCAGGTTCCAGTACATATTCACGTCGCGGAGCAGGTGGCGGAGGTGGAGGCGGCGCTGGCGCATCACGGCGCGCGCCCGGTAGAGCTTTTGCTCAGCGAGCACGAGGTGGACGCGCGTTGGTGCCTGGTGCACGCGACCCACGTCACCGAGGAGGAGCTCCGCGGCGTGGTGCGAGCGGGCGCCACCCTCGGCCTGTGCCCGACCACGGAGGCGAACCTCGGCGACGGGCTGTTCCCGCTGCCGAAGCTGCTCGACCTCGGCGGCAGCTTCGGGATCGGCAGTGACAGTCAGGTGTGCGTGTGTCCCGCCGAGGAGCTGCGGCTCTTGGAGTATGGGCAGCGCCTCACGACGCGGGCGCGCGCCGTCTCCGATCGCTCATCGCCGCCGCGCGGAACCGGCGCGCGGCTGTACAGCGAGGCGCTGCGCGGTGGGGCGAAGGCGCTAGGCGGTGGGATGGCAATGAGCAGCGGCGCGGCGATGGGCAGCCATGCTGAGACGATGGGCGGCGGGATGGCGATGAGCAGCGGCATGGCGTTGGGGCGCCTCGCGCCGGGTTGCCACGCGGACCTGGTGGTGCTCGACGGCGCGCACCCAAGCCTCCTGGGGCGCACCGAAGACCGCGCGCTGGACAGCTGGGTGTTCGCGCCCGGGGCCTCCCCCGTGCGCCAAGTGATGGTCGGCGGCGTGTGGCGCGTCCTGGAGGGCCGCCACGTGGCGCACGATGCCGCGCGGAAACGCTACGCGGCGGAGATCGGAGAGTTGTTTGAAGCGCTGTGAGGGCTCACTGCAGCGGGCGGTGGCGCCACGCGGCGCTACCACCCCCTCCCTCACCCCAGATGAACGTGCGGCGCTCAGGCGGCGGTCCAGAGCTCGCTCAGGAGCTCGGCTTGCTGCAGCACGGTGGTCGTCGCGGCTTCCTGTTTGTCAGGTGGGTAGCCGTGTTTACGGAGGATGCGCTTGACGATGACGCGCAGCTTAGCGCGCACCGTCTCCTTGATGGTCCAGTCGATGGTGGCGTTCTGTTTCACGGTTGAGACCAGCTCGCGAGCGATGTTTCGGAGCGTGTCGTCGCCGAGCACTTTCACGGCGCTGTCGCTTACCTCGAGCGCGTCGTAGAAGGCTAGCTCGTCAGTCGTGAGCCCTAGCTCCTCACCGCGCGCGTGCGCCTGACGCATGTCTTTAGCGAGCTCGATCAGCTCCTCGATGACCTGCGCGGCCTCGATGGCGCGGCTCTGGTAGCGCCGCACCGAGCTCTCGAGCAGCTCGGCGAAGGAGCGCGCCTGCACGAGGTTGTGCTTCCTTCGCGCCTTCAACTCGTCATTCAGGAGCTTCTTCAGCAGCTCCACGGCGAGGTTCTTGTGCTGCATGCCGCGCACGTCGGCCAGGAACTGATCGGAGAGGATGGAGATGTCGGGCTTCGAGAGTCCCGCCGCCTTGAACACGTCGATCACCCGATCGCTGACGATCGCCCGGCTGACTATCTGCCGGATGGCGTGATCGAGATCCCCGCTCGCTCCCCCGCGGCCGCCACCTTGCGTCTTGGCGATGGCGGCGCGCACGGCCTGGAAGAAGCCGACGTCATCGCGAACACGGATCGCTTCGTCATGAGGCACCGCGAGCGCGAACGCCTTCGACAGCTCGGTCACGACCTGAAGCAGCCGCTCCTTGCCCTGCTCTTGCGCGAGCACGTGCTCCTGCGCCGCGGGCAAGAGGGAGAGCTTTGCCGCGGGGGAGCCGCTAGTCCAAGCGCTGAAGTCGAAGCCAGGGGAGCGCTCCCCGCCTGGTCCAATGAACGGACCAAATAGATCGCGACACACCTCGTAGCGCTCGAGCATCAGCGCCACGGCCTCCGCTTGGTCGAGCGCGGTCTCGCCTTGGCCGCCGCTCTCCGTGTAGACGTGGAGCGCCTGCCGCAGCTGATCGGCGAGCCCCAGGTAGTCGACGACGAGGCCGCCTGGCTTGTCACGAAACACGCGGTTCACCCGCGCGATGGCTTGCATCAGCCCGTGCCCGCGCATCGGCTTGTCGAGGTACATGGTGTGCATGCACGGCGCGTCGAAGCCGGTGAGCCACATGTCGCGGACGATGACGAGCCTGAGCGGATCGCTCGGATCTTTGAAGCGCTTCGCGAGCAGCTCGCGCCGCTGCTTGCTGCGGATGTGCGGCTGCCACTCGACTGGGTCCGACGCCGAGCCCGTCATCACGATCTTGATGGCGCCTTGGTCATCTCGCTCGTGGTGCCAGTCGGGACGAAGCCTGACTATCGCCTCGTAGAGCTGGACGCAGATGCGGCGGCTCATGCAGACGAGCATCGCCTTGCCATCCATGACCTCGAGGCGCGCTTCGAAGTGTTGGATGAGATCTTCAGCGATGAGCTGGAGGCGCCGCTCGGTGCCCAC
Organism: Polyangiaceae bacterium; assembly: GCA_019637265.1. Classification (GTDB taxonomy): domain Bacteria; phylum Myxococcota_A; class Polyangia; order Polyangiales; family Polyangiaceae; genus JAHBVY01. Next base: position 77,528 of record JAHBVY010000006.1, on the reverse strand, counting down.
CAGCACCTCCAGCGCCGACCACCGGGTCTTCAGCTTCTCTCGCTCCTCCAGCGAAGCAGGCTCAGCTTCGCCTGTCTCCTCGGCCTCATCGACCTCGAACAGCTCATCGAAGGCCTCGTCGAGGCGCGGCGCCTCTTCGGTGCTCAGCTCGAGCTTGGCAAGGCGGCTCTCGTAGTAGATGGGCACCGTGGCGCCGTCCTCCACCGCGCGCTGAATATCATAGACACTGACGTAATCACCGAACACGGAGCGCGTGCTCTTGTCGGCGGCGTCGATCGGCGTGCCCGTGAAGCCGATGAAGGAGGCGTTCGGGAGCGCATCGCGCAGGTGCCGCGCGAAGCCATCGATGAAGTCGTATTGGCTGCGGTGCGCCTCGTCAGCGATGACGACGATGTTCTTTCGCTCGGACAGCAGGGGGAAGCTGTCTCCCCGCGTCTCGGGCATGAACTTCTGAATCGTGGTGAACACGACGCCTCCCGAAGCCACCTTCAAGAGATCACGCAGGTGTCCGCGATCCCTCGCTTGCTCCGGTGTCTGACGTAAAATGCCCTGACAGCGCGCGAAGGTGCCGAACAGCTGCTCATCGAGGTCGTTACGATCCGTCAGCACGATGAGCGTGGGGTTCTGCATCGCGGGGTGCTGCACCACGCGCCCAGCGTAGAACGCCATGGTGAGGCTCTTGCCGGAGCCCTGGGTGTGCCACACGACCCCAACGCGGCGATCGCCCACTTTGCCGCTCGCGCTTTCGCTGCGCTGCACGCCCGCTGCGCGCAGCGTCGCCGCGAGCGCGACGTGAACCGCGTGGAACTGGTGGTAGCCCGCCACCTTCTTGGTGACGGTGTCTCCATCGTCCTCGAACACGATGAAGTAACGCACCAAGTCGAGCAGCCGCGCCCGGTCGAAGACGCCCCGGATCAGCACCTCGAGCTCTGACACCGTCTTGGGGGCGCGCGCCTCTCCCTCCACGGTGCGCCACGGCAAGAAGCGCTCCTTATTCGACGACAGCGTGCCGAGGCGCGCCTCGAGCCCATCGCTGACGATGAGCAGCTCGTTGAAGACGAACAGCGACGGCAGCTCTCGCTTGTAGGTCTGGAGCTGTTGGAAGGCGCCCCCCAGCGTCGCGCTCTCGCTCGCCGCGTTCTTCAGCTCGATGACCGCGATGGGCAGGCCGTTCAGGAAGACGACCCCATCCGGGCGCCGGTAGTGGCCGCCTTCGGTGACGGTGAGCTGGTTTACGACGAGCCAGTCGTTGTTGTCCGGCTCGTCGAAGTCGACGGCTCTCACCGGATCGTAACCAATGCTGCCGTCCGCGCGCAGGTACTCCACGCTGACACCATTCACCAGGTAGTGGTGCAGCTCATGGTTGGCGTCGATGAGCTGAGGTGACGCGATGCGCGTGAGCTTACGGAAGGCCTCATCGAGGCCCTCGCGAGAGACATCTGGATTCAGGCGCACGAGCGCTTCGCGCAGGCGGCGTTCGAGGACCACCTGTGCGTAAGAGCTGCGCTCTTCATCCGGCTCACCAGGCCCGATGGTAGGGCCATGGATCACGGCGTAGCCCAGCTCCTCGAACCACCCCAGCGCCGCCTGCTCGACGGTGGACTCAGAGAAGACGGTCATCGCTTCTTTTCCTTCCGCGGACGCTTCTTCGCCTTGCCCTCACCCAGCCGCTTCGCCCCCTCGACGATGCGATCGAAGTCCGACACGAGCTCGCGGTCCTGGCGAACGCGAAACACATCGCTGTTGACGCGATAGCCGACGGCGATGACGAGCGGTAGAGGACGAGATCGCTCGGCGTGATGGGAGCTTTCGGCGCGCTCACCGCTTCCCCCGCTTCTTCGGCGCAAACTCCGCCTCAATCTGCTCGACGGTGGGGAGCACGCCCTCTAGCTCCTTTGGGAGCGACTCTAAGAGCTTCGTCTCGTACTCGGCCACCCCAATGGGGGTGGCGACGCCGCGCAGCGCGTACTCGACCCGCATTCGCTCCTTCGACTTGCAGAGCAAGAGCCCGATGCTCGGCTGATCTAGCTCGTGTTTCAGCAGGTCGTCGACAGCGGCCAGGTAGAAGTTCATCTGCCCTACGTGCTCGGGCTTGAAGGCCGTCGCCTTCAGCTCCACCACGACGTGGGCGCGGAGCTTGAGATGGTAAAAGAGCAGGTCGACGAAGTAGTCGCGCTCTTCGACGACGAGCTTCACCTGGCTGCCGATGAAGGCGAACCCCGCGCCGAGCTCGAGCAGGAACTCGCGCACGTGGGCGATCAGCTCGCGTTCCAGCGCGCGCTCGTGGGCCTCCTTGCCCACGGTCAGGAAGTCGAACAGGTACGGATCTTTCAGCGCCTGCTGCGCGAGCGCTGACTGCGCTGCAGGGAGCACCCGCGAGAAGTTACTGACGGCCTTGCCCTGCCGCGCGTGGGTCTGCTTCTTGATTTGCGCTCGCAGCTCGTCGCGGGTCCAGCCTTCGCGCGACGCCTGCTCGGCGTACCAACGGCGAACATCAGGTTCCTTGACCTGCTGGACGAGGATGATGTTGTGGCTCCACGGCAGCGACGCCACGGCGGCTGGGATCTCGCTCTCTGTTTCTGACACGGCGCGTGTCAGTTTTCGGCGCGCCGGGCTCTCTGACACGGCGGGTGTCAGTTTTCGCGGCTCGGCGCTCCACGCGAGGAAGAAGGCCCGCATGCGCCAGATGTTGCGCGGCGAGAAGCCCTCCACCTTGGGGAATGCGGCTCGCAGATCGTGCGCCAGCCGCTCGATGACCGAGTCTCCCCAGGTGGATTCGCGTTGGCGTTCGACGATGGTACGTCCAACGTACCAGTAGAGGCCCGTCAATTCATGAGCCGCAGCGCGAAGCGCGCGCCGCTGGGCCAGGGAGATGCGCGACTTCAGCTCGGCGAGCACCTCGGCGTAGTCCCTTGGCAGCGTCGTCTTCAGCGGAGCGAGCGGGAACTCCGCGCCCTCAGGGCGAACGCGGCCACGTGAGCGCGGCGGCGCGCGCGTGGTCAACGCGGTCTTCTTGGTAGGCTTCTTCGTGACGCTCACAGCGCGGCCTCCACTTCGCGCGAGGCGGCGCGGACGTTGAGCTCACCGGAGAGCAGTGACTCCAAGAGGATGGCACTATAGCGGCGAGGGCGCGCTGCTACGATCGCTGGACTCATGTAGAGCCTCCCGAAGCTCTCTCGTCGTCATTGTGCGAGGGGGTCGGCGTACTAAGCTCTCCTTGCTCCTTCTGCGTCAAGTAGCAGTCTACCAGGAACGCCGCGACAGTCTTGGACGCATTCAAGACCACCCGAGCCTCGTGTATCTCAGGCTTTCGTTCTCGCGCGTGCCCGTCGCTCATCTTGTTGCGGATAGGCGCAAGGCCGTTGACCACCTGCACGAGACCACGAGCCACCTGCTTGAAGTTGTCGTCGAGGTCTCGGCGCTCGTCGTCGATGCGGAGCTGCTTGACTACAGCCTTAAACTGCCTTGGCAGATCGCCCTTGTAGTCGCCCGGCGCACCCGCAAGCTGAATCTCCAGCTCACGGAGCACGGCCTCCAGCATGGTGCGCGCGGTGGTGATAGTTCCTTCCAAGTCTCCCGAGGTAAGACGGGAGTCGCACTTGCCCACCAGATCGCGAACGTACTCCCCCGAAAGGATGTCTGAGGCGGGAGTCGAATCTGGGAATGTCACTCCTCCAATCGAGCGCCGTCGAAAGACAAACGGGTCCGCCCCCTCAACGCGCTCCGCCTTTACGATCTCCCACCCATCAGATTCCAGCTGTGAGTTATATAGGCGAAGGAGCTTGTTCGATTCATGCAAGCTTCGGACATCCGGATGAAGGGACTCGACCAAGATCCTCAAGAAAGCCCCATCAGGCCAATCAATGGGGCGCCCACCGAACCCGGACAGATAGCTTTTAAGACTCGACTGACCGGAATTCACGTAAGCTTGCATCAACCCGACACCAAGTGAGCCATGCGTGACCGGTGTAGCAATAAATCTGTCCAATAATCTCTGGAAGGTGAACCTCCCCTCAACCGCAAGGCTATTCTTTTGAAGATCGCTACAGATCCTCTCTCGAGTCGCGCCAGTGACTGAATCTACTGGTGCGTACTTGGGAAAGACCACCAGCGCAAAGGGAGACTTGGCGACGAGGCTGGACGACTCAAGCATGAATCCATCGCGCTCAAGGGCTTGCTGAAGTTGAGAGAAATGCCTGCCTCTGACCGGTTCCTCCGCGAGGCGCGCGACAAGAGCGAGCAAGCGTTCGGCATCCCTCTTCATGTTGAGATTGAGCGACGCAAGGTATTCTGCGGCCAACCGCGTTCGTTCGTCATCTATCCTTGGATAGATAGTTTCTAGCTGCCTCCTAATTTCACATTCGGAGCAGAGGTCCGACACGTCGAGAGGACCCCTTTGCGCAAGGACATCCCGAACCGCGTTTCGAGTTCGAATGGAGAGGTAAGCCGTACTCATGCGACCACAAGCTCCTTCACCGCAGCGGCCACAGAAAGTTCGCCAGAGAGGAGGCTTGGGAGGAGGGTGTCGCGGGTGCGAGCAAGGGTTTTCGACTGGGCGTCGTTTGCGTCCTTGGCGTCTAACAAAGGCACAAACTGGCGCGAGAAAGCCGCAATCGTCGGTGCGCCAGGCCACAGCAGCTTGAGGTTCGCAATGTCGCCATTGGAGACAAAAGGCTGAGCAGCGCCCTTCTTGATTACATCTATATCGGCATGCTTCAACGCGAGAAACATCCACTCGGAAAAATGAGCATCGTTCGGTCGAATCAAGGAGGCGTTGTTGTTGATCCACGCCTTCCCGCGATGCGCGAAGAACTGACCGCAGTACGCCCCGACGCGCCCTACTGAAATCACGAAACCGTCCGCGTTGTGTCCCATGGTGAAGCCCATAACGCCGGCACCACCGAACACCGGAATAAGTCCATCCTCGACGATGAACTCACGTTCGAGCTGCTTGCCGCCGGAAAGGACTGAGAGTTCCCCAACAGTTCGATGCTCCCACCCCTTCGGGATCTCCCCCAGCTCCGACTCCACGAACTCACTGGGGAACAGCTTCGCGGTCTCGGCGTCCATGCCGGTGGGGGCGCGGCCTTGGCTCTTTTCGCGCACGGGGTCGAAGTCGACGAACCACGACTTGAACAGCGCCCGCGCCATCGCCTCGAGCGTCTCGTTCATCTTGCGGTTCAGCTCAATCTTGTCATCAAGGGTACCAAGGATGTGCGCGATGGCGCGTTGCTCGGGGAGGGGAGGAATTAGCACAGGAATACGCTCAATAACTCCTTGATTGAGCGACGCCATCGTTGTTCCGGTCGCGTGCTGAAGAATCCAGCGGCGAACCAGATCACTCTGAAGCTGGTACGCCATGAAGCGAGAATCGGTTGCTTCAGATAGGCGAAGTCGAATACCATCGGAACCGAGGAACCAGCCGTCTTGCTCTTGTGAAACGCGCGCGGAGCGGTCTACGGCCCCTTTCCGACCAAAAACGATATCGCCGGCACGAAGCACGTAGTCAGGAAGTCGGCTCGAAACCTCCTCTGAAATACGGGGGGTCTTCTCATGAATACGGAAATATCCATGTCGGATCTCTCCGACGGAGATCAGCGGCACGCCAGAGGTCGTGTATTCGTGCGCCTTCAGGACTGTGCCGAACGGACCGGTCTTGATGCTCCCACCCTCCACGGCAAGTAGTGCGCCGAGAGTGGTCTCATCACCCCGAGCCCGTAGGTTCCGCCGGGCCTCCCTCTCCACCCCCCTCACGCCTTCCTCCGGAAGTCGATCGGCCGCTTCGCCTTCGCCGTGGGTGTCATCAGCTCACGGATGGCGTCGAACACCACGCGGAACTGCGCGTCGTACTTCTTTTCGAGCCGCTCGAGCTGGCGCGCCAGCTCCGCGTGCTCGGCTAGCATGCCGCGCAGCCTCACGAAGGTGCGCATGATCTCGATGTTCACCTGCACCGCGCGCTCGCTCCGCAGCACGCTGGAGAGCATGGCCACACCCTGCTCAGTGAAGGCGTAGGGGAGGTAGCGCCGACCGCCGTGCTCAGATCTTGAGGTCGCAATTTGCGACCTCAAGATCTCGACCTCCTCCTCCGTGAGCTGGAACATGAAGTCCTCGGGGAAGCGCTCGATGTTGCGCTTCACCTGTTCATTGAGGCGCTTGACGGGCACGCCGTACAGCTCCGCCAGCGCCTCATCCAGCATCACCCGTTGCCCGCGCAGCCTCACGATCGCCTGCTCGACGGGCAGCGCTACGGTCGCCCCGTCCGCCGCGCCCGTCGATCTTGAGGTCACAATTTGCGATCTTAAACGTTCGCTCCCACCGGTCGTCTTCTTAGCCGCCATACCCCAGCCCTCGCAGGTTCTTCCGGATCTCCTTCTCCAGGCGCGCGCCCTCCGCGAACTGCTGCTCCAGCGTAGCGACCAGACGCTTCATCTTCTCGTCGAACGGCTCACCGTCGTCCTCCACCTCCTCGGCGCCCACGTAGCGGCCCGGGGTGAGCACGTACTGGTGCGAGGCGATCTCCTCCGTCGTCGCCGAGTAGCAGAAGCCCGGCGTGTCCTCGTAGATCGGGCGGCCACGGGGGGCCGCCCCTACCTGACGTGAATCATCCGGCGACCAGTCGCCGCGCCACAGGTGATACGTGTCCGCGATGCGCGCGATGTCCTCCTCCGAGAGCTCGCGGTGCACTCGGTCAACCAGGGTGCCTAACTTGCGAGCGTCGATGAACAGCGTCTCCCGCTGGCGGTTTCGCATCTTCTTGCCGCGACCGCCCAGGCCGTTCTTTTTGTCGCGCGCCAAGAACCACAGGCACACTGGGATCTGCGTCGAGTAGAAGAGCTGACCAGGCAGCGCCACCATGCAGTCGACGAGGTCCGCCTCCACGAGCGCCTTGCGGATCTCCCCCTCCCCGGATTGCTGCGAGCTCATGCTGCCGTTCGCCAGCACAAAACCCGCGATGCCGCGCGGCGCCAGGTGGTGGAGGAAGTGCTGCACCCAGGCGAAGTTCGCGTTGCCCGCCGGCGGCGTGCCGTACTTCCAGCGCACGTCCTCCTTCAGCCGCGCCTGGCCCCAGTCGCTGTCGTTGAACGGCGGGTTGGCGAGCACGTAGTCAGCCTTCAGGTCTTTATGGCCGTCCGCGTGGAACGTGTCACCCTGGACGATGTTGGCGTCGATGCCGCGAATAGCCAGGTTCAGCTTCGCCAGCCGCCAGGTGGTGTGGTTGCTCTCCTGGCCGTAAATGCTGATGTCACCCACGCGGCCGCCGTGCGCCTCCACGAACTTCTCGCTGGAGATGAACATGCCGCCGGAGCCACACGCCGGGTCGAACACGCGGCCCTTGTACGGCGCGAGCATCTCCACCAGCACCCGCACCACGCCGCGCGGCGTATAAAACTGCCCGCCGTTCTTGCCCTCCGCGGCGGCGAATTTAGTCAGGAAGTATTCATAAACCCGGCCGAGCACGTCGCGTGAGCGGTTCTCCTTGTCGCCCAGGCCAATCGTGCCAACCAAATCGATCAGCTCGCCGAGCCGCGTCTTGTCGAGCGCCGGGCGGCCGTAGTCCTTCGGCAGCACGCCCTTGAGCGAGGGGTTCTGCGCCTCGATGGCGACCATCGCGTCATCCACCAGCTTGCCAATCGTCGCCAGCTTCGCGCGCCCCTGGAGGTGGGGCCAACGCGCCTCCTTCGGCACCCAGAAGATGTTGTCCGCGCGGTACTCATCCGGGTCCTCCGGATCGGCACCCGAGCTCACCTCCTCCAGCAGCTCCGCGCGCTTCTCCTCGAACGCGTCCGAGATGTACTTCAGGAAGATGAGCCCTAAAACTACGTGCTTGTACTCCGCCGCATCCATGTTGTTGCGGAGCTTGTCGGCCATCTGCCAAAGCTTCTCTTCAAAGCCGACCACCGCATCCGAAGTGCTCTTACCCCGCCCCTTCCTCGAAGGGTTTTGGGGGTTGGACGGCACCGCACCCGCGTGCTGTGCCCCCACCTCCACCGCAGCAGCCTTGGGCGGCCGCCCCCGCCGCTTCGGCGCACCCGCAGCAGTCGCACCAACCGGCGCCACACCCGCGCCAGTCACCTTCCGCGGCCGCCCGCGCTTCTTGGGCTCATTCATATCAATCGTCATGGCCGTGGTCCTTTGCAGCGAGTCTAGCGGAACCATCCGGCGCCGTCCTACGTAACCGCCCGGCGCCGTGAGCCTCGCAGCGCCTCGCAGCGCGCATGCGCCACACCGCGCTTTGCAGCGCACACCTGCGCCTCCCCGCGCCTCGCAGCGCCTCGCAGCGCACACCTGCGCCTCACCGCGCCGCGCAGCGCTGGGCACCAGCGCCTGTAGCGGGCTGTGGCGCCGCGCGGCTCTACCAACCCCCAAGAAAAACCGCGCGTGACGCTGCGAGCGCCGCGCGTAAGACTAGGGATGTCCTGGTGGCAACGGGTGGCGCTTCAGAGCGCCGCCCAGCGCTTCACTGCTCGCCGGGGAGGCGCGTGGCGGTGATGGCGCGGTAGGCGAAGTGGCCGCTGGGGGCGTGCAGCACCCAGGTCCACTCGCCGGTGATGGGGCTCACTTCGCGGAGCCGCGGGCGACCGGGCAGGTAAGCTGACGGATCGTCCGGGAGCACGGTGTCCAGCACCAGGAAGTTCCCGTTGGAGAGGCGGTCCACGTCGCCGGCGATGGGGGCGACATAGGACTCTTGGGTGTCCTGCCAGGCGATGGTGGCGGTCATCGCGGCGGTATCGAGCGCCAGGCGAATGGGGCGAGTGCGCCACTCCTCTGGCGGTGAATGCGGGTTGCCGACGCCGTTGTCGTAGAGCAGCAGGCTGCCGTCGGGCTGAAGCTCCGGGGAGTGCGGGTGATAAAACCAGCGATCGCCGACCAACGCGAAGTCGCCCTCTTCACCCAGGCGCCACACCACCTCGCCGCTCGCGCGGTCGATCTTGATCAGCCAATCCTGGTGCCGCAGGCTGAGCCACAGCGAGTCATCCGACGGATCGTGGATCACGCCGTTGGCGTGAGACCAGTCCTTCGCTTGCTTGCCTGTATCCGGGTGGAAAAATGGGTAGTAGGGCGCGTCGAAGTCCATGCGCTTGCGCAACGGGTCGAGCTTGTCGAGCGCCTTGAAGGTCCACACCACCTCCCCCGCCGGCGTGAGCTCCACCAGCACGTCGCCCGCCACGTAGTGCGTCTCGTCGTCCGCCGGGTAGTAGATGTCCCGCAGCTCCAGGGCGATGGCCACGAAGTTGCCGTTCGGGAGCTGGATGACGTCGTGGTGAAACAAGAGCGCCCCAACCTGCGCCGCCGTGACCTCGAGCTTCACCTCCCCCAGCTCACTTACCACGCGGATTTTACCGATGTCGGAGTAAAGCACGTCGCCGCTCGGGAGCAGCTTCACCCCCGCGGCCAAGTCGTTGATGGTGGCGGCGCCCACGAGCGCGTAGAACCAGCGCGTGCGGCCCGCCGCGTCGATGACGTAGATGCCCGCGTCGCCCACCGCGGGCGCCTTCGCGTAGTCGAAGATGCGGTAATCCGGCGCGTGCTCGCCGCGCACGTCCACGTCGAAGCTGGCTTGAAAACCGGGCAACGGCGGGAGCGTGGTGAAGCTCACCGGGTAGCGCTGCTCCCCCACCACGAGCGCGCTCTCGTGCGCCGCACCTGGCGCGAGCCCGCGCAAGCGATAGCGACGTGAACCAGGGTCCGTCTCCGCGAGCTGCTCGATGCGCACGCCGGGGTCCGCCTCGAGCACCAGCTCCGCCGCCTCCGCGTCGGGCAGCGTCGCCACCACGTCCACCACCATCGGCTGCAGCGGGTGCCTCTCCACGGTGAGCACCGGCGACGTCCCCGCGGAGCCCCCCGTGTTGCCACTGCCGCTCACGCCGCCCGAGCCCGCGCCAGCCGCGCCAACACCCGCCGAGCCCGCCACGCCGCCCGAGGCCGCAGCGCCGGCCACACCGCCCGAGCCCGCGACACCCTCGGGCGCGACCGGCTCGTCGGTGCATGACACCGCCAGCGCCCCCACCACCATCACCCCCGTGACCAGCCCAAGCAGCGCTTGACTTCCCATGAACGCCCCTTATCACGGCCCTCTAGACGCGTCAGCACGCTGCGCTTCGAAGCCAGCCTGCGCTGTGAAGCCAGCCTGCGCCCCGAGGTCGCCGACGCCCTGACACTTCGAAGCCACGCAGCGCTCGAAGCGCCGAGCGCCTTGAAGCTCAGGCAAAGGCTGTCATGGTTCCGCCCCGCGGCGCCCGAGCCTGCATCATGCGTGGCGAGCCGCGCGAGAGGTCCTTTCATGATCACCGTCAGCGAAGTCTCCATGAACTTTGGCGAACAGATCCTGTTCGACAACGTCAACGTCACCTTCAACCAGGGTGAGCGCTACGGCCTGACCGGGCCGAACGGCAGCGGCAAGTCCACCTTCATGAAGATCATCACGGGGGATCAGGAGCCGATGAGCGGCCGCGTGCAGAAGCCGCGCAAGGTCGGCATCTTGCGGCAAGATCACTACCGCTTCGAGGAGCAGCGCGTGATCGACGTGGTGCTGATGGGCAACGCCCCGCTGTGGGAGGCGATGTTCGAGAAGGAGGAGCTGCTCAAGAAGGGCGACGCCCTGACGGATGAGGATGGCATGCGCCTGGGCGAGCTGGAGGGGACCATCGCCGAGGAGGACGGCTACACCGCCGAGTCGAACGCCGCGGAGCTGCTCGAGGGCCTCGGCATCGCCGAGAAATACCATGAAGAAAAGATGAGCAGCCTCACCGGCGGCGACAAGGTGCGGGTGCTCCTGGCCCAGGCGCTGTTCGGTGACCCGGAGGCGCTCCTGCTGGACGAGCCCACCAACGCCCTCGACATCGCCAGCATCCGCTGGCTCGAGGGCTTCCTCAAAGATTACCGCGGGGTCCTGGTCGTCATCAGCCACGACCGCCACTTCTTGAACGAGGTGTGCGACCGCATCGCGGACATCGACTACGAGACCATCATCGTCTACCCCGGGAACTACGACGACATGGTGCACCAGAAGGCCGAGGCGCGGAGCAGCCTCGAGCTGGTGAACTCAGCCAAGAAGAAGAAGATCCAAGACCTCCAGGAGTTCGTGCAGCGTTTCCGCGCGGGCTCCCGCGCGAGCCAGGTGAAGAGCCGCGAGAAGTCGCTCGAGCGTGAGAAGCAGGCGCTGGCGGACCTCAAGCGCTCCAACATCGAGCGCCCCTGGCTGCGCTTCGAGATGAAGCGCCCCAGCGGCAAGCAGGCGCTGGTGGTGCAGGGCCTGAGCAAGCGCTTCGGCGACAAGGTGATCTGCGACAACCTGAACTTCGGGCTGTTCCGCGGGGACAAGGTCGCGGTGGTGGGCTCCAACGGGATCGGTAAGACGAGCTTACTGCGCCTCTTGGTGGGCGAGCTCCAGCCCGACGCGGGCAGCGCCGAGTGGGGCTACGAGACGCACGTCGGCTACATGCCGCAGGACCACCACGAGCAGATCGAGAAGAGCGACATCACGGCGCACAAGTGGCTGTGGGGTTGGAACCAGGAGGCGGACGAAGAGCAGATCCGCGCGATGTTCGGGCGCCTCCTGTTCAAGAAGGAGGAGCCCTTCAAGCCCACCTCCGTGTTGAGCGGTGGTGAGACGGTGCGGCTCTTGCTCGCGCGCCTGATGCTGCTGAAGCCCAACGTGCTGGTGTTGGACGAGCCCACCAACCACCTCGACCTCGAGGCCATCCGCTCCCTGACGGACGCGCTGGTCGCCTACGAAGGCTGCTGCGTGTTCGTGACCCACGACCGCCAGATGGTGAGCACCGTGGCCGATCGCATCCTCGAGCTGAGTGAGGACGGCATCCGCGAGCTCACGCCGCAGCAGTTCATGGAGGGCGACTTCCTCACCAAGCACAAGACTTATCAGAAGGTCAGCTGGTAGCCGTATCCTGAAGCGGGCGGTGAGCGGCGCCCCTATGGGCGACAACCGGCGCGCGCAGCGCACCGCAGGCAAGAGACGCCACCAACCGCGCGCAGCGCACCCCAAAGCGCTCTCTCCCCTCGAAGCGCCTCATTCGGCTTCTTTTTTGGGGTTTGGCAGCTCGCCTCACGACTCACAGCGGCCGGCCACCGCGCGGCACAGCTGGTGACGACGGCACACCGCGGCGGCTTTGCAGTCTGCGTCGCGCGTGGCGGCGCATTCACCCCCCTGCTCGCTGCACTCGCCGCGGAGCGCGCAGCCCTTGCTCTTGCGGCACGCGGCGTCCCCCTTCGCGACGCACACGCCGCGCTCCGCGGCGCACAGGCCGCGCTCACGACACACCGCGGCGCGCTGACAGTCCTCCGCGCGCGTCGCGGCGCACACCGCGCCCCGCCGCACACAGAGGCCCAGCTCAGAGCAGCGCCGGCTCGCGCGACACGCGGCGTCATCCTTCGCCACGCAGCGGCCCTGCTCGGCCACGCACTGACCGTAGGCGGCGCACGGCTCCGCCGCGCAGGCTTGCTCACTGCACAGGACCGGGTCCAGCTCACCACAGCTGACACAAGGGACGCAGCCGCCAGCCAGCGCCGGCGCGAAGCTCAGCTCCTCCAGCTGCTCTTCGAGGGATTTCGATGGGGCTGCGTCGGCTTCGGTCGTGTCACTGACGGCACCTGCTTCGTCGGTGCCACTGACTGAAGCTGGGACTCCGGTTTCATCAGCTGACTTGTCAGGTGGTGCTCCGGCGCTGGCGCTCGGTGGGCCCGGCTGGCTGGTGGCTCCTCGCGGCGACGCGCGCGGCTCCCCAACCCCCTGCCCTGAATCCGCCTCTCCCTCACAACCCGGGCAGGGCCCACAGGCCAGGAACCCGAGCGGCAGGAGGCCCGTCAGGAGCCGTGCGTGACCCTGACGACCTAGCGACCGGTGGCGCGGGCGCCGCTTGGCTGCCCCGTTGGGCGCGTTCGCCAAGGGACGGCTCACTTCGGGCGGCGACGCAAGAGGTCGCCGAGGGTCGCGAGCAGGTCGGGCTCCACGCGACCTTCGGTCACCACGTGGAGCTGCGGGCTCGAGTCGAGCGCGGCGTCCTCGATGCCCAGGATCATCAGCTCGGGGGTGTCGCGATCATCGAGGTCAGGGATGCTGCCTTGTGGCATCGCCTTGGGCAGCGGGCCCTCCGCCTCGAGCTCGCCCACCACCGCCGCGATGTTGTCGCGCCCGCCGACGGCATTCGCCAGCTGAATGAGCAGCTCGCACACGCGCGAGGGCGCCTCCATAAGCCGCAGCGTGGTCTCGATGTCGCCGGGCGCCACGTAGCTCGAGAGGCCGTCGCTGCAGAGCAGGTAGCGGTCCCCGGGGAGCGCGGTGTGAGAGCTGACGCTGACGCGGAGCTGCTGATCCATGCCGAGCGCGCGCGTCACCACGCTGCGGGGGAAGCGCTCGATCACCTTGTCATCCAGGCCAGGCTGGGTCTCGAGCACGTCCTGGATGAGCGAGTGATCTTGCGTGAGCTGCTCGAGGCAGCCGCGCCGCAGACGGTAAGCCCGACTGTCTCCCACGTGCGCCACGTGGACGAGCGAGCTCTTGGGGGAGAACAGGATCGCGACCACCGTGGTGCCCATGCCGCGGTAGCGACCCTCGGTGCGAGAGATCTCCACCACGTCGCGGTTCGCTTTGTGGATCGCCTGCACCAAGCGCCGCGCGTCGCTGGCCAAGCCGAAGCGATCGTAGTCGGGCGCTTCCCACGCGCGCCGCACCGTGGAGCCCAGGTAGTTGGCCACGCTGGTGCCCGCGAGGCGCGCGGCCACCTCCCCCGCGTTGTGGCCCCCGGCGCCGTCGGCGACCAACATGAGCCCGATGTCGGGGCGCACCACGACGTGGTCCTCGTTGTGGCTGCGGCGCCTGCCCACGTCGGTGAGCCCCGCCGCGAACAGCCGGAGCCGCCCGCTCACGGTGTGCCCGCCCGGAGCTCCCGCGACTCCCGCTGGAGCCAGGCCGCCGTGTGGACGGGCGCAGATGATTCCGCACGGAAAAGAACGGGCTCGGGGTCGCCGCCACGCGCGCGGTAGTAATCCTGCCAGGGGAAGCTGGCCCCCGCGAGCTCGCCGGAGGGGCGCTGGTAGGCGGGCTTCGTCGCGCCGAGGCAGCCCAACACCAAGTAAGGATCGAGCCGGCGCTCACGGCGGAGCGGCTGCCGCGAGGTGAGGCCCAGCGGCCGCAAACAACGTTCGTCCAGCTGACTTAGCAGCGCGTCCGCGGCGGGGTTGTTGCTTTGATCGCGGCCCGAGTGCGTCTCGCGGCGCGCCTCCTCGGCGCTCGGGTGCACGATCAGCTCGAGGTGCAAGTGCGGCATCACGCTCGGCCCCGCGGCGTTGCCCGTCTTCCCGACGGCGCCGAGCGGCTGACCGAGCGCCACTCGAACGCGCTCCGCGCCCACCTCTTGGGCGCTGAGGTGTGAGTAGAACAGCGACAGGTGCGCGCCACCCCACTCCGGCGGCAGCTCGCACACCAGGGCGACGTACTTACCATAGCCGCCCAGGGTGCCGGCGCGCGCGACGCCATCGCAGGCGGCGAGCACCGGGGTGCCGAGCGGCGCCAGGAGATCCACCCCGTTGTGACGGCCGTGCGTACGTGGTGCGAGGAACTGACCACCGCCGGCTCGATCGGCGCGGACGCCGTGATCGACGGGCATCACCCAGCCGAGGCGCGGCGGCGCAGGGGCCGGCTCCGTCATTTCCGCCGTGGCAACCACGGGCGCGCTGCGGGGCGGCTCTGCCAGGCTCGGCAGCGGGGACGGGGCAGGCGCGGGGGCGGCCTGCGCGGCGCGAGGCGCGGCGTGGGAGCACCCCAAGCCAGAGGCCGCAGCGAAGGCCAGCGCACCCCAGGCCGTGCTGCTCACGAACAGGGCGCTGACCAGGCCTCGCGGTGCGGGGGCGCCCTGGGTGGCTTGGGAGGTCGCTGCGCGGCGCCGCGGACGAGCGGCCGGACCGCTCAGGGGACTCTGCCGGGACATGACCCCGAGCATATCAAGAACCCCTAGCGGCCTGGAATTTCCGGAGCGTTGGCGCGCCGAACCCCAGCCACGCGTGCGGCAGCAGGGCGACGATCACGAGCCAGGTGAGCGGCTGCAGCAACAGCCCCGCCAACGAGAGCCCCAGCACCGCCACGAGGCTCATCACCCGGAGCCGCGAGTACATGGCGGCTTGTTTGACGCCCCGCTCGCCGCGCCGCGCGAGCCACCACCAGGCGAGATCCGTCGGCCAGAACACCAAGAGCGCCTCGGTCAGCTGCAGCTCGGGGACGCGCGCGAAGACAGCCATCAGCAGCACCAGCGCTCCCACGCCGCCGAGCACCAGGGACGCCAGGCCCAGCGCCACGACGCGCGCCCAAGCGCGGCGCGCCAACAAGAGCGGCGCCGTGACCAAGACGGCCAGCGCCGCGAAGACGGGCCAGGTGGTGGGCGGCTCTGCGCGGAAGGGCGGACCGCGGCGCTGGTGCACCCGCTCCGGAGTGACGCCGAGCTGGACCGCGATCGCCTCGCGCAGCTGATCGGGGAGGAACAGCGCCTCACGCGGGGTGAGCGGCTCGTCCAGGCGCCGTCCGCCCAAGAGCTGCACGGCGACGGCGGCCTCCGGGAGGTCGCCCAAAGCGCGCATCACGAGCTGACGACGCGTGGGCTGCGCCTCGCCCTGGGGGGCGCTGAGCGGCGCGCCCACTTGCGCCTCGATCGCGTCACGCACCCGGGTGGAGCAGTTGTCGTCGAAGTGGTGGTAAACGTAGTAGCGGCGCTCTTCAGTGGCTGAAGCGGCGAGCGCCGTCGCGAGCGCGCGCGCCTGCTCCGGGGGGAGCTTCAGCACCTGGCGGTACACGTCCCTATCCGCGCGGATATAAGCCGCCAGCATCCGCTCCTTGGGCGCGGTGGAGACCCAGAACACGGACTGACCGCGGATCACGTCCCAGCCGATCTCTCCGGCGGGCGTCTGAAAGTCCGTGGTGCCGTAGTTGTAGCAGGTGCCCCCCGGCGCCCCCGCCCGCTCCACGCAGATCGCCGCGTGCCCGAAGCGCTCGAACACATGCTCCCCTGGCCCCATCGTGTAAACGACGATCTGCGGGGCGACGGTGAGCCACCCGATGAGCGACGCGGCCCAAGGCACGCCTCAAGCCTTCACCGCGCCACGCGAGAAGCAAGCCCCGAGCATCGCGGAGGCGCTCGCGTCTCTCGCCCATCCGTCAACCAAACTCACCAACTCCCCACCGCCCGCTCGGCGTGGTGGATGCGCGCGATGGGCAACGCCCACGCGAGCTACCAATCGAAGTTCGCGAAGCCGCGCGCCAGGGCGGCCACCTCACCGGCGCCGGGCACCGCCGGGCTGCCCTCGAGCGCGCTGCCTGGGTCGAGCACCCCCGCCTCGGCGCCCAGCGTGAGCAAGCTGCCCCAAGCGAGCACGCGCAGGCGCGCGCCGACATCGTACTCAGTCCCCCAGTAGCCGCCGGGCTCCGCGCCGAACGGCCCGCGACGAGGCGCATCGGGCGCGACGGGCGCCGTGACGGCGAAGGCGAACAGCACCCCAGCATACGCATCGAGCCCGGTCGTCAGCCGGTAACCGACCCGCGGGAACAGCGTGAACGCGTTGCTCGCGCCGCCGCCCGTACCACCCTCTCGAATCCCCGCCACCCCTTGCGAGGTGGTCCGTCCCGCTGACTGAACCGCTTGTACCCGCCGAAACAGTAGGAGCCCTTGATCGAAGTTCGCGTCTGCCATGAACGCCGTGCGCTCCCCGCGCGTCGGTTCGGAGTCCCCACTGGCGAACAAGGTGGTGAGCCCTACCGTGAGCCGCCCCGCGCTGAGCGTCGCGCGCGCCGCCGCGCCGTGCGCGCTGAGGGCACGCCCCGCAGGCGACCGCGTGCCCCACTCCCGCGCGACCTCCGCCTCGATCGAGAGCAGCTCCGCGCCGAAATCGAACGCGTAAGAGCCCGCCACGCCGAGGCGATGATGCCTGTGACCCGATCGTGGGTCGTAGTCCTCACCGACCTCATCCACGCTCACCCCCTGCGCGCTCAGCTGCACGCCGAGCCAGTCGATGTCATCCACCCCGAGGCGCGCGCCCCCCAAGAGCCGCGCTTCCTCACCCAGCTGGCCACGCGTGCTCTGGAGCGCGACGTAGCTCGAGAAGCCCACGTCCCCCACCGGCCCGGTGAACAGCCGCGCCTCGAGCACCCGATCGCCCCCGCGCGGATCCGCGAACGACGCAGCGCCTGGCGCTGGATCGTGCGCGCCGTCGTTCTCCACCAGCCCCAGGCCGAAATGGCTGGTGTCGAACCCGAGCTGGAGCCCCACCACCGAGCCGAGCGCGAACCGCCCATACGCGCGGCGCGGCTCCGCGCTCACGTCAGCCGAACGGACCTCACGCGGGTAACCCCCCTGCTCCGGCGGCACCGTGTGGCCACGCAGCCCGCTCACCAGCTCGTGCTCGTAAAGCGCACTGACCACGAAGTCCCCGAAGCGCCGACCCGAATCGAAGGACGCGCCGACCCGCGTGAGCGGCTCGGGCACCAACGAAGCGGGGCGCGGCTCCCCCACCACCTGTGGCTGCGAGACCGGAGGCGCCGCGTAGTGGAGCTCCGGCACGCGCTCGACCCGCATCCGCGCGGAACCAAACAGCGTGAGCCGCGCGCAGCGCCCCAAGTCGAGGGACAGCGGGTGCTGCGGCAGCTCGCTCTCCCCCAGCACGACCCACGCCGGCTCCGGCCCCGTGGCGCCCACGTTCGCCGTGACGCAAGCCTCGGCCGACGCTCGCCACGACGCCCCTGCCGAGAGGCAGGCGACGATGAGCGCCGCGCGCCCCACCAGGCGGACTGACCCAATCCCCAACGCGCGCATCCTCCCTCTTTAGGAGAAGCGTCGCCTGCTGTGAACTCCGTTCCGCCGGGTGCGTCATCTCGCCCTGGAAACACACCCCCCTAGAGCGGCGATCAGTTTGCCGCCAGACGGACCAGGGAAACCGCTCCCATGCGGGGCGAGGGCACGGTTTCCCTGGTCCTCTGCTCGGCGCTGCTTCCCTTCTCGGCGCTCTAGTTGCTGATTTGAGGACGACGAACGGTAAACCGTTCGTCGTCCTAGGCCGCGGCGCGCCGCGTGAGCCGCGCCGCGACGACCAGCACCAAACCCACCGCGGCCACGCCGAGCACCAGCGCCGCGGGCCAACCGACGAGCCCAGCCCGCACCAGCTCCGCCGCGCTGAGGCTCGCCCCCACCAGGAGCACGAAGCCACCGAAGCCCCGCGTGAGCACCTGGGCCGGCAGCCGCTCCGCGAGCCGCGCGCCGATCACGAGGCCCACCACCGCCGCCGAAGAGAACCCGAGCGCGACCGCCCAATCCATTTCCACGTGGCCAAGGTAACCGACGGCCCCCGCGGCCGACTTCAGCGTGATGACGAGCAGCGAGGTGCCGATCGCCTCCTTCACGCCGAGGCCACCCAAGACGATCAGCGCCGGCACCACCAGGAAGCCGCCACCCGCGCCCACCAGCCCCGTCACCGCGCCCACCACGAGCCCCTCCACCGGGATCCACCACGCCGAACGGCGATGCGGCTCACGCGATCCCTCGCTCCGCTCGCGGCGCACCAGCATCGCGAGCGCGGTGGCGAGCAGCATCACCCCGAACAGCGCGAGGATGACCGTGCCCGGCAGGTAGGCTGCCACCCGACCTCCTCCGTAAGCCCCGACCATGCTCGCGGCGCCGAAGCCAAACCCCACGCGCCAACGAACGCTCCCCGTGCGTCCGTGCTGCACCGCGCCCACCGCGCTCGTGATCGCCACCACGATCAAGCTGGTGGCCACCGCCTGCTTGGCGCCGAGCCCCATCACGTACACCAGGATCGGCACCGCCAAGATGGAACCGCCGCCGCCGAGCATCCCGAGCAAGAGCCCCACGGCCACCGCCAACAGCATCCCGAGCGCCATCATCGTCGCACCTCGGCGGCAGCCTCAGCGAGCGCCATGCCAAACCCCCAAAACCCCACGCTGAGCCAGAAAATACCCACTTCACGTGGCTACAGCGGGCAGACGGGCGCGCGCGGCTGCGACTGACGATGAAACGAAATGAAACGTCGGCTGCAACATGACGCGACAGCGTTTCACGCCGACGCTAAGCATCGATCCACCCCGCGCCGCGAGTCGCCGCAAGAAGCCACGCGAATCGCGAGGCACCCCGCCTGGCACGCGCCTTGCGATAGGGCTGGGCGATATGAGCCGCGCCCAAGGCGCTCCACCGGGAGGACCTGATGCTTCTACGCCAACTGTACGATCAAGAGAGCTCGACCTACACCTACCTCATCGCCGACGAAGCGACGCGCGAGGCCGCGCTGATCGATCCAGTGAAGGAGCAGGTGGCGCGCGACCTGAAGCTCATCCAAGAGCTCGGGCTCACGCTCGTCTACTCCATCGACACCCACGTCCACGCCGATCACGTCACGGGCAGCGGCGACTTGGTCGCGCAGACGAACGCCGAGAGCGTGGCAGCGCACGGCGGCGCGCCCTGCGCCACGCGCCACGTGGGGCATGGTGACGTGCTGCCGCTCGGCTCGCTGCGCATCGAGGTGCTGAGCACCCCGGGCCACACCGATGACAGCCTCAGTTACCGCGTGGGTCAGGCGGTGTTCACCGGGGACGCGCTCTTGATCCGTGGCTGCGGCCGCACGGATTTTCAGAACGGCGACCCCCAGGCGCTGTACCGCAGCATCACCGAGGTGCTGTTCACGCTGCCCGGCGACACCGTGGTCTACCCAGGTCACGACTACCGAGGCTTCACGGTCAGTACCATTGACGAGGAGCGCGTGCACAACCCGCGGCTCAGCGGGAAGACCGAGCAGGAGTTCGTCAGGATCATGACTGATCTGAAGCTCGCTCGCCCGAAGCGCATCGACGAGGCGGTGCCGGCGAACCGCGTGTGCGGGCGGACCGCGATGAGCTTCGATGGCGCGCCGAAGGCGAGCGAGGGGTACTTCCAGCTGGAGGCCGAGGCGCTGCTAGGCCAAGCCGCCCCGCCGCGCATCGTCGACGTGCGCGAGCCACAGGAGTTCACCGGGGAGCTCGGGCACATCGAAGGGGCGGAGCTAGTGCCGATGGCCGACGTGCAAGGCGCTGCGCAGAGCTGGCCCAAGGCGGAGCCGCTGGTGCTGGTGTGCCACTCGGGGCGGCGATCGGCGACGGCTGCCGCGAGCCTGGTGGCGCTCGGCTTCGAGCAGGTCGCGAACCTCGAAGGCGGGATGCTCGCGTACAATCGCGCCGCCGCTTCGGCCATCCCAGCGTGAGTCAGTCACCCAGACATTAACCGGACTCCTTCACGGATCAGACGCCCATGGACATCGCCTTCGATCGCTTTACCCCTGGCTCCGCCGCCCTCGGCGGCGCGCTGATCGGCCTCAGCGCCAGCTTGCTCCTACTCAGCCACGGCCGCGTGGCGGGCATCAGCGGCATCCTGGGCTCACTGCTATCCCCCCGCGCCTCAGACCGCGCCTGGCGCGCGCTGTTCTTGGTGGGCCTCATCGGCGGCGGGCTCCCGCTGTTCTGGCTGTTCCCATCGGCGCTCGCGGTGGAGACGAACGTCAGCTGGCCCGTCGTGATCGTGGCGGGGCTGCTGGTCGGCTTCGGGGCGCGCCTCGGCTCGGGCTGCACCAGCGGTCACGGGGTGTGCGGGATCAGTCGACTCTCGCCGCGCTCGCTCGCCGCGACCGGCACCTTCATGGTCACCGCGATGGTCACCACCTTCATCGTCCACCACCTGCTGGGGAGCGCTTCGTGAGGCACGTCGCGGCGCTCTTCGCGGGGCTCTTGTTCTCGGTGGGGCTCGCGCTCTCGGGGATGACGCAGCCCGCCAAGGTGATTGGCTTCTTGGATCTGGCAGGGCGCTGGGACCCGAGCCTCGCCTTCGTGATGCTCGGCGCCATCGGGGTGCACTTCGTGCTGTATCGCCTGGTCTTGCGGCGCCCCTCGCCGCTGTTCAGCGGGCACTTCGAGCTGCCCACGCGGCGCGATCTCGATCGTCGGCTCTTGATCGGCTCAGGGATTTTTGGGGTTGGGTGGGCGCTCGGCGGCTACTGCCCAGGCCCCGCCCTGGTGGCGATGGGCGGCCTCAGCCGTCAGGCGCTCTTGTTCACCGTCAGTATGATTGTCGGGATGCTGGTGTTCACCCGCGTCCGCCAGCGGGACGCACTATCGCCCGCTGACGCCAGCCTGTAGGGGCAGCGCCTAGCTCCCTAACCCGTAGCGCTGGAGCCGACGCCACAGGGTGGAGCGGCTGATGCCGAGGCTCTTGGCGGCGCGCTCGCGGCTGCCGCCGGCGCGCTCCAGCGCCTGAAGTAGACGCCGCGCCTCCTTGGGGAGCTCCGAGGCGCTCGGCAGATCCTGGAGCGCGTCACTCGGTCCGTCATTGAGCGGGATGGCGCCCGGCTCTTCACCGCGGATTTCTGGCGGGAGCTCGTCCTCCGTCAAGAGCTCCCCCGTGCCCATCACGAAGGCGTACTCGATGGCGTTCATCAGCTCGCGCACATTGCCAGGCCAGGGGTAACGAGCGAGCGCCGCGAGAGCACCGGGGCTGAGCCCCTTCACCACCCTCACGCCACGCGCGCCCAGCTGGGAGATGAAGTGGTGGCTCAAGAGCTCGATGTCCCCCGCGCGCTCGCGCAGCGCCGGCAGGAACAGCGGGATCACCCGCAGGCGATACATCAAATCCGCGCGGAATCTACCAGCGGCCACCTCCGCGCGCAGCGACCTGTGCGTCGCCGCCAGCACCCGCACGTCCACCGGGATGGGGTCGCGACCGCCGAGCGGCAGCACCGTGCGCTCTTGCAACACCCGCAGCAGCTTCGCCTGGATCTCGAGCGGCAGCTCCGCCACCTCATCCAAGAACAGCGTCCCGCGGTGCGCCATCCGGAAGTGACCCTCATAGTCACGCACGGCGCCGGTGAACGCCCCCCGCGCGTGACCAAACAGCTCACTCTCGAGCAGCTGCGCCGGGAGCGCGGCGCAGTTCAGCGCACGGAACGGCGCGGAGCGGCGGCCCGACTCGGCGTGCAGCGCAGCGGCGACCAGCTCCTTCCCGCTCCCCGTCTCCCCGCGGATCACCACGCTGGAGTCAGCCAAGGCCACCTTGGTGATGTCGGCGAACAGCGCCTTCATCCGTGGATCCCGCGTGCGGATCCCATGAAACGACACCGCGCCCTCGCCCGCCATGTCCGTCGGCTCCGGCGTGAGCACCAGGAGCCAACCCTCGGGCGGTGTCCCTAGCGGCACCGCGCGCACCACCAGCACGCGCGCGCGGCCATCTTCCCCGAGCCGGGTGAGCCGCCCCACGCCCGCTCGCCCCGCCGCCAGCGCCTCCGCGATAGGACGGGCACCTGACTCACCGCACAGCAGCTTGGGCGCCAGCGCGCCGAGCGTGAGGGGGCTGCCGGTGAGCGCCAGCGCCGCCTGAGTGCGCTCCACGATGCGCAGCCGCGGATCGAGCACCACCGCAGCGCCCGCCATCTCCGTCAAGGCGCCGAGCAGGAGCGAACGGAGCGTCATGACACCTCAAACCAGTTCAGCGCGAGCCAAGGCGCCCGCGGTGACGTCAGTCGACCTCACGGTCGTACTTCAGGGGATCCAGCTCCCGTAAGGTGGGCATCGCCTCCCGCGCGCTCTCGACCTCACGATCGTACTGCAAGGGGTCGATCTCGAGCAGGGTGGGCTGCGCCGCGCGAGGCTCTGGCAGCGGGGGGCCCGGCTTGCGGCGCGACCGAGGCTCGGACGCCGCGCTGGACCCCGATGAAGGACTGGACACTGACGATGGGCTCGGCGCGATGGGTGGACCGCGGCGCGGCGGCTTGGGAGCCGCGCGGGGCGCGGAGGGTGATGACAGCTCCCAGCCGAAGTCGATGGCCAAGGTGTCGAGCGGCTCCTTGTCCGACCTCCCGCGGCGCGCTCCACCCCGCTCGGGTGTACGCGCGACGGGGGCGCCGGGCGGGGCGCTCCCTTCAGCCCCCGCGCGCGCTGGCGCGGCGGGCGGCGGACGCCGGGTCGTGAGCTCGCTCGCGGAGCCTGGGGCCCGCGCTGGCTCATGAGGTGCCCTGACCGATGGCCGCGCGGGCAGCGGCGGCGGCTTACGCGCGGCCACTCAGCGGCCTCCCGTGAGGCGCGCCCCCGCGCAGCACCGGAGGCCTTGAGCCGCTTCCTCGAGCCGTGGCGCCGTGCCTGCGATCCGCATCCCGCGGGCAGCTTAGCCGAAGCGCCCGAACGTGGTACCAAAACCGAGCCCTTGAAAGCGCAGCGCGCCGCGGGTGCAGGTAGGGTCCCACGTAGCCGCTCGGCGCGGTCGCGAGCGCCGCGCAACCGAGGCGCTCCACGGCGAGCACGGCTCGGGCAGCGCGCAGGCTCACAAGACCTCAACCGTCGAGGAAGCTCAGCACCAGCGGGTGCAGCACGTGAGGTAGCTCGAACTGCGGCACGTGCCCGCAATCTTCGAGCACACGAGACACGGCGCTCGGCAGCGCCTCTTCCACGTGACGCGCGAAGCCGCTCGGGATCAGCACGTCGCGGTCGCCCCACACGAACAGCGCGGGCGGCGTGAGGCCCCGGAGCTGCTCCCAGAACCCCCGGTCTCCAAAAGGACTATCGAGGTAGATCTGGCGCGCGGCGGAGAACAGCGCGATGCGCCCGCGGCGCGTCGCGAACACCCGCGAGAACTCGTCAGCCGCCGCGTCGAACCACGGCGCCGGCACCCGATCGGGCTTGGAGAAGATCTGCTGCATCACCGCCAGCATCACCCGCCGCGGCACCGCGAGCGGCACCACGCCCAGCTCCGGCCGCGCGAGGCGCACCAACGGCACCAGCTGACGCAGGCGACGGAACGCGACCGCCGGGCAATACAGCGCGAGCTTCGCCACGCGCTCCGGGTAGCGGAGCCCCACCTCGATGGAGATGCGGCCACCCATGGAGTTGCCCACGAAGCTCGCGCGCTCGATACCGAGCGCGTCCAATAGATCCACCGCCCAGCGCGCGAAGAAGCGCGCGTCGTACGCCACGAGCGGCTTGTCGCTGTCACCGAACCCGGGCAGATCCGCCGCGATCACCCGGCGCGTCTCCGACAGCGCGGCCAGCGTGGGTAGCATCGAGGCCAGGGTGGCGCCGAGCCCGTGGAGCAAGATCACCGGCGGCTCGCTCCCCCGCTGCTCGCCCGCTTCGAGGATGAAGGTGTCGATGCCGCCCGCCCTCACCCGCCGCGGGCGCGAGAAGTGCGCCGGGCGCGGCGCCTGAATCAGCGCCTCGAGCTTCAGCGCCAGGGCGATGGAGCCGCGCACCCGAAGGTACCCCTTGAGCCAAAGCTCCACGCCGGAGCGCTGCCCCTCGAGCAGCTCGGCCAAGGTGTGCAGATCCGTGTGCACCTGGGCGTCCGCCGAGCGGGGCCGCCGCGCGCGCCACACGACGCGCCCACCGCGGCTCTCGATCACCCAGCTGAGGTGATCGCCCGCCGAGAGGTGGAGCCGCCGCCCCTCGTCCTCCGGGAACGGCCAGCGCGCCGCCAAGCCCCGACTGAGCGAGCGCTCGATCCGGCGCTCGAGCTCCGCGGTCGCCTCACGACTCGCTGGCAGGGGCGGCATCGGGCTTTCATAAGGCGCCACGCGCAAAGCTCCAAGATTTCGTGAGGCGCCGCCAAGCACAGGACGCGCGAATCCCCCAGGCGCCGCCTCCCAGGCGCGACCCACATCGAGCCACCGAGCGCCGATCCGCCGCGCGAATTAGGTGCTAAGCCGGCCCTCCCGAGAGGCAGCCATGAGCAAGCTCGAAGAAGAAGTGAAGCGGCGGCGCACCTTCGCCATCATCAGCCACCCTGACGCCGGCAAGACCACGCTCACGGAGAAGCTCTTGCTCTTCGGCGGGGCGATCCAGATGGCCGGCGCCGTGAAGGCGCGAGGCGAGCAGCGCCGCGCGCGCTCGGACTGGATGAAGGTGGAGCGCGAGCGCGGGATCTCGGTGACGTCAGCTGCCATGACGTTCGCCTACGCGGGCCGCACCTTCAACCTGCTCGACACGCCGGGCCACGAGGACTTCAGCGAGGACACCTACCGCACCCTCACCGCGGTGGACTCCGCCGTCATGGTGCTCGACGCCGCCAAGGGCATCGAGACTCAAACGCGCAAGCTGTTCGAGGTGTGTCGCCTGCGCGACATGCCCATCACCACCTTCATCAACAAGCTCGATCGTGAGGCGCGCGAGGTGATCACCTTGCTGGATGAGGTGGAGCAGGTGCTGCAGCTCGAGGTGACGCCCATCACCTGGCCGATTGGGATGGGGGACCGCTTCGTCGGCTATTACCATATCCCTGCGGATAAAATCGTGCTGATGGACAAGCGCTCTCGCGAGGTGGCGAGCGAGGGCGTGGTGCTGGAGGGCCTCGAGCACCCCGAAGCGAGCCGTCTGCTCGACGAGGAGGTGTACCGCACGCTCCGCGAAGAGGTGGAGATGGCGAAGGGCCTGTGCAAGCCCTTCACCTGGGAGGATTACCTCGAGGGAAATCTCACGCCGGTCTACTGCGGCAGCGCCCTGGTGAACTTCGGGGTGCGCGCCTTGCTCGACGGCCTGGCGGAGCACGCCCCCAGCCCGCGCCCCCAGCCGACGCTCACCCGTCCCGTCGCCCCCGAGAGCCCCAAGGTGAGCGCCTTCGTCTTCAAGATCCAGGCGAACATGGACCCCAAGCACCGCGACCGCATCGCGTTCGCGCGCCTGTGCTCGGGGCATTTTCAGCGCGGGGTGAAGCTACGCCACGCGCGCACCGGCAAGGTGCTAGCCATCCACAACCCGCTCACCTTCTTGGGTCAGGATCGCGAGCTGGCGGAGGAAGCCTGGCCCGGCGACATCCTCGGGATCCCCAACCACGGCAACCTCCGCATCGGCGACACCTTGGCGGAGAGCGATGACGTGGTGTTCACCGGCGTGCCGAGCTTCGCGCCGGAGCTGCTGCAGGCGGTGCGCGCGGACGACCCCATGCGCAGCAAGCACCTGGGGCGCGCCCTGCTCCAGCTGGCTGAAGAGGGCGCGGCGCGCGTGTTCAAAACGCAGATCGGCGGTAGCTGGATCGTGGGGGTGGTGGGCGCGCTGCAGTTCGACGTGTTAGCTGACCGAATCCGCACGGAGTACGAGATCCCAGTGCACTTCGAGGGCACCAGCCTCCACACGGCGCGCTGGGTGGAGAGCGACGATCCGCTCGAGCTCAAGCGCTTCCTCGACGAGAACCGCGGCGCCGCCGCGGAGGATCACGACGAGGCGCCGGTGTTCCTGGCCCGCAACAGCTGGCACCTGGACACCACCGCCGAAGAGTGGCCCAAGATCCGCTTCTTGAAGACCAAGGGCTGAGCGCGCGCCCCCGAACGCTGCCCGCGCTGGTTCATTCTCTTTTTTTTGGGGGTTGGGGTGCGCTGTTCGGCGCCGCGCGTCACTACCAATCAGCTGCGCTGACTGATGGCGTCAGCCACACTCACCAAACGGCGCGCCGCGGCGGCGTGCAGGTTCTCCACCAACTTGCCGTCCACGAGGCACACGTTCTTGCCCTCGGCGAGCGCGGCCTCATAGGCCACGATGACGCGGCGCGCCTCCTCCACGGCGCCGGGATCTGGCGCGAACACCTCGTTGCACGGCTCGATCTGCTTCGGGTGGATCAACGTCTTGCCGTCGAAGCCGAGCTCGAGCCCCTGCACGCAGCTCGCTCGAAACCCCGCTTCGTCGTTCAGGTCGAGGTGCACGCCGTCGAGGATGGCGAGGCCGTGAGCGCGCGCCGCGAGCAGGCACAGGCTGAGCGAGGTGAGCATCGGGAGCCGGTTCGGCGTGTGGCGCGCGTACAAGTCCTTGGTCAGGTCGCTGGTGCCCATCACGAAGCCCTGAAGCCGTGGGTGCGCGCTGGCGATGGCCTGCGCGTTCAGCACCCCGAGCGGCGTCTCCAGCATGCACCAGAGACCCGCGCGCGAGGCCTGGGTGAGCTCGGCGAGCGCCACCACCTCTTCTGGGCGCTCCACCTTGGGGAGCAAGATCCCGTGACACGGCGTCGCCGCGGCGGCGCGCGCGTCCGCCTCCCCCCACGCGGTGTCGAGGCCGTTGATGCGGATCAAGAGCTCGCGTGAGCCGTAGCCGCCCGCCGCCACCGCTTGGCACACCAGCTCGCGCGCTTCCTCCTTCTTGTCCGGCGCCGTCGCGTCCTCCAAATCGAGGATCAGGCCATCCGCCGGGAGGCTCTTCGCCTTCTCCAGCGCGCGGCTGTTCGAGCCGGGCATGTAGAGCACGCTGCGACGAGGGACGATGACTGAGCTCATAGCGGCGCGACCTAAGCACACCCAGCGCGAGCCGTCGACGCATCGCCGCACAGCCGTGTAGCGCCGTGCCAAACCCCCAAAACCCGATCTCGCAACGCACGCCGCGCCTCGGGCGGCGCACCTCAGCCGCAGCTGTAGCGGCGCGCGAACCAATGGCGGAAGGCTTCCATGCGCTTGGCTTGCTCCTCGGGCGCGCGCGACGTGCAGGCACTGGCCTCCGCGCTGCCCTCCGGCGCGCCCCAGCGCCGCTCGGGGCAGTCATTGGGGTTCCACCCCAGCTCGAGCGCGGTGACGCGACCGAGCGCCTCCGCCAGCGTCAGGCGCTGCTTCACGCCATCGCTCCGGGTGTAGCTGAAAATCATCTCAGCTGACCATTTACGATGCAGCGCGGCGAGGTGCTCCCGCAGCACGTCGGACTGAGGGGCGACGCGGATCACCTGCTCCGGGAAGTCGCGCAACGCGTCCACGCCGACGAGCAGCCGCAGATCACGGCACGGCGTGCTGAGCGCTTCCCACGGCCCGGTGGTTCGGAAAATAGCCTGACCTTCAGGCATCGGGATCACCTCACCGGGGTTCCGGCGCCGGTACTCCTCCGCCAAGTCGATCTCGCGCACGCGCTGACGGAGCTGACGGTGGAGCGCGCGGTGAAGCTCCTTGTACGCCGTCACCGGCGACAGCGGCGATGGATTGATGAGCTGCTCCATCCTGCCGTAGAAGCCAGGCACATCGAGCGCTGCTTGCTCAGCGCTGTAGTTACCGTAGCCGCGCGCCAGAGCGATCTGCGCGTTGCTGAGGAGGCTCAGCTCTTGCCGCACCTGGCCGGGCACGTCACTTTGCACGATGGGGCGAAACGCCTTGAAGCCGTGCCCCTCGCGACGACTCACCGCGGAGAACAGGAAGTTGCCGCGCCAGAAGCGCTTGATGTTCAGCGTCTCGTCCGGTTGGGCGTCGACGGCGAGCAGCACGCCCGGGCTGCTCTCGGTCTGCGCGATCCAGCGGACCAAGGTGTAGGTGTGCCCGTACGGATCCGAGTAGACCGCGCCGGGGCGGAGCGCGTCCTTCGTCAGGGGCACTGGGTAAAGGTCCGTCGCGCTGTCCGTGAAGTCGGTGCGCAGGCTGCGCGCGGTGATCTCGTTCTTGATGAGGCCGAAGAAGCGCGTGAGCTCGACGCCAGGCGGATCGCGCGGCTCGCTGAAGCGGACGAACGGCACCGCGCGGCGCGCGCCGTCCTTGCCGGAGGCTCGCGCCGTGCGATCGGCTCCACCTGCGTCAGCCTTACTGACGGATTCGGCCCGATCACCGTCTTTTACCGCGAGCTCGCCAGGTTCGTCGGCTTCGTCAGGCTCCGCGCGCACAGCGGGCTCAGCAGCCTCAGCGCGCTTGGCGGTCCCCGCGCGCTCCGTTCGCTTGCTGGGCTCCTCCACCACGCCTTGATTCGTGGTCCAGTCCGCGCACTTCGGTGCGCCGCTGGGGCTGCCAAACCGACAGCGGTGGTAGGCGAAGGGGAGCCCGAGCTTCCAGGCGAAGTAGGCGCGGAAGAAATGCGGCGCGTCGGCGCAGTCCGGCGTCATGCGCACGGCGTTCTCGCCCGCCTCGCGATCTTCCCCGAGCCCCAGGTGACCAAACAGGAGGTTACGCTCGCGCTCTTGCGTCACGCTGTGGAAACCGCGCCAGGTGGTCGCCTCCGGCGCGTCGAACAGCACGCTGATCCACGCAGAGTAGAGGTTCTCGTAGTCGCGGTCCCAACCGCGCACGGCGCGCCACAGCTCCCCGTCCCCGCGCTCGCTCGGCGCGCTGCGCCCCCCCACGTTGAAGCGGCGACACGACACCACCCTCCCCTCGCGCGTGAGCGTGACGCGATAGCGCCCCTCCGGCAGCTCCGCCTCCGTCCACCAGAACCACGGTGGGCCACCCCCACGGCGCAGCTCACCGGGGCCGCTCTCACGCCGCTCACCGCGCGTGTCTCGAAGCTCGATCACCGCGCCCGGTAAATCGGATTCACTGACCGTCAGGATTCGGAACGACTCACCGGCGCGAGGGCGCTCCGGTGAGAGCAGCCAGGCGCTGCCGGAGCCGGGCAGCGCGCCGCTCGAGCAAGCCGGGTCGCCCAAGTCGCCGGCCAGCACCTCGGGCGAGAAGCGACGCGAGAGCTTGCGCCGCGCGTAGCCGAGGAAGGGCTCACCGAGGCTCGCGTGATCGGCGATGGTCTGTTGGGCCAGCGCCACGTCGCCCGCGGCGAGCCCGAGCTCCAGGCTGCGGTAAGCCAGCTCACGGCGCGCGGTGGGGGCCGCTTGTCGCATGCGGGTGCGGAGCGCCGTCACGCTGTTGCGATCGCGGCAATCCAGGCACTCTGCGAGGTAGCGCTCGGCGCGCGCCAGCACCCCCTCCGCCAGCAGGGGGTGCTCCGGGTTACAGGAGGCGACTTGAGGACCCGTCGCGCCCGAAGGGACGGTCGACGCGGGCACGCAGGGGGCGAGCAGCGCGTCGTGACGCTGACGCAGCTCGGCGGCGCGCGGGTGATCGGGCTCGGCGCGGAGCCGCTCCGCGATCCCCTCCGGGGTGTCTTCGGAGGGGGCGGCGACGGTCGACGCGGGACGGTAGATGGCGGGGTCGAGCGCCTCCTCGTCGGCTTCCACGGAGCTCGGGGCCGCGTCGAGGTCCGGTGCCTCACTGCTGCTAGCGGGGCTTGGGTCCGTGGAACGAGCCTCGCGGCACCCTGCCAAACCCCCGAAAAAAACCAGGGCCGAAGCGAGGGCCACCCATCGAGGAGCGGCGGAAGGCCACGGAAGGGATAGCCAGCGCCCCCCGAGCGATGCTACGGCTTGGCCATGGAGCCACGCCCCGAACCTCAAGTCATCTCGGCCAGCCATCGCTCACCGCGTCAGGTGGGCCTCGCCCTGTCGCTGCTCGTGGCAGCGGGCTTGATCGCGTTCCCGCTCGTCACCTCCAGCGGCGCCGAAGCGAAGAGCGCCCAGGTGGTCCTGGCGGCTGACGCCTTGGGCGGCGTCGCAGAGCAGGCGGGCGAGGTCACGGACAACCCCGCCATCCCGCTCGAGTCGCCCGATGGTGACTGCTTCGAGTGGAAGTACCCGAACAAGCCGGAGTGCGGCGCGCTGGCGGGGAAGACGGAGTGCAAGGCGGAGCCCTCCATCAACTCGATCGAGAAGGACGAGGCCAAGCGCAAGGCCTGCGCCCCGGAAGAGGGCGCCGAGTGCTTCTGCGGCGAAGACGACGATGACGATGATGACGACGACGATGATGACGATTGATCGTCCGCCGCGCCGGTAGTCGTCGAGGCGGCTGACGAACTGGCGCGCAGGCCCTGGACAACCAAGGCGCAGTGAGCCGCCGCCCTGCTCGTCGAGGCGGCTAATGAACCGGCGCGCCGCCTTCGGATCCTCACCGAGCGCATCAGGGCAGCTCGCGCCCGGTGCACAGCGTGCGCGCGTTACCGGTGCTCTCTTCTGGCGGCATGGGCCCCAAGCCGCCGTACTCGTCGCGCAGCGCCTGGCTCAGCTGGCGCGTTTGGATGATGCCCTTCAGCACCTCGGCGCCGAGCGTCGGGGTGCGCTGGTACGTGGTGTAGTCCACCGAGTAGAGCCCGAAGCGCGGGCCGTAGCCCTCGGCCCACTCGAAGTTGTCCGTCAGGCTCCAGTAGTAATAGCCGCGGACGTCGGCGCCCCCCCGCTGCGCGCGCTCGATCTGCTCCAAGGCGCGCACGATGTTGGCGGCGCGACGCTCACCAACGCTCGTGGCGATGCCCGACTCCGACACCAGGAGCGGCAGCCCCGGGTAGCGCTCACTGAAGGCCTTCAGCACCTTGTAAAGTCCCTCGGGCGCGTACTCGTAGTGCATCTCTGGGACGCACCAAGTGGGGTCTTGCGGCAGCAGGCAGGCGCCGAAGTCGAAGCTGCCGAAGCAGGGCGTGAGGCTGAGCGGCGCTGGCAACAGCCCGTCCCCCCGGACGCCCGCGCGGAAGTAATACTGCACCCCGAGCCAATCCAGGGTGTCCTTCCAGCTCGGCTGCGGCTCGTCAGGGGTGCCGTCTAAATCGGCGTCGAACACGCCGCTCCGGATCGCGTCCACCAAGAGGTAGTGGAACACGTAGTTGAGGCGCTCGGCGGCGCCCACGTCCACTGGGTCATGGCTCACCTCGTTCTCGCGCGCCGGGGTCCACTCGGCGACGCTCAAGGTGAGGCCGACGCTGGCGGCGACGCCGTCCCCGTCCGCGTCGATGGTGTCGTGCTCCTTGAGGGCGTGATACATCGCCGCGTGACCGCTGATGTAGTCGCGCACCACGGGGATGAAGGCCGTCTGAAGGCTGAAGATCTTTGATTTACCAGGCGGGAATACACCGATCCCCTGGGCCGCGAGCAGGTAGTTCACCGGCTCGTTCACCGTGGCCCAGTCGTCCACGCGGTCGCCGAAGCGCTGGGCGAGCAGCGCCGCGTGCTGCCGCATCTCCTCCACCACCAGCGGCCCGCCCTCCGGGTGGCCCACGCCGCACAGGTTCTCGCTGGTGGGGCCGCTCTCACAGTCGGTGTCGCGCGGATCGTCGATCCACACCGGGTTGCTGAAGTGGTGCAGGGTGACGTTCGGCTTGATGCCCGCGGCGAGCAGGGCGTCGATGAAGCGCGAGTAGTGGTCGAGCGCCTCCTCGTCGATTTGGTCGCGCACCGGCTCGATGCGCGCCCAGCTCATGCTGAAGCGGTAGCTGTCGAGGCCCATGGCCACCATCAGCTGGATGTCATCCATCGCCATGCTGTAGCCGCGCGTCGCCTCCCCCACCGCCGCGCTGCCCTTGCCGAGCCCCTCCTCACGATCGGTGAAGAACCACCAGTCCGTGCGCTGGTTCTGATCTTCGATTTGGGTGTCGGCGCTGGCCGCGCCAAAACGGAAGCTGCCCTTACCGGATGGCGCGCTGAGCGAGCCCAGCTGTCCAAAACCCGACGGCGTCACGTCCTCCGAAGCGCCCTCCTCCGAGCAGCCGCTCGCCGTAGCCAGCGCCCCGCTCACCAGCAAAATCCCCAAACCGACACCGCGTGACGCACGAGTGAACATCGCACTCGCTTACCACGCCCCGAGTGAACCGGCAGCACACCAGGGCACGGCCGTAGAGAGCACTGCCAAACCCCCAAAACCCGCCGAACAGAAGGGCACGGCGCGCTATCGGGATCTCACGAATCCTCCAGGATCAGCTGCGACCTCAGCGCACGCTGGCGCGCGTCTCGAGCTCCTCCCAGCGCGCCATCAGGCGCTCCACCTCCGCGGTCGCGGCCGCCAGGCGCATCGTCAGCTCGGGGACCTCCGCGGCGCGGCTCTTGTAGGTCTCGGGATCGGCCACCTCGGCCTTGAGCGCGGCCTCCGCCGCCTCCGCCGCCTCGATCAGGGCGCCCAAGCCGTCGAGCTCCTTGCGCTCCGCGTAGGTGAGCTTCTTCAGCGCGAGCGCCGGGGCGCCCGGCTGATCTGACAGATTATCTGACTTTGATGCGCTCACGGCGCCGACGGTGCCCTCGGAGTCGCCAGCGCGAGCAACACCGCTCGCTCCAGTCGTCGGTTTCCCTGTCTTCGACAGCTGCTGGCCCTCCTCAGCGCGGCTCTCCTCCGCGCGGCGCTCACGGCGCAGGCGCTGGTAGGTGGTGTAGCCACCCACGTAGTGGCGCACGACACGCTCACCGCTCGGCTCCTGCTCGAACACGAGCAGATCCGTCGCCACCCGATCGAGGAAATAGCGATCGTGCGTCACCACCAGGGTCACGGCCCTGAGCTCCACCAAGAGCTCTTCGAGGGACGCCAACGTGGTGATGTCGAGATCATTGGTCGGCTCATCCAAGATCAGGACGTTGGCCTCACCCAGCATCAGCTTGGCCAGCGCCACCCGCGCGCGCTCACCACCGCTCAGCGCGCCCACCGGCGTGCGCTGCCTGTCCGGCGGGAACAGGAGCCGCTCGAGGTACGAGTACACGCTCACCCGGTTGCCATTCCAATCCACCCAATCACTGCCCGGCGCCACGTTCTCGAGCACGCTCTTCTCATCTTCGAGCCCGCTCCGCGCCTGATCGAAGTACGCGATGCGCGTGTTGTCGCCCACGCGCAGCGTGCCCGCCGAGACCGGCAGCTCACCCAAGATGGCCCGCACGAGGCTCGTCTTCCCGGCGCCGTTCGGGCCGATGATGCCGAGCCGCATCCCGCGCGTGAGCTTCAAGCTGAGGCCTTGCACCAGGGCGCGCCCACCGACCTCCAGGGTCACGTCATCCAGATCGATCACGCGGCTGCCGAGGCGCGTGGTGGAGAGCTTCAAGTCAGCTCGACGTTCTTCCTGCGGCGGCCCCGCGTCACGCGCCGCCTCCGCCCGCGAGGCGCGCGCCTTCTGCTTCCCACCGCGCGCCTTGGGTTGACGCCGGAGCCACTCGAGCTCGCGCCGCAGCAGGTTCTGGCGATTGCTCTCCGCGCGCGCCGTGAGCGCCTGCCGCTCCGCCTTCCCCTCCAAGTAAGCGCTGAAGCCCCCAGCGTAGGAGTAGAGCTGCCCCTGATCGAGCTCCACGGTGCGTTCCACCACTCGATCGAGCACGTAGCGATCGTGGGTGATGAGCAGGAGCGCGCCGCGGTACTGCTCGAGCAGGTAGCGCTCCAGCCACTCGATGGTGTCGGCGTCCAGGTGGTTGGTCGGCTCATCCAAAATCGCCAAGTCCGGCGCCGAGAGCAGCGCCTGCGCGAGCGCCACCCGGCGCCGCTCACCCCCGCTCAGCTGACCCATGAGGCCTTCGAGCCGCTCGAGGCCGAACGCCGACAGCAAGCTCTCGGCCTGGCGCGCCGGCTCCCAACCCCCGAGCCGCTCCACCTCGGAGGCGGCCTCCGCCTGCGCCGTCAGCAGCGTTGTCGAATCACCGCCCGCTTCGAGCGCGTGACACGCCGCGTGATAGCGCGCGAGCGCCGCGCCCCAGGGACCGAGCCCGAGCAGCGCCGCCTGGGTCGCCGTCAGCTCGGGATCGAAGCGCGGCTCCTGCTCCAGGTACACGAGGCGCGTCTCCCGTCGCTGCGCGACCTGCCCCGCGTCAGGCTCCTCGCGCTGCGCCAAGATGCGCGCGAGCGTGCTCTTGCCCGAGCCGTTGTTGCCCACCAGCCCAATCCTCTCACCGCGCCGGATGTGCAGATCCACCCCAGCCAGCACGACCTGCGATCCATACTGCCTGGTGAGTCCCTTGGCGGTGAGTAGCGGCACGCCGCCCCTTCTACCTTCCTCCATCCTTCAGAGCCACCGATCGCCGCGCCCCGGAGCGAGGCCTCGTGTTAGCCTCGGGGGAGGCGCATCACGCCCCCTTGCGCGGGAGAACCACCAGATCATGAGCTTGAGAACGCTAAGCGCGCGCTGCGGGGTGCTCCTCGCCGGCCTGACCCTCTTCAGCTGCGAGACCTTCGACCCGCCCCCCAAGGTCGAGCTTCACGGCGCCGTGGGCGGCTTCATGACCGAGGCGCCCGGCAGCGACATCGTGATCAGCTTCAACGAGGACTTCGAGCGCTCGAGCCTGCGGCTCCGCATCGTCCGCGCCGACAAGGCCCTCGACATCGACCCGGAAGGCAAGCTCGCTGACGAGCCCGACTACTGCGGTCCTCAGCGCGCCCGCGGTCAGTGCGATGGCGCGGTGCCCGCCCCCTGCTGCACCAACGAAGGCCTAGCGCAGTCCGTCTACTACGACGGTGCCAGCGATCGCGCCGAGGGGGGTCGGGTGAGCGTCGACGGCCGCCGCATCATCATCAAGCCTGACGAAGCGCCGCGCATCGCCGTCCCCTACATGCTCATCATCGAGCCGGGCCTGCGCGATCTCGAAGGCAACGAGTCGCGCGTGCGGCAGAAGGTGGAGTTCGCGTACCGCGCGTTCTTGCCGGGGCCGAGCTCGCTGCCCACCGGGCCCTACTTCTTCCTGTTCGACATCGCGCCGCCGCCCATCCAGCAGCAGCTCCGGCTCTACGCCTGGCTCGACGTGAACCAAACCACCGGGGAGTGGGTGGGCCTGTTCACCGACGCCAACCGCACCACGGCGCTGAATAGTCGGCCTGGCTGCCCATCGAACTGCGGCTTGGACGTGTGCCAGCTGTACCCCTCACCGAACTGCGTGAGGCCCTCCACCAACATGGGCTCCATCGACGAGTTCCGCGACATGATCCCGATCAAGGATCGCCCGCTCGGCTACACCTTCCTCGGCAGCGGCTACACCGCCGATTTGCCTGACGGCACCACCGGCATCGGCACCCCGGAGTTCCCCATCGACATCACCATCGGCGCCGCCGGCGGCGTGCGCATCACCGCGGTGGACACCGTGATCATCGGGCAGCTCGCGCAAGACAGCACGGGGCGCTGGCGCGGCAGCGGCAGCGCCAGCATCCGCAAGGTGCAAATCAACGGCCGTGGCGAGGACCCCACCACCGGCACCTTGAGCTTCATGAGCCTCACGGAAGAGGAGCAGCGCGAGGTGGAGTCCTTCGGCGAGCCCATCTACAAGCCGGGTGAGGTGGACCCGCTAGGTCAGTGAATCAAGCTGTTTTTTTTGGGGGTTCGCCCCCGCTTTGGCGCCCCCAGAGGCGCTGCAGTCACCGCGCGGAGCCGCGCGGCTCGCCCCATGCGTCAGTGACGTGTACCAATAGGTCAGCCACGGAGACAGCATGGCGCTCAGCTACTCAGAGCTCTCCCGAAGCCTGAAAGGCGAGCGGCTCCCCGCGGCGTTCGTCGATCTGGACGCGTTCGACCGCAACACGGAGCGCGTCTTGGCGACGCTGGAGCCAGGGCTCAGCCTCAGGCCCGCCAGCAAGTCACTGCGCGTCGTGACGCTGCTCGAGCGGCTGCTCGCGCACCCGAGCGGGCGGATCCGCGGCGTGATGTGCTTCTGTGCGCGTGAGCTGGCGGCGCTCGCGGCGCGCGGCATCGATGATCTGCTGCTCGCCTACCCGGCCCATCAAAGCGCTGATCTCGAGCTGCTCGCGGACGTAGCCGCGCGCGGCGTGAAGCTCCACGTGGTGACAGACTCCGAAGCGGGCGCGCGGCGCTTGGGTGAGGCGGCGCGCGCCAAACACACGGAGCTCCCCGTGCTGCTCTGCGTGGACATGAGCCTTGTCCTGCTCGGCGGCGCGGTGCACCTCGGGGTGCGGCGCTCGCCGCTGCACACGCCTGCGCAGGTGGTGGCGCTCGCGCGCGTGGTGGCAAGCACCCCCGGGCTCAGCTTCCAAGGCCTGATGGCGTACGAAGCGCAAGTGGCAGGCCTCGGCGACGCGAGCCCCTTCGCGCGCGCTCAGAACCCCATCAAAGCCGCCCTGCGCCGCGCCTCGATGCGAGAGCTGGGCGCGCGACGTCGAGAAATGGTCGAAGAGCTGACGAAAGCGGGCCTCTCGCCGCGGCTCGTCAACGGCGGCGGCAGCGGCTCCCTCGCCGCCACCACCGCTGCCACGGGCGTCACCGAGGTCACCGCCGGCTCCGCCTTCTTGAAGAGCCACCTGTTCGACTACTACCGCGACCCGCACATGAACGAGCTGGAGCCGGCCGCGTTCTTCGCGCTGGAGGTGACGCGGCACCCCGCGCCAGGCTTCGTCACCTGCGCGGGCGGCGGCTACGTCGCCTCGGGCACGCCAGGGGAAGACAAGGCGCCCCGCCCCCACCTGCCGCCCGGCCTCCGCCTGCTGCCTCAGGAGATGGCGGGCGAAGTGCAAACCCCGCTTCAGCTGCCGCGCGGCCTCTCACTGCCGCTCGGTAGCCCCGTCGTCTTCCGCCACGCCAAAGCGGGCGAGCTGGCGGAGCGCTTCGAGGAGTACCTGCTGTTTCAAGGTGGAGAGCTCACGGGGCGCACCAAGACCTATCGCGGTGAGGGCTGGTGCTTTTTGTAAGGGCTGACAGCGTCAGCTAGGCGTACGAGAGTCGGCGCAGGGTGCGGCCGTGAGGCTCACGCGGCGCGGTGCCGTCCAACCCCCAAAAAAACCAGACTACTAGGAGCGCGCCTACGCGCTCACCGCGTCGGGGTGCTGATACACCCACAGCAGGAACGCGTACTCCCGCGCGAGCTCCTTCAGCGCCTCGAACCGCCCGCTCGCGCCGCCGTGCCCCGCGCTCATGTTGGTGTGGAGCAAGAGGAGGTGGTCGTCCGTCTTCAGCTGCCGCAGCTTCGCGACCCACTTCGCGGGCTCCCAGTAGGTCACGCGCGGATCGGAGATCCCAGCGGTGACGAGCAGGTGCGGGTAAGGCTGCGCCGTCACGTTGTCATAAGGGCTGTAGCCCTGGATGTAGCGGTACACCTCCGGGTCGAGCTCCGGGTTACCCCACTCGGTGTACTCGGGCGGCGTGAGGGGCAAGCTCGAGTCGAGCATGGTGTTCATCACGTCCACGAAGGGCACCGACGCCACTGCCGCGTGGAAATGGCCAGGCGCGCGGTTGATGACGGCGCCCACCGCCATCCCCCCGGCGGAGCCGCCGCTCAACGTGACGCGCCCGAGGCTCGTGTAGCCGGCCTCCGCCAGGTGCTCCACAGCGCGGATGATGTCCGTGAAGGTGTTCTCCTTCTTCATCAGCTTGCCGTCCTCATACCAAGCGCGGCCCATGGTGCTGCCGCCGCGCACGTGGGCGATGGCGAACACGAAGCCGCGCCGGAGCAGGCTCAGCCGGTTGGCGCTGAAGTAAGGATCCAGGCTCATCCCGTAGGAGCCGTACACGTAGAGGTAGACCGGTGAGCTCGGCGTGGGCGGTGAATCCCGGTGGTACACCAGCGAAATCGGGACCTGAACGCCGTCCGCCGCGGTGGCGAAGCGCCGCTCGCTCGCGAGCTCGCTCACGTCGTACCCGCTCGGGATCCGCTGCACCTTGAGCGTCGTGAGGCTCCGGCGCTCGAGATCGTAGTCCACCACGCTCGGCGGCGCGACCAGCGATTGATACTGAAGCCTGACTACCTGACGATCGAACTCCGGGTTCTCACCGAAGCTCACGGTGTACACCGGGTCGGGGAAGGTGATGCGGTGCTCCGCGCCGCTCGCCACCTCCCGCACGCGCACATGCGGTAGCCCCGCCTCGCGCTCCAAGATCACCAGGTGACGCCGGAGCGGGAGCACCGCGCGCAGGTAGCACGCGTCGCTCGGCGCGATCAGCGGGCGCCAGCTCGCCTCCCCGGGCGCCTGTACGCTCGCCGTCACGATGCGGAAGTTGGTGTGGGTGTCGTTGGTGCGGATGATGAGCTGACCGTCGTGGTGCTCCACGTCGTACTCGTGCCCGGCGCGGCGCGGCGCCACCACCAGCGGCTCCTCGGTCGGTGCGTGACTGGGGATGAGGCGCACCTCAGAGGTCTGCTTGTCGCTGGTGGCGACGACGATGAAGGCCTCGTCCTGCGTCTGCCCGATCCCGAGCCAGAAGGCGGGGTCCGTCTCCTCGTACACCAGCACATCCGCCTCGCGCGGCGTGCCCACGCGGTGACGGTACACGCGGCTCGGCCGCAGCTGGGCGTCGAGCTCGGCGTAGAACAGCCACTCTCCGTCAGCCGACCAGACGAGTGAGCCCTGGGTGTTCGGGATCCGATCCTCGAGCGGCCCCACCCCAGCCCGCATCAGGTGCACCTCGTGACGCTCGGAGCCCGTGAGGTCCAAGCTGTAGGCGAATAGCGCCTGATCCGGGGAGACGCTGAAATCCCCTAGATCGAGGTACTCGTGCCCCTCCGCGAGCTGGTTCAAATCGAGCAGCTGCTCCACCTGCTCTGGGGGTGCCGCCGCCAAGCTCCCCATCGGCTGGACCGCCGCTGAGCCAGCTCCTTCAGTCAGCTTTTCTGACTGACTCTGCACGGGCTCCGTTGCCTGCCGAAAAGCTCCATCAGTCAGCTTATCTGACTTTACCCGATCAGACGCCGTCGCAGCTGGCCCGCTCTCAGCGGCGCGTTCAGGCGCAGGGGCCGCCCAGCGCACGAGCTCCGGGTACTCCCGCCCCTGCCGGTAGCGCGTCTGGTAGTAGTAGCCGCCCTTCAAGAACGGCACCGAGTCATCGTCCTCCGCGACGCGGCCGCGCAGCTCCTGGTAGAGCGCCTCGCGCAGCGTCGCCACCGGCGCGAGCGCCTGCTCCAGGTACGCGTTCTCCGCCGTGAGGTAGCGCAGGATCTCCGGATCCTTCACCTCCGGATAAGCCGCGTCCCGCAGCCACTCGTAGTCGTCCACCCGCTCGTCACCATGCACCACGCGCCGAGCCGGCCGCTGCTGTGCGCGCGGAGGTAGAGAATCTGGAAGCAAAGAACGAACAGCTCGCGTCATCCCCCTCCCCTACCACGAGCCCCCCCACGCCGAGCGACCGGAACCAGGCGATCGAGGTGCAAGGCCCCCAAGCCAGCCTGCGCGCGGAGCAAGTCAGGGGACTCGGCTACCTCACGCGGCCACGCTCACCCGAAGCTTGACCTTCGCCGCATCGAGCTCGTCCTGCAGCACGAGCCGGACGAACTGCGCCTCACCATAGCCCAAGAGCCGCCCCCACTCGGCAGCGCGCTTGACGCTCGGGCGCCTACGCCCCTGCTCGATGGAGCACAGGTACGTCCGACTCACCCCCAAACGCTCAGCGAACTGCGCGAGAGAGAGCTCCTCACCCAGCCTAATCGCACGAATCCACGAACGGAAGGTGAGGGGCTCCGAGAGCCGCTCGAGAAACCGTCGTGCCTCGGCGCTGGGCTGCTTCGTGTTCTTCATCGGGTCCTCCATCAATACTTGTGAGGCGTCACCTCTTCGACACGGGCGATCTCGAACTCTCCGCTTCGAACTTCGACGTAAATCGCGCGCCACTTGGATGACAAGCGGATCGATCGCTCACCCTTCCGATCACCATGGAGCGGCTCATCATGGTAGCCGGGGATCTTACGAACCGCGGCGAGCCCCTCCACAGCCACCGCATCAATCCACGCGAGTAGCGCGTGCGCGATGTGCCGTGGAGCCCTGTGGAGATCTTTCTTCGCCCGCTTCGAGAGCTCCACGTGGCGAATCACCATCGAAGAGTGTGTATACCAAGATGGTGCACACCCGTCAAGGCACGACGGAGATCTCCGCGGAGCCGCGTCAAGCAGACACGGTCGCGAGGCCGTGGGCGCGGCGGACGGACTCGACGCTGTGCGTCTTCACGCCGTAGCTGAGGCGCTTCTTGCTCGCCATGCGCGCGAGCTCTCGCTTGTAGCTCCGGGCGCCGAAGCGGAACAACAGCTCATCGCCTCCGGGCAGGCTGCGGAGGGCGCTCGCGGCGCGCCCCGCCAGCTTGAGCACGGCGATCCCTGGGTAGCCACGCCGCGGCTCGATCTCGAGGCCGGAGACCAGCTCATCACCTATTAGGTAGCGCGTGGTTTGATAGAGGAACTCGCGGCTCACGGACTCAGGCAAGAGCGGCACCTTACTCGCCACCTCGTCCAAGATCTTCTTGCCGTATGGCGGGCACTCCGCGGGCCGCGCCTGGTGCTTCAGCATCTCGCGGTACTGCACCACCTCCGCGTCGAAGTGCTCGGTGAGCAGCGTCTCCTGGATGCCGAGCACGTGCCCCGCGTAGCGCCACACCAGGTGATGGCTCTCGATGTCCTCGTCGCTCAGGCGGACCCCCATCCTGAGCAGGCTCTGGATGTTCCAACATGAGAACAAAGACAGCGTGATCGACAAATCTTCTTGGTTGATGGGCGTATCCCAGTCCGCCTTCCAGCGGCCTGAGTCCGCCATCCACTGACGGATGGCGCCGTGGAGCAGCCGCACCCGCACCAAGATCTCGTGCGCGCGGCCGCCCGGCTGAAGCTCCCCGGGCAGCGCCATGCTGAACACCAGGGCCGACGTCTCCTTCAGGCGCCGCGAGATGTCCCCCGGCATCCCCAAGCGCCCGGTGATCGCCGTCACCATCGCCATCTTCTTGAACATGTAGCCGCCCACCAGGCTCCCCGTGAGCAGGCTGAGCCCCATGAACGGTCCATGGATCGCGAGCAGGCGCTGCCCGCGCTCCATCCGGCGGAAGTCCGCCCACGCAGGCACCCGGGACGTTTCCTCGAGGAAACGCGTGTAGACGTTGTCGCCCCCCTCAGCCGCCAGACGCCGAACCTCCGTCAGCATGTCGTCAGGGCTCCGAATTGGATGCACGCGCCGCAGCTCACCGATCGCGTCGTCTGCCAGCGGGTCCCCCACCGCGCGCTGCGCCTGGAGCTCCTCCTCGGTGTGAGCCTTTCCATACTGGATGTCGCCGAGCCGCGGGATGCGGCAGAGCTCCTCACGGGGGGTGTGGATCGCCATGCCCCTCGGCATATCTTAATCAGACTAAGATTGCCAGGCCGCGACCCTGAGCGACTCGAGCGCCGCCCCCGAGCCGAGGCCCGCAGGCACCTGCTCCCGACACCAAGTCAAAAAGTTCAATGATTTCCATGGGATCCAGCCACATAGCGCCGCAAGCCGTCCCATGGACGAGGCGCTGGCCACCCGATGCGTGTTCGGGTTTTGGGGGTTGGCCCAGGCTCACGGCGCCGCGCGTCACCACAGTCCCCGGTTGCTCGTATGCTGCGAGGCCATGGCGAGCTCCCCCATCGATGAGCTGCTGACCCAGCTGCGCGCGTCCCTGCACGCCCGCCGCGCCGCCGCCGAGCAGCGCGCGAGCGCCGTGGAAGAGGCGCTCCGCGCCTACCTCACCGCGGTGGAGCGCGACGCGGTGCGCGAGTTCAGTCACACCCACGGCTTCGGCGCGCCCCCCGCTGGGCAAAGCGCGCAAGCCGCCGCCGAGGCGCTGCTCGCGCGCGTGCAAGCGCTGCCCGAGCTCACCGGCAAGCAGGCACCGCCGAGCAAGGCGCCGAGCGACCAGGCAGCGCGGACGATCCAGAAAGACAGCATACCTGCCGTCTACCAAGAAGGCAGTCATCCTGCGCTTGGCGCCCAGAGCGCCTCGAGCGCGCAAAGCGCCTCGAGCGCGCAAAGCGCCTCGAGCCCCTACCCCCGGCTCCAAGCGCTCAGTCAGCTGCGCCCCCTCGTCATCCTTGGGCGCCTCGGCAACCGCCCTCGCTTGGAGGCGCTCAGCCGCGAGCTAGAGCTCGAGCCCGAGTGGATCGACACCAGTCAACACTCGGTGGCCTCCGTGGGGAACCTCGAGCGGCGGATCCGTGATGGCCGCGTGGGCGCCCTGGTGCTGATGGAAGGCAACCTGAACCACAAGCACACGGAGCCCCTGGTGAGCGCCGCGCGCCTCAAGTCGCTGCCCCTCAGCTACGCCGGTAAGGGCGGCAGCGACAAGCTCCGCAAAGCC
This sequence comes from Polyangiaceae bacterium, assembly GCA_019637265.1. GTDB lineage: Bacteria > Myxococcota_A > Polyangia > Polyangiales > Polyangiaceae > JAHBVY01. The sequence continues at coordinate 35,005 of JAHBVY010000006.1, read as the reverse complement.
TTCGCCCAGCTCGAGCTGGAGCTCGCCCAAACGAGAGGTAGGGGCGAATAGTCATTCACCCCTACGGGCGGTGGCTGCGCGTTGAGGTAGGGGCGCAGCACGCTGCGCCCCTACGGGCGGTGGCGCCTCAGGGTCGCGATAGTCACCTAACCTGACGTAACGCTCAATCGGCGCGCACTTCGGCGAGGCGCGCGTAGTGACGGTAGCCGAGCTGGTCGAGGGCACTGGGGGGCGCCAGGCCGATGTCCACCAACGTCTTGATGCTGTAGGTGCCCGCCAAGACCGGCGGGCTGTAGGCGCGGCGGCTGGCTTCGGTGAGGCAGCTCGGCAAGGGGGCCAGCACCTCGCGGCTGTGCAGGTGAACGAAGTGCGCGGCGCTCAGCCGTGAGTAACCAGGGGTGCGCGGCGCGGTGATGATGTGCGGCGTGGCGTGGAAGCGGCCGCCGCTCAAGATCTCCAGCTGCTGACCCACCTGGGCTACGAGGCAGCCGGGCGGCGGCGTCCCGGCGATGAGCTGACCTTTCGGGTGGTCGGCGTCGGGGTGCGCGCGGAGGAACAAACCGGAGCCATCATCCGGGCGCGCGGCGCGCTCCCCCGTGGGCCCATGGAAGCGACCGCCGGGCAGCAAGGTGAGCAAGTTGAAGTCCGTGTGCTCCTCGCCCCACAGCACGTTCGCTTCAATCTGCTCCGCGCTGAGCGGCAGGTAACGGAGCAAGCGGAACACGTGGGGCCCGCCTTGGATCCGCCGCGTGAAGGTGTCCGCCGGCTCGCCCAAGGCGAGCGCCGCGAGCGAGAGCAGCGCCTCACCGGCGCGGTGCACCGCGCGCCCCAGCTCGAGGTACAGCTCGGCGAAGGTGGCGTAACCCGCTGGCCAGCGGTTGTCGGCGTACAGCTCTGGGTAATCCAGGGCGTCCTCCGGGGCGCTCTCGAGCGGCGCCGCGAAGTAGCACTCCTTGAAGTCCGGCTGCCCCCCGGCCACCACCGCGCGCTCGGTGTTCGGCGGTGTCCACCCGCGCTGATACCAGATGTCCCCGCTAGACAGCCGCTCTTTCTTCTCCAGCGGCTCCGCGGTGAAGCGCTGGTACTCGTCGTAGAGCAGGTGCATGCGCTCGAGCGAGACGCCGTGGTTCGTCAGGTAGACTAACCCCACTTGGTCGAAGGCGCTCGCGACGGCGCGGGCTTGCTCGGCGGCCTGCTCGGGGGCGCCAGTGAGCGCCGCGAGATCGATGGTGGGGATGGTGGGCGTGGTCACGCCCGCTCCATAGCCGAAACGCGGCGCCACGGGGAGCCATGGCGCTCAGCCTGCGGTGGCTGAAGTCAGCGCGTGATGCGGCTGCGTGCGCTCTCGAGCGGCGCTCAGTCGACCGACTCGCCCGCGAGCAGCCGCGTGAGGCGCGGCACCAGGTTCTGGGTCGCGCCAGGGCCCTTGATCGAGCCCGCGATCTGCCTCCCGGAGGCGCGCCCCGACGCCTCCGGCACCGCGAACAGCGGCAGCATCTTCGTGTCGTAGCCCGCCGCCTTCAGCGCCGCGCTGTCTCGATCCCAATCGTACTCGACGAACACGACGCCTGGCAGCGCCTCGTCCACCGCGCCCGCCGTAACGGCGCGGTGGAACACGTGACACGGCTCACACCAGCTCGCGCCGACGTACACCAGCACACGCTGGTCAGGTGACTTGGCCAGCTGCGCAGCGACCGCCGCCGCGACCCCGGCGCTCGTCTCACCGGGGACGAAGCGCGGGGCATCGCTAGGGCGGGCACTCGATGCGAGCGCCGCGCCGCTCGGCGCGGGCGCGGCGGAGCCTGACGCGGGTGACGCGTCGCAACCGAGGCCAACTGGGAGCACGAGCGAAGCGAGCAGGGCGGTGAGGAGGCGCACGGAAGGCGCATATCACCGAGCGGGCTCAGCGCCAGGCGCGAGGGACGTGAGGCGCCGCTCGGCGTGAGCCAACCCCCCTAAAAATCCATGCGTGGGCGGCCTCCGCCTGGGGCGAGGCACTGGACATCTTAACTGACCGACTGGGCGCATAGGCTCGTGGTGCGCTAGCCAGCTTGGCTAACGACTCGCAGGGAGGAGCTTCAAAGCCAGGCGTCGAGGTAGGCCTCGATGTCCGCTGGGAGCACGCCGAAGCCCGCCCAGATCACCTGGCCGCGTTGGTTCATCACGAAGTTCAGCGGGGTGACGCCGATGTTCAGGTACTGGAGCGAGCTCTTCTGGACGTCGATGTAGACAGGGTAACTGAGCGCGAACTCGCGTTGCCAGGCGGCGCAGAAGGAGAGGCCTGGTACGAACCCCTGACGGTCCGCGTACATCAGCTGCACCACGCCGAGGCCGCGCCGGCGATAACGCTGGTACAAGTCCTCCAGCACCAGCGCCTCCGCCTCGCAAGGCTCACACCAGCCGGCGCCGATGGACACCAGCGTGAGCTGGTGCTCACAGCGCATGTCACGGGCACTGACGACCTCGCCATCGCAGGTGAGGTAAGGGTGATCCGGGAAGCTCTGCCCGAACTCCTTGTCGATCCCGAACGGCGCCTTGGCCGCCGCGCAGGTGCCGCTCTGCGAGCCGCCCTCGCGCGGACCTGCGTCCCCTGGACCGATCCAAACCGTGGCGGCGTCATTGAGGTCCGCCGGCGGGGCGCGCTCCGGATCACCACCGCACGCGAGCACCACGCAGGCGACCGGCGTGAGGCCGAGGCTCAGGGTGACGAAGCGCAGCACACCCCGAGCATAGCACCGCGCCGCACGACACGCGGCGACCCAAGGAGCCCGAGCGGAGCCCCTCAACGAACGACGAAGAAGCGCGCGAGATCCAGGTCGACGTGGCTGAATAAGCGACGGCCCGGCTCGGCGCTCGCGAGCAGCGGCGGCAACGGCACGCCCGCCTCCGCGAGCAGCTCCTTCGTGACCTCCAGGCCGAGCAGGTCCACCAGCGCGCTCGGCGGCGCCCAATTGAAGCCGGTGCCCATGATGAGATCGATGTCCTCGATGCGCGGCGCGCAGTCCCCCACGCGGCTGAACGCGTAGCCGATGTAGCCGGCGATCACGCGCCGCGCGAGACGCGCCAGCTCCCCTGGCGCCTTCGCGAACACGGCGAGCGCCTCCTGATGGCGCCCCGCGCGGATCAGCGCGATTTGCTCGTCGATGAAGCTCAGGTCAGGCAACTTGACCGATGCCAGCGGGTGATACTCCCCCGTCTCGAGGTCGATCACGAGCTTCTCCTTGTCCTTGGTGCGCCGGAAGAAGCCGCCGCCACCCTTGTTGCCCAAGGTGCCGCGCTCGATCAGCGCCGCCATGCGGGGCGGCAGCGCGAGGCGCTCGTGCGCCTCATCGTTCGTCAGCTGATAGATGTTGTTCACGATGGCGCGATGGACATCCCACCCGACCCAATCGATGGTCGCGAGCGGCGCGAGGGCGCGCCCGGTGTAGGGTCCGATCAGCTGATCCATCAGCGCGGGCCCGTACTCCTCCGCCAGCTGCGCCACCTCGTTCATCACCCGGAAGCCGACGCGGTTGCCCGCGAAGCCAGGGGTGTCCTCCGCCAGGATCACCCTGCGCCCCAGGCGCTGCTCCGCGTAGCGCTGCACGAAGCGAGCGAGCCCTGGGTCCGTCTCGGCGCCGCAGATGAGCTCCGTGCCCACGATGACGTGCGGCGGATTGAAGAGGTGGAGCCCCAAGAAATGACGGCGGAACGCCTCGCTGCGCCCCTCCGCCAGGCGGTTGATGGAGAGCCCCGAGGTCACGGTGGCCACGATGGAATCCGGGCGCCGCGCGGCGTCCACCCGCTCGAAGAACTCACGCTTCAGCTCCAGATCTTCCGACAGCGCCTCGAAGATCAAATCAGCGTCGCCCAAGGCGCGCGGGAGCTCCTCGTAGCTAGCCGTGGTGATTCGCTCGGCGATGGCAGGTGAGTTGACCTGACGAATGGCCGCCGCGAGGCCTGCCTCCGCCTTCTCCTTCGTGCGGGCCAGGAAGGTGACGCGCGGAGCCGCTTGCGCGAACAGCGCGCCGCTGCCGTAGCCCATGGTGCCGCTCGCACCGAGCACCACGACGTGCTCCACCTGGCGCTCGCTCACCTCGCTCGTCTCACTCATGCTCCTCTATTCCTCGCAGATCTCATGCTTCGTAGCGCTCGCGCTCAGTGCAACCGGTGACCACTGAGTGGGCCTCCGCACCGCAGGGCACCGGCCACCGTTCGACGCGGCGCGGCATCTTGACGCACTGCGTGACGCCGGTCAATCGGCGGCTTCGGCGCTTCTCGCGCACCGTGTTCACGTGGCCCCCCAGCTGCGCTCCAAGTCCCTGGGCGCGACGCCGCGTCTCCCCTCACAGGGGGCTCACTTCCGCTCCCCGCCCGAGCAGCGCCGCGTGCTAGACGACGGACACCCCGCGCGTCCGATGCCTAGTTTCCATAAAGAAATATTATGAGCGACCTCATCATCCCCACCAGGCCTCCAGTATGGTGCCCTGACCTCCCTAAGCTCGGCGGACACCTGGGCGAGGCGCCCGAAGACTTCGAGGTGGAGGAGGTCCCGCTGTATCAGCCGAGCGGTGAGGGCGCGCACCGCTACCTGTGGGTGGAGAAGCGCGGCCACAACACGCGCGACGTGGTCCGTCAGCTGGCGAAGGTTGCTGGCGTGCCGGAGCAAGAGGTGGGCGCCGCGGGGCTGAAGGATCGCCACGCGGTGACGCGCCAGTGGATCAGCCTGCCGGCGCGCGCGGCGCAGGGCGAAGCTCCAGCGAGCGCGCTCGAGTGGCCGCTGCCGAGCGGCTTGAAAATCCTCAAGGAAACGCTCCATGGCAACAAGCTCCGCACCGGGCACCTGCTGGCGAACCGCTTCTGGCTCAGGCTCATCGGCTGCGAGCCCGACGCTGAGGCGCGCGCGGTGGCCCTGCTCGAGGCCGCGCGGCGCGAAGGCACCTTCAACAGCTTCGGCGCTCAGCGCTTCGGTCGCGGCGGCATGAACCTGACCCACGCGCTCACCTGGCTTCGGCGCGGCGCCGGGGGGCGCGGCTTTCAGCCCAAGCTCTACGCCAGCGTGCTCCAGGCGGAGGTGTTCAATCGCTACCTCGCGGCGCGCTACGCGCGGGGCCTCGAGGCGCCGCTCCGCGGTGAGGTGGTGCGCCTCCACGGCGCCGGCAAGCATTTCCGTGTAGATAATGTGGAGGCGGAGCGCCCGCGCTGGGAAAAGCGCGACCTCCACCCCACGGGCCCCATGCCCGGGCCCAAGGCGCTCTTCGCAGAGCACGAGGCGCTCGAGCTCGAGCGCGCCGCAGCCGCCGGGATCTTGGAGGAGCTCCCCCGCGCGTTCGCGAAGCTCGCCCCCGGCACCCGCCGCGACTTGATGGTGTACCCGGAGGATTTGGAGCTCGTGCCCGAGCCCGAGCGCGGCAGCTTCCGCCTGAGCTTCACCCTGCCCTCCGGCAGCTACGCCACGGAGCTGGTGGAGGCGCTCACCGGGAGCCCCGCGCGCCGCGAGGTCTAGGCGCCGCGAGGTCTAGGTGCCGCGAGACCCACGCGCCACGAGCCTAGGTGCCGCGAGGCCGCGCGCGTTATACTCGCGCCGATGACCAACCCCGAGTTTCTCCGCGACTTCGACGATCCCAAGCTCGAAGCCCTGACTGAAGTCATGTTCTTGGCGGCCTCCGCCGACGGCGACTTCAGCGCCGAAGAGCGCGCGCACTTTCAGACCAGCCTCGAGTCGCTCACCAATGGGCGCTTCGGCGCCGATCGCTTCGAGGCCTTCTTCGCCAAGGTGAGCCAGGCGCTAAGCAGCGAAGGGCGCAGCGCGCGACTCGCGAGCGTGAAGGAGCGCCTACCCGACGCCGGCGCACGCAAGGTCGCGCTGAGCCTCGCGGTGCAGCTCACCGCCGCCGACGGCATCATCCGCACCAGCGAGCGCGAGCTGATCTTGGAGACGGCGGAGGCCTTGGAGATCGACTCGGACACCGCCGCCAGCATCGTCGCGGACATCGAGCGACGTTAGGTCAGCGTGGCTGCCTGATGGCGCGACGCGAGGGCGCCATCACGCGCGCGCAGCAGGTGTGCGCGATGGGGTCCCGGAGGTAAATGGTTCCTGGAGGCGCTCGTCAGGTCAATTGTTTTTTGGGGGTTAGACGGCACCGCGCTGCGCACCACCTAAGGGGTGCAGCGTGAGACGAACTGATCGCTCTGCTGCTTCGCGAGCTTGGCGTACTCGGCGTCGCTCATGGTGCCCTTGAACTGCGCTTCGTAGTAGCGGTCGAACCAGGTGCGCGCGCCGTCACACTGCTTCGCGGCGAGCAGGCAGTTCGCGGTGTGCATCAGCACCACGTTGGCGGTCGCGCGCGGCGGCAGGTGCTTCGGCATGGGGAGGCTCGGGATGAGCTTGGCGATGGACTCGCCCTCCGCGACGCAGCGCGCGGTGTCACCCCGGGCGCTGGCCGCGCCCACCGCCGCGAGCGCGCGGTTGATGCGCTCCTCCGGCGTGCCCTCCGAGGACAGGCACTGGCTGTCGCCCAAGATCTTCACCTGCTGATCGAGCTCGGCGTCGCTCTTCTGGCGCCCCGTGTCCTGCGCCGCCAGCACGTCACGCAGGCGCCGCTTGCCCGCCTCGCACTGCCCCGCCTGCATCTCGCACAGGGCGCGGGTGTAGCCCTCTTGATGGGCGTTGTGCGGGTCGAGGCGATCGGCGCGATCCAAGTCCTCCAGGCACCCCGGGCCATCCGCGCGATCGCGCTTCTGGCGGGCGCCAGCGCGCAGCGCCCGCGCGGCGCCCTCCGGCGTCTCATCGGCAGGAGCACTGACGGGCGGTCCGGCGACGCCCGCGACCTCACCCGCGCCGCCCCCCAGCGGCTGCAACACCACTCGGATCGGCACCCGGCAGGCACGCTGACTTTGCGTCTGACAGTCGGACAGCTCACCGCCCTTCTTCAGGTTCTTCTCGCTGCGCTTGCTGCTGCCGCCACCGCCCACCTTACCCACCCCTACCTCGGCCTCCGCCGCGCGCTGCTCGCGGCTGTCCAGCTCGAAGGCGCCGAGGTGGTAGCTGGAGACGAAGTGCGTCGCCTGGGCGCACTTCGGGTTCTGCGCCAGCGTCTCGGCGCTCACCGACTCACGCGCCGCGTTGCGCGTCCCGGTGACGTAGTAGCTCAGCTTGAGTTGTTCCCCCATGGAAAGCCGACCGCCGAACGAAGCCACCCCGAGCGGCAGCTTGGCGTAGAGCTCATCCTCCGTCGCGATCTCGAACGACTCCAGCGTGCCGCTCGTGAACACCGGCGGCTGATAGGTGCCGTAGCGACCTGGGATCCCCGCGTCGCTGCAGCCCTCCAGCACCGTGAGCGAGCAGCCCTCGTACTTGACGAACACCAAGTCACGCGCGGCCTTGGCCTCGAAGCCCGCGAGGTCCGTCGCGTCCCACTCCACGATGAACGGCCGCAGCTGGCCGGTGGCCGCGTCCGCGCAGCGGTTCTTGCCGATCGCGGTGTCGTCCGTCAGGTTGCCTGAGTTAGCCGGGTTCGGCGGACCGCAGGCGGTCAGTGCTCCGAACGAGGCCAGCAGCAAGGTGGCGGCCAGGGAGAGCGCGGGGAAGGAATGAACCGAACGGCGGGTGGCGTGGGGCGTCATGACGGTGCCCCGTGGGTATCCCAGCGGGGTGGGGGCGGCAAACGGCTTCGCTAGTCGCTCCAAACCCGCGAACCTGCTGACAGGCCGGCCGGATGGGCGGCGTCCCCGCACCCCCATTTGGGCGCTACCGCAGGGTCACCAGCTCTTCGGCGGCGGTGGGGTGGATGGCGACGGTGCGATCCAGGTCCGCCTTGGTGGCGCCCATCCGGAGCGCCACCGCGAAGCCTTGAATCATCTCGTCAGCTCCCAGCCCCATCACGTGGATCCCCACCACGCGCTCCTCGGGGCCCACCGTCACGAGCTTCATCACGGTGCTCACCTTGTGATCGACCAAGGCGTAGTAGAGGTTGGTGAAGCGGGTCTGGTAGCAGCGCACGGCGCTTCCATGACGCTCGCGCGCTTCGGGCTCGGTGAGGCCCACGGTGCCGATGGGCGGGTGGCTGAACACCACCGTGGGGATGTCCTCGTAGTCGAGGCGCGCCTCCGCGGCGCCGCCGAACAGGCGATCGGCGAGCTTGCGCCCCGCGGCGATGGCGACCGGCGTGAGCGGCCACCTCCCGGTGATGTCGCCCACCGCGTACACGCCGGGCACTGAGGTGTTCTGGTAGGCGTCCACCGAGATCGTCCCGCCCTCATCCGTCGTCAGCCCAACTGACTCGAGCCCCAGCTCAGCGGTGTTGGGCTCCCGCCCGATGGCCCACAGCACCTGATCCACACCGCGCGTCTCGTGCCCGACCCCCCTCACCGTGAGCCCGTCCGCCTCTCGAACGATGCCCGTCGGCTCCGCCTCCACCTCGATGTGGATCCCCGCTTTGACGAGCTCCTCCGTGAGCGCGTCACGGATCAGCGGATCGAAGCCGGTGAGCACCTGGGCCTTACGCACCCACAGCGTCACCTCCGAGCCCAGCGCGCGGAGCACCCCCGCCAGCTCCACCGAGATGTAGCCACCGCCCACGATGACGACGCTTCGTGGCAGCTCCGTCAGCTCGAAGAAGCCATCGCTCGTGATCCCCAGCTCCTGCCCTGGCAGCTCTGGGCGCCGCGGGCGACCACCCGTCGCCAGGAGGACGTGCGGCGCGCGGAGCGTGCGCGGCTCGGCGTCTGGATTCGACCCTGGCGCCTCGACGCGCACCTCCCCTGGCCCCGTGAGGCGACCGCGCCCCGTCACCAGCTGCACGCCGTCCGCGTCGAGGTTCTTCGCGTAGATCTGGTTCAGGCGCACCAGGTAAGCGTCCCGCCCCGCCTTGAGCTTCGCGAAATCCAGCGTCAGCTCCCCCGTGAAGCCGTAGCCCTGCGCGACTTGGGCGCCCTCCGCCAAGCTGGCCGCGTTCCACATCACCTTCTTCGGAACGCAGCCCACGTTCACGCAAGTGCCCCCGAGCCGCCCCACCTCCACCAACGCCACCCGCGCGCCCCGCTGCGCCGCCCGGCGCGCCGAAGCCAGCCCCCCACTGCCTGCTCCGATGACGATGTAGTCGAGCTCCTCCACACTTCCTCCACGCAGCACACGCCGCGCGGGTTAGATAGTCGGTTGGGAGGGGGCTCGCAATTGGGGGGATGAGTGCTTCGACGCTGTTCCTCGGCCCATCGACGGCCCGCTCGGACTACCCTACGGCTGTGATGCTCAAAGGTTGGATCAAGCCCGCTACGCCGTCTTCGATGGCCACGTGATCGAGCTCTTCGCGGATTCGAGGGACGTCAGCTCCAGGCGTGTCCCGGTGGCGATGCTCACTCAGTTCGATCTCGAACCGGAGCGTGGCGGCAACGTCTCGCTGAAGATCGCGACGCGAAACGGGCGCCCGCCCGCCGTTCCGATCCACGCGAGCTGCGTGCCCTTCGCGCAGCACCTCGCCCAGGCGGTGAAGGCCGCCATGGCCACGCCCAGCGGGTGAGGCGCGCTGCCTTAGAGCGCGCTTCAGAGCTTTGGGGTGCTGAACCGGACAGCTACTCCTCGCCCCGAGAGGCGCGTTCTTCAGCGATTTGCCGATCGATGTCCTCTTTGGAGCGCGTGCCGGGCGGGAGAGATCGAATGAACTCGAACACGTCCTGAGCTGACTCGACGTGCTTCGGTTCGATGGGTCGCACGACGACCTCGACCTCACCCGTGATCTCATCCAAGGCCTCCTCGCCGGAGATGCCGGGGCGCAGGTCGCCGCGCGGCTCGAGGCCGAGCGCCTTGAACTCGCCGACGCGCTTCTTCTTGTGGAGCCGCTTGTTCATCCGAGGTTCCCCCGAATCCACTCACGGATCGTCTCGCAGGCTTCGTCGACGGGAATGCGCGGCCCCCAGAACATCGTCTGGATGCGCGCGAGCGCACGCTCGACGGCCGCCCGACGCTCGCCGTCGCTCAGCACCAGCGCGGGCTCGTCGGGGCTGGGGATCGCCACGAGGTCCTTCTCGCCGAGCATCTCGTCGGCGAGCGCGCGTGGCGACAGCGAAGCGGGAGGCAGCTTCGACAGCGCCCGGATGATCTGCGCCGCATCCTCGTAGTGTCGCGCGAAGCCGTCAGGCTCGATTCTCTCTCGGCCATACCGGCGCGACAGCGCGTCGAGCTTTTCGAGCAGCGTCACCAAAGGGTGCACACAACGCACGGCGCGCGGGCGATTGTCAGCGTATGCGCCGAGCTGACCGCGACGCTCGAGAAGGTCATGAACGAATGAGGTGAGCGGCTTCTCGACAAATGGAACGACACGCGCGCGGCCAATCTCGAAGAGCACGTAGGGCCTCATTGCTTCTGCAATGTCGGCGAGCATCCGACCCGGGTAGCGGCCGATGAGGTTGATGCCGCGCGCGTACTTGTCCTGCGTGCGCTCGTCGAGCTCAACCTTCACGCCGGGGATGACGAACGCGCTGGGGAGCGCCTCGTAGAACGCGCGGCGCGCTGCGATCGGCCCCTTGTTCACGCTGGTCCAGTTCGTCACGGGAGGAAGTCCTGCGACGCTGCCGTGCTGAACCATCAGGTCGAGGTCCTCCGAGAACCGCCGAATGACGCCATAGCCCTTCGAGAGGCTGGTGCCGCCCTTGAACCAGAGGTCGAGGCCCGTCTGGTGGATCGCCCACATGCAGTGAGTGACCCAGTAGTCCTTCTCGACGAGCGAAGGATCGATGCGCGTCTCGTCGGTGACGAGTTGCAAGAGCTTCGCGAACTCGGGATCGTCGTGGATGAAGCTCACGAGGCGCGTGCCTCCACGATGCACTCGTCGATGAGAGCGGCGATCGCCTTCGTGCCGTAGGTGGCAGCCATCTCACGCAGCCGCTCGACGTTCCAACGTCCGAGCCGCAGCGTGTCCACGAGGTTCGCGCGCACCTCGCTCAGCCCGATGCCCGCCATGTCGTGGTGCTTGAGCAGGTCCACCACGAACCACTCGGGCGTGGGCTTCTCGGGGAAGTAGACCCGGCGCAACACGAAGGTGCGCCCAGCGAGCTTGAATTCGCCCGTGCGCAAGGTGTTGTAGACGAGCGTCGACGCGAACATCGCTGTCGAGCCGAGGCCGAGCGGGTTCCAACGTGGCGAGCCCGAGATGATGAACGGCTCACCATTGAGGAAGGCGCGCAGCAGCACCTCGTCCGAGACTGGTGCTGGGCCGAACTTGGACGGCATCGGCGTGTAGTAGAGACCGTGGGTGACCTCGCGCAGCCGCCCCTCACGCACGAGGCGCCGGGCCAGCCGCGCCGGGTTCCTTCCCCAGCGAGCGAGGTCACGCGTGCGATACGTCTGCCCCGGGTTGAGCTCGGGCTGTGTGGCGGCGGTCATGGCTTATCCGTTCTTTATCTACCGTATAAAAGATACGGTCCAGGGCTCCGCTTGGCAAGCCGCCCGAAGATAGAGCGCGCTCACCACCAGCTCACGCACCACGCGCGGATCGAATACCCGTGAGGCTCACGCCGTGGCGGCGACGCCTGGGTCGAGGTCTTCAGTGTCGGAGAGTTGCTCGATGAGCCGGGCGCCGGTGGTGGTGATGACGTCGTGCAGGCTCCGCATGCGGGGCTCGGCGCGCTCCAGCGCGCGCTCCAAGAGCTCCGCGCGCTCGGGGTGGCGCTGCGCCTGCTCGAGCAGGATCTCCAAGATGGCTTCGTCCGCCAGGAGGTGACACAGCCGCTCGGCGTGGAGCATCGCGAAGCGGAAGTCGCGCTTGGGATCCCAACCACTGGACAGTGCAGATGACCACTCGGAGACGGGGCGCGACACCAGCTCACGGAACTTCGCGCCCGCGGTGCGCGCCACCAGGTGCTGCTCCGCGCCGCGCACCAGCAGGCTGACGCGCGCTACCCGGCGCGCGAGCGGATCACGCGATGAGAGCGCGCGCCAGCGCGCCTCCGCCACCCGACGCACGAAATCCTGCGGGCTCTTGATGATGGCCATCAAGGTGTCGCGCATCGCCATCAGCGCCTGGATTTGACTGGTGCCCTCGTAGATGGGCAAGACCAGCGCGTCGCGCAGGAGCCGCTCCACGCCGTACTCCACGATGTAGCCGTTGCCTCCGTGGATTTGCATCGCGCGCCGCGCGTGCTCCACCGCCTTCTCCGCCGCCAGGTACTTGAGCAGCGGCGTCAGCCGCCGCGCCTCCCGCTGGTGCTGCTGGCCTTCGCGGCGCAGCCGCTGCTGCTCCACCTCGTCTTTCGTGGTGAGCTGGGCGATGCGCCCGAGCCGCGTCGCCAGCTCCTCGTGGAGCGCCGCGGAGACGGCCAGCGCGCGGAGCGCCTGGATGTCCGTGCGCATCTCGTCCAGGGCGTCCGCGATCATCTCGTGGCGATCGATGGTTTTCCCCATGGATACGCGACCCGCGGCGTACTCCGCCGCGCGGCGGTAGGCCGCCTCCATCAAGCCCAGGCTCTCGAAGCCGACGCTCACGCGGGCGTTGTTCATCAGCACCAGCATGTAGCGGAAGCCCTCGCCCGGCGCACCGATCAGCTCAGCCGGCGCCCGCTCGAAGCTCAAGCTGGCGGTGGCCGAGCCATGGTGACCGAGCTTCTCCTCCAGGCGATCGATGGTCACCACCCGGCGGCGGCCGGACGCCTCGTCCTCATAGGCGCGCACCAGGAACATGCCGAGCCCACCCAGGCCGCTCTTCGGGTCGCGATCGGTGCGAGCGATCACGAAGTGATACTTCCCGTGACCCGAGGTGATGAAGATCTTCTGCCCCGTCACGTACCAGCGCCCGTCCTCGTCCTGCTCGGCGTAGGCGCTGAGCGCCGCCATGTCGCTGCCGGCGTCGGGCTCGGTGATGTCCATGCAGCCCCAGGCCTCGCCGCGCGCGACCTCCGCCATTTCCTCGGGGAAACGCGTCTCCGTGACCAGGCCCGTCTCCGGGTCGAAGCGCGTGGTGCCCTCCGCCAAGCTCAGCAGGTACAAGACCATCGCGATGCCGCCGTGAAACCCGTGATGGGTCATCACGCTGGTGTCCGCGCGGCTCAGGAGCTCGCCATTCATGAAGTAGAGGAGCGCCGGCGCGTTCTGGCCGCCCAGCTCACGCGGGATGACGAGGCCGTGAAGGCCCAGCTCGCCTAGCTGACTGAAAATCTCGTCGTGCTCGGGGGGCGCCACCACCTCCCCACCGCTGAGCTGCATCCCCTGAGCGTCAATCGCCGCCGCGCGCGGCTCGATCACCGTGGCCGCGACCTCCCCCACCACGCTCGCCACCTCACGGTAGAACTCGAGCGCCTCCTCCGCCGAGGCGTGCCCATCCGGCAGGCGAAAACCCTGCTCCACGAGCTCCGCGAGCCGCCGCCAATCGACGCCGCGATCGAAGTAATACTGGAGATCCGGGTTGTCGCTGAAGTAGTTCGCCATCGCCTGAGCACCTCGAAAGGAAGGCCACCTCATCATGGCGACATGGCCTCAGGCCAGCGCCAGCTTGGATGTGGCAGGGAGCGCTCCGCGCCGAATGATTCCTTGTGGAAATTCTTAGGAATCTTCAGCGCCTGAGAGCACGCGTCGACTACCACGCGCCACGAGCAAGCGCACGCGCGCGCTCACCGCACGCTACTGGTCTGGCCAGTTGGCGTGTGCTGACGACCAAGGACCCCTGAAGCATCATGAGACGCGCCCTGGGTGTGGGCGGGCTCGAGACGCGCCCCTACGACGCCTCATCGGTGCTCGCGGCGCCGCCCCGCTGCGGTGCCGTCCAACCTCATCCGTGTGGGCGGGCCGAGCGGACCCTCATTTGTCTTCCAGCTCGGCGCGCTCCAGACGCACGCCGAGGCGATCGGCCTTCTTCGCCTCCGCGCGGCGCTTGGCCTCGTACAGCCGCTGACCCTCCGGCGTGATCTGACCCACCGCCGGCCCGCCGTTCAAAGAGAAGCGCGCCATCGCTCCTGGCCCATTCGGATCGCGGCTGGGCTCCTCTGCGCCCGCGGGTCGCTTCTCGGCGCGCCCCTCCAGCGTCTCCTGGCAACGCTGCTCGAAGTCGGCGCGCCACGCCGCGAGCGACTTGAACCGGTAACTCGGGTCCGTCTCGTCTTTGAGGATGCGGAGCACGATGGCGTCGCGATCCACGAACACCGGCGCGAGCTCCGCTGGGTCATAGCCATTGCCGCGATCGAACAGCCCACCGCAGATGGTGCGGAGCGAGCAGTGCGAGCAGCCCCCCGCGTAGATGTGCTCCCAATCCGTCTGGCGCACGGTCTGCTTTTGATCGAGGAAGTGAACGATGCGCTCCTCCCCCTTCACGATCTTCCGCGTCTCCGTGCTGGCCCAGGCGAACTCCGTCATGTAGCAGAGCGGTACCTTTTCCACGCGGAATGTGCGCCCGCTCTTGTAGAGCAGGCTCAGCGCGCGGAACAAGCTTACCTCGAAGTCTCGCAGGCGCGGGGTGAACTCGGCTTGATTCACCTCCGCCCGCCCCATGGAAGGGTCCAGGTTGTTCCAGACGAAATGGCGGATGTAAGGGTGGTGCTCTATCCAGTATTCGATGTTCTCGTGGAGGTGATCCGCGTTGAGCTTGTTGATCACGCAGTTGATGTTCACCTCCACGCCGTGCTCATGCGCGTTCTTCACCGCGGCGAAGGCCTTGGGCAGGCTGCCTTGCATGCCGCGCAGCACCGCCTCCACCTCGGGCCGCGTGCTGTACACGGACACGTGCACCAGCTGGAGCCCCGCCTCGCTCATCTCACGCGCGAACTCAGGATCCGCCAGGCGCGAGCCGTTGGTGATCATGCGGACGTGCAGCCCCTGGTCGCGCGCGTAAGCGCAGATGCGCGGCAGCTCCGGGTGCAGCGTGGGCTCACCCCCCGTCAAGATCACGCCAAAGTAACCGCGCCTGACGAAATCATCCACCAGCACCTTCATGCTCTCGAAGGTGTGGGTGTAGGGCGTGGTGGGGTTGGAGCAGAAGCCACAGAAGTGGTTACAGTGCCTCACCACTTGGATGTAGCCGATGTTCGCCAAGCCTACCCACTCTAGCACGACGAACGGGCTACCGTTGTCGTGCTCGGATCAGAGAGCTCGATCGCCTCGCGCGCCTCAGCCCAAACGGAAGTGCCGCGCCAGGATCTGCTGCGTGAAGCGCGCCCGCAGGTAGAAACCGCGCGGATTCGCCAGCAAGCGCGCGCCATCTTCGTCGTAAGCCACGCGCCGCGCGCTGCCATCGCGCGCCTTGGGGCGCACCTGAAGGTAGCGCCCCAGGTGCCCCGTGACCGACTCCACCTGCCCCTGCGCGATGAGCAGGCAGAGTGACTCCCAATCGCTCCGCAGCACACTGAGCTCCTCCGCGCTCGGGCTCCAGATGAGCGGCGTCCCCACGCGCCGCTCCGCCACCGGCAGCGAGCGCGTGCCCTCCACTGGCACCCACAGCACCCGCGAGAGCTTGCGCACCACGCGCGACTGCTCGAACTCCACGTCGCCGATCTCCCCGAGCGGGATGCTCGTCACGAAGGTCGACTCACTCGGCACCCCCCGCGCGTCCACGGGCAAGGTCTTCAATTCCACGCCGAGCTCCGGAAAATCCGCGACGGCGCGCGAGCCCCCCGTGGCCCCGAGCAGTCGCTCCATCAGCTGCCCGGTGAAGCCCTTGTGCCGCCTGAGGTCCGCTGGCGCCTCCCAACCCACGCGTGCTGCGAGCACGCCGAGCGGCTCCCCCGCGAGCTGCTCAGCGCGACTGACGAGCTCCGCCTCGCTCGCAGGCGGCGCGACGAAGACCGGCACCCGAGCCGCGCTTGGAGCGCCCCGCTGCGCTGCGGTGAGGCTCGATGGATCCGTCGAAGCAGCGTCGGGCGCGCCCGATGAGTCAGCAGGATCCGACCGGCGGCGCGACACTCAGCGCTCGCCGAGCAGCTCTCGCAGCGCGCCAGAGCTCACCAGCGCCTGCAAGTCCTCGAAGCCGCCGATCAGCTGCCCCTTGATGAAGATCATCGGGAAGGTAGGCCAACCTGTCCACATCTTGAGCGCGTTGCGACGCCGCCACGTGTTCAAGT
This sequence comes from Polyangiaceae bacterium, assembly GCA_019637265.1. Lineage (GTDB taxonomy): Bacteria > Myxococcota_A > Polyangia > Polyangiales > Polyangiaceae > JAHBVY01. The sequence continues at coordinate 18,988 of JAHBVY010000006.1, read as the reverse complement.
AACTCCCATACTCGAGGTACTCGAAGGCGATGCCCTCACGCTCGAGCAGCGCCCGCGCCTTGCGAGGGACGGGGTTCTGCTTCATCCCCACCACCACCACGTCGTGCGCCGAAACGGCGCGCTCCACCTCCTCCACGATGTCTCGATGGTTCGCCGCGATGCGCTCACGGATCGCCGGGTGGATGCGCGCCTCGTCCAAAATGGCTCGACTCATGCGCAGCACCTAGTGCGGTCCAAGGAGCCGCGCAATCCCCGGATGAGGCGCCCGACGCTGGTTTTTTTGGGGGTTGGACGGCACCGCTCCAACTCCAGCCGCACGCAGCGCCGCGCGTCGCTCGTCCTCGACGTCCAGGCGACTTCATGCCGCCATGAAGCGCGCTGTGTGAGCCTCGAGGCGTCGAAGAGCCGGTTGGACGAGAGTCGCTCCAAGGCCGCGTCACCCCGCCAACCCGCGCGTGCCGTGCTAGCGTCAGGGCCGATGCGAAGCGCGCGCCTGCTCCTGCTCGGCTCCTGGGTGGCGCCGCTCGTGGCCTGCGCTGGCACACCCAACCCGGCGGAGCAGGAGCGGTCAGCCGCGGGCGGTGCCCACGCCGAGGGCGCGAGCGCGATGGCTGCGCCGCGTATGGACAGCGGCGCTGACGCCGAGGGCGAAGCGCTCGGCACCGGCGGCTGCGGCACCATGGGCACCACGGTGAGCCTGGGTGAGGCGAAGCCGAGCGAGCCACCGCGCCCCGAGCTGCCCCGAGATGGGCCGCGCGTGTACGCCAAGTCGCGCTTCGTGTGGGTGCGCCCTCAGCCCAACCCGAACGGCTGGGTCGGCTTCCTGTGGCTGGGCGGCAGCGCGAAGCTGCGCGAAGCGGAGCCCGCGATCGGCCCTGGTTGCCCCGGGCCGGAGAACAACAGCCTGTGGTACGCGATCGAGCCGTTCGGTTACGTGTGCGTGGACGGCAACACCGCGACGCTGGACGCTGACGACCCAGCGCTCCAAGCGACCTTGCCTCACGCGCCACGCACCGACACGCCGTGGCCGCACCAGTACGGCGAGAGCCGCGGGATCCAGAAATACAAGGCGCCCCCCACCCGCGCCGAGCGGCGGCGCCGCGAGTGGGATCTGCCTGAGCACGAGGCCGCGCTGGCGCGCGCCCGCGGTGAGGCGACGGACGAGGGCGCCAGCACGAAGCAGCGTGAGCACGACGAGCGGCTCCAAGGCGTGGACTTGAGCCTGCCCACCGCGGCGCCGATGGACCTCGGCGCCTACCCCTCCACCTTGAACGAGCCGAGGAATCGGCTGCTGCCGCTGTCCACCGTCGCCTACAGCGCCGAGGCGACCTTCGAGGGGACCCCGCTCTTACTCACCGCGGACCTGATGTGGGTGCCCAAGACGCGCGTGGTGCCCTACCCGAAGATCGACTTCCGCGGGATCCGGGTGGGCGAAGACTTGCGGCTCACCGGCGGCGCGCTGCCGCGCGTCGCCTTCTTCCGTAAGGAAGACAGGCCACATTACCGCCCCGCGAGTGACGGCTTCGAGCCGGTGCCGGGGCAGGTGTTCGCGCGGCTCTCCTGGGTGGAGCTCACGGGGCAGCAGCGTGAGGTGAGCGGCGCCAGCTACCTCGAGGTCCAGGGCGGCGCTTGGCTGAAGCGGACGGACGCGGTGCTCCCCGAGATCCGTACGGAGACGCCCTGGGGCGCGGTGGTCGGTCAGCCTGACGAAACCGGCCTCGCCCCGAAGGGGCGCGCCACCTGGGTGGAGACGAACGTGTGGCAGGGCTGGCTGGTGGCCTATGAGGGCACCCAGGTGGTGTACATCACCCTCATCTCGCCCGGCCGCGGCGGCACGCCGACGCCCGGCGTGCCCGCCATCGACACCGCGGCGACCCCGACCGGGAGCTTCAAGATCACCGGCAAGTTCGCGACGGCCACCATGGAGGCGCCCGGCGAGTTCATCCACTCGGACGTCCCTTGGGCGCAGAACTTCAGCGGCCCCCACGCGCTGCACGGCGCCTACTGGCACGACCGCTGGGGCGAGCGCATGAGCGCCGGCTGCGTGAACCTGTCACCCATCGACGGCAAATGGCTGTTCGACTTCACGGAGCCAGCGCTCCCCGAGGGTTGGCACGGCGTCCGCTGGCGCCCGAGCGAAGAGCCGGCCACCCAGCTCATCGTTCGGTGAAGGTGACTGAGCCCGAGGTCCACGCCGCGCGCGAGCGCTGCTACCGCTGCCACAAGCCGGCCCAGCTGTGCGTGTGCCACGACCTCGAGCCGTTAAATAACCGCACGGAAATCATTATCCTGCAGCACCCGCGCGAGCGCTTCCACCCCATCGGCACCGCGCGGCTGGCGGAGCTGGGGCTCCGCCGGGTGCGGCGCCTGGTGTGCTGGCCCGAGCGCGCGTTCGGCTATGAGGGCGCGCCGCGCTTCGAGGGGGAGCGCCCGAGCCTGGGCCCGCGCGCGGGCCTGCTCTACCCGAGCGAAGGCGCGCGCGACCTCGCCACGCTGGCTCTAAGCGAGCGGCCCGAGCAGCTGGTGGTGCTGGACGGCACTTGGTACCAAGCGCGCGCGCTGTACCGCGACACCCCGTGGCTCGCCGCGCTGCCTCACTACCGCCTGGACCCAGCCGCGCCGAGCCGCTACCGGATCCGTAAAGAACCACGGGCTGACTACATCTCCACGCTGGAGGCGATCCTCGAGGCGCTCCAGGTGCTCGAGCCGGAGACGCCGGGCGCGGAGCGGCTGCTCGCGCGCTTCGATCGGATGATCGACGATCAGGTGGAGCACGCGAAGGTGCGTCGCGGGCGCGCGCATCGGCCCCGAGCGCCGCGCCCGAGCCGCGCGGTGCCGAGCGTGCTCACGGAGGACTACGAGCGCTTGGTGGTGGCGTGCGGGGAGTCCTCGGCCGAGCCGCGGTTCATGCTCCCAGCGGGCGCCACGCCGGCCAAGAGCCAGCTCATCTACTGGGTGGCGATGCGCCCCGCCACCGGGGAGCGCTTCGCCACCCTGGTGCGGCCAGAGCAGCCGGTGAGCGATCAGCACCTGGGGCACCTGGGGCTCGACCGCGCGGCGCTCGAGGCCGCGCCGACGCTGCGCGAGGCGCTCAGCGCCTGGCGGCGCTTCCTCCGCCCGACGGACTTCGTCGCCACCTGGAACCAGTCCACCTGGAACGTGCTCCGTGAAGCGGAGGCGCGCCTCCGCGGCGATCCCGAGGGAGGCTCACACATCGTCAGTGATACGGATGAGGTGGGGGCGCGCTCAGGCAGTGAAACTGACAATCACCAAGTAGACAGTATCACTGATGAAGTGCCCTTCGTGCTGCTCAAGGCCGCTTACTACAACCTCCGGCGCGGCGAGCACCGCGGGACGATCGAGCAGCTGGTAGCGCTGGAGGGCCTCACGCCGCACGACACGGGGCTCCCAGGGCGCGCCGGCGCCCGCCTGGGCGCGGCGCTCGCCATGGTGGAGCTGCTCCGCGTAGGCGGGGGACGCGCGGCGTGAAGCGATCGACGGACGACGTCGGAGTGGGTCAGGTGACGAGCGGTGGCTCGCCAGGGTCACGCTCGGGCGCGCGGCGCTGCGTGCGCCTGGGGATGGCGCGGTGCCGTCCAACCCCCAAAAGAAAACACTCAGCGCGGGCGAAAAGCCTGACTCGCTCGAGCGCGCGGATCAGCGGCGTGAGTCGAGGTCTATCTCCTGATCGATGCCCTGAGACGGCTGCTTGCCGCCGAGGCGCCGCGCGACGTAGCTCACCACGATGATCCCGACGATGACGTAGGTGAGCCAGGTGGAGTTGCTGTCGACCCAACCGGTGAGGCGCGCGATGGGGGAAGACAGCGACTCGCCGAACAGGCGCACCACCAGCGCGGTGCCGAGGGTGCCGATGACGTTCAACGTCCAGAAGCGGGCGCTCGTCATCTTCGAGGCGCCGGCCAGCAGGCACACGATTCCATACGGGAATATGAGCACCAACGGCGAGCCCCAGCGCGAGAAGGCCTCCTCCAGCTCGCGGATGGTGGCGCCGAAGCGACCCGCGCGGCGCTCGGCCCACGCCACCGCGTCCTTGTGAAACCAACGACCGAGCGCGAAGTAGAGCGGATCGGCCAGCAAGAGCCGCAGCACCGCCACGCCGAGGAACGGCACCAGCTCCGTCGCGGGCGCCACGGTGACGAGGTTCGGCATCCCCGGGGCCAAGGCGATCAGGAGCAGCGGGTAGTTCGCGAGCAGCTTCGGGCTCAGCGCCGTGCCCACCGTGCCCATGATGCCCACCGCCACCATGCCGCCGAGCAGCAGCGTGAGGTGCAAGCGGCGCCGCTGACGCGTGGCGGGATCGAGCTCCGGCGGTGGCTCACTCGCGGGCGCGTCGCCCTCGGGCTCTTCGGAGCGGGCGGGCTCGAGGGCCGCCTCGATAGGATCCGGTTTCGAGCCGGACTCGGGCGCTTCGGTGTCGAGCTCGGGAGTGCCGGCTCCCGGCTCACGCGTCATGCGCCTTCTCTAGTGCCACCGCCCGCACCACGCAACGCTTGGAGCTCACCTGCGCAGGCGACGCGTGGACAGAGCGTCACGGCGCGGCGGCTTCGGCGGCGGCCCAGCGCTCCTTCGCGACGCGCTCGGCGAAGGCCGCGATGCGATCCACCAGCAGCTCCCGATCCAAATCCATGGTGGCCAGGTGATACGAGCGCTCGAGCACCAGCTCCTCACCGAAACCGCCGAGGGTGTCGAGGATGGCGCGCGAGTTCGCCGCTGGCACGCTGTGATCTTGCGGCGCGTAGGCGACCAGCACCGGGAGCCGCAGCTGCCGGAGCTGCCGACGCACCCGCGGCAGCACCGCGAGGAAGGAGTTCGCGGCGCCGGCCGGCAACATCGAGTAAGCGCGCTCGTCCACCCCGGCGCGCGCCGCGTCGTTCTCCACCAGGCCCGCTGCCTTGGAGGGCGCGACGGGCACCACGTACTTCAACACCGGCGCGATCTTGGCGAGCACCCCGGCGCGCGGGAGCACCGTGGCGTTGATGGCCACCAGCCCCGCGAGCTGCCGCTCGCGCTGCCAACCAATGTCGAGCGCCAAGGTGCCGCCCATCGACAGCCCGCCGAGGATCACGGCGTCCGTTCGCTGAGTCAGCTCATCGACGGTCTCCAGCACCTCCTGACGCCAGTCGTCGTAGGTGGTGCGCGCCATGTCGAGCCAGCTGGTGCCGTGCCCTGGCAGGCGCGGCAGCTCCACCGCGAAGCCGCGCGCCGCGAGCTGCTCTGCGGCCCAGCGTATGCTGATGGGGCTCCCGGTGATGCCGTGTGAGAGCACGATGCCGATGCGCCCAAGCTCACCGTGCCCCGGGCTGGACCACGGCTCCGCGCCCGGCATGATCGCTTGCGTCCGCTTCCTCATCGCGTGCTCCTCATCACAGCCACTCTTCCCATTGAGACTTACCCTTGCCTGGCTGCTGCTTGGGCGCGGGCTTGGCCGCTGGCACCTTGCTCGGCGAAGGCTGGGGCCCGGGCTTCGGGGCGGCCGACGCCGACTTCGCGCTCGGGCTTGGTTGGGCAGCCGCCTTGACGCTCGGCGCGGGCGCCGCGCTCACCGGAGCAGCCGGGGCGGCGGCGACGCTCGCAGCAGGCGCCCCGCTCACGACCGGCGCGGCCTCAGCGCTCCCGACCGGGGCGGCCTCGATGCTCACGCTCGGGGCGGCCTCGATACCCGCTGCGCTCGCCGGTAGGGCAGGCTCAATGACCTCTGGCTCGGCGCCGGGCAGCGCCACGCTGGGCTCGGCAGCCGCGGGCGCTAGCTCAGCGGTGTCCGCCGTGGGCTCTTCGTCAGTCGACCTGCTCAGCTTCACCAGCAAGTACACACCTGAGAACACGACGAGGAACGCCAGCGCGAACCCCGCCCACAGCACCCGGCCGGCGCCCTGGAACGCGCCGCCCAGCGGGGTGGGCTGCCCCAGGGGCGCGACCACCGGGGGCTTCAAGGCACGCACCGTGGGCGCCATGCGCGCCTGCTTCTCCTCCGGCACCTGAACGGTGTCGATCTCCAGCGTGCGGTGAGGCGTGGCGCGAGGCACCGCGTGCGGCGCCACGTGACTGGACGCGTGCACGCTAGGATCCTCCTGGGGGAGCTCCTCCGGGCTCATGCGTTCGGTGTCTCGCGGGCGGCTCAAGCGACGTCTCCCAACCCTAAGTGACGCCGGCTCACTCTCCCACGCTCCCCAGCGAGGGACAAGGCGGGGGAGCCTGATGCGGTGGCGAGCAAAGAAGGCGCAGCTCCCCCGAAAAATCCTGCGGGGACTGCGCTACTGGCTCGCCAGACGGCCGCGACGGGCTACTCCGCGGCGCGCGCGGAGGCGCCCTGGGCAGGTGGGCGCTCCTCGGCCCCCGGTTGGTAGCCGAGGTTCGGCGCGAGCCAACGCTCGGCCTCTTCCAGTGAGATCCCCTTACGAGCGGCGTAGTCCACCAGCTGATCGCGGCTGAGCTTGCCCACCATGAAGTAGCGCGACTCCGGGTGCGCGAAGTAGAGCCCGCTCACGCTGGCGGGCGGCGTCATCGCGCAGGAGTCCGTCAGCTGGACGCCGATGGCCTCGGCGCCGAGCAGCTCGAACAGCTTCCGCTTCTCGGTGTGGTCAGGACACGCTGGGTAACCGAGCGCCGGCCGGATCCCGCGGTAGCGCTCCGCGAGCAGCACCTCTTGTGTCGTCCCTTCAGGATCAGGGTGGCCCCACTCCGAGCGCACGCGCTGGTGGAGCAGCTCGGCGAACGCCTCCGCCAGCCGGTCCGCCAGCGCCTTCACCAAGATGGCGGAGTAGTCGTCGAGCTTGGCCTCGTACTCCTTCACCACCTGATCCGCCCCGAGGCCCGCCGTCACCACGAAGGCGCCGACGTGATCTCTCAGCCCGCTCCCCATCGGCGCGACGAAATCCGCGAGACTCCGGAACACCTGCTTCCCCTCGCCGCCGTCCGCCGTGAGCGTCTGCTGGCGCAGCATGTTGAAGCGCAGGCGCTCCGCGCTGCGGCTCTCGTCCGTGTAAATGACGACATCGTCCCCGTCGCTCGCCGCCGGGAATAGCCCGTACACGGCGCGCGCCGTGAGCCGCTGCTCGCGGATCAGCTGCTCCAAGAGCTGCGTGCCGTTCTCGAACAGCTCACGCGCCGCCTCCCCGTAGCGCGGGCTGCTCAAGATGTCAGGGTAACGCCCTTTGAGCTCCCACGCGGTGAAGAAGAAGGTCCAGTCGATGTACTCGCGGATCGCCTCGAGCGGGAAGCCGTCCAACGTGACGACGCCCGTGAAGCTCGGCTTGGCGATGACGGATTCATCCCAGGTGAGCTTGGGAGCCGCCGCGCGCGCCGCCGCCAAATCCACCCGTGGGCGCGAGCCACGGCCGCCGTGGAGCGCGCGCAGCTTCAGCTGCTCGGCCTGAGTCTCTGCCACGAAGGCGCTCTTCTGCTCGGGATCCAAGAGGCTCGCCACGACGTTCACGGCGCGCGAGGCGTCCAGCACGTGCACCGTGGCCTGGGCGTACTCCGGGGCAATTTTTACGGCGGTGTGCTGACGACTGGTGGTGGCGCCGCCGATCAAGAGCGGCAGCTTCATCCCGCGCCGCTGCATCTCGCGCGCCACGCCCACCATCTCGTCGAGGCTCGGCGTGATGAGGCCGCTCACGCCCACCACGTCGGCGCCGATCTCGATCGCGGTGTCGAGCAGGCGGTCGGTCGGCACCATCACGCCGAGGTCCACCACCTCGTAGTTGTTACAGCCGAGCACCACCCCGACGATGTTCTTGCCGATGTCGTGCACGTCGCCCTTCACGGTGGCGAGCAGCACCTTGGCGCGCGCCTCACCCTGCGCGCCCACGGCGAGCTTCTCGGCCTCCATGAACGGGAGCAGGTGCGCGACGCCGCGCTTCATCACGCGCGCGCTCTTCACCACCTGGGGGAGGAACATCTTCCCCTCCCCGAACAGATCGCCGACGATCTTCATGCCGTCCATCATCGGCCCCTCGATCACGTGCAGCGGGCGCTCCGCTTGGAGGCGCGCCTCCTCCACGTCCTGCTCGATGAACTCGACGACGCCCTTGACCAACGCGTGTTGGATCCGCTGCGCACAGCTCGCGTCGCGCCAGCTCAGATCTTGCTCGCGCTTGGTGCCCGACGAGCGCACCGTCTCCGCCAGCTCCACCAGGCGCTCGGTGGCGTCCGGGCGGCGATTGAAGAGCACGTCCTCCACGTGGGTGAGGAGCTCCTTCGGGATCTCCTCGTAGACCACCAGCTGACCGGCGTTCACGATGCCCATGTCGAGGCCCGCGCGGATCGCGTGGAACAGGAAGGCGGAGTTCATCGCCTCGCGCACCACCTCATTGCCGCGGAGGCTGAAGCTCAGGTTGCTGATGCCGCCGCTCACCATGGCGCCCGGCAGGCGCTCCTTGATGAGCCGCGTGGCCTCGATGAAGCCGATCGCGAACTCATTGTGCTCCTCGATGCCGGTGGCCACGGCGAGCACGTTGGGGTCGAAGATGATGGCCTTCGGATCGAAGCCGACCTGATCCACCAAGATGCGGTAGCTCCGCTCGCAGATCTCGAACTTCCGCGCGGCGGTCTCCGCCTGACCTTGCTCGTCGAAGGCCATCACCACCACCCCCGCACCGTAATCGAGGATGTACTTCGCCTTCTGGATGAAGTCCGCCTCCCCCTCCTTCAAGCTGATGGAGTTGACGATGGCGCGCCCCTGCACGCACTTCAGCCCCGCCTCGATCACCGACCAGCGCGAGCTGTCGATCATAAGAGGCACCCGCGCAATTTCCGGCTCGGTGGCGAGCAGGTTCAAGAAGCGCGTCATGCACGCCGGGGAGTCGAGCATCCCCTCGTCCATGTTGATGTCGATGATGTTGGCGCCGCCCTCCACCTGCTGGAGCGCCACGGACACCGCCTCCGTGTAGTCGTTGTCCTTGATCAGCCGCGCGAAGCGCTTGGAGCCGGTGACGTTGGTGCGCTCGCCGATCATCTGGAAGTTGCTGTCGGGCCGGATGGTGAGCGGCTCCAGCCCGCTGAACTCGGCGAACTCCGGCGGCGGCGCGGGCTCCCGCGGCTCGGCGCCCCGCAGGCGCTCCGCGATGGCGCGGATGTGCTCGGGCGTGGTGCCGCAGCAGCCGCCGTAGATGTTGGCGAAGCGCTGGGCGGCGAACTCACCCAAGAGCTCGCTCGTCTCGCCGGGTGACTCGTCGTACTCACCGAACGCGTTGGGGAGCCCCGCGTTGGGGTAACAGCTGACCAAGGTGTCAGCCAGGCTGCTGAGCTCGGCGATGTAGGGGCGCATGTCGGTGGCGCCGAGCGCACAGTTGATGCCGACGGCGAGCGGCCGCGCGTGACGCACGCTGGTCCAGAAGCTCGCTAGCGTTTGTCCGGAGAGCGTACGACCGCTGCGGTCGGTGATGGTGACGCTCAGCATCAGCGGCAGCGAGCGCCCGAGCTCACGCTCCACCTCCCGGAGCGCCACGATGGCCGCCTTCGCGTTCAGGGTGTCGAAGATGGTCTCCACCAAGAGCACGTCCGCGCCGCCCTCGATCAGCGCGCGGATCTGCTCGGCGTAAGACTCCTTGACCTGATCGAAGCTCACCGCGCGAAACGCCGGATCGTTCACGTCGGGCGAGATGCTGAGGGTGCGGTTGGTGGGCCCCACGGCGCCGGCGACGAAGCGCGGGCGACTCGGATCGCGATCGGTGAACTCGTCCGCCACCCTCCGCGCGAGGCGCGCCGACTCCACGTTCAGGTCGTACACCACGGACTCGAGGCCGTAGTCGGCCTGCGCGATGCGGGTGCCGCTGAAGGTGTTCGTCTCGATCAAGTCGGCCCCGGCCTCGAGGTAGGCGCGGTGCACCGCCGCCACGACGTCCGGCTGGGTGAGCGACAAGAGGTCGTTGTTGCCCTTCAGCTCCGAGGGGTGGCGCGTGAAGCGCTCCCCACGGAACGCCGCCTCGTCGAAGGAATACGCCTGGAGCGCCGTGCCCATGGCGCCGTCCAAGATCAGCACGCGCTCTCTCGCCAGCGCTCGAAGCCGTTGTCCAACGTCAGTCATACTGCTCTTTCTGTCCCGCCCCAAAGCCCTTCGAGGGCGCATCGACTCGCGCGCCTCGATGGCGCGCTTCATGCCCGTTCATGGCCCGAGCCGCGGCGCTCCCCGGCTTGTCCGCGAACGCGGACACCACCTCGAAGTAGGGCACCTTCTTCTCCCGGGAGCTGACGCTCGCGCGCCGCACCGAGAGCCCAGCGCCCTCGAGGAGCGCCGCGAGCGCCTCGGGGCTGAAGCCGCTGTTCACGTGGGAGTAGGTCTGCGTGATGTGGCCGTGGGTGTGCTGGTTCAAGGTGACCACCACCAGCCTGCCGCCCGGGCGCAGCACCCGGCTCGCCTCGGCGATGGCGCGCGCCGGCGCCCGCGAGTAAGTCAGGCAGTTGAACAAGAGCACCTGATCGAAGCTCTCCTCCGCCATCGGCAGCTGGTGCATGTCTCCCACATGGAAACGCGCGCTGGGGAGCGACCCCAGGCGCTTCCGCGCGGCCTCGATCATCCGCTCGCTGCGATCGAGCAAGGTGATGCTCGTGGCCGAACAGCTGAGCAGCTCGCTCACCACGCCGTCGCCCGCGCCCACGTCGAGCACGTCGCCGAGCCGGAGCAGCCCCACCAGGCCGCGCGCCGTCGCCTCCCAGGTGCGGCCCGGCGAGTAGTAGCGCTCGAGCTGCCCGGCGATGGAGTCGGGCCAATCTTCCGCGGAGGCGCGCGCGGCGACCAGCGCCTCACAGCGCTGCCAGTCCGCCTCGATCACGCCGTCGTCCAGCGCGCCGAGCAGGGTGCTCCAGAGGCGCGACGGGAGCGCCGCGGCGTCGCCCTCGATGGCGGCGTACAGGGTGGAGCTGCCGAGCCGCCGATCGCGCAGCAGCCCCGCCTCACGCAGGCGCCCGAGGTGCGTGGAGACCCGCGACTGGGACAGCTGCAGCACCCGGGTGAGCTCCACCACGCTCAGCTCCTCACGGCGCAACAGCGCCATCAAGCGGATGCGTGTGGGGTCGCTGAGGAGGCTGAGCAAGCTCACGGCGCCTTCGAGCGTGGTCACGTCCAACCCCCAAAACCCGCTTCAGCAGGGACCTCACCCGTGAACCATCCGGCCATCAAGATGGAAGGATATTGAACCTGGCTGGCCGCCAACGCAAGGCCGTGCGTCGACCTAAGTGGTGAGCTGGCCGATTGGCCGAATTTGGAGAGGATCGCTGGGCAGGCAGCGCCTCTGCACCCAGCTGAGTGGGGTCTCGTTCGGGGGGTTAGACGGGTAGTCATTAGTTTGGCTGACCTTCATCGCCTAGCCGCGGGCGCCCTCGGTGAGGTTCCAGCGTCTTCGCGTCGAGCCGCCAGTTGCCGACGCGCTGCGCGGGCCCCAGGCTCCGCGCATGATCACCCCCGAAGCGCTGCTGGAGCAGCTGAACGCGCCCCAAACCGGCTGGAACCACGCGATGGGCCTGCGCTTCACGGCGGCCTCGGCGGACGAGGTGGTGGCCAGCTGGACGGTGGGGCCAGAGCACCTGCAGCCGTATGGAATCGTGCATGGTGGCGTGCATTGCGGGGTGATCGAGGCGGTGTGCTCGACGGGGGCCGCGGTGCACGCGATGCCGAGCGGCGCCAGCGTGGTGGGGCTCGAGAACCAGACGTCGTTCTTGCGCGCGGTGCGCGGCGGCGTGCTCACGGTGCGCGCGACACCGCTGCACCGTGGGCGGCGCTCCCAGGTGTGGGAGGCGACGGTCACCGATGAGCAGGGGCGAGCCGTCGCGGTCGGGCGAGTGCGGCTGCTGTGCCTCGAGGCGGGCGCGGCGCTGGCGGGTCAGGGGGTCCGGATCCAGAGTCAGAATGACTGACTCTCAGGAGGGCGCGCTGAAACGTCGCAGCGGGCGCCTGGGGTCCCGCTGCGCCCAAACGGACGAGGCTGGTGGACGAGTGACGTAACGTAAGGTAGACGCCGCCTGATGACGGACGTGAGCGCGCAGATCAAGCAGCTGGTCGAAGGTTCCGAGGTGGTGGTGTTCATGAAGGGCACCCGGCGCATGCCACAGTGCGGCTTCAGCGCGCAGGTGGTGAGCATCCTCGATTCGCTTTTGGACGACTACCAGACCATCAACGTGCTGGAAGATCCGGCGCTGCGCCAAGGCATCAAGGACTACTCCAGCTGGCCCACCATCCCCCAGGTGTACCTGCGCGGGGAGTTCATCGGGGGCTGCGACATCATGCGCGAGCTGCACCAAACGGGTGAGCTCGAGCGGCAGCTGGGCGCGCTGGCGGCGCCGCCTCAGCCGACGGTGCACATCACCCCCGGCGCAGAGGCCGCGCTGCTCGGCGCGCTGGAGAGCGACGCCGATCGGGTGCGCCTGGAGATCGACGCGAGCTACCAGCACGGCCTCTCGATCGGGCCGCGCGAGCCGAAGGACATCGAGATCGAGGTGGGTCAGCTGAAGCTGGTGCTGGACAGCGCCAGCGCGCGCCGGGCCGACGGCGTGGAGATCCATTTCGTCAAGACGCCTGACGGTGATGCGTTCCGCATCGACAACCCGCGTGAGCCCGCGAAGGTGCGAGGTGTGAGCGTGCAGGAGCTCAAGAGCCTGCTCGACGCGGGGGAGGCGCTCGAGCTGTTCGACGTGCGCACGCCGGAGGAGCAAGCGAAGGCGAGCATCGGCGCGCGCCTGCTCGACGAGGCCGCGCAGGATCACATCATGAGCCTGCCTCGCACCACGCCGCTCTACTTCATGTGCCACCTGGGCGGCCGCAGCCACACCGCCTGCGAGCACTTCCTGGCGCAGGGCTTCAGCCGCGTGTTCAACGTGGTGGGCGGCATCGACCGCTGGTCGCAGGAAGTGGACGAGACGGTGCCGCGCTACTGAGCACGTCTCCCTGAAGAAGCGTGACTCAGGCGCGCGTGCCTCGATGGGCACGAACCCGGAAGAACCGCCACAGGCCTCCCTGAGGCAATCGTCAGGGTCGCGTGTTTTTTTGGGGGTTTGGCAGTGCGCTGCGCGCCGATGGGCCAGGCGCTCTACGGGCGGCGGCGACGGACCACGCCGTCGTGACGGATCGGCGGCCTGTCCTTCTGCGGCGCTGCCTGTGTCACGACGGGTGCCGGCGCTGCCTTGACGGGCGCGGGAGGCGCGGCGGCTGGCGCAGGCGCTGATGAGGGGTGCGTCGGGGAGGGCGCCGATGAGGGGTGCGTCGGGGTGGACGCCGCAGGCGCTTGCACCGGTGCAGGTGCGCTGGGTGCCGGCGCGCTAGGTGCCTCCGCGGGGAGACCGAGCTTGGCCCGCAGCACATCGCCCAGGCTCCCCAAGCCACCGCCGCCGCTCGCGGCGCCCTCGCGGTAGCTCTTGAAGTTGCTGCGCTCGATCACGCGATCCACACCGGAGACGCTCAAGCGCAGCCGACCTGACTTCGGGTCCACGCCGGCCACCACCACCTGCAGCGGCTTGTCCGCTGGGAAGGCCTTGCGGTGATCGGCGCCCGGCGCGAGCGCCAAGTCGCGCAGCGGCACCAACCCCTCCCCCTTGGGCGTCGCGACGAACACACCGAAGCTCGAGGTGCGCGTCACCGTGCCCTCGAGCACCTCATCCCGCTCGGGGGTCGACGCAGCGGGGCGCTCCACCAACGCGCGCAGCGAGAGCCGCACGCGGAGCTCCCCGCGACGGTCGCGCTCCACGCCGAGCACTCGCACCGTCACGCGCTCACCCACCTGCACCACGTCCTCCACCCGATCCACCCGGCCGTGCGCCAGCTCAGAGACGTGGATCATCCCCTCCACCCCGCCGAGATCGACCAGCGCTCCGTACTTCTGAAGTGAGGTGACCTGACCTTCGATGTCCTTGCCCGGCGTGAGCTCCGCCTCGAGCTCCAGCGCGCGCTGCTCGCGGCGCTCCAGGAGCAGCGCGCGCCGCGACACCACCACCCGGCGCCCACCCTCCTTCACCTCGAGCACCTTGAACTCGAGCGTCTGCCCCACGTAAGGGCTCAAGTCCGCGGCGAAGCCCGCCTCCACCTGTGAGGCGGGGCAGAAGGCGCGCACGCCGCCGAGGTCCACCTCGAGCCCCGCCTTCACCGCGGCGGCCACCTCACCCGACACCGGCGCGCCGCTCTCGAGCGCCAGCGTCAGCGTCTGCACGTCGAGCGAGCCCTGACGCCCCATCGCCACGCTGAGCTTGAGCCCCTCCTCGCCGCCCGTGCTCACCACCGTGGCGCGCAAGCGATCCCCCACGGAGACAGTTAACATTCCTGACTTATCCACGAGCTCCCCGCGATCGATGCTGGCGTCGCGCGCCGCGCCGACGTCGAGGAACACGCGATCGGCGCCGATCTGCAGCACGACGCCCTCCACCTGCTCCCCCACGCGCAGCTGGCGCGCCGAACGCGCCGTGGCCGCGTCGCCCGCGGCTTCCATCAGTGATGCGAAATCGTCCTTGGTGCTCATGCGGTGCGAACTCTGGACGAAGGCCGCGCGCTGCACAACGCCGGCCGGTGCGATTCGGAGCCATCCGTCTCGCTCACCGCCGCAAAACAGCGCTCAATTTGCCTTCCCTACGGCGGTGCTCCATGGTGAGCCCATGGCCGCCAAACCGTCACCCGGGCTGCGCCGTGCGGCGCTCAGCGGGGCCCTCGCGGCGCTCGGCTCGCTGACGCTGGCTCCCACGTCAGCTGCCGGGTCGGCGATGAGCGGACCACCGAGCGTGCCCGCAGTCGATCAGCCGCTGAGCGGGGGTGAGCCACGGGAAGCCGCCGAGGCGGACGGCGCTGCCTGCGTCAGCTACCGCGCCGAGTCGCGCTACCAGAACTACGGCTACGATCATTGGGTCCACCTGACCAGTCGGTGCGCGGAGGCGCGGCGCTGCCACGTCACCACCCAGTCGAACCCGAGCGGCGTGCACCTGACCTTGGCGGCGGGGGCCAGCGCCTCCGAGCTCTTGTTCCGGGGCTCACCGGCGTCGGAGCCTGGCGCGAGGGTCAGCTGCGGCACCAAGGGCTAGCCTCCAAAACCCGGGCGACGTGACCGAGGTCGGAGGCGAGGTGCAAGCGGCCCTGGAGCGCGCGACGCTCAAGGCGCTGCAGCGCGCTTACTATTCCGTCAATCACACTTACTTTCATGGGGCGCTGCGGCAGCCGCCGCTGTCGCTCGTGGACTTGGGCGCGGAGCTCGCCCGCTACGTCACGGCGCCGCGCGGCATCGAGCTGTCGCGGCGCTTGGTGTTCGAGCACCCCTGGGGCGTCACCCTCGAGGTGCTGAAGCACGAGATGGCGCATCAGTACGTGCACGAGCACCTCGGCGACCCGGACGGCGCGCCCCACGGCCCTGCTTTCCGCGAGGTGTGCCGTCTGCATGGCTTCGACGCGCGCGCCGCAGGGGTCCCGACCGGCACCGAGCAGACGCCCGAGGCCGAGCGCACCCTGGAGCGCATCGCGAAGCTGCTGGCGCTGGCGGAGAGCCCCAATGAGCACGAGGCGCAGGCCGCCATGAACCAGGCGCGGCGCCTGATGCTGAAATATAACCTCACGGAAATAGCTCAGGAGACGCGCGCGACGCACCACGCGCGGCACCTGGGCAAGCCCACGGGGCGCGTGAGCGAGGCGGAGCGGGTGCTCTCGGCGCTGCTCTCCGCGCACTTCTTCGTGGACGCGATCTGGGTCTCCGTGTGGCGCCCCCAGGAGGGCAAGCCGGGCAGCGTGCTGGAGGTGATGGGCACGGTCGCCAACTTGGAGATCGCCGCCTACGTCTACGACTTCCTGCTCCACACCGGCGAGCAGCTGTGGAAGGCGCACCGGCGCGCGCATCAGATCCGCGGCGACCGCGATAGGCGCGCCTTCGTCGCCGGGGTGATGTACGGCTTCCAAGCCAAGCTCGAGGCAGAGCAGCGCCGCGCGGCGACGGAGGGGCTGGTGTGGGTGGGGGATCCGGCGCTGCAAGGCTTCGCCAAGCGGCGACATCCGCGGGTGCGCTTCACGCGGCACGTGACCACGCAGCACCGCGAGGCGCACCAAGCAGGGCACCGCGCCGGGCAGCGCATCGTGCTGCACCAAGGCGTGACCCAAGGTTCGTCAGGTGCACGGCCTAAGCTGCTGAAGTCGTAGGCCCAGGATCGGGGGGTTCACTCCCTCCCAGTTCGTGCTGTGTCATTTGAGAGGTGCTGTTTATTCGCCGTGCTCCGCTTGGAGCACGGTCCTCGACCTCATGGGCGTCCTCGTGCGGCTTTGAAGGAGCTTTGTGTACAACCTTGGGACGCTGAAGAGCTGGTTGGACGGGTAGTCAATACTCCACGACACACGGCTCGAGCACCGTATCGTCAGATTAGCAGTCTAGCCGCCGGGGCGGTAGCTCGCGGCGGCTTCGGCCAGGCCCTCCGTGAGGCTCGTCGTCGCGCGCCAGCCGAGCGCCGCTTCAGCCCGCTGGGTGTCGGCCACCGAGTGACGGATGTCCCCCGCGCGCGCCGGCTGATACTCGGGTGAGCCCGTGAAGCCGGTCACGGCGATGATGGTCTCCGCCAGCTCCACCACCGAGGTCTTGGTGCCAGCGCCCACGTTGTAGGCAGCGCCGCTGCCCTCTGGGCTGACGAGCGCCATCAAGTTCGCTCGCACCACGTCCTTCACGTAGGTGAAATCGCGCGTCTGCTGGCCGTCCCCGAAGATGACGGGCGCCTCCCCCGCGAAGCAGCTGGCGAAGAAGCGCGGCACCACCGCGGCGTAAGCGCCGCGCGGATCTTGCCGCGGGCCGTACACGTTGAAGTAACGCAGCCCCACCAGCTGAAGCGGGTAGCTCTTCGCGAACAGCAGCGCGAGCTCTTCATCCATCCACTTCGAGACGGCGTAGGGCGAGAGCAGCGCGCCCTCCTCCCCCTCCCGCTTCGGCAGCGCCTCACTCTCGCCGTACACGCTGGACGAGGAGGCGTACACCACCCGGCGCACCCCCGCGTCGCGCGCCGCCGTGAACACGTTGGCGGTGCCCCCCACGTTGACGGCGATGGCGGTGGCCGGCTCCGCGATGGACTGCGGCACCGAACCGAGCGCCGCTTGATGCAGCACGTAGCGCGCGCCGGCGATCACCCGCTGGCACAGCGCGAGATCGCGGATGTCCCCCTCCACCAGCTCGATGTCCTTCAGCATCGGCTGAAGGTTCGCGCGATGCCCCGTGGAGAAGTCATCCAGCACGGTCACCCGCGCGCCCGCCTCGAGCAGCCCTTCGACCAAATGCGAGCCGATGAACCCGGCCCCGCCGGTCACCACCACGCGCGCGCCGGCGAGCTCCGCGCTCATGCCTTCACCACGTTGGGGAGCGGCTCGCGATACACGCCTCGGCTGTCGATCACCAGGCGAGCATGCGTCACCACCTCCGCGTAGTCCACCGCGGCGTGATCTTGGGTTGCCCACCCCGTTCCGTGCGCGGCCCCTTGGGCCTGCGCGCGTCCTACCCCTCCCCGATGTCCGTCCTCGGGGGCAAGCCCCCTGCGGGCGGCCATGGGAGGGGTCTGCCGAGAGCAAGCCGATGATGGCTGCCGGGTGAACATGGGGTGTCAGGGTGACTAACGTGAGGATGAGCGCTTGGAGGGAGCGCCAGAGCTCTTGCAGGCGGGTGGAGGGGCGGGTTGGGCGTGATTGGTGAAGGTTACGCTCTTGTTTGGTGTATGGGCTTCGGCTGGTTTGACGCGGGTTGAGGGTGCTCGGGCGTGTGGGGGAGTGGGCGTGCCTCGCGGTGAGAGGGCGAGCAGGGTGGTGCAGGCCAGCAGACCCACAGGAACGGGGCGCGATGGATGTGCGGTGTTTTTCCGCACGGCATTCATTGCAGGTCGCCCTCGACAACAGCTGGGGCGCGGAGCCCGCGCGGCTGGGCTCCGCTTGGGGCGCGCAACCGCGGCGCCAGGCGGGCGCTGTTTGGCGCCTCACGGTGGGAGCCTTGCACCGCGCCTGCGCGGCGGGGCGCGAAGCCCAGCCGCTCTGCTGGGCTCCGGAGAGAACTATGAGTTACGCCACCAAACGCGCCGCCTTGCTCGCTTCCCGTGCCGCCACCATGCGCCATGACCCATCGCCGCCGGAGGCGCTCCTCTGGGCGGCGCTCGTCGGCTGCAAGCTCGATGGGGTCGCATTCCGTCGACAAGTGACCATCGCAGGGTACATCTGTGACTTCGTCGCCGCCAAGTGCAAGCTCATCGTCGAGGTCGATGGTGCTCACCATCAGCGGCAGCGAGCAGCTGATGCCCGGCGGGATAGGAAGCTCCGGCGCCTTGGGTATCGCGTGCTCCGCATCGAGGCGCAGCTTGTCATGCGGCGGTTGCCTGAGGCGCTCGTGAGGGTGCGGGAGGCGCTGCGCTGAGTTGATCCGCACAGCACGTTCTGAACTCTGTCAACAGGCCCGGAACTTTACCTAGCTAGCGGCGGACGGTTCAGATCCCAGAAGTCCACAGCAGTGGACTCAAGCATATCTTCGAACGGCTCCCATCCTTGAGTCTTCACGAATTCAGCGTCCTCACGCGGTAGCGGAATCAGCCATACGAGCACCGTCGGCGGCGAGCTATCCTGATATACTGAGAAATCATCATCAAAGAATACTGGAATAGACGCGTACACCGCGCTAGCACGCACCCCCGGAATAAGCGGATCGGCCGGCCCAACAACGTCACCTCTAAGCAGCGCGCGACTCTGCGCACAGATATACTCGGCGAACGTCACAAGAAAGGACGCCACATTGTCCGGATCGAACGATTGGTACGCGGAGACTACTAGCTCCTGACGCACCGTTCTTTCCCGCGCCATTGGCAGCGGGTTGACACTCAATCCTAGAGTAGTGTACGTCATGACGCCTGGCTGGGGTTGGTTGGGAAATTCTGCGACCCCAATATGCCTGCTGCCTTTCCAGCCTCGGGCAATCTCTCCCAGATGGCGCTCCAAGTGCTGAGTTATGTCCTTGGTCATTCGGCAGGCTTCGCTCCCCGCGATCGGTTGCATTCTGGGCGCTCA
>JAHBVY010000005.1 GCA_019637265.1 Polyangiaceae bacterium | reverse complement strand
AGCGCTGCACGAGTCCATCAGGGAGGGGCTGGAAGACATGAAGGCCGGTCGCACTTTCGATGCGGACGAAGTGATGGCCGAGCTACGCTCGCGGCTGTGAAGATGCCTGGCTAGTCATCCTCATGCCAGTCACCCTCACTTCCCATATTCACCGGCGGCCATTGGCGTACTATCAGCACCCCTCCCATGGCCGCCCGCAGGGGGCTCGGCCCCCGAGGACGGACATCGGGGAGGGGTAGGACGCGCGCAGGCCCTGTGGGCCGAGCACGAAACGGGGTGGGCAACTCAATCAATCCACCTCGATGCAGCGCCTACGCACTGCGAGAGTAGCTCGTCAGTCTACCTCACGGTGTCGGCGCGAACGGTAAGATGCTCTTCAGGTCTTCGTCGTTGAAGCGCAGGTTCAGGCCCACGAAGTAGTCGCGTCGCGTGGGGTTTAGCAGGTCGTCCACGCCGCCGAGCAGCCACAGCCGCGTGATGAACTCATAGCCGAGCCCGATGCGCCACCTGGGCCGCGTCACCTCGCCGAACCCATAGAAGTCCTGGCGCAGCTCGAAGCGGTCGTCGAACAGCGCCAAATCCACCCCCACGCCGCCCGTCGACTCCTTGATGCCGAAGCGCCCCGTGAAGGGGCCGAAGCGCTGCGCGAACTGGAGCGAGAAGCGGAAGGAGTTGGTGGTGATGGTGCGCACCTCGCGCCAATGATCCGGATCGTTCGGGTTCGAGGAGTCCGTATCGATCTGCTCGTAGCGCGTGAGGCCGCGCGGGTCGTTCACTATTTCAATGGAGTAATACTTATCCTCACGCGGCTGCAGCCGGAGCTCCACGTAGCTCTTCACGGTGCCCGAGAGGAACTGATAGTCAGTTCGTAGCCCGACGATCGTTTGCAGGCGGTTGATGCCTCCGACGAAGTTCCCCACGTCCTCCGTGATCCCCTCGATCTCGTTGATCAGCTTCTCGTCCTTGCTGAGCCGACCGAGCGTCCCCTCCCCGCGCGCCAAGCGCCCGGTCGCCACCTCCGCGTCGGCGAGGGTGCGCTCGAGGCTGCTGCTCGCCTTGTTGATCTTGGTGATGATCTGCCGGATCTCGCCGGGCGTCGCCTCGGCGCCGGTGCCCTGTGCGGCGGTGAGCTGACGAACCTCGGAGGTCACGGCGCGCACGTCCTTGAGGATGGCCTCGAGCTCCGGTCCGCCGCGTGAGGTGACCCCCTCCACGTTGGAGAGGATGTTGCGGATCGTCGCGCGGTTCTCGCGCACGGTGAGGTTCAGCTGGTCGGTCACCTGCGCGAGGTTCTTCAAGGTGTCGCGGACGTTGCCCTTGCCCTCGTCGCTGCCCACCGTCTCCGCCAGGCTCGCCGCCACCAGCTTGACCTGCTTCGCTATGTCGCTGACATCCTTGAGGATTTCGTCGGTGCTCGCGGCCTCGATCACGTGGGGGATGCGGTCGCCATCCTTCAGCTCCCGGCGCCCGGAGGTGCCCGGCGCGAGCGACAAGAAGAACTCGCCGAGGAGCGACGCGCTCTGCTTGGAGACCGCCGCGTCCTCGAACAGCGGCACATCCGGGTTCACGCGGATGTCCACCCGCGCCCGATCGCCCTCGAGCCGCACGTCTTGAATCGTCCCCACCGGGATCCCGGCGATCTTCACCTGCGAGTGCTTGGCGATCCCCGTCGCGTCGCGTAGCAGCACGTAGACGGTGTAGCCGCGCCCCCCGCCCGACGTCTTGTCGACGTAGCTCCAGATGAAATAGCCAGCGACCAGCATCACCACCGCGAACACGCCGACCTTGGCAGCTGTGGTGAACCGACCCATCGCTCCGCCCAAGGTATCAGGAGTGCCCCCGCCGGTCGACGAAGCAGCGAGCGTGCCCCTCGTCTTGGACGCCCGGCGCCAGCTCGCGAGCCTGCCGCAGGATCGGCATGGGCTTTTAGGGGTTGGACGGCACCTCACCGTCAGGCAGCACACGGGCCGCCCAACTGGTAAGCGTCGCTTGGGGGTGGTACTGAGTCCCCATGGGCCGGCCAGTCAGGGTGGCGCTGCGGCCCCAGGTGCACCCGCCGTGGTCTAGCCAAGCGCCGCAGCTCGCCGTGATGGCGCTCTGCACGGCCTGCGGGAGCACCGCGCCGCTACCGCCCGATCTGATCCCGCCCGCGGAGCCCGCCGCGAGCACGCCGAGCCCCGAGCCCGAGCTGCCCCCGCTGGGCCAGGCCCCGGGCTGGCGCCGCGAGGCGCGCTCCCCGGAGCCCGAAACGGCGCCCGATCCCAGCACCCAGCGCTACCTCGACGCGTGCGGCGTCGGGGAGGCGCCGCTGCATCGCGTGGCGGCGCGCGTCGCCGAGGGCATGCTGCGCGGCGACGAGGAGCCGGAGATGGCGCAGGTGACCTTCACCCTCCGGAGCCAAGGCTCACCCCACGTGTGGCCCCGGGTGTGGACGTTGGCCGGCTCCGAAGTGGATCCGGCGGACGCCACGGAGCGCATCACGCGCTGGGCTCGGGCCTCCAAGCCGGAGCACCCGCTCCGCTGCGGCGTCGCTCGAGTCAGTAGCCATGACCGTCAGGTGATCGCTCTGGTCGCGGTGGAGGCCCTGGCCGATCTCGTGAGCCCAGTGCCGCTCCAGCCCCAGGTCGGCAGCTGGATCAGCCTCCACGCCAAGCTCCTGGTGCCAGCGCAAGCGTCCAAGTTGGTGCTGCTGCCGCCCACCGGCGCCCCGCGGGAGGTGCCCACCAACCAGGCGGCGGGCAGCGCCCGGGCGAGCTTCCAGGCCGACGCGAAGGGCCGCTGGGTGGCGCAGCTGCTCGTCACCACCAGCTCTGGCCCACGCCCGCTGCTCGAGGTGGAGCTGTACGCCGGGGAGCCGCCCCCGAGCGGTCCCGACACCACCCCCGCGCCCGGCGAAGGCGCCGGCACCGGCAGCCCCGAGGAGCGGCTGTTCGCCTGGGTGAACGCGGCGCGCGCCGCTCACGACCTGCCCGCGCTGCGCTCGAACCCCACCCTCGCCGAGCTGGCCCGCGCCCACGCGCGGGAGATGCAGAAGGCCGGCCGCCTGGCCCACGACGTCGGGCAGGGGAACCCCGCGGATCGGATCGAGGCCGCTCGGCTCAGCCCCAAGATCTCCGGCGAGAACGTGGCGCGGGCGCGAACCCTGGAGCGCGCCCACCGCGCGCTGTGGCGGAGCCCGAGCCACCGAGGCAACCTGCTCCACCCACGGTTCACCGAGGTGGGGGTCGGGGTGGTGCAGGACCCAGAGGGCAACCACTGGGTGGCTGAGCTGTTCGCCAGCTTCTGACGCGTTCTGCGGGCGCCACGCGCGGGTAACCCCGCGCCGCTCGGCGACGAGCGCCTGGGCCGTAGAGCGCACTGCCAAACCCACCCCCACAAAAAGCCGTTCTCAAGGCGGCGGGGGTCGGATAGGTTGGCCCTCGTCATGGGGCAGCGAAGCCGCTCCACGTCCACCTCTTGAGGAATGACGGGTGTCGGGTGAGTCCCGACGGAGGAAGCATGATCCACACGCGGCGATTGCTCTCGACCCTCTTGGCTGCGTTCGCGCTCTTGGCGCTGAGCACCGAGGCGAGCGCACAGCAGTCCACCTTCTACCTCGACCGCATCCAGATCAGCGGCGCTCCGGATGACGGCTTCGCGGTGTGGCGGCCCTACATGGCGCCCAAGACGCGCTTCTACGGCGCGGCCACCCTTGGCTACACCCTGAACCCGCTGCGCGGCACCACGCTGACGGACGACGCGCGGGTGCAGCGGGACATCGAGACCCCGCTGCGACACCAGCTCATCGCCTACCTGCAGGCGGGCGCGGAGCTGTCGAGTCGGCTCGGCGTCAACATCAGCTTGCCCGTCACCGTGTACCAAGGGGGCGGGGCCGATCCTCAGCGCCTCGGCGTGGGCGGCGGGCTCGAGCGCGACCCCACCGTGCTGAATGACCTCCGGCTCGACGCGCGGGTGCGCGCTTACGAGAGCGACAGCGGCTTCCTGCGGCTCGGCGGTGGCGGCGCGGTGTGGGTGCCCGTGGGCGCGGCGGACTCCTTCGCCAGCGACGACGCGATCACCGGCATGCTGTACGGCTCCGTGGAGCTCGACTTCGACGCCTTCTACGTCGCCGGCAACATCGGGCCGCATTTCCGCCCGGAGCGCGGCATCGGCAACACCAACGGCGTGCTTGCGCTGGCCAGTGAGCTGCGCTACGGCGTGGGCGCTTACTTGCCGCTGCGTGACAACGCGATCCTGCTCGGTGGTGAGCTGTGGGGGACCACTGGGCTCGTGAAGGCGGGCGGCGAGAGCACCTTCTTCGCCAGCCGCAACACGGACCTCGAGTGGCTCGCGCACCTGCGCCTGAACCTCGACGACGACCGGCGCTGGTACTTCAAGGGCGGCGGCGGCACGCGCCTCGCCACAGGCTACGGCGCCCCCGACGTGCGCGTGTTGGTCCAGGTGGGCGCCTACACCACGATCGAGGACACGGACCCCGGTCAGGTGGCGCGGCGCTACCGCGACGCGCCCGACGTGGAGATGTCGGATCGCGACACGGACGGCGACGGTTACCCCGACGACGTCGACGCTTGCCCCAACGAGAAGGAGGACGGCAAGCCGCCGGATCCGACGGATGGCTGCCCGGCGCCCGGGGACCGCGACAACGACGGCATCCCTGACGATGTCGACCAGTGCCCTGACGATCCGGAGGACAAGGACGGCATCCAAGACGCCGACGGCTGCCCCGAGGACGACGCGGACAAGGACGGCATCCCGGATACTAAGGACGCCTGCCCACTGGAGCCCGGCCTGGAGAACAAGCTGGCCGAGAAGAACGGCTGCCCTGGCTTCACCAAGCTGGTGGAGGAGTCCGGCGAGATCGAGCTCTTGCAGCCCATCCAGTTCGAGACGGCGCGCAGCACGATCAAGGCGGTGAGCTACCCCATCCTCGACGAGGTGGTGGCGCTGATGCGCTCACGCAGCGAGCTCCGCATCGCGGTCCACGGTCACACCGACAGCCGAGGCTCCCAGGCGCTGAACACCAAGCTCAGCAAGGACCGCGCGAAGGCGTGCATGGACTACCTCATCCGCAAGGGGATTTCGGCAGACCGCCTGACCTCTGAGGGCTTCGGTCCCGACAAGCCCGTGGCGGACAACGACACGGAGGCTGGCCGCGCCAAGAACCGCCGCGTCGAGTTCCGTATCATCGACTGACGCGGTGGTGGGGGGGGGGCGCGGCGCGCCGTGGGGTGCGCCGCGAGACCCCTGCGACGAAACACCGCTCCCCCGCGCGACGCGGGATCGCGCTCGCGCCCCAGTGAGGCCTGCGGACCGCTAGCCGATCGAGAGGCGCCGTGGCAGGCCTGCTCCATGCGGGCCCCCACCAGCGTGCGCACGGTGCAGGTCGCCGCGCCTCACGTCGCGGCCCGCCACCACGCGCCCGACGTGTACCGCATCAACCTGTCGTGGCTGGTGCAGATGCGCTGGTTCGCGATGCTCGGCCAGGCGGTGGTGATCACCGGCACCACGACGCTGATGGGGGTGGAGCTGCCCCTGGTGCCGGTGATGGTGATCTTGGCGCTCGAGCTGACGAGTAACATCGGTTACCTCGGGTGGCTCCGCTACGAGCCCGCGGTCTCCGAGCGCATGCTGGTCGCGCTCATCGCGTTCGACCTGCTGCTGTTCACGTTGCTGCTCTACTTCTGCGGTGGGCCGCAGAACCCGTTCTCGTTCCTCTACTTGATCCACATCGCGGTGGCGGCGCTGGTGGTGCGCCCCAAGTGGATCTGGGGCTTGGTGGCGCTCACGCTGTGCTGCTCTGGCGCGCTGTTCTTCGAGCACGTGCCGCTGGTGATGGAGGGGGGCGGGGAGATCCCGTTCTCGGTGCACCTGTATGGCGTGTGGGTGGCGCTCGGGGTGGGCGCGACCTTCATCGCCTACTTCATGCAGCGGGTCACCGGCGCGCTGCGGCTGCGTGAGGCCGAGCTGGCGCGGGCGGAGGAGCGCACGCGCCGTCACGAGCAGCTGGCGTCGCTGGCGACGCTGGCGGCGGGCGCGGCGCACGAGCTCTCGACGCCGCTCTCGACCATCGCCGTGATCGTGAAGGAGCTGGATCGCGAGCTGCGCGTCGCGGGCGCGGCGGAGGCACAGCTCGCCGATCTCAAGCTGATCCGCGAGCAGGTGGAGCGCTGCCGCGAGGTGTTGATCCAGCTCTCGAGCGACTCCGGCGCCACCCATGCCGAGACGGAGGAGCGCGTGGCGCTGCCGGCGCTCGTGGCGCGCGCGCTCGAGAACCTGGCGGAGCCGGAGCGGGTGGACGTGCGCGCCTGCGAAGAGTCCAAGCAGGCCACGCTGCGGGTCCCCAAGCACGCGCTGGTGCGGGCGCTGCGGAGCTTGATCAAGAACGCCTTGGACGCCTCACCAGGCGACGCCCACGTGCGCGTCGACGTGCGCGCCGTGAGCTTCGGTTGGGAAATCAAGATCACTGACCAAGGCACGGGGATGAGCGAGGAGGTGCTGCGGCGCTCCGTGGAGCCATTCTTCACGACCAAGGAGCCGGGGCGGGGGATGGGCCTCGGCTTGTTCCTCACCCGGGCGGTGGTGGAGGGGCTCGGCGGGCAGCTTCACCTGACGTCGCAGCTGGGTCAGGGGAGCCAGGCGCGCATCCTGCTCCCCCAGGAGCTGACGGTATGATCCTTGCTCAGGGCAGCCACGGGGGGCTGCCCCTACGGCAGACGGTGCGGTCCATGGGTGAGGGCTCTAGAGCTTCGATGACGTGAGCCTGCTCCGAGCTCCAGCGCCCACAGTCAAACCAACGAGGCGCGCTCATCGAGAGGGGCACTGACCAAGAGGCAGACCAACCCGAGGTGATGAACGAAGCGAACGAACCTGGCTCTGCCCGCGATGATCGCGCGGAACGAGCGCCCACGCACGAAAGGGAAAAAGCGATGGATGGCGATCTCAACAAGACCTCGATCCTGGTGGTGGATGACGAGGAGATTTTGCGCGACAGGCTGGTGATGGCGTTCCGTAACCGCGGCTTCGCGGCGCGCGGCGCGAAGGACTACGACGACGCGATGCAGCAGGCGCAGGAAGATCCGCCCGAGCTTGCTACGGTGGATTTGCGGATGCCGGGGCGCTCCGGGCTCTCCCTGGTGCAAGACTTGAAGAAGCTCGAGCCGAGCATGCGGGTGGTGGTGCTCACGGGCTACGGCAGCATCGCCACCGCGATCGACGCCGTGAAGCTCGGAGCCACGCACTACTTGCAGAAGCCGGTGGATGCAGACGAAGTGCTTGCGGCCTTCCAGCGCAACTCCGACGAGCCGCTCACCGAGCCGACGGATGCGCTCAAGGCGCCGAGCCTGGCGCGCGCCGAGTGGGAGCACATCAACCGGGTGCTGAGCGACTGCGGCAACAACATCTCGGAGGCCGCGCGCCGCCTGGGGATCCACCGCCGCTCGCTGCAGCGTAAGCTCCAGAAGTACCCCCCGCTCAGCTGAGATCTTGTGGCCCTGGCCGCCGCCGGGCAGTAGGTTCCCGGCGATGCGTGAGCGCGCCACCAGCTACGCCTGCCTCCTGGGGCTCAGCCTGTGCGCCCTGGTCCTGGGGCTGGGCGGCGCCTGTCAGAAGGAGAAGACTGGGGAGCCCGCGGCGCCCCAGGAGAAGCCGACGCTCAGGATCTACGCGCTCAGCAACCTGGCGGGCGCGCTCGAGCCCTGCGGCTGCCAGAAGGACATGCTCGGTGGGGTCGACCACCTGGCGGCGCTGGTGCGCGCTGGGAAGCAGGAGGTGCCCTCGGCGGTGGTCGGCGCGGGGCCGATGTTCTTCATGGACCCGCGGCTCGACGAGACGCGCCGCACCCAAGACGTCTGGAAGGCCAAGGCCCTCAGCGAGAGCCTGAAGGACGTTGGCCTGACGGCCTGGGCGCCGGGCTACAACGACTGGGCCGCGGGCGGCGCGGAGCTGGCTTCGCTCGCCGCGACGAGCGACAGCGCGCTGCTCGCCGCGAACCTGACGGGGGTCGTCAGTCAGCCTGTTAAAATCCTGGAGCTCGCCGGGACCAAGCTCGGCATCGCTGGCGTCGCGGAGCCGCGCTACCAGGCGTCGCTCCCGGTGGGCGTGAAGGACGAGGCGCTGGGCGCCGCGTTGGTCAAGGCGCGTGACGAGCTCACGGGCAAGGGGGCCAAGCTCCTGGTGGCGCTCGTCACCGCGCCGCGCGGCGACGCGCTGCGCCTGGCGGAGGTGGCGGAGGGCTTCCACGTGATGGTGGTGGGCAAGCCCTTCGACCAGGGCGAGGCCAACGACAAGCCGACGCCGCCCACCTTGGTGGGCAAGACGCTGGTGCTCCAAGCGCAGAACCACGCGCAGTCCGTCGCGGTGGTGGACATCTACCTGCGGGGCGGCTCCTTCGATCTGCAAGATGGCTCCGGGGTGGAGGCCGAGAGCGAGCGCGAGAGCCTGGCGGGGCGCATCGCGGATCTCGAGCGCCGCATCCCCGTCTGGGAGGCTGACAAAAGCCTGCCGCCGGCCGAGCTGAAGAAGAAGCAGCGCGATCTAGGTGAGCTGAAGGCGCGGCACCAGCGCCTGAGCCGCGCGGAGCCGCCGAAGAGCGGCAGCTTCTTCCGGTATCGCTTGGTGCCAGTGACGGAGGGCGCGGGGGAAGACGCGCAGGTGGCCGCGCGCATGCTCGGCTACTACAAGCAGGTGAACGAGCACAATCGCGAGGCCTTCAAGGATCGCAAGCCGCCGCCCGTGCCCGCCGGCGAGAGCGGCTACGTGGGAGTGGAGGCGTGCAAGGGCTGCCACGAGCCGGCGCACCGCTTCTGGCTGAAGACGCCGCACTCGCGTGCCTACGCCACGCTGGTGAAGCAGCACAAAGAGTTCAACCTGGACTGCGTGAGCTGCCACGTCACCGGCTACGAGAAGCCGGGCGGCTCCACCGTGACCCACGTCAAGGGGCTCATCGACGTGCAGTGTGAGAACTGCCATGGGCCTGGTGAGGCGCACGTGAAGCAGCCGACGACGCGCGGCCTCATCACGCGCACCCCGCAGACGAGCACCTGCATCGGCTGCCACCACCCGCCGCACGTGGGGGAGGACTGGGACGCGAACCAGGCCTGGCAGCACATCATCGGTGAAGGTCACGGCCGGTAGGGGAACGTCGCCATTCGTCCGGTCGACGAACCGCCGCCGCCGAGCGTCACCGAGGCTCCATGATTTCCACATGGAAATTATGGTGCGCCGCGCGCCGCGCTGCATGGCGCCCTCGACCTCTCGGGGGAATGACGAGCTAACTAGGCGGCTCGCAGCCGGAGCACACCCCGAACAGCTCGTGCACGCGGCCGGTCAGGCGGAAGCCGAGGCGGCTCGCGAGGTCGGCCTGCAGCGCGGCCACCGCGTCGGACTGAAACTCCTCCACGCGCCCGCAGCGGGTGCAGGTGATGTGCTCGTGGGGCTCGCGCTCGAAGGCGCGCTCGTAGCGGCTGCCGTCACCGCTGGCGACCAGCGCCGGGTGGATCAGCCCGGCGTCGACCAGCAGCGGCAACACCCGGTACACCGTCGCGCGGTGGGCGCCCTCCACCCCGCGGGCTCGCAGCGTCTGCACCAGCTCCTCCACGGTGAAATGCCCCTCGTGCTGGAGCGCCGCGCGCGCCACGGCGTCGCGCACCGCGGAGCTCTTCAGGTTCCGCTCGCGCACCAGCGCCTTGAGCCTCGCGAGGCCTCGCTCCACGCCTGCCGAGTCCAGCGCTGCCGCATGAGCCATCCGGCGCATTCCGAAAAGGTGCGACAGTATCGCATGTTAGTCAAGCGGTAACGCGGCGGAAACGTCGCCGCCGTGGTGGCGCCAGTGTGCGCAGCGGCATGTGAGCGGTCCCCAGCCTGCGCCGTGAGGTTAGACTCGCGCCCATGCTGACCTTGCCCCGCCTCGAGAGCATCCGTCTCACCGCGCGCCCACGCATCCAACGGGTGGTGGCGTGGGGCGTGCTGTTCCCCAACTACTCGCGCTTGCCCGGGATCACCATCCGCTTCGAGCACACCGAGCGCTTGCCGGAGCACCCGGTCATCTTCGCGATGAACCACACCGATCGCTACAATTACTGGCCGTTTCAGTACCAGCTCTACCGCAAGCTCGGCCGCTACACCGCCACCTGGGTGAAGGGGAAATACTACGAGAACGCCTTCGTGGGTCGGTTCATGGAGCTGACTAATAATATCCCCACGGTATCTCGCGGGTACCTCATCACGAAGGACTTCGCGCTCACCGTCGGGCGCAAGCCGCGCGACTCGGAGTATGAGGCCCTCCGGCGTTGGGTGGATGAGTCCGCCACCAACCCGAGCGCCACGCTCGACCCTGAGAAGGTGCCGGAGGTGCTGCTCACGCGCCCGCGCGACGTGCTGGGGGTGCTGTTCGAGCCCGAGCACGAGAACTACGCAGCCTGCATCAACCGCCTGTTCCGCGCGATGATGCGGCGCTTCACCGAGCTCAACGCGGAGACCTTCGACAAGGGGCTCGATCTCCTCGTGTTCCCCGAAGGCACCCGCTCGCTCCGGCTCTCCCGCGGCCACATCGGCATCACGCAAGTAGCGCTCAAGTACCAGAAGACGATCGTGCCGGTCGGCTGCAGCGGGAGCGACAAGCTGTACCCCGGCGGGAGCCCGCTAGCCAAGTCAGGCACCGTGACTTACCGCTTCGGTGAGCCCATCCCCTATGAGGAGCTCGCGCCGTTCCACATCGACGAAGACTACGAGCCCTTCAGCGCCGAGGCCGAGGCGCGCCACCGCGAGCGCTTCCAAGGCGCGGTGGACGTGGTGATGGACCGCATCAACGACTTGGTGGACCCCGCTTACCAATACTCCGAAGACAAGCGCCCCCAAGGCGTCGACAAAGAGCGCCGCTTCATCTGAGCCGCCGATGGCGCCATCGACGAAGCGCAGCGCCCCTCCGCGGGTTTTGGGGGTTGGACGGTGCGTCGATCCACGTCACCTCACGCCAGCACCCAGCTGCCGTGGATGATCCGTCAGTTAAGCTCACGGCGACTTGCGCGTGGTGCCGCGGGCGCGCTCGAAGCAGCCGTCGGGGACATGGCGCTCACGGCGGAGCGCGGCTGTCGCCACCACGAAGCGGTCCGTGGTGGGGTCGTTGTAGCCGCTGCAGCCGGGGATGGGCCCCTCGCCCGTGGCGCCGCCGTAGTAGCGCGCGACGCGCGCCATGAGCAGCTCACGCAGGTACTTGCCCAGCATGGAGGCGAGCATCACCAAGTGATCCGCGGCGTCGGCGTCGCGCACGAAGTGCACCTCACCCAGGCCGGGGAAGTGGTACGCGGAGCGCGCGCGGCCTTCGACGAGGGTGCTGTGGAGGCCCTGGCTGAGCGGCCCGAAGTAGCGCCCGTACTCGCCGATGCCGCCCACCTTGCCGCACACCGCGTGCACGTCGGCGGGCGCTCCTTCGCGCAGCGCGAGCACCAGGGCCTCCATCGCGTGCAGATCGCGCACGGTGCGATTGATGCCTCGCGTTTGCGCCTCGTTCAGCTGCGCGGTGCACACGATGCTCGAGCGCGCGCCGCGCAGCTTCACGCCCTGCGCCTCGAGCCGCGTGAGGTGCCCGCGCACGCGCGCGAGCAGCTCGGGCGGCGCTTGGAAGCGCTCGCCCCGCGTGCCCCAGCACTGATCTTCGACGCCGCGCGGACACGGCGCGCGCAGCGCGTCCATCGACTCCAGCGCGAGGCGCGTGACGAGCTCATCGGGGTGAGTCGGCGCGGGCGCGTCCGGCGTGAGGCGCTCCACCACCGCGCGCGCCCAGGCTTCACCCAGGGCGACGCTGCCATGCTTGAGCAGGCGCTTGGAGTCATCGAGATCCGCCGCCAACTGACCCCGTGGGCGGCGCCGTACCCGCGCCTCGCCGGCCTCCGTGGTGGCCACGTACACCGCGGTGACGAGCAGCGGCCCCAGCCGCGCGCCGAGGCCGTTCTCATCGACGCCGATCAGGTGGCGGGTGAGCGGCGCGCCGGACATCGCGCCGGACGATAGCAGTCGAGTGGAACGCTGCGTTGTGCGTCGCGCGCTTGTTGAGCTCGTAGTGGTGCCCTAGCTTGGGAGGATGCTGCCGCGTCGCACGGGACCCTTGGAGCGCGCGCTCGGTTCGCGTCCGGCGGTCAGTCGTCGTGAGGCGATGCTCGGGCTCTCGGCGCTCACGTTGGGGGTTAGCGGGGTCGGGTGTGAAGCGTCCAGCGCTTCGGGGCCGCGGGCTGCGGCTGCGTCGGAGCCCGCTTCGGGGCCTGGTGCCGCGCGCTCGGCCACCGCGGGCGATCGGATGCCGGTGGTGTTCGTGGGGCACGGCTCGCCCACGCTGGCGGTGGACGCCGCCAAGGGCGCCGAGCTTCGACGATGGGGCGCTAGCCTGACGAATGCGCGCGGTGTGCTGGTGGTGTCCGCGCACTGGGCACACCACGGCGGTGAGCTGTTGCTGGGGCCGCTCGAGCGCTCCCCTTTGATCTACGACTTCTACGGCTTCCCGCGGGAGCTGTACCAGGTCAGCTACGCGGCGCCGGGCGGCGCGCCGCTCGCGGCAGAGGTGAACGAAGTGCTCGCCTCCGTCCAGCGCGCGTCGAGCGTTCGTCAGACTGACCGTGGCCTCGACCACGGGAGCTGGACGCCGCTGGTCCACTTGTTCCCCGCGGCGAACGTCCCGGTGCTGCAGCTGTCGCTGCCCATCGACTGGGGTGGCGCCGGTTGGTTCGAGCTGGGCGCTTCGCTCGCGCCGCTTCGGGAGCGCGGCATCGTGGTGATGGGCAGCGGCAACGTCACGCACAACCTGCGGCGCATCGATCCCAACCCGAGCGCGCCGGTGCCGAGCTGGGCGCGCGAGTTCGATGCCTGGGCGGAGGGCGCGCTGAGCGGCCGTGATCTGAGCGAGGTCGCGCGCTTCGCCGAGCGCGCGCCGGCGCTGGCCACGAACCACCCCACGCTCGAGCACCTGGCGCCGCTCGTCGTCGCCGCGGGCGCCGCCAGCGCGAGCGGTGCTCGCGCCCGCTTCCCGATTCAGGGTTGGGAGCACGGCTCCATTTCGCGCCGCTCGGTGGAGTTCAGCTGACGGCGCGCGGTCGTCCCAACTTTTTCCACACGGATTGACACACGTCGAGCGGCGTTGGAGTCAGCTCGAGCGCGGCCGCCCCAACTTTTCCCACACTGATTTTCGCTGCGCCCGCCTCACGGCGCGCGGTCCAGCAGCGTCGCCTGCTGCGCGTCGCTCACGCCGCCTCTCCCCACCGCCGATTCAGCGCACCACACCCAGTGGCGTGTACGCTGGGCTCGTAGCTTTCCATTGACGCGAGAGCGCGCGCCGCGAAGCGGCGTCTGCGTGCGCAGTCGAAGCGGGGACGCGAGCTGCTCTTGGCTTTCGCCGGCTGGCTTCGGGGCGTAAGCTCCGGCGAGCTGCCCCGGGCGTCGCCCTTCGCGAACGCCAGCTGCTTCCCTACAGGAGACTTCGAGATGAACCGATTCGTGACGGGCTTACTGGTGAGCGCTCCGCTCGCGCTCAGCGTGGCGTGCGGTGGTGCGACGGACATCGACTATCAGGGTGACGACGCGGGTGTCGGGGGCGCTGCGGGTGATGGGGGCGCCGCGGGCGACGGGGGCAGCGCCGGGACGTCTCCAGGGGGCAATGGTGGCTCGGGCAACGGCGGCTCAGGCAACGCCGGTGCGGGCGGCGTGGGCGCGAGCGGCGGCGTGGGCGCCTCGGGTGCCACGGGTGGCGTGGGCGCAGGTGGCTCCGGCGCGACCGGCGGCAGCGGCGCAGGGGGTAGCGGCGCGAGTGGCGCGACCGGCGGCAGCGGCGCAGGAGGCAGCGGCGCGAGTGGCGCGACCGGCGGCAGCGGCGCAGGAGGCAGCGGCGCGGGCGGCAGCGGCGGCGGTGGTCAAAATTGTCAGGTGCCCGCCGATTGCCCGCCGGCGCCGGGCCTGCCGGTCCAGGTGGACCCTTGCTGCACGGCGGCGGGCCGCTGCGGCTACAGCACCTCGTTCCTCGGTGGCCAGTGCATCGAGGCTGGGCAGCCGGGTCAGGTGAGCAATGAGTGCGAAGGGTTCAGCATGAGCGGCTTCACGCTGCCCGGGTGCTGCAAGCCGGACGGCACCTGCGGGGTGATGGACAGCTTCCTCGGGCTCGGCTGCGTGGATCCGTCGCAGTTCGGCGCGCCGGTGGGCGGCGGCACCTGCACGCCGTGAGCCGACGGTAATCAGTGAACCTGAGCACCTGAGCGCGCGAGGCGAGCTGGGTGCTCAGGTGATGGGGCGCGGCGCAGAGGCACCTGGTGGGAGAGCCTGCGGCGGCTGAAGTGACGTAGGGTTCTACCAACCCCCAACCCCCGATCCGAAATCGGCTCGAGGTGCCTCGTACGAGGTATCCCCGATCCGAAATCCGCTGAGGGCGCCTCGTGCGAGGCACCCTCACTGAGCGCGAGCGACGAGGAGGCCGAGCGTCATGGACGCTGACGAAGCCGCTACTCTTCTTCCGTGCCGTCGCGGCGCTCCTGCGCCTCCTTCAGGCGCGCGCCGATCAGCGCCCGGAGCGCTGGCAAGTCGTAGCGGCTCGGGCGGTCCCCCTCCGGGAGCGCGGCGACCTCTTGCGCGAGCGCGTCGGCGTGGAACCTCGGCCGCTCCGGGATCTTGAGGGCGTCCCCCAGCTTGGCGAGCGCTTGTGTCTCACCTTCGTGCACCACGCCGTCGAGCCGCGTCATCCATGAGGCGACGGCGTACACGAACAGCCGGTCCTCCTTGCTGAGCTGCTTCCTGTCCACCACCCCGATGTCGAGGGGCTCCTTGGTGGCCTCCTCGATCTCGGCGATGTCGTCCAGCTCCAGGCCCTCTTCAATCGCCGTGCGCACGATGGCGTCGGCTTCTTCAGCGTCGAGCTGGCCATCGGCCCAACCCACGGCGGCCAGTGCGATGAACACGTCTCGACCCAAGCGCGGCTTCTCTTCCATGAGATCTTCGACTCCTCCCGAGGCGCCCCGGGCCTCGGCGCCAAGGACGATAGCGGAACGCCCGGCGCTTGAACACGCCAGAGCGCGCGGATGAGCACGCCAGAGCGCGTCGATCACCCACACCGCCCACGCGATGGCGCCCAGCTAGCAGCAAGGAGGCGAAAACGCCCTACGTTGCCGCGCGCTTTCGCTTTAGTATCGCCCCCGCATGGGCGCTTTCGATGGATACCGGGTCGGGTTCGAGTCTTCTCCAGGCAGCGCCGCCAGGTGGCGCATGAGGCTGCGTCGAGGTCTGCTCGCTGCGGCGGTGGTGATGCTGACGGCGGGCTCGGCGGCGGCGAACAAGGCGCGCGCCGAGGACCTGATGCGCGACGCGATGGATGAAGACTACCTCGCGATGAACTTCAAGGCCGCGGAGGCCAAGCTGCAGACGGCGCTCAAGGTGTGTGAGGGGGACAAGTGCCCGAAGGACGTGACCGCGCGGATCCACCATCACCTGGGCGTGCTCTACGCGGGCGGCATGGAGCGCCACCAAGACGCGGTGGAGGAGTTCAAGCGCATGCTGAAGCTCGCTCCGGAGATGCCGCTCGACCGCAACTTCGTCAGTGATGGTGTCCAGCGCGCTTACGACGAAGCGGCCGCTGCCTCAGGGCCTGCGCCGCTCACGGTGGATCGCTCCGTCGGCGTGTTGGAGGAGGAGCCCTTCGCCGAGCAGGTGGTGGGCACCCCGCTGCCGGTCTACGTGACGGTGCCGGAGGGGCTCGCGGTGAACAAGGTCATCACGCGGTACCGCGCCCCCGGGCGATCGGGTTGGCTGGAGGTGACGCTGAGCGCGCGCGGCGAGAACGGCTACGGCGGCTACATCCCTTGCTCCGCCGTGGGTGAAGAGGGTGATCTGCTCTATTTCACCACCGCCTTCGACGACAACCTCGATCGCGTGGCGAGCGCTGGCTCCGCCGCCTCACCGCGCCGGGTGGCGCTGCGCTCATCCATCGACGGTCGTCAGCCTGCTTTACCAGGTCAGGCGCCGCCGGACGCTTGTGCGCGCGACATGGACACGCGGCTCTCCTGTGAGAACAGCGACGACTGCCCCGGCAATCAGCTGTGCAAGAACCTCTACTGCGTGGATCGTGAGGAGGGCTACGTGCCCACCCCGGATGACCTCGCCGTGAAGAACTGGCTCACGCTCTCGTTCAGCCCGGATTTGTCGCTCGTACAGAGCACTGACGATGCCTGCTCCCCCAACGCGCAGAAGGACGGCACCCTGAGCTGCTTCTACAGCGATGGGCAGTTCAGCGGACGGCCGGTGGACGACGGCAGCTCGAACCGCCTGATCGGCGGCGTGGGCACCGGCAGCATGCGCGTGATGCTGAGCTACGAGCGGCTCTTGGGGCAGCGCTTCCTCGCCGGGCTGAAGCTCGGCTTCGCGTTCTTGGGTCACCCGAAGCGCGACGACGGCAAGACCTTCAACCCCTTCCACGCGGAGCTGCGCTTCGCCTTCCACTTCGCCAACGAGCCCTTCACGCAGTCAGGCGTGCGCCCTTACGTGTTCTTCGGTGGCGGGATGGCGGACAGCGTGGCGCGCCTCACCACGCCGATCAAGGAGGACCTCGGCGGCGGCCGCACCCGCACGCAGAACGTGGACGCCTACCAGCTCGGGGGCGGCTTCTTCGCGGGCGCGGGCCTGGGGCTCCAGTACGCGGTGGAGAAGAACCTGGCGATGGTGGTCGAGGTGGGGGTGCGTCAGATGCTGCCTGACAGCGCGACCGTGATCGCGCCGACCTTGGGTTTCGCCTACGGGCTCTGAGGCAAGATGGAGCTGAACGCCGACGCCGACATCCCGTTCGACCGCGCGCGCGTGTTCCGCGCTTATCGCGATGAGCTGCCGAAGCTGGTGGAGTTCTTGCCCAACATCCGGCGCATCGACGTCGTCAGCCGTGAAGAGCCCGAGCCGGGCGTGGTCGAGATCTCGAACGTGTGGCACGGCGGTGGTGAGCTGCCTTCGGCGGCGCGGGTGGTGCTGAGCGACTCGATGCTGGGCTGGCGTGATCAGGCGCGCTGGAGCGAGGCGGACTACACCTGCAGCTGGAGCATCCGCACCAACTCCTTCACGGAGGCGGTGCGCTGTGAGGGCGTGAACCGCTTCGTGGAGACGGAGGCGGGGACGCGCTTCGAGATCCGCGGCGTCATCGAGATCGACGCGAGCAAAATCGCCGGGGTGCCGAAGCTGCTGAGGAGCGGCATCAACAAGACGGTCACGGAGTACGTGTGCCGCAAGGTGACGCCGAACCTGATCGAGGTGAGCCGCGGCCTCACGCGCTACCTGGAGCGCCAAGCGAAGACGAGCCTGGCGACGCTGAGTTAGGCCATCAGCTCGGTCTTCGCGAGGGGGAAGCCGCGGGGCGCCTTCACGGCGTAGGAGAGCGCGAGCACCGCGATCAGCGTCATGCGGTAGACGGCGTGGACGTCATCCACCTCGATGTCGTCCTGATGGGCCTCCAGCGTGGCGCTGACGTGATCGTTGATGAACTCGAGCAGGTGGGGCTGCTCCATCGCCACCACGTCGTCGCTGTCGAGGGGCTCGGCGGGGTCGCTGATGCGGAGCTGCTCATCCAGCGCGAGTGACTCGCGGGTGGCGTTGAGCAGGTCTTGCGAGACCTCCTCCAGCGCCTCCGAGTGGGAGGTGTCGAAGGCGAGCCAGGTCGCCGTCATCAAGAAGTAGCCGAGCGCCAGCGCGGTGTCGTCGAGGTTCCTCCCGAGCACCTCGGCGACGTAGGCCGCCAGCGCCGGTTGCCGCTCCTCGAAGTCGGTGAAGACGTCATCCAGGCGCTCGCGCGTGGCGTCGTCCGTGTCGGCGCTGAACAGCTCGCTCAGCCCCTCGATGATGCCCTCGGGGATGCGGGCATAGGTTGGGACGGGGCGGATGGCTGCTCGACGGACCCACACGTGGGGCACTCTAACAGCTTGCCTCGCGGCGCGCCGGTGCGCTTCATGGCGCTCGGCTCCACGGCGCTTTCAGACGCTGCGCTTCACGGCGCACGGGCTCCACGGCGCTTTCACGGCGCACGGGCTCACGGCGCTTTCAGACGCTGCGCTTCACGGCGCTTCGCTGAGGTCTTCGGGAGCAGCGAGCGGCTGGAGCTCCGCCGAGCGCACGAAGGCTTGCAGCGCGCCCCACTCGACGCGGCTCAGCGCGCCGCCGCGCTCGGTGATCCACACCAAGGCGCCTTCGGGTAGGGCGTCCAGCTCATGATCCGGACCGCGGCCGAGCGGCTTGCCCAGCTCATCGAGCAGCCGCGCTTCGACGACGACCACCACCGCTGGGGTCGACGTCGTGCGATAGCGCCGGGCCTGCAGGGTGAGACCGCTCAAGGTGAGCAGCAGCACCCCAGCGACCGCCGTCGTCACCCCGCCGGTGAAGCGTTGACGCGGCGCTCTCCCCCACAGCCACAGCCCGAGCCCCACGCTCACGCCGAGCGAGGAGACGAGCGCGAGCCACGCCCAGGTGTCTTCGTCCACCAGGCTCACCACGGCGCGCGCCATCTTGGGGCTCGCGATCACCGGGTCGCGCCCCTCACGGCTGCGTCGCCGCGCGATCTGAGACTCGATCTGCGCCAAGGTGCGCGCCGCTTCGGCGTCGCCCGGCTGAAGCCGCAGCGCCTCTTGCATCGCCGCGGCGGCGCGCCCGTAGTCGCCGGGCCTCGCCTGCGCCGACTCCGCGCGGCGCAGGTAAGCGACGCCGCGGTTGAAGCTCGCGTCGGGGTGGACGAAGCCGCGATCGGCGAGCGCCTCCAGCTCGTCGAGCGCCCGATCGAAGGCGCCCGCCTCGAGCGCGCTGGCGGCGCGCTGGAAGGCAGCCTGACTGCCTGGCCGTCCCGCCGGGCTGGGCTCGCCGGGCTCGCCTGGATCAGCGGGCCCGCTGGGTCGGTCAGTATCACCGACTGGATCACCAGCCGGGCTCGGGGACCCCTGAGCGAGGGCGCCCCCGGCGCCGTTGAGCAGGAGCCCCAGGGCGCACAGCAGGGCGAAGAGAGCGCGCCGCACGCGCGGCGCCCTGCGTGCTTGACAGCGCACCTGATGGATCACGCGGCGCCCCCGGAGCGGCGCCCCAGCTTCTCCAGTTGGGAGACCAGCTGACGCACGCGGCGGGAGGTGTCTTCGGGCAGCGCCTCACCGGTGAAGCGCACGGCGTCGAACAGCTCCAGCAGCTGCACCAGCTCGCTCGCGAGCGTCTCTTCCACGCCGGCGCCCTCCAGGGTGCTCTGAAGCTCGGCGCGCAGCACGCCGCGCGCGCGGATACCAGTGGCGCCCTCGGTCGCGTGCAAGAGCGCCCGCTCGTACTCGCTGGCGGCGTCTCGCGGCGCGCCCGCCTTGGTGGCCGCGGCTGCCTTCGCGAGCGCCTCGGCGGCGAGCGTCCCCGCGGCTTGGCTGCGGCGCTTCATGCCGGCGCGGAGGCGCGCACCGGCGCGGCCGCCTAGCCGCACCAGCAAGAGCGACAGCGGGGCGCCGAACAGCGCGAGCCAGAACGGCGCCTGATCCGTGAGCGGCGCTCCGTGACGCTGCATCGGGCTCAGCTGGGCGCGCGGCGCCACCTCGATTTTGGGCTCGCCCACGCTGGGCTCGTCCACCAAGTCAGGGTTCGGATCGACGCGGACGCTGCCGAGCGTGGCCTCGATGGTCTCGTAGCGGCGCCGCGTCGGGTTCCAGAAGGGCAGCGTGAAGGCGCCGAGCTCCACCTCGCCGGTGGTGGTGATGCGCGCCGTGTAGCTGAAGCGCCGCCAACCGCCGAGGGAGCCGCCGCGCGGGTCGATCTGCTCCTTCACGTTCGGCTCGAGCCACTCCACCCCCATGCGCTGCGGCGGCTTCAGCGCCGAAGGTAAGTTTCCTTGCCCTTCCAGGCGGACAATCACGCTGACTGACTCGCCCTGCTTCAGCGTCCGCGGCTCCACCCTGGCGCTCAAGCTGAAGGTGCCCACGTCGCCCAGGGTGTAGCCAGTGGGCCTGTTGTCAGCGGGCGGCTCCGTGACGCGCACCGTGATCGACTCGCTCTCGCGCTGGAGCCCGCCGCCCGCCTGCCGCGCGCCGTAAGCCGGGCCGCCGAAGCCAGCCGACATCGGCCCGATGACGAGGTCGCCGCTCCGGAGCGGCACCAGGATCACCTCGCGGAGCTTGATGGCGTGGAAGGTGCGATCAGCGATTTGCACTCGGTGGAGCTCTCCGCCGAACGAGCTCTCGGTCACGGGGTAGGCCAAGAAGTCGGGGCGCGAGGCCTCGGTGGCCCGGTGCTCGTTGAAGGGGCCGCGGGAGCCGTAGGCGAACACGCGGTAGACGATGGGCTCGCCCACCACGGCGCGCGCCGGCTTCACCTCGGCGCGCAGGAAGGCCACTGAGTCCGGGTATGAATCCATGCGGAATTCATCGGGCGGCGGCGGGATCAGATCCTCGAGCGGCTCGTCCTCGTCACCGAAGCCAGGGAAGCCGCGCAGCACCCCGAACGGATCGAAGTTGCTGCGACCGCGCGGCGCGCTGCCGGCCGCCACCACCCGCACCCGCAGCACCTCCCCGGAGTAGCGGCGGTCACCGACTTGGACGGAGGCGGGCCCGAGCACGTAGGTGCCGGGCCTCTTCGCCACCAAGGTCCAAGTGGCGCTGATGCCTTGGGATTGAGTGATGCGCCCGCCGCGCACGCTGATCTGGCTGCGGGTGGAGATGGCCGGTCCGCGTTGGTCGAAGCCGGGCGGGAGCTTGAGGGTGGGCTGCCGCGGGTTGTCGGCGTCCTGAATGGTCAGGGTGACGGTGAACGCCTCGTTGGCCTCCACCGTGGAGCGGCTGATGTCCGTCTGCAGCCGCGGCGCAGCGCTCGCGAGGCTGGATATCGCGAATGCGGTCAGGAAAGCTGCCAATATCCAGAGGAGGTGGGTTTGGGGGGTTGGACGGCACCGCACCGCGTGCATCGTCAGCCCAAGGAACCCATGAGCCCCTCGCTGCGCGAGCGCGCCGGCCGTCATCACTTGTCCTCCAGCCCGCGCACGCGCTGCTGGAGGGCGTTCCTGCGCGCCGTCTCCTGCTGGAGCGTCGGGGCTCGCTCGAGCATGTCGAGCATGCGGTCGTCTTGATTCACGGAGGGTGGCGGCGACTCCGGCTGCTGCTGCGGCTGTCCCGCGTCGGGCGGACCGGCCTCCGGTTGGCTCCCGGCGTCGCTCGGCGCGTCTTCGCCCGCGTCGTCACCGCCGTCGTCGCCCGAGTCGGGCGCGCCGCCATCGCCGCCGTCCGGCTCCCCAGCGTCCGGGTTGGCGTCGGGCTGTGCGTCGGGGCTGGCGTCCGGCGGCTCGGCGTCGGGCGGCTCTTGTTGCTCCTTCATCAGCAGCGCCAGCGCGCGGTTCCACGCGGCGTCGCGCCCGATGGAGTCGCCGGCGTCCCCCGGCAGGCCCGGGGTGATCTTCAAGGAGGCGTCGTAGTGCTTGATCGCCTCGTCGAAGGCGCCGCGTAAGAACTCGAGGTTGCCAGCCAGGTAGTGCGCTCGCGCGCGGAGCTCGAGCGGCACCGCGGGGTCCGCTCCGATCAGCCGCACGACGCGCAGCGCGCAGTCGATCTGCGCGCTGCGCAGGGCCGCGCCAGGATCCTCCGGGGTCACCCCGCCATCTGCGCTCATGCCGAAGCGGCCGCCGAACTGCTCGGCGATGCGGAACAGGCCGAGGCCGAGATCGAAGGTCGCCGCGGGCCGCGAGCGCACGCGCTCCGGCGTGCCGATCTGGCCGTCCTCGCACTCGCCGGTGGTGAGGTAGCTCGTGAGGAGCTGGGTGGCGTCCTCCGCGGCGCCCGCTTCGAGCAGCGTGATCGCGCGATCGACCTCCGGCGCGTTGCGCTCGAACACCCGATCGATGCCCTCACAGCCCAGGGCCACGCCGAGCGCGAGCAGCGTGGCGACCGCCGCGCGCGGCGCCTCGGCCCGCTGCTTTTGGGCGCGCTGGGCGCGCCGCCGCCTGGGCGCTGGTGGGGTCCACTCCGGGCGGCGCCGGCGGCGCGCCTGAGCCACGAACACCTCCGCCAAGAGCAGCACCAGCGCGAGCAGCGCCGGGTAGTGGAACACGTCGGCGTAGACGCGCTCCTCCCGCTCCGAGAGCTCCTCCGTCATCAGCTGCGAGAGCCGCGTGGTGATCTCCCGGATCCCCACCTCGCCCTTCTCGGCGCGCACCACCATGCCCTTGCCGCGCTCGGCGATCTGCGTGAGCTGCGCCTCACCCTCGGGCGTGAGCGCCGTGGTGAGCGGCTTCCCCTCGGAGTCCGTACGCCAGCCAATGACCTCCTCCTGGTCGTTGACGTCGGGGATCGGCTCCGGGGTGCGCCCGCCGATCTGCACCACGTGGATGGTGACGCCCTCTTGCCCCGCGGAGGCGGCGACGGACACCGGATCGCCCTCGAGATCCTCACCGTCAGTCACCAGGACCATCACCCGCGCGTGCTTCTCGCTCAGCGGGTCGCGGCGCAACAGATCGCGCCCCGCCTCCAGCGCGCGCCCGATCGCGGTGCCGCCCACCGGCATGTCGTTCGGCGTCTGTTGCCGCAAGAACTGGGCGATGGCGCCGCCGTCGCTGGTGAGGGGGAAGCTCAGCGGATCCCCCGCGAAGGCCACCGCCCCGAAGCGCGCGCCGGGCAGCGCGCTGACGAGGCGCGCCACCTCCGTCTTGGCGCGGTCGATGCGCGACGGCCGCACGTCGCGGGCGTACATGCTCTTCGAGAAGTCGAGCACGATCACCACGTCGAGGTTGGTCGCCGGGATCAGCCGTGAGCCTTGGCCGTACTGCGGCCCCGCCAGCGCGACGAAGCCCGCGGCGACCGCCAGCACCAAGAGCACGCCCTTCAGCGCACGTCGTCCGCGTGCCTGACTGGTGATGAGCCCGAGCACCTGCGCCTCGTGCCCGAAGCGGCTCACCGCGCGCGCCGCGCGCACCCCGCCCCAGATGAGCAAGGCGGCGACCAGCACCGCGAGCCCCGCGCCGAGCAGCCACTCCGAGTGCGCGAACCTCACGGGAACCTCCGGAGCGCGAACGCGTGGAGCAGCGCCTCCAGCGCGATCAGGAGCACGGCGGGCAGCAGGAAGTAGCGGTAGAGCTCCTCCAGGCTCGAGATGCTCGCCTCGAAGTGCGTGCGCTCGAGCTCATCGAGCACCTTGTGGAAGCTCGCCTCGAGCGCGGTGGCGTCCGCCGCGACGAACATCTCCCCGCCGGTCTTGTCCGCCATCGCCTTGAGCAGCTCCGGGTTCACGGGGAACGGCACCGAGACGTAGCGCGGCTGCCCGAGCAGATCGAAGCGATCCTGGACCTCCGCCATCTCACCATCGCCGATTTGGATGGTGAACACCTTGGCGCCCACCACCGTCGCCAGGTGCGCGGCGTACTCCGGCGCGATCTTCCCGGCGTTGTTGTCACCGTCAGTCAAAAGGACGATGGCCTTGCTCTTGGCAGTGCTGCGGCGGAGGCGCGCCACCGCCACCCCCGTGGCGTCGCCGATCGCCGTGGCGCCGCCGTCGATCAGCTCGAGGCTCATGCGCGCCACCAGCGTGTCGAGCAGCTGGTAGTCGAGGGTCGGCGGGGAGAGCACGTAGGCTTCTTTTCCGAACACCACCACCCCGATGCGATCGGTCTTACGCCGCGCGATGAAGTCGCGGATCACCGCCTTCGCGGCGTCGAGCCGCGTGGGGCGCACCCCCGGCGCGCGCTTCGGCAGGTACTTCGTGAGCTGCTCCGGCAGCTGGTCGATGGCGGCGCGCATCGACCCCGACAGATCGAGCACCACCACGAGGTCGATGCCCTCCTCCGTGGTGCTCTGGGGCGCGATGGTGGCGACGGGGCGCGCCAGCGCCAGGCAGAAGCCGATCAGCGCCACCGCGCGGAGCGCTCCCGGCAAGTCCCTGAGCCACACCCGCGCGCCGCGTGGCCCGCTGGTGAGCGGCCGCACGCTGCCGAGCAGCAGCCGCGGGACGCGTTGGTCCTCGCCGTAGGTCGCGCGTAGCAGCACCCAGGGGACGAGCACCAAGCCGAGCAGCGCGTAGGTGCGCTGCCAATTGGCCGCGAAGAGCGCCTCACTGCGCGCGAGCAGCGGGTAGGCGAGCAGGGCGGCGAGGGCGAGCACGAGCCACAGCGTGAGCAGCGCGAGCCGCGAGCCGCCTCCGCGCGCCCCGGAGCGCTCTCGGGTGCTCGCTCGCGGCGCGCCCGAATCGCGAGGCGGCGGATCCTGCTGATCCTTTGGGTGCTTCACGTCGCCCTCGCCTTGTTCGGGGTGGCGGCGGGGCGCGGCGGGACGGTCAGGGTGACGATCCGCTCCACCGCGTGCAGCGCCTCCTCACACGC
The DNA here is from genome assembly GCA_019637265.1 of Polyangiaceae bacterium. GTDB lineage: Bacteria > Myxococcota_A > Polyangia > Polyangiales > Polyangiaceae > JAHBVY01. The sequence continues at coordinate 343,878 of JAHBVY010000005.1, read as the reverse complement.
CGCGGCGTCGGGCGTCACCTTCGCGAACTTCACCAAGTCAGTTTCCCTGAGGAAATGCTCGACCTGGGGCATCACCGGGATGGGCGGCACGATACGCGCGAGCACCCGCAAGATCTCCTCCGTCGTGCTCTCGAGCGCGCCGGCGTCGCCCAGCTCACCGCCGATGCCGTAGCGGTCCCCGAGGTAACGCCGGAGGATCAAGCACACCTCGTCGAAGTGCTCGTCCAGGCGCTCCTGTGCCACCAAGTCGCGGCTCCGGAGATCGTGCAGCGCCTCCATCGCGACCTCCCAGGGGGGCCGCGGTGGTGGCGGTGGCGGCGCGGGCTTCGGTCGCCGCCTGAGCCACGTGATGAGCGCGAACAGCAGCGCCCCGGTGACGAGCGCGATGGCGCCGACCAGCGCCGCCAGCTTCGCCTCCTCCCACACCTCGCGTTGCGGGCGCGGCGGTGGGTTGGGGCGCGGCACCGGCTCCGGCGTGTTGGCGATGGGCGGGTCCACCACTAGAGCCGCTGGCTTCGTGCACAGCGTCATCAGCTCGCCGCTGGCGCGCGCGATGGTGATCGGCACCGAGCCGAGCACCAACGACTGGCGTCCCCCCTTGGTAGGCAGCGCCACGAACGAGAGTCGCACGGTGGTGCGCGCGCCGTCTGGCAGCTCCTCACGGCTGAGCTCTGGGCCCGCGCCGCCGTCTACGTGAGGCAGCGCGAAGCCGGTGCGCTCGAAGGCGGCGAGTTCCTCCGAAGAGAGATCGAAGCGGAACCCATTGGGGAACACCCGCTCGGCCTTACCGTGCTCGATCACCACCTCGAGCGTCACCGCGTAGCCCGCCAGGCCGCGCGGCTCCACCCGTTGCTTCATCGGCGGGCGCGCCTTACCCTCCGGGATGCGCTCGATGCACGAGCCGATCGGATCGACCGTCAGGTCGACTGCCCCGGCGTCGCTCGGGTCGCTCGGGGTGCCGCCGCCCGGATGGGCAGGTGCACTGCCCAGCGCGCCGGCGTCGATGGCTGCGTCAGCGCCTTTCGGCGGGCCCGCGTCGCTCGCACCGGCGTCCGCCGCGGCGCCAGCGCTGTAGAGCGCCAGCGCCATGCCAAACCCCCAAACCCAGAAAAACCGCCCCTGGATCACCGGTGCACCCGCCTGGCGCGGCGCGCGAACAGATCGCGCAGCGGCCTGATGTAGGGCCTGTCCGTCCGCACCTCCGCGTGATCGAGCCCGAGCTTGCGGAAGGTCGCCACGTGCCGGGCGCGCTCCTTGCGTGCCAGGTGCGCGTAGTGGGCGCGCACCTGGGCGCTGCCGGTGTCCACCAGCACGTCCTCCCCCGTCTCCAAATCCTCGAACGCCGCGAGGCCCACGTCGGGCAGCTCGTCGTCGCGCGGATCCATCAGCATCACCGGGATCACGTCGTGACGCGCGCTCGCCAGGCTCAGCGCCTGCGCGTAGTCCTGCGCGAAGAAGTCGCTGATCAAGAACGCGACCGAGCGGCGCCGCGCCACCAGGTAAAGTGTTTCCAGGGCGCAACGAAGGTCCGTGCCCGTGCGCTTGGGCTCCGCGGTGAGGATCTCCTTCACCACGCGCATCACGTGCTTGCGCCCCTTCTTCGGCGGGATCACCAGCTCCACCTCGTCCGTCGCCAAGATGAGCCCCACGCGGTCGTTGTGCTGGTTGGCGCTGAACGCGCACAGCGCGGCCACCTCCGCCGCCAGGCGGCTCTTGGAGATCTTGGCGGTGCCGAAGCGGCCGCTGCTGGAGATGTCCACCACCAACATCACGGTCATCTCGCGCTCTTCGACGAAGACCTTGATGTGCGGCTCACCGGTGCGCGCGCTGACGTTCCAATCGATGGCGCGCACGTCGTCACCCGGCTGGTACTGACGCACCTCGCGGAAAGACAGGCCTTGGCCCTTGATCACCGAGCGGTAGTCACCCGAGAGCTGCTCCGTCGCGAGCCGACTCGTGCGGATCTCGATGGTGCGAAGGGTCTTCTCCTGCTCGCTGTCGCTCACGCTCTGCTCCGCTGGCCTCGCGGCCCGACGCGTCGTTAAGGGACCTCGACCACCTCGAACACGCGCCGCACCACGTCCTCCGCGCTCACGCCCTCGGCCTCCGCCTCGTAGCTCAGCACCATGCGGTGCCGCAGCACGTCGGCGCCGATCGCCTTGACATCCTCCGGGGTGACGTAGCCGCGGTGGCGCAAGAAGGCGTGGGCGCGCGCCGCGAGGTTGAGCGCGATGCTGGCGCGGGGGCTGGCGCCGTACTCCATCATCCCCGCCAAATCGCGCAGGCCCCGCTCGCTGGGCTCGCGCGTCGCGAACACCACGTCCACGATGTAGTCCTTCACGCGCTCATCCACGTACACGTCGCGCACCACGCCGCGCGCCTTGGCCAGCTGCGCCAAGGTGGCGCGCGGGCTCGCCGAGGCTTGGTGCGATTGGGTCATTCGATCCATCACCTGACGTTCTTCCGCGCGGCTCGGGTAACCGACGCGCAGCATCAGCATGAAGCGATCGAGCTGCGCCTCCGGCAGCGGGTAAGTGCCCTCTTGCTCGATGGGGTTCTGGGTGGCGAGCACCACGAATGGATCGGGCAGCTGATAAGTGGTGTCGCCGATGGTCACCTGGCGCTCTTGCATCGCCTCGAGCAGCGCGCTCTGCACCTTGGCGGGCGCGCGGTTCACCTCGTCCGCCAGCACCAAGTTCGCGAACACCGGACCCAGCTTGCTAGTGAACTCGGCTGTCTTGGCGTTGTAGATGACGGTGCCGATCACGTCCGCGGGGAGCAGATCCGGCGTGAACTGGATGCGCGAGAAGTTCGCCTCCAAGGTCTCGCACACCGTCTTCACCGTGAGCGTCTTGGCCAGGCCGGGTACGCCCTCGAGCAACACGTGGCCACCGGCGAGCAGACCGATCAAGATCCGCTCGACCATGTAGGTCTGACCGACGATGACCTTGCCGATCTCGGCGGTCACGTCATCGATGAAGGCGCTCTCCTGGGCGACGATTTCGTTGAGGGCTCTGACGTCCATGCGCGATGAGGCTCCCGAAGCTCCTGGCGCCAGCGCGGCGCCGCTCGGGCGCTATAGCGCGACCGCGGTACGTGGGACAATCAGGGAACCCCCAATATTTCCGCTGTTGGCGGATGGTTTGGGGGTTGGGGAACACCGCGCCTGCCAGCGTGGCGGAACCCAGCGTCGCGCGGCGCCGAGCGGCTGCGCTGGGTGGCGCCGTGGAGGCGCCGGTTGGCGGTGCGAGTGTGCGCCGTGAAGGCGCTGCACGCCGTGGAGGTGCGGCACGCCGTGGAGGCGCGGCATGAGTGCGCTGTGCGTGCGCCGCGGAGGCGCTGGGTGGCGGTGCGAGATGTGCGCCGCGCGCGTCAGTTGACGCGGTGCTGCGCGGGGATCGTCACCTGATGGCGCGTGCTCGAGGCGTTCAGGCGGCACAGGGCGCTCTGCGCGGCGCAGTGGCCGCGCGTGGTCTGCAGCTGGATTTTCACGGGCGCGTCCGGGTTCACGCGGAAGCGCTCGCGCTGGCTGCGGCCCGCCCACACCAGCTCCCACACCCCCACGCCGAGCTCCGCGCTGACCTCTTTTCCATCGCGCGGGTGATCGAGGGTGACGGGCTTGCGCTGGTCCGGCTTGACCAGGTTGGGCGCGGGCACCGGCAAGAGCTCGATGCGGGTCGAGGCGTCCATCGCCTCGCGCTTGGCCTCGCAGTCGGCGTCCGCCTTGGGCTGCTTCGTCTTGGCGGTGCAGCTGATGGTGCGCTCCTTCTTGTGCGAGAAGGTGACTTTCCCAGGGCGCTCTCGAGGCTCGATGGAGTCTGGAGGTTGCTGCTTGCCGGAGGCGAGCGCCGCGGTGGGGGCGATCAGCAGCAGCGCGGCGAACAGGGTGCGGGTCATGGGATGGGCTCCTTTCCGTAAGGCTGAGTGGAGCAACTCAGGGCAAGCCGCCCGTCGCTCCTCGCTCGGCACCTTTCGGGGCTCACGACCTCACCCAGGGTGAGCCCTCATGCGGTGCGCCTGCGCGCGGCACCTGAGACGCTGCGCGCCGCTCTTGGACGGGGCGCCCCGGCGCCTTATTCAGAGGAGGTGCTCGTTTTGCCAGGACGGCTCATACGCCAGACCGCGAGGCGACCCAACCCCCAAAAACCCTTGAGACGACGCTGAGCGCCTCGGGCGTCGTCGCTGCGCTCCCGGCGCGAGCGGGCCTCTGATATGAATCCGAGCGTGAGCGGGGACGCTGCCGATCGCCGAGCCGCCGCCGTCAGCTTGCTGCGCTGGCTCGGGCCGTGGACGTCGGAGACGGCGGTGCCGCCGGGGATCCGCCAGGAGCGGGTGTGGGTGCGCGCCGGTCGGGTGCCTGGCCTGCGTGGTTACTTGCAGGGCGAGCCGCTGGCGCGACCGGCGCCGTGGCGCGCCGCGGAGCCCACGGCCGCGCTCGAGATCGTGCGCTACCACCCGCCGGGCCCGGTGCGCGCGCACTACTTGGTGGTGCCCGGGCTGCACTACCTGGGCGCCGACGACCCGCGGCTGGATCGCTTCTGTCGCGTGCTCGCGGCGGCGGGCTTCGTGGTGCATTGCCCGATGCTCCCGGGGCACCTCGATCTCCTGCTCACGCCCAGCACCGTCGTTGATCTGCGCGTGAGCGTGGACCACGTGCTGAGCGAGCTTCCGCGCGGAACCAAGCTGACGCTGTTCAGCATCTCCTTCGGCTCCAGCCCGGCGCTCACCGTGGCGGCCGAGCGCGCCGATCGGATCGACGCCGTGATCACCTTCGGGGGCTACGCCGATCTCGAGGCCTCGCTCAGCTTCTGCCTCGACGGCGTGATGTGGCGCGAGGGGCAGGCGCTGCAATTACCGCGCGATCCGCTCAACTCCCCGGTGCTGTTCCTGAACACGCTGCCCTACCTGGGGCTGCGAGACACCGAGGCGCTCGAGCGCGCGCTGCGCGAGGCGGCTTACCGCACCTGGGGGCGCTTCGAGTACAAGGTGCCCGGCGCGCGCGACGTGCTCCTGTACGAGCTCGCCGAGAAGGTGCCCCGGGCGCAACGCGAGTGGTTCTTGATGGCGGTGGGCTTGCGGCCTCAGGCGGCGGGGCGTAGTTCGTTAGTGTGGCTGACGGATGGGCTACGAGCGGGACGCGAGGAGCTCGCCTTCGCGCGTCCGCTCGAGCGCCTGGGTGCGCGCTTCACCACGCCGACGGTGGTGCTGCACGGCCAGAGCGACGACGTGATCCCCTGGGGGGAAGCGCCGAAGCTAGCTCAGGCGCTCAGCGCCACGGCGCGCACCCGCCTGTTCGTGACGGGTCTCTTTTCACATACGGGAAAAGAGCGCCTCCAGGCGGCGCAGGTGGCCGAGGAGCTCAAGGCGCTCTACGGCATGATCGACGCGCTCTCACGCGGCGGCCGCCTCGCGCCTTGGGTGTGAGGCGTCCGTGGGATTTTCTCGGCTCTGTATGTGGTGGCCCAGATCAGTCCTCCAGGGTGCCGAAGGCGCCACGGTTGTAGTCCGCGAAGGCTTGGAGGATCTCCTCGCGCGTGTTCATCACGAACGGCCCGTACTGCACCACCGGCTCGTCGATTGGCTCACCAGCGAGCACCAGCAGGTGAGCTTCTGCGCGCGCTTCCGCGAGGATCGCGCCCGCCTCGCGCTCGAAGATCACGAAGTCACCCTGCTTCACCGCGGCGCCGGCGAGCGTGAGGTCGCCCTCCATCACGAGCACCGCGACGGTGTACCCTGCTGGGAGGTCGAAGCTCGCAGCGCCCTGCTCGTGGAGGCGCGCGTCGTAGACGTGCACTGGCGAGTAGGTGAGGGCTGGCCCGCGGACACCGAGGTACTCACCCGCGATGACGCGTACCTGACCCGCGCCTCGAGGCAGCTCGACCTGCCCCATCTGGCTCGCGGTGAGCGGTTGGTAACGTGGCGGGCCCATCTTGTGCGCGCGCGGCAGGTTGACCCACAGCTGTGCCATGTGGAAAATGCCGCCGCGCTCGGAGAACTCGCGCTCGTGGTACTCCTTGTGGAGCACACCCGAAGCGGCGGTCATCCACTGCACGTCGCCGGGGCCGATCACGCCGCCCCCGCCCGCGCTGTCGTGGTGCGCCACGCTGCCGTCCCACGCGATCGTCACTGTCTCGAAGCCGCGGTGTGGGTGGACACCCACGCCGCGTGGCCTGTCGGTTGGTGAGTAGTCGTAGGGAGGGTTGTAGTCGAGCAGGAGGAATGGGCTGAGCTTCCTGACCGCGTCGGGGATCGCGGAGAAGTAGCCCGCGACGCGAAATCCATCGCCGACCCAATGGAGCCCGGGCGCCTGATAGATGCCTTCGATGCGACGCTGGGCAGGCGCGGCGTTGGAGGTGGGGGTTACGAGCTGAGTGGTCATCGCGTGCCTCCTTGAGGAAGGGTCCAGCATGGCCACGCCTTGGTGCCGGTACAATGTCCCGTACGCGGCACGTAGTGTGCTCGTTCTTAGGACAATGGGCTGGGGCGCGATCCCGCGGCCAGCGCGCGTGACCGACAGCAGCGGCGCTGGCTGAGCAGGGTGGGCGTGAAATGTACATGACACCAGCCGCTGCGGCGCGCCTCGGAGCAGGAGGGGATGGTGTGGGTTGGACGGCACCGCACCAGCGTGCCCTTGGCGCAGTGGCGTGACGGTGCCACGCGCACGGTGCCTGGGGCGATGCGCGAAGATGCGGTGCAGGCAAACCCCCCGATCGAACGGCGAGGTGAGCTGCGGCGCCTGGTCGTGTGGTGCGTGAGCGCGGCTCGCGCGGAGTATTTCAACGTGGATTTTCCTGGTTCGGGGTCTGTGTAAGGGTCTTGAAATGGATCAGTTGGCGTGGGCTGTGGTCAATTGGGAGCATGGATCACAGCAGTCACTCAGATGGGTCGGGCGCAGCTCGGTCCAGGGCTTCAGTACGCAGGTGGCGCAGCGCGCTCATCCTCACCCCGCTCCTGCTCGGCTTCCCGCTGGCTTGCGGTGGCTCGGATGGGGAGACGTCGGGTGCTGGGGCCTCGGGCGGCAGCGGCGGTAGCGGCGGCGTCGCGGGGACGAGCGGCGCCGGGGCTGCTGGAGGCGTGGGCGCCTCCGGTGGTGCGGGTGGGGTCGGGGGAACGGCTGGCTTCGGTGGCACGGCGGGCGCCGGGGCGACCGGTGCCGTGGGGGCGACGGGCGGCGTCGGGGCGACCGGTGGCAGCGGCGGCACGGGCGAGTGCATTCCGACGGCAGAGGAGTGCGATGGCATCGACAACGACTGCGATGGTGTGATCGACAACGACCTCGGCGTGGAGCAACGCGACGCGGTCACCGGCGCGATCTTGGCGGCCGCCGAGGCTTGCGACTCCGACCCCAGCAACGAGTACCACTGCAAAGACGGTAAGAAGGTCTGTCAAGGGGGCGTGGTGGTGTGTCAGCCCGACCCCACCTCGAACGGGCAAGGTGGCCCTGAGGTGTGCAACGGGCTCGACGACAACTGCGATGGGCAGATCGACGAGGGCCTGGGGGTGGCGGTGCTGAACTCCTTCACGGGTGAGGTGGTGACGCCGGCGCAAGCCTGTGACGGCGCTGACCTCGACCAATGCGAGGATGGGATCCTCGTGTGCGACTACGCCACGGGAGGCGTGAGGTGTACTGACGACGACTTCACCAAGGCGGAGGTGTGCGACGGAGTCGACAATGACTGTGACGGCGAGGTGGACAACGTGCCATCCGCGGGGAGTTGCACCAACTCGCAGTGCGGCACCACGGGCGAGCTGGTGTGCCTCGCCGGTGAGGTGGTCTGCAATGCTGTCGGTGCCGGAGTGCCCAGCTGCAGCGCGCCAGACGCCGACGCGGACTGCAACGGCATCCGGGATGGGGACCAGGAAGGCGTGGAGGGGGCCGTCGACTGGTTCATCGATGAGGACGAGGACGGCTACCCCGCGAAGGGCGCGACGGCGCGGAAGTTCTGCGCCCAGAGTGGCCACCGCACGATCCTGGGGAAGCGGTATATCCGAAAGCGCGCGGACAGTGGTGAGGACTGCTGCGACCGAGATGACCGCGCCAAGCCAGGCCAGACTCGCGCCTTTGGTTCCGTGAGCAACTGCGGGAGCTGGGACTACAACTGCGATGGGGAGATCAAGAAGTTCCCGCGACGCAGCGACAACGACACGGACATCGTGCGGAACGACTGCAAGCCTTGGTGTAACCCATTCACTGGCTCACCGCTGGAGACAGGGTGGAACGAGCAGTATTGCGGTGGCTGCAACCCGCCTTGCGGCACGCGGTGCGACTACATCTACGCCAACACCTGTGTGTTGCCTGACTTCGATCAGCGCACGCAGATGTGTAACTGACGGGCGGCGCCTGGGGCGACTCACGGAGTCGCCCTGGGGTCTCCGCCTGCGGGTGGTGTGATGGCGACTTGGTGGTTGGTCGAGGGAGTCATGAAGCTACGTAATTGGGTGATGCTGGGTGCGCTGGGCGTGCTCTCGGGTTGTGGCGGGAGCGAGTACCAGGGGACTGACGAGTCGCTCGAGCTGTCGTGCTCGGGTGACGACGGCGAGGTGCTCGGCGGCGCCTGCGTGCGAGACGACGACTGCCCCTGCGCGTCGCACTGCGATCTGGGTGTGTGCGCGCGGAGCTGCGCGGCATCGAGCGACTGCGCGGCGGGTGAGCGCTGTGACGGCCTCGGCCGCTGCCGCCCCGAGCCTGACAAGAGCGACCTGATGCCGGCGCCCAGCGCCGCGGGATCGGTCGAGCTCACGACCACCTTGATCTTGATGGAGGACGCAGCGGAGCAGGTGGACTTCAGCGTGCTAGAGGCCGCGGTGCCGCGCCTGCGCGCGGTGGCTGGCGCGGGGTACGAGGTGAGCTGCACTGGCGCCGAGGGTGCCTTCGCGCGCAGCTGCGAGCAGACAGGGCTCGCGCCTGGCGCGCACCAGGTCCACGTGCGCGGCGTGCCCGGGGCTACGCGGGCTGCCAGTAGCCTCCAGCTCGTCTCGGGGCGCCAACGATTGTCAGTTAGTATGGCGGTTCCTTCGGCGTCCACCGAGCCTCCAGTGGAGCGCCCTGGGAGCTACCGGGGGACGCTGCGCGTCGACGCGCTGGGCGCCGTGTCGCCGGTGGCGACCCTGGCGCAAGCGGCGGAGCTCACCCTCGGCACCACCGCGACGATTCACCCCGAGGGGGGCGGCTTCTTGCTCGCGATCGACAACGCGAGCGGCGCGCTCGGCGCGGACGTGCGCTGGGTGGCGCGGCTCGTCCCCGAGGGGGACGGTTGGCGCCTGGAGGCGCCCACGCGGCCTGCCTTGAGCACCGCGGGTGGCGCCGAGGTGGTGAGCACACCTCACTGTGATGAGGTGCGCTTCGACGGCGGCTTGACCGCCGACTGCCGCTTCGAGCTGAGCGGGCTCTACGCTGGGGCGCTGCGCGGGCTGATGCGCGTGTCCTTCGGCTTCACCCGCGAGGGTGACTTGCCCGCGGGCGCGAGCGCGCCGAGCTACCCCGCCGACGTCACGCCAGCGCGCAGCGTGGAGGAGCGGCTGATCGAGGCGCTGCCGTGGGAGGCGCGCGTGCACGAGGCGCTCTCCGATCCGTTCGGCGCACCGAACCAGACCGCTCAGCGCGTGAACGCGCTCCCCCCGGGGCGGCTCGGGCTGTGGCAGTGCGAGTCGGAGCGCGGCTCCCTCGAGGCGGCGTGCGAGAGCTTCTGGACGCTCGAGGCGCCCGCGCTGCAAGGCGCCGAGGCGCCCTGCCGCCGCCACCCCCCGAACCCCAACGCCGGAGAGGTGGTGTGTAAGCTCAGCGTCAACACACCTGACGGACCGGAAGAGCTCGATCGCTGCGCGGTGATGGCCGCTCGCTACGGCTGCACCCCGGGTGACGTCGGCGCGCTCGGTGTGTGTCGCTTCGAGCAAGAGCGGGTGCTCCCGGCGCTCACCGGCTTCAAGGCGGCCGCCGACTGCCCGCAGGCGTACCTCTGCTGGGAGCCGCCTGCCGCTCCGGCCGCCGACGACGTCGCGCAGCAGGCGACCTCGTGGCTCGATCCGAACCGCTACGCTCGGCTCGGTGACCTCCGCTGCCAGACGGGCGCGCTCGCCTTCGCCACCGAGCTCACGGCGCAGCCCGATCTAGCCGTGTCGCTGACGGCGCGCGGCGCGTTCGAGGCCTGCGCGAACGATCTGGACCGTCACCTCACGGGGCCACAGGGCGCGGTGGGTCGTGGCGCTGCCGGCCTCGTCGGTTTGACTGGTAGTCAGGGCTGCTACGAGCCGTGGCGTCTGGAGGCGGCGCTCGGGCACGCCTTCGAGCTCGAACGCCAGCGCGCCCTGGGCAACATCGTGGTGCAGGAGGGAGCCGGCTCGGCGCTGGGCCTGCGCCTCCTGTACCAGCACACCGAGGCGCTGGGGCTGGTCGCGCGTGAGGCGCTCGAGTCAGATATTCTGACTACAGTGCTCGCGCTCGGCGGTCAAGGTGTCGCCAACGAGCGCACCCTCGACGAGTACCTGGAGCTGTCGGTCGAAGGTTGGAGCTTGCTGCTCCACCCCCGGCAGCTGGTGTCCCTGCTCGGCGTGCCGAACGGGCTGATGGCGGACCCTGACTACCGCAAGATCGTGCGCGGCGGCCCGCTGCCGCAGACGCCTGAGGCCTACCACAACCAGGGCTTGGCCCTGCCGGTGGTGATGGCGGAGACGGTGGGCTCGCAGCTCGAGGCGGCGCGCCGCCTGGTGAACCGCGCGCGCTTCGCCGGGACGGGTGAGGAGGCCGCGCTCGGCCAAGCGGGTCAAGCGTCGCGCGCCGCCTGGGTGGTGCTCGGCGCGGCGAGCGCGACGGCGAAGCGCTCCGAGTCGCTCTCCCCCGGCTGGTGGACGCGGTGGGAGGCGGCGCGCTACGCGGCGCTCAGCAACCTGGGTGGTCTGGTGACCGAGATGCGCGCGCTGCGCGATCGTCAGAACCCGCTCGGGATCGACGAGGGCGATCTCCCGATTTATTTCATGGGGGATGAGGTCACGCCATCGCAGCGCTTCAGCGCCATCAGCGACTACTTGATCGGCAAGTCGGTCTCCAACGTCTCCCAAGCTTGGGCCCCCGCGGCGGTGACCCGCGCGGAGTCGACGCTCGAGGCGGCGCGTGAGGCCTGGACCACCGCGCGCGAGCGCGAGCTCGCGGCTGCGGTCAGTACGACTGACGCAGATCGTCGGGTGGGCGGCCTCGAGTCGAGCTACGGCGCGAAGATCGTAGCGCTGTGCGGCCGCACGGATTGGTCCGAGAAGACGATCCTCAGCGAGTGGACGGACACCGGCGAGCACACGGCGGGGACCTGCTTCATCGACTCGGCGCCCAGCTGCGCTGGGCAGGTCCCGGGCAGCGTGCTCGATCAGGTGTACAGCGCCGTGACCCCGGCTGACGTGGGGGTCGCGGTGTGCACCGCGGCGGGGCTCAGGCGACGTTACCCCGCGGTGGGGCACCCGAATCGCGCGTCGGCCTTGAACCAGGCGCTCGCGGACTACGCCTGGGATCTGAGTGGCAACCCACGGAGCGTCGCGGTCAAGCGTGAGGGCGGCGCTGGCGCCGACACCGTGTTCACGGTGGGCAGCCATCAGGTGTCCGTCGCCGAGGTGTACCAGCTGAGCTACCCCGGGGTCGATCCCTTGGTCGTCGGTCGCGTGGTGGCGGCCTGCGTGAAGCAGCACCCGAAGGGCCGCGCCAGCTTACCCACCCCGAGCGAGGTGATCGGCAGGCAACCTGACCCTGAGTGTTTCCTGGGTGGGCTCGGGGACGCGCACATCGGCATCGTCAACGCCACGCGTGAGCTCGACATCGCTCGCGAAGAGATGAACCAGCTCCAAGAGTCGTTCTCCATCGCGATGGAGAGCTGCCGCAGGCTGGCGCAGGGGAAGACGGAGATAGACGCGCTCGAGGAGGCCAAGAACGGCGTCGTCACGGGGCTTCGCGGGGCGAAGCTGGCGGCTGACATCGTGACGCTTGGCTTCAAGTTCGTATTGGACTCGGATTCGGACACCTTCTGGGGAGCGATCAAGGATGGCGTGGCCGGCGCTGGGGCGCTCATCAGCGAATCCATCTCGCTCGGCCTCGCGTTCGCGATCGAGACCACCACCACCTACTACGATCAGGCGATCGGCAAGGTGGGGCGCCAGACCGAGCTGGATCGCTGCTTCGTCGAGGCACGAAGCTCCTTGGTCGGGTCCAAGACGGCGGCGCTCAAGGCGGAGAAGGCGGCGTTCGATACCCGGGTCGCGATGGCGAACTACAGCGGGCTCGCCGCCGAGCTCGACTACGTGGTGCGTGAAGGGCGGGCGAGCGTGGCGACGGAGCGCGCGCGCATGAGGACGGTGTCCGACGCGCGGCGGCCGCTCGCCAACGAGCGCTGGGTGAGCGAGCCGGTCTCGCGTTACCACCGCGAGTTCCGCCTCGCTCAGCGGATGCTCTACCTCTCCGTGCGCGCGGTGGAGTACGAATACCAGATGTCGCTGCCGCAGCGCGCGCAGGTGCTGGCCGCCCAGCGCCCGGCGGAGCTGCGTACGGTGCTCGACGACCTGCTGGTGCAGGCGGGCTCACGGCGCGTGAATGGGAGCACGCCGTCGAGCCTGGTGAAGGTGGTGAGCCTGAAGCAGGAGCTGCTCAAGCTCACTGATCGCAGCACCTACACCGGCGAGCAGCGCTTCGCGCATTACCTCGCGAGCGGCGCCGCCTTCAATCACCAAGGCGAGTACCTGGGGGTGGAGGTGCCGTTCCGGTTGGTTCCGCAGGGAAGCGAAGCAGGCCCCGGGGAGGTGCCCGTGTTCGCGGCGGGGGACTGCGCCGAGCGGCTGTGGTCGGTGAGCGCCTCCGTGCTGGGCCGCGGCGGGCTGTACCGCGGCGCGGACGCGCCGAGCTTCGTGCGGATGGACCTCCAGCAGAGCAACACCTTCTTCAGTCAGGTATGCGGACGACCTGGGGAGACCCAGCTCAGCTCGGTGAGGCCGGGGGTGAACCTGTTCCTCGATCCTTCCATGGGGCAGCCGAGCGGGGTGCAGGGCGCCGCGGGTGATCCGAAGAGTGCCTTCAGCACCGCGCGGATGCGGGCGTTCTTCGACGTGAAGCGCGCCGATCTGGAGCGCGACGAGTACTCCGAAGGGAGCAGCGCCGAGCTCGCCGCGCGTGGGCTGTACGGCGACTACAAGCTGTTCATCCCAGCCGGCGTGCTGAGCCGGGGCGGCTCGAATGGCCTCGTGCTGGACGCGGTGGAGGACGTCTTGCTGCGCCTCGAGTACGTTTCGGTGGCGAAGTAGCGCTATAATATTCCACGCGGATTGTCTCGCTCCGCCGCTCCCTCGATCGCGATGCGCGCGGCGTGGTGGTGGAGAGCCCACGCAGCGCGCAGCCTCGCCAAACCCCAAAACCCGAATGGCGCTGGCCTCGGCACAAGCGCCTTTGGCGCTGGCCTCGGCACAAGCGCCTTGGTGGTGGTGGCCTAGCCCGTGGGCCATCCAGGACGTGCAGCCGTACCGCGGTCGCGGGCTCGAGAGGCGTTGCCGTAGCGTGGCCCCGCGCGGTAGCATCGCGGCGATTTGCGCGTGTCGTTCATCCTCTACCGCTCGGGGTCCGCGTGAGGGGCCCCGGCTCCGTCACCCGGGCAGGTTCCTTTGCGGGCTCGGCGACGGGCGAGGACACGGCGCACGCGACGGGCTCGGCGGAGGTGCCTCGCGGGACGCGCGCGTGGCTCGAGCCGGGTGACACCCTCTCGGGGGGGCGCTTCACCATCGAGGAGCGGCTCGGCGCGGGTGGCATGAGCGTGGTGTACCGCGCGCTCGATCGAGAGCTCGGCGTCAGCGTGGCGCTGAAGGTGCTGCCCTGGAGCGACGGCGAGCGGATCTTGCTGCTCCAGACCGAGTTCCGGGGGCTGCGGGGTGTGATCCACCCGGGCCTGGTCTCGCTCTACGAGCTGTTCTGTGATGAGGGGCTGTGGTTCTTCAGCATGGAGCTCGTGACGGGTGAGGAGCTCGTGCGCTGGGCGGAGGACCCTGGGCGCAGCGCCGTGGAGTTGGCCTCCGCCGTGCAGCAGCTCACCTGCGCCCTCGAGGCGATCCATCAGGCCGGTTGGATCCACCGCGACGTCAAGCCCTCGAACGTGTTGGTAGAGCCCTCGGGGCGCGTCGTGTTGCTCGACTTCGGGTTGCTCCAAGAGGCTCAGGCGGAGCCGCTCTGGTTGCCTCGGGCGGGGACGCGCGCCTTCATGGCGCCGGAGCAGCGCCGTGGTCAGGCGACCTTTGCATCTGACTGGTACGCCCTCGGGGTGATGTTGCGCGCGCTGAGCGGCGGCGCGGACGGTGGCGAGAACGGCGTCCCCGCGCCTGCCCTGGCGGGGCTCGATGCCACGCCGCTCTTCGCCGCCTGCGCCTCGTTGACCCACCTCGATCCTGCGCTGCGGGGTGATGGAGAGGCGGCGCGGCGTTGGGCCGCGGCGCTGGGTCACGGCGCTCGCAGGAGCGCGGGCGAGCGTGAGTCGGCGGCGCCGGGCGCGTGGCCGCTCCCATTCGTCGGACGCACTGACGAGCTCGCCGCGTTGAGGCATCAGCTCGACCCCGAAGGGGCGCCTTGCGTGCTGATCCACGGGCCGAGCGGGATGGGTAAGTCGGCTTTGGTGTCCGAGCTCGAGCGTGAGCTCGTCGCCGCGGGTGGCGTGGTGCTCGCGGGGCGCTGCTACGAGCGCGAGAGCGTGCCCTTCAAGGCCTTCGATGGGGTGGTGTCCGAACTGGTTCGCGCCTTGCGTGCGATGCCCGAGTCGACGCGCCGGGAGCTCTTGAGCGATCCGCGCTCGGCGGGCATCACGCGGATTTTCCCCGCGTTCTCCGCGGCGATCACCTGGGACGAGCCCGCCCTCCAGGATCACCACACGAAGCGTAGTCAGGCGTTCCTGGCTTTCCGGCACGTGCTCACGCAGATCATCGGTGAGCGCCGAGCGGTGCTCTGGATCGACGATCTCCACTGGGGGGATGCTGACAGCGGGCGGCTCCTCGCGGCGCTGCTCTCGGGCCCTGGCGACCCCCCGGTGCGCTTCATCGGTACCTTCAGGACCGAGGAGCGCGCTCGGAGCCCGATGCTCGCGGAGCTCGAGCCGGTGCTGAGCGGCACCCGTGAGATCGAGCTCACCCCGCTCCGAGATCAGGACGCCGCGCGTTTGGTCGAAGCAGCGTTGGGGGACGCCGCGCCCGTCGGGCGGGTAGTCAGTGAGGCTGCTGGTAGCCCGTTCTTGCTCTGCCAGATGGTGCAGCACCTGACCCGCGTGGAGGGGCGCGGGGAGGAGGTGGAGCTGGCTCATGTGCTGGAGGCGCAGCTCGATCGGCTGCCCGCGCAGGAGCGTCGCCTGCTGGAGGTGATCGCGCTCGCCGGTGAGCCGATACGGATGGGCGTCGTCGCCCACGCGGCGGAGCTCGCCGTCGGCGAGCAGCGCGCGTTCATCGCCCTGGAGCGCGGGCGCCTCACGCGCCTCCGCGTCTCGTCGTTGGGGCAGTGGGTGGAGGCGTACCACGACCGGATCCGTGAGGCCGTGGTGGCAGCGCTCGACGTGTCAGTTCGTGCGGCGCACCACGCAGCGCTCGCGACGGCGCTCGAGGCCTCTGGCGTGAAGGATCCCGAGCGGCTGTTCCCGCACTATCTGGGCTCCGGGCAGCATCGGGAGGCGCGCCGCGCCGCGCTGCTCGCGGCGCGCACGGCGAGTCATGCCGCGGCGGCGCGCAGCGCAGCGCACTGGTATCGCGCCGCGCTCTCACTGCCAACGAATGGAGAGCCGGAGGCCGAGGCCGAGCTGCCCGCGCTGCGCGCGGCGCTGGCCGAGTCCTTGGCCCAAGCCGGGTGTGGGCGCGAGGCCGCTGAGGTCTACTTGGAGCTCGCTCACGCGGCCGAGCCACAGGACGCGCTGGAGCTCACTCGGCGCGCCGCCGATGAGCTGATCGCGATGGGCTACGAGGCGGAGGGCTTCGGGGTGCTCTCGGAGGTGTTCGAGCGCGTGGGGCTCGGGGGCACGCTCGCTGGCAGTTTCTCCGTGCCGCGCCTGCTGTTGGAGCGCGCTCGCCTCGCGCGGCGTGGTCTTCGCTTCTCCGTGCGCGCGCCGGCCCAGGTGCCACGCGCTGCGCTGCTCCGCGTGGATGGGGCGACCATGGCCGCGCGCGGTTTGATGACGGCGCACCCGCTACAAGGCGCGCGCTGTGCCGCCTTGGGGCTTCGCTTGGCGCTGGACGCTGGAGACCCTGGTCGCTTGCTGCGCGCGATCGAGAACGAGCTCCTCTACACCTCGCTCGGCGGCGCGCGCGCTCGCCGTCACGCGGCCCGGCTCCAGGCACTCGCCGAGCCGCTGCTCGAGCGCGTCCCCGAGCTGACGGCGGTTCAGTTCCGCATCACGAGTGCCATCGCGAACGCGCTGCGCGATTGCGATTTCACCGCGTTGGTGCGTCATGTCGAGCAGACGGAGACCCTCGCCGGGCGAACCTACTCGTGGTGGGAGTTGAGCCGGTCCTGGGGTGTGTGGGGGATGGGGCTGTGTGTCCGCGGGGAAATACGCGAGCTCAGTCGGCGCGCGCAGGGCTGGGTGGAAGATGGCCTCGACCGCAACGACCAGGCGCTGGTCACCATCATGAACGCCTACCCCTGCTACGCGCTGCTCGCGGACGACGACGTGGAGGCGGCGCGCGAGAGCGCGCGAGCGGCGGAGGAGCGCTCTCGGCGCCCGATGGATGACAGCAGTCGCTACAGCGCCCTGTACGCCGCGGCGGCGGTGGAATGCTACGCGGGCTCGTCAGTGTCCCGCCTGAACGCGCTCGTGGCGCGGATCGACGCCATCGGCAGCACGCAGATCGCGCGGGTGCCCTTCTTGGGGATCCAGGCCGCGTGGTGGGCGAACTGCTGTGACTTGCGCCTGCTCGATCTCACCGGGGACGAACAGGCGCTTCGGCGGGCGCGATCACGCGCGCGGGCGCTCGAGCGCTATGGTCTGTCGTGGCCCAAGGCGCTCGCGCTCCAGGTACGCGCCGTCGAGCGTCGCCGAGCTTCGGACATTGAAGGCGCGGCGCGCGCGCTGCGTGAGGCGGCGGCGCGGTTCGAAGCGGGAGGCATGAGCCTGCTGGCGGCGTGCACGCGCGTTCGCCTGGGCGAGCTGATGCAGGGTAAGGTCTCGGAGCAGGCGCGCGTCGCCTTCGAGCGTGAGCGCGTCGCGCGGCCCGATCGCTGGGTCGGGGTTTACGCGCCCGGCCACGACAGGCTACGAGGGATCTGAAGATGGCGTGTCTGGTGAAAGGGGAGCAGCGGTTCGAGGTGCCGGTGCGTTGCCTGGTCGGCCGCGCGATCTTGGCGGATTTGCAGCTCAAGGGGCGGCGTGTTTCCACGGAGCATGCCGTGGTGTTCTGGAAGCAGGGCGCCTGGTATGTCCGCGATCTCGCGAGCCGCAACGGCACCTATGTGAACGGCTCGCAGCTCGAGCCACGGCAGGTGGCGCGGCTCGGGCGCGGGGACGTGCTGCGCTTCGGCGATCCGGAGGAGGTCTTCGGCTTCGCGGAGGATGATGGCCCGGTGCCCACCGCGGTGCACCTCGTCTCCCGCGCGCGCTGCCTGGGGCGCGTCGGGGCGCTCTTGATCCCGAGCGAGGAGGAGCCGGAGGGCAGCGTGTATCGTCAGGGCAGCGGTTGGTTCGCCGACATCCAGGGGGAGGTGCACGCGCTGACCGAGCCGCTGCTCACCCTCCCCAGCGGCGTCTGGCGGCTCGACTTACCCCCTGACGAAGCGACCGATCCGCGCTCGCTCATCACCACCGGCCTCGACGACTGGACGGTCGACGCCCTGGAGCTCGAGCTCCAGGTGAGTCGCGACGAGGAGCGGATCCACGCGGTGCTCTCGTGCGCCGATGAGCGTCGTGAGCTCGGGTGCCGCTCTTGGAACGCGCTCTTGCTGCTCTTGGCGCGGGTGCGCCTCGGCGTGGGGCTCGGCGAAGCGCACCGCGAACGCCTGGGGGATACCTCCGGGGGCTGGGTGGACACCACGTGGGTCGCGAGCGCGCTCGCAGAGAGCATCGAGAAGATCAACGTCGACGTGCACCGCGCGCGCGGCGGCTTCGTGCGACTCGGGGTGGTGGACGCCCACCGCGTGGTGGAGCGCCGCCGAGGGCAGATGCGCATCGGAGTCTCGCGTATCCGACTGACGAGCGAGTGAGGGGCGTTAGGGTCAGTGGAGCTGACTTAAGCAGTCTCAGCGTGGGTTCGTCACGCTGACCACTGCCCGGGTCGTCTTCGCGGGCTTCTTTCGGGGGGGGTGGACGGGTAGGCGTTTCCACCGATTGTCCAGACGCTGTCTGGAGGATCTCGCGGCGCCACGCGCTCCCGTGGTGTGCGCCTGCGTGTAGTCTACACGCTCAAGATACGCACGCTTGGAAAGAACGCGCGAAGCGCCTCGAGATCGTCGCGGTCAGAAGTGTAGACAGCGCCTCCACGAAGCGCCGCTGACGCCATGACCATGGCGTCGACCGCGGTGGCACCTTCGACTGCCGCTAGCGCGTCACCCGCGAGCTTGGCGATCGACTCGGACAATGGCTCAATGACTAGTTTGCTCAAGATATCTTCTCGAACCTTGGAGCGCCCACGCCACCATTCGGTCACGACGGCCGCTGGAACGATGATGCGCACACGCAGCGCGACCGCGCGCGTGAGCACTTGCAGGATGCGCTGGCGCCTCCGTTCCAGCGCGATCAAGGCGCCGGTATCGAAGGTGAGCTCATTCACGCTGCGCTGCGCTTCCTGCGCTTGCTGACACGGGGCGCAGCGATCCCCAAAATCTCCCGATCGATCGCCTCTCGCTCGGACTCACTCATCGTGACGGGCCCACCGAGCAACTCGAGCAGCTGCGCCAGGTGCTCCTGTTCTCGCTCGCGAGCAATGAGTTCGGCGATGACACTCGAGACATTGCCACCGTGCGCTAGCCTAGCGCGCTTGCGAAGCAGCGCTAAATCATCCTTCTTCACCGAGACGCTGATCTTTTGGGTCATGCCCGCGCGCTGACTCATTGTACTCCCATGGTAGCACAATGAGGCGCCGAGTCATCCGAAAAGCACATCGGCGAGCGAGGCTGGGGCTGCCGAGGCTGATAGCCGTCTGTCGCCTTCTAACGCGCACCGGTCGTACTTGGTGAACGAGCCACGCGGCGTCAGCGCAGCCAGCCAGTGCAGTGACCTCGCGAAGGGGCCGCGTCAGCGCGCCACGTCGCGATGCTACGGGCGCCGTCAGCTGACGTTCGGCGGGCCAGGGGGCTGCGGCGCAGCAGGGCGCGCCGAGGTCGCGGCCCACGCGGGAGCTAACTAGGCGGATTCACTGGTGTTTTTAGAAATGTCTTGCGTCCCTGAGGGAGGTCTGGTTGGGTCATGCCAAAGTGGGTTGCCCTGTCTAGTGCGGGGCTGATGTGGTGGCAGCCGATGGTTGCCCTTGGATGTGGGAGGCAGGCAGATGAAGAAACAGGACCAGAGCGGGTTGGACGGCACCGCGCTGCAAGCCGACTCAAGGGCTCCTCTGGAGCAACACGGTGAGCTGACCAACCAAAACCGACGCCGTCGTACCCCCCCCACCTGTTCGTACGTTCAGTGTAGTTAGTGTGGGTTTGCTGCTGGTGCTGGGGGTACTGAGCGCCGGGGGTTGTGGCAGCAAGGAGAACACCGTCAACGCCGGCTCGCCCATGTGCCAGGCGGGGGAGCTGCGCTGCAAGAGCACCGCGGTGGAGGTGTGTAAAGAGGACGGCAGCGGCTTCGAGCTTCAAGAGGTGTGCTCCGGAGACACCGCCTTCTGCGCAGGGGGAGCTTGCGTGGCTTGTGAGATGGGCTCGCAATACTGCAGCGGGAACATCTTGTATGGCCGCTGTCAGCACTCGAGCGAGACAGAGGTGATTGTTCAGGACTGCTCCGTCGTGAACCAAGTGTGCAGTGACGACCGCTGCCGTATTGCTAGCTGTGAGCCGGCCAGCGTGACCTGCGAGGGGAACACCGTGGTCACCTGTTCGGTGGACGGACTGAACATAGCGAAGCGTGAGCCCTGCGGCGCCAACCAGCAGTGCTTCGACGGCAAGTGCGAGAACTGGGTGTGCCGCCCCGGGAGCCACTGCAAAAGCGTAAGCCAGGTGGAGGTGTGCTCGGAGGATGGGCTCACCCTGCTCGAGACCAGGAACTGCACAG
The DNA here is from genome assembly GCA_019637265.1 of Polyangiaceae bacterium. Taxonomy (GTDB): domain Bacteria; phylum Myxococcota_A; class Polyangia; order Polyangiales; family Polyangiaceae; genus JAHBVY01. Next base: position 323,698 of record JAHBVY010000005.1, on the reverse strand, counting down.
CTGCGCAAGCCTGTGAGGACGGCGAGTGCCGCGCGCGGATTTGTACGCCGGGGAGTGACCCATCAGCGACGCCGGGGAGACAGGCAGCGGGGTGGGTGTGCAGCCTCTGGGCATGCGGAAGATCAGGATGGAGGCGGAGGCGCGGAGGTGCCTCGCGCAGGTTGAGGCGTCAGGGCGGTCGCTCGCGGGGTGGGCGCGGGCTCATGGTGTCGACGTGCAGTCGCTGTATGGGTGGCGGAGGGCGCTCAAGCAGCGCGCAGACGGCTACTCAAGGGTGACCGGTGAGGGGGTGTCGCCGCCGACGTTCGTCGAGCTGGTGGCGGCGCCCGAGGGGCGCGACGTGCCTGACACGGCTGCTCGGTACGTCGTGTGCCTGGAGGGGGCGCGCATCGAGGTGGATGACTCGTTCCGCGCCGACACGTTGGCGCGGCTGGTGAGAGCGCTGCGCGCGTGCTGAGCTTGCCGCCGACGTGGCGCGTGTTCGTGGCGGTGGAGCCGTGCGACATGCGTCGGTCGTTCGATGGGCTGGCGGGCGCTGTTCGAGCGCTTGGGCTCGATCCGGTGAGTGGGCACGTCTACTTGTTCTTCAATCGGCGACGACGGCTCGCGAAGGCGTTGTGGTTCGATGGCTCGGGCTGGTGCTTGCTCAGCAAGCGGCTCGAGCAGGGCAGCTTCCAGCTCCCGCGGCTGAGCGGCGACGAGAAGACGGTCGCCATCAACGGCGCGGCCTTCGCCTCCCTGCTCGCCGGCATCGACTTCACCGTCGCCAGGCGCGGGTGGTTCCGCGCGGAGAGCACTTCGCGTCGATAGGGGATCGACATCCAAGATCAGGTGTGATCGGGTAGCGCCCGTGACCACCGCGGACTACCTCGCTGAGCTCGCCAGGCGCGACGCGGAGCTGAGTGTCATCCGTGCGGAAAATGCACGTCAGGCGAAACTCATCGAGAGCCTGACTGAGCAGCTGGTGGCGCTGACGGAGCGGATCGCTGAGCTTATCGCCGCCGTTGAGCGCAAAAAAGGCAAACCCCCGATCCCGAAACCCGTCGCGCCAGCGACATTGACTGAGGCAGAGCGCAAGGCGTTCGAGAATCGTCCGCGCCCACCCGAGAAGCCGCTCGAGCCGAAGAAGCCCAAGCAGCGCGCCAAGCCCACGGGGCGCAAGCCGCTGCCAAAGCACCTGCCCGAAGAGGTGCACCACCTGAGGCCCACAGCCTGCGACCACTGCGGTGAAGCAGCGCTCGATCAGGTAGACGAGGTGACTGAAGAGAAGCTGCACGTCGTCAAGGAGCACCAGCGGCGGCGCGTCGTCACGCGTGTCACTTGCCGCTGCCGGAAGTGTGGCGAGCGTACGACTCCTGCGTCACTGCCCGCGCCGTTTCCACGCTCGAAGATCACGGGAGAGTGGCTCGCTTGGCTGATGCATCAGAAGTTCTCGCTGCTCGTGCCGCTCGATCGCGTGCGCCGCGATCTCAAAGAGCGCGGCATCGCCATGGCGATGAGCACGCTGGTCAGCTACGTGGAGCGCGCTGCTGATCTGCTCGCGGCGATCGATGGCTACCACTGGAAGCAGCTGCTTGCTGGGCGTTGGATGGCGACGGACGCGACGGGCCTCAAGGTGCTGGTGAAGGGCTTGCCCGAAGCTCATAACGGCTACCTTGAGCAGTTTCACAACCATGAAGCCGTGGTGTTTCAGTACGCGGCGACGAAGCATGGCGAGGGCATCGAGAGCAAGCTCGCTGGTTTCCGCGGGACGCTCACCGCGGACGCTGAGCATCGCCTGAATGGCGTGTACGGTGAGCACGTGCTCGAAGCGGGCTGCAACGCCCACGCGCGTCGGAGGTTCCGGGACGCGGAGGCGACGCAGCCAGCGCTCGCGCTCGAGGGAGGGAAGTTCATCGGCGCGATGTACGGCGTCGAGGAAGACGCCCGGAAGGAAGGGCTCACGGGGAAGGCGCTGCTCGCGCGGCGCCGCGAGCGCGCCGGGCCGATCGCCAAGGAGTTTGACGAGTGGCGGGCGGCCACGCTCCCAGGCTTGTTGCCGAGTGAGCCCTTGGCGCAGGCGATTCGATACTACGATCGGCACCGTGAAGCGCTGCTGCGTTTCCTCGAGGATCCAGAGGTGCCGCTCGACAACTCCGCCACCGAGCGGCGGTTTCAACACGTCGCCAAGCTGCGCCTGAACATGCTCTTCGCGGGCAGCACCGAGGGGGCGCACCGAGCCTGCGTGCTGCTGGGCGTCTCCGCGACCTGTCGCACCATGGGCGTGAATTTCGAGCAGTACCTCGCCTGGGCCTTCGAGCGCTTGGGTACGCACCGCGAGCGCTTCGGCCTGCCGGTGAGCGAGCTGACGCCAGCGGCGTTTAAGCTGACGCTGGGCGGCTGAGGGGTTGGGGGCCGCTGGCTGCGGCGGGAGGCACACTCAGGCGCGGGGTGCATCCCGGTGTCGCTGATCGGTCACGCCGGGGACGACCTACTGCAAGGCTGGGGTGCGCACCGTGTGCGCAGCGAGTGGCGCCGCGGAGGAGGAGTGGCCATGCGACGCTGGGCAGAGCTGCGTCGATGAGGGGCAGTGTGCGGACCGCGTGTGCGCGCCGAACGCAGACTTCTGTGAGGGCGATCAGCCGCGGCGCTGCGCGGCTGACGGCGTGAGCTCGACGCCGTTGGGAGCGGCCTGCGCTGGGTCCACGTGCGTGGCCGGCGTGTGTGAGGCCTGGGTGTGCGACCCAGGAGCGGACTACTGCGAAGCGAACCGGCCGAGTCGTTGTGCCGCCGATGGCCTGAGCTCCACACCGCTCGGGCCGGTGTGCAGTGGTGCGCTGCCCCATTGTCAGTTCGCCGCTTGCGAGGGCGTACTGTTCGCGGACTACGACGGCTACGCGCGCTGGCCGCTGCCGGGCACACCGGGGCACGCCTTCAGCTACACCGTGAACGCCGCCGCGAGGACGGTGGTGGACAACGTGACGGGTCTCGAGTGGCAACGGGAGCCAGCCCCCGGTACCCAAAACTGGGCTGCAGCGGAGAGCTACTGCGATTCGCTCAGTTGGGGCGGCCGCAGCGATTGGCGCTTGCCCACACGGATGGAGCTGCTCAGTTTGGTGGACTACACACGGATTAATCCAGCGACGGATGGTGGGACTTTCCCCGGGACGACCGGAGATTTCTGGACCGCGTCTGGGCGAACCGGAACCGCAAACAAGTGGTATGTGGACTTCAGCACGGGAAGGGCGGCTGCTCAGAGCGCCAGCCAGGGCTATAATGTTCGCTGTGTGGCGCTGGCCTCCCCTCAGCGGCCCATCCCAACGAGCGGCCACTTCTTTGAAGTCACGAGCAACACGGTGCTCGACCACGCCACGGGGCTCGAGTGGCAGCGCGGCACGTCGCCCAACAGGCAGAGTCAGGCGGCCTCCATTGGCTACTGTGCTGGGCTCACGCTGGACGGGAAGACGGGCTGGCGCCTGCCCACGGTGGCTGAGCTGAGCAGCCTGGTGCCAAGCCGCAAGGCAGCCGAACCGTACATTGAACTGACTATATTCCCCAGCACACAGAGCAGCTACTACTGGAGCGCCTCTCCGGTCTCCGGTTCGTCCGGCGGATGGAGCGTGTACTTCGGCAATGGCGGCACCGTCAGCCACGTCGTGACCAGTACGGGCTGGGCTCGTTGCGTTCGGTGAAGACGGTGTTAATCAGTTGACCTGTTGATATATTTATCTATGTGGTAAAACGTATGTGGCTCGCTGGGGTAGGCTGATGTCCGCTGGTTCATCAATCTTTACCCATTTACAGGCAGGCCCTGAGCGTGCTAGTGAAGGTAGACATCGCGGTCCGCGAGTTCCCACGGTTTCACAAGTACACCGTGGGGCAGCGGCTGCGTGAACCGATGCCTAGCTGCCAGGGACTCGCTCGGCGCGCCCCGGGGCAAAACAGGCAAACCCCCAAAACCCGTTGAGCGCCCGCTAGGGACTGGTCAGGTGGGTGTGTCAATCTGGGGACTGGTCAGGTTGAAGTATCAAGCCAGGGCTCAACCGGGCCAGCTCCGCACCAGCCACACCACGCCGACCAGGCAGGCGATGGCCCCGGCGCCGAGTAGGAGCCATGGTTGGAAGCGCGCGCCGAGGCGCGTGGAGATGGAGCCTGCGATCCAACCGATGGCGCCCATCGCCCCGGCCGCGCCCACCATGTAGGCGATGAGGTAACCCGCTGCGCCGGTGGCCGAGAAGCCCGCGGTGGGGAGCACCGCGAGCAGGTGACTCGCGCCCGCGCTGCCGTGGAGCGCGCCGACGCCGAAGGTCACCGGGCGACGCTTGGGGGTGTGCGGCATGGGTCGGTCAGCCTGACGATGCAGCTTGAGGCCGCGATAGCCCGCCCAGGCGCCCATGCCGATGAGTAAGAACCCCACCAAGAACTCGGCCCATGCGCTCGCTGTGTCGATGGGGACCGCGCCCTTCGCGAGCCACAAGACCGCGCCGATCACCGCCACGCCGGCGCCATGCCCCAGGCCCCAGATGAGTCCGAGCACGAGGCCCGAGCGCCGCCCGTCGAGGGTGAGCGGCGCCACCGCGGCCACGTGATCGGGCCCCGACATGGCGTGGATGACGCCGCCCGCCAGCCCCGCGGCGATGCTCAGCACGCGGACCTCGAGCGAGATGCGCTCGCCGCGCTCGTGTTCGCGATGGAAGACGCGCGCCCTGCGCCGTGCGCCGCGCTCGCGATGGAAGATGCACGCGCTGCGCTCGACGCGAGCATCGCGGCCTCGACAAAGCACACGTGTGCGCCGTGGAGGTCGCGGGCGCTCAGCGCGTTCGTCATGCGCTGGGTGGTAGCACGTGACTTGAGGTTCGTGCCACATGGATCGCATGCGTGACGCGCTGTTCGCGCAGGGTCACCGGTTTGGTTAGGGTAGCTGATGAGCGTGGCAGTGCCCTTCGCCGCGGTAGTGGCCCAGGGTGCTCACCAGCGCGGCGATGAACTGATCGAGGGTGTTGATGCCGGTCATGCCGCCGGTGCCGTAGCTGCCTTCGCTGAGCTCGCTCAGCCGCACCGCGGCGAGCTCCTCCCGCGTCACCTCGCCGTCGTCGTTCGTGTCCGCGTTCGCGATGGCGTCGAAGCGCAGCACCGCTGTCTCCGCCGCGAGATCGTCGTAGAAGAAGTGGTCGCCATGAATCGTCAGTTGAACTGGCAATATGCCGCCGTTGGCTAGCACGAGTCCTTGGCGCACCACCTCACCGCTACTGTCCACCTGGGTGCACTCCCCGTAGTGGGTCCCGCCGGTGAACCCCCATTTGAAGATCTTGGTGACGCCGCCGCGGGTGGCGCTGCCGCTCACGTACACGCTGTAGCCGCCCGCAGCCATGAGCGCGGCGTCGCTCTCCGTGGCGCTCGAGTGGAGCCCCGTGCTCGCGCTGTACGCGGGCGTTTCGTAGCCCACCTGATCATAGCTTCGCGCGGAGATTTTCCCCGTGGAGCCGATCTCGTGAGGGCCTGGCTTCACCAGGTCGAGCAGCCATGAGCCGCTGAGCGCTCCGCCGGACGCGCCGGAGCTGTCTTTCACCTCCACGTCGCCCACCACGATCAGGAACTGATCGAACACCGCGCTGAAACCGTCCTCGAACTCTTCGGTGGGGATCCCCTCTTCGATGTACTCTTCCCCATAGACATTGAAGCTGACTTCGCCGATGCCTTCCTCGGCGACCGCGTCCTCGCCGCAGGCGGTGAGCGCGAAGCTCGCGGTCATCAGGGCTGCCAAGCTAACTATGCGTGAGCAGGTGCGTGATGGGTGGGGGGTGTTTCGGTGGCTTCGTGGTGTCATCGATGTCTCCATGGGGAGGGGCACGTGGCGAGTGTGGTTCGGGTCGCTCGTCAGCGGCACCAGGTGGGCTTGGGGCTTGGCCCGGTGGCTCGTCGTTCCTGGTAGCTCTTTATTTTGGGGGTTTGGCAGTGCACCAAGGCGCCGCGCCGGGCGCCACTCGGCGCCGTGATCAAGGCGCTGGCCGGTAACTGAAGCGGTAGGCGCCGGCCTGACGGATGCCGCGCCGAAAGGCTCGATGCAGCGTCTGGTGCTCCGCGCGATTCGGGTCCACCGTCACGCGCTCGGGAGAGGCTGTGAGCGGCGAAGGATCGAGCTGATCGAGCCACAGCGCGAGATCGACCTCGAGCTGGATGGCGCCGTCGCCACGCACCTCCGCGCCGTCAGCCCCCGAAGCGGCGGAGCTCATGGGGCAGCCCTCGATGATGGGGTCACCGTGGCCATCCGCGAGATCGGTCAGCGTGGCGTCCAACTGCAGCTCGTGACTCACGCCACCTTGACTCGCGCGGACGACGACTCGGACCACCGCGTCGCCCAGCCCGCTGTCAGCGGGCGGCGTGGCGAACTGGAGCCACCCGGAGCGATAGCGCCCCGTCACGCCGGTGCCGGGTGGGAGCGCTGCAGGGTGCATCAGATCGATCACGACGCGCGTCAGCATCTCCCCCAGGGCTTCGCCGGGTACGTAGTGGCCTGGGTGCGCCGCCGCGCTGGGGATCTGCGCTGCGTGGAGCAAGGAGCGGATCACGCCCGGTAGCGCCTGCGGGCTGGCCGTTCGGGGCGCGATAGGCGCGCCGAGCACTCGCGGCGTGAGGCTCGTGAGCAGGCCCGCTGAGGCAGGGGCTGTCGCGTAGGTTTCCGTGGGGAATGGATCGAGGCGCGCGATGGGCGCGCCCGCGAAGTAGCGGAGCGCCTCGAGGCTCAGCTTGGCTTCCTGGACGCTGAGCTCCCAGCCCAGGTCGTTGACGAACGGGGCGCTCGAGTCGGGCGCGAGCTTGGCCTCCGTCGTCAGGGTGACGCGCTGCCCGGAGGTGCCGCCCAAGTCGTCTTCGCCGCAGCCACTGAGCGCGAGCCCAGCGCCGAGCCAGGCGGCGGAGATAGTCAGTAACGCGAACGGGAGCTTGTGAAGCGTGGAAGTCATGTCGACAGGGGCTCAGATGGTGAGGCTGAGGGTGGCCATCAGCGTGCGTGGGGCGCCGGCGGAGACGTGGCGCGCGGGCACCAGGGAGGGCGTGCCGCCGCGCTCGAAGCTCGAGGCGTAGACGAACTCGCCGTCGTTCCAGGGCAGGTCGAGGAGGTTCATCGCCTCCAGGCTGAGCTCCACCCCCGCGAGCCGAGCGCTGGCCTTCACGTCCATCAGGAACACGTCGTCGCCCAGCTCGCCGTAAGGGATGGGGCGGCGGTAGAGGTAGGTGAGCCCCACCCCCAAACCCGCGCTCAGGGGTCGTCCAAAAGGTTGGGCTAGCTGACGGGTCGCCGCGAGGTCCGAGCGCACCGTGAGCTCCGGCACGAAGGGCACCCGCGCGCCCGCCAGGTAGTCGCCGCTGGTCTCGGTGAAGCTCGCGCGGGTGTAGGTAGCGCCCAGGGCGGAGGTGAAGCCTGGCGTGGGCTCCGCCACGAAGTCGAGCACCCCGCCGACTCGCCGCGTGGCAGGCGTCGCCACGTTCTTAGCCAGGGCCTCCACGAACACCACGTCATCGGACAATGCCGTGTGGAAACCTGCCAGGCCGAGGCTCACCCGACGCCCCTCCGCCAGGCGCAGCCCGAGCTCGTAGGAGCGCACGCGCGTGAACGGCGTGCGCTCACCGTCGCCCAGGCTCCGCGCCTGCGGCGAGCGGAAGCCCTCGCCGTAGCTCGCCAAGGCGCGCGCCCCGGGCGCGATGGCGAAGTCCAAGCTCAGCTTGGGCCCCACGTGGGCGCCCTGCGCGGAGCTCACTTGCCCTTGTCGCAGGTGATCGGTCACGCCGTAGGAGAGCGCGTCGATGCGCGCGCCACCGCGAACGGCCAAGCGCCTCACCGGACGCAGGGATAGATCGACCCAGCCGGAGAGGGCAGCGGCGCTCACCGTCGCGTCCACCTGGGTGGCGCTCACCTCGCGCGTCACCACGCTCAGGCGCCGGTCCGATTGTTCGATGAAGTCGCCGCGCCCGGCGAGCCCGACGCTCACGCTGTCATGTGGGCTGACGATCTCTAGAGCGCGGCTGACCGCCGCGCGGAAACCGAGCGTGGTGGAGCCGTTTTGCTGTTGCGTGGCGTCGCCGCCTACTGGATCTTGGAGGAAACCCGTGAAGTTGTGGCGCAGCGTGAGCTGCCTCAGGGTGAGGTAGGGCGTGAAGTGGAAGCGGTGCTCACCGCTCGCGCCGCGCAGCTCCGCCAGGAGCTGATGCCGCGCGCTGTGCCCACCTTGAGCCGTGTCGTAGCTGCCGAAGCGGTCGGCGCCTGCCTCCACGTCGGCGAGCCGCAGCACCCCCGCGGAGCCGAAGCGCCCGGAGTAGCTGGTGGTGAGCAGGCGCAGCTCCACGCCGCGCGAGAGCGGCTGCACGAGCTGGCCTACCGCCGTGCTTCGCTCGGCGGCGCGGCCCACCCCGAAGCCATCGCTCGAGTAGCTCTCGAACGCGCCGAAGGTCTCGTGGCTCATGCCCTCCGGGTGGTAGGCGATGAAGGCGCGGCGCGCGCCGAAGCTGCCCACGCTGCCCTTCAGCGTGAAGCCGGGCTCCTCGAAGCCGAGGTCGAAGTCGATGCTCCCGGCGACGGCGAAGTCGCCTTGATCGGGGGAGAAAGGTCCGGGTCGCGCGCGCACCCGCTGCACCACCTCGGGCATCAAGAAGTGCAAATCGGCGTAGCCCTGACCGTGGATGTGGCTCACCTCGTTCACCGGCGCGCCGCCGACCCACAGCTCGAGGTCTTGCCCGTGCAGCGCGTCGAAGCCGCGGAAGAAGATCTGGTGCGCCTTGCCCTCACCGCTGTGCTGCGTGACGAAGGTGCCCGGCACCGTGAGCAACAAGTCGCTGGCGGTGCGGCTCGGCGCGGCGCTGAGCACGCGCCGGGTGCGCTCGCTGTGCCCGGCGCTGCGTGGAAGCGGAGCGCCGTGGACGTAGATGGCGTCTTCGTCCGAATCGTCATCAATGCTGTCTATTGGAGCCACCTCGGTCGCCGCATGGCTCGCGTTGGCAGGTGGCGTGGTGGGGGCGGACGTCGTGTCAGCGCGCGCCGGGGCCGCCACGGCTCCCAGTAGGGGCAGCGGGCACAGGCATAACCACTTGAAATAAAACACGATTTTCGTCTGGCCCTGGCTCTGGCAGGCGCTTGGAGGTGGCTCGTGGCGGTGAGCGGAGGGACCTTGTAGCACGTTTTTATGAATGCGTGCTACCAGGTTGGGGCCCCACCGAGCGCCATTCCCGTGACCTGGGTTCCGCGGTACGTGTGATCGCGACAGGTGCGCTCGTGCGGCGCAGGGACGCGGTGCCCGGAGATGCCCGATTTAGCTCCACACCCTGACGACTTGGCTCGTGAGAGCGGCGCGCTCCTCGCGCTGGCGCCGCTCCTCGCGGGCTTCGGTCCCCGCGTGCTCGGGGAGCTCGCGCTGCCGCTCGTGGGGTTGTCCGCGCGCCATGCGCTGATCGTGCTCGGGGGTGCGTACGCTATTTCGGGGCTCCTCTTGGCGCTGCTCCCGCGGGTGGGGCGCGTCTTGGCGCTGCTCTCCACCGCCGCGGCGGGGGCGCTCACGGTCGTTAGCCCAGCGTTCGGCCCGATGGGGGCGCTGCTGGTGGGGTCGGTGTTCGTCGGGTTGTGGTACGAGCTGTCGTCGCGCGGCGCGCCGCGTGTTTCCGTGAGGAATCATGGCCCCATCGCGGCGGCGCGCGGGGCGGCGGGTGTGCTGCTGGCTGCGCTCGCGCTGGCGATCCTGGGCGGCCTGTCACCAGGCCGGGGAGAGGTGCTGGCGGTCGCGATCAGCGCTTCGGTGGTGGCGGCGCTCGTGGTCGTCGCGCTCATCCGCGTCGAGCGAGCGCCCAGCTGGCGGCGCTCGGCGCTTCGCCTGCTGGGCGGGCTCGGGGCGCTCTTCGGGGTGCTGCCTGCGACCTTGGCGGTGCTCTCGCTCGCGGCGCCAGCCGCTGCGCTGTGGTTCAGCCTGCCGCTCGCCGCGCTCACCCTGCTCGCGCTGCGTGAGCAGGGCCGTGAGCGGAGCCTGCTCGGTGCGTTGCTCGACGGCGTGACCTCACACCCCGCGCGGCTCTTGGTGGGCACCTTCCTGGCGCTGTGTGTGCTCGGGACCGCGCTGCTCGGCCTCCCAGCGTCCCGCGTCGATCACAGCCTGACGCCGCTCGACATCGCCTTCACCGCGACCAGCGTGGTGTGCGTGAACGGGCTGATGGTGACGGACCTGGCCACGCAGTTCACGGCGGTGGGTCAGGGGATCACCCTGGTGCTGATTCAGGTGGGCGGCCTCGGGATCATGAGCTTCTCCACCGTGGTGGCGGCGGCGCTCGGGCGGCGCCTGAGCCTGCGCCAAGAGGCGGCGATGGCCGATCTGCTGCTCGCCGATGGACGCGGCCACCTGGGGCAGTCGCTCCGGCGCTTGCTCGGGGTGACGCTGATCGCGGAGGCGCTCGGGGCCGCGGTGCTGTTCCCGCTCTTCTTGTGGCACGGCGAGGAGCCGGGCGCCGCGCTGTTTCGTGCGGTGTTCACCGCCGTCTCTGCGTTTTGTAACGCTGGGCTGACGTTATCGCCCACCAGCTTGATGCCGTACGCCGAGAGCGAGCTGGTGCTCCACGTGATCGCCCTCTTGGTCATCCTGGGCGGGTTGTCGCCGCTGGTGGTGACGGAGCTGCCGCGCCTCGTCCGGCGGCGCGTGGTGTCGCTGCAGACGCGGATCGTGACGCTGACCACCCTGGTGCTGCTCGTGTCTGGTGCGCTGGTGCTGCTCGCGCTCGAAGGCTCCCACGCCTTCGCTCACTTGACGCTGCGCGAGCGCCTCACGGCGGCGTGGTTTCACTCGGTGACGCTGCGCACCGCCGGCTTCAACGCGGTGGATCTCGCGAGCCTGCGCGAGGGCACGCTGTGGGTGATGTGCGTGTTCATGTTCATCGGCGGCAGCCCGGGCGGCACCGCAGGCGGCATCAAGACCACCACGGTGGCCACCCTGATGATCGCCGTCATGGGCGCGATGCGTGGCCGCTGGGAGGCGGTGGCGTTTGGACGCCAGCTGCCGAATCACACGGTCTACAAGGCCGCGGCGATCACCACCATGGCGCTCACCTTGGTGGTCGTGGGTGTGGTGGCGCTGTCCGTCACGCAAGACGCCCCGTTCATGCCGATGCTGTTCGAGGTGGTGGCGGCGCTCAGCACCGCGGGGCTCAGCGCGGGGGTCACCCAGGAGATCGACTGGGTGGGAAAGGTGGTCTTGATGGCTTATATGTTCATCGGGCGCGTGGGGCCGCTCACCTTGTTCCTGTTCTTGAGCGAGCGGAGCGTGCCGGGCAGCTGGCGCCTGCCAGAGGAAGACGTGGATGTCGGGTAGCGCGCCTGCATCGTGCCGAACTGCATCGGCGTCGCGTGGTAGACGGTCAGTTGAGCGAACTAGGTGGTGTGAGGGAGCGGACGTATGAACAAGCAGGTCATGGTGGTCGGCCTCGGGCACTTCGGGATGGCGGTGGCGCGCGCGCTCGCCGAGCGCGGCACGGAGGTGCTGGCGGTGGATCGTGATCCGCAGCGCGTGCGCACCATCTCCCCCGTGGTAGCGGAGGCGCTGTGCTTCGACGCCACCGCGGAGGAGCTGCTCGCGCGCACCGCGCCGGGGCGCCGTGACGTGTGCATCTGCGCCATCGGTGATGAGTCGACCGAAGGCTCCATCATCTGCACGGCGCTCCTCAAACAAATGGGCGCGCGGCGCCTGATCGCGCGCGCCAACAATGACTTGCATGGGCGCATCCTGAAGCTGGTGGGCGCGGACATGGTGGTGAATCCGGAGCGTGACTTCGGTGAGCGCTTCGCGAACCTCTTGATTCACGATCGCGTGCTCGGGGAGACGCCGCTCGGCGCGTCGCTGGTGCTGACGGAGTTCGAGGTGCCCAAGGTGTTCGTCGGTCGGAATTTGATCGAGCTGTCGATGCCGAGCCGCTACGGCATCAGCGTGGTCGCGCTGCGTAGGGCGGGCTCCACGGAGGTCTCGGTGCCCGATCCGCGCGCGCCGTTCCAAGCGGGGGACGTGCTGCTCGCGGTGGCGCCGCCCGACGCGGTCAACGATCTATTGGAGCGGGTATGACGGGCTCGCCATCAGCACCGGCGCAGCAAGCCGGTACGCCGGCCGCGGCGCCACTCCACTTGACGCGGAGCGTACGCCTCGCCTTCGGCTCCTTGCTGGTGCTGCACTTGCTCAGCGCCTCCGCGGCGATCGGGCTCTTGAGTCGCATCCATCCTTCGGAGGATGGCGAGGTGGAGCACGCGCTGCGCGCGCTCGCGGCGATCGAGCAGGTGGAGGCCGTGCTCGCGGATCCTAGCTTGGCCCCCGAGCGCCGCGCTGAGGGCTATGGCACCGGGTTGGAGGCGGCGCAGCGTCACCAGCTGGGCGCTGAAGATCAGGCGCTGCTCGACACCGTCGCGCGGCGCCAGGCGGCAGCGCTCGAGGGGGACCCTGCCGCCGTGAGCGAGGCAGCGAGCGCGCTGGTGAGTCTCTCTGAGCATCGCCGCGCCGAGATCGAGGTGGCGGTGCGCGACGCGCGGCGCCTGAGCTCGGCGGGGGCGTGGGTGATGAGCTTCCTCGGGGTGCTCTCACTGGCGCTCGGGCTCATGGCGATGCGGCGCTTCGATCGCGTGGTGCTGAGCCCGCTCGAAGAGCTCCATGGGGTGATCCGGGATCACGCGGAGGGCGCGCGGCTGCGTCGCGGGGCGGTGCTGCCCGGCGCGGCGGTGGAGCTGCAAGAGAGCCTCGTCGGGCTCAATCGGCTGCTCGACGCGCACGCCGAAGTGGCGGCGGGGCGCCTGAGCCTCCCGCCGAGCGCGCCGCCTGCCGCGGCGGACGATCGCGCGACCCTGAACGCGCTGCTCGATCTCGAGCCCGGGCCGCGCTTCGTACTGGGCGAACGTGGGGCGCTGTTGGCTGCCAATCGTGCTGGGCTCGATCTGCTGACGACGACGCCCGAGCTCCGCGCGGCGCTCAGCGCGCGGGCGGCCGCCGCGTGCGCGGCGGGGGGAGTCGACGCCGGAGGCGACGCAGCGACTGGAGGCGAGGTCTTAGATCCCGAGTTGGCGGCGCGCCTGCACGCCAGCTTGCTCGGTGACACCGGCCGAGTGCTGCTCAGCTACGGGGCGTGAGGGTGCGATCGCAGCGCGCCGCGGCGCGCAGCCTCCCCGGCGTACGCAGGTGCAAAACAGGCAAACCCCCGATCCCGAACCGCCCGGCGCGTGAGATTGACAGCGTCATTGACTATCTGGGATGTCGCGTGGGACGGCGGCTTGAGGTCGTCCACTGTTCGCGCGCCGAAGGGCCGATAGCGCCTGAGGTGCTCAAATCAGACAGATTTGCGGTGTGAAGGGGAGCAGTACCTGGTGGCAAACGGATCGCGGCTCTAGGCTCGGGGCGTGAGCGTGCTCGTGTTCGCTGCCTCGCTCGGCTTGAACATCATCATCCCGTGGTGGGTGGTGCGGCTCAGCGAGCGCTTCGCGAAGGAGACGGCCGAGCGTCATGGTTGGAGCGAGGCGAGCTTCCGCGCGGCGGTGGTGGTGTTTGGTCCGCTGAGCTTACCGGTGCATTTCGCGCGGCTCGGGGCGGGGCCGCGAGGGCTTCCGCGCGTGGTGCGGGTGGTGCTCGGGCTCGTGCTTGGCGCCGTGATGATGCTGCTGGCCGCGCTGCTGGCGGGGATCGTGATCAGCCTACTTGGTTGGCTCCTGGGTGCGGTTCAGCCATAGTCAGTTAGACTGATTGATGGGGCTCGGCGTGCATGTGCGCCTGACTGAAGAGACGCTGGCTTTGGGCTCAGTCAGTTATTCCGACTAGCGTTCAGTCGGGCTCGTAGGCGCCGATGCTCGGGGGGCTCTCGTAGCAGCGGCCGAGCAGATCGGCGGGGGTGGCTGCCGGATTGTGACCGGCGCCGACGGCGGGGCTGCTAGCTGGCGTCTCGTAGCGCGGGGCGCTCACGCCTGGGTCTTCACCGTAGACGCCGTTCGTCTCGGTCGAGGGCAGGTTGGTGGGTTGCGAGGCGCCGGGGTTGTCGCTCGCGTACCAGAGGTTCGAGCGGAACACGAAGCTCGGGGCGTCGGTGCCCGAGCCCACGTTGACGTAGGTGGAGAGGTCGCCCCGTGAGAAGTAGACGAGGTTGCTCTCGAAGCGCCCGTTTCTCGCTGGCAGGAAGCTGTAGCCGTCGCGCGAGGTCGTTTCCTGGAGGATACGCAGGATCCAGTTCTCTGGGTTGACTATCGTGTTGTGCGCCGCCACGCAGTCCACGCAGCCGACGAACGCGACCGCCGCGGTGGCGCCTTGAATCAAGTTGGCTACCACCTGAATCCTGCGCGCCTCGAAGTTGTCGCCGCTACGCGTCAGCGGCGGGCGGAAATACTCGAAGCCGGTGGAGCCGCCCATGTTCACCGCGCGCTGCCCGGCGTCCACCATGACGTTCTGACGGATGATGATGTCCGCCGTGCCGCCCTTGGCCTGAATCGCGTTGCTCCCCATGCGGTTGAAGTCGTTCTTCGCGATGAGGCCCCCATGACACCCCACCATGTCGATGCCGGAGCCGCCGCCGCTGCAGTCTTCGAACTGGCTCTCGAGCACCCAGAACTGGTTCACCCCGCTCATCTTCAAGCAGTCCTGATTGCCCCCGGTGCCGATGCCATGCACTCGGATGTTGCGGAACACGACGCTACGCGTCGCGTTGCTGTCCGCGGTGTCGCCTCCGTCGTCGATGTTGATGCCGTTGGCCGTGGCGCCGGTGACCTCGATGTCGTGGAGCACGAGGTATCGAACACGACTCAGGTGCAGGCCCTGACTACCACCGGAGAAGACGGGGCGCGGTTGACCGGGCACGCCGCCAATCCAGATGGGTGAGTCGCTCGTCCCCGTGAGGCCCGAAATAGACTGGTCGCCGGCATAGGTGCCTGGGTGCACTCGGATCGCGGTGCCGAAGGTCGCGGCGCGCGCGGCTGCCCTCACCGTCGCGAAGGGCGCGCCGGGGGAACCATCGCCGCCCGTGTCGGAGCCAGCGAGCGACACGTGGAGCTCCCGGCTAGGCGTCACATCGTCAGCGAAGGTGCCAAACTCCAAGCAGTCCGCGCCGCCCGAACCGCCACTGCCCGCGGTGCCTCCGCTGCCCGCTGCGCCGCCGCTGCCTGCCGAGCCCCCGCTGCCGCCCACGCCGCCGCTGGCCGCCGTCCCACCGCTGGCGCCCGAGCCGCCGCTGCCCGCTGAGCCCGCATCCCCTGCGGCGCCGCCCGAACCTCCACTCCCGGCCGCGCCACCGCTCCCGGCCGCGCCAGCCGCGCCACCGCTCGCTGCCGAGCCCCCGCTGCCCGCTGCGCCACCAGGATTGGAGTCGCCGCCGTCGTCACCGCAGCCCACCCCGAGCGCCAGCACCAAGCCGACACAGGTCAGCTTCGTAGTCCATATCGTCAGTCGAGCGCCGTGATCTGCGCTGTGATCCCGCCCGACGCCATGGCTGGCGTCGTTGGTCAGCTGGGCATTCCATCCCGGCATTGCCCCCGCTGTCTGAGCGCGCTGCCCGCTTCGCCACCCCACCGCTCGCCCTGCCCCTGCTCGGTTCGCCATACCCGAAGTAGAGCACGAGATCGTGAAGCGTAAAGCCCTGCTCGCCTGTGAGGTTTGCCGGCGCTTCGCGAACCACGGTACCCTCGGGCCACCGTATGAGGCTCATGGTCGGGACGAGCGGCTACAGCTACCGTGAGTGGCGTGGCTCGTTTTACCCAGAGGGCCTGGCTTCGAAGCAGATGCTAGCCAGCTACGCCTCGCGGCTGCCGGCGGTGGAGATCAACAACACCTTCTATCGCATCCCGAAGGTGGATGTGGTGGCGAGCTGGGCGGAGCAGGTGCCGCCTGAGTTTCGCTTCGTCATCAAGGCCTCGCAACGCATCACGCACCGTCAGCGGCTGCGGGACGCGGCGGACACGGTGGCTTACCTGTTCAAGGTGATCGCCATTTTGGAGGAGCGGCTCGGCGCGGTGCTGTACCAGCTGCCGCCTTACCTCAAGAAGGACGCGGCGCTGCTGCGCGACTTCATCGCCGTGTTGCCGCGCGGGTGTCGCGCGGCGTTCGAGTTCCGCCACGCGACGTGGTTCGACGACGAGGTGTACAGCTTGCTCTCGGACGGGGGCGCGGCGCTGTGCGGCGGGGACGTGGACGAGCACACCGAGCCGCGGGAGCTGGTGGCGACCGCGCGCTTTGGCTACTTGAGGCTGCGGCGCGAGGAGTCGCGCTACAGCGACGCGGAGCTCACTTCGTGGGCGGAGCGCATCGCGAGTCAAGAGTGGGACGAGGTGTACGCCTTCTTCAAGCACGAGCGCCTGGGGCCTCACCTGGCGGGTGAGCTGATCCGCCACCTGCACCTCGCCTTGGGGCGTGAGCCGCCCGCGCTGGACATCGCGCCTCCCGAGCCCACTTCCGGCGGCTAGGCGTCGCTCTTGCTGGCGCGACCGCCTCGATTCTGCGAGAGAAGCACCCATGCACTTTCAGGACTTGATCCTCACCCTGCAGCGGTTCTGGGCCGAGCAAGGTTGCCTCATCGTTCAACCTTACAACTCGGAGGTGGGCGCTGGCACCTTCAACCCGGCCACCTTCCTCCGCAGCTTGGGGCCGGAGCCGTGGAACGTGGCGTACGTGGAGCCTTCGCGGCGCCCGGCTGACGGTCGCTACGGTGACAACCCGAACCGCCTCCAACAGTTCCATCAGTTCCAGGTGATCTTGAAGCCGAGCCCGCTCGACATTCAGGACCTGTACCTGAAGTCGCTGGAGGCCATCGGCACGAAGCCCCTCGAGCACGACGTGCGCTTCCTGGAGGACGACTGGGAGAGCCCGACGCTCGGCGCTTGGGGCCTGGGGTGGCAGGTGTGGCTGGACGGCCTCGAGATCAGTCAGTTCACCTACTTTCAACAAGCGGGCGGCTTCGACTGCAAGCCGGTGAGCGGTGAGCTCACTTACGGCCTCGAGCGCATCGCCATGTACCTCCAGGACGTGGATACCGTGTACGACCTCACCTACAACGACCAGGTGACGTACGGGGAGCTGTTCAAGCGGAACGAGTGGGAGTGGTCCACCTACAACTTCGAGGAGGCGGACGTGGCGGCGCACTTCAGCGCCTTCGATCACGCCGAGGCGGAGGTCCTGCGGCTGCTCGGTCGCAGCGAGGACCCACGTCAGCAGCTCGTCATGCCAGCTTACGATTTCGTGGTGAAGGCCTCGCACCTGTTCAACGTGCTCGACGCGCGCGGCGCGATCAGCGTCACCGAGCGCGTGCGCTTCATCGGCCGCGTCCGCCAAATGGCGCGCCGCGTGTCCGCCGCGTGGCTCGCCCAACGCGAGGCGCTCGGCTTCCCACTCTTGAGGCAGCCAGCGAGCCAAGCCGCGGAGTAGCGCTCAACGAGGGTTTTTTGGGGGTTTGGCAGCGCGCTACTCGGTGCTGTGATGGCGCCTCGTCCATGACGAGGCGCTGATTAGGTGCGCCCCACTAGCCAGGCGGCCACTTCAGCTGCGAAGGCATCGAGGTCCGAGATCCCCACGGTGACCGCTGCATGGACGCTCTGGGGGTCGACCTTGGCGTAGCCGTGCGCTACGACGTTTCGCAGTCCCACGGCTCGCGTCAGCGCCTGCGCGGTCTCTTGACGGATCACGTCGTGCTCCGCGAGTCGCGCGAAACTAGCGGCGACCGTACTGGTGGGCGCCCAGCCCTCGTCTGCGATGAGGTGGCTCGCGACGCTCGCGCACGACTGGACGGCCAGCATGAGGTTGAAGGACACCAGATCGAACGCGTCTCGATCCGCAGCGAGCGCCTCGGCGCTCGGCTTCGCGTGTGCCTGCGCGCGAGCCACTCGCTCGGCCAGCTCAGCCAGCTGAGTCATCACGAGCCTACGATTGACCAAGGATCCCTCGCTCTGCCACCCGCGTGAGCCACGCCTCGTGCATGCGATCGTATAGCGACCTGTCTATCTCGAGCATCAGCAGCGTGCGGGAGCGAAAGCTCGCCTCGGCGCCAGGCTCGCGTTCGAAGAGCGCGATCCCCTCGCTGAGGATCGCCTCGAGCAGGGGGATGGGAGCGTCTTCGAGTTTGACGATGTCCACCTCTCGATCGGTCGCGAGCGAGAGGCGCCCAGCGAGCTCGAGGGTGTCGACGGTGCCGAACACCGCCACGTCGAGATCGGAGCCAGGCCCGGTGGTGCCGCGTGCGACGGAGCCGAAGACGAACCCGAGCTCGAGCCCCGGAGTGGCCGAGAGCGCGGCGCGAATCACCTCACGGAGCGAACCCGGCAGCACCCCGGTAACCTACCACGCAGGTGGTGTCAGGGCATCCTGGCTAAGTCAACCAGAGCACGGTGTACGCGTCGCCGCCCTCTTCGCGGGAGGCGGGGCGCGCCTTCGAGACGTAGGGCGCGGCGCTCAGGTGCTCACGGACGGCCTCCTTCATGGCGCCGGTGCCGTGGCCGTGGAGCACGAAGCCGACGGGCTCGCCGCGGCGGAGCAGCTCGTCACAAAAGCTGTCTAGCTGCTCGAGCCCGGCTTCGACGCGGACGCCGCGGAGGTCGCAGGTGTTGCCGGGGTAGCGCACCGCCACGCTGGGCGCGCGGGGCTCGGGCGGCTCCTTCGCGCGGCTCCGCGGTCTTGCTTGAGGCTGTTCGCGCTGCGCCTCACGCGCGCGCTTGGCCTCTTCGCTCGAGGGGGCGCGCAGGTCGCTCGCGCTGCAGGTGAGCGTCAGGTTACCTACCTGGACCCGCAGCTTACCGCGACGGTCCACCTCGAGGATCTTCCCGAGGTGCCCGCCGGGTAGCACCGTCACCTGCGCGCCGACGCTGAGCTCCGCCGGCTTCAGCGGGGTGGCAGGCGCCTGAGCCGCGCGCTGGAGCGGCGAGCCCAGGCTGAGCTGGCGCGCCGCCTCGTCCACCTGGCGCCCTAGCTGGCGTATTTCCTCACGGCTAGGCGTCTCTTGCCTGAGCCGCTGGGTCACCGCCGCGAGCATCGCGCGCGCCTCCTGCACCGCTTGGCCCAGCGCGCGGGCCTCGCGCGTCAGTCGCTCGCGCTCACGCTCCGTGGCGCGCTTCGTCTCCGCCTCGAGGCGGCTCGCGGCGAGGCGCGCGTCCGACTCGAGCGCCAGGGCGCGCCGTGCTGCCTCCTCCGCGGCGCGCGCATCCGAGCTGATCTTCGCGAGCAGCGCGTCACGGGCGAGGCGCTGCTCGGGGAGGAGCGCCTCGGCGCGCGCGACCACCTCCATAGGGATCCCGAAGCGCCGCGCCACCGCCAGCGCGCTCGAAGGCCCTGGGATGCCGATGCGAAACTCGAAGGTGGGCGCCAAGCTCTCGAGGTCGAAGCCGACCGACGCGTTCTGGAAGCGCGCGTCACCGGCGCCGAGCTGCTTCAGCGCCTCGTAGTGCGTCGTGACCGCCACGGCGGCGCCCGCCTCCACCAGCGCCGTGAGGCAGGCGGTGGCGAGCGCGGCGCCTTGGTCAGGATCCGTACCTGCCGCGAGCTCATCGAGCAGCACCAGCACCGCGCTGCCCTCGCTTCGAGCGAGCGCGATCATGGCGGCGACGTGCTGGATGTGGCCGCTGAAGGTGCTGAGGTCGAGCGCCAGCGACTGATCGTCGCCGATGTCACTCACCACCTCCGGGAAGAAGCCCACCTCGCTGCCCGCCTCCGCAGGGACGGGCACCCCGGCGCGCACCATCAGCGCCGCCAGCCCGAGGCACTTGAGCGCCACCGTCTTCCCACCCGCGTTGGGGCCGGAGATGACGAGCGCCTCCCCCGCGCGAAGTCGGATGTCCCCCGGCACCACCTCCGCGCCACGCGCCAGGAGCAGCGGGTGGCGCGCGCTGTGGAGCTCGATGCGCGGCTCAGCCGAGGGGACGATCAAGCGCGCCGTGAAGCGCGCCGCGAAGCGCAGCATGGCGACCAGCCGCTCCGCTTCGAGCCCAGCTTCATAGGCTTCGTCTAGCTGACTAGTCAGATCCCATGCCTGTGATGAGAGCAGCGCCAGCACGCGCGCCTCCTCACGCTCCACCGCCGCCTCGGCGAGGCGCAGCTTGCTCCCCAGCTCCACCAGCTCGCGCGGCTCGACGTAGAGCGTGGCGCCGGAGCCGCTCGAGCCGAGCACGCTGCCCTCGATTTCTCCGTGGGAATCTGAACGCACCGGCAGCACGTAGCGCCCGTCGCGCTCGGCGTAGTAGGCGCCGGAGAGGCGGCTCTCGTAGCGGCTCACGAGGCGCGTGAGCTTGATCTGGAGATCGCGCCTCCGGTCGCGCGCGGTGACGCGCGCTCTGCGGAGCTCGGGGCTCGCGTGATCTTGGAGGCCGCCCTCTGGATCCAGGCAGCGCGCCAGCTCCTGAGCGAAGGGCTCGAGCTCCTTCGCGGTCATGAGCCACTCGGCCAGCTCCGGCTGACGCTCGGCGCAGGCGGCGGCGAAGCGGCGCAGCGCGGCGGCCCCCTCCGCGAGCAGCCGCAGCTGATACAGCTCCCCGGCGCCGAGGACGCGGCGTCGCCTGGCGTTGTCGAGGCAGCCCTGGGCGCTCGGCGTGGCGAGGGAGGGCACCGTCAGGCCGGCTGTCTCCGCGGCCAAGGCCGCCTGGGTGAGCCGCGCGCGCTGCAGGGCGAGCTCGCGCTCGGTCTCGGGCTTCAGCTGGGCGAGGCGCTCGGCACCATCGGGGCTCGCGGCCAGGCTCGCCAGCTCGGCGCACAGCGCAGGCCACTCGAGGTCCGTCTCAGCGCGCGCGCGGAGGGCGTCGAGTTCGGCGGACATGGCGCCGCGTCATGCCACGTTTCCGAGCGCGCGCCAGAGCTCGCGAGCGGCTAGGCGGTGGTCGCTGAGGACGGCAGCGCTGCTCCCAACGCTAGTCAGCGGGAGGTGCGGCGAGCGTATTGTTTGGGGCGAGGCGCCTCACATGGCGCGTACGGCGGCGCGCAGCTCCTGCCGCGCCGCGGGGCCACGATGGCTCACACGAACCCGCAAAAAATCCGGCTCCGCGCTCAGCGTGTTGACGAGGCGATTCAGGCCGCGCTCCACGCGCCGATCGTCGGTGTAGCCGTGGGTCAAGATCAGCTCGCTGAGCCCCGCCCCGAGCCCATGGGTGAGCAGCGCTCGGCACAGCACCGCGCGGCTGGTCTCCGCCCCCGGGTCCACCCGCCCGTTGCTCACCAGCACGATGCGCCCCAGGCGCCAGTCACCATTTTCCAATCGGGAAATACGGCTCGCCACCTGGGTCAAGAGCTCGCTCGGGTGCCCCTCGTAGTGCTGCGCCACCACCGCGAGCGCGCCGCCTACCGCGCTCGCCGCGCTCGGATCGAGCCAGGCAGGCCAGCTGCCCCCGAACTCGATCACCACCAGCGTCGCGCGCCCGCGAGGGTTGACTTCCATGGCTCGCACCTCCGCGCTCGGTGAAGCTCCTCCGTGTCCTGTGAAGCTCGGCCCAGCGCCTCCAGAGGGGCTAGCGGAGGCTGGTGAGCTGGGCCAACAAACCGACCGCTTCGGAGCGATGGGGTACGGTGGAGCAAGTGTTCGCGCGCTGCGGGATAAGCCGCGTGGGAATGGAGCTCGGCGCGAGCGCGCCATGAGGATCGGGGTTGGGGGTTGGCGCGAAGGCGGTGTTGCCTGGGGCTCAGCAGCGTCGTGGGATCGGGGTTTTGGGGGTTGGGAACGCCGCAGCCCACTGCACCGACGTGCAGCGCTCGGCTCCTCACCCTGGGTGGCACCGCCTGGATCTTGGACCCCCCGTCCGGCGCCCGTAGCATACGCACATGGCAGCGCGCGCGACCGGCTCCGGGACCATCAGCTTTGGCCTCGTCTCCATCCCCATCAAGCTCTACACGGCGACGTCGAGTCAGTCGGTGAGCTTCAACCAACTCCACAGCGAGTGCGGGGGTCGCATCAAGCAGCAGC
The DNA here is from genome assembly GCA_019637265.1 of Polyangiaceae bacterium. Classification (GTDB taxonomy): domain Bacteria; phylum Myxococcota_A; class Polyangia; order Polyangiales; family Polyangiaceae; genus JAHBVY01. The sequence continues at coordinate 301,816 of JAHBVY010000005.1, read as the reverse complement.
TGCGCTGCCCCACGTGCGACGTGGAGGTGAGCCGAGCTGACTTGGTGAAGGGCTATGAGTACTCCAAAGGCCAGTATGTCACCTTCACTGACGAAGAGCTGAAGCAGCTCGAGGCGGAGCGCAGCAGCCTGCTCGAGATCGTGGAGTTCGTGCCGCTCGAGACGGTGGACTTCATCCAGGTGGAGAAGAGCTACTACATCGGCCCCGACAAGGGCGGCGACAAGCCGTACCGGCTCTTGGCGGAGGCGATGGAGCGCAAGGGCCGCGTCGCGGTGGGGCGCTGGGCGGCGCGCGGCAAGGAGCAGCTGGTGATGCTGCGGCCCTACCAGGACGGCTTGATCTTGCATCAGCTGTTCTACGCCGGTGAGGTGCGCGCCTTCGAGGACGTGGAGCGCGGCGCGACGTTCAAGTTCAGCGAGGCGGAGCAAGACTTGGCAGACAAGCTGCTCGATCAGCTCACGGGGGAGCAATTCGATCCGGAGCGCTTCGAGGACGCCTACGCCAAGCGGGTGCTCGAGGCGGTCGATCAGAAGGTGGCCGGGCAGGAGATCCAGGTGGCGCCGGAGCAGCCCAAGGCGCAGGTCATCGACTTGATGGAGGCGCTGAAGGCGAGCCTCGCCAAGGGGGTGGAGGCGAAGGAAAGCGCCGCGGAGGGGGACGCGGACGCGGAGCCGACCGTGAAGAAGGCGAAGGCCAAGAGCGCCAAGGGCTCGACCGGGCGTGGGAAGAAGGCGGCGGCGAGCTGAGCGCACCACCCCTTGGGGCATCGCCGCGGAACGTGAGCTGACCATCGGTCGCCGCGTGAGGCTCGGGGGTGACGCTGATCAGCACACCTGACAGAATCCCCCGACCCCAACCATCATCATGACTGATAATATGAGCGACGATGAGGACGTGGTGGTGCTCGCGATCGAGGACAGCATCGACCTCCACACGTTCCAGCCTCGAGACATCCCTGACGTGGTGGCTGACTACGTGGAGGCGGCTTGTGAGCAGGGCTTTCACGAGGTGAGGTTGATCCATGGCCGCGGCAAGGGGGTGCAGCGGGCGCGGGTGCACGCGGCGCTGGCGCGGAGCCCGTTCGTCGTGAGCTTCAAGGACGCCCCCGCGACGCGCGGCGGTTGGGGCGCGACGCTCGCCTGGCTCGCGACGCCGAGCGACGAGCGTGGCTAAGGCGAAGGGGCCCGATCCGCTCGCGACCTATCGCGAGAAGCGTGATCCCAAGACCACCAACGAGCCCTTCGGGCAGGCAGGCTACGAGGGGGGCACCCGCGTCGGCGCCTTCGTGGTGCACCTGCACGGCGCGCGGCGTGAGCACTACGATCTGCGGATCCAGATCGGCGGCACGCTGCTCAGCTTCGCGGTGCCGCGCGGCCCCAGCTTGAACCCGGCGGACAAGCGGCTGGCGGTGCAAACGGAGAATCACCCGCTCGCCTACCTCGAGTTCGAGGACGTGATTCCGGACGGAAATTATGGCGCGGGTCCGATGATCGTGTGGGACACTGGGGTCGTTCGTTACCTCGAGGATACGGTCGAGGGGGGCCTCGCGAAGGGGAAGATCGACCTCTGGCTCGAGGGCTACAAGCTGAAGGGGCGCTTCGCGCTGGTGGAGACGGGGCAGCGCCAGGTGCCGCCCCCGAAGCAGCGGCAGTGGCTGCTCTTGAAGAAGGCAGACGCCTCCTGTCAGGAGGCGGACATCACTGCCCAGCAGCCCTACAGCGTGCTGTCTAGCTTACGTGTGGAGCAGCTCCTCACGCGCTCCGCCATCGCCCAGGCGCTCGCCGACTGCGCGAAGGGGCTGGGCGCGCTGGCGCGAGCCCTCGACGCGAGCAAGCTCGCGCCCATGCTGTGCGCCTCCGAGGGCGCTGGTCTCAGTGAGGCGGATCGCCTCTACGAGCTGAAGCTCGATGGGGTCCGCGTGATCGCCGATCGCTCGGGGCAGGATGTTTCCCTGCGGTATCGGAAACAGCGCGCGGCGACGGCCGCCTTCCCGGAGATCGTGCGGGCGGTGCGGGCGCTCGCGCCCGAGCGGGTGGTGCTCGACGGTGAAATCGTCAGCTTCGATGATGAAGGCAAGCCGAGCTTCGAGCGCCTGGCGCGCCGCATCCACGCGACGCGGCCCAGGGACGTGGAGCGTTTGATCCGCGACGTACCGGTGGTGTACGTGGTGTTCGATCTGCTCGCGATCGGCGACTACGATCTCACGGGGTTGCCGCTCTCCGTGCGCAAGGAGCTGCTCGGTAGCCTGCTGCCTGGCACAGGTAGGCTCAGGGTGCTCGCGCACATCGAGGCGCAGGGTGAGCCGCTCTACCAGCTGTGTCAGCAGGCGGGGCTCGAGGGGGTGGTCGCCAAAAAGGTCGATTCAACTTACCATCCAGGGCCCAAGCGGCTCACCGACTGGGTGAAGATCAAGACCGAGCGAGACGCCGAATTCGTGATCGTGGGGTGGGAGCGCAAGCGCGCCTCGCGTACGTTGGGGGCGCTCTTGTTGGCGAGCTACGAAGGGGGGCGCCTCGTGCTGCGCGGCAAGGCGGGCTCGGGCTTGAGCGAGGCGACGCAGACCGACTTGCTCGAGCGCTTGCGCGCGATCGAGGTGCCGAGCTGCCCTGCCGAAGGGGAGCTGCCGGCGGCGCCGATGGAGCGTCATTTTGCTTCGCCCGAGCTGGTGGCGAGCGTGCGCTACCTCGGTTGGTCCGACTCTGGGTCGCTGCGCTTCCCGGTGTTCCGTGGTCTGCGCAGCGACGTCGATCCGGAGGACTGCGACGCGCGGCCGGGAGCTGCCAGCCTCGAGCGCCCGTTGTCCGCTGGAGACGAGGCGGCCGAATCAGGGGAGGACGCTCACGAGTCAGGCGGCGCGCGTGGCTCGGTCCATTCGGCTGCCCAAGAGCGCCTCGCTGGGCGCGTGGCCTTGACCAACCAACAGAAGGTCTACTGGCCTGACGCTGGCTACACCAAGGGCGACCTCTGCGAATACTACGCGTCGGTCGCCGACGCCCTGCTCCCGTTCCTCGCCGGGCGCCCCGTGGTATTGGTTCGGTATCCTGATGGAATCGCGGGCAAGAGCTTCTTCCAGTGGAACGCGCCGAAGGGGACGCCACCTTGGATGCGCACGCTGCGGCTCCCGAGGGAAGACGAGGAGCGCCGGGGCGTCACCTTCTTGGTGGACGACGCGGATGGTCTGCTCCACCTCGCCAACCTCGGGTGCATCGTCATCCACGTGCTCTCGCGGCGCGAGGGCTCGCTCGAGAGCTGTGACTTCATCACCTTTGACTTCGATCTCGGGGGGCAACCGTTCGCGCACGCCGTGATCTTGGCGCTGTCCTTGCGCGAGCTGCTCGAAGAGGTGGGCCTCACGGGTTACCCCAAGACGAGCGGGCAGTCGGGGCTCCACGTGCTCGCGCCGCTCGGGCCGGGCGTCTCGTTCGAGACCGCGAGGCTCTTGGCGGAGCTGATCGGGCGCCTCCTGTGTCAGCGGCACCCGGAGCTCGCCACGATGGAGCGGCGAGTGGGCGCGCGCGGCGGGAGGGTGTACGTGGACACCGTTCAGAACGGGCGCTCCCGCACCATCGTCGCGCCGTACTCGCTGCGCGCGGCGCCACGCGCGACGGTGAGCACACCGCTCGCGTGGGAGGAGCTGTCGCTGGCGCTCGACCCCAGCGAGTTCACGCTGTCGACCGTGCCACTGCGCGTCGCCGAGCTCGGCGATCCCTACGCCACCTTGCTGGACGCGGCGGTGGACATCGCGGAGGTGGTGGCCTACCTGGGCGAGCGGGCGAAGCGGTGACCCGCTCGTCGTGCCAGACGAGCAAGATAGTAAGTATCGCGTGCTAATGCTCGGCGTACATGGACCTCGATGCACGGCCCCAAGGGTAGATTAGTAAGTGTGGCGTATTAGATTTCCGGGAGGGGATCAGGGGGTTTGGCAGCGCGCTGCGTGGCGCTGAAAGGGCGCTGCACGCCGTGCGGCGCTCAGCGGCTCCGTTTTTGTACGCTTTTCGCCTCAGTGGTTCCTTGGCCCTTGATGCGACTGAGAAGCATTATTATTATAGTCCGTCTTCATGAAATCGCTCGTCGCATCACCGGCTCCTTGGGGTTGGCGCCTCCGTGAGGTCTTTCGGCTAGGCACGGTGCTGCCCCTGGCGCTCTTGCTCGCAGCGGTGGTCGGCGCTTACGCGTCGGGCTCACGCGCGACGGTGGGCGCGCTGCACGCCGGCCTGGTGGCGGCGTTGGCCACGGCGCTGGGCGCGCTCCCCGTGCTGCTCTCGGTGCGACTCTCGGATAGGCTGCAAGACTCACTATTTGGCTTCGGCGCCGGAGTGATGCTGGCGGCGGCGGCCTTCTCGCTCATCGTGCCGGGGTTGGCGCACGCGCGGGAGCTGGGCAGCGGGCCTTGGGGCGCCGGCCTGACGGTGGGCGCCGCGCTCTTACTCGGTGGCGTGACCTTGCTCGTCTTGGACAAGAGCCTGCCGCACGAGCACTTCATCAAGGGGGTGGAGGGGCCGAGCGAGCAGGTTCGGCTGCGGCGCACCTGGCTGTTCGTGTTTGCCATCGCGCTCCACAACCTGCCCGAGGGCCTCGCGATCGGCGTGGCGTACGCCGGCTCGAGCCCCGTCTCGGGGCAGACCCTCGCGACGGGTATCGCGATCCAGGATGTCCCCGAGGGCTTGGTGGTCGCCGTGGCGCTGCTCGCGGCGGGCTACTCACGGCTCGCTTCGGTGGCGCTCGGCGCGGCCACGGGGTTGATCGAGCCAGTGGGCGCGGTGCTGGGCGCGGCGGTCATCTCCTTCGCGGAGTCGCTACTCCCATGGGGGCTCGGGTTCGCGGCGGGGGCGATGCTGTTCGTGGTGAGCCACGAGATCATCCCCGAGTCGCACCGGAAGGGCCACGAAGCGTTCGCCACCGGCGGCCTCTTGATCGGCTTCGTCGTGATGATGCTGCTGGACACCGCCCTCGGCTGAGCTACTTCCCGGAGGATGAGGGCGCCGCGCCCTTCAGGTGGGGGGCGATGAGGGCGTCGAGATCCTTCACGAACCCCTCCACGTCGCCGCCCAAGGTCCCGTGGGGCGGCTCCTCACACAGGTAGATGGAGTGCTTGATGTCCGGCTTGTCCTGCCGGACGAGGCGCAGCGTGTAGGTCGTGCCGCCACCACAGCCGATGGCCTCCAAGCCCCGCAGCTCGCGCGTGAACTGCTCTCTCAGCTTGCGCGCTCTGAACGCGCCCAAGATGCGCTCGCGCTCAGCGGCGCTGAGCTGGATCACCCGCGGCGCGCTGCGGCTGTCGGCAGTGAGCTTCAGCTCCTTACGCATCAGGTCGATAGCGTACGAGGGGAAGCGAGCGGCCGCGTTGATGGACAGGTGGAGCTCCGAGGCGGCCTCCAGGTCGAGGGGCTCGATGAAGTGGTCGTGGAGCCGACGCTCGAAGGTGATGAAGTCGCCATCCTGAGCTGGAGCGCCGCACTGGCCCGTTTGCAGCTTCACCTGGGGCTGGCCCTGGCGCGTCAGTTCGAGCCAGTAGCGCGGCCCGCAGTAGTCATCCGCCGATAAGCTGCGTTGCGGCTCCTTGGCGGCCTCCTTCGCCTCGTTCAGGCCCAACTCCACGAGCGCTTGCTGGAGCGCCGCTCGCTGCTCTTGCGTCAGCTTGCGCTCCGTGCGCTCGGGGGCGGCGTCCTTGAAGGCGCGCGCGCGAGTGAGCACGCCCCCCTCATAGGTGAAGGTGGTGCCCTGCTCGGGCTGCTCAGCGTCCCGAAACACGAGCTGGGTGAGCGCCCCGGGCTCGGGCGGCGCGACGCTCGGTGTGGGCGCGACGCTCGGTGTGGGCGCGGCCTGGCTCGGCTGTGCTTCGCCTGGCGGGCCTGGCTCGGTGGGCGGCGATGCTGTCTGTGGATCACACGCGCAGGCGGCGAGGGAGGCGACGAGGAAAGCGCGGAGGACGGATGGTAGGGTCATGGCGGTTCGTCACTTTGCTTTCGCGCGTCGCGCTACCAAGGGAGCGGGGTGCTGAACAGCGCGTTCACGTCGCTCTCGAACCCCTGGATGTCTCCGCCGAGGGTACCGTTGGCCTCACCCGCGCAGAGGTAGCTCCGCAGCTTCTTCGGGGGTTGCCCCGCGTAGGTCAGCTCCAGGGTGTAGGTGACGCCGCCCGAGCACCCGCGATCTTCCGGCTCCGGCTGCTCCTTGAGACCGCGGGTCTTCAGCGCCTGCTCGAGCTTCGCTTGACCCTCCGCGTCGAGCGCCTGTTCATCGTTGCGCTTCTTGTCGCGCCCCGGGCCGGTGACCTCGCGCTTCAGCTCACCTGGTTTGTAGACCGTCACGTAGCCACGGAAGTAGGCCGGCGCCACGGGTGGGCCGCTGAACTTCAGCGTGAGGCTGGTGAGGTCCGCGATGGGGAGCTCCCCTGACCCTGCTGCGGGGGCTGCCGGCGCCTCGGTATTCACGGGGCTTGGCGCCGCAGGTTGCGCGGGATCCTGCTCGGCGAGGGTGGCGGTGCTCGTGCTCGCGCCATCAGCGCCAGGGTTCGTCGCTGGCGTGCACGCAGCCATCACGGACCCGATAACCAAAACCAAACACGAACCCCTCATCACTACGCTCCTCCTCGGTGGCGCCGAGCCACTCGCAGCCGACGCTAGGGGGTGGAGGACGGCACGTCAATCTACGAACGCCCCGTGTAAGCACGGTGAAATATTGGCCGATCGCCGCCTAAGACACCCAGCGCTGCTCCAAGCGGTACGCGCGGCGGGCAAGATGGGGCCCGTGATGGTGGCGACGCCTCTAGAACACCAAGCACTGCTCCAGGCGGTCTGCGTTCGGGGCGCTCATGGCGCAGTCGTATTGGCGACGGCTCACTTCGTTGCTGCAGGCGCTGAAGCGGGGGTCGCTCGCGGCCTTGGTGCGCGCCTCGCGTTGCCTTCGTGTGAGCTCGTCGGCGCTGAGCTGGGGCTCATCGGCGATTGACAAAAGCTCCACGTAGCGATCGAGCAGCTGATCGCACTCCGGCTCGCTCAGCTTCGTTTGGCAGGCCAACCCCCAAAACCCCAAGCAGCAGGTGAACAGCGCCTGCGCGAGGCGAGCCCGTCGTGAGCCCCCCTCGATGGACTTGGTCAACGAGCCTGATGCGCCACGTGATCGGTAGCTTGGCTGACTATCTGGGCGGCCGCGCGTCTTGCTCCACCCAGGCTCTCGCGCCTCCGTGGAGCCACCTTGCGCGTGGTAGCCTGGCTGACTATCTGGGTGGCCGTGCGTCTCGCTCCGCCCAGGCTCTGGCGCCTCCGTGGAGCCAGCGCGCCGTGGGCGGCTCAGCGCGCGCACTTCAGCTTCACCTCTTCGGGTGTCTTGGCTTGCTTCACGCACTCGAGCGAGCTTCGGGTGATGCGCTTGCCGACGCACCCCTCCATCGTCTTCTTGTACTCCGGATCCCCCTGCGCCGCGGCCACGCGCCGCTCGATCTCCGGGGCGTCGAAGCCGCGCGCTTGGAGGCGCAGCCGCGCGATGTGCTGCGCCAGCTCCTGACACTCCGCCTCGGTCGCCGGCTCCCCGCAGCCTGCCGCGAGCGCGCCCAGCAGGCAGCCCCCGAGCGAGATCAGCTTCAGCCGGATGAAACGGGGAGTGCGCGTCACGCGCGATAGATAGGCCCACCAGCCCCCCTCATCAACCGTGGAACCCGCGTCGCGTGAGCCCGCGTGCATTTCATCGCGTGGGACGTGCGCCGTAGGTCAGCTCGCCGACCCGAGGCTCGAAAATGCAGAAAACTGGACGGTTGTGCAGGTGCTGCTAGCTTGATACATCGCATGGCCCGCTCACGAGACCCGCTCGGCGAGTCCCCGACGACTCTCGAGACGCCCGCGCCCCCGCTGGCGAAGGCCGGCCCCGTGGCGGAGTCATCGTTGGGCTCGCCCAGCTCTTCGAGGCCGGGGGAATCCCCTGAGGATTGCCTCGTGCGCGCCTCGCGAGCTCGCAGCTCGGCCACCCGGGCGAAGTACGCGCGGCGTGGGCTCGCGCACCCGAGCGGGGTGGATCTCGATACGCGCGCGCTGCTGCTGCGTCAGCTGTACCTGTCTCAGATGGAGAGTCGCGCGTTCACGGAGGCGCTCGACACGGCGCTCCAAGCGGTCGCAACCGGTGTCATGCCGGACGTCGCGCGGCAAGACGCGGCGCGCGCTTGTTTGGGGTTGGGAGATCAGCGCCGCGCCGTGGACCATTTGCGGATCGCCTCGCGCGTGTGCCCCGCTTCACGCCGAGCGTTTCATCTGTGGACGCTCGGCAGCTCGCTCTACCTCGCGGAGGACTACGTGAGCGCCGTCGGTGCGCTGACGCGCGCCGCGCGCTGGGGCACGCGGGACAAGCCGTTGTATCAAGCGCAGCTCGGCCTCGCGCGTTGGCGGGCGGGGCAGCTCGCCACCTCCGAGCTCGCGGCGCTGTTCGACGCGCTCGAGCTCGCCCCCTGTGGGCGTGGCTACGGTCAGTTCGTGCTGGGGGAGCTAGGGCACGCGCTGGGGCAAACGAGCGTGGCGCGGCGCTACCTCACGGCGTTCGTCGAGCGCGCGGGCGGCGGCCGCGTGGCGCTCCAGGTGGCGTTGGAGGCCGAGCTTCGCCGCGCGAAGCACATCCTGAGCGAGCTCGCTTGAGCTGCGTATCTTAAATTCCCACGCGGGAATGAGTGCGACCTTGGTTGCTAGCCAAGGGTTTCCATTGCCTTATGGAAATGAGCGAGACCTTGGTTCCGGCCGGTCGAGGTTGGTGCAGGTCCAGCCGCGGTTGGGCGCTCGTTTTTTGGGGGTTTGGCAGCGCGCTACCCGGCGCCGACCGAGGCGCTCGGTGCTCCGTCAGCTGCCTGCCTGCGCTAGCACCAGCGCGCCGAGCGGCTCTGCGCCCACGGCGTGGAGCGCCTCACAGCAAGCCGCGAGGGTGCTCCCGGTGGTGGCCACGTCGTCCACCAAGATCACCCGCGCGCCGCGCAGCGCGGGCCGCGCCCTGAACGCGCCCCGCATGTTCGCGCTCCGCGCCTCAGCGCCCAGGCCTGCCTGGACCGCCGTCCGCCGCTCGCGGGTGAGGCCGGTCATCTTCGTGCGCAGCCCGAGCGGGCGCCGGAGCGCCGCGGCGAGCAGCGCGGCCTGGTTGTACCCGCGCTCCACCAGCCGCCGTGGGTGGAGCGGCACCGGGACGAGGAGCGGAGCGGGCTGGCTGCCGCGCGCGGCCGGCGCATCAGCAGTGATGCTGACTGGTGCTGCGCTTTCCATGGCGCGCGTTTCGCGCTTCACTTCCTTTGCGTCACCCAAATGGTTAGTTTTACTGTCACTATGCCGCTTCAGGTCGACGAGCCGCGTCGCGAGCCAGCTCCCGAGCTCCCCCGCGAGCTCCGGCGCGGCCTGATACTTGAGGCGCAGGATGGCGTCGCGGAGCGAGCCCTCGAAGGCGCCGCCCGCGGCGATCGAGAGCCCGCTCAGCTCGCCCAGCTGCGGCTCATCGCCCGGCGTGCAGTCGGCGCAGAACACGCGCGGGCCGAGGGCGGCGCGCGTTCGTCCGCAGCGGACGCAGCGCGCCGGCGCGACGCAGGCGGCCAGGAGCGTGAGCCAGGGGGAGCGGCGTGGCGCGCGCTCGGCGCTCACGGCAGCGAGGAAGTGAGGCGAGGGCACCCGGCGCTATCGGCGCGCAGGGCCACGGGTTGAGCGCTTCGCTCGGGCGCTCGGCGCTTTGGCTGCATCAGCCTCCCGTTGTGCTCCCGCGCTGCCGGCGCCCACGTGCGGAGCGCCCCTCCTCGAGCAGCTAGCCGAGCTCGAGCAGCTCGTTCATGGAGGCTTCGTCGGCGGGGGTGAACGGGTACTGATCGAACTGATCGCTGGTGACCCAGCGGAAGGCCTCCACGTTCTGCTCCCGCGGCTCCCCCGAGACGATTTGGCATTCGTACAGGTAGAGGTCCACCGTGTACTTCTCGTAAGGGTGGCTCACGAAGCTCACCATCGCGCCGCAGCGGATCTCCACCCCCAGGCGGTGACGCACCTCGCGCTGCAGCGCGCCCTCGTCCGTCTCCCCCGGCTCCACTTTTCCACCAGGGAACTCCCACAGCAGCGGCAGCACCGCCGTGGGGCGGCGCTGGGTGATGAGGTAGCGCCCCTCCTGTGAGATCATCGCGGCGACGACGCGAACCGCGCGGCTCATGCAGTCTCCTGACGAGCCGCGCTCGAGACGGGTGGCTTAGTCACATCAGTAATCGACGCGGAAGAGCTGCTGCCCCATCAGGAGGACGTCCCCCGGCGCCACCGGGTGCTCCTGCTTCAGTCGCCCGAAGGTGCCGTTGGAGGAGCCGACGTCCGTGAGGTAAGTCTGGCCGTCCTCTGCCCGCGCGATGCGGCAGTGCAGGCCGGAGACGTAGCCATCCTCACTGAAGAGGATGTCGCCCCGCTCGCGCCCGCAGTGCACGCCGCTCTCCGGGATGGGGAAGGCGTTGCCCGTGGTGTCGCGGCCGATCACCAGCGCGAGCCGCCCGATGTAGCCCTTCGCGGGGCTGCCGAGGCGCTCGACACCGTCAGGTGACTTGCCGAGCCCAGCGAGCTCCTCGAAGCGGATGATCTCCTGACCGATGCGGAACACGTCGCCGAAGCTGAGGTGCCAGGGCATGTTGGGCTTCAGCTTGATGTAGACGCCGTTCAGCGAGCTCTCGTCTTTGACGAACAGACCGCCGCCGCGCCGCGTGAAGGTCGCGTGGCGTGGCGAGAGGTAGCTGTCACCCGCGAAGATGGACCCGGTGTCGCGGCCGACGGTGATGCTGGCGTCATCGGGGAGCGGGTAGGTCCCCGCCTCCGAGCCATCGGCGCGCAGCGCGGTGAGGACCACCTGACTGGCGCTGGCCGCGGCGCCCGTGGGGGCAGCGGCGGGCGGCTGACTCTGCAGCGCGCCGAGGTTGTAGCCGCACGACGCGCAGAACTTGTTGTTCGTCTTGTTGGTGTGGCCGCACTGCGGGCACTGGACAGCCTCGACCGCGCTCGGCGCCGCTGCAGCGGGAGCAGGCGCTGCGGCGGGAGCAGGCGCAGCGACAGGCGCCGCGATGGGCGCGGGCGCTGCGACGGGAGCCGGCGCAGCGACCGGCGCCGCTGCGATGGCAGGGGCCGCTATGGGTGCGGCCGGGGCAGGCACCGCGGCCGGAGTGGGCGCGGGCGCAGGAGCGGCAGGAGCCCCCGCGACCGCCGCCGGAACACCATGGGGCGGGGTCTGTGCCGTGAAGGGCTTGGGCGCGTCGTCACGGGGCAGCTCTGCGCCGCAGCCGAGGCAGAACTTGTAGTGGTCCTGATTGTCTTTGCCGCACTTGGCACACGTGATCACAGATCGCCTCCAGCTCTGATGGTGAGTGGCCTCTGGGAGCTCATCCCTCGGCACCAGCCCACGCTTCCCTCGCGTGGGCCAAACTACCCGCAGGCGGCGCAACAATCCACCGCCGCGACGCTGACGCCAACTCAAAAGTGACCGCCTGGGTCGAGTCGGGGTCAGGCGTCGGGCTAGCGGCAGGCGCGCCCCAGAGCCGTCCGGCGCACGCCGATTCATGCGCCAACGTACCTGGCGAGGCGTTGGCGCGCCGCCGGCCGCCGGCGATCAGGGCGACTCGCTGCTCACCCTACGGTTCGCGTCCTTTTCACTTCGCCAGCAGCGCCAGCGCCTCCTTCAGCGCGGCGGACAGCGGCAGCTCGGCGACGGCTCCTCCCATCGCCTCCACGGCGCGCTCTGCCTCCGCCGCGCGGTAGCCCATGTGGGTCAGCGCGCCGATCAGGCGCTCGCGGTTGCCTGGCGCGCCGGCGGCGCTCGGCGCCACGTCCACCTCGGCGGACAGCTTGGGCAGCTTGCCCTTCAGCTCGAGCGCCAGGCGCTCGGCCGTCTTCTTACCGATGCCCGTCACCTGGCTCAGGCGCTTGACGTCCCCTTGCGCCACCGCCTGGCCGAGCTCGCGTGGCGGCAGCTCGCTCAGCACCGCCAGCGCCGTCTTGGGCCCGACGTTGGGCACGGTGATGAGGAGCCGGAACACGTCGCGCTCCACGGAGGTGGGGAAGCCGAAGAGCTCGAGGCTGTCTTCCCGCACGTGGGTGTGGATGTGCAGCACCACGGGCTCTCCCAGGGCGCGGGCGCGCCCGCTCGCTCCGAGCGGCATCAGCACCTCATAACCCACGCCCGAAACGTCGAGGATCACGCGCCCATCCAGCTCCTCAGCCACCAGCGCTCCGCACAGCCGTCCGATCATCTCGCCCGCGTCATACACCGGGCGCGCGGGGCGCGCCGCCCGGAAGCGTTCGAGCGGGCGCCGAGCGTTCAGGCGCCTCACGCCGCCTTCGTGGTGCGCGCGGCGCCACCGACCGCACCCGAACCCCCAAAAAAATCGGCGGCTGAGGCGGCAGTCCAGCGCCGGTCGAAGTGAGCAGCTTGGCTAACTTCCGGCGGCCCACTCGGAGGTGGCAGCGGCTCACCCGGAGGTGGTTAGCTTGGCTGATCGTCAGACTGGACGTCAATTGGCGCGAGCGCCCTGGGCGATCCAGCGGCGGATGACGTCGCGCTCTTCAGCGCTGAGGGGTGTGCCGCCGCGCGGCATGCGGAGGCCGCAGTCACCGCCGGGGCAGGTCAGCCCCAGGCAGTCGTGGCTGCCGTCCAGCTTGTGCATCAAGAGGCTCTGGTCGGGGCGGCCCGGGGTGATGCGCGGGAGATCGGGCGTGGTGCGCGCGGGGACGATCAGCGACTCGGCGACGATGCGCGCGCGCTCCGTGGCGTCCTCCGGCGTGTCACCGGCGGGCATCGCGAGGTAGAGCCCCGCCGCGGATGAGCGGGGGGAGCCGTGGCAGGTGGAGCCCGCGCAGCGCCCGAACAGCGGGCGCACTTCCTCATGGAAATTGAGGGTGGGGCCGGGGTCGAAGCCGGCGTAGTCGAAGGCGTCGCACGCCTCCGGCTCGGGGAAGGCGTCAGGGTCGCTGTCGCAAGCGCCGAGGGTGAGCCCCAGGCCGCCGAACAAGAGGCTCATGGCGAGGCCATGACGGCGCGCGCGCCTCGCGGTGGCCGCCAGCCATCCGTGCGCGACGAGCCCCCCACTCGCTCCCCTCGATGTCGTACGCCTCACTTACTAGGCCCCCGTGTGTGCCAAGCCTCAGGTGTGTCGCCAGCCTAGGCGTGCATCAGTTGTCCTTGGCGCCTTGATCGATCCAGCGCCGGATCGTCTCGCGCTCCTTGCTGCAGAGCAGCTCCTCCGCCGTCTGCGGCATCGAGTCGCCGCAGGGGTGATCGAGGTCCGACGCCTGCGCGGTGCAGGCGTAGCCCTGGTCTCGATGGGTGTCGTCGATCTTGTGCATCAAGAAGCTGCTGGCCGCGTTGCCCGCCGCGATCAGCTGAACGTCAGGTGCCGTGACCGACGCGCGGCCGATGACGCCCGCCAGCATCTCGCTGATCGCCGCGCTCGACATCTCGTCGGCGGCGGTGCGCGGGAGCTTCTCCCCCAAGTAGAGGTCGACTTGGGAGCGCGTCTTGCTGCCGTGGCACGAGGAGCTGAAGGTGCAGGCGCCTTGGAAGGTGGGCAGGATGTGCGCTCGGAACGAGGGCTCGGCCGGGACCTCCTCGATGCGGCAGTTCGCCTCGCCGGACGGCCCTCCGCCCTCCCCATCGTCGCTGCTGCAGCTGAGCTGGAGACCGGCGGCCAGCGCGAGGAGGGTGAGCGGAGCGAAGGAAGTGAGGTGGATTTTCATGGGCACTCGGGCGGCCAGCGTCGAGCGAGCCACCGGCCGCTCAACCTAGCAGAAACTCGCGCGCGGTGGTTTGCGGACGGCGACGGCTGTGGCAGAAGGCGAGCATGGCTCGTCGAGTTCCGCTGCATTGCGCCGGGGAGGGTGCGCGTGGCTCCGTCGCGGGGCCCAAGGTAGCCGAGCGCCCGCGTGCCGTAGGTCTTTCAGCGGGCATCAGGGTTTTTGGGGGTTGGGGCTCGCTCGTGCTGCTCTTCGGCGCGCTTGGAGGTTGTGCGAGCTCCTCCAGCGAGACGCCGTGGCCCGTCGCACCCGACTTCGAGCGCCTCCGCTTCGAGGCGAAGCAGCGACGCGCCCCTTCGGAGGGCGGCCAGGAGTGGACCCCACGGGAGCCCGAGGGGGATGAGCCCGTCACCCCCGAGACGGAGCCGGTGAGCACCTGGGGCGTGCGCGCGCCGTCCAAGGAAGATCCGCCGCCGCTGCGCGCCGGGAAGCCCGCGCCGGAGGTGGAGGAGCTCGGCGACACCGACGAGATCGACAGCGACCCGTTCTTTCAGGACGAGGACGACGAAGACTGAGCTCCGGTGGCCGCGCGCCAGTCAGGTGACTTGACGGGCGCCGCGTGGTGGGCAGGTCGACTCGATGGGCGCCGGGTAGCGACCTGCCAAACCCCCAAACCCCCTGGAATGAGGATGAGCGGCTGAAACGACAGTCAGCAGGGGTGATTAGAACGAGCCGCTCCAGCTGAGGCCGGTGAAGCCTTGGCCCACCACGGGGGTGAGCTGGCTGCGTTCAGCTACGTTGCGGCGCGTCGCTTCCGCGCTGCGCGGCTGCTTGGGTTGCAGGAAGTACCACAGGGTGCCGCCGATGATCGCCGCGCCGCCGACCCCCATCAGGATCCCCCCGATGGTCACTTGGCTGCGCGCCGAGTTGGCCTCGCTGTCGTCCACCCCCGCGGGGCAGCGCCGGTTGGGACACTTCTCGTCGAAGTCGCTCAGCGTGCTCTGACCCGGGAAGTAGAGCACCGCGCCCACGATGCCGAGGACAGCGCCACCGCCCGCGACGAAGAGCGGGTAGAGGGGGCGCACGCCGTCGTCCGTGGGGGGGGTGACGTCATCCTCCGGGGGGCCGCCGGTGGGTGGGGTCACCGGGGGGGGATCTGCGGGGGGGGGGGTGCCTGGCTGCGCTGCCTGCTGCGCCAGGCGCTCCTTGAAGCGTTGGATGCGAGTCGCGCTCTGGGCTTGCTCCGGGTTGTCCGGGACACGCTCGTTGTAGGTCTCCAAAGCGCGGATGGCGTGGCCCAGCTGGTCGTTCAGCTCGTAGGCTCGCGCCAGGTTGATGAGCAGCTTGTGCGCGGTGCAGTCGCGCCGATACGCGTCCTCCCAATAGGTGATGGCGCGCGTGTAGTCGGCCTCGTTGAACGCGGCCTGGCCCGCTTGAAACGCCCCCTTGGCGGCGGCGACGTCGGCCTCCGTCGGGGTGGTGGTGCAGGTGGCGTAGGGGGGTAGCTCCTCCGCCAGCGCGGGCGCCGACCAGGCGAGGGGTAACAGGAGCGCCCCCGCGGTGAGTAAGGGACCAGCGCCGAGGCGCGCGAAGGGCAGACGAGCTCGAGACGTGGACATAAGGCTATCGCGGCGCAGCAGGGCGCGCCTCCCGGATAGCATACCTGTTTGCGCCCCGCCGTGCGCAATTTGGTCCCGTGGGAGGGCCTTGGCGCAGCCGTCGTGCCTCGTGCGTCGCGGATCCGGTTGCGCGGTTGCCTCGAGCTGCAGGTTGCCTGAGCTGCGGGTGCCAGAGCTGCAGGCGGGCGAGCGTTTGGTTTGGCGCGCCTCGCGAGGCGTGCCAGAGATCGGGGGCCTGTTGGGGGTTCTCTCCGGGCCGGGATAGTGCGAGAACCAGGCGCCGGCGCCGCGGCGCCAAGCTGGGTTTCGAGGATGCTTACGATGCGAACAGCCGTGCGACGCTGGTGGTGGAGCTTGGGGCTCCTGACGCTCGCCTTGGTGTGCTTGGTGCCCGCCTCCAACGCGAGCGCGCAGGGGTCGGTGGACGCCACCGGGCAGAAGCTGGACTCGATCCGGCGCTACATGGAGAAGGGGCAGGGGCTGTACGTCGCGGGGGACTACACCGCTGCGGCGGCGCAGTTCGAGGCGGGTTACGCGCAGCACCCGTACAGCGCGTTCTTGTTCAACGCGGGCGTCTGCTACCAGAAGCAGGGCGACAACTCGAAGGCGCTCGAGCGCTTCCGCGAGTACCTACGGGTGGACCCCAGCGCGCCCGATGCCGAGAAGGTGCGCGCGCGCATCGCGAGCCTCGAGGCGGCGGCCGCGCCTGTTGGCGACGCAGGGGTGGGTGAAGATGCGGGCCCAGGGGACGCGGGGGCGGCGACGCCACCGCTGCCCAGCGACGATCAAGACGCGATGCGCTCGCTGGTCGTGGTGGAGACGGATCCGCCGGGTGCGCCGGTGGTGCTCTATGAGCGCGGGGCTGGTGCGGCGCCGTTCAAGGTGGGCGGTGAGAACCCCGGGTGGACGCAGGTGTTCAGCGGCACCTCACCCTCCGAGACGTCGCTCGCCGTCGGCCGCTACCAGATCGTCGTCGAGAAGTTCCGCGACTTCAACGTGAGCCAGACGAACATCGACGTCCTCGCCGGTCACGTCCACCACTTCAAGGCCAACCTGAGCCAGGGCGCGTTCATGGCCTTCCTTCGCGTGAGCGCCAACGTGCGCGGCGCGTACGTCTACCTCGACGACCGCGCCAAGAAGCGGCCCGAGTGGGGCACCACGCCTTACGGTGCGCTGGTGCCCTCCGGGGAGCGCGAGGTGCTGGTGGAGGCGCCCGGGTTCCAGCCGCTGCTCACCAAGGTGCAGGTGAAGCACGGTGAGCAGAAGGAGCTGGAGGTGACGCTGCGCCGCGTGGACTACGGCACTATCCGCGTGGATGCGAACGCGCCGGACGCGAAGATCGCCATCGACGAGAAGCCGGTGGGTGTGTGGCGCAGCGGTGAAGAGCCCTTGGAGGTGAAGCTCTCTTCGGGGCGCCACAAGCTGACCATCGAGTCGTCAGGGCGGAAGACTTACGAGGGTGAGATCGACGTCCCCAAGGGCCAGACGCTGCCCATCCGCGCCAACCTGATCCCGAAGTACCCGCGCGGCGCCGCCTGGACTCAAGCGGTGATCGGCGCGGTGGTGCTCGGCGCGAGCATCTACGTGGGCACGGAGTCCGACCGGCTCCACGACGAGCTGGTCGCCGATCGCGAAGCGGGCGTGCTCGAGGAGGGCGACGAGCGCATCACCCGCGGACAAATCTTCGCGATCGGGGCGGACGCCGGCTTCGTGGTGAGCGGCGTGCTGGGGGTGCTCGCCGTCTACAACTTCCTGAAAGATCCGCTGCCCGACTCGAGCATCAAGCAGGGCAAGCCGGTGGAGTTCCGCGATCCGAAGCAGGCGCGGCCGAGCGCGCGGCGCCTGTTGCCGAGCCGGGTGGCGCGCGAAGAGCGCGCTCCCAAGCGGCCGAGCGCGGAGGCCGGCGGGCTGTACGTCACGCCGCAGATCTCGGGTCAGTCGGGCTGGCTACTTTTCGGAGGGAGCTTCTGATGGCCACGCACGCACGTTGGGGTCGGTGGGGGCTCGTGAGCGCTACCTTGGGCGTCGCCGTGGCGGTGGCTTCGGGGTGTTCTTGGGCGCGGTTCAGCGACGTCGGTGAGGACGCGCCGGTGCTGTTGTTCAAGAAACCTGACAAGCTGAAGGGTGGCTTCGGGGTGAGCCTCGCGACGGCGTTCGCGGGGGACACCACGCGGGTGTTGGTTGGTGGCGCGCCGAATCGCTCTCGAGGCGCGAGCTTCCAGCTGAGCCCGGGGCAGGCCGCGCAGGTGGACGCGGTGGATAGCGGCTTCTGCAGTGGTGGCCCGGCGTGCATGATGGCGAACTCCGTCGCGGGGCTCGGGCTCGCGCGGGTGCCGGGTGGCACGAGCGGCATCCAGCTCGAGCAGTGCTTCGTGTTCGCGATCGGTGAGGCGGGCAATGGCACCGGGTTGGTCGCGCGTTGCCGCGACCAGACGGAGTACGCGCTGCCCGTGCCGGAGGACGTGGATCGCCACTTGATCCAGCCCGCGCTGCGCGGGGAGGAGCCCATCGCGCTCTACCTCGCGGCGGACAAAGACGAGCTCGCGTCGGTGATCGCGGGGGCGCCCGAGCAAGTGCCCGCGCTGGCGTGGTTCTACCCGCCGGATTCGATGACGCCGATCTCGCTGCCGCCTCCCCGCGCTGATTTGAGCTTCGGCAAGGCGGTCGCTTCCGCGCGGATCAGCGGCGGCGGGCGCCTCTTGGCGGTGGCCGCGCCGGGCGAGGGCAACGTGTACCTGTATCGATGGCGACCGGGGCAGGCCGAGGCTGCGCTGCTCGGCTGCCTCGGGGGCCAGGCAGGTCTGGGGCGCGCGCTGGCCACCGGTCGGGTGACGCCGGACGCGGTGGACGACCTGGTGGTGAGCGACGATCGGACCGTCTACGTGCTAAACGGCGAGGTGCTGTCGGAGCTGCCGGAGACGACGGGCGCTCCCACTTGCACGCTGGCGGGCCTGCCGCAGGGCGCGCTGGTCACCTCGTTCGGCTGCGGGACGGAGGCGAGCGTGGAGGGCTGCGAGCGCTCCCTGTTCGGCGCCGCGCTCGAGGTCGCGGATCTCGACGGCGACGGCGACGGCGAGGTGCTGGTCGGCGCGCCGCTGATGACGGTTCGGGGGGTTGGGAGCGCCGGGGCGGTGCTGGTGTACGACGTCGAGGGCGAGCGCCCCTTCAATCTCCACGACGTGCTGTTCATGTCCTCCGCGGAGGAGGGCGATCAGCTGGGGCGGAGCCTGGCGGTGGCGCGCTCGGGTGCGCAAGAGGTGGTGGTGGCGGGCGCGCCGGGTAACGAGAAGACCGCGCTCTTCTTCTGCTCCGTCTTCACCCCGGGCCTCGCGCCGCGCTGCCCTTAGCCCCTCGTTGACCGCTCATAGCCGCTCGAGGATCCCATGTTGGAGGAGAAGAAGCAGATCCTGGTGGTGGACGACGAGCCGAACCTGCGCCGCGTGCTCGCGGCGCAGCTCGCGCGCGACGGCTACGAGGTGCTCGTCGCGGAGGATGGTGAAGAAGGCCTCGCCACCTTGGCAGACCACCACATCGACCTCGTGATCACCGATCTTCGGATGCCGAAGGTCGATGGCATGGAGCTCTTGCGCTCGGCGCTCGAGCTGGAGCCGGAGCTGCCCATCGTGATGATGACGGCGCACGGCACCGTGGACAACGCGGTGGAGGCGCTCAAGACCGGCGCCTTCGACTACATCACCAAGCCCTTCGATCAGGCCGAGGTGCGCGCGGTGGTGAGCAAGGCGCTCCGCACCCGGGCGCTCTCTCAGTCGCACGCGAGCCTTTCGGCGGGGCGCGTGGGCGCCAGCGCGGCCAGCGCCCATGAGCCCGGCGCGCCGCCCGCGCCGCACGGCATCATCGGGCAGAGCGCCGCGATCCGCGCGCTGCGCGAGGTGCTCGATCGCATCGCTGACGCGCCGACCACGGTGCTCATCCGCGGCGAGAGCGGCACCGGCAAGGAGCTGGTGGCGCGCGCGCTGTTCCGCGCCTCTAGCCGCGCCGACAAGCCGTTCATCAAGGTGAACTGCGCCGCCATCCCCCAGGGCGCGGTGGAGAGCGAGCTGTTCGGCTATGAGCAGGGCGCGTTCGCTGGCGCCGTGAGCTCCAAGCCGGGGCGCTTGGAGCTGGCGAGCGGCGGCACGCTGTTCCTCGACGAGGTGGGCAGCGTCCCGATCGAGATCCAGGTGAAGCTGCTGCGCGCCCTGCAAGAGGGTGAGTTCGAGCGGGTCGGTGGGGTGAAGACGCTCCACGCCGACGTGCGCTTGATCGCGGCGACCCACGGCGACCTGCGGCGGCAGATCCAAGAAGGGACTTTCCGCGAGGATTTTTACTATCGCCTCAACGTGGTGCCCCTGGTGTTGCCGCCGCTGCGCGAGCGCGTCGAGGACATCGCCCCGCTGTGTCAGCACTTCATCGCCAAGAGTAACCAGCGGCTGCGCAAGCAGGTCACGGGGCTCGATCCGGTCGCGGAGCAGGCGCTGCTCGAGTACCCTTGGCCGGGGAACATCCGTGAGCTCGAGAACGTCATCGAGCGCGCCGTGTTGTTCTGCGACGGGCCGCGCATCGGGCTCAGTGATTTGCCGCCGGAGCTGATCCACGCGAGCGCCCGCGGCGCCTCCGAGGTGCGGGAGCCCGAGTCGGCGTCGAACGACGGCCTGAAGGAGCAGGTCAAGGCGGCCACGGTGCAAATCGAGCGCTCGCTGATCTCCAAGGCGCTCGAGCAGACGGGCGGCAACGTCACGCACACCGCGCGCCTCCTCAAGATCTCGCGCAAGGGGCTGCAGCTGAAGATGAAGGAGCTCGGGCTCCGCGAGCGTGAAGACTTCAGGGAGGCGTAGCCGGTGCGGCGCCTGACGCCTCTCGTGCCATCGCCGCTGCGGCTCGAGCGCGCGCCGCTGCGCGCCCGCGTGGTGGCGTGGGCGCCCCTGCTTGGGTTCGTGAGCCTGACGACGCCTGGCTGCGATCGAGACCGCGCCGCGCCCGAGCGCGAGGAGGCCCCCGCCGACGCCTCCTTGGACATCCAGCCGCGCGCGCCCGCCGAGCGCAAGGGCATGGTGTGGATCCCACCAGGGGCATTGGTGGCGGGCACGCCCGCTTCGGTTTACCCGCGCGCGGCCGAGGCGGAGATGCCCGGCGAGCAGGTGATCTTGAAGGGGTTCTACATCGACGAGTACCCGTACCCCAACGAGCAAGGCGCCATCCCGCTCACCAACGTGAGCCAAGCGGAGGCGGCCTCACACTGTGAGGAGCAGGGTAAGCGGCTCTGCTCGGAGCTCGAGTGGGAGCGCGCCTGCAAGGGCCCCAAGAACCGCGTCTACGAGTATGGCGACGAGTACCGCCCGGAGGTGTGCAACACCGGTGCGGCGCCGCGTATGCTGCCGAGCGGCATGCTGTTCGGGTGTCGCAGCGAGTTCGGCGTGCGCGACCTGCACGGCGGCGTGTGGGAGTGGACGGGCAGCCTGTACGGGCGCGGCGCGAGCCCAGAGGGCCCGAAGCTTGGCACGCTCCGCGGCGGCAACGCCACCTCGGGGGAGGTGGTGGGGCGCTGCGCGAACTCGGCGTCGAGCCCGGTAGAGCGCCGCGCGGGCACGGTGGGGTTCCGCTGTTGTGCGGGGCCGCGCAACGCCGCTGAGGTGACGCTCCGGGTGGTGCGCGGGACGCCGCTCAGCTTGCGCGACAAGCTCGACAAGGAGCTCGCCGCGAAGATCGAGCGCCTGCTGCCGGCCTCTGCCGCGACGGATCTCGGGCGCACCGATGGCTTCAAGCTCCAGTGGCTGTGGGCGTGGCGCCCGGTCGCGAACGAGGAGCTGACGATTGGCGGCGGCTGCGTCGGCTTGGCTTACGAGCCGCGCTGCGGCGTGCTGATCACCCGCGTGGTGCTCGATGAGCCCATGCTGCTCGGCTGGGCCTCGAGCGGCCACTGGGCGCCGACCCTACAGCTCGACGTGGACGCGCGGGACCTGTGGCTGTTCGGCGGCGACAAGGCGGGGCAGTTCAAGCGCCTGCTCGGCTACGTGTGGGGGCGCGTGGGGGTGGGCGCGGTGGAGCGCAACCTACCGAAGCCGGACCCCAAGCCCAAGCCGAAGCCGAAAGGGAAGCGGCGCTGATGAGATATTCCGTGCGGTTCGTTGACGGTGCAGGTGAATCGTAAGATTCACTGATGATACGGTCCATCAATAGATCGTAAGGCCTACACACGATGTGGCCTTGAGCGACCCCGTGGTCGCAGCTTGCTCGGGTTTTGGGGGTTTGGCAGTGCTCCAAACGGCTGCCCCCCGGGTGCAGCCATTCAGTGTTGCTGACAATGCAGCTTCACCCGCGCTGCGAGGCCGTCTTGGCGCCGCACCAGGCGATTCAGCTGGGTGGCTTGGAGGCCGCGAGGGGACGCTTGGTGCGTCAGCTTGGCGATGGGGCGCTTGGGGGTGATGGCCGGCGGGGGCGCGTCCGTGGGCGCGCTCATCGCGGCCGCGGGGGTCGCGCTGGCGGGAGGAATGGCAGCGGTGGGGACGGCCGAGGGCGAGGAGTAGATGAACGCCGGCGCCGAAGCGGGGAGTGCCACTGACGGGATTGGCAGGGCGGCGCCTGGTGTTGTGGCGTCTCGTGCAGTGCCCTGTGCTGCTGCAGGAGCGGCGCTCAGCGCTGGCTCGGGGTCGCGGTCGGTCACGGCCTGGATCGTCGCGAGTTGGTGGCAGGTGGTGGCCGTCTCTCGGTAGAGCGCGGCGTAGCCCGTCTTGATGTCGCTCAGCGTCTCGTCGCTGACGGTGAGCTCGCCCAGATCGACGGCCAGCTGCTCGTAGAGGGTGGCGAGCTCGCGGTAGCGCGCGGCGGGTGCGTCGCCGGCGGTGAGGCGCGGCTCCTCCTCGAGCAGGGCCTTGATGGGGCGCACGCCCGTCGTCACCGTCTCCGACAGCGCGTTGCACTGGCTCGTGCGTTCGCGCAGATCGCAGCCCATCGCGGCCACGACGAGCGCGAGCCACAGCGGGGCGTGCCGGAGCGCGGGGAGAGTCACGGCGGGCACGCTAGCGCTGGCAGCTCGGGGCGCGCAAGCGGTGGGGAGCGTTGGTAGGGGCAGCGTTCGATCGCGCTTCGCTGCGCCCCGGAGTGAGCAGCGCACACCTGCCTGCACGACGCGTGCGCCGCGTGTTTGCTCCTGGCTCCGCGTCGCCTCAGGCTTGGCTCGGTGATGTCACGTGAGGCAGCGGCGAGGTGCCGGTGAGCGTGCGCGCGCTGGCGCTGCTGTTGGCGGCGACGCCTGTCCTCGGTTGCGACCGCGCGGAGTCGGCGCGTGACGAGCCGAGCGGCGTCATCCCGCTGCCGACGGCGAGCGCTCCGCCGCCCCGTGTGCACGCCTCGTCCTTGGGGCTGCCGTTACCGGCGCGCTCCGCGGGTCCTCGCGGCCTCCTGTTCGCTGGTGGGCGACTCGGGCGCGTGGATGACGAGGCGTTGACCTGGTTCTCGCTCGAGAGCTTGGAGCCCCTCGGGCGTCACCCGATCGCCAAGCTGCGCGCCGCCCTGGTGCTGCGCGATGGCTCCGAGCTCTTGGTCGCCGAGCACGGCATGGAGCTGCTCGAGCGGCGCAGCAAAGCGGGCACCCCGGTCGCGCTGCCGCGCCCGACGCTGCTCCCCGGCTCGCAGCTGTTCCCCGATCGGCGTCGCGATCGCGTGATCTGGGCGCAGCACCCGTCGGGCGCTGAGCTGTACGAGTATGAGCTCGAAGGCGGCTTCAGCGCGCTGCTCCCGATGTCGCAGGTGGTGGCCCTGCCTGGCTACGACGGCGGCGCTCTCAGCGCGCTCAGCGATGGCTCCTTCGTCTACGCGGCGGGTCGCGAGCTGCGCCAATTATTTCCTGGTGGAAAATATCGAGCGCTGGGTGAGCTCGCGGAGGCGCCCTGGCGCCTCCTGCCCGCGCGGCGCATCGACCAGTGTTGGGTGGTGGCGGCGGATGGCGCAGCCACGCTGGTGACGCTGAGCGGTCTGCGCCCGGCGCGGCAGCTCGCGGCGCTGACGGGCGGTGAGCCGTACGACGTCGCCGCGCTGGGTGATGGCCTCGCGCGGCTGTGGGCGCTGCGGAGCGCGGGGGCGCGCCAGATCAGGCTCTGGGTGCACGACAAGGACGGGCGCGCGGTGGTGGACGAGGTGCTGCCCAACTCGCCGCGCGACGACGGCCTGGCGCGCGACGGGTGGATCGCCGATGCGACGCGCAACCTGGAGCTCGTGGCCTCGGGGGAGCTCGGCGCGGTGGCAGTCGGTGGTCCTGACCAATTGCGGCTGTGGCGTCTGCCGAGCGGCGCGCGCGTCGAGCGGACGGCGCCCGCCGACCCTATCTAATACTCACCCAGGTGCCTTCACCGCGGTCGCCGCCCGAGCGCACGCTGTGCCAGCCTTCGGGCAGGCTCGGGCTGGTGAAGTCGAACAGCCAGCGCGCGTCGGTGATGGACAGGTTCACGCAGCCGCCGCTCATGGGCTCCCCGAAGCGGTCGTGCCAGTACGCTGCGTGCAGCGCGAAGGGCATGTGGAAGAACTGCGTGAAGGGGACGTCGGTCAGGTAGTAGCGCCGCCGTTCGGGGTCGGGGCTCATGGTGGTGGACAGGTGCTTCCACTCGATGCGGAAGGTGCCGGTGGGGGTGGTGTTCTTGCGATCGGGGCCGCGCCGCGGCTTGTAGCCGCTCGCGCCGGGTGAGATCAGCGTCGCGAACACCGGGCGCTCGCCCTCGTACGCCGTGAGCGTGCCTTGGAAGATGGAGACGTCGATCCAGCGCTCGTTCGGCGCGAGCGTCACGCCGCGCAGGCGCTGCTCGGTGACCACGGCCACCTCATCCTGAGCCACCCAGAGCCCGTCTTGCCGCGTCTCCAAGTAGCGCCGCCCGCGCTGCCAGCGCGCGCGCCCGGTGAGCCCCACGGACCCCAGGCGCTCGAAGCGGTGCGCGTCGGGTGTGAGCCGCGCGGCGTCTTGCGCGTCGTCGGTGAATGGTGACGCTGCGGCGCCCTGCGCCTTGGAGTCAGGCTCATGGGCTCCGTCATCACTGACTCGGTCATCACTGACTCGGTCATCGCTGACTCGAGTCGCCGCGACGCGGACCCGCGCCGCTGCCGTCAGTTGATCGGGGCGTGGTAGATTATCAGTATGACTTACGGTATCTGAACTGGCGCCAAGGGCGCTCGGGGTGGGGCCCGATGTCACCGCCGTCCCGGTGGCGCCCGCCGTGCGGCTCACGGCCGTGGAGAGCCGCCAGGTGCGCGTCTCGTCGCTGCGGAAGAACGCTAGCGGGAGACGGCTTGACCCATCGAGCCGAACCCCCTGAAAACCCGACGGACGAAGCTCACGCACCTTGTCCTTCGGCACCACCGTGAGCTCTGGCGTCATGAGGAAGCTGCGGCCGCCGGCCGTGAACTCGTCGATGAAGGAGACCGTCGAGCGAGGCGGCACGAACCCTAGCCGCGCGCGCCCCGGTTGCCCTAGAGCCGCGTGCCAGGGTGAGTCCTGGTGATCTCGGAGGAAGCTCGGGGGCTCGCCGCTCGCGGTCTCGGCGCTGGCGCCGCGGAGTCGCCACAGGGGGCGCGGCGGCGGTGGCTTGCCTTCGGCCGCTGCCTCGCGGACGGCGCGCACCGCGGCCAGGTGGCGCTCGAGCTCATACTCGCTCCTCGCCTGCTCTGATTCCGTGGGGATACGGCTGTAGATCGGCGTCTCGATCGACTCGCCGAAGCGCAGCGGCGCCTCGGGAGCAGACGTGAAGTCCTTGTTGAAATCCTCAAGGAAATCCTGTCTGGCGACGACCAGCGGGTGCGCTGGGTCGGTCGTGGTGGTGCGGTCGAGGCACACGTAGCCCTCGGGCGCCACCGGGTAGAAGCCGCCGGGGGCGGGGCAGTCGCCCGTCGGCTTCGCGGGGCCGGTGGTGCGGACGCCGTGCCCGATGCGCAAGGCGCCCACCTCCGCCGCCGTGAGGCTCGGGCGCGCGCGGATGAAGACGCGGACATCCAGCGCGTAGATGTGGGGCTCGGCGCCACTCGCCGGGCCAGGCTCTTCGGCGCCGCTCGCTGCGTCGCCTCGCGCGTCGGCGAGCGTGCCTGATTTCGTCTGTAACCCTGACGCTGTGCCGCGGCCCGCGGTGGCCTCGTGGCCATCCGTCGGTTTACCTAACGAGCGCCGCTTCGCCTGGCGCAGCTCAGTCCCGTTGTCCGACGTCCTGCTCGCTGAGGCCTCCCCATGAGCCTCGGAGCCCGACTCGACCGAGCTCGGCCGGCAGGCGAGCGCCATCAGCGCGCCGAGCGTGAACGGCAGGCAGCGATGGACGGCGGCCATGCAGGGCGTGTGCCCGACCGGCGCCCAGCGGGCCAAGAACCAGGAGCTTGCGCCTCGAGGACGGCGAGCGCGCACGGCTGTGGTGCGTGGTGCTGTGCGACGAATCGGACACCTCAACGGACCCACTGGCGGTGCTTCCGCGGCGACGCGCCGAGCGCGAGTGACTGGACGCGGAGCGACGATCCGTTCGCCACCAGACGTCCCAGAACCGGCAGCCACGACGGGCGGCGAATGAGGGCCGAAACTTGGCCCCGAGGGCGAAAGTGGGGGCATTTGCGCGGGCTCTAGCCCCATCGATCCGCTGCGCCGTCGCCCGCGGCCTTCACGGACGGGCTCCCTCGAGGAAGTGGCATGCTGGTCTCCCCCATCGCCGAATCGGAACTCCAGAGCTTACGTAAGTTGGCGGAGGCGCAGGCCGCGCACCGTCGCGAGCGCCTCACCAGCGCGCACCTGCTGGCCGCCATCGCGCTCTGTGGTGCCGACAAGGGGCCAAGCCCCGCCGCGGAGCTGCTCGAGGGGCGGGGGTTGAGCGGCGAGCGGCTGCTCCGCGCGGCGCGGGCGAGCACCGATGAGCTGGAGCAGCCGATCCGCGTCGCGCTGTCGGCGGCTCAGGACGTCGCCGATCGCATGGGCGCGCGCGCGCCAGGCGCGACGCACCTGCTCGTGGCGCTGCTCAACGAGCGGCGGAGCGCGGCGTACAAGGCGCTGGAGCAGTGCGGCGTGGAGGTGGCGCGGCTCCGCATCGACGCCATGAACGTGGGCTTGGGCCTGGTGGGGCGTCGCCGGATCGTGACGCGGAAGTCGGAGCTCGAGGCGCAAGCGGTTCCGCGCGGTCGCGGGGTGGCGATCCCGCTGTTCCCGCCCGCCGAGCGCCCGTCTGCCGAGCGCCTGCGCGTGCCCTCGGGAACCCACGAAGGGAGCGCCCCCGCGCGGGAAGGCCGCGCCGCGCGACTCAGCGAGCCCCCGGCTCCTGAGTCAACGGCCCAGCTGACGATCACGACGACAGCGGAGCTGACTGAAGCGCCTCCAGGCGCGGTCGCGCGAACCAATCACCCAGCCCAGACGAGCCCCGACGCGGTCCCTGACCCCGAGGGAATCACCAACCCCGTCGCGAAGCCCGAGCCGAGCGCGCCACGTGGCCCTGCGGCGCCGATCGCCAAGCAGGCCCCGGTCACCGCGCCACGAAAGGCCACCGCGCCCCCTTCGGGTAAGTCGACTAAAAATCCACCCGGAAATAAATCGACGCAGCCAGAGCGCCGCGCCGAGCGTCGCCCGAAGCCCAAGGCGCGCGGCGCCGAGCAGCGCTTCCAGCTCGACCCGAAGCGCCAACCGGCGCTCACCGCCTTCGGCAAGAACCTCAGCTTGGCGGCCGCGCGCGGCGAGCTCGATCAGGTGGTGGGCCGCGACGCCGAGGTGCAAGAGGTGCTCGACGTGCTCGCCAAGCGCCACGGCAACAACCCCTGCCTGGTCGGCGCCGCCGGCGTGGGTAAGACCAGCGTGGTGCGCGCCTTGGCGCAGCACGTGGCGGACGCCGAGCCGGGCAGCGTGGACGAGCGCGTCATCGTCGAGATCCCGGTGGGTGAGCTGGTGGCGGGCACCGGGGTGCGCGGCGCGCTGGCGGAGCGGCTCCAGCAGCTCCGGCGTGAGGTGCGCGAGGCAGAGGGGCGGGTGGTGCTCTTCTTCGATGAGATCCACCAGCTGTTATTGGGTGAGGCGGCTGACGAAATCGCGGGTGAGCTGAAGCTCGCCTGGGCGCGCGGTGAGCTGCCGTGCATCGGCGCGACCACCCAAGCGGAGTACCAGCGCACCCTGGGCGCCGACGCGGCGCTGGCGCGCCGCTTCACTCGCGTGGAGGTGGAGGAGCCCTCGCGTGAAGACGCGCTCGCGGTGCTGTCGGCGCTGGCGCCAGCCTACGAGGCGCACCATCACGTCAGCTACCAAGAGGAGGCCTTGGAGCGCAGCGTGGCTTGGAGCGTGCGCTACATGCCGGGGCAGATGCTGCCGGACAAGGCGGTGTCGATCGTCGACTTGGCGGGCGCTCGCGCGCGGCGCCGGCGCTGCCCTGAGGTGAGCCCGGAGCTGGTGGCGGAGGTGGTGAGCGACCTCGCGGAGGTGCCCGTCGAGCGCCTGCTGGAGACGGACGGCGCGCGGATGCTGCGTTTGGTGCAGCTCTTGAGCGAGCGGGTGGTGGGCCACGAGCGTCAGCTCAGCGCGATCGCTAAGATACTACGTAGGAACACAGCGGGCCTGACGGGGCGCCGCCCGATCGGCACCTTCCTGCTCCTGGGGCCGACGGGCGTCGGTAAGACCGAGACGGCCAAGGCGGTGGCGGAGGTGCTGTTCTACTCCGAGCGCTGCATGACGCGCCTCGACATGGCGGAGTACAGCGAGCCGCACGCCGTGGCGCGCCTGGTGGGCGCCCCGCCAGGTTACGTGGGGCACGAGGCGGGTGGCGCGCTGACCGAGGCTGTACGCAGGAGACCTTACCAAGTGGTGCTGCTGGACGAGATCGAGAAGGCGCACCCCGAGGTGCTGGAGACCTTCCTGGGTGTGTTCGACGAGGGGCGCCTCACCGACAGCAAGGGCCGCACGGTGGACTTCACGAACACCGTGATCCTCATCACCTCGAACCTCGGGGCCCAGGTGCTGGGCGCCAAGCGCAAGCAGCCCGTGGGGTTTGGGTTTGGCAAGGCACCCGCGGAGGCGAGTGACCTCGCGGCGGAGGCCGAGGCCGCCGTGATCGCCGCGGCGCGCGCGGCGCTGGCGCCTGAGCTCTACAACCGCATCGATGAGGCGCTGGTGTTCCAGCCGCTCAGTCGTGACGACGTGCGCGAGATCACCCGGCGCCTGCTCGCGCGCCTGGGTGAGCAGCTGTGGAGTGAGCGCGGCGTCGAGCTCTCGGTGGATGACGTGGCGCTCGATGCCTTGCTGGAGCTGGGCGGCTTCGATGTGAGCCTTGGCGCGCGCCCCATGAAGCGCACCTTGGCGCGCCTGGTCGAGGCGCCGCTCGCCGAGCGCTTGCTCGACGGCAGCGCCCAAACCGGAGACTGCGTGCAGGTGAGCGCCGTACGCACCGGCACCGAGCCTCCCCAGATCACCCTCGAAGTGCAGCGCAGCTGACAAAATCAAGGGCGACCTTGGGGGCCGCCCTTACAATTGTTGCACAGCAAATGCCGCAGGGGCGGGTTTGAAACCCGCCCCCATCGAGTGCCGCTAGCCGCGGGCTGCGCGCCGACGGCGCAGCAGGAGCAACCCTGCGGCGCCGAGTAGCGCCAGGCTGGAGCCACCGGCGCTGCCGGAGGGCACCTGGCAGCCGCAGCCACCCTCTTCGGTGGTCTGCCCACCGGACGGGTTGAAGCCGCCACCGCCGCCGCTCCCGCTGCTGCCGCCGTTGCCCGGCTGCTCGTGGTCGGGCAGGTCTTCCCCGACGCCGTAGCCGAGCACCTCGAACTCTTGCACCGGGCTGTCCGGGTCGTTGCTGGTGACCGTGATGATGGCGCGCTGGCTGCCGGCGCGAGTGGGCCGGAAGCTGACGGTCAGGTCATACACCTGCTCTGGGCCGACCTGCGTGGAGGTGATGCCCAAGGTGGAGAACTGCGGGTCCGAGCTAGAGAAGGTGAGGCTCGCGCCCAGCTCACCCGTGTTGTCGATGGTGACCTTCTTGTCGCTCTTGTTGCCCGTCTGCACTTGGCCGAAGTCGACGAAGTTCGAGGGGACGAACACGTTCGGCAGCGGGATGTGCACCATCTGCGTGGGGAAGGTGAGCGGGATGGGCGTGCTGCTGAACGGGAAATCCAGCCCGACGCTGATCGGGAAGCTGAGCGAGATGCCGAAGCCCGCGATGGAGGTGATGTTGATCACCGGCAGCATCTCCAGCTCGCCGTCATAGGTCAGCGTGCCGCGGGGGACGACCGCGAACTCCAGGTAGTTGCCGTCCGACATCGGGATCTGAGTGGTGCCGGTGGGCGAGGTGATGGGCCCGGTGGAGCCGACGATTTGCACCTCGGTCGTCTGGTAGGTGAACGTGGTGTCGGTGCGGGCGTTGAAGCTGAAGCTGCCGGTGATGGTGCCGCTGAAGTCACCCGTCCCGACCAGCTCGCCGAGCTGCTGGAAGGTGACCGAGAACAACCGGCTATTGGCGAGGTCGTTACCCACCAGGTTCATGCTGACCGGATCGAACGCCCAGGGGACGAAGGTGGTGCTCTTGGTCACCACGTAGTTGAAGCTCGCCCCCGGGAGCAGGTTGATGAGGTCGTTGGCGTCGATGTTGATCTCCGTTTGACCGCCGAACCCGATCAAGCCCGCGAGATCCAAGTACAGCCCGAACTCAGGGGTGAGGCTGTGGGAGACCTGGAACTTCGCGGACGGCGCGGTGGCGGGCCTGAGATCGATCTCGAAGGCGTCCGTGGTGGGCCAGGTGGCCTGGATCACGGCGTCCTTCGGCATGTCCACCAAGAAGACGGGGGTGGAGCCTTCACCGCCACCGATCGGGTCGAACGCGATTTGCGCGCGGACCTGGAACTTCTCCCCGCTGCAGTGCGGGGTGGCGCCGCTGCACTTCGGCACCCAGCCGGTGTCGATGCTGGTCTGGAGCCTGTCGTTGCCCTCGACGCGCGGCTTGAGGCCGCCCGTCGAGCAGAGCAGCGTGCTCGGATCGCAGGCCTGGGCCGCGGCCTCGCCGACGTAGCTGACGGAGGCGGCGGCGAGGGCGACGCCGCTGACGAGCAAAGAATGACGGAGGTAGGACATGGGGGCCTTTCTATAGGGATCAAGTCGAAACAAGGTAAGCAGGCGCCTTGACG
Organism: Polyangiaceae bacterium; assembly: GCA_019637265.1. GTDB lineage: Bacteria > Myxococcota_A > Polyangia > Polyangiales > Polyangiaceae > JAHBVY01. The sequence goes on along the minus strand of JAHBVY010000005.1, from coordinate 271,398 downwards.
ATTGCAGGGATTGCAGCAGAGCGTATCGCGGCGGGAGGGAGGAGCGCGGGGTTAGAGCGTGCGGCGCCGACGCGCGAGCACCAAGCCCACGCCGAGGCCGAGACCGGCGACTGATAGGAAGCCGAACGACCCAGCGCCGCGCTGCTGCCCCCCCACCACGCCGCAAGCGCAGCCGGAGTCCGTCTCGGTGGCGCCGCTCGCGCTACCGCCTGGGTTCCAGGGGTTGCCGCTGCTGCCGCCGCTGCCGTCCGGGTAGTTGGGCCGCTCTTGGCCGACGCCCGTCCCCTTGAGCGTGAACTTGATGAAGCGGTTGTCCGGATCGTTGGTGACCAGCGTGAGCTCGCCATTGAAGCTGCCGGCGGCCTTCGGGTTGAAGCGCAGGTTCACCGCGCTCGATTGGTCAGGATCGATGAGCGATGAGGTGGTGAGCAGGGTGAAGTGCTCCGCGTGGCCCGGGCCGAGGAAGCCGATCACCCGCGCCTTGGCCTCACCGATGTTGTCGAGGCTCACCTCACCCGCGCTGCGGTCGCCCACCACCACCTCGCCGAAGTCGACCTCCAGGCTGGAGGGCGTGGGGATGTCGGGCAGCGGCACGTGCACGCGCACCGGGTCGAACACGAACTCCTGCGCGCCGAGCGGGAAGTCGATGGGGTAATCGATGAAGGGGATGTCGAAGTCGAACCCGAGCACCTCGATGAAGAAGGTGGGCACCAGGTGGATGGCCCCGGTGTAGCTGACGCTGCCCTCCGGCCACACGTCGAACTTCGCGTAGGCGCCGCCAGCGAACTCGCTGGTGGTGGAGTCCCCCTTGTCGGTGATGTCTCGCACCGCCGGTTCCACGCGGATACGGTGGGTGGTGTAAACGGCGGACAGCTCACCATACACGTCCAGCGCCACCCCGCCCTTGCTGATCTGGCTGGGGATGCCAGCCAAGCCGAGCAGGTTCACCGAGAACAGGCGGAACTTGTCGGTGAAGGCGGAGGCCGGCGGGCTGCCGTCGAACGCCCAGGAGTTGAAGGTCTTCTCGCGCTTGAGGTGGAAATCGATCTGGGGGAAGAAGGGGATATCCCCCGTCCACTTGATCGAGATGCCGAGCACCTTCGTGTCGACGCGCGCCTGCGCGCCCACCTCGAGCCCGTAGTCGAACATCAGGTAGCCGCCGTTCCTCACGCCGGGCGTGAGGTGGCGTAGCGCTGGGGGCCAGTCCGTTTGCAGGATGCCCGCCAAGTCCACCTGAGTCATCGCGGGGACGCGCACGAAGAACCGCACCTGGAGCGGCGACCCGCTGGGGATCCAGTTCGTGTCCCAGTCGAACGCGATGGGCAGCTCGACTGTCTTGGAGAAGAAGAGCGGCGCGTTGGTGCAGCTCAGCTCGACGTCGTCACAGTAGATGGCGAGCACATCACCCGGATCGAGCGCCGGGCCTGGTGCGCCGGCGTCGTCAGCCCAGGCGGGGCTCGCGAAGAGGGCGGCGCCGAGCGCCAAGGGGAATGCGAGGTGCTTCATGGGTGTTGAGGCCAGGTGGGGTGAGGCGGGTTGACCCGGGTGGGTTGGCAAGATGACGCGGAGCGTGACGGCGTGGCATAGCCACAATCCGCCCGCAGAGCCTACCACAGCGGGCGAGCGCTGGCTCCGAGGCTCGCGCCATCACGAGCGCTTTTCGGGCGCCGCGCAGGGGTGTCAGTGCCGTGACGGAATCCAGTCGGGGCGTAGCGGTGCGCCCACCTCGGGGAGCGCAGCCGGTGAGCCGCCGCAGCGAGCTTGGTCAGGGTTTTTTTAGGGGGGTTGGACGGGGTGGCCATAGCACGGCGCTCCTCACCTCGCGGAGGAGCGGCTACGGCGAGGCGCTGAGAGCGCGCCGGTAGCGCTCCCGGCGGACGTCGTCGCGCAGCACGTCGTAGGCCTCGTCCAGCACCTCGACGATGAGGCTGACGTCCTCTGCGAGGTCGACCAGCCGCGCCGTGAGCAGCCGTGAGGGCTCGAACTCACGGCGCAGCTCCAGGTAGGCGCGGCGGATGTCGTAGGCGGTCGCTTCACGGGTGAGGCCCAGGAGCGCGAAGTAGTCCGCTTCGTCCACCAGGCGGCGGCGCGCGCGGATGCGCTCCCGGAGCGCCTCGTCGTCGAGCCGATCGGCGACGGGCGGCGGCTCCGCGGTGCCGCGCGCTGGCGGCAAGGCGCTGAGGACGCCCAGGCTGCTCAAGGCGTAAAGGGCTGGCGCGAAGTCGCTCCCGGTGACGCCGAGCACCTCACCCAGGGGCGCGCTGCTCACGCGGCTCACCCATTGAGTCTCCAGCTCACTCAGGGCGCACTCACCGAGCAGCGCCGCGTGCGGGCCGTGCGCGAGCCGCGCCCCATGACCGCCCAGGCGCCGCACGGCCTCGGTCGGGTCCACCGCGCGGCGCACCACCTCCACCAGCACCTCGGCCCCCGTGGCTCCCCCGAACACCGCGGGCTCCGCCTCCAAGCGCCCTGGGATCTGCTCCTCGAGCTCGACCGAGCCCACGGGCATCGCGAGGATGCTGCTGAGGATCCACTCCGCGTGGCCGCGGAGCACTGGCCACAGATCGTCCTGGCGCAGGTGCCCATGGGCGATCAGCGCCGCGCCGGCATGGCGACCGAACGGGGGTAGGCGCCGCCCGAGGGTGCTGGCCACCTCCTGGCTCAGGTGGCCGCCCTGCACCAGGAAGTGCACCAGTGTTTCCGTATGGATACCAGAGACCGCGGTGACGAAGTCGCCGTCGCGCAGCACCACGCGGCGGATCCCGGCGTCGTGCTCGAAGGCGATGCCGCCGCTGAAGCGCGCGCGCACCGCGGCGGCGATCACGCGCACCGCGTCGTCGCCGCTCTGCAGCACCTCGGGCACCTGGAGCGCCGCCGCGCGCTGCTGATCATGGTGCAAGGGCTGTTCGTGGCGCGCCGGCGGCTGGTCGCGCGGCGCGCCTACGTCGTCAGAGCTGTTGACTGATGGCCAGTCGCTCAGCGTGGGCGCCGCGCGGGACTCGGCGCGGGTGGTGGCGGGGCCGTGGTCGTTCACCGCCGCGGACTGGTGGCTGAACGGGGGCGCGACCGTGGGCGCGGCGGCGCCCAGCGGCGCCCACGGTCGGTCACCCCCGCCCTCGAGCGGCTTCGGGAGGGGCGCCTCCGAGGTGAAGCCGGAGCGCGCTGCGCTGACGGGCGGCGGGGGGAGCGCTGGCACCCGCGGCGCCGCGAGCTGCGCGCTGAGGGGATCAGGCACGCCTGACTCACGGTGGCGCGGTGGGGGTGGGGTGGTGCGCCGCGCGGCGTCGTTCGAGGGCGCGGAGGCGGGGACCAGCCCGGTGCTGGTGACGCTGCGCGCACTGGTCAGGTCTCCTGGCGCCGATGAGATCGGCCCTGGGCTCATGCCGGCGGTGGTCTGCGCTAGCCCGAACAGGCTCGGCTCCGGGCGATCGACGTCGCTCGTCGTGAGCGGCCCCCGCTCGGAGCGGGGAGGGCCCGCGTGATCGCGCAGGGCATCCGCGGTGTCGGCGTCGCCGCGGCGTGAGTCTTCGGCCTTGGGGTTCTCCGGGGTGGAGCGCGTGGCGTAGGCCGCTTGGGACGCCACCGAGGACTCGTCCTCCAGGTCGAGATCGTCGAGCGGATCGTCCAGCGCCGCCAGCACCTCGGGTGGCAAGAGCGCGTCCACCTCCTCCTCGGGTGACAGGCGCGGTGGTGGTGAGCTGGACTCCGCCTGATCCGCCGGGCCGCGCGCGACTCGCTGCTCGGCGCGCGCCAAGAGGTGCGCGAGATCGGGGCTCATGGAGTGCGAGGACGCGGGGCCCTCGTGCTCCAACGCCTCGGGGTCGAGGCTCACGCCGAGCGGCACGGGCGGCGGCAAGCTGGGCGCGCCCGAGTCGTGCTCGTTCGAGCTGGGGGGCCGCGAGCTGGCGAGCACGCTCTCATTGATGGAGATCAGCGGATCGATCGACAGCCGCGGTGGGTTCGAGCTGCGGGGGTGCACCCGGCGGTCGCTGTCCGGCGCCGAGGGTGGGGCGCTGCTCGTGAGCACCGGGCGGTGGGGTAGCGGGGCGGAGCTCGGGCCTGCCTCGGCGCGACCACCGGGCGGGTGACTGGAGCTGCCCTCCAAAGACGGCGCGGGGCCGATCAGGCCCTCCACCTTGCGGATCAGCGCGAAGGTGTCCACCGGGCGGATGAACACGCCGCTCGACTCGTGGATCACCGCGTCCGCCATCTCGCTCAGGGTGCGCCCGGGCTCACCGAAGAAGATGAGGTCGACGCCGCTCCCGCCGGGGACGTAGCGCAGGCGATGCGTGGTCTCGAGCGCCGCGTCGGCGTCCACGTCGCACAGGATGAGCGCCGGGCGCTGCACCGCCACGCGCCCCACCAGCATCGACAGCGGCACGTCGACCACCGCGTAGCCTCGCTCGCGGAGCGCTTTGGTCAGTCTCTCTGCCTCGGCGGAGGCGTCGCTCACGAAGATGAGCGGCGGGCCGCTCCCAGGCGACGAAAGGGCGGGGTCAGAGTGGCGCTCAGCGCTCGAGTCATCCCGCGGCACGATCGCAGTCTAGGCATGCAGCGGTATTTTACGCTAGGCCGGCGGTGGCTCGCCGCCGCCGAGGCGCTCCGCGATCCAAGAGCCTAGCCTAGGCACCCACGGCGCCGCGACCACCACGAAGAACAGGAAGGCGATCACGATGAGCTCGCCGCGGGTGAGGTCGAGCGCTTCCATTCGGTTTCGATAACACACTCCTCCCGATTGCGCGCGCAGACGCTGGTGAGAAGGTGGTTCGAGGTGGGCAGCGCCTCGAACGTGCGGCGCTTCGCGGGCGCGGTGCCGTCCAACCGGCTCTTCGACGTCTCCGAGCAACTCAGAACGCTCTTCAAGACCGCCTGGAGACGCCCACCAGGTCGACGACCGTGACCACGACGACGTACAGCGCGTGATGGCACCACTCAGAGGCCTAGAGCGCACACAAGAGGGAGTGCACCCCCACCCGAGCCCGGCGCGTCGTTCGGCCTTGTGTCGGCGCTTTGGATCCGCGACGAAGCAGCATGCGGATGGTTTTGGGGCTGGGCAGCAACTTGGGGGACCGCCTGGGAACCCTCCGCCACGCCTGCGAGGCGCTCCAAGCCCACGGAGAGGTGCTCGCGTGCTCGAGCGTCTACGAGACGCCGCCCGTCGGCCCCCCCCAGCCGGACTACCTGAACGCGGCGCTGCTGCTCGAGACGCCGCTGGCGCCACCGATGCTGCTCCAAGAGGCTCAGCGCATCGAGCGCGCCCACGGGCGGGAGCGCCGGGAGCGCTGGGGAGCGCGGACCTTGGATTTGGATCTGCTGTGGGCGGATGAAGCGGGGCGCTGGGGTGAGCTGGTGGTGCCCCATCCGCGGTTGATGGAGCGCGCCTTCGCGTTGGTGCCGCTGCTCGAGGTGTTGCCCGCCGATGTGGCTCGGGCGCCGTTCTTGGAGGCGCTCTCACGCGCTCGAGACGGCGCCCCACGGCGCTACGCCGCGAGCCACGAATGGGGGTCTGGCGGGGAAATCGAGGCTCCCTCGGGGACCTCGAGTCCGGGCCATCGCCCGTTTTGACGCGGGCGCCTGAATCGCGCTTTCAGCGCCTAGACTCCGCTTGCGCGAGGTGGTAGAGGCGCCGCGCCCTCTAGGGCCAGAGCGCTTCGCTCTGCCGGCGCCAGGGGCCTCGTGAGGCTCCTTCGGGCGCGCCGGGTCGCCGCCTGCCTCGGTACGGGGCGGCGCTTGGGAGCCAGTGTTCCGGTGTGGCCAGCTTGGCCTCGCCTCCTTGCTAAAAGGCAAAGGTTTTCAACAGGATGCCAGCTTTGGGATTCATCGAGTCGAGCGGCGCCTCCCCTTTCGGAGTCGGGCTGCTGGCGGCCATCGAGGTCGATTTCGATCTCTCCTTCATCCTGCAGATGGTCGTGTTCGCGGCCTTGGTCGTGCTGCTCAAGGGCCTCTTGTTCGACCGCGTGCTCAAGGTGTTCGAGGAGCGGGAGCGCCGCACCGACGGCGCGAAGGCGGAGGCGCGCGCGATGCAGGAGCGCTCGGGCGAGCTGCTCCGGCGCTATGAGGCCGAGCTCGATCGGGTGCACCAGGTGGCCGCGGTGGAGCGCGAGCAAGTGCGCGCGGAGACGGCGAAGCTGGAGGCGGCGATCCTCGCGGAGGCGCGTGAGGCGGTGCAGCGCATCGTGGACCACGGGCGCGAGCGGCTCGAGGCCGAGGTGAGGTCGATGCAAGACGAGCTGTCGCGGCAGTCAGGGCCCCTGGCTAGCCAGATCGCGAGCAAGGTGCTCGGGAGGGAGCTGTCGTGAGCCGCTGGGTCACCCTCTTGGCGGCGGTGCTCGCGTTCGCGTTGAGCCCGGCGGCGCTCGCCGCGGGCGATGGCGACCACCATGGTATCAACTGGTACTACGGGAACCTGGCGGAGAAGGAGGAGCTCGAGGAGCCGAACCTCCTGTTCCGCCCGAAGGGGATGCCGTCGCCGGTCAGCGCGCTGGTCATCAACTCGGTCATTCTCTACTTCCTGATCTTCAAGTTTGGCGCCGCGCCCATCCGCGAGGCGCTGAAGAAGCGCAAGCAGGGGATCATGGCGGGGATGGACGAGGCCGCGCGCATGAAGCGCGAGGCGGCCGAGCAGCTCGCCGGCTTCGAGGCCAAGCTGAAGCACATCGAGGACGAGGTGGAGCGCGTGAAGCTCGAGGTGCGTCAGGTGGCCGAGTCGGAGCGCGAGGCCATCTTGCGGGAGGCCAGGGAGCGGCGTGAGCGCATGGAGCGTGAGGCGAAGCTGCTCGTGGAGCAGGAGCTGAAGGCGGCGCGCGAGGCGCTGCACCAGCGCGCGGTGCGGAGCGCGATTGGCTCGGCCACGGAGCTGCTCACGAAGCAGCTGTCCGCGGCGGATCAGCAGCGGCTCGCGGAGGAGTACCTGGCCTCACTGGATCGAGCCATCATCACCAAGGGAGGTGCGGCGTGAGCAGCGGCGCCGTCGCGGAGCGCTACGCCCGCGCCATCTTCGAGCTGGCTGAGGAGGCCTCACAGGTGCCTCAGGTCGCTGACCAATTGGGCAAGCTCGCTGACATCTACTCCGGCAGCCGCGAGCTCCGGGTGGTGCTCGAGAACCCGCTGGTCACCGCCGAGCAGCGCGAGGCCATCCTGAAGGACATCGGCGCGCGCGCCGGGCTCGGTCCGCTGGTGACGAACAGCGTGCGCTTGATCGCCTCGCGGCGGCGCCTGCTGGCGCTCCCGGAGATCGCGGCGCAGGTTCGTCAGTTTGCCGACCAAAAGGCGGGCATCATCCGCGCGCAGGTGACCAGCGCGGCGCCGCTCAGCGAGGAGTTCGTGGTGCGGCTCAAGGCGCAGCTCGAGCGCTCCACGGGCAAGCGCGTGCAGCTCGAGCGCGCGACGGATCCATCCCTCATCGCGGGCATCGTCACCCGCATCGGCGATCACACGGTGGACGGCAGCGTCCGCGGGCGCTTGAACGACTTGGAGCGCCAGCTGCTCCCCAGCGCCTGACGGCCGCAGTTCCTCTGACCGTCGCAGCACCACCCGTAAGCAACCCGAACGACTTTTTCGCGGCGCCCCGTGCCTCACGGCGGCGGTCGCACCCACCGGACAACCACCCGAGCCGCTCCGGCTCACGGAAGGCACCATGCAGCTCAGCGCCGACGAGATCTCCCAGATCATCAAGAAGCAGATCCAGAACTACGACCGCAAAGCGCTGGTCACCGAGACCGGCACCGTGCTCACCACCGGTGACGGCATCGCGCGCCTCTACGGTCTGGAGGGCGCCATGGCTGGTGAGCTGGTGGAGTTCCCGGGTGAGCTCTACGGCTTGGTGCTGAACCTGGAGCAAGACTCCGTCGGCGTCGCGGTGCTCGGCGACGCGACCGGCGTTCGAGAGGGCGACACGGTGAAGCGCACCGGGCGCATCGCCGACGTGCCGGTGGGCGACGCCCTGCTCGGCCGCGTGGTGAACTCGCTGGGTCAGCCGATCGACGGCAAGGGCCCGCTCGAGACGAAGGAGCGGCGCCGCATCGAGATCAAGGCGCCGGGCATCATCGGGCGTCAGCCGGTGAAGGAGCCGCTGCAGACGGGGCTCAAGGCCATCGACTCGATGATCCCGATTGGCCGTGGCCAGCGCGAGCTGATCATCGGGGATCGCCAGACGGGGAAGACGGCGATCGCGATTGACACCATCATCAACCAGAAGGGCAAGGGCGTGCAGTGCGTGTACGTCGCCATCGGCCAGAAGGCGTCGACGGTGGCTCAGGTGGTCGATCGCCTGCAGAAGCACGGCGCCATGGAGTACACGACGGTCGTCGTCGCGACGGCGACGGAGAGCGCGCCGCTCCAGTACCTGGCGCCCTACACTGGCGTCACCATCGGGGAGTTCTTCCGCGACACCGGGCGCCACGCCCTGTGCATCTACGACGACCTCTCGAAGCAAGCCGTCGCCTACCGTCAGATGTCGCTCTTGCTGCGCCGCCCGCCGGGTCGCGAGGCGTACCCCGGCGACGTGTTCTACGTGCACTCGCGCTTGCTCGAGCGCGCCGCCAAGATGGGTGATCGCTACTTCGTGGTGAAGAAGGGCACCGAGGTGCCAGCGGGCGACTGGAGCTTCCGTGGTGAGGACGGCAAGGCGCACATCGGTGAGGAGGCCAAGCACCAGGCGGAGGCTTCGCTCAAGTCGATGGCGGGCTCGTCGGAGCTCGAGGTGAAGCGCGATCCCCACTCGGGCGGCTCCCTGACGGCGCTCCCCATCATCGAGACGCAGGCCGGCGACGTGTCGGCGTACATCCCGACCAACGTGATCTCCATCACGGACGGTCAGATCTTCCTCGAGAGCGACCTGTTCCACTCCGGCGTGCGCCCCGCCATCAACGTGGGTATCTCCGTGAGCCGCGTGGGTGGTAACGCGCAGACCAAGGCGATGAAGAGCATCGCCGGCACCCTGCGCCTGGATCTCGCGCAGTACCGCGAGATGGCGGCGTTCAGTCAGTTCGCGAGCGACCTCGACGCGGCGACGCGCGCTCAGCTCGAGCGCGGCAAGCGCCTCACCGAGATCCTGAAGCAGGGCTTGGCGGTGCCGCTGGCGGTGGAGCGGCAGGTGGTCATCATCTACGCCGGCACCAAGGGCTTCCTCGACACGCTCCCGGTGGAGTCACTGAAGGAGTTCGAGCAGGAGCTGTTCGCTCACATCGACGGCAAGCACCAGGACATCTGGGACTACATCACCAAGCACAAGAAGCTCGACGGCGAGATCACCACCAAGCTAGACAAGGTGCTGAAGAAGTTCGTCAAGAGCTTCGTCGCCTCGAAGGAGGGCTGACGGTTTGGCGAGCCTCAAGGAGATTCGTAAGCGCATCGGCAGCGTCAAGTCGACGCAGAAGATCACCCGCGCCATGAAGATGGTCGCGGGTGCGCGCTTGAACCGCGCTCAGCAGCGCATCACCGCCATGCGCCCTTACGCGGTGCGCACGGGGCAGGTGCTGCGTGAGGTGGTGGCGGCGGCGGGCGGCGCGGCTCATCACCCGCTGCTCGTGAAGCGTGAGGAGCAGCGCGTGCTGCTCCTGGTGGTCACCAGCGATCGCGGCCTGTGCGGCTCCTTCAACTCGAGCATCAACAAGTTCGCGGAGCGCGAGTGGCACCGGCGGGAGGCGGCGGGGCAAGAGGTGCGAATCGCCACCATCGGCCGCAAGGGGCGCGACTACTTCCGGCGCCGCGGGGCGCCGCTCTTCCACGTGTTCGAGGGGATCTGGGATGACCTCGGGCTCGAGTCGGCGCGCATCGTGGCCCGCACGGTGCTGAAGCCGTACCTCGCGGGTGAGGTGGACGCGATTTACATCGTCTACAACGAGTTCAAGAGCGCCATGACGCAGCTCGTGGTGAGCGAGCCGCTGTTCCCGCTCGCGCCGCGCGCCGGTGAGCCGGGTGCGAGCGAGGGTGAGGCGACGGAGGACGAGGTCGAGTTCATCTTCGAGCCGAGCAAGGGCGCGCTGATGGAGCGCCTGGTGCCGATGTACATCGACATCACGGTGCTGCGCGCGCTGTACGAGTCCATGGCGTCCGAGCTGGGCGCGCGGATGACCGCGATGGACTCGGCGACGAAGAACGCCGGCGACATGATCGGCTCGCTCACCCTCAAGTACAACCGCGCGCGTCAGGCGGCCATCACCACCGAGCTGATGGAGATCATCAGCGGCGCCGAGGCGCTCTCCGGTTGAGCGCGCCGTCGCTCGACGTGTAGTCAGCGCAAGGGGATATGGCAGCCAAGAAGCCGGCCAGGAAGCAGCGCAAGGCGATCCGCGAGCGTCGCGAGCGCGCGCTTCAGCGTGGCCTCCCGGCGCCGGAGCTGCCGGTCGCTCCCGTGCGAGCGCGTGAGCTTCAGCGCGACTCGGAGCACGGCTCGGATCGAGATTCAGAGCCCGACTCGCAGGATCACTCGAAGCCGCAGCGTCATTCAAAGTCGCGGGGTGGCTCGAAGTCGCAGCGCGCGAAGCGTGGCTCGAAGCGCGATCGGGATCGCGACTCGGATCCGCCGAGCTCGCGCGACTCGGGGCCGCCGAGCTCGCGCGGCTCGAAGCCTCGCCGCGCTCGAAAGCCGCTGCCGCTCGCCGCGAAGATCGCGCTCGGCTTGGTGGGCGCGGGCGTGGCTTGGGTGGTGGCCACCGTGGTGTTTGGTAAGCCAGACGCACCAGTGGAGGCTACCCCCGCCGTGCAACCGGAGCGCCCCGTCACGACGGCAGCGCCCACCGTGGCTCCAGCGCAGACGGCGGAGCCCGCGGTCAGCGCCGAGCCGGCTGCGCCGAGCGCAGTGCCCGAGCCCAGCGCGGTGCCTGAGCCCAGCGCGGTGCCTGAGCCCAGCGCAGCGGCGGCCCCCGAGCCAGCACCCTCCCCGGCGCCAGTCGCTGCGCCGAAGCCAGTTGCGCCGCCAAAGCCCGCTGCGCCGCCGAAGCCCGCTGCACCACCGCCAGCGCCCGCTCCGGTCCCAGTCCCGGCTCCTGCGCCGCCTTCCGGCGATAATCCGTACTGAGTCGCGCGCCTTCACGAGGCGGTTTCACGGTGCGTGTCGCAGTGCTCTCATACTGCGGTGCCGTCCAACCCCCTAAACCCAAAACCTTGGGACCTCTCTCACGTGGCTAGCGGGCGCGCTAAGCTCGGTCGCCGTGAGACGCGTGGAGGCTCGCGCTGCTCACGGTTCGCGCCGGCTTAGTTGCCTTGGCGCGGGAGATCCCGGAAGAGGAGAGCACCATGTGTGGCATCGTCGGGTACGTTGGGCAGGGGGAGGCCGCCCCCATCTTGCTCGAGGGGCTTCGGCGGCTCGAGTACCGGGGCTATGACTCCGCGGGGATCGCGGTGCACGACGGGCGAGAGCTCGGGGTGGTGCGCGCCGTCGGTAAGCTGAGCAACCTGGCTCAGGCGCTGGACGCGCGCCCGCTCCTGGGCACGACCGGCATCGGCCACACGCGCTGGGCCACCCACGGCCGCCCCAGCGAGCCCAACGCGCACCCGCACCGCGCCGGCGACGTGGTGCTGGTGCACAACGGCATCATCGAGAACCACGTGGAGCTGCGGCGTGAGCTGATCGCGAGCGGCGTGACGTTCTCGTCAGATACGGATACGGAAATCGTGGCTCACCTAGTGAGCCGCGCGCTGGACGAGGCGGGCTCGTTGTTCGCCGCCGTGCGGCGCGCGCTCCAGCGCCTGCGCGGCGCCTACGCGCTGGCGGTGATGAGCCGCCGCTCGCCGGAGCGGCTGGTGGTGGCCAAGAGCGCCTCGCCCCTGGTGCTCGGGGTGGGCCAGGGGGAGATGCTGTGCGGCTCGGACATCCCGGCGCTGCTCCAGCAGACGCGGCGCATGCTGTTCTTGGAGGACGGCGAGATCGCGGAGCTGACCGCTGAGAGTTACCGTATAGAAACACTCGAGGGTGAGCCGGTGCAGCGCGCGCCGCGGCAAATAGACTGGAACCCTGTTCAAGCGGAGAAGGGCGGCTACAAGCACTTCATGCTCAAGGAGGTCTTCGAGCAGCCGCGCGCGGTGGAGGACACCCTGCGCGGTCGGGTGCGCCTGGGTGAGGGGCGGCTGGTGTCCGAGGAGCTGGGCTTACCACCGGAGGTCGCGCGGCGGATCAAGCGGGTGTACTTGATGGCTTGTGGCACCAGCTACCACGCGTGCCTGAACGGTCGTTATTGGATCGAAGCGCTCGCCCGCGTCCCGGCGCAGACCGAGCTGGCGAGCGAGGTCCGCTACCGCGAGCCGGTGTTCAGCGAGGATGACTTGGTGGTGGCGGTGAGCCAGTCGGGGGAGACGGCGGACACGCTTGCCGCGCTGCGCACCGCGAAGGAGGCGGGCGCCTACGTGCTGTCGATCGCCAACGTGGTGGACAGTGCCATCCCGCGCCTGAGCGATGGCGCGCTCTACACCCACGCGGGACCCGAGATCGGCGTCGCCTCCACCAAGTGCTTCACCACTCAGTTAGTGGCCCTGTCGATGCTCGCCATCGAGCTCGGGCTCCAGCGCGGCGCGCTCGCCGAGGAGCGGGCGAAGGCATTGCTCCAGGCGCTGGTGGAGGTGCCAGAGCAGATGCGGCGCGCGCTCGAGCGCGCGAGCGACGTGCAGGCGGTGGCGCGGCGCTTCGTCCACGCGGAGCACGTGCTGTTCCTCGGTCGCGGCCGGGGCTTCCCCATCGCCCTGGAGGGCGCGCTCAAGCTGAAGGAGATCTCGTACGCCCACGCGGAGGGTTACGCCGCCGGCGAGATGAAGCATGGCCCCATCGCGCTCATCGACGAGCACATGCCGGTGGTGGTGGTGATGCCGCGCGACGAGCAGTACGAGAAGACCGCGTCCAACGTGCAAGAGATCAAGGCGCGTCAGGGGCAGGTGATCGGCGTGGTGACGGAGGGCGACCGCGACGCGCTCGAGCTGGTGGACCACGCGCTCTTCATCCCCGAGGCGGCGCCCGAGGTGCTCCCGCTCATCACCGTGGTGCCGCTCCAGCTGCTCGCGTACTACATCGCCGACCTCAAGGGGACGGACGTGGACCAGCCGCGCAACCTGGCCAAGACGGTCACCGTCGAGTAGCCGGAGGTCCACCATCGATCGCCGCCCGACCCAGCCCATGGAGACTGAGCCTCGTGGAGGCCGAGACGGTCACCGTCGAGTAGCCCAAGGCTGCTCGGGGGCTCTGCCGCGCGGGAGAATTCTCGCGGCGCTCTAATTGTCGATTCGAGCACGACAAACGGGTGCTCGCTCGTCGCGCGGGTTGACTCGACGAGCGAGCCTCGCTTGGCTTCCGCCATGGTTCGGCAGAGCTTGGCTTCTTCGGGTTTTTTGGTTTTGGGGGTTGGGGCAGCGCTGTGCGTCGGCTGTGGCGGCGCCGTCCCTGAGCCTCGAGAGGCGCCGCCCGTGGCGGAGGCACCGCCGCCGGCCCCCAAGTCTGCTCCGACGGAGGAAGCGCCGGAGGCTGAAGAGTCAGTCGACCTGAGCATTCCGACTGAGTGCGCTGGGAGCGGTGAGCTGTGCGTCCCCCCGAAGGCCTTCGTGGAGCGGCTGTGTCGTGAGTCGAGCCTCGGGGTGGCGCTGGTGCTTTTCCGTAAAGGAACACCATTCACGCGCGGTTACCTCACCCGCAAGACCAAGGCCTGGAACGCGTCGGGCGGCGCCTCCTCCTCCGAGGAGTACCTGGCGTTCGATGAGGAGGTGCTGGTGCTCGCCGACCGCGCGCCGCCCAAAGGTGGCGTGCAGATCAGCGGCATGGGGGGCTACGACGCGCTCCGCTGGGATGGCACCTGCGTGACCTTGGCGCGCGAGGAGCTGACCACACGGCTACCACCCCAAGCGAAGTACCCGCCCATCCCCTGGAAGCACCTGGACAACACCCAGCGCGAGGCGCTGCGCGCCGACGACAAGATCGACGCGGCTTACCAAGCGCGCCGGAAGGAGTGTCAAGGCGCCAGCATGGGCACCGTGAGCAAGAAGTGCGAGCAAGCGGACAAGCTGCTCTCCACCCGCGTGATCGAGTTCGTGCGCGGCGGCGGTGACGTGGGTCAGCCCGAGCGGCTGCCGGAGTGACCCGAGCGGCGCGCCAGGTAGATTTCAAGGGCGACTTCTCGCCTGGTTGACCAAGGAGTGAGCGTGGAGATCCAAGACAAGGTAGCGTTGGTTTCGGGTGGGGCCTCGGGGCTCGGTGCGGCGACGGTGCGGGCGCTGCTCGCGCGCGGCGCGCGTGGCGTGGTGATCGCCGACAAGGCGGTCACGCCGGGTGAGGCGCTGGCGAAGGAGCTCGGGCCGAAGGCGCGCTTCGTGGAGACGGACGTCACCTCGGAGGAGCAGCTCAAGGCGGCGATCGCGGTGGCGGACGAGCTGGGCGGCCTCCACGTGGTGGTGGGCTGCGCCGGTATCGGCACCGCGGCGCGCACCCTCGGGAAATCTGGGCCATTCCCGCTCGACCTGTTCGCGCTCACCATCAACGTGAACCTGGTGGGGATGTTCAACCTGATCCGGCTCGCGGCCGAGCGCATGGCGGCGAGCGAGCCAGACGAGCAGGGCGAGCGCGGGGTGATCGTGACCACCGCGTCGATCGCGGCCTTCGACGGCCAAATCGGTCAGGCCGCCTACAGCGCCTCCAAGGCCGGCGTGGTGGGGATGACGCTGCCCATCGCCCGCGAGCTGGCGCGCTCGGGGATCCGCCTGGTGTCGATCGCGCCCGGACTATTCGACACCCCCATGCTCGCGGGCCTCCCCGAAGAGGCGCGCCAAGCGCTCGCCGCCAACGTGCCCTTCCCCGCGCGGCTCGGCGCACCCGAGGAGTACGCCGCGCTGGCGCTCCACATCGTGGACAACCGCATGCTGAACGGCGAGTGCATCCGCCTGGACGCCGCGCTCAGGATGCAGCCGAGGTAGTCAGTTGAGGTGGCTCACCCCTGGCGGGTGATGGCGCCGAAGTCCCAGAGGCTCAGGTCTTGGTACTCGGGGGCGGCGTAGCCGCTCGGCCTCACGGCGCCGATCACGCCGAGGGACAGGGCGCGCGTCACTTCGATCAGGGATTGCTTCTCGAGGTGTGGGGGGCGGCGCGCGAGCGCGGGGCTCGCGGCGGCGGTGAGCGCCAGGCCGTCGAGGCCGGGCGCTTCGCCGAGGCGCCGCACGAAGTCGAGGCACAGGCTGTAGGCGGCGCTCGCGCGGCGGCGGGTGAGCTCGGCCTCGGTGACGGGGGTGACGTTCAGGCGGTGGCCGGGTTGGCTCGCGCCGGCGGCGACGGCCTCCGCCACCTCCATGAGGAAGGGCTCAGCGCGGCTGACCAAGAGCTCGGCGTCGCCGCCGCCCCAGCGGGTTTGGCTGCGGCCGCCGGGCGGGGTGAGATCGAAGCGGCCGAGGCTGCCAGCGGGCAGCCCGGAGATCAGCGCCTGCGCCACCCCCGGCGCGCTCCACTGACCTGCCTGGGCTCCGGTGCGCAGCACCACCCAGCCCACGTCCTTACCGCGGAAGGGGCGCGCGCCGGGGCGCGGGCGATGCAGGCCATCACCGAGCCAGCCCACGTGGAGCTCCCCCGCCTCGAAGGCGCGCAGGCCTTCAGTCAGTGATGGTGACTGTTTGACGTTCACGCGGTCGAGCAGCGCCGCGCCGCGCGCCGCGCGTGGGTTGCGGCTGAGGCGCAGCCCGGCTGGGCTCGGTTCGGCGAGCAGCGCGCCGGTGCCGTCGGGGCGCGCGGGGTTGAAGCCGCGCGGGAGGATCGCGGTGAGCGGGCTCGCCAGCGCCAGCGCGAGGCGCGCGGCGTCCACCTTGGGGAAGCGCAGCACCTCGCCCGCGACTTGCCCGGCGCCGAACTCACCGAGCAAGGCGCGCGCGCCGCGCGTAGCCGCGCGCGTCAGCGACCAGTGCACGTCATGGAGTGTCAGCGCGCGGCCACGCGCGGTCACGAGGCCTGGCCGGAGCCGCACCTCCACCCCGGCGCCGCTCACGACGGGCATGCCATCGGCGAGCGCCGGGTGCGCGCGCCCATGGGCGTCGACGCCGTACAACGGATCGGCGATGGCAGGCCCGAACCAGGCGGCGCTGGGCGCGCTCGAGTGCGGATCCAGATCGACGAGCGACCACGGCAGCGCGAGCTTGAGCTCACCGCCGATGGGCGCGCGCCCGAGGGCGTGGCTCGCTGCCGCGCTGGCGGACACCAAGAGCCACGCGCGGCGGCTGAGGCGGCGCGGCACCGAGGCGGTCATGTGTCCGCACCATTCCATGCGGAAAATCTAAGCGCTACGAGGCCACCCGATCGCGTTGGCGCGGCACAGATCACTGCGTGGCGCGCCTGGCTGCGCTTCGGTGCTTCGCCGCGCTTCAGCGCCTCGCTACCCTTCACACCGCGTTTCACTGAAACAGCCACAGCTCGCTCCCCACCGCCGCCACCACCACGCCGCGCTGAGTGGCTTCCGCGGGGCACGCCGTCACCGCGCGCACGCCACCAGGCGCTGGGAGCCGGAGTCGCTCCTTCGGAGGCGAAGGCTCGCGCCAGCTGTACACCACCAGCGCGTCGTCCTTCGCGACGCGGGTCGGCAGCGAGGCGACGATCTCGGGTACACCGTCGCCGTCCAAGTCGCCCATCGTCAGCTGGGCGCCCACCTCAGGGACGCTCGCGGTGCCCCGCTCGCTCTTCAGATCGGCGCGCCGCGTGCTGGCGCCGCGCAGCGCTCGGAAGGAGCGGAGGCGCCCCTCGGCGTCGACCAGGCGCGCGCCAGCCAAGGTGTCGCCGCGGTGGTCATAGCCAGGTAAGCTGATGGAGTCGTCCTCCGGCGCGCAGGCCACCTCCTCGCGGCCCAGCCAGTGCTCGTAGAGGTTCACGCAGCCATGGCCGGGCCAAGGGATGGGCGCCGCCAGCGTCAGGCGCGGGCTGAGGTCGGGGTTCAGGCGCAGGCCGCGGGCGCGATCGGAGCTGCCCACGTCGAGCAGGCCGGATTGTATCCGCGCGGAACCAATGGGCTCCCGGAGCGGCGCGGGGGCGAGCGGGCTCAGCGCGCGCCACGGCCGCGAAGCGCTGGCGACGAAGCGCCCGCCGCGCACTCGCCCCACTTGGATCGCGCCGCGCCCCACCACAGCCAGCTCGGGCGCCTGGTCGCCGTCCAGGTCGCCACAGGCGAGCGCCACCACCTCGGCTTCGGGGCTCGGCACCTTGAGCGGCGCGCTCGCCACCAGCGGCAGGCTGGGTAAGAACGAGCGGAGCTCGGCGTCGATGGGGCGCGTCGCGAAGGCGTGCGCCTTGGGCTCGCTCGCCTCGGCGCGCACCCGCGCCCAGAAGCCGCGCGCTGGCTCATAGACATCTGCGCTGACTTCTAGCGCGTGGCGCGTGAGCCGGAGCTCCAAGTACACGAAGCGCCGCGCGCTGCGCGCGGTGAGCTCCGCCGCGCCGCGGGGGACGGCGCCCGAGTGCACCCGAGCGCCGAGCGCGCCGGCGACCACCCGGGTGAGGCGCGCGGCGAGCGCCTCGCTCCGCGGGATGGTCAGGTCAGTGACTAATTCACCGTGCATCACCAGGGCGGCTGACTGGGCGCCTAGCGCCGCGCGGAGCTCGCACCCGAGGCCGCCCAGGGCGCTCTTCGTGTCCTTGCAGGCCGCGGCCTGGTCTGAGGGTGGATCGGCGGCACCTGGGGTGGGGGAGGCAGGTGCATCAGGCGTCTTGCCCGGAGCTGAGGCGGAGCCCGGAGGCGCCGCGCCGCTGGCTGCTTGGGCGATGAGGGGGCTCGGCGTCATGCGGGCCGTGATGGGGGCGGCGCCGTGCGCGGAGGCGCTCAGCGCCATGCCAAACCCCAAAACCAAAACCCCGATCAGGCTGCTGCCCACGGCGCCCTGAGCCCAACCACACGCGAGAACGCGAAGCCCAAACGGGTCGCTGAAGATTCGCCAGGGGGGTGAGGCCGCGGGACGAACGGTGGATTGGGCGATGCTCGCGATCGGGTTCCCGGAGGTCTGCTGGGGGGAGGAGGTGCCGCCGAAGGCGCGCCAGCTCGCCGATTTGGCGGTCCAAAGCCTGCGCAGCGGGCTAGGACCGCGCGGCGAGGGGCGAGCCCTGACGCGAGCAGCAGGGTGGGTCGAGGGGGAGGCTGACGGGCGCGTCAGGGGGCTGGGTCCGAGCACGCCCGAAGGATAAGACCCAAAGCCTGCGTCATCCTGTGTTATCTGGTGGGGGCTTGAAGCCTCGTTCCCTTGTCTTGGCCTCCGCGCTGGTCATCACTGGCGCCACGCTGCTCCTCCCCGCCTCGGCTCAGGCCGAGTGCGTCGATGAGGCGCTGAAGGAGCAGCTCGTGGGGCGCCGCGCCTACCGTGGCGTGGTGCCGCGCCTGTTCCAGAAGTCGCTGCGTCACGAGATTTCGCCGATGGGCGGCTGGTTCGCGGCGGATTTGTCGGATGGCGCGCCGATGTACGGCGGCGCCTACACCTTCCACTTCAGCGAGGAGCTGGGGCTGGAGGCCTCGTACTTCCGCACCCAGCGCAGCTTCGAGTTCTTGGAGGCGGTCGGCGCCACCAACCCCAGCCTGGTGGATTTCGTGAACGAGGAGACCGCCCCCATCCAGCTGTTCATGGGGAACCTGGTGTGGTCGTTGGCGTACGGTAAGGTGCGCTGGCTAGGGGGCGCCATCAGTCGCTTCGACTTCTACGTGGCGCTCGGCGCGGGCGCGACGGACGCGCCGGGCAGCGTCGGCGTGACGGGCTCTGGCGGCTTCGGGATGAAGTTCTTCCTGGCGGAGTGGCTCGCGCTCCGCCTCGACGTGCGGGACCTGGTGCATGCCCAGCGCGCGCCGCTCGGTGAAGACAAAGTGGTGAACGACATCGCCGCCCTCGGTGGGCTGAGCGTGTTCTTGCCGTTCACGAACTGAGCTCATGCATACCCTGGTCCTACTTCGTCACGGCGAGAGCCAATGGAACCGCGAGAACCGCTTCACGGGTTGGGTGGATGTCCCGCTCAGTGAGCAAGGCGTGCTCGAGGCGCAGCGCGCGGGGCAGCTCTTGCGGGAGGAGGGGGTGCGCTTCGATCGCGCGTTCACTTCCGTGTTGAAACGCGCCATCAAGACCTTGTGGCTCACGCTCGAAGAGCTCGACCAGATGTGGATCCCGGTGGAGCGCAGCTGGCGCGTGAACGAGCGCATGTACGGCGCGCTGCAAGGGCTGAACAAAGCGGAGACGACGGCGCGCCACGGTGAGGAGCAGGTGAAGCTGTGGCGGCGCAGCTACGACGTGCCGCCGCCGCCGATGGAGCCGAGCGACGCGGGCTGGCCCGGTCATGATCCGCGCTACGCCAAGCTGAGCCCGGAGGAGCTCCCCCGCGCCGAGTGCCTGAAGGACACCGTGAACCGCTTCCTGCCGTACTGGGAGAGCGACATCGCCCCCCGCGTCCGCGCTGGGGAAACCGTGCTGGTGGTGGCGCACGGCAACTCCCTGCGCGCGCTGGTGAAGCACCTGGAGGGCATCAGCGATGAGGCCATCGTCGATCTGAACATCCCCACCGGCATCCCGCGCCTGTATCAGCTAGATAGTCAGTTAAAGCCCCTTTCTAGCCGCTACCTGGGTGACGCGGAGGCTGCTCGAAGGGCCGCCGAGGCCGTGGCGCAGCAAGCGAAGGGCTGAGCCGTTCGCGTCGCCGCTGATACCCTTGGCGGCTCAGCACGGCTCACGTAGGGGCGGGCCCCCGTGCCTGCCCTCTTCCGCCCCGTAGGGGCCCCCGTGCCTGCCCTCTTCGCGTTGTGCTGACAACCCGCCGATGGGCGGCCGCCCGCTCATTGCGTGGCGCTCGAAGATCCCGAAAGGGCCCTCAGCGCATCTGGATTGGGTTTTGGGGGTTTGGCAGTGCGCCACATGGCTTCGGCGCTAGGTGACCGAAACGCGAGCCCTAGCCTGGCCCATGGGCCGATTCCAGTCTGGCCAAAACCTCAGCTGCTTGCTACTCTGCGCTCCCCAACTCCTCAGCTGCTGAGGTGTGGGTCCCTAAGGAGGCTTCATGAGGCGGTTACTTGGATTGGGTCTGGGTCGCTGGGCAGGGGTCGCTTGTATGGTGCCAGCGCTGGCGATGGCGTGCAGCGCCTCATCGGATGGCTCCGAGGTGAAGGGCAACGGCGGGAGCGGTAACGGCGGCTCCGCAGGGGACACCAACTTCGGTGGCACCGCGGGGACGAGTCTGGACGGTGGTGGTGGCCTCCCGAACCACTGCGCGGCGGATCGCTACGACGGAGAGCCGGTGCCGCTCGACATCTTCCTGCTCTTGGATCGCTCAGGGTCGATGAGGGACAGCGGCAAGTGGAGCGCCGTCACCAACTCGGTGAACAGCTTCCTCAGCAGCGTTCCCGGCAGTGGTGTCTCCGTGGGGATCAGCTTCTTCCCAGTTCCGTGGTCCACCAACCCGAACTTGCCCGCGCCTTGCGATCCGGCGGTTGGCTGTGGCGCCTACGGTCCCTGCTTGCCCATCATCCAAGCCTGTCATCTTGGCGCGGGCGATGACTCCTGCGTCTCCGTCGACTACACCCAGCCGCGGGTGCCGCTCACCGAGCTGCCCGCCGCCGCTGGCCTGATCCAGTCGGCGATGGCCGCGGAGTCACCTGACGGCAACACCACGCCAGTTCAGCCGGCGCTCCAGGGCGCGCACGACTACGCCCGCGTGGTCGCGGAGCAGCGCCCCGATCACCAGGTGGTGGTGGTGCTGGCTACCGATGGGGAGCCGACGGGCTGCAGCGCCAACTCGATCTCGGGCGCTGCGTCGGTCGCGGCCGCGGCCAACTCAGCGACGCCCTCCGTCAAGACCTTCGTGATCGGCATCGGTGACCTGAGCGCTCTCAACACCATCGCCGCCAGCGGCGGCACGGGCAGCGCCTTCATCGTGTCTTCTGGCAACGCCGGCCAAGGGTTTTTGGACGCCATGAACGAGATCCGTGGTGCGCTCACCTGTCAGTTCAAGATCCCCAACCCCACCACCGGCGAGCCCAATAAGGATCTCGTGAACGTGGGGCTCACCGAGCCTGGGAAAGACCAAGCCATCATCCCGCGCGTGAATGGCCCCGGTGCCTGCGCTGGTCAGCCTGGCTGGTACTACGACAACCCCAGCGACCCAAGTCAGATCTTGCTGTGTCCCTCGTCCTGCGACCTGGTCGAGTTTGGCGGCGGCGTGGTGGTCGACGTGATGATCGGCTGCGACAGCGTCGTGCGCTAGTTAGTGAATCTGACGGTATAGCTCGGAAGGAGGCGCCTGCACCGCGGGCGCTGCATGCTAGTCAGCGACTCTGGCTACTCCCGGTCGCGGGAGAGCTCGTAGGGCTTCACGGAGGCGCCGACGCCGACGCGGAAGGTGCGGGGGTCGTGGCCCCAGGCGGCGCGGAAAATGTCGGCGATTTGGCCGTCTCGGATGTCGCGCGGGTGCCTGAGGCGCTTCACTTCGCTCACCTCGCCGCTCGGGCTCACGTGGGCGACGATGCCCCAGAAGCCGCGGTCGGGGCGGCCGGGCATGCCGTAGCGCAGGTCGTCGATTTCGACGCGGCGGCTGACTGAGTCGCTGGGAGGTTGGGCGGGCTCGTCAGCTGGTGGCTCAGGGATGACTCGCCAGGTGAGCTGACCGTTTGCGAACCATTGGAACAGCTCGCCGCGGGGGGTGTTGAGCACGCGGTCGACGTCGGGGTGGGGCTCCAGGGGGTAGCTGAGCCACTCGATGGGGGAGGGGCGGAGGCCGCTCACGTAGCCGACCAGCACCTCCTTGCCGCTGTGCGCCACCACGCGCTTCAGGCCGAACTGGAACACTGAGGTGTAGGCGTGGATCGAGCTTGTGGGGTAGCCGTGAGCGGCGAGCTCGCGCGCCGCGCGCTGCTCCACGCGGTGAGTCATCCACAGCCCCACCAGCAAGTAGCTGGTGCTCAGCGCGAGCGCCCCTTGCGCCACCCGCGCGGCGCGCCGCGGTTGCTGGCGCCAGGCGCTACCCCACGCCAACGCAACGATCAGGATAACTGAGTAAACTGGATCGATGATGCCGACGCCGTCGAGCGCGAAGCGCGCGCGTGAGAACGGCGCCAAGAGCTGGGTGCCGTAGGTGGTGAACACGTCGAGCAAGGGGTGGGTGAGCAGCGCCAGGATGAACAGGAGGACCCAGGCGCGGAGCGACGCGCGCGCGGTGACGCTGTTCGCTTCGAGATCCACGGTGGGGGCCCGGCGCCCTGCGCGCGCGCGATGGACTCGCCAAACCCCCCACCCTAGGAGCGGGCCCACCACCGGACCAAACCACAGCGAGTGGCTCTCCCCGCGGTGCACCCACATGGAGGTGAACTCGTCGAACGGCATCGACACGAAGATGTCCGCGTCCGGCAGCATGCCGCCGAGCGCACCCCACCACGCCGCGCGGCGCCCTAGCCGCTGACCCGCGCTGGCTTGCCCCACGACGGCGCCGAGCAGCGCCTGGGTGATACCGTCCACGGTCGCTCTTTACGCTGGCTTCGCGGGGTAGACAGCCCCCAATCGTGAGCTCGGTTGGGGGGAGGAGACCCGGGGGATGGCGTGGGGAGCCGTCACGCCGATGAGCACGAGGAGAACGACGGGATCAGTCGGCCAGCGCGCCGGCCGCATCGCGGCCGCAAGGGACGATCGAGCTATGGTACCCTGAGCAGGTATGTGGAGCGGATCGCAGCGTGGGGTCAGGGACAGGCGATGGCAGTTTGGAGGGCTCGCGCTCGCGGTGCTGCTCTTGGGCGCGTTCACGGCGCTCGCGCAGCCGCAAGGTAAGGGGACGAAGGAGCCCGCCAAGGAGCCAGCGGCGGAGGCAGCCGAGGTCGCCGCGGCGGACGCGGGCGCCGCTGAAAAGCCGCGGCCCGTAGAAGACGAGGAGCCGCCGCCCCCTCAAACCGGCGGCCCCAAGCTCTCGCCCTTGAACCCCGAGGCGGACGAGTTCCCGGACGGCGCTGGGCCCGCCGCGCCGCCCAATTACGATCAGCTGCTCGGCGAGATCGCTGCGCTGCGCGGCCGGGTGTCCGCGCTCACCACCACGCTGCACGCGAGCAAGCTCAAGGTGATGGTGCAGACCGACGGCGATGACGCGCGCATCTCGAGCCTCGTCATCACGCTCGATGGTGGCGTGGTGTACCGCGCGCCGGCGCGCTTCGCGGCTGAGGAGCCGCGGCGCGTGTTCGAGCACGGCGTGGCGCCGGGGCATCACGTGGTGGGCGTGGAGATCGAGCGCTACGACGCGCGCGGCAAGGCCTACAAGACCTGGCAGAGCTCGCGCTTCAGCATCGTGGTGCCGGACAAGAAGCGGGTGGAGGCGGTGTTTCGGGTGATCGACGACTCGGACATGGCGGAGGATTTCCCCGAGGATCAAGACGGTGAGTACGATCTGCGAGTGCGGCTCCGCGCGCGGGTGATCGACTGATGGTCGGTTTGGGCTCGCTCTCGAGGACCGCGGGGATCCTGGCGGGGCTCGGGCTCGCGCTGGTCGCGTCGCCGAGCGCCGCGCAGCCGGCTCCCAGCGCCGCTTCGGATGCGCCGAGCGCGGCACCGAGCGCTCCGGCGGCACCGAGTGCCCCGAAGGCGCCATCCAAAGCACCGAGTAAGGCGCCGTCCAAGGCGCCGGGTAAGTCGTCAGGTGCTGCGTCCATGCGCGCCTATCAGGAGGCGCTGCGCGCTCAGCGGCTCGGCGCGAGCGCGCCGATCTCGAGGCAGCGCCTCAAGGACGAGCTGCGCGAGGTGGAGGCCAAGCTCGGCGAAGGGCGCCGCGATGAGGCGATCGGGCAGCTGGTGTACGTGGTGGAGTCGGATCGCTTCGACGCCTTCGCCAACACCGAAGAGGGCCGCGCTTGCCTGTTCTGGCTGGGTGACTCGTTGGGGCGCGCGGGCGCGCAGCTGCCGGCGCGCGGCTACCTGGAGCGCCTGCTCACCGTGCCCAAGGCGGACCTGTGGTTCCGCCGCGCGGTGCGCAGCTTGGTGGACTTCGGGCTGGAGAGCGACAACCCTACTGACTTCTTGAAGGCGCTCGAGGCGGCCAAGGCGAAGGCGCCGCCAGAGCAACGCTCGGACATCGCTTACCTGGAGGGGCGCGCGCACGAGCGGATGAAGCGCCCCACGCAGGCGCTCGCTGCCTTCGCGCGGGTCGCGCCGCGCTCACGCTTCTGGGCGCAGGCGACGTACCTCTCGGGCTTGATCGAGGTGGAGCGCGGTCAGCTCGCCAAGGGCGAGGCGCTGTTTTGTAAGGTGGCCGACCCAAAGGCCACGCCCAAGCAGGCGCTCCTGTTCGGCGGTTCGGATTTCTTCCGGGTGCGTGATTTGGCGCGCTTGGCGTTGGGGCGGGTGGCGCACGAGCAGCTGCGCTTCGATGACGCGCGCTACTACTACTACTTGGTCCCAGCGGACTCGGAGAGCCTGCCGGAGGCGCTGTATGAGTCCGCCACCGGCCGCTATGAGGCGAAGGATTACCGCGGCGCGCGCGACCTCTTGGATGAGCTCAAGGCCCGCGGCGTGCACCACGCGTACGAGGACGAAGCGTGGATCCTCGACGCCTACGTGGATCTCGCGAGCTGTGAGTTCCCCAAGGCCGATCGCAAGCTGAAGGAGTTCTTGCGCCGCTACGAGCCGGTGCGCGACGCCACGCGCGCGCTCCGCACCGACAAGCAGGCGGTGCGCCGCTTCGTGGCGGCGATCGAGAGCGGCGCTGACCCAGCTGCCTCGGGGGTGCTGGGGGACGCTCGTCAGATCCGCGCGGTCGCGGCGCTCTTGCGGTTGGACGCAGCCTACGGCGCGGCCTCACGGCGCCTGGCGCGGCTCGAGCATCAACAGCGTGGCCTGCGCGTCACCCTGGGTGAGCTCACCGACACCCAGGCGGTGCTCGCCAAGCCGGGCGAGCTGCGCCCCGAGGCGGATGGCGCGATGACACCGGAAGACAGCCTGGCTGCCATTGACGCGCAGCTCGGTGAGCTGCGGCGCCTGGTGCGTGAGGCGAGCGGTAAGGTGAAGGGTGCGCAGGCCAAGGCGGAGCTCGAGTCGCTCACCAAGGCGCTCGCGGCGCTGGAGAAGCGCGCCGCCGACGCGCGCTCGCAGACGCGCGAAGCGGCCAGCGCCGGCCCCGCGTCGACGGGCGCTGCGCTGCCCGGGCTGGTCGCCGAGGAGCGCGCCCGGGCGGCGGAGCTTTACAACCAAGGCTCGCGGCTGCGGGCCACCTTGATCGCCCAGCAAGAGAAGCTGGCGGTGGAGGCGCTCTTGCGGGTGGAGAAGCGCCTCTCGCGCCTCATCCGTCGCGCGCGGCTTGGCCGCATCGAAACCGTGCTGGGGAGGAAGCGCGCGCTGGAGTTGGAGGTGGAGGCACTCAGTCAGGGGCTCTTACCACAGCAGGCGGTGGACTCCCTGGACGCCGCTCGCTACCTGCGTTCGGACGAAGAATACTGGCCGTTCGACGGAGAGGATTGGGAGGATGAGTACGTCGGCGGGGAGGGGCTCCGATGAAGCGCGCTGGCTCGATGGAGCGTGCTTCGGCGGAGCGCACTTCGGTGAGCTGTGAGTCAGTGGGGCTGGCTTCGGCGGAGCGCACCTCGGTGAGCTGTGAGTCAGTGGGACTGACTTCAGCGGAGCGCACTTCAGCGAGCGCCTCCAGGAGCACGAGGTGGCGCTTCCTCGCGGGCGTCATCACGAGCCTCGGCTTGCTTGGCTTGGCGTCACCAGCCACGGCTCAAGACTCGGTGGCGCCGCGCTCGCAGGGTGAGAGCTCCACCATCAAGCCGGTCGCGGAGCGCAAGCTGAGCGCGCCCAAGCGCCGCACACCGACCGAGCGCGCGGCGACGAAGAAGAAGCAAGAGCGCGCCGAGCGCGTGGGTTACGTCATCCCGCAGGCGCTGCGCGCCACCTTGCAGCGCCAAATCGACGCGAAGATCACCGCGAACATCCAGGAGGCCAAGGCGCTCCGCAACGAGGCCATCGGCCTCTTGCGTCGCTTCGTCGCGGAGAGCCCGGAGCAGTCGGAGTCACTCCCGGAGGCGCTGATGCGCCTGGGGGAGCTCGAGTGGGAGGACAGCCGTGACAAGTTCTTGCTGGCCTTCAATCGTTGGGAAGAGGCGCCCGCGAGCCGCCGTGGTGAGGCACCCACGCCGAGCTACAGCCTGGCGCGCTCGCGCTTCGAGCGCGTGCTGAAGCGGCACAAGCGCTACCGCGACTACGACTTCGCGCTGTACGTCGACGGCTTCCTGGCTTCGGAGGAGGGCAAGGCGGAGGAGGCGCTCGTGCGCTTCAACCGGATCTTGCAGTGGTTCCCCAAGAGCCGCTTCGTCCCGGACGCGCACATGGTGCGCGCCGAGTCGGAGTTCTTGAAGGACGCACCGAATTATCAGACGGCGTACCTCGAGTATGAGGAGGTGCTGAAGCACAAGGACTCCCCGCTGTACGAGCTCGCGCTGTTCAAGAGCGCCTGGTGTTTGTGGCGGCTCGGCAAGAGCGACGAGGCCGCGCGGCGTTTCCTTGCGGTATTCAGGGCGGGGGAAGAGGACCGCAAGGGGCGCACCCAGGCGGAGCTCGATGAGCTCCAGACGGAGGCGCTCCGCAACTTGGTCGCGGTGTTCGTGGAGGACGAGAAGAACTCCGCGGAGGACATGCACCGCTTCCTGGTGAAGGCGGGGGGTGAGCAGTTCGCGGGGAAGATCGTGCGGGCGCTGGCCGAGGCCTTCTACGAGCAGGCGCACTTCGAGCGCGGCGTGGAGGCGTACCGGCTGCTCTTGAAGCTCGAGCCGACCAGCCCCGAGGCGTATCGCCACGGGTTGGCGATCGCCGCTGGCCACGCCACGATGCAAGACTGGAAGCAGCTCCGGGCGGACTACCGCTGGCTGATCCAGACCTACACCGCACCTCCGGCCAAGGCGAAGGGCGCCGCGAAGCCGGGAGCCGCCGCGAAGGCAGGCGCGGCGGGCGCCGCCAAGCCGGGCGCAGGCGCCGAGAAGCCGAGCGCCGCGGAGAACGGGGACAGCGTGCGGAAGGCGCCGGCCAAGATGAGCTACGCCGCCTCACCTTGGACCCAGGTGCAGCGCCCGCTCACCCTGAAGGACGCCGAGCGCGCCATCGAGCGTCAGCTGCGGGAGGACGCCCTGGCGCTCCACGCCAAGGCTCAGCGTGACAAGGCGAGCCGGGGTGAGTGGGAGTCCGCCGCCGGGCTCTACGCGGTGTACCTCTCGCGCTTCAGCGACCGCCCCGAGGCCTACGACGTCTATTTTAACCACGCGGAAATCAACTTCTACCACCTGGAGGACGGCGCCACCGCCGCCGCGAGCTACATGGCCGCGGTGCGCAAGAACCCAAAGGGGAAGCTGTCGCGCGACGCGCTCTACAACGCGCTGGCGGCGCTCGAGCGCGCCCGCGCGGCGGAGTTCGAGGCGGCGCGCGCCAAGGGTGAGCCGCAGCGCGAGAGCGCGACGGACAAGCTCCTGACGGAGGCGCTCGAGCAGTACGTCAAGACCTACCCCGAGGACAAAGACCTCCCGGAGCTTTTGTTTCGACAAGGAAAGCTCTACTACGACTACGCCGTCTATGACCCCGCGGTGCGCCTGTGGGGGCTCCTGGTGGAACGCTACCCTGACAGCACCTACGCCGCGGGCGCGGGCGACCTGATCTTGGACAGCTTCAACAAGAGCGAGGACTACGCGAACATCGAGACTTGGGCGCGCCGCCTCAAGCAGGCGCCGAGCTTCAAGGCGCCGGCGGAGCAGGCGCGCCTCGACACCTTGATCGTGCAGTCGGTGTTCAAGCAGGGGGAGCAGCTCTCCGCCAAGGGTGAGCACGGCTCCGCGGCGCGGGCCTACCTGCGCGCGGCGGAGGAGTTCCCCAAGGACGCGCGCGCGGCGAAGGCGGCGGTGAACGCCGAGGTGGAGGCGCGGCGGGCGGCGGATCTCGTCACCGTGGCGGCGGCGGCGGCGCTGCTCACGGAGCACCACAAGGGCACCACGGAGGCCGGGGATGGCCTCTGGATCGCGGCGGAGACGTTCCAGAGCGTGGGGCTGTTCTCGGAGGCGGCCGGCTACCACGAGGCCATCCTCAAGGGTCACCCGAAGCACGCGCGCCACAAGGACGCCGCTTACAACGCGGTCTTGCTCCGCACCACGATCGGTGACCACCCCGAGGCCATCGCCGCCGGTGAGAGCTTCCGTAAGGCGTATCCGCGCGGAGACGATACGGACGCCGTCACCTTCCTGATGGGCAAGGCGCACGAGAAGGCCGAGAAGTGGAAGGAGGCCGAGCAGGTGTACGCGCGCTATGAGGGCGGCGCGCGGAGCGCGAGCACTCAGGTGGAGGCGCTGGTTCGCCTCGCCACGGTGCGCGTGCGCCTGAAGGACGAGAAGGGCGCGAAGAGCGCGCTCGCCAAGGCGGTGCGTGTCGGGAAGCAGAAGCGAAGCCAGCTGGACGCGCAGGGCAAATACTTCATGGCCAAGGCGCGCTACCTGGAGGGTGAGCGCATCTTGGCGGAGTACGAGGCCATCAAGATCGAAGGCGACGTGAAGCAGCTCGGCCAGCGCCTGCGGAAGAAGAGCGACTTGCTCAAGCGCGCGGCGGAGACCTTCTTGGATACAGCGGAGCTCGGCGTCGCCGAGTGGACCACGGCCGCGCTCTATCAGATTGGCTACACCTACGAGAGCTTCGCGCGCGCCCTCACGGATTCCCCGCCGCCCGAGGCCTTGAGCGCCGAGGAGCAGGAGATCTACCGCCAGCAGATCGACGAGTTCGTCGTGCCCATCGAGGAGCGCGCCATCGAGGCCTACGAGAGCGGCTGGAGCAAGGCGATCGAGCTCGGCATCTTCAACACCTGGACCGCGAAGATGCGCGACGCCTTGGGCCGGCTCGTCAGTGAGGTTTACTCTCCCATGCACGAGACGGGGCTCGCGCTCCGGGCCCAGGGCACCACGCCGCTCCCCGACTTGATCGGCAGCCCCCGTCGCGAAGGCGGGCGGAGCCAGCGGTACCTGATCCCCCGGGCGTCCCTCGGCGCCGCAGGCGCGGACAAAGACAGTGAAGCTGACTCTGGGGGCGCGGCCAGTGGTTCGGGCAGGGCAGGGGGTTCGGACCCAGCGGGCGGCTCCGAGCGAACCGGCAGTGGCGCTGACAAGGCCGGCACCGAGAAGGCCGGCGCCGACAAGGGCAAGGGAGGCGCCAAGTGAAGCGCCTCATGCTCGTGTTGGCCTTGGCCCTCTCCGCGGTCGCGTGCGGTGGGGGTAGCAAGCCCGCCGCCACCGCGGTGGCGCCCACCCTGGCGCCGGCCGATCCGGTCGCGGTGAAGAAGATGATCACGGGGGTGGAGCGCGCCGGCGACGGCAAGACGAAGGAGGCGATCGCCCTCTTGGTCGAGGCGGTGGAGAAAGATCCCGAGCTGTGGGAGGCCCACTACAACCTCGGCGTGCTGCGGGCGCAGGTGGGCGAGCTCGCACCAGCGGAGCAGTCGCTCGTCATCGCCGCGAAGCTCGCGCCCAACGCGGAGGACGTCGCGGTGGCGCTCGGTGAGGTTCGCCGCCGCCTCCGTGAGCCGAAGCGCGCCGCGGAGGGCCTCGAGGCCTTCGTGAAGGCGAACCCCGGGGCGCTCGCGGCGCGCACCACCTTGGTCGCGGCGCTGCGCGAGAGCGGCTCGGTGGCGGAGGCGATCCGCCACGCGCGGGAGGTACTCGTACGTCAGCCTGACGACGCCCTGGCGCGCGCCGAGCTGGCGCTGTCACACCTGGAGCTAGGCGAGGTGGACACCGCGCAGCTGCTCATCGAGGAGGCGCTGAAGGCGGAGGTGAAGAGCGCCGTGGCGGAGCGCACCGCGGGCCTCATCGCGCTCCGTCAGGGTGACGACGCGCTCGCCTTCCAGCACTTCGCGCGCGCCTCCGAGCTGGACCCGAGTGACACCACGGCGCGGCTCAACATCGGCACCGTGCTGGTGCAAGCGGGCGTCTACGACAAGGCGGAGCAGGAGTTTCGCGCCGTGTTGGCTCGGAAGCCTGACGATGTGGACGCGATGCTCGGCCTCGCCGCGGCGCAGCGCGGCCAGGGCACCCGTGAGCGCCGTGAGCCTTACCTCGCCGCGGAGAAGACGCTCACGGAGCTGCTCGCGAAGGAGCCTGACAACCTGAGCGCCCTGTACAACCTCGGCGTGCTCTACGTGGACTTCCTGCAGCAACCGGCGAAGGCGAAACCCCACCTCTCACGCTTCGTCGACAAAGCGCCCGAGAAGCACCCCGCGCGCCCCGCCGCGGTGCAGCGGCTCGCGGGCATCAAGTGACGGCCGCCCCGCGGTGTGCCTCGCGCGCGCAGCTGACGAGCCCTGGTGTGGCCGAGCGATCGCGCCCAGGCGCCGTAGGGTGCCTCCCGCGCGCGGTGCTGATGGACAGCGCGCGTCGCTTGCGCCAATAGACGGCTCACCGGCGCTGGATGGACAGCGCGCGCGCTCATAGACAGTGCACCTCACCGAGTAGCCCCGCATGGCAACGACCGAGCTCATCCTCCCCGAGCGACTCGAGCGCTCGCTGCTCCAGGGTCACCCCTGGGTGTACCGCGATCAGGTGCCGCGCGGCTTCACGGCTGCTTCTGGTGACTGGGTGAAGCTCTGCTCAGGGCGCTTCCAGGGCTACGCGCTGTGGGACACGGAGGGCGCCATTGCCGCGCGGATTTATTCGCGCGTCCACCGCCCGGACGCCGCCTGGCTCCTTCAGCAGGTGCGCCTGGCGTGGGAGCTTCGGGAGCCGCTCCGCAAGGGCCGCTCGGGGACTGACGCGTTCCGCGTGATCTTCGGGGAGGGGGATGGCCTGCCGGGCTTGGTAGTAGACCGCTATGCTGACTATTACGTGGTGCTCACCTACGCCCCGAGCGTGATGCGCCTCGTGCCGTGGCTCGTCTCCGCGCTCATGGAGGTCGCGCCCGCGCGCGGTATCGTGCACAAGAAGGACGGCGCGCTGGTGAGGCTCACGGGTGAGCTGCCGCCCGCGCGCCTCACGGTGCGGGAGGATGGCCTCCGCTTCTCGGTCTCCTTGGAGGCGGGGCAGAAGAGCGGGCTCTTCCTGGATCAGCGTGACAACCGGAGGACGGTGGGGGCGCTCGCGCGCGGGCGCCGAGTGCTGAACCTGTTCGCGTACACCGGCGGCTTCTCGCTGCAGGCGGCGCGCGGGGGCGCCTCGCAGGTGACCAGCGTGGACATCAGCCGCGGCGCGCTGGAGGAGGCGGAGCGGAGCTTTCAGCAGAGCGGGCTGGACGCGGCGGAGCATGAGGTGGTGGCGGCGGACGTGTTCGAGTTCTTGACCCAGGCGGAGCGCGCCGGGAGGCGCTTCGACTTGGTGATCTGCGATCCACCGAGCTTCGCCAAGAGCCGCGATCAGCTGAAGCAGGCGCTCCGCGCTTACGAGCGGGTGAACCGGCTCGCGCTCAAGGTGCTCGAGCCCGGCGGGCTGCTCGCCAGCGCGAGCTGCACCAGCCAGGTCGATCCAGCGAGCTTCCGCGCCGCGCTGGCGGAGGCCGCGTCACGCGCCAAGCGGCGGCTGCTCGTCATCCACGAAGCGGGTCACGCGCTCGACCACCCCATCCAGCTGGGGCACCCGGAGGGCAGGTACCTCAAGTTCCTGGTGGCGCGCGCGCTGCCCTTAGCCTGAGTGTCACGCCCCCCTCCGTTGGCTCGCGCGCTAGGACGTGCGTGCATGGGCTCGCTACAGATCGCGTGTGCTAGAGCGGCGGCGCGCCGTCGGACGGGGCGCGCGCTCAGAGAAGAGTCTCGGCGGTGACGTTTCGTTGGATGAGGCAACGGCGCGACGTATGACTCAAATTGAGAGTGGCTCGAGCTCGCGGACACCCTGGCTGAGCTAGGTCGCCTGCTGCTCGACGAACGAAGATCCGGCCGCTCGGCCATTGACAGACATTCAGCTTCGTGTCACGTTTCACGCTGCTGCCAACGTCTGGGGGAGCTTGATGAGAGCGTGCTTCCAAGGGGGTACATTGGGCCTTTTCTACGGGCTTCACTTAGACACCCGGGTGCTCCATGCGCCGCGGGGATTCAGCCTGGTACGACGA
Source organism: Polyangiaceae bacterium (assembly GCA_019637265.1). Classification (GTDB taxonomy): domain Bacteria; phylum Myxococcota_A; class Polyangia; order Polyangiales; family Polyangiaceae; genus JAHBVY01. The sequence goes on along the minus strand of JAHBVY010000005.1, from coordinate 239,412 downwards.
GCCGCTCACCGTTCGTCGAGCTCGAGTCAGCGACGAACGCGCCGCGAGTCGCAGCACCAGGTGGACGTCGGGGGTGAGCGCCCCCTCACCTCGCTGCAGGGTGGTGGTCCTCCAAGGCCGTCCGATCGCGATCTGCCCAGTGCTCCAAGGACCGAGGGGCGCTCTGGGACACCTTGGAGGATCCCCCGTGGAGCTCACCTGCTTGTAGAGGCCTTAGGGTGAAGTGATGCTGGATCGCGCCGAAACAGAGACGTTACGCCCGCTCGACGACCTCAATGAGGTCATCTGCTCGAAGCGCACGGGGGAGTTCATCTTTGCTTCAGGGGCGGTGGAGATCCACGTCTACCTCCAGAACGGGCGTATCGCGTGGGCCACGGACTCGCAGCGGCCGCTGGAGTTCATGCGCCGGTTGATGCAGCGCGAAAACCTGGACGCTGACTCGGTTCGTCAGGTGGTCGATTCGTGCCGGCGCGATCGGCTCCCATTGGGGGAGACCTTGATCGCGTGGGGACTCTGCTCATTGGAGAGCGTGCGGGACGCTCTCCACGAGCAGCTCAGCTTGTCGCTCGTCGCCCTCTCCCGACAGCGCGCTGGCTCCACGCTCTTCTTGGAGCGGCCCCAGTTTCGGAGCTACGACGAGCGGCTTACCTTCGAGGTCTCGGCCCTGCTGAAGTCGCTCACGGAGCCGCCTCCTCCTGAGCGTGGCGCGGACGGAGAACCGGTCGAGACAGGCGTGTTCCCTGTCCAACGACCGCTGCTGGGTACCCTCTCGCTGGATGTCCAGGTTGCCGCGGCAGCGTCGAGCGCCACCTTCGTCGTCACGGCGCCGCCGGGAGCAGCGGTCGATGCGCGGGTGCCCCAGGTGTTGCAGGCCACGTTGAGGGGCGACGTGGACTTCGTCGCGCTCCGTGAAGACGATGGTGGCGTCGTCGGTTTCTTGGCTTCAGATGGGAGCCATGTGTTCGTCGGGTACACGAGCGGCCTGACCTATGGACGCCTGCTGCTGGCGCTGCAGCCCTTCATCGTTCCATCGGCGATGGAGGCGAGGGTGTCGGTGCTCCCCAGGTGCCCACCCCGAGGGCAGATCGAGGATGCGCTCCTCGCGCGCTTCGAGGAGGTGCTCGACTTGGGTCCTGGCGTCCTCGCCCTCGCAGCGCTCTCGCCGTCAGGTGAGCTCATCTACTCGGTGGAGCGCGCGGGCATCCACCCCACGTGGTTCGCTCCAGTAGCATCGGACCCAGCGCTGCTCGAGTACTTGTCGTCGTCGATGGCGCGACTCGGTCTGGGTGTTGGCGCGTATTGGATGTTCGGCGCGGCGTTGGCGGACGGGAGCGGCCGCTCGGTGTGGACCCTCATCGAGCGAGGTGCGCCGCAGGGACTCGGTTGGGGTGCGCTCACGTCCGCCTTGGGTCGCACGAAGACCAACAGGAGGCGGGTGTACCGCTGACTCATCAGCTTGGTGAGCGATGCTGGTCTCGAGCTCAGTAGGAAGCCCGCGCGCGCATAGGTCAGGTAGGCTGAAGATTGGCGTCTACGGCGCGGGGGCGATCGGCGGCTACCTGGGGCTTCGACTCGGCGCGCGAGCCGAGGTGACGCTGGTGGGGCGCCCGTGGCTCGCCAACCGGGCGGCGGAGCTGTGCGCGGTGGATCTCGAAGGGCAGCGCCACGAGAACCCGGTGCGGGTGACGACGGACGCGGCGGAGCTGGCTCAGGTAGACGTGTGCCTGGTGACGGTGAAGGGACGCGATACGGCGGAGGCGGGCTCGGCGCTCGCTCGGGTGCTGCGCCCCTCGGCGTTGGTGGTCAGTTTTCAGAACGGTCTCCGCAACGCGGAGCGGCTCCGCGCGGCGCTGCCCGCGCAGGTGGTGGCGCCAGGGATGGTGACCTTCAACGTGGTGGTGGAGTCCGAGCGCTGCTTCCGCCAGACGACCAGCGGGCCGCTGTGCGCCGGGCGAGTGCTCGGCAGTGGGCTCGGGACGCTCGAGCGGCTCGAGGCGGTGTTCGGCGGGGTGGGGCTCCCGCTCACGCTCTCGTCGGACATCGGGAACCTCCAAGCGGGCAAGCTGCTCCTCAACCTGAACAACGGGATCTGCGCCGCCACGGGGCTCAGCATCCAGGCCTCGCTGCTGAGCCGCCCTGCGCGTCGCGCGTTCTCGGCCTGCATCTTGGAGGGTCATGAGGTGCTGGTGCGCTCTGGCAGGCGGCCTGCCCGGGTGATGGCGCTCCCGCCCACCGCCATCGCGCGCCTGCTCACCCTGCCGGACGCCGTGTTCGTCCGCGCCGCGCGCCCGCTGTTCACCGCGCACCCGAGCGCCAAGTCGAGCACCCTGCAAGATCTCGAGCGCGGCCGCGTCACCGAGATCGACGAGTTGAGCGGTGAAATAGTGCGCCTAGCTGATGAAGCCGGCCTCTCAGCGCCTGCCAACACCGAGGTGTGCCGCGCGGTCACCGCGCTCACCCGGCGCGCGGCGCGCGCGCCGCTCACCCCTGAAGACTACCTGACCCCCGAGGCGCTGCTCGAGCGCATCCAGCGCCAGCGGCATCGCGAATGAGTCAGGGTAACTGACTTAGGGCACCCAGCGCCCGGCACCCAGCGCCCGCATCAGTCACCCTAGCTGACTTGAGGCACCCAGCGCCCGCGTCAGTCACCCTAGCTGACTTGAAGCACCCAGCGTCCGCATCAGTCACCATCCTAGCTGACTAAAGCAGCGCGGCTCAGAACGCGTAGCGCAGCGACACCAAGCCGAGCCAGGCGAGCTCCGTCTCGCTCGAGCGCAGGCGGCTGAGCCCGGCGTCGTAGTTGCGGACGCCGCCGGAGACGGCCAGCGCCAAGTGGGGGCTCACCTGGTACCACTCGGCGCCGAGCAGGGCGCCGTAGTACGGGCTCAGCTCATCGGCGCTGCGGTAGCCATAGACGATCAGCACGTCATCGGAGACCTCTGCCGCCCCGATGCTGCCCTGAAGGTACAGGCCGAAGCGCTCGGTGGGCCGCACCGTGAAGCGCACGCCGCCGCCGAACCCATAGAACGAGTAGGCGCGCGGCTGAGGCGGCGGGTTGGCGTAGCCGGTGCTGCCGTAGGCGAGATCGCCCTCCACGAACACCATCGCCCAGTCGAAGACCTCGTAGCCGAGCTGGAGGTGGAGCAGCGGTGAGGTGGGCGAGACGTGCTTCAAGGTGCCGAGGTAACCCATGGCGCCGAGCCCCGCCTCGAGCACCAGGCCCCGCGCGCGCGGCGGCGGCGGTGGCGCCTCCTCCGAGCTGGTCACCTCATCGCGCGTGTCGGGCAGCGCGCGCGCCTTCAGCCAGGCCTCGATCTCCGCCTGAGTGGGCTCACGCTCGGCCTCCGCCGCAGGCGCTGTTTCCGCGCGGAGAACGCCGGGCGCCAGCAGGGCGGTCAGCAGCGCGAACCAGGCGCACGGTGTGAGCCGCCCTGATCGCTTCGCGACGCGCCGTCCCAAGGTTTGCCTCACGGCCTAGTACGGTACCCTGGATCGCACCGCTTATCACGATTCATCGCGCAAGCAGCCCCCGCGGCGCACTGCCAAACCCCCAAACCCCACGGACACGGCTGCTGGGCAGCTCCCGGTCCGGGCGCTTCACCCCGGAGCAAGCGCTCCCTTTTTTGGGGGGTCGGACGGCACCGCACCGAGCACCGTCGCTCGGCCTCACCAACGACTCGCGCTTGGAGCCGCGCCAGCTCCAGCTGAAGCACGACCGCGCTACGCCGAGCGCACCGCGCTGAGGCCGCCGAGCGGCTACTCCGGGAGGAAATCCAAGCGGGTGTAGAGGCTCTGGAAGGGGAGGCCGGCTGCGACCATCGACTCCGCGCCGCCCTCCAGCCTATCCACCAGCGCCGCGACGCCGACCACCTGCGCCCCCGCCTCACTCAGCGCCTCCACCGCGCGCAGCGAGGAGCCGCCGGTGGTGACGACGTCCTCCAACATCACCACGCGGAGCCCTGGGCGTAGCGCGCGATCCCCCTCCACGAGCTTGGTGGTGCCGTGATCTTTGCGCGCCTTGCGGATGTAGAGCGCCGGTAAGTCGCGGCCGCGGTGGTGGCTCACGAGCGACACCGCGCTGGCCAAGGGGCAGCCGCCGAGCTCCACCCCACCCACGGCGTCGCACATCGGGAGCGAACTCAGGAGATCGTACATCAGCTCACCGACCAGGGCGTGACCCTCGGCGGTGAGCACCGTCTGCTTGCAGTCGATGAAGAAGTCGCTCTCGCGGCCGCTCGCCAGCACCACCCGCCGCTTCGCGAAGCTGCGCTCGCGGAGCAGCGCGAGCAGGCGTTGATGACGCTCGCCGGCGGGGACCACCTCAGGCCTTCCGCTTCTTCTTGGCGGCGCCGCGCCGCACCACCGGCACGACGGGCGCGGGAGGCCGCTTGGAGCGCGCGGGCACCTTGACAGGCTCCTTGACGGACTCCTTCGCTTTGGGCTTCGCGAGGTCCGTTGCCTCCGGGCTGGCCTTGGTGCGCGGCGCCCCACCGCTCACCCCCGCCGCGCTCGGCTTCATGCGCTCGGTGGGCGACGTGGCGTCCGCCTGCCGTGTGGCGGACGGCCGAGCCACTGGCGCTGAGCGACCCGCCGCAGGTCGAGCAGCGGGTGCTGCAGGGCGCTGCGCTGCTACGGGGCGCTGCGTTGCCACGGGCCGCTGCGCTGAGGTGGCCAAGCGAGGCGCACCCGACGCTGCTTCGGCGCTGGTCTGCACCAAGCCGCGCACCAACGCGCCCTCCGCGATGCCGATGCGGGCCCCGGTGAGATCGCCCACCACGCGCGCGCCGGCCTCCAGGAAGATGCCGTCTTCCGCTTGGAGATCGCCCTGGACCTGCCCCGCGATCTGCAGGCTCGCGCCCCGGATATTGCCGCGCACGCGCGCTCCGCTGCTGAGGACTACGTCCCCATCCACCTGGATATCGCCCTCCACGCTGCCGTCTACCTGGAGCGAGCCACTCCCACTCAGGTGACCGCGAACGCGGGTGCTGGCGCTGATGATCGACTGGCTGGCCATGAACCCTCCGTCACGCGTCCATGTCGACGTTGCCCTTGAACGAGGCACCGTCCGCAATCGTCAGGCGAGCTGCCTTCACGTCACCCACCAGGCGACCGCCGGCTTGGATGTCCACTCGGTCAGCCGCGTTGACGTTCCCCGTCACGCGGCCGGCCACGCTGAGCGACGCCGCCTCGACGTCGGCCTCCACCGTGCCCTCCGTGCCGACCGAGACCACGCCCGCCGTGGTCAAGGTGCCGCGGAGTGATCCGTGCACCACCACCTCGTCCTCGCTCGCCAGCTCACCGTCGATGCTGAGCCCTTCGCCTATCACCGTGCCTGCCATCTGGAGATCCTCCGTAGCTCTTCGTTCGCTGCCCAGGGCCGCCCGAGCTCACCTCAGGGCGCGCTCCGAAGGGCGCCTCACCAATCCAGCTCGAACTCCGTCCCGAGCCGCACCGCGACGCTCGCGCCCGGCTCGATGGTGACCTGCGAGCCGCTCAGCTCGCCGCGCACCGAGGCGCCCGCTTGGACGCGGATGGGGCCACTGGTGCGCGCGTCCCCATTCAAGGTGCCCGCCACCGCGAGCTCGCCGGCCTCCACGTTGCCCTCGAGGCTGGCCGCGGCCGTGACCTCGAGCGGACCGCTGATGGCGACGTCGCCGCGCAAGCTGCCCTCCAGGCGCAAGCCGCCGCTGCCGCTGACGCGACCCACGAGCTGGGTCGAGGCGCCGATCACACTGGGTTCTGAGGTCACGCTTGCCATCTGAGAGCCACCACCACCGGAAGCTAGTCGCTAGCTCGCCGAGTTGAAATCTCGAACTGTGGCCCGCAAGGGCGCGGACCAAGCTGCCGCCGCTCGGTATCACAAAGTGCGCCCCGCTTGGCGATTTTGATTGAGGGCACGATGAATCGCGCTGACTGCAGCGCCGCGCGCGGTCGCACGCTTGGACCAACCCCCAAAAACCCAAGCGACCTCAGGCGAAATGCCGCGTCAGGCTCGCGAAAGGCTGCGTAGGCTGCCGCCGGCGTTCGCCGGTTTTCGATTGGCGATGAATTCGGCCTCCCCTCAGCGCGGCTCGGAGGCGGCCAGGATTTCGCCGGCGCGGTGGACCGAACGGAACAGCCCGCGGGCGTACAGCCGCTCGCGATCGGTGGCGGGGAGGTCCCCAGGCCGGCCGCGCGTGGCGGCCTCCAGCAAGATCCCGGCGGAGACGCTCACGTTGAGGCTCTCGGCGAAGCCACGCATGGGGACGCGCACGCTGAGCGGCGCCGCCAGCGCGAGCTCGTCGCCGATGCCGTGGTGCTCGTTGCCGAACACCAAGCAGACCCGCTCCACGCGCGCCAGCTCGTCGGGCAAGAGCTTCCCCTCCGGGTGGGTGGCCACCAAGGTGAAGCCGAGCGCGTCCAGGTGGTGCGCCGCCTCCGCGGCCGTGGCGTGCACGATCACGTCGACCCAGCGCTCCGACCCGCGCGCCACCCCGGTGGAGACCGCGAAGCGCTCCTCCTGCGGCACCACGTGGACCTGCTGCACGCCGAACGCATCCGCGCTGCGCACGATGGCCGCGCCGTTGTGTGGGTCGTGCGGCTCGTCCATCACCAAGGTGACGCTCGACAGGCGCTGATCGATCGCCTCACGGATCCGCAGTTGCCGCGCGGGGAGGGTGAGCGGCTCCAGCGTCGCGATCACACCCTCGGGCGTCCAACCAGCGGCCCACGGCGGCGCGGTGCCGTACAGCTCCCCGAGCTGCACGACCTCGGGATCGTCGTCATCACTCATGACGAGCGCAGCCTAGCACGCCGGAGGCCTCCGCGCGTGACGAGCCGGCCAAGTCAGTCATCCATGCGCCGTCGCTCAGTACGCGCGCAGGAGCGTGTGCGTGATCTGCGAGCAGGGCAGGATGGATCTGCGAGCAGGGCAGGTCAGTCATCCATGCGCTGTCGCTCAGTACGCGCAGGAGCGGTGCGTGATGGATCTGCGAGCAGGGCAGGGGATGGGGTGGGTTGGACGGCACCGCGATGGGAGCCCACGCGAGCGCGCGCGGATCGCGTCACACCGTGCGCCGTGATGCGGTGTGAGCCCGCGCGCCGGGCGAGATGCAGCGAACGAGTTGAAGCGGGGCGCTTACGAGAGGTTCAGCTCGCGGCTCAGGGTGCGCGTGACCAGGCGATCGCGCACCGCTTCGGGGCGCAGCAGCGCGCGCAGCTGCTCGATGACCTCGGCGCGCTGATTCGCCGCGTTCGCGGCGAGCAGGATCGCGTTGTAGGCGGTCCACACGTCAGTTTTAGTGACTTCATAGGGGCCCGCCTCGAGCATCGCCGTGAGCGCGGTGAGCCCCGCCTGAAGCGCGAAGTGCGGCTCGCGCTCGGCGAAGTCGCGCGCGGCGCGGAGCAGGGTGCGGGTGTCGGCGTCGCCGCTCCGCGCGAGGGCGATCGCCTCCTGGTAGAGCTCGGCCTCCTTGGCGGCCGCGAACCACTTGCCGCGGATCGCTTCGCCGTGCTGGGAGGTAGTGAAGCTGACCAAGTCGCTCAAGAGCTCCTTCGGATCGCGCCGCGGGTACCGCTGCCTCAGCGCGCGGAACCATGCGACGTAGCGCGTCTCCTGCGCGGCGAGCAGCGCGTGCTCCCGGTAGGCGTCCTCTTCGCGCCCAGCGGCCAAGAGCGCCGCCTCGCAGGCGCGGGCGTGCTCCACCGGTGTAGTCAGATGAGCATACTGATGCGCGGTGCTGAGCGCCGCGTCCACCTGACCCAGGGCGGCGAGCGCCTTCACCCCGAGCGCGGCCTCCGCCCAGCTGTTCGCGCCCGGCTCGAGCGCGCTCCGGAGCTCTTCATGGCGCCCGGCCGCGCTCAGCGCGCTGAGGTACGGCAGGCGGAGCGCGTGTGCCTCGCCCGGCAGCTGAGCTGACTGGATTGACTGCGTTGCCTTGGCCGATTTAGTCAATTTAGATGATGAAAGGGTGGCCTTCATCGCTCGAGCTGGCTGCGCTGCGTATAATTCCTCTCGGAAACGATCCGCCCAGCGTGAGGCGATGGCTGGGGAGCCGCACAGGGCACCGAAGCGGGCGCCGAGCGAGGCGAGGCGCGCGGGCTGGGCGCGGTAGGCCTTGGCGAGGCGCTCGAGCCAATCCATGAGCTCGGGCTCAGGGGGTTTGGCGCGGCGCATGGGCGCGCCGAGCCAGTCGATGATCTCGCGCAGCACGTCGTCCAGCGCGCCGTCCTTGGCCTTGAGCCCGGTGAGCAGGCGGATGCAGCCCTCCACCGCGAGCCGCGGCTCACGACGACCGACCTGCTTCAGCTCCTTGAGCGCCGCGGCGACTTGCTTGGGGGTGGGCATGACGAGCGCGAGCTCGGGTCATAGCAGACCCGCGCCGCGGAGCGGGCGGTCGGGCGCCCGGCGCCGCGTGGGTCTCACCCCGCGAGGCAGTGCTTTACCTGTGCAGGTCGTGCTACGCAGACGAGATGAAGCCCGTCCACCTGTTGGTCCCCGCGGTCGCGCTCGCGGCGGTCGTTGGCTTCTGGCTCAAGCCAGACAGCGCCGAAGAGTCTCCGCGGTCCACCGCGGCGCGCGCGGAGGCGCTCCCCACCGAGGCGCCGCTCGTGGAGCCAGGTGCCCTGCCAGCGGGGCACCCGCCAGTTGGTCAGTCACCAGGACAGGCGCCGCTCGCGCCGGCTCACCCACAGGCGCCTGCGACGCACGGCGCGCCGGGCGCTTCGGGTCTCGCCGGGGTGGTGCTCGAGCGGCTCGAGGTGGCGGAGTACACCTACTTGAGGCTCCAAACCCCGAGCGGTGAAGTGTGGGCGGCGGTGAAGAAGGCCCCCGTCTCGGTGGGGCAGTCGGTGACGATCCCGAGCACCACCCTGATGGAAGACTTCGACAGCCCCACCCTCGGGCGACGCTTCGAGCGCATCTACTTCGGTGTGCTGGGCGACGTGGGCCCCGCGGGCTCTGCCGCAGCAGCTCAAGGTCAGCCTCCCGCTGCAGCAGGCGCACCCGCCGCGGCGTCTGCGACGGCGCCTCGAGCTCCGGGCCCTTACGCCCCCGCGCCAGTGGGCAGCGTGCTCTCGCGCGCACCGGGCAGCGCCGGGGTGCTGCTGGCCGAGCTGGCCGGCGACGCCGCGCGCTACCACGGGAAGACAGTCAGGATCCATGTCGAGGTGACCAAGCTCACCACCGGCATCTTCGGCAAGAGCTTCCTCCACGTGAAGGACGGCAGCACGAGCGGCGGCCGCGTGGTGGATCTCGCCGTCACCACGACCCTCGAGCCTCAAGTCGGCACCCAGCTGGTGCTCGAAGGCGTCTTCAAGACCGACGTCGACTTCGGCTCAGGCTACCGCTACCCCATGCTGCTCGAAGACGCGAAGGCCGTCCCGTAGCCCGCAAGGCGCCAAGACGCGCCGCGCTCGGCGCTCCGGTGGGACCCTTGGTCAGGTCAAGTGACTCACGAGCGGCGTGGATGCGGCCCTGCGTTGGCGGGTGAGGTCACGCGTGAGGGTGCGCGGGCAGCGTGACCCGAAAGTAGGATCTGGCCTCGTCGAACTCGAACGTTGGTGAGGGCGAGCCATTCTCCGCCATGGTCCGCCGGATCTTCGATAGCCCAGTCCCGCGAGATTCTGCGAGGCGCAGCTCTTTGAGCAGCTCCCCAATCCTCCGATTGCGCGCGGGCACCGGCGGAGGAACGGCGGCTGCTTCGAGGTGGCGCATCTCGATGCCAGGCACCGGCCCTGGGTAGCTGATGAGCTCGATTCGGTCAGGGTAGATGTAGACCTTGGTCGGCTCGACGCTGCCCTCGTAGCTCCGGTGGTAGACGGCGTTGACGATGGCCTCGCGCAGCGCGGGGATGGGGAAGCTCACCCAAGCTCGCGCCTCGAGCCTGTCGCTCTGCTTCTCCAGGTGACGTGAGATCAGGCCATCGAGGTAGAGCACACACTGCCTGACCTGCTCGTGGAGCGGACCGCGGAACACCCTCTCGGTGAGGGTGTCACCGCCCGCTGCATCGTGGAAACTGACGACCTCGATCCTCGCGCCGCGGAACCACCGCTCCGGGTCATTCGAGAAGAACAGGAGCCCGATGTTCTTGGGCATCGTGTGCCCGTTGACCTGAGACACGATCTGCATCGCTCGGTACACGCGCTCATGGTCCGTTTCACTGAGCAGCTCGCTCTGGACATCCTTCAAGAACTCACGCACCACCGCGAAGCTGAGGTCCTCGTTGGTCGCGTCCTGAGCCCGTCGGTCATCGAACGGCACCCGTCCAGTTTGCTGGATCAGGCTGGTGAGGAGCTCTCCGCTCGCCTCCACCGACTCGCTGTTGATACGGATCCAGTACTTTCGTGCGCCCTTGGCGCCGTCCGGCGCCTGGTGCGGGCGCGTGTCCGAGGCGGGCGCCCACAGGACGAGCACTCGCTTCCCGTCGATGTGCGCGACGTCGAAGACCGGCATGTACACTGGTTCGATGCGCTTCGCGTTCCCGCGAATCCACTTCTGCGCGGCGTCCAGCGCTTCGTCATCGAGGCCGCGTACGGGCCGCACCGCGGTCCCCGACGCCTCCGCGACGCCGATGAGGACGTAGCCCCCGTTGAGGTTTTGGAGATCGTTGGCGAAGGCGCAGAGCGTCTTCAGCACCTGGGGTCCCGTCGTGCGCGGATCCCACGAGGCCTTGAGCTCCAAGCGCGCCGTCTCCACCGCGCCCGAGAGCAGCTCGCCGATGCCGATCGGGAGGTGGCTCATCACGTCCCGACTTCTAGCACGAGGGCGGGCCTCCTGTTCGGCAGTGGCTCGTTCGGCGCGCTAGCCGGGGGTGGCCATCGGGGCTAGGTACCTCGTCATGGAGCGACTCCTGATCTTGCTCGCTGGTGTGTTCGGGTGCCTGGGGGTGGGGCTGGGTGCGTTCGGTGCGCATGGGCTCACCAAGGCCTTGGCGGGCCTCGAGGATGCCACCACCCGCCTGGGGTGGTGGGAGACGGCGGCGCGGTACCATTTGATCCACGCGCTCGGCATCGCCTTCGCGGCGTGGCTCACGTCGCGTGGCGCGGGGATGTCGCCGCGCGTCGCGGGGGTGTGCTTCGCCGCGGGGATCGTGGTGTTCTCCGGCAGCCTCTACACGATGACGCTCACCGGCGCGCGTTGGCTCGGCGCCGTGACGCCGTTCGGAGGGCTGCTCTTGATGGCCGGCTGGGTCGCGGTGTGCGTGGCCGCCTTCGCGCGGCCGTAGCGCTTCAGAGCGCCGATCGGACGCTGCGCGTCAGCGCGCCGTGCGCCTGACCATCAGCTTAGGTGACTAAAACGGGAAGATCCAGGGGATGACGGCCAGCCCCGTGACCAGCACCAGGATTTGCAGCGGCGCGCCCACCCGCACGTAGTCCGCGAAGCGGTAGCCGCCGGGGGCCATCACCAGCGAGTTGACGGGCGAGGCGATCGGCGTCGCGAAGGCACCCGAGGCCGCCACCGCCACCCCCATGAGCAGCGGCTCGGGTGCGAGATCGAGCGCCGTCGCGAGCCTCACGGCCGCAGGTGCCACCAAGAGCGCCGTGGCGGTGTTCGAGACCACGAGGCCCATGATCGAGGTGGTGAGCATCAAGAGGCCCAGCACCAGCCACGGGTTCAGCCCGAACAGCCGCGGCTCGAGCCAGCCCACCACGAGCCCCATCGCGCCCGACTTCTCCAAGGCGAACGACACCGGGATCATCCCCGCGACCAGCACCACGCTCTCCCAACCCACCGCGCGATACGCCTCACGCGCGCTCACGCAGTGACGCAGCACCATCAGCACCGCCGCGAGCAGGATCACGAGCACGCTCGGGAGCCACCCGAACGCCATCACCACCAGCATGCCCAGGGTGACGGCGAGCGCGAACAGCGCGCGGCCTCGATCGACGAAGGTCGTCTGACCATCCGGCTCCGAGAGCAGCACGAAGTCGCGCCGCTCCTCGCGCAGGTTCTGGAGGTACTTCCGGCGCCCCTTCACCAGCAGCACGTCGCCGGCCCGCAGCGTGAAGTCCTTGAACTCGGGTGCGCTGAGGCTCATCGCCGGCTCTTCGCGCCCGCGCCGCACGGCGAGCACGGTGCCGCTGTGCCGATCGCGAAAGCGCGACTCCTTCAGGCTGCGCCCGGCAAGCCGCGAGCGCCGTGGGATGACGAGCTCCACCACGGACTCCTCCGGCGCGAGTGACAGCGACGGCGCCACCCCCGACTCGGGGCTCAAGAGCTCGAGCCCCCAGTGGTCGACGGCGCGCGACACCGGGTCCCAGGCGCCGTGGACGCGCAGCAAGTCCCCCTCCTCGAACACGGTGCCCGGCAGCACCCGCTTCGCCCCGCGGTGGCCCTGGATGCCGACCACCGTCACGTGGTGATTCGGGCGCAGGCTCGCCTCCGCCAGCGTCATCCCGATGAGCTTCGAGCCTTCCACCACCTCGGCGGTGTGCATGCAGTCGAGCAGGCCGTACTCGCGGCCCAGGTCGTCCGGCGAGAGCATGCGCTGGGCTCGCTGGGTGTCACCCGCCGGGAGCTTCCGCCGCGCGTAGGCGACGAAGAACACGATGCCCACCGTGAGGATCACGATTCCAGCCGGAAAATAGCTGAAGAACTGGAACGGCGCGCGCCCCGCGCGGCGCAGCGCCTCGCTCGCGATCAGGTTGGGCGCGGTGCTGATCAGGGTGAGCATGCTGCCGAGGTGCGCGGCCAAGGCGAGCGGCATCAGCACGCGCGAGGCGGGCACGCCGCGGCGCTGCGCCAGGGTGCCCACCACCGGCAATAGGACGGTGACCGTACCGGTTGAGCTCATGAAGGCGGACAGCGACGCGGTGACGAGCATCACCGTCGTCACGAGCCGCGTCTCGCTCTGGCCAGCCAGCGCTTCCAGGCGGTGCGCGAGCCAGTCGGCGACGCCGGTGTCGGACAGCGCCGCGCCGACCACGAACAGGCCCACCATCATCAGCACGACGGGGTTCGAGAAGCCGGCCAGCGCCTCCTCGAGTGTCAGTACCCCTGTCAACGCGAGCACGAGCAGCGCCATCAGCGCCACCACGTCGAGCCGCAGCCGGTCGCTCACGAAGAGCGCGATCGCCACGACCAAGACTCCGGTCGAGATCCAGATCTCCGGCTGCATGGGGCCGGAGCCTAGCAGGCCGCTAGACCCATGTGATCAGCGCAGCGCGAGTGGCCCCTGCAACGATGGCCAAGCGATCGAGCCGGTGTGATCCGATCCTAGCATGCTTCCTCGGATCGACAGTCAGCGTCCGTGTGCTGATCGCTGCCGTCCGTTCGGAGGACCGTCCCCTGAACGCACGGGATGCTCGAAGCGTTCGGCACGAACGGTCGGCTCGACTCTGGTTCAGCAAGCCGCGGTGTCAGTGCCAAGTCAGTCTATCGACTGGTACAGTGTCCCATGAGCAGGCTGGTGGCGTTAGTCAGTTTAGTGGTCGTCGTGGTCTTGCCGGCGCCGGTCGCCGCGATGGAGGCGCCCGAGCCGCCTCCATCGCCCTGGCGCGCCGAGTTGCAGCTTCATGGGGCCTGGCTGCCGGGTGGCTTCGAGGCGCGCGGTGGGGTGGGGGTGGGCCTCGCGGCGCGGTTTCATGGCTTCGAGGCGGGGCCTGAGGTGTGGCGGTACCACCTCACGCTCGAAGACAGGCTGGTCGGCGAACGACAGTCGTTCGGGAGCACGATGATTGTGCCCTTGCGGGTGGGATATCAGCATCGGTTCGCGGAGCTGCCTATCGTGGTCGGGGTCGCTGCGGGCTTGGGCGTGATAGACGGTCCAGCTGTCATCACCGCCTTCTGCCGTCACCTGGGCTACTCTGGTTGGTCACCAGGAGTACGAGGGTTCGTCGGCCTCGCTTTGGGGTACTTCGTAGTTGGGCCTCACGTTGCTTACGGCTGGGGACCTGAGGGTTCGGACAGTCAGTGTGGGGCCCTTGGGCCCGATCCAGATCCAGAGCTTCGTGACTATCCGCGCAGGCTACCGCTCGGACTCCAGCTGGGCTTGAGCGCCATCCTCGGCGCCCCCTGAGCCTACTAAAGTCTGCTAAGCTGACTTGTGCGCGAAGGGATGCTAGGAGGGGTGAGGCCTCCAAGGGACTGGGGCGGGCGGGCAAGGCTGAGTCCGAACGCTCGGGGGGTTGGGCAAGGCCACGCGGTGCGGTGCAGGCAAACCCCCCCCAAAAAAAATCCACCGAGAGCCGCTGGGTGGACTTTTCGAGCCGTGTGGGCGGTGCCTTGACCCCGAGGACGGGCGAGGTGGTCTCGGTTCGAGCACCCTGGGTTCCTGCCGCTGAGGTGCTTGACGGCGGCCTGGTGTGCTGCCAGGGGCTTCCGTCTGGCTGGGCTGGCACTACACTCAGCCGCTCGCGGCGCTTCACCTGGGTCGCGCTGGAGCAACGAGAAAGGGTATCCCATGGCATCACCGAACGTCCACGAGTTCAACGACCTCAACTTCGAAGCGGAGGTGCTGAAGAGCGACCAGACCGTGCTGGTGGACTTCACCGCGAGCTGGTGTGGGCCGTGCAAGATGCTCTCGCCGATTGTAGACCAGGTGGCTGACGAGCTGAAAGGTCAGCTCAAGGTGGGCAAGCTCGACATCGACAACGCGCCGCTCACCGCCGCGAAGTACGCCGTGCAGTCGGTGCCCACCCTGATGCTGTTCAAGAACGGCGAGCGCACGCGGGTGCAGCTGGGCGCCATCCCGAAGGGGCGGCTGCTCGACTTCGTGAACGCCGAGTGACGCTGTTTGGCTGACGATTTGGCGCCGCAAGCGGACCTGACTCGATCGCCCTGGGTGGACGCGGCGGGCGGGTGACGTGAGCTCGGCCCGCCTCTCGAGCGGCGCTCGCAAGCGGCTCGGCTTCTTGGGGGCGCTGGTGGCGCTCACCGTGCTGGGGCACGCGATGGTGGCGTTCAGCGCCCTGACCTTGGCCCAGCTGATCGAGTTTCGGGCGCTGGTGAGCGCGCGCACGTGGGGCCTGGTGGTGCTCGCGTGGTGCGTGCTCGGCCTGCTGCTGAGCTTGCAGCGGCTCCGCTGGTTGTTTCACGACCGAGTGCGCCCGCGGGCGCTGGTGGTGGGCATCCAGCTCGTCTATTGTCATTTCCTTGGGGTATTGCTGGCGGTGCCGCTGGCGCCGCTCGGCTTGGCGGTGGCGCTGCCGTTCGGCGTGCCGGAGGCCTTCGGGTGGCTCGCTTACCTGCTCGGGGTGATCTTGGCGAGCTATGGCGTGTTCGTGCGGCGGCGCTGGGTGCTGGTGCGTGAGGTGGAGGTGCCGCTCGCGGAGCTCCCGCCGGGGCTCGATGGGCTGCGCATCGCGCACCTGAGTGATCTCCACATCGGGAGCTTCGATCCGCAGGCGGTGGGCGCGCGTTGGGCGCGCCGCGTGCGCGCGCTGAAGCCGGATTTGGTCGCGGTGACGGGCGACTTGGTGACCAGCGGCACTGCGTTTTATCCGCAGGTGGCGGCGGTGCTGAGTGAGCTCGAGGCGCCGCTCGGGGTGCACGTGATCTTGGGGAACCACGATCAGTGGGACCGCGCGGAGCTGAAGGTGGCGCTCGCTCGGCGTGGGGTGCCGGCGCTGGAGAATGAGTGGGTGGAGGTGGGGGAGGGGGAGCGGCGGCTCGTCGTCGCGGGGCTCGGGGATCCGTTCACGCAGAGCGCCGATCTCGAGCGCACCCTGGTGGACAGGCCACCTGGCTTCACCCTGCTGCTCTCGCATTACCCCTCGTGGGCGCGCCGCGCGGAGCCCTACGGCGCGGAGCTGATGCTCTCGGGGCACACTCACGGCGGGCAAGTGGGGCTGCCGTGGCTGCCGCGGATGAATGCCGCGAGCTTGACGGGGCAGTATCCGCGCGGATTGTTCTCCGTGGGGCGCATGTGGCTCTACGTGACCTCGGGGCTCGGCACCAGCGGGCCGCCGATCCGTCTAGGGGTTGCGCCGGAGATCGCCCTCTTGGTACTGCGGCGCGCGTGATGGACTCGAAGCTCGTGGTCACCTGCGCGCGCGGCACCGAGCGCGCGCTGCGCTTCGAGATCGAGCAGCTGCAGCGTGACCAGGTGGGCGCGCTCTCAGCCCGCGGCACGGGCCACGGCGCGGTGACGCTCGAGGCGACGCCGGAGATCGCGGCGCGCGTCTTGGTCGAGTCGCGGATCGCGCATCGGGTGTTGATGCCGCTGGTGCAGACGACGGCGCACAGCGAGGCGGAGCTCGCGGAGGCGCTGAGCCAGGTGCGCTTCGAGGAGCTGGGCGGCACGGATGACAGCTTCGCGGTGGAGGCGCACCTCACGAGCGCGCCGCTCACCCACAGCCTGTACGCCGCGCAGCGGGTGAAGGACTGCGTCGTCGACCGCTTCCGCGCGGTCGGGCTCGCGCGCCCGAGCGTCGATCGCGACTCGCCGAGCCTGCGCTACGTGCTGCGTTGGGAGCGCGCGGAGCTCTCCTTGGGGCTCGACTTGGGCGGCCTCCTCTCGCACCGCGGCTACCGCGATCCGCGCGCTGAGGCGCCGATGCGTGAGACGCTGGCGGCGGCGATCCTCGCGCTGGCTCACGCCGACGTGCGGCGGCCCTTCCTCGACCCCTGCTGTGGCGGCGGCACCCTCGCCATCGAGCAGGCGCTGCGCGCGCTCCAGATCGCGCCGCGCCAAGAGCGCCGCTTCCCCTGTGAAGCGTGGCGGCGGTCACCGAGCTTCGTGTCCCAGCTAGTGCTCGCGCTGCCCGACGTGCGCTCCCGAGCGCGATCCGCACGTCGTGAGGCCTTGCCCGCGCCGATCGCGCTCTCGGACTACCACCAGGACGCGGTGGACAGCGCCCGCGCGCAGCTCCGGGCGGCGGGGCTCGAGGCCTTGCTCCGCGTTGCTCGGCGCGACGCGCGTCAGCTGGAGGTGCCGATGGGGCCCAGCGGGGAGGCGCCGGTCATCGTCGCGAACCTACCGTTCGGCGAGCGTGTTTCCTCGCGGAATAGGCTACAGCTGGAGGGCTTCTACCGGAGCCTCGGGCGGCGCCTCCGGGAGCTCCCCGCCGCGCGGGTCATCTTGTTCACGGCGCTGCCCGGCGCGGAGGAGCTGCTCGCGCTCGGCGAGCCCCGGCGCTGGCAGCTGATGAGCGGCGCGCTCAAAGCGACGCTGCTGCGCTACGATTGGTGAGTTGTACGAACGAGTCACCCCGACGGTGTCACCGCGAAGCCGGCGGTCTGTATGCCCCAGGCATCGCTGCGAACAAGTCAGCTAGATGGACGAGCGGGTTCGGGGGTTGGACGGCACCGCGATGAGCGCCCTGCGAGCAGTGATGCTGACTAACGCGTGCTCCAGCGCGCTTCGAGCTCGGTGATGGGAGAGCCGGAGCGGCCACCGGTGGTGAAGCTCAGCGATTGCACGCGCGCGCCGGAGAGCTCCAGCGCGGCCTCGCAGCTGCCGAGCTGCTCTTGCCAGAGGCTGTCGGTGAAGGCCACGGTGTCCGTCCAGCGCGCGATGGCGTGCCCCGTCGCCGCGCCACCGCGTGACGGCCCCAAGGGTGTCACTTGAAGGAGCCCGGCGCCGCGGAAGAACAAGCTGAAGATCTGCGGGGCGCGGCGCAGCACCACGCTGGTGTCCCCGTTCGTCACGTAGAAGCGGTGCGAGCCGCGCAGGTTGTCCCGGGTGCCTTCGTAGCCAAGCTCACGCGAGAGCCGCAGATCACTCCCCGTGACGCGCTGAGCCGTCTGATGCAGGTCGATCAGCCAGGCGATAGGGCACCAGGCTTCGGGCTGGAGGCCGCCCACACCCAGCGCCTCCGCGAGGGGCGCGGGGAGCCGCGCCAGCACCTCCCTCAGGCACTCCGCGCCGCGCAGCCGCGTGAGGCTGCGGCAGAAGGTCCTGAGCGCGAGGCCGCTCACCGCTGGAGCTTCCTGCGGCGAGGAGTGACCCTGCGCCTCCGCCGGCGCTCCCTGGCGGAGCCTGATGCCGCTCCGCAGCATCGCTGGCGCTCGCTCCCCAGGTGCCCAGTCGTCCGTCACGCACCGTGAGCGTAACGTAGGCGGGCTCATCACCGCAACGTCGCGAGCAGATGGGCTAGGCTTGGGGGCGCGCATGGTCAGTCGTTTCAAGCCCAGGGTCTCTCGAGGGGGCCGCAGCGCGGCCGTGGGGTGCGCTGCCAAACCCCCAAAACCCACTCGCGCACCTGTGACGGCTGCGCTGGCTTCGCTCCTGGTGGCTTCGTGCGGCGCGCCGCAGCACGAAGCGCCGCGCACGTCGCTCCTCACCTTGGCGAAGAGCGCCGAAGGAAGTGGTCCGGCAACCTGGCGATATCACCCCTCGCGCCCCGCGAAGATGCACGCCAAGGTGGAGCTCACGAAGGGGAGCGCGCTCTACGTGGGTGAGGGCGGTGAGCGCTGGCTCACGACGCCGAAGGGCGCACCTCGAGCGGCGCCGCGGCTGGCGGGGGAGACGTTGGTGTTCGCCGCGCCGCGTGGGGACCGCTGGGTGTTCGTGGGCGCGAGCGGCACGCACTACATCGCCGCGACGCCGCTCGGAGAGTTCTCGCGGGTGGTGGCGCCCACGCGGGGCCTCGAGAGGATGTCGGTGGGGGATGAGGGGCTCGCGGGCGTGGACACCCACGGGGCGCTGGTGAGCCTCGAGCTCGAGGCGAGCGGCGCGAGCGAGTGGGTCCCAGCGAAGGTGCCTGGAGCGCGCCAGGTCGATCGCTTCGCTGACGTGGAGCTGGTTGGCGCGCGCGAGGGCTACGCGTTGTCGTTCCCTGAGCGGCTGTGGATGACGTCCGACAGTGGCCGATCGTGGCGCCCCTTGGACGCCCCGCGGGTCGGGGCGCACACGCTGGTGCGCC
This sequence comes from Polyangiaceae bacterium, assembly GCA_019637265.1. Lineage (GTDB taxonomy): Bacteria > Myxococcota_A > Polyangia > Polyangiales > Polyangiaceae > JAHBVY01. The sequence goes on along the minus strand of JAHBVY010000005.1, from coordinate 220,626 downwards.
AGGGTGAGGGCGTGGTGGTGCGCGGGCATCGCGAAGAGCAACGGATCGTCAAGGGAGCTGTCAAACAGGGTGGCGGGGGCGGGGCGGCGCCCAAGGGCCTGGAGATCGAGGCTGAGCTCGGTTACGGGCCGCGGGCCAGCGCGCTCGAGCAACGGAGCGCGGTGCTCCTGGGTGAGCGCTACCTCGAGATCGCGCGGACGCCGGGCAAGCGGACCTGGGAGCTCCGGAGCGGCACGCTCAAAGGTGAGCTCAGCGTACGACCCGTCAGCCTCCCTGAGTGCGCCACGATCAAGCTGGGCGCGTTCGAGCGACGGCTGGTGGTGGCCTGCGGCGAGCGGCCGGGGGACCCTTCTCAGCCGATTGGCTTCTATGAGAGCGCGGACGCAGGCAAGGACTGGCACGAGCTCGAGGTGGAGGCGGTGGGGCGCATCGCGGGGCTCGAGCTCGCGGTGGGGGACGCTGGGGCGCTGCTCGTCAGCGGGCTGTGTAAGGAGGACGCGTCGGCCGCTGGCTGCATCCCCGAGGGGATTCATTCCCTCGCGGAAGAGGAGGAGGGCGGCCTGAAGTTCCGTCCCGCGACTACGCCTTCGCTGCGTGGTCGCGCGCTCACGCTCGGGTTCTCGCCCGACGGGCGCGTGGCCGTGGCGGCGGGGATCCGCGCCAAGGACGCGCATTTCGCGGTCTTCACCTCGACGGACGGCGGCAAGACCTTCCGCGGTGAAGACATCGCCGAGGTGCCGATGGTGAGCGAGCGCTCCGCTCCGCCCCGCGTGCGCTTCGGCGCGGGGGATGACGCGACGTTCGGCTTCAGCGTGGCGTATGGCCCGGAGACCCACCTGGTGGTGACGGACTACGACGGGCGCCCGCTGATGGTGAACGAGGGGACGCCGTCGGGCACCCAGGCGCTCGGCATCGCCGGCGGGCGTGGGCTCGCCCAGGGTCGCGGCGAGGTGTGGGAGACACAAGACGGCGGCGCCGAGTGGCGATCGCTCGGGCCGCTGCCCGGCAAGCTGTGTGAGAGCGGGAGCTGCGAAACGAGCGTGGTGTGCAGCGTGAGCGGCTGCGTGGTGGGGGATTTCCTGAGTCGGAGCGGCTGGGGCAAGCCATCAGAGGAGCTGCCTATCGTGCCCAGGCCGGGGAGCGCGCAGCAGCGCGTGCGGCGGCTGCGGACGCCGCTCGTGTGCACCTTGAGTGAGCCTCCCGAACGATCTCTCCCGCGCCTCACCAGCGCCCCGAAGGCGGAGGCGGCCGTGCTCGGCGCGGACGCGTGGTGGTTCCTCGCGGCGGACTCGGCGACCGGGGCGGTCACGTTGCTCCGCGCTGGGCATCGCGGCCGTGAGTCGCGGGTAGATGCTCAGGTGCTCTTACCACCGCTCAAGAGCGCGGTGGGCTACCGTGTGCACCGCGCGGTGAATCAGCATGGCGCCGCGGCGGCGCGTTACCTCCCGGCGCCGGGGGGTGGCGTTCAGCAGCTGGAGGTGGCCTGGTACGACGCCGCCGATGGGAAGCTGCGCTCGCGGCGGATCGGTCAGCTGGGCGTACGTGAGCAGGCTCCCGCCCCAAAGGCACCTCCCGCCAAGCAGCCGCAGCCGAAGGCACCTGCTGCCAAGCAGCCGCAGCCGCGGGGCGGCTCGGGCATCCTCAAGATCTTGGAGGAGTCGGGCGGCGAGGTGAGCGGCCTGTTTGGCCCGATCGATCCGAGCGAGCTGAGCGGCTTGTTCGACTCGGGGAGGTCGGCTGCGGGCGGTGGCTTGGGTGGCCTGGGTACCTTGGGCAGTGGCGGCCTCGGCGTGCGTGGTGTGGGCTTGGGCAGCGGCGTCGTGCAGCCCGCCCCGGGCGGGGTGTTCTTGCAAGCTTCGGGTGAAGCAGCCTACTTCATCGACGAAGCGAGCAGTCGGGTTGCCTTCCCCACGGCGCGCTGGAGCACTTCGGGGAGCGTGGGCGTCACGCTCGGCTGGGTGCACGCGTCGAAGGAGGATGGCGGGGTGGCCCTCGAGCTGAGCGTGCTGAACCACGCCGCGGCGGTGGTGCGTGATCCGCGCGGAACCATCGACGTGATGAGCTTTGGTACGCTCGAGGCGCGCGTCGCGAACCGCCAGCTCGAGCTGGCGCTCACCGCGCACGCCGGGCGCGAGCTGCTCCAGGTCACCCGCTTCGATGAGCGCGGCAGGGGAGGCACCATCGTGCTCCCCATCGCCGCGTCGTTGGGCGGTGAGCCGCTCCCCGCGCCGAGCCAGGTCGCGCTCGGCGCCGCGCCCACGCGCTGCAGCGCGAGCGATCTCACCAGCGGTCCGCGGATCGTGGAGCCATTCCTGAACGGCGGACGGCACCCCGTGATCGTGGTCGGTGACGAGGCGGAGCGCGTGCTCATCTCCGGCTCCGTGGTGCTGGGCGGCACCGCGACGGCGCCCTGCCTCGCGGCTCTGGACGCGCACGGCGTGGAAGACGACGCCGACCACGCGCTGATCCTCCCTCACGATCTCGAGCACGCCTGGCTCTTCCAGCGAGCGCCCGAAGGGCAGCCACCCGGCTTCGAGCCGCTGCCGATGAGCTGCCGCTTCGACCCGACGGCGACTGTGCCGCCCGAGATCTACGCGTTGCCAGGCGTCAGCGTCCAAGCCGAGTGAGGCGCTGGCGTCACCGCGCGGGCGCTAGCCACCGCGCGATGCCTGTACTAACGGGGCGCGCATGATCCCGCGCTACACCCCCCGTGAGTTCCTCGAGCTGTGGTCCGACGACACGCGTTATCAAACGTGGCTCACCGTGGAGCTGGCCGCGACCGAGGCGATGGAGAAAGCGGGGCTCGTGCCCGCGGGCACCGCGAGCGCCATCCGCGCGCAGTCGCTGACGCTCTCGGCGGCGCGCATCGACGAGATCGAGCGCACCACGCGCCACGACGTGATCGCCTTCCTCACCCACGTGGAGGAGCTCGCGGGTGAGCCTGCGCGCTGGCTCCATCGCGGCCTCACTTCGAGCGACGTGCTCGACACCTCCCTCGCGCTCCTCCTCACGCGAGCGACGGACGCCATCTCGCAGCGCGCCGAGGCGCTGATCGCAGCGCTCGCAGCGCGCGCGAAGGAGCACGCGAAGACGCCGATGATCGGGCGTTCTCACGGTATCCACGCGGAGCCGGTCACCTTCGGCGTGGCGCTCGCGGGGCACCTCGCGGAGGTGAAGCGCGCCGCCCAGCGGGTGAAGGCGGCGCGCGCGGAGGTGGCGGTGGGGAAGCTGGCGGGCGCGGTGGGCACCTACGCGCACCTCACGCCTCAGCTCGAAGCGGAGGCGCTCTCGGCGCTCGGCCTCACGCCGGAGACGGTGGCCACCCAAGTGGTGGCGCGGGATCGTCACGCGGCGCTGTTCTCTGCCTTCGCGCTGCTCGCGGCGGCGATCGAGCGCCTGGCGACGAACGTGCGTCACTGGCAGCGCACTGAGGTGGCGGAGGCGGAGGAGCGCTTCAGCCAGGGGCAGAAGGGCTCTTCGGCGATGCCTCACAAGCGCAACCCCGTGCTCAGCGAGAACCTGTGTGGCCTCGCGCGCGTGGTGCGCGCCGCGGTGACGCCCGCGCTCGAGAACATCGCCCTCTGGCACGAGCGCGACATCTCGCACTCTTCGGTGGAGCGCATGCTGGCGCCGGATGTCACCGCCACCCTCGGCTTCATGTTGGAGCGCGCCACGCAGGTGGTGGAGGGCCTGGTGGTGTACCCCGAGGCGCTCGCGCGGAACCTGGCGAAGAGCGGCGGCCTCTACTTCAGCGAAGGGGTCATGCTGGAGCTGGTGGGCGCCGGCCTCCCGCGCCAGCGCGCTTACGAGCTGGTGCAGCGCAGCGCGATGCGCGCCTGGTCAGGCGAAGGTGAGTTCCGCGTACTACTCGGTGCCGACCCCGACGTCACCGCGCACCTCGGCCCCGAGGTGCTCGATCGCTGCTTCGACCTGAGCCACACCCTGCGCCACGCCGAGTTGCTCGTGCAGCGCGCGATCGAGGCGTGAAGGTGACCATCAGGGCAGGCTGGATGACAGGTGGCTTCCTGGCCACGTGGCCACCGCGCAGCTCCATCGCTCCAGTCTGCCGGGCTGGCAGCGTGAGGGCTCGCCGCGAGGCGGTGGGCGCCTTGGATAGGGCCTTCGAGCGCCGCTCATCCGGAGCAGCGCGCGTCCTCATCAAAGGCAGCCTCACGATCCATCACGGATCGATCGGGGGGTTTGCCTGTTTTGCGCCAAAGCGCGCTAGCCGAGTCTCCGGGAGCTAGTCACTGGTTCACCCTCAGCTGGTACCTGCACGATGGATGTCGAGGACCTGGACGCGGATCAGGTGGAGGCGTTGCTCGCGGCGGGGCGCCCTTACCTCGACGTGCGGTCGGAGCCGGAGTTCGTGTTGGGGCACCCGGTGGGGGCGTACAACGTGCCGCTCCTGTTCGCTGGCTCGATCCGCTTCGAGCTCAACCCTCGGTTCGCTGCGGTGGTCCTTGAGCATTTCCATAAGGAAGAGCTCCTGATCTTGGGGTGCCGCTCAGGGAACCGCTCGCTGGAGGCGGCGGAGGTGCTGGCTCGAGCGGGCTTCCAGCGCTTGGCGCACCTCGCGGTGGGCTTCGACGGACGCCGCGATGCGTTCGGGCGCCGCGCGCCGGGCTGGGCGCGGCTGGGGAAGCCCGTCGAAGTCGGGGATGGTGGACCTCGGAGCTACCAGGCGCTCGCGGCCAGCGTCCGCTGAGCACGGCCAGCTCGTACTGATGAGTCGGCGTGAGCTAGCCGCCATCCGGTGCGCGGCGCTTGGCGCGCGCGTAGTCGTCCGCCGCCCGCTCGATGACTTGGAGATCGCGCGCCGCCTTCTCGCCCTCGGCTACCAGCGGGGCGGTGAACGTCGTCAGCCCCCAAATGCCGTTCTCACGGCGCCGGAACGAGTAGCGCGTGCCGCGCACCGTCTCCACGCTGGCGCGCGCGCCCACCTCCTCCACCCGGGCCACCCCGGAGAGGTCGCGGCGCAGCCGATCGAGCCAGCCTTCGCTCCGCGCGTACAAGGCGAACACATCCTCGCCGTCGGTCGCCTCCGCGAAGAGACGGTAGCGCTCAGCCAGCTCGCTCCGCTCAGGCTCCGGGTAGTCCGCGAGCACGCGGTCACGCGCCTGACGGCGATATTTCCCCACGGAATAACAGGCGTGCTGAGCGTCGGTCTCCAGGTAGGCGAACAGGGCCTCCGGTCGATCGCGGTTCACCGCGCTGACGACCCGCAGGTAGGCCCCCTCCGGCGTGCGGTCGCTGGGGAAGCGCAGCCACGAGTAGCCGAGCCACCCGAGCACGAGCACCCCGCCCGCTCCGAGCCCCAGCTGGAGCGCGCGGCGGCGGCTCAGGGAGCTTTTCCCGCTGGGGCTCTGCACCGCCGCCGAATAGCTCGACCCCACTGCTCCGGCAACACACGCTGGCCTTGCCTGAGCCGTGCGGCACGGCTACCAGGCGCCGTGCTGATGCAGCGAAGCATCTGGCTGGTGATCCCTGCCTACCGTGAGGAGCGCTTGCTGCCGCGCACGCTCCGCCGCGTTCCAGCCTGCGTGGATGGGGTGGTGGTGGTCGACGACGCGAGCCCCGACGCCACGAGTCGCGCAGCTCGCGAAGCAGGCGATGCGCGGCTCGTCCTGGAGCGGCACCCGCGGAACCTCGGGGTCGGCGCGGCGATCCGCACCGGCTACCGGCGTGCTCTCAGTGAGGGCGCGGACCTCATAATCGTCATGGCAGCTGACGATCAAATGGATCCCGCCGATCTCCCGGCGCTCGCCGAGCCCATCCTGGCGGACCGCGCCGACTACGTGAAGGGCAACCGCCTGATCCACCCGGACAAGCGCCGGATGCCGCTCGCCCGCCGCGCCGCGGGGCACGCCCTCGGCTGGCTCACCGCCCGCGCCACGGGCTACGCCCTCAGTGATAGTCAGTGTGGCTACACCGCGATCAGCGCTGCCGCGCTGAGGGTGCTACCGCTCGATGAGCTGTGGCCCCGCTACGGCTATCCCAATGACCTGTTGGGGCTCCTGAGCCAAGCCAGGCTGCGCGTCGCCGAGGTGCCAGTGCGCCCCATCTACGCCGATGAGGCGAGCGGTGTCCGTCCGTGGCATTTCCTGACCGTGTGCTGGCTCATCGCGCGTCGCTACGCGGTTACGAAGCGTGGGCGCACCTGACTACGGAGCACGGCCTGCTACAGCGCCGCTCAGCGCAAAACAGGCAAACCCCCCGATCGATCCGCTACGCTGCTCGGGCGAGCAGCTCGTCGAGCTTCTGCGCGGTGAGGGTGCGGCTGCGGCTCGATGGGATTTTGGTAAGCCAACGTGACAGATGGCTCTGCTTGAATCCGCGCGGCAATTCGAGCTCCGGTAAGCTCGTGAACAGGCGCGAGCGGCCGCTCGAGAGGTAGGCGAAGTCGAAGAGCGCCTTCTCGGCCGTGGCGAGCTTCACGTCGTGCTCGATCACCTCGAAGCCACCGAAGACCTCGGGTGCCACGTGGTGGACCGAGAAGGTGCCCACGGAGGTGGTTAACCTAGCTGGTTTGGCGAGCGACACCGCGTACACCACCTCGGGGATCTGTTCGATGAGACCACGCCGGTGCAGCGCCGTTTGGAGCGACACGTAGGCGGGCATGGGATAGGTGAGGTACTCGGGGAGGCGCAGCGGATCGACCGCGCTCTCGAGCCACCAAGTGCCGTGGCGCAGCTTGCGGATGAGCCCCACCTGGGCGAGCCGCGTGAGCGTTTGGCTCGCCGCCGCGGTCGTCAGCTGAAGAGCCGCTGCGGCATCCGACGTGACGACCACCGGCACACCCAGATCGCGCAGGATGGCGAGGGCCTCCGTCGAGCTCATCGGAGCGCCTCCAGTCGAAGGACGACGTCCTCTTGTAGGGCGTTCCACGCGTCGCTGCTCGCGTAGATGTCGCTGTGACCCGGCTCGAGGTAGGCGACCACTCGGGAGGTGTACTCGTCGAACGAGATCGCCATCGCGCGATCGATCGCCTCACCCAGCCACTTCTTGGCGGCGGTGTCGAGCGAGAGATCGGCCGCGTCCGGTCGGGCGAGGAGCAGCGCGAGGTCGAACACGTCGCGCGCTTGTGGCTCGCTGCGCGCGGCCAGGGCGTGGATCTTCTGGCGCGTGGCGGATGCCGTGAGGTAGTGCGTCGCGAGCACCGGCATCAGGCCATAGGGGCGGAGCACTTCGCGATCGGCAGCCTCGAACCTTGCCCCCTTGATGTCGTCGCGGCGCGAGAACTCGACCTTCGTGCGGATCGGCAGCGCGTCACCCGCGCGTTGCAACGCCACCTTCCACCGCTGGGTCGTCTCCGTCTGCTTGGGAGCGGACGTCTCGACGATAGTCAGCCCGTGGGTCTTGAGCGGCGTGGCGACGGCGGGTGACTTCAGCAGGCGGTCGACCTTGTTCTTCAGCGTTTCTTTCGCCATCACCACGACGTCGAGGTCCAGGTCTTCCGAGTAGCGGACGCTGCCGAAGAAGAAGCGCAGGTTGCAGCCACCCTTCAGCGCGATGAGCCCCTTGTCATCACCCTTCGCGAGGAGCGCGCGGAGGAAGACGAGGTGGAACAGCTCGGTGCTTTGGCGGACGCTGAGGGGCACGGTTATCAATGACAAAATTCAACGCTAGGAGCAACTTTTGGAATTGATAAAGTGGGCGACGAGCGGAGCGCGTTTGAAGGTGGAGCGGAGCGCGCTCGAAGAGATTGGAGCGAAGCTCGTTGGAGGGTGGAGCGGAGTGTGCTCGAAGAGAGGGCGCAGTGCGCCCGTGTGGGAGGGCGGGGCGCGCCGGGTGGGAGGCTCGCGTGCTTCGCGGGGATGCCGTGTTTCCGCGCGGCGGCGGGTGGGGGATGAGGTATCTTGTGGGGGCATGCGAGAGTTGAGCGCTGACGAGCTGCGCCTGTTGCCCCTGGGGGGGCTGGGTCAGGTGGGGATGAACTGCCTGGCTCTGGAGCAGCGGGGCGGCACCCTGCTCATCGACTGCGGCACCACCTTCCCGGAGGACGACTACGGGATAGACGTCATCCACCCTGACTTTTCCTGGCTCTCGCTGCGGGGGCAGCCGCTCCAGGGCGTGTTCCTGACCCATGGTCATGAAGATCACGTGGGCGCGCTGCCGTATTTGCTCCGGCGGCACCGCGTGCCGGTGTGGGGGCCGCCGCACGCGCTCGGGGTGGCGATGCATCGCCTGCGAGAGCACGGCTACTCGGAAGATGAGCTCGACTTACGGCCGGTGGAGGTAAGGCACACGTATGATGTGGGGCCGTTTCAGGTGGAGCCGATCCGCGTCACCCATAGCATCACGGACGCCACCGCCTTGGCGATCCGCACGGCGGCGGGCCTGGTGTTGCACTCGGGCGACTTCAAGCTCGACCCCAGCCCAACGGACGGTGAGCTGACGGACACCGATCGGCTCTACGAGCTGGGCGCGGAGGGCGTGCGGCTCTTGCTCAGCGACAGCACCAACATCGACACGGAGGGGCGCACCACGAGCGAGCGGGTGGTGGCGGAGCGCCTGGGCAAGCTGATCCGCGCGGCGACGGAGCGCGTGGTGGTGGGGCTGTTCGCGAGCAACATCCAGCGCCTGACGGCGCTCGGCGCCATCGCGCAGGAGACGGGGCGGCGCATCTGCCTCTTGGGGCGCAGCCTGAACGTGCAGGTGGAGGTGGCGACGCGCATCGGGCGCCTGAGCTGGCCGAGCAGCTTACTCATTTCTCCTGACCAGGCGCAGAGCTTCCCCAAGGGGTCGCTCCTGGTGCTCGCGGGCGGCACCCAGGGTGAGGCGGGCTCCTCACTGTTTCGTTTGTCGCGCCGCGAGCATCACCAGCTGAAGCTCAGCGCGGGGGACGTGGTCATCCTCTCGAGCCGCGTGATCCCAGGTAATGAGCGCGGCGTCTCGCGGATGCACGACGACTTCTTGAGGCAAGAGCTGTCGCTCATCACCTATCGTGACGACCGCGCGGTGCACGCGAGCGGGCACGCGGCGCGCGGTGAGCAGGCGGAGCTGATCGAGCTCGTCTCGCCGCAGGCCTTCATGCCGGTGCACGGCACGCTGCATCACCTGAAGCGCCACGCGGAGCTGGCGCGGAGCCTCGGGGTGGAGGAGCGGCTGGTGATCGAGAACGGTCAGTCAGCCGTGCTCACGAAGAGCTCGCTGCGCTCGGGTGAGCCGTTTCCGAGCGGTTATATCCACGTGGCTTACGGTGGCGCGGAGCTCACGGCGGAGGCGCTGCGGCGCCGCCGCGAGCTGGGGCGGGGTGGCGTGGTGTTCCTCCACGCCGTGGAGACTGGCGGTCGTGAGCCGCAGCTCAGGCTCACCGTGAGCGCCTGCGGCGTGCCGGGCCTCGACGGCGTGCACAGTGAGCTGGCGGCGTTGCGGCGCGAGCTCACGGTCGAGTACGCGCGGCTCCGGCGGCGCGGCGGCCTGGCGGAGGAGCTGGCGCGCGCGGCGCGGCGCGTGTGCCTGCGGCGCTTGAACCTGCGCCCGTACGTCGAGGTCCAGCTCGAGGAGAGCTAAGACGGTGCGCTGAGCTGTGGCGGCGCTACACCCCGAGCGGTGCATAGCGCGCCGTGGATGACTCTTGGTTGTCTCGTTCGTCGGGTTTTGGGGGTTTGGCAGTGCACTGCGACTGACGTGCGAAGTCACCGAGCGGGCGTCCCGTGAGGCTGTGAGCTGGTCGGCGCCGCCCGAGTGCGCTTAGAGTGGGGCATGCTCGAGCGACTCGAAGACGCGCCGCATCGCGCTGCGCGAGGCACCCTGAAGTGGGCCGGGTGGTTGACGATGACGCTGGCTGCTCTCGCGGTCTGCGTCGCCAGCTGCGACAAACCCCGGGAGCCGGCGAGCCGCGCCTCCAAGGCGGGCTCCAGCGCGGCCGCGGCTCCTATCCCAGCTGCCCCGGTGGTCGCGCCGCGCCCTGACATCGAGCCGAAGATCCCGTTTCGGTTCCAGGCGGCGGCGCGCGTGGTCGCGGTGGGTGACGTCCACGGGGACTACGCCGCCACGCTGCGCGCCCTGCGCCTGGCTGGAGCGGTAGACGAAGCAGGACACTGGGTGGGGGGCGAGCTGGTGGTGGTGCAGACGGGTGACCAGCTCGATCGCGGCGACGACGAGCGCAAGATCCTCGATTGGTTCGATAAACTGACGGATGAGGCAGCCCAGGTAGGCGGCGCCTTCCACGCGCTGCTCGGCAATCACGAGACGATGAACGCGATGGCGGACTTCCGCTACGTGACCCAGGGCGGGTTCCGGGACTTCGCGGACGTGGAGGTGAGCGGTGTGCCAGAGGGTGAGCTCCAGCGCTTCCCCGCGTCGGTGCGCGGCAGGGCGCGCGCCTTCTTGCCGGGCGGTGTCTACGCGGAGAAGCTCGCGCGGCGCAACACGGTGGCCATCGTGGGGGACACCGTGTTCGTGCATGGCGGCGTGCTGCCAGAGCACGTGAGCTACGGCCTGGGGCGGCTGAACGAAGAGGTGCGCGAGTGGCTCTCGGGGAAGCGCAAGCTGCCGCCCGCGATCTTGTTGGATGACGACGCGCCGGTGTGGAGCCGCGACTTCTCCGATCCGGATCCATCGAAGGCGGATTGCGACAAGCTGGGCAAGGTGCTGACGGCGCTGTCCGCACGGCGCATGGTGATGGGGCACACGGTGCAGAAAGCGGGCGTGAGCAGCGCCTGCGATGGGCGCGCCTGGCGCATCGATGTGGGGCTCGCGGCGCACTACGGCAGCCACATCGCGGTGCTGGAGATCCGCGGCGATCAGGTGCGCGCGCTCACAGAGTGAGGTGCGCTTACAGGTGACGGAGGCTGACCACCAAGGTGCCAGTGACTACCCGTCTAACCCCCCGATCGAGCCGCTTAGATCATCCGGTCAGGTTAACGGACACTTTTGTCGTGCAGTGTTGCGAGCTAAATGCGCCAGGGATCTCAGGGGTAGAGGCGTGAGGGGCGTGGCGAACCGAGCCCCTCACGAAGGTGGGCTCAAGCGCTGGGTGGGGTGTCGCTGCGGAACAGCTCCACGCGGGTCACGACCTGATCGTCATTCGGGCGGTCCCGGCCGTTGCGGGGCACGTTGGCGATGGCGTTCACCACGTTCATCCCGGCCACCACGTGACCGAACACCGAGTGACGCCGATCGAGGTGCGGCGTGGGGCCCTCGGTGATGAACCACTGGCTGCCGTTCGAGCCGGGGCCGGAGTTGGCCATGGACAGGATGCCTGCGCGGTCGTGGCGCAGCTCCGGGTGGAACTCATCCTCGAAGCGGTAGCCGGGGCCGCCGGTGCCCCAGCGGTTCGCCTCCGCGAGGTCGCGGCTCAGCGGGTCGCCGCATTGGACCATGAAGCCCGGGATCACGCGGTGGAAGCGCACGCCGTCGTACAGCGGGGTGCCACGCATGCTGGTGCCGCGCGCGTCCTTCCAGTCGATGGCGCCCGTGGCCAAGCCAACGAAGTTGGCGACCGTCTTCGGAGCGCGGGTCTCCTCGAGCGCCAGCACGATGGGCCCCTGGGTGGTGTGGAGCCGCGCGTAGAGCTGGCCGCTGCCTGCGATCTCGATCGGAGGGAATTGCATGGTGTCCTCGTGTCCTGAAAGGGGTGATGGGGTGCGCCTCGAGCGACGAGCCAGCAGCGACCGGCTCCATGCTCCAGGTGACAGGTGCTCTGGTAGCAGACCGAGCGAGCGGAACGTAGCCGCTCATGGCTTGGGCGCCTAGCGCGCTGGGCTCCCGCGTCAGCCGCGCGCTTGGCGGGCACCGGTGCCTGCCTTCACAGACGCCGGCGCCCCCATCGCGACGTCACGCCGAGCGAGGGGCCGAGGCGAGCGCCTCTTCGGGCTCGGCGAGCGCGGCCTTCAGCTCATCGTCCATCGCGCCGCGCTCGAGCTCCAGCTCCGCCCGGCACAGTGAGGCCGCGCGGTGCCAGCGCCCGCTCTCCACGCGCCACCACAGGTACACGCTGCCCAGCATGATCTCGAGGCACAGCCCGACCCAGCCACCCAGCGCGCCCCAGCCGAGCTGACGACCGAGCAGCCACGCGAGCGGTGGGGTCGCGCACCAGGCGATGGTGCCGGTGACCAAGGCAGGCACCCGCACGTCACCCGTGCCGCGCAGCACGGTGCGCCCCACGATGTTCATGCCATCGAACACCTGGAACAGCGCCGCCACGTAGAGCAGGTGACGCGTGGTCTCCGTGAGCCTCGGGTCGTCCGTGAACAGACCGATGATGGGGCCTGGTATGAGCGCGATCAGCGCGCCGCAAGCGCCGGTGTAGAGCATGACCAAGAGCAGCGTCTTGCGCCCGACTCGCACCACCAAGTGGTCCGCGTCGGCGCCCACCGCCTGACCCACCAAGATGCTCGCCGCTTCACCCACGGCGAAGGCGGGCAAGAACGACAGGTGAATCACCTGGATCGCGATCTGGTGCGCGGCGCCGTCGATCTCACTCATGCCGGCGACGATGATGGTCAGCATGGTGAACGAGCCCATCTCCACCAGCGTCTGGAGCCCGATCGGCCAGGCGAGGCGCGCCACCTCGAGCACGTCGCGGCGGCGCACGCCGCGCAGCCCGAAGCCGTCACCCGCTTGCAGGTAGGCGAGGCCAGCCGTCTCGATCGCCGCCGAGGCGACGGAGGACCACGCCGCGCCCACCGCGCCGAGATCGAAGGTGATGATGAACAGGTAGTTCAGCGCGATGTGCGCCGCGTTCGCGATCAGGCTCACCTGCATGGGCGCCTTGGCGTCACCCAAGGCGTAGCGCGCTTCGCGCAGCACCACCCCGGCGAGCACCAGCGGCATCGCCAGGTTCCGCACCCACAGGTAGTCGCGAGCGGTGCGCCCTTGAAGCTCGGTCGCCGCGAGATCGGCCACCAGCGGCGCGAGCAGCTGACCCAAGGTCAGCCCGACCGTCGTGATGATCAGCGCCGCGACCAGGCCCGCGCCGACCAGCGCCGGCACGCGCTCGCGCAGCCCCGCACCCACGGCTTGGCTCGCCAGCACCTTCACGGCGCGCAGCCCGCCGAAGCCGAACGCGAGCAAGGTGAAGGCGGCGATGCCGCCGAGGCCCACCCCGGCCACCTCCGCGGCGCCGATGCGGCTGACGAACAGCGTGTCCGACAGCGTCATCGCGCTGTACGAGAGCATGGAGACCGTGATCGGCCACGCGAGCTTGGCGAGTTCGGGGAGCTGGCGGTGTTGCCAGGATAATTGACTGTCTGTCGAAGGGGAGTGCATGGGGTGCTCGCAGGTGAGCAGAGGTGGACAAACGTCACGTTCGAGCGACGTAGTCCTCAGGAACGAGAGAGCGCTGCGCGACCCCTTTCGGGTCGGCGCGGCAGCGAGCGCGCGGCGCGTTCAGCGGCGACGGCGAACGCAGCGCCGTCGCGGCGTTGGAGCGGGGCGCGCGGATCAGCCCGGCGGACTACCCGGCCTAGCTCTCGAGCTAACTCGAGCCCAGCCCGTCAGCTCGGAATGAGCATGCGCAGCACCGCCGAGCTCGGGAGGAGATCCGCTGGGAGGCACATGCTGTGATGGAGCGACATGGGAACAGCGGGCATCTGACACGCGGCTCGTGCCTCGTCAAGGAGGGCCCCGCTGAAATGACAGCTCATGTTTGGTGACGGGGAGCGCGGGCGCGCCGGTAGAGCCGGGGCGTGGTGGCGCACCAGCGGTGTATGAGCCCTTCCAACCCCCAAAAACCCGAGCGTCGGCTGCTGACGAGCCGACGTCGGGCGCGGCTCCTGAAGCTTTTCCTGTACGGGATTTAGCTGGAGCCCCAATGAGCTCCAGCGCTGCTCTGGAGCGCGCGGCTCGTGAAGCTTTTCCTGTACGGGATTTAGAGTGTTTTCCTGTATGGAATCAGCGCCGCTTGGTGGGCAGGCTCGGCTCCAGGCCGTCCTCCCAGGTGTCCTGGTAGCCGTTGGGCTCGGCGGCCACGACCTCCAGCGTCGCGCTGCCGATGCCGATGAGATCACCTGGCCGCACCAGGCAAGGCTCGATCAGGCGCTTGCCGTTGATGCGCGTGCCGTTCGCGCTGTTCAAGTCTTGCAGCTCCGGGCCTTCACGCGTGAGGCGCACCAAGGCGTGGGTGCGGCTCACCTCCGCGTCGGGGATCACCACGGTGCAGTAAGGGCTCCTGCCGAGCACGGTTTCGCCTACTCTCAGCGGGAAGCGCACACCGCGATACCTGAGCCAGTAGGTCTCCACGTCGGTCCTGTGAGGCAAGGGCCAGATCCGCACCCTATCACACTCGCGGCGCTCTTCGTGGCAGCCGGGCTGACCGCTGCGCTGTGCTCCCCTGAGTGCTCCCCTAAGCGCTCCCCCTAGGCAGACCTCGACCATGCTGTCGCTACGTGCGCGCAGGTTGCCTTACCCCCCGAGCCAACCGTGTGACCGGCAGTGCGCGCCACGAGCGCTCGCGTGAAGCGGCCGCGCGTTATACGCGCTCGAACAGCGTACTGATCCCTTGGCCCACGCCGATACACAAAGACGCGAGCCCAATCTTCGCTTCGGGCTGCTTGCGCATCAGGTGGGCGAGGGTGGTGACGATGCGCGCGCCGGAGCAGCCGATGGGGTGGCCCAGGGCGATGGCGCCGCCGCGCAGGTTCACGCGGGCCGGATCGAGCTCGAGGCCGCGGATGCAGGCCAGGCTCTGCGCGGCGAAGGCCTCGTTCAGCTCCACCACGGAGAGGTTGGGGGCGCGCAGCCCGGCGCGGCTCAGGGCGCGCTTGGTGGCGGGGATGGGCCCCTCGCCCATGAAGCTCGGGTGCACGCCGGCGGTCGCCGACGCGACGTAGCGCACGAGCGGCGTGAGGCCGAGCTCCACCACCAGCGCCTCGCTCGCGAGCAGCACCGCGGCGGAGCCGTCGTTCAAGGGTGATGAGTTCCCCGCGGTCACGGTTCCATCCGCGCGGAAAGCGGGCTTCAACTTGGCGAGCGCCTCGAGGGTGGTGTCGCCGCGCGGGGACTCGTCGCGGCTCACCTCACGGGGTGGCTCGCGGCCCACGCCGGGCACGGTGATCTTGGCGACCTCATCATCGAACTCGCCGGCGTCCCACGCCGCCGCGGCGCGCTGCTGCGAGCCGAGCGCGAAGGCGTCCTGCTCCTCGCGGCTGATGCCGTACTTCTTCGCGACGTTCTCCGCGGTCTCCCCCATGCTGATGAGGTCGAAGCGCTCCGCCATGCGCGGGTTCGGGTAACGCCAGCCGAGGGTGGTGTCGTAGACCTCCGGGGCCGAGCGCGGGAAGGCCTCCGAGGATTTAGCCATGGAATAAGGCGCGCGGGTCATGCTCTCCACGCCGCCCGCGATCACCAAGCTCGCGTCGCCCAGCGCGATCATGCGCGCGGCGTCGTTCACCGCCTCGAGCCCCGAGCCGCACAGGCGGTTCACGGTGACCGCGGGCACCTCATAAGGCAGGCCCGCGAGCAGCGCCGCCATGCGCGCCACGTTGCGGTTGTCTTCGCCCGCTTGGTTGGTGGAGCCGAACACCACCTGATCGATGCGCTCCGTGAGCGCCGGGTTGCGATCGACCAAGGCGCGCACCACGTGCGCGGCGAGGTCATCCGCGCGTACGCGGCTCAGCGCGCCGCGATAGCGGCCGATGGGGCTCCGGATGGCGTCGATGACGAACACGGCTTGCGTGGACATGGGCTGTTCTCCAGTTGATTCCGTGCGGAAATAACTATGGCTCAGGGGGGTGCGCTCGAGCTTGCGCTCAGGGGTACGCCGGGATGGGGCCCTCTTCGGTCCAGCGGTAGAAGCCGATCCCCACCTTCTTCCCGGTGCGCCCGGCCCGCACCAGTTGGCGCAAGAGCGCCGGTGGGCGGAACTGCTCGCCGAGCTCGCGGTGCAGGTGCTCGAGGATCGCGAGCCGCACGTCGAGCCCCACCAAGTCAGTCAGCTTGAGCGGCCCCATCGGGTGGCGGTAGCCGAGCTCCATCGCGCGATCGATGTCCACCGCGGAGGCGACGCCGCTCTCCAACATGCGGATCGCCTCCGCGCCCAGCGCCACCCCGAGGCGACTCGAGGCGAAGCCAGGGAAATCGCGGACGACGATGGGCTCCTTCTGAAGCTGACGCGCAAAGCTCAGGGCGCGCTCCACGCTGCCGTCGCTGGTGGCGACGCCGCGCACGATCTCGAGCAGCGGCATCACCGGAGGTGGGTTGAAGAAGTGGAGCCCGATCACGCGCTCAGGCTGCCCCAGCTGCTGGCCCAGCTCCGTGAGCGAGAGGCTGGAGGTGTTCGACGCGAGCAGCGTGTCCTCCGTGACGTGCTCGAGCACGCTGCGGAACAAGTCGAGCTTCAGCGACAGCCGCTCCGGCACTGCCTCGATCACCAGCTCCGCGCCGCGCACGCTGGCCTCGAGCTCAGAGATCGTTTCCACGCGGCTAAGCGTCGCCTCCGCCTCCGCGGCCTCCAGCTTGCCGCGCTCGACCTGACGCTTCAGCTGCGCGTCGATGCTCGCCGTGGCGCGGCTCAGCTGCTCTTCTGCCACGTCGAAGAGCCGAGTCGCGATCCCTTTGCTCGCGCACAGCTGCGCGATCCCCATGCCCATGGTGCCCGCCCCCAGCACCGCCACGCTCCACACCTCACGTACGTCGACCATGGGTTACCGATAGGGAAGCCTCGCGGCGATGTCCACGCCCTTCCGTTTCATCGTGCCTTGGCGAGGCGCTGCACCCATCGAGGCGCCCGCAGGCGCTGCGTTGGGGTCTCGCGTTGACGTGAGCCGCCCGGCTCAGCTGCACGTGCGCCGCGTGCTCATGGGCGTCAGGATCGGGGGGTTGGACGAGAGTCGCCGCGCGCGTCGAGCGCTACTCCAGGCGCAGCCCGCGGCCCTGAATGGGCTCCTTGCAGGTGGCGCACACCGCCGGCACGTGGCGGCGATGGTACACCTGGCTGCAGCTTTGGCAGAGCCGCGCGTCCGCCTCCAAGGTGATGGCCGTGCGGCTCGCTTTGCAGGCGCGCCCCGTGATTTGGATCGCCTCCACGGGGGCTCGCTTCGGTAGCGCGCTGGCGCCTGCTTCGCCCAGCTTCGCCCCCTGCCAGCGGCGCGCCTCGTTGGCTTCATCGCTCGTCAGCCTGACCAGCTTCGGGCGCCTCTTCTCGGCCTCCCGGAGGATGTGCGCGGCGGCGGCGCCGTGTGCCTTGATCGGCACCCGCAGCACCAGGTCCGCTCCGCGCAGCACCAAGTCACCCCCGGAGACGCTGAGCTCCTCCACGTCGCACCACAAGAGCCGCGCCGTCTCACCGCGCTCGACGGCGACGCCCGCGTCACCCACGCGCACGGGGTAGACGGGCGCGTCACCGAGCCAGAGCGCGGCCCCGAGCGCCGCGCCGCCACCGGCCATCAGGTACAGGGCGTAGCTCAGGGGCTCGTCGCGGATCCACTGGCCGTACACACCCACACCCAGCGCGAGCGCACCCAGCGCGCCGCCTGCCAAGGCGAGCGGGGTGGTGCTGAGCTCGGGCACCGTGAAGCGCCGCTCGCGCGCGACGCGCCGCTTGGGCTCCTGGGCGTCGTTCTTCTCCGTCTTCTTGCGGCTCTCCGCGGCGCGGCGCTCACGGCGACTCGTGGTGCTGGAGCTCTTGGGCGTATCGGTCATAAGGGCTGTCTTCGTGGGGCGCGGCGTCGCGGGCGATCGCCACGTCAAGGTCGCCCTACCCATAGCCGGAGGTTGCCCTCTCGGTCTACCGCCGCGAGGCTGGTGCCGTCCTCATCCAGGGCCACGTCCTCCACCAAGCCGTTCGCGAGGCTGAGCGTGCCCTCGCCAGCCAGCTCCACCAAGTCCACCCCGTGGGAGCCCCCGCGGACCAGCCAGTCACCGCGGCGCGTGAACCACAGGCTCTTGATCCACGCGCCGTGACGTCGCTCGCTCGTGGGCTTCGCGTCGTCGAGCCCCCACACCCGCGTGATCTGCGCTTCTCCCTCCTCCGCCAGCAGGCGCCCGCTGCGATCGAAGGCCAGGGCGTCGCTCTCGTTCTCATAGCGAGCTAGCCGGTTGGGCTGCTCTGGGGTGTCGATGGTCCACCACCAAATCGACCCCTGCACCCAAGCGACCGCGAGCCGCTCGCCGTCGCGGCTCAAGGCCAGGCTCTTGACGTCGATGGGTGGCCCCGGGACCTCGATCTCGCGCACCCCGCCGCCGACCAAGTCGTACACCCGTAGCACGCCGTCGCGGTGCCCCAGCGCGAGCCAAGGCCAGCTCAGGGTGGCGGCGACGGCGCGCTGCTCTGGCTCGAACTCCAGCCGACTCAGCTCCTTCAAGCCGCTCAGCTGGTACTGCTCCACGCGCGAGCCGCAGGCGACGATGAGCCTCGACGCCGCCAGGTACACCCCCGAGCGCAGCACGTCCGTGCAGCTCGCCGACACCCCGAGGCCCTTGCCCGTGCGCGCGTCGTAGAGCTTCACCGGGCTGTCAGCCACCGCCGCGGCCACTCGCCCCGCGCTGCGCGCGACGGCGACCGCCACCCCGCGCCCACCTGCGTTCACCTCCCAGGCCTTGAGGATGCGGTGCGGCTGGTTGCCGTCGATGGCGAGCGCCTCTGGTGCGGCAGGCTTACCAGCTTGCTCCGAGCGCGGCGGCTCCGCGCGGACCGGCGCGGCGGCGGGCGCGCAGGCGACGAGGCCCGAGGCGAAGACCATGGCGCGCGTGAGGACGGAGGGCTGCATCACGCGCCTCGGTAAAGCACGAGCAGGCCGAGCAGCAAGAAGCCGAGCCCGATGCAGAGCGCCGCGATGATCAGGCTGAGCCCGATCGGCGCCACCTCGAGGCTCGCCTGAGCCTCGGCGCTGGCTTGCTCCTTCAGGTGCTCATTGAAGCGCGCCGCCGACCGCCGGCTCTGCTCCACCATCAACGCGATGACGATCAGCCCCGAGACCAGCGCGATCCCCGCCGCGATCCAGCGCGCGCGGCGCACCCGCACCTCCGCGCGGGCGCGCGCCTCGGGGAAGCCGTCGAGCAAGGCGAGCTCGGCGGCGCCCAGCGTGGGCAGCGGGCCCGCGCTCGGATCGTCCAGCGGCCAGCCGACGCTGCCTCCGCCTTGGAGCTCGGGTGAGCTCGAGGTGAGCAGCCACCCAGGCGGCTGGCCCTCCGCGCGTGATGGTAAGGTGAGCGCCCCACGCCACAGGCCATCGGGGGAGGGGGTGAGCGGTACGCTGGCGCCGCCCCAGCGCCTGCGCTCGTCGATCCAGGCGACGAACGCGTGCTCGCGCTCCACGGGGGAGGTGAGCACCAGGCTGTCGTTCAGGCCAGGGCGCAGATCGATCGCGCCGGGGACGACCGGGAGCGTCGCGCTGATCGAGCCCGTGAGCGCCTCCCCCTCGGGTTGTTCCAGGCGCGCGCTCACGTCCACCAGGATGGTGTGCGCGTCGGCGATCAGCTCGGTCGACGCGAGGCCGCGCTCGTCGCTCATCAGCTGCCGAGAACGTCCGCCCTCCTCACCATCGATGGCGAGGGTCGCGCCGGTGAGCCGCACCTCCACGTGGCTGCCCGCGACGGGTCGGTCGCCGCGGGTCACCTCGATCCACAGCGTGTCGCGGAAGGGCACCGCGAACGCCCCACGCCCTGGCGCGACGCGCAGCGCGAGCTCCCCACGGCTCTGCCCGCTCCAGGTGGCGCCGCGCCGGAGCCCCGCCTGCCACGCCGCGAGCGTCGCGTGGACGCGCCCCGCCGCGAGCGGGTGGCCACGCGAGAGCCCCGGCTGATCTTCCGCCACCTCCACGCGCACCGCGAGCGGCCCGGTGGTGGGGGCCTCGAAGCGGAGCTCGATCTCCGCGTGTCCCAAGGCGTCGGTCACGGCGTCGACCTCGGCGACCTGGCCCGCGTCGGTGGTCGCGGTCACCCGCACCGGCAGCTCCCGAGGGCGCTCCTCACCGCGCGCGTGCTCGGCCACCGCCAGGCGGACGTGGTAGCTCGCGGCGTCTTCCATCGGCCCGCCGAACAGCCGCGCCGCCACGTAAGCGCGCTCGCCGCCCACCACGAGCAGCGCGAAGCCCACCGCCAACACGGCGAGCACCGGCAGCCCACGGAGCAGCCAGGTCACGCGGCGCTCGGCGCTCACGAGGGCGCTCCCCACGGGACCCTCCACGGCTCACCTCGCTCGGCTTCACGCGGGCCTGCGTCGTGTCGCGCGCTCGAGTCGCCGGGGTGGTGCCGGGTGGGTGCGAGCTCTCGCCGCGCGGACATGCCGAGACTCTACTTCAACGCGTCGCGCTTTTCCCGGGGCCCTCGCGCTCGGGTTTCGCCGCGAGGCCGCTGGCGCGGTCGCGCGACTCGGCCGACAATCTCAGCATGGCAGTTGGACGCATCCAGCGGCGCTTGGCCCTGGCCATCGTCCTCACCGCGCTCATCCCACTCGTCGCCGCGATCGCGATGGGGGAGTGGGTGGTGCGTGAGACCTCGGCGCGGTTTTACACCCCGGAGGTCGGCACCCGGCTGGACGACGCGCTGGACGTCTACCAAGACCTGGCGCGGGCGGTGAAGGCGCGGATGCGCGTCTCCGCGGCGGCGATGGCGGGGGACGTGACGCTGAACCAGGCGCTCAGCCGAGGTGACCAAGCGGCGCTCGAGGCGCGGCTCTCCCAGCTGTTCCACGCCGAGACCGATTTAGTCAGTTTGATTGTTGAAGACGCGAACGGTGAGGTGCTGGCGGAGGAGCGCCGCAGCGAGGAGCTCGACGAAGAGAAGGAGCTCGACCTCGAGGTGCGGGTGCCGCTCGCGTCGGGTGAGGCGGCGCCTGCCTTGGTGGCGGTGTTCGCCACCGACGCGCAGCGCTTCCAGGAGCGCGATCAGCTGAGCCTGTTCCTCGACGTTTACCGCGCGGTGGAGCGTCGCCGTGAGGAGGACGACTCCGGGCGGCTCTACGCCTTCGCGGCGCTGCTCGGGCTGACCATCTTGATGGCGATCGGCGTCGGCACCAGCTTGGCGCGCGGAGTTTCCACGCGGATTGGTAAGCTAGCGGAGGCGACGGCCGAGGTGGGCGCCGGCAACCTGGACGTGCGGGTGCCCGAGACGGGGCGCGACGAGATCACCGACTTGGCGGTCGCCTTCAACCGCATGCTGGGGGAGGTGGAGGCTAGCCGCGCGCGCATCGAGTTCCTCCAGCGGATCGGCGCCTGGCAGGAGATGGCGCGGCGCCTCGCGCACGAGATCAAGAACCCCCTCACGCCGATCCAGCTGGCGGTGCAGGAGGTCCACCGCCGCTACCCGGGGGATGATCCGAGCTACCAGCGCATGCTGGACACCACCCTGGAGATCGTCGAGGACGAGGTGGGGACGCTGCGGCGCCTGGTGGGCGAGTTCTCGAATTTCGCGCGGCTCCCCGAGGCCGAGCTGAAGCCGGAGGATCTCGGTGAGTTCTTACAGGAGCTCCAGGCGCGCGGCGCGCGGCCTTCGTACGATGCCCTGACCTCAGGCGCTCAGCCGTCAGGGTCGGTGTCTTCATCTGCTCAGCCGTCAGGCTCGGTGTCCTCAGCTGCTCAGCCGTCAGGCTCCGAGCCTTCTGGTGCTCAGCCACAGGTGGCCATGGCGCCCGGCGTCGATCTCGGCTTCGAGCTCGATTTGCCCCCAGGGCCGCTGCCCGCGCGGCTCGATCGCGACATGCTGAAGCGCGCGCTGCTGAACCTGGTGGAGAACGCGGCGCAGGCGGGTCGAGGTCGCGCTGATGGTGCGCCCCCGCGCGTGGAGGTCCGGGTGACGCGCCAGGGGAGTCATTGGGTGATCGACGTGGACGACGATGGCCCCGGCATCGCCGAGGAGGATCGCCTCAAGGTGTTCGACCCTTATTTCACCAGCAAGCCTGACGGCACCGGCCTCGGCCTCGCCATCGTCAAGAAGATCATCGTGGAGCACGGGGGCACCATCACCGCTGGGAGCAGCCCGCTCGGCGGCGCGCGGCTGCGCGTCAAGCTGCCGACCAGCGCCACGTCGCCCGCGTGATCACGCGCGCAAGTTCAACAGATGTGAGCCCCTGTCGCCTCGTCTCAGAAGCGCGCGACGGTTCTGGTGGATGAAGGGTCGGGGTTTGGGGTTGGACGGCACCGCGCCTTGGAGGCCTCGAACGCCAGCGCCTAACACCCATCGGGAGTTTCTCGCTTGTCGCTCGGGCTGCTTCGGCTAGAGCCACTGCATGGCGAGCACCTTGCCACCTTCGACATCCGCGCGGAGTCAGGCTCAGAACGCGAAGCAGGCTTACATCACCGCGGGCCTGGTGTTGGTGGCGGCGCTGGTGTTCGGTTGGGTCATCCTGCCCCGCTTCGATCCGGAGCGCGCCCGGCTCGACACCCCAGCGCCCGACTTCGCGCTCGACGTGATCCACCAGGGGGAGCCCGGAGCGCGCCAACGCCTCAGTCACCTGCGAGGCAAGCCGGTGCTGCTCGATTTTTGGGCGAGCTGGTGCATGCCGTGTCGCGCGCAGGCGCCGATCGTCGACGCGGTGTCGCGCCACTACGGCGAGCGGATCCACGTGCTCGGCGTGGACACGGGGGATGAAGAGGCGGCCGCTCGCGCCTTTGCGATGGAGACCAAGCTGAGCTACCCATCGGTGTATGACGGCGATGGGAGCGTGGCCCGCGCCTTCCAGGTGACGAGCCTCCCGACGATCATCCTGCTCGACGCGGAGGGCAACATCCGCCTGTTCCGCGCGCGGGTGCTCGGCCAAGAAGAGCTGAAGGCCGCGATCGATCGGCTGCTTTAGCTGGCGAGCGGCTCACGCTGGCTCTACCCTGTGGCCGATGTCGGACCGCTATCAGAGCTTTGCAGAGTTTTGGCCCTACTACGTGCGCGAGCATCAGAACAAGCGCACCCGCAAGCTGCACTTCATCGGCACCGGGTTGGCGCTCGGCCTCGCGGCCACCGGCCTCGTCACGGGGCGCGGGCTGCTGCTCGCGCTGGCGCCCGTCGCCGGCTATGGCCCCGCCTGGTTCAGCCATTTCCGCATTGAAAAGAACCGCCCGGCCACCTTCAAGTACCCGCTGTACAGCCTCGCCGCCGACTTCGTGATGTTCAACAAGATGCTGCGCGGCACCATGGACGCCGAGGTGGAGCGCGTCTTGGCGCTGGACGCCGACCTCGACGCGGCCCCGGTGGATGAGGAGCCGATCGTCACCAACATGGCGACGGACGGTACGCTTCACTGACCGGTATCCGAGCTGTCTGGAGGGAGACAGGGATGACACGAACTCGGATCACAGAGACGGGCGCACAGCACACCGACGGAGCAGGGCCGCTACGCGTCACCGGCTTCCGGCTTGGTCTCTTGGCGCTCACGTTCGGCGCGGGGTGCACCACCCTGGGGCCGATGCCGACCGTCAGCGGTCAGTCCGTCATGCTGGAGGCGCGGCCACGGGTGGAGGCACAGGCGGCGGTGATGCCCGGCTACTACCTGAGCTCGGCGGTGGAGGAGAAGCCAACGAGCAGCCCGATTGGACAGCTCGCGTTGATGTTCGATCCGAACGAGCTGGTCGGGGTGCCGGGGCTCGGCATCGGTGGGCGCGTCATCACGGATGGCAGCCCCTATGCCGAGCCCATGTTGCGCTATCGCACGTCGCTGGACGACGAGGAGCGCGTCTCGGTGGGTGGGGTGGCGCACGGCATGATGGTGAGCGATGAGGGGGGAGGCGCATCCCTCGAGGCGTGGCGGTTCGGGGGCGAGATCGGGGCTGATTTCCGCGTCACACCGAAGAGCGAGTACGTGGAGTTACACCTGCAAGGTGGGTTCGCCTTGCTCGGCTTGGACGCCAGCGGGAAGTATTGCAAGGGGCAGGACGGGTATGGCGTGGACTGCGGTGAGGACGTCGCGAACGCGCGCGCGTCCGTCTCGGGGATCTACCCGACGCTGTTCGCGGGTCTCAGCCTGGACGCGGTTCGCATCTCGGACAGCCTGTTCCATGGGCTCCGGTTCGCCATCCTGGTCGCTGGCGGGCAGATGCCGAGGGTGGTGGACGCCAAGCAGGAGGGCGCGGTGGGTTACTTCAGCGGTGGAGCCAGCCTCACGCTGATGTTCGGCGGGGAGTAGCGCTCCACAGCGCCGCCGTTCGCCGAGGGCGAGCGTGAGTCAGTGTGCCTGACAATGACGTCGCTACGCGCTGAGTCGGTTTGGCGAGGGCTCCGCGCGGCTCACAGCAGGTCCGCGCGGCCGCGCTGCTTCAATAGCTCGACCACTTGACGAACATCCTGCGCGCGCTCGCGCGGGATGACGAGCAGCGCGTCGTCGGTCTGCACCACGCACAGGTCATTCACGCCGACCAGCGCCACCACCCTCGGGCTGCCCTTCTGTGCGGCTGCGTCGCTGCGCAGATCGCACACCAGGTTCCGCTCGGCGTCCACGAACGCCGCGCTGGCCGGCGCCACGTTCCCGGCGCTGTCTCGCGCCCCCAGCTCCCAGCTCGACTCCCAGCTGCCCAAGTCGCTCCAGCCGAACGCCGCGGGCACCACGTGGAGCCGCTCGGCGCGCTCCATCACCCCGTAGTCGATGCTGATCGACGGCGCCGCGGCGAACACCTCCCGCGCGATCGCGGCTTCTTCGCGTGAGCCGCGCGCGGCGGCCAAGCGCTCGAGGCCCTGGCTGAGCTCCGGCAGGTGGCGCCGCAGCTCGGCCACCATGTCCCCCGCGCGGAAGATGAACATGCCGGCGTTCCACACGTAGCGGCCGCTCGCGAGGTAGCCCTCGGCGGTGCTCCGATCCGGCTTCTCGACGAAGCGCGCGACGCGGTGCACCGGCGCCGCGCGGGGCGCGCTCTCATGGTCACCCAAGCTCACTTCAGCGACACCCGCGGCCGCGCCTTCATGGTCAGTCAGGCTCACTTCAGTCAGCCCCTCCACCTCCGGGCCCAGCTCGATGTAGCCGTAGCCCGTCTCCGGGCGGCTCGGCTGGACGCCGATGGTGGTGATCACGCCGGACGCCGCGGAGGCCACGGCGCGGCTCAGCGCCCGTTGGAAGGCCGGCTCATCGGTCACGTGCTGGTCGCTCGGCACCACCATCACCACGGCCTCTGGATCACGCGCGGCGATCAGCGCCGCCGCCCAGCCGATGCACGGCGCGGTGTTGCGCGCCTCCGGTTCCCCGAGGAAACACTCCGGGGGCAGCTGGGGCAGCGCCGCGCGCGTCGCGGCCATCAGGTGCTCCCCGGTGGCGATCAGCAGGTGCTCGCGCGGGCACAGCGGCGCGAGCCGCCGCACCGTGGCTTCAATCAAGCTCTCGCTGCTGCCGGGGGCGATGCGGAGCAGCTGCTTCGGGGTGTGGCGCCTGGAGGCAGGCCAGAACCGGGTGCCGCTCCCCCCGGCCATCACCACGGCGTACCGCGCGTGCGTCATGGCGCGTGCGTACGCTGAGCGCCGAAGTGGCGCAACTGTGCGCCCAGGGCACACGCCGCGAGACACAGCTCACGGCGCCACGCGCTGCACCGAGCCTGGCGCAGCGCACGCAGCGTCTTGCCAAACCCCCAAAACCCCTCGCTCAGATTGGGTGTATTGCCGACCAGTAGCGTTAGGAACGACACGCATGAACGTGCGCTCACGGGATTACTGTCAGATCCGTGTGCTGCCGATCCGTCGCGCTAGATCTGTAGCGCGGCGATCACCGCGACGGGCAGCACCCACGCCGCGAACCACGCGAACTGGTTCTGGATCACCACGCGCCGCAGGAGCACCATCGCCGCGGCGCCCGTGATGAAGGCGACCACGGCGCCGATCAGCACCACCTCGGGAGCGCCCCGCTCGGACACGTGGCGCGCCTCCAGCGCCATCGCGCCGAGCACCGGTGGGATGCTCATCAGCATCGAGAGCTCGAAGGCGCGCGCTGGCTTCACGCCGAGCCACAAGGCAAGAGCGATGGTGGTGCCGCTGCGGCTGATGCCTGGCAGCACCGCGATGCCCTGCGCCACCCCGATGAGCACCGCGCCCAGGTAGGTCGGCACCGCGCGATCACCCACCTTGGCGAAGCGCGTCGAGATCAGCAGCACCGCGGTCGTCAGGAACCCGATGCAAAGCACCAGCGGTGACTCCGCCAGCTCCGCGACCAGCGAGCGCGACAGGAGCCCAATGATGCCCGTCGGGATCGACACCAGCAGGACCACGAGCAGGTCGCGCCCCCCCTCGCTCTCCGTGAGGCGCTTCGGGTGAGGCAGCGCGCGCAGGCCGTCGCGCAAGAGCGACATCAGCCGCTCACGCACGAGGAGCATGGTGGCGGCCAGCGTGCCGGCGTGGAGCACCACGCTCAGGGTGAGGCTCGGCTCGCGCACGCCCATCAAGAGCTGCGCCAGGGAGAGGTGCCCCGAGCTCGAGACCGGCAAGAACTCTGTGAGCCCTTGCAGCGCCCCAAGCAGGATCGCCTCCACCACGGGTGACATCGCGCCGCGTGTAGCATGCGGCGCTCATCCAGCCCCAGAAAGCGGGTTTTGGGGGGGTTGGTCCCGCTGTTCGCCGTCACACGTCGCCGCAGTCATTGCAGCTCACGGGGAGGCAGACAGCGCACCGGGAACGACTATAGTCGCCGGGTGCTGACCCCCGACGTTCGGTTGGATGGCTTCTCCACCCGGGACTGGACGCGCCTGGCGCAGGCGCTGCGCCCGGCGGGCGAGCCACCGCCGCGTGATCCAGGAGCGCGCTCGGGGGGCGTCGTGGTGGTGACGCTCGGGGGGCGCCCGGTGAAGCTGGTGTCCACCCACACCGGGCGCGTCAAGCTGGCTCCCGGTGTCGCGCGGTCGGACGGCGCTGGGCTCGCGAAGCTCGACTGGCCGGTGAGCCTCGACTCGCTCGCGGCGGCGCTCGGCGCGCGCTGGGCGGTGGAGCTCGCCTGGGGCGCGCTCGATGAGCTGGTGAGCACTTGGTCAGGAAGGTTGACACCCGAGCAAGACGCCTTCGATCAGGTGGTGGAGCTGCTGCGCGTCGCCCAAGAGCTGGAGGCCGCGGGGAAGCTCCGCGCGCACCCCTTCAAGCTCGCGAGCCTGCCCTTGCCGTCGCCGCGGGTGAAGGAGCGCGCCTTCGAGGCGGTGTGCCCGGCGGGGAAGAGCTTGCTGTTCGGGGTGTTCCATCAGGGGGCGCTCTACACCGCGGTGGCGCTCCGACGTCAGGCGCGGGGCATCGACTGGATCTTGGGGCCAGAGTATCTCCGTACGGATATGGGGCTCGTGAGCGGCGACTGGACGCGGGACTACCGTCACCTGTCGCGCGCGGTGGAGGAGCGTCTGGGGCCCATCGCGGTGGGTTGCTTCGGTGAGCTGACGACGTTTCAGCGCTTGAGCGAGCCCGGCGCGGGCGGCGCCTTCGCCACCGCGGTGGCGGCGCGCGACGTGGTGCTGGCGCCGGTGGTGCCGGCGCTCGCCATCCCGCTGGGGCTGGACGCGGGGCGCGCGGCGTTCATCGCGATCCGGGGCCTCGCGGAGCGGATGGGCGCGGGGAGCTGGTTCGGGGAGGAGGGCCCGCTCGGGCCGACGATCGATCGCGTGCGGAGCGCGATCGAGGGGCGCGACGCGGTGGCGCTGCTCGGCTTCGATCCGATCCGTCTGCTCAGGCGCCTGCTCGCGCGGCGCTCCCGCTAGCGCGCGCGGGGCTTGCGTCCGGCGCCTGCTCGGCTCCCAGGCGCGCGCCGGCCTGCGCTCGAAGGCCCGCCCCGCTTGCTCGGGGCCGCCCGCCGGCCCTTGGCCGAGCTGGGTCCCTCCGGGGCGGCGCCCGCCTCGGGCCCCTTGCCGGTGAGGCGTTTGATCTCGTCGCGCAGGCGCGCCGCCTTCTCGAAGTCGAGCCCCTCGGCGGCGAGGAACATCTCCTGGCGCAGCGCCTCCAGCCGCTCCGCGAGGGACGCGGCGTCGATCTCCGCCTGGGGAATGGCGCCGCCGCGCACCTTGGGGACGGCGTAGTAGTCGCTGGTGCCGGCGGCCGGGTTCACGTCCAAAATCGCGCGTTGGATCGTCTCCGGCGTGATGCCGTGGGCGGTGTTGTAGGCGATCTGCAGCTCCCGGCGCCGCGTGGTCTCCTCGATGGCTTGCTTCATGGAGGGCGTGATGCGGTCGGCGTACATGAGCACGCGGCCCTTGGCGTTGCGCGCGGCGCGCCCGATGGTCTGGATGAGTGACCGAGCGGAGCGGAGGAAGCCCTCTTTGTCGGCGTCCAAGATCGCGACCAGGCTCACCTCCGGCAGGTCGAGTCCCTCGCGCAGCAGGTTGATGCCGACGAGCACGTCGTACTCGCCGGCGCGCAGGTCCCGGAGGAGCTCGATGCGATCGAGGGTCTCCACGTCGGAGTGGAGGTAGCGCACGCGGACCCCCAGCTCGGCGTAGTATTCAGTCAGGTCCTCTGCCATCCGCTTGGTGAGGGTGGTGACCAGCACCCGCTCGTCCGCCGCGGCGCGCAGGCGCACCTCCTCCAATAGGTCGTCCACCTGACCGCTCACCTTGCGGATCTCGATCTCCGGATCCACCAGGCCGGTGGGGCGGATCAGCTGCTCCACCGGCGTCCCGCTGTGCTCGAGCTCGTAGTCTCCCGGCGTGGCGGAGACGAACAGCACGCGCTTCATGTGGCCCTCGAACTCCTCGAACTTGAGCGGGCGGTTGTCGAGGGCGCTCGGGAGCCTGAAGCCGAAGTCCACGAGCGTCTCCTTGCGGGAGCGATCCCCGCGGTACATGGCGCCGACTTGGGGGATGGTCTGGTGGCTCTCGTCGATGATCAGCAGGAAATCGTCAGGGAAGTAGTCGATGAGCGTCGGCGGTGGCTCGCCCGCCTGACGCGCCGAGAGGTGCCGCGAGTAGTTCTCGATGCCCTGGACGAAGCCCATCGTCTCGAGCATCTCGAGGTCGTACTGGGTGCGCTGCTCGATGCGCTGCTTCTCGAGGAAGCGCCCGGCTTTGTCGAAGTGGTCGAGGCGCTCACGGAGCTCCGCGCGGATGCTGTCGATGGCGCGGTTCAGGTGCTGCTGGGGCGTCACGTAGTGTGAGCCGGGGTACACGGCGTACTTCTTGATGCTGCGGATGATGCGGCCGCGCAGCGGATCCACCTCATGGATCGCCTCGATTTCATCGCCGAAGAACTCCACCCGGATGGCGAGGGCGTCCTCGTACACCGGGAAAATCTCCACGATGTCCCCGCGCACTCGGAAGCAGCCGCGGTGAAAATCGATGTCGTTGCGCTCGTATTGGATGTCCACCAAGCGCCGGAGCAAATCGTCCCGGCGCATCTCCACGCCCTGCTCGATCTCGATGAGCAGGCCGCTGTAGCTCTCCGCCGAGCCGATGCCGTAGATGCAGCTGACGCTGGCGACGATGATCACGTCCGGGCGCGACAAGAGCGCCTGGGTGGCCGCGTGGCGCATGCGGTCGATCTGATCGTTGATGACCGCGTCCTTCTCGATGAAGGTGTCGGTGTTGGGGAGGTAAGCCTCCGGCTGATAATAGTCGTAGTAGCTGACGAAGTAGGCGACCGCGTTGTCCGGGAACAGGTCGCGCATCTCCCCGTAGAGCTGGGCGGCCAGCGTCTTGTTGGGGGCCATGATCAGCGCCGGCCGCCCGATCTGTTGGATCACGTTGGCGACGGTGAAGGTCTTGCCGCTGCCCGTGATGCCGAGCAGCGTCTGGCAGCGCTCGCCCTGGTGGAGCCCCTTCACGAGGCGCTCGATCGCCTGGGGTTGATCACCCCTAGGGGTGAAGTCGCTGCGGAGCTTGAAGGGAGAGCTCATGGATCCTGAGTGGGGGGGCACGAGACGGCTCGGCAGCGTCCCTCAGATCGCGCGCGGAAGCTAAGGGAACTGTCCGAGCACCGGCAGGCCGAGCGCCTCATCCCAGCCGAACGCGACATTCAGGGCCTGCAGCGCCTGGCCCGACGCCCCGCGGGTGAGGTTGTCGATGGCGCACAGCGCGAGCAAGAGCCCGGTGCGCTCGTCGCGCTGGTAGCTGATGTGCGCGCGCGCGGTGCCACGCACCCAGAGCGTGTCGGGCAGGGACTCCTCGAGCAGCGTCACGAGGCCGCCCTCGGGGTAGGCGGCGCGCGCCGCCTCACGGCAGTCCGCGAGGGACGCGCCGCTCGTCAACTTCACGTACGAGGAGCTCAGGATGCCGCGGCTCATCGGCACCAGGTGCGGCGTGAACAGCACCGACACCGGTGCGCCCGCGGCGCGCTCGAGCTGCTGCTCGATCTCCCCGGTGTGGCGGTGAGCGCCGGCCACCTTGTAGGCGCGGAGCCCCTCGGCGGCTTCAGGGTAATGCGTGGACGCGCTGGGGCTCCTACCCGCGCCGCTCACCCCGCTCTTGGCGTCGATCACCACCGGGGCGCTCACGTCCACCAGCCCCGCCGCGAACAGCGGCGCGAGGGGCAAGATGGCGCTCGTGGGGTAGCAGCCCGGCGCCGCGATCAAGCGCGCGCCCGCCAGCTCACGCCGGTAGCGCTCCGGCAAGCCGTACACGGCCTCCGGCAAGAGCTCCGGCGCCGGGTGCGGGCCGTACCAGGCCTCGTAAGCCGCTTGGCTCTGGGTGCGGAAATCCGCGGACAGATCCACCACGGTGAGCCCCGCTTGGTACAGGCTGGCCACCACGGCCGCGCTTTTTCCGTGCGGCAAACAGCAGAACACGACGTCCAGCGCGCTCGCCAGCTCCGCCGCGCGCTCGGCGGAGTAGCGCTCGAGCGTGAGGCTCCCCACGCCTTGGACTCCGAGCGTCCCTGGCAGCACCTCCGAGAGGCGCCGCCCCGCGCTCTCATGACCCGCCACCCAACGGAGCTCCAGCTTCGGGTGCGCCCCAATCAAGCGCACCAGCTCCGCTCCGGTGTAACCGCCCGCGCCGATGATGCCTGCTCTCATGAGGTCGGTCATCTGTTCGTCTTCGCTCGCTGCCCTGACGGTGTGCGGTGGTTCGAGAACCCTTACCTCGAGCTCACGCTTCGCTGCTGTCTTGATGTAGGGGCGGGTTTCAACCCGCCCCTACCTCGCGCTGGGCTGTTCGTCTTCGCTCGCTGTCCTGACGGTGTGCGGTGGTTCGAGAACCCTTACCTCGAGCCCACGTCTTCGCTCGCTACCCTGACGTTCGCCCCCTGAAATGCGAACAGCGCGACGCCGTCCAGCGCCGCGCTGCCATCCACCGACGAGCGCCGCTTAGCGCTTGGAGTATTGGAAGCGCTTACGGGCGCCCGGCTGACCAGGCTTCTTGCGCTCCTTCTCACGGGCGTCGCGGGTCAGGTAACCCGCGCGCTTCAGCGTGCGCCGGCGCTCCGCGTCCTCGATCAAGAGGGCGCGTGAGATGCCGTGACGCATCGCCTCCGCCTGTGCGCTGTGGCCGCCGCCAGCGACCGTCGCCAACACGTCGTACTTGTCCGAGATCTCGAGCAGCTCGAGCCCCTGGCGCGCGACCATCCGAGAGGTCATGCGCTCGAAGTAGTCGTCGATGGGCGTGCCGTTCACGGTGATGTTGCCGTTGCCCGGCCGCAGCCACACCCGCGCCACCGCGCGCTTGCGCTTGCCCGTCGCATACCAAGGCGCCGGGGGCGCCACGTGACTCGCTTGCTCTGCCGTTTCGCTCATGACGCACTCACTCAGAAGGAAAGCTGCTCAGGGGACTGAGCCGTGTGGGGGTGCTCGGCGCTGGCGTACACCTTGAGCTTCTTGATCATCTTGCGACCGAGCGCGTTCTTCGGGAGCATGCCCTTCACCGCGATTTGGATCGGCGCGGCGGGCTTCTGCGCCACCAGCTCCGCGAAGCTCTGCGAGCGGATGCCGCCCGGGTAGCCGCTGTGGCGGTAGTACTTCTTGTCGGTCGCTTTGTCCCCGGTGACCTTCACCAGGCCCGCGTTGACCACGACCACGAAGTCACCCGTGTCCACGTGGGGGGTGAAGGTGGGCTTGTGCTTGCCCCGGAGCACCTTGGCCACTTCGCTGGCGAGGCGCCCGAGGGGTTTGTCTTTGGCGTCGACCACCCACCACTTGCGAGTAGCTTGGGCCTCGGCCGGCTTGGCCACGAACGTACGCATGCTCTTCCCGACTCCTGGATCACCAGAACAATGGCTCCCCCGGGAGGGTGGAGCGCTTCAGCACCTCATCGTCAGGAGCCTCGAGAGCTGGGCCCCAGGGGGGGACGCGCCGCTCCGAAGAGCCTGCCCTGACGAAGGAGGGCGCATCTTCTAGCCGCGGACCCAGAGCTAGTCAAGCGCCCCGCGAGGGCTCACGACGGGCTCGGTTGGACCTGGAGCTTGGGTCTGGGCTGCGCTGGTTGGCGTGGCTGCGCTGCGCCGATTGGGCTTGGCTGTGCCCAGCGCGGCGGCCGACAGCGCGGCAGCCGACAGCGCGTGCAGCGCGTTGCCAAACCCCCAAAAAAAAACGGCCAGGCTCAGGGAAGCTCGGTCTGGAGACTCGCTGAATCACCGTGGTCAATCCATCCATGGCGGGTGCAGCGCGCCAACCAGGACGCTGGGCCGAGCTTTCGCCGCTGGACACTTGACCCGTGGGCCGGCCGGGCGTCTAGTGGCATCGTCGGTCACTATGCCAGGAGCCAGTTCCGAGCCGAGACGATGCACGGGGCCCTGTTCGACCCCACGTGCTCGACCCGAGTGTTCGACCACGCGCGGCGGTTCGGATGGCGAGCCAAGGTGAAGAGGTGGCCTTCGGCTAGGATGATTGGAGCAGCTTGGCAGAGGCGACGGGTCGGTTGGGACGATGTGCAGGG
This sequence comes from Polyangiaceae bacterium, assembly GCA_019637265.1. GTDB lineage: Bacteria > Myxococcota_A > Polyangia > Polyangiales > Polyangiaceae > JAHBVY01. The sequence goes on along the minus strand of JAHBVY010000005.1, from coordinate 188,005 downwards.
CTCAGGTCCAGGTGGTGAGGCGTTCGAAGCTGGGTGAGCCAGTAGAGTAGCTATGCATCCGATTGGGAACGTGCGTCTGGTGGAGCGGCTGCTCGCGAAGGGGCTGATCACGCCCGAGCAGCAAGAGGCCGTGTTCGCCTACCACCAGCGGGTCGGCGGGCGCATCGAGGAGGCGCTGATCGAGACGCAGGCCATCGACGAGGTGTCGCTGCTCAAGTTCCTCGCGGCGTTCCACAAGACGCGCTTCGTCTCGACAGAGAAGCTGTCGAAGGCGGACATCGATCGCTTCACGCTGGACAAGGTGCCGAAGGCGCTGGCCGAGCGCGAGACGGTGTTCCCCGTGCTGTACGACCACGAGAAGGCGGTGCTCAGCGTGGTGATGGCGGACCCGGACAACATCGCCGTGGTCCAGGAGATCAAGCTGGCGGCGGCGCTCAAGGAGGTGCACGCGTTCGTCGCCCGCCCCATCGCGGTGAAGGCGGCGATCAACAAGGCCTACAACGGCGACATCCACGCCTTCGCGGTGCTCGACCGCTCCGCTCACGAGCAGTTCACCAGCATGCTCAACGTGTACGAGCGCAACCTGGTGAGCGAGGAGAGCATGTCGCTCTCGCTCTCGGACGAGCGCGGCCGGGTGCAGATGTTCGACGAGCGCGACCTGAAGGCGCCGCAGGCGGGCGTCGGCGGCGCGGGCGTCACCAGCGACTCGTACCTCTCGACCTTGAACGTCCTCATCAGCCTGCTCGAGAACGCGCGCCCCGATCTGCGTGGCCACTCCGCGCACGTGGCGCGGCTGATGCGGAAGATCTCCGAGCGCATCGGGCTGAGCCCGCAAGATCTCGCCGCGATGATGATCGCCGGTTACATCCATGACCTCGGCAAGATGAGCGCCTACCACCTCACGGCGCTCAACGTGGCGGAGTACGAGGGGCACCGCGCCTCCGCGAAGAAGACCTACAAGGCCCCGCTGCGGTTGCTGGAGGCGGTGGAGCTGCCGCGCGAGTGCGTGCGCTCGGTGGAGTCGATGTACGAGCGCTTCGACGGGAGCGGGCTACCGGCGGGCACCGCGGGCAAGGACATCCCGCTCGGCGCGCGCTTGCTGGCGATCGCGGACACCTACGCCGACCTCACGCAGAACCCGCGCAACCCCTACCGCCGCGCGCTGCGCCCGGTGCAGGCCTGTGAGGTGCTGGCCCGCTACAAAGGGAAGGTGTTCGACCCGAACTTGGTGGACCTGTTCCGCCACACGGTGACGGGTGAAGACCTGAAGGCGCGCTTGCTCGCCAACCGGCACCTGGCGCTCGTCATCGATCGTGACCCTGAGGAGACGACGGTGCTCGAGCTCCGCATGGTGGAGCAAGGCTTCGAGGTGGTCGTCGCGCGCACCGCGGAGCAGGCGCTGAAGCTGCTCGAGCGGGGCGACGTGGAGGTGGTGGTGAGCGAGCTCGACCTGGGCAAGGCCGATGGCTTCGCCCTGCTCGCCGAGGCGCGCAAGCAAGAGTGGGGGCACACGCTGCCTTGGATCATCGTGACCGGTCGCGCGGGGCGCAACGAGGCGCAGCGCGCGTTCGAGCTCGGCGCGACGGACTACATGACCAAGCCCGTCGCGTCCGATCTGTTGGTCGCGAAGCTGCGGCAAGTGATGGAGCGACAAGCGGCGCAGCGCGGCACGCGCGGCGTCGCCGGCTCCCTCACGGAGATGGGCCTGCCCGACATGGTGCAGGTGCTGTGGCACGGCAGGAAGACCGGCTCCCTCAAGATCCGCGCGAAGGGCGAGACGGGGGAGATCCACTTCGTGAAGGGGGAGATCCACAACGCGATGTGGGGGCGCCTGCGCGGTGAAGAGGCGTTCTACGCGATGCTCGGCCTGACCGATGGCGATTTCGTCTTGGATCCGAACCATCAACAAGGCGCGCGGGTCATCAACGACAGCCCGGAAGCGCTGCTGCTGGAGGGCATGCGCCGCCTGGATGAGGCGGGGCTCTCCCCCGCGGCGAGTTGAGCGGTCCGGCCTGTGAGCCTGCGCGCCGCGAGCTCCGGGGAGCACGCTGGCCACCGCGCGGTCGGAATGGGCGCTCTGGAGCGGTGAAAGTGGAGCCCCACTGCCTTTTGGTGCCAGCGCTCTAGGCGCCAGCGGCGCTAGAAAGTACATTGAGGGAGCACGCCCACGTGCCTAGGTCCTCCGGATCCTAGGTTTTTTCGTCTCCCCTCCGTTTCCCTCCCTCGAGAGCGGCCAGGCCCAAGGCCGCCACCCCCCGTCGCTTTGCGACGCTCGATCCCCTCACCCCCTCCGGAGCGTCCAGTGCCCACGACGCCACCACCGCTGCTCGGATTCAACAACAACGTCAAGCATCGGGGTCGGGTTTTCCACATCCAAACGGAGGACTCGGGCGTGAAGCGCCCGCACGTCATCACGCTGCTCTTCGCTGACGGCGGGCGCATCGTGAAGAGCATGAAGTCGGTGTACGTGGAGCACGTGGGGCAGGCGGATTTGCCGCAGACGGTGCGGCGGCTGATGAAGGAGCAGCACAAGGCGATGTTCATCGCGCTCCGGGGCGGTGAGTACGACGATCTGATCGAGGGGATCTGCGGGCCGCACCTGACGGCGGCGCCGGCCCCCGTCGTGCCCAAGCCCGACGCGGAGCTCCCCAAGGCAGAGGCCCGTCGGAGCCAGACGCCCCCGCCCCCGTCGACGACTGGTCAGCCTTCCATACCACCGCCGAGCACCGAGGGTCGCCCTCGCCGGCTCTCCAACCCGAACCTCCAGCGGGTGGATCCCGAGCAGGCGCGGGCGCTGGTGAGCCAGGTGAAGGAGCTGGATCTCGACGTGGACGCCCAGCTGGACGCGCCGCCACCCCAGGAGGTGCGCCACACCCCCGCGCTCGGCACCCCGGCGCTGCGTGAGGTGGACGCCAGTCGCTACGCGCCGTCGCGGCCGGCCGCCATCTTCGACTCCAAGCCCGACGGCGGCTCGATCTTCGGGGGCGGCATCAGCGAGCAGAGCCTGGACGACGTGATCCTGAGCTACATCGCTGACGATCTAGAGGAGCCCTGAGGTTTTTTGGGGGGGGTTGGACGGCACCGCAGCGCGCGTCGTCGGGCGGCAGCGTCGGGGTGACGTGGTGCGCGCCGTCGGCTCGCCGCGTGGTACACTCGGGCGGTGAAGGCGCATTACTGGGTTGGCTTGTGTGTGTTGGCGCTGGCGTGCTCCGAGTCGTCTTCGGGCGACGGTGGGGGAGGGCAGGGGGGCTTCAGTGGGTCCAGCGGGAGCGGCGGCGCGGGGGGCGCGGGAGGCTCCGGTGGCAGCGCGGGGGACGCATCGCCTGGAGGTCAGGACTCGGGCACGGGCGGCGTGTTGATCGTCGATGGTGGGCCCGAGCTCGAGCCGTGGCTGCTCACCATCGAGAACCTCTCGAACGACGAGGTCCACCGCCTCGCCAAGATCAGCCTGCTCGAGGAGAGCTTCGGGGAGAAGGAGGAGATCTGCGCGGACGTGCTGCTCCCGCCCGAGCTGCCGAAGTCGAACATCATCTCCTCGCTCACGTTCAACGGCGGCAAGCTGTACGCCTCGGGCAAGGGGGAAGACGAAGGCGACACCTTGCTGCTCGTGAACCCGTGCACCTGCCGCGCGACGGTGGTCGGCCGCTACGGCTACACCTACGTGCCCGGCATCACCTCCACCGGGGCGCAGGATATGTTCGGCATCACCACCACGGCCGATCTGCTGCTCTCCATCGATCCAGCCTCCGGCGTGGCGACCGAGCTGGCGCCGCTCGGCTCCGACTACAACACCGTGGGGCTCAGCTGGGCTGGTTCCGCGCGGAACACCCTCTTGGCCATCAACGGCGCGGCGGACACCATCGTGGAGTTCGACCCCACCACCGGCGCGCAGATCGGTGAGCCGCTCCCGCTCGACTACGACTTCGGCTCAGTGGGCGCCGAGTACCACCCCGGCTTCGAGACGCTGTACGCCTGCTCCAACCCCGGGGACCTCTTGATGGTCGACACCGTCACCGGGAAGGTCACCGTGGGGCCGTCCCTGAATCAGCCCGGCTGCAACAACCTGGCGGCGCCCTACGGCCAAGTCGAGTGCGTCTCGGTGCGCTGAGCCTGACGTCGCGCTGCGGTGTCAGCTCGGCTGACGTAGCGCCGCGATGTCAGCTCGGCTGACGTAGCGCTGCGGTGTCAGCCCAACTGACGTCGCGCGACCAAGCCAGCTCGGCTGACGTCAGGCGGGGTCCGGCGCCAGGTAGCCGCTCTTGGGGAAGCGGGCGGCGGCGTCCTTCAGGGCGCCGTGGAGCAGATCCGGCGTGAGCACCTCGGGCAGCAGCTTGTAGCTGCCGTCGGGCAGGTAGATGACGTAGATGGGGATGGCGGAGCGCCCGAGGCGCTTCATCTCGCGCTCGAGCACCGGGTCGTCATCGGTCATGTCGGCCTTCATCGGGAGGATCTGAGTGTCGATCAAGAGCGCGCGCGTCGCCTCGGTCTCGATCACCGCCTTCTCGTTGGCCTTGCAGCTGATGCACCAGTCCGCTGTGAAATCGACGAACACCGGGCGCTTGCGGGCGCGCTCACGGGCGATGCGCGGCTCGTCGTAGGCGATCCAGTTGATCTTGCCGTCCTTCACCACGGGGTGCTCGTGATCGGCGCTGGCGCTCGGCGCCTCCGCGACGCGCGACTCGGCGGGCTCCAGGTTCACCCACATCCCCATCGCCACGACGCCCGCCACCAACACGACGCGGGTGCCGATGCGCCGCGCGAGGCTCTGCATCAAGTTGCCGTAGCGGCCCACCGCCCAGAGGAGCAGGCTGAGCCCGAACAGCGCCCACAGCATGCGGCTGCCGCTGGCGGGGCTCAGCTTGCCGAACAGGATGCCGCCGAGCCACACCGCGGTCCCGAGCAGCGTGAAGCCGAGCAGCTGCTTGAAGGTGTCCATCCACGCACCTGGCTTGGGCAAGAAGCGGCGCAGCGAAGGGACGTGGGTGATCAAGAGGAACGGCGCGGCGAGCCCGAGCCCGGAGGCGGCGAACAAGAGCAGCGTCTCGTGCGGGGGCGCGGCGAGCAGGGCGTAGGCGACGGCGGTGCCGAACAGCGGCGCAGAGCAGGGGGTGGAGAGGATGGTGGCCAAGACCCCGTTGACGAACGAGCCGCGGTACCCGTCGCGCCCCGGGCCACCGCTCACCCCCACCGTGATCTCGAACACCCCGAAGCAGTTGAGGGAGAAGGCGAGGAGCACCGCCACCATCACCGCGAGGAAGCTCGTGCTCTGAAACTGCTTGCCGTAGAAGACCGCGTGCCCAGCCGCCTTGAGGCCGATCAGCACCCCGGCCAGCGCCAGGAAGGTGAGCACCACGCCGGCGGTGTAGGCCAGCCCGTGCATGCGGTTGGTGGCGGCGTCGTTCTCCGAGTGCTCGAGCAGGTGAAACACCTTGAGCGTGAGCACCGGCAGCACGCACGGCATCACGTTCAAGATCAACCCGCCCAGGAACGCCAGGCCAGCGAAGTAGAGAAGATCCATCACACGCTCGCGGGGAGCGCGCCCTGGAGCTGACGCGCTCCTGCTACCTTAGTGCGCAGGGTCCTAGAAGGCGAGCTGCGAGCCGAACGTCACACCTGCGCCCTCGTAGGACGGGTTGAACGGCCCGAGCCCCTGGCCGTTCGAGACGTGCATCCAGCGGCCGCCGAGCTCGATGCGCCAGCGGGGCGAGACCGCGTACCCGAGCGTCCCGCCCATGCGCCACACGAAGTTGTAGAGGTCGCCGCCCGGTGGAAAATCCGACGTGTAGAGGACCAGCGCGCCGGTCATCTCCAGCGAGAGCGAGAGGTGGGCACAGTCACCCGGGCAAAGCGGTCGGAACGGCTCCACGCGCGCTACGAACATCGGCCCGAGCCCGCCCACGCGCGTGTCGTAGCGGACGTCGACGAAGTCCTCGTTCCACTGCGTGATGTACCCCGATGCCACCGTGCTGGTGATGCCCCCATGAACGCTGAGGCCCAGCAGCTCCCAAAGCTCGATGCCCACGACGGCATCGAGGAACACGGAGTGGATCCGTCGGTCCTCCTTGGTCGGCGCGTAGTACGACACCGTCGTTCCGAGGAGCAGCGGGCGAGCGCGCAGCCCGCCGGGCTCCTCGGCCGAAGCCGGCGTGGCGACCAAGAGCGAGGCGACCAGGATCGGCGCTACGATCAGCGCGAGCCATCGAGCCTCACGGCACGACCGCGCCGGGCGGTGGGCTAAGGCGGGCCTCAAGCCCGCCCCAGAGCACCGACCAACCCAGACCACCGATCGCCCCAGGTCACCAATCAACCCAGAGCAGCGATCAGCCGTGTGGTCGCGCTCGTAGAGGGAGGTGCGGACGGGATTCGAACCCGTGTATGATGGTTTTGCAAACCATTGCCTAACCACTTGGCTACCGCACCGGGCGGCGTACTCTGAAGGAGCGCCCTGGCCGCGTCAAGCGGCAAACGCTCAGGGGGGCTCGTCATGCGGTGTGTGAAGGGCAGCCATGGGGGGCTGCCCCTACCTGAGGCTCGACACGGGGGCGGCGTGTGTCACGAAGCGCGTCCCGCAGGCCGCGGTCGGGCTACTTTCGGGGCCTACGAGCACCTGTGGCGACTCGGTGACAGCTGCGCGCGCTCGCTGGTTTCGCGTCAGCGGCGCCCGGCGGCCGGTGTATGGTCGCGCGCCCGTCACGACCGCCGCCGCGCACCTCGCTCCAGCGCCTCCGCGCGGCCCCGACCTGGTTTCCAGCAGGAAGCCCTCACGCATTGCCGCAGGGAAATAATCATGTCCGGAGCGATCGCCAGCGCCTTGCCGAGCCACAGCCCCGAGTTCCGGCGCCGCCGGTTCCTCAACTGGTTCCCCATGGGGCTCACGTACGCCTTCCTGTACATGGGGCGCTACAACCTCACCGTCGCGAAGGGGGCGCTGGGCGATCTGATGACGAAGGAGGACTTCGGCATCATCTTCGGCGCCGGCACCTTCGTCTACGCCTTCGCCTTCCTCTTGAACGGGCCGCTGGTGGACCGCATGGGCGGGCGCCGCGGCATGCTCATCGCCGCCTCGGGCGCGATGGTGGCGAACCTGCTCATGGCGGGCTACCTGTTCCACGTCGTTTCCTCAGGGAAAGCTGACGAGGCGCCGCTCCGCCTGGTGTTCTCGCTGCTGTACGCCGGGAACATGTACTTTCAGAGCTTCGGCGCGGTGAGCATCGTGAAGGTGAACGCCCACTGGTTCCACGTGCGCGAGCGCGGGGGCTTCAGCGGCATCTTCGGCACCATGATCTCGAGCGGTATTTTCCTCGCGTTCACGGCGAACCAGTGGTTCCTCGACGCGTCGCAGGTGGTGTTCCCGGGGCAGCCGGCGCAGTGGGTGGTGTTCGCGGTGCCGGGCGTGCTGCTCGGCGTGATGTTCATCGTGGAGTTCTTCTTGCTGCGCGATCGTCCAGGGCTCGCGGGGCAGCGAGACTTCGACACCGGGGACGCCTCGAGCGGCGACGACAGCGCCGGCCCCATCCCCGCGCTGGTGTTGATTCGGCGCATCCTCACCAACCCCATCATCCTCACCGTCGCCTTCATCGAGTTCTGCACCGGGGTGCTGCGAAACGGCGTGATGCACTGGTTCCCCATCTACGCGCAGGAGGTGTGGGCGCTGCCGGACACCCACCTGTTCCGCTATGGCTCGTGGGAGAACTTGTGGTTGGTGGTGGGCTGCTTCGCGGTGGCGGCGGTCAGCGGTTTGCTCGCGAGCCGCGCGGCGGGCGCGCGGCGCGGTTACCTCGCCATCTTGGGTGGGCTCGCCTTCCTGGCGCCGTTCGTGCAGGGTGGATGGGGCGGGCTCCTGTTCATCGCCGGCGTGGTGGGCGGCAACGTCGCGGGGTGGGTGAGCGACTTGTTCTTCCAGAGCCGCCGCGGCCCGGCGGCGGCGGGCATGTACGGCTTCCTCGCGCTGTGCGTCGCGGGCATGATCTTCACGTTGTCACCCTCCACGGCCAAGGTGGCGACCGCCGCCGAGGGCCTGGGCCTGATGCCGGGCGATGAGATCGTGCGCGTCGGGGATCGCGGTGATTTTCGTGGCTGGGTCGACGTGCAGCAGGCGATCGCCTGCTTCAAGCCCACGTGTGATCGCTCCAAGTGGGACGCGAGCAGCTGCATGTGCACCACGCAGGACAGCGCGGACCCTGGCAGCGCGCCCGCCTCCACCGGGAGCATCCCGCTCACCGTGCGGCGAGGGGGAGAGGAGCTGACGATTCAGGTGAAGGACCCCTCGCCGACTCAGCGCGCGGGGGACCGTCGCCGCATCAAGGCGAGCCCGGAGCTGCCCATCTCGCCGTATGCGCTCGGCGTCTTGGTGTTCCTCGTGAGCCTGTGTGTGATCGGCACCCATGGGCTTTTGTCAGGGACCGCGACCATGGACTTCGGGGGTCGCAAGGGGGCGGCCACGGCGGTCGGCGTGATCGACGGCTTCGTCTACCTGGGCACCGCGCTGCAGTCGATCAGCCTCGGCTACATCACGAGCCGCGATTGGGCGTATTGGCCCGTGTTCTTGCTGCCCTTCGCGGTGCTCGGCTTCGTGTTCTCGTTGCGGATCTGGAGCGCCAAGCCCAAAGGCGCCTCGGCGCATTAGGGGGGGCCACGCCCCCACGCGCATCGAGTGCCCTTCAGCGCGCTGCAAAGCCTGCCAAGCGTCGCGCACCCGGGTACGCTAGCGGCGTGTCGTCGTCGCGTCGCGCGGTTGCTCTTCAGGGCACGGCCTCATCGAGCGCCATGCCAAACCCCATGGGCCCCCTGCAAGCACGCTACCCGGGGATGGAGGCGCTCCTGGGTCGCGACACGCGCGGTCAGCTCTTGCGGGGCGCCGCGCAGGCGCTCGCGTCGCGCGGCCTTCGGGAGTGCTCCGTGGAGGACATCCTCACGGCGTCGGGCTTCTCTCGCCGCACGTTTTACAAGCTGTTCCGCAGCAAGGAGGACGCGCTCGAGGCGCTCTTCGGGGGCTTCACCCGGCTGCTCGTGGAGTCAGTCAGGTTAGCTGTCGAAAGCCAGGAGCGCCCGGCGGATCGCGTGATCGCGGCGGTGGACACCTTCCTCGAGCTGCTCGAGCTCGGGGGGCCGCTCCTGCTCTCGCTGCACGCCGAGGCCATCTCTCGGGGATCGGGGTTGGCGGCGCACCGCGAGTACGTGCTCCGCGAGCTGACGGACCTCCTCAGTGAGCAGGTGCGCGCGCACTTGGGCGTGCGGGTGGATCCTTACGTGTACCGTTGCCTGCTGCTCGGGATGGAGGGCTTGGTGCTCGCGGCGGGGAGCCGCGGGGAGCTGACGGCCGAGGAGCGCGGTCGCGTGCGAGCGGCGGTGCTGCCGGTGCTGCTGCGCAGCCTGGCGCCTTCGGGCGTGTCGCTGGCGCGGCTACCCGTGGTGCCGGATGTGCCACCAGGCGATGAGGGGTGACGAGCGCCACGCAGGGACATCCGGTGTGCTGCGCGCAGACGTTTCGAACCGCCGTGGGGAATTCTGCAGATGGCAACGGTAGGGGCGCGGCATGCTGCGTCCCTACGCGGTGTGCTGCGCGCGCACGTTTCGAATCGCCGTGGGTAATTCAAACCGCTGCGGGGAACATGAGCAGTCGTCGTCGAGGAGCAGGGCGTGAGGTCTGCTAGGGTCAGGGGCATGAAGCGCATCGGGATTCGTGGGCTGCGGGCACCCTTCGTCGTGACCACCGCCGCCTTGGTGGTGGCGTGCGGCGGGAGCTCCACGGATGAGGCTTCGGGGGGCACCGCGGGCGATGGTGGCGCTGCGGGCAGCGGCGGTACCGCGGGCAGCGGTGGCACGTCGGGCAGCGGCGGCACGTCGGGATCGGCGGGCAGCTCGGGCACGGGAGGCAGCCCCGACTGCCCGGCCACGTTGCCATACGAGTACATGCCTTGCCCCGAGGGCATCAATGAGGCGGGGGGCTGTCGATATGATCTGGCGTGTCAGAGCGGCAGCCATCAATTCGTGATGGAGTGCAGCGAGCACGGCTACTGGACCGTGCAACAGCAGGCCTGTGAGTACCCCCACGACTCCTGCCAAGACGCCTCCTTCACCTGCTACGACGGCAACTGGGTGATTTGGGGAGGCACCAACCCGCCGCCGCTCTGCCCGGAGATCAAGCCCGAGCCTTCCAGCGCCTGCGAGGCCTCGGGTTGGGGTTACCGGACTTGTGGCTACCGCTGCAGCGGTGGCTCGGGGTGGACGGTCGGCAGCTGCGAGAACTACGCGAAGCCGGTGTGGGTGTTCGATGGCGCCTGCGATGGCGACTGCTCCCCTCACGAAGGCAAGCTGCTTCAGGCGGTCAGCAACAGCAAGCTGTGTCAGCAGGACAGCGACTGCCAGGTGGTGACGACCAGCGGCTGCTCCCTCGCCATCGAGCACTGCTCCGGCGCCTTCTACGTGAACCGAAACGCCGATCTCACCGCCATCGAGGCGTTCGATCGCGCGCACTCGGAGTGCCTCGGCACTCAGTGCACCACTTGCCGCGCGCTGCCGCCGGAAGCCGTGTGCATCAACAACACTTGCTCCCCACAGGGTGGGCTGACTGGCGAGCCGTGACGGTGCCGTGCGGGGTGCCCTGAACCAGATGTGCCAGGTGGCACACTAGGCAGCCCCCGGTGACAGCCGTGACCGGCGCTCGAGCGCCTTGCGACCTCATGAGCGCACCGGCGTGGCACAACTGAGCGCCCTGAGGGGGTGGCACAAGATCTGCTACAAGGTGTCGCATGGTCATGAAGCGTCTGGGGATTCGTGGGTTGCGGGCACCGTTCGTCGTCACCACCGCCGCGTTGGTGGTGGCGTGCGGCGGGGACTCCGTGGGTGATGCGTCGGGGGGCACCGCGGGCAACGGCGGCACCGCAGGTAGCGGTGGCACCGCGGGCAGCGGTGGCACGGCGGGCAGCGGGGGTACCGCCGGCAGCGGTGGCACCGCGGGCAGTGGGGGCAGCTCGGGCTCGGCCGGCAGCAGCGGCAGCGCCGGATCGTCAGGTAGCTCCGGTAGCGCTGGCACTGGAGGCAGCCCCAACTGCCCACCCACGCCACCCTCGGAGTACGAGCTGTGCCCCGAGGGCATCAATGAGGCGGGAGGCTGTCGATATGACGTCGCTTGTCAGAGCGGTACGCATTCCTTCGTGATGGAGTGCGCCGAGTGGGGCGGCTGGACGGTGCAAGAGCAGCCCTGCTCGAATCCCTACGACTCGTGTCCGGGCACCACCATCGTGTGTCGCGGCGGCACCTGGGGGATCTGGGGAGGCACCAACCCGCCGCCTCCCTGCCCGGAGAACCAGCCTGCGCCTTCGAGCGTCTGCGACCGCTGGGGGATGGGGCCGGCCACCTGCGGCTACCCGTGTGAGGACGGCTCGGGTTGGACGGTGGGCACCTGCGAGTATTACCTGAACCCGGTGTGGGTGTTCGACGGCGCTTGCGCCGGGGATTGCTCGCCGGATGAAGGCAAGCTGCTGCGGGCGATCGGTGAGGCCAAGTCCTGCTCCAAGGACGAGGACTGCCAGATCGTGATGACCAATGGTTGCTCGATCGCGACGGAGCACTGCTCGGGCGCGTTCTACGTGAACCAAGACGCCGATCTCAGCGCCCTCGCGGCCCTCGATCGCGCCCACACCGAGTGCCTTGGCAGCCCTTGCAACACCTGCCTCGCCTTGCCGCCCGCGCCCGCCTGTGTCCATGGCCTCTGCGCGCCCGAGGGAGGCTTACCCGGCGGACGTTGAGCTCCGGCGCGCACCACGGCTGAAGTCACGTGCCCTGACGGCTGGCGCCGCGCTGCGCGCACCACGGCTGAAGTCACGTGCCCTGACGACTGGCGCCGCGCCGCGAGCGTGGGCTCGAGTCAGGGCAGCTGACGCTCGAGGCGGTAGCAAGGCTGCCTCATGATGTGCGCACCGCGGTGCCGTCCAACCCCCAACCCCAACCCCCGATCGGCGCGTTAGATCCGCCGCGACGCGGGGCTCGGCTCCAGGCTCATCGGGTGCAGTAGGTCGTACAGCTCGCGGCGCAGCTCCGTGGCTTGGCTGTGCTCCAGGCGGAGCGCGTCGATCAGCGCTGGGCGCGCCTCCAGCTCACGACACAGCACCACCTGCTGCTCGAGCAAGGTCGCTTTGTGACGCTGCTTCAGGCTGGTCAGGCAGGTGATGGGGAAGGCGAGGGCGTCCGTGATGCGCTGAGCCAGGTTGCGCCGCGGGAGGTCGAGCTCGGCGGGCGGCGCTGGAGGCAGGCTCGCGCGCTCCATGGTGGACCAGGGTGGCTCCTCACCATCACGAAAGTCAGGGTAGCTCCAGCCGAGCAGCCCGAGGTGCACGCTGGCCGCGTAGGTGATGGCGTCCTGCGTGAAGCGCCCGTTGGTCGCGAGCCAGAACTGATGCGGGTTGCCCTCCAGGTCGCCCAAGAGGTCGCGAGCGCGGGCGGAGACGTAGAGCGCCGTCTTCACGTCCACCTTGGCGTCCGCCTGGCTGCGGTGCTTGCACTCCACGAGCAGCTGTCGCTCCTGCCCCGCGTGATCGCGCCGCGCGGCGACATCGATCTCGTGAGTGACGGAGCCCGTCATGCGCGCGCTGATGCGCACCTGCCAACCATCCCCCTCGAGCAGCGCGCCGATCAGGCGCTCGAAGGGGTAACCCGTGGGGCCCAGCTGCATGACGGAGCGCTTCAGGCTGTAGCGCGCCGCGATGTGTCGGCGCTCCTTGCGCAGCTGTCGGAAGGCGATGCCGTAGAGCGTATCCGTGGGGATACCGCTATCCACCCGCGCGGTGACGCGCTCGATCACCCGCTCCACCAGCGCCTCCCCCGCACCCGAGCGCGCGAGGGAGCGCCTGAGCTTGTCGAGATCGAGCGGTTCTTGCTCGCCGTCACCCTTGGTGACGAGGATGGGGCCTGCCATCGCGCGAGCGTAGAGTGTCGATCCTGTCACCACAAGACGGGCGACTAGCCGAGCGCGCGAGATCTACCGAGGGGGCAAGGTGTGGACGACGCCCTCGGTCGCGATGTCGAGCTCACACGCCACGTTCTGATCTTTGAGCCAGCTCCGGCTCGCGTCGCGGATGGCGTCGAGCTCGGTGTCGGTCCGATCGGGATCATGGTGAAACAAGAGCAGCTTCGTCGGCCGCGCCCGTCGCGCCAGCTCCAGCACATCGTCCACCACGGAGTGCCCCCAGCCCACCTTGGCCGGCATATCCGCGGGGAGATACTGCGCGTCGTGGATCAGGAGATCCACCTCGTCAGCGAAGCGCACTAGCTCGTCGTCCGAGCCGCCGCCCGGCGCCGGCAGCGCGAGCTCGTTATCCGTCAGGTAGGCGACCGAGCTACCATCGGCGTCCACGATGCGGAAGCCCTGCGAGCCACCGGGGTGGTTCAGCTTGATGCGCGAGACCTGCGCCGAGCCAATCTGCCAGACGGAGCCCTCCGGCTTCACGAAGTCGAAGCTCGCGGGGATGTCGTCCACGCCCACCGGGAAGTGGATCTCATCGAACAGCGTGATGGTCTTGCGGAACCGCTCCTGCGCCTCGCTGGCCAGGGGGTACACGACGATCTCCGTCTCCTTCCTCCACAGCGGGATGAAGAAGGGCAAGCCGAGCACGTGGTCCCAGTGCGTGTGGGAGAGCAGCAGGTGGACCTTCGTCGGCCCCGGCGCCATCTGCTTGCCGAGCTCACGCAGCCCGGTCCCCGCGTCGAGCACCAGGCGGGTGCCGTCCATCAGGTTGACCTCCACGCACGAGGTGTTGCCGCCGTAGCGTGCGGTGTCCGGGCCGGGCGCGGGGACGGAGCCGCGGACTCCATGAGCGATGACGCGCATCCGGCTCACTCTAGCAACCAAGCGCGCCCTGACGGAACTGCTGCGCCTGACGGGGCGCCGCGATCCCAGCGCGGGGAGGGTGAGGGCACCACCACGATGGCGTGGGAGCGCCATGCCAACCCCCCCAACCTAGCTCCAGGGGCGCGTAATTATCTAATGATTTCAGATAGTTACAATCTAGTGGCTCGGGCTCGGGGGCAGGGGGTTGGGGAGCCATGGGGCGCCCCTGTGCGTGCGCCACCAGCCCGCTCGGGTGTCGCGGTGAGGCTTCGGCGGGCGCGCCGCGCGGCGGCTGGGTGCTGCGCTCGGTGTCGATGGGGGTGCGCTCGCGCGTGGTGGGCGGTAGCGTGCTCAGGCGTGAGTTCGCTTGCCCCAGGTCTGTTGATCGCGGCGCCACCGCTCGGCGATCCGCATTTCGATCGCTCCGTGGTGCTCTTGGCGCAGCACGGCCCGGAGGGCGCCTTCGGGTGGATCCTCAACGGGCGCGACGTGATGACGCTGGAAGACTTGCTGGTGCGCGCGGAGATCACGGAGTCGCCCATCGACGTGGGCGGCGCGGTGCGCGTCGGCGGGCCGGTGGCGCGTGAGCAGGTGTGGCTGATTTACCGTACGGAAGAGCGCCTGACGGATCTCGAAGGGCAGCTGGAGGTGTGTGAGGGCGTCACCGCGACCGCCTCGCGTCGGGTGCTGGAGGCCGTCGCCGCGGGGCACCACCCGCCGAGCCTGTTCGGCTTGGCGGGGTACGCGGGGTGGGCGCCGCTGCAGCTCGAAGCGGAGATCAAGCGCGGCGCGTGGCTGCCCACGGACGTGGACTCCAACATGGTGTTCGAAGTGCCCCGCGCGGAGCTCTGGACCAAGGCTTATGAGCGCATCGGCACCTCACCCATCGCGTTCACGACGCGCACCGTGGGCTCCGCGTGAGCCCGCATGCGCTCCCTGCGTCGCGGTAGATGGTTCGGAGCGCTGACGGTGGCGCTCGCGGGGCTCGCGCTGGGCGCGCGGCTCTCGGCGGCCCCCTCGCCGCCGCCCAAGGAGGTGCGGCGCTTGCCTACGGGCTCTGCGAGCGCCGCGTCGTCGGGAGCCGGTGCGCCTGCCGTACCTGGCGCGCCCGCTGTGTCTGGGTCCGCTGCGCCTGGGTCCGATGGAGGGGCGTCGAAGATGGCCGCGCGCCGCGGCTGTCCGCCGGAGATGCAGCAGGTGGGCTGGAGCTGCGTGGACCGCTGGGAGCTGGCCACGGTGGACCGCGAGGGGCGCCCGCTCTCCCCGTATTACCCGCCGGATTTCCGGCGCCTGATCCAGATCCGCAAGATCTGGGAGGTGGAGCTGTCGCGCACTGGCCCCGCTCGCGCGCGGTCGCTGCCGCTGCCAGCGTTGCCGCCGTGGCAGCGTGAGCCCTTCGAGGCCGTGGCCGTCTCACGCCCGGGCGTGGTTCCGCAGGGATACATGACCTACTTCATGGCCAAGAGCGCCTGCGAGCGCGCCGGCAAGCGCCTGTGCCGTGAGGAGGAGTGGGACCGAGCCTGCCGCGGCGCCTCGCGTACTCAATTTCCATACGGAGAAAACTACGTCGCCGGCGCCTGCAACGTGTTCCGCAGCTTCCACCCCGCGGCGGTGCTGCACGGCGACGCTTCGAGCGGGCACCGCGACCCGCGCCTCAACCTCCTGATGGAAGCCGGCACCGACCCCGGCCTGCGCGACACCGGGGCCACGCCCGCCTGCGTCAGCCGCTTCCCCGGCGGCGCGCTGTACGACCTGGTCGGCAACCTGGACGAGTGGGTAGAGGACCCCAAAGGCCAGTTCCGCGGCGGCTTCTACGCCAGGAACACCCGCCAAGGCTGCGACGCCAAGGTGAAGAGCCACCCACCCAGCTACTTCGACTACTCGACGGGCGCCCGCTGTTGCCAAGACGCGCGGTGACTCCATGAGCGCTGAAGATCTCGCCATCCATACTGACTATAATCTCGACCTTGGCTCTGGTGGCAACTCGCGGGGCTCGAAGCTAACATCGCGGCGATGCGAGCCGTGGCGCGCGATGTGTTCGACCTGCTGACGTTTCGCATCTCGGCGGAGCGGATGGAGCGGTTTGGGAACCGGCACCTGCTCCTGGGGCTCGGCGCTACTTGGCTCGTGGGCATCGGGCGCTGGTGGGACGACCCGAACGCGGTGCCGATGCAGAAGGCGGGGATTGGATCCGTCGCCTACGTGTTCTTGCTCGCGCTGGTGCTGTTCGCCGTGGGGTGGCCGCTCAGGCCGAAGCGGTGGTCTTACCGCCACGTGCTCACCTTCATCACCCTGACCGCGCCGCCCGCGGCGCTGTACGCCATCCCGGTGGAGCGGATGGTGTCCATGTCCACGGCCACGCAGATGAACCTGTGGTTCTTGCTCTTGGTGGCGACCTGGCGGGTGGCGCTGCTCTGCTTCTACCTGAGCCGCTACGCGGATTTTTCCTGGTGGAAAACCATGACGGCGACCCTGCTGCCGCTGGCGGCCATCGTGGTGAGCCTCACGATATTGGACATCGCGCGCGGCGTGCTCCAGTTCATGGGGGGCCTGCGCGACGATAACGCCTCGCAGCTCGCGAGCAACGTCGTGCATTGGCTCGGGTTCATGTCCATCTTGGCCATCATCCCGCTCTCGCTGATCTACGTCGGCGCCGTGGTGGCCGCCTGGGTGCGACCCAAGCAGTCCGCCGCCGCGGGGAGTCACGAGACGACGGGCGCTGGGTCAGAGCCAGAGCCAGGCGTCGGGGAGGCGCCGAGCGCTGACGCTGAGTCCGCTGCACCCGGCGCCGAGGACGGGCGCTGAGCCTCGCGTCGGTCGCGCGCTGAGCCTCGCGTCGGTCGCGCGCCGCGCTGTCTAGGTGCGGCGGCGCGTCACACGCAGCGCACGCTTGCGGTCGCCGCTGGCGGCGGTATGACGCGAGGCAGGAAAGGGATCCGTCATGAAGATTGATATCGGGATCGACGCACCTGAGCGCGAGAAGATTGCTCAGGGGCTCTCACGAGTGTTGGCCGACAGCTACACGCTCTACCTGAAGACCCACAACTTCCACTGGAACGTGACTGGCCCCATGTTCCAGACGCTGCACCTGATGTTCGAGACGCAGTACACGGAGCTGGCGCAGGCGGTGGATCTGATCGCCGAGCGCATCCGCGCCCTCGGCTTCCCGGCGCCCGGCACCTACGCGCAGTTCAGTGAGCTGTCTGCCATCAAGGAGAACACGGGCGTCCCCAAGGCTGAGGACATGATCCGTCACTTGGTGGAGGGCCACGAGACGGTGGCGCGCACCTCCCGGGAAATCTTCGGCACCGCGGAGAGCGCTGGCGACCAGCCGACGTGCGATCTCTTGACCCAGCGCCTCCAAGTGCACGAGAAGACCGCGTGGATGCTGCGCAGCCTGCTGGAGTAGGCGCTCGCCCTACGCGCGGCCGGTCTGCTGCACCAAGCGCGTGAGCCGCGTGATCGAGCCTTCGAGCTCGCTCCGCAGCGCGCGCCCTTCTTCGCGGATGTGGCTCGCGTCGGCGAGCACCGGGTGCCAGCGCGACCACACCAGCGCGACCAAGCGCTCGTCGTTGGAGACAGGCGAGGGCAAGGTGCGCACCGTGAGCGTGGAGGCGCCGTGCTCCTCCCAGCAAACCGACACGTCGCGCCCCGGCGTGTGACACAGCACGCGTCCACTCACGGCGCGGCCGCCGTAAGTCAGCTCCGCGTGGCTGCCTTCGTCACCGAGCCGGCCCGTCCACAGCCAGCGTGCCGCGAGCTCAGGCACGGTGACCAGGCTGTGGATTTGCGCAGCCGACACGGGGAGCGAGCAGCTGGCCCACTCGCTGTGGCGCACGCAGCCCGGGTGACGCTCGAGGCTGTGGGCGAGCTGGCTCAAGGCCAGGCGCCACGAGGCGTGCATGCCCTCCACATCGTCAGGTGGTATCACCAGCTCATGGGTGAGGCGCACGCCCCCCGTCACGAGCTCGAGGATGAGCTTCGAGCTCGGGTCTTGCAGCGTGATCCTGCGCCCAGGCACCAGCTCCGCCACCTCCAAGTGGAGCTCGGCGCCGAGCTGCGGCCACGCCAGCGTCACGACCTCGCCGCGCGCGACGGAGCCACGCACCTCATCGGCTTGCCACAGCGCGAGCCCCGTGCGCGAGCTCAGGGCGCGCCAAACGGCGGCGCCGGGGGCGATGACGCGGCGTTCGATTTGGATCGGATACATGACGGGTAGCGGGCTGAAATCGGCGGCAGGTTTAGGGGGGTTGGACAGTTCTGCTCCGCGGGGCATCGCTCGGTAGCTCTCGCGCACCGAACAGTGACACCCATCGAGCGCGAGCTCACTCGGCTGCTCTCTGAGCTCGAGCGCGCCACACGGTAGCCCAGCTGGTCTGCTAGCGCGCCGTCGGAGGCTCGTTCGCGCCGCCGCGCGTCATTTTCAGGGCTTTCCGTGACTCTGAGCGCTTTGGTTGAGACAGGGTGAAACATGAGCACCCAAGATCGCCGCTCCAGCTGGGTGGGAATGATCCAAGCGCTGGAACGGGGGGGCCTACCGCCGTAGATTTCCCGGGCTTGGAGCGCGGCCTCGCTCGCTTCGGCTCCCCATTGGCTCCCGATAGGTAGGTTTCATGCGCGCGCTTCGCCTCTTGACCTTGTTGTTTCCGTTGGCTGCCTGCTCCACCCCGGCGGAGGAGCCGGTGGTGCTGGCCTCTCAGATGGCGCCCATCGCGGGTGGGGTGGCGGACAGTGAGCACAAGTCGGTGATGGGGCTGGTGTCGCTCTCTGGAGGCCTGGGGATGTGCACGGGGACGCTGATCGCCCCGAACCTGGTGCTCACCGCGCAGCACTGCGTGGCGCGCATCAGCGGGGAGTACGTGATCTGCGGGCAGTCGCCGTTCGGCGCCACCTACAACCCGTCCCAGCTGTACGCGACGTATGAGGACAGCATCTCCCAGAACGCGGACTACTTCCGCGGCGCGGAGGTGTTCGTGCCTGAGGAGGGCAACGACACCTGCGGCTTCGACGTCGCGATGGTTCGCTTGGCTGACAACGTGCCGTCGCACATCACCGAGCCCTACGTGCCGCGCATCGATCGGATGGTGCGCCGCGGTGAGGTGTACACGGCGGTCGGCTTCGGCAACACCAGTGACCGCGGCGGCGGTGGCAGCCGGCGCATGCGCACGCCGCTCACCGCGCGTTGTGACCAGGGCTCGTGTGGCTTTGGCAGCACCCAGAGCGAGTGGCAGGGGGAAACCGGCGTGTGCAGCGGTGATTCGGGAGGCCCGGCGCTGGACGAGCAAGGCCGCGTGATCGGCGTGGTGTCGCGCGGCGGGCCCAACTGCTCGACGCCGATCTATGGCGCGGTCGCCTATTGGAGCGATTGGATCCGCGAGGTCGCGCTCGACGCCGCCCAGAAGGGGGGCTACGAGCCCGCGAGCTGGGTCACCACGGGGATCACGGATCCAGGTAACGGGACGGGTGGCGCAGGCGGCGCGGGCGGCAGCGGCGGCGCGGGTGGGACCGCGGGCGTCGGGGGCAGCGGCGGCACGGAGGCACCCGCGCTGGGTGTGCAGGGGGACTTGTGCACCGGCTCCGGCGATTGTGAGAGCGGTGTGTGCGCGAACTTGAGCAGCACCACGCCGCTCGTGTGCAGCGCTGCTTGCACGGAGGACGCCCAGTGCGGCGACGGATTCAAGTGCGCGTCCGACTACTGCTTCCCTGACTCGCACGTCGGATCAGGGGCCGGCGCCACCGAGAGCAGCTCGGGTTGCAGCGTGTCGCGCGGGCTCGGCGTCAGCCAGGGGCTGAGTGAGCCAGACACCAGCAAGCCCGTGCCGTGGGCCGTGGGCCTGGTGGGCTTGGGGCTGTGGTTGCGCCGCCGCCGCGCGGCGAAGCGCTGAGCGCCTTCAGGCTGGGCGGGTTTGAAACCCGCCCCTACAGGTCCTGCGCCCATCTGACCAAAAACACACGAGGCCAGGTCGGCTGACCTGGCCTGTGTGGCCCTCGGGCAGGGTGCCCGGTGGAGCTGAGGGGGATCGAACCCCTGACCTCCGCATTGCGAACGCGGCGCTCTCCCAGCTGAGCTACAGCCCCGTCACATCGACAGGGACCGGGAGGGTAGTCGCCGCGGCCTGGGTGTCAACGGAAAACGGTGGGCGCCTCGCTCATCGCGTTGGACTGAAGAGCGGCGCTTGCAGTTGACCCGTGGATCCGGGTGGTTAGCTTGCGGGCCCTGTACGGCGCCTCAGCCGGATCCTGCGGGTTACAGCGATTCCGGTTTCCAAGGTGCGCCCCGGCGACTAGGAAGCGCGCTCGGCGCGTGGCCTGGCTGGAGCTGACTCCGCCACGGGGCGATCAATCAACTTCGCGCGCAGCGCGAGCTCAGGAGAGAGTGATGGGCAAGATCATTGGAATCGACCTCGGGACCACCAACAGCGTCGTCTCGGTGATGGAGGGCAAGGAGCCCAAGGTCATCGTGAACGAGGAGGGCTCGCGCCTCACGCCTTCGGTGGTGGCTTGGGATGACAAGGGTGAGGTCCTGGTGGGCACCATCGCCAAGCGGCAGGCGGTGACCAACCCGGAGAACACGGTCTACTCGGTGAAGCGCTTCATCGGGCGCCGCCTGGACGAGGTGAAGGAGGACATCCCCCGGGTGCCCTACAAGGTCGTCAAGGGGCCGAACGATGACGCGCGCATCGAGGTGCGCGGCAAGCAGCTCGCGGCGCCGGAGATCAGCGCCAAGGTGCTCTCCAAGCTGAAGCAAGCGGCGGAGGCCTACCTGGGCCAGCCGGTGACGGAGGCGGTGATCACCGTCCCCGCGTACTTCAACGACGCCCAGCGTCAGGCCACGAAGGACGCCGGGAAGATCGCCGGGCTCGAGGTGCGGCGCATCATCAACGAGCCCACCGCGGCGGCGCTGGCTTACGGCCTGGACTCCAAGAAGGACGAGGTGATCGCCGTGTACGACTTCGGCGGCGGCACCTTCGACCTCTCCATCCTCGAGGTGGGGGACAACGTGGTGCAGGTGATCGCGACCGGCGGTGACACGCACCTCGGCGGTGATGACGTCGACGAGGCGGTGATGGACTGGCTGGTGGCCGAGTTCCTCAAGGACACCGGCATCGACGTGAAGCGCGACAAGATGGTGATCCAGCGGCTGAAGGACGCCGCGGAGCAGGCCAAGATTGAGCTCTCCAGCAAGCAGGAGACGACCATCAACCTGCCGTTCCTCACGGCGGATGCCTCCGGCCCGAAGCACCTCCAGAAGACGCTCACGCGCGCCAAGCTGGAGCAGATGATCCGCCCGCTGATCGAGCGGACGATGGAGCCGGTGAAGCGCGCCCTCGCGGACGCGAAGAAGCAGGCCAGCGACATCGACGAGGTGGTGCTGGTGGGTGGCTCCACGCGCATCCCGCTGGTGCAGGAGCTGGTGACCAAGTTCTTCGGGAAGGAGCCGCACAAGGGCGTCAACCCGGACGAGGTGGTGGCCATCGGCGCCGCGGTGCAGGGCGGCGTGCTCGGCGGTGAGGTGCAAGACGTGGTGCTGCTGGACGTCACCCCGCTGAGCCTCGGCGTGGAGACGCTGGGCGGCGTGATGACGGTGATGATCCCGCGCAACACCACCATTCCCACGCAGAAAAAGGAGATCTACTCCACCGCCGCGGACAACCAGCCCTCCGTGGAGATCCACGTGCTCCAGGGTGAGCGCGCCCAGGCGGCGCAGAACCGCACCCTCGGCAAGTTCCACCTGGATGGCATCCCGGCGGCGGCGCGCGGCACCCCGAAGATCGAGGTGACCTTCGACATCGACGCCAACGGCATCCTGAGCGTCGGCGCGAAGGATCTCGCGACGGGCAAGGACCAGCGCATCACCATCGAGGCGAACAGCGGCCTGAACGACAACGAGATCAGCCGCATGGTGGACGACGCCGCCAAGCACGAGGCGGAGGACAAAGAGCGCCGCGAGCAGGTGGAGCGCCGGAACCAACTGGACAGCACCATTTACAACCTCGAGAAGCAGCTGGCGGACAACAAGGACAAGCTCGAGGGCTTCGACACCTCCAAGCTCGAGGGTCTGATCCGCGATGGGCGCGACGCGCTCGAGCGTCAGGACGACGCCAAGGTGCAGGAGGTGCTGACGGAGCTGCAGCAGGTGGCGCACGAGCTGGCCTCCAAGCTCTACGAGGGCGCGGGCGGCGGCGCGGCGCCGGATGCCTCAGCGACTAACGGCGCGTCCACCGGCGCGAAGAAGAGCAAGGGCGACGTCATCGACGCCGAGTTCGAAGAGACGAACTGAGCAGAGCGTCGATCAGTTTGCCGCCAGACGGACCGGGAAAACCGCCCCCATGCGGGGCGAGGGCTCGGTTTCCCTGGTCCTCTGCTCGGCGCTGCTTCCCTTCACGCCCCTCTAGTTGCTGATTTGAGGACGACAAACGGTGAACCGTTTGTCGTCCTGGTGAGCCGCGCGCGGCGTCTGGTTCAGGCGCCGCGCGCCGCGTTTTGTGGTGCGTGACGAGGATGCTATGCCCGGCGCCGCCGTGACCGAGTACGAGGTGGTGATCGTGGGTGGCGGGCCAGCGGGCCTCGCGAGCGCGCTGTTTTTGACGGCGCTGCGCCCCGACCTCACGGATCGCGTGGTGGTGCTCGAGCGCGCGAAGTATCCACGTGAGAAATTCTGCGCCGGGGGCATCGGCGCGCGGGCGGACAAGCTGCTCGAGTCGGCGGGCGTCACGGTGGACGTGCCGAGCGTGCAGCTGAGCTCGATCGCGTTTCGTTGCCAGCACGGGGAGCGCGTGGGGCGCGAGCCGGAGATCGGCCGCGTGGTGCGCCGCAAGGAGTTCGATCATGAGCTCGCGCGGCAGGTGATGGCGCGCGGCGTGGAGCTGCTGGAGGGTGCGCCGCTCACGCGGCTGTGGCGGCGCGCGGGGCGCGTGATGCTGAGCACGCCGCGGGGTGAGCTCTCGGCGCGAGTGGTCATTGGGGCTGACGGGGTGGGGAGCCTGGTGCGGCGCAGCCTGGGCCTCTCGGCCACGCGCTACCGCGCTCAGGCGCTGGAGGTAGACACGGAGCCTGTCTCATCCGACTTGCCGCGCGACACCATCCTGTTCGACGTCACGCGGCGCGAGCTCCCCGGCTACTACTGGGATTTCCCGACCCTCGTCGAGGGGCGCGAGCTGATGTGCCGCGGGGTGTACCTGCTGAAGGGCGCTGCCCAGGCGGGGGAGGCGGACATCCAGGCGGTGCTCGCGGAGGAGCTCGCCGCGCGCGGCTTGGACCTCTCGCGCTGCCGTCAGAAGCGCTACGCCGAGCGCGGCTTCGAGGCCCACGTGCCGATGAGCGCGCCGCAGGTGCTCTTGGTGGGTGAGGCGGCCGGCATCGACCCGATCAGCGGCGAAGGGATCGCGCAGGCGATCCAGTACGGCCACACCGCCGCGAGTTATCTGGCAGCGCGGCTGACGGGCTCGGTCTCGAGTGACGACCTGCGGTTCGAAGACTGGCCCAGGGCGGTGCGCGGCTCGAGCGTGGGGCGCGACCTCAGGGTGCGGTCCCTGGGCGTGGAGCTCTTCTACGGCCGCTGGCGCGACACCATCGAGCGCTTCGTGCTTCGTTACCCTGACTTCCTTCAAGTGGGGATGCGGCACTTCGGTGGCAAGCCGTGGGGCCGCGCGAACCTCTTGCGCGTCGCCAGCGCCAGCTTGCTCCACACCACGCGCGCGCTGGCGTTGGGGGATGACGTGGAGCGCGGCCTGATGAGCCTCGGCTGACTCATGGGGCGCCGCTCGTCGCCGCGGCGCGGGCGCAGCGGAGGGGCAAGCTCGAGGGGCGACGTCGCCTCACGTGAGCCGAGCGTGGCTACATCGGCCACTTGGCCGCGCCTTGGGGAAGAAGGGTGGCGGCGCTGCTCGCGTCGCCCGCGCTTTTGCCGCTGAGACGCGAAGGCAGGGTAGCGCGCCACGGAGCGGGAAAGTATGGTCGCGGCCATGCGACGGATTGGCTACTACGGGGTGCTGTTGGCGGTTGGGGCGGTGAGCGCGTGCGGTGGGTCCACGCCACCTGCGGCGACGGGGGGTGACGACGCGGTTCAGGTCGAAGGTGAGGGCGGCTCACAGAGCGCGGCGCCGCTCACGGAGGTCAGTGCTCCGAAGGATGTGGTGATGGTGGGCCGCATCGCGAGCCCCGGGAAGCTGATCGAGGCGGGGCAGCAGCTCGGGCTGGGGGATTTGCGGGCGAAGCTGGAGGCGGAGGCGCCCGGCTTCGGTCAGCTGATGGACTTCGACGCGCCCATCGAGGCGATGGGGCGGCTCCAGGATGGTCCCGCCACGCGGGAGCCCAAGTTCGAGGGCTTCGTGAGCATTGGGCTCACCTCGATCGAGCCCTTCCTCGAGAAGGCCCCACGCCGAGGGCGCTCGAGCGGCGTCGTGCCGATCGGTGATGATTGCGTGGCGGCGCGGTCCATCGGCCCGAGCCGCGCGCGCATGGTGTGCTCGAAGGATCTGAAGAGCGCGATGCGCATGGTGGACTACGCCACGCGGTGGCTCCCGGGTGAGAACCTGGGCAGCGACACGGTGCGCATCCAAATCACGTTGGAGCCGCTCCGTCAGCGCTACGCGAACCTCCGTAGCTACGCGAGCATGGCGGTGCCGTTCATCCGCGAGGAGCTGAACACCGGTTTTGCCCCCTTCGACAACGCCGTCGCGAACACCGCGACCAGCCTCGTCGATGAGGCGCTCGCGCTGTTCGACGATCTGAACACCTTCAGCCTGGTGGGTAACCTCGGGAGCGATCAGTCAATCAAGCTCACGGGTGAGCTGGGCTTCAAGGGCAAGAAGTCCTGGACGGCGACTCAGTTCGCGAACGCGGGTGAGCGCGCCGCGGCGGCCCCCGCCATGTTCTGGGACCTGCCGAAGGAGTCGACGTCGGGCTCGTTCAGCATCGCGGGGGACCCGAAGGCGCTCGAAACGCTGCAGAAGCCGCTGGTGGAGCTGCTCGACACCTACCTGATGCACCGGCAGCTGGCGGCGGCGCCGCGCAAGAAGCTGGTCGCGTTGGTGGAGAAGATTTGGACCCCCAAGGGGCCGAGCGTCTACGCCAGCGGGCTGGTGAAGCCCGGCACCCCCCAGACGGGCCTGGAGCGGCATGAGGAGCTGCGCGCGAGCATTGGCTGGCACCTGGTCGGCTTGAGCGAGGGCCCCGCTGCAACCGTCAGCTACCTTGACAGTTTGGTGCAGGCCATCAGCGATCCTGCCGTTCGGAAGCAGCTGGCCGAGCTAGACGAGCCTGCCTCGGTGCCCACCCTGCGCAAGCGCGCGGCGCTGCCAGGCATGCCGCGCGGGACGGTGATGTATGAGCTCGTGCTGCCTGGCTCCTTGCTCGAGAACACGGCGCTCCGGCCGGAGTGGAGCGGAGACCAGGGGTACAAGGCTCGACAGCTCCCCGCCCTACCGGTGTACATCGCGGTGGCGCCGGATGGTGAGCTCACCTGGGCCGGTGCCTCGGCGGACGGTGCCGCGCTCGCCAAGCACCTGAGCCAGGCCGTCGCGGGGGGCAGCGGGAGCTTGCAAGATCGCCCCGGCCTCGAGTCCTTGCGCGGGCGCCCGGTGGTGGGCGGCGGCTTCATGAGCGTGGAGCAAGCGCTCAGCCAGGGGAAGCACCTCAAGGGCATCATCAGCCCCGAGCGGCTCCCGAACCGAGGCAGCTTCCCGGTGATCTACACCACCACCGTTCGCGGTGGCGCCGGGCCCACTTGGGCGTTCGAGTTCCACGGCTCGAAGGAGCTTCTGCAAGACGTCGCCGCGGTGGCGAACGTGATCCTCGGCGCACCTTGATGGGGGCAAGTCACCGCGCAGCTCATGTCACCTAGCGACACGAGGCAGCACGCGGTGACGAGCGGCGTCGGGAAGTGGGGGCGAACCCCCAAACCCACCCTCGCTGAATCTCGAGCGGCGCCGGGTATTTGGCCCAGGGGGGCGATGCGTGGCTAGGAAGCTCCATGGGCGTCCTCGCTCGATATGGCCTAGCGCTCGCGCTCGCTCTTTTTTTGGGGGGTTGGGTCGCGCCGGCGCACGCCTGGGTGGAGACGTCGGTGCGCTCGAACACCATCACCCTGGACGTCGGGCGTGATGGACAGGCGACGGTCACCCACGAGCTGATCTTGCGGATCCGGGGCGGCCCGCTGAAGAGCTTCGCGGTGCCCGGCGTGGATCGAGACGCCGAGCCGCTGCCGAACGCGACGGTCAGCTCCACCGGGAGCGCGCAGGCGGGCAGCGTGGACTTGCCGCTGCTGCTCGCGGTGGACGACCAAGGGACGCTCAAGCTCGAGGTGGATCACGAGCGCGGGCTGCGCCGCGGCACCTACCTGATGCGGTTCTCGTATCGCACGAGCCTGCTCGCGCAGGAGCGGCTCGCTGCGCGCGGCGGCTCGGTGCTGCTCAGCTGGGTCGGGCCGCGCTTGGACAGCGGCGTCGACTCGGCCAAGGTGGTGTTCCGGTTGCCGCAGGCGCACGTGCCGCCACGGGTGCCCGACGCGGAGCAGCCAGCGGACGGCGCGGGGCTGAGCGAAGAGTTCGATGGGGTGTTCTTGAGCCAGCTGCGTCGCGAGGCGGACGTGGACGTGCTCGAGGTGGTGCGCCCCCATGTCGCGAAGGGCGAGCCGGTGGTGTGGCGGGTGCTCACCGCGCCGGCGGCCTTTGACGCGTTCAAGACGGACGCGGGGCCGCGCGCCGAAGCGCCGCGCTCCGAGGAGCAGCGGGACGGCGCGCTGTGGTTGCTGGTGGCCGCGGGCGTGGCGGGGCTGGTGTACGCCTGCCTGGTCGCGCTCAAGGCGCATTGGGTGTCGCTCGCTTGTCAGGTGCGCGAGGCGCGCGCGCGGAGCCTGGTGCCGCTGCCCACCGCGCTGCGCAGCGCGCTCAGCGGGGCGCTGCTCGCGTCGGCGCTCGGCGTCGGCGTGGGCCTCGATCACCCCACGGGGTTCGGCGTGCTGCTCGTGCTCGCGATGCTCGCGGCGGCGCAGCTCGGCCCGCTCACTCGGCCGGCGATCCGCGGGCCTGGCACGTGGCGCGTGGTGGAGCCGAGTGGGCTCCGCGCGGCGTCCACCGCGCCGCTGCCGGGGCGCTTCCTGGACACCGGCGCGTGGCCCGGCTTCATCCTGTTCGCGTTGTCGCTCACCGGCTTTGGTGCACTCGCGGTGTACGCCTTTCAGCGCTCGGCTTACCTCGGGATGATGACGGCGCTCGGCGCTGCCTGCCTCCTGCCCTTGTTCTGCACCGGTCGCGCGAGCGAGCTCCCACCGGACCCCATCCTGCGCCCCCGGCGGCTGTTTCACTACCTGGTGCGGCGGCTCGCTCGGCGCCGCCCGGCGTGCGACGCACAGCTGCTCGGACGTTTCCCCGGGGATACGAATGAGCCGGACGAGCTGCGCCTGGCGGCGCTGCCGCGGCGCCCCATCCGCGGACTGAACGCCATCGAGGTGTGCGTCGAGTACCACCTGACGGGCCCCGGCCGTCGCGGCGCCCCCTGCGTGATGGTCAGAGTACAAGACGAATCACCCGCCTACCTGGCGTTGCCGCGCGGCATCACCTGGACCCGCGGCCGCGGTGAAGACGAGCGAGTCGCGGTGCTGCGCCCCAAGCTACCGACCCGAGCGATGACGCTGGCCCTGGTGGAGCGCCTGCTCACGCTGCTGTCGCGCCCCGAGCGCGCCGAAGCTCGACCGAAGCGCCGCGCACATTCGCCGCGAGCCGCTGGAGCGCCGAGCGGCGCGCCGTCGAGCCGCACATCGAGCGGTGCGGCATCGAACGCAGCGCCATCGAGCGCTGCTCCCAGCGGAGCGAGTCACCCGGCTCTGAGCAGCGCGGCGAGCGCGGCGGAGTAGGCCGCCCGTTGGCGCAGGTAGGGGCGGCCCCCCGTGGCCGCCCGCCGAATCGTTGACACTAAGGTTACGCCCACCCACCGTTGACCAGGAACCACCAGGCAACCAAAATGGTTGCCATGTCCTCCATCACGCTCAAAAACCTCCCGGATGGCTTGCTGGCGGCGCTCCGCCAAGCGGCGGAGCGCGACCGTCGCAGCCTGACGCAGGAGATCATCCACCTGCTGGAGACTGGGCTCGGTAGCCACCCGGAGCCCGCACAGGAGCCGGACGTGGAGGCACAGGTCGCGGCGTGGCGTCAGCTCGCGGGCAAGTGGGAGTCGGACGTCGACGCCATCACCGAGACCGCCAGCCTCGTGGAGTCGCGCACACTGGGGCGCGCGGTCGACCTATGATCGGCGTGATCGCGGCAGCGAAGAAGGCCACTGTCGTCACCGGCAACACGAAGCACTAGCTGCGCATCCCCGGCGTGACGCTCGAGGACTGGATCCGCGGCTGACAGGTTGGGCCTGAATTGACCCACGGAGATACTCGACACGGATCCTGACGAGCGACTGTGTTGCCGCGCGGGGCCTCTCGGAGCTACCAACCCCCCCCAAAAAAACAGGATGTCTCGTGTGTCGCCCCAGTAGCCTTCGGGCTGGGCATGCGCCGGGCGTCTGAGCGGCGCTTAGGCGCCTTCCACGAGCAGTTCGGCGAGCTCGGCGGGGAGCTTTGATTCGGCGACCAGTTGATAGGGGGGCTCGCCTTGGAGCTCGAGCGTGCTCGCGTGGAGCGCGAGGCGTGGCGCGGGGCGCCGCTCAGGGTCGTAGCGTGGGTCGCCGAGCAGTGGGTGACCGATGGACGCCAGGTGGACGCGGATTTGATGACGGTAGGCGCGCTCGATGGACAGCTCCACGAGCGACTTGCCATGCCCCCGCTCGATCACGCGGTAGCTCGAGCGCGCGGGGTAGCTGCCCCCGAGGTGCACGGAGCCGGCGCGGCTCGGGTCGGGCTCGAGTGGGGCGTCGATGACGCCGCTCGGCGGATCGGGCGTGCCCCAGACTAGCGCCAGGTAGCGCTTCCGGAAGCGGCCTCGGGCCGACAGTGCGCGCACCGCCTCGAAGGCGCGCTCAGTCCGAGCGGCGAGCACCAGGCCGCTGGTCCCGGTGTCGAGCCGGTGCAGCACTCCCGGCTCGCGAGGTGAGAAGCCCACGCCGCGCATCTCCGGGTAGCGCGCCACCAGGCGCCCGCACAGGCTGCCGCGCTCCAAGGTGCGGAGCGGCGCCGTGGGTTGTCCGGCGGGCTTGAGCACCACCACCAGCTCATCAGTCTCAGTGACTACATCGAGCGGCCCTGGGTCGGGCGCGAGGTGCTCCGGTTCCGCCCATAATTCGACTAGCTGACCTTCGCGCAGCGGCGCGCTGGGGCGCCGGATGGCGCGCCCCGCGACCTGAACCTGCCCCTCCAGGATCGCCCGCCGCGCGGCCTTGCGCCCGAGCGCGAATATTTCCGCAAGGAAACTATCCAGGCGCCGCCCAGCGTGAGCCGTAGGCACCCGCTGCTCACGCCGCTCGCGCCCCGGCGCCGTCATCAGAGCTGCCCGGAGACGCGAAGCGCCTGCACCCCAGAGCCACCGAAGGCCCTCCAGGAGCCACGGTGCGCCTTCGCGGAGCGCGCTGCCTCAGAGCCGCCACGCTCCATCAGAACTGCCCGGAGACGCCCAGGGCGGGCGCGGTCATCATCCGCCCGTTGACCTCCACCCCGGTGCTCACGCTGCCGAAGAAAGGTAGTACGGTTGCTTGACTGGGTGCGCCTCCCTCGTGCGCGGCGCTCCCGCTGTCCGAGGTGGTGATGAGGTAGGCGATCAAGGCGCCGAGCACCGCTCCGCCCGCGACGCTGCCTGCCCAGGCGCGGTTCTCCGCCGGGCCTGGGTCGTCCCCGAACACCAAGGGGCTCGCGGCGGCGGCGCCCGTGAGCGCGCCGAGGCCGATGCCGAGGTCGATCATCAGCACGCGGGACGAGCTCAGGTAGATCTGCGTGGCGAGGATCCCGGCGGAGAGCACGCCGATCCCCGCGCCGTAGCCCGCGCCCAGCGTGGGCGTGCCGTCACTCGAGCCCTCGTAGCCAATCTGCACCAGTGAGCCCGCGAGCGCGCCCACCAGACCACCGGAGTGGGTGATGGCGGCGCCGCCCTCGCCCATGCCACGGAAGGTCAGGGCGAAGGTGCCGAGCCCCACTCCGGCTACGGCGCCGACCAAGCCGTAAGCAAAGCGATCATCTTCCCTGACGTTGTAGGCGCTGGCGAGCAGCACGCCGGTCAAGGTGGGCCACACCATCCCCGCCGAGAGGAACCACGCGTCACCGAGGCCCACGTCCCACTCATCGGCGACGATCAGCGAGCCACCGAGCCCGACGCCGGTGCCCAGGGCGATCAGCGGGTAGGTGAGGCGCGGGTCGTTCGAGCCGCCCGCGCGTTGGAGCGAGTAACCCACGTAGCCGCCCAAGAGGGCGCTGTTCAGCGCCAGCACCGCGCGGCCCTCACCGCGGGCGCGCTGGGCGGTGGTGAGCGCCCCCGCGCCAGGCTCCACGGCGCGGGCTCCAGCGCCGCGGCCCGCTTGCACCAGGTCGCGCACCATCACCATCAGGCGCACCTCGAGCTCGGCGGGCGGCACGCGCTCGCTCCGCACCATCACCACCTTGCCGTGCGGCGCGACCACCGAGAGGCGCAGCCTGAGCTGCCCGGCCTCCACGCTGAGCTCCGGCAGCAGCACCCACACGTCGCTCGCCAGCGTGATCAATCGATCTTCAGTCAGCTCACCTGCCCGGAGGTTTGCGGGCTCGGCCACGCTGAGGCTGAGGTCCATGTCCTGCACCGCCTCCGCCAGCAGGAAGTCCACGCGGCGCGCGAAGCGGAACAAGCGCGGGTGAGTCTCCCGGGTGGGGCGCTCACCACCCACGGTGACCGTGGGGAGCACCAAGATGGCGTCTTGGTCGTCCTCCGTATCCTCGGGATCTTCGGGAGGATCTTCACGCACGCCTGAGCGCGCGGGGGGCAGCGGCGCCAACGGGGGCTCTGCCTGGCCTGGTTCGTCAGGCTGACCTGATGGCTCGCCGACCGCTGGACCTGCGTCACCGGCCTGGTCGGGGTTGTCGCTCGGCGCCTCGTCGGTGGGCGCCGCGCCTCCATCCAGGGCGTCAGCGGGCTGGGCGGCGAGCGGCGCCGTGACCAAGCACCCCGCCGCGATGCAAGCCGCCGCGAGGCGCGCCGCCACCAGCTCAGCAGGCGAGCACCTCAGCATCGCCGCGGCTCAGAACATGACCGTGGCGTTGAGCCAGGCCTCGAAGGCGCTGGAGTCGTCCACCTTGAAGCGCCGCCCCGGCACGTTGATCGACGCGCGGTAGTTCGGGTTCGGGATCCCGGTGGAGGTGAAGCTCCCCTGAACGCCGCTGGCCGCGGCGCGGCGGCAGGGCCCCGACTTGGAGAGGTTGTCGTTGTGGTCCGGGTTGCACGGCTGATCGAACGAGATCAGGTGGCCCTGCACGATGGTGTAGGCCGCGCCCACGTTGAACTTGATGTACTCGCCGGCCTGCCACACGAAGTCCGTGCTGAAGCGGTACTCGCCGTGCTGCTGCACGTCCGTCAGGCCCGTGAAGTAAACCTTCTGCGACGACGGGTTCACCACGGAGCGCGTGGGGTCCCCCGGAGCTGCCGGGTCCCGCTGGTACTCCGCGAAGTTCGGCGCGCGCAGCGACGGCGCGTCGCTCGAGCCGAGGGCGTCGAACAGCTCCGAGTAGTCGCGGCCCTCCGACACGTAGGTGCCGGCGAAGCGGAAATCGAACGCCACCCGCTGGTGCTGATCGCGCACCTCCCAGGGGATGACGTTCAGGCCCATCAGGAAGGTGCCGCGGATGGGCGGGTGGTTCACCAGGGTGCCCTTGAGATCCGACTGGCCGTAGTCGCTCGACGAGTTCTGGAACTCGAACAGCGCGCGGAAGCCGCCGTAGGGCTCGATGTACTTGATGCGCTTCGACAGGTAGGTGTGGACCTCGAGCGCCGTGGTGCCGCGGCTCACGCCCGCCTCGCGCGTCCCCGAGCGGGTGCCGTCGAGCTGGATGTTGCCGCCGCCGGTGCGGTCGAAGTGCTCTGAAGCCACGCCATCGCGATCGATGTCCGACGGCTCGGCGCACTTCACCTGACGCGTGCCGGCGAGGTTCAACCCCGACTCGTTCTCGTTGCACGCGTGCATCGGCTCGCTGACGTTGAACCGCCCCTCGAACCCGAACACCCAGGTGGGCTTCGTCGGGTCGCGGTACTGGTTCATGATGCCGAAATCGAGCCCCAGCGCGAGGTACTCGATGCCGCTGCGCGTGGGCGCCTTGAACGGCAGCCGGAACAGCTGCTCCCCCGGCTCACCCTGGGCGGCGATGCCCAGGCTCCGGTCGCTGCCCTCCAGCGACGACAGCTCACGGTCGTTGGCGAGGATGATGGGCAGCCGGATGATCAGCGCCAGATCTTTGAAGATGCCGATCTCCGCCTTGGTGTTGAGGCGCGCGGTGCTCTCGGAGTACTCGGCGACGTTCAGGCCGTTCGCGGTGTAGCCGCCGCCCGCGAGCCCGGATTGATCGATGAAGGTCTCCCGGCGGATCTTCGCGCTCTTCCAGGTGTGCTGGTAGCCGAGGGTGAGGTGGATGTCGATCGGGTCGTCCCCGTCGAAGGCGTCCACCACGTTCGTGATCTCCGAGGGCTCCCCGAAGACGCGCGGCTCGGTCACCTTCCGCGGCTCTTCGGCGTGCGCAGTGACCGCGTAGCAGCACGACGCGAGGGCAGCGCCCGCCATCAAGCCGCGATGGAGCGCGGTGCTGGCACCGTACGCGCGGGGCCCGCGCGCGCCGCGCCATCGACGTAAACCAAGCTCGCGATTGCTCATGACTTCAGAGACCTCACACCGGTGCCTCTCCGGACGCTACTTTCGGGGGGGCGAAACTGTCAACATCACTCGGCCGCTTCGGCCCCCTTGGCTGCATCCCCGGGCGCACGCCGCGGGAGGAGCCGCCAGCGCGCGTCGGCCTTCGTGAGGCGCGCGGCGATGGGATTCTCCGCCCCAGCGAGGGCAGCGCCTGCGGACGCGCAGGCCTCTCGAGCCGCTGAACGGGCCTCCGCGTGGGCGCGCGCCAGCCCGCCGAGGCTCCGGCGTTCGAGTGGTGCGCTGGGCGCTGGTGCTGCGCTGGATGGCGCTGCGCTGGGCGCTGGCGCCGCGCTGGATGGCGCTGCGCTGGGTGCTGGCGCCTTGGGGCTGACCACGGGTGGCGCGCTGGGTGAGCTGCCGGGGACGCTGAGCAAGGCCTGCGCAGCCTCCTCCGCAGCGGCCGCGGCTTCCTCGCAGGCGGCGGTGAGCGCCTCGAGGTTGGGGGCTCCTTGGAGCTTGCTGGTGCCGCGTCCGCTCAGGCGGCTCTTCGTGGCACCCCTCGGTGCGGCGAGGGTGGAGCCCACCGCGGCGCTCACCGCGATGGCGCCGGACCGCAGCGTGGCCTGAGTGTGGCTTGGCGTCACCTCCACCGTCAGCTGCGCCTCGCCCCACTCCACCAGGCCGTGCGGGGTGCTGACCCACACCATCGCCCCGGGCCTCGCGCCGGCGCCCGCGGCGGCGGTGAGGGTGCCGCGCTCGAGCCAGGCACCTTCCAACCCCTCCGGGCAGGGGCGGACCCGCGCCGGGCCGCTGATGCCCAGCTCGCGAGCGCTGCGCGTGTGCCGCACGCGCAGCTCACCGCCCGCCTCGAGATCGAGCCAGGCCTCGCCATCCAAGAGCGCGCCCGCGGTCACAGGCTTGCCTGCTTCCTGCACCTGGCTCGCGCTCATCACGCGGCAAGCGGGGGCGTCCGATGGGACCAACGCACTGACGGCGGGGGCCGCGGCGGTCCGCAAGGAAACGGAGCCGTCCACGCTCGGCGCCGGGCGCTGCTCACTCCCGAGCGCTGGGTGGCTGATGGGTGGCGGCTGCTTCGGCCCGTCGTCGCACGCGATGCAGGCGAGAAGGAGCGCTCCAAGGGCATAGCGCTCGGGGGTGGCGTCGAGCCTGCGCCTCATCCGTCGTCGCCCAGCTCGAGCGGCGGCAGCATGATCAGCGTCTTGCGATCGTCGTCCTCGTCCTCCGGGTAGATCTCCTGGATGGCGTCGCCGAGGCCCTCCTTCGCCACGCTCAGCTCACGATTGGTGGCGGCGAGCCGATCCGCGAGCACCCCGGTGAACTGCCACAGCAGCTTCACCGCGAGCTGATGCTCCTTGCGCAAGATATCAAAGAAGTCAGCGCGACGAATCACCATCAGCTCCGAGGTGCCCTCGCTCTGCACCGTGGCGCTTCGAGGCTGGCTGCGGATGAGCGCCATCTCCCCCACGTGCTCCCCCGCGCTGAGCGTCGCGATCACCGAGTCGCCATGGCGCACCTGGATCTTGCCGCTCAGCACGATGAACAGCTCGTCCCCCGTCTCACCTTCGCGCATCACGACGTCGCCGTCTTGGTACTGCGTGGTCGTGGTCACCTGCAGCACGCGCAAGATCTCGCGGTCGTTCAGCGGGCGGAACAGCGGCGTGCGCGCGAGCAACTTCCGGCGCAGGGCGAGCTTGCGCAGGCGGTCGTCGCCCGCGCCGCTCTGCACCACCGACACCACCACCGCGGTGATGTTGTCCTTCCCGCCGAGCTCGTTGGCGCGCTCCACCAGGCCCTTCACGGCGTCGTTCTCGTCCTCCACCCGGAGCAGCTGGCCCAGGCCCTCGAGATCGTCCTCGAAGTACATGCTGAGCCCATCGCTGCACAAAAGCAGGCGATCTCCCTCGGCCAGATCGAGCACCAGGGTGTCCGGCTCCACGTGCTCGTACACCCCCACCGCGCGCGTCACCGCGTTGCGCTGCGGCAGCTTCTCCACCTGCTCGCGCGTCATCTTCTTGCGCTTGAGCAGCTCGTTCATCACGTTGTGATCTTCGGTGACCTGCTCGATGGCGCCGCTCCGCAGCAGGTAGAGGCGGCTGTCCCCCACGTGGACGATGAACGCCTCTTTCCCCACCACGAGCACCCCGATCAAGGTGGTGCCCATGCCGCGCTTCTGGTCGTCCGCCTTGGCGGCTTCGTGCACGCGCATGGAGGCGCGGTTCACCGCGAACTCCAGCATGTTCATGATCTCACGCCGGGTGACCCGCTCCGCGCCGCGCTTGCCCTGGCGGAAGTCCTCCACCAAATCCCAAGAGGCCTTCAGCTCCTCGTGGAAGGCGCGCACCGCCATCGCGCTCGCGACCTCACCCGCGGCGTGGCCACCCATGCCGTCGCACACGAGGAACAGGCTCATGCGCCTGTCCATGAGGAAATTATCCTCATTATGGCCTCGCTCCCGCCCTACATCGGTCAGCGCCGCGAACCTTAGGGATTCCGCCTCGACCTGGCTGACGCCTTCCAACATCGCCGCCAGGATAGCCAGGGCTGGCTGTGCTGGCTACACCCACGGTGGCGCGCCGCGCGCCCTGGGTCAGGCCGAATCATTCGAGGGGTTTGGGGTTTGGCCCCCTCACTCGAGTGCATCCGCTAGGGAGGTGGCGCCGCGCCGCGCGACGATGACGTGATCGAGCAGCGGGGTGCCCACCGCCTCCGCGGCGTGGCGCAGGGCGCGCGTCATCGCCACGTCATCGGGGCTGGGGCTCGGATCGCCGCTCGGGTGGTTGTGGACCAAGATCATCGCGGAGGCGCCCGAGCGGATCGCGGGGCGCAGCACGTCGCGCGGCAACAGCGAGCAGCCGTGGATGCCGCCTCGGCCGATGCGCTCGGCTTGCAGTAGCCCACCGGCGCCGTCCAGGCTGAGCAGCCACACCTCTTCGTGATCGAGGGTGGCGAGCTGCGGCGTGGCCCAGGCGATGACGTCGCTCGAGCCCGCGATGCGAAGGCGCCGCCCGGCGAGCTCGTCGCGCAGCGCGCGGGCGCCGAGCTCGAGCGCCGCGAGCAGCCGGATGGCTTGGCGATCCAACAGGCCCAGATCCACGAGGCCCGCGACGCCAAGCCGGCGTGCCTCCGCCAAGCCGCCGGTGAGGCCGAGGATGGCGCCCGCGAGCTCACTCGCGCTGATGCCACAGCGGGTGCTCCCGAGCAGCTCCACCAGCAGCGCGTGAGTGTCCTGCTCGGCGTGAGGAACGACGGGGTGAAGCGAAGGTGCGGCGGCGAGCTGGAGCATGCACACCGAGAGCAAGCGCCGTGCCCGGCGTCACGCTGGCGCGGCGCGCGCAGGAGCCGTCGGATTTCCCTGAGGATACAGCGAGTCTCACGCGGGCGCGCTCGCGCGGAGCCGGCGGCGGCGAGCGGCCGCCGGCGGCATCGTCGGACTCCATGGGGCAATCATCAGTTAGATTGACGGTTGCACGAGTCGCGCGGTGGGACCAGCGCGGTGCCGTCCAACCCCCTAAAAACCAAGCTTCTCGGACGCGAAGAGGCGGCGGGTAACCTCCCGAACCTGTTGCCGTGCCCTCCGATACGGGCTCAGCGGTCACGCCGCTGCCTTGCGCTCACACCACGCCTTGCGGCTCGCCCTCGGGGAGGAGCTGAAGGAAGGCGGCCACTGCCTCCTCGAGCGCGGCCTCGGTCGCCGCGTCGAAGGTGATCTTCGTCTTGTACTCCTCGCTGCGCCAGCGCGGGTACGAGCCCACCTGCACCTCCGGGAAGCGCGCCACCACCTCGTCGAGCAGCGGCTTCAGGTCGCCTTCGTCCATGCGCGTGAGCACCGCGCGCGTGACGAATTGGCGCGCTCCCTCCACTCGACTGGCTACCTGACGGAGCTTCATGCGGAACACCTCGGGCACGCCCGGCAGCACCCACACGTTCTGCATGATGATGGTGGGCCACGGCACCTCTTCCGTGCGGAAAAGCTCCGCGCCCACGGGCGCCAGCGCCATGCGCTCGAAGCCCGCGTGGTAACGCGCGCCGTACGCGGCGCGGAGCAGCGCCTCGAGCTCCGGGTGCACCGCCGCGGCGACGTCGAACGCGCGCGCCACGGCGTCCACCGTGATGTCGTCGTGGGTCGGCCCCACGCCGCCGCTCGTGAACACGAGATCGTAACGCGCGCTCAGCGCGCGCAGCTCGTCGCTGATCGTCTCTAAATCGTCACCTACCATGACCACTCGCCGCAGCACCACCCCCAGGCTCCGGAGCAGCCGCGCGAGCTCGTAGATGTTCTCGTCGCGGATCTTCCCGCTCAGCAGCTCATCCCCGATGACCAGCGCCGCGGCCTCGCGCACCACGCGAGGCGCGCTCACGAGTCCTCCAGCGGCTCGCTGACGGGATCGCCGTGGCGATCATAACCGAGCAGCTTCTCCACCCGCTGCTCGGCGCGCTCCAGGCGCGCCTTCGAGGTGCGCATCAGGCGCACGCCCTCTTCGAACAGCGCCAGGGACTCATCCAAGGGGAGCTCCGCCGACTCGAGCTGCTCGACGATCGCGTCGAGGCGCGAGATGGCGCCCTCGAAGCTGAGGTCGCTCTCGCCGGGGGCCTGCTCGGGATCCGCCTTGGGTTGCTCGCGTCGCGTCGCCACGGCTCCTTCCTACCACAGCCTCCGTGGTGCGGATGGTGGCCCCTCATCACCTCGAGCGCGGTGCTTGGCTCATGGGGCGGGCTTCTGGCCGGGCTCGTCGGGGACCGCGATCAC
Source organism: Polyangiaceae bacterium (assembly GCA_019637265.1). Lineage (GTDB taxonomy): Bacteria > Myxococcota_A > Polyangia > Polyangiales > Polyangiaceae > JAHBVY01. The sequence goes on along the minus strand of JAHBVY010000005.1, from coordinate 150,668 downwards.
CTCGAGCTCGCCTTCGGGCAGGCCTGCGACGGGGCAGTGGCCGTCCGGATCGGGGACGAACGGCAGCGCCGGCGTGGTGCGGGTGAGCACCGCGAGGCTGCCGAGACCTCCCTGGAGCTCGAGCCAGGTGGTGGCTTGCCCGGCGGTGCGCGGCGCGCCGGGTTGCTTCGCGAGCAGGCGCGCGGCGCGGTAGACCTCGGCGTCGGGATCCAAGGTGGCGGTGGTTTGGAGCAGGCGCCTCCGGGTGGGCTCGGGGCGGCTGCCCATGGCGAGCACCAGCGCGTGGCGTACGTGCGGATCGCTCTCGAAGCGGTAGGCGCGCTCGAGGCGCCCCACGGCGCTCGGGTGCGCCGCGAGGCCGAGGCCGAGCGCCGCGCTGCGGCGGAGCTCCGGATCCCCCGCGGCGAGCCAGCGCTCGATCTCCGGGCGGAGCGCGGGCGCATCGCGTTGGCTCAGCGCGTACACCGCCAGGTAACGCGCGGCGCCTCCTTGGTGCACCAAGCGGAGCAGGGCCTCGGTGGGCACCCGCTCCGCGGCGGCGGGGCTCGTGAGGCTGATCGCCATGGCGGTGGCGACGCGCGGATCGCGCTCCTCAGCCAGGCGCTCGGCGCAGGCGAGCAGCAGCGTCGGGCGCCCCAGGGCGGTGCGCGCGGCGGCGATCGCCACCGCTGGATCATCCCGAAGGATCAGGGCTCGGCCGTGGTCGTCGCTGGTGAGCGCGAGGCCGAAGGCCCCGGCGGCGCGCGTCGCAGGCTCCTTCGAGCGCAGCTGCTCGCGCCAGGTGCGTTCGGCCCGCCCGCTCACCCGCCGCCACGCGACGCTGCGGAGGGCGAGGGCGCGACTGGCGGCGTGCGCGCGGGTGGGCTCACCGAGCGCCGCGGTGAGCGCTGCTTCGGCGCCCGGGCTCCGCGCCAGCGCGAGCGCGGCAGGCGCTTGGTCCTCGCTGGCGAGCGCCTCCACCAATCGTGAGGTGGCCTGTTCACCGCCGGCGGCGCCGAGCGCGGCGAACAGCTCGAGCCGGCGCTCACCGTGCAGGCGCTCGAGCAACGCGAGCAGCGCTGGCACCAGCGCGGGGTGTGGCGCCGAGCGCGCCAGCTCCACCCCAACGGCCCAGTCGTCGCTCTCCAAGAGCTGGAGCACGATCCGTGGGACCTTCGCGGAGCGAGCCAGGGTCAGGATCCGCGCACTGGTCAGGTGACGTGCCCGCTCGGCGGCGCTCGCCGCCGTGAGATCGTCCACCAACCAAGTCTTCGCGAGCGCCTCGGTCTCGAACGCGCCGAGGCGCGTCAGCGCGAGCGCCGCGGCGGCTCCGAGCTCTCCGGCGTCGCGCCGCACCACCTCGCGCAGGGGGTGGAAGGCGCGCTGATCGCCGAGGTCGCTCAGCAGGCCCACGTAGTGGCTCGACACCCGGCCGCCGCCGCGCGTGATGAGCTGGAGATCGGCGGGGGGGTGGGCGAGCAGCGCGCCGCGCGCGGCCTCCCCCGCGAGGCCTTCTTGGCGCAGCAGCATCCCGAGCGCGCGCAGCGCGTCTGGTTGACCCGACGCGGCCAGCGCCATCGCGGCGGTGCGACGGGCCAGCGCCGCCAGCTCGCTCTGGTCTTCGCTCACCGCTGAGCCGCTCACCGTCTTGAGCAGCGCTCGTCGCACCTTGGGTGAGGGGTTGTCCGCGATCGCGCGCACCGCGATCAAGCGCTCGTCAGGTGGCAGGGTGCTGGAGGTGAGCTGCTCCGCGAGCTTCACCGCCTGCTGCCCGCCCGCCCGCGCCGCGCGCAGCACCTTGGCGATCCGCTGCTCCAAGGGATCGCGGCTCGGGGCTTCGATCACCGCGGGCTCGCTCGCCGACCAAGGGGGCGGGCGGAAAGGTGGCGGAGGGGGCGGCGGACGAACGGGCGACTTCGCCACCAGTCGTGGCGTGGGCGACGCCTGAGCGGTGGTCGGTGCAGCGAGCAAGCACGCGCCGAGCAAGCACACGCCCAGTAAACACGAGCCCAGCGGGCTCATGCCGAGCAGGCTCGGGGAGGCCCGCCGCGCCACGCACGACGCGCCGAGCTTGGCGGCGGGTGGCCGCCGCATCACTCCTCGTCAGTCGGCGGTTTCGCCCCGCCGAGCTGGGGGATGGGGCGCGGTGGGGGCGCGGACTTGAGCATGGGCTTCAGGCGAGGGCTCGTCTTGAGCTTGAGCTCGAGCCGCGCGGGCTGGGGCGTGAGGAGCAGCACCCCCAGGCCGTGCTGCGCCGCGCCGGGCAGCGACTTCACCGCCGCCCAGCTCACCGACTCCGCCGCGTTGTCGCGGTAGGTGTAGCGACGGAGCGCGCTGACCAGCTGAAACGCGCGGTTCAGGGCGAGCTGCTCGGCGTCCGCGTCGCCCGCGTTCGGGCGCACGCCGAGCGCGGCGATCCACCCCGGGTTGGCGGTCAAGAGCTGCGCCAAGGCGCGCACGCTGGGCTCGCTCTTGGGGTCCACCTCGTGATCTTTGAAGCGCGGCGCCACGCGCCAACTGAGGACCACCTCCGCCCCGCGCTGCGTCGCGGTGACGAGCGGCTTGGCCCGCAGGTACGCCGGCTTGTCGTCGTCGGGGTCGGGGCAGCCGTCCTGATCTTCGACGCCGTCGAAGTCTTCCGGATCGTCAGGGCACTTGTCTTCGTCGTCGGGGTAGGTGTCGCCGTCCCGGTCGGGGCTGGGGCAGCCGTTCAGCTCGGGATCTTCACGGCGCTGACCCTTCACGTTGGGGCAGGCGTCCTCCACGTCGGGGACGCCGTCCCGGTCGTTGTCGGGGTCAGGGCAGCCGTCGTCGTCCTGGAAGCCGTCCTTGTCCTCCGGCTCGTCAGGGCAGCGGTCTACATCGTCCTCGATGCCGTCGCCGTCGCGATCGAACACCGGGCAGCCGCGGCCGTCGCCCGTGCCGAGCGGCGCGTACTCGTCAGGGCAATCGTCTTCTTCGTCAGGGATGCCGTCTTTATCGTTGTCGGGGTCGGGGCAGCCGTCGTCGTCCTCGAAGTCGTCTTCGTCCTCCAGCTCGTTCGGGCACTGGTCGACGTCGTCGCCCACGCCGTCCCCGTCGTTGTCCCAGTCAGGGCAGCCGTCGTGATCTTCGAAGCCATCGAAGTCTTCAGGCAGCTCGGGGCACTCGTCCTTCGAGTCCTCGATGCCGTCCCCGTCTTGGTCGTGGAAGCGCGGCGACCAGCTGAGGCCGAGCACCGCGCGCGCGGTGGGGAGCCCCACGGCGTCGCCGAGCGGCAGCTCGACGCCAGCGATGCCGGAGACGGAGCCCCGCGTGTAGCGCGCGGAGAGGCCGAGCGCGGTGGGGCTGGTCGCGGCGCGAGCGAAGCCAGGCGTCAGGCTCAGATCACTCCGCACCTCCACGTTCCAGCGCCAGCGCCCCTCGTCGTCCCACCCCAAGGCTTGCGGCTTGATGGAGGCGCCGAGGCCCACCGGCAGGCTCTGCCCGAACGTCTCGCCCAGGTAGTCGCGCTCGGAGAGGCGCAGGCGCGCCCCCACCGTGCCGTAGAGCGAGGCGGCGATCAGCGTGTACTCGCCGAGCAGCCGGAGCTCCCCGGTGGCCTGACCCTCCGCGAGGTAAGAGCGCGCGTCGCCCGTCGGGGCGGTGACGCTGGCGAGCGCCGCGAGCCCGAAGCCGCCCAGGCTGCCGGTGGGGAGCAAGGTGGCCTTGGCGCCGAACCGCGCGTCACCGAGCGCCATGGAGGGCAGCGGGTCCGTCAGGAGGCCTTGGCTACCTCCCGACTCGAACTGATGCAGCACCGACGGCAGGCTGAGGCTCAGTCCCAGGCGCTCCCCAACCCCCAAACCCACGAACCAGTCCATGGACAGCTGCCCTGCCAATGGGCGCCCGATGACGTCCCCGCTCGCGTCGATGAGCGACACCGGGTGATGCGCGTAGGACATCCACGCGCCCACATCGAAGGCCATCGGCCCCGGGGTGCGCGTCGGCTCGAGGTAGAGCCCGCCGTTCGGATCCGCCGGGGGGCGGAAGTGGCGGAGGTCGAGCGAAGGGACGGGCTCCGCGGCCGCGCTGGAGCCGAGCGACATGCCGAGCAGCGCGCAGGCCAGCGCCGCGAGGCGGTGACGCGAAGGCGCGCGGGAGGGGTGGCCGGGAGGCATGCGCGGCAGGGTAGTACAGGCAGCGGCGAGCGGCTCCGCGTTTGTCGCTCCCCAAAACGACCGACGTGCCAGCCGCCGTGCTCGCTCCCGGCTCGGCGGGCCACCAGCGCTCCAGGGCGTTGGCAGGCGGAAACCCGAGCGACGGGGCGGAAGGAGCTTGCCACGTGTTCTGGCTCGGCGTACTCGCCAGGCCGAGTCATGGACGCCATTCAAATCCGCGGCGGGCGGCCGCTTCGGGGGACGATCCGAGTGAGCGGCGCCAAGAACGCGGCGCTCCCCATCCTGTGCGCCACCTTGCTCTCGGACGGGGCGAGTCGGCTGCGCAACGTCCCCGCGCTGCGCGACATCGAGACCACCTCGGCGCTGCTCCGCTTCCTGGGGCGCGACGTGCAGGTGGCGGCGCCCGAGGTGGAGGTGGCGGTCGCCACCGGTGAGGCGAGGCCGCTCGCGCCGTACGAGCTCGTGCGGCAGATGCGCGCGAGCGTGCTGGTGCTGGGGCCGCTGGTCGCGCGCTACGGGCGCGCGAAGGTCTCACTGCCGGGCGGCTGCGCGATCGGCGCGCGGCCCATCGATCAGCACCTGAAGGGGCTGGAGGTGCTCGGCGCCAAGATCCAGGTGGAGCACGGCTACGTGGTGGCGGAGGCGCCGCGGCTCACGGGCGGTGAGATCGTGTTCGACATCCCCACCGTCACCGGCACCGAGAACCTGATGATGGCGGCGGCGCTGGCGCGGGGGCGGAGCACGCTGGTGAACTGCGCGCGCGAGCCCGAGGTGGAGGAGCTCGGGCGGGTGCTGAACAAGATGGGCGCGCGGGTGACCGGCGCCGGCACCGACGTGATCCACATCGAGGGGCGGGCGGAGCTCGATCCCTTCGACCACGCGGTAATCTCCGATCGCATCGAGGCGGGCACCTTCATGGCGGCGGTGGGCGCCACCGGTGGCGACGTGCTGCTCGAGAACGCGCCGCTCGATGACTTGGAGCCGGTGGTCGCCAAGCTGCGCCGCGCTGGGCTCACCATCGAGCGCGAGGGCGAGCACACCCGCGTGCGGCGCGAAGGGGAGCTCGTCGCGGTGGACGCCACCACCGCGCCGCATCCAGGTTTCCCCACGGATATGCAGGCGCAGTTCATGGCGATGATGTGCCTGGCGCGGGGGCGCGCGGTGCTCACGGAGACCATCTTCGAGAACCGCTTCATGCACGTGCCGGAGCTGCAGCGCATGGGGGCCAACATCGAGATCCGTCACAACACCGCGTTCGTGGAGGGCGTGCCGCGCCTCACGGGGGCCAGCGTGATGGCGACGGATCTGCGCGCCAGCGCCTCGCTGGTGGTAGCCGGGCTGGTGGCGGAGGGTGAGACGGTGGTTCGCCGCGTGTACCATTTGGATCGCGGCTACGAGCACATCGAGCAGAAGCTCGCCGGGGCCGGCGCTGCGATCGAGCGCATCACGCTGTCGCCAGGGACGCTGCCGTGAGCCGCGCTGCGTCAGTTGGCCTGGCTGCGTACGCTTGTCGGTTCGAATCAGTTGGCCTGATGGAATGCGCGGCGCGTCGCTTGGATGCAGCTGACCTGACGGGGCGCGCAGTGAGTGCCTTAGCGTCAGTTGGTCTGACGGAGCACGCGGCGTGAGCGGGCCGCTCACGATCGCCGTCTCCAAGGGGCGCACCTTGACCGCGCTGGCGAAGCTCCTCTCGCGCGCTGGGGTGGAGGTGCAGAGCCTGCTCGCCGACGACCGGCGCTTGGTCAGGCAGAGTGATGATGGCCGCTTCGCCTTCTTGATGCTCAAGCCGGACGACGTGCCCACCTACGTCGAGTACGGCGCGGCGGATCTGGGCGTGAGCGGCAGGGACACCCTGCTCGAGCGCGGTTACGATCTGTATCAGCCGCTGGATCTCGGCATCGGGCGTTGTCGCATGGTGGTGGCTGGTCCGCGCGGCCAGGCGGCGCCGGAGCTGCCGCGGGTGGCGACCAAGTACCCGCGCATCGCCGCCGATCACTTCGCGCGCCAAGGCGTGCAGGCGGAGGTGATCTACGTGGGGGGCTCGGTGGAGCTCGCGCCGCTCGTGGGGCTCAGCGACTTGATCGTGGACCTGGTGGAGACGGGCTCCACGCTGCAGCAAAACGACTTGGAGGAGCGCGCCGTCATCTGCGAGGTGACGAGCCTCTTGGTCGCCAACCGCGCTGCCTTCAAGCTGCGTCACGCCGAGGTGAGCGACCTGCTCGCGCGGTTGACCGCGGCGGTTCGAGCGTAGGGTGCGAGCCGCGTAGTCGGTTGGCGTTGGGGCGTGGTGGTCGGCCAGCGTCTTGCGTCGTGGCGCGACCTTGCCGGAGGGCGAACGTCACCCTCGGGCGTTGCGCGTTGGGGCGCGGTTCATCACGCCCTCGAGCGCGCCTTGCCCCCTGGCGGCTCATCGCCAAGGGGCCTGACGGGTTTGGGTGCCAGGGTTTTGGGGGTTGGACGGCACCGCGCTTCGAGGCTCGCCATGAAGTGCGTCGCTTGGCGCTCGGCGCGCTGAAGTGCTGCGAGGCGCTTCAAGGCTTGGCAGGCGCGGCGGCTCCTGCATCGGCTCCTTCGCTGGGAGGCGCGGGGGGTGGCGGTGGGTCGAGCACCACCAGGGGCTGGATGCGCTTCAGGCTCCGCACCCCGATGCCGCGCACCCTGAGCAAATCCGACACCTTCCGGAAGCGCTTGAGCCGCGTGCGCAGCTTGATGATGGCCTCCGCGCGGCTGGGGCCGACGCCCGGTAGCTTGACGAAGTCCTCGGCCGTCGCCGTGTTCAAGATCACCTTGCCATCCGGGGTGACGCCGGGTGGTCGCTCGCTCGGCGGCGCTTCACCATCGCTCTTCGCCTGGCTCGGTGCGTCGCCGAGTGAGCTGCCATGGCCGCTCGGCTCCTGGGGTTGGCGTCGCGCCTGCTCGTCGCTGGTAGGGGCGGGTTTGAAACCCGCCCGCGCTTGCAGGCTATCAGGTTCGTCAGGCTGACTTTCGCGGGGTCGCTTGGATGCGCTCGGCTGATGAGCGGGTGGCTCGGCGGGCGCGCGGAGCCACTCCTCCGCGTCGCGCCCGTCGCCGGGTGGGCCGCTCGCCTGCGCGGGCGCCTCGGGCTCGCCCTTGGCGTGGAGGGTGGACCAAGAGCCGATCACCGCGAGCGCGGTGAGCAGCGCGCCGAGCGCCAAGCCCTTGCCCACCACCTTGTACCAGACGCTCTCCTTGAGGCGCGTGAGCGCGCCTTCGGGCTCCAGTGGCTCCGCGTGGCTCGCTCGAGCCGCTCCATCGACGCGCGTGCCCGCGCGCGCGCTGCGTGGTGAGTCGCTGTGTCGTGAGTCGCTGTGTGGTGAGTCGTGCTGTGAATTGCGGCGACGGGAATCGCTGCGCTGGGCAGGGTCCCCCACCAGCGCCCCGAGGGTCGAAGGACCCTCGGGGGCTGCGGCGGGAGCGGCGTCGCCCATCGACCTGCCCGGCGCCTGCGCGGCGCCGGCATCCTGCGTGGGTGCTGCCATGGTGAGCTCCTCAGGCCTGCGCCTGGTACATCGGGGCGGCGTCGGAGTCGCTCGTCTCGCGCGGGACGTAGTCGCGGATCTGCATGTCTCCGCTGACGGGCACCGCGTCCAGCTTCACGTTGATGGAGCCGTCGCTGTTGACGAACGCCACCCCGACGCGGTTCCAGAACTTGCGGTTCTTGTTCTCGGTGATGCAGTACACGATCTTGGTTTTGCTGTTCATGATGTCTCTCCTGATGTGACCTGCGTTCGCCGCAGGCTCGCCCCCCATAGCGAGCGGCGTGCCAGCCTCCTGCGCCGCGAAATCACGGAGGAGCTCGCGCAGTGCGGCCACGGCGCCCGCGGCCGCCAGGCGGCGAACGGGTGGCGGCGGTGGGTGCAGTCGCTGTGCACGCATCAGCGCCTGGCTCAGCAGGCACCGGCGAACGGTGGCGGCGGTGGGTGCAGTCGCTGTGGGTGCGATGACGTCTCGAGGTCGACGCTTGCTTTCAGCGCCGCTCGTCGGACACGCCGCTTTCGAGCGCCATTCATCGTGCGCCCGCGGGATGACCTTCGAGCGCCGCCCGGTGTCTTCGAGCGCTGCTCCGTGAGGTGTGGCTCCGCGCCGCCGCGGGCCTGGTAGGCTGGGGTATGCAGCGAGCCTCGCGGAGAACGAAGCGTCCGATTTGGATCGTTAAGCTGACTTTACTGCTGGGGCTGAGCTGCGGCTCGGGAGCGGGCTGCGGGCCCTCTCAGCGCAGCTCGGACGCGGCGGCGCCGCACGGCGCACTGCCAAACCCCCAAAAACCCTTGGAGGGCGGGGGAGGGACTGGGCAAGAGCAGAGCGACGCGGGCGTGATAGTCAGTCAAGCGGATGCGAGCGCGCCGAGCGCCTGCCCGGAGGGGATGGCGCACGTGCGTCACGACTTCTGCCCGGAGCTCGAGCGGCGCTGCCTCAAGAGTGAGTACGACCCGTCAAATAGGCTGACCATCTGCCACCGCTTCGACCCCGCCTCGAACGACTGCCGCGCGGCGCGGGTGCCGCTCGATTACTGCATCGATCGCTACGAGTTCCCGAACGAGCGCGGGGCCAAGCCCCCGGTGATGGTCAGCTTCTACGACGCCGAGCGCGCCTGCGGTGAGCTAGGCAAGCGCCTCTGCTATGAGCGCGAGTGGGTGGCGGCGTGTGAGGGCCCAGAGGAGAAGCCATTCCCATATGGGTATGATCGATCCAAGGAGCACTGCAACATCGACAACCCTTGGATCAGCCCCAGCCTCAGCCGCGTGTACTCGAAGGATCGCGCGGTGCAGGAGGCCGAGCTCGCGCGGCTGGATCAGAGCCGGCCGAGCGGAGCCATGGAGGGCTGCGTGAGCGACTTCGGCGTCTACGACCTGACCGGCAACTTCGACGAGTGGACGCGCGCGGACCAGGAGCGTCCCCGCGCGCGCGGGCGCTTCGCGGCGCTGAAGGGCGGCGCCTGGGGCCACGTGCGCAACGCCTGCCGGCCCGTCACCACCAGCCACGGCCCTGATTTCACCTATTACTTCGTGTCGTTCCGCTGCTGCGCGGACGCCCGGGGCGCGGGCGCTCCCACCGAGCAGTGACGCGTGAGTCGAGCGCGCGGCGTGGCGTCGTGGAAAATCAGTGGGCGCGGGGAATAAAGCCAGCGCCGCCGATGTGGACCGCGGCGAGCCGCGCTGCGTTCGGGGGCGCTGCATTCGGGGGCAAGGGTCGCCAGGTGCCGCGTGGCCTCTCCGGCACCTCGGCGCTTTTGCCCGAGGGCGGGAGGCGTGTTAGCTCCTCAGCTGTCACTCATTTTTCGGAGGGTCTTCATGGTTCATCAGCGCCGACCTGCGACGTCATCAGGCCCCCTGTCTTCACCCGGCCTCGCTCCCGACACTGAAATCCTCGAAGCCGTGGGCGAAGCGCGCCGTGAAGCTGAAGCAGCAGCGCCGCGCGTCAGCCGTCGGGGCTTGATGAAGGCGGGCGCCGCGGTGGGAGGCGCCGCGATGCTCTCCACCTTGAGCGATGACGCCGTCGCTCGTCAGCTGACCGCCGCACCGCCCAAGGGCTTCATCCCCATGTCGGTGCCGGGGCGCGTCGTGAAGGTGGGGAAGAAGGGGGACTTCGCCTCCTTCATGCAGCCGAACCAGCTGTGGCCGCAGCTCGACCCAGCGCGGCAAATGCTGGAGCGCGCGATGATGGAGTTCACCGGGAAGCCGAACCTGGTGGAGGCCATGAAGCGCTTCATCCACAAGGATGACATCGTGGGCATCAAGGTGAACGGCATCGCCGGCCAGAAGGGCTACACGATGGCGGTCAACTTCGAGCTCATCCTCCCCACGGTGGAGGCGGTGATGGGGGTGGGGGTGCCGCCGGAGAACATCACGGTGTTCGAGCAGTTCCCGACTTTCCTCATGGGAACTCGCGTCAGCGTGAAGGGGTACGACCTGCCGGAGGGCGTGAAGACGGCCACCCACAACAACCTGGATCACAAGATGCCGGAGATCAGCATCTACCAGGGCATCAAGACCAAGTATTGCACCACGCTGCTCGAGTCGACGGCGGTGATCGACATGACCCAGATCAAGGATCATGGGATTTGCGGCTACACCGGGACGATGAAGAACATCACCCACGGCACCGTCAACAACCCTCACGATCACCACGCGCACCTCGCGAGCCCGCAGATCGCGATGCTGTACAACCACCCCATCGTGACGAGCCGCGTGCGGCTCCACATCACGGACGGCTTCAAGGTGACTTACGATCGTGGCCCGCTCGATCGCGATCCGCGCACCCGCATCCCCCACGGCGCGGTGTACATCGCCACGGACCCGGTCGCGATGGATCGCTACGGGTGGCACATCCTGGATGAGGAGCGGAAGAGCCGCGGCCTCAAGACGCTCGCCGGCGTGAAGCGCGAGCCCAAGTACATTCAGACCGCCGCCGAGCTCGGCCTCGGCGTGTTCGACATGAACCAGATCCGGGTGAAGGAAGTCACCATCTAGCCCAGCTGCGGTTCAGGGCGTGGGGCTGACGATTCAGGGCGCGGGGCTGACGATTCAGGGCGTGGGGCTGATCGCAAGGGGGGGGTTCACTCCCTCCTGATGCACCATGAACGTCTCTGAATGCGTTGTTCATGCGTCGGGGCGCACTGCGGCCACGGTCCCCGACCTTACCGGAGGATCCGTGCGGTCTTGGAGAGCACCTCAATGGCTAAGCAAGGAGTTGAAGAGCCGGTTGGACGGCACCGCGCTTCAAGATCTCGCGTAGGTGCCCGACGCGTGACACACGGGCGCCTCGTCCCTGCCGGGTGAGGCGATGCGCACGTCGCCGTGCACCAGCCGGCGGCCGCACTTCAGGATCCGAGCCTCTGCCTCCAAGGCGCCGAGCGGCGGCCGCCTCAAGAAGTGCAACGTCAGATCCGAGGTGACGGCGAGCGGCTCGAAGCCGATGCACGACAGCACCGCGGCCCACAGCGTGAGATCGGCCAGCGTGAACAGCGTGGGCCCGCTGATGGTGCCGCCGGGGCGCTGAAACGTCTCCGAGCCCTCGAGGTGCACCCGCGCGCGGCCCCACTCGAGCTCCAGCACGCGGAAACGAAAGTCAGCCCCAACGTGCATCGTCTGATTCACCAGCTCGGTGAACGCCTCCGGGGTGATCTCTGGCGCCTTCATACGAGGAGCCTAAACCAAGCCACGCATTGCGGTGCCGTCCAACCCACAAAAAAAACGTGCGACGTGCACGGTGACTCCAGTCCGTCAGTGACCGTGACTTGCCTGTCCGTGACGAGCTGCGCGATGCAGTGCTCGACTCGCGGGGTCACGCATTGCGGTGCCGTCCAACCCACAAAACCCGCGTGAGGCGACGATGACTCGCCGCCTCACGCTCGGGGCACCCTAGAGCGCCCAGTGGGGCGCTCGCAGCATCCTGCGGCGCGCCCTATGGGTGAGCCATCAGTAGTTGATCGGCTCGACCACGTTCCAGGGGACCCAGTACGCGTTCTTGTTCTTCCCGGCGGGGGCGCCCTCGTCAGTGTAGTAGACGGGGTTGGCGCCGATGGTGGAGTCCCACAGGATGAAGGCGGGCGGGTTGCCGCCGTTGGTGCCCCAGTACACGCCGGTCATCCCCTTCCTGATCTTGCCGTCGTAGTCGCGCACGGCGCGCACCTTGCGGCCCGGTTGGAAGGCGCGCTTGATGACGTCCCACTCCACCCAGTAGGCGTAGCTCTCGCGCCCGGGGGGCGCGCCGCCGCCGGTGTAGTAGAACGGGCTCACGCCGATGTGGTCATCCCAAATGACGAACGCGGGCGGGTTCTTGCCGTTGGTGCCGTAGTAGGTGCCCATCATGCCGCGCTTGATCTTGCCGTCGTAGGCCTTGGTGGCGATGACGCGCACGCCGTTCGGCAGGGCCAGGTCGATGAGGTTCCAAGGCACCCAGTAGGCGTTCTTCTCCTTGCCCGGGGGTGCGCCGTCCCCGGTGTAGTAAGTGGGGTTGGCGCCGATGGTGTTGTCCCAGATGACGAATGCGGGCGGGTTGCCGCCGTTCGTCCCCCAGTACACGCCCTCCATCCCCTTCTTGATCTTGCCGTCGTAGTTGCCGGTGGCCACCACGCGCGTCCCTGGGCGCAGCACCTCCTCGATGACGTTCCACTCCACCCAATACGCGTAGGCGTTCTTGCCCGGGGGGGCGCCCTCGGCGGTGTAGTAGACGGGGTTGGCGCCTATTTGCTTGTCCCAGATGACGAAGGCGGGCGGGTTGCCGCCGTTGGTGCCGTAGTAGGTGCCGGTCATCCCGCGCGTGATCTTGCCGTCGTAGTCGCGCACGGCCTGCACCCGCATGCCGCTGGTCATCGCGCGCTCGATGACGTCCCACGGCACCCAGTAGGCGTTGGCGTTCTTGCCGAGCGGCGCGCCCTCGTCAGTGTAGTAGACGGGGTTGGCGCCGATGTGGCTGTCCCAGATGACGAAGGCGGGCGGGTTACCGCCGTTGGTGCCGTAGTAGGTGCCGGTCATTCCCGCGCGGATTTTGCCGTCGTAGCTCCGCGTGGCGCGCACGCGGGTGCCCGACTTGAACGGCGCCACCGCCGGCTTCGCCGTGGAGCCCACGGTGTCCATCAGCTTGCAGCCGTCCGGGTCGCCACCGTCGCAGGCTCGCTTGAACATGGCCTTCGCTTGCGCGTTGTCTTGCGACACGCCGCGGCCCGTCTGGTACATGCCGCCGAGCAGGCGGCAGGCGGTGTAAGCCTCGAGCTTGCAGCCCTTGGCGTAGAAGGCGGCCGCGCGCGCGAGGTCTTTACCCCCGTCTTCCAGGGTGATGCCCGCGTTCATGCAGCCGATGCCGTTGTCGCCTTCGCAGGCCTTGATGTAGAGGCTCTCGGCGCGCTTGATGTCCTTCGGCACGCCCTCGCCGCGGTCGTACTGGTAGCCCAGGTCGCTGCAGGAGCGCGCGTTGCCAGCTAGGCAGGCACGCTGACGGTACACCGCCGCCTGCGTGTGATCCTTGGCGACGCCGGTGCCGGTGTTCAGCATGTAGGCGTAGTTGGCGCAGCCGGTGAGGTTGCCGCCGTCGCAGCCGCGCTTGTAGAGCTGCGCGGCGCGCTCGTTGCTCCCCGGCACGCCGATGCCCTTCTCGTAGTAGTAACCGAGGTCGGTGCAGCCGCGCGCGTCGCCCGCCTCACAGCCGATCTGCATCAGCTGGGCGGCGGTGTCGTCCTGTTGATCCACGCCGCGCCCCGTGCGGTACATGTAGCCGGCGTTGGAGCAGCTGATGGCGTCGCCGCCCTTGCAGGCGAGCAGGTAGCTCTTCAATGCCTCGCGGAATTTGCCGGAGTCCTCTTGGAGCAGGCCCTGCAAGCGGCAGCTCGCCATGTTGCCCTTCTGGCACTGCGCCGCGCACTCGCCCTCGTCTTTGCCGCTGCACTGGTAGTCGGCGGTGACCGAGGCCTTCTTGGTGCACTTGCCGCCGCTGAACACGAGGCCCGGGGGGCAGCTCGCGTTGTCTTTGCCGTGGGTGGTTCCATCGGCCGGGCCGTCGTTGACCTTCGGCGCGTCACCCACCCCCGAGATCTTCACGAGATCGAGCCGCATCGCGGACTGACACTGCGAGGGCGGCGCGTCGCTCATCGGGTCCGCCTTCTCACAATGGTCAGGCCGACCGTCGACCACCTGAGACGCCTTCTCGGACGAGCCGGAGGCGCTCCCGCCACCCCCGAACACCTCGGCCATCACCTTGCCGAGCGCTCGCGAGTCCGTGCTGACCACGAAGGCGCCCACCGTCGCTCCCTGGACGAAGTGGGTCGCGCCGTCGCACTCCCCCTCGAGGTGATCTTTGATCACCTCGCTGATGGCGGTGCGCTTCTTGCCCACCATCACCAGCTGCACGTCGATCCCCGCGCCCTGCTTGAGCTCGCCGCCCGCCCTCGCGATCAGCGCGCTGCCGGTGAGCGGTAGGTTCGCGATGATCTCCGACTGGTCCTTGAGGCTCATCTTCTCTTCTTTGGTGGAGACACCAATGAAGCCGTAGTCGCCCTTCACGCGGCAGTGAGGCAGGAGCTTGATGGCGTCGCAGGTGTACGACACCACCGCCACGCCCTGACGCATGGTCGCCTCCAAGTTGAGGCGATCGTCACCACGCCAGTCGACGATCAGCGGCGCGGCGCGGCTCATCTGGTTGGGGTCGCAGCGCTCCTCGCGAAGCACGCTCGCCACGTCGTGCTCGCCTCCCCCAAGGGGTGGCCTAGGGTTGGGGCAGCCAGCAAGGACCAGCAGGCTCAAGCCGCCTGCTATCTGGACTAAGCGGGTGATCGTCATTCGCTCTCCTTTCGATGGGCGGCGCGACAGGCGAGCAGCCCATGATCCTCTAGGCTAGCCTCTTTCCGACCCAATTTGGAGCACTCTTTTTTCGCTGGCTCTGCTCGTTCTTCCGCGGCTGCGCGGGTCGGCTCATTCTCGGTGTTCTCTCGCGGCCACGGTGTTCTCTTGCGGCCACGGTGTTCTCTCGCGGCCACGGTGTTCTCTCGCGGCCGCCTCGCGGCCACGGTGGGGGGCGGCTATGCTTTGGAGGTGCGCGACCGATTGCCTCGACCGAGCGCGGGCCTCGTAGCTCGGTGGCTTCGATCCACGGGGCTCCTGGGCTGTAGGCTTTGGAGCTTTGGGCTCTTGGGTTGGGGGCTGGTGGTGGGCTGCGGCGCTTCACCGCGGCAGGCGCCGGGTGCTCCCCCGACCCCTAGCTCGATGACCCAGGCCAACCCGGGTGGCGATGCGGACGATCCTCACCTGGCCGCCTTGAACGAGCTCCTCCGCGCGCCCTGGGGCGAGAGGAACGACAAGGACGACCAGCTCCGCGCGCCGACGCCGGACTGGGAGCGCTGGAAGCGCGTGCGGTTCTGGGGCGTCCAGCACTTCACGGGGTTTCGTTATGGGAACGATCACCACGTGATGGCGGTGGTGTTCGTGCAGCCCGCGGAGGGACAGCCGGTGGACTCGAGGAGCTGCCTCCGGCGCTTCGAGGCCTGGGGACACGGCAAGGTGCAGAGCTACGACGTGAAGCTCAGCCCTATGCGCACGCGCCGCCGTGAGTTTCGTGGGGAGCCGATGTGGGTGAAGAGCGTCGACGGCTACGTGGATCTCGGCGCCTCACGCGAATACTTCTCGGGCGCGTTCGCGGGGTACCCGCATGTGTATGAGGACGCCTGCCTGATCTACGCGGTGGCGGTGCCGTGGCGTGGCCATGAAGCGCTCGCCAAGCGCTTGAGGGACCGCTGGGTGCTCGAGGGCTTCGGGCGCATGCGCCCGCTCACCGAAGAGATGCCCGTCCGCCGCTGAGGGTGCTCGAACCCGCTCAGCGCGGTTTCAAACCCGCCCACCTCGCAGATTGCCTGGCGGAAAATGATCGTCGCGCGCGCCGACGAGCCGCTACCAGCTCGCGGCGATCAGCGCCACCACGTAGAGCACCAGCGACCCGATCCACACCCCGCTGCGGATCTTGAGCTGATGCTTGAGCCCCCAGATCGGCGCGAGCGGCGGCGCCACCAGCGAGAGCACCCCGCGCCACGGGCCCTCACGCCGCGCGACCCCGAGCACCAACAGCAGGTGACTCGTGACCCACGCGCCGAACGCCAGCGAGAGCGAGATCACGATCAGCCAGTCCACGCGCGTGGTGTACACCGGACGCCGCCGCGCCACACCGGACCTGTGACGTGCGCGCGCCGCCGCGGATTTCGGGGGATCGGGGGGTTAGACGGGTAGGCGAAGTGACGCGCCGTGAGACGCATCAGGAGGCCTTTCAACTCCACCGTAATCAAACTGCACGGAACCGGCAGCGCGAGCACCTGAGCCGCTGGACGAAGCCGTCGAGCGGGCACAGGTTCCGGCGCATGCGATCCTTGTTCGTCCCACTCACGTCCTCCCTGCTCCTCGTTGCCTGTGGCGGCGGCGCGCCCTCTGCCGAGCCCGCGCCGAGCGCGACCGGTGCTCCCGTCGCGACGGTCGAGCCATCGGCGCCGCCCGCGCCCGCGCCGGGGCTGCCCACCGTCCTCGCGGCGCACCACTGGAGGTTGTCAGATGCGGTGACGAGCGGTGGTGAGCGGCTCGCGGTGTTGTTCCCCAACCCCCAAAAACCCATCACCCTCCATTTCACCGACGGGCACCTGTCGACCACGAACACCTGCAACGTAATGGGCAGCACCTACACCTTGCTCGCGGAGCGCGGCGCGAGTGAGGGGAAGCTCGAGCTGGGGCAGATGGCGCAGACCAAACGCCTGTGCGTGGAGCCGGGCATGATGGAGGGGGACGCGGCGCTGGCGTCGCACCTCACGGGCTCGCTCAGCCTCGCCGTGAAGGGAGGTCAGCCGCCCACGCTCACCCTCACCACGCAGGGTGGCGCCCGCCTCAGCTTCGAGGGCGTGGAGACGCCGGAGACGCGCTACGGAGGCCCCGGGGAGCGCGTGTTCCTGGAGGTGGCGCCGCAGCTGGTCGCCTGCAATCACCCGCTGATCCCGGATCACCGCTGCCTGTCGGTCAGGGAGGTGAAGTACGACGATCAGGGAGTCAAGCTGTCTACCGGTGAGCCCGAGCTGTTGTACGAGCCCATCGAAGGCTTCACCCATGAAGCTGGCGTGCGCACGGTGCTGCGGCTCGAGCGCTTCAAGCTCAAGAACCCCCCAGCGGACGCCTCGAGCATCGTCTACGTGCTGGACATGGTCATCGAGTCCTCCCTCGAAGGGAAGTAACCTTGACAACCTAGCTGCTATCGGTGCTCGACTGCGCCGATGTCCACCCGCGCGCCCACCGGCCGCGCGTTACGTGTCTGGTCGATGGTGAGCGAGGAGGCTGGGTTCCCCACGTCGATGAGCGGGCTGCCCGCTAGTGGGAGCAGCACCGGCGTGGGGCCGTAGGCGAAGTCGAACGCGCCGAGCTCTGGATTGAGCGTCACTCCCACGCCAACGATGTCGCTGGACAGCCAGCTCACGAGGCTAGTCTGGCTGACGAAGTTGTAGCCGCCGCTGTTCGCCCCCACGCCGGTCAGGTGCCCGCCGGTGTTCTCGGCGAACACGGAGCCCGACACGGTGCAGGCTGCCAGGCGGCAGTTGATGCCCGAACCGGTGTTGCCCACGATGGTGGAGTGCGTGACGGTGAGCGGGATGTCGGAGTAGATCGCCGCGCCGCCGACGGTCGCGGTGTTGCCGTTGAAGCTGCAGTTCTCGACGTGGGCGCTCACCGCGGGCCCAACCAAGCGCACCGCGCCGCCGTGGGTGCCTTGGTTGCCCGAGAAGCTGCTGCGGATGAGGTTCAGCTGGGCCCCCGTGTTCTGCACGTAGAGCGCGCCGCCCTCGGTGGGGCTGGAGTTGCCACGCACCCAGCAGTCGGTGAGGGTGAGCGTGGCGCCGTTCACGAAGATCGCCCCGCCGCTGGACGCCTGACCTCCCGTGATGGCTAACCCGACCAGCTCAGCTGTGTTGCCGCTGAAGTTGAAGACGCGCGAGGAGCCGCCGCCGGACACCACCGTGTAGCGCGCCCCGAGCCCCACGATCGTCCGTGCGCCGACCCCGATCGCCGAGCTTAGCGTGATGGTCTGGTGCGCGAGGAAGCGATCGAAGGTGACGAACGCGCCGCCGCCCGAGGTGGCGATCTTGTTGCGCAACGAGCCGCTCCCGGTGTCGTTCGTGTTGGTGACTAGGTTGTCGTCGGCGACGAAGGCGAAGGAGCGAGTCAGCGTACTCTCCGCGCCGCTCGTGTCCTCCACCACGATGTCGGCCCAGGTGTCCACGGGGCCGGGTGGGGAGAAGAAGGTGAGCTGAGTGCTGGTCTGGTGCAGCACCGTCACCGCTTGGCCGCCCACGCGCACCGTGGTGCCCGCGGTGAAGCCCGAGCCCGCGAGGGTGACGTGAGTGCCGCCGCCCGCGAGGCCCGCGGGTGGGAACACGCAGCCCGCGTAGAGCGACGGCGCGCCAGGCGGCGAGGGGCACCAGCCCGAGGGCGTGACCGCGTCGTCTCTCAGTTGGCAAGACTCCGTGCAGGTGACCGTCTCTCCGGCGCGCCCGACACCATCACCATCACAGGGCTCGTCGGCTTCGACGATCCCATCACCGCAGACGGCTGGTACGCCGCCCGTACCACCGGTGCCCGCGGCGCCGCTGGTGCCCGCCGCACCCGCGCTGCCCGCCGCACCCGCGCTGCCCGCCGCACCCGCTGCGCCCGCGCTGCCCGCTGCGCCCGCGCTGCCCGCCGCGCCTGCGATGCCTCCGACGCCACCCGTACCGCCGACGCCGCCTGCGGCTCCGACGCCGCCGGTAGCTCCAACGCCGCCCACGCCGCCAGTCCCTGCGGTGCCCGCGGCCCCTGCGGTGCCCGCTGCTCCCGAGGTACCGCCCGAGCCGCGCCGCGAACGACTCGAGTCGTCATCGGAGCAGGCGAAGAGCATGGGGACACAAGCGAGCACAGGAGCTAAGCGACGCATGCGCTGCTTATAGCCCACGCAGCGCGCCGTCAGCTACGCCCATCGCGGTGAGGCGCCCAATCGCAATGAAACGGGGCCTTCGGTTCAGTTGACGAAGGCGCGTGCCTGAGGCACGCGGGCGCTGTGACGAGCGCGCAAAAAGAGGAGTCAGGAGCCACCCCGAGCACCGGCCGAGCGGACGGTGAGGAGACGGCGCGCGCGGCGGGGCGCGGCGGGTTGGCGATCGTGCTCGCCAAGGTGTGGTTCATCTTGGTGGGGCTGGTGCAGAACGCGGTGCTCCCGGGGCTGCTCGGCGCGGGCGGCTTCGGTGATTTCCGCAACGCGCAGTCGCTCGCCAGCATCTTCTACAACCCGGTGGTCACGAGCTCCATCCAGGGGGGCAGCCGCGCCGTAGCGCGCGCCACTTCGGCGGAGGCGCCCGGGGTGATCCGGCGCGTGTTCACGGTGCACGTGGGGCTCGGGGTGTTCTTCGCGGCGGCGTTCTTCTTCAGCGCGGGGCCGCTCGCGGAGGCGATCAAGGCTCCGCAGATCACGCCGCTGCTCCGCATCCTCGCGGTGGTCGTGCTCTGCTACGCGCTGTACAGCCCGCTGGTCGGCATCTTGAACGGGCAGCGGCGCTTCGGGCGTCAGGCGCTGCTCGACATCATCATGGCCTGCCTCCGCACGGCGGGCCTGATCGGCGGCGCCTTCGTCGCCGCGCGGATCACCGCGGGGCTGCTCGCGGAGGGCGCCATCGTGGGGTTCGCGGTGGGCTCCGCCATCATCCTGGTGCTGTCACTGGTGATGGTGGGGGTCGGGCGCGGTGGGCCTTCGTCGCTCACGCTGAGCGCGCACCTCGGCTTCATGGTGCCGGTGTGGTTCGGCCAGGTGGCGCTGAACCTGCTGCTCCAAGCGGACGTCAATTTGCTGCGGCTGTTCGCGGCCTCCGCGGCGGAGCGCGGTGGGCTCACGGTGGAGGCAGCGAGTCCTTTGGTGGGCGCTTACGCGGCGACCCAGCTCTACTGCTTCCTGCCGTATCAGCTGCTCCTGAGCATCACCTTCGTGCTCTTCCCGATGCTGGCGAAGGCGCACAAAGACGGCGATCGTGACGCGATGGCGCGCTACGTGAGGACGGGGGTGCGCCTCGCGGTGGTGCTCGCGGGCGCGATGGTGGCGGTGACCAGCGGCCTCAGTGAGCCGCTGCTCCGGCTCTTGTTTCAAGAGGAGTATTGGGTGGCCGCGCCGGCGATGCAGGTGCTCACCTTGGGCTTCGGGGTGTTCGCCATCTTCGGCGTGTTCAGCGCGGTGCTGAACAGTCTGGGGCGCGCGCTGGCCAGCATGCTGACGACGCTCGCGGCGATGGCGCTCGTGGCGGTGCTCTGCTTCGTCACGTTGCACGACGCGAGCTTCGGCACGCACCTGCTCCAGACGACCGCCATCTGCACGTCGATCGGCGTGCTCTTGGCGACCCTGATCGCCGCCGCGCTGGTGAAGTCGGCCGCCGGCGGTGTGGTGGCGTGGCTCAGCTTGCTCCGCGTGGGGGTGGCGCTGTTCGTCGCCATCGCGGTCGCGCGTCAGCTCCCTTACTTGGGTAAGGTGATGACGCTGGTGTGGAGCGGCGTGGTGGTGATCATCTACGCCGCGTGCCTGCTGGTGATGCGTGAGCTGAAGCGCGACGACTGGCACAGCGTGCGAGCCGTCATCCGTCGCCGCGCGGCGCCGAGCAAGTGAAGCGCGCTGTCGAGCCCGGCGTCATCGGGCGCTTCACTGACCCGCTGAGGCGCTAGCCGATCGGTACGCAAGCTAGTCAGTATCACTGGCTAGGTGCGGCGGCGACGCCAAGCGCCAGCGCGCCACGCTGCTAGCCAATCTCGTCCCCCGGGTAGCCCCACGCGGCGACCAGCGCTTGGTGCGCCTCGAGGCTCGGGTCCCGTGCGAGCTCGGCGCGCCGGTAGCCCGTGGCGATCGCCTCCACGCGGATATGACCGAGGGCGCCTGGTGCTGCTCGATGGGAGGTGAAGCGCGCGCGCCAAGGGCCCACGGCGATGCGCGCGTGATCGCCGACCTGGCGGATCCGCCGGTAGGGGTGAGGGCTCGGGCCCGGCTCGAGCAGCGTGACGAGCCGCGCGCGCAGCGCCTCACCCTCGGCGCCGAGCAGCGCTAGCTGACGCTCCGCGCGTGATGCGAACTCGACTCGCCAGCCCTCGGCGGCGCTCGGCGACGGCGCTGCACCGGGCTCCGTGGTGAGCCGCTCGGCCCCCAACGCGAGGGTGACCCCAGGCGTCGCCGCCGTGGGCGCCGCCTCGAGCCACCCGCTGTTCGCTTCCGGGATGCAGTCCGAGTACGGCACGTAGGGCTTGAGATCGAGGATGGGGGTACCGTCGATGAGGTCAAGGCTACTGACGGTTAGGGTGAGGCCTCGAACCTGGAGCAGCCGCACGGCGCTCAGCCCGATCGGGTTCGGGCGGTGGGGTGAGCGGGTGGCGAGCACGCCGCGCTTGGTTTGGCTGCGCGGCGGCCGCACCTTGGGGGCGAAGCCGCCGGCGCGATCGAGCCAGGCGAGCACCCACAGGTGACTCCAAGCGGTGAGATCTTCCAGCGCGTGCTCGAAGCCCGAGCGGGGCAACAGCACGATCTGCGCCTCGCCCGAGGCGAGCGGCGCCTGGCGCGGCGCCTCGGCCTTGGACTGGTAAGGCGTCCGCGCGATCCCGATGGGTCGTAGGGTGAGCGGTGGATCCGACACGGAGGCGAGCGGTTTACCCCCGGTTCCCCCCGAGCAGTAGTCACAAAAACGCACCTGCCTGGCGCCAGCGTGGCACCAGGCAGGTGGGATCAGTCAGCGAAGCTAACTTAAGTTGGACGCTGCGAGCCGCGCCCTGGGATCAGGGGTTGGTGCCCGCCGCGCCAGCGACGCCGCCAGTGCCCCCGACACCCCCGACGCCGCCGGTGCCACCGACGCCGCCCGCGCCTCCGACGCCGCCGGTGCCACCGACACCGCCAGCGCCCCCGACGCCGCCGGTGGAGGAGCAGCTGAAGCTCGGCGGCGGATTGACCGGTGAGCTGACCGTGAACGTGAACTCGGAGCTGAGCGTGCCGAGGTCGTAGCGGGCTGCGTCGCTCAGATCGATCTGGTTCGAGGTGGGGAGCAGGAGCGTCGGCGGATCCCCCTCGGGGAGGGCCGTGATCGAGAAGATGGGCAGCAAGAGCCCGGCGTTGGGGTCGCGAGTGTAGCCGTAGTCATCGAAGCGCCCTGCCAGCCAGGTGTTGTCGCAGGAGCCGCCATTGCACTCGGCGATCACGAAGCCAGGCACCACCTGCGGGCCCGCGGAGGCGTCCACACAGGCAGGGAGCCGCCCCAAACCATACACCGCGGCGTCCGGCGAGATGCCGCGCTGTTGGAACGCGCCCCAGCTGATGAAGCCCTGACCATCGTCAGGGAAGCTGTAGTTCGAGCCAGCACCGAGCTGCACCACCAGCTTGCGGAAGCCCACCATGGGGACGTTGAGCGTCGTGGCCTCCCCCGCGTTGAGCGAGACGGGGCGCAGCTTCATCGGGGTGGTCAGGCCCTGGTTCAAATCCACCCCGCCCAGGAACACGCCCCACACCAGCGGGGGCTGACCCTGGCTCACCAGCTGGAGCGCGAGCGGGTTGTCGAAGAACCAGGCGCGGATGTAGACCGTGTCTGGCAGGCCCTCCACTTCTTCCACTCGCGCGGCGAGGTCAGCCAGGCTGAGCTCACCACCGCCCGCCGTGATGTTGATGGTGGCGAGCGGCGCCGGACCACCGGGTACATCGGGCGACTCGACGGAGTAGATCTGCACCACCCCGACGCCCTGGCCGTCGAGATCAGGGGTGCTGCCGAGCGTCAGCGCTTGGGGTGCCAGGCTGAGGCACACCTTGGCGGTGGTCGGATCGCGGGGTGCATCGCACCCGCCGCCTCCCGTGCCGCCGGAGCCACCCACGGCGCCCGTCCCGGCGGTGCCGCCGGAGCCACCAGCGCCCGTCCCCGCGGTGCCCCCGGAGCCCGCGGTGCCGCCCGAGCCCGCGGTGCCACCCGAGCCCGCGGTCCCCGCGGTGCCCCCGAGGCCGCCAGGCTTCTTCCCGTCGTCGTCGTCAGAGCAGCCGACGAGGCCCATCAGGCCTACGAGCGGCACACACACCCAAGAGATGACGCCGAGTTGGCGCGCTGCAGCGATACGCTTCATGGTCTGGCCCTCCTGATGACTAAGCAGGAGCAGCCCGGCCGCGGTTCGAGTGGCGGAGCTGCCCCATCACGTCCATGTGGCGCTCAGGATCCGTGAGCGACCCCGACGCGTCAAGCGAGCAGTCACGCTCGGCGTGGCGTCACGCCGCAGCGCAGCGCGTCACGGGTGGTGGCGGCTGGATCCAGGGGCGGCGCCAGCGGCGCGGCGTAGCCGCTCAAAACCGCGTGATCCAGGTGCCCACGCCGCCGCCCGCCATGGGGTGCACGTTCAGCGGGAGCGACGCGTGCGCCCGCTCGCCTCCGCCGTCGTGAGTCAGGATGAGGTAGGCGGCGACCCCGAGCGACACCAGCCCCACGCCGAGCGAGATGTCCGCGAACAGGAACTTTCGATCCACCGCGTCGACGTCCGCCTGAGGACAGGCAGGCTTACAGTCGTTCTCCAGGTCGCGCCGCTGCTGGCTCCCCGTGAGCGCGAAGTAGCCGAAGGCGCCGAGCCCCACCACCCCCACTCCACCGAGGACGTAGCCGAGGATGGGCGCCGAGGAGGTCGAGGGATCGATCGACACCGATCCCTCGTCAACTCCGCTGTCTACCGCGGCCGAGCTGCTGCGGGGCTTCAGCGTCACCTCCACCTGGCGGTGCTGCTCACCTTCGCGGAGCATCAGCTTCAGCTCGGCGGGGTGGTGGTTGGCTGCGCTGATGGTGAGCTGGTGCTCGCCCGGGTCGCCCTCGATGGCGGCGCCCGCGTCGGTGCGGAGGCGCTTGCCGTCGAGGTGCACCTCGTAGTCCATCACGTCCTGACCGTCAGCGTATTTGACGATGAGGACGAAGGTGGGGATGGCCCGGGTGACCTCCTCGAGCCAGGAGGAGCAGTCCTTGCGGACGAAGGCTGGGCACTCGTCCTGGGCGCAGACCAAGAGCTCCTTGCGCGCGTCGAGCCAGGTGCGCTTGGCCCGAGCCTCTTGAGCGGCCTCGTAAGCGGCGCCGCAGCGCGCCTTGGCGGCCTCGGCGTCGGTGGGGGCGGCGCTCGCGGCGGTGCTCAGGGCGAGGAGCACCACCGTGGCGGAGGCGTGACGCAGCGCGCGTGCGGGGTGCGTGGTGGCGTGCTTGGGGAGGGCGTGCATGAAATCAGTCAGCTTGATTGACGGGGATGCGACGGGGGCTCACAAGCAGCCGGGCTTGATGCGCTTGATGCCCTTGTCGTCGATGGAGTAGGGCGGGTCGCAGTTGGCGACCGCCGCGGGAGCGGGCTTGGGCTTGGGTGCTGCCTTGGGTTGCGCGGCGGGGGCGGCCTTCGTGCTGGGCGGAGCGCTCGGTTTGGTCGCCTGGGGCGTCGGCGCTTGGGTGGGTTCCGCCGCTTCTGCGGGCTCGGCTGGCTCGGCCGCTTCGATTGGCCCGGCCGTCGTGGGTTGGGTCGGTTCGGCTGCCGCGGTGGGCTCAGCGGGACCCGTGGCGCCCGTCTGAGCGCTGACTCGTGGGTCGGGTGGGGGCTCGGCAGCCGTCCGTTCTTCTTTCGCGCGCAAGACCCACAGCGCGCCCACGGCGAGGGTGACCGCGAGCAGGGTCGCTGTCGTGAGCGCGGCGATGAGCGGCCAGCTGCGGGAGGGGCGGGCAGGCGCTTCGGTGACGGCGCTGGGGACCTCGGCGACGGAGACCTCAGCGCGAGGCACGATGCCGCGAGGCACGATCGTGCTGCGGCTCTCCACCTCGCTCACCTGTAGGCTCCGCTCGCTGAGCCCTTGCGCTGCGATCCGCTGGACCCAACTCCCGATGGTGAGCGCCGAGCCGACGCGGCCCGTGGCCTCGATGGTGGTCGCGAACTCGAGGGCGCTCGCGAAGCGCTCGCCCGGCGTCTTCGCGAGCGCCTTCAGCACGATCGCGTCCACCTCCGGGGGTACTTCGGGGCGCAAGGAGGACGGCGGCGCGACCGGCGCTTGGGTGATGCGCCCGAGCGTCTCCGCGAGATCTTGCCCCGCGAACAGGCGCTTGCCCGTGAGCGACTCCCACAGCACCACCCCCGCCGCGAACACGTCCACCCGGCGATCGATGTCGCCGCTCGCGAGCTGCTCGGGCGCCATGTAGGCGATCTTGCCTTTGACCTGACCTTCCCGCGTGGTGCTCGCGCGCATGGCGGCCTTCGCCACCCCGAAGTCGAGCACCTGCGCTACCCCGCCCGTGCCCACCATGATGTTCTGGGGTGAGATGTCGCGGTGCACGATGCCGAGCGGCTCCCCCCGCTCGGACTGCGCCTCGTGCGCCGCGTGCAGCCCGAGCAAGGCTTGGCTCACGATGCCGAGGCACACGTCGAGCGGGACGTACTCTTGCGCTTGGCTGGCGAGGCGCAGCAGCTTCGAGAGCGACTCACCATGGACATAGTCCATGACCAGTAGCAGCGCGCCGTCGTTCGCCACCACGTCCAGCGTGGAGACCACGTTGGGGTGGCGGATTCGAGCGGCGATGCGCGCTTCGTCCAGGAACATATCGACGAAGTCAGCGTCCCGCGCGAACTGGGGGTGGAGCCGCTTGATGGCGACGGTGCGGCTGAAGCCGCCCTCCCCCACCAGCCGGCCGAGGTGCACTGTGGCCATGCCACCGGCGGCGATCTCCTGGTAGATGGCGTAGCGCCCGACCAGCTCCGGCTCGGTGTGGGGCGTGGGCGCCGTCATGGGCAGTGTTGTTCCCGGCATTGGCCGCGGACGCAGATACTACCCGAGCCACAACTCCTGCACTCGTAGGCGTCGCTGCACTTGCCGACGCCGTCCACGCCGTCCTTGCAGGACTGACATGCCCCGTTGCACCGCTGATCGCAGCACACGCCCTCGACACACACGCCGGTCTGGCACTCCAAGTCTCGGCTGCAGCCATCGCCAAGCTTCAGCGAATGGGGCTTCTCGCACTTGCCCTGGGCGAGCAGGCAGATGAACCCATCCATGCAGTTGTTGTCACTGACGCAAGCATCGATGCAGCCCGTGCCGGTGCACTTGAAGGGTGAGCAGTGCGTGACGTTGGCGCTCGAGCAGGTGCCCGAGCCATTGCAGGTCCGCGGGTGGTTGAAGCGGCCATCGAGTTGGCAAATGGCCGGCGCACACACCGTCCCGCTGGGGTACAGGCGGCAGGCGCGGGCGCCGTTGCACATGCCGGTCTGCCCGCAGCTCGTGGCGCCGGCCTCGTCGCACTGCGTCAGCGGATCCGTGTTGTTCCTGACCGCGCCGCAAGTGCCGTCCGCCCCCGAGGCCTTGTGGGCGCCGAGGCAGCTCTCGCACAGGCCGTTGCACGCGGTGTCGCAGCACACGCCCTGCGTGCAGTGCCCACTCGCGCATTGGACAGCGCGTTCGCACGCCTGACCGTTGTCGAGCCGCTGCTCACAGTTGGCGGTCGCGGGGTTGCAATAGCGCTCGCCGCTGCACTGGCTGTCCGCGTTGCATTGCCCGAGGCACACGTCGCCGGCGCAGGTGCCCTGAGCGCAGGCCTCCGTGGTGCCAGCCACGCAGCTGCCTCCGCCGTCACACTGTGCGGGCAGGGTGCGCACCCCCGCGCTGCAGCTCGAGGGACCACACTGGGTGCCCGCAGCGTAGAGCTGGCAAGCGCCCGCGCCGTCACACACGCCGGTGGTGCCGCAGCTCGCGCTGCCTTGGTCCAGGCACTCCGAGTCGGGGTCCGTGCCTGCGGCGATGGGCGCGCAGGTGCCGTCAGTGCCGCTACCGATGCGATCCGCGTTGCACGCGACGCACAGGCCGTCGCAGGCGGTGTCGCAGCACACGCCATCCACGCAGTGGCCGCTCTCGCACTCGCTCGAGTCGTGACACGCCACCCCGAGCGCTAGTGGTGTGGTGCCCCCAGTGCCCCCAGTGCCAGCCGTACCCGAGCTACCCCCGCTGCCAGCGCTTCCACCCGTGCCGCCCGCGCCGACACCCGCGCTACCCCCGTTGCCGCTGACCCCCCCGTTGCCGCCAACCCCCCCGCTGCCGCTCGTCCCCGCGACGCCCGCGCCCTTCGAGCCCGAGCTGAGGTCGCTGGTGTCGGTGAGGGAGCAGGCGCCGAGCAGCAGGGCGCCGACCGACGACGAAGCAACGAGGAGGCGGAGGAGTCGAGTGACCACTGGTACAACCAATCCGTGATGAGCGCGCGCTAGACTCCCCACCATACTCCATCACGCGCGGTGCCTGCCACCTAACGCGGCGCGACGTTTTGGTAGCGCGACGCCAAGCCGCGCGGCCGGCGCGACAGTCGGCGCACCCGCGTGAGGATGGGTGCGTCGGCGCTTGCGATCGACCGTGACACCCGTGGGTGCCAACTCGGCGGAGGGCGTGTCCCAGGATCGGTCACGGACTCGGCGGCCGCGGCCAGATCATGGGTTGGGGGTTTGGCGTGGCGCTACCCGGCGACGGGTGCGCTCGGCGATGACGTCGAGGCCTTGGGCGCTCTCAGAAGCACGCTTGGTCCGTGTGACAGACCCCGTACTTGTCGCAGGCCCCGTTGCACTCGGGCGTGGTGCAGAGCTTGGTGGGACCGCACTCGCCCGCCACTTTGCCGGTCTTGCAGGAGAAGCAGGCGCCTTCGCAGGCGCTGTCGCAGCAGACCCCTTCGACGCACAGCCTGGAAGCGCACTCGGCGTCCTCGTTGCACTTGCTGGCGAGGGCTTGAGCCCTCGCGCACTTCCCGTTGAGGTCGCAGTTGTGCCCCTCCGCGCAGTGGCTATCCAGCGCGCACGGGGAGATGCAGCCCTCGGCGTTGCACCGCCGTGGGTAGCAAGAGACGGATGGCGTGGCCGCGCACACACCGCTGCCATCGCAATGTCGGGTGGGCTGATACTGACCATCCTCCCGACACGAGCTGGCTCCACACACGGTGCCGCTCGTGTACAAGCGGCATCCGCGCGCGCCATTGCACAGGCCGTTGGTGCCGCAGCTCGCCGCGCCCTGATCTTCACATTGAGACAGCGGGTCGGTGCCGTTTCGGGTCGGTCCACAGGTGCCGTTCGCGCCCGAGGCCTTGTGGGCCGCGAGGCAGCTCTCACAGGTGCTGTTGCAGGCGGTGTCACAGCACACGCCTTGAACGCAGTGACCGCTGGCGCACTGGGCGCCACGTTCGCAGGCCTGACCCACGTCGAGCACCGTTCGACAGCTGGCGCTCACCAGCTCGCAGTAGCGATCGGCTCCGGCGCATTGGCTGTCCGCGGAGCACTGGCCCAGGCACACGTCTTGGTCGCAGACGTCTTGGTCGCAGATTTCAGTCGTGCCCGCGACGCAGTTGCCGCTGCCATCGCACAGCGAGGGCAGGGTGCGCACGCCCTCGCTGCAGCTCGACGGGCTGCACACGGTCGCCGCGGGGTACAGCTGACAGGCGCCATGAC
This sequence comes from Polyangiaceae bacterium, assembly GCA_019637265.1. GTDB lineage: Bacteria > Myxococcota_A > Polyangia > Polyangiales > Polyangiaceae > JAHBVY01. Next base: position 122,572 of record JAHBVY010000005.1, on the reverse strand, counting down.
CATCGCAGGCGCCGCTCGTGCCGCAGCTCGCGCTGCCTTGATCCAAGCACTCCGAGTCAGGGTCCGCGCCCGCCGTGATCGGCGCGCAGGTACCATCCACCCCGCCACCGACCCGTTCGGCGCTGCACGCGACGCACGGCCCATCGCAGGCGGTGTCGCAACACACGCCGTCCACGCAGTGACCGCTCTCACACTCGTCGCTGTTGTGGCAGCCCAGGCCCTGGGCGAGCGGCGCGCTGCCGCCGTCACCAGCGCTGCCTCCGCCGCCGCCCGTCCCGGCGCTACCGCCGGTGGCCCCCGCGCCTGCCACGCCGCCTGACGCCGCGCCGCCCCCCGCGCTGCCGCCGCTACCGCCGCTGTCCGTGCCGCCCACGCCTCCGCTGCCGCTCGTCCCCGCGACGGCTGCGCCCTTCGAGCCCGAGCTGAGATCGCTGGTGTCGGTGAGGGAGCACGCCGTGCCGACCAGCGCGAGGCTGGTCAGCGCGACGGCGAGCGACGGGATGGAGCGTGAGGTGAAGCTGCGAGCGGTCACGGGCACCGTCCCTTCGTGATGAACGTGCGAGGCACCTGACTCACGAGCATACTCCATCGGCGAGCTCTCCCTCAACCGCTCGTCACGCGCGGCGGAGGGCGACGCCCGTGTCGCTTTCGCGTGAACGCCGCGTGCGTCGCCCGTTCGCCGAAGCCGCGGACGCCGCGTGCGTCGCCTTGTGTTGCTGCCGCAAGCGTGCCCTGTGCGGACACCGAGCGCCGCGTGCGGCTCGCGCTGGCTTCAGGCGCCGGCCGTGCGGTTCACGGTGTCGATCAGTAGATCCACGCGGTCTTGCCCCCAGAACAGCTCGCTGCCCACCGTGAAGCTCGGCGCGCCGCACAGCCCGCGGGCCAGCGCTTCATCCGTGTTGGCCTTGAGCGCCTGCTTGATGGCCTCGCTCTGAGTCGCTTCGAACGCCGCCTCAGGTACCCCCACGCGCCCCGCGATCTCACGCAGCACCGCCTCGTTCGAGATGTCTTGGCCGTCTGCCCAGTAGGCCTCGAACAGCGCGCTGCTGAGCGGGCGGAGGTGCTCACCGCTCGCCAGCGCGAGGCGGAGCGGCGTCACCGCGCGGAGCGGGAACAGTGAGGGGAACTGGTAGCGGACGCCGAGCGCGCGCGCGGCGCGCTCGAGATCGGTCCCCACGTAGCGCTGCTTGGCGGGTGGGAAGGAGAGCACGGGCGCCCCGGCGTAGCCCAGCTGCTGCAGCACCGCGCCGAGCAGGAACGGGCGCGGGCGGACCCGCGCCCCCGTCTCGCGCTCGATCCGCTCGAGCTGACACCAGCCGAGGTAGGCGTAGGGGCTCGAGAAGTCATACCAGAGCTCGATCTCCAGCTCCCGCGCCGCGTCCTCCCCGCGCCCGCGAGGGAAGTCAGGGGGCCAGCTCAAACCCGGCTCGAGCGCCGTGGCCACCTGGTGCAGCCGATCTTGCCCCCAGTGGACCTCGCTCCCATTTTGTGTTTCTACACGGAAACTGGGGACGCCGAACACCCCCGCCTCGGCGGCCTCCGCGGTCGCCGCGCGGAGCGCCTCCTTCACCTCCGCCTGCTCTGATCGAGCGACGGCGCCAGCGCCATCCAGCCCCGCTGCGCTGAGCGCGCCGGCCACCACTTGGGGCTGCTCGACGTCGGCGCCCTCACCCCAATACGCCTTGAACAGCGCGTGGCTGGCGCGCGCGACGTCGCCGCTCGCGAGCGTCGCGCGCAGCGCGAGCACCGTGCGCCGCGGGTGCTCCGCTGGACGCACCAGGGGTACCCCGTACAGCGCCGCGTAGCGCTCGAGGTCGCGCTCACCCACCTTCGCGCGCGCCGCGTTCATCTGGTTCGGCGCGTAGCCTTCCCCCGCCAAGTGCCGAAACAGCCCGCCGAGCAAGAGGGGGCGGTACACCAGCTGGGCGCCGGTGCGGCGCGCGAGCGCCTCCACTTGGGTGCTGGCCAGGTAGGCGTAGGGGCAGACGAAGTCGTAGTAAAATTCGAGGGTGGCCACGGCGGCTTCGTGGCACTGCCAGAGAGGCGCCGCAAGCGAGGCCAAAGCGCTCGACTTCCCCTGGCGCCTGCTCAAGGCTCCGCGCCGTGAACCAGCGAAGGAGCCGGCGATCCACGACGCGGTCGAGAGCGGGTGGGGAGGAGAACCTGGCGCCCGATCAGCTCGAGCTGGTGGTGGCGCTGGACGAGCCGGACGACGCGGCTGCCCTGCGTCAGCGCGCGGCGGAGGCGCTCGGGGTCTCACGAGAGCGGCTGCCAGCGCTCCAGCTCTTGAAGCGCTCCCTGGACGCGCGGCGCCGCCACGTGCGTCACCGCCTGCTCTTCCGCGTGGGAGGTGAGGCTGAGTCAATCAGTGGTCCGCCGGAGCTGCGTCAGGTGTCCGATCCAGAGCGGGTGCTGATCATCGGCGGTGGCCCGGCGGGGCTGTTCTGCGCTTACCAGCTGGCGCGCCTCGGCATCGGCTCCACGGTGCTCGAGCGCGGCAAGCCGGTGCAGCCGCGGCGCCATGACCTGAAGGCGCTCAATCGCCATGGGGTGCTCAGCACCGACAGCAACTACTGCTTCGGCGAGGGCGGCGCGGGCACCTACAGCGACGGCAAGCTCTACACCCGGAGCCACAAGCGAGGCGGCGTGCGCGACGTGCTCCAGGTGCTCGTGCGCTGCGGCGCGCCGGAGGAGATCCTCACGGAGGCGCGGCCGCACATCGGCTCCAACCGACTGCCGCGGGTGGTGACGGCGCTCCGTGTGGCGCTCGAAGCGGCCGGGGTGCGCTTCCGGTTCGGCGCGCGGGTGACGGAGCTCGTGCGTCAGGGGGAGCGCGTCACCGGCGTGCGCCTCCAAGGTGGTGAGGAGCTCAGCGCGGCGCGGGTGGTGCTCGCCACGGGGCACTCCGCGAGCGACGTGTACCGCATGCTGTGGGAGTCGGGGCTCCCGCTCGAGGCCAAGCCGTTCGCGGTGGGGGTGCGCGTCGAGCACCCGCAGCCGCTGATCGACCGCATCCAGTACGGCGCGCACGCCGGGCACCCGCGCCTAGGCAGCGCGGCTTACCGGTTGGCGCACGAGGTGGATGGGCGCGGCGTGTTCTCCTTCTGCATGTGCCCGGGTGGCTTCATCGTGCCGGCGGCGACGGAGCCCGGGAGGCTGGTGGTGAACGGCATGAGCCTGAAGCGGCGCAGCTCGCCGTTCGCCAACTCGGGTCTCGTGGTGCAGGTGGAGCAGGAGGACGTCGCGCGCGCCGCGGCGCACCTCGGGCTGAAGGGGGACGCGCCGCTCTGGGGCCTCGAGGTGCAGGGCCGATTGGAGGCGGCGGCGTTCCAGGCGGGCGGGGGAGCCTTCGTGGCGCCTGCCGTTCGTGTGACTGACTTCATCGCGGGGCGCGCGAGCGCGCGGCTCGGGGACACCAGCTACATCCCCGGGCTCACCTCGGCGGACCTCGGCGCGGTGCTCGATGGCGCGGGGCTCGATCTCAGTCGGCGCCTGCGCCGAGCGCTCACCGCCTTCGACGGGCAGCTCCGGGGTTACGTCACGGAGGAGGCGCAGCTGATCGGGGTGGAGTCGCGCACCAGCAGCCCGGTGCGCGTGCCGCGCCATCCGGAGACGCTCCAGGCGCGCTCGGCGCCCGGCTTGTTCCCCTGTGGAGAAGGCGCGGGCTACGCGGGCGGCATCATGAGCGCCGCCGTGGATGGCCTCCGGGTGGCGGAGGCGCTGGCGCTGAGCTTGGGCGTCACCTCGGTCGAGGCCTAGAGCGCGTTTTCCCCGGGCTCTCTGCGCGCTGCTGCTTCTCTTCTCGGCGCTCTAGTTGCTGATTTGAGGCCTCACAGTGTTTCCCTGGGGAAACTAGCGTCGCGCGTGGCCGCGCGCCTCACGTGGGGGCCGCGCATGACCTCATAGGAATGCAAGCCGCGCGCCGGGCTCACTGCGGTTTCGCGCGGCGGTGACTCTCGATCTCGGCGACCGTCTCGCTGCCGAGCGCCAGCGCGGGGCGCAGCGGGCGCCGGATGAGCCACTGCACGAGCCCCGCGATCAGGGTGAGCAGCACCAGCAGCGCCACGCCGAACCACCCCTTGGCCGCCCAGGCGGAGCGTGGCCCCGAGACGATGAGGATGCCGCAGAAGCCATAGAGGCCGAGCCCGATCAGCATCGCCAGCTCGCGCAGGCCCCCCAACCAGGAGAAGCGCCGAAACCCGAATTTCACCCGCTCACTCAGGGGAGGCTTGGGCGGCGTCGCGCTCAGCGCGCGGCGGTGCCACACGCGGTGCCACTCGGCGCCCACGCTCGCGAGCGCCAGCGGCAGATCGAGATCGGCCCGGGGGGGCAGCGCCGTGAGGGCAGGGACCCAGCGGCGATCGAACAGCGCGGCGGTGCCGAGCTCACGAGGCGGCGAGCGCCGACCGCTCAGGCGGCACAGGCCGCGGTGGATGAGGCGGGTGACCTTCTCCCCCCCCGCCGGGGCGCGCTCGCTGAAGACAGCGGAGATGTCTGGATCGCGCAGCTTGGCGTGAGCGGTGAGCAGCTCCCCGAGCCAACCGTCAGTTTGGGTGACGTGCGCATCGAAGGCCGCGATGAAGCAGCCGCTGGCCTGGGGCAGCGCCTCCAGCTGGCGCACGAACAGGGGGCGCTCATCGCGCGCGAGGGGCACCACGGTGAGCTCAGCTTCGCCGTCAGCCTCCTCTGCGCCAACGTGCGTCTCGAGCTCCGCTTGGTAACGCTGGGTCAGCGCCTCGAGCGGCTCGCCCTCGGGGAGCTCCATGAGCAGACTCAACTTCACGGCGCGGACCATACCTAGTGTCGCCAGGCCTGCCAGTCGGTTTTTCGACGCGGAGCGCTCGCGTTGAACCGACGCGGCGCTCACACCGGTGAGCGCGCAGCGCCGCTCGAGCGCGGTGCCGTCCAACCCCCTACCCATTGAACAGGTCGTCCGGGGCCTACACTTCGCGCTAGGAGAGCGCGCGCCGCTCACCCAAGAAATCCACTCGAGGCGCGTTTCACGCCGCTTTGAGCACGACCTCCGTCACCTCCGCGGGCGCGCCCAGGCGCAGCGGTGGACCCCAGTAGCCCGTCCCCGAGCTCACGTAGATCGCGGTGTCGCGGAACCAGGCGAGGCCCGCCACCACCGGCTGCTGCAGGCGCACGAAGAAGTGCCACGGCCACAGCTGACCGCCGTGGGTGTGACCGGAGAGCTGCAAATCCACGCCCAGGCGCGAGGCCTCGTGGACCTGAACGGGCTGATGCGCGAGCAGCACCACCGGGCGCTTGGGATCGCGATCGCGCAGCGCCGCGGGCAAGTCCGCGCCGTGCCCTGGCACTTGGCGCCCCTGCACGTCATCCACCCCGGCCAAGTCGAGCGCGCCGCCCGCTTCGCCACGCAGCGTGACGTGCTCATTGCGCAGCACGCGGATCCCGATGCGCGTCAGCTCCTCACACCACTCGGCGGCGCCGGAGTAATACTCGTGGTTGCCGGTGACGAAGAAGGTGCCGTGCCGCGACGTCAGCTCCCCTAACGGACGCACGGCGTGCCCCAAGCGCGCGACGCTGCCATCCACCAAGTCCCCCGTGATCACCACCGCGTCCGCCGAGAGATCGTTCACCGTACTGACCACCTCGCGGATGAAGCGCTCCCCGATGGTGGGCCCCACGTGCACGTCCGTCAGCTGCACGATGCGGAAGCCGTCCAGCTCCTTGGGCAGCCGCTTGAGCGGCACCTCCACCCGCTTCACCTGGACCCGGCGCAGCGCCGACCGCGCGGCGCTGAAGGTGAAGCCCGTGGTCACCAAGAGCGCGGCGCCGCCCAGCGCGCGGGCGAGGAAGGTGCGCCGCTCGGCGGCGAAGGCAGGATCCGCCTGCCACTGACGGCGCTCCAAGATCCACGCGCCGAGCCGCACCAGCTCGCTCACGCCCACCATCAGGGTGAGCCAGAACATCACCCCCAGCCACACATACAAAACGAGCAAGAGCGGCCGGCTCGCCTCCGGGTCGAGCCGCCGTGAGAGCACGAAGGTGAGCGGGATGCTCGCCGCGAGCAGCCCGAACAAGACGGCCAAGGCCTGCTGCCAGCCGGGGGGCAGCGCCATGTCGCGGACCAGCCGCGCCCACAGCCAGTAGTGGATGAGACCGAGGAGCAGGATGACGACGAGGAAGAACATGAGCCATCGAGGGGAGCGCGGCACGGCTGACTCTATAATCCTCGATCGCCGAGTGTCTTCCCCCCGAAGCTCTCCTTTCGCATCGGCGGCGCGTAGTTCGCGGCGCAGCGGATCATTCGACCGCGGCTATGCGTTTCGCGCGCTGGAACCGAGGGCGGCGGGTGTCCGTCTAGAGCGTCGTCCTAGCGTCGCTCGGTCGAGCGGTCGATTTGTGCGTGGAATCAGGGTAGAAGGCAAAGGGCTGGGTGCCCGTGGTGCGCGTTGCCGCTGCCTGGGCACCAGGGTCTGAGAGGAGTCTCGAAATGCGAAGCGTTCTACGGTGGGCGATGGTGGGGTGGGTGTCCGCGGCGCTGCTCGGTTGCTCGGGGGACGACGACGACGGGGCGCCGGGTGGGGGTGGCTGCGATCTCCGGGTGGCTCCCGGGGACAACGACACGGAGGCGCTGCAGACCGCCTTGGTGGAGGCGCGGAGTAATCAGGTCATCTGTTTATCGCCGGGCACCTACCAGATCAATGACCTGATCACGGTGGGCGCCACCCCGGGGCTCACCATCCGCGGCACCGGGGAGCGCCCGGAGGACGTGCTGCTCGACTTCAGCGGTCAGGTCAGTGGGGATGACGGCATGCTGGCGACGGGCGATCGCATCACCATCGAGAACTTCGCGATGAAGAACACCCGGGGCAACGGGGTGGTGGTGAGCGGCGCGACCGGCGTCGTGTTCCGCAAGCTGAAGGTGAGCTGGGATCGTGGCTCGGACACGCAGAACGGCGCCTACGCCGTGTACCCCACGCGCTCGGAGGACGTGCTGGTAGAGGACTGTGAGGTGGTGGGCGCGAGCGACGCTGGGATCTACGTGGGGCAGTCGCGGCGCGCGGTGGTGCGGCGCAACGTGGCGCACGGCAACGTGATCGGCATCGAGGTGGAGAACACGATCGAGGCCGAGATTTATGACAACGAGGCTTACGACAACACGGTCGGCATCTTCGTGCCCCTGCTCCCGAACCTGCAGCAGACCGAGTCGCGCGCCACCTTGATCCGCGACAACCTGATCTACGAGAACGACCGCACGAACTTCGGTCCGCCGGGCACGGTGGTCGCCTTCATGCCGCCGGGCGTCGGCATCGTGCTGCTAAGCTCCGATGACGTGCGGGTGCATGGCAACACCATCCGCGATCATGCCTCCACCGCGATCGGCATCGTGGGGCAGGCGGTGATGGATGAGATCACCGGCAGCGCGGCGAACGATCCGCGCTCCGATGGTTTCCCGGAGCGCATCTACATCCACGACAACACCTTCGAGCGGAATGGTCAGGCCCCCAAGGGGATCCTCGCGACGCTGGGCGCCGTGCCCCTGGAGGCGGTGGTGTGGGACGGCTCGGAGCGCAGCGCGGGCTCGGCGGAGCTCTGCCTGGGGGATCCGCCGCAGGCGTCGTTCCGGAATTTTGGAGGGGTTTCGGGGGTTGGTAACCCTGGGGCGCACTCGACGGATACAACCCAGCACCGGTGCACACTGCCCGATCTCGCTCCCGTGGTCGTCACCGAGTGACTTCAGTGGCTGGGCGCTGGGCGGCGCGCCTTCGTGGGCCTCACGGCGCGCGTGTGGCGGCCCTCGCCCTGGCGCTGTCTGCGAGCGGCTGCACGGCGCCCGAGGCGACCTCGGGCTCGGCGCTGCCTTGGGACCCAGGCAGCTTCCCTGACGTCATCCCACCGGACCCAGCCGCGGTGGAGCTCGGTCGCACGCTGTTCTACGATCCTGTCCTGGGGGAAGACGGCCTCACCGCCTGCGCCACCTGCCACAGCGAGCACTGGGGGATGGGCGACGGCCTGCCGGTGAGCGTGGGGCTCCACGGCGTGGGCGCCGTGGGGCCGGGGCGGCGCGGCCCGAACCAGACCCGCCGCAACGCGCAGACGCTCTACAACGTGGTGTTCCGCGAGCGCTTGTTCTGGGATGGCCGCGCGCTCGACCTGGAGCACCAGGTGAGCTTCCCGCTGGAAGATCCAGGTGAGCTCGGCTCCAGCGAGGCGGCGGTGCTCGCGCGGCTCCGGGCGCTGCCGGAGTACACCGACTGGTTCGCGCGTGTTTTCCCCGGGGAAATTCTCAGCTTCCCGCTGGTGACGCGCGCGCTCCGCGCGTTCCAGGAGGCGCTGATCAGCGACTGGGCGCCTTACGATCGCTACGCCGCGGGCGACCTGGGCGCGCTGGACGAGCGCGCGCAGGAGGGGATGCGGCTGTTCGCGGCGGAGGGCTGCGCCGATTGCCACACCCCGCCGCGCTTCGAGCGGGAGCACTACGCCTCCCGCGGACAGCCGAGCCCGCCGGGCGTCTCCGATGAGGGCCGCGCGGAGGTGACGGGGCGGGGCGCGGACATCGGCGGCTTCCGCGTGCCCACCTTGCGCAACTTGAGAGACAGTGAACCTTACTTTCACGCGGGCAGCGCGGCCACGCTGGAGGACGCCGTGCGTGACGAGCTCAGCCTGGACCGCCAGCGTCGAGGTGAGCCACCCCCTACGGAGGAAGACGTGGCGCTCATCAGTCATTTCTTGAAGAAGGGCCTCACTGATCGCACCCGCGATCAGCCGCGGCCGGCGCACGTGCCGAGCGGGCTGCCAGTGCCGCTGGATGGCTTCCGGGTGCCGCGATGAGGCGCCTAGAGCGGCGATCAGCTCGCCGCCAGACGGACCAGGAGAACCGCCCCCGTGCGGGGCGAGGGCGCGGTTTTCCTGGTCCTCGTCTCGGTGCTGCTTCCCCTCGCGCCGCTCTAGTTGCTGATTTGAGGACGACAAACGGTAAACCGTTCGTCGTCCTGGTCCTGGCTTCATGGTTGGCGGTCGGCTCGCTCGGCTGCGGTGAAGAGGCGGCCGAGCCGACGCCGTCGTCCGGTGTCACCCCGCCGGCGCACGGCGCTCGGCACCCGAGGCTCAGCGACTGGGGCCTGTTTCGCGACGCGCCGCGGCAGCTCCCGCGTGACGGCGTGGTGCCGTTCGAGCCCATCGCGCCGCTCTTCAGCGACTACACCCACAAGCGCCGCTGGCTCTACCTGCCTCCCGGAGAGGAGCTGGGTTACTCCGATGAGGGCGCCTGGGAGCTGCCGGTGGGCAGCATCTTGATCAAGACCTTCTCTTACCCCCAAGACCTGCGTCGCCCGGTGTCGCCGGAGGTGGACTCGGCAGAGGAGCGGCTGATGGAGACCCGGCTCCTCCACCGGAGCTCCGCCGAGCAGTGGACGGCGCACACCTACGTGTGGGACGAAGCCGGTCAGCAGACGGAGAACAAGCTGGCGGGCGCGACGCTCCCGGCGAGCTTCATCGACAGCAGCGGCGAGGAGCGTCAGGTGGACTACGGCGTCCCCAACCTGAACGCGTGTCAGACCTGTCACGGCGCGCTGGACGTGCTCACGCCGCTCGGCCTCACGGCGCGCCAGCTAGTCAGCCCCATAGACTATGGCGCGGGCCCCGAAGATCAGCTGGAGCACCTGGAGGCGCTCGGTTGGCTCGACCGCGCGCCCTCGGCCGCTCGTGAACGCTTGGTGGATCCGTTCGCGCCCGGCGACTTGCACCAGCGGGCGCGGTCTTACTTCGACGCCAACTGCGCGAGCTGTCACCGCGAAGCGGGCTTCGCCGCCGGCAGCGGGGTGTGGCTCGACGTCGCCTCCATGCACCCGGAGTCTGGGGACCCCACGCGCTGGGGTGTGTGCAAGCAGCCCACCGCGGCGAGCGGCGCCACCTGCGGGCTCACCTATGACATCGTCCCGGGGCACCCGGAGGCGTCGATCCTCATTTGTCGCACCGCGTCCTCGGAGCGCGAGGTGCGGATGCCGCCGCTGGCGACCACGGTGGCTCACGCCGAGGGCGTCGCGATGCTGAGCGACTGGATCCGCGCGCTGCCGCCGGCGAGCTGCACCCCCGACTGACGGGCGCCTGACGAGCTGCGTCACCACGTGCTGCCATCTGAGCGTTCGGCCGCCGGGCGGCACCTCGGACCGCCGGGCGCCTGACAAGCTGCGTCATGACCTCCGAGCCGGCTCTGACGGGGTGCGTCACGCTGGAGCGCCATGAAGCGCCCCTGCGCGTTCCTGGCGCTTGAAGCGGGCCGGCGATGTTCGTACGAATGCCTCGGCCGCCGCGATGACGCGAGCCCCACGCGAGCCAAGGAGCCTAGAGGTGCACAGCTACTACCCGTATCACCCCGAGTTGCCCGACACGGATCCTGACGAGACGCGAGAGTGGGTGGAGAGCCTGCAGGCGGTGGTGGCCGCGGTGGGCAAGCCGCGCGGTCGCTTCTTGGTGCGCCGGGTGATGGACGCCGCGCGCGGCCTCGGCGTCGTGCCGGAGGGGCCGCTGATCACGGACTTCGTCAACACCATCCCCAAGGAGGAGGAGCCGGCGTTCCCCGGTGACGTCGCGCTCGAGCGGCGCATCCGCCAGTACGTGCGCTGGAACGCCGTCGCCATGGTGCACCGGGCCAACGTGCGCTTCCCGGGGATCGGCGGGCACCTCAGCACCTACGCCTCCAGCGCCAGCCTGTACGAGGTGGGCTTCAACCACTTCTTCCGCGGGCGTGACGAGCGCCCCGGCGACCTCGTCTACTACCAGGGCCACGCAGCGCCTGGGATCTACGCGCGCTCGTTCCTCGAAGGGCGCATCAGCCTGGAGCAGATGGAGAGCTTCCGCAGGGAAGCGGAGCGCGGCGTCGGCCTCAGCAGCTACCCGCACCCGCGGCTGATGCCCGGCTACTGGGAGTTCCCCACCGTGAGTATGGGGCTCGGCCCGCTGAGCGCGATCTACCAAGCGCGCTTCGCGCGCTACCTCCACGCGCGTGGCATCGCGGACACCTCGAGCACCCGGGTGTGGGCGTTCTTGGGCGATGGTGAGACGGACGAACCAGAGTCGCTCGGCGCCCTCAGCATCGCGGCGCGTGAGGGGCTCGACAACCTCACCTTCGTCATCAACTGCAACCTCCAGCGGCTGGATGGCCCGGTGCGCGGCAACGGGAAGATCGTGCAGGAGCTGGAGGCGGTGTTCCGCGGCGCCGGGTGGAACGTGATCAAGGTGATCTGGGGGGAGGAGTGGGACGAGATCCTCGCGCGCGACACCGACGGCGTGCTCAGGCGCCGCATGAACGAGGTGGTGGATGGTCAGTGGCAGCGCTACACGACGGCGCCTGGCTCCTACACGCGCCAAGACTTCTTCGGTACGGACCCGCGGCTGCTCGCCTTGGTGGAGCACCTGTCCGACGACCAAATCCGACATCTTCGCCGCGGCGGGCACAGCCTGCGCAAGCTCTACGCGGCGTACCGCATGGCCACGGAGCACCGCGGGCGCCCCACGGTGATCTTGGCGCACACCGTCAAGGGTTGGACGCTGGGTGACTCTTTCGAGGGTAGCAACGTCACCCACCAGAAGAAGAAGATGGAGCTCAGCGAGCTCGCGGCCTTCCGCGACTTGCTCGACCTCCCGGTGGCAGACGACAAGCTCAGCGAGGCGCCGTTCGTGCACCCCGGCATGAACAGCCCGGAGGTGCAGTACATGCTCGAGCGGCGCCGCGCGCTGGGCGGCGTCATCCCCAAGCGCAAGGGCCACGCGGCGGTCCCGGCCTCGCTGCCCGACGCGAGCTTCTACGCGGAGTTCGACGCGGGGATGAGCAAGGGGGAGGCGAGCACCACCATGGTGTTCGCGCGGCTCTTGGCGTCCTTGATCCGCGACAAGCAGATCGGCCGCCGGGTGGTGCCCATCATCCCGGACGAGGCGCGCACCTTCGGTCTGGATGTGCTGTTCAGCCAGGTCGGCATCTACTCCTCCTCGGGTCAGCTGTACGAACCAGTGGACAAGGGCAAGCTGCTTTACTACCGCGAGACGAAGGACGGCCAGGTGCTGGAGGAGGGCATCACGGAGGCCGGCTCGATGGCGACCTTCACCGCGGCGGGGTCCGCCTACGCGAGCTTCGGGGAGCCGGTGATCCCCTTCTACATCTACTACTCCATGTTCGGCTTCCAGCGGACGGGCGACCAGATGTGGGCGTTCGGCGATCTCAAGGGGCGCGGCTTCTTGCTGGGCGCCACGGCGGGCCGCACCACGCTGAACGGTGAGGGGCTCCAGCACCAAGACGGGCACAGCCACATCCTCGCCGCCACGGTGCCGAACCTCCGGAGCTACGACGTCACCTACGCCTATGAGCTCGCGACCATCGTGCGCGAGGGCATGGCGGCGATGTTCGAGCGCGAGGAGGACTGCTACTACTACCTCACGCTGCAGAACGAGACCTACCCGCAGCCGCCCATCCCCGCCGGGGAGCGCGTGAAGGAGGGCATCGTCCGCGGGCTGTACCTTTACCGTAAGGAAACCGAACGGCGCCCGCTGCACGTGCAGCTGCTCGGCAGCGGCTCGATCATGCTGGAGGTGCTGCGCGCGTCGCAGCTGCTCGCTTCGCGGTTCGGGGTCTCGTCCGACGTGTGGGGCGTCACCAGCTATCAGCAGCTTCGGGACGACGCGCTGGCGGTGGAGCGCCACAATCGGCTGCACCCGCTCTCGCCCGCCAAGGCCTCATTCATCGCAGAGTCCTTCGGTCGCGAGGAGGGCCCGTACATCGCGGCGACCGACTACATGAAGCTCGTGCCCGATCAGATCGCGCGCTGGGTCCCGGGGCGCTTCGTGCCGCTCGGCACGGATGGCTTCGGGATGAGCGACACCCGCGAGGCGCTGCGCCGCCACTTCGAGATCGACGCCGAGTCGATCGCGCTGGCCGCGCTCGACGCCTTGCGCGCCGAGGGGCGGATCCCGGCGGAGAGCGTGGCGAAGGCGATCGAGGAGCTCGGGATCGACCCCGGCAAGATCGACCCCAAGACGGTGTAGTCGCGCCGCCCGCGCGGTGCTCAGTTTGCCGCGGCGCTCGCCTGCGCCGAGCCAGCTCGCGCGACGCTCATCTCCGCCGCGCTCGGCGCCTCCTCACTCTCTTCGATGAGGTTCAAGCCCACCTTCTGGCTCCACCACAACAGGCCGATCACGAGGGAGCGCTTGTCCGAGACGAAGCTCGGCGGCTTGCCCTCGAAGTAGTGCCCGGCGAACTGAAAGCCCCAGCCCACGGTGAACAGACCGGCGGCGAGCGGCAGGCCGACGATCGTCATCCCCACGGGGAAGGAGGCGGCGATCATCGGGATGCCGATGCGGTGACACAGCTGGTTGCGTGGATCCTGGTGATCGTCACGGTAGCTGTTCATCAGGGCGGTCCACTCGGGGTTGAGCTTGAGCTTCTTCATGGCAGGTCCTTCGTAATGCTGGGTGACATCGTGACTGCTGGTGACTTCGTGATCGGGTGCGTGCAGAGCCAGCAGGGCGCGACGACGGGGCGCACCATGGGTGCAGTATAGCTACGCGGGTCGCAGCCTGGCGCGGTGCCTCGCAGAACCTTGCCAAACCCCCAAAAACAAGCCTCGCTGGAGATCACGCCGTGGCAAGCGCGGCTCAGTGCTGGAGATCACGCCGCGTCGAAGCGCGGCTCAGCGGATGGTGACGAAGGTCTGCTGGTTCAGCCCGACGAGCTGTCCCTGAGGGGTCCACAGCTCGCGCAGCTCCACGCTGAAGCCCTCCACCTGCACGTCGGCGCGGGCGCGAAAGTAGAGCGGCCCTTGGCTCACGGCTCCAGGATCCATCAGGAGCTGCGCGGTGTAGGCCAGGGTGGCCATCGGGCGTGGGCGTGACTCACGCACCAGCGCGGCGGGCCACCACGTGTCGAGCAGGGCGAGCACGTCCGGCGCGGTCAGGCGCTCGAGCGCGGGGCGCGCCTCCACCCAGCCCGCGCTCTCGGCCGGACCCTGACTGAAAGGCAGTGGTCCTGTCGGACGGAACTCGAAGTGTTGCCCGAACTCGGGCCCAAACGGCGGACCCACGCTGAGCACCTCGACCTCCGCCGCTGGCCGACCCATGTCTGGCGGCTGGGGCGCCCAGCCTGCGTCCTCCACCCGGCGTCGGCCGTAGACGAGCGTCGCTTGGGCGCGGACTTCACCCTCCTGACGCAGCAGCGCGAGGTACGTCGACACCCCGGAGCCGATGCGCAGCGGCGAGAGCTCGATGCGTGAGGGACCCGCCGCCACCGGCGCGAGCAGCGCGCTCTGCACGCTCCTGAGCGGGCGCTCGGGAGCAGCCTCCACCTGCTCGGCGGCGCGGGCCAGCGCCGCCACCACGAGGCCTCCGAAGGCGCCGCGCCCTTGGCGAAAGCCCTCGGGGACGGCGTAGTCGAAGCACCACGCGCGTCGATCGCCTGGCTCGGGCGCGGCCCGGTCGCGGTCTTCGGTGAGCGTGGGTCGGGTGAGGTCCTGAAAGTTCATCGGGGGGATCGTGGGGTTTTGGCGGATGGCGTACGCCGCCGCGCCGCACAGCGCCGGCAGGGCGCTGCGAGTCGACAGCGCGTCGCGAGTCGATTGGGCGCGCGTTGGCGCCGCGCTCCTTCGTCGGGTGGAGCACCAGATAGGGGCCGCGCGGCGTATGTCAACGCTCGGCGCGAATCGCGCGGGGCTTTCTGCTTTACAGCTCACCAGAGTTGGTGCCTCCTTCCCCTTGGAGGAAGCTGAGTATGGATCCGTTCGCACCCATCAATGGAATCTCGCTGGAGCGCTACGCCGAGATCGGCGCCGCGCTCGACGGCAAGGATCAGGACAAGGCCGCCACCGCCGCCGTGCTGCAGGCCGAGGGAGTCAGTCAGGCTGACTGGGACGCCGCGAAGACGGGCTGGACCGCGCGGATGCAGGACATGTCCTTGATGGGGCGCGTGGCCACCGCCTTCATGCCGCTCTACCAGGCGGCGCTGGCGAAGAAGCAGGGCGGCGCGGTGCGCATCAGCTACGAGGACTTCGTCCACGGCAGCGCGCTGATCAAGGCGTATGGCTTCGAGGCCGCGATGGTGGCCGCGAACATCACGATGAACGAGTGGACGCAGGCGGCGGGTTACTGGACGAACCAGATGTCCGCCAACATGATGCAGTACGCGGGGCACTCGGGGCGTATCGAGCAGGAGGAGGCGCAGCTTCGCTCCGGCGCCCTGCAGCCGCGGCACCTCACGAAGACGATGGACCAGAGCGCGGCGGCGCAGCAGGGGCCGTCTCAGGCGCAGGCGATCGCCGCCGCGAATCAAGATCCGATCGCCGCCGCGATGAACTCACCGGCGATGCTCCAACAGCAGGCGGCCAACGCGGCCATCATGCAGAACCCGCTCGGGTTCGGCTTGGGTCAGGCGGCGTCCTTCCTCACGGGAGGGATCGTGGCCGGCTCGCGGGTGTTCGTCATGTGGTCTGACGGGAACCGTTACCCCGCGCAGGTGATGCAGGCGGCGCCCGATCAGTACCTGGTGAGCTTCGAGGGCAACGGCGCGCAGCAGTGGGTGCCAGCCAACGCCGTGGTGAAGGGCTAGCCGATGAGCACGCCCGGCACGGTCATGAACTGTCAGCACTGCGGGGGCACGCTCTCGCTGAATGACATGACGCGCCCGAACTGCCCGTTCTGCGGGCAGGTGTTGCCCCACCACGCGCGCGCGGCGGAGCACGCAGTGCTGGTCAACCAGGTGCTCTCCAATCAAATCGGCGCGCAGTACCCGGGCCTCACCCCCGGCCAGACCCCGCAGATTGGCCACCAGTACGGCGCGGGCCTGCAGAACATGGGGAATTTCTATCAAGCGCAGTACCAGCAGGTGAACCAGGCGGTGGCGCGCTCGATGAAGACGGCGGTGATCTTCTCCGTCGTCATTGGCGGCATCATCTTGCTGGTCACCTTCGGCATCCTGGCGGCCACGTTCCTGTTCATCTGATCCGCGCTGCAGCCAAGCGGCTCGTTCGGCTCGAGTCGACTGGGCGTGTCGCGTTCCGATACGGGTGAAGGGCAGAGGTCACTGCGCGGTGTCGGCGACGGCGCCGCGCGGTGCTCACCACGGTGGGTGCTGGGGTTTTGGGGGTTGGACGGCACCGCGCTCGTCAGGCGCCGCGAGCACCCTTGTGATGTCGCTGGGATGCGCCTGCGCGCTGAGGTCGCGGCGCCGCGTCATGACCAAACCGTGACAGAAGCCGCTCGACGAAGTCACTAAAACTGCCCCCGATATGAGCGCAGCCCTCGCGAGTACGGCAGCCCCCCATGTCTTGGAGCTCTACGAGACGCTCCGTGAGCTCGACCCCGCTCGCTTCCGCCGCAGCATGGCGGAGCGTGTGCGCGCGAACCTCGCGCGGCTGAGCCAAGAGCTGGAGGTCGTGGCAGAACGCAGCTCTGACGACCAGGGCGGGGCCGAGCTGGCGCTCTCCTCACAGGCGGCGGGCGGCCTCGCCGCGGGCGTGGCCTTCGCCCCGGTGCTGGACGAAGGCGAGCTGCGGCGTCGCCTCGCCGAGCTCGCCCTGGCGCTGCGTGAGTTCTCCGCGCGTGAGCTGAGCCGCTCCAGCTGGCGGGAGCTCCGCGCTCGCCTCCACCCCGCCTACGAGGCGCTGGCGCAGGCCCTGAGCTCCCACGCGGTGCATGTCCCCAGCCTGCGCCCCACCAACATCTCGCGCTCCGTTTTCCATGTGGGATCGGCGCTGCTCGCGCTGGCCTTCGTGGTGCTGCTGCCCGGCTGGGTGCGCGTGCTCGCGTCGGTCTTCTTCCTGAGCGCGCTGGTGATGGAGACCCTGCGGCGCTTCAGCCCGGAGGCGAACCGCGTGCTGATGGGCGCGTTCAGTCGCGTGGCGCACCCTCACGAGGCGCATCACATCAACAGCGCCAGCTGGTACTCGCTCGCGCTGGTGATCTTGGCCTTCAGCTTCGAGCCGCACGTGGCCGCGGTGGCGGTGGCGGTGCTCGGCTTCGCGGATCCACTCGCGGCCCTGGTGGGGCGCCGCTTCGGGCGCGTGCGGCTGGTGCATGGGCGGTCGCTCGAGGGCTCGCTCACCTTCGTGGTGGTGGGCGCGGCCGCCGCGTGGCTCACGCTCGCGCTGTTCTACCCGGGGGTCGCCGTGGGCACGGAGCGCCTCGGCATCGCGCTCGGGGCCGCGGTGCTGGGCGGCCTCGCGGAGCTGTTCTCGAAGCGCCTGGACGACAACCTGACGGTGCCGCTGTGCGCCGCGCTGGGCGCCTGGCTGGTGCTGTGAGGTGCCCTGACGGCGCGCTGTGAGGCGCCTCGATGGGCGCCGTCAGGTGCACTGACAGGGTGCTGTCAGGTGCCTTGACGAGCTTGGAGCGCGCTCGGGTGCGGTGCCGTCCAACCCCCAAAAAACGAGCACACGCCAAGAGGGAGTGCATCCCCCAACGCTGAGCACACCGTGCGTCTGTGATGCGCTGCGCGCGCGAGCGGCTCAGCGGATGCCGGGGAACATCGACTGCGCCAGCTGCAGCACCGCGATGCGGGGGATGGAGCCCTCTTCATCCACCGGGTAGTTGTCGCTCTTGATCTTGAGCGAGCTCGTGGCGGTGACGTCCGCGCTGCCCTTCACGCGGTAGCTGATGCTCGGCTTGGTGATGGTCTCCCCGAGCAGCGGCGGCACCAGCGGCCAAGGGATGGTGGTGGGCGCGCTCACCATGATGGTGCGGTCAGAAGGCAGCCAAAGGTTCGGGCTGTAGTCGAGCGCGGGCAAGCTGTAGCGGCCTTGCAGCACCGTCTGCGCCCGCACGTTCCGCACCTGCACGTCGAAGCTGTTGTCGTTGCGCACGCTGAAGAACACCTCCATGCCAATCCCCAGGGGGTTGGCGGAGCGGATCTCCGCGTGATGCAGCTGCATCTGCGGCTTGGAGACGCACGCGGGGAGCAGCAGCGCGCTGCTGGCACCGACGAGGAATTGGCGACGTTTGAGGGGCTTCATAGGCTGGGGACGTACCCGTCTCGACGTAGGTTACCGCGCCCGGTGGGCCAGAGCAGGCAGTTCGTTGCGGAGCCGGGCACCTCATACACCAGCACCTGGGCGCCGCGGTCGATGCCGTCTTTCAGGCTGACCACGATCTCCAAGGTGCCGTCGCCGTTGGTGTCGGCGATGGTGGGCACCGGCATGGCGCCGCGACCAGGCAGGCTCACCTGGTGCTGGAGGTTGCCGCCGGCGTCCAAGATGAACAGCGCGCCAGCGCCCTCCCGGGTGGAGTAGGTGGTGAACACTAGCTCTGGTACGCCGTCTTGCGTCAAATCTGCCACCACCACGCCGCCGGTCGCGACGTCGTCATCCGAGGTGTAGCGGAAGCTGAAGAGCAGCTCTTGGGCGGCGCTCACCGCGTGGATGCGTCCATCGAAGCCCGCGAAGATGAGCTCCGGGCCGGGCCGGTCCGGGTCGATGTTCGCTACCGTTACCTGGTTGGTGATGGCCACGATGTTGGTCTCCCCATAATCCCACAGGCCGCTCAGGTAGTCGCTGAAGTGGAGCGGCGTCCCCCAGCCGGGCGGCCGTGTGCCATCATGACGCAGCGCCCACAGCGCCACGCCGAGCTCGCGGCGATCTTGAGCCGCGTTCTGCACCGAAGCGAGGAACACCAGCTCATGGATCCCATCGCCGTCCAGATCGGCGATGGCGGGCGCGGTGTTGGTGTGGTGCGCCTGCAGCGCGGTGGCCTCGTCGTTGGCGTAGCCTTGCTGCGCCTCGGCGAAGTCGTGCAGGCCACGCACGCCGAGGAACTTGGTGCGGTTACGGAAGCCTGGCGCGGCGTCGAAGGCGCGCCCGGTGCCGTCGTGGAGTGAGTTGTAGGCGTTGTCCTGCGTGGCGAAGACGTCGCTCACCCCGTCGCCGTTCACGTCGCCGATGGCGACGTTCTGATCGTAGCCGTTGTACACGTAGCAGGCGTCGTCGCAGCCGGAGGCGCCGGTGGTGTTGGGGGGGAAGCCGCTCACCACCGTGCCGTCGCCGTTCAGCGCGATGAGGATGTCACGCTGGCCGTTCTCCTGCAGGTTCCGCGTGGTCACGCTCACCAGCTCCAGCGCGCCGTCGCCGTCGATGTCGCCCGCCGCGAGGCTCCTTAATTCCCCACGGAAAGTATACGGGAAGCCGGGCAGCGGGCTGCCGTCCGCGGCGAACGCGTAGATTTTGTCGGCGGAGGCCTGCGCTACCTCGAGCCCCGGCAAATCCGGGCGTAAATCCGCCACCACCGGGGAGGCCCAGCAGCGCCCCTCCACTGGCTGCCGAAACACCACCTCACCGTCGAGGTGCCAGCCGAGCAGCAACCCGTGACGCGCCGCGAGGATCTCCGGCACGCCGTCGCCATCCAAGTCGGCGACGGCCGGCGACGCGAGCCAGCTCTCGTGCCATCGATCGCCGAGCTCCGCGATCAGGCGCGGGGCTTGGCCGACGGTGGGGCTCGGGCCCGGATCGCAGGCAGGTGCCGGCGGCTCGATCGAGCCCCCGTTGCCGCCGCTCGCGCCGCTTCCGCCGCTCGCACCGTTGCCGCCGCTGCCGCCCTGGGCGCCGTTGCCGTTACCCCCGCTCGCGCCGCTGCCGCCGCTACCCCCTCCGCTGCTCCCGCAGGCGACGAGCAGCGCGCACACCGAAGCCCCGAGCACCCACCGCGTCCGCCGCATGCCCCGAAGGATAGCCGAAGCCGCTGGCCGCGTCTCGGCGCCGATCACCATGACGTGGCGGCGTGGGGGCGAGCGCACCGCTGCCGCCGCTCGAACGAGGTATAGTGTCGCTCATGAAGGTCAGGCACTCGGTGGGCGTCAGGGAGCTGGCAGGGTTCGCGGTGGTGGGGCTGCTGGCGGCGGCGCTCGTCGCGTGTGGCGATGACGGGGGTGGGCGCTTGGGGGGCAGCGGCGCCACCGCGGGCAGCGGCGCTTCGGGCGGCAGCGGCGCCTCCGGTGGCAGCGGCGCTTCGGGCGGCAGCGGTGCTTCAGGCGGCAGTGGCGCCTCCGGCGGCAGCGGAGGCAGTGGGAACAGCCACGCGGGCGGCGGCCCCGCGACGGGAAATCCAGACGGAAATGCTGAGGTGCCGGCGGACGCGCGCGCGGAGGACAGCAGTCAGCCCACCACCGTGGTGGGCACCGGCACCCCGGAGAGCTGCACCTCGGAGGCCTTCGTGGCGGCGGTCGCCGCGGGGGGCGTCATCACCTTCGACTGCGGCGATGACCCCGTGGTGATTACCCTCACGGAGACGGCCAAGGTGTTCAACGCCGTGAGCCCCAGGATCGTCATCGACGGCGGCGGCAAGGTGACGCTGAGCGGCAACGGCGCGCGCCGCATCCTCTACATGAACACCTGCGACGCGGCGCAGGGCCACACCACCCCGCACTGCCAGAACCAAGATCACCCCCAGCTCACGATCCAGAACCTCACCTTCATCGACGGTAACGCCACGGGTCAGCACGAAGAGGGCGGCGGTGGCGGCGCTGTCCTCGTGCGGGGTGGTCGCGTGAAGATCGTGAACTCGCGCTTCTTCAACAACCGCTGCGACGAGACCGGGCCCGACGTCGGCGGCGCCGCGGTGCGCGTGCTGAGTCAGTACGAGGGGCTGCCGGTTTACGTCGTGAACAGCACCTTCGGCGGCGCCGAGGGTTACGGCAACGTGTGCTCGAACGGCGGTGGGCTCTCGAGCATCGGCGTCTCGTACACCGTCATCAACAGCCTGTTCACCCACAACCTCGCGATCGGCAGGGGCGCGAACCCTGAGCGCCCCGGCACCCCCGGCGGAGGCTCCGGCGGCGCCATCTACAACGACGGCAACACCTTCACCCTCACGCTGCTCGGCACCAAGGTAGAGGACAACCACGCGAACGAAGGGGGCGGCGCCATCTTCTTCGTCAGCAACGATCTCACCGGGCACCTCGTCATCACGGATTCGGAGCTGCGGCGGAACCCGAGCGACGGCTTCGAGACCCAGGGCTACCCTGGCATCTTCGTGCTCGCCGCGGAGGATCCCCAGGTGACGCGGTCCGTCATCGAGTAGCGCGCCGTGCGGTGGGCGCTGCTCGAGCGCGGGCGCGTCGTGAGCTCGTGCGTCGTGAGCCCTGGCGCGTCGTGGTTGGCGCGCTGCGTGCCGTGGTGCGTGGTCCAGCGCGTCATGAGCTAGCGCGCTGCGTGCCGTGGCACGTCGTGAGTCTTGGCGCGTCGTGGTTGGCGTGCCCTAGCGCGTCGTTGTTCAGTTCTTTACTAAAATAGTATTAATGATGAATTCATGGCCGTTTTGTAAGGATGATGGTAGCCTGAATTCTTCACTCAATTGATGTAGTAAGCGCCTCGGCGCCGCGGAGCTTCATGAATCACCCCCGTCAGGCCGGCTCACTCAAGGCCCTGGTCACCGCCGTGCCGGCGCTCGCCGCGCTGCTCGTGCTGCTCACGCCGCTGCTCGGCGCCTGCGGTAAGTCGTCCAAGGAGCTGACGCTCCTCAATGTGAGCTACGACCCCACGCGCGAGCTGTACGGTGAGATCAACCCGCTGTTCATCGAGCATTGGAAGCAGCAGACGGGCCAGTCGGTGAGCATCAAGCAGTCGCACGGCGGCGCCGGCAAGCAGACGCGCGCGGTGCTGGAGGGCTTGGAGGCGGACGTGGTCACCTTCGCCCTGGCGCACGACATCGACATCCTGCACGAGCGCGCCTCCCTGCTACCGAAGGACTGGCAGGCCAAGCTGCCGCACCGGAGCGCGCCGTATAGCTCCACCATCGTGTTCTTGGTGCGCGCGGGGAACCCGAAGCAGATCAAAGATTATGGCGACCTCGTGCGTGACGGGGTGGAGGTCATCACGCCCAACCCCAAGACCTCCGGGGGGGCCCGCCTCAACTACCTCGCGGCCTACGGCTACGCGCAGCGCCAGAAGCCGGGCGATGAAGCGCACGCGCGCGACTTCATGGCGCGCCTGTACAAGAACGTGCCGGTGCTGGACTCCGGCGCGCGCGGCTCCACCACCACCTTCGTCGAGCGCGGCATCGGCGACGTGCTGATCACCTGGGAGAACGAGGGGCTGCTCGCGGTGGACAAGCTCGGCAAGGGCAAGGTGGAGCTGGTGGTGCCGCCGCGGAGCATCCTCGCGGAGCCGCCGGTGGCGGTGGTGGAGAAGTACGCGGCGAAGCACGGCACGGAGGCGGTGGCGCGCGCTTACCTCGAGTTCCTGTACACCCCGGCGGCGCAGCGCATCGCCGCCAAGCACTACTACCGCCCGAGCGACGAAGCGGCGCTAGCCGAGTCAGCCGCGCGCTTCGCCAAGCTCGAGCTGTTCGCCGTCGAAGAGCTCGGCGGCTGGCAAGCCGTGCACGACGCTCACTTCGCCGATGGCGCCGCCTTCGACCAGATCTACACGCAGAAGAAGCGGTAGCGGCCGCGTGCGTTCCTGCGGACGCTCGGTGCGGTGCCGTCCAACCGGCTCTTCAGCCCTTGCTCAGCATTGAGGTGCTCTCCAAGACCGCACGGATCCTCCAGTAAGGTCGAGGACCGTGGCCGCAGTGCGCCCCGACGCATGAACGACGCGTTCAGAGACGTTCATGGCGCATCAGGAGGGAGTGAACCCCCAAAAACTGCGGCTGCGCTTGCGTCAGTTAATCTGACTAGAGGCGCGGCGCTCATGCGGCTGCGCTTGGGTCAGTTAATCTGACTAGAGGCGTCTCGCGGCATGCGGCGAGGTGGCGTCAGCTCACCGTCGCGTTGCGCTTCAAATCGAGTAACCGCGGCGGGCGATGACGCGGATGCCGCCGAGGTCCACCCGAACCGGGTCCCCCGCCTCCACGCCGAGATCGAGCTGGGCTGTGCGCGACATCTGCACTTGGAGCACCTCCCCGCTGTCGAGGCGCACCGTGAGCTTCACGAAGCCGCCCACGCGGATCAGCCGCTCCACCCGCGCCGGCGCGCCGCCCGGCTCATCGGCGCGCACCAGGCGTACGTCATGGGGCCTGACGAATGCCTCCACCGCGCCATCGGCGTGATCCACGTCGGCGCTCAGCTCCTGACCGGGCAACTGGAGCTGCCCCTCGCTCACCTGACCCTTCAAGATCTGAGCACCGCCCAAGAAGGAGGCCACGAAGGCGCTGCGCGGCGACTCGTAGAGCTCTGTCGGGGTCCCCGCTTGCTCCACCTGACCCTCGCGCAGCAGCACCACGTGCTGTGAGAGCTCGAGCGCCTCCTCCTGATCGTGGGTGACGAGCAGGGTGGTGACCTGCGTCTGCTCGTGCAGGCGATGGAGCCACTCGCGCAGCTCCACGCGCACTTGAGTGTCGAGCGCACCAAAGGGCTCGTCGAGCAAGAGCACCCGCGGCCGCGGCGCCAAGGCGCGGGCCAGCGCCACCCGCTGCCGTTGCCCGCCGGAGAGCTGATCTGGCAGGCGCTTGGCATAGTCAGCAAGCTGTACCAACTCGAGCAGCTCGCTCACCCGCGCTGCTTGCTCCTTGCGACTCGCGCCGCGCACGCTGAGCCCGAAG
Organism: Polyangiaceae bacterium; assembly: GCA_019637265.1. GTDB lineage: Bacteria > Myxococcota_A > Polyangia > Polyangiales > Polyangiaceae > JAHBVY01. The sequence continues at coordinate 99,097 of JAHBVY010000005.1, read as the reverse complement.
GCGATGTTGTCGAACACGCTCATGTGGCGGAACAGCGCGTAGTTCTGGAACACGAAGCCGAGGCGGCGCGCCTGCACCGGCACGCGCGTGAGGTCCTCCCCCTCCACGAGCACGCGGCCCTGGTCGGGCTGCTCGAGCCCTGCGACCAGGCGCAGCAGCGTGGACTTCCCCGAGCCCGAGGGCCCGACGAGGGAGGTGATGGCGTGGCTCGGCGCCTCGAAGGAGACGCCGCTCACCCCCGTGACGCGCCCCGCGTCGGCGCCGAAGCGCTTGGTGATGGACTCCACTCGGACGCTCATGGGGCTCCTCCGAGCAGCGCGCGCTGCCCCTCGAGGCTGTCCTCTGCCGGAGCGCCCTCGAAGCCTCGCGCGGCGCGCGCCGTGCGCCACTCCACCCACTGCTTGAGCACCAGGGTCACGACGGCGAGCAGCGTGAGCAAGGAGGCGACCGCGAAGGCGCCGACGAAGTTGTACTCGCCGTACAAAATCTCGATGTGGAGCGGCATCGTATTAGTTTCCCCGCGGATATGACCGGACACCACGCTCACGGCGCCGAACTCCCCCATCGCGCGCGCGTTGCTCAAGATCACCCCGTAGGCCACGCCCCAGCGGATCTTGGGGAGCGTCACGCGCGTGAAGAGCTGCCAGCCGCTGGCCCCGAGCGTGAGCGCGGCCTCCTCCTCGTCGCTGCCTTGCGCTTCCATCACGCCTAGCACCTCGCGCGCCACCATCGGGAAGGTGACGAAGGTGGTGGCGATGATGACGCCGGGGACGGCGAAGATGATCTTGACGTCAGCCGCGCTGAGCGCCGAGTAGAACCAGCCGCCGCTCCCGAACAGCAGCACGAACACCAGGCCAGCGATGACCGGGGACACGCTGAAGGGGAGATCGATGACGGTGAGCAGCGCGCTCTTGCCCCAGAAGTCGTACTTCGAGAGCAGCCACGCGGCGCACACCCCGAACACGACGTTCAGCGGCACCGAGATGGCGGCGGTGAGCAGCGTGAGCTTCACGGCGGACCACGTCTCCTCATCGGCCAGCGCCTCGAAGTAGGCGCCCGCGCCCTCCGCGAACGCGGAGACGAACACCAGCGCGAGCGGCAGCACCAGGAACAGGGCCACGAAGGCGAGCGACGCGCCGATGAGCAGCTTGGCGAGCGCGCCCTTCGGCGCCTGCGCGTGGCTCACGTGAGCCCCCGCGAGAGCCGGCGCTGCAGCAGGTTCACCCCGAGCAAGATGGCGAAGCTCACCAGCAGCATCACCGCGGCGAGCGCCGTCGCGCCCTCATAGTCGTACTGCTCCAGCTTGGTGATGATGAGCAGGGAGGCGACCTCGGTGCGATACGGCATGTTTCCAGAGATGAACACCACCGAGCCGTACTCCCCCACGCCCCGCGCCAGCGCGAGCGCGAAGCCCGTGAGCGTGGCTGGGAGCAGCGCCGGGAGGATCACCCGAAAGAACGTCTGCAGGCGGCTGGCGCCGAGCACTTGGGCGGCCTCCGAGAGGCTCGGGTCCAGCCCCTCGAGCACCGGCTGCACCGTGCGCACCACGAAGGGGATGCCGATGAACACCAGCGCCACCGTGATCCCCACCCGCGTGAACGCCACCTGCAGCCCCAGCTCGGCGAGCGGCCCGCCGAGCATTCCCTTGGGGGAATAGATGGCGGTGAGCGCGATGCCCGCCACCGCCGTGGGCAGCGCGAACGGTAAGTCGACAAGACCATCGATCAGCCGCCGCCCAGGGAACCGGTAGCGCACCAGCACCCAGGCGAGCATCAGCCCCAGCACGGCGTTGATCAGCGCCGCCACGAGCGCCGCGCCGAAGCTCAGCCCGTAGGCGCGGAGCGCCCGCTCATCGCTCACCACCGCCCAAATCCCCGAGAGCCCGAGCTCCCCCGCCCGCGCCCCCAACGCCGCCAGCGGCAGCAGCACGATGAGGCTCGTGTACAGCAGCACGATGCCGAGCGTCAGGCGGAAGCCGGGCAGCGCAGGTCGCATCAGCTCACGGCGGGTAGGGCAGGGCCGAGGGGGATGAGGCGGCAGCGCAAGGCCGCAAACCCTAGGTCGACCGAGTCATCGAGTCAAGAATGGGTTTTAGGGGTTTGCCTGTAAGTCGCTGAAATAATTCATAAAACACCCGAGCTTTGCACGCAGCTGGTGATGCTCCGGATATTCTTTATTAGATGAGTCGTGTATGACGTGGCGCTCGTTACCGCGCCCGGATGCCGTAGCCCGATCCCCTTCGTGAGGGGTGCCAGCGCGAAGTGGCCAACCCTCCATGAGAGCGGTAGAGCCGGCCGCTCATGCGCCGAACGAACCGACCCGTGACGGTGGTGGCGCTGCTCCTCGCGCTGTTCATGGCGGCGCTGGAGATGACGGTGGTCTCCACCGCGATGCCGACGGTGGTCGGTGAGCTCGGCGGGCTCGAGCGCTACTCCTGGGTGTTCACCGCCTACCTGCTCACCGCGACGCTGACGCTGCCAATCTACGGCAAGCTCGCCGACCTCTATGGTCGTAAGCCCATCTTACTGTTCGGGCTCCTGCTGTTCCTGGCGGGCTCGGTGGCGAGCGGTCAGGCGCAGAGCATCGAGCAGCTGATCTGTTTCCGCGCGCTGCAGGGCTTGGGGGCGGGCGCGATGCAGCCGGTCACCATGACCATCGTGGGGGACTTGTTCGATGTGCAGCAGCGCGCGCGGATGCAGGGGCTGTTCGGCTCGGTGTGGGGCGCGGCGGGGATCGCCGGGCCCATCGCGGGGGGGTACATCGTCACGCACTGGTCTTGGCGCTGGGTGTTCTACGTGAACGTCCCGGTGGGGATCGTGTGCGTGATGGTGCTGGCCTTCGCCTACCACGAGTCGCTCGAGCGGCGGCGGCGCCCCTTCGACGTGCTGGGCGTCGTGCTGCTCAGCGCCGCGTTGCTCCTCCTTTTGTGGGTGAGCGAGCTGGGGCTCGCGGGGCTCCACTACCTGCCGCTGGCGTTCGGCCTCCTGGTGTGGCTGGTGTTCGTGGAGCGCCGCGCGCCGGAGCCGATGCTGCCGCTGCCGTTGTTTCAACGTCGGATCATGTGGGTGGGGTCGCTGCTCGGCTTGCTGCTCGGCGGCGCGATGCTCGCCGTCGTCACCTACGTCCCGCTCAAGGTGCAGGCGCTGCTCGGCGGGAGCCCGGAGCAGGCGGGGCGCGCGGTGGCGCCGATGCTCGTAGGCTGGCCGCTGGCGAGCGCCGTGAGCGGCCGGCTCCTGGGGCGCCTGGGCTACCGACCGCTGGTGCTCGCCGGCGTGAGCCTGATCGCGCTGGTGAGCGGCGCGATGGCGGTGCTCTCCGGGCGACTACTGACGGTGCTCGAGCTGGGGGTGATGACCGGCGCCTTCGGGGTGGGGATGGGGCTCTTCAACACCGTCGTCATCATCGCGGTGCAGAGCAGCGTGAGCTGGGAGGAGCGGGGCGTCGCCACCGCGAGCCTGCTGTTCTCCCGGACCATCGGCGGCGCCTTGGTGGTGGGCGTGGTGGGAGGCGTGCTCACCCGGCGGCTGGCGTCGGTGGAGGGGCTGCCCCCTGGTGCGGCGGACGCGTTGCTCGGTCCCACCCACGGCCATGGGCTCGCCCCGAACGTCCTCCAGCAGCTCTCGGGAGCGCTGGGCGCCGGCCTCCAGATCGCGTTCTGGCTGGTGGCGGCGCTCGCCGCCCTGGCGTGGGGGATCGGGCTGCTCTTCCCGCGCGTGAAGCTCGATCCGAGCGGGCCGGCGCCGGTTGACCAGCGCCAGGCGCCGGCCTAGGACGGCAAACGGTTGACCGTTGGTCGTCCTCGAATCCGACAACTAGAGAGAGCACCGATCCGTGATCACCGCAATCGAGTCCTTGCGCCGGCTTCGGGCGGGCAACCAGCGCTTCACCTCCGATCTCCGCAGCGTGAGCTCGATGGCGAGCTACATGCGGCGCACGGAGATGTCGACGAGCCAGGAGCCGTTCGCCGTCATCTTGGGCTGCGCCGACGCGCGTGTCCCCGCTGAGATCATCTTCGACCAAGGCCTCGGGGATCTGTTCGTGATCCGCGTCGCCGGGAACATCGTGGCGTCGTCCCAGGTGGGCAGCGTGGAGTTCGCGGTGGAGGCCTTCGGCACCAAGCTGGTGGTGGTGCTCGGGCACACCCAGTGCGGCGCCATCTCGGCCACCCTGCAAGAGATCCTGAGCGATCAAGAGCCGCGCTCGAAGAACCTGATGTCGATCGTGGATCGCGTGCGGCCCTCGGTGGAGCCGCTGTTCAGCGGTCCGCTCGCGCAAGATCTCCCCGCGCTCAAGGCGGAGGCGGTGCGCGCCAACGTGCGCGCCTCCACGTGCCAGCTCCGCGCCGGCTCACCCATCATCGAGCGGCTGGTAGCCGACCAAGGCCTCTTGATCGTGGGCGCGGAGTACGATCTCGACTCGGGGCGCGTGGATTTCTTCGATGGCGTCCCGAGCGGCGCGCTGACGGAGCCGTTCAGTGCTCATGCGTGATCGGCAGGCCGCTCACGGTGCTCATGCGTGATCGGCAGGCCGCTCACGGTGCTCATGCGTGATCGGCGGGCCGTTCACGGTGCTCATGCGTGATCGGCGGGCCGTTCACGGTGTGCCCATCGCCTGGTCGGCGGCGTAGAGCGCTTCATCTTGGTGCGAGTTTGAGTATCCTGGTTTCGGATGGCGCAGCTCACGATCTCCTGTCAGCGCTGTGGCGGCGTGCTCGAAGTGCCGAGCGACCCACGCGTTCTGCACGTCGTCTGCCGCTACTGCGGGGCGAGCACCCTGCTGCCTCCAGCGCTGATCGCGGCTCAGCAGCGCCAGCTCGAGATCGACGCCAAGGTGCAGCAGCACCAGCTGGCGATTCAGGCCAAGGCGCAGGCTGCCAAGCACGCCGCGAGCTCCAAGCGGCTCTCGACGCTGATGATCGGCGCGGGGGTGCTGTGCTTCAGCGCGCTGATCGGTGGCAGCGTGCTCTACACCCTGTACAAGCAACACCAGCTCGATCAGCTGGCGCAGGATCCTGCGAAGAGCGGCAACGCCGCCATGCTCGCGCGCATCGCAGCGATGCAGAAATCTGGCTGCGATCGCGTGCTGACTCAGCCCAAGGTCGTGAGCCGTACGGAGGCGCTGTCCTACAACATGATCCAGGAGAGCCACTGCGTTCACCTGCTCGGCATCTCGAGCCTCGGGGCGTCACTCCAACTGAAGTACGACACCGTGGGGGTCTCGCTCATGCACCCGCTGCCCCAAGCGGGGAGCAGCCTGGACTATCGGCTGTGCGCGACGGCCACCGCCCAGCACAGCTTCACCATCCAGGCCTTCGACGATCGCCCGTTCACCGTGGCGGCCATCGAGTGCCCTCGCACCGTCAAGGAGGGCGCCGCGCGGAGCGACTCCGAAAAGCCCGAGACGACCGGTGAGCTCAAGGTGAAGCGTGAGGTCGATCGCCTGTACAAGGCAGGGTGCCGGACGGTCGTCACGCAGCCCACCGTGCTCAAGGGGGAGCGTCAGCTCAGCTACCGATCGAAGGCGAACGGCGCCTGCCTGAGCGTGTTCGTGGCGTCGGCTTATGACGACGTGAAGCTCACCGCCAAGATCGTCACGCCCGAGAAGACGCTGGTCCCGGTGCCACGGCCTGCGTCGCAGGTCCGGGCCGTGTACTGCCCCACGGTGGAGGGCAACTACGAGATCACGCTCACGCCGTCGAGCGCCGATCACTACACCCAGGCCGCCGTGGACTGCCCGCGGGGTGGTCCGGAGGGGATGCGGCGCCTGGACGAGCTGCGTCGCCCGCAGTGACGCCGAGCAAGTCGTCAGGTGAGGTGACTCGAGCTGCGCGGTGACGCGCAGAGCACTTCATTGGCACGCGGGGCCAATTCGGCAGCGGTACTGACTTGCCAAACCCCCAACCCCGCTTGGGGCGCACTTCGAGCCGGCTTCGCTGACTACTTCACGCGCTCCGTCTTGCAGCCGAGCAAGATGTCGAGCTGCGCCTCGTAGCTCTCCTTCACGCGCTCGCAGGTCGCGGGGCACAGCAAGATCTGCGTGGGGGCGCTCGGGTCGTCGTAGCGCCAGCTGCCGCCGTCGGCGCAGTCGTCGCTCTGAGGGAGCGTCTCGGGGCCGCTGGCGCCGTCCGTGAGCAGCACGTTCACGCGATCGTAAGCGATGGTGCCCTGCGCCACGTCGTCGGGCAGCGTGTACTCACAGGGTAGCGCTTGACCGCGGATCTTCTTGAGCGCCTGCGCGAACTCCTGCGCCGCGTTGGTGTTGCTGATCAGGATCGCCTGACCGCTGCCGCCCGCCGCCGCCACGGCGTTGGCGAACTGAGTTTGGACACCCTCGAGCCCCACCACGAAGGTGGTGACCGACGGGTTGAACTCGTAGCCGGTGCGCGCGAGCCCCGCGATGGACTCCGTCGCGTCGGGGTTCACGCCGCCGCACTGGGGCGGGGGCTGGATCGGCCACTGGGGGTTGCCGTCCGTGATCAGCAGCACCGCCTGGGTGGTCAGGGGATCGTTCTGGGCGTTCTGGATCCCCTTCAAAATGGCGCCGCCCAAGGCGGGGTAGGTGGGGGTGCCGAGGCCGTCAGGGTCCTGCGCGCCGACCGCGGCGATGACTTGGCTCGCGTGACCGGGGAGGGCGCCGAAGGGCACCGTGGGCTCGCGATACAGTGTCTGATCGCAGCTGGCGGGCCCGGGCAGCGGGTAGAAGCCGACGCCGATTTGTATCCCCGCGGAACCACTGTCTTGCACGAACTCGGTGATCCCAGCCTCCACCGCGCTCCACTTGTAGCCCGCCATCGAGTTGGATTTGTCGACCATCAGGTACAGCGTGAGCGGCAGCGCCTGGGCGCGCTCCGTGACGAGCCCACAGGCCGCGTCAGGATCGAGCGCATCGCTCGGCCCCGAGTCGACGATCAAGCTGCCGCCCGCGGCCGCGCTGCCGTCGAACCCTGCCGCGCCGCCGGCGCCGCCCCCTGAGCTCCCTCCAGAGCCACCCGCGGCCGATGAGCCACCCTGACCACCGTTGACCGAGCTGTCAGGGCGACCGTCGGCTTCGCTGCACGCGCCGCTGAGCGCCAGCAGCGAGCCGAGCGCCAGGAGTGAGCCAGGCGTTAGAAGTGAGCTGCGCGTTGGCAGCGAGCGCGCCCCCGTGAGGCCTGCGATGGGTCGTGCTTGGGTGAGCTTGCGTGACATCGGGCGCTCCTCGGGTGTCGGCTGGCGTCGGGCGCGAGCGTAAGGTGAACCGTGAGCGAGCGGCAAGGCGAGCGCCAGTTACTAGCCATCATGCCGCGCTGCGGCAGGAGCGAAAGCGAGCACTCAGCGAACGCGCGGCTCCAGGCAAGGCAGCGAACGTGAGCACTTGGCGAAAGCGAGCACTCGGCGAAAGCGAGCAGCCGTGATTGGCCGGAGGCAAAGTGGTTGGGCCCGGGAGGCGAAGTGCTGCGTCCGGGAGGCGAGGCGCAGGCGGCGCTTGGTTCCGGCCAGGACTCGTGAGAGAATCAGCGGATGCGCCGCGTCGTTCTGGGTAGTTCACTGGGGTTGATTTCGGGTCTCGTCGCGCTCGGCTGTGCCGCAGGTGGCACGGCGGACAGCGGGGATTCGAATGGGGGCAGTAGCAACGCAGGTAACGCCGGCACCGCGGGCGCTGCGGGTCAGGGTGGCTCCGGTGGTGTGAGCGGTGATGGCGGCACGGGCGCCTTCGGCGGTGATGGTGGCTCGGGCGCTTCAGGGGCCTTCGGTGGTACGGGCGGCATCGCGGGCAGCGGTGGGTCCACTGGGGGAGTGGGTGGTGTCGCAGGTGCGGGCGGCGTGGGTGGTGTTGGGGGGATCGGTGGCAGCGCGGGCGTGGGCGGTGGCGGCACCGGCGGGACGTCGGGCAGCTCGGGCACTGGCGCGACGGGCGGCACGGGTGGTGGCCTCGGCGTGGGCTGCGACAGCTGCTGTCCCAGCGGCTTCTGCAACTTGGATGGTAACCCCCTCACCGGTGGTGGCTGTGGCTGCGAGTACCAGTGCACGCCGACCAGCGCGGTGGACGTCATCGACCCGAACTATGAGGACGAGAACTGCGACGGCAGCGATGGCGTCGTCGAGACCTGTGTCTTCGTCTCGGCCAGCATGGGCGGAGACGGCACCGCGAACGGGACGCGCAGCGCGCCGTTCCGCACCATCAACGCGGCGATCCAGTTCGCGGTGTCGCGCGGCGCACCGGCGGTGTGCGTCTCCGGCGAGATCTACAACGAGACGGTGAATGTGGTCAGTGGAGTGAACCTGTACGGCGGCTTCAACCACTTGGATCCGGAGTTCGCGTTCCGGCGCGGCCCCGGGGCGGTCACCACGGTGCGCGGCGTGGGCGCGGCGTTCGTGGCACCCGAGATCAACCACGACACCACCATCATGGGCTTCACCATCGAGGCGACGGCGCCCGCCGGGCCGAGCTCGAGCGCTTACGGTGTGCTGCTCGGCGGCGGCAGCGGCGTCCTCACGGTTCAGCACAACATCCTGACCATCGGCGCCGGCACCTCGGGTGACCCGGGCGCGCACGGCGCGACGATTTCGCCGCCTAGTCAGGCGACCGCCAACAAGGGAGATGATGGGAACGGCAGCAATGGCGGGGCTGGCGGCCCGGCGCTCGCGTGTGATGAGCCGGGGGGCAAGGGTGGGGATGGGGGTACGAACAGCGGTAGTGGTCAGGCGGGGGGCAACGGGAGCGGGGTGACCGCCGGGGGGGCTGGCGGGGCGGCGAAGACTCCTATTCTCTGTGTTGGTGATCCGGGCAACGACGGGAGTCCTGGCACGGAGGGTGCGGCGGGTTCTGGCGGCGCGGGCGCCTCGGGCGGCGGGTCCGTGGGGCAGATCGTCAGCGGTGCTTATCAACCCGCGGATGGTGGTGATGGCAGTCTCGGTGGGAACGGCAAGGGCGGCGGCGGTGGCGGTGGCGGCGGCGCGCTCAGAGGCATCATCTCTTGCAGCTCCAAGGGCGGTGGCGGCGGCGGCGCGGGGGGCTGCGGCGGCCTGGGCGGCAACGCGGGTCGCGGTGGCGGCGGTGGTGGCGGCAGCTTTGGCGTCTTCGTAGCGGGCGGTCGCGTGGTGGTGCGCAACAACACCATCCAGACCGGCAATGGGGGTGATGGTGGGCGTGGAGGCAACGGGTCGCTGGGTCAGGCGGGCGGTGGCGGCGGGGCCATCGGCGCGGGCACCCTCGGCGGTGGCCTCAACAGCAACGGCGGCAACGGCGGCCCCGGTGGTAAGGGTGGCAACGGCGGCCCCGGTGGTCCGGGCGGCGGCGGTGGTGGGGGACCCACGGCCTGCGTCGCGGGTCGGATCTCGGGCGTCACCTTCACCGCGAACTCCTGCAGCAGCGGCACGCCTGGTTTCCGCGGGCTCGGGGGCACGAACCCCGCGGGTGGTGTCGGCGGCGACGGCCAGAACGGCACCGGCGGCGCGCAGGTGCAGATCAACTGACGAGCTGCGGGCGCTGCGCCGGGTCAGGTGCAGCGCTAGCTCATCCGCTCTACCGTTGAACCGCAAGACGAGCCGCGCCAGGCAGCTTCGTCAGTGGAGCTGCCGGGTCTGAGCTACTGACTGGCGGGTGCCTCGGCCGACGCGGGCTCTGCGGGCGCGCTCTTGCTGAGCAGCTCCCGTAGCGGCTCGGAGCTCGGCTGGTCGGCGCCGCCCGAGGGCGCCGGCGCTGGCAGGTTGCCGCGCGGATCACCGAGCCAGCGCTGCCGCAGGTCGAGCCAGCTGTGGGCCAGCTCGCGCGCCGCACGTCGAGCGGCGTCCGTGCTCATGATGGCGCGGGTGTGCTCGAGCCCGGTGTGCTCGCCCAGCGGCACGTAGCTGAAGCCGAGCAGGGCGAACAACAGCACCAGCGCCTCCACCGCGCGGCGGCCCAAGCGACCCACCATGCTACCGATCCCGCTCGCCAGTCATCGTCGCCATGGTAGTGGCGCGCTGCGCGGCGGCCCATTTTGTGGAGTGCGCCGTGCGGAGGTCATTCACGGCGCCTGACGTCAGAGCTCCGGGGCGCCCGATCGGAGGCAGTTTGGCAAGTGACACGCCAAACCCCAAAACCCTGATCACGTGGTGCCCTGAGAGGCTGCTCCGGAGAGCCCAGTGGTGCGGTACCTAGCGGGCAAACCCGCGTGGGAGATCGAGCCGCCGCTCCCATGGCCGAGCGCGTAGGCCGGCGGGCCGACTTTTGCTTGATCAGGCCGTCGAGATCTCGCACCGTGGGGTGATGTTCGCCTCGCGTCTCCTCGCTGCTTGCTTTGGGCTTTGGCTGCTCCTCGTGGTGAGCCCCGCGGAGGCCGCCACCACGCTGCGCGTCGCCACGCTCGCGCCGAAGGGCTCCGCGTGGGGGAAGTACCTGAGCAAGCTCGAGCGGCAGGTCGCGCGCCGCACGGAGGGCGAGCTCGAGCTGAAGATTTATTACAACGGGGTGCAGGGGGACGAGGCGGGCATGGTCTCCAAGCTGCGCTCGGGGCAGCTCGACATCGCGGCGCTCACTTCGGTGGGGCTCTCGCGCATCCATCGCGACGTGATGGTGCTGCAGCTCCCAGGGGTGCTCGACTCGTGGCCGCTGCTCGACAAAGCGCGGCGAGCGCTGGCCTCCGATCTCGAGGCGGGGTTCGCCGACGCGGGCTTTCAGGTGCTCGGCTGGGGTGATCTGGGGCGCGTGAGGCAGATGTCGAAGGGATTTGCCGTGCGGAAACCGACGGATCTGAAGGGCAAGCGCCCTGCGGTGTGGCGCAATGAGCCGATGGCCCCGGTGGTGTACGGCCTGATCAGCGGTGTGACGCCGACGCCCGTGGCCCCCATGGAGGTGCTGCCAGCGCTGCGCGCCGGGAACATCAACGTGCTGAGCGCGCCGCCGCTGGCCGCGGAGCAGCTGCAGTGGGCGCCGCAGCTCGACCACATCGGCGCGGACTCCACGGTGTGCGCCATCGGCGCCTCCGTGATGCGTAAGTCGGCGCTGGATGGAGTGGGGGAGGACACCCGCAAGACCTTCATGAAGCTGCAGGCGCGCTACGGGAAGCAGAGCGCCAAGCAGATCCGCAAGCTGGATGACGCGGCCTTCGCTCGCATGAAGCGCAAGATGACGGTCGTGAGCCTGACCGAAGCGGAGCGCGCCGAGTGGGAGGCGGTGCTCCGCGAGGCCGTGAAGCGCCTCTCGGAAGGCACCTTCCCCAAGCCGCTAGTCGAGCGCGTGGTGAAGCTGTCGGGTAAGAAGTAAGGCTACCTGAGCAATGGCGCTTCAGCTATTGGTTAAGAAGTGAGGGTGCCTGATTAGTGCTCGTGGTGAAGCTGTCGGGTAAGAAGTAAGGCTGCCTGAGCAATGCTCGCGGGCGCCATCACGCGACGCGCGTGAGGACAAAAACGGAGCGCGCCCAGTGGGCTCCTGGGCGCGTTCATCGGCTTGTTTTGGGGGTTTGGCAGGGCACTCCGTGGAGCCGAAGTGCCCTCGGTTAGTTTCCTTAAGGAAACTTTGCGTGGTGTCTCAGGGTCCGACGGCCAAGATGGCCTGCGACACACCGGCGGCGCCTGCGTTGCTCGAGTGACCGCCTGGACCCGCGGCGCCCGCAGCGCCCGTCTGGGTGCTGCCGCCAACCTGGGTTGGCGCCGAGCCGTAGTGCATCACGCCCACCGAGAGGCCGCCCGCGCCGCCGCCACCACCGCCGCCGTTGCCACCCTTGCCACCCTCGCCGCCAGGGCCTGGATTACAGCCAGGGGCAGTCGTGCCAGGCATACCCCTAGCGCCACCTGTCTGGCCCACTTGGCCAGCGCTGCCGCGCCCCCCGGCGCCCGCCGCCGCGGTGATGAGGGTGACATCCACCAGCTGGATGGGAGCCTGGAACAGCATCAGCGCGACGCTGTTGCCGCCGCTGTTGCCCGCCTTGCCAAGCGCTCCACCACAGCCACCGGCGCCGCCGCCGCCGCCGCCCACGGCACCTCTACCATGGCCGCCACCTCCGCCTTGCGCGACGGCTCCAGGGCTACCATCCGTTGGGGTGCCATGGGTCCAACCTGCAGCGCTGAGCGCGCCCCGGGGAGCGCCTGCACCATGCGCCCCGGGTGCCCCAGGGTTGCCGGCGCGCCCATGGCCTACGTACCCGGTGCCAATGTGGCAGGAGGAAGGGATGGGGGAGGGGAGAACCCCTCCTTTGCCCCCGTCCGGATCGGGGCTGGTGAGGGCGGGAGTGCCGTTTGCTGGCATCCCAAGCGGGCTACCCCCATTGCCGCCCTTCCCACCGACGCTGACCGCTCCACCTGGGCAGGTGTTTCGCGTCTCCGCCCCGCCTGGACCGGAAGCAGACCCAGCCTTGCCGTCAATCGCGGTGGGGTAGGTGTAGGGCGTCGTCACCCCATCCGTCCCCGCTCGCCCGGCACCAGCCTGGAGGGTGACTTGCTCGAGCACGAGCGCCGTGGAGCTGCGGACGAAGGCCGCGACGCTGCTGCCACCAGGTTGAGTGGCGTCGCGCGCCACGAACTCGAAGCCTTTGAGGACGATCGGCTCGGTGACGTTGTCCGCGCGCAGCGCGGGGCGATCGTCGCCCGGAGCCAGGCGCGCTCGAATGCCGCTGTCGTACGACCAATCCGTGCAGTCGAAGGAGCCCCACGCCTCCACTCCATGGTGCGCCTCGGTGAGCGCGAGCTGCTCATCGAATGCGCCCGCGCTGCCGCACACGAACAGGCGCTTGCCCTGCTGCTTGGCGCGGAGCACGCCGAGGCTCACGGAGTCGAGCGGCGACGCGCGGGTGCCCGCCGCGCCTGGCGCGCCATTCGGTGAGACGAAGACCGCATGGGCTTCGTCGGCCGCGCAGGGGTTCTCCTCCGGTGGACCCAATGGATCGCACACCGGACCACTTCCGCCGGTGCCACCCGTGCCGCCGGTACCCCCGACCCCGCCGGTGCCCGCTGCTCCGGCGCTGCCAGCGACTCCGCCCGCGCCGCCGATACCGCCAACCCCACCGATGCCGCCGGTAGCCCCTGTGCCCCCCGCGCCGCCGCCAGCCATCCCCGCGGTGCCGCCGTCGCCCGCGGTGCCGCCGTCGCCCGCGGTGCCACCGTCACCCGCGGTGCCACCATCACCCGCGGTACCGCCCGCGCCCGGGGCAGGCTCCGGGGGATCCGAGCAGCCAACGGCTGCGCTCAAGGTGATGAGGGAGGTGAGCACGCTCACGCTGAGCGCATGGCACCTCGGTGTTCGATGGCGCTTCATTGAAACGGCGCTAGCCAATGACGTCGTGAGGGGTTGAGTGAGCATCAGAGGAGTCATGAGGTGTTCTTTCTTAGACTGATTGGTTCAGCTAGAATATTTCCGCGCAGAATTGTTCCGGCGCGAGCGCCCGGAGGCGTCGTAGAGTGAGGACCGTGTCGCTGAGCGTGCGCGCGTGGTCGATTGGCGATGAGGGTCGAAGGGCCCCGCGCGTTGCGCAGAGCCCATTGCGGCTACAGCTCGAGGATGTTCGCAGCCTGCCCCGCGACGCCGGGGTTGCCGTCCCCGCCTGGCCCCGCGGTGCCTGCGGTGCCGTGGTTCAAGCTCCCGCCCACCACGGTGGGCGCTGAACCGTGGTGGAGGATCGCCACCGAGAGGCCGCCAGCGCCTCCGCCGCCGCCACCGCCCTTGCCTCCCGCGCCGCCTTGGCCGCCGCCACATGCTGTGGCGGTAAGAAAGTCGGCGTGGCCCGCACCGCGCCCCCCGTCGCCGCCAGGCAAGCCGGCTTGCCCAGGGTGGCCAGCGCCGCCATTGCCGCCCCTTCCCGCCACGATCACCACGTTCTCGAATCGGATCGGCGCTTCGTAGAGCAAGACGGCGAAACTCGATCCGCCCCCTTTACCGCCACCCCCCAACGCACCGCCACAGCCGCCAGCGCCGCCACCCCCGCCCCCGCCCTGGCTACTGCCCGCGCCACCCCCGGCGCTCTGCCCCTTGCCGCCGGCGGTTCCGTTGGTGCCGTCGGCAGGGATCCACGAGAACTCGCCTAGGGTGCCCCAGGTAGTTGCGCCGGACCCCTTGTTTCCGTTGGTGCCAGCCGTACCCGGCTTGCCTGAACCATTGGGGGCTCCGATGGGGGTGGTGACGAAGCACTTCAGGCCCGCGCCGCCCCCAGCTGCGCCACTGGGAGTCCCCGGCGCACCCGCGTTCGCGCTGGGTCCATTGCCACCCTTACCCCCCGTACTACCTCCTGGACAGGTGTTGGTACCACCCGCACCCCCAGTGTTGCCAGAATACGATTTCCCATCAATGTTCGTGCCCTGCGTTACTGGCGTCATCGTCCCCGCCGCACCCGCCTGGGCGTCACCAGCGCGGATCTCCGAGTTCGCGATCGTCAGCAAGTCAGACCGTGATGCGAACACCGCGATTGAATTCGAACCGGGCATGGACTCTGCGGAGCCAACGAACTCGAAGCCATCGAAGCGCGTTTCGGCGTACACCATGTAAGCAGAGAACGCTGGCCCCTCCGCAGGCTGCACCCTTGCTCGCAGCGAGGGGTTGTAGCTCCAGTCCGAACAACGGAAGCTGCCCCAGACTTTGACGCCAGCTTCGGTTCCAGTGACGAGCACCGGCGTGGTATGAGTGCCACCATCGGCACACACATAGAGCCGCTTGCCAGCGACACGCGCCCGCTTGAGCCCCTCATGGATCGTCCGGAGCGGCGCTGCCCGCGTCCCCTCCGCCGTGTCCAACCCCGAAGGCGACACGAAGAGCGCGTACTCCTCCGTGATGACGCAGGCATTGTCCAGCGGACCTGCCGTCGGATCACAGGGAGGCTCGGAAGTACCGCCGGTGCCTCCAGTGCCTGCGATACCCCCGGTGCCTCCAGTGCCTGCGATACCCCCGGTGCCACCAACACCCGCGGCGCCGCCGGAACCTCCAACACCTCCAACACCCGCTGCCCCACCATCTCCCCCGATGCCGCCACTGGCTCCCACACCGCCTGCGCCACCATCACCGCCAACCCCACCGACGCCCCCCGTGGCGCCCGAACCGCTAGCCCCACCGTCACCCCCCGTCGCCCCGCTGCCCGCGACACCGCCCGTGCCGTCCTCCGACACATAGGGGCTCGAACAAGCCGTCGCGAGCGCCACCGCCCCAAGCCCGCCTAGAAAACCGAGCCCGCTCGGTGCGAGGCGCCGGTTTCGGCGCGCTCCAGTGAGGGTGGATCGGGTGAGGTGACGAGCTGAATCGACGATCGACATGAGGAGCCTCCATGAAAAGGGACGCGGCAGGTTCGGCGCTGCCACGGCTGAGTTGCCAAGAAAAAATTGGAGTGACGCCGGCGAGGCGGGGAGGCTCCTCGATGTGTCCTAAGTCACTGTAATGATTGGTATTTTATTGGTGCGAGTGCTTGGTGCGCCGAGCGCCGCGTGTCCGGTGCAGCTAGAGCAAGCCGCGCGGGCTGGTTAGGGGGTCCCCACAGCCCACCGCTCCCTCTCGCTGTGAGCACCCAAGTGACCGGAGCGACGGCGAGTGGGAGCGGTGCTGCATCATCGTAGACTGGACTGGTTCAGGGGTTGTGGGGGCGCTACGGATCACCTCACGCCGTATCGAGCGTCACCTCCGCGCTCCCCGGGCCAGAGCTTGCCCTCATTTTCACATCCTGTCAGCCCTCCTGTGCGCTGTCCGCAGCTCGCGTCTGAGGCCCCGCCTGAGCGCCGATCGAACCACGCCCAAGGCTGCACCCGCAGGCCAGCGCCTCACGAGTAGCTGACGATGAGCCACCCGACCATCAGCATGGTGACGACGCTCGCCAACAGGGCGATGGCGAAGCTCGTGTAGGTGCGACGCTTGGGGAGCTCGATGATCAGCGTCTTCGGCGCGCGTGGGATCAAGGTGCGCGTCTCTCCCAGCTCCTCGGGTAGCGCGGCCTTCTTGGGATCGACGATCAGCGTGGGCACGCGTGGAGGGGCGAGGGAATCGCTCGGTGGGTCGAGCGCCAAGGTGCGAAGCTCCTGTGCGTCCCAGGTGGTGGTCGCTGCGTAGCCGACGGGAGCGCGCAGCAGCGCCTCGACCTGCTGGAGATCGTGCCGCATCTCCGAGGCGCTTTGGAAGCGGTCGGCGGGGTCCTTCGCCAACGCGCGCATCAGGAGCTCGTCCAGCTCCAGGGGCACCGGATCGGGGCAATAGAAGGACGGCGGTTTCGGCTCCTCGGTGAGCTGGGCGCGCATGAAGGCGCCCATGTTGGCAGAGTGGTCGAAGGGGCCGCGCCCAGCGATCAGGTGGTAGACGAGGAGCCCCGCGGCGTAGAGGTCAGTGCGGGCGTCGACGGTGCGCCCCTTGACTTGCTCGGGGGCGGCGTACTGAGGGGTGCCGACCAGGGTGCCCGCTTCAGTGGGGTAAGCCGGGGCGGGGATGTCTGTGTTCCCCAGCACCTTGCCGATGCCAAAGTCAATCAACTTGACCTTGATGCTCCCAAATGATTCCGCAAGGAAAACATTGCTCGGCTTCAGATCGCGATGGATGACGCCGCGCTCGTGCGCCGCCTCGAGCCCAGCGAGCAGCTGGCTCAGCAGCCTGACCACCTCGTACACCCCGAGGTTACCGTGCGCGTCCACGTGGTCCGCGAGGTCGCGACCGTGCAAGCGCTCCATCACGAAGAAGGGGCGCCCCTCGGGGGTGACGCCGTGGTCGAGCACCTCCACGATGTTCGGGTGCTTCAGCGCTTCGAGGATCTGCGCCTCCACCTCCATCCGATCCACCAGCCGCGGGTCGTTCGCGTACTTCAGCAGGAGCAGCTTGACCACCACCTCGGCGCCGTCTTCGAGCCGCTCCGCGAGCACCACCTCGCCCATGCCCCCCTGGTCGATGGGGCTCAGCATCTTGTAGTTGGTCCCAGCGAGGGGGTCGGGCTTCACCGGAGAAGGGTGCAGCGTGAGCGACGCCCAGGTCAATCACCCAGGGCCCGACGGTGACTGCAGCGCCGCGCAGGGCGCCACGGTGGTACCAACCCCCCCCCAAAAAAAAAGGGCAGTCTCCTTGCCTAGCTCATGAGTCGAGGTCCCGAGGCGAGCGACTGCGATGCGTTGGCCAGTCCTCGTTGCGACGGTGCTCGTGGATCGGGTTGGGGGTTCGCCCCCGGCTCACGGCGCCGCGCGTCATCGCGGGCCGCCGTCGGGGTTCGTGATGACACGTGCTGCGTCCGTGAACACCGCCCGCGCTCAGCGCTCGCCCCACAGCAGGGAGTTCGTACACGACAGCGCTTGCACAGCGCGCCCATGAACGACGAAACCCCGGAGGGGTTGCCTCCGGGGTCTTGGTTGCGCGGGTAGGATTTGAACCTACGACCTTCGGGTTATGAGCCCGACGAGCTACCAGGCTGCTCCACCGCGCGTCAGAGGGCGGCACTCTACTCGCGGCGGTGCCCCTGTCAAGCACAAGTGACACCGAGTGCGCGGGCCCAGGAGCACGGGCCGGATGGGCGACCTGGGTTCGGCTTAGCTAGTGGGAGCGCCGCGAAGGCGCGCTCACACGAGTCGGGCTGCGCTCTGCCATCCCGAGCAGCGCAGCGCGGCCATCCGAGCAGCGCAGCGCGTTCTGTTGGCGGGAGCGAGGCTACGCCTTTCACGGCGCCAGTAGCTCGTTGGCGCTCTTGCACTCGGGCTCGCAGCGGGGGCCGTTGGGGCGTGACACTTGGTAGTTGGGGGTGAAGCGACGGGAGGCGAAGGGGGCGCCATCGCGGGTCACCGTGACCTCGACGTTATCAGGTAAGCTGACGAGGCGCAGCTCGGTCAGGCTGTGGGCGCTGGGCGCGAGCGCGCAGCCGCTCTCACCGACTTGGACGCCGGTGCCGTCGCAGCTGGTGCCGGGGTTGCTGCAGGGTGGCAAGGGGAGGGTGACTTGGCAGCGGGTGATGTCGCCGTCCGCGGCGACGTCGATCTGGTAGCTCCCGGGCTCCCAGCTGAGCTGAGAGAGGTCGATGGTCAGGCCGTCGACGCACCCGATCTCGGTGCAGACAGCGAGGCTGCCGTCGTGGGGCTGCTCTGCAGCTTGCATGGTGGGGGCTGAGCTGCAGCCGAGCAGGGTGGGGATGATGAACAGGGGCGAGAGCAGGCTGGAGGGGATCCGCATGGCGCGCATCAACGCACAACCTGGCGTTGGCTGACACTGGCGAGGTAGTCGCGTTTGGGGGCGGATGCGTTTTGGACGGGCCTCGCGGCGTGCCTTCTTGGGCCCCCGAGCGGACGGAGGAGCGCCACGGGTTTCGGGGCAAGATGACGGGGAAAAAGCGCCCTGGGCGGTCGTATGGCGCGTGAGGGAGCTCGAGGCTCCGCTATCATCGGCTGGAAAATCTCCATGACCAGCATCCCCCCCGAAGGCGCGGACCGCGTCGAGCAGGCCCTCGTCACCTGGGTGTACCCGCAGCGGCGGCTCCTGACCGCGTTGGTAGAAGCCGGCACGTTCACCGCCGAGGCCAAGGAGGCGATGCTCCGCGACCTCATGGAAGCGGCGGTCAAGACCCTCGACACCGAGCGCGCCAGCGTGTGGCTCTTGCGCCCCGATGGCTCTGCCATCGAGTGCTTGCTGATGTACGTGCGCGGCGAGCACAGCCACACCTCGGGCATGGTGCTCCCGCGCGAGAGCGCTCCGGCTTACTTCGAGGCGATCGAGAACGACCACCTGATCGCCGCTCACGAGGCCTGCACGGATCCACGCACTCGCGAGTTCCGTGAGGGTTACCTCGAGCCGCTCGGCATCACCTCGATGCTCGACGCGCCGGTGTTCGTGCGCGGTAAGGCGGTGGCGGTCGTGTGCTACGAGCACATGGGACCCTCGCGCCACTGGCACTACTGGGAGGAGCTGGTCGCCAGCACCTTTGCCGACTTCGTCGCGCTGGTGTTCGACGCCGAGTCGCAGCAACGCGCGCTCGCCGAGAGCCGCGCTCGCGCCGCGGAGCTGCATCGGCTGGTCGACGAGCGCACGGCGGCGCTCGCCCAGAGCGAGAAAGATCTGCAAGCGCTGCTCGACTCCGCGCCGATCGCGCTCGCGCTGATCCGCGCGGGCGATCGGCACCTCGTCTACGCGAACCAACGCGCGAATCTGCTCTTCGAGGCCGAGCAAGACCCGCTGGAGGGTGACGCCACCCTTTCGCGCAGCGAGACCGCGCACCTCTGGGTGCACCCTGAAGACCGCGAGCGCTTCGCGAAAGATCTACTCTCCGCCGGGTACATCGAGCAGATGGAGGTCGAGCTGCGCACCTTCAAGGGTAGGCCCTTCTGGGCGCGCATGAGCGCGAAGACGATGCGCTTTCGCGGTGAGCTCACCTTCGTGGCGGGGCTGCTCGACATCACCGAGCGGCGGCGCGCCGCCGAGGCGCTGCAGCGGAGCGAGAACGTGCTGCGTACCCTGCTCGACGCCGCGCCCAGCCCGCTCTTAGTCACTGGAGCTGACGATGAGCTCGTCAAGTACGCGAACGCGCCGGCCTGCGCGCTGTTCGAGGTCTCGCTGGAGGCCTTGATCGGCAAGCGCGTGCCGGAGTCGTTCTGCGACCTGGAGGACCGCCGCGTCGTCATGCAGAAGCTGCGCGGGGAGGGCAACGTCGAGGGCATGACGATCCGGCTCCAGACGGCGCGCGGGCGCTGGTTCTGGGGGCTGATGAACGCGCGAACGGCGGTGCTCGATGGTCAAGAGGTCCACATCGCGGGTATCGCCGAGCTGACGGCCCAGAAGGAGCTCGAGCAACGCCTGCGCGAGCTCGCCACCACCGATGACCTCACTGGCGCGCACAACAGGCGTTACTTCTTCGACCTGGGCGCGCGCGAGCTGACTCGTACGGAGCGCTACGCGATCAAGACGAGCCTGGCGATGCTCGACATCGATCACTTCAAGCGCGTCAATGACCTGTACGGTCACGCCGCGGGGGATGAGGTGCTGCGCGAGCTGGCGGCTATTTTACGCGAACAAGTCAGGAACGTGGACATCGTGGCGAGGCTCGGGGGAGAGGAGTTCGTGTTGCTCTTCCCGGAGACACCGCTCACGGGCGCCGCGGTGACGGTCGAGCGCATCCGCCGCGTCGTCGAGGAGCGCGCGTTCAAGGGGGTGCCCGAGGGCGCTCGCGTCACGGTCAGCATCGGTTTGGTGGAGCACGAGCGCGGTGAGTCGCTCAGCGACATGCTGCGCCGCGCCGACGAGCACCTTTACCGCGCGAAAAATCAGGGCCGCAACCGGGTGTCCGTAGCCAGCCGTGAGGAGGCAGGCAGGGACTCCCAGCCAGCGCGCGCGTGAGGGGCCTGGGAACCTCCTGAAGTCAGCGGACAGTTTCGGTCGACTGGTCGGTGTTGAGGAGCCGTACGGTCGATCGGCCTGTGCCTGGCCGTGAGGCCTCGGAGGTGGCCGGCGCTCGTGGGAAACGGCGCTTCCCGATGGCTGGGCCGTCCGACCGGGTTGACAGGTTGCCCGCTGGCATCTATGAAACCTTCCGTTGCGTAACCCTCACCCATACGTAAGGGTTAAGCCTGAGCATGTCGAACCGCCGCCGCCTCCAAGTCAGCCAGCCCCATGGCGTTTTCGCTCCGCGATCGGCGGTGGTGGGCGGCCAGGGCGTGGCCCTGCTTGGGGCGCACCCAGCGGCGCGCGCGCAGGCTAGCTCGGTCGAGGGTTCGGGGTTGGGCGAGGCAACTCCCGTAGAGCCGGAGACCCCAAGCTCTGTCGTCGCAGCGCCTGACCCTGAAGAGCTCCTGCAGGTGGGTGAGCTCGCCAAGGCCGCGGGGAAGACGGTGCGCGCCATCCACCTGTATGAGGACTTGGGGCTCATCCACGCGCATGAGCGAAGTGAGAAGGGGCGTTACCGGCTGTTCGCTCCGGATTCGCTCCAGCGCGTGCGCTGGATCTCGAAGCTCCAGCACCTGGGCCTCAGCCTCTCGCAGATCCAGGAGCTCGTGCGCGAGCATGAAGACGCGGACTCCGCGCGGCTCGGCGCGAGCAAGCTGCGTCAGCTGTACCTCGACAAGCTCGCGGAGACGCAGGAGCGCATCGCGGCGCTGCGCTCCTTGGAGGTCGAGCTGCGCGCGAGCCTCGCCTACCTGAGCACTTGCGACTCCGCCTGTGAGCCCAACCTCAGCATCCGTTCTTGCACCGAGTGCGAGCGGCACCTCGGTCACGCGGCGCCAGAGCTCGTGGCGGGGCTCCACATCACGTGAAGCCGAGCTGACGACCTCCCTCGGCGCCCCTTCGTTCGTTACCCTCCCCACCTCTTCACTCTTCAGCTCCCCCTTCGCGCTTCAGCCCGCCTCGCCCCACTGGGGCACCCAGGTACGACTCATGGCTCTCAAGTTCCCCATCTACATGGACTACCACGCGACCACCCCGCTGGACGTGCGCGTGTTCGAGGCGATGAAGCCTTACTTCCTCGAGACGTTCGGCAACGCCGCGAGCCGCACGCACCAGTTCGGGTGGACGGCGGAGGCCGCGGTGGAGGACGCGCGCGAGACGATCGCGCGCTTCATCGGCGCCTCCTCCGGCAAGGAGATCGTGTTCACCTCCGGCGCCACCGAGAGCGACAACCTCGCGATCAAGGGCGTGGCCGAATACTACGCCAGCAAGGGCAATCACATCGTCACCACCACCATCGAGCACAAGGCAGTGCTCGACTCGTGCAAGCGCCTTCAGAAGCAGGGCTTCGAGGTGACGTATGTTTCGGCAGGGCCTGACGGCCTGGTCAATCCAGACGACATCCGCGCGGCGCTGACCGACAAGACCATCCTGGTGAGCGTGATGCTCGCCAACAACGAGGTGGGCACCATCCAGCCCATCCAGGAGATCGGCAAGATCACGCGGGAGCGCGGGGTGCTGCTCCACTGCGACGCCGTTCAAGGCCTGGGTAAGACGCCGTTCGACGTGCAGGCCATGAACGTGGACCTCGCGTCGATCACCGCGCACAAGCTGTACGGCCCCAAGGGGTGCGGCGCGCTCTACGTGCGCCGGAGCAAGCCGCGGGTGCGCCTGGTGGCGGAGCTGGACGGTGGCGGCCATGAGCGCGGGATGCGGTCAGGCACCCTGAACGTTCCGGGCATCGTCGGCTTCGCCAAGGCTTGCTCCATCCTGATGGAGGAGGGCGCCGCCGAGGCCGAGCGGATCCGCGGGCTGCGCGATCGGTTGCACCAGCGGCTCACCGCCGAGCTCGATGAGGTGGTGCTCAATGGGCACCCCACGCTGCGCCTGCCAGGGAACCTGAACCTCTCGTTCTCCTTCGTGGAGGGCGAGGGCCTGATGATGGCGATCAAGGACGTCGCGGTGTCGAGCGGCTCGGCGTGCACCAGCGCCAGCCTGGAGCCGAGCTACGTGCTGCGCTCCATGGGGCTCGATGAAGAGCTCGCGCACTCTTCCATTCGCTTCGGGCTCGGGCGCTTCAACACCGAGGAAGAGGTGGATTACGTCGCGGCGCTGGTCGCCGAGAAGGTGAAGAAGCTGCGCGATATGTCTCCGCTCTACGAGATGCACAAAGAGGGCGTGGATTTGAAGAGCATCGAATGGGCGGCGCACTAGCCGGTCTTGGCCGGTGCCTTCGTCGCCGCGGCGCGAAGGCTCGAAGCGAGCACGCCGCACCCAAGCTGTCGATCACGAGAGGATGAGCAAAAATGGCCTACAGTGAGAAGCTGATTGAGCACTACGAGAACCCCCGCAACGTCGGGAGCCTAGACAAGGACGCTGACGACGTGGGCACCGGCCTCGTCGGCGCGCCCGCCTGCGGCGACGTGATGCGCCTGCAAATCCGCGTCGGCGACGACGGGGTGATCCAGGACGCCAAGTTCAAGACGTTCGGCTGTGGCTCGGCCATCGCGTCGTCGTCGCTCGCCACGGAGTGGATCAAGGGCAAGACCATCGACGAGGCGTACGAGCTGAAGAACAGCCAGATCGCCGAGGAGCTGAGCCTGCCGCCGGTGAAGATCCACTGCTCGGTGTTGGCGGAGGACGCCATCAAGAGCGCGATCGAAGACTTCAAGCGGAAGCGCGCCGAGAAGGCCGCGCTGGAGAGCTGAGCATGACGGGCCTCGCGGATCCTCAGGCTGGCGCGGCTCCCGCTGCTCCCAGCGCGCAGGGCACGGTCACCGAGCCCGGCGAGGCCGCGCGTGCCCGCTCCCTCACCATCACGGATGGCGCGGTGGCCTACGCGCGCGAGAAGCTGGCGAAGCGCGGCACGCCGGAGGCGGCGGTGCGGCTCGGCATCAAGGGCGGCGGCTGCTCCGGGTTCAGCTACGTGATCGAGTTCTCGGACGATCCTCCGCGGGCGCGCGACCAGGTGCTCGAGGTGGGTGGTGTGCGTTTCTATGTGGATAAGAAGAGCATGCTGTACCTCGCCGGCTCGGCGCTGGACTACGAGCGCACGCTGATGTTCCAAGGCTTCAAATTCAGGAACCCCCAGGAGGCGACCCGCTGCGGCTGCGGGCACTCCTTCACGGTGCGCTGAGCCTCAGCCGAGCAGACTCGTCTGCTGCCCTGTCGTCTGCCGCCGTGGGCGCCTCTCCTACCTCCCGCTGCAGTTGTCCGCTCTGCACGTCGACTCATGGACCCCTTCGAGCTACTCCAGATCCCCCCGAGCTTCGATCTGGATCTCAACGCGCTCAGCGCCAGGCATCGGGAGCTGAGCCGCGCGCTGCACCCGGATCGCTACGTGGGGGCGCCGTCCGCGGAGCGCCGTCAGGCGCTCGGGCGCGCCATCAGCGTGAACGAGGCGTGGCGGCGTTTGAAGGAGCCGGTCAGCCGCGCGGAGGCGCTGTGTGAGCGTTACGGCGTGCCCTACGGAGAGCGCGCCGAGCCCAAGGCGTCGCCCGATTGGCTGATGGAGGTGATGGAGCTGCGTGAGGCGCTCGCCGAGGCGCGCCGCGCGCGCGACATCGCGCGGGTGGAGCAGCTCACGCGTGACGTGAAGGCGGCGCGTGAGGCCACCTTGGAGCGGCTCACGGCGCACTTCCGGGCCCTGTCAGGAGGCCATGTGGCGGAAGACAGCGCGGCTAAAGACAGCGCGGCTGATGGCGCCGTCGAGCGCGGTCGTGGGGAGGAAGACAGCGCGGCAGACGGCGGCGCAAGCGCTCTGCGCGGCGCGGTGTCGCACGAGGCGTTGCTGCGGGAGCTGGGTAAGCTCAGGTACTATCGGCGCTTCATGGATGAGGCGGGCGCCACCTTGGATGAGCTCGCCTGAGGGGAGCGCCGCGCGCTCGCAGCGCCTCGCCTAACCCCCAAAACCCGAAACCCTGCGGCACTCAAGCTCGGCAACAGCGGCAGCAGCCCTGACCAAGTCTCACTCACAGCATCATGCTCCTCGACATCTTCGACCCCAAGGCGCCCCCCAAGCCCATCGGTATCGACCTGGGTACCACGAACTCGGTGGTGGCCTACGTGCGCGACGGGCACCCGCTGGCGATCACCAACTGCGATGGCGGCGTGCTGCTGCCCTCGGTGGTGTACTACGGGCCGCGGGGTCAGGTGCTGGTGGGGAAGACCGCGCAGAGCTACGCGACGCGTGAGCCCGGGCGCACGATCCAGAGCGCCAAGCGCTACATGGGTAGGTCGGCTGACGATCCACAGACGGCGCAGCTGAGCGCGCACCGCTTCAAGGAGGCGGGCTCGGAGGCGGAGCGCCGGGTGGTGCGGTTCGACTTGGGGGAGGAGGGCGCCCGCACGCCGGTGGAGATCAGCGCGGAGATCTTGAAGAGCCTGCGGCAGAGCGCCGTCTCGCAGCTGAACGCGGTGGGCGGCGTGGTGATCACGGTGCCTGCCTACTTCGACGACGCGCAGCGCCAGGCGACGAAGGACGCCGGGCGCCTCGCGGGGCTCGAGGTGCTGCGGCTCCTGAACGAGCCCACGGCCGCCGCGCTGGCTTATGGCCTGGAGAAGCGCAAGGACGGCGTGTTCGCGGTGTTCGACCTGGGCGGCGGCACCTTCGACGTCACGCTGCTGCGGCTGGAAGAGGGCGTGTTCCAGGTGCTGAGCACGGGGGGAGACAGCGCGCTCGGGGGCGATGACATGGATCGCGCGTTGGCGCTCCAGCTGTTGCCGGTGATGGGCTTCGCGGTGGAGGGGGAGCGCACGGAGGCGCCGCCGGAGGTGATCGGTCTCGCGCTGGAGGCCGCCCGCCGAGCCAAGCACGCGCTCACGGACGCGGCCGAGCTGGATCTCGAGCTGCCGAAGCGCGGCGGGGGCAGCTTGGTGCATCGCGTCACCCGCGCCGAATTCGACGCGCTGATCGCCCCGCTGCTAGGGCGCACCGGGCGCGCCTGTCGCCGCGCGCTGCGCGACGCGGAGCTCACCCCGGAGGAGGTAGACGGCGTGATCTTGGTGGGCGGCTCCACCCGCGTGCCGCGCGTGCGTCAGTTCGTCGCCGAGCTGTTCGGTCAGGAGCCGCTCTCGGACATCGATCCTGACCTCGTGGTCGCGTTCGGCGCCGCCCAGCAGGCCGCGCTGCTCGCCGAGAGCTCGGATGAGGTGCTGCTGCTCGACGTGCTGCCGCTCTCGCTCGGCATCGAGACGATGGGCGGCGGCGTGGATAAAATCCTCCCGCGCAACACCACCATCCCCGTGGGCGCGCGGAGCAGCTTCACCACCTTCGCTGACGATCAGACGGGTTTCGAGCTGCACGTGGTGCAGGGGGAGCGTGAGCTGGCGGCGGACTGTCGCTCACTCGCGCGCTTCACCCTGCGTGGGATCCCGCCGATGCCCGCGGGCATGGCGCGCCTCGATGTCTCTTTCCACGTGGATGCGGACGGGCTGCTCACGGTGCTGGCGAAGGAGCTGACCACTGGGCTCGAGCAGCAGGTGGAGGTGGTGCCGAGCTATGGGCTGACGGACGAGCAGGTCGAGCAGATGCTGCTCGACGCGCTCGATCACGGCGAGGCGGATTTGGAGGCGCGGCGCCTGGCGGACGCGCGGGTGGAGGGCGAGCGCATCTCGAAGGCCACCTCGAAGGCATTGGCCAGTGATGCTGACCTCTTGAGCGCGGAGGAGCGCGCCCTGGTGGAGCAGGCGCAAAGGGAGCTGAAGGCCGCGATCGAGGGGTCGGGCGCGAGCGTGATTCAAGCGCGCATCGAGTCCTTGGAGGACGTGACCCACGCCTGGGCCGGGCGGCGGATGGATCGCGCGATTCGAGCAGTCACGCTGGGCCGCCAAGTGGGGGAGGTGGAGCGCCGAGTGGAGCATGCCCGCGGCATCGAGGCGCACCTCGAGGAGAGCGCCGCCAAGGCCGCCCAGCAGGCAGCGGAGTCAGCAGGCCTTACGGGTACCCAGTTCGACTTGACCACCGGCGGTCAGGCCAAGACGGAGAGTTGACCGAGTGGCGAAAGTGACGTTCATCGATCAAGGCATCGAGGTGGAGGTGCCGGTGGGCACCAGCATCTTGGAGGCGTCCAAGCAGGTGGGCGCGCCGGAGGGCGACGCCTGCGGTGGTGTGTGCGCCTGTTCCACCTGCCACGTGTACGTGGAGCAAGGCGGCGCGCTCCTGAGCGAGGCGGAGGAAGACGAGGAGGACATCCTCGATAAGGCCTTCGACGTGCGCCACACCTCGCGCCTCGGCTGCCAAGCGCGCATCGAGCGAGAGGGCGATATTTCCGTACGGATAAGCCAGGAGAGCCTGGAGGCCTACTACAACGAGCACCCCAACGTCCCACGCCCCGACAATTTGGGCGCCCGCGGGCGCCGCCCGCTGTCTTCGGGGTGAGGCGTCGTCTGATGGTCATCACGCAGAATGGGAAGGCGGCCGCCGTGATGCTCACACCGGAGGAGCTTGACCGCCTGACGGCTCAGGCACGCTTCATCGCGGCGGTGCAAGAAGGGCTCAGCGACCTCGATGCTGGGCGCCTCGTCAGCGACGATGACCTTGAGCGACGCCTTGATGCGCGCTTTGGATCCCTGCCTAAGGCCTCGAAGTAGAAGGCTGCGGCAGGAGTGCTTGTGCTCAAAGACAGTTCATCTAACGAAGTGGCATCTGCCTAGAATCGTGCGGGTTTTGGGGGTTGGGTCGCGCCGCGCGGTGCTGGGTGCGCCATCCAGTCGCGGTGCGCGCCTTGGAGGAGCGTCGTGGCGCGCTGGTGCGATGGACTCCTACCTGACCCTACCCGCACTCACTCCGCGTCACGGTTCGCCTTGACCCCATCGTTGAACAGGATGGCCAGCGGCTTCTTCAACCCTACCGCAAGGCGCACCAGCGTGACCAAGGTCACGTTGAGCTGGCCGCCCTCGATCTTCTGCAGGTGCTTCAGGTCCAGGTCGCACCGCTCCGCCATCTGCTCGAGCGTCCAAGCCCGCTCATGACGCAGCGCGCGGACGCGCGAACCAAGGGCTTTTGCCTCACGAATGTACCGCTCGGTCCCCGAGCACCTCAACGGCGCGGCGAGTGGCCTCGCTGACTTGCCTGGTCCCACCATGCAAGTCACCATGCAAGTCAGCGCCCCTCCACCAACACCCACTGGCCGCGCTCGGCGCGGGCTGGGAAGGCGCTGCCTAGCGCCTGGTGGTGGTGCGCTGGGATCACCGCCCAGCGGAGGTTGCGCGTGCGGAGCTCGGCTTCTAAGAGCGCTGGGGTGAGCGCGGGGGGGGCTTCGCCGCGTGGCTTGGGGCGCAGGGGGTGTGCGTGCGCTGGGGCTTCGAAGCCGACCATCACCGCGAAGAAGCCGTAGTCGTCGCTCCAGACACCGAGGCCGTCGGCGCCGGCTTCGCGCGCGGCGGCGCCGATGGCTAGCGCGTCGCGGCGGTCGATGAAGGCGTCCCGCCGCGCGTACCAGGGGCGCAGCACCAAGGCGCTCACCGCGATCACGGCGCACAGGCTGACGAGGTAGAGCGCGCGCTGGGTGGTGAGGGGGCGGGGGATCTTGGTTGTGTGAGGGGCGGCGGTGGCGGCTGAGTGGGGGGTGGGTTTGAAACCCGCCCCTACATCGCGGTGGAGCGCCTGCTGGTGGAGCGCCGCTACGTGGTGGAGGGCCTGCTGGTGGTGCGCCCCTACATCGTGGTGGAGGGCATGAGGGGCGGCGGTGGCGGCCGCGTGGCCGTCGCGGTGGTTGGGCGCTCGAACACGGAAGGCGCTGAGCGCCGCGCGTGGCAGCCACAGCGCGGTGAGCAGCCACAGGGCGAAGATGGCGCGCTCGGGGTGGTGCGTGGGCGCGCCGTCGCGCACGTCGCCGTAGATGAGGCTGAGCAGCATCACCGCGCAGAGCGCCACCGGGCGCAGCCAGGGGCGCCACGGGTGACTGTCAGGTAGGCTATCAGATGCGTCCTCTGCGTAGCCGCCAGAGCGGCTATCAGGTGGGCTTTGAGCTAATACGTCAGGTTGGCTGTTGGTCTGGCTCTCAGCTGCTTCAGCAGTTTCGTCGATAGCCGCGCCCTGAGCCTCCGGAGCGCGCTTCCTCCAGAGGCGCCGCACCAAGAGCCATAGCGCGGTCAGGAGGGCGGACCCTATCAGCTCCGGCTCGCCGCGCAGCAGGCTCAGGGGGTAGCCGAGCAGGCTGTCCCACAGGCTGGTGGGCGCGGCGCCGATGGCGCGGCGGTAGCTCGCCACACGATCGACGAAGAAGGTGGCGTTGCCATGGTGAAACACGCCATGCAGCACCCAGCCGAGGCACCCCGTGAGGCTCAGCGTGGCCGCCGCCACGTAGCCCGCCCGTGACCTCCCCCGGAGGCTCCGAGCGTCCCACAGCGTGAGCGCCGCGAAGCCAGCCGCCACGGGCCAGGCCTCGTAGCGAGACAGCGTCGCGGCGCCGAGCAACGCACCGCCAAACCCCCGAACCCACACCCGACTCTGAGTACAGCTGACGCTCGCCGCGACCACGGCCGCTGCGGTGAGCGCCTCGGGGACGGTGGCCACGCCGAGGACCATGGCGTAAGGGAAGGCGCCGCTCAGGGCGGCGCCGAGCGCGGCCTCCACGCGGCTCATGCGGAGCCAGCGCGCCGACACGTAGATGAGCAGGGTGGCGATGAGCCCGGAGGCGATGGCGACATAGCGCGCGGTGGTGAGGCTCATGCCGAACAGCCGCATCGCGCCGCCGTTCAGCCAAAAGGGCAGCGGCAGCCAGCTGGTGCCGCTCGGGTCGAGCTTGGGGCTCGCGGCGAACTGTTGCGCGATGAACACGCGGGCGAAGTCGTCGTCGCTCACCGCGTGGAAACCCGCGGAGAGCAGGCCCAGGCCGAGCGCGAGCTTGAGCAGCAGCGCGGCGACGAGGGGCCAGGCGCGCTGCGCGTGTCGCCGCCAGTCAGGCGGTTCGCTCGGCGCGTCGCTCAC
Organism: Polyangiaceae bacterium; assembly: GCA_019637265.1. Lineage (GTDB taxonomy): Bacteria > Myxococcota_A > Polyangia > Polyangiales > Polyangiaceae > JAHBVY01. The sequence continues at coordinate 69,903 of JAHBVY010000005.1, read as the reverse complement.
GGCGGCTCGCTCGCGGCTCTCGGTGCCCAGCAGCTCGCTCATAGCGCCTCGCTCGCGTGGTCGTCCGTGCGCCTTGCGCGGTGGGTCACCGCCGCCACACCCATTGGACCAGCGGGACCTGAAGCTCACCGTTGTCACCGGGACGCCGCGCGCCCGGTGTCGTCCTCCGAGCTACTCGCTCTTGGCGGGCGCTGAGTCCGCCTCAGCGGCCTTCGCCTTCGACTCGAGCGAGGCGTCCGCGGAGCTCGACATGTAGGCGAGGGTCATGCTGGTGAGGAAGAAGATGGTCATCGTGATCCAGCTGACGCGGGTGAGCAGGTTGCCCGCGCCGCGCCCGCCGAACACCTGCTGCGCGCCGGCTCCGCCGAACGCTGCCCCGAGCCCGCCGGACTTGCCGGGCTGGATGAGCACCACCGTGATCAGCACGAGGCAGGTGATGACGTGAACGACGGTGAGCGGTGTTTGGAGGAACTGGATCATGAACCTAACCTTCGGGCAGCGTGGCCGCCGCGATCCCCACGAAGGCGCTGGCCTTCAGGGAGGCGCCACCCACTAGAGCGCCGTCGATGTCCGGGCAAGCCAAAAGGCCGCGCGCGTTGTCCGGCTTCACGCTCCCACCGTAGAGCAGGCGCGTGACATCCGCGAATTGTTGATTGATTTCAGCTAGTTGCGCGCGAATGGCGGCGTGCACTGCCTGCGCCTCATCAGGCCCCGCCACCTGCCCGGTGCCGATGGCCCACACTGGCTCGTAGGCGATCACCCCCACGCCGGGCTGCGCTGCGAGCGCCGCCGCGAACGCGCTCACTTGGCGCCGGATCACCTCGAGCGTGCTCCCGGCGCTGCGCTCCTCCCAGGTCTCCCCCACGCAGGCGATGGGGCGGAGCCCCGCGCGGAGCGCGGCGCTCACCTTGGCCTCCACGCCTTCGTCCGTCTCCCCGAACAGCTGTCGCCGCTCCGAGTGGCCGATGATGACCCACTTGCAGCCCGCGTCGAGCAGCATCGGCGCGCTCACCTCGCCGGTGAAGGCGCCTTCGTCCACCGGGTACAGGTTCTGCGCGGCGACCTCCACCGGGACAGACAGGGAGGCTGCCTCTTCCTCCAAGGTGGCGGACACCGCCGCCAGCGCGGTGAACGGCGGCGCGAGCACCACCTCCACGCTGCCGCGCGGAAACGCGCCGGCCGCGAGGCCACGCACCACGTCCAGCGCCAGCGCACAGCTGGAGGGCCCGCCGTGGTTGAGCTTCCAGTTGCCCGCGATGAGCGGCACCCGCTTCGTCATGTGTCCTCCCTAGCGCGCTCGTCGCGCGTGCGCCTCACCATCCACCTCGCGCGGTGCGTACGGAGCTCAGTCATGACACCTCCTGCACCCGGAGCGCCTCCACCCCGGGCAAGCGCTTGCCCTCGATGAGCTCCAGGGCGGCGCCGCCGCCGGTGGAGACGTGATCGATACGCGCCGCGAGCTCCGGGCCTGCCTGACGCACCGCCGCGGCGCTGTCCCCGCCGCCCACCACGGTGAAGCCGGGGCAGCTCGCCACCGCCTCCGCGACGCCGAGCGTGCCGCGCGCGAACGCGGCGTTCTCGAACAGACCCATGGGGCCGTTCCAGAACACCGTGCGCGCCTTGGCCAGCTTCTCCGCGAACGCAATGACTGTGGCGGGCCCGATGTCGAGCGCCAGCTGATCTTCCGGGACGTGGCTCACCGAGCGCACCTCCCCCTCCGCCGCTTCGAGGCTGGGCGCCGTCACCACGTCCGTGGGGAGCAAGATCTCCACGCCGCGATCGTGAGCTTGCTCGAGCAACGTCCGACCGCGCGCCAGCCAGTCGCGCTCGACTCGCGACTGCCCCAGCGCGTGGCCCTGTGCGGCGAGCAGCGTGTTGGCCATGGCGCCGCCGATGCAGAGCGCGCTGCATTTCCCGAGCAGCGCCTCGATGACGTCGATCTTGTCCGCCACCTTGGCGCCGCCCAGCACCGCCACGAACGGGCGCTCGGGGCTGTCCACCACGCGCGCGAGCGACGCCACCTCCGAAGCCACCAAGAAGCCCATGGCGCGCTCGGTCTTCACGCGCGGCAGGCCTGCGGTGGAGGCGTGCGCGCGGTGCAAGGTGCCGAACGCGTCGCTCACGTAGCTGTCGCAGAGGTCCGCCAGGAGCTTGACAAAGCCCTCTTCGTTCGCCTCTTCCTCCGGGTGGAACCGGAGGTTCTCCAGCAGGCACAGCTGCCCGGGGCGAAGATCTTGGATCACCTTGCGCGCCGCGTCCCCGACGCAGTCGTCAGGGAGGTGAACTTCGACGTTCATCAGCTCCGCCAGCCTCGCGCCGCAAGGCTCGAGGCTGTAGCGCGGATCCGGCTTGCCCTTGGGGCGCCCCAGGTGGCTCGCGAGGATCACGCGGGCGCCTTGGTCCAGCGCGTGCTGGATGGTCGGTATCGCCGCGCGGATGCGCTCGTCGTCCGTGATGGCGCCCGCTTTGTCCAGCGGCACGTTGAAGTCCACCCGGATGAGCACCCGGCGGCCCGTCAGCTCCAAATCCGTGACCCTGCGGATCCCATCCAGGTAAGCCATGACGCTGTCCTTCGGTGGTGGCTGCCTGAAGCGCCTCAGCCCTGCGCGACGCGCAGCGCGAGATCGAGCATGCGGTTGGAGAAGCCCCACTCGTTGTCGTACCAGGCGAACACCTTGGCGAAGCGCGCGCCCTGCACCTTGGTGAGGGTGGCGTCGAAGATGCTGGAGTGCGGGTTGCCGATGAAGTCGCTCGAGACGAGCGGCTCCTCCGTGTACTCCATCACGCCCTTGAGCGGGCCCTCCGCTGCGCGGCGCATGGCCTGATTGATCGCCTCCACCGTGACGTCCTTCTCCGTCTCCACGGAGAGGTCAACCAGGCTGACGTCCACCGTGGGCACCCGGATGGCCAGGCCATCGAACTTACCCTTGAGCGCTGGGATCACCTCGGCCACCGCCTTCGCGGCGCCGGTGCTGGTGGGGATCATGCTCACGGCGGCGGCGCGAGCGCGGCGCAAGTCTCCCTTGCGGTGCGGCAGGTCGAGGAGCGCCTGATCGTTGGTGTAGGCGTGCACCGTGGTCATCAGGCCGCTTATCACCCCGAACTCCTCGAGCAGCACCTTGGCGACCGGCGCCAGGCAGTTGGTGGTGCAGCTCGCGCTGCTGATCACCTGGTGCGAGGGGCTGTAGTCGGCGTCATTCACGCCGCACACCAGGGTGACGTCGTGGTTCTTGGCCGGAGCACTGACGACCACCTTCTTCGCGCCAGCGGTGAGGTGGCTAGCTGCCTTGGCCTTGTCGGTGAAGAGCCCGGTGCACTCGAGCACCACGTCCACGCCGTGCTGCTTCCAGGGGATCTCCGCGGGGTCCTTCACCGCGGTCACCTGGATGTCCTGCTCTCCCACGCGGATGCCATGGTCAGACACGCTGACGGGCGCCGCGGTGAACGTGCGGTGGACCGAGTCGTACTTGAGCAGGTGGGCCAGCGTCTTCGGATCGGTGAGATCGTTGATGCAGGTCACCTCGAGGTCCGTGATACCGCGCTGATAGAGCGCGCGGAGCACGCAGCGCCCGATGCGACCGAAGCCATTGATGCCAACTTTTACCGTCATGACTCCTCCTTGCGAGTGCGCGGATTGACTCCGCGTGAAGGCGGCGCGGGCGGGTGAGCCAGGGCTGAACGAACCAAGTCAGCTCGGAGCGCTCATCAGCTCGAGGCCGAAAACTGGGCGGAACTTAGGCTCAAGGATCGCCTTGGTCAACGCGATCCTTCCTGAGCTCCAGTTGCTGTCGGCGCTGAGCGCCGAGGGCGGGTTTGAAACCCGCCCCTACCCATGGGTCGTCTTCCTGGTCGTGGTCGTTGCCGGTTCCGACCGTCACCGCGTCGCGCGTGACGTACCGCGCTCGTCTTCCCGATCGCGGTCGCTGTCAGTGCCGAGGGCGGGTTTGAACGTCGAGCCCGCTGCTACCCGCGAGGCGTGCCGGTCGTCGTGATCGGAGGGTGGTGCGACGTGTGCGCGCAGCGGCTCAGCCGGGCTCGAGGTTGGCGGGCACCTGAGCCGTGATCTGCGTGCCCGTGATGTTGAAGATCCTGAACGGCTTCACCTTGCCCTTGAGGCTGGCGGGCGGCAGCTCCTGGTACTGGAAGCGGTTCTTCAGCAGACCCAAGGTGGCCTCGCTCACCAAGATTTGGCCGCCCTCGGCCACGCCGCACAGCCGCGCGCTGGTGTTCGCGGTGTCGCCGATCACGGTGTAGCTGAGCGCCTTGGAGGAGCCGATGTAGCCCGCGACCAGCGGCCCGGTGTGGATGCCGATGCCGATCGCGAGCGGCGGCAGCTCGCGGCCGAGGCGGGATCGGTTGAAGTTGCCGAGCTCCTCCATCATCTCCAGCGAGCAGCTCACGCTGCGGATGGGGTCGTCAGCCGCCGTGACCGGTGCGCCCCACAGCGCCATGATGCCGTCCCCCATGAACTTGTCGAGGGTGCCTTCGTACTTGAACAGCGTCTCGACCATCATCTCGAAATACTCGTTCAGCATTTCGACGATGCTCTCCGGCTCCGCCCCCTCGCTCATGCGCGTGAAGCCGCGGATGTCCGAGTTGAACACCGTCACGCTCTGCTGCAGCTGGCCGCCCTTCTTGACGTCCAGCTCACCGCTCATCACGCGCTCGGCGACGTTCGGTGACAAGAGGCGACTGAAGCGCTCGCGGTTGACGACCTCCTCCTGGATCTTCCGCCCCAGGATGTTGATCTCGATGAACATCGCCGCCTGCGCTGCGATGCTCGTCACGATCTCCATGTCCTTCTGTTGAAACTGCGCGAGCGTCTCGCTGTCGAGCCACAGCGCGCCGAGGATGTCGTCGTTGTGGAGCAGCGGGGCGACGATGGCCGAGCTGATCCGGTTCAGGATCATGCTCTTGCCCTTGGAGGCCGCGAAATCCATCGCGGCGTCGTGGGTGAGCACCGTCGCGCGCTCTTGGATCACGTGGTTCATGATCGTGCTGGAGACGGTGATGGGCGTCTCCGAGCCGTCGCGCCGCAGGCTCGCGCCGGGCACCAGCTCGCCGCTCGGCTCACGCAGGAAGATCACCCCGCGATCGGCGCGCACGAACTTGAACACGCTCATCAAGATCTTGTTGAGCAGCGTGGGGAGATCACGCTCGAGGGCGATTTCGCGGCCCAGCTCGTGAGAGAGCCGCAGGCGCTCGTAGTCAGCTGCGAGCTGCTGGGGGTTCCCGGCCAGCTGGTCGTAAGGGAGGAAGCCCTTCTGCGTGGCGGCCATCTGGGTCCCGATGGCGCGCGCCGCGTCGTTCACCGCCACGCGGGTGTGGTTCATCGGGGGCAGCGCGGACATCTGGGCCGTCCCCGGCTGGCTCAGCACGGGGGCGGGCAGGCCCTGCGGTTGGAAACCCTGCCCGGGTAAACCTTGTCCGGATAAACCTTGTCCGGGTAAGCCGGGCGCCGCGTAGCCCGAGCCAGGGAAGCTCGGCTGGGGTGGTGGCCCTGGTTGGGAGGGGACCGGTGCCGAGGCCGGTGGGTAGCTGCCGGGGTTACCGTGAGTCGGGGGCGCGCCGGGCGGCGGCGAGGGACCCGCACCACCCGCTTGCCACACCTCGCCGCGCGGGATCTCGCCGTTGCCGTCGAAGTAGCGGGCGCGCGTCGCGCCCAGGCTGATCTCGTCGCCGTTTTGTAGCTGGCGCTCGCCCTGGACGCGCTCGGCGTTGATGTAGGTGCCGTTCAAGCTGCCCAGATCGCGTAGCCAGAACTGATCGCCGCGCAGCTCGACGATGCAGTGCTCCTTGGAGACGATCTTGTCGAGCAACTGGATCGAGTTGCTAGGGTGGCGCCCGAGCGTGTTGTGGGGCCTCAGCTCGACGACCTGCTGGCCATCGGGTGTCGCGAGGATGAGACGCGCCATGAGCCAACAGAGGCTAGCCGGGGCCCGGCCGCGGAACAAGCGGGCTCCAGTGGCCAAGATGAAGGCGCCTTGCCGTCGGCGGCGTGCTCGAGCCTTGGGGCGCGGCGCTCAGCGCCCGGGCGAGCGCCTGGCAGCGGCTTGCCAAACCCCCAAACCAAACCCCTGACCCCCGTGCTCGACGGCTGCGAGACCTCGCGCCACGCCCGCCAGCACGAGGCGCGGCGGATCGCGCCGTGGGGCTCGAGGCAGCGCTTCCACCGGCTGACGCTCGAAAGCCGAGGAATTTGGTAGGGTCGCTACCATGGCAGGGCACCTCCTCGCGATCGATCAAGGGACGACCGGCTCCACCTGTCTGGTGATGGACACGGAGGGGGTCACCCTCGGGCGCGCCAGCCGCGAGTTCCCCCAGCACTTCCCGCAGCCTGGCTGGGTGGAGCACGACCCGGAGGAGCTGTGGGCGAGCGTCATGGGCGCGGTGCGGGAGGCGCTGCGCGCGGCCCACGTGGTCGGCAGCGAGATCGCGGCGATCGGCATCACCAATCAGCGCGAGACGACCCTGCTCTGGGATCGTCAGACGGGCGTCCCGATTCAGCGCGCCATCGTGTGGCAGGACCGGCGCACGGCGGCGCGCTGCGCGGAGCTCGAGGCGGCGGGTCACGAGGCGCTGGTGCGTGAGCGCACCGGATTGGTACTGGACCCTTACTTCTCGGGGACCAAGCTCGCGTGGCTCTTGGATCAGCACCCGGGAGCGCGCGAGCGGGCCGCGGCCGGGGAGCTCGCGTTCGGGACCGTGGACTCTTACTTGGTCTGGAGGCTCGCAGGGGGGGCAGGGGGTTTGGCAGCGCCCCACAAGGACGCGCCGCACGTGACGGACGCGACGAACGCCAGCCGCACGCTCTTGATGGATCTCGCCACGCGTCGTTGGGATCCTGAGCTCTGCGAGATCTTGGGGGTGCCGAGCGCGGTGCTGCCGCGCATCGTGCCCTCGGCGGCGGTGGTCGGTCACACCCAGGGGCTGACGTTTTTACCGGATGGAATCCCGATCGCGGGCATCGCGGGCGATCAACACGCGGCGCTGTTCGGGCAGGCCTGCCTTCGGCCTGGGCAGGTCAAGTGCACTTACGGCACCGGCGCCTTCGTGGTGATGAACACCGGCTCGCGCGTGGTGAAGAGTCAGTTCGGGCTGCTGTCTACCTTGGCGTGGCAGCTGGGGGACGAGGCGGTGTATGCTTTGGAGGGCAGCGCCTTCATCGCGGGCGCCGCGGTGCAGTGGCTGCGTGACTCGCTCGGCATCATCACCAGCGCCAGCGAGACGGAGGCGCTGGCGCGGAGCGTCCCCGACGCCGGCGGCGTGCACTTCGTGCCGGCGCTGGTCGGCCTGGGCGCGCCGTACTGGGACCCGGAGGCGCGCGGCCTCATCAGCGGCATCACCCGGGGTACCACGCGCGCGCACCTGGTGCGCGCGACGCTGGACGCGATCGCGCTGCAAGTGACGGACCTGGTGCGTGCGATGGGGGATGACCTGGGGGAGCCGCTCAGCCTGATGCGGGTGGATGGCGGCGCGGCCGCCAATGACCTCTTGATGCAGCTCCAGAGCGACCTGGCGGGGCTCACCGTGGAGCGCCCGAGTGAGCTCGAGACCACCGCGCGTGGCGCGGCGATGCTCGCGGGGATCGGCGTCGGGCTCTACCGGGACGCGGAGGACGCCGCGCGTACCGTCAAAATCCAGGACCAATTCCGAGTTTCGATGAGCGCGGCGGAGCGCGACCGAGCGCTGGCGGGCTGGCACAGCGCGGTGCGCCGCGCGCGCGGCCAGGCGGTGTGATCGCCAGGTGAAGGCGCGGCCGACGGCGTGAAGCGTTCGGCGCCTCCGCTCCGGGAGCGAGCCCGGCAGTGTGGCCGCGCGGCCCGCGGCGTGACGTGCTATGGGTCACGAGCCGCGAGGTTTGAATCATGAGAGCGGACGAGAGCGACGAGATGCGCGAGGTGCCCGTGGACTGGGAGGCGCTCGAAGATGCCTTCGAGAACAACGCCCAAGAGGTCCACAGCTACCTTCACCTGGCGACGGGGGAGGTGCTGCGGGTGGTGGATGGCATCGCCGACCCTGACATGCACTCGCGCATCGCGGCTGACGATGGCTACCTCGGGATCGAGCCGGTGAGCTCCCGGGAGCAGTACCGTTGGATGGAGCGCTTCATCCCCATGGTGGACGACGCCGCGCTGCAGGCGCGGCTCACCTCGGCCATCGATGGTAAGGGCGCCTTCCGGCGCTTCAAGGACGTGCTGATGGCGCACGCCACCGAGCGCGAGCGTTGGTTCGCGTTCCGCAGTGAGCGGCTCCGGGTGTTCATGGAGGCCTGGCTCACCGCGAACCACCTCACCCCGGTGGCGCGTCAGGCGCCCGCCGCGCAGCCGCCGGTGGAGGCGGCGCCCATCTCGCAAGAGCTGCTCACCGGGCGTCGCCAGCGCTCGATTGATTCCATGCGGAAACAGCTGCGGGAGGTGATCGAGGTGCTCGGCTCGCGCGATCTGGACAAGGTGCTGGCCTTCGCCGAGTTCGTGCGCGCGCGCCGCGTGGCGCGCGGCTTCGCGCAGCGCGGGGAGGGGGAGGCGCGCGCGGAGGACGCCGAGCCGGGCGAGGACACCCGCGAGGCGCGCGGTTGAGCCCAGCGGCTGCGCTGACAGCGCTGCTGACGAGTCGCGCTGGTGCGCTGAGGGGCCCTGCGCGGCTGTTCGCGGGGGTGCTGCTCACGGCGCTCTTCATGGGACCCGCAGCGGCGCTCGCGGCGCCTGCGCGCGGCGCTCCCCGCGCGGGGGTCGATCGCGCGGTGGTGCGCTTCGTCGCGCCGGAGATCGGCGGCGTGATGTCGCCCCAGTTCATCTTCGAGCGCGAGCTGGCGTTCGAAGCGCGCCTCGAGGCGCTGTCGGACATTGGCTTTCGGGTGACGGAGGCCACACCGTTTCGCGAGCGCCACGTGCGCGCGGCGATGGAGCGCCACGTGGCGGAGAGCCTGCTCGCCGGGCTACGGATGGACCGCGCGCCCTCGGAGGCCGAGCTCCGGCTCCGCGCGCGGGACGCCCGCGCGGCCTGGGCCCAGCGCGCCGGCGGTGAGCGCGCCATCGTGAGCGCGGCGGAGGCCGAGGGCTTGAGCCAGGCGGAGCTGCTCCGCGTGTTCCGGCGCCAGGCGCGGGCCAGCCTCTACGTGGACCGCATGATCACCCCGATGCTGCGCCCGAGCCGCGCCGAGCTCGAGTCGCTCCATGCCAGCGCCGAGACGCCGTTCCGGCGCCTGAGCTTCCGTGAGGCGGAGCCCCACCTGCGGCGCTGGTACGTGAGCCGCCGCCTCGCCGCCGCGCTCCAAGAGTTCTACCAGAACGCGCGCGCCCGCGTGCAGATCCACCTGCTGTAGGCGCTAGTCCAGCCGCACGTACTCGAAGTCCACCGGGCGCCCCTTGATGCCCTGCTTGGGCGCGGCGATCCAGTTGGCCATCTTGCCTGGCTCGTACACTGGGCGGTTCATCAGGCTCTTCACGTAGGCGCGATCGGTGTCCGTGGGCAGCCACGTGTCGCGCTTCGCCTCCCACTCTTCACGGCCGATGAGGCTCCCCTCCGGCGTGAAGTAGAGCCCCGCGTAGAGCCCGATTTGGCGGTTGAAGCGCCGGCTCGGCAGCGTGAGCACGAAGTCCACCCCGTGCTCCTGGATCATGCGGTTCCACTTGTTGACGCCGCGCTGACAGTCCTCCGTGTACTCGGTGCGCAGCACCTCGTTCATCGCGTTGCGGAGCGGCACCTCCTCCTGGCTCAGCTTGCCGCCCTCGATCTTGTCCATCTCGAACACCTGATCGAGGCACACGTGGTCTTCGTACTGCGCCTCCTTCGCGCGGCCCTTGAGGCCCGCCGCGAAGTAGCTGGCGGCGTTGCTCGACACCTCACCACCGAACAGGTCGAGGGAGATGGAGTACCAGAAGTTGAGCGCCCGCTGGATCGTCTCGAGGTCGATCACGCCCAGCTCGCGCGCGCTCTTGCCCGGGTTGTCCTTCATCACCTGACAGGTGCGATCGAGCACGCGCAGGATGCCCGTCTCCCCGACGAACATGTGGTGCGCCTCCTCCGTGAGCATGAAGCGCGTGGTGCGGCTCAGGGGATCGAAGGCGCTCTCGCTGAGGGCGAGCAGCTGGTACTTGCCGTCGCGGTCGGTGAAGAAGGTGAACATGAAGAACGACAACCAGTCGTCGCAGGGCGCGTTGAAGGCGCCGAGGATGCGCGGGTTGTTGTCGTCGCCGCTGCGGCGCTCGAGTAGGGCCTCCGCCTCCTCACGCCCATCGCGCCCGAAGTAGGAGTGCAGCAGGTACACCATGGCCCACAGGTGTCGGCCCTCCTCCACGTTGACCTGGAACAGGTTCCGCAGATCATAGAGGCTCGGGCAGGTCTGCCCCAGCAGGCGCTGCTGCTCCACGCTGGCCGGCTCCGTGTCGCCCTGGGTGACGATGATGCGGCGCAGGGTGTTGCGGTGCTCCCCTGGGATCTCCTGCCACACCGGCTTGCCGTAGTCGTCGCCGCAGGGGATGCGCCGATCCTTCACCGGGTCCGCCAGGAAGATCCCCCAGCGGTAGTCAGGCATCTTGACGTAGTCGAAGTGCGCCCAGCCTTGGGAGTCGGCGCTGATCGCCGTCCGCAGGTAGACGTCTTTAGTTTGAAAGCCCTCGGGGCCCATCTCCGTCCACCAGCTGATGAAGTTGGGCAGCCACTTCTCCAGCGCGCGTTGCAGCTTGCGGTCGCTCGAGAGGTCGACGTTGTTCGGGATCTTCTGGCTATGGTCGATCTGGCTCATGGTCCCTCCGAGGCTAGGTTCGTGAACGGGCGGCGTGATCTCGAGCGCTCTCTGTTGACGCGGACGTTTTGCGTTGGACGCCGATGGAGCTCTGTGGGTCAGGTGTGCTGATGGTTGGGTCCGGTAGCTTGACGATGCGGCGCGCGCCGCGGCTCGAGGCCCTGTCCCTGAACCGTCAGGTGCGATCGAAGTTGAACTTGGGGCGCTCCGGGGTGCCGTAGGTGGTGAGGCCACCGCGCTCGCCCACGGCGTTGGGGCGCTGGAAGATCCAGTTCTGCCAAGCGCTCAAGCGCCCGAAGATCTTGGTCTCCAGCGTCTCCGGGCCGACGAAGCGCAGGCTCGCCTCCATCCCGGTGAGCGCGTCCGGGCTGAAGGCGGCGCGCTCCTCCATCGCGATCCGCACCTCGTCTTCCCAGTCGATGTCGTCTGGGGTGTACGTCACCAGCCCGAGCTCGCGCGCGGCCTCGGTGTCGATGGCGCCTTCGCTCGCCATGTGCTCTCGCACCTTCCCCACCTGCTCCGGAGCACCGTAGAAGCGCGCCTCCAGGCGAGTGAGCCCGCTCGCCATCGGCAGCGCGCCGAAGTTGAGCTCCGAGCAGGCGAGCGTGGGCCCGTCGTCCACGTCGAGCATGAAGGAGCGATCGGCGGCCAGCGCCAGCTCCAGCAGGCTCCCGGCGAAGCAGGTGTCCTGATCGACGATGGCGAACACGGTGCGCGCCATCAGATCGAGCCGCTTCAGCACCCGCCGCATGTGCAGCAAGATTTCACTAGCGAACCAGTCTGTCTTGGCCAGCTCGATCAGCGAGGCGTCGCTCGCCAGCACCTGCTCGGCGCTGCCCGTGGTGCGCAGCACCAAGAGGCCGATCTGCGGGTGGTTGAAGCGCAAGTCGAGCAGGGCGTCGTCCAGCTCACGGAACATGCGGAGCGCCCAAGCGTCAGCCCCCGCCGCGCGCAGCGCCTCCGCCGTGCTGGGCGTGGGCTCCTCAGGGGCGCTGATGGACAGGTGAGCGACCCGCGCCTCAGCGTCGACTCGGAGCTCCACGTAGCGGTAACGCGTGACCTCGCCGTCACGCTCGGGGGCGAGCGGCGTGAGCGTCACCCCCTGCCCGGTGCGCTCCTTCGCGCCCTGGACAAGCTCACTGACCGTCTCCTTCAGCGCCTCGCTGAACCCCGACTTCTTCTCCACCCGATCGACCAGGCCCCAGGCCAGCGCCCGCTTCCCCCGCACGCCCTCGGCCACCGTGCTGAACGCATCCGCGAGGTCGCGCCGCACCTTGCGCTTGTCCACCAGCCGCGTGAGCCCGCCTGTCCCTGGCAGCACGCCGAGCAGCGGCACCTCAGGTAAGCTGACGGCGCTGGAGCCGTCGTCCACCAGCAGGATCCGCTCGCACGCCATGGCGAGCTCGTAGCCACCCCCGGCGCAGGCGCCGGTGAGCGCCGCCAAGGTGCGCACGCCGCTGTGCTCCGCGAGATCTTCCAAGTAGAGCCGCGTTTCGTTGGTGAACTTGCAGAAGTTGACCTTGAACGCGTGGGTGGAGCTCCCCAGCATGTAGATGTTGGCGCCCGAGCAGAACACGCGATCCTTCGCGCCGGAGACGACCAGCGCCTTCACCTCGGGGTGCTCGAAGCGGATGCGCTGGATGGCGTCCGCCAGCTCGATGTCCACGCCCAAGTCGTAGCTGTTTTGCTTCAGCACGTAGCCAGGGCGGAGCCCGCCATCCTCCGGGATGTCGAGATCCAGGGTGGCGACCTCACCCTCGAAGCGGAGCTTCCAATGCCGGTAGCGATCGGGGTGGGTCTCGAATCGAATCGCATCCATGAGGTGCGCAGATTAGTCGCACCCAGACGCCCGTTCAAGAAGTATCATGCAGTCACTTCGCTCCAAATCTGAAGTATATTGCAGGGATGACGCGGAGCCCTCACCCGACCCTCCTCGCGCTCGGGCGCGCCGTGCGGACGCGGCGACTCGAGCGGGGCCTCACCGTCGGCGCGCTGAGCCGGCGCACCGGGGTGAGTGAGCGGTTCTTGCACGAGCTGGAGGCGGGGCGCGGCAACATCTCGGTGGTGCGGCTGTGCGACGTGTCGGCCGCTTTGGGCACCACCGCTTCGGAGCTGCTCCACCACGTCGAGCCCGAGCCGAGCCAGGTGATCGCGCTCTTGGGGATGCGCGGCGCGGGTAAGAGCACCATCGGGCGGCGGCTGGCGGCGCGCCTGGAGCTGCCGTTCGTCGAGCTCGATCAGCTGGTGGAGGAGTCAGCTGGGATGACGCTCCGCGAGGTGTTCGAGCTCCAGGGTGAGGCGTTCTATCGGCGCTTGGAGCGGGAGACGCTGCGGCGCTTCCTGCGCGACACCCAGGGCGGCGTGCTGGCGACGGGCGGGAGCATCGTGAGCGACGCGGAGACCTACGACCTCTTGCGTCGGAGCGCGACCACGGTGTGGCTCAGGGCGCGCCCGGAGGATCACATGGAGCGCGTGCTGGCGCAGGGCGACACCCGCCCGATGCACAACCGCAGCAACGCCATGGCCGACTTGAAGGCGCTGCTCAAGGCGCGCACGCCGCTCTACGCCCAGGCAGATCACGTGGTGGAGACGCACCAGATGGGCGTGGAGGGCACGCTCGATTACCTTATGGAATCACTCGGGTAGGCGAGGGAGCCGTTCGGGCGAACCTTGACACCGCCGAGCAGGCTCAGCGCCGGCCACCAGCGTGACAAGTCAGCGCAGCTGCCTCATCGCTTGGTTTTGGGGGTTTGCCAGTTTTACTCTGCGCCGACGGTCGAGTCACCTGACGGTCACCCGTCAGTCAGCTGCCCAGCTCAGCGACGCGTTGGTCCACGGGAGGAGTACAGCGCGGCTCACCAGCGTACGGTCACTCGCGGTGGTTGGCACTTGACCTCGGCGTCGCTGATCTCGAGCTCCACCGTGAGGGTGGTGGAGCCGTGCTTCATCTCGGCCAAGTTGATGTCCTTGGCCGTGCTCAGGTCGACGCGCGGCACCACCTGCTCTGGCTTGAGCGAGCGGATCACCTCCGGGGGACCGATCACGGTGACGTCCACCGTGCGCGGGTTCGCCTTACCATTCGTGACGCCGATCACCTCCACCGGGCGGTTCGTGAACAGCTGCTCGCTCACGCGCCGGACGATGGTCACGGTCACGCCTGGCCGCGGCGCCCGGGGGTCGAGGTAACGCACCCGGGGCGGCGGATCGTCGATGGCGATGCGGCGCCGGTACACGCCCTCCGACAGCCCCGAGACGTCGAAGGCGGACAGCCGCGCGAACTGCATCACCTCCACCAGGGCCGCTGGCCCCTCCACGGTGACGTGGGTGGGGTCCACCTTCAGGTCGCCCTTCACCATGAAGCCCTCCGCCGTCTTGCCGGTGATGGCGGCCTGCACGGGGATGGAGCGGGTGACGACGTCTTGCCAGTCGAGCTCGATGCTCGGCGGGTCGATGATGCCGACGTCGACGTCGAGCGGCACCGAGAACATCTCGGAGTCGAAGCTGACGCGGCTGGTCTTGCCGTCGCGCAGGTCGAGCTCCACCGGGGCGATGCCCGAGGTGAGCATGCGATCGATGGAGCGGGTGGAGCCGCGCACCGTGATGTGGATGTTCGCCGGGATCGGCGTCATCAGCTCGCGCTTGGCGTTGTCGGGCGGGAGCCTGAGCACCACCCCGACGGGGATGGTGCGCTGCTGCTGATCTTCACGGCTGTGTTGGTAAGCGAACAGGCCCATCGCGAACGTCATCGCGATGAGCTTGAGCCCCAGGTTCTCGGTGAAGGCGGGGCTGAGCCACGCGAGCAGCCGGCGGATCACGCGCCTTCTCCAGGCTCACCCCGGGAGCTCTCGGGGCCGTCGGGTGACGAGCTGCGGAGCGGCATGGGGGTGGTGGCGGGCGCGAGCGGCGTGCCCGTGGGGCGCACCTCCGGCTCCACCTCGGCGGACTCCGGCTTGAGCTGTCGGAGCGGCTTCAGCGGATCGCTCGTGGGGCGCACCTCCGGCTCCACCTCCGTGGGCTCCGTCTTGCGCTGTCGGAGCGGCTTCGGCGTCTCGTCGGCCGGGGCGGCGCTGGGCTGGCGTGCGTCCGTGGGCTCCGTGAAGCGGATACTGACAGGGCCGCTGTCATCCGCGGTGGGGATCGCCGTCTTGCGGTCTTCGCTGCGCGAGACGCGCTCCACGAGGAGCTTGGACGTGCGGTCGGCGTCCTCCGGCGGTGAGGCCAGGGTGACGCGCGAGCTCCGATCGGCCGCGGACTTGGGCGCCGCCGCGCGCGCCAGCACCGCCTTGGCCGCTGCCTTGGTGGCCTTCTTGCGAGGGCCGAGCTCGGCGTTCAGCATGCTGCGCAGATCCGCCGCGGAGATGGGTGAGACGATGTTGCCGTTGAAGCAGAAGCTGATGGTGCCGCGCTCCTCGCTCACCACCACCAAGACGGCGTCCGTCTCCTCCGTGATGGCCATGGCGGCGCGGTGCCGCGAGCCGAACTGAGAGTCCATGGCGCGGGTGCCGCTCATCGGGAAGAAGACGCCCGCCTTGGCGATCCGCAGGCTGCGGATGATGACGGCGCCGTCGTGCAGCTTGTTGAGCCCCTCCGGCAGGAACAGGCTCACCAAGAGCTCGCGCGTGACCTGAGCGTCCAGCGAGATCCCCTTCTGGCTCTGCTCGACGAACTCATCCAGGTTGGCCTCTTTCTCGAAGCAGATGATGGCGCCGATGCGGTGCTTGGCGAGCTCCGTCGCGGCCTCCACCACGTCGTCGATCACCTGGGACTCCGCCGCGCGGGAGCTGCCGAGGCTCGCGCCGCGCCCGAGCCGCATCAGGCCGCGGCGGATGTCGTTCTGGAACACCACCACCACCAAGAGCAGCAGGCTCGAGAGCAGGGTGCCCAGGATGTTGAGCACCGTCTCCAACCGGAGCCGCTGGGCCACCACGTAGAGCAGCATCACCGCGCCGAGGCCCACGCCCACTTGGATGGCGCGCGTCCCTCGCACCACCAAGAGCGCGCGGTAGAAGATGTAGTAGACGATGAAGACGTCGAGCGCGTCGCGCGCGAGCTGCGCCGCGCTGCGATCGGCAAAGTAGCTGACGAACGCCTCAAGCATGGCCCACCTGCTGCTGCTTGCAGGCGCCGAGCACCGCCAAGGCTTGACGCACCTCGCGCACGTCGTGAACGCGGAGCGCGGAGGCGCCGCGCTCCGCCGCGATGACGCAGGCGGCGACGGTGCCCCCCAGGCGCTCACTGGGCGAGGATGGATCCACCGCGGCGATGAACGACTTGCGCCCCGGGCCGACGATGATCGGCGCACCCAGGTGCTGAAACTCCGAGAGGCGCCGCAGCACCTCGAAGCTGTGCCGCGCGTTCTTCGCGAAGCCGAGCCCCGGATCGAAGAACACGCGATCCGCCGACAGCCCCGCCTGCACCGCGCGCTCGCGCGCCGCCGCCCACTCACGCGAGACGTCGTCCACCACGTCGCTGTACGCGTCGTCGGGCCACTCGCTGAAGCCAGGCATCGCGCTCATCGGGCCGCGGGCGTGCATCAGGAGCAGATCGGCCTCGGCGCGCGCGGTGACCTTCGCGAGATCGGGATCCGCGAGGCAAGAGACGTCGTTGATCAGGTGCGCGCCCAGCGCGAGCGCCCGCTCGGCGACCTCCGGGCTGGTGGTGTCGACGCTGACCACCGCGCCCACCCGCAGGGCGTGGAGGATGACGCTCTCCAGGCGCTCGAGCTGCTCCTTCGCGGGGACCGGGAGCGCCCCGGGGCGCGACGACTCGGCGCCGACGTCGATCCAGTCGGCGCCGTCGCGCATCAGCTCGTCCACTCGCTGGCGCGCCTCACTCGGCTCGAGGTAGCGGCCGCCATCGGAGAAGGAGTCGGGCGTGACGTTGAGCACGCCCATCACGACGGCGCTCCCTGCCCGCCGGACTAGCGACAGCCTAGGTCCGAGCGGCGCGCTCAAGCCTCCCA
Organism: Polyangiaceae bacterium; assembly: GCA_019637265.1. Taxonomy (GTDB): domain Bacteria; phylum Myxococcota_A; class Polyangia; order Polyangiales; family Polyangiaceae; genus JAHBVY01. The sequence goes on along the minus strand of JAHBVY010000005.1, from coordinate 53,194 downwards.
CATGGATTCCGGTAGCAAGCGACGCGGCCCTCCGCAACCCCGCCTCTCGCGCTCGGCGTACCCCATGCGCTATAAGCGGCGCGTGCTGAGTGAATCGCCCAGCTCGAGCGGCGCGCCGCGGGCCTGTTGGGCCCCTACCGGCGCGTGCTGTGCGTGGCGGCGCGCCTCGCGGTGGCGGGCAGGTGGGCGCCGAAGTCACGCGGCGCTTCGCGGCAGGTGGGGGCTCGCGCTGCGTCGCGCCGTCGCAGCCAACCCCCAAAACCCCCAGCAAGCTCAGGTCAAGGGTTAGCGCAGTGCTCAGGACTCGCATGCGCGTCGGCTGGGGCGCTTCGCTGCTCATCAGCCTGATCAGCGCGATGGTGTGGACCGCGATCCACTCGGGGGATCGCTTCATCCCCGCGTGGACGCCCAAGTACGGCGCGCCCGTCGTCACCACCCAGCGCATCCCCTATGGACCGCGGCTCGAGCGCGACCTCACCACCGGGCGGCTGGAGCTCACCTACCCCCACGACGACGTGGTGGTGGCGCGCGGCGTCATGCTCGATCCTCAGAAGCAGGCGCACCGCCTGATCTACGAGCAAGAGCGGCGCCTCAGGCCCCCCAGCTGGCACCGAGTGTTGGGGGTGTTCGCGCTGTTCTTCGTGCTGGCGCTGACGCTCACCACCTACTTACGGAAGTTCGGTCAGAACCGGCTGAAGCTGGTGCGGACTCAGGTGGGCCTGTTCGGCGTGCTGGGGGCGCTGGTGCTGGCGAGCAAGGCAGGGCTCCTGTTCACGCCGCTGCCCGAGCTGTGGCTGCCGGTCAGCATGCTGCCGCTGTGGGTGGCCACCTCCTTCGATCGGCGCACGGCGCTGCTCATGACGCTGATCACGGCGTTCGTGGTGGCGTCGCTGATGCAGCTCGACTTGCTGCTCCTCAGCGTGCTGCTCACCCAGGGGATGTCAGCGACCCTGCTGTTTCGCGATCGGCGTAAGTCGCGGCAGATGGTGCTCTCGGCGCTGCTCGGCGGGGTGTTCGGGGCGCTGGTGTACGTGGCGACCAGCCTGACCATCGCGGGCTCGTTCGACATTCAGGCTGACTTGGCTCGGCTCGGCAACTCGAACCTGCTCGCCTGCGTCGGGGGCGGCTTGCTCGGGGGGGTGGTGGGCGCGCTGCTCAGCAGCTGGACGGCGCGCCTCTTCGGCCACGTGCCGCGCGAGAAGCTGCTCGACTTGACCGACCTGGAGCACCCCTTGCTCACCAAGCTGAGCGAGCGGGCGCCGGGCACTTGGGAGCACTCCCGCGCGATGGCGAACCTCGCCGAGCAAGCCGCGAGCGCGATCGGCGCGGACGCGCTGCTCACGCGGGTCGGCGCCTATTATCACGACGTCGGGAAGATGGTGCAGCGGCGCTACTTCGTGGAGAACCTCGGGCCCGACGAGGAGTCGCCGCACGAGGGGCTCGATCCGGAGGTGTCCGCGGACGCCATCATGGCTCACGTGGTGGTGGGCACTCAGATGATGCGGCAGCACCGCATGCCGGAGAGCGTGGTGGAGTTCGCGTACACCCACCACGGCACGCAGCTGGTCGAGTATTTCTGGAACAAGTGCCAGCAGCAGGGCAACCCCAAGGGGCTGGATGAGTCCGCGTTTCGCTACCCGGGGCTCAAGCCGCAGACCAAGGAGACCGCCATCTTGATGGTGGTGGACTCCATCGAGGCGGCGTCGCGCACGGTGGAGGCGCCCACCCGCGCCAACTTCGAGGCGATGATCCAGCGGGTGGTGTTCACCAAGGTGGCCTCGGGGCAGCTGGACGAAGCGGGGCTCGAGGTGTCCGATCTTCGCACCCTCATCACGCGGATGACGGACACGCTGGTCAACATGAATCACCACCGCATCAAGTACCAGTGGCAGACGCAGCGCGCGGAGGAGTTCGGCGTGCCCTCGGCGGCCATCCCGCGCGGCGTCGGGTCATCCCCGGAGATCCAGGTGCACGACGCGGGCGGTGCTCCGCTTCTCGGCTCGGCGCAGCCACCGCCGGCGCGCCCCGCGAGCGCTCCGGAGCTGATCGTCGCCGAGCCCACCGCGCCCGAGATCTTGCCGGAGCCCCCGCCCGAGACCCCGCGAAGTCACGAATGAGTTGGGGTGGCCACGCATGAGCTCGGGACGCATCAATCCGAGCGTCAGTTGGGCTGACGGTTTACGCCTCACCTCGGCGCACGACTCGGGCGTCCAGGTGGAGGGCGCGCCGCGCGCCGCCGGCGCGACCCGTCAGCTACCCTGAGGATGAAGCACGCATGAATTCGGGCGGAGCGATGAAGCACGAGACGAACCTCAGCTCGCGGCTGTTCTTTGGGCAGGTCGCGGAGGAGATTGCCTACCCTTACCCCAGCATGGCGGAGCCGGAGCGGCGGCGGGTGCAGGCGCTCTTGACGGCGCTGGGCGCGCTCCGGGGCGCGATCGACTCGACGGCGATCGACCGCGACGCGAGGCTGCCGGAGCCGCTGGTGGAGCGCGTGGCGGCGGCCGGCTTGCTCGGCAGCGGGCTGCCCACGGAGGTGGGCGGCCTGGGGCTCTCGGCCATGGGGCACACGCGGGTGATGAGCGAGCTCGGGCGGGCGGATGCCTCGCTCGCCCTCAGCGTGTACGTGCACGAGTCGCTGGCGGCGCGCGCCATCTCGCAGTTCGGCGGCGCCGAGCTCCGGGCGCGCTACGCGCCGCGGCTCGCGAGCGGGGAGCTCCGCGCTGGCTTCGCCTTGGCGGAGGTGTCGGGGAGCGACCCCACCGCGATGCGCACTCAGCTCACGCGGGTGGGGGACGCGTACGGTTTGAGCGGTGAGAAGCGCTGGGTCACCGGCGCCGAGCGCGCGGACTTGTGGGTGGTGTTCGCGCGCACCAACGCCCCCGAGGCGGGCGAGCGCCCGCGCCTGGTGGCGTTGGTGGTGGAGCGCGGCCCGGGGGTGACGGTGGGTCCGCCGCACGACATGCTGGGGCTGCGCGGCGTGCAGATGTGCGACGTCCGCTTCGACGCGGTGCCGCTCACGCGCGACGCGTTCATCGGGGAGCCGGGCGGCGGCTACGAAATAGCGATGGATGTGCTGAGCGCCGCGCGGGTGGCGCTGGCGGGGATCTGGGTGGGGCAGTGCCGCGCGGTGGTAAGCGAGTCGGTCAAGTGGGTGCAGGAGCGCTACAGCCTGGGCCGCAGCATCGGCGAGTTCGCCATCGTCAAAGACAAGATCGCGCGGATGATGAGCGACACCTTCGCGGTGGAGTCCATGGTGCACCTGACGGCGGGGCTCGCCGACGCAGGCACTGACTACCGCCTCGAGAGCGCGATGTGTCGCGTCGCGGGGAGCGAGGCGCTGTGGCGCGTGGTGAGCGACGCCATGAGCCTCGCGGGCGGCGCCGCCTACGTGCGTCCGCACGCGCTCGAGCGCCACCTGAGGGACGCGCGTGGCGCCTTCGTGATCGATGGCACCAACGAGATCTTGAGGACGGTGATCGCGCTGCGGGGGCTCGCGGCGCCAGCGAAGCGCCTGAAGGAGGTGGAGCAGGCGCTGCGCGAGCCGGTCAAGGGGCTTCGGGTGCTCAGGAAGCTCGCGGAGAGCAAAGCGCGTGAGCTGTGGCCGCGCGCGCAGCGCTCGCGCTGTCATCCGCTGCTCGCGCCGGAGCAGGAGCAGCTCGCGGGCGCGCTGTCCGCCTTCCAAGAGGCGTGTCAACGGGCGCTCACGGAGCACGGCTCGGAGGTGTCGGAGATGCAGTACACGCAGCTCCGCGTCGCGAACATCGCCATCGACCTCTACGCCATCATCGCCTGCCTCTCCCGCAGCACGCGCGCGGTGCAGCGCCGCGGTGAAGACGGCGCGCGGCGTGAGCTCGACATGACCCGCATGTTCACCCGCGCCGCGCTCAGCCGCGTGCGGGGCCACCTGGGCAAGCTCGCCGGCAACGACGACGAGCTGAGGAAGCTGATCGCCGCGCGCGCCTACGACGACAACGGTTACCCAGTGGACGTGCTGTAGCGGCGATGGGCTGCTTGGCTGGGCTCACACCTCGACCGAGGTGATGAACCCGAGCGCCGCCCAGCGCTGAAACCACGCCCCGAGGGAGCCCTCGAGCTCCTTCGCGGCCGCCTCCGAGGTGCTGGCCCCGCGCTCCAGCGCGCTCTGAAGCAGGGCGTCGCAGGCGGCGCCGAGCGGCTCACCCGCGCGGAGCTGGGTGAGCAGCGCGAGCCCCAGGGCCGGCAAGGGCTCGCGGTGCATGTCGAGGCCGCGGCGATAGAGCACCAGGTGCTCTTCAGCGGGCGCTGGGAGCGGCGCGTTGGCGCGCGCCGGATCCGCGATCAGCTCGACGCGCAGCGCGGCGACGGGGTACCGCGCGGAGACGAGCTGCAGGCTCGACTCGATGCCGAGCCTGGCCGTGGGCCAGGCGCCCTCCGGGATCGCCGCGAGCCGCTCGTGGCTGACGGGCGCGCCGGGCGCGGCGTCGAACAGCTCCACGTAGGCCCACTCGAGGCGCGCGAGATCCTCCGCCAACGCCTGCTCCGGGAGCCACTCACAGCGCGCAACATAGGCGGGCAGCGCGCGCCCGAGATCGCGCAGGGTGAAGCTGTCCGGAGGGTGCGCCGCGAGGTAGCCCTCCGTCAGGCGCTCCCACGCTGCCTGGCCCAGCACGGCGCTCAGCGCGGGGTAGTCCTCCAACAAGGCGCTGGTGTGCCGCAGCCAGAACTGCTCACGGTAGATCTCGAGCTGGGCGACGGGGGAGAGGTGGTCACTGCCGCTGAGCTCGACGCTCGCGCGCTGGACGGCCGCCGGATCGCGCTCCAGCGCGCGCGGCGACACCAAGCGCTCCGCCACCCAGGCTTGGAGCTGGTCGAGCTGGGCGCGCTCGGCGTCGCTGACCGGCAGCTCGCGCTCTTCGTGCTCCTCGATCGCTTGGTGTTCCGGCGTAGAAACAGCGCGGCCCGCGGCGCCTCCCGATTCAGCGCCCCCCGATTCGACGCGCTGCTCGCCCTTCACGGCTCACCGTAGGCGAGCTCACGCGGCCCCCCGACGCTCCAGCCCGCGCCGTGGGGCGCCTCTGCTGGAGCGACCCGGCGCTCCGGCGGCGCGCGCGGCACGAAGCGCGGCGCTGGATTCAGCCCGCGCGCGGCCCGCTCCACGCGCGCGCTCACGGCGCCATCGCGCACGGCGCGCGCGCGCTCGGCCTCCTCCAGCACCCGCTCGAGCGGCGGGATGTCATCGTCCCACTCAATCAGCGTGGAGACAGGGCCCGCCAGCCCGATCGTCTCGCGGTAGAGGTCCCACACCGGGTCCGCCACCTCCGCGCTGTGGGTATCCAAGATGTGGGTGCCGCGCTGAGTGTGCCCCGCCAGGTGGATCTGCACGATGCGGTGATGCGGCACGTGGTGGATGAACTCGTACGGGTCGAAGCCGTGATTGTAGGCCGACACGTAGACGTTGTTCACGTCGAACATCAGCCCGATGTCCGCGCGCTCCGCCACCTCGCTGATGAACTCCCACTCCGTCATCTGACTCTGGGTGTAAGTCAGGTAACTTGACGTGTTCTCGAGCGCGAGGCGCACGCCCAGGGTGTCTTGAATCGCCTTCGCGCGCGCCACCACGCGCTCGATGGCGGCGCGGGTGTACGGCATGGGTAGTAAGTCGTGCAGGTGCATCCCGCGCGCTTGCCCCCAGCAGAAGTGGTCGCTCACCCAGGGAGGCTTCACCTCGCTCACCAGCGCCTTCAGCCGCAGGAGGTAGTCTTTGCTCGGCGGCGTGGGTGAGCCGATGGCCAGCGACACCCCGTGCTGCACGATGTGGTAGCGCTCGCGGACGGCGTCCAGGTGGTAACGGGGCCGCCCGCCCGGCACCATGAAGTTCTCGCTGATGACCTCGAAGAAATCGACCTTCGGGGCCTCGCTCAAGATCTGCCGGTAGTGCGGCACGCGCAGCCCGATGCCCACGCCGAGGTCGGGGCAGCCGAGGCGCGCGCCCCGGGGCTCTTGGGTTGGGTCCGGCGCTGGGTCCTGGTTCATCGGGTCAGTCAGCTAGGCTGACTCGTCGCTAGTGTGGGTCACCCTCGAGATCTGGAGCGGCGCTCTGGAGGTCTCGCAGAGAGGGCTTCGCCAACACACACCAGGCCGCCGCGGCGCTCGCGCCGCCCATCGTCGAGCGCGCGGGCGCCGGCGGCCGGTGTGCTAGGCCGTGCTGTGGGCTACTTGGGGCAGTGGGCGTTGCAGCCGCCCGCCGCCTTGCACTCGTTCTTGCCGGCGCAGTCGTGGCTGTCGCCAGCGCAGCCGCCCTTGCCCTTGCACTCGTTCAGGCCCTTGCAGCAGTCCTTGGCGCCAGCCGCGGCGCCAGGCTCCGGGGCGGCGGCGGGCGCCGCGTTGCCACCACAGGCCACCGCCGTTCCGAGCAGCAGGCCCGCCGCAGCGGTGCTCGCCAAAATGTTTCCAAGCTTCATGTGTATCGCTCCTGTTGGTTTATGGATTCGGCCTTGGAGGCCGCGAGCCGCGCGCGTCCCTCGCCACGCCACCCGCAGGGCCCCTACGGGGCGCCCCGTGGCATGGTTTCAAATCCTTTGCCCGCGCACAACTCTGCTGTGATCACGACGGTCCTCGAGAGAGCGGGGGGGGTGCGTATTGCGCTCCGGTCGCTCTGACAGACCAGGAGGCGTAGGCTCACGCCGTGGCCTACTGGACGACGCCCAGCCCCCGCGCTGCCTTCATCGACCGCCGCGCGCGCCTCGCGGCCGCGCTCCGAACCGCGGGCGGCCCCGAGGTAGAGACCGCTTGGTTGCCGGCGGGCTACTCCCGGCCGCGCAACTTCCCCCACAACCGCTACCGCTTCCGCGCCGAGAGTCACTTCCTCTACCTCATCGGGCGGCACCTCGAGGGCGCGGTGCTGAGTTTCCATAAGGATACCTGGACGCTGTACGCGCTGCCCCCCGATCCGAGCGACGCGCTGTGGACAGGACCCGCGCCGAGCCTCGAGGAGCTCGAGGTGGAGCTGGGGCTCCCGGTGCGACCGCTCGCGGAGCTCCAGGGTGGCCCAGAGGTGGCGCTGATCCCACCGCAGGACGCGGACACCGCGATCTGGCTCGCGGAGCAGCTCGATCGAGACGTGGTGGCGGGCGGCGGCGCGAGCCTCGAAGGCGCCGCCATCACCCTGGCCGAGGCGCTGATCGCCGCGCGGCTTCGGCACGACGACGCGGCCATCGCGCAGCTCCGCCAGGCTGCGGCGGTCACGATGGAGGCGCACCGCGCGGGCTTCGCGGCGACGCGCCCGGGGCTCCGCGAGGCGGCGGTGCGCGCCGCGATGGAGCTGCCGATCACCGCGGCGGGGATGGTGCCTTCCTACAACTCGATCGTGACCGTGCATGGTGAGGTGCTGCACAGCGAGCGCCACCACCACGAGATCGAGGCAGGTGACCTGCTCTTGGCGGACGTCGGTGCGGAGACGGCGGAGGGCTACGCGGGTGACGTCACCCGCACGTGGCCGGTGAGCGGCGTGTTCAGCTCGACGCAGCGGGCGGCCTATGAAGCGGTGCTCATCGCGCAGCGCGCGGCGATCGCGAAGGTGGCGCCCGGCGTGCGCTACTTGGAGGTGCACCGCGCGGCGGGGCGCGCCTTGCTCGGCGCGCTGGCGGAGCTGGGGCTGGTGAACGGCGATCCGGAGGAGGCGTACGCGGCCGGGCTCTCCGCGCTGTTCTTCCCGCACGGGATTGGTCACCTGCTCGGCCTGGACGTGCACGACATGGAAGACCTCGGGGACCGCGCGGGCTACGCGCCGGGGCGCTCTCGCCTGCCGGGCGCGGGCGATCGCTTCCTCCGGCTCGATCGCGATCTCGAGCCAGGCATGCTGGTGACGATCGAGCCGGGCTTCTATCAAATCCCGGGGCTGACCTCGCGGGAGCACGCGGGAGCGCTGGCGCCGCTCGTGAACTGGGCGGAGCTCGAGCGCTACGCGGACGTCCGCGGGATCCGCATCGAGGACGACGTGCTGGTGACGGAGCACGGCCACGAGGTGCTCACGGAGCAGCTGCCGAAGGACCCCGCCGCCGTCGAGGCGTGTGTTCGGGGTCACCAGGTGCCTTAGCGGCCTCGCATCGCACATCACCTCACATCGCCGGCGCCATGACGCAGGGAGTCGAGAACGCGAGCGTTCACGGGCGGCCTTTCTTTGGGTAAGCTCCCGGCGTGACGCGATGCAACTTGGGTGGGCTGACGGCGGCCGCGTTGGTGATGGCGCTCGGCTGCTCTGCGAACAGTGGTGGGAGCGGCGTCTCCGGGAGCGGTGGCTCGGGCGCTAGCAGCGGCTCGGGTGCGAGCAGCGGCTCGGGTGCGAGCGGCGGGAGCGGCGCCTTCGGTGGTAGCGGTGGCGCGGGCGCCTTCGGTGGCACCGGTGGCACCAGCCTCCCGTTCGATGGAGGTGGCACGGGCGGGCTGGACTCGGACGCCGCGTGTCAGTCGGTCTCCCAGCGGGCTGAGGAGCGCTTTCAGCCCGCGGACATCATCTGGGCCATCGACACCTCGGGCAGCATGATGGAGGAGGCTCAGGCGGTTCAGCTGAACATCAACGCCTTCTCGCAGCAGATCATCGCGACCGGCATCGACATCCACGTGGTGATGCTCGCGAGTTATTCGCAGCTCTTCCTGCCTGGCATCTGCGTGCCGGCGCCGCTCGGCTCAGGCCAGTGCCCGCCGGGCGGCACGGACTCCAAGCCGCCGAGCTTCCTCCACACCCAGCCGATGAACGCGCTCGACATCCCGATCATCGACAGCGTGGACGCGCTGCGCCAACTGGTCGCGCGCTTCAGCCACTACCAGGGCATGCTGCGGGCGGACTCCCTGAAGTACGTCGTCGTGGTGACTGACGATGACTCGCGCGCGGGGGACTCGAACAGCACTGGGGATCCGGGCGTCTACGACAACAACCCCGATCGCTTCATCACGGACTACACGAACCTCGACTCCCGGCTGCGCAACCCTGACGGCACCCCGAGCTGGACCTTCAGCGCGATCTACGCCTTCACGCAGTGCCCGAACGCGGCGCGTATCGGCACCGTGTACAAGGAGATCGTGGACCGCACCGGGGGGATCCACGGGGACATCTGCAACTGCCCGCCGGGGCAGCTGCCCGCGTGCCAGGCCACGTTCCAGCAGATCTTCGATCAGCTGGCCACCAAGATCTCCCAAGGCGCGGTGCCGCTCGAGTGTGAGTGGGGGATCCCCGCGCCGCCGGCGGGTCAAGTGTTCGAGGCGAACAAGGTCAACGTGGACTTCACCGACGACTCCGGCAACACCACGCGTATTTACCGTGTGGATAACGAGGCGGAGTGCGACCCCGCGCTCGGCGGCTGGTACTACGACAACCCCACGAGCCCGACGCGGGTGATGGCGTGCCCCACCACCTGCGATCAGGTCAAGGCGAGCACCTCCGGCAAGGTGGACATCGCCTTCGGCTGCGCCACGGTGGTGATCCCGCGTTAGCTCGCGGGCGGACGGTCAGCCGTGTTGACGTATCGCGTGCGGGCGGGTTGAATGGGCGCGTCAGGCGCTGGCGCGCTGCGCCAGCGCTTCGATGGCTGTGACGGCGTCGGCCCAGGGCGCGCCTTCGGCGCTCAGCACGGCCTGGGGGGCTACTCGTTCGCACACCTGACTAGGGCTCTCCCCGGCGAGGATCGCCTCTCGGGCGGCGGTGCTGCCGGTCAGCAGATCGAAGGCGGGCGTCTCGCGCTCGAACTCGTAGGCCTCGGTGCTGAACTGAAACTGCTCCGGCGCTTGGCGCTGCGCTAAGGTGATGAGCGTGAGGTAGGTGCTCACCGGGCGGAAGAGCCGCTCGTCGGTGACGTGCAGCATCACCCCGCGGCACAGCTCCCCGGCGAACTTGTCGAAGCTCGGCTTGAAGCTGGTGGGCCGCACCACCACGCCCGGCAGCGCGGCGTCGCGCAGGGCGCGGGCCAGCGCCTCTCCATCCAGGAACGGCGCGCCCACGGTGAGGAAGGGCAGGGTGGTGCCGCGCCCCTCGGAGAGGTTGGTCCCTTCCAAGAGGCAGCCGCCGGGGTACACCAGCGCCGTCTCGAGCGAAGGCATGTTGGGGGAGGGCGGCACGAAGGGACGCCCCCAAGCGCGCGCCGTCTGCAGCCGCTCCCAGCCGCGCGTCGGCACGATGCTGAGCGCGCCGTCGGGCCCGAGCTCGGCGCCGCCTTGGTGCAGGAAGTGGGCGACGATTTCCCCCAAGGTAAGACAGTGGCGGATCGGGAGCGGCTCGAGCCCTACGAAGGAGAGGAAGCCCTCCGCTTGGAGCGCGCCTTCGGCCCGCTGCGGATCGCCGGAGATGGGGTTGGGGCGATCGAGGATCAAGGTGTGGATCCCGAGCGCGCTCGCGGCGCGCGCCGCGAGCAGCGCGGTCCACACGTAGGTGTAGTAGCGGCTGCCGACGTCACACAGATCGATCAGCAAGAGGTCGAGCCCCTCGAGCTGCTCCGGGGTCGGGGTGAGCGACTCCTTGCTCGAGCCGTACAGGCTGACGAAGCGCTGGGTCCAGTCGTCGCCCTCCGCGTCCGGCGTGGGCACCGCCTCCTGCGCTTGCAGGGCGCCGTCCAGCCCATGCTCGGGCCCGAACACCACCCGGGGGTGCACCCCCAGCTCATCCAGGGTCTCGAGGCAGGAGTAGCCGCGTCGATCGGTCGCCGCCGCGTGGGTCAGCACCCCCACTCGCGCGCCGCGCAGCCTCCGCCGCGTCGCCCCAAACTGCCCCGTCGCGATCTGATCGAGTCCTACCCACATGGCGCGCTCCTAACAGATCCCGCCTCAGCGCGCCGTCAGTTTGCTGCTCGCTCCTCCCGGAGCCGCCCGTTGATCGGAGACGCCCGCTGACTGCAGCGCCGCGCGCGGTCGCGCGTTTGGACCAACCCCCAAAAACCAAGCGACCCTCAGCCGAAATGCCGCGTCAGGCGCGCGAGATGCCGGTCAGGCCCGCGAAATACCGTGTCAGGCTGGCAAAAAACGCCCGTCAGGCCCGCGAAATATCGCTTCAGGCTCACGAATACGAACCTTGTTGCGTGCCACGGGAGCCAAGACTAGCATTTTTTGCGCAGTGAGACGGGTGCTCGTAGTCGACGATGAGGAGAACCTCCGCTTGGTGCTGCGCACCTTGCTGAAGCGCAGCGGCTATGAGGTGGAGGTGGCCGCCAACGGGGAGGAGGCGCTGGGGCTGATGGATTCGTTTGGCCCCGACGTGGTGCTGACGGACGTCCGCATGCCGCGGCTCGATGGGTTGACCCTGCTCCGCACCCTGAAGGCGAAGGGCAGCGACGCCACCGTGATCGTGATGAGCGCCTACGGCGACCACGACCAAGCGCTCGAGGCAATGCAGCAGGGGGCCTACGACTACATCCAGAAGCCGTTCAAGCCGGAGGAGGTGGTGCTCACCCTGCGCAAGGCGCAGGAGCGGGAGCTGCTGCGGCGCGAGAACCGCGCGCTGCGCGAGGAGATCCGGCGCGAGCACCAGTTCGAGGACATCTTGGCGAAGAGCGCGGAGATGCAGCGCATCTTCCGCACGATCGCCAAGATAGCTGACTATAAAACCACGGTGCTGATCGGCGGCGAGAGCGGCGTCGGCAAGGAGCTGGTGGCGCGCGCCCTGCATCGCAGGAGCAGCCGCGCGGGGGCTCCCTTCGTGGCGGTCAACTGCGGCGCGATCCCCGAGAACCTGCTCGAGAGCGAGCTGTTCGGGCACAAGAAGGGCGCCTTCACCCACGCCATCAGCGACCGCCGTGGCCTGTTCGAGGAGGCCGACCACGGGACGCTGTTCCTCGACGAGATCGGGGAGCTGCCGCTCGCGCTGCAAGTGAAGCTCTTGCGCGCCTTGGAGGAGGAGACGATCCGCCGCCTGGGGGAGGGGCGCGATTTGAAGGTCGACGTGCGCATCATCGCCGCGACCCACCGCGACCTGATGAAGGAGACGCAGGCCGGCCGCTTCCGAGAAGACCTGTTCTACCGCCTGAACGTGCTGCCCATCTGGGTGCCGCCGCTGCGCGAGCGTCGTGAGGACATCCCGCTGCTCATCGAGCACTTCATCCAGCGCAACAACGCCCGCCTCGGTACCTCGATTCGCGGGGTGGACAGCGAGGCGCGCCGGCTGCTGTACGAGTACGCCTGGCCGGGCAACGTGCGCGAGCTGGAGAACACCATCGAGCGCGCCATGGTGCTCTCGGAGGCGGATCAAATCGTCGCGAGCGACCTCCCGGAGGCCGTGCGTGAGGCGCGGGACCCGGTGCAGCTCCAGCTTCAGAGCGGCGAGCTCAGCGTGAAGAAGACGACGCGCGTGATCGAGGAAATCCTCATCCGGCGCGCCCTGCAGAAGACCAAGGGCAACCGCACCCGCGCCGCCGAGGTGCTGGAGATCAGCCACCGCGCGCTGCTCTACAAGATCAAGGACTACCAAATCACCGATCTGTGAGCTGGTCGTGAGGCAACTCGTCGCGTCTCGCTCGCTCGCGTGAGTCGACCTCGATGTGGGTGCGCCCGTGGCTGGTTTTGGGGGGGTTGGACGGCACCGCGCCGGGCGTCGCTGCGTGGCGTGCGTCCTCATCCAGCGCTGCTGGCGGACTGGCGCCGCGCGTCGGCCCGAACGCGCCCACCCCGAAGGAGCCGCACGACCCCGCCGAGAGGCGGGGGCTCAGCAGGCACCCGCTGGATGTTGTTGCGTGGCCGGCGCCGCTGGTATGTTTCGCGCCATGCGAAAGACGGCGCTAGTTTTGTTGGCAGCCCTCGCGGTGGCGTGCGGGCCCTCCTATGGCAGCCAGGGGGTCAAGTCTCCAGACGACCTCTTGGAAGAGCAGCTGGCCGAGGACGCCAAGCGGCAGCCCAAGGACGACGGCTCCGACTACGTGATGGAGGAGACCGATGAGGACAAGCGGCAGCAGTTCGACGAGCGCCAAGCGGAGCTCGAGCTGATCCGCGCCGCGCGCTCCGCCAAGACCTGCGTGGGCGTCGTCACGGCGGATGGGCCGCGCGGTAAGGCGAAGGTGACGCTCACCTTCGCCAACAGCGGTAACGTCAAGGCCTCTGACATCTCGAGCGAGTTCAAGGACACCCCGCTCGGCAAGTGCATCTTGAACGCGATGGCGGCGGTGGTGGTGCCGCCCTTCGTCGGCGCCGAGCACACCCTCGATTGGGACGTCGACCTCGACGAAGAGTAGGGCGGCTGACGGCTTCGCGCCCTTCGTGGTCTGGTGAGAGGCGCCCATCGGGCGGGTCCGGCGCGCGGGCCGGTCGACGCGGTAGTCCAATGATTCCGAGCTCTTACGGCTTCAAGGCGGGTCCCGGTTTTCACGCCGGGCGCCGCCGGGGCATGGGCGGCTCGTGACTGCTCCTACCGAGACCTGCCGGGTGTGCGGCGCCGAGGTGGAAGGCCGCTACTGCAACGCCTGTGGTGCGCTGGTGCAGGCGCCCACGACGACGCCGCGAGACCGGCTCCTGGGGCAGGTGCTGCTCGGGCGCTACCGCGTGGAGCGGGTGCTGGGGGAGGGCGGCATGGGCGTGGTGTACGCGGGCGAAGAGCTCGAGGGTGCCAGGCGCCACGTGGCCATCAAGGTGCTGCACGCGGTGCACGACTCGGTGCTGGTGGCGCGCTTCTACCGGGAGTGCGAGACGCTGCGCAGCCTCACGCACCCGAACACGGTGCGCGTCTACGACTTCGGTGAGACCGACGAGGGCCTGCTCTTCATCGTGATGGAGCTGGTGGAGGGGGAGTCGCTGGGCGACGTGATCGAGGCGCGCGCGCCGCTGTCACCCGTGAGCGCGGCCGCCATCATCTCACAGATCGCCGGGGCGCTCACCGAGGCGCACGCGCTCGGCGTGGTGCACCGCGACCTGAAGCCGGAGAACATCTACCTCGAGCAGGGCAGCACCGACGAGGAGCCGAAGGTGAAGCTGCTCGACTTCGGCATCGCGCGGCGCCTGGACGGAGACGGCCGTACTTTGGACGTCAAGCTGACCAGTGATGGCAGCGTGCTCGGGACGCCGCCCTACATGAGCCCGGAGCAGTTCAAGGACAGCCGCATCAACCAGCTGAGCGACATCTACTCGCTGGCGGTGATCGCCTACGAGCTGCTCACCGGCGCGCTGCCCTATGAGGACGCGGACACGCCGTGGGAGTGGGCCACGCGGCACCTGACGGCGGCGCCGCGCTCCTTCGTCACCCTGGGCTTGGCGCTGGACCCGAGCGTGGAAGACGTGGTGTCCATGGGGCTCGCGAAGGACCCGGCGTCGCGCCCGGCCAGCGCTCAGCTGTTCGCGGAGCAGCTGACGGCGGCGGCGCACGGGGAGCTCCCGGTGGGCTCCATCCGGTTCGCGGGGCGCCGCACGGACACGGTGACCGCGCCGGCTTATCCAGCGCTGTCGCCGGTTGGGTCGCTGACGCTGAGCGGGCCGGCGCCCCACGTGACGCAGCTGGCACCGCCGGCGCCTTACGCGGCGGCGCCCGTAGCCTACCTGGCGCCTCCGCCTGCGGCGCCACCGGAGCGGCGTTCACGGCTGGCGGGCGGGCTCATCGCCTTGGCGATCGTGCTCGGTGGGGCCACGCTGGTGGTGGCGGGTGAGCAGGGACTTTTCCGTGGGGAAACTCCACTGCCGACCGGCGCCACCATGACGCCCGCCGCGCAGCTCACCGTGGTGGAGCCCGTGGTGGTCGAGCCGGAGGAGCCGCTCGTGAGCTTGCCGGAGGAGCCCATGTCTCAGCTGCCCGCTCCTTCGCCCGCGCCCGCAGCTCCCCGGCCCGCGCCCGCGCCCGCGCCTGCCAACCCCCCCGTGGTGCCGACGTTCCCCTCGGTGCTCCCGCTGCCCATCCCGGTGATCCCGGAGATGCCGCCGCCGGTCACGCCAGATCCTCCGGCGCCCTCCCCCGCGCCGTCACCGGCTCCTTCGCCCGCGCCTGCGCCGTCGCCGGCTCCCCCGCGCCTGCGGCTGCCGGGCCTCAACCGGCCAGCGCCTTCTGCGTCCCCTGCGCCCGCGCCGGCTCCGTCCCCTGCACCTGCGCCCGCACCGTCCCCAACCCGGCCGCGCTTGAAGCTGCCGGGAGGTTGACCGGCGGGGGCCTCCGCGCCGCATCCACCGGCGGGACAGCGCCGTGACGGTGCTGCTGCCTGTCTATGGGCTAGTCAGTGGGTCGGACCGCATGTCCGAGTCGTCCGGGCGCTGATAGTCAGCAGGGGCGAACGATCAGGCGCCCCTACGCCCGATGTGTCCCCACCGCGCGCGCCAGGGCGGGCTCAGAACAGCCAGAGGCCGAGCACCAGCAGCGCGGCGGTGCTCGCGACGGCGCTGATGGCCGCGACTTCCCAGCGGCTGGTGCGAGGATCCGAGACTCGGAGCTCAATGGAGGCGAAGCGGCGCGCCTCACGCTGCTGCCCCGTGGTCAGCGCGTGGTTGGCGGCTCGCAGCGCGTCGGCTTGGCGATCGTCCAACATCGGTTGGGGGTTCTGACACACGGCGGCCGGGCGCTTCAAGGGGCGCGGCACTTTTGTGAAAAGCTCAATGATATCCAGCGGTTACTCACACGAAGCGTTGGCGCCCGCGGCTCGACCACCACTCGCGGTAGCGCGCTTGCGCCTTCTCGCGCTCGGGCTCCGGGAGGTCGTCGTAGTAGCCGAAGTACTCCTTGGTCAGCGACTTGAGCTCGTCACCCGCGGCGCGCCTCAGCTCGGTGGCTTCGTGGGTGAGCGCCTCGATCAGCCACTCGATGCGGTGCTGCTCCAGGTGCCGTTGCCACCACACGCGCCAGGCGCGGGGATCGCGCTGGAAGTCTTGGCGGGTGATCACCACCAGCGCCTCGTGCGCCGCGCGGATCACGTCGGCGGGTTGGCTCTGGAGCAACTCGATGAGCAGCGGCACGCTCGGCGCGCTGCGCAGGTCGGCCAGCGCCTCCACCGCCGCGAGCGCCGCCTCCAGGTTCTGCTCGGCGCCGAGCGCGAATTGCTTCAGGAGGTCCCTGAGCGCTTCGGCCGCCTCGGGGTGCCGCAGCAGCTGCCGGCAGGCGATGAGCACCGCGCGCCGCACCTCGGGATCGCGATCGAGCAGGCGCCGCCCCACGGCGCGCGCGGACTCACCGCTCGGCAGCTCACCGAGCAGCCGCGTGGCCCAGGCCCGCACGACAGGATCCCGATCTTGGGTGCGCACCGCGATGAAGGGGATCGCCGGCCGCCCGATGCGGCTCAGCGTGCGCAGCAGGGGCCCCGCTTGGCTCATGGGCAGCTCCGCTTCACCGTGGCTCGCTCCGGGCGAGAGCGGGCCAGGGAAGGCAGCGAGCAGCGCCCCGAGCGCGCTCGGCCCGAGCTGCACCAGCTCATCTTCCGCGTCGCCCTCACCTCGAGCGAGGCGCCGCACCAGCTCATGGGCGTCAGACTCATTGACGATCACCTTGGGGAGGTGGAGCTCGGCGGAGTCGTGAGAGGCCTGGGGGCGCTGGGGACCCACGGCGACGCGGCGCGAGCTCATGGACAGCGGCGCGTCCTCGAACCAGTCGTCGTCGCCTTCGCCGGTTCGCTCCTCCACGGCGCTGATGTCTATCTCCGGGCCCTCCTCGGCGAGCAGCGCCGCGGTGAGCTCGGCGTCGAAGTCGTCACTGTCACTGTCACTGACGTCTATCTCCGGCGTCGAGGCGTGCTCCTGCTCGGTGGGCTCGGGAGCTGGCGGCTTGCTCGAGCGACGCGTCAGGGGGAAGACGGGCGGCTCGCTGCTGCGAGCTTCAGGTGGCTTGGGCGCTCCCGCGCCTTGCGTCGCTGAGCTGGCTCGAGCTGTCGAGGTGCTTCGCGCTGCTGAGGTGCTTCGCGCGGTCGGGCTGTTTTGCGCTGAGTTGGCTTGGCGTGGCGCCGGGCTGCTTTGCGCTGGTGAGCCGCTTGGCGCCGTTGAGCTGGCCTGCGCTGGTTGTGCCGGCGGGTTGCTTTGCGCGGGCGGACTACCTTGGTGCGCGGTGGGCGTGCCGCTGAGCGCAGGGTCGCCGCGCCGGAGGCTGCTCGGCGCCAAGATGGGGCGCCGGGCGCGCGTCAGCTGGGAGACGGAGGTGGGGGTACCCTGCGGCGGGGTGTCGATCTTCTGCGGCTTCTTCGGAGGACCGACGCGCGCAGGAGACGCCCCGGTGGGTGCTGGGAGTCGCCCTTCCGGCGGTGAGCCGAGCATGGCGGTGCGGCGCCCCGCGCCGTCCGCAGGGTCAGGCGTTGGCTGGCTCTGCTTGGGCTTGCTCAGCGGGATGGGCTCGGAGCTGGGGGCCTCCGCTTCAGCTTGTGAGGGCGACTGACCGGGGGTGGCCAGCGGGTTGGGTCGCTCGGGTGACTGACTGGGTGTCGCGACCGGGGTGGGTCGCCGCGGGGCCTCGGCCGCAGGGGCTTGCTCGGGTGCTGCCGGGGGCGCGGCGAGGGGTTTGGTGGGGAGGGGCGCGAGGGGCGTGGTGGTGGGTGCGTCAGCGGGGACCGCGGCGCGCGGCGCTGGGGCGCTGCCGTTCGCGGTGCTCAGGGGGATGGTGCGCAGCGGGGTGAGGGCGCCTTGCGGTGCGATGTGGGTCGTCTGGGCGGGGGGCGCTTTGGCAGAGCTGCTCGCCGTCGTGACGGGGGGAGCTGGCGGTGCGTCGGGTTGGGTGACGGCGGGCGCCGCGGGCGCTTCATCAGGGGGTTGGACGGCTGGCGCTGCGGACGCTGCGAGTGGTGCGTCAGCTTGGGTGACGACTGGCGCTGAGGGTACTTCGTCAGCTTGGGTGACGATTTGGGCTGGTGGTGCTGCGGGCGGTGCGTCGGGCGCAGTGGGTGATTCGTCAGGGCGTTTGATGATGCTCGGCGCAGCGGGCGGTTCGTCAGGTGGTGCGACGGATTTCGCCGGGGGTGCGCCGAGTGACTTGTGGGTCGCGTTGGCGGCGAGCGCCTCCATCAGCGCTTGGGTGCGTTCGTGGGTGGGCGCGGCTTCGCGGCGTGGGCGACGGCGAGCCTCCGAGAGCCGCGCGAGCGCGTCGGGCAGCGTGGCCTGGCTCGCGCGCCCGCGCGGCGCCTGCTTGCGCCGTAAGATGAGCTGTTCGAGCGCCTGACTGACCAGCGGGGCGAAGGCGAGCACCGGGCCAACCCCCGTGAGGCTGACGTCCTCCGCCCCTTCGCACCCAAGCAAGATCAGGATGCAGTGCCCACGCACCTCGATGGGTAAGAAGAGCTTCTGTCCCTCACTGGAGCGCCGCAGGTCGTGCGCGAGGCTCTCATCCAGGCCCGCGCGCGCGAGGTTTTGCAGCAGCGGCGCCGAGCCTCGCTTGGCGTCCGCGAGCGCGCTGGGCAGGTCGAGCGGCACCCCAATCCCCCGCACCTTGGCGGCGCTGGCGCCGGCGCCGCTCGCGGACCAACCCTCCGCGAGATCCCCCTGGAGCGCGAAGAGCGCGGCGTAGTCGAAGAACTGCGCCGCGAAGTCGAACCAGGTGGCGAGCACCTCGTCGCGGCTCTGCGCCGCGAGCAGATCGGCCTCCGCCGCCGCCACGGTGTACGGGCCCCGGCGTCGCGACGCGGCTCCCCGACCGCGCGGGTGCTCCGTCTTGCGCCAGCGCAAGGCGCCCTGCTGCAGCGCCGCGGGGTCGCCGATCCGCTTGGCGTGGGGCGCGCGCTCCGCTTCAGGGCTGGGCGCCTCTTCAGGGCTGGGCGCTTCTTCAGGGCTGGGCGCCGACGCCCCGCTGGGGGAAGGCGTGGTGCTGGAGGGCGTGCGGGGCTCTGGGTGGCTCTCCGTATCCGGGCTCGGGCTCGAAGCGGGCTCTTGGGGCGCCTCGTCTGGTGCGGGGTGCGGCGGCTCGTCTCGGAGCGGCGCGAGCTGGGTGGGCGCTTCGCCCAACTCTGGGGGAGGTGCTGCCGGTGCCTCCGTACTGGCTTCGGGCGCGGAGGCTCGAGGCAACTCCTGTACCGAGACGTTGGGGTGCGGCGCATCGCTGGCGAGGGGTGGCAGGCGCAGCGAGGGGAGGGTGGGGCCTGCGTCCTTCGGCTTGGGGCGAGCGCCCACGTGGGAAGCTGCGGAGGGGTCGGGTCCGGGAGGAGCGCTCGGCGGCCTCGAGGGCTGCCAGGGGCGGTACGCGGTGGGGGGACCTTCGATGGGCTCGGGCGCAGCCTCCCCCCGGCCGAGTGAGGCGGCGTGCGCCTCGTGCGCCGCCGCCAAATCGCGGAGCGCGACCTCGGGGACGTGGGTCGTCTCCGCGTCGTGCACGTCGCTGACGAATGGGGCGTCGAGGTGCGGAGCCTCTGGGAGCACGGAGGGGAGCTCCGTGGGAGGTGGGAAGGCGATGGGCGGGATGGACGGCGGGCGCGGCACCTCCGCGAGCCCCGTGCTGAGATCGAACGCGGGCGGCCCCTCGCTCGGCCGCTCGGGCGCGCCGTCGAGCCGCGCGAGCACGCGCTCGCTGCGGCGATCGAGCGGGGCGTCGTAGTCGCGCGCGAGCGCCTGGAGCACCCGTTGCCGCACGGAAACGTACTGGCGCAGCTCCACCCCGAGGAGGAACCCGAGATCTTCCTCGACGTCGCGCGGCAGCGGCGCGGCGACGCACAGCGCGAGGGTGCGCCCCTCCGGGTCGTCCATGGGCAGCGGGTAGGCCTCGTGGCGCAGCGCGATGTCACGCGGCACGAGGCGCAGCACCGCCGGCGCCGGTCGCGGGAGCTCCCCCGCGGGGGCTGCCGGGAGCCCGTGGCGCTGGCTCAAGACCCGGAGCAGCCGCGCTTCGTCCACCGAGGCGAGCTCGAGCAGGTTGGTCAGGAGGTCGCCGCCGTACAACACCTGGCGCGCCAGCGCGTCCTCCACCTCCTTCATGGTGGCGACAGCGTGCCTGACGATACTGGAGCTCAGGGTGGGCATGAGAGCGTACTCGGGGCGCGCTGAGTCCCCCAAGGTGGGCGCGGGGCCAGCCTGGAGGCAAGCTCAGCACACCCGGCTCAGTCTAGTGAACCCCGCCAGCCAAAGCGTGGTTTTTTGCGCATCGACGCTAGCCCGTGGCCACGCCGAGGGCCGCCTGGAGCAGCCAGCTCGCGAGCGCGAGGTAGATGAGGATGCCGAGGACGTCGACCAGGGTGGCGATGAAGGGCGTGGAGCTGGTGGCGGGGTCGAGGCCGACGCGGCTCAGCAGGATGGGCATCATGGCGCCCACCACACACCCCATCACCACGATGCACACCAGCGTGAGCGCTACCAAGAGCGCGAACGCTTGGCTCTCACCCCCCACGAACACCCGGAGCGCCCCCACCAGACCGAGCAGCCCGCCGAGCACGAGCCCTTGCAGCAGCTCACGGCTCAGCACCCGCAGCCAATCGCGGATCTGGATGTCCCCGACCGCCAGCCCGCGAATGATCAGGGTAGATGACTGAGAGCCCGAGTTGCCCCCCGCCGAGATGAGCATCGGCAGGTAGAAGCTCAGCTGCGCCACGCTCGCCAGCACGTAGTCGAAGCGGCGCATCGCCGTGGCCGTGAAGAAGCCGCCGACGAACAGCACGAGCAGCCAGGGCGCGCGCTTGCGGATGAAGGTGCCGATGGAGGTGTCGAAGTAAGTCTCACTGAGCGGATCGATGGCGCCCATCTTGTGGACGTCTTCGCTCTGCTCCTCCGCGATGACGTCCAAGATGTCGTCCGCCGTGATCACGCCGAGCAGCTGCCCCTGGTCGTCGATGACGGGCAGCGTGTTCATGTCGTACTTGCCGAGGGTGCGCGCCACCTCTTCTTGATCCATCTCTGGCGGCACGCTGATGAGGTTGCCCCGCATCACGTCCTCCACGAGCATGCGTGGCTCCGCCAGCAGCACGTCGCGGATGCGGAGGAAGCCGCGGGCGCGCTCGCCCTCATCGACCACGTAGATGGTGTCCAGCGTCTCGGCGTCGGCTGCTTGCTGGCGGATCATCTCGATCGCCTGCTGAAAGCTGATCTGCGGCGGGACGGCGACGAAATCCGTCGTCATCAGGCCACCTGCCGAAGTCTCCGGCCACTGGCGGAGCCCGCGGACGTCCGTCGCCACCTCGGCGTCCAGCTCCTCGAGCTTGCGGATCAGCGGCAGGCTCAGCTCGGGCGGCAGATCGGCGACGAAGTCGGTCAGATCGTCCGTGTCCATCTGGACCGCCAGCTCGGCGGCCCGATCGATCCCCATGACGTGCGCGAGCTCGCCGCGCGCGCCGTCTTCCATCCGCTCGAACACCTGCGCCGAGTATTCGGTGGGCAGGGTGCGGAGGACGCGCACTGCGAGGTCGTGATCGACCTCGTTGAGCACGTCGGCGATGTCCTCGGGGTGGATGTCGTCGAGCAGCTCGAGCAGGTCCGCCGGGCTCTCGTCGAGCAGCGCGCGCAGCTCGGGACCGATCAACCTGACGAGCCGCATCGCGCGCGTTTAGGTCACGCGCGGAGGGCGCGCAAGCGCTACCTGAGCGGCGGCAGTTTGCTCGAAACGGTGCGGCTCGGCCCTCGCGTCACGCGCTCATGCGCGGCATCGACGGCCGAGCTCCATCAGGATCCGAGAGCGACGAACGGTGATCCGCTCGTCGCCCTCGGCGTCAGCTCATGGACAGTCGCCGTTGACCTTCATCGCGGACGCGGCGAAGCCTGCCTTCAGCTGCCACGCGTCGTTGCAAGCGCCCGTCGCGGGGCTGTTGGTGGCGGCGCACCAGTCACCTTCGGGGCGCTCACCGGCTTGCCATGCGTCGGTCTCCGCGCACCTGCCCGTCGGCTGTCCCTTCCAGGTGGACCCGGCGATCTGCGCGCACAAGGACGCCTTCAGATCGTCGATGTACACCGCCTCAGCCTCCTCGATGGTGATGTAACCCTGGAGGCTGCCGCCCGTAGTCCACACCGTTTGCCCCTGGGTGGTGTCCGGCTTGCAAGTGTTCGAGATCTCGAACTGGTCGCCGTTGTAGCGCCCGATGCAGTTGCGATCGTCACTGAAGGAGCCGCTGAAGGCGATCTGGTGAAGTGGGAGCAAGATGGTCTTGCTCATCTCCACGTCGAGGAAGATGGGGACCACCACGGCGTCGATCGTCGCCTCGAACTCCCCCGACTCGGTCACGTCCACGTCGACCTCGGTCGGCGCCACCGCGATGGCGGGGTTGCTGTTGGGGATGGTCACGAAGCAACTCCCCGCCTTCGGATCCGTGATCGGCTGGCCGCCGCCCGTCTTCAGGCGGCCGCTCGCCGGGTCGAACTCCAAGAGCCAGGTGAAGGTGCCGTCTCCCTCTTCGTTGCACGCCCTCTGGTTCAGCGTGATGCCCTTGTCGACCACCAGGTTCTGCACCAGCTGGTTGGCGAGCGCGGCAGGCTTCTCGATCTTCAAGTAGGAGAAGCGCCCTGACCACACGTTCGCGCTGCTGTTGTCGTGCTTCGCAAGGCACTCCGCGCCGGGGCCGCGGGGCCCGTCGACGTAGCACTCGGCGGCCGTCGGGACGCACTCACCGACCTGCCCACCGCTGCCGCCACTGGCGCCCGAGCCGCCGTTGCCACCCTTGTTGTCGCCGTCATCCGACGAGCACGCGAACGCACTGAGCCCCAGCGCACACACCCAGCCAGCCCACTTCAACTTCAATCGCATAGATCCTCCAAGACGCTAGGCCTCGAGGTCCGGCGGACGCGCCGCGCCCCCAGTGCTCGAGCCTGCCTGATGCGAGAGCTTGGCACATCACGCACGGCTTCGCGCAGCGGAAAGCCACTCGCGTCCGTATAGTATGTGTAACTTACTTTCACACACTGCGTCATCCGTACGTGCGCATGACTGATCCGGTCCGCCGCTCCGGGTGACGTAGGGTGGTGAGCCATCCAGGGCTCGCGTCGCGGTGCCGTCCAACCCCCCGACCCAGCACCCTGAGGGCCCAGGAGGGCGAGTGGGCGCGCCACGATGACGCTGGTGAGGCGTGGCGACAAAAAGCAGCATCGCCGCTCGGGGCGGCGATGAGTTGCGGCGATGGCTCGAGCCAGCGGGTGGATGCGACGCCCGAAGCGTCAGCCCCACCCGAGTGGCTCACATCATCTGCGAGTAGAACTCGATGACGAGCTGGGTGTTCACGCGGAACAGCAGCGTCTCGGGCGTGGGCAGGTCGTTCACCTGGGCCTCGAGCTGCTCGCGGTTCACGCTGAGCCACGGCGGCGCCTCGAAGCGGGGGGCAGCCGGCTGGCCCATCTTCTTCGGGACCTTGAGCTGGATCTTCTGGCCGGGCCGGATGCGGTAAGACGCGATGTCTACCCGATGCCCGTCCACCAGCACGTGGCCGTGGGTCACCAGCTGGCGCGCCGCGGGGATGGTGCGGGCGAAGCCAGCGCGGAACACCACGTTGTCCAGGCGCCGCTCGAGCAGCTCGAGCAGCTTGTCCGTCGCCGCCATCTTGCTGCGCTTGGCGTCGCGCATCACGTTCTTGAGCTGGCGCTCGGTGAGGCCGTAGTTCATGCGAAGCTTCTGCTTCTCCATCAGCCGCAGGCCGTACTCCTTCACCTTCTTGCGGTCCTGCCCGTGCTCACCGGGGGGGTAGGGGCGACGCTCGCTGGTCTTCGCGGAGAGGCCAGGCAGATCGCAGTGCAGGGCGCGCATGATCTTGACTCGGGGGCCTGTGTATCGACTCATTGGGACTCCTTGGGGGGCCTCCCCTAACAGCTCGCTGACGGGTTGAAAATGAAATGTTCTGGGTTCTAGCGTCTACCGCGGGAGGCCGGGTGCCTGGTGTGAGACAAGGCTCGAAATCGTCCGACGCTCGCAGCACCCCCCGCGGCAGAGCGCGCTAGGCTGCCGGGCTGAGCGGGCGGCTGCGACTTCGCTCCACGACGGGCGCCGGCCCGCCCAGAGGGCGGGCGATAGGGCCGGCGGTTCTACGATCATTTCCGGTCCTGTCAACCAGCCTTGCGGGGGATGGCTCGAGGCGCAGGATGATTTGAGGCGCAGCGGGGTGGCCGAGGCGCGCGCGCCGGTGGTGACTCGTCGGGGGCGGTATCGGGCGCCGGCCTCGGGCTGAGCACCCGCTCAGGATCGCCAGCGCCAGCGCGTCCAGCCAGGGTTTTTTGTTTGGGGGGTTTGGCGTGGCGCTTCAAGGCCGTGCGCCTGCCTCCGTCGCGTCGGCGGTGTCGGTCGCCGCGTGAGCGCTGGGTGTCTGCGGCTGCGTTCGAGGTGGAGCACCGCACACTAACTGGTGCCCGGGGGTGCGGTGGGAGACAATCATGGACCCATGTCCGACGCTCGCCCCAAAGTGCCCCGCCCCGTGCCCAAGGGCGAGGGCGGCTCTGGGAGGCGCCCGATCGCGGTGCCGGCCGCGCCGCCTCGGGCCCGCCAAGAGACGCTGCTGGGGATCCCTGGGCCGAGCGGGCTCCGCCCTTCGCGCATCCCCGGGCCGGCGCCGCGCTCACCCGCGCCACCTCGTGTTTCCATAAAGAAAAACGTCGACGCGACGGCGCCGAGCGCCGAGACCTCGGCGGTGCGCGCACGCCCAGCGCCCCCGGTGCGCCCTGGGCCTCCAGCGCGCCCCGCACCTCCGGCGCGCCCCGAGGTGAAGGCGCCCGAGTCCCCCGCGCGCTCCGAGGTGAGGCTCCCGTCGTCCGCGTCGCCGCGCCCGGCAGCTCCCCCACGAGCGGCGCGGCCCGCGCCCCCGCGAACGGTGAGCGCCGAGTCACCGGTCAAGGTAGCTGACGGACCGCTGGTCGCACATCGGATGGTGTCGGTTGGGCCGGCGCCCGTCGATGAGCCGGCTCCGAGCCCACCGCTCGAGGCGCGCTCGATCGAAGCTGCCCCGGCCGAGCCTGCCCCGCCCGCGATCGCGCCGCCTGCGCCTCGCCATCAGGGAGCGCTGGCGAAGACGCAGGTCTTGGAGCTGCCACCGATCGACGCGCCAGCGGCGCGCGCGCCCGAAGCGCGGCCCGCCTTGGCTGCCCCAGCGGCGTCGACCTCGAGGTCGCCTTCGGTCCCCGATCACCCCACCGAGCCAGCCGTGCTGCTGGTCGGCTTCGAGCCGGCGCTGTGTGAGGCGCTCACGGCGGCGCTCGGGCGTCACTCGGTGTTCGTGGAGGCGGTGGAGCCAGGGTCGGTGGTGTCGGCGGTCACCGTCGCTGCACCCGATCTCGTGGTGTTGATGGGAGACGGCGGGCGCGAGGACACGCGCGCGCTGCTCGACGAGCTCGCGGCGTCGCCGCTCAGCTCGGTGGTGCCCGTCGCGCTGGTGACGGACGATCCCGCTCTCGGCGCGCGGCTCGAGGCTTTCCGCCACGGCGCGGCGGCGGTGGTCCCGAAGAGCGCCAGCGTGAGCGCGCTCGCCGAGCGCGTGAACCAGCTTGCCCGTGAGATCCCCGAGCGTGGTGAGGCGGTGGGGCGCGTCGGGGAGGCGACGCTGCGAGAGTTGGTGGACACCCTTGCTCACGAGCTAAGAAGCGGGATCCTCTCGGTGAAGCAAGGCGATTCGGTCGCCGAGGCGGAGCAGAAGAGCGTGCGGCTGGTGCTCGGGCGCGGCCGGCCTTTGGCGACGCTGATCGACGAGTTCGTCGCGCGCGTGCGCTCCCAGATCGAGCACGCCGAGCCGCTGCTCTATGAGTTCGACGAGCGCGCGATGGGGACCGTGGAGCTGCTCACGTCGGATTTCGACGACGAGGGCCGCGCGGTGGACGTCAGCGGGCTGCGTGTGATCCTCGCTGACGATGACTCGGCGCGCGCCGACGCGGTGGCCCAGGTGCTGCGCGGCAGCGGCGCGCACGTGGTGGTGACGGATTTGGAGCCGTCGCCAGCGCACCTCGGTCGGCTTCGGCAGCTGGACCCGATGGTGCTCGTGATCGGGGATAGTCAGCTTCGAGGACCAGGCTATCGCCTGGTCCGCACCCTGCGAGAGCACCGGCGCTTGCGCTGGGCGTCGCTGCTCGTCGTGCATTGGGACGAGCTGTGGTCCGAGGAGCGCGGCGTGCCGCACACCTCGGTGCTGCTCAGTCGCCTGATGGGGCTCTCGGAGCCGGAGCGGGTGATCGCCGCGCGGCTCGCGATGGGCGCGCCCTTCGACACCCGGCTCGAAGCGCTCGGGCCAGCGCGGCTCCTGCGGGCGTTGGTGGGGGAGGGGCCGCTCCGCGTCACCATCAGGAACCCGCGCTACTACGTGCAGATCTCCATCGCGGAGGGGCTGGTGGCCGGCGCGGTCGGCTTCACCCAGGCGGGGGCGCGCCTCGAGGGGCCGCAGGCCTTGGCGGCGCTCCTGAACCTGGGCTCGGGGCGCGTGCACGTGGAGCCAGGGCGCGGCACCAACGCGACCAACCTGCTCGCGACGGTGGACGTCGCGCTCGGCATGGCCGAGGGCGAGGAGGCGACGATCCCCGAGTCGATCCCAGCGCCGCCGCCGAGCGATCTACCGCCGGCGCTCCCGCGCATCGCGACTCAGCCCGCGGGGCTCTTACGAGACGACGACGCCGATCGAGCGTTCGCTCCCGAAGGGCTCGTGGCGCCGCGACTCCCCGCTGGGCTGACGCCAGAGGGGGCACCCCAGCTCGCGCCCGGCGTGGTGCCCATGGCAAAGGAGGCGCAAGCGATGTTCGCGCCGCAGCCCGCCGCGAGCGCAGAGCTGCTGAGCGATGGTTCGCTGAGCGCCCCACAGTCCGTGAGCCTGCGTCCGCCGTCCGCTTCGCCCAGGCATTTCGGCTTGAGCCGCTCGCAGCTGATCTGGGCAGGGGTGGGCGCGCTGGGGGCGCTGGTCGCGGCGCTCACCTTGATCGGCTGGGGGCTCTCCACGCTGCTCGAGTCGCGCGCCGCCACCCCAGTGTTAGTCACTGCGGCTGACGAACAGCCGCCCGCCGCCGAGGCGCCCGCGTCGCCTGAGGGGAGCACCGCCTCGCCTGGCGCCGAGCGGAGCCCCACGCCAGCGACCCAGGCGAAGGCGGCGCCCGCGGTGAAGGAGCCTTCAGCGAAGGCGCCCTCCACGGCTTCGCCCGTCGCGAAGCAGGCACCGTCAGGTGCACTGTCTGCCGCCGGGCGCTCCGCGGAGGAGCCCGCTTCGTCAGGTAAGGTGCCTGATACTGGGTCTGCCGCGAAGCCCGCTTCGTCGGGCGATCTGCCGGTCCCGGAGCGGCGCGCGGTGCCCTCCTGTGAGACGCTCGTCGCGGGGGTGGATCCTCCCGTGGGCGCTCAAGGCGCGGCGCAGCGTGAGGTGGATCGCGCCAAGCGCGCGATCGTCGCGGGTGATCTGGCGCGTGCGCAGCTCGCTTACTGTCAGGCGTTGACGTTGGCGCCGGGCGACGCGCGCGCCGCGAGCGGGCTCGGCCTGGTGCTGATGATGCGAGGTGATGGAGAGCAGGCCGTCACCTACCTGAAGCGAGCGCTGGAGGGGGACGCGGACAACCCCACGCGCTTGCTCTTGGGGGACGCGCTGGCGCTGGCGGGGCGATACCCGGAGGCGCGCGAGGCGTGGCTCGCGGCGAGCGGTGTTCCCGCGACGAACAGCGCCGCCGTGGAGCGCGAGGCGCACGTCCACCAGACCAAGGGGGATGAGGCCCTGGCGCGGCGCGATCACCTGCGCGCCGAGCGACTGTACCGCCGCGCGGTGGTGTTGTCGCCGGCGCGGGTGGAGGCGGGGGTGAAGCTCGCGCGCGCCTTGCTCCTGGTGGGCCGTAAGCAGGAGGCGGTCAGCTTCGCGCGCTGGGCCACGGAGGCGCGCCCGGGCGCGCGCTCCGGTTGGCTCATGCTCAGCGAGGCCTTGACCGCCACCGGCGACGCCGAGGGGGCCCGCGCGGCGGCGGCCAAGGCGAAGTGAGCGCGCTGAAGTGACCTGAGCGAATGGCCGCCGGTTCGCCATGGCTGCCGGGGCGCTCGAGCCCGCGTTACCCGCAGGATCCGTTCGGCACGCGCCCTGCTTAGGGCGCCGCCATGGTCGCCGTCGCGAGCTCTCAAGCCCCCATCTGCGGTAAGCCCCTCGGGCTCGCCGCCGTCGCTGCGAGCGCCCTGTCGGGGCTCGACGCTCACGCCATCCGGGTGGAGGTGTGCTGCACCCGCGGGCCCTCGTTGTTCCAGTTGGTGGGCCTGGCAGACGTCGCGGTGCGCGAGGCGCGGGTGCGGATCACCAGCTCGCTCGCGCGCCTCGGGGTGCTGGTGGACGAGTACGCGCTCACCATCAACCTCGCCCCGGCGGATCTGCGTAAGAGCGGCGCGAGCCTCGACGTGGCGATGGCCGTGGGCGTGCTCGGCGCCATCGGCCAGCTGCCGCCGGAGCGCTTCGAGGGCGTGCTGCTCTTGGGGGAGCTGTCGCTCGCGGGTGAGCTCCAGCCGGTGCGCGGGGTGCTGCCGCAGCTGGAGGGCGCGCGGGCGCGCGGCATCACGGTCGCTATAGTTCCGTACGGAAACAAACGTGAGGCGGGCTTGGTGGAGGGCGTGGCGGTGTACGCCGCGAAGGATCTGGAGGAGGTGATCTGGCACCTGACGGGCGCTGCGCCGCTGCCGCGCGTGCCGCTCACCAGTTTCACCCCAGAGCCGAGTGAGACCGAGGGGCTCGATCTGTGCGACGTGCGGGGGCAGTCCCAGGCGCGGCGTGCGCTCGAGGTGGTCGCGGCGGGGGGACACAACTTGCTCATGATCGGCCCGCCCGGCGGGGGGAAGACGCTGCTGGCGCGGCTCTTGCCGAGCGTGCTGCCGTCGCTCAGCTTCGCGGAGGCGATCGAGTGCACGGCCATCCACAGCGTGGCCGGCCTGGTGGAGCCCGCGCGCGGGGTGGTGTCGCGAAGGCCGTTTCGGGCACCGCATCACTCGGTGAGCGACGCGGGCTTGGTGGGCGGCGGGGAGATCCCGCGCCCCGGTGAGGTGAGCTTGGCTCATCATGGGGTGCTGTTCTTGGATGAGCTGGCGGAGTTCCGGCGCAGCACCTTGGAGGCGCTCCGTCAGCCGCTGGAGGATGGCGCCGTGCTGGTGTCGCGCACCCGCGCCAAGGCCCGGTTCCCCGCGCAGATGATGCTGGTCGCGGCGGTGAACCCCTGCCCCTGCGGTTACCATGGTCACCCTCGGCGTCGTTGTCGCTGCGGCGAGGGTCAGCGCCAGCGTTACCTGTCGCGGCTCTCCGGTCCCCTATTGGACAGATTGGATGTCCATGTCTCCGTGGAGCCGGTGAGCGTGGAGGCGCTCACCAGTCAGACGAAGGGGGAGGGATCGGCGGCGGTGCGAGCCCGCGTGGTCGCGGCGCGCGCGGTCCAGCGCGAGCGTCAGCTGCGTGGCGAGGTGCGCGCGAGCTGCAACGCGCAGCTGTCGAACAAGGAGGCGGAGTCCGTGGCGCGCCTCGATGGCGCGGCCGAGCGCACCCTCACGCGCGCCGTCAACCAGCTCGGCCTGTCGGCGCGCGCCTTCGTGCGGGTGCTCCGGGTGGCGCGCACCATCGCTGATCTGGAGGGGGCCAGTCGGGTGGGCGCACCGCACGTCGCCGAGGCCGTGCAGGGACGGCTCCTCGATCGTGAGCCTATTTGACCGTGGCTCGCTTCGGCAGCCCAACCCCCAAACCCGTGGGCTGCAGCCCGTGGACGGATCGGTGACGCCGGCCGACCCGGGCCCGCTCGTCGTGAAGACAATGGCTAGTTAGTCAGTAAAACTGATCTAGTGCCGGGGAAGCCCCCATGAGCGTCGGCTCCGCATGAGGCGGGGCGGAATGGAGAGACATGACCTACAAGACAGAAACACGAACGATGAAGAGCAAGGAGACGGGCGCCGCGAAGGCGGACACGTCGAAGAGCGCGGCGAGCGCCGTGCAGGTGGACACGTCGAAGAGCGCGGCGAGCGCCGTGCAGGTGGACACGTCGAAGAGCGCGGCGAGCGCCGTGCAGGCCGAGCCAGCGAAGGAGACGGGTGCCGCGAAGGTGGAGAGCACGCTGAGCGCCGTGAAGACGGGCGCGGTGAAGGACGTCTCGAAGGGCACGGTGAGCGTCGTGAAGTCCGAGCCCGCGAAGGACGCGGCGAGCGTGAAGGCCTTGGCGGCGCGCGACGTCGCGAAGACTGGCCAGGTGCTGAGCCAGGTACGCGAGGTGATCGCCAGCGCCGAGAAGCAGTTCGGGAAGAACGCGATCATGCGCCTCGGCGATGAGCAGGCGCGTGAACAGGTGGCGGTGATCCCGACCGGATCGCTGGCGCTCGACCGCGCGATCGGCGTCGGCGGCTACCCGCGCGGCCGGGTGGTGGAGGTGTTCGGCCCCGAGTCCAGCGGGAAGACGACGCTGACGCTGCACGCCATCGCGGAGCTCCAGGCGCAGGGTGGCGTTGCCGCGTTCATCGACGCGGAGCACGCGTTCGACATGCGCTACGCGAAGAGCGTCGGGGTGGATTTGGGTGGGCTCCTCGTCTCCCAGCCGGACTCCGGTGAGCAGGCGCTCGACATCGTGGAGCTGCTCACGCGCTCGGGGGTCGTCGACTTGATCGTGGTGGACTCGGTGGCCGCCCTGGTGCCGCGCGCGGAGATCGAGGGGGACATGGGTGATTCCCACATGGGTTTGCAGGCGCGCCTGATGAGCCAGGCGCTGCGCAAGCTGAGCGGCACCGCCGCCAGGACCGGCACCACGCTCATCTTCATCAACCAGCTGCGCCAGAAGATCGGCGTGGTGTTCGGCAACCCGGAGACGACCACCGGCGGCAGCGCGCTGAAGTTCTACTCGAGCCTCCGGCTCGACGTGCGGCGCACCGGGAAGGTGCAGGTGGGGGACAACGTCGTCGGCAACCGCACGCGCGTCAAGGTGGTGAAGAACAAGGTGAGCGCGCCGTTCACGGAGGCAGAGTTCGACATTCGTTGGGGCTCTGGGATCGACGCCACGTCGGACTTGCTGGATGAAGCGGTGGCCTTTGGTGTGCTCACCAAGAACGGCGCGCACTACGCCTGCGAGGGCAAGAACATCGCGCACGGTCGCGAGCGCGCACGCGAGCTGCTCCAGACGGACGTCTCGCTGCAGGCGAGCCTCCGGAGCACCACGCGCGCCGCCTTCTTGAGTCGCAGTCAGGCGGCCTGAAGGCGCTGCGCCTGAGGTGAAACGCCAACCGCAGTGTGGGGCAGGCTCCGTGTTGCCCCACGGTTGGCGCGCGACCCTTCAGGTGGCCGCCAGGCGGTCGCCCGCGTCCTCGCCTCAAGGGGGGCCTCGCCTTCAGCTGGGTGCCGCTCCCCTTCACGCTCCTGAGCACGGCGAACGGTGAACCGTTTGCCGTGCTAGGAGTGGTCGCGATGGCTGCTCAGAATCCTAAGGTGGCGTTTGGCATCGTTGGGGTGGTGTTCGCTCTGCTCGGGGTGGGCTGGGGCGTGTCGGCCTTCATCGACCACCGTGAGGAGCAGGCGCTCGCGGAGTCGGGCGAGCTGGGCGTCGCCAAGATCCTCTCCTACGAGGAGACGGGCTCCTATCAGAACAAGCGACCGCGCGTATTATTTCATATGGAAATAACTCCGGCGAAGGGCGGCCCGCCCATTCGGGTGGAGACGAAGCGCTTCGTCTCCACGATGGAGGCGCCGCGGCTCCAGGTGGGCAGCACGCGTCAGGTCCGCTACCTGCCGGAGGACCCCGAGGTGTTCCGCTTCCTGGACTAGCGCGGCCCTCGACGGGGGATGAAGAGCGGCTAGTGCAGCGCGCGCGAGCGTTCGTCAGGTTAGCTATCTTCCGCAGGATTGAAACGCGGGGAGGCGCCCGAGGCTCCGAGCGCTTAGGATTCGCTCATGACGACGGGCTTGGCGCGGAGGCAGTTCTTGGGTGGCGGGGCGGCGCTCTTCTGAGCGGGGGGAGCGCGCCGTTCGAGCAGCTGGATGCAGCCCACGCCGAGCTGGCGCGCCTGGTGGCGCGGGAGCTGTAGGACGTCGCACTGTCTTTTCGTCGGCGCGCGGCCTCTTCGGACGGCGTCCTGTCTTTCATTCGGTGCCCGCGCGCACAGGGCCTGGCTGCGGCCTTGGCCGCTCAGCCGGGGCTTCACTCGGAACCGGCAATTCCTCCGTGAATTCGCGCCTCACGGTGAGAATCCGCGCGCCTCTTGTTGAAAATGAAAATCATGTTCACTAGGTTCCCGCTGCTTCGGGCCCGCGCCTCGAGTACGACGTCAGGCTGCCGAGCGGCGCGAGCTACCGCGTGGTCCCCGAGCGCGAGCTGACGCGGCTCCAGTATCAGATGCTCTCGACGCAGCCCGACCTGATCCTCCAATACGCGCACCACCTCGCGGCGCAGGCGCGCGCGAGGGGAGGCGGCCAGGCACACGGTCAGCAGCACGAGCCTTCTGCCACGAGGCAGGCTGAGGTGCAGGTGTTCGCGCGCTCGTGGGCGGCGCTCAACGGCAGGCCGAGTCAGGCGCTGGTGGACCCCACGGTGGATCTCGCGCGGGTGTCGCGCTTCACCCGGGCGCACCACTACGTGGTGCCGCTCGCGGACAAGACGCCTCGCGCGGTGGACTAGAGCGCTTCAGTCAGGTGCATTGCCCAATCACCCGGTGCGCGCGATGGGCCTCGATTCACCTACGGCTGAGCGCGGCTCGCGGCGCGGCGGCTCACCTCAGCGAGGCCAGGCACTGCTCGAAGTCGGGCGGCGGTGGCGAGCTGAAGTGGAGCTCGCGGCCCGTCCTGGGGTGGATGAAGCCGAGCTCGGCGGCGTGGAGCATCACGCGCGGCGCGGGGAGCAGCTCCTCCAGGGCCCAAGTGCGGCGCCAGGGCACGCCGCTGCCTGGCGGCGGGGGCTTCGTGTACACGCGCTCGCCGAGCAAGGGGTGCCCCGCTTCGGCGAGGTGGATGCGGATCTGGTGGGTGCGCCCGGTCTCGAGGCGGCACTCGACAAGCGTTGCCCCGGCGAGGGCGCTCCGCCGCCGCACGTGGGTGATGGACTCGCGCCCCAAGGTGGGGTTCAGGGTGGAGCCGCGCCGGCCGTCGCCGCGGTCTTGCACCAGGCGCGAGTGATAGACAGCATCACTGACATCGCCGTGGGCGATGGCGAGGTAGCGCCGGTGCACGCTGTGCTGGCGCAGCTGCTGCTGGAGGTGGCGCTTGCTGTGCGGCGTGCGCGCGAACACCATCAGCCCGCTGGTCTCACGGTCCAGGCGCTGCACCACGCCGAGTGTCGAGCGCGCGTGGGCGTCGCCGCGCGGCGCATCACGGCGCGCCTCACGAAACAGCCGATCGGCGATCAGCTCACTGAGCGCGACGTCACCGCGCGGCGCGGCGGACGACGGGGCCTTGCGCGCGCCCTCCCCGCGCGCTTCGAACGGCACGCTGGCGACGCCCGCCGGCTTCTCCACCACCACGAGCTCGGCGTCCAGGTACACCACCGCCTCGGGTGAGAGCGCGCCGCGCGCGCCCCGCGGCGCCGTGAGCCTCACCTCCACCCAGTCCCCCGCGGCGACTGGCCGCCCCGGGTCCAGCTCGCGCGCCCCCGCGATCGTCACCTTGCCTGATGTGATCAGCTCGCGCACCGCCGACCAACTTGCCCCGTGGAAATGATCGCGGAGCACGCGGTCGAGGCGCAGGGTCTCCCGAGGTAGAGCCTCATGCCTCGGCGGCCCGTCGCCTCGCGATCGTCCGCCTTGGCGGCGCGGCGCGTCTGATTTGCCAGGTTGGTCCCCCCGCCGGCCAGCCGGCTTGTCTCGCGCTGGGCGCCGCGGCGCCTCACGCTCCGTCTCTGTTCGTGGCGGGTGTGAGCCGCTCGGCGGCTCCTGAGTCACCCTGGCAGGCGCCTGGAAGCGCGTGTTCTTGAGCGGCGAGGAGGCCAAGCGCGCTCCCTTAGCACGACCCACAGGTCCTACGACCACAAGCGGTTCACCGCTCACTGTCCTGACGCGGGAGCACAGCCTTTGGCGGCGCGCGCGGCGCGGTGCAGGCAAACCCCCAAACCCCGAACAACAGCGCGCTGCCCGGACGGCGTCGCCGAGTTGGGTGAGGTGGCTCTTCCCAAGCCGGGCGGCATCGGCTACCGCCTAGCTATGCCCTCTTACGACGCGGAGCGTGGCTGCCACATCATCCGGATCGTCTATGACGGGCCAGGCTTCGCCGGCAAGACCACGAACCTCCAGCAGGTGTGCACGCTGCTTCCGGCCACCAAGCGGAGTGAGCTGTACACGCCGGCCGCGCTCAAGGGGCGCACCATGTTCTTCGATTGGATGGAGGTGCTGGGGCCGCCCATCACCTCGGTGGAGGTGCGCTTCCATCTGATCACGGTGCCGGGGCAGATCGAGCGCAACTACCGGCGCCGCCCCCTGGTGGAGATGGCGGACGTGGTGGTCTTCGTGTGCGACCCCACCCCGGAGCAGCTGACGGACAGCCTGCGCACCTTCGCGCGGCTGCGCGGTTCCATCAAGCAGCGGGGGCGCGACGTGCCGCTGGTGGTGCAGGCGAACAAGCAGGACGTCGCGGGCGCCTTGAGCCCGGAGCAGGTGCGCCGGCGCTTGAAGCTTCAGCCGGAGGTCTCGGTGGTGCCGGCCTCATCGGTCTCGGGCGCGGGGGTGCGCGAGACGCTCGCGCGGTCGATGCGCCTCGGCTTGCAGGCGCTCGCGGCGGGGAGTGACGCCGGCGCGAGCGGGGAGTTGGTCAAGACGGCTGATGAGCTGTTCGATCATGTCTTGAGCTTCGAGGACGCCCCGCGTGACGACGACGTGCTGGACGTGGAGGAGCTGTACGTGGCGGAGGAGCAGGTGGACGTCGACGCTCACCTCGAGCACCTGACGGTGCGCGCCCTCGACGCCTTGGAGTCGAAGGCCAAGCGGGCGGTGGAGGGCGCGGCACGTCCAGCGACCGCGCCGCAGCCGATCCTGGTGCCACGCAAGCGGCGCCGTCGGAGCCCCGAGCGCGGTTGAGTGGCGTGTGTCGCTTGCGTTCGTCGGCGAGCGGAGGTGCGAGCGCTCAGCGATCGAGCCCAGGGGGTTGGACGAGAGTCGGCGGGTCGCGCTGCGAGCTCACGCTGGGCCCACCGTGAAGGAGCGGTTCGGCGCCAAATTGGCCCGGGCGCGCGGGCCACTGCCATAGTTTCGCCGTGCTGAGCGCGAATGGAGCGGTGCCCCGATGAACTGGCGTCGGCGCCTGATGTGGGCCGTGTTCTTCACGGTGCTCGGCGGCGTGATCGCGCGCTGGCATGGGCTGCGCGTCAGCGGTCCGCACGAGCTGGTCAGCGTGAGCGCGCGGCTGAGCCCCAGCCTCGAGCGGCGGATCGACCGCTTGGCGGCCTCGCGGCGGGTGGACAGCCCGCGCAAGGCGATCGATCTCGCGCTGGAGCTGACCAGTCAGGGCCTGAAGTACGGCGCCCCCACGCCTGGCTCGGGCGCCGCGGACGGCGCGGAGCGCACCGGTGGCTCGGAGGAGTACACCGCGCTGTTCGTCGCGATCTTCAACAGGGTGGCTGATGGTCAGGGCATCGACGCGACGGCGCGCCCGGTGCAGAGCGCGGGGCCGCGCCTGTTCGGGGTGAAGCTGCCTGGGGCGAGCTTCGCGCACCACCACTGGGCGCTGGTGCAGCCGAAGGGCGCGGTGGCCGCCGAGAGTTGGTTCGTCGACCCGACGCTGCACGATCTGCTGCTCGGTTGGAGCATCGAGGGCAACGTCACCGGGCTGGTGCCGGTCTCGGCGGAGGCCGCGCCGGAGGAGCTGGACTCGGAGGAGGAGCAGGACGAGCTCTATGAGGACGATCTGCCGTCCGCCTCCAAGTCAGCCAAGCAGACGAATCACGGCGCGTCAGCGCCTAAGTCAGCTGGAAAGACTCGGGCTCCAGCGCCTAAGTCAGCTGGCCAGACGGCATCCCGAGCGCCGTCCCAGTCCGGCGCGAGGTGATCCGCGAGGCTCCCGGCGTTCAGCCGCGGGAGCTGGCGCGACCCCAGGCGAGGACGGGCAGGGCGAGCAGCACCACGCCCGCCGTGAGCCAGAAGAGCACGCGGTAGCCGAACGCGTCGGCGACGTAGCCGAGCCCCAGGCTCGCGCCGGCGACGCCCAAGTTGAAGGCGCCGTTGAAGTAGCTCATCACCGCGCCCCGCTGGTGATCCGTGGCGTCCTCCACGGCGACCGCGTTCAGCGCCGGGTACATCAGCCCGTGCACCAACCCAAACGCCGCGCCGAACGGCACCAGCAGCGCGGGCGTGAGCGAGCCCATCGCCGCCACCACGACCACGTAGCCCCCCAGCGACGCCGCGCCCACCCGGAGCCGCCCCACGCGATCCGGCAGCCCACCGAGCAGCACCCGCACCAGCACCGCGGCGGCCGTGTAACCGAGGAAGAAGCCGCCCACCCGGTCGGCCCCCAGCTTCAGCGCGTAGGGCTGATGGAAGGTGAACACCGCGCCGAGCCCCGCGCCCGCCACCAGCGCGCCGAAGCACACCGCGAGCACGCGCGGCTTCAGCAGCGCCGCGAGGATGGTGTCGTCCGCTGGCGCCACCGCCCGCGCGCCGGCTCGCGGCTGATCGTGAGCGGGCTCGATCAGCCGCGTGCTGAGCAGCGCCGCCAACAGGGTGAGCCCGGTTGAAAACAGGAACACTGACTTCCAGCCGAAGTGATCCGCGATCGGCTCGGCGATCAGCGGCGCGGCGGCGTTGGTGGCCAGGAACGAGACGCCGAACCAGCCGAGCGCCTGGGACAGCCGCGCGCGCGGCGCGAGATCCGCCGCGAGGGTGGCGGCGGCGTTGAACGCCAACGAGAAGGCCAGCCCCTGCACGCAGCGAAGCGTGATGAGGAGCGGCCCCACCCGATCCACCCACAGGTAACCGAACGCCGCCATCGCCGCGACGGTGGCGCCCAGCGTCACCAGGCGCTTACGGCCGAAGCGCTCCACCGCCACTGCGATCAGCGGGATCCCGAGCACCCCAGCGGCGGGCGCCAGCGCGGCGGTGAGCCCGATTTGGCCGCCCGTGGCCGCGAGCTCCCGCGTCAGGAACTTGGGGAGCAGGAAGAACAAGGAGAACGCGAGCCCGAACACGCCCTGCGTGAACAAGAGGAGCGCGAACGGCGGCGTGATGACGGGCTCGACGGGGAGTCGCCCGGGGGAGGCGGGTTGGGGCTCGGGGAGCAGCCGCATGGGGCGAGCGGCCGGGGCGGGGGAGCTCATGGCGTGGTGCGCGAGCGCGCTCTCTCTTCGAGGGGGTTGGGCGGTACCTGGAGCCGCCGCGGCGCGGTGTCGAGTGCGCGCCAGCTATGGATCGTCCCTCGCCTCCGCGCCACCGTCTCAGCGCGCTTCAGCGCAGCTGGTTTTGGGGACCGCTTGAAGTCGCCGGGCGTGTTCTCTAGAACCCTGGCGAGCCCCCGTGCCCCCTCGGGAGCTGCCCGCCTCAACCTGCGGCCGGCGCACCGAAGGTGCCCCAGGCCCGAGCGAGAGAGAACCATGACGATCCACACAGTTGTCCTGATCCCTGGCGATGGCATCGGCCCGGAGGTGAGCGACGCCGTCAAGGCGGTGTTCGAAGCGGCGGAGGCGCCGGTGCGCTTCGTGACCCAGTACGCCGGTGTCGCGGCCCTCGACCGCGGTAAGGAAGACTTACTGCCCGCGGAGACGGTCGCCGCCATCCGTGAGCACCACGTCGCGCTCAAGGGCCCGTGCACCACGCCCATCGGCGCGGGCTTCAGCTCGGTGAACGTTGCCTTGAGGAAAAAGCTCAACCTGTACGCCGCGGTGCGCCCGGTGCGCAGCATGCCCGGCGTGAAGACCCGCTTCGAGGACGTGGACCTGATCATCGTGCGGGAGAACACCGAGGGCCTCTACAGCGGCATCGAGAACCTCATCACGGACGGCGTGGTGGCGTCGCTCAAGGTGGCGACGCGCGTCGCGTGCCACCGCATCGCGCACTGGACCTTCAAGTACGCCACGCACCGTCAGAGGAAGAAGATCTCGGTGTTCCACAAGGCGAACATCATGAAGATGAGCGACGGCATGTTCATCGACGAGGCGCGCAAGGTGCACAACGAGGACTACCCGAACATCAAGTACGAGGAGGTCATCATCGACGCAGCGCACATGAAGCTCGTGCAGGACCCGTCGCAGTTCGACATCATCCTGTGTGAGAACCTGTACGGCGACCTCGTGAGCGATCTGTGCGCCGGCTTGGTCGGTGGCCTGGGCGTCACGCCGGGCGCGAACATCGGCGACGATGACGCGGTGTTCGAGGCGGTGCATGGCTCCGCGCCAGACATCGCGGGCAAGGGCGTGGCCAACCCACTCGCGCTGTTGATGAGCGGCACCATGATGCTCAATCGCCTGGCGGACACGCGCCACGACCCGCGCTGCGCCGAGGTCGCAGAGAAGATCAAGCGCGCCTACAGCGCCGCCCTGGAGGACGGCCAGAAGACGCGCGACCTAGGCGGTGAGCTCGGCACCCAAGGCTTCGTGCAGGCGGTGATCGAGCGGTTGAACGGTTGAGCGAAGGGGGGCTTGTTGGTTGGCGCATCTTCGGGGAGCGCGTGCTCGCGTCGCTCTGCTCCGTCACCGTACGGCCTTCCACGAGCCGTCCGCTTCGATCGACCACTGGATGAGCGCTGCGTAGGAGCCAGGCTGCCAGAGAGGCGCGGACTGGTCGAGATCACGAATAGCTCCCCGATCCCACCCCCCGAGGAGTTCCAAGGCGCCCTTCAGGAAGGCACCACCACGCGCGTGGGCATGCACTGTCGAAGCCTCGATCTGCGGGCTATCCTCATTGAGCGTGGCCACCCCGCCGAATGCCTCCGCCCGCTTTACGATGTCGAACGCGATGCGGCGGACATGACCCAAGCCGTAACGGGTGTCGCCGCCGATGAAGAGGTCCTTGATCGCATCGAGCCGCCGACGCTCGACAGGGAATTTGTCCTTGGCCTTCGCAGTGCGGATGAAGACGTAGCCGACCAACGCGACCAGGCCACCATCACCGCCGTGCGCGTCGCGCCAGTGCGCCTCCAGGACCTCCGTCTCACGCAGTGAGCCATCATCCGCTGCATCGGTGCTCGCGTCGATGGACGTGCCGGGTCTCGTCGAGAGCAGGCGTCGTCGAAGCTGCCGATCGCTTACGACAGCTTCAGTCTGGTCCTCGCGGGACCACCCGAGTCCCAGCGTGTCGCGGTAGCTTGGGAGCCATGCGCGCCACGTGTCCCCAACCTTCTCGGCCGGATAGAGGTACGTGAAGCGGTAGTCCTTTTGAAGGTGCTCTCCGACGGTCGGGTACTGCGGGGCGTTCCCGGCCTGTGCTTCTCGACGAGCCAGCTCGGCGGTCAGCGCGCCCCAGAGTGCGCGTGCAGGGACGTAGAGCCGCGTGCGGTTCAGTGAGCCAGCCGGGGGCATGCCGACATGCAGTGGGCCTTCGAGCTGCCAGGTCCAGCGAAAGAGCGACCACGTCACGCCTTCGCTCCACCCGTCTGTGCTGCCTTGGCGTGGTAGCGCGCGTAGACGAGCGCGCGGTGCAGCAGGTCGCGCGCGAAGAGCAGCTTGTCGAGGTCGCTCGAGTGACCGCTCAGTGCGTTGAAGATTGCATCGCGTGCGTCGTTCGCGGTCTTCTTTGCTGCATCAAGGTCCTTCTTGGCTTTGTCTCTTTCGCCCTGCGCCTTCGCTGACTTCAACTTCTTCTCGAATTCGTCGAGCTTCTTGCGCTTGTCGGCCCAAGAGTTCCAAAGCTGCCTTCCGTTCTGCAATCCGCACCACTGCTCCATGAACTCAAGCAGGTCGGGGACGAACTTTCCGCTCTCCCTTGCGACAAGGTAGAGGAGCAGCGCGTACACGCCTTGCTCCTCAAGCACGCCGAGCGCCTTCGTGATGCTGTTCTCCGTGTCTTTGTTTCCCGAAGCGGCGAGCTTGGCGCCGAGCTTCGCGCAGGCGGCGTCGAGGTTTTGGACGGTCATTGAGCACCTCCGACGGCGAGCACTTCGAGGCGCCCCATGCCGCGAGTCCCCATGCCGCCGATACCGAGCGCCGCGAGCAGCGGGTGCGCCTTGGCGACTACGTCATGGACCTGCCGCGTGTTGGTGACCGCGTCCTCGCTGCGCTTCCCCTTGAAGTGGCGCGGGTCACGGCAGGTCACGTCCCACATGAGTATGGATCCGCGCGGAATCGCCTCGTAGGTGAAGAGCGCGCCGTCTTCTGCCGCGCCCGTCGCCGGGTTGATGGCGACCGAGGTACGCACCTCGAGGTTGCTGTTGACGACGTGGCCGAAGAGCTTGTCGGAGACGAGCACGAGTCGCTCAGTGACCCGCAGGTCCTTGTACAAGTCCTCGCACACGCCGAAGCCCTTGAGCGCGTCCTTCACCGCCTGAAGGCCCGTCCACGACTCGGCCTCGAGCTGAAGCCACCCCAGGTTGATGGGCCCCTTCTCGCCACCTCGCTGGGCCTTGTTCTTGTTCGCGTCGTCGACCGTCGCGTTCGCACCGACGAAATGCAGCGCGCTCGGCGACGTCACCCACAGCGGACCTTCTCGCGAAGCCACAGGGAAGAGCACCACCTGCGCGTCGCTAAACGCTGCGAGGCCAGCGAAGTTCCTGTGGCCGAAGACCGCGTTGATCGGACCTCCGCCGTCGTTGTTTGCCGAGCCCTGTCCAGCATCATCCGGGTAGTACGTTCGTCTGTCGTTCTCAGTACGCGCGTCTTCGAGTGCCATCGCCGCGTAGGCGCGGTGGACGCCCGCGAGGCTCGAACCCGGGATCTTCGGGATGCGCGTCACCGGGTCGCGCACGATGGTGTTGTCGACGCGCCCGAGCCGAGCACCTCCCGTGCCAATGTGGATGGGATCGATCGCGAGGCCCACGGTGTGAAACACCTGAAAGCTGCGCTGCTGCGACTGCTGTTGGTTACTGCTCATGGGCTCACTCCGGTCGTCTGTTTCAGGACGTGCAGGTGCCAGCTCAAGACGCGCTCGAGCAGGCCGTCTTGCGCTGCGTGTTCAAGGTCTTGCAGGTGCTCCTTGGCGTTCCACTCGTTCGCGAGGACGGCATGCACCCACCCGGTCCACGCGGCGCAGTCGAGTACGCCGTTCTCGTCGGTCCATCGCTCTCGTGCCTCGCGCAGCGACTGCTCGACCGCGCGGGCTGCCGTCAGGCTTGGCGCGGCTTTCTCGACCAGATCCCAGACGGTTCGCCGTCGATCCCACTCGGAGAGCGGGTGCACGGTGATGGGCTCGAAGCGGCACGCCGTCGAGTCGAGGAACACACAGGCGTAGCGCGAGGGCTCGACGAAGACCTCGTCGCCCGGCTTCAGCTCTGCGGCGCGTCGATAGACGACCGAGGCTCCGTCAGGTCGGGGCGCCGTGAAGTCGCGTGCTTCACGCTCGGCACCAACGACGGCGAGATTGGAGAAGTAGACATCGTCGCGACCATCCGCGAGCTGCGAGGGCAGCTCGACCTGCTCGCTCTTGCCAGCCACCTCGAACGAGAGCTTGGTCGTGCTCGGCTGCACACCAACCGCGGCCACGCGCCAGCGCTCGCCGCCCGCTGCCCCGAGGTCGTCCTCGACGTTGCGCGTGGCTTCGATGACGGCCTGGAACGGCGTCTTGCGCGGGAAGCCGATGACGCCGATGCGCAGGGGGAGCCTGTCCCACACACGCGACATCTCCTTGCGCCACTTGGTGATGATGTGGTCCACGCACGCGGCCTCCGCTGCTAGCGGGACAAGCACGCGGAAGCGCTCAGGGTTCTCTTCGAGCACGATGAGCGGGCGGTACGACCACAGGGCACCTTCGGCGGCCGAGACCGCGTCGATGGTGAAACAGCGTCGCTGCCCATCGTCGTCCGACGCATCGAACTGCATTCCCTTGAGCTTTGCGGCGTCGCCGTCTGGGCCGAGCACGCGCGCGAGGTTGCAGACCGTCACGAAGTCGCTCGCGCGGCGCAGGATTTCGAACGGCGCGTTCGGGGCCGACGGCAGGTGCCCGGCGTACACCTCGCCGACGCGCAGGTTGGTGCCGCCTGAGAGCGTCAGGCTCAGGCGCTGCGTGCGAGCGCCACCGGTACCCGAGACCAGCGTGCGAAACTCCTCGAGCGCCTCGGCGAAGAACGCCCGCGTCGTGCGCCAGAAGCGGTGTACGCGCCCCGGCGAGGCATTCTTGCGGAAGAGCTGGTGCGTGAGCCACGCCGCGCGGGTCTCGTTGAGCGACGACCACGCCGAAGTGCCCGCACGATCCTCGACGACCTTGTGGAAGAAGTCCTCGAGTGAGATCTCGTGGGCGAAGCCGTCGTTCAGCGAGGAGAGGACGGCGTCGTTCAGTGTTCCTTTGGCGCTCTTGGTTGGCGAGTTCACGAAGCCTTCGACGTGCGTGCGGAGCGAGGCTCGTGGCGTGCTCGCGTTGATGGCCGCGAGCGAGGCGTTGTTCGCGCGCCATTCGACGACGCTCTGCGCGCGCAGCGAGTCCACGTGCGTGCTGTCGAGCCAACCTTCAAGGCCCAAGCTGAACGTCAGCAGGGCGACGCGGTCGTTCTCGTCAGCGACCTCGCTGATCCAGATGGTGTCGCCGCCGCTCTGCTCCCACGCCGACCGGCGGCCTGTCCTTCGGTCATACGCGCTCTTCGAGGCGTCCTGCTTGCGGTCGCTGCCGTTGTTCGACGGCTCACCGGCGCGCACCAGCGTTACCGGGCAGACGTGCTTGCCCCGGCTGCCGTCACTCGCAATGGACCACGCCCGGTGAACAGGCACCTCCAAGACCCGACGCGCCTCAGCCAGCTCGCGAGACATCGCGATGAACGAGCGTGTCGAGGACGAGAGCCGCACCAGCGGTGGCGTCTCGAAGGCTTGCGTCTTGGCGAGCTTGTCAACCTCGGTCTCGATGCTCGCGCGCAGCTTCTTGGCCAAGTCGTCGTTAAGGCTGTCCTTGCAGTCGAGCCGATAGCCAGGAAACGTGAATGAGAGCGTGCGCTCGTCGCGGTAGACGCAGGCGCCGATGGCGAGGTCGACCTCGACG
This sequence comes from Polyangiaceae bacterium, assembly GCA_019637265.1. Lineage (GTDB taxonomy): Bacteria > Myxococcota_A > Polyangia > Polyangiales > Polyangiaceae > JAHBVY01. The sequence continues at coordinate 10,440 of JAHBVY010000005.1, read as the reverse complement.
AACGCGCAGACCTCATCGAAGAACGAAGCGATCGCGTCGCGCGTGCCGGTCCAGTCGCCGATGCGTACGGCGCGCGCCTCGTAGTGCTCGGTGCCGATGCCGATGGTGAGCACGCGCCAGCGCGTGTTCGCCTTGCCTTTGCGCCACTCGAAGGACGTTCCCGAGAGCACTGCGCCTGCGGCGGCCGCCTTGAAGAGCGCGGCGGCGATGAAGGACTGGTCCCACAGCGTGACGTCGTTGTTGGGGACGCGCGTCTCGGCGAGCGTGGTTGTGAACGCTTCACGCAGCCAGCCCGCAGAGCCAATCGCGCCGTTGCGCCACTTGATCCACTCGTTGAGGTTCGTCGGGTCCTTCACCCGCGCGGCGAGACCACCGATGATGGTCCCGATCTGCTGCTCGGTGGTCGACCACGCGCCGCCCGTGAGGATGGCTGGCGGGGTCGTGCCGAGGAGGTTCTGAACGGGATGCCCGAACGCCGTCGTGAGCCACGTCTGGGCAGAGGGCTGCTTCTGGTAGTCGCCGGGCGTGTTCTTCTCGATGCCCGACGCCATCGCGTGCGCGGCTTGGAGAAGGCCGAGTACGTTATCGGTCTCAGGGGCGTTCCGCTTCGGACCTTGGTGCTTTTCGAAGAGGTCATTCGGCGTGATGGCCTTCGCGCCAACACTGGGAAGCGATCCAAACTTGCCGATGACGTTCGTGGCCCAATTAATCTGGTTCCACGTCGTGGCCCCCTTGACCGCGTCGGACGCCTGCTGCTTCACGAAGTCGGGATGCACCTTGCCCGCCATGTGCAGCCAGCCGATAGCTTCGCAGGCGAGCAGTGCGGCGCGGTTGTCGCGCAAGGCCTTGAACGGATCGCTCGCGCTCATGCCGCGCCTCCCACGAGCTTCTTCGCCTCGTCGCGGAGATCCGAGAGCTTCCCGTTGCGCGACCCATCACGCCACCGAAGGGTAGCCTTGGTGATGGTGGCGACACCCCAGCCCGAGGTGCGCTTCGCCGAGAACCCGTACTCCGTGATGAGCGACTCCACACTGTCGAGCAGCAGCAGCACGGCCTTTTGCCGATTCGTTGCCGGTGTCACGCCCGGCGTCGGCGCGTAGAGCACGTTCAGCGTGCCAGTGGCTCCGGGCGGGACGACCTCGTAAAGGATCGGCTTGGTGCCCGCCTTCTTCGTGCGGTCGTGCGGGTTGATAACCTCGAACCCCACCTTGTCGAAGACGAACCACGTGGGGCGGAAGGCGAGCGCGCCGCGCTGGAAGCGCTCGGCCTCCTCGCGCTCGTTGCCGAACAGGTGGACGACTTCGGCGGAGTCTCTCCAACCCGTCAACGTGTTGTTGTTCGCTTCGAGGTGCGAGAGCAACCCGGTCCTCATGCGCGCAGCCCAGCGCAGCAGGCCCTTCCAACTCGACGCGGGCATGAACGGTGCGCCGAAGACGTGGTCGCGGTGGACGGGGTTGTCGAGGACGTGGAACGGTAGGTCGTCCTTCGAGAACCATGGCGCCTGGAGCTGGAACGTGACGATGAGCTCCAACCAGTCACGCAGCAGGGGTGGCGATGACGGCTCGTAGCCAGGGTGGCTCTTCGGCAGGTTCGATTGATACTCGCGTCGCGCGCCGTCCTTGTCGTCCTTGAGCTTGGCGAGCCGCGGATCGATGTGCTCGAACGTCATCGTAAGCCCTTCTTCGCCGAGAACAGGCGAGAGAGCAGCTCATCCCCCGAGAAGAACCAGTCGTTGGCCTCAGGCATTTTCCAGATGCCGCGCAGCTCGTCGCGGGTGGTAGCCAGCTCGCTCGTCTGCTGAACGAAGCCAAAGGTGCGTGCAGGAGTCTTGAAACTGAAGACCTTTTTACTCTCACCGACCCCTCCGGCGAGCCAAGCCTTGCTCGCGCTGGACGGCTTCGCATCACTGAAGCGCTTGGGATGTTTCTTGGTGTTCGGACACTTCGCTGGAGGCAGGTGGGTTGCGCCGCAGTCGCGACACGTCTTCCGCTGGTCGCGCCCGACGAACTCGTTGAACGTCGACCCGTTGGCATCTCGACGTGTGAGGTGCCGTCCTTCGACGAACCACATATGGTCGCACGAAGCCCACGCTGTGCCTGTGACAGCGGGCCTCCTCGGCCATCGCCTTACATAGTCTTGAAGTTGCTCTCGAGTCTGTGTCGCAGCGAGAGGGCACAGCAGCTTCACGAGTCCATGGTCTTGATGGTGGGGCTCGCGCTGCCGATGCTGCTCGTCCGACGGCTTCAGCACCGTCTTGCCGCCGAGCGCGCCGAAGTCGCTGATGAGGCGCAGCGTCAGCTCGAGGAGCGCCCACTCCTCGGGTTTCACTGCGCGCAGCGGCGTGAAGCGCAGGTGGAACGCCGTGTTTTTCGTCAGCTTCGAGGTGATCACCGCGCCCTGCGCGTCGCGGACGTCGAAGCGGAACTTGCGCGCCCAGCCGGTACAGCCGAACAGCTCGCAGACGGCGCAATGTTGGTCGTTCAGGCATGCCTTCTGGTTCGCCGAAGGATCGCACGGGGCGCCGCCCAGGCCGCGCACGAGCACCTCGAACCACCAGCGAATCGAGCCGAGCAGGCCCGTCGGGATCAGCCGGTTCGCCTGCTTCGACTGGGCAGTGCCTGCGTCGCCTGTCCAGACGTCGGTTAGGGCCCTCAGCTCATAGGGGTGTGTCATGTCGACGCTCCCACCCACAGATCGCTCAGCAGCTCGGCCTGCTCGAGCACCGTGTTCGTCGCGGCTTCCTGCTTGTCGGGCGGGTAGCCGTACTTGCGCAGGATGCGCTTTACGATGACGCGTAGCTTGGCGCGCACCGACTCCTTCACGGTCCAGTCGATGCTGACGTTCTGCTTCACGCTGTCGACCAGCTCGCGAGCGATCTTCCGAAGCGCGTCGTCGCCGAGCACCTTCACCGCGCTGTCGTTGACCTCGAGCGCGTCGTAGAACGCCAGCTCGTCGCTGGTGAGCCCCAGCTCTTCGCCGCGCGCTTGTGCCTTGCGCATCTCCTTCGCCAGCTCAATCAGCTCCTCGATGACCTGGGCTGCCTCGATGGCGCGGTTCTGGTAGCGTCGCACCGATTTCTCCAAGAGATCGGCGAACGAGCGCGCCTGCACGAGGTTCTGCCTGCTGCGCGCCTTCACCTCGTCGTTCAGCAGCTTCTTCAGCAACTCCACGGCGAGGTTCCGGTGCTGCATGCCGCGCACGTCGGCGAGGAACTGGTCGGAGAGGATCGAGATGTCGGGGTTCTTCAGCCCCGCCGCCGCGAAGATGTCGATGACTTGGTCGCTCGCGATGGCCTTGCTGACGATCTGCCGGATGGCGTGGTCGATGTCGCCCGCGCTATTCCTGCCGCCCACCTGCGTCTTGGCGATGGCGGTGCGCACGGCTTGGAAGAAGCCCACATCATCGCGGATGCGGATGGCCTCTTCGTGCGGCACCGCGAGCGCGAACGCCTTGGACAGCTCGGTTACCACCTGGAGCAGCTGCTCCTTGCCATTCTCCTGCGTGAGCACATGCTCCTGCGCGGCGGGCAGGACGGACAGACGTGCGGCGGGTGAGCCGCTGGTCCATGCGCTCCAGTCGAAGCCATGGAAGATGTCGCTGCACACCTCGTAGCGCTCAAGCATCAGCGCGACTGCCTCTTCTTGATCGAGCGCCGTCTCACCATGGCCGCCGCTCTCGGTGTACGTATGCAGCGCCTTCTTCAGTTGGTCGGCGAGGCCCAGGTAGTCGACGACGAGGCCGCCCGGCTTGTCGCGAAACACGCGGTTCACTCGCGCGATGGCCTGCATCAGGCCATGCCCCTGCATCGGCTTGTCGATGTACATGGTGTGCATGCACGGGGCGTCGAAGCCCGTGAGCCACATGTCGCGCACGATGACGAGCTTGAACGGGTCGCTCGGATCCTTGAAGCGCTTGGCAAGCGCCTCTCGTCGCTGCTTGCTGCGGATGTGCTGCTGCCAGTTGCTCGGGTCCGACGCCGAGCCCGTCATCACGATCTTGATGGCGCCCTTGTCGTCGCTCTCGTCATGCCAGTCGGGGCGCAACGCTGTGAGTGCCTCGTAGAGGTCGACGCAGATGCGGCGGCTCATGCAGACGAGCATCGCCTTGCCGTCCATCACCTCGAGGCGCGCCTCGAAGTGCTGCACGAGATCCTTCGCGATGAGCTGCAGGCGGCGGTCAGTTCCGACCAGCGCTTCGAGCGCCGACCACTTCGTCTTCAGCTTCTCGCGGCCCTTCAGCTCCTCGCCTTCGGTTAGCTCGTCGAAGGCCTCGTCGAGCTGCGGCAGCTCTTCTGCCTTCAGCTCCAGCTTGGCGAGGCGGCTCTCGTAGTAGATGGGCACCGTCGCACCGTCTTCGACCGCGCGCTGGATGTCGTAGACGCTGACGTAGTCACCGAAGACCGAGCGCGTGTTCTTGTCGGCCGCGTCGATGGGCGTGCCGGTGAAGCCGATGAACGAGGCGTTGGGCAGCGCATCGCGCATGTGGCGGGCGAAGCCATCGATGAAGTCATACTGGCTGCGGTGGGCCTCGTCGGCGACCACTACGATGTTCGAGCGCTCTGACAAGAGCGGGAAGGTGTCGCCGCGCGTCTCGGGCATGAACTTCTGAATGGTGGTGAAGACCACGCCGCCCGAGGCAACCTTCAAGAGCTCGCGCAGGTGCGCGCGGTCCTTCGCCTGCTCGGGGCTCTGGCGCAGGATGTCTTTGCAACGCGCGAAGGTGCCGAAGAGCTGCTCGTCGAGATCGTTGCGGTCGGTCAGCACGATCAGCGTCGGGTTCTGCATCAAAGGGTGCAGCACCACGCGCCCTGCGTAGAAGGCCATCGTCAGGCTCTTGCCGGAGCCCTGCGTGTGCCAGACCACGCCGACGCGGTGGTCTCCCTGCGGGCGTGAGGCCGCGAGAGTGGCGTCGAGCGCGCGGGCCACGGCGTGGAACTGGTGGTAGCCCGCCATCTTCTTGATGGCGGCATCGCCGTCGTCTTCGAAGACGATGAAGTAGCGCAGCAGATCGAGCAGGCGTCGCTTGTCGAAGACGCCGCGCAAGAGCACCTCGAGCTGCGACATCGTTTTCGGTGCCAGCTCTTCTCCCCCGACGGTGCGCCACGGCAGGAAGCGCTCCTTGTTCGACGAGAGCGTGCCGATGCGCGCTTCGAGGCCGTCGCTGACGATCAGCAGCTCGTTGAAGACGCAGAGCGAGGGCAGCTCGTGTTTGTAAGTCTGGAGCTGCTGGAAAGCGTTCCAGATGGTCGCGTTCTCGCTGGTGGCGTTCTTCAGCTCGATGACGGCGATGGGCAATCCGTTCAGGAACACGACGACATCGGGGCGACGGTTGTGGCCGCCCTCGGTGATGGTGAGCTGGTTGACGGTAAGCCAGTCGTTGTTGTCGGGCGCGTCGAAGTCTACGACGCGCACCGGGTCGTAGCCGATGGTGCCGTCGGTGCGCAGGTACTCCACGCTGACGCCGTTCACGAGGTAGTGGTGCAGCTCGCGGTTCGCCGAGACTGGATCGGGCGACGAGATGCGCGTGAGCTTGCGGAAGGCCTCGTCGAGCCCCTCGCGCGAGACGCTGGGGTTGAGCCGTGCGAGCGCCTCGTGCAGGCGGCCTTCGAGCACGATGTCGGCGTACGAGCGGCGCTCCTCGGCGCGCTCGCCGGGCCCGATGGAGGGGCCCGCGACCACGGCGTAGCCGAGCGCCGACAGCCACGCGAGCGCGGCCTGCTCGACGATGGACTCGGTGAAGGCCGTCATCGGGGCCCCTTCTTCGTCGCGAGGTACGTCTTGCCCGCAGCGGTGATGCGGTACTTTTGCAAGCGGCTGTTCGGCTTGTCGGGGATGGTCATCTCGATGAGCCCAGCGTCGAGCGCGGGTTTGAGGTACTGGACGGTGAAGTTTGCGCGTCCGGTGAGCCCGAGCGCCACCTGCATCTCATCACGCGGCATCTCTGCAACCATCACGGCAAGGAGGCGCTCGATTTGTCCTGCGACTTGTCCTGCGACTTGTCCTGCGACTTGTCCTGCGACTTGGTCGGTGACTTGTACCCGTCCCTCGACGCGCGCTCGAATTCGATCGGCGTCGGACGCCGGGTTCACCCACGCCCACTGGATGCGAACCCCGTTGCCGTCGGACTCGACCGTGGGCTCGGGTGTGCCTTGTTCACGGCACGACTCGGCGATGCGCTCGTAGCCACGGCCCCACGCCTCGATGAGCCCGGTGCGGAAAAAGGTGCTGGCGATGTCGGGGTTGTGCGGCTGCGAGCTGTGCTTTCCGAGCAAGGTCTCGACCGTCCATGAGGGCGGCAACGGACCGGAGTTGAAGATCGAGAGGCTGTCAGTCTCGACGCGGATCTGGATCGGGTTCCCTGAGCTGTAGTCCTTGTGGATGAGAGCGTTCAGCAGCGCCTCGCGTAGGGCGTCGCGAGGTACAGGGAAGGTCTCGCGTCGCGCGACACCTCGGTAGCTGATCCACGCCACCATGTATTTCGTGTGGAGCAGCTCGAGGGTCTTGTCCATCTGGGTGAACAGGTCCCCGTGGACCTCGTCATGGAACGCGAGATCGGCGCCCCCTCGGAACATGCCGATCTTTACCCAGGCTCCGGTGACCCAGCGCTCTGGATCAGCGTGGAAGAGCAGCAAGGCCGCGCGCTTGAGCATGCCCGTCTCGGTCAACCGGAGTCGCTCGATGAGCTCGGCGCGGCTCGCCGTCAACGAGCCCGGCGGCATGCGGTCGCTGTCACGCGCGTGGGCCTTGAACCGCTTGAACGCCTCCGCGCTCAGGTTCTTGACCGTCACATGGGGCACGGGCGACCCGTCCCACGTGCGCCCGAACTTGCGGAGCAAGAACGTCGAGAGCGCGTTGCCGGTGAGCTGCTGCTTCGTGCTGCCGGAGCGGACGTGGTACTCGCCCTTGTAGCTGATGGGTGGCAGTGAGGGGGCGACGTCGATCTTGACGAGCGACTTGCCCTTCTTGGTGACGCTCCTCACCGGCACCACGAGGCCCAGCGTGTCGCGGATCTTGTTCGGCAGATCGACGAGCAACCGGTCTGCGTCCCGCGCGCCCACGGGCTCGCCCTTGTCGCTCATGCCGATGATGAGCGTGCCGCCGTCGGCGTTGGCGAAGCCGCAAAGCCACCTCAGGTACTCGTCACGCCATGACTCCTTCCACTCGACGAGGTGAGTCTCGCCCTGCTTGCGTTTGGTGGTCATGAGGGAAACTCCACCATTCACTCGACACCATTGGACGAGCCGGCGGCAAGGACACCCAACGGCGGCGCGACCAGCTTCTCCAAGCCATCGTAGTGGTCTTTGTCGACCGTCTTCATCAACTCGAGGACGTCGAGCAGAACTGGCTGCGTCTCAGCGAGCAGTGAGAGATCGTGCTCGGGGTCAGCGATGGCACCAGCGTGCGAGTAGGTGTTGAGTAGGCGCAGGACGCGCGTCTTCTTGGCCGTGTCATAGTTGTAGGTGTCCACGACGCGATCCAGCCGCGGTCCGAGGTCGCCGCTCATCTCCGGGAAGCGGAACGCGAGGAACGCCTCGATGAGACGACGCGCGACGTTGGGGAGCCCGTAGTGATGCTCCAAGCTGACGATATCGGTCCGGTGGGCCTCATCGTAGACGCGCTTGAAGAGGTACTGGTACTCGGATTCGTGCTCTTGGAGCAGCGGGTCGAGCGGACCGAGGTGGCTGGTGCGTGAGCCGTCGGTATGGCGACGCGGACGCAGCAAGAAGAAGCGACCGAGGCGCCGGTCAACCTGCGGACTCCGCTGCTTCGGGAGGTGATGGAACCAGTTCCTCACCAGCCTGAAGAACGGGAAGCTGTGCGTGAAGATGAAGAGCTGCCCGGCCTGCTTGGTGCGCTCCTTCATATAGCCGAAGGCCGAGAACAGGGCATTGGCGTCGAGGCTCGACACGGGGTCGTCGATGACGACGATCCCCTTCGCCATGTCGAAGGTCTTGTCCTGCAGGGACTTGAGAAAATAGAGGAACGAGATGGCGGTGCGTTCGCCCTCGCTCAGGTGCGCGACGGGTTGGCCGTTGCGCGTGAGTGCGTAGCCGTTGCCCTTCACCTCGAAGCGCAGCTCGTCGCGGCCAAGGTAGGCGCGCAGCTCTTCGGTCAACTCGTCAGCGGGGCGGCGATGCTCGAGGATGGCGCGCTCCAACTCGGAGATCTGCGCCTGGATGCCTGCGGGCTTGCTCTTGATGGTCTCAAGCGCGCTGTTGGCAGTGGTTACCGCCCCGGAGAGCTGAAGGAACTCGGCATGCGCCTCGGCGAGGTAGGAGGCTTCGAGCTTCTTGCATGCCTCGTCCACCGACGCCTTGAACTGCGCGGAGGTCTGGTTGTGTCGCTCGATGAGCGCGTTGAGTGCTGCGACGACAGCGGTGAGCGCGGCGGGCATCGAGGCAGCCGGAGGCACCGACGCAGCGGGCGCGAAAGGGTTATCGCGCTTGGCTTCGACCTGGGCGATGAGCGCGTCGAGCGCGCTCTCGGTCTCGGAGCGCGCGGTCGTCACCTGGGCGCTGGCTGCAGTCACCTCGGCGGTGAGCGCCTCGTAGAAGCGTGAGGCGTCGGGCAGCGTCAACGAACCCGCGCTGCGCTTGGCCGCGTTCAGCTTCGCGAGCAGCGCCCCCACGTCCTTCTGGAAGCTGGCGAAGGCGTCGTTGAAGTGCGCCTCAAGCGCCGCGCGGCGGGCCGCATCGAGGGGCTGCAGGCAGAAGCGGCAGGTGTCCGAGGCGTGCTCGCCTGAGTGCAGGGCGAGGCCTTGCTGCACCCACGCGGCGAGTTTCGCGTGCGAAGTCAACTCGTCGAGCGTCTGTGCGACGACGGAGCGGGCGACGAGGGCGTCCACCTCCCTCGTGAGCGTGGCGATGTCCACGGACGGCTCGGCGACCTTCTCGATGTTCGCCTTGGGTTGCGCGTCCTTCTGGCTGCGGAGCGATGTCTTCTGTTCGTCCGTAAGCATCGCCACAGTGGCGCTCTCGGCGTTCAGTCTCTCAGTAGCCTCCTTGAACTTCGCCTTGTTGTAGTTGTTGTAGGTCTGGCTGTTCGCGCCGGTCAGCAGCTCCTTGATGAGCTTCGCCTTGTCTTTGCAGAACTCGTCTAGCGCATTCGCCGCCTTGGTCTCTTTGTTTTGCGCGTTCATCACCTCGTCGTTCACCGAATCGAGGTCCCTCTTGAGCTGGTCGACTTCCTTCTGCTTCTCGACGCTATCCTCACCGAGGAAGTAGATGGGTGCGATGCCACCTGCCGACTGCAAGGTGGAGTTGATGAAGTCGCGGTTGAACACGCGCACCTGGGGCACGGGCTTGGTCGCCAGCTTCGCGCCGGTGACCTTCGTCGTCCCGTTGAACTCCAGCTCCAGCTCGCCCTCCTCTTTGGGGAGCGCGGTCTTCTTCTCGACGAGCGAGAGCAGCGACGATAGCGTCGTCTTTCCGCAGCCGTTCCAGCCGTAGACGACGTTGAATTGCGCGAACGAGTGCAGCTCGCTCGGCCACACGAAGTCGCGGAACACGCGGTACTTCAACTTGGTGATGCGCGTCAGCTTCATGCTGCGCCCTCCACTTCGCGCGAGGCGGCGCTGACATCGAGTTCGCCGGAGAGCAGGCGGGGGAGGAGGGAGTCGCGGAGCCGGGCGAGCGTCGCGGATTCACGTTCGCGCCCTTCTGCGGCTCGCCCCCACGACTCCACGATGTTCTCGAACGACTCGATGGGCTTAGGCTGTGGCACTACGATCTGCTGCGCGTAGATCGCGTTTCGGTTCACGCCGGGGACGGCAGAGTCGGCAGAGAGCCTTGCGAGATTCAAGCCATCGAGATGGTGGAACAGGAAGCGTAGCCCAAGCGGCTCCTTGGCTTGAACAAAGAACGCGGTGTCGATGACAAAGAAATCCGACGGCGCCCATTTCACGATGCCTGGATTGCCCTTTCGGCCAACGACAATGCCTCGGCCGTGAACGAGAGCTTTGGAGTGACGACCTACGACTCCATTCGAGCCGAAGACGAGCGCATCACCCGGCTGACGGTCGGCCTCTTTGAGCGCCTTGCCGTATTCAAGCGAAAGGATGTCGCTGATGTTGCGGACCAACCACCCCTTCGGGATGTCGCCCAACTCCGACTCCACGAACTCGTTCGGAAATAGGTTCGCGGTCTCGACGTCCATACCGTTTGGAGCGCGGCCTTCGACCTTGGCGCGCACGGGGTCGAAGTCGACGAACCACGACTTGAACAGTGCTCGCGCCATCGCCTCGAGCGTCTCGTTCATCTTGCGGTTCAGCTCGATCTTGTCGTCGAGGGTGCCGAGGATGCGGGCGATCGCGCGTTGTTCGGGGAGAGGAGGTAGCACGAACGGAACTGCGCTCATGATGGAGGTATTGAGGTTGGGCATCGTCGCGCCGATCGCGTGGCGTACGATCCACTCCCGAATTTCCGGATGCCCGAGGAAATAT
>JAHBVY010000004.1 GCA_019637265.1 Polyangiaceae bacterium | reverse complement strand
TCCTCCGCGCGTCACCATCAGATGAATCACCCCAGTGGCATCCTGAATTGGTCGACGGCGCCTGTACGCTTCGCGAATTCGCGTCGTCTCTGTCTCGTGAATAGCAGTCTGAGATCGGGTACAGGTACTCGTGAGGTGTCGGTGCGCTCACCGCCTCAGGGCGCGCACCCAAGACTCGAACGCGCTCCGTTCGGTGCCAGTCGGCGCGCGCTTCATCCAATAAGCGCCGGCGCGGCCGGAGCTGGCCTCACAGTTCGCGGCACTGATGAACGCGGCGAGCGCCGGCTCGTAGGCTTCGCCGCTCAGCACCGTATCGGCCAGCTTCGTGATCAGGGGCGCGAGCGCCTCGCAGTGCGCCGCGGGCTCCGGCAGCGTGATGGGCGCCGGCGCGCTGCAGCAGGCGCTGCGCAGCGTGGTGAAGGCGGTCAGCTCGTACCAGCCAAGGCGGCTGGTGGTCTTCATCGCGGCCGTCACGGTGCCCCCGGCGCCGCGCACCACGGCCTTCTTCAACTCGAGCGCGCCAATTCTGGCGTCTGCCTGACCACACATCCAATCGAAGCCGGAAGGCTGACGGAAGGTGCCTTCGGGCATCCAGCGCGACACACAGTGACCCACGCTCTTATCCTCCGCCGCGGCCCTCGCCCTCCGCTCTCGCACCGACTGAGGGTCCTCGGCAGCAGCAGGGGCAGGCTGCTCAGCCGCCGCCGCAGCAGCAGGCTGCTCAGCCGGAGCAGGCTGATCAGCAGGCGCTTCACCAACGGTCGCCGGCGCCTGAACCACAGCGGGCTCCTGCGCGTCTCCGGCACGTTCACTCGAAGGAGCCGCCTGCGGGTTTAGGGGTTGGACGGCACCGCCCTTGGAGTCCGCCTCGACCTCCTGCGCTCCGTGAGCAGCCGCACCAGGTGCCACCGCCCCAGTCCCCCCACCAGACAACGCAGCTGACGATTCTGCTGGCCCGCTCGAGTTACCCGCAGGACCCGCCGCCACCACCGTGGGCTCAGCGCTGCGCCCCAGCGCCGCCACCATGGCCCACGTGAGCAGACCAAGCGCGGTGAACGTGGCGAGCCCCACGCCCACCAACAACCCAACGCGACGGCGCGGCGGCGGCGCGCCACCCAGCGACGCACCTGCGTACTCAGCGCCACCCAGCGCTGCACCACCCAGCGCACCCACACCGTACTCAGCACCACCCAGCAGCCCTGCACCTCGTAGGGGCGGCCCCCCGTGGCCGCCCTCACCCACGGGGCCATTCGTACCGCCCGACGCGCCCCCCAGCGCACCCACCGCCTCCGCGTCACCAGGTAGCGCACTGCCAAACCCCCGAACCCCCTCGAGAGGCGGCGAAGGCTCCATCATCAGCGTGCGCCCGAAGGGTGACACCGCGCCTGGCGCAGGCGACTCGTAGGCTGGCGACTCCAAGGTGGGCTCCAGCGACCGCGCGGGCTCCATCAGCTGCGTCTGGCCGAGACCTGGCGGCGCGACACCCTCCGCGGAGCCCTCCAGCGACGCGAGCAGCGCCTCGCTAGCGTCATCTTCGTTCACTGCGCCCAATAGATCGTCTAGCTGACTTTCTGACGCGCTCGCCGCGCGAGAACCTCCAGCCAGATCGTGCGGCATCGCAGGCGCGAGCGGCTCGCCCAACAGCTCGTCCAACTGACTTTCTGACGCGCTCGCCGATGGCGGCGGTGGAGGCGCGCCCGGGAGCCTCGGCGGAGGCGGCAAGGGCCCAGCGGGCGCCTGAGCCTGAAGCGGTGACGGGAACACGCTCGGCGGGGGCAGCGGGCGCGCCGAAGAGGGGTGGCTCGACGGCGAGCGCAGCTCGACCGGGCTCGGCGGACGCTCACTCGGCGCGCGCACCGTAGACGCCGCCGCCTCCGACGGCACGCCACGCTGACTCATCGACGGAGGCGGCGGACGCACACTGGGAGGAGCCTGCGGACGCACGCTCGGGGGCCTGGGCGACTGCAGCGTCTTGTTGACGGACGGCAGCACGGGCGACACCGCCGTCACCGTCGGACGGGCCGGCCTGGGTGGCCGCGGCAGCACGGGCGACACCGCCGTCACCGTCGGACGAGCCGATCGCGGTGGCCGCGGCGGCGCTCCCGCGCTCGAAGTCACAGCACCTGACGAATGTGGGGACGGAGGGATCGCGGGCGGCCGAACGGCAGACGGCCGAGCGGAGGGTGCCTGGACAGCGGTGGGCTCCAGCTCGAGCGCGATGCCGGGCGCCGACATCATCTGCGGGCGCGCGACGCGCGGCGCCACCACGGGCATCGCGGGCGTGTGATAAACGGGGCTCTCCAGGGTCGCCGCGGCGCCGGGCTCCCAGCGCCCCGCCGGCGTCTCCCCTTCGCTCCCCTGCGCACCCTCTCGCGAGGCGCCCCCACCCCGTGAAGCGCCACTTGGTGAGCCGCTCGAACTAATCCGAGCGCCACCCAGAGCCGCACCAGAGCCCAGAGCCACACCAGCACCACCCGCCGCCGAGCCCAATGGTGAGCCACCCACACCACCTGGCAGCGCCCGGGCGTCGAGCGTCGGTGAGCTTGGCTCACCCTCTCCCCACGGCTCAGCCTCGAGCCCCCGTTCGGTCGCCGCCATGGCCTGCTCATCGGCCATCGCCGCCCACCACTCACGCAGCGCCGCGCGCAGTGGCTCGGCGCTCGCTACGCGCTGCACCCGCGCCGTGGCCAAGCCCTGGAACAGCGCCGCGCGCAGCCGCTGATCACTGATGCCCGCGATGATGAGCTCATCCGGCGCACCGATCCCGGAGCGCGCCGGGGGCTCACCCACGAGCGCGTAATAGAGGCACGCCGAGAGCGCCCAGGCGTCGTCGCGCGCCGAGCAAGCGCCGCCATCATTGCGCTCCGGAGAACGGAAGGCAGAGGGCCCAGGGCGCCCCGGGTGAAACGCCAGGCGCGGCCGCGGATCGAGCCGGATGGTCTCCGGCGCGATCGAGCCGTGCACCGCGAGGCTCCGATGCAGGTGACTTGCCGTAGTGAAAATCGGCAGCAGCGTCTGAATCGCGGTCACCGGGTCGAGCAGCCCCTGCTCACTCACCGCGTCCGCCAGCGACGCACCATTTGCCACGCGGCAAATAGCGAGCTCCCGGCCCCCCAACGCCTCGAGCCCCAAGAGCTCGAGCAAATCAGGACCACAGAGGCCCACCGCGGGCCGAATCGCCTCCGCCTCCGCGCGGCCGACCTCCACCAAGAGCACCGGCTCACCGCTGCTCAGGTCGACCCCAGCGTACTCTCGCGCCTGCGGGTCGACGGCGTCGATGCGGTAGCGCGCCGACACCACCGCGCCCGGCTTCAGGAGCTCACTCACGGGCTCAGGCTACACAACCCACGCGAAGGCTCAACTCAGGGAGCACAGGCACAGCCCCGAAGCACGACCTCGACACGCGCGAGGTGGGAGGGCAGGGGGTTTGGCGAGGCGCTCCAAGCGGCGCGGCGGCGGCAGGTCGGCTACGCTAAGCGAAGCGCCCGCCATGGCTGACAATCGCTTCGACCGCGCCGTGCGTTGGGCCGCCCTCGCGGGAGTGCCGCTGCTCTTGCTCATCGGCTACCTGGCCAGCCGTGAAGGGGAAGCGCCCGAGGAGCCGTCAGCGCCCCTGAGCTCCATCGACGCCACCGGCATCTCCGTCCCGAGCCCCAGTCACAGCTACGTGGTCTCGGGAGATCAGCTCCACGTCGTGGTGCCACCCTCCGCGCCGCCGCCCACACCCGCGCCCGCCGCGCGCGACCTGCCCACCGCCGAGCCCATGCCGCGCAGCGCCGCCCCGCACAAGGCCGCTGGCAACCGCCCACGCGGCCCCTGCGGTGGCCTGGTGGTGCGGCTCATCACGCAAGGCGCGGAGGGCTCCACGGCGAGCATCGCGGTGGACGAGCAAAGCCGCGCGGAAATCAAGGAGGTGGGTGACACCGTCGGCGGCTACCGGGTGAGCCGCATCGAGTGGGACCGCGTGTGGTTCTCCTCCGGAGCGGGGGTCTGTTCCGTGGGGATCCACCATGGCGCGCGCGCCGCGCAGGAGTCGCCCAAGGGCCGCGCGCTCGAGCTGGTGGATGGCGGCGCGGAGGGGCGCCCTGCCCCGGAGGTGGCCGTGCCCGATCCAGGGCTCGCCGCGGGCGGGGTGCCGCTCGAAATAGCTGAAGGAATTCGCGTAGATAACCCGACCTTGACGCACGTGGAGGGCTTCGCGGTGAAGGCCATCCGCGCGCGGGGTGAGGCGCTGCTCAGCGCCGTGAAGCTCGAGGACGCTGCGCGTGGGGTGGCGCTCCGCGGCATCAAGGAAGATAGCCTGCTGTGGCGCCTGGGCCTGCGCGACGGCGACCTCATCCTCGCGGTGGACGAGCACCCCACCCCGCGCCGTGACGAGCTGCTCGGTTGGCTGCGCAAGTGGCTGAGCGAGGAGCGCTACGACGCGCGCACCTACGGCGTGCTGGTGGAGCGCGCCGGCGAGCGCTTCACCCTGGAGCTCGTGCTGGGCTCTTAGAACAAGAACGTGGTGCGACCCTGCACCAGCACGCTGCGCGCCGCCTGACCGTTCTCGTCTTGGAGCGCGTCCCCCGGGAAGAGGATGGCGCCCTCCAGGTCGAAGTAGAAGTGATCCTCGAAGCGCCACTGGAAGCGCCCGTCGAGCTCCACGCCGTAGAAGTTCCCTGGCGGGCCGCCGTGGAAGTTCACCAGATCATCCTCCACCTCGACGCCATCACGGAAGCGCAGCGACTGAATCGGGTCCACCAGGCCGCCCGGCGCCCACGCCATGAGCACGCCGCCGCGGAACAAGAGGTTGTCCTTCGGCTTGAAATCGAACTGCGGGAACAGCGCGAGCGCGTTGGTGAACGAGCCCTCCGAATCGGTGCGCTCCGCCGGGAAGGTGCTCGCGCCCAGCCGCTTGAGCAGCTCCACGCCCACCGCCGCGCTGCGCGCGCTCTCGAAGTGCAGGATGCGCTTGAACATCAACAGGCCCACGTTGGTGTCCTCCGCGAACACCAGCTGGGTGAGATCACTGCCCGGGTTCGGATCGCGATCGCCCGAGGCGTAGTCCACCTCCAGGTAAGCGGCCCAGGTGGGCTCATCCCAACGCACCACGCCGCGCGCGCCCCACTGGTTGATGCGCTGCCGCACCACGGGGTCGGTGTTGATGAGGGCCAGCGCCTCGCTGATCTCCAGCGTGCGACCGGTGAGCCAGTTCCCCTCGAAGCCAGCCGTCAGCTTGTCGAGCTGGGCGATCGCGCGCGCCCCGAAGATGTTCACGTTGGTGTCGTAGGTGCCGCTCCAACGGTGGTTGTAGTTGCCTTGGATCTCGAAGCCGCGGCGCTTGCTCGGCTCGGGCGCCAGGTAGCGCGCCACCACCCCCACGCCGTGCATGTCATCGGCGAACAGGTGAGGCTCCTTGCCCACCACGCGGTCGTACAGCGTGATCAGGAAGAAGCCGCGATCTTGCGAGCGATCGCGCTGCTGCTCTGGCTTGAAACCCTCGAAGGGCTTGGTCGCGAACAGCACGCGGTCAATCGTGTCGCCGCGGTTCTCGTAGCCGAAACGGTTGGCCATGGTGCGCCCGCTGCTCACCAGCACGTTCATGCCGTCGGTCGTCGGCTGACGCCCAATGCGCACGAGACCAAACGGTAAGTTCAGCTCACCGTAAGCATGGCGTACCAGCGCCAGGTCGTTGCTCTGCAGCACGTAGCCGTAATTGTCGGGGTCGAGCTCGTCTTCACCACCGCGGAAGCCGATGCCGACGCGCGCCGAGTTGGGTATCCCCGCGGCGACGGTGGTGCCGCTCTGCGGGCTCGGGTCGCCACCGAAGGTGCCGTTGTCGCCCCACAGCGTGCCGTCCAGCACGTCCATCGAGAGCACGAAGCGCACCTTCTCGCGGTAGTCCACCGCCGCGTCCAACCGCGCGCGGTGCTCCGCCCACGACGCGCGGCGGCTCTTCACCCCGGAGAGGTCGATGGGGTTCATGTAGATCCCCACGGTGCGATACTCCGCGCCGAGCTTGAAGCCGTAGTCACCGAACTCGGTGCGCTCTTGACCCGCGCGCGGATCCGGATCGGACCAGGGCTCCGCGAAGGCGGACGCGCTGTGCGTCGAGAGCCCACCCAGCATCAACCCACAGCCCAGCGCTGAGACCACGGTCCGTCGTAACATCGGCCCACCGTACCCAAACTCCGACGCGCCTTGAAGCGCGACCGGCCGCCCGGCGCGTTTTCTCGAGACCCGACTCCGGGTCTCGGGCTCTCGGGTTCTGGGTTTTTGGGGGTTTGGCAGGTCGCTGCGTGCAGCGCCGGGCGACACGAGACGGACCATCTCGACGCTGACCACCACCAGCGCGGCGGTCTAGCCCTGACGCGCCAGCTGTGCTGAGGTCGCGCTGCTGCCTGAGGTGGCAAGATGGCACCAACCACCCCAGAGACAGACGCGCCACCGAGCGCCACCGGCGCCCGCGCTTTGGACGCCAACGCCCCCGACGCGAGCGACGCGAGCCCTGACGCGCTAGCCAGGGACCCTGACGCCCTCTCGACCCTCGGCACCGAGCCCACCCCGCCCAAGCCCCCGCTGTGGCGGCGGGTGCTGCCCTTCTTGCTGGGCGCGGCGCTCCTCGGGTGGGTGCTCCGGCGCACCAGCTTCTCCGAGCTCGCGGGCGCGCTGGAGCACACGAACCACGCGGCGTTCTTCGGCTTCGCCTTGGTCGCTCTGCTGACGAACTTGGCGCTCGACTGCATCGCCACCTCGTACATCTATCGCCGCACGGTGTGTCCCGTCAGCTTCCGTGAGTTCTTCGTGATCCGCGGCGCGAGCTACCTGCCCTCGATGCTGAACCACAACCTGGGGCAAGCCTGGCTCACTTACTACCTGGCCAAGCGCTACCGCGCGCCGCTGTGGCGCGTGGCCGGAGCGACGCTGCTCGTGTACGGCACCAACTTGGCGGGGCTGGTGTTGCTCGGGGTGGTGGCGCTGGTCATGAGCGATGAGCCGCCCGCTTGGCTCGCGCCGATTCTAGGCGTTTCACTGACCCTCGGCGTGCTCTACGCCGCGCTCCTGCGCTTCGGTCAGGGGCTGCTCGAGCGCTTCCAGGCGACGCGCCCGCTGGTGGAGATCGGCGTCTCCGGGCACCTCCTGGCCATCCTCGTCAGGTTACCTCACGTCGCCGCGCTCTACCTCGGCACTTGGCTGTCCTTCTCGTTCTTTGGGGTGTGGGTGCCGCCCGCAGACGCCCTCGCCTACATCCCCCTCTTGATGCTGGTCGCCGCGCTGCCGCTCACCCCCGGCGGCGTCGGGACGCGCGACGCCACCGCCCTCTCCCTGCTGGCACCGTTCGCTCCCCTGACCTTCGGCACCTCGGCCATCACCGCCGCCACCCTGAGCTGGCTCCTCGCCACCCACCTCATCGCCGCCCTGATCTCCCCACCGCTCATGCGCCGCGCCAGCCGCCTGCTAGGCCGCTGAGGCTCCTGCACCAGTCGCCGACGGACTAGCCGCCGCCAGGGTTTTTGGGGGTTTGGCATAGCTACGCGCCCGCTTTGCAAATCACCCACAAGGGGCAACGCTCGGCGAGCTCATAGCCGCGCACCCGGAGCCAACGCGCGGTGAGGCCCCGCGGCAGCTCGGCGGCGAGCTCTGATTCCGTGGGGAAACCGTAGACGTCGCTCGAGCCGCGGTAGGCGGCGAGCGTCGTCACCGCCTCCGGATCGAAGCAGCGCAGGTGACCCTGCACTTCGGCGCGCCTCAACACCTCGTACAGGCGGCTCACGGCGACCTCTCCCAGCGCCTCACTCGCGAGCGCCATTGCGACGCGCCACTTGAAGGCGTGGAAGCTCTGGTTCTCCGCGGCTGTCTCCAGCACGGCGGCGAGCGTTTCGGGCGCCACGGGGCGCACGAACACGCGGAACACCGCGCGGCCGCCTGGCACCAGGAGCCGCTCCAGCTGAGTGAGGAGCACGCGCCGCGCGGCGCTGCCTGGCACGACGTTCAAGGCGCCATCACCGAGCGCTGCTCCAAAGGTCATAGGCACGAACGGCGGGCTCAGCCAGTCACCGTGTCGCGCGGAGCGAGCCTCCGTATCGCCTTGCCAAACCCCCTCGATCATCCCCGCGCTCCCATCGAGCGCGATGAGCGACTCACGCAGCGCTGCCAGCTCCGGCGTCACGCCATAGAGCAAGGTGGGGCGCACCAGCGCTGCGCTCCGCGGCGCTCGCGACGCCTGCTCCGAGCGACTCGCCAGCTCTCGGCTCGGAAGCGCCTGCTCTGGACGCTCCGGCGCTCCACGATCCATCGCGCCACGCAGCAGTCGCCGGTAGGCGCGCACCACGACGGGCGGCGGGCGCAGCGGCGGGCCGAGCCGCGCCCAGTGCTCGCGGTAGCGATCCCAATGACTCCCGCTCACGACGGGCTCTGACTGCTCACGCCGGTGCGCGCCAAGGCCGCCCGATGCCCTTGTAACGGAACCCCGCGTCCACGAACGACTCCGGCACCAGGCAGTTGCGCCCGTCGAACACCAGGCGGCCGCGCATCACCTGCGCCAGGCGCTCCGTGTTCGGTGAGCGGAACTGACCCCACTCCGTGGCCACCACCAGCGCGTCGGCGCCGCTCGCCGCCTCGTACAGGTCACTCGTCAGGAGCACACCCTTTGAAGCGCCGCGATGCTCGAGGCTCTCCTTCGCGGTGGCGAGCGCCTGAGGATCCGCCGCGCGCACGCTGGCGCCGCGACGGGTGAGCTCCGTGATGAGGTCGAGCGCTGGCGCCTCACGCACGTCGTCCGTCTTGGGCTTGAAGCTGAGACCCCACACCGCGATCGTCTTGCCCGAGAGGCCGCCGAGGCTCTCCTCCATCACGCGCAGGAGGTCCTTCACTGGCTCCGCGTTGGCGAGCATCGCCGCTCGCACCACGCCCATGGGCGCGCCCAGCTCGTCCCCGGTGCGCACCAGGGCGCGTGTATCCTTGGGGAAACAGCTGCCGCCGAAGCCGAGCCCCGGGTAGAGGAACGGGAAGCCGATGCGGCGGTCCGAGCCCACCGCGATGCGCACGTCCTCCACGTCGCCGCCCGCCACGTCGCACAGCTTGGCTATTTCGTTCATGAAGCTGATCTTGGTGGCGAGCAGCGCGTTGGACGCATACTTCACGATCTCGGCGCTCTCCGGGCTCATCCGCTGCAGGCGATCGCGCTGGCGGTTGAACGGCGCGTAGAGGCGCTGCAGCGTCTCGAAGGCCTCATCATCGTCCGTGCCAATGACGATGCGGTCCGGCTTGGCGAAGTCGCTGATGGCGTCGCCCTCCTTCAAGAACTCCGGGTTGCTGACGACGGGCAGCGCGTGCTCCCCCACCTCCGCCACCACCTGGCGCACCTTCTTATTGGTGCCCACCGGCACCGTGCTCTTGAGCACCAAGGTGAGGCGGTGCTTGGCGAGCCGTGCCACGTCCCGCGCCACGCCGAGCACGTGAGTCAAGTCAGCTGAGCCGTCTTCCTGAGGCGGCGTGCCCACCGCGATGAACACCGCCTGACAGCCCTGGATTGACTCCTCCAGGTTCGAGCTGAACGTCAGCCTATCTGGCCAGTTGCGGCGCACCATCTCGGACAAGCCCGGCTCGAAGAAGGGCACGTCCCCGCGCCGCAGCTTCTCGAGCTTGGCCTCGTCCACGTCCACGCAGACCACCTCGGTGCCCGCCTCCGCGAAGCAAGCCCCTGCCACCAGGCCGACGTAGCCCGAACCAATGACCGCGATCTTCACGGGGGCTCCTTACCACAGCCGCGCTCACGCGCGACGCGTCAGGCCGCCGCACGAGATCAGTTGCCCACCAACCAGGCGTCGCACACCGTCCCACAGGCGCCGGGTTGCGAAGGACTGGTGCCGAACGCGCAGTCCACCAAATCCAGGTAGTGGCCGAACGCGCCGGGGTAGCGGTTGAAGCAAACCTCGTAGCAGTCTTGATCCCAACACCCTTGCAGGCAGTCGAGCAGGTCCAGGCACTCCCAGTTGTTGACGCACTGGGTCGCAGGCTCCTCACAGCAACCGCCCCAATCGAACGCTCGCTGCTGACAGTCCTCGCAGCTACCGAAGCCACCGCTCGTGCACTCATTCGGCATGCCCCCGGCGCCACCGAAGGCACCCGAGCCACCCATCGCCCCCGAGCCACCCATCGCCCCCGAGCCACCTGCGCCAGCACCACCAAAGCCCGCCGTTGCCCCCGAACCGCCAGCGCCAGAGCCACCCATGGAGTTGCCGCCGCTCGCAGCCGAGCCGCCCATCGCCCCCGAGCCGCCGAAGCCGCCCGAGGTGGAGCCACCCGTCGAGCTCGCCGCGGAGCCACCGAAGCCACCCCCCGAGCCGCCGGAGCCGCTGCTCGCCGCGGAGCCGCCGCTCCCTCCGGACCCCGAGGCGCCCGCGACACCCTCTTCATCCAAGCCGAGCGTCCTCCCGCCGCAGCCGACGACCACCACACACGCTCCCACCAACCCAAGCCAAGCCGCTCGCATGGCCCGAGCGTACTCTGACTCCCCCCGCTCCACACCACTCGCGTTTGCGTCGCGATGGAAAATCGCGCTGTCCGGCGCCTTGACCGGGGCCACCCCGAGGGGGAAACGAAGGCATGTCCCGCGAGCCCCCCCTCCTGCTGTTCGAGCCGGAGGTGATCGAAGGCGCCCCAGCGAGCGGCACCCTGGAGCCGCTGGGCGAGCAGGCGTTCGTGCTGCGCGGCTTCGCGCTCCCGTCGGCTCCCGATCTGCTCGCGGCGATCCACGAGGCTCAGGCGGCGGCCCCCTTCCGCCACCTGCAAACCCCTGGCGGGCTCACGATGTCAGTCTCCATGACTAGCTGCGGCCCGCTCGGCTGGACCTCCGATCCGAAGGGCTACCGCTACACCCCGTTCGATCCACTGACGAACAAGCGCTGGCCCCCCATGCCACCGAGCTGCCTCGCCCTGGCTCAGGCTGCCTCACGCGCCGCCTCGCTCGGCGACTTCACCCCCGACGCCTGCCTCATCAACCGCTACGAGCCCGGCGCGCGCCTCTCGCTGCATCAGGACCGAGACGAAGCCTCGCTCGACGCGCCCATCGTCTCCATCTCCCTCGGCCTCCCCGCGACCTTCCTGTTCGGCGGGCACGCCCGCGGCGATCGTCAGATTCGCGTACCGCTCTACCACGGCGACGTGGTGGTGTGGGGCGGCGTCGATCGCCTGCGCTACCACGGCGTGCTCCCGCTGAAGGAGGGCGTGCACCCCGTCACCGGCGCCTTCCGCTACAACCTCACGCTGCGCCGCGCGGGGTGAGGGGGCCGAATCCACGTAGAAATGCGGCGGGCACGCGAGGCCGCGACGCGCTGAAGCCCTGAACGCGTGAGCCCATGTAGGGATGCGCTCAGCGCCGCGGGCGACCTAACTACGCGAATCCACATAGGAATTCGTCATGGATCCGGGGCCAATCCCTCGGGGGTTTTGGGGGTTTGGCAGCGCACCACTCCGGCGCTGGGGAGGCTTGGGGTGACCGGCGCTGGCTTGCCGCGTGACGAGCACCAGAGAGCGCTGTACTCACGCGTCCGCTGACGCTACGCTCCCCACCATGCGTACCTCGGTCACGACGCCTTCAGTCGCTGTGTGTCTTGCGCTCGGTGTGGTGGTCGCCACCAGCGCTTGCTCGGATGAAGACTCCAAGAAGAAGCGGCAACCCGGGGCGGACGCGGGTGTGGATGCCGCTGCTGGCGAAGGTGGCACCGCGGGGTCCAGCACCGCGGGGGTCGGTGGCACCGGCGCAACGGGTGCCGTGGGCGGCACTGGCGCGGCCGGAGGGGTCGGCGCGGCCGGAGGGGTCGGCGGTAGCGGAGGTGTCGGTGGCACCGGCGCAGCGGGTGGCGTCGGCGGCATCGCCGGGACCGGGGGCACCGGCGGCACGCCCGAGCTGATCTGCAACACGAGCACTGGCGGAACCGCAGGTGCGGGCGGCGCAGCGGGGACGGGCGGCGCAGCGGGTGCTGGTGGTGTCGCCGGGACGGGCGGTGACGACCCCGAGTGGCGGGACTGGGCGAACCACCGCTGTGAGCCCTGCCCCGTGCCGTACATGGGGTGCAGCGAGTTCCTCGACACCGCCATCCTCGATCAGGACACCAACACGGTGACGGTGCATTTCCAGGCGAGCAAGATGGAGATCGTGGAGGTGACCCTCTACGCCGGTTGGTACGATCCACAGACTGAAGACTGGGGGGACATCGTGGCCCCCGTGGTGGTGGACAAAGACAGCTTCGCGGTCGATCTGACGCCGCACCTCCCCAACCCCAACGTCGAGCTGGAGTATTTCTCAGCGGAGGTCAGGGAGGCTTGTGGCAGCATCCGCGAGCTCCACTTGAACATCTACGAGCCCCCCACCAACCCCATCGTCAACCTGGAGTGCGAGGCTTGGGGCGGGCCGCTCTTGGTTCCGCGACCTCGCTGATGAAGTCCTCGAATTTGCCGCCCGCGCTCCGCGGGATGGACGTGCGATAGGCGAGCTCGAGCTGGGGCTCTTCACCCAGGTGCCGCTTCAGCACGCTGAGCACCAAGCTGCGGAGCCTCGCCACTTGGCGATCTGTCAGAGGCACTGACACCAGCTCCAAGCGGAACTCGACGTAGCCCGTCTGCACCATCCGAAACTGCCGGATCGGCAGCTCCCGGCCGAGGATATTGGAGGCGAAGCGCGGCCACAGCACGTCGCCCGAGCGCAGCCGGAGCAGGCCTCGCGCGCGTCCATCGACGCGCGTCAGCACCGGCAGCCCGCGGCCACACTCGCAGGGCTCACCCAGCGTGGCATAGTCGCCCAGCTCATAACGGATGAGCGGCATCACGAAGTTGTGCAGCGAGGTCACCACCACGCGCCCCGTCTCCCCCGGCGCACAGGCGCTGCCATCCTCCCTCAGCACCTCGAAGAGCACCTGCTCCGCTGCCACGTGATAACGCGGCGTGGCGCTCAACGGCGCTATCTGGCTACGCGCAGAGTCCACCGGCGCGCGGTGCGCGGACTCTGACGGCGCGGTGACGTGCGGCGCCAGCGAGCCATCCGGTACGGAGAGGCTGTGAAGCGGGCACTCCTGCGCCAAGTGCCCGAGCTCCACCGACGAGTAGCCATCCACCAGCGGCACGCCCCACACCTCGAGGCAGCGCGCTCGCGCCTCGGGCGCCAGCACCTCACCGAAGGTCATCACCTGACGGAGCCCCGGCCAGCGCACCCCCGCGCGCGCCGCCTCCTCGATCAGCGCGCTCGCGTTGGTGGCGTAGGTGCTCAGGTAGTCAGGCGCACGCTCGAGCAGCCACTCGAGCTGCTCGCGCACCGGGGTGTGGATGTCGAGCAGGTGCAGCCCGCCGCCGCCCGCCCCCCAGCTGAGCCCGGGCCGCCGCATGCCGTCTATCTCCGCGCGGATGACCGCGCAGCGCAGGCGGGTGTCGCGCCCATGCCACGCATGGCCGCGCTCCGAGAGCGCCGAGTTCACGCCCAGCGCCGCGCGATCTTGGCTGACCGTGACGTGGCGCCCGGTGGAGCCCGAGCTGTGCGCCTCGCCTTGGCCCAGGTGACCCAGCGGCGGCGCGCTGCTCTGCAGCGCCGCGCGCTCCTCACGCACCGCCTCACGGGTGAGGAGCGGCAGCGCTCGCCACGTCGCCATGTCGAAGCGCTGCGGTAAATCCTGGGGGAAATGCTCTCGATAGTACGGCACCTTCGCCACCGCGTGCTGCACCAGCTCGCTGGCGCGCATGAGCTGAAGCGCACCGAGCGCCTCCGGCGCGAGGCGCTCGGTGCGCCTGAGGAGCCCCTGCGCCATCTTCCCCGGACCCTGCGCCGCCACCCGCGCCAGCATGGCCAGCTCCCCACGACCCATCATCCCCGCCACCCCAAGCTCCCCCCTCTATTGGAGCCTGCTCGCGCAGCGGAAGCCGAGCGCGGGCACGCGGTAGGTGATCTTGCTCGCGGCGCGCCCGTAGGTGCGGAGCGCCGTCACGCTACGGTTCCAGCCGCCGCCGCGCAGCGAATAGACATAGCAACTGTCTTTGAGGTTCGGGTGGTGCTTCGGCGCGGGGTCCATCACCGTGCCGCTCGGGTACGGCAGGTAACAATCCGACGTCCACTCCCACACGTTGCCGCCCATGTCGTAGAGGTCCCCCGCTGGCCAGCTCACCTTACCGTTGGGGTGCGCCTTCACCGGGCTGGTCCCGCCGCCGTGGCAGCCGACGTCCCCCGCGGGGTTGGTCTGCGGCGAGCCGTTCGGGGTGAAGTCGGCGTGACCGCTGTCGCAGCTGGGCTCCGGATCATTCCCCCAAGGGAACTTTCGCCCGTCACCGCGGCTCGCGGCGTACTCCCACTGCGCCTCGGTCGGCAAATGTTTCCCCACGGAATTGCAGTATTCGGTGGCCTGGGTCCAGTTCACCATGTTCACCGGGTGATCCGCGCGGTCGTACTCGCTCCGATAGTTCGCGTTGATGTCCCGGAGCTGCGGCTCGCTGCACTTCCCAGCCTCCACGCAGGCGCGGTAAGCGCGCACGGTGACCTCGGTCTGATCCATGCAGAACGGCTCGCTCAGCACCACCTGGTGCGCCTGGTCGTCGCTGCCCGGCGCGCCGCGCCCCATCTGGAAGCCCGCCTCGCCCGTGGCCGGGATGAACACCATCCCCTCCGGACACCACGCCGGGCACTCGCCGCGCACCGGGCTCCGGCCCCCAGGGCAGCTCGGCTCACCGCTGGGTGCGCCGGCCGCGCCGCTCACCCGCTCGTTAGCGCCATTGACTGCTCCGCTCGATGCACCAGGGGCCTGAGCCGCGCCAGGGTTTGGGATCGCGCTGGGCGGCGCCGCGCCCACTGGTTCGTCCGTTTGACCACGCTGACAGCCACCCGCCGTGAGCAACACCAGCGCCGCCAGGCAGCTAAGCTCACTAACTAGGCCGAGGCGCCGCACACGCCTGGCGCCGCTCGTCGCTCGCGTGCCTTCGTCACACCTCATGGCGCGGCCCTCCGCGGCGCCGTCCAGCCGAGCGGCGCGCCAGGCCCGGAGCGCTCTGGTGGGCTCAATGGCAAGCAGCCGTCTTCACCCGGCTCGCCCACCACGCTGCCACCCACCGCGCGTGAGGTGAGGTTCAGGCGCTGACGCAGCGCCGCGTAGCGAGCCGGCGCCGCGGCGTCGTCGAAGGGCTTCGGCACGTGCCCCAAGATGAAGTAGGGGCACGCCTCCACGCTGGCGAGCTCGGGCGCGCCGCCCGTGAGCTGGTAGCTCAGCCGCGCGAGGAAGCCGGTCCCGGTCGCGGGGTGATCCTTGTGCATCGGGAACACCAGGTTGCCAAGGCTGTAGAAGACCGGGCGAGTTCCTGCGAAGCCCACCCCCTGCGGCACGTGCGGGTGGTGCCCAATGAAGGCGTCCACGCCCGCCTTCATCGACGCGCGCACGAAGTCCCGCGTCCAGGTCATGGGCGCGTCCACGTACTCGGCGCCGCCGTGGTAGAGCAGGATCACCAGCTCACCGCGCGCCTTGGCCGCCGCGATGCGCGGCGCCAGCTTGCTGAACTCCGCCCAGGCCACGTGCAGCCTCCCCGGGTGCTCGTTGATCGGGCCCTGATTCCAGATGTGGGTCACCGAGAACAAGGCGATGGGGAGCCCACGCACCACGGTGCGCGCCGGTTCGTAAGCCTGGCTGCCTGGCTCACGGCTCGCGCCGACGTACCCCACCCCCGCTCGCTCCAGGTTCGTAAACGTCTCGAAGAGCGCGGATTTTCCGTAATCCCACGCGTGGTTATTGGCGAGCGACACCCACTCTACCCCCGCCGCCTTCAGCACCTCGGCGCCGCCCGGCGGCCCCGTGAACACCAGCGAGTTGTGCTTCGACTGCGTCTCCCCGCCCTGATCCGAGAGCTGACTCTCGAGGTTCATCACTCGGAGGTCGGCGGAGTCGAAGACCGGCTTCAGGAAGCGCAGCGGGGCGTACTCCGGATCACGCAAGATGCGCTGCCCCGTGCCGCGCCCCAGGTTGATGTCACCGCCGAACAGCAGCACCACCCGCGATGGATCGCGCTCCGTGCCCGCGTCCCTCGAAGGCTGCGCGTCACCCAGCGGCCCTCCCCCTGCGAGCCCCCCATCACCAGGCGCCGGCTCCGCGCCGCTCGCGCTCACGGCAGGGACGCCGCTCGGCGTTGGACCGGCATCACCCACGGGCGACTCACGGGGCACTTCACGGCACCCCAGCGACAGAGCGGCGAGTGGCGCGATGCCAAACCCCCAAACCCCCTTGAAGAGCGCGCCGCGACAAACCAGCGCTCGCACGGCAGTCCTCCGGAGCGCGCCACGCCGCGCCCGGGCACGCACCGAAGTCCCCCTGAAGAACGCGCCCGCTCGCACGCAAACAGCTTAGCAATCTGGGCCAGCGTGGCCCCCTTGTTGGCAGAATGCGCCATGCTCCGCGCGGTCGCCTTCGGCTCCTTGCTCGTGCTCACGGCGTGTGGCGCCGAGCCGGGCGCTCACCACGCGCTCACCCCCGCGAGCGCGCCAGGCGAGCGGTCTGACGCCGACGCCGAAGGCACTGAACGCGCAGCCACCCATTCGTCAGGTGAGCTCATCGAACCAGAGCCCGCGGATCCGTTCGGGCCCGGCTACCCGGGGCCGCTCCCGGAGGCTGGCGAGCACGGGCGCGTCGGCTCCCTCACCTGGGGCTCGTGGATCCACCCCAAGCCCGACTCGCGCTCGCTGCCGCTCGGCGGGATCCGCATCGGCGACAGCGTCGAGGCCTTGGGCGCCCCGGTGCGCTCCGGGCTCGGTCGTTGTCAGTCTTACGTACCGGTCTTGAACGGCTACGCCTGCACCGACCGCCGCAACACGATGGACATGAGCCACCCGTTCATCGTCGCGAGCCGCTACACCGAGCCAGCGAAAGGGCCCTTCCCTTACCACTACGCCTTCTCGCTGGGCGCGCCCATGCTCACGCGCGTGCCCACGCCGGAGGAGAACCGCTGGCGAACCGGGCCGCGGGAGCACCGCAAGCTGCGCGGCTGGGAGGTGGGGCACGACGAGCTGACGGAGCAAGCGCCCATCGAGCCGAACGGCCCCATCCCGGAGTTCCTGCGAGACGGTGGGCACGCGCCGTCTCCGTGGGGAAACAAGCCGCACCTCTACTTCAAGCAGGTCCCCTTCGGCTCGATGATCGCCTACACGCGGGCCTTCGAGGCGCACGGCGAGGTGTGGGTGCTGTCAACCAACCTGACGGTGGTCCCCGCCAAGGGGCTGCTCCGCTTCCGGCGCTCTACTTTCCAAGGGGTGGAGCTAGGCAAGGATGTTCAACTGCCCATCGCCTGGATGCGCAAGCGGCCGCGCCCGAAGTACCAGCTGCAGGGCGACCGCTTGGTGGACACCGGTGAGACCTGGCCGCTCCGCTCGTGGGTGGCGCTCACGGGCCAAGAGCGCAGGCAAGACGGCGCGCGCTACCTGGAGACGACCACACCGGGCGTCTACATCGCGAGCGCCGACGCCAACCTCGCGGAGCGCCGCGCGGAGGTGCCGCGCGAAGCGCGGCGCGCGCCCGGTGAGCGCTGGGTGCACGTCCGCGTGAACCGCGGCACCCTCACGCTGTATGAAGGCGACCGCCCGGTGTTCACCACCTTGATGAGCCCAGGCAAGGACGGCGCCACGCCCTACGGGCGCTACTGGGTGGAGTCCAAGAGTCAGGTGAGCACCATGACCACGGAGATGGGCGAGCCGCGGAAGTTCTGGATAGCTGACGTCCCCTGGACGCAATACTTCAAGCGCCCCTACGCCATGCACGCGAGCTACTGGCACGAAGACTTCGGCGAGACCAAATCTGGAGGGTGCGTGAACCTGTCGCCGATCGACGCCGAGCGCGTGTTCCGCTTCACGGCGCCCGAAGCAGAGCCAACCTGGGGCACCACCCAAGCTTACGGCATGGGCGGTGGGACCTTCGTGTTGGTCGAGGGGTGACCAGGCTCACTTACTGTTTGTTCCTGGCGGTGCTCGGGGGCTGCGAGGGGGTGGGGGGCGCGGCGGAGGCACCTGCCGCGCCGAGCATGACGGCGCCGGCCCCCAGCGCGCTGCCAAACCCCCAAAAAAAGAAGCCGCCAGGGATCCATCAGCCGACGGGCTCGGGAGGCGGCGAGGCCCACCCGGCGCCCTCAGCGGGCGGCGTGGTTGTCGAGGATCCGTCGGTCCTGGGAGTGCGCTTGGGCGATACGCGCGCCGAGGCCGTTCGGCGGCTCGGCGCTTGCCCCTTGGAGGAGGATCGCTGCCTTTACCCGGAGCGTGGCGTGGAGCTGGGCCTCAGCCACGGGCGGGTGGAGCGGCTGGTGCTGCACGCCGCGGGTGAGCGCGAGGTCGTGATTCCGGGTGGAAAAACCGTATTCCAGGGGTACGCGGGAGAGGTGGCGGGGCTGAGGCTCCTGACCGCGGCTCCGGAGGTCCTGCGCACCCTCGGTGAGCCCCAGGCGAGGCTCCGCCCGCTGCGCGAGCCGGAGCAGACGGCGCAGGAGAGCGAGCGCGAGCTGTGGGAGTACCCCGCGCGCGGCTTCGCCCTCGAGCTGGCTCCCAGCGAGCAAGGGCTCCGCGTGGTGCGGGTGCACATCCCCCTCGCCCCCGCGCGGCCGCAGTAGGGGCCCACCGTCACCGCCCGCCCACCGCACAACCACAGAGCCAGTAGGGGCGGCCCCCTCGTGGCCGCCCGCCCACCGCACAACCACAGAGCCAGTAGGGGCGGCCCCCCGTGGCCGCCCGCCCCCCAGCCCCACGCCTCAGAAGCTGATCGCCACCGCCAGCTTCGCGGTCACGCCGCGGAGCGCCACATCCGGCAGGTCCAGCGGGGCCACGCGCGCTGGGGCGTTGGACTCCTCATCGCCCTCCGGCGCGAGCGACACCGAGTGCGCCCCGGCCCATCCGTAGCCAAGCTCCGCCACCACCCAGCCGCGCGGCTTGCGATCGGCGCCGCTCTCGCTGCCCAGCACCTCGAAGGCGCCGCCGAGCATCACGTCGAAGCCCCCGCGGTAGTTCGCGTCACTGAGGATCGCGCCGGCGGCGCCATCAGTCAGCTCAAATGACGTCCTGGTGAGCGTCGCCGCGATTCTTCCGTGGAAATAGAGCCGCGGCAACAGGTGGTACCGCACCTCGGGCCCCAGCGAGAAGCGCGCCGTGGCGAGCGCGGCCTCCTGCCCACGGACGCGCGCCGAGCTCCCACCCAGGTCCACCCCCAGCGCGCCTGCGACGGACCAAGGCCCCGAAAAGAACAGCGCGTGTGAGCCACCGAGGCTCGCTTGGTCGAGGGCGCGCGTGTCCGAGAACAGGTCGTAGCCGTCGCTGCTGATCGCCATCGAGCGCGCGCCGAGCGAGAGCTGGATGTGCTTCTGGTGCTTGCCGAGGCCGGTCTCGTCGGGTCGCGGCGGCCCGGCGTCGCGGGGCGCGGCGTCACGTGGTGCTTCCTCGCGCGGCGGCGGCTCCTTCGCGGGCGCCTCGCGCTCCGGCTTCGATGCGCCCAGGCGGAAGGGAGGGTCCTCCGGTTCGTCGTCGGAGAGCGTGAGCTCCTCGGACAGCTTGTCGGACAGCTCCTTGGGCGCTTCATTCGCTTCGGGCGCCTCATCGGGCTCCGCCTTCGGCGCGTCCGGATTGGCCGGCTGCGCCAGCACCGAGGTAGTCAGGGCAACGATCGAGACGCCGCAGGTCAGCGCGAGCAGCGCGCTCAGGGCGCGTGAGGTGGGGCGAGCCATCACAGATCTCCCAGGTAGAGGGCGGGGTAGAAGGCGGTGTAGGCGCTGTCCGGGCGCAACCCGTCGAGCCATGTAGCGCCCAGGTTGCCCACGGCGTGCAGCACGATCAGCGCGCGGCCGCCGTCGCTGCGCGCGATGTCGAACACCTGCGTGACATCGCGCTCCAGGGTGAGCGAGGTGGGGTGCAGCGTGCTCAAGTCGACCTGCGCCAAGTCGGGGGTGCCGGTGCGCACCGCCCAGGCGCGGCGGCCATCCGGCGCCACGGTCAGGGAGAAACCCTGGCTGTTGGTGAGCATGGGGTAGCTGGTGCGCTGGTCCAGATCGAGGACGTAGAACTGACTCGCGTCGCTCCCCTCCAAGATCTTCTGGTGGCCGTGGTCTTGCCCCGGGATGTCCTTCACCTGGGTGACGCGGATGTCGATGCCGTACTCCTCCACGCTGCGGTAAGGCTTGCCCGTGGTCTGCCCGAGTGACCAAAATGCGAAGTTTGAAGACTCACCCCAGAGGAGGGCAACGTCCGCCACGTTGGGGCGCTCCGTCACGGCGTCCGTGACGCGCGAGAGCTTGCCGTAAGGCCGAGGGAGCGCCACGTGCTCCACCACGGTGGTGTCGAGATCGATCAGCGCCGCGTGCCTCCGGTTCGGGACCAGCGCCGCCAGCCGTAGCCCGCCGTCGGTCATCACGAAGTCGAGCGCGCTCGGGATCCCGCCGACCTCCGCCACGTTGACCCGCGCGCGGTAGTCGAGCTCCGGATCGCCCGACGGGCCAAGCTCCACGATCACCACCTCAGGCTGGCTGTTCATGAGCACCGCGATGCGCGCGTCATTCGGATCTTCCGGGTCCCCGTCGTGGAACGCGATCTGCGCGGGGCCGGTGGTGTAGCTCGCGTTCACGCGCGGCAGCTCGATGGTGACCTCCGAGCGCTCCGGGAAGGCGAGATCCACCAGGGTGATGTTCTGCTCCGTCTCCACCACCAGCAGGCGCCGAGGCGGACCAGACGGCAGCGTGAGCTCGCTCGTGAAGGTGAGCCGCTGCGGCCGCCCGCCGAAGCTGCGGATCGTCTTCTCGATGGGCGCCCGCTCTGGCTCCGACACCGGCACCAGGATGAGCTCGTTCGGGTTCACCACCACGCCGCCGGCGTCATACAGCACCACCCACTCCCCCAGCGGATCGACCGCGATTCCGCCGAGCGGATCGGTCAGCTCGTACCGCGCGATCCGCTTGGGCCGCTCCCCGTCGATGAGGGTGAGGCTCGGGCGCTCGTCGTCCGGGTGGCGCCGAGGGTGCACGCCGCGGCTCAAGGCATACAGCGTGCGCTTGTCCGCGCTGGGCACCAGCTGCGCCAGGTTCTGCCCCACGCCGACGCTGGTCGAGACGATCTCCTGACTGCTGGGGGAGGTGAGCATCAACACACGATCGAGCGGGCGATCGTACACCGCCACCGAGCTCGTCAGCCCCACTGCCTTGGGTGGGTAGTCGTGGGAGTCGAAGCTCGCCTCCCACTTGGGGTCCCGGTCGTCACAGTCCAGCGCCGCGCACAGGGCGTCACCGCAACCCGTCGCGCCGCCGAGCAGCGCGACTCCCAATAGCGCGGCTCCCGCCACGCTGAGCCCAACACGCTGCGACCTCATCACTGCACCACCCGTGAGCCGAGCTCGAAGCCGGTGAGCGTTCGCGCGCTGCCGGTGTCGAGGTCGATGAAGGTGATGCGCCCCTCAGGGTGCTGCTGTGACACGAAGGCGCGCCCCGCGGAGGGCACCACGCCGACGGAGAGCGGCGCGCTGGCGAGCGTCAGGTGATCGACCTGGAGGCTTGGCATGCGCGCCAGGTGGACGCCGTAGCGCTTGAACGCGTCGTCGCGCGTCGTGACCACGGCGCGCGTGCCGTCCGGCGCGAGCGCGACTTGATGCACTGGCGCGTCCGTCGCCACGATGCGCGGCGCGGTGGTGGCGGCGAGCGGCACCACCGCGAACGCGCCCGCCTTCTGGCTCCCCTGCGGCGGCGACATCAGCGCGACGCCGTACTCCGCGTCGTCCGTCCCCAGCGCCGCGAAGATGGGCGCCTTGAGCTCGACGGTGCGGTGGCTCAAGTAGTTGAGCGTCAGCGTCAGATCCAAAATCGTCAGTTTGTCGCTCTGGAGCGCGGTGCTGTAAACCATGGCGCGACGCGGCGTCGCCGGCAGCGAGACGCTGCCCACCGCGGCGCCCTCGAGCGCGATGCGGTGGAAGTCCGTGGGGTTCGCCAGCACGCGGCTCAGCTCGAACACCACGACCTCCGACGTGGCGCGCAGCGCCGCGATCCCGCGGGCGCCGTCCTCGGTCATGTCGAGATCCGTCACCGGCGCGCCGAGCTCCAGGGTGACGCCCGGAGCCCCTGAGAGCGGCAAGATGTCGATCGTCTCCTCGCCCTCTTGGCGCACCAGCGCATACTCACCGCTCGGCGTGACGGTGACGTCGCGCCCAAGCGGCCCCACCGCGCCCGTGGGCAGCGCCAAGAGCCCCGCCACGCCCGGCGCGTCCCCCAGCTCCACCACCGAGATCCCCGGCTCGGTCACCACGTACAGCTCGGACTCATCCTCCGCGAAGCTGAGCCGCGTGGGCCGGAAGCCGACCGACAGGCGCGTGGCCTTGGGCGGTGAGCTGTCCAAATCCAGCAGGGTGAGATCTTGGTAGCCCTCCACCGGATCCGGATTCATTACCTCGCGGAAATCACTCCAGGCCACCACCCAACGCCCAGTCGGGCTGAGCGCCCAGGCGTTCGCGCCGGGGTGGATCTTGCTCGTCTCCGCCTCCACCAGGTCGGGCGTCGCCGTGAGCACCGTGGCGTCCCAGCTGCCCGAGTTGAGCACCACCGCCACGTCTCGGTCGTCCCCCGGGCGCGACACCGCGGCGATCACCGTCGGCTGGAACCCAGCCTCCACCACCCGCACGTCGAGCCGCTCCGCGTCGATCAGCGCGACGCGCCCGCTCTCCGTGTTGGCCGACCACACGTAGCGCGTGGTCGCGACCGGCGCGCGGAAGCTGCCCTCGCGCTCTTCCTCCGGCGGGTCACCGCCGCTGCCGCCACTGCCGCCGCTGCCACCGTTGCCACCAAAGCCGCCGGTACCCGCGACGTTGCTGCCGCCGAAGCCGCCGAAGCCATCTTCGTTGCCTGCGTCATCGCCCGTCGCGCCGCAGCTCGCGCCCACCGTGAGGCACGCCCCGATGAGGGCTGCCAGCCCAAGTCGTGATGGGGTCAGTTTGACTGCCATGTTATACCCTCCCAAGGTTTCCGCACACCGAGCGCCGCTCATTGCAAGGCATGGGCCAAGCGTATAGTCAGGGCCGAAGCGTGCGTCAGCGGCGCCGCGGTATGACATCCCTGTCGGTAGCCTCCCGACGCCTCAGCGGGAGCGCCGGGCGCGCCACCTACTTCGTCAGCTGGGTGTCCCCCATCACATGGCGAGCACGGAGCTGGGGCTATCACCTCAGCCCCACGGCAGACCCCGAAGGTCCGTTCAGGGTCTCGGGTTTTGGGGGTTGGGGAACCACGCGCGGAGCTGGGTGGCGCAACCAAGCCACACCGCGTCACCCGCGAGCGACACCCGTGTGACCCCGGCTCGAGCCAACCCCCCACCGAGACTAGAGCACCATCTGGTGGAAACGCGAACGGCAGGCTAGACGCGGGCTCCATACCGCCTGCTTGCCGTGTCGAAGCCCGCTTCAGTCCTGCTCTTGTGCCTGCTCTTGATCGCCGGATCGAGCTACGGGGTGATCGGCGTGCTGCTCCAACCCGAGGAGCCGCCCGCGACGAGCTACCAGCCCAAATTATCAGCGCCCCTGACGAAGCACCTGCTGTTCGTGATCGTGGACGGGCTCCGCTACGACGTGGCGACCGATCCCGAGCGGATGCCGCGCTTCAGCGAGGCGATGCGCCGCCACACCAGCGGTGAGATTTGGGCAGGCCGGGTGTCCATGACCACTAGCGCGGTGCTCTCGTACGCCACCGGGCAGCGCGGTCAGCTAGAGCAGGCGGTGCGCAACCTGAACCCGGCCGAGCCGCGCGTGAACTCCTGGCTCGCCAACGCGCGCGAGGCGGGCCTCACCTTGATGGCGGTGGGCGACCCCGCCTGGGGTCAGATGTTCGGGCCCAGCTTCCACGAGCTCCGGCCGGACCCAGCCGGCGTCGCGATGGACGTCGACTTCAACCCGCAGACGTTCCGCGACACGCGTGAGCTGCTGGCGCGTCAGCCAAACGTACTGATTTCGCACTTCGTCACGCCCGATCACCAAGGGCACGTCTACGGGATCCACTCGGAGCGCTACCGCGCGCACATGCTGGACTACGACCGTCAGCTGAGCGAGCTGCTCGGCGAGGTAGGCCCCGAGTGGACCGTGATCGTGACGAGCGACCACGGCGCGACGGACACGGGGACCCACGGAGCGGACACGCCGCTCCAGCGTCGCTCGCCCATCTACGCGTATGGCCCTGGCATCGCTCCCGGGGTGAAGCTCGAGCGGCAGCTGGATCAAGTCGACTTGCCAGGGACGTTCGCGGCCCTGCTCGGGGTGGCGGCGCCACGCGAGAGCCGGGGGCACCTGATCGCCGCTTGGCTCGCGGTGCCCGAGGCAAAGCGCGCGGCGATCGCGTGTGAGGACGCCGAGCGCGGCTACGCCTTCGGGCGCGCCAAGTTCGGCGACGCGCGCCTACGGCAGGTGCAGGGGAGCCACGCGCTGTGCGCGCACACCGGCGCGGCGCCGAGCCAGCGCCTGGAGGCCGCGGCCGAGATCACGCGCTTCGTGGACGCCGAGGTGGAGCGCGCGGGGATCACGTCGGCGCGATCGCTGTCGGTGTTCATCGCCATGCTGCTCGCGGCGCTGGGCCTCGCGTGGTTCGCGGCGCGAGGAGGTGGGAGCGCTTTGGGGTTCTGGCGCGTGCTCCCGGGAGCGGCGCTCTTGCTCACGGTGGCGACGTTCTTGGTGTTTCAGGTGGAGCGGCTGCCAGGGCAATGGCCCAACACGGTGCGCGTCGCGCTGTTCATCGCGCTCAACCTGATCGCGCTCTCGACCCTGGCGCGGCCGCTCTTGGCGGCGCGTTGGGCGCTCAGGCTCGGGAGCGTGGCGCCGCTGTTGGTGCCGGGGGTGCTCCTGGTGAGCTACCCGTCGAACACGCACCCCCACGCCTTCGTGGCGGTGTTGGTGATCTCCATCGTGTTCTGCGTGCTCGGCCCCATCGGGCGGCCGGAGCGGCGCTCGAGCGGCTGGAGTCGGCTACGCGCGGGGCCGCCCGCGCTCAATCCGGCGCGCCTCGGGCTCGTGCTCCTGGCGCTCGCGCTGCTCGTGATCCCTGGCACGCAAAAGGAAGGACACCTGCCTGCTTGGGTGGCGCGCGAGGGGCTGGGGTCGCTCCTGGCGGCGCTCACCGCGCTCGGCGTTTGGGCCGCCTCCACCCGGGTGGATCCGCACGGAAAGCAGCTCGGCTCACTGCGCGCGCTGCTCTTCGGGGTGCTCGGCGTCGCGCTGTGCCTGGTGCTGAGGCGCTACGTGCCGCATCAAGTGGGTCGCGCGGCCATCCTCCTGTTCCCGCTGCTCGCGCTGGTGCTGGCCTCCCGCGGGCGCATGCAGCTCGCCACCCTGTCGGCGCTGGCCGCCTTCGCCTGGGTGTCGCGCGACCGCGAGTGGCTCGGCCTCGTCCCCACCTTGATCCTCGCGGAAGCAGCTGGTGATGCTTGGCGCGCGCGGCGCGAGGAGGCGCGCGACTCAGCGCCCCACGGCACCCGCTTCGAGGTGGAGCGCCACGCTCCAGGTGGCTATGACCTGCTGCTCGCCGCTGCCTTCGTGTTCGGGCTGCTGTTCGTCCAGCGCATGGCGATCCAGGGCAACCTCAACTTCACCGGGCTCGACCTCACCGCTGGCGCGTTCCGCGACCCGAATCCTCCGCTCGCCGTGGTCGCCGCCGCCATCAGCTGGAAGTACATCCTGGCGGAGCTGATCGTGCTGGTGGCCTTCGTCAGTCGCCTGGGCCATGACGTGCGGCGCGCGCTGCTCCCCGCCTTGGTGGTGATGTACCTCGCGCGCTGGGTGGCGCTCTTGCTGCAGCTCTACTTCTGCCACGGGAGCTACTGGACGGCGCTCCGCGTGATCAGCGATCTGCCGTTCAGCATGACCGGGCTCTTGGCGGCGGCGCTCACGTGGTGGGGCGTCACGCGTTGGGAGGCGCGGCAGGCTTAGTCAGTGAATGCGACCGCAAGGTGAGCGCCGCTCTACAGCGCGGTGCCGTCCAACCCCCCAAAACCCTGATCACGAATCAGAAGCAGCGCGATCGGCGTCGAGTTGCTCCAGGATGGCGCGCACTCGCTCTTCCGAGATGCTGAAGGCGCTGGCGAGCTCTCGCATCAGCGCGCTCTCCTCCGGCGCCACGCGATCGTCAGCCAACGCGACCGCCGCCGCCAAGGCGAAGGCGCCCTCCGCCTCCTCCACGTCCGTGAGCTGCGCCGCCAGGTGCGCGAGCCGCGCGCTGTGACCCTCTTCATCGAGCTTCACTTGGAAGCGCTCGAGCATCACGCGCACGGTGCCATCTTGCAGCAGGTCCCCGGTGAGGCGCCGCACCGCGCCGCGCAGCGCGTCCACCTCGGCGTCGGCGACGCGCCCATCCGCGGCCATCACCAGGTACATGACCTCCGCCATCGGCGACACGCCGCGGATGGCTTCGTTCTCCGCCGGGCTCAAGAGCCCCTCCCGCGTCAGCACCTCTTCGGCGCTGGAGACCACCTCCGTCCGTCGCCGCCCGCGCTGAATCAAGGCGTCCCGAAGCCGAGCGATGGTCGCCGTCTCGATCTTCATAGGGCGACGGTACACGGCGCCTCAGCTTTCGGGTAGTGGTCTCGATATGCCGCCCACCCCACGCTGGCTCGCGGCGCTGAGCGCGCTGCTCCACGGCCTGGGGAAGCTGAGCGCGCGGCGCCTGATGGCGCTCGGGGCGCTCACCGGCGCGCTCTGGGTGCTGCCCTCCGTGTTCACGGGGCTCCGCACGGAGGACTTTTACCACCTCACCGCGGTGAAGGGCGGCGCCATCCAGCTGCCGTGGCGGGTGAACCTGTTCAACTACATCGACGGCAACGTCGGCAGCATCTACGGCCTGAAGGACTTCGGCACCGTGCCGTGGTTCACCCTGCAAGACTACAAGGTCGCCTTCTTTCGGCCGCTCGCTTCGCTCACCCACTTCATCGACTATCGCTATTTCCCTGACCAGCCGTGGCTCGCGCACCTCCACAGCATCGGGTGGTACGTGCTCCTCATCTTCGCGGTGACGCGCGTCTACCGGCGCCTCCACTCAGTAACCTGGCTCGCCGCGCTGGCGGCGCTGCTCTACGCCTGGGACGACGCCCACGCGCACCCCGTGAGTTGGCTCGCGAACCGCAACGCCATCATGGCCACCTTGTTCGGGGTGCTGACGCTGTGGGCGCACGACGTGTGGCGACGACCCGCGGGCGCAAGTCGTCCGGTTCGCTGGCTAGCTGGCGTGCTGGCGCCGATCTGCCTCGCGCTCGGCCTGTTGGCGGGGGAGTACGCGGTGGGCGCGCTCGGCTACTTGGTGGCGCACGCGTGCTTCCTCGACGCCGGCGCGGCGGCGAAGGCTGGGCTCCGGCGCTGGCTCACCCGCGCGCTGGTGCTGCTACCGAGCCTGCTGGTGACGGCGCTGTGGCTCTTCATGTACCGGCGCTTGGGGTTCGGCACCTACGGCACGGACTTTCACCTCGATCCGCTGCGCGACACTCAGCGCTTCGCGCTCGAGCTGTTCTGGCGCTGGCCGGCGCTCATCAGCGCGCAGCTCTTCGGGGTGGACTCCGAAGCTTGGTGGCGGCTCAGCACGCCCACCTCGATCGGCGCCGCGGCCGTCGCGTGGATCGCCTTGTTAGTCAGTTTTTATTACTTTCGCGCGGGCCTGCGTGACCGCACGGCGCGGTTCTGGCTCGCCGGCATGGCGCTCTCCACGCTGCCTGCCTGCGCCGCGCTACCGCAAGATCGCCTGCTGTTCTTCACCGGGCTAGGCGGCTTCGCGCTGATAGCCATCGCGGTGGAGCGATGCCTCGCGGCGGCGGGAGGCGCGGTGAGCGCTAGTTCGTCAACTGCCATGACCGATGACGCGACTGACACCGTGAGCGCAGCGGCGTCAGCTAGCGTAACCACCCGGGGAGGCGCTGCGCTCATCCTGGCGATGCTCTTGTTCGTCCATGGGGTGCTCGCGCCGATGACGGCGCCGCAGCGGAGCCTCATCATGCACCGCTTCGGCGATGAGCTCACGCAGGTGGGTGAGGCCATCATGCGGAGTCACCCGGACCACGCGGAGCACCTGGTGCTGCTCGGCGGCCCGTCTTATTTCTACGTGGCGAGCACGCTGGGGCTGCGCGCCACCCGCGGCGAGCCGGTGCCCAGGCACCTGCGCATGCTGCACGCCGGGCGCGGCCCCCTCATCGTGGAGCGCGAGTCGCCCACGCGTCTGGTGCTGACGTTTCCGCACGGACTTTACAACGACCCCTTCGACGGCACCTACCGCGGCACGCAGTACCCCATGAAGCCGGGTGAGGGACTGCAGCTCACCTGGATGCTGCTCATCGTCAGAGAAATTGACGAGCGTGGCGTGCCGACGGTGGTCGAGGTGAACTTCCAGCGCGAGGTGCGGCGCGGGCACTTCCACTTCGTCGCCTGGCAGCCGCCGCGCGTAGCGGGGACGCCAGGGCACTTCAGGGAGTTCAGCTTACCAGAGGTGGGCGAGCGGGTGGAGCTGCCGGGTGGCACCTAGCGGAGAGCCGCGGTGGTGGCAGCGTCGCCACCTGGAGCGCCTGGGGCTGCTCTCGCTCGCGCTGCTCTTCGGCTACGTGGCGTTCTACCCGCAGAGCCTGGTCCGTTACCCGCCGGTGACGGACATGCCTTTCCACGCGGCAAACACCTCCATCCTGCGCCACTATTTCGATGACGCCTTCGGCTTCCGCGAGCAATTTCAGATCGACCCGCTGCGCGCGCCCTACATGACGCACTACCTGCTGGGCGCCGCGCTCAGCCTGGTGCTGCCGATCCACGTCGCGGTGAAGCTCGCGAGCGTCTTGATGCTCTGCCTGCTGCCGGCGGGCCTCGCGCTGCTGCTGCGCGGCCTCGGTAAGCGCCGCGTCGGCGCCTTGCTGGCGCTGGGCCTGTTCTACTCCACGCTCACTCACTGGGGCTTCATCAGTCACGTGGCGGCGCTCGGCTGCTTCTTGGGGAGCCTCGGCGCCACGCTGCTCACGCTCCAGGCGAGCGAGCCCAAGGCCATCCGGCGCCGCGCCGTGTTATTGGCAGTTTTACTGACTTTCACGCTGCTCACCCACGTCTACCGCTACCCCTTCGCCGCCGGCGGCGCGCTGCTCCTGCTCGTTTTTTCGTGGAAAAGTAGTGCGACGCGCCGCGCACAGCTGGCGACGGCGCTCGCGCTGCTCCCGAGCGCGGTGCTCTTCCTCGGCTTCTGGTTCACGCGCGACCACGGCCTGGGGGATGACCTCACGCTCACCTTCGAGCCATCGCGCTTGCAGGAAGTGCCGCTCCACCTGTTCGGCGGCTTCAAGGGCACAGCGGGAGCCCACGAGCAGCAGCTCGGGCTCACCTTCACGCTCCTCGCGTTGGGTTTGGGGGTTGGTAGCGCCTTCATCCGCCACGCGCGCCGCAGTCGCTCGGAGCCAGCCACGCGTTCCACCGGCACGACTCGTCATGAGCACCCCGCAGAGACCGAAAGAGACTGTGACTCGCCGCTGCCGTCCAAGGCGGTGCCGTCCAACCCACCCCTCGTCCACCCCCCAGAGACCGAAGGTCAGCGTGACGTAGGGGCGCCCCAACCACCGAATACCTCTACAACCCTGACTCATCCGGAGCGCCCTGATGCATTGAAGCGCCGGGCGCACTACGCGCTGGCGTTGATGTGCGGCGTCATTGGGTTGCTCTATGTTTGCCTGCCGCTCACCTGGGGCAGTTGGTTCTTCGTCTACCCGCGGGAGGCGCTCACCCTCGCGGCGCTGGGCCTCGCGCTGCTGCCTGGCCTGCCGCGGCTACCCCTGGTGCCGCTCGTGCTCGCGCTGTGCTTGAGCCTCAGCGCGGGGCGTCAGGCGTACCAAGTCGCCGTGGAGTGGCGGCGCTTCGAGGCGCTGAATCAAGACTTTTACGCGATGCAGCAGCACCTGCCACCGCAGCCCAAGCTCCTCTACTTGATCTACGATCACACCGGCACGCAGCGCTCGACGACGCCCTTCATCCACCTCCCCGCTTGGGTTCAGGCGGAGCGCGGCGGCGCGCTGTACTTCCACTTCGTGCGCTGGGGCCTCTACCCCATCCGTTATCGCGAGGGCTCGCCCCACGACCCCCCCAGGCTCCCTTACTTTTTAGAGTGGCGTCCTGACCGCTTTCAAGTGCTAGAGCACGGCGCCTGGTTCGACACCTTCCTGGTGCGCCACACCATCGACCCAAGCGTCGTCTTCGCGGCGGACCCGAGCATCCGCCTCGTAGCGCGCGAAGGCACCTGGTGGCTGTTCCGCAGGGAGCCGTGACGGCGCCCTCTCGAGCGGCGCGCGATCGGCTCACCAGCGCGCGGCCTTCACCCGCGCCACCTCCAGAGCAGTGTGATCGAGTTGGGCGTGGGGGCGAAGCGCTGCGCAACTACGGCGCCACTGCCTGACTGACGCCCGCCATGTCCTCGGTGAGGAGGAACATCACCGCTTCGGGTGAGTCTTCGGGGTGCAGGAGCTCGGCGAGGGGCTGCATCAACTGGCTCAAAGTCCAGTCGCTGGGGGCGCCCACCACGACCTCGCAAGCGCGGTCCGCGAGGCCTTCGGCTGTGGTGGCGGCGCAGTGGAACGAGCGCCACGCGTCGCGCAAGAGGCGCGGGGGTGTGCCCTCGCCGCCCAGCGGACCCACCACCACGCCGCCTTCAATATCCACCAGGTAACGTGGCACCTCGGCCTTCGGTAGCGCGCTCACGGCCCCGGTGAAGCGAACCGAGACCGCGCGTGAGCTCGCGGCGAGCGCCAAATCATCCTTACGAGTGACCCGCGCGTCGCGCAGGAGGAGCGCGAGCGGCGACTCGCCCGCGGCACCCAGCTGCTCCCGGAGCGCCCGCAGGGTGAGATCACGCGGCGCCACCACCAGCACACCGGGCGGTGGGCTGACGAGTGTGCGCTCCGGCCCCGGCAGCATCGGGAGCCCCGCCGGCCGCCGGGAGAGCGCCGTGAGCTGATCGGTGAGCGGCACCTCCTCATAGCGCGGCGGCTCCGCCCAGCTGGAGCCGCTCGACCTGAGCACCAACACGGGCGCCTTGGGGAGCCACCCGTAGCCACGTAAGGGGGCGCTCGGCGCCGCGCGCCCCTCCGTCGCGATCAGCCTCTTTAACCCATCGCGCTCAGCGACGGCGTGATTGATGTAACGCTCCGCCGCGAACAGCCCCACCCACCCCGCCGCCAAGATCACGAGCCGGCGGCGGCGCCGGAGCAGCTCCATCAACCGCGCGCGGAGCGACCACAAAAGCAGGAGCACCGCCGACACCGAGGCCGCCGCGTCGAGCACCACCAGGCGATCACGCCGCGCGCGCTCGAGCCCACCCTCGAGCCCTGGCTCATACAGCGCGTCGATTCCATTCTGAATCGCGACCGTCGCGTCCACCCGCACCCACACCAGCACCACGAGCACCAGCGGGGCCCACACCGCGAGCGAGAGACTCGAGCCGGCGCGCACCAAGAGCGCCAGGCACGCGATGCCGACCACCGCGAGGGTGTCCTCGAGCAGCCAGGTCATCTCCAGCTGCACTCGACCGAACGTCAGCGCGGCTGCCCACGCCACCAGCGCGACCCAGGCCTGCGCGCCGCAGGGCGCCGGCGGCCGCGGCTGATGACGGAGCAAGACCAGCTCGATGCCCACGGCGGTGATGAGCGACACCCCCGCGCCGATCACCAACACGCCGCGCGCGTCGGCCGAGGCTTGCCACAGCGCGACCATCGCCAGCGCTTGATCGTCGAGGATCTGGATCGCCTCCAGCTCGCGCGCGTGATCGTAGATCGCGAGCCCTAACGGTAGCAGCAACGACACGCCGAACCCGAACCAAACCCGCGGGATGCCTTGCCGCGCCGCGGTCAGCGAGACGATGAGCGCCAACACCGGCAGTGCGATCCAAAACCAGATGGGCGCGGCGACGTGCTGCGACAGCGGGTGCAAGAGCCCATAGGCGACGCCAACCAGTAAGGTACCCAGACCAATCGTGAGATCCGCGAGCCCCAGCTTGGGAGCCGCAGGAGGCGGCAGCACGGAGGGCCCGGCAAGCGCCGACTCACCCTCCACGGGCTCGTCAGTCGTCGGCTCGGGATCGACAGGGTCCGGCACGCCGGGACTCTACACAGCTCCGCGCCGACTCGCAGCACCTGCTAGCGTCACCCGCGCGCCCATGTCGCACTTGGGCGGCGAGCGCCGCCCCTTTGTCACGAGATCCCAAGCCATGGCCCTCCCCGCGACCCTCCACCGTGTGAACCTCACGCTCTCGGACGTGGACCGCGGCGTGTACGAGCAGCTCGAGCTTCGCTTGGCGCGGCACCCCTCCGAGAGCGCGCGCTACCTGCTGACGCGCCTCTTGGCCTACGCCCTCTCCTACGAGCCAGGCAGCGCCTTCAGCAAGGGTGGGCTCTCCGACGCCGACGAGCCACCTGTTTCTATATGGGATATGACGGGCGCGCGCCTCGCCTGGGTCGACGTGGGGGGACCGTCCGCGGAGCGCCTACACAAGGCGAGCAAGGCGACGCCGCGCGTGCTCCTCTACACCCACCTCACCCTAGAGCAGCTGAGTCGTCAGCTGGGTGATCTAACCGCCATCCACCGCGCCGAGACGATCTGTGTGTGGCACCTCGACCCTCAGCTCTTGAGCACCCTGGAGCCCCACCTGAGCCGCAGCTTCGACCTGGAGCTGGTGCGCTCCGACGGCCGCCTCTACATCACGGTGAATGGACAGGTGATCGAATCAGCGCTCGAGCAGCACACGCTGGGCTAGGTGGCCACCTCAGCGGGGTTTGGAGGGCGGCTCCCTCCGTCGCGGGAGGCGCTGAAGAGCTGGTGTGGGGAGGCGCCTCCAAGAGCGTTCAGGCTGCGCGCGCCGGGGAATTCTTGTACTCTCGGCGCATGGGGATCCTGTCGACACGTTGGGAAGGGGAGCACCAGGGGCACCGGGTCGCGGTGGTCCGGAACGAGCTGACCAAGGGTTTCGCGATCGAGTGGGACGGCGAGGTGATCGCGGAGCGCTCTTGGTCGTGGATCGGGCACGGCAAGCTGACGGCCACGGCGGAGCTGGGTGGTGAGCCGGTGGAGATCCGCAGCGCGCTCGGCTGGGGCGGCGCCTGGGGAGGCCTGGCTGGTAAGTGCACCGTCCACGTCGGCGACGCCGAGGTGCCGATGACCCGCGCGAAGTAGGGGCAGGCCCCCGTGCCTGCCCTTCTATAGGCATGCCCCAGATCACCGCAAGAACTGGCCAGGACGCGCGCCGCGGCGCATGATGATCCGCCATGGCCAAGAAGGCGAAGCAACTCACCAAGCGCCAGCGCAAGGCGCTGAAGCCCACCGCTCACCACCACGAGCACCAGCACATCCACTGCATCGCCTGCGGGCGGCACATGGATCCTGAAGAGTTCACCGCGCTCGGCACCGCGCGCATCATCCAGTGCGACCACGGCTCGCGCTTCCCCGCCTGCGTCAGCTGCGTCCCCAAGGCGGAAGAGCTGATCGCCGAGCACGACCGCACGAATCAACCGGTGAAAGCCGCCGCCGCCTGGCACTGAGGGGC
The DNA here is from genome assembly GCA_019637265.1 of Polyangiaceae bacterium. Taxonomy (GTDB): domain Bacteria; phylum Myxococcota_A; class Polyangia; order Polyangiales; family Polyangiaceae; genus JAHBVY01. The sequence continues at coordinate 467,109 of JAHBVY010000004.1, read as the reverse complement.
CCGCGAAGCGCCGCGGCGCACTTTCACAGGTACCCTGACGGTTTTGGGCTTGGGGGTTGGACGGCACCGCGCTGCGAGCTAGCGCGTCACTTGGGTGCGATGGGGCAGAGGATCGGCGGCAATCGCTGCTCACGACGCCGAGCAGCGACTGCCTGTCTAACCCCCCGATCGAGCCCCCCACCCAGCGGCTCAGCTGCGGCTACGACTGACCTGACGCTGGCGAACGCGGCGGATTGCCACGCCCGAAGAGCCGCCCTACACCGCTTGCGATGAGCACTCGCAAGAACCGGCTCGCTGGTGAGACCAGCCCCTACCTGCTCCAGCACGCCACGAACCCGGTGGATTGGTACCCCTGGGGTGAGGAGGCGCTTCAGCGCGCGGTCCGCGAGGACAAGCCCATCCTCCTCAGCATCGGCTACGCCGCCTGCCACTGGTGCCACGTGATGGAACGCGAGAGCTTCGAGGACGAGGCCACCGCGGCGCTCATGAACGAGCACTTCGTGTGCATCAAGGTCGACCGCGAAGAGCGGCCTGACATCGACGACATCTACATGAACGCCACCATCGCGATCAGCGGCAGCGGTGGCTGGCCGATGACGGTGATGCTGACCCCGGCGCAGGAGCCCTTCTTCGCGGGCACTTATTTCCCTCCGGAAAACAAGTACGGGCGCCCCGGCTTCCCCACCTTGCTCCGGCGGGTGGCGGAGGCGTGGCGCGACGAGCGCGACGACATCACCGCGCAAGCGAAGCAGCTCACCGCCGCGATTCGTGAGGGCTCCAAGACCCCCGCCTCCGCTCCGCTCCCCGAAGACGCGGCGGCGCGCGCCATCGCCGACCTGGCGCAGGCCTACGACGCGCGCTTCGGCGGCTTCGGTCACGCGCCGAAGTTCCCGCCAACACCTGCGCTGGGACTGCTGATCGACACCCAGGCGCGCACGCCCGATCCCGGCGTGCTCCGCATGATTCACGGCACGCTGCAGGGGATGCAGCGGGGCGGCATGTATGACCACATCGGCGGCGGCTTCTGCCGTTACAGCACCGACGAGCGCTGGCTCGTCCCCCACTTCGAGAAGATGCTGTACGACAACGCGCAGCTCTCCCGCGTGTACCTCGCCGCCTACCAGCTGACGGGCGAGGCGTCCTACGCGCGGACGGCGCGTGAGATCCTCGACTATATCTGCAAGGAAATGCAGCACGCGGAGGGCGGCTACTACAGCGCGACGGACGCAGACAGCGAGGGCGAAGAGGGGAAGTTCTTCGTGTGGACGCCGGAGGAGGTGGAGGCCGCCACCCTCGAGGCGGAGCTGCCACCCGAGCTCGCGACCTGGCTGTGCCGCTACTACGACATCACGGAGGAGGGGAACTTCGAGGGCAAGAGCATCCCCAACACGCCGCGCCCCTTGGAGGAGGTCGTCGCCTCACTCGGGGTTTCGGGCGTGGGGTTTGGCGAGGCGCTGCAGCGCGGCGTGGAGGCGCTCTACGCTGCGCGCGAGGCGCGCGTCCACCCGCTGCTCGACGACAAGATCTTGGTCAGCTGGAATGGCTTGATGCTCGGCAGCATGGCGGAGGGGTACCGCGTGCTGCGCGACGCCCGCTACCTCGAGAGCGCCACCCGCGCCGCGCGCTTCCTGCTCACGCGCCTCACGCGCCCGGACGGCGGCTTGCTGCGCACCGCGCGCTTCACCGAGTCAGGCTTCCACGCGCACCTGGCTGGGTACTTGGAAGACTATGCCTACCTAACGGATGGCCTGATCGACCTGGTGGAGGCGGGCGGCCCTCCGTCGCTGCTCCGGGACGCCGAGCGCCTGGCGGAGCGGATGCTGGCGGACTTCGGCGCCGAGGAGGGCGCGCTGTTTCACACGGCGAGAGACCACGAGGCGCTGATCGTCCGCACCCGCGAGGGGCATGACGGCGCGCTGCCCGCGCCCAACGCCATCGCAGCGCGCGCGCTCATTCGTTTGGCTGACCACCTACAGCGAGAGGACCTCCGGGCGCAGGCGACGCGCGCCATCGAGGCCTACGCCAGCCAGATCGCACGGGTGCCGCGGGCGTTCGCCAGCACCCTGCGCGCGGCAGCCCGGCTCACCAGCCCCGCCGTGGAGCTGTGCATCGCGGGTGCCTCGGAGGCGAGCGAAGCCCTCGAGCGCGCGGTGGCCCGGGTGTACCTCCCGAATCAGGTGATCGCCTACGCCCGCCCGGGGGACTCGGATCCACCGCTACCGCTCGCGGAAGGGAAGCCGCCCGAGCGCGCCGCGCTCTACGTGTGCCAAGGCTTCGCTTGCCAAGCGCCCGTCAGTGACCCAGACCAAGTGGTGGGGGCGCTGCGTCAAGCGCTCGAGGCGTCGAGCGGCGCCACGCAGGCCACCACGAGCTGAGGAGCTCCAAGGAGCGCGCGGCATCGCAGCCAGCGCACTGCTGAGCGCCTCGCGGGCGCGTTCGAGCTTTCACCTGAGCGCCGCGAGCGTGCGATAGTGGCGCCGTGGCGGCGCAGCCCAACACCCAGCAGAGCCGCGTAGGCCGTGCGCTGGTCTGGCTCAGCTTCAGCGCGCTGACCTGCGCGCTCGGCTGGAAGCTGGGAGCCACCCTGCTCCAAGTCGTGAGGCGCCTGAGGTTCCCCTACGACCTCATGTATTGGCCGGACGACTACTACCTGAGCATGGTGCTCCGCTTGGAGCTCGGGCTCGGCGCCTACGGTCCGCCGAGCGACGCCAACTCCTGGATTTACTCACCCGGCGGGCCGGCGCTCGGCTGGGCGCTGCTCTCACCGCTTGGCCTCGAGCGCAGCTACCTCGCGCACAAGTGGCTCGCGCAGCTGTGGTTCTGGCTGGCGGTGCTCGCTGGCTGTTGGGTGGGGCGCCAGGTGCTGCTCGGTGAGCGCGCCGCGCGAGGTGACGCGCGGCGGGTGAGCCCGTTCGAGCTCGGCGTGCTCGCGGCCGTGCTGGCGTTGGCGGCGCTGATGAGCCCGATCGCCGACTCACTCCACCCCACGAACCTCGAGCTCACCTGCCTCTGCCTCGCGAGCGTCGCCTGCGCGGCGCTCCCGCGCCTCACGCCAGCCAAGCGCCTGATCGTCTGCTTCACGCTGCCCGCCGTCAGCCTTTGGTTCAAGCAGACCGGCGCCGTGGCGGTGACGGCGAGCCTGATGACAAGCTGCCTCTTCGCGCCTTCGCTCCACCGGGGCGAGCGCCTGCGCCTCATCCTGGCGACGGGCCTCGGCGCCGGTTGCCTGCTCGGCGCGCTGCGCCTGCTGCACGGCCCCCACTTCATCGCGTGGGTGTGGGAGATCCCGAGCGCCGCGGGCTTTCAGGGCTTCAAGACGCGGGACCTCAGCTCCGGCCTCGGGATCTTGGTGTACCCGATGCTGCTCTTGGTGCTGCTGCGGCTGTTTTGGCGGCCGAAGCCTCCCGCGGCCAAGCCGTTGCCACCCGACAAGGCTCGGTCAGGCGATGAGCGCGAAGCGGAGCACGACCGACCCCGCCCACCGAGCCGCACCATCTCGAACGCTGGAGCTCTCGCAGGCGCAGAGCAGGCGAACGCTCCGGCGCTTTATTTTCCGCCAGGCAATTACATCCGGCTGTGCCTGCCCACGCTTTGCTACACCCCGCTCGCGCTGGTCGCGCTGTTCAAGACCCTGGGTGGCCCGAACAACCTCACGGCGCTGCTCTTCCTGTACACCGCGCTCGGCGCGCCGCTGCTCATCGATGGGCTCTCTCGCGGCGAGGCTTGGCGACGCGCGGCGCACGCCGCCGCGCTCACGCTGTGCACCTTCGCGCTGTGGTCCCCCAAAAAGCGGCTCCCCACCGCCGCGGACTACCGCTACGGAGCGCAGCTGTGTGAGCTCGTCGCCGCGCGTCAGGCATGCGGCGAACGCGTGTACCTGGGGCGCGGCATGGTGTGCTTCATGGAAGGCAGCGAGCTCCCGAAGGATCGCGTGATGGCGGCAGAAGACGTCTCCCAGTCACGCCACGCCCTCGGCTACGGCGAGCGCCTGCGCGCCGAGCACTACGACGTGGTCATCGGCGTGTCGCACGACCTCTTGAGCCCCTGGCTGAAAGAGGCGCAGTGGCCGGTGCTCAAGGAGCGCTACGTGCCCTTCGGGCGCCTGGACGCCGGCCCCTCTGGTGACGTGTGGACCGAGGGCTTCTCCAATCACATGGGACCCACGGTGCTCTTCGAGCGGCTGAGCCAAAAGGGCAGCCACGACCCAGCACAGCCACACCGCTGCCACGCGCAGCCGTAGATCCGCGGACATCGCAGCTCATCAGCCTCACTGCCTACCAGGTTCGCACGGAGCCATGACCCACGTAGGGGCGGGTTTCAAACCCGCCCTCTTATTCATCAGCCTCACTGCCTGATACAGCTGCGTGAAATCCTACACTGGGGCCAGCGCCAACAAATGCTCGCGCCGCGGGCGCTTCGCGAACGCCTGTTCGGCGCCGCGCAGGAACAGCGGGCGGCGCTGCGACGCCACCGCCACCTGCCGCAGCCCCACCTTGGGCGCCAGCTGCGCCAGCGCCCGATCCGCGTACCACGCGCGCTCCCCCAGCACCGTGTCCGCCACCACCAGCACCACCACGCCGCGCGGCGCGAGGCCCCGCGCGAGCTCATACAGGCACGGCGCCATCTCACGATCCCACCCGCCGGCGGCGCGCGCGAAGTCTTGCCCCTTCGCGCGGCGCTGAGCGCCGATCTCCGAGCGCGCGAAGCCCGCCGTCTCGAGCCCGAGCCAGCGCATCCGCGTCTCGTGGTGGCGCACGTAGTCGTACACTCCCGGATAGGGCGGTGAGCTGACGACCAAGTCGATGGTGCCGGTGCGCACGTAGTCGAGGCGCCGCGCGTCGCTCACCTCCAGGTGCGGCTTGAAGGCGCCGCGCGGGAGCTGCTCCTGAAAGGCCTGGAGGCGCTCCGCCAGCTCCTCCGCCTTCGCCTGGAAGCTCTGGATGGTGAAGCCCGAGGCCAAGCGGCGCTTCATCGTGGCGCGCCGGGTGTCGCCGGGGCTGCGGCTCACCTTGGTGAGCAGGGACGTCAGCACCAATGACAAAGCGCGCTGCGTGAGCGGCTCCGGCTCCTTCTGGATCGCCGCCTTCAAGCCGTCGAGCTCGAGCAGCACGTGCACGTCGAACAGCTCTCGATCGACCTCCCCGTAGCGTTCCGTGGGGCCCGCCTTGCGCTCGCGGCGCTCTTCGGCTTGCTCGGTGACGCGCGTCGCGGCCTCCACCAGGCCCTCGACCACGCCGCCCGTCTTGAGGCGCGCGAGCTCCACCGCGAAGGGGTTCGCGTCCGAGCCGCCCACCCGCGCCCCAGCCAGGCGCGCCTCCACCGCCACGGTGCCGCTGCCGCAAAACGGATCGAGCACCCGCCGCCCAGCGCCTGCCAGCTCCTGCACCAAAATCCGCGCGGTGACGGGGTGGAGCCGCGCAGGGTAGCTGTGGAAGCCGTGCACGTGCGCCCGCACCTCGTCCTCCTCCGAGGTCACCTGGAGCGCGCGCCGGAGCACCTCGCCCAGCGCCTCATCCCCACTGAGCTCCACCTCGCCACCCACGTGACTCAGCGCGCGGCGCGTGAGCGGCGGCGGCGCGAGCGGCCTCTGCGTGAGCCCCAGCTCCTCCGCCATCAGGTTGGGCGCGAACTCCGGTGAGAGGAACTGCTTACCCCGCGCGCGCCGAGGCGCCGCTTCAGCTGGCTCCCGCTGCGCCGAGCGCGTTTCTTCAGCGCCCCGCACGCGCCGAGGCGCCGCTTCAGCTGGCTCCCGCTGCGCCGAACGCGTTTCTTCAGCGCCCCGCACGCGCCGAGGCGGCCGCGCCGAGCGCGCCTGAGTCACCTCCACTGATTGGATCGCTTCGCTGCGCTCTTTTCCGCGCGGCTTTTTATTCGCTGCGCGCAGCGCCTGCGCCTCACGCTCCGCCGAGGCGAGCAGCGCCGCCGCCGACCGCACCCTGGGAGCGGGTTCCGCCTTCCCCGCGGGCTCCGCGGCCCCCGCTCGCCTGCCTGCCCACGCCCCGCGCGTCCGTGCTCGCCCCTTCGGTTGCTCGCCGCTCATCAGGACCGGCTACTACCACACCGCCCAAGCTGCGCCCGTGAGGGCCACCTCGGCGCGCTGGGGCCCCGCCTCCGAAGCCTTGGTACCGCCAAAGGTCATCTCAGCTGACATCAGTTGGACCCCAGCGGCCTCACCGACGCCAAGTGAGCGTTCAGTCGAGGCGCCGGAGCTCACTCCACCGAAACGGCTGGGGCCAGAACGGCGTCTGCAGCACCTCATCCGCGGCCACCGCGAACCAACCGGGGTGCGCGCCTTCCAGGCGGTGCTGCGCCGGCGCGCGGAGCACATGGAAGCTCTGCGCCGGCATGTAGCTCTGACCGAGCAGCAGCGCGCGCCGCCCATCCACGGCGCGCGCCTCATCCAACACGAGCACCGCGTGCCCCGGGTTGCCCCCCTGCACCACGAAATCACCCGGGCGCAGCTCATCGAAGCTCACCGCCTTCGCCTGACGCCCCAGCGCCACGGTGTTCGTCCACGCGAACACCGCGTCCAAGAAGCTCCTCAGCGTCGCGTGGTCCGCCGCGCGCGCCCGACCGCTCGGCACCCACGAGAGCTTGGGCCCCTCCGCCACCAGGCGCTCGCCGCGTTGCCACCTGGAAAATTCCAAGCTCAGCCCGCTCGCCGAGCGATAGCGGTGCTCGCGCGCGCCGGTCGACCAGCGCCACTCCGCGTGGAGCCGCATGATGGCGTCCGCGCACTGCTGCAAATCCGCCTTGCCCACGTCCAGCGCCACCACCGCCGCCACCGAGCTCGCCGAGCGGATAGTGTCACCCGCGTAGCTCCTGACCGGCGTCCCCTCCGGCTCCACCGGCAAGCCGCGCAGCCAGGCGCCGAACGTCGCGGGCTCGAGCGCCACTCGGGAGAAGCCTGGCGGCGCGGTGATGCGCTGCTCCAAGCCTTCTGCAGGCACACTGACGAGCCCCGCCGCCACCCAGGGGTAGGCGCCTACGTCCCATCTCACGGGTTGGGGGGTTGGTCCCGCTGCGGTGTCACTGCTCGGCGCTACCTGAGGATTGGGCGCACCGTTCGACGCCCCCTGAACGTCCCCCGGAGAGTCGCCGCGCGGCGCTTCAGCGCCCAGCTCCTCGCGAGGCGCCGAAGACGCACCCGAAGGCTCCGCGCTGGGAGCGCTCGGGGTGCACCCGAGCGCCCACACCAAGAGCACCAGCACGCCGCCCGGGCACCCACGAGGGGTGCCGTGACGGTGAACCAGACTGACGGTCCAGCGACCGGCGGTCGCTCCAGCGCACACGACCTCAGCCGAGGCCACGCAAGTCCGTCGCCTCCTTCACGCGCTGGACGGCGAGGGCGAACGCCGCGGCGCGCATCGAGCAGCCGCCGTAGTCTTCCATCGCCTTCACGATCGCAGCGTGCGCGCTCACCATGTGCTCCTCGAGCCGCTGGTTCACCTCCGCCTCCGTCCAGCGCAGGTTCTGGGTGTTCTGCACCCACTCGAAGTAGCTCACGGTGACGCCGCCAGCGTTCGCGAAGATGTCAGGGATGCAGACGATGCCACGGCTGTTCAGCACGGCGTCCCCCTGGGCGGTGCAGGGGCCGTTGGCGGCCTCCAGCACGTAGCGAGCGTTGATCTGCCCGGCGTTCTCCGCGGTGATCACGTGACCCAGCGCCGCCGGCACCAGCACGTCGCAGGGCGTGGTCAGCAGCTCGGCGTTGGAGATGTCTTTTGCCCCAGGGAAACCCCCGACGCGCTTCGTCTCCGCGACGTAGCGCATCAGCGCGGGGACATCGAGGCCTTCGGGATTCGCGATGCCGCCGTGCACGTCGCTCACCGCCACCACGCGGCCGCCCGCCTCGTGCACCAGGCGGGCGAACCAGCTGCCCACGTTGCCGAAGCCTTGGATCACGAAGGAGGCCTTGTTCAGCTGCTCGCCGCGAGCGCTCAGCGTCTCCCGGATGGCGAACAGGCAGCCTCGCCCGGTCGCCGCGTCGCGCCCCAGGCTGCCATGCAGCCCCACCGGCTTCCCCGTGACCACGCCTGGGCTGTACCCGTAGCGGCGGCTGTATTGATCGAAGATCCAGCTCATCACCTGGGCGTTGGTGTTCATGTCCGGCGCCGGGATGTCGATGGCTGGTCCGATGAACTCACCAATCTGCTCGGTGAAGCGCCGCGTGAGCCGCTCGAGCTCCCGTGGGCTCAGCTGCGAAGGATCCACCTGGATGCCGCCCTTCGCCCCGCCATAGGGCACACCGATGAGCGCCGTCTTCCAGGTCATCAGCGACGCCAGCGCGCGCACCTCGTCGATGTCCACCTCGGGGTGGTAACGCAGGCCACCTTTGTAAGGGCCACGCGCGTTGTCGTGCTGCACGCGGTAGCCGATGTAGTTCCCGATGGACCCGTCATCCATCTCGATCGCGAGCTCCACCCGGAGCTCGCGGCTCGGCGTCATCAGGAGCGCCTTGTACCTCGGCTCCATCTCGAGCAACGCGAAGCCCTGTTCCAGGAAATGGTTGGTGGTCTGATAGGGTGTCATCGACTCCTCCTGAAGACGCACGAGGGCACGCGCCCCGTCTAGAGCACCGAGACTAACTGACGCAACCGAGCGCCGTCACCCGCCTTGCGCTGATGGGAAATGACGCACCGTCCCAACGCGCGCCGCGCCTGGCTGGTGGCTCGACGCGCCGCGCGATGGAACCCAACCCCCCCCAAAAGCGATCTGCTCGCCCCAGGCCCACCGACCGTCCGCCGTTCGAGGCGCGGCTCAGTCCTGAAAAGGTCTTCAGGCCTGACCGTGGATCACGCTGAGGACCTCATCCTCCGTGAGGATGTGCTTGGACTCCTTGGCGCGCGCCAGGATCCCCTTCACCAAGGCCTCCGTCGGCTCGATGTCACGCTGCCTCAGCCAGTAGTTCACGTTCGAGGCACCGGACATGTAGCCGATGCAGATCTCCTGCTGGCGCCCGAACATGCCGGCCGGCACCCCGGAGTAGATGCGATCGGCGAGCCAGTCGTCGCCCTTCTGCTGCGCCTTGATGATGGCCGCGGCGTGCACGCCGGTCGCGGTGCGGAACGCGTCGTCCCCTACCAGCGGGTAGTTGATGGGGATAGGAAAGCCCACTGCCTTACCCGTCAGCTGACAGTACTCGAGCAGGTTCGTGAGATCTTGACCCTCGAGCAGGCCGAGCAACTTGAGGTTGAGCAGGATGAGCTCCATCGGCGCGTTGCCCACGCGCTCGCCGATACCCAAGGCGGTGCCGTGCACGCGATCGGCCCCCACCTCGAGCGCGTAGATCGCGTTCACCAGGCCCAGGCCGCGATCGTTGTGGCCGTGCCAGTCGATGCGCACCTGACAACCCATGGCGCTCACCAGCGAGCGCGTGAAGGTGATCAGGTTGCGCACGCCGTCCGGCGTGGCGTGACCCACCGTGTCACACAAGCACAGCGAAGCCGCGCCGTGGTCCACCGCCACGCGGAAAAGCTCCGCCAGCACCTCGGGGCGCGCGCGCGTGGTGTCCTCCGTCACGTAGCAGACGGAGAGCCCGTTCTTCACGCCGACATCGACCGCCTCCGCGGTGAAGCGCTTGATGCGCTCGAGATCCCACTCCTCCGCCAAGGCGCGGATCGGGCTCGAGCCGACGAAGGCATACACCTCGATGGGGACGCCCGCGCGCTGAGACAGCTCCACCATGGGCGTGATGTCGCTCGCGACGGTGCGCCCCGCGCACGCCAGCTTGATGCTGAGCTTGCTCTGCACCACCTCTTGACAAATCCGCAAGCAGTCATCGAAGGCGCGCTTCGAGCTGCCGGGTAGCCCGATGTCCGCCGCGTGGATCCCGAGGCCGTCCATCAGGTGGATCAGCCGCAGCTTGTCCTCGATGTCAGGATCTTTGACTGACGGGTTCTGGAGGCCGTCGCGCAGCGTCTCGTCGAAGAACTCGATCCCCTTGGGGATCACCCGGCCCTTACGGGCGATCTCGTTCCAGTCGTAGATCAGCTCGGACTCACCGTGACCTGGGGCTGCCATCTCCGGAGTATAGGCCACGGCGCCGGAGGCTTGTCGCGCAAAGCCAACTCCACGATGTCGCAGCGCCCTGAAGCGCGGTGACGCTGCCGCCGAGCGCACGAAGTGCGGCGCTGGTTCGGCGCCGCCCGCATGAGGCGCCGAGGATCGCGAGCCGCCTTGATGCGCTGCGTAAAACACGCGCGCAGCACCTACAAAACAGCGGAGAAAGACGCGCTGAAGCCGGCGCGCGCTATAGTTCAGGTCCTTGGCTTCCAACGCGACCCTCAAGCTGATCCGTCAGCGACTCGCCGACGAGGTCGGCCGCATCCCCAAGCAAGCGCCGATCCGCGTCGGGCTCTGCTACCCCTCGCCCTACCACGTGGGGATGAGCTCGCTGGGGTTTCAGCGCATCTACCGGCTGCTGCAGGAGACGCCGGACATGATGTGCGAGCGCCTGTTCCTCCCGGATGGCGGTGACCGCGCGGGGCTCACCGGGATCGAGCCGGTGGTGAGCTACGAAGGGCTGCGGGGCCTCTCAGATTTTCCCATCTTGGCCTTCAGTGTGGCTTACGAGCTGGAGCTGGCGGGCCTGGTGCGCATGCTCGACGCCGCCAAGATCCCTATTTTTTGGCGCGATCGTAACGATCGCGATCCATTCGTTTTATGCGGCGGCCCGCTGACTTTCTCCAATCCCTGCCCGCTGCTCCCGTTCGCTGACGCGGTGGTGATGGGCGAAGCCGAGGAGATCGTCCCCTGGGCCATCGAGACGATCGCGGGGGCGAGCAGCCACCGCGAGGCGCGCGCGCGGCTGGCCGAGCACCCGAGCATCACCGTGGGGGAGCACCACGGGGAAGCGCTGCGGAAAATTGCAGCATGCAGCAACGAGCTCTTGCCCGCGCACAGCGCGATCCGCACGCCGCACACCGAGCTCTCGAACATGTTCTTGATCGAGACCGAGCGCGGCTGCTCTCGGAGCTGCCAATACTGCGTCATGCGGCGCTCCACCAACGGCGGCATGCGGCTGGTGCCTCAAGAGACCATCCTGAGCACCATCCCCGAGGACGCGCGCCGAGTGGGGTTGGTGGGCGCGGCGGTGAGTGATCACCCGCGCATCATCGACATCGTGAACACGCTGGCGGACCGCGGTGCGGAGGTGGGGCTCAGCAGCCTGCGGCCCGATCGGCTGAAGGAGGAGTTCGTCGCGGCGCTGCGCCGCGTCGGCTACCGCACGCTCACCACGGCGCTCGACGGCGCGAGCGAGCGCCTGCGCGACATGATCGAGCGCCGCGGCCGCGAGCGGCACTACGAGTACGCCGCAGAGCGCGCGCGCCGCTACGGCTACGACCGGCTCAAACTGTACTTGATCTTGGGTCTCCCCACGGAAACGGACGCTGACATCGACGAGTGCGTCGCCTTCGTCACCGAGCTCTCCCGGCAGATCCCCATCGCGCTCGGCATCGCTCCCCTGTGCCCCAAGCGCAACACGCCGCTCGACGGTGTGCCGTTCGCCGGGGTGGACGTCGTGGCGGCGCGCCTCGAGCGACTACGAGCCGGCCTCCGTGGCCGCGCCGACGTGCGCTCCACCAGCCCCAAGTGGGCGTGGGTGGAGAGCGTACTGGCTCAGAACGGCGCCGAGGAGGGTGAGGCGCTAGCGCGGGCGGTGCGCGCCGGCGGGCGCTACAGCGATTACCGCAAGGAATTCGGCGCCCTGGGTCACTTGCCCAACCCCAAGCGCCAGAAGGCGCTACGGCGCCTCACGCTGGCGCCCTAGCCGCCTCAACGCAGGAAGTCGTCGATCAGGCCGCACAGCGGGCCGCCGGGGCAGCACTCCGTCACCCCGTACTCCTGGCTCACCACGCACACCTTCGCGCCCTGGCTTGGGTAGTAGTAGCTCCAGAAGAAGCACATCTCCTGGTTGGCGCTCTCACCGAAGCGCACCGTTTGGTCGCTGGTGTTGTTCCACTGACAGGTGAAGTTGAAGCCACCGCCGTCCGGGACCTTGAAGGGCGGATCGTGCTGCACCGTCTCCGGCTCATCCCAGCGCCAACCCGGCACGTTGTACACCGACTCGCCCTGAGCATCGCGGCCCGCCGTGCGCTCCACCGTCACGTTGCGGCCATACTGATGGGTGTGCCCGGTGATGGCGAAGAAGTTCACGTCCGCATAGCCCGCCGGAAGCTTGAAGAAGAGCGGCCCCAGCGTCGCTTGAGACCGCGGCGGGATGCTGATGTCAGGGCTGCCGATGAAGAGGAAGTCCGCCTCGTGCTGGAAGTCCTCCGTGTTCATCGTGTGGAAGCTGGTGGTCGCGGTGACGTCCACGTCCGCCGTCGTGGTGTTGATGTAGTGGAGCTCGATGCGGATCATCTGGTGCGCGTCGAGCGTGAACGCCACGCCCTCCGGCAGCCGCAGCTCATCCTCGTACTTTTGCGTGACCATCAAGGGCGCGCCGGCCTCGGGGTTCAGCGTCTCCAAGAAGGGCGTGCAGTCGAAGGGCGTGGTGCGCTCCTCGGTGTCGTTCGTCTTGTAGACGATCAAGTGGTGCGACGAGCTGGAGATGACGTTGCGGATCATTCCCACGTGGATTGGCGTGGGGTTGCTCAGCCGCTGCACCACGCACTGCGTGTTCTCGCGCCCCGGGACCACCGCCAGCGGACCCACCGTGAGGCTGAACGTCTCCCCCGTGAAGGTCCCACCGCTGCCGCCGCCCGCCGTGCCCGCGGCGCCGCCCTGGCCACCACCGCTGGTGCCGCCCTGACCACCGCCCGCGCTCCCCGCCTGCGAGCCGCCCTCACCTGCGCTGCCGCCCTGACCACCGGGGCCCTCCTCCGCCGAGGAGCCACACCCAACCAGGCACAACATGCCCACTGCACAACCAACGACCAACGACCGCATAGACGACTCCTCAGCCAAAACCGAACGGGGGGCCAGGAGGATAGCCGCGGCGCGCGATGATTCCAACCGGCAGCCCACCGCCGCGCGCACCGCGCGGCGTATGGCGCTCGCTGAGCGCGGAAAACTACTGGGTCGGGCGCGCCGGGGTGCGACCCGGCTTGGGACGCGCCGGAGTCCGCCTGGGCGGCTCATCATCGTCCGAGCTCGAGCCCGACGACGAACCTGAGCTCCCACCCCAGTCTTCAGGCCACCCGCAGCAGATCACCCCCAGGAGCAGCGGCACCCGCAAGCTCACCCCCAGCACGCCCCCTTGGTAACTCTGCTCGCCGATCACGCGGTGCGTGACCCCAAGGAAAGCACCGATCGCCAGCTCGCCCGAGTGCACCCCGGCCGCGAACGAGTCACCGCCGTCACTCGCGTAACTGCCCTCCCCATAGAACACCCACTCGACCAGCGCCGCGAGCATCCCGCCGCCGCCGAACTCCCCCGCTCCGAACAAAAAATCTCCCGTGACCCGAGCGCCCGCACGGAGCGAGCGCTCCGGCGGACTTGCCGGGAGCAAGTAGGCGTCCAACGCGACGTAGGGGCCGTGCACCGGCACCCCTCCGCCATCGCCGCCAGTCGAGCGCTCAAGCTGATAGCCCACACCCACGTCCACCGAGCGACCCGTCAGGTGCTCGACCGCGCCCAGTGGGTGAACCCCACCGCGCAGAGTGTAGTGTGGTGCTCCAGGCGAGACACCACCCCTCGAGTCGGTGATTGTACCACTCGCCGGCCCCACCCCTGCGCTCAAGTGCGCAGGGGGGACCGCGTAGGGAAGGCAAGCGGAGACCCCCGCCAGGAGTGCTAAACACCCCTGACGGATCACACCGCCAACCCACCCCATGGGGATGGTCAGTCTTGCGCTGGTTCTAGCTCGAGATCGGCCACGACCTTCGCCAAGTCACGGGACAGGCGGAGCACCCGAGGGAGCCCTGAAGCCTGACCGTACTCTTTGATGATCTCTTGGGCGATCGGATCGATGCGCGCCACAGCCTGGCGCCCCCGATCCGTCAGCCAGATGAGGCGAGCACGACCGTCCCGAGGATCTGGGCCACGATGGATGTAGCCCAACCCCTCCAGGTCGTCCGCGATCGCCGCCATCGACTGCTTGGTGATCCCTGCGCGACCCGCGATCTCCACCAGGCGTGAGCCCGACGGATCGAGGTTCGCGAACAGCGTGGTGTGGGACACCCGCAGATCGTCGAACCCGCGCTCCGCGAGCTTCTGCAGCATACGCCGCTGGAAGTCACGAGTGACTAGCGCAAAGAGTCGCCCTAGGTTGCTTTCCCGACGCGTTTTAGCGCCACGTTCAGTCTTATTGCGTGCCAACACCGTGAAGCTAACCCGCTAACCACCCCCAAGGCAAATCAAAAACCTAACTTACTTTACGATTGTCTCGTTCGGGCTGCTGGCGACCTGGTTCGGCAGCTGGTTCGGCCCCCGTTCGACGGCCGAAATGGACGGCTGGAGCAGCCGATCCAGGGCCCGGAATCGCATGCGGAAGCACGCGGATCCGTATCCCAACGTGGGAACACTTGCCCCTGGTGGCGCTCGGTGGGGCGCAGGGCAGCCTCGATGACGACGTGAAAACCAGGCAAAAATGGCTATGAGCCCGGCTTGGGGCGGAGCGCCTTGGGGCGGGTACGCGGCGGCGGAGCGCCGAAGCACGAGCCGGTCAGCCAACCTGTAGCTGACCCGCGGCGCCGCCTTGGGTCGCCACCCAGCGCACTCCTCTGCTGCCGTGGGATCCGCCGAGCCGCTCGACGGACCCGTCGAGCGCCGACGCTCCTCGACGCCGCGGGCCGAATTTTCCGTATGTATTCGAAGAGTCACCACCCAGGCCCTCGAGGGATCGCTCGCCTCGGCGCGTCACTTTGGCCGACAGGGGCAGGAACCAGGGGTGCTCGGCCCAGCTTTCGCTAGTATTCCCGCAAGGAGAGACCATGGACGAGGCAGAGCGCAGGCGTGTGTGTCAGCTGATCGCAGGGATCGTCGTCGCCGACGATGACCTGGACGACGCCGAGGAGGCGTTCATCACGAAGATGCTGCTCAAGTTCGGCATCCCCCTCGAGGAGCGGGAGGTCATTTTCCCGATCATTTCGGCGGACGAGGCCTCCGTGGCGATCCTCAGCCTGCCCGCCGCCGCCCAGGAGGAGGCGTTCCAGCACCTGGTGGAGGCCGCCTGCGCCGACGGGACGGTCGCCCCGGAGGAGCGCGAGTACCTGACGCGGGTGGCGGGCGTGCTCGGCGTCAGCGACCTCGACGCGCGGCTCGAGGCCCAGCTGAACGTGGGGTAGTTGTTTCCTCACGGGAATGAGCGGGCGGGTTTGACCCCCCCTACGGTCTACCTGAGCGCGGGCTAGATATTTTCCTTACGGGAATGAGGGCGGGTTTGAAACCCGCCCCTACCTGAGTGCCCGCGGTAGCTCGGCGATGACTGAGCCTCCGCGGTGCAGGCGTGTGTTTCCTTATGGAAACTTACTTGCGCTCCAGTGAGCGGATCTTCTTCACCAAGAGCGGGCCTACGGCGGGCGTCTTCGCCAAGTCGGGGTTCGCCGGCATCTCCGGGGAGTACCCGAGCGGTGGGCCACCCAGCAGGATGACCGCCTCCAGCTCCGCGTCGTCGTCTTCGATGCGCTGCCATTCAGGATCGCTGAAATCGGGCGGCTTCTGCTTGAGGGCCGCCGCGCCAGGGCCATCACCGCGCCCGGTGCGTCCGTGGCACTCGGCGCAGCGGCTCACCCACACCGACTCAGCGAGCTGCTCATCTTGCGATTGAGGTGGCCCCTCGGGCCACGGCTTCTCGCGGCAGCCGCCAAACCCCAAAAAAAACGAGAAGAGCAGGATCAGCGGGAACCGAGGCATCGCGGGAGCACCGTAACACGACGGTGGGTGGGTGCCGCGTTGCCACGCGGTCTTCATGGCTTTGCGAGCTGGCGTCACGACGCCGCAACCGACGGCGGTGCGTCGCCGCGAGGGATGCAGTGCGAGCGGACACCCGACAGGGCACGCCGGTGAGGGGAGTCGTCACGAGCCACTCCGTGACGCCCTGCGTTCCCGCGGGCGCGCGCGACCCGCGTCGCCGCGAGGGATGCAGTGCGAGCGGACGCGGCGCCAAGCCGATGCAGAGTCGAGCCGACAGTGGAGCAGCTTGCGGGCGACGGGGGTGGGCGTGTGACCTTGCACGGGTGAAAGGTAGGGTGAGGTAAGTGCGGGGAGGAGCCACGTCGCCACGCTCTGCTCGATTGGCACGAGCAGTGCTCAGGGCGCGGCATGTCGAAGCTGCGTGGGCGAGTCATGGAAGCGTTCCGCACCTGCTTGCAGGGGCACTACGAGGACGCGTTCGGCGCGCCCCTGGAGCAGAGTGTGTGGGAGTTGGTGCTCCCGCGACTGCCGCGAGGGAGCCGCGCGATAGTAAGTCATGCTGAGATTCCAGCGTGGGTCGACGCGCAAGCGGTGGAGGACGTGATCGACGCCGTCGCCGCGGTAGCCGGCGTCCCCTTGGCGCGTGAGCTGGGGGCGCGCGTGGTGGAGACGCTGTTCGCGCCGACTGAAGACCCCGCGCCCGAGCAGGCGATGGAGCACACCATCAGCGCGCTGATCGAGCTCACCCAAGGCTACGAATTCCACTTCGAACGGCTGGAGCACGTGTCGGGGAGGCTGCACCTGAAGACGCCCTGCGTCACTCAGAGCGACATCTCCAGCGACGCGTGGACGGGCGCCATCGAGGCGCTGCTGCGCCAACACAGTCAGTCCGCCTGGAGCCTGATGGAGGACGTGTTCGTCGACGACCACGGCTCCACCGCGACCTTCCTGTGTCAATGGGACGCGCAGGTCGCCAGCACCCGCGGCGCCAACCTCGAGCGTCAAGCTGGGTGATTCCACGCGAGAATTCAGACAGCGATCCGTTCGCCTCAGCTCCGCGGCGACCTCGCCCGCTTCAGACGAGCTAGCAGGCTAGAGGATCGGGGGGTTGGCTTCAGCCGCGACGCGCCAGGGCGGTGATCGCGATGAGCTGAGAGCCGCTGGGCGCAGCGGCGGCAGGCGCCATCGGTCGAGCCTCCCAACCCAAGGCATCAGAGCCGCCAGGCGACGCTGGCTCGGCCCCGCTGAGGTGCGGGTCCATCAGGTGGCTGGGGCGCACGTTGGAGAGGCTCGCGAGCAGGTTCCCGGGGACGTTCGGGTTCTCTGCCGTCAGCTCGGCGATCAGATCCTTCACCCGCTGCCGCTTCAGGTTCGCCTGGGAGCCGCAGAGGTTGCAGGGGATGATGGGGAAGGCCATGAGGCGCGCGAGCTCGGCGATGTCCGCCTCCGCGCACTCGATGAGCGGGCGGATCACCACGTTGCGCCCATCATCCGACCGGAGCCGCGGCGGCATCGCCTTGATTTGCCCGCTGTAGAGCAGGTTCAAGAGCAGCGTCTCGGTGGTGTCCTCCCGGTGATGGCCCAACGCTATCTTGGTGCAGCCGAGCTCCTCCGCCACGTTGTAGAGCACCCCGCGACGCAGGCGAGAGCACAGGGAGCAGGTGGTGCGCCCCTCCGGCACCTTCTCCTTCACGATCGAGTAGGTGTCCTCCTTCACGATGCGGTGCTCGAAGCCGCGCTCCTCGAAGTAGCGCGGCAGCGTTTCTACAGGGAAACCAGGCTGACCCTGGTCCAGGTTGACCGCGATCAGCGAGAACGGGAACGGCGCCTTCGCCCGCAGCTCATGGAGCAGGTGCAGCAGGGACATCGAGTCCTTCCCGCCGCTCACCGCCACCATCACGCGGTCGCCCGGCTCGAGCAGCCGGTAACGGTGGCTGGTGTGGCCGATCTGCGCGAGCAGGCGCTTCGACAGCTGACGCAGCCGCGCGCCACCCGCTAGCGAACGCTGGTTGGACACGGCGCGACGCTATCACGCGCGGCAACCCACGCCACCACGCTCCCACGTCACGCTGACGTCGCGGCGGCGCACATCCCACCGGAGCCGTTGCCTGTGCAGCGGGGCGTCGAGGCTAGTTGCAAATGCGTCAGGGCGCGCCGAGCATGGCCGTCATGAGCCGCACCCCCTTCCAGCAGGGTCGCTTCGAGCAGCTGCCCGCCGAGCCCCGGCGGCCCCACGACTACTTCAGCTTGCCCTCCGAAGAGGTGCCGCTCGCGGTGCCCGGCTTCGGTGAGCACCGCGTGTTCCTGAAGCGCGCCGGGAGCGGGCCGCCGCTCTTGCTCGTCCATGGGCTGATGACCAGCTCCTACTCGTTCCGCTACATCATCCCGCAGCTGGCGGAGCGCTTCGAGGTGCTCGCGCCGGATCTGCCCGGCGCCGGACGCACTCGGCTGAGCGACGACGCGAGCCCCGACTTCAGCGCGGACTCCTTGGCGGCGTGGCTCCAAGCCTTCGTCGACGCGGTGGGGATCCGCGGCTGCGACGCGGTGGGCAACTCACTCGGCGGCTACCTGTGCATGAAGGCGGCGCTGCGCGACCACACCCTGTTCGGGCACCTGGTGAACCTGCACTCGCCCGCGCGCCCCAACCTGCGCCTCCGCGCGCTGCACCAGGCGCTGCGGGTACCTGGGATCCAGCGTGGGCTGTCCGCCTTCATCCGCCGCGCGCCGGAGCGCTGGGCGCACCGTAACGTCCACTACGCTGACGAGAGCCTGAAGTCCCTCGAGGAAGCGCGCGCCTACGGCGAGCCCCTCACGAGTGAGCGCGGCGCGCGCGCGTTCATCGGCTACTTGGCGGAGGCGCTCGATCCGCGCGGCTTCCAGGAGCTGCTGAGCGAGCTCGAGGCGCGCTCACGGCGCGGGCTGCCGTTCCCGGTGCCGCTGCTCCTCGTGTACTCCGATCGTGACCCCATCGTGGAGCCGGCGCACGGCGACGCGCTCCGGCGCGTGGTACCGGAGGCTGACTTCGTGCGCATCCCCGGGGTGAGCCATTTCCCCCAGGTGGACGCGCCGGAGGTGCTGCTGGAGGCGCTGAGCGCCTTCTTGCAGCGCTAGCGGCGTCTGCCAGTCAGTGTCATGGACTGCAAGCACCGTCAGCCTGGGCGACTAGTGCGGCACGTTGACCGGCTTGGGGCGCACGCTCGGCGGCTCCAGCACCATGATGATGGCGCCGTCCATCACCGCGAGGTTGCCCTCGTCTTTGATGTGCATGCCGCCTTCGAGCGACAGGTAGCCCTTGGCTGGCAACGAGGGGTTCGGCTCGCTCTTGGTGCCGCGATCGAGCAGCCAACCTGACGTCAGCTCCCGCGCCTGCACGAACACCCGAGCGGGCTCGTCGCCGGCGTAGGGCGCGGGGTCGTGCAGCACCAGCGCGTTCGGGTCGGGCGCGCCGCGCTCATCCTTCCCGACGCTCACCACCGTGAGCCAGTGACCCCCACCGCGCTTCAGCGCCTCGGTGCGTGGAACTGGGGTGTACCAGCCGACATGGATGAAGGCGACGCCACCCTCCTCCAGCGCCCCGCGGATCCAGCTCAGCTCCGGCCGGCGCACCCCGGTGCGGAACGCGCGCTGGTGACCACGCCAGCCTTGGTACTCGAGGCGCCGGTACTGGTAGCCGCTCCGCCGCACGTAGCGATGCAGGCCGCGGAGGATCCCAGCGGGGCCGGTGCCGCTCCAGCGACTGGTGCCCATGTAGGGCTCGGCGCTGATGGTGCGGATCAGATCGATCTGCTGACGGCGCAGCGCCGCCGCGTCGGCGCCCGGCGCTTGCTCCGGCAGCTCGGGGAGCAGCCGCGGGTAACCTTGCTGGCTCAGCCACACCAGGCTGTTGGAGACGGCGACCGGACCACAGTGCGACCAACCACCGCCCGGCACCTTGAGCTCCGGGTCGGTCTGGTTGAAGTCAGGCATGTCAGGCCAGCTGACAGGCTGCTCGGCTGGTGGTGCTGCAAGCGCCTCCGCGGGTGGCACCGCCTGTGGTACGGCCTCCGTCCCAGACGCCTGAACAGGCGTGTGGGTTGGGGGGTTTGGCAGTGCACCTTCGTCGCGCGGCGCCTCCACCGAGCGCCCCGGTTCCCCGCTGGAAGCTGCCGGGATGATCTGGGAGCCATGCGCCGCTGAAGCGGGGGTCACCCGGGGCACGACGAAGGTCAACGCCGCGATCCCAGCGCTCAAGCCCCCAACGCCAAAAACCCACAGCCAGCGCACGTCCGCGCCTTAGCACAGAGCCCCACACCGCACCCAAATCGGTGCGACCCAGGGCGCTGGCTCGCAGGCAGTCACAGCGCGGTGCCGTCTAACCCCTCGAACCCCATCACGCGATCGCCACGCGCGCGATCAGCAGCAGCACCACCAGCGCGATCGCCGTGCCCACCGCGCGCACCCCGCGGCGGACCGCCTCCGCGTCGTAGCTCTGCTCGGCGCGAACCATCAGCTCGAGCGCCTGCGCTGCCTGCACCACCCGCGACACGCGCTCGGCGACCGGGGCCACCTCGCGCTCACCGATCGACACCGTGCCGGGGCGCCGGAGCAGCTCCCTCCCCACGGTGGTGAGGGCGCGCTGCAGCTCGGCGTTCGCGGCGTCCGTGCTCTGACCTCGCTGCGCGAGCTGCTCTTTGTAAGCAGCCTCCAGCTCACGGCGCTGCCGCGCCAGCGCGCCGCGCTGCTTCTCCACCGCCGCCACCTCCGAGAGGCACGCGCGGAGCGGCCGCTCACGCTCCACCAGCTCGTCGCGCGTCGTTTGAACATCGGGCGCGAGCTGGACCTGAGCGCGCTCGAAGGTCGCGATGCGCTCCGCCGTCGCCTCCGTCAGTTGACCTGACGCCTGCTCCCGCGCCGCGACCTCATGCAGGGAGCGGAGCTCGATCTGCGCGCGCTGCAGCTTCGCCGTCGCGCGGCGGTGCGCTTCGCGCGCGATCGTAGCCGCTTGCTCGAAGCCAGCGACCTGCTCCGTGAGGCCTCCCAGGGTGAGCTGGAGATCGAAGTCCGCCTGATCGAGCACGCCGCACTTCTGCTCGAACTCCTGCTTCAAGGCGCGCGTCGCCTCGCGCGCTTCGCCGCTCGAGCCCTCCAGCCGCTGCACCTCCGCGAGCAGCGCGGCGCTGGTGCGCTCTGCCTCGATCGCCGGGCGTAGCGCCAGGGCGAACTCCGCCAGCGCCTCATCACGCCGGCGCTCGGCTACCGTCAGCTGCGCTGCTAATCGCTGCTGCTCGCGGCGCAGCTCGAGCCGGCGCGTGAAGACGCGAGCCGCGTAGAGCGGCGCCGTCAGCCAGCCGCTCGGCGCCTCGCCATACTCGGAGACCTCGTGCGCGACGAGCGCGTCGATGGGGAGCTCCTCACCGCGCGGGGTATCAGGGCTCGGCAGCTCGCGCGCCTGCGCCACCCTGAGCGCCGACTCGACACCGCGGGGACGCGCCGCTCGCCCGGGGGGCGGCGGGAGATCGGAGGTGAGCGTGTCCACTTGGAGCGCGTCCACCGGGAGCGGGGCGGCGCTCTCATCGAGGGCGTCGAAGTCGAGGTTGCCGCTCCCATAGGTCGCGAACGGATCGGCGGTGGAGCCTCCCGGGTCGCTGTCGCCCAGCTCCAGGTTGGAGCTCATCGGCGCCCTGCCCGGGCCTGCGTCGCCCCACGGATCCTCCTCGAAGGAGCCTGAGCCGAACAGATCGTCCAGCGACCCGCCGCCAGCCGAAGGGCCTGCATCGGCGGGAGGCTTGCGCGTCATGATCCACGAGGGTACCGCAAACCGGGCGCGCCGGGCGAAAACCACGCCACGCCGACTGGACAGACAGGGCGCCTCGTTGTACCCCACCCGTGGCCCGCCAACAGCGCACCTCGAACCCCGCCAGGCCCGGAAGGGAGCAACGGTAGAGGGAAGCGGGTGTGGTGGGCCGCTTAGCTTTTTGAGCCGGTTGGGGCCGCTAGCGCAGGGTCTGCAGCAGCGCCTGCACGGCGCGGTCATCCGAGCCGATGCTCGCCCGAGGCATGGAGCGGCCCCCGCGCACGCACCAGGTCTCCACCTCGGCGGCGTGCTCCCGCGCGCCGCGCGCCGACAGGCAACTGTGGCGGAGGGTGATGCGGCAGGCGGCGAGCTCCACCTGGGCGTGCTCCACGAGCGCCCCCAACACCTCGGGGCCGATCTGCTCTTGTAGGGTGAGCCGCGCGGCGGCGGCTCGCACCACACGCGCCACGGCGCCGATGCCGATCAAGTGCTCCCCGGGCAGGTAAGCGACGCTCGCCTCACCCAGCGCGGGCATCAGGTGGTGCGGGCACACCGTCACCACCCGGAGCCCCTTCACCACCACGGGTTGCCGCACGGAAATTGTCAATGCGGCGCTCAGCGACTCCCGCACCAGCGCGCCCAGGTCCACCGCGGCGCCGGCCAAAAGCTCCTCCGCGAAGGCGCGCGCGACGCGCTCCGGAGTGCCCTCGAGCTCGGGCTCCCTGCTCGGGTCGTGGCCCAGCGCGCTCAAAAACTCGGCGATGGCGCGGCTCGCGCGCTCGAGATCGACGCTCATGGCTCAGTTGAGGAGCAGCGCGCGCTCTTGGCGCCCCAGCGGCTTGCGGCTCGAGTAGCCGGCGTCGAGGTCGTGGTAGTAGCCGAGCGAGTCCTCACCGTAGCGCCAACACAGCCACACCCAGCGCCCGTTCAGGTGGCCGTAGAAGTCCAAGAGGCCGATGCGCGGATCCTTCACCACCGCGCCGAGCCGCTCGATCTCGTTCCAGCCCTGCTCGTAGCTCTTCATCGCGCCCTTGAGCTCGCGCTTGATGCGGAGCGCCATGGCGCTGTCGCCGGGCTCCGCCTCGAGCGTGCGCGGTTCGTGCCCCAGGTGCTCGGAGAGCTCCGCCATCGCTCGCTCGATCTCGCTCCGCGCGATCAAGAGCTCGCTCACCTTGGTGGTGAGCACCGGGATGAGTTGGTCCACCTCATGGACCGTGAACGCCCGCCGATCGGGTCGCCAAAGGGCTCGTGTGGTCATCGTGATCGTGTCCTTCGATACGCTCGCAAGCGAGCGCGGCCCAGGACGCGCCCCCCTTGCGTTCACCAGTCACTGACTCCCGAGCGTTGCCCGGCTTCGCGGCGTCGTCGAGCCCTTCCGTGCATCCGGCGCGCGAAGCGGGCCGCGAGCGTCAGGCCGAGCGCTCGACCGGACACCACGCAGCCGCCTGACGCGCCGCATCATGACTCACACGGGACGCGCCACAGCACGCACACCGTCTTCGGGAGCGCCGAGGCCTCCGTCATCACGCGGCAGTGGCTGCAGCCATCCGGGTAGAGGCGATTTTCCGTGC
Source organism: Polyangiaceae bacterium (assembly GCA_019637265.1). Classification (GTDB taxonomy): domain Bacteria; phylum Myxococcota_A; class Polyangia; order Polyangiales; family Polyangiaceae; genus JAHBVY01. Next base: position 443,964 of record JAHBVY010000004.1, on the reverse strand, counting down.
AGCTTTGGCAGCGGCTCAGGATTTCTTGCGCGGCGACCAGGTCGTCGCGCAGCTTGGTCAGGATGTCGATGCGCTGGCTCATGCGCTCGATCTGCCCGCCCAGGCGCCCCAACACGTCACGCGAGGCGCCCGCGCCGTCGCACGCGCGCTGCTTCGACTCGAGCAGCTCACGGATCTCCTCGAGCGAGAAGCCCGCCGCGCGCAGCTCGCTCACCAGCTCGAGCTTGACGAGTTCGCTCCGCGCGAACAGCCGGTGCCCCCCGTCCGTGCGCTGAACGGGCCGCAAAATGCCCGTCTCTTCGTAGAAGCGCACCGTGCGCAGCGTGTTGTGCGAGAGCCGCGCCATGTCCCCGGTGGTGAGCAGACCACCGCGCCGCCCAGGCGCTGCTGGACGACGGTCAGCGCTGCTGTCTGCATCGGCGGGCGGCGCGCCGGCCGCTGACAGACCCGCGCTCCGCTCGTTCGACCCGCTCATGGCTTCCAAAGACTGAAAGGACCCCCCAAGCCTAGCACGGAAACGACCCGCGCCGCCTCGTCCAGCGCGTGAGCTTGAAGGCGCAGGCACCGCCGCTCAGCCATGCCGCCTGTCGCAGGGTACCCTGACAAACCCAACGCCACCTGCTGCCAGCCGCGTCGCGCACTATCGGCCGCGTCGCGCATAGGGCGCGGCGCGGTGCCGTCCAACCCCCAAACCCGTCCCCCCTTCCCGAAGCGTCAGAACGCGGGCCAGATCAAGATCGCCACCTTGGTGAGGAAGAAGTCCGCGATCAGGATCGAGATCGAGATCACCACCACCGTGCGCGTGGTGCTGTCCCCCACGCCCGCGGTGCCGCCGCGCGTGGTCATGCCGAAATGGCACCCCACCAACGCGATGATGGCGCCGAAGAACGGCGTCTTGAACATCCCGCTCAAGAAGTCCTTCATCCCTACAGTGCCGAGCGCGCTCCTCAGGAAGAAGTCAGCGGGGATGTTGAACTCCAAGTCGGTGATCAGCATCGCGCCGCCGAACCCCAGGACCAAGGCCATCGCCGCGAGCACCGGCATCACGATGATGGAGGCGAGCAGCCGCGGCAGCACCAGCTTCTTCAGTGGGTCGGCGCCGAGCGCGCGCACCGCGTCGAGCTGCTCCGTCACCGCCATCGACCCCAGCTCCGCCGCCATCCCCGCGCCGATGCGCCCGCCGACGATCACCGCGGTGAGGGTGGGCGCGAGCTCACGCGAGAAGCTGAGCCCCACCACGCGGCCCGTGTACTCCATGCCGCCGAACTTCTGCAGACCGAAGGCGAACTGCACGCTCATCACCATGCCGATGAACACGCTGGTCACCACCACGATCCCCACGGAAGCGACGCCCAGGCTGTCCAGCTGGTGGATGAACTCACGCAGCTCGAACGGCCGCTTGAAGAGCGCGCGCAGCGTGCCCGCCGTCATCGTCGCCACCTGACCCAGGTGCCCAATGAAGCCGAAGGTGCGCAGGCGCAGCACCACCGTCGGCTTGGGCGGCGGCGGCGCGTAAGAGCGCCGGCTCGGGGGCTCGGTGTCCGCTGCGCCCATCACGGTGACAAGGTCCGGAAGCTCGCGACGAAGCGCTCGAACTCAGCCGATGCCTCGGTGCCCGGCGGGCCGATGTGCACGAAATCGTAAACACACCCGTTCTTCTTCAGCACGTACACCACGAAGCGCTTGGCCACGCCGTCGAGCTTCGCCTCGATCTCGGTGCGCAGCGCGGCGCGGCCATCCAGCTCCAGCTCGCGCTGGCTCAGCATGCTTCGCTCGGTGAACTGGAGGAACAGGTGGTGGGTGAGCGCCGTGAGCGGCACGTCGTCGCCGTCTTGACCGCAGCGCCCGGAGACGGCGAGGGTCGCCGAGCGGGCATCGTCACGAAAGCTGACCAAGCCGTGACTCGCCTCGATCTCGCGCCACCCAGCCGGCACGCCGTCCACTTGGAAGCTCAGGTCCGAGCTGGTGTACACCCGACCGTCGAAGCGAGGCCCACCGCACGCGAGCGCCAAGCCGCCGAGCACCCACGCGAGCCCCGCAGCTCGAGGCCACCCGACACGGAACCACGGCATCACGCCTCACCTGCCATCGAGCCCGGTGTAACACCACCCTCCGGGTGATGCGCACCCCTCGCCAAGCTGGCCTCGGAGCCCTACGATCAGAGATCGCATGCTGCCGATCCGGGACCAGAACCCCACGCGCCGCGTCCCGTACCTGACGTACACGCTCATCTTATTGAATATATTAGCTTTTTTGGCGAGCCGTGGGCTCTCCTGGGCGGGGGTGGAGGGGGTTGGGCAGGCGCTGGGGGTGGTGCCGGCGCGCTTCATCGAGGATCCAGCGAGGGACGGCATCACGGTCCTGACCTCGCTGTTCACTCACTGGGACCTCGCGCACCTGGGTGGCAACCTGCTCTTCCTCTACATCTTCGGTGACAACATCGAGGACGCGCTCGGCCCCTTCCGTTACCTCTTGCTCTACTTCGCGAGCGGCGTCGCTGGCGTGGCGGCGCACCTCATCATTTACCCCACGAGTCAGGTGCCGCTCGGCGGCGCGTCCGGCGCCATCGCGGGGCTGCTCGGCGCGTACCTGGTGCTCTACCCGCGCGCCAAGGTGCTGATGCTGAACCTGGTGCCGCCCCTGTGGCTCCTGGTGGGGCTCACCTTCTACGCGCCGGCTTGGCTCGTGCTCGGGTTCTGGTTCCTGTTTCAGAACCTGATGCCCGCGCTCGCGCAGCTGGTGGGGGTGGGCAGCTCGGACGTCGCGTTCTTCGCGCACCTGGGCGGCTTCGTCGTGGGCCTGCTCGCGATCCGTCCGCTGTGCATCGGGCGCACGCCGGCTCACTGCGAGGTGTGGGACGGCTGGCGCTCCCTGCCGCGCGCAGCCGGCCAGAGCAAGGCCACGCTGCGAAGCAGTCACGATCCCTGACAATCGTCAGGCAGCTGTGCTGACAACCGCGCGGCGCGCGAGACGGCGCGCGTGCCGATGAACAGGTCGTCAGGTGACAGGACGAGGCAGACGAGCACCCCGCGGGGCAGCTCGAAAGCTCGATGAACAGGCGCCTACACACCGATGAACAGGCGGTGCGCGAAGTTGCGCTCGAGCTTGGCGCGTAGCACCTTGTCCGCCGCGGTCTCGATGTCGTACTCGATGCGCTTGAACTCGAAGCGCTTCCGGTCCGTGTCGTACACGGTGAAGCTGGCGCGGTTGTCGTAGTCGCGCGGCTGGCCCACGGAGCCGACGCTGACGATGTACTTTCGGTCAGGGCGCAGCTCGAAATCCACCGGGGGCAGCTCCTCCACCGTGGTGGTGGTGAGCGCGAACACCTTGCACAGGTGTGAGTGGCCGATCAGCGTGATGTGACCGAGATCGTCATAGATGGGCAGGCACTCCCGCGCCTGCTCCGGCGCAAAGATGTACTCGAACTCCTCGAGCCGCACCGGCGACCCATGGCAGAGGTGCACCCCGATCTCGTTCAGCTGCACCGAGTACGGCAGGTTCCGAAGCCACTCCTTGTTCTCGTCCGAGAGCATGGAGGCGTGGGTGTCCAGCGCCTGGCGCGCGGCCTCGTAGTAGTACGAGTAGTCCATGCGCCCCGCGACCGCCGCGTCGTGGTTGCCGAGGATGGTGGCCTTGGCGATCTCCCGCACGAGGTTCGAGCACTCGTTGGGCGAGCCCCCGTAGCCCACGGTGTCCCCGAGGCAATAGTACTCCTCCACGCGCTCATGCTTGTAAGCCTCGAGCACGGCGCTGAGCGCCTCATAGTTGGCGTGGGTGTCGCTGAAGATGCCGATGCGCATTCGAGAGGGAGCCGCCAGCCTAGCACCGGGCGCCCCCCAAGAGGTGACGTCTCGGAACTTTCCGCCGCTCGGTTCTATCCGCTGGCCGCCGCGTCGCTGCAAGCACGAAGTGTCCGAGCCGCGCGACCGAGCGGGCCCGATGGAAAGTAGGGATCGGGGGGTTTGGCAGGTCGCTGGGCGGCGCCGGCTTCGCGCCCTCCCGCTGCGAAGCGCCTCCCAACAGCCGCCCGGCGTCCGCTTTCTGCTACGAAGGCGGCGATGAGCGCCACCGAAGACGAGGAAGCGCTGCTCGGCGCACCAGAGCGCATCGTCGAGCTCGCCCTGGCTGGGGCGCGCTTCGTTCACGGCGCAGTGGGCCTCCTACCCGACCAAACGTCGGACACCCTGCCGCTGGTCGACCACTACCTTCAGCTGTCGCGCGCCGCGGTGCAGGAGCGCCCCGAGCTGGTGCCGCTCATCACGCGCAGCGTGGGCGCCTACTTCGGGGAGGTGCTGCGCGCGCGGGTGGACGGCTTCTGGATCCTGCCGAGCGACGACGACCAAAGCTGGCGGCTCTGCTCGCGCGCGGCGTTCCTCTCGCTGAGCCCCATCGGCGCCGTCTACGACGCGCTGTTCGACGGCGCGGAGCACCCCGGGCCCAGCTCCGAGCTGTACCTCGACCCCGCCGATCGTGAGCGCGTCGAAGAGCGCCTCGCGGCGCTGCCCGAGGTGCGCGGTGAAGACTACCTGCTGCTCAGCACGCGCTTCGACGTCGTGGAGATCGCCCTCGCGGCGCTGCAAGACAGCGCGGCCACCGATGGCCTCGCCGACGTGCGCTTCGGCCCCGAAGACTACGTGGCGGACTAGCGCTTCTAGGGTGCACCGGGCTTCTAAGGGCACTTCTAGGTACTGCGCTTCTAGGGTGCGCCGGCATCCGCTGGTTCGCCCAGGGAGACCGCGCCAGGCACCGTCTGCCTCACTTCAGGGGTCACGTGGCCGCCCAGGAAGTCACGCCAGCTGACGTGATAGTGGCTCTGGCTCAGGCCGAGCAAGTACACGCTGCCGCCCGCGGGCACCCACGCCGCCGGCACGCCATCCACCATCAGGTAGCGCAGGCCATCCTCGTGGTTCACGGCGCGGAGCCCCTCGCCCGGCGCGCCCGGCTCCGGTGTGACGTTCGCCGACGGCGCGCGGCGGAGGCTCGCGAGCTCCGCCGGGCTCAGCAAGATGCCGGTGGTCCCGGGCGGGAACTCACCCGGCTTCGCCTCCGCGCCGCCGGGCGGCACCCGGAGCTCCTCGACGCGCAAATCCGTACGACGGGTGAGCTCGGTCACCGCCCAGGTGATGCCCCCCTTGGGCTGCCAGCGGAACTCGGCGTTCACCGGGACGAGATTCGGTGCGCAAGCCTGACTGGTTGGCTCCACCCCCACCAGCTCCACCAGCGCGCGGCACAAAAGCAGCCCCGCGGGCCCGCTCGCCGGCACCTTCGCCTGCTCCAGGCTGAGCACCCCAAAGCCCGAGCGCAGCTCCTGGCGCTCCGTCTCGAAGCCGAACGCCGAGCCCTTGCCGCGCACCTTCACCTCCGCGTGCACCAGCGGCGTCACGTCACCGCGCCGCTCCGCGAACAGCGCGCGGAGCCCACCCGGCGCCACCGAGCGGTAGGCACCGCGGCTCGGCCACACGAGCACGTGGCCCGTGCGGTCCAACCGGGAGCGCAGCTCGGTTCCGGGAGGAAACGGGAACACCGCGCTCTCCCAAGAGAGGCGCATGCGCCCGACGCTCGCCAGCTCCACGTTCATCACCGGGCTCAGGCGCTTCCGCAGCTCCTGCGCCGCCTCGGTGTTGGCCGCGACGCCCGCCGGCGGCTTCGGCGGCGCATCCCAACGAAACTCCGCCGTCAGGCTGAGCCCGCTGGTGTCCCGCGTGCCCACGCCGTCCATGGAGAGCGGCTCCTCCGGCCGGAGCGGCGTGGCCGGCGGGAGCCCCGCGTCCGCCACCGTGAGCCGCCCAGCGGAGTCCACCGGGATCCCCACCACCCCGCCATCGAAGCGCGGCGGCGCGGTGGGCAGCGCGAGCACGCCCGAGCCGAGCGGCGTCGGCTGGATGCTGGCGTTGGGGCTCTTCTCCTTGCTGGTGGGCTCCGGCGTGGGGTCGTCGCAGCCCGCGACGAGACCCAGGAGGCCCAGCGTCAGGATGGCTGTGATTTTCTCCTGGGAATTTCCACAAGGAAATCTACGCTGCTTGGCGGAGCCAGGCCCCCATGGGTCGCGCGCGCCCTCGGCGGCTCCAGCGAAGCCGCGACCGCTCATGATTCCATGCGGAAATCTTGAATGACCGCCACGCCGTCTTTGAGCGGCGGTGGGTTCGGGGCGTACTGCGTGAGCATCATGAAGTGATGCCCCTCGGGGAACATCTCCGCGAAGGCGTTGCAGTTGCCGGGCTCGTTGTCGAAGGTCGCCGCGACGCGCCCGAGCCGCGTGATCTCCGGGGTGATGTCGCGCTTGAAGGTGAGATCGGGCGTCTCGAAGTCCGGCTTCAAGACGAGCTCCGTCCCCGGCAGCCCGATGGGGAAGCCAGCGTCCCTCAGGCTGCGGAAGGTGCCGAGCGCCATGTTCGGCAGGTCGCGCCCCGTGAGGTAGGCCAGGTTCGCCCCCGCCTCGTAGCAAGCCTTCGCGAACGACACCGCGCCGGCGAGCGGCACGTCATGGCTCAGGATGTCATCCGTGAAGAAGCGCTCCCGCCACAGCTGCACCGCCTCTTCGATCAGGGTGCGGTCCACCCCCACTTGCTCGAGCGTCTCCGACGCCAAGTAACCGAGCTCTGTGAAGCGGAGCGAGCGCACCGCGCGCGCCGCCTCTGGGTCACGCGCAGCCCAGCCGTCAGCCGCTTGGTTCAAGATGGCCAAGGTGCGCGGGCGGTTGTCGAACAGCGTGCCGTCCAAGTCGAAGATCACCACCCCTCGCTCACCCGCGCGGATGGAGTGAAGCACCTTCCGGAGCGCTTCCGTCTGCAGAGCCAGGCTGAGAGCCTCCACGTCACCTCCTCGAATCGGGGCGCCCCCGCCCGATGAGCTCGGAGACGGTGAGCTGGTGTGCAGCGCAGTACGCCGCGATCCCTTGGCGGACCTTACTCGCTGCGGTGGGATCTGAGAAGCTCGCGGTGCCCACCTGCACCGCGCTCGCGCCGGCGAGCAGGAACTGGAGCGCGTCCTCCGCGCTGAACACGCCGCCGATACCGATCACCGGGATGCGCAGCGCGCCCACCAAATCCCACACGATGCGCAGCGCGATGGGCCGCAGCGCCGGCCCGCTCAAGCCGCCGGTGCGGTTGGCGAGCCGCACGCGGCCAGTGCTCGGATCGATCGACATCCCCCGGATGGTGTTGATCGCGGTGACAGCATCGGCGCCGGCCTCTTCGCAGGCCTTGGCCACCGCCACGATGTCACCCGCCTCCGGGCTCATCTTCACCCAGATGGGCAGCTGTGTGACAGCCTTGCACGCCGCCGTCACTTGCGCGCAGAGCGCCGGATCACGCCCGAACTCGATGCCGCCTTGACTCACGTTAGGGCAGCTGACGTTCAGCTCGATCGCGGCGACGCCCGGTGAGCGCTCGAGGCGCTCGGTGATCTTCACGAAATCTTCCACCGAGCTGGCGAAGATGTTGGCGACCACCGTCACCCCACGCTCGCGCAAGGTGGGGAGCTTGTGCTCGCAGAAATACTCCACGCCCACGTTGGCGAGGCCGATGGCGTTCAGCATGCCGGCGGGCGTCTCGCAGATCCGCTCCGGCGGGTTGCCGTGACGCGGCGCGAGGCTGAGGCCCTTGGTGCAAATGCCGCCGAGCTCCGCCACGTCGAAGAAGCTGTCGTACTCCAGGCCATAGCCGAAGGTCCCCGAGGCGGTGAGCACCGGGTTCTTCAGCGTCAAGCCGCCGAGGGTCACCTCTTGGTTCACGCCGCACCTCCCGCCGCAGCGCCGTCACCCCAGTCGATGCTCGCCGCGTCGATGCAAGGGCCATCCATGCACGCGTACAAGTAGCCACCCTCCGCGCGCTTCACGGGGCAGCCCAGGCACACGCCGTAACCGCAGGCCATGGGCGTCTCCAGCGAGGCGATGCAGCGCACCTCACGCGGGGCACACAGCGCCGCGACCGCCGCCATCATCCGGTCAGGCCCACAGGTGAACACCTCCACGTCACCGCTCAGCAGGTCCGGCAGCAGCTGGGTGACGCGCCCTCGTTCGCCGCGCGAACCATCCTCCGTGGTGACGTGGAGATCGCACACCTCGGCGAGCTCCTCGTGCATCGGTAAGTCGCGCTCACTACGTCCGCCGTAGAGCGCGATCGGTCGCACACCATGGGGCGCCAAGCTGCGCGCCAGGTAGAGCAGCGGCGCCACCCCGACGCCGCCCGCGACCAGCACCGGGCGCTTGCCCTCAGTGACTTCGGGCCAGGTGTTGCCGAGCGGGCCCAGCAAGTGGAACGGCTCACCCGGCACCGCGCGCGCCATGCGCGTCGTGCCGTCCCCGACCACCTTGATCAAAATCGACGGGCGGCGGCCGCCCGAGAGGTAGCTCATGGGGCGCGGCAACAGCGGGGCGTCACCCCACTCCGCGCCGCGCACCATCGTGAACTGACCGGGCCGCGCGTCGACCCCCTCCGGCACGTCGAAGGTGAGCACGTGGTAAGCCGGGCCCATGCTGTCGCGCCGCGCGAGGTTCGCGGTGATCTGCCGGCGCGGGGCGAGCGGGGTGAGGTCGGGGTGAGACATGGTCAGCGATCGAGCTCAGGTTCGTCTTCGCACGCTCGCACCTCGCCGGTGTCCGGATCCAGGTGGAGCTGCATCAACAGCGCGTCCTCACGGGGCGCCGAGTAGTAGTCGCGCCGCACCCCGATGACACAAAACCCGCTCGACCGATAGAGCCCGATCGCCGGATGATTCGAGCGGCGCACCTCCAGGGCGATGAGCGGCGTTCGGCGCGCTCGCGCCCGCCCGAGCAGCGCCCCCAAGAGCGCCCGCGCCACACCGCGACGCCGAGCCGAGGCGCGCGTGACCAGGTCCACCACCTCGAGCTCGCCTGCCAGCTCCCAAGCCAGCAAGAAGCCGAGCACCGCCTCGTCAGTGCTCCGCGCCACCCAGATCAGCGCGTGCGGCGCGGAGAGCGAGCCTGGGTCCAGCGTGACCTCGGCGCCCCGCGCGATCTCCAGCACCGCCGGGTGGTCATCCAACGTGAGCGATGAGACGCACACCTCGAGACGCGGCAAGAGCATTGAGTGCATCGCAGCGCACCGCAGCTAGCACCAACCGCGCGAGGTGTCTCTGAGTGGTGAACGGCAGGGGTCGAAGTACAGGGGTCGAGTGCAGCTGGATGAAGCGGGTCGGGGGTTGGGGGTTGGTCTCGAGCCGCACGACCCCGCGCGGCGCTCAAGGCGTCGTGTACCCCTGAGCGCGCAGCGCCGTGGCGGGGCCGTGCAGCACCAGCGCCAGCTGACCGCCGCGACGCAGCGCAGCGCCCGCGTAAGGCCCGCGCCGCGCGACGCGCGGCGGCACCGGGTGCACGTTGACCGTCTCCGCCGGCTCCACCGCGGTGACCGCCACGTACACCGGCCTCCGCCCGGTGACCTCGAGCTCCACCGCGGCGCGCAGCGGGCTGCGCGGCGCGGGCGCGCCGAGGCAGGTCGCGAGGCTCACCGCGGCGAGCCGCTCCGCGTGACGCACCACGCGGCGCGCGTACATCACCGGCAGCGCGAAGCGCAGCTCATCCAGCCCCACCCACAGCACGTCGAGCAAGCCGCTCTCCGCCGGCACCTCCACGATGGCGCGCGCGCCGCGCGGCGCTCGGCTCGTGAGGTGCAGCGTCCCCCCGAGGCGCGTCAGGCTCGCCTCCGCCATGGCGAGCCCCACCCCGCGCCCCGCGAACAGATCGGCATATTTCCTGGTGGAAATTCCTGAGGCGAAGGCCAGCTCCTCTGACGGGGGGCGCGACCCTCGCGCGCCCCGCTTGGAGCCCGCTGGATGCCCCGGAGCGCCCTCGGGAGCGCCCGCGACCTGACGTAGGCGCGTCACGTCGAGCCCCGCGCCGTCGTCCTCCACCGTGAGCCGCAGCCAGCCTCCGATGCGCTCACCCTGGATCCAAATCTCCCCGCGCGCGTCGCTGGCCACCCCGTGAGTCACCGAGTTTCGGACCAGCTGCAGCGCGGGATCCAGCAGGCGCTCCGCGAGCCGGCGATCCACCGGTAAGTCACCTCCGGAGAGGCGCACCCGCACGCGCTTGCCCTGCTGCTCCGCGAGCTCCAGCGCCGCCGCCTCCAGCCGCCCGAGCAGCCACTTGAGGTGGGTGCGGCGCAGCTGCGTCAGGGCGCTGCGCGAGCTCGTCACCTCCGCGCGCAGCTGCTCATTGGCGTGATTCAAGAAGGTGACGCCGCGCCCCGCCCAGGCGCTGGACGCGTTCAAGCTGCGCGCGGTCCCCTCGATCAGGCGCAGCGCCGCCTCGGGCGCGCCCCACGGCCGCGGCGGCCCGATCAGGCGCAGGCTCTCGCCCAGCTGCTCACGCTGGGCGCGGGCGCGCGCCGCCACTTGGCCGCTGATCTCGAGCACCCGGCTGATATCGTCATGGATCCGATCGAGTCTTCGCAGGCCATCGAGCAGCGTGTCGAGCAGCTGCTCCGGCACCATCAGCGCGCTGGGGCCGCCGCCCAAACCAACGCCCGAACCCAAACCGAGCACAGCCGTGCCCTCCACCCCTCGCGAAATGCCGCCCACTGAGCCGTTGCCCTGACCAACATTCATCACGTCAGAGCCAACGCTCGCCATGTCAGACGCCAAGGCGATGCTCGCCGACGCGCCCTGGAGCGCCTGAAGCACCCGCGCCGGCTCCTCCACCAAGCCGATCAGCACCGCTCGGTGCCGCGGCAGCTCGCCGAGCGCCAGGGTCACGGTGCCGCCCTCCCGCGCCGCCTCCAAGTGCTCCTCCAAGCCATGGCAGTACCACGCGGTGACGGAGTCCCCTTCGGCGCTGGCGGCGCTCTTCAAGCCGTGCACCGCGCGATACACCTCGGCCAGCGCCGCTTCATCCGGCGCACCCGGCACATTCGACGCACCCGGCGCACCCGGCGCATTCGGCGCACCCACATGGGACCCAGTCGGTGCCTCGAGCGCCGCGAGCCGCTCGCGCATGCTCTCCACGTACTCGGCGCTCGGCGCCCCTCGTGAAGCCACCAGCGCCGCGGGCGGCGAAGGCCAACTGGAAGCAAAGGCAGGCTGACCTTCGGCCAACCGCCGCGCGCAGGCCTCGAGCACCGCTCGCACCTCACCCGTCGCCTCCGCTTCCCCCGCGCGGATCCGCGCGCCCAGCTGGCCCAACACCAAGGCCAAATCCGACTCCCCCGCCATCGCCGCCGAGCCGCGCACCGCGTGGAGCACGCCGCGCGTCGCCGCGTGGTCTTCACCCACCTGCGGCAGGCGCCGCTCGATCTCACTCGCGAGCAGCTGACGCAGCTCGCGCTCGTTCACGACCCACCCGAGAGCTTCCGCAGCGCGGTCCGCAGCTCACCCACCAGCGGGATCAGCGGCTCGAACACCCCGCCACGCGGCGCTCGGGCGCTGAGCTGACTGAGCGCCGCGAGCAGCCCCTCCGCGTGCTGCGCGGCCTCCGTGAGGGTGCGGGCCAGCTCCGGGTCGGTCCCCGTCACGCGCTGGATTTGCTTCCCCAAGGCGGCCACCTCCTCCGCCGCTTGGCGCTGCGCGGACTGCGCCCCGAGCAGCTCGTTCGCGATGGTGAGCGCGTGCTGCTGCGCCTGATCGAGCTCCGCGCGCGCCGCCTCGCGCTCGGGCTCCAGCTCCGAGATCCGCCCGGCGTGAGCCTCGGTGGCCTCCAGTCCGCGCTCCACCAGCGCGCGCACCTCCTCCGCCACCAAGAGCAGCGGCGTCCCCGCCGGCTCCCCCAGGCGCGCCCCCGCGAGGCCCGCGTTGAGCGCGATGATTTTGAGCCGCTCGAAGGCCTCCTTCACCGGCAAGGCGCCCTGACGAAGCTCCTTCTCACGCTCACCGCTGCGGCGCAGGTAGTCGCGGAGCCCGTCCAGCGCCGAGCGCTGCTGCGTGGCGCGCGCCCCCGCCCCACCGAGCAAGCTGCTGGCGCGCTCGCTCGCCTCCACCACCCGCTCGTGCTGCTCCAAGAGGCGCGCTTCGTCGAGCGCCGTCACCCGCGCCTCGGTGCGCCGCGCGCGCGCCTGCTCGGTGACCCAGTCCATCACGCCGTTGACCAACCGCCGCCTCCGCTCCATCGCGCTCCTCCTACCTCACTCGTCGTCCGGCGCCGCGTCCATCAGCACGCCCAGCTCGAGCGGCGCCAGGGCCTCACCCAAGTAGCTCACCCCCGCGCCCGCGGCTGGGAAGCGCCCGCTCGCCAGCACCCGCGCGCCGCTCACGAGCACCGGCTCCGCCTCGCGCGCGTCGCTCGGCAGCTCACACCACACGAGCTCCGTCGCGCTGCCGCTCAAGAACAGGACCGGCAGCACCTGACCTTCAATCAGCGCCATCCCCAGCTCACTGAAGGGCACCCGCGTGATCTCCGCCGCCAGCACGATGCGCAGCGCCACGTCCGCCGTCAGGAACCAGCGCCCCGCGAGCGCCCGCGCGTCGTTCGGCAGCTCCAAGATGAGCCCAGGGCGCAGCTCAGGAGCCGTCACAGGGGCCTCCAGCTCGCGGCGCAGTCAGCGCGCTCACGGCGATCGGGGCACCTAGTACGCCTCCCTGACTCAGCGAAATCGGGTGGCGCCTCGCGGCGCTTCGACTCACGGCACCCGCGCATGGGCGCCTCAGCTCTCGATCCGCACCAGCCGCGAGTTGACGAACTGGTACAGGATTTTGCAAACGTCGAAGGAGCTCGCGCGCACCCCCGCGACGACCTCCCGCACCGTGCGCTCCCCGTCGATCGCCTCGAGCACCGTGGCCTCCAGCTTGGTCAGCTTACCTTGCCGTGCCAGGCGCTCGATCGCCATCGGGTCCTGGTAGAGCACGTTCTCGAAGTCGAAGCTCCCCTCGATGAGGCGCCACTCGTCCACGCGCCGGAAGCCCTCCATCGCGATGGCGCTGGTCTGCAGCGCGAGGTCCGCCGCCTGCGCCGCCGCGCTGAGCTCACCGCGCTTGAAGCTGAAGCGCCCCGAGCTCCAGCGCACCACCTCGTAGATGAGCTCGCTCGCCTGGCGCACCAGAGCGCGCCGGATCTGCTCCTCCGTGGCGCGCCCCTGGGCCAGCAAAAGCTGGCCAAAAAGCGTGGAAATATCGCCCTTCGCCGCGTGAGTATCCGTCACACCGCTCTCGGGCATGCCCGCGTCCAGCGCGGCGCCCGGCCTCGGCGTCCTGGGCAACTTGGCTGACGACACCGGCGCCCCATCCGCGGAGATCGTCAGCTCAACCAACGACGCCTGAGCCTTGGCGGCGGCCTCGGTCCGCGCCACGCCCTGCTCCTTCAGCACCTCCGCCAGCTCCGCCTCGGGCACCACCCCGTCCTGCACCAGGTAGCGACCGATCTGAAACTCACCGTGCAGCCCCGCCGAGGTCGCGAGGCTCAAGTCCCCCTCGTGGATGCTCAGGGTGATGGACGCTCCCTTGCGGGTGCGCACCCGGAGCTCCCCCGTCTGGCGTTGCAGCGACAGGAGCTGCAGCACCTCGGCGATGGAGATCACCGCGATATCGCCGGAGAGCGAGTCCTCCTCCTGGCCCTCCGCGGTGACGCCGAGCACCTCGACCAATTCCGCCAGGAAATCTGGCACCAGCGTGCGCTGGAACGCCAAATCGTAGCTCTGCTCGTCCATGTCGCGCAGCAGCTCGGGCCTCAGCGCCTCCCCCACTCGATGCGCGAAGGCCATCGCCGCGCGAGCGCGGTTCAAGCCCGCGTCGCGAGTCCAGCTGAAGGAGCTGGGGCGCTGGCTCTCCACCACCTCCTCCTCCAGCATCGCCGCGGCGTCCGGCACCGGGCGCGCGCGCCCCGCCTTCTGCTTCGACAGCGCGCCCTCCACCACCGCGATCAAGCCGCGCGGATCGAAGGGCTTGGTGATGGCGTCGATGGCGCCCGTCTGTTGCACGAACTGTCCGCGGATCTTGTCGCCCTTGGCGCTCATCAGCACCACGGGCAGCGCCTTCACCTCGGAGCGCGAGCGCAGCTCACGGCAGAACTGGTAGCCGTTCATGCGCGGCATCACGAAGTCGAGCAGGATGAGCTCGAAGCCCGGGTCCTGCTCCAACTGCTCCAGCGCGTGGAAGCCATCACGCGCCTCCACCGGCTGGAAGTCGTTCCGCTCCAGGATGGAAGCGACGACCTTCCGAATCGTCGCGCTGTCGTCCACCACCAGGATACGGCCGCCCATAGCCAGGCCAACATAGACGAAACCACGCCGCTTGAGCCCTGGTTTCGCTCCGGCTCCGCACCCTCAGCGAGCCTTTCGTTCCCGTGGGCGCACCACACTCCTCGCACGGTCGCCGCAGCCGAGCGCACCTCACCTCAACCCGCCTTCATCCATCACCACGAAGTTTTTTTGGGGGGTTGGTCACGCTATGAGACTTCGCGCGGCGCCGCCTAGCGCCCAGATGCACCGCGGCGCCGAACCCCACGACGCTCGTGGCGGGCCCCTCCCACGCGCAAGGCACCGGGCCCGCGAAACACGAGCCGCGCTGCGTCGCCAACGCCCTTCACGGAGGTGACGGGCGGATCTATGGGTTCAGGGTGTCGCCGTCCAGCCGCGCTCCGTTGGTCTGGCTGCTCGTCGTAGCAGGCTTGGCGCTTGGCCTGGCCTGGGTCGCGCTGCGTCCGGACACGCAGCCGTCTCACCAGCCACGCGAGGAGCGCGCCCACGCCCAATCGCTCGGCGCCGCAGGGGCTGAAGACCACCCACCGCCCGATGAGCCCAGCGGTGAGCTGGGTGACCCCGAAGACCGCGAGCCAGGTGCCCCCCCAACCCCCCCACCCGCAGCGCAGCTCGCCCAGACCCCCAAGGCGATCGCCAAGGAGGGCGACGCCCTCCTCAAGCGCAAGGAGTACGCCGAGGCGCGCGAGCTAGCCATGGGCTGCCTCGCGGCCAACCCTGGCGACAAAGACTGCCATCGGCTGCGCGTCTACAGCTACACGCGCCAGCACCCGATCGGCGAGACGCGAGAGATCTTGCGCTGGTGCATCTCGGTGATGAAGGACGATCTGAACTGCATGCGGGCGCTGCGTCAGTTCCACCTGGAGCGCGGCGAGCGCATGGAGGCGTCGAGCATCGCCAACGAAATCCGCGATCAGTGGCCCTACGACAGCGTGGAGCTCCCCACGACGGAGGCGCCCAGTCAGCCGCCCAGCCCCAATCCAACCCCAGAGCCCCTGAGCCCCACGGAGCCAAGCCAGGACCCCAACGAGCCCCCCGACCCCAGCGAGCCCCCGAGCGACGACCCCCCCGAGCCCACGCCCAGCCCCGACTGAAGTCACCCACACTGACGTCCCGCTGATTCGCTGCCTGCCAGCAACCGCGAGGAGTAGGCTCGGACCATGGCTCGTTCTCCTCGGCGTTCGAGAGCACGCGCCGCGAGCGGCTGGCTCGCGGGGTGCTTCGGCGTGTGGCTGGTGGCTTGTGGACCGAACGCGCCGCCGGTCGCGGATGTCCCGGATTTGCTCCCCAGCGCGGAGGTGCCGCCCGACGCGAGCGCGCCGCGGGCTCCGGACCCCGAGGCGAAGGCGCGGGAGGAGCTGGCCGCGTTGGTGCGGGGGCTCGAGGGCTGCTCCTTCGATGCGGAAGCGCTGATGCCGCCCGAGGAGTGCCCCGGTTGGCAGCGTTGGGAGGCGGCGGAGCCCAAGCTCGTGGAGCGAGACGAGGCGAAGGTGGCGGCGTTGCTCGCGCACGACGCACCGCTGGTGCGCTATGGCGCGGCGAGCGCGCTCTTGGCTCACGGCGTACGGCACATCACCGAGCTGCCGCTCGCCGAGGCGATCGTGTCGCAGGCCGAGGCAGAGCAGCACCCGGGTGTGGGTGGGCTGCTCGCTCAGCTCGTGCTGAAGCTCGATCAACCGTCGCTCGCGCAGCGGCTGAGGACGCTGCTCCTGTCACACCCCAACCGCGAGCTTCGGGCAGGGCTGATGGCTCGCGGTGCCTTGCTAGAAGGCGGCTCGGAGCTGTTGGCGGCGCTCTTCGACAAGGCCACTGACGAAGACAAGGCGCTCATCGTGGAAGGCCTGTGGCTTGGTGAAGAGTTCTTCACCTGCTCGGTGTTCGCGCGGGCGCTCAAGGGCAGCGCCTTCCAGGCGGCGGACCGCGCCGCCTATGGCATCGCCTTTGGGGAGCGTTGTCCCAAGCTGGTAGGAGCGGTGCTGCGTTGGGTGATGGGGGTGAAGGAGGCACCTAGGGGCTCGGTGGTGGGCAGCGCCTTGGGTGAGCTGTGCCGCACGGGGGCGGCTCGGGGAGGCGAGCGGATTCTGGCGGCGAACCAGGCGCGGCGGTTGAGCGCCCGTGGTGAGCCCGAGGTTCGAGCCGGAGCGCTCCAGGCCGTGATGCGGTGTGACAGCAGAACGGGCGCACACTTCATGCGTGGCTACCTGAACGACGCCGAGCCGCTGGTGCGCGAGGCGGCGGCGCGGCTGCTCGAAGCGTCGCCCTGAACGCGCAGCGCCACGCGGCGCCTGACGCGGTGGGACTGAGTGACTCCAGGTGTCGGAGAGGGCCTTGCCAAACCCCCTGCCCTACCCCGCGAGGATGCGGCACTTGGGAATTCGGAGGGATTGGGTGCCAACGAACGCAGGTTTTGCGGGGCTCACGTTGGGTGGGGCGTGCTTGACTCGCTGGGGCGCATGGAGCAGCGTCGGTGCGGTCGCGGCGCTCGTGGGCGGGTCCCCGTGGGGGGCGGGGGACGTGAGGATTTCCTTGTGGATTTGTTGGATTCGGTTGGCGCGCCGCCAGCTAGCTTGGAGTTGAGGAGATGACGAACATGCCTCGTTGGTCTTGGGTGCTCATCGGGTTGGGGTTGACCGCGGCTGCCTGCGGTGGGGACGACGGCGACACCGGCGGTGGCTCGTCCGGGCGCGGCGGCGGCGCGGGGGACGCGGGCAGCGCGGGCGCAGCTGGGGATGGAGGCGCCGCAGGGAACAGCACCGCGGGCACCGGAGGGGACGGCGGCCTCGGCGGATCGGCGGGCGTCGGCGGGGATGGAGGCAGCGCTGGGGGCGGCGCCGGTGGCTCGGCGGGGGTGGGTGGCATCAGCGGATCGGCGGGCGTCGGGGGCTCGGTGGGTGGTGCCGCGGGCGCGGGCGGCTTCGCGGGCGTCGGGGGCGATGCGGGCGCGGGCGGCGTCGCCGGGAGCGGCACGGCGGGCGTCGGTGGCGCGGGCGCGAGCGGTGGCACGGGTGGCGTCGGTGGCACCGGGGGTGTCGGCGGCACGGCTGGCTCGAGCGGCAGCGGCGGCAGTGGGGGTGGGAGCTCGGCGGGGCCTTGCACCGCGGGCGCGCGGCGCTGCGATGGCTTGGTCACGCAGGTGTGTAACGCCACGGGGAGCGCTTGGATCACGGTGGAGACCTGCTCGCACGCCTGCTCCGCCGGGCTGTGCACCGGCGCGTGTGAGCCCGGCGCCAGGCGCTGCAGCGGCACCACGGCGCAGCAATGCTCCGCCAGCGGTAACAGCTGGGAGCACCTGGAGAGCTGCCCCAGTTATTGCCACGTGGCAACCGGGCAGTGCGCGCTGGTGGGCAAGCTCGTCACCGGCAACGAGAACCATGACGGCGTGCTGGTGGTGGACGGCGCCTTGGTGGTGAAGGCTGGGGCGTCGCTCTATTCACCTTCAGGTGAGCTGACTATTTACGCGGACTCCATCATCGTGGAGGCGGGCGCGTCGATCGGGGTCGCCGCCACGGGGGATGAGCCAGCGGGTCGCGGCGCGCCCAACAGCAGCTGCTCCAGCACTTATCAGGTTGGCGGCGGAGGCAGCTATGGCACCCGCGGCACGAGCGGCTACAGCGGCTGTGGTGTGGCCGGACCCATCCACGGGCAGACGCAGGACTCGCGGATCACCAAGGGGTCTCGCGGCGGCTCCCGATCCGGCTCGTCGAACGGAGGCCTCGGCGGCGGAGCGCTACGACTGATCGCCCCAACCATCGAGATGCGAGGGAGCCTGATCGCACGCGGAGCGAATGCGCTCGACGCCGCGCCGTCAGGCGGGGGCGGCTCCGGTGGGGGCGTCTTGTTGGCGGCCGACAACCTGACAGTCACTGGCTCGGTGGACACCACGCCGGGCTTGGGGCGCGTCAGCTCCTACTCGGGCGGCAACGGGGGCAACGGCCGCGTCAAGCTGCTCTCCGGCGTGCGCTTCGAGGACGCCGGGACCTACTCCGGCGCCGTCATCACGCGCGGCATGCTCTCGCCCCTCGACATCGGCTCTTCCACGGTGCCCGTCGACACGCTGCACTACAACGACGACTTCGACCAAGCGCACTTCAGCTGGTCAGAGGCGTTCCCCAGCGTGCTTGGGTACTACTTCCTGACGAACACGAACGAGACCACGGTGCCCACGCCAGGCAACGCCACCTGGGTGGCCGCGGAGACGGTGGCCGTGCCGCGCAGCGCCTTCGTCCAAGGCGACAACTACTTCCACCTGGCGTCGGTCAACAGCTCGTCCTTGGTGAGCTCGGTGCAGTCGTGGTTCCGGGTGCGGCTGAACACGCTGCCCCCCACCGTGAGCTCGCTGAGCCACCCGAACCAGTCCAACTGGTACACCTCCAACCGGGACGCGTTCTTCTCCTGGAGCCTCCCCACGCCCGACGCGAGCGTCACCGGGTACCACTGGTCTCGCGACCATTTCGCGGACACCGTGCCCACCAAGGCCGATCCGTTCCTGGCGGTGGGCGACAAGCAGCTGCTCCAAGCGGGGCTGCCGGACGGCGTCCACTTCTTCCACGTGGTGAGCGTGGATAAGAACGGGCACCTGACGAAGCAGGCAGGGCACTACCAAGTGCGCATCGGCGCGTCGCCGGGCGCGGGGGACCTGGTGGGCGTCATCACCTCCGCCACGTCGTCCCAGCCAATCCCGAACGCCAAGGTGGAGATCAACCGTGGGCTCTTCACGGCCACCACCAACGCGAGCGGCGCCTACAGCTTCATCAACGCCATCGCCGGCACCTGGGAGCTGCGCGTCTCGGCGGCCGGCTACCAGACGGCCACGGTGCCCGTCACCGTCAATAGCTCCGGCGCCACCCTGCGCGACGTCACGCTCACCCCGGAGTGAGCTGACCTGATGGGCGGATGTGCGTAGGCGGGGGCGGCCACGGGGGGCCGTCCCTACGTGCGATGGGTCACAGCACGACGGTTGCGTGGCTAGGGCGGCCACGGGGGGCCGCCCCTACGTGCGATGGGTCGAGGCGACCCACGGTGGATGTGAGACGTGCGCTGGCTTCCCGTACGGTGGCGCTCTATAGCCGGCCCATGGCACAGCTCAAAGATCAGGTCGTCCTCGTCACCGGCTGCTCCTCGGGCATCGGCTTGGGGTTGATCCGCGAGCTCAAGCGGCGGGGGCACCGCCCCATCGCGACCGCGCGGCGCCAGGTCAGCGTGGAGGAGCTCGACGAGCAAGGCTTCGACGCGCTGGAGCTCGACGTGGGCAGCGCCGAGAGCGTGAGCCGCGCCGTGGCGCAGGCGATCGAGCGCTTCGGGCGCATCGACGTGGTGATCAACAACGCGGGCTTCAACCTGTTCGGCCCCGTGATGGAGGTGCCGCTCACGGAGCTCGAGCGGCTGTTCGACACCAACGTGCTGGGGCTGCTCCGGGTGAGCCAGGCGGTGTTCCCGCACATGGCCGAGCGGCGGAGCGGGCGCATCGTGAACATCGGGAGCGTGGTCGGCGTGCTGCCTACGCCGTTCGCCGCGGGGTACTCCGCCACCAAGAGCGCGGTGCACACCTTGAGCGACGTGATGCGGCAGGAGCTGGCGCCGCTGGGGATCGACGTGGTGGTGGTGCAGCCCGGTGGGGTGCGCTCCAGCATCGCGGACAACGCCGCCGCCAGCGTGGAGCGCTTCGCTGACCCCAGCTCGCGTTACCACGCGCTGCTCGAGAAGATCCGCCGCCGCGCGTACGCCTCTCAGGCGGCGCCGATGGAGGCGGACGCCTTCGCGCGCAAGGTGCTCGAGGCGGCGCTCGCCCGGCGCCCACCCCGGCGCGTGCGCGAAGGCCGCGGCGCGCTGGCGCTGCCCGCGCTGGCGAAGCTACCGGCGCCGCTGCTCGACCGCATCATGGGGCTGCAGTCGGGTTTGAGTCGCCTGCGTTGAGCCTTTGCGAGGGGATTCGTGGCACTGGCGTGAGGGCGGGTTTGAAACCCGCCCCTACATCATTATCTTGATTTCCGCACGGAATCGAGGATGGGTTGAGCGAGCGCGGGCGAATGATTATTCGCCCCTACATCACATTAATTACCGCAAGGAAATGCGCCTAATGCGGCAAGGTTGAGCGAGCGCGTTATGAATTGGGGGCGACGGAGGTGATGCTGAGCTCGGTGAGCTGGGCGGCGGCGACGTTGCTGGGGGCGTCGGTCATCAGGTCCGTGCCTTTCTGCGTCTTGGGGTAGGCGATGACGTCACGGATGCTGTCCGTACCGGCCATCAGCATCGCGATGCGATCCATCCCGAGCGCGATGCCGCCGTGGGGCGGCGCGCCGAAGCGCAGCGCTTGGAGCAGGAAGCCGAACTTCTCCTCGGCCTCGGCGTCGCTGATGCCGAGCGTGCGGAACACCCGGGCTTGCACCTCGGGGTCGTGGAGGCGCACCGAGCCACCGCCGATCTCGAAGCCGTTCAGCACCAGATCATAGCGGTAACACTGCACCAGGCCTGGGTCCTTCTCCAAGAGATCCACGTGCTCATCGAAGGGGCGCGTGAAGGCGTGGTGCGCGGCCGCCCAGCGGCCGGCCTCGTCGTCGTACTCGAAGAGCGGCGGGTTCACCACCCACAGGAAGTTCCACTGACCACCGTGGCCCGTCTCCGGGATGAGGCCCAGCTGCTTCCCTACGGCGAGGCGCAGGTTGGCCATGATGGTGTGGACCATGCTGGCCTTGCCGAACTGGAACAGGATCACGTCGCCCTCTTGAGCGCCGCAGGCGGCGTTGATGGCGGCGCGGCCCTCCGGCGTCACGCTCTTGGCGAGCGGGCTCTGGGTCCACTCGCCGCCGGGGCCCACCTTGGCGCGCGCCAGTCCGCCGGCGCCCATGCCGCGCGCCAGCTTCTCCAGGCGGTCGCCGTCGGCGCGGCTGAACTGGGCGCTGGCCGGCACCACCATCGCCTTGATGATCTCCGCGGGTAAATCCGCGCGGTACTCGCCGCTCTGGAAGCGCTCCGCGATGGGCGTGAAGAGCGGGATCCCCGCGCCGCCGTGCTCCACGATGAGCCCGGTGAGGTCGACGTGCGGGAGGTCGAAGCGGAGGTCCGGCTTGTCGTTACCGTATTTCCGCATGGATTCTTCAAAGTCGAGCCGCGGGAAGCTCCCGCTCGGGTACAGCTCGTGGAGATCCACCCCGGCCGCCTCCCACAGCGCGAAGATGAGCCCCTCCACCAAACGGAAGATGTCATCTTGGTTGACGAAGGACAGCTCGATGTCGATCTGCGTGAACTCGGGCTGGCGATCGATGCGCAGGTCCTCGTCGCGGAAGCAGCGCACGATCTGGAAGTAGCGGTCGAAGCCGGCCACCATGAACAGCTGCTTGAAGAGCTGCGGGCTCTCGGCCAGAGCGTAGAATTTCCCTGCGGAGGTGCGGCTCGGCACCAGGAAGTTGCGCGCGCCGCCCGGCGTGTACTTCACCAAGTACGGCGTCTCGAGCTCGAGGCAGCCCGCGTCCGAGAGGTAGCGGCGCGTGGCTTGGTTCACCCGATGCCGCATCATCAGCGCGCGCTGGAGCGGCGCGCGGCGCAGGTCCAGGTAGCGGTGGGTGAGGCGCAGCTCCTCCTTGGTCTCCAGCTGCTCGAGCACCTCGAACGGCGGCGTCTCGCTGCGACCGAACACCGTGGCCTCCAGCACCTCCACCTCGATCTCCCCGGTGGGGAGGTTGGGGTTCGTGGCGCTGACCATCTCGCCCGTCTTGCGGCTCCGCTGCATACCGCGGGAGCGCACCCGCCCGCGCACCCCAATGCACCACTCGCTGCGGAGCGCCTCGGCGGTGGTGTGCGCCTCCGGAGCGGTGTCCGGGTCGAACACGATCTGGGTGATGCCCTCGCGGTCCCGCAGGTCGACGAAGATGATGCTGCCGTGGTCACGCCGGCTGTCTACCCACCCGAACAGCACCACCTCTTGGTCGATGTCGGAGGCGCGGAGCGCGCCTGCGTGATGGGTACGCTTGAGCTCGTCGATGAAGCGGGCCACGGCAGGAGTCCTTGTTGGAGGTGGGCAGAGCCCAGGATTGAAGCGGGAGGAGCCGAGCGCGAGGCGCCCAGAACCGGTTGGCTCGCGGCGCCTGACCCAGCTGAGCCACTGCCCTTGCGCCAGATTGATGCGCTGAGCAAGCGCATTTCAAAGCTAGAAAGCGTGCCGGCCCTTGGGCCGGTCGGGCTGGGCCACCCCGCGCCTTCGCGCCCCGCCGCTCGACACCTCGGCTCGCGTCGGCTCGCGGCGCGGTGCCGTCCAACCCCAAAACCCCGATCCGCTCCGGTGGCCCGGACGATAACTTTCCCGGCTGCGGCGCCTCGTGCCAGGTGCGGCTGTGACCATCGCCTCGCCCGGCTTGTCGTCGCTCGGCGACGTGGAGGCGCCCCCCGAGGCTGTGCCTGCCGGTGACCTGCGCGCCGCGAGCCGCTGGTTCGAGGCGAGCTGCGCCTGGGCGTCGGTGATGCTGCCGCTCGGGTTCACCTTGGTGCGGGTCAGCTCGGTGGCGGCGTGGCGCGGTGACGTCGCGGTGGTGCGCAGCCTCGGGATGATGCCGGTGGGGCTCGAGGGCGCGCTCAGCAGCGTGCTTTGTCAGTTGACCAGCCTACTCCCGGTGGGCGGACGGCACCTCCGGGTGGGACTGCTCAGCGCGGTGGCGCTCGCCGTGGCCGCGCGGATCATCTACGCGCTGGCGCGGCGGCTGCTCGCGTCTTGCGGGGCCTCGCCGCGGCTGGGTCCGGCGCTGGCATTGGCAGCTGCCCTGCTCACCACGCTCTCGGTGACCTGGCAGCTCGAGGGGACGATCGGCGGCGGCGCCACGTTGGCCGCGGCCTTGGGGCTCGGCGCGCTCTTGGTGAGACCGGACCGCCAGCGGGTCGACTTCAGGATTTGGTTGGGTTTTGGGGGGTTGGTCGCGCTGGCGCTCGCCGAGAGTCACGTCGCTGGCGCTTCGGCGTTCGTGGCGCTGGCGGTGCAAGCGGTG
The DNA here is from genome assembly GCA_019637265.1 of Polyangiaceae bacterium. Lineage (GTDB taxonomy): Bacteria > Myxococcota_A > Polyangia > Polyangiales > Polyangiaceae > JAHBVY01. The sequence goes on along the minus strand of JAHBVY010000004.1, from coordinate 420,851 downwards.
GTGCTGCGCGATCTCCCGGAGCGACGCGCGACGCTCTTCGCGGCGCTCGGGTTCGTGGTGGTGCTGGCGGTGTGCTTGGTGCCGCTCTTGGTGCGGCCCTACGCGGCGCGCGCGGGGGTGCAGGTGGCCACGGGGGTGGTGGAGACGAGCATCGCGGGCATCGACGCGAGCACGGTGCGCCTGAGCGCGCTGGCGGCTTGGCGCGGTGACATGGGGTGGATCAGCCTCGGGCTCGCGGGGTTCGGCGCAGTGGTGGGCGTGCTGCGCGAGCGCTCACGCTGGCTGGTGGCGCCGCTCGTCACCCTGGTGCTCGCCGACGTGCTCCTGCCCGCGCAGCTGGGGAGCGCCTTCGCGGCGGATCCGCTGATGGCGCTGCGCTTGATGGCGCTCGGCGCGGTGGCGATCTTGATGGCGCTGGGCGTGCACACCGGGGTGATGGCGCTGAGCCACGCGCGGATCCCGCTGGCGCGCCCCGCGGCGGCGCTGATCGGCCTCTTCACGTTCGCCCTGGTGCTGATGGCGAGCGAGCGCGCCGCCCACGTCGCCGATCGGCGCGGGCAGCTGGCGGCCGAGGCTTGGACGGATCACGCACTGGGCAGGCTACCTTACGGGAGCGTGCTCTTGGTGCGCTCGCCAGCGGCTGCTTGGCGGCTGCTCGCGGCGCGCGTGGTGCGCGGTGAGCGCCCGGACATCCTGATCGTGCCGATCGGGATGCTCGATCGCGGCTCCGTGGCGCGCGAGCTGCTCCGCGCGGAGCCCGGCCTCGCGCCGCTGCTCCGCGACGTGGCGGTGAGCGGCTCGCCCGGCGAGTACGCGCTCTCGAGCCTCTCCGATCTGCGCCCACTGTACGTGGAGCTGGACCCAAGCTGGGGCGCGCGCCTGGTCGATCACCTGATGCCGGAGTCGTTCTGGCTCTCGTTCGCGCCGACGGCGATGGGCCGCTCCGATCGGAGCGCGGCGCTGGCGCGGAGCCGGCGCGCCTTCGCCGAGGTGCGGGAGCTGGCGAGCCGACCGGGCGCCGAAGACGACGCCACCCTGGCCATGCTCCAGGTGCGCGCCCGCGAGCAGCTGGTGGCGCTGGCCGCGCTGAACGACAAAGAAGAGGTGCGCCGCCTCACCGCCGACCTGCGCGAGCTGGACCCGCAGGATCCGCTAGTTTTGCGTATGGAAAAGCAGCTGAGCACCCACAAGCGCCGGCGGCTGGACGTGAGTCACCTGCTCGGTCAGCGCTGAGCCTTACCCCGCGTCGTCCAGCGGGCCGCCTGGCTCTGGGAAGGTCGTCGCTTCACGCACCTCGAACTCCACGCCGAGCGCCAGGGAGGAGCCGCGCCCCGTGAGCTGGGTCACCTCACTCAGGTGGTTCGCACAAATGACGAACGCCGCGATCACGAGCTGGCGCGATTCAACAGTCAAGCTGTCAATCACCAGCCGATCGGCGCTCTTCCGCACCTTGAGCGGCTCGTTCACGAGCCGCGAGGCCCACACCAGGCGCTCCTCCGCCTGGAGCTGCTCAGCGAAGCTGGCGAGCCCCGCGAGCTGACGCTCCTCCGTGAGCTCCGGCTTGGGCTCGCCGCGGCGCGCGAGGAGGAGGTAGTGCTGCATTCGCCTGGAGCATCCGAGAGGGTGGAGGGCTCCGCAAGCCGGAACCTGAGTCGACCCTCGTTTCACCCCGTGTTAGTGGGGTGCCCCGCGGCCAAGTCCGCGCGCTGACCATGACGAACGACGACGCCCAGGCCGCTTCGGGCCAAGCCTCAGGCCAAGCTCCCCCTTGCCCCGAGCCCCAGCTGATCCCGCTCGCGGCGCGCTCCGACCTCTCCATCCTGCTCCGCAGCATCGCGCTGGTTGCCGCCATCGCGAGCGGCATCGCGGTCTTCGCCTGGACCCTCAAGGGGGGCTCTTGGCTGCCGGGCTTCCTGCAGAGCAACGCCCTGGAGAAGGCGCAGCGCGCCACCATGATCAAGAGCATGGCGGGGGCGATCGCCGGGGGCTCCCTGGTGGTGACCCTGGCCTTCGCGGTGCAGTGGTTTCGCCGCCGCGCGGTGACGCCGCTCGAGCGCTGGCTGTGGTTCCTCCTGCCCGTCGCGCTGATCCCCTCCTTCCCCATCTTCTTCCGCTCGCCCCCGTGGGTGGGCCGCGGCGCGGTGCTCTTGCCGCTGCTCGCCTGCTTCGGCTTCTTGCTGGAGGGCGTGCTCGCGCGCTCCTTCGCGCACACGCCGGACCTCATCAGCAGGGCTCAGGCGTTCATCCTGCGCGTCATCCCGAAGCCCATCAAGCGCCATGGGTGGCTCATCACGGTGGTGCTCGCCAGCGTGGGGCTCTCTTCATTCATCGCCTACCACACCTGCCTCTCCCACTTCAGCCTTCACACTCGCAACTTCGACACCAGCATCAACAACAACTTGATGTATGGCATGGCCAGCGGCTTCTTCAATCAGAGCCCCGTGGCCTTGGGCGATCAGGCGGACAACTACCTCGCGGCGCACGCCAAGTTCGGCCTCTATATCTACACCCCGCTCTACGTGCTCAGGCCCCGCGCGGAGACGCTGTTCATCATTCAAGCGTTCTCCACCGGGCTCACCGCCATCCCCATCTTCCTGCTGGCGCGGCGCTACATCGCGCAGTGGATGGCGGCGCTGGTCGCGCTCTGTTACCTCTCTTATCACCCCATCCACGCCTCCAGCTTCTTCGAGCTGAAGCCGCTCGAGTTCGCGCTCGTCTACATCGCGCTCACGGCCTACTTGGTGGACACCAAGCGCTGGGTGTGGGCCACGCTGTGCTTCCTCACGGCGATGTTGATGCGGGATGATCTCCCCGTCGCCATCGCGGTGATCGGCGCGGTGTTCGCGTTCAGCGGCTACCGCGCGCGCTTCGGCTTCTTCATGGCGAGCGTGGCGAGCCTGTGGTTCTTCGTGCTGCGGTTCATGATCATGGGGGACAAGGGGGACTGGTGGTTCCCCAGCATGTTCGATGAGCTCTTCCCCCCTGGGGAGAAGGGCTTTGGCCCCGTCGCGAAGACACTCGTCAGTAACCCTGTATTCACCTTCAAGACGCTGATCTCGGAGGCGAAGGTCCACTACATCCTCCACGTCTTCATGCCGCTGGCGTTCCTGCCGCTGCGCCGCGCCTTCGCCTGGGTGGTGTTCATCCCGGGCATGCTCTTCTCCCTGCTCACCACCGGCTACAAGCCGACCATCACCTATAGTTTCCACTACGTGCTGCACTGGGCGGCGCTGGTGTTCCTGGCCACGCCCTTCGTCCTGCGCTCCATCGAGAGCCAATCGGGTAAGGCCAAGGCCGCCGCCGCGGCGCTCACCATGGCGATGCTCACCGCCATCACCAGCTTCCAGTGGGGCGCGTTCCCGCAGCGGAGCACCCTGGTGGGCGGGTACACGCGGATCGACTTCGAGTACAACGAGAAGGATCAGAAGCGCTACGAGCAGCTCATGAGCCTAGCGCGGCAGATCCCGGTGGACGCTGAGGTGTCCGCCACGGAGTCCGTGGGGCCGCACGTCTCTTCGAGGGTGAAGCTCTACGCCATTCGTCTCCGCTGGGGGAAGCAGATGGGCGAGTACGTGCTGCTCAGCACTCGCGAGCTGAAGCTCGAGAAGACGGAAGATCGCGTCAGGGAGATCTTGAGCAGCGGCTCTCACGGCATCCACGATCGCGCGGGTGAGTTCATCTTGCTCCGTCGCGGCGCGAACACCGCGAAGAACGCCGCGCTCTTGACCGAGCTGAGGCTGAAGCCCAAAGCCGCGCCCAAACCGGCCGCGCCCAAGCCAGCCCCGAAGCCGGAGCCCAAGCCGGGAGAGCCCGAGCTGGAGGAGCCCAAGCCGGAGGAGCCCAAGCCGGAGGGGCCCAACGCGCCCAAGCCGGGAGCCCCCAAGAAGTAGTTCGTCGGAGTAGCTGACCGTGAGCAGGAAGCAGCGCCTCCTGTGGTCCTTGGTGGCCGCGGCCGTCACCGCGCTCCTGCTCTACTGGATGTTCGACCGTGAGACGCTGTCCACCCTGCGCGCCTCACTCAGCACCGCCAAGTGGGGCTACGTGGTGCTCACGCTGCTCTTGTTGCCGCTGCTCCAGTGGGCGCGCGCGTGGCGTTATCAGCTGCTCTTGAGCGGCAAGCTCACCAGGCCTCCCTTCGAGCTGTTCCGGATTGGCGCTTACCTGGTGCTGCTCAACTACGTGCTCCCCTTCAAGATGGGTGAGGCAAGCTTCCCACTTTTAGCCAGTCGTAAGCTGGGCGTGAGCTTGGGTCACGCCGCGGGGGTGCTGGTGGTGACGCGGGTGGTGGACATGCTCGCGGTGCTGGCGCTGGGCGCGGGTTGTGCGCTGGTGGTGCTGCCGAGCTTCGGTGGCTTCGGGCGCCCAACGCTGTGGCTCGTGCTGGTGGGCGCGGTGCTGGCGCTCATCGCCTTGCCCATGGTGGCGCGGCTGATGCACCGCTTCGCCTCACGCCTGCTCCGCCGCTTCCCTCGCGTCATCCAGCTGTTGGACAGGCTCCTACAAGGGATCACGCCGCTCGCCAGCCCCAAGAACCACTTGGCCATGGCGCTCTCCACCGCGGTGGTGTGGCTCATCCAATCGGCGCTCGCGGTGAGCGCCGTGGCGGCGCTCGCGAGCATCCCGCTGATGGAGGTGCTGTTCGCCAACGCCGCCTCCATCTTGGCCTTCGCGGTGCCCATCAACGGGGTGATGGGGCTGGGCCCGCCGCAAGCCGCGTGGGTGGTGGCGCTCAAGGAGATCGGTCAGCCGCACGAGCTGGCGGTGAGCACCGCGCTGCTGCTCCACGGCTGCTCCGTCACGGGCGCGGCCATCCTGGCGGGCCTGGTGGCTTTGGTGCCGCCGCAGGCGCCATCACGTCAGCCAGCCAAACCAAGCAGCGACGCGCGCTGACTACCCGTCCAACCCAAACCAACCCACACCCGAAGCGACGCGCGCCTACTCCCCCGTCCGCTCGCGGACCATCACGCTGGCTGGAGGCCCCGCGCGGCGACTGATGCTGAGCTCCGCCATCATCCCGAACAGGATGATTTGCAGGCCGACGATCATGAGCAGCACGCCGAGCATCAGCGCTGGGCGCCCGCCGATGGAGATGCCCATGAACCACTCCACCGTCAGCCAGCCGTTGATCAAGAGGCCGAGCGCGAGCGCCACGGTGCCGGCGCCGCCGAACAGGTGCCCTGGCTTGGAGTCGAAGCGGGTGATGGTGACCACCGTCAAGAGGTCCAAGAAGCCCTTGAGCATGCGGCTCACGCCGTACTTGGACTGACCGAATTGCCGCGGGTGATGCAGCACCTCCAGCTCACCAATTCGGTAGCCCAGCGAACCAGCTAGCACCGGGATGAAGCGGTGCAGCTCGCCGTAGAGGTTGACCGAGTCAAAAATTTCCCGGCGGTAAGCCTTGAAGCCACAGTTGAAGTCGTGCAGCGGGATGCCGGAGACGCGGCTCACCACGTAGTTGAACACCTTGGAGGGCATGGTCTTGCCCAAGGGATCGTGCCGCGTGCGTTTCCACCCGGAAATTAAGTCCAGGCCGCCGTCCAGCGCCTCGAAGAAGCGCGGCAGCTCGTTCGGGTCGTCTTGGAGATCGCCGTCCATGGTCACGATGATCTCCCCCCGGGAGGCCTGGATCCCTTGTTGTAGGGCGGCTGCCTTACCAAAGTTGCGGCGCAGGCGCAGGCCGGAGACGGCGCTGAACGACTCAGCCGTGCTCTGGATGCGCGCCCAGGTGGCGTCCGTGCTGCCGTCATCCACGAAGAGGATCTCGTGAGGGCCAAGCTCGGGGTGCTCGGTCATCACCGCTTCAATCTTCTCCACGAGGGTGAGGACCGTCTCCTCCTCGTTCATCACAGGGACGATGATTGATGTACGCATGGGAGCCTCAGGGCAGGGTGAGCAGCGCCGTCTCGCTGGGGAAGGGCAACGCGGGCGCCATGCCGCGGAGCCGCGTGATCGGGAGGCCCGCGCGCTCCATCGCGGCGCGGTACTCGGCGCGATCGCTGTTATCGAAGAGGATGACCCCGCCCGGCGCGAGCTTGGGCAGCGCCGCTGACAGACAGGCGCTGCGACTGCGACCGTCGATGACGATGAGGTCGAACAGCCCGGGCTGCGCCGTGAGCGTCGCCACGTAGTCATCGAAGGCGAGCTCGGTGTACCCCGCGCGGTTCGAGCGGCACTCACCCGCTTTGCCCGTGGGCGCCTGCGGCTCCACCACCAAGAAGCTCACGTTGGGCAGCGCCGCGAGCGTGCCGCGGATGGACGCCGCGAAGCCGGCATCGTGCTCCACACTGACCACCTCGGCCGCGCGCTTGGAGAGCCACACCGTGCTGGCGCCCGCTCCAAACTCGAACACCCGCGCCTTGCCCTCGCGCTCCGCCAAGAACTGCTCCGCGCGCTCGATGGCGGGGAACGTCCACCAAGGCCAATCCAGCTGGATCAGGTCGAGGCTGTCATAAATGCCGAACAGGCTACGCACCCAGCGGACTCGGGCGGATGACGAGGCCTCGAGCCGACGGAGGAGCCCCACCCGCTCAGCCACCCGACGCGCCTGCCGCACCCCTCCAACATAGGCGCGCTTCAGTAGTGGTGCTTTCATGGGAGGGCGAACCTCTACTGACTTTCCTAGGCAGCTTCAAGGCCACGCTGCTCGCGTATTCCCGCGGAGCTTTCGCCAGCGGCGGGCCTCGCGAGGGATTTTTTTGGGGGTTGGTAGCCACGCACGACGCCGAGCGTCTCCGCAGTCTTCGTGAGGCAGTCTTCGTGAGGCCGCGCTACGCGGCGCTGCCAGGCCACGGGGTGCCCTGCGCGGCGCGGAGCTTGCGCCACAGCGTGTTGCGGCCGATCTTCAAGACCTCGGCGGCCTTGGTTTGCGAGCCGCCCACCGCCTGCAGCACCCGCGCGATGTGCTCCTGCTCCACCTCCGCCAGGCTGCGGAGCGCGCTCGCTTCATGCGTGCGTTGCGACGGCGCCGCCCGCACCTGGTCAGCCGTATCACCCTTCGCCACCCATGCTGGCTCGACGTTCAGCTCATCGGGCAGGTCCTCCACGCCGATCAGCGCGCCGGTGGCGAGCGCGGCCCCGTGCCGCACGGCGCTCGAGAGCTCGCGCACGTTGCCGGGCCAAGCGTAGGCCGTGAGCCGCTGCTCCGCCTCCGCGGTGAACCCAATGCAGGCGCAGCGCGGCCCTGGCTGAACCCGGCTGCTTGGCTCCGCGCGTTTCCTGGACGCGGCGCACTCGAGGCGCAAGAAGTGGCGCGCCAAGGGCAAGATGTCCGCGCGCCGCTCGCGGAGCGGCGGCACCGTCAGCGAGAGCACCTTCAGCCGATAGTACAAATCCTCACGGAAAGTACCGGCCGCCACCAGCCGCGACAAATCACGGTGTGTCGCGCACACCACCCGCACGTCCACCGCGAAGGCGGCGTTCTCCCCCACGCGCCTCACCTCGCCGTCCTGCACCGCGCGCAAGAGCTTGGCCTGCAACGGCAGCGGCATCTCGCCGATCTCATCGAGGAACAGCGTGCCCTGGTGCGCCGTCTCGATCAGCCCCGGCTTCATGCTGGAGGCGCCCGTGAACGCGCCTTTACCATGACCAAACAGCTCCGACTCGAGCAGCTCGGCCGGCAGCGCGGCCACGTTGATCGCCACGAACGGCCGCGCCGCGCGCGGCGAGTTCAGGTGCAGCACCCGCGCGACCAGCTCCTTGCCGGTGCCGGTCTCCCCCAGCACCACCACCGGCGCGTCCGTCCTGGCGAAGCGCGCCACCCGCTTCAAGAGCTGGTGCATCGGCTCGCTCTCGGCGACCAGCTCGGTGTCCCCTTGGAGCTGAGGGACGGAGGGCACCATCCCGCACACCTCACACGTCTCGCGGCAGCTCATCCGCGGAGTGTTCCACTGTTCCAAAGTGGAGCAAACTGAGCGGGCTGAAGAATCATAACTAGCTGAAATCATTGGATAAATTTTGTGGCATGGGCCCTGCTTTGGGCGCCGCATGCTGGATACTCAAGAGTCCGTCGCGAACCTGGTGCTCAGGCACTCCGAGTGCGCCGAGGTGTTTCGCCGTTACCGCATCGACTACTGCTGCCAAGGTGGTCAGCCCATCGCCGAAGCGGCGCAGGCCAAGGGAGTGGACCTGACCGAGCTCACCCAGGAGCTCACGAAGGCCATCGAGCAGCGCGCGCCCGTGAGCGGCCCCTCCCCCAAGGAGCTCTCCACCGAGGCGCTGATCGCTCACATCGTCAGCCGTCATCACGACTACCTGCGCCGCGCGCTGCCCTTCGTGCACCAGCTGGCGGCGAAGGTGCACCGCGTGCACGGTCAACACGAGCCGCGGCTCTCGGCGGTGGAGCGCGACGTGCGCGAGCTGCAAGACACCTTGCTCGCCCACCTGGATGATGAAGAGGCCCAGGTGTTCCCCTCGCTGCTCTCGGAGGATCGCGATCCGCAAGAGGTGGAGCGGCTCCTCCAGGAGATGAACGAGGAGCACCTCGCGCTGGCGAAGCTGCTCGGCAGCCTGCGTGACAACACCGACGCGTTCCAGCCGCCGAGCTGGGCCTGCAACAGCTACCGCACCCTGTTCTCTGAGCTCGAGCGCCTGGAGCAGGACACCTTCGCCCACGTGCACCTGGAGAACCACGTGCTCCGGCCGCGCTTCGTCGCTTGATGACGCCCTGCCTTCAGGTAGGGTGCGCAGCGGCTGACGAAGGTGCGACTTTTAGCGCCTAGCCAAACCCCCAGTCTAAGATGCACGCAGTTTACCTGACGTCTGTATTCGTCCACATCCTGTGCGCGACGGCCTGGGTGGGCGGCATGGCGTTCTTGGTGCTGGTGGTGGTGCCGTGGCTCCGCGCCGGGAACCAGGAGATAGCGGGGCGGCTGCTGCGCGAGACGGGTGAGCGTTTCCGCACGGTGGGGTGGGTGTGCTTCGTGCTCCTGCTCATCACCGGGACGTTCAACCTCTGGGTGCGCGGCGTTCGCTTCTCGAGCTTCGTGGATCCCGCCTGGCTCGGCTCCAGCTACGGCAAGAGCGTGCTCCTCAAGCTGAGCCTGTTCGTGGTGGTGCTCATCGTCAGCGCGGTTCACGATTTCGTCGTGGGGCCGCGCGCCACCCGCGCCATCCAGGCGGATCCTCGCTCGCCCGAAGCGGAGCAGCTCCGCAAGCGCGCCTCCATGATGGGCCGCCTGAACGCGCTGCTCGCGCTCGCCCTGGTCGCCGTCGCCGTCACCCTGGTGCGCGGCGCGCCTTGGTGAGCCTCACTCACTGAGCGGCTCGAACCCTGGTGCGCGGGCCAACCCTGAGATCATAGTCAGCTAACAGAACTTACTGAATGGCTCCCGCCTGCGCCGAGCCAGCCTCTGAGCGACCGCTCCCAAGCTGAGCGGCGCACCCCTCACGATTCAAGGACCTGACCCCATGAACAGCCCCACTGATCAACTCCGTGAAGAGCACGAGCGCATCCTGAGCGTGCTGGATGACCTGGACGCCCTGAGCCTACAGCTCGGCCGAGACCCAGCCGGCCTCGCGCCGCGCGCCGCCAAGCTCGCCCGCTTCATCCTGGAGTACGTGGACGAGTTCCACCACGAGAAGGAGGAGCAGCTCTTGTTCCCCGCCATGAAGGCCGCGGGCATGCCTTACGAGGGGGGCCCGCTGCCAGTCATGCTGCAAGAGCACGAGCTAGGGCGCGGCTTCGTGCGCACCCTGGTGGAGACGTCCGCCGCCGGCCTGCCCAACGTGGAGGCCTTCCAAGCGGCGGCCGCCGGCTTCTCCGACCTGATGCGCAACCATATCCGCAAGGAGAACAACGCGCTGTTCATGATGGCCGACCGCGTGCTCCCACCGAACGTCAAACGCGAGCTAGTGGAGCTGTTCCAAGCGCGCGGCACCGGGCCCACGCTGGAGGCGTAGGGGCGGCCCCCCGTGGCCGCCCTAGCCACAGCGCGTAGGGGCGGCCCCCCGTGGCCGCCCTCACACCCACAGCGCACGTAGGAGCGGCCCATGAAATGTAGAGGCGCAGCATGCTGCGCCCACCGTGACGCAGTCCGCACCGCGACGGCGCACAGGATTGGGGTTGGACGGCACCGCCTCGCGAAGCGCCGCGTGGTGGCGACGCGGCGCAAAAGGTGATTGCCTGGGGCATGATCCAACTGATCGCAGAGCAGCTGACGCGCCTTGGCTTGCGTCCCAGCTGGGCGCTCCTGATCGCGGACATTGGCGGCGTGGTGGCGCTGCTCGTGTTGGCGTGGCTCGTCAACTGGATCGCCAAGCGCGTCATTTTGCGGCTGGTGGCGGCGTTCGTGAAGCGCTCGCGGCTGAAGTCCGACGACATCCTGTTCCGCAACCACGTGTTCACGCGGCTCTCGCACGTGGCGCCGGCGCTGGTGGTGACCACGCTCGGCCCCTCCTTCTTCGTGCGGGCGGCGCGGCTGAGTCAGCTGCTGGAGCTGGGCACCACGCTCTACCTCGTGTGGATCGTGCTCACGGTGCTGAGCGCGCTCCTCAGCTCGGGCTTCGAGATCTACCAGCTCAAGTCTGAGAACAAGAGCGCGCCGCTCAAGAGCTTCGTGCAAGGGGCCAAGCTCGTGCTCTGGCTGTTCGGCGGCATCGTCATGCTGAGCATCACGCTCGGTCGCTCACCTGTCTATTTCCTCTCGGGGCTCGGCGCGGCCACCGCGGTGCTGCTGCTCATCTTCAAGGACGCCATCTTGGGGCTGGTCGCCGGGGTGCAGCTCTCCGCGACGCGCACGGTGCAAATCGGCGACTGGATCGAGATGCCCAAGTTCGGCGCGGATGGCGATGTGATCGACATTGGCCTCACCACCGTCAGGGTGCAGAACTGGGACAAGACCATCTCCACCGTCCCCACCTACGCGCTGATCTCCGAGCCAGTGAAGAACTGGCGCGGCATGCAGGAGGCCGGCGGCCGGCGCATCAAGCGCTCGATCGTGCTGGATATTCAGTCGTTCAAGTTCCTGGACGAGCCGCTCACGGAGAAGCTCCTGCAGATCGAGCGGCTGCGCCCCTACCTCGAGGAGAAGCTCGAGGAGGTGGAGGCCTGGAACCAGGAGCACGGGCTCACCGGCAAGCCGAGCTTCAACACGCGGCGGCTCACCAACGTGGGCTGCTTCCGCGCCTATGCGGACGCCTACCTCCGCGCGCACCCCGGCATCAATCAAGAGCTCACCAAGCTGGTGCGCCACCTGGCGCCCACCGACAAAGGGCTGCCGCTGGAGCTCTACATCTTCACCTCGGACATCTCCTGGGGCGCGTACGAGGCCACCCAAGCAGACGTCTTCGACCACCTGCTCACCATCGCCAAGGAGTTCGACTTGGAGGTGTACCAGTCACCAAGCAGCCGCGACCTGAAGCAGCTCGCGCTGCGCGCCGCACCTCACGGCGACAGCGGCTCTGCCGACAGCTGACGCGACAGGATTGCCGGGGGGAAAATGTTGTGCTCGCGGAAGGCGATCAGGGCGCGCTTGCTCACGTCCGTCTCTAGCGCCTTCTCGTACTTGGTGTCGAGCACGTAGCCCCGGAGGCGCAGGTGCACCGCCACGTACTGATCTTTGATCATCTGCCGCACGCCGACCGCGATGGGCCGCGCCAGGTAGACGTACTGACTCGTCAGCATCGCCTCCTTCAGGATGCGCTCGGCCAGCTCCACGTCTTGATCGATGCCGATGTAGAAGTCGATCTGCGTCTGCATGAACAGCGCGCCGTAGTTGCCAGAGCTGGTCACCTCGGTGAGGAGCTTGTTGTTCGGCACCGTGACCACGGCATCATCCAGGGTTTGAATCCGCACGGAGCGCAGGCCAATCGCGGTGATGTCGCCGTACTGCCCCGCGAAGTGCACCCTGTCCCCCACCTGAAACGGGCGGTCCATCATGATGGTGACGCCGGCGATCATCGCGGCCACCAAATCCCGCATGGCAAATCCGACGGCCACCGCCAAGGTGCCGCCCACCAGGGCGAGCACCGTGTCCGTCAGGCGGAAGCTCAGGGCGATGACCGCGCCGCCCGTCACGATGTAGATCGCGAAGCGCGCGAAGGACTCCACCTTCTGGAGCGTGAGGCGGTAGCTGGTGAAGCGATTTCCCAGGCCCACCACCAGCCCGTGCATGAAGCGCACGAGCAGGCTAGCCCCCACGATCACGCCCAGCGAAACGAGCACGCCAGACCAGCGGACGAAGGTGATCAGCTGCTCCACGTCGGGCGCGTCCTGAGCCAGCGCCGAGCTAGGCCAGGCGAGCGCGAGCAGGCCCACGGCGAGGGCGGTGGGCGCACCGCGGCGCACGGATGACTGATGTGAATCGCGGCGTCGTATGAATGACTGACGGCACGAGCCGGGGACCAACGGCTGACGCGCGGCGCCATAGCGCGCGGACGACTGGCCCTCTCGCCCGATGAACGCCTCGCGGTATCGTACGAATGACTGACGGTGCGGTGAGTGAGTCATAGCGACAGGCTCAGCAGGTGACGGCGCGAGAGCACGCGGGTGATCGCGCGGAACCAGGTCCAGGTGATGTGGAGCCGCCCCGCTTCGTCGCGCGCGAGGTAGCCCCGGAAGTCCGCGTAGCGGATGGCGTCGAGGATTTGGTCGTAGGGGAGGCCGGTGCTCTCTGCCACGCGCTCGAGGGTGGCGGGGTCCAAGCGGAGCAACGCGCGCAGCACGAAGAAGGAAGCGTCCGGCAGCGCCTCCAAGTCGGCGGTGGGCGGCGCCGTGAACAGCCCCACCGCGAGCTCCCCGTCCTCGTCGATGCCCAGGCTGCGCCGCCAGAAGTGCAGCGCCACCGCCGGGTTCCCTGACGAATAATCCCACAGGAGCCGGTAGTAGCCGCGGCGCGTGGCGAGCAGGCGCTCGGCGTGCTCCTCCTCGTCCAGGTCGGGATCACCTTGGAGCAGGCCCTCGAAGCTAGGCGTCAGCCCGGCTGCCGTGGTGCGACCATCGAGCAGCTCGGCGATCGCCTCCTCGCGCCACGGCTGGATCGCGATCACGTCGTCGAAGATGGGGCGCGTGCCGCGCGCCCGCGCGATCAGCTCGAACACGGTGGACTCGAAGGCGAAAATCCAAGTGCAGGAGCTGCTCGCGTCGCGGGCGAGGCTCAACAGCTCATCGAGCGCCGCGAGGCCGCCGATGGTCGGCGTCACCAGGCGCTGCGCGTCGTCGATCAAAATCGCGTTGTCCTCCGAGATGCCGTCGAGCGCCTGCACCACGGCCTCGCGGCTGGCGTCCGGCGCGAGCCCGAGCCGCTCACGCAGCACGACTCGGAGATCCTCCGCGCCGCTCGGCGCGCAGCGCAGGTAACGCGACTCGGGGTGCGCCGCGAGCACCCGCCGAAGCAGCGCGCTCTTGCCGGAGCCGCGCTCGCCCACCACCGCGAACACGCCGCCCCCCAAGAGATCGATCCGCTCGCTGAGCTTAGCGAGCTCTTGATCGGCGGCGGTGGCCACCATCACCTCGCTCTCCGTCTCCGGCGCCAACCGCTCATACAGCTCGCGCGGGATGCGCGTGAGCTTGCCGCGCGTCTCTGCCTTCTTGCTCAGCTCACGCCGGAACAAGTACGCGAGCACGCGCCGCACCACGGTGGTCGCCGTGAGGTACTCACGCACGATGCGCACACCGCCGAGCCCGAGCAGGTAAGCGCCGCCCACCGCCGCGGCGAGGGAGCTGCGGTAGCCCAACTCATTCGCCACCACCCAAGCCGCGAGGCGGCTCCGCGTGCGCTGCCGCTCGAGCCGCGTGAAGATCACCTGGCGCCACCAACCGACGAAGATGAGCGCCAGCGGCACGCTCACCAGCCAGCAGGTGCTGAGCACCCAATCGTAGAGCGTGCCCTTCCCGACGATTTCGCTGCTGAGCGCCAAGATCAGCCCGAAGAACACCACCGAGCGCCCCAGCACCCGCAGCGTGCGGAAACGCAGCGCGGAAACATCCACCTGCTTCGCGCGACGAACGGCGCCGCGGCTCGCCAGCGCGTCGATCAAGAGCACCACCGCCGAGCCCACGAGCACCCAGCTCACGATGATCCACAGCACCCGCACCTCGAGCAGCTGCGCGATGCGCGGCGGCAAGAACGAGCGCGCGAGCCCCAGCACGAGCAGCGTCTCCAGCGGGCGGCGCACCCGCCGCAGCACGGCGATCGCCCCCGGCCCCAACCGACCCATCAGTGAAGGTGACGACTTGCGCGCCTCGTGCTCGGCGCGCTCCGCGAGCAACGCCAAGAGCGGATCCGCGCGGCGGCGCCACCACATGAACACCCCCAGGAGCAGCACCAGCTTCACCCCGAGGAGGGTCGCGAACACGCCCTCCCCCTTCACCAGCTTCGGCCCCCGCAGCCACTCGTGCGCCGCGCGCACGTGGTAACGGATGATGAGCGCCACCTGCGCCACCTCCGCCCCACCCTGATCGAGCCCATCCGCGCGGAAACTCGTCAGCCGCGAGCGCTGTTCGCTGCTCATCAGCGAGAACAACGTCAGCCGGTTACGGTTCAGGCTCTCGATCAGCTCGAGCTGAGCCTTGGCCTCCGCCCACAGCGAGTCGTGCTCGCTCTTACGGAGCTCCGCCTCACGGCTGATGATCTGCTGCCGCAGCGTATCGTACTCCGCGCGGTCGAGCTCGAGCCCCGCGGACTCCACCTTCTCCGGCCCCGCGGAGGGCACCGCCGCGCCCCCCCGGGCGATGGCGTCCAACGTGCGCCGCAGCGAATCACGCGACGAGCGCAGCGCACCACGCAGCTCGAAGTACATCTGATCGGAGGCCGCCTCCGCCAAGGTCAGCTTCCGGCGCGCCTCCGCGTGCTCCTCCGTCTTGCGCTGCCACTCGAGCTTCGTCTCCTCGAAGCGCACCAGCCCCTGCTGCCGCTCGAGGATCGCCTTCTCATAGTCAGCCTGCTGTACTCTCACCCCCAACAGCCGCGCCCGCTCCTCATTGAGGAGCCGCAAGATCTCAGTCTTCGACTGCGCCGCCTCCTCGAGCGCCAGCCGCTGTGCCTTCTCCGCCTCTGCGCGCGCTTCCTCTGCTTGGTGGATTTTCTCTGAAGAGCCCTGCGCGCTCTTGAGCGCTGCGGCTCGCTCTGCGTGCGCGGCGAGCAGCGCTGTGCGGCGGTCCTTGGGGAGGGAGAGGAAGTCGAGGCGTGCGCGGTCCAGCTCGAGGCGGGCGGTGAGGAGCTCTGGGTCGGCGCTGGGGTCTAGCCCGGCGTCAGTGGGTGCCCCAGCATCCGTCTGCTCAACTGACGGACCGTCATTGGGCCCCTTCCCCCTAGGCGTCCCCTTGGAGTCACTGGCGCCGCCGCCAGGCGCCCCTGGCGCTTGGGAGCCACCGGGCGCTTTCGAGTCGCTGGGTGCGCCGGATTTTCCACCCGGCAATCCACCCGGAACCCCAACCCCCTTCCCTCCACCACCCACCCCCTCGTCAGGGCTTCTTTTGGGGGTTGGATCGCCCCCATCGACATCGAGCGCGACGTCCATGGCCGCGAGCAGCTCCGCGAGCCGCACCCGCTCCACCTGCACCGCGCGCTCATCCTCGATGTCGATCTCGAACAGCAGCTTCGGCGAAATGTTCGCCGCCAACTCCCCAGCGATGAGCGCGCGCACCGCCAATGTGAGCTGCCGGATGCGCTTGAGGTCCTCCGGGAGGTCCACGCCGGCGTCGCCCATGGCCCCAGCCACCGCGCCCGCGGCAGCACCCACAACCTGTCCAACACCCTTCCCCTGAGTGGCCCCCGCACCTGCACCCTTCCCCTGCGCAGTCCCCGCCCCGTCCCCCACGCGAGTCCCCGCCACCACCCCACCCGCCGGCACCGACCCACTAGGCGCCGGCTGCGCTAGCAAACTGGAGGAAGAAGCAGCCGCCAGCACACAAGCGAGCGCTAGCTGAAGCACCAACCGAAGCCAACCCAAGCGCGGCCGACCCCTACGAAGCAAAACAGAACGAGACATCAGGAAAGAGCCCGCAACGCGGTGCGCCACCCTAGCAAGCGGAAGCATCCGAGGCCGCTAGCGTGACGCCCAGCGTGACCTGTCAGCCGTTCGCATACCTGAGCATCCGTCCCTGCCCTCGCTGCGCGACCGTCCAGCGAACCCTCTTGCGTCCCGGCTCAACCTGTGCTCCCCTGTGTGACCGATCAGCTACACCGGGATGCACCCCGCGCCTGAGTGTGCCTCCCGCCGCAGCCAGCGGCCCCCAACCCCTCAGCCGCCCAGCGTCAGCTTAAACGCCGCTGGCGTCAGCTCGCTCACCGGCAGGCCGAAGACCTCGCGGTGCGTACCCAAGCGCTCGAAGGCCCAGGCGAGGTACTGCTCGAAGTTCACGCCCATGGTGCGACAGGTCGCGGAGACGCCCAGCAGCACGCAGGCGCGGTGCGCCCCTTCGGTGCTGCCCGCGAAGAGCATGTTCAGGCGCAGCTTGGCGACGTGTTGGAACTGCCGCTCGGTAGCGGAGTTGTCGAGCGGCACCTCCGGATCCTCGAGGAAACGCAGCAGCGCCTCACGGTGCCGGTCGTAGTATCGAATCGCCTGCGCCAAGGGCTCGCTCGGTAACAAACTCGGGAGCGTGGCCGCCCGCCATTCGTCAAACTCCTTGACTATTGGCCCGGCGCGGTCTCGGCGCCGCGCGAGCAGCGCCTTCCCCGTAAGCCCTTCCTTCCGGGCGTCTTCCTCGACGCCATACATCGCGCCGATGAACTTCCCTCCCTCGAGCGCGAGCGCCGGCTGCGTGGCCTCCGCGTCGCGGAACCTCCGACGCGCGTGGGCGTTGCAGCCTGCTTCGAGCACGTGCTCACCGTACACGCCATTCAGGCGGTGCTCAGCGTCAGCGGTGAGCGTCCCGCGGAAGCCAGCGAGCTTGCTCTCGATGCCCTCGCCATGCTTCGTCGCCGCGTACTGAAACACCACGGCTTCATGGTTGTGAAACTGCTCAAGGTAGCCGTTATGAGCCTCGGGCAAGCCCTTCACCAACACCTTCAGCCCGTCGCATCCGTGGCCATCCAACGCCCCGCCAAGAGCAGCTTCCAGCCATCGATCTGTCAAACGCTAGGCTCATCGGTCCAGGATCCCGGGGTTTCGCCACCCTCATGGATCCACCCCATCGCCAGGCTCATGGATCCACCCGTGAGGGTGGGATGGGGCTGATCGCCAGCCTCATGGATCCACTTCGCCAGGGTCATGGATCCACCTCCATGACCCTGGCCATGTGACCGGGGCACGACGACCGAAAGACAGGCAAGGTGTCTTCTGATGGCGGCGCGGGAGCCGTCGGGAGGTGCCCATGAGCTTTCGGGAGTTGACGATGATCGACGTGAAGGAAGTGCTCCGCCGCTGGCAGGCGGGCCAGAGCGCGAGGCAGATCGAGCGCGAGAGGGTGATGAGTCGCCGGACTGCGGCGCGCTACATCAAGGCAGCGCAGGAGATTGAGTTAACAAAGGATGGTGAGCTGACTGATGAGGTGTTGAGGGCCATGGCCACGCCCGCAGAGTCCGCTGGTCATATCTGTCCATCTCACTCAACACGTTTACGCTGGCTGACCATCATAGAACGCAGCTCCTCAATGCTAAATGGCTTTGCTCGCCGGTGTATCACCGTATGACAGTTGGGGCAGACGGGGCGCAGGTCCTTGATGGGATCTACCTGATACCCTTCGCCGCCACACTGGGAGATAGGGCGGATGTGGTGCACGTGGATGAGCCCCGCTGCGGCTGGGCCGTATAGTGATTCTAGCTCTACGCCACACACGGAGCAAGCGATACCGTAGTGCTCAATACACCGGGCCCGGGCAACTTGGTTTCGTTCGTACGCGTTCACGCGAACCGTCTTCAGGGCACCTTCGAACAAGCCTGCCGTCTGGCGCTCATCAGTCGTGTGGGCTGCCGCTGCTTCGTCCTCAGCGCAGATCCCTTCTGCGAGCAGGGCATCGCGGAGCGCAGGCCGCAACCTCCAAACAAAGCGGCCTCTGGCGCTTCGACCGTCAGCAATAACGGCCCACCAGCGCTTTCTGCCGTCTGGGCGCACGGGCGGGGACACACCCGCCGCCTTGGAGAGCGCCCTCGCCAACTGAACGACAGCCGAGTTGACCGGGGCGTGATGGGAGAGGCCCATGCGTTTTGCGATGTCCCCCGCACGGAGCTTGGAGCCGGGCGCGGCGCAGAACATCGAGAGGATGTCTAACTGTTGACTGGTGGGCTCAATGCGCCGAAGCGCGAAGGCGTAGTCCATGGAAAAGGGGATGTTCTCTTCCCAGTCTTCCTGTTCAGCCGTAGGGCTCTCCAACTCTTCACCCTCCCAACGGCGCGCTGGAACGAAGACATGCGGGCCAAGGTTGCAAGAGTGCCTTCTTTCACCGTAAGCGTCAAGCGAGTAGCTCGGGGGATCCTTGGTGTGCTACAAGATGCCTGTTTGGCTGCCCCGCGTCGGATGCACTGAAGTAGGGTCCCGGGCTCCCCTACAGCGACCCCCTGAGCCCCAACGCTGTCAGAAAGCCTTGGCCCGCGCCGTAAGTGCGCTAAGGTAGGAGGTTTCATCATGTCACGACGGCTACTTGAGGGGCTGAACGGCGTGCAACGGGGGCCGTTTCGGCGGTGGTTGGATGGGGTGGGCGGTGCGCCGCGGATCGCTTGGTATCCGTCGGCGGGGGGTGACCTGCGCGATGTGCTGTACTTGAGCGCGCAGTACGCGTGCAGCGCGCCGCTGGAGCGGCAGGAGCTGGGGGGGGAGCCTGCGCCGCCTGACCTGTTCTTGCACACGAACTACATTCCGTATCGTTCGGGCTTCCTTCGGGGCGCGGGCCTTGTGTTCGAGGATGATCGGACGCGGATCGTCGCGCGGACGGTTGAGGAGCTTCCGCGGCATCGGTCGCCTGTCCACCCTGAGCTCGTGGACTTCCCCAACTGGCGCGGTGGCGGCCGCGTGGTCTTTGCTGAGCTTGAGGTCGACTCCGATCAGCTTGGCTCGTTCACTGCGCGTGTGCTGTACGTGTTCGCTGAGAACACCGCCTTCCTGGCGGAGCGCGCGCTCCCTGAGGACGCGCGCTTCAGCCACGTGGTGCACGTCCGCTACGGCGGCGGCCTCGGCGGAGGGGGGAGGTCCCGCGGGTACTGGCTGCTCAACATCCTGAAGCGGGTTGGGTGTGAGGTCTTCGTTTCGGACGACAGCATCGAGACCGACGGCGGCGCGCGCGACGCTCACGTTTACTCGCTGTACCCTGAGCTTCAGGGGCCGGAGGCCTTTGGCCGTTGGCCTCGCTTACGCACCCTCCCTGGAGCGCAGTGGTCGAACCATGGGGACGTCACCTGGCATTGGGTCCAGGGGGCGCCGGTTGTGGGGGCGTGAGGAGGTAGTAAATTACGTTGACTGGGGGGCTTGCCGCTTCGGTGGTGGAGGGCGATCCATGTGTCGAACACCAGTTTGGTGGGTCCACGGCAATTGTCTCACCAGTGGTGAGACTTTTCGGTTCGCGCGGTAGGCCTCGTAGAACTGGCGCCAGGATCTGAGGAGACCCCGCGCGTCGAAAGACTTCGGTGCGTTTGCTCTCCATGCGCGGAGCCTGGTGGTGTATCGTCAGGGTAATGCCTGCGAATCGTGAGATGCACACCGCTCTAGTTGGGTTACTTGGCCTCGGCCTCGCGCTGCTCGCCTGTAAGAGCAAGGAGGAGTCGCCGCCAGTTCCTGTGGTCGAAGCGCCCCAAGCCGCAGCACCGGCAGCCCCGCAGATCCCCACCATCTCACGCTTTCAGGTGGGCGAAGGTGAGGCCTCGAACGGCGTGTGGACCCCGGGCTTCGCCGCCCTGCGGAGCGGCGGCGACCAGAGCAAGAACTACGTCGAGGCGGCCCAGAGCTGCGAGAGCCAGGGCTTGGCCCTGTGCTCCGAGACGCAGTACATCAAGGCCTGCGCCGCGAACCCCTCCGTCGCGGGCTTCAGCAGCTGGACGGCGACCTGGGCGAACGGCACCTCCGTCGTCACCCGCGGAGGCGGGGGCTGCGATACCCGCGCGGAAACGACGCCGAGCGAGCGCTCGGACTCACGCATGGCGCTGTGCTGCGAGCGCGCCATTGGCATCCGCACGGGCAACAAGAACAGCGCCTTCATGAAGGCGTCTCACGCCGATCTGCTGAGCTTCGAGAAGGACCTGAACGGCAAGAGCGCGTCGGTGCTGTCCAAGCACTGGGCAGACAGCGTGCGCTTCGACGGCGCCGTGCTGTCGAAGGCCAAGATGGACTCCTCACAGTCCAGCTGGTTCTCGAGGCACCCGGTGCAGTGGACGCTCTACGACGTGTGCGACTTGAAGATCGGCGAGGTTTGGCTACCCACCGGCAAAGACAAGGGGCTCGTCGCCGACTGCAAGACCATCACCGCCGTGGCCAACCGGGACGTCAGCGTCTTCACCACCCATTTCGGCCGTTTCCGCGCCGAAGGGGACACCCGAAACCGCATCGTCGAGGTCGCCCACAACAGCCGCATCCGTCAGCTCTCGGCGCTGTGAGCGTTTCCTCGCCCTCACCATGACCACAGCTGGGTGACCTGGGGGCTTGGGGCTCCGGCCGCGGCGAGCTGCGGGGCGGAGTCTTTGCTTTGTTTCCAGAGTGAAACAGGCAAACCCCCAAACCCCCTGGGAGGGAGCTTCGTGGGGACGCGGTGGTGGAGGGCGATCTTCTGGCCAGCGTCTTCTTGGTGGCCAGAATCGAAACCCTAAGATTTCAGGTGGTTAGGGTCCGTCGATGCGCCCGCTTACTGGCCACCCTCATCACTGTGGCCAGAAACGCCCGGCTTCAATCGGAACCGGCGCGCTCGCGTCTCCCCGCTCGCCTCAACGCGGCCTGACGCGACGAGGTCCTCAAGGGCGCGGCGGAAGGTTCGCTCGGGGATCTCCGGACCCACGCGCCGCCAGATGTCGGACTTGGACGAGTCCGGGAAGCGCTCGAGGTCCTCGAGGATGAGCGCTCGCAACCGGTGAGGCTGCACGCGCGTGAGCGTCGTCAGCGCGTCGAGCCCGGCCTCACGCAAGAGCGCGGGCGGCACGAAATAGCGCGTGGCGTTCGTCCTGCCCGACTGCTCGATGAGGCCCCACGTGAGCAGCCGCCCGAGCCAGGGACGCAGCGCGCTCGCGTCGGTCAGCTCGAGCTCCTCAGCGAGCTTGGCAGCGGAGACGCTCTCGGTCTGCGCGATGAGCGTGAACGTGATGCGCTCGCGCTGGGTGAGCTGGTGCCGCTTGTCGGCCTCGACGAGCAGCTTGATGACGCCGGGCTGCACCACGCGGCGTGGGATCGTGACGCGGACCGAGTCGGCATTTCGCTCGGGGGGGCGCCAGGATCTCCACCGCCTTCCAAGCCCCCCTGCTTGCCTTCACAGCGCAGTCGATCTATATGGATCGCTAGATGGCGAAGGAGAGAGGAAGGACGTCTCGCGATGAAGCCAAGGGGATGCTGAGCGGTGGACGCAAACGCGTGCTCGTTGTCCTCTTCGTCCCGAGCGTCGAGCGTGATGGCATTACGGCGATCGACCAGCAGCGCTGGGTCGACGCCACACTTGACATGTTTGGGGGCATCTTCGGCGGCGCGACCGCCTATCCGAAGGCCAAAGGTGTGTGGCGCGACGATGAGCACGGCGGCGCCCTCGTCGTTGACGAACCCGTGGTCGTCCACTGCTACACAACCCCTGCCGATGTTCAGGACAGCACCAACCTCGCGGCGCTCAGCGCCTTCTGCCGAAAGATGGGCCGTGAAGCACGCCAGGGGGAGATCGGCCTCGTCGTCGGTGACGAGTACTTCGCCATCCGCGACTATGGAGAGGAGTAGACGATGAAGACCCGACTCGACATGGACAAGATCGCCGAGGGGCTCGGGGCAGAGCGGCGCGGGAAGGTCAAAGCCGGAAACGGCTACTTCGGCGCGATGCAGCTCTTAGCCGACGTCGAAGCGCGCTTCCGCGTGCCCGCAGGCGGCGGACGACCGACTGACCCACGGTGGTCGGAGCGACGGCTCCTGCCGCTCGCGCCAAAGACGCTCAAGAGGCTCGAGCAGCTGTCGGCAAAGGCCCGGGAGCGTGGTGTCAACGTGGGGCCGATGCAGCTCGCAGCGGTGCTGCTTGAGAGGACGGCTGAGCAGCTCAGTGAGGAGGGGGCTGAAAAGCTCCTCGCTGCCAAGAGGCGGGCTAGCCGTTGACCGCCCGGTCTCATACGAGCCGCGAGGAACGGGGAGCGGGCTAAGGCAGCTGGGTGACCTGGGGACTTGGGGTTCGGACGGAGTGAGCTGCGGGGCGGAGTCTTTGCTTTGTTTCCAGAGTGAAACAGGCAAACCCCCAAGCCCTGGGGCTGCCGGAGGCAACGCCTCGCGCGGCACCGCGACCGCTTCGGGGGAACTGCCGAACCACTTGCAAAAGGTTATGCATCGCGTAGCCTTTTGATTCAGGTTTAGCGATGGCGCGCTCCAGCACCCTGCGCGACTGGATCGAGGCGCTGCCCGAGGAGGGGAGGTACACGTTCACGCGGCCAGACGTCGACGCCGTCACGGACGCCTCGGCCAAGACCGTCAAGATGACGCTCCGCCGCCTGAAGAGGAGCGGTGCGATCGTCGCGCCGAGGCAGGACTTCTTCGTCGTGGTTCCGCGGGAGTATCGTGCGGCCGGCTGCCCGCCGGCGAGCTGGTTCGTTGACGACCTCATGCGATACCTGGGGCGGCGCTACTACGTCGGTCTGCTGAGCGCCGCCGCGCTCCATGGGGCAGGGCATCAGCAGCCGATGGCCTTTCAGGTGATGGTGGAGTCGGTCGAGCGAAGTATCCAGGCGGGGCGCGCCCGCATCGACTTTCACGTGAGCAGCGTCTTCGACGGCGCGGCCACTCAGCTCATCCAGACCGAGACCGGCGCGATGCGGGTCGCGACGCCTGAGACGACCGCCTTCGATCTCGTGCGCTTCCCGGCAGCCTCGGGGTACTGGAGCAACATCGCGACCGTGCTCTCGGAGTTGGCCGAGCAGCTCGACCCTGAAGCGCTCGCGGCCAGCGCCGCGCGCGTGGCTCGGACCGACGTGCAACGCCTCGGGTGGCTCTTGGACTTCGTGGATCAGCCGGACCTCGCGGACGCTCTCGCCCCCACGATCGCAGGTAAACGCTTGCGGCCCACGCCCCTCACGGGGGGCCGCGAGTCGGCGGGCGCTCCGCTCGATCCGCGCTGGCACGTGCTGGTCAATGATGACGTGGAGCCTGACTTGTGATCCTGAGAGCGAGCATCACCGCGTGGCGTAAGGCTGCGCCCTGGCCGGACAACACGCAGGTCGAGCAGGATCTCGTGCTCTCTCGCGCGCTCGTCGAGCTGTTCCGCCGCCCAGCGTTTGCTGAGGGCGCCGTGTTTCGCGGCGGCACTCAAACACGACATCTCCGCGGCCTGGTCTCGCGTGCACGCAGCGCTCGTCAGCCAACTTCCAGGAGAGCCGTGGAAGGGGGAGGCGCGCTGACGAGAGTTCGACGAATCGTGAGCTTCTTGGGGACTGAGGCGGTGGCCATGCACTGAGCGAGCTCAGTGTAGCAGCCGTTTGGCTTCCTCCAGCTCGGCGAGGGAGAAGGTTCGGGAGCACCCAGGAACCCGCACCCCCACATCAGGTCTACCGTGCCGCAGGCGCGGAGAGCACCACAGCAGCTGGGTGACCTGGGGAGAGCTACGACTGGGCGGAGTGAGCTGCGGGGCGCGGCCTTTGCTTTGTTTCCATCGTGAAACAGGCAAACCCCCAAACCCTGGAGGGTAGCTTCTTGGGCGCCTTGCCGCTGCGGTGGTGGAAGGCTGTACTACGCGGAGGGACGCCGAGGTCAATCCCTGGGCACCGACCGTCCCACTCCCCACGCGCACTCGTTGATGAAGGCTTTGGCGATCATTCGTCTGGCTCCACCTCGAACCCAAGCCTCGCGAGCGAGTGTCGTCGGGCCTTCAGCAAGCTGTCAGCCGCTCCCAAAGTCGTGTAGAGGCTCAGCTCGTGTCTGCGCACACCTTGTTTCACCACGAAGCTCGTCTCGCGCTCTGCGCCTACTGTGGGGCTCCGCTCGATCTGCCGCTCGCCGGTGGCGCCGTCGTTTGTCGCTATTGCAACGCGAGCACGCAGGTCACGCCGCGCACCGAAGCGCAAGACTGCCAGACCCTGCGCGCCACGGCGCCCGTCTCAGCCTACCAGCGCTACCAACTCCTCAAAGCGCAAGAGGCGACGCTTTTTTGGGGGTTGGACGGCACCGCATCGGAGCGCCGCGCAGCGCCTCACCTGCGGGAGTTGCATGAACTGTAAGTGTCGGTTACGATCCATGCATGACGCGGTTCGCGGCCCCTCGGACGCTGCACGCCACGCTGGTGCGGGCGGCGACACAATACCCAGTCGTCACGCTCACGGGCCCGCGGCAATCTGGTAAGACCACCTTATGCCGGATGGCCTTCCCAGAGCACGCCTACGTCTCGCTCGAGCCCCTCGATACCCGTGAGTTTGCGGCCCAAGATCCACGCGGCTTCCTCGCTCAGTTCGCTGGCGGGGTGATCCTCGACGAAGCCCAACGGGCGCCCGCGCTCTTCAGCTACCTACAAGAGACCGTCGATCGTGATCCGCGCAAAGGTCGCTTCATCGTCTCAGGTTCGGAGAACCTGACTCTCGCAGGAGCTGTGAGTCAGTCACTCGCGGGGCGCACCGCGATGCTCGTGCTCCTCCCCTTCTCACTCGAAGAGCGCGCGGTCCTCCCGTCTCGTCCGAATTTGCTCGACGAGGCCCTCTTCACCGGCGGCTATCCCCGCCCGCTAGTCGAGGGCATCCCGCACGAGCGCTGGCTCCAGGACTATTTCACCACCTACGTGCAGCGTGACGTCCGCCAGCTCGCGCGGATTGGCGATCTCGATACTTTCAGCCGCTTCGTCCGCGCCTGCGCCGGTCGCACAGCCCAAGAGCTCAACCTCAGCCAGCTCGGCGGAGATGTCGGCGTCTCACACAACACCGCGCGCGCGTGGCTCGGCGTGCTCGAGGCCAGCTACCTCGTCTTTCGCATCCCGGCGTGGCATCGCAACATCAAGAAGCAGATCATCAAGCAGCCCAAGCTGCACTTCTGCGACACGGGCCTCGCTTGCGCGCTCCTCGGCATCCGGCACCACGAACAACTCGCCACCCACCCACTGCGCGGTGCCATCTTCGAGAGCTTCGTCGCATCCGAGCTGCGCAAATGGCATCTGCACCGCGGCCACCCCGCCGATCTGCACCACTACCGCGAGAGTCGGGGCAGCGAGGTCGATCTCCTCATCCCCGGACATCCCCGCGGCCAACTCATAGAGTGTAAGTCCGGACAAACCATGCAGGCGGAGTTCCTGCGACATTTAGAGAGCTTCTCTGACGAACAGTGGGAGAAGCGGCTAGTGTACGGCGGCGAGCAGCCACAAACGCGAGGCGGAGTGAAGATCGTGCCATGGAGCGCGATGGCAGACGCGGGGTGCTTCGGGGCTAGCTCTTAGGTCCATAGGTTAGCTCGGTCACCGTTGCTCGGCGCTTCGCCCTCGTCCCCAGCGCCGCTCAGTCTTGAACGCCCGGCCTACCCGCGACCGCCATCATGGTGGCTGTCATCGTCGCGATCAGGCGCGGCTCGGCGTCGGGCTGGCTCGCGAAGGCCTGCCCGTCCGTCACGATGATGGTGCGGCCTGACTTCGTCACCGTGGCGCGGAACAGGAAGCGCTCACCCTTGGCGGCGGCGAGCAAGTTCACCTTGAACTCGATGGACAGGACGCCTGTGTTGGCAGGCATCAAGGTGAGGGCCGCGTAGCCGCAGGCGGAGTCGAGCGCCATGGAGACCACACCTGCGTGCAGGAAGCCGTGCTGTTGCGTCAGCGCATCGGAGAACGGCAGCTCGATCTCGATGAGCCCGGGCCCCACCTTCGTGAGGCTGGCCCCGATGGTCTTCATCGCGTTCTGGCGCACGAACGACGCACGCACGCGCTCTTCGTAGCCCTCGATGGGTGTCACCTTCGCCATGGAGTCCCTGATGCTACCTGTACTGCGCTCCCAACGGAACGGTTTGCCCCTCGACCAAGCGAGCTCGCGCGCCACCTACCCGAGCGATCCCAAGTCAGCAAAGTTGTCTAACGTAACCAGCACCGCCTCGCCCGCGTGTGGGAACTGCTCGTAGAAGCGCTCCAGCGACGCGTGGTGGCGCTCCTGCGGCTCATGGAGCGTCACCTGCACGGGGACGATGCCAGCTCGCGTCTGCACCACGAAATCCACCTCTCCGCCGTCTCGCCAATAGAAGATGTCTCGATGATGGCGCCGGAGCTGGAGGTACACCGCACACTCGAGGCTCTTACCGAGGTCCGCGCCACCCTTCGTCACCACCACACGCCGAAGCGCTGGGTCAATGGGATAGTACTTACTGTTACGGCTCGCGCGCTTGCGCTCGGAGTAGGCGAAATAGGGGCACTCGAAGAGCATGTACGCCGACTTTGCGCCCTCCAAGTAAGCCGCCGCCGTCTCCACGGCGATTCCAGCGGCGCCCGCCAGGCGGCGTAGGCTGAGCTCGCTCCCCGCCGCCTCGTACGCCATCTGCATCACCTGACGAATAGGCTGGCGTGACCTCGCCGCGACCCGCTCACGCACATCGCGCTCGATGATGTCGTCGAAGTACTGGCGCAGCAGCGCGTCGCGATCCTCGCTCTTCAGCGGCTCCGGGAAGCCGCCCTCCGTGAGGTAGCGCTCGAGCGTCATCCCAGGGACGAGCCGCTGGCACTCCTCGAGCGAGAACGGGGAGAGCTCGACGCTGAGGTGACGCCCCGTGAGCGTTGAAGACAGCTCACCTGATAGTAGCGTCGCGTTGGAGCCCGTGATCACGAAGTGGTCGCCCGCTGGTTGCTCGAGCTTCGAGCGCAGCCAACGTTGCCACCCCTCCACGCCCTGGATCTCGTCAAAGAAGAAGTACAGCCGCTTCGCCCGTGGGTGCCGGGCGCGAAACTGCCCCACGAGCGCCTCCAGCGTCTCGTGCGTCAGCTCATTCGCGAGCCGCGGGTCCTCGAAATTGACGAACAGGCAGCGCCGCGGATCGAGCTTGTAGCGCTGCACCAGCTGGCGGAGCAGCGTCGACTTCCCGCAGCGGCGCACACCTTGCACCACGAGGCAGAGCGAGTCGCGGAGCGCCTTCGGCAAGGGAGCCTCGCGAGCGACCGTGCCTGGTAGCGGCCGATCCCAGAAGCTCCAGGAGCCTGCGATCGAGAGGAGGTCGCGCGCCATGGTGTCGACTGTACTCGACACCACCATTCTTGTCGAGTGTACTCGACAGCAGTCGGACCGTCGATCGCGCTCGACACCCTAGCGGGCTCTGCGCAGGCAGGAGGGTGAGTTGTTGGGCGCTAGATCGGCTCTTCTTGGCGGAGGAGGAGAGATTCGAACTCCCGGTGGGTTGCCCCACGGCGGTTTTCAAAACCGCTGCCTTAGACCACTCGGCCACTCCTCCAGGCGACCCTCAGCTATCACCGCGACGCGCCATGTTCAAGGGCCGCACACCACACGCGCCGACGCCGCAGACCCCTGCAGCGCCGCACCTCGCGGCGCCATCGCCAGCGCCGCGAGGCGCCGCCTGAACCGCTAGCGACAGCTCACGAGCCACGTCCTGGCGATCAGCGTCCTGGATGAAGGGGTTTGATTGGGTTGGACGGCACCGCCCCCGAGCGGCGCCGCCAGCCGCCCCGCGATGCCTCGCAGCACCATCCCAATCGACGCTAGGCCGCCGCGCCTTGGCTGAGTAGCATGCGGCGCTGCATGCTCACCACGGAAGACCACGAGCAACCGCGGCCGCCTGACGAGGAGCAGGGCACCCCTGCGCTGGTGGTGGCTTTCCCGCACTCCATGGCGCTCTTGGTGCCGCCGTCGCGGAGAGATCTGGGCCGCGCCTGGCTCGAAGCAGCGGGCCTCAACGACGCGAAGGTCAGTCGAACGCACCTTCGCTTCACCCGCGCGGGCGGCGTGCTTCAAGTGGAGGACCTGGGGAGCCGTCATGGCACCTACCTGGATGGCGTTCGACTCCCAGCAAACCAACCGACACGCGTGAACGACGGCGCCATCTTGCGCCTCGGCAACACCCTCATGGTGTATCGCGAGCGCCTGAAGCGCGGCACCGGTGGCGACCCGCTGGCGCCCGACGCGCGCCTGGGTGGCCCTCATGGGTTGGTCGGTCCGTATGGCCTGCGCGCCGTCGCTCAGAGGCTCGAGCACCTGAAGCGCCAGCCGACGCGCAACGTGCTCATCTCGGGGAGCACCGGCGCCGGCAAGGAGCTACTCGCGCGCGCCGTTCACGACGCGCTGCGCCCCAAGCAGAAGTACGCACCCATCAACATGACGGGCATCGCGGCGACGATGTTCGAGGCGCAGCTGTTCGGTTACGTGCCCGGCGCCTACTCTGGCGCGGGGAAGGGATCCCCGGGGCTCGTGCGCGAGCACCAAGGCGGCACCGTGTTCTTGGACGAGCTGGGTGAGCTGCCGCTCGAGCTCCAGCCGAAGCTGCTGCGCCTGCTCGAGAACCGCGAGGTGCTCCCGGTGGGCAGCGCCCAGCCCGTCTCGGTGGACGTGCTGATCATCGCCGCCACCAACCAGGACCTCGTCAAGCTGCAGGCTGAAGAGAAATTCCGCGAGGATTTGTACTGGCGCTTCTCCGGGAGCGAGCTCCAGCTGCCCAGCCTGAGCGAGCGCCCGGAGGACGTGTTCGCGATCGCGAACGCCATCTCCCCAGCTGGTCAGGCTTACATCCCGGACGACGTCGAGGCGCCGGCCGTCGAAGCGCTGATGCTGCACCCCTTCCCCGGCAACGTGCGCGAGCTGGCGGGGGTGCTGAAGGTGGCCGCTCAGCACGACCCGCCACCAGGGCTCACGCTGCGCGGTGTGCAAGCGGCGCTCACGCTGCGCAGCGCGACGGCCGCGGCGCCTGGCCCCCGAGCGCAGAGCACCCCAGGGCGCCCCACGCCCGTCGTAGTGGAGACGGTGAAGCGCGCCCTGGCGGAGGCGAACGGCAACCAGAGCCAAGCCGCGCGGCTGCTAGGCGTCGACCGCGGCACCTTACTGCGCTTCATCAAGAAGCACCCGAACGCCGTGAAGTGACCTGCCGAACCCCCAAAACCCGCTGAAGAGCCCATTCGTCAGCTACCCCACCTACCGCTTCCGTCGCTGCTTCGACGCCTTCGCGCGGCTCTTGGGGCGCGCTGGACCAGGACGGTTGGCCGTCGTCGTGACCGCGCCACGCGCACGCCGGGGCGCTTCCTGACGCGGCGCCTCCCCTCGACTCTGCGCTACCCGCCCACGACCCCGGCCCCGGCCGCGACCCTGCGCCTCCGCGCCCTCACCCGCGCCAAGCACCCGCCGCGCCAACACCTGACGCCGCAAGATGGCCACGTCCTCGATCACGACGCGCATGCGATCGCCGATCTGCACCAGGTCCCCCGTGGTGAGGCCGTAGGCGCCCAGCTCGTCCTCGCTCATCTCATAGCGATCGGGCCCCAGCGCCTCGTAGCGCACCAGCACGTCCACGAAGGGGTCATCCAAGCTGACGAACAGCCCAGAGCCCACCACCGCCGTCACCATGCCCTCGAACTCTTGCCCCACGCGATCTTGCATGAACAGCGCGCGGTACAGGTCCGAGACCTCCCGCTCCACGTCCATCACCGAGCGCTCGCGCTGACTCGAGCGCGTCGCGGCGGTGGCGAGCGCCTCCTTCGCGGCGTCGCTTACGTCCACCTGACCCCCGCGTAATAGGTGCTTCACCTGACGATGCACCAGCACGTCAGGGTACCGCCGTATCGGCGAGGTGAAGTGCAAGTAGGCGTCCGACGCCAAGCCGAAGTGCCCCACGTTGGCGATGTCGTACGCCGCCTGCTTCAGCGAGCGCAGCAGGAGGCCCTCCAGCACCTGGCGCCGCGGGTGCTCATGGATCCCCTTCAGCCAGCGCCCGAGGCCGAGCGGCGTCAGCATCTCATCGAGGTCGAACGCCACCCCGAGCTTCTCGGACACCTCACCCAGGCGCGTGAGCTTCTTCTCGTCCGGCTTGCCGTGCACGCGGAACACGCCGTGCGCCTTGCGGCGCAGCACCCAACGCGCGACCAGCTCGTTCGCGAGCAGCATCAGCTCCTCCACGATCTGGTAAGCCCGCTTGACACCTGGGTCCTGCGTGCGGCGGTAGATCGCGGTCGGCGCGCCCGTCTGCGGGTCCACCACGATGCGCGCCTCCGGCAGGTCCAGGTCGAGCGCGCCGCGCGCCATCCGCGCTCGGCGCAGCTTGGTCGCCACCTCCGACAGCACCTTCAGCTCGCGCTTCATCGCCTCGGCCTGCGCGCTGCGCGGTGGCGCCTCGGTGAAGCCCAGCGCGCGCGCCACGCCCTCGTAGGTCAGGCGCGCTTGAGAGCGCATCACGCCCTCCACGATCTTCATGCGCTTCACCTTCGCCTGCTTGTCTAGCTCGGCGATCACGCACAAACACAGCCTGTCCGCCTCCGGGAGCAAGCTGCAGAGGTCCGCCGCGAGCGCCGAGGGCAGCATCGGGATCGCGCGGTCCGGCAGGTAAATCGTGCAACCTCGGCGGAGCGCCTCTTGATCGAGCGCCGAGCCCGGCTGCACGTACTCGCTCACGTCGGCGATGGCGATCCACACCTTGTAGCCGTCACCGTCGCGCTCGGCCCACAGCGCGTCGTCGTGATCGCGCGCGTCCTCCGGGTCGATAGTGGGCAGTGGCACTGACCGTAAGTCCACCCGCTTATCGGTGACCACGCGCTGCACCTTGGCAGCCATCCCTTCGGCCTCGGCGATCGCCTCGCGCGGGTGCTCCTCCGTCACCTCCTCGCGCACCAAGATCTTGGCGACCTCGACGTTTGGATCGCCATCCTTACCAAGCACCTCCACCAGCTCGGCCTCGGGCGTCTCCCCCTGCGACTCGGGCCAGCGCGTGATGCTCACCACCGCCGCCTCGCCGTCCTCCCCGCGCTTCTCGCCGCGCGGCAGCGCGATGGGGCCGCGAATGCGCGTGTCGTCCGGCTCGAGCCACAGCGCGCGCGCCCGACGCTTCAGCACCCCCGCCACCCGCGGACCGCGACGCTCCACGATCGCCTCGATGCGACCCTCGAGCCCCCGCGGGCTGCGACCCACGACCGCCACCCGCACGCGATCGCGATGCATGGCGCCGCCGATGGCCTCGGCCGGCACGTACACGTCATCCTTCCCGAGCTGCACCACGAACCCAAATCCGCGTGGATTCACGTTCAAGAAGCCCTCCCAAGCCTCGCTCGACCTCACGCGCTCACGCGCCGCGCGGTACTTCCCGCCGCGCGCCTCCACCACGCGACCGGTCAGCGTCAACTCATCGAGCAGCCTGCGGAGCCCCTTGCGACCGCCGCGCGGCACCCGGAGCGAGTCCCCAATTTCCCCGGCGCTGAGGGCGCGACCCTCAGCCACCAACAACTTCACCACGGCCTCTCCGGCCGGTAACTCGTTCATACGGCGCTCCGTATAGTCCGGCTTCGGCCCGAACACCCGACCTAGAACCACTTTCCACCCAAGCGTCTCCCACGCGCCCCTGCTTCGCCACGGCTGCCAGCGCGACAGACGAGCCCCGTCGGTCGCGCTCGAAGACAGCCAGCGCACCGCGGTGGGAGCCGCGCCACGTGGAGGACGGCAGGAGGCGCGCCTTCACCCGCAGGGGATGGATTCTACCGTCTGGCGGCGAGCTGATCGGTGCTCCAGGACGACAACGGTCTACCGTTGTCGTCCTCAAATCCGACAGCTAGAGCGCGTGAAGGAAGCAGCGCCGAGCAGAGGGCCAGAGAAACCGGACCCTCGCCCCGCACGGGGACGGTTTCTCTGGTCCGTCTGGCGGCGAACTGAACGCTGCTCTAGAACCGAGCGATGCGCAGAGGTCATTGGCTCCTCGCCCTCCGTGTCGCGACGCTCGTGGCGCTCGCCGCCAGCATGGCGCTGCTCATCGACTACACCACACCGGCGGAGGCCTTCTGCTCAGCGGACTCCGCCTGCGCGAAGGTGCGGGGCAGCGGCTACGGCTATTTGTTCGGTGGCAAGCTCCCGATGCCAGCGGTGGGGCTCGCGGGCTTCTCGGTGCTCTACCTGCTCACGCTGTGGCAAGAGAGCGCGCTCGCGCGGCGGCTCACGCTGTACGGCGCGGCGGGGGCAGCGGCGGCAGGGGCTCTGCTACTCGGCTTGCAAGCGGCGGTGATTCGTCAGTTTTGCTGGCTCTGCGTGACCACGGATCTCGCCGCCATTTTAGCAGGCTCATTCGCGGTGATGCACTCGAAAGACAGGGTATCACCCCAAAGGAGCCAGGGCGCTGAGCAGCAGACGGAGCACACGAGTGAGCTCGCGTTTCAGCCCTGGGCGGTCACCGTGGCGGGGCTGCTCGCGGTGGCCGCGCCGGCGCTGTGGCCACGGATGAAGCCGCAGCCCCCCGTGCCGCCCGCCATTTCAGCGTTGCAACAACCGGGCAAGATCAACGTCATCGAGTTCTTCGACTTCCAATGCCCACATTGTCGCGCGCTGCACCCGCGCCTGATGGAGCTCAAAGCGCAATATGGCGACCGCGTGCACTTCGTACGTATGAATTACCCATTGGATTCTCACCCTGAAGCGCTCCCCACCGCCATTGGCCACGTGTGCGCGCGCGCCCAGGGCAAAGGTGAGGAGTTCGCGGACAAGCTCCTTCGCGCCCAACACCTGGGCGCCATCCCCTCACGCCTCACCGCCCGCGCCTTCAACCTCGACCTCGAGAAGTACGACGCCTGCGTCGAAGATCCGAAGACGCTCGAAGAGGTCGAGAAGGAGCGCCAAGTGCTGCGCGACGCGGGCATGGCCGGCCTCCCCACCACCTACATCGGGAGTCGCCGCATCTTAGGCAATCAGCCTGACGACGTATGGGTCGACGCCTTCCGCCGCGCCGAGCAAGAGCTCACGACGGGAGAGGCCGAAACGGGTGTCCCCGCCTGGCTCTATGCCAGCGCCTGCCTGCTTCTTTTTTTGGGGGTTGGGGTCGCCGGGCGGCGCCGCAGCGCGCCCCAGCCGACCGAAGCCACTTAGAACCCCGGCGCCCACCACACGGCGCTCACCCCACACCGGCTCACCCTCGGCCTGCCCCTCACCTCCGGCCTGCCCCAGAGCCGCACGGATCGCTACACGTCATTCAATACCATCGTATCAACCGTCCAAACCACGCTATTCAACGCGGTGACACTCGATACGCCCCGTGGGTTCTAACCTATCGCACTCGACGTCGATAGCACACCATCCGTAGTCCTTCGATACCCGAGTGTTCGTCGTCCAAGCGGCGCAGTACTGCGAGCAAGTCGTGGGTACATCGTCTGCGTAGCACCATTCTTGGAGCAACGCCGGCAAACAGAAGCCGTACCCATGATCCGCGCTCCTGCCACTACAAGCAGTCGATACTCCGCACGACCCACACCCCGGCCCGCAAGCACCCTTGGGACAATCCGCCCCTCGCGCTATCGCTAGCGGGCGACCATCGTAAGGAGAGAAGTCTGCATAGGTGCACGCGCTGGCCAAACCGAAGTCCATGAGCGAACGGCACAGCGCCTCCTCCACGCAAATCAGCCCTTCACCCGCGATATCAGCGCACACCTCCCCATCAGCGCAGCGCCAGCAGGTGGAGATGGGCGGTGGCAGGTCCGCCATGCACACGCCCATCTCCGCCTCCGCACCATCTGCAACGACCGGACGGCATCCGAACTGACCACAGGCCACCTCCGGCGCGCAGTTGCCCCCGCAAAGCCTCACCCCCCGGGGCGTGACACAAGGGTCGCCCACGTCCGCATCTGCCCCCGAATCAGCGCCATCAATCCCGCCATCCGAGGCGGGCGAACCGTCCGTCCCCTTACCCCCACACCCCAGGGCGATGAGCGCTGGCAGCAGCCACCTCACTCGCACGACACCCCTCCCGGGACGTTCGCCTCGTAAAAAGCGCAGTCCGCCTCATCAACGCACTTGTAAGGGTGTGGCCAGTTTTCGTTGATGGGATTGGCGTTGAGGATGAGGCAAGCCTCGCCCTCGCCACACTGACCCAGGTAGCAATGGCCAAAGCTGTAGTCCTGCCAAATACCCCAAGGGTGCGTCGGTGAGCGCCCCGAACAATACTTCGCCGGGCCGCAGCCACCACAGCCCCCGCCGCACAGCGTCAGCTCACCCACCTGCTCCGGGCAGCTCGGTGGCTGCGGAATCGGCTCCCCCGTGTACGGCGTGCCGTCCGCGTACCACACGAGATCTCCTCCCCCGCGCTCCCAGAATAGTCGACCGAGGTCCTCCGACACACAGATCGGATAATGATCGTAAAACACCACGCAAAGCTCACCATCGTGACAATAGCCACACGGGCGCTCCATCGTGAACCCTTCAGCGCACACCGAAAACTCCAGCAACTCGCCACCGCTATAATCACAGTCACAGTAAGGACCATGCTCGAAGCACCCCGCCTTTGTCCCACACAAGCGTACGCCCTCATTCGACACACACTCACTCAGGCTCGCATCCGGATTCAAGCCCGCATCGAGCGGCACACCCCCACTGCCACCAGCGCCAGGGGACGATCCTTCGTCTGCATTGCAGGTGATCACAAACGGCAAGAACACTAGCAGTCTCACCGCTACACCCATCCGGCGATCAGTCATGCACCCACCACTGTCCCATCGTCCGATACGGCGAGCCGCCTGACCGGCACCCTACCCTGCGCACAAGAATGCTGCGCGCTGGCAGCAGCCACCTCACTCGCACGACACCCCTCCCGGGACGTTCTCCTCGTAAAAAGCGCAGTCCGCCTCATCAACGCACTTGTTCGGATAGATCCAGATCTCATCGACAGGGTTTGAGTTGAGTATAATGCACGCTTCACCCTCATCACATTGCCCGAGCAGGCAGCGCCAGGAGCCATGGTCCTGACAAATGCCCCAGGGGTGGGTTGGTGAACGTCCAGAACAGTACTTCCCAGCCCCGCAACCACCACAACCGCCGCCGCACAGGGTCAGCTCACCCACCTGCCCAGGGCAGCTTGGCGGCTGAGGGATCGGCTCCCCCGTGTACGGTGTACCGTCCGCGTACCACACGAGATCTCCTCCCCCGCGCTCCCAAAAGAACCGGCCAAGATCCTCTGAAGCACAAACCCGATGTTCATTAAATTTGATGCATAGTTCGCCGTCATGACAGTAGCCACAAATCCGATGAAACGGCACGTCATCCGCACAGGCGGTCATTTCAGGTATTCGTCCAACAAAATCCCTAATGCAACTGCAGTGTGGGCCATCCTCGAAGCACCCCGCCTTTGTCCCACACAAGCGCACGCCCTCATTCGACACACAATCACTCAGGCTCGCATCCGGATTCAAGCCCGCATCGAGCGGCACACCCCCACTGCCACCAGTACCACCAGCGCCAGGGGACGGCCCTCCATCGGCGTCGCAGCCCACGAGCGCTAAAAGCGCTAGCAGCCCCACCGCAGCACGCGCCCAGCACTCAATCATATGACCTCTCCTGGCTAACACTCGTGAATCCGCGAGCAATCTTGCCGCGGGTTGGTAGATCACACAGCTCATTTCTGGATCCCGCGAGGCCCAACGTCAATTCAATAGCACTCTCACGCACCGCCGGGTAGCCTCCAGCTTCTCGGAACACCAGCTCTACCGAATCTGGATATACGTTGACCCGTTTCGCTCGCACCAGCATCTTGCATGTCTTGAGGCAGCCATCGCAGGCTCTGTCGCAAATCCACTGATCGTGCCTTTTGAGCTCCTCACGAATAGGATCTGCCTCAGCATTTTCGATGGGACTAGCTAAGACACCAACATCTAATGTAGTCAGAGCGCCACCTCGTTCTGCGCAATCACTAGGGGCGGAGCACTCGTAGGGACCTTTGCCGTTAAGCTTGGGAATCTCCCGAATCTGCAGCGCTCTCGCGCGCTCCGCCAGACCAGCTGGAACGTCCTCCACGAGCGCCTTTTCGAGCTTCTCACCAAGTGGCCTGTCGAGACCAAATAGAAAGTACACACTGCCAGAATCAAAGTCGCGATGCGTTCGTCCACCCACGCGACGCACTGACACTACTCCCTCCCCATTGACATACCACTCGTATCGGCCCGTAACGCTGGCCGCTGCGTCGTAGTCAAACCAGATGGGGAGACAAAAGGGGCAAGGCCCTGTGAACGTGAAGCCCGTAGTCGAGATGTCTAGCTTGAAGTTGAGCTGGAAGCCGCCGCGCGCCTGATTTTCCTCCAATCCCCATATTGCCGTTTGAGCCGAAGCGTACTGGTAAGATTCTGTCCACGCCAGGCCGGGATCGCCCTCGGCTACCTCATCACGCATCTCTTGCGTCGCCTCATCAACCAGGGTCTGCAGCAGCTCGGATGTGAACATCCGCTTGGAACAAGCCCCCCTGTCATAGCTGAAGTAAGCCCGGGCCAGCACCTCACTGTTGCCATCCTTGCAGACACCGGCGCCCCGAAACTCTGCACAAGACAGCGTTGCTGAAACGTCTCGCTTGTCGGTGCACGAGTCCTGCTCACACCCGGACCAGCTGACGCCCACTCCCGGCGGTGTGACGGCGATCCGCTCGGCAGACTTCGCGCGTTCCCAGACCTCAGTGGGGTTCTCGATGAACACGAGGGTATCCTGCTGTCGGTTACCAGCGGTCGACCCATACTGCACCTTGGTGCCCTCTACCGGGTAGTGCACGAATGCGCTCCTCGCCTCCCCTCGTCCCCGTGGTGTCTTGACGTTGATGAACCTGAACCCGGATCTCTCCGTCATCCGCAGTTCTTGGTCTGGATTGTCGCACGCACGGCACCCGGGGATGCCCAGCACGGCAGCACCCATGAGGGGCACACCCAGCCCAGCCCACCTCACCTTCTTCGTCTTCCCCATCTCCTAACCCAGACCCTTCCCGTCGCCCGCGCTCCGCCATCCCTGCATACGCTAGAGGCTACCCCACCGCAGGCGAATATCAAGCAAGCGCTTCCTCACGCAGTGCAGCAAACAGCATGCCTAGGTCGCGGTGGGGAGCTGAGGTGCCCGCATCGACAGGGTTTCGCAGCCACGTCTGTCTTCCAGGAAGCCACGAACGCCAAAGCTCAAGGCACCGCCGCCAGGCGGACACGTCGGCCAGGGCGATGATCCGTGAGGTGAACTGACGCACGAGGGTGAGGCGCCGCGGGCA
This sequence comes from Polyangiaceae bacterium, assembly GCA_019637265.1. Lineage (GTDB taxonomy): Bacteria > Myxococcota_A > Polyangia > Polyangiales > Polyangiaceae > JAHBVY01. Next base: position 383,684 of record JAHBVY010000004.1, on the reverse strand, counting down.
CAGTGAAGCATCTGGCTCACACCGCGATGAGGTTCATGCGTTCAGGAGCAGCGAGTCTGCGACGGCGTGGCCCTCCCGTAGTCAGAGTACCGGGCCATCAGGCTCAGCGCACAGTGTAGCCGCTGCCATCGAGCGGCACACCGAATCGTAGTCAGGGTACCGGGCCATCGGGCTTGACGCACAGCAGCCAGGCCCCCGGCAACGGTTCGGAACGACAGGGAGGCCAACTGTTTGGCCGCTAGGCCGTGCGGCTCTCCAGCGCGCCGCCTGCTGCCACAGCCATTCGGCTCACTCACGAGCCTCCTCGCGAGCTGCATCGCACCCGCCGCACCCGCCGCACCCGCCGCACCTTGACGCGCGGAGTCGCGCTGCTTGGCGCCTCGGAGCGAGCCGGGCGCTAGGCGCACGGCTCTCCGTCATGCGGCTCTCTGCCGTACGGCTGCCTCTAAAACACGGGCGCGAGAGGCCCCCATCTACCCCAGGAGTAGATTTCCGTTGCACCGGTAGCGTGTTGCGAGTAGAGTCCCTCATGGAACAGAAGAATACCCAAAAGCCTGAAGGCACCGGCGGCTCTGGTCTCCCGCACGTGCCCTTTGAAGTGTTTCAGGCGCTCCCGAAGACAGACCTGCACGTCCATTTGGACGGCTCCCTCAGGCTCTCCACCATCTTGGAGCTGGCCAAGGAGGGCAACATCGAGCTCCCCGCGACGACGGAGGAGGGGCTCCGGCGCGCCATCGGTTGTGGCAATAACTTCGGCTCACTGGTGGATTACCTGCGTGGCTTCGAGATCACGCTGAAGGTGATGCAGACGGAGGCTGCGCTCGAGCGCGTCGCGTTCGAGTTGGCAGAGGACGCGCACCGCGAGAACGTGCGTTACATGGAGGTGCGTTATGCGCCGATGCTCCACACCAGTCGCGGGCTGAAGCTCACCAAGGTGGTGGAGGCCGTGCTCAGCGGCCTCCGGCGCGCGCGAGAGACGTACGGTATCAAGTGTAACGTCATCATCTGCGGGATCCGCAATATCTCCCCCGAGTCCTCTTGGGAGATGGCGGAGCTCGCCGTGGCCTACAAGGGGCGCGGGGTGGTCGGCTTCGATCTCGCCGGGGCCGAGGCGGAGAACCCCGCGGCGCATCACAAGCGCGCGTTTCAGCTGGTGCGCGACAACAACATCAACTGCACCATCCACGCCGGGGAGGCTTACGGCCCGGAGTCCATCGCGCAGGCGCTGCACGTGTGCGGCGCCCACCGGATTGGCCACGGCTGCCGGCTCCGTGAGAACGGCGACCTACTGCACTACATCAACGATCATCGCGTGCCGCTCGAGTGCTGCCCCTCCAGTAACGTGCAGACGGGCGCGGTGGACAAGCTCTCGACTCACCCGCTCAAGCTCTACTTCGATCTCGGGGTGCGCGTCACCATCAACACGGATAATCGGCTGATCACCGACACCAGCGTGAGTAAGGAGCTCTACCTGGTGCACACGCAGATGAACGTGCCCTTCGCGGACATCAAGAGCATGATCGTGGCCGGCTTCAAGTCGAGCTTCCGCCCCTTCCACGAGAAGCAAGCGGCGCTCCGCGACGTCGTCACCGAGCTGAACCGCTACGACGATCAGGGTCAGCTAGTGGCCACTTCGACTCGCGGCGTGCCGTCACAGCGGCCACGCGCCAGCGCGGACGTGAGTGAGAAGGCCGCCGCCGCGATCGCTGACGGCGCCTGAAGCACAAGGAAACGCGGGCGGCGCCAGGAAGGCGCCGCCTCGCGCGTCTGATCGCGTCACTGACTCAAGCGCACGGTCGGCAATTAGTTAGTGAAGCTGACTTAAATCGACGCCCGCGGCGGCCACGCCTTAAAACGTGAGCCCGCCGCGCACCTCGCCGGTCGCCGCCGCCAGGGTGGCGATGGCTTGCTCCACCTCGGGTGTGCGAGCCTCCGGGAGCTTCACGCTGAAGCGCACGTAGAGGTCACCCACCTTGTCCTTTCGCTTCACGCCGCGGCCCTTGAGCCGCGCGCGCTGCCCGCTCTGCGCGCCTTCGGGCACCGTGAGCGTCACGTCGCCATTCGGGGTGGGGACGCGCACCTTCGCGCCGTGGAAGGCCTCCGCCACGGTGATGGGCAGCTCCAGCTGCAGATCGAGCCCATCGCGCTCGAAGTGGGGGTGCGGCGCCACGCGGATGCGGAGCACCAAGTCACCCGGCGGGCCACCGCCGGTCCCAGGCGCGCCGTGGCCCTTCACGCGCACCTTGTCGCCGTCCTGAGCCCCCGCGGGGATCCGCACGGAGACCTCCTCCCCGTCTTGAGTGAGCCTTCGGGTGGCGCCCTGCACCGCCTCCACGAAGCTGACCTCCACGTCGCTCGCGAGATCCGAGCCGCGCATCGCGAAGCCGGCGGAGCCGCGCCGCCCGCCACTGAACAGGTCCCCGAACAAGTCACCCACGCTGCCGGTGCCACGCGCCGAGCCCCCAAAAATGTCCTGGAAGCTGACCGAGCGCCCGCGCCCACCGTAGGCGCGCTGCATCTCCGGGTCGAAGCCCTCACGCAGGCCGTCCTCGCCGAACTCATCGTAGAGCTGCCGGCGCTTCTCGTCGCTCAGCACTTGGTGAGCGCGGTTGACCGCCTTGAAGCGCTCCTCCGCCTTGGTGTCGCCCGGGTTCTTGTCCGGGTGCAGCTCCATCGCGAGCTTCTTGTAGGCGCGCTTGATCTCGTCGGGCGTCGCGCCCCGGCGCACGCCGAGCTCTTGGTAGTAGTCCTTTGCCATCGTTGCTCCTGTCGCGCGCGGCTGCTCCTCCGCGACCCTCGGCGCCTCCCAATGGGGCTCGGCAGCCTTGGCCACGGGGACCTAGCCGTCACAACACGACGCCTCAAGGTAAGTCGAAGGGGAGCCTGGGCAACTCCCAGGAGCACAGCCCCGCGGCGCCACAACCGGGGCAGCCTCTCAGCGCCGCACGAGCGACTGCGTCACCGCGCGGAACCGCCCGACGCTACCAACCCCCCAAAAAAGAAGCCTGACCGAACACCTCACGCCCTCAGTCCCACGACACCCTCACCCTTACCCCTCACCCCCGCCGCACGTGCTCCGCGCGACACGCCCGAACATCACCCTCGCCACACGCTCGACGGCAGATCCGAAACATCAGCGCCGCGGTCCGCGGCAGCTCACCACCACCCAGTCCGCCGTGCGGCTGAGCGGGAGGTCCTGAAAGTCAGCCGTCATCTCGATGTCGCGGAAGCCCGCGTAGTGGAGCAGCGCCTCCATCTCCTGCGGGAAGAAGTGGCGATGCGTCAGCGGCACGCTCCAACCCGGCGAGCCGTCCACCGGCGCGAACTGCAGCCAGCACAGCTGCACTTGCCTCACCGGGTCGTACTCGAAGCGCTCGCTGTACTTCACCAGCTTGCCGCTCGCTGGGTCGCGGAGCCGCATCCCCGAGTAATCGCGGCCCGGCGTCAGCGCCAAATCCTCCGGGCGCGTGAGCCCAAAGTCGAAGACGAAGCGCCCGCGCGGCGTGAGCAGCTGCTGCACGCGGGCGAAGAACGCCTCCACGTCGCGCCGAGTGTAGAGGTGCAGCACCGTGTTGAACCCGGCAATAACCAACTGGAAACGCCGATCGCTCTTCCAGCGCCGCATGTCCCCCTTCGCCACCCGGAGCCGCGCACGCACCTCCGGCGACTCCTTGACGAGCCTCGCGCGCAGCTGCGCCAACATCGCCTTCGAGAGGTCCACCCCCTGCACCTCCACGCCGGCGCGCGCCATCGGCAACGCCAAGCGCCCCGTGCCCACGCCATACTCGAGCACCGGGCCACCCACGCGGAGCGCCAGCTCGCGGTAATAAGCGACGTCCTCACGCCGGCTCGCGTAAGCCTTGTCGTAGTAAGCGGGGTCCGCGTAGTGCGCCAGCGCGCCGAGATCCCCCGCGCGGCCCAGCTGATCGAGCTCGATACGACTCACGGCAGCGCCTTCATCTCACTGATCTCGAGGCGAGCAACGCCGAACCCCCGCACCCTCAGCGGTCGCCACCTGCTAGATGGTCAAATCCCCTTACCTTCCAGGATCGGGGGGTTCACTCCCTCCGAGTTATCCACGTAAGTCTCCAACCGGCGCTGTCTTTCCCTGATCACGCTGTGATCACGGTCCTCGACCTCACGCGCGGATCCAGGCGTCCTTGGAGAGCGCCTTCCTGCTTAGGGTCGGGTTGAAGAGCTGGTTGGACGGCACCGAGCCGTGAGGCGCCACAACCCCAGACACGTCAGGCCACCGCTCTAGAAGCGGTGCTCTTCAATCCACTCGCGCACCACCTCTTCGCTCGAGCGGTGGAAGCGCACCTTACCAGCGGCGATCTCGCGCAGGCTGTTCACGGCGTCGCGGTTGCGCGCGCGCACGAGTGGATCCGCCCCCTTCATCAGCTGCCGCGCGCGGTTGGCGGCCAGCACCACCAACGCGAAGCGGTTCTCTTCCTTCGCCAAACAGTCCTCAACGGTCACTCGAGCCATACGTCGGGGCACGCTACTCGCCGGGGCTCAGCCACGCAAGTCGAAGGGTGAGGGGTGGGTCGCCCGGCGGAACACTCACAATCAACAGACTACCTATCATCTGTTCAGCGGCTTCGGTGAGCGGCCCGCCTCACACTCGACCGCCATGAGCTGGTTCAAGCGCCTCGTCGCACCCCCTTCTCCTCTAGGCACCGACTTTGCCTTGCTGAGTCTCCGACTCTGGTTCGGGTTGGCGATGGCTTGGGCCCATGGCTACGGGAAGATCACGAACCTCGAAGGCTTCACCGCGAACGTGGCGAAGATGGGCCTGCCGCTCTCGAGCGTGCTGGGGCCTGCCGCCGCCCTCTCGGAGTTCGTGGGCGCGCTCCTGATCGCGCTCGGGCTGATGACCCGCCTCTCCGCCGCGTTCCTGCTGATCACCATGGTGGTGGCGGCGTTCGTGGTGCACGCCGCCGACCCCTTCCAAAAGAAGGAGCTCGCGCTCTCCTACGCCGTCGTCATGGGCGCCCTGCTCGTCACCGGGCCAGGCCGCTTCAGCGTCGACGCGCGGCTCGGCAAGCGCTGATCCCGCGCCCAAAAAAGCGCCCGGCGGGCCTGGTACCCCAAACCCGCCGAGCGGCAGCCGCTCCATTGCTGGAGCGCTTCAGTCAGCCGTTCAGCCCTCTTCGGTGAGGAAGGGCAAGATCTCCGCGCACTGGGAGAGGTCACACAGGTTCAGGGTGCACTCGGAGAACAAGCCCTGACCCAGCTCCGTGAGGCCACTCATGTAGGTGGTGCAGTCCACGCTGCTGATGGTGTCGCCCTGGGCGTTGCACGCGGCCGCCAGCCCTTCACACTCGTCCACCACGAGCGGATCTTCCGTGCCGCAGGCGTTCTGCAGCGCCCCGTCGATGCACTTGGCCTCGTCGGTGCACTGGTCTTCTGTCAGCGCGGCCATGCACGTCACGACGGCGTCAAAGCGGCCCGGGAGCAGCTTGTCTTGCAAGCCAGCACAGGCCTCCTGACGGTAATCACAGCCCTCGTGAGTCGGATCGGGCAGCAGACTGCAGTCGTTGATGGTGCCCACGCTGTCGTCACAGACAACGCCGCCCGTGCCACCGGTGCCCGCCGCGCCGGCGCTACCCGCCGCGCCACCGACACCACCCGCGCCGGCTGCGCCCGCAGATCCGGCTGCGCCCGCAGATCCGGCTGCGCCAGCGGACCCTGCCGCACCGCCGCTGCCCGCCGTGCCACCGTCGCCGGCAGCGCCGCCGTCACCCGCGGTGGCACCCGAGCCACCGCTGCCCGCGGTGCCCCCGTTGCCATCCTCCTTCTCGGTTTTCTGAATCACACAAGCGCTCGTGGCGAGCGCGCCGACGAGCAATAAGGCCTTGGTTCGGTCAATCAACATATGCGAGCCCTCCAAACCCCCTTGCTACGCGGAATATCGCACCTCCTTCCCCCAGGCGGCAGGGCTTCTCGACGCGGAAGGTCAGCGCTGAACGGACGAGCGGGGGTTTGGCAGCGTGCGCTGGCAGAGGCGCCTACGTGGGGGCTCAGCGTGCCTCTCGACTCGCGCGTCGGCGCACGGCCGCGGTGATACCCTGAGCCGAGATGGCCGCGCGCTTCCCCCCTCCGCCGCCGTGGAGCCACGAAATCTGCTCGATTGGTGTCACCGGCACCAACGGGAAGACCAGCACCACGAGCTTCCTCGCGGCCATGTTGGAGGCCGCACATGCCCCGGTGATCCGCGCCACCACCCTCGGGATGTTCCTCGGCACGGAAGAGCAGCAGGACCTCCCCAAGAGTCACACCGGCTTCCTGAAGCTCGCCGAGCGAGGCCACACGCGCGGCGCGCGCTACGCGGCGCTGGAGGTGACGAGCCAGGCGCTGGCGCGCGGCTTCGCGCAAGGCTGGCCCTTCCGCGCCGCGATCTTCACCAACCTGACCCACGACCACCTCGACGCCCACGACAGCCCCGAGCACTACTTCGCGTCCAAGGCGCAGCTCTTCGTGCACCTGCCGCCGGGCGGCTTCGCGATCGTCAATGGTGCTGACGAGGCCGCCCCGCTGCTCCTCGAGGTGACGCCGGAGCACGTCACGCGGCTGTGCTACGGGGCGCCCTCACGCGGCGCTGCTCAGGTGCCGCTCGACGTCAGCTTGGAGGGCCTCGAAGTGAGCTGGGGCGGGACGCGGGCTCGGCTGACTTGTCACAGCGACCGAGCCCGCGCGCTCGAGCTGCCCACGCAGCTCGAGCTCGGCGCCGTCGGCGAAATCTACCTGGAGAACGCCGTCGCCGCGCTGCTGGCCGCCGCGGCCATCGGGATCCCCGCCGCCGGCGCCGCCCGCCTCTTGAAGGCGCAGCGCGCGCCGCGGGGTCGCTTCGAGGTGGTGCACGAACAGCCGTACGTCGTCATCGACTACGCGCACTCGCCGGACGCCCTCGAGCGCACCCTCGCCACCGCGCGCAGCCTCACGTCAGGTAAGCTGACAGCGATCTTCGGCGCCGGAGGCAACCGCGACGCCGCCAAGCGCCCCGCCATGGGGCGCGCCGCCCGCGTCGCTGACCAGGTGGTGCTGACCACCGACAACCCGCGCGATGAGTCGCCGCTCCGCATCGCCGAAGCGATCGCCACGGGCCTTCAAGAGCGGGGCTCTCCCAACTCACAAATCCAGCTGGACCGCGCGCTCGCGATCCAGCAGGCGCTCGCGCAGGCCAGCCCCGCGGACACCGTCGTCATCGCCGGCAAGGGCCATGAAGCGGGCGGCGATCCGAGCCGGCGAACGCTGGGCGAAGGCGATCACGAGCTCGTCCGTCGGGCTGTGGCGGCGATCCGCTCATAGTCTACTACACTGACCAGTGTCACGGCTGGAGAGGGCCTTCGCTGGTCACATCGGGGCCGCGGTGATGGCGACAGATGCGTCGGTTCTTGGCGCGCTCAGGGCGCCAGACGACAGCGCCAAGTCGAGACAGCACGAGGTGATGCTCCACCTCGCGGCGGAGCAAACGCAGGCGGCGCGCGGTTGAGTCTCGTGGTACTGCAGCACCGCTCGTGAGCGCTAGCGTGGCCCTGAGCGCACGCGCGAGGCGCCGCGCGGCCACCAAACATGGATCGAGCGCGCTCGCTTGGAGCGAGCGCCGCGAATGGAAGTCAAAGTGACCAACGCGGGTTCTTCTCAGAGCATCCAGTCGGGCACCGCCCTCGGGCGCTACGCCGTCGTCGACCTGGTGGGGATGGGCGGCGTCGCCGAGGTGTACGAGGCAGTGCACCTCGGTCTCCGCAAGCGCGTGGCGCTCAAGGTGCTGCGCCGCGAGGTGCGCGATCACGGTGAGGTGCGCGCGCGGTTCCTGCGCGAGGGGCGCAACGCCTCACTCGTCAATCACCCGAACGTCGTCGACATCTACGACGTGGGCGAGCTGAACGGCCTCCCCTACTTGGTGATGGAGCACTTGGAGGGGGAGAGCCTGGCGGAGCTGCTCGAGCGGGATGGTCAGCTGGACGAACAGCAAGCCGTCCAGCTGATCTTGCCGATCATCGCGGGGGTGCTCGCCGGGCACCGCGCCGGGGTGGTGCACCGCGACCTGAAGCCGGAGAACATCTTCTTGGCGCGCGATGGACACCGGCGCACCACCCCCAAGATCCTCGATTTCGGCGTCTCCAAGGCGCTCGCGGCGACGGACGCCATCACGATGCCGGACACCGCCATCGGCACGCCGCACTACATGTCACCGGAGCAGGCGCGCGGCGAGCGAGTGCAGCCGCAGATGGATCAGTACGCCATCGGGGTCATGTTGTACGAGCTCCTGACGGGCCGCCTGCCACGGCACGCGCTGGAGGGTGAAGCGCTGTTGGAGTCGGTGGCCTTCGGTGACTTCGAGCCACCCAGCGCCTGGCGCCCGGGTCTGGACTCGGCGCTCGAGGCCGTGATCTTGAAGGCGATGGCCTCCGCCCCCGCGCACCGTTACCCCAACCTGGAGGAGCTGGCGCTGGCGTTGCTCCCCTTCACCTCGACGCGCGCTCAGGAGCACTGGCGCCCAGAGTTCGCGGGGACCGACAGCGTGAAGCTCCGCGTGCAGCGCGCGGCGGACATCGCCCTGAGCGACGCGCCCGCGATCACCCACCGCGAAACGGATGAGCTCATCAGCGAGGAGGTGCTCGGCGGCCCACTCAGCGATGCGGCGCCCACCAAGCCCCACGCGCCGCTCTGGGATGACGACGAAACGGGCGTGACGGAGATCAGCCAGCTCCTGCCGCAGCTGCCCCCCGACGTGCAAGCGGTGATGACGCGCTGGCGTCGGGCGCGCGACGAGCGCCTCATGCACGACCGCCACTCGACGCTCCCCAGCGCGGTGGCGCCCCTGCCCACCTCCATGACCGCCCCCCGCAGTCGCTGGCTCGCGCTGACCGCCGCCAGCCTGATGCTCGCGTTGGCGCTGGGCCTCATACTGTGGGTCGTCTTCAAGACCTGATATTTCCGCGAGGTAATTTGGCTAGGCGGGCGGGTTTGAAACCCGCCCCTACCAGAGGAGGGGCCCCATACGATCACCGCCTTCGGCGGGCGGGTTGAAGTCCGCCCCTACCAGAGGAGGCCTCGTGTTTGTGTGGCTACTGCGTGAGTAGACACGTATGTTGACCAAATAGCACCAGGATCGTCGCGTGAGCGCCTCAGCCACGGAACAGGGCGGCGCGGTAGGCCTGAGCCTCGGCCTCCTTCGCCTTCTCGATGTGGTCCAGCGCCTTGTCGGCCAGATCGGCGGCCGCGCCTTCGTCAGCCCGTAGGTCTTCCATCCGCCGCGCGACCTGACGCGCCTTGGAGGAGGCCTCTGTCGCGTCGGCCCGCAGCTCGCCTGCCTTGAAGCTGCTCCCGGCTGCGCTTATTTCACAGCCCGCGCTGAGCACCTGCGCCACGCCCATGGGAGCGCCCATCTTCTGGGACATCACCTGGGGATCCTTCGTCCCCATCGTCGCGAAGCCCGCCCCCGCCTGCGCCACGCCCGTCGCGATCTGACCCGCGGCGCGCATCAGCGAGGCGCCGTGCTCCTTCTGCGCCGCCTGCTTCATCAGGTCCACTTCCTTCTTCTCTGTCTCCCGCAGGCTGCGCTCCTCGGATTGGCGCATTTGCTTCGAGAGCGCGCGGCGGTCATGAGCGTGCTTCAGCAGCATCGCCGCGATCTGCGCGTGCGGGTCGCCACTGAACTCCGCCGAGAGCTCAGCGCCGCTACCGAGACCAGCGCTCGGCTTGGCCTCAGGGGCCTGGTCCGCTTCTGATGAGGTGAGGTCTGCGTAGGGGCGCTGCGCGCCAACGGCTTCAATCGACATGGGGTGCTCCTTCCAGCTCTCTTCGTGGGGTTCAGGGGGTTTGGCAGCGCGCTGGGCGCTTCGTTAGGGTTCCTTACGGGTGCTCCTGCCGGTATCGTGAGAGGGCCGCCTACGCGCGGAGCACGCTGGCGGCGTTCGTTTCCGCGCGGATCTGGAACAGGCGCGCTCCGGACTCGATGAAGCCCGTCTTCGCCTTGACGTGCTCCTGGTAGGCGGCGATCAAATCGTCTTGCAGGCGCTGGAGCTGTGCCACGCGCTGCAAGGTCTCCTTCATCGCCGCCTCCCGCTTGGCGTTGGCCAGGCGGTCATTGGCGGCCTCGATGCCGCGCACCCCCGCGTTGACCTGGGCGGCGCCGTTGATGACGCCCACCGCTGACTGCAAGTAGCTCACGACCTTCGCCGTGTTGGCGCCGCCCGCCGTCAGCCCCACCGTGATCGTCGCCGCCGTGACGCCGATCCGCGCGTAAGGCGCGGCGCCGCCCAGCTCATCCAGGATTTGGTAACGGGAATCGAGCTCCGAGATGGCGAGCAGCACCCCCAGCGCCACGGGTGCCAACGCACCGCCGGTGCCAATCGCCGCCGCCATCGCCGCGCCCTTCCCGAGCACCGAAGCCACCTCCATGAAGCCCTCGTTCTCGAGCAGGTTCTTACGCGCGCTCTGCATCAGCCCCTTCACCTCGCCGAGCGCCGCCTCGTCCAACGGCTGCCCGTCCGCCAGCGCCACCGCGACACCGCCAGTGGCCATCACCGAGAAGGCTGCGACGTCACAGCTGAAGCGGATGGTCCCCTCCACGAAGCCGTCGATGCGCTCCTGCCACTCGCTGGTCAGCCCCTCGAGCTCCTGCGTGATGCCGCTCAAGAAGTGCTCCACGTCACCCGGGAGCACGGCGGACACCACATCCAGCTGCACGTCCGCGACCTCCTTCATGAAGTCCGCGGCGCCGCCCACGGTCTCCGTCAACAGGCTCGCCAGCTTCTTCGCCAAGCTGCCGAACAGCCCACCGCCCTCCTCCTTCGCCTCCTGACGCGCGTCTTCCACGCGTTTCAGGTAGTCCTGGTAGCGCGAGTGGATCAGCTTCGTGTTGAGGGTGATCTTGGTCTCGGATTCGGTGATGCCCAAGTCAGCCATGCGTACCATCGCGGCCATCAGCATCATCAAGGCGTCTGTCGTGTCTTCGCTCACGTCGAGCAGCGGCGACGGCAGCGCGTCAAGCGGCTGCTCTTCGATGGCCTCCCCGATGTTCACTCGCGTGGGCGCCGCCACGCCTGAAACCTGTGTCATGTCTCTTCCCTCTCCTGTTCAATGAGCTTCAGCAGCGCCGCGTCGCTGGTCAGCGACTCAGCCTCGTCGAAGGCGCGCTCCGCCTCACGCAGACGACCACGCCGGAGCAGCGCCCGCCCGAGGCCCAGCCGGAGCCACACCGAGCCCGGCACGAAGCCCGTCCCCAGGCGGTAGGCCGCCGCTGCGTGGCCCAGGCGGCCCTGCTGCTCCTGAGCCGCGCCGAGCCCGACCCAACCGCGCTCCTCCCGCGCCTCGAGCACCACCAGCACCCCGAAGCAGCGCTCCGCGGTGATGGCGTCGCCCTTCGACAGCGCCCGATAGCCACGGGCATAGAGCTGCTCGGCCACGCCGTGCTGAGTCACGCCGAGCTGGGCCGGACTTCGCGCGATCATGTTCATCGCCCGATGTTGCCGACGGTCGACTTCATGCCCTCCGTGAACGCGGACAGCAGGTTGGTCGACATTTGGATGGCGGTGGCGCGCGCCGAGGACATCGACTGCAGCTTGATCATATCCATCTGCGCGGAGGACTCGAGCTGCTTGGCGATGACATTGATATAGTCAGTGCTCTTGGCGATCTCGTGGCCCCAGTAGACGTTATCCCCTGGCTTCCCCGCGACCACGGGCTTGCCGTCATCCGGCATGGCCAAGATGTGATGATACTGAGAGAGGCCGTCCCTGAGCTGAGCCGCGAGGTTCGGATCGAGCGCCTCAATCTGATCAATCAGCTCGTTGATCCTCTTGGCGAAGTCGTTGTCCGTATAGGTCTTGTTATGCTCAGTACTCAGGCGCGCCATCTCCTTGTTGATCTCATTTAGCTTTTGGCGGATGGCCTCCATGTTCTGCTGCTTCTTGATGATCCCATCAATCTGACTGTCGATGCTGCTGAGGCGGTTCTGGAGGTACATGATGAGCTCATTGACGCCCAGGTGTCGGATGTCGTCCTCGAGGGCGCCCACCCCGCTGGCCTCGCCGGCTTGGGGGAAGTGGTGGTCTCGATAGACGAGGGTCGCGTCGCGGACTGCGTCGGAAGGGTTCATGGGTTCATTCCTTTCAGGCGCGCAGGGCGCCGGCTACGTTGGGGGTGAGGGCGGAGACGCCCGGGTCGATCGCTCGCTGAGTGACCTCGTCGAGCTCCTCCAGGAGCTCCACGGGCATGTGGATTTCGGCGCCTGTGCCCAGGGCCAAGAGCTGCTCTTGCGCTCGCTGCCAGAGCTCGTCCTGTTGCTTCAGCTCGGCCATCAACTGGGCGAGCGGGCTCTCGGGTGCATTCATCGGATCTCCTGTTGCCCTCATGGGGCGCTGATCGCCTCGCCCGAGGGCGCGGCGCCCCGCGGGGCTACCGCGGCGTGAGGGCGGGTTCGTCAGGGCGCCGCGACGGTTGCGCGCTGTTTCACGCTTTCGAACGCACCCTGAGCCCGGGCCGCCAAGTAGTTGCCAGGTGGGCGTGCGCGCCGTTCACGACGGGTTGGGGGCGGTGTGTTGGCACGAGCTCCGAACACACGCCGCACCTGGCGCACCCCCTTCGACGGCCAAGCCGCGGCAGTTGCTCAGGATCCGCGCCGAGCGCCAACGACCCAGCGCCGAGGCCAGGGCGCCACGCCAACAGGCAGCGCTGAGCGGCGGCGCTAATCGAGGCCCAGCCCCAGGTCGTGGCAGATCCGCGCCAGGGAGCCCTGGGGCTCGCCACGCTCGAACGAGAGCTGACAGCTCTGCGGCCGCGCGAGGCTCTGCGCGAAGTCCATCGCGAACGGCTGGGTCCAGTCGCGAGCGCCGTCCACCCGCGCGCGGATGACGCCGCTCTGATCGATGAACCACGTCTCCGGGTAGAGCTTGGTGCCGTACTTCGAGAGCACCATGTCAGCGCCCGGGTCCACGAACACCGGGAATGGGACGCCGCTCGGGAGCACCGAGCTCAAGGTGGCGCGCGCGTCCTCCACGCTCTCATCGGTGCACAGCGAGAGCAGCACCACGTTGCTCTTCTTCTGACGCAGCATGGTCGAGAGCTCCGCCAGCGCCGGCATCTCCTCCAGGCAGGGCCGACAAGTCTTCGACCAGAAATTCAGGATGACTACCTGACCACGGTAGTCGCTGAGCTTGCCCTTGCCGCCGCTCACCAGCGGCAGCTCGAAATCCGGCGCGAGCCGATTCTGCGCGGCGTAGTCCGGCCCCAAGGCGCAGAGCGGCGTGCACAGGCGCCGCTGCTCTCCATCGCGCGCGGTGGCGCCGAAGGAGTACACCCCGAGCGCCGCCACGGCGATGAACGCGAGCTGTGCTACTTGAGCCGGCCTCATAGGCGCCGGGTGTAGCACGCCAGCGCGGGGGAGGCGCTACTCCGCGGGCTCCGCCTGCGCGGGGTACGCCAAATCTTCAGCGACGTGGGTCGCCTCGCGCTCCTCCTTGGAGCTCAGCAGGCGATCGTCGCGCAGCTTCAGGATGCCGAGCTTCGCGAACACCCGGATCACCGCCCAGGTGGGGTCGATCTCGAACCAGCGCACCGCGAAGTTAGGACGCATGCCGTACTTGTGGTGGTTGTTCTGGAACAGCTCACCCAAGGTGAGGAAATCCACCACCAGGGTGTTGCGCGACTCGTCCTTGCTCTTGAAGTTGCGGTACCCCGCCCAGTGCCCGAACCAGTTGACGATGGCGCCGTGCACCGGGCCCATCAGGAAGTGCACCGGCAGCAGCAGGAAGTGCCACCACTGCGTCGCGAACACCACGTAGAAGGCGACGTAGGCCGCGCCCCAGAGCAGGCTAGTGAGCCAACGCCCCGCGATGCGATCGAGCAGCGGCCAGCTGGGGTAGCCGCCCTCGAAGCGGGGCTCCACCGGGAAGGTGCCGAGGTTCACGCCGCGGTAGATGTCCCGCGTGTGGTTCATCATCGAGAAGGGGTTGGTGAAGAACACCGGGGAGTGCGGGTCTTTTTCCGTGTCGGAATAGGCGTGGTGCATGCGATGCAAGATCGCGTATCCGCGCGGATTCAAGTACGAGGACCCCTGGGTGATGAAGGTGCACAGGTGGAAGAAGCGCTCCCAGCCGTGGCTCATGGTGAACATGCGGTGAGCGCCGTAGCGGTGGAGGAAGAACGTCTGAAAGAAGACGCTCGAGAGCCAGTGCCCGACGAAGAACAGCGCGATCGCGAGGGGGAGTTCCATGACCCCCCTTCCGTACCGGGCGCTCGCAAGGCTTCCGTCTGGGGTTTGTCATGATTCCGTCAGGATGCGTGGTGATCGCCCGTGAAATGCGAGCCACCTCGGTCGCGGGTTTTTTGGGTTGGACAGTTCTGCACCAAGGTGCCGCGTGGCGTCATGCACAGGTGAGCAGGTGTGCGGCGGCGCGTGGCAGCGCATCGCAGAGCGGCGCTCGAAGTAGACGGCGGAGGAGTCAGCGGAGGAGTCAACAGAGCGTGGTGGGGGACACAGCGGAGCACATGGACACCTGCCACGTGGCGCGGTGTGAGACGTGGTGGGCCGCAGCGACCGATCAGCGATGGGTGTGCTGAAACGACGACTCGAGACGGTGGAGCGTCGTTTATCCGGCTAGCAGGCCTGGGTAAGACGGCGGATTTCTGGTAGACTGTGGGGCTCGTGGCAGGAGGATTCATGTCAGCTCGTTGGCTCATCTTGGTTTCGTGCGGCTTGCTGGGGGCCTGTGGGGGTTCGGGGGATGCCGGGCTCTTTGGAGAGAGCGGAGGGCAAGCCGGGAGCGGTGGGGACGGCGGCGCTGGGGGCACGGGCGCGACGGGCGCGACGGGTGCCACTGGAGCGACGGGCGCTACCGGCGCGACGGGTGCTACTGGGGCCGTGGGGGGTAGCGGTGGGGTCGGCGCGACGGGTGGCGTGGGGGCCACCGGCGGGGTCGGTGCCACCGGCGGCAGCGGCGCGACCGGCGGAGTCGGAGCGTCCGGCGGTGTCGGTGCCGCGGGTGGTGCCGGTGGGGTCGGTGCCACGGGTGGCAGCGGCGCGACCGGTGGCATTGGAGCCACAGGTGGGGTTGGGGCAACCGGCGGCATCGGCGCAACCGGTGGGGTCGGAGCCACGGGCGGCAGCGGCGCGACTGGCGGTGTGGGTGGCACCACGGGTGGAACGGGGGGCAGCGGTGGTTCCACCGGCGGGGAGGTGCGGTGTGGCAACACCAGCGCCATCACGTGTGACATCAGCGTGGAGAAGTGCTGCTACCCCAGTGGCGGCGCTGCACCCTCGTGCACCGACCACAGCGCGAGCTGCCGCACCGACGTCTACTGCGATGGTCCGGAGGACTGTCCTGGAAGTCAGGTGTGCTGCGCGAATGTGATCTACGGCGGTGGGGGCAGTCGATACGACCGCCTGAGCTGCCGAGGCAGCTGCGGAGGGGACGTCAGGGTGTGTGGCGGCGCCGGCGACAGCGCCTGCCCTTGGGGCCAGCGCTGCCTTCCCAGCACGAGGCTCCCGGGGTACCACGAGTGCCGCGTGTTTTAAGTCATCACATCTGACCACACCTTGACGCGCCGTTCGAGGCCATGCGCACCACGCGTGCTCACGCTGCGGTGCCGTCCAACCCCCAAACCCGCTCCTGAGCAACCGTGACCAAGCAGCTCGCCTGCCGTTGTGAGGACGTCACGCTGGCGGAGCTGACGCACGCCATCAGCCTCGGTCACCGTGACCTCGAGTCGCTCAAGCGCTACACCGGGTTCGCGACGGGGTGGTGCCAAGGTAGGGGCTGCCTCACCCTGTGCGCCCAGGTGCTGGCGAGCCACGGCGGCACCGTGAGCCAGCCCACCACCCCGCGTCCCCCCGTGTGCCCCACCGCGCTCGGCGATCTGGCCCAGCTCGACCCCGACCTGCTCTGAGCGTTCACGCCTGACCACGGCGACGCTGGCAGGAATCGGGCAGCACCCTGCAAGAGCCTGGGCGGCCGCCGAGGTTCTCATCGCCGGTTCAAGCGTGCTACGGAGGCCCGCATGAGCCGCTTCCAGCGCGCGATCGTGGTGGGTGCCTCCTCTGGCATTGGTGAGGCGCTGGCGCTCCGGCTCGCTCGCGCCGGCGCCCAAGTGGCGATCGTCGCGCGCCGTGAAGAGGAGCTCCAGCGCGTCGCCAAGGAGGACCCGGAGCGCCTCCACCCCTACGTGCACGATGTCGCCGATTTGGACGGCACCACCGCGCTGTTCGAGCGCATCGAGGCGGACCTCGGTGGGGTGGACACCCTGGTGTACGCCGCAGGGGTGATGCCGGGGGTGGAGGAAGGCGAGTACAGCTTCGAGAAGGACCGCGCGATGATCACGGTCAACGTGCTCGGGGCCATGGCGTGGATGAACCTGGCTGCGGCGCGCTTCGAGGCGGCGCGCAGCGGCACCTTGATCGGGATCTCGAGCATCGCTGGGGAGCGCGGCCGCCGGGGCAACCCGGGCTACTGCACCTCCAAGGCGGCGCTCTCCACCTACCTGGAGTCGCTTCGCAATCGCTGCTCTCGCTACGGCGTCAACGTGGTCACCATCAAGCCTGGCTTCGTCGACACCGCGATGACGCGCGGGATGAAGGGCCTGTTCTGGGTGATCTCGGCGGACGAGGCCGCGCGGCGCTCGCTCGCCATCGCGCAGCGCGGGAGGAGCTCCGGAGGCTTCGTCCCGGCGCGCTGGGCGCTGGTCGCTTGGGTGGTGCGGCTGCTCCCCTCCTTCATCTTCAAGAGGCTGAATTTCTGATGCCTCGGCCGCTGGCCACCCCGCTCCGCACCAAGGCCCCTTGGCGCGTGCTGGCCGGCTTCGGAGGCGCCGGGCACGCCGCCTGCCGCTTCGCCGCCCCGGAGACGGTGGAGGAGCTCGCCGCGACCCTCGAGGCCGCCAAGGCAGAGGGCCTGACGGTCGGCTTCCGCGGCTCCGGGCGCAGCTACGGCGACGCCGCCTTGAACCGTGAAGGCTTGGTGATCGACGCCACCCGCATCAACCGCATGCTCCGCTGGGAGCCGGAGACGGGTGTGTTCGAGGCAGAGGGGGGGATGACCATCGAGGGGCTGTGGCGCCGCACCATCGAGGATGGCTACTGGCCCGCGGTGGTGCCAGGCACGATGCACCCAACGCTCGCCGGCTGCGTCTCCATGAACATCCACGGGAAGAACAATTTCCGCGTAGGATCGTTCGGGGAGCACGTCCTCGAGCTGGACCTGCTGACGCCGAACGGAGAGCTGCTCACGCTGAGCCGTCAGCAGCGCCCGGAGCTGTTCCACGCCGTCATCGGGGGCATGGGTCTACTCGGCGCCATCACGCGGCTGAAGCTGCAGCTGAAGCGGGTGCACAGCGGGCGCCTGAGCGTCGGCTCGATCACGACGCGCAACTTGGAGGAGCTGTTCGACGCGTTCGAGGCCAACCTCCACGAGGACTACGCGGTCGCCTGGGTGGACTGCATGCCCGGCGGGAGCAGCCTGGGGCGCGCCCAGATCCACACGGCGCGCTACCTGGAGCCGGGGGAGGACCCCGAGGCTCAGGTGTCGCTGCACGTGGAGCGACAGGGCCTGCCTGGGCACATCCTGGGTGTGCCGAAGAGCTCGCTCTGGCGCATCATGCGGCTGTTCACCAACAATTTGGGCGTGCGCCTGACCAACTTCGCGAAGTACCACTCTTCCTGGCTCTCCCACGACAAGCGCTACCTCCAGTCGCACGTCGGCTTCGCCTTCTTGCTGGACTACGTGCCCAACTGGCGGCTCGCGTACGGCCCTGGGGGGCTCATCCAGTATCAAGTCTTCGTGCCTTACGACACCGCGCGCGAGTGCCTGCGCGACGTGCTCACGATGTGCCAACAGGCAGGTCAGCCTTCCTACCTGGGTGTGCTGAAGCGCCACCGACCTGACGATTTCACGCTCAGCTACGCGCTGGATGGCTGGTCGCTCGCGATGGACTTCCGCGTGACCCCGAAGCGCCAACGCGCGCTGTGGGAGCTCACCGAGCGCCTCACGGAGCGCGTGCTCGCGGCGGGCGGCAAGTTCTACTTCGCGAAGGACTCCGTCTTGAGCCCGGCCAACGTGGAGCACGCCTATGGCCGCGAGCGGCTCGAGCGCTTCGCCGCCCTGAAGCAGGAGCTCGATCCAGAGCGGCTGCTCACCACCGACCTCTGGCGCCGCGCGGTCGCGCCGGTCGCCACGCCCAGCGCGCCGCTCGTCGCACCGAGCCCCGAAGCGGCCGCCGTCAGCCTGTGAGGCTCACTGCATCGCTACACGCCCGTGGAGCGCCGTTCCGCGTCATCCCAGGGTTTTTTGGGGGGTTGGACGGGGTGGCACCTCGCTCCGCTCAGACCGAGCGAGTCTCGTGATATTCGTGAGGTGAATTGACTACTTTGTAGTCAGTAAGGTGAGTTGACTACCGCGCGGCCCGTCAACGCGGACTTGAAGAACTCCACGTACTGGCCTTGAGCCTCGGGGGTGAAGATGAGCTCGCCGTGCGAGGCGCGCTGGGTGCCGCCGTGCATCACGTCGAACTGCGTGATCACCCCGGTGCCACCCGAAGGCAGGTTGCCGGAGACGGGGCCCGTGATCTCGGTGAGGCCGCTGGTGGGGCGCACCTGGTGCAGCAAGGAGACGCGCGCCGCGCGGGCCAGCGCCTCGGTGGTGGAGTTCGGGACGATGGCGTCATCCATCACCTCTTGAATCAGCAGATCGCGCGTGAATGGCTCGCTCTGACCGGGCACGGGCAGCGCGCTGTAGTAAGGCGCGTAGTTCAGCGGATCCCCCGGGTCCACGATGCCCTGCACCGTCGCCATGAAGGCCGCGATGGTGCCGTAGGGGCTGCCGTTCGGCGCCATCCCCTTCACCACCAGGCTGAACATATTCGAGTCGCGGAGCAGCATCATCAGGCCGGCGCCGCCCACGTTCCACGTTGCCGCGTGGATTTCAGGCGCCAAGGCGCCGATGGTCGCGCCCTGCACCGAGCCGAAGCTGTGCCCGATGTAAAGGAGCTGGGAGACGTCCAGATCGGGCACGCCGTCCGGCGCGCCCAGCGGGAGCACGTCCAGCTCGCTCAGCGTGCCGAGCAGCCGCACCAGCTCGAGCTGATCGAGCGCCATTTGCCTGAAGTTGTCGCGCGCCCGCCCGATGTCGAAGTCGTTCGTCTCCTCGTCGATGCCGAAGAAGCCGTACACGCTGCGGATCAAGTTGATTTCCCCAGGGTAACGCGCGCCGTGCTCCGGGGAGTCGATGCCGATCACCGCGACCCCGCGCTCGGACAGCTCCGCCAGGCGACCCGCGGTGCCCCACACCCCGCCTTTGTCACCGCCCAACCCGTGGCCGTAGATCACCACCGGGCGCGGCCCTGAGTGCTCGTGGTGCGAGAAGGTGAGGAAGGTCTCGAGCTGCTCGGTGCGCTGGACCACCGGCAGGCCGTCACCGCCCAGCTGCCACTTCCCGTTGGGCTTCGCGCGGCGATACTCCGGCGCCGCGAAGCGCCCGACGAAGCGCGCGCGGCCCTCCGTGGGGCTCGACTGCTCTACCAGCTCGAAGGGACTGGTCAGCTCGGGTGGCGGAGCCTCGCGCCTCGCCGCGGCGGCCGCGAACAGCTCGCGCTGCACGTCGCCCACCGTGAACAGCGTCGCCGCGGTGACCTCCGGCAGCGTGAGCTCGAGGCGCGGCAACACCCCGGTGAGCGCCTGGGTGAGCTCCTCTTCGTACTCGCCCTGCGCCTGCCCCGTGAGCACCTGGTGCATCAGCTCCGAGCGCCCCACCGGCTCACCGCGCGCGTCGCGTTGGGCCTCCGTCACCAAGAACAGGTACCTCCCGCGCGGGCGGAGCGGCACCGCGGGGTGCGCGATGATGGAGAAGTCGTCCACCAGCCAGAACTCGCTCTTCGCCTGCTCATAGTGCACCGGCACGAGGCCCACCGGCACACCATAGTCAGGTGAGCTGGGGTCCACGTCCACCAGGTAGAGCGGCGCGCCTGGCTGCGTGAAGTACGAGGCGTCCCACAAATCGTCTGTGAAGCTGCCGTCCTCTGTTTCCGCGCGGTAACCCGCGTAGTCGATGGGCCGATTGAAGCGCACGATGACGCCGCCCGCGGGGCTGAAGCCGTCGAGCTCGTTCAGCTGCTCCACGCTCCCAGGGTAGTTGTAGAGCTGGCTCGCGGAGCCCAGGGTGCGGGGGCTCAGGTCGACGCGCCGCTCAGTGACGCTCGCTGCGTCGAACCGGGTGTAGCGGTCCGAGGGGTAGAGGTCTGCGTCGCTCTCACCGAGCGCGCCGTAGAGCACTTGGGTGGCGCGCTCTTCCCAAGGCGGTGGCTCGTTCTTGGGATCGTCCTGCGCGTCCTCGCCGCAGGCCGGGAGCACGAGGGCGAGCCCGAGCGCCCACAGGCGGGGCTGCCAGCGGGGATTTTGGGGGTTGGGGGTGAGCGCGCGGTACGTCGACGAGGAGCCCCTCATGGAGCAGACCGTAGCAGACCGGCCGGCCGCCTGGTACCGCTGCGTAGATGGCGTCTCCCAAAGCGTCCGCCAAGCGCGTCTGAGTGACTGTGGCGCCGTGGGGAACGACCCATGGCTACCAACCCCCCGATCGAACGTGGGAGTTACTGGAATTCCAGGCGCCAGCGGATGTCGGCGCCCAGGTTGCCGAGGCTGGAGTTTCCGAGATCGTTCACGTTGTCGTAAGAGCTCTCGACGCTCACGCGGCGGTTCAGGCGCCACTCGACGTTGGAGCGCACCTCGCGTGAGTCGGAGAGGCCGCTGGTCACGTTGGCGCGCAGCCGCTCGGTGAGGCGCTTGCCGATGGTGACGGTGGGCTCGGTGCGGCCGGTGCGCGACGAGTAGCTACTGCCGAAGTTGAACTCGTCGATCACGGGGACCACCTTCGTCACCGCGCGATCGGCGCCGGTGAGCGCACCCAGCGCCTCCAGCGCCACGCTCTCACCGACGCTGGCGGACTGCGCTTGATCCAGCTCGGCGCGGGTGAGGCCCACCGTGAGCAAGAGGAAGATGTCGTCTTGGGAGAGCGCCGGGTTGCTGGTGAGGTCGATCTTGAGCTGCTCGGCGTCGCCGTGGGCGTGCAGCGTGATGCTCCAGCGGCCGCCGGTGTGACCCGCCGTGCTGGAGGCGGCGGCGCCAGGCTCGGCGCTGCTCGTCAGGCTCGCGTCCGAATAGCGGCGGTACTCGGTGACGGCGGTGACGTCGACGCGCGGCGCCACCCGGGTGAGGTCATCGAAGCGCACCGCGCCTTGCTGGATCTCGAACTCGCTCTGACGCAGACGGAGCCTGCCGCCGGGCTTCAGGCGCAGCGCGCCACGCACCCCGAAGCGCTGGTTGGTGCCGGACAAGAGCAGCCCTTGGCGCCCCACCTCGAGCTCGGCGTCGATCAGGTTGTTGGAGAGCGCGAGCGCGCGGCTCGCGCGCAGGGTGATGTCGAACTGCACTCGGTCGTCGGCGGGGTCATAGCCCTCGAAGTCGGTGCGGCGGCCGCGCGACGCCAGGCTGGCCAGGTCAGCCGCCATGACGATGGGGCGGCTGTAGCGGAAGCTCCGCACCTCCACGTCGCCGGTCACCCGCGGCAGCGCCGGCTCACCGGTGGGCCCCAGCACCTGTGGATCCCAGCTCGCCACCAGCGCGGCGTCCAAGGTGGCCTCCACCCCGGAGCTGAGCGGCAGGCTGATGTTATCCGCCGCCACCACGAACCGCGCGCGACCCAGCGACAGCCCGCTGAGGCGCGCGTCACCCGAGAGCTTCACGCGCCCGCTCCCCACTCGGGCGCTCCCCTTACGGATCGTGATCTGGTCCGTGTCCACTCCGACGTCGAGCTCCACGTTCGACAGCGTGTTGCCCATCCCCGTGAGGCTCAGCTCACCGCCGGTCAGCGCGAAGCCACCATCGTAGACCGGCTGAGAGAGCGGCCCCTTCACGTCGAGGCGCCCGCGCAGCGTGCCCCGCGCGCGCTCGACCTGCGGTAGCCCCGCCGCCAGCTCCGAGAGCTGGAGCGGCCGAAGCTCGAGGCCCAGCTCCACCGTGGGGCTTGCCCCCAAACCGCTCACGGAGCCTGACAGATCGAACACCGCGCGCGCGCCACCGCGACTGACGCCGAGGCTGAGCGCCGGCACCTGCACCGAGCGCGACGCGATCCGGATCGGCTGCGCGCCAGGCAACAGCGCCACCCGCACCCCCTCTTGCTCCAGCTCGAGGCCCTCCAGCGTCAGCTTGGCGCGCGCCTCACGCGGGCGATCGAGCCACAGCGACTCGATGTCCAGACGCCCCGTCAGGCTCGCCTTGGGAGGCTCCCCGCTCACGGACATGAGCTCCGCCAGCGACCCCACTTGAAGCCCGCGGAACACCGCGGCGCCCTCCAGGTGCTTGCTCCGCTGCCGCGAGATCTTCAAACCTTGGAGCGCGATCTGTCCGCCGAACAGCTCGCCATCCACCTGGAAATGCCCCTCGGCGCGGTCCTCCTGGTAGCGCGCCAGGCTGAACGGCGCGGTGATGGCGCCACCGCAGCGCGTGCGCCCGATCACCTGCAGCTCCCGCGGCACCGGACGCAGCGCCACGTCGAGCACGGAGTCGGGCAGCCGCGTGCTCCCCACGTGCACCTGGCTCAGCACCACGCTGGTGTCGAAGGCCAGCTGATCGACCGTGCCGTGTACCTCTGCCGTGCCGCTCGCGTAGCCCGCCACCACGTCCCCCAGCGCGCCGAGCGACTGGAACGCCGGCAGCGGCACCCGGGTGCCCACGCCGTGCGCCTGGATCGTGCCGCCGCGCCCGAGCGCCAGGGAGCCGACCATCACGCCCCCGCCCTTGCTCAGGCTGAAGCTCGATACGTCCAGCTCGAAGCCGAGGTAGCTCGCGTCGCGATCGTCCCAGCGAAACTCGAAGCTCGCCGCGCCGCGCTCGAAGCGCTCGTCGAACAACTCCAGGTCCTTGAAGCGGCTCTCGCCCTTCACCTCCAGGTAGCCGCCGCCGCAGCGATCGCGCCGCCCGCCGATGTCGAAGTGCACGCTGGCGCTGACCTCACCATTGCCATCGATGCCGAGGAACCGCGGATCTTGATCGAAGTGCCACATCGCGAAGAAGTCGCGGAGGCCTAGCGCGCTCGAGCGCACCTCGGCGTCCACCAGCACCGTGGCGGGGCCGTTGAAGTCGAGGCGCGCGCTCGGCGCGTCGAAGCGGCTCTTGCCCTTCTTGCCGCGTACATCCGCGAGCTCGAGCACCAGCGGCACGAAGCGCGTCTTCGCGTGCTCGATGTCGCCGAGCGGGAAGCCGCCGAACTCGAAGCCCTTCACCGCCAGCTCACCCTCCAGCACCGGATCACCGAAGGTGCCGACCAGCTTCGCGTCGAGCTCCGCCTGGCCGGCGATGGGGATGTCCACGATCGGGCTGATGTCGCTCAGGTCGAGCCGGGTGCTCTTGCTCACGGTCACGCGGAACTGGCTATCGAACCCGAGCGACACCAGGCTCGCGTTCAGCTGGCTCTTACCGAACGCCGTGCGCACGTCGTGAAACTCGAACGCGTTCGGGCGCACCGCGATGCGCGCCCGAACCGATGCGGGGCCTCGCACGCCGATCATGTGGCTCCGCCCGGGGTCGTTGTACGCCCGATCGAAGATCTCGAAATTCGAGGTCTCGGCGTGCAGCGTGGCGTCCAGCTTGAGCGGTGACAGCGTGCCCTTGAGGTCCGTGATGCGCGTCCGGTCTTGGTCCCATTGGCACACGGTGCGCTCCGTGACGGCCAGGTCGCGCATCAGGCCCGGGAAATTCATGTTCCGCGCGTCGAGCTCCCGCATGGAAATCGTAGGCGGCTTGGCCAGCGGCTCAATGCGCACGTCGCGCATCTCCACGTCGCCGTTCGCGTAGCCGGCCTTGCTCTTGGGCAGCGTGATGATTCCGTCAGCCATCCGTACCTCGGCGTCCAGGTACTTGGCGAAGCTGTAGCCCCCGAGCCCAATCTGACCGCCGCGCACGCGCCCATCGAAGTTCGGCAGCGGGCTCGAGCCGTCGAAGAACAGCCTCCCGTCGAGCCCCACCCAGCCGCGCAGCTCGGTGCCCAAGTAACGGTTCGCCGGGGGCACCGGCGCGCGGAGCCGCACGTGCCCCTCGATCAGCGGGAGCTCGCTCTCGCGCGGGGTGACGCGCACGCTGGAGAGCCGCAGCGACAACCGCCTGGGGTCCTCCTCCAGGTTCGGGGCGTCGCAGCTCGGGCGAGTGCCGGGCGCGTCGTCCGCGTCCATCAGGCCCAGTAAGGACAGGCGCCTGACGAGGAGCGACCCACCCTCGTAGCGCGCCCGCAGCTCGAGCTGACACGCCACGTCTTCATCCACGGCGGTCTCGGCGCCGGGCTCCCCAGCGCCTGGCCCTGCGCCAACTGGAGACTCTGCGCCAGCCGATGGCCCTACCCCGGTTGGAGGCTCTGCTCCCGCTTCCGTAGCGGGCGGCGGCTCACGGCGCCGCGTGATGTAGGTGGGCGCGGCGCGCAGCGCCAGCTCGAACGCCAGCCCGGGCTCGGCGTACACGTCCAAATCGATCCCCTGGCTCTCGAAGTGGTCGCCATCCACCGTGACCTTGACCTCGCCATCCGAGATCGCGATGGAGGCGAACGGGGCGCGCTCGAGCGGCGCGGAGTCGCGCGGCGTCTCCGGCAAGCGGTAGGCGACATTGGTCAGTTTGCCGTCTTGAATCACCAGCCGCGCCATGGGCGCCTCGATCTCGATGTCGCCGGCGTCCAGCTGCCCCGAGAGCAGCGCGAAGATCCGCGGCGAGACGCGGACGCTCTTCGCGGTGAACGCCGGGCCGCCGCCGTCCGTCGCGGGCACGCTCAGGTTCGTGAGGCTGAGCCGCAGCGGGAGCAGCTGGACCCGCACGTCGTAGGTCGCGGTGACGCCCAGCTCGCGCTCGAGCACAGTCGCCGTCTCCTCGGCCAACCGCGTCCGCACCTGCTCGGTGCGCAGCGAGAGGCCGACCACCACGGGCAACAGGCCGATCAACCCGAACACGAGGCAGCAGAGCTGCGCCAGGCGCCGGCCCAAGCCGAGCCGCCCCCCGCCCAGGCGCGCCGAGCGGGGGATCTGCGACCTTGGGCGCTCGAGCTCAGCCATGACAACGACGCGCGGGGCGCGTGCTCCAAACCTATCTCAAGCGCGCCTCCGAGTCCCTGAACCGGCCGTCCGCTGTTGGCTCGGAGCGTGTCGCGGTGGCTTTGAGGCTGCTTTGAGTCGCCCCACGGGAGGGCCCCCGGTGGCCCACAAGGCGTTCTGTGCTACAGCGCGCGCCCGCTTGTCAGGCCGCTCATCGCTGGGCACCTGGGCCAGAGGCCCGAGGCAGCCGCGCGAGGCAGGCAGTCACCCTGACGGTGCGCTCGGCGCCGTGCGTGGCTCCCCAACCCCCCAAAACCCGGTCTCATGTCCCTAGCCCCTGACCAGAGCGACCCGAGCCGGGTCATCCACGCGCTGACCCGCGCGGCGGAGCTGGCGGAGCGCGGGGAGACGTCGCTGCCGGTCACGGCCATCACGGAGGAAGACCTCGCGGCGCTCAGCCCGGATGATCTGCGGCCGCTGCTGGACCGGGCCATCGTCGGCAAGCACGCCGATCAAGGGTTGGACGCCTTACTGACGAGCGGGGTGCTCGACCGCCTGATGCCCGAGGTGCAGGCGATGGTGGGCTTCGGCGACGGCGAGTGGCGCCACAAAGACGTGTGGAAACACACGAAGCAGGTGGTGATCCAGGCGGTGCCGCGCCTGAACGTGCGCTGGGCCGCGCTGTTTCACGACATCGGCAAGGTGCGCACGCGCAGCTTCGGTGAGAACGGGGAGGTGCACTTCTTCGGTCATGAGGTGGTGGGCGCGCGCATGTTCGACAAGCTCGAGCGGCGCCAGCGCCTGTTCAACCGTGAAGAGTCGCTGCGTGAGTCGATCCGCTTCTTGGTGCTGAACCACCTGCGCGCGGGTCAGTACGACAGCCACTGGACCGACAGCGCGGTGCGCCGTTTCCATAAGGAAATTGGTGAGCACCTGGACGACCTGTTGTGCCTGTCGCGCGCCGACATCACCACCAAGCGGGCGCTGAAGAAGAAGCGCGGCATCGCCAAGATCCACCAGCTGGCGACGCGCATCGAGGAGCTCGCGGAGCTGGACGCTCGAGTGCCGCCGCTGCCCAAGGGGGTGGGCAACGCGCTGATGGAGCACTTCAAGCTGCCCCCGTCGCGACTGCTCGGCGACCTGAAGCGCGCGCTGGAGGCCGCGTGTGAGGCGGGCGAGCTGCCACCCAATCAGCCCTCCGAGTTTTACGTGGCATACGTCGCCGATCACCGGGAGCGCTTTGGGTTAAAGTAGCGGGATGACTCCGCTCGACCCGTCGCCACGCCCTGCCCCACGATCCACGCTCGAAGGCGCCACCTCGGAGCGGCGCGATCCTCGGCGGGCGGCGCCACGAGTGACGAGCCCCGAGCAACGTATGGAGTCGAAGGCTCACTCGGGCGGCGCCACACGAGCGGCGCTCGGAGCCACGACGCGGGCGCTCGCTGTGTGCCTGGCACTGGCTCCGGCGTGGGGTTGCGGATCGGATGGCTCGGGTGGCGGCAGCGGCGCCCGAGGGGGGAGCGGCGGGACGAGCGGCGCAGGCGCTGGCGGCGTCGGTGGTCAGGGCGCCACTGGAGGACTGGGCGCGAGCGGGGGACTGGGCGCGAGCGGGGGCGCGGGGGGCGGGGGTGCGACCGGCGGCGCCGGTGGGGGTGTGGGCGCGTCGGGGGGCGTGGGGGCGGCAGGAGGCGTCGGAGCCGGGGGCTCGGGTGCCACGGGCGGCGCCGGTGGGAGCTCGGGCGCCACGGGTGGCACGGGTGGCGTCCCTTGTGTCGAAGACGAGCAGCCCGCGGTGCAGCGCCCGCTCACGATGGTGCTGCTCGTCGATCGCTCCGCGTCGATGGCCGAGTTCGGGGGGTTCGGCCAGTCGCGTTGGTCAGCCGTACGAATGGGCCTGAGGCGCTTCCTGGAAGGACCAGAGGCTGACCAACTCTACCTGGGCTACCGCTCATTCCCCAACCCGGGCGCCACGGTGCCCGTCGCCTGCACCACCGACCCCGACTGCGGCGCCTACGGACCTTGTGAGCTCCACGACAGCTCGCGCGTGTGCCGCGCCTCCACCCTGCCCACGCCGCACTCGTTCTGCGAGCCCGAGCGCTACAACATCCAGCTCGCGATCGCGCCGGCCGCGGTGACGGCCCCCAACATCGACCTCGTGATGGGCAGCACTCACCTGACGGGCAACACCTCCACCTCGGTGGCGCTCGCGAAGGGCATCGAGGCGCTCCAGAGCTTCGGCGCGACCAACCCCGGGCGCCAGCTGGCGGTGGTGATCGCAACCGACAGCGACCCAGCGGACTGCCTCCCCATCAGCGCCGAGGGGGTCGCGGCGATCGCATCAGCTGGGCTGACGGGGAGCCCACCCGTCTCCACCTTCATCATCGGGGTGACCCAGACCTCGAGCACCCTGGAGCAGATCGCTGCCGCTGGGAGCTCCCCGCCCGCTGGTGTGTTCCTGATGCCCGAGGCCACGGATCCCCTCGAAGCGATGGCGACCCAGCTCCGGCGGGTGCATCGCGCGGCGCTCGGCTGCGAGTTCGCCCTGCCCGAGCCCGCGGTGGACCCTCAGCTCGTGAACCTCCACCTCACGCTGGCGGGCGTGAGCAGCCGGCTGCCTCAGGTGGCGAGCGCCGCGAGCTGCGCTGGGGAGCCGGGCTGGTTCTATCGCACCGAGGGTGGCGCCCCCACGGGCATCGAGCTGTGCCCCGTGAGCTGCCAGGCGCTGACGACGACGGTGGCAGCCAGCACCACGTTGGGCCTCGGCTGCGAGACGGTGGTGCGGTGAGCTGACTGGCGCGCCGCGGCGCCGACTACGACGCGGCGGCACCGTGCCTTCAAGAACTGCGCTTCACGGCGATCGCGCGGAGACGAAGGGCGCCGAGGACGCCCCGTCAGTCAGGGCATCGTCAGCCGTGCGAACCGTTACGCCCGCTTGACGAAGGTGCCCTGCGCGCGGTCCTTCACCACACCGGGGAACGCCAGCACCTGGTTGTGCATCGCCAAGTAGACCCCCGGCGCCACCAGCTGCGCGGCGAGCAGGGCCTCCGTCAGGTTTTGGAGCGCGTCGGTGCTCCGCAGCTCATAGGGGCGCATGGCGCCGGTCAAGATCACCGGGATCGGCGGCGGGACGGCGGCGATCACCTCGCCCGTCTCCGCCAAGCGGTCCGTCCCATGGACGATCACGATGGCGTCTTGGGAGTCGTACAGCGCCCGCACCCGCTCCGCGATCAGCTGGTGATCTTCGGGCGTCATCTCCAGGCTGTCCTTGTTCATCAGGGCCACCCGCGTGATGTGCACGCCGCGCAGCTCCAGCGAGCCGAGCATCACGTCCAGCACGCTCACGCGGTTCTCGAGCACCCCCCGCAGCTCGTCGTAGGTCTTCTCGATGGTGCCCCCGGTGGAGATCAAGGCGACGCGGTGCATGACCTGGCTCTAGCGCTCTACTTCAGCGGGCGGAAGAGCCGTAGGTGATCACGCGGCGCAGCCAAGCGGCTTCCCCAGTGGGCTCCAGGGTGATCCCCTCGGCGCCGCGCCGAACCCCGAGCAAACCGAGGATCTCGTCGAGATCGACTGGGGCGGAGCCCGCACCGTAGCGCGCCGCGAGCTGGCTGAGCGCGCGCGACCGCGTGGCCGCGTCCACCACCCGCGCCACGTCGCGCACTCGCCACACCTCGCGCGCGTGGCCGCCCTGGCGCAGCACCTCGCGGAGCCCATCTTCGAGCCCCAGGCGACCCTGGCTCGTGCGCCGGATCTCCATATCCGCGAGGAGACACACCAGCGCGCCGCCCCAGTACACGGCGCCATAGTCCGCGGTGCGCTCGAGCCCCGTGGTGGCGAGCGCCTGGGTGCCCCGCTCGAAGCCCTGGGCCAGCTCACCCCACGCCGCGTGCTCCGAAAAACCCAGCGAGCGAGCGCGGATCAGCGGCTCGAAGTAGGTGGCGAGCCCCTCATCCAGCCATTTGCCCTCACCGCTGAAGGAGGGCACCCCCAGGTGAAACAGCTCGTGCACCAAGATCCAGTCGTTCGCTAAATCGTCTGCTTCACTGTCTGCACCGATCAAGAGCACCACGCCGGGCCCGCTCGCCGGCAGCACCTTCCCGAACAGCGCGCGGCGCCGCGCCGCCACCGGCACCACGAACAAGGTCGCGCGCGGCACCGGGAACCCCTCCCAGAAGCTCGCCACCGCCCGCGCCGCGCCGTCCACCCACGCGTCACGCGCGGCGCGTCGTGATTCGTCTGGTGAAGCGTCTATATAGTCTGTATCACTGGCTACCGCGGTCGTCTCGTCTTCATCTGGTTTCCTGTCTTTCCGTGCACCGTGGTGCTTCGACGCACTCGGCGCGCGCTTGGGAGCCTCCGGCAACGACACCACCTCGAGCCGCGCCCCGCCCGAGCCCCGCCCCGGCAGCGTCAGCGTGCGGCGGCTCAGGCGCCCGAACGCCGAGTAGCTGGCGACCGGCAGCTCCTGGGCCAACAGCTCATAGCCCTGGCGCCCACCCACGGGCGCGGGCGCGAGCCCGGTCGCGAACTCGGCGCCCTCCGACACCTGCACCTCCACCGACACCGGCAGCCCCGCCGGCAGCGGCGCTGGGGTGAGGAGCCAGTTGTACGCCGGCGAAATCAGCGCGCCGCCCTGGCTCTTCGCCACGTCGAAGTCGTCGTAGCGCGCCGCCAGCGCACCCAGCTCCACTTGGTAGCGCAGGCTGATGGAGCGCCCCGGGCGCGCCAGGGTGAAGGTGTCGTCGCTCCCGGCGCTGAGCTCAGAGGCGCCCTGCCAAACCCGCGTGTGCTGCGTCGCGGCTGGCAAGTTCACGGTCACGCCGGTGAGCCGAGGCCCCTCACAGTGGAGCTCCACCTCGGCGCGCTGCGATTCGCTGAACCGAACCCGGTAGCGACACTCACCACCTCCTTCGGGGAGCCGCGCGTCGGCGCAGCCAAGCGCCAGCAGCGCGAGCGCCGCGGCACGATGTTTCATCGAAGAAACAGTCCTGGTGGGCCTCATCGCGCAGGCGGCGGCGCCAAGGGGGTCGACAGCGCGAGGAACGCCTGATTCGCGAACGGCGCCACCAACCCCGGCAACCCCTCCCGCGGCGCCAGCTGGCCCACGAGGCCGAACAGCAGCACCAGGGTGCGCTCCACGTAGAAATAGCCCTCCGGGTACTCGATGTGGCGCATCAGCTCGCGCAGCCTCCCACGGATCTGATCGAAGCCGGCCAGCTTCACCACGGCCGCTTGGTCGAGCTTGGAGAAATCCTTGATGCGCATCTTCGACAGCACCCCCAGGTACTCCTTCCCCACGCTGCCGAGCAGCTCACGGTCGCCCCCCGGCGCCACGAAACCCATCGTCTCGAGCCCCAGGAGGATTTGATCGTCGCTCCGCGTGAGGGCGCCGAGCACCACCTGCTGCATGCCGCTCGCGAGCGCGCTGGTGACCTCCTCCACCGCGCCGTGGTCCAAGATCACGAGGCGCAGCTCGCCGCCGTCTCGCCGCACCAAGAAGTTCCCGGGGTGCGGATCCGCGTGGAAAATCCGCGCGCTGAACAGCATGCGGAAGTAACACTCGACGAGCAGGCTCGCGATCTCATTCGCGGTGAGGTCGAGCGCTTCGTGCCCCTGACGATCGGTGATCTTGCTCCCCGTCTCGAAGCTCATGGTGAGCACGCTCTTCCCCGAGAGCTCACCTATCACCTCTGGGATCACCACCTTGGGCATGTCGGCGAACACCGCGCGCATGCGCTCGATGTTCTTGCGCTCGTTGTCGTAGTCCGTTTCTCTGCCTAGCATCGCCTCGAGCTGATCGAGCACGCGGTCGATGCGTGACACCAGCACCAGGCGCCGGATCACCGGGAGCAAGAAGCGAATCGTCGCGAGATCACGGCGGATCAACCCGCGGATCCCAGGGTAGAGCAGCTTCACGGCGACGCGGCGCCCGTCCTTCGTCGTCGCCTCGTGCACCTGCGCCAAGGAGGCCGCCGCCAGCGGCTGCTCCGAGAACGACTCGAAGCGGCTCAGCGCACCCGGGCCAAACTCGTCCTGAAGGCGCGCCTTCATCTCGCTGAAGGGGCGCGCCGGCACCTCGTCTTGCAGCTGCTCCAGCTCCCGCCCGTAAGCGCGCGGCAAGAAGCCGCCGAGCACGCTCAGCACCTGACCCAGCTTGATGAAGATGCCGCGCAGCCGCGTGAAGGCGCGCGCGAGCCGCGCGGCGTTCCGCTCGTGGACCCGCTCCCATCGCGCCTCCACCCGCTCGCCGAGCACCCGCGAGAGCGCCCACTGCACGCCGTACGAGCTGCCCAACACCAGGAACAGCCAGATCACGCGGAGCGAACGCCACACGGCGCGGAGCGTAGCTCGAAACCGAACCCACCTGTGTTCCCTTGAGGATTCTCCCCGCCAGATCGCGAGCCCCAGGCGGAGAAGGAGCACCCGAAGCGCCGCAGGGGCGCAGGGTTCCGCGCGAGGTTCGACGCGAGATCGCAGATAGCAGGATCTTTTTTCGAGGGGGTTGGACGAGAGTCGCTATTCGCTGCGTTGGACGAGAGTCGCTGTTCGCCGCGGCTTGGCGCTGGGCACCACCCCGCTGACAGCGGGCGCTGTTTGCCGCGGCTCGCGCTGCGCGATACACGACGCGAGTGAGTGAGGAGCCCGAGCCGGCGCTCAGCGAATGGGAGGCTTACCGCCGCGCCCTGGTGCTGCTCGCGCTGGGCGCCGTGGCGTTCGGCTCCCTGCTCGCCATCCGCGGCATCGCGGCGCCGCCCCGCGCGCTGGCGGCGACTCCCAGCGCGAGCCCAGCGCTCGAGGTCCCTGCCCCGCTGCCAAGCGAGACCGCGACCACCACCACGCCGCGACCGCGCCTCGATCAGCGCGTCGAGCGCTGCGGCCCGGTGACTCCCCCCGGGGAGGACCACTTCGCCGCGCCGCGGGAGCTTTCCATGGGGGAAATTTGGATCCCGAAGCAGGGGGGTCACGACGCGAGCCATGGCTTCCACGTGGTGGTGCATTTCCACGCGAAGCGCGCCGCCAAGCGCGCGCTCCGACCGCTCTCCGATCGCGTCGCCTTGGTCGGCGTCGACCTCGGCACCTTGACGGGCCACTACAGCAAGCCCTTCGACGACGCCGAGGCGTTCCGCGACCTCCGAAGCTCGATCGAGCGCGCGCTCCAGCGCCACACGGGGCAACCCAAGGCTCACATCAAGCGCTTGATGCTCAGCGGCTGGAGCGCCGGGGTGGGCGCCATCCCGGTCATCTTGAAGCGCTTCTCCGAGGACATCGCGGGGGTGGCGCTGCTCGATGGGCTCCACGCCGGTTGGCGACTCGACCAACCGAGCGACCTCACGGAGCGCTCGGTGGAGGCGCGCTACCTGACCCCGGTGCTGCGCTACGCCCAGGCGGCGCTCCGCGGCGAGCGCTGGCTATTCGTCAGTCACTCTCATGTCCCCACCACGGGCTACGCGCCGACCTCGGTCACCGCCGATCGCCTGCTCCGCGAGCTGGGCCTCTCGCGGCGCGTGGTCGACCCGGGCGACGACGACTACGGCGTCACCAGCGAGGTGCGCCGCGGCAGCTTCACCCTGGAAGGGCGCCTGGGTGCCGACGAGCGCGCCCACTGCGCGCAGCTGGTGCTGCTGGCGGACACCCTGGCCGCGCAGCTCCCGAGCCCCGAGGCACCCAGCGCCCCCGGAGGGGCCGCCACCCCAACCCCCAGCAGCGACGCGCCCTAGCAGCTAGCTATTTCCCTATGGATACATTCGACAGCGAGACGCGCGCCGCCGTGCTCAGCATCGGCACCGAGCTCACCCGCGGTGAGATCGAGAACACCAACCAGACCTGGCTCGCCACCGAGCTCACCGCGCTCGGCGTCAGCGTCACCGCGCTCGACACCGTCGCCGACGTCCCCACCGACATCTGCGAGGCCCTGGCGCGGCTGGCCGCGCGGCACCACCTGATCGTGTGCACCGGGGGCCTCGGCCCAACCACCGACGACCTGACGAGCCACTCCGTGGCGACCCTGCTCGGGGTGCCGCTCGAGCGCGACGCGGCCACGGTCACCCACCTCACCGAGCTGTTCGCGCGCTGGGGTCGCGAGGTGTCCGCCTCGAACCTCAGTCAGGCTGACTTCCCGCGTGGCGCGACGGTGCTGCCGAACCCAGTCGGCACCGCGCCGGGGTTCGCCGTCTCCATCGGTCAGACCCGCGCCTTCTTCATGCCCGGCGTGCCCCGGGAGATGAAGCGGATGTTTCACGACCACGTGGCTCCGTTCGTGCGGGGGCTCACCCCCGGCGTGCACCTGGCGCAGGTGCGGCTGCGCAGCTTCGGCTTGCCTGAAAGTCAGGTGAACGATCTCCTCGCCGGGGTGGAGGAGGCGCACCAGGTGACGCTCGGCTACCGCGCGCATTTCCCGGAGATCGAGGTGAAGGTGCTGGCGCGCCGCGACGCGGCCAGCGCGGCCGAAGAGGCGGCAGAGACCGCGGCGCGCGAGGTGACGCGGCGGCTCGGCCGCGCGATGTACGGAGAGGGGAGCGCCGCGCTGCCTCAGGTGGTGGGCGAGCGGCTCGGCGCGCTGGGACTCCAGCTGGTGACGGCGGAGTCCTGCACCGGCGGCCTCATCAGCCAGCTGATCACGGAGGCGCCCGGCGCCTCGGCGTACTTCACGGCGAGCGCCGTCACCTACTCCAACGAGAGCAAGCAGCGCCTGCTGGGCGTGCGCGCGGAGACGCTCGCGGCTCACGGCGCGGTGAGCGAAGAAGTGGCGCGCGAGATGGCGCTCGGCGCGCTCACGCACCTAAACGGCGACGTGAGCATCGCGGTGACGGGCGTCGCGGGGCCAGGCGGCGGCACCGAAGCGAAGCCGGTGGGGCTGGTACACTACGCAGTAGCACTGACGAATCGCGCCATGCAGCGCCTGACGCGTGATGCAAAGACGAACGATGCTGGGCGCGCAACGCAACAGGACGCAGAGGACGCGAGCGGCCAGGAGACGGACGACGCACAGCGGACAGCGCGAGAGGACGCGGAGACAGGGGCTCCCGTGGTGCGCACGGCGCACCGGGTGTTTCGCGGCGGGCGCGCCGACGTGCGCCGCATCGCCGCCTGGGCGGCGCTCAACTTGCTGCGCAAGCTGCTCGATGAGCACGCGGCGGACGCCACGGAGCACGGCGCGGACGCAGAGACCTCTACGGAGCGCTCAAGATCAGGGAGTTTGGCAGGGCACCTCAAGGAATGACAGCCCAGCGCCTTGAAGAGCAGGGTGGCCATAGGCCACCCCGTCTGTCCCATCAGTCATACTGACTGATGGGCCTAGACGTCTCAGCTCAAGCTGGCTTCGGCGCGCGGTGCGGCCGCTTCGCGCGGCGCCACGCTGAAGCGGAGGCCCTCGCCGCCCGGCGCCACGTCCACCTCCACGGTGTCCCCCGGGACGAACCGGCCGGCCAGCACCTCGGCCGCGAGCTCGTTCTCCAGGTGGCGCTGGATCGCGCGCTTCAGGGGGCGGGCACCGAACTGAGGATCCCAACCCGCCTCCGCGAGGAACTCCTTCGCCGCTTCGCTGAGCTCGAGCCCCAGCTCGCGCTGCGCCAACCTCGAGCTCACCCGCGCGAGCTGGATGTCCACGATGCGCGCGAGCGCCGAGCGCTCCAGCCGGTGGTAGACCACCGTCTCGTCCAGGCGGTTCAGGAACTCCGGGCGGAACACCTCGCCGAGCGAGCGCATCGCCACCCGTTGCAAGAGCGCGTTCTTCTCGTCTGCCGAGAGATCGGCCCGCTCCTCCACCTGGGCCAGCTCCGCCGAGCCGAGGTTGGAAGTCAGGATCACCACCGTGTTCTTGAAGTCCACGGTGCGCCCCTGGCTGTCCGTGAGGCGGCCGTCGTCGAGCAGCTGGAGCAAGGTGTTGAAGACGTCCGGGTGCGCCTTCTCCACCTCGTCGAACAAGAGCACGCTGTAAGGGCGGCGCCGCACCGGCTCCGTCAGCTGACCCCCTTCATCGTGACCGATGTAGCCCGGGGGCGCGCCGATCAAGCGGCTCACCGAGTGGCGCTCCATGTACTCGCTCATGTCGACGCGGATCATCGAGCGCTCGTCGTCGAACAGGAACTCAGCCAGCGCGCGCGCCGTCTCCGTTTTACCCACGCCGGTCGGCCCCAAGAACAAGAACGAGCCGATCGGGCGCTGCTCGTCGCCGAGCCCGGCGCGCGAGCGCCGCACGGCGTTCGCCACCGCGACTAGAGCGTCATCCTGACCGACCACGCGGCGCCGCAAGTTCTCCTCCATGTCGAGCAGCTTCCGCATCTCGCTCTCGAGCATCTTGCTCACCGGTACGCCGGTCCACTTGCTGACCACCTGGGCGATGTCCTCCTCGCTCACCTCCTCCTTGAGGAACGACCGCCCCTGTTGGATCCTGGCGAGCTCGGCGCGCAGGCCATCCGCGCGGCGCTCCAGCTCGGGCACCTTGCCATACTGGATCTCCGCGGCGCGCCCCAGGTCGCCGCTCCGGCGCACGCGGTCCTCCTCCGCGCGCAGCTCCTCGAGCTCCACCTGCACCTGGCGGATCTGCCCGATCAGCTCCTTCTCCTTCAGCCACTGCGCCTTGGCCGCGCTCTGCTCGTCACCTAGATCTGCCAGCTCACGCTTCAGCTCCTGAAGCCGCGCCTGGGACGCCTTGTCGCGCTCACGCTGCAGCGCCTGCTCCTCGATCTTCAGCTGCAGCGTACGGCGCTCGAGCTGATCGATGGCGAAAGGCATGCTGTCGATCTCCATCTTGAGCTTGGAGGCGGCCTCATCCACCAAGTCAATCGCCTTATCCGGGAGGAAACGCTCGGTGATGTAGCGGTTGCTCAAGGTGGCGGCCGCGACCAGCGCCGCGTCTTGAATGCGGATGCCGTGGTGCACCTCGTAGCGCTCCTTCAGGCCGCGCAAGATGGCGATGGTGTCCTCCACCGTCGGCTGGTCCACCACCACCGGCTGGAAGCGGCGCTCCAGCGCGGCGTCCTTCTCGATGTGCTTTCGGTACTCGTCGAGCGTGGTCGCGCCGATCGCGCGCAGCTGACCGCGGGCGAGCGCCGGCTTGATCATGTTGGCGGCGTCCATCGCGCCCTCGCTGGCGCCGGCGCCGACCAAGGTGTGGAGCTCGTCGATGAACAGCACGATGCTGCCCTGCGCCTCCTCAATCTCCTTGAGCACCGCCTTCAAGCGCTCCTCGAACTCACCGCGGTACTTCGCGCCGGCCACCATGCTCGCCAAGTCGAGCGCGACCAGGCGCTTGTTCTTGAGGCTCTCGGGGACGTCGCCAGCCACGATGCGCTGCGCGATGCCCTCGGCGATCGCCGTCTTACCGACGCCCGGCTCACCGATCAGCACCGGGTTGTTCTTGGTGCGGCGGCTCAGCACCTGCATTACCCTGCGGATTTCCTCATCGCGCCCGATGACGGGGTCGATCTTGCCGCGCTGGGCGAGCGCGGTGAGGTCTTGGGTGTATTTCTCCAGCGCCTGGAACTTCCCCTCCGGGTTCTGATCGGTCACCCGCTGACTCCCGCGCACCTGCACCGCCGCCTGGAGCAGCGTGCGGTGGCTGAGCCCTTGGCGATCGAACACCGCCTGGACGTCTTTGTCGTGCTTCGCCGCGGCGAGCAGGTAGTGCTCGACGGACACGAAATCATCCTTCAGCGCCTTGGCTTCATCCTCCGCCTGCGTGAAGAGCAGCCTCAAGCGGCGCCCGATGTGCGGCTCCGCGCCGCCTTGCTGTCGCGGGAGCCGCTCGATGCGCTCCTCCAGCTGACGCTTGAGCTCGGTCGCGTTCGCGCCCGCCTTCTCGACCAGCGCCGCGCCCACGCCACCCTCTTGCTCCAGGATCGCGACGAGCAGGTGCTCCGGGATGAGCTCTGGGTTGTTCCGGCGGACAGCGCTCGCCAACGCGGCGCGAATCGCCTCTTGGCTCTTGGTGGTGAGTTGGTCCATCTGCATAGCGGCGCAAGGTAAGTCGCTCGAGGTGCGCTGCAAGGTTTTGCACGCAGTGGACAGCCGGCACCGCGACGCCGCCTGGACGTTCGGGGTTTGGGGGTTTGGCAGTGCCCTTCGGTGCGCCGACGATGGCGCTCGACGGAGCACAAAAAGGCGACGGGCCAGGCGCTCGAACGCCTAGCCCGCCTTCCTCACCACTCGGGGCGCCCGTCGCGCCCCGTCAGTCGTCAGGGAGCCGCACCACCGGTGCCGCCCGTCGAGCCGCCCGTACCACCCGTCGAGCCACCGGTGCCACCCGTACCGCCAGTGCCACCCGCGCCGCCGGTACCACCCGTGCCGCTGCCGCAGGGCTGCGGTGCGCCGGCGTCGAGGTACTCCGCGGTGGAGACACAGCCGAGGTCCGGGCCACCCAGCGGGCCAGCGTTGAGGTCGTTGCCGCACACGTTGGCCTCCGTGCAGCAGCCGGGGAAGGTCACGCCGCCGATGCCCACGTCGAGGGGCGGGCAGCTGCTGTCCGCCGTGCCGGGAGCGTCGATCCTGAAGCAGCCGCTCAGACCATCCACGAAGCCGCCGAGCGCCGTCGCGTCCACGCCGCAGATGTTCTCCAGACCATCTGGGCAGCAGGGCGGCAGATCGATGAAGTTGGCGATGTTGTAGCTTGGGCAGCTCGCCGTACCACAGGCGAGGTTGCCGTTGCCTCCGCTACCACCCGTGGCGCCCGTACCACCGGTGGCGCCGCTACCACCCGTCGCACCCGTGCCGCCGGTGCCCGCGGTGGAGCCACCCGTGCCGCCAGTGCCAGCCGTGGAACCACCGGTGCCAGCCGTGCCACCGACAGCGCCGGTACCGCCGCTGCCGCTCGTGCCACCGCTACCCTTGTTGTCATCCGAGTCGCCACCACACGCGGTCAAAAAACCGCTCAGCGCGACCACCACTCCCAAGCCCAAGACGCGAGAACCCATGAATCACCTCCGTGAAGGGCGCACAGGGTAGCAGAGGGCAGCGCCGAGATCTCCACCCCGTGGGAATGGCGCGAAGATTCTGCGCCGTTTCAGCGCTTTCGCCCCACGGACGAGCGGTGGGCTCGCAGCGACGCGGGGCGGGGAAAGAGGGGGCGAACCCCCTCCCTCCCTAACCACTCGTTCAGCTGCCGCAGTCTTCGGAGACGTAGCCGTCCACGAAGGACGTCGGATCCTGACAGCCGAAGTTGGGGCCGGTGGCGTTGAGGCTGGAGCCGAGCTCCGTGATGTCCACCGCGACGCCGCACTTGTTGTTCGTCATGCAGCAGCCGGGCAGCATGACCTCGCTACCGGCGATCTCCACGGGCACGTCGACGCAGGACGAGTCGGGCGTACCTGGCTTCTCGAGCTCCATACAGCCCGTCACGCCCAGCACGGCCTCCGCCTCGTCGACGTTCGAGCC
Organism: Polyangiaceae bacterium; assembly: GCA_019637265.1. Classification (GTDB taxonomy): domain Bacteria; phylum Myxococcota_A; class Polyangia; order Polyangiales; family Polyangiaceae; genus JAHBVY01. The sequence goes on along the minus strand of JAHBVY010000004.1, from coordinate 345,251 downwards.
GCACGCAGTGCCCGCGCAGCACGGCGGGAAGCTCAGGAGCGGATTCCCGTCCACCACGATGGACGTCGTGGTGCAGGTGCTGCTGCCGCAGGTGATGTCGCCGCCGCTGCCACCGCTACCACCGCCGCTGGTGCCCGCGGTGCCGCCACTACCGCCACCTGCCGTGCCACCCGAACCACCACTGGCACCGGTGCCGCCGCTAGCGCCGGAGCCCGACGAGCCGCCCGAGCCATCCTTCTTGTCGTCGTCGCTGCCGCAACCCACCAACGCGAGGGACAGAGACACCGCAATCAACCCAACTGACTTAAATGACACCATGACTGACCTCCTGTAAGACACCCGGACCGCGCCGGCGATCCTGTGATCGTGACATGCCGAGCCCACCGCGGGGGCACGGCGGCGCAAACTGTTCGCGCGCCGCGGGATACTCACACGCCGCGCGCGGGCCAACAATGCTCACGCGCAGGGCCGCGAAGACCCCGGACGCCGAAGGCGAGCTGCGCCTCAAATGTCGAGGTTTCGCACGTTGAGCGCGTTGTCCTCGATGAAGCGCCGCCGCGGCTCCACCTGGTCACCCATCAGCACCGTGAACAGCTCGTCGGCGCGCACCGGATCATCCACCCGTACTTGGAGCAGGGTGCGCGCGTCGGGGTTCATGGTCGTCTCCCACAGCTCGTCGGCGTTCATCTCACCGAGACCTTTGTAGCGGGAGATCATCACGCCCTTCCGGCCACGCTCGTCGATGAAGGCCTCCAGCTGCTCCGGGCTGTCCACCTGCACCGGGAGCCCCTCCTTCACCTGCACGGTGTACGGCGCCGGGCCGATCGAGGCGATGTCCGCCTGATGGCTGAGCAGTTCCCCGTACTCCGCGCTCTCCACCAGGGTGCGATCGATCACCGCCGCGCGCGTCGCCGCGCCTGGACGGAAGCTCACGATGATGCGGGCCGCCTCGCTCCGCTCGTCCCACTCGGCGCGCACGTCCATGGGTAAGAGTTCGGGGTAGCGCTCCGCGAGCGCCGCCTTCAGCTCGCCCGCCGCCGCCTCCACCTGCGCCAGGTCACGGAGGGTCTCCTTGGTGAGCGGCCGGGTGCGGAGCAGCATCGCCACCACCCGCGCGTCGGTGCGACGATCCACCTTGCTCAGCGTGGCGCGGTAGGCGCGGAGCCCCTCCGTCAGGTGATGCAGCGGCTTACCGCTCACCGTCACCCCGCTGGAGGTGGTCACCGTGAGGCCATCCACACCATTTTCCACAAGGAATTGATCCAGCGCGCCCTGGTTCTTGAGGTACAGGTCCTTCTTGCCCTTGCGCGCGCGGAACAGCGGCGGCTGCGCGATGTACAAGAAGCCCTTCTCGAAGATGTCCGGGATTTGCCGGTAGAAGAAGGTGAGCAGCAGGGTGCGGATGTGGGAGCCGTCCACGTCGGCGTCCGTCATCAGGATGATCTTGTGGTAGCGGAGCTTGCTCAGGTCGAAGACGCCGTCCTCCCCGATGGTGCAGCCCAGGGCGCTGATCAGGGTGGCGACCTCTTGCGAGCTCAGCATGCGATCCAGCCGCGCCCGCTCCACGTTCAAGATCTTCCCCTTCAGCGGGAGGATCGCCTGAAAATGCCGGTCCCGCCCCTGCTTGGCGCTGCCACCGGCGCTCTCGCCCTCCACGATGTACAGCTCGCTGATGGTTGGGTCTTTAGACTGACAGTCAGCCAGCTTGCCTGACAAGCTGGTGTTGTCCAGCACGCCCTTGCGCACCACCTCGCGCGCCTTGCGCGCCGCCTCGCGCGCCTTGGCGGCCATCACGCCCTTCTCCAGGATCTTCCGGGCGGTGCCGGGGTTCTCCTCGAAGTAGCGCCCCAGCGCCTCGGCCACGGCGCTCTCCACCAGGCCCTTCACCTCGCTGGAGACCAGCTTGCTCTTCGTCTGGGAGTCGAACGAGGCGTCCGGGTGCTTCACGTGCACCACGGCGATCACGCCTTCACGAGCGTCCTCACCGCTGAGGCCGCCCTTCACGTCCTTGAACAGGTTGGCGCTGGTGCCGTAGGCGTTGAGCGAACGGGTGAGCGCAGCGCGGAGCCCGGTGAGGTGGGTGCCGCCGTCCCGGTTGTGGATGTTGTTCGTGTAGCAAAGCAGCTGATCCACGTAGCTGCCGGTCCACTGCAGCGCGACGTCGATGTGGATTGGCGCGCCGCTGCCCTCGGGGCCGGGCGCCTCCGACTCGAAGGCGATCACGTCGGGGTGCACCGGCTCCTTCGCCTCCGCGAGCATCCCCACGAACTCACGGATCCCGCCCTTGAACTCGTAGAGCTCACGCGCGCCTGGCGGGCGCTCGTCAGTGAGCAGGACCTTCAGGCCCGAGTTCAGGAACGAGAGCTCCCTCAGGCGCTTGGCGAGGATCTCGTAGCTGTACTCGGTGCTGGTGAAGATCTCAGGGTCCGGCTTGAAGGTGATCTTGGTGCCGGTGTCGTTCGTCTCCCCGATCGCCGTGAGCGGCCCCTTCGGTACGCCGCGCGAATACTCCTGGTACCAGACGCGCCCCTCCCGACGGATCTCCAGCTTGAGCAGCTCGCTCACGGCGTTCACCGCGCTCACGCCCACGCCGTGGAGCCCGGCGCTCACCTTGTAGCTCGAGTGGTCGAACTTGCCGCCGGCGTGCAGCACCGTCATCACCACCTCCGCGGCGCTCACGCCGCGCTCGTGCTGACCCACGGGGATGCCGCGCCCGTCGTCCTCCACGGTGACGGAGTTGTCGGCGTGCACCGTCACCTTCATCCCGCTGGCGTGGCCCGCGAGGTGCTCGTCCACCGCGTTGTCCACGGCCTCCCACACCAGGTGGTGCAGCGCGGAGCCGTCGTGGACATCCCCGATGTACATGCCGGGGCGCTTACGGACGGCCTCCAAGCCCTCCAGCACGCTGATTTGACCGGCGCCGTACTCCTCAGAGGGGGCGGCGGACTCGGCGCTCTCAGGGGCTGCGTTCTGGATGTCCGCGGGGGCGGTGGACTCGGCGGGGGTGGACTGCGTACTCAAGGTGTTTCCTCGGTTGATTCGGGACGTCGCTCAGGTGCCTGCTGGCGCCTGGGCCCGGATGGCTCACCCTCGGCGTGGCGCGCTCGACCAGCCCAACGGACCCGTGGGCCACGCCCAGAGCTGGGGTGCGGCTGATGACGGCGGGAGTGGCGCTCCGCGGCGATCGAGCGCGCGGGGCGCTTCAATGAGGGACTTCAATCAGGGCCTTCGACGGCCTTACTTATACCTGAAATGAGCCGCTCACGCTAAGCCAAAGCACCCCCAGGGAGTGATAAAATCCTCAATGATTTCAAATACTTGCGTGCTTCACGCCAAGCTGGGGCGCGCTCCCTTCATCGGGGGCTCTCAGGGCGCCGAAGCGCGCCACGGATGAGGCCCTTGGTGCGCGGCGCCAAGAGCGGGCTCGGTCGTCCACGGGCAAGCGATGTCGTCAGCCAGGCTCATGGTTTGGGGGGAGGAGGGTGGGTTGGACGGCACCGCGTCAGGAGGGACTCACGGTGCGCTCCAACGCGCCGCGCACGAGGCGGAAATCGCGGCGCTCGTCGGGCTCCAGCTCGGGGGTGGTGAAGAGCTCCGGGCGAGTGGTGGTGACGAACACCTGACTCGCCGCCTCCCGTACGAAGCGGTAGACGGCGCCGGTCCGCTCTGGGTCCAGCTCACTCGAGACGTCGTCGAGCAGGAGCACCGGGTGCGCGCCGCGCGCCTCACGCACGCACGTGAGCTCGGCGAGCTTGAGCGCCAACGTGAGCACCCGGAGCTGCCCTTGAGATGCGTGGCGCCGCGCCGAGCGGCCATCCAAGCTGAGCTCCAGATCATCGCGCTGGGGTCCGAAGCTCGGGCGCCGCGCGCTCTTGTCGCGGAGCCGCCGCGTGAATAATTCACGTTGAAACACTTCACGGTCCTCGGCGCCGCCCGGCTGGTACCGGACCTCCAACTGGAGATCCGGCGCCGCCATGCGCCGAAACGCTGGGAGCACCGCCTGAGCCAGGCGCTCCGCCGCGCGCCGATGGGTCGCCGCCAAGAGCGCGCCGCTCTCCGCCATCAGGATCTCGAACACCTCGAGCTCGCGCGCCTCCGTGCCGCGCTCGTCGAGCAGCCGTTGACGCTCGCGCGCGGCGCGGGTGTAGCGGCCCTGATGGCTCAGCGCGGTGGGCTCGAAGTACAGCGCCACGCGGCTGAGTAAGGTGCGGCGCACGCTGGCGGGGCCGCTCCCCAAGGCCAGGTCCCCCGGGTGGAACACCACCACCGGCGTGCGCGTGGCGTAGCTCGCGAGGTTCTTGGGCGCCTTGTCGTCGAGCTTCAAGCTACGACGACCTCCCGTGATCGCCGCGCGCTGCTCCCGCGGCACGCCCTGCTCCACCACCTGCGCGCGCACCACCGCCGCGCTCTGCCCCTGCTGCACCAGCTCGCCCATTCTTTCCGCGCGGAATGAGCGACTGGTGGCGAGGAAGTACACCGCCTCGAGCAGGCTCGTCTTCCCCTGCCCGTTGTCCCCCGCCAGCACGTTGAGCCGCTCAGCGGGCTCGAGCGTGAGCTCGCTGATGTTGCGGAAGCCCCGCACCGACAGCGACTGGAAGCTCAGGCGACTCGTCATCAGCGAACCTGACTGAAGGGCGGGCGGGTTTGAAACCGGGGAGACCCGCCCTTACCAGCGACGAGCAGGCGCCGCGCCAAACCCACGAAACCAAGGGCGTCAGATGCGCATGGGCATGACCACCGCGATGTGGCTGTGGTCCACGTCCTCGCTCGCGGGCCGCAGCACAGCGGGATCGAGCTCGCCGCTGATGCCCAAGATCACCTCCGACTGATCGATGACCTTGAGCACGTCGGTGAAGTAGCGCGCGTTGAAGCCGACGGTGACCTCGCTCCCACGATAGTCCACCACGATCTCGTCGAAGGCGGCGCCGCTCTCGGGGTTCTCGCTCTCGAAGCAGATCTTGTCCTCCGTCACCGTCATCTTCACGCCGCTCGTGCGGTCACTGGCGGCGACCAACATCGCGTTCAGCGTGTCTTGCACGGCGGCCTTGGGGACGCGGATGGCGCGCTCGGTTTGGTCCGGGATCACGCGCTGGTAAGGCGGGAACTGCGCCTCCACCAGCTTCACGCTGAACTGGAACGCGCCCAGCACGAAGAACGCGTTCGGCCCGCTCTGGGTCATGGTGAGCTCGGGCTGCTCCTTGTCGCCGAGCGCCTCGTCGCATAGGCGCTTCAGCTGCTGAATCCCCTTGTTCGGGATCAGCATCGTGGCCGAAGCCTGCTTGCCAGGGACGGTGGCCTCCACCTTGCTCAGCCGGTGCCCGTCGGTCGTGACCATGCGAACGCGCTCCCCCTCCCACTCGAACAACGCGCTGTTCAGGTGCTGGCGCGTCTCGTCCTGTGAGATGGAGAACTGCGTCTTCTGAATCAGGCTGCTGAGCGTGCTCACGGGCAGCACCAGGGGGACGGCGTTCGGATCGGCGCTTGGCAGCGTGGGGAAATCTTCCCCGGGGATCCCGTTCAAGGTGTAGCGCCGCGCCGAGCCCACCGCGCGAATGGTGATGGCGGAGTTCTCGGTGCCGGTGATCGAGATCTGACCCTCAGGCATCTTGTCGACGCGATCGCTCAGCTCACGCGCGCCGACGGCGATCTGTCCAGGCTGCGCGACCTCCGCTCGCGCGGCGCCTCGCACCGCGATGAACAGGTCCGTCGCCGACACGCGGATCTCACCCTCGTGCGCCTCGAGCAGCACGTTACCGAGCACCGGCATGGTGCTCTTCTTGTCGGCCACCCCTTGGCATTGCTTGAGGATGCGGCTCAGATCCTTCTTGCTGACAACGACGTGCATCGGAATAGCCGTCTACTCGCGCGACCCGCGGCTGGCTACCGCTCTCGCGCCCCTTTTGCTGACTGGACCGATGTTCCCCCCTCACCTCTGGGACACCCTGGCTGAGCCCAGGCGGGATCAGGAACGAGATCCAAGGAATTTTAAAAGAAAGGTCGTAGTAGTAAGCCCTGTGAAGAGCGGGGATAACTCGCTAAGTCATTGTAATCGTTGAGGAATCAGTCGCGGCGCCTGGGGATGATGGACGCACGGGACGCGCGCTGGTTGTAGCTCCCTGGAGGCGCGCGTCGGGTTGTCCCCGCAAAGACCCCGAGCTTCCCTCAGGCTTATCCCGAAGCTATCCCCAGGCTGTGGATTGCGTTCGGTGCCCGAACGGTGCTCGAGGAGGTTGGGCAGGGCAGCGCCTCGCTCGTTTCGAGACGCCTGATGCTCCAGCATCACTGGAAAATACCGCTCACGCGGCCAGGTGGCTCGCTCACGCGGTCAGCTGGGTGTGCAGCCGTGCGGAGGCGTCGAGCAGCGCTTGGCGAGCGCGCTCATAGGTGCGCGGCCCGATGTCGCCGCGGTGGTGTGCCTCCGTCAGGCGCACCAGCTCCTCCAAGATGAGCTCGTCCGCCTCCTTCAGCTCTCGCGCCGTGGCGGAGGCGGCGTTGGTTTCCTTGCGGAAAGCAAACGCGAGGCCCACGCCGACGCACAGCAGGCTGAGCACCAGCGCGATCAAGGCGCCGCTGCCGCGGGTGGGGATGCCGCTCAACCGGATCTCGAGGCGATCGATCGCCGCCTCGCTGGGGCCCAGGCGCCGCGTAGTGGCCAGGCTCCGCTGACCGTTGCGGGAGGGGATGGTGCGCGCCGGGTCGAAGCCCTGCACGGAGAGATCCATCCCCTGCGGTGCGCCGGCGATGACCTGCATTTGCCCCACGCGCGGCGGCAGCTTGATCGAGAAAGCCTGCTCCGAACGGCCCCTGTTGGGCACGTGGAAACGAAAGCTCGCCTCGTGCTGACCCGGCCCAAAGGTGCCGTGCAGGGTGATGCGATCGTCCTCTGCCTGGAAGCGCACGTCGCTCATGCCCTCTTCCGCGCGGAAAGCCTTCCAACCCTCCGGGAGCCGCAGGCTGACGTTCTTCGGCACCCAGGCGACGCGCCCGATGTTGAACACGCGGAACAGCACCTCGAAGGCGAACACGTCGTCGCGCGTCTCGATGAACATGAAGCCGAACATCCCGAGCTGGAGATCGGCGAGCTCTTGCGAGACCTCATACACGTGCAGCAGCACCTGCTGGCCGTGCTCGCGATCGAGCTGGAACGGCGCCGAGGCGAAGGTGCCCGGGCCGCGCTGGACGGTCACGCGGTAGGCGAAGCTGCTGTCGGCCCCCGGCAGCTCCGGGAAGCGCACCACGCCTGCCGAATCGGTGACCGCGGTGCGGCTCTCCCGCGACTCCCCGGTGGAGATGGTCTGCCGCAGGATGCCGAGCCGCACCTCGACGCCGGCGAGCGGCCGTCCATCGGCGTCCAGGATGTGCGCCTCGATGCTCTGCTTCGGCACCGAGGGTGAGGGTTGGCTGCGATCGGCGCGCGCCTGAAAGCCGAGCCCCGTGTCCCCACCGACCTGCGGGTGACCCGGTGGCACCCCGCCCGGTGGTGAGCCGCCCGGTGGCGCGCTGGGTCGCGAGTCAGGTGGCGCATCGGGTGCAGCTTGGGCTGCGGCGGGTGGCGCGCTGGGCGCCGCGCCAGCGGGCGTGATGCCAATGGGTGCACCCGGTGGGGTGCCGGCTGGAGGCGTGACGTCGCTCACGCCGGTGGGGGGCGCGTTGCCGCTGGTTTTTTGGGGGGTTGGGGGGGCCACCATCGGGGCGGCGCCCGGAGCCGCCTGGCGCGCGCTGGCAGGCGCCGCGAGGCTCATCAGCGCGACGCCCAGCGCTGCGGCGCTCAGTGTTACCGTGCGGAAAAATGCTGCGCGTCGCGCGCCTCGCTCCGAGAGCCCACCGCCTCCTCCGAGCAGGGTGGTGCGCTGCGCCGTGAGTTGTTGCCGTGCGAGCCGTCGACCGAGCTCAGGCATCGTCCGCCTCCACGCCGCACACGGGGCAGCTCGGCTCGCTCGCGTCGTAGCTCGCTGGGCAGCCCTGACACAGCCGCTTCCCTGCGGCCGCGAGCGGGCGCTCGCAGCCGCGGCAATGGGAGGCGCTGAGGGGGCTACGGTACCCACACTGGGCGCAGCGGCGGCTGGGACCGGTGGGCTCTTCGGCTTGGCTGTCGACCGCCGCCGTGGCCGCAGCTGTCGAGGTGCTGGTCGGCTCGTCAGTGGCGTCATCGGCGGACTGAGTCGAGCTGCCCGGCTCGTCAGGTGTGCTGTCAATGGGCGGCTCACCGGTCGTCGCGATGGGTTCGTCCGTTTGGCTGTCGCTGGTCGTGGCGGGCTCGACCGCGTCGGATAGTTCGTCCGTTTGGCTGCCAACAGATGGCTCGCGGGTCGTCTCCGCGACGACTGCCTGCGCCGTGGCCGCCTGCGCCTGGCTGAGCAAGCCGCGCGCTGCGAGGCGGGTCTCCAGGCGGCGCCGCGCGGCTGCCTTCGCTTCGGCTTCTACCTCTGCCAGCCGCTGCAGCAGCCGCTTGGCTTCCGCGCGGTAACGTTGGGACAGCTCGTCGTAGTCCTCCTGGCTGATTTTCCCGATGCGGAGCTCGTAATCCAGGTCCTTCAGCGCGCGCAGCACCGCGCGCTTCTGCTCCTCTTCCACGCTGGGCGCGGCGAGGCTCAGGGCCTCCTCGATGTTCAAATCCGACTCCCCCGTCAGGCTCTGCACCGAGGCCCAGAACAGCGCGATCACGAGCAGCAGCACCGCCCCGGCGAGCACCAAGAGCGCCGCGCCGAGGCCGAGCCAGAAGCCGACCCCCAGCGCGATGAGCAGCACCAGCGGCGGCGCGAAATGGCGCTGCGCCAGCGCCAGCTCGAACCAGCGATCGAGCGCGCTCGGCCCCTGGCCGTCCGCGCTGCGCTCCTTGTCGAGGCTGCGCTCCTTGACCACACCGTGAGCCTTGCTGGCGCTGCGCTCCTTGTCGGTATGGCGCTCCTTGTCAGCGCTGCGGTCCTTACCAGCACCGTGAGCTTCGCTGGCGCTGCGCGCCTCGCGCTCCTCCGTCGCTGCCTCGTCGGCGCGCGGTCGGCGCTTGGTGCTCCCCTGCTTCTCCGCCTTGCGGGCGGGCTGTGCGTCGCGCGAGCTCATCGTTTCGGGTGCTATGCCTCGCGGCTGGGCTTCGTACGGCGCTTGCTTCGGGAGGCCAGGATGGCGGCGCTGGCTGCGCCGAGGCCCAGGCCCACGCCGGCAGCACCTAGCTCGCCCCAGGGGATGTGGCTCAGGCTCGGCATCTTCTGGGGCAGCGTAGCGCTCGGTGGCGCGCGCACCGAGATCGTTTTCGCGTGCGCGGTGCCCGGCGCCGCCGCGAACACCAGCGCGAACATCAGGCCCGTGGCCGCGCCGGCGAGGATCCGGACGTAGCTCATCGCCGTCGACTCGCTGAAGCTCACCTCGGGCCAAAGCGAGATCATGGCGCCGACGATCAAGATGACCACGCCGAACCAAATCCACGTCACCAGGGGGTTGATGTAGAAGTGGAAGGTGGCCCGCTTGGAGACTGGGTCCGCCGTGCCGAGGATGGCGTAAAAGTCCGCCGCCGCCCCCGGCATGATGCTCACCTCCGTGGTGCTGGTGCCGCCCTTCCGGTAGATGAACTTCGCCGGGCTGGTCTCGCCGAGCAGCTCGCGCTCGCCGCTGGGCTTCACCTTGAAGACCTGCAGATCCGCGAAGACCATGCGCTTGGTCGGGTCCACCTCCATGCGCGGGCCGGTGTAGGAGATCTCAAAGTCTTGCAAGCGGTGGGTCTGCCCTGGGCTGAGCGTCACCTCTTCGTCCACGCTCCAGGAGCCGCCGACGAAGCCCATGAACATGAACACCATGCCGAAGTGCACGATGTAGCCGCCGTAGCGGCGGCTGTTCTTGCGCACCAGCTCGCGCAGCGCCCTGAAGATGCCCTCGTCCGTGTTGCGCCGCCGCGCGCTGACGCCGCGCTGAAACTCCTGCACGATGACCGCCACGTTGAAGGCGCTGAGCGCCACGATCAGCAGCGGCACCACCATCCCGAAGTAGCGCAGCGCGCTGCCGTACCAGGCGTCCACGTAGAAGAGGTCGTTGTCGACGATGGCGGGGTAACCCAGGCGCTTGCCCAACAGCAGGTGCAGCACCCCGGCGAGGAGGCCCACGGCCACGGGCACCATGGAGGCCTTGATCAGCGCGCCGCGGCTCGTTTTACGCCAGCCGAGCAGCGGCGCGATGCCCATCAGCGCGTACACCCCAATCCCGAGTGGCGCGAGCCAACGGTTGAAGAAGGGCGGCCCCACGCTGACCGTCTCTTGCCACAGCCACTCGCTGATCTTCGGGTACAGCGTGGCGATGGCGATGAACGCCATCATCCCCACCAGCGCCCAGTTGTTCAGCACGAAGGCCGCCTCACGGCTGGCCAGCGACTCGATGTGCGCCTCCGACGTGAGCTTCGGGAAGCGCCAGATGATGAGGACGGCGCACACCACCACGATGGCCGCCATCGCCCACACGAAGAACACCCCGATGTCGCTCTGAGCGAAGCTGTGCACGCTGGCGATGAGCCCCGAGCGCGTGAGGAAGGTGCCGAAGATGGTCAGGAAGAAGGTGATGCAGATGAGGAGCACGTTCCACACCCGGAACATCACCCGTCGCTCCTGGATCATGGTGGAGTGGAGGTAGGCGCTGGCGGTGAACCACGGCAAACACGCGGCGTTCTCCACCGGATCCCAAGCCCAGTAGCCGCCCCAGCCGAGCTCCTCATACGCCCACAGCATCCCCAGCGCGTTGCCGATGCTGAGGAACAGCCAGGCGAACAGCATCCATTTCCGCGCGGCATTGATCCACTCGTTGTCGAGCCGCCCGGTGATCAGCGCGGCCATCGCGAAGGCGAACGGCACGGCGCAGCCGACGAACCCGATGTACAGGCTCGGCGGGTGGATGATCATGTAGAAGTTCTGCAGCATCGGGTTCAGGCCCTCGCCGTCGAGGGTGCCCCCGGCGACGCTGGTCTCGAACGGGTTGGCCGCGAACAGCATCAAGATGCCGAAGAAGCCGATCACCACCATCAAGGTGGCGATCACGTAGGGCTGCAGCGCGCGGTATTTGCCGCGCATCCAGGCGACCGCGACGCTGGTGTAGATGGACAGCAAGAATGTCCACCACAAGAGTGAGCCATCCTGACCACCCCAGAGCGCGCTGAGCAGGTACCCCTCGCTCATGGAGCGATCCGAGTAGCGCGCGATGTAGCGGATCCGAAAATCGTGCGTGATGAACGCGTAGGCGAGCAGCAGCACGCCGAGGCCCACCAGGGCCGAGGTGCCGTAGGCGCCCCAGCGCGCGGCGCTGAGCAGCTTCGGGTTGCCGCGTCCGGCAGCGACGGCGACGGCGAAGGTGTAGGCGGCGCAGACCAGGACTGCGTACAAAATGCCGGTGCCGAACTCTGGAAGGGTCTCCCACATGAGCGTCGGGGCACTCTAGCTTGAAACCCCCACGCCTTCCCCTAAACGCGTGGGCCAATTGTCGCACCCCGCACATTTTACCGATGTTCCAACCAAGCGAAATGATTGCGCTTTCCCAGGCGCTGAGCACCCAGCGCCTCACGAGCGCGGTGCCGTCCAACCCACTCAACCCCCCTCAACAAGAGGGAGTGCCCCCGCGCTATTCGCCGACCAGCGTCCCGACGTTGGTGCCGCTGGCGACCAGGCGGATGTTGCCGGGGATCATCTTGAACACGCGGATGGGCATGCCGTTCTCGCGGCACAGGGTGACCGCCGTGGAGTCCATCACGCCGAGGTGCGCCGCGAGGAACTTGTCGTAGCTCACCTGGGTGTACATCGTCGCGTCCGCGTGCTGCCGCGGGTCGCGGTCGTAGATGCCCTCCACCTTGGTGGCCTTGAACAGCGCGTCCGCGCGGATCTCCATCGCGCGCAGCGCAGCCGCCGTATCCGTGGAGAAATAAGGGTTACCGGTGCCGGCGGCGAACACCACCACGTAGCCGCGCTCCAAGTGGCGGATGGCGCGGCGGCGGATGTAGGGCTCCGCCACGTCGCGCGTCTCGAGCGCCGTCATCACCCGGGTGCGCGCCCCGCAGTTCTCCAGGGCGTCTTGCAGCGCCAGCGAGTTGATGACCGTCGCCAGCATGCCCATGTAGTCGCTCTGCGCGCGATCCATCCCCTCACTGGCGCCCTTCAAGCCGCGGAAGATGTTGCCGCCACCGACCACCACGCCGAGCTGGATGCCCGTCTTGGCCACCTCGGCGATCTCGCGCGCCGTGTTCTTCAGGGTGGTGGTGTCGATGCCGAAGCCGCCTTCGGCGCCGCACAGCGCCTCACCACTCAGCTTCAGGACGACTCGGCGGTACTTCAGTTCGGGGAGGTCGCTCACGCCGGCTTCCTACTCTCAGGACTCCTGAGCGTGCAAGGGCGCTGAGTTTTCCCCTGCGAACGCCCATCGACGCATCAGCGCGCTGGGCGGCCCCCCGCTGAGATAGCGCTGACGGGTCGACCAGGGGCCGCGCTAGCGCCGCGCGTGACCCCGTAGTATCTCGCCGCGGATGAGGCCTGCTGGCGTGGCTCGAGCGCGCTCCCCACGGGGGCTGTTTCGCGGCGTGATGCTCGGCTCGAGATCCGCGGTCCGCTGGGTGGGGCGGTCTTGGCTCGTGGCGTCGCTCACCCTGGGCGCGCTGGGTGTCATGAGCGGCTGCAAGCAGGAGACGAGCCCCTCGGCGACGGACGCTGCGGGCTCGACAGGCCCACTGACCCCTGAGCAGGCGGCCAAGGTGCTGGCCAAGGTGGGCGACCGCACCATCACCCTGGGCGAGTACGCGGAGACGCTGGAGCGGATGGATCCGTTCGAGCGCCTGCGTTACCAATCGCCGGAGCGGCGCAAGCAGCTGCTCGACGAGATGATCCAGGTGGAGCTGCTCGCGCAGGAGGCCGAGCGGCGCGGCCTCCATCGCACTCCGGAGACGGAGGAGCGGATCCGCATCGTGCTGCGGAACGAGGTGCTGGCGCGGCTTCGCCGCGACATCCCAGGGCCCGAGAGCATCCCCGAGGCCGAGGTGCGCAAATACTACGAGGCGCACCGCGACGAGTTCCGAGAGCCCGCGCGGCGCCGGGTGGCGGTGATCAGCTTGGCTGACCGTGCAGCGGCGACGCGGCTGCTCCCCAAGGCGCGCGAGGCGACGCCGATGCAGTGGGGCAAGCTGGTGCACGAGCACTCGTTGGATCGTCCCCCAGCGCCGTCCCCCACCGCGCCCCTGGAGCTGGCGGGTGACCTGGGCATCGTGTCGGCGCCGGGCGTCACGCGCGGCGCGAACGAGCGGATCCCGGAGCCGGTGCGCGCCGCGGTCTTCAAAATAGAGAAGGTGGGGCAGGTGCACTCGGAGGTGGTGGAGGCTGGCGGTAAGCACTACCTGGTGCGCCTGATCGGTAAGACGGATGCGCGCGATCGCCCCTACGCCGAGGCCGAGCGCAGCATCCGCGTGACCCTGGTGCAGGAGAAGATCCGCGCGGCGGAGCAGCGGCTGGAGGCCGAGCTACGCAAAAAGCACCCCGTCACCGTGGACGATGAGGCGCTGGCGAAGGTGCGGCTGCCGGAGGCGTCCGCTGCGCCGCCAGCACCGTCAGGCACACCGACGGCACCGTCAGGTGAGCGCCCGGATGGGTCGTCAGGTGTGTTGCCGACCGCGCCCTCCGCGGGGAACTAGTGCCAGGCCTGCGTTCGCTGCGGGTGCGGGTCCCTGACGAGGCGCCGGATGACTGGCGCTGGCAGCTCCGGCACTCCATCCGCGACGTGGCGGGGCTCGCGGCGCGGGTGCGGCTCACGGAGAGTGAGCGGCTCGGGGCGGAGCGCGCCGCCCAGCGCGGCTTCCCCATAGGCATCACACCTTACTACTTGGGGCTGCTGGATCCAGAGGATCCGAGCTGCCCGATCCGCCGTCAGGTGGTGCCGAGCGCGGAGGAGGACGTCACGGTCCCCGGTGATCTGCGCGATCCGCTGGGTGAAGAGGCGCACTCCCCTGCCCCGGAGTTGATCCAGCGTTACCCCGATCGGGCGCTGCTGCTCGTGACCGATCAGTGCGCGGTGTACTGTCGCTTTTGCACTCGGAGTCGGATGGTGGGCGGAGGCTTGGGGCCGCGCCCGGAGCAGCGCTTGGCGCCGGCGCTCGAGTATTTGAGGGCGCACCCCGAGGTGCGCGACGTGATCCTGAGCGGCGGCGATCTGCTCACGATGGCGACGCGCCGCATCGCGCAGGTGGTGGCGGCGGTGCGTGCCATCCCCAGCGTGGAGACGATTCGCCTGGCGACGCGCGTCCCGGTGGTGCTCCCGATGCGCCTCGACGCGGAGCTGCTCGGCGCGCTGCGGAGCCATCACCCGCTGTGGGTGATGACGCACTTCAATCACCCGAAGGAGCTCACGGCGGAGGCGCGCGCTGGGCTGAACCGGCTGGCGGACGCGGGCTTCCCGGTGATGAACCAGAGCGTCCTGCTCCGGGGCGTCAACGATCGGGCGGAGACGCTCGAGGCGCTGTTCCGCGGCCTGGTGCGCGAGCGCGCGCGGCCGTACTACCTCTTGCAGGCGGATCCGGTGCGCGGTACGGGGCACCTGCGCACGCCGCTCAGCGTGGGCCTCGAGTTGATGGAGGCGCTCCAAGGGCGCTTGAGCGGCATCGCGCTCCCGAAGCTGATCGTCGACACCCCGGGGGGCATGGGGAAGGTGCCGGTGCTCCCGAGCTGGGTGGTGGCGCGCACACCGGCCACAGCGGACGAGCCGGGGCGCACCACGCTGCGCACCTGGCGTGGCGTGGAGGTGGACTACGTCGACCCACCGTAGCGCTTCGCGGCTCTGCTGGTAGTAGCGCCGCAGCGCATTCGAGTGAGGGAGCGGGGTTTGGGGGAGCGGGGTTTGGGGGTTGGACGGCACCGCGGTGCGCGGCCTCGAGCGGGTGCGCCCTGTGCCACTCGGACAGGGGGCTGGACGGTGCTGGGAGCGTCACGCGCGCGGTGCCTGGGGCGTGGCGTGGAGGCGCGGTGCAGGCAAACCCCCCGATCGAGCGGTGAGGTGAGCTGTGGCGCCTGCTGCTCGAGTCGCACTGGGTGCCAAGCGGCGCGCGCCCGTGGTAGCAGCGTGCGCCATGGCACCCCCCCCGACGTCCGTGACCGACCCCATCGCCAAGCTCGATGAGCTGAACCAGCGCGCCATGGAAGGTGGCGGCGCGGCGCGGATCGAGAAGCAGCACGCGGCGGGCAAGCTCACGGCGCGTGAGCGCATCGACCTGTTGCTCGACCCTGGCAGCTTCGTGGAGGTGGACCGCTTCGTGACGCACCGTTGCGGCGACTTCGGGATGCCGGATCAGAAGGTGCTCGGTGACGGGGTGGTCACGGGGTATGGCCGCGTGGATGGTCGTCAGGTGTTCGTCTTTGCGCAGGACTTCACCGTGTTCGGAGGGTCGCTCAGCGCGACCTACGCCTCGAAGATCTGCAAGGTGATGGACCTGGCGCTGAAGGTGGGGGCGCCGGTGATCGGGCTCAACGACTCCGGTGGCGCGCGCATCCAGGAGGGGGTGGAGAGCCTGGCGGGTTACGCCGACATCTTCCTCCGTAACACCCTGGCGAGCGGCGTGATCCCTCAGATCAGCGCCATCATGGGCCCCTGCGCGGGCGGCGCCGTGTACAGCCCCGCCATCACCGACTTCATCCACATGGTGGAGGGGTCGAGCTACATGTTCATCACGGGACCTGACGTCATCAAGACAGTGACGCACGAGGAGGTCACCAAGGAGGAGCTCGGCGGCGCCTCGGCTCACGCTGTGAAGAGCGGCGTGTGTCACTTCACCTCGCCTGACGACGCGGCCTGCCTCGCGCAGGTGCGTGAGCTGCTCTCGTTTTTGCCCTCGAACAACCAGGAGGATCCGCCGCGCCGCCCCGTCAGTGATCCGGTCGACCGTGAGGCGCCGGAGCTCGATGGCTTGGTGCCGCTCGAGAGCAACCGCCCTTACGACATCAAGCAGGTGATCCAGGCGGCGGTGGACGATGGTTACCTGTTCGAGGTGCAGGAGCAGTACGCGCGCAACATGGTGGTGGGCTTCGCGCGCATCGGCGGGCGCCCGGTGGGCATCGTGGCGAACCAACCGGCGGTGCTGGCGGGGGTGCTGGACATCGACGCCAGCCTCAAGGCGGCGCGCTTCGTGCGTTTCTGCGATTGCTTCAACATCCCGCTCGTCACCTGGGTGGATGTGCCTGGGTTCTTACCGGGGGTCGGGCAGGAGCACCGCGGGATCATCACGCACGGCGCGAAGCTCTTGTTCGCTTACTGCGAGGCGACGGTGCCCAAGCTCACCGTCATCACCCGAAAGGCTTACGGCGGGGCGTACGACGTCATGAGCAGCAAGCACATCCGCGGCGACGTGAACCTGGCGTTCCCCACCGCGGAGATCGCGGTGATGGGCGCCAGCGGCGCGGTGAACATCATCTACAACAAAGAGATCTCCAAGGCGGCGGACCCAGAGGCGGCGCGCGAGGCCTTCGTGGAGGAGTACAAGAGCAAGTTCGCGAACCCTTATAAGGCCGCCGAGCTCGGCTTCGTGGACGAGGTGATTTACCCACGGGAAGTGCGGCGCCGGCTCGCCACGGCGCTCGACATGCTCGCCTCCAAGCGCCTGAGCAACCCGCCGCGCAAGCACGGCAATATCCCGCTTTGATGGTCGGGCGGGTTTGAAACCCGCCCCTACGAGCGGCGGGCGCAGCTATGAATTTCCTTGTGGAATGATGCCTTAGGCGTCGCCGTGTGCCTTGGTGGTGAAGACGCGCGCCATGGAGCGATCGTGCAGGCGCCCGAACAGCGGGAGCACGATCATCGCGCCCACCTGCGCCAGGAACATGTCCCACTGCGCGTCCCAGATGTCGCCCTGAGAGCCGAGGAACGCGTCGCCAGTGTCGGGTGACACCAGCAGCGTGACCCACCACTCGAGCAGCTCCCAGAAGGCGGCGATGGCGAGCACCACGCTCACCACCAGGAAGTAGAGCCACCCACCGCGCTGAAGCGGCGTCAGGCGCAGCAGCACCTCACGGATGATGAACGCCGGGAACACACCGAGCGCCACGTGCCCCACGCGGTCGTAGTGGTTTCGTGAGAGGTCGAAGGTGTCACGCGCCCAGTTGCCGAGCGGCGTCTCCGCGTAGGTGTAGATGCCGCCGTAAGTGAGGATCAGCACGTGGACGAAGACACCGATGTAGACCAGGTGACTCATCGGCAGCTTGCGGTAGGTCCCGAGGAGAACCCCAACCCCCAAAATCCCCGGACCCACCTCGAGCAGCCAGCTGAAGCGACCGGCGGGCGGCGCGATCAGGCTGAGCGACAGGATGACGACCAGGGCCGCCAGCAGGGCGAGGGGCAGCCGATGATGCCCCGGCGAAATGTCGCGCTCGGGTGTGGCGTGGCTGGGCGAGGTGCTTTGCTGGCTCATGAGCCTCCATGGTAAGGCGATCCGCATGGCGAAGGACAAACGCGGCGGTCGAGCGCTCGATCAGCCGCGCGAAGTGGCGGCGGAGCTCGGCTTTCATGGCTTGGCGGAGGGCTCGGTGCTGTATCGCGCCGGGGGCACTCGGGTGCTCGTGACGGCCTCGGTGGATGAGAGCGTGCCGCCGTTCCTCGAGGGGACGGGCAAGGGTTGGGTCACCGCGGAGTACCAGATGCACCCCCGCGCCAACCCCAAGCGTCGCGAGCGGCGTGATGGGCGGGAGCGGCCGCTCGGCGGGCGGTCGCGCGAGATCGAGCGCTTGATCGGGCGCTCGCTCCGGGCGGCGGTGGACATGAAGCGGCTCGGTGAGCGCACCCTCCACATCGACGCCGACGTGCTCGAGGCGGACGGCGGCACGCGCACCGCGGCGGTGACCGGCGGCTTCATCGCGCTGGCCTTGGCCTTGAATCGGCTGCGGGAGCAGCGCGTGGTGGAGCACCCGGTGCTGCGTGACCAGGTGGCGGCCATCTCCGTGGGGCACGTGGACGGCGCTTACGCGCTCGACCTCTGCTACGCCGAGGACAGCACCGCGCGCGTCGATTTGAACTTGGTCGCGACCGCCCAGGGGAGCGTGGTGGAGATCCAGGGGACGGCGGAGGGCGAGGCGGTGCCGCGCGCGGACATCGACGCCATGATCGATCTGGGCCTCGTCGGCGTGCGGCGGCTGTGTGAGCTGCAGTCACGGCTCCTGACGGAGGCCGGCGTGCCGCTCGATCGGCTGCTGATCCAGCGCTGAGTGGGCGTAGACGGTGGGCGCGCGCGTAGGTTCGTCAGTCTACCTGCACTTCGACCTCCCGGTACGCGACCCCACCGCGGTCGTCGCGGAGCACCGCCCACGTCGATGCTCTGGAGCACGGGATCGGCGATGAACAGGCCGCGGTCGTGGTTGGACGCGAGGTACACCTCGACCGCGAACCGCCCGGTGCCGAGCGCGCTCGAGAGGCTCAGCCCGAGGTCGAGCCCCAGCGCCCAGCGGTCGAAGTTCTGGGCCCGGCGCGCGGAGGTGCCCTGCACCCCCACGATCTCCCCGCTCTGGGCCACGCCGTCTTGGTTCTCATCGATCCACACCACGCCGCCCTTGCGCGCGGGACTACCAGGGTGAAGGCCCTGCCCTACCGCGAACGACACCCCGCCCTGGACCGCGAGCGTCTCCGAGTCATGGCTGGTGTCCACCCCCAGGCGCCCCACCAGATCTTTGTGTCCGTTCGTGTCTTGCCCGAGGCCGCTCGGTGACACCTCACCGTTCATCAGCGCCACGGCGTAGCGGAGGAAGGCGTAGCTCCCGCCGATCTTGAGCCCCACATCCATTTCCACTGGGAATAGTGCGAGGGAGGCGGTGGAGTGCTCGGCGAACAGCCGGCTCGTGGGTGACTCCGCCAGCTCGTAGCCGAAGGGGACGTCGGTGACCCCCAGCGTGACGAACGCTGGAACCAGCTCCTCGCGCTCCGAGCGGTAGAGCAACGTCGCTTCGGCGCGCCGCACGCCGATCCGTTCGCCGCGATGAGTGCTGGCGTCGAGCTCCAGCGTGGCGGCGGCGTAGGCGGCGCCATAGCTTATCGCGAGGCGCCCGCGGCGCAGCGAGAACTGATCTTCGTTGAGCGGCGCACCGCTCTGGCTGAGCTGATCTTCCGATAGCTGACTCTCCACGTACTGCGCGTGGAGGAAGCCGCCCAGGCTGAGCCCTCGCTGGAATCGTGGCGCGTAGGGTGCGCTCGGCGCCGCTCGCAAGAGGCTGCGCTCGGGAGGTTCACGCGAGGCTGCTTCGCCGCTCGAGTCGGGCTCCGGAGCGGCCGTGGCTGGCGCTCGAGCCGGGGCTCCCTGAGCTGGATCGTCCTCCGCGACCTGCGCTGCGAGTTGGCCGCTGTGCGCGATCGAGATCGCGAACAACGCGCTCACGGCGACGCGCCTCATGTCGGCGTGTCCGGGGGTTGGGGTTGGACGGCACCGCACCCGCGTGCTCTCGGTAGCGTGAGCCCTGTCGTCCGTGGGGAGGTGGCTTCGCCCGCCCGTTCGATGGCGATCCGATCGGCGCTCTGGGAGGAGTCTCGTGTTCATGCAATAGGAAGGCAGTTGACCTGAGTCGTGGGGCCAAGCAGGCGTCGTCGCGGCGATGCCAGTCGTCCGAGGATCACGCCGACCACCCCACGAGCGCGCTCGGCGCGCTCGTGGGCGATCGGGTCCTGCTAGTTCAGCGGCTCACCCACTGGTGGCAGTGGCTCACCTTCGCGGTAGAAGGGCAGCCGACCTGAGTTGTCGAAGCCGAAGCAGGTGTCGTTGCAGCGGTCCAGGAAGTGCGCCTGCTCCACCGGCTCGCACGTCTCGTAGCTCTCGAAGCAACCCTCCTGGGTGGGGCTCGTGCACGCCGGGAAGTTCGTGGTGCCTCCCGAGCCCGAGCTGCCCCCAGCCCCGCTGGTGCCCGCGTTGCCCCCAGCGCTCGTCCCCGCAGCGCCGGATGTCCCGCCGGTTCCACCGCCCCCAACCCCGCCCGTGAGCGGTTGATCGCTCGGCGCCGCGTTGTCACCGCCGCACGCGACCACCGCCAAACTCACGGCAAAGATGCCTAAATGAAGTCGTTTCATGTTCAAGCTCCTCACTAGGCCTCGCAAAAACCAGAGCGGCACTTGGGGGAGTCCCCCGAGCACTCGGTGTCGGTCGTGCAGGCGGTGCACGAGGTCGAGCCCGTCGCGATCTGCTCGAAGTAGCAACCGCAGGGCTCAGCCGGGGCGAACGAGCTGATGGGCCCGGTGACGCCGGCGCGCGTCGCGCGCATCGCGCACTGAGGCACGTCGCCCGACTCGATCACGATCCGCGTGACGTCGATCCCACCAGGGGCCGGCTTGCCGCCGAACCAGTCGACCAAGTCCTTGACGCGTGGGTTGACGATCTCCCCCGCGCCGCCCTTGCGCGCGAAGAAGTGTCCCGGCGTCCACAGGTAGTATTGCCCCAAGCGCACGTTGAGCTTGTCGAGGCGCGTGGGTGACGAGTCCGGCAGGTAACCACACGACTGCCCGTAGTGCTGGTAGGCCAGCGTCTTCACTAGGCCGCGCTCCGCGCCCTTGTCCGCCGCTGACCCAGACACGTACCCCAACGTGCGCTCCGGGTCCGTCGCGCCCGCGGTGGCCACCGCCTCCACCGTCTCGTCGTTGGTGCTCCGCTCCGTCGTCTCCCCGCCGGGGAAGCCGGTGGGCGGCACACCGACCACGTCGGCGATGAACAGGTGAACGAACGAGTTGGTGCGGCGATGGAAGATGGCGAAGTCATCCACCCACGGCGTCACCTGAGCCTCGGAGCCGAAGCCGAAGATGAAGTAGAGCGCCTCCGCGCTCAGCGCCGTCTGGCTCGAGTCCTTGTCGGTGATGAGGTTGATGGTCTGGATGGGCGCACCGAAGTCGCCCACGTCCGCTGGCAACACGCCCCCGGCGCAAAAATCCGCGGTGTTGCCCATGTGGGCGAAATCCGCGGGCTGACCGGTGAGCGGCGGATCGCAGGTCTCACGCGTGCCTGCGGCGGTCCAATACTGCAGGGTGCCGGTGATGCGATTGTCGACGAACTGCGCGTAGCCAGTGCACGCGCCGGGGTCCGAGAACAAAACGGTGATCGGCTCGGGGAGCTTGGCGAGCTCGATCGCCACCTTGGCGAGGGTGGCCGTGATGGCGCTCCCCCCAGCTCCGTAGATGGGGTTCGGGAGGTTGAGCTCAGGGCGCCGCGAGCGCTGGCTGCGTGAGCAACAAGGCGCTGCCCGCCACGGCCCAGCTGAGCCCGGTTCGGTAGTAAGTCATGTGTTCTCCTGAGGTGAGGTGCGGACGTTCCGCCCGTGCCCCTCCCGGGAGTCGAACCCGGACCGTTCGGCTTTGCAGGCCGCGGCACCCCGGTGGTGAGAGGAGCTCCTATGCAGCGCGCGTCTTCTCGACGCGACTACAGTGGGCTGGCAGCTCCGTTTCCGCGGGGAGACTCTCCTCGAGCAGCGCGCGCAGGGCGGCGATGCCCAGGCGCCGGACCAGCACGCAGGGCCGAGCGGCCGCGAGCGCCAGCACCCGGGCGCGCTTCACCGCCGCGTGGCTGTTCACGTCCGTGATGACTACGACGAGGTCACTCCGCTCCACCAGCGTCTGGAGGTCCCGCTCGCCGGTGCCGGCCATGTTGCCCGTGTGGTGGTGGAGGCGATGACCCCGGGTCTTCGCGAACTGCGCCAGCTGCCGCCCGCTGCGGTCGTGGCCCCCCACCACCCCGATCGACCTCGCCGCATGGTTCTGTTCAGGCATCGCCATAATCTCCAGTTACCCGATCGAGTAACTACAATTTGCCGAGGCCTGCGGCAACAAAAGTCGATCTATTAGATCGGATTTTTGTGCTTGAACACGACTTAATCAGTCGTGATTAAGCTAATGCCTGATATTTCAGGTAGTTATGGCCCATGGGATGAAGCCGGTCGCTCGCATCGCTGCGCGTCATGAGCTCACTTGGGCTGGCAATTCACGACTCATCGAGTGGGTTTTGTGGGTTGGGAGCCCCACACCGCGCCATATCTCGATGTAAATACTCAACAATTCTCATGGGCGCAGCTCAGCCTCGCGCTGGGTCCCAGTGTTGGCGGTGCCGCTTGGCGCGCTGCCTCCAGGAGCCAGCTGCTCCATCAGCGGCGCCGCATCGCCGGCGCTTCGCAACTCAGTCAGTCTAGCTATCTAGCCCTGGTCGCGCGCGAGCAAGGCGCGTCGCTCTTCGAGGGTGAGCACCTTGGGAGTGGCGCGCGGGGCCCCGGAGGCATCGAAGTAGGGCGAGGCCTTCCCGCGATCGACGACCAGCGACAAGACCTTCCACTTCACCATGCGACCGATCACCTTCGCGATCAGGCGGGCGAAGGAGGTGGGGTGCTCGTCCGGCGGCGGCCCGTTCTGCGCGCCCTGCAGGTTGCCCTTCAGAGCCGGGCCGAGCCGCGCCTGGCGCTCCTCCGGCGAGAGCTGGAGGGTGGAGGCCGTCAGGCCAGCGAACGTGATCCCCGCCGAGAGGGTGTTCCCCATCGGGGTCTGGCAGCAGCCCGCGTACCATCGGATCATCCCCTTGGGGGACAGCCGCATGCAGCAGAGCTCACTCGCGCCTTGCTCGAAGCGCACCGTGTAGGGCGAGAGCTGGACGATCGTCGTCCCACCGTGGTCGTCGAGGAGGTCCTCCCGCTCGAGGAAGCGAAGGAAGGCGCGGCAGTCTTCGCAGTAGCAGGCGAGGTGGTTGACCTGTGCTCGCGTGAGGCGCGCCACCAGGCCTCGCACCTTCCCACAGTCGCAGCGGACCTCGACTTCGTCATCCATCGCCGCGTTCTCCCGCGGATCGAGGGGCCGTGCCAGGTGGAAACGGCGCGCTGCTTCCTGCCCTCACCGTGGCGAGTGCTAAAGGCCCCTCCGTGCAGCTGCGGGTGAGCGAGGTGTTCCAGAGCGTGCAGGGCGAGGGCGTCAGCCTGGGTGAGCCCTGCGTGTTCCTGCGCTTCGCGCTCTGCAACCTCCGCTGCAGCTGGTGCGATACCAAGTACACCTGGGACTTCAGCCAGTACCGCTACGAGGACGAGGTGAAGCACTGGAGCCTCACCGAGACGCGCGCTGCGCTCGAGCGCGCCGGGCTCACCGACACTCAGCGCCTCGTGATCACCGGTGGTGAGCCGTTGATCCAGAGCGCTGGCATCGAGGCGCTGCTCGCGGAGCTGCCGCGCGCGGTGGTGGTGGAGGTGGAGACGAACGGCACCTTCGCGCCCAGCGTGAAGCTCGCGGCGCGCGTCGATCAGTGGAACGTGTCGCCCAAGCTGGCGCATGGCGGCGACCCAGCGCACCGTCGTCTGAGGCCGGAGGCGCTCGCGGCGCTGATGGCCACGGGGCGCGCATGGCTCAAGCTGGTGGTCATGGACACTGATGATACCGAGGAGCTGCTCGAGCTGGCGCGCGGCTGGCCTGCTTCGCGCGTGCTCCTGATGCCACAGGCGACGAGTCGTGAGGAGCTGGCCGAGCGGCTGCCCGCGGTGCAGGCGCTGGCGGCGGAGCTTGGCTTCAATGCTTGCACGCGGCTCCACATCGAGCGCTGGGGCGGCAAGCGCGGGGTTTAGAGGTGGGCGCCTCAGCGTCCTCACGGCGGGCGGGTGCCTCCTCAGCGGGCGGCTTTGCAGCAGCGGAAGCTGGTCTGGGCGCCGGCGTAGTTCTCACCGTGGGAGCTGGTCGCGGCGCGGCAGCGATTGCGCCCCTTGAGCCACCAGCCGCCGCGCAAGATGGAGCGCCGCCCGCCGCCGCCGCGCGTCGTCCACTCGTCCACGTTGCCGACCAGGTTGAACACGCCGAACGGGCTCACGCAGCGTGGCAGTGACCCCGTGGGCACGCGCTGGTCGTTCAGCTTGCCGGCGGCGGTGAACAGCTCGGTGCGGTCGTGGTTACAGGCGGCGCCGTCACGCTTGTATCCGTATGGATAGGGGAGCGCCTCCGGGCCCTCACAGGCAAACTCCCACTCCGCCTCCAGGCACAGCCGCTTGCCGCTCCGGCGGCAGAGCAGCTCGGCCTCACCCCAGGAGACGTTCACCAGCGGGTAAGTGTAGCCCTCCGGCGTGAACTCGTAGCGATCGATGCAGTAGCGCATCGGCTGCCGCGCGGCGCCGCAGACGGTGGGCGCGAACTCACCGCAAGAGCGCGGAGGGGTGCCAGGGTCGTCTACCCAGGTCTTGCAGGTCTGCGTCGGGCTCACGCAGCGCTGACCCTCCACCAGCGCCATGTCGCTGGGGCACGCGGCGTCCGCAGGCGCGTACTCGGCGCGCACGCTGACCTTCGGGAGTGGCGCCGCGGGGTTGGTGAAGGCGCGCAGGCCCGGTGGATCACGGGGCGCGTCGGGGGATGGCTCGGGCGTCTGGGGGGCGTTCGGTGGCGGCGCCTCGGGTGCGGTCGAAGCAGTCAGCTGAGCTGATGGATCGGACGGTGGCTCGGCGCCTTGGGCGTCACCCGAAGCGCTCGGCGCCTCACTCCCTGCGACGCGCGCCTCGGCCTCACTGAGCTTCGCCGCGCAGCAGCGAAAGCCGGTGGTGAAGTCGTGGTAGTCCGCGCCGTGGAGCATGGTCACGTAGCGGCAGCCGAGGCCGTTCTCCTTGGCGTCCAGGTAGTACCCGCCCATGAGCAGCGGCCGGCTGCCCTCCGTCCACTCGAGCAGGTTCCCCACCAAGTCGTGCACGCCCTCCGGGCTGACGCAGCCCTCGAAGGCGCCGGTCGGGGCCACCGTGGCGCTCAGCTGGTTGATCCGCGGATCGTTCATCCAGAAGGAGTCCGTCTTGCGGCGGCCGCCGTGCAGCACGGCGATGGGGTGCCCCGGCTGGTGCGCGTTGCAGGCGCCGGACTCCTCTGTATTCCCATAAGGGTAAGATCTCAGCGGGCGCTTGGAGCTCCCCGCGCAAGCCTCCAGCCACTGAGCGGTGGTGCACAGCCGCTTGCCCGCGCGGGCGCAGGCGGCCTTGGCCTGGTTCATGGAAATATGCGCCTGGGGCACGAGCCCCGCGCGACTCACCGCCACCGCTGGGCGACCCTTCAGCGCGTGATACGGCGAGAGCGGCTCGCCCTCCGGGCTCTCGAGGCTCGCCTCGAAGCGGTCGATGCAGAAGCGCCCCTGGATCAGCGCCATGTTGTCAGGGCAAGCGCCGTCAGTGAGATTGGCTGTCGGTTGGGGTGCGGGCAGGGCCGGTGCGTTCGCCAGGTTCAGCGAGCCTTGGGGGCTTGGCGTGGCGCTCGGGGGCCGTGCGCCGTCGGGCGCCGCGTCTGCTTCCGCCACGCTCGCAGCGCTCGCGTCGTCGCTCACTGCGGTAGCGCTCGCGTCGTCGTGCGGCGCTGCTCCTTCGGGGGCCTCCCAGAGCCTGTGGCACGCCAAGACGCCGAGCAGCGGGACCAACCCCCAAAACCCCGAGACTAGGCTCCGCATCGCCTCCCACCCATTCGTTCGCCTAGCAGACGATATGGCTCGTCCGAGACCTCACACCTGACTTCACGCGCTGGCCCGGCAGCATCCCACCTCGCGCGAAGCTGGGCCAAGTCAGGCGGAGCAGGGCGAGACGGCGTCCACCCAGATCAGACGCCACGCCCCGCCCACTTGACCGAAGAAGTAGCCGCGGCTCACGCGCGTGCTGAAAAAGTAGTGGGTGACGAGCGGCTCGCTACGGTCCACCTTGGCCATCAGCTGCGTGAACTCGCGCCCCGCTTCGGGCGTCTCGGGCGGTAGGTACTCCTGCATCCACACCACGTGTCGCCGCAGCACCCCGCTCTTGAACTCTCCTTGGTAGCAGCTGTCGGGCACGTCGTAGCGCTCATCATCGCAGCTGAACTGCGGCAGCCGCGCGCTCAGGCTGTGGAGCTCACCCTCACAGCCCATCTTGCTATGGAGCAGGCTGCCGCCCAAGTGAGGTGTGCGCGCCAGCTCGCTGTAGCTGCGGTAGGACTCCACGATGGTGAGGGCGCCGGGGTTGATGAGCAGGAGCACGCCGTGCGTCGGATCGACGAAGGCGTTCAGCGCCTCGGGGGACTCACCGCTGTTCTCCAGTGCCGCGAGGAAACGCGTGAGGAAGCGCGAGTAGGGCTCCGACTCGGTGGTGCTCGGCTCGCTCGAGGCCGCCTCGCGCGCCGCGGGCACGGTCACCTCGCGCGGGGCGGGGGGCGTTTGGCTGCAGCCCATGGCGAGCAGGGCCGCGGCCCAGGTGGTGCGCCCGGCGCGCTTCGCTGTATGGGGGCTCACTGCTCTGACTGTTAATCGGTTCGCCATGACGTGCTCTTCGGGACGGGAACGCCCCATGCAGGGCGCGGTATGCCTGGGTCTGCGCTCCCGAGCGGAGAAAGTGGGGAACATCGCGTGATTCTGGGCGGCTCCCTGGCCTGCGTGACAGACTCACAGCTCCATGCAGCAGGCGGGGCGAGTGGGTTGGTGGGGCGCAGCGCTCCGGGAAGGCGCGGCCTTGGCGCGGCGTCGGGGGCGTGGCGTCGGGGCCCTTGGGGCGGCGCTCGGTTCGTGGGTTTTGGGGGTTGGGTGCGCTTCGGGGCCGGTGAGCTCCCCTGTCGAGGAGCCGTCAGCTGCCCAGCCGGTGTCCAGCGTGAAGGCACCTCACGTCGACACGACGTCCGAGCAAGAAGCCGTAGAGGCGCCGCCCGTCGCGCCCTACGGCCACGTGTACAGCGTGCGCTACATCACCTGGATCTGGGCGGAGCGGCCGTCGAATCCGCGCGGCAAGCTGCTGAAGCACGGGGCCATCCGCGTGGGCTACGGCGTGCCGCTGCGCTCCGAAGAGCGCCGCCCCGGGCAGCCCGGCTGTAGGCGCGGCTACTTCGCCGTCGCGCCGTATGGCTGGGTGTGCGACGACCAGACCACCACCCGCGACCCGGAGCACCCGGTGGTGCGCGCCGTCACCGAGACGCACAGTGTCCCTGACGATGCGATTTATCCATATGAGTACGCGTTCAGCATCGGCGCCCCGATGTACGATCGCATCCCCACGGAGGAGCAGCACCGGCGCGTGATGATGCGCTACCGCGAGCGCCCCTTGAAGCTCGGGGACTGGGCGCGCGGCTTCGAAGACCTGGTGGAGGAGGCGCCGATCACCGAGAACGGGCCGGCGCCCACGTTCGTGACCGAGGGCGCGCAGAGCCCTTTGGGGGGCGGGGGCCTGCTGCGCAAGAGCCTGCCTCACGGCAGCATGGTGAGCTATGGGCGCGCGTTTCACGCCGCAGGTCGCGTGTGGCTGGTGACGCCGGAGCTGGCGCTGGTGCCGGCCGATCGCGTGCGCCGCTACCGCCCGAGCGCGTTTCGAGGCGTGCGCCTCGAGGGGCCGAGCGCTCCCAAGCTGCCGCTCGGCTGGGCGCGGCTCACCCCGCGTCCGCTGCACCGCTTGGAGGAGGGCGGCTTGGTGCCGACGGGCGAGGTCGCGGAGCCAGGCGCGCCCCTCGAGCTCGATACCGAGGAGCGCCGCCACGCGGGGCATCGCTACCTGCGCACGCGGCGGGGCGACTGGGTGCGTCGCGATCATTTCCGCGTGGCCAAGTTGGTGAAGGCGCCGGCGAGCGTGGGCGACGGCACCTGGGTTTACCTCTCGCTGCTCGAGAACACGCTGGTGGCCTACCGCGGCGAGGAGCCCGTCTACGCCACCGTGCACGCGCCGGGGCGCGGCGGGGCGCACCACGGAAAAGGCAGCGTGAAGAACTACACCACGCCGCTCGGCGCCTTCCCGGTGAACTGGAAGGAGCGCTGGGGCACCATGAGCCCGGACCCGGGCGCGCCGACCAGCTTCTGGATCAGCGACGTGATGTGGACGCAGTATTTCAAGCAGCCCTACGCGCTCCACGGCGCCTACTGGCACGAGCGCTTCGGGGAGAAGATGAGCGCCGGTTGCCCCAACCTCTCCCCGCTGGACGCGCGCTGGCTGTTCGAGTTCACCGAGCCGCCGCTGCCCCCAGGCTGGCAAGCGATCGCGCCGCTGCCCGGCACGCCCGCCACCCTGGTGGTGCTCGGTAGCTAAACATCAGGCTGCCTGACCTGCGGCGGTGAGGCGCGCTTGGAGGCTGGTGGCGAGCACGAGGCCGGGGAGGGTGAGGCGCACGCGCTCGGCGTTCACCCAGCCTGCCTGGGCGAGCTCGGCGAGGGCGACGCGCAGGCTCGCGGGTGGCAGCGCGAGGGCCTTGGCGAGGGAGCGTTGGGTGGGGCGACGGGTGGCTTGAGAGTCGAGGTAGAGGCGAACGAGGACGGCCTGTGCGAGCTGGGTCATGCGCCCTGAGTGCCTGAGATACTGTAACTCTGTCCAGTTTCTGACAAACAGTGAACAGACGCACCCTGCGCGCGCTCGCAGTGCTATTTCATGAGTGATTTCAATGGGTTACAGATTCTGGGTTGGAACGCCCCAGAGCGAAGGTGCTTCGAGTACCCTCTGAAAGTGGTGAAGGCGCACGATTTTTCAGCCGGCGGCGGGGCGCGCGGAGGCTCCGGGTGGGGCGCTTGGAGGCGCCTGCGGAGGCTTGGGTCGGCGGCTGGCTCGCCTGGGTTTGGAGGCGCCTCACGCGGGGTGCGCTGGGTGCGCACCCTGGCGCCGCTGCTTGGCCTGGTGACGACCCTGGGGATTGGCCCGGCGGCGCACGGAGCCCCCCCAACCCCCAAGAAAGGAAGCGCTGAAGCCGGCACCGCCGATTTCGTGGCCCGGCCAGTCGAGGCGCGGCCCGCGCGAGCCAGTGACCTGAACGTCATGCGGCGCACCTTCGCCACCCCGGGGGACCCCACGCTGAAGAGCGCCGAGCTGACCCTGATGGTGCGTCGTCAGGATGGCTACCTGACTGAGCTGTGGCGCAACCGCCCCTTCCTCCCCACCGCGCAGGCCTTGGGGACGGAGAGCGACCTGGACGCGCTGTGGCAGCTCCATCAGGTGGCGAGCGTCGGTGACCGTGACCACGCCTTCGTCGCGACCTCCACGAAGCTCGAGCGGGGCGGCATCGAGATCGAGGCCGAGGTGACCGTGAGCGGGCAGCGCCTGCTCGCGACGACGCGCATCGAGCTCCACCCGACCTTGCCCAAGGCGCTGCTCCGCACGCGTTTCCGTGAGGCAAATGGCGGCGCGGTGTCGGCGCGGCTGGGGGACGCGCTGCGCTGGGGCAACCTGCAGTACCACGTGTCGGGGCTCGGGGTGCCGCGGATGTCGTACCGCGGGAAGGCGACTTGGGTGGGTCGCCGCGGGGCGCAGGGGGACTTACTGCTCAGGCCCACCGGCGACACCGCGATGCACCTCGATTACCGCGCGCGGATCCGCGGGTTTCAGGGCCCGATCAAGGCGCACTACACGGCGCGCGGGATCCCGCGCGGGGGCGAGCTGGTGGCGACGCGCGAGCTCAGCTTCGAGCCGCTGCCGATCGCCGAGCCTCAATTACCGCGTGGAGAAGTCGTGCTCTCGATCCGCGACGAGCGGGGCGCCAAGTTGGCGGCGAAGGTGCGGGTGGACAAGGTGGGGAGCGCCGCGCCGGTGTTCGATGAGGACGGCGGGCTCGAGGGGGCGGATCGCTTCGCGTGGACCGGCAACGGTGAGCTCAGCCTGCGGCTTCACCCGGGGCGCTACCGGCTGCTCGTGACGGCGGGCCCGGAGCGCGACGCGGAGCGCTTCGAGGTGACGGTGAAGGAGGGGGTACCCGCGGCGCTGAAGGCCACGCTGCCGCGCGTGGTCAGTACACCTGGCTGGGTGGGAGCCGACCTGCACCTGCACCAGTCGCCGAGCGTGGACGCGGACATCTCGCTCGCGGCGCGGGTGGTGTCGATCGCCGCGGAGGGGGTGGAGCTGGCGGCGGCGACGGACCACTACGCGGTGACCGACTTGGAGCCGGTGCGGCGCGCCTTGGCGCGCGAGGGGGTGCTGGCGACGGCGCTCCAGACGTTGCCGGGGACGGAGGTGAGCACGCTCGGGGCGCGCTTCGGGCACTTCAACGTGTTCCCGCTGAAGCCAGGGCAAGACATCATCTACCGGGACACCACGCCGCGCGGCATCTTTGAAGACGTGCGGCGGAAGGCGCCTCAGGCGGTGCTGCAGGTGAACCACCCGCGCTGGGATCCGATCATCAGCTACTTCTCCGCTTATCAGGTGAGCGAACAAACGGGGCTGCCGGGGCGCCCCGGTTACGATCCGGGCTTCGACACGCTGGAGGTCTACAACGGCGACGACGCGCGCGATCTGAAGCGCGTGCGCCCGGTGCTGAAGGACTGGCTGACGCAGCTCGGCTTGGGGAGGCGCATCGCGGCGACGGGGAGCAGCGACTCCCACAAGCTGGCGATTTTGGATCCGGGGCTGCCGCGCACCTACCTTCGTTGTGGGCCCGTGGGGCCCGGGGGCCAGGCGAGCGACGACACCGACGTGAAGGCGAAGCTCAGCGACTGCATGGCGGCGCTCAAGGCGGGGCGCGCGATCGTGACGAGCGGGCCCTTCATCCACGCCACCGTGGATGGGCGCGGCCCCGGTGAGACAGTCAAGCTAACGAGTGGCGCCGCGCGCTTCAGCTTGGACATCGAGGTGGACGCGGCGCCTTGGATCTCGGTGAGTCAGGTGGAGGTGCTCGCGGGCTCGCGCGGGGAGCGCCTGCACTTCGAGCTGGTGAAGGAGACGCGCGCGGTGACCCGCTACCGGCGCCGCTTGAGCCTCACCCTGCCCCAGGGCGCAGACTTCGTGGTGGTGTTGGCGCAAGGCTCCCGCGGGCTCCCGAACGCCTCGCGCGAGTACACGGTGCCCTTCGCGTTCACGAACCCGATCTGGCTCGAGCGCTGAGAGCGTGCCGAGCGCTGCGCGTGGAGAGGCGCCGTACGCGGAGAGGCGCTGCGCGTGGATTAGTCAGTAAGGCGATCTGATGAGCCGCGAGGCTCGTTAGTCAGCATAGCGAACCGAAAGGTGGGCGCCGCTCAGTAACCCCACACGGTGAGCGCGGACGACGTGTCCTGATCCAGCTCCACCAGCTCGCTCTGGGGTACGCTCTTGCGCGCTTGTTGCTCCAAGCGATAGGTCGCGCGCCACAGCGCCCGCGAGGCGATGGGTCGGCTCGAGAACGCGTCGGAGACGCAGGCTGGGTCCACGTCGAGCTCGCACAGCGACGGGCGCCGGCCCATGGTGCCCGTGAGGAGCAAGAGCCCCCAGCGTGAGGTGTAGGTGTTGCCGAGCGTCGCCTGCAGCGGGCGCCCCAGCACCGGCTCAGCGCCCGTTGCCGTGAGGAAAAGATCGGTGCCGCCGGGGCGCCCCTCGGTGCTGAGCCCCAGCGCCGTGAGCATCGTGTGCGCCACGTCCATGGCGGTGGTGGGCAGCGTGCTCTGCACCCCGGCCAGCGCCCCACCAGGGAACTTCACGTACAGCGGCGCGAGCAGCCGATCTTCCCGCAGCGGCGGCGCGGGGGCGTAGGGGACATCCGGCGGGTCGCCGAGCGGCACGTCCCCCACCACCATGATCAGCGCGCGATCGTAGGCGTCGCGTTTTCGCAGCATGGAGAACAGCCGCACCAGCTCGGCGTCCTGCTTCGCGAGCGCGGCGTCATGGAACGCGTGCAGGCGCACCCAGTCCTCCGGGGCGATGCGCCGCGTCTGCGCGCGGCGGCGCTGGCGCACTTCATTGAGCAAAATAGCGCCGCGGCGCG
Source organism: Polyangiaceae bacterium (assembly GCA_019637265.1). Taxonomy (GTDB): domain Bacteria; phylum Myxococcota_A; class Polyangia; order Polyangiales; family Polyangiaceae; genus JAHBVY01. Next base: position 313,667 of record JAHBVY010000004.1, on the reverse strand, counting down.
GCCGCAGCATGCCGCCGTACTCCTGTGGTGGCAGCGCGCCCGTCTCCGCCGTGTCGAGGTCCCACGGCGGGTGCCCGCCGCGTTGGTGGATCACGACCAGGCGCTTGCCTGGTGTGCTTAGCTGACGATCGAGCCACTCGGTGGCTCGCGCGGTGGGCTCCGAGGCGGGCAGATCTTGCACCGGTGAGATCGCGTCGTAGCGATCCCAACCCCGGTCGAAGCCGAACGCCGCGAAGCTGGTGGGGACGCCGGTGAACATCGCGGTGCGGCCGCTGGCCAGCTTGAACACCTCGGCTACGCTGCGCACCGAGGTAGGCAGCTTACCGTTCGGATCCTCGAAGCCATGGGCGCGCGGCGCGAGCCCCGTGAGCAGGCTGGCCATCACCGGCCCCGACACGGTGGTGGGCGTGCGGTAAGAGGTGAACGTCACCCCGCCGCGCATCAGCTCCACCAGGCCAGGCAGCGAGCGCGGCGGCACGAACGGCGGCAACCGGCGCCGCTCGACCCCGGAGAGCACCACCAAGATCACGGTGTCAGCCGGCGGGGTGGCGCGCGGGCCCGGCGGGTGCATGAGCTCCAGCGTGGGCTCCCCGAACACCACGCGGCCGCCGCCCTCACCGCTCGCCGCGCGGAGCTCGATGGCCACCAGGCGCTGGCTGTGGTCGCTGAGATCCACCTGCACCGGGATCCACGAGACCCCAGCGCCGCCGCTCAGCTTGCGCCGCTGGAGCACCAGCGGCTGCTTGCCGTCTTGCAATAGGCGAAGCTCGGCGTCCCCCTTGCCCGCGCCCCAGAACCCCAGGTTCACCTCCAGCCGCGCGCCTTGCGGCACCCAAAGCGGGCAGCGCACGGCGCTCGGCGCGGGCAGCGCCAATGAGCGCTTCGGCTGACCATCGATGGCCACGTCCTTGACGATGTCGCCCTCGCGCAGCGGCGTGAAGGTGGCCTTCACGTCGTCCCCGCCTGCCAGGCGGATCCAGTCGAGATCCGCGCGGCCCTGGGTGGTGGTTTTTCCGCGCAGATTGAGGGAGACCACGTGGCGCCCCGGCGGCAGCGGCTCGCTCAGCTCGCGGGTGCGCACCCGATCCACCCCGCGCGGTAAGGTCAGCGTCGCGAGGTAGCGATCGTTCAAGTACACCCCCACGCGGCTCACGCTGCCGGCGGCGCCGCGCAGCTCGACGAAGGGGTGCTCGAGCTCGGCGTCCAGCCAGAAGCCATAGCTCACGCGCTGGCCATCGATGCGCGCCACGCGGGTGCCGTCGCGGTCCGCCGCGCGGGTGTCCGGGAACGGGCCCACCGCGAAGTCCCGGCGGATGGCCGCGGACTCCGCCGCGACGTCGACGAACGCCCCCCGGTGGTACACGTCGCAGGTGGGCAAGAGCTCGAGCAGCCCAACTGACTGCTCCGTCCCCTCGGGCCTGGTCACCCCGGCGTCCACCGAAGCGGGCTCTTCGGTGGGCTGGGGCTCTTCACGATCGCAGCCCATCAGCGCCAGCGAGAGCAGGCTCGCGGCGATGAACGAGGTGCGAGCGCGCGACATCGGTGCCCAGTTAGCTGAGGATGGCGGAGGGTCAAGCGCGGGGGAGCGCGCGTCACCGTTCGCCGCGCTGAGCGCGACGTCACCGTTCACCACGTGGCGGCGCCGTTCGCCGCGCTGCGTGCGGGCGATTACTCCGCGAGTCGCACCAAGGTGGTGGCGCCGGGGCGCACCTCGATCTCTTGCACGATCTCGGTGGTGTTGAGCTTCAGGCGCACTTCGTGGCGACCTGCGCCGAGCGGCACTCGGCGCCTGGGGCCGCGCCCCACGAACACCTGATCGACGTAGATCGAGTGGCGCTGAGAAGTCGTCAGCTCGAGTAGGCCTTTGTCGGTGTCCAGGGTGATGTCCTGCGGGGCGTCGCCGTAGCTCACTTGGAGCTTGGCGGCTGGCTCGGGTACGGGCGCCGGCGCGGGGGGTGGCACCACCGCGGGTGCGGACGGGACCTCCGCGGGATCCACGGCCGCCGCAGCGGGAGGCTCTGGCAGCTCCGCAGTGAGCGGCGCCATCAGGCTCCGCACGCCCAGGTAAGCGACCACGGCCGCCGCGCCCGCTGCGCCCACGGTGCCCAGGCTCCTGAGCCAGCGCGAACCGCCGCGGCTCTTCTTCGGCTCGGAGGCGGCGAGCGCCGCGGGGGTCTCATCCTCCAAGCGAGGCATCGGCCCGCGATCGATGCGGCGCGTGCGAGGCACATCGAAGCGGATGGAGCGTGTGGCCGGCTCGGCGCTCGCGGGCTCTGGCTGTGAGGTCTCTGCCTTGGGCTCCAGCTGCCTGGGCTCCGGGCGCTCCAAAGACGCGAGGCCGATGGCTGGCTTCTCGGCGGCTGGCTTTTCAGGCTGCGCCTCTTTGGGCTGTGGGACTGACGTCTCTGCTACGGCCTGAGATGTCGGCAGCTTAGTCAGTGACTCAGACTTGACAGCAGCCTCCGTGGCTCGAGGCTCCGCTGCCTCCGTCTCCTTCGACGTGTCGGTCTTCGCCTGGGCCAGGTGCTCCTCGGCGAGGGCCTTGAGTGAGGGCGCCTCTTCACGCGCTGCGGCGGACGGAGCGCGTGAAGACTCGTCAGGTGTCCTGGCGACGGATGGCGCCCGGTCCGTGGGCGCTGCGGCGGACGGAGCGCGTGAAGACTCGTCAGTGGGCGGCGCGGATGCGTCAGTAATACTAACCTTATCCGTGCTCTCGATGGAGGGCGCGCGGGTGACCTCTTGGGTCTCTGGCGCGAGCTTCGCCGCCTCCTGGATCGGGTTTTGGGGGTTTGGCAGCGCGCTGCTCGGCGCCGTGGAGGCGCCGGGCGGGTCCACTGCTTCGCGCTCGGCAGGCTCAGCGACGCCAGGCGTCGGCTCGCTCTGGGCTCGAGCCGCGTGGCTCTCCGCGGCTGCTTCTGCCGGCTCGCTCCGGGCACCGATCGTCACGGTGGGCGCGGCGGCGAGCGGCTCGCTCGCGCGCGGAGGCATCGCGATGGGCTTGGTCGGTGGCAGCGGCGCGGTGTGAGAGCTGGGTCGCGGCGCGGCCTTGGGCAGGGCTGCCTCAGGTGCTGCTTCCTGTGCGGGGCGCGAGGGCTCTGCTGTTTGGCGCGAGGGCTCCGCTGTTTGGCGCGAGGGCTCCGCTGTTTGGCGTGGGGGCGCTGCGATCTCGCGTACCTCGGGCAGCGGCGCCGTGCCGCCCAGCTTGGGCGCTGGGAAGCCAGCGATCGTCTTCGTGGGCGGCGTGGCCCCGACGGTCGTGGTGGGCGCTGCCTGCGGTGCTTCGTTAGTGGATCTGACTTCAATAGGGGGCGCGGTTTGGGTGACGGTGGTAGCCGGAGCTGGCTCGACGCGGGGTGCTACCGCGCTGGGAGTCGAGGCGCTTGGTTTGGCGTTGGGTGCTTCGGTGCTGGGCACGGTTGCAACGGCCTCGGCGCTGGGTGCGGCGGCGCCTGGCTCGGTGCTCGTGTCAGCTGCCCGTGGCGCTTCGGAGGCGACTTCGATGGCTGGTGGCGCGTCGGTGGCAGGCTTGGCGGCTTCGACGGGCGGCGGCGCGTCGGTGGCAGGCTTGGCGGCTTCGACGGGCGGCGGCGCGCCGGTGGCGGGGTCTTTGCGCCTCACCATCGGCGCGAACTGGATCCGCACCACGGGGAGCGGGGATCCGCTCTCCTCGACGTCACGAACGGGCGCCTCAGGTGCTGCGCTGCTTGTCCGAGCATCGGCCTCGGGAGCGGACGAGCTCGCCTCGGCGCCTTCGTCGCTGGGCTCCTCGGAGTCTGTGTCACTGACGGATACTGAGGTGCCGTCCGTCGTCTGCGAGGATCCGCGCGCTTCGTCCGTGTCATTGACGACTGGCGCTGGATGGGGCTCGCTCGCCTCACTGACGGCTGGCAGCGCCTGGCTGGGTTCCTTCGCGTCGCCGCTCGCGACATCGGGGGGCGCCTCGCTGGGGTGCTCGCTGAGCACGGACACCAGGGCGTCCACCTGTTCTTCCTGTTCGGGCGTCAGGCGCGGCGCCTCGGCGCGCTTCACCACCAAGTGGGTGGGCGCGGCGCTCGTCGCCGCGGCAGGGGGCGACATCGACTCGAACTCCAAGGTGAACTGCGGCGCGCTGATCTCGCGCACCGGGGGCGGCTCACCCGTAGCGGTCACTTCGGCCATCAGCGCGGCGGCCTGAGGCAAGACGTCGTCGCCCCGCGCCGTCACCACGGCCCGGACGCCGCCGTGCTGCGCCAGGTCGAGCAGCACCGCCTCCACCAGGCTCACCTCCGCGCCCCCCTGCACGAGTTGCCGCACGGAAATACCTTGGGCCAGGCGCCGCGCCACGTCGCGCGCGCTGTCCGGCGTCGCGCGCATGTAGGCGTCGAGCACCCCTGGGTCGAGCGCCACGCGCTCCACGTCGAGCAGCTGCGCGCCTACGAGCGCTCGGCGCGCGCCGCGCGCGCTCTTGATCGGCTCTTCGAGCGTCATGAACAGATCCAGCTCAAAGTCGCGCTGCACCTCGCCTTCGCTGGGCCGAATCGCGAAGCGCCCGGCGCTCACCCCGAGCAGTGAGCCGAGCACTGGCTTCCCCCGCACGCTGCCGCCATCCTCCGCGGTGCGCGTGGCGGCCACGGGGCGCCCCCCGCGCACCTCCACCTCATACAGGTAGGCCGCATCTCGTATGCTGATCTGACAGCTACCCATGCGCCGTGAGGCGAGCTCGAGCACGAGCCTCGGGGTGATGTCGCCGAGGCGCCCCTTCACCTCACCGCCTTGCGTCAGGCGCGCCTCGACGCGGCTCCGCGGGCGCAGCACCTCGCGCAGTCGTTGCACGATGAGCGAGCCGTCGGCCTCCTTCTTCAGGTAGCCGTCGGCCTCGGCGCCCAGCTCGCGCACGCGCTGGAGCATGTCCTCTTTCCACGAGAGTAAGATCACCGGCGTGTCGCGCACCGCGATGTCGCTCTTGATCTCCCGGCACAGCTGGAAGCCGTCGAGCTCTGGCATCAGGATGTCGCTCACCACCGCGTCCGGCCAGAAGCGCTGGCACAGCGACAGCGCGCGCTTGCCGTCCCCCGCCTCCATCACGCGCGCCCCCGCGCCGCGGAGCAAGCCGCTCAAGAACCAGGTGACCGCCGGATCATCGTCAGCCACCAGAATCAACCGCCCGTCCAGGCTCACGTCGTCCGCCGCGCGCGCGCCGACCGGCGACCGCTCCCCCGCGCGCCGCTCTCCCGTGGACCAGGGCGCGACGTGGATGGCGCCCTCAGGGCCTCGTGGGTCGAAGCGGACCTGCCCGCCGGAGCGCACGGTCATCACCTCACGGATCCGCGCGATGGCGCCCCACACCGCTGCTCGCACCTCCGCGCCGTCACCCAGGTTCACGGCGCGGCCGCGGGTGGTGGGCTCCACCGTGCCAGCGAGGCCTGCCTTGAGCTCCTCCGCCACGCGCTCGGCGAGCTGATCCACCGTGAGCTCACCGAGGCTTCGCGGCAGCTCCGGGCGCGCCCCGTCGCGACCAAAGACGTCGAGCACCGTGGCCCGCAGCGTGCTTGGGCTGACCGGCTTGGGCAGCACCCGCGTCACGCCTGCGCGCGCCAGCTTGGCCGCCGCTTCGGGTGAATCGAAGTGCCCCAGCACCACCAGCGGCGGCGAGCGATCGAGCCCCGTGAGCCGCTGCACCAGCTCTTCCGCCGAGGGACGGTCGTAGTCCACGACCACCACGTCAGGACCGTGATCGACCACCAGGCTGAGGGCGCGGCTCAGGTTGTCGGTGCGATCGCACTCCAGCGCCTGCCCGGTCGCGAACGCCAGCTCGCTCCGCAGCGAGTCGGCGAGCGGCGGCGTGCCGAACACCAGCGCGTGGGGCGGGTACGCCGGGCGTCGCGACGCGAATGGCTCGATGGACTGACCAGAACCGCTCACCACCAAGGACGGCAGGCTCTCCAGCCGCCGGGCCAGCTGGCGCCCCAGCTCGGGCGAAATCGGCACCGAGACCTGCCCCTCGATCTTCGCTACCGCGCTCGCCAAGCCGTCGAACGCCAGCACCTGAGCGGCCGCCTTCAGCGCGTGGAGGCGCCGCTGCGCCGACGCCTGGCGCTCCCCCGACTCCGGCGAATTATCCAATGATTCCAAGAGGTTACGGATGAACTCCAGGCGCCGCGAAAGGCTCTCCACGAACTCGGCGCGCGCGGCGTCCTCAACCTCCGGCTTGGCTACACCCTCGTCCATGGGGCGCCCCTAGCACGCAGCGCGCGGACCGGGCACGTTTCTGGCGTGGAGCGGCGCGCGACTGGGAGCCGCCCTAGCGCTCCCACGCACAACTACCCAGATGGGCAGCATGGGGAACACCTTGCCCAAGGCCTGACTGAGGTCAGCAGGTAGCCGCGGCTCCTCCCAGGCGTACATCACGAGCTCGCCGCCGCTGCGCGGCGCGCTCGTCGATCAACGCGTCGAGTCGCGATTCGTCGGTATCAGAACTAGCGGTACTCATCCTTCGTCACGCGCCATGCGCCGGCTCGACCAGCCCGCTGGCATCTCGGCTACAAGTGAAGCGGCTACACACTGTGATAGGCCATCGTCACATACGGGACTCGAGCTCCGGTGGAGGAGCGAAGCGCCCAATGTTCACTTGCTATTCATGGATCATCCCTGAGTCTGGCCAGGTGTCGTAGCTTCTCCGGGTTCACCACCACGTAGATCGCCTGAATCGACGCGTCCTCGTCGATGTCGAAGGCCGCTGCTTGGAGGGGCTCGCCGTGCTGCTCCACGATGATCCCGGCGAGGCCATTGATGCGCGCGGCGCGGAACGCAAAGCCCTCTGCCATATTGCCTTTGGTGTACAGCCCAAAGACGAGCCGCGTGACGCGATCCCGACCATGCACGGGCTTCAACGCGGCCCTCACGTGGCCCCCCCCGTCGGAGACGAAGACGACGTCCTCTGCCAGGAGGCTCGCGAGGGAGGCGGTGTCGCCCGTCGCGAGCGCTCCGGCGAACGCCTCCATCACGCGCTCGCGAGTCTCTTGGGAGGGGTGGAAGCGACGGTGCTCTTCGCGCACGCGCTGACGGGCGCGTGAGGCAAGCTGACGACATGCTGGCTCTGAGCGACCGAGGGTCGACGCGACGTCCGGCCAGTCGGTGTCGAAGACGTCGTGCAGCACGAACGCGGCGCGCTCGAGCGGGGAGAGCCGCTCGAGGGTGAGTAACAGGGCAACTGACAAGTCGGAGGCGAGCTCGCTGAGGCGCTCGGCATCGGGCTGCATCCCCTCGTCATCGAGGAGCGGCTCGGGTAGCCACGGACCCACGTAGACCTCGCGACGCGCACGCGCCGACTTGAGCCGATCGAGGCAGAGCCGCGCCGCGACTCGCTCGATGAACGCCTTGGGGCTCTGAACAGCGTGCTTGTCGGGGTACTGGTGCCAGCGGAGGAGCGCCTCTTGCGCGATGTCTTCGGCCTCCGTCAGGGAACCGAGCATTCGGTAAGCTAGGCCGACGAGCGCGCGGCGGTCGACGTCGCTCATCCGGTGTGGAGCTCCTCGCCCGAGACGACCACCCGCGAGCAGGAGCGCCCATGCCCCAGCGCGTACTTGAGGGTCGGGAACAACCGCGCCGAGGTGAGCGCGAAGGCGAGCGAGAGCAGCGCCTCATCCCCCCAACGCTCGCGCACTTCCGTGCGGAATTGGTCACTGGCCATGAGATCACGCTCGAGCACCGAGCGCGCGTAAGCGAGGCCCAACGCCGCATCGGGTGTCAGCGCGTCGTCGTTCCCTTCGATGATGGCTCTGAGCACCTTCGGCGACACCCCGGCCTCCTCCGCCATCCGCACCACGAGCTGAACGCATGGCCCGCAGTCCTCATGGCGCGCGCCCACGATCTTGGCGGCGAACCAAGCCTCCAGTGGGACCCCTTGGTGGTAGTTGCTCATCATGGAAGCACAGGAGAAGCGAACGAAGCCGCTCATGCTAGTCCCCGCGACCTCGCGAAGGTAGTCGACATTGTAGTCGTAGCGCCGCTCGAACGCGTCCAGGAACGGCCTCGCCAACCACGCCATGAGCCCTCGCTTGCGGCGCGCTCGCGGGACAAGCGCATGCGAGCCGGGCGCCTCAGGGGCGAGCGCTCGGGTGGGTGCCTCGGGACCGTTTGCTCGGGTGATCTGGGCCATGTCGTGAAGACGAGGCAGGGAGCCGCCGTGTGACATGAAAAAGCATCGGAGCGCTCCGCGGGCGCTTCTAGGATCGGGGGTTTGCCTGTTTCGCCCCGGAAGCCAGCAGGCGAGGCGCTGGGAGGTGGCGCTTCACCGCGCTCACGAGCCACCGCGCAGGAGCGCGGCCTGCGCCAGTCGCGATCGATCGCTCTCGAGGTTCGTCTGATCGCGATCACCAAGCCGGGGCAAGAGATCGAAGGGATGCGGACATTCAATCATCGTTCGGGCTGGCACGCACCGTGCTTAGGCCTCAACACACCCTGTATCAACCAACTGCGATCCAAGGAAAACCATGCGCTACCGTCACGACCCCGACCTAGAGTTCCTCAGTCAAATGAAGTCTGAGGACCTGAATGACCTTGTCCACTGCCTGGTGTACGATCGAGATGGCTCAGCCAGGCTCACTGAAGAGCTGACGTCCAGGCAACGGTACCAGCAGCTTTACCCAGATCATCAGAAGTATTGGGACTTGATCGCCGCTGAAATCCAGAGCTTCGGCGCCAACACGTTCGCCACCATCCTTAGAAGTGGAGTAGGCGTACCGTATAAGACGGTACTAACCGATGTTTGCGATAAGTTGAAGGTGAACTACAACCGAAGCGCGAGTGTCGAGCAAATCGAGGGGAACCTGCTCATGAAGATCTTGACGGTTGCGCTGGAGAGGATGAGCCCGCAAGAATTGAAGGAACTCGCCGCGGCTACGGGTGTCACCAACGTGAACGATTTTAGGGGTGAGGCTGCGATCGCCGCGTTTCAGGCGGCCTTCTGGATGGGTGGGTTCATATCGTACCAGCTGACTGTCATCATCGTGAACGCCGTAGCGAAGGTCCTGCTGGGCCGTGGGCTCACGCTCGCGGGCAACATGGCTCTGACGAGGACCATGGCCCTCCTCACCGGGCCAGTCGGCTGGGCCATCACGGGTGCCTGGACCGCGATTGACGTGGCCGGGGCCGCCTATCGCGTCACCATCCCAGCCGTGATTCAGATCGCCGCGCTACGCCGAAAGCACCTCTACGGGGGTCAGGCGCCGCCCGGTCCGGCTTCCGTGTAGCGACGCCTCGTGCGGCGGGGAGCGCTCACCACCGCAAGGTGGGCGCGCTCCTGAACCCGAACGCGCGACCACCTGTGCGTCCTTGGCTTCAAGCCTGGTTGCGCGGTCTCACCAAAGTGGTATTGTTTTGGTGTGACTCGAACTGCCTCTGCTCAGAACGCCATGGTTGCGCGTACGATTCGCTTCCCCACCGCCTTGAGAGAGCGGCTGACGCTTGATGCCGAGCGTTGTGGCCGCAGCTTCGAGGGCCAGGTGCTCGCGTTACTCCGTCGTCACTACGGTGAGGACGTGGATATCGCACCGAGCCCTGACCAGATCCTTGGACTAGCGCAGGCGAGCCTCGCTGATGTCCCTGACCTTGACGCACGCCGGCTCACCGAGAAGCTCAAGGAGGGCTAGGGCCATGCTGCCCGGTCCCGTGCTGCTAGACACGGACACGCTTTCAGAGATCAGTCGAGGTCATCCTGGTGCAGTCGCTCGGGCTCGAGCCTATCTAGGTCAGTTCGGGAAACTCACGATTAGCTCAGTCACGGTCTTTGAGCGCCGGCGTGGGTATTGTGCCGCGTTGCGCGCAGGGAAGCCGTACCATGAGCAGTCGCGCGCGTTCGAAGCTCTGGTGAACGACTCCCTCGTTATTCCCTTTGATGAAAGCGCGGCCGGGTTCGCCGCGACGATCTGGGCAGCCGCATCTCGGGCACAGCGTCAGGGCCTGGGGGACATCTTGATCGCCGCAACGGCGTTAGCTCAGCAGCTTCCGCTAGTCACCCGCAATCGACGAGATTTCAACGGATTGATGAAGGTGTCTGGACTGACACTGCCGCTAGTCGATTGGACGTCGAAGTCGGCATCGCGAGGTTAGTGCTGGCGTCGCGCCGTCTACTCCACGCCGAGCGCTTCCTTCAGGAGCTGTGCGGCTCGTGCTTGGGTGGCTTCGTCGGGGAATAGGAGCTCTCCGGGGTAGCCGAGGCGCGCGTCGAGGTTGGATGACTTGAAGAGCGTGAGGAGGAACTCCTGTTGCTCCTCGCGCTCCACGATACCGAAGTCATCCCAGGAGCCTCGCTGCCGATACGGGATGCGCAGTAGGTAGCGGGTGGTCAGATTAGCGAACGAGCGTGCCTGGGGCTCGGCGAGCTCATCGAAGTGATGCGTGTACTCCTGGTCACCCCGGAGTGGTGCTGGCCCCCCCGTGTGGCGGACGTAGAGCCGCATGGAGCGAGGCTACCATAGGGGGGGGGCAGAGTTACCTGGCTCGTACCTGGCCGCCAGCCTCGGGCGTCGGTGTTCGGGAGCCTGGCGGTGGGCGTCTCGGTGCAGGCCTTGACAGCACCGTGGGGTGAGCTGCCAACCCCTAAAAGCCGGTGGAGCTAGGGCGTCGGCGTGAGGCCGCGTAAGTGCTGGAAATTGCAGGTGTTTTCGTGCGCCCTTGCGTCACGCTACGGGACCTGGGAGGAGTCAGGGTATGTTCTTGTTCGGATTCCTCATCGGCGTCGCCCAATTGCGTCACGCTGCGGGACCTGGGAGGAGTCAGGGCGGCGCGCTTTACCATGTAGGAGCGGAGGAGCGGTGAGGGCAACGCACAACGAAGGGGGTCGGGTTTGGCGGTGCGCCGAGAGAGGCTGCTCCCTGACTCCCGCCGTGGCGCCGTTTCGGGGCGCCGTAGTGACCTGACTCAGGGCGCCCCTTCTTTCATCGCACGGCAGCCGACTATTGAGCAGCATAACTGACTTGACTGATACTCAGCATGATCGAGAACCTAGCATGATCACGAAAACCAAGACTTCACCCATCACTACGGCACCGCAGGCCTGCCCTCGCTGGCGCAACCTCGCGCGCGCCCTGTTCATCGTGGCGACCTTGCTCGCCTGTAAAGGCGGTTCGAAGGAGGACGCCAAGCAGGAGGCCGAGGCCGACCCAACCGGGGTCGTTCAAGTGAAGATTGACGAGGTGAGGGACCTCGTCAAAGAGGGTGAGCCGATCACCGCTGCCCAGTATGAGAAGCTCATCCTCGCGCACGCCACCTGCGAGGTGACCGACAATGGCATCGACGGCAAGTGTGAGGCGGTGAAGATCCTGCGGGAGTCGATGAACCGCTCACAGCTCGCGAAGGATGTGTTCGGGGGTAACACGAGCTTGGGTCAGAAGCTGATCGGCCACAGCTCGCCGGCGGTGCGCATCAAGGCAGCGGAGATGATGGGCTCGCTGCTCGGCACGGCGAAGAGCAGCCAAACTGTCTTGGTGGAGGCAGCGAGGAAGGAGCAGCACCCAGCGGTGCTCACGGCGATGATCCGCACCATCCGCAACGATGGTGCGCGTAACGCCGACGTGGGCAAGCTGCTGCTCGAGCTCGCGGACCACACCAACCCGAAGATCCGCACGGAGGCGGTGTACGCGCTGAGCTCGACCTGGAACCGCGAGCTGAAGGGTGGCCCCGAGAAGCTGATCGCGATGATGGAGGGTGACGCCGACGCTGGGGTCCGCAAGGCGGCGTGTGAGTACGCGGGCAAGCTGGGCGACGCCAAGCTCTTCGCGACGTACCAGAAGCTGCTGAAGCAAAAGGGTGACGAGGACCTTTGGGGGAAGTGCTTCCAAGGTCTTGTAGCCATGTGGGCTGACTACCCACTCTACGGCAACTCACACCAGGGCGCGTACCAGCTCACGCTGCAGCTGCTCGAGCAGACCCCGCGCACCGACAAGACCCCGCCGTGGTTCGTGATGAGCACGTTCGGGCATTTGGGCAGCAAGACGAACGATAAGCTCAAGGAGTGGAAGGCCAAGGCGACTTGGTACAAGCCCGACGCGCTCCGCAAGGCGCTCATCGCCGTGGTGGGCGATAGCAAGGTCAACTGGATGGCGCGCACCGGCGCGACCAAATCCCTGGTTGAGCTCGGCGCGACGAAGGCAGACTTCCAGAAGCTCCGTAAACCGCTGGGCGACGCGCCGAAGGGCACGGACAGCCACGTCGCGAAGGAGCTGGACACCGCTATCGCCAAGGCGCCGTAGCGAAGCTGGATCTCCGGTTAGCGAAGTTGACCCTGTCGTCGCGTTGGCGCGCGAGGGCCTGGGAGGAGCGGCGCCAAATGACTTGGTGGGGTGGCGCTGCGCCAGTACGCTCGCCTCGTGGCGGCCTCCGGTGTCTTTGAAGCGGTCGTGCCCGACGCCATTTGGGTCAGCGAGCGGCCCGTCTGGTTCAGTGGCGTTCGATTGCGCTCCAGGACCACCGTGGTGCGTTTAGCTGACGAGGGTTTGTGGGTGCACAGCGCCGCCGCCCCAACGGCCGAGATGCGCGCGGCGCTCGACGCGCTGGGGGAGGTGCGCTTCATCGTGGTGCCCAATCGGTATCATCACCTGGAGGCGGCCTCCACCGCGGCACATTACCCAAACGCGCTCGTCGTTGGGCCGAAGTCTGCCGAGGCACGAAACCCAAGGGTCGAGGTGAAGCTGGGAGCGGATGACCCAGCGTACCTCCGCGCGGCGCCTTGCCTAACCTCGATCCCCCTCAAGGGCGTTCCTTTCCTTGATGAAACAGCCTTCTTCCATCGAGCGAGCGGCTCGCTCATCGGCACGGATTTGCTCATGTCCGCCTGCGCGCGCGACCACTTCACGTGGCGCTTGGCGGGTCGCGTGTTCGGTTGCTTTGGACGAGCCAAGGTGCCACCTGACGTGAGGTGGCATACGCGCGCGAGCGATGAAGTCGCGGAGTCGATTGAAGAGCTGTGCGCGCTGCCCATTCAGCGCATCCTCGTCGCCCACGCCGACACCATCACGGAGCGCCCCACCGAGCAGCTCAGGGCCGCGTGGGAGTTCGCGACGCCTGCGCGTGGCGGGTGACGGGCCAGACTCCCCCAGCGGAGCTGGGCGGCTCAGGGCTGCTTGGGGGTCTGGGAGGCTCTGGCGTGAGCTTGGGGTGGGAGCGTTTGGTGGCCCAAGCGCACGTTGATGTGGGGGTGCGCGGCGACCAGTTGGCGTAGGCGCCGGAGGCTGACGACGCTCTCATCGGGGTCGTTCGAGAAGGTGCCTGGCTCCACATCGTGCTCCCAGCCCCACGCGGTGTGGCATGCGTCGCCCACCATCAACACGGGGCCGTCAGGGGTACGAGCCAGATAAGCCGTGGAGCCTGCGGTGTGACCGGGGACCCACAGCGCGAACACGGAGGAGTCGCCGAACAGATCGATCACGCCAGCGAACCGGCCCGCTGGGTCACGTGCGTACTGCAGCTCGAGCAGCGGCCCCTTGCCCTCGAGCGCTTCGTCGGTGATGCCTTGGACGAACAGGTTCATGAAGCCTCGCGCTTCGGTTTCTCCGGGCCCCAAGTAGACGGGCACCTGGTTCGGGATGTCGCGCATGCCGGTGAGGTGATCGACGTGCAGGTGGGTGAGCAGCACCCCGCGCGGCTCGATGCGGTGCGCGGCGAGGTAGCTCGCGGTGTCGACGTGGACCTTCATGGCGTCGACGTTCATCGCCGAGCCAACGAACCCTCGGATGAGCGCATTACCTTTATCCGTGCGGAAAGCACGCTCCACGCCCGTGTCGACGAGGTACACCCCGCGCGTGGGGTGCCGCAGCACGTGCATCGCGATGTGGATCGGCTCGTCGCCCGACGTCAGCCCGTGGGCCTTCGCTTCGTCGTGGTCCAGGTTGATGAGGCCGGCGCGGTCCACCATCCACTCCGCCGCGACCACCGTCTCGACGGTGACGGGCCCTGGCTCGCCGAGCCGCGCGACCAGCTCATCGGAGGAGACCACCTGGCCCATGGGAGACGGCGCGACGGGATGACTCGAGACCTTGCACGAGGTGAGCAGCGGCAGGAGGAGGCCAACCAGGGCGAGGCACTGGAACGCGCGTTTCAGCGCGGATGAGCCCGGAGCACGCGGCTCGCTGGGACCATCGGTCAAGCTACTTTTGTGGATCTCGGGGCTCGGAGCAGGGTCAGCGGTGTGTGTCATGCCCCCAGAGGTAATCCCACTGATTATGTATCGTAACCGACAGAGTTCGCATGGTATTATTCATTAGTGAATATACCTTGGGACGATCTTCGCCTGTTCCTGGCGGTCGTGGAGGCCGGGAGCACCTTGAAGGCGGCTCGGCAGCTTCGGCTGTCGCAGCCGACCGTCTCGCGCCGCATCGCTCAGCTGGAAGATCAGCTCGGGGCGGCGCTGTTCGAGCGCAGCGTGCGGGGGTTCACGCCCACCGCGCTTGGCGAGCGGCTCATCGATCCCGCGAAGCGGATGGCCGAGTGGGCTCGAGAGATCGAGCCGCTCGTCACCGGGGATGATCTGCGACCCCGCGGGGTCGTGCGCATCACAGCGCCCCCCGGCATGGCCTACAGCATCATCGCGCCGCTCGCGGGCGAGCTGGCGACGAAGCTCCCCTTCGTGCGCCTCCACGTCCAGTCGCGCGTCGACTACCTGGATCTGATACGGCGTGAGGCTGACCTCGCGCTGCGCACGCGGCCACCCACTCAGCGCGACCTCGTCGAGGTGGCGCGGGTCGAGTTAGAGGCTGACGCCTTCGCCACCCCTGAGTACATCGCGCGCCTCCCCCGGCCTCACACCTTGGCCGACATCGGCTTCATCGCTTGGGCACCGCCATATGACACCTTGAGCCCCAATCGTGAGCTCACTGAGATGCTACCCGGCTTCACACCGGTCTTTGCCTCTGACGATTTCCTGATTCAAATCCGCGCGGCAGAGGCGTCGGTCGGCGCCATCTTCCTCGCCGTGAGTCACCTCGCGCTGCCGCACGCGGCCCATCACAGAAGCGCCCTCCAGCGCCTCCACCTCGACCTTGGTCCCCACGCGCGCTCGAGCCTCCACCTCGTCGCAGCCAAATCCGCGCTCGCCGTGCCGCGGATCCGCGCGGTGGCAGAGCAAGTGACGCGCGCCCTGGAGCGCGCCGCCAGCCCACCCGAGGCCGCGCACCCATGAGGTCTCGAGGCGCAGCTCACGCCGTCTTGATGCGCTCGATCACCCAGTCGGCGGCCTGAGTGGTGGTCAGGTCACCGCCTAAATCACGCGTCACTTGGCCGCTGTCCACCGCCTCGGTGATGGCGCGCTCGATGTGGCGCTCGTGCTCTGGGTAGCCCAGGTGGCTCAACAGTGCGCCCACGGTGAGTAGGGACGCGAACGGGTTGGCGACGTTCTTGCCAGCGAGGGGTGGGGCGGAGCCGTGCACTGGCTCGAACAGGCCGAGCCGCGTGGGGTCCGCGGGGTGCACGTTGGCGGAGCAAGCCATGCCGAGGCCACCTTGGAGGCCAGCGCCCAAATCGGTGACGATGTCGCCGAAGAGGTTGTTGGTGACGACGACCTCGAACTGACTCGGATCTTGCAGCAGGTAGAGGCAGAGAGCGTCCACGTAGACGTGCTGCCGCTCGATGCCAGGGTAACGCTGCCCCACCTCATCGAACACGCGAAGCCACAGCTCGTGGGCGTGGCGCATGGCGTTGGATTTGTCGGCCATGTGCACGCGCTTCTTCCCGTGCTGCTTGGCGTGCTCGAACGCCGCGACGATGATGCGCTCCACGCCAAAGCGCGTGTTGATGTCCTCGTTGATCGCGATCTCATGGGGCGTGCCGCGGCGCACTTGCCCGCCCACGCCGACGTAAACACCCTCCGTGTTCTCACGGAACACCACGAAGTCCACGTCGGCGCGGGTGCGGCCCTTCAGCGGCACCAGGCGATCGCTCAGCGCGCGCACGGGGCGGATGTTGGCGTAGAGGTCGAAGCCAAAACGGAGCCCGAACAGGATATCGCGCGCGTGGCTCATGTCGGGCACCCGGGGGTCCCCCAGCGCGCCCAGGAACACAGCGCTACATTCCGCGCGGATTTTATCCGACACCTCCTTGGGGAAGGTGGTGCCGTCCTTCAGGTAGCGCTCGGCGCCGAGGTCGAGGTCCCACAACGTGAGCGGCAGCCCCTGGCCCTGGTACCACTCGAGGAGCCGTCGCGCCTCACGCGTGACTTCCGGACCAATGCCGTCACCAGGGATGAGCGCGATCAGCTTCTCTGCCATGCGGCCTGCATACGAGTGCAGCTTCCACGGTTCAATGCGCAGTATAGTGCAGGGCTGTACGCTCGAAAGGGCACCCCAACGCCGCGCGTCGCCGACCCGCATGATCGAGCAGCGTCACCCATCGCGGTGCCGTCCAACCCCCAAAAAACAAACGCGCAGGGTCCTGCGGTCCACGCGTTCGTCCACGCCTCGCACACCGAGCGCCAACACCCCGGAAGACCGAAGCACACAGCGCCCGGCAGAGGGATCCGTCAATCGTCAGTGATTCTCACGGGCCCTGCCCGGCCACTTGCTCCACGCTCGCGCGGAGCAGCGCGGCGACCTGCACTGGGTCGGCCTCATCCACGTCGCCGAGCAGCGCGTAGGCCTCGAGCAGCGGCACCTCGGTGACGGCGCAGGCCTCCTCCAGCGCGGGGCAGTCGTGCTCGTCGAGGCGCACCACGGCGGCGGATCCGGGCAGGCTGAGTGACCAAAGCGGCGCGTAGGCCTCGAGCGTTGGCAGCGCCACCACGTCGAGCTCTTGCTCCCCGATGCGCAGCGACGCGAGCAGGTGGGGCACCGGCGCCGCGGGGGTCGGCTCTTGGGGCGGCACCGCATCGGCGATGCGCCGCGTCGCGTGACCGAAGCCAGCCAGGCGCGCGGGGGTGGCCGCGAACAAAATCCGTGGATTGCCGGCGAAACCTGGCCGCGCGAGCCGCGCCACCATCGCCGCCAGCACGGACTGCTGCTCCGGCTCGGCGAGCACCGCCTGCACCGCGCCCTTCGGGATCAACCGTACGAGCCCCTGACTGAGCATCGAGCGCAGCGCGAGCAGCACCTCCAGGTCGCCTTGCGGCAGCTCATCGAGCAGCTCGTCCACCGTGCGCGGTGACGCCAAGGCATCGCTCACCACCCGCTCGATCTCCGGTGCGCGCTCCCCCGCCGGGCACAAGAGCAGGAGCGCGTCGCTGCTCGGCAGCGCGTCCCGCGCCACGCGCACCTCATCCACGCGCCGCATCCCCTCCATCAAGAGCGTGTGCGTCGGCACCTGCACGCGCCGGAGCGCCGAGGCGTAGCCGCTCGTGAAGGTGAAGCTCCCTTCGCGCTCCCCAAACAGGCGATAAAGCGCCTTCTCACCCTCGAGCTGGCGATACACCGCGTCCACGATCTCGCCGCTCTGGAGCCGCACCTCGCCGATGCCGCTCCGCGTGGTGAGGATGAGCGCACCCGTGCGCTGGTTCATGCCGAGCAGCTGCAACAAGTCCATCACGCTGACTTGATCTAAATCCCCGCGGAAATCGCCGCTCTCCGCCTTCACGTCGCGGGCGCGCTGCTTGGGCAGCGCCATCACGCGCCGCGCGATGAGGTCCACGTCGCCAAGCAGGAGCGGCACGAAGGCCGCGCTGGGCCCGGAGGGTGGCGCGCTGCTGACGCCGCTCTGCGGGGCGCTCACGGGTGAGCTGACGGGCGGAGCGCTGGAGGGGCCTGAGGCGGAGTGAGCAGATGAGCTGACGGGCGGCGCGCTGGAGGGGCCTGATGAGCTGCTCCCGTAGTGGACAGATGAGCTGATGGGATTGGCGGTCAGGTCGACGGACGGCGCGCTGCGGGAATGGTCTGCGACCAGCGCATCCGGTGCGCTCCAGTCTTCCCCGAGCGGGTTTGGGGGTTCGCCAGGCGGCAGGCTATTGAGCGGCGCCATGGCCGCCAGGCGCTTGGCCTCCGCCGTATGGTCAGCGGGCGGGGTGAAGGGCTCCGGAAAGCGCTCGCTGTAAGCCGCCACCAGCACGAAGCCGGGCAGGCGCCGGAGGCCACGATCCGCCGCAAAACGCGCGATCAGATCGCTCTCCGTCGCCACTTGCTCGGTGAGGACGAGCACATCCGGGCGCAGCCGCCGCGCCCGCTCCACGGCGCGCTCGGGGTCCGTCGCCACCGAGACGTCGAGCCCGCGGGTGCGCAGCGCGGAGGCCAGCTCACCCAGCGCGTCGAGATCGAAGTCCACCACCAGCACCGAGCGCGACATGCCTACTCCATCAGCCGGAGGCCCGCGGCCTCACCCAAACGGTCAATCACCCAGTCCACCAGCGCCGGGTCCGAGGCGTGCACCGCGCGGATCACCCCGCCGCGCAGCACGCGCCCGAAGAGCAGATAAGAGCCGTGCTCCGCGACCACCGCCATCAGCTCGAGGTCAGCGAGCCCCAGCTCCTCACTCAGGTCCACCGCGGTGAACTCCACCCCTTCGCGCTCCCGCAGCTGCGCCTTCACCGCCATCCCCACGCTCACCCCGCTCCGCTGCGTGACCACCACCCGCGTGCGCCCAGAGCGCACGGCGTCCGTCACCGCGGCGACGGAGACCCCCAAGAAGTCCATCTGGGGCAGCTCGATGATGCGCGGCTGCTCGGCGCCGGGCGCGCCTGCCTCCCACAGCAGCGCCTCCAGCACATCAGACAGTGTGCCTGACGTACGCTCGAGCTGCTTCACCACTGAGCGCCGGCTCACGTCGGCGCGGTGCTTGGCGGCGCGGAGCAGGCGTGAGAGGTCGGTCCCGTCGTGAGGGTAGGTGGCGACGCCCATCACCAGCTCCTCTTGGATATCACCCGGGCGCCGCGCGACGGCGGCGCCGCGGCGCAGCACCCGGCGACGGCAGGTGTGGGCGCCGATGCCGCCCGTCTCCGGCAACAGTAAGTAGAACTCACCACCGTCCACGCGCGCCAGCACGTCGGTGTCGCGCACCGCGGAGAGCATCTGCTCCACCGCCTCCGCGCGGAGCGCGCCGGGGCCGTCAGCCGAGATGGTGGCGAGGGCGAAGCGCCTGCCGTGGCGCCGCGCTTTGTCTATCTCGCGGCCCGCGACGTCCACGAAGTAAGCGAAGGTGTAGGCGCTGGAGGAAGGATCCTTCATCGCGCCGCTGTGCGAGTGCTCGCGCTCGGCCACCCAGGCGAGCGCCGTCGCTGCCTGAGTCGCGAGCCACGCCGCCAGGCGCTCTTGTTCGGGAGACGTACCACCGAGCAACACGAAGCCGCTCCGCACGCTGCCCGCGGCGAGCGGCAGCTCCAGGAGGTGCGCCTGGGCGGCGAAGCTCGACAGCTCCAGCTCCTCACAGAAGCTCGGCGCGCTGAGCCCCTCACCCACCGTCGCCGCGCACATCAGCTGCCGATCGCGATCGCTGGTGGGTAGGTAGACCCAGGCCGAGCTCGCGTGAGCCGCCTCCATGAAGAGCCGCGCGAGGCCACGCGCCGCGGCACTACGGTCAGTTTCTCTGCCTAGCTCAGCGATGCGCGCTAGGTAGTCGAGCGCCGTCCGCGCCGCCTCGGCCTCTCGCGTCACCTGCTCCAGCTGGGCCCGCTCTGCGATCCGCGAGCGCACCAGCGCGGCCACCGTGAGCAGCTCATCGCCGCTCGCTGGCAGCACCAACAGCCCGGCGGCGCCGAGCGCCACGGCCTCCGCCGCCAAGCGCACCTGCGCCTCCGGCGCCATCGCGTAGATCACCGCGCTTGGAGCCAGCGCGCGCAGGTGATGGATCAAGGCGACCCCGCCGCCCGCGCCGAGCGCCACCTCCACGAACACCAGGTCGGGCACCGCGTGCGATGCCTCCGCCAAGCCCTCGGTGAGGTCCTCCGCCACCACGCAGTGATCGCCCGCGGCCTCGAACACGCGGACGAACAGCGCCGCTTGGTCAGGGTCACCGACGATCGCGACGATGGACAGCTTCCCGTCCATCACGGCACGCTTTGGCGCAGGCTCAGGCCAGGCGCCACCCCAGAGAACACGCGCCGCGCGGGGCCGCGGAGGCTCACCTCGAGGCTACCCTCCGCGACCACGATCTCGAGCGGGCCACCGGGCAGCGTCACCCGCACCGGCGCGCCAAACGGGGAGCGCCCGGCGAGCGCCGCGGCGACGACGGTGGCGCAGGCGCCGGTGCCGCAGGCTTGGGTGCGCCCCACGCCGCGCTCCCAGACCACCACTCGGATATCGTCAGGAGCTATGATTTCAGCGAACTCCACGTTGGTGCCGCCGGGCACCGCCCGCGAGAGCGCCGCGCCGATGCGGTCCACCTCGGCGCTCGTGAGCGCCGGCCCGAAGCTCACCGCGTGGGGATTCCCCATGGAAATATGCGCGAACTCGAGCGCCGGGTCGGCGAAGCGGAGCTCCCCCAAGACCTCGCCGCGGCCCATCTCGGCCGTGACCTCCCCCGCCGCGCCCGACTCGGTCCAGGTGACGGCGCAGCCTCGCGGGCCGGCGTCGGTGCTCAGCATCAAGCTGAGCGCGCCCTCGGCGCCCTCTGGCTGTAATTTCCGCGTGGCTAAAAACAGCGCGACGCAGCGCAGGCCGTTGCCGCACATCTCGGGGCGCGAGCCGTCCGCGTTCAGCACGCGCATCGTCGCGGCGGCGGCGCCGGAGGGCGGGCCCACCAAGAGCACGCCATCACCACCCACCCCGCGATGCCGATCGCACAGCCGCGCGGCGTCATCCGGCGACAGCGCGTCGAGGTCGTCAGCCTCCACGACGATGAAGTCGTTGCCGAGACCTTCGTACTTCACGAACGGGAGCGCCATGCCGACCGGAGCTTACCGAAAACGCCGTCGTCCCCGCGAGCCTAGAGCGGCGATCAGTTCGCCGAAAGACGGACCCGGGAAACCGCCCCCGTGCGGGGCGAGGGCGCGGTTTTCCTGGTCCTCTGCTCGGCGCTGCTTCCTTCGCGTCGCTCTAGTTGCTGGATTTGAGGACGACCAACGGCAAGCCGTTGTCGTCCTGGCGACACGTGGCCGCAGTGTATTATGGCTTCAGGCTTGTTTTGGGGGGTTCGGGTGCGCTGAGCGGCGCTCCGCGGCAGAACGAAGGCGCCGGGAGACGATGGGAGCTGGCTCCAGGCTACTTGGTTGCGCCGGCCAGCCGCTCCCGGAGCTCCCCAACCCCCAAACCCTGGACCCGCACCAGCTTGTGCTTCGACGTGTCCCCCCGCACCAGCTCCACCTGGCGCCGCGGCACGCCGAGGGCCCGCGCCAAGGTGGCCACCAGCTCCTGATTCGCGGCGCCGTCCACCGGGGGCGCTGCGAGCGCGACCTCCAGCGCCCCCTCGCGCACCCCGAGCACACGGCTCCGGCTGGCGCGCGGCTTGGCGAACACGCGGAGCGCCACCGCGTCGGGTTGCTCCTGGAGCTCGAGCCGGTGCATGCCCGAGCATGACGAGAGAACCTGCATCAGGCTAGCTGACTAACAGTCGTTGGGTTTGCGCTCGGGCGACCCGCTTCGTAGCGTGCTCCGTGTGACGGACCCTGACTGCCCGCTCGTGCTCACCGGGTTCATGGGCGTGGGGAAGACGACGCTCGGGCGCAGGGTGGCGGCGCGAGCGGGCGCCGAGCTCATCGACCTGGACGCGCTGATCGAGGCGCGGCATGGCTCGCTCGAGGCGCTGTTTCAACGTGGAGAATCGACGTTCCGTGAGCTGGAGGAGCGCACGCTGCGCGAGCTCCTGAGCGACGCCTCGAGCGGCGCGAAGCGGCGGGTGATCGCGCTCGGTGGCGGTGCGCTGTTGAGTCGCGCGTTGCGGCTCTGGGTGCTCGAGCGGGCTCTGGTGGTGTGCCTCAGGGCATCGGCGGAGGAGCTCACGCGGCGCTTGACGGCGTCTCACGAGGTGCGCCCGCTGCTTCGAGGTAGAGACCCGCGAGCGCGGATCGAAGCGCTGCTCGAGCAGCGGGCGGCGAGCTACGGGGAGGCGCACCATCAGCTGGAGGTGGATGGGCTCGCCGTGGATGAGGCGGCGGAGGCTTGCCTCGCGCTTTGGCAGAGGCCGCCGGTCCTCGTGGCGTCTGGGCTCGAGAGCTATGGCGTCTGGGTGGGGCACGGCTTGCTCGCGGAGCAGCTCCCGCGGCTGATTCGGAGCCTCCGGCCGGCGGTCACGGGCGCGCTGTGGGTGACCGACGAGAACGTGGAGCGCCACCACGGGGCGCTCCGCCGGGGGCTGGCGCGCGAGTTGGGTGCACCGGGTGGCTCTGAAAATTATCGTAAGGAAATAGATTCTAGTCAGGGAGAGCTGGCTAGTGCTGGGTTCCGCGCGGAACCAGAGGATTCGTCAGTTTCACTGGCTGTAGATCGATTCCGTGAGGAAACGGCGCATGTCCTCGCTCCGGGAGAAGAGCACAAGGCGCTCGCGGCGCTCGCGCCGCTGTATCAGCGTTGCCTGGAGATCGGGCTCGATCGGCGCGGGCTCCTGCTGGCGCTAGGCGGCGGTGTGGTCAGCGACGTGACGGGCTTCGCGGCGGCGACGTGGATGCGCGGCGTGCGTTGGGTCGGGCTCCCGAGCACCCTGCTCGCGATGGTGGACGCCTCCGTAGGCGGGAAGACGGGCGTCGATCTCGGCGCGGCGAAGAACGCCGTGGGCGCCTTCTGGCAGCCTTCGGGGGTGCTGTGCGACGTGGCGCTGCTCGCGACGGAGCCCGAGCGCGGCTTGGTGAGCGCGCTGGCGGAGGTGGTGAAGACGGCGCTGATCGGCGATCCAGCGCTGCTCGAGCTGCTCGAGTCCGAGCCCCCGGAGGCTTGGCGTGACCCGCTGCGGCTCGCGCCGGTGGTGGAGCGCTCGGTGCGGGTGAAGGCGCGCATCGTCAGCTTGGATCCCCATGAGCGTGGCCCTCGCGCCCACCTGAATCTGGGGCACACCCTGGGGCACGCGGTGGAGGCGCACGGGGGCTACGGGCGGCTCACCCACGGGGAAGCGGTGAGCGTCGGTCTGGTGGCGGCGCTTCGGCTCGGCGTCCGCCGTGGCCACACGCCCGCCGCCCTGGCCACGCGCGTGGAGGCGCTGCTCGCGCGCCTGGGCTTGCCCACCGACCCCGCCGCACATCAGCTGGGCGCCGCGGCGCGGCTCATCGCTCATGACAAGAAGCGTCAAGGTGACCGCGTGCGCTTCGTGTTCGTGGCAGCTCCGGGCCAAGTCTTCACGGAGGCGATCCCGTGGGCCCCGTTGGTCGACGACGCGGCCACCCTGTAGCACTGCCAAACCCCCAAAAAACCCGCTCCCGAACGTGACGAGCTGGCTATCTCGCGAGGAGCCTCACCCAGCGCCAGCGAACCTCACGGCCAGCGCCCCCCGTCGGCAGAGCGTGCCCGCTTATGGAAGCGACCGATAGTTTGGCGCGGGCTCACGCCGCTCGGTAGACTCTCCATCGTGCCCCTCGCTCGGCGTCAGCGCGCTGGCGGGCGGCAGCTGGTGGTGCGCATGCCGGCACCGCCACCCCAACTGAGGTTCACCATGCGTCACATCGGCTACCAGTTTGCTGGCCTGACCACTCTCGCGCTCGGCGTCGCCGCGCTCACCCCGGGCTGCGCGGACAACGAGAGTCAGTTCTTCGTGCAAGGTGTGCTGGTGCCGGACGCGCCGCCTTCGTGCTCCGTCACGGCGGATCAGGGCGCTGCGCTGCGCCTGGGTGGCGTGATGGACACCCTGTTCACCAACACCTACGTCGGCGCGCTCCTCATCGGCAACCAGCTGACCCAGCGAGGTAACCGCGACGAGCTCAAGACGGAGACCTCACGCATCGCGATCCGCGGGGCGGAGGTGAAGATCCTCACGGCGCAGGACCAGCTCATCAGCGAGTTCTCGGTGCCGGCGACCGGCTTCGTCGATCAGTCGGTGGGGACCAACGCGGCCTACGGGACGGCGTCCGTGACCCTCATCGACCCGGCCACCGGGAACACCTTGGCAGGTCAGGTGACGGGCGGCCGCACCCTGACGGTGGTGGTCGAGGTGCGCGTGTACGGTGACACCCTGGGCGGCTCGGAGATCACCTCCGCGGCGCTCACCTACCCCATCACCGTTTGCTCTGGCTGCCTCATCTCCTGCCCGGCGGATCCGCCGAACAGCACCGCCGTGTGTCAGCTCGGCATCGATGAGAACGTGGACTGCCGCGAGTGCGCTGGCTCGTCCAACCCCGCCGCGGCGGCGGCGTGCACCGCGGCGCTGAACGGCGTCACTCCCTGAGCCCAGATGGGGCTCGCGCGTCACCAGGCGGGCGGGAGGTTCCGCGCGGCGGCGTGCGCTGGCTGCGCGGCGTTGGTCGGTGCACTGACTGTCAGTGGCCCGGCGCTTGCGTCTCCGCAGGGAAACGTATCGATCCAGATGGGCGTCGCTGGCGAGGGTGAGCGCGGCGACATTTGGCATAGCACCCATTGGTACAACGGCCTACGCGGTGACGTGCTGTTCGGGCGCGAGCGCAACGCGGACATCGGGCTCGGCCCCTACCTGGACGTCAGCACCTTCGGCTTCGACGACCTGCGTTTGGGTGGCGGCGGTAGCCTCCACTTGCCGGTGCATCCCTATGTCCCCGCGGTGCTCTCGCTGGGTGGCTACGCGAAGGCGGACGACGGCAGCTGGACCCCGGGCGTCGCGGCGGACCTCTTCATCGGCTCGCGCAGCTACAACTTCCACTCCGCCTACGTGATCGCCATGGGCCTGAGCCTCGGCGCGCGCTACGGCCTCGGCGACTCGCGCGAGGCGAGCGTCATCCTCGCGCTCAACATCGACTCCTCCGCGCTGTGGCTACCCGCGATGTTCATCTACAGCTGGATCAAGGGCTCACCGTCGGAGTAGCCCGTTCAAGGCGTTGGCCGGTGCTCCCCTGCGCTCGAGGTCTTGGCGGGTGCTCCTGAGGCAAAGCGCCGGCCTGGACGATGGGCAGCGGCGCCGCAATCCCGAAAGCCGGGGATCTCCTGCGAATTTCGCCGCGTCGCTGTGTGGAGCAGCGTGAGGATTTCCATGGACGGGCGCGGGTGCTACCGTCGCCGGCATGGAGCGGCCGCCCCAGCAGAGCCCCGTGGAGCTGCGCGTGGGTGGCGAGACCTACCGGGTGAAGGCCACCGCCACCGAGGCGACGCTGCTTCGCTTGGCGGACGCGGTGGACGCCAAGCTGAAGGCCTACCAAGGCGCCCGGGCCGGCACACCGCAGGCGCTCTTGCTCGCGGCGATGTCGCTCGCCAACGACCTGGAGGAGGAGCGCGCGCGCCGCGTGGCAGCGGAGGAGCGCGCCAAGCAGATGCTCCGCACCGTGGTCGCGCGGCTGGACGCATTGCTCGGCGACGGCGCGTCGCTCGGCGGCGCACATGACCTGGGCGCGTCGCTCGCGTCGCTGGAGGTGCTGCACGAATCGCTCGGTAACGGGGTGGTGCACGAGTCGCCGGGCGCACCGGAGGTAGAGCGGCGCGCTCCGCACGGCGGGCCGCAGGTACCGTTGACCGGGCGCGAAGCGGAGCACGCGGCGCCGGCGCTGTCGAGCGCATCACCCAGCGCGGAGGCGGAGGGCCTCCAGCGCGGTGACGCCCTAGCGGAAGTGCGCCGCCGCCGCCTGTCAGAGCTACGGGGCGAAACGGAGCGGCCAGGCCGCGATGACGCTTGAGCCTTGAAGCCCCAGCGAGATCGCACGTAGTCAGTAAACCTGACGAGCTAGGTTTCCGCAATGGCCTCGCTGTTTCAAGCGTCAGGCGTCGCTCTCGTTATGGTCCTCGACCTCATGGGTGACTCCCTACGGTCTTGGAGAACACCAAGCAGGGGTATCGGGTTGGACGGCACCGCATCGAGCAGCACCGCGAGCGGTGACTCGTGAGTCGTTGGACGATGCCGGATCCGGCGCTACGCTTAGTTGAACAATGTAACTGACTAATGCCGCAGAGCAGCCTTCGGTAGGTCCCTCTCCCTGTCGGTCTATCCAAGCGCGGCTCGGTCAGGGTCGTGACCAGCGGCTAGCCGAAGAGCAGCTCGATCAGCGCCACATCGGGGCTTGTGCCGTGCTTCAGGTCGAAGACGGGGGCTGGTTGGAGGCGCGTTAGCTCGTGGGCGTTACCGAGGCCTGGAGGGTGGTCGGTGACGTGGGAGACGACGAGGGCCACTGGGGCTGGAGCTTGGCGCGCGGTGGCGCCCCAGAGTACGGCGAGGGCGTCGTGCAGGGTGCCCAGGCGGTCTTCCACCACGAGCAGCCACGGTAGGTTCAGGGCGTTGCTCAGGCGCGCGGCGAGATCGATGTTGTACTGCTGGAGGTTCACCGGGGTGAAGGCGCCGCCCGCGGTCTCGACGACGACGTAGTCAGCGCCGGCTGCGGCCTCTCGAGTCCACTCGAGCGCCGCGTCGAGATCGATGGGGTGGCTCTCGGGGGTTGCGAGGTGGGGTGAGGCGGGTAGCTCCAGCGAGCGATGGGGCGCGATGTAGGGGTGCCCGGCGGCGTCCGCCAGCGCCTGTGCGTCGGCGGCGGAGCGAGATGTTTCACGTGAAACAGCGGCGTGGGGCACGCCCGTCTCCACCGGCTTGAGCGCGCGGGTGGTCCCGCGCTCTCGAGCTGCGCGTGCCAGCGCACAGGCCAAGTACGTTTTGCCCAAACCAGTCCCGGCGCCGAGCACCACACAGCCCTTCATGGGACCGAGTTTGGCACTCTTTTGTGGTGAAGCATACAGCCCTAGAGCGGCGATCAGTTTGCCGCGAGACGGACCAGGGAACCGCCCCCATGCGGAGCGAGGGCTCGGTTTCCCTGGTCCTCTGTTCGGTGCTACTTCCCTTCACACAGCGAAAGCTGTCGGATTTGAGGACGACCAACGGCAAACCGTTTGTCGTCCTAGGGACCGATGACTGGCTTGCTAGCTAGGAGGCAAGCCGCCCGAGAGGTGATGGGAACGGCTACGGGGGGAGGATTGGCTGCGCTCCGCTTGGAGTCCTCGGCCGTCTCATTCGAAGCTCCGGGAAGGCGCGACGATCGAACGTCAAGACCGCGACGCCGAGCGCGGCGAAGACGACCGATTGGCAGAGCAACGGAAGCACATCAGCCGGAAGCGCGATGTGAGAGTTGTTGAAGTGGAGACCAAGGTGCGCCAGCACCGCCACGAAGAGGCTGCCGGATGTGCGCGCATCTAGCCACGTGAAGAACAGGCTCCCACCGATGAACAGCCACAGCATGGGGACCATCAGAGACAGCGGCACGCCCTGACCGACGAACATCGGAACGTGCCAGACCAGCCACACCACTCCGAGGATCGCCGAACCCATGACGGCGCCGAATCGAGCGCGAAGGCGAGGGAGCGCGTAGCCACGCCACCCTACCTCCTCCGCGACCGACAGGGCCAGGCCCATGGCCAGCATCGCGGGGCCACGGTTCAAGAGCAGGTCGCCGGGGTGTCCAGCGAGCCTCATGGCGTAGAGCATCGCCGCGAGGAGCGCAGCCGGCAGGGCGAACGCAACGACGTACGAGGGCCATTGACCTGGTCGCGGCAGCAGTCGCCCAAACAACGCGCGGACGCCAACCCAGCCTTCGCCGTGCCTGGTGAGGAAGGTCGCGGCTGCGAGAGGGCCCAGGATCCCGAGCGCGGCAAGGGGTACCCAAGCCTCCCCAAGCAGGACGGCGGGCACCTGAAGTCCCCAAGTGAACAAGAAGGTTAGGGTGAAGAATTTCAGCGTCCCATCGCGGGGCATTCGGAGATCGACACCCGGGGGTTTCCGAAAGTTCCGGTTAGTGGCCACCTCGGGCGCGCTCACAGGACCTTTGGGGCACCCTCAGGCCACGGAGAGCTTGCGTGGGGAGCGGAGCGTCTCACGCCTCAGGAGTCGGTCTCCGTCGATGGGTTTAGGGGTTGGGTTCAACTGTCGCGGAGCCGCCGCGCTTCAGCCTGGCGCTCGCTTCCTCCGGGAAGGACGATGTTTCACGTGAAACATCGGGCTTGCTACAGCCGCACCCAGCCCTCCGGGACGCACTGCGACTGGCGCCAGGCGTCGATCAGGAGCGAAGCGAGCTGGCTCAGCGCCTCCATGCTGATGGAAGGGCGCAGGGTGATGCGGAGGCGCGCGGTGCCGGGCGGCACGGTAGGGGGACGGATGGCTCGAGCGACGAAGCCATGGCTCGCGAGCTTGGAAGCGGCGCTCAGGGCAGCCTCGGAGCTGCCGCACACGATGGGGAAGATGGGGCCCGTGAGGTAGCCGCGGGGGAACGGTAGGCCGGCTTCCCAGAGCTCCGCGTGGAGCCAGGTGGCGGCGCGCTTCAGGGCGCCGCGCGCCTCGTCGTCGCGCTGGCAGCGTTCGAGCAGCGCGCGCGTGGCGTGCGCCTGGGCGGGGCTGGTGGCGGTGGAGAAGACGAAGCTCCGCGCCTTGTTCCAGAGCCAGTCGCGGAGCACCCCCTCCCCGGCGACGAACGCCCCGGAGCTGCCGAGCGCCTTGCCCAGGGTGCCCACGAGCACATCGGGGCGTACGCCGCTCGCCGCGCAGCGACCCGCGCCGGACACTCCGTAGACCCCTAGTGCGTGCGCCTCATCGACGATCCACGCGGCGTGCGGGTGACGCTGGATCACCGCGGCGAGCGCCTTCAAGTCGGGCCCATCGCCATCCATCGAGAAGTAGGACTCGGTGACGAACCACGCGCGGCGCCCTGGCGTGGTGCTCAGCGCCTGCTCCAGGGCCTCGAGGTCCAAGTGGGGCAACACGCACACCTCGGCGCGGCTCAGGCGGCACCCATCGATGACGCTCGCGTGGTTCAGGGCGTCGCTCAGGATGAGCTCGCCTGGCAAGGCGAGCGCCTGAAGCACCCCCACGTTCGCGGCGTACCCGCTGCTGAACAGCAGCGCGCCCTCGAGGCCCACCCAGGAGGCCAACGCCTGCTCCAGCGCGAGGTGCGTCGGATGCGTGCCGAAGATGGAGCGCGAAGCGCCAGCGCCCCAGCTCTCGAGCGCTTCACGCGCGTAGCCCAGGTAGTCGTTGCTCGCGCAGTCGAGCCCCGCGGGCGGCATCTGATCGGGCGTGCGCTTGAGGTTGGCGGCTTGGAGCTGCGCCAATCGGTCCGCCAAGAACGCGAGGCTCATGCCACCGTTTAGCGCTCAGGGCCTCCGCCGCAAGGTGCCGTCCCAGGATCGCTCAACGCGGCCGCCCCGGCGTCTTCCGGTGTACCCAGCGATCGCCGGGCAGCGCCGCTCGCTTCGAGCCAACCCCCAACCCCCAACCCCAACCCTAATCATTGCCACATAGAAACACACCCAAGCCTCCCATCGCTTCCCCCCAGCCCCTCATCGCCCCCACCCCTCGCCTCCTCCACCCAAGCCCTTCGCCTCGCCCTTCCTCCTCGCGCTACCTCACCCCTCCTTCACCCGCCCGGCTTCGAGCCGCACCACGCGGTCCCCGATGCGCGACGCGATGCCTCGCGAATGGCTCACCATCACCACCACGGAGCCGCGCGCGCGCTCCTCCATCACGACCTCGATCAGGCGCTCCACGCTGGCGACATCGAGGCCGGAAGAAGGCTCATCCAAGAGGAGCAGGCTCGGGGCGTGCACCAACGCGCGGGCCAGGGCCACGCGCTGGCGCTGACCGCGACTCAAGGTGGAGACGGGGCGCTCACAGAAGCCCGTGGCGCCGACGCGCTCGAGGCTGGCTTGCACCTCGCTCGCGCCGCATCCATGCAGCCCTGCCGCGAGCGTCACGTTCTCGCGGCCGGTGAGCTCGCGGTAGCAGTGGGAGTCGTGACCCAGCCACCCCAGCTCGCGCCGCACCTCGGCGGCCTCCTTCAGGGGTGGGTAGTGTACCTGACCACTCGTGGGTTGAATCAAGGTGCCGATGATGCCGAGCAGGGTGGACTTGCCGGCGCCGTTCGGTCCCTCGAGCACCGTCACCGCGCCCGCCGGGAAGCTCACCGTCACGCCACGGAGCGCCAAGGTGGACCCGAACACCCGGGTGACGCCCTGGACCTCGACGCTCGTCAGCACGCGCCCCTTCTAAAGCACCGCCCCGCTCCCCACCAGCGCAGCGGGCGAACGCGCCTCCCAAGGATCGCGGGGCCTCGAGGTCTGTTGCCGCATGGCGCAGGGTTTTCGGGGGGCGGACGCTCGTTGCTTCACGGATCCGCGCCCGCGAGATCTCCCTTTGGGCGCGTGGTGCGGGTTTTTGGGGGTTGGACGGAACCGCGCTGTGATTCGCCGTACGGCTTACCCCGCGAGCGTCACCCGGGGGCGCCGAGCGTGAGCCAACCCCCAACCCCCTTGGAGCCCATCCTGACACCGGCCGTTGGTGCCCTGAGCACGACGGGTCACCCGTTTGTCGTGCTAGGCTGCCGGCGATGAGCACTTCCGCGGTGGCGGCGGACACCCAGCATCTGGAGCGCCTGGTGGACCTTCGCCGGGCGGTGGAGCAGGCGCTCGAGGGCAAGCCGCGCGCGGTGGAGCTCTCGCTGGTGGCGCTGCTCGCGCATGGCCACGTGCTGATCGAGGACGTGCCGGGGGTCGGCAAGACCACGCTGGCGCGCGCCATCGCACGCGCCGTGGGCGGCGACCTGGCGCGCATCCAGTTCACGAGCGATCTGTTGCCGAGCGACGTGCTTGGTGTGTCGGTGTTTCAGCAGCGCACGGGTGAGTTCACGCTGAAGCAGGGGCCCATCTTCAACAACATCTTGCTGGCGGACGAGATCAACCGCGCCAGCCCGCGCACTCAGAGCGCGCTGCTCGAGGCGATGAACGAGGGGCAGGTGTCGCTGGATGGCCAGACGATCCCTTTGCCGGATCCGTTCCTCGTCATCGCCACTCAGAACCCGTCGGACTTCACGGGCACCTTCCCGCTCCCCGAGAGCCAGCTGGATCGCTTCATGGTGCGGATCCGCATTGGGTACCCGCCGCCCGACGTGGAGGCGCGGCTGATGCTCAGCCCCGATACGGATCGTGTCGCGCGGGTGCACCAGGTGCTCGACCCGCAGAGCCTGGTGGAGCTGCAGCGTCAGGTGATGCGCGTGGAGGTGGACGGCGCTTTGGCGACTTACCTGCAGGCGCTGGTCGCGGCGACGCGCTCCTCCCCGTCCATCGCCCTCGGCGCCTCCACTCGCGCCGGCATGAACCTGTCACGCGCGGCGCGGGCTCGCGCGCTGCTCCACGGCCGTCGTTACTGCATCGCGGACGACATCTACGAGCTGGCGGTCCCCGTGCTCGCTCACCGCGTGCGCCTCGCGGCGCACGCCGAGGGCTACACCCCGAGCCGTGAAGAGGCGGAGGCGGTGGTGCGCGACGTCATCTCACGGGTGCCCACGCCACTCTGAGGGCTTATGGCGGTCGGGCGGCTGTTCACGCACCCAGACGTGCAGCAGGCGCTTCGGCGCGAGCCTCCTCCAGGCGCCGGGCGCGTGAGGCGCTTCCTCGCGCGCGTGCGTCCGCCGCGCTTCATCAAGCTCACGCGCGAGGGCAAATACTTCATCGGGATCACGTTTGGCGTCGGCTTCGCGGCGGTGAACACCGGGAACAACCTGCTTTACCTGCTGCTCGGGATGCTGCTGTCGCTGATCATCGTGAGCGGCGTGATGAGTGAGCTGAGCCTGCGCGCGATCACGGTGGTGCGTCGGCTCCCTCCGCGCGCGCAGGTGGCGCGGCCGCACATGGTGGAGATCGAGGTCTACAACCACAAGCGGCGCGTCCCGAGCTACGCCATCGAGATCGAGGATTTGCGGGCAGGGCAGCCAGCAGACAAGCGCTGCTTCTTCCTGAAAATTAGCCCGCGCTCGGCCCAGATCGCGGCGTATCGGCGGACGCCGGCGCGGCGCGGGCGGGATCATCACATCGGCTTCCGGGTGGCCACGCGGTTCCCGTTCGGGCTGTTCGAGAAGTCGCGCGAGCTCGCGGCGGATGGGGAGCTCATCATCTACCCGGCGGTGGACGCGGTGAAGCTCCCGGCGCTGTCGCGGGGGCGCCACGAGGGGCAGTCCGGGGCGCTGAGTCGCGGCGGCGGGGACGAGATCTTTTCTCTGCGGAATTACCGTGAGGGGGACGACCCGCGTGACATCTACTGGCGCAAGAGCGCCGGGCCGCAGCTGGTGATGCGGGAGCGCGCGGAGGAGACGCAGCGCACGGTGGAGCAGGTGCTCGACGTGTATCAGCCGGCGGGGGGCGCGGACGACGCCTGGCGTGAGCGCTTCGAGCGCAACATCCGGGAGATCGCCTCGCGCTCCGTGGCGCACCTGAAGCGCGGCGACGCCGTGTTGGTACGTACCACTTACGGTGAGCGCGCGCGCGCCGATGGCTCGCAGGGGGCGGACCCCATCCTGCGGTTCTTGGCGCTGGTGGAGCCGGCGCCCGCGCTGGCTGCCATGGGTGGTGCTGGAGCTGCTGCGTCCGTAGCGGCTCCTGCTTCAGAAGCGGCTGTGGCTTCAGAAGCGGTGGCTGCTCCTGCTTCAGAAGTGGCTGCTGCGTCCGTGGCTCCTGTCGAGCTAGAAGCGGCTCCTGCTTCAGAAGTGGCCGAGGCTCTTGCTCCTGCTTCAGAAGTGGCCGCGACGCCAACTTCAGCAGAAGTGGCTGCTGCTTCAGAAGTGGCTGCGGTGTTGGTGGCTCCTATCGAGCTGGAAGCGGCTGCTGCTGCTCCTGAAGTGACCGTGGCGCCCGTCTCGGATCCCGAAGCTGCGGTGGACGGTGACGCGCTGCCGGAGGTGGCTGCGGTCACGTCGAGCGAGGGGGTGGTTTCATGAGTGGCGCTGTCTATATCGCTTGCCCCACGACCGAAGCGAATGGCAGCCGTGATGTCTTCATAGTCAGTCAGTCTGATTGTCTTGGGCGAGGGGGGCTCCCGTGCGCTTCGGGTTAGTCCACCGCGTGATGACCGACGCGCTGGCGGCGCTCGGGCTGCTGTCGCTGATCACGAGCGGTGAGCTCGCGCAGTGGGTGAGCGTGCTCTTGGTGGTGGGGCTGCTCGTCGCCATCCTGCTCCCGGAGCGCTTTCAAGATCGGCTGATCTTGCGGCAGCTCGGCCTCGCCACGCCGATCCTGTTGCTCGTCACCCAGGCGGTGCGGCTGTTCCTGGGCGCGCCGGTGTTGAGCATCGCGGTGGAGCTCGCCGCGGGTCTGCAGATCGTGCGGCTCGTGACCCGGCGAGGGGCGGCGCACGACCAGCAGGTGATCGTGCTGGCGCTGCTGCACCTGATCGCCGGCACGGTGCTGGGCAGCGGGCTGGCGTACGGCCTGTGTTTCCTTGGCTTCTTGGTGGTGGCGCCGGGCGCCTTGACGCTGAGCCACCTGCGCCGCGAGGTGGAGGGCAACTACCGTCAGGGGGCGCGTGATCGCACCGGGTTGCCGGTGGACGTCCCACGCATCCTGCGCAGCCGCCGCGTGATCGGCAGGCAGTTCTTGCTGTTTACCTGCCTGCTCTCGGTGCCCATCTTCATCTTCACGGCGCTCATCTTCCTGATGTTCCCGCGGGTGGGTTTGTCGCTGATGATGCTCAACAGCGGCCGCTCGGAGCGGATGGTGGGCTTCAGTGATCGCGTGGATTTGGGTGGGGTTGGCACGCTCCGCAGCGACCCCACCATCGCGCTGCGCGTCAGCTACGACGAGCTCCCGGAGGACCCACCCCCGCGGCTCGCGCTGTACCTGCGCGGCACTGCCTTCGATCAGTACGACGGGCGCTCTTGGTCACGCACGGAGACGCACCGCACGCCCACGCCGCGGCTCAGCGGCAACTACGTGCTGACGCGTGCGGTGAACGTCACCGATCGGCGGATCCGGATCGAGCTGATGCCGATCGATCCGCCGGTGCTCTTCTTGCCACCCGACGCGGTGGCGGTGGACCTCATGGCGCAGGGTGAGCGCGCGGGGAGCCCACCCGCGCTCTTCACTGGGCCCGAGGGGGAGTTCAAGTACCACACGCGGGACGAGCGCGGCGTTCAGTACGACGTGTGGGTGTCCACCGAGGTGCCCGTGCCGGTGCGGGAGCTCTCGGCGGTCGATCGCGCGCGCTACCTCACGTTGCCGCCGAACCTCCCCCCACGCGTCGCGGCGCTCGCGCGTCGCTGGGTAGGCGCCGAGACGTCCCCCTTGGAGCAAGCGCGCCTCATCGAACGGCAGCTGCGCACCGAGTACAGCTATGATCTGGCGTCACCCTCGGGCGCCGCCGAAGATCCACTCGACGACTTCCTGTTCGAGTCGAAGCGCGGCCACTGCGAATACTACTCCACGGCCATGGCGGTGCTGCTGCGCACGCTGTCGGTGCCGACGCGCAACGTGACCGGCTTCATTGGTGGCAGCTACAACCGCTTCGGGCGCTTCTACGCGGTGAGGCAAGGGGACGCGCACAGCTGGGTGGAGGTGTACCTGGAGGGCCGCGGTTGGGTGCGCTTCGATCCCACGCCGCCTGGCAACGCCACGCCGCGCGGTGATCTGGGTGGCCTCCTGACGTTCGTGCGCGACCTGATGGAGGCCTCGAGTCAGCGCTGGAACCGCCACGTGGTGGGTTATGATTTGCAGCAGCAGCTCGGGATCTTGAGCTCCATCAGCCGCGCCTACAGTGAGGCCCGGAGCCGGTCGAAGCTTTTGAGCAGCCCGATCGCCGCGCCCCGGCGCTTGGCGTTGCTGCTGGCTGGGGCGCTCTTGGTGGGGGGCGCGCTGGTCTACCTGCGTCGTCATCGAGCGCGTCCACGGCGGGCGCGGGATGACGCCGGGGCGCGCCTGGCCATGCGGCGCGCGGCGACGCTCTACGAGCAGCTCGAGACGGCCCTCACGAGGCGCGGCGTGCCGCGCCCACTCAGCGTGCCCCCGCTGCGCCACGCAGAGCAGCTAGCC
Organism: Polyangiaceae bacterium; assembly: GCA_019637265.1. GTDB lineage: Bacteria > Myxococcota_A > Polyangia > Polyangiales > Polyangiaceae > JAHBVY01. Next base: position 278,916 of record JAHBVY010000004.1, on the reverse strand, counting down.
GCCCTGGGTCACCCCGACGCCGACGAGATCATCGCGCTCACCCAGCTGTACCTGGAGGTGCGCTTCGGAGGCCGCCCACTGGACGCCCCCCTCGCCCAGTCCTTTCACCAACGCGTGAAGGCGCTGCATCAACTGCCACCGCCCCCACCACCCGCCGCACCGCCCCCCGAGGCTCACGCGCACGGGCCGCAGTAGCCCTCACCCGAACGCGATCGTGGCCACCTGGCCACGCACCGCGGCGACACGAGCGCCTTGGGGTGGCACTGCGGTGAGGCCGTCGAGCTCCAAGGTGGCCGCGCCGGGCTCCACCCAGGCCACCACCACTTGGTCTTCACTGCCGCCACCCAGGCTCACCAGGTCCACCGAGAGGCCTTCGCGTAGCTCGGCCAGCGTGACCTCACGCTGCACGCTGGCGAGCGGCCGCCCCGCGTAGGCGCGGGCTTTGCCCGCGGCGCGCTTGTAAGTGTGCACAATCAAACGATAATTTGCTGAGTCATGGGGCTTGGCGGCGCGCTTCAGCGCGGTGCTCCTGCCGCTCTTCGTGCGAGCACCCTCACCCAGCGCTTGGTGGCCACCCCGCGGCGCGCCATCCCCGAGCACCTCCCCGGAGACCTGCGCCCGCACGCGCCCCACTTGGCTCACCCCCAAGCTGGTGGCCGCCACCAACGCCAGCCACGACGCGCCGGCGGCGGCGTCGCGTAAGGAGCGGGGCAGTGGGAGCGGAGCCATGAACGAAGCAACGTAAGCACGTTGCGTGCCAGCGCAACCACCCGTCCGGCGCTAGCCCCATCACCACGCAGCGTGCTGCCAAACCCCAAGAAAAGAAGCCACGCAGCGCTTGGTATCGAGCCCCACCCCCTCACGTGTACATGCATTCCACCGAAGTGCGTCTCGTGGCCGCCGGCCGCTGAGTCATGGCGGCCATGACGGCGCGATCGCGCCCGTCACTTCAACGGGGCGCACCGGTTCATGCAGCCACCGCGCGCGGCTGGCGTCAGGACTCTGGTTCCAAGGGCTGGGGCCTCGAAGCCCCACCCGTGCCGCTCACGTCACAGCTACTGAGGCGCGGCGGCCACGGCAGCCGTCGCCCAGGACCGCGCGGCCGTGCAGCTGCCGTCCGGCAACACCGCCACCACGAGGCGGCGGCCGTCGCGGAGCAGCGCCGTGGGACCGCGGGGCGACTCCTCACAGCGGCTGCCATCGGCCGCGGGGGCGGCGCTGGGCACCAGGCCCGGCACCAAGCCCTTCTCGAGTCGCCCGGCGAAGGCCTCGGTGTCCATCACGATCAGCCAGGCGACGGCGCGTTTCCCCGCGGAATCATACACCGCCAGCTGGTCACCGCCCCAGCCGCTGGCGAGCGCCGCCCCCACCGGCGCCGAGTGCCACTCTTGCAGCACCGCGCGCAGCCCTTGCTCACCCATCACGTCGCGAAACTCGCGGCGGTACTCCGCGGAGGGCGGCGGCGCCGCGGTCACTTGAATGGGTGGCTCCTTGGCGTCGTATTTCGCGATGTGGAGCAGCTGTTCGCTGCTCATCGGCGGCGCGCTCCACGCCTTGGTCACCGCCCCCCAACCGCCGCGGCGCCGCAGCGCTTGTACGAAGCGCTGACCATCGAAGTAGGGCGACACCAGGGAGCGCACCAAGACGGGCGGCACGTCGACGTCCACCGTTTGGTCCGCTTCCATCGCGGCCAGCTGCTCTTCACTGAGGTCGAGGGCGCTCTTGCCGTAGGGCGCGAGCATCAGGTCGACCATCACGTGCATCGCCTCGCCCTCGGCCAAAGCATGCAGCGCCGCTTGCTCGTCACCGGCGCCTTCGCGGTAGGCGACGCGCGGGCCCAGGTCGAAGTGCTGATCCTGGAGGGCGTGCACCAGCTCGTGGTGGAGCGTCGCGATCTGCTCGTTCTCCGGGAGATCTTGCGCGATGAACAGGGTCTTGGTGCGCGGCTGGTAGAAGCCCGCCAGCTTCTCCCCCATCAGGCTGCGCACCGCGCTCATGTAGTCGAAGTCGCTCGGCGCCAGGCGCAGCGCGACCAGCGCCGCCGTGAGCCCGGTGACCACGGAGGGGGGCACCTCCCGCTCGAGCTCGGCGTCCACCTCACGCATCATTTCCTCACGGGAAACGCGGCGACCCGCCACCGCGTGCTTGGCGCCGAGGCCACGCACCTTCGCCACCTCCGCGAGCTCCTTGGCGAAGGGGCCGCTCTCCGGGGGAGTTTGTGCTTCGGGTGTGGACGCGCTGGGGGCGGTCGGCGGTGCGGTCGGCTCCGGGGGCTTCGGGGCGCAGCTCGTAGCGAACCCCAGCAGGAGGCTAGTCAGGGTAGCTGGCGTGTTCAGATATGGCCGCCTCACGCCATCACCTCCCCGTGAGCCGCTCGCGCCGTCGCCTCGCGGATGCGCGCGATGGCGGCGGTGCGGTCCGCCTCACCAAACACCGCGGAGCCAGCCACCAGCACGTTCGCGCCGGCGGAGACCACCTGGGGCGCCGTGACGTGGGTGATGCCGCCGTCCACCTCGATGTCTACCTTCAGCCCGAGCCGCGTGACGCGCTCGCGCAGCCGTTCAATCTTGGGGAGCACCTGCGGTAAGAAGGCCTGCCCACCGAAGCCCGGATTGACGCTCATCACCAGGATGAGGTCGACGTCTTCCAGCACGTAGTCAAGCACGCTGTCATGAGTGTGCGGGTTCAACACCACCCCCGCGCGCTTCCCGAGCCGGCGGATCTCGGCGAGGGTGCGCTGGAGGTGGGTGGACGCCTCCACGTGCACGCTGATGGTGTCCGCGCCTGCCTTGGCGAAGGCCTCGATGAGGCGCTCGGGCTCCACGATCATCAGGTGGACGTCGAGCGGTCGGTCCGTCACCGCGCGGAGGCTCTGCACGATGGGCGGGCCCAGCGTGAGGTTCGGCACGAAGCGCCCGTCCATCACGTCCACGTGCACCCAGTCCGCCCCGGCGCGTACTGCATCACGCACCTCGTCACCAAGGCGTGCAAAGTCTGCGCTGAGGATCGAAGGTGCGATCAACACCGGGGCTGCCATGGCAGGCACATACACGACGGGTCCCCTTGAAGCCAGGCGCGGGCCGCCGTTCGCCCTGCGCTTCGTGGCGCAGCCGCTCGAGGGTCATGGCGGCGCCGGCGGGCCGCGACGCGAGCGCGGTCCGCTTCGAACGGTGTGGCGGCGCACTGGTTTGACCGGTGGCTCAGAACCGAGCTGCGCACCGAGCGACTGACGACCCGCGCCGCCCGCTTTCGGTTGAAGTCGCTGGCCGCCCGGGTAAGGTGGTGGCGCGCGTCCCCTCGGAGCTGCCGCTATGATCACCCGACCCCTCGGTAAGCAGGACTACGACCACATCGTCCAGGTGATCGATCGCTGGTGGGGCGGCCCGACCAGCGCGCTCGCACACCCCATTTATTTCTACGAGCTGGGGCAGTTGGCGCGGGTGGTGGAGCACGACGGTATCCTGGTGGGGTTCCTGTTCGGCTTCATCGCGCCCGGTCCACCGAAGACCGGCTACGTGCACTTGGTAGGCATCCACCCTGACTATCGCCGCCGCGGGGTTGGTAAGGTGCTCTACCAAACCTTCGAGGAGGACTGCGCTCGAGCGGGCTGCACCCGGCTCAAGGGGATCACCAACCCAGGCAACGAGGGCTCCATCGCCTTCCATAAAGCCGCGGGGTGGACGGTGTCCCACGTCGACGATTACGCTGGTCCAGCGCGCCCCCGCGTGGTGTTCAACAAAACCCTCACCTGAGAGCCTGCGTGACGGAAGACGCCCCGGAGAGCCAACCCGCTTCAGGGCCCGCGCGTGAGGCGCGGCGGCTGCTGAGCGGCGCGCTCGAGCGGCTCCAGCTGCGCGCTGGCCAGACAGCCTCGGTGCTCAAGGCGGTGGAGCACGCCGCGAACGCCTCCAGCGAGCTCTATCGCATCGAGGTGGGTGAGCCGGGCGCACTGGATCGCATCCGTGAGGCGATCGAGCAGCTCGCCCAGGCGCTGGAGCTCACTCAGGAGCACGCGCCGAGCGATCCTGCCGTGGTCGCCTCCAGCGAGACGTTCGCGCGCACCTTGGCGCTGCTCTACCCCGTGGCCCAAGCGCATCAGCGCGCGCGAAAGAACGTGGTGTTCTCTGATCTGGGGCGGCGCGATGGGCGCCCGCCTTCCATTCCAGAGGCGCCACCGCCAGGGCGTCCGCGCATCGAGACGCCGAGTTTTCGAGGGCGCGAGCTGCGCTCCCATGGGGAGCGCGTGTTCGTGGAGGCGGACATCGGCCTCACGAGCCACTCACACTTCTACACGGGGCTCAGCCAAGATCTCTCGACCGGTGGCGTGTTCATCGCGACTTACCAACCGCAGCCCGTGGGGACTCTGGTGGGGCTCTACTTCGTGCTCCCCGGCGGGCACGTGGTGGAGGCGCAGGGCGTGGTGCGCTGGGCGCGGCGCGCGAGTCAGGCGCAGCCTCCCGGGATGGGCGTCGCCTTCGAGCAGCTCCGCGAGGCGGATCTCGAGGCGATTCAGCGCTTCTGTGAGGAGCGGGCGCCGCTCTATCACACCTCGGCGGACTCAGAGGAGCGCTGAGCTTCTCCGCCGCTGGCTTCGAGAGCTGCTCTCGACGATGCGGCTCGGCGTCGTGTGCGCTCGAAGCGCGGTGCCGGCGTGGGCTCGCTGAGCCGTGACGCGCCGTGGGTCGCCGCGCTGAGCCCCCCCAACCCCCAGGCCCTGCTCGCTGAGCTGCATCAGCGATATCCAAGCGCTTGCTTCGCTAGGTCCTGCTGGCTGAGCCGCACGGAGCTTCATGAGAGGTTCGATCGGGGGGTTGGACGGGTAGTCACCGCGAAGCGCTACACGCCGCGCTTCATGAAGTGCCGCGCGCCGCTTGGGTCACGGTCGTCGACCTCATGGGCGTCTCCGCGCGGCCTTGAAAGAGCGCTTTTGTAGAGCCTCGAAGCGTTGAAGAGCCGGTTGGACGGGTAGTCACCGTGAGGCGCTGCACGCCGCGCTTCATGAAGTGCCGTGCGCGATCCCATGCGCTGAGGGGTCGCGAGCCTCGCGCGGCGCGGCCTGCTAGCCTTGCAACCGATGCAGCCCTCGGTTTCATCAGTCAGCGCCGACGAGCTCCAGCGCATTGGTTTGTTCGGTGCCCTGTCGAGTGAGGCGCTCCAGCACCTGTCAGCCAACCTGACGGTGGTGACGCCCGGCAGCGGGGAGGTCATCTTCAGTGAGGGGGAGACGGCCAGCGAGTTCTACGTGCTGCTCGAGGGTGAGGTGGAGGTCGTCAAGCAGAGCAAGACGGGGGTGGACGCGCGGGTCGCGCTGCTCGGGGTCGGCGATTGGTTCGGGGAGATGAGCGTGATCGACGTGCAGCCGCGCTCCGCTACGGTGCGCGCGCTGGCGCCCTCGCGCCTGCTCAAGATCCGCGCGGCGGATTTGGACGCGCTCTACCGCTTCGACCTGAAGGCGTACGCGCTGGTGGTGCTCAACATCGCGCGTGAGCTGAGCCGACGCCTGCGGGTGACGGACGGCATCCTGGCGGATTTCGTGACGAGCCTGGTGCCCACCTACGTCGCGCGCCGTCGCCGCCCGTAGGGCCCTATGGACAGGGGCGCAGGATCTTCAGGCCGTCCACCTCCACCTCGCACATCTTGGTCTGCGCGGGGCCGGGGGTCGGCTGGGGGCGGGGCGCGGCCACGGCGGCGCCCTTCAGCTTGATCAGCACCGCCTGCCCATCGCGCTGCGCCAGCACCTTCTCGCTGCCCTTCATCGCGCCCTTGGTGGCGGTGAGCTCGATGGCCTCGTCAGGGTCCAGCACCAGATCACAGGGTGTGGTGTCGCACACCTGGAAGCCCTCTTTGTGGATCACCGCGCCCGACGGCTCCGTGGTGATCTTCAAGGTGAGCTTGGTCGGCTTGGGGGGCTCGGGCGGTGGATCCGAGACGGGTGCGCTGGGCGTCGCGACCGGTGCCGCGGAGAGAGCCGGCTCGGGCGCTGCGCTCGGTTGCTCCGCGGGGGCGGCATGGTCAGCGGCGCTGAGCTTCGGGAGCACCACCACCGCGCCCACCGCGGCCGCCGTGAGGAGCAAGCCACCGCCGACCACCCAGCCCAGCTTGGAGCGTTGGCGCTCAGGGGGCTGCGTGGTGCTGGCGTCGAGGCGCGTCTCTGCCCGGGTGTGTGCCTCGAACTGGCCTTGGGTGCTGTGCCCCGGGTAGGGCGGCACCACGCTCGGTGGTCCGTAAGACTGACCTGGTGAGATGGCGGTGGGCGCCGAGTAAGAGCCGCTCGCGTCCGCCGCGCCTGGGCCGAACTGCGCGGCCGTTTGCGGCCCCGCCGCGCCACCTGGCGCGCCGAACTGGTGCCCCGTGACGGCGCCTGGCGGCTGATTCGGTTGATAGCCGCCGGCGAGCACGCTGAGCGGTGGTTCGCTGAGCTGACGTGTCGCGGGACCCATCCCGGCGGCCTCGGGCGTCCCCAAAATCGCCTGCATCAGCTCGTTCATGGTCTGGAAGCGCGCGTCCGGCTTCTTCTCCAGCGCGCGCATCACCACCGCCTCCAGCTCCGGCGAGAGGGGTAAGTCGGGCACCAGCGTGCGCATGGGGGGCGGTGTGTCGTTCAAGTGCGCCGCCAGCACCGCCATGAAGGTCTCACCGGTGAACGGCACCGCCCCGGTGAACATCTCGTACATGATGATCCCGGTGGCGTAGATATCGACGCGCTGGTCAGCCTTCTTACCTGCCGCCTGCTCGGGCGACATGTACTCCGGCGTACCGAAGATCATGCCGGTCTTGGTGAGGCGCCTGCGCGTGGGCTGCTGCTTCTCGGCCTCCTCCGTGGTGCGCAGCTGCGCGATGCCAAAATCCACGATTTTGACGATTTCTTCGCCATCCGCGACGCGCTGGAGGAACACGTTCTCCGGCTTCATGTCGCGGTGCACCACCCCCTGTTTGTGCGCCGCCGCGAGCGCCCGGCAGATTTGCAAGGCGATACGCACGCCGTCCGCCGGGGGCATCACGTGCAGGCGCTGGAGCTCATCCGCGAGGTCGTGCCCCTCCAGGAACTCCATCGCCAGGTAGAAGGCGCCGTTCTCGAGCTGCCCGAAATCGAAGATCTCGAGCACGTTCGGGTGCTTGATGCGCGAGGCGCTGATCGCCTCTTGCTGGAAGCGGCTGACGATGTCCGCCTTCTGAGAGAACTCCGGGCGGAGCACCTTGAGCGCCACCTTCTTCTCGATGGCCTCGTGCATCGCGAGGTAGACCTCGCCCATGCCACCTTCGCCGAGGCGCCTCACCACGCGGTAGCGATCGGCCACGAGGGTGTCGATCAACGGGTCGGGAGTCTGGTCGAGCACGCGGGGGTCCTTCGGGGTGCGCGTAGGTTAGCGCGGAACACGGGCTGGGTAACCGGTTTGTGGAGAGCCCGCCAGCTGGAGGCCGCCTGACCTGGAGGCCGCCAGCCATTCGCTCCGCCACGTTGGTTTTGAGTCGAGCGCTCCAGAGTTCCTGTATTCTGCCAGGCCCCATGATCGTCGTGATGGAAGCCGAAGCGCCCGAATCCGCCATCGAGGCGGTGATCGCCCACTTGGCGGAGGCGAAGTTCGATGTGCACCGCTCGAGCGGCCAGAACCAGACGCTGCTCGGTGTGGTGGGTCGCGTCACCGATGAAGACGTAGCCATCGTGCGTGAGCTCGAGGCCGTGGCCGAGGTGGTGCGGGTGAGTGAGCCCTATCGCCTCGCTTCACGCCGCTTCCGCCAGCGCTCCACGGTGGTGAGCGGGGACTTTGGGAGCATCGGCGGTGAGCGCCCCTGGATCGCGCTGGAGCCCATCGGCATCCCGCAGGCGAACGGTGAAGAGGGCCCCGCCAGCTTGCCGTACGCCATCGCCGCGGGGCGCCCGTTCGATGCTGCGGTGAGCCGTGAGCGCCGGGTGCCGGAGGCGCTCGGCGCGCTGTCTTGGGTCAGCCTGCATCCCTCGCCGGAGTCACCCAAGTGGCCCATGCAGTTCGTGGTGCGTGAGCCGAGCTGGGGCGCGAACAAGTGGATTGGCGCTGCGGAGCGGCAGCTGGCGCACAACCAGAGCGTGGTGCTGGTGGAGGCGGGGGGTGAGTACCCAAACGGCGCGCGCACGCTGGAGGTGGCGGCCATCGCGCGCGCCAAGCTGCGCACGCACCTGCCCATCGTGGTGGACGTGCCGACCATCGCGCAGCGGGCGCGCTACTGCGCCGCGGTGGCGTGCGCTGCGATCGGTGCAGGCGCTGACGGCGTGGTGCTGCGGGTGTGGGCAGGGCCACCCGGCGCGCCAGCCACGCAGCCCGCCACCCTGAGTTGGCAAGATGCCGTGGACCTCGCGGGCAAGCTCCTCGCGATCGGTGAGGCCGTGCGGCGCTGACTCGCTCCGCCCATGTTCTTCAGGGGGTGCGCTGAGTCGCTTCGAGTCGTCCTCGGAGCAGTGCGGCGCTGACTCGCTCCGCCCATGTTCTTCAGGGGGTTGGACGGCACCGCTCCAGTAGCACGACCAAGCGGTCACCTTGCGTCGCGTTGGTGCGCGCCGTGCTCGGTGCACCGCGCTGGCAGGAAGTTTGCTAGGCTCGTTGGTGGATGGCGGTGCTCGGGCATTTCACGCGTGGGGTTAGCCTCGCCTTGGCGTTGGGCTGGGCGGTGGCGTGCGGGCTCAACCCACAGCCAGAGCCGCCGGCCGAGGAGACGCATGGTGCTGGCGGCACCTCGTTCCACGAGGATGCAGGTGGTGGCAGGATGCCAGGGCACGGTGGCGTGGCTGGCATCGAGGATGGATCGGGCGGCGCTGGAGCGGGCTCGCCTCACACTGGCCTCGATTCAGGGACGGCGGGAGCAGCTGGTAACACCGCTGCGGCCGGCGCTGGGGGCGTCGGGGGCACTGGTGGTGCTGGTGGTGCCGCGGGGACTGGCGGCGCCGCGGGCGTGGCAGGCACTGGGGGCGCTGCCGGTGCGGCGGGCGCCCCAGTGGACGCGGGGCCTGAGGCCGGGGAGAGCTGCCCGATGGACGCTGTGGGCGGTTGAGATCTCGGTTTGTGCCAACTGTGTCATCTGAGCCGTTGGTGGCTCAGTGGCTCAAGTCAATGTGCCAAATGCGAGTAGTGGCACATGCTCGCTGAAGGCGTGCGACGTGGTACACTCTGCCTCACTCATGAAGCGGCTCACTTGGCTCGTGTGGTTGGGGCTGTTCAGCGCGTGCTCGCTGAACCCGCAGCCTGAGCCGCCGACGGGCGATGGAGGCTCCGGTGCGGTCGCGGGCGCGGGCGCGACCGGTGGGTCTGGGGGCCTCGGCGGTAGCGGCGGTACGGGCGGCGCGGGTGGTAGTGGCGGGAGCGCCGCTGCGGGCGGCACGGGCGGCAGTGCTGGCACGGCCGGCAGTGCTGGTACAGGCGGCAGTGGCGGCAGTGGCGCTGCGGCTGGTGTCGGCGGCACCGCGGGCACCGGTGGAAGCACGGCGGGCACGGGTGGAGCCGCAGGCACGGGTGGCGCTGCGGGTACGGGTGGAGCCGCGGGCGCTGGTGGTGTGGGTGGCGCTGCGGGCACGGGTGGTGCGGCGGGCGCCGCGGGCTCCGCGGGGGTTGGCGGCGCGGCAGGTGCGGCGGGCGCCGGTGGTGTGGGTGGCACGTCGGGTGCTGCCGGCGCGGCGGGCGCTGGCGGGGTCAGCGGTGCTTCGGGGGTTGGCGGCGCGGCAGGCGCGGCGGGCGCCGGGGGCACGCCGTGAGCCTCGAGGCGAGCAGGTGGTTCCGCGCGGTCGTCGTGGCCGCGCTGGCATCGCTGCTCGCCGCGGCCTGCGCCTTGAATCCCCAGCCCGAGCCCCCGGCCGAGTTCTCGAACGCGGACGCGAACGGTGGCGCCGGAGGTAGCGGCGCCTCTGGAGGTAGCGGCGGTAGCGGCGTGCGCGACGCGGGCGGTGACGCACCAGGGCACACGGATGGTGACGCCGCGTTGATGGACAGCGACGCGGGCGATGCAGGGGATGCAGAGCTCGATGCGGCGGACGGCGACACGAGCGATGCGGACCTCGTCGATGCTGATGCGGACGCTACCGACAGCGACCTCGCCGACTGACAGGTCAACTGACTGGTAAGGGCGACCGGCCGGTCGCCCCCACCATGGAGTGACCAGCCTGGCTGACGTTGTCTGGACGCGGTCAGCTCAGCTGACCCTCACAGGAAGAAGGACACCCCGATGCTCGCCACGGGGTGACCGATGCGAAACGTGAGCGCGCCCCAGTCGGTGAAGTGCCAGCGCCCGCCAGCGTAGAGCACGAACGGGTCGAAGCGACGACCGCTGCGCAGCCGCAGGGCGACGCCGGGCTCGCCGAACACGGAGAAGCTCCGGTGCAGCCAGAAGTTCCATTGCATCACCACGGGGAGGCGCGTGACGTGGTCGTTGTGGTCGAAGCCGAAGCCGATGCCGACCGTGTTGTTGATGCTCTTGACGAAGCCGTTGTCGACCAGCTCCAAGGTGCCGCGGAAGCCGATGCCGAGGTCGTCGTCATCGTCGATGGGGGTGATGGGACCGAGCAGCAGGTGCGGCTCTGCCTCGAAGTCGTAGTCGATGTGGGCGCCGGGCCGCTTGATCTGCGCTTCGGCGAGCGACGCCTGTGCGAAGCAGAGCGAGAAGGCGGCGAGCCCAATCCAAACGGGACGTTGCATGGCGCCTAGCCTATCGCCGGGCTCCGGCCAATGCTCGCCATAAAATGCAGCCGCGCAGCGAACAGCCTGGCCCGCTGCGCGCGGCGGCGTTCAGGCAAACCCCCAAAAAATAAGGCGCCTGCCCGCGCCGCGGCGGATCCCAAACGGCTCAACCGGGGCGCAGCACGTCGGTGCCCAGGCGCTCTTGGAGCACCTCCGGCACGCGCACGCTGCCATCCGCCTGTTGGTACTGCTCCAAGACCGCCACCAAGGTGCGGCCCACGGCGAGCCCCGAGCCGTTCAGGGTGTGCACCAGCTCGGGCTTGGCCTTCGGCGCCGAGCGGAACCGGATCTTCGCGCGCCGCGCTTGGAAGTCGCCGCAGAGCGAGCAGCTGGAGATCTCACGGTAGGCACCCTGACCAGGTAGCCACACCTCGATGTCGTAGGTCTTCACCGCGGCGAAGCCGAGGTCCCCAGCGCACAGCGCGCTCACGCGGTAGTGCAGGCCCAAGCCCTTCAGCACGGCCTCCGCGTGGCTCGTGAGTAGCTCGAGCTGCTCGAGCGAGCCTTCGGGGCTGACCACGCGCACCAGCTCCACCTTGCCGAACTGGTGCTGGCGAATCAGGCCGCGGATGTCCTTGCCGTACGAGCCTGCTTCACTGCGGAAACACGGCGTGTACGCGGTGTAGGCGAGGGGCAGCTCGCTCGCCTCCAGCACCTCACCCGCGTGGAGGTTGGTGAGCGACACCTCCGCGGTGGGGAGCAGGTACAGCGCGCCCTGGTCAGCTTGATTGTCTTCTTCCGCCACGCGACGCTGGGTACGAAACAAGTCCTCCTCGAACTTGGGGAGCTGACCGGTGCCGAGCAGCGCCTCCGCCTTCACCAGGAGCGGCCCCGAGACCTCGGTGTAGCCGTGCTGCAGGGTCTGCAGGTCGAGCATGTAGCTCGCGAGCGCCCGCTCGAGCCGCGCCCCGGCGCCGCTGAGCACGCTGAAGCGCGCCCCGCTCAGCTTGGCGGCGCGCTCGAAGTCCAAGATCCCGAGCTCTTGCCCCAGCGCCCAGTGCTCCTTCGGCTCGAAGTCGAACGCGGGGCGCTCACCGACGGTGCGCACCACCACGTTGTCCGCCTCGCTGGCGCCGTCTGGCACGCTGGCGTCGGGGACGTTGGGCACCGTGAGTAGGAGCTGATCCATCTCGGCGAGCAGCGCGGCGAGCTCCACCTCGAGCGCCTTCACCTCCTCGGACAGGCGCTTCAGCTCCTCACGCTTGGCGGCGAACTCCGCAGGATCCCCCTTGGCGAGCTTCGCCATCGCCTGGTTGGCGGCGTTGCGCTCCGCTTGCCGCGCCTCCGTGCGCTGAATCAACGCGCGGCGCTGCTCACTCAGCACCGCCACTCGATCAAGCGAAGCGCCCGCCGCCGCCGAGCGGCGCGTGAGCGCGGTGCGAAAGTCAGGGAGCCGATCGGAGACGAGGCGCGCGTCGAGCATGGGGGCGCCTTATAGCGCGCCGACTCACGGCGCGCGAAGGTCACACGGCGATGGCGCCGGGGTCGGTGACGTCGCGGATCAGGGTGGTGAGGAAGCGTGGGGAGCGACCGCGGCTCGGCGCACGGCGCCGCTTCGGTGGGGCGCGGTCCAGCTCGGCGTCGCAGGGCTCGAGCTTCGCGGCGTGAGCGGTGGCGCGCTCCGTGACGTCACTGGGCGGGTCGCTCGGGAGCTCCGGGGCGCAGGTCGCGACGGCGGGCAGCGCGCGCGCCGCGGGCTCATCGAGGTCCCAGGTGAGGGCGCTGGCGACGGTGTCGGCGAGGTCCTCGATCAGTGATTGAGTCTGACTATCGAGCGCGCGCGTCGCCGTCGGCGCGGCCGCCTCCATGCCTTGGAGCACCTCGATCAGCGCCTCGTCGAGGGCCTCATCGAGCAGCGGATCGTGGGGCACTTCGTGGGGCGTGAAGCGCTCGCACAGCGCCGCTACCGGTGGGGGTACGCTGGACTCTTCCTGGCGCACCTCGCTCGTTGGCGCTTCGACGGCGCTCTGCGGCAGCGGCCTGCGTACCGCGCGCGGCCTCGCCGTGGGCACCAGGCACACCCAGCGCGCGCCGAGGTGCAGCTCCGGGTTGTCGTTGGGGAACTCTGAGGCGACGTGAGGGCGGAAGCGCATGCGAGCCTCTCGGTACGCCTGAGCGGCTCGAACAGGCAAAAAAGCCGCGATCGGGTGACGTCAGGCGCGCGGGCGCGGGCGCGCGCCGAGGTGCGCCGTCAAACCCCAAAACCCCAATGAAAGGGCGCCGTCAGAACCCGATGCCGATGCCAATGCCGACGCGCGTCCTCGGTTGGCGCTGGAGCTGCCGCACGCGCACCAAGTGAGTCACCAGGGTGCAGGTGCGCCGGGCCGGGCCGTCGCAGCCCTGCCAGCGCCCTCCGCTATGGGGATCACCGTCGCCGTCGTAGTGCACCACCGAGCCATCCGGCATCAGCGCCAGCCACGCCGTGGCGCCGCCCGGTGGTGAGGCGTTCGACACCCCAACCCGGCCGAGCAGGCGATCGTCAGTGCCGGCGACGAAACCATCGGGCAGCAAGATGGCCACGGGGTCGTGGTCGTCGTCCACCACGCGCCCCGCCACGTCGAGCACGAAGATCACGTCGCCATCTTCCAGCACCTGACCATCCGCGCGCAGCTCGATGAGATCGTCGTCCCCGCGATCCCAACGGGCGTCCGTGAGCGCGAGCGGCGCGCCGCCCTGTTGCCAGCTGGGCGGGGGCGTCGCCGAGCAACCCAAGGCCAGCGCGAGGAGGCCCAGAGCGGCCCCAGCAGTCAGGCTCCCGATCTTCCCGCGGTGCGGCCTCTGCACCCCACCTGCCTCGAGCAGGAGGCCGCGCCCCGTCCCCAGCCGATCCCCGGCCCCGCGCAAACCAAGGTGTGCGAGCAGGTGGACGACCCGAAGATCCTGCGTCCCTGTCCGTAGAGGCGCAGCACGCTGCGCCCCCACACACCTACTGGATGACACCCATGAGCTGGCGTCCAACATCCCCAGAACCTAGCACGACCCACGGGCTGCCGTTCGCCGTGCTCATGTCGGCGACTGGAGCACCGCGAAGGGGAGCTACTTTGCTTCGGCGAACAGGTAGCGGGTGATCATGGTGCCGAGCGCTTCGCGCAGGGCGGCGCTCTGGGCCTCGCTCGCTTCGCACGCGAGGGAGAAGGCCACGCCCTCGGCGGCGGCTTGGATCACCGCGGCCGCGGCGGCCGCGTCGGGGACGCGATCCTCGGGGACGATTTCGCGGATGATGAGGGTGAGCGCGCTCCGCGTGCGCTGCTCAAATGCCGCGCGGATTTGTGCGACCTCGGGGTCGCGCAGCGACATCGCGAAGAACACGCGCTGCAGCGCGGGGTGCCGCGCGGCTTGCTCGAACAGCACCTTGAGGGTGACCTCCACGGCGGCGGCGCGGTTCTCCGGACCACGGCCGGCGCCGAACAGCTCCGCGGTGAGCCGCGCGATGACGCGCTCATCCATCTCGTCCAGGTGCTGCTGGATCACCTCGATGAAGGCTTGGCGCTTGTCCGAGAAGTAGCGATAGAAGGTGCCCACGCTCACCTTGGCGGCGAGCGCGATGTCAGTGCTCTGCGCGGCCTCGAACCCCACGTCTTGGAACACCTGCGTCGCGGCGCGGAGCAGCGCGGCGTACGTCTCCTGCGCGCGCCGTTGGTTGAAGACGCGCGGCTCCCGCGGCCGAGGCGCTGCCTCCCGCAGCTGGAGCAACCGAGCGCTGGGCGGCGCTGGCTCGTCCGGTGAAGCGGCGCGGCTCACGCGCGGAGTGGGCGCTCGCTGCTGTGTCACTGAGCGCTGTGGTGAGGTGGGGTGCTGCATGAGGGGCGCTCGAGCGCGGCACGAAGCGCGCGTAAGTCACTGATTTAGCCCATTTTTCAAAAAAGTGAAGCCTGCTTCGCTTTTTGTTTGGACAGAAAGTGAAGCTCAGTTCATGTTCTCCTCACACCCTGCAAGTGGCAGCACTGCAAGCCCCTTCGCTGAGCCTTGCCCCAGCGCGGCACGTTCGCCTCCGCCAGGACCCCCAACACGTTCAACGCACCCACGCATCAAGGAGTGACCGATGACTCAAGCGGCGCCGACGATCGACATCGAGCACATCATGGCCGAGCTGGATGTGACCTTCAATTGGTCGTACCAGGAGACGCGGAAGGACCTTCGGGATCTGTACCGCAAGGCCAAGCGCCTTCAGTGGGATGGTGAGGTGCGGCTCGACTGGAGCCAAGACGTGGACGTCGAGCGCCAGTCGGTGCCCGACTTCATGCACCCGCTCTACGGCTCGGAGCTGTACACCAAGCTGACGGAGCGTGAGCACCGGCAGATGCGGGCGGAGATGGCCTCTTGGATGCAGTCGCAGTTCCTCCATGGGGAGCAAGGCGCGCTGCTCGCGGCCTCACAGCTCGTCAACTCGGTGCCCGACTACGACTCCAAGCTCTATGCGTCCACGCAGGTGGTGGACGAGGCGCGGCACGTGGAGGTGTTCGACCGTTACCTCCACACCAAGGTGGGTTTCTCCTACCCGGTGAGCCCCTACCTGAAGAAGCTCCTCGATCTGATTTTGCTGGATAGCCGCTGGGACATGAAGCTGCTCGGCATGCAGATCATGGTGGAGGGGCTCGCCTTGGCGGCGTTCGGGGTCACCGCGAAGACGGTGGAGGAGCCGCTGCTGCGCAACCTCACCACCTACGTGATCCAGGATGAGGCGCGGCACGTCGCGTACGGCGTGCTCTCGCTGCGCGACGTGTATGGCGACATGAAGGAGAGCGAGCGGCTCGAGCGCGAGGACTTCATCTATGAGGCCGCCGTGCTGATGCGTGACCGCTTCTTGTTCCAGCAGGTGTGGGAGAAGATGGGCCTGCCGGTGGACGAGTGCTGCCAGGTGGCGATGAACAACGAGGGCCAGCGGCAGTTCCGTCAGCTGCTCTTCACGAAGATCGTCCCCGCGGTGAAGCGCATCGGCCTGCTGTCGGATCGCCAACGTGAGCGCTTCGAGGCGCTGGGCATCCTCCAGTACGAGGGTTGGGAAGATCCGTTCGAGTCGTTGAGCCGCGCGGAGGCCGAGCAAGAGGCAGAGCAGGCCACCGCCGCCGAGTGAGCGTGCTGGCGGTCGCGCCGGCGGCGCGTGAGTTGACGGAGGCGCTCGGGCTCGCGGCGCGAGTCGCTGATCAGGCGCGGCGCGCGGAGCGCCCCGTGTTCGCGACCAGCGTGGTCGAGGCGGACGCGTGGGTGCTCGGCGCGCTTCAGCGCGGCGCGCGGCTGCCTCACGCGTCGGGGAGCGTGGTCCACCGCTTCACGACGGGGACCGAGGCGCGGGTGCTCGGCCCAGCGCTCCACCACGTGCTCGCTTTACCCCACGCGGCGGCGCTGTTCGCCGATGGAACGCCGAGCAATTTCATCAATCGCAACGTGCGCGGCCTGCTCCGCGGCTACTTTGGGGTGGGCCTCACGGCCAGCTACTTCGGTCGCGAATGCCTGCACCTTCAAAGGCGCCCCGCGGGGGTTTTGGGGTTGGAATCGCTGGCAGGCGGCGTACTGCTGCTGGAGGCGCTGGTCGGCGTTTTGCATCCGGCGCCCGCCGCGGGGCGCCAGCCCCCCGCGGCGCTCCGCCCGCTGCTCGAGGCCTTGGGTTCCGCGTGGAAACACCGCAGTCCCTTGGAGATCGCAGAGCGCGTCCACGAGCGCGCGCTGGCCGCTTGGGGCGGCGCGGAGCCGCTCGAGCTCGCGTCCATGAGCGGTGATACGAAGGACGCGCAGTCTGTCAGTGATGCTGACTCACAGTCCAGGGAGCTGCTCGTCAGTGATGCTGACTCGAGCCTTTTATTTTTTGGGGGTTGGACGGCACCGCGCTGCGGAGTCGGTGGGGGCCAGCCAGTCAGCGGCGCTGCTTTGGAGCCTTCCGCGCAGTCCGTCAGCGGCTCTGTCATGGCTTCCATCGTAGACACGGACGAAGCCGCCCTCGATTGGCGTACCCGGGAGGTGCCGATCGGCGTGTTGGAGGCGGCGCGCGCGCCTTCCGGCGCGCTCCTGGTGCGCGGTGATGTGCTCACCAGCGCGTCGGCGCTCGCGCGCGTCGCGCGCGTCTTCGAGGCCTCTCCGTCGCTCACGGAGGCCGAGGCGCTCGCGGCGCTCGGCGAGGTGCCGTTCGAGGGCGCGCGCGTGAGCGATCTCGTGTCACTCCTGAGCGGGCTGTAGGCGAGGGCGGCCACGGGGAGCCGCCCCTACATGGGTTGCTGTGTAGGCGAGGGCGGCCACGGGGAGCCGCCCCTACATGGTGGGCAGATCGATCCGGGTGCGCGGTAGGTAGCGGCCGCCTTCGAGCTCGCGCAGGTAGTCCATCAGGCCCTCGCGCAGCGCCGCGGACACCTCGAAGGCGGCGGCGGCGTCCACCGCCGAGGCGGTGGCGCGCAGCACCAAGCTCTGCGCCGTGACGTCGAACACCACCAGCCGCGCCACGTCGCCATCCCACTCCGGGATCGACTGCAAGAGCCGCATGAACTCCTCACGCAGCAGCGTCACCGGCAGCCGGTGATCCGCGTGGATCAGCACCTGAGCGGTCTTCTGGGTGGAGGTCTTGGTCCAGTTCTCGAAATGGTTCTCGAGGAAGTAGGTGATGGGGAACACGCGGCGGCGCCCGTCCCACGTCTTCATGGTGACGTAGGTCAGCGTGATCTCCTCGATCCACCCGATGTCCTCCGCGATCTTCACGCGGTCCCCGATGCGGATCGGCTGCGCCGTGGTGATCTGGATGCCGGCGATGAGATTCCCTACGGATTTTTGCGCTGCGAGGCCCACGACGACCGTCAGCACACCTGCTGATGCCAAGAGCGATACCCCGAGCTTGCGCAGCATGTCGAACTGGGTGAGCAAGAGCGCCCCGGCGACGAGGAAGATCACGCCGTTCACCGCTTGGCGCGCCACCCGGATGCGGGTGCGCTGCCCGTGGCGGATCAGCGCCTCATTGCTGGGATCCGCCACCGTGAGGGCTTGCTCCACCACGTCGGCGATCGCGTACACCGCGCGCGTCGCTAGCCAGGCGAGGCCGAGGATCCCCAGGGCGGAGAGCGAGCTGTCGAGCACGGCGGCGGCGGGCGCCGGCAGCTTCAAGAACTCCACCGCGAGCGTCAGCAGGAGCGTGGTGAGCAGCCACCGGAGCGGGCCGCGCGCGCGCACCACCAGCGCGTCGTCCAGCTTGTTGACGGTGCGCTCCGCGAGGGGGCGGAGGACCTTCAGCGTGAGGCTCGTGATCGCGAACGCCAGGAGCAGGCTGAGCACCAAGCTGAGCAGCAGCCCTGCCCACTGCCACAGCGCGACTTGAAACAGCGATGTTCGTTGCGTCCACTCGGGCAGGTGCTGCCCCAGCCACCCCGGTCCGTGCTCGTCGTAGAGCGCCTCGGCGGCGGAGACGGTGCCGCGCGACAGGCGCCAGCTAGCCGCCGCCCCGGTGGACACGCGCTGGAGCCGGATCGGCACCTGCGTGCTCCCGAGCGGCACGCTGC
This sequence comes from Polyangiaceae bacterium, assembly GCA_019637265.1. Lineage (GTDB taxonomy): Bacteria > Myxococcota_A > Polyangia > Polyangiales > Polyangiaceae > JAHBVY01. Next base: position 260,741 of record JAHBVY010000004.1, on the reverse strand, counting down.
CGAGGGTCTCCGTGTGCAGGCCATCATCCGGGTTCCCCGCGCTGTCGTCGCTCAAGCTCTGGACGTCGAGCCACAGCTTGCGATCGAGCACGTAGCGGAGCTGCCGCGCGGCGGCGGCGCCAACGCGCCGCTGATGTTGTGGCGCGACGCCCTGGAGGTCGAGGGCGAAGGCGGCGTCCTCGAAGCGGCCGTCACGAGTTGCCGTGAGGAAATAGTCCACGCTGCGTCGGGGCGTGGAGAGGTCGAGCCCTGGCGGTGGCTTGCCGAGGCCAGGGTTGGCCAGGGTGCCCGTGACCAGCCACGGCACGAGGAGCAGGCCGAGCAGCGCGCCGAGCAGCCACATCAGCGGGCGAGGGAGGGAGCGGCCGAGCATCGCGGGAGGCCGTACCACACCCGCGCCAACGCGCCGCGCGCCGCCCGGACCCCGTAGGGGCAGGCCCCCGTGCCTGCCCTCATCACCCCGTGCCTGCCCTTATTCGCCCCGTGCCTGCCCATCAATCGGCGCTTGCCCGTCAAACGCCGGCGCGGAGCCGCGCGCCGCGCACGCCGAACAGCGCCGCTTCATCGGCGGGCAGCACCGGGCCCAGCGCCACGCTGGCGGCGACGGCGCACAGGAGCAGGGTGAGCGGCACCTCGGCGGAGGCCGGTGGCAGCGGGTGGAGCTCCCACAGCTGGGGGCAGCGACGGGCGAGGTCGGCCATGCCGTACGCTCGGCTCGCGGCCTCGGCGCGCCGCGCGGCGTCCCAATCTCCCTCCGTGGGGAGCCGCTGGATCAGGCGGTAGTCAGCGGCCTCATCGCCGCGCGCCGCGCAGAGCAGGATGAAGGGCGCCTCCATGTCATGAGGTAGGCTGACGTCTCCCTCGGTAGTGTCAGGGCTACTGACGGGTGCTCCGACGGTGTGCCCCAGGGCGGTAGGGCGCGCCCCAACCCCCAAAAAATCGTGAGGATCGGGCAGCGCCAAAGCCGGATGCACCCCCTGCACTTCCAAATCGAGCGGCGGCACCAGGCCACGCCCCAGGCCCCGAGCCCCCCGTACGAGCGCGGCAGGGTCCAGCGCCACTTGGGAGAACACGCGGTAGGGGGCGGTCACGAGCTTAGTCTGGCTGCGGCGCGTGCTCCGCGCTAACCCTCGGCCGATGTCCCCGCCGCGGCCAGCTGATCGACGCGTCAGCCTCGATCGAACGGGGATCGCCCGCATGGCGCGCCGCATCGGGCTCGATGGGGCCAGCTGGGTGGTGCTGGTGGGCCTCGGGCTGACCTCGGCGCTCTACTACTGGGCGGGGATTCAAGACGAGGAGCGGGAGCTCGACGCCTTCCGGCATCACACGCGGCTCCACGGCATCTCGCTCCAGCGTCGCCTCGATCGCTCCCTCGAGCTGATGCAGACGGTGCCCGCCGCCTTCAGCGTGAAGCCCGACCTCACCGAGGCGGAGTTCGTTCGCTTCGTGCGGCTCGCCAAGATCGCCAACGCGGCGGTGCAGTGGGCGCCGCGGGTGACCGAAGAAGAGCGCGCTCGGTTCGAGGCCGCGGCGAAGGCGTCAGGGCACCCCAGCTACCAGATCCGTGAGGCGCGTGGCGCGGGGCTCTTCGTGCCGGCGGCGGTGCGCGCGACGTACCTGCCAGTCCGCTACTGTGAGCCGCCGAACAAGGAGATCGTCGGCTTCGATCTGTGGAGCGAGGACTCACGGCGCGCGGCGATCGAGCAGAGCCGTGATCAGGGCAAGACGCTGGTGACGGGGCGCTTCGAGCTGATCGAGTCGCAGCGACCGGTGACTGCGATCGCGGTGTATCAGCCGGTGTACGCCGTGGGCCAGCCGCAGAGCTCGGAGTCACAGCGACGCGAGGCGTTCCGCGGCGTGGTCTCGAGCGTGTGGGTGCCGGCGCAGCTGGTGCGCGAGGGCTTGGCGGAGGTGGATCTCGAGCATTTGGACGTCAGCCTGACGGACCGTTCAGCGACCTCCGAGGATGAGCGCGTGCTGTATGAGAGCGCGCTCGGCGCTTCGATCGGGGTCGACGTCGCGCCCATCTCCGCGCGGATGCCGATTCGGGTGGGAGACCGGCAATGGCAGGTGGCCTTCGCGCCGCGCCCCAGCTTCGCGCGGCTGAGCCCGAGCTATCGCTTTCACCTCGCCCTCGGGGGCTTTGGGGTGACGCTGGTGGTGGCGCTGGCCTTCGCGGTGTGGCGCGGTCGCCGCGTGATCCAGCGCGCGACGCACGCGCTGGATCAGCTGGGCCAGTACGAGATCTTGGAGGAGATCGGGCGCGGCGGCATGGGCGTCGTTTACAAGGCGCGTCACGCGACCTTGCGGCGCGCCACCGCGGTGAAGCTGCTCTCGCTGCCGAGCGAGCGGCTCCAAGAGCGCTTCGAGCGTGAGGCGCTGGTCACCTCGCGGCTCCGTCACCCCAACACCGTGGCGGTGTACGACTATGGGCGCACCCCTGACGGTTCGCTCTACTACGCGATGGAGCTCATCAGCGGGATCAGCCTGTCGGCGTTGGTGCGCCGCTACGGCCCGCTCCCGCCGGCGCGCGCGGTGCACCTCCTGAAGCAGATAGCCGGCTCCTTGGGGGAGGCGCACGCCGCGGGCCTGGTGCACCGCGACATCAAGCCGGGCAACGTGATGCTCCAGAACAAAGGTGGGGAGCCTGACTTCGTGACGGTGCTCGACTTCGGCTTGGTGCGTGACCTGACGGGCAAGGTCACGCTGAGCGGGCGCGATGCGCCCGTCGGCACCCCGGAGTACATGGCGCCCGAGCAGATCCGTGACGACATCGTCACGCCTCAGGCCGATCTCTACGCGCTCGGCGCCCTTGCGTACTACCTGCTCACTGGCACCCCACCCTTTCACGCTCCCACCGCGGTGGAGGTGTGCATGGGGCACCTGAACCACACGCCCGAGCCGCCCTCCAAGCGCCTGGGGCAGCCGCTGCCCGAGGCGCTCGAGCAGCTGGTGCTCTCGCTCTTGGCGAAGGATCCCAATCATCGGCCTGGCTCGGCGCGCGAGGTGGTCTCGCTGCTCGAGCAGCTCCCGGGCGTGCCCGTGTGGTCACGCGCGGAGGCGGAGCGCTGGTGGCAAGCACAGAGTCAGGCTCACGTGGGCGAGGCGCCGCTGGGCGCGTTGGATGACGCCCAGGTCCCCGACACTTGGGTCGATGGCCCTGACGATGACCGCGTCGAGGGGGAGAGCACCTCGGACGGGGAGCGCCGAACCATCACCGTCGACTTCAGCTCGCGAGGCTGACTACACCAGATCCCCCGCAGCTCCGCGCTGACGAGCGGGCGTCGAGGACGCTGGAGGCGACCCCCAACCCCCAAAAAACCCGTGTGAATCACCCGTTTGGGCGGATAACACCTTACACCTGCGGGATGGCTTGCACTACCTTGAATCCAACGGTACAAGCTGACCGTGGCCCACAAATTCATCATCCCCAAGTTCCCCACCCGTGTTCACGGTGTGGATGACGTCCCCAGCTCCATCCGTTCTCGCTATCAGGCGCCCGGCCGCCCCTCCAGTCACCGTCGTCGGACGTTGTCTGCCAGGGCGCTGGAGTCGAAGGCTGAGACTCGGCGCTCGCTCCTCGAGGCGGGTGCAAACCAGTTCCGCGAGTTCGGCTTCGACCGCCCGAGCTTGGACAGCATCTGCAGTGAGGCTGGCTACACGCGCGGCGCGTTCTACGTCCACTTCGGCACTCGCGAGAACCTGATCTGCGCGGTGGCTGAGGCGGAGATCGAGCGCGCACAGCGTCAGATCACCTACTGCACCGAGCCCCAGGAGACGCTGGAGACGCTGTTCGAGCGGATGTTCGCCGACGCCGATTCGCTGCTCTCCACCTCGCAGCGGCTCGACGCCGCGGCCCGCTTCCCGGAGCTGGGTCAGCTGCAGGCGGAGTCGCTGGCCGTGTGCGTTCGTTACGTCTCGAACGTGCTCCAGGCCTCCGCCAGGGACGGTAGCGTCCGCGCGGATCTGGACTTCGAGACCGTGGCCTACGCGCTGCTCGCGCTGGCGCAGGGCGAGATGCTGTTGCGCGAGATCGGCATCATGCAGGATCAGGACGAGCTGACCGCGTCGATCCGCAAGCTGCTCGGCAAGTAGCTCGGGGTCGCTGAATCGGGGCCATCAGGCGCTGGAGTGGGCACCCGTGAGGGTGCCCGCGGGTCACGTCGTCGGTGGGATCGTGGGTCGCTAGCAGATCGCGTTGTTCGCGCGTCGGGCTGTTGCTATCGCAGGGGCACGATGGGCGACGTCGGGCGGCCTGAGTTTGGTGGGCGCTTCACCTTGGTGCGTGGGCCGCACGAGGCAGAGCGCCTTCACTACGACGTGATGCTGATGCTCCCGGAGGCGGAGTGGGCAGGTGAGCTGTCCGTTGCCTTGGCGGATGGCGCGGTGGTACGTGAGGCTGACTGGCGTCGCGTGAATCGGCGTGATACTGACGAGCAGCGCGCTGAGGAGCCGCCCGGGTGGCTGATCGAGCAGGTGTGGGCGGCGCTGCGCTCGGCCTGGCGCGGTTGGTCGAAGGCCCGCCAGGCGGGCGCTGAGGAGCCGATCACCGCTCATTTCCCGAGGCGGGTCACGCGGTGGCGCGCGGAGCCCGAGGGGAAGGTGGAGGTGGCCGCGCGGCGGCTCGCGGGGCCTCAGGCGGGTGAGGAGTGAAGCAGGGACGCTGAAGGTATGGTGAGCTGCCCGGTCATCACGCTCCTCACGGATTTCGGCCTCGAGGATCCGTACGTGGGGGTGCTGCACGGGGTGCTGCTCCAGCGCCTGCCCACGGCGCGGGTGGTGGACTTGACCCACGGGGTGCCGCCGGGCGACGTGCGGGTGGCGGGGTTCTACTGGGCGCGCAGCGTGGAGTGGTTTCCGCACGGAACCGTGCACGTGGCGGTGGTGGACCCAGGGGTGGGGACGGCGCGCGGGGTGGTCGCGGCGGAGATCGGCGGGCACCGCTTCATCGCACCGGACAATGGCCTCATCGGTGAGGTGTGGGCGGGCGCCTCGCTTGGGGAGCGGCGGGCCGTCTTGGTGGACGTGTTCGCGCCGGCGCTCGGCCTCTCGCTGCGGAGCCGCACCTTCCACGGTCGCGACGTGTTCGCGCCGCTCGGGGCCTGGCTCGCCTCCGGAGCGTCGATCAGCGAGCTGGGCGCTCCCTTGGCCGAGCCCCAGCCAGCGCCGCCCTCGGGGGTGACGCGGGAGGAAGATCCGGCGGGGAGCATCAAATTCCTTGCGGAAATCATTCGGGTGGATCGCTTCGGCAACGCCATCACGGCGCTCTCGCCCCAACGCTGGTGCCCCAAGGTGCTCGAGCACCCCGAGCGCTTCGTGGTGGAGGTGTCGGGCCGCCGCCTGCCGCTCGTGCGCACCTACGCGGACGTGACGCCGGGCGCGGCGTGTGGCCTTATCAGCTCCTTCGACACCTTGGAAATAGCAGCGCGCGACGCGCGCGCGGTGGACGTGCTCCCGGGTTTGGGGGTTGGAAGCGTCGTGCGGCTATTCCTGGCTAATTCCTAGGGCGTGCGGCGCTTGCTGACAGCGAGGTCCAGGCAAACCCGTGAAGCGCCCACGCAGAGCTGGCAGATCAGCGCTGGATGATGCGCGGGGTGGCGCCGGTGAAGTCGGCGTGCAGCGTGTACGCTTGGCCGCCGCGCAGCTGCACCTGGGTGGAGACGCTCTCCCCCAGGGACGCGCTGCTGAAGACCACGCTGTAGCTGCCTGGCCTGAGCCCCAGGGCCATGAGGGGGGTGGTGCCGCGGGCGCGCCCGCCGACCGTCACCTGCGCGGCGGGGACGGCGGTGAACGTCAGGTAGCCTAACTCAGCGGCGGGCGCGTCGGCGGAGGCGCTGGTGACGGCGCTGCTCGGGGGCTTGGGGTGTGTCGAGGGGGCTGCGCCCGGTGCAGGGGTGGGAGCTGATGGGCGAGGCGCAGCGTCAGTCTCATTGACTACATCGGCACCTGCTTCGCGCATCTCGGGTCCGTTGGTTGCCTGGGCACCTGCTTCGCGCTTTTCATCAGGCACATTGACTGACCCAGCGGAGGCCGTGGGGGGCGTCTCCAGCGCGGCGGGCATGCTCGCGGTGGGAGGAGCCTGAACGTCGCCTCGAGGCGACCTGCCAAACCCCCAAAACCAGACGCTGAAGCCGCCGAACGCCAGCAAGACCACGGCAAGAGCCCGCCAGCCCCCGGGTATCGCCGTGACGGCTGGCTCGTCACTGGAAGGCTCGCTGCTGGAAGGCTCACCAGTGGGGGGCTTGCTGTTGGAAGGCTCGCCGCCGGACGAGGAGCGCGGCGCTGAGGTACGTTTCCCTGATGAATGACCTTGTTCGTCTGCTGGACTGACCTCTGCGAGCCGCACGGCCATCCTGGGCGTGTGACCCGGCTCGCCCTCGGCCTGCGCCATCTTGGGGGTGTGGCCCAGCTCGGCGTCGGCCTGCGCTTCGTCGCGGCGCGCGGCGCTGGGCGGCGTCTGACCCACCTCGTCAGTCTCCCAGCGCGCTTCGGGGGTCTGCGTGAGCAGCTGATCCACCGCGAGCTCGCCGCCGTCGACGCGCCGGGTCCACACCTCGATCGCCTGGTGCGCCGCGAAGGTCTGCGTGCTGCCGTCCGGCACCGACGGCAGCTCACTCACGCCGGGGCTGCGCTCCAAATCGGGGATGGAGGCCACCGAGCCCGCCGCCTTGCGCCGCGCGGCGCGCACCCGCTCACCCAGGCGCCGCGCGATGTCCCCCACGTCGTCGCGCCGCAAGAAATCGCGGAGCGCGCGGCCGAGCAGCTCCGCGTTCTCCAGCCGCTCGGCCATCTCCGGCGCCACGGCGGTGAGGAGCACGCGGTCGAGCTCGGCCAGCTCTGGGTGCGCGGCAGAGGGCGGCGGCGCTTCACCCGCCCTCGCCGCGGCGTGAGACTCCTTCGCGTTGCCACGTCGAAACGGCGCGCGCCCGCTCCAAGCCTCGAGCAGCAGCGCGCCCACCGCGAACACGTCCGTCGCCGGCGTGACGCGCCCCGCGAGCTGCTCGGGCGGCATGTGCCCCGGCGAGCCGAACACCTCCTTCAGCTCCCCATCGCTCTCCACTGGGGCGGCGATGCCGAAATCGATCACGCGCACCGCGCCCTCTTCGTCGATCAGCACGTTGCGCGGCGTCACGTCGCGGTGGATGACCTGTGCGCGGCGATGCGCGTAGTCGAGCGCGCGGCAGATCTCCACGCCGAGGTAAGCGCCCTCGCTCGCGCTGAGCGGCCCCGACTGCGTCAGCAGATCGCCCAGGGTGATGCCCTCGCAGAACTCGAGCGCGATGTAGTAGACCCCCAGCTCGACCCCCAGCTCGTACACCGGCACGATGTTCGGGTGGTTCAGGCCGACGGTGGTCTTCGCCTCCTCCACGAAGCGCTCGACGAACGCTGGGTCCGACGCGAGCTCCGGGCGGATCTGCTTGACCACCAGGCGCTTGCGGAAGCCCACGGCGCCTCTCAAGGTCGCCAGGTACACGTGCGCCATCCCGCCGGACGCGATCGCCCGCTCGAGCACGTATTTTCCGAAGATCTGAGGGAACATCGACGCGCCTGCGGCCCATCCGCGCGGCCGACTCTAGTATCCTGAGCCCCGTGGGCCAACGCTTGCACCCTCTTCGCCCCGCAGCGCGGCTCACCCCAGCGTGGCCCGGCGCGTCGCGAGTCGTTCGAGCGGCGCTGCTCGGCGCGCTGCTCGGCGCGGGGTGCCACCCGGAGCCGGAGCCCGACGTGCTGCAGCCAATCCAGCTCCACACGCTCAGCGGCTGCCCGGTGGACCCGAGCGCCACCTTGGATCTGGTGGCGCTGGGCGACTTCGACAGCGACCTGACCAGCGCCGAGTCGCTGCCCCTGGGCGAGCCGCGTGAGCTCGGCCTGCCGCTCGGCGCCCTCGCCCTGGAGGCGCGCGCGAGCTCGCCGCGCGGTGCTTGGCATGGCGCCGCCCCCACGAATCGGAGCGGCGCCGAGCTGCTCCTGTGGCCCGCGCGTGAGCCGTGCGCTCTATTTAGTCAGAGCACCTTTCCACGCGCGGACAGCAGCCTGGGCTACCACCCGGAGACGCGCGAGCTGCTCGTCGCGGGAGGCTTCGTCGCCAGCCCAGGAGCCGCGCGTGTCGCCCTGGTCAGCCTGGGCACCGGCGAGGCGCGCGAAGTCCCAGGTGGCCTGCTCCCCGCCCGCGCCGGGGCGCAGATCACGCCGTTCGGCGACGGTTTCCTGTTGAGCGGCGGCGTCGACCCACGCGAGCGACTGGGCGGCGACTTCAACCTCGCCACGCCGCTCCGCAGCGCGAGCCACTACGACCCCGCGCTGGGCCGCTTCGATCCCAATCGTCAGATCACCATCTCACCCCGAGCGAACCACGCAGCGGTGCGGATCCGCTCCGGCGACACCCTGCTCATCGGCGGGCGCAGCCCGGAGACCCCTGCGCTCGCCACCTTGGAGGCGGTGTCCCCGGAGACGCACAGCGCGCGCCTCGTGGGGCTCACGGAGCTCACGCACCGCCGGCGCGACCCGCAGAGCTTCGTCCTCGACGATGGCCGGGTCTTCGTTGGCGGAGGCACTGACGCGACGAACCAACCGGTGCAAACCGTGGAGTGGCTGAGCAGCGACGCGAGCGAGCACCTGGGTACCACGCGCCTCCACGTCTCTGGCGCCGCGCGCTTCGCCCCCCTGCCAGGTGGCTCGGTGGTGGTGGTGGGCGCTTGCGCCAGTCCCTGTGAGCGGCCGCAGGCGGCGGCCGCGTGGATCGACGCGTGGGGGCGAGCGCACGCGCTCGCGCCGCTGCCAGGAGACCTGGAGCAGCCCGTGTTGCTACCCGCGAGCCGCGGCGCGCCCTGGCTCGTCACCGGCAGCGGCAGCGCGCGGCGCGTGTATGAGCTGTCGGCGTGGGACGGCGCCTTCGTGCCACGCGCGCTAGCTCCGGCGCCGCCGAGTGAGCAGGCGCTGAACCTCGACGGGGGCACATTAGTATGGCTGACTGATGGTCAGCTCACGGGGCACCGCTTCGACGTGCGGGGCAGCTACGCGAGTGACTTGGGTCCGCTGCTCCTCGCGCAGCCGGGCGTCGGCACCCAGGTGACGCCGAGCGCGCCGCTCCGCGGCAGCGGAGGCAGCGAGGGCGGTGAGGTGCGCTACGACGCCCAGGGGCTGAGCCTGAGCGGGCGCGGGGCGGTGCACCTCACGGACACGCGCTACCGCGCGCTCACGCTGACGATTCAATGGCAAGCGGGCCCCGCGCCGCTCGTGGTGCTGCACGCTGACGACGCATCGCTCGAGGTGCAACTGGGTGGCGCGGCCTGCCCATGGCCTCAGCATGGGGGGCAGGCACAGGGGCCTGCCCCTACGGGGACCAACGGGACGCCAGGGAGCCTCGAAGTGCGGCGCGCGGGGGCCGACGTGGTGCTCACGGCGGGCGGCGTCAGCCAGCGCTGCACGTTCCCAGAGCTGGCGCAGCACCGCGTGCGGGTGAGCCTCGGCGCAGCGGGCGCGGCGCCCAGTCACCTCCGCAGCTTCGAGATCCGCCGCACGCCGTAGCTGCGCGTCACTTGTCCTTCCCGCGCCGGAACAGCTTGCCCCAAATCTGCCCCAGATCGTCGCTCCCGGCTTTGGCGGGGGCTTGTGAGGCGCCCTTCCCTGGCTGACTCGTGCGGCGCCCAGCGCCCGTGTGGGTCCGCCCGGTGCTCGTGCGCGTCTGGCGGCGCATGTCGGCGAGGCGCACCTCGCGCAGCGCGTCCACGTGGTTCGGGTTTTGGTCCACCAACCAACGGAAGTCGCGCAGCGCGCGACGCGTGTCACCCACGCGCTTGTAGAGCTGCCCGCGGTACCAGCGGCAGCGCTGGTTCTCTGGCTCCTTCTCCACCGCGCGATCCAAGGTGGCGATCAGATCGTCAAACTGACCGGACCCCTGGCGCTCCGGCAGGTGACTCGAGACCCACGCGTGGAAGGCGCCGTAGTCCACCTGCTCTGGGTCGTCCTCCATCGCGCGCCGGGCGAGCTGCGCCGCCTGGACCATCTCGCGCTTCTTGAACAGGATCTCGGCCTTCTGGAAGTGCTGCGCGGCGCGCAGCACCGCCTGCACCTTCTCTTGCTCGGCGGGGCTAGCGCCCCCCTCCTTGATGAGCCGGCCGTACTCCGCGCGCCGCTCGTCGTCCGAGAGCACCTGGTGCGCCTCGCTGATGCGCGCGAACACCTTGCTCGCGCGCTTTCGCAGCTCCAGCTCCGCGGCGGGGAGTTTATCCGGGTGGAAACGCTTGGCGAGCTGGAAGAACGCGCCCTGGATCTGCGCGCTGCTCGCCTCCGGATCCACTCCGAGGATCTCGTAGTAGTTCTGCTGATCGACCTCGCGGAAGCGCTGCTCCAGCTCCTCCGCCACGACGTCGACGCCAGGGAAGGAGCCCATGGGCGCGCGCGGCGGCCCGACGCTCGGCGCGGAAGGCTCGCTCCGAGGGCGCCGCGGCAGCGGGCGGTGCTCACCCCGACGGGAGCTCGGCGCGACCTCCGCGGGGACGATCGGCCGCCCACCGACGTCCAGGTGCCGGCTGATGAACAGCATGTAGATCAACCGCCGCACCTGCTCCGGCGGCAAGAGGCCCGTCGCGATGAGCGACTCCCAGGGCTGAGGCCGGGCGCGCAGCACGTCGAGGACGGCCTGTTCGTCAGGGCTCAAGCCAAAGTGCTTGATCGCCGCGTCGGGGTGGAGCCGGAGCGTGCGAGCGCCGAGCCGCTCGAGCGCGGCCTCCACCTGCGAGTCGGGACCAAACCGCCTCACACCCGCCCAAATCGCGGCGAGCGGCGCGACCGGCGTCACCTCGCCCCCAAAGCGCTGGAGGTAATCCACCCCCTCGTAGAAGCCGTAGAGCGAGCTGTCCGGCAGCCCCGCCAGCCACACGAGCTTGCGTGAGACCTGCTCTTCCAGCGCCTGAGTCAGCTGCTCGCGGCGCAGCACGCCACGCTCCACCAGCACCTGCCCGAGCAAGCACCGTTCCTTGGCTACCCGCGCGAGCGCGTCCGCCTCGGCCTCGGGCGTGATGAGCCCACGCTCCACCAAGAGCCGCCCCAAGTAGATCACGGGCTCGCTGGTGCGCGCCTTCACGGGCACACCGCGCGCGAGCAGCACCGCGCTCTTCTCCCCTTGGCGCGTCTCGAGCACCAAGGTGCCGCTCAGCTCGCGCTCCAGTAGCTGGAGCAGCACGTTGGGCAGCGGATTCTTGGAGAGAACCCCAGAGGCCATCGGGGCGGGTGAGCTCATGCGCGCGGGTAGATTAGCTCCACTGCCTCCCCTGCGCGCCGATTTCGCGCGGCCACCTCGAGGCGGGCCGCGCCATCCAACTCCAAAGACCTGACGGACGGCTCCGAGCGCGGCGCCATCCTCTCCGCCGCAGGCCATCACCCGCAGCCTCGAGGGCGCGGCTTTACGTCAGGCAAGGCGCGACTACCCTGTCTCCGGTGTCCCGCGCCCACATCTTGGTCCTAGACGACGAGGTCGCCATCCTGAGCACCCTCAAGAAGGCGCTCACCCTGGAGGGCTACTCCGTGGACGTCGCGGGGGGTGTCGGCGTCGCGCTCGAGCGACTGCGGCGCGGCAGCTACGATCTCATGATCCTCGACGTCGCCCTGCCGGACGGCGATGGGGTGGACCTGCTCGAGCAGCTGCGGCGCGAGGGCAATGACACCGCCGCGATCATGATGAGCGGGCACGCGACGATCGACGCCGCGGTGCGCGCCACTCGGCTCGGCGCGCTCGACTTCCTGGAGAAGCCGCTCTCGACCGATCGGCTGCTCCTGGTGGTGGACAACACCCTGCGCCTGGTGCGCGCCGAAGCCGAAGCTCGGGAGCTCAAGGCGAGCGCGGGCTACTTCGATGAGCTGGTGGGTGAGAGCCACGCGATGCGGGCGCTGCGCGAGCAGATCGAGCGCGCGGCGCGCTCTCAGGCGGACATCCTGGTGACAGGGGAGCGCGGCACCGGGAAGGAGCTGGTGGCGCGCGCGCTGCACCGCGCCTCATCGCGTAGCCTTGGCCCGCTGGAGAAGCTGAACTGCGCCGCGGTGCCCAAGGACCTGATCGAGAGCGAGCTGTTCGGCCACGAGGCAGGGGCCTTCACCGGCGCCACTAAATTACGACGTGGAAAATTTGAGCGCGCAAGCCTCGGCACCTTGTTCTTGGACGAGGTGGGCGACATGCCGCTCGCGATGCAGGCCAAGCTGCTGCGCGTGCTGCAAGAGCGTGAGGTGGAGCGCGTGGGGGGCAGCGAGACGTTTCAAGTGGACGTCCGGGTGGTGGCCGCCACCAATCGTGATCTCACGCGCGCCTGTGAAGAAGGCGAGTTCCGCCCGGATCTCTACGATCGGCTGAACGTGGTGCCGCTCGCGCTGCCGCCGCTCCGCGCGCGGCGCGAGGACATCCCGCTGCTCGCCACGCGGTTCTTGGAGGCCGCGCGGCGCACTCACGATCGTCCGGGGGTCACGCTGGCGCCCGCGGCGCTCGAAGGCCTCACGAGCCACGCCTTCCCTGGCAACGTGCGCGAGCTGAAGAACCTGATTGAGCGCCTCGTGATCTTGAGCCCTGACGACACCATCAGCGAAGGTGACGTGAAGCGCGCGCTGGGCGCCGGTGCACTACCGCGCGCCGCGGGGCTCTATCGCCCCGATGTGCCGTTCCGCGTGCTGGTGGAGGAGGCCGAGCGCACCATCTTGGAGGAGGCCCTGGCGCACCACGGGGGTCAGATGACCGCCACGTCGCGCGCCCTGGGACTCGAGCGCAGCCACCTCTACAAGAAGGCCAAGGCGCTGGGCCTCCGCGGGGAGTGAGCTGCAAAAAAACAGGGGCGACCGGTTGGTCGCCCCTGCCACGCGTTCACGGCGTGGACGGCTGCGCTACTTCTTGAGGCGCGCCTCGCGCTCCTTCACCTGCTCCTTGACCTTCTCCACGATCTGCCGTGGGCAGGTCGCGTAGTGGCTGAACTCCATGGTGAACTGACCACGGCCGGCGGTGTTCGAGCGTAGGTCGCCGATGTAGCCGAACATCTCGGAGAGCGGGCACTCCGCCTTGATGCGCACGTTGGTGGGCGTCGGCTCCTGGCTCTTGATCATGCCACGGCGGCGGTTGAGATCGCCGATCACGTCGCCCACGTTCGCGTCAGGGACGAACACGTCCACCTTCATGATGGGCTCCAGCAGGTCGGGGCTCGCTTTCGGCATGCTCTGCCGGAAGGCCGCGCGCGACGCCGCCTCGAACGCCATCTGCGAGGAGTCCACCGCGTGGAAACCACCGTCAGTCAGGGTGATCTTCACGTCCACCAGCGGGTAACCACAGAGCGGCCCCTTGTCCATCATGGTCCGGAAGCCCTTCTCGACCGCCGGGATGAACTCCTTCGGCACGTTGCCGCCCACCACCTTGCTCTCGAAGATGAACCCCGAGCCCTGCTCTAGCGGCTCGATGGTGTAGTCGATCTTCGCGTACTGACCGGAGCCACCGGTCTGCTTCTTGTGGGTGTAGCTGTCCTCGATGGCCCGCGTGATCGTCTCGCGGTAGGCCACCTGCGGCTCGCCCACCGTCGCCTCCACCTTGTGGGTGCGGCGCAAGATGTCGATCTTGATGTCGAGGTGGAGCTCGCCCATCCCGCGCAAAATCGTCTCGCCGGACTCTTGATCCACTTCCACGTGGAAAGAAGGATCCTCAGCGACCATCTTGCCGAGCGCGGTGCTCAGCTTCTCGCTGTTCGCCTTGTCCTTGGGCGTCACCGCCACCGAGATGACCGGGTCCGGGAACACCATCGGCTCCAGCGTGGCCGGGTTCTTCTCGTCCGCCAGGGTGTGCCCCGTGCGCACGTTCTTCAAGCCCACGATGGCGACGATGTCGCCCGCCTGAGCGCTGTCGATCATGGTGCGGTCGTTGGCGTGCATCTCCACCATGCGGCCGATGCGCTCCGTCTTCCCCGTGGCGGTGTTGAGCACCGTGTCACCCTTGTTCAGGGTACCTGAGTAAATCCGGGTGAAGGTCAGCGCCCCGAACCGGTCGTCCATGATCTTGAACGCCAGCGCGCGGAGCGGGCCGTTCGGGTCGACGATGGCGTGCTCACCCGTCTCGTTGCCCTCCAGGTCCACCTCGGGCTGGGGCGGCACCTCCATCGGGTTCGGCAGGTAGTCCACCACGCCGTCCAGCACCAGCTGCACGCCCTTGTTCTTGAACGACGAGCCGCCGAAGGTGGGGAAGAAGTTCAGGCCAATCGTGCCCTTGCGGATGCAGGCCTTGAGGGTGTCCATGTCCGGCTCCTCACCCTCGAGGTAGGCGGCCATCGCGTCGTCGTCCATCTCCACCGCCGTCTCGATCAGCTCGGCGCGGTACTTCTCGACGTCGTCGACCATGTCCGCTGGGACGTCGGTGACCTCGAAGTTCTCCGGGATCCCGGTGTCGTCCCAGATGTAGGCCTTGCGGGTGAGCAGATCCACCACGCCCTTGAAGTTCGACTCACTGCCGATGGGCAGCACCATCACCAGCGGGCGCGCGCCGAGCACCTCCTTGACCTGCTTTACCACGCGGTAAAAGTCAGCGCCGAGGCGGTCCAGCTTGTTCACGTAGATGAGACGCGCCACCTTGGAGTCGTTCGCGTAGCGCCAGTTCGTCTCCGACTGCGGCTCCACGCCGCCAGAGCCGCAAAACACGCCGATGCCGCCGTCCAGCACCTTGAGCGAGCGGTACACCTCGATGGTGAAGTCCACGTGCCCGGGGGTGTCGATGACGTTGAAGCGGTGGCCCTTCCAGTAGCAGGTGGTGGCGGCCGACTGGATCGTGATGCCGCGCTCCTGCTCCTGCTCCATGAAGTCCGTCGTCGCGGCGCCGTCGTGCACCTCGCCGAGCTTGTGGATCTTCCCCGTCAACTTCAGGATGCGTTCGGTGGTGGTGGTCTTGCCCGCGTCCACGTGAGCGAAGATCCCGATGTTGCGGTAGAGGTTCAGATCCGTCATGGCGTTCGTTTCCGGTTCAAGGGCCGCCTGGGCCGCGTCGCATACTCACCAGCTCTCGCGCGGGGGGCGAGGCGGGGCCCGCTCTTAGTCCGTCTTGGGCCTCCAGTCCAATCGAGTCGCAAGCGCGTTCGATGTCCGCCCCGGCTGGGCGCGCCCGTGTACTTCAGAACCGGTTTCGAGGCGACGATCGCGCCAGGAGCGGCCGTGAGACTCGTTCGCGCGCAGTGGACGAGCAGTGCGGTGCCGTCCAACCCCGAACCAAGCCCTGGCGTGGCCCACCAAGTCTCTCGTCAGCTCTTTTTTTGGGGGTTTGGCATCTCGCTGAGTGGCTGCCCTCACAGCGCCAGGTCGAAGGTGCCCCAGTGGATCGATATCGAGTGGGTGCTCCGCAGCGCCAAGCGCGCCTCCATCCCACCAGGCCCAAGTGAACATCCGCCCAGGCCTCATCCGTCCCAGGCCCCGGGAACGGCCCGCAGCGGCGCCCTCCACCTCGATCAGGACGCCGTAGCGGCGCCGGGCCAGCTCTTCGGCGAGGTGCTCATGGTCGCTCGAAGGCGCGGCGCGCCGCTTGGCAGCGTGAGCGCGCGGGGCAGCCCTTCAAGTGGTCATTCACCAGCCCAACTGACTGCATGAAGGCGTAGGCGGTGGTGGGCCCGATGAAGCGGAAGCCGTAGCCTCGGAGCGCCTTCGAGAGCGCCCGCGCCGAGGGGGTCTCGGTGAGCTGCACCAGCGCCTCGCGGGTGAGCTCCTTGGGGCGCTCGCTCGCCTTGGGCTCGAACTGCCAGATGAAGCGCGCGAGGCTGCCGTGCTCCTTCGAGATGGCGGGGACGCAGCGCGCGTTGCTGATGGCGGCCTCAATTTTTGCGCGGTGCCGCACGATGCCAGGATCTTTCAAGAGCCGCGTGATGTCGCGCTCGCCGAAGGCGGCGACCCGCGCGGGCTCGAAGCCGCTGAATACCTCACGGAAACGCGCGCGCTTGTTCAAGATGGTGAGCCAGCTGAGCCCCGCCTGGAACCCCTCCAAGCACAGCTTCTCGAACAACCGCACGTCGTCCGCCGTGGGCATGCCCCACTCCGTGTCGTGATAGCGCTGGTAGATCTCCGGCTGCGCGCTCCACCAGCAGCGCTTCACCCCGTCATCCCCACGTACCAAACCGGTCGTCATCGTGGCACCTCGTTCATCACGTCAGCGAGCCGTACTGTACCGAGCGCGTGCTCGAGCGCCATGAAGCGCGCACCTCGACCAGTCAGCAAACCATCCCAATCCGCGACGCCATTGCGTCCGTCGAGCGCGCCCACCCCAGACGCCGCGTGTTCTGCGCGCCATCACTTCGCCTTCAGTCCCTTCGCCAGCTCACGGTGCTTGGCGGCCTCCTTGGGGTTGGGCACCGCGGCGTAAGCCTTGGCGAGCAAGCCGTGCACCGCGGCGAGCTCCTGGGGGCGCCCATCGCAGAGCAGCGCGGAGTGCAGCTCGAAGATGGCGCGCGGCAGCATCTTGGAGGCGATCAAGATCTCACCGAACAAGCGGTGCGTCTCGAGGCCAGCCAGGTCCACCCACACGGCAGATTCACCGACGCGGCGCGCCTCATCCAGCTCGCCCGCGTCGAGCAAACGCTTCATCAAGCGCTGGTAGATCTCCGGCGAGTGCTGCTCCAGCGCGGCGAGCTTCCTCAGTAAGGTCAGCTCACCAGCCGCATCCTTCTCCTTCGTCGCCAGCGCGAGCAGGTGCACCAGCGGCTCCGCCTGGGTTGGGTCCAGCCGGTGCGCCGCGTTCAGCTCCAGCTTCAGCTTCGCGGGGTCGCCCTGCGCCTCCATCAGCCGCGCGAGGCTCATGCGCAAGGCATAGCCGTCCGTGTCCTTGATCAAGGCGCGGAGCTGGCGCTCGGCGCCCTTCACATCGCGCCCCGCCGCCGCCACTTGAGCCTTCAGGTAGCGCGCGTCGGGGTACTTCGGATCGGCGCGCAGCGCCGCCTCCAAGGCGCCCTGCGCCGCCTTGGCGTCGCCGGCACGCAGCGCCGCCAGCGCGTAGCGCGTTTGGTGCGGCGCGCTGTCTGGGTGCTGCTTCGCCAGCTTGGCCGCCTCCTCCAGCGGGCCGCTGCGTGAAATCGGCACGAACTGCCGCTGATAGCGGCTCAGGCGCTGCTTGCTGAAGGCCTCGAACTCGCGATCGAGCGCCTCCGTGTCCTTCCCGAGGGCGCGCTGCACCACCTCCGGCGTGCGCACGCCTTGCCCCCACAGCGTGAGCATCTGATTCAGCTTGGCGCGCCCGTAGCGCTCCGCGAGCATCACCAAGATCTGGCTGGAGGCGTAGTAGGCGGTGGCGATGTCGCTCATCTCCTCCGCGCGCGTGAAGGCGCGGTTCATGTGCCCCAGCTTGGGGAGCCGCCCGTCGCGCATCGCGGCGAACAGCTGATCATCGTGCTCGCGCTGCCACTCGCTCCGCACCACCAAGGTCTCGTACTCCGCCAGGCCCTCGGTGAACCAACGCGGCACGTGGCTCTTCGACATCTGGATGTGGAACACGTGGGCCAGCTCGTGCCACAGCGTCATCCCCAAGTTGAAGGGCTCGCGGTGCGGGCTCATGCTGGCGAGCGTCTTGCCGAAGCACACGCCTTGAATGCCCGTGTCCGGCAGGCCGCTCGTGCGGATCGAGAAGTCTTGCTTGTCTGAGTAGAGCTCCACCCCCACGGGTTTCCCTGGGGTAAACTGGTAGTGCTCCATCATGGCGCGGAGCGCCTGCTCCATCAGCCCCGGGATGTAGCGCGCGAGCAGCGCCTGCTCATCCTTGTGGAAGCGGTAGGTGAACGCGCCTTGAGTCAGGGTGACGTACTCTTTGGGGATCTTCTTCTCGTATAAGTTCAGCGTGTTGTAGACGCGCACGTTGAACGGGTCTTTGTCGAAGGCGGCGCCCAGCGCCTTCACGCCCGCCGCGTCCTCACCGCCGCGGATCAGGTTGAGGCCGAGCTGCGCCTCCGCCTTGGCGTCCTCCCCGTCGAGCTTCAGCGCCTCGCGCATCATGTGCACCACCTCGTCGTAGCGGTGCTCCCACTCGGCATAATCCGCGATGATTTGATACATGCGCGAGTAGCGCGGGCTCCGGCTGAGCACCGCCTGCTTGGCGCGCTCGAAGCCGGCCGTATCATCCGCGAGGAACCGGATGGCCGCCTTCATGCTGAGCAGATCCAGGTCCCCGGGCACCGCCGCGAGCCCGGCGTCGGCTTGCTTGTCCGCCGCCGCGAGCTCCATGTCGCGCAGCTCGATGCCCGCCTTCACGAAGTAGGCGCCGGCGTGCTTCGGGTTCACGCCGAGCGCCTGATCCGCGAGCCGCGTCGCGGCGTCGAAGTCGAGCGCCTGCGCCAGCTTCACGTGAGCGAGCCACACCAGCGCGTCGGGGTGGTTCGGTGCCTTGGCCAGCACCTCGTTCACCACCTCCTCCGCGTGCCCTGGATCGTACTTCTCCAGGAACAGCTCGGCGCGCCAGAGCAACGTCGGCACGTGGCCCTTCTGGGCGCGCTCGGCTTGATTGAAGGCGTCGTTGGCGTCGCGCGGGGCGCGCAGGAGGTGAGCCGCACGACCGACGAGCGCCAATCCGTCAGCGTCACTGTCTGCGATCTGATCGTCGTTGTAGGCCTCGATCAGGCGCATCAAGCTCTGCTCGGCCTCCTTCACCTTGCCCTGCGCCAGCAAGATCTCCCCCATGAGGAGCGACGCGCGGAGCGCCTTGGGGTCCGACGTCACCTCCGAGAGCAGCTTCAGCGCTTCATCCAGCTTGCCCTGGCGCCGCAGCGCCTCGGCCGTCACCGGGTGCGCCTTCACCTTGAGTGACGGCAGGCGCGCTGCCATGCCGCCGCGCTGCACCGCCTCTTCGTAGCGCCCGGTGATCAGCAAGAGCTCGGCGAGCGCCAGCGAGACCTCGGGCGTCGCGCGGGCGCGCGCCGCCTCACGTAGGCTCGCCTCCGCGGCGGCGTAGTCGCTCTTCTCGAACGCCGCGCGGCCGCTCGCCAACAGGGGCGCTGGATCCCGCGTGGGCGCTACGGGAGGACTCGGCGGCGCCGCCTGCGCGTCGGGCACGGGAGCACCCGCGCAGGCGAGCAGGAGCCAACAGGCGGGGAGCGGCGCGAGCGCCTGGCGCAGCCGCGAGGACCGCGACCGAGGCGGGAGACGCTTGGCGAACGGCGACATGCCCCCATTCTGACCGCACCCGCGCGCCGACCGCCACCCATCGCTGCCCCTCGAATCCACACCGCACCCCGTGGCCCCCATGGCCGCCCTCCTGATGACGGCGGCGCCGCTGGCACACGCCTCGGCGCGCGTGTATGGCAGCCGCGATGATCGTCGTGAACACCGAGACGGTGCCCGGGTATCGAATCGTCCGCGCCTTTGGGCTGGTGCAAGGCAACACGGTGCGCGCCCGCAACGTCGGCCGCGACTTCCTCGCGGGCTTGAAGAACATCGTCGGCGGCGAGCTCAGCGAGTACACCGAGCTGCTCACGGAGTCGCGTGAGCAGGCCACGGCGCGCATGCTCCATGAGGCGCGCCAGCTGGGGGCCAACGCCATCGTCAACGTCCGCTACTCCACCAGCACGGTGGCCGCAGGCGCCGCGGAGCTCTACGCCTACGGCACCGCCGTGCAGGTCGTCCCCGAGGACTGAGCCGTGCTCGAGCTGTTCGGGATCCTGTCCGTCTCCGCGTTGGCCCTCGTCGCCTTCGTGTGGGGACCCCAGCGCACGCGCGCTCACGCGGCCTCGCTCGCGCGCCGAGAGCAAGCGCTGGCGGGCATCTTCATCACCAACTCACGGCGCTTCGACGGCGCCGTGGTCCACCCGGATGCCGCCCCTCGGCTCCTCAACGTGGAGCTGGTGTGGGGCGTGGACCGCTTCCAAGCCTTGGTCGCGTCCATCTTGAACCTGTTCGGCGGTGAGCTCGACAACGTGAGCCAGGTGATGCTCCGAGTGCGGCGCGAGGCCATCCTGCGCCTGAAGGAGCAAGCCCAGAAGAACGGGTACAATGCCCTGACGAATGTGCGGATCGCGCCAGCGGACATCGGCACCGACCCACAGAAGCAGAACCTCACCGTGGCGATGGTGGCGAGCGCCACCGCCTACCACCGCGCCAAAGACACCCTGCGCTAAGGGCGCCCAGCGGCAGCGCGGCGCGGTGCCGTCTAACCCCCAAAACCCTTGCTGGGGAAATAGTCATGGAAGCGTTTTATTGAGGGTGCCCTTTCTCGAGGGAGGGCGGTGCCTTGGTCTCGCTAGCGCGGCGCGCGGCGGCGGCGAGCCGTAGGGAGGCTGTGAGCCCTTGGTCTGTCACGCCGGCTGCACGAAGCTCTTCCATCAGAGCGAGCGCGTCGGTCAGCTCCGTCAGGGAGACCACCCGGCCAACGCCCGCCTTCGAGAACGGCGGCGTCAGCGCCCCGCGCTCCGTCGCGCTGGCGAGCGCCTCGAGCGTCGCAGGCGAGAGCCTGGCGACGAGGGCGCTCATGTTGTTTCCACGAAGAACGCGGCGTCGGCGAGGTCCACCGTGGGCACCACCAACGCGCGATCCAAGAGCTCGTTGCGGCGCTCACAGGAAGGCTCGGCGATGAGCAGGCAGCCGTGGCAGGCCGCGCCGTGCGTGAAGCGGGCCTCGTGCCGGTTGTCCGGGCAATGCTGGGCGCAAAGCGGGTCATTGCTGCAGAGGCGCCCTAGCTCGAGCGCCGCCTCCAGGTGCTGCCCGCTCCCCGAGGGTCGAAGTACGCCCGCGGGAGGAGATCCAGCATGGCGTCGATGAGGAGCGCCGCCGAGCCGCGGAGCGTCCGCTCCGAGCCGCCGAGGAGGGTCATCCGGTGCTTGTTGAGCCTCATGCGTTCGTCGTTGAGGGTACCTTGGGCCGACCGGTCAGGGCTCCGTTTTCGACCGCCTCAGCCCGCGACTGGGCACAGGTGCCCATACCCCCGATCTCTCGCGACAATTGCGAGGAGGAAGCGAAAACTATGCTATCCACCCTCGGCGATGGACGTCGAGGATCAGAGCGCGCCGCTCCTCGAGCTGAGCGGGGCACCACCTTCGGGGAATGTGGCCACCCGATCGAGCCACGTCGTAGGGCTCCTGTGGCGCGCGCACCGAAGCCTCCCCGTGGTCAACGTCCCAGTCGGGCTGGACGCCGATGTGTCCGCGCTCCTTGGCCTGTCGACCGCGCTCGGACGTGAGGTCGCTGCGTCTGTGCGCGAGGCGCTCGAGTCGGATCCATCGTCGGCGAAGGCCGCGCTCCACGAGCTCGATCGCCACCTCGGTGCGCAAAAGCTGCTGGTTGAGGGTCTCGATCACCTAGGACGCGGCACGGACGAGATCTTCGAAGTGATCGCGCCTCGCCGTGATGAGGTCGCCGCTTGGCTCCGTGACCACGCAGGCCTCCGCGTGGCGGTTCGAGGAAGGGAGGTCGGTGTGCGGCCGGTCGAGACGCCGCGCTGGGATGCCGACGTTCTCTTCAAGCAGGTCGAGCGGGATCCCGAGCGATACGTGCTCGCCTCAGCGTTTCACCAGTGGTCAGGTGAGCCGGCCAGTCGCTTCGACGCCGGATCGCTCGTCGTCGATCTCTGGGAGGTTTTGCCGCGCACCATCCGCGAGGTGATGAGCCTGTTGGTGGTGCATGGTCGACCGATGTCGAGGGCGCTTGCCAGCCACGGCGCGCTCTTGAACGCGGACGTGGTCGCCGCTGCGATCGACGGCTGGCTCGTCGACGACGTGGCGGGCTCGCTGCGTCTTGGGGCCGCCTGGTACCAGCATGCACCGGTCCAGGCTGTCGAGCGTGGGCCGCTGCATCGCGTGCTCGCCGATGGATTGGCCAAGGCCGCGAACGATGACGTCGAGCCAGGCGTGGCGCTCCTCGAGGCGCATCGGCACTACGTCAAGGTGCCGGACATCGCCAAGGCGCGAGAGCACGCGCGCTTCGGTGCGCTCTACCTCCTCGACCACGCGAGGCAGCTGTCCATCGAAGCGAAGCATCAAGAGTCGGCGACCGAGTACCAAGCCGTGGCAGAGCTTGACGAAAAGAGCGACCACCACGCGCTCGGCGCGCGAGGCCGCGCGTATCGGACACACTACGAGCACTTCAACGCAGCCCGCGCGCAGACCGAGCCAATGGAGAAGACGCTCGCCGGCTACCGAGAGGCCGTCGATCTCTGGCCCGAGAACGCGCTCTTCTGGTCGAGGCTGGTGCGCTGTCACTTCCTGCTTGGCGAGTGGTCCAAGGCGTTGGATGCCTTGTCGGAGGCGTACACCGATGCGCGTGTGCCGCCGCATCCAAGGCGTGACGCCACTCTGATCCTGAGGACGACGGAGCGCCTCATCGAGCGCGACCAAGTCGTCCCGGCCGTGCTCGTCGCGACTGCAAGGCCGCTCAACCAGCCGATGACGCTGGCTCAATTTTGGAGGCAGCTTGAGCTTGGCGTTGAGGTCGATCGGATCTGGTCACCCGGCGGCTTCGACGTCCGGCGCCACGACCGTGCGTTGCTCCAACTCAAGGAAAGAGATGCGACATGGACAGCGTCATTGGGTGGGGTGGAGGCGCCCGGCACAGACCCGCGTGATGCCCTCTGCGCGCTCACCTGGCTCCTCGCGAGCGAAGGGCTCGAGCAGCCTTTTGCCCAGATCGACCGCGAGACCGCAGAGCGCGCTCGCCCGCTCTCGGCTACGACCGCGAGCCTCGGCGAGCCCGCTCGCTGGGCAGCGGCGCTCGCGCACCTCTACGAGCTCACGAGCACACGCAAGATGCCGGTCGCTCAACACGACGCGGTGATCGCGCTGTGGACCAGCGCTCGCGCGAAGTGGCCACGCTTGAGGAGACCCGCGCTCGGTCCGGGTGAGGCCGGCGACTACGTCGTCAGCTGGGCTTATCAAGACGTTGAGCCCGCCGTGGACCTCGAAGTGAGCCCCGAAGGCCGTTGCTGCTGGTGGATGCGTGGACCTGACCTCGATGACGAGGGCGAGGGCAGCGTCGACGAGGCGCTCGCCGCGGTGGGCGCGGCGCTCGAGGCGTTCGCAGAGGATCCATGAGCCCGCCTGTCGACGGCGACATGCTGCCGAGCGAGCACCAAGCGCTGCGCCTCCCGAAGCCCCCACGCGACTTTGCCCCCGAGCGCTACAAGCCTGGTGCGGCAGATTTTATCCCAAGCTCAGAGGACGAGTCCTCCGCGAAGGAGCGCGCGCGCGCCGTGCGCGTCTCCGTTTGGGATGAGGCCCTCACGAGCATCGACCAAGCCGTCGAGCTCCGAGGCGCACCCGCGATGGTGTTGCGGTTCGCCGTTCAGGACGCGATTTGCGCAGGCAGTGCAGGCCCCCCGATCCGCGTGGTCTACGAGCCACTCGACCCTCCCGGTCGCGATCGACCCGGAGCGGACGGTCATGCGGGCGTCGAGGGGCTCGATCAGCCTGAGGGTGCGGGTCAGCAGGCCAAGAGCGCGCGCAGACGCCGCCGGCAAGCCATCGCCGATGCCTGTGTCGTCGTCGGTCTTCGAGAGCCGAATACTACCCCGTGACTGGCCAGAGGTACCACACCCACTGGCTCGATGCGCGTCGCGCGCACCGCGTAGCCCGTGCGAATGCGCAGCTGCTCACGCTCGATCTCGCGCGGAGGTCACCGTGTCGAACGTTGCGTGCAGCGCAGCGCGCGCCTCGATTGGGAGCGGTGCCGTCCAACCCCCAAAAACCCTCGCTTGAGAATGGGTCAGGTGGGCTGATGATACGAATGTGGGGGCGACCGGCTGGTCGCCCCTAGGTGGACAGCCTCGCGCCATTCAGGGCGCCCACCTGACGTAGCGCTTCGAACAGCACGATGGCGACCGAGTTGGCGAGGTTCAGCGACCTCACGGGGCCGAGCGTCGGGATCCCAACCCCCTGCTCGGGCCGCTCCGCCAGCAGCTCGGGCGGCAAGCCTCGGCTCTCGCGGCCGAAGACCAAGAGGTCCCCCGGGGTGAAGTCGACGTCCAGGTAGCTGGTCTCCGCGTGAGCACTGAACAGCCAAGTACGTGGGCGGCGTGTGGGATCGCTCGCGCGCACCGCGGCCTCGGCGGCGGGTAGGTCGGGGTGGGTGTGGACCTCCACCAGGTGCCAGTAATCGAGCCCGGCGCGGCGCACCGCGTGCTCGTCGATGCGGAAACCCAGCTGGCCCACCAAGTGGAGCGGGCAGCAGGTGCCGCCGCACAGGCGCGCGATGTTCCCCGTGTTGGGCGGGATCTCCGGCTCCACCAGCACCACGTGGAAGGGCGCGCGCTGGGCTGGGGCACGGAGCCGCGGGGCGTCGGGTGGCATGGGTCGCGGGTGCTTCTACCACCCCGCGCGGCTAGCTGCGGGTTCCCCTGAACCGGGCCGGCGCGTCGGGGGTGAGGGAAGATCGAACGGGTGCGCGGACGATCGTCGCGGGCTCTGCGGCACCGCGCTTGACGCCGGCCGGAGTCGGTCGGTAGCCTCACCGCGGCGGAGGCCTGATTCTTGGGAAAGTCGTTGTTTCGCGCGCGGTCAGCCCGAAGTGTTCAAGTGGCAGGTGAGGTAGCGGGCAGCCGCTGCGCCGGCTCGGTGCGTGGTCGCGTCGCCGCGTTGCTCGCGCCGCTGGGTTCTGGGTGGCTTTCGCCACGGCGTGCTGGGTTGCTGGCGTCACTGGGCGCGGTGGCCGTCTTGGCGCTGCCGTCCACCGCCAGCGCGGAGCCGATGGACCCCGCCTTGGAGCGCTTGGTCACGGACCCGAGCTGCCGTACGGAGGCGGGCGCCATCAGCGCGTCGTCCATCGCCAGCGACACGCCGTGTCGCGCGGATCACGTGCGCTTCAAGCGCCTGATGAGCCAGTGGGGTTGGGCGCTCGCGCCATCCGCGATGCACTCGGCGCGCACCACGGGCTTCGGTGGGTTTCACCTCTCGCTCGAGCTGGGCATCCACGACATCGATCAAGACGCGAGCTACTGGAAGGACGGCACCCAAGGCCCGCGCGATCCTTCCTCTGACAGGGCGTCCATCCGCAACAGCAGCCCCAACAGCACCCTGAGCCGCTACGCGCTGAAGCTGCGCAAGGGCTTCGGCTTCGGTCTCGAGCTGACGGGGGACGTCGGGTTCATCCCGGACACCAGCATCATCTCCGGTGGTGGCGACGCGCGGATGAGCCTGCTCGAGGGTTTCCGCACTGGCGTCGGGGGGATCTTGCCGGATTTCGCGGTGGGTGGCGGCGTGCGCACCATCACGGGCACCCCGCAGTTCCAGCTCACCGTGGTGGGCTTGGACCTCCAAATCTCCAAGCCGCTGCCGATCGCGGACTCTCAGATCATCACGCCCTGGGTCGGTTACCAGTACGTGTGGATCTTCGCGGACTCGGGCCTGGTGGACGCCACCCCGGCGACGGATCCCATCGGCTTCTGCAACTATGCCGGCCCGAACATCCCGGGTAACCCGGACCTCGGTCGCCCCGACAAGAACCCGCCGAGCGGCCACATCTACGATGGTCAGCCCATCTGTCGAGGGGGTAACCCGCTCGACTTCAACAACAACATCGTGTTCGACCAGGCGCGCCTCAAGCGCCAGCGGCTGATGTTCGGGTTGAACTACCGCTACGAGATGGTCAGCGTGGGTGCCCAGTTCATCACCGACATCGTGGACCCAGCCGACGCGCAGAGCAGCGACGCGGACAAGGAAGCGCTCCAGGGGGAGGACCGCCAGTGGTCCGTCATCCTGGAGGTCGGCGCCGCGTTCTAGGGCGTCCGGCGTCCGCGCGGGGCCCTATGGCCCGTTGGGCTGACTGTAGCGGCGCTGGGTGACTACGGATCGGGCAGGGACCAGCCGAGCTGTTTCAGGACGCCGCGCAGCACGCGCTCTTCTTCGCGCGCGGCTAGCTGCTTCTTGAAGAACTCGTTGGTGGCGCCGCGCACGGCTGCGGCTGCGGCGCGCTCGTAGTGCTCCAGCATCATGAGCAGGTGTGGGTGCGCCGCGGCGACTTGCTTGGGCACCTGCATGCGGCGTGCGGCGCCGAGCCGCGCCTCCGCCTGGGCTTGCACCACCTCCGCGAGCTCTTTGTCGGAGAGGCGCGCGCGCAGGTAGTCCGCCTCCTTGCGCGCGTGACTCACGAGCAGCCCGGCGCGATCCAGGTAGCTGCCCGCGAAGGCAGGCAGCGCCCAGGTCAGCGCCATCAAGGGCAGCGCCACGCACAGCGCGCGGCGCATGGATCCGTGAACCTGACGATGTGTCATCGAGTCGCTCTCCAAGGCTCCACTGCCGGGGCTCGTAGGTGAAACCTACGACGCTTCATCGAGTCACTCCCAGCAGGCTCTCGAGCTCCGGGCTCTCGAGCGCCGCCTGGGCGGCCGCGCGCTCGGCGAGGCGCTTGCTCCTACCGCGGCCCGATCCGAGGATCTGCTCAGCCACCACCACGGCCACCACGAACCAGCGGCTGTGCGCCGGGCCGCCCTCTTCAGTCACGCTGTATTGCGGCACACCGACGCCCACCAAGCGCTCTTGTAGCGCGCTCTTCGGATCGAGCACGCCGCCGGGGCTCAGCTCCGCAAGCGCCGGCTCGATCCAAGCGCGACACGCCGCGCGCGCGCCCTCCCAACCGCGGCTCAAGAAGGCCGCGGCGAGCAGCGCCTCCACCGCGTCCGCCACCACGTTCTGGCTGCTGCGGAGCGCGTCCGCCCCGCGGCTCACCCGCAGCGCCGCGGGGATCTGCGCGCGGAGCCCGATCGTGTGCAGCGCCTCGGCGTTCACCAGCTTGGCGCGCATCTGGGTGAGGGTGCCCTCCGGCTCGTCAGGGAAGCGTTCGAATAGCAGCTCCGCGACGCACAAGCCGAGCACCGCGTCGCCCAGCAGCTCCAGGCGCTGGTTGTGGGGCACGGCGTGCTCATGGGCGTAGCTCGGGTGGGTGAGCGCGGTGTGCAGGTGCTCGGCGTCGCTCGGTAGCCCGAGCGCCTGGGCGAGCGCCGCGACGACGGCCGGGTCTTGAGCTGGATCGCGGGGGCGCACCACGGCGCGAGCCTGACACCAGGGCAGGCGTGGTGTCACCCCTGCGCGTCCGTTGCGGGGCCCGGAGCCGCTTGGCATCGTGCGGTGCCTACCCGTCCAACCCCCTCCCAAAAAAACAAACCACCCAGTGGCTGCGCGCTGCCGGCCGGATCCGCGCGGTGCTCGCTGGTCGCCGCCAGTGGAAGTGCAAGCGCTCAGCAGGTGATGGCGGACGACACGCTGACCGACTCGCTCGCGCTATGCTGCGCGCATGAGTGGCCTGCTCGCTTGCCCGTTTTGCCGTGAGCTGTTCTCGGCGGACGAGGGGCCCACCTGTGAGGACTGCGGCGTGCGCCTGATGCCGCTCGAGGACTTGCCGCCGTCCCTCGACGCGCAGGCGCTGGAGGCTGAGGAGCGCGGCGTGACGCCGACGCCGGCGGTCGACTTCCCGCTGCCTTGGTCGTTCGCGGGGCGTGGGCGCCTCGCGCTGGTGTTGCTCGCCGCCGCGGGGCTCGCGCTGTTCTTCGCGCCGTGGGTGTGGGTGGTGCTGCCGGACAATCGCGTGCTGAGCGGCTTTGATTTGGCGCGCGGACGCGCTGGCTGGTTGTGGGGAGGGTTCGTGGGTTGGCTTACGCTGCTCGCGCTGGTGATCAGCCGGCGCACGGTGAACCAAATGCGAGGAGTGCGCGTCATCTGCGCGGTGTTCGCCTCCATGACGGCGGTGGAGACGCTGATGATGATTTTCAGGCCACCGCAGAGTCACCCCAAGCTCACGGTGCAGCTCGAGTGGCAGTGGGGCCTGCACGCCTCGCTCTTGGTGTCGCTGGTCGCGGTGGGGGTGAGCCTCTTCTTCGGTGGGCGCGGCGACGACCTGCGCGACTTGCCGTTGCCCGGCAACGCCAAGCACATCGACGAGGCGCTGCATTGACTCACGCGGCGCCTCGAGCACCGAGCCGCGGCGCCGAGAAACCGCCTTGGCGCCGCGGACTTAGACGGATCACGGTGCGGGCGGCCGCACCTGCACCGCGCCGCTGACAAGCACCGCGATGAGCTGACCAGACCGGCCCGCGCTCGCCCGCGCTGCGTGGTCGTGCTACCGGAGGCTCATGGGTCGCGCGGAGAAGCAGCCAGCGAACGCCACGCCGCGCCTGCGCGCCGCGTTCGACTCGGAGCCGCGCATTTCCACGCGGCCAGTGGAGGCCGCGCGCCGCGCGCCGCACGCGGTGGAGCCAGAGTCAGATGAGCTGACGGATGTCCCCGCCGCGGTGACCGAGATACCCGGCCCGGATGACTACACGCTCGGCTCCGGGGTGGTGGTCATCGTGCCTTGGGAGCGGCCGTTCCCCTCGAACGCCCGCCATGGGTTCTGGGGCAGGCTGTGGGCGACCTCCAGGCTCGCCACCGAGAGCGGGCGCACCTTCTTCGCGCGCTTCCCTGACGGAGACGTCTCGGCGGCGGTGCGCTTCTCGATCGCCGCCGAGCTGGTCGCCGTCTCGGGCACGCTGCTCGTGCTCTCACCGCTGGCGTGGCTCCTGCGCGGCGCTTGGGATCTCAGCACCTTGCCGCGCGTGATCGCCGCCGCGGTGCCGATGCTCGCCGTCCTGCTCGCGACGTTGCACGCGGCCTATGGGCTCAGCCTCGATTGGGCTGCGCGCCGCGGAGGCGCCACGGGGCGCACGGGGCTCGCGCTCCGCTACGGCTTGTACACCTCCGGCTGGGACGTGGCGACGAGCCCGCTCGGGCTGCTTGCGGTGCTGCTCGGCGACGGCCGCGCCAAAGCCTGGGCGCTGCTCCGCGGCTTACCACGGCTGCCCGCGTCCTCTGCCGTCGCGTTCTTGTGCGGCAGCTACGGCCTCAGCACGGAGGCCGCCTGGCGCGCGACCCGTGCCGCCGGGAGCCTCATGAGCCTGGTCACCCTGAGCCTCGGCGCCGCCGCCCTCACCCTAGTGCTGCTCACGCGCTGAGCCGCCTCCGTGTAATTTCCTCAGGGCAATAATGAACGCGGCGCGGCGAGCGGCGCCCTACACACCTGCATCGATCGCCTCGATCAGGCCCGCTCGCGTAGTCGGTCGACCTCCGACGGTGAGACGAGCACGCCGGCAGCTTTCCCGTTCTGCGTGCTCACCTGGGCGCGACGCCAGGCGCGGGACTACTGGGCACTGGGGAGCCCTCGGGGGCGTGGCCGGGTACGATGCCTGGCTGACGATCCGCGCCGAGCTTGCCGATTTTGTCGAGGGCGACGTGCTCCAGCAGCGAGTCATCGCGGTCGCGCACGTGAGCCTCGGTGAGCGAGGCGACGAGGCCATCCAGCTTCTTCCGGGTGCGCTCGCGCTCCAGGAGCCGCCGGATGCTGGGCGCCTCCGACTCCACGGTGCGCTCCACCGCCGCCATGCTGCCGCGCCGCCAGACCACCGCCCAGCGTTGCCCCTCCTTCACCGGCTCCGGCACGAATTCACCGTTCTTGAGCGGCGCTGCCGCCGCGAACAGCGCTGAATCCACCTCCACGCGCGGCACGCTGGTGCGTCCGTCGGGGAGCACGAAGCCGAGGTCGCCGTCACGCATGTGGGTCGCCTTGTCGAGCGACTTCTCACGCGCGAGGTTGCTCCATGTCTTCACGTCGCCGGCTGCCTTCGCCGTCTTCAAGATCTCCTTCGCCTCGGCTTCGGAGCCCACCAAGATGCGCCACAGCTTGATGCGCTCCGGCGTCTTGAAGCGCCGCTCGTGCTCTCGGTAGTAGCGCTCGACGTCGGCGTCGGTCACCGGCTGCTGTGCGGCGAGCTCGGCCTCGATGGAGCGCTGCAGCGCTTGCAGCTTGGCGGCGCGGATGTCGGCGCGCACGGCGGGCGATTTTGCGGCGTCGGCCTCCGTGGTGTCGAGCGCGAACAGCACCTCCGGGATCAGGTCTTTCTCCAAGAACGCGCGCTTGATCGCCATCGGGTCGTCCCCGTAGCGCTTCAGCTGAAACGGGGGCACCGCCGCCAAGCGCCGCTCCACCTCGCTCTGCTTGAGCGTCGTCTTGCCCACCGTGAGCACCACCGGGTCGTCCGCCTGAGCGGCGAGCGGCGGCGCGAACGCTAGCGTGAGCAGCGCGAGCAAGAGCCAGCGTCGGGCGCGGCGCGAGCGGGCTGGCGGAGCCGGAGGACGCATGGGGTGCCAGTAGCGCAGCGATCACGTCGCCACCAGGGGCCTCGCCAAACCTCCGATCTAAAAGCGCTAGCTGGCGATAGGGAGCTTCGAGGGCTGCTTGGCCGAAGCGCCCGCTGGCGATGGGGACGCCTTGGAGAGCGGCGCTCGTTCTTGCTCGGTGCTCAGGCGAAGGCGGCTGGCGGTGATGCCGCGCTTGGTGAGGCGCGCTTCACACAGGCGGAGCGCTTCCGGGTTTTGGTCGATGCCGTGCGCGGACCGGCCGAGCGCCGCGGCGACCGCGAGGGTGGTGCCGCTGCCGACGTAGGGATCCACGATCCAGTCGCCCGGGTGGGTGAGCGCCGACACGAGCCGCGTCAGGAGCGCCTCTGGCTTTTGCGTGGGGTAACCCGTTCGCTCGCGCGCGACTGGCGCCACGATGCCGATTTCCCACACGTCGCCGAGCGGCGCGCCGGGGCTCTCCGCGTCGCTCACGCTGGAGCGCTGGCGCCTTCCATCGCTCACCACCGCGCGCTGCTTGCGGGTGCCCCAGGTCGCGCGGGTGGAGGCGGCGAGCGGTTCGTAGAGCTGACAGAACCTCGGCTCGACGTCAGGGTCTCTGACGTACCGCAGGAGCACGTCGTGCACGCGCTGGAAGTTCTGCGTCTTGCTCGGCCAGCGCCGGTAGCGCCACACGATCTCGCTGGCGAAGCAGTCGGGGCCGAACAGCTCGTCGAGCAGCACCTTGGCGTAGTGGCTCGTCTTCGGGTCCACGTGGAGCACCAGGCTGCCGTGCGGGGCGAGCAGCGCGCGCGCGTAGTGGAGGCGCGCCTCGAGCGCCGTTAGATAAGCGTGGAGCCCGTCCCAGCGGTCATCGAACGCTGGCTGCTCCTCACGCGAGAACACCCCCGAGGCCTCGCGCCGGCGAGTGACCTGGCGGTGCTGTCTCCCGGTAAAAAACGGCGGATCCAGGTAAACCAAGCTCGCCTGACCACCCCGGGTGTCGGCCAGCGCGGCGAGCGCCGCGAGGTTGTCCCCCTCGATCAAGGTCGCGCACGGGTCGCCCTCGCGCAGAGTCGTGAGCGCCGCCCCACAGATCTCAGGCGGCGCTTCACGCGTGCGCCACGTCAACCGGATGGGGCTCGAGCTCATGCATCGAGATCGTACGGGCCGCGGATCGAGCGGGGCCAGTTTGTGACGTGGGGCTTCGGGCGCGCGCTTGCCGGGTTCGGGAGCTCACGCGCTCCCGTGCGAAGTCTCCAGCGGACGCCATTCTTGTGATGAGTAGGGCAGAAGAGCACCAGTCGGGTTCGGGGGTTGGACGGCACCGCGCTGTGAGCCGCCAGTTAGTTCGTACACCGTACGATATGGATGACGCCTACCCGCTCGAGCAGGCGCTACGCTAAAACCCTACCGGCACCACGGGCCGTTGCGCGTGGCACGCCGCTCCCCGCTCAGTTTGGTGACCTTTCCCGTGGAGCAACCCTTGAGGCGGCGCGCGCCCTCACGTAACTGCGCGGGATGAAGTGGCTTCATGAGGTCGCGCTCGGCGCGTCGTTGCAGAGGTGCTCGCGCAAGGTAGGCGCGACGACTGGGCTCACGGTGGTCGTGCTGGGTGCGCTCTTGGCGTGCAAGATCCCGGGAGCCAAGTCGAAGGACGTCGGGGCGAAGGAGCACTTTGCGGAGGCGCACAGCTGCCCGGAAGACCAGGTGACGGTCAAGCCGCGTCCCGACTTGGATTGGCTGGAGCTCCAGGTTGGCGCGAGTCTGCTGGGGCCCCCGCCGGAGGTCGCAGCAGACCCGGCGCGGCTAGCGAAATGGCAGGCGGACCAGGCGAAGAAGAAGGCCAACCGAGTCGACGAGCACGAGGTGTTCGAGGTGTCGGGCTGCGGCCACCACGAGTACCTGGGCTGCATTCACCCACGCCCGGTTGGCCAGGGGAAGAAGAGCGCCAACCTGGCGGTGGTCAACTGCAGCAGCAAGCGGGTGGGTGAAGCGAGCGCCGCAGACCTGCTGAATAAGGCGAAGGCGGACCTCGGTGGGCAAGCTCGATAAGGATAAGACCGACAAGAAGCTCGAAAAGGCGGAGGAAAAGCTCAAGAAGGCGCAGGAGAAGGCCGAGAAGCTGAAGAAGAAGTAGCGCTAGCGTGGCGGCTTAGCAGCTCGGGAGGCTGGTGCTGCTACTGAATGAGTGACCCACCAGCGGCTTCGCGGCCTGCCGTTGCGCGCGCCACGGCGCGAACCCAGACGCGGTGCCGTCCAACCCCCTGTTTCCCTTGCTCGGGGATAGCGTTCGCGCTGTAGTCGGAGCGTGGGAAAGGTCACCGCCTGCAAGACCGACGTCGTCACCAAGAAGTCGGGTCACAACTGCGTGGGGATGGCGGTGAGCGTGTGCACCACGCCCGCAGCCCCGAGCCCCATCCCGCTGCCCTACCCGACCACGGGCACGGTGTCCGAGGGCATCACCGACCAGGCGATGCGCACCAAGATCAACGGTGCGGATGTCATGACCGTCGGGTCAGTGATGTCGAAGTGCCACGGCAACGAGCCGGGGACGCTCAAGGAGGTGGTGAGCCTCAACACGGCCGGGCCCAGCTTCCCGATCATGGGTGCGCCCACGGTGCTGGTCGAGCTGGGGATGGCGGGCATCACTGGCAGCCCCGGCATGATGAACAAGGGCATCACCGTCGGAGCCGGCGCGAGCGCGAGCGACGCGGGGGGTGGCGCTGGGGGTGGCGGCGGTGGCGATGGCGGCGCCGGCGCTCCGGGCGGGCCTGGTAGCGATAGCCCCACCGGTGGCGGCGGGGACGGCGGTGGCGGGTCGCACGATGCCGCGGAGGGCCCGGAGGAGACGGGGCCGGAGGATGATGTGTATTGCCCGGAGGAGGGGCGCCGCGTGCCGCCGGGTCATGGGCGCCGAACGGCGGAGGCTGACATGCGCCGCGGCGTCAACCTATCGAACGCGTCGCCCGAGGGGCGCCAGGCCATCGCCGCGGCGATGTTCGGACAGCCAGGTGGCGGTCCCAATCAGGCGTTCTGGTCAGGCTCGGGCATGCGTGCCGCGAGAGCCCAGGGCTACAACATTCAAGAAGACGCCCAGGGCGCGGGTGACCTCCAGGCGGCCAACCTCCCTGGTTGGGAGCAGGAGCTTGGGGAGGGGTCGGGCGTGTCGCCCGTCAAAGCTTGGCGCACGATCTCGATGCGTTCTGCGGAGAACGCGTCGGGTACTGTTGACGCTTTCGTCGCGGGCACGGCCTGGCCAGGCAATGTGTTCTCCGATTACGAGCTGCCGGTGCTGCTCCACAACGACAACCTCGATACGATTCACTTCCGCGATCCCAACATCGATCCATCGCCGGTGGTGGCGACTTGGGAGCGGGGGGAAGATGGTTGCTGGCGCGGTCCTCCCGTGCCGAACATGCCCGCGACGGATCGGAGTGGGAACCCGACGACTTGGCCAGGCTTCCGCCTCAACAGCGCTTCGGGCTTCAGACGTACATGACCTTCAGTCCCGTAGAGCGTCGCGTGGGCCCGGGGCGCGCCATTTGGACCGGGCGTCGTGTGACGGAGCACACCTTCGAGTATGGGCGCCGCCCCTGGCGCCTCGAGATGCAGTGGGAGGCTGAAGCGTGAAGTTCGTCTCTAAGTTCAAGGGCT
The DNA here is from genome assembly GCA_019637265.1 of Polyangiaceae bacterium. GTDB lineage: Bacteria > Myxococcota_A > Polyangia > Polyangiales > Polyangiaceae > JAHBVY01. The sequence continues at coordinate 227,046 of JAHBVY010000004.1, read as the reverse complement.
TGGCGGCGGGGCCGGGGCAGGGCGTTCAGCGCATCCGTGCGCGCCGCAGCGTCGTGAGTGAGTTCCTGCAGCACAGCGTTTATGGAAAGCGGACGCGCGAGTGGGACGCCATAGTGCGCTTGATGCAATGCATCGACACCCATCAGCCGGTGGTGGTCGGCCCCAGCCCGGCGCCACCGAAGCGGCTCTTCCCCCTGACGAATAGTCCCTACTTCCCTTCAGGGCTGTTCGCCGAGGAGGCGCCCGCTGGCACTCCAGACTCCGCGTGGTGGGACATCGCGCCGAGCACCGAATACTTGAAGTGGTACCTGCCGCCCGCCAAGGCGGGCGCCCCCCCCGTGGCGCGGTACTTCTTGCCGTCAGCGATCCGAGGTGAGTTGAAATGAGCACCGTGTACGACCTGCTGTTCGCCGACCAAGACTTGGAAGAGGTCTTGCTCGGCGTCGAGCTGCCGGAAGACAGCCCGCTGTACGCAGCCCGCGCGCGGCTCTGGGAGGGTGACGTGGTGGGCGCGAGCCACCTGGGCGCCGGGACACAGCCGCCGTGGTCGTCCTTCCTCGAGATCTTGGCGCGGCAGCGACAAGGCAAGTCAGCCGAGCGTACCCTGCGCGCGTTGGCGGAGGATCCAGCCAACGAGGCGCGCGTGCGCCTGTGGGCGTGGCGCGCCTTGCGTCAATCCGGGGTGCAGCCCGATGCCTTCGCGCTCTCGGAGCTGCTCGGTGTGGTGGTGGAGGTCCCCATCGGGCCCGGCACCGATGTGCTCGCGGTGTACTGCGACGGAGGCCAGCGCTACATCAACCACGCAGGCTCACTGACCGCTCGAGGGGGCTCCCCGTCGAGCCAGGAGGCGCAGGACCTACTGACGCAGGCGTTCCCGCTCTTGAAGCTGCCCACGGAGGAGCGCAAGCGGGAGGAGGTGCGCCCCGACCGCGTGCGGATCACCGCGCTGGGCGCCGATGGGCTCCACGTCGTGAACGCCACACCCGAGGAGCTGGAGGAGGGCGGTGCGTACTTCGACCTCCTCTCCGCCGCGGTGAAGGTCTTGCAGAAGCTGGTGCCGTGATGGGTTAGGCTAGCGGTTAGTCAGTGGTCTTGGCTTACTCGTGTTGGCTCGAGGCTTGGGTGAGGTGGTAGCGACAGAGTTAGATGAAGATGACTAGAGGAGCGAGGTGAGTCACATGGAGTTGTCGGGTCCCCACGTGGTGCGGGTAGGAGCCGCGGGGGCGGCGCCGAGCGCCACGCTGCTCGAGATTGGGGAGATCTCGAAGGCGGCGGCGTCCGCGTGTCGCCGGGGTGTGCTGCTCGATCACGGCTGGGTGAGGCTATTCGGGGACGGCGACGACTTGCCGAGCCTGAGCGCGTGGAACGCGTCGGGTCGCCTGCAACTCTCGGACGCGGGGCCGTCGTTCTACATCGCGAACGACGTGATGGGAGGCCTCTTCCTCCTGAACCCAGCGGGGGACATCACCTACCTGAGCCCCGACGGCTTGGAGTTGGAAGAGCTGACGTCCTCATTCGAGGAGCTCCTAGAGCTCCTGCTCTCGGGCGACCTCGAGACGTTTTACGATGGCTACCGGTTCCCGAATTGGCAGCAAATCGTCCGGGAGCTCAGCCCCCATGAGTCGTACTTCTGCTACCCGCCCCTGTGGGCAGAAGGGGGCGAAGAAGCGTTCCTGGAGAAGCGAGAGGTCGTTCCAGCGCTCGAGCTACGGTCCTTCGTGCTCGAAGCGCTTTCGGAGTAGTGCGAGTGGGCGTGGCAGCCCTGTGGTCGCCAGCGTGAAGCTCATGCTGAATGAGTGCGGGTAGATCAGCGGGTTGGACGGCACCGCGCTACACAGCCCTCAACGGGGAGCCCTGTGGCTCGCGCCACGTTGTCGCATCATCTAGCGCTGGTCGACGGGCGCGCTAGATTGCCGCCCATGATGTCCCGTTTGATGCTCGCGCTCGCCCTCGGTCTGGTCGCCTGTGGCTCCTCCGACGATGGGGACGGCGCGGGTGGGACTGGAGGTGCTGGAGGCACCGGGGGAACAGGCGGAGAGCAGACGGGGCCCAGGTACCGCGGCAGCTTCACGTGGGGCGACACCATCACGGGTGGCTCCACCAACTGGACTGAGTCCTTCAGCGCGGAGCTGCTGGCCACGCATAAGGCAGACACCACGTGGACCATCACCGGCACGGTGACTAGCACGCTCAACAAAGAGGATGCGGACTGTACCTGCAGCGCGTCAGGCTCCCACCCAGTGCAAGGTGACCTGTTCGCGCCGAGCATGCCTCACGAGGACCGCTTCGACTTCTCCTTCACCGCGACTGAGGCGACCAGCGGACCTTGCACGCCACGCGCCACGGCTGAATGCCCCGAGAGCATCTTTCGGACAGCCAGGCTAACCACCCGCCTCCCGGCCGACAACTGCCTCCTGGGCGCCCATGTCAGCAACGTCTATGAAGCGGGCGAGCCGCTCGAGTTCGAAGCCAGCTGGCTCTGCACCGCCGGTGACGAGACACGCGAAGGCTCCGCGAGCGGCGTCTGGGAGCTGGAGTAGCACCCTCCATCGGCCGCTCTGGCGCGGTGCCGTCCAACCCCAATCCCCTGCCCTGACTATCAGGCTGAAGCATAGCTGTCAGCCGTCACCCATAGCCTGCTGCGAAGCCGTCAGGAAGCTCAGCTGATGATAGGATCGATTCGGCCGTCCACAGGCGCTCGCTGAGGTCGTCTTGCGCCACGCCGCCGAGCTGACGGAGTAGGAGCACAGCCAGCTCCGTGGCGGCGGCCCGGCCGCCTCCTTTCCTCGAGACGTCGATCACGAGGGTGCTCTCCACGTGTGGCACCAGGCTGTGGAGGAGCGGCTCGTCCTCCGAAGTGAGATCCGGGGGACACCCCGGCTCGATCTGGATGAACAGAGCGCACTTCGAGGCGTGTTTCACAAGCCACTGCCCAGCATGATCTTCTGCCGAGGACGCAAGCTCAGCCACGGCCTGCCTCGCGGCGGCCACGGAAGCCGGTGAGAAGATGTAGATGGACTGCATCCTTCACTCACCTCGATGGCTTCAGCTTCGTCGCTTTGAAGTGGTCGCGATGCTCATGGAGTGAGCGTCAACGCTGGGCCGCTCGTCGAGGCGTAGGCCCCCGCGACGGGCACCGCGCGCGGTACTCCATCAAAGTCCCAAGCAGCCTCCGGGCGCGCCAGCGGCATTGCCGCCGGGAAACTGAACGCACCGAGTGAGCTCGGGTGAAGATCGAGCCCAGCACCCGGCGCCAGCCCTGGCGCGGCGAGGTGTGTCTCCGCATCCGCCAGGCTACCCTCGAGGTTGAGCTGAGCGTCATCTGCCCTGACGGGTTGCCCCGCGAACACCGCGTTCAGGTACGCGCGCTGCCTGAAGCTCGCATGACCACCGGTGATCGAGACGCCACGAGCGCTCGCCACGATGGTGTTGAAGGCAAGCTCCACCTCACGCGGAACGTCGTTGTGCGGACGGATGCTGATGGCGCCGCCGCTCCGGTTCACGAGCACATTGTTGAAGATGAGGAGGTTGCCCTCCGCCTGGAGCAGGTTCTCGGTCGCGTTCTCGTAGATGAAGTTACGGTAAACGACGTACCGATCGTCCTGTCCGCGTCCGCTGGTCGGGAAGTGCCCCAGGAGCAAGTTGGGGCGCGCCAAATCGCCCGTCGAGGAGCCGCTGGCCTTGGTGAAGACGTTGTGGCGAATGACGGTCTCCGCCATCTCGGGCTGCTCCTCCAAGCGCTCGATCTGATGCTTGATCTGCATGCAGTAGCCCTTCGCGTCGAGGACGACGTTGCGCTCGATCAGCCCACGCACGAACGGTTCACGGCCGTTCGAGTTGCCGAGGTAAAGGCCCGTTCCTGGACCCTCAATGTGATTACCGCGGATCACCCAGTCCGTCGCGGGGCTCTTGGTAGAGATCCCGACGACCTGCTGCTCGCTCCCGAAACCCGAGATCTTGAGGCCCTCGATCACCACGTGATGCGTCGGCTGACTCGCGCCACCTTGGGAGGCCACGCCAAACCCAGCGCGTCCGTCGATGTCGACATCCAGATTGCGTATTTTGAGCCAACTCGCCCCGTGAATGGCTAACACATTGAAATCGCTACTCCCCATGAAGCGCGGCCGATTCGCTGGGTCCTGCGCCTCCACCACGATGCAGCGCCCCTCCTCACCTGAAGTGCGCATCGGCAAACCGCGCAGGTAGTTGCCTGGCCTCAGCTTCAGCGTATCACCTGGCGCCAGCGTCGAGAGCACATCACGGTAGTCATCTGGCCCCGCCTCCAGCTCACGTCCGCCACCCTCACAATCCTCCCACGCGAGGCGCCCAGTCGGCGGCACGTTCCCCGCGTCGTCCGAGGCGTCTTGGCTCGGCGCATCCGCAGCGGCGTCGCTGACCGATGCGTCAGGAGGTGCTGAATCCACCGCCGCATCTGTCGTGACGCTCGCATCTGGCTTGGCACCGGAGCCCGAGGGGCCCGGGCCAGAGCAGCCAGCCACCAGAACGAAACTCAGGGGCAGGAGGTTCCGCATGGGCATAGCAAAGCACGAGCCGCTCCACACCTCAATCACCAGAGGGCCTCTTGGCTCCTCAACGTGAAGTGCCATCACGCCCTCGTGATGCGCAGCATCGCTCTCGACGCACTGCGTAAACATGGACGACCTGCTGGCCGGCCGGCTACTCTAGCTGTGATGAAGCCTCACCCCATCCGCCGTGCCACACCCAAGCTCCTTGGCTTACTCCTGGCGCTCGCGCTGCCACTTCTCGCCTGCAAAGGCGGGGCACCGAAACAGGAGCGCCAGCCCGCCACGAAGCCAGCGGGCGACCAAGCGCACCCCAAAGGCGAAGCCTGCAAGGGCATCATGGACTCAGAGGCGTGCCAGACGTGTTGTAGGCAGTGCTGTGCTGATGGTCCCATGGGCATGTCCTCCGGCAGCTTCGATCCGGACAAAGGCTGCCTCTGCCGTAAGCCCTGGTAGCTACGCGGCGCTCATCAGACCTAGACTAGCTAGGTTCGCTGCGCCTCGCGGGTGAGCGCCGGCTCGATGAGCCCATCACCCAGTGAATCGAGCCTATCCATCAAATATCCTGACTGACTCGAAATCCTAGGTTCCGAGTCTGCGTTCAGGACTTGGGGGTTTGCCTGTTTTGCGCCAAGCGCCTCTGCGCATGTCTCCGAGACTCGGGCTCAGCGGCACAGCCGCGTCAACCCGGGATCCTGACACACGCCCGTGACGCACTCCGCGCTGAGGCAGTCATGATCGTACTCGCACGGCTGCCCCTGAGGGCGCAGCGCTTCGCAGAGGCCCGTGCCCGACCCACACCGCAAGCCCAGCTCGCAGGTGCCGCTCTGACAAGGCTCACCAAACGCCTGGCGCGGGACGCACACCTGCTCGCCGCTACAGTAAGCTTCACTGACGCACTCGCTCAAGTGAGTGCACGGCTCACCTGCTTCCGGCAGCGGGATGCAGACTCCGTCTTCGCAGCCCACGCTGTCCGTATACAGGCAGCTCGGCACGATGAGCTCATCGTCCTCCACGTCCCACCACGCCTCCCCTGCCTCCCGCACCTCCCCTTGACAAGCCTCACCCAGCTGACGCCGCTCCCACAGCCGGCAGAACTTCCCCTGAAAATCACAGGTGACCACACCCCGAGGGTCCAAAGCGCAGTCCGCGTCGCTACCGCAGGCTTCACCCAACGCCAGGTTCCTCAAATACGGCACGCGCTCAGGGTCCGTCGGGAAGGCGCGCGCGCAGCTCGCCGGCCGCGCCGCAGTGGCCGCGGTATCACACCAGTTCAGCTCCTTCGCCCGCGCCTCATACTCCTTCAAGCACTCATGGGCGGCGACGCCATCGACCGGACCCCGACTGAACGCTTGTTTACACTGCGGCTGATCCGTGAGCCGGTTCGCTTGACGGCAACATGGATTGAAGAGCTCGCAGTAGCGCGTGCCAAACTCTTCGCCGGAGATCGGCGTCGTGCCGCCCCCGCCCGAGCCACCGCTACCACCACCACCTCCATCCCCACTCGAGCACGCGATGGTGAGCACCCCCAGCGCACCCAGTAAAACAGCTACTCTGACGAAACCTCGTGCCACTCAACCCTCCTGAGAGCGAACACTCAACCTAGCACACAACCCCCAACCCGCACACTCGGGCCGCAGGTCTCCCCCGCTTCCGCTAGACGCTTCACGCCACCCTGGCTACCCTCGCCTCGTGGCTACCGAAAAGACGACCCTCGACCCGCGAACCTACCTGGAGGGCATCGCGCCACCCAGGCGCCAACGCGACGCGCTCGCGCTGCTCGACTTGATGTGTGGAGCGACCGGCCTCGAACCCAAGATGTGGGGCTCATCCATCATAGGGTTTGGCGAGTATGATTATGAGTATGACAGCGGCCGCAAGGGCACCATGGCGGCGGCAGGCTTCTCTCCCCGCAAGGCCGCGTGCGTCGTTTACCTGATGGACGGGATAGCGAGCCATGAAGCCGCGCTCGCGAAGCTTGGCCCTCACACCAGCGGCGTCGGTTGCCTCTACCTGAAGGATCTCAGCGAGATCGATCTCGAGCTGCTCAAGGCAATCATCCAGAAGTCCTTCAAAACGCTCACCGCCAAGACATATGGGAAGCGCGCAGCGGAGGTGACAGTCTCCACGAAGACTCCCAGTCGGTCCAATCAGGTGACAGCGGCGGCCACGAAGACTCCCAAGCGGAAGGCGACAGCGGCGGCCATGAAGACTCCCAAGCGAGCACCCAGGGAGGGCGCAACGAAAGCGGAGAAAACGACGAAGGCGGCGCCCAGGACCACGAAGCGTGCCTCGGCGAGAGCGAAGAAAGGTAACGTGTCGATATGATTCGTATCGCTGCCTAATGCGTCACGCTCTTCGAGAACATGTTGATGACGACGACGCCCGCGATGATGAGGCCCATCCCAACGAGCGCTGGTAGGTCGAGCCGCTGTTTGAAAAAGGCCCAGCCAATGGCCGAGATGAGGACGATCCCCGCGCCGGACCAGATGGCGTAGGCGACGCCCGTCGGGATGGTCTTGAGGGTCAGTGACAGGAAGTAGAACGCTGCCAGGTATCCGACGATCGTACCAACTGAAGGCCAGAGCCTGCTGAACCCATCCGATGCCTTCAGCAGGCTCGTCGCGATCACCTCGCAGACGATGGCGATGACGAGGGGCACGTAGGTAGACATGCAGCCTCTCTACCCCGAGCAGCGCCCGCGCACCACGCACCAACTCGCGTGTTCAGAGGGTTCGACTCCCTCTTGGTGCACGATGTCGGTCCCCATGAGGCGAGGTTCATGTGTCGGGACCGCGATGCTGGCGCTAGAGCCCGCTCCACCGACCCGGAGAGCCCTTGGTCAGCGCGGCGCGCGCCTCCTCCACCAGCTCCTCCACGCTCGCGTCTGGGAACCCGTAGTACCCACAGGCCAAGCCAAGGAACGCGTAGCGGAGCAGCGCGTCGAAGCTCTCCATGCCGAGCGACAGCCCCACCGGATCATGACCCACTCGGAACACGCGACCCGTGGGCACGTGGACCACGAACGGGTCATCCGTGCCACAGTATTCCGCGATTGAGATAAAGTTAGTCAGCTCAGATTGCAGTGAGGCATTGAACAGCTCACGTGCATAGAAGTCCTCGAGCGTGGCGACATCACGCGGCGCCAAGAGCCGAACATCATCGAGATTGACGGGGCCCAGCTCGACCATGCACCTCTTGTAGGCCTCTGGGAACCGAAGCCCCAACGCGGCCTCGCGCGCCTCGACCTCCATCAGCCCCACCGGCTGCGGTAGCGGCGCGCCATACTCCTGCAGCACGGCCCGGGCGCGCTCAGCCCATCCCGGCTCCCCCACGTACTCGAACGGGCAGGGTAGGTCCTCAATCTTAGAAGGAAACGTGGGCTCCACCGATGACTCCCTACCGCTTGGTTCAATCACCAACACCACACCCAATTCACCAGCCCGCGGTGTTCCCTCGAACCTTTGTGGTGAGCTGCACTTCGGGGAGGAGTCGTGAAGGTCTACTGCCGAACGCAGTCGAAGGTCACCTCGATGGGCGCACCGTGATCGATCACCTCGAAGTCCTCCACTTGGAGCGCGACCAGATCACGCGGGGCGAGGCCCACGTCAGCCCACTTCGCCGTGGTGAAGCGATCGCTCTGGGCCGTGAGGGCGATGTTGCCACCGTCCGCGTGATACATCCCGTAGCGCTGGAGCGCGCGGGCGACGACGCGCGCGGCCTCATTCGGGAGGTTTTCCAGCGGGTAATCGGCGCGCAGGCGGAAGTGCACCCCGTACGGCGGCGCGTTGGCGTCGCCCGTGGTGCGGGTGCCGTGGGTCGCCGGGCGCACGTAGCGTGAGGCGCGCACCCGATTGTTCGGGAGGATGAAGCGGATGGCGTGGTCAATCGACCCCGCTGCTATCTCATCGGCAGAGAACAACAGCGGCGCGATCGGGAAGCCCGCCGCATCGGCGCTCGTACATTGGTCGCCGCGCAGGAGCTCGCCATAGGTGCGGTCCGTCTCCCACACCGCGAGGCAACCACCGTTGAAGGTGTTGCCCCTGATGTCCGCGCGCCACATCTCATACAGGCGATTCTCCGACGGCGCGTGCACGATCAGGTGGCAATCCCCGTCCCCCTCGCAGGCATACCCGCTCTCCCCCTCGAGCGCGCCGCCCACCGGCACCGGCATGGCGACCCCATCACAGTCGGGGTCATAGAAATCGCCTGTCGGGTTGAAGCTCCGCCGCGGCGTCGATCCGTCAGCTTGCAGGACTTCAATCGAGAAGTCGATCTGGAAGCGGTCACCGTTGCCCCAACCCCCCGCCTGACGCAGCGACGCGATCATCGCGGCGGACTGCGGTGACGCTGGCTCCCCCGACACGTCCCGCTGGAAGAACATCGTTCCCGCGGGGAAATAAGCGCCCGAGCCAGACCCACCCGCGCCGGTACCCCCGCTGCCGCCAGCGCCGGTACCCCCGCTGCCGCCTACGTTGCCGGTGCCCCCCGCATTCCCGGTGCCCCCTGCGTTACCGCTACCCCCCGCGTTACCGCCACCTCCGCTGCCAGCCGTTCCACCACTGTTACCGGTGCCTCCGCTGCCACCCCCACTGCTACCTCCGTTGTCGCCCCCGCTCCCAGCGTTGCCCCCAGTCGAGCTTCCGCCCCCATCGCTACCGCACGCCGCAACGACCAACGCCAGACCGCACACGAACCCCACGCTCTTTCGCATGCTCGGAGCGTACACCACTCGTGCCGTGGAGCACGAGGGGCTTGGCACGCTGCTCCTCGTGCTTGCATGAAGACGCAGCACGGCGCACCCTCCTCCGGCCCGCAGGCCGCGGCTCATCAGCCATAGGAACAGCCATCTTCCGCTGAACCGGCGATCAGCCGCGACTCCGCCTGGTGGTATCAGGACCGCTTTCGACTCGAACAGCAGCGAAACACCGAGAACCGATGGAGACGCCGAAGAAGAGGCTACGTGACCCAAGTGTACTGGTATGGCACCGAAAGAACGCCCGTCACTGTCAAGGAGGCGCTGAGGAGACTCGAAGCGCTCGAGGAGCTCACGGCTGCGGACGTCACCATCGAGGTAGACCCAGTCGGGATACTGACGATCCTCCTCTCGTCTGAGCGCGGCTTCGTGATGTGGATGACTGAAGCGGGTGACGTCGGCAAGGTGGCCTCCGTGCCATCGGGCGTTCGCGCCCATTGGTATTTCATGCTGTCCAATGGTCAGCGAGATGTGTACGAGGACGGTCAGACCGTGCCTCGGGAGGACGCGCTGCGGATCGCGCGCTGGTTCATCGAGGCGCCGGAGCGCTTGCCTGAAGTCAACTGGGAATAGCGGCGCGTCTGTCGAGCTGGGCAATGGTACAGTGTGAGTGGCACAGGGCGAGCCGCGTCCTATCGCAGGAGCAGGGTCAACATGGGAAGTTGGGGTGTTGGAGTATTCGAGAACGACCACGCGCTGGATCTGCTTTCCATCGAGCGTGCGGCTTGGCAGCGCAAGTTCGAGGAGTGCATGGAGATCCCCGCGGTCGCTTGGGATGACATCGAAGGGCCCTTGATCTACGTGCACCTGCTGGCGACCGTCGCTCCAGGGGGTGTGCAGCTCACGAACGCCGCACGCTACCCCGGGTTATCGAGCCGCGAGATCGCGGGGCAGTGGCATGCAGCGTATGTCGCTGCGCTGAGCAGCCATTCGAGTGCGTCTGAAGGCTACCTCGCGGGGCGGCGCGCAGTGGTCGACGCGGTGTTCGAGGCGCTCGTCAGCGCGGCGTCTGATAGCGACGCACCCAAGGCCCCGAGGCGAGCACGCAAATCGCCCACCGGGCGTCGCTAGTATACAACGACCGTTCACCGTACTCGAGTATCCCTCGCCGCGCGATCATCCGAATCGTGTGGCACGTGGCACTACCCTAGGCCCTCATCGAGCACCAGCTCAGGGAGCACGGTGCTCACGAGCCGGTGCGCGCGCATCATCCGCTCGTCGCACTCGCGCAGCGCGTCACTGAGCGTGTGCGCCACCGAGGGCGGCTCGAAATCTTCCCACTCGCCCGAGACCGTCTGGATAACGAACTGATCGCGATCGCCGTAGCAGCTCACGTCTACGGAGACAGGGAATAGGAACGACGTGGCGATGAAGCAATCGTTCGAGCTCAGGGCGCGCTCCACCTCAGCCGCCCGATACGCCCCATGGGATGGGTCATCCAGGAGCTCGCGCGCCGTCGAGAGGATCGAGAAGTGCGTGAAGCCCGGCGCGTCCACCTCCCGAGCCCACGCGAGCGAAGCAGCGAGTGAAGCTTCTACGGGGCGCAAGACGCCGGGCCGCTTGCGGCGCTTGGTCAGCGGCTGCTTCCATCGGCGGCTCGCCAGCCGCTGCTCGAACCAGGCGTGCGCGCTCGTCAGCTCACCGAAATAACGCCGTTCGGCCAGGACCCCACCGTAGAACAGGACACCAGCGTAGGCGCGCCCCACCGTCAGGACCATCGCCTGACAGCCGAGCGCGTGCTCCGAGTGATACGGATCGACACCCAACGACACGATGGCGAACCCCGGCGCCCCACTCGGCTCCACCCGGACCACCGTCCACCCAGACAACGCCGACGATGACATGAGCCTCAGCTCCCCACACCCGAGGTTCAGCCAAACCGATTGCGTAGCGCGTGCGCCACGTCAGGTAGTCGCGCTCGCAACGAATCAGCGCGCACGTGCGCCGCGGCTTGCATCCTTCGCGAGCGCTCCTCAAGGAATGCGGCGGTTTGCCGAGCCCACGACGCGCTGACCATGCGCCCATTGTAGCGCCTGCGCCTCGCGAGGGCTCATCCTGAGTGAGTTTGTCTGCCCAGCGCCTGATCGATCACCCAGCGGCAGGTCGCGACGTCCGACGCCGAGGCGACGAGCGTGTCCGCCTCGCTCCCCCAGCGCACCTTCATCTTGGCTTGGCGGGCCAGGGGCCTGAGCTCATCCTCGAGGTCACCGTTGCTACCGTCGTAGCCCTCGCGCAGGCTCGCGACGTCGGCCTCGATGGTGAACTCCACCTTCCTGCGCTTCTGGAGTCGAAGGATGTCCACTCCGCGGTAGATCTCCTGGACGCTCGCGGAGGGTTCGTCGCTCGCCGGTGCTGGGAACTCGAAGTGCGCGTGAGGGTGCGAGACGGCGTACTCGATCCACTCAGCCTGGTGCTCCGGATACCCGGTCACGCTCAGCTGCCGGAGCTTGGGTAGTGTTGGGAGCTTCGTCGGTGAGAAAGTGGCGGTGGACCCGAGGCGCACCACCTCGAGGCGCTCGCTCAGCTGGGCGAGGGTGCCGAACAGCTCGTCATCAGGCTCCACCGCGCCTAGGGACAGGCGCTGGAGCTTCAGGCCCCTCAAGCACGCGACGCCTCGGATGAGTGGTGAGGAGAAGTGGAGCTCGCGCAGATCTTGGTGCTTTCGTAGGGCCGACAAGTCGAGCCACCTGCGGCCCGACGAGAATGCCAGCGTTTGGGCGGAGCACGCAGCCAGCAGCAGATCTTCAATCGAGGGCCCGCAATCGGTCAGGCTGAGCTCGGTAACGGAGACCGTGTCACCGAGCCACACATCAGGTGTACTGCCTAATAGGACGCAGGCGACATCTCGTAGCTCGGTGAGCCCTCGCAGCGCCTCCCAGCCAGTCGACTCCTTCACGCGGTCCACGATCAGGAGCTCGATGTCGATCGGGAGCGCGAGCTGTTGCAGATCGACCTGAGGCGGGAGCGAGGTCACCGTGGGAATACCCGGCGCTGCTCCGTAAACCGAGCACTTGCTCCGCGCGACGTGTGCGTGCCGCCTCAGCTGTGGACTGGCCTTGGGGGGATCGGGAGGAAGCTCGTCGACCAACGCTTGGAAGCGCGGGATGTAGGAGTTCGCGGCCGCCCGGCGCAGGGTGGTGCCTGGGAAGCACAACTTTCGAATCCAGAAGAACTCGTCGAAGGTCGCGTCGACGAAGGTGTCTACGGTGTAGCCACGGCCGTGCCAGGTGTCCTCATAGTAGTGGCGCAGGACGTGCGGACGAGGGGGCGATTTAGACATAGAAACTTATGAATGACGAGGAAGGTCGATGTCCGTCAGCTGACGCGTTCTTTCGCTCGCCAACGCCTGCTCCCAGGGGGCTCTGAAGTAGCGTTGAAGCAGGGGGAGCGCCGTGGCGACGTCTGGCGCGGCGCACTCGTCCGTGACGATCGTCGAAATGCGCGCTTGCACTTCCCTGAGATCGAGCTGGGGCGTGATGATCGTGGCCCGGTGACACAGGATGAAGGCGCCCTCAGAGGCCCGAGCGCTCAGCGCCTCCGGCGTGACCACGCTCACGGACAGCTCGGTGTCGACGGCGTCGCCGGGGCCGCTGACTCCGAAGCTGAGCCACGCGTCGCCCGGTTGGTTTGCGAGCAGCCAGGGCGGGTCGAAGCCGGTGACCTTCACCCGACCGCGGCGAGCCCGGGTGGCCGCGGGCGTCCCCAGGGTCGCCGCTACAGATGCCGCGCGGAAATAGCGCTCGAAGATCTGGCGCGCCTCGGAGTCCGGTACCTCGGGGCAACTCCTGACCAGGTGGGTGAGGTATTCGCGGATCCGCGTCCAGTCGAGCTCACTCACGACCAGGTGCGCGCGCAGCGTGGCGGGGATCTCCTCCAGTGAAGGCAGCTCGGACAAGGCGCTGACGAGCAAGGCGTAGTCACGCGTGGCGCCCGAGCCAGGGCGACCGAGGCTCACCGTGAGGTCGAAGCAGCCGCTCAGGGTGTCGCCCGCCTGTGCCCAGCGGATCCGCCGAGCTTCAAAGTGACCTGGTATCCTGACCATAGAGGCTCGCGTCGGCCGTCGGGGTGGCCAGGCCTCTCGCGCCTGGTTGGCGATGGTCGGTCGTGGCGGTCAGCTCGAGGGCTTCCGCGGTGACGCTCGCGAGCTTAAGCTAGGCCGAAGGCGATGGCACCAGGAACAGCTGAGGAGCGGCATCGGGTCACCCGGCCCTGGAGGAGCCCTTGGCGGTGAGCGGTGCACCCTACTCCAACGTGACGAACACGGCGCTGCCGAGCTGGAGCTGGAACGGCCTGTGGCATCCTGACTACGACTGGCGCTTGGCGTTTTCTGTCGTGCTCCTGGCGTTCCTGGCGCTCGTTCTGCTCTTGGCCCTGAAGCGCGTGGATCTCGTCATCACGGTGATGGGACCCGTCGTGCTGTTCGTGGTGCTGCTCCTCGTGGTGGTGCGCGCCGCGCGCAAGGCGTGGTTCAGGATCCGGCTGCTCCCGCACGGCGCGGTCAGCGTCGAGCGACGTAATGGTCAGACGTACGTACTTCAAGCGGGCGGCTTGAGGGCCGTGGTGCTCGACACCATCCTGAACAAGAACGGCCCCGTGCGGTTCCTGATGCTCATCCACGGTGAGGAGGGGGACCGCATCTATCAGCGCCACTACGGGGCGACGCGCCCCGCGTGGCACATGGAGCACTACTTCTACCGCCAGGGCGACGAGTACCTGTTCACGGAGCTAGGCCTCCCCAGCGTGCCGCTCCACCACATCGCCGCACACATCGCGTCACACGCTCGGGCGCCAGTCTTACTGGGGCCCCGCTGGAGCTGGCAGGAGCGCGACCAGCTCAGGCATGACCCAGGCTTCTCACGGATCACGATCGCGCGACCTTGAGCGCCCGCCCAAGGCGCCGAACCGCTGAGCGCCAGGCGGCGCGCTCAAGGTATGTTACGTTGCTCGCAACTATTTCCGTGGGGGTTTGGGTTCACTCCCTCCTGATGCACCACGCGCGTCCCCAACAGACGCGGCTAATGCGCTGGAGGGCGCTGCGGTCACGGTCCTTACCGGAGGATCCGTGCGTTCTTGAAGAGCACCTCAATGCCGAGTCAGGCGTTGAAGAGCCGGTTGGACTCTGTGGGAGCTGAAAGGTAGCTCTGGGCCCGCAGTTCTGTGCTAGCTTGGCGGAGGTTGGAGGGTTTCATCGGCGCTGCTCAGCGATGCTGCATGGGCCCTGGGGCGCGAGGTGGTGACGTGGAGGTGGGTCATGGGCGAACAGATCGAGTGGTATCGCTCCAAGGTAGATGGATGGATGGTGGGGGTCCTTTGGCTGATGCCGTTGATCACCATCGGTGTCCTCCTCATCTTCGTTGTCACGGGGAACTACGCTGAGCTGCCGTGGGCGGTGGGGAGCTGCTTGTTCGTGGTGGCGCTGTATGGTGGGCTCGTCTTATCAATGCGATATGGGATCAGCAGCGATCAGTTGATCGTTCGATTTGGCCTAGTCCGCGTTCGGGTTCCGGTCGCGTCCATCTCAACGGTCGAGCCGACGAGCAACCCCATCAGCTCGCCCGCGCTCTCGCTGGACCGAGTGAGCGTTCAGTACGACTCCAAGGAGCTGATCATCTCTCCTGACGAGCGCGAGCAGTTCTTGCAGACGCTCGCCGAGCGAGCCGGGCTACGCCGCGAAGGCGATCGACTGGTGCGCTGACAAGCCCTCGCAAGGTCGAGCTGCCTATGAAGCTGCGCACCGGTACTGCCCATGACGCGAGCGCCTTCGCGGAGCTGATCGCCAGCTTTCAACCGGAGCTCACGGATCTTCGACGAGGCGCGTGTTCGCGGCAAGCGGCGGCCGATCGGGGCTTGGCTTGCCTGCCCGCGGTGCTCACGGTACCTCTGGTGCGGGCCACCCACCTGCCGAGCGACATGCCAAGCACTTCACTTCGACTCGCCCGTCATGGGGCGCGTAGCCTGGGCGGTTCACGTCGTTGGCTGCTCGGGTTTTGGGGGTTGGTCACGCTAGGTGCCGTCCTAGTCAGCTGCGGGCCCAAAGCAGAAGAGGAGACGCCAGAGCGCGTGGTGGAGCAGTTCATCGACCACATGGAGCGTCTTCACGGCGATCCCAAGGTGGCGCGCGGCGCTTACGACCTGCTGTGGTCGGACGCGCAGCGGGTGCTCACGGAGCGAGCGAAGCGCGCGAGCGGCGTCACTGGGCGGCGCTTGGGCCCGGAGGAGATGCTCGTGCCCTCGCGCTTCTCCCTGGCGTTCAAGCCCACGCGCTACCGCTCCCGCGTGGAGGGGCTGCGCGCGGTGGTGTCCGTCACCGGCTCGAACCCTGGCGAGCGCTTCGATGTGCACTGCGCGCGTGAAGACGACCGCTGGCGCGTGGTGCTCGACATCCCCGAGCCGGCTCCGGTCAGGACCCGGAAGCAAGCCGATTAGTCCATGTGACTGACCGTGAGGCTGTTCGTCTACCTCACGAAATGACACAAGGGCCGCAGGCACCGCCTGCGACCCTTGCAGCTCGACTCGAACAAACCTTGAGGCCTGCCGCGAGTCGCGTTGTCAGTTGGAGAAGAAGATCGCCTCGATCTCCGACTTGACGTCGTCCTCCGTCTGCTTCCGCGCGATGGCGATCTCCTTGACGATCAGCGAGCGCGCGGTGTCCAGCATGCGCCGCTCACCGAAGGAGAGCTGCTTGTTCGCCTTCAGGCGGTACAGGTCCCGCAGCACCTCCGCCACGTCGTAGATCGACCCCGTCTTGATCTTGTCCATGAAGCCGCGGTAGCGGCGGTTCCAGGTCTGCGTGTCGAAGCCGATGGTGCGCTCGCGGAGGATGTCGAAGATCTCCCGGATCTCCTGCTCGCTGATGACCTGCCGCAGGCCCACGGCGTCCGCATTGGACACCGGCACCATGATTTTGCGGTCTGTGTCCAGGATACGAAGCACATAGAAGCGCTGCCGCTGCCCAGCGATGTCCTTCTCGTCAATGCTGATGACCTCCGCCACGCCCTGCGCGGGGTAGACGGCCTTGTCACCCACCTTGAACTCAACCTCGGGGCTTGCCTGCATTCTCGTCTCCTGTCGTGAGCCAGTGCCTGGGGGACGCCCCGCGCCGGCTGTGTTTGATGGTCCTGGGCGGCCGTGAAACGGGGTACTACCCGGAAGAAGGGTGAACCCACTGGGCCGCGAAATTGTTCCCGCTTGGTAAAAGCGGCGCGCGGTGTCGCGCTCTCGGGCCTGGCGTTCGAGCCTGGCCCACCTCACCACGAAGGTGAGGTACTGGTTGGTGCGGAGACCCCGCCATGCTGCTTACGGACACAGCGAGGCCTCGAGTGATGCTGGTTCCTGCCTGCGTTGCTGCCTCTCCACTCATGCGGTTCAGCCAACCCCAGGCGCGTTCCCTCCTCCGCTACGCGGGTGATTCACGAGCATGTCCCCAGGTGAAACGCCCGCGCCCATGCTGCTCGCCGAGGAAGGGCGCGCCACGCGGCTCTTGTCCGGCATGCCACCAGAGGCTGGCGACGACGGGGCTGTCATTCTCCTGGGTCGGTGCAAGGCGGCTCAATGCGGGCAGCTCGATGATCAGGCGGCTGGTTGGAAAGATAGCGCGCGGCGGTGACAACGTAGAGACCCGCCAGGGGCGCAACTCTAGTCAGGGAAGGCGCCCCCGTCAAGCGTGACTGGTGGTGCCTCCAGCCCCCACCCTCACGGATCCGCTTCTCAGCCTGAGCCGGCGGGCTGGTAGCGGCGCGGGTCTGGTGCCCAGCTCGAGCGCACCTCCGCGCCGGTGCTCGATTGGGGGTTGGACGGCACCCCAGCGCGAGTCGTCCCAAGGTCAGCCTAGCTGCTCGTGCAACAGGCCCCAGCGCACGCCGCGATCGGAGACGATGCAGCCTTCGGCGCCCGCCCAGCGCAAGACCTCGCAGGCGATGAGCGCGCCGGCGACGATCACGTCGGCGCGCTTCGGCGACAAACCGGGGAGCGCGGTGCGCTCGGCGGTGCTCAGCGCCGCGAGCCGTGTGGTGAGCGTCTCCATCTCCTCCGCCGTGAGGCGCGCGCCATGGACGCGCTCAGGGTCGTAGGGCGAGATCCCTCGGGCCACCGCCGCCAGTGTCGTCAGGGTCCCTGCCACGCCGACCAGCGCCACCTCACCGTGCGGCGCCGGGAGCGCCGCGAGCGCGCGCCGGATCAGCGCTCGAGCGCCCTCGATTTCACTCGGCGTGGGAGGATCCGCCCGGAGCAGCCGCTCCGTGAGGCGCACGCACCCCACGTCGAGCGACTGGCACCAGTGGATGGTGCCCCCCTGGGCGGCGATGATCTCGGTGCTCCCACCCCCCACGTCGAACACCAGCACCGGGCACGCCGCATCGAGCTCCGCCAGCTCCGTGAGCCCGCTCAGCGCGCCGCGGTAGCTGAGGCGTGCCTCTCGCTCACCGCTGATGATTTCAATCGCCTCCCCCAGCAGCTCGCGCGCCGCCGCACAAAACTCGCTGCCCAAGGCGGCGTCCCGCAGCGCGCTGGTGCCCACCACCCGGAGCGGCGGCGAGCCCAGCTCCCGCAGCGTGGCCGCGTACTCCCGGAGGCAGGCGAGGGTGCGCTCAGCGGCGGCGTCGCTGAGCGCGCGGCGCTGATCCACGCCTTCGCCCAGCCGCGTGATGGTCGCGCGCTCCAACACGGGCGCGAGCCCCGCCGGGCCGCGCTCCGCGACGGTCAAGAGCACTGAGTTGGTGCCGATGTCGATGGCGGCGGCGCGGCTCGCCCCCACGTCAGTTGGCGACCGACTGGAGGTTCAGCATCTCCTCGACGTCAGGCACCACGACCAACTCCACGCGTCGATTCTTGGCGCGGCCCTCGTCGCTGTCGTTGGGCGCCACTGGGTCGGTGTCGGCGTAGCCCGCCGCGCTCCAGCGCTTCGCCTCGAGGCCGCCTCCCTTGGGCGCGTCACCCGTGAGGAACACCAGCACTGACCGCGCGCGCATCGCGCTGAGGCCCCAATTGTCGCGGAAGAAGCCGCCCTTCAGCGGCGCGGAGTCGGTGTGCCCCGCCACCTGGAAGTAGCGCTTGGCGAGGTCGGGGTCGTTCTTCACGACGTCCGCGACCTGTTCCAATATGGTAATTCCTTCGGGCTTCAGGCTGTCTTTCCCGGAGTCGAACAGCACGTCGCCGGGCAGCTGGATCAGCATGCGGTTGTTGCGCACCTCCACCTTCAGGCCAAGGTCCGTGAGCTTCTTCAAGCGGGTGCGCAGGTTCTCGAAGCGCTGACGGATCTGGTCGAGCTGCTCCGCGCGGCGCTTGTACTCCTCGAGCGCGCGCATGTTCTCCTGGAGCGAGGTGCTCAGGTTGTCCAAGTTCACGCCGCGCTCCCGCAGCTGCTTCTTGAGCTGGTCCACCTCGGCCACGGCGTCGCTGTGGTCCTGCTCGCACTTCTTGTGGGCGGTGCGCTGGGCGGCGAGCTGGTTCTGCGCGGCCTCGAGCTCACGGACCTTCTGGTCCCACTCCTCTTGGCTGTAGCCGCACGCCGACGACAAAAAACCGGCGGCGAGCAGGAGGCTCAGGCGCCGCGTGACGGAGGGGGGGAGGAAGCCTTGGGTGACCATTCAGTGTTTCTCCAGTTCGTGACCCATGAGGGCGGTCCCGTCGCTTACCCCCGCGGGCTGCACTGCGTCAAGCCTCCGGGTTGATTGAGCTTTTTTAGATGCATTCGCGCATCTGAATGGACGCTGTCGCCCCTCCGAAGGGGGCCTCGGTGCCCTTGCCGGGGGCTCTGAACAGGCGCTCGGTGTGCAGTCGTTGCGGGCTCAGCACCCCAGGTTTCAAGGGGGGGCGCAAGCCCCCCTGAAACTTTTTCGTTGACACATCACATTAGGTGGCAATATACGTCGTGCAACATACCTCGATTGAGTTCATTCAGGACTCGTTGGGGGTCGTTACAGGAGGCACAGACATGGCCGCTAAGAAGACCAAGACCAAGGCAAAGAACGCAGAGACCCCGGCCGCGGCGACGACCGCTCCGAAGGTCGCCAAGAAGCGCACCGCCAAGAAGCGCCCGGCGAAGAAGGCTGCCAAGAAGGCACCCGCGAAGAAGGCCGCCAAGAAGGCGCCCGCGAAGAAGGCTGCCAAGAAGGTCGCGAAGAAGGCGCCCGCGAAGAAGGCTGCCAAGAAGGCACCCGCGAAGAAGGCTGCCAAGAAGGCGCCCGCGAAGAAGGCCGCCAAGAAGGCGCCCGCCGCCAAGAAGGCGCCGAAGCGCAAGGCTGCCAAGGCCTGATCCAGGCGTCCGTGCCTCTGTTCGTCTCCTCGCTCCGGGTTGGTCTCACCACCCGGGGCAGGAGCGGATCGAGTCGAGGGGCGCGCGCCTGGCGTGCGCCACTCGAACCCGCCTCACCCGGGCTGCACGTGGGTTGGTGAATAGGGCAGGTGCTGCGCCGCATGGGTGCAGCGGGTGCGAGCCGGTCATCAAGGCGGGCCTCGCGCCACGAAGAGAGGGGTGATGGCCGTCACGTGGCGGCCGCCCGTCGTCAGATCAGCCGACGATGACACCTCCGACCCAGCTCATGGGGTTGGGGGTTTGGCAGGGCATTGACTGTGACGGAGCTGGCAACGCCAGTTTGCGCCACACGTCTGTGCGGTGCGCGCCGCCTTGTCAGCGCCTCTAGATTCCCGCGCGGATACTTGCACGCGGTGGGCGCATCGCGCCTCAGTCGAGGTGCGCTCGGCGCGCGTCTGCCGTGCACTCAACGCAAGCCTGTCGTGCGCTCGACGCAAGCCTGCCGGGTGTGCTCGACGCGCGTCTAGTCGCCTAGGTATAGCTTCAGCGTGGCCGCTGCCGCGCGGCGATCGAAGGGCACGCCGTCCAGCACGTCGCGGCGCGAGATGTCGTCGAACAGCTGGAGCAAGAAGCCGTGGAACGCCATGCACTCGTCGATGGCGTCTTCCAGGCGCGTCGGGTCGACGAGGTCCGTGTCCTCCAAGCGGCTCATGGCGTACATGAAGGTGTCGAAGCGCGGGTAGTCGCTGGCGCGCAGCAGCGGGTAACCCATGGCGCGGAAGTACGCGAGGAACTCGCGGACGAACTGGAAATTGTAGACCGGCGCCCAGCGGTCCTCGCTCGAGGTGTGCTGCGCCTTGCTGGAGAACGCCCGCACGATCTGGGCGAACATCCAGATGTCGCGGCGCAGGCGCTCGCTGGTCTCACGGCGCGCGGCCTCGTCGTCGAAGACGCCGTCATCCTCCAGGCTCACGCCCAGCGCCTTGCCCAGGAACAAGATCGCGCCGCGGATCGCCGGGCGCAGGTTGCCCACCGCGATTTGGACCGCGTCGCGCAGATCGGCGTCGCTGGTGGAGGTGTCGGGAGGCGGTAGATCGTGGTGGAAGGCGCGCCGCATTTCCAGGCGGAGATTCCCGGCGATGCCTTCGAGCGCGCTCTTGACGCCGAGCAGTCGGTGCCCCGAGGCGCGCAGGTGGGCTGCGCGGTGCGCGAGGTCGCCCGCTGGCACCCGGAACAGATCGCGCTCGAAGCTGTCGGCGAGCAGGCTCCCGGAGCGCCGCCGGAGGTAGTCCGAGAGCGCGCGGGCGTCGCTGCGGAGCACGCTCAAGACCAGGTGGGTGCGCCCGGCGTAGCCCCGGCGCCGCGGCGCGATGAGCCCGCGCTCCAGCAGGCGCAGGTAGCGTAACATCCTGAAAAGACTCAGGAATGTGAGCGCCACCAGGCGGTGCGCCTCCTCCCCGGGGACGCTGCGAATCAGCTCGATGACCTGACGATTCTTGATGCGATCGAACTCAGGGCGAAACTCGAGCGCTGTCAGCGGGTTGAAGAAGACGTTGCGCCCGATGTCGCGCTGGAGCGTGGCGAGCACCGAGTAAAAGAGCCGGAAGGGGACGCGCGGCGCGCGCAGCGTGCCCTCCACGATTTCGATGATGCTGGAGACCGAGGTGCGCAGCGCCACCAAGCTCTCCTCCGGGGTGGACTGCGTCTCGCCGGTGCGCACCAGGCGGGTGCGCGTGGAGTCCTCCGGGATCACCGTCTCCAAGTAGCGCTGGAACACCAGCGCGCGGTCACGGGTGCCGAGCAGCTGGCGCTGCAGATCCACCGCGCGGTGCAGGCCATCACGCACCAGCATCATTGGCTGACGGAAATCTTGCGCCACCACCGGGCTGCGCCGCGGCGGCCCCGGGTGGTTCCGTGGGTTGGCGAAGCAGGCGGCGCTCTTCAGCAAGACCTCGAGCTCGAACAGGACGTCGTCCTTCGCCTCGAGCGGCAAGGTCATGAACCAGAAGTCGCGTTGAGCCCGCTGGTCGCGCTGCAACCCCCGCGTACTGGTGAGCAGGTCGTCATAGGCGTCGCGGTCCGCGCCAGTGGGCGCGAGGCTCCTGAGGGGCGGCACGGACTCCATCATCGCGCTCGGACGGTCTCAGCTTTCGGGGCCGAAGGCTAGCACCAGCGCCGCGCCAGGGCCGCGCGGCGCTGGGCACCCGGTGACTGCGGTGACGCCCGGCGCGCCCCGGCGCTACCAACCCCCAAAAAATCCCGGCGATCTCGCGGCTGCTCGGACTGCGCTACTTGGGCGTGGCGTCGGTCGCGGCCTCGCCTTCCTTCACGAGGCCGGCGCGGATGGCGCGCCAGCGCAGCATCGCGGGCAAGACCAGCATCACCGCCAAGAGCCCGCCGATTTCCCCCACCGCGGCGACCAGGCCGAAGCTCGACACCGCGCGGTTGATGCTGCCCATCAAGGCGACGTAGCCCAGGATGGTGGTGAGCGCGCACACGGTGACCGCGCCCCCTGTCTCCACCAGCATCTGCTCGAGGCCCTCGTAGCCGGTCAGCTCGTAGCGCTTCATGGTGTTGATGCAATAGTCAGCTCCCACACCAATGCCGACCGGCACCGCGACGAAGCTGAGGAAGTTCAGCTTGATGTCGAGGGCGGCGAGGTAGCCAATTTGATAGGCGAGCCCGAGGATCAGCGAGAACAGCGCCGCCCAGCCCGCGCGCCGGCCACGGAAGGCGATCAAAATAGCGCCTACGGTGCCCACCAAGCTGAGCAGCGCGGCGATGGGCGCGTCCTCCTCGATGGCGCGCAGCATGTCAGCGAAGATGACTGAATCGCCGGAGCCGTGGATCACGTCGCCATTCGGTAAGGTGACCTCACGGTAGCTGTCGGCCCACAGCATGAGGTAATGCGCGTCGTA
The DNA here is from genome assembly GCA_019637265.1 of Polyangiaceae bacterium. Taxonomy (GTDB): domain Bacteria; phylum Myxococcota_A; class Polyangia; order Polyangiales; family Polyangiaceae; genus JAHBVY01. Next base: position 204,597 of record JAHBVY010000004.1, on the reverse strand, counting down.
GACGCTGCGCCCCTCCTTGGGCACGATGTAGACCACGCGCCCGCGCGTACCATCTTTTTCCATGAAGGAACGCGCGACCAGCTCCGGGAGCTGCTCGATGCCGATGGTGGTGAGCTCCTTCGGGATGTGCTCGGAGATGCTCTTCCAGTCTTCATCGGAGATGAAGCCGCGCCGCCGCGCGCGCTCGAGCAGGCCCTGAGTCGCCTTCAGGAGCTCGAGCTTCTTCTCCTGATCTTCCGGTAAGAGCTCAAAGATGCTGACGACCTTCTCGAACGGCTTTTTGTCCTCGGGGGCCGCCTCTTTACGGCGATTCAGCTCGGCGACCAGCGGCTCCACTTGATCGAGCCGATCGGTGACGATGGCCTTACCGTCTTGCCCCAGGCGCCCTACGATTTTATCCACGCGGCGCGACAAGAGCCCGGCGGAGGTGGGGGAGGTCGCCTCGTTGCGGATGTTGGCGAGGTCGTACTCCATGGGGCCATCGATGAAGTATTTCACGGACAGCACGAAGAACACGAGGCCCAGGCCGCAGCCGACGATGGAGAGCGTGCGGGGGAAGCGGCGCACGCTCCAGGCGAAGGGGTGGCCGTAGTAGCCGCGGAGCCGGTCGCGCCAGGTGAGCTTGCCGGCGACGTACATCGGGCTCAGCCGCTCAGCGAGCGCGAGGATGGGCGGCAAGACGACGTAGGTGGAGACCCAGCAGAGCAGCATGCCGATGCCGGCGATCACCCCGAAGTGCTTGAAGCCGCGGAAATCCGTGACCGCCAGGGAGCCGTAGGCGATGCCAGCGGCGGCGGAGGCGGCCAGCGTGGCGCGGTACGTCTCCAGGTGGGCGATGATGATCGAAGCCTGAATGTCCTTCGATTCATCGCGCCGCGCCTCCATGTAGCGCGCCAGGTAGATGATGCTGAAGTTGATGCCGTTGCCGACGATGATGCTGGCGAGGAAGCCGGTGGCGAGGTTCAGGTAGCCGACGTTCACATACGCAAAAGCGAAGGACCAGACGGTGCCGGCGATGATGGTGTACGCGAGCGCGAACAGCACGCGGAACCGGAAGAAGAACAAGAACACCGTGCCCAGGATCAGCCCCACCCCGAGCCCACCGATGTCGATGAGGTCATTCGTGATCACGCGCTGCTGCTCGGCGCTGGTGATCAGGTTGCCGGTGAAGTGCACCTCGATGCTGGGGTCCCACGCCTGGGGATTGATCTCGGCGACCAGCGCCTCGACGCGCTTGACTAAATCAAAGGCCTCCTGACTACCGCTGCCAAGGGGCGTGCGCACCAGGATGGCGCCGAGCTTGCCCTCCTCGCCGATGTAGTAACCGTCCGTCCCCGGCGCCTTGGCGTTCGCCTCATCCACCTTGCGCTGGAAGCGCTTCTTCAGGCTCTCCGCCGAGAGATCCGGCGGCTCGTCATCGTCCAAGTCGAGCGAGGTGCCGGCCGCCTTCTGGACCTCGTAGTCGTAACGCTCCTCCACCTCATCGTGGATCTGCTGGATGTCCTTGAGGTCGGCGTAGAGGTGCTTGTTCTCCTCGAAGAAGGCGCGCACCGCGCGGGTGCCGTCATCCACCCCGACGACGTACTCTGGGGGCAGCTCGCGGAGCCGCGGTGAGAGCGCGTCGATCAGGCGCTTGAGGCCCTCCGGGCTCGAGCCGGTGACCACCACCGTCAGCGTGGATGCGGAGGCAAGCCGCTGGTTCACGCGTCGCATTTCCACCACACTCGGCTTGCCGTCCGGGAGTAGCTCGTTGAAGCCGCTCCGCAGCGTGAGCTTGCTGGCGAGGTAGCCCGTGGGGATCAGGCTGATCACCGAGAACAGCAGCATCCAGAGCGGGTGCTTGACCTGAAATTGCCCGAGCCGATGAAACAGTCGGTCGAAGAAGTTAGTAGGCATGCGTTAGCGCTCGATCGCCTGGCTAGGCGCGCGGCAGCACTGCACCTCCCGTGCCACCTTCGGGGGCCCAGCGCGGTCGGTGTCGTCGGCCATCCGAGCCAGCGCCTCGTCTTGGGGGATGCCTGCTCAGGGCTGGAAATTGAAGGGGTAGTTCAGCGTGCTCTCGAAGCCCTTGGGATGGTCAGGGAATTTGAGCTGTTTCAGCACCCCGGCAGCGCAGCTGACGAGCTCGGCGTTCGTCAGGTTGCTGCGCTCGGCGTTCAGCTTCGCCTCCTTCACCTCGCCGGTGGGCGTGATCTCCAGCGTCATTGTCAGGTCACCTGCTAAATCAGGCTGCTTGGCGCGCAGCGATTCGTAGCAGCGGCGGACGCAGCCACGGTGCGCGCTGACCACCTTCTGCATCACCTCGATGTCGCGCGGCTGACCAGCGACGCCCGCCGTCTCGGCGGCGTCCGCGCCGCTCTTGGTGTCCAGCGGGCAGTCGGTGCGGCTCGCGGGGCGATCGCCGGTGGGGGTGTCGCCAGCAGAGGCGCTCGATGAGTCGCCGCCACTCGGGCTCGCGCCGCCGCTCAGATCGGGAGGCCGCGCCTCCGTCTCCGCGGGCTCTTCCGGAGCCGTGGCGCGCAGGGTGGTGGCGCTGCAGCCAACCAAGGAGAGGGTGATCGCGGTGAGCAGGGCTCGCATGGGGCGCTTATACCACTTGGCGACTCAGCCGGTTTGCAGGAAGGGCTCCCACTCCGCGTAGGGGTGCTTGGAGCTCAGCAAGATGTGGGTGGTGGTGGACCAACGCGGGCGGCTCGGGCGCGCGCGGAGGCGCATGTTGGCCTCTTCCGGGGTGCGCTGGCCCTTGGTGAGGTTACAGCGCTTGCATGAGATGACGAGGTTCTCCCAGCTGTCGCGGCCGCCGCGGCTGCGCGGGAGCACGTGATCGACGTTCAAATCGCGGGGGGTGGGCTGGGCGCCGCAATACTGGCAGCGCCCCTCGTCGCGCAGCAGCAGGTTCTTTCGGGTGAGCCGCAGCTCGACGCGCGGGTGTTTGTCGTAGCGCGCCAGCTGAAGCACGCGCGGCACGCGCAGCGCGCCGTTCACCAGGGGGACCACGTCGTCCTGCGGCCTGGTGGGTAGCGCGAGCCACTCCGGGAAGGAGTAGAGCTCGCCTTCGTCCAGCGCCCGGGCTGCGCCTGCGTAGAGCAAGAGCAGCGCGCGGCGCGTCGTGGTGAGCCGGAGCGGCATGAAATAGCGGTTCAGCACCAGCACGGGCAGGCTCAGCACGTTCCCGCTCGCGGTGCGCACCCCGCTCTGCCTGTCGTCGTTGGCGCCGGAGTGGCTGCTGACGGAGCCGTTGCTGGCGGAGCCGCTGCGGGTTGAGTCGCTGATGACAGAGTCGCGGCGCACCCCGCCCTGCGCGGCGCGCCCTCCGCCCTGCTTGGCTCCTGTACTCGGGGGCTCCCCCTGACTCGTCACGTCAGCGCGAGCTTAGCACGCGGCGGCGTGACGCACGGCGGGCGGTCCAGGCCACCAAGTGCCTGGATCATCGCGGAGCCGCGGCGCTACTCACCGCTCGGCTGGCGACGGTCTCCAAGCGCGCATCGCCCGCACCGCGCGGCTCGACCGCTGGCAAGAGTCGGGCTATGGCGACGCTCGCGCCTTCGGGCGTCTTAGGAGGACCGCTTGGATCGAACCGCTCGTTTCGTCGCGCCGCTCGTGCGCGCGCTCCCCGGCCTGCCCCGCGTCCAATCGGCGGCTCGGCTCGCGCTGCTGCCAGCGCTCGTCGCCTGTGGGCCGGCGCTCATCGCCTGTGGGCCGGCGGGCTCCTCCGGCGCGGACCCTGCGTTCCCGCCGCTCGCGAAGAAGTGGTACGATCGCGGCCTCGAGAGCTTCCGGGGGGCGGACATCGCGGACGCGGAGAGCGCCGTGGCGAGCGCGCTGCGCATCGCGCCCGAGCACGAAGACGTACGGATGCTCGGCGCGCGCGTCGCGCTGGCGAAGCTCGACTACGACCGCTGCGTGGAGCTGCTGCAAGGGCTCGACACCGGGGAGGCGCGGGGCCTGCGCGGGCGCGCCCATTGGTACGCTGGGCGTATCGATCGGGCAGCTGACGAGCTGGAGGCGCTGCTCGCGGACCCCGGCGTGCGCGACGAGTGGGCGGAGAACGTCGCCAAGCTCGCCCGGCGCGGCGGTGGGCGCACCCCGTTTCGGCTCTCCGGCGGCATGCTCGGCTACGGGGAGATGCCGCGCGTCAGTCAAACGAACCTCTCCTTGATCATCCCGGTGGAGGTGAACGGCGAGGAGGGGCTCGGCCTGGTGCACACGGGCTACGCCGAGACGGTGATCGACGGCAGCGGCGATCCTGCGTGGATTTCCCTGCGCTTCGGCGACACGCGTCAGCCGGACGCCTCCCACCTGGAGGTGAAGGACGTCCCCGCCATCACCAAGGACCTCTCCGGCCTCTCGCGCCAGATGAACGCGCCCATCAAGGTGCTGCTCGGCGTGAACCTCTTGCGCCACATCCACCCCACCTTCGACTTCGAGGGTGGTCAGTTCGTCGTACGAAGCTTCGAGCCACCCCCGCCGCCCGCCGCGACAACCGTCAGAGTAGCTTACGTTCGCGGGGGCGGCATGGTGATGCGCAGCGCGCTCGGGCGCGAGGCGAGCTCGCCCCACGCGGCGCTGTTCGTGGACACCTCCATGAACTTCCCGTTCGCCTTCGCGGAGACTGGCTGGAAGAAGGCGGGCGTCACCCTCGCGAGCTTGCAGGCGGTGCCGGGTGCGCCCCAGCTGAAGCGCGGCGTGATCCCGTTCATGCAGCTCGGCGCCTTCGCCCTGCCCAACGTGGAGGCAGTGCACCTGGCGGAGCCGCCCACGGACCTCGAGATGCAGATCGACGGCACCATCGGGGCGCCGCTGTTCGCCGCGTTCCGCATCACGCTGCACGACGGTGGCCGCGCGCTGTGGCTGGAAGATCACCCAGCGCGCATGGCGCCGCCCGAGGCGCCGCCGGCCGAGGAGGAGCCCGAGGGCAAGGAGCTCAAGCCCCCGACTCTGGAGGGTCCGCCGGGCGCTCCGGGTGCTCCGGGCGCGGACGACGACGAGTGATCGTGCGCCGTCAGGATCGCGTATAAGTACGACATGACCCCGCAGCTCGCGATCTACGCTGGCAGCTTCGATCCGCCGACCCACGGCCACCTGGATTTGGTGGAGCGCGCCTCGCACCTGTTCCACGAGGTGGTCGTCGCGATCGGGATCCACCCCACGCGCAAGGCGCTCTTCAACGTGGAGGAGCGCCTGGTGCTGCTGCGCGAGGTGTGCCGGCCGTTCCCGAACGTGCGGGTGAGCTCATTCTCGGGGCTGCTGGTGGACTACGGTCGTGAGGTGGGTGCGCGCGTCATCGTGCGCGGGCTGCGCGCCGCGACGGACTTCGAGTACGAGCTGCAGATCGCCCACGCCAACGCGGACCTGCACCCGGAGCTGGACACCGTGTTCCTCCCCACGCGCGCGAACTACGGCTTCATCTCAGCCTCGCTGGTGCGAGAAATCGCGAGCCACGGAGGCGACGTGAGCCGCTACGCACCGCCCGCCGTGTGTCAGGCGCTGGCGCAGAAGTTCGCCGAGCTGAAGGGCTGAGCAGGCGCCTGGGGCGCGAACAGTTCGTCAGGCTAACTGAATCGTGGGGGACTTGCGTGGGTGGGTGTCCACGCTCGAAACGCATGTTTTTTCGGGGGTTGGCCCCCGCTGAGCGCAGCGACCGGCGCTCCGACCCAGCGTTCGGCGGCGCGCGGCTCGGTCGAAAAACTGCGCTGGCGCTGGAGCGCCCGCGCGTGGCTTGGGAATCCATTGGCGGCCCGCGGGCCGCAGGGGGAACATTCACCGTATGCGGGCGCTTTATCCTCTGGGTGGTTGGGGTCTCCGGGCGGCGCTCGGGTTGGGCCTCTCGGCGCTCACGCTGTTCGTCTCAGGTGCCGCCTCGGCGCAAACCGTGGCTGACATCGCAGCGCGCCGGCAGTGCAGCACCGCGGGGCTCGAAGGGATCTCACAGCAGCTGGCGGAGACACAAATGTGCCTGCGCCCAGGCGCCTTCGTCACCTTCGCCCCGCACGCGGGCATCACGCTGTCGAGCAGCCGCATCCACACCTACCTCCAGGCGAGCGCTCGCGACGCGCTGTGGGCCGCGGCGGCGCGCACGCCGCTCACCATCAACAGCGCCTTCCGCACGCTGGCTGACCAGTACGTGCTGTACCACTCCGGCGCCTGCGCCTTGGCGGCGCAGCCCGGCCGCAGCAACCACCAGACGGGGCGCGCGGTGGACGTGCAGAACTACAGCGCCGCCCGGAGCGCGCTGGAGAGCGCCGGCTGCGTGTGGCTCGGCGCTTCGGATCCCGTGCACTTCGACTGCCCTGGCACCGACGGGCGCGCCGACGCGGTGCTCGCGATGCAGCGGCTGTGGAACCTGAATCACCCGGAGGACCCGATCGCGGAAGATGGTCAGTATGGCCCACAGACCGCGTCGCGCCTGGCGCAGGCCCCCGCGGCGGGCTTCCCCATCGGAGGTTGTCAGGGTCCAGAACCAGTGCTCGCCGCGGAGCTTGCGCTGCACGGCAGTGACCTGGAAGAGGACATGACCTTCGAGGCGGACTACCTCGCCTGCGCTGGGGACAGCTTCAGCTATTGGTTCGAGCTGACCAACACCGGGGACACCGCTTGGCGCGACGTGAGCGGCTCCACGCCGGGTGAGTCGGTGCGCCTGACCACCGTGGGTGGCGCGCCCGATCCGCTGCTCGGCGTGAGCAGCTGGTCTTTGAACGACAGCAGCAACCCCGAGGTGGACCCGGTGGGGGGCGACTGCAACACCGTGGGCTGCCGCCGGGTGCGCTTCGAGTTCAGCGCGACGGCGCCCAGCGCGCCGGGCGACTACGAGAGCCGCTGGCAGCTGGCCGACGGCGCGCAGCCGTTCGGCGCCGAGGTGGCGCTGCGTTTCCACGTAGCAACTTGTGAGCCCGCGGGCGGCTCCGGGGGTCAGCCGGGCGCCGGCGGCTTCGGTGGTTCGCTGGCGGGCGCAGCGGGGAGCGGCGCGGGTGGCGCCGGTGGCGCCGGTGGCGCGATGGGTGGTGGCAGCTCGCGCGGGCTCAGGCCGGCGAACCAGGACTCGAGCTGCTCGGTGAGCGCGCCCGGCGTCGGCTCCCTCTCGGGGCTGGGGCTAGCGGCCTCTGGCGTGGCTGGCCTGCTCTGGCTCGGCCGTCGCCGGCGGCGCGGGGCCTAGCCAGGCTTGCATCCAGGGGGTGGGGATGAACACCAAGAGGAAGATCACCAGGCTGACGATCCCCACCAGCGCCCGCCCCGGTGACAGGCGCTCATCGTCCACCGGCGGGTGCCCTGGCCCTACCCGGCGGCTCATGAACCACAAGAGCCCGAACAGGAACACCCAGTTCACGCTGGTGGCGATGGGGGCCAGGTACGCGAGCTCTCGGTTCCCGCTGGGGCCGCTCGCCAGGTAGGCGCTGATGGCGGGCACGCCGTGCGCCGCGAAGTTGTACACCGCGAGCACCAGCGGCGCGTAGCGCACCCAGCGCGCGAAGCGGTTCTGCCGCTCACCCAAGAGCGCGTAGGCGATGTGCCCGCCGTCCAGCTGACTGTAGGGGAACAAGTTCAGGAAGGTGACGAAGAAGCCCACCCAGGCGGCGAGCGCCAGCGGGTGCGTCTGGATGTCGTAGCCCTCCGGCATGGGCCCCAGCACCAGCCGCTTGAGCAGCCAGTAGAGCAGGCTGTCCCCCTCGTGGATCACGAGCCCATAGTCGAAGCTCGGGACCACCTCGGAGAGGTGGATGCCCAGCGCCATCAGCGGGATGGCCACCACCATGCCAGCGATGGGGCCCGCCGCGCCGATGTCCATCAGCGCGTTGCGCGACCGGATGCGCTCCGGCATCACGATCACCGCGCCCAAGGTGCCGAACGGGTTCAAGATGGGCAGCGGCAGGAAATAGGGGAGGGAGGCCGGCACCTTGTGTATCCGCGCGGCAATGTAGTGCCCGAACTCGTGCGCCAGCAAAATCGCCATCAGCGGCACCGCGTAGATCCACGCGGCGGCCAGCGCCTGCCCGAAGGACTCGAGCCGGAAGTGCCCCGCGGCGTAGGCGCTGCCGACGTAGAACACGCTCGCCACGGTGGCGAAGAAGAGCAGCACGTTGGTGCGCGCCTTGGGCGCGAACGGGGGCTCCAGCTCATCCATGGGCGCACCGTGGGCGGAGCCCCTCACTTTGCTGCTCGGCGCGGAGTCACCTAGCGAGCCATCTAGCGCCGAGCCGCTCGCCGGACCTTCGGTTGGCGCGGAGCTGCCCGGGGGAATGAAGGGCGGCGCCGCGGGGAAGCTGGGCTCGCTCATGAGCGGAGGCTCTCCCTGAGCAGCGCCGTCAAGCGCTCGAGCTGTGGCGCGAGATCCGCGTCGAGCACCCCGAGCTCGGTGTCCACCCGCAGGCTGCCCCGGGTGCGCGCTGGGTCCGCGAGGATCCTCACCGCCTCCGCTGGGAGACCGAGCTGACCGCGCTCTGCCTCGAGCGTCTGGGCGTCCTCTGGGTGAGCATGTAAGATGACCTGACGAGCGCCGCCCGTCTCCTTGAGCGCGGTGCGCGCCAGCGCCACCACGCGCGTCCGATCGAGCGCCAGCGCCTCGCCGAGCAGTCGCTCCGCGAGCAGCTGCGCCATCGTGATCGCGCGCTCCAGCAGGCGCTCTTCTTGGATGCTCTCCTCGGCCGCCAGGCGCACCGCGAGCGCCGCGGTGCGCGCCGCGCCCTCCGCTCGCCCCGCCTCTTCCGCGCGCTGCCGCGCTCCGCTGGCCTCCGCCTCTGCGCGCGCGATGTGCGCGGCAGCCTCGGCCTCCGCGTTGGCGATCAGGGCGCGCGCGCGCTCCGCCGCGTCGAGCTCCACTTGGCGCGCGATGCGACCGGTGCGAGGTAGTATGGAGGCCATACCTTCTGAGCCCGTGGCTGGTGGGTCCGCCAGCGTGCCGAGCGTGGCCGGGAGCTCCTCCCGCGGGATCCGTCGCGCGGCGCGCAGGGTCACAGGCCGAGGCCTTCCACCGAGCGGAGCAAGGAGGCGATCTCCGGAGCGAGCGCCGCCGCGCGGAGCTCCCGCTCCGGGTGATTCAGCACTCGCACGAACGACTCGCTGCGCGGCAGCGGCTCCTCCAAGCCGTAGAGCAGCGCGTTACTGCGGCGGCCCAGGACGTACCCCGCAGTCATGAAGCCGCGCTGGAAATCGCCTGCCGAGGGGCTCATGAGCAGGACAGGTTCTGCCGCGCGGCGCCGAGCAAGTCAATCCGCAACCCCACGGCGCCTGCCTCCGCTGAGCTGCTCGGCGACTGCGGCGCCGCGCGGCGGACCTCAGGCGCTACCAACCCCCAACCCTCGAACCTCGAGGAGCCGATCATCGCGGTGACCTTCAGCACGCGCAGTCGAGGGTGCTTCAGGGCTAGCGGCGTGAGGCTCACGTCGTGAGCCAGTGGTGCTCGCCGTCGGTCGCGGTGAGGCCCAGCTCCGTCAGGCGGATGAGGTGGGCGCGCAGGCTGAGCTCGGCGAGGCCCCACACCGCGCGGGGGGTGTCATCGTAAGCAACCTTGACCAACTCCTGCGTCGTCGCGCGCCCGAGGGACCGCACAGCCTCCTGCACCTTCGCTTCCCGCGCCAGGCGGTGCTGGATGTAGTGGCGAAACAGCGCGCTGGGCTCGCTGATCGGGGCGCCGTGGGCTGGCAACGCGAGCGCCGCCCCCAAGCCCTCCAGGCGCTCCAGAGCCGTTAGGTAGGTTGTCATGTGGCCATCCTTCGGCTCGATCAGGATGGTGCCCTCGCTCGCCACCATGTCGCCCACCACCAGGCGGCGGAGCCGCGGCTCGAACAGACACAGGTGCCCCGGCGCGTGACCGGGCGTGTGGAGCACCTGCCAACGCTCCTCCGTGGGCCCGCCGAGCTCGAGCACCTGCCCCTCCTCGAGCGCCTGCGTCGCCACACCGGCGGTGTCCTTGAGGTCGAGCCGCTCGAGCGTCAGCGGGTGCGCGAGCAGCGGCAGGCTCAGCTCCCGCGCCAAGGCACCGGCGCCACCCACGTGATCGGGGTGGTGATGCGTGATCACGATCCCACGCAGCGCGCGGCCCTGCCCCGCCAGCGCCCGAGCCCACTCGACGAAGCGCCGCTGCTCCTCCAGGTAGGGCGTGGCCGGCTCCACCAAGAGCAGCTCCCGTGACCCCAGCGCGTAGCTCTGGGTGTGGGTCGCCGGGGGTAGCGTGGGCGTGCGCAGCGCGAGGCTCAAGACCTCGTCGCTGAAGGCGCCGCTGCTGGAGGCACTGTCGCTCGAGGCCTCGGCTGAGCTCACGTCAGTGTCGCTGACGAGCACCTGAGCGTCAGCCTCACTGACTTGACCGGTCACTCTGGCTCGCGCCACTCAGCGCTCGATGACGACGGCCACCGCTTCACCGCCCCCGATGCACAGCGTCGCCAGGCCGCGGCGCTTGTCCTGGGCGATCATGGCGTAGAGCAGCGTGGTCAAAATGCGCGCGCCCGAGGCGCCGATGGGGTGCCCCAGCGCCACCGCGCCGCCGCGCACGTTGACGCGCTCTGGGTCCAGCCCCGCGAGCTGATTGCAGGCCATGGCCACGCAGCTGAAGGCCTCGTTGATCTCCCACAAATCGATGCTGCTCTTCTCGATGCCGAGCTTCTTCGTCGTCTGCTCGATGGCCTTGGCGGGCGCGGTGGTGAACCACTCCGGCGCCTGCGCAGCGCCGCCATAGCCGACCACGCGGGCCAGCGGCGTGAGGCCGTGGCGCTTCACCGCCTCGCCGCTCGCGAGCACCACCGCGCTGGCGCCATCGTTCAGGGTGGAGGCGTTGGCGGCGGTGATGGTGCCGTCGCGATCGAAGGCGGGCCGCAGGCCGCCGAACTTCTCCGGGTTGCCGCGCCCTGGCTCCTCGTCCTCGCTCACCACCAGCGGGTCCCCCTTGCGCTGGGCGATGCTGACGGGCGCTATTTCGTCCTTGAACAGGCCCTCGCGCTGCGCCGCGAGCGCGCGCCGGTAGCTCTCCTTGGCGTAGGCGTCCTGCGCCTCACGCGTGAGCTGGTACTCCTTGGCGCACAGCTCACCGGCATTACCCATGTGGTAATTGTTATAAGGATCCCACAGCCCGTCGAAGATCATGCCGTCTACCAGCTTGCCGTCCCCCATGCGGTAGCCCTCGCGCGCCTTGTCCAAGTAGTAAGGCACCCGGCTCATCGACTCCATGCCGCCGGTGACCACCACGTCGGCGTCGCCGAGCAGCACCGTCTTGGTGCCGAAGATCACCGCCTGGAGCCCGGAGCCGCACACCTTGCTCACGGTGGTGCACGGCGCGGCCGCTGGGATCTTGGCGCCGAGCGAGGCCTGCCGTGCCGGCGCCTGACCGACGCCCGCCGACAGCACGTTGCCCATGAACACCTCCTCCACCTGAGCGGGGTCGAGCTTGGCGCGCTCGAGCGCGGCGGTGATGGCCGTGCTGCCGAGCGCCGGGGCGCTCACGCCGCTGAGCGAGCCGAGGTAAGAGCCGATGGGGGTGCGCGCTGCGCCGACGATGAAAACCTCGCGAGTCATGGGTGATCTCTACCGCGCCCACCCACGAGTCACCACCCCCTGAGCTGGCTGCTTCATGGCGCGACGTCATGCCGCTCTGCGTCAGCGCGGGGAGGGCGGCGCTTGGTGTACAGTTTGGGTCGTGGAACCCGAGCAGAAGAGCTGGACCAGCGATTTCGTCGCTGCCATGCGCGCCTTCTATGGCGAGCTGTCGCCCGAGCTGGATGTCGCGACGGACCCGGTGGCGCTCGGGATGTTGTCGCTCAAGTGGCTGTTGCCGGTGAAGGCGCTCAGCGTGCCAGGGGTCTCGCGCGCCGTGCACTGGGGGCTGGGCCACATCAGTTTGGGGCTGAGCTGCAACGTGCCGCTGCGCACCGCGGCGATCGACGCCGCGCTGCGGCGTGAGCTCGCGGCCGGTACGCGCCAGCTGGTGATCCTCGGCGCGGGGCTCGACGCTCGGGCCTACCGGCTCCCAGAGCTCGCCGAGGCGCGCGTGTTCGAGGTGGATCACCCCGCCACCTCCCGCGTGAAGGAGCGGTTGGTTCAGGGGCTCACGCCGCTGGCGCGTGAGGTGCGGTCCATTCAGGTGGACTTCGAGCGGGACTCATTGGAGGAGGCGCTCAGGGAGGCTGACTTCCGCGCGGCGGAGCCCTCCGTTTGGATCTGGGAGGGGGTCACCATGTACCTCACCCGGAGCGCGCAGCTCGCTACGCTGGGCGCCATCGCGAATCAGAGCGCGCCGGGGAGCGCGCTGTGCATGACGTACCTACCGCCGTGGCGGGGCGCGCTGCGGCGCGTGAGTTATTTTGCGCTGGGGAAATTGGGGGAGCCCATCTTGGGGGAGATCCCGCGCGAAGACGTGGCGCGCGCCCTGAGCGAGCGCGGCTTCGACGTCACCCACGACACGGATGGTCTCGATTGGGCCCAGCGCTACTGGCCCGCGTCCGAGCGGAGCTTGGTGCAGGTGTGGGAGCGCTTGGCGGTCGCGCGGCGCCGCTCGTAGGCCTCCGCGTCGCCGTGATGTGTAGGGGCGCAGCATGCTGGTGCCGTGGAGCACCACCCGCGCGTGGTCAGCGTGGTGCGGTGCCGTCCAACCCCCAAACCCGAACCCCCAGGCACAATAGGCTCGCTACGCTGACTAAACGAGCGGCACCTAGTCAATCAGACTGCCTCGCCTCCTCGCGCGCCTTCACGTCGCTCAGCCAGTCTTTCACTTGGCTTTGCACCTCCGCGGCGTCCGCCTCCACGTCCACGCTTGGCCATGAGCCGGTGAGCTCACGCGCTGCCTGTCCGGCGAAGTAGCGCACCAGGGGGTACTCGTGGCTGAGCTGGGTGGACACGAGGCGCAGCGCGTCGATGCGCCCGCGCGCGCCGAGGGTGCTCACCGCCACCGCTTGCTCATGGGGCAAGCCGAAGCGCGCCGTGGTCTCCAGGTTGCCGCGGCTCAGATCGTGACCGTACAGGCGCCGCAGCGCCGCGCGGTCATAGCGCTTGCCCCACCAGCGCTCCATGCTACTGGCGAGCGCCTCCGTACTGGTTTCCGTGTGGCAAAGCGCGCACTCCAGCGGCCGATCTTTCAGCGCGCGCTCCGGGTCCGTGGGTGAGCCGATGCGGTGGTAGCTCGTCAGTCGATAGTTCAAAGACAGGTTCTTGCGTGGCATGTGGCAGGCCATGCAGGCGCTGCCCTCCCCCTTGGGATCGTGGTGCGAGTGGGCGGCGAGCGCGCTCGGCTGCGCCAGCTCCTGATGGCAGCTGGTGCACTTGCCGTTGCCCGCCACGGTGGTGAGCGCGCGGAGCGCCTCCGGAGCGTCGCGCGCGTGCGGATCGTGGCAATTCGTGCAGCTCATCTCGCTGGCGCAAGCGCCCAGCATGAAGTCACGCGCCTCCCCGGAGTTGATGTTGCTGCCGCCGGGGTTCTTGTTCCGGCGCCCGCCCTCCCAGGTGTACGGGTAGCGCGAGAACAGCACGGTGTGGCAGTGCATGCAGCTCTGATTCACCGCCTCCGCCGGCGTCGGTTCACGCTGTTCGGGCCCGATGTGCTCACGCAGGAGCGGGCTTCGCACCGCGATGCTCGTCTTCACGCTGGGGTTCTGCGCGTGCTCCTGCGAGCCGCCGTGGCACGACTCACACCCCACCCCCAGCTCGATGAAGTGCTCCGGGCCGAAGCGCCGCTGCGTCTCACCGATGGCGCGCCGCAAGAGCTGCGAGAGCTCGTCACCCGTCTCGTTTCCGCGCGGCACCCCGAGCAGCGCGAGCTCCGAGTGGATCGCGTCCGCTAGCTCGTCAGGCTTGATGACACTCACCCCGAAGCGGCGCTCCTCCGGCATCAAGTAGGTCGTCATCGACCCCTGGTAGCCACCCGCGCGGTCACCGAGCAGCTCGTCGTACAGGTACGACGCGTAGGGCACGGTGTTGTGACAGAACACGCAGGTCTGCCGCCACACGCCGCCCACCCGGAGGCCGCTCCGCTCCTTCACCAGCACGGAGTAACCCTTGTAACGCCAAGCAGCCGTCTCGTAGACGTAGGAGACGGGCATCACCCGCTCCTCACCCATCGGGCGCCCCGCCTCCTCCACGCTCGGCACCCGCACCGCCGCGTAGTCCTCGCGATGCCGCCCGCCGATAACGCGCGTGACAAGGTACGTGGCCTCACCCTCGTGCGCGCTCGACAGGTGCATGAAGCGCTGCCCGGCGCGCTCTTCCATGCGGATTTGGTCACCCTTGAAGTGGTACTCGCCGTCCGCGAACGGCGCCTGCGAAGGCGCCGAGTCCGCCTCGCGCGTCATCTGGTGCATAGGCGAGCTGGACCACGCCTGATAAATTTCCCGGTGGCAATCCTTACAGCTCGCTGAGCCCGCGTAATCGCCCCGCAGCACGTTGCTCTGCACCAACCGGCGCTCCGTGGGCTCCGGGGCCTTCGCCGTGACAGCGGGAGGCTGACCACAACTCACCCCCAGCGCGCCCACCCCCGCGAGAGCCGTCAGGACCAGCGCCCAAGCCGCGACCTGCGCGCGTTTTTTTGGGGGGCTCGCCTGCATCGCGCGGCAGCTTAGCCCACAAGAGGCCCTGCGCCCGCCCTGCGCCTGCTCTGGGGATATGTAGTACGGCCCCCATCAGCGCTGCGGGCGCAGCCGGCGCTAGATGCTCAGCGGAGCCTGAACTCAACCTCCAACACACCGGCACCGAACGGCCCCGTCGCGTAGCCGAATGAGCTGTATTCGCTGAAGTACAACGTGGTCCGCCCCATCAAGTCGTTGCTGGAGACATCCTTGTCCCAGACCTCCATCACCACACCACGCTTCAGATCGTAACCTGAGAAGCGGACGGGGCTCGACCCGCCGATCGTCCCATCGCTCCAGTTGCACGTGAACGTGTCCTCGAAGTAGGTGGTGCAGCCGCTGCCCACGCACACGAACGGATCCGGAGCTCCGCCAAAGGCATCCCAAGCCTCTCCCGCGCCGTTGCGCGTCGAGACTCGAAGGTGATCGATGACGATCTCGAACTGTGCGTTGTCCGCCAGCTGGTCGCAGCCGTAACCGCAGCTCAGGTGGTTGGGGCAAGGCAGGCAAGCGGCGCCGTTGATGCCGCAGGCGTTGTCCGACTGCTCGTACCACTCGAGGCAAGTGTTGTTGTAGCAACACCCCTCGCACCCAGCGCAGCCGTCGGTGCCGCCGCTGCCACCCATCGCGCCGCTTCCACCGCCTGCGCCGCCCATGGCGCCGGTTCCGCCCGCCCCGGTTCCGCCCGCGCCGCCCATCGCACCACTGCCGCCCGCCCCGCTTCCACCGAAACCACCCGCTCCCCCTGCGGCGCCCGTCCCACCGAATCCACCGCCGCCGCTACCGCCGGAGCTGTCGTCGTCGCCGAGTTGGAAGCAGCCGGCTAGGAGTAAGCAGCTGGCGAACGTGGTCAAAATCACTGTCTTCATTGGTCCCTCGCTTCGTTGATTTGGGGGGCCAGCGGCGGCGCGCGACTCTGGAGTGCGCTACAGGGCATCGCCGAAGGCCAGGTGTCGGGTGCATGCGTTTCACCACTGGGCCCGCGCGGTTTGCGCTGAGCACACGTCGTGCCACGCTACACCCCCCCCATCGTCAAGGGGTTGGAGGACGCTAAACCCAGCACGCATCGTTGAGCGTCGGAAGGCAGGCGGCCACGTCGGAGGGCGTCAGCGTGCGGCACCTCGCGGGGCTTGCCGCGCAAAGGTCGTCAGCTCACCGGCGTACTGGAGTCTCGTGGCAGGTTGGGTAGGGGCGGGTTTCAAACCCGCCCGCTGCGCAGGGTCGCGCTGCAGCGAGCTGTGATCGCGATCAGCGGGCAGATGCGGTCGATCGATCGCGATCAGGTGCGCCGAGCCATCAGCGCGCCGCGCGTCGCCACGCCAACCCCCCAACCCCCGAGCTCCCTACTGGCTCTGGGAGGCGCGCTCCATGACCTCTGGGAAGAAGATGTGCCCCGCTACGACCAAGAGGAACACCGGGAGCAACGCCGTGGCGGCAATGCCTACGATGCGCGCGACCTGGGCCATCGTGTCCGGCGTGTGGCCGCCGGCCGCGCATTTCCTCATGTAGATGCTGCTCATGGCCCACGCGACGGGCCCGAGCGGCTGGCAGACGACGAGCCCCGCGACAGCGGTGAGCAGCATGACGAGCACCCAGAGCTGGCCTGGTGGCGGCCCCTGACTAGGGGCCTCTGGAGCAGCGTAAGGGTTCGTCATCTTCCCTGACCCTAAGAGCTACGGGCTGCCTTGGTTGATGCGGGCGGTGACGTAGACGGCCATCGCCGTGATGAAGCCCAGCATCAAGCCCACCGTCGCGATGATGCCTAGGATGCGTCCGATGGTGGCCACCACGTTGGGTTTGGCGCCGGCCCTGAGGCACCTCCGCTTGTAGAGGATGCCCATCACCCACGCGACGGGGCCGAGCGCCTGGCAGAGCATGATCCCCCCGAAGCCGACCAGCAGGATGACCACCGCCCAGATGTCCCCGGGCGGTCGCCCCTGTGGGTCCTGGCTGGGCACCTCGGGTGCAAGGTAGGGGTTCGTCACCTAGCCTGCTTGTCTATCACCCGTGACTCGGCGGTGGAAGCGCGTTCAGCCTTGGGCGCGCCTTGAGCCCACTGCGCCGTTGTCAGCGCGCTCAGCGGAGCTCGTCGACCCAGCCAATGGCACGCACCACGCGCTGAAGTGATCGCCGCGCGGGTGTCGGTGGAGCAACTCGCCTCTTACGAGGTGGCGATCGCGCCGCCGACGAGCACGAACATGAAGATGATGTACAGGACCACGAAGATGAGGCTCAGGCCGAGCAGGAGGGTGCCGACGATGCCCAGGATGCGCCCGATGGTGGCCAACTGATCAGGAGGCTGACCCGTGGCCGCACACTCCTTCATGTAGCTGTTGCCCATCACCCACGCGATGGGCGAGCAAATCTGGCATAGCACCAGCCCGAAGATGCCGAGGAGCAGGATGGTGAGCGGCTGACTATTGTTCTGCACTCGCTGAGGATACCTGAATCCGTCGGCTTCAGGCGGCTCAGATGCGGTGGGCGCTCAGCGCACCACGGTGGGGCAGCCGAGCACGACCTCCACTTGGATGCCGCCGCCCTGCACGGCGGTGCAGGAGTGCTTGCACAGGGTGACGCGCGAGGGGTTCGTGGGGTTGTCGTAGTACCAACCGGCCTTCTTGCCGAGGCCGCACTGCGCGCCGCCGTCCACGCGGGGCACGAACTCCGGCGCCTGATCGCCCTCTTGGAAGCTGACGTTGAGCTTGTTGGGGTCGAAGTCTTCACCCTCACGCGGTGTGGGGATGGCGTAGGTGCACTGCAAATCCCCGCGGATTTTGTTGAGCGCGCTCAGGAACTCCGCCCCCGCGTTGGCGCCGGAGTCCACCAGCGTGGCCTCCTTGGTGCCACCGGCGATGGCGATGGAGTTGAGCACCGCGAGCTGCTCGCCCAGGCCGACCACGAAGGTGAGCACGGAGGGGGTTTGGCTGAGCCCCTCCGCGGCGCGCGCTGCGACGATGTCCGTCCCCTCAGGATTGCAGCCATACGGCGCGCC
Source organism: Polyangiaceae bacterium (assembly GCA_019637265.1). Lineage (GTDB taxonomy): Bacteria > Myxococcota_A > Polyangia > Polyangiales > Polyangiaceae > JAHBVY01. The sequence continues at coordinate 187,065 of JAHBVY010000004.1, read as the reverse complement.
GTCAGTCGCCAGGACGACCGCGGTGATGCGGTCGGTATGCTGCGCCGCCCAGCCTTGGGCGTAGTCGATGGCGCCCTCCAGCGCGGGACCCATGGGGGTGGTGCCGAGCGGCGTGGTGTTGTCGATGGACTGGTGAATGGCGGTGGCCGCGCCCGGAAGCTCCGCGATGGGGATGGAGGGGAAGCGGTAGTCCTCCGCGAGGCAGGAGCTGGTGGGCACCCCCGCGCTCTCGCAGTTGAGCGCGCTCTCCGAGTAGCAACAGGCGCCGAACACGCACTGCGCGATGTATGGGAAGCAGGAGTCTGGATTGGCGCACGTGGTGGGCGCGGGCTTGCTCGGCGTGTTCGGGAAGTAGCCGAGGCCCACACTGAGCCCGCCGCTCGAGGGCAGGTTGACGAAGTTCTTGATCGCTTGGGTGATGGCGCTCCAGCGCTGAAGCCCGTTCTCGTCGGGCTCCAGCATGCTGGCTGAGCGATCCAAGAGCAGGTAGAGGTCGAGCGGGATCAGCTCGCCGGAGTAGACGTCCTTCGCGCACTCCGGGTGGCCCGAGTCGTTCGGTGAGGCGTCCAGCGTGCTGCCCCCAAAGCCGCTCGCGCCGCCTTGCCCGGCGGTGCCCGCCGAGCCCGCGGTGCCGCCGTCAGCCCCGGCGGGTGAGGGGGAGGTCGCCGAGCAGGCGAACACGCCGCTCAGGGAGCCCAGGCCAAGGAGTGAAGCAGCGAAGAGGCGAGCGGCGAGCGTGCGGGAAGGCATGGAAGTCTCTAAGGGGGTGGCCCGTCAGCGCTTCGTGGCTCGGGCGGGGGACGGTGCAGGGCAGGAGCGGACCCTGCGGCAACGACGGGCGAGTGTAGCACCGGGAGCCTCTCGCGCAGCGTCTCCCTTTGGCTCAGCGCTTCCCTTCACCGCAGCGCTCCGCTTCACCCGCAGCGTCTCCCCTTCGCCGCAGCCGCGTCGAGGAGCACTCCGCTCAACGACCACCGCGTCGGTGAGTGAGCTCAGCTGAGCTCAGGCAGCTGCCGGCTCCGGAGTCGCGCGGCGCCCCGGGTGGCGATCAGCGCGCCATCCTCGAAGTTGGCTCCCCCGGGGAGCACCGCGCCGCTCATGCCGCCGTCGAGGCCGGCGGCGTTACCCTCGTCCGTATCGATGTGCATTTCCAGACGGAATTTATCGCTGACGCGGATCAGCACGTCGCCGAACACCAGGTCGCGGCCATCGGTGTCCACCGCCACCTCCACCACGTCACGATCCTTCACCCCGAAGCGCGCCGCGTCCTCCGGGGTCATGTGGATGTGACGCCGCGCGCAGATGAGCCCGCTCTCGAGCGTGAGGCGCCCCGCGGGGCCTACTAGGGTGACGCCTGGGGTGTTCTGGGTGTCGCCGGAGTCACGCACCGGCGCGTCCACCCCCAGCTTGAACTCGTCGGTGCGAGAGATTTCCACCTGGTTATTTTTACGGGTCGGCCCCAGCACGCGCACGCGCTCGATCTCCCCCTTCGGCCCCACCACGGTCACCGTCTCCTGGCAGGCGAACTGACCTGGTTGACTCAGCGGGCTACGGACGGTGAGCTGATGTCCCGCGCCGAACAGCGCCTCCACCGCGGCGTCCGTCAGGTGCACGTGCCTCGCGGAGATCGCGATGGGGATCCCCCCAACCCCCACCCGATCCAAATCTTGAGCCAGGCCGTGCGCCTCCACGGCGATGGCGCGCGCCTCGTCAGTCTTCACGACCAAGAGCCGCGTGCGGCCCTCGCCGATGTCCGCGCAGGGCGATTCCTTCGTCACGCGCGCGTCGCGGTTTTTGTCCTCATCCAGCCGCGCGCCCAAGAACTCCAGGCGCTGCAAGGCGCGGTGACGGATCAGCGCCGAGTTCTCCCCAATCCCACCGGTGAAGACGATGGCGTCCACTCCGCCCAGCACCGCCGCATAGGCGCCGATGTACTTCCGCAGTCGGTGCGTGAACACCTGGAGCGCGAGGCGACAGCGCTCGTCCCCCTCGGCCGCGCGCGCCTCGATGTCACGCAGGTCGTTGCCGCGGCCGCTCAGCCCAGCGAGCCCCGACTCCTCATTGAGCAGCCGATCGAGCTCACTCACCGACGTGCCGCTGCGCAGCACCGCCAGCAGCACGCCAGGATCCACGTCGCCTGGGCGCGTACCCATCACCAGGCCTTCGAGCGGCGTCATCCCCATGCTGGTCTCGATGCTGCGCCCGTACTCGATCGCCGCCACGCTGGCGCCATTGCCGAGGTGACAGGTGATGAGGCGCAGGTGCCGCAAATCCTCCCCGAGGTGCCGCGCGGCCTGCTCCGCTACCCAGTGGTGGCTGGTGCCGTGGAAGCCGTAGCGACGGAGCTCGTGCGCCTCCACCAGCTCAGGTGGTAAGGCATACTCCCTAGCGCGCCGCGGCAAGGTGGTGTGGAACGCGGTGTCGAACACCGCCACGTGAGTGAGCGCGGGGAGCAGGCTGCGCGCCGCGCGGATCCCCGCGAGGCTCGCCGGGTTGTGGAGCGGCGCCAGCGGGATCAACCGCTCGATGGTGGCCTCCACCTGCTCGTCGATGCGCACGGGTCCGCTGAACTCGGCGCCTCCGTGCGCCACGCGGTGACCCACCGCCGCGATCTCCAGGCCGGCGAGGAGCTGCGGCAAGGCCACCTCGAGCGCCGCTTGGTGATCGTGATCGGGCAGCGCGTGGCGCGCGTCCCCCAAGGTGAAGCTGGCGCCGCGGGTGCCGACGCGCTCGATGGTGGTGGCGCGGGTGACGGGCGTCCCGCTCGCGCTGCTCGGCAGGGGCGCCACGACGCGTTCCCCGGTGCTTGGATCGAGCACGTCGAGCTTGATGGAAGAGCTGCCACAGTTGACGACCAAGACGGCGGACATGACGCGCGCCTATAACGCAGCGCGCTCGAAGACGCACGCCAGCGGCGGACTTTGAAGGTGCGTTTTCGGACTTGGTTTTTGGGGTTGGGGAACGGCGCGCGGCGCAGGGTGGCGTGACCTGGCAGCGTGGAGGCGCTGGGTGAGCGAGCGCCGTGAGCTCGCTAGTGCACGAGGCGGGCCTCACGAACGCGTCTGCTCGCGCTTGTGAGGCGGAAGCGACCTAAGCTAGCCTCCGCCCGTGGTCTCTGACGACGTCATCCGCGAAGCGCTGAAGCACCCCCTCGCCGAGACCGAGCTGGACGAGCTCGGGGTGAAGTACCGGGGCAAGGTGCGCGACAACTACAGCGCTGACGGGCGCCGCACCATCGTGGTGACGGATCGCATCAGCGCCTTCGATCGCGTGCTGGGCACGCTGCCGCTGAAGGGGCAGGTGCTCAACTTCGTCGCCGCCTGGTGGTTCGAGCACACGCGTCACCTGGCGGACAACCACGTGCTCAGCGTACCTGACCCAAATATCATGGTGGCTGTCGAGTGCGAGCCGCTGCCGGTGGAGATGGTGATGCGCGCGTATTTGACGGGCACCACCAGCACCAGCATCTGGGTGCATTACCAGCGTGGGGAGCGCCGTTTTTGCGGTCACGTGCTGCCGGAGGGCTTGGTGCAGCACCAGGCGCTGCCGGCGCCCATCCTCACGCCCAGCACCAAGGCGGCCCAGGGCGATCACGATGTGTCGGCTTCCCGTGAGGAAATCCTCGAGATCTCGAAGATGTCGCCGAGCGACTTCGATCGCGCGGCCGAGCTGGCGCAGCAGCTGTTCGCCTTCGGTCAGGCACACTGCGCAGCGCGCGGGCTCATCTTGGTGGACACCAAGTACGAGTTCGGTAAGACACCTGACGGCCGCATCGTGGTGATCGACGAGATCCACACGCCGGATTCATCGCGCTTCTGGTTCCAGGGCACGTACGAAGAGCGGATGGTGGCGGGTCAGGCGCCGGAGAGCTTCGACAAAGAGTACGTGCGCCGCTGGCTGAGTGAGCGCGGGTTCCGCGGTGACGGCGCCATCCCGGAGATCCCGGACGAGGTGAAGGTGGAGGCGGTGAAGCGCTACATCGAAGCCGTGGAGACGATCACCGGCGAGGCCTTCGTGCCCAACCTCGAGGTCCCCGGCCCGCGCATGAGGAAGAACCTGGGGCTTGGTTGAGGCGCCTCGCGAGGTTTGGGGTGGCGTTGGGTGAGGGCAGCCACGGGGGGCTGCCCCTACGGTGCGGTGGGAGGTGCAGCGAGGGCAGCCACGGGGGGCTGCCCCTACCGTATCACGCTAGTCAATACGCCTGTCTTTAGGGTTTGGGGCCGAGGTTCAAGTCCTCCGCTTTGACCCAGAAGTGGCCGCCATCGGGCGGCATCACCGCGAGCGACTTGGGGAGCACGCTGGCCCAGCCGGCCACGATGTCGAGCACGATGGTGTCCGTGTTCACCTCGATGCGACCGATGGGCGTGCCCTGCTTCGCCTCGCGGTAGATGTAGTGCTCCCGCGTGGTGCGGAGCTCCCGCGGCTCTCCCTCGATGCGCAGCTTGCCGCCGGCCACCTCGAGCCTCGGCGGCGCCGCCTCGTCCATCAACTCCCCGCGCGGCAATGCCTTGAGCGCGTTCGCGTTAGCCCAGCCCTCGATCAGCACCGCGCCCTGGTAGCCCACCTGCACCATGTTGCCTTGGCGCTTGGTGCTCCAAAACAGCACCTCGGCGCCAGGCGCGCGCTGGAGCGTGATCACGTGGCTCCGCTTCTGCCCGGCCTCGTCGTAGAGCTCGAGCGTGTCTTTTGCCATGCGGTAACCGCGCGCGTCCCCGTCGATGGACGGGCCGGGAGGGGTGCCCTGGGTGAAGCTGAGCTGGGCGCAGGGCGCCCAAGCCTTGAACGTCTGCGAGAGCGGCGCCGTCAGGCGCTTGCTCACGCGCACCTGCCCCGGGCGGCTCGCGTCCAGCGTCACCCGCTCCGCGGCGCCGATCCACACGTGCCCCGTGATCACCGGCAGCATCTGGCTGGTGACGAGCGGCAGCTCCGTCGCCGCTGCGTAACCTTCCATCCGGAAATGGCCTTGCCCGGTGCCCGTCTTGAGCCGCGCCCGCGCCGAAGCGGTCTCCGGCAGCTCGGAGGCCTCGAGCGGCGTCTTGAGCCCGGTGAGCTTCGCGATGGCCGCGCCACCGCTCGCGGCGTCGTACAGCGTGAGGTCCTTCGGCGGCGCCGTGGAGTCGCCCCGGATGATGCAGGTGGGGCCAGCGCCCTTCGGCTTCTCGGCGCTGTCGTCAGTTTGGGTGTCTAGCGGTGTGAGGCTGGGTGCGCCGCTCCTGCGCTGCGCGTCGTTCGGAGTAGGTGCGGGGCTCTGCGCTGCGTGGTCTTGCGCGTCGCCGGGTGTCGTGCTCTGCGCCAGTGCGCCGCTGCCCCACAGCGCTGCCGTCACCAAGAGCGCGCTCGGTGCTAGCCAACGGGTGCGCCGAGAGGGTTCGGTGGGCTGTCGTTCGCTGGACAATGGGTCGCAGTGCTTGGGAAGAGGGAACGGTGGGGTCACGGCATACTCCAAGCGGCCCGACGGCGCGGACCTCAGCCGTTCAGGTTGGCGGCTCCATGCGGTGCTGGCCAGTGCCGGCGTCATCTCTCCGCCAGTTGTGCTTCAGGGTGCGGAGGTGACTCGCCGGCTCAGCACCCGGCGCTCGCTGACGGCGCTGGAGCGCAATCCGCTAACCTATTGAAAATGCTCATGAAATCGGCTTAGATCGGCGAGCGTCGCTCAGCGGGAGTTGTCACGGTGCCTTCCGGGCGCCATAGCCTCCGGTCGTTCTCGTAGGGGGCAGGTCCCCCTGCCCTAAACGCGTCGAGTGTGATGGGCACCATAGCCTTCGGTCGTGCTTTGTAGGGGCAGGCCCCCGTGCCTGCCCCACGCCAAACGGGGCGAGTGAGGGACGCGCGGCGTCTTAGGTTGGACACCAACCCCCGAACCCTCGAGACGCTCAAGACTCTACTTCAAGGCCGCCTGGATCCTCCCGCCATGAACCCGCCCCACAGCAGAATTGCCCTCGCGTTCGGCACCCCGCGCAAGCTCCCCAAGCCGCGCGCTTTGGAGGGGCGCGTGGTGGTGCTGGATGTCGCGTTCGCGGGGGTGGATGGCGGCGGCTTCGACAAGATCACGCGGCCGTTCATCGAGGGGTTGGGGGAGCGGCTGGCGGCGTGGGTGGACCACCACGATCACGCGCTGCACGCCGAGTATTCCAAGGACGCGCGCTTCGTGCTCGCGACCAAGGCAGAGCACGGCGCCTGTCCGGAGATGATCACGCCCGAGCTGGTAGCGCGGGTGGGCGCGGTGGACACCATTGTTTGCCACACGGATTTTGACGGCCTCGCGAGCGCGGCGAAGTGGATGCGTGGTGGTCAGGAACCCTACCCAGGCTGCGATCGTGACGCCTTCGCGATCGACACGCGCATCGGGGAGCCCTCGGCCTTGGCGTCGCGCTTCGATCGAGCGCTTCGGGCGCGGCCGCGCGATCAAGGCCTGTTTGGCCTCGTGGTGCGGCACCTGGCGAGCGGTCTCGCGGACAAGTCGCTGTGGGAGCCCATCGACGCGGCGGCGGCCGAGCTCATCCCCATCGAGCAGGAGACGCGCCGCGCCGCGCAGAGCTACCGCCGCTACGCGCCGGGCGTGGCGATCGTGGACGTGGTGACGGGCTATCGCGCGCTCGACAAGACGCTCCTCCTCTTGCTCGGGCAAGAGCGCGAGCCGGTGAGCGTGGTGCTGGACGCGCACAGCGTGTCGATCGCGGCGGCTTACGACAGCGGCTACAACTTCCTCGAGCTCCTGGGGCTTCAGGGGGGCATGCCCACGCGCATCAGCGTGCCGCGCAATGAGCTGCCCCGGGTGCTGAAGGCGCTGGGCGTGGACCCTACGGTGGGCGCCGAGTTCGAGTAGGCGGCGCACTGCGTCAGGCGTGGTGGGCTGCTGAGCAAGCGCGCGCGTGATTCATAGGTTTGGGGTTTTGGGGTTGGACGGCACCGCGCTGCGTGCGCCGTGAGCCGTTCCTGTGGGGAAATGAGCAGCGCTGAAAGTGGCGAGGCTGTGACGCAGGAGGGCCTCGGGGGCTGCGGTTGCAGGTGTGCGAACCACGTGGTACGCCATGGGGGTAGAGGGAAGCCTCGCGGTGGTGGCGAAGGTCGGCTCCGCGTGGTCTTGGCGCTGGCGTTCGACCTGCGCCAGGGCGCTGCCGAGGTAGCCGTCAGGGTCGCTGCCCTGTGGCGCGTCGAGGGTTCGAGGATTCCAGTGAGGACGGGGAGCATGGAGACGGACCTCCAAATAGTGAGTCAGGTTGACGAAATCTCGATCCAGGACGACCGGGTGTCGCTCTGCCTGCTGATCAACCGGCGCCAAGGGGTGATGCGCGTCATCGACTTTCGTTCGGGCCCCAACCCAGCCAAGCGCGGCTACATCATGGAGCAGGTGGAGGCCCAAGGGGTGAGCCGCGTGGTCACCCTGGTGGAGCGGGAAGAGGTGGCCTCGTGGGCTCGCATCGGGTTCTTGAAGGAGGGCAGTATCCCTGCCTTTTACAAGCGGAGCGACGCCCACATCTTGGGCATGCTGGTGGGCGCCGATCTGCGGGCGGATGAGTCGGGGGCGCGCCCGGTGGCGCTCGATTACGCCGCGCGGGTGAACACCAGCGCGGTCATCGCCGCCTACGGTGCTGCGCGCGCCGCCGCCAAAGCGCATGAGGGCGCGGAGCCACCCGCGGTGCGAGTGCAACCGGCGCGGCCCGCCGACGTGGAGCGCGCGCTCGCCTCCGCCGCCCGCGCCGGGCGGCTCGCGTCGCACCTGGAGCCGTTCAGTCGCGACGTGGAGCGCCAAGCCTTCATGGCCACGGCGCGCGGTGGGTTCTCGCTGCTCGTCAGCGTGGAGAGCCAGCCGTGCTACGCGAACGCCTTCGTGGAGCTGGTGCAAGCGCCGCGCACCGAGAAAGAGGCGCGCCTCACCGCCGCCGCCTTGATCCATGTGATGCAACGGCTCCTAGAGCAACAGATGGTGAGCGCGTTCGCCGTCACCGCAGTGGAGGACGCCGAGCTAGCCGCCTGCTTCATCCAAGCCGGCTTCCGCCGCACCGGCTACCTGCAAGGCCACCTGATCGTCGCCAACGAACGCCGGGACGCCTTCTTGTGGAGTCGTAAGCTAGCGTCACCAGGCGGCCCCGGCGCGAGGGACGGGGAGTTTTGAGGGGGAGCTGAGGGGAGCTGGACCGCGGCGCGTCCCGTTGTAGACTGCCGCGCGCGTGTCTAACGGAGGTCGAGCGGTGCGAAAAAAACAGCGTGCTCAGCGGCTGCCGCTCGGCTCGCGCCGCGTAAGCCCTTGCGGCGCGTCTCACGCCACCGTGGTAGTCACGCTCATGACCGGCGCTGCTCGGCTTCACTCTCCCGCTCAGACGGCGGCCATCCGCGAATACGTCGTGTCGGAGGCGCGCGCCATCGCAGCGCGGATCTTTGGTGAGGAGCCCGCCCTTCAATCCGCGACGCTGTTCGTCGCTCAGTACTGGGCTGACGATGCGGATGACGAGGTGCACTTCATCGTCGTCCCGTCCCAGCTCGTGGACCCGGTGATGCCCACGAACTCCGAGCAAGATGGCGCAGCCGCTTGGGATCTAGCGAACCTCCTCCGCGAAGACCTGCGCGAGCGCTATAGTATCGATCACTGGTTCGATGGCGTAGTCGAGTACGGATGGGGACCGTACATCTCCGCCTTTGCTGCGTTTTGCCCTGAGGGAGCCAGTCAGGACGATGAGCCACCCGATCGCCACGCGCCCTACGCCATCTTCCGGCGGGGCCCTGACGGGCTACACACCGAGATCGTGGGCGTCATGCTGCGCCCTTGGCTCGACGGGGTCGCCGCTGAACACGTCGGAGAGGGAGACGAGGAGTACTGGCAGGCCGTGAGAAAGCAGTTCGTGGACCTGCCGGAGTAGGGCGCCACGCCCACTCGACTCTGGCCCTGACTCTAGCCCTAACTCTGGCCCTGACTCTGGCCCGCTAGAGGCACCGTGTTGTGTGAGGCCAAGCGCACGGAGCGTGTCGTGCGCGCTCATCGTCGCTTGAGGGCATGACAAGCGCGGATTCGAGGGGGCTCCAAGCGGCCGGTGGTAGCCGACCTCAGGCCGTGAAGTCGCGGTGCTTGATCTTGGTGATCAGGCGCTGGCCGCCTCGCGTGCAGAGCTCCACCTTCGGCCTGGCGACGATGCCCTCGGCTTGGAAGTCACCCCAGGTGGACTGGATACCTGACTTGACCCGCGCGATGGCCTCATGCAGCGAGCCTTCGCCGATGATGGGCACGATGTCGAGGCCGAGCTTCTGCGCCACGTCCTCCACGTTCTCGCGCTGGAGCCACCAGCTGTTCACCCGCACATCGAAGAGCACGAAGTCCTGGTCCGCGCGGTAGTTGCCGCCACCCTTCTGGATCTTGGCGCCGTACCCCTCCCCGTAGAGCACCGCCTGACCCCCCTCGAACACCTCACCGATCTTGTCCGCCCATGGCGAGAAGCGCTCGTTCAGCCGCGCGGAGAGCGGCGCCGGGAGCTGCGCGTCATCCGTGCGCCCGGCGAACTTCACGTCACCCTCAGCGAAGAGGACGCGGATGTTCGTGCCGTCGACCTTCTCCGTGAAGGTCCACGCGTTGTTCGCCAGGTACTCGAACTCCGGCAGTGTCCAGTCGCCCTCGAGCAGCGTCTTGTGCTTGCTGCTCATGTCCCGCTTAAAGAGGGTTTGGATCTTGTGGTACTCGGTCATGGTGCGCTGGGGGTGCGGTTCGCTCACGCCTCGCCGCGCAAGATGGCGAGCTGGCGTTGACGCTCCGTGGTGGTGAGCCGGTGCATGTAGCACTCCAGCACCGTGGGGGTGCCACCCTGCAGGCGCTCTCGCGCCCAGGCCAGGCCGGAGGTGTTCGCCGTCAACGGGCGGTGCTGGTCCCGGCGGCCGTCGTTGGCGGAGACGTGCACCTCCTCCACCAAGGGAGAGCTCAGCAGGCGCCGCTCCACGCCGCCGTCTAGCACGCCAGCGCTGCGCTGGAGGTGCAGGTGGGAGATGTCCACCGCCAAGCGCAGCCCGACGTCCAACGCCCACGTCAGCTCTTGCCCCGTCCCGAGTGGGTAGCCGGGGTACATCACTTCAAACAGGATGTCAGGATACGCGCCGCGTTCCACCTGCTGCCGCCAGACGTCAGGGGCGCTCTCCCGTGCGGCGGGTGGATGCACCGAACGCGAGTCGACGCACAGCGCCGCCCCGGGTCCCCACACCCGCCGCCGCAGCGCGGTGGTGGTGAAGCCGTGATGGGTCGAGAAGGGTACGCCCGCCGCGCACAGGCGCTCTTGAGGCTCCTCGTCAGGTGCGTTGCCTGGTGTGAGCTGCAGGCCGTCTGGCTCCAGCGCGAGCAGCTCCAAGGCAGCGGCCCACTGGGGCCGCCCCTGAAGGCAGCTCAACGCCAAGAACAGCACATTCGCAGGCTACCGCGCTGCTCGCGCCGCGCAAGCGCTTGCGGCGCGTCTCTCGACGCCGTGGTAATGAGGCTCATGAGCAGCACCGCTCGGCTCCACTCCCCCGCTCAGACGGCGGCGATGCGCGAACAGGTCGTGTCGGTGGCGCGCGGTTTCGCCGAGCGGATCCTCGGTGAGGAGCCCGCCCTACACTCGGTGACGCTGTTTGTTGCGCAATACTGGGCTGACAATGCGGATGACGAAGTTCATTTGGAGCTTCTCTCATCTCAGTTTGTGGACCCGGTGATCCCGCCTGCGGAAGCCTATCTCGATGACGACGATGATGAAGGCGATGACTGCGACGACTACGACGATGATGATGACTACTACTCACCCTGGGATATGGCCAATCTACTCGATGAGGAGGTGCGCGAGCGCCACCACATGGACCATGATATTTATGAGGTAGTCCACTACGGCTGGGGGCCCTACATCTCCGCCTTCGCTGCGTTCTGCCCCGAGGGAGCCCACCAAGAGTGCTTCCCACCTGAGGGCTACGCGCCCTACGCCATCTTCCGGCGGGGCCCTGACGGGCTACACACCGAGATCGTGGGCGTCATGCTGCGCCCTTGGCTGGATGGGGTCGCCGCTGAACACGTCGGAGAGGGAGGCGAGGAGTACTGGCAGGCCGTGCGAGAGCGGTTCGGGGAGCTGCCGGAGTAGGGCGAGCCGGTGGTCGTGCCGAAGTGACAATTGGCGGTTGGTCGAAGTTGGATGGGGCGCTCGCCCGAGGGCCGAGGGAATTCGGGTCTCAACGACGTCAGCAACTCCGTTCAAACTCTGGCCCCGACTCTGGCCCCGACGCGTCTTGCGCGGTGACGGGTTGGCTTGCAGGTCCTCACCTCCAGCGCCCGGCCCATTCGCCCACGGCGTCAGGCGCGACGCCCCACCCAACCAACGCCCCGCCGTCGATCCGACTTGTCCCTGCCGCCTGAGCTGGCTACGGCACTTGGGTGCGTTGGCGAGCTTCGGTTGTGTGCGCGGTGGCGCTGTTCTCGAGCGTTGCTTGGGGTAACCCGGCGGTGACGCCGGCGCAGCCGGGGGGCGCGCGGCTCGCGGTGGGGTTCGATGAGGAGGGGGAGCTGCGTGGCGCGCTGTGCCGCGCGGCGACCTGCAGCGTCGCTGGGGCACGCGCGTTGGGGCTGCCGCTCGAGCTTCGGGCGCGGCGCAGCAGTGCGCGGCTCACCTTGGTGCCGCTCGGCGGCAAGCGGCACGCGGTGCACGTGTGGGTGCCGCGTGAGGAGTCGGGGCGCGCTTGGGAGGCGCTGGTGGTGGCCAGTGCAACGACGCCCAAGGCGCTGTTCGCGGGAGAGACAGGGTACCTGACGGGGCCCGAAGGGGAGCGGCGAGGTCCGGTGATTCAAGTCTCTTCGGCGCTGCCGGACGGTTCGCGGCGCGTGGTGGTGGGCGAGGCGCTCGAGAACATGTCGCTGTGTGGGCGCCCGGCGGTGATGAGCCCCACGGTGCTCAGCCCCAAGGAGCTCGAGCTGCGCCCGGCGAAGGTGCAGCGGCTCAGCGTGGAGGAGCGCGACGCAGCGGCCATGGCCGAGGTCACGGTGCTGGCAGACGACGCCCCCGCGGGGCTGCCGCTCTTGCGCGCGACGGCGGCGAGCAGCGCCGCCCGCAACCCCGCGGCGCTCACCGACGGTGACCTGGAGACCAGCTGGGCGGAGGGGCGCGGCGGCGAAGGGCGCGGGGAGTTCGTGCTGATGCTCGCGCCGCCCGAGGTCCCGCTCTCCGCCTTCGAGCTCACCGTGCGTCCGCCGACCCAGGACGTCCCGAACGGCGCCGCGCCGCGCCGCTTCTGGCTCGCGCTCCAGGGCGCACTATTCCGCGTGGATATGCCTGAAGACGCCTGGCGCTTCCCTGGGCGCCGCTACCGCGTGGCGTTGCCGCGACAGGTGGCCAGCGACTGCGTGGCGCTGGTGCTCGACGACGCCTACACCCAGAGCCCCAAGGCGGAGGTGACGCTCAGCGAGCTGCGGGCCGAGAGCGACTTCGACCTCTCGAACCTGGAGGGGTTGGTAGGGGCGATGGCGGGCGGAGGTGAGCGCGCGCAGGCGGCGTCCGCGATCCTCCGCGGGCTTGGGGAGCGCGGCGAAGCGGCGGTGGCGGCGGGCTATGAACGGCTCGACGAGCAGGGCAAGCGCCTGGCGTTGGACGTGATGGATCACGCGCCTTGTGAGCGCTCCGCGGCGGTGTACGTGAAGGCGCTGCTCTCGGACGTGGAGGCGCATCGTATCCACGCGGAGCGCCGCATCGGTCGCTGCGGCGCGCTAGCGGCGCCCCACCTCACGGCGGCGCTCGACACGAGCGATGCGTCCCATGGACGCGCGGCGCTGGCGTTGGCGAGCGTGGCTCCGGCGGAGGCGGTCGACGTGCTGGCGACGCGGCTCGCGCGGGCGGCCGACGCAGCGGAGGCCGACGCCGCGCAGGGGTCAAGTGTGAAGGCGCCAGGTACACAGGCGCCAAGCAAGAGGTCAGCAGAGCTGACCCAGCGCCACGAGCGCCAAATTGAGCGCCAAGCCAAGCAGTCACCCAAACAGACCCTGAAGAACGCCGCGCGTCGCCGTGAGCTGCGCGAGGCGCTCACCCGCGCCGCGCAGGCGCCCGTGGCTGCGCCGCGAGTGCGCGCGGTGCTCGGCTCAGAGCAGCTCAGCGCTGCGGCGCGCGTGGAGCTGATCCGCGCGTTCGCGGGCAGCAGCTCGGCGCGGCGCGAGGTGACCACCCAGGTGCTCGCCCTGGCGACCCCCGAGGCGAGCTTTCGTCAGCGTTATTTACTCGTGGAGCCGCTCGCCGCGCTGCAAGTCAGCTCGCCTGATGCACGGCGCGTGCTCGCGCGCTTCATCTCGGAGGACACGAGCCACCACTTGCGCGCCCACGCCGCGCGCTCGGTGACGCATCCCAAGGCCTTTCAGGGCGTCCTGCTCACGGCGCTCAGCGACCCTGAGGTGCGCGTCCGTGAGGCGGCGGCCGGTGCGCTGGGCAGCGCCGAGGCAGGTTTCGCCGAAGCGAAGCTCATCGAGCGCCTCCAAAAGGACCGCTGGCCCCTGGTGCGCACCACAGCGGCAGACAGCCTGACGGAGCTCCCGCGCTCACCACGAGTCGACGCCGCGCTCGCGGAGGCGCTACAAGACAGCTCATCTCACGTTCGGCGCAAGGCGGTGCTGGGGCTCGGCGCTCGCGGCGCGCAGCGCTACGCCAAGCTCTTGGAGGCGCGCCTGGACGATCCCGACGAGCGCCCCGACGTGCGCGCTGCCTCCGCGATGGCGCTCGGCAGGATGTGCGCCGCAGGCAGCGCCGGCATCCTCACCCGCTACGCCGTGCGCCTCGCCAACCCCCACGCGGATCCCGAGCTGCGCGGCGTCGCGAGCTCAGCGCTGCTCGGCCTCACGCGCCTCGGCCCCCGAGACCTGCGCTCACGCCTCCGCCCCTTCTTCGACGAAGGCGTGCCACCCCCCGCCCGCCGCGCCGCCGAGAGCGCCCTCAAAGCCCCCCGCGGCTGCCCGTAGCGCGCGGTTTGCGCGGTTCGCTGCAAGGTAGGGGTAGCCCCCTGTGGCTACCCTCGTGCGGTGTAGGTCCCGTGGCCGCCCTCGTGCCGCGAGAAGCGCCGCATCGAAGCGGTCATTCCCACGTAAAACAGCCTCGCACGCTGCTCGTTTGTTTGGGGGTTCGACTCCCTCTTGGTGCATGACGTCGGTCACCATAAGGTGGGGTTCATGTGTCGGGCGTCGCCGTGGTCACGGTCGTCGTCCTCATGAGCGTCTCTGCGCGGCCCTGAACAGCGTCGAGTGGTCTCCGGAGCGTCGAAGAGCCGGGGCGCCCTCACTGCGTGACGCCTTCAGCCCCTGCGAGCCCACCGTTCGTCGCTGCTTGGCGCTCCACGCCCTCCGTGGCTTAGGCTACGACCTCAGCGCCTCACCCATCCAAGTACCCCGCGTCACCCTATCAGACAGTACATCTGACCGCATCGTCTCCGCGCCGAGTCTCACATGAAGCCCTCGCGCACCAGACAGCGTAGCTGACCGCATCGTCTCCGCGCCGCACCTCCATCACCCCACGCCACCCACCGTATCAGACAGTATGGCTGACTTCACTCCTCCAGCGCCTAGCGGTTCTTCATCCAGCGGCTCATCGTCTGCGCCCGGTGCCTCTGCGTCTGGCGTCTCGGCGCCGGGCGCCTCCCTGGTTTCGGAGCTCGGCGCGGCGGCGTGCATCGCTTGCATCGCGGCGCTCGTCGGCGCGGTGCCGGGGGCGCTGCGCGCCGCTTCACCTGAGGTGGGCATGCCGCTCGCGTGGCTCGTCTTGGCGGGGGGCAGCGCGCTGGTGCTCTTGCCGCTCAGCTGGGCGCTGGGTCAGGGCGTGAGGGGGCAAGATGTTTCCGCGCGGATTCAGCTGGTGACGCTCAGCGTCAGCGCGCTGCTGGCCGCGCCGCTGCTCAGCGTGGTGCTGCGGGTGCTCAAGTCGGCGACGCATCACCGGCCGCTGGGCGCGGCCACCTTCGCGCTCGTCGCCGCGCTCGTCATCGTCGGTTGCCTCGCGTTGGTGGGGCGGCTCGCCGCCCACGCCGGGCCCCAGGGGAGCGCGAAGGCCCAGCGCCCGGCGCGCTTCGCCTTGATCGCGCTGGCGGTGGTAGGTGGCCTCGGCACGTTGCTGGCGGCGCTGCCGCTGCTCTCGGCGGGCGTGATCGACGCCTTGCTCCTGGTCGGAGTGGCTACCGTGCTCGCCGCCCGGGGCTGGCCCGCGCCGCGCGGGCTCCTGCCGAAGCTGGGCCTCGGCGTCGTGCTCCTGCTGGTGGTGGCGAGCGGGGCCTTGTCGCGCTCTGACGCGGTGCTTCAGCAACTGCAGGCGCAGGCGCCGGTCAGCCTGGGCTGGGTTTGGGTGTGGTGAGCGCTGCCTCGCGTCAGCGCGCCGCCACCTGAGTATCGAGCTGGCTGGGTTCGGCTCTGAGGTGCCTTGCCAAACCCCCTGCCCTCCCCTGAACACCTGATCCGCGGTCGCGGAGCCCGCGTCGCGTTGACGACTCCGAGAGTCGTCCTTAACTTGAGTCGTTCGTCGGAGCGCGATGGCGCTCTGGTGGAGTGGTCCCGTCGAAGCAGCGCCCGTGGCTCGTCCCTCACACCCCATCGCCTCAGGTGGCCGCTCCCGGGCCGCGCGGTCGTTCGCGCCTGCACCCAAGCCGCGTAGCCGCTCCCGAACTACGCGCTTCTTCGCGCGGCTCGCGCTGTTCTTGCTGACGTGGGTCACCGCTTGGGGGCTCTTCACCGCGGCGCCCGCGCTCGTGGGGTCGGGGGTCGCGCAGGCGTCACCCACCCCCATCCACGTGGATGAGCCGGGGCGCACGGTCCGGGAGCTCGCCGAGCAGCGCGTGGCGATGCGCAACGCCACGCGCAAGGTGCCGCCAGGCTTCACCAGCTACCCGGGTGGCTGGTTCACCATCGCCTACCCGCTCGCGATGCGCGCCAAGGTGCAGCCGCTGATCGCCGAGGCGGATCGTTTCCGTGAGGTGTTGAGGGATACCTTGGGGCAGCCCGTGCTGGAGGAGGAATCCATCGGGCCGCGCGTCTGGGTGATCGTGGCGCGCACGCCCGGGGAGATGGCTTCGTTCGCGCCGCAAGGGTACCCGCCGCCGAGCTACGCCTCGGGCGTCGCCTACTCGCAGATTGGTCTGGTGCTGCTCACCATCGACCCGGTGTCGCCGGGCGCGGCGCACTCGCTGGAGGAGGTGTTTCGTCACGAGCTGGCGCACGTGGCGATGTACGACGCCTCCGGGCGAGTGCCCACCTGGTTCAATGAGGGCTTCGCCGTGCACATCTCCGGTGAGAGCTCGCTCACGCGCCTGCAGACGCTGTGGACGGCCACCGTGGCGGGTCGCTTGATGCCGTTAGCCAAGCTGACTGATGGTTTCCCCACGGATCCAGCGGAGGCGGACGTCGCCTACGCGCAGTCGGCGGACGTGGTGCGCTACCTGCTTCGCGATCAGGACAAGGAGCGCTTCCACTCGCTCATCGCGCGGATGCGCGACAAGCGCGGTGAGGACGGCCAGTGGGTGCGCGGCCAGTCGTTCGAGGAGGCGCTGACAGACGCCTACGGCAAGGGCACGAAGAGCCTCGAGTACGAGTGGCAGGACGACGCGCAGAAGCGCTTCACGTTCTGGCCGGTCGCCTTCAGTGGGAGCTTCGTGTGGGTGGGGGCCCTGGTGTTACTCGGCGCGGCGTGGCGGAAGCGGCGCCGACATCAGCGCGAGGTGATGGCGCGCTGGGAGCGTGAAGAGGCAGCGGAGGCGGAGGCCCGCGCGCTGGCTTCGAGCGGGCTCCGGGTGCACCTGGTGGTGCCGAACACTGAGGTGATCCCGTTTCATGAGCTGGTAGGCACCGATCCAGTGGGCGGGGCGGACCTGGAGGATCTGGAGGATCTCGATCTCTCCGAGGTTGGGTCGCCGAGCGAGCGTGGGGTGCCGAAGGTGCGCCACGAGGGCAGCTGGCACACGCTGCACTGACGTCAGAGACGCTGACGTGGAGGCCTTGCCGTCAGGGACACTGTCCGGAGCGCCGCGCGACCTCGAGGTGATCGCTGGGCGCATCACCGCGCTCACGGAGGTGGCCGAGCCCGTGCTGTGCCCCGAGATCTCGCTGCGGCTGGCGACGCCGAACACCCCGATGTGGACGGCGGGGCAGGCTCAGCTCGACGCTTGGGGCTGCCCGGAGCCGTACTGGGCCTTCGCCTGGCCCGGCGGACAGACGCTGGGCCGGGCGCTCTTGGATCACCCGGAGCTGGTCCGCGGTAAGTCCGTGCTCGACTTGGGATCGGGAGGGGGGATCGCCGCGCTGTGTGCGCTCCGCGCTGGCGCGCGCGCGGCGCACGCGGTGGACATCGATCCGTGGGCGAGCGTCGCCGTGCGGCTTGGCTGCCAGCTGAGCCAGCTACCATCAGAAAAACTGACGACCAGCGCCCAGGACCTGATCGGCCAGCCCGTGAACGAGGAGGTGCTCTTGGTAGGGGACCTGCTGTACGAGGCAGAGCTCGCCGCGCGGCTGCTCCCCTGGCTGAAGGCTCAGGCTCAGCGCGGGGTGCTGGTGTGCATTGGGGATCCTGGACGCGGCCACGTGGACTTGAGCGCCCTCGAGCGCGTGGCGAGCTACCTCGCGCCCACCGATGCCGGGCTCGACGGCAGCACGCTGAAGGAAGCCTCCGTGTACCGCCTGGGCGCCTACTTCACTTCAGTGGGGCAACCCGAGACGATCTGCACTTGAGTCACTTTACCTGACTGAAGCCGTTGGCACTTGGGACCCACCAGCTCGATCTGATCTTCTCCCCGCCACACCCAGCCGTCGTCCGCGTCGCTCGGCACCAGGGCGTTGTCGAAGTACACGTTGACGAGCGCGGGGTCCTTGGGCGGCTCGTCGAGGGTGATGCGGCAGCTGATCGCCACCGCGAGGCCGATGTCGAACAGGGCGCCCTGGAGCGCTTCGGGGGAGCTCGCCGAGTAGTAGCGCGGCGCGCGGGGCAGCGGGCGGCCCCCGGCGACGGCGAGGCGCGCGAGGGTGCCCTCGTACAGCTCGCTGCCGGGCATCCCAATGACGAAGGTGTCGATGCCCCACGCGCGTAGGGTGGCGATGCTCGCCAGCGTCTTGGCGTCATCCAGGCAGTTAAGCTGAGCACCTTGGATCAGCGCCGGATCACAGCAGTTCAGGCGATGGTCGCAGCGCTGGTTCCCGAAGGACGCGCCCTCCAGGTTCAGCTGGCAGCCGTCGCCATCGCACGTCGCCTCCGCGTTGCAGTTGGGGCCGCCGTCGGTCGCGAGGATGACGTAGGTGCGCCCCGGCAGCGCGGTGAGGGTGGGGGCGAGCAGATCCAACGTGGGGGAGATGGGCGTGCCGCCGCGCACCGGCGCGTTCTCCAAGCTCGACATCAGGCGGCTCAGGCTGAGGCCAGGGCGGCCGCCGGGGTAGGGTGGATCGCCGAGCGTGGTCTTGAACACCTCGACGCCCGCGCTGCAGTCACCGGCGTTCGGGTTGGGGAACACCGCCGCCCCGTAGCGCACGTGGTGCCCCACCTGGCTCAGCAGGTCGAAGATGGCGTCGTGGGTCGCGCTCACCAGCGTCTTCCCGCTGACGCGCTGGTTCATGCTGCCCGAGTGGTCCACCACGAAGTAGAGGTTCGGGCGCTCGTCGACGATGGGGATCAGCGCGTTGCCGCAGAGGCCATCGGCGTCCAGCGGTGGAGGAGGGGGGGGTTTGGCATCGAACCAACCCCCGTCCTGCTCCTCTGGTAACGTGCCCGGCGGCGGAGCCCGCTCGGAGGAGCAGGCCACGAGGCTGAGCAGTAAGGGCATGACCGCCGCGCGTCGCAGCAGAGCTAGGTGCAGCCTGCCTGTGCTCGAGACGCACGACACGCCCTTGGTCCAGGCAGGCACAGCGCGCCCACCACGCGCCAGTGGTTGCCGGGTGCGCGACAGGCGCGCTACGTGGCTTGGGGCGGCATCCACCAACCGTACACTCTACCCTTGGCTCCCCCCGTCAGCAAACCTCGCGCCACGCCCGATGCAGGGGGTAGGAACGGCAGGGGGGAGGCCTCTAAACCGCCCGCCCCCAGCGGCACGACCTGCAAGCGGCGCTCTGAGAGCGGCAGGTCCCCGGCGGCGATGCGCCTGGAGCGCGCGCTGTTTGCGTGCGCCGCGCTCGTGTGCGCGCTGTTTCTCTCCGGGCTGTGGGACACCGAGCTCAAGCCAATAGTCACAGGGGCTGTCTTTGCTCCCCAACCCCCAACCCCAGCTGAGGAGCGCGATGGACACCTGACCCTCAGCGTGGTGGATGGCGCGACCTGCGCGGCTCACGACGCGGGTGCTCCAGCGGACTGCGCCTCGGCGAAGCCGGTGGCCGGCGCGACGGCGCGGCTCTACTTGCAGCTCGGGGACCGTTTCTACGCGGCGGGGGAAGGTGCTACCGGGGATGATGGCGTGATCGAATTCACGACCCTGCCGCGGGGAGTGACGTGGATCTTGGTGGAGGCGCCAGGTTTTGCGCGGGCGAGCGCTCAGCGCGTGGTGGAGGGGCTCGAGGCGAGCCCCCAGCTGCGGCGCGCGGAGGTGGTGCTCCAGGCGGCGCATGAGCTGGCGGTGCGGGTGGAGGACGAGGTAGGTGAGCCGATCGTCGACGCGACGGTGCTCGTCACGGCCGCTGACTGGCTACCGTATGGTGCACTGACGAGCTCCGCGGGGGTCGTGCGCTTCGATCGCTTGGGCGCGCCGCCGTGGAGCGTGAAGGCTTCGGCGCGCGGCTATGAGTCGGTGACGAAGTCGGGTGTGAATGGGCGCGTCACGCTCACGCTCCGCCGCTTGGGGTCGCTCAGCGTGCGCGTGATCGATGGTCGTGGCGCGCCGGTGCCCGGCGCCACGGTGCACCTCTCCGGCGCCGCGCTGTGGCCCGCGCGGCAGGCGCAGACGGACGCGCTGGGTGTCACGCGGATCGCGGGGCTGCTCGGCGGCGCCTACGATTTGCGAGCCTTCAAGGGCGCTGCGGTGAGCCCCACGCGCTTCGGGCATCAGTTGGGGCGCGGTGAAGACTCGGAGGTGGTGCTCACGCTGACGCCGGGGCGGATGGTGACGGTGCAGGTGATCGGGGGCCCTGAGGAGGGCGCGCCTGGAGTGCCTGGCGCGGATGTGGTGCTCACCGAGTACGGGGTGTCTTCGTTCCCGCTCCAGGGCACCACGGGCGCCGACGGCAGCGTGACGCTGGGGCCGATCGCGCCTGGGCCGGCCACGGTGTCGGCGCGCGCGGCGGGGTTCGTGGCGCGCGGCGGGGTGCCGTTGCCAGAGCCGCTCGAGGGTCCGGTGCGAGTGGCGCTGCTGAGAGGCGCGACCCTCGCGGGGCGGGTGGTGGACACGCGCGGTCGCCCGGTGGACGGCGCCTCGATCGAGATCGTGGGCACCGACGCGAGCGGGATGCCCGTCGCGGAGACGCCGGGCCTCATCGCGTATCGCGACGCGCACTTCGCCTGGGCGCTGGCGGGACCCAGCCCGCTCATTCCCGCGGGGGAATTGGGGGTGATGCCAGGGCCCATCCCGCCGATCCCGCGGGAGGGCCCGATGGGCTCCTTGGGGCAATACGACGCCGCGGAGATTGCGGCGCGCGCCGCCGACTACACACCATGGGTGACCTCGCTGAGCGGTGAGTTCACGGCGCGCCCGGTGACGCCAGGGCGCGTGCGCGCGTTGGTTCGTCACCCAGCCTATGTGGAGGGCTTGAGCGAGGTCGTGGTGCTGGGCCCTGGGGGCCGCGCCGAGGTGGAGGTGGTGCTGAGCGCGGGCGGCAGCCTGCAGGGCAAGGTGGTGGACGCGCGGGGCTATGGGGTCGCCGGCGTGCGCGTGGATGTGGTGGCGCGGGTGGGCACGCTCCAGCGCACCACGCTGACGGCGAGTGACGGCAGCTTCGCCTTCGCGTCGCTGCCGGAGGACGTGGAGCTCAGCGTCTATCGACCTGACGACTTCGATCGGATCGCGGTGGCGCGGCGGCTCGCGGTGCCGGAGGGTGGGCAGGCGGAGATCACGGTGACGCTGCCGGAGGCGCGCGGCGCCATCACGCTCGTGGTGGAGGGCGAAGGTGGGCAGGCGGTGGAGCTGGCGGAGGTGAGCGTGCTCAGCTTGGACCCGGAGGTGCCGCTCCGGCAGACGCGGTTTACCGATGAGCAGGGTGAGCTGGAGGTGGAGGACAGCCTGGGGCTGCGGCTTCAGCTGATTGTCAGTGCGCCTGGCTACGCGCAGCACGCCCAGACGCTGGCCGCGGCGCCCGAGCGGGTGACGGTGAACCTGCTGCGCGCGGTGCAGGTGACGGGGCGCGTCACCGCGGTGCGCGGCCGCACGCTGGTGAGCGGCGCGCTGGTGGTGCTCGTCACCGGCGGCGCGCAGCAGAGCGCCGTGACCGACGCTCATGGCGAGTATCGGCTCACGGAGGTGACGCCGGGGCCCGCGCGGCTCATGGTGAGTCATCCGGACTATGCCCGGGTGGAGCAGCGCGTGAGCGTCGAGCGCGGCGCGCGCGCGGACGCTGAGGTGGAGCTGCCGGAGGTGGATCTGAAGGCGCCGGGTGATGTCTCGGGCGTCGTGGTGGACGCGGAGGGGGAGCCGGTGGCGGGGGCGCGCGTGGCCGAAGGGGTGGCGCCGGCGTTTTTGCCTGTGGGTACGCTGCCCGCGGGGGTCGCGGTGACGGACGCCGAGGGTCGCTTCACCTTGCGGGGGCTCCCGGCGGGGCCGCTCCGGTTGGCGGCTTACGCGGCTGAGGTGGGCCGCGGCGCGGTGAGCGTGGAGGTGCGCGAGGGAGCGGAGGTCTCCGACGTGCGCATCGCGCTGACGGAGTCAGCGGGCGAGGTGGAGCCGGGGAGCACGGGCTCGGTGGCGGTGACGCTCGGCGAGCGCGATGAGCGGGGCGGCACCCGGGTGGTGGTGGTGCACGTCGCGCCCGGCAGCGAGGCGGAGCGCGCCGGGCTGCTCGCAGGGGATTGGCTCCTACGCGTGGACGGCGCCGCCGTCAGCGACATGACGGAGGCGCGCGCGCGCCTGAGCGGCCCCGTGCGTGGTGACGTGGTGCTCGAGGTGCGCCGCGAGGGCGAAACGCGCGCGCTGCGCGTGCGCCGCGAGCAAGTGCGTCGCTAGGACGACCCACGGTCTACCGTTCGTCGTCCTCGAACCCGCTCTAATCCTCTTCGTCGCGCCAGGCGAACTGCTCTTCCACCGGCGGCTCACCCGCCTCACCACGGGAGGTCATGATGAGGATGACCGGGATGATGCCCATGGGGATGATGAGCGACGCCACGATCACCGCGAGGTTGACGAGTCCGTTCTCCATGCAGCGCCTCTCTACCCCAGCACCACGGGAGCGCAACCCTCTCACGGAAGGCGCGACGCGGCGTTCCCATCCAGGAGGGCCACCAGAACAGGGGGGGGGTTGGACGGCACCGCTACCGAGCTGACACGCGCGGGTCGCGAAGCGCGAGGTCTTGAGATGCCTGGATGCGACGTTCGATAGCACCCGTGAGTCAGAGCGCGGAGCCTGTCGGCGCCGTGAGCCTGGGGCGAACCCCCAAAACCCCAAACCTGAGGGCTTGGTGATCTGGATGCGACGTTCGATCGCACCCCGTCATCCGTTCAGGCGGCGCCGCCTGAATGGGGGCGAGTGGCCCTCGGCTCCAGCTGCCCACCTATCCGATGGGGGCGATGGCCGGTGACCAGGCGCCGCACCTGAGCGCCCACCTGAAGCTCGAGCGCGGCAGACTCCTTTGCCCGCCCGGTGCGCGCCCAAATGAAGGCGAGCGCCGTGAGCGCCGCAGCTCGCTCTGGTGAGCCGATGGGCAACAGGAGCAGGAGCCGGCGCAGCGGGTGCTCCGCTGCTCTCAGCTGATCGAGCTTCAGCGCGTTGAAGGCCTGCGCGTGCAGCGCGAGGGCCAGCGCGCGTTGCGCGGGGGGGAGCTCAGGCGAAGTCTCGAGGTGGGTCATGGGTCCTCTGGTTGGCGGCGTGGGTGCGCCGACACCTGAAGGCTCCTGCACTCGCGTCTCGAGCGCAAGCTTTGGTGTGACATAAAATGTCATACTTTAATTGGGGAGCTGAAACGCAGCGCCACGTATCCTAGAACCTGGCTGTGCGCCGCCCTCGCCGGGCCGGCGACGCTCGTCCCATGTTTGCGGAGTCCCATCACCTGCCTCAGCTCACCCCGGGCGTAGAGCTCGGTGCGTGGCGCATCGTCGCTCCCTGTGACGCAGGTGGGTGGCTGGTGGAGTCGAGTGAGGTGGCGTGGGGCTGGCTGCGTTGTCTGCGCCCGGGCCTTGGGTTGGATGAGGCACTGACGAGTCGTTTCCTCAAGGATCCATGGGCCGCGGGGGAGGTGCGCCACCCGAGCGTACCGCGCGTGCTCGATGCGCGCGTGGAGCGCGGCATCGCGTGCTTGGTGACCACGGTTCCGCTCGGGGTGCCGCTCTCGCGTTGGGCTACCGAAGCTAGCTTGGCGGCCCAGGTGCGGCTCTTGAGCAGCTTGGCTGACGTGCTGGACGTGGCGCACGCTGCCGAGGTGGTGCACCGCGACTTGAGCCTCGACAGCTGCGTCGTGGGCCCTGACGGTGAGCTCAGCGTGGTGGACTGGGGCTTGGCGAGGCTCCGGGCGCTGGCTGGGCTCCGCCCCACCTTCTCGGCGCCGGAGCGCCTC
Organism: Polyangiaceae bacterium; assembly: GCA_019637265.1. Lineage (GTDB taxonomy): Bacteria > Myxococcota_A > Polyangia > Polyangiales > Polyangiaceae > JAHBVY01. The sequence goes on along the minus strand of JAHBVY010000004.1, from coordinate 163,453 downwards.
GCGGGGCGCGTGCTCGACGCGCGCACGGACATCTACCACTTGGGCGCCATCACCCTCGCGTTGGTGACGGACGGCGCCCCCCTGAGTGAGCGCCTGGCGAGGCCCCTGTCGGAGCTCACCCGGAGCGCTCCGAGTGAGCTGTCGGAGGTGATCGAGGGGTGCCTTGCGCTGCGCCCTGCTCAGCGCTTCCAGTCGGCGCGGGAGGCGTACCGAGCGCTGAGGCGCGCTCTGGCGCTGGTGGAGCGGCAGGACCCGCGCCACTCCCGGAGGGCTATGATGGGCGCGCCTCGCGGTAAGGACAGGTCAACTGCGCTCCGCCGCACCGCGGTCACCGAGGCGGCGCTGGAGACGGCGCCTCAGGGTCTACGGAGTGGTGCGCCCGGGGCCGTGGTCTCGGGTAGTGGCGCGAGCGCGGCGCGTTTCTGCGCGCTCCTTCAGGCCACGCCAGCCGCGGATCTGCCCCCCGTGTGGCACCCGCCGGACGCGACGCGCGCGAGGCAAACACTGGACGCGGCGTGTGATGGTGAGCCGAGCGCTGAGCTCGCGGCCTCGCGTGAGGTGTTTCGGGTGTGGGAGGCCGCGCTGCGGGAGATGGCGCACCGCGGTACGGGTCACGCCGAGGTGGTGCGGTTGTTGGACGAGGCCTTCGTCGCCGCGCAGCGCGCGATGGATGGCGTGGAGGTCGCGCTGTTGTGGGACGTCGCTCCCTTCGCGCTCTTGCTCGACGGTGCCGTGGTGTGGTCGCCGGGAGAAGATCTCGGCTGGCTCCCTTACCAGCTCTTCGCCGATGGCGTGCGGGTGCTCGGGCTCTCGCCTGGCTTCACGCGGGCGGAGCTGACGAGCCTCAGCGAGTGCCTGCTAGCTAGTCAGGGTGGCGATCCGTCTCACGACTTCACCACCCTGCTGTGGGACGCCGATCTCGAGCACGTGGTCATCCAAGCGGACGATACCCTGGTGAGCGGGACCGATCTCGAGCGCGCTGAGCTGGCGCGCGCGAGCGCCCCATGGCTCGCCCGCCCAAAGCACCAACGCGCCGCGCTGGAGGCGAGCTGGCGCGCGGCCTCGAAGCCGGCCTCTGGGAGCGCCGTGGCGGATTCGAGCGCAGTGCCTTCTGAAGCCGCAGTGTCTTCTGAAAGCGCAGTGCCTTCCGAGCCCGGCTCTGCGGCGCTCGAGCGGGTGCTTCGAGGTGAGTGGGTCGGCGCCCAGGACGCCGAGGAGCTGGGGCGCCTCGCGGAGGTGCTGGATCAAGAGGGCGATCTGGGCGTGGGTCGCTTCGCTTACGTCGCCGCGGTGGCGCTCCGTCAGGCCCAGCGCTCGAGCACGCTGCACGTCGCGCTGGGGTGGATCGACCAAGCGGGTCAGGCGCTCACGGCGCATTCGCCGCGCGCGCGTTGGGAGCTCACGCTGAGCGTGCTCCGCGCGTTGGGTGAGGATGGCTTACGAAAGACCGCGCGCGCCTACCTGCTCCCACCGAGCGCCCTGAGCGCGCTGCTCAGGTGGCTCGACGCGGCGCTGCTCGACGCCGCGCAGCTGGAGCCAGGCGGCGTCGCGGCGCTGAGCGGCTTCTGGGAGCGCCTGGTAGCGGAGCTCGATGAGTCGCACGCGCTGCCTTTGGCGGAGCACCTGGGTGTGGCGCAGAGCGCGGAGCTCAGGCACTGGCTCTTGGAGCTCCGGGCTGGTGAGTCGCGGGAGTCGAGCGTGCGCTCGCTGTTCCCTGGGAAGCTCGAGCAGCGGGCGGGAGGTGACGATGGCACGTAGCGCTCGCACCACCAGCCCCGCCGTGCCCCGGAGGAGCCCTTCGGCGGCCGCGCGGGTTCGCCGCGCCAGCTCCCGAGCGCCGCTGATGGTGCAGGGTACGCAGCCTCCCGAGCCGGGCACCCTGCGGCTTCGGCGCCTGTTCGGCCCCACGCTGTCATCCCTCGCGTTGCTGTTCACGGAGGCCGAGGCGAGCCGGTTGGACGGCTCGGAGGCGCTGTCCGCTGCAGAGCAGGCGGCCGTCGAGCTACGCCAGCTCGCGCAGCAGGTCGGTGGCCCCGTGCGCTTCGCTTACGTGGGAGGGCTACCGTACGTCGCGGGCGAGCTACTGGAGACGGATCGCGCGGGGTACTTGGTTGCGCAAGAGGTGGGCGAGCGACTCGCGGCGGTGGGCGTCACCCTGCTCGTGGTCAGCGCGGAGGTCACGAGCCACGACTTACTCGAGCTGATGCGCGCTTGGCTGCGCGCGGTGGGTGGGGAGCCGCTCGTCACGCCTCCGCGCGTCGCGTTGGGTCGCGCTCCGGAGCTCACCTTTCAACCGCCTGGGGCTCACGGCGAGAGCCAGGCGGAGCGCAGCTTGCAGCTCTACGCGCTCAGCCTGGCGCAGCTCGAGCAGCTCTACGCCGGAGCGGCCACCCGTGAGCTGCCTCCGCTCCGCGCGCTGCGGCGCCTCGCTCAGCGCTGGGCGATGGCGGCGTTGAGCGGTGAGGAGTCCTTCTTACAGCTCCATGCCTTCGCGTCGCGCGCCACGAGCGCTCATGAGCGCGCGCTCCAGAGCGCGGTGTTGCTGTTGGCGCTCGCGCGCCAGCTCACGCGCGATCGGCGACTCTTGGCGGAGCTCGCGCTCGCCGCGTTGCTCGCGCCGCTCCCCGGTGTGTGGGGCGCCCCAGAAGTCCGTGAGGCTGACCAGCGCCTGGAGCATGCCGCCCAGTTGATGCTCCAGGCGGGCAGCTGGCACCCGAGCGGCTGGTTCCGCGCGGCGCTGGTGATGGAGGCCACCTGGCTCGGCGCGAGCGAGCTTGGGCCGCTGTATCGAGGGCGCGCCCAGGGGTTGCTCGGCGCGCGCCTGCTGCACCTGGTGCAGCGCTACGTCGCACGGGTCGCGGCTCATGGTGTGGAGCCGAGTGGCGTCACCCCGGCGGCGGCGCTCACGGCGCTATTCGAGGAGCGCGTGGAGCACCCCAGCTTGGTGCGCCTGCTCGCGCGGGCGATCGGGGTGATCCCGACGGGCAGCGTGGTGGAGCTCTCGGAGGGCGAGTGGGCGGTGGTGGCGGCGCCTAGCGCGATGGGCGACGTGGAGCGTCCCGCGGTGGCGGTGGTGACCGACTCGGAGGGCCGCGCGTTGTCCCCGCCCGCCGTGGTGGATCTCGCGCAGACGAGCCTCTCGGGCCTGCGGCGGCTGGTGCCCCCGGCTGAGGTGGGCTTCGACCCCGGCAGCGCCTTCTTCGGTGAAGAATACTGACGACCCCGGGCGCCCTCCGTTAATCAGCTTACCTGCTCACCCGTGCGGCGCCACAGCGCGAGCTCGCCGCGCTGCCAGGCGCTGAGCGTCTCCCCTGGGGTGCGCGGCTGCGCCGCGCACCAGCGGAGGTAGGCGCCGAACGCGATGTCCGGATCGCGCGCCTCATTCGGCGTGAGCCCCAAGTCACCCGAGAGCGCCGCGAGCAGCGCCGCTTCGAGCCGCTCGTGGTACCCCTGGTACACCACCAAATCGCGCAGCCACTCGCCGCGCTTGGAGGTGCCCTGAGTCACCGCGCGCGCGAGCTCCAGCGCGCGCTCGAGCCCACCGGGGTAGAGCCCGAGCAGCTCGAGATCGTAGGCGAACTGCGAGCCATCGTGGTGCGCCCCGAGCAGGTGGGAGGTGATGCGCTCGGGGCTGCTCGTGAGCCCCGAGAAATCGAGCGGCGCCACCGCGCGCTCCCACAGCAGCGGCCCAAAGCGCAGCGGCCGCAACTTCAAGAGGCGCGCGCGCCACCCGGGGCGCACCGGGGCCACCTTGGCGTTGCCCACCGTCTCTGAGCGGAAGAGCACGCGGTGCCACATGGAGAGCACCCCCAGCTCGATCTGCCACAGGTTGGGCGTCACCGGGACGAGCCCAGCAGCCGCGACGCGCTCGAGGCTCTGCGCCACTCGATCCGGCCGCACCAGCAGCAGCCACGCGTGCCACGGGTAACCCTCCCTCACACCTCGAGCCTCGCTCATCGCCCTTTCAAGGATCCGCGGAAGGTGGAAGTCAAGCATCACGCGCTTCCACGTTGCCAGGGCGCCGCTCGAGTGCTTGGGTGCTCGGGTTCGATGGCGGTCAGAGGTTACGATCCGGCGCCGCGGCGGCCGCTCAGTCAGGGTGAACGGCTGATCGCGGCTGGGTTCTTCCTGCTGTTCTTTGGGGCGCTGGCGGGGGAGCTGCTGCGCGATTTCCGTCCGGTGAAGCTGGGGCTGCTCGCAGCGGTGGTGAGCTGGGTGCCGCTCTTGGTGTTGCACGAGCTGGGGCACGCGCTCGCGGCGCGCGCGGTGGGGTGGCACGTGAGTGAGGTCGTGCTCGGTCAGGGTCGCGATCTAGTGAGGTTTCGGTGGGGGAAGGCGCGCGTCAGCTTCAAGCTCGCGCCGCTGATCGGCTACGTCCGCACCGTGCCCACGAGCCTCACGGGAGCGCGCTGGCGCCAGGCGCTGATCTACGCGGCGGGGCCGCTCGCGGAGCTCTGCTTGGTGCTGGCGCTGTGGCTCGTGGTGGGTGAGGAGCTGCTGCGCCGCAGCGAGTCGCTGGGCGTGGTGCTGGCGCAGGCGGTGGCGCTCACGGCCCTGCTCGGGGGGCTGTTCAACCTGCTGCCGTTCCGCGTGCCGGGGGGCGGCGCCTCGGATGGGCTCGGCATCTTGCTCAGCGCCTTCACGCCGCGTGAGCGCTTCGAGTGGCAGCTAGCGACCCCCTGGGTGGATCTGGCGGAGGCGCTGCTCGACGACGCGCGTGGGGCAGAAGCCGAGCAGGTGCTGGAGGAGGGGCTCGCGGAGCTCCCTCTGCACCCGCGGCTCCGGCTAGCGCAAGCACGTTGCCGCGCGGAATTGGACGACGACGCCGGCGCCGTGGCCATCCTCGAGGGCTTCGGCGACTTGGAGTCGCTGCCTCCGGGGCTGCGTCAAGACGTGCTCGCGACGGGCGCGCGGGTGGCGCTCATCGCCGGGACGGAGGCGCGCTGGCTCGACGCGCGGCGCCTGGCCGAGCGCGCGACGAGCGAGGGGGAGCGGGATGAGGTGTCGACGCTGGCCTGGTGGGTCAAGGGGGCGGCGCTCACCCAGCTGGGGCGCGCGCGCCCGGCGCTCGAGGCGCTCGAGGTGGCCGCCAGGATGGCTGACGATGACGCCGAGCTGACCTGGGTGTTCGCGTGGACGGCCGTGGCCTGGGCGCGCCTCGGGGAGCCCAAGCAAGCGGAGCTCTACGCGCGCGAGGTGCTGGCGCGCGCGCCGCGGGCTCAGGTGCTGGCGCTCATCGAGGGCTTGGCCGACGAAGCCGCCCCAGCGCCCTCGGTGGACTGAGCGGCGCTGCTTGCGGCGCCCTCCGCTGCCGCGCAGAGTCTTGGGCCATGGCAGGCAGCAGCTTCGGGCAGGCGTTCCGGGTGACGACGGCGGGGGAGTCTCACGGCCCTGGGAACGTCGTCATCATCGACGGCTGCCCGCCGGGGCTATCGCTCTCGGTGGACGACTTGCGCGCCGATCTCGATCGCCGGCGCCCAGGGCAGAGTCGCTTGGTGACCCAGCGCAGCGAGCCCGATGCTCCGGAGATCCTCTCCGGTGTGTTCGAGGGGCGCACCACCGGTACGCCGATCGCCATCTTCATCGCGAACCAAGATCAGCGCCCGCGTGACTACGGTGAGCTGGCGTCGCTGTACCGCCCAGGGCACGCCGACCACAGCTACGACGCGAAGTACGGCCTCCGAGATCACCGCGGCGGCGGCCGCGCCAGCGCCCGGGAGACGACGGCGCGCGTCGCGGCGGGCGCGGTGGCGAAGCGCCTCATCCACGAGGCCTTCGGCGGTGAGGTGCTCGCCTACGTGACTCAGGTGGGGAATATCCGAGCGGCTATCCATGACCCGAGCGCCGTCACGCTGGAGCAGGTGGAGCGCTTCGGCGACGGCACCCCGAATCTAGTCAGGTGCCCGGATGAAGAGGCGGCGCGGCGGATGATCGAGCTCATCGACCAGGTGCGGCGCGAGCAGGACTCGATCGGCGGCGTCGCCGAGGTGGTCGCGCGGGGGGTGCCGGCGGGGCTCGGTGAGCCGGTGTTCGACAAGATCAAGGCCGAGCTGGGGCGCGCGCTGTTCAGCCTGCCGGCGGTGCTGGGCGTGGAGTACGGCGCTGGCTTCGGCTGCGCCACGGCGCGCGGCAGCGAGAACAACGACGTCTTCATCGCCGAGCCGGGCGAGGCGGGCGTCCAAATCCGCACGGCAACGAACCGCCACGGGGGCATGTTGGGCGGCATCACCAGCGGCATGCCCATCGTGCTGCGCGCGGCGGTGAAGCCGACCAGCAGCCTCTCACGGGAGCAAGCCACGGTGACCGCCGCGGGCGAGCCGGCGGTGGTGAGGACCCGCGGCCGTCATGATCCGTGCTTGCTCCCGCGCTTCATCCCGATGGCGGAGGCGATGGTGGCCCTGGTGCTCGCCGATCACTGGCTGCGCTGGCGCGGCCAGCGCGCGCTGTGAGCCACGCCAGCGCGGACCGCCCACACCGCAGTAGGGGCAGGCCCCCGTGCCTGCCCTTCCTGCGGGCAAGCGGGGCCTGCCCATCTGCGCGAAGCAGCGATACTGACCGTCAGCCAAGCGTCGGTTCCAGCACTGCCACCGCCGCTCGGCGCCTCGGCAAGCCGTGGGTGTCAGCTCACTGAACCGGGAAGCTGGCAGTCGGGGGACGCTCCCCAGCGGGGGCCGGTGCGGGCGCTGGCGGCGGCGCGGGGGCTGGTGCAGGAGCCGGCTCCGGCGCGGCAGGCGCTGGTGGGGGGGCTGCGGGGCGAGGCCTGGCGACGGGCTGGGGCACCTTGGGTGCAGCAGCGGGCGTCGGCTCGAGCGGCTCGGGCGGGGGGGCCGGCTTGGCGCTGGGGGCTGGCTCTGGAGCGGCCGCAGCGACCTCGGGCTCGGCGCTGGGCGCTGGCGCGGGCTCCGCCTCGACGACCTCAGGTTCTGGCGTGGGTGCTGGCTCGGGTGCGGCGGCTCGTGGCGCCTCTGGAGCCTGCGTCGGTGTTGGGGCGGCTAGCTGACGTTCGGTGGCGACGGGGGTCACCCGCGTCGCCGCCGCCACCTCGGCGCCCGTCGCGCGCCGGCCGTTCTGGTAGACGCCGACCGCGGCCAGCACCGCCAGGGCCGCGATCGCCGCGGCGACGTAGGGTACGAAGCGCCGCTGATGACGCGCCTCCTCCGGGGCGATCGACATCACCTGGGGGAGATCTTCCTCGGGGAAGGACTGCGCGGCGGCGCGCGGATCGCTCAGGCGCTCCCCTTCGTCGAAGAAGGCCGCCTCCTGCTCCTCATAGTCAGCTGAGCGCTTCTCCACGCGCTTCGTCTTGGCGCTGCCTTGCTTGGTGCCTCCAGGCTTCGCCTGGCCTTGACGCTTGGCCTGAGCGCTCTCGGGCGCCTGGGTATCGTCAGGTTGCTTGCCTTGACGCTTCGCCACTGCGGCGCCCGCTGCCCCGGGCTGAGCGCCCTCCGGCTCGGCCGCTCGTTTCGCCTGGGCGTCGTCAGGTTGTTTGTCTTTGGGCTTCGCCGCCGCTTCGTCAGGTGCCTTCACCACTTCGGGGGCGGGCGGTGGCTGGGACGGCGCCGCTTCGGTGTGAGGCGCCGCCGGCGCGCTCCGTGCCTGGGGCGCTATCGCTTCATCGCGCGGCGCCTCGGCGCGGGACTCGGGCGCTTGGGAGCGCCGCTCAGGCGCCGTGGAGCGTGACCCAACCCCCGAACCCGAAGCAGCCCCCTTCGAAGCGTGACGCTTCTGTCCCGAGCGACCCTTGCCCCGGCGTGTGTTGGACTTGGAAGACTGGCCCTTGGATCGAGGTGAGGTCACGTTGGCTCCTGTCGCCCCCGGGGGAGTGTCGCTCAGTCGCGTGGTGCACGGCTAGGCAACCGGGGCGGGGCGTCGAAAGCAAGCCATGAGCCAACGCTCAGTGCTGTGTAACTAGTTGAGATCATTGACTTTACGATGGCGGCCTGGTGTCGGCCGTCAGCGACATGGCGGCGGGGTGTGCCATCATGCGCGGGGCCTGGCTCAGCGTGGCACGGCGAGCGGCTAGACATCAGCGCAGTGTCACTTGGGGCGCGATGGGCGTGGGAGGTCGCGGGTCTGGGCATCGTCCGGCGTGCTGGGCGCGCTTGGCTTCGACCTCGACGCGGCGGAGGAGGCGCCGCGCGTGTCCGAGCCAGGAATAGTCAATGAAGCGCCCCATCCGCCGGACGTGGTCTGGGGTGCGCTCGGTGAGCTGCGCGTGGGTGAATCGAAGCCGCGCGTCGCCGCGAGCCGCGCTTCGAGCCGAGCCTCCAGCCCGGTGGATTTGAGCAGGGTCGCGACCAAGCCACCAAAACAGAAGCCGCCGAGGTGCGCCCAGTACGCGGTGTCCCCGCGCGTCGCGGTGAACGCGCCGAAGAGCTCCACCAGCGCCCACAGCGGGAGCAAGAGGTAGGCAGGCATCGGTACTATTCGCGCGCCGGAGTAGCGCCCCAAGGTCGCCACCTGGATTTTGGCTCGCGGGTGACACACGAGGAACGCCCCGATCACGCCGCTCACCGCGCCCGAGGCGCCGATCAAAGGCACGCCGCTGCCTGGCGCCGACAGGTGATGCGCGATCGCGCCGGCCGCCGCGGCGAGCAGGTAGAACGCAGGGAACGCGGCGCGCCCCCACACGTCCTCGAGCGCCACCGCGGCGAGCCACAAGAACCACAGGTTGAGCGCCAAGTGCCAGATGCTCGAGTGGAGGAAGGCGTGCGTCACCAGCGCGACGGCGCGCGGCGCCGCGGGGACGTAGCCATACTGATGCGCGAGGCTCTTCTTCGACGCCTTCGCTGCTTCTCGACACAGTTGTCGCGCCTGCGCGTCGGGGTCATCGGTGCTCGGCGCGGTGAGCCAGGCGACGCGCGCGCCTGCGCGCCGCGCCTGTTTGGCCTCCGCCACCCGCTCCGGGGTGAAGCCGGGGCAAGGAGTCACCTCGGGGTGCTCGGCGACGAATGTCAGCGCAATTTGCTGTTTTTGCTCTGCTTCTGCCGCGTCGTCAGGCAGCGAGTGGCAGGTGCCGAGCCACAACACGACGTTCAGCAAGATGAGCCCCAGCGTGGCGAAGGGCCAGCGCCACGCGTAGTGGCGATCGTGCGCGACGGGGAACATCGCGCTCAGTGTCGCATGGTTCGCTCTCGCGTGGCCTCATCAGCGATGCGGCGTTCGCTGCGACGGCTTGCGGCGGCTCGGGCTGCCTGACGCGTCGCTCATCAGCGATGCTGCGTTCGCTGGGGTGACGCGCTAAGCTCCCGAGGCCCAGCGCGTGCTGGCGTGCTTGGAGTGGAGGTCGCGATGCAGCTTAGAACCGCAGGGCAACTTGGAACACAGTGGGTCTCGGTCGGTCTGGTGGTGGCGGGGCTCACGTTGGGCTGCGGCTCGAGTGATGGCTCGGGGCTGACGGACGGCGGCTCGAGCTCGGGTGCACGGGGTGGCAGCTCGGGCGCAGGCGCGCAGGGTGGCACGGGGGGCACCGGCGCCGTGGGTGGCTCGGGTGGCGCGGGTGCGGTGGGCGGCTCGGGTGGCGCGGCGGGCGGCACGGCGGGTGTGGGTGGCACCAGCGGCGGCGCGGCGGGTGGTGGCGCGGGCGGGGTCGGAGCCGGCGGTGCGGGTGGCGTCGCGGGCAGCGGCGCGACGGGCGGTTCGGGAGGCAGCGTGGGCCCGGTGACGAACGCCATCGCGTGTGGCGGGGAGGTGTGTAACAGCGCGCAGAACGAGTATTGCTGCGCGATCAAGGGGACTGACTTCAGCTGCAAGTCGAGCCGAAACGCGTGCAGCTGCGGGATCGCCTGCTCGGACTTGGTGCGCCTCGAGTGCGATGGGCGCGAGGACTGCGGCAATGGTCAGCAATGCTGCTATGAGCGGTACACGGCCCAAGCAGCGAGCACGAAGTGCCTGGACAAGTGCGACAGCATGATCGGCGTCGTGTCGCGCTCCGAGGTGTGTCGCTTGGATGGCGGCGGCGCGTGCTCGTCCGGCACCTGTCAGCCTCACAGTGAGCTGCCGCCAGGCTACGGCACGTGTAAATAGCGGCGGTTCAAGGGTTTTGGGGGGTTGGTAGCGGCGCCAGCCCCCGCGCGTCACCGCAGTCATTGCCGCGCGGAATGAGGCTGAGGCTTCGCGTCCATGGTGGTAGCGGCGGCGGTAGCGTCGCGCGGCACCACACCATTGCCGTGCGGAATGGCGTGATGAGGGAGGTGCCGGGGTCGGTGATGTAGGGGCGAATGATCATTCGCCCTACGGAGATCCGTCGATGTGGCCCAAGAGCAGGCGCTCGAGCGCCTCGTACGCTCGGCCGCGGCGCGGCGCTGGGAGGTGCTCGTCAGGGTCACTCTCGAGATCGTACAGCTCGAGCTGGCGTCCGTCTTCGGTGTAGATGAGCTTGAGCGGCCACTCCACGATCGCCGCTTGGTAGCGGCTGCCGTCGTGCACCTCGAAGCGCTCGAGGAAGAAGTGATCGCGCTCGAGCGGCTCCCCCATGAAGAGCGGCAACAGGTTCCTGCCGCGCAGCGCGTCGAAGCCCCCCTGGATCCCCGCCAGGTTCAGCCAGGTGGGAGCCAAGTCTTCGTGGCTCACTGCCTGCTGCACGCGGCGCGGCGCGGCGCCGGGCACGTGCATCAGCCCCACGGTGTGCACCTGCGGCTGCTTCAAGCTCGAGCCGTGCCAGCGCTCGCCATGCTCTTGAAACTCCTCCCCATGGTCGCCCACCACCGTGACCACCGTGCGCTCGCTCAGGCCGCGCTGCTCGAGGCCCTGGAGCAGCTCCGCGATCAGCTGGTCAGCTTCCCACACCTCGCTCGCGTAGAGCCCCTGCTCGTCGTCACCGAAGTGCGGCGCGCGTGGCGAGCGCTGGTACAGGTAGTGAGGCTCCATCAGGTGGACCCACAAGAAGAAAGGCTTGTCCTCGCGGGCGTCGAGGTGGGTGAGGGCGCGCCGCACCTGCTGAGCGCCCGGGTGACCGCGCATGGTGCCGCCGGTGTACGCGAGGCGGACGGAGGTGTCGTACACGCTGAAGCCGCGCTCGAAGCCCGCCGTCTCCGCGCTGGTGAAGGCGCGAAACGAGTTCAGCACCGCAATGGTGTGGTAGCCTGACTTTTGCAGCAGCTCGGGCGCCCAGGGGATGTTGGGTCCCAGGGCGCGCATGCGCTTCGCGCGCGGCTGCGCGCGCCAGTCCATGCGGCTGGGGGGCAGGGAGCTGAAGAGGGTGGGCAGGGAGAGTCGTGTCCACGGGGTGGTGGCGAAGAAGCGCTCGAACACCACGCTCCGCTCGGCGTAGGCGTCGAGCTTGGGGGTGGTGGGGTGCTGCGCGCCGATGCCTTTCGAGCGCGCGAAGCCGACGGCGTCGGCGCGCAGCGTCTCCACCGTGACGACCAGGAAGCTCGGGCGTCCTTCGGCGACGCGCAGAGCGGCGGGCAGTGGCCGCCAAGTGGGCGGCGCGGGCGCTGCCTCGAGACCGCCGTCGCCGCCGATGCAGTTGTTGTCGATGCCGTCACCAGGGATCTCCTTGGCGGCGGGGTGCACCGCCGAGTCGAAGGCCCGGCAGTCGCCGCCGCCCCACAGCGAGGAGTAGCCATCGCGATCGACGTCCGTCACCGCGCGCAGGCCGAGCAGCATCAGGCGGCTCACCGCGCCCTGGCGCGCGATGGTGCCGGCGATGGACCACGGCCCCACCGCGGTGACCACGGCGCCGCTCAGCGCGGCGGCGAGCAGGGTGAGGCGGAGCCAGCGAGGGTCGTCCTGCGGCGACCTTCGCCTGCGAGTGAGCCGGAGCGCGAGGTAGCAGGCGGCGCCCGCCGCGGGGCTCAGGGCGAGCCAGGGGTTGAGCTGGCGCAGGCCGCTCAGGTTGTGCGCGGTGAGCGCTGCGATGACGCTCAGGGTGATGAGGGCGGCACCTGCGGCGACCAGGGGCGTGCGGCGCTGGCCGCGGGCGCGCCAGGCAGGCAGCGCGCGCGCCAGCTTGTTTCCGAGCGGCCATACCGCGAACAAGCCGCCGAGCGCCAGGCACACCACGAGCAGCGCGCTGAGCTCGCGGTTGTGGAAGCGCTCGCCGGCGATCAAGATCGCGAAGTAGAGCCCCAGCGCCCACAGGGAGAGCAGCGGCAGGTAGGCGAGCGCGGTGTCGGCGCGGGCCAAGGGGGCTTCAGGCGCTGGCGCGGCTCTTCGCGGAGGCTCGCGCCTTGTATCGTCAGAGTCACTGACTTGCTCGCGCGACGAGGCGCCAGGCTCTTCGCGAGGCATTTCGTCAGCTTCACTGAGCGGTGTGCTCAGAGCCTCGCTCGGTATGGAGTCAGCTCCACTGAGCGGTGTGGCTGGCGCGCGCCAGGGGAGCCAGCGCCCCAGCAAGAGGCCCAGGAGCACCGCGAACCAGGCGCCGTAGAGCAGCGCCTCGAGCATCGTCGTCACCACGCGCAGGGCGCCCGCTTCGGCGCGCAGCGCGAGGCCCAGGGAGTCCACCCAGAGCGCCACGGCGCAGGCGATGATCGCGATGGAGCTGCGCCTCACGGCTCGGACGATGGCACAGCCTGACTTCGCTCGCAGCGGCAAGACGCGTTCTCGGGGTGGCTGGCGGAGCGAGCCGTGATGTGCACTGCCAAACCCCAAAACCCAACGAAGAGCGCCGCTACGAGGCGAGCGGCGCCGTGAGACGCCCCCTCGAAGCGAAGCGTGATGAGCGCGTGCGCTCACGAGGCGAGCGGCGTCAGCTCGCTCAGCATGCGGCTCGCCAGCTCCAGGCCGCTTTGCACGACCTCCCCGGGGCGCAGGCGCCGGGTGAGGCGCATGTCCGGGGTGAGCCGGTAGGCGCGGGCGCGCTCGCTCACCAGCCGGGTGACGGCCTCCGCGCGGAGCGGCGTGTTCGGCGCCAGGTGCAGGGTGACGCTCTGCGCGCTCGCCTCGCACCCGAGCACCCCGAGCGCGCGCAGCTCCGTCTTCAGGCGCATCAGCTCCACCAGCGCCACCGCCTCGCGCGGCGCCGGGCCAAAGCGATCTTCCATCTCGGACGCGATGAGCTCCACGTCCCCCGCGTCGGCCGCGCTGGCCAGGCGCTTGTAGAGAGACAGCCGCACCCCCACCTCGCCCACGTAGTCCTCGGGCAACAGCGCGTCCACGTCGAAGCTCAGCTCTGGATCCACCGTGTGGACCACCGCTTCCCCGCGGATCTCCCGCGCGGCCTCCTCCAGCATCTGACAGAACAGCTCGAAGCCCACGCTCGCCACGAAGCCGCTCTGCTCGCCCCCCAAGAGATCTCCCGCGCCGCGCTGCTCCATGTCCAGGCTCGCCACCTGGAACCCCGCGCCCAAGTCGTGGTAGCGCTCCAGCGCTTCCACGCGGGTGCGCGCTTCGTCAGTCATCTTGTCGCTGGGCGGCACCAGGAGGTAACAGTAAGCGCGCTCCCGCGCGCGCCCCACGCGGCCGCGCAGCTGATAGAGCTGCGAGAGCCCGAACAAATCCGCGCGATCGATGAGGATGGTGTTCGCGCGCGGGATGTCGAGGCCGCTCTCCACGATCGCCGTCGCCGCCAGCACGTCGTAGTCCCCCGCGACGAAGCCGAGCATCGTCTTCTCTAGCGCGGCCTCGCTCAGCTGGCCATGGCCCACGGCGATGCGCGCCTCGGGCACCAGCTCCGAGAGCCGCGCGGCGCGCTCGTAGATCCCCTCCACGCGGTTATACACGTAGAACACCTGACCACCGCGGGCGAGCTCGCTCCGGATCGCGCGCTGTACCAGCTCATCGTCCCAGCGCGAGGTGATGGTGCGCACGGCGCGGCGGTCGGTCGGCGGCGTCGCGATGATGGAGAGATCGCGCAGCCCGCCGATGGCGAGCTGGAGCGTGCGTGGGATGGGCGTGGCGGTGAGGGTGAGCACGTCCACGCTGCCGCGCATCTGCTTGACGCGCTCTTTGTGGGCGACGCCGAAGCGCTGCTCTTCATCCACGATCAGGAGGCCCAGCTCCTTGAAGTGCACGTCCTTGCTGAGCAGCCGGTGGGTCCCCACCACCACGTCGATGAGGCCCGCCTTCAGGTCCTTCAAGATCTGGGTTTGGTTACTCTTGCTGACGAAGCGGCTCAGCACCGCCACCCGGAGCGGATAGTCTTGGAGGCGGCCTTGCAGCGTCAAGAAGTGCTGCTGCGCCAGCACCGTGGTGGGGCACAGCAGCGCCACCTGGCGGCCCTGGCTCGCCACGCGGAACGCCGCGCGGATCGCGACCTCCGTTTTGCCGAAGCCCACGTCGCCGCACACCAGGCGATCCATCACCTTCGTGGACTCGAGGTCTTGGTTCACTTCGCTGATGGCCGCCGCTTGGTCGCGCGTCTCCTCATAGGGGAAGGTGGCCTCGAACGCGTGGTACTCCTCGTCCGCGGGCGGCAGCGGCAGCTTCTCCACCGCCATGCGCTCGGCGTACAGCTTGAGCAGATCGTCCGCCATCTGTCGCACGCGGCGCGCGACCTTGGCCTTCGTCTTGGAGAAGCTCTGGCCACCCAAGCGGTCGAGCTTGGGCGCGGCCTCCCCCGCCGAGTATTTCTGGATCTGGTTCAGGCGGTAAACCGGGACGAACAGCCGGTCGCCCGCGGCGTACTCCACGGTGAGCAACTCCACGGTGTTGCCCGCCACCTGGCGTGTCGTCAGGCCAAGGTACCTTCCGATGCCGTGCTCCACGTGCACCACGAAGTCGCCTTCGCTGAGGGCCCGCAGGTCTTCCAGCGCGCCCCGGGTACTGGTGCGGCGCTTGGGGCGCTCGCGGTGCGCCCGCGAGCCGAAGATCTCCTCCTCCGTCAGCAGGACGAAGCCCTCGAGCGGCGCGATGGCGCCGCGCGCGGCCTCCCCCACGCTCACCTCGAGCTCCACGTCGCGGTGACGGAGCAGCTGCGTCAGGCGGCTCGCCTGAGTGCTCCCGCGCGCCACCAGGCGCACGGTCAGTCCATCAGACTGCCAGGCCTCCAGCCGCGCGATCAGCGGATCCAGCGCCTCCTTGGCGCCGCCCGACTGACGCGCGAGCTTGAGGCTGGAGGCGAGCTCCTGTTGATCTTCGATGCCGAGGCTCGGTGCCTCCGTGCCGGCGTCGGCGAGCGCCGCGAGGGGGCGCGAGCGGTCACTGTCCGCGATGCCGACCACGTGGCAACAGGCGACGGCGCGCGGCATGAGCGCTCGTTCGATGGACTGCCGATCGGCGCACAGGGCCTCCAAAGGGAAGTGAGGCCGCTCGTGGCTCGCCAGCTCCGAAGCGAGGGCACGGCCGAGCTCGTCGTCGATTTGCAGCAGCGCTTGCTCGGGCCGCTCCAGCACGATCACCGCGCTCTCCGGCAGGTAGCTGATGATGGAGGTGAGCTCGGTGAAGGCGGGTAGGTAGGCCTCCGCGCCAAAAAAGGTGGTGCCGCCCGCCACGTCATCGATCAAGAGGCGCGCCTTGGTGGAGGGCAGGTCCACCGCGTCGCACAGGTCGCGCAGCAGCTCACGCGCGCGGGCGACGCGCGCCTGGCTGAGGAAGGCCTCCCGCGCCGGGGGAAGCCACAGCGCCTCGAGCTCGGGGTGGCCCTGCGCGGTGCGTTGATCGTCCGGGTCGAAGGGGCGGAGCCGCGCGACGCGCTCGAAGTCGAGCTCGACGCGGGTGGGGGTGCGCTCCCCCGGCGGCCACAGGTCGAGCAGGCCGCCGCGGATCGCGAAGCTGCCAGGATCTTCCACCACCGGCGCCCGCAGCCAGCCCGCCTGGATCAGGCGTTGGCTCAGCGCCTCGAGGTCCACCTCGTCGCCCAGCTCGAGGCGCGCGGTCGCCTCTTGGATCGAGGCGGGCGGCGGCACCTGGCGCACCAGCGCGCTGGCGGGGACGCACAGGCTGCCCCAGGGCGCCGAGATGAGCCGCGAGAGCGTCGCCGTGCGGCTCATCGCGGCGCGGCGATCCTGGTGCACTTCAGCGTACACGTCGGCCTCCGGCGGGAGGTAGAGGAGGCTGGGCGGCGTGGGGTGGAGCGGCTCGGGGCCGAGCGCCGGGCCGCGGCTCAAGTACCTTGAGTCGGCGTGGGCGCGCTGCGCGTCTTCGCGCGTGGGGCACACGTGCAGCACCTGGCGGCCCGCTTCGACGAGGCGCTGAGTGACGAGGGCTGGTGAGATGCCGCCCGCTCGAACCACGTGCACGGGGCCGCGCGCGGTGAGCAGCGATTTCACCAGCCCGGCGATGGCGCGCTGTTGGCGCGCTTCAGTGCGCTCAGTTGCCGCGAGGGCGGCGCGCTCGGTGGCTAGATTGTCAGTATGACAGTCTAAGTCGTCGGACGAGCGTGGCTCTTCAGAGTGGGTCACTCGCCGAGCTCCTGAGCGCGCAGGCGATCCGCGGCGGCGATCAGGTGGTTTCGCGCGCGGAGGCTGAAGGGACCATCGGGGCGCTCCAGGTGGTCTTCGAAGGCGGCCGCCGCCATGCCATAATTTCCCATGTGGTAAAAAATCGTGCCCTTGGCGATGGCGCTGGGGTACTCTGGCTGCCGCGCGGCGATGGCCTCCACGTAGCCGAGCTGGCTCACGCGCTGCGCGCGAAGGTCAGCCCCTTCCGGGTGCGCCATCAAGAAGCGCAGCGCCGCCAGGCGCTCCGCCAGGCTCAGGCTGAACGGCGCCTGCTCCGAGAGGCCGAGCAGCAGGTTCCAGCGGGCGCGCAGCAGCACGCTCGCCTCCTCGTCGCTCCCCACGAAGCGACCCGCAGCGAACCAGCTCGGGTGGTGACCTGGCCCCGCGAAGCGCCCGCCGAGCTCCAAGAGCGGTGAGCTGCCGATCGCCTCGTCGCCCTTCAGCACCTGAGGCTCGCTGCCCTCGCTCTCGCGCAGCGCTGCGATGAACAGCTCCGTCTGCAGCGCCCGCAGCTGAAGCAGCTCCGCGTCGGCTTGGTCAGGCCGAAGCTGCCTGAGCCGCGCGACCCGCGCCTTCAGCGTCCGCTCGCGCTCCCGCGCCACCGACGGCGCGACCGCCTCCGCGAGGCCGTAGCGGCGATACGCGTCACCGATCGCGCGCGCCTCGAAGGAGAGCGGGGCGCGCTTCGCCTCCTCCGCGCGGGCGCGCTCGGCGGCGAGGTCCGCCGCGAGATCGCGCGTCCTCAGTCGAGGTAGCGGCAGCGTCTCCGGGGGCACCGCGCGCGGCACTCCAATCGCCGCAGCCAGCAACGCCGCGCCGACCAACACCACCCCGAGCTGCCAACCCTGGAGGTGGCGCGCCAGGCCTTGGGGTGCCTCTGGTCGACTCAGGCGCCGAGCGGCGTCCTCTCTGGGTGGCTCGTCTGGGCGCTCGGCGCCGGGAGCCTCATCAGGCGATGGGGGCGTGGTCTCGTCCGCGCTCACGACGCCGGGAACATCCCCCAAGAGCGCGTCGAACGCGAGGGATGTTGGCGTTGTTCGCCATCGACGCGGGTGTCGGGCGTGCCTCCCACGCGGCCGCGACCGTGATGCGACGAAGGAGCGCCGGGCGCCGTCGCCGCGGCGTGGTATCGCTGGCGCGCGGCCCCGGAGTTGGGGCGCAGAGAGGCAGGAGCCCAGTGAACGAGAAACGCAAGCACCCCCGCACCCCCTGCGCGCTCCCTGTCAGCTGGAGCGCCGAAGGCGCCGCGCAGCACGGCGTCGCGAAGGACATCGGGCCTGGTGGGATGTTCGTCGCGAGCGAGGCGCGCCCGAAGTTTGGGACGGAGCTCACCCTCACGCTGCGCCTGCCTGGCCTCGCCGACGAGAGCGCGCTGCCCGCCGTGGTGCGCTGGCTCGGGGCGGACGGCTTCGGGGTGATGTTCGGGCCGCTGGGCGCCCGCGACACCCACGCCATCACTGAGATGTTTGGCTGACGGTACGTGGGGCTCACGGGTGAGGGCGGCCACGGGAGGCCCCTACACTTCACAACGTGAGCACCCACACCCAACCGATCACACCCACCACGACCCACAGCGCGGTCAGCCCCAGCATGCTGACCATGAACCAGCGGCGCCGCCGCTCGAGCTCGGGCTCGCGCTCACCCAGCGCTGGCTCGGCAGGGCGCCGGGCGGCAGCCAAGGCCCACGGCAGCGCGGTGAGGTGCGGGAAAACCAGCGTCACCAGCGCGACCTTGAGGGTGTAGACCACCACCAGCTCGGTTTGAGCGGCGCTCGTCGGGTCCAGCTGGAACAGCTCGGCGAAGCGCTGCATCAGCTCGTAGCTGGCGCCGTCGGGCCCCACTCGCAGCACCTCATCGCCGCGCAGGCGCAGCGCGAGCGGGATCGACGCAAACGCCGCGACCACGCCGGGTGGGTACGCCACCAGGTGGGCGACGGCGTAGCGCTCACCGAACCAGCGCAGCCGGAGCCAGCGCGAAGGCGCGGGGTGAGTCTCGGGGGGGCTCTGCACCAGTCACCTCGCTCGCTTCGCGGTCACCGTGATCACGGCGCACCGGCCGGAGCTTAGCATCACGCGCCACGCGCTCGCCGAGCCCTTGACCTCGCTGGCATGACCTGGAACAAGCACTTCGGTCCGCGAACAGGAGCACCCCATGGCAAGCGTCCCCGATAGCCCCGAGGCCTTCTTCACTCAGTACCTGCCCGAGCAGTTCGGCTCCATCACGGAAGATCTCTCGGGTCGCTCGTCGGCGGGCAGCGTCACCTTCCGGGTGACGGGCGCTGGTGAGTGGAGCTTGGCCTTGAAGGACGGCGCGCTGGTGGTGCTGCCCGAGCAGCAGAGCGACGTCATCGTCCAGGTGACCCTGAACGACACCGCCTTCGCGGCGCTGGTGGTCGCGGCGGCGCGCGAGCACGAGGCCACCTTCACGAAGCTCGAGCACCAAGCGAAGATCATTCGGCTCATCACGCTGGACGACACGCGGGTGAACCAGGTGCGGCAGATCGCCGGCAGCGTGGCGCTCTCCGTGACGGACGAAGATGCCGTCCATCAAGTGACGATCACGCCTGGCGCGCGGGAGCCCAACCTCACCGCGCCGGAGTGCCGCGTGAGCTGCCATCAGCGTGATTTCGAGGAGATCCAAGCGGGCAAGGTGCAGCCGATGCAGCTGGTGATGACCGGCAAGATGCGCATCGAGGGCAACGCTCAGATCCCGATGGCCCTGATGGCCGTGCTCGCCTAGCCCTCGCAGGGTCCGGACGCGCGACCCTGACGAGCGCTCCGTGGCTCGGGGTGACGGACCTCGAGGACGGACTCGAGGCCTGGCGCGTGACTCCGCTGGCCGAGCTGCTGGTGGGCCGCGCGTGGCGCGAGGACGGCTGCGGTTCGCGACCGGCTACGGCGCTTGAAAGGGGCCTACGCCAGTGCTAGCCGGGCGGCATGTTCCCCGCCTACACGGAAGAGGAGGTCCTGTCTGTTCACCACTGGACGGATAGGCTCTTCACGCTGCGCACCACTCGCCCGGCAGGGTACCGCTTCGCGAACGGTCAGTTCTGCATGATGGGGCTCCCGGTGGATGGCAAGCCGCTGGTGCGGGCGTACTCCTTCGCGAGCGCCAACCACGAGGAGACGCTCGAGTTCTTCTCCATCAAGGTGCCGGACGGTCCGCTCACCTCGCGGCTGCAACACGTCAAGGTGGGTGACAAGGTGCTGGTGGGCAAGCGTCCGACAGGCACCCTCACCATTGGCAACCTGCGGCCGGGTCGCACGCTGTGGCTGTTGGCGACGGGCACCGGGCTCGCGCCCTTCCTCAGCGTGGTGAAGGACCCTGAGACGTATGAGCGCTTCGAGCAGGTGATTTTGACGCATACCTGCCGCCACACGGAAGATCTCGCCTACTCCGAGTTCCTGAAGAGCGAGCTCCCGGCGGATGAGCTCTTGGGTGAGCTGGTCGCACCCAAGCTCGTCTATTACCCCTCGGTCACGCGGGAGCCCTTCGAGCACGAGGGGCGCATCACCACCCTCATCGAGACGGGTCGCATCTTCAAGGACTTGGGGCGTGAGCCGCTGGATCCGAAGCATGACCGCCTGATGCTGTGCGGCAGCTCACAGATGCTGGCGGACACCGCCGACCTGCTCGAGGCGCAGGGCTTCGAGGAGGGCAACAGCGGCGAGCAGGGTGATTACCTGGTGGAAAAGGCGTTCGCCGGCGAGAAGCGCCCCGCCAAGCCGCGCCCTGACACCGCGGTGGTGTGAGGCCTCGGTCAGGCAGCGTGGCTGACGTGGGGCGTGGCGCGCCAGTCAGTCAGTATGGCTGACGTGGGGTGTGGCGTGCCGGGTTTTTGGGGGGTTTGGCAAGGCGCTCAGCGCTGGGCGGCGACTCGAGGCGCTGAGCTCCGTCCAGTGACTGCAGCGCCGGGTGGCGCCGTGTGCTTGTACCAACCCCCCTAAAAAAACGCTCATCGCGGCCGGGAGCGCCTCAGGGCTTGGCGTCGGGTTTGGGCTCTGCCTTGGGCTTGGCGTCGGGTTTGGGCTCTGCCTTGGGCTTGGGCTCCGCCTTGGGGGTGCTGGTGAACGAGAGCTTGGGGGGCGGCAGCGGGCCCCAGTGCAGGCTCTCGCCGTACTGAGAGGAGACCAGCGTCGTCTTCCAGCGCTTCAGGTTCATCATGTAGATGCCCTGCTTTTTATTCCGTGTGGAAAAGAAGGCGAGCAGGCGGCCGTCGGGGCTGCACGCGGGGTAGGTGTTGGAGCCCATGTTCTGGGTCAGGCGCACGATGCCGCGGCCTTGCTCGTCGCTCATCACGAGATCCCGCCGGTCACCGCCCACCTCCACCGAGTAGACGATGCGCACGCCGTCCTCCGTGTCGCAGAAGGTGGGCGCGGAGGCGATGAAGCCAGTCGGTGAGATGGCCTTACCGTCCACGTAGATGCGCCGGGTGCTCCCCTTGCCCTCGCCGCCGCCGACCCAGGCGAGCTTACCGGAGGGCGAGAACACGGGGCGCGTCGCGAGCTCCGTTTTGGAGACGACCTGCATCTGGGAGCCGTCAGGGTTACCCACGTAGATCAGCGTCTTCAGATCCTCCGACACGGCGAGGGCCATGCGCCGCCCGTCTTGGTCGAAGGCCACGCTGTAGATGGAGCCGGTGAAGGGCAGCGGCACGTGCTTTTCGTCGCGGTAAAGTACATAGGGCGCGTAGCGCTTGCTCACCACGTAGAAGAGCGAGCTGCCGTTCGGGCTCCACACCGGCGCCAAGGCGGTGTCGTCCGGGGAGCTCCGCGGCGTGAGGTTGTGGCCATCCGCATCCATGCGGAAAATACGGCGGTTCTTCCCCCACTTGCCGCTGTAGGTCATGTGGCTGGCGAAGCCGCCGGGCGTGCCGGTGATGGCGCCGAGCAGCGCGTCCGTGATGCGGTGCGCCGTCTCGCGGACGTCCTTCTTCTCCACCACGAGCTTCTTCTCGTACACCGGGTCCTGACCCACGTTCAGGAAGTAGGCGAGGCCGAACACTTCGATTTGATCGCCGCTCGGTCGCGCCGCCACCTTGACGATGACCTCGGCGCCGACCTTCTTCCACGCGTCGACGTCCACCGGATCCCCGAAGGAGTAGAGACCAGGCGGCGCCTTGTCGTCGCCGATGATCCGGAACATCCCGGAGAGCTCGAGATCGCGCCGCACCACCCCACGCACCACCACGTCTTCCATCGCGCTCGAGAGCGAGGGCAAGATGGCGAGGCTGGTCACATGCTCTGACTGGGTGCTGGCCGTGACCACGAACGGGCCGAGCTTGCTCTCGTCGGGCGGGGTGCCTTGGGCGGCCGCCGCGCTGCTCCATGAGATGCCGCCGATGAGAACAGCGCTGCTGACGATGTGGACGAAGGCGGAGAGGCTGGCGCCACCGATCAGGGCAGATCGGCCGCTGAGCGAGCGGGGGCTCAGTCGCCCGGCTCTGGAGCGGGCGCCGGGGCTGGCGCTTCGGGCGTGGGCGCCTCCGGCGTGTCGGGGTTGGGTGCTGGACTGGGGCTGGGTGAAGCTGCGCATTGTTTCTTGGTGCCGGTGAACACGGGGAAGACGGTGCCGCCCAGGATGTCCGGGTAGTTCTTGGGGGGAGGTGGGAGCTGCTGACCGATGGTGCCTTGCATCGTCTGCTGCACCCGAGCATCGAAGGAGGCGTTGCCGCTCGGCGACGTGATGGTGAAGCCTGTCACGCTGCGATCGCCACCCACGGAGGCCGACACGGAGGCGCGCAGCCCGCCGAGCACCTCACAGGGGATGTCCGTTGGCTCGCGGAAACGGGAGCTGAACCACGCCGCGATGCGCTGGCGGTACAGGCTGACCGCGCGTGCCTTGAGCGGGTCCGTCTCGGTGCCCTCTTTCACGCCGTCCGGTGAGCCTTCGCCCTCCACCTGGGGCTCTGGCGTCTCCCCGGCGTCCATCTGCTTGATGTCCTCATCCACCTCCTTCGCCACTTCGGCGTCGGGCGGCGGCGCGGCGGCGTCCCCTTCGATCACCGGTGTCTCGGGGATCGCCTTCGGGTCGTCCTTCGCCTGCGGTGACGGCGCGGACGCGGCCTCGAAGCGCTTCACTGCCTCCGGCTTCACCTGCCACATATCGGGGAGCTTCGCGCGCATCTTCTTGCCGCCCAGCTTGAGGAGCGGCAGCTCATCGAGCACCGGCGTGACCTCCATCGGCACCTCCTGAGCGCGCGCCTCCGGCTTCGCCTTGCCCGCCTGCGCCTGCCCGTGCAGGAAACGCGCGCTGATCGGGGTTCCGAGCGCGACGCAGGTCGAGATCACCAAACCGGCGAGCAGCTCTGGGGGGGTGAAGTCGGACAGGCTCATGGCGTGCGTCAGTCCGCCTTGGACGGCGAAGTGGGGGCGCTCGATTCATCGGGCACCTCCTCCAGCTCGGGCTGCACCAAGAGGTTGAGCGAGCTCACGCCGCTGGCGCGCGCCGCCGCGACCACCTTGGCCACCACGCCGTAGCGCGCGTCTTTATCTGCACGGATATAGAGCTCGCGCTCCGATTGCACCCGCTGGCTCTCGAGCAGCACCTGATCGATGGTGTCGGTGACGTCTTTGTCGGCGAACATGATGCGCTCTTCCTTCGTCACCGTGACGAGCAGGCGCGCGTCCTTCACAGGGGTGTTCGCCGCCTGGACGTTGGGCAGGTCGATGCGAAGGCCCGTGGTGAGCAGCGGCGCCGTGACCATGAACACCACGAGCAGCACCAACATCACGTCGACGAACGGCGTGATGTTGATGTCGTTGAACGCCCCCCCGCGCCGCCCCCGCCCGCCTTTGCCTACCTTGGCTCCCATCGAGCTACCTCGGTCAGCGACCGAACTCCTGCACGGTGGGCTGGGTCATGTCCGTGGTGCGCCGCACGAGCGGCAGGGTGGAGTTGGGGCCGCCGGGGTTCCCCGCGACGATCTCCACCCAGGCTTCGGAGGAGGCCTCCAGCTCGTCCAATAGGTCGGTTACCTTACGATCGATGTAGTTGTAGCCGATGGTCGCCGGGATGGCGGCGAACAGGCCCACGGCGGTGGCGATCAGCGCCTCACCGATGGCGGGGGCCACCACCGGGAGCGAGGCGCTCTTCTCCTTCCCGATGAGCATGAACGCCTCCATGATCCCCCACACGGTGCCGAACAGCCCGATGAAGGGCGACGCGGAGGCGATGCTCGAGAGTGTGGGCATCAGGCTGCCTGCCCGCTTCTGCTCGTTGACGATGGCGCGCTTGGCCACCGCTTGGAGCAAGTCGCTGTTCAGCCCTGGTTGGTGGTGGCGCTTGCCGAGCTCCATCACCACGCGCCCGCCGGGCGAGCCGCGGTGATCGATGCTGGCGCTGATCAAGTCAGAGGGATTGATGATCGCCTCCGTGGCGCGCTCGAAGGCGTGCTGAGCGCTGCGCAGCCGCCCGAGCTGGAGCAGCTTCACCACGATGATGAACCACACCGCGAGCGACGCGGCGAGCAGCAGCACGAGCACCGCGAGCACCACGCCCTTCGAGTGCATCGCGAGCGAGATGGGGTTCAGGTCAATCGACGTTTCTGCGAGGAAGGGCATCGTGCTCCCGTGAAGTCAGCGCGCCGAGGCGCGGGCGGTACGCTATCAGAGCGCCGGCCGGTCTGGTTGCGTGCAGGCGGGGCAGCCACGGGGGCCGCCCCTACCCGCACTAGACGGCCTTGTTGCGGGGCAGCCACGGGGCTGCCCCTACCGGCTCAGTCGGCGAGCAGGACGTCCACGCGGCGGTCTTGCGCGTAGGACGCCTCGTCCGTCCCGGTGGCGTCGAGCTCACCGCGCGAGCTGGTCTTCACGCGGTTCTTGGGGAGGCCCCGCGCGGCCAAGGCGGCGCGCACGTTCTCCGCGCGGCGCCCGCCGAGCACCATGTTGTACTCCTCGTCACCGCGCGGATCCGCGTGGCCAACCAGCTGCATCGTGCGGTCCTTCAACGGCCCTGACGCGAAGCAGGTGGCGAGCTTCTTCAGCACCGCGTCGTCCTGCGGGCGCACGTTGGCTGAGTTGTAGGCGAAGTAAGCCTCCGCGTCGGAGAGACCGCAGGCGCGCTTGATCTCTTCGGAGATGTTGATCTGCCCTTTCCGCGGATCGTCATTGGGATCGTCCGCTGGGAGCGTGGAGTCGACCGGCGTGGGATTGACGGAGCCAACGTCCGTGCCGCCCGTGGGCGATGCAGGTGGCTCCTTCGGGTCCGATCCGCAGGCGATGACCAGTGCAGCAGGGAAGAGGAGTTTGAACGTGCGAGATGTGAGCATGACCATCCTTCTTGTGCTGGTGATGGAGAGGCGCATGAGCGCTGAGCTCGGTGTGCCCCCCCGGGGCGGCGCATGTGGCCGCCCGGTGGCTGAGGCCTAAGCGATGACGGCGCGCGAGGCTTCCAAAAAAAGCTTACTGGGCGGGTGGGCTTGCGATGTTTGTGGGGGCCACTTCAGTCTAGGTGGAAACACGCCGCGGCGATCCAGTGCGGGAGGAACGCTGGCATGGGCAGCCCCCGCAACGAGGCCGTCCAGTGCTGGTAGGGGAGCCTCCCGTGGCTGCCCCGCAACAAGGCCGCCGAGCGACTGAGCGCGCTGGCAAAGGTGCGCAGGCCACCGGCGCACGTCGCGTTAACGCCGGGGTGGCTAAGACAGGCTGAGCAGGATGAGCGCGCCCACCACGAACAGCACGCTCAGCCCCAGCGCGATATGGCGCGGCAACCGGCTCGGGACGGTGCGTGGGGTGTTGTCGAGGGTGGCCATCGCGAGCAGCGCGACCGCGCCCAGGCGCTTGCGCGCCGCCTCCCCACGCTCGCGATCGCCGGTCATTCCCTTGTAGCGGGCCGCGGCTTCGGCCAGCGCTTGGTGCTCTTGGCAGTGCTTCAGGAACGCGCCGTGCGCTCGATCGTCGTCCCAGCGGTCGAGCACCTGCTTCCAGTAGGTTTCCAGCAACGGATCGTTCATGGCTCGAGAGGGCAGGCAGAGGGCGCTTCCATCGCTCAGCCACGGATGATAGCTGAGCGGCGCGATGACGAACCCGTATGCTGCGCCTCAGTTCCCTGGCGATGGTCCGAGCTCCGTATCAGGGGGCTTCGGGGACCCGACGGCGTGGACTCCAACTGGGGTGCTGTCGCAGGGCTTCGAGATCTTCAAGCTCAACTGGGTGCCGCTCTTCTTCGGCCCGTTGATCGTGGCGCTGGCCGGGCAGATCCCGAGCCAAGGCCTCCAGATGCTGGTGGCCGCTTCGGGGATGCACCCCGAGAGCCCCGAGGCGCTCGGCCTCACGGTGCTGGGCGCCGTGATCGGCCACGCCGTTGGCACCTACTTTCAAGTGGGGCAGATCCGGATGTTCCTCCAAGCGGCGCGCGGGAACACGCCGGACTTCGCGGTGCTGTTCTCGGGCGGTGACCGCTTCGTCCCCGTGCTCATCGCGAGCTTGATCGGGGGGTTGGGGGTGGCGCTGGGGCTCATCCTGCTGATCGTACCGGGTGTGATCCTGGCGATCGGCTGGTACTTCGCGCCCTACCTCATCGTGGAGCGAAACTGCACCCCGATGGAGGCGCTGAAGCGGTCTTGGGCGCTGTGCGATGGACAGAAAGGGAAGCTGTTTACTCTGGCGCTGCTCTCGGTCCCGCTGGTGCTCGTCGGCTACCTGGCGTGCTGCATCGGGGTGTTCGCCGCCATCTCAGTGATCTCGATCGCCTATTCGCTCGTTTACCTGCACCTGACGGGCGAACGCTGAGCGAAGGGCAGGCACGGGGGCTTGCCCCTACCTGTGCGATGGATGCGCGCTGTCAGTGGCGCGAGCTGGTGTACCTGCTGCTGAGCAGCCGAGCTCGTCAGTGGTGATGACTTATTTGCTGGGAGCGCCTGCCCCTACAGTGTGCGCGCGCCGCGCCGCAGCTCTTCCAGCAGCCCTTGGGTGATCTTGAAGTAGTCCGCGCGCTCATAGCGCTCGTTCAAGATGTGGAAATCCCGCCCGCTCAGCCCCACGCAGCCAAAACAGTAACTGCAGCCGCTGAGCCCCACGCAGGACACCAGGTACGAGCTGTCGCTCGAGTCCTCCGTGTGTTGGCAGTGGTGACAGCCGATCAGGTTCTTGCAGTCGTGGCAGTGCGAGCAATCAGTCAGCCGCATGGACCGAACGCAGTAGCTCGAGCGCGACAAGAGCTCGGAGTCGCGGCAGAAGGTGCAGGCGACGCAGCCGCTGCACCCAGCGCACTCGACGCAGCCGATGTTCTCTTGGCGCGCGTGCCGCTGCTCCCGGAGCGCTCGGTAGGCTCGCTCGAAGTCGCTGAGCTTCATGACGTGAGCTTAACAGCGCTCAGCGTAGGGCGCGCTCCAGTGTGCGAGTCGCACACACCGCGCTTCGCCGCGCGGTCACGCACCTATCCGCGCTCCGGCGTGCAGCAGCACACCCGCGCTCCAGTGTGCGAGTCGCACACACCGCGCTTCGCTGCGCGGTCACGCACCGTGGTGACGCTTCGTGCGCTTCGAGGTCACCAGGGCGTTTCGCAGCCGCGCAGCGCGCTCAGCGCAGGGCGCGGAGCAAGGTCGCCGCGGCCTCACGGCTCGCCTCTTCATCCGCGTACTCTTCGATGCGGCGGAGGCGCTGGATCAAGATGGGGCGCTTGATCGGCTCGCTGTTCGCGAGCAGCTCCGTGAGGCCTTGAATGCCCTCGCGCGCGTGCTCCTCACGCACGTGCTCGAGCAGCTGGAGCTGCACCTCTTGTTCGCGAGGCAGCTCGAAGCCGGCGTTCAGGTACACATCGATCGCGCGCGAGATGGCGCTTCGACCCTCGCTCAGCACGATGCGCTCGAGGAGCCTCAGCCGCTCCGCTTCGCGATCGTCCTGCTCCCCTGGCAGCGCCTGCACGATGCGCGCGGCGGTGCGATCTTTCACCACCGCCTCGCGGCGCCGG
Source organism: Polyangiaceae bacterium (assembly GCA_019637265.1). Taxonomy (GTDB): domain Bacteria; phylum Myxococcota_A; class Polyangia; order Polyangiales; family Polyangiaceae; genus JAHBVY01. The sequence goes on along the minus strand of JAHBVY010000004.1, from coordinate 136,217 downwards.
AGCGGCGCGCGCGTGCCCCCCTCCGTGGGGAGCGGCTTGGGGGTGGCGGAGGCAGCGACGGCGCGCCGTGGCTTCTCGATCAGCGGTGAGTTGGGGCGCCGGGCGATGATGAGCTGGGGCTCGACGAGGGTCGGCGCAGGCCGCGGTTTGCGCTTGCGCCGCCGGCCGCCTTCGGCCTTCCGAGCTGCACTCTGGCGATATCCATCCATAAAATCTAGGTGTCCGTTGAGGCTACGAAAGCCGCGGTGATGCCTGACGCGACGTGAGCTGAGCGCTGCCTCAGGAGGCGGGCGCGTCCCACACCACTGGCCAGGAGCGGTGCCAAAGAGGCGTCGTACAGACCCCCGACGCCGCGGGAGGATGATCCTGTGTGCGCCGCCCACCTGGGCTACCCCAAGCGCGACCCACCCCAGAACCTGCAGGATCGATTAGCACAACTTCCGAGACGGTCCGCTGAGATCGACCGCGGTTTGGATTTCTACTGTCACTGCGCGCTCCCGGGCCCGTCGAGGCTGGGCGATGTGATCGACGTCGAGTCATCAGGAGCTCGAGCACCCACAGCGAATACGACGCATGATGGGCGCTTCGAATTCGCCGTCAGGCTCACGAGCGAGCCGGCGCGTGGCCTGGCTCTGTGTAAGCTACGACGCACCTGGGAGCTCCAGTGAGCTCCATGGTTCAACCAGATGGCTATTCGCAGGGTGCTCATGGGCTTCAACGGGGCGAGCTGGCTCGCCGGTTCGAGCAAGCGGTCGGCGTGGGTGCTCGGTGTGATGGCGGCGGGCTGCGGCTCGGCAGCGCCACCGCCTGAGGCGTCGCCAGCGCCGCCCCGCGCCGTGGTGACGCCAGCGCCCGTGGAGCCCGAAGTGCAAGCGCTCCCGGCGCAGGACTTCGGGGAAGTGACGGGGCTGGGCTCACCGCTCGTCGTCTCCGTGCCGGACGTGGGTCGCTGGGAGCGCGCGGCGGCTCCCGCCACCTCCGAGTGGCTGAGCTTGAATCACGCGCCGAGCCGCTCGAGCTTGGAGCTTCGGGTGTGGCGAGGGGGGCGCCGCGCGCGGCCCGAGGACTGCGCCGAGCAGCTCGGGCTGTGGCGGCGGCACGTCGCCGAGCTGGGTGAGGACGAGCGGGTGTCGAGCGAGCGCATGGAGTTGCCGCACGGATTTGACGCCCAGCTGTCGGTGTTCGTGCGCGCGCTGGGCACGGAGGAGGTGGAGGGTCACCTGATCGCGGTGGGGGCGCGGCCTGCCCGCTGCCTGGCGGTGGTGTTCCGGAGCGTGGCGAGTGGGCAGGCTGCGTCGCGGCAGGTGGCGGAGCGACTGCGGCTGGTGGCTGACGTGGTGCTCCCGAGCATCGAGCTCCGCAGCGTGGAAGATCGCGCGACGCGCGAGCCGCCACGTTGATGGTGCCGCACACTGAACAGTCTATCTGACCAGCTGCAAGTGGGTTTGGGGGTTGGACGGCACCGCACCGGGGCGCGCTGAGAGAGAGCCCTCCTCGAAGCGACGCCTAGTCAGCGAACCTTACTGAGCCGGGGGTAGCCACTCGGATGGGATCGCCGATGGCAGACCCGAGGGCAGCGCCGAGGGGAACCCAGGGGGCAGCCCCGGCGGGTAGCCCGGCGGCGGCGCCTGGCCTGGATCCGCGGGAGGCGGCTGACCAGGCTGCGGTTGGCCCGGTTGCGGCTGCGCTGGGGGTGGCCCCGGCTGGGCTTGCGGCTGCGGCTGGTATGGCTGCTGCGGGGGCGGGGGTGGCGGCTGCTGCGCCGGCTCTTGCTCGATATAACAGCCGACGACGGCGGGGACCGCCATCAGCCCGATGATGAACCACGCTCGGGAGACCATGGGCGCATGATACGGGCGCGCGCCGACGATCTCCCAGCCCGAAAAACCCGCCACCCCGGCCGCGTGGCCTCGGTCGTCGCGATCGAGGCTCGCGGCGACGCTCCACTGCTCCCGGCCTCGAGCCGCGTGTCCCTCAAAACCCCTGAAAAGCAGCCTCGAGTCGCGCGCGATTCGGAGCGCTCATGCGCCCCAGCGTGAAGAGCCCCATCCCTTGGGCCTGGAAGGTGCTGCGCGCGGCCTCCCGCAGCTGCCTCAGCGTGACTCGGTCCAGCTCCGCGGCGCGCGCTGCGAGGGGCTGCGGCGCGATCTCGCCCGCGATGAGCAGCTCGAGCCCCACGAGCTCGGCGAGGCCCGATGGATCGAGCAGCAAGTCGGCCAGGTGCCAGCGGTGCCGCTGCTGAGCGAGCGAGAGCTCCTCACGGCTGGCGCCGGGCGCGCGCAGCTCGGACACCACCGACAACAGCTCCTCCACCACCTGGCCCAGCTGGTGGTGCTGGGTGTCGGCAGCGAGCTCGAACAGCCCCCCGTCGGCGTACGCCTCGTACTCCGCCGACACGCTGTAACACAGCCCCAGCGCGTCGGAGAGCCGCGCGTAGAGCCGGGTGGACATGCCATCGTCGAGGCAGCGCAGCAGCAGCTGAGTGGCCGGCTCCAGTCGGCTCCGTTGGCTCGGCGCGCGGAACGTCAATCGGACTGACGTTTGGCTCCCGGCGTGCGACACGTGCCGTCTCCGCGCGGCAGCGGGAGGCGCCTGGGGCGCTTGGAGGAGCTCCCCGGTGGGCAGCTCATCGAAATGCGCCGTGAGCTCAGCCAGCGCTGCGCGCGGGCTCAGCGCGCTGACCACGCCGATGACGCTGTTCTTCGCCGTGTAGTGGCGCGCGTGGTGCGCCGCGAGGCGCGCGGCGTCGAAGCGCTCGAGGTTCCCGAGGTGGCCGGTGATGGAGCGGCCCAGCGGGGTGTCGCCGAACGCCAGGCGCCGCACCAGGTTCTCCGGCTCCACTTGGCGACCCGCCTCATCCAGGTCCTCGTGCATCTCTTGGCGCACGATGCCGCGCTCCACCTCGATGCTCGCGGGGTCGTCCGCGCCGAGCAGCGGGCGCTGGTAGACCTCGGCGAACACTGGGATCAGCCCGAGCAGGTTCTCGCTCGGCGCCGTGAGGCTCATCACCCCATGGTCGCAGTAGGTCATCGCATCGAGGTAGCCACCCTGACGCTCAATCACACTGACTAACTGGTGCGCGCTAGGGTGGCTCGCGGTCCCCCGGTAGAGCATGTGCTCCAGGAAGTGACTGAGGCCATGGTCGCGGCGCTGCTCGTAGTGCGGCCCAGCGCGGAGGCTCGCGCTGATCACCCCACGCTCCAGCCACGGCAGCTGCGCCGCGAACAGCGTGAGCCCGCTCTCGAGGCGCGAGACCGAGACCTTCAGCGCCTCGAGCGGCGCGCGGCGCTTCATGTCGACGAGCTTCGCCTGCTGGGCGCTTGGCCGCCGCGCTGCCCTCGCGTGTGACCGCAGCTCACTCGGCGGTGCCCCTGCACGCTGCCGAGTCGCGCCTTGCCAAACCCCCAAAACCCACGAAGTGAGTCAGGGCGCTTCCCCGTCGGGCTTGTCCGACTTCTCCGCCGTGAGCGCGGTGTTGCGCACGATGGCCGTCTCCGCGCGCTTCTTCAGCGCGGTGATGTAGAGCCGCAGCGCCTCCTGCTCCTTCACGTCGCGCAGCCGCTCGGCGAAGTCGAAGCGCTCCTTGTCGAAGTCCTCGCGCGTCGCCTCCGTCTTCTCCTTCAGCTGGAGCACGGCGAAGCCGGTGCGCGTGGCGATCAGGTTGGGGTGCACCTGATCGGGCTTCTCCAGCGCGAAGGCGTGGGCCGCGGCGTCCTCCAGCGCGCCTTGGACAGGGCGGCTGCCGACGCTGAAGCTGGGGGTGATGTTCACCTTGGGGCGCTCGTTCGCCTCGGAGCCGGGGGGCACCTCGTCCGCCTTGAGCGGCTTGCCGCGGCTCGCGTACTCACGCACCAGGCGCGTGGTCGCCTCCTCCAGGGACTCACCGCCCTTGGCGGCGTCGAGCAACGCCTCGGCGAAGGCCTTGGAGCGCTGAGCAGTCAGGTCCACTGCCATCATCGCGCGCGCCACCTCGCGCTTGCCCACCTTCTCGATGTCGGCCTCGGCGAGCCGCGCCTGGAGCATCAGCGTGACGTAGCCGTTTGGGGTGTCGAGCACCGGGGTGAGCTGACCCGGCTTCAGCCCCTCGAGCGCGGCGTTCAGCTCCTGATGACCAGGGCCATACTTCTCGCTGAAGCAGCCGAGCATGCCGCCCACCGGCGCTGACAAACCGTCGCTCTCGAGCCTGGCCACCTCGGCGAAGCTGCTCCCCTTCACGCGCCCCACGGCGGCGTTGATGCGCGCGCCTGCGGCGGCCTTCTCCTCATCATCGGCGCCGGGTGGCACCGCGACCAAGAGCTCGCGCACCACGGCGCAACCCGCCACCCACTCGGAGGACGCCGTCTTCCACTTCTCGTCGACCTCTGCCTCGTGCTCCTTCAGCCACGCGGTGAGCGCCGCGTCCGAGGTGTCGATCGCGAAGCGCGCGAACCACGGCTTATCGACGTTCACCGTCCGCGCGGAGGCGCGCGCTTGAGCCTGTTTGTACTGCGACCACACCTCGTCTTCGCTCACCCGCACGCGGCTCCGCACCAGCTGACGCACGCGGTTCGCGAGCACCTCGGCGCGCGCTTGATCGCGATAATCGCCAGCGCTGCGGCCCGTGACGTTCCTGATGATGCGCTCGTAAGTCGCGTAGTCGAAGGCCTGCGTCGTCGGGTCGTTGACGGGCAGGTAGCGCACCATCTCTTTCCCGATGCGGGTGGGGCGCGCGAGGTACTCGTGCTGCTCCACCGGGATGGACACGTGGATGCGCCCCGCCATCAACTCCGCGTCCAGCTCGGCCTCCGAGAGCGTGATGCCCAGGCGCTTGGCCTCCAGGAGGAGCAGCTCTCGCTCCACCAAGCCCTCCAGCGCGGCGGTCTTCAAGTTGAGGCCCCGCATCTCCTTGGCGGACATCTCGGAGGCCGTGATGAGCCCGTACGCCGCGAAGTAGTCCTTCACGTTGACGCAGCGGCCCTGCACTTTGACGGAGCACTCCGTCGACAGGCTCCCGCCCTGTCCGCTGACCGCGGGCACTATGAACACGATGATGATGGCGACGACGATCGCGCCCATCAGCCACTGTCCAGCGCCTCCCTGGCGTAGCAACCTCAGCATGACTCCACTGCTCCGAGCATCCGTGTCCCGCCTATCGCGGGTCCCGCCCATCGCGGGGCGCCGCGCATACCACGCCCCCCCAGCGGGGTCACGAGCGCGGCTCTCGGCTCGTGATGTGACACACAGCCACACCGTGACTTTCCAGTCGCGGTACTCGGCACCCTGAGCAGGGCTTGCGTAGGCGGGCGGCGGCCCGTGGGCCGGGATAGCAGCGATTTCCTCTGGAATTTCAGGGGGTTCGGCAGCGCACCTGAAGGCTGCGTCGGGGGCCGATTGGGCACGCCACTTGCTGAAGTGGGGTCATGGATCGCCTCGGTGCGCCTGAAGCCGCTCAAGCGCTGCTCCGCCCTACCGCTGACTCTCATATCCGCCTGCGCGCGGTGACGATCGAGGAGGCGGAGCCACCGGCCGCGCCACCGAGCGCTGGCCCTCGCCTGTTCTCGCGTTGGATCGACCGCGCCATCACGAGCGGATCTGAGCCGGGCTCAGGCTCAGGTGCTGCTATCATGCGCGGCGCAGTGACCGACCCCAAGGATGATGACGCAGCGAGCAAGCACAACACGCGGCGCGCCTCTGGTGCGCGGCGTGAGGCCTCGGAGCGCGTCTTGCTGCGCCGCGGGGCGGAGACGATCGATGGCTGGACGCTGAACGTCAGTCGCGGGGGTGTCCGGGTGGTGGTGGAGGAGCCGCTGGTCGAGGGGGATGAGGTGGAGGTCGTGGTGGGGGACGCCGCCACGTCGCGCCCTGGGCGCGTGGTGTGGATCAACGAGCAGGCGGACGGTCAAATCGTCGGGGTGCAGTTCCTGGACGGCGACGGCACCCTGCCGCCGCCATCGGTCCGATAACAGGGTCCGAAGGCTGACCGGCGCCATTCATGGCGCTGGGTTTTGCTACTTCAACCCCTACCCGTGACGGCGGCGGCCAAGTAGACGGGATGGGTGTCGGGCGCCGCGGAGCTGTTGGGTGAGGGTGGCCCGTTCGCGACCACGCTCGGCTCGTACGAAGCGCGCCCGGGGCAGCTCGAGATGGCGCGCGCCGTGGAGCGCACGCTGTCGCAGAGCGGCGTGCTCTTGTGCGAAGCGGGCACCGGCACGGGCAAGACGCTCGCTTACCTGGTGCCGGCGCTGCTCAGCGGTCGCAAGGTGATCGTCTCCACTGCGACGCGAGCGCTGCAAGATCAGATCGCCTACAAGGACGTCCCGCTGGTCGCGCGGGCGCTCGACATCACCCCACGCGTGGCGGTGATGAAGGGCCTCGCGAACTACGTGTGCCGGCGGCGATTGTCAGAGTTTCTGACTTCTTCCGCGAGCGAGGAGCCACGCCACAAGCTGGCGCTCGGGAGCCTCACCCGCTGGGTGCGGGAGACGGAGACGGGCGACATCTCGGAGCTGTCCGCGCTGCAGGAAGGCGACCCGATTTGGCGCGAGGTGACCTCCTCCAGCGACACCCGCGTGGGCCCGCTGTGCCCGCACTACGAGGAGTGCTTCGTCACGCAGATGAAGCGTGAGGCGGAGGCGGCGCGCCTGGTGATCGTGAATCATCACCTCTTCTTCGCGGATCTCGCGCTGCGCGGCCCGCACCCGGGCCGGGTGCTCCCGGACTACGACGCGGTGATCTTCGACGAGGCGCACCAGATCGAGGACGTGGCGACGCAGTTCTTTGGGACCAGCCTGTCGCGCGCGCGGCTCGACTCCATCACGCGCGAGGGCGCGCGCAGCCTCACGAGCTTGGGGGCAGATTTGCCGCTCTTGCGCGGCGCGGACGGGCAGCGCTTCGCGCGGCTGCTCGAAGGCGCGGAGCTCGCCGGGGACGGCTTCTTCCGCGCGCTCGTGGATAAATTCCCGGCGGAAATGGGGCGCACGCCGGTGGAGCCGGACGACTGGCACGGGCCGCTCCAAGCGGCTTACCACCAGCTCGACTCGGCGCTGTTGGCGCTGGGCGGCTTCGCCGCTGCCTTCGCCGCACAGCTCCGCGAGCCGCGCGCGGCGCCGAAGGGCAGCTGGGGCGCCGCCGCCGAGTCGCTCGAGATCATCGGTCGTAAGGCTGACGGGCTACGGGAGGATCTGGCCAAGGTGGTCGAGGGGGGCGCCGGCCACGTGAGCTGGGTGGACGCGAGCGGGCGCTCACCGCGGCTCGCCTCGGCGCCGGTGGACGTGGCGCCGATGCTGCGTCAGGGGGTGTTCGAGCGGGTGCCGAGCGTGGTGCTCACCAGCGCGACGCTGACGAGCGTGGGCAGCTCGCGTAGCGTTCAGGCGGGCTCGCCCGCGTTCGCTTACCTGCGCTCTCGGGTGGGGCTCACGGGGGAGGAGATCGAGGCGACGGAGCTGGTGGTGCCGTCGCCCTTCGACTTCGAGCGGATGGCGCGGCTCTACACGCCGCGTGATTTGCCGAGCCCGCGGGACCCGCGGTTCAGCCACGAGGTGGTGGAGCGGGTGCGGCGCTTGGTGGAGATCACCGGGGGCGGCGCCTTCGTGCTCACCACCTCGGTGCGGGCGATGCGCGCCATCCACCGCGGGCTGGCGCAGCGCCTCGGCACCGCGCGGGTGCTGCTCCAGGGGGAGGCGCCGAAGGGCGCCCTGCTGGCACGTTTCCGCGCGGATAAATCAGCGGTGCTGGTGGCGACGATGAGCTTCTGGGAGGGGGTGGACGTGCCGGGCGACGCGCTCCGCCTGGTGGTGCTGGAGAAGATCCCGTTCGCGGTGCCGACGGACCCCATCGTGCGCGCGCGGGGCCTGTTGCTGGAGGCCGAGGGCCGCAACGCCTTCATGGAGCAGCACGTGCCGCAGGCGGCCATCACCTTGAAGCAGGGCTTCGGGCGCTTGATCCGCACGCAGCACGACCGCGGCGTGGTGGCGCTGTTCGATGAGCGCGTCCACCGTCAGGGCTACGGGGCGAAGCTCCTCTCGGCGCTGCCGCCCGCGCCAAGAGTTTACGAGTTGGAAGAGGTGCGCGAGTTTTGGGAGTCGCAGGGTGAGGGGCCAGGTGACACGTGAGGGTGCACTGGCGCCGCCGTAGGGGCAGGCCCCCGTGCCTGCCCCCTCGAGACGTGTCGCGACGTGTCGCTGCCGCGGGTGGTTCTTGTTTTGGGGGTTGGACAGGTTTGCGGTGCGTCCCGTCGTGAGGGTGCGTAGGGGCAGGCCCCCGTGCCTGCCCCCGAAAATGCGCCGCGTAGCGCTGGGTGCGGCCCATGGGTTGATTCGTGCTCGCGTTGTGCGACGGGCTGCGTGCGATGGGCGTGGGTTGGTACCCTCCGCCGATGCGGCGTCTCTTGCTTTCAGTCTTGGTCCTTGGTGTCTCCAGCAGCGCGGCGGCGCAGTCGCGGCCCCAGGTCAGCGCCTCACAGCTCGCGATCCGCGCGGCTGAGCTGAAGCTCGGCCCCGCGGTGCTGCGCGGTGGCGCGCATGGTGTGCTGCCCGAGGTGTTGGTCGAGCTCACGCGCGCGCCGGCGACCCCTGCGGAGCTCGCGCACGAGCTGGCGGCGCTCCGTGCGGCGGGGCTCGAGGTGGTGCACGCCGGCGGTACGCCGCTCGCCTACCAGAAGTACGTCGTGGTGAGGGGTGAGCCGAGCGCGCTCCAGCGCGCGAGCGTGATGCCCGGCGTGCGGCGCATTCAGCCCCCCATCCCCGCTGGCCTGCCCAGCTTGGATCGCTCGCGCTCCCTGCTCGGCGCCGGCGCCGCCGCTGGAGCGCGCGCGCAACACGGGCGGCTCACCGGGCGTGGCGTGGTGATCGCCGATGTGGACACCTTGGCTGACGTATTCCACCCTGACTTCTTCCATGGGGATGGAGGTTGGTACGACTGGATCGACGTGAACGGCGACGGCGTGTTCGAGCCGGGCGTCGACGGCATCGATCTGGACCGCGACGGCGCTATTTCCGCTGGAGAAATAGCGCAGCTGCTCCGCGTGACGCCGCTGGACATCAGCACCGGGAGCGAGGGCTCTGGCGTGCGCGGCGCTGGGTTTCAGCCGGGCGTCGACTACCTTTACCTGGACACCAACGGCGACGGGGAGCGCAGCTTTGGTCCCGCCGCGGGCTACACCGACGACGCGCCTGCCTTCGGCGAGCCGCTGTTCGTCCCTGATGATGTGAACCAAGACGGTAAGCTGACGACCGAGGAGCGCCTGGTGCGGCTCGGGACCACCAAGTTCCAACAGCTGTACGCGCGGGTGAACTGGGGCGGCATCCGTCACGACCGCGTGTATCAGCGCGGCGCGGACATGATCCACGTCCCGAGTGACATCACCGGCGGCGTGTATGGCTACTCGGATGGGCTTCATGGCACCGGGGTGCTCTCCATCGCCGCAGGTGGGGTGGCGCTGCCGAGTCGGCGTTGGGTGGGGCTCGCGCCGGAGGCCGACTTGGTGCTGGCCTTCGGCCTCAGCTCCTCGTTCACCGCGCCCGTGGTGTGGGCGCTCCAGCAGCAGCCAGACATTTTGATCCACGAGGCGTCCATCTGGAGCAGCGTGGCGATGGACGGCACCGACACCTGGTCGAGCCTCATCGACGGTAGCCCCGAGGCTCTGCACATCTGCCCCACGGGGAACATCGGCGGCGCCTTCAAGCACGGCGTGATCAGCATCGCGCCGAGCGCCGAGGGGCGCATGCGGTTTCAGGTCCCGAGCAACCTGCAGCAAATGGAGCTGACGCTGCACGTGCGCGGCGGGGAGCAGGTGACGTTCAGCCTGCTGCAGCCGGGCGGAGCCGAGATCACCCTGGAGGGCAATCGGCCGCTCGAAGGCGGTGGCTCGTCGTACTTCTATGGGTCGGAGGTCACGGCGCGCGGCACCTTGCTGCAGATGAACATCATGACGAGCCCGCCTGCCGGCGACTACGAGGCGATCATTCGGAGCACTGACGCTTCAGCGCTCACGGTGCACGGCTACCTCTCGGATGAGGCGGGCTTCAGCTACAGCACGGCGTGGGAGCCCAGCATCGCGACGGATGAGTCCACCGCCGCGGCGCCTTCGGTCGCGTCGGGGTGCCTCGGGGTGGGCGCGGTGCCGGCGCACTTGGACTCCGAAGGGGGTTGGGCGCGCGGCGGGCCGGAAGCGGCGGGCGAGCTTCGGATCTACTCGGGGCAGGGGCCGCGCATCGACGGCGCGCCGGTGGTGGACGTGGTGACGCCGGACAACCCGTGGGTCGCGGGGCCCGCGGGCGACATCTTCCCGACCTACCCGGGCTACGCGGTGATGCCGCACGCGGGGTCGATGGTGTTCGGTGGCACCAGCGGCGCTGGGCCGCACGCCGCGGGCGTCGCTGCGCTGCTCGTGCAGGCGGGTCAATCGGGCGCGGCCGCGCTCGAGGCGCTGCGCCTCGGTGCGGTGAGCGACGCGCTCACCGGCGAGGTGCCGAACCAGCGTTACGGCTTCGGGCGGCTCGACGCGGCGCTGGCGCTCGGCACCACCCGGCGCTCCGCGCCGCCCACCGTGAGGCTCGAGCTGGAGCCACCCTTCGCGGCGCCAGGGGAGCGGGTGCGCGTCATCCCCATCGCGTCGGATGACGTCACTCAGTCAGCCAACCTGAGGGTGCGTTGGGATCGAGCGTACGACGGCACCTGGGACGGCGAGCTCGGTCCCGTGGAGCCACTCGAAGTACAGCAAGGGGAGGCGCCGCTCAGGATCAAGGCGCAGGTGTGGGACGAAGAGGGCTGGGTCGCCGAGGCTGCGGCGCTGGTGCCGCACAGCGCCGGGAGCGGCGGCACGGGCGGAGCGGGTGGCAGCGCGGGCGCCGGCGGTATCGCCGGGGCGGGCGGCACCGCGGGCGCGGGCGCCGGGGGCCCAGGCGCGGGTGATGGGGGTCCGGCGGGCGGCTCGGGCTGTGGCTGCAGCACCCCTCAGAGCGCGCCCCGAAATGGCGCCTGGCTGCTCTTGGTCAGTGCATTTGCCTATGGCGCGCGGCGCCGCCGCGCGAAGCCGAACAGCGCCAAGGCCAAGGCGCCGTAGCCCAGCGCGCTGCTGTGGCCCCGCGCGGGCTCACCCGGTAGCTGGCAGCTGCAGCCGCCGTCGTCCGCCACCAGGCGGGTGACCGGCGCCGCGTTGTTGCCACCCGTGCCTCCGACGCCACCCGTGAGCCCGCCGGTGCCCCCGACAGACGGTTCGCCACCCTGACCAGCCCAGCCGGTGCCCCCGGCGCCACCCACCCCACCTACGCCGATCTCCTCCGCGCGCGTGAGGCGCACGGCGTCCGCCACCAGGCGCTTCGTTGAGCCACCCTCTCCCGTGTTGTCGCCGACGTACAGCGTGCCCACCCCCGCGAAGTCGAACTCACCCAGCGCCTGCCAGCCATCCACCGCCGCTTGGTCGAGCGACACCGCGAGCGTCGGCTCACCGTCGTCGCTCACCACGTACAGCGCCTGCGCCGACTCCGAGAAGGCTCCGTCCGTGAACACCTCGATCGCGTAGCGACCCGGCTCATCGAAGTGGAACGTCCACTTGGCGAAGTTCGCGACGCTCGCGCTGTCCGTCGCGTACGTCCACAAGAGGTGTCCTTCATGGCCCGCCGTCTCATTGCGCCAGTAGCGCGCGTCCCCGCCTGCCGCGAAGCAGAACGAGGTCTCGTCGATCACGGCGCCGTCCGCCGGCACCCGAGGACACGCGGGCTCCCGCCCGTACCAGAAGTCCACCCCCATTTCCCCCAGGAGATCGCGCCCACCGCGCGAGTAGTTCGCGTAGCGTGAGTCGTACACGCCGCAGCGACCCGGGATGCAACCATTGTAATAGTGGGTGACCGTCTGCACCCAGGGGTGCCACAGCTCGTTCCAGGGCCGCACCCGGTTCATCCAAGCGATCGCCTCGGCGTCGTTCGTGGCTTCGGGCACATAAACAGAGCGCCTGACCATGTTGATCACGAAGTCCACTGCGGCTTCGGTGTTGCCGGCGATGCTCAGGATGCGCTCGCCCTCGCGCGCCAAGGTCTGCGCGTAGGTGCCCGCGTCGAACTGGAACATCCCGAGCCCCCCTTGCTCGAGCTCGCAAGGTCCATCGCCCGCGCCTGCCACCACCGGCCCGCCGCCGCAGTCATCGCTGTTCGGACCCTGACAAGCCCAAGTGAGCTCATGGTGGCAGTGCGACATCCCCGTCTCGATGTCGGCGATGCCCGCCAGCAAGATCCCGTTGTGCAGCCCCCGCGCCGCGGCGGCGTCGCGGATCTCCCCCGCGCGCACTCGCCTCGCAGCGGGCGGCAGCGCCTGCCGCAGCTGATCGAGCTCCCAACCTGGCTCCGGGCCGCTGTCACACCCGATCAGCCCGCAACCCACCACCGCCGCGACCACCCACAACGCCCTGCGCATCCCCCGATGGTACCGCTTTTTGCCACGGCGCGTGGCCACCCATGGCGCCCCGGCGCGCGCCGCCCACGGCGCCGCGTGATGCAGCCGCTCAGCTGTTCAGCAGACGGGCGGTGGTGAGGCCAGTGCCCGTCGGTCAGGGGATGGGTTTTGGGTTTGGCGTGGCGCTGAATGCACGAGGCACCGTGCGGCGCCGCGCCAGGCGCCTCGTGGCCAGTATCAGGCGCTGGACACGAGGCACCGTGCGGCTGAGGTGGCGCGTCAGGTAGCGGGCGCGATGAATCGCGCCCACGCCATCACCGTTTGGCGGTCTTCTTTGCGGGCTTTTTCCCGGCCTTTTTCCCTGCCTTGGCGGGCGCCTTCTTCGCTGGGGCCTTCTTGGCCGGCTTCTTCGCTGGTTTGGCGGTCTTCTTTGCGGGCTTGGCCGGCTTCTTCGCTGGGGCCTTCTTGGCCGGCTTCTTCGCCGGGGCCTTCTTCGCCGGAGCCTTCTTGGCAGCGGTCTTCTTGGCCGGCTTGGCTGCCTTCTTTGCTGGGGTCTTCTTGGCCTTCTTGGCCGGCTTCTTCGGCGCCGCAGCCTTCTTGGCTGGGGCTTTCTTCGCGGCTGCCTTCTTTGCTGGTTTAGCGGCCGCCTTCTTCGCGGCGGGCTTCTTCGCCGCCTGGGTGGGCTTGGCGGTCTTCTTGGCGGCGGTCTTCTTCGCTGCCTTGGCGGGTTTGGCCTCTGGGGTGGGCTCCGCTCGAGCGCCTTCCGTTGCGGTGGGCTTCGTCTGCTTGGCTGCTTTCTTGGCAGCGGCCTGCTTGGCTGGGGCAGCGGGCTTCGCCTTCGCGGACTTCGTCTGTTTAGCTGCCTTCTTGGCGGCGGGCTTCTTCGTCGCGTTGGCCCTGGACCTGGAGCTCAGCGCTGCCGAAGCGGAGCCGGGCTCGGCGGCGGCCTCATCAGCGCCTGCGGCGTCCAGGTCGCTGAACAGATCCGTCTGGCCGGGGGCGGGCTTCTTGGCGCGCTTCTTCGCGGGGCGCTTGGGCGCGGCGTTGGTTTCCGCGTGGTGATTGGTGGCGCTGGCGTCGCGCGCGGCGAGCGTCTCACGCACCTTGGCTTCGAGATCGGCGAACTCGAACGGCTTGTCCAGGTAGGCGTCCGCGCCGTAGAGCGGCGAGGTCATCTCGTTCAGGTTCTCGCCGATGCCGGTGAGCATGATCACGCCGGTGTGATGCAGGCTGACCGCCTCCTTGATCTTGCGGCACACCTCCCAGCCGCTCATGCCGGGCATCATCACGTCGAGCACCACGAGATCGGGCAGGCGCTCGTGAGCGAGCTCCCAAGCGCGTGAGCCGTCCTCCGCCTCGATCACTTGGTACCCCTGGCTCCTCAGGTAGCCACCGACCATGGCGACCATGCCGGGCTCATCGTCAGCTACCAAGACCAACTTATCTGCTTGTTCCGTCATGTGGGGCTCCACGGTTCGAGACCTCTCGGGGTCGCTCGGGCGCTATTCGAGACCACCGGTAACCACTGGTCAACCCCACACCTCGCCGCACGGTCGATCCGATCGTCGCCTCGGTGCGCGCATGTCCTACCTCATCGCCGAGTGGTCTGGCGGTGGGCTCGCCGCGGGTCGAGGTGCGTTGGAGTGGGGGCGAACCCCCTGCTACCCAACCTGCGTCTCGATGGGGTGAGGCGGTGACGTGATCAGCGCTGGGTCCGCCGGCGACGTGCGAGCCAGGCGAAGAGGCCGAGGCCTAGCGTGAGGCCGCCGGCTGCTCCGGTGCGCTCCTGTCCGGTGGTGCGGCAGCTGCAGCCGCCACCGCCGGGGGTGATGTCGGTGGGCGCGGCTTGGCTCGTGGGCTGTGGCACTTCCGTGGTGACGGTGGCGAGGTCGTCGTCGGCGATGGCGCCGCAGCCCTGATCGGAGACCAGCCGCGCGGTGAGCTTCACCTCTTGGCTGATGTCGTAGGGGGTGACCTCGGTGTCGATGGTCGCGCTCTCGCCGGGGGCGAGCTCGCCCAGGTCGCAGGTGCGCGCCACCAGGTTGCAGCTGCCGCGGGATGACTGCGCGCGGGTCAGGGCGCCGCCGTCGATGTCCAGCTCGACTCGGGTGCTGCGCGGGGTGGCGGCGCTGCGCCCCGTGTGGGTGATGTCGACGCGCGCCCGCGCTGGATCGCCCACGAGCTCGGGCGCTGGATCGGCGGCGAGGGTCAAGGAGAGGTTGCTCTCGTCTTCACCCTGGGGGGGCAGGTCCACGATCTGCGCTTGCCGGCCGAGCGCGTTGTCGAAGTGCAGCACCAGCGCGCGCGGCTCCTGATCGCGCTGCACGTTGGCGCGGATGGGCATGTCACCGACGAACAGCGGGCGCCCGTCGAGGCCATGAGGCGCCGCATCGATGCTGGGGCTCGCTGGATCGAAGCGCACCCACTCGGTGCTGTCCGCTTGGGTGCCGGCGTCGCTCACCGAGAGCACTTGGTAGGAGAAGCTCGGCGACTCCTCCGTGAGCCCGAGGTCCTGCAAGAAGACCGGCAGCACCAGCACGTTATTGTAGTAGGCCTGGGTACTGACGATGTCCGCCGGGACGATGTTCACGAAGCGCCCCGAGCCGCGCTGCCCCGCGCGCGACAGCGAGTAGCTGAGCAGCACGTCGCTGGCGGCGAGCGCCACCACCTCGTAGTCGTAGGCGCGGTCCCCGTTGGTGTCGATGCGGACGATGTAGCGGCCGGGGAAGCCCGACTGGAAGCTCTCGAAGCTGTTGGGCGCGGGCGTGGTCCAGGTGCCGGCGGTGCCGAACGCGATGAAGGCCGAGGCCTCCGAGAAATCGCGGCTACCTAGATCCGTGGCGGCGCCGGTGACGACTAGATCGGAGGCGGGGTCGAGGTTGAGCTCGGGCTCGCTCAGGCTGCCGAGCTCGAACACGCCCACCACGGGGGAGCGCAGCTGAGTCGGGCCGCTCGGGATCAGGCTCACGGTGTCGCCCGCGCTGCAGGCCTCGAACGCGAGGCGGCGATCGCTCGCCGGGCGCACCGCGCCGTTGAACGGCACGCGCAGGCTCGGCTGGGTGGCGCTGGTGCTGGTGAGCACGAGCGAGCCGCCCGCCTCCATCAAGAAGTGACGGCCGTACTCGGCGTCCGCGCTGAAGCGCGCCTTCGCGGGGGTGACGGGATCGGGCTTCAGCTCGGTGAGCTGACTGGGGTCGAAGCTCAGCACCAGCTCGATCTCTTGGCTGGAGCCGGGCGGGATACTGACGGTGCTCTGGCTCGGCGTCACGCTCACGCCGGGCAGCGGGTAGGTGAGCTCGGTGGTGACCTCGAACGACACCGCGGAGCCGCCGCGGTTCGTCACCTTCACGTTGCGGGTGCTGGTGCCAGGCTCCGCCAGCACCAGCGGCGGGAAGCTGACGCCCGAGCCCTCGGAGGGCTCCGCCTGCGCGGTGACCTGGGTGTCCACCGCGAGATCCACTTGAACGCGCCCACCGCCCACTTGGCTGACGGTCGCTTGCGACCCGGAGGTGAAGCTCGGCGCGCCGGTGTTGATCAGCGCGGCCTTCACCTCCGTGGGCGTCCACGTGGGGTGCGCTTGGCGCACCAAGGCCGCGGCGCCCGCTGCCAAGGGCGAGGCCATGGAGGTGCCCGAGTTCACCGAGCCGCGGTGACCCGTGCCGACCCCCGCGCTGCGGATGTTGCCACCTGGCGCCGCGATCTCCGGCTTGAGCGCGCCGCTGGATGACTCGGGGCCGCGTGAGCTGAACGGCGAGAGCTGGGAGACGCCCGCCACCGCGATCAGCTCGGCCTCGGCGCCGGGCGCCGACTTGAGCCGGGCTCCGTCATCGCTACTGACCATCACCGCGGGGATCGCGACGGCGCCATCGCCGCCCATTGGGAAGGGCGCCTCACCGCTTCGGTTCTGCACCATCACCGCCGCCACGGCGCCCGCCGCTGCAATGCGCGTGAGCTTCTCTTCGAAGGTGCAGGAGCCGCGATCCACCACCGCGATTTGCCCCGCCAGCGCCGCCGCGTTGCTCAGCTCCGCGCAGCCATTGCTGGGGCTCGTCACCACCAGGTTCCCGCGGATCGCCGTGTCCGTGGGGATGGGCGCGGAGATGCCGCCGCTCACGGCGTGGTAGTTGCCCGCGGCGCTCTCGGGCTCAGTGACGATCAAGGTGGGGAGCGGCGCCTCGCTGGTGGCGGCGACGCTGAGCGCGCTCGGGTAGGCGGCGGGTTGCCCCGTGATGAAGAAGGAGCTGCCGGCGTTGCCCGCGGCGGCGACGAACAGGGTGCCCGCGCGGGTGAGGTTCTCCACCAGGGTGGCTTGGAAGCCGAGGCCGAGGCCGAAGTCGCTGCCCAAGGAGGCGTTCAGCACGTCCAGGCGGTCGCTCGGGTCGTCGTCGCCGTCTGGGTCGATGGCGTAGTCGTACGCATTCGCGGTGAGCGAGGTGGAGCCATCGCAGCCGAAGATGCGGATGGCGTGGAGCAGGGCCTTGGGGGCGACGCCCGGGTAAACCTCGAAGGCGGCTGGGTCCAGGCTCTGGGTGTAGGGGCCTGTGAAGGTGCTGCCGTCCATCAGCACGCCTTGGCCCGCGGCGATGCCCGCGACGTGGGTCCCGTGGCCCCCCGCGATGCGTCCGCCCACCTGACGAGCGCAGTCCAGCGGATCGGGATCGGGGGTGGGGCGGTTCAGCCCGTTGTACGCGTCACCCGCGAAATCCCAGCCGCCCACCACCTTGGCGGTGGGGAAGCTGCCCGGCTCGATGACGGCGCCGTCATTGGCGTTGAACGCCTCGCTGGTGCCCGGACCACCGAAGGCGGCGTGGAGGTAGTCCACCCCGGAGTCCATGACGCCGATGTGGATCCCCTCGCCGTCGATCGGCAGCGTGCGCTCCCACAGCCCCGGCGCCCCCACGGCGGGGACGCCCGCGCCCAGGCTGCGCTCGAAGCGCGGCACCGGCTCCACCCGGTCTACGTCAGCCAGGCGCCCTAAGTGGCGCACTTGGTCAGCCTGCACGAAGAAGTGCAGCGCGTTGCCCACCTTCTCGATGCTCGCGACGTGCTCACCGCCGAGCGACTCCACGTAGGCGCGCACCCGCGCCTGTTGTTCGCGCACCTGACGAAGCTGGGTGGCGAAGCGACTGCGCGCCGTGACGGAGCTGCGCACGTCGACGCCACGCGGGATCATCTCGGCGGGCGCCCGCGCGGTGAGCACCAGGTACACCTGCACCCGCGCCCCCGAGTCGGGGTAGAGGCCGGGCAACAGCGAGCGCTGCTCGGGGCTGGGCGCGGGCAGCTCGGGCAGGCCGGGCAGCTCGGCCTGACCAGGCAGCGCCTGCCGCGCGGAAGCAGTGGGCGCGTCGCCTGCCGGGGTGGAGCAAGCGGGCAGGGTCGCCACGGCGGTGCCGAGGAGGGCGAGGCAGGTGAGGGGGCGGCGCTTCATGGGGAGACTTCAGGATCGAGCGGAGCGGGATCGGGGGGTTGGAGGAGCGTTGTCGCACGCTCATCCGGCGACGAAAAGGTGAGCGCGGCCAAGTGAGGGGAGCTTTGCTGTGTCCTCCACGGGGTGACTCGAAGTGACTTGGAAACGACACGCCGCGCGGCGCGCTCGGTGACTCCCGGCTTGGGGGCCTGGAAGGTTGGCTTCGCTGCTGGGGCGCGGTCGGTTCAGCGGTCGACCCCGGTGTGAGTTGTAACTAGTGGAAACAATAGGAGTTTTTACGTTTGCTCCGATCGGGCGCCGAGCCTCGCCCGGGGCGCTGGTGGCGGCGTGGCGGTGTGGCCGCGCCTGTGCCGCGCTCGCGGCTGAGCTAGGCTGTGCGCCCCGGGCAGAGCGCTCGCGGCTCGAGCGTTAGCCGCGTCAGGCGTCGGTGGACGCGCCCAACCCCCAAACCCCCCCTCACCCGCTGTGTCCGAAGAAGCCTCTGCTGCCGTTCGTCGCCTCGCGGCCGCCGCGCGTTCCACCGCCTGGCGGCTGCGCTTGGGGCGCACGCTGAGTCGCGCGGCTCGCTTCGCGCCGTTGCCGCTCGGCTACGCGCTGCTCGCGCTCACCTGGATCAAGGTGTGGCGCCCGGCGCTCGAGACGCAGGCTTACGTGCTGATGGGGGCGGTGGTACCGCTCGCGGTGCTCGTGGTGGCGACGCTGATGGCGTGGTTCGAGCGTGGGCCGCGCTACGCGGGCGCGCTGCGCCTCGACCAGCATCATCAGCTGCACGATCGAGTGGCCACGGCGCTGGAGTTCAGCGCGCGCCCGGCTGAGGAGCGGACGCCGTTCATGGAGGCGGCGATCGCGGATGCTTGGGAGGTGGCTCCGCGGCTGTCCCCGCGGGAGGCGGCGCCGCTTCGGCTCCCCGCGGAGGCCTGGCTCGTGCCGCTGCTCGCGCTGTGCCTGATCTTGGTGGGGCTGCTCGAGGTGCGCACCGAGCGCCTGCGCCCGGCGCTCCCACCGCAGATCGACGCATTGGTCGTGACACCTGACGACATCGAGCTGTTCCGTCAGCTCGCCGAGGAGCTGCGCCAGGAGAACCAGGACCCGGAGGTGCAAGCCGCGGTCAGCAAGTTCAACCAGCTGGTGGAGGACATCGCGGCTCAGCGCCTGGATCGGCGTGAGGTGTTCCGGCGCATGGAGGCCCTCGAGCGTGAGCTGATGCGCGGCGCCGAGGCCGACAAAGAGGCGCGCGATGAGGGGCTGAAGGCGCTGGCGAAGGAGCTCGAGAAGAGCGACCTCACGAAGCCCGTGGCCAAGCCGCTCGCCGAGAAGAAGCTGGCGGACGCGGAGGAGGCGCTGAAGAAGCTCGCGGAGCGCCTGCGCGACAAGCAGAAGCCGCTCAGCAAGGAGGAGCTCTCGAAGCTGCGCGACTCACTGAAGAAGGCGGCCGAGGCGAACGCGAGCCGCGCCAAGGCCGCCGCGGAGGCGCAGAAGAAGGTGGAGGAGGAGCGCCGCCGGCTGCTCAAGAAGAAGGAAGAGGCGGGGCTCACGCCGCAAGAGAAGAGCCTCTTGAAGAAGAAGGAGCGCGAGCTGGAACGGCTCGATCGCGAGCGGGACCGCGCGGATCGCGCGCAGCGCCAGCTGTCACGGCTCGATCGCGAGCTGGCGAAGGCGGCGGAAGACTTGTTGAAGGAGGCGGGGCTCAGCGCGAAGGACCTGGAGGCCGCGGCGGAGGACATCAACCGCATGGCCAAGCAGGAGATGACCGACGAGCAGAAGGAGCAGCTGAAGAAGCGCCTCCAAGAGATGCGCGAGCTGCTGCGTCAGCAGGGTCAGGGCGGCGCCGAGCAGACGCGGCGCTTGATGCGCTTCGGTCAGCGCGCGCGCGGTGGGCAGGCGGGCGAGGGGCAACCGGGGCAGGGTCAGCGCGGCCAACAGGGTAAGGAGGGCCAGGGTGAGCAGGGCGACGGCCAACCGGGTCAGCGCGGCCAGCGTGGTCAGGGACAACAGCCGGGCCAGGGTCAAGGTCAGGGGGCCGGACAGTCAGGTAAGCAGGGCGGTGGGCAAGGCTCGGGCTCGCAGCCTGGTGGGGTCGCGATCGGCCCGGGTGGGCAGCCGATCCCGATCCCAGGTCAGGGCTCGGGTCAGGGTGGCGAACGACCCGGCCAGGGCTCGGGCCAGGGCGGCGACAGCTGGGGCACGGGCCACGACCCGAACCTCAAGGGGGAGAAGAACGAGATCGCCGGGCGGACGCGCGACGTGACGGCGGTGGCCGCCGACACCGGTGAGGGCAAGGCCTCCAGCCAGGTGATCCAAGGGGCGGCGCAGCGAGGCTTCGTCGGCCGCGGCTACAAGCAGGTGTATACCGACTACCAGACGGTGGCTGAGGACGTGATGAACAAGGACGACATCCCGCCGGGGTATCGCTTCTACGTGCGTCGCTACTTTCAGCTGATCCGCCCCCGCGACTGAGGCGGCGTGATGATTCGGAGCGTGTATGAGTGAAGCGAGTGAGGCGCGGGGCGAGGTCGAGGGGTTCCTGAAGCAGATCGGCGCGCTGCGTGAGGAGATTGGGCGCGTCATCGTCGGCAACCGAGAGGTGGTGGACGGCGTGCTCACCTGCATGCTGGCGGGCTCCCACGCGCTGCTCGAGGGTGTCCCCGGGTTGGGCAAGACGATGCTGGTGCGCACGCTGGCGGAGGCGGTGCGCCTCGAGTTCTCGCGCATCCAGTTCACCCCGGATTTGATGCCGGCGGACATCATCGGCACCACGGTGATCGAGGAGGGGGAGCGCGGGCACGTGTTCGAGTTCCGTAAGGGCCCGGTGTTCGCGAACATCGTGCTGGCGGACGAGGTGAACCGCGCCACCCCCAAGACTCAGAGCGCGCTCTTGGAGGCGATGCAGGAGCACCGCGTGACGGTGGGGCGCACCACCCACGTCATCCCGGAGCCCTACTTCGTGCTCGCGACGCAGAACCCGCTGGAGATGGAGGGCACCTACCCGCTGCCCGAGGCGCAGCTCGATCGCTTCTTCTTCAAGCTAGAGGTGCCGTTCCCGGGTCGCGAGGAGCTGCACGCCATCATCGATCGCACCACCACGGGCCAACAGGTGGAGGTGAAGCCGGTGCTCGACGCCCAGCAGATCGTGGCGCTGCAAGCCTTGGTGCGGAAGGTGCCAGTGGCGCGCCACGTCCAAGACTTCGCGGTGCGTGTGCTGCAAGCGACGCACCCCGATCGTGAAGAAGCCACCGCCCAGGTGAAGCGCTACGTGCGGAGCGGTGGGTCGCCGCGCGGCGTGCAGGCGATTCTGCTGGCGAGCAAGGTGCGCGCGCTGTTCGAGGGTCGCTTCGCGGCTTCCATCGCCGACGTGAAGGCGAGCGCGCTGCCCGCGCTGCGCCACCGCATCTTGCTGTCGTTCGAGGGGGAGGCGGAGGGCATTCGCCCCGATCAGATCTTGAGTGAGATCTTGGAGGAGCTCCCTGAGGGCAAGGCCTGAGGGCGCGCTCGGCGCGTATGGGGCTCTTCGATCGCATCTGGCGCGGCTTGCCTTCCGCTTCTCGTCGCGGCGCGCCGGCGCGCGGCGTGGGCGCGTCGCCGACGAAGCAGGGAGACCTGTTCGACGACGAGTTTCAGCGCAAGCTGGAGACGCTCGCCCTGGTGAGCCGCAAGGTGTTCGCCGGGCGCCTGCGAGCCGAGCGGCGCACCAAGAAGAAGGGCAGCGGCGTGGAGTTCGCGGATCACCGCGACTACGTGCCGGGGGATGATTTCCGCGCGGTAGACTGGAACGCTTACCAACGCTTCGGGCGCCTGTTGGTGCGCCTGTACGAGGAGGAGGAGGACCTCAGCATCTACTTCATCGTGGACTGCTCCAGCTCGATGGGGTTCGTGTCCGGTGGCTCTGCGCGCGGCGCGTCATCGGCGAAGTTCGACTACGCCCGGCGCCTGGCGGCGGCGCTCGCCTACGTGGGCCTCGCGAACCTGGACCGAGTGACGGTGGTGGGGATGAGCGATCAGGTGGTGGCGCGGATGCCCACGACGCGCGGCAAGGGCCGCATCTTCCGCGTGTTCAACTTCCTGCGGGAGCTCTCCCCCACCGGCGTCACCGACTTGGGGGAGGGGATGCGCACCTTCGTGGCGCAGCACAAGCGGCGCGGCCTGGCGGTGCTCATCAGTGATCTCTACGACCACGCGGGCTTCGAGCGCGGCATCAACGTGCTGCGTTACGCGAAGTTCGAGCCCTTCGTGCTCCACATCGTGGACCCCGCGGAGGCGCGCCCGGAGCTGAACGGCGACGTGCGCATCTACGACTGTGAGACGGGGGACGAACGTGAGGTGACCATCACCCCCGCGGTGCTCGAGCGCATGCAGCTCGCCTGGCGTGAGTACCAGGAGAGCGTGGAGCGCTTCTGCGCCTCACGCCAGGTGCCTTATTTCCCGGCGGATATCAACGTGCCGTTCGATGAGCTGATCTTGAAGGTGTTCCGCCGCGGAGGGTTCCTTCGCTGATGGCCTTCGCGGGGCTCCCCTTCGCCACCTTGGTCACCATCGCCGCCGCGCTTGGCGCGCTGACGGTGGTGTTCTACATCTTGAAGCTGCGGCGGCGCCCGATCGCGGTGCCGTTCAGCCACATCTGGGAGCGGGTGCTCCGCGACAAAGAAGCGGAGAGTTGGCTCTCGCGGCTCCGGCGGCTGCTCTCCCTCCTGTTTCAGCTGCTGCTGCTCGGGGTGCTCATCTTGGCGCTGGGGGATCCTCGGCTCAGCCAGAATTTGGTGCAGGGGCGCAACGTGCTCGTGTTGGTGGACACCAGCGCCTCGATGAAGGCGACGGACGGCTCGCCCACCCGGCTAGACAGCGCACGTGACCAAGTGGCCGCGATGGTGCGCGGCCTGGGCGCGACCGATCGCATGCTGATCGCGAGCATGGACTCTGGGGTGCGGCCGCTCACCGGCATGACGGGTGAGGCGCAGGACCTGACGTTGGCGCTGAAGGAGCTGCGGGCGACGGACACCCGGGCTGACATTCGCCGCGGCCTGCGCTTCGCGGCGGACAGCTTGCGCGGGCTCCCCAAGGCGGAGCTGGTGGTGGTGAGCGACGGCGCCTTCGGTGACCTGGATCAAGAGAGCCTGAAGGACGTGCTCGGTGACATCGAGCTGCGCTACGTGCCCGTCGGCTCGCGCAACAAGAACGTCGCCATCACGCAGTTCTCCGTGCGGCGCTACCCGCTCGACAAGTCGCGCTATGAAGTGATGCTGGAGGTCTCGAACACCAACGAGGAGCCGACCGAGGTGGAGCTCACCTTGATCGGCGACGAGCAGGTGGTGGACGTCTCGCGTTTGTCGCTGGGGCCCAACGAGCGCTTGCCGCGGTTCTACAAAGATCTCGCGGGGGCGAGCCGCACCTTGGAGGCGGTGATCAAGCTTGGTGACGGCACGCCGGACGACTTACCAGCGGATGATCACGCCTACGCGTTGATGCCGGAGCGGCGCCGCTCGCGGGTGCTCTTGGTGACCGACGGCAACACCTACTTGGAGGCCGCGCTGCTGCTCGACGAGTACCTCGAGGTGACCGAGGTGACCGAGGCGGCGTACCCACCGAGCGGGCGCTTCGACGTGACCGTGTTCGATCGCGTGGCGCCGCCGCTGGCCGAGGGAGGCGGCGCCGCGCTGTACCTGAACCCACCGGACACGGAGACGGCGCCGGTGCCGCGCGGCAAGCCGCTCAAGGACTTCGGCTTCGACACCTGGGAGCGCAAGCACCCGGCGCTGCGCTTCACCGAGCTGGGCGATGTGCAGGTGGCGGTGGGCAACAGCTTCCGCCCGGAGCGCGGTGACAAGGCGGTGGGCGCCAGCTTCCAGGGACCCATCCTGGTGGAGGGGCGGCGCCAAGGGCGACGCTTCATGGCGCTGGGGTTCGATCCGCGTCAGAGCGACTTCGTGATGCGCGTCGCGTGGCCGCTCTTCATCCTGAACACCATCGACTACTTCGTCGCGGAGGACACGGGCTACATCTCATCGTTCCGCACCGGGGAGGTGTGGCACATCCCCGCGCCGAGCGGCGCCTCCTCGGCGGAGCTCGAGGGGCCGGACGGCGTGCGGCGCACGGTGCCCGTGAAGCAGGGTCAGGCGGTGTTCCAGGGGGACCAAGCGGGCTTCTACACGCTGCGCGTCGCGGGTGAGGAGCAGGAGCAGACGAGCGAGTTCGCCGCCAACCTGGTGGACCTCGCGGAGAGCCGCATCACGCCGTCGCCCACCTTCGAGGTGGGGGACAAGCGCGCGACGGCGGTGAGCGGGTTCAACGCGGGGGTGCGGCGCGAGCTGTGGATCTACCTGCTCATCGCGGTGGTGCTCGCCTCCCTGGTGGAGTGGGTGACTTACCATCGGAGGCTGACGGTATGAGGGCGCACCGCGCGGCTTTCGAGGCACGGCGCCGAGGCGGCGCATCGAGGCGCGCTCTACGTGGCGGGAGGCTGACGGTATGAGGGCTGTGACGCTCCGTCGCCTGCTGTGGGGGCTGTTCATCGTGCTGGTCGGGGTGGGGCTCTTCTACGCCTACAGCCGCTTCGTGCTCCAGGCGCCGGAGCCCACGTTCAAGTTCGAGCGCGAGGGTGAGCAGTTCGAGCTCTTGGAGCCGCGCACCCTGGGGCTCGTCTTGCTCGCGCCGCTGGTGCTGTTCGTCATCGGGCGTAGTCTGGCAGACTTACCATGGCAGCAACGCATCCTGGCGGTGCTGCTCAGGGTGACGTTCATCGCGCTGCTCGCGCTGGCGCTCGCGAAGCTCGCGAAGAGCACCGAGGTGAGCCAGGTGGCGACGGTGTTCGTGGTGGACGTCAGCGACTCGGTGCCGGACGCCGCGCTGGAGGACGCCCGTAAAGCGCTGCAAGACGCCATCCAAGAGCGCCCGGAGGATGGCGTGGTGCGCCTCGTGACCTTCGCGAAGCGCCCGCGGCTGGTGCCGCTGGAGGGGCCGGAGGGGCGCCTGACGGTGCCGGAGGTGGCCGCACTGCGCCACACGGCGGAGGGCGCTTCGAGTGGTGACGCTTCGGGCGCGCCCAAGCCCAGCGCGGACCTAGGCGTCGATAGGCCGGGCGCGGGCACCGACGCGCAGTCCGCGATTCAGCTCGCCTACAGCGTGCTGCCGCCGGGCTACCTGAAGCGGGTGGTCCTGGTGACTGACGGGGTGGAGACGGAGGGCGACCTCCTGGCGGAGGCGAACCGCGCCAAGAGCTTCGGCGTGAAGCTCTTCAGTATCCCTTACCGTCGCCCGGCGCCGGGTGAAGTGGCGCTGACGGAGCTGAAGGCGCCCGAGAAGGTGGAGATAGGCCAGACCTTCAACCTGACGGCGCACATCTACTCGAGCCGCGCCTCCAAGGCGCGCGCGCGGCTTTACCAAGGGGAAACCCTGAACGGCCTCGACGGCGTGCGCGATCTCGAGCTCCAGCCTGGCCCCAATGAAGTGAAATTCAAGAGCGTGGTGCGCGTCGGCGGGGAGGTGACGTACGCGCTCCGCCTCGATCAAATCGAGCACGACGAGTTCAAGCAGAACAACAGCTACAGCATCACGCTGGACGTCCCGGGGCGCCCCGCGGTGCTCTACATCGAGGGTCAGCCGGCGCGCGCCAGCTACCTCACCAGCGCGCTCAGCTCACAGCAGTTCGAGGTGGACGTGCGCTCGCCCAGCGCCTTCCCCGGCTCGCTCAAGGAGCTCGAGCGCTACGCCTTCTTCATCCTGAGCGACGTCCCGAAGGAGCAAGTCAGCCTCTCTTCTCAAGACCTGGTGGAGCGCTACGTGCGCGACTTGGGCGGCGGCTTCTTGATGGCGGGGGGTGAGCGCGGCTTCGGGCTCGGGGGCTGGGGGCACACCACGCTGGAGCGCATCCTCCCGGTGCGCATGGACGTGCAGCGCCGGAAGGACACGCCCGGCGTGGCGCTCGCGCTGGTGATCGATCGCTCCGGGAGCATGGCGGGGCTGCCGCTCGAGATGGCGAAGGCGGCGTGCAAGGCCACCGTGAGCACGCTGCAAGGCGATGACTTGATCGAGATCATCGCCTTCGACACTGAGCCGGTGCGCTACGTGAAGATGCAGCCGGCGCGCTACCGGAGCCGCATCCAGAACGACATCCTGCGTATCCAGCCGGGCGGCGGCACGGAGATCTTCTCCGCGCTCGATCAGGCGTATCAGGACATGGCCTCCACCCAGGCGCGCAAGAAGCACGTCATCTTGCTGACGGATGGTCAGGCGCCCCACTCAGGCATCCGCGACCTGGTGCAGGCGATGGTCGCGGAGAACATGACCGTCACCACGGTGGGCCTCGGCGACGGCGCTGACGGCGAGCTGCTCCGGACCATCGCGGACTTGGGCGGCGGGCGTTACCACGCGGTGCCGGACCCCAGCGCGCTGCCCAAGATCTTCACGCGGGAGACCGAGATGATCTCGCGGCAGGCCGCGGTGGAGGAGTGGTTCCCGGTGCAACAAGTCGGTAATGCTGACTTCTTGCGTGGGCTGTCCATCGCCTCGGCGCCGCTGCTCCACGGCTACGTGGCCACGCAGATGAAGGCGCCGCCGGCGCAGGAGATCCTCGCGAGCGACGTGGGGGAGCCGATCCTCGCGCGCTCGCGCTTGGGGCTCGGGTGGACGCTGGCGTGGACCAGCGACGTCAAGAACCTGTGGGCTTCGGATTGGCTGCGTTGGCGCGGCTACCCGCAGTTCTGGGGCCAGCTGGTGCGGGAGCACATGCGTAAGAAGCACCGCCGCGAGCTGGACATGAAAACGGAGGTTCGGGGAGGGGTGGTGCGCGCCGTGGTGGACGCGTTCACCGCCGATGAGCGCTTCGAGAACCAGCTCAGCTCGAAGCTGTTCGTCATTGGCCCGGAGCCGGGCGGGCAGCGCCGTGAGGTGCCGCTCAGTCAGACGGCGCCCGGGCGCTACGAAGCGAGCTTCGAGCTCCACGACTACGGCTCCTTCCGCTTGCAAGCGGAGCACTCACAAGAGGGCACGGACGGCGAGCTCGAGCGCGTGGGCGTGAGCTATGGCCACGTATCGAACCCCTACCCGCGTGAGTACGCGAGCTTCGAGCCCGACATCGAGCGCCTCGAGCGCGCGGCGCTGGCCGGCGGCGGCGTGGTCGATCCAGAGCCCGCCGTCCTGTTCGACGCTGGGGGCGAGACGATCCGCAGCTTCGAGGCGATGTGGCGCTATTTCATCTACGCGGCGCTGGTGGTGTTCCTGCTCGATCTGCTGGTGCGCCGCGTGCGCCTATTCGACCGCCGCTTCCTCCCACGTCGCCGCGCCGCCGCGCGGTAGCGGTGCCACGCTCGCGGCGCATGCGAAGGTCTGGGATGACACGCTGACGATGCGCCAAGGATTCCATCAGGGTAGCTGATGGTTCGGGGGTTGGACGGCACCGCGGCGCGAGTAGCCTGACGGCCGCTCCTCGTGCTCCAGTCGCGCCCGCAGGTGATCAGGCGCCTCGGGCTGGCCGGCGCGCGCTCTCGGGTGCTCTCGGTCGCCACGCGGGCGCACCGGTGGAGAGCACACCCTCGACCGTACGGACTTCACCCTGGCTCTTACTGAGCTCGGCGTCGAGTCGCCGGACGCGCATCAGCACCTCCTCCGTCAGCCGCCGTGCCCGCGGTGGGTGCGGCCGTCGCCTCCCGTCTGGCGTCGCTGGGGGTGGACCTGATCGCCTGGGTGGTCGCGCGCTGGGTAGGCGCTCGCTAGAAAATCTTGCCGCGCTGGGCCCTCTGAGGGCCCTGAGTTTGCGCAAAGTTTGCGCATGTGACTCACTCCTGGCACGCAGGTGGTAAGCGGCAGGTCGCTTTCGAGGGGCGATGGCCGTGCGCGGCAAGCGCCCTCACTGCACGAAGCCCGTAGGGTGGCCCTCGTGGCCACCCGCAGCGACGCCCTGACCTGCCCTCTTGAGAAGCACGATGCCCGAGGATCCGCCTCGCCCCCTCGCAACAGTCGCCGGAGCCAGGCTCCACCCCCTCACCGCCCACCTGTTGGGTTTCGGGCTCGTCGCGTCGATCCACGTGGGCCTGCTCCTCGCGCGCCTGCGCGGCAAGACCGAGCCGAAGGTCTGGGGGCTCGCCATCACCTTGGTGCTCGGCCAGCTCCTCGCGCTGGCGCTGTGCTCAGGCGCCGTCCAAGCGCTGTGGCTCCGCTGGCTCAAAGGAGTCAGGCAACCTTACGTGGTGCTGCTGGGCTTCATCGTCACCCTGCCTGTCTGTGCCCTGCTCTTGGCGGATGATCTCAGCGGCCCCGCCTCGCGGCTCTCGGTGCTCCCGCCCTCCGTCGCGCTGTGGCTGCTCGCCGCCGCGCCCGCCCTCGCGCTCACCCTGGGGCTCGCCGTGGCGCGCTACGCCGCGCGCGGCTATTGGCGCCTGGCGCCGCTCCTCATCGGCCTCGCCATCGTCCCCACCTCACTCGTCATCTTGGGTGACGACTACGACGGCCTCCAGCTGCTCGGAACATTGTTCGCGAGCCTGACCGTCGCCCAGGCCCTCTTCGATTGGAGGCTCCCAGCCAAGCTCGGCGCACCGCTCGAGGGCTCGCGCCTCCGCGTCGTTCGCTACGCGGCCCTCGCCGTCCTCGCGCTGTTCGCCCTGGGCTCCGTGCTCGCGCCCCCCACGAACGAGCTGCTCGTCGCCCTCGCGCGCCAACCCTCCGCCGTGCTGCTGCGCAGCATCGCGGAGCTGCGCATGGAGGCCGCGCCCCAGCCCGGCGCCGACCCCACCGAGTGGTATCGCGACCGCAGCGGGCTCCCCCCGGTGCCCGCCTCCACGCCGCGGCTCACGAGCGAGGATCCCATCGTGCTGATGATCGGCGTCGACTCCCTGCGTTGGGATCTCTTCGAGGGCGACAAGCACCGCGCTGATCTGCCCAACCTGTTCGCGATGAAGGAGCGCTCGGTCAGCTTCCGTGAGGCGCGCGCCCCGGGCAGCAGCACCGCCACCACCTTCTCCGCGATCTTCAGCGGGAAGAGCTACTCCCAGCTCTACTGGGTGAGTCACCCGGAGCGAAAGCTCGAGGTCTTCCCCCACCACGACGACACGCCGCGCTTCCCCGAGCTGCTCCGGGACGCCGGCGTGAGCACCGTGAGCTTCGAGCCCACGGGTTGGATCCTCGAGCGCTTCGCTATCGTCCGCGGCATCCAGGAGGAGAACGAGCTTCGCACCGGCAAGGGCTACCCCAAGAGCGTCACCATCATGCCCAAGCTGAGCGCGCGCCTGAAGCAGGCGGACGACAAGCCGCTCTTCATCTTCACCCACCTGCTCGACGCTCACTCGCCCTACAACGCGGCCGGCAAGAAGGCGACGCCCTACGAGGGCTACATCGCCAGCCTGGGCAAGGTGGACGGCGAGCTCGGCAAGCTAAGAAAGCAGGTGGAGCAGCTCGGCCTCACCGGGCGCACCAGCTACGTGGTGTTCTCCGACCATGGCGAGGCCTTTGGGGAGCACGACACCACGTTCCACGGGAAAACGCTGTACGAAGAGCTGCTGCGCGTCCCGCTGTTCATCGAGGTGCCGGGAGTTCCCGCGCGGGAAGTGAGCGAGCCGGTGAGCCTGATGGACTTGGGGCCCACCCTCTTGGATCTCTACGGGGTGGACACGCCGAGCAGCTTCTTTGGTCAGAGCCTCGTTCCATTCCTGCGCGGTGAGGATCCCAAGCTCACGCGCCCCATCGTGGCCGAGGCGCGCCTGATGCAGGCGATGCTGCTGCCGGGGCCGAAGAAGATCATCTACGACACCCGCTCCAAGGCCATCGAGCTCTTCGACCTGAGCAAAGATCCTGGCGAGCTCCAGAACATCTATGGTGAGGGCCCCGAGTCCGAAGAGGCGCACGCCCTGCTGCGGAGCTTCTTCGAGGCGCACACCCACCGCGCCCCGGGCTATCAGGTCCCCTACCGCAAGTGGTGATCGATGCTGCCTAATCGATCGCGCTTCATAGCGTAGGCCGTGATGACCCCCGAGTAGTCAGTCAGATTCGCAGACCGTCCACCGGCAAGTGATCAGTCAGGCTCACTTACGGCCAGCGCAGCCCTCGGCGTGCGCCGTTTGCCCGGTGAGCGCCTCGATGATGGGGCACACGGCCTCGGCGGCGCCGTGCTCACAGCTCGCGACCAAGCGACGGAGCGCCGCGCGCATGTTCTCCAGCTCGTCGATCTTCGACTCGATGGTGGTGAGCTTCTGCTCCGCCAGGCGCCTCACCCGCTGCCGCTGCCGCCCCTTCGCGGGGCCCAGCTGCATCAGCTCCTCGATCTCCTCCAGGCTGAAGCCGAGGCCCTGCGCCCGCTTGATGAAGCGGATGCGATCGAGCGCCGCGCTGGTGTACCGGCGGTAGCCGTTCTTCTCACGCTCGGGTGGAGGCAGGAGCCCACGCCGTTCATAGTAGCGGAGGGTCTCGATGTTCACGCCGGCTTGGGTCGCGAGCTCACTGGTGCGCACGCCATCAGCATAAGCCTGCACCTAACTACAGGGTCAAGCCTCCTCGTGGCCACCCCACAGCACCACGGGAGGCGCCTTGCCCACCGCGCGCAGTGACGGCTAGGCAAACCCCCAAAACCCCTTGGAGAACGGGCTAGAGCGCTGGGGTTGCTTCTGCGGCGTGGCGCCGCTAACCCCGCGGCGCATGGCGTCTCGATCTCGCTCTTCGCGGCGCTGGGGCATGGCCCTGGCGATGTTGCTCCCTGGTTTCGCGTGCGCCCCGGCGCTGCCTGCGGAGAGCCCGCCGCCGCCGGTGTCCGCTGAGCTGAACGACCAGATCCTCGAGGACACGGGCGGCGCCACCGTGGAGGACGCGCGGGCCTTCTTCAAGGCGGTGGACCGCGAGCTGCGTGAGCTGATTGGCGAGACGGAGCGCGTGATGTGGGTGAAGAACACTTACATCACTCACGATACCGAGATCCTCGAGGCGCGCGCCAATGAGCAGGTGATGGAGTATTCCGCGCGGCGCATCAAGGAGGCGCGGCGCTTCGAGGGGCTGGACCTGCCCGAGGATTTGGCGCGTCAGCTGTACCTGTTGCGCTACTCCGCGGGGCTCCCCGCGCCGGATGACGCGGAGAAGCGGAGTGAGCTGGCGAGCCTCGCGAGTAAGATGGATGGCCTCTATGGCAAAGGCAGCTACTGCTCGCCCAAGCTGAAAGGCCACGCGCTCCCCGCAGGGAAGAACAAGGCGAATGACGACGGTTGTCGCTCGCTGATGGAGCTCTCCAAGATCATCGCGGAGAGCCGCGATTACGATCTTTTGAAGGAGGCTTGGGAGGGCTGGCACAGCATCGCGCGGCCCATGCGCCCCATGTATCAACGCTTCGTGGAGCTGGCCAACGCGGGCTCCCGCGAGCTCGGCTTCGAGGACTTGGGGCAGATTTGGAAAGGTCGTTATGACCTGCCAAGTGAAGAGTTCGTGGCTGAGATGGATCGGCTCTTCGTGCAAGTGAAGCCGCTGTATGAGCAGCTCCACTGCTACATGCGGAGTCGCCTGAGCGCGCGCTACGGCGCGGACAAGGTGCCCGCCACGGGGCCGATGCCGGCCCACGTGCTCGGCAATATGTGGGCGCAGGAGTGGACCAACCTCTATAAGGAGGTCGAGCCCTTCCCCGGCAAAGGTCAGCCCGATCTGACCAAGCAGATGGTCAAGAAGGGTTACGATCACATCCAGATGGTGAAGCTCGCCGAGGGCTTCTTCACTAGCCTCGGGATGAAGCCGCTCCCGCAGACCTTCTGGGAGCGCAGCCTGTTCTTGAAGCCGGCCGACCGCGACGTGGTGTGTCACGCCAGCGCGTGGGACGTTGGCATGAGCGGGGACCTTCGCATCAAGATGTGCATCAAGGTGGACTACGAGGACCTCGTCACCATCCACCATGAGCTGGGGCACAATTACTACTTCATGTACTACCACGATCAGCCCACGCTGTTTCAGCAGGGCGCGAACGATGGTTTCCATGAGGGCATTGGAGACACCCTCGCGCTCAGCGTGACGCCGGCCTACCTGAAGGAGGTGGGGCTGATCGACGCCGTGCAGACGAGCCCCGAGGCGGACATCAACCTCTTGATGTCGCGCGCGCTCGAGGGCATCGCCTTCTTGCCCTTCGGCAAGATGATTGACCAGTGGCGTTGGGATGTCTTCAGCGGCAAGGTGCCCCCGGAGAAGTACAACGAGCACTGGTGGAAGCTGCGCCGTGAGTTCCAGGGCTTGGTGCCGCCCTCACCGCGCGGCGAAGCGGAGTTCGACCCGGGCGCGAAGTACCATATCCCTGGTAACGTGCCTTATATTCGCTATTACATCGCGCGCATCCTTCAGTATCAGTTCCTGCGCGCGCTGTGCCGCACCGCTGGCCACCAAGGGCCGCTCCATCAGTGCTCGATCTACGGTAACAAGGCCGCCGGCGAGAAGATGATGGCGATGCTGAAGCTCGGCGCGAGCAAGCCCTGGCCGGAGGCGCTGGCCGCCATCAGCGGCGAGACGAAGATGGATGCGACCGCCATCATCGACTACTACGCGCCGCTCATGACCTGGCTCAAAGAGAAGAACCAGGGCCAGCAGTGTGGCTGGTGAGCGCCGGGGCGGCGGGCGGTCAGAATGACTGACGTTTCGGCCGTGCGCGTGCTGGTCAGCGTATCTGATGTCCTGATCGGCGCGCAGCTAGGTGAGCGGTAGATGACGCGCGTCGCGCTTTGGGGCGTGAGCCCGGTGTCTCCGGGGCTCCAGGCGCGGCTCGCGGTGCCCTCAGGGCGTCCGCTCTTCTTGAGCGCGGATCCCAGCGCGAGCTTGTGGGCGTCGGGCGCGCTGGGCGCTCCGGCGCAGGGTGCGCCTCCTCGAAGTGCGTCGGGCGCTCCGTCTCACCGTGGTGTCGCTGCCTGGAGCGCGGCGAAGGCCAGTGGATCTGACGCATTGGATCAGGTCGATTGGGCTGATCGAGCGGCGGCTCACGCGGGCGCGGTCGGGCGCTTGGTGCGGGAGGCGCCCGCGGTGCTCGCGGCGCACTACGCGGCGGAGGTGGCGAGCGGGGTGGACGTGCTGTGCGCGGCCACGGCGGAGACCACCTCTTGGGCGCTCGGGCGGGTGGGGATGGAGCACCGCGCGGCGCTCCTCACCGGGGTCAGCGTGGAGCTGGCACAAGAGGCGGCGGCCGGCGCGGGGCGGCCCGTGGCTGTCGCCGGCTGGCTGGAGGGCGCTTGCTTGGCGGCGCCGAACAGCCTTTCGCTGATGAGTGAGCTCGCGTTGCACGCCGAGCGGCTCGTGCAGGCGGGTTGTGAGCTCTTGCTGGTGCGCGGAGTCCCGGCGGAAGCGCGCCCACGGCTGCTCGCGCAGTGCGGCCGAGCAGGGCTCCCGGTGTGGATCGTGGGGGAGCCCCAGCTCGAGTCGGTGGCGCGGCCACCCGCGGAGCAGGTCGCGGCGCTTTGGGCGGCGGGCGCCGGTGGGGTGATGGGGGCCACACATTCTGACACCATGGCCCTTGCGGAGGCGTTGGCCGCTCACCATCCTTCCGGCTCTTCCCCGCGGGCGTAGCCAGCACCGAGCAGCGGCGTCACGTCGGTCCCCCTTTTCGCGAGAGAGTCTTAGAGCAGGATGGCGACAGCCCCAGCGGGTCTCGCGGCCCCAACACCGGTCCGTTCCGTTGACGAGTTGTTGCGCGTGTTCCACGAGGCGGAGGTGCCTCGGGAGAAGTGGCGCGTGGGGGCGGAGGCAGAGCGCTTCGGGGTGGACCGCGACACCGGCGCGCCGCTCATGTACGACGGGGAGCGCGGCGTGCTGCGCGTGCTGGAGAGCGTCGCGGCGCATGGCTACGCCGAGTACCGCGAGGTGCCGGGCGGCCCGGTCATCGGCCTGACCCAAGGGCTCCGCTCCGTCACGTTGGAGCCCGGCGCGCAGCTCGAGCTCTCGGGCTCACCCTTCGCCGACGTGCATCAAATCCGCGCGGAATTTGAGGCGCACCTGGCTGAGCTCGCGCACGTCTCGGAGCAGATGAACGTGGCTTGGTTGGGGGTTGGGTTTCACCCGTTCGCGCGCCAGAGCGAGCTCCCCTGGGTGCCGAAGGAGCGCTACGCGATCATGCGGGAGTACCTGCCCACGCGCGGCGCTCGCGGCGTGGACATGATGCGGCGCACCGCGACGGTGCAGGCCAACTTCGACTACAGTGATGAGGGGGACGCGCTCCGCAAGCTCCAGCTGTGCCTCCGCCTGAGCCCGCTGGTGAACGCGCTGTTCGCCAACTCGCCGTTCTACGAAGGCCGGCTCTCCGGGAAGGTGAGCGAGCGCGGCGCCGTGTGGCTCGAGATGGATCCTTCGCGCTCGGGCCTCATCGCGCAGCTCGCCGACGCGAAGGCCCCGCGCTACCTCGACTACGCCGAGTGGGCGCTGGACGCCGGCATGTTCTTCTTCAAGCGTGACGGCGCCATCGTGCACAACACGGGGCAAACCTTCCGCGACTTCATGAAGAGCGGCTATCAGGGGCACCAGGCCACCTTCGATGACTGGGCGCTCCACGTGAACACCCTGTTCCCCGACGCGCGGCTCAAGCGCACCTTGGAGGTGCGTTGTTGTGATTCGGTGCCGCTGCCGCTCACCTTGGCGATTCAGGCGCTTTTTACCGGGATTTTGTACGACGACCAGGCGCTCACGGAGGCCACGGAGCTGAGCCATGGCTACTCGCTCGCTGAGCTGACTATCGCGCAGCCGGAGCTGGTGCGGGTCGGCATCCACGGGTCCATCGGTGGTCGCCCGGCGCGGGCGCTGGCGGAGCGGCTGCTCGACATCGCCGCCTCCGGGCTGAGCCGCCGCGCGGTGCCCGACGCCGCGGGGCAAAGCGAGGTGCAGTACCTCGCGCCCATCGTGTCACTCACTTCGCGCGGTGAGGTGCCGGCCGATCGCTTGAGCCAAGGGCTCGAGGGCGCGAGCGAGGCGGAGCTTCGGCGCGCGGTGATCGAGCGCGCGCAGTTTTAGTCCGTGCTGTCGTGCACGGTGCGGTGAGGCGTGCGGATGACGAGCCAGCTCTCGGAGCGATTGGGGCCTCAGCGGCTGGGGCCGCGAGAGGTGCGGCGGCTCTGCGTGGAGGTCCAGCGGGGGCCCAGCGCGGGGCGCGCGGCGTCGCCACGGCTCTCGTCCGTGGTGTGCGTGGGTCACAGCCGCGGGGTGGATTTGCAGCTGAAAGAGCCGGGGGTGGCGCCGTTCCACGTCGAGCTCCGCGCGGAGGAAGGCGGCGTGCTGGTGGGGGATCTGGGCTCGGAGCGCGGGACGTGGCTCGCCGTTCAGGGCTCCTCGGTGCGCCTCGATCGCGGCTTGGTTCCGTACGGAACCACGCTCCGCGTGGGGGATGACGAGCTGGTCGCGACGCCGCTCGAGGACGCCTCGCTCCCAGCGGAGGAGCTGCCGACCCTGCCGCCTGAGCTGGTGGTCCGCTCCCAAGCGCTGCGCGAGGCCATCTCGGTGCTCAGCCGCTTGGCGGTGGGCCGCGCTCCAGTGCTCCTCTCGGGGGAGCGGGGGGTTGGGAAGCGCTGCCTCACCCGGGCGCTGTTCGCGCCCGCCCCGTTTCTAGAGGTCGCCTGCGCCGGGTCGGCCCGCGCGGTGATGTCTCGCTTGTTCGGGCACGCCGTGGGTGCTTTCCGCGCGGCAACGGAGGCAGCGCCGGGCGCGCTGGACGAAGGAGGCGTGGTGTACCTGAGCGGCGTCGAGAAGCTGCCCCCGGAGGCGCAGAGCGCGCTGGCTCGCGCGCTCCGTGAGCAACGCTACGCGCCGCTCGGCGGCGGTGAGCCGCGGCCGCTCACGGCGCGCCTCGTCGCCGCGACGGACACGGACCTGCGCCCTTTGGTGAATCAAGGCAGCTTCTCTGATGACCTCTACTGTCGCCTCGCGGGCGCTCACGTCCGCTTGCCGCCGCTCCGTGAGCGCCTCGCGGAGCTGCCCGAGCTGGTGCGCGTCTTCGAGGCGCGCGCGGGGATGAGCCCAGGCACCCTGGGCTCCGGCTGGATCACGCGCGTCTCGCGCGCCCGCTTCGACGAGAACCTGCGTGAGCTCGAGCGCCTGGTGCGTGACGGGTTAGGTCAGTTTGATTGACGATGCGCTCGGCGCCTCACTGGAGCTCGGCGCAGCGCTCCATCGCCGCTTCGGCGTTGGGGCTGATGGGGATCTCGGCGTAGCAGCGCGCCTCGCGGGCTCCCACACGCGCCGCGAGGCAGCGCTCGGTCGTCTGGTTGATGGTGGCTTGTATCTCGGGGTCCTGGATCAAGGCGCGCACCTTCTCTTCGAGGTCCCCCGTTCCGTGCGCGATGGACGCGATGCCCAGCTCGGCCATGCGCTGGGCGGCGGCGCGGCACTCGGTGCGGGTCGCGTCGCGATCCAGCGGGTCCGGCTCTGGCTCGGAGTCGGGCGGCCCGTGCAAGTCGTCCCCCAAGATGGAGCGCGGGTCCTCCGCCTCCCCGGGGCCGCCGCAGGCACTGAGCATCAGGGAGCCCAGCGTCACAGAGCCGAGCCCCATCAGCAGGCTCACGCCTCGAGCGCCGCGTTCAACCAAGCGGGGTGCCATGGCTCACAGCCTACTTGAAGCTCGCCCCCCGGCGGCGCGTAAAAAGGTGCCTCCCGCGCGCGCCAGAGCCGATGCTGCCATGGCTTCACCCATTGCGCCCCGGATTAGTTCGTGTACGAATCATTCGTGAGCTAAGGAGTGAGCCATGTGGGATCCATACACCGACGAGCACCGAGCCTTCCGTCAGACCGTGCGGCAGTTCGCCGAGAAGGAGGTGGCGCCGTTCGCCACCGAGTGGGAGGAGGCTTGCGAGTTCCCACGTGAGATTTTCACGCGCAGCGCCGAGCTGGGGCTGCACGGCGCGCACTACCCGGAGGAGCACGGCGGCGCCGGCGGCGACTACTGGTTCAGCGTCGCCAAGGCGGAGGAGCTGCCGCGCTGCCAGACCAGCGGCGTCTCTTTGTCGCTCTTGGTGCAGGGCGACATGGCCACCCCGGTGATCAGTGAGATCGGCACCCAGGAGCAGATCGACGAGTTCCTACGCCCGGCGCTCCGCGGCGAGAAAATCGCGGCGATTGGCGTCTCCGAGCCGGACGCTGGCAGCGACGTCGCCGCCATCCGCACCGTCGCGAAGAAGGACGGCGGCGACTACCTGATCAGCGGTCAGAAGACCTTCATCACGAACGGCAGTCGAGCTGACTTCATCACCATGTTGGTGAAGACGGATCCCGACGCCGGCGCGCATGGCTGCAGCTTCGTGTTGGTGCCGACGAACCTCCCTGGCTTCCAGGTGGCGCGCAAGCTGAAGAAGCTCGGTCACCACGCCTCCGACACCGCGGAGCTGTTCCTGGATGAGGTGCGCGTGCCGCAGCGCTACCGCTTGGGGGACGAGGGCATGGGCTTCATGTACCTGATGCAGAACTTCCAGAGCGAGCGGTTGATCGGCGCGGTGAACGCCGTGGCCGCGTGTGAAATAGTCATCGAGCAGAGCCGCCAGTACGGTGAGACCCGCCGCGTGTTCGGCAAGCCGCTCATCAAGCGTGAGCTGTGGCAGCACCGCTTCGTGGACCTCATCACCAAGACGGAGATGTGCAAGGCCTTCGTCTACAAGGTGGTCGACGCGTTCAACACCGAGCGCTACGTGAACAAGAGCGCCATCAGCATGGAGACGGTGAAGGGGATCAGCATGGCGAAGGTCGCCGCGGGCGACCTGGTGACCGAGGTGATGGACACCTGCCTCCAGTTTCACGGCGGTTGGGGCTACGTGGAAGAGCTGCCCATCGCGCGCGCCTACCGCGACTCACGCCTCATCCGCATCGGTGGCGGCAGCACCGAGACGATGCGCTACTACCTCGCGAAATTGATGGGCCTGTAGGCCCTTGCGGCTGCGCCGCGGTGCGAGCAGCATCCGCCCATGACCGAAGGCGGTGAGCAGGTCGCGAAGAAGAACAGCTGGCTCGTGCCGGTGCTGATCGGCGCGGGCGTGCTGGTGATGATCTTGATCGTGCTGTCCTCGATCGCGGTGTCGGGGTTCAGGGCCTACCTGAGCCGCGCCAAGCAGGCAGAGGCGCTGACGTACACGCGGCAGCTCGCGACGGCGGTGATCGCCTGCTCCACCGAGGGTTTGCCGCCCACCACGACGCCGGTGCCGCCCACGCCCCCGCTCGGGAAGTACGTCAGCGTGGCTTCCGATTGGGACCAGCCCGCCTTCAAGTGCAACCCCTCCCCGCTGCAGCTGCCGCAGTATTTCTCCTACCAGTGGCTCCGCACCTCGGACAACGCTGGCCAGGTGGTCGCGAAGGCTGACTTGAATCACGATGGGGCCGCCGACTGCGAGGTGAGGGTGGACGTGACCTGCGAGCCCACCGGCTGCTCGGCTGCTGCCCCTGTGGTGCTGTGCCCCTGACGAGCGGTCCACCACGACCCGCGCGTCCTCACTCCAACCCCCATCGAACGGACCATGACCAAGACCAGCCCTGGCAATTTCTTTGAGGATTTCACGCCCGGCGCGCGCCTGGTGCACGCGGTGCCGCGCACCGTCACGGAGGGTGATCAGGCGCTGTACATCGCCTTGACTGGGGACCGCTACCCGCTCCACTGCTCGGCGGAGCTCGCGCGGAGCCTGGGCTACCAGCGCGAGACGGTGAACGATCTACTGGTTTTCCATATGGTATTCGGTAAGACGGTGAACGACGTCTCGCTGAACGCTGTGGCGAACCTAGGCTACGCGGGGCTCCGCTTCCTGCGCCCGGTGTACCCGGGGGACACGCTCGCCGCGGAGTCCGTGGTGCTGGGGAAGAAGGAGAACGCGAGCGGTAAGAACGGCGTCGTGTGGGTGAAGACGACGGGCACCAACCAGCGGGGTGAGCGGGTGCTCGAGTACACGCGCTGGGTGATGGTCAATAAGCGTGACGAAAGCACGCCCACCGGCGCGGCGGACAAGCCCGAGCTGCCGGCGAGCGTCGCGCCGGCCGATCTCGTGGTACCGAGCGAGCTGAGCCTCGCGAAGTACGAGCCTTGGGTGAGCGGCGGGAGCTACTTCGAGGACTACGAGCCGGGCGAGCGCATCGACCACGTGGACGGCATGACCATCGAGGAGTCGGAGCACGCGCTCGCGACGCGCCTCTACCAAAACACCGCCAAGGTGCACTTCGACGGCCACGGCGCGAAGGCCACGCGCTTCGGGCGGCGGCTGATGTACGGCGGGCACGTGATCAGCGTGGCGCGCGCGCTGAGCTTCAATGGCCTCGAGCGGGCGCTCGGGTTGCTCGCCTTCAACGCCGGCGCGCACGTGAGCCCGATGTTCGCGGGGGATACGCTCTACGCCTTCACGGAGGTGCTGGAGAAGGCCGAGCTGGGGCGTGACGACGTGGGCGCCCTGCGGCTCAGGCTCATCGCCGGCAAGAACGTGGACGGCCGCATCAGCGAGCTCCCCGTGAAAGAAGCGCACGAGGGCAAGGAGCGCTACGCCCCACACGTGGTGCTCGATCTCGACACCTGGGTGCTGATGCCCAAGCGGCGCTGAGGAGCCGTTAGTTTATCTGACTCACTGGTTTGCCCAGCGAACAGATCGTGACCTTCGTAGCAGCGGGGCACTCCTCCCAGTCTATTAATATCCGCAAGGATATGAGCGAGTGGGGGCAGGGGGTTAGACGGCACCGCGCTGAGTGCTGCGCGCCTGGCTACTCCCCGCAGTCCTCCGGGATCCCTGCGTCCACGCTGATCGGGATGCCATCAGAGCAGATTTGCTCCGGCGCACGGTCATAGTGCGCCTGATAGAAGGCCATGAAAGCGCCTTCATCGAAGCAGTCCGCCGTGAGCGACCAGGTCCAGGCGGCGGCGGCCCAGCGGCTCTCGAGCTTGGGGTCGGGCGTCAAGATCACGCGCTGGCGTGGCATGCCTTGCGAGGCGCAGAACACGTCCCCCGGCAGCTCCTCCGCGATCCAGCGCTCGGCGGCGGCCACCTCTTCGGCGCACCCCTCCGGGCAGTTGTAGGAGAGCACCACCGCGCCGTGCTCCAGCGCGTGCACCATGAATCCGTGCGGTAACGGCCGCTCGTACACGCGGTACTCTGGCCAGTTGCCGTAGTGGTTCCCGGAGGTGGGCGGGCTCGTCTCGTAGCTCACCTGGGAGCAACGCGGCACGTGCTCTTGACCAAAGCTCGGGTGCTGAGTCTCGCGAGCGTTGCACACGCCCGCCTCGGTCAGCCCCGCCTCGCTCCCCGCGTCGCGCCCAGGCGCCGCCTCCTCCGCGTTGCTACAGGCGGCGACCGAGAGCGCCACGACCATGGCGTGAAGCACCGTACGATGAGTCATCTCACCCATGGTGGCC
The DNA here is from genome assembly GCA_019637265.1 of Polyangiaceae bacterium. Lineage (GTDB taxonomy): Bacteria > Myxococcota_A > Polyangia > Polyangiales > Polyangiaceae > JAHBVY01. The sequence continues at coordinate 96,147 of JAHBVY010000004.1, read as the reverse complement.
GCTCCTGGCCCAGTCCTTCAAGTGCCGCGCGCTACGAGCCACAGCTTCTCCGCTTGGCCTGCGCCGTGGAAGCGCTGAAGCGCTCGACGCTTCAGGGCGGGGCGACGGCCGATCAGGCGGTGGACGAAGCGCGCGGCGAGTCCATTGGCCAGGCGATAGCGCGCGCCTTGCTCGCTGCCCGCGTGGTGTAGGAAGCTGACCTGCTCATACAGCCGCTGGTGAATGTGGCGCCCGGCGTGGGGCGGGAGCTCGCCGCCGAGCAGCGCGAACTTGTCCACCTCCGCTTGAAGCTCCAGCTCCAGCTGCGTGGTGGGGAGCCCGCGCCGCGCGCGCTCCACCACCAGCATGAAGTGGCTCACCCCCTCCACCAACTGAAGGAAGCCATCGGTCGGCTGCGCGCGGTGGAGCTCAGGGCCGAGGCTCACGTCTTTGGGGAGCAGCAGCCGCAGCTCCAAATGATCGCCAACCTGACGAACGAGCAGCGTCTCGCGCGAGCCGGGCGCGGTGGGCAAAACGTAGTCTGCCACGGGGACGCCCGGCTCGAGCTGGTAGTAGCCCGCGAGCCGCGCCTGAACGTCGGAGGCGGCGCGGCGTAGGGCTCGAGCGGTGCGGCTCATGCGTGCCTCGATGTCAGTGGACGGTGGCGCTCCCCGTGATCGGCGTGAGGCCAGCGCGCGCCAGCGCCTCGGCGAGCGGCGCCGAGCGAGTGCGCGTCCAACGCTCATACAGCTTGAGCACGTCCGTGGAGGTGATGCTCTGCGCCGCGCGCAGTGACTCCGCTACCTCCGCGAGCAGCGCCGCGAACATATCGAACTTGCTGCCGAGCTCGCTGAACACGTCGGGCCCCGTGTGGTCGCGCCCCATCATCGCGGCGGCGGTGTGATAGGCGGTGGCGCCCACGCGACGCACGTAGCCAAGCTCCACCCCGCGCCGCTCGATGTGCTCCGAGAAGAAGCTCGAGATGTAGAGCACGGCGTCCCCCAGGCCGCGCAGGCGCTCGAAGCGCTCGAGCCCCTGGCACTGCTGCGCCTCGCTGAGGAGCAGGGTGACGGGGCGGCTCAGCGCCTCCTGGCTCAAGCTGTCCGGCCGAGCGTAGTCGGCGAGCAGCGCGCCGACGTAAGTCACGGTGGCGTCGGAGGCCTCATAGCCTCCGCGCCGGGCGCGTTCGCCGACGGCCTCTTGGAAGAAGCCGCCCACGTCCGCACCGAGCTCGATGGTTGGGGAGTGCTCGTGGTCAGTCATGGTGTTCTCCTCTCGGCGATCCCCGGCGTGCCGAGGACCTCGAGGTGACGCGCCGAACCGCGTGCTGCGGAGCACACGGCCAGCCCACGAGGTGGCGGCACGAAGCCTGGGTATCCTTGAATAGAGTGTGTGGGAGGTAGACGGCCCCGGCCAACAAACCCTCACGGCCCCCGCGCGGTTCTTTAGCAGTCGGGTGAGCCGGCTGCTAAAGCGCGGGAAGTGAGTTGCGTGCCGGAGCTACTCTTGGCTAACGACGAGCTGAGAGCCCTCGCAGCGTTGGCGTGCTTGGTCTGGCGGATCGACCCAGAAACTGACTACATTCACGGCGGGGTCGGTGAATGTTACCCAGAACCCCTCGCACATCACCCCGCGTTGGAAGTCCCGGCGATACTTCCAATGGCTCGCGAGGAGCTTCCCGTTCGCGTTGTACACGTGCACATCAATTCCGCGGGCGAGATCACCCCCGGTCACGGCTAGGCGCGGTTGGGGGTGCCCGCCGTCAGTGACAGCGACGCAGGTGTGTCGCGAAGTGCCCGAGACGACAAAGCACACCACACCTCCTCTGTGATCAAGCAACGGATCGATACCACTGTAGCGGAGCAAGAAGCTCTCATTGGGGCCGAGGTATTCGTAGCAGCGGCCGTTGCAGCTGAAGCCGGACATGCAGCACTCCTTGCTGCTGCAGAGTGGGCCGTTGCATCCCGATGGGAGCCATGTTGCTGGTGGCGTCTCAGGGTGGCGTGCCAGTGTTGGGGTCGCGGGGTTCGAGGACAAAGGGTCTTTGGAAGCTCGCTCGTAGAGTAGCCATGCACCAGTGATGATGACGGCAACGCTGAGGACCAAAGCGCCGAGCATTGCGATGAAGCCACCGACCGAGCTTGAGCGTCTTTGCCCCGGCGCTCCTTGCATCGCGCCGTGAGGTGATGTCAGACGAGCTGCCGGTGTGTAGGGTGACCCATGAGAGCGCTGCGCGTCGTAGGCTGGCGGCGGCGAGTATGCTGGACTGCTGTGCGTGGCGGGGGGAGCCTCGCTGGTGTTGATGGTCGGTAGGGCGAAGGGGGTGAGATCGGGGAGGCCTTCGAGATACCAAGTCCCCCTCCGTCCGCTTGCTTGAGGCTGAGGGGGTGGTCGTGCTGACGATGCAGGGGGTGGTGGCTGTCCTGGCGGCGTTGGGTCATCCGCTGTGGTGGGCAGCTCCACGCCGGTGCTGGTCGTGGGGTGGGTCGGGTCAGTATCGGGCAGCATACCTGACTGACCAATCGACCCATAGCTCACGATGGTGTCACCGCTGACCATCGAGGCGCGCTGCACGATCAGCGCGTCCACCAGCGTGAGCAGCTCGCCGGCGTTCTGTGCGCGCGCGTCGGGGTGCAAGGGGAGCGTGGCGCGGAGCAGGTCATCCAGCGCCGCGTCGCCCGTGGCTGGTGGCCAGTGGGCGCGGTCCGCTTCGCGGTAGGCTGCGGCGAAGCTGAACAGGTTCGCGCTCATGGCGAGGCCCGTGGGGTGGTCTGGGTGATCGAACAGCTGCCACGCGAGCACCCCGAGCGCGAACAGATCTTGCGGTGGCCCCGGGTGGGAAGCGAAGTGGGAGAGCGTCACCACCTCCGGCGCGATGTAGGGCGCCGTCCCGGGGGTGCAGCCTTCTTGGGTGAGCCGCTTCTTCCCCGAGAGCGGCGCCGCGATGCCGAAATCCACCAGCTTCAGTTGGCTTGGATCTTCAGGGTGCTCCCAGAAGTCGCGGGTCAGCACCACGTTGTCCGGCTTCACGTCGCGGTGCACGACGCCCCGCTCGTGCACGTAGGCGAGCGCCGCCGTCAGGTGACGGAGCACCCACCAACGGTGCTCCGGAGAGAGCCCGCCTTTGCGAATCGCCGCGTCGAGTGACTGACCGTCGATGTAGCTCATCACCACACCGAGCAGCTCCGGCTCCTCGAACTGCCGGTGCGCCTGCACGATGGACGGGTGATGGAGCTGCTGCAGCTGGCGCGCCTCCTGCCGCACCCGCTCGACCTGCGTGGGGCTGCGCCCAACCAAGTGCACCAGCTTCAGCGCGACGATGCCGCCCGGCGCCAACAGATCGCGCGCGCGCCACACCGCAGCTTGACCCCCTCTCCCCAGGGGCTCGAGCAGTCGGTAGCGATCGAGCTGAGTTCCGGCTTGCATCGGTGTGCGCTGTGATTCGACTAAATACGTTTGGCTGACGATATGCCGCGGGCTGAGGTAAGTACGTTGGGCTAACGGTGTGCTGGGCACGCGGAGCTAGTCTTGGCCGAAGCTGAGCTGCCTTCCTTCACAGCGTCGGGGTGCTTGACCTTCCGGATCTACAAATAGACTGACTAATTTTACGCGAGGGTCGCCGGTGAAGCCTTTTACGAGGATTCCCTTGCACGTCACGCCACGGGTGAAGGGCTGACGGTAGTTTACGCTCGCGATGAGCCTCCCTCTCGCGTCGTATACCTGCACGTCGATACCACGGGCGAGATCACCACCCGTGATGGGATGCCGCGTCTTGAGGGTGATGTCGCCTTCGGTGACCGGGAAGCACATGCGTCCCTTGCTGCCCGGGATACTGGTGCACACCCGGCCACCGACCACTGAGCGCTCGAGCGTCACCTTGCCGTCCCCCCCACCGCCGTAGCGAAGCAGGAAGCGCTCGCTAGCTGGAATGGCTCCTCCGCAGGGACCGCCGCAATCAAAGCCGGAGGGACAGCAGGTGCGCTTGGGTGTCGCCCAAACACACGGCGCCTCTGGGTCGCAGCCGCTGGGCACGGAGTCGGGCTCTGGTTTCGTTTGCGGCGCAGGCGTAGCCTGAGGCGCAGGCGCAGCCTGAGGCGCAGGCTGCTGTGGAGGTGGATCCCCGCCGAGCGCCGGGGACGGTGCGCCAGTGCTCGCGAGTGGAGGGATGCTCGCTCCAGCAGGCTGGTTCGTCAGGACCCACGTACCGCCGCCAAGCAAGACCGCGCCAAGCAGCAACAAGGCGCCCAACCCGAAGGTGATGCCGCCGATCGCGCCCCAGTTCATCCGCCGCGCGCCATGAGGCGCTGAAGGCGCCGTGTGAGCGGCCGCCGACTGAGTCAGTGGAATCGCTGGGTGCTGAGGCCCCACCCAAGGTCCTGCGGTAGGAGGTGCTGCGTGGGCCGTAGGGAGCTGCGTGGGGAGCGTGGGGACCGCGACCCCAGTATTAGTGGTGGGGACTGACCACGTGGCGGGATCCTGGGTGGCGACGTGCGGGGTTGCCCGAGGTGCTGCGCGTGGCGCGTGGTACTGAGGTGGTGACGCTTGGAGCGGGATGTCCTCCGTGGTGGGCGGGAGCGAGATCTCAGTGGGCAGGCCGTCGTACGGGTCGAGCGGGGCGGTGACGACGCCCACGCGCTGTACCAACGCATCCACCAGGGTGAGCAACGCGCCCGCGTCGCGCGCCCGCTCGCTAGCGTGGATGGGCAAGGTGGCCCTGAGCAGCTCATCCAGCTCCACGTTCCCCGTGGCGGGTGGCCACGTCATGCGGGACGCCTCCCGATAGACGCGCTCGAAGTCGAGTAGCCCCGCGTTGCTGCGGAGCCCCGTTGGGTGAGGCCCTTGCTCGAACAACTGCCACGCGAGCACACCCAGCGCGAACAAGTCCTGGCGTGGCCCAGCGGGCTCGCGGAAGTGGTGCGGGTTCAGCCGCTCGGGCGCCATGTAGGGCGGGGTGCCCGAGACATAGCCCGCCTGAGTCAGTGGGGGCTGCTGCCCAGTGGTGGACACCGAGATGCCGAAATCCACGAGCTTGAGCTGCCGAGCGTCCTCTGGGTGCTCCCAGAAGTCGCGCACCAACATCACGTTGTCCGGCTTCACGTCGCGGTGAATGAGCCCCCGCTCATGCACGTGAGCCAGCGCCGCCGTCAGGTGACGCAGCACGAGCCAGCGATGCCGCGCGGAGAGCCCGCCCTGACGTATCGCCGTCTCGAGCGACTTACCGTCCACGTAGCTCATCACCACCCCAAGCCACTGGCGCTGCGGATCCTCGATGGGTGTCCCGTGCACCTGCACGATGGAGGGGTGGCTCAGCTGACGTAGCTGGTCCGCCTCGCGTCTCACGCGCTCGATCTGGGTGTGCGTGCGCCCGACCAGCGGCACCAGCTTCACCGCCAGCTCGGCGCCCGGTTGCTGCGGATCGCGCACACGCCACACGGTGGCCTGACCTCCCCGACCAAGGGGCTCGAGCAAGGTGTACTGAGCGAGCTGACTTCCGGCTTGGAGCTGCATACGTCGCCTCCCTGCGCACCGCCTCCCAACCCTCTCGAACTGCGAACGCGAGTACCGAGCTGGCTAGAGACGCGAGCGCGCGATCTCGCACCGTAACCGCCCCTGCCAACCTGCTGCAAGCCCTGACGCCTGATCGCGATCGATCGCTCAGCCAAGTCGATCGATCGCGGCCTTGCGCACAAGGTGCGCAACATGACGACATCCACCGACTCTTGGCTTCATCGCCGCTGGGTTCTCCGCTGCGCAGGGTTTCCGTAGCGCTCCGTCTCCCCTGCGCTTGGTTCCCGCTGTGCGCTCCGTTTCCGTAGGCTGAACGCGGGTTTTCTTGGGGTTGGACGGCACCGCGCAGTGAGGCTCAGGGAGCTCGAGCGCCGTCGAGCGGTGCGGTCTCGTGTGAACTTACCGACGCGGTGCCGTCCAACCCCCTGAACCCTCCAACCTGCTTCGTGAGCTGACTCGAGCGCTGCTTTTCGGTGGGGATATTGCCGGGGGCTCTCTCGGTGCTCACGTGCACGAAACCCTTGATTTCTTGGGGGGGGTGGCACGTTGCATGCTTTGTGTGCGCTTCGGCATCGCTGGAGGCGGCTCGAGTCACGCATCGTGATCAGTCGTTCAGGCACCTGGCTACGTGGGCTGGGCGCTGGGTGGTGCCGTTCGCTGAGCGTGATGAGGCGCGTGGTGGGCACACGGATCGCGCCTGAAGATGTGTTTCAACGTAGTAATAAATAGGTGAAGCGCCGCGTGAGGCGCCTTGTGGAGGTGAGCATGAGGCTCGTGAAAAGCTGGGAGGGCTGTGTGGCGTTGGCTTTGGTTTCGGTGAGCGCGCTGGGGTGTGTGGCGCGCGGGAGCGCTAGCGCTCGTGGTAGCGCGGGGGCGCGCACCGGGGGCGTGGAGGCGAGCGGCTCAGTGAAGCTGGAGGGGGGCGAGGCGCGCTGGCGCCCTGTGATTCAGTACGCTGACGGTCGCCTCGATTACCGCGGTGACATCGAGTTCGAGTACGACAGCGCGGAGCTGCGCAATGACGCTGGCACCACCGAGGTGCTGAAGCAGCTGGTCGCCTACTTGCAACGTCACCCTGACGTGCACCTCCAAGTGGAGGGCCACACGGACTCACGCGGCAGCGAGATCTACAATCGAGAGCTGTCGAAGCGTCGCGCGGCCAGCCTCAAGAAGCGGCTCGTGGAGGAGGGCATCGACGAGCGTCGCCTCACCTCGGTGGGCTACGGTGAGAGCCGCCCGGCGATGCCGGAGCCGCCGGAGTGTCACAACCGCGCCCCCGCGGACCCGGCGCCTTGTCAGGAGGCCTGGCAGAAGAACCGCCGCGCGGTGTTCACGGTGACCGCCGGCGCCGCAGCGCTCGCGCGTGAGGCGGAGCAGGAGGCGCCGCGAGACGAGGAGGTGGAGGAGCTGGGCGTGGCTCAGGAGCCTTCAGCGCGCCCCGCCGTGGCTGAGGTGGATGATTCCTCGGGGAAATGCCCACAGCGCTTGGGCTTGCACGTCAACCTCTTGGGGCCGAACGCGGTGGCCGGCGCCGCCTTCGCGGCCGAGCTGACCTGTTGGCTCGAGGTGTCCGCTGGGCTCTCCGTGGGCGTCAGCACCTTCGAGACCGAGCGGGGCTTCGTGCAGGTGGACGGCACCGCGGTGAACTTCACCGTGCCGGGGCGCCTGCGCTTCTGGCCGATGGAGCGGCACAGCATCGTCTTCGACGTGGGCGCGATGTTCAGCTCGTACGGCATCGAGGGGGAGTCCGACACACCAGGCATTCAAGCTGACTATGAGGCCACCGCCACCTCGCTCGGCGGCTTCCTGGGCGTGGGCTACGGGTACCGCTCGAGCGGCCGCTTCCGCATCGCGGCGCTGCTCGGCGTGCAGGGTGAGCGCGGGGAGCTGGGGCGCTCCAGGTTCAACAGCAACCTACCGGCGTTCGACGCGGACGTTTACCAAGCGGGCCTCGACGACCTGATGGAAGACCTGTTCGACGCCGCCCCCTACCTCGAGGTGTCCCTCGGCTGGCTGTGGTGAGGCTCGAGCCTTCATCAGACCTCGAGCCTCCTCACGCCAGACGACGAGGAGCGCCGCGGGCATATCGTCAGTATTACAGGCTAACTCGCCTCTTGAGTCAGCTCGTCCTCTTCGGCGCTCCAGGGCGGGAACGGATCGGGGTAGCGCTGCCAAGCCTGCTCACCCTCCATCAGCTCGGCGTCGGTGAGGAGGCAGACATCCAGCGCCGCGCAGAGCCCGCCTTCGTCCATCTTCGAGCCGATGATGACCAGCTCTTGGCGCCGATCGCCGAACGGCGCCTGCCAGCGCGCGTCGATCTCCGCGCGCGCTTCGGTGTCCTCCGGCCACAGCTCCTGGGGCGCGGCGGCCCACCACATGCCAGCGCAGCCCACCTGACGTGAGCGCCCTGCGATGGACCAGGAGCCGACGCCGTCCATCCGGCTCGCCAACCAGAAGAAGCCCTTGGCGCGCAGCACTCCCGGCCAGCTGCGCGCGAACAGCGCGTGGAGGCGCTCAGGATGGAACGGGCGGCGCACTCGGTAAACGAAGCTGATGATGCCGAAGGCTTCGGTCTCCGGGGTGTGCTCACCTGCCAGCTCCTTCGCCCACCCCGCGTACTCCGCGGCGCGCTCCGGATCGAACAGCTGGGTGCCCAGCACCGCGTCGAGCGGCACCGCGCCGTGACTCGCGCGGACCACGCGCGCGCTGGGGTTCAGATGACGCAGCACCCCCTCGAGCCGCGCGACGTGCTCGTCAGTGACGCGGTCTACCTTCGAGAGCACCAGCACGTTCGCGAACTCGACCTGCTCCGCGAGCAAGTCGCCGAGCGAGCGCTCATCCTCGGGGCCCACCGCGAGCTCGCGATCGCTCAGGTCGTCGGCCGAGTGGTAGTCGTCGAGGAAGCGTTCGGCGTCCACCACCGTCACCAGGGTGTCCAGCGCCGCGACGTCGGACAGGCTGTGCCCTGCTTCATCGCGGAAGGAGAAGGTGGCGGCGATGGGCATGGGCTCGCCGACGCCCGTCGACTCGATCAGCAGGTGATCGAAGCGTCCCTCGGCGGCGAGGCGCGTCACCTCCACCAGCAGATCTTCTCGCAGCGTGCAGCAGATGCAGCCGTTGGTCATCTCGACCAGCCGCTCTTCGGTGCGCCCGAGCGCCGCGTCACCGCGCTTCACGAGCTCGCCGTCGATGTTCACCTCGCTCATGTCGTTGACGATGACCGCCACGCGGCGGCCTTCACGGTTGGCGAGGACGTGGTTCAGTAAGGTCGTCTTCCCGGCGCCTAGGAAGCCGCTCAGGACGGTGACGGGGAGGGGGGGCATGGGGGGTCGCTCCAGGTTCGTGTTCATCGCCTTCATCGCGCGGAGGGCTCGCGGCTGCGCGCCGCGCCTCGACGCGGGAGCAGATGTAATCAAATTGCAAAAGCAATACAAGTGCAATAAAATGGAGGGATGAACCAGCCGAGCGGATTGGGTGCACCAAGTGGGTCGTGGCGCGTGGGGGTGACGGCGGCGGGGCTCGCCGCGATCCGTGAGCCTCACGTCGACTTGGTTTGTTGGCGGCGCGCGTTGCCTCCGGGAGCGGCGCGCCAGCTCGCTGCTTGGGCGCCCAGCGCACCCACGCTGGATCGCACGGGTGAGGCGCTGGAGCTATGGGGCGATGAGGGGTGGTATAGGTCTCTGACGAGTGGCTTGGAGGAGCCGGTGCGCGCGTGGCTCGAGCGGGACCTGCGGCGCTTGCTCCGCCGGTTCACGGAGCACGCTGGGCCCGGGATGGTGCGCGCGCAGCTCGCCGCCATCCGCGGCGATCAGTGTCGCAAGTTTCACTGTGATTATGTGCGCTACCGCCTGCTCTCGACCTACGTGGGCCCGGGCACGGAGTGGCTGCCCGAGGAGGCGGTGCGTCGCGAGGCGTTGGAGCACCCCACGGCCTGCCCCACCCAGGCGAACGCTCGCGCGGTTCGCGACGCGAGCTGGGTGCGCCGCGCCGCCGCTGGCGACGTGCTCTTGATGAAGGGCGCGCTGCACCCGGACAGCCGAGGCGCGGTGCATCGGTCACCGCCCATCGAGAACACGGGCGTGGTGCGGCTCGTGTGGACGCTCAGCACCGTGGGTTGAGCTGCGCGGGGCGCACCTGAACGCGGGCCCTACGACCGGCGTTTTCGTGGGCTCGCGCGCTGAGGTACAGCCGGATTTCTTTTGCAACGTAATTGCGTTTGAGACAAGAGGCCCTTGCGTGTCGGGGGGTGCCTCGAGCTGAAGGAGAATCGGATGAGCCTGTTGCGGATGAAGAATTGGGCGCCCTGGTGGGTTGGGTTGGCGCTGGTCGTGGGCTGCGGGAGCGATGACGAAGAGCCCAAGGCGGCCGCGTGCGGGGAGAACCAAGAGCGCCAGGGCGGCAGTTGTCAGTGCGTCGCTGGCTTCGAGGAGGTGGACGGCAGCTGCGTCGCCACCGACGACCCCTGTGGTGCCCATGGGCACAGCCATGGCGACCACTGTGACTGTGACCCCGGCTACGAAGAGGTGGGCGGCACCTGCGTGGTCGCGACGAACCCCTGCGGGCCGCATGGTGACCCCCATGGCGACCATTGCGACTGTGACGAGGGCTATCACGAGGTGGGTGGCACCTGCGTCGCCATCACGGATCAGGGCTGGGTCGTGGGGCAGGTGGAGCAGATCGCGGGGCTCGCGAACCGCGCCGTGCTGTGGCGCGACGGGGTGATCAGCGACTTGAACGACTACTTGCCAGCGGGCTCGGGCTGGGTGCTCACGAGCGCGGTCGACGTGAACAGCCGCGGCGACATCGTGGGGCGCGGCACCTTGAACGGCACCTCACGCCCCTTCGCGTTGATCCGCGTCCAGTGAGGGAGGAGGGGGGGGGTTCACTCCCTCCTGATGCGCCATGAACGTCTCTGAACGCGTTGTTCATGCGTCGGGGCGCACTGCGACCACGGTCCCCGACCTTACTGGAGGATCCGTGCGGTCTTGGAGAGCACCTCGATGCTGAGCAAGGGTTGAAGAGCCGGTTGGACGGCACCGCTGACTAAGTCGCTGCCAGAGGGCAGGCACGGGGGCCTGCCCTACGACGCAGCGCGTCATCCAGCGCGATGCCAAACCCCCGAGCCCAACACTCAGAATAACTCAATGAAATCAATGAGTTAGCCTGTGGACAACAAAACTTGGGGGCGCCGGTTGACTCCATGAAACAGGTGGCTACGTTCCCGCGCCGTTAGCAGTCGCCGCCGGTGGCTGCTAACACCCGCCTCGCGCCCTAGTGGGTCGCGGGGCCTTCAGTTGGTGGGTTCGCAGCTCGCGAAACCCGAGCAAGCGGCCCTCAGGGTCAGCCAAGCACAGGAGAGAACCATCATGAATATCCGACCGCTGCAAGACCGCGTGATCGTGAAGCGCGTGCAGGAAGAGGAGAAGACCAAGGGCGGGATCATCATCCCGGACAGCGCGAAGGAGAAGCCGATCGAGGGCAAGGTCATCGCCGTCGGCAATGGCAAGGTCCAGGAAGATGGCACCGTGCGCGCGCTCGACGTGAAGAAGGGCGACATCGTGCTGTTCGGCAAGTACGCCGGCACCGAGGTGAAGCTCGACGGGGAAGAGCACCTGATTTTGCGCGAGGATGACATCCTCGGCGTCATCGAGAAGTGAGGTAACGACATGGCTGCAAAAGAAATTCGGTACGATGAGGCCGCGCGGAACCTGATCCTCGCGGGGGTGAACGCCCTGGCTGACGCCGTCAAGGTCACGCTCGGCCCCAAGGGGCGCAACGTGGTCATCGAGAAGAGCTTCGGCTCACCCACCATCACCAAGGACGGCGTGACGGTGGCGAAGGAGATCGAGCTCGAGAACAAGTTCGAGAACATGGGCGCGCAGATGGTGCGCGAGGTGGCGAGCAAGACCAGCGACGTGGCTGGTGACGGCACCACCACCGCGACCGTGCTGGCCCAGGCGATTTTCCGTGAGGGAACCAAGCTGGTGGCCGCCGGGCACAACCCGATGGACATCAAGCGCGGCATCGACGTCGCCGTGGGCGCCGTGACGGAGTCGCTGAAGAAGCTCAGCAAGTCCACCAAGGACCCGAACGAGATCGCTCAGGTTGGCACCGTGAGCGCCAACGGTGACACCACGATCGGCAAGCTCCTCAGCGAGGCGATGGAGAAGGTGGGCAAGGAAGGCGTCATCACGGTGGAGGAGGCCAAGAGCGCCGAGACCACGCTGGACGTCGTGGAGGGCATGCAGTTCGACCGTGGCTACCTGAGCCCGTACTTCGTGACGGACCCGGAGCGGATGGAGGCGGTGCTGAACGACGCGTACATCCTGCTCAGCGAGAAGAAGATCTCGAACATGAAGGATCTGCTGCCGGTGCTCGAAGCCATCGCGCGCCAGCAGAAGCCGCTGCTCATCATCGCCGAGGACATCGAGGGCGAGGCGCTGGCCACCCTGGTGGTGAACCGGCTGCGTGGCACGCTGCAGACCGCCGCCGTGAAGGCGCCCGGCTTCGGCGACCGCCGCAAGGAGATGCTGAAGGACATCGCCACCCTGACGGGCGGCCAGGTCATCTCCGAGGAGCTCGGCCTCAAGCTCGAGAACGTGACCATCAGTGATCTCGGCCAGGCGAAGACCGTCAAGATCGACAAGGACAACACCACCATCGTCGATGGCGCCGGCAAGAAGGACAAGATCAAGGCCCGCCAGGCTGAGATCCGCGGCCAGATCGAGAACACCACCAGCGACTACGACCGCGAGAAGCTCCAGGAGCGCCTGGCGAAGCTCGTCGGTGGCGTGGCGGTGATCAAGGTGGGCGCTGCCACCGAGACCGAGATGAAGGAGAAGAAGGCCCGCGTCGAAGACGCGCTCCACGCGACCCGCGCGGCGGTGGAAGAGGGCATCGTCCCCGGCGGCGGCGTGGCGCTCATCCGCGCGCAGAAAGCGCTGGAGAAGCTCGAGGTCCCCGAGGCGCAGCAGCCCGGCGTGGACATCATCCGTCGCGCCATCGAGTACCCGCTGCGTCAGATCGTGGCGAACGCCGGCGAAGAGGGCGCCATCATCGTGCAGAAGGTCAAGGAGGCGAAGGGCTCGCAGGGCTACAACGCCCAGACGGGTGAGTTCGTCGACCTGCTGGCCGCGGGCGTCATCGACCCCACCAAGGTGGTGCGCTCGGCGCTCCAGAACGCCGCGAGCGTCTCTGGCCTGCTCCTCACCACGGAGGCGCTGGTCGCCGAGAAGCCCAAGGAGGAGAAGCCTGCTCCCGGTGGCCACAGCCACGGCGGCGACTTCTAAGTCGCGCTGAGGTGCCTTCGAGGGTCAGGCGGGCTCACCGTTTGGCTCCCTGAGGGTCACATCGAGGGTCGGCTCCGCGAGGGGTCGGCCCTTGGTGCTTTTGTTCAGTTGCGTGGCGCCCGCGCGCGCCGTATGCCCCCGCCGTGTCACGCGCGCTCAGGGCTGGGGGTTGGGGGAGCGTGCCGTGCGTCGTGCTCTGCGTGGCGCTGGGGTGCTCGAGTGAGCCCCCGGAGCCCAATGAGTGCCCCGCGCCGCGCGCCGCGTTCGCGCTCAGTTTGTCCGCTCAAGACGGTGAGCTACCGAGCGACACCCAGCTCGATGTCACCTTCTCCGCGGGGCGTGAGGTGTTCGCGCTGGCTGAGCCGGGTCAGGCGCTCGAGGCCGTGCGCTGCGAGACGGTGGTGGAAGCGGAGCGCGTCGTGGCGCTCTCGTGCGCGCTGTGGACCGATGGGCCCGCCGACGTGGCGGTGACGGCGACCGGCTTCAACTCGCTGCGCCAGTCGCTCGCGCACGAGGTGGATGATTGCGGTGTGCGCACGGTGGACGTCGAGCTCGAGCTGGAGCCCAAGCCCGAGTCACCTTGACGCTCGCGACGCTGAGGTGAGCGCGTCGTCGAGGGTGACCCATTGGTAGGTGAACCTGACGGGAGCACCGAGCCACCGGCGCACCGTGCTAGCCTGACGGCGATGCGAGGCGCCGGGCTCACCCCACTCACCACCCTGGAGGCCGCTTGGCAGGTGCAGGGGCACCTGGCGCGGCTCCGAGCCGTGCAAGCCTCAGCTTCGCAGCTCGGCGAGGCGATCACGAGCGGCCCGCGGGTGATCGCGGTGCGCACGCTGCCGCTGTTCACCTTGCTGTACCCCAGGGCGGAGGCGCTCGGCGCCGTGGGCGCTTCGCTGCCGCACGTGCTCCTCACGCGGCGCTGCGTGCTCGTGCAGTTCTTGCAGCGCGGCCAGCCGAAGACGCTGCTCTTCAACCCGAGTGACCCTACTGCGCCTAGCCGCGCGCCCTTCTTCCAGCGACAGGCAGCGGGCGCTGCGCTCATGCGGCGCACCTTGGAGCGGCGCTTCGAGCCGCTCGGTGAGCAGCTCCAGGGGCTGGGGCTGTCCCCGGGGTCGATCGACTACCTGGCGTTCAATCACCTGGAGCTGGAGGACGTCAGACAGGCTGTCGATGAATTCCGCGAGGCAACTCTACTGGCGCCGGAGAGCGAGTGGGAGGACACCACCCAGGTGCACCCAGCGGCACGCGCCTGGCAGGTGCCGCAGGGCGCCGCCGGGGTGCCGCGCGATCGCGTCCAGCTCACGGCGGGGGACGTGATGCTCGGCGATGGGGTTTACCTGATCCGCACGCCGGGCCGCACCCGCGGTCATCAGACGCTGATCCTCAGCACCGCGAGCGGGGTGTGGGGGGTGAGCGCGAATGGCGTGACGACCGACAGCTGGAGCCCGCTGGATAGTCAGCTACGCGGCCTGGCGCGGGCCTGTCGCCAGCGGGGGCTCGATGTGGCGCCGAGCGCTTCGGTGCTCTCGTGTGGCGCCGACCAGCACGCTTCCATGGTGCTCGAGCGCAGCCTGGTGAGCCGCGCGCCGCACGCGCCCGCCTTCGTGCAGCTGCTGCCAGCGAGCGAGCTCACTGCCTCACCCATCGCCCCGGGGCTCAGCCCCACGGTGACCCTCGGCGGCATCCACTGCGGCCGCTTGGCTCTCACCGGACAGCCAGCGTAGTCCGGTGCGGCGTGTCATTCGTAAGCACGCCTAACAGATGATCGGGGGGCCAGCGTAGCCCGGCGCTGTGCGTCACTTCGTCAGCACATCTGACAGACGAGCGGCGCGCAGGGGGTGGAGCAGTCAGCGTGGCCCGGCGCCGCGCGTCACTCATCGAGCGCGTTGATGTCGACGCGCTTGGCGTAGCTCTTCAGCACCGCGCGCTCCTCCACCAGCTCGCGCTCGGTGGTGGCCACGATGTCGAGCCGCACGATGCCGACCTCAGGGCAGAACAGCGTGGTCACGCGGCTCAGCGCCTCGCCCTTCGCGGTGTTCTCCTCCGTCTCCAAGCAGCCCTTGAAGCTGCCGGCCGCCGTCTCCACCGCGACGTCGACGCGCGTGATAGTCACCTCACCTGACGCCCCTTGGAACCGCGCGCCGGCGCGGAGCGGCGCCTTGAGCACCCAGCCGCGGCGCAGATCGCGCACTCCCTCGGGCTCGATGGAGAGGTGCACGATGCGGCTACCCATCTTCAAGTCGACGCGTCCAGGGCGCGGGTGGCTCACGTGCATCCACAGGGCGCCGACCAGCTGCCCTTCGCTGTAGGTGTCGTAGCTGTAGACGAAGTCATGCGGCAGCGGCAGGTAGGCGCTCACCTCGGAGCGCACCGCTACTTCGCTGGGTGGCGCCTCGGGCGCCGCCGCCTGGCTCCCGCACCCCACCAAGAGCAGCGGCGCGAGCCGCCAACCAAGCGGCGCGCCCCTCGGCTCAGCGGTGCACATGGGCGCCGTGGGTGCCGTAGGCGTAGAAGAGGAGCGCGGCCACCAAGAGCGCGACCGCGAGCAGCAGGTACTTCATCAGCGGGTCCGGCTCGATGCGGCGCCTGAGCTCGGCTGCGGCGCGCCGCACCGCCTCCGACTCACTCTCCAGCAGCTTCGGGGTGAGCTCGCGCACCGCCGCGTAGTTGCCCGCCTCGAACGCGGCGATCGCCGGCTCGAGCTCCGCGTCCTGAGGGAAGCTCAGGAGGAAGCGAGGCCGCTCGTGACCCTCCGCGTCGAGCTCGGGGCGGAGCGCAGGCGCCTCCGCTTCGGCGCGTTGCTTCCGCCGCCGCTTGCGCCGCTTGCGCTCGGCGGGCAAAGCCTCAGGCGCTGGCTCCTCACTCATGCGCTGACGGTACACCATCTCCCGAGGCCGCGCCGCTCGGCAACGAACGAGCGCCGCTCCACCGCTTCGCTCGTGATGGACGTGCAGGCCGAGTCGGCGCACGCGATGCGTGTAGGTTTGGGGGTTGGCTCACGCTGGGCGTCAGCGCGCGGCGCTCGCAGAGGGCGCCGTTCGGTGCCTCGAGCAGGTACACCAGGTGCCCCCCCGAGTCCCCCGAGCGAGCCGCAGCACTACGAAGAGCGCCGTGCCCACCGCGCGCGGCGCCGGCTAGGCAAACCCCCAAAAACCCTGCTCAGAACTGGAAGTACACGAACGGCACCGCGTCCGCGCTCACCATCTCGCGGACCCAGAGCAGCACCCAGAGCAGCACCACCGCTTGGGTGAAGGCGGGGGCGCGCTTGAAGGTCTCGCGGGCGCGCACGAACAGCGCTTCTGGCACGTAGTGGCTCACGAGGCCCAAGCCGAGCACGCCGAGCACCGCGGGGTGCAGGTTGGGGTGGAAGGTAGTCAATTGGCCTAACTGAGCGAACATCAGCCAGGCTGACTGGAAACTCTCCGCGCGGAAAAAGATCCAGCAGGCGCACACGAAGTGGAAGGTGATGAACACGCCGAGCGCGGTGCGGAGGGCGCTCCGTGGCGGCGTGAAGCCTGGCCCGGGGAGGCGCGCCACGCTCTTTCCGCTGGCGGCGTCCCAGGTGTAGCTCTTGTGGGCCTCGCGCGCGCGCTCCGTGGCGGCGCGGGCCAGCGGGCTCCGGGTGAGGCCACGATGCACGGCGAGGGCAGCGCCGTGGAGGCCACCCCACACCACAAAGGTCCACGCGGCGCCGTGCCACAGCCCGCCGAGCAGCATGGTGAGCGCGAGGTTGATGTAGGTGCGCACCTCGCCGCGGCGGTTCCCGCCGAGCGGGATGTAGAGGTAGTCCCGGAGCCAGGTGGAGAGGGAGATGTGCCAGCGCCGCCAGAAGTCCTGGATGTCCGCTGCTTTGTAGGGGGAGTCGAAGTTCAGCGGGAAGCGCACGCCGAGCAGCAGCGCCGAGCCGATGGCGATGTCCGTGTAGCCCGAGAAATCACAGTAGATTTGCACCGCGTAGCCGAGCACCGCGGCGTAACACTCGAGGCTCGAATACTGGGTGGGCGCGTCGAACACACGGTCCACCAGGTTGAGGGCCAGGTAGTCACCTATACAGACCTTCTTCGCGAGGCCGAGCGCGATCAAGAACAGCCCCTCGGAGGCCTCCTTGGAGCTCCAGCGCGCGGGCCCCGCGAGCTGCGGCAACAGATCGCGCGGGCGCACGATGGGGCCGGCCACCAGGTGCGGGAAGAAGGCCACGAAGCTCAGGTACTCGACGTAGCTCTTCTGCGGCTTGATATCCCCACGGTAAACGTCGATGACGTAGCTCATCGACTCGAAGGTGAAGAAGCTGATGCCGACGGGCAGCGCGATGCGCAGCGCCAAATCCGGCGGGTGCATGCCGAGCGACTCGAGCAGCGCGCGCGCGGTGTCGACGCCGAAGTTGAAATACTTGAACAGCCCGAGCACGCCGAGGTTCACGACGGCGGTGAGGATGAGCCAGCGCTTCTTCTTCTTGGGGTCGCTCTCGCGCGCGATGGTGTTACCCAGCCACCAGTCGATGGTGGAGGAGCCGAAGATGAGCGGTAAGAAGCGCCAATCCCAGTGGGCGTAGAAGACGTAGCTCGCGAGCAGGATGAAGATGAGCCGGAGCTTCCTGGCGCGCACCAAGAGGAAGAGCAGCGTGGCGCCGACCGCGCCGAATAGGAGGTTGCTCGCGAGCGCGCCCAGGTGCTCGTGAGGCAGCGGCACCTTCAGCCAGCCGAGCCCGGTGGAGAGCGGGTCCAGGCCCCCTGCGCGGGAGGTGAGCAGCGCCAGGCCGCTGAAGTTGATGAGCACGCTGACGGCGGCCGCGCGCGCCGTGGGCAGCTCACCTTCCCGTTGGCGCCGGCTGAGCCCCAGGCTGAGCGCCAGCGCGACGAGGGGGAGGCCGACGCTCGAGACCGTGCGCGGGAGGCTCAGGGCGTACCCGGCGAAGGCGAACCAGGGCAGCAGCAGCGCGTAGCGCCGCGCCGTGAGCACCCAAGAGACCACGAAGACGAAGCTGAAGAAGACGGCGTAGTCGAGGGTGTTGAACAGCACGGGGCTTGGTCAGTCAGATTGAGCAGTTGCGGCGGTTCGAGTGGCTGCGCTCGAGGGCGAACGGCGATGCGCTCGGTGCGACCCAGGTGCGCGGTGGCGCGGCGGGCCCGTAGCCTGCGTCAGGCGCGGCGCCGTGAAAAGGTTCAGGCGGCGCGCGGGTCGACGGCAGCAGGGCCACATGGAGTGCGGCTGTCATCGTGCGGCTGTTGTCGCGCGGCTGTCATCGCGCGGCCCGCAGGTGGCGTGGTCGCGTTCGAAGGGGAATTCCCGGGTGGGGTTGACTCGGAGCGGTCGCGGTCCAAGGCTAGCCGCCTCCTATGATCGCGCGGCTGCTATTGGGGATCGTCAAGGGGGTCCTGGTGGGCGGCGCGGTGGCCGCCGGGCTGATCTTCGGGTTGGGGGTGACGAGCTGGACGGCGCCCTACGCTTACGCGTTCGCGGCCCTCACCGGGGTGCTCACCGCGCTGGTGGCGGGCAAGGGGATTTGGGTGCGCGGCGCGGGGGTGGAGAACGCCATCAAGGCGGTGGTCTCCCTGGGGCTCGCGAGCTTGGCGATTTTTGCCGTCAGGAAATGGGCCGCGGTGGACGTCGACCTGAGCGCGCTCTCGGCTGGCGCGGGGCGCGTCGGTGAGCTGCCGGCAGCTTCACTGCCTATCGTGGGGACGGTGCTCGCGCTGCTCTACGAGATGGACAACCTCGGTGAGGGCTCGAAGGAAGCGCAGCGCGAGGCCGCCAAGCAGCGCGTGGCGCCGGGCCTGGCTCAGGCTGGCTCGGTTGAAGGCAGCTTGGCTGACGAAGGCGAGGAGCTCTCGACGGCCGCTGAGCGTCGCCGCGGGCGGCGCTGAGGGCCGGTGCCGCCTGCGCGCATCGCCCTGTGGGTGATGACCCTGGGGGGCATCGCGCTGATGCTGCGCTCGCTGTTCGGTGAGCCCATCCCGCTCCCCTACGCGCTGGCGGCGTTCCTCGCGTACACCCTGTGGATTGGGCTGGGGGTGGTTTTACCTCAGCTCGAGGTGTTCGGCGACGTGCTCTGGCGCGGGGACACCGAAGCCAAGGAAGTGGCCCTGACGTTTGACGATGGGCCGCACCCGGAGCACACGCGGCGCGTGCTGGAGGTGCTGAAGGCGCGCTCGGTGCCCGCTACGTTTTTCCTTGTGGGAAACAAGGTGGCGGCGCACCCCGAGGTGGCGCGCGCGATCGTCGACGCCGGTCACGCCGTGGGGCTCCACAGCTATCACCACGATCGGCTCTACGCGCTGCGGTCCCCAGCGCGCATCACGGAGGACATCGCGCGCGCTCAGCGTGAGGTGGAGGCCGCCACGGGGCAACGGGTGTCGCTCTTTCGGCCACCGATCGGCTACGTGTCGCCGCGCGTCGCCGCTGGCGCTCAGCGCGCTCAGGTGACGCTGGTCGCCTGGAGCGCGAAGGGGCGCGATGGGCTCCGCCGCACCACGGTGGAGGAGGCCGCTCAGCGGCTGATCCGTGGGCTCGAGCCGGGCGCCATCTTGCTGCTCCACGACGCCGCCGAGCGCGACGACTTCGAGCCCATCGCGCCCGAGGTGTTGCCCCAGCTGCTCGACGCCATCGACGCGCAGGGTTACCGCGTGGTGCCGCTCGAGCGGTTCTTGGAGGTGGACGAAGGTTAGCCGTCACCATGAAGCACTGGCAAAGGCTCCGCTTGGTATGCCCTACTGACGTCTGGCTCTGCCGCTAGGAGCGCGCTGCGCTCGGCGGCTCAGTGCTCACAGTTGGCTGCGCGGTGGGAGCACGGCGTTGGCGAGCAGCAGGCCGCCAACCAGGCTGGTGGCCACCAGGAACATCCGGAAGATCCCCTCCGTGCCGCTCATCACGTCGCGCTCGATGAACGAGCTGAGGCTCCGGAAGCCGATGCTCCCTGGCACCAGCAGCACCAGGCCGGGCACCAAGGTCACGCTGGCGGGGCGCCGGAGCCGCCGCGCGAGCAGGTTCGACACCAGCGCGACGACGAAGGCGCCGACCAGCACGCCGAGCTCGGGCCCGAGCCACGAGGCGCCCAGGCGCGCGCCGGAGAAGCCGAGCACCCCGGTGCCGATGATCCACGGGATGTCGCGCTTCCTCGCGCGGAACAGGACGGCGAACGCCACGGGGGCGAGGCCGAGGGCGACCGCCTCGGTCCAGGCGGGCAGCGGCGGCATGGCGAGCGGTGGGTGCGCCTGAGGGAAGAGCCGCGCGATCAGCTCGCGGCTCAGCGCGACGCCGAGCGCGAGCTGGAGCAGGCTGACCACCGCGCCGGCGAAGCGCGCGGTGCCGCTCATCAGGTGCTGGGTTGCCAGCTCGCTCATCGCCACCGTGAGCGACAAGCCAGGCAGCAGGACGATCAACGAGGCCAGCGTGGTGACACCGTCGGACACTGGGAAGAAGCGGCTGGCCCAGCTCGCCAAGCCACCGGCGATCGCGCCCGCGACGGCGGGGAACACGCGGCTCCGTGAAGGGTCGCGCGCCATCCAGAGCGAGATGCAGCCCAGCAGGAGCCCGATCGCGCCCGAGAGCACCACGTCGGGCAGGCGCCCGCGGAGGAAGCAAGCGGCCGCGGCAGCGCTGATCCCGAACGCCAACGGCATGAGCCAAGCCGGGTAGTGCGGCGGCGCGGAGGCCACGCGCTCGAGGCGCTCGAAGGCGTCGCCCAGCGAGACCTCGCCGCGCGCGATGCCGTCGATCAGCTGGTTCAGATCGGCCAGCTTCGCGAGGTTCACCTCGCCCGGCGCCACCCGCACCAGGTGTGTTTGCGCCACGCGCTCGTCGCCGACCGCGACGAACAAGGAGGTGGGCGTCGAGAACACCTGCACCTCCACCCCGAGGCGCGCCGCGCACGCGGCGAGGGCCTCCTCCAAGCGCAGGGTGTCGGTGCCTTGCACGTGAAGGAGCCGCCCGAGGCGCAGCAAGAACGCGTTGGCGTCTTGCAGGTAGGTGGCGTCGGTGTCGACGAGCGCGCTGGGCGGGAGTGAGTTCTTCAGCTCACTCAGCTCCGCCCAGGTGATCTGGCTCGGCAGCTTCAGGCTGAGGCTCGGGCGCGCCTCGGCGTCGGATTCGTCGATGTGGGGCTCGTCGATGTCGGGCGCGAGCGCGCGCGTCGGCTCGCCGGGGTCGAGCGAGCTCTCCTCGGAGCCCGGTTCGTCGAGCTGGGTTTCGTCGAGCTGGGTGCCGCGGCGGGGCTGGTCCACGGGCTCGTGGCTAGCACCGCCTGCCACGGCGTCGAGACGGGGTGCTCGGTCGTCACCCGGCGCTGGAGCTCGAACGAGCGTCTGACCGGTGCGGCGGTGGCAGGCGCCGGCGCCAGTCCAGGTGAAATGTCTCGACCTGAAGCCACGTGTTAGCGTCACGCCCATCTCTCGAGGATGGGCTCGAGGCACGATTGGGATGCGGCACAGCCAAGTGAGGGTCGGATGACGGAAGGGCGGTTCTTGACGGCGCGGTGGGAGCACCTGGCCATGCTGAACTACGAAATCGACGAGGCGGCGCTCAGCGCGCGGGTGCCTCACGGCTGCGAGCTGGATCGCCACGCGGGGCGGCTATTCGTCAGTGTGGTTGGCTTTCGCTTCTTGGACACCCGGGTGCTCGGGATCCCTGTGCCATTCCACCGCGATTTCGATGAGGTCAACTTACGATTCTACGTGCGGTGCAAGCAGGAGGGCGAGTGGCGCCGCGGGGTGGTGTTCGTGAAGGAGTTGGTTCCGCGCGGAGCCATCGCTTGGGTGGCGCGCGAGCTGTACGGCGAGAACTACGAAGCGCGCCCGATGCGTCACCGCCTCACGCCGGGCGAGGTGACCTACGAGTGGCAGCACGGCGACACCT
Organism: Polyangiaceae bacterium; assembly: GCA_019637265.1. Taxonomy (GTDB): domain Bacteria; phylum Myxococcota_A; class Polyangia; order Polyangiales; family Polyangiaceae; genus JAHBVY01. Next base: position 74,518 of record JAHBVY010000004.1, on the reverse strand, counting down.
GGGAGGGCCTGACGCTCGAGTATGAGGGGGAGCCGCAGGTCACGCCCGACGACAGCGAGGAGACCTTCATCACCGAGCACTACTGGGGCTACGCGAAGCAGAAGGACGGCGGCACCGTGGAGTACCAGGTAGAGCACCCGCGCTGGCGCGTGTGGCGCGCGAAGCAGGCGTCGCTGAAGGCCGACGTCACGGCGCTCTATGGCCCTGAGTTCGCGGAGGCCCTATCCGGCGCGCCCAGCACTGCCTTCCTGGCCGATGGCTCGGAGATCATCGTGCGCAAGGGGCGCCGGATCAGCCTATCTGACTAGTCCTCCATGAGCGGCGCCGCAATAGGAGGGGGGCAGGGGGTTTGGCAAGGCGCTGCGGCAAAGCAAGGCACCCTGTGACGATGGGGAGGCGCTGGACAGCCGTCTTCAGCCGGGTGGCCTTATCTGGTTGGCTCGCGGCGGCGGCCGAGTTACCCTGCGGCGATGCAGCCTAATAATCCGTACGGAAATATTCCACCCTACGGGAACCCGCCCGGTCCAGGCATGCCAGGTCCCGGGATGGGCAGCCCGTTCATCGGGGGGCCGGGCAGCCCGTCCGGAGGCGGCGGGAGTCACTTGGAGAAGCTCAGCTTACCCGGGCTGCTGCTGATGATCTCGATGGGCATCGGCATGGCCTTCCAGCTGATCAGCCTGCTCCTCAACCTGCTGGGCGCAGGGCTGGGTGTCGCTGGGGGTACGGACGTCGCTGGGCTGATGAGCGGCTTCGTCGGCATCATCTTCAACATCGTGGCGATGTGCGTCGGCGGCGTCATCATCTTCGGCCTCATGAAGTACCGCAAAGGCGAGTCCTTCGTGTTCTCGCTGGTGTCGGTGATCCTGGCGATGATCCCGTGCATCAGCCCTTGCTGCTGGTTCGGTCTGCCCCTCGGCATCTGGGCGCTCGTCGTGATGAACAGCGACGACGTGAAGAGTCAGTTCAACGGTTGAGGCGCGGGCGCGATGAGAGCGCGCCAGAATCGCGACGTGGCGCGCGGCGACAGCGGTCGCCGCGGCGCGCAGCGTGGGGCAGCGTTCGGCGCTGAAGAGCTCGGGTGAGGCCAGGCCTACGGGTTCAGCTGCTGTTGTTGATCGGCGCGCTGCTCGTGATCGGGCTGCTGCCGCTCTACTTCGCGGTCTCCACCTACACCCGGGTCACGCTCCAAGAGGTGCGCTACGGCAGCGCGCGCAGCCTGGCGCGCGCCGTGGCGGGTCATGTCGCCGAGGCGCGGGCGCAGCGATCGTCAGCTGAGCTGATGGAGCTCTTGCGGGCGGAGATCGGGGCGAGCGGCCTCGAGGCGATCGGGGTGTATGACGCCTCGGGCGCGGCCTTGGCGCGGGTGGGTGAGCCGGTCGCGGTCGACCAGCTGCCGTCGCGCCTCGATCCAGCGCGGGAGCAGGTGTCGCGCGCGGTGAGCGCGCATGGCCCGGCCATCGTGGTGGCGGTGCCGCACCCGGGGGGCGCGGTGGCGGCGGTGGCGCGCATCGACGACGACTCCGCGCGCGCGGGGACGCTCTCCCGCCTGTTCGCGCTGTACACCGCGGTGATCGCGCTGGGCCTGTTGGTGATGGCCTACTTCGCGCTCACGCGGTCCATCGTGCGCCCCTTGGAGGCGCTCTCCGGCGCCGCGGAGCGCGTGGTCACCGGCGCGCGGCGCTTGGAGCTGCCGACTGGCGGCGCGCGTGAGCTCACCCGGCTCGGCGTGTCCTTGCGCCGCATGACGGAGCACCTCTTGGCGGAGGAAGAGGCGCTGCGCCGTCAGGTGGATGAGGTGGAGCGCGCCACGCGGGAGCTCGAGGAGGCACAAGCCAGCCTGGTGCAGAGCGAGCGCTTGGCGAGCGTGGGGCGGCTCGCGGCGGGGTTGGCGCACGAGATCGGCAACCCCATCGCCGCGCTGATGGGGCTCCAAGATCTGCTCCTGGAGGGGGGGCTCACACCAGAAGAAGAGCGCGATTTCCTGGAGCGGATGCGCAAGGAGACGGAGCGCATCCACCGGATTTTGAACGACTTGTTGCAGTTCGCGCGCCCCGGAGCGGTCAGCGCCTCGGACACACCGGGTGAGGTGGAGGTGGCGGCGCGCGACACCGCCGCCCTCTTGCGGCCTCAGCGCGCGCTGCGCGAGGTGACGCTCGAGCTGGACCTCGAGCCGGGGCTGCCCCGGGTTCGGCTCGGGAGTCAGCACCTGATGCAGGTGCTGCTGAACCTGGTGATGAACGCAGCGGACGCGTGTGGCCCCGGGGGTCACGTGGTGATCCGCGCCCACGCCGCGCCGCAGGAGCGCGCAGGGAAGCCCTCGAGCGCGCCTCCGCGTGAGGCTCCGAGTGAAGCCGAGCGCGCGAGCGCGCGAGCCGTCAGCGAGGCGTCGCGTCGGGTCATCTTGAGCGTGGAGGACGATGGGCCCGGCGTCGCGAGCGCGGTGAGAGGTCAGCTATTCGAACCGTTCGTGACGACGAAGGAGGTGGGCAAGGGCACCGGGCTCGGGCTCTCGGTGTGCCGCGGCTTGGTGGAGGGCGCCGGCGGCCAGATTGAGCTCGACGAGGCCTTTGAAGGCGGCACGCGCTTCATCGTCAGCCTGCCGGCGGCGCGTGAGGAGACGCCTGATTCGGGCGCGCCCAGGCGCGAGTGATGGGCGCCTCGCCAGGCTCCCCGAAGAACCAGGCCCCAAGGCATATAGTAAGCTAGAGTGACATAATGAGCCTCGAGCTGAGCGTCCAGTATGACTTCCGTGGGGAGCTGCTCCCGGTGGCGGAGCGCTCCCAGTGCACGCTCATTCGTGAAGCTGACTGTCTACTGGTCACGGTGGAGGCGCCATGCTGGGATGACCCAGCGCCGCCGGGGCCGGCGGGCAGCACCGCGGAGCTGTGGCAGCACAGCGTGTTCGAGCTGTTCATCTTGGGTCGCTCTGGGCGCTACCTGGAGCTCGAGCTGAGCCCTGCTGGGCACCACTGGCTGCTCGAGCTCGAGACCTGGCGTCAGCGTATCCGCACGGATATAGAGTGCGACTACCAGGTGCTCGCGCCCTCCCCAGGAGGCGCGCGCTGGCGGGGCGCCGCGCGGCTCGCTGGCGGCTTGCTCCCGGCGCCACCGTGGCGCCTCAGCGCCTGCGCGGTGTGGGGCGCCGGCGCTCATCGGCGTTACGCGATGGCTCACCCCACGGGCGGTGAGCGCCCTGATTTTCACCAGCTCGCGGCGTTCGGCGAAGCGATCACGCTGTGAGGTGGGGTAAGGTCTGCGAGCCTGACGGTGCCCTCCGTCGCGCCCCCGCCGCGGCAGCAGACGGCGCCGAGCGCGCTCGAAGGCAGCCGGAGTCACGCTGCCCAGCGCGGCGACCGTTCGCTTCCAAGTGACCGCCGCGGCGCCGACTGCGCGCGCAGACCGAGCGATGGCGCACTGCGTCTAGACGCGAAGTGTGGGGGCTCGCTACCCCGCCCCTGCCATCCGTTCAGCCATGGATGATCGCTGAAAGGGGCGTTTCGTGCGCGATCCGTGGGGGTGAGGAGCCTCACGTGGGTCCCTCTCCGGTCGCCACCCAGGGTCTGCCTTTTGGTTACTTGACGCGGCAACCGCGGCGGTGAAGGAAGCTCGGGTACCCCGAGACATGAGGGGTACCCCTGGCGCTTGTGCCAGGGGAATGCGGGGCGATTCGCGCTCCGCAAGATCGAAGAGAGTGATGGCAAAGAAACTATTTGTTGGCGGTCTGTCCTGGTCCACGGACGAGGCGAGTTTGCGAAGCGCGTTCGAGCGCTTCGGTGAGGTCCAAGAGGCGGTGGTTGTCAGTGATCGTGAGACGGGTCGTTCACGGGGCTTCGGCTTCGTGACGTTCGTGGACGACGCGTGTGGCGATCAAGCGATCCAAGAGATGAACGACACCGAGCTCGACGGGCGCACTGTGGCCGTCAACGAGGCGCGTGAGCGTGCGCCTCGCGGTGGTGGTGGCTTCGGTGGCGGCGGCTTCGGCGGCGCGCGCGGCGGCCGTGGCGGTGGTGGCGGCGGCGGCGGCTACGGTGGTGGCGGCGGCGGCGGTTACGGCGGCGGCGGCGGTGGTGGCCGCGGCGGTGGCCGTGGCGGCGGTCGCGGTGGCCGTGGTGGTCGTGGTCGCGACGAGGGCGGCGGCCGCGACTGGTGAGGTAGACACCCAACCCACGCGAGAGGCGGCTACGGCCGCCTTTCGCATTTTTGGTCTCGGTGTGGCGCGAGGGCGCAGCGAGCAGCGCACCCAGCGTGATGACGCGCGCTGCAGCGGGGGAGAAGGGCGATTGGTACGGTGTGGGGACTACCCCACGTGCTTGGGGGCCCTCGCCCTCTACCTTGCGCCTGCTAGTCGTGGAAAGAGCGGCTCGCTATAGTGAGCGGATGAATTCTCGCTCATTGCTCATCGCCTTGGCGCTCGTGGGTTCGGCTTGCAGCAGCTCCGATGGCAAGGGCTCGGGTGGTCCTGGTGTCGGCGCCGCTTGCAACACCGAGACCGAGGCCTTCGAGTGTGAGATCGTCAGGCTGGTGAACGAGCACCGCGCGGCGGGCGCCGACTGTGGCGGGCAGCAGTATGGCTCGGCGCCGGCGCTGGCGATGAACGTGCAGCTCCGCACGGCGGCGCGCGCGCACGCCGAGGACATGGCCGAGAACAACTACTTCAGCCACGACAGTCAGGATGGCCGGAGCCCCAGCGAGCGCATCAACGCCACGGGGTACGAGTGGCGGACCTGGGGTGAGAACATCGCGGCTGGCAGCAGCACCCCCGCCGGCTCCGTGAGCCAGTGGATGAATAGTCCGGGTCACTGTCGAAACATCATGAACCCCAGCTTCACCGAGATCGGCGTTGGGTACAGCAACGGCCCGGGCACCACCTATCGCCACTACTGGGTGCAAGTGTTCGGCGCTCCGCGTTGAGTGGCTCGCACTTCGCGCTGAGGGGTGTCGAGCGCTGATCGCGTGAGCGCTGCTCGTCTCCCCGCGCCTCGTGGACGACGCTGGGGTCGAACGAGCTGCGCACAGGGGGAGAGGGTTTTGGGGGTTTGCCTGCACCGCACCCCAAGGCCATCGGCCAGTCGATGCTCGAGTCACCGCACGCCGGCACAGTGCGCTGACACCCGGTGACTGTGGCGACGCGTGCCGCCGTGAAGCGGGACCAACCCCCAAAAAATAAGCGGAATCCACCGTCTTTACAGGGAGGGGTGGGGTGCTTAGGTTGCTCCCTCGTACGTTCTGGAGCCTGCTGGTGGGGCCAGCAGGCGCCGCGGAATGCTCAGGAGGCGCCGCGGGTTGAGTTTACCCCGGTAGAAGCTACCTTCCCGGAGTCCTCTGGCTTCGGCTTTCAAAGCGGTTCAGAGGACGCGTCAGCGCTCCAAGGAGAGGGAACCCATGAGTCAGTTCAGTCACATCATCCCCGCGCAGCGCGCGTCCCTCGTGGAGGAGCGCGCGCAGTTCATCGTGCGCACCTACGCGCACCTGTTGGGCGCCATCGTGGCGTTCACCCTGTTCGAGGTGGCGCTGTTCAAGAGCGGCCTGGCCTACGTCATCTTGCAGGTGATCGGCGGGACCAGCTGGCTCTTGGTGCTGGGCGGCTTCATGGTCGCGAGCTGGGTGGCGAGCCACTTCGCGCACCGCGTGGAGAACATGGCAGGCCAATACTTTGGCCTCGCGCTCTACATCGCGGCGCAGGGCATCCTGTTCGTGCCGCTGCTCGCCATCGCGAACAGCTACGCTGACGGCATCATCGCCAGCGCGGCGGGGGTCACCCTGCTCGGCTTCGCGGGGCTCACCGCGGTCGCCTTCATCACGCGGAAGGACTTCTCGTTCCTGCGCAGCTTCCTCTTGTGGGGTGGCATCGTGGCGATGCTGCTGGTGGTGGCGGCGGTGCTCTTCGGTATCCACCTGGGCACCTTCTTCAGTGTGGCGATGGTTGGCTTCGCTGGCGCCGCCATCCTGTACGACACCTCCAACGTGCTGCATCACTTCCCGTCGAACCGCTACGTGGGCGCGGCGCTCCAGCTGTTCTCCAGCGTGGCCCTGATGTTCTGGTACGTGCTCCGCATCTTCATCGCCTCGCGCGACTAGTCGTGGTCGGGGCGCTGATTTCCGCACAGCAATGTGTGGCGGTCAGTATCCCTGATGGAGAGCGAGCGTCAGTTTAGCTGACGAGAGCCCAGGGGGCTGGGCCTCCTGGGCGCTGATAGCCGGTCCGCGAGCTGTTCGCGGGCCGGTTCTTTTTTTGGGGGGGTTGGTCCCGGCTCACGGCAGCGCTGACTGTAGCGGCGCTGGGTGTAGGGGCGGGTTTGAAACCCGCCCCTACGAGCGATGGTCGCGTCGGAGCGAGCTGGGTTGCGCTGGACGATCGCTGTAGGACATTGTCTGTCATACTCGGCGAGGCGCGCGGCGCTATACCCGCGCCATGCTCGCGTACCTTCAGATCCGTGGGCTGGCGGTCATCGACCAGCTGGCGCTCGAGCTCACCCAGGGGCTCAACGTCCTCACCGGGGAGACGGGCGCGGGGAAATCCATCATCGTGGGGGCGTTGGGGTCGCTGCGTGGCTCACGCGGCGCGCGGAGTCGGCCGCTCTCGCTGCGGGCCGGGGCGGAGCAGGGCGTGGTGGAGGCGCAGTTCATCGTGCCCCCGGGCTCCACGGCGGAGGAGGCCTTGGCGCGGCTCGGGGTGGCGCCGTCGGCGGCGGGGGACGGCGGGGCTGAGCTGGTGTTGTCGCGGGTGCTCTCGCGCGGGGGGCGGTCGCGCGCGGCGGTGCAGGGCGCGCTGGTGCCTCAGGCGCAGCTCGCGGCGGTGGGTGAGTGCCTGGTGGACATTTGCAGTCAGCATGAGCAGCACTCATTGGCGCGGCTCGGGCGGCATCTGGAGCTATTGGACGAGCACCTGACGGATCGCGGGGTCGGCTCGGTGGCGAAGTCGCGCGGGGGGCTGAGCTTCGGCGCGCTGCTGGCGGAGTACCGGCAGCGCTACGCGGAGCTTCGTCGCGTGGAGCGTGAGCTGGCAGAGGCGCGCGCGGTGTTGGGTAAGGACCCTGCGCTGGGAGCGTATTGGCAGCATCAGCTGGAGGAGCTCACCGCGGTGGATCCACGCGAGGGGGAGTGGGAGGAGCTCTCGGCGGCGCTGCGGCGCCTCCACTCGGCGCAGATCGTGACGGAGCGCTTGCAGCAGGTGGAGCACGAGCTGTCGTTGGGGGAGGACGCAGTCACGTCCAAGCTGCACGCGCTGGAGCGGCAGCTGCGCGCCGTGGGGGAGGCGGAGCTGAGCGCGGTGGCTGAGCCGCTGGAGAGCGCGCGGCTCGCGTGTGAGGCCGCGCTCTCTCAGGTGGAGCGGCTCTTGGCGCGGGAAGCGAGCGGGGAGTCACTCGCTGCGTTGGAGGAGCGGCGTCACCAGCTGGCGACGCTGCGGCGCAAGCACGGTGAGGACTTGATCGCCGCGCGCGAGCGGCTGTCGCAGGAGGTGGGGCGCTGGCAAGGAGCGGAGGAGCGCGTGGCGGCGCTCGACGTGGAGCGGGAGGCTGCGCTGGAGCAGGCGCTCGGTGTCGCGCGGGAGCTGCACCAGCGCCGGGTGGAGGGCGCCGCGGAGCTGGGCCGCGCGGTGACGCGGGAGCTCGCGTCGCTGCACATGCCGCACGCGCAGATCCGCATCCAAGTGGAGGAGCTCACGCCGGAGCGGCTCCACGCCGCGGGGTTGGATCGCGTGGAGTTGCTCGTGAGCGCCAACCCGGGGGAGCCACCGGGGCCGCTCAGTGAGGTGGCGAGCGGCGGGGAGCTGTCACGGGTGCTGCTGGCGCTCTCGGCGGTGTCGCGAGGGCGGAGCGGCGTCTCCACTTACGTGTTCGACGAGGTGGACGCCGGGGTGGGGGGCAAGGTGGCGGACGCCATCGGGCGCCGGCTGCTCGGCGCGGCGCGCGGTGGGGAGGGCTCGCAGGTGCTGTGCATCACGCACCTGCCGCAGGTGGCCGCGTACGCGGATAGTCATTTCCGTGTAGAAAAAGTGACGCGCGGCGGGCGCGCGCAGACGCGGGTGGTGCGGTTGAGTGAGGCGGAGCGCCGTGAGGAGCTCGCGCGGATGCTCGGCGGCGCGGAGGTGACGGACAGCGCCCTGGCGCACGCCGAGCGGCTGCTCGTGGAGGCGCGCAAGGTGCGTGAAGCGCCAGCGGGTGGTGTGCGGCGCGCGGCGCGTGCGCGTGGCGCGCGGCGTCGCACCTCGAAGCGCGCGGCTTGAGCGTGGGCGTGTGGAGCGCGGGTGCGCGGCTCGAGCGTGGGCGCGCGGCTCGAGCGTGGGGCGCAGGAGCGGTACGTACCCTCGCGGGGTTGGTGCGGCGAGCAGCGCGCGTGCGGGGGCATGTTATGCTGCGCCGGTGTTTGCGTGGCTTTTACAGGTGACCCGCTGGGTCGGAGTGATGGGGGTGATGTGGGCGCTGGTGGGCTGTAGCAAGCCGCAGCCTCCCACCCTCACCCCCAAGCAGGGCAAGCTGGAGGCCATTGGCCCCTCGGGGGTGACGCTGAGCATCGACTTCGACGGCTACAACCCGAACGGCTTCGACCTCAGCGTGCGCTCGGTGCGGGCGACGGGCACCTTCAACAACAACGTCGCGCTGCGTGAGGTGACGTCGGCGCCCGGTGTCGTCACGCTGCGCGCCAAGGCGACCTCGCCCATCACCTTGCGGGTGACCATCCCGTGGGAGAGCGTGACCGCGATGGCCCAGCTGGTGGGGCGCGCCAGCGTCCCTTACCAGATCACCGGGGCGGTCACCGTCGGTGGGGAGCGCCTCAACGTGGAGGTGCCGTTCACGCTGAACGGCAGCGTGACGCAGGCGGAGCTCACCGCGGCTGGCTTGAACAGCCTGAAGAACATCCCGGGGCTGCCGTCGCTCCCGGGGCTCATCCCGTGAGCGACCAGCTTCCCCTGGCGGATCGTGATCAGCGCCTGGCCGCGGCGATCACCGATGGCCTGCTCTTGCTCGGCACCACCCTGGTGTGTCTCACGGCCTGGGTGGAGCTCACCGGTTTCCGCCCGCAGTCGCCGATTCAGCTCCAGGGGGTGCTGGTGCTGTGCGGTTTGCCGTTCTCCATCGTGCAGTGGGTGCTGATCTGTCGCCGTGGCCAAACGGTGGGTAAGTGGCGCCAGCAGATCCGCATCGAGCAGCTGGACGGCGCCCCGGTGGGCTTCGTGCGTGGCGTGCTCCTCCGCACCTGGATCTTCCTGGCGCTCGCCCTGGTGCTCGCCGTCACCCGTCTGATCGACTGCCTATTCATCTACCGCGCCGATCGGCGCTGCCTCCACGATCTGGTCGCGGGGACCCGCGTGGTGCGCCTGACGCCGCCCGCGTGAAATCACCGGTGTGGGCGGGTTTGAAACCCGCCCCTACGCGTGAGATCGAGCGGGTGCCGTTTGACGGTGCGGGTGCCGTCACGCTGTCGCGGTGGCGCTCGGTTGTTTGGGCTCGCTGGGTGGGGTGACCGGTTTTTTGTGCGCCGTGAGGTCGAGCGGGGAGGTGCCGTTCGCGAGCAGGCGCTCGCGGACCGCTTGGTGCGGGAACGTGGGGTCGCCGGTGAGCGCCTCGACGATTTCAGCGGCCTTGGCGGAGCCCGCGCTGCTGATGCTCACGCACACCGAGAGCGGCACCACGTCACCGATGAAGCCCGCGGCGGCGAGGGCGCGCCGCTCCTCGACGCCACCCAGCCTCAAGTCCTGCGTGAGCCGACGCACGTCCACGCGCTTGCCGAGCCCCTTGATGCGCCGCGTGATCACCACGCTCTCCGCTTGGTTGAACGCCGCGATCCGCTGCTCGAGCGCCGCTACGCCGCGAGGCTCTTCAGCGCCTTCGAGCGCCACGACACCGCGCTGTTCTTCAGTGCCCTCGAGCGCCGCTACGCCGCGAGGCTCTTCAGCGCCTTCGAGCGCCACGCGCGACTCCTCAGCGCCTTCAGCGTCCCCTGCATCGCCGCGCGTCGCCGCGTCATCGTCAGGAGCACTGCCAAACACCCGCGCGCTCTGAATACGACCGAGCGGCTCCGTGCCAGGCTGCACCCCGCGGAGGCTTTGCAGCGCGCCGCGTGACAGGGCGATGACGTAGCGCGCGTGGGTGATCACCTTGGAGAGCCCTGGATCTTCCGGGCCGAGCCGCGCGACCTCCAAGAAGGTCAGCCCACCGCCGGCTGCGCGGTTCAGGCGCTCGATCATGACGCCGGGCTCCGGCGCGTCGATCAGCTTGAGGTCCAAGTACTCATCTAGCGTCGGCACCCCGAGGCTGAGCGCTGGGCCGTAGCTGAGCTCCGGCTTGGGGCTGAAGCCGGTGGAGTAAGCCACGCGCAGCCCCGCGCGCTTCAGGCAGCGCGCCAGCTCGCGCCCCAGGTCGAGGTGACCGAGCAGCGCCGCGGGCCCCGTCTTGGTGAAGCGCAGGCGGTAGCGCACCGGGGCGCCGCCCGCGCGCACCGGGCGCAGCGCCTCCGGATCCTGACGCTGCGATCTCGCTGCTGCGCGGGGTTTAGCTGCCTCGCTGACCCCCTCGCCGGTTTGGTCATCCTCACTGACCGCATCGTTCGCCGCCTTACCCGCCTTACCCTCGGGCGCTACCCACACCGGTAGTGAGGCACGCTGACCAGCACGCTCCGCGCCCAGGCGCGACAAGAAGCCGACGCGCTGGCTCCGCATGCGGCTCATGTCGCAGGCGACTCCGCAGTCGTAGCAGACGAGGCGCCGCGCGTCGGCGGTCGCCTCCTCCACGTTCGTGTGGTGGATGAACATCCCAGCGGCCTTACCGCAGGGCGGGCTCAGGCGGCTCCTCAGCGCCTTGCGGTACTCGCCCTCCAAGAAGCCCTCTTCGAGCCCCACGTCGATGTGATCCCACGGCAGCCGCGCGCCGACCGGCAGGGTGCCGATGTAGCGTTCCGTATCCACCTGGAAATGCTCGAAGGCGGCCTCCCACACGTCCATCTTGAGCTGGGTGTCCCAGCTGTCGAAGCGTGCGCCGTGGAGATAGGCGTACTCGATCACGTCGCCCAGGCGGCGATCGCCGCGCGCCATCACGCACTCGAGCACGCTCGAGGTGGCGTCGTGGGTGCGCAGGGCGAGCTGACGCTCACGCCCAATGGCGCCCCTCAGCAAGCGCTGCTTGCGCGCCACCTCCTCCAGCGGGTCCATCGCGCACCACTGGAACGGCGTGTGCGGCTTGGGCACATGGGTAGATACACTGACGGTCACGCTGGCGCGCCCCCGCGCGAGCCGCTTGCCCACCTGGAGCGCGCCGCGCCCCACCTGCACGATGCCGAGCACGTCGTCGTCCTCCTCCGTGGGGAGGCCGATCATGAAGTAGAGCTTCATCTTGTCGAAGCCCTTGGAGAAGGTGCGCTCCGCCGTCTCCAGCAGCTGCTCTTCGGTGACGTTCTTGTTGATCACGTCACGCATGCGCTGCGTGCCTGCCTCGGGCGCGAAGGTGAGGCCGCTGGCGCGCACCTTGCGCATGTCGTCCAGCAGGTCATCCGCCAGGCCATAGGCGCGCAGGCTGGCCACGCTGAGGCTCACGCGCTCCGGCGCCGTCTTCTCCACCAGCTTCTTGATCAGCGGGCTGATGCAGGAGACGTCCGCGGTGGAGAGCGCAGTGAGGCTGACCTGATCTTGACCGCTCCGCTCGAGCGCCGCCATCACGGTCTCGATCACCTGCTCCGGGTCACGCTCGCGCACCGGACGGTAAATCATGCCCGCCTGGCAGAAGCGGCAGCCCTCGGTGCAGCCGCGCGCCACCTCGATGCTCATGCGATCGAAGATCGCCTCCGGGCCGCCCACCGGGCCCTCCGAGGGGAAGGGGAAGCTCGAGAGGTCGTTCACCAGGCGCCGCTCGATGGGGAACGGCAGCCCAGGGACGGTGGGGCTGGTCACCACCTCCAAGCCGTTGTCGGCACATATTTCCGTATGGTAAAGTGAGGGCACGTACACCCCGGGGATCGCCGCGAGCCGCTGGAGCCGCTCTTCGCGCGACAGCCCCTCACGGCGCCCGGCGGCCCACGCCAGGCTGAGCTCGGTGGTGAGCTCCTCGCCGTCGCCGATCACCACCGCGTCGACGAACGGCGCCAGCGGCTCCATGTGAGTCGCCACCGGGCCCCCGACGACGACCAATGGATCGTCATCGCCGCGCCGCGCCGCGCGCAGCGGGATCCCCCCGAGATCGAGCATGCGCAGGATGTTGGTGTAGGTCAGCTCGTACTGGAGACTGAAGCCCACCACGTCGAAGTCGCACAGCGGCCGCGCGCTCTCCAAGCTGACCAAGAGCTGCCCGTGAGCCATGAGCTCACGATCCAGGTCGACCCACGGCGCGTAACAGCGCTCCGCCAAGGTGCGCGGGTCGTCGTTCAAGATCTTGTAGAGGATGCGGAAGCCAAGGTGGCTCATCCCGATGTCGTAAATCTCGGGGAACGCGAGGCAGACGCGCGCCTCCACGTCACCCCACGCCTTCTTACGCGCGCCGTGCTCCGCCCCCGTGTAGCGATTCGGCTTCTCCACACGGTGCAAAAAGGCGGCGTACGGGTGATCGAAGAGCTGCATGTTCTTCTGTTCAGTGCTCGTAGGGGGGTTAGACGGCACCGCAATGAACGGCGCCGCGCGCTCAGCGCCACCGCCTTCGCGGTCCAGGAGCCGAGCACACCCTCACGTCGACGTCGTGAGCAGCCAGGTTTGACCCTGGCACCCAAGCGAGTCAACCGCGCGCCCTGATGACGACACGATGAGCCCCGCGACGACAGTTGACGGTCGTTGGCAGGTGTCGCGCGCGCCAAGTTCCTGCGGACTTGCAGGGCGGTCGTTGGTGGTAGGGGCGGGTTTCAAACCCGCCCGAGCTCTCGGCGTTATTTCACCGCATTTCAGCGAATGGCTGAGCGCTGCGGCCCGTATGATTGAGGGCTTCGTTTCGGCGCTCCACCCCAGCGCCTTTCACAGCGCCGCGCATCGCCACGCCAAACCCCCAACCCTTGGATCCTCTCATGCGAAATCTTGGCTTACTCCTTCGGTTCGGTGGCACCTCGGTGGCGCTGCTCGCGGTGTCCGCTTGTTTGCCCGCGTCGGGCTCGGGGAGTCGCTCGGCGCAGCAGCCCCCGCCGGGTCAGTACGCGGTGCCGAGCGCGCCACCCCCGCCGGCCGCGCCGCCTCCGGTGCGGGCGCCTTCCTTCATTCCGCCTGGATTCACGCTCCCCCCGCCGCCGAACATCGCGGACATCCCGCTTCCGCAAGGCTGGACGATGCTCGGTGGGATCCCGGTGCCGGTGATCCCAGGGCTGACACCGGGTGCGCCTGGCGCGACGCCGGGTGCGCCGAGTCAGCCTTCATCGACGGACGCGGGCTCGTCGTGCGGCACCGTCAACGTGGGCGGCACCACCATGCTGCTCGACTGCATGACGCCGCAGTACGGCGTGATCGCCACCGCCTCGAAGGCGCTCATCAGTCGTCAGCGCTTCAACGCCGGGCCCACCTACGTGGGCGCGGAGACGCTGCCCGCCGTGGTGGATCACCGCGCCGCCGGGCAAGAGGGCCCCGTGCGCGATCAGGGTCCGGTGGGCGCGTGCACCGCGTTCAGCCTGGCGTCTGCGGCGGATCACGCCATTGCGCGCTCCACGGGGACGCCCGGCAGCGTGTCCGTGATGCAAATCTGGGCGCGCTACCACTACCCCACCATGCAGGACGCGGCGGAGTCCAACCGCGATCGGCCGCTCTCCCTCGAGTCGGCTTGGAGTTACCACGCGAAAACGGCCTGCTCCTGGTGGTCCGCAGGTGACTGCGACTGCGGTCGTTACACGGGCACCGCCTGCAACCAGCCGGTGGACAGCGCGCGACTCGGCGCGATGGACAGGGCAGCGAACGCACGCATCTCCAACATCACCCAGATCGACGCGATGAACCCCGCCGAGCTCAAGGGCGTGCTCGCGAAGGGACAGAACGTGTGGTTCGCGATGTACGTGGATGGCCGCATCCAGGACGTGCGCGGGCCCAACTCGGTGGTGCCGGACGGCGACTTCCGCGCGAGCCGCTCGGGGCACGCCATGGTGATTTCAGGCTACAAAACCCAGGGTAACGGCACCTACTACCTGCTCCACAACTCGTGGGGGAAGAGCTGGGGCGACGGCGGCTACGCGTGGATCCACGAGAGCACGCTGATCCGCAACATGAAGTACGGGTACCTGGTGGAGGTCGCCACCTCGAACCCGGCGGAGCCAGAGAAGCCGAACAGCCCTGGCGAGCCCGCGCCGCCCGCGCCGAGCCCAGGTCAGTGCCCCGCGGGCCTCGTACCCGACAGCGGCATCCCGCTGTGCCTGCCGCCGTGCCCCGACGGCAGCCCGCGCCACTTCAACACCTGCCCCGCGCCGCAGGCGGAGAGCGGTTGCAAACCAGGGCAGGTCAACCTGTTCGGCTTCTGCGTCACCTCCCCGCTGTCTGGCATGGGCGCCGATAGCAGCACCGGCATCCGCTACACCTGCGGAGCGGGCGGTTGCAGCTACCTGATCCCGCAGGGAGTCGCGGGCTGCCGCGGCCCGGTGTGCACCCGCTCCTGCCCCTCGCCGAAGTTCGTGCTCACCACCGGACGGACGGGCTTCGGCTGCTCGGAGTAGTCGACTCACAGAGTGGGGCGCGGTGAGCGCTACGCGTAGCGGTGATGATCGCGCCGTCCTCATGGAAGGCTTCGCCTGGGGTGGATTTTTGGGGGGTTGGACGACACCGCATCATCAGTCCCTGTGAGCCAAGCGCGGTGTGGAGCCCGCGTACGCCTTTCGGCCGACGGGCCGCTGTGTCAAGCTAGCTCTGGTTTTGGCGCGGGGAGGTCGAGATGGCGGCGCTAGTTCGGAAGGCTGACGAAGTGATGAGGGCGCTGCTGGTGCTCGCGGGGGCGGCGGCGCTCGGGTGCGGCAGCGCGGACAGCGCGGGGATCGTCGCGGAGGGGCCGTCCGCCGGGGGAGCGGGTGGCGCCGCGGGGGTGGCTGGAACGGGCGGCGTGGGTGGCGCGGCAGGTTTCGGCGGGAGCGGCGGTGCCGGCGCCGTGGGTGGCGTCGCCGGTGTGGGTGGCGTGGCGGGCACCGGCGGCGCCGAGCCGAGCTTCGCCAGCTTCCCGCCGGTGAGCGACTTCGCGGCGGCCGGGCCTTTTTCCACGGTGCAAAAGGGTGAGGGCCCGAGCTGCACCATCTTCCGCCCGGGGTTCCTGGGGCTGGGCGGCGTGGGTGAGGGCCCGCTCCTGCACCCCATCATCCTCTGGGGGAATGGTACGACAGCCTCACCACCCATCTACGCGCCCGCGCTGCGCCACTGGGCTTCGCACGGCTTCGTGGTGGCGGCGGCCAACACCTCGAACGCGGGCACCGGGCGTCAGATGCTCGATTGCTTGGACTTCTTGGTGGCGGAGCACTCGCGCGCGGGCAGCGACTACGAAGGGCACCTGAACCTGTCGCGGGTGGGCGCCTCGGGGCACTCCCAGGGCGGCGGTGGGAGCATCATGGTCGGCGCCGATCCGCGGGTGGGCGTCACCGCGCCGCTCCAACCGTTCGTCACCGGCCTGGGTCACGACGCCTCGAAGCAGAGCCAGCAGACGGGTCCCATGTTCCTGATGAGCGGCGGCTTGGATGTGATCGCCTCGCGGCGCAGCCAGCAGCAGCCGGTGTTCGACCACGTGAACACGCCGACCTTCTGGGGCACGCTGAAGTCAGGGGATCATCTGATCACGGCGGTGGGCGACATCGGGGGCTACCGGGGGCCTTCTACGGCGTGGTTCAGGCTGCACCTGATGGGTGACGAGAACGCGCGCCCGTGGTTCGAGGGTACAAACTGCGTTCTGTGTCAGGACAGCGGCTGGGAGATCGAGAAGAAGAACCACCCGTAGCGCACGCTGGTTGGAGACGCTGGCTCGCGCGGCGTGAGCGCGATGTGCTGCGGTGGCGGCGTCGCCTTCGAACGGGCGGCCAGTGATTCGCGCGGTGCGAGCGGGCGCCGCGCACGGCGCCCTGGTCACCCAGCAGGGGGGTGGCACACTCGCGCCCCATGAGCGTCCCGCGGCAGCCGCCGAGAGACTGGAGCCCCGACTCGTGGCGTGATTTGCCTCGTTCTCAGAGCGTGGAGTACCCCGACGGCGCCGCGCTGGCGCGCGCGGTGGCCCAGCTGAGCGCGCTCCCGCCGCTGGTCACGCCCTGGGAGGTGGGGCGGCTCCGGAGCGAGATCGCGGAGGCGCAGCAGGGGCGCCGCTTCTTCCTTCAGGGCGGCGACTGCGCGGAGAGCTTCGCAGATTGCCGTGCGGATATCATCACCAACCGCCTGAAGGTGATGCTGCAGATGTCGGTGGTGCTGATCCAGGCGGGGCGGCGCCCGGTGGTGCGCGTCGGTCGCTTCGCGGGTCAATACGCCAAGCCGCGCTCGAGCCCGCTCGAGTCGCGCGGCTCCGCGACGCTGCCGAGCTACTTCGGCGATTTGGTCAATCAACCTGAGTTCGACGCGGCGGCGCGGCGGGCCGATCCTCGGCTCTTGGTGGAGGCGTACTGGCACGCCGCGCTCACGCTCAACTTCGTGCGCTCGCTCGGCAGCGGCGGCTTCTCCGACCTGCATCACCCGGAGTATTGGGACCTGTCGTTCATGGATGGCGACGACGTGGCGGATGAGCTGAAGCAGCGCTACCGCGACACCACGCGTCAGCTCACCGAGGCGCTGCGCTTCATGAGCGCCCTGGGGGAGACACGGGGGGGCGACCTCACCCGCGTGGACTTCTACACCAGTCATGAGGGGCTCAGCCTCGAGTACGAGGCGGCGCAGACCCGTGAGTCCGATCACCACCCGGGCCACTACGACCTCACGACGCACCTGCCGTGGATCGGCGAGCGGACGCGGCAGCTGGACGGCGCGCACGTGGAGTTCTTCCGTGGCATCGAGAACCCGGTGGGGGTGAAGCTCGGGCCCAGCATGACGGCCGATGAGCTGCTGAGGCTGCTCGATCGGCTGAATCCGGAGAACGATTGGGGACGGTTGGTGCTCATCACGCGCATGGGGCGCGCGCAGGTGGCGGAGCGGTTGCCCCAGCTGGTGCAGGCCGTGCAGCGGGAGGGGCGGCGCGTGCTGTGGGTCTCCGACCCGATGCACGGCAACACCATCGCCACGCAGAGCGGCCTCAAGACGCGAGATTTCGATGATATCTTGAGCGAGGTGGAGCAATCCTTCGACGTGCATGAGGGGTTTGGCTCGGCCTTGGGTGGGGTGCACCTCGAGCTGACGGGTGAGGACGTGACGGAGTGCGTCGGCGGGGGGCTCAGCGAGGCGGATTTGGCGATCAACTACGCGAGCCTGTGTGATCCGCGCCTGAACTACCGCCAGGCGCTGGAGATGGCGTTTCGGATCGGTGAGAGGATGACGAAGAGCCCCTCGGCGCTGGGGAAGCTCGCTGGATCGCGCGAGGGAGGTTGATGGCGCAGCGCGCGGCGCTCGCAGCGGGCGTGCTCGCGCTGTGCCTCGGCGCGGCGCGCGAAGCGGCGGCGCAGCACAGCGCGTCAGGTGCTCTGACGGGTGGCGCTCAGCCAGGCGCTGGTGAATCGGGCGGTGCGCGACGAGACCCCATTCGCTTGGGCTCGGGGCGGTTCGAGCGCGGCGGGGGCGATTCAGTCAGTTGGAGTGATGATTGGCGGGGCTTCGGGGTGGGCCACGGCGCGCTCATGGGGGTGGCCGTCACCTCGGCGGCGGCGGCCTACGCGATCGGGCCGGACGCAGACTCCGTTTGGTCGCGGCGGTTCGGGGTGGATGAGGCGGCGCGCGACGCGCTCCGGGGCCGCTCCCGGCGCGCCCGCTTGGTCGCGCGCGACGCGAGTGACCTCAGCCTGACGCTCGCGGTCTCGCACACGGTGCTGGTCGACGCCGTGATCCTCACGGGGTGGTACCGCGACAGCCCCGACGTGGCGCTCCAGCTCACCCTGATCAGCATGGAGGCGCTCGCCTTCACCTCGGCGCTCCAAACCCTGAGCAATCTAGTCAGCTCCCGTGAGCGACCCTACGTGCGCGAGTGTGGGGCCGACGTACCGGAGCTCGCCGGGGACTGCGTGCAGGACAACCAACACCGGAGCTTCTTCAGCGGGCACACCTCGCTCGCCTTCGCGGCGGCGTCGGTCGGCTGCGTGCACCGCACGAAGGTCCCGATCTACGGCCAGGGGAGCGCGCTCGCGCCGTGCGCGTTGGGCTTTGGGCTCGCCGCGGCGACCGGCGCGCTGCGCATGGTGGCGGACTACCACTACTTCTCGGACGTGGCGGTGGGGGCGCTGGTGGGCACGGCGGTGGGGCTCGGCGTGCCGCTGGTGCTCCACTACCGGAGCCCCGATCCGCAGGGCGTGAGCCTGGCGCTGGCGCCGAGCCCCGGCGGCGCCGGGCTCTTGGGGGTGTTTTGAGCCGCGCGGTTCATCATGGCCTCGCGCTTGCTGCGCGCCGGCTCGCGCCTGCTGCTCGCAGCTTGGCGGTGTTGGCGCTGTGCGGTCAGGCGCTGTGCGCGCGGGGAGCGCTGGCGGCGCCCGCCGATTCATCGTCACCTGAGCTGACGGATGCAGCGGGGAGCCCAACAGCCGTGAGCCAAGCGGGCTCGAGCGCCGGCGCTGATGCGCCCCCCAGGCTGACGGATGAGGGCTCGGCGCCCTCCGACACTTCAGAGTCAGAAGAGCTGACGGTGCGCCTGATCACCGCGTATTGGTTCGTGGCGAGCGTGGTGGACGCCGGCTTCCCTTACCTCGAGCCGCGCGGCCTGGTGGGTTACGGCGCGCCGCGGGGGACGCACCTCGCGGTGGAGGCCTTCCCGCGGGTGAGCGCGACGGACGTGGGGGGCTACGCGGGGCTGAGCGCCAGCGCGCCGCCGCTTCGCTTGCGCGCCGGGCGCCGCTTCAGCTACGCGCCGGGGCGCTCGTTCCCGCTCGAGGCGGCGAGCTACGACCGCGTCGACGTGGAGCTCGACGATCGGAGCCGGGCGCGCTTCTGGTCGTGGGAGGCGCGGCTCACCGGCGAGCCGCAGCTCGGCCCGGGCACGTTGCTGAGCGAGAGCGCCGTGGGTTACCTTGAGAAGATCCCGGAGGGGCGCGCGGCGTACAGCAGCGGCTTCCGGGTGGTGGTGGGCGGGCCCTGGGTGTTCTCGCAGCGGCTCGGCTACTTGCTTCACTTCGGCTACGACGACGCGCTCCGGGTGGGGCTGGTGGTGGACGCCCTGAGGGACCCGGAGCGACGCGCGACGACGCTCCGCGCGGGGCTCTTGGCGCGGCTCCAGCTGGCTTCGGATTTGGAAGCGCGCCTGAGCTTGGTGCCCACGTGGGTGGGTCCCGATCACCTGGGGCTGATGGGCGGCGACTTCAGTGAGCTCGGCTTACGCTGGTGGTGGTCCGAGCCGTTATGAGCCGCGCGCCGGGGCCCGAGGGACGCGCAGGGTTTCCAGCGTGAGCGAACCCCCCGATCCCCCTCCCCCATCGAGGTAGGCGCAGGTGACCGTTCGTGGGTGGTGGTGGTCGTTCGTAGTGAGAGGTGTGATGACCGCCTTCGGGCCTGCGGCTGAGGTTCGTGCGCCGAACTGTGCTCGGGTGAAACCACTCTGCTAGCGTCGGCGCGATGAGCCTCTCGAAGGTTGGACTGGTGGGTTGGCGTGGGATGGTCGGCTCGGTGCTGCTCGAGCGGATGCAGCGTGAGGGTGACCTCAACGGCCTCAGCTGTGACTTCTTCTCGACCTCGCAGGTGGGGCAGCCGGGGCCTGCCCTCGGTGGCGGGGGTGCGCTGAAGGACGCGTTCGACCTGGAGGCGCTCGCGGCGAACCAGGCCATCATCACTTGTCAGGGCGGCGACTACACGAGCCAGGTGCTGCCGGCGCTCCGGAGCGCGGGCTGGGACGGCTACTGGATCGACGCGGCGAGCACCAAGCGCATGGATGAGGACAGCGTCATCGTGCTCGATCCGGTGAATCGTCCGGTGATTGAGCGCGCCATCGCGAGCGGCATCAAGAACTTCATCGGAGGGAACTGCACCGTGAGCTTGATGCTGATGGCCATCTGCGGGCTGTATCAGCGCGGCTGGGTGGAGTGGGTGAGCAGCATGACTTACCAAGCGGCCTCTGGCGCGGGCGCGGCGCACATGCGCGAGCTGGTGCTGCAGATGCAGCAGATTGGCGCGGCGGGGGCCGGGCTGGCGGAGGACCCGGCGAGCGCCATCTTGGAGCTGGATCGTCAGGTGTCCGCTACGTTGAGCGCTGATGATTTCCGTAAGGAAAAATTTGGCGCGGCGCTGGCGGGCAGCCTCATCCCCTGGATCGATCGTGACATGCCGGATGGCGCCACGCGCGAGGAGTGGAAGGGGCACGCGGAGAGCAACAAGATTCTCGACAATGATCCGCCCATCCCAGTGGATGGCCTGTGCGTGCGGGTGGGCGCGATGCGCTGCCACTCCCAGGCGCTCACCATCAAGCTGACGCGCCCCATCTCGCTGAGTGAGGTGGAGAGCGTGATCCAAGAGGGCAACAACTGGGTGGACGTGGTCCCGAACAACCGCGACGCGACGCTGGCCAAGCTCTCGCCCCAGGCGGTGAATGGCTCGCTCCGAGTGCCGATCGGGCGGATCCGGAAGCTCAAGATGGGGCCGGAGTACCTGGCGGCGTTCACCGTGGGGGACCAGCTCCTGTGGGGGGCTGCGGAGCCGCTCCGGAGGGCGCTCACGCTGCTACGTGAGCGGGTGTAGCCGCGCGACCCTCACCCGGTTGCGGAGGGGGCGCCCTACGGGCCTCGTGGCGTGTGTATTCCCGTGTGGAAATATGCGCGCGAGCCTAAGGTTGCGCGATGTGGCTCAGAGGGCCGCCGCGCAGCAAGGCGAAGTAGCTCGGCGTCTTCAGGCGGGCGCCACCGAGGTCCAAGTAGGACCAGCCGAGCAGCAGCTCGGTGTGGCCTGGCTCGAGCGCGACGATGGGGTCACGGAGGCGGCTCATGGGGGAGAGGGACGACGCGCCGGGGGCGTAGTCGATCATCAGGCCGCGGGTGAGCGCGCTGGGCACCTGGTAGTCACCGAGCTCCCTCACCTCGTAGTGCCCGAAGCTCTTGGGGCTGCCGTCCTTTTCCAGCTGCGGTTCCCAGCGCGGATCACTGAGCGGGGTCTGCACCACGCGCACGTTCCAACCGCGCAGCTTCCCTGACTGGGGGTCGCGGTGGAAGGTCTTGATGAACTTCGTCCAGGTGAGCCGCTCGATCAGCCGCGGCAGCCCCAGGCTGACCCCGTTGTACTCCGTGTCCTCCAGCTCGCTCGCCTCGATCGAGTAACCGCGCGCGAGCAGCTCCGCGAGCTCACTCGGCCGCATCGCGCGCAGATCTTCGATGGTGAGGCTCACGGAGCGTAGGGCAGGTTGGAGATGGGCGCGGCGGTGCGGCATGGCTGCGCGCGGAGCACGCAACCGGGCGCCTCGGCGGGAGCGGTGACGCCAGGCACGTGGGAGAACACCACGCTCGAAGGGTAAATCGCGGAGTGCGCGACGGAGTGGACCACGCCGTCACCGAGATCCCTCAAGATGAAGCGCCACCTGGCGTGGTTCCCGCCGGGCGTCTGCACGTTCACGCGCAGCTTGGAGCCGGTGCGGAACACGTGGGCGACGGGCAAGATCTCCACGCGCACCAGCGTCCACTCGCCGTTCGGTAGATCCTCCGCGTCCGCCCGCAGGTGAGTCTTCACCGGGCGCAGGACCGTCGCGTCCGGAGCGAGCTTGCGGTGACTGGCGCGCAGCATGCCGCTCTGGACGTACATCTCCTCGCCGCTCGGCAGCACCTCCGTCACGTTCACCTGGATGTCGGCGTCCGCCGCGGTGGAGCGGATCCACAGATCGGCGGAGCCGTGGCCCAGGAGCACCAAGTCCTCCGTGAGCGGCGCGGTCTCGAAGGTGATGGCGTCGCCATGATCCGGCGTGAACCAGTTCCAGTCAGGATCGATGACGCCTGGGTTGTCCCCGTTCAGGTTCGTCAGCTGGGCTAACGCTGGATTGAAGCGGAAGGAGGAGCCGCTGTCGGCGCCGGTGGAGGGCTCTAGATCGGTGAGCTGACCATCCGCGTTGAGGAAGTAGCGGAGCGGCTGGGCGGCTGGGATGGGCCACGCCGGGAACCGCTCCTCGAAGCTGCCCTCTGGCGCGTAGGGGGTGCCGCCCGGCTTACCGCCCACCTCGAAGATGACGCGCACGTCGTCCTCCGCCTCGTAGGCGGCGAGCGCGGCCGCGTGGGTCTCGTGCTCCGCGAAGCGATCAGGGCCGAGCTGGAGCGTGGCGCCGAACAGCTCCTTGATGAACAAGGGCGAGGCGGCGCGCACCAGCGGATCCACCTTGGGCACCTGGCGCGCGACGTAGAGGTCGAGGAAGGTCTTCCACTCCGTGAGGATGTGCGGCGTGAAGCCGTCCATGTGGGCGCCGTTGTAGACCGTGTATTTCGTCACCGGGGAGTTGACGAACTTGTCGAACAGGGCCGGGAAGTGGCCGCCCGTCTGCTCGTCTTGCCAGGCGCCGGTCATGAAGATGGGCACCTCGATCTGATCGGCGAACAGGCTGGGGTTCACCGGATCGGCGACCGGAGGATCGCGGAACGGGTTGGCGAGCGCCTTGGCCACGGCGTCCACCGCCTGACCGTGGAGCAACTGGTTCTCCTCGCAGATGGTGTCGCCCTCGTCCACGCGGCTCTGCTCCCAGCCCTGCCCGTAGGGCCGCGCGCCGTGGAGCACGTACGACGCCCAGCTGAGCGCGAAGCCGTCGTTGTAGATCCCCCCGGGCAAGAGCACCGAGGTCCCCGTGTCGGCGATCACCGCGAGCGGCGTGATGGCGGCGAGGTGCGGTGGCCGCGTCTTGGCGACGAACAGCTGGCTGATGCCGGGATAGGACAGCCCCGTCATTCCCACGTGGTTATGCAGCACCCAGGGCTGACGGCCGACCACCTCGATCACGTCGTAGCCGTCGAGCAGCTGCAGCGGCTCGAAGTAGTCGTAGGCGCCGCCCGAGCAGCCGGTGCCGCGCACGTTGACGCTCACCGTGGCATAGCCCATCAGGCTGGCGATCATCGCGGACGGATCGTTCGGCGCGTCGCACAGGGTGGGGAAGGTGTCGCAGGCGTCGGGCAGGTTGAGGCCGATGGGGCCGCCGGGCTTGGAGGGGTCGTACCCGGAGTAGTTCACGACGGTGGGGTAGGGGCCGTCCTCCACCGGGCCAGGCAGGGTGATGTAGGCGCTGAGGCGCGTGCCGTCGCGGGTCTCGATGTACTGGAACCCGGGTACGAGCGCCTGCCGCTCGTAGAACGAGGTGTCAGGGAGGCTCTCGTCCACGCCCAGCACCCGGAGCGACCGACTCAGCTCACCCGTGTCTGGCTGCTCGATGCGCAGGCCCTGCCCCGGCGGCACCTCGCGGAACATCAGGCTGCCCAGCTCATCCACCGTGCCCTGATCCAGTTCGTTCCCCTGAGCATCCAAGAGCGTCAGGGTGACGCCCGGCTCCGCGTGGGTGACTTGGAGCTGCTCCACGCTCTCGCGGATCTCGAAGCGCGTCTCCAAGCGACCGCCGTCGCCGCCCAGCGGCTCGTCGGTGCACGCCGCCGTGAGGCTCACCAGCAAGCCGAGCAGCGGCGCGACGGAGAGCCCGCTGCGCCGCGCGCTCACCCACGGAGCCGGGCGCTTCGTTGGGCGCGAGGCCGGGTGCTCGGTCGCGCCCGCGATGCCCCCGCTCGCGCTGGGAGGCGCGCCCGTTCCGGGATTGAGTACGACGGACGAACCAGTTGGATGAGGGTGACGCGGGCGGAGCAGGTTGGGCATGGGATCCTGAAGGCTCCGCCGCCCGTCACGTCGGGAGGCGGAGCGTAGGTGGGGTTAGGATCCGCCTTTTATCACTGCTTGACGAAGCGTAGGGTCATCCGATCGCTCTCCCCAATCTCACGGTACTTCTCCTTCTCTGCTGGATCTGCGGAGCGCAGGGTGGGGGGAAGTGACCACACACCCTCCGGGTGATCCGTGGTGTCCTTGGGGTTCGCGTTGACCTCGGATTTCTTCGAGAGCTTGAAGCCAGCGGCCTCCACCTGAGCGATCACGAACGCCTCCGGCAGGTAGCCCTTCTTCGCGGACTCGTCGGGGTTCGCGTCGGGCTTGGCGCGGTGCTGCTCCACGCCGAGCACGCCGCCCTTCTTCAGCGCCTTGTGGATCTCGCCGAGCCACGCGCCCATCAGCTTGTCGTTGTGCCAGCCGTGCATGCTGCGGAAGGTCAGCACGAAGTCCAGGGTGCCCTCCTGAGGTAGGCTGGGTGCCTTACCATCGACCAGGATGGTCTCCACCTTGCCGAACAGCTCGGGCGACTTCTTCAGGAACGCATCGGTGCGCTGGGCGTAGAGCGTGCCGCGCTCGGTGCGCGGCCGCGTGGCGTCGCCCACCGTCACCGCCAGCTTGCCCTTCTTCGCGAGGAAGGGGGCGAGCAGCTCGGTGTACCAACCTGCGCCAGGCGACAGCTCGAGCACCACGCTGTTCGGCTTGATCCCGAAGAAATCCAGGGTTTCCTTGGGGTGCCGGTACACGTCGCGATCGGCGTGACCGGGCGTGCGGTGGTTGCCCTTCATGATCTGGGCGATGCCGGTGGCGGCGTTGATGTAGTTGGCGTTCGCCAGCTTGGTCGCCTCCGCGCGGAGCTCGTCCGTCCAGCGCTCGGCCTCTGCGGCGATCTCCTGGTCGAGCACCTCGAACTCCTTCGCGAGCTTCTCGGCGGCGGCTTGCTGCGCCTTCTCTTCCTCCGTGGGCTCCGGCGGAGGTGGCGGCTCGGGAGGCTCCGGTGGGGCGTAGGTGACCGGCTCAGGCTCGACCGGCTCGGGCGGCGGTGCGCCGCCGCAGGCGATGGGGAGGAGGAGGAGGGGCGATAGCCAGTGTTGGACCTTCATGCGGAGGCAGTGTCGTCGCCGTTCGGGCCGATCGCAAGCACCCGGTTTCCTCGCTCGAGCGTGGAATACTCCGTTCGTGCTGCTGGTTTACGGTTGCCCTCGTCACCTCCTGGCTCCATCAATCCCCTCTATGCTTCGACGATTCGCCCGAGTGGGAGCTCCACTCGCCCTGGTGATCGGCGGGGTGGCGCTCGCGCTCCCCGCTTGCTCCGAGGGTGCGGCGGCGCCTGCCAAGGACGGCGCAGCGGTGCCGGCCAAGGAGGGCCCCGCCAAGGGCGCGTCGCGGCCTCAGGGCGCGGCGCAGGCGCTGCCGGTGCGTTTGTTCCCGGCGAGCCCGCAGAAGCTGGAGACCAAGGTGCCCGCGACGGGGACCTTGCTCGCGCGCGAGTCGGTGGCGTTGGTGTCGGAGCTGAGCCGCCGCTTGGTGGATATCCGCGTGGAGGAGGGCTCACGCGTCAAGCGCGGTGACGTGCTGTTCGTGCTCGACTCGTCGGATTTGTCCGCGCGCTTACGGCAGCTCAAGGTGCAGCAGAAGCTCGCGAAGAGCGTCGCGGCGCGTGAGGCGAAGCTCTACGAGCAAGGCCTCACGCCGACCTCTCAGCGCGATGAGGTGATGGCGCGGGTGGAAGATTTGGAGGCGCAGCAGCGCGTGCTCGCGGCGGAGCTGGCCAAGACCACGATCCGCGCGCCCTTCGACGGCACGTTGGGGCTGCGCCAGGTGAGTAAGGGAGCCTGGCTATCACCGCAAGTGGTGCTGACCACGCTCCACGACACGAGCCAGCTGAAGCTCGATTTCGCGTTGCCTGAGCGCTACGCGAGCATGGTGCAGGCGGGGCGCAGCTTCCATTTCCGCGTGGAAGGAAGCACGAAGACCTTCGAGGGCAAGGTCACCGCCTTCGAGCCGCGGGTGGACTCCACCTCGCGCAGCATCTTGGTGCGCGGGGTGGTGGAGGCCGAGCCGGGGCTGATGCCAGGCAGCTTCGCTCAGGTGGAGCTCACCATCTCGGATGACCAAGCCATCCTCATCCCGTCCATCGCCGTGCTGCCGGGGCTCGATGGACGGCGGGTGTTCGTGCTGAAGGACGGCGTGGCGCGCTCGGTGCTCGTGGAGGTCGGCTCGCGTGACGCCGAGCAGGTGGAGATCACGAGCGGGCTCTCACCGGGCGATCAGGTGATCATCAGCAACCTGCTGCGCTTGAAGGACGGCTCCCCGGTGCGGCCCGAGAGTGAGGCCCAGTGACGCTCTCCGATCTCAGCATCCGTCGCCCCGTGCTGGCCATCGTCTTCGCGGCGGTGATCGTGCTGTTCGGCGTGGTGGGCTTCACCTTCCTGGGGGTGCGCGAGTACCCCGCGGTGGACCCGCCCATCGTCACCGTCACCACCACGTACCCCGGGGCGAGCCCCGAGGTGATCTCATCGCAGATCACGGAGCCCATCGAAGAGAGCATCAGCGGCGTCGCGGGGATCCGCGTGCTGAGCAGCACCAGCGCCGAGGGTCGAAGCGAGATCCGTGTGGAGTTCGAGCTCTCGGTGGACATGGAGGCGGCCGCCAACGACGTGCGCGACAAGGTGGCCGTCGCGCGGCGCCTGTTACCTGGCGACGTGGACCCACCCACGGTGGAGAAGGCCGATGCGGACGCCTCCCCCATCGTGTTCATGACGCTGAACAGCGACACCAAGTCCATCTTGGACATCGCTGCCATGGCGGACCGCATCATCAAGCCGCGGGTGCAGACCATCCCCGGCGTGGCTTCGGTGCGCATCTTCGGGGACAAGCGCTACGCGATGCGGCTCCTGCTCGACGCCGAGCGGCTGTCGGCGCACGGCGTGACCCCGCTGGACGTTCAGGCGGCGCTGAGTCGCGAGCACGTGGATCTCCCCGCGGGGCGGCTCGAGGGGGAGGACACCGAGCTCGGCCTGCGCACCATCGCCAAGCTCTCCACGCCCGAGGAGTTCAATCGCCTCAATATCCGCTCGGAAAATGGTCGCCTGATCACGCTGGCCGACGTGGGCCGCGCGGAGCTGAGCGCGGAGAACCTGCGGAGCGGCATGGCCCAGTTCGGCGTGCCGATGGTGGGCATCGCGGTGGTGCCGCAGCCGAACACCAACGCGGTCGCGATAGCTGACGAATTTTACCGGCGCTACGAGGGCATCAAGGAGTCTCTACCGCCCGAATACGAGGTGGAGATAGGCTACGATTTCACCACCTTCGTCCGTAAATCCATCTCCGAGGTGGAGGAGACGCTGCTCATCGCCTTCGGGCTGGTGGTGCTGATCATCTTCGCGTTCCTGCGCGACTGGCGCGCGACCATCGTGCCCGTGGTGGCGATCCCGGTGAGCATCGTCTCCGCGTTCTTCATCATGTATTTGATGGGGTTCTCCATCAACATCCTCACCTTGGTGGGGCTGGTGCTGGCGATTGGCCTCGTGTGTGACGACGCCATCGTGGTGTTGGAGAACGTGTACGCGCGGATAGAAGCGGGGCGTACGCCGCTCCAAGCGGCGCTCGAGGGCTCGCGTGAGATCTACTTCGCGGTCATCGCCACCACGCTCGCCTTGGCGGCGGTGTTCCTCCCCATCGTGTTCTTGCAGGGGCTCACCGGGCGCCTGTTCCGGGAGTTCGGGGTGGTGGTCGCCGGGTCGGTGCTGGTGAGCGCCTTCGTGGCGCTCAGCCTCTCGGCGATGATGTGCCGCTTCCTGCTGAAGCCCAAGGAGCGCGCGGGGTGGCTGCAGCGGGTGACGGAGCCCTTCTTCATCTGGATGACCCGCACCTATCGCGCCTCCTTGCTCGGCTTCATGCGGGTGCGCTGGGCGGTGTTCCCGCTGATGGCGTTGATCGCCGGCTACGTGGTGTGGCAGGGCAGCCGCCTGCCGCAAGAGCTCGCGCCGCTGGAAGATCGCTCCAATATCCGCGTGAACGTGCGCGCGCCGGAGTCCGCCACCTACGACTACACCCGGCGCTCGCTGGATGAGGTAGCCGTCTGGATCGCTGACAACGTGCCGGAGGTGCGTCGCACCTTCAGCATCACCGCCATGCGCGGCGGCGCGGTGAACACCGGCATGCAGAACATCTACCTGCACGAGCCGGAAGATCGTCAGCGCTCTCAGGAGGAGATCTTCAACCAGCTCTCCCAGGGGCTCGCCCGCTTCGACACCTTGCGTATCTTCCCGGCGCAGCCGCCGACCATCGGCTCTCGCTTCGCGGGTCAGCCGCTCAACTACGTGCTCCAAGCGCCCACCGTGGAGGCGCTGCTCGGCGCCCTTCCGCCGTTCTTGGAGGCGGCGGGGCGGCGCCCGGAGCTTCGCTTCGTGGACGCCGACTTCAAGATCAACCGCGAGGAGACCACGGTGGAGCTCGACCGCGCTCGAGCGGCGGAGCTGGGCATCACCGCGGAGCAGGTGGCGCGCACCCTGCAGCTCACCTTCGGTGATCAGCGCTTCGGCTACTTCGTGATGGACGGCCGGCAGTACCAAATCATTGGTCAGCTAGACCGCCCATTCCGCAAGGAGCCGGCCGACCTCCGTAAGGTGCACGTACGCAGCAACAAGGGTGAGCTGGTCTCCCTTGAGAACCTGGTGCGCTGGCGAGAGAACACCGTGCCAGGCGCTATTTACCGCTACAATCGTTACGTCTCGGCGACCATCAGCGGCAGCATGATGCCCGGCTACACCCTGGGTGATGGCGTGCGCGCGCTGGATGAGGTCGCGAAGGAGGTGCTCCCGTCGAACATCCAGACGGACCTCGCGGGTGAGGCGCGCGACCTGCGCGACAGCTCCTCCAGCATGGCGTTCGCGTTCGGGCTGGCGCTGCTCATCGTGTACCTGGTGTTGGCGGCGCAGTTCGAGAGCTTCGTGGATCCGTTCATCATCCTGCTCACGGTGCCCATGTCGCTCGGCGGCGCGGTGCTGGCGCTCGCGCTCACCAGCTCCTCCCTCAACATCTTCAGCCAAATCGGCATCATCATGCTGATCGGTCTGGTGACGAAGAACGGCATCCTGATCGTCGAGTTCGCCAATCACCGGCAGAAGGACGGCCTCTCCAAGCATGAGGCCGTGGTGGAGGCCGCCACGGGGCGGTTCCGCCCGATCATGATGACCAGCTTCGCCACCATCCTCGGCGTGATGCCCATCGCGCTCTCCATGGGCGCCGCCGGCGGTAGCCGTCAGTCGCTGGGCATCGCGGTGGCCGGTGGCATGCTCGGCGCCACCTTCCTCTCGCTCTACCTGGTGCCCGCGCTCTACAGCTTCATGTCGCGCTACCGTCGGCCCACGGAGGAGGAGGCCGCGCTCGACGCCGCGATTCAGGGCGCGCCCGCGGAGTGAGGTCGCCCAGGCGATGAGCTGCTCAGCGCTCGGAGTGCCCCAGGTTGCGCTCGGGGTCTACCCGGTCACGGACCAGCTGCTTCAGCTCTTTTGCTTCGGGGAAACGCCCCGCCTGCGCGCGCGAGAAAAGGAGCTCAGCCTCCCCTGGTGCCAGGCACAGCCGCACCTCGAGCACCCCGCCGGTGCCGGGGATGAGCGCGACCTCTCCGAGCTCACCGCTGCGGAAGGTGGTGAGCAGCTCTTGCGCGAGCCACGCCGCGCGCAGCAGCCAGCCGCACTGCGTGCAGTATTCGATCTCAACCCTGGGCGCTCTCATCACTCTTCCAGGTGCGCGCGAGGTTCTTCGTGTTCTTCGCTACGAAGGCCTGCTCCACGTCGATGTCTAGCCGATTGGCGACGGCGAGCAGGTAGTTCAGCACATCCACCAGCTCGTCCCCCACCTCCGCGACGCGCGCGGCTTGCTCGACGGGCGCTGGCGCTGCATCGTCAGTCTCTATAACGGCCTCGTACAGGCGCCGCACGCGGCGCACGGCCTTGAACAGCTCGCCCACCTCTTCTCCCATGAGGAAACAGGTCTCCACCAGGCTCACGCGCTCCCAGCCGTGGTAAGCCTCCAGCTCCGCGATGTAGCGCTGGTAGTCGCGCATTGGCGCGCCGGGTGAGAGCTCGGGCGTGACGCGCGCGCCGCGCCGATCAGGGTCCGCCATGGCGCAGCGCTTAGCAGCGAGGCCCAGCGGACGCTAGCGCGCGTGGGGCGCAGCGACTGTGGTGCCGCGCGGCGACGTGCGACGCTACCAACCCCCAAACCCCTACGCGTTCAACCGCGCGAGCTCCGCCTCCACCTCTTCCCACTCGGTCATCATGCGGTCGAGGCGGCTCTCGACTTCGGCTTGCTCGCGGCGGAGGGCGTCTTGGTCGGCGCGGGAGGTGTTCTCGAAGAAGCCGGGCTCGGCGTAGCGCGCTTCGAGCTCGGCCTTCTTGGCCTCGGTGCGCTCGATCTTCGTGAGCAGCTCGTCGCGCCTCCTGGGGAGCGCCTTGCGCTGATTGGCGCGTCGCCGGCGCTCCTCATTGCTGAGCCCCTGGTCAGGGTCAGGTACCTTCGCGGTGGGCGCGCCCGGGGCGGGCGGCGGCGTGGAGTTGCCCCCGCGGCGCTTCTCGCGCTTCTCCTCCTTGGCGCGCAGCGCGACCTGCTCGGCGTCCAGGTGGTCGTCCCCCGCGCGCTCCAGGAACTCCGAATAAGTACCGTGGAAATCAACCAGGCCGCTCTTGGTGATCTCCACCACGCGCGTCGCCAGCGCCTCCACGAACCAGCGATCGTGCGAGACGAAGATCAGCGTGCCGTCGTACTGCTGGAGCGCCTGCACCAGCGCCTCGATCGCCTCGAGATCCAGGTGGTTCGTCGGCTCGTCCAGCACCAGCACGTTGGGCTGCTGCACCATCAAGCGGCTGAACACCAGGCGCGCGGCCTCCCCACCGCTCAGCGCCTCGAGCGTCTTGTCCACATCCTCACCGCTGAACAGCACGCGCCCCAGCATGCCGCGCACGTAGCTCGTGCCCTCTTGCGGGCAGGTGTCCCACAAGAAGTTCAGCGCGCTCTGCTTGGGGTCGCTCAGCAGGTCTTTGTGGTCCTGCGCGAAGTAGCCGAGCTGCGCCTCGTGACCCCAATCGACCTCCCCCGTGTCGCTCGTCAGTCTGTCGACTAAAATCTTGAGTAAGGTGGACTTACCGAGCCCATTGGCGCCGATCACCGCCACGCGCTCGCCGCGCCGCACGCGGAGCGAGACTCGGTCGAGCACTTGGAGCTCTCCGTAGGCTTTGGAGAGCCCCTTCACCTCCAGCACGTCGCGCCCGCTCGGGCGCCGCTGCTTGAAGCTGAACTTGGGGTAGCGGCGGCTGCTCTTCGGCAGCTCCTCGACCTGGATCTTCTCGATCTGCTTGACGCGGCTCTGCGCCTGGCGCGCCTTGGTGGCCTTGGCCGAGAAGCGCTCCACGAAGGCCTTCTTCTCGGCGATGATGCGCTCGTTCTTGGCTATCTCCGCCTCCTTGCGCGCGCGCACCTCGGCCTTCTGGCGGCAAAAGGCAGTGTAGTTGCCTTTATAGGAGGTGACGGTGCCGTAGTCCACGTCGAGCGTGTGCGTGGAGATGGCGTCCAGGAAGCGGATGTCGTGGCTGATCACCACCGCGCAGCCCTTGAAGCTGCGCAGGAAGCCCTCGAGCCAGCGGATGCTGAGGATGTCCAGGTGGTTGGTCGGCTCATCGAGCAGCAAAATATCAGGTCTACTGACCAGCACCTGCGCCAAGAGCACGCGCAGCTTGAAGCCGCCGCTCAAGGTGGAGAGCGGCTCTTTGAGCGCGTGCTCCGGGATGCCGAGGCCCACCAGCACCTGACTGGCGCGCGCCTCCAGCGTGTAGCCGTCGCCCGCGGCGATGATCTCGGTGAGGCGCCCCAGGTAGTCAGGGTCCACCTCTTCCTGCTCGCCCAGGCGGTCTTGCTCCGTCAGCGCTTGAAACACCTCGAGGTCGCCCTTCATCGCGACGTCGAGGATGCGCTGGGCATCGTCCTCGAAGCGGTCTTGACGCAGCACGCCGACGCGCGCGTCCTTGGGGAAGGTGATGAGGCCGTCGCTCGCGGGCTCGTCGTTCATCAAGATGCGCAGCAGCGTGGTCTTGCCGGCGCCGTTCGCGCCGACCAGCCCATAGCGGTTGCCCGCGTCGAGCTGGAGCGTGACGCCCGAGAACAGGGTTCGTCCGCCGAACCCCTTGGCCAAGTTCGAGATGTTGAGCACGGCGCGGGGGTTAGTCGCTTTGCCGCCGCCCTGCAAATCTCGGGTGCGGCTCGCGTTGGGCGTCGCGCGGTGCGCAGCGGGTGAATGCCTCGTAAGGCAGTGGATGCGCCTGATAGCACGCTCCGCGCGAAGCAGCTGATGACGCCTCATGGTGCTCTGCTGATGGCGCCTCGCGGCGCTCCGAGCGAGGAGCCCGCCGCGCGGTTTAGGCTCGCGGTGCGGCGGCCGTTCGAGCTAACACGCGGGCATGGTCTCTGAGATCTTCGATGCGGCGCGCTGGCGCGAGGTAGAGGGCTTCAACCTGACGGACATCACCTACCACCGCTCGCTCGAGCATGGCACGGTGAGGGTCGCGTTCAATCGCCCGGAGGTGCGCAACGCATTCCGCCCACACACGGTGGATGAGCTCTACCGCGTGCTCGACCACGCGCGCATGTCCCCCGACGTGGGCTGCGTGCTGCTCACTGGTAATGGTCCCTCACCCAAGGATGGTGGCTGGGCGTTTTGCTCTGGGGGCGATCAGCGGATCCGCGGACGCGACGGCTACAAGTATGAGGGCGAAGGGGCGCCGCCCGCGGGTTTAGGCAGGCTGCACATCCTCGAGGTGCAACGCCTGATCCGCTTCATGCCGAAGGTGGTCATCGCGGTGGTGCCGGGGTGGGCCGTGGGTGGCGGGCACAGCCTGCACGTGGTGTGCGACCTCACCTTGGCGAGCCGTGAGCACGCGCTCTTCAAGCAGACGGATCCTGACGTGGCGAGCTTCGACTCGGGCTATGGCTCGGCGCTGCTCGCGCGGCAGTGTGGTCAGAAGCGGGCGCGCGAGATCTTCTTCTTGGGTGAGAACTACAGCGCGGAGGAGGCGGTGGCGATGGGGATGGCGAATCGCGCGGTGCCGCACGCCGAGCTGGAGGCGGTGGCGCTCGACTGGGCCAAGACCATCAACGGTAAGAGCCCCACGGCGATGCGCATGCTGAAATTCGGCTTCAACCTCGCGGACGACGGCCTGGTGGGGCAACAGCTGTTCGCAGGGGAAGCCACGCGCCTCGCCTACGCCACGGAAGAAGCCCAAGAAGGCCGCGACGCCTTCTTGGAGAAGCGCCCCCAAGACTACTCACGCTTCCCTTGGCATTATTGAGGCACGTCAGGGATGGTGCCAGTGGCTGCTCGCCGACTAGAGTCAGATTAGAGAACTAATAGAGCGTCCCTACGAGGCGCAGCGAGGGGATGAAGGTGGTGAGCTCGATCTTATCGGGTCGGTCTGTTTCTACGTGGAAATAGGTGAGGCTGAGCAGCCCGCCCAGGCTGAAGCGCTTGCCCACCAAGGCCTCGTAGCCTGCGTTGATCTCCGCGCCGAAGCCTTCACCGTAATCGGGGTGCGTCTTCGTGGATGCGCTGATGCCTTCGCGGGAGAGGGTGTTGTCGCCTTGGCCGAAGGTGACGCGCGCGAAGCCAGCGGTGACGGAGAACGATAGCCCCTCCTGTGGGTTAGGATAGTAAGTGAAGCTGGGCCCGTGCATCGATAGGCGAGTGGGCACCACCACCTCACGCTCGAACTCATAGGTGACGCCGTCCTGGTGGTAGGGCTCATCCCATCTGCGCGTCGTCTTGGGGGCGTCGAACATCGTCAGGGTGCCGCCCAGGACCAAGCCAGGGCGGGGGGATCCGCCGATCGTGAGGTGGAGGCTAGCGCCAGCGCCTTGCGCGCTGGTGTCGTAGTCAGCCTCCTCTTCGCCGAAGGAGTAGCCTGCGCCCGCCGCTGCGCGAAGGAAGAAGCCGTCGTGGCGCGCCGGGCGCTCGCGCTTCGGAGCGGGTCGAGGTGCATCGGTTTTGGGTGACGTCGCGGGAGACGCCGGGGGCACGGCTGAAGGTGGACCCGAGTGATGCGGTGCACCCTGAGGGTGTAACGCAGCCGTCAGCGGGGAGGTGGTGCCTCCCTGCGCCATGCTGGGGCTCGCGACGAGGAGCGGGGCCAGCGCCAGCCCGAAGAGGGCGAAGGCACGTCTGAGATACGGAGCGATGGACATGGCGTTCGGATCGGCGGGCGAGTGCATCGTGTTGCTAGCTTCCACCTGAGAGGGGCTCCAGTCACTACCGAACCCCAAAACCCGTGGAGAACCGCTGGCTTGCTTTGCATGGTGCTCCCTTCCGAAGAGGGTAGTCATTAGAAGTAGCTGCCTACGAGGCGCAGTGAGGGGATGGTGAGGGACGACACGAGGTGGCGCTTGCTTTCGCCCCACCTCTGGTACTCCTCCGTGGTGTCATTCAGATCGATCCGGAAGAAGCCGACGCTCGCGAGCAGGCCGAGCCTAACCTCATCGTTCAGGAACAGCTCAAAGCCGAGGTTTAGCTCGGCACCATGCCCATCTCCCTTCTGCGCTTTGGGTGATGTGGGCGACTTGACCCTGTCCTTGAACACATGCCGGTCGCCTTCGTGAATCTTGAATTCAGCGATGCCGAGCGTCACACGCTGCACGCGTCGCGCGTCCCAATGCAAGGCGGTGACCAACGTACCCTGGCCGCGCACCTCAGCGCGTTTGACGCCGTGCAGCGTGCGGGTCCACACTGCTCGGCTGATGGTCACCCCTTGGAGGCAGCTCAGCTCGACCCTGGCTCTGTGTGCGCTGCTCGGCGCTTGCCAGCGCGATGCCTCGGCGCCGGGATCCAGCGCGACGGCCGCTGAACCTTCAGCGATGAGCGCTACTGACGAATCGGAGGAGAGCCCCGCGGCTCCCGCCCCGGCTGAAGAGAAGGCCGCTGATTCAGCGCCAGAGCCGGGCACCCCAGCTGCGT
Source organism: Polyangiaceae bacterium (assembly GCA_019637265.1). GTDB lineage: Bacteria > Myxococcota_A > Polyangia > Polyangiales > Polyangiaceae > JAHBVY01. Next base: position 39,725 of record JAHBVY010000004.1, on the reverse strand, counting down.
CGCCGCGCAAGGCGGGCAAAGCGGGCAGCGCCGCCGAGGCACGCGGTGACGCGCTGGACGAGTCGCTCCCCACGCTGCTTGAGGCGCTGCGCACCTCGGACGCCACGCTGTCGCGCCTCTACGGTGACACCCCGAAGGCCACCCCGCTGGCCGCGGATGACGCGCGCTGTGAGGCGGCGTGCGCCGCCTTCGCGTCCTTGAAGCGCGCCGCCGCTGGGATCTGCCGCATCACGGGGGAGGACGACGAGCGCTGCACGGACGCACACAAGCGCGTCGCCCATCACCAAGCGAAGCTAGCCCGCTGCGCCTGCCGTGATTGAGTTGTCAGCGCACCAGACGAAATCAGGCTGGCTCGCGTAGGCCGCTCCACACGGTAAACCGTTTGTCGTCCTACTCGTCCTCGCGGCGCACGCCCTCAAGCTCCAGCACGAAGTCGGCGCCGAAGGCGCGTGAGGGGGTTTGGAAGCCTGGTGAGGCCTCGCCGCGCAGCACGCGCTCGGCGACCTTCAGGGCGGCGTCGGCGGTGAGGGTGTAGCCTTCGGGGGCGGTGAGGCGACTCACGCGGCGCTCGCCGGCGGCGTTCACGACCTCGCCGTAGAGCCAGCTCTTGCCGCGCGCGCGTTGGTCGTCACTGGGACCTGCGGGGCCGCGCGCCACGCGCGCGAGCAGCTGTGATTGCACCCAAGGTGAGCCGAGGAGCCGCTTGGCGCGTGAGCCGGCGCGCATCGCCAGCGCCGCGGCCTTCGGCGCGCGGGTGTACACCTCGATGTCGGGGATCTGAGTGCTGTGGAAGGCGGTGGAGACGTCGCCCCACGGGATGGCCACCGTGTGATGACAGCCACCCTCACCAAAATCGATTTCCCGTGTGAGTTTTCCTAGCGGCACCGGCACCAGGCGCCCCCCGCGGCGCACCCACCCGCTGTCCCCCAGGTTCCTCACCATGGTGGTGGCGGTGCCGCGCGAAGGACGTCCCGTGGAGGTGAAGGCGAGGGTCAGCTTGGTGGCGTCGGGCAGGCGCTGCTTGAGGTGCGCCGCCAAGCAGTCCGAGGGGACCACGTCGAACCCCACGCCAGGCAGCACCACCACACCCGCCGTGAGCGCCTGCGCGTCGCGCCGCGAAGCCGCCTCGAACACCTCGAGCTCCCCGGTGATGTCCAGGTAATGCGCGCCCACTTGCAGGCACGCGCGCACCATCGGCGCGAAGGTGTCGATGAACGGCCCCGCGCAGTTCAGCACCACGCTGATGCCGTCGAGCCCCTGGCGGAGCGCCGCCGGATCATCCAACGCGAGCTCACGCGCTTCGAAGCCGAGGCGACTCGCGTCCGCCGCGAAGCTCGAGAGCCTGCGCCCCGCGAGCACGAGCTTCATCCCCCGCTCGTGCGCCAGCTCCGCGATCAGCTTCGCGGTGTAGCCGCTCGCGCCATAGACCATCAACCCTTGCCTACTCATGACGGCAGCTCAAGCGCTGGTGGCGTCGGACGTCAAGCGCGCCGATCACACAGCGCGCGCGGTGACTGCGGCGACGCGCAGGGCCGCCTGGAGCTACCAACCCCCAAACCCTCACGCGCCAGGCTGCTTCGCCGCTCGCCACCGTGAGGCGCTGTCCTCACCAAGTCGCCTCGGTGGCCCACGATCGCGACCACCTGCTCCGAGGGCTCCGGCGAATTTCGCCGCTCGCTCTTCGCGCGGCCCGTGAGCCCTCAGCGACTGGGCTTGGCGGGTGTGCGGCTCGGCTTGGCCTCCCGCTGCTTCGTGGGCTTGGCGGGTGTGCGATCCGCGGGAGGGGCTTGGGGTGGGGTCAGCTTACCTGACTCACCCGTCGTCTCCTCCTCCTGGTAGTCCCCGTCGTCGCTGTCGCTCTTGGTGGCGGCGTCCACCACCGCGCCCAGCACGTCGAACAGCCCCGAGATGAAGCCGCCCCCCGACTCGGGTGCGTCCGGCGAGGGTGGGTAGCAGACGTCGCGGTGATCGTCCTCCTGGCAGCCGAGGCTCGCCGTGAAGTCGCCTCCGCCGCAGCTGCGGAGGCACTCGGCCAAGTCGCCGGGGCCATCCAGGATGCACTCGTCTTCACAGGTGGGTGGGCGCGGCTCGGCGATGAGCGGCGGACCGCTGGCGCAACCCACCGTCAGGCTAACACACCAAGCGGTCAGCACCAGCCAAGTGTTCAGGTAGCGCGAGGGAGCTGTGTTCCGGCGCATCACGGGGTCCGTAGCAGCCATCGTGCCAGTGACGCTGACTCACGCTGGCGGGTGGATGCGCTGGGCGGAGCGCGTCCCTGCGCGCGCCATCGCGAGCGCCTTCGTCCCCTAGCGGGGCCAAGGATCCCCAGAAAAACGCTAGAAAGTAGCGGTATCGAGCCGCTGCTGCCGTGGCGCAGCACGCTCGGCCCGCGCTCGTCGATTCACCTCCGCTCGAGAGCCTGTAAACGACGCATCACACCTGTGCGCGGAGCGCCCGACCCACCTGCTGCTTCGGGTTATGCTCGGCGCATGCTGAAACACTGGCTTGGGGTAGGGTTGACTGTCTTCTCTTTCGTCGCGCTCGGCGCGTGCAGCAGCGGTGGTGGTGGTGGCTCGGGAGACGCTTGTGGTGCGTTCTGCGCCAAGTTCTCGCAAGGCGAGAACTGCGGTGAGGTGTTGAATGGGTGCAATCAGGAGTGCCCTGCCGTGCGCGATTCATGCGCGCATCGCGCGGATCCAATGTTGCAGTGCCTGACAGGCCTCGCGTTCGCGTGCACGGCGCCTGGGGTCGCCACCGCCGTGGGAGACGGCGGTGGGTTCGACTCACTGACCATCTCCATCGGCACGCTGGAGGTAGAGGACTCCACCTGCGCTGAGCGCATCGCCGCCTTCAAGCGCTGCGATCCGGCGCCTGGGCAGGGCGGCTCGGGTGGCTCGGGGGCGTCCGGTGGCTCCGGTGGTTCGGGGGCGTCTGGTGGCTCGGGTGGCTCGGGTGGCGGGACTTGTGATGGAGGTCAGGGCGTGCCCTGCACCACTTGCGTGGCCAATGCGCTCCAGGCTGGCAGCTGCTGCGGCACCCAAGGCTCCGCCTGCAGAGCCGATCCAGATTGCAACGCGCTGATGAATTGCATGCTCGCGTGCGAGTCAGACGCCTGCTTCAATAGCTGCTTCGAAGCGCATCCCAATGGTGCCCAGGGCATCGGCCCAGCGTTCCAATGCGTGAACACCACTGGAGCCTGTGATGACTGCTCCGAGGGCTGAGTAGTCAACCGCGTGAGCTGGCAGCCCTTCGTGATCTAGCGGGGCTGCCAGCGCGGGTTTTTTGGGGGGGGGTTGGTACCGCCGCGCGGCGTCGGGCGGTCACGCAGTCACTGGGTGGCGCGCTGACTGGGCGGGTTTGAAACCCGCCACCAGCAGGCATCGTCAGGGTTCTGGGCTACTTGTTGCCTACGTGCTTGCGGATCAGGCGGCAGCCCCAGTCGGAGCCCTTGGCGCAGGAGTCTTGCATCAGCTCGTGGCCGCGGGTGGTGTCTTGGGCGATGCCACGGCCGGTGTAGAGCAGCCCGCCGAGGCCGCCGCAGGCGCCTGGGTGGTGGGCGTCGCAGCCGCGGCGGTAGAGCTCGGCGGCCCACTCGGGGCGCTCCTGGGTGATGACGCCGCGGTCGTACACGAGCGCCAGGTTGTAGCAGGCGCTGGGGAAGCCGCCGGAGCAGGCCATGCCGTAGTGCAGGGTGGCCTTGGCGTAGCGCGCGGCGTCGCTCGTGCTCTTGGGTGCGCCGGCTTCGCTGGGCGCGGCGTCGCCGCTCGCGGCTTCGATGCCTTCGCCGGCCTCTTCCATGGTTCCTGCGTTGAAACACCCGGCGGCGTTGCCGAGCTCACAGGCCTTCAAGAAGGCGCGGAGCGCGGCGGCGGGGCTCTTCTCGGCGCCCTCGCCGCGGTGGTGCGCGGCGCCGACACGGAGGCAGCCCTCCGCTTGCTTGGCCTCGCAGGCCTTGGTGTAGATGGCGTAGGCGGCGGCTTGGTCAGCGGCCCTTCCGGTGCCGTCGCCGCTCGCGAGCGCTGCGCCCGCCAGCACGCAGGCGCCGCTGTTGCCCAGCCGGCAAGCGTGGTCGCGCAGTCGGTAGGCCTTCTCGTGGTTCACCTCGCCGGCCTCCCCGGTGGAGTAGAGGACGGCGAGCTGGGCGCAGGCGGCGCCGCGGCTCGCGCGCTCGGCTTCTGGCGGCAGCGCCGCCGTGAGGGCGCAGGTGGCTTCGAGCGTCATCGCGTCGCCGGGAGGTGGGCTGGGCTCTGGGGCGGCGCTGGGGAGCGGCGGCAAGCTGAGGGGAGCGCTCGCCGCGGGGGTTTCGGGCGCGCTGGCGGAGGCGCTGGGAGTAGAGCGAGAGGCTGACGGTGGGCTCTGGTCGCAGCCGGTGAGGCTGAGGGCCGCGAGCATGATGACGGTCAGGGTGATTGCTGACAGCGCGCGCGGCGCCGTAGAGAGGGCGCGTGGGGGCGATGGGTGGGGGCGACCGGCTGGTCGCCCATACATGAGGCGCATCACGTGCGTTATACCTTGGTGCGGCTCGCCGAGGATGAGTGTGTCGGCGTTGAACGGCGTGAAGGCCAAGATCGCGTTCTGAGGCCTTTCGCGGTTCCCTTCTGTCGGTACATCTGGACGAGCACCGCTCCAACCTGTGGCGACGGCGGGCGCCCCCTTGGGCGTGAGGAAGAACGTCGCCCCGCTGGACAGGAGCACCGGCTTATCAAAGGCCAGGCGCACCGTCCTTTGCGTGAGCGTCTGTGCGCCGATGACGCAGGGTGCGGTGCGATCCTCGTGGACGAACGAGTAGACCTTGTCAAGCGCCGCGGCGTCGCCAACGGTCTGCGCCAGCACGCGCACGTGGACCGTGGCAAGGCTCGCGAGCGGGACCACCGGGTGCAGCACGACGCGCAGCGTGTCGGCGGACTGCGCGACGGCCGCGAGCGGGCCCGCGTGGGCCGGAGCGATCTCCGTGGCGCGCCGCCCTCGAAGGCCAGGACACCGTCCACCCACACGCGCGGTCGCGCGGTCGATGCCATCGGACCCGGTGTCGATGCGCTTGATGAGCCAGTCGCGATCGGTGGTCGGTAGATCGAGCGGGCCCGAGCCGCCGTGCTCTTGCCAGCAGAGAGACCCTCACGAGCGCTGGAGCGCCGGGAGCTTCCGCTCCTCACCGCCTGTGAGATCTCGTGGCGCTCAGGGGATAGCGCCCCGTCCCGCCGATCACCTGCGGCGCTAGTTCGGCACGACCTACCTCGGCGGAAACAGGACGGAGTTATTGATGTCGTCCCAGCGGTGGATCGGGCCGGTGTACCCGATAAGCGTGAGAAGGATGTCGTCGATCTGCCTGTAGAGGGTGACGAGTTCGGGCTCGATCGCCAGCCAAATTCCGCTGCCCGGCAACGTCTGTGCTGCGCCGGGGGCGCCGGTGTGGAACAGCGCATTACGGTCCTCGATGAACGTGTGCGTCTGGTTCAGACCCAAGGCGGTGGTCGCCTGCTTGAGAAGTTCCTCGAACGTGAAGTGGATCTTACGCCCATTCTGGGCAGTGCCCTTTACGAACCCGCGCACGAGCCCATTAGCTTTCAGGTCTGGGGTGAGCTTGCCGACGTTCTTGGCCCAGTGGAACTTGAACGCCTCCATCACCACGCTCGCTAGCATGAACATCTCCTCCGCGTATTGGCGCTGCACGGAGAGCGCGTAGTAGTTACATAGCCTGGCTAACTCGTAGTCTCGGTTGAGCGAGCTTACCTTCGGGAGTCCTGTCTTCAGAAAGATCGCAAGGTCGGTCCCGCAGTATGGGATCAGGGGCATTGTGGCTGTAAAGGTGGACTCGTTAGGAGCGATCTCCACAGAAACGATGCCCGTAGCATCGTGGCGTTCGCGAAGTGGTGCGAAGATCGGACACCGCTGGGCAAGCGTCAGCAGCAGAATCAGATCGGGTAGCGTGACGTTCGCGCTCAACTCAGCCGTCGCCGAGAGCAGATATCCACGGCGATCGCCGTTCAACGAACGCGAGGTAATCGTCAAGTCCGATCCCACCTGCACCGTGCCACGAACTCGCGCGGCCTTGAGGTGAACGACCTCCTTAAACGGCATACCTGCGGGCGGGGTCGTTCTCGTTAGTTGCCCGGCCATAAACGTAGCAACGACTGTCGTGGTAAAACCGGTGTGGACGTTGATGGTCCGATTCACGCGTTCGATGCCTAAATTCTCAAGGACCACATCGAAGCCAGACGTTGTCCCCACGGCGGTCGCGCCATCAGCAATCTGAAGGTCGCCCCTGTAGCTGAAGGTCAGATCTGCGCGGCCTGTGACGTACACGACGAGTTGGGCATCAACGCTAACGGTTTCCGGCGGCGTCACCGAAGGGATGTCGAGCTGGCATCGCCACTGGCGTACTATGTCGCTCACGGCTGGAGGCCCGTCAGTGGCTTCTCAATGCGGTTCACCGCCCCCGTGATTGACCCTCCCTCGACGCGCAATGGTGCGGCCACTGTGGTTGCGCTCCCTTGCGTCTGCGCAGCTTCCGATACGCTCGGGAGCCCGTCGGCTTGCCAGAGGCTCCACGCACGGTCTGGGAGCTTCCTCGTCGAGGCCTCGACGAGCGCACGCACTTCCTCGCGTCGCTTCGCGCGTCGCTCGGCTGCTTTGCTTCCGGACCACGATTCGGCAAGCAAGCCAACCAACTCGACGATTGCCGGTAGCGCGACGCTTTCGAGTAGGTCAGACGTAGCCGCTTGTTCTTGTGCCTGTGCTATCTGCATCGTGCCTCCCGTCGGCGCCTAAGGCCTGAGGTTCGTACGGTGGTCCTTGGGTGATGGCGCTATTATACCTGAGCGACCACCATCCATGGGCCAATAGATGGAAGAACCAGCAGGGACCACTCGAGGTCGGTGTAGTGGTTACCGTCAAAGGCGCTCGTCGTGTCCTCACCTGCGGGACGCGCGCCGATGACCACCCCTTCAGAAGGGTTTGGAGCTGCTGATGGGTGGCACAAATCGCGTCCGGCGTCGCAGCCTCGGCGTAGGCCACGAGGCCGGTGGGGAAAACGACACCGCCGCCCGCAGGCCGCGTTTGGCGATCGCCTCGTGCGCGGCGGCGAGGAGGCCCGTCGTCACTCACGGCATTGAGCACGACGTCAGGCCTAGGCTTGGGCGGCGTGCCAGCGGGCTTGCCAGCCGGAATGACGAAGCGCTTGAGCGTGTGGTGCATTTGGACCTCGCAGAACGCGGAGGCGAGGCGCTTGGCTTGCCTGCGGGGAGGTGGTCCACGAGGAAGAACCGTGCACGGACCGCGCGCCGCGCCTCCGAGGAGGGTCCGGGCGCGGAGGCACTGCTCGTTGACATACGTTCGATAGAGGGTCAATGTAGGGGCCATGCGATCGCAGTTTGAGGCCAGTGCGTTTCGGAAGGGTGTCGAGGATGACATGTCCCGCGCCTACAAGCTTATCTCTGATTTTGAGCACTGGTGGATGACACGGGAGTTCGATGATGATGCGCAACCCGATGAGGAGCAGGAGCTCGCCAAGATGGAACTCCGCGATGTCCTAACGCGCATCCATGAACGCCTGGCCACCGCCCTCGAATTTGCCGCTCTCCCCAATGCGCTCGACCGCATGACGAAACGCTTCGATGCTCACGCCGAGGAATTGATTGCGCTCAAGAGCGTTCCATATGTCGACGTCTTCTTCTCGCCAGTGCTGAGCGAGCTCTCGATGGCGTACGAGAGTTTTGCAGCATGCCTTGGGGGTGTTCCGGGGACGGAGCCAAAAGCAGAACGAGAGCGCCAGCTTCTTCGGCAGATCCTCATCGGCACGCCCAAGCTCATCGCCGACCGCAGTCTTGACCCCAGAAGTGAGGCGGATGTCCGTCGAGAGATCTACGGATTGCTCCTTCATGTGTTCCCGGACACCGTGCGAGATCCGCCCATCCCGCAGGTCTCGAAGACGTACAAGCCGGACATCGGCATCCCGCATCTTCAGGTTGCCATCGAGTACAAGTTTTGCGACACGGAGACCGACCTGAAGAAGTGTCTCGAAGGGATCTATGCGGATACGAAGGGCTACGCTGGGTCGAAGGATTGGACCAACTTCCTCGCGGTGCTCTACTGCACCCGCGCCCTCATGACGGACGCGCAGCTTCGCGAGGAAGAGCGCCGTGTCGGCATGCCTTCGTCCTGGGAGTTGCTCCTCGTTATCGGCCAAGGAGAGCGAAAGACGAAGAGGAAGGGCGCCACGGACTCGCAGAAGGCTGTGACGGGCGAGACCGAGGCGGCAAACGCGGCAGCGACGGCAGCGACATAGCCACCATCATTACCTAGCTGTTGCAGCGCACGCCAATCTCGCCGAGTCGCGGCCCGTGGTTCGTACGCTCCTTCTGACACGTCAGCGCCACCGCCCAGAACTTGTCGGTGCGTTCCTGTGGGAAGGTGATCGACGAGAGCGCTGCGGGCGACCTAATACACCCACGGCCCGAAGCGCTCATCGTCGCGCAGGCCGCTGAGCCCGCTGCATGCGGCGATCATGCCTTCGCTTCGGGCGCGCAGCCGCGACATAGTCCTCAACGCCAGAGCCCGTGAGCCAGTTTCGGATGAACTCGCCGCTCTCCCCGTGGATGGTCACCTTGATGTCCTGAGAGCAGTCCTGGAGGGGAGCGGCGCTCGTCGCGGGGGGCTTCGGGCGCGCTGGCGGACGCGCTGGGATAGGGCGGGAGGCTGATGGTGCGCCTGAGGGCCGTGAGCGCGATGACGGTCAGGGTAGCTGCTGACAGTGTGCGCGAGCGCGGGGCGTGCGGGGCGGTGAGGCGCATCACGTGCGTTATACCTTGGTGCGGTGCCGTCCAACCCAAAACCCCGAACCGAAACTGTGCAGAGGGGGTGCGTGAGTCAGGTGGCGAGTCGCTGGTCGCCGCGCAGGCGGAGGTAGCTCGCGCCGAGGCGCGGGCCGAAGGCGAAGGAGCCGGAGTTGAGGTAGCCGGGGGCGGCGTCTTCGTGGTGGGTGTGGCCGAAGACGACCAGCTCGGCGTTGGTGGCGCGTTGCACGTCGGCGGCGGCGGCTCGCAGGCGCGCGCGGGGGCCATCGTGATAGCGGCTGCCTTGGCGCAGGACGGACTGCGCGAGGTACGCCGTGGCCACGCCGGCGAGGCCGAGCGCGGCGCTGCGGCTCAAGGGGAGCAATAGGGCGGCTCCCAGACCACCCAGCACCACCGAGAGCACGCGATCGAAGTAGAGGCGCATGAAGGTGCGGGTGAAATCGTGGTGCGTCGGCGCCGGCGCCTGGAGGAGCAGCTCCTCGATGAGCGCGTGATCGAGCCCAGCGCGCTCGGCGAACGCCAGCAGGCGCTCCGCGCCCAGATCACGCTCGCGGCGCATCTGCCGGGCACCGGGCGCGCTCGATCGCGCCTCGAGCGTCAGGTTAATCGCCGCGTGGAAATACTGATAGATGACGCGCGGCGCCCTCCCGCGGTACTGACGGAGTGCGTCGAGCAGGCCCTTGAGCGGGGTGGTCTGATGCGCGTGGGCGAAGTACGTCGCGCCGCTCGGCACCAGGAAGCGCCGCGTGAGCGCGATGCCGAGCGGTTCGGTGCCGGGCTGCCAGCTGACGAGCGGGTGCGTGGGCGCGTTATCTGGATCGTACAGGTGACCATGCTCGATGTGCACGGCGCCGCGCTGGATGAACCACGGGTGCACCTCGAGAGGCGCGTCCCTCGTGAGCGAGAGCGCGCTGAGCAGCGCCTCGCGGCTCGCGGGGCTCAGCAGCTCGGCGTCGTGATTGCCGACCACCAGGCTGACCTGATTGCCCGCTGACAGGTGCGCGCGGAGCGCCTGAGGAAGCTCGTCAGTGCGCGTGATCAGATCATGAATCAGACCCGCGACGGGCTCGCCGCGGGGCGCCAGCGAGAGATCGAAGATGTCGCCGTTCAGCACCAGCTCGTGACCCGGGTGGCGCGCGACCAAGCGGGCGAGCGCCTCGTCCACGCGCTTCGGCGTGTGCGGCCCCAGGTGGACGTCGCTCGCCACCAGCAGCAAGGGTGGGCTCCCCGCGCGCGTCATCGCCCGCTGGTATAGCACCCTCGGTTGGGGTAGCAGCTCGCGCTCCGTCGTGGGCTGCGCTCGCTTGGGCCATGCTATTCAGGGACGCTGCTCGCTGTGCGCGGCGCGCACCGAGAGCGGCGCCTCGCGCTGGGCTCGCGCCTCGCGAGGCGGCGCACTACCTTACGGCGATGTCTCGCACCACGTTACGGCGCGCGCTCCGCTGCCTCGAGCAGGGGCTCTGCTGGGCGTCGAAGCTCGCGTTCCCGCTCCACCGCGCCATCGGTGAGCGCTGGCCGGGGCGCCCGGTGACGCCGCGCTGGGCGCCGGGACCGCTGATGCGCGGAGAGGAGCGCAGCAAGCCGCCGCTCGGTTGGCCTCGTCAGACAGACTCACTGTGCCCCAGCTGCGTGAAGGAGGTGCGCGGCGACATCCTGCGCGGCCACCTGCCGCTCTCGGAGCTGGTGCAGGGTCACCATGGTGAAATCCGCGCAGAAATCGTCGAAGAAGCTGGCCGCGTGCTGATGAAGAAGCAGTGCCCGAAGCACGGCGCCTTCGAGGACGTGATGAGCATAATCCCCGCCTTCCTCCAGCGCATCGAGCGGCTGTTCCCTGGGCGCGACTACCGAGCGCCCAAGACCAAGCTGCGCGATCACGGCACCAGCAGCATCAAGTACGGTCGCGGCGCGGTGTTGACAGTGGACCTCACTAACCGCTGCAACATGATGTGCGACCCGTGCTTCATGGACGCGAACCAAGTGGGCTACGTCCACGAGCTCGGCTGGGAGGACATCACCGAGATCCTGGACGCCTCGCTCCGCGTGAAGCCGCGGCGGCAGATGAGCGTGCAGTTCTCCGGCGGGGAGCCCACGCTGAGCCCGCACTTCGTGCGCGCCATCGCCTACGCGCGGCAGGTGGGTTACTTCTGCGTGCAAGCGGCGAGCAACGGCGTGCGCTTCGCGGAGAGCCCCGAGCTGTGCCGTGAGGCGAAGGCGGCGGGGCTCCGCCTGGTTTATCTCCAGTTCGATGGCACGAGCAACGAGGCGCACGCGCATCGTAAGGTGGGCAACCTATTCGACGTGAAGCGCCGCGCGATAGACAACCTGCACGCGGCGGGCATCGACGTGGTGCTCGTGGTGACGGTGGTGCGCGGCATCAATGATCACCAGGTGGGCCCCGTGGTGCGCTTCGCGATCGAGAACGCCGACAAGATCACGGTGGTGTCGTTTCAACCGGTGAGCTTCACGGGGCGTGATGAGGACATCACGGATGAGCGCCGCGAGGCGCAGCGCTACACCCTGAGCCACCTGGCGCGCGACCTGAGCGCGCAGCTGGGCGCGACGGAGCCGCTCCGCGATTGGTTCCCGCTGAGCGCGATGAACCCGTTCAGCGACATCGTGGACGTGCTGCTCGGCCCCGATACGGATTTCGGCGCGCTGAAGTGCGGTTGCCACCCCAACTGCGGGATTGGCACCGTGCTGGTGGTGAACAAGCGCACCAAGGCTTGGGCGCCGGTGTGCGACTTCATCGACGTGGAGCGGGTGCTGGCGGATTTGCAGCAGGTGGCGGACGCCGGCCGCGGCAAGGCGTACACGATGAGCGGCGTGGCGCTCAGCTTGGCGCGCCACTTCCGCCCGGAGCGCGCGCCGGAGGGCTATGGGCTGACGGAGTTCATTCGTCAGTGCACCAGCCAAGCGGGGGCCACGGGGGACGCCGTGGGCACCACGGAGGGCGACGCCGGCGCCTTCGAGTGGCGCTTCCTGTTCGTGGCGGGCATGTGGTTCCAAGACCTGTTCAACTACGACTTCCGCCGCACGGAGATGTGCATCATCCCGTACGGAACCCAACAGGGGGAGATCAGCTTCTGCGCCTACAACACCGGCGTGGGCTGGCGGCAAATCATCGAACAGATGCACCAAACCGCGAAGGTAGCCGAGTGGTACCGCGAGCACGGCCGACACCCCGTGTACGCCAAGGGCCAAGACATCGCGCTGCCAGCGCCCGCCAAGGGGCGGAGGCGCCTGGTGGTGCTGGAGGGGTGAGGCTTCTACAGCGCGCTCAGCAGCGCGTGATAAAACCCCACCACGCGTTGGTAGTCCTCTGTGCGGATCCGCTCGTCGGCGCCGCGAGTGCGACCGACGTCGGCGGGGCCGAGCACCAGCGGGCGGAAGCGATACACGTTCGGGCTCAGCGCTTGGTAGTGGCGCGCGTCCGTGCTGCCGAGCGCCAAAGACGGCGCGACCACCGCTTCGGGGAACACCGCCTCGATGGTCTCGTGCAGCGTGCGGAACGCCTCGCTGTCGATCGGTGAGCTCGGCGGCGCGGGGTAGGCGCCGGGCAGCTCCTCGAGCTGTACGCCCGTCTCCTTCAGCACCCCCGCCGCGTGCTCCCGCACCGCCGCGAGGCTGTCCCCCGGGCGCAGGCGATAGGTGACGGTCACCGAGCCCTTCGGCAGCGTGGCTTCATCATATCCGGGAGGAAATGAGGTGCTGGTCACCAGGGTGCGGATCAGCGCGTCGGCGCCGGGCGTGCCCTCGATGCGCCCCTCGAGCATCCCCGAGAAGAGCCACGGGTTCGCCAGCGCGAGCCGCACCGCGAACGGCAGCTCGCTGGCCAAGAACTCGAACTGGTGCACCGCCGGCCCGGAGTACACCGCCGGCAGCGGCGCGGCCTTCAGCGCCTCGCTCGCCTGGCGCAGCGCCTCCTCACCTTCGCCGCGCAGGCGATAGCTCGCGAGCCCCTTCTCACCCACCCCCACGAGGGCGATCGGCGCCGGGATCTCCGGCATGAAGCCCTGCACGATGGCCATGCCCTCGGCCACGACCGCGTGGAACCGCTCCGCGCGCGCCCCCGCCACGCGCGCCAGCTCACGCGCCCCCACCTCGCCGCCGCGCAGCTGATCGTGGCTCAGCGCGATGAGCACCGTGCGGCGTGGCCTCTGACCCGCAAGGGCCATGCTCTCCACTGCTTCGAGCACGCCGAACGCGAAGGCTTTGTCGTCCAGCGCGCCGCGCCCCCAAATCACGCCATCTTTCACCGTGCCGGCGAAGGGCGGCTCCGTCCAAGTGCGCTGGGTGCCCGGCGGCACCGTCGACACGTCCAGGTGCCCCGCGAGCAGCACTGGCGGGAGCCCGGGCTCGGCGCCCTCCCACACATAGAGGAGGCTGTGCTCCGCCACCACCTGGCGCTCGAGCGCCGCGTGCGCCTTGGGGTAACTCCGCGCCATCAGCGCGTGCAAGGCGCGGAACGCCGCGGCGTCCTCTCGCTTGAGCGGCGAGGTGCGCGTCCCCTGCGCGGAGCGCGAGATGGTCTGTATCCGTACGGAATCAGCTAGCCGTTTGGCGGCGGCGTCCCAGTCCACCTCCGGCGTCTGCGCTGCGGGTACACTCAGCTGACGATCTGGGAAGCGCCAGCCGCGGTACACCACCACCCCCGCCGTGATCAGGCACACCACGAGCGCCGCCTGGAGCGCGTAGAACAGCGCGCGGCGCTTCTTCTTGGGCGCCTCGTCAGCCACGTGATCTAGTAGCGCGCGACCCTGAAGGACCACCTGAGCGCGCTCTCGAGGTGCCGACGTGGGGCGCGGACGCGCCGGATGAGCCAGCGGGCGCCGAGCCGCTCGATTCGTCAGGTGCACTGGGAGTGGGCAGCATGGCCTCCGGCTTCAACCGGGCCCCCACCAAAAAAACCTCCGTGCTCGCGCCGCGCGTCGCTTCCGGGCGGATCACCTTCACCTGATCGTAAGCTTCGCTTACTTGTCGCTTGGCGTCCTCGAAGTCCTCACTCATGAAGATCTTCGCGACGAAGTTCGAGCCCTCGCGGCCCAGCTGCCGCGCCACCTGGAGCGCGCCCAGCGCCAGCTCGTAGCTCAAGTAGCGATCGCGCAGTTTGTTGCCGCTCGTGCGCGGCGCCATGTCGCTCAGCACCACGTCGAACGGCGCTTCGGCGACCAGCTCCTCATTGGGGGCCAGGGCGTCGCCCTCGAGGCGCTGCACCACCGCGCCGCGCCCCAGCACCGCGATCGCATCGATCGGTTGCAAGTCGATCGCCACCACCAGGCCACCTCCCCCCACGATCTCCGCCGCGAAGCGACTCCACGAGCCCGGCGCCGCGCCGAGGTCGAGCACGCGTTGCCCGAGCGCGATCAGCTTCAGCCGCCGGTGGATCTCCTCCAGCTTGTACACGCTGCGCGCAGGGTACCCGGCGGCCCGCGCCGCCCGAGTGTGGTGATCTTGCCTGTAAGGATTACGACGCGACATGGGGCTCGGTGCACCTTATAGCGAGGTGCGGCGTGTTGCCATAAGTCGTTGGGGGCGCGACGCGCGTGACGCAATGCGCATTGAAGGAGGTGCGCCTCTGAAGCGCAGAACGCCGCCCGGAGGCTTGGCGGGGGGTTGACCCATGGAGTGCGCGGGGGCTCATGAAGGTGCTGTGGAGGCTTGACCCATGGAGTGCGCGGGCGGAGAACCCAGGGCATGCGGGGACACGGCTTTCGGGTTTGGGGGTTGGACGGGGCGGCGCTCGTGGTCGCGCTGAGTGGCTCTGCCTTGGGTGGCTGCGGGGCAGGCGCTGGGAGCGCGGAGGCTCAGGCACCGACGAGCGTCGTGGAGGCGCCGGACGAGCCCCGCGCTGATCTGGCTTTGGGTGAAAGCGAAGCAGGTCAGCCAAGGTGCTCATCGGCGTGCAGCACCCAGTTAGCCAAACTGACGGAATCTCTGGGGCGCCTCGAGGGCGTGAGCGGAACCGAGGCCGAACGGTCGCTCGCCGGGGCGGCTGCGGGGCACGCGGTGCTCGCGTTTCGGAGCTGCGGCCTGCGGCAGCCGGAGCCCGCAGACGCTGCTTGCGAAGGAGCGGGGCGGGTGATCCCCGAGTGGGTGCGGACGGCCCAGTTAGCGAAGCTGACGGACGTGGAGATCGAAGCGCGCCTCGTGGCGCGTGACCCGCGGTGGCGCGTGGAAGATCCGAGCGACGACGCGCGGCTGCGAGAGCTGGGTGAGGCGACGCGTGCTCCGGGGCTCGGCTTGGCGGTGGCGGTGGCGCTGGGTGACACGCGGCTCGTGCTCCGCCGCCTGAGCCCCCTCGTCGCCAGTACGGATCCACTGGATGTCTCTGCGGTGCTCGGCGCAGTCAGCTACCTGAACGATGCGGCGCTCTCGGCAGACGCGGTGTCCTCGCTGCCCGAGAACGTCAAGCAACCAGACCATGAGCTGGTGTACCAAGGTCAATGGGCGCTCGGCCTGTGGCGCACCAAGCAGCGGAAACCGGCGCTGCAAAGGGCAGAAGAGCTGATGAGGACGTGGCAAGGCCTCGATCCAGCTTCGCTGGGCGCAGCGCTGGAGAAGCAGGCGCCCTACCCCTTGGTGGATAGGGAGGCCGTGATGGCGTCGATCGGCGCTGCCCAATACGTGCGCGCCGAGGCCCAGCGCGAGGAGGCAGAGCGCCTCGAGCCGCCTGCCATGAAAGGCGTGAAGAGCGCCGCCGAGATGAAGAGCTACGTGGAAGGCCCGTTTCACGACTTCGCGCAAGAGAAGCAAGCGCAGCTGGAGAGCGCGACAGCCGAGTACCGCGCCATCGCCGAGCTAGAGCCCGTGCCCCCACCCCGCTGGGTCACCGAAGCCGCCGCGCGCGTCGGCGAGATGTGGCTCACCTTCGCGACCGAGCTCACCTCCCTGAAGCCCCCCGCCAGCGCCAAGCTAGACGCCGACTCCTTAACCAGCCTCGAGCGTGCGATGCAAGCCTCCGCCGCCCCCCTCCGCGACCGCGCCAAACGCTCCTTCGAAGTGTGCACCGAGTACGGCAAACGTGAACGCGTGGCGATGGAGGCAGTGAAACGGTGTGAAGAGGCGCTGAAGGGGTTGTGAGGTGCTCTGTCTTTTCGTGGCCCGCCCACACCAGCTTGGGGCACCTGTGATCGAAGCGGCTTCTGCGTGCCCTGGCCGTCCTGGGGGCCCGAAGCTGGAAGATGTTGCGCGTTGCCGCCAGACCCGCTCCACCCCTCCCGCAATCGAAGCGGCTTCTGCTTGCCCTGGCTGGCCTGCAAGGCCCAGCCAAAGCTGGAGCCCCCCGCAGACCGTGCTACCCTGCAGGCGTTCGTGATGGCGGTGGAGTTCGCCGAAACCGCCCCGCGGAGCTAGCTCAGCGAGGCCAATGACTCCTACGGCAAGGCGCCGTGGGAGTTTGTCCATCGAAGGCGGCGCCTCTCTAGACAAGGAGAGCAGATGTCGCAGTTCATATGGGTTTGCATCGGGAGCGCCGCCGGGGGCGGCGCGCGCTACCTCCTAGCCAGGCTGAGGTGCTCGCCCATGGGCCCGTTCGTGGGGTGCAGCACTACAAGAGCACGGAGGAGCTGCTGGCGTTCGCCGCGATCCCTCCGCTCAAGAAGCTACGTTGGCTCGAGTCCGTGCGTCGGCTCGTGAATCAGCTTCCGCCGGAGACGCAGGCCATCATGCAGAAGTTTCGCCGGGGAGAGCTTTGAGGTGAGGGGTGCCGCGCTAGCCTGTGGCGGGCTGGGGTGCCGTGTGGGGCTGCCAACCCCCCGATCCTGCGGTTGTAGGTCGCCACCTTAGAGGCCCCGGTTTGGCGGGTCAGGCCGGGTGCGCTCGCGTGAGCTGACGAGCTATGTCGGGGTTCAGCAGGTTACGAAGTCGTGGTGCTAGGCTCATTAGGCACCAATTCGATACGAAGCACGCAGCCAGTTGCACGTGCGTAGCGTTCGAGTGTCTGCAGGGATGGTTTCTGTTTGCCGCTCTCGAGGCGAGCAATGACAGGCTGTGTCGTCTTCATCTTTCGAGCGACCTGTGCCTGAGAGAGCCCGGCTTGGGCGCGGGCTGCGATGAGCATCCTGGCCTGAGCGAACTCTGGCGCGATGGCCTCGTATTCCTTCACGAACTCGGGGTTCTTTTTCCACTCATCAATGAGCTCACGTACATCCTTACCCATGACTCACCTCGCTTCCTTCGCTCGGCGGGGATCGTGATTCATGGTAGCGATGAGGGCAAGGCTGGGCGCCCTGGTGCTGTTGAGAGCACGTTAGGAGCTCGACCTGGCGCGCCAGCGGAGGAGGGCCTGTGGCGGGCTGGGGCGCCATGTGGGGCTACCAACCCCCCGATCCTGCTGGGCCCGCGCGAGATCGGGGCGGCCCCTGGCTTGGCGGATCTAGGCAGGGTACGCTTGCGAGCCGCCGAGCGATGCTCTCCTTGGCGCATGGAGTGAACGTGTTCTTCTACGACGAGGTTCTCCGCGGATTGGCTGAAGCGCGGGTCGATTACGTCGTGGTGGGTGGGACCGCGGTGATTCTTCAGGGGGTGCCGCGCACGACTTCGGACCTCGATATCGTGCCGGCGCTCGAGTCGGATAACCTGTTGCGGTTGGTTCGGGTGCTTGACGAGCTGGGGTATCGGGCGCGGGCACCGGTGGACCCCGCGGGGCTCGCCGATCCGGCGGCGCGACGTGCTTGGTTCGAGGAGAAGGGGATGCTCGCGTTCTCGTTCTGGCACCCCGATCGCCCGCTCGATGCGGTGGACGTGCTGTACGCTGGGCGGCTTCAGTACGCTGAGCTGGTGGCGGGGGCTCGCGTGCTGGAGGTGGCGGGGTTATCCTTGCTCGTCGCCTCGCCGCGGGATCTCATCGAGATGAAGCGGGGGACAGGCAGGGCTCAGGACGAGTTTGACATCAACGCGTTGGAGAGGCTGATTGATGCGCAAGGAGGATGATGGTGCGCTGCTCGAGGGCATGGTGGAGCGTGCTGAGCGCGAGACTTCGCCGTCCGATCGGCTGCCTTTGCGAGCGGATCCACCCACCGGTGAGGAGGATTCTGTCGGCGGATCAGTGAGAGTGGGTCAATCGCTGAGCGCGGGCGCTCCGGTGGGGCCTGCCGATGGATCGGCGCGGGAGGTGCTACCGACTAGCCAGGCGGAGGGGCTCGCTCATGGTCCCGTTCGTGGGGTGCAGCACTACAAGAGCACGGAAGAGCTGCTGGCGTTCGCCGCGATCCCTCCGCTCGAGAAGCTACGTTGGCTCGAGTCCGTACGTCGGCTCGTGAATCAGCTCCCGCCGGAGACGCAGGCCATCATGCAGAAGTTTCGGCGGGGAGCGCTTTGAGGGGCGCCCTGAGCACCCTCTGGGGAGTCATCGTGTTGGCTTGCGCGGTCGCTTGCTCGCGGGCGCCGTCGCCGTCACCTGCGCCCGAAGTGAGCGCGCTGGATGGCACGGGCCTTCGGATGATGCAGCGCGAGTGGCAGGCGCTCGGGCACGCCGCGCCGCTGCACACGAACGACCGCATCCACAAGACGTTCTCGACGTTCCTACCCCAGCCGCGCGACGTCATCAGCCCCCTAACCGGGGAAGTCACCGGGGAAGTCACCGGGGAAGTCATTCGGTTGCTTGACGTGCTGAACGGCGAGTTCTCGCGGCAGGAGCTTCAAACCGCACTGGGACTAAAGCACGAGGAGCACTTCCGCGAGGCGTATCTGAAGCCTGCGTTGGCGCTCAGGCTCGTAGAGATGACCCGCCCCGATAAGCCGCGCAGCCGTTTGCAACGCTACCGACTCACAGAGGGGGGGAAAGCGCTGCGCATGCAACGGAGGTCGACATGACGCACCATGCCCGCTCGGTCGCGGTTCGAGGAAGTCAGAGCACAGCCGCGCGCGGTCCCCGGGATGGTGTTGCAATGAGCACCCTCTGGGGAGTCATCGTGTTGGTTTGCGCCGTCGCTTGTTCGCGGGCGCCGTCGCCGTCACCTGCGCCCGACGTGAGCGCGCTGGGTCCCGTCGAGAGCGCGCCGAGCAGCAGCGCATCAGTTGGCATATCGGTTGACGCGCCAATGGGCATGTCGGCTGACGTATCAGTGGGTGCGTCGGCTGACGCGGGAGCAGGCTACGTCAAGCCGCCTGCGCCTCCCGCGGGAGCGCGAACGCTGTGCCATGGGGAAGTGACGGGCACTACGAGTGACCAGGGTGCGGTATCCCATCGGTTCACCTCGTACGTCGTGGAGAGCACCACGATCGCGGCGGCTCAGGCCCACTACCTGAAGGGGCTTCAGGAGGGCGTTGAGGTCGTCCAGTTCCCTCACGGCCCTGCGGCGGTCCAGTTGGCGACGCTCAGCTTCGGTCGCGATCAGCAGGTCGAGATCGGCAACTCCCACAGGCTCAGCACGTTCCTGCGCTGCCCAGCCGCCAAGGAGCCGGGCGGCAGCATCATCGGGACGACGGGGGTGTTCATCGTCGTCCGCGAGCCGGCGCCGTGATGGCGTTGGGGCTGGTGTGCCGATGCAGGGGAGCCGCCCGATGGCCCCCGCGCGCGCAGCCTCAATGGTCGCGAAGGGCTTTCGGGGGTACCGGACAACGCCTCTGACATAGGGGGGGCTAGCAGTCGAGCTGTCGTCAGCTCTCCGGGACGTTGGCTGCCAGCTCCAAGGCTGAGCGTAAGATGGCGGGTGGAGGGGACCAGCCTGAGATCGTGATGCGCGTCTGCGTGGCCTCCATGTCCAGTGACAAGATCTCCCCAGGGCGCCCGCGGCGGCGCCCGCCTGTGACGGCGAGACGGAAGCGTGGGTCGCGGAGCACGGCTTGTGCCGCCGGGCCGTGCGCGAACACCTGAAATCGCGCATCGAAGTCGGCATCTGCCGTGTAGACGCGTGGCAGTGTGGGTGGCCCGGCGCCTTGATGATGCACTGCTCGTAGAGCCAGTATCGCGTGACTCTGGCGCTGCATCACCAGTAAGGTGAGCAGGCTCCTGCCGCGGTGGTGGTGCACTTGGATCTCTTCGTAGCGGGCTGGATAGCCTCGCCAGGACCCCGTCGCGATGACCGGTTGTGCTGAGATGGGGTTGAGCTGGACCGTTGCCAACGCCTCACGAGTGCCCCGTGAAATGCCTTTCATGAGGCGTGATGTTACCACGACTGCCGCTGGCTGGCCGTCGCCATCAACGCCTGCGCGAAGCGCCCTCGCCCAGCGCCGACCGTCGCCAACGTCAACCACGATGACCTCGCCGTGAACGAGTTGTTCGCGCGTTGCGATCTCAGGCGTTCTTGGGCCTGCGTGTGCTACAGTCGGGGCGCGCTGCGCACCCAAGGAAAACCACAGATGGACTGGAGTAAGATTCCACTACTCGCCCTGGTGATGTACCTCGCTGGCTGCGGCGGGGGCGGCTCGGGCAACGTCGGCACGCAGGACGCTGGGGATGACGGTGGCCTGACGGATTCAGGGAACGGTGGCAGCTCGAGTGGTGGTACCACGAGCGGCGGCAGCTCGAGTGGTGGTACCTCGAGTGGCGGTACCACGAGTGGTGGTACCTCGAGTGGCGGCACCACGAGCGGTGGTACGTCGAGTGGCGGCAGCTCGAGTGGTGGCAGCTCGAGTGGCGGCAGCTCGAGTGGTGGCACGTCAGGAGGTGGTACGGCGGGGACCGGGCCCGGTGAGCCACCTCGGGAGTGGCTCCCGGAGATCTACGGTACTTGCCCTGAATTCGTGGTGGGTGAGGGCACGGATGTCGTATTCCAAACGTCGCGCGGGGATCGCCCCGTGCGCCTGTGGATGAGTGAGGCCGCCAAGACCCTCGATGGTCCGCTGGTGTTCTATTGGCACGGTTGGCACGGCTCACCGGGGCTCAGCGGCATCACGCGCGGCGCGTTGAACAGGCTCTTGGAGATGGGCGGCATGTTCGTTGCGCCCTACGTCGATCCAGAGGCGCCGAGCAACTACTGGACGGCTTGGGAGCTCCTCACGGCGGATCAGGTGGTCGCGTGCGCCATCGCGAACGTGGGTATCGACAAGCGGCACATCCACTCGATTGGATACAGCGCAGGAGGCATGCAGACTTACCGCATGATCCATCAGCGCTCGGGTTACCTGGCGTCGGCCATCATGTACTCGCCGGGCACCAACGGAGGCCCCGGTGCACGTCAGGAGACGGAGAACGAGATCCCGACGATCATCACCTGGGGCGATACGGAGGACACCATCTTCCGCACCCTCGCCGAGCAATACTTCGATCGCCTGACGGGGTATGGCTTCTTCTCGATGATGTGCCACCACACCGGCGGGCACATCCAGCCGAGCGGCGTGCGGGACCGCGCGCTCGACTTCCTGCTGGCGCACCCCTACGGCGTGAATCCGCCGCCTTACGCGGGTGGCGTGCCCAGCGACTACCCTGAGTATTGTGGGCTGACGAAGTAGCATGGAACGCTCATCGCGGCTCGAGCGGCGCTTCGAAGCGGGCGCCACCCTGCGCGGTGCCGTGGGCGCCAGTGCCTGGCTCGCGTGGCTGGGGTTGAGCGTCCTTGGCTGCGCGGGGTCACAGGTGGGGCCGCCCCAGAGCGCGGCGCCTGAAGCGTCAGGCGCGCAAGAGGAGCCGCGAAGCGCTGAGGCTCCAAGCGATGGTAGCAGCGGGGAGGTCGATGCCGCGCGAAAGCAGCCGCCGAGCGCGGAGGAGGGGTGCGAGCTCGACGAGGACTGCGCTTCGCTCCTCTCCCAGTGCACCAGCGGGGGCACCGCGCGCTGCGTGCGCCCCTGGGTAGAGCAGGCTGACGGCGCCGCGGCCCACGCGCTGGGGCAGTGCTCCGTGACCTGCGCGTCCGCTCCATGAGCGCTTGCTATGGGGGAGCAACTCGCTGAGGTGGCGTCAATAGCCACTTTAGCTGACGATATTCCCGGGCTAGCGCATCGGGTTGTCGGCGAAGAAGCGCCCCGCGACGCTGGCTGACGTCGCTAGCAGCAGCGCTCGAGCGTGCTAAGGTCGCACGATGCGCTCGGGGCGCGCGAACAAGAAGCCCTGGAGCAAGTCGCAGCCGAGGGATGCGAGCTTGGCGCGCTCCTCCTCCGTCTCCACGCCCTCCGCCACCACCCGGGCCTTCAGCTCGCGGGCGAGGCTCATCATCGCGACGATGATCTTCTCCTGGGTGACGTTCAGGTGCACGTCACGCACCAGCGACATATCCAGCTTCACGATCTCGGGCTCGAGCTTGGTGAAGGAGGCGAGCCCGGCGTAGCCCGCGCCCAGGTCATCGATTGCCACGCGGTAACCCAGCGCGCGTAGCTTGGCGACGCGCTCACGCACGTCGCTCATTTTATCGAGTGAGGCGCGCTCAGTGACCTCGAGCACCACGCGCTCCGCCATGGCGGCGAGCGGCGCGCTCTGCGAGTAGAGCTCAGGGTCGGTGAGGTCAGCCGGGTGCAGGTTGACGAACAGGATGGCGTCGGCCGGCGCGTGGACGAAACCCTCCACGGCGCGCGCGCGGATCTGCCGCCCCAAGCGATGTAGTAAGCCAAGCTCCTCAGCGGCGCTCAGCACCGAGCTCGGGTCGGGGAACGAGGGCTCCT
Source organism: Polyangiaceae bacterium (assembly GCA_019637265.1). Lineage (GTDB taxonomy): Bacteria > Myxococcota_A > Polyangia > Polyangiales > Polyangiaceae > JAHBVY01. The sequence goes on along the minus strand of JAHBVY010000004.1, from coordinate 17,397 downwards.
CCGAGCGCATCAGCGCCTCGAAGCCGTACACCCCGCCGCCGATGTGCACGATGGGGTGATAGGCGAGCCACAGCGTGTCCATCATGCGCTCGAAGCGCGCGCCCAGCTCGGCCTTGGCGTCGCTCTTCACGCGCTCCGCGTTCTGCCGTGCGCCTTCGCGCCGCGCTTGCAAGCCCTGGCGCACCAACGCGAGCACTTGCTCCACCTTGAAGGGCTTCAGCACGTAATCGAACGCGCCGCACTTCATGGCGTCGATGGCGGTCTCCACCGTGCCGAAGCCGGTCATCACCAGGGTGACCGCGTCAGGGCTCTTGCTCTTGATTTCCCGTAGGAGATCGAGCCCGCCCATGTTGGGCATCTTCAGGTCGGTGATGATGACGTGGTACCGGGCGCGGTCGAGCTCCCGCGAGGCGGCGGCGCCGTCCTCCGCCGTGCGCACCAGGTAGCCCTCCATCCCAAGGAAGTCCGCCAAGACCTCGCGGATGAACCGCTCGTCGTCCACCACCAAGACGCGGGTCTGCTCGTCGGCGGCTGTCGGCACAAACGCGAGCGTACAACCAAAACCAACAAAACCCCAGCTCAGCGCGCGATTACCCGCATCTATTCCTCCGCGGGTTGCTGACCGGCTGCGCCGCGGCGGCGACGGGTCTCGGAGAGTCAGGCCCTCAGTTGGGGCGGCTCGCGACGCGCCGCCCGCTTCCGCCCTCGCGGCCGATTGGGCGCCGACGTCCGTGAGCCTTGGCGTTGCTGGCTCGCGGCCGATCGGCTTGAGGCCGGTCGTTCCGGTCGCCTCGGTCGCTCGCGGCTCTGCCACCCGTTGACGTCCCTCGGCTCCGCGGAGGACGGCCGCTGGACTGGCTGGGGCGGGGCCCACCGCGACCGCGAAGCTCCGTGAGCGGCGGCAGCGGCAGCCCCGGGGGGAAGGGGTGCTCCTCCACGCGCGGGATGTGCTGCTGGATCAACCGCTCGATGTCGACCAAGAACGGGCGCTCCTCCGTCTCGCAGAACGACCACGCGACGCCCGACGCATCGGCGCGCCCGGTGCGCCCGATGCGGTGCACGTAGGTCTCCGGGATGTTCGGCAGGTCGTAGTTGACCACGTGGGTGACGCCCGTCACGTCGATGCCGCGCGCGGCGATGTCCGTCGCCACCAGCACCGGGATAGTTGCCGTGCGGAAACCATCCAGGGCGCGGGTGCGCGCGCCTTGCGACTTGTTGCCGTGGATCGCCGCCGCCTTCACGCCCGCCTTCTCCAGGTGCTCGGCGATGCGGTTGGCGCCGTGCTTGGTGCGGCTGAACACCAGGGTGCGCTCGACGCCTGGCTGACGCAGCACGTGGGTGAGCAGGTGGCGCTTCTTCTCTTTATCCACGAAGAACACCTGCTGGGAGACGCGCTCCGCCGTGGAGGAGATGGGCGCCACGGCGACGCTCACCGGATCCGGCCGCAGCAGGCTCTCGGCGAGGCTGCGGATCTCCGGGGGCATGGTGGCGGAGAAGAACAGCGTCTGACGCTCCTTCGGGAGCGCCTTCACGATGCGCTTCACCGCCGGGAGGAAGCCCATGTCGAGCATGCGGTCGGCCTCGTCGAGCACGAAGATCTCGATCTGGTCGAGGCGCACCAGGCCTTGATCCATCAGGTCAATCAACCTGCCTGGTGTGGCGATCAGCGAGTCCACCCCGCGGCGCAGCTCGCGCTCTTGAGGCGCTTGCCCGACCCCCCCGAAGATCACGGTGTGATACAGGTCGAGGTGCTTGCCGTAAGTGCCGAAGCTCTCACCAATCTGCGCGGCGAGCTCCCGCGTGGGGGTGAGCACCAGCGCCTTCAGCGCCGGCTCGTCGCCAGAGCGCGAGTACACGTGCTGGAGCAACGGTAAGGTGAAGGCAGCTGTCTTTCCGGTGCCGGTCTGCGCGCAGCCGAGCACGTCGCGTCCGGCGAGCACGGCGGGGATGGCCGCGGTTTGAATCGGGGTGGGCGTGAAGTAGCCGGCCTCCTCCACCGCGGTGAGCAGCTTCGGCAACAGGCCCAGTTCTGAAAAAGTCACGCGCGTGAGTGACATAGCGCGCGCCCGCGGTCGAGGTTTTTGCGGCGATTCGTATCAGTCTGGGATGAGCAGCACCTTGCCCTGGTTCTTACCGAGCTCGAGCTGCGCCCAGGCTTCGGCCGCCTGGGAGAAGGGGAAGGTCTGGTGGATGTGGGGCTCGATGACGCCATCCGAGTACAGCGCGAGCAGCTCCCCCATCTCCTCCGTGAGGAGATCGAGCTCCTCCCACATGTGCCCCACGTTCACCCCTGCCACCGCTTTGTTGTCGTTCAGCAGCGTGAACATGCTGTAGCGCGGCACGCTGAGGAGCTCCTTCGCCACGTGGAGCAGCTTGCGCTTGCCGCCCGTGTTCGTGTTCGCCAGCCCAAAGCCGATCAGCATGCCGGCGGGCTTGAGCAGGCTGTAGCCCTTCTTCCAGTCGGCGCCGCCCAGCGCGTCCAACACCAAGTCCACCCCGCGACCGTCAGTCAGGCGTCTTATTTCTGCGACGTAGTCCTGGCTGCGGTAGTCGATGGGGTGAGTGCAGCCGTGTGAGCGCACGTAGTCATGCTTGCCGGCGGAGGCGGTGCCATAGGTGGTGATGCCCCCAATGTGGCGGCAGAGCTGGAGCGCGGCGGTGCCGACCCCGCCCGCCGCCATGTGGATCAGGACGTGCTCACCCGGGCGCGTGCGGTGGACGCGCGTGAGCATGTGATACGCCGTGAGGTAGTTCACCGGCAGCGCCGCGGCGTGCTCGAAGCTCATGTTCTCGGGCATCTTCAGCGCTTGCCGCGCTGGCAGCACCACCTCGCTCGCGTGGCCGCCGAAGCGCGTGAGGTAGACCACGCGGTCGCCCTCCCTCAGCTCGCTCACGCCGGGGCCGAGCCGCTCCACCACGCCTGAGCCCTCGTAGCCCACCACGCAAGGTGGCTTCGGCGCGTCGGGGTAGAGACCTTGCCGCGCGGAAATTTCAGCGAAGTTCAGGCCCGCCGCCTTGACGCGGACCACCACCTCCCCCGCCTTGGGCTCCGACGTGGGCGTCTCCCGCACCTCCAGCACCTCCGGCCCGCCGTGCTTCCGAATCCAGATCGCTCGCATCACTCACTCCCTCGGCACCTCCCGGGTGCCCTATCGAACTGCCTTCGTGTCCCCGTCGCGCCCGTCAGGCGACGATTGACAGATCCCCTGCCAACAATCGCCTCACGCCGATCACGCCGCTCACCCGCGTGAGGGCGGCCACGGGGCCGCCCCCTGTGCCCACCTGAGGCCAACCCACCTCGATGTCAATCGAGGCGCACCCCAAGCTGGCTGAACAGGAAGGCGAAGGTGTCTACCTTGCGTTCCACCGTCTTCTCCACCAGGTCGCCGCCGCCGTGGCCGGCGTTGGCTTCCATGCGGAACAGCACGGGCGTGGTGGGTGAGCCTTGGGCCGCCTGGATGGCGGCGGTGAATTTCCGCGCGTGCATTGGGTCCACCCGGTCGTCGCTGTCCGCGCTCAGCATCAGGAGCGCCGGGTAGCTCACGCCTCGCTTCACGTGATGGTAGGGCGAGTAGGCGTGGAGCGCGCGGAACTGCTCAGGGTCGTCCGCCGAGCCATACTCCGCGATCCAAGTCTTCCCGGAGCCGAACAGGTGGTAACGCACCATGTCGAGCAGTGGCACCGCGCACACCACCGCCTTGAACAGCTCCGGCCGCTGCGTCATCACCGCGCCCACGAGCAGCCCCCCGTTCGAGCCGCCGCTGATGGCGAGCCGCTCCGGCCGGGTGTAGCCCGCTTTCGTCAGGTACTCTGCCGCGGCGATGAAGTCGTCGAACACGTTCTGCTTCTTCAGCAGCATGCCGTCGCGGTGCCAGTCCTCCCCGTACTCCCCGCCGCCGCGCAGGTTCGGCACCGCGTAGCCGGCGCCGCGCTCGAGCCAGGCGAAGTTCGCGGCGTCGAACTCGGGCGTCTTGTTGATGTTGAAGCCGCCATATCCATGCAGCAAAAATGGCGTGCTGCCGTCCAGCGTGATGCCGCGCTTGTGCACGATGAACATGCTGATCTGGGTGCCGTCCTTCGAGGGGTAGTGCACCTGCTTCACCTCGTAGGGGGAGGCGTCTACCGGCACGCTGAGCGTGAAGTAGGGCTTGCTCTCACCGCTCTTCACGCTCACCTCATAGGTGGTGAACGGCGTCGTGAAGGAGGAGAAGGTGTAATAGGCGTCGTCGTCCTCCGGGTTGCCCATCAGGTTCGTGGCGCTGCCAATGCTGGGCAGCGCGATGGAGCGCACCAGCTTGCCGCTCAGCTCGTGCAGGCGGAGCTCCGTGCTGGCGCGGCGCAGGTAGCCCAGCGTGAGGCGGCCGCCGACGATGCCCACGTCCTCCAGCACGGCGTCCTCCTGCTCGCCGATCAGCTCCTTGAACGCGGCGAGCTTGGGCTGCTTCGGGTCCGCCACCAGCACGCGGCCGCGCGGCGCGCCATATTCCGTGTGGATATAGAACTTGCCCTGCCACGGCAGCACGCTGAACTTGGCGTCCTCCCCCACCACCAGCGGGGTGAAGCCCTCCTTGCCGCTAGGCAGGTGGGCTGCCTTGAGGTCACGGAAGTAGACGTCCGTCCGGTTCCAGCCGTGGTTGTGGTAAGCGAGGAGCCAGCGCCCGTCGCGGGACACCTCACCGTGGAGGAAGCGCTTCGGGTCGCCGCTCTTCTCGTAGATGAGCGCGTCCGTGTCAGGGCTCGTGCCCAGTTTGTGATAGCGGAGCTCGGCGTAGCCCGGCAGCTCAGAGACAGGGATGCTCGGGTCGGTAGGGAGCCTGACGTAGTAAAACCCCTGATGGTCGGCGGACCACGAAGGGTAAGCGTACTTCGCGCCGATGATCTCCTCGGCCTCCCGCGTCTCCAACGTGGAAACATCCATGATGTGGAGCGTCGCCTCGTCCGCGTTGTTCTTGCTCAGCTTGTAGACGACGGTCTTCCCGTCATAGGAAGGGAAAATGCCCTTCACGGCGATGCTGCCATCTTTGCTCATGGTGTTCGGGTCGAGCAGCACCTTCGGCTCTCCCGTCTTGCCCTGGCGCACGTAGTAGATGGCTTTTTCTTTGTCCTTGTGGCGCCGCGTGAAAAATACGTAGTTCCCACGGCGCCGCGGCGCGCCCACGAAGTCGATGTAAGAGAGCTCATTCACCCGCGCGGTGAGCGCCGCGCGGCCCGGGAGCTCGTTCAGGTAGCCGCGGGTGAAGCGGTCGTACTCCTTCATCCAAGCCTTGACTTCAGGCTCCTTCTCCGCCTCGAGCCAGCGGTACGGGTCCGGCACCTGTTGCCCATGGATGGTGTCGGCCGTGCGCTCCACGCGGGCGAGCGGCGGGCCAAAATGGGCAGGTGCACTGTTCATGTCGGGGGCCTCCGTGGCGGGCGGGCTCGGCGCTTCGGGGGTGGTGCTGCTCGCGCCGCCGCAGCTCACGAGGAGCCAAGCGCACGAGGCCCAGGCGAAGGTTCTGAGGGTCATGGCCGCGCTCATACCGCAGATCCTCCAGAGCGTCGCGCAGCAAGCGCCCGGTGTTTCGAGGGTTTTGGGGGTGCGCTCCTCGCGCGCTCGCGGCGAGCGTTGGCCTCTTCTGAGGATTTAGGGGGTTGGACGGCACCGCACCATGTCGAAGCCACACGCACACGCGTCGCTGTGCAGCTCTGAGCGCCCGACGTCAGGCAGCGCCCGTCGCTGCGCCGTGTGCTTGCAAGGCGGCGAGCGGCTTCAGCATGAACCAGGTGCGCACGTAACCTTGGAGGCCGAACACCTCTTCACGCAGCGTGCGGTAACCGTCGTGGCGGTACAGCGCGTAGGCCGAGGTGCGATCCGTCTCGAGGTAAGCGTCGACCCCGAGCCTCCGGGCGCGCTCGTTGAAGTCGCGCAGCAGCGCACCGCCAAACCCCCGGCCCTGCTGAGCGGGGTCGACCCCGAGCATGAACAAGTAGCAGTGGGGCGTGCTGATGTGGCGACCTCGGAGCAGCGCGTCGGCGATCACCAGGCGGTGCACGTAGCGCGGGCCCGCCTCCCAGAGGCCCTTCAGCATCAGCCAATTGGCGCTCCCGCTGAGCGGGAACTGGCCCGGCTCATAAGCGAGCTGCGCCCCGACCAGCTCATCCTGGACGAAGGCGCCGCGCGCCACCGCGCCCAGGATGCAGGCCTCGATCAGGCGCCGATAGAGGCGCTCGAGCACCGGGATGCGGTCAGTATCACTGACGTCGCTGAAGATCGCGACGATGCCAGGGTTGGTGGTGAAGGCGCGGGCCAGCACTTCGGCGGCGCGCGGGACGTCCGCCCTCGTCAGATCGCGGATGCTCACCTCCGGCCGGCTCATCCGCGCGAGCCTACACGGACTCTCGGCCGTTTGTCTTCAGGGTGAAGGGCAGCCACGGGGGGCTGCCCCTACCTGGTGCTCGTCATGCGATGTGTGAAGGGCAGCCACGGGGGGCTGCCCTACGTGGCTTTGGGCGCCGTGCAGGCTTGCGGCGGCGGGGTTAGCGAGGCAAGCCCCGTGTATGCGGTGGCTGCTGCTCGCCTTGTGCGCCGTCGCCTGCCGTGGGGAGGTGCAGGAGTCGCCGCGCACCGCGCGCAGCACGTCGCCCAGCGCGTCGCCCGTCGCAGCGCCGTCCAGCGCGATCGGCGCACAGCCCAGCGCTCCGGACGCCGCGAGCGACGCACCCAACCAGGACGTCGACCTGACTCAGCGAGCGCACGCGCCTCGCTATCCATTCGGCGCCATCCACTCGCCGATCGACGCTCGTCAGGTGGCCGTCTGGGAGGCGCACGTCGCCGCGCACCCAGGGCTCCGTGAAGATCGCTTCATGAAGGTGGGCGACTCCATCACCGCCAGCGGCGACAGCCTGTTCTGCATCGGGCGCCCGCAGACGCTGAAGGCGCTGGAGGCGGCACGACCCACCTCGCAGCCATCGGTACACCCATCGAAGCAGGCTCCCTTGCTGCACTCTGCGCTCGACCCCGCGCTGCACCAAGCGGCGCTCCACTTCGGCGCCGGGGGCCCGTACGGAGGCTCCTTCGGGCGCACCAGCGCGGCGGCGGTGGTCGGTTGGAGCGCGCACAGCGCGCTGTTCGGTGGCTTACGTCAGGAGCAGCAGGCGCTGCGAGCGCGCTACGCCTTGATTCAGTTCGGCACCAATGACATCGAGGTGGGCGCGATTCACCACTTCGCGGACAAGCTGTTCGACGTGGTGGAGCAGGTGCACCGCGCGGGCGCGCTCCCGGTGCTCTACACCATCCCTAGCCGCGCCGATCGCGCGCGCTCGGCGGCGGAGGTGCCGCGCTACAACGCCGTGATCCGCGGCCTGGCGCAGGCCTTCGAGGCGCCCCTGGTCGATCTCCACTTGGCGCTCTCCGCCTTGCCGCGGCGCGGGCTCACCGGTGACGGCATCCACCCCACCACCTACAGCGGGCCCGCCGGTCGCGCGCCGTGTGACTTCAGCCCTCAGGGGTTGGAGGCGGGGTACAACCGCCGCAATCACCTCACCCTGGAGGTGCTCGCGCGCCTGCTCGCGGCGCGCGCCGGTAAGTTGGGCGAGGCGCGCCGCCAGGCCGAGTGGTCAGGCGATGGAACGAACAGCACGCCTTACGAGCCACCCGGCTGGCCGCTCATCGACTTCAGCGCGCGGGCGGCGGAGCTGCCGGCGGGGCCTTGTGGTGGCGCGGCGCGCGGCGTGAGTTACCGCCTGCGCCTCACGGAGCGCGCGCGGGTGGAGCTGCTCGGCTTCGATCGTCGGGTGGCGCGCGACGTGGTGCTCTCCTCGGAGGCTGAGCCCCAGCGCTGCCTCGGCAGCGACGCGCGTCGCCTGCGCCTCGAGTTGCCCGCCGGGAGTTACCGCGTGGAGCTGCGGGAGGTGAAGGCGTCTCCTGAGGAGGCACCTGGGTCGCGCAGCGCGCTCGAGGTTGGCTCGCTGTTGGTCGCGCGCATCGACGGCGAGTGACTGCGTGGACGAGCGGCGTCGCGCGCTGCTACCAACCCCCAAACCCGAGCTCTCAACCCTCCACCCAGGCGTGCTATGGGGCGCGTGATGTCGACGTCGCCCACCGTGCCTGAGCCCGCTGCTCGCATCTACCTCATCCCGGGCATGTTCGGGTTCGGCACGCTCGCCGGGTTCGATTACTTCGTGCACCTGCGTCACGCGCTGCAGAAGAGCTGGCGGCTCCGGGGGAAAGAGGTCGCCATCGAGGTGGTGCCGACGCCGCCCACCTCGTCCATCCGTTACCGCGCGGCAATGCTCGCGTCTCAGGTGAGCGCCCACGCGACGGACGGCCTGCCCATCCACCTGATCGGTCACTCCACCGGCGGGTTGGACGCTCGCCTCGCGCTCTCGCCCACCACGAACCTGCCGGTGAAGGTGGGTCAGCTCGACTGGACGCGGCGCGTGGAGACGCTGGTCACGCTCAATACGCCGCACTACGGTACGCCGCTCGCCGGCTATTTCGCGACCGTGAGCGGCACGCGGGTGCTCTACGCGCTCAGCTTGCTCACCGTGGTGTCGCTGTCCGCCTCGGAGCCGTCGCTCGCGGTGTTCTCGCGCCTGCTCGCGGCGCTCGGCGGCGTCGACCAGCTGCTCGGCGGCGACTCACGCCTCATCAGCCGCGCGACGGACATGGTCCTCCGCTACGTGGATCGCAATGGCCGCGGGGAAATTCGCGATTTCCTCTCCAAGGTGCGGCTCGATCAAGGCGGCGTGATCCAGCTGATGCCGGAGGCGCTCGACCTCTTCAACGCGGCGACGGAGGACTGCGACCACGTGCGCTACGGCTGCGTGGCCGCGGCGGCGCCGCCCCCCGTTTCCCTGCGGATTGCCAAAAAAGTAAGATCGCCTTACGCAGCGCTGACGGCGGGGGTGTACTCCACGCTCTACACCTTCACCTCTCAGGCGCACAAGCGCTACCCCTACGCCACGCCGACGCCGGCGGAGCGCGCGCAGCTGCTCGCCGGGGTGCGCCAAGAGGTGGATGACCGCAGCAACGACGGCGTGGTGCCGACGCTCAGCATGCTGTGGGGTAAGCTGCTCTGGGCCGGCGAGGGCGACCACCTGGACATGCTGGGGCATTTCCACGACGATACCCCCGGCACCCTCCACACGGATTGGATGACCAGCGGCGCCCACTTCGGCGCTGACCGCTTCGAGGACATCATCGAGCGCGTGGTCGGCTTCCAGTGGGGTTAGGCGAGCTGGCGCTGCACGGGGCGCCGTTCCCTGGCATACTCGGGGGGTGAAACAATTCATCGGGGCGGTGGTGGTGGTGCTCGTCGGCTGCGGCGGCGGCGGTGGTGGCTCGGGGCTCGGCGGCGCAGCCGGTGCGAGTGGCGCGGCGGGTGCGGGCGCGTCTGGGGGCTCAGGCGGCTCTGCTGCTTCAGGCGGTTCGGGTGCTTCCGGCGGCTCTGCTGCTTCAGGTGGTTCAGGCGGCTCAGCGACGACGTGCTCCGAGGAGCCCGAGCACACGGGTGAGGGGACTTACTACGACGCCGACGGCACCGGGAATTGCAGCTTCGACGCATCACCTGACGATATGTTGGTGGGCGCGATGAATCAGACTGACTATCAAGGCTCCGCGGCGTGTGGGCGCTGCGCGGAGGCGAGCGGCCCGAACGGCTCAGTCACCGTGCGCATCGTGGATCGCTGCCCCGAGTGCAAGCCGGGTGACATCGACTTCAGCCCGCAGGCGTTCGAGCGCATCGCGGAGATGCGCGCCGGGCGCGTCCCCATCACCTGGCGTTACGTGCCCTGTGAAGTGCCCAATACCATCAGCTATCGCTACAAAGAGGGGAGTAGTCAGTGGTGGGTGGGTATTCAAGTGCGCGGCCACCGCCACGGCATCGCGCGCTTCGAAGCGGCTGAAGGCGACGGCCCGCTTCGAGAGGTTCCGCGGGAGAATTACAACTACTTCGTGGCCACGAGCGGCCTCGGGCCAGGCCCCTTCACCTTCCGCCTGACCGACGTTTACGGCCACCAAGTGGTGCATCACAACGTGCCTTTGGTGGACGCCACGGTGGTGCCCGGCGGCGAGCAGTTGCCGGTGTGCGAGTAGCTCGTCAGGGTACGTGCCGTGATGGGCACCCTCGTCAGGTGACTGAGCGTGTTGGGGGTCACCCCGTCGCAGCGCACGAGCCTGCGTGAGCTCGTGAGTCAGCGCGGGTAGGGGAGGGGGTTTGCCTGCACCGCCCCGCGCGTCGGCGGTGAGGCCGCGCCTAGAGCGGCGATCAGTTTGCCGCCAGACGGACCAGGTAAACCGCCCCCCATGCGGGGCGAGGGCCCGGTTTCCCTGGTCCTCTGCTCGACGCTGCTTCCCTTCACACAGCGAAAGTTGCTGATTTGAGGACGACAAACGGTAAACCGTTCGTCGTCCTAGTCAACACCCTGCGATCGCGCCAAATAGCATGTGCTGGCGCTTTTCGACAGAGGTGTCGCTCAACGACTAGCACGTTGAGTGAGGTGTACTGATAGCTCGTCCTTGATCGAGCGCGCGCGGCCGTGCTAGCCGTATATGTATGGAAAAAATTAAGAGCAAGGGGGTGGTCGTGGGCGGCTTCGTCGCGACCGTGCTTTGGGGAGTGGTGTTCGGGGGCTGCGGCACGGAGCTCGGCAACACCATCGCTCAGGCGGGCGGGATGAGCGCGGACTACGATCTACGTGTGGCGCGCATCACCGCTTCGGGTAACGCCTGCGCGGATGCGTGCGTCGGTGAGGGCGACGGCTGCCGGAGCACTGGCATGTTCAACGGCGTTCAGATCGGCAGCGAGACGGACCGCTGTTCGGAGGCGACCTTGGAATGCGTATCGGGCTGCCCCAGCGCCGAGCGACTCGACCAACGGATCGCCGGTGCTGGACCGGAGGATGCGTTGAAGAAGGCCTGCTTGGCTGGGCTGCCTCCCGGTGAACGCGCCTACTGCGTGGCGATGGGCGTAGGGGTAGAGCTCATCGTCGCCAACGTGCCGTAGGCGCCCGGGATGCCGGCCGCGATGCTCTGGCTGCGATTCGGGGGAGCGTCATGGCGCCCAGCGTCAGGTGGACTGGTGGGTGCTAGGCCGCAGCAGGCGCGTCAGGTGCGGCAGGTGCGGCAGTGTAGCGTCAGGTGCGTCAGGTGCGTCAGGTGCGGCAGGTGCGGCAGCGTAGCGGCATCAATGCGGCCTCGTAACAGCGTAGCTAGATCCGTCGGGGCTGAACTGGGGAGGCCAATGGGCGGGTCGCGGAGGGCTCCGCTGTGCCAGGATGGTTCCCGCGTAGCAACACGGCTGCCTCGGGTGTCTCAAAGTGGTTGACACGCTCGGGAGTGGTGGGTTACGTTGACGGTTCACCAAAGCCGCGGCCAACGCGGACTAGCCAACTAGAGCCAAAGGGGAGGTGGGTATGCACCAGCCCAACGGGGGATCTTTTGAGGGGACCGACGCCATCGTCGGGCGCGTCCTCGTCGTCGACGATGAGTCCTTGGTTCGGCAGATGCTCGAGCGAGTCCTGACGCGCGCCGGGCATCAGGTGGTCACGGTGGGCGCGCCTGGTGAGGCGCTCGACCAGCTCAGCGAGGGCGAGTTCGATCTGATACTCACGGACCTGTCGATGCCCGGGCAAAGTGGGATCGATTTGATGCGCGAGGTCCGCGTTCGCGATCGAGACCTGCCGGTGCTGTTCCTCACGGGGCAACCCAGCGTCGACAGCGCCGCCTCGGCGGTCGAGTTGGGGGCTTTCCGTTACCTCCTGAAGCCGATTCAGCCCTCGGCGCTCACCCGCGCGGTGCGAGACGCCCTCCACGCGCGGTCCCTTGCGCGCGCGACCAATCCCCTCCGTCACCGTGAAGCGCTGGAGCTGAGCTTTCAGGCTGCGCTCGACTCGCTGTGGATCGCTTTTCAGCCCATTCTCTCGGCTGCGAGCGGGGAGACGTTCGGCTTCGAGGCGTTGATGCGCTCACGTGAACCATCCCTCCCGCACCCAGGTGCCGTGCTGGACGCTGCCGAGAAGCTGGGATACTTGCATCGATTGGGGCGTGTGGTGCGTGAACGCGCGGCGCGCGCGATCGCCGAGGCCCCGCGCGGCCCCTGCTTCTTCGTCAACGTGCACCCCGCGGATTTGGCTGACACCGAGCTCTTCGACCGATCGGCGCCGCTCTCTGCATATGCCTCACGCATCATCCTCGAGCTCACGGAGCGCTCCTCCCTCGAAGGCGTCTCGGGGTTGGAGGGCCGCCTCGCCGATCTGCGTGGGCTTGGCTATCGCATCGCGGTCGACGACTTGGGAGCCGGGTACGCTGGTCTCAGCTATTTCGCGTCGGTTTGCCCTGATCTCATCAAGATTGATATGTCCCTCGTCCGTGGCATCGACGCCGATCCGGTCAAACAGAGGGTCGTGCAGGCTCTCGCGGAGCTCGGTCGCTCCATGGGCATCGAGATCGTGGGAGAGGGGGTGGAGACCGTAGGGGAGCGAGACAAGCTGCTCGAGCTCCAGTGCACGCACCTTCAGGGCTACTTGTTCGCGAAGCCTGCGGCGCCCTTCCCCAGCGCTGTGTGGGGCGGTTGAGTGCCCAGACGTTGGGCCGGCACGACGCGAGTCGACGTTTCGCGTTTCAGCCGACAGATTGTTGAGGATATCCCCCTCGCGGTCACCATCTGGGAGCAAGTGCAGCCCGATGGGGGGGGGGCGCGCTACACCCTCTGTTGGGGGAACCAAGCGGCGAGCGATCTCTTCGGGGTGGATCTCGTGACCCGCGTCGGGGAGACCCCGAACGAGGTCCTCCCACAGTTCGCGAGGTCCTGGCGTGAGAAGTTCGGCACGCGCTCGCTCGCTGGCCCAGGTTCATTGGAGCTCGAGACGATCGTCGACGACGATCTCAGCCACACGTTTTCGGTGCGTGTCCTCTCCATCGACGTGGGGAAGATCGCGGTGGTCGCGGAGGACATCACGGAGGCGCGGCGTATTCAGGCTGAGCTCGATGCTACGGCCAAGGAGCTCGAGGACCTCTACGAGCGCTCTCCCATCGGACACTACTCGCTCGACGCGGACGGGGTGTTTTTACGCATCAATGACACGGCGCTCGGTTGGTTAGGGTATACTCGGAGCGAGCTAGTTGGGCGCCGCCGGTTCCCCGATCTGCTCATACCGGAGGGCCGCGCCCAGTTCGAGCGTCAGTTCCCGCTCTTCAAAGAGCGTGGCTTCGTCGATGATCTCGAGTTCGACCTGGTCCGCAATGATGGTTCGCTCTTGCCAGTCCTCGTGAGTAGCACGGTGCTCCATGATGAGCGCGGGGGCTACTTGAGGAGCCGCAGCACCATGCTCGACCTCCGTCGGCGACGTGAGGCGGAGCGGCTCACGCAGGAGGCCTTCGAGATCGTCGAAGAGCGTGTCGCCGAGCGGACGCGAGCGCTAGCGCTCATCAATCAGGAGCTCGAGCGCGAGGTGCTGGCTCATCGTGATGCCCTCGAAGCACTCGAGCAGAGTGAGCGGCAGCTCCATCACGCTCAAAAGATGGAAGCGGTCGGTCGACTCGCTGGTGGTGTCGCCCACGACTTCAACAACATGCTGTCGGTGATCATCGCGTTCACTGACATGGTGCTGGGCGATCTTCCTGTCGATGACCCGCGCCACGACGACCTCTCCCAAGTGCTGAGCGCCGCCAATCAGGCTACCGCGCTCACACGCCAGCTCCTCACGTTCAGCCGACAGCAGCTCGCGAACCCTGAGCCCATCGACGTCGACGAGACCCTCAGCGAGCTTGAGAAGATGCTCGGTCGACTCATCGGTGAGAATATCCGGCTAGCCACGCACTTCTCCTCGGGCGCGCGCGTGTTGGCGGATCGTAGCCAGATTGAACAGGCCATCGTCAACCTCGTGGTCAATGCGCGCGATGCGATGCCGAGGGGTGGTCGGCTGATCCTCGAGACCTCCTGGATCGAGCTCAACGAGAGCTACGCTGAAGATCACTATAACGTGGCGCCAGGGGACTACGTCCTCATCGCGGTCAGTGATACCGGTGTTGGTATCGAGAAGGAGCTCATCTCGCGCATCTTCGAGCCCTTCTTCACTACCAAGGAGGCTGGTAAGGGGACGGGGCTGGGGCTCTCGATGGTCTACGCCAACGTCAAGCGTGCTGGGGGGCACATCTGGGTCTACAGTGAGGAGGGGAGGGGGACGACGTTCAAGATTTACCTTCCAGTGCTGCCCTCCGTGCAGGTGGCGGCTCGTCCCAAGATCTCACACCCGGAGCATCGAGGCGCCCGTGATCAGGAAGCGATCCTGCTATTGGAGGATGAAGATCTAGTCCGCGCTGCCGTGAGCGCCATCCTCACGCGCGATGGCTACCGTGTGATCACGCCGGCGAGTGTGGCAGAGGCCCTGCGTATCGCGCGCGAAGGGGAACCGTTTGCGCTCATCCTTACCGACATCGTGATGCCTGAGTACGGCGGTCCAGAGATGGTCGCGATGATCCACGAGCACAGGCCCGGGGTCCCAGTGATCTTCATGTCGGGGTACTCGGATCTCGCGAGCTCTGAACACGGAATCCCGCAGGGTGCGGTCTTTCTCCAGAAGCCCGTCGCGCCGGTCGAGCTCAAGCGCAAAGTTCGTGAGGTCCTCGACGCAGCGCTCGAATAGCGCCGTTGTCACCTCGAGGAGTACCCCCTTCATGCCTAGCCCTTTCGCACATTGGGTCGTCCCGGAGCCTGGTCAGGTCGTCGACGGCCGGTACCTCATCAAATCTCCAATCGCTCGGGGGGGAACCGCTGCTGTGTTCGATGCTGAGCACCTGGTGACGGGGGCGAGCGTCGCCATCAAGCTGCTGCTTGGGCCTTCGCGCGACGTCGACTCCTCGGTCGAGCGGCTGCGGCGTGAGGGCCGCGTCATCGCCGCCTTGAAGCACCCGAACGTGGTGCTCATCCACGACGCGGGCCGCTGCGCGACGCATGGCGTCTACCTCGTGCTCGAGAAGGTCGTGGGGCGGTCCCTCGAGAGCCTCATCGCCGCCCGAGGTCGGCTGGCGCCACCTCAGGCGGTGGCGCTCGCCGTCCAGCTTAGCCAGGCGCTGGGGGCCGCACATCGCCAGCAGGTGATTCACCGGGACGTGAAGCCATCCAACCTGATTGTCACGATGGTGGGTGGCGCAGAGGTCGTCAAGCTAATTGACTTTGGGATCGCGCAGGTTGCAGGTGAGGCGTTCGTCGACCTCCAGCGGCTCACCACGCCAGGACAGGTCATTGGGACGGTGGAGTATATATCGCCCGAGTGCTGGTCCGGTGACGCAGACGCCCGGAGCGACGTCTACGCCATGGGGGTGCTTTTGTATGAAGCGTTGACCGGGCAGCTGCCCTTCACAGGGACGGCGATCTCCATCATGGCGCGGGTGACGCAGGGCGCCGCCCCAGCGCGCTTCCCTCGCGAGCTCCCGGGTGGCGCCCTCGCGCTGGAGGCCGTCGTCCTCCGCGCGATGCAGAGTGACCCTTCGGCGCGCTACGACACCCCGGGTGAGTTCGCTCGCGCGTGCTTGGAGGCCACAGGTCCGCTCGAGTCGCTCAGCCTGCTCAGTGGCCAGGAGGGCGCGACCGGTCGGCGACGCTTCGTGCGCGCTCCCTACGTCACGCCAGTGCGAATCGTTACCGCGGAGGGTACGGTAGACGGTCGAACCATCGACCTCTCGGAGGGCGGCGCGCTCATCTTGGGCGCGGCGGACTGTTCAGCTGACCAACGCGTGCAGGTGAAGCTCCCGCTCCCCATCTCGGGGCGTGTCCTGGTGGTCGAGGCGATCACTCGCTGGGTGAAGTTGCATCACGGGAAGCGCGCGCTCGGCGTCGAGTTTCTCTCCCTCCCGGAGGCCGCGTCCAAGGAGATCGTGGCCTATGTCGGGCTGATGGCCAGCTCCGACGCTTCCGCAAGTTGAGCGGCCTCACTGACCTACCAGAGCGGTACGAACACCGTGGCGTGGTAGGTCTACCGCGCGCCGGAGCCCGCGACGGGAGTCTCCCACAGTCAGCGCCACTCACCAATACTTCTCGAAGCTCACGTGTCCTGGTTGGCGCGCTCGGTGTTTGCGCAGGCCGAGCTGAAGCTCGAGGGGTAGCCTGCTCGGGTAGACTCGGCGTTCGGCTGGATCGGGCGCGCCCACATCGCAGCCTTCAGGGTGGGCTTGGGGACCTTGGTTGTACCCCGCATACTATGGCCCCACCATCACGTGGTCTAGATCGACCCCGACGAACCCGCGCAGCCCCGGCATCCAACCCATGTAGTGGGTCTTGGTGCAGGTGGCCGTGTCGAGGTGGCCACCGCTGACGAGGCCCATGCTCGCCGCTGCCCCCACCGCAATGGGCAGGTCACTGAACCGATGCTGATAACCCACCCGCAGCGGCACGAACATCGTGGCGTGATAGGCGTGTCGTTCGCCCTCCAGCTCGTCTTCGAGCGCTAGTCGATACCACCACAGCTCAGGGCCTGCTTCAAAACCGTGGAACCGCGCCGCGAGCCCAATGCCCCTGCCGTGCTGCAGCTCGTAACCGCCAGGGATCCACGCCCCATGTAGCTGAAGCTCCGCGCGCCAAGGTGACCGCGCTTTGGTCTCTTCGGCGGCGCCGTGGGTCGACAGGAGCACCATGCAGGCACTGATACTGACCATGAGAGCCCAACCACGCGCCCGAGCCCGCGGCGGGAGTCTGCCGCGGCGTAGGTGGCCCGTGTGAGTTGACGCGGTCATGAATTGGTTCCCTGTGCTCGGCGGCGTTCATGCTGCTGAGTGCGGCTTCCGTATCCGGTGCCCGGAGTCTAGCATGCCCCCGCGTGGCAGTCGGTCGCATGCCATGCTGACCAATCACGGCCCTCGAGCCACTGCGTAGCCTGCGAATTTGCGAGAAAACATGACTGGTCTCACCATTTGAGCAGGCAGGCTTCTTTTGTGTGGACGGGATCGGTGGCGTTGTGGTACCGAGGTTCCATGGCGAGCATGGCGGGGCGATGGGTGCTGGTTGGGGGCGTGGGGGGTGCTGCTCGGGGCGGCCTGCACGCAACCAGCGAGCGATGCGGATCAGGACCAACTGACCTCGGCCTCCCAGCCGTTGGCAGGGGACGTGACTGAGGACACGACCTCGACGACCGGGTTCATCTCGGCCGTGGGTCAGCTTCGAGGTCCAGACTGCAGTGGAACGCTGATCGGACCGAACGTCGTGCTTTCGGCGGGGCATTGCGTTGAGAACCTTGAAGTAACCCCCATCGTCTACCTGCCGCAAGCGCCTGCGCCTGGCACCTTTAGGGTCAATCGTATCGATCGCGCAGGGGACGCCTGGACCAACTCTGAGTGCTCGTCGAAGTCCAGGTCTCGCGATATGGCGCTATTCTGGCTCGAAACCCCGGTCCCGCCAGAAGTAGCCGAGCCTCAGGCGTTTT
>JAHBVY010000003.1 GCA_019637265.1 Polyangiaceae bacterium | reverse complement strand
CCTGCTCACACGCGTATTCGCACCGGAGACTTCCTGATCTCACGAGCAAACACACTGGAACTGGTTGGCGCCTGCGTCCTGGCGGATCGAGTCTCGCGACCAGTGTTTTTGTCCGACAAAGTGCTGCGACTTGTAATGCCTGAACACATAAAATCGTGGATGCTGCTTGTCCTGCGATCACCGCTCGGTCGCAGGCAGATTGAACAACACGCTTCAGGCAATCAACTTTCGATGCGCAATCTGTCGCAGTCGAACCTAAAAGGTCTCTCTGTACCGATGCCTTCAGACGACGAACGCTCAGAGATCGTTCGACGCACGAGCGAACTCCTGGCTCAGGCTGACCGCATCGAGCGCGCTTACAAAGCCGTGACCACCAAGATCACCACGCTCACGCCCTCGCTGCTCGCCAAAGCCTTCCGCGGCGAGCTCGTCCCGCAGGACCCGAACGATGAGCCCGCGGCGAAGCTCCTCGCGCGGCTGCGCACGCAGCCCGATTCGGGTAGCACTAATAAACCCAAGCGCGGCAGACCACGAGCCACGCGCGCCAAGGCCACGGGAACGGATGCCCCATGACTGAACCGACCACCGACCAGGGAGCGCCAGAAGGTCAGCTCACTTCACTAGACAGCGCGGAGCAATCGTCAGAGAATCGAACGAATCAGGATCGATCGAGGGGGGGGGTCGGACGGCACCGCCCCCAGCAGGCGCTAGCTCAGGCCTAGCGCCGGGCGACGCCCCACCACGCGCCGCCCGCGATCGTCAGTCAGCCGCCCAGCTAGGGGCGCTCTCAGAGGAGCTCGTAGCGCGCGCGGCATCCTCGCCGAGCTGTGACGCGAACAACGCGGACCGGAGCTACATACAGAGGTTCGCCACATAGACGTGGGTGATCGGCCCGCTCAGCGTCGCCTCCGACGTGAGGCGATACTGGTTCCACGAGCCGGCCGTCTCGAGCAGCGCGTCAAGATCGATGCCCTCGACCTCCTCCTCGCGCATCTCCTCAATCAGCTCTGCGAAGATGTCTGGCTCCGTACTTGTGCCACCCAAGAAACGAAACGCACCAGCGAAGTGCTCGGGCGCGAGGTCCGCGCCGAAGAACCACTGAAAGAAGCGGCCGTGCACCGCCGCGAGGTCGCGGTGTGCCTGTTCGTCGAGGAGCGTCGCGGGCAACGCGAAGACGCGCGCCTCACGGTCTTCATCGACACCGAGCACCGCCAAGACGACCGCTTCACCCTCTGCGGGGCCAGAGGTCACGGTGAAGCCGATGGTGGCGAGCCACTCCCTCGCCCTTGGATCGATGTCAGTGTCCGTCAGGCCAGGGGCCGAGTTGATGAAGCTGCGCAGGGTGGCCATTTCCATGGGGCGATAGTCACACAGGGCGGCGCGGCATCCAAGTCGACGCAGCCACACATCACCGCAGGTGCTCCTTGACGACGTGCAACTTCGCTGCGGCTGCTCCACCAGGTGCGCCCAGCCATGGGCCCACGATAATCCTCTGGCGCCCCTGCCCAAACCGTGCGAGCCGAACTCTCTCGAAGCGCCATGCACACTCTCAGCACCCTCCGGATCCTGGGCGGCGCGCTCCTGCTGCTAGCTTGCGGCTGCTCGAAGCGCGACTCGGTCGAAGCTGTTCCAACAGCGGCCGCGCCCCCCGCGTCTGCCGAGGCGAGCGCGCCGGCTCCCCCGGTCAGCGTCGCCGCGGCGCCGAGCACCCCCACAGCCGCGGACGCGTCGGGGCCAGCCAGCGCCGCGGCGACCGCCAGCGCGGCGCCAGCGTCCCCCTGCCCGGAGGGCGCGCGGCGCGACGAGGGCACGCGCTACTGCATCGTCTTCGGGGCGAAGCCGCTCGCCGTCAGCTACGACGGGGACTCCCCCGCCCAAGGCATCGAAGAGAAGCTGGAGGTGAACGGCATCGACGTGCTGCTGCGGCAGGGCCCAGCGCGCGGGCAGACTGTCGCGAGCCTGCAGGCCTCGCACAAGCCCGATGAGCCCAAGCTCACCAGCCACAGCGCGCTGCCCGAGGGCAGCTTCGCGCGCTACCACGACGAGCAGCGCAAAACCTACTCCGCGCTGGCGAAGATCATTTCTGGCAAGTTCCTCATCACCTGCAGCGCCAGCACGCAGGACGCAGAGAAGGCAGATCGAGCCGCCAGCATCTGTCAGTCGCTGCGCGCCTATTAGGGCGGCGAGCAATAGGGCGGAATAAGGCGGCCCCATTGCGCCCTATTCCCCCGGCGCGCAGCGCGCGCCGTATCGGCGGAGAGGGTGGGATTCGAACCCACGGTAGGTTTCACCCTACGCCCGCTTAGCAAGCGGGTACCATCGGCCACTCGGTCACCTCTCCGAGCAGAGCTGGGGATGCCAGCGCCGCTTCGCGCCCGAAGGCGCGCTCCGAAGCGAGCCAGGCCCGCTCGGAGGCCCGCAACCTACCCGGCTTTTGGCCGCCGTCAAGCCCATCCACACGCCAACCTCCCACGGACGTGAGCGGGCCATGCCGAGCGACTCGCGGAGCCAGAAGCAGCGCCGCCGCCCGACTCACAGCGCAGCGCTCGGGCTCGCTCTGGTGCGGTGCCGTCCAACCCCCTCCTCCCGCACCTGATGACTCAAGCGGCGATTCGTCAGCGCAGCTGGATCAGGTAGGGCATCACCAGGAGCCGGCTCTCGCCTTCCATCACCGGCGCGAAGGCTTGCGCGTGGGGGAGCAGCGCCTCGGACACCAGCTCGAGCCACTGGTTGCGGCGCGCGGTCAGCTGGTCGGCGGCGCGCGCCACCTGCTCCGCGCTCGCCGACTCGTCACCACCCAAGACGTCGAGCAGGCTCTCACCGCCACCCTCCACCGTCACCGGGGCGTCATCGGGCAGCCCCGCGAGCGACCGCGCGCGCTCGATGGCGTCGCGGAGGCCCCCCAGGTGATCCACCAGCTTTCGTTCGTGGCCCTGAGCACCGCTCCAAATCCGCCCGCCGGCGTGGGGCTCCACCTGGGCGACGCTCAGCTTCCGCCCCTCCGCCACCCGCTTCAAGAACAGGCCGTAGGTGTCCTCCATCAGCTCGCGCATCCGCGCGCGCGTCGCGTCGTCCCACGGCTCGAACGGTGACAAGTACGCTGCGCGCGCTTTGGCTGAAGGCCCTGGCCGCGCCGCGATGATCTCGCTGTGGATGCCGTGCTGCGCCAGCGCACCACCGATCGCGAACTTGCCGCCAACCACCCCGATGGAGCCGACGATGCTGGTGCGCTCCGCGTAGATCTCACGCGCCGCGACCGCCATGTAATAGCCCCCGCTCGCCGCCATCCCACCCACGGACGCGATGAGCGGCTTCTTCTCACCGAGGCGCTTCAGCTCCTCCCATAAGAGGTCGCTCGCGAGCGCCGAGCCCCCCGGCGAGTCCACCCGCAGCACCACCGCCTTCACCGAGTCGTCCTCGGCCAAGCGCCGGAGCGTCTTCGTCATCGTGGTCTTGGCGATCCCCCCGCCGCCGATCCCCCCCGAGCTCATGGCGATGCCGCCCACCGCCGGCACCACCGCGATGCGCGCGGCGCTCCCCGAGCGGCGATTCGCGCCGGAGATGGAGCGCACCAGCGCCGCGAGCCCCGAGCCACCCGAGCCGCTGGCCCCCGGCCCGAACACCGCCCGCACTTGGTCCGCCTCCCCGCGCTGCTTCGCGTGCTCCTCCGCCTCCGACTCGTAGCCCACCGCGTCGATCAGGCGGTGCTGCTTGGCGACCTTTGCTGTGAAGGGGCCATCTTCAATCACCGCTTCCAGGCCTGGCCGGTGCTGCTTCAACGCGCCGAGCCAGGTACCCCTGAGCGAGCCGAGCACCGCGTTCAAGGCCTCGCGCGCCTCCTCACTCGGGCTGTCGCGGGTGAACTGCTCGGCGAAGCTCTTGTATTTACCCATGTGGATAAAGTCAGCCTCGACGCCGAGCTTGTCGAGCAGGCCCTTCATGAAGATCACCTGGCTCGCGATGCCCACGGTGTCCGCGCCGCCGGCCGGCGAGAGCCAGGTGCTGTCGCAGGCGCGGGTGACGAACAGCGCGTCCCCGTGGCCGATGCCGTGGCTGTGGCACACCACGGGCTTACCCGCCTGGCGCACCAGCGCGAACTCGCGAGAGAGCTCCTCCGCCCGCGCGAACTCGAGCCCGCCGCCGCCCAGCTTGACGAGCACCGCGCCCGCCTTCTTGTCCTCGCGCGCCGCGCGGATCGCCGAGAGCAAGCCCACGTAGGTGCGCGCCGGTGGTAAGCCGAACAGACCCCCCGCGTCCGTCGACTCCGGCGCGCCCGCGCCGAGGTCGAAGCTCAGCACCGTGTTCTTCCCGTAGCTTACGCTCGCCGAGGGCGCCGGCACGAAGCCGCCAGGGGCCGGCGCCTCCTCGCGCGGACGCGAGCAGCCGATGAAGGACAGGGTCACCGCGAGCAAGGCGAGCGCCGCGCCGAAGCGCCTGGCGCCAGACACGCGGCCTACTCCGTCAGGATAGCTGACCGTACCCAGATCGTCATTCATGCTGACGGTTCGTCCACCGCCGCTCACCGAGCCGCTCACCGAGCCGCTCACCGAGCCGCTCACAGCGCCGCGCGCAGGCGCCGAGCAGTCAGAGCGACTGATGAGATGATTCGGGGTCCTCACGGGTGTCACTCGGGTAGGTCCGTGGTGTCGATCTCGGGGGTGTCGTCCGGCGCGGGCGTGGGCTTGGGCGCTGGCTCGCTGGTGTCCACCGGCGCGGCGCCAGCGTCCTTCGCGGAGCCCATGCGCCGGTGCTCGGCGAGGCGAGCCGCCGCGCGCTGACCGTAGTCCGTCCCTGGGCCGGCGCTCTCCAGCACGCGCTGGTAGAGCCGCACGGCCGCGGCGTAGTCCCCCGCGGCCCAGCTCTGGTCCGCCTTGCCCAGCAGGGCGGGCAGGTAATTCGGGTTCTGCTCCAGCACCTGATCGTAGGCCTGCGCCGCGGCGGCTGGATCTTTTCTCCGCGCGGAAACATCACCGAGCCCGGCCAGCGCCTCGGTGTTGCCCGGCTGCTTCGCCAGCACTCCGCGGTAGAGCCGCTCCGCCTTGTCGAGCTCACCCGCACGCAGCGCCGCGTTGGCCTGGGTGAGCAGCGTGCGGAAGTCGCCCGCCGGCAAATCCCCCGACACCGCCGTGGGTGAGCCGGCGATGGGACCCTCGCTGATCACGGGCAGCTTGCTCGGGTCCATCGTCAGCGGCTCGTCCGCTGCGCCCGCGTCCGCCGCCTGCTCGTGGCGCCGCACGAACTCGCGCAGCTGATTCACCAGCGGGTGCGGCCGCACCGCCGCGGCGATCTTCTCGAGCTCCTGCTTGGCGGCGGGCAGCGCCCCGCTGCGCGTCAGCGCGTACACCAGCGCCGCGCTGGCCCTGCCCGGCCCCGTCTCCGCCGCGACGGCCACTCGCAGGCGCTCGATGACCGAGCTCCAGCTCGGCTCCTTCTCCGCCAAGTCGAGCGCCGCGATGACGTAGGCCGTCTCCGCCTGACCCACGGTCCCGGCGATCGGCGCGACGTGAGCGCGCGCCTTCTGGATCTCACCCTGGAGGCGCAGGGCGTCCACCCGCGCGCGGATCACGCTCGCGTCCTCGGGCGCCACCGCCTCCGCCGCGGCCGCCGTCGCGAGCGCCCGACGCACGCGCCCGGCGAGCTCCTGGTGCGTCGTCTGGATCACTTCGTCAGCCTTCGGATCCAACAGCCGGAGCTTCAGCCACACGATGTCCGCCCGCGCCGCCTCGAGGCGCGCCTGCGCCACCATCACCCGCGCGTCCTGCTCGGCGAGCGCGCTCGCTTTGTCGTACTGCTCCTTCGCCCCCTCGAAGTCACCGTCCGCCAAGGCTCGATCGCCAGCGTTCACGAAGGTCAGCACCCGCGCGTCCTCGGCGCGCGTGCCGCTCCGACTGCTCGCGCTCTGGGTCAAGTAGTCACGGCCGATGGTGACCGCCGCGAGCACCAGCCCGCCGACGAGCACCACCCCGACGATCCAACGCGAGGTCTGCCGGCGCGCGTACGGCGCCACCCCAGCCACGCGCGACGAATCCACCCCGTCCCCATAGGTGACGTCCGCGGGCGTCGGTGTGTGATCCACCGAATCGCGGATCTTCACGTCGCGCGGCAGCTTGAGGTGCTGCTCTGGGTACGAGAGCCGCTGAGGCTCGGACAGCGAGCTGGTGGGCGGGCTCAGCGCCTCGGCCGCGTCGAGGCGCGGGATGGGGTTGTTCGGGATCGTCGGCGGCTCCGGCTCGATCTCGAAGGTGGGCGACCCCACGCGCTTGCCCGGGATGGGCGGCTTCTTCGGTTTGGGTGGAGGCGAAGACTGAGACGCGCGCGGCGCGCTGGAAGCAGCCGGCGGCGCAGGAGCGGCTGGGGGCATGCTCGCGGGAGCCGCTGGAGGCACGCTCGGGGAGCCTGCTGGCGGGGTGCCGAGGCCGCTCGAGGTGGAGCGCTTGCCACCCGGCGGCGGCACGCTGGCGATGCGCTTGAAGAAGGGCTCGAGCTCAGCGATGGAGGACAGCGGCCGCGGTGGGGAGCCACCCCGCGAGAGCAAATCCTCCGGGCCGATCTGACGCTGACTGATCCCCTTCTGCAGATCGCGCAGCGAGGTGTACACGAGCTCACGCCCCGCGGTGGTGCGCACCACCCAACGCTCGGGCCCTAGCCCGCCGCCTGCCGGATGCACCTTGAACTGATGCCCACAGTGGGTGCACTTGACCGTCGTGCCTCGGTCGGAGACCAAGGCATCATCGAACTCATACTCGGTTCCGCACCGCGAGCAGCTAACGTCCATCGAGCGTAGGGGGACTTCCGCCGCGCGCAGCGGCACCAAGGGGAGCCCGCAGAGCGCAGGCACCGAAGCGGGGAACTAAACCTCGCCCCGCAAGGCAAAGCGAGAACTTAGCGCAGATCGCGGCGCGAGACGCTCCCCAGCGCCGCCCGAAGCTCACGGCTCGGTGATTTGGTGCGCCCCTCCTTCGCTCCGCCTCCGAGCGCCGCAGCCGCCGCTCGTTTTTTTGGGGGTTTGGCAGTGCACCACTCGGCGCTGGGTAGGCGCTCGGTCCACCGTCAAAGTGACAACACGCACCGCGCGTGAACCACGCTCCACACCTGGGCGCGACGCGAGCAGCTGCTCCTGCACCGCCTCGAGGCGCCGCGCGTCGACGAAGCGCCTCGCCAAACCCCCTGATCGAGCCGCCCTACAGGCAACCTACCCGCGCCAAGAGCTCCGAGGAGCCGTCCGCCCAGCGAGGGCTCATGGGCGCCGCTTGTCTGAGGCACGACGCTTGCTAGGCTGGGTGCAGGCGCCCGCTGGGTGCGCTGGTGGGAGGCTCTCGATGACGCGCAATTGGCTGATGAGTGGCTTGGTCGTGACGGCGTTCGCCCTGGGCGGCTGCCCGCTGTACCCAGAAAACGGTGAGGTGCGCGCCTGCGAGTGCCCTACGGGCTGTGACGCGAGCGGGCGCTGCGTCACGCCGACGACGGAGTGCTCGCGCCCCAGCGACTGCGGCGCGAACCGCACCTGCGGCGCCGATCAAAAGTGCCACAGCGGGGACTGCAGCTTCTTCGGCTGCCCCGCGGGCTATAGCTGCGTG
Organism: Polyangiaceae bacterium; assembly: GCA_019637265.1. Classification (GTDB taxonomy): domain Bacteria; phylum Myxococcota_A; class Polyangia; order Polyangiales; family Polyangiaceae; genus JAHBVY01. Next base: position 520,369 of record JAHBVY010000003.1, on the reverse strand, counting down.
CGCGGTGAGTCGCGCTTCCAATGCGAGGACACCCTGAGCCTGGGCGGCTCGGGCGGCGGCGCAGGCACCGGCGGTGGTGCGGGCACCGGTGGCGCTGCGGGTACGGGTGGTACGGCAGGCACCGCGGGTACGGGTGGCACGGGTGGCTCTTCAGCGGGCGCCGGTGGTGTCGCCGGAGCCGCAGGCAGCGCAGGCACCGGCGGCTCTTCAGCGGGCGCCGCCGGCACGGCAGGCACCGGCGGCTCCACGGCGGGCGCCGCGGGCAGCGCAGGCAGCGCCGGAACAGGGGGCTCAGCGGGCACCAGCGGCAGCGCGGGTGTCGCCGGCACCGGCGGGTGATTGGCGCCCCGCGAGAGCCTCATCAGCAGACGCACTGACGAACAGAGCCACGCGCCGCGATGAAGCGGGGCGCTGACTACATTGTAGCGGGAGTGAGTGGGCGCATCCGCCGCTACTTCACGACGCGCAAGTACGGCGGGAGCGGGCGCTTCTTCTTGGCTTCGCGCGTCTCCTTGACGGTGCGCGCGTTCTTTTCGCGCAGCTCGAGCTGAGCGGGTTTGGGCGGAGCCGCGTCATCCGCCAGCTGCTTCGCGGGCTCGCTGCTCGGCGGCGCTTGGGGGGCGCTGTCCGTCTGGGCAGCTGCCTTGCTTGCCTTGGGCTTCGTGGTGACCTGGAGCGCCTCACTCCCGCGAGCCTCGGGCGCCTTGGCGGCGCGCTTGGACACCTTCGCTGCCTTGGTTGCCTTCGTGACCTTGCTGGGCGCCTTCGCCGCTCTCGTCGCCTTCTTGGGCTGACCCTCGGCGCCCTCCGTGGGCTCACTCGACTTGGCCGCCGCGCGACGCTTGGGGCTCGCGGGTTTGGCCTCGCCAGCGGCCTCGCCCTGAGCCGCCTTGCGCCGCGATGTCGTTGCCTTGGGAGCCTTCGCGGTGTCCGCCGAAGCCGCTGCCTTCGACGACCTCCGCTTGGGAGCCTTCTTCCCGGGCGCCTCGGAGGCCTTCAGAGCGGTACCCTGACTATCCCCGGCCTCGACGGCGCCCGATGCCGAGTCAGCCGCCCTGTCTTTGGCTGAGCTGTCCTGCGGCGCTGCGCCGCTCGGAGCCGCTTCGTCAGGTGCGCTGGGCACCGCGCGCAGCGCCACGGGCGCCTTGGGCGCGGATGCCACGGGCGCCTTGGGAGCCGCGACGGGCGCTTGGGTCGCCGCCGCGGGCGCGGGAGCAGGCTCGGACGACGGGACCGCCCGGAGATGGGGTCGCTTCTGCGCGGGCTGTGCCTTCTGCGCGTGCTGCTCCGAGACCTCACGCGGGACGTCGTCGGGCCACACCATGCCGCGACCGTCTTCCCCCACCAGCGCGTAGATCGCCGCCCACGGCAGGAAGCAGAAGTGCGGCGTGCGGTTGAAGCTCAGCGTGCAGCTGATGGCCTCGTCGTCCACCTCCAAATCACGGATGGGCACCGGCATGTTGAGCCCGATTTGAAGCACTAGCTGCGGCTGCTTCTTGAAGCCGAGCGGCACCCGCACCGCGTCGAGCCGTGGGTCCAGGTGGATGAAGACGGAAGAGCGCTCGAGGAGCGCCAACGCGACCTGCTTCTTCGGCGGCAGAGCTTGCATGCGAAGCGCTACCAATACCGCCCGGTGGGTCCGAACGCCAGAGGGACGACGGGCATCTCGCCCGCGCGAGCCCTCACCTGAAAGCCCTCCCGCGCCCCACGCCTCCTGCTCCCCACGGCGGGGGTTGGACGGCACCGCATCCTGAAGTCGCTCGCGCGCGCCCCCGCGAAGCGACGCTGCATCCTGAGCTCCGTAGCATGTGCGTGTCGTCGCGCCCCGCGGCCCCACGACCGGGCCGAGTCGGCTATCCTCGGATGATGCGTCCCCTCACCCCACGCCACGCACCTCACACCGAGTCATGCGCTCGCTCACTGCGTGAGGGCGACCACGAGGGTCACCGACACCACGAGCACCCGACGCGACGAGCGCGGCACGCACCTCGCCGCCGGCGCGCCGCAGCACGCTTCAGCTCACCGCGCGCCGCCAGCCACTGGTCATGGCTCCTGCCTTTACTCGCCTTGACCACCACGGCCTGCGCTCAAGACAAGACGACTGACAATGGCAGCAGCGGCGCCCAAGGCGGCGACGGCGGCGTCGCGGGCACCGCGGGTCAGGGCGGCAACGGGGCGGCGGGCTCGGGCGCGACGGGTGGCTCCGGCAACGCAGGCTCCGGGGGCGGCGGCGTGGGGGGTGGCGGCACCGGTGGGGGCGGCTCCGGCGGCATCGCGGGGGTCCCGGTGGGGCCCGACGCCACGATGGAGGACGGCGCGGAGGACCGCATCTTGCTCTCGGGGCTCATCGTCAGCCCTACTGATGTATTCAGCGGTCAGGTGCTGGTGGAGGGCGATGAGATCGTGTGCGCGGCGGAGAGCTGTGAAGCCGAGGCGGCCGGCGCCACCCGCATCAACACCGGTGGCCTCATCTTGCCGGGGCTGATCGACACCCACAATCACATCTTGTTCGACATCTTCGACGCGGGCCACTGGTCGCCGACGCTCCCAGCGAGCTGCAACACCACGGAGGACTGCGTCGCCGGCTCCCGGTACTGTACCAGCGGCGCCTGTGACTGCGTCGACTCCGTGTGCCGCTATCGGAACCACAACGACTGGCCGAAGGAGCGCGAGTACGCGCTGATGCTCGACTACAAGCAGTGCCTCGAGAACGCCAGCCAGGGCAAGCCCGTGTGGTGCCCACAGAGCGTGGGCTCCACGGATGGTAAGGTGAACTGCGAGATGAACAAGTGGGGTGAGCTGAAGGGGCTGATCGCCGGCACCACCTCCATCGTGGGCCTGCCTGGTACCGGCTACGCTTGTTACGGCAGCCTCTCGCGCTCCATCGACATCAGCCAAAATGGTCTAGCGGGCGATCGTATCCAGACGAGCGCGCTGTTCCCGCCCAGCGCCTCGAGCGCCAACGGCGTGTGCGCCAACTATGAGGACGAAGACACCCACGCCTACCTCATCCACGTGGGCGAAGGAGTAGACAGCGCCGCTCACAATGAGTGGAACACGCTGAACACGGTGACCGAGCCCGATGGCTGTTTGATGAGCTACCAAACGGCGATCACCCACGGCACCGCGTTCACCGCCGCGGAGTTCACCGCGATGGCCACCGCGGACATGAAGCTGATTTGGTCGCCCGCCAGCAACCTCGCGCTCTACGGCAGGACGACGGACATCCCCACCGCCTTGAGCGCCGGGGTCACCGTGGCGCTCGGCCCGGATTGGTCGATGGGCGGCAGCCAGAACCTGCTGGACGAGCTGCGGGTCGCGTTCCTGTACAGCCGCGACCATTGGGGCGGCACTCTGTCTAGTGAGGAGCTGGTGCGCATGGTCACCGTCAACGCCGCCCAGGTGCTCGGCTTGGAGCGGGTGATCGGCCGCGTGGAGCGGGGCTTCAAGGCAGATCTGGTGGTGATCGGCGGGAGCGCGGAGGCGCCGTTCGACTCCGTGGTGGCGGCGACGCCGCGCGAGGTGCGCCTGGTGATGGTGGGCGGGAAGGTGCTGTTCGGTGACGACCAGCTGACCGCCGCCGCGCCGGACGCCTTCGACTGCGAGAGCTTCGACGCCTGTGGCAGGAGCAAGTTCCTCTGCGCCTCGGAGGGGCGCAGCGCGAACAAGTTCGACCAAACCGTGGTTGAGATCGAGGCCACCCTCAACACCGCCTTGCTGGACCTCGACTCACTCCCCGAGCTGCCCGCGGCGAGCTGCGGCGGCTGCCCCGCGGGTCAATCTTGCTACGAGCGCACCAGCATGCCGCTCGCCACGCCGGGTGACTGCCCCAGCGCCTGCGCAGCGGGTGAGTCGTGCTTCCGTCGGGCACAGAGCGGCTCCAACCAGTTCGCCTGCCTGAGCGACAACGCCTGCGCCCCCACGAAGGAGCGCAGCTTCCACCCCGTCACCCCGCTCCTCAAGTGCAACTGAGCTCGCGGTTCGCAGCACTTCAAGGGTTTTTGGGGGTTTGGCAGCGCAACAGAGCACATCGTCAAGTTGCCAGACCACCTCACGGCGCCCTCGCCCCACGTCGAGTCACGGCTCGGCGCAACGCGCGGCACCGGGCGCCGGCACGCTGAGCGGCGCCGTGAGCCCCGCCCCTTGGAAGCCGGGCGCGGGCGTGAGGTCGGGCAACGCCACCTGAGTCACGCCGCCAGCGCCCGCGAACCAAGCGCGATGCCCCTCCGCCGCGAGGCCCTGCGGCGCCCAAAGACCCGGCGGCTCCGAGGAGCCCTGCTCCGAGGGCCCTGACACGGGCCCCAACGCGCGCCCCCACTCCGCGATCCCAGCGTCATTTTCCTCTCGGAAATACATCGACCACGCGGCGCCTCCCCGGTGCACCGCGGCCACCACGCCTCCCCGCGTCGCCGCCAGCGCACCGAGCGCGCCGATCCGCGGCAGCGCCCGCCGGCTCAGCAGCGTGAGGTCGGCGACGCGGCGGCGCTCCAGCACCGGCTCACCGCCGGGCGGCTCGAACCACAGCCACAGGTCGTCACCCCCCGCGGCGAGCCCCACCAGGTGGGGCATCGCGCGCCGCTCCAGCGCAGGCGCCGCGAGCGAGAGATCGACCACCCCGAGCGTCGCCCCCGCGCCGCGGCCCAGCTGCACCCCAACCCAACCCTGGGTCAGCTTCACTGCGTGGTGCGGCGCCGGCCAAGCCCAGCTGGGCCCAGTCGGCTCCAGCGCCCAATCCAGCGCCTGCCAGCCGATGACCGCGTCGTGAGCCAGCCACAGCGCCTCACTCCCTTCAGCCCCCAGCGCGCTCCCCGCGCGCACGAGCCAGGCGGGGCCACGCCGCGGCTCGCTCGCGTAGTCCAGACGCAGCTCGAGCGCTCCTTGGCCCGCCGCGAGCGTGAAGCCGAGCACTCGCTCATCCGCCCCCTCGCTGACCCGCGCGGCCAGCACGCAGCGCTCCGCCAGCCACTCGAGCTGCAGCACGTCGAGCGCGAGGGGGTAGCTCGCCAGCCGCGCGCCGCTCAGCGCGTCGAACGCCACGAGCTCACGCATGCCCATCGCGAAGCCGAGCCACGGCGCCGACCCGCGTTCGTCCAGCAGCGGCGAGCGGCTCAGACCTCCCAAGTGGAGCGAATCGCGAGCCGCCCTCGATGGCACCGTGAACCGGGGGGCTCGCCCCGCGCCGCTCGGGAGCCCCGATGCGGCGTCCAGCGAGCGCGCAGCGCAGTCAGCAGCATCACTCACGACACCGGCGCCGGCGCAGTCATCAGGATCACTGATGTGACCCGCTTCGCTGCCCGCTTCTACCAATTCATCATATTCGCTGACTTCTTGCATCGAACCAGGGGCGCAGCTCAGGGTGAGGGACAAGAGGAACCAGGGATGGATTCGGAGACGCGACATGGCGCGTGGGTTCGGCGCTCATGGGCTCCGGTTGTCACGCGAAGGTGGGCTGGCGGCGCGCGGCCGCCGGCGGCGGCGGCCACCCGGGGGCGCGCTCGCGCGACGTTGGGCCCCATAGGTCAGTCGACATGACGGTTCACCTCAGCGAGATGCCACACCGGCTCTTCAACGCCTGACGCGCCGTCAGGTGCTCTTCAAGGACGCACGGATCACTCGTGAGGTCGGGGACCGTGATCCAGGGGCTGCTCGGGCGCATATGCAGTTCCGCACAAGGGTCTGTATTTCGACCAGGAGGGAGTCGCACCCCCAAAATCCCCAAGCAACACCGCGACCCTCGAGCCTGGCGGCGAAGGCTGGCAGCCAGCGGCGGCAGCCACACCGACCATCGCCCGCTTCAGTCCGCGTCTGGCAACTCACGAGCGCGATACACCGCCACCCGCGTCGCCCGAGCCTCGGCGAGCTGCTCCCAGCGCTGCGCGGTGGAGCTGAGCACCACGAGCGTCCCCGTGGGGAGCGGCTCCAGGCCAGCGCCCGTGAGCGCCGCGAGCAGCTCCTCCAACGTGGGGTTGTGCCCCACCAGCATCACCCGCGAGGCCTCACGCGCTCCAGGTACAGCCCGTGAGACTGACGGCCCCGTCATCCCAACGCCTGACGCAGGACGTGCACCTGGCGAAGTAGCCACGCCCGACGAAGCACCCGCAGCTGAAGACAGGGTATCTGACGGAGCTACGCACGCCGCGGCGCGCGCCAGCTCCGCGAGGTACTCGCGCGGGCTCGTCAGGTAGAGGCGCGGCGTGAGCAACACGTCGCCTTCGTAGTCCGCCTCCGAGAGCAAACCGTCGAGCGTTTGCCGCACGCGGCGCGCATTGGAGCCCACGATCAGCTCTGGGTGTTCGAGCCCTCGGAGTAAATGCCCCAAGCGCCGCGCGTCACGCTCCCCGCGACCATTCAGCGGACGCTCGTGATCGGACGTCATCTCCGGCCAGCTGCTCTTGGCGTGGCGCAAGAGCATCAGCGTCTTCGAGCTGCTCATGCTCATGGCCGCCGCGGCGGGAGCCAGGTGGCTTGCGTCGTGAGCGCCCCGGCGACCTCCACGCGCTCCTTCCGCTCCCGATCGCAGATCACGTTGACCTTGGGGACGCCGCCCGCGGCGGTGACCACGCGATCGATCTGGGCGCGCTCGGGCGTCAGTTGATCGACACAGAACGCCATCACCTTGAGGCCGCTCTTCAGCGTGCCCACCCGAAGATCTTTGAGCGAGACCGTGATGGGCTCGTCGTCCGCCATGCGCTTCACCACCACCTCCGAGGTGCCCACCACCTCACGCACCGTTCCCAGGTGGTAATCCTTCTTCGGCGGGCGCAGCGGCGCCCACACGCGCGTCCCTGGCAGCTGATCCACCGGGGGCAGCCACAGCTCGGTGTCGCTGCTCTTCAGCAGGTCACTGGACGCCCAGCCGCGCGCCGCGCCGAGCAGCGCCGCGCCCTGCGCGCTCCCAGGATCTTCCAAGGCGACGAGCTGGGTGCCCTTCGCCTCGGCGATCACCCACACGCGCTGCGCGTGGCTCGTGAACCGGTCCGTGAGCTGCAGCGGATCGCTCGGCTCAGCCAGGGTCACCTTCCCCCAAGACCAACGCGCCTTCGGCTTCACCCACTTGCAGCTCGCCTCCTCACAGGCGATCGCCACCTTGAGCAAGGCGTAGGGGCGCGTGAGCTCGGGCGGCGTCTGTTGCCAGCGCGCGAGCTTCTCCGCGCGGGTGAGCTCCTGGTAGACCTCGCTGGGGCGCTTCTCCGTCAGCGCCTCGTCAGCACGCCGTACCAGGCAGGCGAGGATGGCGTCCTGCACCAGCGCGAAGGCGGCCTCATACTCCTCCTTGCCCAGCGTGTCGTCCGCGCGGAGCCGGTCAATCTCCTGGATCGCCGGCTCCCACTCGAAGCGCGCCAAGAGCGGCTCCACGGTGGTCAGGCTCTGCCGCACGATGTGCTTCATCAGCGCGAGCTGGATCGCCGCCTGACCCTCCTTGTCGAGGCCCACCTTGACGTCCGTCGTCTCCAGCAGGGAGCGCGCCCCCTCGATGTTCCGCGCGCTGACCTCCTCCTCAATCTTCTCGGCCAGGCACTTCACGATCGCGTCACGCGACGCCGCGTGCACCTGAGTGCGGTAGCGCGCCCGCGCCTTCTGCCCCAGGGTGCCGCCCACGCGCTTCAAGGCGCTGGCGCATTTCCCCGCGGAAGCGCTCTCGATGGCGTCCTTGCTCACGCGCTCGGCGCGCTGATCGTCCACCTGGTCGAGCAGCGCCTGCGCGCGATCCGTCACCGCCAGGTCCCCGTAGATTTTAGCCTCCATCGCGCGCTCGTCGGCGCGATCGATCTCCCCGCTCTCGAGCGCCTGCGCGGCGTCCTTCACCAAGAGCTCACCCAGCACGAGCCGCGCCTCCCCCTCGGCCTGCGTCCCGCTGAAGCGCTCGATCACGAGCCGCAGCCGCTCCTCCGAGCCCTCGCGCTTCGCCCGCTCGAGCAGCCGCGCGGCCTTGCCCTCCTCTTCGGCCGTCAGGCCCCCTGTCTCCGCCGGCTCCTGAGCGTCCCCACCGCACGCCACCAGGCCCAAGCACAGCGCCAACGCGCCACCCGCCAGCCCCAGCGCTCCTCGCATCAAACCCGCCCGACCGTCCCCGTCAGGACGCCGCTGCCAGCAGAGCTCAACGAACGAGGAGGTGAGGGTGCGCCGATCGGGTAGAGACACCCTTCCGTGTTGCCTTGAGGCGCTCCACGCGTCAAGCGCCCCACCGCCCGAGTCCCCCTCGGCGGGCGGTTTCGCGCGCCCGACCTCGCGGCGAGTCGATCGGTGCTCTAAAGTGCCCGCCATGGCCACGTCGCCCGAAGGCTCTGAGCACATCGCCCGCTGGGCAGCGAGCCGGGGCATGTTCTTCCAGCGCCACCCAGACCTCGCCTGGTTTCAAGCCTGGGAGCCGTTCGACACCATGGTGAGCGGCACTGTCTATTACAACGCGGCCTCGTTCACCGTGGGGACCAGCCAGATCACCCTGGCGGAGCCGTGGGTAGGGCTGGAAGACAGCGAGCCCCTGGCGCGCACCGTGCTCGCCTTCTGCGTGGACCCGCGCTTCACGCTCCGAGTGGCGGCGCGCGGCGGTGAGCACTTCAACACCCGGGTGAGCTTCCTGGAGAACGCCAAGATGCCCACGGTGGCGCTGGGCGACCCCGACTGGGACGAGCACATGACGACCTTGGCGGCGTCCCCCAGCGAGGCCCAGCGCGCGCTCCCGCTCGGCGCACGCCAGCACCTGGCGCACCTCGGCTTCGCGGGGCACTTGGAGGTGCGCCCCGGTGGCCTGGTGCTGCACTTCGCCGGCACCCTCCCCACCGTGGATCACTACGAGCGGCTGTCGCGGGTGACGCCGGAGGTGGTGCGTGCGTTCCGCTGACGACGCGAGGCGGCGATGAAGAGCAGCTGGAAGTCCCACGTGCTGGTGGTGGAGGACGAGCCGGCGATCAGCGAGTCGGTGAGCTACGCGCTCAGGCGCCACGACTTCGAGGTGACCACCTGCGCCACCATCACCGCCGCGGAGCGGGTCACCGGGGTGGATCTGGTGCTGCTCGACCTGATGCTGCCGGACGGCAGCGGCTTCGACTTCATCGGGCGGCGGCGTCAGGCAGGGGATCTGACGCCCATCATCGTGCTGAGCAGCCGCGATGGTGAGGCGGATCGGGTGGCGGCGCTGGAGACGGGCGCCGATGACTACGTGCCCAAGCCGTTCTCACCGCGCGAGGTGGTGGCGCGGGTGCGCGCGGTGCTCCGGCGCCACCGCGCCGCGGTGCCAACGCCGAGCGGCCCGCTGCCGCTCAGGGTGGACGAGGCCCGGCGCCGCGCGGAGGTGAATGGCGCACCCGTCGATCACCTCACGCGGGTGGAGTTCGATCTGCTGGCGGCGCTGCTCGAGAGCCCTGGCACCGTCTACAACCGCGCCGAGCTGATCGATCGCGTGTGGGGGGACGGCTTCGCCATCACCGATCGCACGGTGGACTCCCACGTGAAGTCGCTGCGGCGCAAGCTGACGGAAGCAGGCGGTGGGCCCGATTTGATCGAGACGGTGCGCGGCGTGGGTTACCGCGTCAGGGAGGGCTCGCGCGCCTAGCGCGAGCCGACGCTCATGCTGCGCCTGATCGTCGTCGCGGCGACGACCATCGGCCTCATCCTGTTCGTCGCGTTCGTCGCCAGCCGGCTGGTGAAGAGCCTCAGCCGCGGCATGTCCGTGCGGATGCAGGTGTTCATCGCCCTCGCCGCCATCGTCGGGAGCTTCGCCTTCGGCCTGGGGCTGATGGTGATCGATCGCGTGGAGGCGCGCGCGGTGCGGCTCGCGAAGCAAGCGGCGGAGGACGAAGCAGAGCTCGCCGCCAGCATGCTGGAGGGTGACATGCGGCGCACCGGCACCGGGCTCCGCGGCGTGGTGGAGCGGCTGGAGAGCGAGCGCGCGCGGGGGCGTGAGGTGCGGCTCGAGATCCTCGACGCGGGGGGCGCAGTCCGTTTCCCTGCGGATTCAAGGAGCGAGGCCGAGGAGCCGGGCACCGTCCACATGGACCGTGAGCTGCGGACGGACGCAGGCGTCGTAGGCTACGTGCGGATCGTGAAGCCGAGCGTGGTCATCCAGCGCATGCTGGCGGACTTCGCGCCGCCCGTGCTCGTCATCAGCTTGGTGCTCGGCGCCGCCGCCGCCGTCGCCGCCGCGTGGATCGGCCACACCATCGCGCGCCCCATCGTGGCGCTCACCGAGTTCAGTGAGCGCGTGAGCCGCGGGGAGCGCACCGCCGCGCCGCCGCCCGCCTTCGGGCGCGAGGTGACCAAGCTCACCCGCTCGATCGACTCCATGCGGCGCCAGCTCGAGGGGCGACCCTTCGTGGAGACCTTCGCCGCCGACCTGAGCCACGAGCTGAAGAACCCCGTGGCCGCGATCCGCGCCAGCGCCGAGGTGCTGGACGAAGAGGGCGCGCTGGAGGAGCCAGAGGAGGCGCGGCGCTTCGTGCGGCGCATCCGCGAGGCGACCGATCGCATCGAGCGCCTGCTGCGCGACCTCTTGAACCTCGCCCAAATCGAGGCGCGCAGCGTCGCCGACGAGGAGGTGGTGGACCTGAGCGAGCTGGTGGGGGCCGCGGTGGTCGCGCTCGGCGCCGACGCTCGCGTGAAGACCACGCTCTCCAAGGAGGCGAAGGTGCGCGGCGACGCGGGGTGGCTGAGCCGCGCGGTGAGCAACTTGATCCAGAACGCCCTGGTGCACTCGCCGAGCGGCAGCGAGGTCAGGGTGCACCTCGCGCGCGAGCGGGAGCAGGTGGTGCTGCGCGTGCAGAACACCGGGGAGATCCCGCGGCAGCTCCGGCGCCGCGTGTTCGCGCGATTCGTTACCACACGGGAAGACAGGGGCGGCACCGGGCTCGGCCTCGGCATCGCGCGCGCGGTGGCGGAGGCGCACAGCGGCCTGGTGGAGCTCACGGAGCCGGGCCCCCCGACGGTGGAGTTTCGGATGCAGCTGCCGCACGTGGGGCTGCGCGACGTGGCGCGGCAGGTGAAGGACAGCATCGCGCGGAGCTGAGCCCCGCTGAGCCACGTGGGGATCGAACGCCGCAGCCTCGAACGCCGTCGCCGGTCGCCTCCGAGCGCTGCCAAGGCGCCTCGAACGCCGCCGCGCAGCGCCACCGAGCGCGAGCCGAGCGGAGCCATTTCAGGGCGCGGCAGCGCCTCATGGCTCGTAAGTATTTGAAATGACTGAGCTATTTTACTGCCAAACCCCCAACCCCTGCTCCCCTGGTCACCCTGGGTTCTCCTTCAAACCTCCACACAGAGCGCGCAGGTTCCGCGTCAAGCTGGGTGCCTGATCATGAAAGTCGTCACCCCCCTGTTCGATTCATCCGTTCGCCCCCGCCACGTCGCCATCATCATGGATGGCAACGGTCGCTGGGCGGAGGCCCGAGGCTTGGAGCGCGCCGAGGGTCACGCGGAGGGCGCCACCGCCGTCCGTGAGGCCGTGCGCACCTGCCGTGAGCAGGGCATCGAGTTCCTCACGCTGTACGCGTTCAGCAACGCCAACTGGCAGCGCCCCACCCTCGAGGTGGAGGCGCTGATGCGGCTCTTGGTGGAGTTCGCGGAGAGCGAGAAGGCGGAGCTCCGTGAGCACGGCATCCGCGTGAACGTGGTGGGGGAGGTGGAAGATCTGCCCACCCACACGCGCCGCGCGGTGGAGCACGTCATCGACTACTGCGCCGACGGCGAGCGCATGACGCTGAGCCTGGCCCTCAGCTACGGCGGCCGCCAAGACATCGTCAACGCGGCGCGGGCCTTGGCCGTCCGCGCGCGCGCCGGCCTGGTGCTCCCCGAGGAGATCGACGAGTCATTTTTCCACAAGGAAATGACGACGCAGTCGCTGCCCGACGTGGATCTCTTGATCCGCACCGGCGGTGAGGCGCGCCTCAGCGACTTCTTGCTGTTCGAGGCGGCCTACGCCGAGCTGATGTTCCTCCCAGTCATGTGGCCTGACTTCAAGGAGGACCTCTTGATCGACTGCATCCGCCAGTACGCCACCAAGGAGCGCCGCTTCGGTCGCACCTCCGCCCAGGTGGCAGCAGCCACGGCCAGCGCGCGCTGAGCCATCAGCGCACCTGACGATACGCCCGTTTTTTGGGGGGGGTTGGTAGATCCCGAGTCCCCCCCACGGCGCCGCAGGCCCCGAGCACGATGAGCGGCTCCTGCGCGCTGCGCGCGCCGAAGGACACCGTGCATGGCGCCCGAAGCGCGCTAGAGCCCTCAGCCTCGCGCGCGCCGGGTGGCGCGGCGCAGTCGCCGGGCGAGGCTCCCCGCCTCCACCGGACCCGCCACCACCTCACGCGCGCCCGCGGCGATCAGCGCGTTGATGCCCGCCGTCTCCACGCTCGGCAGGTGTACCACCACCGTCCGCCCCGAGCGCCCGCTGAGCCAGGAGGCAGCGCTGCTGGCGTCGAGCGCCGCCAGCAGGACGAGCCCCTGACCTTGCTCCGAGAACGCGCCGAGGCGCACCCCCTGGGACGCGAGGCCCACCCGCAGCGAGGCGTCCACCTCCATCCCACCTGGTAAGGTCACCTGCTCCACGCTCACCTCCCCCGACTCGACGACGGGCGGCGCTGGAGCGTGGATGAGCGTCTCCTCGAGCGCGCGCTCGCTGCGCGCGCCGAGCGGCACCTCCCCTTTGCGGTCCGGCGTGAGCCGCCGGTTCGCCTCCAGGCTCACCGCCTGAGCGAGCCGCTCCCGCGCCTCCTCCGCGTTCTGCGGCCGCTTGTGCGCCTTCTTCGCCAGCAGATCGAGCCGCAGCCGCTCGAGCAGCGGCGGCACCGGCTCGCCGCCGCTCGGCCGCGCGAGGGCAGGTGGCTCCGCGAACATCTGCTTGGAGATCACGTCGATGGGCGAGGTGCCGTCGAACGGGGGGTGCCCTTGAAGCAGCACCGTGAGCAGGCAACCGAACGCGTAGAGATCCGTGGAGGGGCCCACGGCCAGGGAGCGACACTGCTCGGGGCTCATGTAGGCGGGCGTGCCCGCCACCGCGTCACGCTGGGTGAGCGTCGGCTGGTTGTCGCGCGGATCTTCCACGTGGGCGAGGCCGAAGTCGCTCACCTTGGCCAACAGCTCACCGCCTTGGAGCTGGGTGAGCATCACGTTCTCCGGCTTGAGATCGCGGTGCACGATGCCGCGAGCGTGCGCCGCGCTGAGCGCGCTCAAGATCTGATCGCCCAGCTCGCCCACCAGCGCGATGGGCGGCAGCGAGCCCTGAGAGTGGATCCAGGCGTCGAGGTCTTGACCCTCCACGAACTCCATCACGATGTAAGGCAACCCGTCGTCGTCACCGTAGTCGAGCACGCGCACCGCGTTCGGGTGCGCCAACAGGGACGCGGCGCGCGCCTCCCGCGCGAAGCGCCGGCGGTACACGTCGTCCCCCGCCACGTTGCGGCGCATCACCTTCACGGCGATCGGCGTGCCCAGGGTCTCGTGCACCCCGCGGTACACCACGCCCATGGCGCCCTCACCCAGCACGCCCGTGAGCGTGTACTTATCCGCGATGCAGCGGCCCAGCAGCGGATCGGAGCGATCGGGGCCGCGCAGGCTCATGGGGGCGGCGACGCGCGGTGAGCGCTGGGTCGGCACCCGAGAGGCGCGCGGGCGGAACGCCTCGGGCGGCGCCGAAGAGAACCCGCCGACGCTGCCAGGCTCGGGGGGCGCGGGCGGCACCGAGGAGAAGCCGCCGAAGTCGCCGTAGTCCTCCGAATCAGGGCCAGAGTCAGCCTCACTGCCCTGAGGATCTGCATCAGCCTGACTGACTGATCTGCTGGCCGAGCCCGGATCGGGTGGAGCGCCGCTCGGCGCCGCCCCACCGTAGCGCAAGGTGCCGAGCTGCGATGGCCTGGCGGGCGGCTCCGATGGGCTCACGCCGACCCCTCCGTGGCCGAGGCCTGATGCGAGAGACGGCGGCGCGAGGGTCATCTCGAAGCCGAGGCTCGGGACGGCCATCGTCGGCGCGCGGCCCTCCAAGGCGCGCTCGTCCTCTGACGTCAGCTGCTCTGACGTCACCTGCTCGGCTGTCGGCTCCGCCGCTTCCGCGGGCTCCGCTGGGGCCCCGCGAGGCGGCTCAGAAGCCACGGTAGCCGGCCCCTAGCTGGACGAGCAGCGGGTTGTCGAGGTCACTGGTGGGCGCCACGCGCGCGCCCAAGTTGACGAACAGCTCCGCGCCGAGCTCGATGCCCGCGCCCAAGCCGCCCCGCGGCGCGAGCCCCGAAGGCACCTCCGCCTCGTCACCCACCAGCAACTGGACGTCCAGCTGCGCGTAGAGGCGCGCGAGGCGCGCGAGCTCATAGCCAGCGCCGAACAGCCAGAACGCCTTCATGTCTCCGTGGGGATACGCCTCCGCCAGCGGCATGCGCACCCCCAAGTTGGTGAGCCAGTACAGCTTCCCCGCCTCACGCCCGAGGCTCAGCGCGAGCTCCACGCTCTCATGGCTCTGGTCGTCCGTGGGCACCCCCACGCGCGCGCCGAGCCCAAACGAGCCCTCGCCTTCGAAGGGCGCGAACAGCTCGAGCGAAGCGCCGAGCCAAGCGGCGTTGTCCACCCGCTCGGCGTCGCCGTCACGCAGCGCGTTCGACGGCAACAGCGCGTCGAAGCCGAGCTGCGGCCAAGACTCACTGCGACCCGTGCTGCCGCTCACCTCACCCCATAGCTGCCCCACGCCGCCATTCGTCATGCCACCTGACACCGCCGCGTGAGCGCGCCGCGCGGGCGACATCAGGCGCGTGCCGAGCGCTGGGTGCAGCGGGCGCAGCGGGAGGCTCACGCCGAGCTTCGGCTCCGGGAGCACGAAGGCGGCGAGCGGCGCCATCCCGGGCGCGTCCCAGGTCGCCTCACCGAGGCGTCGCCCGCGGTCGTCCACCAGCACCAGCGCCAAGTGATCGGCGTCCATCGCTGGGAGCTGCGCCACGAACACGTCGCCTTCACCTGGGTTGAAGGCGGCGCTCGGCAGCTCCACGCCGAGCTCACGCCCGTCGCGGGCGGCGGACAAAACCCGCGCGCGCGGCTTGACACGCGAGCTGACTGCCTCCGCCTCGATCCCGGTGAAGCGCGCGCTCACCGTGAAGCCACCGTCCGGGAGCCGGGTGACGCCCATCTCCACCTCGGGGGCGGCGTACTTCACCTTCACGGAGAGCTCTTGCTCCTCCCCAACCCCCCGAAACCGAAGCACCTGGGGCGTGACGATGCCAAAATCGATGGCCTTGGGCGCCGCGAGGAAGGGACCGTCATCCAAGCTGATCTGGAGCCCCTTCGGCACCTCGAGCTCCACGCTCTGGTAGCGATGCACCGAGATCTCCCCCTGGAGGCTCACGCCCTGCGAACCCGAGCCCCCCCCCTTCACCGCGACCACGCTCACCGCCCGCGTCACGCTCGCGATGCCGAGGAAATCATCCACGTCGATGGCGCGCACCCGAAGGTAGTAGCGGCCCACCGGCATGTTTTCTGCTCGGAAATCAAGGATCTCGGCGCCCACCTCCTCGCGCACCAAGATCTCGTGGAACTCCGGGTCGGCGCTGAGCTCGACGCGGTAAGCCGAGGCCCGCGGCACCTTGGACCACGCGCCGCGGATCAGCCCACCCTGGCCCGCCGAGGCGAGCACCACGATGGGCGAGGTGGCGTCGCGGTAGCTCGGCGGCGGCGGCAGCGGCGCGGGCTCGCTGGGCGCCTTTTGGTCGACGAAGGCGGAGCCATGGTTCTTCGGGACCGTCACGCGCGCGCCGCCAGAATGAACGTTCGCCTGACCATCAAAGACGCTGACGGTCGTGCGGCGCTTCTCGGTGTTCTTGCGCACCACGGCGTCGCGACTCGCGGCGGATACCTGACCACCCCCAGCCACGCCGATCTCCACCTGCTTGCCGGCGATGGCGGCGAGCCCCGCCTGCAGCTCGCCCGACTCGAGCTCCACCGTCAGCTCCTTGGAGCGCGCCACCTGGCTCTGCCGCGCGGTGCCGTAGATCACCACCAGCGTGCGCTCCGAGAGGAAGATGCGCGTGCGATCGATGAAGCGGATGTCGGCGCGCGCCTCTTCCCGCGTGTTCACGCTGTAGCGCTGGTGCAGCGGCATCCCCGGCGCGGCCGTCTCCCAGCCACCGCCCGGCGGCTTGGCTCGCACCTCGGGCTTGATGGACTGCACCTGCGCCGTCGCGAGGCTGGTCACCTCGGCTGGCACCACCAGCGTCATCCCCGCCTTGAGCACCAAGCTGCCTCGACATTGGACACCGGAGTAACGCTCGATGAGGTGGGCGTGGCGCGCGGCGCCGTACAGGGCGACCGCGATGTCACCACAAGTCTCGCCCTCCCCCACGGTCCACTGGATGACCCGCTCCGGGTAACCCGGCGTCTTGGGCTTGGCATACCCGGTGCTTCCCATGGAGAGCCATGCCAAACCCCCAACCAAGGCCCCAAGCGCGAGCGACGGCAACTTGCCGCGCGATGGTTGGCGACCTGCGCCAAGGCCCTGGCTGGGGTATACGGTGCGCTCCTGTGACCGAGAGGCGCCTCGGGGGCTCACGCTGCCAAAGTCCCACGCGACCGCGCGGATCTGCTCGGTGCGCTGCTTACTACGAATACTCATGATGACTAAGTGTCTCGCCGGGTTGCGGCTCAAGCCGTGGCTACTCGCTCTCGGGCTCGCCCTGACTCTACTCCCAACCAAGCCGAGCGCCGCTCAAAGTGACCTCGCCCTCGATCGGTATGAACCAGCGCCCACTGGTCAGACCGGATTTGCAAGCGTTGCGCCACACTCAGGTGGGCACCTGCTACCGAGCTTCGGCGCGACCCTGAGCTACGCGCGGCGTCCACTCGAGCTGGTGGGCGCGGACACTTCGAGGCTCGTCGTGGATCATCAGCTCACGGCGCACCTCGGTATGAGCCTCGCGCTCTTCGAGCGGCTCTTGCTCGACGTCAACTTGCCCGCGACGCTGAGCCAAGGAGGGCAGAGCCCCAGCGAGGCGCCGTCGCTCGCCGCGCCAGAAGAAGCCACCTTGAACGACGTGCGTCTGGGCGCGCAACTGCGCGTCTTGGATGGCCCCATCGCCGCCGCGCTCGGCGTGCGCGTCTGGGCTCCCACGGGTGATGACGGCGCGTACACCTCCACGGGTGAGGTGCGTTATGAGCCATACGTGACAGTGGGAGGGCGTCTCGACTCGATTCAGTTTGCCGCGCACGTGGGGCGCAAGCGACAGCCCGCTGGCTCAGGACTACAGCACACGGCCGGTAGCGAGCTGATCAGCACCGCGGGTGTTTGGTGGGTTGGCGAGCGATGGTCGGCGGGGCCCGAGCTCGCATTAGCGACTGCAGCCAATGGGCGTACGCGCGCCTTCTCCGAGATTGGCACTGCAGCGGAATTGCTGCTCGGTGGGCGCTACGAAATCATCCCGGACCTTCGCGCTGGCGCGGCGTTTGGGCCAGGCCTGGGCCGCGCCCTCGGCACCCCGCAGTACCGCGCGCTGCTGAACGTCACCTGGACGCCGGGGCGCGCGGAGGATGAGCGGAGGAAGGAAGAGGCGCGACGCGCGGCGGAGCTCGCAGGCGACGCGCCGGATGCAGAGCCCCCCACTCACCCCGCGTTGGCCGCGGTGGCTGACGATCGCGATCTGGACGGCGTGCTGGACGCAGAAGACGCCTGCCCCGACACCCCCGGTGAGCGTGAGCCCCAGGGCGCGAAGCCTGGCTGTCCTCCCGATCGTGATCAGGACGGCGTGGAGGACGCGCTCGACGCCTGCCCCGACACCCCCGGCGTCGCGAACCTCGATCCGAAGTTGAACGGCTGCCCGCTCGACACCGACGGCGACGGCATCATCGACAGTGAGGATGCCTGCCCAGGTGAAGCAGGCCCGAAACATGAGGACCCGAAGCTGCACGGCTGCCCGCCCTCCGTGCGCGTGGAGGGCAAGCAAATCGTGATCTTGGAGCAGGTGCGCTTCGCCACCGGCAGCCACGTGATCCTCCCGGAGAGCTTCCCGCTCTTGAAGCAGGTGGCGGACGTGCTGCAAGGCCACCCCGACATCGCGCGGGTGGCGGTGGACGGCCACACGGACAACGTGGGGCAGCTGAACAAGAACCTCACGCTCTCACGCCAGCGGGCCGCCGCGGTGCTGCGGCACCTGGTGGAGCAAGGCGTGGACGAGCGGCGCCTGGAGGCGCGCGGCTTCGGTCCGCGGCGCCCGATCGAGCCGAACACCACCGCGGAGGGGCGCGCCAAGAACCGCCGCGTCGAGTTCCAGATCTTGAAGCGGACGCCGCTCGGCGAGCGCGGCTGGCATGACGGCGGCGCCGAAGACGCGAAGTCCGATGAGTGACCCCCATGGCGGCGCACCCGTGAGCTCACCTGACGATGCGCCCGGCGGGCTCGCCGCGCGGCCGACCGCGAGCGCCGCGCAGGGCGCCGCGCCCGCCAGGAAGCGGGGCGGCGTCTCCCTGAGCTTCAAGCTCGCGCTGCTGCTCGCGTTGGTCGCGCTGGTGCCGACGGCGATCGCCAGCCAGCTGCTGCTCGCGGTCAACCGCGAGGCGGTGCAGAACAGCGAGCGCCAGCTGCAGACAGCGGTGGTGGCAGAGGTCACGGGGCTCACCACGCGCAGCCTCGAGCGCGGTGAGCGCGATCTGCGCACCATCGCCCTCGTGGTCTCCCGCGCGGCGGCGGACCCCGCGCTGCTCCAAGGTGCCCTCGCGCCAGTGCTCGAGACCAGCCGCGACCTGAGCGGCGTGCGCCTGGAGGTGCCGAGCGCCAAGGTGAGCACACCCCTCTCCCAGGAGAAGGGCGGCGCGGCGCCGCCCGAGTCCAACGAGGCCCTACGCAAGGCGGCTGACGAGCATGGGGTCGCGTTCGCGGTCATGGGCGGCGAGCCGCTCTTGGTGGTGCCGGTGCCGCAGGCGAACGTGGTGCCGCGCAGCGTGGGGGGGGCGCGCGCCTACGTCACCGCGCGGGTCGACCTCACGGCGCTCCGCGAGCAGCTACAAATCCTCGCGGAAATGCGCTTCGAAGGCGCCGGCGCGCGGCTGGTGTTGGTGGACCGTGACCGTCAGGTGATCGCCGAGCACGGCACCGGGCTCGGCCCCGGCACCGACGCGAGCACGCTGCCGGTGTGGGCGCCGCTCAGCCAGCACCGCGCGGGGCTCACGCGGGTGGGGGTGGTGGAGGAGTTCACCGCGGAGGGCGAGGCTTGGGTGGGTGGCCTCGAGACAGTGCCCGACGTCGGCTGGACGGCGGCGGTGTGGCGCCCCCAAGCGGAGGCCTACCAGAGCCTCACCCGCATGCGTCAGCGCGGTATCCTCGTGAGCGCCGCGGCGGCGCTGATAGCGCTCGCGCTGGGGCTCGCGGGCGGCACCGCCCTGGCGCACCCCATCCAGCGCTTGGTGGTGCAGACCAGCCACATCGCGCAGCGCGCGTGGCGGCGCCTGTCTCCGCCGGACCAGCGCGGGGACGAGCTGGGGCAGCTGTCTCGTTCGATCCACCACATGGCGCAGGAGCTCGAGGCGAGCGAGCTGCAAATAGCGCAGGACGCCAAGCTGCGCGGTGACCTCGGGCGCTTCCTCAGCACGGAGCTGGTGGAGTCCATCGTGCGCGGGGAGCACTCCCTCGCCCTCGGGGGACAGCGGCGCGAAGTCTCCGTGCTGTTCGCGGACGTCGTCGCCTTCACGCCGCTCGCCGAGAGCCACAGCGCGGAGGAGGTGGTGAAGCTCCTGAACGATCTCTTCAGCGTGCTCACCGAGATCGTGTTCCGCCACCAAGGCACCGTCGACAAGTTCATCGGCGACTGCATCATGGCGGTGTGGGGCGCGCCGGTGCCTCAGGCCGATCACGCGGACAGGGCGCTGCTCGCCGCCGAGGACATGATGCACTTCCTGGAGACGGCGAACCTCGACTGGAAGGCGCGTTACGGCGTGGAAATTCGCCTCGGCATCGGCGTCAACTCCGGCGAGGCCATCGTCGGCAACATCGGCAGCGACAAGCGCATGGAGTACACCGTGATCGGCGACGTGGTGAACGTCGCCGCCCGCCTCGAGTCCGTCGCTCGCCCCAACCAGGTGCTGGTCGCGGAGGCGACGAGCGCGCGCGCGACCGACGCCTCGCTGCTCGCGCCGCTCGGCGAGAGGAACCTCACCGGCAGGGATCGCCCCGTCCAGGTGTTCGAGCTGCGGTGGCAGTAGGCGCCGCGCGGCGGACCTAACGCAGAGCGGTGGCTGGCGCGAGGGCGGCTGTTGGGCGGCCGACTCAGCGAGCGCCGTGCCAAACCCCCAAAACCAAACGCCCATCGTGGGCACTGCCTGGCCACGGCGCAGGCGCCGATCACTATCAAGTCAGGATGACTACCGATAGCGCGCTCAGCTGCGCCCGTCGATCACCGCCGCGACCCGCCACACGCCTTGCTCGCGCGCGAGCGCGATGACGGTGTTCGGGCCGAGACCGCGCGGCATCGTGCGTTCGCTGGGGATGCGACGTCGCCCGGGGGTCGCCTCGCACAGCCAGCACACCATCAGCTCGACCTCGAGCGCGCCCGCCACCACCACCGTGGGCTCGCTGGAGCCTTCGAGCTCTCGCACCAAGGCGCGCAGCGGCGCGGTGGAGTGGCCCATCACGAGCCGCTCGTCGACCTCGACCGGGAGCGCGTCCAGCCCGTAGACGGGCCCCACGAGCCGAGCCGTCGCGCGCACTCGTGGCACACCGCTCGCGAGCACCCGCTTCGGGACGAGCACCGTACGGTGACTCAAGCTGCTGAGCGCCGCGTTCACCCGGTGCGCGCCCTCTTCACTGAGGCCGTCGCCGCTGCTCTGGCCTGGCGTCAGTAAGAACAGGTGCGGGCTGAGCGGCGCCGGGAGATCGCGCGCCGTGTCGCTCCGGGGGTCCATTCAGGCTGGCCAGAGCAAGCCGCGTGCCGATGCGGATCCTTCGAGAGGCTCACGGGCCGGTCGGCTTCCGCACTTGCAACTAGACAGATTCATTAATTGTTTCATGTAGTTAGAAGCAGGCAGCGGGACGCCGCGGGGTCGCCTCGAGACCACGACTGTAGGCAAGCGCCAACAGCCGACGCGCGTGATATACGGGCTTCGTGAGTATCAACGCCACCTCCCGCCTGGAGCGATCCAAGCAGCTCGAAATCGAGACGCTGGCGGTCGAGGTCATCGAAGGGGCGGACGCAGGGCTTCGGGTCGACGCCGACTCGGAAGAGCTCACGGTGGGCACCGCGGCCAACAACGACCTCGAGCTGACGGATCCGACGGTCTCCGGGTACCACCTGGAACTCCGGCAACGGGAGGATGGCATTCACCTCACCGACCTCGGCTCCACGAACGGCACCTGGGTCGGTGGCGTGCGGCTGCGTCAGGGCGTGATCCCACCGGGCACCATCCTCAACCTGGGGCGCACGAGCCTCAAGGTGGTGGATGGCACCTCGGCGCTGGTGGAGGTCCACACCCAGAACCACCTCGGCGATCTGTTCGGGCAGAACGAGGCGATGCGCCGCGTGATGGCCAAGGTGCAGCGGGTGGCGCGCGCGCAGGTGCCCGTGCTGGTGATCGGTGAGTCGGGCACCGGCAAGGAGCTGGTCGCGCGCGCGCTGCACGATGAGAGCGACCGGAGCCAGGGCCCTTTCGTCACCGTCGACTGCGGCGCGCTGGCCCCGAACCTGGTGGCGAGCGAGCTGTTCGGACACGAGCGGGGCGCGTTCACCGGCGCCGAGCGGCAGCACATCGGCGCCTTCGAGCGCGCCAGCGGCGGCACGCTTTTCCTCGACGAAATAGGCGAGCTGCCGCTCGACCTGCAACCACAGCTGCTCGGCGCCCTCGAGCGGCGGCGCTTCAACCGGGTGGGCGGGCGCCAAGAGGTCAGCGTGGACGTGCGGGTGGTGTGCGCGACCAACCGCGACCTGCGTGAAGAGGTCAACGCGGGCAGTTTCCGCATGGATTTGTACTACCGGGTGGGGGTGGTGGTGCTGCGGCTGCCCCCGCTGCGGGAACGGCTGGATGATCTCCCGCTGCTCATCGGGCACTTCCTGCGCGAGGCGGGGCACGCCGGGCGGTTGGATGAGGTGGCGCCCGAGCACGTGCTGAGCGAGCTCCGTCGCCACTCGTGGCCAGGGAACGTGCGTGAGCTCCGCAACTGGGTGGAGGCGACGCTCGCCATGGGTGAGGCGCAGGAGCTGTTCCAGCACGACGAGGCGCGGTCCAACCCCGCGAGCTTCGATCGGGTGCTCGATCTACCCTACAAGGACGCGCGAGGCTTGGTGCTCCAAGACTTCGAGGCCCAGTACGTGCGTCACCTGTTCGAGAAGTCGCGCGGCAACGTCACCCACGCCGCGCGCGACGCTCGGATGGATCGCTCCTACTTGATCAAGCTGCTACAGCGTCACGGCGTGAAGTAGCCTCGCTCGCTGCATGGCGCAGGCACGCGGCGAGCGCGTGAGCGACACGCGGCTCGACCAACGCGGCGACTATTTGGCTGCTCGCCCAACGCACGGTGCCACGGAACCCGACCCCCACGGGATGGGTGGGGTGCGCCGCGCGCACGATGTGGAGCTTGTAGTGACGCGCTCTGACTGACATCTCGATGGTGCCGAAGTAGCCGCTCACCGGGGCGAGGCGGGAGAGGAACTCGTAGCCGAACCAACCACCCTCCGGAGCCCCGCCTGGAGCACCCGACGCGGCGCAGTCGAGCCAGCTGGCCACCTGCACGGCCTCCTCAGGTGTCAGCCGGATGGGCATCAGGCTCTGGAACATGGGGCCGCTCCCAGCGAGCTCGAGGCCAACGGCCGGCTGGGTGTCGGTCTGCACCGCGAGCACCCGCAGCACCTGCTGGACGGGATCCATCGGGCGCGTCGGGAACTCCCCATAGGTGTACATGATGCGGCCCTCCATCAGCCCGCCGCTGGCGCTGCCGTAACGAAACGGGTTCGACGCGCTTTGGACGGCGCGGATCACGACGAACACCATGAAGACGCCCATGACGAGCGAGAACACGGCGAACGCCACCCATTCCATGGCGGTGGCCTACCACGTCAGGGTGACGAGCGGGAGCGCAGCAGCGCTGCGCCCCCTCATCGACGCGCTCAGGAGCGGCGGCGGCGACGCCACAGCGCGGTGAGCCCAAGGGCTCCCAACGCCAAGGCGAACGGCGCTTGCTTCGACTCACCGGCGGGCACCGCACAAGAGCAGCTCCCGCCTTCGACCGTGAAGCCAGGCACACCACCCGTCGCTGCAGCACCTGCAGCACCTGCTGTGCCGCCGGAGGCCGCTGCGCCGCCGGAGCCGCCGCTCGCCGCGGTACCGCCGACACCACCGGCGCCAGCCAGCGAGCCACCGGCACCCGCGAGCGAGCCACCAGCACCACCGATGCCGCCAGCGCCCGCGAGGCTACCGCCCACGCCGCCGCTGCCCGCAGCACCCGCCGCGCCGGCGACACCGCCAGCACCCGCCGCGCCGCCAGAGCCTGCCGCCCCAGCGACGCCACCAGCGCCAGCGGTACCACCAGTACCTGCAGCACCCGCCGCGCCGGCAGCGCCAGCTGCACCACCAGTACCGCCAGCACCACCCGCACCGCCACACGTGCCTGGGCCCGTCGGGCACTCACACTCGAAGGACGTCTGGTTGCATGACGGCTCACTGCGCGAGCAGTGCGCGTCCGTCAGGCACTCCACGCACACCACGGGGACGTGCGTCGTCGCGCAATGGGGGTGCGACCGGGGGCAGTCTGCGTCCGTGTCACACTCGGCGATGTCCACGTCGGTCGGCTGGGAGCCAGGATCCGAAGAACCGTCCGTGGGCTGGGTGTCTTCGGGCGCGCCTTGATCGCCCTCGAAGGTGACGAAGGCCTGGTTCGAGAGCGTCCCCGTGGCGTCGTCGTTGACCCTCACGCGGAAGCGCACGCTGCTGCGCTCGTTGATCGCGAGCCGGCCCCCGGTGGTGCCGTTGGCACCGGTGCCGACACGAACGGTCACGGTGCGCGTGGCGGCGTCATACTCGCCCTGGTCACTGTCCGCCGGGTCCGTCTTGGCGCCGGCGTTCGGCCCCGTCACCACCTCGATGGAGCCTGGGACGTAGGTGACGCCCACCGGGAGCACGTCAGACATACGAACGTTGATGGCGGCGTCATTGCCAGCGTTCCTGACGTCGATGGTGTACTCGAGGATGTCGCCGCGGCGCACGTTGCCGCCGTTCAGGTCCGTCACCGTCTTGGTGGAGAACGTGAAGTCTGGCTTGTAGGTGGAGATCGAGGTGACGAAGGCGCCCAGGTAGTAGGTGTCCTGAGTGCTGGACGCGCGGATGTCAGCCGCCGTCTGCCCACGCGTGACGCGGCCCGTGATGTCGACGATGTCGAGATCGTAGCCGCCCATGCTGCGGAGGCCGCCGGTCAGCTGCGGCAAGTCGCCCACCACGCTGACGGGGGTACCCGCCGCGGTACGCGAGCTGTTGAAGAAGTTCGTCAGCGTGCCCACCCCATCGCTCAAGCGATCGTCGTCGCCGAGCGGCGCGGTGCCGAACAGCAGCGAGTCGCCGTTGATCTCGCCGTCGCCCTCGTAAGCCAACACGCCCAGCTTGGCGTCGAAGCCCGCATTGGGGACCAGGAAGCCATCGAGCCGGGCGTTCGCGGGGTTGCCGCTCGACACCAAGTGGAGCCCATCGAACACCACCAAGTTCCGCGTCGGGTGAGCCGGGTGACGGAACAGCACCACCAGCGTCCAGGCCGCGAAGTTGACCTCGTCAGACACGTTGCGGAAATCCGTCACGTTGAAGCCACCGACTCGGTAGGCACCCGAGCCATGCGCGGCCACCAAGGCGGTCACGTCCGCCACCGACTGGTAGAAGTTGCCCTCCGTCAGGGTGCGGACGGCGGTCACCTCCTCCGAGAAGCCACCGGGGCGCTCGAACATCGCGGTGTCATCCGGCGCACCCTTCGCCGCCCAGTAGAGCAGCGCGTGGGAGATGGCGGCGCCGTTCGGCACCTGGAGGATGGCCGTGCTGCGCGCGTTGCTCGGCGTGATCGCGGTGGACGCCGTGGCCGAGGTGGCGTTCGGCTCCTGCGAGCGCCAGAACACGTCAGGCGCACTGTCCGATAAGGTGAGGATCCCAGTGATGTTCGAGCAGGTGCCCACCGTGCCGACCACCGGGTTCGGTGTCGCGGCGCGGCAGTCGTAGCCGAGCGTGTTGCCGATCATCACGAAGTCCCCGCGTTGATCGATCTCGACCCGCTTCTCGATCGGCGCCGCCGTGGCGGCCCCCGCGAGCAGCACCCCACCCAAGGTGGTCAGTGCGGTGAGCCATGCCCCCCCGCCGACCACCGACCTCTTGAGCTTCTTTTGCCTGTTCATCAGCGCTCCTCCACCTTCAGCTTGGAACCGGCCTTCACCTTGACGATGTGGAACTCCACACGCCGGTTGTTCTGACGACCCTCTTCCGTGTCGTTCGTGTCAATCGGCTTCTCCTGACCGAAGCCCTTCGATACCAATCGGCTCTGCGCCACCCCGTTCTTCACCAGCCAGCGCACCACGGAAGCCGCACGACGACCGCTCAGCGCCTTGTTGTACGCAGGCGCTCCCTTCGAATCCGTGTGACCCTCGATGCTGATCTGCTCGATGTCGGGGTTCTCCTCCAGGATCTTCTTCACTGCCTGCAAGATCTCGTCGCTCTCAGGAAGGATCGCGTCGCTGTTCGTCTTGAACTTCACCTGCTCCAAGATCTTGATCTGACCCTGCTCGATCTGCGCCTTCGGGCAGCCGTGCTTCTTCGGGTCAGAGTTCGCCTCGCCGGGCACCGACGGGCAAGCGTCCTCAGGGTCCATGATCCCGTCGCCGTCCGTGTCCTTCGGCAGCGGGCAGCCGTGCTTCGACGGGTCCTCGTTCGCTACGCCTGCCTCGTTCGGGCAAGCGTCCACCTCGTCAGGGATCCCGTCACCGTCGCTGTCCAGCGGCAGCGGGCAGCCGTGCTTCGACGGGTCCTCGCTCGCCACGCCTGCCTCGTTCGGGCAAGCGTCCAGGTCATCCGTGATCCCGTCGCCGTCGCTGTCGTTCGGGAGCGGGCAGCCGTGCTTCGACGGGTCCTCGCTCGCAACACCCGGCTGGTTCACGCACGCGTCCTCGTCGTCGTAGATCCCGTCGCCGTCCGTGTCCTTGCGCACGACGATGATCTCCTCCTCAGCAGAAGGACGGTACTCCACGCTCGCCAGCACCCGCAGCAGCGGGCTACCGAAGCCGCGCGTCAGCCCCGGACCCACACCGAGCCCGATGTTCCAGTCCTCGGCCACCTGGTAGTGACCTCCGATCACCACCTCGAACGGCGTCGACTTCTTCGCGAACAGCTCGTCGCCGTCCTCGATGTTCGTCGTCCCGTAAATCTCGGGACCCAACAGCAGCTTGTCGTCCACCAGCCGCACACCGACAGCCGCCGCGAACCCGAGCTCCGTCCCCAGCGGCACACCGTCCAGCTCCTTGCTTTCCGTGCGGATATTACCGCTCACGCGCGCAGCGTACGCCAGCTGACCCACGTCGCCGGCAATACCCAGCCGCGGGACCACCCGCACCGCGCCGTCGCCCAAGAACTTCTCCTGGTCGCCCGTCGGGAGGTGCACACCCACACCCAGCCCCAGCCGGAAAGCACCGCGGCGCTCGCCAAGCAGGCGGACGTCACCGCCAACCCGAACATCGCCCACCCCCGCTCCGTCCTCCGAAGAGAAGCTCGAGTTTGTGTCCGTACCGCTCGGACCTGAGTTCACCACCGCCAGCGGCACGCTCACCCCCAGCTTCAAGCGGTCCCAAAGCGTGATGCTCCCGCCCACGTGCGCGAACACCTGGTGCTCCACGATCGGGTCTACCTCGTCCCCGTTCCCGTCGTACATCACCAGCGGCTTGTACGCCCAGTCACCCACCAGACCCAGCGCCACCCGCATGTGGCCATCGAAGTCCAACGACTCCAGCGCGAACCAATCCGAGCCCCGGTCCGATGGGTCGAACCGGTTCAGCGCGAAACCGGCCTCCTGCGCCGATGCGGTCCCCGCGCCCATCAGCACCGTCAGCAATACTGGCAAACTCGTTACGTATCGAAGTTTCATACTTTGAATCCCTAGATGTCCGACCGCAGGTGGAGCCGACTCGACCTCACATGGATTGAATCGCTCGCGTGACCTGGCTCGCCTCCCGGTGCGAGCCTCCGCGGCCGATCCTCGCTCGCCTTCTGGCACACCTGCCGGCCTCGCGCCAGACGTCTCAGAGACCCGCTCTCACACGACGCCAGGCAGGCGAGCCCGAACGAGCTGGCGTGGCGCTGTGTCGCACGCACCCTCACTCCACGCGAAGCCGCGAAAACCCTTGCGGAAACAGAGCCCGACACCCCTGTCGCGTAGCTTGGTGCCCCGCCAGGGTCCACCGGATGAAGCGCGCGATCGGGGGTTGGGGGTTGGTCCCAGCGCCAGCCGCCATGCGTCCCTGCAGTCACCGAGTGCCCGGCGAGCGTTGCGCCCCGTCGCCCCCAACGCAAAGAGGCCACCCAGTCGCCTGGGTGGCCTCTCCACTCGCTACGCTAGCCGCGCGTCAGGACCGACGACGGCGCCGCAGCATGGCCGCCGCACCCAGCGCCCCGAGGGCGAGCGCTAGGGGTGCCGAGTTGGACTTCCCAGCCGGGACAGCGCAGCCGCAGCCACCGCCCTCCAAGGAGAAGCCTTCGTCACCCTGGGCCGAGCCGCCCTGCGCACCCGAGCCACCCTGCCCAGCGGTGCCGCCGAACGAGCTGTTGCCCGTGCCGCCGGTACCACCAGAGCCCGCGGTGCCCGCGGTACCACCGGCACCCGCCGAGCCTGCGGCGCCCGCGCTACCCGCCGAGCCACCGACGCCGCCCGCGCCACCGGTGGGGCTCGTGCTGTCATCGGACGGATCGTTGGGGTCACGCTCACCGGGGTCGACCACGCCGTTGCGGTTCACGTCCTCCTCACCGTCGGTCGCGCCACCACCGTCGGTGTCACGCTGGAGCACGCCCGTGGTGGTTGCGCCCGCGTCACCATCGGGGAGGCAGATCCCCACCGAGAGGTCGGTGTCCGGGTGATCGCAGATGCGCCCTGCCTCGAGGCCATCCGGGAGGCCGTCATCGTCACTGTCGGCATCGAGGATGTTGATCAGGCCATCGCCGTCATGGTCGTCGCCCGGGTTGGGCTCGTCACCATCGAGCAGGCCGTCGTTGTCGCTATCCGCGTTGTTCGGGTCGCTGCCGAGCTCGATCTCGAGGTTGTCACCCAGGCCGTCACCGTCGGTGTCGACCACGTTGGCATCGTCAGCGCCGTTGCCCGCCGTCGGGTCCGTCTCACCGGCGTCGACCACGCCGTTCCGGTTCCAGTCCTCGGAGCCGTCGCTCGCACCGCCACCGTCGGTGTCCCAGAGCAGCGGCGAGGTCTTGGTGGCGCCCAGGTCCCCATCCGGGATGCAGTGGTTCCGGCTCGCGTCGGTGCCAGGCCCGTCGCAGCCGTAGCCCATCTCCGTCCCGTCGTAGAGCGCGTCGTTGTCGCTATCCACGTCGAGGATGTTGATCAGGCCGTCGCCGTCGGTGTCATGCGAGGGGTTGGGCTCCTCACCATCGGGCACGCCGTCATCGTCGCTGTCGGCATCGTTCGGGTCACTGCCCAGGAACAGCTCGAGCAGATCGCTCAGGCCGTCACCGTCCGTGTCCACCACGCCGCTGTCGTCGGCCCCGTCGTTCGGGTCCGCCTCACCAGCATCCAACCGCCCGTTCAGGTTGGCGTCCTCCGAGCCGTCGCTCACGCCGCCATCATCGGTGTCCCACTTGAGCGGGTCCGTGGTGGTGGTGGGGTCTGCGTCGGCGCGGCAAGCCTTGGCTGCCGGGTCGGTGTCCGGATGCGAGCAGTCCTTGCCCATCTCCGTGCCGTCGAACAGGCCATCGTTGTCGCTGTCGGGATCCAACGCGTTGATGAGGCCGTCCCCGTCGCTGTCCAGGCCGGGGTCGATCTCCTCGCCGTCCAAGAGCCCGTCGTCATCGCTGTCGGCGTCGAACGGATCGGTGCCGATGGCGAGCTCCTCCACGTCGGTCAGGCCATCACCATCCGAGTCGAGGCACGCGCCAGGGCCAGCCGAGCACTCGCAGGTGAAGGTCCCGAGGTTACACGTGGGCTCACCGCCGCCGCAGTCCGCGTCGCTCAGGCACTGCACGCAGATCTGCGGGCTGAGGCTGGTGGCGCAGATGGGCGTGCCGGCGGAGCAGTCCGTGTCGTCGTTGCAATGATCGATGACGATGTCGGTCGGCTGGGAGCCAGGATCGCTCGAGCCGTCCGTCGGCTGAGTGTCCTGGGGCGCGCCCTGCTCACCCTCGAAGGTGATCGACGCCTGGTTCGACAGCGTGCCCGTCGCGCCCGCGTCGATGGTCACCCGGAAGGTCACCGTCGCCGAGCCACCGATGGCGATGGAGCCACCCTGACTCGCGTTGGCGCCGGTCCCGAGGCGAGCGGACAAGGCGCGCGTCCCGCTGTCGTACTCCGCCTCATCGTCAGCCGCGATGTCCGTCTTGGCGGCGCCGTCGATGGTGAGCGACCCGGGGACGAACGTCATCCCGACTGGGATGGTGTCGTTCAGCACCGTGAGGGTCGAGGCGTCGTTGCCGTCGTTGCGCACCGTGATCGAGTACTCGAGGGTGTCGCCCGGGATCACCCCGCCACCGTTCAGGTCCGTCACCGTCTTGGTGGAGGACGTGAAGTTCGGCTTGTAGGTGGAGATCGAGGTGACGAACATCCCCAGGTAGTATTGGTCCCCGGTGCTGGACGCGCGGATGTTCGCCGACGTCTGGCCGTGCGTCAGCCGGCTGGTGATGTCGACGACGTCCAGGTCGTAACCGCCCATACTGCGGACGCCGCCGGAGAGCTGCGGGAGGTCACCAACGACACTGACCGCCGTGCCATCCCAGGTGCGCGAACCATTGAAGAAGTTCGTGATCGCGCCGACGCCATCGCTCAAGCGGTCTGAGTCGGCGAGCGGCAAGGTGCCGAAGAACAGCGCGTCACCGTCGATGTCCCCGTCACCCTCATAAGCGACCACGCCCAGCTTGGCGTCGAAGCCCGCGTTCGGGACCAAGAAGCCGTTCAGCTCGGCGTCCGCCGGGTTGCCGTTCGTCACCTGGTGCAGGCCATCGAAGAGCACCAGGTTGCGCGTCGGCTCGCTGGCGTCTCGGTAGAACACCACCAGCGTCCAGGCAGCGAAGTTGACGTTCTGGCTCGTGTTGCGGAAGTCGCGCACGTCGATCGAGCTCAGGCGGTACGCACCCGAGCCGAACTGGTTGATGAGCGCGGTCACCTCAGCGACAGACTGGTACTGCGTTCCCTCCACGATCCGCCGCCCGGCGGTGATCGCCTGAGAGAACCCACCGGCGCCCGGGCGCTCGAAGGTCACCGT
Organism: Polyangiaceae bacterium; assembly: GCA_019637265.1. Taxonomy (GTDB): domain Bacteria; phylum Myxococcota_A; class Polyangia; order Polyangiales; family Polyangiaceae; genus JAHBVY01. Next base: position 490,004 of record JAHBVY010000003.1, on the reverse strand, counting down.
CATCCCGGTGTCGGCGCTGATGGTCGAGGTCGCGCTCCAGTAGAGGAACGCGCGCTCGACGGTGGCGGTGGCCGGGATGTGGAGGACCGCGGTGCTGCGGGCCGCCGCTGGTGCGATGGCCGTGCTGGCCTCTGCGCTGTCTGCGTCGGCCGCGCGCCAGAACACGTCTGGCGCACTGTCACTGGTGCTGCTGCCGCAGGCGCCCACCGTGCCCACCACCACGGGATTGGGGGTCACCGTGCGGCAGTCGTAGCCGAGCGTGTTGCCGATCACCAAGAAGTCACCTTGGATGTCCATCTCCAAGCGCTTCTCGATCGGCGCCGCGCTCGTCGAGCCGGCACCGAGCACCGCAGCAGCGAGCGCAGCCAACGCGGGCAGCGCACGCCGCTCACGGAGTACACTGTTCTTGAGAATGTTTAGCTTTCGCATCAGCGCTCCTCCACCTTCAGCTTGGAACCGGCCTTCACCTTGACGATGTGGAACTCCACACGCCGGTTGTTCTGACGACCCTCTTCCGTGTCGTTCGTGTCAATCGGCTTCTCTTGACCGAAGCCCTTCGATACCAATCGGCTCTGCGCCACCCCGTTCTTCACCAGCCAGCGCACCACGGAAGCCGCACGACGACCGCTCAGCGCCTTGTTGTACGCAGGCGCTCCCTTCGAATCCGTGTGACCCTCGATGCTGATCTGCTCGATGTCGGGGTTCTCCTCCAGGATCTTCTTCACTGCCTGCAAGATCTCGTCGCTCTCAGGAAGGATCGCGTCGCTGTTCGTCTTGAACTTCACCTGCTCCAAGATCTTGATCTGACCCTGCTCGATCTGCGCCTTCGGGCAGCCGTGCTTCTTCGGGTCAGAGTTCGCCTCGCCGGGCACCGACGGGCAAGCGTCCTCAGGGTCCATGATCCCGTCGCCGTCCGTGTCCTTCGGCAGCGGGCAGCCGTGCTTCGACGGGTCCTCGTTCGCTACGCCTGCCTCGTTCGGGCAAGCGTCCACCTCGTCAGGGATCCCGTCACCGTCGCTGTCCAGCGGCAGCGGGCAGCCGTGCTTCGACGGGTCCTCGCTCGCCACGCCTGCCTCGTTCGGGCAAGCGTCCAGGTCATCCGTGATCCCGTCGCCGTCGCTGTCGTTCGGGAGCGGGCAGCCGTGCTTCGACGGGTCCTCGCTCGCAACACCCGGCTGGTTCACGCACGCGTCCTCGTCGTCGTAGATCCCGTCGCCGTCCGTGTCCTTGCGCACGACGATGATCTCCTCCTCAGCAGAAGGACGGTACTCCACGCTCGCCAGCACCCGCAGCAGCGGGCTACCGAAGCCGCGCGTCAGCCCCGGACCCACACCGAGCCCGATGTTCCAGTCCTCGGCCACCTGGTAGTGACCTCCGATCACCACCTCGAACGGCGTCGACTTCTTCGCGAACAGCTCGTCGCCGTCCTCGATGTTCGTCGTCCCGTAAATCTCGGGACCCAACAGCAGCTTGTCGTCCACCAGCCGCACACCGACAGCCGCCGCGAACCCGAGCTCCGTCCCCAGCGGCACACCGTCCAGCTCCTTGCTTTCCGTGCGGATATTACCGCTCACGCGCGCAGCGTACGCCAGCTGACCCACGTCGCCGGCAATACCCAGCCGCGGGACCACCCGCACCGCGCCGTCGCCCAAGAACTTCTCCTGGTCGCCCGTCGGGAGGTGCACACCCACACCCAGCCCCAGCCGGAAAGCACCGCGGCGCTCGCCAAGCAGGCGGACGTCACCGCCAACCCGAACATCGCCCACCCCCGCTCCGTCCTCCGAAGAGAAGCTCGAGCTCGTGTCCGTACCGCTCGGACCTGAGTTCACCACCGCCAGCGGCACGCTCACCCCCAGCTTCAAGCGGTCCCAAAGCGTGATGCTCCCGCCCACGTGCGCGAACACCTGGTGCTCCACGATCGGGCTCACCTCGTCCCCGTTCCCGTCGTACATCACCAGCGGCTTGTACGCCCAGTCGCCCACCAGCCCCAGCGCCACCCGCATGTGGCCGTCGAAGTCCAACGACTCCAGCGCGAACCAGTCCGAGCCCCGGTCCGATGGGTCGAACCGGTTCAGCGCGAAACCGGCCTCCTGCGCCGATGCGGTCCCCGCGCCCATCAGCACCGTCAGCAATACTGGCAAACTCGTTACGTATCGAAGTTTCATACTTTGAATCCCTAGATATCTCCGCGCGTGGAGGTGCCATCGACCTCACACGGATGATTGAATCGCCCAAAAACCCGGCTCATCTCCTACAGCGAGCCTCCGCCGGCGACCTTGGCCGCCCTTCTCGCACACCTGCCAGGCCTACGCTAGATGTCTCATGGGTCGATCTCGAGCTGTCACCCGGAAGCGAGCCCCAGCGCACCCGCCGCTTCGCGCCCCCGCAGCCAGGCGGGAGCGAGCCCTGACGTGCTGAGCAGCCAACCTGATCAACGGCCGCGCACGCCAAAGCCGAGCGCCAGCGCGCGAGCACAGGCGCGGGGACTTGACGCAGGGAGGGTCGGGTATGATTCCACATGGAAATAGCGCCAGGCTCCAGCAGCTGGGTGCGGCCCGCCAAAGCAACCCCCGTGCCAATTTGTCCCGGCGCACGGGCCGGGTATTGACGGGTTGTCGGCGCCAACGCTGTCGGCTGAAGACGACAGTTGCAGGGCGCAGCCATCGATTTCACTGCCAAACCCCCAAAACATGAGCTGTACTATGGGGTATCAACCGATTCGTGCCGCAATATTTGCGTTCGATGCCCCCCGCAAGGAATAGCCTGCCCGCTTCATCGGCTGAGGGGCCCCACTCCTAGCTACCCGACCCCAGTCCTCGTCATCGCGGCCTCAGGAGACGAGGCCCGCCCTCCCCGGCGGTGTCTCCACCTGGGCCTAGATGGGCCACATGACCGGCCACATCGAGGGCAGAGTAGGCTAGGGTGCTGGCCTTCCTTCGGAGGACGCCCCATTGAGACGCCCCCCCACCCCCTCAGAGACCGGTGCAGCCGGTTAGCCCCTCGAAGCCCAACGCGGCCCGCCGCCCGACCGAGCCGCGCAGCGAAGTCAGCGCTGCACCCAGGCCCAGGCAGCGCACCTCCCAGCGGCACGCGGCGCGTGTCCTGGGCGCGCTCTTGGGCGGCCTGCTCTTGCTCACGCTGACGAGCGCGGCACCAGGCTGCAAGTCGCCGCCGAAGTGGGAGCAAGGCAAGCGCTACTTCCACTACTCCGCGCGCGCCAAGGTCGGCACCTTCGATCCAGTCCGCAACTCGAGCAGCTACGACAACCTCGCTCAGTCGCAGGTCTACGAGACGCTGCTCGAGTACGAGTACCTGGTGCGGCCCTACGAGTTGCGTCCGCTTTTGCTCAAGGAAATGCCGAAGGAGTCGGAGGACAAGCTCCGCTACCAGTTCGAGCTGAAGCCGGGCGTGCGCTTCCACGACGACCCCTGCTTCTCCAAACAGAGCTGGCCCTTCCCCGAGCCGCGGCCGGACGAGCCCGCTGGCACCGGGCGCGAGGTGGTGGCGCAGGACGTCATCTGGTCCTTGATGCGGATGACGGATCGCGCCAACTCGCCCACCGGGTGGTGGCTATACCGCGATCGGATCCGCGGGCTGGACGACTTCAAGGCGCGGATGGACAAGCGCCCTGTCGGTGCCCCCTTCGAGTGGACGGCGCCCATCGAGGGGTTCCAGGTCACTGGCCGCTACACCTTCGAGATCGCGCTCACCACGCCCTTCCCCCAGTTCTTGGACGTGCTGGCGATGGGCACCAGCGCCGTGGTCCCGCGCGAGTGCGCCGAGCACTACGGCCCGGAGTTCAGCTCGCACCCGGTGGGGACTGGGCCGTTCAAGCTGGAGGAGTGGGTGCGCGGCAGCTTCCTCCGCTACACGAAGAACGAGAAGTACCACCCAAGCAGCTATCCTGACCGAGCCGCCCCCGAGTTCGAGGCGCGCGGGCTGCTCGCGGACAAAGGCAAGCAGCTGCCGCTGCTGGACGGCTTGGTGTTCCACATCTTCGAGCAAGATCAGCCGATGTGGCTCAAGTTCCGCGTGGGCGATCTGGACGCCACGCAGACGCCCGCCGAGTACCACGATTTAGTCTTCAACCCTGACCACAGCCTGCGCAGCGCGCTGGCCGATGAAGGCATGGGCAGCTTCCCGCTCCCGCTGCTCGACTTCATCTACCGCGGCTTCAACATGGAAGACCCCATCGTGGGCGCGATGGGGCCGGGCTTCACCCCAGAGCAAACAGCGCGCGCCAAGAAGCTCCGGCAGGCCATCAGCGCGGCGCTCGACACCCGCGAGATCAACCTCGCCTTCTACAACGACAACAACGTCCTCTACGACGGGCCCATCCCGCCGGGGCTGAGCGGTCACATCAGCGATCCACCTTCGCCCATGCGCGGGCTCAACTTGGAGCGAGCCAAGCGCCTCTTGGCGGAGGCGGGTTACCCCGGAGGCAAGGGGCTCCCGGTGCTCCAGCTCCACACCAGCCGCGGCTCCAACTCCGAAGAGCAAGGCGAGATGCTGATCCGTCAGCTCGGCCGCGTGGGGATCCGCATCGAGCTCCAGCTCTCGAGCTTCCCCGAGCTGCAAGACAAGCTCCAGCGGAAGAAGGCGCAGATGTTCGGGTTGGCCTGGGGAGCCGACTACCCGGACGCCGAGAACTTCTTGCAGCTGTTCTACGGCCCCAACAAGACGCCGGGCTCGAACAAGTTCAACTACGACAACCCGGAGTACAACCGCCTCTTCGAGCAAGCGCGGGTGATGAGCCCCTCGCCGGAGCGCGACGCGCTCTACGCCAAGCTCCGCGACATGGTGATCGAAGACTGCCCGGCGATCGGCAGCATGGCGCGCACGCGCTCTTACGTGTGGAACCAGCGCGTGAAAAACTTCATGCCCAGCGAGGTTTACCACAGCTGGTACAAGTACATCGACGTGGAGCCACGATGATCTGGAGCTGCGATCTTCGTTTGGGGGGGGTTGGACGAGAGTCTCTCGTCAGTCACCATGACGTATCAGGCCGGGAGGCGCGCGGCTGATGTTCGCCTACGTCGTTCGGCGCCTGCTCGGCGGCATCCCGATCATCCTCGGGGTGACCCTCATCACCTTCTTGCTGCTCAACGTGGTGGGCGGCGACCCAGCGCTGCAAATGGCGGGCAAGAGCGCGACGGAGGCTGATATTCAGGCGCTGCGCGCCGAGTACGGCCTGGATAAGCCGCTCTTCTACCAGTACCTGGATTACCTGAAGCAGGTGGTGACGCTCGACTTCGGGCGCAGCTTCAAGACGAAGGAGCCCGTGGCAGACATGATCCGCGCGCAGGTGGGGCCGTCACTCAGCCTGACGCTCCCGGCGCTGATCGCCACCTCCATCCTCGCGGTGTCCATCGGGCTCATCGCCGCCAGCTTCCGTCAGCGCGTGCTCGATCGCGGGCTGATGGCGCTCTCCGTGATGGGCATGAGCATCAGCTTCTTGGTCTACATCGTGGTGGGCCAGTACGCGCTCGCCTTCCAGCTGCGCGCCTTTCAGATCCACGGTTATGACAGCGACCTCGTCGGGCGCTGGCAGTACCTCATCCTGCCGATCATCGTGCTGGTGGTGGTGGGCCTCGGCTACGACACGCGGTTTTATCGCTCCGTGTTGGTCGAGGAGATCACCCGTGATCACGTGACCACCGCCATCGCCAAGGGCGCGGCGCCGGTCCGCGTCCTCACGAGGCACGTCCTCCGCAACGCGCTGATCCCCATCATCACCCGCATCATGATCTCCCTGCCGTTCCTCGTCACCGGTTCGCTCTTGCTCGAGAGCTTCTTCGGCATCCCTGGGCTCGGCGCCCAGCTGCTGGACGCCATCGACTCCGCGGACTTCCCAGTGATTCGCGCCCTCACCTTGCTCATCTCGGTGCTCTTCGTGGTGACCACGGTGCTGAACGACGTGCTCTACGCGGTGGTCGACCCGCGCGTGAGGCTCGAGTGACCGCCGCGGCCCTCCCCGAGGCGCGCGGGCGCTTCGCGCAGACGCTCGCTGATATGTGGGCCTCGCGCCCCGCGAAGAAGCTGCGTCGCGATCGCTTCGCCCTGGTGTGCCTCAGCGTGATCGCGCTGTACGCGCTGGTGGCGCTCCTGGTGGCGACCGGGCTCATCGGCTCCGACTTCGCCGACCGCATCGCCCCCAACTACACCCCGCCGAACAATGAGTCGTGGAAACACTGGCTCGGCACCGATCGTCAGGGACGCAGCATCATCGTGCGCATGCTGTACTCGACGAAGGTCGCGTTCGGGGTGGGCTTCGTCTCCGCGCTGATCGGCGCCACCGTGGGCACCCTGATGGGCGGCGTCGCCGGGTACTACGGCAAGCGCCTCGACGCGGCGGTGGTGTGGCTCTACTCTACCATCCAGTCGATCCCGAACCTGCTGCTCTTGATCGCGCTGAGCTACGCCGTGAGCCAGTGGCTCGGTCGCGGCATCCTGGTGGTCTACGTCGCGTTCGGCGCCACCTTCTGGGTCGGCCCTTGCCGCGTGGTGCGCGGTGAGGTGCTCAAGCTGCGCGAGAGTGAGTACGTCCAGGCGGCGCGCGCCATGGGCTACAGCAACGCGCGCATCTTGCTGCTCCACATCCTGCCGAACACGATGCACCTGGTGCTCGTGTACTTCGCGCTCCTGTTCGTGGGCGCCATCAAGAGCGAGGTCATCTTGAGCTACCTCGGGCTCGGGGTGCAGGGGGAGCCGAGCTGGGGCGTGATGATCAACCAGTCACGCGCCGAGCTGATCAGCGGCTACTACTGGCAAATCGGGGCGGCCACGGTGGCCATGTTTGGGCTCGTGCTCTGCTTCAACGTGTTCGCCGACGCGCTCCAAGACGCGCTGGATCCGAAGAGCCTATGAGCGAGCCCGGAAGCACGAAGCGAGAGGCGGCGTCCTCGAAGCCTGAGCCGCTGCTCCGCGTGGAGCACCTGGAGACGACCTTCAGCACCGAGGACGGCCCGCTCATCGCGGTGGACGACGTGAGCTTCGACATCCTCCCGGGGGAGGTGCTCGGCGTCGTGGGGGAGTCCGGCTGCGGGAAGACCGTCACCAGCAAGAGCATCTTGCGGCTGATCCCGAACCCGCCGGGGCGCATCAGCGGCGGGCACATCTGGTTCGGCGGGCGCGATCTGGTGGCGCTGCCCGAGCGCGAAATGCGGCGCGTGCGGGGCAACGACATCGCGATGATCTTCCAGGAGCCGATGACCGCGCTGAACCCGGTGCTCACCATCGGGGACCAAGTCGCGGAGACGCTGCTCCTGCATCAGCCGGAGCTGAGCCGCGCGGCGCGCCGCAAGCGCGTGATCGAGCTGCTCGGTCAGGTGGGCATCCCATCGCCCACCACCCGGGTGGACGAGCACCCGCATCAGCTCTCCGGCGGCATGCGCCAACGCGTGATGATCGCGATGGCGCTCGCCTGCAGCCCCAAGCTCTTGATCGCCGACGAGCCGACCACCGCGCTCGACGTCACGATCCAGGCGCAGGTGCTGCGCTTGATGCTCAGCTTACCTGAGCGTTTTGGCACGGCCATCTTACTCATCACGCACGACCTGGGCGTCATCGCCGAGGTGTGCACCCGGGTGGTGGTGATGTACGCCGGGCGCGTGGTGGAGCAGGCACCCGTCGCCGCGCTGTTCGATCGCCCGCGGCACCCTTACACGGACGCCCTGCTGCGCTCGATCCCGAAGCGCGGCGCCAAGACGGCGGGACGCCTCGCCACCATCGCAGGGCTGGTGCCCGACCTGCGGCACCTGCCGCCGGGGTGTCGCTTCGCAGATCGCTGCGGCTACGCCACCGACCGTTGCCGCGCGGAAGAGCCCGAGCTCACGAAGCTGAGCGACGGCAGCGAGGTGCGCTGCTTCACCCCGCTCAATACTGACGTTGACCCCCGCCACGGTGCGGAGGACAGCGCACCCAGCGCCACGCCAAACCCCCAAAACCCGAACGAGATGAGCGCGGCCGATCCGCAAGAAGGCAGCAGCCCAGACGAACCTGGCTCGAAGGAGCCTGCCAGCGCCAGGGACCCCGCGAGCCAGGCGTCTGAAGGCTCGGAGGGAGGCGGCGCATGAGCCTGCTCAAAGCTCAGAGCTTGGTGAAGCACTTCCCCAAGCACGGTGGCCTGCTCAGCCGCGAGGTCGCGCGGGTGCACGCGGTGAACGGCGTGGACCTCGAGGTGGAGCGCGGTGAGAGCTTTGGCCTGGTGGGTGAGTCCGGGTGCGGGAAGTCCACGCTGGGTAAGGTGCTGGTGCGCCTGCTGGATCCCACGTCAGGCAGCCTGCACTTCGATGGGCACGACATCACGCGCATGAGCTACCGCGAGCTTCGCCCCTTCAAGCGGCGGATGCAGATCGTGTTTCAAGATCCGTACGCTTCGCTCAACCCGCGCATGACGGTGGAGACGATGCTCGCCGAGGCGCTGCGCTTCCACCGCGTGGTGCCGGAGGCGCAGCTCTCGAGTCGCGTCGATGACCTGCTCGAGCGCTGTGGGCTGCGCCGCGAGGTGCGGCGCAAGTACCCGCACGAGTTCTCGGGAGGGCAGCGTCAGCGGCTAGGCATCGCGCGGGCGCTCTCGGTGGAGCCAGATTTCGTGCTGGCGGATGAGCCCGTCTCGGCGCTCGACGTCTCGGTGCAGGCGCAGCTCCTGAACCTGATGAGCGACCTGAAGCAGGACCTGAACCTGACCTTCTTGTTCATCTCCCACGACTTGAAGGTGGTGCAGCACTTCTGCGAGCGCGTCGCGGTGATGTACCTCGGCTTCATCGTGGAGCAGCTCGACGCGGAGGACCTGAGCCGCGACTGCCGCCACCCCTACTCACAGGCGCTGTGGGGCGCGATCCCCATCGACAACCCCAGCGAGCGTGAGGCGCGTGAGGTGCTGGAGGGAGACGTCCCCTCGCCGCTCCAATTGCCCAGCGGCTGCGCCTTCGCCGGCAGGTGCCCGCTGGTGGCCGATCGCTGCAAGCAGGAGCGCCCGCAGCTCATCCCACTCAAAGGGAACCCGCGCCACCACGTGGCCTGCCACGCCGTGGAGGAGGGGCGCGACTGAAGCGCGCTCGCTACCGGCACATCTCGCAGGCGCGGGACAAGCGGTGACACTGACGCTAGGCGTGCGACGGAGGCGCGCTCGCCGCTCACGCAGTCTGCCAAGCTGACTGATTTGGGTTTTGGGGTTTGGCAGTGCACCTCACGAGTACCCCGCGCTCACCCTGAGCCCGCCGTCAGTCCGCTTTGAGGCGCTGCTCGAGCAGCTCCGTCACGCGCTGGGGGTTGGCGCGGCCGCCCGTCGCGCGCATCACCTGACCCACGAAGGCGCCCATCAGGTTCAAGTTCCCGGCGCGGTAGCGGCTCACGTGCTCTGGGTTCTTCGCCAGCACCTGATCCACCACGGGGATGAGCTCCTCGTCCCCGCTCAGCTGCCCGCCCAGGCGCTCCACGATTTGTTCGGGGGCCTCACCGCTCTGGGCCAGCTCCGCGAACACGTCCTTCGCCAGGCGCCTCGTCAGCGTTCCTGACTCAACCAGCTGAATCAAGCTCGCGAGCTCGGCCGCGCCGAACTTGAGCTCGCCGGCCTCCACCTTGGTCAGCGCCGCCACGTCGTTCGCGAGCCAGCGCGCGGCCAGCTTCGGTGAGGTGCCCAGACCCTCCAGCTGCACGAGCAGCTTACCGAGCCGCGGCTCCGCGCTGATGACGCGCGCCTCCTGCTCCGTCAGGCCGTGCAGCGCTTGGAGCGCCAGCGCGGCTGCGCCTGGCGACGCTGCTTTGCTGGGAGCCTGAGCGCTCCCTTCATTGCGTACGTTAGCCTGACCCGCGCGCCGCCGCGGCGGCTCTGCCTCCATCGCGCCGCGTGAAACGCGCGCCCAGCTATCCTTCAAGGGCACCGTGCGGTTCCACACCAGCTCGCCTGAAGCGGCCTCCGGCTCTTCACCCCACGCCCGATCCAAGCAGAAGTAGCCGTGGCGCTCGAACTGCACCTGCGTGAGCCCTTCGCGCGCCGCCGCCGGCTCCAACTGACACCCGGTGAACGTCTCCAAGCTCTGCGGGTTGAGGTAGCTCAAGAAGTCCACGTCCTCCCCCGCGTCCGGCTCCGGCACCTGGAACAGGCGGTCATAGCAGTGGACCGTGCAGCTGACGGCGTGCGCCGCGCTCACCCAGTGAATGGTCCCCTTCACCTCGAGCCGCTCCGCCTCCTCCGGTGAGGCGAGCCGCGCCTGCACCTCCACCACGTTTCCGTCAGCGTCTTTGACCACTGACTCACAGGTGATGACGTGGGCGTAGCGGAGCCGCACGGAGGCCCCTGGGCTCAGGCGACGGAAGCCCTTCGGGGGCGTGAGCTCGAAATCCTCCTGCTCGATCCACAGCTCCCGAGAGAACGGCAGCGCGCGGCTCCCCGGCTTGCCGACGTCCGGCGGGAAGTAGGGCGCCGTGAGCTCCTCCACCTTCTCCGCTGGGTAATTGGTGATCGTGAGCTTGAGCGGCTGGAGCACGCACAGCACCCGCGGGCTCCTCTGGCTCAAATCCTCGCGCACCGCGTGCTCGAGCAGCGCAAAATCCACCAGGCTGTTGTTCTTGGCGACGCCCACCCGCCGCGCAAAATTCCGGATCGCCTCCGGGGTGTAGCCGCGGCGGCGGAGCCCGGCGATGGTGGGCATGCGCGGATCGTCCCAGCCGCTGACGTGCTTCTCCTGCACCAGGCGGAGCAGCTTCCGCTTGCTCATCACCGTGTAGCTGAGGCCGAGCCGCGCGAACTCCGTCTGCTCGGGCGCGGCGCCCTCGAAGCTGAGGCCCGAGCGCGCCAGGAACCAATCGTAGAGCGGCCGGTTGTTCTCGAACTCCAAGGTGCAGAGCGAGTGGGTGACGCCCTCGATGCCGTCGCTCAAGCAGTGGGCGAAGTCGTACAGCGGGTAGATGCACCAGGCGTCCCCCAGCCGGTAGTGCGCGTGGTGACGGATGCGGTAAATCAGCGGATCGCGGAGCTTCATGTTGGGCGCCGCCATGTCGATCTTCGCGCGCAGCACGTGAGCGCCGTCCGCGAACTCGCCGGCCTTCATGCGCCGGAACAGATCCAGGTTCTCCTCCACCGTGCGGTCACGGTAGGGGCTGGGGCGCCCCGGCTCGCTGATGGTGCCGCGGTACTCGCGGATCTCCGCCTCGCTCAGGCTGCACACGTAGGCATCCCCCGAGCGGATCAGCCGCTCGGCGATCTGATACAGCCGCTCGTAGTAATCCGAAGCGAAGTAGAGGTGCTCGCCCCAATCGAAGCCGAGCCAGCGCACGTCGCGCTGGATCGACTCCACGTACTCCAGGTCCTCCGCGGCGGGGTTGGTGTCGTCGAAGCGCAGGTGACAGCGCCCACCGTACTCCTCCGCCAAGCCAAAGTTCAGGCAGATGCTCTTGGAGTGCCCGATGTGGAGGTAGCCGTTGGGCTCCGGGGGGAAGCGGGTGACGACGCGCCCCTGGTGCTTGCCGCTCGCTCGATCGCGCTCGATGAGCTCGCGAATGAAGTCCTTGCTCTCGACCTGCGTCAGGGTGTGGGCGTCTAGCTCGCTCATACGGAGCGCGGGTTATAGCTCACGCCGCGAGCCCCGCACCCAAGCGACTCAGCGAAGCTCGCTCGACTTCTTCCCGAGCAGCCGCCGCGCCACGATCAGCATCTGGATTTGCTGGGTGCCCTCGAAGATGTCGAGGATCTTGGCGTCGCGCGCCCACTTCTCGAGCAGCTCCCGCTCGGAGTAACCCGCGGCGCCGCACAGCTCCACCGCCCGCAGGCAGATCTCGGTGGCGGTGCGCCCGGCCTTCGCCTTCGCCATGGAGGCTTCCATGCTGTTCGGGCGGCCGTTGTCGGCCATCCAAGCGGCGCGCAGCGTGAGCAGGCGCGAGGCCTCCCACTCCGCCTCCAAGCGGTCCAGCTCAGCCTCCGTAGCGCCGCGCCCGAAGCGCACCCCGCGATAGCTCTGCTTCACCCCTTCGGGCGCGAGCAGCTGGCGCGTCAGCTCGAGCGCCGCCCGCGCGATGCCGATCGCCATCGCCGCCACCACCGGGCGCGTGTTGTCGAAGGTCTGCATCACGCCGGCGAAGCCGCGCTGCGGATCGATCTCCGGGCTCCCCAGGATATTGCCCAGCGGCACACGACAATCAGTGAAGCTGACCGTTGCGGTGTCCGAGGCGCGGATCCCGAGCTTCTTCTCGAGCCGCACCACCTCCATCCCAGGGGTGCCCTTCGGCACCACGAAGCTCTTGATCGCCGCGCGCCCGAGGCTCGCGTCGAGCGTCGCCCACACCACCACGCTCCCCGCGCGCTCCCCCGCGGTCACGAAGATCTTCTCGCCGTTCAGCACCCACTCGTCGCCGTCGCGGCGCGCCGTGGTGCGGATGGCGCTGGAGTCCGAGCCAGCGTTCGGCTCGGTGATCGCCATCGCCGCCCAGGTGGCGCCGAAGGCGCGCTTCTGCTCCGGCGTCGCCACCGCGGCGATCGCCGAGTTACCCAGCCCCTGACGTGGGATGGAGAGCGCGAGCCCCACGTCACCCCAACACAGCTCCGCGAGGCCGAGCACGGTCGCCATGTTGGCGCCGTTCTTCACGCCCTCGCGCTCCTCTTGCTTGCGGCTCAGCTCGCCGGCGCCCGCGCCGACGCCGCCCGCCGAGTTCATGCCGTCCATCGCCGCCGCCAGGAGATCGAGCTCCTTCGGGTAGGCGTGCTCGGCCAAGTCGTACTTGCGTGAGATGGGGCGGAACACGTGCTCCGCCACCTGGGAGGCCTGGGTGAGGAGCGGCTTCAGCTTCTTGGGGATCTCGAGGTTCAACATCGGTCTTGCTCCTTCAGACGTACAGCGTCCCGTGGCAAAGCGAGATGGCGCGCAGGTGCCGATACCAGAGCTCCACCGGGTGCTCCTTGGTGAAGCCGTGACCGCCGAGCAGTTGCACCCCCTGACTACCAATCTGCATGCCCTTCTCCCCCGCTTGCAGCGCCGCCAAGTACGCTTCCCTGCGGAAATCTTCATGGCGCTCGGCGCGGCTCGCGGCGCGCTGGGTGAGCAGGCGCATGCCGTCGATCTCCAGCGCGATGTCCGCGATGGCGAAGGCCACCGACTGGCGGTTGGTGATCGGCTCACCGAAGGCGATGCGCTCGTTGCAGTAAGGGATCACGTACTCGAGCACCGCGCGGCTCGCGCCCACCGCCATCGCCGCCCAGCCCACCTGGGCGCGGGAGATGAGCGCCTCATAAGCCTGGAGGCCGGCGTCGCCGCCCAGGCGAGCCTCGTCAGTGACCCGCACCTCATCCAGCTTCAGCAGCGAGAGATCGGCCGCGCGCGCGCCCATGCAAGGATCCGCCGCTACCGTCAGCCCCTCTGCCGTTCGCTCCACCAGGAACAGCGCTGGCGTCCCCGCCTCCGTGCGCGCCGCCACCACGAACAGCTCGGCGCTACCCCCGAGCGGCACCAAGCGCTTCTCGCCCGAGAGCAGCCAACCCTCGCCCGAGCGCGTGGCCTGCGTCCGGAGCTGCCATGGATCGAAGCCCGCCGTCGGCTCCGTCACCGCCAACGCGAGCGGCACGTAGCCGGCGCCCGCGAGCGGCGACAAGTAGCGCTCCTGCTGCACCTGAGTCCCGAAGTCGACCAGCAGATTGACGACCGAGAGAGGCGCGTAGAGCGCCAGCGCCACCCCCAGGTCTCCAAACGCCAGCTCCTCCAACGCGAGGATGGAGGTGGTGGGGGAGCGCTCCGCCCCCGCGCCACCGAGCGCCTCCGGCAACGCCATCTCGAGCAGCCCAAGCTCCGTGGAGGCCTCGAGCAGCGACGCGGGGGTGCTGCAAGCATCGTCCGCCTCACGCGCCGCGGGGCGGATCACGTCCTCGGCGAAGCGCCGCAGCATCTCACAGGTCATCTGCTGCTCGTCGGTCAGCGTGAGATCGAACAGCGCCGGCGGCTCCTTGGGCTTCGGCAGCCGACTCGGCGCCGCCAGCTTCATCAGCGGACTGAAGCGCCGCCCCGCGTCCTGTACCGTGCGGAAACCAGCGCGCGCGCCGCGCTCCACCACCTGCGTCGCGCGCTCGCGCAGCCCATATCGATCGAGCCACTCGGCGCCGCTCACGTCACCCAGCCACTTCAGCCCCAGGCCCATGGCCTGACTCGCTACCTTCTTCATGCTCCTCCGGTGAGCGCCGTTCGGTCGCTCCCAGGCCAGAGTATACATAGTGTATACCTCCGGCCCAAGGGCCAAACGGCGCCCGACAGTGCGGCCTGGCAGTGCGCCCAGCGGCACCCGCATCACTCAATCGCCTACGAATCATGCACCGGCTCTCGGGCCGATCAAGGAAACTCTGGGGAGCACCCACCCGGCAGCTCCCCCAGCGCCAGGCAGCACACTGCCAAACCCCAAAACCCACTTCAAGCGCCCTCAGCTAGTTCGTGTGGCTGTCAAGTGCGCCACGAAGCCCGCCTCCAGCGCCTGCTGCGCGGCGTCGTAGCCGCTCACGCGCGCGAGCAGCTGTCGCCCGCCGCCTAGCTCCCGATCGAGGTAGCGCGCGCCTCGCTGACCCCACTCGCGAACCGCCCAGCGTTCAAAGAAGTAAGCTTCGCGATCTAGTTTTGGGGGTTGGGCACCCTCGTCCCCCGCCATAGCCACCCGCGAAGCCACGTGCTCCGACAGCTCAGCCAGGCCCTCACCGCTGACGCAGCTGGTGCGGAAGACGCTCATCTTATCCGCGTCCTCCGGGCGCGCTAGCCCGAGGCTCCCCTTGAGCGCGTAGTAGGCGCGCCGCGCGGCCTGCTTCGCGTCGCTCTTGTTGAGCACCACGTGATCCGGGATCTCCATCACCCCCGCCTTGAGGAACTGGATCTCGTCGCCGCCGAGCGGCGTCATCACCAGGTACACCGTATCCGCGAGGAAACGGATGTCGATCTCGCTCTGGCCGACGCCCACCGTCTCCACGAACACGCAATCGAACAAGCCCTCCAGCAAGCGGCACACGTCGTAGCTCGCCGGGCTGAGGCCGCCGAGCGCCGTCTGCGACGCCTGCGAACGGAAGAAGAAGCGCCGCTCATCGCTCGAGATCCGCACCCGGGTGCGGTCCCCGAGCAGCGCCCCACCGGAGAGGTGGCTCGAAGGGTCCACCGCCAGCACCGCCACGCGCCAGCTCGGCTGCGCACCGAGGAGCCGGGTCGCTAGCTCCCCCACCAAGGTGCTCTTGCCCGCGCCCGGCGCCCCCGTCACCCCGATGAACACCGCCCGGCGACGCGCTGGGTGACGCCCGAGCGCCGCCAGCGCCACCGCCCTCGAGGGTCGCGCGCTCGCGCGCTGATCTTCGAACAGGTTGATCAGCTCGGCCACGCTCCCCCGGTGGAGCTCCAGCGCCGCGCGCGCCACCAATGTTTCTACATGGGAATGATCCACCCCGGGCGGCGCCATGGCCGCAGGGCCAACCTGCCCCGCCGACCGGTCACGCTCCGTGGTCACCCTGGGCTCACCCCGCCCGCGTCGAGCAGGCTCATGATGCGCTCCATGATGTCCATCAGCTCGTAGTCCTTGGGCGTGAACACCTGCTTCACCCCGATCGCCTCGAGCGCCGGGATGTCCGCCTGAGGGATGATGCCGCCGAACACCACTTGGATCCGCTCGCTCGCGCCCTCCGCCGCGAGCAGCGTCATCAGCTGCTCGGCCAGCGCCAAGTGCGAGCCGCTCAGCACCGAGGCGCCGATCACGTCGGCGCCCTCCTCCACGGCGCTCGCCACGATCTCCTCCGGGCGCAGCCGGATCCCGGAATAGACGACGTCGAAGCCCACGTGCCGCGCGGAGACGGCGATCATCTCGGCGCCGTTCGAGTGGCCGTCGAGCCCGGGCTTGCCCACCACCATGCGCGGCCTGCGCCCGCGCTCATCGGTGTAGCGCTGCACCCGCGCGCGGAGCTTGGCCACGCGCTCACCCTCGAGCCCGAGGCGCTGGCCGTCGATGCCCGTCACCGGGCGGTACTCGCCGAACACCTCGCGCAGCGCGCCGGCCCACTCACCCGTCGTCACGCGAGCCAGCGCGCACTCGATGCTGGCCGGCAGCATGTTCTCCCCGCCGCGCGCCGCCGCCTTGAGCGCCTCGAGCGCCTGCTTCGCCCGCGCGGGATCGCGCTCGGCGCGCGTCTCCTGAAGCGCGCTCAGCGCCTCCTGGGCGCCGCCCTGATCCACCTGGAACAGGCCGCCGTCCGCCGCGCTCACGAGCGGCGACGCCAGGCCCTCTTGCCAACGGTTCATCCCCACCACCGTCAGCTCCCCTCTCGAAATCCGCGTCAGGCGCTCCGTCATCGAGCGCACCAGCGCCGTCTTCATGTAACCCGACTCGATCGCGACGCGCACGCCGCCCATGCCGTCAATCTTCTCGATCTCGGCGCGCGCCTCGGTCATGAGCGCCTCCACCTTCGAGGCCACCACCGGGCTGCCCTCGAACAAGTCGGGGTACTCGAGCAGGTCCGTCTCGTACGCGAGGATCTGCTGGAGGCGCAGCGACCACTGTTGGTCCCACGGGCGAGGCAAGCTGAGCGCCTCGTTCCACGCGGGCAGCTGCAGCGCGCGACAACGCGCGTCACGCGAGAGGGTGACGCCGAGCGCCTCGATCAAGATGCGCCAGGCGTTGTTCTCCGGCTGGTTCTCCGTGAGGCCCAGGGAGTTGACCTGCACGCCGTAGCGGAAGCGCCGATACTTCGCCTCCCTGACCTGATAGCGCTCGCGCGTGATCTCCTCCCACAGGGCGACGAACGCGCGCATCTTGCACATCTCCTCCACGAAGCGGATCCCGGAGTTGACGAAGAAGCTCACGCGCCCCACGGCGCGCTCGAACTGCGCTTGATCGAAGTGGCCGCGCGCCTTGATGGAGTCCAGGATGCCGATCGCCGTGGAGAGCGCGAAGGCCAGCTCCTGAGCGGGCGTCGCGCCGGCCTCTTGCAGGTGGTACGAGCACACGTTGGAGGCGTTCCAGTTCGGCACGCGCTCGAGGCAATACTCATACATCTCGGCGATGATGCGGAGGCTGTGCTCGGGCGGGAAAATGTACGTCCCGCGCGCGAGGTACTCCTTGATGATGTCGTTCTGGGTGGTGCCCATCAGGGCCGCTTCGCTCTCACCGCGCTCGCGCGCCAGCGCGATGTAGAGGGCGAGCAGCCACATCGACGTCCCGTTGATGGTCATCGACGTGTTCATCTGCGAGAGCGGGATCTCCGCGAAGAGCACGTGCAAGTCGTCCAGCGAGTTGATGGGGACGCCCACCTTGCCCACCTCCGGCAGCGCGATCGGGTCATCCGAGTCGTAACCGCACTGGGTGGGCAGATCGAAGGCGATGGAGAGCCCCGTCTGACCCTGCGCCAGGTTCTTGCGATACAGGGCGTTCGACGCGCGCGCGCTGGTGTGCCCCGCGTAGGTGCGGAAAATCCAGGGACGATCGCGCGTGATCTCCCCCGCCTCGTTCACCAGCTCATGTCGCTCTGCCATGGGTCTCCTGTCAGTATCCGGCGCTCGCCGCTTGGGCTTAGGTAGTGTTCGGGTCGAGGCCGAACGCGGTGAGCAGCTGCTCGGCGGCGGACGTCACCGTCACCCGCCCTTCGCGCACCTCGCGCTCGAGCGTGGTCGTCAACGCGCGCACCTGGGGGTTTGCGCGCAGCGCGCGCCGCACGCGATCGTCGATCATCGACCACAGCCAGCGCAGCGACTGCTCCGCGCGGCGCGCCGCGAGCTCGCCTGCGCCCTCGAGCACCTGGCGGTGCTGCTCCAGGGTGCTCCACAGCTCCGTGAGGCCGCTCCCGGTGAGGCCGCTCACAGTGAGCACCGGCGGGCGCCAGCTCGGCGCTCGGGGCTGGATGATGCGGAGCGCCGCGCGGTAGTCGCGCGCAGCGCTGGCGGCGCGCTGAGCGTTGTCACCGTCAGCCTTATTGACGGCTATCACGTCAGCCAGCTCGAGCACGCCCTTCTTGATGCCTTGGAGCTCGTCCCCCGCGCCTGGCAGCATCAGCACCAAGAAGCAGTCCACCATCTCCGAGACCAAGGTCTCGCTCTGGCCGACGCCCACCGTCTCCACCAGCACCACGTCGTAACCCGCGGCCTCACACAAGAGCAGCGTCTCGCGGGTGGTGCGCGTGACGCCGCCCAGCGTCTGCCCGGCGGGTGAAGGGCGGATGAAGGCGCGTGGATCCACCGCGAGCTGGGGCATGCGCGTCTTGTCCCCCAGGATGCTCCCGCCGCTCTTCCCGCTGGTCGGATCCACCGCGAGCACCGCCACCCGGTGACCTCGTGCGGTGAGCTGACGACCCAGCGCCTCGATGAAGGTGCTCTTACCTACCCCGGGCACCCCCGTGACGCCGATCCGGCGCGCGCCACCGGTCTGCGGTAGGAGCTCGGTGAGCAGCCGCTGCGCCAGCGCCTGGTGCGCGGGCTTCTGGCTCTCGATCAAGGTGATGGCGCGCGAGAACCGCGCCAAGTCACCGTCACGGATCCCCGCGAGGTAGTCTTCGAGCGAGAGCTCGCGGCGCCGAGAGAGGGCGACCACTCCCTAGGCCTCCGTAGTGTAACCGAGCACCTGGTTCAGCTGCGTGAGGAGCTCGCACGCCGCCTCGCTGATCACCGTGCCTGGCGGGAAGATCGCCGCCGCGCCCGCCTCACGCAGCGCCTCGAAATCCCCCGGCGGGATCACGCCACCGACCACGATCAAAATGTCCTCACGACCGAGCGCCGCCAGCTCCGCGCGCAGCTCCGGCACCAACGTCAGGTGACCTGCCGCCAGCGAGCTGGCGCCCACCACGTGGACGTCGTTCTCCACCGCCTGGCGCGCCACCTCCGCGGGCGTCTGGAACAGCGGACCGATGTCCACGTCGAAGCCCAGGTCGGCGAAGGCGGTCGCGATCACCTTCTGGCCACGGTCGTGACCATCCTGCCCCATCTTGGCCACCAAGATGCGCGGCCGCCGGCCCTCGTTGACCTCGAAGCCTTCGACCAGGCGCGCGGCGCGCTGGATGGATGCATCACTCGGGCTCACCTCGCTCCTGTACACCCCGCTGATGGCGCGGATCTGCGCGGTGTGCCGACCCCAGACCCGCTCCAGAGCGTAGCTCATCTCCCCCACCGTCGCCCGCGCCCGCGCGGCGTCGATGGCCAGCGCGAGCAGGTTGCCCTCCCCCGCCTCCGCCGCGCGGCTCAGCGCCCCCAAGCGCGCGTCCACCTCCGACTGAGAGCGCTCGGCGCGCAGTCGCTCGAGCTTGCCGAGCTGCGCCCGCCGCACGGCGCTGTTGTCCACCTTGAGGACCTCCACCTGATCGGCCTGCTCCGGTCGGTACTTGTTCACCCCCACCAGCGTCTGCGCGCCCGAGTCGATGCGCGCCTGAGTCCGCGCCGCGGCCTCCTCGATGCGCATCTTCGGGATCCCCGCCTCGATGGCCTTGGCCATGCCACCGCTCGCCTCCACCTCCTGGATGTGCTGGTGAGCGCGACGGGCGAGCTCGTAAGTGAGCCGCTCCACGTAGTAGCTGCCTCCCCAAGGGTCGATGACCTTCGTGGTGCCAGACTCCTGCTGCAAGAACAGCTGCGTGTTGCGCGCGATGCGGGCGCTGAAGTCGGTGGGCAGCGCCAAGGCCTCGTCCAAGGCGTTGGTGTGGAGGCTCTGCGTGTGACCCTGGGTGGCGGCCATCGCCTCGATGCAGGTGCGCGCGACGTTGTTGTAGACGTCCTGCGCCGCCAGGCTCCAACCCGAGGTCTGACAGTGGGCGCGCAGGCTCAGGCTCTTGGGGTCCTTCGGGCCGAACGCCTTCACCAGCTTGGACCACAAGAGGCGCCCCGCGCGGAGCTTGGCCACCTCCATGAAGAAGTTCATCCCCACCGCCCAGAAGAACGATAGCCGCGGCGCGAAGCGGTCGATGTCGAGGCCAGCGCCAATTCCCGCACGGATATATTCGACGCCATCCGCCAGCGTGTAGGCCAGCTCGAGGTCCGCCGTCGCGCCGGCCTCCTGCATGTGGTAACCGGAGATGCTGATGCTGTTGAAGCGCGGCATCCGCTGGGAGGTGAACGCGAAGATGTCGCTGATGATGCGCATCGACGGCTCCGGCGGATAAATGTAGGTGTTCCGCACCATGAACTCTTTGAGGATGTCGTTCTGGATGGTGCCGGAGAGCTGCTCCGGGGGCACGCCCTGCTCCTCCGCCGCCAGCACGTACAGCGCCAGCACCGGCAGCACCGCGCCGTTCATCGTCATCGAGACGCTCATCTGATCGAGGGGGATCCCCGCGAACAGCACCTCCATGTCGAGGATGGAGTCGATGGCGACGCCCGCCATGCCCACGTCGCCGCGCACCCGCGGGTGATCGGAGTCGTAACCGCGGTGCGTCGCGAGATCGAAGGCGACGCTCAGGCCCTTCTGCCCCGCCGCGAGGTTGCGCCGATAGAAGGCGTTGGAGTCCTCCGCGGTGGAGAAGCCGGCGTACTGCCGCACCGTCCACGGCTGGTTCACGTACATGGTGGGGTACGGGCCGCGGAGGTAAGGCGGCGAGCCAGGCCAGGTCTGGAGGAAGTCGAGCCCCGCGAGATCGGCCGCGGTGTAGAGCGGCTTCACCGCGATGCCCTCGGGGGTGAGCCAAGCTGCTTCGGCGCCCGGGGACGCAGCGTCAGCCTGCGGAACTGACGATCGCGCTGGCAGCGCGCCGCGCGGATCGAGCGGCAGCTTCGAGAAGTCAGGGAGCCTCATCGTGCACCTCCCAGCGCTGACTGAGCGCTCTCCGACGCCTGCTGAGCGCCTCCCAGCGCCTGCCAGGCAGCGGTGAGCGTGCTCAGCACGTCGACGCCCAGGAACACGAATTCATCCACCACGCCGCTCGTGAGCTCCGCTGGGAGCAGCTTCGGGTTACCCGCGAGGACAATGCGCGCGGCGCCGGCCCGCCGCAGCGCGCTGGCGAAGGCGGCCACGTGCTGGGGGTAGCGCGCGTCGCTGCCGCACAGCACCGCGAGCCGCGCGCCGTGCGCCTTCAGCTGCTCGGCGGCGGCCTCCGGCGCGAGCTCTGCCTCGGGTGGCAGCCCGGAGGTGCTCACCGCCTGGAAGCCGCCCACCTCGAACAGGTTCTTCGCGAAGGTGGCGCGCGCGGTGTGCTCCGCGACGGGCCCGATGCACGCGAGCAGCACCTTGTCCCGCGCCCCGGCGCGCGCGCGCGCGTCCGCCGCGTCGCGCAGCGCCTCGAACGGCGCCGCCAGGCGCACCCGCGGCAGCGCCGCGCAGGACGGCTCACCACCCAGCGCGACGCGGAGCTGCGCCAGGGTCGCGCCGCGCCGCGCCGCGGCGACCCACGTGGCCGCGTCGCGCGCGTCGAGCGTCACCTCCGGCGCCGAGGCGGCGCGCTCCTGCGCCCCCCGTATCACCGCCTTCAAATCGACCTGCGGCAGTAAAACGGGAGCTTCATTCACATCCGGGAACTCGCTCACGCCGGTGATCGGCAGCTGACGGCGCGCCACGGCGCGCTCCCGGCGCGCGCGCGCGGCTTCGAGCGACGCCGAGAGCGCCCCCGCGCGTGACCACGCGAGCAAGCCGCCCGCCGCTTCGATCGCCTGGAAGCGACTCCAAGCGGCCTCCGCCAAGGCGCTGGTGAGCGCCTCCACCGCGTGCGAGCCACCCGCTGGATCGACCACCCGCCCCACGTGCGCCTCCTCCGCCAAGATGAGCTGAGTGTTGCGCGCCAGGCGCCGCGCCAGCTCGCTCGGCGCGCTCACCGAGCCGTCAGGGTGACTGAGCGCCGCCGTGAACGGCAGCAGCGTGACGCCCTCCGCGCCGCCCACCACCGCGCTGAAGCCGCCGAGCGTCCCCCGCAGCAGGTTCACCCAGGGGTCGCGCTGGGTCACGCTGCGGAGCGCCTGACAGGCGCGAACGCGCGGCGCCGGCAGCGCGCCGCTCGACACCCCCAGCGCCTCGGCGCTGACCGAAAACACGCGCCAGAGCAGGCGCCGCGCGGCGCGCAGCTTCGCGATGTCCTCCAGCTGGCGCGTCCCCACCGTGAGCTCGAAGCTCAGCTGGCCGAGCGCACGCGGGAGCTCGAGCCCCGCCTCGAGCAGCGCGTTCACGTAAGCCACCGTGGTCGCGAGCAGCAGCGCGAGCTCTTCGGCGTCGGTCGCCCCCGCCTCCGAATAATTCCTCGTGGAAACGGTGACGGCGCTCACCCGCGGGAACCGCTGCGCCGTGAGGCGCGCGAGCGCCGCCATCTGACGGAGCGCGTCCTCAGGCGCGCACCAGAGCCCCTCGCCGTGATGAGCCGCGAGCGGATCCATCCCCAGCTCAGCCTGCGCGGTCGCCTGCTCCCCCTGCTCCTCCAGGTACGCCAACATCAAGCTCGCCGCGCCAGCGAAGGCGCCACCTGCGTCGAGCGCCACGGGAGCGAGCGGTAGGAGCACGCCAGACAGCGCCTGAGACAGCTCCGCCACGGAGTAGAGCGGCGCACCCCCAACCCCAACCCCCTCGCTCGACTCCCGCGGATCCTTCGCCGCGCGCCCCGCCTCGTCCCAGCACAGCTCGAGCGAGGTCGCGCCCTGGTTCAGCTCGGCGAGCGCCTCTTGGTTCAGCTGCACCAGATTCGGGGTGACGAGCCGCGAGCGGATGTCCCAGCCTTCGCGCGCAGGCCAAGCCCCGCGCGTGAACGGCGGCGCCCCCGGCCGCTCGTCGGGCGCCTCGCCGTCGAGCTCGGGCGCGTAAATGGGTCGCAGCTCGAGGCCGTCCACCGTCAGGCTAGTCAGTTTATCGAACGATGCGCCCCGTAAGGCCTGCTCGGCTCGCTGTCGCCAGGCAGCGTAGGTCTGCTCCGGGAACTCGCTCGCCAGGGGTAGCTCGACGTCGGTCATGGTCTCTCGCTGGCCTACCTAGTCCATCTCGGCGCGGCTCGGCGGATCGCAGCGCACCACCTGCCCTGAGCACCTCGCCCTCGCCTGAGGCGCGAGCGCGCTCGGCGAATCGGCGCACGCTACCCCGGCGCCGCAGTGCGTCAAGGAAGGGCTAGCCAATCGGGAGCCGCTGTGCTGCACTCGTCGCCTCTGAGTCGCTCCCTCACGCAAGAGGCAGGGAGCCGCGACGCAGCGAGCGTCGCGAGGGAAGCTGGTGCCGACGTGGGTTCCCCACGGAGAAAGCCAGCGCGGAGCCGCCGCCGTAGCTCTGAGAACGCCCGCTCGTATCCCACTGGGCCAAGTCCACCTCGGATCATGGCCTGGGAAGGGGAGCGGGGGTGTGAGGAGAAGCCGGAAGACCTGCCCAGAGCCCACGCGCTGCGCGTGGGTCTCACCCGTCGGAGCGCGCGCTCGCTCCAGAGGTCTCGATGCCCTCACGCTGGAAAAGCAGCCACGCCCTCTCCCTCGGCCTCGCCCTCGCAGCCTGTGGGGTGCCCGAGCCTCCCGGCAGCACCGGTGGCGTCGACGGCGGGGACACCGCCTGCGGTCGCGGCGTTGTCGTCTTATCCACTGACTACCAGTCAACCAATCTGTCTTTGATGGCCCCCTCGGGGGAGGTGCGCTCGGGCTCCTTCATCTCATCCGCCTCGCGTGGCGTGGGGCTCAGCGCGCCGCTGAGCGGCGACGTGGCGCTGCCGAGCGAGGCCGTGAGCGGCGCACACTTGGTGCTCATCGATCGCTACCCCGCGTCGGTGCTCACCTGGGTGGAGCTCACGACGGGCCGCGTCCGCGCACAGCTCAATGTAGGCACTGGCTTCGCCGCCAATCCCCATGACTACGTCGAGGTGAGCGAGGAGCTCGCCTACGTCACGCGCTTCGAGCCCAACTCGAGCTCCGGCCTTCAGCCGTTCGACGCGGGCAGCGATCTGCTCATCCTCGATCCGCGCGGCCCGAGCATCACCGGACGCATCGATCTCTCGGCGCTGATCCCGGTGGGGCTCGAGGGTTACCACCCCCGCCCCGACAAGCTGCTCCGCGTGGGGAGCCAGCTGTACCTGCTCGCGAGCGCGTACTCCCTCGACTTCCGCCAGAGCCTGCCCTCGCGCATCGCGCGCATCGACATCGCCACGAACACGGTGCAAGCGGTGCTCGAGCTCACGGGCCTCCACGGCTGCGCGGGGATGGATCTGTCACCTAACCAAACCCGCCTCGCCGTCGGCTGCTCCGGCCCCTTCGACAGCGGCGCCCAGGTCCCCGTGGAGAGCGGGCTCGCCCTGGTGCGCCTGACGCCCGAGCTCGAGCTCGAGCGCGCCCTGTTCGCCCGCGATCTCGTCCCAGACCCCACCGCCTACGCGCTCTCGTTCGCCAGCGACGAGGCGCTGGTGTTCACCACCTTCGGCCGCTTCCCCACGGAATCAGACGCGCGCCCTGACCGGCTCTACGAGCTCGACCTGAGCACCCTCGAGGCGGTCCCGCTGCTCGAGTCCGAGGGGGATCCGTTCACCCTGCGCGACGTGCGCTGCTTCACCTCCACCGCACCCGGCGAAGGCTGCGGCGCCTGCTTCGTCGCCGACGCGGGGCGCGGCGTGGTGCATCGCTACCCGATCGGCGACGGCCAGCCCCGCCTCGCGGCTCCCACCCCAATCCGCGTGGATACCCGCATCGGGCTACCGCCCAGCGCGCTGGGCGGCTTCTGAGTCAGACAGCCTACCTGGCTTTCGAGCACCCCGCGGGCTACCTGAGCGCCGACGCGAGGCCGCGCTCCACCGTGATCTCATGGCGGGCATCCTGTGAATTGACGTGCGGAAATTCTAGAGTCGTTCGACGTCCCCCGAGCGGCGCTCAGCCCACGCGACGCGCGCCTGTCCGCGCCGAGCGACAGCTCGCGACGCTGGGCCCCACGATGCCCGGCGCGTGGCCGATCCACCGCACGAGCTCGCTGCGCGAAGCCTGGCTGAGGCGTTGACTCATCGCCTGCGCCAGCACCGGGTTCCTCCGCGCTTGCTGCACCAGGCTCGCGGTGCGCGGCGTCAGCTCCGCGCTGCAGCTAGTGCACAAGCCAGCGCTCAGGGTGCGGACATGGAGGCACACGCGGCAACGGTCGACCTGACCCAGCGGGGAAGCAGCGAAAGACATCGCCCGCCTGTGACACGACGGCTCTCGAGCGGACAAACTTCCCGCTTGCATTCACGCCCAAGCTGCGATCAGCCGACGCCAGGTTGCCTGTTGGCGGGTCCGTGGTTTGCTTGGGCCACGCGAAGGACCGGAGGACGACATGATGAGGCGATGCAGCTGGGCGGTGTTGGGGCTGAGCGGGGCGCTCGCGGCGTGCGCAGCGAGCGAAGGGACGGGCAGCGGAGGCAGTGGTGCCGCGGGAGGCAACGGAGCCACGGCAGGCGTCGCGGGCACCGGAGGTGACGCGGGAGCAGGAGGGAGTGGGGCTGGGGGTTCGGGTGCGGTGGGCGGCACCGGGGGCTCCGCTGGCTCGAGCACGGGAGCGACGGGTGGCTCGGGCGCAGGCACTGCCGGCACCGGTGGCTCGGGCGCAGGCGCCGCGGGCACGAGCGGCGCAGGCGGCGCCGCGGGCGCAGGCGGTTCGAGCGCGGGTACCGGCGGCGCGGGCGGTTCGACCGGAGGCTCCAGCACAGGTGGCATCGGCGGCAGCGCAGGCACCGGCGGCAGCGCAGGCACCGGCGGCAGCGGTGGAGGCCCCAGCGGCGAGACCTGCGCCGACGCCATCGAAGCGACGGCGGGCGGCTTCTTCATCGGTACCACCATCGGCGCGAGCAGCGACTACGACCCAGGCGGCCATCCCAACTGCCCCGCTGGCTTCGCGTCCGGTGGAGATCGCGTGTACCGCCTCCAGCCGGACGTCTTCAGGCGCTACCGCGCGGTCGTTCGCCCGAGCGGCAACTACGACCCTTCGCTGTACGTGCGCGAGGTCTGCAACGGCGGCTGCCTGGCGGGCACCATCTTGAACGGGCCCGGCGAGG
Source organism: Polyangiaceae bacterium (assembly GCA_019637265.1). Lineage (GTDB taxonomy): Bacteria > Myxococcota_A > Polyangia > Polyangiales > Polyangiaceae > JAHBVY01. The sequence continues at coordinate 464,128 of JAHBVY010000003.1, read as the reverse complement.
CGGAGTCGCTCGAGTTCGACGTTCAGGCGGGCCAACTCGTGTTCCTGATCGTGGACGGTGAGTACAGCGTGGGCGGCGAGGCCGCAGGGGACTACACCCTCGAGATCGACATCCCTTGAGCCTGCGCCGCTGAGCCACCCTCTGCGCTGCCGAGCCATCACTCTCGCTGCGAAGCCAGCTCGAGCGCCGCTGCTTCGTCAGGGCGTGCGCTAGCGCCCAGGCGGATGAAGTGAGATAGTGCGCCCGAGCGCGGTTGGCACGAGCTCTGCTACGGCGCGCACTAGAGAACCCAGGCGCGTAGAGAAGCAGGGCGCATTGGTAGAAGCAGAGCGCATTTGGAGAACCCATGAACGTCAACAAGATCCTGGTCGCCGTCGACTACTCTGACTGCTCCAAGCGCGCGGTGGAGTACGCCACCTTCCTCGCCGAGCGATTCGGCGCGTCCCTCTGCCTGATCCACGCCTGGGACCGGCCCTACTACGCCCGGGAGCGTGACGTGATCCTCGGGCAAGGGACGGACTCGCCGAAGCCCCTCTCGCAGCTCCTGAAGGAGACCGCCGAAGAGGAGATGCAGCGCTTCATCGCCAGCCTGGAGCTGCCCGCCGGGCTCACGGTGACCCACCGCGTGTGCCCCGGTAACGTGGCCTCCGCGGTGATCGACGCCGCCAAGGGCTTCGATCTGCTGGTGGCGGGCACCCACGGCCGGAGCGGCTTCAAGCACCTCCTGCTCGGCAGCGTCGCCGAGCGCCTGGTGCGGCTCTCACCGACGCCGGTCATCACCGTGCCACCGAACACAGCGACGCGCGGGGCCTAGGGGCGCGATTCATCGCGCCCCCTCGTGGCGCCTCGCCAAACCCCCAAAAAATCCGCGCGCCTGCCGACATTTTCCACAGCGGGATGTGATGTGCCGCCTCGCCCTGAGCACGGCGAGCCCGCTGCATTTCCTCAAGGAATATGTCGGCTAGGTAGCGACTACGCGTCGCTCAGCTCCTCCGCGAGGATCTTCAACGCGTCCACGGTGGTGAACACGCCGACCAGGCGGCTGCCGTCCATCACCAGGGCGGCGCCGTACTTGTTCGTCGCCATCTCGCTCGCGACGCGCCCCAAGGGCTCCGTGGGCGCCACGCGGTAAGGCGCCTGGCTCATCGCCTCCTCCACCAACACGCGCGCCGGATCGGCGTCCTTCAAGGTGTGGATCAGCTGGACGTCGCGCTGGCTGAGGATCCCCACCAGGCGGCCGCCGTGCAGCACCGGCAAGTGACGCACGTCCAGCTGGCGCATCAGCTGCTCGGCGGAGGCGATCGTCTGCTCTTGACCGATGGATTGGGGAGCCTCGGTCATGAACTCGGAGATGGGACGGGAGCGCACGTGGGTCATGGAATCCTTCATGGGGCTACAGTGACGAGCAGAGGAGCTGACTACTGGTCAGCCCTGCACGAAACGAACAGGGTCGCTGACTTAAACCTGGCTCTACGACGAACGAGCAGGAGAACCGACTCACGGTCAGTCTGGGAAACTAACGACTCGGACGAACGACTCAGCCTCGCTCCGCTTTGATGGTGAGGACGGGCACCGGCGAGAGCCGCACCACACGCTCCGCCACGCTCCCCAGCAATAAATGCGCGAGCCCGGTGCGGCCGCGCGTGGCCATGACCACCATGCGGTAGTTGCCCTTGCCCGCCTCCTCCACGATGGCCTCCGCCGCCCGTCCCTCCACGGCGCGGTAGGACACCTCCACCTCCGTGGTGGCGTGCGCCTCCGCGAACTCCGCGAGGGAGCGCTCCGCTTGATCGCGCACGATGTCGCGCAGCGGACGCAGATTGCCAGCGTAGAGGAAGAAGCCTGGGTCCGGGCGCAGCTCCGCCGGCTCGTACACGTGCAGCACCTGCACCGCGCAGTCGAGCACCTGAGCCAGCGCGAGCGTGCGCTCGAAGGCGAACTCCGAGGCTGACGAGAAATCGATGGGGCAGAGGAGCAGTGGCTTCATACGGGTTTCCTAGCGCCGGCCGTGTAGCGCGCCAATTGGGCGCGCAAATCGATCGCGGCGATCAATCGTCGCCGAACAGGATGCGCACCGGAGGCGTCTCCAAATCATCGAACTGCCCGCGCCGCGTCGCCCATACGAAGGCCGCTACGAACGCCCCAGCGAGCACCAGCGCCAACGGGACCAACACGTAGAGCACGCTCATGATTCGAAGCTCCGACTTCGGTACGAGTGCCCCGCCACCGTCAGCGATGAGAGCGGCATGAGCAGGGAGGCGATCAACGGGTTCAACACGCCGACCATAGCAAGAGTGACGCCAACCAGGTTGTAGGCGAGCGAGAAGCCCAGGTTCCGATGCACCACGTGGAGCGCCTGGCGCGCGCCCACCACCAGCAGCCGCACCGGCTCGATGCCTGGCTGCGTCGCGAACACGTCGGCTGCTTGGAGGCTCGCCTCCGCGCCGCCGTGCACCGACACCCCCACGCTCGCGGCGGAGAGCGCCGCGGCGTCGTTCACGCCGTCCCCCACCATCACCACCGTCTGCTCCTTCCCCCAGCGCTCCACCAGCTCGAGCTTCCGCTCGGGGCTCGCGCCGCCCACCACCTCCACGAACGGCACGCCGAGCGACGCCGCGACCGCGCTCACGGTGTCCGGATGATCCCCCGAGAGGATGGCGAGCTCGTAACCCAGCTCGCCGAGGCGCTTCAACGTCTCAGGCACCTCCGCGCGGATCGGATCGCCGAGCCCGAGCACCAAGCGCACCTCGTCATCCACCGAGAGCAGCACCGGCGACTCCCCCGCGTGCGTGATCGCGCTCACCGCCTCTGACGCCCAAGCCGGGAGCTCCCCCGCGCCGCGCGCGTGACCCAAGCGGAGCCGCTGACCTTCGAGCGTCGCCGTGAGCCCCTCGCCCAGGCGCTCCTTCACGCCTTCGAGCGGGAGGCGCTTGGCGAGCGCCTGCTCCTCCACCGTGAGCCGCGCGCCGAGCCCGCTCACCAGCGCCCGCGCGATGGTGTGGGCGCTCGTCTGCTCCAGCGCGAGCACCCAGGGCAAGAGCCGAGCGTCGCCGACCACCTGGGTCAATGTCAGTCTCCCTAACGTTAGAGTCCCTGTCTTGTCGAAGACGATGCGCCCCTTGCCGCGCAGGCGCTCGAACACGTCGCCGCCGCGGATCAAGAGGCCCGCCTTCGCGGCGCGGCCGAGGGCGGCGCTCAAGGCGAGCGGCGTGGCGTTGCCCAGAGCGCAGGGGCAGGTGACGATCAGCAGCGCCACCGCGTACTCGATGGCGAGGTCAGGGCTCTTGCCCCACCACAGCATGGCGGTGATGAGCGCCAAGGAGAGCACCGCGAGCGTGAAGTAGCCCGAGAGGCGATCGGCCAGCATCGCGACCTTCGCGCGGCGCGTCTGCGCGTCCTCCACCTGCTGCATCAGCTGACCCATGCGCGTCTCCGCGCCCGTCTTGAGCGCCTTCACCAGGAGCCGCGAGGCGATGTTCACGGTGCCGGCGTGCACCGTCGCGCCCGGCTCCACCTGGCGCGGACGCGCCTCCCCCGTGAGCCAGGCCACGTCCAGCTCCGAGCTGCCGAGCTGCACCGTGCCATCCACCGGCACCCGCTCGCCCGCCCGCACCTCCACCAGCGCGCCCGCCTTCACCGCCTCGAGCGGCACCTCACGCACCAGGTAGTCAGTTACATTGTCATTACCTTGAAGCGGGTCTAGCTCGGTTGGGCAGCCGTCTGCCTCCAGCCCCTCCACCAGCCGCGCCGAGGCGGGCGCCAAGGCGTACATCAGCTCCGCGGCGCGACTGGCGCGGCGGTGGTAGCGCCGCTGCACCCAGCGCCCCACCAGGAGCAGGAAGATCAAGGTGGCGACGGAGTCGAAGTAGATCTCCCCGGCGCCGCGCCAGGTGTTGTAGGCGCCGCGCGCGAAGCCCGCGATGATGCCGATGGAGATGGGCAGATCCATGTGCGGCACGCGGGTGCGGAGCGCGCTCCAAGCGCCCCGGAAGAACACCGAAGCGCAGCCCATGGAAGGCAGCGTGAGCAGCAAGCTCAGCCAACGGAAGTACGCCTCGTGCTCGGGCGCCATGCGATCGAACAGCCCCGTGTAGAGGGCGATCGCCATCATCATCGAGTTGCCCGCCGCCGCCCCGGCGATCGCGATGCGCACCAGCAAGCGCCGATCCCCGATGCGCTCCACCTCGGACTGCTGGTCCGCGCGCGGCGGATGCGGCGGGTAGCCGAGGCGATCGAGCGCCTCCGCGACGCGCGACAGCGCGAGCTTGTCAGGATCCCAGAGCAGCGTCACCTGACTCTTGCCGAAGTCGAGGCGCGCCTCGATGAGCCCGGGGAGCAGCCGCGGCAGGCGCTCGATGAGCCACACGCAGGCCGCGCAGTGCACGCCCTCCAGCAAGAACCGGGTGCTCGCGCCGCGCGGCGTGACGCGCACGTAGAGGTCGTGGAAGGTCTGCTCGTCGAAGTGGGGGTAGCTCTTGCTGGTGGCGCGCGCCGGCGCCGGCGTGACGCCGCCCGCTTCGCGGTAGTCATAGTAAGCCGTCAGCCCGTGCTGGTGCAGCACCTGATACACGGTGCGGCAGCCCAGGCAGCAGAACTGGTGCTCCTCCTCAGGGGTCACGTCGCCCGGCGACACGTCGAGGCCACAGTGAGCGCAACTGACTGGGCTGGGTTGCCTCCCCGCGCGCCCCGAAGCCGCCGAGGCAGTCGCGGGCGCCGCGCGTTCAGGCGCGGCCCCGGGGCTCAAGCGCAAGACGTCAGTGGCCATGACAGCACGGCGCTCCCTCTGCTGGGGTGACCCCGCCCTGCGGGCGCGTGAGCCCGCGATCCAGCTCGGCGGCGTGCGCCCGCACCACGGTGTCGAGCCGCAGGCGCCCGAAGACGGAGGCGGTGCCGAGCACGATGAGCACCATCGCCGACAGCATCGGGACGTGGCGCCGGAGCCGCTGACTGAGCCGCTGGATCCCCAGGCCGAGCCCCAGCATCACCGGCACAGTACCTGACCAAAACGCCATCATCACCAGCCCCCCGTACCAAGCCGAGCCCGTCCCCGCCGAGGCCACCGCGAAGGCGTACAGCCAGCCGCACGGCAAGAGCGGCGTGGCGAACCCGAGCGTCAACGCGCGCAGCACCGGAGGCCTCCCGGAGGCGCGATCCATCAGCCGCCCGAGCCGCGCGCCGAGCGACGCCGGCAGCCGCGCGAGCCACCGATCCCGCCGGAGCTTCACGCCGAAGCTCGCGAGCAGCTGCCCCGCGCCCCAGCCCAACATCAGCACCCCCGCGACGACGCCCGCCACGCGCCCCACCCCGAGCGACGCGCCCGCGACGTTCGCCACGCCGCCGAGCGCCCCGGCGAACATCCCGACCGCCGTGTACGTCACCAACCGCCCGAGGTTGTACGCCGCGTGAGGCCAGAGCGAGCCACGCGCGGCGTCTGCTCCCGCGCTCGGAGCGCCCGAATCACGCGGCCCCGAGCCCGAGTAAAAGGCGACCAAGCCCCCGCACATCCCTGCGCAGTGCAGGCTGCCGAGCAGGCTCGCCGCGAGCACCGACAACAGGACGGGCGTCACCGCGCGCCCTCCGCCGCGGCTAGTGAGCCACCCTCACCACCCCCCGCGCGCGCCAGCCACACGTCTTGCCGCACCACCTGGGTGAACCGCTCCTGCCCGCGCGTCACCTCGAAGCGAAACTCCCACAGCCCTTGCTGCGCGGTCTGGATCCGCGCGGTGTAATCCTCACCGGAGAGCGCGAGCGGCGTGCGCACCCGCGAGCCCGAGCTGACGTTGGCGAAGGCCGTGAGGCTCACCTCGGCGTCCGTGATCGGCGCGCCCGACTTGTCAGTCAAGGTGACCTTTAGCGCCACCCCATCGGCGAGCGGCTCCTGACGGAGCACCGCGCGCCAGCCGAGGCGCCTGTTCTCGCGCTCTTGCGCCATGTGCTCATCCCAGGCGACGCCCTTCTGGTAGTAGTCCTCCTCGATCCCCATGTCGCCGCCGGAGGCGCTGTAGAGCATGGTGCCCTGCGTCACCACCATCATCCCCAGGAACGCCACGGGCAGCAGCGGCCAGAAGTTCCGACGCCGCGCCGCGGTGGGCTCCGCTTTGGCTCGCGAAAGCTCAACGTCAGTTAAGCTGTCTTTCGAGGCCACTGAGCCTGCGGGAACAGGGACCTCGGCTCGCGCAGCTCCCTGAACGTCTGCTTCACTACCTTGCTGCAGCAGGTCACCCGAGGGCAGCGCCACAGCGTCCGCTTCACTGCCTTTCGGGGAGGGGGGGTTGGTAGCGCCTGGAGACGCCTTGCCTGCCGCAGTCACTGGCTCACGTCGCTCGGTCATGAGGCTCCTGGTCCGAGCAACTTGTAGGGCACCGTGGTCTCGAAGCCCTCGCCGTCGCTCACGCGAAACTCCACGTCACGCACGCCGCCCGTGAACGCACTGGGTGGCGAGACCACGAACACCGTGGTCTCGCGGCGCGCACCGCCATCGATCGCCAGCGGGTTCTCGGGGGCGATCAGCGTCGCCTCCTGGAGCCCCAACAGCTCGATGCGGTAGCGCCGCGCGTCGTTGCCGCGATTCTGAATCTTCACGCGGATCTGGTTACGGATGCCCGCTTGGTCCGCGACGTAGGGCGCCGAGAGCCCGCGCAGCACCGTGACCTCCGCCTGCCCCGCGCTGCCGCCCGCGAACACCAGCGCGCCCACCAGCAAGGTGAGCAGCAGCGGGTAAGCCACCGTCCGTGGCCTGAGCCCCTTGCGCTCCCCGCCCTCCAGGCTGCGCTGCGAGGCGTAGCGGATGAGGCCGCGCGGGCGCCCGATCTTATCCATCACCTTGTCGCAGGCGTCGATGCACTGCGCGCAAGCGACGCACTCCATCTGCAGGCCATGACGGATGTCGATCCCGGTGGGGCAGGTGACCACGCACGCGTTGCAGTCCACGCAGTCCCCCTCCACCTTCCCCTTCTTCCCCCGCGGCTCCCCCCGCTTCACGTCGTAGCCGACGATGAGCGAGTCCTGATCGAGCAGCACCGACTGGAAGCGCGCGTAGGGGCAGGCCACCGTGCACATTTGCTCACGGAAATAGCCGAAATCGAAGAACACCAGCCCGGCGGTGACCAGCATCACCAGGAAGCCGGTGGGGTGCGCGATGGGACCATCGATGATCCAAACGCCCAGCCGCGCGACCCCCACGAAGTACGCGAGGAAGATGTTCGCCACCACGGCCGAGAGCAGCACGAACACGGCGTACTTCAGCACCCGCCGCGCGCCGCCGCCCCGCTTGTCGAGATCGAGCTGCCCCTTCCGGCCTCCCTCGATCCACTGCTCGATGGGGCGGAACAAGAGCTCCATGTAGACCGTCTGGGGGCAGGCCCAGCCACACCACACGCGCCCGAGCAGCGCCGTGAGCCAGAAGACACCCACGAAGATCGTGAGCAAGAGCAGCATCAAGAGCACGCCGTCCGTCGACAGGAAGGTGCGCCCGAACAGGTGAAACTGCCGCGCGGGGACGTCCAACAGCACCACGGGCCGCCCGTTCCAATGGATGAACGGGAGCACCACGAACAGCACGATCAGCCCCCAACCCACGATGGCTCGCAGCGTGAGGAAGCGCCCCGGCGCGCGCTTCGGCCTCACCCAACGGCGACTCCCGTCGGCGTTCATCGTCGTGAGGACGTCTGGTAAACTGTCCGATGACATCCGGTTGGCTCTCTCTCGCCTATCAATCCTCAGCCCGAGCGCCCCGAACCTTCAGCCGTGAGCGCCCTTCCAACCTAGAGCACCATCGAGCCACGGCCACCAGCCGTGAACCATCGCTAAGGTGCGGCCTCACCCGACGGCGCCCCGGACGGTGCGGGCACCTCACCAGTAGGCGCCTCAGCCGACGGGGCGCCACCAGGCGCCGCGCCCGATGGCGCTGCCGCGCCCGATGGCGGCGCCGCGCCGTCCTTCGCCGCTTCGAGCAGCGCCGCGAGCCCCACCTGATTCCCCTCGGGCGCTTTGCCCGCCACGTTCGTGCCGCGCATGCTGCCCACGTAAGCCACGATCTTCCGCAGCTCGATCGGCGTCAGCTGGCGCTCCCACTCCGGCATGCCCTTGGCGAGCACGCCGTGCGCGACCACCTGATAAATCTCCATCAGGGTGCCGCCGTGGACGTAGTGATCATCCGTCAGGTTCGGCCCGATCAGCCCCTGACCTTTATCCGCGTGGCATTGCGCGCAGCGCTGCGCGTACAGCGACTCGGTGTCCGCCATCAGCGCGGTGTCAGCCATCATCTTGGCCAGCGCCTGCTCCGTCACCGCCTCGCCGAGCGAGGCCTTCGCCTGCTCCTCGCGGGCGATCTGGAGCTCCTCCACGTAGGCCTGCGCCACTGAGGTCCCCTGACCACCCACGTGGTAATGGAAGAAGTAGAGCACCGAGAACCAGAAGCTGCCCCAGAACATCCACACCCACCACCTGGGCAGCGGGTTGTCGTACTCGCGGATGCCATCGTACTCGTGCTCGAGTAGATCATCCGTCACCTCACCGCGAGGCTCTGGGGAAGTGTCCGGCTTTTGCTTGTCACGACTCATGACGACTCACCTCCGCGCTCCTCCAGCCTGCTCGTACGGATGATCTCGTCATCCAGCGGCATCAGGCTCGCCGCCTCGTACTCCGCCTGATGGCGCTTGCTCATGACGCGCAGCACCACCGCCACGAAGACGAGGAGGAAGATGATGAGCCCGATCTCGGCGTAGCTCGCGAGCTTGAAGCTGCTCATGATTTCACTGAGGCGCATGGTCAGAACCCCTGAACTCGGATGACGGTGGTGTCGCTCTCGGGTGTGGCCGCGCTCGGCGCCTCCTCCGCTTCGGGCGGCGGCGCTTGCTTGATGTCGGTCCCCAGCCGCTGGAGGTAAGCCACCATCGCGGTGATCTCCTTGCCTTCGAGCCCCGGCGGGCCACCCTGGTCTTCGATGTCCTCGGCGATGCGCCGCGCTTGCTTGCGGGCCATCTGCTCGGCCTGATTGACCGCGTCGCCGTAAGGCACGCCGAGCATCGCCATCGCGTCGACGCGCTGCTGGATGACGTCGAACTGAATGTCCTTCGTCAGCATGTGTGGGTAAGCGGGCATGATCGACTGCGGCGTGGTGGAGCGCGGGTCGTCCATGTGCCGCACGTGCCAGAGGTGCGGGTACTTCCCGCCGATCCGGTGCAGATCAGGCCCAATCCTGCGCGAGCCCCACTGGAAGGGGTGGTCGTAGACGAACTCACCGGCCTTGCTGTACTCACCGTAGCGCTCCGTCTCCGCGCGCATCGGCCGCACCATCTGTGAGTGGCAGTTGTAACAACCCTCTTCGATGTAGATGTCGCGCCCGTACAGCTCGAGCGGCGTGTACGGCTTGACGGAGGCGATGGTCGGCACGTTCGAGCGGATGAGGAACGTCGGGATGATCTCGAACAGCGAGGCGATGGCGACGGCCACCGTCACCAGGATGGTGAACTTCGCCGGGCGGCGCTCCCACACCCGGTGCCACGCGGCGCGGGTGAAGTAAGCCACGCGGTGGTGCGCCTCGAGCAGCGGCGCGTGCTCCGGGATCTGGAGCTGTGGCGCTGGGTCCGTATCAGCGCCCAACGCGGGCGCCTCGTGCACCGGCTCCTCGTACTTCGCGGGGCGGTTCTTCCAGGTCATCACGATGTTGACCAGGCACATCACGATGCCGGCGACGTACATCAGGCCGCCCACCACCCGCACCCAGTACATGGGCAGGAGCCGCACCACCGTCTCGACGAAGTCGGGGTAAGCGAGCCTTCCTGTCTCGTCGAAGGCGCGCCACATCAGGCCTTGAGTCACCCCCGCGGCGTAGATGGCGATGATGTAGAAGAGGATCCCGAGCGTCCCGATCCAGAAGTGGTACTCGGCGAGGCGCTTCGACCACAGCTTGGTCTGGAACAGCCGCGGCGCGAGCCAGTACAGCATACCGAAGGCCATGAAGCCGTTCCAGCCGAGGGCGCCGGCGTGCACGTGGGCGATCGTCCAGTCCGTGTAGTGACTGAGCGCGTTCACCGTCTTCACGCTGAGCAACGGCCCCTCGAAGGTGGCCATGCCGTAGAAGGTGATGCCCACCACGAAGAACTTGAGCACCGGGTCCGACGCCACGCGATTCCACGCGCCGCGCAGCGTGAGCAGGCCGTTGATCATGCCGCCCCAGCTCGGCATCCACAGCATCACGCTGAACACCATGCCGAGCGAGCTCGCCCACTCGGGCAGCGCCGTGTAGTGGAGGTGGTGCGGCCCCGCCCAGATGTAGATGAACACCAGCGACCAGAAGTGGAGGATCGACAGCTTGTAGCTGAAGACGGGGCGCTCCGCGGCCTTGGGCAAGAAGTAATACATCAGCCCGAGGAAGGGCGTGGTGAGGAAGAAGGCGACCGCGTTGTGGCCGTACCACCACTGCATGAACGCGTCCTGCACCCCGGCGTAAACCGGGTAGCTCTTGAACAGCCCCGCTGGGATCACGAGGTTGTTGAAGATGTACAAGATCGCGATGGTGACGATGGTCGCGATGTAGAACCAAATCGCGACGTACAGGTGGCGCTCACGGCGCTTGGCGATGGTCCCGAAGAAGTTGATGGCGAACACCACCCACACCACCACGACCGCGACATCGATCGGCCACTCGAGCTCTGCGTACTCCTTGCTCTGAGAGAGGCCGAGCGGCAGCGTGATGGCCGCGGCGACGATGATCGCCTGCCAACCCCAGAAGTGGATCTTGCTCAGCGTGTCGCTGAACATGCGCGCCTTCAGCAGGCGCTGACTGGAGTAGTAGACGGCGGCGAAGATCGCGTTGCCGGCGAACGCGAAGATGGCCGCGTTGGTGTGCAGCGGACGCAGGCGCCCGAAGGTCAGCCACTCGTTCAGGTTCAGCTGGGGCAGCACCAGCTGAAGCGCCAACGTCACGCCCGCGAGCGTCGCGACCAAGCCCCAAATCGCCGTCGCGAAGGCAAAATTTCGGACGATGCCGTCATCGTAGGTGAAGCGTTCGACGCGTTCAGACATCGGCGGCCCCTTTATCAAGATGTGAGCCAAGCGCGGGGGCGCTGCTCGCCGCTGCGTCACTTGGCCGCGCATCCTCCGCGCTCCACCTCCACTCACCCATCAGCGCCGACCCACCGAGCAGCCAGCACACCACGCAGCCACAGTGCCCCCTCGCGGCGAGCCGCCCCGACGTCAGCTCCAGATCGCGCAAGGTTTGCTCGAGCGCGACGCTCCCACGACCGAGCTCGCGCCGCGGCGGCGTACGGATCGAATCGCGCAAGGTTTGCAGCGGGTTCGCGACCACCCGCCAAGCTTGCGGGCACGGCCGGATCAGGGGGTTGGCTCACGCTCGGCGTCGCCGGGGTGTCACTCGCTGCTGCCTTGTTCGATGCTGGGTGAGCAGCAGGCTTGTCACCGCTAGGTGGCTCGCGTCATCTTCAGGTAGAAAGGCGGCCACCATGCAGCTCAAGAAGATCCTCTGCCCCGTCGATTTCTCCGCTTGCTCCGTCCACGCCCTGAAGGAGGCGCTGACGCTCGCTGAGCGGTTCCAGGCCGAGCTCACGGTGCTGCATTGCTCCGAGGGCGCGCGCTACGTGCGCCCCGATCTCGCGGGCTGGGCCAGCACCGGGGACAACCGCCCCATCCACGAGGTGGTGCGCGACGAGGCGCTGGCGGAGCTGGGCGCGCTGCGCCTACGCCTGGACGATCCGCCCGGCGTGATCTGGCGCGTCGAAGAGGGCCGCGCGATCGAGACGATCCTCGAGGAGGCCAACGCGGGCCTCTATGATCTCGTGGTGCTCGGCACCCATGGGCGCACGGGCCTCTCGCACATCTTGCTTGGGAGCGTCGCGGAGCGCGTCGTGCGCCACGCCACCTGCCCCGTGCTCACCCTGCGCGCGGCGCTCGAGGCCGAACAGCCTGCCTGACCAGGCAGCTCGATCGCTCTGCTGCTACACGCGGGCCGAGCGCCGCTCAGTTGGTTACCCCAACTGACGAGACCACGCACCGCTGGAGCGCCACCCGCGGCGCCCTCTACTCCGCGCTGCTGGGCGGCTCCGACCAAGTGCGCGCGGTGTAGTTGTAGGTGTGGATCCGTCCGTACCGCTGACGATGCTCCGGGCACCAGAGCGACTCACCCCCCGAGCGCTCGCGCAGCGCGGCGCATTCGGAGCAAGGCGGCTCGAGCTTCGGCTCGGGGGCGCCGTTCGGCGGGCGCACCACCATCACCGAGCAGGGCGCGAGCCTCACCACCCCCTCAGCGACGGAGCCGAGCAGCAAGCGGGAGAAGCCGCGGCGACCGTGGGTCCCCACCACCACCTGCTCCGCGCGCAAATCCGTCGCGAGCTGGGCGATCTCCTGCGCCGGCGACCCCACCCGCACGTGGGTGACGAGGCGCCCGAGCTGGAGCGGCCCCAAGCGCTCCTCATAGGCGCTGAGGCGCTGCTGCACGTGCTGCTTCAAGCGCGCGGAGGCCTCCTCCAAGGTGAGGGTGAGCGTGTCGTCGCGAACCTCCACGCTCACCATCGGACCGTAGCCGCTCGCCACCTGGATGACGTGAAGCTCCACACCCGGGCGCTCCGCCGCGAGCGCCAACGCGCGATCGAAGGCCAAATCACCCAGTTCAGAGTAGTCTAGCCCGACCACCCAGGTGACCTGCTCAGGCCTCACTCCACTCATAGGGTCTCCACTCCTTACACTCGAAGACCTGTCCGCCAGGCCCGTGAGGCGGCACTCCAGGCAATATCTGCGCCATCTGCCGACCGCCGCGGGATCGCGCCGCGGTGTGCCAACCGTAGTGCCGCGCCGGCGCTGGGGTTAGAACTAGCGGTTCGTGGACCTCCGCACCTTCGAGAGTATGAGGCGATACGTCGGCTTCGATGAGGAGTCGGCCGCGCTCCTGCGCGCCTTCCACCCCGTAGCCGAGCCGCGCCTCGAGGTGATCGTCGGCGATTTCTACGACGTCATCCAGAAGCACCCTGACGCGTACCAGGCGATCACCGGCGGCGACGCGCAAATCGAACGACTCAAGCGCACCTTGATCCGCTGGCTCGACTCCGTGCTCATCGGACCGCACGACGAGGAATACCTCGCGAGCCACGCTCGGATCGGCCGTGTCCACGTGCGCATTGCCTTGCCGCAGCAGTTCATGTTCACCGCCATGAACCGTATCCGCAGCGCGCTCACGCGGCTGGCGGTGTCGGAGCTACACGACGATACGGACCGCTGCCTGCACACCCTCACCGCCATCGGCCAGGTGCTCGATTTGGAGCTGGCCCTGATGCTCGACACCTACCGCGAGGACTTGCTGGGGCGCATGCGGGCGCACGAGCGCCTGGCGACCATCGGTCAAGTAGCCGGGAGCATCGGGCACGAGCTGCGAAACCCGCTCGGGATCATCGAGTCCTCACTCTACTTGCTGCGGACCCACCTGGGCCCGCTCGCAGAGGAAGATCCGAAGGTGCAGAAGCACCTCACGCGCATCGGCACCCAGGTCACCGTGTGCAGCACCACCATCACCCACTTGCTCGAGCTGGCTCGCAGCCGCATGCCGTCGAAGGCCTGGCACAACCTGCGCGGCGTGGTGGAGCGCGCGGTGGAGTACGCCTCGCTGGAGCCGAGCCAGGTGGTGCTCGACATCCCCCCGGAGCTCGAGGTGCTGGCAGACGCCGAGCAGCTGCGCCAAGTGCTCGTGAACCTGCTCCAGAACGCGGTGCAAGCCCACCCGCGCTGCACCATCACGGTGACGGGTCAGCAAGTGCCCGGAGGCACTCAGATCTGGGTGCGCGACGACGGCCCTGGGATCCCCTCGGATCTCCACTCCCGCGTGTTCGACGCGCTGTTCACCACGCGCGCCAAGGGCACGGGCCTCGGGCTGTCACTTTGCCGCCGCATCCTCGAGGCGCACCGCGGCGAGATCACGCTGCAACCCGAGGCGCGCGGCGCCCACTTCCGGCTCTGGTTACCCGACCACGACAGCGACGGGCGGCGCTCCCTGGTGCCGGACGACGTCGAGCTCGGAGGCACCTCGTGAGCCTCACTGACGGACGGCTCCGGAGCGCCGAGCTGGGCGCTCGGGGGCGCCTCGTGAAGCTGCTGCTCGTCGATGACCACGTGGAGCTCGCGGAGAACCTCGCCGAGATCTTGGAGAGCGCCGGCGCGACCTGTGAAGTCGCGGACAGCGCCGAGGCGGCGCTCGAGCGCCTGGCGGCCAAGCCGTTCCAGGGGCTGATCACCGATCTCCGGCTGCCAGGCAGCTCGGGGGTGGATTTGATCGCGCGGATCCGAGCGCAGGGTGGGTCGCTCCCCATCGTGCTGCTCAGCGCCTTCGCGACGGAGGAGGTCGTGGAGCAAGCGGAGGCCGCCGGCGCGGCGATGGTGCTCCCCAAGCCGGTGGACGTGACGCGCCTGCTCGAGTTCGTCCACCGCATCGGCGAGGCGCGGAGCGGCTGATGACCTGCACCAAGGGCGCCCCGAAGCACATCCTCATCGTCGACGACAACGTCGAGCTCGCCGAGAACATGATGGAGATCCTCGAGGGGCTCGAGGGAGCGGACGTGCGCTGCCACGCCACGTCGAGCGCCGCGGCGGCCCGCGCCTTCTGCCGCACCCACGAGGTGGCGCTGGCGCTGGTAGACGTCTACTTACCTGACGATAATGGAACCAAGCTGCTCACGGAGTTGAAGGGGCACTCGGAGCACGCCCAGGTCATCGTCGTCACCGGTGACGCCAGCCTGGAGACGGCGATCGCGGCGGTGGACGGCGGCGCCTTCTCCTACGTGGTCAAGCCGTTCGACCCGAAGCAGCTGATCGAGAAGGTCACCCTCGCGCTGCGCCAGCACGCGCTGCTCTGTGAGCGCAAGGAGCTGCGCGCGGAGCTCGAGGCGTCGGAGGCGCGGCACCGCGACGTGGTGGAGAACGTGCCCGCCTTCGTGCTGGCGCTCGATGAGCACGGGAAGATCGTGGTGTGGAACCGCTTCCTGGAGCAGATCACCGGCTACCAGCGCGATGAGATGCTCGGCGCTCAAGGCCAGGGCCTGATGCGCGGGGACGGCGATCAGCGGCTGCCGCTCAAGGGCGGCGGGCACCGCTGGGTGCGCTGGCAGCGCGCGGTGGTGGCGTCCGCGCCCAAGGCGCGCCTCACCTACGCCATCGGGGTGGACGTCACCGACGAGCGCGAGATGCTCACCCGCACCTTGCGGAGCGAGCGCCTGGCCGCGGTGGGGACGCTGGCCGCCGGCCTCGCCCACGAGGTGCGCAATCCCCTGAACTCCGCCTCGCTCCAGCTCCAGGTGCTGGAGCGGCGCATTTCCAAGGGGAAAACTTCGGTGAGCGAGCTGATCCCGGTGGTGAGCCTGGTAAAGGAGGAGATCCACCGGCTCGAGCGCCTGGTGGCGGACTTCCTCGCCTTCGCGCGACCCACCCAGCTCCAGCTCGGGGTGCACGACCTGAACCAGGTGGTGAAGGGGGTGGCCGACTTGATCGAGCCGGAGGCGCAGCAAGCGAGCGTGCAGCTGAGCATCCAGCTCGCGCCCGAGGTGGGCGAGGCGAACCTCGACCCGGAGCGCTTCCGTCAGGTGCTGATCAACTTGCTCCGCAACGCGGTGGAGGCCGCCGGCGCCGGCGGTCAGGTGGGCCTCGTCACTTGCCGCACGGACAGCGAGCTGTGCGTGAAGATCACCGACAGTGGGCCCGGCTTCCCGCCCGGCGCGCAGATCTTCGACGCGTTCTACACCACCAAAGACGGCGGCACGGGGCTCGGCCTCTCCATCGTGCACAGCCTGGTGTCGGCGCACGGCGGGCGCGTCACCGCCGCCTCCGAGCCGGGCATGACCTGCTTCAGCGTCTGCCTGCCGCTCTGATGGCGACGGCGCCGAACGCGCGCTCAGGGCGCTCGGCGCCTGGCTGGTGGCTAATGACGCCGCCACGGCTGAACCCAACCCCCCAAAACCCGTCCAAGGGAGCCGGCTCCTGAAACGCCTCGAACGAGGTCGCGCCAGTGCGCCCCCAAAAACCCACTTCTTTGCGCGGCCTTTTTCAATTCGCGCAATTCTTGCCGATTGAGGGTCTAGCTGCGCACGGTTTGCGTTTGGGGTGGGTTTGGCGAGACGGCGCGGCCCCCTCGCATCCGCCTGGCGCCGCCACGCAGCCCGCGCGCGACGAGGGCGCCTCAGGTTGGTGCACGCCGGTACGGCGCCGGGCACGCTAGCTGCAAGGCCGCTCGGGGCGGCAGCGTAGGGGCCCTGACGAGCGAGGTAGCTGGTGACCAGAGAACGCATCTTGGTGGTGGACGACGAGGCCAACGCGCGGACCGCGCTGGCCGAGCTCCTGAAGGAGGAGGGCTACGCCGTCGAGACCGCCGCCGACGGCTTCAAGGCGCTCGCCAAGTTCGAGGAGCACCACCCGGCGCTGATCCTCACGGACCTGAAGATGCCTGGGATGGATGGGGTGGAGCTGCTCCAGAAGGCGCGCGGCCTCGACCCCGACGTGGAGGTGGTGGTGATGACGGCGTTCGGCGCAGTGGACACCGCCGTGGCGGCGATGCGCGCCGGAGCGTCAGATTACCTGACCAAGCCGCTGAACCTGGATGAGCTGGTGCTCGTGCTGGAGCGCTCCTTGGAGCGTTGGCGACTGCGCCGCGAGACCACGGAGCTCCGTGGCCGCCTGGCGGAGCGCTACAGCTTCTCCAACATCATCGGCTCTTCGCCGGAGATGCAGCAGCTGTTCAAGGTGATAGCCCAGGTGGCGCCGAGCCGCGCGTCGGTGCTCTTGAGCGGTGAGTCGGGCACCGGCAAGGAGCTGGTGGCGGCGGCGATTCATCAGAACTCCCCGCGCGCGAGCGGCCCCTTCGTGCGGGTGCACAGCGCGGCGCTGGCCGAGAGCCTGCTGGAGAGCGAGCTGTTTGGCCATGAGCGCGGCTCCTTCACGGGCGCGGACAAGCGGCGTGAGGGGCGCTTCGAGCGGGCCAACGGGGGCACGCTGTTCCTCGACGAGATCGGCGAGATCCCCCCGGCGACCCAGGTGAAGCTGCTCCGGGTGCTGCAGGAGCGGGAGTTCGAGCGGGTGGGCGGTGACCAGACGGTGCGCACCGACGTGCGGGTGATCGCCGCCACCAACCGTGACCTGCTGGACGAGGTGGCCAAGGGTAATTTCCGCGAGGATTTATACTACCGCCTGAACGTCATCAACCTGAAGCTGCCAGCGCTGCGGGAGCGGCGGAGCGACATCCCCGCGCTGGCCACCTACTTCTTGAACAAGTACGCGAAGGAGAACGACAAGGCGGTGACCCACGTCACGGACGCCGCCCTCGCGCGGCTCACCCGCTACCCCTGGCCCGGCAACGTGCGTGAGCTGGAGAACATCATGGAGCGCGCGGTGGTGATGGCGGAGGGCGACGTGATCGGCACCGAGCACCTCCCGCAAGAGGTGATCCCGGACGAGCGCGAGCTGGGGCTCCGCATCCCTGGCGCCACCTTGGCCGAGATCGAGCGCTACGCGATCCTCGAGACGCTCTCCGCCGTGGGCGGCTCCACCAGCAAGGCGGCTCAGACGCTCGGCATTAGCCCCCGGAAAATCCAGTACAAGCTCCACGAGTATGGCTCCGCGCCGAAGAGCGGGACTCCCATCTTGGATGACGAGTCCATCAGCGGGGATTAGCGCATCGACCAGGCGCAGCGCTGAGTGCCAAGACAGGCACTGAGCGGGCACTGGAGGGAGGGGGGGATTGGGTTGGTAGAGGCGGGGCGCCGCGGCAGACACCACAGTCCTCGCGAGGCTCAGCCACGTCAGCCCACTGGGTGGTCTAGCGCGTGACGGCCACGGCCCGAAGTCCGGTCTTGACCTGAGGCGTCTGGTCACCGATCGTTCCGCATCGCGATGCAGCCAATTCAATTCGGTGGGACAATCCAACTACGCGACCCGGCAACTCAGCAGACCATTCCCACGCGGGTGTTCGGCTCAGTGATGACCGTGGCCGACCCGGCGCAGGTCCAGATCCAGGTCCAGCAGGCGGTGAACCAAGCCGCGACGCAGGTGCTCGGCGCCAAGCTCGCGCAACATCAAATCGCCGTGCAGACGCTGGCGCACAGCGCGCCGGCGCTGGCCCCGGAGATCTTGCAAGCGATGCAGGCGAGCCTGCCGCACGCTCAGCTCAGCCAGCTCCAGCTGCAGCTCTCCCCGGAGCTGCCAGCAGCCCCGCCGATCCACGCGCCGGTCGCCCCCTTCGATCCGATGGCCGCCGTGAAGGACGCCTACGTGCAAGAGGCGAAGGATCGGCTCGACCCGAGCAACTACGAGGTGCGCGCCAAGCTCAACATCGGCGGCTTCAAGGTGGGGCTCTCCTCGGAGGACGGCCTGGACACGGATGGCCTGAAGAAGCAGGCCAAAGACAAAGTCGTAAGCAAGCTGATCGGCTGCGTGATCGGCGCGGTGATCTTGCTGCTCATCGTCGCGGTCGCGGTGGGCGTCGGTTGGTACGTCTGGTCCCAGTCCAAGAATACGACGCCGGGGACGGCGGCCGCGCCAGCCACGGCGGTGGCGGCCTCTGAGCTCGAGACGAGCGACTGGGATGGCTCGAAGCCGCTCATGTGCATGAACAAGAAGCTGCTCGTGAAGGGCGTCACCGCGAAGGTGACTGGCACGGCTGTCAGCGGGATGGCTGGCTGCGTGTTGGTGCTCGAGGACTGCAACATCGACGCGAGCATGACCGCCGTGCAGACGACGGGGAACGCGCACATCACGATCAAGGGCGGCACCATCAAGGGCAAGATGGCGGCGCTGAATGCCAACGGCGGCACCATCGTCGTCGAGGGCGGCGCGAAGATCGACGGCAAGGTGAAGAAGGTCGGCACCGGGACCATCGAAGGCGCCGAGTGAGTTGATGTGGCCGGGTGTGAGGGCGGGTTTGAAACCCGCCCCTACCAAACCTGTGAGGGCGGATTGAAACCCGCCCCTACCGGGGCTCGATGATGCGCGCGGCGGTGTTCACCGATTTGCACCTCGGGCCGGACGCGCGCTTCGAAGGGCGCCTCCGGAAGCTCTCCGCCCACGCGCGGCCCTTCCTGGGCGCGTTCGTCGCGCGGCTCCGGGGCCTGTCGCCTGACGCGCCCGAGGCACCCTCATCAGCTTCACTGACTGAAGCGCCACACCTGCTCGATGAGGGACCCGACGCATCGCGCACCACGGGCGAAGCACCGTCAATTACGCTGACCAGCGCGGCGCGTCCCCAGCGGAGCCAACGCGTGGTGCCGCCGGGGCCCACCGCGGACGTCGTCATCAACCTGGGCGACGTGTTGGAGGACGAATCCGCCTTGCTCGACGCGGAGCGCTACCAAGAGCTCACCGCGGCGCTCGCCCTGCTCCCCTGCCCCAAGCTGCACGTCGCGGGCAACCACGACCGCATCCACCTCTCGGATCAGGCGCTGCTCGCGCTCTGGGCGGAGAACCAGCTCACGCCGAGCGCGCTCCACTACTCACGCGACATCGCGGGGGTGCACTTCGCGGTGCTGGCCACGGAAGAGACGCGCGACGTGGACGTGCGGCTCCCGAAGCAGCAGCTCGAGTGGCTGGAGGCGGATCTCGCGGCGACCGAGCTCGCCACCATCGTGTGCGTGCACCACCCGCTCAGCGACTGTCAGCTCGAAGGCAACCGCTGGTTCGCCGCGGCGCCGCACCTGTGTCGCGTCGTCGAGCGGAAGCAGGTGCGCCAGGTGATCGAGGCGAGCGGCAAGGTCGCGCTGGTGCTCAACGGGCACGCGCACTGGAACCACTTCGACCTGATCCATGGCGTGCCCTACGTCACGCTCCAGAGCCCGATCGAGAACCTCGATGAGGACGCGCCGGGGCGCCCAGCGTGCACCTTTGGTTGGGTGGAGCTCGACGCGCAGCGGGTGCTCGTGCGCGTCTTCGGAGCACAGCCCGCCACCTACCAGCTCCACCTCTCCCCGGAGCTGGGGAGCCGCGTCGCCGCGGCGACGTGAGCCTGACTGCGGCTCGGGTGCGGCTTGAAAAGGCTCGCCTGCTGCCGAGAGTTCGCCAGGACGGCGAACGGTTCACCGTTCGTCGTCCTCAAATCCAAACAGCTAGAGCGACGCAAAGGGAAGCAGCGCCAAGCAGAGGACCAGGGGAACCGAGCCCTCGCCCCGCATGGGGGCGGTTTCCCTGGTCCGTCTTGCGGCGAACTGACCGCCGCTCTAGAGTCGCGCACGCGCGTCCCCGCGCTCCGCGCCAGTAGCTCAGCAGGATAGAGCGGTGGATTTCTAATCCGCTGGTCGGGGGTTCGAATCCCTCCTGGCGTGCCGAAATACCGAGGATTGGTGGGGTTTCTTGCCCGACGGGCGTCCACGTCACGTCGCCCTGTGACGCAGAGCTCGGTACAAAAACGTCACCGCAGCATGGCGACGCGTGGCCGCCCAATCGGGCCAGCCATGCGCCGCCTAGCCTGGCGGAGTGGTCAGGCCGTCTTCACGGTGATCTGACGCGGCTTCGACTCGGGGCGCTTGGGGACGGTCAGTGTCAGCACGCCGTCGCGCAGCTGCGCCTCCACGTCGGGGCTCACGTTGTCAGGCAGGGTGAACAAGCGGCGGAAGCTGCCGTAGCTGCGCTCGATCTGGTGGAAGCTCTCGCCCTCCTTGCGCTCCTCCACCTGACGCTTGCCGCTCACGGTGAGAAGGTTCCCGTTGACGCTCACCTCCACGTCCTCAGGCTTCACGCCCGGCAAGTCCGCGGTGAGCACGAAGCCCTCCGCCGTCTCCTTCACGTCGAAGCTGGGTACGAAGGCCGCGGCGCCGCGGGCGACGCCCGACTCGTCGGCGCGCGCCAGATCGCGCAGCAGGCGCGGGAGCCCGCTCTCGAAGCCGAAACCAAAACCAAACGGATCCCTACGGAACAAACTCAGGTCGCTCATGATGTCTCCTTACTGTCAGAATAGCTGTCAAATTGCGTCGCGCGCAGCTCGGCTGGCGCCGTGAGGGTGGTGGGTGGCGCCCCGGGCGGCTGGTGGGGGCGCCGTGAAGCGCCGCGCCACCGCGCCCGGGGAGCGCCTCCCCGGTGGGCTTCGTCCTGTTGGACCGAAGCGACGCGCAACGTGGGTTCGCTGCGCGGCCTGTCAACACCTGGCGATGCCGTGGTGGCAGCCACAGGGACGACGAGCGTTCCCCAACCCCCAAACCCAAGGACTCACCCCACGCGACGTGCGTTCAGGTCCTCGCGGGAAGCCCCGCTGCCCTACGCGAATGACATCACGCGCAGGCCACCACGGAGGTGCTCCCCACGCGCCCAGCGAAAGAAGAGGCGGAGCGAAGAGCCCCGATGCTTCAGAAGGCGTACTCGACGGTGTTGAGGCTCGGCACGCGATCACGCCACTCGAGCGCGCGGATGCGCTCATCGACGCAGCGCGCGAAGGCCTCGTTCACGGGAGTGGTGTGCACGTCCACCCCCACCGCCTTGCCCTGCCACACGGCGACGCGCAGCCGCCACTTCTGGTTCGCGGCGGGCTTGCACGGCTCGTACAGCGCGAAGTCGGCGAGCGGCTTGCCCAGGGTGGCTTCGTCGAGGTTCATGCGCTCGGCGCCGCGAGGCACCGCGTTCACGGCCTCCTCCACCGACATACCCGGGGTGAACTCCGGCTCGGGGAGGGTCGGCTTCTCCGCGGGCTCCGCGGCTCCTTCGGTGGGCTCCGCGGGCTCGGGCGCGACGATCTCGGGCTCGGCCTCGACCTCCGGCGCGGGTGGCGCCTCAGCGGGTGGAGGCGCGCCGCACGCCGTGAGCAGGCACAGGCCCGTCAGGCCCCACACGGTCAGGCTCCCTGAAATTACCGCAAGGAAACTTGGACGCTCGACGGGCGGGCAGGCTGGACGATGCATCTGCGGAGCTTAGCCGCGGCAGCTGGCGCCTGCACGGTCGCGCAGGCGCGCGCGGTCTTGTGACGCAGCGCGAAACGTGCAGCGTCGCCACCTCCGTTTCGCTCGCCTTCGCTCGTTACACGGCCAGCGCGCTTGTCTCGCGGGCCGAACGCCGCAACAATCTGAGCGCGCGGCGTGGTGGAGCGAGTACGAGCGAGGGTGTCATGTGGCAGCAGCTAGGTTTGTTCGGGGTCGGCTTCTTGGTGGTGGTGGCGTGCTCGGCGGGGGGCGACGGCAAGCAAGTGGGCTCGGGGGGCAACAGCGGCGGCGGCCAGGGCGGCAGCAGCGGCAATGGTCAGGGTGGCAGCGGCGCAACCGGCGGTATCCTGACCGGTGGCAGCAGCGGTGACGGCTTCGGCGGCTTCGGTGGCAGCACCGGCGGCACCTTGCAAGATGGCGGGGAGTGCGCCGCGCAGACCCGCCGCGCCGACAACACCGTGCGCCCGGTGGACATCATCTGGGCGCTCGACACCTCGTGCAGCATGATCGAAGAGGCGCGCGAGGTGCAGGACAACATGAACCTGTTCGCGGGCGGCATCCTCTCGCAGAACATCGACGTTCAAGTGGTGATGATCTCGGAGGATGGCCCACCCGGCGGCGGCTTCCCCCCCAAGTCCGGCGTGTGCATCCCCCCTCCGCTCGGTAGCGGCAGCTGCCCTGGCGACAGCAACCCGCCGCTTTACTCCCACTTGTTCGAGACCATCAACAGCACGGACGCCTTGATCCGCCTGCTGAACCTGTACCCCGTTTACAAGTCAGCCCTGCGTCAGAACTCGGTGAAATACTTCGCGGTGATCACCGACGACAACTCCTCCATGCCCGCGCAGGAGTTCATCAACGGGGTGGACGCGCTCGACCCGGGCTGGTTCGATTACTGGAAGTTCTTCGGGGTGTACTGCACCGGCACCTGCAGCGGCGGCGGCATCTTTGGGAGCCCCTGCGCCCGCACCGGCACGGTGTACACCGAGCTCACTCAGTATTCCGGCACCACGCCGGGCGACCTGTGCGCAGGTCAGTCGAACTTCTCTGGGGTGTTCTCCGCCTTGGCGCAGAGCGTGGTGGCGGGTAGTAAGCTTGACTGCCAATGGCAGATCCCGCCGCCCCCCGCGGGTGAGGTGTTCGACGCCGGGCGCGTCAACGTGAAGTATACCCCCGGCGACGGCGGCGCCGTGGAGGAGATCTACTACGTGCCGTCGGCGAGCGACTGCGGGCCGGAGGGCGGTTGGTACTACGACAACCCGAGCGACCCGAGCACCATCTTGGTGTGTCCGAACACCTGCGATCGCGTGAGCAACGACCTCGCCGCCCAGGTGGATATTTTGTTCGGCTGCCGCCGCATCGACGTCCCGAAGTAGCCAACGCCCCCGCAGCGCGCTCACCGGGGCTTGTGCTGGCGAAACAATCGCCCAAGGGTGTGGGTTGATGCGTTCCATGCCCGCCCCCCGCCGCCGCCCCCTCCCTGCTGCCCGCCCTCGTCGCCCCCGTCGCACCGCGCTGGCTCGGTTGACCTGGGGCGCCACCCTGGGCATCGCGCTGGCGCAGGCGGGCTGCCGGCGTGAGTCGAGCGACCCACCCGAGAGCACCGCGCCCCCTCAGCTCGTGTTGATGCCCGCGTCGGCCTCGGCCGCCGTCGCGCCGCCGGATGCTGGCGTAGCGCCGCCGCTGTCCCCCGGAGCGCGCATCGAGGACGAGCGCAACAGCATCCAGATCTTCCGGGAGGTAGCGCCCTCAGTGGCTTACGTCACCCAGAAACGTCAGGTGATGGATCGCTTCGCGATGCGCGCCTTGGAGGTGCCGAGCGGCAGCGGCTCGGCCTTCATCTGGGACGACGCGGGCCACGTGGTCACCAATTTCCACGTGATCGCAGGAGCAGGCAGCCTGACGGTCACGCTACATGACCAAAACACCTACGAGGCGAAGGTGGTGGGCGCGGAGCCGCGCAAGGACGTCGCGGTGCTCGCGCTGATCGGCGCCCCCAAGGCCTCCTTGGTGCCGATCCCCAGGAACCCCAAGGGCACCACGGCCGATCTCGAGGTGGGCCAGAAAGCGATCGCCATCGGCAACCCGTTCGGCCTGGACCACACCCTCACCACCGGCATCGTGAGCGCGCTGGGGCGCGAGGTGCAAGGCGTGGGCGGCGTCACCATCCGCGACATGATCCAGACGGACGCCGCCATCAACCCCGGCAACTCCGGCGGCCCGCTGCTCGACTCGAGCGGGCGCCTCATCGGGATGAACACCATGATCTTCAGCAAGAGCGGCGCCTCCGCGGGCATCGGCTTCGCGGTGCCGCTGTCCATCATCAACCGCGTGGTGCCGCAGCTGATCGAGAAGGGGGTCGCCACCCAGGTGGGCATCGGCGTGCAGATCGATCCTCAAGGGCGCCTGGAGCGGCGCGCGGGGATCCGCGGGGTGGTGGTGCTCAGCGCGACGCCCGGCTCACCCGCGGAGCAGGCGGGGCTCGCTGGCGTGAAGGAGACGGCGCGCGGCATTCAGATCGGCGACGTCATCGTCAGTGTGAATGACAAAAAGGTCGTGAGCTACGATGACCTCTACAACCACCTCGACCAGTACGAGGTGGGGCAGCGCGTGAAGCTCGGCGTGAGCCGGGGCGGTCAGGAGCGCGTGGTGGAGCTGGCCCTGGTGCAGGTGAACTGAAGGGCCATCAAGGTGCCGCGGCGCTCGTCGAATCGCGCCTCGAGGCGCTCCGCGGGTAGGGTGGGTTTGGCAAGCCGCTACTCGGTGCCTGGCTAGGCGCTCGGTGCGCCGCGCGGCGCCTGGCTAGGTACTGGGTGCGCCGCGCGGCGCCTGGACGCTCGCGCACCCAAATCCCCTTGCTGTGCCACGTGGTGCGCTGTAGCGAGGCGCCATGCGCATCCTGCTCGCGACCTCGAACCCCAACAAGCTGAGAGAAGTACGGGAGATCTTGGCGCCCACCGGCTTCGAGGTGGTCGGCCTCGACTCACTCCCGGAGCAGCCACCGGAGCCGGCGGAGGACGAGACCACGTTCGAGGGCAACGCGCGGCTCAAAGCCGTAGCCTACGCGCGCGCCACCAACTACCGCTGCCTGGCGGAGGACTCTGGCCTCGAGGTGGACGCGCTCGACGGCGCGCCCGGGGTGTACAGCGCGCGCTACGCCTCCGCCGAGGGGAGCCGGGAGCAGCGCGACCGCGCCAACAACGAGAAGCTCTTGCAAGAGCTATCCGGGGTGCCCCCAGAGGAGCGCGGCGCGCGCTTCGTGTGCGCCATGTGCCTGGCGGATCCTGACGGCAGCATCGTGGCGGAGACCCAGGGCCGCTACGAAGGGCTCATCGCGGACGCGCCGCGCGGTGACAACGGCTTCGGGTACGACCCGCTGCTTTACCTACCGGATGTTGGCCTGACCAGCGCGGAGCTCAGCCCCGAAGAGAAGAACGCGCGGAGCCACCGCGGCGCCGCGGCGCGCGCCATGGCGCGCGTGCTGGAGCGCCTCGCGCCACACTGAGGACGGCCGTGGGGGGCGCTGGGCGGATTCGCCAGCACAATTGACTAACACCTATGGGGGGGCAGCCACGGGGGGCTGCCCCTACCGGCTACGCCCGACAACACCACCGGCAACGCCGCCGAAACGGAGAACGCGATCGTTCAGGCCTTCGAGGCTCGCGATGAACGGCGCCCCTATGCCTCGTTGTGGGCGCTCAGTTGGCGCTGGGCTGGGCGGCGGGCGCGGCGTCGGCGGCGGGTGCGCTCGGCGCCCCAGCGTCGATCGGCTTGGTCTCGGCGCCTACCTCGGCGCAGCAGCGGAAGCCCGCTTCGTAGCCGTAGTCCTCTTCCTTGTGGAAAGTCACGGTGGGGCGACAGCGATTGCGCACGGGCCCCCACCAGCCCCCCTTGAGCCCGGAGCGATCGGGGTACTGCTTGCCCGGCAGCTCCACCCACTCGTTCACGTTGCCGTTCATGTCCACCACCCCCGCCCAGGAGACGCAGGTGAGGCGCTCGCCGATGCGGTGACGCTGATCGAGGCGATCCATCTCCGCCTTGCAGCGCTCGTCTTGGTAGCAGCGGTCGTAGGTCTTCATCTGCCGCGTGTGATCGGGCATGCGATACGGTTTATCCATATTGCAATGCTCGTCCGTGCGGTTGTAGCCCCACACGTGCGGCTTACCTTCTTCCCCTTCACAGGCGAAGTTGAACTCGTCCTCCGTGCACAGCCGCTTGCCTTGATCCGCGCACAGCTTCTTCGCCTGCTGCCAGCTGGTGAGCACGCGCGGCAGCTCCCCCACTTGGTTCGGGTACTCGAAGCGATCCATACAGAAGTCGAGCGGCGTGCGCTCCTTCGAGATGCACTTCGAGGGCTCCTCGTACTGGAGGCAGCGCTCGCTCACCTTGGCCTTGTCCTTCGCGTTGGCATACTCCGCGTGGTGCTCCTTGCAGGTCTGCACCATGGCCGGGCAATAATTGCCAGTGACCCGTACCATGCCGCCCGGGCAGCCCTCGGTGTTTGCCTTGGGGAAATTCGCCTCAGGCCCGGTAGGCTCGGTCATCGAGTCGGGGGGAGCGCTCGCGTCCACCTCGGCGGTGGCGACGCTCGGCGCCGGCGCCGCGGCGGAGGCGCTCGGCTCCGTCTGCTCAGTCTGCGCCGCGCTGTTCCGGGAGCAGCCCGAGCCCAGGAGCACGCCCAAGGGCAACAGGGCGAGACACAGGCGCAGCGCGCGGAGCCCCTTCGAAGCGCTCGAGCTCAAGGCGCTCGAATGCTCCGCGCTGGGAGACCTCGAAGTGAGGCGCGCGGCGCTGAAAGCAGCATCGTGACCGCACGAAGAACGGGAAGTGAGGCGCGCGGCGCTCGACGGGAGACCCCTTCTGGACTGCATGGTGGCGCCGAACCTGCCGCGCTCCCGCCGCACGGGCAAGCGCGTTTCCATCGAGCGCCTCGCGCGGCGACTCGCGCCCCCCTGAGCACGCGCGCAGCGGATCTTGCGGTCAAAGCAGAGCGTCGGCATAACGGCGTGAGATGGCGGCAGGCGAGGCGAGCTACTGGCTGACGACGACCACCACCTCGATCGGCGCGGTGAGTGAGGCGCTGTTCCCCAAGAACTCCATCGGCGCGCCGGATTTCGAAGAGACCGAGCTGGTGAGCCGCACCCTCGAGTACCTGGACGAGCTGCCGCCCGCGCAGCGCCGGCTCCTGATGGCGCTGTTCATTTTTCTGGAGCTCGCGACGCCGCTGCTCGCGCTCTACCCCGCGCGCTACTCGCGGCTCAGCGTGGAGCGCCGCACGGCGCTGGTGCAAGGCTGGCGCCGCCACTGGTTTCAGCCCTTCGGTTGGCTGGGAGACGCCCTCAAGGCGACCATGACCATGATGTACATGTCGCACCCGAGCGTGATCCGCCACGTGGAGGGCTACAAGACCTGCGAGCGACCGACGGACCCGCTGAATTTCCCTGTGGATAAAGACGCGCTCAAGCGGCTCCCGGTGGTGTCCTCGTGACGGGCTCGCGAGCTCCACGCGGCGCCGGGCGCGGCGTCTCCAAGCTCTCGGTGGTGCCCGCGTGATCTACGGCCTCTCGGATCTACGTCAGGGCTTCGACGTCGAGTGCGACGCCGTGGTGGTGGGCAGCGGCGCGGGCGGCGCCATCGCGGCGGCGAACCTGGCGCGCGCCGGGATGAAGACGGTGGTGCTCGAGGCGGGCCCCGCGCTCACCCCGGAGGACATGACGCGTGACGCGCCGCGCTTCCTCGCCCGCTACTACTGGGAAGGTGGCCTGAGGATGATCGCCGGCACCACGCAGTCGCCTTCACTCCAGGCGCGCTGCCTGGGCGGGAGCACGGTGGTGAACTCCGCCATCATGCTCAAGCTGCCTGGCTGGGTGCGCGACATCTGGCGGCGTGAGACGCACTCCGGGATGTTCCATCACCCGGATTTCGACGCGGCGTATGAGCGCGTCTTCGAGCGCCTGCGCGTCGCGCCCACCCCCATGACCGTGATGGGCCCTCGCAACCTCACCGCCAAGCGAGCGATGGAGCAGGCGGGGATCTACGGCGGCCCGCTGCCGCGCGCCGTCGTGGGCTGCGAGGGCTGCGCGGATTGTCTGGTGGGCTGCGCAGGCGGCGCCAAGCAGTCAGTGGACAGAACTTATATCGCGGACGCCGTCCAGGATGGCGCCGACGTGTACACGGTGAGCCACGTGGAGCGCGTGGAGGTGACGGGCAAGCGCGTGACGGGAGTCACCGGGCGCGTGGTGGACCCGGTGGGGAGGCGCCCGGTGGGGAAGTTCCGCGTGCGCGCGAACACCGTGGTGATGGCCGCCGGCACCATGCACACGCCGGTCATCTTGCAGATGAGCGGCATCAACCCGAGCGACCGCGTGGGCGCCACGCTGTTCGCCCACGTGGGCGGCGGGATGGTCGGTGTACTTGACGAAGTGGTGGATCCTTGGATAGGCGCCACGCAGGGTTGGGGCGCGATCAGCGAGGACATCTTGGGGCTCAAGTACGAGAGCCTGTGGGCGTCACCCAGCGTGCTCATGGTGCGCTGGGGTGACGTGGGGCTGCGCTTCCTGGAGAAGCTGCCGGAGCTCAAGTATGCGACCGTGATCGCCCTGGTTTACCGCGCGAACGTCACGGGGCGGGTGCGCGCGAAGCGAAACGGCATGCCCGACATGAAGCTGTGGATCCCCGACACCGAAGCGCGGCCGGTGCTGCGCGGCATGAAGCGCGCCGCGGATGGGCTGCTCGGCATCGGCGCGCGCTACGTGCACACGGGGATCCCAGTGGTGGCCGATGAGCTGAAGACGCTGACCGACACCGAGCAGCTCCTGAGCCCGCGCATCGGCGCGCGGCACCTGCAGATGACGATGAACCACGTGTTCGGCTCCTGCCGTATGAGCGAGGGTGACGAGGGCGTGGTGGACGACCGCGGACGCGTGAAAGGGTTAGAGAACCTCTACATCTGCGACGCCAGCATCTTCCCCAGCCCGAGCGCCGTGAACCCGCAAGCCACCATCATGGCCATGTGTGACCTCATCAGCCGCCGCCTGGGCGATTTGCCCACCGCGCCCCATTCGTGAGCGCGACCGACGTCGCGGGCTGAGCTCTTCAAGGAGGTGTGGCCGTGCGCTGCCGTGAGGGCGCTTGCCTAGATGGTCAGGCACCAGAGCGCGCTGCCAAACCCCCTAAAAATCCTTGAGACGAGCCCGACCTGGTCTACGCCGGAAGGCGTCGGGCGCTCGGCCTGGCCGTGCTAGATTGCGGCCATGGCTTTTGATCTGAAGATCGTGGGCGGCACCGTGGTGGACGGCACCGGCGCGGGACGCCGCCGCGCCAACATCGGCATCGAGGCGGGCCGCATCGTGGAGATCGGCGAGTGCAGCGGGAGCGCGAAGGAGACGCTGGACGCGGAGGGCGCCATCGTGACCCCCGGCTTCGTCGACATCCACACGCACTACGATGGTCAGGTGTCCTGGGATGCGGATCTCGCGCCTTCGTCGCTGCACGGCGTGACCACCTGCATCATGGGCAGCTGCGGCGTCGGCTTCGCTCCCGTGCGGAAACAAGATCGCGAGCGGCTGATCGAGCTGATGGAGGGGGTGGAGGACATCCCGGGCACCGCGCTGGCGGAGGGCATCAACTGGCGCTGGGAGACCTTCCAAGAGTACATGCAGGCCGTCGATTTCCCGCACGCCATGGACTACGGCCTGATGGCGACCCACGACGCCCTGCGCGTCTACGTGATGGGCGAGCGCGCGCTGGCGAGCGAGGTCGCCACGGAGGACGACGTCGCGAAGATGGCGGCGCTCGTGCGTGAGGCGGTGGAGGCGGGCGCCTTCGGCTTCAGCACCGGTCGCACGGACAACCACCGCTCGAAGGACGGCAGCCCCACCCCCGCGGCGGAGGCGACGGCGCGCGAGCTCACCGGCATCGCCCGCGCCATCCAGCCGCTCGGCCACGGCGTGCTGCAGGCCGTCAGTGATTTCGACATGGATATTTCTCTCGAGCGCTTCGACGGGGAGTTCGACGTCATCGAGGAGATGGCCAAGGCCGCCCGTGGGCACCACGTGAGCGTGTCCCTGCTCCAACGGGACAACGACCCCACCCAGTGGCGCCGTATCCTCGAGCGCTGCGAGCGCTCCGCGAGCGCCGGCGTCCCCATCCACGTCCAGGTGGCGGCGCGCGCCATCGGCGTGATGCTCGGGCTGGAGGCCACCTTCCACCCCTTCATGGGCTTCCCCAGCTACAAGGCCATCTCCCACCTGCCGCTCGCGGAGCGCGTGAAGGCGATGCGCGACCCGGCGTTCAAGGCGCGGCTGCTCTCCGAGCAGTCGGAGCCCGTCGCCGGCGACGGCAGCCCCATCCCACCGCTGGCCGACAAGCTGCTCGCCAACCTGGACTTCGTGTCACTCCGCCTGTTCCGTTTGGGTGAGTACCCTGACTATGAGCCCAAGCTGGAAGACTCGCTCTACTACGAGGGCAAGGCGCGCGGCGTGAGCGCGCTGTCCGCCGTGTACGACGCGCTGCTCGAGAGCGACGGCAAGGAGCTCCTCTACTTCCCGCTCTACAACTACATCGACTTCGATCTGAACAACGTGAAGACGATGCTGCATAACCCGCTGGCCTTGCCCGGCTTGAGCGACGGCGGGGCGCACGTCGGCACCATCTGCGACGCGAGCTTCCCCACCTTCATGCTGAGCCACTGGGCGCGAGATCGGCAGGATAGTGGCCTATCTCTGGAGCGCGTGGTGCAAATGCTCGCGCACGACACGGCGCGCTACGTGGGCCTGACGGATCGCGGCACGCTCGAGGTAGGTAAGCGCGCTGACCTCAACGTGATCGACTTCGAGGGCCTGCGGCTCCGCCGCCCGCGGCTGGTGGAGGACTTGCCAGCGGGGGGCAAGCGCCTCCTGCAAGACGCGGAGGGTTACCGCGCCACCTTGGTGCACGGCACCGCCATCACCAAGAACGGTCAGCTGACGGGTGAGCTACCCGGGCGGCTCCTGCGCGCTGGGTGCTGAGCGCGGGTTGCTGAGCGGAGGCAAGCGCTGAGCCATGGCGGGAGCAATGGACCTGAGCGGCGTGGAGGTCTTCATCCAGGTGGTGAAGACCGGCAGCTTCACCGCGGCGGGCGAGCGCCTACGGATCCCCAAGAGCACCGTGAGCCGGCGCGTGACGCGGCTCGAGCAAGAGCTGGGCGCGCGCCTCATCCACCGCACCACGCGGCAGCTCCGCCTGACGGAGGTGGGCGCGTCGTTCTTCGAGCGGGTGTCCAAGGCCATGGACGACCTCGAGGAGGCGGCGCGCAGCGTGAGCGATGATCAAGACGTCCCGCGCGGCCTCTTGCGCGTGACGGCGCCCATCGACTTCGGGGTGAGTTACCTGGGGGAAATTCTACGGAGCTTCCGTGAGCTGCACCAAGAGGTGGAGGTGGAGGTGGAGATCACGCAGCGCACGGTGAACTTGGTGGAGGAGGGCTTCGACGTCGCGCTGCGCGCGGGGCGACTGGCGGACTCTTCGCTGATCGCCACCAAGCTCTCTGACGTGGAGTTCGGGATCTTCGCGAGCCCGGAGTACCTCGCGGGGCGTCCCGCGCTGCTCACGCTGAGCGACCTCGCGGCGCACGAGTGCCTGCTCTTTCGTGGACAATCAGCGCCCCACCGTTGGACCGTGGAGGGCCCGGAGGGGCTCCTCGAAATGGAGGTCCACGGGGGGCTCTATGGCAGGGACTTCGCGTTCCTCCGCAGCGCCGCGCTAGCGCACGCCGGGGTGGCCCAGCTCCCGAGCTTCATCGTGGCGCAGGACGTCACCGCCGGGCGCCTGACGCAGCTCTTGAGCGAAAACACCGCTATCCTCGGCGCGCTGTACCTGGTTTACCCCACGGCACGGCAGCTCTCGGCGAAGGTGCGCGCCTTCCGCGAGCACCTGATGAGCCACCTCGCGGCGCAGCCCTGGACCCGCCGCGGCCACCGCGAGGCGCAGAACCCACGCTAGGATGGCACCCTGACCACATGCCTGAAGGGCGCGGACCATCCGACGCCCGACGCCGAACACGTGCTAGGATGGCGCCCTGACCATGCACCCAGGACGCGCCGGCTCCCGACGTGCGGCGCCAATCCTGTAGGGGCGGGTTTCAAACCCGCCCACGATCATCGCCTCATTTTGCAGAGCGCGACCTGGTGGCGGCGCTCTCTACAGCGCCTGCCTGAGGCGGCTATCCAGGCTCCTCAGCTCAGCCTGAAGCGCCTGCGTCGCCTGGCGTAGGCGCCCCGCCTGATCCGGCGTGAGCTCCGGGATTGAATCGAGGCTGGCCCCGATGCCACGCGGAGACGCCGCAAAACTGGTGAGCTGGTTCACCGCGCGCACGATGCTCGGGAGCGCCGGGCGACCGCGCCGCTTCCCCTTCTTCTGCTTGTTCAGGCGCGCGACCTCAGCTTGCAGCTGGTGAGCTGACCACTTCTCCTTCGACGCGCGCTTCGCCACCTGCGCCTGCTGCCGCTCCGCGAGCGAATCCAGCGTGCGGAGCATGGCGAAGGAGAGGTGCTCCCAGTTGCCCTCACCGAGCTCCGTCGCCACCCGGTAGGCAGCGAGACAGCGGTTCAAGGTCATGGACGTGAGGTTCAGCTGCTCGCTCTTCACGATCTCCGGGACGGAGGTGTGCGGGAAATGCTGGTAGACGACGCGCCCGATCGCCACGGCGTCGTTAGCGCCGAGGGCGGGTGCACGAGAGAACGCGGTTTCAGGCCAGACGATTCGCTTCTTGGTAGCCACGAGCCAGCTCCTAACACCCATCTTCAGACTCGTCGACGCCCAATCGTCCGCGCGCAGGCTTTTGCGCCCTTTCGCGACCCGTACGTAGAATCTGCGGGTTCTGCCGCGTGGAATCTCCGGCGCAGGCGCCGCGGTCGAGCTCGCGAGCGCGCTCCGCCGCGCGGAAAATCTTGGGATGGACGCTGTCTCCGGTTCGCCCGCGGCAGTAGCTGGCTGGTTCTGCCACGCGGAATCTCAGAACGGGGCGCGGTGGGTGACGGTTCTGCCGCGCGGAATCTCAGAACGGGCCGCTCGAGCCGCAGGTTCTGCCGCGTGGAATCTCACCGTGGCCAGACGCCGCTCACGCGGCGCGCGCGGTGATGACGCTGCAGGGTCATGACGCCGGCTCCTGCTCTTGGGAGAGGCGCGGCGCGAACGCGGTGTATGAGTGACCGAGGCGATCCAAGTGACCGAGCGGGGCACAGCCCTGGCGGCGCCGCGCGGCTCGAGACAGGCAAACCCCCAAACCCATGATCCTCGGCCAAGGACGCGCACGGAGCCCTGCCCAGCGCTTCCCCGCTACGCGCCGAGCGCCCGCTGAGGTAAGATGAGCCATGCGCCCTTCGCTCACGTCAGCCGGTTCGGCCAACAGCCCGATCGTTCGGTCCCTCCCGGCGTGGGCGTTGATCGCCGCGGTCGCGCTGGGTGCCTGCGCCGAGGGCGGCGAGATCGCCACGGTGGATACGGACTTCGACGCCTCCGCGGGAGCCAGCTCGGCGGGCACCGCGGGTGACGGCGGCGCGGCGGGCTCGCCATCCGGTGGGAACGGGGGCACCGGTAACACCGCTTGGGGGGGGAGCGGGGGGTTTGGCGGTGCGGTGGGCGGCTCCGGCGGAGTCGCAGGGGCGGGAGGCGCGGGTGGTGCCGTCGGTGGCGCGGGCGCTGTGAGCGGCTCTGGTGGCTCCGGCGCTGGCGGTGCGGGTGGCACGGGTGCGGGTGGCGCGGGCGGCACCGCTCCCTGCGGCGAATGTGATCCTGGTGAAGACGAGACTGAGCCCTGCGGCAACTGCGGTGTGCGGCTCCGCACTTGCACCAGCAGCTGCACCTGGGGCGCGTGGAGCGGCTGCGGTGCCCAAGGTGAGTGCGCTCCAGGCGAGACCGACTCCACCGGCTGCGACGGCTGCTCGCAGCGTGTCTGTCAGCTGGACTGCAGCTACCCCGCAGAGTGCGGGCTCAAGCCCGCCAGCGCCTGCGAGTACCGAGCAGGCAGCAACTGGCGCTGCTGCGGCTCCAGCGCCTGGCAGTTCTGCCTCAGCAGCTGCCAGTGGAGCACAGACTGCGCCGCAGGCGGGCCCAGCTGCTGCACCGGGCCGGGGCCCAGGTGCCCGTGAGATGGCCTAAGTGCCCATGAGATGGCCTAAGTGCCCATGAGATGGCCTAAGTGCCCGTGAGCCTGTCAAGAGCGCCGATCAGTTTGCCGCCACCGTGATCGGGAGCAACTCTAGAGTCATCCTACGACCGCTCGAATGTAAGTGGGTACTTCTCAGGGTGCTTCATGATGTCCAAGCTCAGATCGATATCCAAATCGGGCCAGTAGTAGCGACCAGGCGACTGTTCCTCGACGTTGAGCACGGCCTCTACCGTGCCCCTCTTGAACCAAGGGAAGGTCTCATAGGGAAGGAAGACCTCCTCCCCTCGAGCCAACACCCAAATCCCGTGCGGGGAGATATCAGTCACCTCGATGGCTGAAGTGCTTTTCCCATGCGGTTGTGAGCTCATCTCGACGTGCCTCTACAATGCCTTGAATCTGACGGATCTGCTGGGGCGTGTACCGATAATTCTTCGCCAACTGGACAAACGGTTCAAGCCAGAATTTCGCCTCGCCATCGCCGGACCGGACGTGCACATGCATGCGGGACTTGGGCTGATCCCGGTTTTGTGGACACTCCCGAAATGCGCTTGAATGCGCGAGGAGTAGACCATGGCACGACGAAAACGACGGACATTTACGGCTGAGTTCAAGGCGGATGCGGTTCGCCTCTGCGAGCGCGGCGATCGAAGCCTTGCGCAGGTCGCCAAGGACCTGGATCTGACCGAAGGTTCACTGCGCGAATGGGTGAAGCGAGCGGAGGCAGACGCGAGCCCGACACCTACCGCGACGCTGACGACGGCTGAGCGCGAAGAGCTAGGCGCGCTTCGCAAGCGGGTGCGTCGCCTTGAGATGGAGCGCGAGATACTAAAAAAAGCGGCGGCCTTCTTCGCGAAGGAGACGACGTGAGCAAGTTCACGTTCATCCTCGCGGAGAAGGCCTGCTTCCCGGTTCGAGTGATGTGCGAGGTACTTGGAGTCTCGAAGAGCGGCTTCTACGCGTGGCGCGAGCGCCCTGCATCGCCACGAGCGCTGGAGGATGACCGCCTTGCTCGGGTGATCGTGGGGCTCCACGACGAAGGTAAGGGAACCTACGGCAGCCGCCGTATTCTCCGCGGACTGAGGAAGAAGGGATGGCGTGTCAGCCATAGACGAGTGGCTCGTCTGCGCAAGCGCGAAGGGCTTTCGGTGAAGCGTCGACGCCGGTTCAAGGCCACGACCGACTCGAAGCACAGCGAGCCGATCGCAGCCAACGTGCTCGGCAGAAGCTTCGACGTCAACACACTCAACGCGGCGTGGGTCACCGACGTGACGTACGTCTGGACGCACGAGGGCTGGCTGTACTTGGCCGCCATCCTCGACCTGTGCTCGCGTCGCGTCGTGGGATGGGCCACCAGCGCCAACAACGATCGTCTGCTTGCACTCGAGGCGCTCGCGCGCGCTGTGGCAGCTCGGCGCCCTCCTCGAGACTGCCTCCACCACTCCGATCGAGGCGCGGTGTACGCGAGCGCCGACTACCGAGCTGCGCTCGCGTGGCACGGCTTCGAGGTAAGCATGAGCAGGAAGGGCGACTGCTGGGACAATGCGGTCGCTGAGAGCTTCTTCGCGACCATCAAGGGCGAGTGCCTCGACCACGAGACGCTCTACACGCGCGCCCAAGCGAGAGCCCTGATCGAGAGGTACATTGACGATTTCTACAACGATCGCAGGTTGCATTCTACGCTTGGCTACGAGAGCCCAGTTGAGTTTGAATTGAAGTTGCAGTCAGCCCGTGAGGCTGCATAATGAAGGTGTCCACCAAATCGGGATCGGCCCAACTCTTCCAGCGAGAAGAAAAAGAACCGATACCCGCGCTCGGTGAAGATGGTGGGACTCACGCGCCGGACCTCTATTGGTGGAGGGCAGATATTTTGCGGGCAGAACACCGCAGCGTAGCCTGCGGCCGCCTAGGCAGCAAGCCGGCCTCGTCCAGTGCTCACGCGTGCTCGCCGAGCTGCTCGAGCGCGTCCTCGATGCGCGCCGTGACAGCGAGGTACTCCTTCGCCCAACCTGAGCTCAGGCTCACCTCCTGCGCGGGGCAAGTCGGTACGAGCAGCAACGAGAGATCCGGAACCACGCCCGCGCCGAGCTGAGCCAGCTGCTCATCGACGCAGGCGAGCGCATCGGCGGCGTCCTCCCAGCTCGACCACGAGAAGTCGTTCCCCGGCCGAGCCAGGAGGCCCCTGAGCTCAGCGAGTGCCGCTATGAGGGCTGTTGTTGGCATCACCTGCACCTCAGCGCTCAACCGGTAGCACCCCGGCGTCCAACGAATCACCCTCTAGCTCACCGTCAGCCTCCCCGTCACCCGGTGTTTCTACACCGGAATCGGGTGCACCAGAGGCCACCTGAATGGAGAAGCTGTTGTCTCCCATGATGTCAGCTAAAATGACCTTGCTGCGGAACTCGGGGCTCCCCAGGGTTCCGCCGTGGCAGGCTTTGCAGTGGAGGGCGCCGCCGTCCTTGGTCTCGAAGCGGGCGACTAGCTGGAGGTTCATCCACTCCAGCACTTCGCCGCGCTCGCGGTCCTTACCGAGCGGCTTCGGAGTGCCCTCTTCGCCCACTCGATGACAATCACGACACTCCACATCGCGCCCCGTCTTGGTGCGTAGCGCCGGGATGAGCTCAGTGGCCATCCAGTTGGCCACGTGCTTCTTGTGCGTCATCGCGCGGTAGTCGCCGGGCACGTGGCAATGCTCACACGGCACGCCCAGGCTGTGCACCACGCCACCCATGATGGTGTACACCTCGCGATCGCAGCGCGCGGCCTTCGCCACCCCCTGGTACTCGCGCTCGAGCGGCTTGGGCGGCGGCTTGCCAGGCTGCTCCGCGCAGTCGTCCACCGCCGCCTTCGAGCGCCGCGCCACCGCTGGGGTCTCCGGCTCGGGCGCCTTGGGCGGCGGCCCGCAGCTCAGCAGGAACGCGGCCCCCAATAGACAAGTATACTGACTCAACCCTCGAAGCGCCACCCCAACGCCTCCCAGCCCCAAGCCTTCGGACGCGAAGCCTCCAGGCGCAGAGCACGCGGGCAGCGAGCACGCGCCCTCCGAAGGCGCACCCTCACCCAAGCACTCCCGCTCCCGCCCAGCTCGCTCCCGCATCGCGCCGACCATAGCAACCCTCACCCGGCCGCGCGGCGGGTTTCGTGACCGCACAGGGCACAGCCTCGAGGCCCCTCCCGCTGACCTCACAGCCTCGACGAAGCCTCCACGCGCGCGCAGCCTCAATGGGGCTGAGTCCCTGAGGACTCAGAAGGGGGCGAGATCTGCGGCGAGCCGATCTCCTTCGGCTAGCTTCAATGGGGCTGAGTCCTTGCGGACTCAGAAGGCGGGCGCGATCGCGGCATCCGTCGCAGCTTCCGGGAGCTTCACCGGGCTGAGCCTTGCAGACTCGGCGGGGAGCCACCCAGCGTTCTGCGAGCAGCGCGCTCCCATGCGGTGCCGTCCAACCCCCTCAATCCTTGAAGTCCTCAGCGGGCGCCACCACCCCGCGCCGCGCGACCCTTGCCAGGCGCCTGGCCCCGGGGTACTCGCAGCGTCCCCGCTCTCCGCGCGGGTCGCGCACGCCGGGCGCGGCCGGGTGAGCGGCTAGCAACCCTCGATCTCCCAAGGAATTCGCAGCATATGGCTCAGTTCGAAGGCCCCAAGTCGGGCGACCCGATCACCATGCAAAATGGTCAGCTGACCGTTCCGGATCACCCCATCGTACCGTTCATCGAGGGCGACGGAACCGGCCCGGACATCTGGCGCGCCTCGCAGGCCATGTTGGACGCCGCGGTGGAGAAGGCCTACGGCGGCAAGCGCAAGCTCGCGTGGTACGAGGTGTACGCGGGGGAGAAGTCGAAGAACCTGTTCGACAGCTGGCTCCCCGACGAGACGGTGGAGGCCTACCGAAAGTACCTCGTCGGCATCAAGGGGCCGCTCACCACGCCGGTGGGCAAGGGCATCCGTTCGCTCAACGTCGCGCTTCGTCAGCAGCTCGACCTTTACGTGTGCCTGCGCCCTGTGCGCTGGTTCACCGGGGTGCCCAGCCCCGTGCGGCGCCCGGGCGACGTGGACATGGTGATTTTCCGTGAGAATACGGAGGATATCTACGCTGGCGTGGAGTACCAGAGCGGCTCGGATGAGGTGAAGAAGCTCATCGGGTTCTTGCAGAGCGAGCTCGGCGTCAACAAGATCCGCTTCCCGGGCACCTCCGGCATCGGCATCAAGCCGATCTCCAGCGAGGGCACGGAGCGCCTGATGCGCGCCGCCATCCAGTACGCCCTGGCGAACAAGCGCAAGAGCGTGACCATCGTCCACAAGGGCAACATCATGAAATTCACCGAGGGCGCGTTCCGCGACTGGAGCTACGCCCTGGCCAAGTCAGAATTCCGCGCGGATATCGTCACCGAGCGGGAGACGTGGATCCTCGGCAACAAGGCCGCGAACGCGGACCTCAGCGTGGAGGCCAACGCCAAGCTGGTGGAGCCCGGCTACGACATGGCGCCGCCAGAGGTGCAGGCGGAGCTGCGCGCCGAGGTGGAGGCCGCGCTCGCGCTGTGGGACACGCACGGCGGCGACCAGTGGAAGCAGAAGCTGATCGTGAACGACGCGATCGCCGACATCACGCTGCAGCAGGTGCTCACGCGCCCGAAGAACTTCGACGTGATCGCCACGATGAACCTGAACGGCGACTACCTGAGCGACGCGCTGGCGGCGCAGGTGGGCGGCATCGGCATCGCCCCCGGCGGCAACATCAACTACCAGACGGGGCACGCCATCTTCGAGGCCACCCACGGCACCGCGCCGAAGTACGCGGGGCTGGACAAGGTGAACCCCGGCTCCGTCACGCTGAGCGGCGAGATGATGCTGCGTCACCTCGGGTGGACGGAGGCGGCGGATTTGGTGCTCAAGGGGATGGACGGCGCCATCGGCGCGAAGACGGTGACCTACGATTTCGCGCGGCTGATGGACGGCGCGAAGGAGGTGTCCTGCTCCGCGTTCGGGCAGGCCGTCATCTCGCACATGTGACCCCCAGGGGGGCGCACAGCCCCCCATCACGATCGAGAGAAGTAGAGAGCGACCCCAGCTTGGTCCGAACGCGACCAGCGATCAGAATAGAGAGCCGGGCCACGGGCCCGAGGCAGTGAGAGGACAGACAGATGACACAGAGCGTTTCGGTACCAACCAGCAACTCCCCTGACTACGTCGTCAAAGACATCAGCTTGGCTGACTGGGGTCGCAAGGAGATCCAGATCGCCGAGCACGAGATGCCAGGCCTGATGGCCACCCGCGAGAAGTACGGCAAAACCAAGCCCCTCGCTGGCGCGCGCGTCTCCGGCTCGCTCCACATGACCATCCAAACGGCGGTGCTCATCGAGACGCTGAAGGAGCTCGGCGCGGACGTGCGCTGGGCCTCGTGCAACATCTTCTCCACGCAAGATCACGCCGCGGCCGCCATCGCCAAGTCGGGCACCCCCGTGTTCGCGTTCAAGGGCGAGACCCTGGAAGAGTATTGGGACCTGACCTTCCGCGCGCTCACCTGGCCCGACGGCAAGGGCCCGCAGATCATCGTGGACGACGGCGGGGACGCGACCCTGCTCATCCACCGCGGCTACGCCGCCGAGAAGGACGCCAGCATCCTGGACGAGCCCACGGACAACGAAGAGCTCGCCATCATCAACAAGCTGCTGAAGCGCGTGCTGAAGCAGGACCCGAAGCACTGGCACCGCGTGGTGTCGGAGTGGATCGGCGTCTCGGAGGAGACCACCACCGGCGTCCACCGCTTGTACCAAATGCACGAGAAGGGCGAGCTCCTGGTGCCGGCCATCAACGTCAATGACTCCGTCACCAAGAGCAAGTTCGACAACGTCTACGGTTGCCGCGAGAGCTTGGTGGACGGCATCAAGCGCGCGACGGACGTGATGCTCGCCGGGAAGACGGCGGTCATTTGCGGCTATGGGGACGTAGGCAAGGGCTCCGCGGAGGCGCTCGCCTCACACCGGGCGCAGGTGTGCGTCACGGAGATTGACCCCATCTGCGCGCTCCAGGCCTGCATGGCAGGTTACAAGGTGACCACGGTGGAGGACGCGCTCCCCTTTGCTGACATCTACGTCACCACCACCGGCAACAAGGACGTCATCACGATTGACCACATGGCCAAGATGAAAGACCAGGCCATCGTGTGCAACATTGGCCACTTCGACAACGAGATCCAAGTGGCCAAGTTGATGGCCTATCCAGGCATCAAGCGCACCAACATCAAGCCGCAGGTGGATATGTTCACCTTCCCGGATGGTCACAGCATCTTCCTCTTGGCGGAGGGTCGCCTGGTGAACCTCGGCTGCGCCACCGGCCACCCCAGCTTCGTGATGAGCAACAGCTTCACCAACCAGACGCTGGCGCAGATCGACCTCTGGACCAACCGGCGGGACGTGGGTGTGTACGTGCTCCCGAAGCAGCTGGATGAAGAGGTGGCGCGGCTGCACCTGAGCAAGTTGGGCGCCAAGCTGACCACCCTCACCCCCGACCAAGCGCAGTACATCGGCGTGGCACAAGAGGGCCCCTTCAAGCCCGACCACTACCGCTACTGAGCCGCAGCGCTACTGAGCCGCCGTGCGTGTCCCCCGTGACACGCACTCAAGGCTCCCTCGCCACAGGATAGGGCCACATCGACGCGGCGGCGCCCTGGGCTAGTCCCCGGGGCTCACCGCTCGATTTTTTTGGGGGGGTTGGTAGCAGCGGCAGAAGCCGCGCGGCGCCGCAGTCACCGCGGCCACCGTGACCTCGCCGCGCCTCCGTGGCACGTTCGTTGCTGTCCCTTGAGCGTGGCTCCCCTTCACCTCCCCCTCAGCGCGCTGCTCGGCCTCACCCTCGCCGTGAGCGCTTGCGCACCCCGCAGCAACGCCCACACCGGCGCGGCCTGCGCTGGGCAGCACGGAGAAGCAACGCCCAGCACCGAGTGCCCCGTGG
The DNA here is from genome assembly GCA_019637265.1 of Polyangiaceae bacterium. Taxonomy (GTDB): domain Bacteria; phylum Myxococcota_A; class Polyangia; order Polyangiales; family Polyangiaceae; genus JAHBVY01. Next base: position 423,150 of record JAHBVY010000003.1, on the reverse strand, counting down.
AGGCACCTGGCGACGCGCGCGCGCCAGCGCTCACACCCTACGCGCCACGGCTCCCCGCACCGCGCGCCGAGCCCGAACAGCGCGCACACGGGAGGCTGCTCCCCATCATCGAAGACCGCTGGCTGGTGCTCGGCGTGAGCGACCCCAATTGGGGTGAAGGCGCGCCGCAGCTCGCTTCAGCGCGCGGTGGGTTGATGGTGGCGGCGACCCGGCGCATCGGCGAAAGCCAGCTGAGCGCCGTCGCGCACCACCTGGCTCGGAGCGAGCACTCCCCATCCCACGCGGGCGCGCCCCCCAAGCTTCCAGCCAACGGCACAGCGAAGGCCGCCCTCAGCGAACCGCTCGGCTATGCCGAGGTGTTCCACGAAGACGGCAGCTCGCGCGAGGTGCCGCTGAGCGGTCTCGTCGTGCTCCGGCGCATTTACGACATGGAAGAAGCCTCCTCGCCACCGTCCGCGCCCAGCGACGCAGCGCTAGCGCAGCTCGCGTGGAGTCAGAGCCATGATCCGGGCCTCGTCGTGGTGGACCTGTGCGCCACGGCGCCCTGCGGCGCGTTGGTGGCGGCTGCTCAGCGCGCCGCTCAGCCCACGGCACGATCCGCAACTACACCGCCCATGTCGTCAGTCACACCCACTAATGCCCCCAGCTACGGTCGCCTCCTCACCCAGCCGAGCCAAGCTCAGGCGCTGGAGGTGCTCGCTCAGCTCACCCCCGCGCCCGACGACAAGCGAGCCTTCGCCCTCGCGGCGCGCGCGCTCGAGCTGCTCCAAGGCACCCCCAACTACCGCGCGCATCAAGCGCGCTACGCGCGGTACCTGCGGGCTCAAACCCCGCCCGACCCGAGCGCTGCGGCCAGCTGGGAGCACCACTCGGAGCTGAAGCCCGAGCTCCGCTTCTGGGGAAGCGGCGAGCCGCGCTACATCGGTTGGTCGCTGCTCGCCTCGGAGGGCTGCGGCGACTTCGACGCGACGCTCACCGGCGTGTTCGAGGTGCTCCCCGGCGGGCGCCTCCGCACCGTGGAGCTCCGCGAGGCACGCGAACTCCCCACCCACGTCATCATCGGTGACGGAGCCACCCTATGGGACAGCGACGGCCTCCGCCTCCCCGGCTCAGAAACGCCCTACCTGAGCCTCGCGGTGAGCACCCCCATCTGCCGCTGCTGAGCGCCAGTCTCCGTCAGGTTACGCACTACAACGGATGCAGCTTGATCGACACCCGCTTGGGGAGCGCCTTGCCACAATCATCCTTTTCGTATGAGGTAGAGACCTCGCGCGTCAGCGATTCGTATCCTGCTCTGACGACCGTGATCTCTGACATACCGTCATCCGTAATCTGCCTCACGTACTCGCAGCCACGCTCATAGAGAGACGCCGAACGACCATTGACGCTCACCTCCGCGTCACAAATGGCCGCGCCAGTCCGCGCATCCGAAACCCGAATTCGGTACGCCGGATACACGTAGTCGTCATTGCACCCCCAATCACACCCCGTCGCCAGGAGGCCCAACACCACCCCAGCCGCTCCAATCAAACGCTTGTCCGCGAGCATGAGGCGCAAGTACCGCATGCCCCACAGTTTGGCCGCCCCACTGGACCGTCAAGGCGCAAAGTATGCGCCCCGAACTACCCGCGCCGCGCGACGATCCAAGGCGCCGCTCGAATCCGAAGCCGCTCACGGCCCGCGCTCACCGCACGGCTCGAGCTGGGTGATGCGAGCGCGCTGCGTGCGCGGCCCCGGACGAGAGTGACCGGAGCCAAAACCTCACCGAATAGGCGCTGAGGTGGTCGTCCCGGCGCCGTAGAAGGACAAGCCGGAGGGGATGCTCGGCAGCGGGATGGGGGTGCCGGCGCCGGTGTCGAGATCGATGCTGATGAGGACGCCGGTGGCGCTGAAGCCGTACGCGGTGTTCGCCCAGTAACCGAGGCCGTACAGCTGTGGGTAGCCTGTCTGACCGATGATGCGGACCACCTTGCCGGTCTTTGGATCGATCTCCGCGAGGGAGTCGTTCGTGTCACTGCCAAACTGGAGATGGACGGTGAGGTAAGTCTTGCCACCCTGCACCGACACCACGTCGCCGCTGGACACCCAGTTTTGCCCCGTGGGGTTCGGGTTGAGATTGCCGATGGGGAAGATCTCCCCGGTGTCGGGCCTGATGCGGAGGTACTGCGCGACGTTGTAGCCGACCAGCGCCTCCACATCAGGGTCGAGCGCTCCGACTGGGATGTAGCCGAGTGAGTTGGGGAAATCGCCATTGGCGACGTGAGTGCAGCTGGCGGTCTTCGGGTCGATGTCGACCAGCATCCCTGTACCAAACCCGGTGGAGACGCTCCCCAGCATCTTCCCCTTGGCGTCCACGGCGATATCCCACATCTCACCGCCCCCCAAGCAATTGAAGCGCCCGACGACGGTGACCGTCTTGCTATAGGGCTCCACCTCATACAGCGTATCCGGACTATGTCCGTAAACCTGACCTGTGGGCGTGGTGTCGCCGCCGTCACCTAGCAAATCGCCACCGGTGCCGCCGAAGCCACCCCCAGCGGTCCCCGCGGTTCCCCCCGAGGCTCCAGAGCCGGACGTCGCGCCCGAGCCGCCGCCATTCGGCCCGCCATCGCTCGTACCACTCGCCGAGCAGCCCACGGCGAGGTGACCGAGCGCGCCGAGCGCAGTGAAGGTCAGCGGAAACAGGAGCCAAGAGCCGAGCGAGCGCATCGCGGCACACTAACACGAGGCCCCGCTCGCGGCAGCACCAGCGCGCGGGGAGCGCGCGCCTTTCGTAGCCAATCAGGCGCCGCTACGCGTCGTGTGACGCCACCCAAGCGACTGCGCCACCACACGGCGGCTCCCAAAGCTACCAACCCCCAGCCCCCATCTCGCTCCTAAGCCCAGGCGGCACGCGAGGACACGCGCCTCGCCCACTCGGCGTCGAGGCCGGTGTACTGCGCCGGACGGCACAACTGCACTTGAGGGTCATCCCAGACAACCAAGGCCTGGCGTGCAACCTCCGGAGCCAGCTCACCTAGCTCGCATGCCTCCACGATGGCACCCAGCACATCGGTCACGGGAACTCGCTGTTCCTGCGCGAAGCGCGTCGCGCCCTTGTCGCGCGTGACGAACAGTGGGCGCTCCTCCGAGGCGAAATCAAGCGCCCACGCGATCGCCTCGGCCTCGCCTTTGTCAGCCACGCGACGAAACTCACGGAAGCGCTTCCCAGCAGCGCTTCCGGCGATCACAATCTCGACCCGAAGTAGCCCTGAGGACTCTAAACGACCGATCTCCCGACTGAGTAGGTTCAGCTCATGTCTGGCGATGTACTCCGTCACACTGACTGACGTCATGCGAGCTAGCGCGCTGAGCACGAGGTCGAGCAGCTTCAGCCCGTGGAGGCACCGGAATGCGTCGGCGTCGAGCAAGACCGACCGCATCCTCAGCTCGCGATCGCGTCGTCCTCTGGGATGTCGAGGCCGAAGTAGTCAGCCACACGCTCTAGCTCAGCGCCGGCGGTGACCCTCAGCTGCTCACCGAAGGCGTCGCGAGAGAGCAAGGCGCGTGACCAAGCGCGAACGGCAGCTTCGGCAAAGCTGCCACGGCGCTCCGGAGGTACCTCTGGGAGTGGGAACTCCAACACTGCGCGTGGCGCCTCGACGGCCTCGAGGCTCGGGTCGGGCAGCAGGCTCGGCAGGCGCTCAGGCAGGTGGAAGTTGGCCTCGTTTCGAAGGTAGAGCCGGGCAGCCTGGTAGTGCAGCTTGTACTCACCCATCACCACGCGGAGCGCCTCATCCTCATGAGCGTCGCGCAACCGGTAGACCACCGTCTCTGGACAGAGGAAACGCACCGCGAAGCCGTTGGCACGCTGCTCACGCTCGAGACCAGCGTCGCTCAGGTAGCCCGAGATGGAAGCGAGCGGCAGGGCGTCGTTCCAGTCCACCAACAAGTGGCAGAGCTCGTGAGCGAGGCTGAAGCGACGGACCGCGGCATTCTCATTCTTGCCGCGAAGATTGAGCACAACCGCCGGACCTCGCGTGGCGTCCGCGAAGGAGAGGCCAGCCGGCCCTTGGTGTCCTAAGTCCGCATAGAGCACCTGAACACCGGGGAGCAGCACCGACACCAGATCGCGCATCGACGCGATGGGCTCAACACCAAGGCCCAACAGCTTCCTCAGCTCGCGCGCCAAGGCCGCCCCCTGCTCGTAGGGGCTCTGTACTGGGTTGGGCGAGGAGAGCTTTGGCAAGGCGGCGATTTCGTCGCCCAGGAGCCCTCGTAGCGCGATCAGATCGCGCGCCGCGTTCGCTGCGCGCACGATGCGCACGCGGGTGAGCTGACCCACGTCACGAAACTCATCGAGGCTTGCGAGGGCGCCAATGGCGCAACCGTCAGCCAGCACGATCGGCCGATCGTAGAGCGCGTCGGCGTCGATGCCGTATGCATCGCCCAATAGCTCGAGCTCGAGCACCGAGGCGGGGGCTCCTGCCTCCACAGCGCGCAGCCGCTCCGAAGCGATGCCAGTCGCCTCGGCGACTGTCTCGACCCGGAGCCCCAAGAGCTTCTCTCGAAGCTCGCTCAGGCTGTCGTACGAACCAGCGACCTTCACCTCCGTGGACCGTGACACGCTGGGCCACCCATCGTCAACGGCTCCCGAGGCTACCAACCCACGCGCCCTACTGACGCTCGATCAGCACCTTGAGGCGCACGCGGCGCTCTTCGGGGCGGGCGATGCGGTCTTCTTCAGGGGCGGCGCCGAGGGCGGCTCCGAAGGTGACGAAGCGCGACGCTTCGAGGCCTAGCTCCACCAGGCGCTGCTTCACGGCGCGGGCGCGCGCTTCGGCGAGGCTGCGGTCTTCACCGTAGGTGACGAAGCCGGTCACCGCCACGCATTGCCACTTGGGATTCCCTTGGAGCTGAGCCACCAGCGTGCGGAGCGCAGCGTCCGAAGCGGGTCCCAGGGTGCTCTGGTTGGGCTCGAAGTCGAGCTCTTGGCTCAGCGTGCGCCCCGCTTGGAAGTCGGGCGCGGCGGCGCCGCGTGTCTCGAGCGCGCGGCAGCCGACCGGCTCCTCGGCGCGCTGAGCGACAGCTGGCGGCTCGTAGGGCGGCACCGCCACCGCGAGGCGCCCGGAGCGACACGCCTCGGGATCGTCCGGCGCCACGCGGCAGGCCACCCGTGCGTACGCCGCGAGGTGGTCACGGAAGCTGTCCTCTGCGTCCGCTGGCATCGACACCTCGAAGCGCGACGTCGGCGGGCTCAGCGGCGACTCGTTGTCCGTGGGCTCGTACGCCACCTCGAACACGGCGTAGGCGCGTGGAAACGACTCAATCTCGCGGATCTTGGTGACGCCCCGCAGCTGACACTCCCCCGCCCAGCCCTCATACGTGCAGCGATCCGCCGAAGCCGCCGGCCCACACGCGGCGTACCCCAGCGCCAACGTCAGGACCCCGAACGTCCCTCGCCACAACCGAGCCTGACCGCGCCTCGAACCTGCAAGTGAGCTGTTCACGGCGCCGAGCCTACACCCAGCGCCGCAGCCCCCGCTAGCTCGCTTCTGCGATCACGATCAGGTGCTCGGCGTCCTCATCGTAGGCGTCGCCGCTGAAGCTGCCGCGCACGAGGCTCACGCTGAAGCCAGCCGCGTCCAGGAGCGCCTCGAGCTCGCGACGTAGGAGGTAGCGCTGAGGAAGTAGGTAGCGCACCTCACGACCGCTGGGCTCTTCGCGGTAGAGGTAGGTGGCGTCGATGCGCTGCGAGTCGCGATCCCAACGGCTCTGCTCGAACACCGTGTAGCGCGTGCCCTGCGCCTCGATCTCGGTGATGGGCTCGAGCTGATCGTCGGGGACGTCCTCCGGCAAAGATTCCTCGTGGAAATCATCGGCCGCGTAGCCGTCCAGCACCAAGAGGCCCCCGGGGCAGAGGTGCGCGCGCGCCGCGCGGAGGCAGCTCGCCACCTCGCCCGGCTCGAGCAGGCAATAGAGCCCGCTGTGCGGGATGATGACGCGATCGAAGCGCCGCCCGAGCTCGAACTGACGCATGTCCCCTAATACAAACTCCAGACTATCAGTCTCACTGACTGTTGCCGCTCCCACCTTCACCTCAGCGCCCGCCGCCTCCAGCTGCGCTGCCTTCGCCGCGCGGGCCAGCTCGAGCAAACCCGGGTCGAGCTCGAGGCCCACCACCTCATACCCCGCCGCCGCGAGCCCGAGCGCGATCCGCCCGTAGCCCGTGCCCAGCTCCAACACCGAGCGCGCGCCCTCACAGGCCCTCGAATAAAACTCGACGTCCCCCGGGTTACCGCGATGCGTGAGCTCGTAGAGCGCTGGATCGTAAGCCACGCGCCCTGGCTGCCCCGGGGATCGCGCCGCGTCAAACCAAGGCTGATGGTCGGCTTTTTGTTTTGGGGGTTTGCCTGCACCACGTCCCAAGCCACCGTTAGGGCAGCGCGCCATACCGCGCCGCGAGCGCTGTGCTACGGCCCCCCGGTGGAGCTCTACGCGCTGTTACCTCGCTTGGAGATGATGACCCCCGAGCTCCCTCAGCCGGAGCGCGACGACGCGGAGCGGCTGCTCGCCATCTTGGCGCGAGCCGCCTCCGCAGCGCCCCAAGGTTTCTTCATGGAAACTGACGATCCAAGCGAGGCTCCCGAAGCCTCACCGGCGCTCACCCCCGCCGATGAGGCGCGTGAGCTGAATCGCTTGGTGGAGCTGCTCGGTCGCCGCGCGGCGCGCGCGGTGCCCTTCGCCGTCGCAGGGCGCGCTCGCTTGGCGGAGCTCGCGGGGGCTCCGAGTGAGGCGCAGCGGCTGCTAGCGGACCTGAACACACGGCTCTCCATGGCCGGCTTTTGAGGCGCCTGGCGCGGGTACACGAGACGTGCGGCCGGGTGGGTTTGAAACCCACCCCTACCCGCCTCAGGCAGCGACTCAGGCAACGGACATGACGCAGGCGCTCGGCCGCGTTCGGGCCACAACGCCGCGGAAAGCTCGGGCGATGATGGCGGCGGTTGCCGCGCCGGGACCAGTGGGTTACTCGCCCCTCGGCCTGGCCGCTCGATGCGCGCCGGCGCTCCCCTGCACCGCCCCTGACAGGCCCTGCACGGAGAGCTGCCGCGGCGCCTTCCCCCTCGCGCGGCACGCCTGAACGGAGAACAACCAGCTATGGCAAGAAAGAAGATCGCCCTCATCGGCGCCGGTAACATCGGCGGTGAGCTCGCCAACCTCGCGGTCATGAAGCAGCTCGGCGACGTCGTGCTGTTCGACATCCCGCAGAAGGAAGACTTCGCCAAGGGCAAGGCGCTCGACCTCGAGCAGGCCTCCACCCAGAGCGGCGCCGACGCCCGCGTGATCGGCACCTCCAACTGGGAAGACTGCGCTGGCGCCGACGTCATCATCATCACCGCCGGCGTGCCGCGTAAGCCAGGGCAGAGCCGCGACGACCTGGTGGGCATCAACCTGCCCATCATCCGCAACGTGGCGGACAACGCCAAGAAGCACTGTCCGGACGCCTTCGTCATCGTCATCAGCAACCCGCTGGACGCGATGGTCTACGAGTTCAAGCGCCGCACTGGTTTCCCGGCGGAAAAGGTCGTGGGGATGGCGGGCGTGCTCGACAGCGCGCGCTTCAGCCTGTTCCTCGCGCGTGAGGCGGGCGTCAGCGTGAAGGACGTGCGCGCGATGGTGCTCGGCGGCCACGGGGACGACATGGTGCCGCTGCTCAGCTACACCACCGTGAGCGGCGTGGAGATCAGCCGCTTCATCTCGGCAGAGAAGCTCGAGAGCATCGTGAACCGCACCCGCACCGGCGGCGGTGAGATCGTGAAGTTGATGGGCACCAGCGCTTACTACGCGCCGGCCGCCTCCGCGATCAGCATGGCCGAGGCCTACCTGAACGACGAGAAGCGCCTGCTGCCTTCAGCAGCCTACCTGACTGGCCAGTACGGCTACACGGACATCTACCTCGGTGTGCCGGCCATCATCGGCGCCGGCGGCGTCGAGCAGATCGTGGAGCTGCCGCTCACGGAGGGTGAGAAGGCGGCGCTGGCCAAGAGCGCGGCGAGCGTGCAGTCCGTCGTGGACGTGGTGAAGGCCAGCGCGGAGTGATCGCGACGTGGCGCGCCAGGAGCCAGCTCCAGCGCGCCACCTCGAGCGCCAAGGGCGCGATCCAAGAAGGATCGCGCCTCGAGTGACCGAGCGCCCAACGTAATCGAGCGCCGCAGGTAACCGAGCGCCACAAATCATCCCACATGGATAATCCCCGAAGGGCTACGGATGAAGCACCGGAGGGAGCGGCGATGAGCCCTGAGACCCAGCGAAAGGCTGAGCGATGAAGATTCACGAGTACCAAGGCAAGCAGATCTTCGCGAAGTACGGCATCCCGATCCCGAAGGGCGTGCCCTGCTTCACGGCGGAAGAGGTGGAGGCGGCCGCCAAGCGGCTGATCGACGAGACCCAAATCCCGGTGGTGGTGGTCAAGGCGCAGATCCACGCGGGCGGCCGCGGCAAGGGCGGCGGCGTCAAGGTGGTGAAGGACGGCCCCGCGGCGGCGAGGGCCGCTGGCGAGGCGCTGATCGGCATGCAGCTCGTCACCCACCAGACGGGCCCCGAGGGGCAGAAGGTGCGCCGCGTCTACGTGGAGCAAGGCCTCGACATCCAGCGCGAGCTGTACCTCGCCCTGGTGGTGGATCGCGCCACGCGCCGCATCGCGGTGATGGCCTCCACCGAAGGCGGCATGGACATCGAGGAGGTCGCCGAGCACAGCCCGGAGAAAATCCTCACGGTGTACGTGGACCCGTTGATCGGCCTCGGCGCCTACCAAGCGCGCGAGCTCGCCTACGGGCTCAAGGTGGGGGAGGGCAGCGCCGACCCCAAGAAGACGATCAGGCAGTTCTGCCACATCGTCACCCAGATGGCAGAGCTCTTCGAGAAGGAAGACTGCTCCCTCTGCGAGGTGAACCCGCTCATCGTCACGAAGACGGGGGACGTGGTCGCGCTGGACTCCAAGATCAACTTCGACCCCAACGCCGAGGGGCGCCACCGCGAGTGGGCCGAGCTCCAAGACGACGACGAGGAAGATCCGGTGGAGCTCGAGGCGAAGGCCGCCGGCCTCAGCTACGTGGCGCTGGATGGTAACATTGGCTGTCTAGTGAACGGCGCCGGCCTTGCCATGAGCACGATGGACATCATCGGCTACTACGGCGGCAAGCCGGCCAACTTCTTGGACGTGGGCGGCGGCGCCACCAAGGAGCAGGTGACCAAGGCCTTCAAGATGATCCTCTCCAGCTCACAAGTGAAGGGGATCTTCGTCAACATCTTCGGCGGCATCATGAAGTGCGACGTCATCGCCGAAGGGGTGGTGGCGGCCACCAAGGAGCTGAGCCTGAAGGTGCCGCTCGTGGTGCGGCTCGAGGGCACGAACGTGGAGCGGGGCAAGGAGATCCTGCGTGAGAGCGGGCTCCGCATCGAAGCTGCCGACAGCATGGCTGACGGTGCACAGAAGATCGTGGCGCTGGCGAACCAGGCCTGAAGCTAGGAGGATTTGAAATGAGTGTTTTGATTGGGAAAGACACCCGCGTCCTAGTCCAGGGCATCACCGGTAACACTGGGTCGTTCCACGCGCGTCAGTGCATCGCCTACGGCACGCAGATCGTCGCCGGCGTGACCCCGAATCGCGGCGGTGAGGAGTTCAGCGCGGAGGGGCCCGATGGTAAGCCGGTGAAGGTGCCGGTGTTCGACACCGTGGGTGAGGCGGTGCGCCAAACCGGCGCCACCGTGAGCTGCATCTTCGTGCCGCCGCTCGGCGCGGCGGACGCCATCTTGGAGGCCATCGACGCGGGCTGTGAGCTGGTCATCCCCATCACGGAGGGTGTCCCGGTGATGGACATGATCCGCGTGCGGCGCAAGCTGGAGGGCAGCAAAACGCGCATGGTGGGGCCCAACTGCCCCGGCGTCATCACGCCCGGCGAGTGTAAGATCGGCATCATGCCAGGGCACATCCACCGCCCCGGGAGGATCGGCGTCGTGAGTCGGTCAGGAACTCTGACGTATGAGGCGGTGGGGCAGCTCACGGCGCTCGGCCTCGGTCAGAGCACGGCCATCGGCATCGGTGGCGACCCAGTGGGTGGCCTCGACTTCATCGACTGCCTGAAGCTGTTCAATGAGGATCCTGATACTGAGGCGGTGATGATGATGGGCGAGATCGGCGGCAACGCCGAGGAGAGCGCCGCCGCGTGGATCCAAGAGCACATGAAGAAGCCGGTCGCGGCCTTCATCGCGGGCACCACGGCGCCCCCCGGCAAGCGCATGGGTCACGCGGGCGCCATCATCAGCGGCGGCAAGGGCACGGCGAAGGACAAGATCGCCGCGTTGGAGGCCGCCGGCATCAAGGTGGCCCCCACCCCAGCGGAGATGGGCGTCACCCTGAAGAGCCTGCTCTGAGACGCCCTGGCCGGTAGGGGCGAATCATCATTCGCCCTGTGTGGGCGCTGCATCTGCGGCGCCCGCAGTCGTTTTTGTGCTTCGGGTTGGGGCTGGCCCCGTGGCCGAAGATCGAAAAACGACACGCTCGGTTGACCCGATCGGCGCGCGACGGGCGCCTAGATCCTCATGCTTATTCACGCCCTCCCCGCCGAGGTCCGCGCGCGGTGCGGCTCTGCGCGTTCATTGAACGGCGCCGCGGCCGCCGGGCACCCACTCGTCACCTTGACTCGCGACGAAGAACAAGCCCTGGGCCGCGCGTTCCGGGAGGCGGGCGACATCCAGGCGCGCAACCGCTTGGTGGAGGCGCACCTCGAGGCGGTGCGGCGCCTGGCGCACAAGTACGCCTCGACGCGCGCGCCGCTCGAAGACTTGGTCGCCGCGGGGCGCGTCGGGCTGCTGCGCGCCTGCGACACCTTCGAGCCTGACCGCGGCCTGCGCTTCATGACCTACGCCAGCTTCTGGATCCGCTCGGAGATGCTCTCCTTCGTGTGGAATAGTCGCTCGCTGGTGCCCGCCGCGCGCAGCAAGCTCCAGCGCCGCATCTACCCGCTGCGCCACGAGCGGGCGCGGCAGATCCAGGCGTCGGGTGACGCCGATCGGGTCGATCAGGAGCTGGCCGCCGCAACGGGCGTGAGCGTGGAGGTGCTGCGCCAGCAGATCACCGAGTGGTCCCGTAAAGATCTGGCGCTCGACGAGCCCATCGGCGCCTCCGGCCTCACCCGGTTGGATGAGCTGACCGAGCCAGGTCCCTCCTCCGAGCAGGTGCTGCTGGACCGCGAGCTCACCGAAGCGCAGCGTGAGGTGGTGCGGGGCGCGCTTCAGCTACTCGATGAGCGCGAGCGGCTGATCGTCCAGTCTCACCTGATGGCGAGCCCGGAGCAGGAGCTGTCGCTGAGCGAGCTCGGCGCGCTCCTGGGGGTGTCGCGCGAGCGGGTGCGGCAGCTCGAGCTGCGCGCCAAGCGTAAAATCGAGCAGCACCTGCGCCGCCTGCCACGCGAGGCGGAGCTCTTGCTAGTCTCCTGAGGAAGCCGCATGAGCCACGAGCCCACAGCCAGCGCCGCCCAGCTACCCGCGAGCCACCGGGCGCTCGTGGAGCGGGCGATCGACGGCGAGCTCGACGCCATCACCGAGCTCTTGCGTGAGCTTCGCCCGCTGGTGCACCGCACGGTGCGCGCGATCCTGGGGGCTGACCACCGCGACGTGGACGACGTGGCGCAGCAGGCCTTCGTGGCGCTGATCCGCAGCCTATCTAATTTCCGCATGGAATCATCCTTGAGCACCTACGCGAGCCGTATCACGACCCGCACGGCGCTCTCCGCCCGGCGCCGGGAGCAGCGCCGTGAGGCGGTGCACAAGAGCTATGCGGAGGAGCTGGGCGCAGACGTGAAGCAACCCACCGAGGCCCTGACGCACCACGTGCGCGCGCTGTTGGGCGAGCTCTCGGAGGAGCAAGCGGAGACGCTCGCGCTGCGCACCGTGCTCGGATTTTCCATCGAAGAAATCGCCGCCATGACGGAGGTGCCGCGCAACACCGTGAAGAGCCGCCTCCGCCTCGCCAAGGCCGCCCTGCGGGAGCGCGTCGAGAGCGCGCACCGCACGAAGGAGGCGCGATGACGACGCAAGGGCCCAAGCTGGCGCGGGTGACGGACCTACACCCGGAGGAGCTGTTCGACAAGGAGGCCGCTGGCACGCTGTCTCCCGAGGAGCGCGGCCGCTTGGAGGCGCATCTGGTACGCTGCGCTGACTGTCGCTGGGAGCGTGAGGCGCGGCGCGCGTTCCACCTGGAGTCCCTGGAGACGGATGAGGCCCTCGCCGGCGCGCTGGAGCGACTGACAGAGGCGGCGCCGCACGTCAGCGATGAGCGCGACCCATCCGCTGAGCCGCGCGGTGATGAGCCGGGCTTGGGCAAGGTGATGGCACCAAGTCATCAGCACCCATGGGTGCGCCTGCCCTCACCGCGGCGGAGCCGCTGGGCCGTCAGCCTGCTGCTGGTGAGCGGCACCGCGGCGGCGTGGGTGGGCTTCGCGCCCGCGCCACCCGAAGCTCAACTCGCCGCGACCGCGCCGAGCGCCGCCATTCCTCGCGGAATCAGCGCGATCGGGGATCGGGGGTTTGGCAGTGAACCGCCAGGCACCGCGGAGGAGCCGAGCGCTGAGCCGCCACCCACGGGTGCCACGTCGCCCTCCCCTGGTGCGTCAGGTACCCATACCACGCCAGTCGCCGCCATGGCGGAGGCGCCCGCTCAGCGCACCCCCGCGAAGCGCCCAACCCTGGCAGCCACCGCTCAGCGCGCTGCCCATCTCGGGGAGCGCACCCCAGCGTCGCTGTCAGCCGCCGAGCGCTTCGCCGCGGGTAACCGCGCGCGCGGGCGAGGTGATCTCGCGGCGGCCAGTCAGCACTACACGGCCTTGGTGAAGGAGCACGCCGGCACACCGGAGGCGCGCGCGGCGCGCGCGCTGCTGGCTCAGCTGGCCCTCGACGAGGGGCACCCAGCTCGAGCGCTCGCGCACTACGACGCCTACCTCGGCGCGGGCGAGGCGCGCCCGGTGCTCAGCGAGGAGGCGCTGATCGGCCGCGCCCGCGCCCTGAGCCAGCTCGGTCAGTCGAGCGAAGCAGCGCGCGCCTGGCGCGAGCTCTTGAAGCACTACCCCGACTCCGCCGCCCGCGCCGAAGCGCAGCGACACCTGACGCCCTGATGGCCCTGCGAGGTGGGTCGCGCCGCGCAGCCGATGCCCGCCGGGGAGGGTCGCGGAGCGCGCTGCGTGGAGCGGGCTGCGCAGCGCTCGGCGTATCGCGCGAAGCGCTCATCACGCGCACGACGCAACGCGAGGCGCGAGCAGTTAATTTTACCACATTGAAATTCTGGATCGCGACCCTCACTGTCGTGACCTGCGCGCTCGCGCCGCGCCTGGCCATCGCCGAGGGCGACGGCCTCTCCGTGCGGATCGCCGGCACGCCGAGCGAGGCCCTGGAGCTCCACGCCATCCTCGAGCGGCAGCTCAAGGTGCCAGTGCAGAGTCGGCGGCTCGATCCAGAGCGGCTCGCGGAGCAAGTCTCTCAGAGTGATCGCGGCCCGCTCCGGGTGTGGGTGGAGCTGAGCGAGGCGGGCCCCACTCGCGTGTTCTTCACGCAGGGCGGAGAGATCGTGAGTCAGCGCCAGGTGCCGCGCGACGGCGCCACCACGGAGGTGCACTTCGAGGAGCTCGCGTTGGTGATCCGCACGGCCGTGGAGGCGCTAGGCAGTGAAGCGGATCGACGCGCAGCGTTACCAACCCCCCAACCCAAAGAGGCCGGCTCATCGAAACAGCGCCGAAGCCCTTCGCCAAGCGCCGCCAGCAAGCCCGCTCCGAGGGAGCGCCAGCAGGCCCCGGTGCGGCGCCCCACGCCATGGCGCTTCGACATCGAGCCGCACTACGCCGCCAGCCGCTACCTCGGAGGCGACGGCCCGCTGTGGGGCCTGGGCGTCGCGTTCGAGGCGGTGCATCAGCGCTCGCTCCTCGCCCCCGGCGTGCGGCTCTCCTCCGACGCCACCACCGCCTTCGAGCTCAGCTCGCAAGAGCACCTGACGACTCGCATCTTGGCCACCTTCGGGCTCGACCGCGGCTTCCCTTCGCGCTGGGGCGCTGGGATCTCGTCGCGCGCCTTCATCAAAGCGGGTGACGAACGGGAGATCCACCGCGCGCTGCTGCTCACGGGCATGGCCGAGCTCAGGCTTGGGCTCGGCGACCGTGTCGACGGTGTGTTTGGGATCTTGTTCGACGCTCAGATCAAGGAGCGCCAGTACGAGGGCGAGCCCAACACCTCCGATTTGCCGCCGCTCAGGCTCGCGGCCTACCTCGGGGTGGCGATCACGGCGCTCGGTGAGCGCTGAGGCGCTAGGCGCTCGCCTTCAGGCGCGCGCGGCTGGCCAGGAAGTCGATGAGGTCCATCTTGGTGAGCACCGCCTCCACGCGGCGCCCCTCCCCGACGACGATGGCCACCTCACCCCGCTCGAAGATCTGCGAGAGCGCCCCGGCGGAGTCGTGGTGAGTCACGGTGGACACCCGCCGCACCATGATCTCGGCGACCGACGAGCTACGGCTGCGCCCGGCGACGAGCTGCTCGAGCAAGTCCGTCTCCGTGAGGATGCCCGTCAGGGAACCTTCTGAAGTGCAAGGCAGCTGAGAGATGCCGTGGCGCTTGAAGAGCTCCACCGCGTCGGTGAGTGAGCAGCTGTCCGGCACGGTGATCACCGTCTGCGGCGGGCGGCTCCGCACCAAGTCACCGATGGTGCCCATCTCCCAATCCGCGTGGGCGAAGCCGTGCTGACGCATCCAGCCATCATCCACGAACTTGGTGAGGTAGTTCCGGATGCTGTCCGGCAGCACCACGCACACGCGCGAGCCCGGCGGCAGCTCCTCGCACACCTGGAGCGCGGCCCACACGGCGGCGCCAGACGAGCCACCGCACAGCAGCCCTTCCATGCGAATCAACTGCCGCGCCACGCGGAAGGAGTCCCTATCGTTCGACTTGATCCAGCGATCGACCAGCGAGCGATCGAGCACGTCCGGGATGAAGTCGTAGCCAATCCCCTCCACCTTGTAGGAGCGGATCTCCCCCGGGCCCGCCAGGATGGAGCCCTCAGGATCCACACCAATCACCTGACAATTGGGGATTTGCTCTTTGATCACGCGGGCGATGCCGGTGATGGTGCCGCCGGTGCCCGCCGTCGCGACCACCGCGTCCAGGCGCCCCTCGGTCTGCGCCACGATCTCCCGGCCGGTGCCCTCCACGTGCGCCTGCGGGTTGTCTTGGTTCGAGTACTGATCGAGGATGTGCGAGTTGGGGATCACCTGCTGGAGCCGCTTGGCGACGCCGATGTGGCTCTCCGGTGCGTCCCAGGCTGCCTCCGTGGGCGTGCGGATGATCTCGGCGCCAAGCGCCTCGAGCACCACCTGCTTCTCGCGGCTCATCTTCTCCGGCATCGTGATGATCATGCGGTAACCGCGCACCGCCGCCGCCATCGCGAGCCCGATGCCGGTGTTACCGCTGGTCGGCTCGATCAGCGTATCCCCCGGCTTGATGCGCCCCGCGCGCTCCGCCTCGAGCAGCATGCGCACGCCGATGCGATCCTTCACCGAGCCGCCCGGGTTCATGAACTCGAGCTTGCCGAACAGCTCCACTGGGAGCCCCCGCGCCACCCGCGAGAGCCGCACCATCGGGGTCTCCCCCACCGCATCCAAGATCGAGTCGTGCACCAGCGCCATCCAAGCCTCCTTCAAGGGCGGCGCCCTGCGCCAACCCAAACCGCTGACTACCGACTCACCGCCCCGGCCGCAACACCGGGAGCAGCAAACTGCGACAAAAAGCCTGGGTTTGAGCCGCGAGCGTTGACGCACCCGACAGCTGTGCGCGAGCATCGCGCGGCACGCGCGCTCTGGTAACCGTTTCACGGCTCGCACCGACCAGGAGGCCCCTCATGAACCGCAGCTTCATCATCATATCACTCCTTGCCACCACGCTTGGGGCGTGTGCGACCAGCTTCACCGGCTCGGCCCACGTGAAGGACGGCCGCGCTGGGTGTGAGAAGAAGTGCTCCGCAGAGGGGATGCAGATGGCTGGGATGGTCTTCATGGGTGAGTATTCGGACGCTTGCATCTGCGAGGTACCGGAGAAGTCCAGCTCATCGCGCGTGGTGCCGCTCACCCACGCGGCCTTCGGCGCTGGGGCCGTCGGCGTGGTGCTGCAAATGCGGCGGAACGACGACAACGACGAGAACCGGTTCCTACACATCATCCGGTAACGCGTCGAGCCATGGGTGCTGCTCTGCAGCTCTTTGGCCACCTCCGGACAGAAAAGCGCTGATGTTGAACCATCGCCTTCACGCCGTGCTGCTTGGCGGGTTCTTGGTGGCTTGTGGTGGTTCGGGAGGGCCTGGCTCCTCGGCGCGGCACGCGGCGCCTTCGGGGGGGGGCCAAGCGGGGGCGGGGGGTGAGGCTGGGGAGGCTCGAGAGGACGCGGGGCAGGCGCAAACACCCGAGTTTGCCTTCAGTGAGGCTTCCAGCGCGCGGGTCACGATCCTCGATCATGGGGGTGAGCCGCGGCACTCACTCAGCCCGCTTCGGGTGACTGACGAAGCGGCGCAGGCGCGCGCGGTGGTGGGGAGCAGCTGGGCGACCGTGAATGGGGCTACCTCGCAGACGTTGCAGATCCGGGGGAAGATTGGGGTCGTTCCAGGCGCTGACGGGTTCAGCGTGAGCATCGCCACGACTGAGCCGGAGGCGCACAGCCTGACGCTGCACACTGAGATGCGCTCGGGTGGCTTTCGCGATGGGTATCAGGCGAAGCCGCCGTTAGACATCTTGAGCCTCGCGCCGGCGCGGCTCTGCGACCCACTCCCGAGTGAGCCGGTGGGGCCAGGCGCCGTGTGGCGCGTGGACTCCACCTTGGATGAAGACGGCGTGAAGGTCCACTCCGAGCGGGAGTACGAGCTGATCCGGTTCGCCCCCCACACGGTGCAGGATACATCAGTTGATCTGCCTATTGCGGAGCTGCGCTTCGAGTGGCGTTACCGCGCCTCGGGGGAGGCCAGCGTTGGCGCCCCAAACGTCGAGATCCGCGGGCGCGCCCTGGTGTCCCCCGCGTGGCTCTACCCCGTCATCACCATCCGGCACCAGGTGCAGGATGGCGAGGCCACCCTGTATAGTAAGCTAGACTTACAACACCCCACCCACGGTGACGTCGATAGCTTCATGCTCGCCCTGCACCCAGGCCTCGTGGATGACGAGTAGCGGGCGGGTTTAGAAACCCGCCCCTACCAGCGATGAGGCGCGCGGACGTCACGTCAGCCAAGCTGACTTATACGGCACCCAATGACGCCTAGTGGGCGCGCCGGACAATTGGGCACAGAGACGCGGGCATCACGTCGGTCAAACTGATCGAATCTAGCGGACGGGTTTGAAACCCGCCCCTACTCATCAAACCAGAGCCTGGCGTGCAGGTGCGCTTTCTCTTCAATACGCTCTGATGACGAAGCGGCAGGGTGGAGCGACACGAGCACCCCGAGCCTTACGCCGGCTTCACTCGGCTGCTCGAAGACTTGCGCTCGGAAGCGGTACGTCTGCCCGGCGAAGCAAGGGCGCGCGAAGGCGAGCTCGAGCTTCACCCCCAGGCGCGCGAAATCGAGGCCGCGCCGCGCGAGCGCGCGGAGGCCGGCTTCTTCTACCAGGCGCGGGTACACCAGGCTGTTCACGTGCTGGTTGGCGTCCGTGTGCACGAGGCCGAAATGCTGGAGCACGCTGTCTGGTACCGGCGCCGCGTCGAGCAGGTTGGCGCCCTCCGGCAGCGCGCTCGCGGCGCTCGGCTCGCGCCACGCGTAGTCCTCGAGCGGCAGCTCGGCCACGCCGTGCTCAGGGGGTAACTCGAGCACGCGGCGCTCACCGGGCGGCGCGAACAGCCGCGTCCACACCTGCTCCGAGAAGATGCGCCCCACGTGGATCCGCTCGCCGCGGTTCGGTGGCCGCGGCGGGTAGGTGCGCCCCACCACGCCATAAACATCCGTGTGGAAATTCATGAGCAGTCGCACTGTCTTTCCGTCGGCAGAGGCCACGCGCCCCAGCGCGTAGCGCGACACCGACTCCAGCGGGTCACGGATGGAGAGCGGGCCGCCGGTGACCTCGATGAAGAACCGTGAGGGGATCGCGGCGAGGCCCTGGCGGGTGACGAGCTGCATCAGCGGCGTGCGCGCCACCAGATCACGCCAAGCGCTGAGCCCCACGCCTTGCGGCACCGCCTCCAGCCGCAGCCGCCCCACCTGGGTGATGTCCTCGTAGCGCACCGAATAACTGGCGCGGCCCACCTCGCGCGGCGCGCCCGTCAGGAAGGTCTCGCTGATGCTGGGGAACTGCATGCTCTGGTCGACTGCGAGCTACCACGCCGAGCAGCTCACCCCCAGGGATGACGTGGGCCGGCGTTCGGCTCTGGTATACGAGCGCCAGTGTGTCACGCACACCACCGTGTACCGCAACCTGACGGCAGCTCGCGAAGACGCGCAGCGCCGTGAGCCTGGGGCGAACCCCCAAAACCCCTTCATACGCCGAGCAGTACCGAGACCAGTGGACGTCCCAGCACGCGACGTTCGCGACGCGCGCATGCTTCCCCCTAGCCAAAAAATGGTGCTAAGAGGGCCGCGGCATTCAGCCCCCAACTCAGCTAGGAGCACTCATGTCAGTCCAGCGCACCCTGTGCATCATCAAGCCCGACGCCGTAGAGAAGAAGGTCTCGGGGCACATCATCCAGCGCGTGTTGGATGAGGGTTTCCGCATCGTCGCCCTGCGTCAGGCGCACCTCACCCGCACGCAGGCGGAGGGCTTCTACGCGGTGCATCGCGAGCGCCCGTTCTTCGACGAGCTGTGCACCTTCATGAGCCGTGGGCCGGTGGTGTTGGCCGCGCTCGAGCGGGAGGACGCGGTGGCGCATTGGCGCCAGGTCATCGGCGCGACGGATCCGGCCAAGGCCGACGAGGGCACCATCCGCAAGCAGTTCGGCGCGAACCTGGGGGAGAACGCGACGCACGGCTCGGACTCGGAGGAGAACGGCCTGATCGAGACGGCCTACTTCTTCCCCGGCCACGACTTGCTGTAAGCTCCCGGTGGGGAGCCAGGTGAGAGCTAGAGGGACGAACGGGGGCTAGGCGCGCGTCGGCGCGGCCCTAAATAACGCACGGAATATGCCGACCAGCGCGACACAGAGTGATCGAGGACGCGCCCGCGGAGCCCTGCGGGACACCGTCGGCGCGCTCCACAACCTGGAGCAGCTGCTCAAGTCGATCCGCGTGGGGCCGCGCGCGCTCTCCATGGTGATCCCAGATGTGCACGCCTCGTGTCAGCGTCTCCCGCAGACGCTGACGCAGCTGCTCGGTTTGGGTCCAGCGGAGGCGCTGGACAGCTTCGCCGCGCTGCAGGCCTTCGCGGAGCCGCGCGTGAAGGAGCTCACGGAGGCGCTGGCGCGGGTGCGGCGGCGCGCAATGACCGCACGGCGTCGGCTCGATCTGGAGCTGGTAGTCGCCCGCAAAACAGCCGAGCTGGACGCGGTGCGCGCGCTCGCGGACTGCTTGGATGAGGCGCTGACCCAGCGTGAGCTCCACCTGGATCTCACGCAGCTCGCGGTGCAAGCGCTCACGTCGGGTGGGGAGGCCGCGGGGCCGCGCCTGCACGTCGCGCTGTACACGGAGACGGCCAACTCGGAGCTGCTCGTGAATCCGCACCTGGCGACGCGGCTGGTGCTGCTCGGCCTCTCCTGGGTGACGGATAGTGGCACCCGGCCCGCGCGGGTGACGGTGACCCAGGGTGAGCGCGGCGCCACGCTGGAGATCGAGGCGCTCGACACCGCGGAGTCAGACTCCCTCACGGTGGGGGTGCCGAGCACCATCGCGCCGAGCCTCGAGGTGCTGAAGGCCGCGGCGGGTTGGTCGCATGCGCAGCTCACGGAGCGCCCCGGCGCCCTCCGCTTCGAGTGGGGCCCGGAGCGCATCCAGCAGAGCTAGCTCGCGCAGCCAAGGCTTGCCCTGACCTGAGCGCGTCAGTACATGGACACCCCATGTCTGCGCCGAGCCCGAGTCACCCGCGGCCGCTCATCGAGGCCGCCTTCGCCGATCGCGCGCTGCTCAGCAGCGAGCCGCACCGCCAAGCGGTGCTCGACGTGGTCGCCCAGCTGGATAGCGGCGCGCTGCGCGTCGCCACCCCCATCGAGCCCGGGCGCTGGGAGACGCACGCCTGGCTCAAGCAGGCGGTGCTCTTGTACTTCAGCGTACAAGGGATGGAGACCACGCACGCCGGCCCCATCGAGTTCTACGATAAAATCCCGCTCAAGCGCGGCCTGGCTGAAGCTGGGGTGCGCGTGGTGCCGCCGGGCACGGTGCGCTACGGCGCGCACGTGGAGCGCTCCGCGATCGTCATGCCCTCGTACGTGAACATCGGGGCCTACGTGGGGGCGGGCACCATGGTGGACACGTGGGCCACGGTTGGGTCCTGCGCGCAAATTGGTCAGGATTGCCACCTATCTGGCGGCGTGGGGATCGGCGGGGTGCTGGAGCCGCCCGGCGCGCAGCCGGTCATCATCGAAGATGGCTGCTTCATTGGCTCGCGCTGCATCGTGGTGGAGGGCATGCTCATCGAGCGTGAGGCGGTGGTCGGCGCGGGGGTGACGCTCACCGCCTCCACCGCCATCATCGACGTCACCGGCAGTGAGCCCGTGGAGCACCGCGGGCGCGTCCCGGCGCGCAGCGTGGTCATCCCCGGGATGCGCAGCAAGCGCTTCCCGGCGGGAGAGTTTCAGGTGCCCTGCGCGTTGATCATCGGTCAGCGCAAGGAGAGCACCGACAAGAAGACCAGCCTGAACGCCGCCCTGCGCGACTTCAACGTCCCCGTGTAAAATCCCGACACCCACGGCCCCGCGTCAGCACTCCCAGATCGTCACTCCCGGATCGTCAGCGTTCCGTACGATATCGCGGTTCGCCCCTCAACGCGCCCAACCCCTGTGCGAAGCACCTCCCCTCACCCCGTGCAAAGCACCTCCCCTCGCCCAGGACGACGAACGGTCAACCGTTGGTCGCCCTCAAATCAGCAACTTTCGCTGTGCGAAGGGGAGCAGCAGCACGCGGAGAGCCTGGAAGAACGCGCCCTCGCCCTGCATGGGGGCGCTCTTCCGGGCTCGCGTGGTGGCAAACTGATCGTCGCTCTAGCGGGCCTGCCCGCCGTCTCGCGCGCCTGCTTGCTCGCCGCGCTGCTCGGGCTCGGTGGCGCCTTCGGCTGCAATCGCTCACCGCCACCGGAGCCGCATCCCCCCGCGCCGAGCACCTCGGCGCTGCCCATCGGGCCCTCCCTGCTCACGGAGAAGCCGCTCGCCGACGCGATGGCGAAGCTGCGGGAGGCGGTGGGCGGCGACGTGATGGCGCTCGAGCTGCGCATCTACCCGGCGCGCATCGTGCTCCAAGCACAGGACCCCGCGCGGCCCTCGAACGTGGACCAGTACATCTATAAAGAAGGTGAGGTGAGCTCACCGGTGCCGGTCAAGCTGCAGGGCACCGGCAAGCTGGAGGACAACCTGTTCCAGTTGTCCGAGGTGAGCTTGGATCGCATCCCGCCCCTCGCCGGGCGCGCGCTGACGGAGCTCCGCATCGAGGACGCGCACGTGGGCTTCGTGAGCGTGAAGCGCGACCTGCCGCGGAGCATGAGCATCCGCGTGCGGGTGAAGGTGTCGAGCCCTCGTAAGGATGCCTACCTGGATACGGACCTCGACGGGAACCCGCTGGATCCCGACGCGGGCGCGCCTTAGGTGTTTGGGGGCTTTGGGGTGGCGCTTTGGCGCTGGAAGAATTTCCATATGTAAATGAATGGCGCCACGGAGGCGCTCGCGTGGTTCGGGCCGGCACTTCGTGGGCTTAGTTTCCATATGCAAACTAATGGCGTCGCGCAGGAGCTCGCGGCGCTCCGCGATGAACACATTTTCCACATGCAAATCAATGGCATGCGCGTGGCGTCGTGACCAGCGCCTCGGTAGGGGCGGGTTTCAAACCCGCCCGCCAACCTACGCGCCCTCGTCACCTGTTTGTCTGTGACATATTCTGTCACATTGCCGCGTGTTTGATGGAGACTGCACGCAAGGGCAGTGCTATCTCCCTGTTCAGCATGACTGACTCGCTGTCCAACCCACTGGCGGACGCTCGCAACGTCGTCGCCTCGGATCACGCCACCTCACCTTCGTCTGCTGGTTTTGGGGGTTGGACGGCTGTCCATGCCCGTCCCAGCGCGGCTTCACCGCATGGCACCTCGCTCGCCGCGGTCGCCGTGCGCGAGCCCTCCGCTGCTGCCCGTGTCCGCCGCGGCGCATCGGTGGCAGGCTCCAGCGGCGTGCCCCGGGAGCAGCCCAGCTTGTTCGAAGCCGATCCATCGGCGCCACGGCTAGGTGCCGATGGCCCCGTCCGCTTCGACCTGGCGCAGCTCGACGCGGTGGAGTGGCTCAGCCAGCTCGCCAGCGCCAGCGTGGACCTCATCGTCACGGATCCTCCCTATGAGTCGCTGGAGAAGCACCGCGCCATCGGCACCACCACGCGGCTCAAGCACAGCAAGGCGTCCAGCAACGACTGGTTCCAAATCTTCCCCAACGCGCGCCTCCCGGAGCTGTTTCGCGAGGCGCACCGCGTGCTGAAGAAGGACCGCCACTTCTACCTCTTCTGCGATCAAGAGACGATGTTCCACGCCAAGCCCGCGGCGGAGGCGGTCGGCTTCAAGTTCTGGAAGCCGCTCGTGTGGGACAAACAGCGCATCGGCATGGGGTACCACTACCGCTCGCGCTATGAGCTGGTGCTCTTCTTCGAGAAGGGCAAGCGCAAGCTGAACGACCTCGGCATCGCAGATATTTTGAGCTTCCCCCGCATCGCCAAGGGTTACCCCACGGAAAAGCCAGCGGAGCTGGCGTCGGTGCTGGTGCAGCAGAGCACCACCCAGGGTGAGCTGGTGGTGGACCCATTCTGTGGCTCGGGCTCCACCGGCGTCGCCGCCCTCGGCCTGGGTCGTCACTTCTTGGGGTCGGACATCTCACCGCAAGCGCTCGCCCTGAGCGCGGAGCGGCTCACGGCAGCCGGCGGCCTCCACACCGAAGGCCTCATGAGCTGGGCTAGTGGCTAACGGGCTGGGAAGTGGAGCGCATGACGGGCAACGAGTACCGCCGCCTGATCGCCGGCTACCTGCACGCGAACTACGCCGAGCGCGGCCTTCAAATCTATGAGGAGGTGCCGCTGGGCACCTCCATCATCGGCAAGCAGCGCCGGGTGGATTTGTTGGTGCTGCACCCGCCGAGCAGCGTCGCCCTGGCGGTGGAGTGCAAGTACCAAGACTCCCCCGGCACGGTGGACGAGAAGATCCCGTACGCGCTGCAAGACTTGCAAGCGATGCGGATGCCCGGCGTCATCGTCTACGCGGGCGCCGGCTTCTCAGAGGGGGTGCTGCACCTCTTGCAGTGCTCCGAGCTCGCCGCCTACTGCCTCCCCGGTGAGGACAACGAGCCCACCGGGCGCCGCACGAAGGACCGCATCGACAGCGGCACCTGGCAGCTCGACCACGTCATCGCCCAAACCTTCGGTTGGTGGGAGATCGTGCTGCAAGGCCGCAGGCGGTTCGTGCCGTAGGTGGGCAGGGGCTCAGGCACCACAGCCCCTGACTACCTCGCGGTTCCGCGCGGTCGCGGTACCGTCCAACCCCACGCACGCCCAGCACAGACGCAACAACGCACGACTGATCCTCACCCTCAAATTCGGTACGCGGACGGTCGGCGCTTGGGGCTGGGTACTGACAGGAGGGGCAGGAAGGCGCCGAGGGCGGGGCTCTCGCGTTTGCCGATGAGGCGGGCGGCGTAGAGGCGGCGGCGGACGGGGGGGCAGCTCAGTTTCAGCTCGGATAGCTGACCACTGGCGAGTTCTGCTTGCACGGCCAGGCGCGAGACCATCGCCACCCCGAGGCGCGCGGCCACGGCTTGCTTGATGGCCTCCGTGCTGCCAAGCACCATGCGCGGCGTGAGCTCCACGTGAAGCTTCGTGAAGGCCTCCTCGATCACCTCGCGGGTGCCGGAGCCAGGCTCGCGCGCGATGAGCGGCGCATCAGCCAACCCCTGAGGCTCGAGCGGCGCGCGGCCGAGCAGCGGATCGCCCGGGGCGACTATCGCCACCATCTCGTCTTCACCGAAGACGCGCGTCTCGAGCGAGGGCGCCTGAACGCCGCCCTCCACCAAACCCAAATCCACGCGGTTATCCAGCACCGCGCGCTGGATGTCCTGCGTGTTGGCGATCACCAGCTCGAGCTCGATGGCCGGGTGCAGCTCGCGGTAGAGCCCGAACAGGGTCGGCACCAGGTAGTTGCCGATGGTCGTGCTCGCCCCCACGGAGAGCCGCCCCGAGGCCACACCGAGCAGCGCCGCGAGCTCCCCCTCCAAGCTCGCCTCCTCCGCGAAGATGCGGCTCGTGTGCGCCAGCACGAGCTGCCCCGCCTGCGTGAGGGAGAGCCCGCGCGGTACGCGATCGAACAGCGCCGCCCCCACCGCGAGCTCGAGCTCCTTCAGCTGCTTCGAAACCGCGGGCTGGCTCACGTGGAGCGCCTTGGCCGCCCCGGTGACGGTGCCCCGGGTGGCCACCGCGTGGAAAACCCGCAGCTGGTTCAGGTTCACCCTCGGAGGGTTACATAACTTCTGATTATGTCAAACATGAGCATTATGTCTTCAACTTATCCCTCGGCGTGAGCCAGGGTTCCGCCATGGCTGCTTTGCCCGCGGTTGTGACAGCGAACGAGACGGAGACGGGGACGGTCGTCTACCGCACGCCGGACGGCCGGCTCAGCCCGAACCTGAGCGAGGCCTGGGTGGTGGAGGACGCCGAGCGCTTGGAGGCGGCGCTCGCCGAGCTGCAGACGCAGCAGGCGATCGTCTGTGATCCTTACGCCTTCCCGGTGAAGGTGGAGGCGGGCGTG
The DNA here is from genome assembly GCA_019637265.1 of Polyangiaceae bacterium. Lineage (GTDB taxonomy): Bacteria > Myxococcota_A > Polyangia > Polyangiales > Polyangiaceae > JAHBVY01. Next base: position 398,200 of record JAHBVY010000003.1, on the reverse strand, counting down.
CCGATGCCGCTGTCCACCCGCGAGCGCATCCGCAGCCAGGGCCCCACGGTGGCGCTACCTCGGGCGAGCTGACCATGTACCAATACGACGAGATCGATCAGCGGCTGGTGGAGGAGCGCGCGGCGCAGTTCCGCGGGCAAGTCGCGCGGCGCCTGGCGGGGGAGATCACGGAGGACGAGTTCAAGCCGCTCCGGCTCCAGAACGGCGTCTACATGCAGCTGCACGCGTACATGCTGCGCATCGCGATCCCGTATGGGTTCCTGACGAGCCGGAGGCTACGCCGCCTGGCGCACATCGCGCGGACCTACGACAAGGGCTATGGCCACCTCAGCACGCGCCAGAACATCCAGTTCAACTGGATCAAGCTGGTGGACGTCCCTGACATCTTGGATGAGCTCGCCGACGTGCAGATGCACTCCATCCAGACCAGCGGCAACTGCATCCGCAACACCACGGCCGACGCCTACGCGGGGGTGGCGCGCGACGAGATAGAGGACCCGCGCCCCTGGTGCGAGCTCATCCGTCAGTGGTCCACTTTCCACCCGGAATTCGCCTTCCTGCCGAGGAAGTTCAAGATAGCGGTGACGGGCGCGCCGGATGAGGACCGCGCCGCGGTGCGCTTCCACGACATCGGCCTGCGCATCTTGGAGAACGCCGAGGGCCAGCGCGGGTTCGAGGTGATCGTGGGCGGCGGCCTGGGGCGCACGCCGCTGGTGGGCGAGGTGATCCACGAGTTCCTGCCGCAGGCGAGCCTCATCAGCTACCTCGAGGCCATCCTCCGCGTGTACAACCTGTTCGGGCGGCGCGACAACAAGTTCAAGGCGCGCATCAAGATCTTGGTGGATGCCCTCGGCGCCGCCGAGTTCAAGCGCCTGGTGGACGAAGAGTGGGCGCTCATCAAAGACAGCGCGATTGACGTGACGGAGGAGGAGCTCGAGCGCATCCGCCGCTACTTCATCCCGGCGGCTTATGAGGAGCTGCCGAGCTCGGACGCGCGCCTCGCGTCCTTTTCTCTGGGGAAAGACCGCGCCTTCGGGCAGTGGGTACGGAACAACACGCGGCACCACAAGGTGCCGGGCTACACCATCGTCACCATCGCCGTGAAGGCGCCCGGACAGCCACCAGGCGACCTCACCCACGAGCAGATGGACGCCTTGGCTGACCTCTCGGAGCGGTACACCCAGGGGCGCCTGGTGGTCACCCACGCGCAGAACCTGGTGCTGCCCGACGTGAAGACGGAGGACCTCCCCGCGCTCCACGCGGAGCTCCTGCCGCTGGGCCTCGCGACGGCCAACGCAGGTAAGCTGACGGATATCATCTGCTGCCCCGGGCTCGACTACTGCACGCTGGCGAACGCCACCTCCATCCCCATCGCGGAGGCCATCAGCGCGCGCTTCGACGACGTCGACTACCTGAACGACATCGGGGACGTCAGCCTCAAGATGAGCGGCTGCATCAACGCCTGCGGTCACCACCACATCGGCAACATTGGGGTGCTCGGCATCGACAAGCGCGGTGAGGAGTTCTACCAGCTGATGCTCGGCGGCGCGCCGGGCAACGACGCCGCGATCGGGAAGATCCTCGGGCCCGCGTTCGCGAAGCATGAGATCGTGGACGCGGTGGACCGCGTGATTCAGCGCTACCTCACCCTGCGCGAATCACCGGACGAGCCCTTCATCGACGCCCTGCGCCGCGTCGGCCTCGAGCCCTTCAAAGAGGCCGCTTACCCCGACGCGAAGAAGGACAAACGCCCTGCCGCGAGCGCGCGCGCCGCGAGCGCTACCACCGTCGCTGCCCCTGAAACTCAGGGAACCTGATGAACTTGGAAGGAGCCGATCGATGCTGATCATCCAAGACAGAGCCATCGTCGATGACTCGTTCACGCACCTGGACGACGACACACCCATCCCCAGCGCGGGCGACGTCACCGTCACGCTGAGCCGCCTCCAGAGCGAGCGCGAGCGCCTGGCGCAGCACACCGGGCGCGTCGGCGTGCGCCTCAAGAGCGACCAGCTCCCGACAGACGTCGCCGCCGAGCTCCCGCTGCTCGACCTCATCATGGTGGAGTTCCCCAAGTTCACCGACGGCCGCGGCTACACCACCGGGCGCCTGCTCCGCGACCGCTACGGCTATCAAGGTGAGCTCCGCGCCTTCGGCCACGTGCTCCGCGACCAGCTCTTTTACATGGCGCGCTGCGGCTACACGAGCTTCGTCATGGCCCCCGGCCGCAGCCTGGAGAGCGCGCTCGAAGCCTTCAACGACTTCAGCCAAAGCTATCAAGCCGCGGCCGATGAGCGGCGCCCGCTGTTCCGCCGTATCGCGCGCTGAGCGCCTCACATATTGCGTCGGTACTGACCGCCCACCTCGTACAGAGCGCTGCTGATTTGGCCCAGGGTGCACACCTTGGTGGTCTCCATCAGCGCCTCGAACAGGTTCTGGTTGGCCAGCGCCACCTCGCGGAGCGCCTTCAACGCGATCTCCGCGCGCGCTTGGTTCCTCAGCTGAAACGCGTCACGCGACGCGATGGCGTAGCGCTTCTCATCGTCCGTGGAGCGGATCACCTCCGCCGGCACCACGGTGGGTGACCCCTTGCTGTCGAGGAAGGTGTTCACCCCCACGATGGGCAGCTTACCTGTGTGCTTCAGCTGCTCGTAGTAGAGGCTCTCTTCTTGGATCTTGGAGCGCTGGTACATGCGCTCCATCGCGCCCAGCACACCGCCACGCTCGGAGATGGCGCGGAACTCCGCGAGCACCGCCTGCTCCACGAGGTCCGTCAGCTCCTCGATGATGAACGAGCCCTGGAGTGGGTTCTCATTGCTGTTCAGCCCCAGCTCTTTGTTGATGATGAGCTGGATCGCCATCGCGCGCCGCACGCTCTCCTCCGTAGGCGTGGTGATGGCCTCGTCATAAGCGTTGGTGTGGAGGGAGTTGCAGTTGTCGTAGAGCGCGTACAGCGCCTGGAGCGTGGTGCGGATGTCGTTGAAGGCGATCTCCTGGGCGTGGAGCGAGCGGCCCGAAGTCTGGATGTGGTACTTGAGCTTCTGGCTGCGCTCACTGCCCTGGTACTTGTCGCGGATCGCCTTGGCCCAAATCCGCCGGGCAACGCGCCCCATCACCGAGTACTCAGGATCCATCCCGTTCGAGAAGAAGAAGCTGAAATTCGGCGCAAAATCGTCGATTTTCATCCCTCTCGAGAGGTAATACTCCACGAAGGTGAAGCCGTTCGCGAGCGTGAAGGCGAGCTGACTGATGGGGTTCGCGCCAGCCTCCGCGATGTGATAGCCGCTGACGGAGACGGAGTAGAAGTTCCGCACCCGGTGGTCGATGAAATACTGCTGGATGTCCCCCATCATCCTGAGGGCGAACTCGGTGGAGAAGATGCAGGTGTTCTGCGCCTGGTCCTCCTTCAGGATGTCCGCCTGCACCGTGCCGCGCACCCGTGAGAGCACGTCCGCCTTGATGCGCTCGTAGGTCTCGCGCGGCAGCACCTCGTCCCCGCTCACGCCGAGCAGGAGCAAGCCCAGGCCATCGTTTCCGTCCGGAAGCGCGCCCTGATACGCCGGACGCGGCAGCCCACGCTCCTGATACAGCGCCTCGATTCGCTGCTGCACGGCCTCCGTCTGCCCCTGCTCGCGGAGGTAGCGCTCACAGCCTTGATCCACCGCGGCGTTCAGGAAGAAGCCGAGCAGCATCGGCGCCGGCCCGTTGATGGTCATCGACACGCTGGTGCTCGGCGCCGCCAAGTCGAAGCCGCTGTAGAGCTTCTTCGCGTCGTCCACGTTCGCCACGCTGACGCCGCTGTTGCCCACCTTCCCGAAGATGTCCGGACGAAAGTCAGGATCTTCACCGTAGAGCGTCACCGAGTCGAAGGCCGTGGAGAGCCGCTTGGCGGGCATCCCGCTAGAGACGTAGTGAAAGCGCTTGTTGGTGCGCTCGGGGCCGCCCTCCCCCGCGAACATCCGCGCAGGGTCCTCCCCCTCGCGCTTGAGCGGGAACACCCCCGCCGCGTAGGGGAACTCCCCCGGCACGTTCTCCGTGAGCAGCCAACGGAGCACGTCGCCCCAGTCTTCGTAGCGCGGGAGCGCCACCTTCGGCACCCGGAGGTGCGATAGCGACTCCGTGAACAGCGGCTGGGTGAGCACCTTGTCGCGCACGCGGTACTCGTAATTTTCCGCACGGTAACGCAGCTGGGTGGCCGGCCACTCGCTGAGCAGCCGCTGGCACTCGTGGTGGAGCCGCGGCGCCAGCTCCTGGTAGCGGGCGACCAGCGCTGCCAGCGCTGGGTTCCGCCCCTCGTCTGCCGGGAGCTCGGGCAGCGAGAACCAGGGGCTCGCTTCGCGTCCCGCCGCCGTCGGCTCCTGGGTGAGCGCCTGGATGGCGCCCGCCAGCTGATACAGCGCGCTCGCCACCGCGCGCTGCTCCGCCACGAACGCGTCGTAGGCCGCGCTGCTCTCCGAGATCTCCGCGAGGTAACGCACGCGCTCCGGGGGGATGATGAGCTGCTCCTCACTCTTCCGCGCGTCCGCCTGAGAGGCGCCCGCGAGCGGCGCGCCCGTTCGCTCGCGGATCACCTGCATCAAGCGCTGGTAGAGCCGCGTCGTACCAGGGTCGTTGAACTGGGAGGCGATGCTGCCGAAGATGGGCAGCTCTTCGTCAGCCGAGCTGAAGAGTTGATGATTGCGCTTGTACTGCTTCCGCACGTCGCGGAGCGCGTCCAGGCTCCCGCGCTTATCGAACTTGTTGATGGCGATGACATCAGCGAAGTCGAGCATGTCGATCTTCTCGAGCTGCGTCGCCGCGCCGTACTCCGCCGTCATCACGTAGAGCGACACGTCCGAGTGCTCAGTGATCTCGGTGTCGCTCTGGCCGATGCCGCTCGTCTCCACGATCACCAAATCGTAACCAGCCAGGCGACACAGCTGGATGCTGTGGGCCACGTAGCGGCTCAGCGCGAGGTTGCTCTGACGCGTCGCCAAGGAGCGCATGTACACGCGCGGGGTGTGGATCGCGTTCATGCGGATGCGGTCGCCCAAGAGCGCGCCGCCCGTCTTACGCTTGGAGGGGTCCACGCTGACGATCGCCACCCGGCCCTCGCTGTGTTCCGCGAGGAAACGCCGCACCAGCTCATCCACCAAGCTGGATTTGCCAGAGCCGCCGGTCCCCGTGATGCCGAGCACCGGCGCGAGCCGCCCCGGACCGGAGGCGGCGGCCGCACCGCGCTGCTCCTCCGCGCGACGCAGCTCCGCCTGGAGCTCGCTCGTCTCCTCGGGGAAGTTCTCCACCAGCGAGATCAGGCGCGCGAGCACCGCGGGCTGCTCTGTGGAGAGCTGCGGCAAGAGGCTCGCCGCGTCCTCAGGATGGCCCACCTGGAAATCGCAGCCCTGCATCACCAGGTCGATCATCCCTTGCAGGCCCAGGGCCCGGCCGTCATCCGGGGAGAAGATGCGGTCGATGCCATAGGCGTGCAGCTCCTCGATCTCCTGCGGTAAAATGGTGCCGCCGCCACCGCCGTAGATCTTGATGTTCGCGCCGCGCTCCTTCAAAAGATCGCGCATGTACTTCAGGTACTCCACGTGACCGCCCTGGTAGCTCGTCAGGCAGATCCCCTGAGCGTCTTCCTGGATGGCGCAGGAGACTATCTCCTCGACGCTCCGGTTGTGCCCCAGGTGGATCACCTCGGCGCCGCTGCTCTGCAGGATGCGGCGCATGATGTTGATCGAGGCGTCGTGACCGTCGAACAGCGACGCCGCGGTGACGATGCGCACGTGGTGCCGCGGCTTGTAGCGCTCCGCTGACTTCGGAGCGTTCGAGGTGCTCGCAGCGCTCGTGGCAGGTGATGGGGCGGGCTGAACGGGGACAGCTTGAGTCACAGGGCCTACATAGCGCGGCCCGGCGCGCGAATCAGTAGACGCGCGCGAGGCCAAGACGGGGCGTGACGACGCGGTGCGGCGCACCAGCGCCTTGGGCGGCACCCGCGGCGCGGTGCCAAACCCCCAAAACCCCTCGAGCAAGGCGCGCTAGCGGACGAAACAGCGTAGCCCCGGCAGCGCCCACCTGCGCCACCAGCAAAGCACCCAGACGCCCTCAGCGGCAGCCGGTGACCTCCATCGAGCGGCTGCGCAGCGAGGTGAGGCCACCGCCGCTCAGGGTGTCGCGCAGCGCGCCGCGGATCTCGATGGGGCCTTGGCACAGCTCGGCCTCAGCGTCCGCGGAGAGGATGTCCTGCGGCAAGCTGAACTCCACTCGCTTGAGCTCGCCCACGCCGAGCTTCAGCGGGAAGCGCTCGGCCGCCTCGGGCGCGAAGCTCACCGCCAGATCGCCACCCCCGTTCGCGGGCGCGAGGGCGAAGGCCTCGAGGCTCACCTCCGTGGCCTCGCTCGCCTCCGGACCTAGCTCCAACGTGACCTCGAAGCCGCCGGCGAGCACCGCGCCGAGGGTCACCCGATCGAGCTCCAGCTCGGCTTGCGAGATGTGCGCGCTCAGCGCCACGGAGTCCTTACTGCCGCAACCCAGGAGCAGCGAGGCCGCGAGCGAGACGACAGGAAGCGCCCAGGATCGACACCACATGGCGCCGATGATAGCAGCGAACCGTGCCGAGGGACGCCTCAAGAGCAGCGCGAAGCGCCGCACGGCAAGACCGATGTGCCTTGGCCTTACCAGTTGGCGCTAGGTCCGCGCTGCTCGCGTCCGTCTGCACGCTCGTTCAGGGCGCCTGCGGAAGCCCACCGGCTGCGAGCGCACCGCCTCCCGCCGCCAGCGGCACCATCAGCTCAACTGACAAATACGAAGAGCCCCCGACCCGACCCTCACCAACGCCAGTTGTATTACCTCAAGGAAACATGGGCGGCGCGGCGCCGCTGCTGCTCCGCGCGGCGAGCCCGAACGGTCGCTGGGTCGCCCTGTGTCAGAGTCGAGAGGACACCGACGGCGATGGTCAAGTCGGCTTCGAGCTGGGCGCCCGCGGTGAGCCAAAGGGCGATTCACTGACGACCTACTTGGTGCGCGGCGCGGGCCTCGGTGAACCGATTCAAGAGCTCTTGGACGCCGACCCCACCGGGCGCTGGCTCTTGTTCACCGCCGGCGGCCGCGTCCACCTGCTCGACGACCACACCGGCGCGCGCGTCGATCTCAGCGCGCTCGGCGCCGACGCCCGCGAAGACACGAGCCGCGAGCTCCCTCACCGCGCCTTCTCCTTCGACGCGAAAGGCAGCACCCTGGCCTACCTGAGGCAACCACCCGGCGCGCGGGGCGGCACCGAAGCGCTCGTGCTCCGCGATCTGCCGACCGGCCGCGAGCAAACCCTCGCCCCGGGCCGCGGCAGCGTGTACCGCCTGAGGCTCAGCGCGGACGCCCGCTGGCTCGTCCTCCAAGTGCTCATCGACGACACGAACGGCAACGGTCGCCTCGACTGGCCCTCCCCCGTGCTCCCCCTCACCCCCGAGGGCCCCCGCTCCCGGCGCTGTCGCGCACCCGTCATGAGCTACAGCGTCCACCCGCACCGCGGCGACACCGTGTTCACCCGCGTGATCCCGCTTCAATTTCCATCAGGAAATGACTCGCCTCACGGCGCGCATCACGGCAAGCCTCCGGGCGACAAGGCCGCGCGCCATGACGCGCGGCCGCAGCGTGAAGATGCGTTGATCACGCCGTTCGGCGATTCCTTGCTCGTTCGGGGGGCCGGGGGAGAGTTGCTGCAAGCCTGGGCCGCCGGCGCACGACGCGCCCCCCGTGAGCTCGCGCCCGCAGCCTGCCGCGCGAGGCTCATCCACGCCGATCCAGAGCGAGGCGCCCTGGTCACCACCTGCGACCACAGCGAGGACGAGCGCAAAATACAGGGCACCAGACAGTCTGTTTGGCTCATCAACACCACCCCAAGCACCCCCATCAGGACGCCGCTCGGCTTCACCCTGGCGCCCATCCACACGGACTCCGAAGCCGCCGCGCGCCCCGAGCGCCTGCTCGCCTTTTACCCCGGTAACGAGACCACGCTGCTCGACCTGGACACCGGCGCGCTGCACCCGCTCGCGGTGGGCGACTTGGTGCTCAGCACCTTCGAGGCGCGCGCGCTGGTGCGTCGCGCTGATGAGCTGTGGCTCGCCGAGGTGCGCCCGGCCGCGCGCGTGGGTGAGCCGCCGACGAAGCCGCGCGTCGAGTGGACGAGGCTCTCACTGACGGTGGACCGCGCCGCGGAGCAGCTGCACCAAAGGCACCTCAGCTGGGTGTCGCCGTACCTCATCGACCTCCGACGCGGTGTGGCGCTCGCCACCTTGGATCACCTCCGCGATGACGAGCACCGCCTCGACGTGCTCGCGCTGACCGACGATGGCCGCGCGCTGATACCGAGCAGCGTGGACGCGCGAGGCCTCCCCGTGGGCCCGCTGAGCTGGCACTAGCCGTGCTGACCGAGCGACTAGCGACTTACAGAGACTTACAAGTTTTTCGGGGGGTTAGACGGCACCGCAGCATCCGTCACTGTGCGGCGCGCGCCGATGAGCACCTCACGGCGCGGTGCCGTCCAACCCCCAAACCCTCAATCTAGGCATTGACTGGGTACACAGTCAGCGCAGCTCGACTAGCGCCTACACGTAATCCAGCGCGTGGAGCAGGTCGCTCACGATGTCATCCGTGTCCTCGATACCCACCGCGAGGCGCACGAGCGCTGGGTCGATGCCCACCTGGCGCAGGCCCGCTTCATCCAGCTCGAAGTAGCTCATGAAGCGCGGCTGCTCGATCAGCGTCTCCACGCCGCCGAGCGAAGAGGCCAGCGTCGCCAGCTGGCAGTGATCCACGAGGCGGCTCGCCGCCTGCTCACCGCCTTGGACAATGAAGCTGACGATACCGCCCGCGCCTCGCAGCTGACGACTGGCGACGGGGTAAGAAGGGTGCTCTACGAGCCCCGCGTAGAACACCCGCTCAATCTTGGAGTGCGCCCGGAGCGCCATCGCCACCGCCTGCGCGCTCCGGTTCTGACGCTCCATCCGCACGCCCAGCGTGCGCAAGCCTCGCAGCAGCAAGAAAGCGGCGTGTGGATCGAGCACCCCACCCAGCACCCCGCGCGTCTCCCGCAAAAGTGAGATGAGCTGACGAGGCCCTGACACCACGCCGCCCATCACGTCGTTGTGGCCACCCAGGTACTTGGTCGCGCTGTGCACCACCAAATCCACCCCGAAGGCGGCCGGACGGCAGTTGTAAGGCGTGGCGAAGGTGGCATCCACCACGCTGCGCACGCGCCCATGACGGCGACACACGGCGGCCAGCTCCTCGAGGTCGAGGCAGTGGTTGTAAGGGTTGGAGGGAGACTCACTCAGCACCACGCGCGTCTTCGGCGTGATGGCTTGGTCGAGCGCCTTGAGGTCAGTCGCTGGTACTAACGTGTGCTCCACCCCAAAGCGTGAGAGCACCGTGGTCACGAACTGCCGAGTGCGACGGTAGCAGTCATCGAACAGCACCACGTGATCCCCCGCCTTCGTCAGGCCGAGAAGCAGGGTGGTGATGGCGGACATCCCGCTCGCGAACGCGAGGCTCTCCTCCGTGCCCTCGAGCGCCGCCATGCGCTGCTCCAGCTCCTGGACCGTGGGGTTGCCGTAGCGGCCATACTCCTCACGATGCGGATCCGGATCGCCACCCTGCATGTAACGGACGAGCTCCGCCGTATCGCGAAACTTGTAGGTCGCCGTCTGCGCGATGGCCGGCGCCAGCGCGTGGTTGGGGCGCAGCGGGGGCACCCCGGCGTGCACCGCCTGGGTGGAGCCGATGCCTGCGGTGCCTACCGGGAGCGTATCGCGACGGCCGCTCTCGGGGCCCGCCACGAAGGGCCGGCCGCGATCGTCAGATCCGCTCACAGCCCACCCAGCTCTCGCACCAGCGCGGTCAGGCGGGCGCTCGCCTCCGCGAGCGGGACGAGCTCTGCGGATTTCGGATCTGGGTTGTCACGGCGCTTGATCTCCACGCCGCCCGCCTGGAGCGAGCGCGCGCCGATGGTGACGCGCAGCGGGACACCGATCAGGTCAGCGTCCTTGAACTTCGCGCCGGGGCGCTCGCTGCGATCGTCCACCAGCACCTCCACCCCCGCCCGCTCGAGCGCCTGCGTGAGCTCCGCCACGGCCTCCACGACCTCGGGCTCGGCGCCGAGCTGGGTGAGGTGCACATGGTAAGGTGCCATGCTCATCGGCCAGCGGATGCCGTCCTTGTCGTGGTGCTGCTCGATGGCCGCCGCCACCAGGCGCGACACGCCGATGCCGTAGCAGCCCATCACCAGCGGGCGCTTCTCCTGCTTCTCATCGAGGAACGTGGCGCCCATCTTCGCGGAGTAGTGCGTCCCCAAGATGAAGATGTGCCCCGCCTCCACGCCGCGATAGAGCTTGAGTGGCGCGGCGCAGCTGGGGCAAGCGTCGCCGTCCGTTGCCGCACGGATAATCATCACGTCGCCCTGGTAGTCGCGGCCGTGCGTCACGTGGAGCAGGTGGAAGCCGGACTCATTGGCGCCAGCGACGCCGCCCTTCACGCTCGCGGCGTCGCGATCCACCACCACGCGCCCCTGAAACCCGACGGGCCCGGCGAAGCCCACCTCCGCGCCGGTGACCCGGCGCACCTCCTCCGGCCCCGCGAGGTGCACTTCATCCACGCCGAGCGCGCGCGCCAGCTTGATCTCGTTCACCTCGTGATCGCCGCGCACCACGGCCAGCACCGTTTGATCGCCGGCCACGTAGACCAGGCTCTTCAAGAAGTCCTCCGGCGCCTTCCCCAGGAAGCTCGAGACCTCCTCGATGGTGCGCTGGGTTGGCGTCGCCACGCGCTCCACCGCGGGTGGCTCCGCAGGGCCGCGCTCCGGCGTCGCCGTGGTCTCCGCCACCTCCACGTTGGCGGCGTACTCACAAGCGCTGCACGCCGCGAGGATGTCCTCACCGCTCTGCACCAGCACCTGGAACTCGGCGCTGGTGGAGCCACCCATGGCGCCCGAGTCCGCGCTCACCATGCGGTAGTCGAACCCCAGGCGATCGAAGATGCGCCGGTACGCGAGCCGCATCGCCTCGTAGCTTTTTTGCGCGGCCTCCTCGCTCACGTCGAAGGAGTAAGCGTCCTTCATCAGGAACTCGCGGCAGCGCAGGAGCCCCGCGCGGGGCCGCGGCTCGTCACGGAACTTGGTCTGGATCTGGTACAAGTTCTTCGGGAGGTCGCGGTAGCTGTGGAGCTCGCGCCGCGCGAGATCCGTGATGATCTCCTCGTGGGTGGGCCCCAGGTGATAGTCGCCCCCCTTACGATCCTTCAGGCGCAGCAAGGTGTCGCCGAACTGCGTCCAGCGGTCCGTCTCCTGAAAATACTCCGCGGGGAGCAGCGCCGGCAGCAGCACCTCCTCGGCGCCCGCGCGGTCCATCTCCTCGCGCACCACGCGCTCCACCTTGCGCAGCACCCGCACGCCGAGCGGCAGGAACGAGTAAATCCCGGCACCAATCCGGCGCACGTAGCCAGCGCGCAGGAGCAGCACGTGGCTCGCAGTGGTGGCGTCCGCCGGCGCCTCTTTGACCGTGGGGAGGAGTGCTCGGGAGTAGCGCATGGGACGCCGCGTGTACCACGGGCGGGGGCCGGGTCAGAAGCGGGCTGACCCACAGGGAGCGCGTTTCCAGCTCGGGTCCTGAGCACCCGGACCCGGAGTAGAGCGCGCGATGAACGCGCTGCGGACCACTCTAACATAGGAAAAGACGCGACAAAATATGAAAAGCGCCGTCTCGCGTGACTCCATCGTCACGAACTGGTACACCAGGACCCATGCGGAACCGGAACTGGTATTGGGCTGGGCTGATCGCCCTGGGTTGCAGCGCTGGGGACAACGAGCTCGTGGACACCCGCACGATCTCCGAGGCCTTCGCCTACGATTTCTGGTTGTCGGGGCCTGCGTCAGCGCCCCACTCGGGCAACCCATTCCCTGCTGGCCGCCCGGGCACGAACATCGCGGTCGCCCCAACGCCACCCTTTGGCCCCACCCAGTGCCCCAGCTGCCAAGCCAGCCTGGGGCCGCAGTGGGGGACTGGAGGCAACGGGCACGTCGCGACCCAAACCAACTACCCAGCCTACGTGAGCACGCTCTGGAACCATGGGCCGAACAGCCTGAGCCAGAAGATGAGCGACTTGGAGGGGCTGACCGATCAGATCCTGGATGACTCAACGTCGCTCACCACGCTGCTGAACGACTACAAGACCAAGCTCGTGCAATTGGGTGCGAACCCAAGCAGCGTCTATATCCCCCCCGTCACCACCACCAAGTGGCTGCGCGCGTACAAGCCCATCGAGACTCGCGCGTTAGCCATCAACGGCCTGACGAGCTATCACCCGCAACCCTACGCCCTCGAGGAGCTACGGTACCGCGGCGCCCGCAGCTACTGCTCCATGCGCGAGGCCGCGCGTCAACAAGACCTCCTCTTCCTACACCCCAACCGGGGACGCACCTTCGGTACGACCTCCGCGCTGGACCTGGAGTTCTGGGACGTGGGCTACTCAGCGTCGTCAATCTCAATCGGGAAAGTCCATAAGAACACCTCATCTCCCATCGCGAACGCCTTCGTCATCCCCATCTCGCTGACCTCGGAGCTCGCGCCGATACATGGCCTTGGGATCCCGACGCTTGGAGGGATGAAGCGCACCGTGGCCTGGGCCAGCGGCGACTCCATCCTGGTCTCTCAGGAGGCAGGCAATCGGGTGTGGGTGAATACCCAGCACGCGGACGCCTTCAGGGGTCAACGTACCCAAGGGAGTCTGAATGCGAGCTACCCAATCGCAACTTTCGCGGGGTTCATCACACTCTCGGCGGTGATGAACCTAGACGCACAGTATGGCGTGCTACTCCCTGTGAACGGGCAGGCGAATCCGTTCAGCACCACGCTCTCGGGGGGAGCAGCCTGGTATGCTCCTGCGCAGCGCACCTACCAGATGGACAAGGAAACAGGTGGCAACTACCGCCCTTGGAGCGTGGGATCGGACTCTCCGATAGATCCATATTTCCCTAACCCACCAAATTGGTTTCCGCAGGGGACAGCGGTCCGAGAGAACAACGACTATAGGTTCTGGTATCAACCGACCGGATCTCCGAGCGGGAGCGAGGGTACCAGGCATCGCGTTTACGCCCAGGATGACCGCTCGCTCACGGTTGCCGACCGAGTTGCTCAGTCTGCTGGGCTGAGCGTTACGGGGGGATTCAACCAAAGCAGCGGCCCGGTGAGCCTGCAAATCGGGGTGAGTGGCTCGTCGTGGCTCGGGATCGAAACTCAACGCCTGACCACCTTCCGTGATCAGGTGAGCGTGGTTCACGGGGCGAAGCTGCTGCCCAGCGTGGGCTATACGAATCCACCCGTACTGTATGAGCCCTTCGTCAATCAGGCGAACTTCATCGCGATCCCTGAGCACCGCGTCAGCTTCAATTGGAACCCGTTGACTATCGCTGCCGTAATACACTTGAATCTAGTCGTTGGCCCCTTCACCGTGAGCTACACCAACAACTGGACCATCTACCAAAGCCCAAACGTGAGCCTACCGTTCAATTCTGGGATTGGCCCCGAGAAGTCACGGCTGCGAGTTGGTTCGTTCTCCGACTACGGCATCGAGTACTTCGACCCTAGCATCAATTTCCGCTCCACTTACTCGCATTTGCCCCGTCCCGACCTGTCGAACGAGGGCTCAGTACCCCACTTCGCCTCCTTCCCCGATGCAGGGTTAGACAGCGTGGGTGCTTGCCTCGCGGATACAGGGCCGGTGCCTGGAAGCATGCCCGAGCCGCCACCAGGTGAACCAGCAATGGGGGGGTTCGACGCGTGCATCTATGGGCCTGCTTGCGTTCCCGGTATGGGCCTCCCCGGGCCCACCTGTACCTCCTGGGGTGTGCCAGCCAATGTCTGTAGCCCTGGCTGGATCGACGCGAACGTGACGAACGCCTGCCATGCCTCCGTGTTGAAGTTCCTCTGCAACAATGGGGATCACCTCGTTCAGAATCGTCCCCAGCACGGCAACGTGATCGCGCGCTGGGGAACGCCCCATGACATCATGAACGCCATGAAGGTATGCTTAGAAGGCGCTAATCCCGGGAGTGAGGCAGAAGCGGACCTCTACGCGAAGGTGTTGGAGTCCATGTTCCGCGTCGGGGTATGCGATGAGAACCTGGTGATCCAGGGCGACTGAGCACCCATGCAAGAGGGCACCCACCAGGGTGCCCTCTTATCACGTAGCACGACCTCAACTCAACGCGGGATGATCTCCACCTTCTCCAGGTTGAGGCCACCTGGGTACATGTAGCTGGTGTAAGGGGCGTAGCCGTACACCACGATGCCGAAGTTGTCGTCCCCCTTCATGGCGTGCGCGCCACCCGGGACCTGCAGACGCGCCACGCTGTACCCAGTGCTACCCACGGGGCTGAATCGCGACGAATCAATGAGGCTGCCGTTGAGGGTGATCTGCGCGCCTGGCTTGGCGATCACGTTCACGTAGTTGTAGGTGAAGGTGGCGGGCGCCAGGAAGGTGTACTCCACCCGGTACTGCTCGACGGGGATGGCCACGGACAGCGCCGGATCGCCAGCACCCGCGCTGCTCCCCTGGAAGTCCTCCCCCACCATGAATTGCGCCACCATCACGCGGTCGCCCGAGCGAACCCGGAAATCCTGCGTGACGGGGCCGATCTCAATCCACTGGCCCGCGTTCAGGGTGACGCTCGGGTTCACCGGCGGGTCGAAGTCGATGGTGTTGCCGTCCGCCGCTGACATCACGCGCACGAACATGTTGTCCGGGCGCCCTGGCTCGGTGGTGATGTGGCGCACCGACTGAGGCGCTGTCACGATCAAGTCTTGCCCCAGCGTTTCCGTGGGGAACATGCTCTCCTCGATGTGATCGCAGGCCCAGCGGCTGTAGGGGATGAAGGTGCAGTCGTGGCCAGCGATAACACTAATGCGCTTGTTCGCCTGGATGCGGCTGCCGGTGAGGTCGTACTCTGGGGGAGAGGGGCACATGACTGCCGTCGTTCCATCGATGTCGACGAGTTGGGTGCCACACGGCCTACCGGGCAGGGGAGTCTCTTGGGCTGGCATGAGACCGCTCACTAGCTGTAGTACATCCCCGCGGTTCAGCTGGTAGGTGCCGGTTTGGCCCGGGCTCAATGCGCCAACACCGCTACCACTACGCGTGTGGGCGGTGCTGGTAACGGTCACCTCAGTACCATCCTCCGTCGCCGTTATAGCGATGAAACCCGGATCGTCTAACCATGTGGTCGGGTTGCCTGACCAATGACGGAAGGCAAGGTGGAGGGTGGGGTAAGTCATCGCGTAATAGTCCGTGCCCAGCGCGGTGGTGGGCAGGAGCAAGGACGCATCATTCGAAGACGAGTTGGTGGCGCCCATGCGGAACTCCAAGGGATTGAACTGGTACAGCGTGATCGGCACCGAGCTCTCCACGTGGTAGGCGCCCTGCGCCACTTGCACCGACGAGCGGCCTTGATCTTGTCGCAGCGCGGACACCCACGGCAGCTTGATGGTGACGATCCCGCCCGGCGGGATCGATTGCTGCGCGACCTGGTTGCCGCCGCGACGGACAATGACGTCGGCCGTGGACTTGGTGGGGTTGGCGGCGACGACGGCGAACTCGAAGATGGCGTTCAATTTGCCATTCGAGGTCACCGTGGGCCAATACTCACAACCGATGTAGCTCTTCTGCCGGATGGCCTCTTCACAGGTCTCCGGCACCCCTGGCTGCTGCGTGCCACCGCCGGAGCCACCCGCGTCGACTAGCAAGCCACCCGTACCACCGAACGCACCGGCGCCGCTCGTCCCCCCCGAGCCGCCTGAGTTGCCACTCCCACCGTTGCCGCCGCTGACACTCGAACCGCCGCCATCCGCCGAGCACCCTGAGCTGAAAGCGCTGGCGAGCAAGGCCAGGGAAGCGAGCGAGATGGGGCGAGCGAAGTGGGTACGGGACGCGAAGCGCATAAGAGATCCTCCAAGCCCAAGGGGGCCCCTCAGGATTACAGGAGCCACCGAGCGGCTCCAAGGCGATTTCACGAAGGTGAGCCAACCTCAGCTACTGGGCGCCGATCAGGCAGCCTCGGCGGAACCCGCGCGGCCTCGGGGCGAAGCCTGGGGCCGCGTGGTTACAGGGCGGGGGGCTCGGTTACGCTCCATGTCACCGTGGGGTGTGTCCTGCAGCGGTGTGACTCAGCGCCACACCGCGACGTGGGCGCCGTCTAGGTGTGGGGGCTGCAGTGGTGGGGAGGGGTGGGCGTGGGCACCTGGGGGGGAGCGGGGCGCGGCCGTGTAGCGACCTGCCAAACCCCCAAAAACCCTCCCAGCAAAGGAGTGAGTTGGACCGCTTCATGTCGCAGAGCAGCTCGATCCACGAGGGCTGCCGGCGCCACACTGAGTTCGCTGCGCGGTGCTGGTCTCCCCGGAGGCTGATGCCGCACTTGGCGCGCTGAAGCAGCTCGCTGTGCATTGCTCGCCCTCCCCTAAGCGGCACGAACCTTGATAGAGAGGCCTCAGAACCCAAGGCGCACCGTAACAGGGCGTCACCGAATCCCCCCGCGGGCCTCCCACGAGCCTGCGGCACCGAAGGAGAACTGAACTGATGTCCAACTTATCTCGCTTGCTTCCCCTCGCGCTCCTCAGCACCCTGACCATGGCTGGCTGCGCCGAAGAGACGGTCTCATCGGACAACATCAAGACCGGCGGCATCGTGGGCCTGTTCGAGGTGACCGCGAAGAACGACACCTCCTCCACCGCGCGCGCCACGCTGGTGGTGGGTGGTGACCAGAGCAACACCTACGTCATCTTGGAGAATGGCGACAACCTCACCGCCACGGCCGGCGGCGAGACTAAGACGCTCACCACCGCCGAGGCTGGTGGCCGCTACGAGGCGAACTTCGCGACCGCCGCCGCAGGCGAGGAGTTCTCGATCGCGCTGAACCGCCCGAATGACACCGACGCGCTGGGCAACAGCGGCCTGCTGCCGGCGCCGTTCCAGTTCACTGAGCTGCCCACCGGCACCCCCTCGCGCAAGACGGACGCCATCACCATCAAGTGGGACAACGGCGAATCGGGCTCGCTGGAGCTCGAGGTGGAGGGTGCCTGCATCTTCGACGAGAGCTTCAAGCCCGCGTCGGGCAGCACCGAGTACACCATCGGCGCGGACAAGCTGCGCTCCACGGGCGTGAATGAAGAGGACAAGGAGACCTGCGATCTCACCGTCACCCTCACCCGCACGAACAGCGGCTCCGTGGATCCAGCGCTCGACAACGACAGCCGCTTCCGCCTGCATCAAGTGCGGAGCGCCACCTTCGCGTCGGCGCCCTGAGGACGGGGGGTTGGACGGGTAGTCATTGCTTCGAAACGGTTGCCTTGACGGCACCCAGCGCGCCGCGATCTGCGGCGCGCTACGTTTTTGCGGTGGGCGCGACGAAGCCGCCTTTTTCCACCGCGCACAAACCCTTCCACACCGCCGCGCGTCTCACCGCCCCTCATGGCTGAATCCTCCTCTTGGAAACTGAAGGCAGCTGGTTGGGCGCTGGGGGGCGCCGTCCTCGGCGTCACCTTGACCCGCATGTGCACCCCGGATGGCACGGTGGGGCAACCGCTCAGCGCGCCGCTCAGCGACACCACCACCTCCGTGGCCCCGCTGGAGTCGGTGCGCGGCAGCTCCATCGAGCTCCGGGTGGAAGACACCAGCGGCCGCGCGCTCCCGGTTTACCCACATCGAGGCGAGCAGGTCGTCCTGGGGCGCGCGGGGGATCGCTACGCGCTGCGCGTGTTCAACCGCAGCGGGCGCCGCGTGGAGGTGCTGCCGACGGTGGATGGGCGCAGCGTGATCACGGGGCAACCAGGCGACTTCGAGCAGCGCGGCTACATCATCGCGGCGTACGACTCGATCGTGATCGATGGCTTCCGCGACAGCCAGGACACCACGCGCGCCTTCCGCTTCTCCACGCCGGAGCGCTCTTACTCGGCGCTTCGCGGCACCCCCCAGCACGTGGGTGTGATCGGGCTCGCGGTGTTCGAGGAGCGTTTGCCTCGCTTCAGCCGCCACGCGCCCCTTGGGCAACGCGACGACCTCCAGCGCGCTCCAGGCTCCGCCGCAGCGCCTGCCCAGCCGCGCGCCAAGGAGGGCAACCTGGGCACCGGTTGGGGGGAGCAGCAGTGGTCACCCACCAGCCGAACTCGCTTCGAGCGCGCCGCGCGCGCCCCGGCGGAGGTGCTGAGCCTCCGCTACGACGATCAGGAGGGGCTCCGCGCGCGGGGGATCCGACCGGCGCCGACATGGGCGCCGGGGTTCGCCGAGCCACCCAGCGACGAGCCCAACCCCAATCCCTTCCCCGGCCAACCAGTGAGCCGTCGCTGACGGGAACGGCGCCAAGCCCTCGCTAATCCACGTCGCTGACAGGAGCAAAATCCCAACGCACCCTGTGTAAGCCGCCCCCTAGCCCCCCGTTCTCGGCCCCATGCGACCTCAGCTGCTCCTCCTGGTCCCCGCCCTATTCACCTTCGCCTGCGCTGGCTCCGCGCCGCCCCCCAGCGGCGCGCCAACCCGGAGTGAGGCAGCCGAAGCGCCGCCCCCCGCGCAGCCCCAAGCTGGCTACGCCCCGCACGCCGAGTCCGAGTCCGCCGGCGAGCCGTACGACGAGAGCGCCCCCGCCGCGAGCGGCGCGGCCGCCGACCGCCACGCGGACGTCGCCCAGCCCAGCCCGCGCCGCCCTGGGCTCGGCACCACCTGGGGCGAGACCCGCGTCAGTCGCATCTCCACCACGCCATTTTTCCGTGCGGATTCAGTCAGCCCCAGCGCCGTGGCGTCGTTCTTCTACAATGACCGTCAGGGCGTCCAGGAGATGACCCGCGGTGGCTTCGTGACCCACGACCAAGGCGTGATCTCGGTGTCGGGCGGGGCGCTGACGGTGCGGCTCCTCGACGACGCGCGGCGGCCCCTGCCGGGCGTGCAGAGCGGCGGGCGCAACTACGTGGTGGGGCAGCATGGCCAGCGCTACGTCATCCAGATCCAAAACCACACCCCGGCGCGCGTCGAGGCGGTGGCCACGGTGGACGGGCTGGATGTGATCGATGGCCGCGAGGGCGCCTTCACCAAGCGCGGCTACATCGTGATGCCTTATTCCACGGTGGAAATCGATGGGTTCCGGCGCTCGACGGACACGGTGGCCTCGTTCCGATTCGGCAGCGTGGATGGCTCCTACGCCGCGCGTAAGGGCAGCTCGCGCAACGTCGGGGTGATTGGCGTCGCCTTCTTCCACGAGCAAGGCGACCGCTGGGGCTGGGGCCCAGGGGAGACGCGCCGCCGCCACGACGCGGATCCGTTCCCCGGTGGCTTCGCAGAGCCCCCGCCCTCCTGGTAACACAAGGTGCTGAGCAGCACCCTGCGGCGGCCTCTTGGTCGCCGCGCGCGTTTTTGTTCATCGCTGCCGCGCGCCAGGCGTGCGGCGTCTGCCATGGATACCCCTCGTCCGCAGCGCGCCAGGTGCGGCTGAGCTCGTGAGGTATGCTGGCGCGGTGCCTGATCCATCACGCCTCGCGAGCGCGCTCAGCCCCTTCAGCTTCGAAGCGCGCCGTGCGCTGGAGGCTGCGCTGGAGGAGCGCGCGGTGGTCCCGGCCCAGCTCACGCGCTGGCTCCTGAGCCATGAGGCGCTCGACACCGAGCAGCTGCTCACGCGACTGTTGCCGGTGGCCATGGCCTACGCGGAGGCGCCCACCTCGGGCTTCCGGGTGGGGGCGATCGCGGCATGTCGTCAAGGAGGGTCTAGCCATGACCTCCACCTCGGCGCGAATTGGGAGCCGCCGCGTGGACCGCTCAGCTTCAGTGTCCACGCAGAGCAAGCCGCCGTGGTGAGCGCCTGGGTGAACAACCAAACCGAGATCGAGCTCCTGGCGGTCTCCGCCATGCCTTGCGGCTACTGCCGTCAGTTCCTCCAGGAGCTAGGCAGCTCACCGTCCTTGTTCATCGCCCCGCGTGAGGCGACGGCGGAGCCCCCGCTCCGGAGCCGCCTCGAGGAGCTGCTGCCGCACCCGTTTGGTCCGCGCGCCTTGGGCGTCAGCGCCGCGCTGTTGTCATCGCCCCGAACGCCGCTCGTGTCGCCGCCCGGCGCCGAGCCGCTGCTCGCGGCAGGCATCGCCGCGGCGGAGCGCTCCCACGCGCCGTACTCTGGCGCGCTGGCAGCCGTCGCATTGGAGGCTGAAGACGGCGCCATCGTCGCCGCGCCTTACGCGGAGAGCGCCGCTCACAACCCGAGCCTCGCGCCGCTCAGCGCCGCCTTGGTGGCCCTGGTGACTCAACGCGCGCCGAGCGCGCCCCGCAAGATCCGGCGCGCGCTGCTCGTGGAGGCGCAGGGCAAGCTGAGCCAGCGCGAGCTCACAGCCGCGATGCTGACGAACGAGGCCCCCAACCTAACCCTCGAGTACCACGCGGCGCAGCGCCTGGAGGGCTGACGGCCTCACACCGCCGCCTCTTCACCCAGCGCGGCGGCCACCTCCGGTAGGCGCGAGAAATACTCCTTGTCGTTCGCCTTCTCCACGGCGTCGCGCGCGGTCACCATGCCTGACTTCAGCAGGCGCTCGAGCGCGGCGTCCATCGTCTGCATCCCCACTTGGGCGCCCGACTGGATCAGGTTCACGATCATGTTGGTCTTCGCCTCACGGATGGTGGAGGCCACGCCCGCGTTCGCGATCAAGATCTCGTGCGCCGCGACGCGCCCGGTGCCGTCAGCCCGCTTGAGCAGCTGCTGCGCCACGATGCCCGCCAAGGCATCCGCCAACATCCCCCGGATCTGCGACTGCTGAGCGTGGGGGAAGGCGTTGATGAAGCGATCGATGGTGGCCGGCGCCGAGTTGGTGTGCACCGTGGCGAACACCAGGCAGCCGAAGCTCGCGAGCTGCAGCGCGAGGCGCATCGTCTCTTGCCCGCGGAGCTCCCCCACCAGAATCACGTCGGCGTTCTCGCGCCCGGCGCTGCGGATGGCGTCAGCGAAGCTCGGCGTGTCGAGGCCCACCTCGCGGTGCGTGATCTGACAGCTGATCGGCTGGTGCACGAACTCGACGGGGTCCTCGATCGTCAGGATGTGCCCGGCGCGCGAGGCGTTGATCTCGTGGACCATCGCCGCCAGCGTGGTGCTCTTGCCGCTGCCCGTCGGCCCCGTCACCAGCACCAGCCCCGAGCGGCGCCGCGCGAGCCCCACCACCGCAGCTGGTAAGTCGAGCTGCTCAGCCGTCAAGATCTTGCTGGGGATGGTGCGGAACACCGCCGCCGGGCCTGACCACTTCCAAAAGTAGTTCGCGCGAAAGCGCGCCTTGTCCTCGTAGGCGTAGGCGAAATCGAGATCCTTCGCCTCCTTGAACCCGGTGTAGCGCTCCGCGTCGCAGATCTCGCCGAGCAGCTCGTCCAGCTCACGGTGCGTGAGCGGCGTCTGCGAGACCCTCACGAGCTCTCCCTTCACGCGCAGCGTGGGCGGGTAACCCACCGCGAGGTGCAGGTCGGAGCCGCCGCGCTGGAGCAGCACATCGAACAAGCGATCGATCTTGGCCATCAGCCCTCCTTGCGCCCAAACAGGCCCTTGAGCCCACGCCGTCCGGCGTCCGCTCGAGGCGCGTCGGGCTCGGGCGCGGCCGCGGCAGACCGCGCCGCCCCATCCACCGCCCGCGGATCATCCGCGAAGGCGCGCGCCACGTCCGCGCTGATTTTCCCGGCGCGCACCAAGTCCGACAGAGAGTCCTCGATGCGCAGCATCCCGTACGAGCGGCCGCGCTGGAGCAAGCTGGGTAGCTGAAACAGCTTGTTGTCGCGGATCAGCTTCCACAGCGGCACGTTACCGGTGATGAGCTCCACCGCGGCCACCATCCCTTCACCATCCAAGGTGGGCACCAGGCGCTGGCTCAACACGAACTTGAGGGCGCCGGCCATGGTGGCACGCACCTGCGCCTGATCGTCCGGCGGGAACAGCTCGATCAGGCGATCGATGGTCTTGGCACCTGACGGGGTGCTCATGGTGGCCAGCACCAGGTGCCCCGTCTCCGCGGCGGAGAGCGCCATCTCCACCGTCTCACGGTCACGCAGCTCACCGATCGCGATCACGTCGGGGTCCTCACGCAGGCTCCCCTTCAGCGCGGTGTAGAAGCTCGCGGTGTGCGACCCTACCTCACGTTGGCTCACCAGCGCGCGCTTCACGGGGTGACGGATCTCGATCGGATCTTCCACCGTGATGATGTGGACGCTCTTGTTCTCGTTGAACCAGTCCACCAGCGCCGCCATCGTGGTGCTCTTGCCCTGGCCGTTCGGCCCCGCCACCACCACCAAGCCTTGGTGCTGCCCGGTGATGCGCATCACCTCCGGTGGTAAGCCTAGCTGCTCGATGCTGGGCGGCTCGTTCATCACCAGCCGGTAGCAGCCCTTGAGCCCCGCGCGGTGACGGCACAGGTTGGCGCGCACCCGGCCGCCCCGCTCGAGCTCCAGCGAGAAATCCGCGTACCCCAGCTCGCTGAGCGCCGCTTGGTGGGCTCCCGCGCTGGGGAGCAACCAGCGCTCCACGTCGCCGTGTGGGATCGGATCGCTCACCGGGATCAGCTGACCCACGCGGCGGATCTGGATCGGGCGATCGGAGGTGATGTGGAGATCGCTCGCGCCGTGCTCCCGCGCGAAGGCGAGCGCCTGCTCGAGCCCCGAAGGGCGCTCGAGCCAGAGTGAGCTGCTAGCGACCGGGGGCGCCTCCGCGAGGTCCAAGCTCAGCTCGTCATCGTCCTCGAGGGCGCTCGCTGGATCATCGAGCTCGAGGGCTGCGCCGTGGGGCGAGCTGAGCGCGCTGTGAGGTGAGCTGAGCGGGCTCGAAGGCGCCGGCGCGACCACCGGCACGCGCACCGTCTCCTCGAGCAGTGAAGCGGCGGACACACCCGAAGCCGGCGCCGCGGCACCCAGCGTGATGTGGAAGCGCAGCAGATCGCCGCGTCGGGCGACGCGCGCGGCGTAGCGCGCCCCGAACAGCTCGACCGGCGTCAGCGCGCCATCGCTATCGCGCGGCGGGATCAAGGCGGTGAGCCCAGTGCCGCGCACCAGCGCCGCGAGGTCGGCCGCGCTGAGCGGCTCACGCCCCAACCAGCGGCGCTGACCTTGGTACTCCACGGAGGTGGCCGCGTCGGTCTGTAAGATGAGCGCGCTGATGTCGTCACGCTCCAAGTACCGGAGGAGCTCTCGCAGATCCGCCATGATCGCCTAAGATAGGCGCGACGCCCGGCGCGCGCCAAGCACCTTCGAGGCGGGGGCACGCTTTAAGCGCCTATCGCGGCCTTACCGATCGCGCCCCTATCGATCGGTCCTTGCCGCTCACGCCCTGGGCCGCTCACGCCCTGGGCGCGCGCAGCGAGCTGACCGCACGCTGCCCCGACGTCGCCGCCCCCGCTGTAGCGACGGTGGCTCCCAACCCCCCGATCCCTGAGCACTTCACGGAAGCGCTCCTCCACCGCCTGGGGGCTCCGCGAGAACGGATCGCCCTCGCCGAGTGAGGTCGCGTTGTAAGGGATCAAGCTGAGGCGCGGGCGCACCCCGGCTTGCTCCGTGAACCACGCGATGCGATCCGCCAGGCGACGCGCGGTCTCCTCGTCGTCGTTCACCCCCGCGAGCAGCGTCAGCGCCCACATCGGCGCGCGCCGCGTGAGCCGAGCGTGCTCCACCGCGGCCTCCATCACCGCGTCGAACGAGTGCGCGTTCGTGATCGGCATCAGGCGACCCCGCACCTCGGGCAGCGCGCTGCCGAGCGAGAGCCCCAGGCGCACCTTCGGCGCCTCACGCGCGAGCCGCCGGATCCCCGAAGGGAGCCCGGCGGTGCACACGGTGATGTTGCGCGCGTCGATGGCGAGGCCGCTCGGCTCGTTCAGCACGCGGATGGCGCCGAGCACCTGATCGAGGTTGGCGAGCGGCTCCCCCATCCCTTGAAACACCACGCCATGCACGCGCTGACCCGCGCCGAGCGTGCTCGCGGCTTCGCGCACCTGCTCCACGATCTCCCACACCGCGAGGTTACGCCTGAGGCCGAGCTTCCCCGTGGCGCAGAAGGCGCACGCGAGCGCGCAGCCCACCTGCGCGCTCACGCAGATGGAGAAGCGCCCGGGGCGTTCGAGCGGGATCCTGACGGTCTCGATCAGGTCGCCCCCCGGCACGCGCAGCACCAGCTTCACGAACGGATCGAGCGCGCTCTCGCTCAGCGACACCCGCTCGAGCCCGGGGACGTGGGTCGCCGCGCGCACCGCCGAGAGCGCGCTCCGCCGCACCTGAGGGATCGCCGCCTCGAGCCTCCCGCTGCGATGGAGCGACGAGACGATGCGCCGCGCCTCCGCGAGCCGCAGCTCCGGCAGCGCTTGGCTGAGCTCCTCTGGGGTGAGCGCTTGCAAGGCCAACACCCGGCCGCCATAGCACGCGGCACTGAGGCGCACCCCAGCCTCAGGCCGGTTTGTTGCCCCACGGCGCGACCGCCCGCTAGGCCCTCCCTGTGCGCCACGCTGAGCGAGCCCTCTCCCCGATGATCGTCGCCGCGCTCGCGTGCGCGCTCGGCGCCTGCGAGTCACCCACGGCCAAGCCACCCGCGGCATCCCTCGCGCGCAGCGACGTGCCGGATAGTCAGCTAAGCGTGCTCACGGAGCGCGTGGCCTTCGAGCGGCACCGGGTGGAGCAGCGCCTGCGCGGCGACTGGGAGCTGCCGCAGAACCCGAAGGACCGCAGCTGCACGGACCTCGCGAGCGGTGATCTCGCGAAGGACACGCTGGTCCTCGACGTGACGGACGCGCGGCCCGATGGTCGTCAGCTTTTCAGTCTTGATTTGACCAATGAGCTGACTTCATCGGACTTGCAGGCGCTGGAGCCGCTGTACCGCCCCGGCACCGCCGCCAAGGCGCGCCGCGAGCTCATGAGCACGAAGGCAGCGGAGGAGGCGCTGAGCAAGCTCTCGGAGCTGGCCGAGCGGCGCTACGCGGCGGTGTTCCACGTCACCCACCTGGCCGCGCCCAAGCTCTTCCACGATCCGAAGAAGCGCTTCCCCGAGTGGAGCCCGGGTTGGATGATGGGCTGGCTCGCGATCCATGACCTTGGCGAAACGGACGCCCTGTGTCAGCTCCGCATCGAGGTGCGCAGCGACACCCGCGATGCGCCACGCGAACGGCGACTGCGTGAGACCACTCAGCGCGCGCTACTGCGAGCGCTCGCGGCGCGCTTCCACGACGCCGGTGAGCGCGCTCAGGCGAAGCTCGGCGCGGGCCTCACTTGGCCTCACGCACGCTCGGATCGTGAGCCGCTCGCCGCCGCGCCCTGAGCCGCGCATCGAGCATCACGTCGTACGCGCGACCCTCACCTAGCGACCCTCACCTCGCGCTCCTTCGCTCTGCGCTCCACGCCTGCTCGTCCCCGCGCTCATGACGTTCGCGCCCAGAGCTGCCCCGGGTGCAGCCGCGTGAAGAGCTGGAACCATCCACCAGCGCCCCGCATTCCCACATCGTATCCACGAGCTCAGACGCGACGTGCGGCATGAGCGAAGAAGGCGCCTCCCCCGGGCGCTTTTCTTGGCCTCCCCATGCGCCGCGCGCTAGGCGCCCAGGAGAATGCGTATCGCCTCATGTAGCGTGCTGATCGGGCTGTTCTCGCTCGGTTGCAGTCAACAAGGGACCACCGATCCAGGCGCGAGCACTGGCTCCAGCGCGAAGCCGACGACGAGCGCCGAAGCTCAGGTGAGCGCCGCACCGAGCGCGCCGGCGGAGCCACCCCCGAAGCCCAAGCCGACGCGACCCGAGAAGCCGGTCAACGTGCTGCTGCTCACCGTGGACTCGCTGCGCGCCGACATGCCCTGGGCTGGTTATGAGCGCGACATCGCGCCGAACCTCACCGCGCTCACCAAGGAGGCGGTGGTCTACGACGACTACCGCTCGGTCACGAGCTACACCGCGCAGAGCGTCACCTGCATGCTGAGCGGCAAGCTCGCCTCCACCCTGTACCGCGACGGGTGGTTCTTCACAGGTTACCGCGAGAGCAACGACTTCATCCAGGAGTCGATGCAGAAGCAAGGCATCCGCACCATGGGCGTGCAGGCGCATATGTATTTTGGTCGTGGGAAAGGCATCGACCAAGGCTTCGACGTGTGGGAGCTGGTGCCGGGCATCACCTTCGACGCTCAGACGGACAACCACGTGACGAGCGAGAAGAGCACCAAGAAGATCATCGAGGCGCTGAGCAACCCGGAGAACACCAAGGGCCAGTGGTTCCTGTGGAGTCACTACATGGATCCCCACGATCAGTACATCAAGCACAAGGAGTCCCCGGACTTCGGCAACAGCAACCGTGACCGCTACGACTCAGAGGTATGGTATACTGACTACTGGCTGGGTGAGCTGTTCAAGTGGGGAAAAACGCAGCCCTGGTGGGACAACACCGCCATCATCGTCACGGCCGATCACGGCGAGGCCTTCGGTGAGCACAAGATGTGGAAGCACGCCTTCGAGGTGTGGGACGTGCTCCTGAAGGTGCCGCTCATCATCAAGGCCCCCGGCGCCGAGCCGCGCCGCATCAGCGAGCGGCGCAATCACCTCGACATCGCGCCCACCATCGTGGACCTGATGGGCGTGCCGCCGCTCGAGGGCTTCATGGGGCAGAGCCTGGTGCCGGAGGTCTACGGCGCGGAGCCGAGCAAGCGCGAGACGCTGCTGTTCGAGCTGGCGGAGGACAGCCACAACCCGCCCCGGCGCGCGATCATCAACGGCGACTACAAGCTCATCGTCTACGGCCCCGGCTGGAAGTACATGCTGTTCAACCTGAAGGAAGATCCGGGTGAGACGAAGGACCTCGCCAAGGTGGAGACCGAGAAGCTCGATGAGATGAAGCAGCTGTTCGACGCGGAGTGGGCCAAGGTCCCCAGCATCAAGCCCTACGGCGGGATGAAGCTGAAGGGCGGCGGCACCGCCAACGGGCCGATGGGGCCACCCAAGAAGGCAGACTGACGATCCATAGGAGCGCCGCATCACCGCTGCCACGGCCGGATCGGAAGGGGGGGGTTGGACGGCACCGCGCCGCGCCCGCCGCGAGGGACACGCCTCTGGGCCCTCCAGGAGGCGACTCCAGCGCAGCTCCAGCCTCGAACCCAGCCCAAACCAAGAAGCGCCCTAGAGCAGCGATCAGTTCGCCGCCGGACGGACCAGAGAAACCGCCCCCATGCGGGGCGAGGGCGCGGTTTCCCCGGTCCTCTGCTCGGTGCTGCTTCTCTTCGTGCCGCTCTAGCTGTCGGATTGAGGACGACCAACGGTAAACCGTGGGTCGTCCTAGCGACAAACACCGCAGCGCTCTAGGCTCCCGCCATGAGCTCGGTGGAATCACTGTTCGTCGCGCGGCAGGGCAAGTCGTCGCGCCCCATCCTTGGCCTCCGGCGCGCGGAGCTCAGCCGCTGGCTCAAGGCGCAGCGCGCCTTCACCAAGAGCTGGGTGAGCCAGGTGGGCTTCAAGGCCAAGCCCGGCGAGCTGCTCTTACTACCGAGCCGCGACGGCGCGCTCGAGCGCGTGCTGCTCGGGCTCTCGGAGGAGCACGACCTGTTCGACTGGGCTGGCCTCCACGGCAAGCTGCCCGCCGGGCGTTACCACATAGAAAATGATCTCGAGGCGAGCCCGAGCGATGGCGCCGCGCTCGGCTGGGCGCTCGGCAGCTACCGCTTCGACCGCTACAAGCCCAAGGGCTCCACCAAGAAGTCGTCGCTCACCTGGCCGCGCGCGGCGGACCCAGCGCGGGTGACGCGGCTGTTCGAGGCCACCTGCCTCGCGCGCGATCTGATCAACACCCCCGCCGGCGACATGGGGCCGACGGCGCTCGCCGACGCCGCGCAGGCGCTCGCGAAGCAGCACGGCGCGCGCGCTCGGGTGGTGGTGGGCGATCAGCTCCTGAAGCAGAACTACCCCGCCATCCACGCGGTGGGTCGCGCGGCGAGCGACGCGCCGCGGCTCATCGACCTGACCTGGGGCGACGCCGCGCACCCCAAGCTGACGCTGGTGGGCAAGGGCGTGTGCTTCGACACCGGCGGCCTCGACATCAAGCCGGCGGACAGCATGAAGCTGATGAAGAAGGACATGGGCGGCGCCGCGCTGATGCTCGGCCTGGCCCACGTGGTGATGAGCGCCGGGCTGCCGGTGCGGCTCCGGGTGCTGATCCCCGCGGTGGAGAACAGCGTCGCGGGCAACGCCTACCGCCCGATGGACGTGCTGACGACGCGCAAGGGCCTCACAGTGGAGGTGGGTCATACGGACGCCGAGGGGCGCCTCGTCTTGGCAGATGCTCTGGCTGAAGCGGACAGTGAAGATCCCGATCTACTGCTCGACGCCGCCACCCTGACCGGCGCCGCGCGCGTCGCGCTCGGCGCCGAGCTGCCCGCGCTGTTCACCCCCGACGACGAGCTGGCCCAGGAGCTTCTCAGCGCCGGACGGCGCGCGCAGGATCCGCTGTGGCGCCTCCCGCTGTTCGAGGCTTACCGTGACCAAATCCGCACCCCGGTCGCTGATCTGAACAACCAAGGGGGCCCGCTCGGCGGCGCCATCACCGCCGCGCTGTTCCTTCAGAGCTTCGTCTCGAAGGGCCGCCGCTGGGCCCACATCGACACCATGGCCTGGAACGTGCGCGGGCGCCCGGGCCGCCCCGTGGGCGGCGAAGCCTTCGCCCTGCGCGCCCTCGCCAGCCTGCTCTCGGAGCGCTACGGCACCTGACGTTCGCTCATTTCAAAACCCGCCCTCCATCCGTCAGCTTACCTCACGGCTCACGGAAGGTGCGGTGCAGCGCCTGGGTGAGCACGTCCACGTCTTGCTCGGCACAGAACAGCGTCGCGCGGAGCGGTGAGGTGGCCATCGCCTTCACGCGCACCCCGGCGCCCGCCGCCACCGAGCGCGTCTTGGCGAGCTTGGCCGCGCTGCGCCCGAAGAAATCGCCCGCGACGCTCACGGCGCCGCAGTCTTCCTCGATCTCCACTTGGCCCATCAGGCGCTCGCGCACGCTGCCCCAGTCAGGGACGTCCGCCAGGCTGAACCACAGGTCGGCGATCTCGTGGTCGGCGTCCAAATGCAGCACCGGGAGCGAGGCCTCCGCGGCGGCGGCGAGCATGCGATCCATCGAGCGCTCACCGCTGGCGCGGAGCCGCACCAGCTGCTTGGTGCCAGCCACCGCGGCCACGTCGTGGCTCCCCACCTCCTCCGTGCGATCGATGCGCGTCCCGGTGGCTGCGTCGCCGAAGGTGGCGCGCGCGTAGAGCGCCACCTGCTGCTTCTTGGCGAAATCGATGCACTCCGCGTGGAGCACCTTCGCGCCGTGCGCGGCGAGCTCGAGCATGGTGTCGTGGCTCACCGCCTGGAGCAGCTCCGCGCTGCTCACCACCCGCGGATCGGCGCTGTAGACACCATCCACGTCGGAGCAAATCTCGCAGTATTCCGCGCCCAGCGCGCCAGCCAAGGCGACCGCCGTGGTGTCGCTGCCACCGCGCCCGAGCGTCGTCACCTCACGCTTGTAAGAGACACCCTGGAACCCTGCCACGATCACGATGCGCCCCGCCTCGAGCTCGTCTTGGACGCGGAACGGGCGCACCTCGATGATGCGCGCGCCCGAATGGCGATCATTCGTCATGATACCTGACTGAGAGCCGGTCAGGCTGATGGCTTGATAACCCAGCTCGGTGACCGCCATGCTGAGCAGCGCCATGCTGGCGCGCTCACCGCAGCTGAGCAGCATGTCCAGCTCACGGCGGCTGGGGTTCGGGCTGATCTCACGGGCGCGCGCCAGCAGCTGATCGGTGGTCTTGCCCATGGCGCTCACCACCACCACCACCTGCACGCCCTGCTTGCGCGTCTCCACCACGCGCTGAGCCACCCGACGGATCCGCTCGGTGTCCGCGACGGACGAACCACCATACTTTTGGACCACGATGCGCATGACGTCTCCTTCAGGTGTATGAACGGGTGGGTGGCCGTGCCCGAGCGGCTCGAAGAGCGTGTGCTCTAGGCGGCTTGAATCGGGCAGCTCACTTTCATGGGCTAGTCAGTGGTGCTAACTAGTCAGCGGCCTTGGAACACGGGGCGCCGCTTCTCGGCGAAGGCGGTGAGCGCCTCCACGCGATCTTGGCTCCGCAGGCAGGTGTCGTAGAACAGGCGCTCCAGCTCCACGCCGCGCTCGAACGGCACCTCGTAAGCGGCGTCGATGGCGCGCAGCGCGGCGGCCTGCGCCAGGGGTGCGCCCGCGGCGAGCGGCTCCACCCAGCGCAGCGCGTCTTCCAGCACGTCTTCCCCCTCCGGCGACACGCGGTTCACCAGGCCGATCGTCAGCGCCTCATCGGCGGTGAGCCGGCGCCCGAACAGGATCAGCTCCTTGGCGCGCGCCTCCCCCACCACGCGCGGCAGCCGCTGGGTGCCGCCCGCGCCGGGGATGATGCCGATGGTCACCTCCGGCAAGCCGAGGGTGGCGTGCGGCGCCGCGACCCGCAGATCGCAGAGCAGCGCCAGCTCCAGTCCGCCGCCGAGCGCCACCCCGTTGATGGCGGCGACCACCGGGACCGGCGAGCGCTCGAGCCACAGCAGCTCCGTGCGGTACAGCTCGAGCTGAGCGCGGATCGCGTCCTGATCCATCCCCTGCCGCTCCTTCAAGTCTGCCCCGGCGCAGAACGCGCGAGCACCCGCGGCGGTGACCACGATCACCCGCAGGCTGGTGTCGCCCGCGAGCTCACGGCCGATCTCCCCGAAGCGGAGCAGGGTGGCGCGCGACAACGTGTTCATCCGCGCCTCACGCGTGAGGGTGAGGATGGCTACCACCCCGCCGCCCACTTCACGGCGCGTGACCGTGACCAGCTCTTCACTCATGAACGCTTGCCCTTCTTCTTCTGCTCCACCTGACTCAGGCGGGCCTCCAGCGCCTCGACCTTCTCTTGCAGCGTGGTCAGCTCACGAGCCGTACGCTGCGCTGACTGCTTGGGGCCCGCCGCCAGCGCCTGGAGGCTGAGCCTCAGGCGGCGCTGCACGCGTGGGTCGGGCTCTCGCGCGAGCCGCGCCCGCAGCGCCGGCGCGGCGCGCGAGTCTCCCATCAGCTCCAGGGCGCGCGCCACGTCGCCGCGCACGTGGGGGTGAGCGTCATCCAGCAGGTCTTCCAGCGCGCGCCGCGCGCGCCGCGACTCCGACACCTCCGGCAGCGCCAGCACCGCCGCGCGGCGGCCTCGCGTGGGCACGCCGTACGCCGTGCTCTCCAGCACCACCTCCTCTGCGGCGGGCTCACCCAGCGCCGCCAAGCCGCCCAGCGCCCCCACGCGGATCGCGTCGCCCCAGGCGGGCTTGCTCAGCAGCCGAGGCAACAGCGCGCTGGCGCTCGCGCCGCGGCTCTGCCCCAGCGCGCGCGCCGCCTCCCCCTGCACCAAGTAGCTCATGTCGGCGCGCGCGTGCTTCACCAGCGCCTTCTCCACCCGAGGGTCCTTGTAGCGCCCCAGCGCGGCGATCACCGCGCGGCGCACCCGGTGCTCGGCCGCGCTCACGTGCGGTAACAGCGCGAGCAGCCCGCGCTCGTCGCGCAGGCGACCCAGCGCGCGCGCCGCCTCCACCCGCACCATCCACGGCTCCGCCGCGCTCCCGAGGCAACGCGCCAGCGCGGCGATCGCGCGGCGACCGCCCTTCTTACCGAGCAGCTGCGCCGCCGCCCAACGTGAGCGCGCCCGCGGGCCATGCAGGAGCTGCTCCTCCAGCATCTTTTGAGGGCAATCGACGTCCACTCGCCCGAGCAGGCGAAGCTCTGGATCGACCTCCACCCACTCTGGCGGCGCCGAGAGCTTGATCGTCAGGGAGCCGCTCTTGGTGTCCACGCGCCGCGCGTGACGCGCCGTCCTCCCCTCCCCGAGCCCCAGCTCCACCTCACACCACAGGTCGTAGAGCGGCGCGCGCTCCGTGCGCTGCTTCTGCTTGAAGTCGATGGTCAATAGACCTGACTCATAGCTCACCTTCACGCCGAGCTCGGGGTGCCCTGGCTGGTACACCCAGGTGTCGAAGAAGCGCTCGAGGCTCACCCCCGTCTCCGCCTCCAGCGCGCGCGTGAGGTCGAGCGTCTCCACCACGCCGCCCGCGTGCGCCGTGAGGTAACGCCCCACCCCGCGCCAGAACCGCTCCTCCCCCAGCTCACGACACAGGAGGTGGAGCACCAGGGCGCCCTTCTCGTAGAGGTGTCGGTCGAAGAGGTCGATGGGCGCGTCGTAGTCGCGGCACACCACCGCCCGGCGGTAGCGCGCCGCCTCACCCAAGTAGCTCGCGAGGTCTCGCTCCAAGGCGTAGTCGTACTCGTCGCGCCCGAAGCGCGCTTCGCGATCCACCAGCTCGCAGAAGGTGGCGAAGCCTTCGTTCAGCCAAGCGTGAGACCAGTCACGGCAGGTGACTAAATCACCGAACCACTGGTGCGCCAGCTCGTGCGCCACCAGGGAGGAGGTGTCGATGTCGCGCGCCGCCTTGGCGTCCAAGAGCACGTCTTCCTCCAGGGTAGTCGCGGTGGTGTTCTCCATGCCGCCGAACATGAAGTCCGCCACCACGATCTGGCTGTAGCGGCTGAACGGATACGGCACGCCGGTCTTCTCGCTGAACAGCCGGAGCATGGACCTCGTGTGCTCGAAGGCGCGCTCACCATCGGTGCGGCGCCCCGGCGGCACGTAGTAAGCGAGCTCCACCTCGCGATCGGGCGCGAGCTCCACCCGCTCCGTCCACACCTCGAAGTCACCGGCGACCAAGGTGACCAGGTAGCTCGGGTGCGGCGTGTCGAGCTTGAAATGGAAGGTATCCTGACCTCCATCGGCGCTCGTCAGCTGACCTGCTCGATCCGTCGCCTCCTCAGTCTGCGTGGCGGCCTTGCCGGAGACCTTCTTGGCCGCCTTAGCGGTCTGCTTGGCCTTGGCAGTCGTCTGCTTGGCTGCCTTCACCGTCGCCTGGCGACCCTGGCGCGCCGGCACGTGACTCACCAGCTCCCCGTTGCTGAGCACCGTCATCCCGGCGGGGACCCGCACCTTCACGGACGTGGTCATCTTCTGGTGCGGCTTGTCGTGACAAGGGAACCAGTAGCGCGCGTCCTCATCCTGACATTGACTGTAAACCTGACGAGGCCGCCCCGGCACCCGAGCGTCCGGCTCCAGGAAGTAGAGCCCGCGGGTCGGCTCCGCGGCGTAGCTCACCACCACCTGACAGCGCTTCACGCGGCGTGGCACTGTCACCGTGAGCTGCTCCCCGTCGTAGTGGTAGCTGGCCTCCTGCGACTTGCCGCTCGCCACCAGCGCCACGCCGTGCACGTCGAAGTCCACCGCGTCCAGCACGACGGCGGTCGCCTCCGAGTCCACGCGTAGCAAGTCGAGGCTCGCGCTGCCGCTCACGCGCTTGGCAGCGAAGTCGAGCGCGAGGTCGAGCGCGAGGTGCTCGACTCGAAACGGACGCGAGCGCTCATAGCGCCGCGGACCTTGGGTCAGGCTGAGGGGAGAGGAGCAACCTGAGTGACACGCGAGTGAGCTCACCGCCCGCATCGGTAGTATCCGCTGGGCTGTGGAGCAAGCGGGCAGTGTGGCCGGGCTCGAACGCGATCGCCGCGCGGCGCCGTGCGGCGTGAGCCAACCCCCAACCGAGCCCTCCGATCACCGAGCTTCACCGGGCGACGCGTCACCCCCAACCGATCGACCTAGCGCCCCTCACCCGCCGGGCGCGAAGCGGACGAGCGTGGGAAGATGAGCACCAGCTCACGCGCCCGGGGCTCGTACAAGAGCGTGGCGGTGGAGGGCTTCGAATCGGCCTTGGCCGTGCGCTCGGTGTACGCCTCGTACCAAGGCATCATGCGCCAGGCGTCGGTGTCCTTGATGTACTCCGGCACGATGAGATCGAGCGCCAGGTACTCGCTCTCTCGGCTCAGCTCCGGGCCGAACGTCCACGCCTCGGCGCCGGGCCGCGGGTGGAGGTCGTTGTGCATCGCGCCGCCGTACAGCACGATGACCTTGGGCTCCTTTTGCTTGGCCAACCGCGCGCGCGCATCGAGCGCGGTGTACTTCGCCACCGTCTCGAGCATGAGCGCGATGTCGGCGGTGCCCACCTCGGTGATCTTCTGGAGATCTTCACAGCTGGGCTCGAGCGCCTTGGGCTGGATACCCAGGCGCTTGGCGACGTTACCGAGCTCCACGAACTCGTTCTGATTCGAGGTCGCCTGACGCTCGGTCACCACCGCCTGCTGCGCCTCCACCTTCTTGATCGTCTCCTTCTTGCAGCTGGGGTTCGGGAACCACAGCTCGAGGATCAGATCGGAAGCCTGACCACGCAGCTCTGGCAACAGCTCGGTGGTGAAGCGCGCGGTGCTCGAGCGGACGTCCTCCGTGCCCTTCAGCGCGTGCGCCTCGCCCACCGCGAGCACGCGCGGCTTGCGTGAGAGCACGTGACGGAACGCGTCCACCGGCGCGGGGAACTCGAGGCAGCGCGCCACGCCGCAAGCCTTCGCGCCGGCCGGCACCGTCTCCGCCGGGCCGAGCACCGGCGGTGGCTCGGGCGCCTCCAGCTTGGGCTCGGTGGGCAGCGCGCTCGGCAGCGTGGCGAGATCGGGCTTCGGCACCGGGGCGTCATCGCAGCCCAAGGGGGCGAGCAGCAGGCAGAGCGCCGGAGTCCATCGCATCCCAAAACCCTAAAGCACCGATCGGTTCGCTACCAGCTGGCTCTGCTTGTACCGCGTGAGCAGCAGATCCTTGGGAGTGATGTGCTCTTCTGGAGCATTCGTGGCGGCTTGGATCGCGCCGCGGCGGCGTTTCACGTATGAGTCACGACCCGTGACCGAGACCTTGACCGGCGAGGTGGCTCACGTCGTCTTCGAGAACGAAGAGACGGGGTTCCGCGTGCTGCGCCTGACCGGCGTGCGAGGTCATGGTGGGCTCACCGTGGTGGGGGTGAGCCCGGCGCTCGGCGTCGGCACCAGCGTGCGCGTCACCGGTGAGCTGCGCGTCGACCCTCGGCGCGGCCCGCAGTTTCAAGCCGAGGCCATCGTGCCGGTGCTGCCCGAGACGCTGGGCGGCATCGAGCGCTACCTCGCCTCCGGCTTCATCACCGGCATCGGCGCGACGCTCGCCGAGCGCATCGTGGCGCGCTTCGGGCTCGAGACGCTGCGGGTGCTGGACGAAACGCCAGAGCGGCTGACGGAAGTATCAGGCCTCGGAAAAAAGCGCGCCGCCGAGATCGTCAAGGCGTGGAGCACCCAGCGCATGCAGAGCAGCGTGCTGCTCTTGCTCACCACCCACGGCGCGAGCCCGGGCCTCGCCGCACGCATCATCGAGCGCTACGGCGAGCGCGCCGCGAGCATCATCCAACAGAGCCCGTACCGACTCGCGATAGAGGTGCGCGGCATCGGTTTCCGCACGGCAGACAAAATCGCCGCGTCGATGGGCATCGCAGGTGACCACCCCGAACGCGCCCAAGCCGGCGTGCTGCACGAGCTGCGCGAAGCGGCGGACTCGGGCCACGTGCTCTTGCCGCGACCGGAGCTCGTCACGCGCGCCGCGACCATGCTCTCCGTGGGGGAAGATCACGTGGATGCCGCGGTGGACGCGCTGTGGGCAGCGAGCCGTGTAGTCATTGAGGATGACTTGGTGTTCCTGCGGCGTTACCACGAGGCCGAGCAGAACGTGGTGCACGCGCTGCAAGATCTGCTGGCCAGCCCCGGGCGCGTGCTGAGCGGCCTCGAGCATCACATCGCGCGCTTCGAGCAGCGCCTCGACATTGAGCTCGCCGCGCTCCAGCGCCGCGCGGTGGAGCTCGCCGCGAAGCACAAGGTGCTGGTCATCACCGGCGGCCCCGGGGTGGGGAAGACCACGCTGGTGCGCGCGATCTTGAGCGTGCTGCTCGGCGCGGAGCTGAGCGTGAAGCTCGCGGCGCCGACCGGCCGCGCCGCCAAGCGCCTGGCGGAGGCGACCGGTCAGGAGGCCACCACCATCCATCGCCTGCTCGAGTACGACCCGCACGCCGGTTTCCAGCGCACCGCGGAGAACCCCATCGACGCGCAGGCGCTGGTGGTGGACGAAGCCTCGATGATCGATCTCCAGCTGGCGGAGGCGCTGCTCGGCGCCTTGCCGCCCGCCGCGCGGCTGATCGTGGTGGGGGACGCCGATCAGCTGCCGAGCGTGGGGCCCGGCGCGGTGCTGCGCGATCTGATTTCATCAGGAACGCTACCTACCGTGCGCCTGAACGAGGTGTTCCGTCAGGCGGAGCAGAGCCGCATCGTCCAGAACGCGCACCGTATTTACCGCGGTGAGCGCCCCGCCTCGGCCGGCGCTCAGGATCCAGAAGCTGACTTCTTCATCGTCACGCGGCGTGAGCCGGCGCGCGCGGCGGAGGCGGTGGTGGAGCTCGTCACCGGGCGCATCCCCGCGCGCTTCAATCTGGACCCGCGCCGCGAGATCCAGGTGCTGACGCCGATGCACCGCGGGGAGGTGGGCACCCTGGCGCTCAACGCCGCGCTGCAGGCGGTGCTGAATCCGCGCGGAACCCACATCGAGCGCGGCGGGCAATTCTACCGGTTGGGGGACAAGGTGATGCAGACCAAGAACGACTACGACCGCGAGGTGTTCAACGGCGACATCGGGCAGATCGCGGCGGTGGACCCCCAGAAGAAGCAGCTCACGGTGCGCTTCGAGGGGCGCGAGGTCGCGCCGTACACGCTCGCCGAGCTCGACCACCTGCAGCTCGCCTACGCCTGCAGCATCCACAAAAGCCAAGGCAGCGAATACCCCGCCGTGGTGATCCCGCTGCTCACCACCCACTTCGTGATGCTCTCGCGCAACCTGCTCTACACCGCCGTCACCCGCGCTCGTCAGCTATGCGTCCTAGTAGCCGACCCCCGCGCCCTCGACATCGCGCTGTCCGAGACGCGCAAAGAAGAGCGCCTGACGCGCTTGGCCGAGCGGTTGAAGGTCATTTCCGCATAGCATTTTATTTTGGGGGTTTGCCCGTTTCGAGCCGCGCGGCGGAGGAAGGACTGCGGCTCAGTTCAGCGGTACGAGCTGCGTTTGGTCGGCGCCGCAATAGCGCGCGCCGTCTTCGTAGATTTGGCCACACGTGGGGCAAATGGTGCGGCGGGGCGCTGGCACTACAGGGGCGGCGTTGCGGTGTCTGGAGCTGCGCTCGACGCCGATGAGCGCGGTGCCGTCCAACCGGCTCTTCTACGCCGCCCGAGAGCTAGAGGTGTTCTTCACGGACGCATGGATCCTCTCGTGAGGTCGAGGACCGTGATCACATCGCCACTCACGGTCAACCAGCGTCCATCGAAGGCTCACGTGGGCACCAGGAGGGAGTGAACCCCCTGATCCCCAATCCCTCCGGTGCTCAGGGGCCGGGCGTCGGTTGCGCGGTGATCTTCACCTTGCCTTGGAGGCGCTGGCTCACGTGCACGCGGCTCTCGCTGTCGACGATCACCGCCCCTGCGCCCTCCGTCGCCTCGATCAGCTTCAGGCCCGCCTCAACGCCGAGGATGAACACGGCGTCGTCGAGGGCGTCGGCGAGCAGGGCGGTGGGTGCCCACACGGTGACGCTCTGGCAGGCGGTGGCGGGGAAGCCGGTGCGCGGATCGATGATGTGGTGGTAGCGCTTGCCCTGGTAGAGGTAAGAGCGCGCGTAGTCCCCCGCGGTGGAGAAGGCGCTGTCTTCGAGCTCGATGGTGGCGAAGTAGCGGTCGCGGTCGCCGCGTGGATCTTGGATGCCGCTCACCCAGCGGGTTCCGTCAGGTTTACGTCCTTTACCGTAGAGGTCGCCCCCGGCTTGCACCAGGAAGCTCGTGAGGCCGCCGGTCTCGAGCGCCTGGGCCACGCGGTCCACGATGTAGCCCTTGGCGATGCCGCCGAGCCCCAAGGTGCTTCCGCGCGGCACCTTCACCGCCGGCGGCGTCACCTGCACCTCCACCTTGCGGTAGTCCACCGCGGGCAACCGCGCGCGCACCTGAGCCGCGGTGGGAGGCCGCGGGTCCGGCTCTTGAGCGTCCCCGAAGCGCCAGAGCGCCCCCAGGCTGTTCCACGTGATGTCGAAGGTGCCCTGGCTCACCTCCCCAGCCCACAGCCCGCGCTGGACCACCTCGAGCGTCTCCGGGGCGACGCTCACCAGCTCCCCAGCCCCCGCGTTGACGCGCCCCACGTCGCTGGTCGTCGTCCAGTCGGTGAGCAGCGCCGCGAGCCGTTCGCTCTCCTTCAGCCCCTGGGCCATCACCGCGCGCACCGCCGCGGCGTCGAGGCTGGGCGTGGTGTAGCTCACGAGGCGCATCTCGGTGCCCATCGCCTTCAGCTGGACGTCGACGCGCTCTGGCGTGAAGGGCGCCGCGCTCGGGGCGGCGCTCACGCTGGCGCTCGTGAGGGCCTGACTGGGCGCAGGGGGCGCCTCACAGGCGCTGAGCAGGAGCAGCGCGCTGGCGATAAAAGCCTTGGATTTCATATGGTTATCGCCTTTGGTCCGCGCCGCGCGGCGCCCCCCGGCTCCTGCTGGATGGTGCGCCTTCGAGCGGCGAGCTCTCTCGGGAGGGTAGTGCGTGCTGTGGCTGCGCGTCCATTGGGGCACGAGGGCAGCGCAGCGGCGCGCCTCAGGCCTCGTTCGATTGAAACTCTCCAATGAAACTGGATCGTGCGCTGGCGCCGCTTCTTTGGTAGCGACGTCTCGTGATGGATCGCGTGGAGCGCAGAGCTTGGCTGGTGCTGGTGCTGGTGTGCCTGGCGCTGCCCGGCTGCAAGAAGTCGCAGCCCACCCCCGCGCCCGCCCCGGCCGTCACCGAATTGGTGCTGGCCGAGCTGAGCGAGGAGCGGCTGCGCGCCAACGCCAAGGCGGCGGGCTACAAAGAGTTGGTCAACGAGCCTGATCAAATCGAGGGCGGCACCATCTACAACATGAAGCTCGACGTGGAGGGCAAGGACGTCCACCTGAATTTCTACGACTTCAGCGGGTGGGAGCAGTCGGCGGCCAAGCCCTCGATCACGCTCGAGCAGAGTCGGCTGCTCTACGTCTCCGCGATGGGTGACTCGGGCTCCCCCACCGCGGAGCTGGCGCGCGAGGTGAAGGCGGGTGGCGCGCTGGGTGAGCTGAATCGCGCGCGGCTCGAGGCGGCGATCGCGCGCGCGGGGTGGAAGGTGGACTCCGTGGCAGAGGAGGCGGAAGAAGGCCTCGGGGTGAAGACGCTGGAGATCGAGGCGATCAAGAGCGAGGGGGAAGACGAGGCGGACGCCACCATCAACCTCTACGACTTCGGCGCGGCGGCGGGGGAGGGGCGCGCGGTGGCGTCGCATCATCGCGCGCTGGTGGTCGCCTGCCCGGAGGACGGCGAGGTGGCGCGCCAGGTGCTGCGGAGGTTGGTGGGCGGCTAGCGCGCATTCCCACGTGGGAATGTGTCTGGTGAGTCGCGCGACCACGCGCGCCGCGGGTCAGCGGCGGTGGCGCCAGCTCGGCCTGGGTGGCGTGGGCGAGGCCTCGCTCTCTTCGGTGCCGGTGAGCGGTAAGCCGCGTCGGATGTTGTAGCCAGAGCGCTTGTTCGGATCCGCGGGGGGCTCGACGCTGCCTCGCGTCCCGCTGCCACCCTCTGAGCTTCCACCGCCCTCACGAGTCGAGCGGCGCCACGCTTCACGCGGGCCGCTCGTGGCTCGTGAGGGTGAGTCGGTGACGGGTGGCGGTGGGGAGCTGTCTTGCTCCTCGCGCTCGTCGCGTCGCCCGGCGCGCTGGATCCCGGAGGTGTCGTCGGAGCGCACGCGGGGGTAAGGAGACGGCATGCTCGGCTGCGTCGGCGCGTAAGGGAGCGCGTCGCGCGGCTCACCCTGCGGGGTGTCTGACGGCATGCGCACCGCGGGGAAGCTGGACGAGGAGCGCCGCGTGGGGGGCAGGCTGGTGCGCTCCAAGATGCGGTCCACCTCGGCGCTCAGGCTGCCCGCCGCCGGGAACCGACTCCGGCTGGCGCTGCGCTTCGACAGCGCGGCGGTGGGATCCGAGGGCAGCGGCGCGGCCACGCGCCGGAACATCGCGGTGACGACCGCGCGGTCACCCATCACGTCCGCGTTGAGCCTCAAGTCGCCGGCGTTGCGCTGCTCCCCGAAGGTGTGCGCCGCCTTGACGTAGCCCACCACCAGGTAGCTCATGATCCGAGTGGAGCGCGGGTTACCGATCGCGCCGAGGCGCAGCTGAAAGCCGTGCGGATTCTCCTCCAGCTCGAACACCACCTCGACCCCCTCGAACGGCAGCTCCACCGGCGTGCGCAGGCGGGAGATGGTGCGGATCAAATCGCCGGGGACGGCCACGCCGCCGCGGGTGGAGAGCAGCCGCGAGCCGAGCATGAAGCCGGCGGACTCGAGCACCTTGCCGCCGCCATCACCCAGCGCCGCGTCGATGCCGAGCAGCGCGTCCTCCGCCTCCTCGAGGCGCATCGTGCTGTGCACGTCCGTCGCGCGGTACACCTGCTCACTGAGCAGGCGCATCAAGCGCGGGCTCAACTTCGCCGCGAGCCGCGAGGCCACCGAGACGTCGCTGCGCTCGAGGACGTCCAGGACGTCCCGAATGAAGCGGCTCCGAAATCGGGGACTCATCGCGGCGTATGATATGGGGCCTTGGGCTGCTCTACCAGCAGTGAAGGTGCGGTTTCGAACGAGCGCTCACGGCTGGCATGGTCAGCCAGCGCACCGATCCGCTGGATCCCCTGATGAGCGGGGAAATCGCGGTCGGCCGCTAGTGCTGACCAGGCCGTCACGGTACTGCGGGAGGCATCACGCCCTTCAGGCGCGCCGCCTCGCAGCCCCGCTCGACCCCGGTGCTGCCGTCCTCGGTCTTCACCACCTTGAACTCCACGCGGCGGTTCTTCTCCCAGGCCGCTGCGTTGCTCGCAGGATCGAGCGGGCAGTATTCGCCGTAGCCCTGGCTCACCAGGCGTGACTTGGCGACGCCACGC
Organism: Polyangiaceae bacterium; assembly: GCA_019637265.1. Lineage (GTDB taxonomy): Bacteria > Myxococcota_A > Polyangia > Polyangiales > Polyangiaceae > JAHBVY01. The sequence goes on along the minus strand of JAHBVY010000003.1, from coordinate 357,262 downwards.
GCGATCACCGCGTCGAGCACCGCCTTCGCGCGCAGGCGCGTGAGGTTCAGGTTGTAGGCGTCGCTCGAGCGCTCGTCAGCGTGCCCGGCGATCTCCACCACCAAGAACTCCGGGTGCCCCTTCAGGGTGGAGGCCACGGCGTCCAGGATCGGGTTCGACTCGGGGAGGATCTCGGCGCTGCCGGTCTTGAACTGCACCTTGTCCAAGATGACGATGTCGCTGCCCTCGATCAGCACGCGGCCCTTGTCTGGGCAGCCGTCCTCATCTTCGAAGCCGTTGAACGTCTCTGGCTCGTTCGGGCACTTGTCCACCGCGTCGGGGATCCCGTCGCGGTCATTGTCCGGGTCGGGGCAACCATCCTCATCCTCGAACCCATCCTTGTCCTCGGGATCGAGCGGGCACTGGTCGTCCACGTCCGGGATGCCGTCCTTGTCGTTGTCCGGATCCGGGCAGCCGTCCTCGTCTTGGAAGCCGTCGCGGTCCTCTGGATCGTCAGGGCACTTGTCGCGCGAGTCGAGGATGCCGTCCCCATCGCGGTCGCCGTCGTTCCCCTCGGGGCAGCCGTCCTCGTCCTCGTCGCCGTCCATGTCCTCCGGGACGTTCGGGCAGCGGTCGTCGACGTCGAGGATGCCGTCGTTGTCGTTGTCTGGATCCGGGCAGCCGTCGCCATCCTGGAACCCATCGAAATCCTCTGGATCGTCAGGGCACTGATCCTGATCGTCTTTGTAGCCATCGCCATCCCGATCGCCGATCGAAGGCTCGAACACGAAGCCCATCACCAGGCGAAGATCCGCCGCTTCGAAGCCGGTGGAGTACGCGCGGCTACCACCGCCGAGCATCAGGTAGCTGTTGCGCTCGACGAACAGCTTGAGCCCACCGAGGTACTCCTGGGAGAGCTTCTGCTTGCTGTCCGATTTTCCGTCAAGCAAATACGTGGCGTACGTCTCCGCGACGAGATCGAGCGGATCGAGCACGCGCCACGAGACGCCGAGGTTCGCCGTGGCGAGGTTGCCGTACTCCAGCTCGCCTTCGGCCAGCTGATCGGCGCCCGTCAGGTCTTGCTGAAACTTCGGGTTCTTCCCGGTGTGACCGCGGTAGCCGACGTTGAGCGCCACCTTGAAGCGCCGCGCCGCCCCGAACTGGTTCTCCACGGCGACCTGTGGCCAGTACCAAACGCCCGGATCCGCCGCGAGGTCCTTCTCCGCGTCGGCCACTGGGATGCCCGCTTGGGCGATCAGCGCGACGCCGATGCCCTTGTCCACCCGGGTGAGCCGCAGCTTGCCGTGGAGGCCCACCGTCGAGATCTTCTGAACGTTGTAGTCGCCCGTGTTGTAGAGCGAGCCGTTCGGCCCAATCTGGAAGGCTTGCCCGGCGTTGTCGTTGGCGCCGCCGGTCATCAGCACGACCGGCACCGTGAGCCCCACCACCGCGGCGTTGGCGATGCCGTAGTTGAAGCCGAAGGTGCCTTGGAACGAGTCCTCCACCAGCGCGGGGACGCCGCTGCCTTCGCCCACCAGGTTGCCCGAGGCATCCGTGGGGACGCGGTCGCTGCGTGTCCGCATCAGGTTGCGGCCGTAGTCGAGGATCAAGCCGAAGCTGAAGTCGTTGGCGCCGATGATGTCGGTGCCGTTGGTGGAGAAGAAGCCCTTGGAGTCGAGGGCAGGCCGGAACAGGTGGGTGTCCATGCCGTCCCCGTTGCCCTCCCCGACTCGTCGATCGCTCTCCACCAGCTGCGCGGCGCTGGTGCCGCTCGTCAGGTAGAGTGACGAAGCGCAGGCCAGGCCAGCCAACGCGCGCAGGCTGCGGGCGCGTAAGCCTCGAGCGCCGGCAGCGCGCGGCTGCTCGGAGGGTGCGCCGGCTGCACGGGAGTGGGTGTGGGTGCTGAATCCTGCCATGGCTCTCCTGGTCTCGGCGTGAGGGCCACCCCTTCGTGTCCATGCGACGTGTGCCGGGGCACGAGCGGGGTCCACCCCGAGACGCGCGGACGCTAGCGGGTCGAAATACCCGTGTCAACGCGCGCTTCGTGGCCTGTAAGCGCCGCCTTGCACCACTCGACGGTCACCGCCGCGCGCACGCGAGGCGCTGCCCATCGCGGTGCCGTCTAACCCCCCAAACCGAGCTCCCTTCACCCGAGGACGCACTAGACGTGGGTCCAGCGGTCGATCAAGCTGCCTGAGTGACGCGGCTGTCCGTGACGCGCTTGCTTCGCCAGGTCGCTTGCCTGATGCGCCCGCTGGGCCGCGCGTGGCTCGCGCTGGCTGCGCTCACCCTGCTGCTCGCGTGGGCCGCGCCGGCGCGCGCTCAAGATCTCACTTTGTCAGGGCGTTGGTCGGCCACGGCGATGAGCGTCAATTGGCGCGTGGGGAGCTGGGGCGAGGCTTGCGGTCCGCGTCCGGGCGGCGGCGGCGCAGCTGGGGGGACGGTGTCGATCCAGCAGCTGGGGAGCGAGCTGGCGATCCACGGCGGCACCCGGACTTACCGCACCACCGAGTGCTGGGAGCAGTTCCCTGGGCTCGCGCCGCGATCGCACACTGGAGGCCGCCGCGGCTGGCGCACCACCTGTAAAACGGCGGCGGGCGATCCTCGCCAAGCGACCGTCGTCACCACCCTGAGCGCCACCGACGACGCCATCAGCTTCGACGAGACGGGTCAATACCAGTTCGTCATCGAGGGCACGGCATGCACCGCCAGCGTGCGCCGGACCCGCAGCTTCAAGCTCATCCAACGCGAAGGCGCGCCATCACCGGCTCCGAGCGCCGCACCCACTGCTCCCGCCACACCGTCAGCTCCACTGCCCAGCCCCAAGCCACAGCCCCCCGCCGCACGCTGCACCACACCAGGCCCTGCTTCACGCCTCGAGGTGCGGCCGGAGCACAAACTGATCCGCCCGGGCGGCAGCTTCCAGTTCCGCGCCAGCGTGCTCGACGCCGCCGGTTGCACCGCTCAGGCGACGCCGACCTGGTCGCTCTCCAAGACATCCGGCGTCACCCTGTCGAACACCGGCTTGGTCAGTGTGGCTGATGACACCGCGGAGGGTGAGCTGCAAATCACCGCCAGCGTGGGCGGGCGCTCCGTCAAGGTGGTGCTCGAGGTCGCCTCCGCGGAGCGCTACGCCGCGCTGCTCGCCGGTGGGGGCTTCGACGAGAGCGGTGAGCGCGGTGAGGCCATCGCCCTGATCGCGGGCTCCGAGGTGGGCAGCGCGGAGGTGACGAGCGTGGCCGAGCGGGAGCGCTCGTGGCTTATGCTGGTCATCGCCTACGGCGGGCTGGTCGGGATTTTTATTTTGGGGTTGGGAGGGCTCATGATGCGCCGTCGGCAGAAGCCGGAGCCCGCCTCCGCGGCGCCGCAGCCCGGCGCCACCCCAGGTGCCTCCGCGTCGCGCCGCACCATTTGCCCCACGTGTGGCCAAATCTACGAAGACGGCGCGCGCTATTGCGGCGCCGACCAAACGCAGCTCGTACCGCTGAACTGAGCCACAGCCCTTCCTCCGCCGCGCGGCTCGAAACGGGCAAACCCCCCAAAAACCAGCTCGCCGCGGTCCCGTCACATCGACTGACGTAGAGCGCTGCTTGCGCGACTCAGCAGCAGCTAGTCAGTGACGCTGGCCAACCGTTAGTCAGCAGCGCTGGCTAACAGCTAGTCAGTGGCGCGGCTCAATCGTGTGGGTCAGCCTGGCTGACGCGGCGCCGCTCGGGCGCCTCATACTCGCCCTCTTCAGGGTAGTCGAACAGCCCTGAGCCGCCCTCCACTGGGATCGCGTGGGCCGCTGCCACGCGCTCGAGCGCCGCCGAGAGACCCGCACGGTCCCGCACCGGAGGCAGCTCCGCGCGCGACCCATCCCACAAATCGAGCCCGATGCTGCTCTTCGAATCGAGGCGCACCGTGTCTATCTGCGCCCAACGGATGCGGCGGATCTGCGGCCAAATCAGCCCGGTGATCTCGCGGCACTCGACGCCATCCCCACGGATCCGCACGCCGCGCATGCCCCCGCGCATCACCGCAGCCACCGCGCTCACGAGCAGCAGCGTGGCGAGCGTGCGTGAGCTGATGACGCGGTAAGTGTCCGCGACCACGAAGGTGTCGCGGAGCCAAGTACCTGGCGCGCTGCGCTCCGCGATCAGCACCATGGCCCCCACCGTCAGCGCGATGCCCAGATAAATGAGCGACGGCAAGCGGTAGCCGAGCGGAGGCCCGAACAGCTCCTCCGCCGGGCGGTAGCTCATGTCGAAGCCAGGAGGTCGAGAGATCCGCGCCACTTGGGTGCTCATGGTAGCTCAGGGGTTTGGGGGTTGGAAGCATCGCGCGGCGGAGCGCGTCCCTCCGCGGGGATCGTCACTGGACGCCGCCATCGATCGAGCGCACGCGACCACGACGGCGTGACCGCACGAGCCGCTCGTCTCCAACACCTGAAGCCCTCCATGCCTTGGGCGCGGCGTGGTGATGCACTGCCAAAGAGCGGCAGCGCCTCCACGCGCAGCACGAAGCCACCTGAACCGCTCACGCCGTCAGGTGCGAATCGACTAGGCTCGGCGCGTGCTGCCCGTCGATGATCCCGCCTCCCAGCGCGAGCCCAACCCGTTCAAGCCCCCGGGCGAGGCGCCGCTGCCCGCGTGGACACCAGCGGGCGACATCCACTACAGCCTCACCCGCGCCTCCCTGTGGCTGGTGTTCGGCTGCTGGGTGCTGCTGGTATTAGTCAGCTTCCCACTCTATATCAGCATCGCCCACGAGGAGCCGCTGATCGCCCCCACCCTGGACCCAACCCTCCAAGGCATCGTCACGGCGCTGTTCGTCGACGTCGCCTACTCACCCCCAGCGCTCCTCGCCCTCGCCGCCAACATCGGGCTGGGTCGCGGGCAACGCTGGGGCTACGTCACCGCCATCATCGCCCTCGCGATGATCACGCTGTGCTGCATCCCCTTGGGAGCCTACGGCCTCTGGTCACTGCTGCGCGCCAAGACGCGGCTCCACTTCTTCCCTCCCACGGCGTGAGGCGCTGCTGCGCACCAGCCACGCCGCGCGACGCAACCCGACCTATCGGCTCACGACAGTGACCCTGGCCTATTGACGCGGCGCTTCATGACATCCACCCTGACCTATTGACTCGCGGCGCTGTACGACAGTCATCCTGTCCACCGCGCAGGCAGCTCACGCAGCGACTGACTAGCCGCGACGCTCCACGTCGTCCGCCGTGCCGAAGCGGCCGTCTTCACCGGCGGAGAGCACGCTGAGCCCCTCTTCATCGCAGATCAGGCGGAAGCGGCCGCCCCAAGGATCTTCCCCGCTCCCCTTGAGCCCGTAGCGCCGCTCGAGCTCCGTGAGGCTGGGGCAGCCCACGCCGCGATCTTCCTGATAGGCGCGCGCCGCCGTGAGGATCTCCGAGGCGGTGTGCTCCGCCTCGCCCCGCGCATCGCGCGCCGATGCGTCCGTGCTGAAGAGCCAATACGCGCCGCCCAGGGTGACGGCGGCGGCGACGAGCGCGCCTGCCTCGAAGCGAGTCAAGCGGCGGCGGGAGGAGCGAGCGCGACGGACCATGAGTGAAGGAGGCTGGTGGTGGAGGGGGTGTTAGAGGTGTTGGGCGCCGATCAGCTCGCTGAACGGACGGGAGGAACGCGCCCACCCTCGCCCGGCCGCTGGAGGTGGAGGAAGCGGCCGTGAGGGCGGGCGACAGAGCACTAGCAAGGCGCATGCCGTGCGTGAGGACGCGTTGAAATAGCTGAAAATCGCTGGGATACCGCGGCCTCGCTGACCACCGGCCGTGGCTCACGCGCCAATCTGTCATGGCCATGGGTGGCGGCCGGCGGCGGCTCGCCAAGCTGTCCGAACGTAGCGAGCCGCGCGACCTCGGCTATAAGGGGGCCATGAGCGCGCACCCCACGAACTTCCAAGGCGACGTCTGTGAGGCAATCAAGACGGCGATCGAAGAAGCGCTACCCGGCGTCACCGCCCACGTGAGCGGGCGCGGCGGGCACTTCAGTATCGACGCGGTCGGCCCAGTGTTCGAGGGGCAGTCGATGCTCCAGAGCCAGCGCCTCGTCTACAAAGCCATCGCCCACTTGATGGCTGGGGACCTCGCGCCGGTGCACGCGGTGGACAGCCTGACCACGCGCGCCTCCTAGCGCTCGACCACGCGCGAGCGCCGTGGCATCACGGCGCAAGCAATCACAACTGAGCAGGGTGCAGCCAAGCTGCAGGACTCGGGATGGTCGGGCCGCCATCCCCGCCGATTCGGCGACGTCCTGTCATGCCCACCCCATCGCTCGTGCTCCTCTCGGCGCTCCTCGCGCCGCTCGCTTCGGCGCTCCTCATCGTGTCCGTCGGGCGCTTCATGGGGCGCGCTGGATCGCTCGTCGCGCTCGTGGGGCCGCTCGTCAGCTTCGCGTCGTGCTTCGCTTTGGTGGGCACCGGCGCCGAGCTGCGCGCCCAATGGGCGCCGCAGCTCGGCGTCGATCTGCATTTCCTCGCGGATCCACTGAGCGTGGCCTTTGGGCTCTTGGTGAGCGGGCTCGGCGCGCTGATCACGCTGTACGCCGGGAGCTACCTCGCGGGCGCGGCGCGACGGCGCCTGCTCGGGCTGCTTCACCTGTTCATGGCGGTGATGCTCGCCACCGTGTTCTCGGCGAACTTGCTCTTGCTGTTCATCCTTTGGGAGCTCACGGGGGTCGCGTCGTTCTTCTTGATCGGCTTCGACCATGAGCGCGCCGACGCGCAGCGCGGCGCGCGCCTCGCGCTGGTGACGACCACCGCCACCGGGCTGTGTCTCTTGGTGGGCGTGGTGATGCTGGGGCAGCTGTACGGCAGCTTCAGCCTCCCCGAGCTGCTCACCGCGCCGCGCCCGACTCAGGACACACGACTGACGATCGCGCTCGCGTGCTGCCTCGTCGGCGTCTTCGGGAAGTCAGCTATCTTACCATTTCACTCCTGGCTCGCCGGAGCGATGACGGCGCCCACGCCGGTGAGCGCCTACCTCCACTCGGCGACGCTGGTGAAGCTCGGTGTGTTCCTCGCCGCGCGGCTGTGGCCGCTGTGGAGCGACCTGCCAGCGCTCAGCGCGCTGGTGGTCGCGGCGGGCTCGCTCACCTTCCTGCTGGGCGCGGTGATGGCGCTCCAGGTCACGGACCTGAAGGCGCTGCTCGCCTACACCACTATCGCGCAGCTCGGGCTGCTCCTAAGCCAGTACGGCCTCACTGAAGGAGCCAGGCCTGAAGCGGAGCTGCTCCACCTGGGCGCTCACAGCCTGTACAAGGCGAGCCTGTTCCTTGCGGTGGGCGTCATCGATCACGCGTTCGGCAGCCGTGATCTGAAGACGACGGGCGGCGTGCTGCGACGCTACCCAGCGCTCGGCGCGGCGATGGCGGTCGCGCTCGCCTCGATGGTGGGGCTCCCAGGCACGCTCGGCTTCTTGAGTAAGGAGCTGATGCTCACGGTGAGCTTCGACGCGCTCACGGCGGCGCCCGCTTGGGAGAACGCGTGGTGGCTCCACTTGGGTCAGCTAAGCTGCCTGGTTCTGGGCTCCACCTTGTACGGGGTGGTGGCGCTCAGGGTCGCGCGGCGCGTGCTCTCGGGGGCGCCTCCGAGCGCCGCCGCTCATCATCCGCCGAGCGCCGTCTTGATCGGGGTGCCCGTGTTGCTCTCGCTCAGCAGCTTGGTGCTCGGCGTGGCGCCAGCGCTGGTGAACCGCGGGCTCGCGGCGCTCGGCGACCTGACGTCTGGTGCCGCAGTCACCACGCCGACGCTCGCGCTGTGGCATGGGCTGACGCCCGCGTTGGGCCTCAGCCTGGGGATCTGGTGCGCGGCGGCCGCGCTGGCCTTCACCCTCGATCGGCGCGCGCTGCCGCAGCGCGGGCTCCCGGCGGCGCTCCAGCCGGGCGCCTTGCTGAGCGCGCTGCTCCGCGCGCTGCCGCGCGCCACCAGCGCCCTCCACCGCGCGGTGGGGCTCGACCGGCCGGTGCGTTTCCTCGCGGCGGTGACCGGCGCGCTCACCCTCGCCTGGGTGATCGCCGCGCTGAGCCAACCGGAGGCGCTGCTCGCGCACCTAGGTCGGCTGGAGCCCACACCTCACGCGGTGGATGGTTTCGCGCGGGTGCCGCTCGCGCTGATGATCGGTGGCGGGGCGCTGTGCGCCGCCGTGTGGCGCGCGCCGATCCGTCAGCTGTTCGCCGTCTCCGTCGTGGGCCTGGGGGTGGCTTGTTACTACGTGCTGTACCGCGCGCCGGACCTGGCGCTCACCCAGCTCTTGGTGGAGGCCGCGACGCTGCTCTTGGTGTTACCGGTGCTGCTCCGCTTGCGGCGCGTGGCGCCGGCACCTGGCGCGCTCGCAGCGGGCGCGCCGAAGCGGCGCCTGATGATCGCGCTGGGGTTCGGGCTGTGCACGGGGCTCTCGGTGCTGCTGTTTCAGCAAACCGGAGCGGAGCGCGCGGGCGACTTCTACCTCGAGCAAACGGTGCCGCTCGCGCGCGGCGCCAACGCGGTGAACACGGTGGTGGTGGACTTCCGCGGCTTCGATACGATGCTCGAGATCACGGTGCTCGTGATCGCGGGGCTCGGCTGCCTGGGGCTGCTCACGCGACGAAGGAACACGAAGGGCTCGACGTCAGACGACATGACGTCTGCCAATCTGCCCAACTCAGACGGAGAGCCCAACTGGTCGCCGATCCCGGTGGATCTCATCGTGCGCGGCGTGGCGTTCGGAGGCCTGGTGCCGCTGAACCTGTTCTCGCTCTACATCTTCTTCCGGGGGCATAACGCGGCGGGCGGCGGCTTCGTCGCCGGGCTGATCACGGCGCTGTCCTTGATTTTATTGGCCTTCGCGCTCGGCGTCGAAAAATTCCGCACAGCAATTAGAGCAGCGCCGCTCCGCGTGGCGGCCTTCGGCGTGGGGTTGGCGCTCTTGACGGCGATCGTCCCCACCCTGCTCGGGCGCTCGCTGCTGCATCACCTGCACGGGGAGCTGCTCGGCGTCGCCGTGAACACGCCGATGCTGTTCGACCTCGGCGTGTTCTTCGCGGTGGTGGGCGTCACCCTCGAGCTCACCCTGCCGCTCTTGCGCTCCCTCTCGGGGCGCGCCGCCTTCACGCGCGACCGCGCGGCGCTCAGCCCGCCAGGTCACGAGGCGATCGAGGCAGGCGCCAGCGACGCGGCACACAGCATGGCCCCGAGCGATGGGGAGGCTCCATGACGAATCAGCTCGACACCGCCCTGCTCGTCGTGGTCCTCACCAGCGCGGCGATCTACCTGTGCCTGTCGCGCGAGCTGGTGCGCTCCTTGTTTGGCTTCTTGCTGCTCTCGAACGCCGCCAACCTGGTCGTGCTGTCCGTCTCGGGGGATCCATCGGGCCGCCGCGCGGCGAGCGTCGGCGAACAGACGAGCGGCTACGTGGACCCGCTGCCGCAAGCCTTGATCCTCACGGCCATCGTGATCGGCTTCTCGGTGGCGGCTTACCTCACGGTGCTGATCTATCGGACCTACGTCGACGCCGGCGACGGCGCGGCGCTCACCCTCGAGGAGCCTCCTGTGGTGACTGAAGGTGGCCTGAATAAAGCCAGTGACACGAACGATCTACCGGAAGCTCACGGCACCTTGGACGACGCGCCGCAGCGACCGACGGCGCCGAGCGGCATGCAGTCTTAGTAGCTGACTAGAGCGCTCAAACGGCAGCCCAACCCCCCAAAAAAACCAAAGAAATACCGCCACCAGTCCCGCCTGAACCCAAGCGACCGCCCAAGCCCATGCCCACGAACGCCGCCGCCGTCCCTGTCTTGCTGCCCCTGCTCGGGGCGCTCGGCGCGCTGTTCGTGCGGCGTCCGAGCGCGGGGCGGCGCGCGCTCATCGCGCTGCTGTTGACGGGCCTCACAGCGCAGTCACTGTGGCTGACGGCACGCGCGCTCGAGGCGCCGCTGGTGCTGAGCTTGGGGGGCTGGGTGGTGCCCTATGGCATCGTGCTGGTGGTCGACCCGCTGTCGGGCATCATGCTGTGTCTGTCCGCGGTGAGCGCCCTCGCCACCACCCTGTATGGCTACGCCGCGGAGCCGGCGGGTGGTGAGCACCCGCTGCGGGCGCCGCTGTTCTTGCTCCTGACGGCGGGGGTGAACCTGGCGTTCGTCACGGGGGATCTGTTCAATCTGTTCGTCGCCTTCGAGGTGCTGCTGCTCGCCTCCTACGGCCTGATGACGCTCGAGCTCGAACGCGGGAGCACTCGGCGCGCCTTGCCCTACGTGACCATCAACCTGATCGGCAGCGCGCTGTTCTTGTGCGCCGCGGCGTTCACCTACAGCCTGTTCGGGACGCTCAACTTCGCGGAGATGGCGAGTCGTGCGCCGGCGCTGAGCGCCGACCTGCGGCTCCACGTGCTGGCGGTGCTGCTGGTGCTGGTGGGCGCGCTCAAGGCGGGGCTGTTCCCGCTCTATCACTGGCTGCCGCAGAGCTACCCGGTGATGCCCGCGCCGCTCACGGCGTTCTTCGCGGGGCTGCTCACCAAGGTGGGCGTCTACGTGTTGATTCGCTTGGTGGCGGGGGTGCTCCCGGCGGAGCTCCACTTCTTACACACGGCGCTCGCGTGGGCGGGCGGCGTCACCATGGTGGTGGGGGTGCTCGGCGCGCTGGCGCAGGACCGCGTTCAACACATCTTGGCTTACCACATCGTCAGTCAGGTAGGCTACATGGTGCTCGCGCTGGGGCTGTTCACGCCGTACGCGATCACGGCGGCCATCTTCTATGTGGTCCACCACATCTTGGCGAAGACCACGCTGCTGCTCGTGGGCGGCGTGGTGCAGGCGGTGTTCGGCAGCGATCGGCTGGCTGACACCGGGGGGCTCGCGCGAAGCTCGCAGGTCTTGTCGCTCACCTTCTTGCTCCAGGCGCTGTCGCTCGCGGGCGTGCCGCCGCTCAGCGGCTTCTGGGGCAAGCTGATGATCATTCAAGAAGGCGTGCGCCAGGGGGAGACGGTGCTCGTGGTGTTGGCTTTGGTCGCTAGCCTGCTCACCTTGCTGAGCATGCTGAAGATCTGGCTCGCTAGCTTCTGGGGGCCTCCGCCCTTGGCGCACGAGTCAGGTGACTTGCCTTCAGAGGCACAGGTGACCCAACAGTCTCCCTCACTGACTTCACAGACGCAGGCATCGCACCCGGCGGCGCCCGCTCGAAAGTTAGTGACACTGACTCATCGAACGCGTGGCATGATTTGGGTCATTGCTGGGCTCACCGCGATGTCCCTCGGGGTCGGCTTGGGAGCTGGCCCATTGGTATCACTCGCTGACCAAGCGGCCACGCGCGTGCTCGACCACGCGGCGACCCTCGAGGCCGTGCGCGCCTTGAACCGCTCCCCGGAGCCTGGGAAGCACCCATGAGCCTGCTCTCGCTCCCGCGCCGTGCGCTTGGGTTCTGCCTGTACCTCGCGTGCTTCTTCAAGGAGCTGTGGCTCGCCAACCTGAGCCTCGCCAAGGCGGTGCTCCGCTACCGCCCGGAGGACACGCACCCGGGCTTCATCGAGTACCCCACGGCGGGGCTATCGCGCTTCGAGGTGCTGATTTTGTCGCACTCCATCACGCTCACGCCAGGCACCACCACGGTACGTGTCGCTGACGATATGAGCTCGCTCCTGATCCACGCCTTCGACGCCCGAGCCCCAAGCGAGGTGCGCGAAGCCATCCAACGCGGCCTCGAGGTCCCCTTGCTCCGGTGGACGCGATGACGGCGCTGCTCTTGGTAGCCACCCTGGTGATGCTGATCGCCGTCGTGCTGGGGCTCTGGCGGGTGATCGTGGGGCCGAGCACGCTGGATCGCATGCTCGGCTTCGACCTCGTCACCCTCACCCTCGCAGGGCTGGTGCTGGTGTTCTCGGCGCTCACCGGTGAGGGCGCCTACGTCGAGCTAGTGCTGGTGCTGAGCGGCCTCGGCTTCCTCACCACCGTCGCCTACTTCTACTACCTCACGCACCTGGAGCCCGAAGCTGGCGCGCAGCGCCGTGACAAGGCGCACAGCGACGAGCAGCGCGATGACATGGCGCACAGCGACGCGCAGCGCCGTGACATGGCGCACAGCGACGCGCAGCGCGATGACATGGCGCACAGCGACGAGCGGAGCACGACCGGGGGCCGTCCATGAGCTTCGACGCGACCTGGACCCAGGCGCTCGGGGCGCTCACCGTGCTGCTCGGCGCTGGGTTCATGCTGCTGGCTGCGGTCGGCGTCGCGCGACTGCCCGACGTGTACTGCCGCTCACACGCGCTGGGGAAGGCGGGCACGATGGGGTTCTTGTGCCTCACGCTTGGCTACGGGCTGATCGCCAGCGAGCCCTCTTGGCTCAAGCTCGTGGTCGCGATCGTGTTTCAGCTGACCAGCATCCCGCTCGCAAGCCACCTGTTTTGCCTGATCGCCTACCAGCGCGGAGCGCCACGCCACGAGCCCAAGGCACGAAGCGAGCAGCCACCTCCACCGCGCTGACCCGCCACGAGCCAGCTCGGTGGATGAAAGATCCTCCCACGCTCCTGGCGGCGAACTGAGTGGCGCTCTAGGCTCTCCGCATGCGAGCCGTCGACGACGTGTTGAAGTTCTGGTTTGGGGTTCGAGGCAACGATCTTGACGTGCTGGAGGACAAAAGCGCGCTGTGGTTCAGCGGCGGGGAGGAGGTCGACCAGCAGATCAGGCAGGAGTTCGCGGCGACCCTCGAGGCAGCGGGCCGCGGCGAGCTGAACGACTGGGCGCACACGCCGCGCGGCAGGCTCGCCCTGATCATCGTGCTCGATCAGTTCCCACGAAATATCCACCGCGGCGCCGCGCAGGCCTTCGCCTACGACGCGGAGGCCCAGCGCCTGTGTCGGGAAGGCGTCGCCCACGGCGACGACCGGAAGCTCCGCCCGGTGGAGCGCCCCTTCTTCTACATGCCGCTGATGCACGCCGAGGAGCTCACCGCGCAAGACGAGTGCGTCGCCCTGTTCGAGCGCTTGGTGGCGGAGCACGAGGGGCCGCTCAAGGAGCGCTTCCAGCATAACCTGGGCTTCGCCCACAAGCACCGCGATCTGATCGTCGAGTTCGGCAGGTATCCATATAGAAATGCCACCCTCGGCCGTGAGTCCACGGCGGCGGAGGTCACGCACCTCGCCAGCAGCGAGGAGTCCTTCGGGCAGACCAAGCGCTGAGCCTATGTCCAATGGCGCGCGAGCGAGCGGTGAGACCAAGCTCGGGCCTAGCAAGGACCAGGCCGGCGCACACCTAGGCCACCTGCCGAGCGGCGGTCACCGCTACGTCGTCACCCGCTCGCTCGGTCGCGGCGCGCAGGGTCACACCTTGGAGGCGATCGACAAGGCGAGCGGGGACCTGGTGGCGATCAAGCGCTTCCAGGTGCGCGGCGCGGCGAGCTGGAAGGACTTCGAGCTCGCCGAGCGCGAGGCGCGGGTGCTCGCGCAGCTGAGCCACCCGTCGCTGCCCCGGTACCTGGACCACTTCGAGGAAGACGGCGCGCTGCTGCTCGTGATGTCGCTCGTCCCGGGGCAAGACCTGGAGGCGCGACGTGAGCAGGGCGCCGCATTGGAGACCCGGCAGGTGCTGGAGCTCCTGCGCGCCATCGGCGACGTGCTCCGCTACCTACGCGGGAAGGCGCCGCCCGTGATTCACCGCGACATCAAGCCCAGGAACATCATCCAGCGTGACGACGGCGGGTTCAGCCTGGTGGATTTTGGCTCGGTGCGGGACCGGCTCAAAGAGGATGGCAGCACCATCGCCGGCACCTACGGCTACATGGCGCCGGAGCAGTTCCAAGGCCGCGCGCTACCCGTCAGTGACGTTTACGGTTTGGGCGCCACGGCGCTGGTGCTGCTCACGGGGGTGAGCCCGGAGGACCAACCGCACCAAGGCCTGGCAATCGACGTGCGGCGCGCGCTGGGCGCCGGCGCCGATCCGCGACTGGTGCAGCTCTTGTCGTGGATGCTCACGCCGGATCCGGATCAGCGCTTGGTGGATGTGCCGCAGGGCATCGAGCAGCTGTTCGGACCACCTGAGGCCGAGCCGCCCAAGCCTGAAGAGGCAGCCGAGGCGAAGGGCCCTCAGGAGGCCAAGCCGCGACGCGAACGGAGCAAGCGCTCCGCGAAGACAAAGGCGAAGACGAGCGCGAGGCGCACGGCCGAGCGGCACGCGTCAGGTGAGCTGTCGGATCGGTTCCGGCTGCGGTTCAGCCTCGGTGGGCTCTTGGTGGGCCTCGTGTTGACGGTGCTCGTCGCCGCCCGCGTGGCGAACTTCGCGCTGCTGCGGGTCTCACTCCCGCTCTTGCTCGGGTTCCTGTTCACCTTCATCTCGCTGGTGTTCAGGCGCAAGATGCCGCGCGCCTCCGAAGGGCTCCGCGACGCCGCCGAGCGCGGCGATCGTCAGCTACGACGCGCGGCGCTGCGAGTGCGTCGGCGAGCGCGTGACGCGGCGCGCGGCACCGCTCGAGGCGACCGCACAGCACCCACCCGGGTGCGCGTGGTGGACACCGAGGCCGAGCCGATGGACGACGAAGGAGAGGAAACGGCACCTGGCGCGCGAGCCGTGAAGTAGTCAGCCGTATGAACCGTCGGTCATGGCGGACGAGCCTTGCTCGCCGCCGTCAGGTTCACTGCCAAACCCCCACCCAACCCAGAATCTCTACGGGATTTTGGGGGGGTTGGACGGCACCGCCACCGAGCTCACTCGCTCGGCAGATCCGCGTTGCGTCGATCCCTCAGTGATCCAACTCTCCAAGTCACGCCGCGACGTCAGGCGCCTCGCCGGGGATGGGGCGGTTCGGTGGGCGGCCGGGCGGCGCCGTGAGCATGGCGCGGGTGAGGTAAGGCGTGGCCAGCGGGATCAAGTCGATCTCCGGGTCCAGCTGCTTGCCGAGGCCCTCGGCGACGAGCAACGCCAGGTTCACCACCGTGAAGGTGGGATCGATCTGCACGCGGTGCTTGCGCAGCACGTTCATCATGCCGCCCACCACCTCGCTGATCTCCACCTCCCCCAGCCGCTTGCCGTAGATCCCCTTGAGGTACTCCTCCACCTCCGCCTCGAACGCCGCGTAGTCCTTGCAGCCGACGCTCGGCGCGTAGCCGTAGAACACCCGCGCCGCCGCGGCGCCGTCTTGTTGGCTCAAGGCGACGAAGGTCTGCACCCAGGGCCGTAGAATATCCGCAGGGATTTCTGTCACCATCCCGAGATCGATCAGCACCACGCGGCTGTCCTCCGTGAGGATGATGTTCCCGGGGTGCAAGTCCGCGTGCACGAAGCCATCCGTGAAGGTCATCTTCAAGATGCACTCGCCGCCGAGCTGGGCCAGGCGCTTTCTGTCTCCCCCCACCCGCTCAGGCTCCGTCGCCTTCACCCCCTCCACGAACTCCATCACGATCACCTTCGCGGTGCACAGCTCCTCGAACAAACGCGGCACGTCGATGCCCTCCACGTCCGCGAAGTTCACCGCGAAGCGCCGGTTATTCTCCGTTTCCTTGTGAAAATCGAGCTGGCCCGTGAGCGCCTCCCCGAAGCGCTCCACGGCGCCCGGCAGGCTGAGCAGCCGCACCGTGGGCACGCGATCCAAGATCCTCGCGCCGAACGCCAAGATCACCAAATCGCGCTCGATCTGCGCGGCGGCGCGCGGGCGCTGCACCTTGATGGCCACCACCTCACCGGTGTCCAGCACGCCGCGGTGAACCTGCGCCACCGACGCCGCCGCCAGGCTCTTCGGCTCGACGCTGGCGAGCCGCTCGCGCCGCTCGCCCAGCTCTTCGTCGAGCACCTGGGAGATCGCCTCGAACGGCTCCTCGGCCACCGCGTCTTGGAGCTTCGCCAGCGCGCCGGTGTACTCCGTGTTCAGGAGGTCAGGACGGGTGCTCAAAATCTGTCCGAACTTGATGAAGGTGGCGCCGAGCCGCTCCAGGAGCCGCGCCAGCGCCTCCCCGCGCAGCGTGTCGCGCTCGGCGCGCGTGATGAAGCCGCGCGCCGCGCGGCGCACCAGGTAGCCGAGCAGGGTCCCCATGACGATCCAGCTGATGAGGAACACGCGCAAAGTCAGGGAGACGAGTCGCATCGGGCGGCTGCGAGCCTAATGCGGTGATCCTGCTCTTACCAGGACGAGCACGCTGAGCGCGCATCGCTTGAACTCGGCGCGGCGGCCTGCTCTGCTGGCCGCGCCCGCATGGCCCGACGCCGCTCCTTGCTCCCCCTCGTCCTCCCCCCAAGGGGCGTCGCCTTCCCGAATCCGCGCGCAGCCGATGACGAAGGGCTCGTCGGTGTGGGCGGCAGCCTCAGCTCGGCGCGGCTGATGGCTGGCTACCGCTTGGGGATCTTCCCCTGGTATAGCGGCGGCTCACCCATTTTGTGGTGGTGCCCCAACCCGCGGGCGACGCTCGACGAAGAGCACTTGCACGTCTCGCGGCGCCTCGCTCGGACGCTGCGGAGCGGGCGCTTCCAGATCAGCTGTGACCGCGCCTTCGAGGCGGTGATCCACGCGTGCGCCACGAACCGCCCGGAGGGCACCTGGATCTTGCCCGAGATGATCGACGCCTTCACCCAGCTCGCGCGCGAGGGACGCGCCCACAGCTTCGAGGCGTGGCGCGGAGGGCAGCTGGTGGGCGGCCTCTATGGCGTGGCCGTCGGCCGCGCGTTCGCCGCGGAGAGCATGTTCTTCCTGGAGCGCGACGCCTCCAAGGTCTGTCTGGTGACCGCGGCGCGCTGGCTGTTCGAGGCGGGGCTCACGTTGTTCGACGTTCAGTTCCTCACGGACCACCTGGCGTCGCTCGGGGTACGCGAGACACCGCGTGACGTGTACCTCGATCGGCTGTCGCAGGCGCAGGCAGGGGAGCTCGATTGGGACGAGATCCGCGCGCGGGGTGCCTCCTTGGAGGCGCCTGATGACCCACAGCGCAGCGAGTGAGCGCGCAGGTAGCGCAGGTGACGCGAGCGAGCGCGGGCGAGGTTGATGGCCCTGGCCCCCGAGAGTAGAGGAGGGTCCACTCACCCAGCAGGGCCTTTTCGTGACGCCACCTTTCGCACCAGAAGAGCTGACTCACCTCGCCGAGCTCGAGGCCGAGAGCATCCACATCATCCGTGAAGTCGCCGCCGAGTTCGAGAACCCGGTGATGCTGTACTCCATCGGGAAGGACTCCTCCGTCATGCTACGGCTGGCGGAGAAGGCGTTTCACCCCGCCAAGCTCCCGTTCCCGCTGCTCCACATCGATACCACGTGGAAATTCCGTGAGATGACGGAGTTCCGGGACGCCTACACCAAGGAGCTCGGCCTCGAGCTGCGCGTCCACACCAACCTCGACGGCGTGCGCGAGGGCATCACCCCCTTCTCCCACGGGAGCCAGAAGTACACCACGGTGATGAAGACCCAGGCGCTGCTCCAGGCGCTGGCGGCGGGTGGCTACGACGCGGCCTTCGGCGGCGCGCGGCGGGACGAAGAGAAGAGCCGCGCCAAGGAGCGCATCTACTCCTTCCGCGACGAGAACGGCAGCTGGGATCCCAAGAACCAGCGCCCTGAGCTGTGGAACCTCTACAACAGCAAGCTGAACCGCGGGCAGAGCATCCGCGTGTTCCCGCTCTCCAACTGGACCGAGCTCGACGTCTGGCTGTATATCTACAAGGAAAACATCCCGATCGTGCCGCTCTACTATGCGGCGGAGCGCCCCGTGGTGGAGCGCGACGGGCAGCTCTTGATGGTGGACGACGACCGGCTGCCGCTCTTGCCTGGGGAGCAGCCGCGGCTCGAGCGGGTGCGCTTCCGCACCCTCGGTTGCTACCCGCTCACGGGGGCGATGCGCTCCAGCGCCACCACGCTCCCGGAGATCTTGAAGGAGATGCTGCTCACGCGTCACTCGGAGCGGGGCGGGCGGCTCATCGACTTCGATGAGGAGGGATCCATGGAGACCAAGAAGCGCGAGGGCTACTTCTGATGCACGACGAGAGCGCGCAGATCACGGCGGACATCGTAGGTTACCTCGAGGGGCTGCAGCAAAAGGAGCTGCTCCGCTTCGTCGCCGTGGGGAGCGTGGATGATGGCAAGTCCACCTTGATTGGCCGGCTGCTCCACGACACCCACGGTGTGTATGAAGATCAGCTCTCGGCGGCGCGCCGCGCCACCAAGCAAGAAGACCAGGAGATTGACTTCTCGCTCCTGACGGATGGCCTCAAGGCGGAGCGCGAGCAGGGCATCACCATCGACGTCGCTTACCGTTATTTCTCCACGGCAAAACGCAAGTTCATCATCGCCGACACGCCAGGGCACGTCCAGTACACCCGCAACATGGCGACCGGCGCCTCCACCGCGGACGTCGCCATCATCTTGATCGACGCGCGCCTCGGGGTGCTGCAGCAGTCTCGGCGCCACGCTTACATCGCCTCGCTGCTCGGTATCCCGCACCTCTTCGTGTGCGTGAACAAGATGGACTTGGTGGCTTACGAGGAGGCTCGCTACGAGGCCATCGTCGCCGAGTTTGCGGCGTTCGCGGCGAAGCTCAGCTTCGAGAGCGTCAGCTTCACGCCCATCAGCGCGCTCCGGGGGGAGAACCTGGTGCACGCCTCCCAAGCGATGCCGTGGTACTCAGGGCCGCCGCTGCTCGCCCAGTTAGAGGAGCTGCCCATCCGGCGTGGCCGCACCGGCAGGGCTGGCGGCGCTCTACGGCCGGCCCCCAGAGGGGGGGGCGCGCTCCGGTTCCCGGTGCAGTACGTCCTGCGGCCGCACCTCGACTACCGCGGCTTCGCGGGGCAGGTCGCGGCGGGCTCCGTCAGCCCAGGTGATGAAGTGATGGTGCTGCCCTCACGCCAGCGCACGCGCGTGGTGAGCATCGACACCTACGATGGGGCCAAGCCCCGCGCCAGCGCGCCAATGAGCGTCACCCTGCGCCTCCAGGACGAGGTGGACGTCAGCCGCGGTGACATGCTGGTGAGCCCCGAGGCGCCGCCGGAGGTCACGCACGAGGTGGAGGCGATGCTGGTGTGGCTGAGCGAGCGGCCGCTCGATCTCCAGAAGACCTACTTCGTCAAGCACACGACCCAATACTCCCGCGCGCGGATCCACACGCTGCATTACCGCACGGATCTGAGCACCCTCGAGCACGAGCCCGCCACGGAGCTCGCGATGAACGACATCGGCCGCATCACCCTGCACGCGCACCGACCGCTGTTCATCGACCCCTACGAGGAGCACCGCATCACCGGCGCCTTCATCGTCATCGACTCGCTCACGAACAACACCGTCGGCGCCGGCATGATCGTGCCGCGGGAGCAGCAGCAGGGCGTGGGCCCGGCGGGGCTCATCGACGGGAGCCAGGTGAGCCCGGCGGAGCGCGCCGCGCGCCTCGGTCACCCAGCGGGGCTCGTCACGGTCACGGGCGGCGAAGCGGAGCAGCTTCGAGAGCTGTGCTCCGCGCTCGAGCGGCAGCTGTTCGATCGCGGGCGCTTCGCGGTGATGGTGGCGCCCACGTCGCCGCTCACGGAGGAGACCCAGCGCGAGCTGTGCATCCGGCTCTTGGCCCTGGGCGCCTTCGTGGTGTGGTCAGGTGAGCTGCCTCCAGAGCTCACGCTGCCAGCCGGGCTGACGCCCCTGGCGCTGTCAGCGCCGACCGAGGGCGCTGAGGGTCGGCAGGGCACCGATTTGGACAGGTACGCTGCTGATTGGGTCAGCCGGGCGCTGAGCTAGCCTAGTCGGGTTGATACGGGGCCACGCCGCCACGCCAGCGCTCAATACTTATAACTCGCCGTCAGCCCCACTTCGCTTCCGACGCGGTACTCGTCCACCACGTTGTCGCCGTCGTTGGACTTACCTTGGGTCTCGATGAACGCGGCGTTCAGGAGGTTCTTGGCGTTCAGCGCGACCTCGAAGTGAGCTCCGAGCGACTTCGCGAGGGCGAGATCGAGCTGGTGGCGCGGCTGCTGATAGACATCCGGCAGGCCCTCATAGCCCACCGACACGATCTGCCGGCCGACGATGTTGTAGAGCAGGCGGCCGCGGAGCCCCAGCGCGTCGCTGCTGTAGTCGAGCGCCGCGTTGATGGTGTAGCTCGGCTGATTCGAGAGCGGGCGCTCGCGGCTGGTGGAGAAGTCATTCGCGTCCGCCGAGAGCTCGATTTGCGAGGTGCTGAGGGTGGCGTTCAGCACGGCGCTGAAATTTGTGAGGCTCGGGCTCAGGAAGCCGAGCGCCTTGCGACCCTCCAGCTCCACCCCGAAGAGCCGCGCTCCATCCGAGTTCTGATAGCTGACCAAAACCGAGTCATTGGAGGAGGCGATGTACTGCTCGATGGGGTCGTCGAAGCGTTTGTAGAAGACGCTCGCGGCGACCACCTCCGTCAGGCTCGGGAACCACTCGAAGCGCGCGTCCAAGTTGATGATCTTGGTGAGGCTGAGGTCGGGGTTGCCCGCCTCCGAGTAGCCGCCGAAGTAGTTGTCGAAGCGAAACGGCGCAAGCTCGCGGAGCTGCGGCCGCGCCAAGGTGCGAGTCGCGGCGAAGCGCAGCTTGGTCTTCTCGGAGGTGGTGAAGATGAGGCTCGCCGCGGGGAGCAGGTCCGTGCTCTTGAGGTCCGTGGCCACGGCGCGGCTCTCGGGCGCGAACGGGTCGAAGGAGCGGATGCTCTGGCGCGTCACCTCCACGCGCTCACCGACGATCACCCGGAGCCAATCGGTGACTCGAGCGTCCGCCATGACGTACCCGGCGTACACGTCGAGGTCCGCCTCATAGGCGTCGTTCGCGAAGGTCGTCTCTTGCAGCTCGAGCACGCGCCCGATGTTGTCCTGGGTGAAAGTACGGTCAGAGCAGCTGATCGTCATCTCGGGGCACACGAACGGATCGTCTGGTGACCCGGGCAAGCGCCGCAGCGAGAAGCGGCGTGAGTCGAAGCTGCGCGCCCGCTCACTGAGCAGCCCACCGAACTTCAGCTTCACCGACTCCTCGTCTTCGCTCAGCGGCTGCGTGTAGTCGATGCCCGCGCCGAGCGACGACTCCCCTTGGTCGGCGTAGAAGTGAGAGCCGCTCTCGGAGCCATCCACGTAGACGAAGCCGCCGCTCGGCTGCTCGGCGTACACCGTGTTTCGCGTGTCGGGCTCGTCGCGGGTGGCCTTGGAGAGCGAGAGGTTCCAATCGATGACGGAGCGGTTCAGCGCCGGGAAGGTGTGCTCGCCCTTCAGCTGACCGAAGTTCAGCGCGCGGCTCACGAAGCGGAGGCGCGTGCTGTTCAAGATCGCCGCGCGGCTCTGGTGGTAGCCCTCTTGCACTTGCGCGGTGTCGTCGGAGCTCTGGCTACGCAGCCCCGTGAGGGTCAAGCGGTGCTCCGGGTTCAGCTGGTAAGTCAGCGTCCCGAAGGCGCCCCAGCGCACTTTGTCGACGCCGGAGTCCTCCTTCAGCGAGTTCACACGCGTGAGCTCCTGCTCCGCCGCGCGGTAAATGAAGCTCCGGCGCGTGCGCCCCTCGATCAGGTTGTACGAGCGCCCGTAGGTGAGCGCCAGCGCGGCGCCGAGCTTCGACTCGTCACCCAGCGCCCAGGTGTTGCCGGCGACCACGCTCATGCTGTGGTTCGGCGGGGTGAAGGCGCGGATCGGGCTCATGTACGAGTTGATCTGGCGCCCATGCACCGCGAGCTCGTCCGGCAGCACGAACTCGCCGTTGCCCTTCCGGATCCCGCGTGAGAGCTTGTAGTCAGGTAAGCTGGGCATGCGCCGAGTGCCGCCATCGAAGCCGAGGAAGTCCGTGGAGCTGCCGCGGTAGCTGAGCCGTTCGCGAAACGTCGCCTGACTATTGAAGCCGAGGCCCAAGGAGGCGCTGAACAAGAGCTCCTCCGGCAGGTCACGCGTCTCGATCCGCGCGGAGCCCCCCGCGAAATCGCCCGGCTTGTCCGGCGTGAAGGTCTTGGCGATGGTCAGGCTCTCGAGCACCAAGGTGGGGAACAGATCGAGCGGCACCGCCTGGCGGTCGGGCTCGGGGCTCGGCAGCGGGGCGCCGTTCAGCTGCGCGTTGGTGTAACGATCGCCGAGGCCACGCACGTAGATGAAGCGGCCGTCCACGATGGTGGCGCCCACCACCCGCTGCGCGGCCTGGGCAGCGTCGCGATCGGGTGTCTTCGAGATCTCCGAGCGACCCACGCTGTCCCCCATCGCCGCCGACCTTTGGCGCGCCAAGGAGAGCCCAACCAGCCCCGACGTGTCCGCCTTGGCCTCGACCACGAAGGTCTCCACCGCGCTCGCGTCGGGGCGGAGCCGGACGCTCAGGCTCTTCACCTCACCCTCCACGATCACCACCTGGTCGATGCGCTGCGTGAGGTGCGCGTCGTATCCGATCCGAAGACTATAATTTCCAGGTGGTAATTCGAGGCGAAAGCGGCCCTCCACGTCGGTGAGCGCCTTCGCGCCGTGCCCGATCACCTCGACCTGCGCCTCCACCAGCGGCTCACGGTACTTGGTGTCGATCACCGTACCCGTCAGCGCGCCGCGCCCCGCCGCCGGCTTCTCCGTCAAGTCCGTCTCGGGGACGTCCTCATAGTCCTTCAAGTCGTACTCGCTCTCTTCGCCAGCGGGTGGCTTGGGTGCGCTCGACTCATCAGCGGGGGGCTCTTCGGCCTCCTCCGCGGGCTCGAACGTCTCCGCCTCGTCCTCCTCGAGGTCGTCCTGAGCGTAGGCAGGGCTCACCATCAACGGGAGAATCAGCGCGAAGGCGGTGAGATAGTGAAGTGACCTCATCGATTTTTCTCTGGGGTTGGGGTGCCCACTTGGCGCGCTACTCCGCGACGCGCTGGGTCAGCATCGCGATCGATCGCGCGCCGCCCTGACGCGCGAGATCCATCACCTCCACCGCCTCCGCGTAGCTCGCGCCATCGTGCGCATCGAAGTAGACGACCTGGCTCCGCCGTGAGGCGAGCACGCGCGGTAAACGAGCGGTGAGCTCGCTCTTCGGCACCACCGTCTGGTTCAGCTTCACCTCGCCCTTGGGGGTCAGCGTCAAGACCAGCGGC
This sequence comes from Polyangiaceae bacterium, assembly GCA_019637265.1. Taxonomy (GTDB): domain Bacteria; phylum Myxococcota_A; class Polyangia; order Polyangiales; family Polyangiaceae; genus JAHBVY01. The sequence continues at coordinate 334,326 of JAHBVY010000003.1, read as the reverse complement.
GGCTCGGGCTGATTCTGCGGGGGCGGGGTGTTCTCCGTGTCCTTCTTGGGGATGTTGAGCCAGAAGGTCTTGGTCATCATCGGCGCCACGATCATGAAGATGATGAGCACCACCAAAGCCACATCCACCAGCGGCGTGATGTTCACCGCTGGGGGGTTGCCGTGCTTGCTCGGGCCGGAAGCGACGTGGAAAGCCATGGTGTCTCCTCAGGGGCGCTCGCCGCGAGCCCGCTCCTCGACCTTCAGGCTCACGCCCTTGAAGCCGATGTCTTGGAGGAGCCCGAGCGTCGCGCGCACGCGCTCATAGGGCACCTCGATGTCCGTCTTGAGCAGCAGTTGACGCCCGGCGGCGGCCTCGCGCGCCGCGCGCAGCTCACGCCCGAGCGCGTCCTTGTCGAGCCGCTGCTCCTGGTACAGGTAGTGTCCGTCCTTGGTGAGCGTCAGCTCGAGCGCGTCCTCGTCCTTGGGCTTCGGATCGGCCGCTTGGATCGTGGGGAGCCTCACGAGATCGTTGTTCAAGGCCGGCGCCACCACCATGAAGATGATGAGCAGCACCAGCACCACGTCGACGAGCGGCGTGATGTTGATGTCTGGCTCAGGCTGCTTGGCGCGCGCGGGGGACTTCGGCGATCGGCGTCTCATGTCGACTCTCCATTTCATCCAGCAGCTCGCCGGAGGAGCGCGCCAGCGTGAGCTCGATTTGGTTCACGCGCCCCGTGAGGTAGTTGAAGAACAGCACCGCTGGGATCGCGATCATCAGGCCCAGCGCGGTCTCGAACAGCGCCTCGGCGATGCCGGTCATCACCGCTGACATCCCCGCGTCGCCGCCAGCGCCGATGGCGTTGAAGGCCATGATGATGCCGACCACGGTGCCCAGCAGCCCAACGAAGGGCGCCACCGAGGCCACCGAGCTCAGCACCGTGAAGCCGCGACGAAGCTCGGCGCCGAGGCCCTCCTTGGTGCGCTCCACCTCGCTGCGCGCCATCTCGATCGGGCTGAGCCCTCCCTCGGGGCGCGAGAGGCCGCGCTGATAGCGGCGCATCATCGCGCCCACCAGGCGCGCCAGCCCTGAATTCGGATAACGCTCGGCGAGCGCCACCAGCTCATCCATACGCCACGCGTCGAGGAGCGGCGCCGCCTCCTCGATGAACTGCCGCGACTCGCGGTTCGCGCGCGCGAAGGCGAGCAAGCGCTCGATCACGACACCCACGGTGGCGACGCCCATCGCGAGCAGCAAGACGGCGATGGCCTTGTTCAGGCCGCTCATGTGGTTCCAAATCTCGATGGGGTCGAGGGTCATAACGCTACTCCAATCACTCTGCTGCTCTCGAGGCTCACGCTCGTCCCTGAACGAACGTCAGCCTCACGTTCGAGATAGCTCACTTCGCCTGGCTCGCGCTCAGATCTCGCTCGCCTGCCTCACCACGAGGCTCATGAATATAATTCCGCACGGATATTTATCCTCAGGTCTTGATCTTGAACGGGAAGCGCGCGAACTTGACCACCGGGACGGCCTGCCCGGCGGCGTCCCTGGCGGGCGTGAAGGTCCAGCTGCGCACGGCCGCCTCACACGCGGCGAGCAGCTCGGCGGGGCCGCGCACCGCCTTCACCGCGGCGGTCGCGCCCGACTCGGTGATCACGTAGCGGACGACGACCACGCCTTCGATCCCGGCGGACCGCGCGGCGGCGGGGTACGCGGGGTAAGGGCGGCTCTGAGGCGCGGGCTCGACCGCCACCTCGCCCGCGCGGAACACCTTCTTCTTCTCGGGCGTCTGACTGACCGCCTTCGGTGCGGGCGCGGGCTTGGGCTCCGGCGCGGGGGCGGGCTTCGGCGCCGCCGTGCCCCGCCCTTGCCCGCCGCCCCCGGCGTTCGCGTAAGGATCGCCCTGACCCTCACCCGACTCCGCCGGCTTGGCGTCAGTCTCTTTGACGTGATCTTTCGGGATCTCCTTGGGCACCACGAGCCGCGGCATGACGGGGCCCGCCGCGCGCGGGCCAGGCTCTTCCGGCGTCTCCGCCTCCTCGGGCGGCTCCTCTTCGGGGGTCTTCGCGAGATCGACCAGGACCACCTCGGGCTCCGACTGAACCCACGCCTGACCACCACCCGCGCCCGCGAGCTTCATGAAGGTCAGCATGGCTGCCATCGCCACCACGCCGCCGCCGAGGCCCACGCCGAGGCGCGCCGCCCGGCCGCGGTCCCCGCCGCCCTCTGTCCACGCTCTCGGGTCCATCGAATGCGCGGACGGTGCGCGCCCTTCGTGACGCGGGTGTGGCGACTCGGCAAACTGGAAGCAAACCTGTGTCAATCCGGTCGACGCAAGGCGGCAGTGGGTGACGCGATCGTGACGTCTCGATGTCAGCGCTCAAGAGTCACACGGCGGGCTCGCGGCGACGAGAAACGCCGCGCGTCTGGGGCGAACCCCCTCCCCTCGTCGAAGGTGCACGACCCGAAACTCGATCAGCGCGTGCGATCGAGTCCGCGCGGAGAACCCACTCGCTCCTCGAAAGCGCTTGGCGTGACGCCATATCGGCCCCATCCTGTCACCGTCTCGTCACGGTCTCCCACTAGTCACTGGCACCCCCATGGCGCGAATCATCGTTGTTGAAGACGAGGCCGATCTACAGGCCGTGCTGCAGTACAACTTGGAGCAAGCCGGGCACGAGGTGTTGCCTGCACTGCGCGGAGCGGACGGCCTCGCGCTAGTGCGCGACAAGCGGCCGAGCCTGGTGCTGCTCGATCTGATGCTCCCCGATATGTCGGGGACGGAGGTGTGCCGCGCGATCAAGGACAACCCGGCGACGCGCAGCGTCCCGGTGATCATGCTGACGGCGAAGGGCGAGGAGATCGACCGGGTGGTGGGGTTCGAGCTCGGCGCCGAAGACTACGTGGTGAAGCCGTTCAGCGTGCGGGAGCTGCTGCTGCGAGTGAACGCGGTCTTGCGACGGGCGGAGTCGAGCGGTGAGACGAAGGAGGAGGTGGTGGAGTTCGGTTGCCTCCGCTTCGCGCGCGACGCGCACCGGGTGTGGGTGGAGGACGCCGTGGTCGAGCTGACGGCGCTCGAGTTCCGACTCCTCATCACGCTCTACGATCGGAAGAACCGCGTGCAGTCGCGCGGCACCCTGCTGGAAGACGTGTGGGGCATGGACTCCAGCATCACGACGCGCACCGTGGACACCCACGTCAAGCGCCTCCGCGAGAAGCTCCACGCCGCGCGTGACTACATCGAGACCGTGCGTGGGGTGGGCTACCGCTTCGTGGGCTCACCCGGAGAGGCTGCTCATTGAAGCTGGGCCTCACGGCGCAACTCTCCTTGGTCCTGCTGCTGCTGGTGGGCGTGGCGCTGGGCGCTGCCCTCGTCTCGATGCGCGTGGAGCTGCGCTGGGCGATCCCCATCGCGCTCATCGTGGCAGCTTTGCTGACCAGCCTCGTGACGCGTTCGCTCACCGCGACCACCACCCACCTCACCGAGGTGGCGCGGGCGATGGCCGATGGTGATCTGAGCGTGCGTGCTCGCGTGCCCAAGAGCAGTCAGCTCGCGCCGCTCGGCGCCGTGCTCGACCTCCTGGCGACCAACCTCTCCTCCACCCTGGCTGAGCTCACCAGCGAGCGCGACAAGATGAGCAGCATCCTCGAGAGCATGCGCGAGGGCGTGATGCTGCTCGACACCGAGGGGCGCATCCGCCACCTGAACCCGGCGCTGCGCGAGATGCTGTGGATCCAGAACGACGTCGAGGGCAGCACCCTGCTCGAGGCGGTGCGTCAGTCGGAGCTCCACGCGTTGCTCGCGTTGGCGCGGCGGACGCTGGACGCGCAGCGCGGGGAGATCGAGGTGCGGGGCCTCAAGCCGCGGGTGCTCCTGGTGCAAGTGCAGCCGGTGCCGGAGCAGGGTTGGCTGCTGGTGTTCTTCGACGTCACCGAGATGCGCCGGCTGGAGGGGATGCGCCGCGACTTCGTGGCCAACGTGTCCCACGAGCTGCGCACGCCGGTCGCCTCCATCCACTCGGCCGCGGAGACCTTGATGAGCGGCGCGAAGGAGGACCCGAAGGCGGCCGCGCGCTTCATCGAGATCATCGATCGCAACGCTATCCGCCTGCGAGATCTGGTGGAGGATTTGCTCAGCCTCTCGAGCATCGAGTCCGGCGCCTTCCGCCTCCAGCGTGAACAGCTGGAGCTTCGGCCGTTCCTCCAGCAGCACCTCAAGATGTTCGAGGGGCGCGCGCGCGAGCGGCGCATCCGCTTGGAGGTGAATACACCTGACGATTTGCCGCCGCTCGACGTGGACTCACGCGCGCTGGAGCACGCGGTGAGCAACCTGATCGACAACGCTTTGAAGTACACGCGCGAGGGGGATCGGGTGGAGATCAGCGGGCGCCCGCTGGGCGCGATGGTGGAGCTGCGGGTGGCGGACAGCGGACCGGGGATCGCGCCGGAGCACCTGAGCCGCGTCTTCGAGCGGTTTTACCGAGTGGATAAAGGCCGCTCACGAGGCGTGGGCGGCACCGGGCTCGGGTTGTCGATCGTCAAGCACCTGGTCGAGGCACATGGCGGCAGCGTGGGCGTGGAGAGTGAGCTAGGCGCGGGCGCCACGTTCTGGCTGCGGCTGCCGGCGCGGCGGCCGGCACGTGCCCAGGTGCTTGAGCGCGACTCGGCGGAGGCTCCCCCCGCGTCTTGACGCGCTGCGCCCGATTCGGGCGTGGCAAGCTGTCACAAGGCAGGGTAGGCTAGCCAGCGGCGAGGAGGCGCCTGGCTCCGTGACACGGGCCGGCGAGGGTCATGGACCCACGAGGTGCCGCTTCGCTGAGGCGATATGAGCGAGGAGGCCCCACCGGGGCCAAGGAGTGACGCAGACGTTCCGGTGGCGCTGGGTTCCGAGTGAACCGGTGGAGGCGGCTGCGCCGTCTCCTTGGAGATGCCAACGTGACGAAGCTGCACACCGACCGAGCCTATGGACGTGAGCTGGAAGAGCTCCGCGAGCGCGTGCTCCTGATGGGCTCCAAGGTGGAGGAGATGCTCCACGCTTCCATCCGCGCGTTCGAGCAGCGCGATGAAGAGCTGGCGCGGTCCACGGTGGCGATGGAGGCCGAGGTGGACGGCCTCGAGGTGGACATCGACGAGCGCTGCCTGCGGCTCTTGGCGCTGCGCTCCCCGGTCGCGAGCGATCTGCGCTTCATCACCACCACCCTCAAGCTGGTGACCGATCTCGAGCGGATGGGCGACTTGACGGCGAACATCTCCGAGCGCACCTCGGAGCTGTGCCATCAGCCCCCGGTGGAGGTGCCGCCCGATCTACCGGAGATGGCGCAGACCACCTGCATCATGCTGCGCGACTGCCTGGACGCCTTCGTGACTCGCGACGCCGACAAGGCGCGCCAGGTGATGGAGCGCGACTCACTGGTGGACGCCGCCTACGCGCGCACCTTCCCCGCGCTGAACCAGCAGATGATGATGGACCCTGACAACACCCAGCGCGTGCTCTCGGTGGGCCGCTACCTCGAGCGCATCGCCGACCACACCACGAACATCGCAGAGATGGTGGTGTTCATGGTGGAGGGCAAAGACGTGCGCCACAGCCACCAACTCGCAGTGGGCAGCGATTGACCTGCGGGATTCGCCACCAACGAATGTAAGGGCGAATGATTATTCGCCCCTCACAGAATGATCGGATCGATCGGGGGGGGGTTGGACGGCACCGCGCCGCCGCGGCCCCGCGAGCTCAGCTCTTGCCGCGACCCAAGGCCACGATGGTCGGCTTGTCCTCACCGGCAGGCCAGTTGACGAACAGCACCGCCTCACCCTCCGTCCGCTGGATGCGCAGCTTGAGCACTTTGCCTTTACGGAGGCGCACCACGAAGTCAGCCAGCTTGCCTGGCTTCACGGACTGGAAGTAGTCCGCGAGCTCCGAGCCAAAGCCCTCCATGCCGCTGTAGCCGGTGACGCCACCCTCGCAGTTGATCTTCAGCCACTCGCGCACGATGCGCATGAAGCACTTGTCCGGCTGAGAGTTCACCTCCTGGGTGTTGATGTTGGTCGCCTCCTTCCACTCCGCCATCGTGGGTGGCTTGGAGCGCCCGGTGGGGATGTCCGGGATGGGGCTCTCCGGCTTCTCGGGCTCCGCTGGCTCCGCCGGCGCCTCGGGCTCGGCGGTCGGTGTCTCCGCGGTCGCCGTCGCGATGGGCTGGGGCGCGGGCGGCGCCTCTTCCTTCTTGCACGCGAGCAGGGCAGCGAGGAGGACGGGGACGGTGAACAACGAGGTCTTTCGCATGGCTCAAACTCCTGGGAACAACACTCGAGGCTAGTCCACCTCCAAGGGCCTTGTCAGCAGGAGAGAGGGCGCGCGGCCAGGCCGCGAAGAACGCGGCGCTGGCGCTCGCCGCGTGGCGCCATGTGACCGCTGGCGATGCTCGGACGGAGCGCGTTTGAGGGGGCGAATGGCTTGGCGCTGCATCCCGACGTCGAGCGCCAGTGCGGCGAGCCACGCGGCGGCTATCCTCCGGGCCCGTGTTCTGGTTCATCGTCGGCCTCTGCATCCTCATCCTCTCGGCTGAGCTGATCATCCGTGGCGCCGGGCGGCTCGCGGCCTCACTCGGGATGCCGCCCTTGATCCTCGGGCTCACGGTGGTGTCCATCGGCACCAGCGCGCCGGAGCTGGCGGTGGGCATCACCGCGAACCTCCAGGGCAGCCCGGGGCTCGCGGTGGGGAACATCGCCGGCACCAACGTCTTCAACCTGCTGTTCATCTTGGGCCTCAGCGCCTGCGTGGCGCCGTTGCCGCTCAAGCTCCAAGTGCTGCGGCTCGAGCTGCCCGCGATGGCGATCACGGCGCTGATGATGGCGCTGCTCGCTTGGGACGGGATGATGACGCGGCTCGAAGGCGTGCTCTTGGTGCTGGGGGCCGTCGTCTACACGTCCCTCGTGATCCGGAGCGCGCGCGCAGCGCCGCCCGAGCCCAACGAAGCACCCATGAGCCCTGAGCTCGAAGCGGATGCCAGCTCCCTCGCGGCTCCCCCCACCCAGCGCGGCCTGCTGCGTGAGCGGCTCTGGTACAGCGCGCTGCTCGCCGTGGGGCTCGGGCTCTCGGTGCTCGGCGCCGACTGGCTCGTGGTCGGCGCGGTGTCCATCGCGCGCTCCTTCGGGTTCTCCGACGCGCTGATCGGCCTCACGGTGGTCTCCGTGGGGACCTCGATGCCGGAGCTGGTCACCACGGTGGTCGCCACCGTGCGCGGCGAGCGCGACGTCGCGGTCGGCAACCTGATAGGCAGCAGCATTTACAACATCCTGGCCATCCTCGGCGCCACCGCGGCGTTCAGCCCCGCAGGGCTCGTCGTCGAGCGCGGGTTGGTGCTGGTGGACATCCCGGTGATGGTGGTCGCCGTGCTGCTGTGCGTGCCGATCTTCATCACCGGGCGCCAGGTGTCGCGCGCCGAAGGCGCCGGGCTGGTGATCGGCTACCTGGTGTACGCCGCGGCGCTGATCAGCCTGCGCGCTTAGTCCGTCGCACACAGATCGTTAGTGTGACTGACATCATGTGCGGGCGGGTTTGAAACCCGCCCCTACACGGGGGTGTCGTGGTGGACGGGCGCCGCGCCCCTGGCATGGCGCCGCGCGCCACTGAAACGCCATGCGTCGTGGGACGCGATTCATCGCGTGTCCAGACCGCGAGGGCATGGCGCCGCGCGCCACTGAGACGCCAGGCGCCGTGGGGCGCGATTCATCGCGGCCCAGACCGCGAGGGTGTGGCGCCGCGCGCCACTGAGACGCCGCGCCATGCGCCGTGGGGCGCGATTCATCGCGTGCCCAGACCGCGAGGGCAGCGCGCTGACGCTACCGAATCGTCACGGGTGAGCCGCTTCGAGGTCACGCGTCACCGGCAGGCTCCGCGCACCTAAAGGAGAACCTATGCGCATCTCTCATCTGACTTTCCTCACCTCGATCTGCCTCATCCCCCTCGCCGTCGCTTGCGGCGATGACGACGACACCCCCGAAGGCTCGGGCGGCAGCTCTGGCTCGGGCGCCAGCGGTGGCAGCTCCGGATCGGGCGCCAGCGGCGGCACGGCAGGCTCGGGCGGCTCCGGTGCCAGCGGTGGCACCGCCGGATCGGGCGCGGGTGGCTCCGGCGGCTCCGGTGGCAACCCGACCTGTGACTTGAGCGGCGCGGGCAAGCCGCGCGCGGACGTGCCGGAGCCCACCGCGGGATCGACCGTCACCCTCACCAGTGACACCGTGTGGGACCTCAAGGGGGTGGTCAACGTGGTGGAGGGCGCGACGATCGCCATCGAGCCCTGCACCCGCATCGAGGGTGACAAAGACACCCTGGGCACCCTCGTCATCCAGCGCGGCGGCAAGATCCAAGCGCCGGGCGAGGCGGACGCTCCCATCCTGTTCACCAGCGCGCTGCCCGCTGGGCTCCGCAGCCCCGGCGACTGGGGCGGCGTCATCATCCTGGGCAAGGCGCCCAACTTCAAGATGAGCGGCGGCAACCTGCCGAGCATCGAGGGCTTGCCCCCCGGCGAGGGCGCCTACGGCGGCACCGATGAGGACGACGACAGCGGCGTGCTCACCTACGCGCGCATCGAGTATTCCGGCGTGGAAATCGGTGACGGCAACGAGATCAACGGCCTCACCCTCGGCAGCGTCGGCCGCGGCACCACGCTGCACCACATCATGGTGAGCAACACCTTGGACGACTGCTTCGAGTGGTTCGGCGGCACCGTCAACGCGAGCCACCTCATCTGCAACAACGGCGGCGACGATATGTTCGACATCGATCACGGCTTCACCGGCTCGGTGCAGTTCATCTTCGGCCGTCAGCTCGCGCCGCTCTCGAGCGACCCCAATGGCTTCGAGTGTGACAGCGACCTCGGCGGCGCCACCCCGGTGACGAACGGCACCTTCTCCAACGTCACGCTATGCGGCCTCGGCCACGACCCCGCCAACGCTCAGTATGGCGCCGTGTTCCGCGAGAACCTGCTCGGCGACTACAGCAACATGATCCTGACTGGCTTCGAGGCGAGCTTCGACGTGCGCGACGCCGCAGGCACCCCCGCCGCACCGAACGTCAAGCTGACGCACACCCTGGTGAAGGGCGTGGTCCACGACGTCGCCTACGACGAGGAGATACCAGGCAACGACCAGGGCTTCGATGAGCGCGAGTGGTTCGCGCTCGGCACCGGCAACGCCGTTCAGGACACCGGCGTCGTGTGCGGCGCAGCGGGCAGCGCGCCGGCGCCCTTCCCAGCGGCGCGCATCTCGGGCGGTGTGCCCCTCACCACGAGCAACGCAGGGGTGGCGACCGGCTTCGACACGAGCGCTGACTTCATTGGCGCCTTCGAAGACGCGCAGGACAACTGGATGACCGGGCTCTGGGTCGACTGGGCCGCCAACTGAGATCGCATCGGGTGACCCTTTTGCTGGTAGGGGCGGGTTTCAAACCCGCCCGCCAGCAGGCCACGATCGCCTGCCGAGCTGGCCGCGACGCTCGTGGTTGCCACGACCGAAGGTGTTGAAGACCCGGGCGATCGATCGGGGGGTTTGGCAAGGCCCTGGGTGCCTTGTTAGGCGATGCGCGGGTCACCCGCTCGTCGCCTGGGCGCCGTGACCGCGACTTGCGCGCGCTGGGGTTCGTGGCTTACTCCCCGGACCCATGGGCATCCTGATCCTGCTCCTCGACGTCTACAGCTACATCGTGCTCGGCGCCGTCTTGCTGTCGTGGCTCGGGCTGGACCCGGAGAACCCCTTGCAGCGCATCGCGGACACCTTGGTGGAGCCCGTCCTCGCGCCGATCCGCAAGGTGCTGCCCACGATGGCGGGCTTCGACTTGAGCCCGCTGGTGCTCTTCTTCGGGATCAAGCTGGTGCGCGGCGTGCTCGTGTCGCGGCTCGACAGCGTGTGACCCGATCACGTCAGGGTACCTAACCGCCGGCGCGTGGGCCGGGGCTCCGCCCGCTCACGACGCTCACGCCGCGGGAAAACGTGAACAGCGGCCCGCATCACCGCGCGTCACGCGCGGTCCGCGCGGTCCGCGCGCGGTTCACCTGCCCCTTCACAGCCCATGCCACGTTCACACCACCTGGCGCGCTGCAATCAAACGGTTCCCCCTTTTGCTGCTTTGTGACAGCGTTCCGGCACGGGCCAGGTGGCCTTGGGAGAAATCACGTATGAACCGAAAGCTAACCGCAGTCCTGGCGACATCGCTGCTCGCCGCAGCATGTGGCTACTCCGAAGACGAGTGGCAGGCGCAGCTCGACAAATACTCGCAGCTCGACAGCCGCTTCAAGAACGAGCAAAGCGAGCACGCGGCCACCCGCGCCGCGCTCGCCGACGCCCAGGCCCGCGTGGCCGCCCTGGAGAGCAAGCTCCAGGACATGGGCGTCAACATGGACGAGCTGAACAAGGCGCTCCAGGCAGAGGGCGCCGAGAAGGCGCGTATCTCCGCGACGCTCGACGACACTCAGCGCGCGCTCGCCGAGTACAAGGCGCGCGCGGCGCAGCTCGAGCGGATCCGCGAGCGCTTCGAGCTGCTCCGCAGCAAGCTCGAGAAGCTGACCACGCTGGGCCTCAAGGTCTCCATCCGCAACAACCGGATGGTGATCTCGCTGCCGGGCGACGTGCTGTTCGCCTCCGGGCAGGACAAGCTGCGCAACGAGGGCATCGAGGTGCTCGATCAAGTGGCCCAAGTCATCCGCGCAGACTCAGCGCTGAACGCGCGCTTCTTCCAGGTGGCGGGCCACACGGACAACGTGGCGCTGAAGGGCGGCCAGTTCCGTGACAACTGGGGTCTGTCGGCGATGCGCGCGCGGCAGGTGCTCGTGTACTTGGTGAGCCCGACCGACGCCAAGGGCGGCGGCGGCGGCTTGAAGCCGACTCACCTGCACGCGGCGGGCTACGGTGAGACCGATCCGATGGGCCCGAACGACACGCCAGAGCAGCGTCAGGCGAACCGCCGTGTCGAGCTGGTGCTGATGCCCGACGTCGAGGAGATGCTCGACCTGAAGCAGCTCATCTGAGCCATGAAACCGGGGCGCCCACGAGCGCTGAGGCAGGTGGCCGCGCGGGCAGCCGACCGAAACTCGAGGCGGCCGGCGCGCGTACCTGCTCATCGTGCCGTGCGCTCCGTCCTTCGCGCTCCCGCCGCACCTGCCACAGCAGGTGCGGCCGGCGCGCGTGATGGCGGTGCCCTATGCCAGGGTCACTCCATACCAACCCGCCGTGAAATCCGTGGGAGGGGCGATGGCCGGTGAGGGCCAAGGGCTCATGGCGGAGGGGGCGCTCGCGCTGGCGAGCTCCCGCGCCGAGTCGCTCGCGGAGGCGAGCCTCGAGGCGCTGATGGAGCAGTACGTCGTCGGCAGCGCCAGCGCCTTCGACGAAATCTACCGGCGCACCTCGGGGCGCGTCTTTGGCTACCTGCTGCGCCTCACGCGGCACCGGGAGCGCGCCGAAGACCTCCTGCAGATCACCTACGCCAAGGTGCATCGTGCGCGCGAGAGCTACCTCCTGGGCGCGCCGCTCATGCCCTGGGTGTTCGCCATCGCGCGGCGCTCGTTCTTGGACGAGCGCCGGAGCGCTCGGAGCCGTAATGAGGACCTGAGCCGCGATGGTCAGCTTCCAGAACCCACTCAGGCGCCCCCGGAGCACCTGCCCACGGACACCGTGGCCGCCCTGGAGCACGCGATGAACCGCCTGCCAGAGAACTACCGTGAGGCGATCGAGCTCACCAAGGTGAGCGGCCTATCCATCGCCGAGGCCGCCGAGGTGCTGGGCACCAGCCAAACGGCGGTGAAGCTGCGCGTCCATCGCGGCTACCTACAGCTCCGCAAGGCGCTCGCCGAGTTCTCACGGGAGGCGCCGTGAATATTTCCATGTCAGAATCAATCGCCGCCGGTTGGCGCTCGCTCGCCCGGCGCACGCGGGAGGCGCTGTGAGCTCCGCGGAGCCTGAGGCCGCGCGTCAGTCCGACGCAGGCATCGAGCTGGGCGAGCTCGATGAGCTGCCGTGGGATCAGCTGGCGGGGGCGGCGCCCACCCCCGCCGTGAGCGCCAGCATCCGCAAAGCCTGCACCGAAGAGCTCACCCCGACCCGGCGCATGAGCACGGCGCGCCGCGTGGCGCTGTCCCTCGTCAGCTCCCTCGGCGCAGGGCTCGCCATCGTGCTGGCGTTGGGACACAACGCCGTCGGCCCGCTGGCGCTCCGCACCGCGCTGCTCGGCGCCGGCGCTTGGGCGCTGGTGATGTGCGGCGTGTTGGTGCTCGGCTTCGCGCGCCCCCCAGGGCGGCGCGCCTCGGCGCGCCTGAGGACGGCGCTCGCCTTCGGGCTGCCCACGCTGTTCTTCCTGTACCTCGCGCTCACGAGTCAGGACAGCTTACCACTGCTCGAGTACACCGCGGGGCATAGCGGGCGCGCCTTGGAGTGCGGGGCGCTGTCATTGGCCGCCGGTGGGTTCAGCTCCACGGGGGTGCTGCTCGCGTGGCGCCATACGGATCCGCTCACCCCCACGCTGAGCGGCGCGCTCGCGGGGCTCGTCGGCGGGCTCAGCGCGGCGCTCGGGGTGGGGCTGGCGTGCCCCACGACGGACAGCTGGCACCTGGTGCTCTCGCACGGGGTGATGGTGGTGGCCTGCGTGGTCGCGGGCGCGCTGGTGGGCCGCAAGCTGCTCGCACCGTAACGCCCGCCGGTATCAGGGCGCGGCGTCGGGGGCGCCGGCGTCGGCCGCTGGGGGCGCGGGCGCGGGGGCTGCCGATGGCGCGGTGGTGGCCTCGCGGCTGGTCACGCGCCACAGGGTGCCCTCGCGCGTCAGCGCGAGCTGGTGGAAGTCTTCCTTACCGTCCTGCTCGCAGCGCACCCGGAGCGACGCGCTCGTCGCGTCGCGCGATAGGATGGTACCCTGACAGAGCACCGCGCCACGCTCGAGCGGCGTGCAACTGGCGCCACAAGCCTCCTTGGCCTTGGAGGCTGCCTCCGCGGCGCTCCCCGTGGCGAGCCGCGCGGCGATGTCGAAGTGACGCTCCCGCAGCCGGAGCTCGTACTCCACGCCAGCGCCTCGCGGCTCCTTGGCGATCACGTCCGCCTCGGCCACGCGATGCCGATCCGGCTCGGGCGGCGCGAAATTGCAAGCGGTGCGCGCGAAGGCCCACAAGATGAGCGTGGCGGCGACCACGCTCGCCAGCATGTAAGTGGTGGCGCGGTCCGGCGTGTTCAGCTCAGCCTCGGTCGCCGGCACGTGCTCCTGGCGGCGCTTCTTCTTCACCCCAGCGCGCGTCCGCTTGCGACGCGGCCGCTCACCGTCCTTCGCCTCAAGATCGCGGCGCGCGGCGCGCTTCTTGGAGCGTGCCTCGACCACCTGACGCGCCGATCGCTTTCGAGGAGGTGCCGCCTCCTCACCGTCTTCGTCTTCCCCGTCGTCGTCTTCGTCTTCTGAGGTGGCGCGGCGCTTGGAAGCGCGCGGCGCTTCATCCTCGTCTTCATCTTCTGACGCGGCGCTCCCACGGCGCTTGGAGGCGCTCGGCGCGTCATCCCCGTCCTCCTCCGCCTCATCGGCGCCACCTTCAGCCTCCTCGTCGGGCTCCGAAGCGCGCGCTGGGCGCTCCTTGGCGCCGCGCGACTTGGGCTGACTGGGCTCGGCGCCGCGCTCCTCGTCACCGTCGGCGTCGAGATCGGGCGGGGTCTTCTTGTCATCAGAGGCCATGGGGCCCGAAGCATCTACGCCAGCCGTCCGCTGCGCAAGCCACCCGGGGCAGAAGCGAATCCCTCGCCTCCAGTGGCGCTTCGGCCGAGGGTTTTGGGGGTTTGGCAAGTCACTGACCACACCACGAAGAGTCACTGAACGGGCGACACCGCGAGCCTGCGCCCTTTCAGTGCGTCCCGCGGCAGCCGCGCAGCGACGCATAGTGACTGCGGCGCCGTCAGGCGCGCCCCGCTGCTACCAACCCCCACCCGATCGAACGTGGCGTTCACGAGGCCCCGCGACGCCAACGCACTTTTCACGCAACCCGGGGGCGCCTCGGTCGAACCCGCCGCGTGCGCACTTGCTGGCTCCTCTTGCTCGTGATGGGTTGCTCGGGCGGCGCGCCGCTCGCGGCCAAGGCGATTGAGCTCAACGATCAGGCGACGGCGGCCCTCGCCCGTGGTGACTTGGAGACCGCGGACGCGAGGCTACAGGTGGCCCTCGAGTACCACCCGCGCTTCGTCGAGGCGCTGACCAACCTCGGTTTGGTGGAGCTCGAGCGTGGCAACTTCGCGCGGGCGCGCACGCTGCTCGCGCGCGCCAAGCGCATCAACCCGGACGTCGCCCAGCCTCATCATGGGCTCGGCGTGCTGGAGGAGCGACGGGGTCGGCTCGATCGCGCCTCGCGCCACTACCAAGAGGCGCTCGCCGTGGACCCGGGCTTCGCCCCGGCGCGCGCCAACCTGGCGCGGCTCTACTACAACGCGGGGGACTTCGAGCGCGCGCGCAGTCAGTTCAAGCGACTGACGGAGGTCGCGCCGGATGAGCCGCTCGGCTACACCGGGCTGAGCGACTCCTTGGTGGCGCTGGGGCGCAGCGGCGAGGCGGACGTGATCACGGAGCGCGCCTTCGCGCTGTTCGGCGCGACACCGGAGCTCGTGTTGCAAGAGGGCCGGCGCAGGCTGCGCCATGACGACGCCGCGAGCGCCGTCTCGCTGTTCACCCTCCTGATCGAGCGCGGTGACGACTACGCCCACGCCGCGCTGTCGTGGCTCGCCGTGGCGGAGCTGGCGCGTGACCGACCGCGCTACGCGGTCAGCGCGGCTGAGCGAGCGCTCGACCTGAACCCGGACGCGCCCGTCGCCATCTACGCGCTCGCCCTCGCGCTGCACCGCCTGAACGACGGCGCGGCGCTCAAGTGGCTGGAGCGGGCGCAGGCGCTGGAGCCAGGGCGCACCCTCATCGAGCAAGCGCTGGCGGCGAGGCGCAGCGAGAAGACAAGCGCCCAGTGAGGCTCGAGGGCGGGTTTGAAACCCGCCCCTACCAAGTCGGTCAGGCTGCCCATCCTGCGTCTCGTACACGCGTGGGCTCGTGCGGCGGGGGCGCGGCGAACAGCGCCCCTGATTTTTGCGCGTGCGCGCCTCGCCGTGTTCACTGGGGGATGGGCGGGATCACGAACAACACCTCGCGGGGGCTGCCCAAGAGCAGCTCGTCATCCTGACCTTCGTTCTTGGCCAGCACGCGGAGCCGCACGCTGAGCACCTGGGCGTTGTAGGTCTGTGGCACCGTGGTGTTGGGCTTCGGCACGATGCGGAAGCAGACGCGGGTGCCGGGGACGAGGTCACGCACCGTCTCGTTCACTCCATCGCTGCCAGGCAGCACGCCGTACTTGTCAGCCCAGTTGTCTTCCAGGTGCGTCGCCGGGACGAACTCACAGAAGGTGCCCGGCTCAGCGGGATCTTGGATGTTGCCTTGCGGGTACACCGCGATGGTCTCGATGAAGTCGTTCACCGCGTCCACCGCGAGGTACGGAGGGGCCAGGTTGGGGATGGCGCGCAGCCGCACGGAGACCTCGATGCCCGCGAGCAGCGCCCTGACGCCGGCGTCGATGGAGGCGCTGGTGTTGGAGCCGTCGCCATAGCCCGCGAAGATCAAGCGGCAGCCCGCCACGCCGTCGATCGTTGGGCCGTCGGGCAACACCGGGTTGCCGGCGACGTCCGTGGCGCAGGTGGAGCCGCCGAACGCGTTCACCTTCACGGACGAGCCAGAGGCGTCCGACAGGAACGCCATGTCGGGGTAGGGCGCCGCGTAGCGCTGGGTGCCACCCCCGTTGAGCGCGATGCCGATGAACTTGGCCCCGGTGGCTTGGAGCCTGGTCGCCAAGTCGTCGGCGGTGGGCGCGACGAACGAGTAGGTGTCGTGGAGCGAGCTCTCCGTCTGGTTGCAGCAGCCTGAGCGGCACGCCTGGAAGGGTGAGGTGGCGCACACCTTACGCCGGCCGTTGTGCATCGCGGCGTCGGTCACCAGGATCAGGACGGGGAGCGCATCCGTGCGGAAACCAAGCCCACCGAAGCCGCCGTTACCCGGTGAGAACGGCGGCTGACTCCCGCTCGGCGGCCACGTCAGCGCGCCGTTGCTGAGCACCTTGTGCAGCGCGGCGATCTGCGACTCCGGGAGGTCATAGCCCGTGGTGGCGCTCAGCGCGGCCACGGCGGCGGTGGTCTTGGCTGGGTCCGCGGTCAAGAAGCCGTCCGGAGGGACGGACACCGGGAGGTCCCCAGGGCCGCCGTAGGGGGAGACGGGGTAGTCCGTGAACGAGGCGACCCCGAAGTGCGCCTCCTCCACCGCCGCGCGGATGTTGTTCATCAGCGAGGTGAGGTTCGTGCGGATGTTGGCGATGGCGCCGCCCATGCTGCCCGTGGTGTCCACCACGAAGGCGACGTCTGCCTTGTTCAGGTTGGTCTTCAGCACCACGTTCTGCTGAAGTGGTGAGGGTGGCTCACCAAACGGCATCACGAAGTAATACTTGCCCATCGACTGCGGCGTCTCGGAGGCGGAGGTGGGGTTGCTCCCGAGCTCACGCTCGATCAAGTCGGACGCGCCGTCCCCATCCGTATCCGCGCGGATACGATCCGTCTCCCCGACGTTCACCACGCAGTCGCCGTTGGCGTCCTCGAACGAGTCGAGCAGGCCGTCATTATCACTGTCGATGTCATAGGCGTCTGCGTTGGCGTCGCCGTCCGTATTGGCGGGCGGCGCGTTCAGGGTGTGCCCCGCGCCCGCTTCACAAGCGTCCGGTACGCCGTCACCGTCGGAGTCCAAGTCGCGGAAGTCCGGGATGCCGTCGCCGTCGGTGTCGTCGGTCCCCTCGTAGTCGTCACGGATCCCGTCGTTGTCCGAGTCGGGGTCGTTGTGATCGAAGGCGCCGTCACCGTCGGTGTCCACCGGCGGCTGGCCCATGAGCTCCTCCACGTCGCTCAGGAAGTCGCCGTCGTTGTCGGGGTCGTAGACGTCCGGCAGGCCATCGCCGTCGATGTCGGACAGCGGGCGGTTCGGATCATAAGGGGAGCCATCCGGGTAGGCCTCCTCCGCGTCCGGGATCCCGTTGTTGTCGCTGTCCAGGTCGATGAAGTTGGGGAGGCCGTCGTTGTCGGAGTCGGGCGCGTCGCAGCCGGTGGGGTCACCCTCGATGTAGTCAGGGATCCCATCGTTATCGCTGTCGAGATCCAGGTAGTCAGGGATCCCGTCGCCATCGCTGTCGCGGTTGGTGTCGCGCCCCTCGAACTCATCCAAGATGCCGTCGCCGTCCGCGTCGGGGTGACAGTTGCTGGGGCCACCCCCCGCGCCCGCCGCGCCCGAGCCCGCGGTGCCCGCGACGCCCGCCGTGCCTGCGCCGCTGCCACCCGCGCCGGTGCCGCCGCCCGCGCCAGCAGTGCCGCCCTGGCCACCCGCACCGGCGACGCCCGCAGTGCCCGAGGCGCCGCTCGAGCCGGAGTTGCCTCCACCTCCCGAATCCGGATCGCTGCCACAGCTGACGAGCCCAACCCCCAGACAAACCCAAACCCACGCAGAAGCTAAGCGCATCGACCCTCCAGTCCTCGCTCAGAGAATAGCGCACCTTATGCGGTAGCTCACGATCTAGCGAGCGGCGGCGTGGCGTTCACCACCCAGCGGCTGCTAAGAGCGAGGGTCACTCGATGGCGCAGGCCTCCCCCACCACCCCCTCTTGGCGCGCCTTCGAGCGGCTGATGGCGCGCCGCATCACGGCGCGCTCCGGGGTCCGCTTCGCGAGCTTCGCGAGCGCGCTGGTGACCGGGATCACCCTCAGCTTGATGCTGGCGGTGCGAGCGGGGCCGCGCGGGGACCTCGACGGGATCGCGGTGCGGGGGCTGGGCTGGGCCTCCTGGCTCGTGGTGCTCCCCGCCACCCTCGGGGCGATCGGCGCCCTCGCCGAGCTGCGCCAACAAGACAGCCTCACGACCTTTCGCGGCCTGGGGCTGATCCCCGCGCGCTCCGAGCTCGCCCTGCTCAGCGCGAGCTGTCGCGTGGTCGCGGCGAGGCTCGGGCTCGCGGGGGGCAGCGCGCTGTTCTTGGCGCTCGCGCTGTCTCGCAGCACGGGCGAGCTGCCACGCCGCGCGCTGCAGCTGCTGGCGGGGAGCGGCTACATCCTCGGTCTGTCGCTGACGGCAGGCCTGGTGGCGCTCGGGACCTCGTCGCTCGGCGCGCGCCGGGGCCGCTGGCTGCTCTTGCTGCTCTTGCTGGTGCCGATGATCGCGTCGGAGCGTTGGCTCGACGTGGTGGATCTCGAGCAAGTGTTGGACCGCCTGCTCGATCGCATCTTCCAGCTCGGGGGTCGGTGATGCTCACGCTGCGCCCGATCTTCACCGAGCGCCTGCGCGGCGCCCACTTCAGCCTCGAGTCGGGGCTCCACGTGGTGGTCGGGCGGGTGGAAGATGGCCTGAGCGAGCTCGCGGAGATTTTGGCGGGCGCGGATCCACGAGGTCAGGGTCGGGTGCTGCTCGACGCGCGGCACCCGCATCGCGATCCGCGCGCGCGACGCGCGATCGGCGTGCTTCGAGATCACGAGCCACCGCTGCCGCGCGGCTCCCTCGCGCGCCTCGTCGCTCAGCGCCTGCCCACGGGGGGCGTGGAGGTGGCGCGCGAGCTCTTGGGCACCGCGGGGCTGCTCGAGCGCACGAGCCAAAGCCTGTCGAGCGACGAGCGGCGGAGCCTCGTGTTCTTGATGGCCACCTGCGTGAGCCGGCGCGCGCTCGTGGTCTACGAGCCGCTGTCGAGGCTGCCCAAGATCGCGCCGTCCACCGCGCTCGGGCGGCTCCAGGCGCAAGCAGCGGAGGGCGCCGTGGTGATCGCGCTCACCGCCAATCCAGCGCACGCGAGCGCGCTGGGGGGCGTCACTTGGTTGCTCGACCGCGGTCGCCTCACGCGCGCGCCGAGCGCGCCCACGGGGGCGCTCCCCATGGACTACGTGGTGCACGTGAGCTGCGCGCGGCGGTTGTTAGCCGAGCTGACAGAACCAAGCATCGGGGTCCAGCTGGAGCCCCATGAGCGCCACGTCTTGACGGTGAGCGGCGCTGACCCCCAAGCCACCAGCCTCCTCATCCTGAGCGCGGTGCAGCGCGCCGGCGTCGAGCTGTACGGTCTCCACCCGCGCACCCCCACGGTCGATCAGCTGCGCGCGGTCGCCGCCGCGAGGGCCACCGCGGCTTACCACGCGGAAACAAGAGCCGCGCTGAGCCACTACGACGCCACGCAAGGCAACATGCAGCGCCACGACGCCATGCGCGGCGCTCATTCCGAGCACGGCGCCACCCAAGGCGCCCATCTCGAGCACGGCGCCACCCATGGCACCAGAGCGGCCCGCGGGGTCACCCGTGAGGATCCCTCATGAACGCGCTCGCGATCGGGGTCGACCTCGCCCGGACGCGGCTCGGCACCTCCGCGGTGTGGGTGACGCTCGGCGCGAGCCTGCTCGCTTGCACCCTCGGGGCCTGGCTCGAGCGCGGCGCCGGCGGCGCTCACCTCAGCTTGCTCGGCATGACCTTCGGCCTCGCGATCCCGCTCACGGCCTTGTCGCTCAGCCACCGCGTGTTCGACGGACGCCGCCTCGCGGAGAGCTTCGAGGAGCCGGCGCGTTGGGGTGCGGATCGCCGTCACGTGTTGCTCGGAGCGCTCGCCGTCCTCGGCCCCATGCTCGCGGGCTGGTTCGCGCTGCTCGCGGCAGTCGTGGTGATCGTCGCGGGGGGTGACGTGTTGGACGCAGCGCGCTCCGCCAGCGTGGGCGCACAAGCTGGCCTGATCTATGCTTGCGGCCTCACCGCCGCGTCCACTTGGGGCAAGCGAGGCCACGGCCGCGTCGGGTGGATCGCGCTGGACTGGGCCTTCGGCGCTAGCACCAGCGCCCTGTCACTGCCATTCCCGCGCGCCCACTTAGCGAACTTGCTCGGCGCCGCGCCGCCGCTCGACCTCAGCCAGTTGACGTCTGGTGCGCTGCTCATCGCGCTCGCGAGCGCCGCCCTGCTCTACGCCCAGCTGCGGCTCCCACGCTGACGAAGTGCGCGCTACCTCGCTCCATGAGGGAGGGAGGGAGGGGGAAGGGGGTTGGACGGCACCGCACCCACGAGTCGCGAAGAGGGGGCAGGCACGGGGGCCTGCCCCTACAAGCAACTAACGCGCCGATCTCACTTTCTACGCGCCTCCACCTGTCAACAGCAAACTTGTTCGGTGAGCTAGCGCACCGCCCGGCCTGTACTACTGTTCCTCGCCGTGCGTGCCGTCGTCCTGCGTTTCAACACCCTCGACGAGCTCGCGCACCAGGTAGACGCTGGTGCCGAGGAACAAGATCTCCCCCTCCCTCCTTGCGGGCGCTTCCGCGAGGGCGAGTGGGTGCTCACCCACTTCTGCGTGGAAGACGAGTCCACCTGCGTGGCTGCCTGCGTGACCGATCGCGGCGGCGGCTCGCGGCTGGCGTTCGAAGATCGAGACTGGGAGCGCTTGGTCGATTTCGCGGAGGGCAGCCGCCCCAGCCTCCCGCCGCCGAGCGTCCCTGCCGATCGAGTGGCCTACGTGGAGGACGTGCCGCCGGACACCCGCGTGCTCTTGGTGGACGACGACACCGAGCTCCAGCGCGTGGTGAGCGCGCTGCTCGAGCACGCGGGCTACCAGACGGACAGCGTCTCGAGCGGTGAGCAGGCGCTCGATCTATTGCGCCGCGCCCACTTCGATCTGCTGGTGCTCGACTGGAACCTGCCGGGCATGACGGGCCTTCAGCTGTGCCGCCGGCTGCGTGAGCAGGGCACCTTACTGCCCATCTTGTTCCTCACGGCGAACGCCACGAGCGATGACCTGGTGTCGGCGTTCGAAGCGGGCGCCGATGACTTCGTCCCCAAGCCGTTCCGCGCCCCCGAGCTCGCGGCGCGCGTGATGGGGCTGCTCCGCCGCTCGCTGCCCGCGCCGTGCGTGGGCGCCGCGTCTAGACAACTCACCTGACGCTCTGCGCCTCACGCGCCCTGCGACTCGCCCGCGCCTCACGCGCCCTGCGACTCGCGCGACCTACGTCGCGGACACGCTAGGCAGCTCGCCTGACGTCACTGCTCGCGGAACGCTTCGGCGGGCCTCAGCCGCGCCGCGTGCAGCGCAGGCCACAAGCTGCCCGCGAGGCACACCACCAGCGAGAACACCCCCGCCGCCAGGAACCACCACGGGTCGAGCTGCACCGGCAAGTAGGAGATGAAGTACACCTTGGGGTCGAGCGGGAACGGGTACTTCAAGAGCAGGAGGCACGCGGCGTAGCCCAGCGTGAGCCCGAAGCCCGCGCCGAACAACCCGATGATACCGCCCTGGTAGAGGAAGGCGCGCACGAGCGCCCAGTCCGTCGCGCCCATCGCCTTCATCACGGCGATCTCCCGGCGCTTGTCGAGCACCACCATGATCAGGGTGGCGAGCACCGTGAACGCCGCCACCAAGATCATCAGCGCCAGCACCATGCTGATGGTGATCTGCTGGATCTGCAGCGCGGTGAACAGGCCGCGGTTCAGCTCCATCCAGTCCATCGTGTTGTACACCGGGCTGTCGAGGCGCGCGTTCACCAGCGCCTTGATCGCCTGCGAGTCGTCGATGCGAGCGACCTTCATCTCCACCCCGGTCACGCTGTCGCCGTTCTGGTGGAAGGCCTGCGACTCGTAGAGGTCGGTGTAGACGAGCTTCGAGTCGTACTGATCGAAGCCCGCGTCGAACACCGCGATCACCCGGAAGCGCTTGGCGACGGGCGGGCGGAAGCTGCCCGAGCTGAAGGAGTAGCCGACGGTGGGGGACGTCACCTGCAGGCACGAGCCCAGGTCCGCGCCCAGGTACTCCCGCAGGCTCTTGCCGATGATGATGCCGGGGAGCTTCTTCACCGCCTCCGGGTTGCGGCACGGATCTTCGTCCAGCTCCTCCGGGATGTCGTCAGGATCTGGCAGCGTGCTCTCGTAGCCACCCTCCGGCTCGATGTCGCCTTGCGGCACCCCAGCGGGCAAGTGCTCGAGATCGAGCGCGCTGCCAGGGTTCGGGTTGGCGATCTCGGGAGCTCGAGGAGCTTTGGGCGCAGCGCTGGGAGCACTCGAGGGCGAGTCGTTCAGCGCTTGAATCGCCTCGTCGAGCTCGGCAGCGCCGCTCTTGCCCGAGCCATCGATCCCCTCGATGTCGACGCGGTTCTGCTTCGCGGGCCCGGTGAGCACCGACTCGCGTAGCCGCAGGCGGCGCGTGGACTCGGGCGGCTTCGCGCCCTCCGCGCGCAGGCCCTCGGTGTCCCCCTCGAC
Organism: Polyangiaceae bacterium; assembly: GCA_019637265.1. GTDB lineage: Bacteria > Myxococcota_A > Polyangia > Polyangiales > Polyangiaceae > JAHBVY01. Next base: position 312,072 of record JAHBVY010000003.1, on the reverse strand, counting down.
GATGTGCTTCGGTAGATCGAGCACCTCACCGAACAGCTTTGGATCGACCCCCTTGAGCAAGACGCCGGTCGCCGTCTTGCTGCCGTGGCTCACCATCATCGGGTTGATGACGAACGGCGCGACCCCGATGACACCCGGGATCTGCCGCATGTCGTCCATCACCTTGCGGTACTCGCGGAAGTCACTCGAGTGGCGCAGCACCAGGACGTGCGCGTTCACCCCCAGCACCTTCTCGCGAAACTCCGCGCGGAAACCGCCGGTCACGCTCACCACGATCGACAAGCACGCGGTGCCGAGCGCCACCCCGAGCACCGCGAGCGCCGTCCCGAGCGAGACGAAGGCGCGCTGCCTGGAGCCCATGTAACGCAGGGCGACTTGTAGCGGGAATCCCATACGGAGTCGGAGCCCCTGGTGGTGGAGCCGTGCAGCATATAGCTCAGCCGCACCGCCAAGGGCACGCCGCGCGCCAACGAAGCGTAGGAGGCTCTTACGAGCGCGAGCGCCCAGCGGGCGGGGGCGCGCCCCAATGGACCCCGGAGGAGCCAACCCCCCCCAAAAAAAGAACGCGATCGCCCGAGACCTTTCGAACCGCCCTCGCGTAGCAGCCGGCTCCCTGTCCGCTCTGGACGCGCGCCCAGGTGGAGCACTGGACGGGTGAGCGGTGTCGACGCTTCGAGCGGCTGGCAAGAGACGAGCACCCGAAGACTACGGCGACCCGCGCCAGGCTGAGTAGACTGAGGCACACGTGACCAAGCGACCGACGACCCTCGATCAAGCGGACGGAGTCTTCGACTCCATCTCGCAGCCACCCGTCGACCCTGAGCTCTCAGCGCAAGACGCCGCTGCGTCGGGCGGCGCGGCGCAGGGCATCGAAGCGCAGGGCGTCACGGCACAGAGCGTCGCGGCGCAAGACGTCAGCACCACCGACGATGAGGCGGCGCCCACGGCCCCGACCAACGCGCCCGCCGTGCAGACCAGCGCGCCATCGGGTGGCTTGAAGATCGTCACCATCGCGCCGGGCACCGTCTCGATACCCGACATCCCAACTGACGAGCTGCCCCCGCAGCGCGCGTCCGATCCGTACATCGGCTGCACCATCGACGGGCGCTACAAGGTGGAGGCGGTGCTCGGCGAAGGCGGGATGGGCGTCGTCTACCGTTGCCGCCACAAGATCATCGACAAGAAGGTGGCGGTGAAGATCCTCCGCGCGGATTTGGCGCGGGAGCCGGAGGCGACCGAGCGCTTCTTGATCGAGGCGAAGTCAGCGAGCTCCATCGGGAACCCGCACATCATCGACATCAGTGATTTTGGTCAGCTCCCTGACGGCTCGACCTACTTCGTGATGGAGTACCTGGAGGGCAAGCCGCTCTCCGAGTTGATCGACGCCAACGGCGGCGGACAGAAGCTCGCCCTCCCGCGCATCGTGCACATCGCGCGGCAGCTGGCGGAGGGTTTGGCGGCGGCGCACGAGGCGGACATCGTCCACCGCGACTTGAAGCCGGACAACATCTTCCTCATCGATCGCGGCAAGGAGAAGGACTTCGTCAAGATCTTGGACTTTGGTATCGCCAAGGTGTCCACGGCGGAGCAAGGCATCACGCGGGCGGGCTCGGTGTTCGGGACGCCGCACTACATGTCGCCGGAGCAAGCCGCGGGCGCGCCGGTGGACCACCGCGTGGACGTCTACTCGCTGGGGGTGATTTTGTATGAGCTGGCGAGCGGCAGGGTGCCGTTCGACGCCGACAACTTCATGGGGATCCTCACCCAGCACATGTACAAGGCGCCCACCCCGATCCGCGCGTTGGTGCCCCAGCCGAACGAGGTGCCGCCGGGGCTCGAGGCCATCGTGCTGAAGTGCCTGAGCAAGCGCGCCGAGCAGCGCTACCAGAGCATGAACGACCTGCTCGAGGATCTGAATCGCCTCGACACCGGCAACATCCCCACCGCGGTGCCGGAGATGATGCAGCGCTCGGGCGGCTTCAACGTCCCGGCTGACTACTTCCGCAGCTCGATGCCGCAGCCCATCCCCGCGGACCCAGGCGGGCGCCGGCGCAGCTGGCCGCTCTACGCGGGCGTCGCTGGGGTGATCGCGGCGGTAGTGATCGTCGGCACCATCTTCGCCGTCAGCAACAGCAGCAGCGCCACCCCACAGGCGCAGCCGACCGCCGAGGCCGAGCGGCCCACGCCCGAGCCGAGCGTCACGCCCATCCCCACGCCCGAGGTGGCCCGCGTGGTGCTGGCGGTCGCGCCGCTCGACGCCCGTGTTTTCCTTGGGGATAAAGACCTGGGCAGCTCGCCGGTGAGCGTGGAGGTGCCCGCCGGCGAGGAGGTGGTGGTGACGATCCGCGCCGAGGGCTACGCGGACCAGGAGCTCACCCTGGACGGCTCCGAATCACGGCAATCGATCCAGCTCGAGCGCGTCGCGGAGGCCCAAGCCCCCGATCCCAAGCCCGCAGCCGCTCCCAAACCAGCCGCGGGCCCCAGGCCAGCCGCAGGCCCCAAGCCAGCCGCCGCACCGAAGCCCACCCCCAAGCCCACCGGCGGCGGTGAGCTGGTGGACCCCTGGGGCCGCTGAGCCCTTGAACGTCCATACCCCTGACGATGCAGGGGCACCCCCAATGCAACGTGGGGCGCCGCTCGGTGTGGCCCCAGTGCCTCCAGTGCGTCTAACTGACTACCTGTAGGGGCGGGTTTCAAACCCGCCCACTCGACAACGCACCGCTGGGCGCGTGCTATAAGGCGCGCGTGAACGCTCCTGAGCTCCGCGGTCGAATCCCCGCGCCGGTCGTGAGCCTGTGCCAGCACCTCGCGGACGCGGGGCACCGGGCCTGGGTGGTCGGCGGCTCGGTGCGCGATCTGCTCTTGGCGGCGGGCGGCCCCGCGCGGCCCGGGGACTGGGACCTCGCGACGGACGCGCTGCCCGAGCAGGTGCAGCGGCTGTTCAAGCGCGTCATCCCCACCGGCATCAAACACGGCACGGTCACGGTGATGATCGGCAAGGAGGGCTATGAGGTCACCACCCTGCGCGGGGAGACCTCGTACAGCGACGGCCGCCATCCGGATCACATCTACTTCGTCGATGATATCCGCGCGGATTTACAGCGGCGCGACTTCACGGTGAACGCCATCGCCTACGATCCGCTGGAGGACAAGCTGATCGACCCCTTCGGCGGCATCGAAGATCTCTCGCGGCGCGTGCTGCGCGCCGTGGGCGACCCCGCGGCGCGCTTCGGTGAAGACGGGCTCCGCGTGATGCGCGCCGCGCGCTTCGTCGCCACCCTGAACATGCAGCTGGAGGCGGAGACGGCGCGCGCCATCCGCCCCTCCCTCGACACCTATCGGCTGGTGAGCCCCGAGCGCATCCGCGAGGAGTGGCTCAAGGCGATGGGCGCCCAGGAGCCGAGCCGCGGCTTGGAGGTGATGCGCGAGCATGGCCTGTTGGAGGTGAGCCTGCCGGAGGTCCACCAGCGCACCCTGAGCGACGCACCTGATGGCGCGAGCGGGATAGACGGTGCATCTGACCGCACCACGCTAGTCAGTGCAACTGACGGTGCCTCGAGCTCACTAGGCAGTGCACCTGATACCGCCGCGCCCATCACTTGGAGCCAGCTGCTGCAGGCGCTCGACGCCGCGCCGCGCGACGCCATCCTGCGCACCGCGCTGCTCCTCACGGCGCCCGATCCATCGGCGAGCACCGCGGGCGCGAGCAGGGCCGCGGCGGAGCGCGCTCGCACGATGTGCGCTCGGCTGCGCTTCTCCAACGCCGAGCGCGAGCGCGTCACCCGCCTGGTGGCGAGCTACCCCGTGCCCCCGCTCCCCACCCGCCCGGCGCTTCGGCGCTGGCTCAAGGAGACGGGCCCTGACCTCCTACCCCAGCTGTGGCCGCTGTGTCAGAGCCTCGCGGAGGCGACGGGCGCGAGCGCCGAGCCCACGCGTGAGCTCGCGGAGCGCGCCGCGAAGGAGCTCGCGGCGGGGGTGCCGCTCAGCGCGCGCGATCTCGCCATCAGTGGGCGTGAGCTGATGCAGGCGCTGGAGCTGCCACCCGGACCGCTACTCGGTAAGCTGCTCGAACGATTGCTCGATCACGCGCTGGAGCACCCGGGCTCCAACCAGCCCGCCACGCTGCTCGCGTACGCCGCGGAGCTCAGCCGCGAGGCTTGAAGGCGCTCGTGTGGCGGGCGGGTTTGAAACCCGCCCCTACATCGTTAGGGACACTGACGTGCAACGGCCACCCGGCGACAGCTGGCGCACGACCCTACATCGTCAGCTCACCGCATCAACGCAGGTAGGGGCAGGCCCCTGTGCCTAGCACCCCGCACGGTCAGGCTGAAGTGACCGGCTTGGGCGCTCCGAAGCGCTTGCCCCCCCCAGCACCCCGCGCCTGCCCCCGCGGGTACGTAGGGGCAGGCCCCGTGCCTGCCCCCCAACACCTGTGCCTGCCCCCAGCACCCCGCGCGGTCAGGCTGAAGTGACCGGCTTGGGCGCTCCGAAGATCGACGCGGGGCGCTTCTTCTCGCTCGTCTCGCGCTTCTTGTCGCTCCAGCGCGGCACCAGCACCTTCTCGCGCTCTGGTAGGGGCTCACCGGCGATCGACGCTCGGATCTCCTCGGAGCCGATCGTCTCGCGCTCGAGCAGCGCCTCGGCCACGCGATCCAGCGCGTCCCGATGATCCGTCAGCACCTGACGCGCGCGCTCGTACTCTTGCTCGATGATCGCGCGCACCTCGGTGTCGATGCGCTGCGCGGTGTTGTCCGAGTAGTTGTCGCGGCGCGACGCCATCTCCCGACCGAGGAAGATGCTCTCCTCTTGCTCACCGTAGGCGATGGGCCCAAGCGCGTCCGTCATCCCGTGCTCGCACACCATGGAGCGCGCCATGCCCGTCGCGCGCTTGATGTCGTCTTGAGCGCCCGTGGTGATCTCACCGAACACCAGCTCCTCCGCCACGCGGCCACCCAGCGCCATCGCGATGCGCGCCAAGGTCTGCTTGCGCGTCATCAAATGGCGATCTTCCTGGGGGAGGAACATGGTGACGCCCAGCGCCGCGCCGCGCGGGATGATGGAGACCTTGTGCACCGGGTCATTGCCCTCGATCAGCGTGCCCACCAAGGTGTGCCCCGCCTCGTGCCAAGCCGCCGTGCGGCGCTCGGACTCGCTCATCACCATCGACTTGCGCTCGGTGCCCATCAGCACCTTGTCCTTGGCCATCTCGAAATCGGCCATGGAGACGCTCTCTTTATCCTGGCGCGCCGCGAGCAAGGCAGCCTCATTGACCAAGTTCTCGAGGTCGGCGCCGACGAAGCCGGGCGTCCCGGAGGCAATGATGGAGAGATCCACGTCGGGGCTGAGCGGCACCTTCTTGGTGTGCACCCCGAGGATCCCTTCGCGACCCCGGATGTCCGGACGCGGCACCACGATGCGCCGATCGAAGCGACCGGGCCGCAAGATCGCGGGATCCAGCACGTCCGGCCGGTTGGTGGCGGCGATGATGATCACGCCCTCGTTCGACTCGAAGCCATCCATCTCCACGAGCAGCTGGTTCAAGGTCTGCTCGCGCTCGTCGTGACCGCCGCCGAGCCCCGCGCCGCGATGGCGCCCCACCGCGTCGATCTCGTCGATGAAGATGATGCACGGCGCGTGCTTCTTGCCCTGCTCGAACAGATCGCGCACGCGGCTCGCGCCCACGCCCACGAACATCTCCACGAAGTCCGAGCCGGAGATGCTGAAGAACGGGACGCCGGCCTCACCCGCGATGGCGCGGGCGAGCAGCGTCTTGCCAGTGCCGGGCGGCCCCATCATCAAGACGCCCTTCGGGATCCGCCCGCCAAGCTTCTGGAACTTCTTCGGGTCCTTGAGGAAGGCGATCAGCTCCTCCACTTCGTCCTTCGCCTCGTCCGCCCCGGCAACGTCAGCGAAGGTGACCTTATTCTGGGCCTCGTTCAAGAGGCGCGCGCGGCTCTTGCCGAAGCTCATCGCCTTGCCGCCGCCCGACTGCAGCTGGCGCATGAACAGGTAGAACATCACCAAGAGGAACACCATCGGCAGCAAGATGGTGAGCATGGTGGTGAGCACCGGGCTCGAGTCCTCCTGCTCGTACTTCACCTCCACGTTGTTGCGGAGGAGCCGCTTCTGCACCGTGTCAGAGTTGAGCGGGCCGATCGCGATGCGCTGATCCTTCGCCTTGGAGTTGCTCGGATCGATGATCTCGAACTTGTACTGGGTGTCCTTGATCTCGACCTTCGAGACGTGCTTCTGGTCGCGCGGCGCCTCCACCAACGCCATCAGCTGGCTGAAGGGGATTTCCTTGCGGTGCTGCCCCTCGCTATCGACGAAATGCCAGATCGCGAAGAACGCCACGATCACGACGACCCAGAGCAAAACTGTCTTGTGCGGTTGCTTCACTGTTCCTCAACGCCTCGAATGGGTCGGGCTCTTTCTCTGCCGGCGATCGGACCTGTGCGATCTAGCTGGGAAGGGTAGCTGGCTGATGGCTGCGCCAGGCAAGCATGCCACCCAGGGCCACGCGGCGCACCACTCTACCTAGTGACGATTCGCCCGCGGCGCATCCCCTGAACCGGCGCCTGCGCCTCGAGGCGCAGCGTGCGCCCTCCCTTCACCCGCACCTCCGCGCTCGAACCGCGCTGGAGCGCGCGCTGCAGCGCCGCGATCTGCGCGCGATTGAGCGGCCCTGGGGCCTCGCCGCTCGGCTCCCCCTCCTCCTGCAGCTGATCGGCGAGGGCCGTGAGGTGCCCGACGATCCCCGGCGAGAGCTCCTTCAAGAGCGGCATCAGCTCCCGGCGCACCCGCACCCGGAGGAAACGCAGGTCCTGGTTCGAGGGGTCCTGCGCGACGTGGAGCCGATGGCGCGCCACGTGACGCTCCACGTCGTCACGCGTGGCGCGGATCATCGGGCGTACCCGCGCCTTTTCGCCCGCCCCCGAGCGCTCCGGCAGCACCGCCAGCCCCTGTGGCCCTGCACCCCTGAGCAGTCGGAGCAGCACCGTCTCCGCGCGGTCGTCCGCGTGATGCGCCGTCGTCACCAGCGCCTGAAGCTCCAGCGCCGCTCGCTCGAGCACCTCGTAGCGCGCCTCCCGCGCGCGACCGAGCAAGTTTGGCCCCGGAGCCAGCTCGATCCGAGTGCGCGCGAAAGGGACCTCGTGCCGCGCCGCCAGCGCCTCCGCCAAGTCGAGCTCCGCCGCCGCCTCCGCCCGCAGCCCATGGTCCACCCCGTGCGCGAACACCGAAAGGCCCAGCCGCTCACGCACCAGCCCGAGCACGTGGAGCAACGCCATCGAGTCGGGCCCACCGCTCACCCCGACGAGCAGCCGCGCGCCCCGGAGCTGATGTTGCTCGAGCGCCGCCGTCACCTGCTTGATCAGGGTGGGGGGGTGGGTTCGCACCTGCTCGAGTATTCCAGGCGTCCCTCGGCCGCGCCACGGTCAGCTGAGCGCCGCTCTAAGCCAGCTCGAACTCCTTACAGAACACCAGCGTGGTGCTGCTCGGCGTCAGCGCGCGGTGCTCGTCGTTGGGGAAGCCGAGCGCGCAGCGCTCGGCCTCCGGCTCGAAGTAGGCGCAGTGCTCGCAGCTGTAGCGGAGCTGAAACTGGGCCAGCTCCGCCTTCAACCGATCATCGACGCGCGTGCGCACTTCAGAGGATGAGCAGCGAACGGGCGCTCAGTTGGCGCACTCGAGCACCGCCCAGCCGCCCACGCTGTCGCCCGACTGGAGCCGGCTGCGCGTCAGCCAGGCCATGGCCACGCGGTTGCGCGCCGCCGCCATGCCCACCAGCTCACCCTGGAAGCCGCTCAGGCTCGTGCTCCCCACGCTGCCGAGGAACGGCGCTTGCTCGCCCGCCACGGGCGTGGTGGCCGCTCCGGTGAAGCGATGAATCGTCAGGTTACCTGTCGACGCCGTGAGCATCAGCAGGCGGTCGTTCAGCGCCACCACGTCGCCGCCGCGCACGTCGTTCACCGAGATGGTCCCGGTGCCGAGATCGGCGCCGAGCGAGTCGGTCAGTGAGTACGTGACGCCGGAGCCTTCGGGCACCATCACGGCGACGCGACCGGTGTAGGCCGTGATCGCGCCCCAGCTCGCCGCTGGCAGCGCGACGTCCACCGTCGCCCCGCCGGGCGGCCCCACGCGCAGCAACATCGAGGAGCCCCCCGTGATCTGCCCGAGGATGCCGCTCACGGCGCTGGTGAGCGCGATCTGCCCGAAGTCCACCGGCTGGGCGCCGAGCAAGATGCGCGCGTTGCCCTTGAAGCCCAAGCCCTCCAGCGTGGCGCCTTGGAGCTCCGCGCCGCTGGTCATTTCCGCACGGTAAACAAGCTCATACTCGCTCGACGAGCTCGGGACAGGCACCAGCGACTGACCGCGCGCCAGCGTGAGTCCGGTGAACCCAGGGTTCCGCAGCGTGTTGTCGCCGGTGCGTGCGCCGTTCGCGCCGAAGGTGATGAAGGCGGCGCCGGCGCCGTTACCCAGCCCACACTCCGGCAAGCTCACCACCATCAGCCCCGCGCTGCCCTGCGAGGCGATGCCCACGCCGTCCGAAGGCGTGGAGGAGCAGTTCCCCAGCGCAATCTTGCTGGGGGAGGACGGGGAGCCGCTATCCGACACACCCTGGAGCACCGCCTGCATGGCGGTGGTGTCCGGGTGCTGCTCCCGATAGCCGATGACGAAGCCGGCGTCGGTCGCCGTCACCGCGGGCCCCGAGAGCGCAGCGGTGTCCGAGATCGGCGCAGGCAGGGCGCCGCTCGCGATCACTCGCAGCGAGCAGGGCCCGGTCGGGGGGTTATCGTCGCTCGCGTCGGGCGGCACGCTGCTGTCCGGGTCAGGGTCTCCGTCGCAGCGGCCGTTCACGCAAGCCGCGGGCGCGACGCAACCCGGCGCGCTCATCTCGGTGCAGGCCTGCGCCTCCGAGCAGCCGCTCCCGCTGCAGTTGCTCCAAGCCGCGACGTTGATCTCCACCTTGCTGATGTCCTCCACATCGGCGCAGGTGCAGCCATAAGCGATGGGCTTGCAGGTGTCGTCCTTGAGCACCGCCGCGAAGGCGTATTTCCGCACTGGCAAATCGCCGATTGAAGGTAGCGCCTGGTTGATCGGCACCAGCGACGTCTTCAAGGCGCCCTGGGTGTTGCCCAGGGCCAGCTGCGGATCGAGATCGCCGCAGGTGTTGTTCGGGCACTCGGACTCGAACACCGCGAACTCGACGTAGCTCGCTCGCGACCGGAAGCCCTCGAACCCTTGAACCCCCTGACAAGGATCCACCAGGGTGAGGGCGAGCTCCTTGGAGGAGCAGGCGGCGCCGGAGGCCGCCGCGCCAGCGAGCAGCGCGCCCGCGGACACCCAACGCACCAAGCGAAGTGAGGGACGAAGACTCATAAGGACTCTTGATATCAAGGGCGGCTCACCACGCAGGTGGCCCCAAGGAGGGATCGGGAGGGCTCGTACCACGCGGCTCTTCAGGAGCCCATATCCACCCGGTGTGAGGTGGTCTTCCCGCTGGTGATGGTCACGCTGATGGACTTGGAGGCGGCGCCCTTACGGCGCAGCGACACGCCGTAGCTGCCGGGCGGCAGCTGAGCGCGCACCACCGGTGAGGGGCCGAGGCTACGCCCGCCCGCCGACACCGAGTCGCAGGCGGGGTTGCACACCACCGTCAGGAAGCCTGGCTCTGCCTTGCCGGCGGGCTCGGCCTTCGCCGCGGGCTCGGCCTGCGTCGCGGTCTTGGGCTCCGACTTGGGGAGCGGCCCTGGCACCCGGGCTGCGGGCGTGCCCGCAGCGGCGACCGGCTCCGGCTGCTTCTCGGCCTCGGGAGCCAGCGACGTCGGGTCGAGGGTGTCGCTGGTCGGATCGGCCGTCGGCGCCGCTGCCTGCGTCGCCGTGGGCTCGGCGGTGGGCTGCGCCGCAGTAGGCGCGGGCTCCGCGGTGGCGGTGGTGGCAGGCCCCGCGGTGATGACCTGAGGCTCCGGCTTCTCGAGCGCCTTCATCACCACCAAGGCGATCAGCGCGAGCGCCGCCAAGGTGGTGGTGGCGGCGATGATGCCGATCAAGAGGCCACGGCCCTGCGCGGGGGGCGGCTGTTGCCGCGCCATCAACGCCTGCTGCGCCATCAGCTGCTGCTGCGCCATCAGCTGCTGTTGCTGCTGGGTGAGCAGCGCGGCCTGCGCCGCCATGTCCCGCTGATAGGCAGGCTCCGCCACCACCACGGGCGCCACGGGCTGCGGCGCAGGCTGATGGCTCTTCGGTGGGACGTGGGCCGACGTGGAGACGGACGCCGTGTTGACCTCGTCCGAGAGGTCGAGCGGGCTGTCCATGATGCGGGTCACCGCGTCGTCGTCGTCGCCGTAGTCGTGGAAGCCGGCGTTCTGAGCCGGCGCCTGGGGAGCTTGCGGGCGCGGGGGAGGAGGCGGGGGAGCGCCTAGGCCTAGCTGCGTGCGCTTGGGAGAGTTCATGATAGTCGATGGGGGGTTTGAGGCTGACGAGGGGCCGGGGGTGACAGACGCCGCGGGGGGCTGGGCAGGGGGAGGTTGGGCCGACGCGTCAGGGGGTATGAGTAGGGTCTTGGCCAGGCCACCCTTGGCCTGAGGACCCGTGCTGCTCTGAGAGGCACTGCTGCTCTGAGAGGCGCCGCTCTGAGAAGCAGCGCGAGGGTTGTCGACGGTGGTGGAGGTGACGAGACCCGAGCGCGAGGCGGTGGCTTGGACGTCGCTCTCCAGGGTGATCACGGAGACGTCGTCTTGCGCCTGGGCCGAGAGCTCCGCGGGGCTGTCGAGGATCACGGTTTGGGTGACGTCCGCCGCCCATTGCAGGTGCGCCTCGCGCTTCTCGTAGCGCTCCGCGAGCACCGTCTTCATGTAGCCGCCGATGTCGTCGGCGCCCACGAACTGCCCCTGCTGCATCAAGAACTGCTGCAGCGCGCGGGAGAGCTCCCGAGCGGTCGCGTAGCGCGCCCCACGATCCTTCGCGAGCGCTCGCATCACGATCGCCTCGAGGCCGGGCGGGTAGCCGCGCACCAGGGTCGTGGGGCGCGGCACCAGGCAGTCCTGCACGCGCGCCAGGGTGTCCAGGTCGCTATCCATACGGAAAAGCCGCCGCCCCACCGTGAGCTCCCACAGCACCACCCCGAGCGCGAACACGTCCGTCCGACGATCGACCTCCTCCCCTCGCACCTGCTCGGGGCTCATGTAGGCGAGCTTGCCCTTCAGGGTGCCAGCCCGCGTCTTGGTGAGGCGATCCGTGACCTTGGCGACGCCGAAGTCCACCACCTTCACGCTGCCCTCGTAGGTGATGAACAGGTTGTGCGGCGTGACGTCGCGATGCACGAGCCCGAGCGGCTGCCCTTGGCGCCCCGTGAGCTCATGCGCGGCGTGCAGCCCCTCGGCGGCCTCCGCCACGATGCGCGCCGTCATGGCGAAGGTGAGCGGTGGGCCTCCGCCCTCCTCGAGCACCCGCATCACCTCACGCAGCGGCTCGCCGTGGAGGTACTCCATGGCGATCCAGTAGCTGTCGCGGTGAGTCCCCAGGTCGAACACCTGGGCCACGTTGGGGTGGGTGATGCGCGCGGCGATGCGCGCCTCGTCCAGGAACATGCTGATGAAGGTCTGGTCTTCCGCCAGGTGCTGGTGGATGCGCTTGATGGCGATCCACTTCTGGAAGCCACCCGGACCATCGGCGCGCGCCAGGTGCACGGAGGCCATCCCCCCCACGCCGATCTCGTCCACCACCCGGTAACGACCGAGGAAGTAGGTGCCTCCGGACGGGAAGTGAGGCTCGTGCCCCGCGCGCGAGCCGTCGCTGCCCTGGGACCCAGGACGAGGCGCGCGCGGAGCCGCACCCGCGGTCATTGCCAGGCCGGCGCCCCCACGCTGACGTCGCTCGCTGGGCGCGTGACGAGGAACACCGTCGCCACCGTCGCCACCAAGAGCACCCCGCCAGCGATCCACGGGACGGGCCCCGCGAAGATCCCGCCCTCTTCCTTGCCCTGATCCTTCTTCGCGTCGTTCGCGAACGGATCCTCGTTCTTGCTCGAGCCCGTGGGGACGGCGCCGCCCGCGCCGCCGCGCGAGCCCTTCACGCGGATGGTGAGGCTCTCCGCCACCCAGGCGTTGTCGCGATCATCCACCCCCGAGACGCGCACCTTCAACCGCGCGCCGGGCTCCGCCACCTTGGGCGGGAACTTGAAGGTCAGCTTACCTGAAGAATCCTGACGCTTGCGCCAGCGCTTGCCGGTGAGGGTGTCCTCGATCACCACCACCACGCGCGTCACGAACACCGCAAATCCCTCCGGAATTTCGGTCTCGATCACGAACGCCTCGTTCGCGGGGATGTCGCGCGGCGCCTCGAGGTTGAGCGTCAGCTTCTCGCCCTGCTCGCTCGCCTCGCGGCGCGCCTGCTCGTACAGCTTGCGCGCCGCGGCGCCGCTGTCCGCCGGCAGCTCGAAATTCGGATCGATCACGGAGGCGACGCGGAAATCACTGAGCGCCCCCGCGTTGTCCTTGAGCGCTGCCTTCACGGTGCCGATGCGGCTGTGCGCGATCACCACCTCTTCTGGCTCGAGCCCACCTTCCTCCAACGCCTGGACATAGAAGGCCTGCGCCTCCTCCAGCTCACCGCGGTGCCAGGCCGCGTCCCCCTGCCCGAAGGACTTGGGTGCGGCGACGGCAACGCCGGCGACGAGGGACGACACACAGAGGAACCAAGCACAGAAGAGGAGGCGCAAATACATGGGAAACCGTTCGTGAAATCGTATCGGGGGCCACCCGCACAATCAAGGCGCGGGGGTCACTTAGCCAAGTGACCGCGCCTCGAGCCCCGCGCTCCAAGCGGCGGGCCTACCGAGGTGCGCGGTGGGGACGCAGAGGTGACACGGCAGGAATGCCGCGCCGCGTTAGCCTCCGGGAACCCAGGCTGCGCGCCCGGTGGCCAGCGTGAGACACGCACGGGGCGCAGGTGACCTGCACGTGACCCGCTGATGACCTCCCCACGACACGCTGATGACTCACACGTGAACCAGCCTCTGGAGAGTCGACCTCGGGTGCGGATGGAGCGAAGCGCCTTACGCGGCGCGCCCCCGAACGAGCTCCAACGCCCGGCTCCCGGCGGCTCCAACGGGCGCAGCCGTTCAGCGCTCCGCCGACCCCAGCGAGCCGCTAAGGGAACGGCTGCGCTGGCTGACCGCGCTCGAAGAAGTAGCGGAACCACCCGGTGAGGCGACTGGTGCTCCCCTCCGGGTACTCGCCGTCGAGGTTCGCGGCGCGCGGATCCGCCACGGTGACGTCGAAGCTCGCCTCCGTCAGCCGGTCGTCTCCGTGCGTCTCGTTGGGGTCGTTGCTGAACAGGCTGCTGAAGGTGATGGTGCCGTCGATGGAGTAGATGGTGCCGTTCTGCTGGTGGCAGGTCTGGTGGAGGTAGAACGCCAGACTGACCAGCGGCGCCTCGGTGATCGGGCGCGGCACCCCGATCGGCTTGACCCCCACCGGCAGCCCCACCGGGATCGGGACGCCGAGCAGCTCCTCCCGGATGTGCTTCACCCGATCCACCGAGAGGATCACCCCGTCGCTCAGCTCCTCGATGTCCTCCCCGCGCTGGATGCGGATCAGCGCCTGATCGCGGTAGGGGTTGGTGGAGAAGAAGGTCGGCTTGAGGTCGTACTCACCGTTCCAACAGTCCTCCATGTAGAGCCGATCGCTGTGCACCCAGCCCTCCCCCTCACCCGGCGCGCAGCCCGCCGCGCACAGCGCGAGGCCGAGCACCTGAAGCGGCCGCTGCACCCAAGCCATGGCGCGCCGCGACCGAGCCCACAGGCCTCCGTGCGAGGCACTCACAGGCTGAGCTCCTCCCGAGCCCCAGCTTCGATGGGAGCTTCACTACCGAGCGCCGTGCTCATTGCATCAGCCTCCACCTCCGCGACCGCGGCGCCAAGCGGGGCGCGCAGGCTCTCACGGATGGTGCCGCCACCCAGCACGCGATCCCCCCGGTAGAGCACCGCCACCTGCCCCGGCACCACCGCCTGGATCGGCGCCTGAAACCACAGCTCGTACGCCTCACCCCGGCGCTCGAGCCGCGCGCGAACCGGCGCCCCGCGGTAGCGCACCACCGCCTCACACTCGAGCGCCACGCGCTGGTGGCGAAGGGCCTCGAACCGCACATCATCAGCCAAGCTGACGTCACCCAGGCGCGCGCCGTCAGCCATCAGCGCCCCTCGCTCCCCCAGCTCCACCACGCCGCTCGGGTCCACCCGCACCACGTACAGCCTCCGCCCGCCACCGGTGGTGACGCCGCGCCGCTGCCCCACCGTGAACCGATGGATGCCGTCGTGCTCCGCCAGCACGCGCCCCGCATCGTCCACCACGGGGCCCTTCGTGAGCCGCCCCGCGGCCCGCGCGCTGACCAGCGCGTCGTAGCGGCCGCGCGGCACGAAGCACAGCTCCTGGCTCTCGCCCTTCCCCGCGCCGCGCAGCCCCAGCGCGTGCGCCTCCGCGCGCACCGTCTGCTTGTCATCGTTTCCTAGCGGAAACATCAGCCGCGCGAGCGCCTCCGCGCTCAGCATGTGGAGGAAGTAGCTCTGATCCTTGGTGAGGTCGCGCGCGCGGTAGAGCCGCGACCTCCCCGCCTCCACCTGCACGCGAGCGTAGTGCCCGGTGGCCACGCGGCTCGCCCCGAGGCGCGCCGCCAAGGTGAGCAGCTCCTGCACCTTCACGCCGCGGTTGCAGCGCACGCAGGGGCTGGGCGTCTCTCCGCTCAAGTACGACTCGACAAATGGACTGACCACCTCCCGCTCGAACAGCTCACGCCGATCGAAGGCAAAATGCGGGATGCCCAGATCGTCAGCCACCCTGCGCGCATCGTGGACGTCCTCCGGCGCGCAGCAGCGCCCCTTCACCTGACCATCGTCGGGGTAATCCCACAGGTGCAAGGTGACCCCCACCACGTCGTAGCCCTCAGCCACCAGCCGCGCAGCCACCACGGAGGAGTCCACCCCGCCGCTCATCGCCACCAGCACGCGCTCCGCCACGCAGGGTCCATAGCCTCGCCCGAGGCGGGGAGCCAGCCGATGACCGTTCGTCGCCATCCGCTGCGCCCTACGCGGGCGCAGTGACTGCAGCGACGCGCGGCTGCTGGCGTTGGGACCAACCCCCAACCCCCGATCGCGCGCTTCATCCCGCGGACCTGACGTCAGACGCGTGGCGCACCGCGCTTCACCCCGTGGACACTAGGGCGCGTGGCTCACCACTTCATGCACCGGACGTCGGTCGCCAAGCTTCGCGCGACCAAGCGCCGGGGCGATCAGCCGCTGCTTTGGAGGGTGGTGCGCACCGCGTTGCCGGCGCGGTCCACCAGCTTGCCCGCGAGGTCGACGGACTCGCTGTAGCGGTAGATGCCCGCTTGCAGCGCGATCAAATCGCCGGCGCCGAGACCGCTCATCGCGGCGCCGGAGAGGGAGCGCTTCACCAACTTCTCGCCACGGTCAATCTCACTGCCTAATGCGCTGAGCGCCTCCTTGAAGCGCTCGCTCGGCTCGGGCCCGCTCGCTGCGGCGGTGCTCGGTGGCGTGGCAGCGTTCGCGACGGGGACGGGGGCTCGAGGGGGTCCGCTGATTTCCATGGAGCCCGGTCGGCGGAGTCGACCGCGGGTTGCGTTCTTTTTTTGGGGGTTGGCTCATGCTGGGTGATGCGTCCGTCGCTCGCGCGTGGAGCCGTGGCGACGCTCGGCGCCACCCCACTTCAGGCGCTGCAAGGTCTCAGCGCTGACGCAAGAGACCACCGAGCCGACTCGGCTTGGGATCCGGATCGTGATGCTTCAAGTACGTCAGGTTCACTGCGTTGATCAGCGCGTGCGCGACGACGGGCCCCACGAGGGAGCCCGTGAGCTGAAACAGGAGGCCGAGCAAGAGGCCCATCACCGTGGCCCACGCCACCCACACCCAGCGGCTCTTACCCGGCCCTTGGTGGATCACACCGAAGATCAGCGCTTGGAGCCACACGCCCACCAGCGGCTGCGCCAAGCCGCGAAACAAGAGCTCCTCACCCAGCGCGCTGAAGACAGCCAACGCGACCACTCCGAGCGGCCCCAAGCCGCGCGCCACCGGACGTAGATCCCGATGGAGCTGCCGCGCCCAAGCCAGGCGCGGCACGAGCAGCCGCGTGAGCCCGATCACGACGGCCGCCAACCCCGCCCCGGCCCCGGCGCTGACCGCGTGGGGCGCACCCAGGGCGAGCCATGGATCGGGCAGAGTCCACATCGCGTAGCCGAGCCAGCCCCAACCGATCCCCACGGCGAGCGCGGCGAGGCCGACGTATGCCGCGACGTACCGGCCCCAGCGATGCATGCCCTGACTATGCCACGCTCGGCCGCGTCGAGGCCGCTCGGGCGCCGAGCCGCACTAAACAGGCGCTCCGTGTCGTGGTCACCTCCTCGGTGGATCCACCACGGCATCGCACGTCCCCTAAGCGTGCGTTCTTAGGCTAGGCTCCGGCCGTGACATCCCCTCCGGACCCACCGGAAGTCAGCCAGCGGTTCCACGACCACCTGGATCTGTGCGAGCAGCTCGCGCGAAGGATTGGGCGTCAGGTGCCGCGCGCGGCGCTGGACGAGCTGATGAGTTTTGCGCGCGAGGGCCTGTTCAACGCGGCCCGGCGCTATGAGCCAGAGCGCGGGGTCCCGTTTCGAGCGTACGCGCGCTACCGCATTCAAGGCGCCATCTACGACGGGCTGCGCCAAGTCGCTCACCTCCCGCGCAGCGTGCACGCCCGGCTGCGCGCCGAGGAGGCCGCCGCGAATTTCAGCGAGGGCGCGCTGGAAGACTTGCACGCCGCGCCGCGCGCCAAGCCCGCGGAGGCCGAGGGCGCGCTGCAGAGTCACTTGGCCTCGATGGCCACCGCGATCGCCGCTGGCGTCATCAGTCAGACAACCTCATCAGGTCCGCCGGAGGCCATCGAGCGCGCGCCCAGCGCGGAGGAGCAGCTCGAGCGGGCGCAGCTGCTCGCGCTCTTGCGTGAAGCCCTGGTGGAGCTCCCGGAGCAACAGCGCGCCTTGGTGGAGCGCCACTACTTCGGCGGTGAGCGCTTCGACCACATCGCGGAGGAGCTCGGGCTCTCCAAGAGCTGGGCCAGTCGGCTCCACACCCGCGCCATCACCACGTTGACGAAGCGGCTCCAGCAGCGCTTGTAGGCGCCCGCTGGCGTCACCCGCCTGGCGCGATGCCGGCGCGACGTCGAGGCTTCGCGACCGCCGAGCAGCAGTGGGCACGACACCTGACTCATAGCGGCGCGCGCCGCGCCGACCTGTTAATATCCGCGCGGAATCTCACAGGCCCAGCGCCGCGTCGAGCTCCTCGAGCGGCAGCGCCGAGCAGTCCACGAAGGGGCCCCTCGCGGCCTCGAGCCGAGAGGCCAGCGCCTCGAAGGCGAGCGGCGCCACCTCGGCCGCGGGCAGCGCGCGCCCGGTGAGCGCCTCCAAGGAGGTGACGCCGTGCTGGGTGATCCCGCACGGCACGATCCACGAGAAGGCGCTCAGATCATTCGTGAGGTTCAGCGCGAAGCCGTGCATCGTCACCCAGCGCGAGACGCGCACCCCGATCGCGCCCAGCTTGGCGAGCCGCGCCGCGGCCTCGTGCCCTGACCAGGCGCTGGGGGCGTCCGCGTCCACCCACAGCCCGATCAGCTCGGGCACTGGACCCGAAGCGACGCCGAAGCGCGCTGCCACCTGCGCCATCACCGCCGCCAGATCACCGACGAAGCGACGCACATCCTGACGGTCAGGTGAAAGGTCGATGAGGGGGTAACCCACGAGCTGCCCTGGTGCGTGCAGCGTGACATCGCCACCGCGGCCCACCGCCTCCACCGCGACGCCGCGCGCCGTGAGCTCCGCGCTGGAGAGCAGCACGTGGGAAGGGTGCGCGCCGCGACCCAAGGTGATCACCGGCTCATGCTCCAGGAGCAACACGGTGTCAGGCACCGCGCCTCGCTGGCGCGCCTGTTGGAGCGCCTGCTGAAGCTCGTGCACCCGCGCGTAAGGCCGGCGGCCAAGCCAAAACCCGTGGAGCGTGCGCGGCATGAGCCGGGCTTAGCCAAGCTGGGCGCCCGATCCAAGCCGGGAGTCTCCGAACCACGGCGCCCAATCCACCCGCCCCACGCCGCGGGTGGAGTAATCCCCAGCAGGAGCGTATGCTGTACCCACGTGAGCGTCACCGCTACCTCAGTCGCCTGCCGGACCCAGATTTCCACGCTGCGCGTGCGGGAGAGCTACATCCGCGAGCGGTTCGGCGTGAGCGAGTACCAACGCTGGCTCAGTCAGGCGGGCGAACCGCTCCGCAGCGCGCTCTTGGCGCCGGACCCGGCGGACGGCTGGGTGCCGCTCGATCGCCTGATCGAGCTGTGTGAGTTAGCGGAGCGGGAGTTCGGCACTGGAGGTGACCAGCTGATCCTCGCCATGGGGCGCTACTCGGCGCACCACACGGGTGGCGTGTGGCGCTCGATGTTCGAGCGGGGGGTCGGGGTGCACCAGTTCATGGCCATCGCCGCGGGGATTTGGCATCGCCACTACGACTGCGGCCGGGTGGTCACGGGGGAGGCGAACGGCGACACCGCGGAGGTCACCATCCTGGGGATGCCGCGCCCGAGCCGCGCCCATTGCCTGAGCGTCCGTGGCTGGCTCGAGGGCGTGTTCTCCTTCAACCCGAGCTCCCACGTCATCATCCACGAGGTCTCCTGCCGCGCATCGGGCGACGAGGCCTGCCGCATGACGCTCACCTGGCAGCCGGTGACGAACACCGCTTGAGCGCCGCTGAACGTTCGTGGGGCTGACGCAGCTGATACGCTGGCGCCCGCGTGGCAGGTGCCAGGGCAGCTCAGCTAACGAACCGTCGCTCGCGCGGTGCTAGCGAATCGACGTCAGGGCAGCTCAACTGACGAACCGTCGCTCGCGCGGCGCTAGCGAATCGACGTCAGGGCAGCTAGACGTCAGGGCGGCTACTCGTCGACTTCGCCGTCGTCGCTCGCGCCTTGCGCCTTCAGCAGATCGGCGTCGCTCATGTGGATGGACGCCTTGGACAGGTCGACGCCCGTTCGCCCCCCGGCAGGGCGCGCGCCGGTCGGCTGCACCACCACGTCCGCGACGGGGAGGCTCGGTGAGGCGGGCGCGGGCGCAGCCGCCAACTCATCGTCACCCGCTGGCTCCACGGCGGCCTCCGCCTTGGGGGCTGGCTCTGCGTCCGCCGCAGGCGTCGGGATCTCGGCGAACAGCGCCGCGAAGCGGCTCTTGAACTCCTCGAACGCTTGGCGCTCCGAGCTGGGGAGCACCGCGAGCGCGTCCAGCTTCAGGCTCAGCGGGTCGATGTACTGCCCCTTGCGCTTGGCGATGAAGTGGAGGTGCGGCCCCGTGCTGCGCCCCGTGGAGCCGCAGTAGCCGATCACCTGCATCCGCTCGACGCGCTGCCCTACCTTCAGCCCCTCCGCGAAGCGCGACAAGTGGGCGTAGCCCGTCTCGATGTCGTCGTCGTGCTTGATCATCACCAGGTTGCCCGCGGGGCCACCGTCACCGACGAACGACACCACCCCGTAAGACGACGCGCCGATGGGCGTGCCAGTGGGAGCGCCGAAATCGGTGCCGTTGTGCGGCATGCGGCGCTTGAGCACCGGGTGCATCCGGTTCGGGTTGAAGTGCGAGGTGATCGGCGCGTCCGGGATGGGGCGACGCCAGCCACCCTCCGAGGGGGAGCGACCCTTCTCGTCGAAGTAGCCCTTCGCCTTTGCCCCGCGGAAATAATAGATGCGCACGGCCTTCTCCGGCGCCCCCGCCGGGATGTACTCGAGCGCCTCGACCCCGGCGTAGCGCGCGAACTCGCCGAGCACCGTGACCTCCTGCGCCACCACCTTCACCACGTCCCCCGGCTTGAACTGCGCGATCGACATGTGACCACGGAGCGCCTTACTGACCACACTGGCGAGCCCCACCTCGAGCCCGCTCCGCTGCGCGTCCACGTCGAAGCCCGCGCCGCTCACCCGCACCGCGCCCTTCACCTGCGCGCGGTCCACCTTGAGGTCGAGCTTGGCGCCACGCAGGAGCCCGCTCGAGTCCTCCTTCGCCTGATAGACCTCCTCCTTGCTCACCTCGAACTCGAAGGCCTTGAGGCGCTTGGTGCTGCGATCCACCCAAGCAATGAAGCGATCCGTACGGTTCGTTTTGTCGAGGTCGCGCACCGGCTTCAGCGCGGTCAAGGCGCGGTACGCCTGAGACTGCTCGAGGCCAGCGTCCTGCACGGCCTTCAAGAACGACTCGCGCCCCACCTCACCCTCGATGATCCGCGTCCCCTCGGTGCCCTTCTCGTCAGCTATCCGCCATGGGCCAGGCACCTTCACGCGCTTGGGCGCCTTCTCGGGCTCCGGCACCACTTCTTCCGGCGCCGACTCCGTGGCCTCCGCCACCGGCGTCACGCCATCCGGGAACTCCCGCGGCGCGACCTGCACCAGCACCGCCGTCAGGCTCGAGATGAGGGCGACGCCGAACACGCCGCCGAGCACCGCGATCCAAGTGGGCGACACGCCCGGCTTGCCCCGCACGATCGCCCCGCCGCGCTTCGAGTGAGTGCCGCGAGGCTCCGAGGGAGAGAGCGCGATTTCGTCGAGCTCTCGCTCCAGCGGGCTCTCGGGCGGCGCCACGTCCCTACCGATCTGATCGAGCTCCTCGCCCAACCCGCCGCTGAGCGCGCGCGCCCGCTCTGGATCCGCCTCACGGATCCGCGCCAAGAGCCGCTCGCGCATCGCCTGCCCGCGCACGATGGGCACCGGCGGTAAGTCTTCCTCATCGTCAGGTGCACCGAAGTGAGTGCCTTCACCCAAAGGCGACGCCTCACCCAGCGCCTCCGCAGACCAAGGCTGCGTCACCGGGCGTGAGCTGCCAGGCGCCAGGTCACCGCCGTGGTCGCCAGGGTGCGACGCGCCACCAGACGAGGCCGTCAAGGATACTGTCGGTTCCGCTCCGGGCAAACCGTACTCGGACGCCAGCCGCGACAGCGGCTCGTCAGCCATACTGTCCACTGCCCGCGTGTGGTGATCCTGGTCCGCTGGGCTGGAGCCGACCGGCGGCAGCTCGAGCGGCGGCAGCGACACCCGCCGCACCTCGGGCGGCGGCCCAAACACGACACCCCCAGGCGCGGGTGCTTCCTCCACGCGCGCGTCCGGATCCGCGGGGCGGAACACGGGCTCAGTCTCGCCCGCGTCGCCCACCGAGGGGTCGATGACGCTGCCGACGAGGCGGGGGCCACCTGGCTTGGACGACACAGCGGCGGCTTAGCAGGGGGGTGAAACCCGAGCAAGGCAGCGCCCAGCAGGCGGACGCAGGGCCGCACCTGGCCAGACGTTCCCCTTCGTCGAGCCAACTCCTTGTTTTGGGTTTGGGGGTTTGGCATCTCGCTCCGCGTTGCACGACGCTCAGCGTCACGTGAGCTGAAGTGCGCCGACACGGGCGCTATGCTGCGCGCCGGGGCCTCACACCTGCCGAACCACCGCGAGCGAACGGCCGAGCCCTTCATCTACCAGCCGAGACCGCCATGGACGAGCACACCAAGCAGCTCCTCTCGCTGGGGCGAGAGCACTACGCCAAGCGTGAGTACGATCAGGCAGAGTACCTCCTGCGCCAAGTCTCCGAGCAGGCGAGCGGCTTCGCCGACGTCCACAACATGCTCGGCGTGATCGCCCACAGCCGCGGGCACTTCACCGAAGCCGAGCGTGAGTTCGAGCACGCGGTGAAGCTCAACCCGCGCTACACCGAGGCGCAGCTGAACCTGATGGTCACCTACAATGACCTGGGGAAGTACGACCACGCGCGCTGCGTGTACGCTGGGATCCGCACCCGGGACGAGGCGCGCGGCGACGAGCCCGACGAGTTCATGCTAGGCAAAATCGCGAACCTCCACGCCGACGTCAGCCAAGCTTACGTTGACGCGGGGATGATGGAGGAGGCCATCTCCGAGCTGGAGCGCGCGGTGCGGCTCTGCCCCAAATTCGCCGACCTGAGGACGCGCCTCGGGGTGCTCTACCGCGACACCGGCAAGGCCCAGCGCGCCCGTGAGGAGTTCGAGGCCGCGCTGAGCGCCAACCCCAAGTACCACCACGCGCGCGTGATGCTCGCGGTGCTCCTGCTCACCACGAATGAAGAGGAGCGCGCCATCACCGAGCTCACCCAGCTGCTCGAGGAAGACCCCGACAACAAGAGCGCGCAGATGTACCTGCGCATCGCGCGCGCCGAGCGAGAGCGCGCCTAGCTCATCCATGGAGCAGCGACGTGGCGCGCGCGCTAGCTCGTCAGCGCGCCTGAAGGCGCTCCGTCAGGGTGGCTGGCGACAGGCGCTCCGCGCCCTGTGGCAGCGGCTGCGCGGCGGCGCGGTGACGCCGCTCCGCGCCGGCTCGTCGGTGGCGCTCGGGGTGTTCATCGGGTGCATCCCGGTGTTCGGGCTCCATTTCCCGCTGTGCGCCGCGCTCTGCCTACCGCTGCGGCTCGACTTGGTGCTGTGTTACCTGGCCTCGAACATCTCGAACCCGCTGTTCGCTCCGCTGCTCATCCTCGCGGAGCTGAAGCTCGGGGCGTGGCTCCTGGGCCGCGGTGAGCTGCGCTTCGATCGCACGGCGCCCCTCACCGAGCTCGCGGCACAGTTCGGCGCCGAGCTCCTGGTGGGGGCGCCCCTCGTAGGCCTCGCGCTGGGGCTGAGCCTCGGCGCGCTCAGCGCCGCCGTGGTGCGCTGGAGGCAGACAGCGCCACGGACGGTGGCTGAAGACAGCACAACGGACGAGTGATCACGCCAGGCGGCAGCCGAAGGCCGCCATGAAGATCGCGAAGCTGACTAGTCGCGGGCGCGCAGCGCCCGCCGCAGAACGCGGCGAAGGTCTCATCAGTGCAGCTGACCACCATTGAGCCGGGCTGACTCAGCGCGCCATGAACCTCAGCGATGGATCACGCCGGGCGGCGGTGCAGCATGTACATCAGGGCGGCGCGCAGCTCCGGCTTCAGCTCCTCGTAGCCGAGGATGCTGGCCGCCTTGGGGCCCACGCCCTCGATGCGCCACACCTCTTCGCCGCTCTTGCGCTTGGCCTCCACGCGCTTCTCCTTCTGCTTCACGGCGATGAGCTCGTTCTCACTACCATCGTAGACCTTGTAGCCGTAGTCCTTCGGCTTCGAGAGGTGGAGCCGCTTGCCGCTCTCCTCCTCCAGCTCGAGCCGATCGTCCTTCTTGAACTTCAGCTTGTGCGTCACGGTGCCATCCGGCAGGCGGATCTTGATCCGATCGGCCTCGCGCGTGAGCTTGTACACCGTGTTCCCCTCCTGGCTCAGGGTCACCTGAGTGCCCTTCAGCTCCAGGTCGAAGTTGGCGTCGCCGGCGCGCAGCGTGGCTTTGTCACCCGCGAGCTTGAGCTCCACGTCGACTTCCCCACTCGACTGCAGCACCGCCTCCGGATCAAAGGCGATCGCTACGGGAGGGCTCCCCTCCGCGCCCGCCTCATCCGACTTCTTGCAGGCGAGCAGCGCGAGGGCCATCAAGAGCACGTACAGGAAAACCTTGCGGGAACGCATCCTCCGAGGCTACCGCGACGATCGGCTGGCACCAAGCGGCTTCAAGCGACCTGGAGATGTCGCGCGGCTGAGCCGTGCGGGGTGCCTGGTGCGGTGCCGTCTAACCCCCTAAAAAAAACCGCGTGTAAAATGCCGTTCGGCGCCGCTCATGACTGAGCACCTGGAGGCCCGCGCCGGAGAGCTGGCTTCCGCTCGAGCGCCGTGGCTAGCTCGCGCCGTGCCTAGCGTCGTGATGTTCGCACCCAGCGCGCCCTCTGAGCCCGGAGGCGTCGCGCGCGCGTCGCTTCGCATCGCCGAGCAAGCCGCGCGGCGCGGTGAAGAAGTGCACCTCGTGTGTTGGTCGAAGCACGCGCCGCCCGGCGCCTGCGCCACGCGCCGGAGCACGACGGACGTCGGCGCGCTGTACGAGCACCACGTGGGGCGCCAAGGCGACGCCGAGCGCGATCTGATGGCGCTCACCGATCACGGGGCGAACGTCGCCGAGCGGAGCTCCGCGAGTTTGGTGCACGCCATCTACGGATCGAGCGCGGGTTACGCGGGGGTGCTGGCGGCGCAGCTCGCTGCGCTCCCCAGCGTGCTCAGCCTGCGCGGCAACGACGTCGACCGCGGCCTTTTCCGCGCGGATCAACTGCCGCTCTTGAGCCACGCCGTGACGCGCGCGAGCGTCGTGAGCGCGGTCTCACGGGAGCTCCAGCGCAAGGCGGGGCGCGCGTTCGGGCGCGAGGTGATCCACGTCACCAACTCGGTGGACACCCAGGTGTTCAAGCCGGAGGCCGCCGATAATAGCCTCCGCGCGAGCCTCGGGCTCACCCCGGGCGCGCCGGTCATCGGCTTCATGGGGGAGCTCCGCGAGAAGAAGGGGATGCGCTACCTCTTGCCCGCCTTCGCCGAGCTTTCCCACAGGCAAACGGCGCACCTGCTCCTCATCGGCGGGCTGCGCGCGGACGCGCGCGAAGCCTATGAGCACTTCCGCGAGACCGCGCCCGAAGCCGCCCAGCACATCCACCTGCTCGACTACGCGGGGAGCCCCAAGCGGCTGTGCCGCCTGCTCGCGCTGTGCGACTTGATGGTGTTCCCGTCGCTGTTCGAGGGCACCCCCAACGCGGTGCTGGAGGCGATGGCGGCGGGCCGCCCCGTGCTCGCGACGCGAGTAGGCGGCCACCTCGACCTGATCGACCACGACGCCACCGGCGCCTTGATCGACCTCCACGACTTAGACCAGCTCCCGGACGCGATCGAGGAGTGCCTCTCAAGCGAGCGGCGCGCGAGCTGGGGCGCGAACGCGAGAGCGTTTGTTGCCAGGGAGCACCTGCCAGAGCAGGAGAGCGCGGCGTATCAAGGGCTCTACGCGAGGGCGCGGGGGTTGGGGAGTGAGCTGGGCTAACTACACTCAGCATCTCGTCAGAGCAGCTGACGCCAGGCTCAGCGCCACGTGATGCGTCTTGCCCTGATCTTCGTTGGCCGGATTTGAGGTAATTCCGAGGCCGGCAGACTGGCCTTCGTCTCCGCCGGGTCGAAGAGATCACGACTCAGCTCGGCGTCTCTGGTCGGCACCTGCGCCGTGCGCCGCGCCGTGCTGGGCTCTTCGCGCAGCTCCGTGAGCGTCGTGCGCAGGGACGCGCGACGACTGGAGCGCGTGCGCGTCAACGGCCACGGCGCCGAGCCTCACCGAGATGTTCAAGGCGCTCGGCGACTCCCGCGCCCTAGCTAGAGCTTCCTCAGCGCCTCCTCGAGGGTCGCCCGCTTCTTCCTTCGTTCGATCTCAGGATCGAGCTTCTGCATGTACTCGACCGCAGCGAGGTCGTCGCCACGCTTTCGATTCTGTCGCGGCTCCAGCGCTTCGATGAGGACGGCTTCGAGCGCCGGGATGATCTTCCCTGGGCCGAATGGGCCTGGCGCAGCGCCGATCTCACCGTCCTCGGAGATGGGGAGCAGACCGAACCAGGAGAAGCGATCCCAACGCGTTGAGAGGCGGTCGAGCGTATGCTCGTACAAGCGCCTGCCAAGCGGCCTCTCAGTGCATCGCCCCACGTAGATCACCTCGCGGGCGTCGTAGAGGAGGTAGATCCCTAGCTGTCCGTAGAAGTCCACCTGCTTCGCGCCGATGCCTTGCATGCCGAGGAGCCGCGATGATGCTGTCCACTCGACCGAGCCTCGACGCCAGAACATCCCAAACGAGGTGATGATGTCGTATTGAGCCTCTACCTCCCCAACCTCTGATTCGCTCGGTGAGTCGTGTGGTGTCGTCGTCGAGGTGTCCGACGGGCGCAGCGCGAAGACGCCGCGCGCGACCCGGAGGTAGGGAGAGGAATGCCCATCGCGCTTGATAGACGCCGCGATATGCGCGTTCACCGTCGCAGCGGGGGTGGCGCCCAAGTTCCTGCGCAGCTTTTGGGCGACGATCTGCTCCGTGATATCGTTGTAGTGAAGGGGCTCCGCGGAGGCGCCCAATACGTGAGAGATCGCCTCCCGCCAGGTTCGTTCGTCCGCCATAGAACCTGAGAGGCTACAGGATGTTCGCGAGCGCGTCACCACGCTGGCGCGCCCATTCGCCACACATCTGCTGGCGTTCGAGCGGCGCATGTAGCAAGGAGTGGCTACGGAGAAGCCGGCCACCCCGGCCCCAACTGCATGATGGCTGATACACGCCCGCGCCTTCGGTCATGGTGCGAGCGCTGTCGCGTCGCTTCGAGCGCATCGTTGTGTTCAGCGACGCGCGCATGTCGGCTGGCAGCGGCGTCCCCACCTTTCGTGGTGACGGCAATGGTCGTGGCAGGCGTTCAACCCTGAGGAGCTGGCGACGCCGTCGGCCTGGCGTAGAAACAGGGATTTAGTCTGGGTCTAGTACGAATGGCGCCGGGGTCTCTATCCCCGATCCAGCCATTCGTCCGTCGCGGTCGCTCCGACGTATCCCTCAGCGGGGCACTCACGGGAGCTCATCGAGCAGCTCCTCAGCTCGGCGCGCACACATGGACTCCCAGCGGTCTGCCTCGTCACGATGGCTATCGCTCGGCGCCATCAGGTGACTGTATTGCCGCGCGGAACCAGGCGATGGGCCCAACCCTCCCTCGGGGGCCACTCATGAGGCTCACCGCTGGTCACGGAGGTGCATCGCCACAGTTTTTTTGGGTTCGCCCCCGCTGCGCGTCGCTGCCTGCCTTCGCGAGCCCGTCATTCGGCGCCCCATGGCTCGATGGACCCGCGAGGTCGTGCTTGGGGGACTTCCCGAACCTTCGGGAGCACTAGCGGCTGAGCTGGCAGCTGCCCCCCCTCCGTCGCCACCACCGCCAGCGACGAAGGCTCCAGGATTCATCCCAGGGATGGCAGGTATGTTGGGGGCGGGTGCGGTGCGGGTCACGGCTCTCTCCTCGTCAGCGCCTACTTTCGGCAGGCCAACCTTGCCCCTGTCGGCCCGCGCCGTCCAGGTGCAAGCTGAGCCCTCGGTGAATCGCGCTCTGGCGGCTCAGCGCGTGAGCACGGACTCGCGGTAGAAGTGGACCAGGGCGCGCTGGCGGTGTGCCCAGGTGGCTTTTTCTTGGATGGTGCGGCGCGCGGCGGCGCCGATTTGTTGCTGCGCCTGGGGATTGGTCAGTGTAGCTACCAACGCCTCCGCTAGGAGCTTGGGGCGCGGGGCGGCGACCAGGTGTCCCGTTTCACCGTGGGTGATGATCTCACGCACGCAGGACAGGTCCGTCGCCACCGTGAGCCGGCCGCAGCTCATGTATTCGAACAGCTTGATGGGGCTGCAGCCCTGACGAAGATTGCGGCGGTCGCGACGGAGCGGCGCGACGCACACCGTGCTCTGCTGCACGCGTGAGATCAATGCCTGCCCGGTGAGTGGACCCAGTAAGTGCACATGACTTTCTAGTTTCAAGCGCCGGATCAGGCGCTCGATGGGGCGCCGCGCGCTCGGGTGAATTGGGCCCACCACGTCGAGCGGCGCCGGCACCTCCGCCGTCCAGCGCCGCGCCGCCATCAAGAGCTCAGCCACCCCTTGCCATGCTTGCGTTGCTCCCACGTACAGCACCCGCGGCTCGCTCGGCGGCGCCGCGCCCGGCGTGAAGCGCTCCGGATCGGCGGCGTTCGGGAGCACCAGGCGCGGAGTATCCTCCGGTATCCCTCGATCCTCGAGGAAGCGGAGAGTGGTCTGGCTCTGAGTGATCACCGCCTGCGCCTCGGTGAGCAAGCGCTGCTCCAGCAGCCGAAACTTCCCCAAGAGCGGCGGGTGCTCTCCCACGGCTTGGTAGTGATAAGGCAGCTCCACGCTCGGCAGCCCGTTCACCTCGAACACCGCGGGCACCCCGGCGCGCGCCGCGTAGCGCACCGCCGCCTCTCCCTCGAATACCCCGCGGAAATGCACCACGTGAGGGCGCAGCGCGACCAGCTCGCGCAGCGCGCGGTCACGGAAGGCGAGGCCGCGCGCCAAGAGGTTGGGCTCCATCAGCTTGAGCGGCCTGAGCGTCACCTGCGCCGGGTGCGGCGCGGCCAGTTGCTTGGCTCCCAGCGTGATCAAGAACACCTCGGCGCCCGCCCGCGCGAGCCCCGTCGTGAGCTGAGTGATGCGCGTCCCCGAGCCCTTGGTGTTGGGGAAGCCCTCAAACGCGAGGTAAGCCACGCGCAGCCCCGAGAGCGGCTTGGCGTCGCCTGTCACTTTGTCATCTTCCCTGACTTCGAACCCACGCTTCATGTTCGCTGCATCACTGACAAGCCACCACGCCAGCTGAAGGCTGCGGAGACGGTCTGCTTGTGCCATGGCCACCCCGCGGATGGGACCGGGAAGCGACTCATGGATCAGGGTCTTGGGGTTTGGCACCGCGCTGATTGGCGGTGCGCTCGGCGCCCCGGCTGGCCGCTGTGACTGCAGCGCGCTGATGAGCCGTCAAGCGGGACCAACCCCCTGCCCTGCCCGAACAAACAGCGCGCGCACCCCTGGGTAGGCTCCTGTGAGCGCGCCAAGAGGTGCGCTTCACACGACCCCCGGCGCCGTTCGCGAGGAGGACTCAACACCTCAGAGAGTCTGGTAGAGTGCGCGAGGCGGCATGTACGACGTAGGGCAGCTGATTGAGGAGCCGGAGCTCCTGGGCCCGCTCGCGCGGAGCTTTCATGAGCTGACGCCGCCGGTTTACCTGCGCGCCGTGAAGATCAAGCTCACCGCGCGCTGCAACCTGAAGTGCGTGATGTGCCGCTACGGGCGCGGCTGGGCGCCGCCGGAGCTGAGCGCCGAGCGCTTCGGGCAAATCCTCAGGGAAATGGCCGAGCTGGGCTGCCGCAAGGTGCACTTCTCGGGGGGAGAGGTGCTGGCGCGGCGCGATTTTGAGGAGGTGGTGGAGGCCGCCAGCCAGAGCGGCGTGAAGGTGACGCTCACCAGCAACCTGACCCTGCTCACCAAGGCGCGCGCCAAGCGCCTCTTGGCGCAGCGCATCAGCGGGATTTCGACGTCGCTCGACGGCGCCAGCGCCAAGGTGCACGAGAGCATCCGCGGGGTGCCGGGGAGCTTCAAGCGCACGCTGCGCGGCATTGAGTACGTCGCGCGCTACGCGGGCAAACGGCCCCCGAAGCTTCGCGTCAACTTCGTGATGATGCGCGAGAACTTCCGCGACTACCCGGCGCTGATTCAGCTGGTGGGGGAGCGCGGCGCAGAAGATTTGGTGCCCATGCCGGTGGACACCAAGCGCCGCGAGCTGCGACTGAGCAA
The DNA here is from genome assembly GCA_019637265.1 of Polyangiaceae bacterium. Taxonomy (GTDB): domain Bacteria; phylum Myxococcota_A; class Polyangia; order Polyangiales; family Polyangiaceae; genus JAHBVY01. The sequence goes on along the minus strand of JAHBVY010000003.1, from coordinate 282,812 downwards.
GCGGCTGATCCGCGAGTACAACCGCGACATCGCCCCGGAGGTGCGCGAGCTGCGCGAGCGCTACGGGCTGCCGCTCACGGAGCTCGCGATTTACCCCTTCGGGCGCGACCAAGACGCGGAGCAGACCGCCACCGGTGAGTACGCCGGCGGCTACTACCACGCGCACCCCTGCTACGCGCCGTGGCTTCACTTGTTCGTCGCTTGGGACGGCAAGGTGTACCTCTGCTGCATGACCAACGGCCGCATCGAGCCGCTGGGCGACCTGGCGACCCAGGGAGTGCGCGAGGTGTTTCAAGGCCCGCGCTTCCAAGCTATCCGCGCGGAAATGAAGCACACGCGGCTCGCGAGCTGCCACGCCTGCGATATGTACCTGAGCGAGAACCGAGAGCTACAGGCGGCGATCGGCCCCGCCGCGCGCCTGGGCGAGGTGGGCGGCGTGGGTAGCGACGTGCGCGCCGCTGCGGGTGGCGCCATGAGCACACCAGTAGTAAGTCAGTTTAGACTACGGAATGCGCCGAGCGCTCTCCCAGCGCCGCGGCGGCTCCCCCTGGTGTAGAGGCGTCAACCTACGGTGAGGCGTTCGTCGCCATCAGCCTCAGGGCGCGCTCGACCACCGCGCGATGGTCGAGCACCTCGGGCGCGCGGCGCGTGGCGCCGTGCCGGAGCAGCGCGCGGATCCGCCGCTCGAGCGCCTGGGGCGACGTCACGAGGGCGCCCAGCGCACGAGCGCGCGCCACCTGCACATCGAAGCGCCGCGGCGCGGGCAATGCCACGTGCCACACCCCCGCGCGCGCCAGCTCATAGCTCAGGTTGTACCCCGCCGGCCCCACCACCACACGGTAAGTATAGCTGTTCATCAAGGCCTCGCCGGGCGCCACCAGGCGTGAGCTCACGTCACTCATGGCGGTCGCGAGCCGCGTGAGCAGGGGGCGCTGCGCGGGCTCGCTGAGCACCCAGCCCACGTCCGCCTCGAGCGGCGCCGGCGTCACAGTGCGCGCCACGGGCCCGACTGGCACCACCCCCGGGAAGTCGAGCCACCCGAGGTTCGGCTCGAGATCCAAGGCGAAGCGGCAGCCAGCGAGCTGCGCCTTCAGCGTCGGGACGTCACGCCGCGCCCGTAGCAAGGCGAGCCGCGGCAGCTCGAGGCCCCGGAGCTCGCCATGGATCCCATCGGGGAACGTATCGACCCACAGCATGCTCGCGCCATGACGCTCAGCCAGCGCCACGACGCGCGCCCGAAGCTCCGCGGCCTCCTGAGGCTCTAGCGCGACGAGCTCAGCCACGCCTTCAGGGAGCCGCGGGTCCAGCAACTCCGCGGCGGCGGCCCCGGCGTGCTCCGCCACCAGCAGCGTGACGCGCACCCCTTTGAGCGCGAGCTCGCGCGCCAGGCAGGCGCCGCGCACGGCGTGCCCCAAGCCGCCGCCCAAGGCGTAGAGCAGGCAAGCGCCGCTATTAGTTAGCTTCACAGACATCCAAGACCGGGTGCCTACCTGAAGGACAGCAGGCGCCCGCTACGGCGCGACCCAACGCGCGGCGTGCTGCGCAAACGCGCGTAAATCATCGAGGTCTTGAGCGACGACCGCGGCCAGCCGTTCGAGATCGATCGAGGCGTAGTCGTGGACAAGGACATCGCGGAGGCCCACCGCGCGGCCAAGCCGGCGCGCGAGCTCTGGATCGAGCTCGTCGTGGGCTGCGAGGACGAGGAATGCTTCGCGGCCCGTCGTGGGCGGTGTCCAACCACGAGCAGCGATCCGGTGGTTGGCGATGTTGAGGCACGACTCGATCGCGATCTGCAGCCACCGCTCGACCGCAGCGCAGAGCACTCGATCGCTCGTGAGCGCGTTCACCGAGCGTGCCTCAGGGCGCTCGAGCTCAGCGAGGGCCTCGCTCAGCGCCAAGAGACGGCGCACAAGTGATCTTCCTTCCGTCATGAGCCCACTCTCAGCGCTAACGAACGCGCTCACCAATTAGTCAGCTGCCCGCCCAGTTGTCATCCGTGGGGCCATCGAGTGAGCTGCCGCGGTAGTCGAACAAGGCGTAGTCATCGCTGCCGTAAGGGTCCGGCGAGCGGCTGTGGAAGTACCAGAAGAAGTATGGGTCGTCGTTCAGGTGGGCGTAGCTGTGGCGCTTGTAAGGATCCTTGAACACCCCGCGCAGGCAGCTCACACAGGTGACGCTGTGTTGGTCCCAGCGCTGGTGGCGCTGACAGATTGGCCGACGGCAGATGGTGCACTCGGCGGAGGGCGGCTCCTCGCAGCGGTGCTGAAACAGCACGCCTGCGGTCTCACGGCAGCGGACGGTCATGACTTCGGGCTGGCTCCTTTGACCATGCGGTAGGCGCCGGTCACGGCGAGCAGCGCCGTGCGAGAGTTGACTTGGTGGCTCAGGTTGGTGGTGCGGTAGCGGTGGTTGGTGCGGACGTTGGGCGGCGTGGCGAAGACGAAGCGCGCGGAGCGGGGCTCCACCTGGGCGCGCCTCAGCGTGAGCGGGCCGACCGCCTGCTGTTGCCAGCGTCGCTGTGAGGCCGCGCCAAACACCTGGCCACCTGGCGGCCGGAGCCGCACGGTGATCACCTCGATGATGCGGTCCGTCTGCTGCGTGTACTTCCGCTTGCGCCGCGTCTTGCGCTTCACGTGCTGCACGATGTCGAGCGCCACGCCGGTGCCGTCCATCACGGTGAAGGTCAGGTGGAGCCACCAGTGCTCGTACTGCTGCGCGCCGCCAGCGGACGTGGCGTTGCTTTGCTCGTACGATCGGAGGTCCGCCTGCAGCTGCACCGGCCGCCCTGGGCGAAGCTCCGCGCCCAGCGCCGTGAGCAGCCCGGAGACGGTCTCCAGCTGCCGATCTTCGATGTCCCCCTCACGCTTGCGAACGAGGAGCCAGATCCCGAAGGGGAGGATGATGACGCCGATGATGATCAGGATCGCGAAGAACCCAACGACCACCAGGAGTCCACCAATCCACCTATCTCTACGGTTCTTCCGCTCCGCGTCCTGGTTCGCGACGTAGAGCTCGCTCACCTTCGCGAGCACCTGCTCCACAGAGCCTTCGCACTGCACCCGCAGCTTCGTAGTGCTGAGCGCCGCCTCCAGAGGCGGTGGGTAGGGCGGGAGCGCCCCGATGTGCACCGGCGCCGCGCGCTGCACCGCGCCGTGTTGATAGCCCTGCTGCGCACCGTAGCCCTGCTGCAGTGCACCCTGCTGCTGCGCGCCGTACCCACCCGCGGCGTAACCCGCCGCGGCCGCCGCCCCGTAAGCAGCAGCCGCATAACCCGGGCCCTGCGCTGCGCCGTGACCCTGCGCTGATCCACCGACATGACCGGTCGCTGGCGCGCCGTAACCCTGCGCTCCAGGAGCATATCCGTGTGGTAATTGACCCGGGGCACCTGGTGCACCTGGCGCGCCCGGCGCTCCGTGGCCCGGCGCTGCACCGGCGGGCGGCGCCCCAGGGACCGGCTGATGCTGCGGCGCGGCGCCGTAACCCTGCGCTGCACTAGGACCCTGCGCTGCACCGTAGCCCTGCGCCCCCGGGGCACCCGGCGCAGGTGCTCCTAGAGCATCAGGCAGCGCCTGCATGATCTGGGTCCCCTTCGCCGTCTTCTGCTGAGCCACGTGTGCCCCTGACTGAATGCCCGGCGATTATCCGCCACAAGCGGAGCGAGCACCAGCGCTCAGCTGCTGGGCGTGCTCAAAGGTTCACCGGCTCGCGCGCTCGAGCCGCCCAGGAGCACAGTCGCTCGAATCCGTGCTGCGGATGCCAAGCAGGGCGCCCCGAAGGTTCACGCTTGGCTCTCGAGCGCCTCCACGAAGCTCACCCCCGTCAGGCGCTCGGAGGTATCCCACAGCCAATCGGCGGCTTCTGCGTCGCGGGCGGCGCGATTCGGGCGCACCTTCACCGGCGCGCCGCGCATCTGGAACGGACCCCCTGGACCGATGTACTCGCGCGAGGCGACGCCCTGCGCCACCGCGGCGTACAGCGTGGGCAGCGCACCCTGCGCCGCGGACTGAGCCACCACGGCGCCTCCCACTTCCGTCAGCCAGCCCATCACGCGCGCGCCTTCCATGGCTGGGCCCACCGCCGCGAGCTGCGTGGCGGCGTAGCCGGGGTGACACGCGACGCTGAGGATGGAGAGGCCGCGCTGCTCGAGCCGATCGGCGAGGCCGCGCATGAACAGGAGGTTCGCGAGCTTGCTCTGCCCGTAGGCGAGCCACTTGTGATAGCGGCGCTCGAGCTGGAGATCTTCCCGCGAGAGCTTGCCCAGGCGGTGCGCCTGGCTCGAGACCGTCACCACCCGCGGCGCGCCGCGATCCATCGCGCGCACCAAGAGGGGCAACAGCCTGAGCGTCAGCGCGAAGTGGCCGAGGTGATTGGTGCCGAGCTGCATCTCGAAGCCGTCCACCGTGGTAAGGCGGGGGATCGCCATGATGCCAGCGTTGTTGATCAAGAGATCGATCGGCTGACTGACCTGCTGCGCCAAGCGCTGTACGGAGCCGAGATCCGCCAGATCCAAGCGCGAGACCTCGAGGTCTGCGCTCGGTGCGTCCCGCGCGATGTCACGCGCCGCCTCCGCGCCGCGCTCCTCGCTGCGACAGGCCAGCGTGACCCGCGCTCCATGCCGCGCGAGCTCCCGCGCCGCCTCGAGCCCGATCCCGCTGTTGGCCCCCGTGACCAGCGCGTGCTTCCCCGACAGATCCGGGATGTCCTCAGCGCTCCAAGGTTTCGTCATGGCTCCTCCTCAATGCGGCTTCATGGTGAGCTGACATGACCAGCTTGGCGGTGTGTCTGCATCGCGCCGCGGGCCTCCATGCTGCTTCACGGTGCTGACGATGCCACGTCTCGCAGCGCGCGCTCTCTCGTGGTTTCTTCAGAGTGCTCCTATTTGCACCCGGTGACTCGCGCGGCGTCAGGTAGCGCCTTGCCAAACCCCCAAAACCCGAGGACCTCATGGCTCCTGCGGCTCCGCGCGGCGCGACGCCAGGGTGAACACGAAGGTGCTCCCCTGCGGTTGATTCGGCTCCACCCAGGCCTTGCCGCCGTGAGCCTCTGCGATGTGCTTCACCAACGCCAGCCCGATCCCGCTGCCGCGGATCTTGTTGTCTTGCGCGTTTCGACCGCGCTCGAAGCGCTCGAAGATGCGCTTACGGTCCTCCGGCAAGATACCCGGGCCGCGATCCGACACCCGCACCTCCACGTAGGCCGTCGCGCGACGCACCTCCACCCGCACGCTCTCCCCCTGCTTGGCGTACTTCAGCGCATTGTCAACCAAGTTGACTACTGCCACCTCCAGCGCGCCCTCATCACGGAGCAGCAGCGGCAACCCCTCGGGCACCGCCAGCTCGAGCTCCACGCCCTCGCGCTCGGCGCGCGCGAGGCACGTCTCCACCGCGTGCACCACCACCTCCCCCACCGGACCGAGCTCCATCCGGTACGCCAGCTTGCCGCGCTCCACCCGCGCGAAGTCGAGCACGTTCTCGATCAGCTGACTGAGCCGGTCGCTCTCGTCGACGATGATCTGGAGGTACTGGCGGCGCTTCTCCTCGCTCTCCACGCGCCCCGAATGGAGCAGCTCACCGAACATGCGCACCAAGGAGAGCGGCGTCTTCAGCTCGTGAGACACGTTCGCCACGAACTCACTCTTGAGGCGGCTGAGCCGCCGCTCGCGCGCCGCGGCGATCAGCACCACCACGATGCCGGCGATCACCACGAGCCCGCTCAAGCCCACCAAGATCATCTCGAGGCGGCGGCGGCGCTCGACGTTCTTCGCCAGCTCTTCAGCGGACGTGAGCGTGACGTTGACGCGCCACTTGTACAGCGTGGTGGCGAAGGGGCGCCCCACCGTGAACTCCCCCTCCGAGAGCGGCGGGCCGAACACGATGCGGCCCTCGGCGTCCACCACGTTGACGCGGCTCTGCTCATCGCGCTCCGAGTAAATACGCGGAAAAATCTGGTGAACGATGCGCGGCACGTCGTGCCAAGCCACCACCAGGTAGCGCCGCCCGCCGTGGGTGCGCTGCCAGTAGCTGACTAGGTAGCTCGTCTCATCATAGGTCTGGTGCAGGTGCCGGAGCTCACTCGTCGGCTCTACTTGGAGCTCCATGTCACCCAGCATGCGCTGCAAGAGCAGGCGCCTGAAGGCCTCGTCGTCGGGCCCCGGCGCGCGCGACGCGAAGGCCACGACCTCGGGCCGCGAGGGCACCAGGTGGAGCAGCAGCACCGCGCGGATGGTCGGTGTCTGCCGCATGGGGCCGCGCAGCCAACCTTGAGTGAGCGAGCGTAGATCCGAAACGTCAATATCACTGACCACTGCGTCGTCTTGCTCGACGATCAGCTTATCGAGGCGATCGGCCTTCTCGTTGGCGAGCGAGAGCGTGGCCTCCACGACCGACTGCTCGCGCAGCTTCTCGAGCTGGAAGCTGGTGCGGAAGGTGACGGTGGCGAGCACGCCCACCGCCAGCACCACCAGCGGCAGCAGGAGGAAGGTCAGGAGGCGCGCGCGGCGCGTCCCAGCCGCCACTCACCGATGCTCGGGTAGGACCACGTCAGGGTCGAGGACGATCGGGCGCTGCGCCACGAACTCGGCGAGCTGCTCACAGATGTAGTCGAGCGCGTTGACCTCGGTGTCGAAGTACTCGCCGCCACCCGCTGGGTTACACAGCTCCACCACCCCCAAGTAGCGTCCACCCTGGCGCACGGGGCCGACCAGCGCCGTCTGCGGCGTGATCTGCAGCGCTTGCCAGCGCGCCCCGTCGAGCACCGAGGCATCCGCGAAGCGGCGCGCGCGCGGCGCGCGGAGGATGTCCCTCAGGATGGCGTCGGTATCGGGCGTACGGTAGAGCAAGGAGTCGCGAGGCGCCTTGCCCTCGGCGCGCACCACCACGAACTCACGCTTGTTGATGTCGTAGATCTGCACCAGCACCCCCTCGGAGGGGATCGACTTCTGCAGCAGCGCCAACGTGAACTCACACCCGCTCACGAGATCGGGCATGAAGTGCAGGTCGTGCATGGTCTCGAACAACTCCGAGATCAGCTCCTCGCCTTCGGCGCGACGCCGGCTCACCGCGCGCAGCTTCTGAGAGGGCGTGTCGGGGCGGGTCGTCTGATCCAAGCGGCGCTTGGCAGACTGGCTCCCTGACGACTTGTTGCGATTGACCCGCTTCGTCACCTCACGGGACTTCGCCAACGCAGGCTCTTCCGAGCCGGCAGGAGCTTCGGCTGCGGGCGGCGCTGCGTCCGCGGCGGGCACCGTCGAGGCTGAGGCGGCGGGGATGTCGTCAGCCACGATGATCGTCGCCTCGGGCGTGGGCGCCGGCGTGGAGGCGGGGGCCGGGGCCACGATGACCGCAGCGGGGGGCTGCTCTACGCGCGGCGCCTCGACCGCTACCGCTTCGGGCGCTGCCGCTTCGGACGCTGAAGGAGCGGCGGGCTCGGGTGCAGCCGCTCCAGACTCAGCGGCCTCGGGTGCACCGGCCTCGGATGACGCCGAGGTAGACGCTTCGGACACAGCGGCGGCGGCCTCGGATGACGCCGAGACGGCCTCAGACGCTGGAGGCGCTTCGGGCGAGGCCTCCGTGACGACGATCGTCTCCTCGGGCTCCGGCGCGGCCTCCGTGACGACGATCGTTTCCTCGGGCGCAGCCTCCGTGACGACGATCGTCTCCTCGGGCTCGGGTGCTGGCGCGGCGCTCACCGGGGCGGGCGTGGGCTCCACGACGACGGCCGCCTGAGGCCCTGCGGCTCGAGGTAGAGCGCCCTCCAGGACCTCAGCCGGGCCGCCCCCGGCGGGGTACTGGAGCACGGGCTCCCCGCGCCAATCCTTCCACGCCAAGGTGACGAGCGGCGGCGCGGTGGGGCGCGCGTCGTACACGTAGTCGAAGACCGCCAGCTGAACGAACTTGCCGGGCGGCGCGCCCTGGAGCGAAAGCGCGACCGCGCGGAAGCGCTCGAGGATCAACTCACGCGCGACGGCGAGCGACGTCCCCGGGCGCACGGCGTACGCGTACTCGCGGTAAGTGATGGGCGCCTTCTCGGTGGGCTCCTCCTCACGACCGCGGATCAGGTGGTGATCGATCGGGGGCGCCGCAGTGGGGGCTGCGGTGGCGGCGACGGGTGACGGCGGCTCGTCAGGGGGGATGACGATGGACGCCGTGGAGGCCTTGGCGGCGGGTGCAGCGCCCACGGCGGCGCTGGGCGGGCGCGGCTCGTCAGGGAGGGTGACGGGGGTTGCGGGCGGCTCGCTGGCTACCTTGGGCGCCGCAGGCGCAGGCGGTTCACTAGCGGGGGCTACTGTAGGCGCTGCGCTGACAGGTGCACTGACGGGCGACGCGGTGGAGGCCGCCTCAGGCGCCGTGAGCGCGGCGTCGTCCGGCGCCTTCTTGATCGTGTAGCGGGCCTTGGTGGCGGGGTTCAGGGCACGGTAGCCACCATCCATCAGCTCGATGGTGAGCTTGGAGAGCGGTCCAGTGTCCCCGAGCGCCTTCCGCACCTCTTGCAGCGCGAGCTGCCACTGCTTCCCTTCGAGGCAGTACCGGGAGCCACCGACTCCACCGCCCCCACTGGGCGAGACTTCAACGAACCAACGCATGAGCTACCGTGGGCCTCGGGGGTGGACACCAGCAGCTGAGCGCCCAAACGGAGCGAGCAAGCACCCCAGCTCGAGACCGGATGGGGGCACCGAGCGCGCGATCACGACGTCAGCCAACGGGGCGGTAGTAGAGCGCCTCACGCCGCGCCAATCAAGCCCCATGGGATCGCTCCGCAAACCCACTCGATTGGCTACACGAAGCGTGAGGCGCGAGCCGTCGCGCGGCCTTCACGCACCGCGGCCAGCACGCCCACGTTCGTGCTCGCGGTGCGGCGCTCGCGTCCTTCCGTGATACACCCCCGCGGGCGATGGTCTGGCCGCCCCGTTTCCTACGAGCCCGCCCCCAAGGCGCGCTGAGCGCGCTCGAGTGGGGGCTCTACGTGGTGTACGCGGGTGCGCTGGTGCTGTGGTGCGCGAGCCTCTTCTTCGGCTCGATGCGGCTCCAGCTCGCCTACTCGGAGGCGCACGCGCGCGGCGACGTGGCGCCCTTCACCGCGCCCAGGCCGCACCCCGAGGTGACTCTCCCCGGTCCACCCATCGCCTTGCCTCCCGCAGCGGCGGTGCACTGGTCCGCGCCGCTCGACGACGTCTTCATCCACTTCGACTTCGCGCGCGCCACCGCCCGCGGCTTCCCGTTCCAGTGGTCGGAGGGGAACGGCTACAGCAGCGGCGGCACCAGCCTCCTCTACCCCTTCGCGCTGGCGCTCGGGTACTGGGGCGGCTTCCGTGGGCTGTCCTTGATGGTGTGGGCAGGCATCGTGGCCTGCGTCTCGTGCCTCGCCTTCTTGATCGCCGCGCGGCGGCTGTTCTCTGGCCTACCCAAACAGGCCGCGTGGCTCGCGCCCCCCGCGCTGCTGTGCGTCGGCGCGCTCAGTTGGTCCTTGTTCAGCGGGATGGAGGTCGCGTTCTTCCTGGCGCTGTGGGGCGCGTGCCTGGTCGCCTGGGACGACTTGATGCGCGCGCCCGAGCTGTGGCCCGAGGCGAGCCCCACCCGTCAAGCGGCGTGGCTCGGGTTGTCAGGACTGCTGATGGTCGCCACGCGCCCAGAGGCCGCCGCTTTGATCGCGGTGTTCGGGATCAGCGCGGCCTACGTGGTGCTCACCCGGCGCGGCCGCGGCGCGGCCTTCAAGGTGCTCGTGCTCTCGGGCTTGCCCGCCTTCTTGGTGCTCGTGACGCACGCCGTCGCGAACAAGTGGTTCACCGGCTACAGCACCGCCGCCGGCGCGCTGGTGAAGCTCGAGCTGCACCACCCGCACCTGAGCGCCCAGCAGGCCTGGGACGCATGGCAGTTCCACGTGAAGTACCAGGTGATGCGGGTCACTGACTACCACCTGTCTGAGCCCGGCGGCTGGGGCTGGATTTTGTGGGGACTCGGCGCGGTGGCGTGCGTGCCCCGTCAAACCCGCCGCTACGCCTTGATGCTCTGGGCCAGCGCCGCGCTGTGGATCTTGGTGGTGGCGATGAATGGTCAGGTGCGCTGGCAGAATGAGCGCTACAGCATGCCGGCGCTGACCTGGCTCTTGATGCTCGCCGCGCTAGGCGTCGGCGCGCTGGTCTCGCTGGCGCCCGCGCTGGGCACCCGCGGCGCGCGGCTCCGCGTCGCGAGCGCCACCCTGGCCACGCTGGCGGTGGCGGCCTTCGTTTACCACCAGCTGCCGCGCTACCGCGAGCAGGTGTGGTTCTTCGGCCGCGCGTCGCGCAACATCCGTGACCAACACATCGCCGCGGGGCAGCTGCTCTCCGATCTCCGCCCGGCGCGCGTGCTGGTGGGCGACGCGGGGGCCATCACCTATGAGTCGGACATCCCAGGGCTCGACATCATTGGTCTGGGTGGCTACCGAGACTATCCGTTCGCGCGCGCGAGTCAGTGGGGGGTGCCCGCCATCCTGGAGCTCATCCAGCGCATCCCCATGGCCGAGCGGCCCGAGGTGATGGCGATTTACCCGGGGTGGTGGGGGACGCTGCCGCTGTGGTTCGGTGAGCCCTTCGCGCACGCGGTGGTGCGGGGCAACGTGATCTGTGGGGGCGCAGACAAAGTGCTCTACCGCCCTCGTTGGCGCGGGATGACCGCCAGCGAGCACCCGCTCAGCCTGCGCGCTGGAGAGCAGCCAGTGGACAGCCTCGATCACGCCGACTTGATGAACGAAGCCGCGCACGGCTACCAGATCGAGGGGGCGCTCGGCTTCATGGAGATGAAGCTGCTCCCCTACCCAGGCAGGGAGGCTCACGATCTGTGGGACGCCGGGCGCATCATCCCTCAGGGCGCGGTGGAGCGCGCGACGCTCAGCGCCCGGCCTGGTGCTCCAGGGAGGCTCATCGCGCGCGTCGCTCCGGCGAGCAAGGGGCGCAGCGAGGTGCGCTTGAACGGCGCTGCGCTCGAGCCCTTCGTGCTCACCCCCAGCGACGCGTGGCAGGAGCTGAGCGTGGACGTCCCCTCCGCGGTGCTCCACGAGACGAACCAGCTCGAGCTCCGTCAGGTGGAGGGCGAGCGCATCATCTACCACCTGTGGTTGGTGCAAGAATCAGCGGGCCCCTGAGCCGCTAGAGCGGGAGCGCTGGTGGCCTACGTCACGCGGTTCGGCAGCTTCGGGGCGCCGCCCGATGGGGTGGCGCTGACGGCGCTCGTGCTAGGCTTGGCGCTGCTCGCGCTGGGCTGGCGATTCCGCGCGGAATCACATACTGAGCCCAGGGCGCTGGGTCAGACGGCGCTGGGTCAGACGGCGCCGCGGGCGCTCTCGAGGCGCGAGCGCCTCGCCCTCATGGCCTTGTGCGGCGCCGCGGCGCTGCTCTCGGCAGGCTACGTGGCGTTCTACCTGCGCGGTGGGCCGCGCATCATCGACGCCACCAGCTACTGGCTCGAGTCGCTCACCCTCGCCTCGGGTAGCTCGAGCTTCGAGCTCACGGAGCCGAGCGCCAGCTTCCGCGGCCGCTTCCTGTTGTCCGATGGTGCGCGCGCGGCGCCCATCTTCCCGCCGGGGTACCCCGCGGTGCTCGCGCTCGGGCAGCTCGCCGGGGCACCGATGGCGGTGGGGCCGCTGCTCGGTGGGCTCTTGGTGCTCACCACCTTCCACGCGGCGCGCTGGCTGTTCCCGAGCGCGACCCGGGTGTGGTGGCTCGCCGCCGTGCTCTCGCTGCTCTCCGCCTGCCTGCGCTATCACAGCGCCGACACCATGTCGCACGCGCTGTGCGCGGTGCTCATCAGCGCGACCTTGGCGTGGTGCCTCGCGGCTCGACACCACGCGGGAGATAGGGCGCGGGCCGTACCAAGGCTGCTGGGCGCGGGGCTCGCCATGGGGCTCTTGTTCGCGACCAGGCCGGTCAGCTGCCTCACGCTCACGCCAGCCCTGGTGGTCGCGCTGTGGCCCCGTCCCGCTCGCGGCGGCTGGCTGTTCCTCGGCGCGCTCCCCGGCGTGCTCGGCGCGCTGTGGCATCAGGCGAGCGCCACGGGGGAGCTGTTCGGCTCCACCCAGCTCGCTTACTACGCGCTCGCTGACGGCCCACCGGGCTGCTTTGGCTATGGCTTCGGCGCGCGCGGCTGCCTTTATGAGCACGGCGACTTCGTGCAGCGGCATTTACCTCATGGATATGGATTATGGGAGGCCAGCGGCACCACCCTGCGCCGGCTCATGGCCCACCTGAAGGACGCCGGTAACCTCCCGCTGTTCGCGCTGATGCTGCCCGTAGCACTCGGCGTGGGTTGGCGGCGCGGCGCGGTGCGACTGCTCGGGGTGAGCCTCGTCATCCAGGTGCTGGCGTACGCCCCGTTTTACTTCGACGGCAACTACCCCGGTGGCGGCGCGCGCCTGTTCGTCGACGTACTGCCGCTCGAGCACGTGCTGCTCGCCTACGGGCTCACCGCGCTCCGGCTCGCTTGGCTCGCGCCAGGCGTGAGCTTGCTCGGCTTCGCGCTCCACGCGAGCTACGACCACCGAGCGCTCGCAACGCGTGAAGGTGGACGCCCCATGTTCGAGCCCAGCCTCACGCGAGCGCTCCCAGCGCGCAGCGTGGTGTTCGTGGGCACCGATCACGGCTTCAACCTGGGGCACGATCCGCGCGCGCTAGCGCACGCCCGCACCGGGAGCTGGAGCGCGCCCGTGGTCGCTCGGGAGCGCGGCGACGCACGCGACGCCCTGCTCCTCCACGGTCTAGGCAGCCCACCTGCCTTCCGCTATGAGCTCAATCCGCAGGGAAATGAACCACCGCGCCTGAGCCCCTGGCGCCCTAGCTGGATCGGGGGGTTGGACGAGAGTCGCCACAGCGAAGCGCGAGCTCACACCGGGCCAGGCGATGTGCCCCCCGCGTCCATCCTGTTGGAGGCGGAGGCGGACTACCCGCCAGTCTACGTGATGGGTGGCTGGGCCCACGTGGAGTGGCCTCCCGGCGCCTGCGTCAGTGGGCGGCGCGGGCTGCGTCTGCGCGCGGCTCCGGGCGGCGCCGTGACGGTGCGCTTGGAGCTCACGGCGCCCCAGCCAGGGCGCTACGTGGTGCGCGCGCAGTTCGCCACGATGGAGCCCACGGGCACCACCGAGGGGCGCCTCGAGTCGACGCTCGATGCCGGCTCAGCGCCGCGCGCGCTCAGCGTGCCGAGCGGTGGCTGCACCGAGCTCGAGCTCGGCGAGGTCACTTTGGGCGCGGCGCGCGCTGGGCCGCTCGCCAGTGGATGGCTGCAACTATCCGTAACTAAAGACTTTTTTGTCATTGACCGGCTGACCCTGACGCCAGTCGATGCGCCAGCCGAGCGGTGACTCACCGGGTCCTCAGGCTGCGCCGAGGGGCACGAGCCCTATCAGCGTCTCAAAGTCAGATGCCAAACCCCCAACCCCCCAAACACCAGGTGCCCTGACGCTAGGTGAAGCCGCAGCTCGGCCTCTCCACCCCCTTGCGCTGCGCCATCGCGGCTCACCCCAAAAGCTCCTACGCGCGCGAAATCGTTGACAATTCCTCCGTTGCCACAGACGATCGAGGCGGCTTGAGCACCCAGCTGAGGAGAGGGGAATGACCAAGAGCGAGCTCATCGAAGCGATCGCAGCGCGCTCCGACCTGACCAAGGCGCGGGCCGAGTTGGTCGTCAATTGCGTCTTCGACGCGATGTTGGAGGCGCTCCAGCGGGGTGAGGGGATCGAGATCCGCGGCTTCGGGAGCTTCACGGTGCGCCCCTACAAGCCCTACGACGGGCGCAACCCGCGCACAGGGCAAGCGGTGACGGTACCTGCCAAGCGGCTGCCGTTCTTCAAGGTCGGTAAAGAGCTGAAAGAGCTCGTGAACGAGAGCCGCGTCAGGGCAGCCGAGTTCGAGCGGCTCGCGGGCGAGGCCGGCGATCACCCCGTGGTCGACGACGGCAGCGACGACGACGAGTAACGGCACGAGCTTGTCACGCGTGGGCGCTTTCGTGTCATATCGCGCACATGTTGGTGGACGGCGTGCTCGCGGAGTTGACGCGCGGGGTGGTGGATCTGCACGAGCGCGCGGAGCTCGAGGAGCGGCTCGTGGCGGGGAAGCCGCTCAGGGTGAAGGCGGGGTTCGATCCGACGCGGCCCGATCTGCACCTGGGGCACACGGTGCTGATGCAGAAGATGCGGCAGTTCCAGGACGCGGGGCATCAGGTGGTGTTCGTGGTCGGCGACTTCACCGCGATGGTGGGTGACCCCACGGGGCGCAGTGACGCGCGCCCGCGCCTCACGCGGGAGGAGGTGCTCGCCTCCGCGGAGACCTACAAGGCGCAGGCCTTCAAGATCCTCGACGAGGCGCGGACGGAGGTCCGCTACAACAGCGAGTGGCTCGCGGGGCTACCGCTCGATCAGGTGATCAGCCTGGCTTCGCGGCGCACCGTCGCGCGCACCCTCGAGCGCCGCGACTTCCGCGAGCGCTTCGAGCAAAGCCGCGACATCTACCTCCACGAGCTCCTCTACCCGCTGCTCCAGGGCTATGACTCCGTGGCGCTCGACGCCGACCTCGAGCTGGGCGGCACCGATCAGCTGTTCAACCTGATGGTGGGGCGCGACTTGATGCGAAGCTACGGCAAGCGGCCGCAGCTCGTGATGACGGTGCCCATCTTGGAGGGCCTGGACGCGCGGCTCCAAGACGGCAAGGTCGTCGGCAAGAAGATGAGCAAGTCGGCGAACAACGCCATCGGCCTCACCGAGCCGCCGCTCGAGATGTTCCGCAAGGTGATGCAGATCGACGACGGCGTCATCTGGCGGTTCTACGAGCTCTTGAGCTCGCGCAGCGCCGAGGACGTCGCTAAAATCCGCGAGGAAAACAATCCTCTGAGCGCCAAGCGGACGTTCGCCGAGGAGATCATCACCCGCTACCACGACGCCAGCGCGGCGAGCGAAGCGCGGCGTGAGTTCGAGGCCACCTACCTGAAAGACGGTATCCCTGACCAAATCGATGAGCTCTCGCTGGCGACGGAGGGCGCCGGCCTCGCGCTCAGCAAGGCCTTGAGCGACGCGGGCCTCGTGAAGTCGACGAGCGAGGGGAGGCGGCTCATCGAACAGGGCGGCGTGGAGGTGGACCACCAGCGCGTCACGGACGTGCGGCATCAGCTGACGCGCGGCCAGCGCTACCTGCTCCGGGTCGGCTCCAAGAAGCGTCGCTTCGCTTACGTCACCGTGCTCCCCTGAGTGATGCTCGTGCGCCTGCCATCGTCGCTGTCACGACGAGCGGGTCACCGCTCGTCGCGCTCCAATGAACCACACCGCCAAGGGGAGCAGCACCGCGCGGAGGGCAGGAGGAAGCGTGGCGGCAAGCTGAGAGGCGCGCTGGCGCTGGGTCTCAGCCTCATCGCGAGCGCTGGGTGCGCCCACACCACGCCGCCGCCCGCCGCGCCAGCACCCAGCGCCGAGCCAGCGCCGCCGCTGCTCAAGGCGGAGCCGGCGAGCTACGTGGCCGCCGCGGGGCTCCGTTGGTTGATCCTCGCGAAGCCTCAGGAGCTGCTCGCGAACCAGGACGTGGCGCGCGCCATCGCGCCCTTGGTGCCACCAGCGCGGCTCGAGCGCTACGCGGAGGAGAGCGGCGTGAAGCTGACGAAGGTGCCCGCCGCGCTGATCGCTGGCTTCGACTACGCGACGCTCTACGTCGCGCAGGTGGGCTCGGCGGACGCGCGCGTGGAGGAGCTGTTTCAACAGCGACTGGTGAGCAAGCGGACGCGCCAGAGCCCGCACCCGGAGCTATGGCGCACGACGGGCGTCATCGGGCAGACACCCGCGACGCTGGTGCGCATCGATCGGCACCTGGTGGGCGTCTCCGTGGGCGACCCAACGCCGGCGCGGGTGGTGGAGGCGTTCGCGCAGAAGCGCCTCGCGCGTTCGCCCACGGCGCTCCGCGGCGCCGCCCTCCGCACCCTCCCGGCGTCGTTCAGTGAGGCGCCGCTCGTGTTCTATGCCCCGGGGCCTTTCCTTGGGGAATGGGAGCACGCGGCGCAGGGGCTCTTGGGGCACTGCTTGGCGGTGGGTGTCTCCATGCGTCCGCTCGGCGGTGGGCTCGCGCGCTTCACGCTGCTCCTGAGCGGCGACTTCGGGGAGGTGGGCGCCGCCTCCACCGCGCGGCTGATGGACGCGTGGGACGAGCTCTCGCAGAGCTCGACAGGGGCCCTGTTCGGTCTCGATCGGCTCGGCTCGAGCCCGGTGGTGAGCGGCGGCACGGAGCTGCTCAAGCTGGAGCTGGACGTCGACTTGGAGCGCTTGATCGCGGGCCTCTTCGCGGCGGTGGCGGGTGACGTCGAGCAACTGATGGAGCTCCCAACCCCCAAAACCCGATCCAAGACGAGCCCTCCCGTCGAACCAGTGACCCCACCCTGAGCCCACGCGAGACCCTCGAGCCAGCTCCGCATCGAGCACCGGCTCACCTCTTCGGTCGCAGCCCCAACGTGAGCCCGCGCGAGCTGGCGCGTCCCCAAAACATCAATGAAATCAAGCTGTTACACTAGCAATAGGCACCCCGAGCCTGGTTGACCTGGCGAGGCCAAGCGTGTATAGGCGCGTTGCTTTTGGGGGGAGTTCCTCAAGGGCCACCCCCGCCGCAGTGCCCCAAGGAGCCGCGCACGCATGCTGTCAGCACAAACGCCCGATTCGAACCGCCCCCCTGCCCCCGTGTTCAAGGTTGGCGACAAGGCGGTTCACCCCGCCCACGGCGTCGGGGAGGTGCTGGAGCTCGCGGAGCGTGAGCTCGGTGGCAAGGCGAGCACCATCTACGTTTTGAAGATCCTCGACAGCGGGCTCAAGGTGATGGTGCCGACGGACGCCGCGACGCGAGTGGGGCTGCGCCGCGTGATGCAGGCTGACCAAGCGGAGGAGATCCTCGACATCTTGAAGGCACCCGAGGTCGCGGTGGACGTGCAGCCTTGGAGCCGCCGCTTCCGCGCCTACACCGAGATGCTGAAGAGCGGGCTCCCCACCGAGATCGCCAAGGTGCTGCGCGACATGTACCGCCTGAAGTTCGACAAGGACCTCAGCTTCGGGGAGCGGCGCCTGCTCGACCAAGCGCGGAGCCTCTTGGTGCAGGAGCTCGCGTTGGCGAAGGACGTCGGCAAAGAGAGCATCGAGGGCGAGATCAAGCAGATCTTGACCGCCTGACCGGGGCGCCTAGGGGGGTGTATCAGCGCGCGCAGGGCTTGGGGGTTGGGCACCGCCGCCGTCCGTCAAGCCTGCTATGTTGGCGGCTCATGAAGATCTACACGCGCACCGGGGACGACGGCACCACGGGGCTGTACGGGGGTGACCGCGTTCAGAAGACGGACCGGCGCGTCGAGGCCTACGGCACGGTGGACGAGCTGAACTCGGTGCTCGGCTTGGCGCGCGCTCTGGATCTCGGCGCGCTCGACGGCGCGATCGAGCGGGTGCAAGCGGAGCTGTTCGTGCTGGGCTCGGAGCTCGCCTGCGCGCCGGGCAAGGAGCACAAGCTCCGCCTGAAGCTGGTGGGCGCCTCACACATCGCGCGGCTCGAAGCGGAGATCGATGAGCATCAAGCGACCCTGCCGCCGCTCAAGACCTTCATCCTCCCAGGCGGCACCGCCGCCGCCGCCGCGCTGCACCAAGCCCGCTCCGTGAGCCGCCGCGCCGAGCGACGCACGCTGGAGGCCAGCCGTGAGGCGCCCGTGCGCCCCGAGCTGCTGCGCTACCTCAACCGCCTGAGCGACTGGCTGTTCGTGCTGGCGCGGGCCGCCAATCACGAGGCAGGGCGTGAGGACATCCCGTGGCTCCCCAAGGCGCCTACCGAAGCGACGCCCGGCGAAGCGCACGCTGGTGAGGCAAGCTGACCATGACCCTGCTCCGCATCGCACAGCTCGGTGAGCCGGTGCTGCGTCAACGCGCGCGTGAGCTCACGCTGGACGAGCTCCTCAGCCCTGAGATCCAGCAGCTGATCGACGACATGGTGGAGACGATGCGCGACGCCGACGGCGCCGGCATCGCCGCGCCCCAAGTGTACCAGTCAGTCAGGCTGTGCGTCATGGAGCTGGCCGACAACCCGCGCTACCCCGGTCACCCGCCCACGCCGCTCACGGTGCTGGTGAACCCCGTGGTGGAGCCCCTCGTAGGCGAGGCTCCTCATCAGCTGGGCGATCACGAGGCGATCGAAATGTACGAAGGCTGCCTGTCGGTGCACGGGCTGCGAGGCCGCGTGAGGCGCCCGCGCCGCGTGCGCTTCACCGCGCTGGATCGTGAGGGCAAGCCGTTCGGCGGTGAGCTCGAGGGCATCGGCGCCGCGGTGATCCAGCACGAGACCGACCACCTGGATGGTGTGCTGTTCGTCGATCGCGCCGATCCACGCACGCTGTGCTTCTTGCGTGAGTTCGGGCGCTACGTGCCGCCTCGAGAGCGCTTCCGCGACCTGGGAGCGAGCTCATGACTCGGGTGAAAGAGGGCGACGTCATCCGCGGCAAATACCGCATCATCAGGCTGATCGGCGACGGCGGCATGGGCTCCGTGTACGAGGCGCGCCACGAGGTGCTCGGCACCCCTGTCGCGTTGAAGTTCCTGCACCCGGAGCTCGCGCGCCGCCCAGGGCTCGTCTCGCGCTTCATCCAAGAGGCGAAGGTCTCGGCCAGCATCCAGAGCCCCCACGTCACGCGGGTACACGACGTGGATCAGACCGAAGACGGCGCGGCCTTCATCGTGATGGAGCTGCTCGCGGGGGAGCCGCTCCAGAGCGTGCTCGATCGCGAAGGCAGGCTGTCGCGCCACGTCGCGCTCGAATATTCCCTGCAGATTTTGGCGGGGCTGGCCGCGGCCCACGCGCTCGGCGTCGTGCATCGCGATCTGAAGCCGGACAACGTGTTCGTCACCAGCACGCCCAGCGGCACCCAGCTCCGCCTGTTGGATTTCGGCATCGCGAAGCTGCGCGACACCAGCGAGTTCAAGCGCGGCCTCACGCGCCCCGGCGCCATCATGGGCACCCCGGAGTACATGGCGCCGGAGCAGGCGTACTCCGCCGATCAGGTCGATCACCGCGCGGACATCTACTCGATGGGCGTGATGCTCTACGAGATGCTCACGGGGGAGCGGCCAGCCAACGGCGACGACGCGCACGTCATCATCTCGCGCGTCACCACCGGGCGGGTGAAGCACATCACCGAGTACGACGCCTCGATCCCGGCGCCGCTCGCCGAGGTGGTGCACCGCGCGATGGCGCCGCGCCCAGAGGCTCGCTTCGCCTCCGCCTTGGAGATGCGCGCGGCGCTCGCGCAGGAGCTGACTCAGTCGCTGCCCCCCGCCGCCACCCCGGCGCCGCCCGCTGGCGCGGGGTTGATCCCGCCGGCCACGGAGAGCTTGGCGCCGCGAAGCCAGGTCCCGAAGACACTACCCCCTGACGATTCACCGCCGCAGAACGCCACGGCGCCCTTGCAGGCAGTCAGCTTACCGCTCGACCCGGAGAAGGGCAGCACGCAGAGCGCCTCGCCCGAGGCCGTCCAAGAGCAGATGCGGATGACGGGGATGCGCCCCGAGGTCGCCATGATGGCGCCGGCGTATGGGCCACCACCGGGCGCGCCACCTGGTCAGGGTCACGCACCACCTGGTCAGGGACTCGCACCACACCCCGGCACCCTGCCCGGCGCCATGGCGCCAGGCCCCGGGATGATGCCGGGCGCAGCGCCTGGGATGGCGCCGGGGATGATGCGTCCTCCCATGGGCAGCGCGCCCGCCTTCGCCCCGCCGGGTCACTACGCCGGACACGGGGGTCCCAGGAAGGGGGGGTTTGGCAAGGCGCTGGTGTGGATCCTCCTCACGGTGATGGCAGGCGCCGCGGTGACCCTGGGCATCATCTACGTGGTGACGCGCGAAGACGACGCACCCCCACCGCAGCCCACCTGGACCGACCCACCGCCCGCGACCGTCACCGCCGAAGGCCCGAGCTCTCCCTCACCCCAGCCCGCCGCGGATCCTTTCCCCACGGCAACACCGAGCCCCAGCCCCACGCCCGGCCCTGCGCCGCGCCCAGGGCCCGGGCCAGCGCCGAAGGCCGACGCGGGCGCGCCGCCGTTCGTGCTCCCCAGCGTGCTCCCGCCGCTGCCCACCGAGATCCCCCCTTTCCCCACCGAGTTCCCCCAAATCCCAGGCTTCCCGGCGCCAGCACCGCAGCCGGCGCCAGCCCCCGCGCCCTAGCGCGAAGGGCACCTCGTTCGGTACCCTGACAGTACGCCTCATTGACCCAACTCGGCTGATCTCCAGACCAGCCGCACGCCGAGCGCGCGAGCACACCCCAGCGCCTACGACGAAACTCCGAGCGCGCGCGCCGGAAGCAGGCTCGAAACCGACACCTGGCTCACTCTTGGTGCCGCGCGGCGTCGCCCGGCGCTCCCGAACCCCCCAAGAAAACCACGAGGAAACGCTGTGAGCCGCAATCCCTTGTCGCGTGACGCCCTGCGCGAGTTCACGGACAGCATGCCCAAGGAGTACCTGGAGCGGCACTCCCATGAGGCCATCGAGCGCCACGCGACGGTCGCCGTCGGGCGCCGCTCCGAGCGCGTGCGAGTCGCGTTCGCGGCGCTCCCCGAGGGCGGCGCGGAGGTCTGCTTCGCCGCCGACGATCGACCCGGCCTGCTCGCCGGCGCGAGCGCCTCCCTCGCCAACGCGGGGCTCTCGATCGAAAGCGGCGCGCTGTGGCTCCGCACGACGCGCGTCGGCAACCAGGAGGCGCTCGGCGTCTTCGTCGTGCACCCGAACGATGGCTCCCCGGTGGACGCCAGCCACGCGGAGCTCGTCAGCGAGACCCTCACGAATCACCTGGAGGGTCGCCCGGCGCCACCCGTCGCGCCGCGCCCAGCACCTGCCGCTGGTGAGGAGACGCGGGTGCGCTTCCTGGAGGGCGCGGACGGCGCGCTCACGGTGCTCGAGGTGACGACCGGGGACCGCTCCGGGCTGCTCTCGGCCCTGGCCGGCGCCTTGTTCGAGCAGCGGGTGCAGATCGTGGCGGCGCAGGTGCAAACCCAAGGGGGGCGCGTCCACGACACCTTCACCGTGGTGGAGCTCGACGGCTCGCCGATCAGCGCCGCGCGGCGCCTCGGCATCCAGGTCGCGGTCCTGACGGCCGTCGACGTCGCGCAGCGCGGCGAGGGCTGCACGTGACCCTCTCCCTCATGATCGACGCCCGCAGCGCGGACAGCAGCCCGAGCGGGATCGGCAACTACACCGCGCACTTGCTGAGTGAGCTCGCCGCGATGGGCGCGGAGCTGGACATCACCTTGGTGCGGCGGCGCGGCTGGACGAAGCCGCTCGCGCCAAACGCGCGCGTGGTGCTGGCGCCGGGTGACACCAAGAGCGCCTGGACGCCCGCGATTGGCCCGCTGCTGCGCCTGCACGCGGCGCACACCAGTCAGAGTGACGGACGATATACGACGAGCGCGTCATCTAGTCAGTCTAACCGACGGGATGCGGCCGGCGCGCCATTCAGTCAGGATAGCTCACCCAATGCAGCGCGCGTGTACCACTCCCCGGCAGATCTCGTCCCCTTTGGAGCACCTCGGCCCTGGGTGGTCACCCTACATGACCTGATGTGGATCGAAGCGCCTGAGCTCTGCTCGGCGCATGCCCCCGAGCGCCGAGTCAACGCGCTCTGGTACCGCCTGCACATCGAGCGCGCGGTGCGCGGCGCGCGGCGCCTAATCGCCATTTCTCAGGCGACCGCCGACGCCATCCGTCGCGTGTTCCCTTCGGCGGCGGACAAGGTGCGCGTGGTGCACCACGGAGTAGACCACGAGCGCTTCTCGGCGCTGGGTGGTGAGCCGCGCGAGCTGATCGACGCCTGGGTGCCGCGGGGGGTGCGCTACTGGCTGATCGTGGGGCAAGGCTCGCCCTACAAAAACCACGCCGGGATGATCCGCGCGTACCTCGACGCCCTGGGCGAGCGCGCCGATCAACGGCTGGTGCTGGTGCGTCGCTTTTCCCGAGTGGATAAAGAGCTGAGCGAGCTCTTGGCGCGCCCGGAGGTAGCGCGGCGCGTGATCCAAATCCCCGCGGCGCCGGGCGAGGTGCTGCTCGCGCTGTATCGCCACGCCCACGCGGTGCTGTTCGCCTCCCACGAGGAGGGCTTCGGGCTCCCCGCGCTGGAGGCGATGGCGATGGGCGTGCCGGTGCTCACCTCCACGGCGCCCGCCCTGGTGGAGGTCACCCAAGGGGGCGCGCTGCACGCTCCCTCGCGCGATCACGCGGCCTTGGTGGACGCGCTGCGAGCAATGGACAGTGACGATGACCTCATCCAACGCCTCCGCCAGCGCGGCCCCGAGCGCGCTCGTCAGTTTTCCTGGCGGCGCACCGCAGAGCAGACGCTCGCGGTGTATCGTGAGGCGAGCGACTGAGCGGATCTGGACGGCGCCTTGATGGCGCGACGCGCGGCACTTCAGAGCACCTGACGCGTGGCCCTTCAGGGCGTTCGCCAGAGCCGGGCGTCATTCATCCTTTTCAGGGGGTTGGACGGCACCGTCCTGAGGAGCGCTGCTCGTGCGGACGGCTCCTGAACGGCGTGGTCAGCAGGATCCGGTGTGATACGATGCCAGGGCGACGCGCCCGGGGCGGCGTCGCCCGCGAAGTGAGCAGCCCCCCAGGCCACCATGAGTGATCCGCGGCGCCCCAACCTCGAGACCGCCCCCGCCACCGCCCTCCCCGAGGTGGGCGTGAAGTCACCTCCGCAGCAGACGGCGCTCATCGAGCCCACCCTGCCAGAGGCGACGCCCTACGCGCCCACCCCGCTGGCGCCCCCCGCCGCGACGGCGCGCAGCGCTCCCAAGACGGAGCCCGGCGCGCCGCCGCTGTTCGACGCGTCGGTGGGCGCCTTCCCGCCACCACCCGGCCCGGGTCCAGTAGGGCCCCTGGGCGTGGGCCCTTCGGGCTCGTCAGGCCCGATGACTCAGCCCGGCGCGCCGCCGCTCATGGGCGGCGGGCCTAGTCAGCTCGGCGGACCACCCGGCTTCGGCCCTGGTGGGGCCATGGGCGTGCCTGTAGGAGGTCCCATGGGCCCCATGGGACCTGGTCAGCTGGGCGCACCCATGACGCCAGGTCAACTGGGAGCACCGATGGGGCCTGGCTTCGGAGGTCCAATGGGCGGACCGGCACCGATGGGAGGCGCGCCGATGGGGCCCGGCTTCGGGGGCGCGCCGGGCTACGGCGCCGCCTTCATCCCCACGCCGGCCATGGGGGGTCACGCGCCGCGCCGCGGAGGCCTGCTGATCCCGCTGCTCGTGACGCTAGTCAGCTTGACTGGCGTCGGCATCGTCATCGCGCTGTTCGTGAGCTTCCGCAGCACCTCGGACAGCGCCGCCCCCATCGAGCCGCTGGAGTTCCCAGCGCCCGCCGTGGTCACCGCGGAGGGCGCCGGGGAAGAGGCGCCCGTCGTCGGCACCCCCGAGCCCGAGGTGGATCCAGAGCCGGCGTACGAGCCGTCGCCCAGTCCATCGCCAACTCCTTCACCCAGCCCTCGGCCCTCCCCCAAGCCCAACCCCGCGCCGCAACCCAGCCCGCAGCCTCAGCCCAGCCCCGCACCGCAGCCCAGCCCCGCACCGAGCCCCGGCCCCCGGCTGCGCCTACCCGGCCTGACGAACCCCTCCCCATCACCGTCCCCCTCTCCATCACCCGGCCCCGCACCAGCGCCCTCCCCCGCACCGCCCAGACTACGCCTACCGGGCGGGGGTTGAAGTGCGCTGGTTACCTCACGTGCATCACGCCTCACCTGCAAGCACCAGGATTTGTTTGAGCACGCCTAGTCAAGGCGGAGCGCCTCTTCGATCTCACAGACCGTCTCTTGGGAGACGGAGGCGCCCGCTTCAGCCAGCGCGTCAATGAACTCTGAGCGCGTCATCCCCGCGATCTCAGCGCCTTTTCCTTGTGAGACGACCCCCCGCTCGTACCAACGTATCGCGAGCGCCAGCCGCATTTCCCGGGCAACGTCGCGCGGACCTCGCCGCGCGGCTTCGAAAGTATCGTCCGGGAGCTCAATCAGGATTTGGGCCATGCACCCTCTCGTCACCACCAAGGTACCGAGCCACAGCGTAGCTTTGATGTGCAACGCAAGCCAGCAGAGCTAACGTGACCGGCCTCACCCCAGGGCGCGGAGCACTTCGGCGGTGGCGGTATGGGCGCGGCGGAGATCGGTTGGGGTGCTTTGGGCGACTACCTGACCGCCTGATTCGCCGCCGCCGGGGCCTAGCTCGACCACCCAGTCGGCGCTCTGGATGACCTCCGGATGGTGCTCGATGACCACCAGGGTGTCACCGCGCTCGATCAAGCGGTCGAGCACCGCGATCAGACGCCCCACGTCGCTCAGGTGGAGCCCGGTGGTCGGCTCGTCCAGCACGTACAGCGTGGGCTCGTGACGCACGCCCTGGGCCAGCTCCGCCGCCAACTTGAGGCGCTGCGCCTCGCCGCCGCTCAAGGTGTGGGAGCCTTGGCCGAGCCGGATGTAGCCGGCGCCCAGCGCGACCAGCACCTCGAGCGGCGCGCGGATCTTGGGGTGGTGCTCGAACACGCCGAGCGCCTCTTCGGCGGACAGCGCCAGCACCTCACCCACGCTGAGCCCGCGGTAGCGAACTTCGAGGGTCGCCGGCTCGAAGCGCATCCCAAGGCAAGCCTCGCAGCGCGTGATCACGTCGGGCAAGAAGCTCATCTCGTGGGTGACCACGCCTTGCCCATCGCACGCGGGGCAACGACCGCCGCGCGGCGTGTTGAAGGAGAAGCGACTCGCATCGAAGCCGCGCACCGCCGCCTCCGGCGCCTTGGCGAAGAGTCGGCGCAGCTCGTCGAAGATCCCGAGGAAGGTGGCTGGCACCGAGCGCGGTGTCCGACCGATGGGCGACTGATCCACGCTCACCGCGCGCCTCACCTGCGCCAAGCGGAGCTCACGGTACGCTACACTGACGTTGGGCTCGTGCGCCTCACGCGCCGCGCTCGTCTTGCGCACCGCGCCCTGGCGCACCGCACGCGCCTCACGAGCCGTGCCCGCGCCCGCGAGCCGCTCGCGCACCGCTGGCAGCAACACCTGCCGCACCAGGGTGCTCTTGCCCGAGCCGCTCACCCCCGCGACCACCGTCAGGCGACCGCACGGAAGTGAAACGTCCACCCCCTTGAGGTTGTGCTGCGTCACCCCACTCAGCTGGATCCACGAAAGCTCCGCGAGGTCACGCGCGACGCGAGCTGAAGGCGATGCCTTCAAACTCTCCGCCGTGGGCGAGTCGCTGCGCGCCAGCACCTCGCTCGGTGACCCCGCCGCCACGATCTGCCCGCCGCGCTCCCCACCGGAGGGCCCCACGTCCACGATGTAGTCAGCCGCACGGATCAGATCCGCGTCGTGCTCCACCACCAGCGCCGTGGAGCCCTGCGCCACCAGCGACTTCAGGTTCCCGATCAGACGCTCGGTGTCCTTCGGGTGCAGCCCGATGGTCGGCTCATCGAGCACGTAGAGCGCGCCCGTCAGCCCCGAGCCGAGCTGCGCCGCGAGCCTGAGGCGCTGGAGCTCACCGCCGCTCAAGCTGAGCGCCGCGCGATCCAAGGTGAGGTAGCCGAGCCCCACCTCCACCAAGAACTCGAGGCGCCGCAGCGCTTCGCGGAGCACCGGCTCGCCCACCTTCGCGCGGTCCCCGCTGAGCTTGAACTTCGCCACCAATTGAGCAGCCCGGCTCACCGGCAGCGCCATCAGCTCAGGCAGCCGGAGCGGCTCCGTGCGCCCGCCGCCGTGGAAGCGCACCGCGCGCGGCAGCGGGCCCAGCCGCTCGCCATGGCACGCGGGGCACACCACACTGGGTCCCTCACGCGTGCTGGCGCCCTCCGCCCCGATGGGCTCCTGCTGCGCAGGCGCGCGGCCACGCTTCCGGCGCCCGCGCTTCTCCACCTTCGGCGCCGCGCTGATCACCCCCTCGCCCTCGCAGCGCGGACAGCGCCCCTGCTGCGTATTGAAGGAGAAGAAGCGCGGGTCGAGCTCCGGCACCGCGAACTGACAGCGCGGGCAGGCGGCGCGCTCGGAGAGCAGCAGCGGCTCCACGCCATCAGCTTCACTGTCGAATGCGAGCTTCAGCGCGCCGTGACCGAAGCGGAGCGCCTGCCGGAGCAGCTCGTCCGTGAGGCTCCTCCCCGTGAGCTCCTGGGCGATCACGACGTCGATGCTGTGCTCGCGCGTCTTCGCGAGCCGCGGCGGCTTATCCGTGTGACAAAGCTTACCATCGGCGTAGGCCGACTCGTAGCCCGCCTGGCTCGCCAGGCTGAACACCTCCAGGTGCGTCCCCTTGCGGGAGACCACCGCCGGCGCCAAGAGCGTGAAGCGCCCGCGCACACGGCGCGCCGCGCCCCTCAGGTCCTCGAAGCTCTGGCGCTCGATGGGCAGGTCGTGCTCCGGGCAGCGCGGCACCCCGAGTTTTGCGTAGAGCAGCCGGAGGTAGTGCGCCACCTCGGTCACCGTCGCCACGGTGGACTTCGAGCCGGCGCGGCTCGTGCGCTGGGACAGGGCGATGACCGGCGGCACACCGGAGACGCGGCTCACGTCGGGGCGCGGCAGGGTGGGCAAGAACTGCCGCGCGTAAGGGGTCAAGGTGGAGATGAAGCGCCGCTGCCCCTCCGCGAAGATGACGTCGAACGCCAAGCTGCTCTTCCCGGAGCCACTCGGCCCCGTCACCACGCACAATTTTCCGTGAGGAATTTCTACCGAGACATCCTTCAGGTTGTGCTCCCGCGCGCGCGTGACCGAGAGGACCGGTGGCGCCGGCTGCGTTTGCTGTCGCGCTCCGCGCTCGGGAGGCCGTGAGCGACCCGCGAGCGCGCGCGCCGTGGCGCCCCGCTCGAGCGCCATGGGAGGCCCCGCTGCCACCACACGACCGCCCTGAGCGCCACCGCCCTCACCGAGATCGATCACCCAGTCCGCCGCTGAGATGAGGTCGAGATCGTGATCCACGAGGAGCACGCTGCCGCCGCCGCGGCGCACGTCGTTCAGCGCACGCACGAGGAGCGCCACCTCACTCGGGTGGAGGCCCGCGCTGGGCTCGTCCAACACGAACAGCGCGCCCTTGGCCGACTCGCACAGCGCGCGCGCGAGCTTCAGGCGCTGCGCCTCACCGCCGCTCAAGGTGGACAGCGGCTGCCCCAAGCGGAGGTAGCCGAGGCCGAGCCGCGACACCGGACCCAGCTTGCGCTGGACGTCACGCTCCGCCGCGAAGTGCGCGAGCGCGCCGTCCACCGTCAGCTCGAGCAGCTCCCACACGGACAAGCCAGCGTGCGTCACCTCCAGCACGTGCGGCTGGAACCGGCGCCCGCCGCACACCGGGCACGAGAGCCTCACGTCCGCGAGGAACTGCATCTCCACCGTCTCGTAACCCTCGCCCTTGCACGCCTCGCAGCGCCCCCCGGCCACGTTGAACGAGAACGCGCCGGCGCCGAGCTGCTGCGCCAAAGCCGCGGGTGACGCCGCGAGCAGCGCGCGGATCCGATCCCAAGCCTTGGTGTAGGTCGCGGCGTTCCCACGTGAGGTGCGGCCGAGCGGCGCCTGATCCACGAGCAGCGCCCGGGAGAGCTGCTCCCAGCCCTCGAGGCCGCGGTGCGCGCCGGGCACCTCCCCCGTGAAGTCGCCCAGCGCCCGCACCACGGCGCGATGGATCACGTGCTCCACCAAGGTGCTCTTCCCCGAGCCGCTCGGCCCCGTCACCGCGCACACCACCCCGAGCGGCACCCGTACGTCGATGTCCTGCAGGTTGTGCTCGCTGGCGCCACGCACCGTGAGCCACCCCGTGGGCTCCGCCGGGAGCGTCGCGCGATACAGCGGGCGCGCGCTTGCGTCAGTGACACTGACTTGAACAGAGCCTCCCTGGGCGCTCAAGTCAGCTACACCGACTTTCGGCGAGCCTCGCTTCGCCTTGACGTCAGTGACACTGACTCGTGCCTGCTTCGTGTGCTTCTCCCCCCGCCGCACGTCGCCACAGATCTGCCCACCCGCGTCCCCCGCCCCTGGTCCCAGCTCCACCACGCGATCGGCGGCGGCGATCAGCGCCTCGTCGTGCTCCACCAGCACCACCACGTTGTCGCGATCCGCGAGCTCACGGATCAGCTTCGCGAGCTTCTCCACGTCGGCGCTGTGGAGGCCGACGGTCGGCTCATCCAACACGAACAGGGCCTGGCTCAGGGTGGTGCCGAGGGCCGCGGTGAGGGTCACGCGCTGGGTCTCACCGCCGCTCAGGCTGCGCGCCTGACGATCCAAGGTCAAGTAGCCCAGGCCCACGCGCGAGAGGTAGCTGAGCCGCGAGAGCAGCTCCTCGCGCGCCAAGCTCCCCTGACCCGTCTGGGGGCTGAGCGCGGCGAGCCGCTCGCGCGCCTCCTCCACCTCGAGCCGGTGCCACGCCGCGAGCGACATCCCACCCACGCGGTAACGCAGCGCTCGCTCGTTCAAGCGCTGCCCCTGGCACGCGCCGCACACATCGTAAGAGCGGTAGCGCGAGAGGAACACCCGCACGTGCATCTTGTAGGTGCGGGTCTCGAGCCAGCGGAACCAACCGCGCACCCCAGGGAACTTGGTGCTCGTGAACGCGCCTTCGCCATCCAGCACCTGGGCTCGCTCCGACTCGCGCAGCTGATCCCAGGCGACGTCTAGGCGAACCCCCACCCGTTCACAGAACTGACGGAGCATGCGCCGCTCCCAAGTGGTCGACTTCCCCTTCGCCCAAGGCCGAATCGCGCCTTTGCTCAGGCTGAGGTGAGGGTTGGGCACCACCTTGTCGAGGTCCAAACCGATCACTCGCCCGAAGCCCTTACACGCCGGGCAAGCGCCGAGCGGCGACTCATAGGAGAACAGCCCAGCTGACGGTGGTGACTCCACGCGCGGCGTGCCCTCCGCCTGACACCGAGCGCAACCGAGCCCCAAGCCGAGGCGCATGGGGGGCTCCTCCGCGACGCGCGCCCAGGCCACACCCTGGCCACGTGAGAACGCGAGCTCCAAGGCCTCGGTCAAGCGCGGCAGCGGCGCCGCGCCAGCGCGCAGACGGTCAGTCACCACCACCAGATCCGTGCCCACCTCACTCGGGCGCACCTCGTCCAGGCGCCGCGCCTCGCCGCCGATGAAGAGCCGCGTGAAACCCGCCTCGGCGAGCTCGGTGCGCAGCGCGAGATAATGTTCTTTACCCTGACAATCGAGCTCGAAGCCGATCAGCACCGCGTCTCTCTGGGGGCGCCTGGCCAGGAGCAGAGCGAGCTCCTCCGCAGCGCCACGCGCGGTGAGCAGGCGCGCGGGGACGTGATGCATCGGGCACAGCGGCGCCGACTCGCGAGTGAACAGCGCGGCGAGGTAGGGCTCCAAGTCGGCCAAGGTGGCGAGGGTGGAGCGGGAGCTCTTCACCTGCGCGCGGCGGTCCACCGCGATGCCGGCGGGCACGGGCTCCAAGGAGTCCATCGGCGGCCGCTCCAGGCGCTCGAGGAACTGGCGCGCGTACGGGCTGAAGCTCTCGACGTAGCGGCGCTGCCCCTCGGCGTAGAGCGTCTCCAGCGCCAGGCTGCTCTTGCCGGCGCCGGACACCCCCGTCAGCGCCACCACCTCCCCGGGCACCAGATCCAGATCGACGCGCTTCAAGTTGTGGGTGCGCGCGCCGCGCAGCTGGGTGATCCGCATGGCCCCGCTTATGCGACCCACGCCTGCCGAGCGCAACGCGACACCCAGCGTCTCATCCGCGCCGAGCGCAGGCAGCTGGCAGCGCTGCGTGATCGGGGTTGGGGGGTTTGCCTGTTCCGCGTCGCGCGGTGCTGGGGTGGCGGTGCGCGGTGCAACGCGAGGCGCCTCGGCTTGCGGCGCGCGGCTTCGGGTGCATAGTGGCGACTCCGCTTCGCGGCGGGAGGTACTCATGGCTGCCAAGAAGGACATCGACTTCGGCGATCGCGTGGTCGCGCTCAATCGACGCGCGCGTCACGAGTACGAGCTGGGCGAGCGCTATGAGGCGGGGATGCAGCTGATCGGCAGTGAGGTGCGCGCGCTGCGCGTCCACGGCGGCGACTTGAGTGACGCCTGGGTCGACATCTCGAAGGACATGCAGGCCACCCTGAAGGGCATGCGCATCACGCCGCTGGACCACGCCGCCTTTGGGCACCAGGAGGTACGGCCGCGCAAGCTGCTCCTGCACGCCTCCGAGATCATGAAGCTGAAGGCGGCGGTGGAGCGTGAGCGGATGACCATCGTCGCCACCCGCTGCTACTTCAAGAACGGGCGCGCCAAGGTGGAGATAGCCCTGGCGCGCGGCAAGAAGAGCTACGACAAGCGCCAAGCGGTGAAGGAGCGCGACGCGAAGCGCGAGGCCTACGACGCGATCCGGGAGGCCAAGGGGCGATGAGGCTCAGCTTGACCCGCGGCGGGGACGCGGTCGTCGTCACCACCGACGGTGCGCACGCGACGCTCAGCTCGAGCGCCTCGTCCCCACCCGGCTCCACCGTGGAGGGCCGCGCCCCCAGCCTGGAGGCGGTGTTCGCCCTCAAGGTGCGCGGCTGCAAACGCCAGGAAGACGGCCGCTTCGCGATCCAAGGGCGCTGGGTGAACCTCTCCCGTGAGCAGCGGCAGCTGCTGCTCGCGGCGTTTTCATCCCCCTGCGACTAACCCTTGCCACCCAAGCGCCCCCGAAATCATGATGCGGGCGATGTCCGAGACGGCGATGGCGCGCGAGAAGGCCAAGAGGGTCGCAGCTTGGCTCGTGGAAAAGGAGCGCCCGGACGAGGCCGTCGCCTTACTGGCCGCCTGGGCCGCCAACGGCCCCAATGACACCGAGGGTCAGGAGCTGCTCGCCGAAGCCCTGCGCATCGACCCGGGCGCGAGCGTCGCGCAGATGGCGTTCGAGCGCATGGAGGGGATGGAGGGTGAGCACGCGCTCCTCGACCAGCAAATCCAGGCTTACCCCGCCGAGCGCGTCAGCCAGCTCGAGGCGGAGATGCGCCGCCCCACCTTCCGCCGCGCGCAGATGGGGTTCAACAACAACATCAAGTTTCACGGCGTGCCGTACCACGTGCAGACGGAGGACTCCGGCCTCGACTCCCCGCACATCATCACGCACCTCTTCGCCGACGGCGGGCGCGTCATCAAGAGCCACAAGCGCGACTACTCCGCTGAGGTAAGCCGCTCTGACGTCGCCGAGTTCGTGCGCGGCTTGATGAAGGCACAGCACATGGAAATGGTGCTGATGCTGCGCGACGGGAAGTTCGACCGCATCATCGCCGGTGAGGAGGTGGGCGGCATCAGCCTCCTCACGGAGCCGCCGCAAGAGGTCCAGAAGATCGCGCGGCGCAAGGAGGCGGCGCCGAGCGGCGTCACCCACGAGCCGCCCGCCGTGGCCGCGCCCGAGGTCGCGCGTCACTTCAGCTTGGTGGTGCTGCGGAGCCTCACGGGTGGCCCCGAGCGCTACGATCCAGTCGGTGAAGAGGCGGTGATCGGCGCGGCCGGCGCCATCAACCTCCCAGGGGAGCGCTTCTGTCACCCGACGGAGGCCATCTTGCGCTGGCGCCAAACGGAGAACGGCGGCGCGCTGTTC
This sequence comes from Polyangiaceae bacterium, assembly GCA_019637265.1. Lineage (GTDB taxonomy): Bacteria > Myxococcota_A > Polyangia > Polyangiales > Polyangiaceae > JAHBVY01. The sequence continues at coordinate 251,271 of JAHBVY010000003.1, read as the reverse complement.
ATCGAAGACTTGGAGGGCGGCAACGGCGTCTTCTTCCGGATTAGCACCGCGGTGGAGCTGGAGATCGGCGATGAGTTCATCGTCGGTGATCAGCTGCTGCGGGTGGAGAAGAACCCGGCGCCGGACGACGGCCCCGAGCCGGGCCCCACCTACTTCTACTCTTCACCCAAGTGGCCCTCGTCGTTCCGCATCATGCAGGTGTTCGAGGGCGGCGCGCTCGGCTCGTGCGTGGTCGCGCGCGGCAACAGCATGCAGATTGGCTCCGCGGTGGGCGACCTCATCTTCGCCGACGACCCGCTGGTGGAGGAGCAGCACTGCGTGATCGAGGAGCAGGCGAGCACCGTGGTGCTCACGGACTTGGGGAGCCGCACCGGGGTGTTCGTGCGCGTCCGCGGGGAGCAGCGGCTCCCGCACGGGAGCGAGCTCTTGGTCGGGCGCACGCGCCTGGTGGTCGACCTGTCGTCTGCAGGAGGGCAGGCCTCCTGAGGGTGCTCCCTCGGCTAGCTCCGCAGCAGGGCCGTTCGTGCGCCGAACGGGGCCGTCAGGGAGCTGGGCCGCGGGGAGGTCAGGGCTCACGTCGATTGAGCTCGTTCGGGTCACTGACGCTTGGTTGCTGGCTGGTCGCGTGCAGCGCCGCGCCTGGGACACCCAGCGCGCCCGGAGCACCCGAAGCGACGGAGGCGGACGCCGCGGCGGCGCCTGGGGCTGCGGGGTCATCAGGTGGGCTGATGGGTGCACCTGTCAGGCCTACTGACGCCGTGGACATCGGCTCCGGCGCCTCGACCGGCGCGGCCACGGCGGCTCCCAGCGCTCTAGCTGGCAAACCCCCAACCCTGGATGCGGGCACAGCGCCTGATGCAGGGGGCTCACGAGCCGACGCACCCCCGGTTTACGCGAATGAGCCCTTCTTCACGCGCCCGTTCGAGGCGCGGCGCAGCCTCCCTGAGGGCGCGCCCGCGCGGCAGATCGCGAACCTCTCCCCCGCCGACTGCAAGCGGCGCCTGAGCGCGCTGAAGCTGCCCGTCACTCCGTGGGGCGGCGCGGCCAAGGGCGTGGCCACGCCGCTCAGGCTGAGCGGCCCCATCGCGGGTGTCCACTTCGTGATTCCTGGTGGAAAAAGCCCCTACGGCGTGCTCGACTGCCGCTTGGTGCTCGCCCTGCACCAGCTAGCGAGCCTGCTCGAGCCGCTCGGGGTGACCCGCGTTCAGATCGACAACGCGTATCGCCCCGCCGCCAAGCTGCCGACCCGCGGCAAGCAGCTGAGCCAACACGCGCACGCGCTGGCGCTCGACGTCACGCGGCTCTGGCTGAAGAGCGGCGAGATGCTAGTCGTGGAAACTGACTGGCAGGGAGCCATCGGGGAGCCCGCCTGCGGCCCCGAGGTGCGCCTGCACGAGCCGAGCGAGCGCGCCATCAGGCTCCGCAACCTGTTCTGCGCCATCGCCGAAGCGGTCCTCTTCAACCACCTGCTCACGCCGGGCCACGACACCGCCCACCGCGATCACTTCCACCTCGACCTCAAGCGCGACACGACTTACCAAGTCGTCCGCTGAGCTGACCATGTACCAACCAGGGCGAGAGGGCAGGCACAGGGGCCTGCCCCAAAAAGTAAGGAGCCGGCCAACGTCATGCGCAGGCCAGCTCCAAAGGGCTCGTTCGCCTCAGGGCGAGCGATGAGCGACCGGGGCGCCATCAGTGGAACTGGTGGCGCCCCAGCGTGAGCTCACTCAGCGGCTTCCTCTTCGTCGCCACCGGCCTCATCGACCTCGGGCGCCTCGGGCGCCTCGACATCGGGCACGTCAGCCTCGGGCGCCTCGGGCGCCTCGACATCGGGCGACTCGGGCGCCTCCGCCTCAGGCAGGCCACCGCCGCCACACGCCACCGCCAGAGCCACGAACGGGATAAAAGCAAACTTACGAATCATCTTGAGGATCCTCTCTGTGGGGGCGGCGCAGCGCGCGCCCCGGGTTCGAAATGGGGAGATGCACCAGCGCCCCAGAACGGCTCACGGAAAGCGCCGTGAGGCTCAGAAACCGCCAGATGCTGCGTGAGACGCGAAAAGCGACCGACGGGTCGCTTTTCGGTTGACGCCGCCGAGCGACCCAGAGCCCCAGCCAGGCGACCTCATGCCAGCGCGGAGCGTCGTGAGCCCTGAGCCGATTTCGTGGCAAGCTGCGTCTCCTCCGTGTCGATGGGTTCCCGCTCCTCCTTGGCTGAACGCCGGCTCCGCCTGATCTCGGGTGGGCTCGCTCCAGCTGCCGAGGCAGAGGAGCCCCTGACGGAGGGCGCCCGCGTCGTAGCGGACGAGGCGCCTGTCGATCCGAGCGGTCCCGTCAGCGCCGCACGGATCCACGCGCATGTCCCGACCCCAGCACCTCCCATCGCCACGTCACGGCACGCTGCCGAGGGCCAGCCGGCTGGCGCCTCTGCGCCGCTCGACGCGGAGGAGCTCGCGTGGGTGGAGGGCGCCATCCACGGGGAGCGCGCGGCGTTCGAGCGCCTCTACTTGCGGCACGCGGGGTACGCCATGAACCTCGCGGTGCGCATCCAAGGCAACGCGACGGACGTGGAGGACATCGTCCACGACGCGTTCATGAAGGCGCACGAGCGCCTGGCGGATTTACGGGATCGTGGCGCGTTCCGCTCCTGGCTGGGCGCCATCGTGGTGCGCCTGGTGCGGACGCGGCTCCGGCGCAAACGCTGGATGTCGGCGCTGGGCCTCACCCCGGCTGATCCGGTGGATTTGGACGCGATTTCCAGCGATGCAGCGGGCCCTGAGGTGCGCGCTCAGCTGGCGCAGGTGTACGCGCTGCTCCAGCTGATCCCCACGGAGGATCGCATCGCCTGGACGCTGCGCTACGTGGAGCATCACCGGCTGGAGGCCGTGGCTGAGCTCGCGGGGTGCAGCCTCGCCACGGCCAAGCGGCGGATCACGCGCGCTCAGCGCTTCTTCCAGCAGCACTTCGTGGGTGAAGCGGATGGATCGGGCGCGGCAGGGGGGGGCACCTGATGGCGCGAGATAAGTCAGGAGCGCTACCTAAGCGCCGCGGTGTCGTTGGGAGCCGCGGTGCTGTTGGGCGCCGCAGTTACCCAGAGATCCCCGTGGCCGCGCTGCGCGATCACGGCGCGGATGACGAGCGCTTGGCGCAGCTGTGGCGGCGCTTGGATGAAGAGCTGCCTGAGCGCCCCGCTGCGGTGACGAGCGGCGCGGCGCGGTTGGTGCGTTGGGGTGGGGTCGCGGCGGCGGCGGCGGTGCTGCTGTTCGGCGCGGGCGTGGTGGTGGGCTCGCGGCTGGGGGTGAGCCCAGAGGCGCTGGTGTCGAGCGAGCGGGGTGCCGAGGCCACCACGACGGATCGCGCGGCGGGCGAGGAAGATCCAGCGCCCACGCCCGAGCCTCCGGTGGCTCCCTCCAGTGAGTCCTTGCTGCCGTTGACGCCCGATCCGCGCTTCGTTCCACCCTCGCGCACGCCCAAGCCACCGGCCACGGTGGAGGTCGTCGAGCCTACTCCGGTCGCTCGGCCGGTGGGTCCGCCGGAGTGGCAACAGCTGGCGGACTCGGGGGAGTACGCGGCGGCTTACCAGGCGCTGGGCCAGCAGGCGGGCTTTCAACGGGCCCTCGCTCAGGCCAGCGCAGATCAGCTGATGACGTTGGCGGAGGTGGCGCGCGCCAATCGCCAGCGCGGCCTCGCCACGGAGGCGCTGCGGCAGCTGCTCGCGCGCTACCCGGGGGATCCCAACGCCCCCCTCGCGGCGCTCGCCCTCGGCAACCTGCTCGAGGCCGCGGGGGACAAGCGGGGCGCAGCCCAGGCGTTCGCGCGCTATCGCGCCTTGTCGCCCGACGGCGATTTCGCTGAAGATGCGCTCGCGCGACAGGTGATGTCCGCCATCGAGCAAGGTCACCTGACGCTCGCGCGTAAGCTCGCGGCCCAGTATGAGAAAGACTACCCCAGCGGACGCCGCGCTCAGGAGATGCGCGATGCCCTCGCCGAGGCTGAGGCGAGTGACGCTGGGGCAGCCGCCGACGAGCCCGAGGCCGACGTGGACGCCGGCGCCGCCGAGCTCGCCCCCAGTGAGGGCGCTGCTCCACCCCCAGGCGCCGCACCTGCTGAGGGCGCGCCGTAGCGAAGCCCCGGTCGAGAGCGGTGCCGTCAGTGTGCTTGACGGTATCCGGGGGGTCCCATCATCAGGCAAGCTGACTGTCCCGCGAGCAGCACCACGTGAGTCACGCTGGCTGACCATGCTGGCAGCCGTCGCGGTGAGCTGCGCGGCGCTCGGCGTCACCCTCCCCGCGCACGCAGAGACGGCGCTCGCGATCGAGATCGCCGCCGACGCCGAGGCGGAGCTCGACTTGAAGTTGGTCAGGCGCCTGATCGCGCTCGAGATCGCCGACGTGGACGTGCCGCCCGATCCCACGCGGGAAGGCGCGACCGACGTGGTGCTGTTCTTCCGGGTGCTGCGGAGCGACGACCCGAGCCAGCCGGACACGCTCAGCGTGGAGCTGTGGGAGCTCGGGGTGCTCCACGGTTCACGACGCGTGAGCACGGGGGGGAGCGAGCGGCTCACGGCGCGCCGCGTGGGGCAGGCGGCGGCGCAGCTGGTGCTGAACCTGCGCAAGCGACGCTTGGCCTTGGCGCGCCGCTTGGAGCGCGAGGCCTTGGCGCGCGCTCGCGCGGCGAGCGAGCCGCGCCCGCTCAGCCTGGGCGCTGGGCTGAGCTTGGACGCGGCGGCGCGCGGCGCGCTCGTGGGTAGCGACGGAGCGTGGTTGAGCGGCGTCGCCCTGGAGCCCACGCTGCGCTTCGAAGGCGGACCGCGGGTGGGGCTGGGTTTGGGGATGCTCGCGGGCGGCGCGCCGAGCGGCGGGGGTTGGCGTTGGTATGAGGCGAGTCTGTCCCCAGGGTATGAGCTGACCTCGACGCCTCGGCTCGGCTTCGGTGTGGGCGCGACCTTGGGCGTCGCTGCGGTGCAGGTGCTGCGCGCCACGGAGGTGGCTGGCGCACGCGGCACCACCACGCTGGGGGCCCGCGCGGCGCTGGACCTGCGCCTCGACCTGCGGCTCTCACCGCACACGCACCTCAGCATGGGCCCGGAGCTGGGCGCGCTGCTCACCCCCATCGACTACCAAGGAGCCGCGGGTGATAGCGGCACGCTGAGCGGACTGTGGCTCGGCGCGCGGCTGGCGCTGCGCGTGGATGCGACGCCCATGCCGTGAAGGTCGTCAGGGCTTTCAAGCGACTAGGACGTGGGGGATCGGGGGGTTTGGCAGTGCGCTGCACGGCGATGCAGAGGCTCGAACGCGCCGAAGCTCACCCCGCGCTGCGCTGTGGGCGGGCTACGGCCGTCATGGCTCGTGCGCTGGGCGGCTCTGCTGCTTGCTGATAAGCTGAAGACGTCGTGCGCTGATGTCCCCGCCTCGTTCGCTGCAGAGCCCGAGCGCGGGCGCCCTCCCCGCGAGCCCGGTCGCGCGGGCGCCCGAGCAGAGCCGCGCGGGCTGGCGGCCTCAGCTGGTGAGCCTGAAGCGCGCCGTACGGCCGCAGCATTGGCTGCACTTCATGGTGCTGCCCGTCGCCTCTTGGGACCGAGCGGCGCCGCTCGGCGTGAGCCTCACCGCGCTCGCGCGCGGCGCGCTGATCTGCGCGGCGGTGCTGGCGTTCGGCTACCTGATCAACACCATCTCCGATCGCGATCTCGACCGCGACGCTCGTAAGAACCCGCTGGTCGGCGTCGCCCGGCCGAGCGCGCTGCACTACGCCGTCGCCAGCGCGCTGCCCTTGGTGGCGCTCGTCACCGCCTGGCTCTCCCCCACCCCCGTACTGTACGCCACGCTGACCGCGATCAGCGCGGGGACGCTGTACTCGATTGGGCCCCGGCTGAAGTCGCTGCCGGGCGTGGGGTCGCTGCTCAACGTGGGCTGCTTCGCGCCGCTGCTCCTCTTGGGCTTGAGCTCGGAGGCCGTCCCCGAGGCGCGCTGGCTCCTCGTGGCGTGCTTCTCGCTGCTCCTGTTGCAGAACCAGCTCATCCACGAGGCGGCGGACGCCGACGACGACCGCGGGGGCGGCGTGCGCACCACCTTCCAGCTGCTCGGCGCGCGCGCCACCGCTCTGCTGATCGGCGCCTTGGGCCTGTTGCTCTCGGGTCTGTCGGTGGAGCTCCTGCAGCGCTCCGCGGCGCCGACCTGGCTCGCCGCTTACGCCGCCCCGTTCGTGCTCTGGTTCCCCTGGGCGCTCGCGCGGCGGGCGCCCCACGTGAGCCACGCGCAGGCGCTGCGAGTGCAGCACCGCGTCGCGAGCGCCGCGAGCTGCGCGCTGCTCCTCGGCTGCGTCCTCATCTGGTAGGATGGCCGCTCGGCCTGACCGCTCGCGAACATGACGCGCCACCTACCCCTAGTCGGGATGAACCCCGACCCCGCGGAGCTCGAGGAGGCGATCACGGCGCCCCCGCTCCCCCTGCTGCCGCTCCGCCCCGTGCGGCGCTTACCGCAACCGCCCGACCTCGGGCTGTTCGCCAAGGCGGGCCTGCCGTTGGTGATCGAGGGGGCGCTACGAGACTGGCCCGCCGTGGAGCAGTGGACGCCCAGCTACCTGCTCGAACACGCGGCCGACGTGACCACCCAGGCTTACGTGCTGCCCGGTGGCCACGTGCGCCTGAACGACGCCACCGGCTTCGAGCTGAAGACGGTACGCCTGGGTGACTATGCCGCGAAGATCATCGCGGGCGAGCCCACCGAGAGCTACCTCCGCGCGCCGATCGGGCTGTTGCCGAGCGCGCTCCAGCGCGAGCTGGGTGAGCCGCGCTACTGCCGGGGGCGCCTGCGCTTGAAGAAGAACCTCTGGTTCAGCGCCGCCGGCAGCGTCACCCAGCTGCACTTCGACTTACCGCACAACCTCATCGCGCAGCTCTCTGGCACGAAGCGCTTCATCCTGTATCCGGCGCGCGAGCGGAGGAACCTGTACCCCTTCCCGATCCGCTCCTCCGTGCCCCACCTGAGCCAGGTGGACCTCACCGCGCCCGACTTCCGCCGCTTCCCACGGCTGCCGCTCGCGCAGGGCTTCCACTGCGAGCTTCAGGCAGGGGACCTGCTCTTCATGCCGAGCCGCATGTGGCACTTCGCTCACTCCCTGAGCGCCAGCGTGGGCGTGAACTTCTGGTGGCCGCCGGCCTGGGTGATGCCGCTTTCCATCGCGTCGGATGCGTACAAGCGCCTGCGCGGCTTGAACATCTGAGAGGCTCCCGGCGCCTGCGGCGCCGAGCGGTGACGCGCGACGCTACCAACCCCCAAAAACAAGCGAACCGCCGGGGACGAGGCGACCGCGCCCCGCGCGACGGGCAGCATCACTGACCGAACCGGGTGCTCTCCAACCACGAGCCGATTGGCTACGCCACGTCAGATGAGCCGCTCATCCGTCATCTATCCGTACCATCAGCCCGACTGACGAGCGCTCGCGCATCAGCCCGACTGACGAGCACTCGCGCACCAGTCGACTGACGAGCGCGCTAGTGCAGCCGGCTGGTCAGCCCGAACGCGTTCAGCACCACCTCTGGGTGGAAGCTGAGCATCATGTTCATCTCCTGGAGCGGCTCGCAGGAGCAGCCGAGCGCTTGCGGCTGCGGCAGCTGATTCAGCGCCTCCAGGTAGCCGTGCTCGCGCCCGGACACCGCGCCGGGCGTCTTGTGCGTGAGTAAGCACGGCACCACCACACCGTCAGGCATCACGTGACAAAAGTAGCGCGACGCCATGCAGGTGTCGCAGCTGTGCAGCCGGCGACCGCGCTCGGCCAGCGCGTGAAGGAAGGCGCGCGAAGGGCCCACCGGCAGGCCCTCCTCCTTGCGCCGGAGCAAGAGCTCCGCCAAATCGCGCACGCCCTGATCGTCGATGTCGGGGGAGATGGGGCGGTTGGTGTCGCAGTCCGCGTCGTGTTCCAGGTGGAAATGCGCGCGGAAGCCCATGCTCTTGGCCATGTCCAGCACGTAGTCGATGGTCTCGCGGCCCTTCGGGGTGACCACCGTCATCGTCACCACGTTCACGCCGCGCGACAGCGACAGCTCGATCGCGCGCACCGCGCGGCGGAACGAGCCCTTGCGACGCTGGGTGTCGTGCACGGCCTCCGGCCCATCGATGCTGACGCACATCACGTCGAGCAGCGCGACGTCCTCGATGCGATCTTCCACCAGCCAACCGTTGCTGTTCATCGACGCGTGCACGCCGCTCCGCTTCAGGTGCCGGATGATCTCCCCCGCGTCGAGGCGGAGCAGCGGTTCGCCGCCCATCACGCTCGCGCGGATCATCCCGGCGGCGGCGAGCTCATCGATGGCGTGCAGCCACTCATCCGTGCTCATCTCACCCGCGGCCAAGTCCGGCACGTTGCAATAAACACAGCGGAAATTGCAGCGGTTCGTGAGCGACAGCGTCACCGCCAGCGGGATCTTCCCGCCACGCGCGCGGGAGGCGAGGTATTTCCCGAGCGGGACCACCAGCTGGCCCATCTCGCTCACCGTCTTCAGTCGCAGGTTCATGTGAGCCTCAAGGCGTTCATCACCGCGGCCGGGCGCAGGCCGAACAGGTAGTTCATCTCCATCAGCGGCTGCGACGAGCAGCCGGCGTCCTTGGGGTGCGCGATGTCGTGGAAGGCGCGCAGGTAACCGAGGCTCGCGCCCGAGAGCATCGGGCCTTGGTGCTGCGTGAGGAAGCACGGGACCACCATGCCGTCGGGCCGCACCATGCACGAGTAGCTCGGCACGCGGCACTCACTGCAGGAGGACACCATGCGGCGCCCGCGCGCCGCGAACGTCTCCAAGAACGTCTTGGACACAGCGATGGGGGCGCCCTCCGCGCGGCGACGAAGCAGGTGCTCTGCCAGCTCCACCAAGCGCTCGTCGGAGAGGCCAGCGCCGATGGGGTTCCGGACGTCGCACTCCGCGTCGTGCTCGATTTGGAACCCGGCGCGGAAGCCCATCTCCTTCGCCATCGTCAGCATGCTGTCCACGTGATCGATGCTCGCCGGCGTGACGGGCGACATCGTGACCACCTCCACCCCGCGCCCCAAGAGCAGCTCGATGGCGCGCACCGCACGTCGGAAGGCACCCTGACGTTTGCGCTGCTCGTCGTGGATCGCCTCGGGGCCATCCAGGCCGACGCACACCAGGTTCAGCTTGGCGACGTCGTCGAGCTTGTCCTCCACCAGCCACCCGTTGGTGTTCATGGCGGAGTGGACGCCGTTCTGCTTGAGGTACTGGATGATCTCCCCGACGTCGCGCCGGAGCAGCGGCTCACCGCCCATCAGGCTGCAACGGATCATGCCGCCCGCGCGGAACTGATCGATGGCGGAGAGCCACTCAGCCGTGGTCAGCTCGCTGCGCTTGGTGCCCGGCATGTGGCAATAAACGCAGCGGAAATTGCAACGATTGGTGAGGCACAGCGTGACCGCGAGCGGGAACTTGCGATCCGTGAAGCGCGCCCGGAGGAAGCCGGTGAGCGGCACCATGGCGCGCGCGAGGGGCACCGCGGCGCGCGCGACGGGCAGCGCACGGGGAAGGCGCCCGAGCAGGCCAGCGTCACCTGGATCGTCGGCTCGAGATGGAGCCCGCGACGCAGCACCCAGGGACCCCCTGCGCGGCTGACCCCGAGGCGGACGCGGCTGAGCCTCCCGTGGTGAGGGGGCCTGCGGCTGCGGTGGGTGGGAGGGAGGGGCCACGGCGACAATCAGGCGCCGGTGCGCCCAGCGACGCGGCGCTGCGATCAGCGTGCCACGCACCTTCACATAGTGTCAACGCGGTAGAGTAGCCCTGCGATGCCCTCTGCCTCACCGCTGCCCTCCGTGACGAAGGTGCCCGCCATGCGGAATTTCGTCCAGCGGCTCCCTCGCTTCGTGCGCTCGCCGCTCGCCTTGGCGATGGTGCTGTTCATGGTGCTCGGGTGGTGGGCCGCGGGGCGACTCCCGGCGGGGCACGAGGAGATCTCGGCGCTGCCGCACCGCAGCGTGCCGCAGCTGACGGACGCAGGGGAGCGAGTGCCCGCGTGTGGCGCCGAGGGCGCTGGGCGGTTGGTCAAGAGCAACGCGCGCCCCACCCTGGCGCTGTGCGCCGGCGACGTGGCGCTGCCGCTGCTCATCGCGCCCTACGCGAGCGGCGTCCCGCACTGGCACGCATTCGTCAGTTGGCCTCTTCATCAGGGCAACCCCTTCGCGCTCCGGCGCTGGAACCTGCTGCTCGGCTTGATCGGGCTCTACACCGCGCACCGCCTGACGCGCCGGTTCTGCGATCGAGACACCGCCGACGTGGCTGTGCTGCTGCTCGCGGTGTCGCCCCCCTTCGTGCTCCTCTACAGCCTGCTGCTCTCGTATGAGTCGGCGCCGTGGCTATTGGCAGCGGGCGGCGTGCTCACGCTGCTCGCCGCCAAGGAGCGCGTCAGCCCCCTCCGCGGGGGCATCGCTGGGCTGCTCTTCGGCCTCGGCTTCATGAGCAACATCAAGCTCTTGTTCACGCTGATCGCGCTCGGCTTCGTCGCGCTGCGCTACGCGCCGTGGCAGCGCATCCCCAAGGCTTCTCGGGTGAGCCTGCTGGCAGGTGTGGCCCTCGGCGCCGCCCCGCTGTTCGCGTTGAACCAGCTGCAAGGTGGCGCGGGCCTCGAGGAGCAGAGCCGCTGGCGCTCGGAGCTCCTCGCGCGAAAGGTCACTTTACCTGACATCGAGAGCGTGCTCACCAACCTGATCCGCTTCGGCGCCGACACGGGGTCCTACGGAGTCGAGCGTTGGGAGCCGCTCGGCGTGCTCGGGTGGTTCGCGGCGCTCGTGTGCGCCATGAGCTCGATCTACGTCGCTTACCATGGGCTCCGCTGCTTCATCGGGCTGAAGGCGAACCCGCTCTTGGCCTTCGCGGGGCTCCTGGCGCTGGGCTTCTTGTTCGTCAGCCTGAAGCTCTATGATCAGAGCCCGGGGGCGAACTACGCGTCGCTCCACGTCACCTACAGCGTGGGGCTGGCGGGCGCGCTGGCGGCGCTGGCCCGGCGCCTCACGCGGGGCTCCGTTACGCCGGGTAGTGACGCACAAGGCTCAGGGGACGCACAAGGCTCAGGGGACGCACAAGGCTCAGGGGACGCGCAGGGCAGCTCAGTGGAGGGCGCTTCAGAGCACGCGCAGCGTGGCTCAGGGGACGCGCGGCGGCGCGCGGTGTTGTTCTGTCTCGCCGCGCTCGCGGCGGTGCCGCTCGGCTACGTCTCCATTTCGCGCCTGAAGTCGAGCGCCGAGCACTTCACCTCCCACAGCACGGTCGCCGAGATCGAGCTAGCAGAATACCTGACGAACAACCCGGGGCCCCCGCTCTACACCACCACCTACAACCTCGCCGGGGTGATCGACGCCTTGAGTCGCGGTGAGGTCCGCACCACCCGCGCCGACACCGCCGTGCACTGCGAGGTGGAGCAGGCGGGGAGCACCCGGGCGGCGGCCTGCCAAGTCACCCGCTTCCGCGCGCTGCTCGACCGCCCCGGCGCCCTCCCCGCGCGCTTCATCCTGCCCGCCAACCCGAGCTACACCGACGAGCCCTCTGCCCCCAGCCTCCAGGCCAGCCTCGAGCACGCCGCGCAGCTCTCCGGGCACCGCCTCACCACGGAGGTCGAGGCGCGCGCCTCGAACGGCGCCCCCGCGCTGCGAGCGATCCGCGTGGACGCCGCGCGCTGAGCCCTCAGGTAGGGGCCCGCCCTGCCCGGCGCTCTAGCTGCTTCCGAGCCAACTCACGGCAGCCCGGTCGTCATGCTCGGCGTGGCGCGCGGGCGATTCAGTGCTCTAGTACGGCCGATGCGCGTGGCCTACGCCCTGCTGGAGGAAGCCCTCTCCGCTTGGACGCCCTGGATCATCGTGGCCGTTGCGGTAGCTACCCTGACTACCCGCGGCAAGGGCCGAGTCAGGATGGCGAACTTCTTCCTCGCCGTGCACCTGATCTTGGTGGTGGTGGGCGCCGCGCTCCACAGCGCGGGCTCGAACGCTTACTCCGACGTCCACCTGGTCACCTCGCTGCTCGGGACGCTCGCGATCGTGAGCGCCGCCGGCGCGGTGCTGTTCCACGGGGTGCTCCCGCGCCTCCACATCACCGCCCCGCAGATCATCCAAGACGTCTCCGTCGCAGGCGCCGCGCTGGTGGTGCTCCTGTTCGTTGCCTCGCGGAAAGGCCTCAACCTGTCAGGTATCGTGGCGACCAGCGCCGTGCTGACAGCGGTGGTCGGCCTCTCGCTACAAGACACCCTCGGCAACATCTTGGGCGGCATCGCGCTGCAGACGGACGAGTCGATCAAGGTAGGCGACTGGATCCAGGTAGGAGACGTCACCGGCCGCGTCTCGAACATCCACTGGCGCTACACCGCGGTCGAGACGCGCGACTGGGAGACGGTGGTCGTCCCGAACAGCGTCTTGATCAAGACCCAGGTCACGGTGCTCGGGCGCCGCACGGACCAACCACTTCAGCTTCGACGCTCGGTCGATTTCAACGTGGATTTCCGCTTCCCACCCCCGGAGGTGATCCGCGTGGTGACCGAGGCGCTCCACGCCGCGCCGATGCCCAACGTGGCGCGCCTCCCGCTGCCCGACGTGGTGCTCCGCGAGTTCCGCGAGAGCTGGGGGCGCTACACCGCGCGCTACTACCTCACCGACATCGCCGTCGACGACCCCACGGACAGCCGAGTCCGCGAACGAGTTTACTTCGCCCTGTCGCGCGCCGGCATGAACCTCTCCATCCCCGCGCACGCGCTGTTCCTCACGCAAGACTCCAATGAGCGCCGCGCCCAGAAGCGCGGTCAATTTTCCGAGCGGAAACGTCACGCCATCGAGATCACCGGGCTGTTCGCCAGCCTGTCACCGGAGGACCAAGCCGACCTCGCGGAGTCCCTGGTGTACGCGCCGTTCGCCAAGGGCGAGGCCCTCACGCGGCAGGGGAGCCGCGCGCACTGGCTCTACATCATCGAGGAGGGTGAGTGCGCCGTGCAGGTGGAGGTGGACGGCAAGCAGCGCCAGGTCGCCACGCTGCGCGCCGGCGACTTCATGGGGGAGATGTCGCTGCTCACGGGCGCGGAGCGCTCCGCCACGGTGGAGGCACAGACGGACGTGCAGTGCTGGCGCCTCGGGCGCACCGACTTCGAGGCCCTCTTGAAGCGCCGCCCGGAGATCGCCGAGGAGGTCGCCGAGACGCTCGCCAAGCGCCAAATAGAGCTCGACCGCGCACGCCACGACCTCACCGAAGAGCACCACGTCGACGCCCTCGAGCGCAAACGCGACCTCACCGAGAAGATCCGCTCCTTCTTCGGCATGGATCCCTAGCGTCAGGCTACATGACTTATTGGGAGCCGGCGTGGCGCTAGTGGGACATGGTGTGATGGCGCGATACACCGCGCGAGCCCTCACGAGTCATCCGGTCTAGTCAGTATTCAATCCCATTCCCCGGGTTTTGGGGGTTGGGTAGTCGATCGAATGATTCGTGGCGGCAGATCCTAGCGCCGCCCGGCGCCGTGCCGGCTGCTCCACGGCGCTGGGTCTCGCCGCGACGTAGGGGCGAATGATGATTCGCCCCTACCGGTACACTGCGCGAACCGTGGGGTAAATCAGGGGATGGCGCTGCACCCTCAAGCCTCTTCGCCCGTTTGGAGTCGCCACAGCGCGGCGTAGCCGCCGCCGCGTTGGACGAGCTCTTCGTGGGTGCCGCGTTCGACGACTTGGCCGCCATCCAGCACGAACAGCTCGTCTGCGTGGCGTACGGTGCTCAGGCGATGGGCGACGACGATCAGCGTGCGCCCCTTCGCGGCGCGCCGCATCGAGCGCGAGATGGCGGCCTCCGTTTCATTATCGACAGCGGAGGTGGCCTCATCCAGCACCAAGATGGGCGGATCCCGATACAGCGCGCGCGCCAAGGCCACCCGTTGCCGCTGACCACCGGAGAGCTGGAGCCCGCGCTCCCCCACTTGGCTTTGGTACCCGTCAGGCAGCGCCGCGATGAAGCCGTGCGCCTCCGCGGCGCGCGCGGCCTGCTCGGCGCGCGCGATGTCTGGCGCTGGATCACCATAGGCGATGTTCTCGAGCAGCGTGCCGTCAGTCAGGAAAGGATCTTGAGCGACATAGCCAATCTGTCCGCGCAGCTCACGTGGGTCGAGCTGGGAGACATCGACGCCATCCAGCGTGATAGAGCCCTCACCCTGCTCTTCGAAGCGGAGCAAGAGCTTCAGCAGCGTGCTCTTGCCGCTGCCCGTTTGACCCACTAGCCCCACGGTGCGCCCCGCCAAGGCCGTGAGGCTCACGCCCCGGAGCACCAGCGCCTCATCGTAAGCAAAGCTCACTGAATCGAAGCGCACCTCGCCACGCACCGGCGCCTCCAGGCTCGCGGTCGCCGCCGCGTGAGGGATGGGCAGCTGGAGTAAGCCATCCACGCGCTCCACCGAGGTCATCGCGCGCTGATAGACGTCCGTCATGTCCGCCAGGCGCGTGAGCGGCCACAAGAGCCGCTGCGTGAGGTAGACGAGCGCGGAGTAGCTCCCCACGCCGAGCTCGCCGCGCAAGGTGAGCAGGCCACCGTACAAAAGCGTGGCGACGAAGCCCGCGAGGATCGCGAGGCGGATCACCGGGGTGATGGCCGCCGCCACCCGGATCGCGTCGGCGCTGCGCGCGCGGTAGGCGTCGGAAGCCGCGGTCAGCTGCCCCTGCTCGAAGGTCTCCGCGGTGTAGGCCTGGATCGTGCTCATGCCGAGCAGGCTGTTGTTCAAACGGTGGGAGACGGTGCCCGCCGCCTCGCGCGCCGCCCGGTAGCGCGGCTGGAGGCGCCGGAGGAACCAGAACGCCCCCACCACGATCAGCGGCACCGGGATCAGCGCGAGCACCGCGAGGCTCGGGGTGAGCGCGAAGAACACCGCGCCGACCAAGAGGCTCGAGCAGGCCACCTGGATCAGATCGTGCGCGCCGCTGTTCACGAAGCGCTCGATCTGGTTCACGTCCTCGTTCATCACCGCCATCACGCGCCCGGTGCGGAGCTCGGTCAGCGTGGCAGGGCGCAATTTAGTCAGGTGTGCGTAGGTTTCGCTGCGGAGCGCGTGCTGGATGTCCTGCGCCAGGTTCTGCCATTTGACCTTGGCGAAATACTCGGTGAGCGACTCGAGCCCCCACACCAGCACCGTGAGCGCGGTGAGGCAGATGAGCTGGTCCACCGGGTCGCTCAGCCCGAGCCGCGCCAGGAAGGACTCTTGACGATTGACGACGACGTCCACCGCCACGCCGATCAAGAGCTCGGGTAAGACGTCGAAGACCTTGTTCAGGACCGAGAACAGCGCGGCCAGGCGGATGTTCGTCCGCCAACGGCGCGCGTACTCCAGGAGGCGCTTCAGGGGATGCATGCACAGGCTCCACGCCCGCGCCCGAGAGCCCTCACGGCCACCCGGGAGACCGCGAGCGTCGCGCGCGGTGTACCGCACCCGAGGCTCGCGTGTCACACGCCGCAGCCAGGTGGCGAGGGAGGCTCAGCTGTAGCTGGTGTTCTCGAGCAGGATGACGTTCGTCTTCGAGCGCGTCTCGCCGGCGTTGGTCACGTACACCGCGGGCTTGTCCACGATGGGGCACACCTTCTCGCAAGCGCCGCAGCCGATGCACAAGGTGGGGTCCACTTGGGGGCGCTGGACGCGCACCGTGGTCATCTTCGCGTGGCCCGAGCCGTCGTACTCCGACTCGCGCTTGGGGACGTCCAGCTCCTCCGCCCAAATCGCCTTGGGCGACGTGGGGCAGAACTCCTCACACACGATGCACGGGGTGGCCATCGCCCAAGGTAGACAGCGACCCTGATCGTACATGGCGGTGCCGAGGGTGATGGGCTTCTGCCCAATGCCCATCTTCTGCTTCTCGTCGATCTTCTGGATGGCGCCGGTGGGGCACACCTGACCACACAGCACGCACGAGAACTCACAATAGCCAATCCGCGGGATCAAAATCGGCGTCCACAGCCCCTCCAGGCCGGCCTCGAAGAACGCGGGGTGCAGCGCGTTGTTCGGGCACACCTTCATGCACTCCGCGCAGCGGATGCAGCGCTCGAGGAACTCACGCTCATCCACCGAGCCCGGCGGGCGAATCACCTTCTCGCTGTAGGCGCGGTCAGGCCAGTTGGCGATGCGCATCGCGGGGATGGTGACGGCGCCCGCGGCGGCCGAGGCCAGCGCCGTGCGACGCTCCAGGCTCGGCTTCTGGATGGTGCCCTTACGATTCGGCAGGAAGCGAAACTTGATCACGTCCTCCGGGCAGGCGGTCTCGCAGTTGAGGCACATATGGCACTCATCCTGACGATGCTTGACGCCACCTTGAGGGCTATCCGCGCCCTGGCAGTCCACGAGGCACAGGTTGCAGTCCGTGCACTTCGAGTGATCTTTCTCCATCCCGAACAGCGCGAAGCGCGAGAAAACGCCCAGGAACGCGCCGAGCGGGCACAGCGCGCGGCACCAGAACCGCGGGATGAAGCGGTTCATGAACAGGATGGCTACCAGCGTGAAGACGATGAACCAAGTCTGGTGGAAGTAGGCCTGCTGCGAGGTCCAAACCGTTTGCGCGAGGAAATCCTGCGTGGAGTCGCTCGCCATTTGCAGGGGGCGCACGTTGCTCTCAGCCACCACGCTGCTCGAATAGAGCCCCAGGTACTGCAGCGCTGGGATCACCCCCAGGCCAATCGTGCGCACCGCCACGCAGATGGGGTCCAGCAGGCCACCGATGGCGCTGCCCGCCGCCGCCGCCGCGAGGAACGCGATCATCAGGTAGTATTTCCCTGACTGCCACCACTTGGTGGTGTTCGCGTTCACGCGCTTGCTGCCCTTCACGTAGCGCGACGGGAAGATCCACGAGAAGAAGTGGTGCATCGTCCCGAACGGGCAAATCCACCCGCAGAACACGCGCCCGAACACCAAGGTGAGCGCCAGCACCACCAGCGCCCACGCCATGCCGCGGTACACGGTGTGCGTGGACAAGAACGTCATCGCGGCGACGAACGGATCCGCCGAGAGGAACGCCTCCACCGGGTACGGCAGCCGCACCGGCTCCCCCGCCTCCGCCGAGAAGGTGCCGCGGAACGCCGTCTGGAACAGCAGGTAGAGGAACAGCGCGAAGAACCCGACCTGCGACACCCGCCGCACCCAGACCAGCGCGCGGATGATTTTCCGTGCGGGTATACCCGAGCCCGGGCGCTTCTTGCCCTGCTTCACGGGCTTCTCGGGCTTGGGAGCTGCCTTCGGCGCGGGTGGAGCCGGTGAGTCGATGACCGCCGACGTCGCCTGACGCCCCGCGCCACCTGGCTCGTGCGCCGTACCGGTCGCTGCGCCTACCCCCGAGGCCCCCGTATCGCCGGAAATCGACGCACCGTCAGGTGCACTGCCACCCTGCGCGCTCACCAGAGCTGCAGCGCCGCTCGGCGCGGCCGCAGCGCCGCTCGCCACCGCAGCGCCCAGCACCGGCAGCTGACGACGACCGTTCGCGCCAACCCGCGCCTGTGGCGGTACCTGAGGCTGCGCCGGACCCAGCCGAGCAGCGCGCCGCTCGACGTCAGCACGCCGCTCCCAATCAGCGCTGAGCGCGCCCCGGGTGGGCACGCTGTCGATCGCCTGAACCACCCCCACCCCCGAGAGCCACGGGATGGGCGCAGGGAGGTCCCCCACGGGAGACCTGGTAGGTCCTCGGTTCGGCGTTGATTGCATGGCTCGGGCTAGACCTCGACGTAGCGCACCTCTTGCCAGTGCATGTTGCCAATACCGCGCTCGTGCGCCATCGCCAGGTACTTCACGTTCTCCGGCTTCTCGCCGATGAGCGTGCTGCCGTAAGCGTCCACCGCGACCTCATCCAGACTGGCGATGACTTGGTGCATGTCCCGCGCGTCGTCGATGTTGCCGCCTTGAGGGCCGTTGCGCATGAGCACGCGCGTGGCGTCGAGCACCGTCAAGGTGGGGCGCATGAAGGTGGCGAGATCCGCGATGCTGGTGTCGATGTTCTGGTGCAGGCGGTTCCGGCGCCCGCCGAGCAGGCCGTACCAGTTCTTCATCGCCCCGGTGTACTTCGAGAGGTTGTGGTGCTTGGCGACCGGGATGTTGATCACCTTGTCCGCGTTGACGAGCGGCGTGTACACCGGCCACAGGTCGAGCACGTCGCCGCGCATCCGGATCTCACGGAAGCGATGCTCAGCTGGGATGACCACCGTGGCGCCCAGCGCGTGGGTGGCGCGCCAAATGCCGCTCCGCTGGAAGCAGCGGTTCGGCTCGTTACACGAGGCGTCCGTCACCACCACCTTGGACGCCCCGGCGTCAAACACCTGGCGAACCACCTCCGCCACCACCAGCGGGTTGGTGTTGGCGGCGTGGGCCGGCTGCCGATCCCAACCGATGTTGGGCTTCACCGCGACCACGTCCCCCCGCGAAATGAAGCGCTTCATCCCCCCAATCGCGTCGATGGCCAGCCGCGTCAGGGCAGCTGGGTCCTGGCTGCTCTTGGCGATCGCCATCACGGGGTGCTCCGCCGCTTTCGGCCGGAAGTCCCGCACCTGACGCTCACCGGTGTGGCGCGTCACGTCGAACCCACCCGGGTCGTAGGTCAGCTTGGTGACCCACCCCGCGGCGCCGAGGGCGGCGGTGGTCAGCCCCACGCGGGTGATCACCTCCCGACGGGTGATGATGCGAGGGGGATCCCCTGGCCGGTCTACTGCCATGGCTTCACCTTGAGCGAGGAATGACGTAACGTCAAGTTTCTTTATCTAGTTGATATTATTGATTTTTTCTAGATTTCACCGTCCGCGCGGCCGCCTGCCGCAGGCGGGCTTCGGAGGCCGAGCCACGACGCCCTGGGCCACCCCCCGACCCTCGCGCGGGAGTTGAGCCAGCGGGCCAGGTGCGCACCTTATTCCCCGGCTGCCATTTCCGTGGCTCCTGAGCGCCGGTGAGCAAGATCCACGGAAGGTCCGAGTCGCTCGGAGCACGGGCTCACGTGAGGGTGGGGAGGTTGGACGGCACCGCAGCCTACGTCTCCGCGAGCGCGCGCCGAGCAGCTCCCCATGCGGGCATGGCCATGGATGCCTCAAAATCGGCCGCTTGGCCGGCAAGCTAGCCAGTCTGAGCTGCGACCCGCGCGTGGACTTGTGCGAGGCGCTCCCGAGGACTAGGTTGCGCGGCCCCAGCGTGCGCCTGGCCCTGCCAGCCACCAGCGCGAGGCTCACAGAGCGGCCTCGCAGAGATTAGAGAGCAGATCATGAAGCAGGAACTCCACCCCGACTACCACACCGTCCAAGCCAGCTGCGCCTGCGGTCACCAGTTCGCCACGCGCTCCACCTCGAAGGAGCTCCGGGTGGACGTGTGCTCACAGTGCCACCCCTTCTTCACCGGCAAGCAGCGCTTCGTCGACACCGCCGGCCGCATCGACCGCTTCCGCAAGAAGTACGGCAAGTAATCGGACGTTCGCAGCGCAGGCGGCTCCCCGCACCCCACTCAAGCTGCCGTCATGATCCCTGTCGATAAGCTCCAAGCCCTCGAGCGGCGCCTGACCGAGATCGACGCGCTGATGTGCGACAACCAGGTCGCGCAGGACAGCAAGCGCGTGCAGGAGCTCAACCGGGAGCGGAGCCGCATCTTGCCCAGCGTGCAGGCGTTCGTGCGCTGGCGGCAGCTGGAGCAGCAAATCCGCGAGGATAAAGAGGCGCTGAACGATCCGGAGCTCGGCGAGCTGGCGCGTGAGGAGCTGCCGGAGCTGGAGCAGGCGCTCGAGGCGCTGGAGCAGGAGCTCAAGGTGCTGCTCTTGCCGCACGACCCAGCGGACGACAAGAACACCATCTTGGAGATCCGCGGGGGCGCGGGCGGCGAGGAGGCGGCGCTGTTCGCCGCCGACTTGTTCCGGATGTACGCGCGCTACGCCGAGCAGCGCGGCTGGAAGGTGGAGCTGCTCACCAGCAGCGAGGCCAGCGCCGGGGGCTACAAAGAGGTCATCGCGCTGATCAGCGGGGACCGCGTGTTCTCCCAGCTGAAGCTCGAGGCGGGGGTGCACCGCGTGCAGCGCGTGCCGGAGACGGAGGCGCAAGGGCGCGTGCACACCTCCACGGCGACGGTGGCGGTGCTGCCGGAGGCGGAGGACGTGGAGCTCGAGATCGACGAGAAGGATCTGCGCTACGACATCGCTCACGCGTCGGGCCCCGGCGGGCAGTCGGTGAACACCTCGAACAGCGCCGTGCAGATCACGCACCTGCCGACGGGCATGGTGGTCAAGTGTCAGGACGAGCGGAGCCTGCTGAAGAACAAACAGCGCGCGCTCAAGGTGCTGAAGAGCCGCTTGCTGGACATCGAGCGCCAGAAGCAGGCGGACGCCATCCGCGACGAGCGGCGCGGGATGGTGGGCGCCGGCGACCGCTCCGAGAAGATCCGCACCTACAACTTCCCTCAGAACCGCCTGACGGATCACCGCATCGGGCTGACGCTGTACAAGCTCGATCGGGTGGTCCAGGGGGACTTGGATGAGCTCCTCACGGCGGTCGCCTCCTGGCACCAAGCAGAGCGCCTCCGGAGCCAGGAAGCGCGCTCGTGACGCGCGTGAGCCCGCACCCGGACGCGCTGCTCTGCGCGCTGGTGCTCGCCCCGGCCACCTTCTCTCGCAACCGCTTCTATCACCTGTACGAGGGGGCCGAAGGTCGCCGGGTGCGGCGCCGCGCTAGGCGGCTACGCGGCCTCATCCGCCAGCTCTTGGGGCAAGGGCGCGAGCGCGCCGAGCTGCTCGGCCGGATCGAGCTCTCCGACGGCGCGGTGCTGCTGCGTTTCCGAGTGGAAAATCTAGCCTACCAGCGCTCCACCTCGCTGAGCCCGCTCGAGGCCTCCCTCGTCAGCTATGCTCTGAGCCGCGCGGGGGAGCATGAGCTGGAGGCGGCCGATCGAGAGCGCGTGGAGGCGAGCCTCGCGCGGCTGCGCGACGACTTCCCCGAGCTAGACCTGCCGGCGCCTTAGCGACAGCGCACCGTGGCGCCGCCACCCTGCGTCTCACAGGTGCAGCCAGGATCGAGGGTCGGGCGCAGGCAATCGCAGGTGGGGCGCTCGACGCACGCCTCGGACCAGCTGCAACCCGCGCTCCCGTCGCTCGTCAGCTCGCAGTAAGACCCAGCGAGGCACAGGCCCTCCCCGCACTCGACGCAGCTCCCATCGTCGCAGCGCCCAGCAGCGGCCTCACCCTCGACCTCGGCTCCGTCCGGCGCCGTGCGATCGCCCCCAGCGCCCCCCGAGCGTGGCGCCTCACCCGACGTGGAGCCCGCGGCCCCACCGCACGCCGCCACGAACAGCAGCAGCGCCCCCGGCAGCACGACCGCTCGTGATGACAGGGCAGCTGGCCACAAGAGCTGAGTCAGGCGCGGCACCTCACCTCTATACCGAGAGCCAGCCGACAAACCTAGCAGGACGTTCGCCGCGCCCTGAGCGCGTCAGTGTTCGGCTCGCGCGACGCCGCGCTGGTTCCTGTCGCTCGGCGGAAAGGCTAAAAGGGAGGCGTGGACATCACCCGAGCCATCGCGAGCGCCGTCCCCGGCGTGCGCTGCAGCACCCAGGCAGCGGACCGCGTGGCTTACGCGCGCGATCTCTGGCCGCGCAAGCTGATCGACATCCGCGCGGGCGAGGTCGCCGAGCACCGCCCGCAGGCCATCGCGTGGCCGGAGACGCCCGCGCAAGTAGCCGCGCTGGTGCGCCTCGCGCGAGAGGAAGGGATCCCGCTGACGCCGTTCGGGGCGGGGAGCGGCGTGTGCGGCGGGGTGCTCCCCACGTCCACGGGCCTGGTGCTCGACCTCAAGCGCCTGCGGCGCTGGCACGTGGAAAAAGACGCGCCGCTGATCGACGTGGAGGCGGGCGCGATGGGGATCACCCTGGAGGAAGATCTCCAGCGCGCAGGTTTCACCATCGGTCACTTCCCGAGCAGCATCTTGTGCTCCACCGTCGGCGGCTGGATCGCAGCGCGCGGCGCCGGGCAGTGCTCGGGCAAGTACGGGAAGATCGAGGACATGGTGGTGAGCCTCGACGTCGTCACCGGCACCGGGCAGCAGCTCACCCTGAAGCGGCGACAGCTCGGCCCCAACTTGATCCCATTGGTGGTTGGCAGCGAGGGCACCCTCGGCGTGGTGACGAGCGCCAAGCTGCGGCTCCACCCGGTGCCCACCGCGCGCGCCTTCGTCTCCTTCGAGTTCCCCTCCACGGAGGCTGGCTGGGAGGCGCTGCGGCAGCTGTTTCAAGCGGGCCTGCGGCCCGCGGTGTCGCGGCTCTACGACCCGGTGGACACCTTCTTCTTGAAGCAAGGCGCGGTGAAGAGCCCCGCCTCGAAGAGCGGCCCCAAGAGCCAAGGCGCGCTAAGGCCCAAGCTGCTCCGCTCGCTCCTGCGCGCGCCGCGCGCGCTCAACCAATTGATCGAGGCGACGGAGGGCAACCTGCTCGGCGGCGCGCGCCTCATCTTGGTGTTCGAGGGCACCGCCGAAGAGACGACCGACGACGCCGCGCGCGCCGAAGCGACGTGCGAGCGCCTGGGTGGCCTCGCGCTGGGTGAAGGCCCCGCGCGCCACTGGCTCGAGCACCGCTACAGCGTGAGCTACCGCCAAGCGCCGGTGTTCCGCCTGGGCGCGTTCAGCGACACCATGGAGGTGGCGGCGCCTTGGTCCAAGCTGAAGCCGCTGTACGACGCCGTGCGCGCCGCCCTGGGGCGCCACGTGCTGGTGATGGCGCACCTGAGCCACGCCTACCCCGACGGGTGCAGCATCTACTTCACCTTCTCTGGCTCCGCGGAAGACGACCAGCGCGCCAAGGAGAAGTACGACCGCGCCTGGCGCGCCGCGCTCGACGCCGCCATCGGCGCCGGCGGCACCTTGAGCCACCATCACGGCGTGGGGCGCAGCAAGGCGCCGCGCCTGGGCGCCGAGCTGGGCTACGGCGTCGCGCTGGTGCGCCGCGTGCAGCGCGCCTTCGACCCGGACGGCGTCATGAACCCAGGCAACCTCGCGCCGCGTGAAGACAGTGAAACGTACGGAGCTGCGCTGCCGCGAGGTGTGGCCTCCGAAGGAGCGCCGAGCGGAGGTGCTGCGGTACCGCGCGGAAACGGCGCCCCGGCGCCGCGCGGTGACCCCCAGCGAGACGAGGCCGCCTTGGCGGCGGCCCGGGTGGCGCTCGGGGTCAGCCAGGAAGACTGCCTGATCACCGCGCGCGGCGAGGCCCGCTTGGCGGAGGTGGAGGCCGAGGTCGCGCGCCGGGGCCTGACCCTGGGCTTGGCGCCAGACACGGACCTATCCATCAGCGTGGCTGACTGGTTGGCGCGCGGCGCGCCGGGCGCGCGCGACGCCTACAGCGACCCGGTGGAGCAGCGGCTGGCGGGCTTCGTCGCGCGCCTGCCCTCGGGGGAGCAGCTCGGGGTGCGCCCAACACCGCGCCGCGCGGTCGGGCCCGATCTCTCGGCGCTGCTCCTCGGGATGGACGGCCAGTGCCTCGAGCTCGAGCAGGCGACGCTCACGGCGCACCCGCGCGGGCAGCGCTCCCGTGACCTCCCGTTCGCTGGCCCGCGCGATCCAGCGGTGTCCACCGAAGAGCGCGCGCTGGTGGAGCACGTAGCTCGCACGGTGCGCGGGTAGGTCTCGCTCATGTTGAGCTGGGCGCTCCCGCCGAGTGACTCCACGGCACCTCACAGCGCGCTGCCAAACCCCCAAAAACCGAACGAACAGGCGCTAACGATCGAGCGAGTCGCTGACGGTCAAGCCAACTGACAAGCCAGCGCGCGGCGCACCGCGTCAGATCAACCCGTAGGGGCAGGCCCCCGTGCTGCCCGCTTGACGGTGCGAGTCGCTGACGGTCAAGCCAACTGACAAGCCAGCGCGCGGCGCACCGCGTCAGATCAACCCGTAGGAGCAGGCCCCCGTGCCTGCCCGCTTGACGGCGCGAGTCACTGACGGTCAAGCCAACTGACGAACCAGCGCCAAGCTAAGGCGCATCCACGCCGCGGCTCGATCAAGCTGGCCGCTGCGCCAGCACGATCAAGCTCGGCGACGAAGGCCCGAAGAACACGCCGGGCGTCGCGATTTGACCGCTCGCGCTGCGCACCACAAAGCCGACGTCGTGGAGCAATTTCCCGAGCTCGTGCAGGCCATACAGGCGAATGGAGTAGTTGACCTCCTTGGAGCGGCCATCGTCGAGCATCAGGGCGCGCTTCACCTTCAGGCGACTGGTGATCCAGTCGAGGTGCGCGTCGTCCATGCACAGGCAGCCGTCCCCCTCGAACCACACCGAGCTCGGCGACTGCGCGGCGATGTAGTCCCGATTCGCGACCTCGAGCAGCAGCGTGCCGCCGGGGCGGAGCGCCTTGAGCATGCGCTGCGCCACCTGGATGTTCTTCTCTTCTTCGAAGTAACCGAAGCTCGAGCCCCAGCAGTAGACCGCGTCGAAGGTCTCCTCGAACGCCATCTCCCGCATGTCGCCCTGGAGGAAATTCAGCTTCTGTCCGCGCTCTTGCGCGACCTCTTGCGCCTGCGCCAGCTGAGAGATGGAGAGGTCGTAGCCGACCACCGCGAAGCCGCGGCTCGCGAGCTCCACCGCGTGCTCCCCCGAGCCGCACGCCAGGTCGAGCACCACCCCCCCCGGCTGCACGCCGAGGGAGCTCTCGATGAAGTCCACCTCCCGCGCGATTTGCCGGCGCGTGGGGATGGTGGTGGTGCGCATGTAGTCGTCGCCGAAGATCTCCTCCCACCAAGGGCGCACCTTGCGCTTCTGGGCAGCCTCCTTGACGGCGCGCTCTTTGTCACTGGCGCGCGGCGGCGGCGGGCGCTTGTTGCTGCGAGGCGGGGGCGGCGGCTTGGGGAGGCCGCGCTCGGCGCTGCTGGGATCTTGCGGCGGCTCCTGAAGCGGCTGCTCGACGTAGCGACCCGAGTCAGGCGCCAGATCGTCGTCGCTGAGCTCTTCGGCGTCGGTCGCCTCTGGCTCCGAAGGTGGGGCCTCCGGCTCACCGATGCGGATGATCCGCATCGCCATCAACGCCGAGGTGGGCGCTGGCGCGACCTCCATGGGGCCGGAGGGGACCGCGTCATCCGGGATCACCACGCCTGCCGAGGGCTCTTGCGGCACAGCGGGCGCTGTCTCCTCCGCGGCGACCTCCGGCGGGGCCTGGGCGCCGAGGAGGGAAGCAGCGGGCTCACCCGGTCGGTCACTGCCGCTGACGACTCGGTCACCCTCGCTGTCATTCAAGCCGACCGCAGCAGCAGCGTCAGCAGGCTCAGCGACATCACTCGCGGCAGGCGGGGCCTCGACCTCGGCAGAGGTGGCGGCGGCAGGCGGCGGAGCCGTTTCTACGTGGGATGCCTCGGCGGGCGACGAAGCCCCCTCGGGAGGTGAAGGTGGGCCGCTGACGGCGCGCTGCTCACCGTGCGGAGCCGCCCCATCGACGGGCTCCGTCGCTGCGGCTGCGGCCTCATCGGCGCGCGCTTCGACCTCACCAGCAGGCGGAGGCGATGAAGGGCTGCCGGCTGCCGCTGCGAACGAGCCGCCTGCGCTCGGAGCGCTCGGCGCCACAGCGTCCGCCTCACTGACTTCAGGAGGGCTCGGCCGCTCCTGCTCCACCACGGTGTCCAGCGCGGGCTCGACGTCTGCTTCGTCGAGCGGCAGGGCCTCGGTCAGCTCGTGGATGGCCACCTTGGGGACCGGCGCGCTCAGGATCGCCGGCGGCGGATTGGAGCGTGGGCGCGGCGGCGTGGAGCGGGCGGCGCTGGATGGAGGAACCGAGCGCGGCGGGGGTGGTACCGAGCGCGGCGGCGGCACCGAGAGTGGACGCCGGGAGGAAACCGGCGCGTCACTCGGGAGCTCATCGAAGTCGAGATCCTCGAGCGGCGGTGGGGGTATCGAGCCCACGGTGATGCTCGGATCGCTCGCGGCGCGCGCGCGCTGACTCGGTGGTGGCGGCGGCAGACTCGCGGGCCGCGCCGACGGCACCTGCACCGCGGGGATCTGCACCGAAGGCGGCTTCGAGGGCGGCTGGATCGAGCCGGGCGCCGGCTCGCTGTCCGCGCGGGCGGGCTTCGGCGGCGGCACCGAGCGCGGCGGCTGGTCCGAGAGATCCGGGATCTCCGGCGGCGCCTCGTCGTCGAGCGCCTCCACGCGCGGCTGTCCCTCCTCGTCCCTCATGAGTCCCCGGTCAGCGCCTCGCCATAGCGTACGGGACCCACTGGGCGGGTGATAGTGACTCCTGGCTCCAGCAGCACCACGGCCGTCGAGCCCAGGTGAAAAATTCCTATTTCGTCACCCTGTACGACCTCCACCCGCGGATCGATCACGTGAATGCCCGGCGGCACCGAAGGACCCGGCAGCGCCGAGACCGAGATGCGCCCCACCACCATCGCGCCCACGAGCACCACGGTGACGCGCCCGAGCGACTCCGTGTCGATCACCACCGCCGCGCGGTTGTTGCGCACGAAGAGCCCCGGCACGTAGCGCTCCCCAATGGAATTCACCGGGTAAAGGTCCCCCGGGATCCCCCGCACCAGCCCGATGTGGCCAGCTACCGGCGCGTGCAACCGGTGATAATCGCGCGGCGACAGGTACACCACGAAGAAGGAGCCGCCGAGGTAACGCGACGCATCGTCAGGGTCCCCAACCAAATCCGCCACGGCGTAGCCCTGACCCTTGGCGTGGATGCGCCCCCCTTCGTCGATGCTCCCCAAGGACGACAGCACACCGTCAGCAGGGCTAACCACCTGCGCCTCCGCGACGCTGCGCGCGCCGTCCCTCAAGGTGCGGGTGAAGAAGGCGTCGAACGACTCGTACGGCGCGGCGAGGGGCGTCGCCTCATCCAGGTCCACGCGATAGGCGCGAGCGTAGGCTCCCATCACCACGCGGGACACCCCCGAGGGGAGCCGCGCGTCGGCGAGCCGCCCCATCAGCGCGCTGATGCGGGTGCGAGGGAGCGCGCGGATGACTTGGGCGGCAGCGTAGCTAGCGAGGCTCACGATGGGGGGATTCCGGGTCTGGGCGAGGTGCGCGAGCGCTGAATCCCTACCCGGTTCGTCCGCCCCACCAGCAGGCGATGCCTACCTGAAGCAAGCTCTCCGGCGCCCGCAGAGACGGAGGCCGAAGACGGGTCAAGGGCCTCGCATCGTAGGCAACGGAGCCGCGCCCCGTCAATCTCGGCCGAAGCGGCGCGCGGCCTCACACAGCTCGCGATAGGCGACCTCGTGGACGCTGCCGGCCGAGGCCGCAGCCGAAGGAGCCGCCTGTGGAGCTGCCGAAGGGACCCCGGAGGGCGCGCCCGGTGCCGCTCCGGGACGAACTTGGGGATCCCCCGAGGGGCTCGTTTGGGGGTTTGCCTGCACCGAGACGTGGCCGGCGCAGGCCACGAGCTCCGAGAGCGGGTCCACCGCGATCCCCTGGAGGTAGGCGGCGCGCGCCGCCGCTGGGCTAGAAGGCTCCTCCGCCCCCGTGCCGAGCCCGAAGCGCGCGCGGAGCGCCCACCAGTGCGCGTGGTCGCGCTTCACCTGCGAGAGCTCGGCCACGTAGTCCCGCGCACGATCGGGCGCGCCCTGCGCGAGCGCGGCGCGACCCAAGCGGCTGCGCACGCCGGCATCGCGAGGCTCGATCTCCAGCAGCTTGAGGTAGTTCACCTCCGCGGCGGCCGCGTGACCGCGCCGGAGCAACACCTCACCGAGCCGCGCCAGCCGCGCGGCCTCCCCCCGCTGCCGCTCGATCCGCTTGACCTCGAGCGGCGGGAGCTTCGGAGGAGGCTTCGGCGCCTCGACGTGCGCCTCGAGCCACCGCTGCCAGCGCTCGTTCCACTCGATCAGGGTCACCCCGCTCAGGCTGAGCAGCGCGGCGTTGGGCCCCGCGTCACCCACCCCACGCAAGTCGCGGAGCAAGAGCTGCAACGCCGGGACGCCGTTCTGCGTCACCCAGAAGTCCATGAAGCTCGCCACCTCCGCGAAGGCGATGGACGCGGCCTCGGGGGTGGGCAGCATGGCGATGGACGAGCCGAGCCCCTGTATCCCCACGGATTGACCCTCCACCTGCGCCGCGCGCGACTCTCGGTGGTGATCGTGCACATCGAAGGGCTGAGGCGCGCGCCAGCGCGTCTCCAGGCGCTTGGCGATGCCCTCTTGGAGCCAGAGCGGCGCGCGATCGCGCGTCGCGCGGCTCAGCGCCAAGTGGGTGATCTCGTGAGCGAGCGTGTCCTCCCAGGGGTAACCCGAGCTCGCGGCGCGGGGGCTCAGCATCGTCACCCGGCCCCAGCGCGCCACGGCGACGGTGCCCGTGGTCTCCGCGGCGGTGAGGGGCAGGCCAGTGACGGCCGCGAGCGAGAACAGATCGCGCACCAGATCGATGCGCAGCGGGCGCGGCAGGGTGACGCCCAGCTCGCGCTCGATGTGCTCGCGCGACGCGCTCGCCACCTCGAACAGCCGCGGGGCGAGGGCGCGATCCTCGCTGTCTTGCAGCCGGAGCCAAACCCCGCGCGCCTCGTCCTCCAGGATCAGGCCCGCGGCGGTGGCGCCGTGGCAGCCCTCCGCGACCGCACGGAAGTGCGCCGCGTCCTCGCTCCCGTCGAACTGCGGCGCCGTCATGATCGCCTGCGCCGCCTCGCAGTCGCCGAGGTACAGCGCGAGGCGCGCGCGCTCGAAGGCGAGGTCTTGGCGCGGCCCTGCCTGCTCGAGCAGCGCCCGCCCGCGCTCCACGTCGAGCTCGATGATGGCGTCCGCCGCCTGACGCGCGACCTGCGCCGAGGCGGACGCGGGGCTCAGCGCGGCCACGCACAGCGCGACGAAGAGCGCCGCGCGTCGCCAACCGGCGCGCCGTTCAGCTCGCGACGCTGACGAGTCGCTGCGCGCGTGGGCATCGAAGCACTTCATCGGAGCAGTGACTCCGCGTAGCGCTTGACCGCGGGGCTCAGCGCGCCGCCCTTCGACTTCCCAAGGCCCTCCGTCACGCGGCGCCGAAACGCCTCCGCGCGAGCCGCCTTCGATTGTTCGGGGAGCTCACCATCGGTGCGCATGCCCTTGCCGTCACCGCCCTGCTGCCCCTGAGCGTCACCCTCGGCGCCGTCACCGCGCTCGTCACCATCGCCGCGCTGCCCCTTCGTCACGTCCTCCAGGTGCCGCTGCGCCTCGCGCTGGTGCTTCAGCGCCGCTTCCCCCTCGCCCTGGGAGAGCGAGCGCGCCGCGGAGCGCATCGCCGCCTCCGCGCGCTCCAGCGCACCGGTCGCGTCCTCCGGCAGGGCAATCTCCCCCGTCTTGCCGCGCTCCGCGAGGTTCTCGGTGCGACGCGCCAGCTCCTGCTCCTTCACCCCCGCGCGGCGCAGCGCCTCCCCCGCGCGCCGCTCCGCGCTCTCCTTCACCCGCGCGAGCTCTTGCTCGGCCCAAGCCAGCTCACGCGTGAGCGCCTCCTGCGCGCGCTGCAGATCCGCGCGATCTTCCTGGCTGCTGTCCTGCTTGCGCAGCGCCTCCTTGATCGCGCCTTGGGCGCGCTTACCCGACTCCACGGCGTCCGCCAGCGAGAGCTTCGAGAGCGATTGCGCCATCGACTCCGCGTGCTCCCGAGCGAGCGCCGCCGTCGCGCGCGCGCTGCCCGGGTTACCGGCGAGCGGCAGCCCGCTCACCCCGCGGCGCACCGCCTCGGCCCGGCGCTTCGCCTCCTCCTCCAGGTTGCTGAGATCGAGCCCCTGCTCGGCGTCCGAGAGCATGCGCTGCACGTCCCCGAGCGCCTCCGCGTGATCGCGCGCGAGCGAGTCCAGCTCTTGCAGCAGCTGGTTGAACTGGGCGTCCGCCTGGGAGGGCTCCCCTGACGGCATGCCGCCATCGCCCGTCATCGACCCGCTCTGCGACGCGGCGCCGAACGACGGGTTCGGGCGCTGGAGCCGCGCCGCCAGGTGCCGCGCCGCCACCTCCACTCGCGAGTAGCTCTGCTCGGCGTGAGCGCGACGGATGCGGCCGAGGTCCGCCTCAGCCACGCTGCCGAGATCCGCGCCCAGCGTCCCGAGCTGCTTCAGCTCGAGCGCGCCGGCGGTGAGCGCGTCGAGCGCCGCTCGGAGCCTCACCTCGGGCGCGCCCTCGCCCTCGCGCCCCGCCCGCGCGGCCTCCGCGAGCTCCTCAGCGACCGCGCCCAGGCGCGGCGCCACGCCCCGCGCCTCCACCGTGGCGAAGCGTCGGAGCGCCACGTCCAACGCGAGCAGCACGTCCTCCGTACGGAGCAGCTCGGAGGCGCCGCTCGCCTTACGCCGCTCGAGCACCCGGAGCTGCCCCAAGATGAAGGCCTTGAGCACCTCGGGGATCGTCAGCCCACCGTAGCTCGCCTCCAGGACCTCGGTGCTTCGTTCGCGCACCTGACGAAGCAGCTCCTGGTCCTGCTTCGCGCGCCCTGGGCGCTCCGCCGCGGGGAGCCGCTCGGTCTCGGTGCGCCAAGCCACCAAGTCAGCCACCTTGTCTCGCACCGAGCTGAGCGCTTGGTAGCGGCGCGCCTCCGGGCGCCCCACCACGGGCGGGATCAAGGTGATGACCGCGCTCCTCCCCCACTTGGGTCCGCTGATCGGATCCCCATCGCGCGCCTCGATCGTCAGCTCCACCGGGAGGAACATGCGCCTCAGCAAGGCGTCGCTCGATGGCAACGCGTGGCCGCCCCGCTCGCTCCGCGTCTCGCCGTCGAAGCGACCGAGCACGCGGCGCTCGCTGCGCCCGCTGCCCGAGATGACCAAGTCGATCTGACGCAGGCCGTTGTCGTCACGCGCTTCGTAGGTGAGCTCGAGCCGGTTCAAGTCCTCGAGCTTCAGGGTCGCTGGCGCCGGGCTCAGCTCACCATCTTCCCCACGGAAACTCAGATCCACGCTCGGCGGCTCGTCAGGGCGCGCGCTCAGCGAGAGCGGCTCGGGCGCGACGATCAGCACGTCGCCGAAGCGCGCCGCGATCTGCAGGGTGGCTGACTCTTCCAAGGTGTAGCGCGCCACCACGCCGCCAGCGCCGTCGTCCACGAAGGGCACCTCCCGCGTGCCGTCCGTGAGCACCAGGTGGCGACCGACGACGCGCGGCACTCCGGTGATCGTCATCAGCGTGCCCACCGGCTGCTCCGAGGTCGCGCCCTCGAACAGCCAGCGCTCCGTCAGGCCGAGGTAGCTCGGAGGCTGCGCGCGCACCTCAACCCGCTCGAGCCACGGGATAGGGAGCGGAGCGCGCCCGCCCCGCGCCGCCAGCACGTTCCAACCCTCCACCAGCTTCATCGGCCCGATGAGCAGCACCAGCAGGGCCGCCAAGCCCACCAGCGCGGCGCCCAAGGAGAGCCAACGCGCGCGCCGCGTCGCCGCCTCCTCCACCCGCGCCACCGAGGCGCGCTGCGCCAGTCGCTCGAGGTGGAGCCGCGCGAGGGTGGGAGAGCCCGCGAAGCTCGTGCGCTCGCTCTGCTCCACGAGCCCCAAAGCGCGCTCCGCGCGGCGCGCCAAGTCGACGTCGTAAGCCGCCACCACGCGACGGATCAGGAGCCGTGGGCTGAGGCGGGTGCGCCACTCGTGACGCAGCCACAGCACCCACGCCAAGGCGCCGAGCACGAGCAGCGCCACCGCCGCGAGTCGGTAGCCTCCCGTACCAACCCGCGCCAAGTGCGCCACGCCGAAGCACGCGGCGGCGGCGACGGAGCCAGCCAGCCAGCGCGTGGGGCGACGCGTCCGGCGCTGCCAGACGTCACCGAGGCGTGTCAGGGACGCGAGCGGCATCGGGCGGCAAGCCTACACGCAATCCTCCACCCCGGCGAATCGCTCCGACGTAGGTTTTGGGGGTTTGGCAAGGCGCCGCACGGAGCACCCGCGCACGCGGCACCTCGCCAACGCGGTGCCGTCCAACCGGCTCTTCAACGCTGCCCCATAGACTGGAGGCGCTCTTCAAGGACGTACGGACACTCTCGTCAGGTCGACGACCATGACCGCAGCGACACCCAGGGCGAAAACAGTGCTCGTTAAAGGCTCTCATAGCGCATCAGGAGGGAGTGCACCCCCTAATCCCCGTTCCCATCACGACGCAGCGGCTCGTTCGCGCGTCTGCCCCGCACTCACAACAGCCGCCGCGCCTTGATCTCCAAGTAGCGATTGATGAGCGCCGGCGTGAGCTCGCGCGGGAATACATCCAGCACCTGCGCTCCGGCGCGCCGCAGCTCCCGGACGAGCCCCGCCTGCCAGCGCAAGATCTCCGCGGCAGCCCCGCGCGTGTAGAGGCCCGCCGGCCCCACGAGCGGCGCCGCCGCCAACCGCTCCACCTCCGCGTCGCGGAACAGCACCACCAGCGGGAGGTGGCGACGCGACAGCGCCGCCGCGCGCTTCACCAACGTGGCGGCCACCTGCTCATCCATCACGTGGGAAAACAGGATGACCAGCGCGCGCTGGCGCACGCGCAGCGACAGGTAGTCGAAGGCCTCGTCGTAGTCCGGCTCCACCAGCTCCGGGTGCAAGTCGTAGCTCGCTTGAATGAGCTGCCGCGCGGCGCGCGCTCCGCTCGCTGGCGCCACGAAGGCCCGAACCGACGCGTCGAACCCCACGAGCCCCACGCGGTCACCACCCCGCACCGCGACGTGACTCAGCATCAAGGTGGCGTTCAGCGCGTGATCGAAGCGCGCGATGCCGTCACTCTCCGAGGTCATCGAGCGCCCCGCGTCGAGCATGAACACCAGGCTCTGGTTGCTCTCCAGCTGATACTCCCGGCAGATGAGGCTCTGACGGCGCGCGGTCGCCTTCCAGTCCACGGAGCGGTAATCGTCGTCGCGCGTGTACTCCCGCAGCCGCTCGAACTCGCTCTCGTTGCCGCGCAGGCGCGTGGCGCGCACCAGCTCCAGCTCGCGCGCCTGACGCGCCATGAGGTCGTACATCCGCATCGCCTCGAGGTCCGGGTACACGCGCACCGGGCTCTCCGCGGGGAGATCCAGCTGACGCTGCCACAGGCCGAGCGGCGAGCCGTAGCGCACGTGATGCGCGCCGAGCGCGTGCGCGCCGCGCCGCAGCGGCCTCACGTGGTAGCTCGCCTGCACCCGACCACCGGCAGGTATACTGACCGATAGCGGCAAATCCTCTGACGACGCCTGCTCGAAGAGATCGTCAGTGACATTCACTTGCAGTCGGCGCTTGGCGCGGCTCCGCAGCGTGAGCGTCACGGGGTTCGCGCGGCCCAGCGAGAACACCGGGTGCAGCTCGCGGGTGACGCTGACGAGGGGGCGCCAGGCGAGCGCGGCATCCACCAGGGCGATCAGCGCGATCGCCAGATCGATCGCCACCATCAGCCGCCAGTAGCTCGGGTCGAACAGCGTGAAGACCGCGAGGCACAGGGGCCCGAGCATCGACAGGACGAGGACGCGGCTGGGCAACATGACGATTCTCGGAGGCGCCAGCGACTAAGCGGCGGTGTGGGGCACCGGGGCGGCGCGCAGGATGGCCTCCACGCAGTCGTCCGCGGTGGTGCCCTCCAGCTCGGCGTCGGGGTGGAGGATCAGGCGATGACGGAGCACCCCCGGCGCGAACACCTTCACGTCATCCGGGATGACGAAGTCGCGCCCCTGGCTCGCGGCGCGCGCCCGCGCCGTGACGAGGAGCCCGATGGACGCGCGCGGTGAGGCGCCCAAGTACACCGAGCGGTGCGCTCGGGTGCGCCCCACGATGTCCGCGACGTAAGCCACCAGCTCGGGGTCCACGCGCACGCTGTGGATGAGCTGCTGCATCTCGATCAGGCGCGCGGCGTCGATGCGCTGCTCGAGGCCGATGCGGCTGAGGTCCGTCGGGTCGAAGCCGTGGAGGTAGTTCGTCAAGATCTGCTGCTCGGCGGCGCGTGAGGGGTGACTCACCTGCACCTTGAGCAAGAAGCGATCGAGCTGCGCCTCGGGCAGCGGGTAGGTGCCCTGCGACTCCACCGGGTTCTGCGTGGCGATCACGAGGAACGGCGAGGGCAGCGGGCGCGTCACGCCGTCGGTCGTGACGCTGCGATCTTGCATCGCCTCGAGCAGGGAGCTCTGCGTCTTGGCGGGGGCGCGGTTGATCTCATCGGCGAGCAACAGCTGGGTGAACACCGGGCCCGGCATGAACACGAAGCGCCCCTGCCCTTGGTCGTAGACGTTGCCGCCAGTGACGTCGCTCGGCATCAGGTCCGGCGTGAACTGGATGCGACGGAAGTCGGCGCCGACCACCTGACCCAAGGCGCGCACCAGCAGCGTCTTACCGAGCCCCGGGACCCCTTCGATCAACACGTGACCGCGCGCCAACGCGGCGATGAGCACGTGCTCCACCACGTCGTCTTGACCCACCACCACGCGCGACATCTCGGTCACGATGGAGTGGAACGTTTGACTGAACTCACTAACGTCCAACGCTGCCTCCTACCTCGCTGAGGAGCCCGTCGAGCTCCCGCATGATCCTGTGATCTTCCACCGGCTCACCCGGCGCCGTCAGCGCCTTGTGCGCCGAGTCGCCCTCCACCAGCACCCGCAGCACGTCACCCTCGGCGCGGCCGCTGCGCGCCGCCACCGCCTGCGCCAGCGCGCTCAGTGAGCCACCCTTACCAGGCAAGACCCGCTCGCGCAGGCGCTCGATGGCCCAACCAGCGTACATGCCCAGGGCGAGCCGCGACGCGCCGGCCTTGTGGTACTGCGTGCCCAGCGCCTCCACGTGCTCGCTGAACGCGCGGCGACGCGTCACCTCCAGCGCCCGCGGCCGCCCGAAGTGCTTCCCGCGGAGCCAGTAGAAGAGCGCCATCAACGCGAACAGCTGGAGCAAGATCGGGCCGAGGCGGCCCTGTGCCACCGCCATCAGCGGGCTGTCCTCCCCCACCTGCTCCTCTGCGTCGACGAACAGCACGCTGGCAGGCTGCCCGAACAATAGCTCCAGCAGGACGAACGCGTGGTCACCGCTGACCATCGACGCATTGGTGAGTAGCCCTGACCCTGGCAAGATCACGACGCTCCCCTCACCCACGGTGGAGGCGACGACGTGCGACCACACGGTGCCATCCTTCGCCGCGCACTGGAGCACCGGCCAGTGGTCGTTCGGCGCCATGAGCCAGCCAGGGCCCGGCGCCGTGAGGATGAGCCCTTGGTAGTCGAAGTAGGCGGGCGCGGCGCGGAGCGACTCGCAGCGCGCCGAAGGGCCTCGAGTGACCTCGGAGGTGAAGCTCTGGTCGGTGTCCAGCGCGATGATCAGGGTGCCGCCCTCGTCCACGAACTCGCGCAGCCGCGTCCACTCGGCGGCTGGTAAGTCGGCCTGCCCGTGCACCACCACGACCCCCAGCCCCGCCTCCAGATCGAGGCTCCCCTCCCCCTCGTGATGCTTGACCACCGCGCCACGCTGCGCGAGCAGCCTGGCGAGCAGGCTGAAGCCGCCCGCCTCGTCACCCGGCCCCGGCGCGGGGCCGCGGGTGAGCTCGTCGCAGGCCGTGGTGGACAGCGCGAGCACCAACGCGAGCACGAGGGCGGCGCCGCGCCCCACCACCGCCGTCACCCGTTCCACGACCGCACGGAACCGCTCGGCGGAGGGAGCGCGCGCGCCGAACTGCACCGCCTCGATCTCGCGCGCGCTGTGCTCGACCGCCGCGCGCAGCGCCGGGTGCTCACGGAGCCCTCGCGCGTACTCCCCATTGGTGCGGCTCGGGTGCATGTCGATGTACCCGTTGCCCTCCAGGTGCCTCAGCAGCGCGGCGTAGGCGTCGGCCAGCGCCTGCTCGAAGCGCCCCTGCGCCGCCTCGGCGTGCGCCCGCCGCAACAGGCGCTCGACGTCGGTCTCCACGCGCCGGCGCCGCGCGGCGCTCGCCGCCTCCTCCGGATCGTCCGCCAGCGGTTCGTCAGCTTCACTCACTGAAGCCGCCTCGCGCGAGCGCGCGCCCTTCACGATGGCCCACACCAGGAACACCAGGAGCAACAGCAGCATCCCCCAGAACAGCACCTTCGCGACCACGCCGAGGCCGGCGCTCAGCTTCGGCAGCTCGAGCTTGGGGCTCTCCTTGCGCTCGGCGCGGCGCCGCTGACTGAGTGACTCCACGAACGGCTTCTCGCAGGCCTCCGCGAAGCCAGGGCAACGCGGCTTCGCGATCGCCTTCAAATCGCAGAGCGCGGCGTCACCCTCGAGGACGCGGCTCTCCAAGTCGTGGCAAAAGCGATAGCGCGAGTCGAGCACCAGCGCGAGATCGCCCTCCACCTCCGCCTTCTCCGCTTGGACATGACGCTGCCGATCGAGGTCGGCCTGGAACGGCTCCTCGTCGTCCTCGTCATCGTCCGCCCAGGCGTCTGGCGCCGGTTGCCAAGACGGCGCCTGCGCGAGCGCGGCTGGAGCGAGCACCCACAGCGCGAGGGACACCAGCACCGCGAGCGCGCGCAGGATCACCGGGCCTCCTTCAACTGCGCGCGCAGCGCCATGAACCGCACCTGGACATCCCAGCCGTCCCAGCGCGTGCGCACGTTGATGTAAGCCAAGAAGCGCAGCGTGCCGCTCATCACCCAGCTCGCGGTGTAGCCCAAGAGCAAGAAGACGGAGCCGCCGTCACGGTAGCTGCCGAGCGGCTCACCGAGCTGCAGCACGTCGCGCACCAGCGCCTGACCGAGCACCTCGCTCGCCACCATCACGCAAGCCGTGAGCACCGTGAGCCACAGCCCGAGCCCCAGGGTGAAGCCCAGGTCGTGCTGCACGATGCGCCCCGCGCGCCCTAGCGACTTGGTGCTGGAGGCACCCTCGAGCAGCACGGCCTCCGGGAGGAAGGCGAAGCGCGCCCACACGAAGGGCGTGATGATCAAGACCAGGCTCGAGAGCAGCAAGAGCACCCGGCTCAAGAGCAGCGCACCGAGCAGCGCGCCCAAGCGCGACCCAAGCTGGCTCGTCACCTCACGGACCGAGGTCGTGCGCTGAAACATCAGGCGCCCCGCCGCCACCGTGAACACCGCCTGCACCGCTTGCCCGACGCAAACGGCGATCAGCCACAGCCACCACCACGAGAGCTCGAGCAGGCGCGCGCAGGCGTACAGCGCCACCACCCAAGGCAGGCAGTACACCAGCCACAGCTTGAGGTAGAGCCGGCCACCCAGGTCCACCACGTAGCGGAACGCCAGGTCGACCACCTCGAGTAAGCTTCGCTGACGGATCTCCACCCGCGCCTGCTCGATGTTCACGCAGGCCTCCCAGGCCCCTGGCCCGAACCGAACGACGGCGGCACGCCGCCCCCCGCAGCATCGGCGCCGCGCCAGCTCGGCGGCGCTCCATCCCCGTAGGGGCGGCCCCCCGTGGCCGCCCGCTCGTCCGTCGGATGCCTGACGAGCGGCGGTCCCTCCTCACCCACGCGGTGTGCCGCGTGGCGATCACGCACGGCGCCCGCAGCAGGGCCACGACCCGCGAGCAGTAAATACCCCAACACCAGGATGGTCAGTACCCCTGAGAATCCCCACTTCACCGGCGCCGGCACCGACGAGGGTGACCAGAACCCCTCGATCACGGCGGCGCCGAGCAACATCAGCGCCGCGCCAGCGATCTGCGCCACCAGGTCTGGCCCCGCGGCGCGCAGCGACGCGAGCCGCGTGAGACCGCGGGTGCTCACCAGCGCGTAGCCCATCTGCATCCCCGCAGCGCCGCTCACCACGATCGCGTTCAGCTCGAGCGGACCGTGACCACAGATGAAGGTGAGGATGTTCGCGCCGTGCCCCTCCGCCATCACGTGGCCGAGCACCGCCCCCGTCACGAGGCCGTTGTAGACGAGGAAGAACACGCTGCCGAACCCGAACAAAATCCCGGTAGCAAAACAGCGGAAGGCGATGCCCACGTTGTTGTGGACGTAGTAGCCCGCCATCATCGCGTCCGCGCCCTCCGCGCGGCCCCCGCTGAAGCCCTGCGAATAAGCGTCCGCCATGCCCCGGAGCACCGCCCGCGGCAACACGGACTCCGCGAACTCGATCGAGGAGAGCGCGCCCGCCAGGCCGATGGCGAACGGCAGGTAGAACAGCGCCGCCGCCAGCAGGTTGAAGCGCCAGTTCCGGCGAAATGCCGCGGGGAAACCCGACTGCACCAGCTCCCAGATCGCCCGCAGGCGATACGGGCGCGGCGCGTAGAGCAGGCTGTGGGCGCGACTCGCGAGCACGTCCAAATGCTGCGTGACGTCCGAGCCGATGCCGAGCGAGCGCGCCCGCATCAAGTCCGAGCATACCACTCGATACAGCGCGGCGACGCGGCTGATGTTGGCCGGAGGCATGCGATGCAGCGCACCTCGCCCCAAGAGCTGCTCGAGCTCCGCCCAGCGCGCAGACCGCTCGCCGACGAACTGATCGCGCCCGATCATGCGCCGTACCTGTGCCACTCGGGCGGCAGCGCCGTGGCCTGGGGCGGCGGCGCGTACACGGGCGGCGGCGCGAAGTCCCCGTGCGTCGCCCGGAAATACAAGAGCCCGAGGAAGCGCGCGGCGCTGCGGTAGCTGAGGCCGAGCCGCGCGGCGAGCGACGGCGCGATGAGCTGCGCCAGCTCCTCTTGGCGCGCCTGCCCCAAGGTGCCGTAGCGACTCACGAACAGCTCGAGCGCCTCCACCTCCGCGGCGCTGAGGCCAGGGCGCGCGGGGATGCGCGCCAGCTCCTGCGCGGTGGGCGGCGGATCGATCATCAGCCGATCGCTGACCCTGGCGCCCTCCTCCGAGATCACCAAGGTGCCCGCCACCAGGTCGCCCAGGCGACGGAAGCTCTTGTCACGCGTCATCACCAAGAGCCCCAACGCGTAGAAGCTCGGCAACAAGTCAGCCCCACGGAGCAAATTCCGCAGCAGGCTGTCCGAGAAGGAGAGCGGCACCCCGCCTTGCTTCACCACCCGCAGCTTGAGCAGCACCTTGCCCACGCTGCGCCCCCCCGTGAGCGTCTCGCACAGCACGAAGTAGAACCATTCCACGAGGAAAAACAGGGTGAGCATCGCCCCGATCCCGAAGCCCGAGCTCTGCTCGTCGAAGCCCGTCGCGGCGCCCGCGATGAGCAGCAAGATCCCGAAGAAGCCGAGCACCACCACCCGCACCATCAGGTCCACGCCGTAGGCCACCGCGCGCCGGGCTGGCCCCGCCAGACGATACCGAAAACGAACGTGCTCCGGCGTCTCGACCAGCGCGACGGTGTCCAGCGGCGCGCTCACGCGGCCACTCTGCCGCGCCTGAGATCAGCCGTCAACGCGCGCAAAAAGCCGCGGCTGATGCACAGGCCTCCGGACCGAAGCGCGGGTTTCCAAGGGTTTTTTGGGGTTTGGCAGCGCGCCGCGTGGCTCAGGCGCTGGGCCCCACCTGAGCCTACCCGAGCGGCTCGCAGCAGACGACGGAGCCACGTACGCGCCCCATGTCGACGCCTACGTCGCTTGTCGTCGCCATAGACGCAGGGCACCTTAGGATAGACGGATGGACGCCACGCTGAAGCGACGCCTGCTCGCCCTGTCAGGGCTCGAGCTCCGCGCGCGCTGGCTCCAGGCGACGCTCCCCAGCTGGAGCCTCACGCAGGCGTGCCAGGCGTTGGGTGAGCTGGCGGAGGAGTGCGAAGCGAGCGACGACGCGGCGGCGGAGGCGATGCTCCCCGTGGCCCTGTGCCTGATCCGCATGGGCACGGAGGACCGCGCCGAGGGCGCGCCGCGCCTCGAGGCGCTGAGCCGCGCAGCCGCCGCCACCGGCCGCCTCAGCCTGGAGCGGCTGCTCCGCCGCGGCGCACCTACCGATCCCCCTATAGTCCGTGTGCCTGACTATGGTGCGGCGCGCGAGCTGACCTTGGGCGAACGCCGGAGCCTCGCGCGGCGCCCTGACCGCCGCTACTTCCCGCGCCTGCTCGCCGACCCGAACCCCATGGTCGCGAGCATCCTGCTCGGCAACCCCCACCTCACCCTGGATGACGTGCTGCGCATGACCGCGCGGCGCCCCGCGACGCCCGCGGTGCTCCAACAGATCGCCTGCTCACCGCGCTGGGTCGCGCGGCGCCGCGTGCGGCAGTCGATGCTGCTCAACCCCGGCTCCCCCGATGAGGTGGCGATGCCCTTGCTCCCCCTGTGCGCGCGCACCGAGCTGAGCGAGCTGGTCGACGACCCGTCGCTACCCCTGGTGCGCCGCGCCACCGCCCGCGAAATCCTGGACCGCCGCCCACCCCTGGCGCCGCCCACGCAGCGCACGTTACAGTGAGCGTCGCTCACTAACCGAGCGCCGCTCAGCGCACCCCGAGCGGCCTCGCTAGGTCACTCCGCCGCTTCTGCCGGCGCCGCCTCTTCGATGCCGCAGGAGATGGCGAGCAGCTCCACCACGTCCAGCTGCTGCACGGTGGCCTCCTTCTCCTGATCTTTGATGCCGTCGGTGAGCATCGTCATGCAGAAGGGGCAGGCGGTGGCGATGGTGTCGGCGCCCGTCTCGAGCAGCTGCTTGGTGCGCTTCACGTTCACGCGGTCCTTGTTCTGCTCTTCCATCCACATCTGAGCGCCGCCGGCGCCGCAGCAGAGGCCCTTGTTGCGCGTCCAGTGCTCCGGCTCCACCAGCTGCACGCCGGGGATGCCTTCCAGGATCTTCCGGGGCGGCTCGTAGATGTCGTTGTAACGCCCGAGGTAACAGCTGTCGTGATACACGACCTTGGCGTTCACCGCCTTACCCGCCTTGAGCTTGCCCTCCGCGAGCAGGCCCAGGAGGTAGTCCGTGTGGTGAACCACCTCATACTTGCCACCGAAGTCGGGGTACTCATTGGCGAGCGCGTTGAAGCAGTGCGGGCAGGTGGTGATGATCTGCTTGATGCCGCCTTGCTCTTGGTAGCCATTCAAGGTGGCGATGTTCGCCTCCGCCAGCGTCATGAACAGGTACTCATTGCCCGCGCGGCGCGCCGAGTCCCCGGTGCAGGTCTCCTCTTCACCGAGCACCGCCACGTCCACCCCCGCTTGCTTCAGGAGCAGCGCGGTGGCGCGTGAGATCTTCTTGGCGCGGTCGTCGTAGCTCGCCGCGCAGCCCACCCAATAGAGCACCTCCGCGTCGGGCTTGTCAGCGGCGAGCGGGATGTCCAGACCCTCCGCCCAGCTCGCGCGATCCATCCGCGACAGGTTCCAGGGGTTGCCGTTGGTCTCCATGCCGTCGAACGGCCCCTGCAGCTCCGCCGGGAACTCGCCCTGGATGGTCACCAGGTTGCGGCGCATCTGCACGATCTTATCCACGTAGGTGATCATCACCGGGCACTGCTCCTCACAGGCGCGGCAGGTGGTGCAGGCCCACAGCACGTCTTCGTGGACGACGCCGGGCACCAAGTTCAAATCACCCCAGACGCCTTCGCTCGGCCCGTCACTCGCGCCGCCGTCAGCTTCACTGCCTTCCGCCGCTTCGGTAGCCACCTCGGCGGCCTCGGCTTCAGCGCCCTCTTCGGTGTCGTTCGCGGGCTTGGGGCGCAGGTCATCGAGCAACACCCGGTTGATCTTGGTCACCTCCATCGCCTCGTCTTGGCGCTGGTAGAGGTGATCCCGAAGATCCAACGTGAAGTGCTTGGGACTCAAGATCTTGCCGGTGGTGGCGGCTGGGCAGTTATCCGAACAACGCCCGCACTCCGTGCAAGTGTAGAAGTCGAGCACGTCTTTCCAGGTGAAGTGCTGGATGCGCGCGTAGCCGAGCGGCGCGGCGTGCATGTCCTCGCTCTCCATCGCCTTCTCCACCATCGCCATCAGCTCCTCTGAGCTCTTGGCCAGCGGGCGCAGGCGACCCCGAGGGGTGAGGTCGGTGAGGAACACGTTCTGAATCACGGTCAGGATGTGGAAGTGCTTCGAGTACGGGAGGATGTTGAGGAAGATGAGCACCAGGGTGGCGTGGGTCCAGAACCCCGCGTGCGCCGTGAGCACCAGCGCGTCGGGCGACAGCCCCTTCAACGCGAGCGCGGCGGCCGAGCCCGCCGGCTCCCACGCGTGGAAGGTGACCTCCGCCGGAGCCACCTGCGAGAGCGGCGCGATGATCGTCTCGATGCGCGAGCAGGTGGCGACCAGCTCCGGCGCGGGGCTGCCACACAGCTCCGCCGCGCGGACGTGCAGCACCTGAGCGGCCCCGTCGTAGACGACATCGGAGCCCATCATCGTGATGATGATGCCGAGGATGAGCAGGCCCTCCCAGCTGAGGGCCATGCGCACCTGCTTGTTGATGGTGCGGTAGTAGACGAAGACCAGCGCGCCCCCGATGACCATCAGGGCGACGATGTCCTTCGCGAGGTTGTAGAACTTCCCGAGCGGCAGCCCCAGGAACCCCTCGGGGCCAAAAATGAACAGGTTGAATGACGGATCGAAGCCGCGCCCCCAGAGGATGATCGTGCGCGCCTGCACCACCAAGAACCCGAAGAAGATCAGGTTGTGCGCGAGGCCTGCGGTGAAATAGTACCGCATCTTCTTCTGCCAGAACGCGTACACCCACAGCACCTTCAGGCGCTCGGCGATGCGCGCCACGCGGCTCTCGTGGGTGGGCCCACCCACCTTGAGCAGCCCCCAGCGGCGGTGCGCGCTCCACGCGAACAGCGCGAGGAGGCTGAGGATGATTGCGGCCATGACGATCGGGTTCATTGGACCTCTCTTGCGCTCTCTACCGCGCGCTGCGCGGCGATGTGGCGGTGAGCCGCCACTCGGTCGCCTGCACCGCAGCCACGCGAGCCAGCCCTCGCGCCTCAGCTGCGGGTCGGCCCTGGAGGGGCCACCGAGACAACCACCGGGTGTTTAGAGCGGCTTGCCGCTCCGCGTCAATCATCCGGCCGACCCACCGCACCCGTCAGCGACCCAGGAGCCACCACCCAACCAGCGCCACGACCAGCACCACCAAGGCTGCGGCAACCCGTCGCAGCGAGCCCGGGGCCGCCGCCGTGACCTCATCCGGCTCGCAGGGTGCCTCGAGACGAACCAAGCCAGGCGTCGCTTCCCCCTCACTCAGGTAGAGCAGGAGGTGCCCTCGCGGCAGCGCCTCGTCCGCAGGCGGGAGCCCACCATGACCGGTCAGGCGCACCACGCAGGTGGAGCGCCCCGCTTCAGGGCTCGGCTCGCGCCGCGGCAACGTCAGCTGCACCAGCTCCGGAGGCTCGGCCCTCCCCCGCGTGCTCACCGCCCCCGCGAGACCGCAAGCCTCACAGCCGCCCCCGTCGCACACCGCGCAGCTGAGGTTGCGCGGCAGCTCGAGCTCCACGCACGCGCCGTCCTTGAACCAGCTCGCCGGCACCGTGAGACGATGAATGACGTCCGGCCCACGCGGCTCATCCAGCGGGCGCGCCACCTTGGCGAGGACTTGGCGCTTCACGACCGGCCACCTTACCGCATCCTGGAGCGGCGGTCTGATTTGAGCACAGCCTACGGCAACCGTGGGTCGCGCTAGGTGCTCCACGCGATACGGGCGCTTCGGGTTTTGGGGGTTGGACGAACGGCTCGGTTAGTCAGAACAACCTACTACTTGTCCGCCATCACCTCCGAGAGCA
Organism: Polyangiaceae bacterium; assembly: GCA_019637265.1. Lineage (GTDB taxonomy): Bacteria > Myxococcota_A > Polyangia > Polyangiales > Polyangiaceae > JAHBVY01. The sequence continues at coordinate 207,878 of JAHBVY010000003.1, read as the reverse complement.
CTGACGAAATCTGCGCCTGCTCTGCTTCGCTGGGCGCGCGGCTGAGCTGCAGCTGGAGCCCGCCCTGCCCCAGCGCCACGCGCTCCACCAAGCCCGCTGGCAGCTCACGCTGCAGGGCCTTCGTCGCGCGCTCGATGAGCGCCGGATCGCCGAAGCAGGTGCAGGCGGTGCCGGCCTCCAGCGCGTCCAAGTGCGCGCTCGCGACGTCTGCCTCGGGGTGACCCAATGGGAGTAGATCGAGCGCGGCGGTGAGCTTGAGCTCCGCCTCGCCGTGCGCGCCTTGGTGGTGCAACACCACCCCGTGAGCCGTCAGGCAACTACCGATCAGCTCGCGATCCTTCGAGTCGCGCGCCGCCTCCGTGGCGCGCTCCATCAACTCCGCTGCGCGCGCTGGCTCATCGCCGCGCGCCGCGAGGTGCTGCCCGTGACGCGCCAGCGCCACCGCGAACGCCTTCGGGTCCTTCTCCGCGAGGCGCGCCGCCCGCTGGTACTCCGCCTCCCCGCGCGCGTCATCACCCTGCAGGGTCAACAGCTCGGCGAGCGCCAGCGCCACGTCCGACTGCGCCAGCAGCTGACCTGCCTTCGCGGCGAGCGCATCCAGGGTGCGGAGCGCCGCCTCTTGCGCCTCCGCGTCGCCCGCCTCCGCCGCGGTGCGCACACACTGCGCGAGCAGCGCGCGACGCGCCGCGTGATCCGCGCCCAAAGCCTCCGCCGCGCAGGAAGCCAAGTCCGTCAACGTGAGCAGCGCGAGCGGCGGCGCCGCTTGGGGCACCCGCTCGAGCGCCGCCTCGATCAGCGTCGTCATCGTGCTCTCGCTCAGCTCGAGCTCCTCCGGCAACGCGGGCTCCACCGGGCTCACCGCCTTGATCACGAAGGCTCGCAGCGCGAGCGCCGACGCCAGCCCCGGATCGCCCTGGACCTGCAGCGTCGCGACAGCCTCGTTGACCACCTCGAGCGCCTCGTCGATCTCCCCCTGCTCGAACAGCACGCCGCCGAGCGCCGTCTGCGCGGTGGCGGTGCTGACGTGCAGTGGTCCGAACGCCTGACTGAGCTCGAGCGACAGCGCGCGCAGCACGGCCTCGGCCTCGTCGAGGCGCCGCTCGCGATCCAGCGCGGCGCCCAGGTGAAACAGGTAGTTCGCGCGCGCGCCCCAGCCCGCGGCGTCCTCCGGCGCGATCTCGGTGGCGGCGCGCAGCGCTTCGATGACGCGCTCCGCCTGCCCTGCCGCGTGGAAAAACTGCGAGGCCTCGAAGTGCGCCGCGGCGGCCTGAGCGCTGCTCACCCCGTACGTGCGCACCGCCACGTCCACGGCGGAGGTGATGATGCGCTCCCCGGCGAGTGGGTTGCCTTGCTGGAGCGCCGCCATGGCGCGGGTGAGGGCACTCATGGCGCGATTCTGGGTGGCGCGGTCAAGAACCGCAACGACTGTCTACCTGAGCACCGAAGGGCAACCCAGCGTGAGGTCCAGGCTCCGCTCGAACGCGGTGCCGTCCAACCCCAACCAAACCAACCTGCCCTGGTACCTACAGGTCGAACACCAGCTCGCGCGCCTCGCCCTCCGCGCTCAGCTGGATCCGCGTGGCGTAAGTCTTCGGCCCCACGCGCGCGCTGAAGGTCACCCCGATGGGCGGCTCACGCTCACCCAGGCGCTCGAGGCGGATCGTCACTTGGTAGCGACCGCGCGGCGCCGCCCCGCTCGTCAGGTACACGTTCTCCACGTTCTGCCCGCCGCACGACCGCGTCTGCCCGGGGCAGTCGCGCTCCTTCTCGAAGCCGTTGGCGCTCGCCTTGCCGATGGCCACCAGCTCACCGCTCGGCTCCGTCACCTCGAGGTCGACGTCCACCGTCGGCTCTGCCCACGCGATCACGAACTGCACCAGGCCCGCCGCCAAGCCGCAGCCCTCGTCGATCAGCCCATTGCAGTTGTCGTCGATGGCGTTGAAGCAAAGCTCCGGGCCCCCCGGGGTGCACACCCGCTCGAGCACCACCCCAGGTGGTAAGGTGACCTGTTGAAGCTCGAGCTCCGCCGGGGGTGGCCGTGGCTCGCTGCGCTCACAGCCGAGCAGCGGGAGGCATAGCCCCAGCGCGAGCGCTACCCGGCTCAGATCGCGCGATAGACAGGCTAGCGCCCTAACCTTCATCTGCTGCTCGGCCGCGGCTCAGTCCGTGCGTGGCTTGTCTTCCGGCACCGCGACGCCGGTGACCACCTTCGGGTGCATCAGCTCGTGGTACGCCGCGCGCGCCAACTCGCCGGTGGGGCCCTGCTCGTCGCGCAGCGCGAGGAGCACGCCCTGCTCACCCATGAAGCGCAGGGTGCGGATGGCCCCTTCACGCTTGGCAGCGTCATCGCCCTTCGCCATCTGCATCAGCCGTGAGCGCATCACCACGCGGGTGAACGAGTGCGGCCCGTTGTCGATGCTGAGGTTCTCCAGCTGCCGCGTGAGCATCACCTTGGCCCACTCTTGCGGCGTCTGCCGGATCGGCACCTCAGCGATGGCGTTCGCGTTGTCCACCCAGCGGAAGATGCGCCCGGAGGACAAGTCCTCGTGGCTCCAGTAACCGAAGGTGTCGTACCAAAGCAGCGAGAGCGACTCGACCTCGCTCTTGTCCTTGTCGGCGAACATCGCCACCGCGCGCTTGGCGGTGGACTCCGAGCCACCGAGGATCAGCGCCAGCGCCGCGTCCACGCGCAGCGGCTCGGACTCCATCAGCTTGAACAGCTTGTCCTCCACCGCCTGATCGAAGCCCGCCATGCCGATGGCGCGCGCCGCCTGAGTGCGCGCCTTCATCGAGGCCTCAGGCGTGACGAGCTCCACCAGCGCGGCGCTGGTGCCCTGCACCGGACGCTGCACCAGCGTCTCCAGCAGGCAACCGCGGCGATACTGATCCGCGGCGTCCGTCTTGGAGTATTCGCCGATCTTCTTCGCCACCTCCACCATGTCCGCGTCCTTCGCCACCCAAGCCAGGGCAGCGCAGGCGCGGGTGCGGCTCTGCTCGTTGTTCTTCGGATCTTCGATGTACTCGAGCAGCGGCTTGAAGGCGCGGTTGTCGCCCCACTCGGACAAGCCATCCGAAGCGCCGTAGCCGATCGCGCGCAGCGACATCCCGAGCATCGCCACGCCGCCGCCCATCAGGCCGTCCATCGTCACGTCCAGATCGCGCTCGCGCCGCGTGAGCTGCTTGGTCAGGTTGGTGAAGTCCTGCTCCTTCTTGTACACGCCAATGTAGCGTAGGGCGCTCTGCGCGATCTCCCAGGCCTTCGGCAGCGGCGGCTGCTGCCCCTCGAGCGGCAACGCCTCCTTCGGGAAGGCCCAATCGCGGAGCTGGGCAAGGTCCTTCTCTGACTTCATGTTCGCCAGCGCGCGCAGCGCGTTGGCGTGCGGGCTCGGCAGATCGTGCATCCAGAACACCAGCGCGTCCTCCGCCTGAGTGCGAAGGTCAGCGTGCTTGTCCGGATGGAGCACCCCCAGGTCCGCTATCATGCGCGCGGCGGCGATGCGCCCCTTGTCGTCGCGCTTGAGCATCATCTCGTAGTCGTTCTTGTCCGAGTAGAGCCGCTCCGGCGTCATCCTGAGGCGCGAGGCGAGCGTCGGCACACCGCGCGGGTCGCCGACCTCCGCCATCGCGAGCGCCGCCTCCGTCTGCCAATGGAAGTGCGGCTTGGTGCCGATGTAGCCGAGCAGCGCGTCACCGCCGCGTGGATCGGCGAGCTTGCGGATCATGTCGAAGATGACCTTCGTCTGGTGCCAGGCCGACTCCGGCGTGTCTCCCTCTTCGATCGTGCTCAGCGCCAACACCAAGCCGGCCGTGCCGATGCCGTCGCGCAGCGCCGCCAGGTACTCCTTGCGGCTGTCTTTGTCGGCGCCACGGATCGCGTCGACCAGCGGCTTGCGCGCGCGTTCATCACCAATCTTCCCGAGCCCCGGCGCCGCTTGACGGCTGATCTCCTTGTCCGGATCGGCGAGCAGCGCGAGCAGCACATCCGTGTACTTTGCGTCGGCGTTGCGGCTCAGCACCGTCGCCACCAGCTGCCGCACGGAGCCCGACTCATCCTTGTGGAGCTTGGCCAGGTCATCCAAGCTGACGAGCTTCACCAGCTTCTCGGGGTTGAACGCCATGGCGCCGTCCAGGCGGTGCACGTTGGACAGGTGCCCGCCCCGATACAGCGACAGGATGTCATTGAACGCGGTGGCCTCGCCCAGCTCCACCAGCGCCCAAGCGATCTGCGGCTTGGAGCCCAGCCCCGCCTTCTTCAGCGCCTCCAGCAGCGCTGGCTTGGCCTTGTCCGCCGCGGGCGATCCGTACCAGGCGATGGCCGCCGCTGCCTGCGCCTGGATCGGCGGCGCAGGATCTTTCAACGCGGCGATGGCGAGATCGATGCCCTCCGGGTCCTTCAGGTAGGCGAGCTGCTTGATCGCCTCTTGCCGCAGGTAATCACTGCGATCCCCCGTGGCCCAGTTGCGCCAGTGCGGCAGCTGCTCGGACTCTGGCAAGACGAAGATGGCGCGCTTGTGCTCCTCGGCCTGATCGACGGTGAGCTTCTCGGCGTCCTGGCTCATGCCGAACATCACCGCAGCGGCGAGGCCTCCCGCGACCAGGAGCCCCACGACGATCGCGAGCGGCTTGAAGCGACCCTTCTTGAAGTTCCCATCGTCGCTGCCGCCGCCATAGCCGCCAGGCGGCCCACCGATCACCGCGTCGTCATCGTCAGGCGGCCATTTGGCGGCGAACGCCGGATCGCGAGCGGGGGGGGGTGGGGCGTGAACCGGCGCTTGGGGTTCGAGGTGACTGTCGAGCATGGGTCCTCTAACGTTCCATGGTGCGGGGGACACGAGCCTCGTGTCGCGCCGCGCGACCTTATCTCAACCCGAGCACAGCGGGGAGAGGATGCCGTGAGTCGCGCGAGTGGCAGCACCCCTGATGGAATTCTCCGCCGCTGCTGTCACCACACAGGCCTCTCAGCCGGCCCGACGATGGGCTAGCGTGCAGCGCGTCGACCGTGCCCGCCTGCGACCCCACCTCGAGCGAGCCTTCGTGGCGCCGTCCGGTGCTCGTCACCCTCGCGGTGAGCGCCGTGGTCACCGCGCTCTCCTACGGGCTGCCAGCGGACTACGCCGCGACCGGCGTCGGCTTCAGCTTCCTCCTGGCGACGTACTGGCTCGCCGTGCGAGGCCGCTCCGATGCCGAAGTCCAAGCGCATGGGCTGAGCCTGGGTGGCTTGCTCCTGCGCACACCCCTCAGCGCCACGCGCTTGGCGAAGGACACGCTGCGCGCCGCGGGCTGGGCGCTCGCGCTTGGCCTCGTGGTGTTCCCGCCGTTCGTCTTCGCTTGGCTGAAGTGGTGGCAGCCTCCTTCAGGCTTTCGCTTCGTCGCGCCGCCTGACTTGCTCGATGAGGTGCTGGGGCAGGTCCTGGTGATCGCGTTGCCTGAAGAGGCCTTCTTCCGGGGGTACCTCCAGACGGAGCTCGATCGGCGCTTCCCACCGCGCTTCAAGGTCCTCGGAGCGAGGCTGGGGCTCGGCGTGGTGCTCGCGAGCGGCTTGTTCGCCGTAGGACACCTGCTGACCGAGCCGCACCCGAATCGGCTCGCGGTGTTCTTCCCAGCGCTCGTGTTCGGCTGGCTACGAGCGAAGACCGGCGGTATCGGGGCGGGGGTGTTGTTCCACGCAGCGTGTAACCTCCTCACCGCCACTCTGGCGCGCGGCTTCGCGCTCGGCTGACGCGAACCCCCAAAACCCGATGCCTCAGAGAAAGCACGCGCGCCGACCCGACCGAGCCCAGTTAGCCTCTCGCGACGAGGCGCTGATCAGTACGCTCAACTGACTCGATCGCCTCGCTCCTCCCCTAGTCGGGGGTGGGGCTACTCGCAAGGAGATGTTCAAATGGAACGTTATACTGACTTGATCGCCTCGCTCCCGGCCTGGCCCGTGCTCGACGAGCTCATCGATCGGGCGCTGCGCGAGGACCTTTCGGGAGGTGACCTGACCACGGAGGCGACCGTCAGCCCCGGCACCCAAGCGGTGGCCACCGCGGTCGCCAAGAGTGAGCTGATCGTCTGCGGTGGGCCGGTGTTCGAGCGCAGCTTCCGCCGCTTGACTCAGCCCACGCGGTTCGTGGTGCACGCCGCGGAGGGCGCTCGGGTGGGCCCCGGGGCGCCGCTCTGGGAGGTCGCGGGGGACGCGCGGGGGATCTTGATGGCGGAGCGCACCGCGCTCAACTTCGTGCAGCGGATGACCGGCGTCGCGAGCCTCACGCGGCGCTACGTGGACGCGCTTCCTCCACGTGGAAAAACCCGCGTCACCGACACCCGTAAGACCACGCCGGGGCTCCGCGCGCTCGAGCGCTACGCGGTGCGTATCGGCGGCGGGCACAACCACCGCGACACCTTGAGCTCGGCGGTGCTGATCAAGGACAACCACATCGAGGCGGCGGGCGGCATCACCACGGCCATCGAGCGCGCCCGGCGCTACGCGCCTCACACCACCAAGATCGAGGTGGAGGTGGAGACGCTCGCGGGGGTGGATGAGGCGCTCGCGGCGGGCGCCGACATCATCATGCTGGACAACTTCGCGCCCGACGCGCTCCGCAAGGCCGTGCGGCGCGCGCGTGGCCGCGCCTTCATCGAGGTCTCGGGCGGCGTCACCCTCGCGCGCATCCCGGAGCTGGCCCGCGCCGGGGTGGACGCCATCAGCGTCGGCGCGCTCACCCACTCCGCGCCCGCGGCGGACATCTCGCTCGACATCCAGCGCGCTCCCTGAGGCTGCTCTTGGCGGGCGGGTTTGAAACCCGCCCCTACCAGCGACGTCGCGCTCGGGACACAGAGTACGTTGTGAGGTCCTTGTCAGTCTGCGCGCGCTCGCGTGCGCTTGGCTTCCCGCTCGGATGAAGCTAGAAAAGCTACGTGCTGGCGCTTCACCGACAACGCCTCGAGGCGCTCCGCGACGATCTGCAGCGCCGCGGCGATCGCCCCTCCCTCAACTGGCCCAGCGCCGACCTGAACTTGGTGGAGGCGCTCGAGGTGGTCACCGAGTACGGCCGCCTGGCGGAGGCCATGTACTTGATGATGGCGGCTGACCATCGGGTGCTGAACGTGGAGCGCATGGTGCTGCGCGGCGCGCTCGACGTGCTCAGCAAGGGCCGGGTGCGCACCGCGCACATGGAGGCGATGCTCGAGGCCGCCTCCAAGCGCGTGGCGGAGCTGGGCGAGGAGCGCTGCCTGGAGGATTGCATCCAGGCGCTGAAGGCGGACCCCATCCGCGCGCAAATCGTCGCGGTGCTCGCGGCAGCGGTCGCGGTGGCGGACAACGTGATCTCCGAGGAGGAGCGCGCGCTGTACGAACGGCTGGTGACCGGCTTGGGCCTGACGGACGCTCAAGCGGATGAGCTGCTGGCGGGGTTGCTCGAGCCGAGCGCCGGGTGAAGGCGCTGGGCGAGCTTGGGTAGGCGCTGAGCGCTCCGTGTGTTTTGGGTAGGGGGGTTAGTGGGTTGGACGGCACCGCGCCGGAGTGCGCTGCGAGCGAGCGTCGGCAAGCGATGCGGTGAATCGTTCTGGTGAGCGCGACGCTTGGGTGACTCACGGAGAGGCGCGTTTGGTAGGCTCAGCGCCATGACCGACTCCCTGGGCGTGACGGAGCTCTCCGCAGTACGTGAGGCGCACCGCTTCGATGAAGACGCGCTCCGGCGCTACTTGGCAGCAGCGCTCGGTCAGGACGGAGACCTGACGGTGCAGCAGTTCAAGGGGGGCCAGTCGAACCCCACCTTCTTGGTTCGCTTGGGTGACCAGCGCTTGGTGCTGCGCAAGAAGCCGCCGGGGAAGCTGCTCCCGTCGGCGCACGCCATCGAGCGCGAGCACCGCGTGCTCTCGGCGCTGCAGGACAGCGCCGTGCCGGTGCCACGGGTGCGGGTGCTGTGTGAGGACGCGAGCATCATCGGCACGCCGTTCTACGTGATGGATCACGTCGAAGGGCGCCTGTTCCGCAGCCCGCTGATGCCCGAGGTCACAGCGCCCGAGCGGCGCGCCATCTGCCTCGCCGCGGTGCGCACCCTGGCGGCGCTGCACCTGATCGATCCGAGTGAAGTGGGTCTCCACGACTTCGGCAAACAGGGCGGCTACATGGCGCGCCAGGTGCGGCGCTGGGCTGACCAATACCAGGCCTCCAAGACGGGCGAGATAGCCGACATGGACCACCTCATCCGCTGGCTCCCTGACCACGTCCCGAGCCACGACGAGACGCGCATCGTGCACGGCGATTTCCGCCTAGAAAACCTGATCATCGACCCAGAGGCGAGCGAAGTGCGCGCCGTGCTCGACTGGGAGCTCGCCACCCTGGGTCACCCACTGGCGGACCTCGGCTATCACCTGATGCTCTACCACCTGCCCGCTGGCGGCTTCACCGGCTCTGGCTATGTAGGCGCCGACATCGAGGCACTCGGCATCCCCAGCCAAAGCGAGCTCACCCTAGCCTACGCCGAAGCCACCGGAAGAGAGCCCCCCGCCGAGCTCGACACCTTCATCGCCTTCGGCCTGTTCCGCCTCGCCGCCATCCTCCAAGGCGTCTACCGCCGCGGCCTCGACGGCAACGCCGCCAGCGAGTCCGCGCTGCGGTTTGGCCCGATGGTCAAGGTGTTGGCGGGTATTGCGCGGGGACTGACGGGGTGAGGGGGTGGGGGGCGGCGGCTGTGCCCTGGTAGTCGTGCTGTTACGTTTCAATATAACCCTCTTCACCGAACACAACGAGCCAAGCCCGGAACGGACGGTCCGAGGCTGTGGGTGGAACCAGTGCCGAAGTTTACGTACCAATAGTCGGACGAACCGGAGACCGGAGTGGCGCTCCAGTAGTTTGCCTGCGTACCTGGGAATATGGTCAGATCAATGTACGGAGCGGCCGCCTTGCGCCCTGGCATCAGACTGCTCAGCTCGGCTACCGTGGGTAGGCGCCAGTCCGTCTTCCCGTCCAGCGTTAGCTGGGTGCAGTACATGATGGAGTTTATTTGATTCTGCTGACTAGGCGACGCACCACCCTGCCACTCGAGACCCGTGGCAGTGTCGAGCACGGTGTTCCCGGTAACCTCGAAGAAGTGGCCGCTCGAGGGCACAGACTGCTGGGGGGTGGCGGCAGCTACACAGCGCACGTGATTGGTAGCACTGCCTGACTGTACGTACGCCACCCCAATGCTGAAGTCAACGTACCACCTCTCGGCACCTCCGGTTCGACCCGTGGCAGCCCAAAACCGGTTGTTCGCCGTGGCTGGGAATGCAGTAGTGTCTACTGCTGGAGTGCTTCGGGCGTAGTCCACAAGGGAGAACAGCTCCATCCGCGTCGGCAAGCGCCAGTCGCTGCGGCCGCCCCAACTGAGTGACGCACAGTATCCCTCGGCTGCATCCCACGTCTGCGCGCCGGGGAAAGCTGCCCGCTGCCACTCGAGGCCCGTCACGTTGTCCACCACGGTCTCCGCAGCGTTCAAGGTGTAGCTGAAGGGGTGCCCTGGCGTGCCCGGCAGCGGCCAGCGCGCGTAGCCATCATAGTCGGCGAACGGAACGCCCTCACACGCTGCGAACTCGCAGTAGGGCAAGCTCCCGCTGCACGCAGGCCCTAGCAGCGCGGAGCTTAGGCCATCGGCGGCACAGCGACTCGGCTGGTTCCCCTGGCAATAGTCTTCCCCCGCGGGGCATACCCACGACTCGCAAGCGCCAGCACGGCAAGACGCGTCGCCGCTGCAGGCTGCGAGCGCCGTCGCGCTCAACCCGTCCGCGGCACAGCGACTCGGCTGCGCTTCGTCACAGAAGTCGGTGTTCGGCTCACACGCCCAGTCCTCGCACTGGTCGTTGTTCGCGCAGCTCCGTCGGGCGCCGCATGGCCACTCCTCCTCCGCAGTCCCGCTCACTGAGCACACGATGCGCGCTCCGTCCTTACAGTAAGTCTCGCCCGGCGTACAAATCCGCGCGCGGCACTCTCCCTCTTCACAAGCCTGTGCCGCGCTGCAGTTCCTCATCTCGAGCATGGTGAGCCCATCCTCCGAGCACACCTCCACTTGACTCGTGTTCTTACAGTGGCTCCCAGGGCGGCACACCCACTTCTCACACTTGCCGTCAAAGCACTGCTGGCTGGCTCCGCAGGGCTCCCGTTTGGCAATGGTCAGTCCGTCCACCGAACAAGTGACCACGGTGTTCCCCTCGCAGGTCACGCTGGCTGGTTCACAGCTAGCGATGCGGCAGCGACCATCGCTGCACACCTGATTCACGACGGAGCAGTCCTGAACGACGACCTCCGTCTCGCTCGAGTGCTGACAGCGGCCATACAAGATGTTCCCGCTGCAGTATTGCGAGCCCATCTCACAGGCCACGCAGGCGCCACCCGCGCAGAAGGCAGTGTCACCGGAGCACACCTCTTGGAGCTCGAAGCCGCTGCCGTCTTCTTTACACACCTCCACAGCGGTGCTCTTGCAGCGCAGCTCCCCCGCCTGACACATCGGCGACCCGGCGTTGACGGTGTTCTCCTTGCTGCCACACCCCCCCGCACTCAGCGCGCCCAGGCTCAACAGCAACGCGGCACTCAGGAGGCTGAACGGGCGAATAGCATGAGGTCCGGAGCCGCCTTGGGTGCGCGCACACGCCACGGAGCCGCGCGATGCCCCACGCCCACCACCTTCGCCCGCCGCGCGCGGCGCCACCCTGGCAAACCCCAAAACCCGCTCACTTTGCGTCTTCATGCCACCTCTCCAAGCTCCTAAGCCTCTGCTCCCGCGCCACTCCAGACGGACCACGCGGAACTATCCCACGTGCCATGCTCCCTCCGTTCTCACAAGGGAATTCTAATCAGCTTCACTAACTACTAGCACGCCCCCTGGTGGGGTTTCGGCGCAGCCACCGAGCCGCACCCAGCCTTCGCCCAGGCCCCGCAACCATCGCCAAGCACCGTCACAGACTGCACGAGCCCCGTGATACGCGCGCCACCGCCAAGGCTACCCAGGGATCACGCCGGGGTTCGCTTGGTCCACCGCCAGCTCACCCCTGCGCCATACTCCCGCCCTGAAGAAAACGCCCACCCTGCCCACCTGCTGAGTCCACCGTACTCAGGCCAGGATACTCTGGTCGACACGGAATCGAGCCGGCTCGCCCGAGGTCCCATGCTACCCTCGGAGGATGTCGCGTGGTCTCCACGAGCGCGAAGCGCGAACGCTGCGGCCGGAGCGCGAGGCGCGGTTTTTTGCTGGCGTTGCTCGCGCGGAGGAGTTCTTCATGGGGACGGCCGATGTTCAGAGGGCTCTTTTGAGGCTCACCGAGACCCTCGAACAGATGTCAATCCCCTACGCCATTTGCGGGGCGATGGCGCTCAATGAATATGGCTACCAGCGCATGACCGCCAATGTCGACGTGCTCTTGACTCCCGCTGGGCTCGAGTCCTTCAAAACAGCCTGGCTCGGCAGAGGGTATGTCGAGAAGTTCCCTGGCAGTAAAGGCTTTCACGACACCGAGCACAACGTGATGATCGATGTGCTGCTCACAGGCGAGTACCCGGGCGACGGCAAACCCAAGGCGGTGTCATTCCCTGATCCAGAGGCCGTCGCGATCCGCGGCGAGCGCGGCGCGCTCTTACCAGCTCACGCGCTCATCGAGCTCAAGCTCGCCTCGGGCATGACCGCGAACCACCGTTTGAAAGATCTCGCTGACGTGCAAGAGCTCATCAAGCACGCGAGCTTACCGCGCACGCTCGGTGAAGAGCTCGACCCCTCGGTGCGTGAGCGCTACTTCGAGCTGTGGGATGCAGCGCAGATCACCGACCCAGAGTAGCGCCATATCGAAGGCTCACGTCAGCCAATCTGACAATAGCCCATCGCGGCTGGTGCTCATGAAGCGCAGCGTGGGCGCCTCTTGCACTGAGGGCTTACGTCAGCCAATCTGACAATAGCCCATCGCGGCTGGTGCTCATGAAGCGCAGCGTGGCGGCGAAGGGGTGCAGCTTCATGTTGTCCGCTGGGCGGAACAGCCAGCTCTCCCAATAGGGGGCCTCGGGGATCCACTCCAGGGTGGGGTCCGCCTCCTTCAGCAAGTGGCCGAAGGCCGCGGCGATCTCGCAGCAGAGCACCACGAAGTCGTTGTTGCGATCTTCGGGGTCAGCCATCACGGCGAGGTTCCGCGCCTCGTCCACGGTGAAGGCGCGCTCGAAGGTCCTGAGCCACAGGGCGCCGAGCTGACCATTTTCCGGCAGGAAACGCGCTTGGTCTTGCTGCGCCGCCTGCGTCATCCGCTCGAGCTGACGCAGGATGACGCCACGCGCGTGCTCGGGCAGCTCGGAGGCAGGGCGCGCAGCAAGCGGCTCGCGCGCGGGAGGCAGCACGCCGCCATGGATCTCGCGCTCGAGCGGCTTGTACCAACGGAGGAACAGCTCGGCGAACAGCGCCTCCGCCGTGAACGCATCGATGACCTCGTCAGCCATGCCCGCCCTCTAGCACGAGAGACGCGAAGCTGCGGGGGTTGCCACTGCGTCAGAAAACCTCAGCGGTCGAGCTTCCTGCGCAGCAGGAGGGCAACCAGGAAGGCGTCGCCAGCCTGCGTGTTCGCGACGACTTGCCAGTCATCGAATGCTTGAGCTGCCGTGCGCAACAGATCGAGGGCTTCGTCCCGGGTGAAGGTGCGGCTGAGATTGTAGTCAGCCTCGTGCCGCGCCTGCTGCAGCTCGATGAAGCCTTCAGAGAGGCGCTTCAGCTCGGTGGAGATCGGACCCTTGACGGCGTCCTGGAGCGCGTGTGGCAGCGCTCCACCCTTGAAGGTATTCGCCGCAAACTTCATCTCGCCGTGGTCAAAGGTCCGCGCCACAGCGTGCCGCAGGCTCACGCGGTCACCGCCGCGAACCACGAATCGGGAGGCCGCATCGATGAGCAGGTGGAAAACCGCATAGTAGGCTGACGAGACGGACCGACGCAGGCTTGCCTGCTTCGGGCGGTTGGGCTCGCGCTTCGCTAGGTCCTCTGCCTGACTCAGCAGGTCTCCATGCAGGCTCACCCAGCCAGCTCCTCGTTCGCTAGCTCCCTCTGCTCGGATTCGGAGCGGAAGCGAATGTAGACTTGGACCTCGGCAGGTGCCGCGGCGTGGCTGACGACCTCTCGGATCTGGTCCCGCAATTCAAGACGACGCTGGACAGCCTGATCGAAGAGGTCATCCTGGAGGATCGCCCACACCCAGACGGCGTCATCGCCCGTGGCGTCACGGCCCACCTCGACGACCCAGTCGACAACGGCCGCGGGGACGGGTAGCTCGTCTCGGTGTCGGGCTAGCTGCTCGCGAACAGTGGACTCGGTGATCATGGCAGAAGTATAGCGCCAGCCAGGGAGCACTGGCCACGCACCGCGCGTAGGCAGGCAACGCCGTGGTCTTTCCGACGAGCTCGACATAGCAAGAGAGCTTCGCCTCACCTTTCACGTCCGGCGACGATAACGCTGTCTCCAAACTATCAAAGGGCGCACCGTGGGGGCTGAGGCGTGTACACCCTCAGCCAAAGCCAAGACTCGTGCACCGGAGCACCGAGCGCTAAACGAAGGCGTCCAAGCGCTGCTTGAGCGCTTGGCCTACGCCTTCGAGCGCTGCCTTGTCTGCTGCGCGGAAGCCGCGTCCGGTGCGGCCGAGCTCCACCATGCCGATCAAGCGTCGCCCGCCGAACACTGGGAGCATCGCCACGCCGCCGAGCCGCCCGTCGCTGCGGAACGCGCCCAAGCGCCGCGCCACGGCGATCTGCGTTGCGCCCACGAAGGCGCTGCCGATCACCGGCCGGCGCTGACACGCAGAGACCACCGCTGGGTCGCTCGGCTTCAGCACTTCGCCCAGCTGGTGCCACAGCCGCTCACCGCGCACGTAGGAGGTCACCATCCCCACGTAGGGCTCACGGAAACGATGCAGTAAGCCATACTCACACCCTGTGAGCTCCGCCACGAAGCTCAGCGCCACGAGCAGCGTCTCCCCAAAATCCTCTGCGGAGAGGAGCTCCGCCGAGGCGCGCAGGCGCGCGTCCTCACGCGCATCCGGCAGCTGAAAACCAGGCTCCGGGCGCCACGCCGGGCCCATCAGGCGCTGGTAGCGCTCGAGGCCCTGCACCTCGCGGATCTCCCGGAGCGCACGGTAGCCGCGCCAAGTGGGCTGCTTCGCGCGGCAATAGTTAGGAACCCTGCCATGCGCGACCCCACGGAGGAAGAGCCCGGTGGGGACTGGGCCCACCACCTGGGCGCCGCTCGTGATCAGCCAATCGCTAGGGGAGACGCGGTGAGGGAGTGGAACAGCCTGCATGATGGGTCCTTTCCTGAGGGATCCTGACGGCTTGGCGCCGAGGGCGCGCTGCCGACCGAAGCTCATCGCGAATTGTCCCGCGAGCGCCTCGGGGCGGGCCAAATCTTGTGCGCTCGGCGGCCACGGCTGCCCTGCGACCCCACGCCGCTGCTACACCTCGGGCATGGGCTTCGATCACGACTTCATCATCATTGGCTCCGGCTTCGGGGGGAGCGTCTCCGCGCTGCGCCTGGTGGAGAAGGGTTATGACGTGCTGATGCTCGAGCAGGGCAAGCGTTTCCGTGCGGAAGATTTCCCGGAGAGCAATTGGGACGTGAAGCGCTGGCTATGGGAGCCCGCGCTCGGCTGCGAGGGGTTCTTTCAGCTCCGCTGGTTTCGCCACGTGACGGTGCTGGCCGGCGCCGGGGTGGGCGGCGGCAGCCTCACCTACGCGAACACGCTACCCATCCCGAAGACGAGCTTCTTCCAGAGCCCCACTTGGGGCAGCTTGGCTGACTGGGAGCGCGAGCTCGCGCCGCACTACCAGACGGCGCTCCGCATGCTGGGCGCCACCCCCACGCCCTTCACCACGCCGCCGGACAAGCTGCTGAAGCAGCTGGCCGAGTCGCGCGGCCAGGGGGACCGCTTCGAGCCCACCCACGTCTCCGTGTACTTTGGTCAGCCGGGCGTCAAAGTGAGCGATCCTTACTTTGACGGTGAGGGGCCCGACCGCACCGGCTGCATCCGCTGCGGCGCGTGCATGACGGGCTGCCGTCACGACGCCAAGAACTCCCTCGACAAGAACTACCTGTACTTTGCGGAGAAGCGCGGGCTCCGCCTGCTCTCGGAGACGGAGGCGACGCGCATCGTGTCGCTGCCGGGTGGTGGTTACCGGGTAGAAATGAAGCGCAAGCAGCGCGGACAGAAGCGGCGCGAACAGCTGAGCTACACCGCGGCCCGCGTGATCGTCTCCGCGGGCGCCCTGGGCACCAATGAGCTCTTGCTCCGCCAGCGCCAAGACGAAGGCGCCCTGCCGAAGCTCTCCGCGCGCCTCGGCACCGGCGTGCGCACCAACTCCGAGTCCTTGCTGTTCGTCACTGTACCTGACCGAAGCCGCGATCTCTCCAAGGGGATCGCCATCGGCTCCATCTTCCAGATCAGCGACAGCGCGCACCTGGAGGTGGTGCGCTACGGAGAAGGCTCCGGCTTCTTCCGCCTGCTGCAAACGCCGCACATCGACGGCGGCCGCTCCGCGCCGGCGCGGCTCGCGCGCACCTTGGGGCTCTTCCTCAAGCACCCGAAGAAGGTGCTCCGCGCGCTCACGGTGGGCGACTGGGCGAAGCACACCATCATCCTCCTTTACATGAAGACCACCGAGGGCACGCTCCGCTTCAACCTGGGCCGCTCACCGCTCACCGGGATGAAGCTTGGGCTCGTCACCGAGCTGGAGGACGGCGAGCCGCCCACCGCCACCATCCCCGAAGCCACCGAGCTGGCGCACGCGCTGGCGTCGATGGTCGGCGGCGTACCGTTCGCTGGGCTGCCCGACACGCTGTTCGACATCCCCTCCACCGCGCACATCTTGGGTGGTTGCCCGATGGGCGAAGACGCGAGCAGCGGCGTGATCGACGCGCAGCACCAGGTGTTCGGTTACCCCGGGCTCTACGTGATCGACGGCGCCGCCATCTCCGCCAACCCCGGGGTGAACCCCTCGCTCACCATCTGCGCGCTCGCCGAACGCGCCATCAGCGCCATCCCAGCGAAGGGGACGTGAGGAGCGACTCCGTCTTCACCCACGGAAATCCTTCCTTGGTCAGGCGAAGGGGTGAGGGGCGACTCCGTCTTCACCCACGGAAAATCCATCTTCACCCACGGGAATTTTTTTTGGGGGGGGCTAGACGGCACCGCACCCACCAGCCTCCGTAGGGGCGGCCCCCCGTGGCCGCCCGCGCCTCACACCCCTAGCGCGCGGATCGCGCTCAGGTGCTTCTGGAGCCGCGCCAGGCCTTCATCGAGCGTCGCCTCGCGCTTACAGAACGCGAAGCGCACCAGCTCATCCCCGGCGCCATCCGTCAGGTAAAATGCCGACGCCGGGATCGCGGCCACACCTGCCACCTCCGGTAGCCGCTGGCACAGCGCGCGGCCGCTCCGGAGCCCCAGCGGCCGGATGTCGGCGCAGATGAAGTAGCCGCCCTCCGGCACGTGCACCGAGAAGCCCAGCTCGCGGAGCCCGGCGCCCAGCCGATCGCGCAGCGCGCGGTACCTCGTCGCGAGCTCACGGTAGCTCTCCTCCCCAGCGCCGAGCGCGCTCGCCACCGCGTGCTGGAGCGGCGTCGCCGTGGCGAAGGTGATGAACTGATGCGCGACGCGCAGGGCGCGGGTGAGCTCTGCTGGCGCCGTGCTCCAGCCCACCTTCCAGCCGGTGAAGGAGAACGTCTTACCAGCTGACGAGATCACCACCGTGCGCTCCTTCATCCCAGGCAACGACGCCAGGCACAGGTGGCTGCCTTCGTAGACCAGGTGCTCGTACACCTCGTCCGTCACCGCGATGAGATCGTGCTGCGTGCACAGCCGAGCGATGTGCTCGAGCTCCACGCGGGTGAACACCTTACCCGTCGGGTTGTGCGGCGTGTTCAAGAGCAGGAGCCGCGTCTTGGCGGTGATGGCGCGCTCGAGCGCCTCCGGATCGTAGGTGAAGCGCGCTGTCGTCAGGGGTGCTGCCTTATCTCCGGATCCCGGATCAGACGGTGGGAGCAGCGGCACCACGCGCGGGGTGGCGCCGGCCATGGCGATCCCGGCGCGGTACGAGTCGTAGACCGGCTCGAACAGCACCACCTCGTCGCCCACCTCACACAAAGCCTGGAGCGCGACGGCCAGCGCCTCCGTCGCGCCGGAGTACACCGTCACCTCACTGTCCGGATCGTAGTCGAGACCGTAAGCCTGCCGCTGATGCGCCGCGATCGCGGCGTTCAGCGCCGGCACGCCGTGGCTCCGCGCGTACTGGTTGTGCCCCGCGTCGAGCGCCGCCTTGGCGGCCTCCTTGATGCCGCTCGCGCCATCGAAGTCGGGGAAGCCTTGGCCCAGGTTGATCGCCTGGTGCTCGAGCGCGAGCCGCGTGATGTCGGCGAAGATGGTGGTGCCGAAGCCTTGAAGGCGACTCGTGAGGTGAGGTATGCGCTGGCTCGACATCGCGCTGAGGATGCACCTCGGCGCTGGCCACCTCAAGCGGCCAGCTCGAGCGCACCTCCACGCACCGAGGCACCCGACGCGAAGCTGACAGCGCCTCCAGCGCGGCGGCACGGAGCCAGCGGCGCCGCGAAGTCTCACTACGAAGGCCGCCGAGCCACCTCCAAGGAGTCCCCGTGAGCTTCGACCGAGCTTTGTTCGAGCGCGCGCTGCGCGAAACGAGGGACGGCGAGCTTGGGGAGCCGCTCACCCACCTGGCCCTCACCGGCTCCACGAACGACGACGCCGCGGAGGCCGCCAAGGCGGGCGCGCCACACGGCGCGGTGTTCATCGCCGACCAGCAAACGCAGGGACGCGGCCGCCAAGGCAAGCGCTGGGACGGTGCCCCGGGGGAGGACCTGCTCTGTTCGGTGCTGCTCCGCCCGCGCTTGGCCCCCTCGGTCGTCAGTCAGCTTACCTTAGCGGTGGGCCTCGCGCTGCGCGACGCCGTCGAGCGCTGGATCCACAGTCCGGACGCCGCTCACGGCGCACATCCCGTAGGGGCGGGTTTCAAACCCACCGGCGTATCGCCGGCTGATCCGCCCGGAGACCCCGGAAATCCCGTAGGGGCGCGCTTCAAACCTGCCCTCACCGGCGTATCGTCGGCTGATCCGCCCGGAGACCCTGGAACTCACCCCCTCACGCGTACAGGCATAGACGCACTTCGGTGGAATCCCGTAGGGGCGGGTTTCAAACCCGCCCTCACCAGGACGCCGCCCGTCGTCCAGATCAAATGGCCCAACGACGTTTGGATCGAGGGCCGCAAGGTGGCGGGTGTCTTGGTGGAGAGTCAGCTCCGCGGCGCCGAGCTGGCGTCGGCGGTGGTGGGGGTTGGGTTGAACCTCCGGCGCGCTCCGTTGCCACCGGAGTTGTCCGGCGCCACCAGCGTGGCGCACTTCACGAGCGCTCCACCGAGCCGAGAGCTCGCGTTGGCCGGGTTCCTGGTGGAGCTCGAGCGGCGCGTGAGCCAGCTCACGTTAGCTGGGCTGACTTCTATCTTACCCGAGCTGCGGCGGCACGATGGCCTGCTCGGGCGGCGGATCCAGGTGGAGGGGCGCGTCGCGATCGGCCGCGGCATCGCCACCGACGGCGCGCTGCTCATCGAACGAGAGGATGGCGCGCTCACGCGGGTTCGCTCCGGGAGCGTGGAGGTGCTGGACGAGGTGGCCCACAGCGCCACGGACGTGAGGCTCACTGCCAAACCCCCCAAATAGCAATTCACCCAAGGAGACTTTTCATAGCGCAGCAATACGGCGCACTACAGCTCACCCGAGGAACTCTCGTGGCGCGCTCGACGGCGGCCGTGCCTCAAGCAGCCAGCGTCGCTGGCTCACTTTTTTCTTCACGGGAAATAGCGCTCGCGAGCAGGCGGCGGCCGCGGAACAGCCGGCTCATCACCGTGCCCACGGGGACCTTCGCTAGCTCGGCGGCCTCCTTGTAGCTCCGGTCCTCGAGGTCCACGAGGCGCACCGCCTCGGCGAACTGCTTGGGGAGCTCATCCAGGGCGCCGAGCAGCGAGCGGGTGAGCGGCGCCATCGGCAAGGATGCTGACTGACACGTCCAGGCGCAAGGATCGGTGCGCAGCGAGTCGAGGGCGCGGCGCTCGCGCTTGAGGCGGCGGCAGCGGGTGACGAAGACGCTGAACATCACCTGGTGGAGCCACGCCTTGAGGTGGGTCCCCGGCGCGTAGCTCGCCTCGAACCGCAGCGCGCGGAGCAGCGTCTCC
Source organism: Polyangiaceae bacterium (assembly GCA_019637265.1). Classification (GTDB taxonomy): domain Bacteria; phylum Myxococcota_A; class Polyangia; order Polyangiales; family Polyangiaceae; genus JAHBVY01. The sequence goes on along the minus strand of JAHBVY010000003.1, from coordinate 188,671 downwards.
TGGATCAGATCCTGCGCCTCCACAGCGTCGCGCGTGAGGCGGAGCGCCCGCGGCAGGAGGGCGGGGGCGAGCTCGACGAGCTGGGACTTGAAGGCCTCGTGGGCGGCGTTCGTAGACATGCCCCCGCCATTACAAGCCATGTGCCACGCGGGCGGCGAGTGCAGCGCATGGGTAACTAGTTGATTTGATTAGACTATTTGTCTGAGCTGGGGCGCGCTGCGGTCGCCCCCTCATCGAGCCGCGTGTCTCCCCGCTCAGCGCCGTGTCCCCTCACCCACACTGCGAGCGGGCGGGAACGGCCTCACTCCTCTGCGAGTGGGCGGGTTTGAAACCCGCCCCTACTCGCGCGACAACACTGCGGCGCGGGCGCGCGGGAGCTCATCGGCCAGCTCGGAGGCGAGCAGCCCGGCGTCGGTCCCGTGCGCGCTGGCCCACAGCTCCCCGGCTAGGCCATGCAGGTAGGCGCCCAGGGCCGCGGCGTCGTGCGGGGGGAGTCGCTGCGCGAGCAGCGCGCCGATGACGCCGCTCAGCACGTCCCCCGCGCCCCCGGTGGCGAGCACGGGGCCTCCCGTGGGGTTGATGCGGCACGGCGGGTCGCCCTCCGCGGTGTGCACCAAGGTGAACGGCCCCTTGAGCAGCACCGTGGCGCGGCAGCGCTCGGCGGCTTGCTTCACCGCGCCGAAGCGATCCGCCTCCACCTCCTCCACGCTGAGCGAGAGCAAGCGCGCCAGCTCCAGCGGGTGCGGCGTGAGCACCAGCTCACCGGTGTGCGCCGCCAGCTCCTCCGGGCGCTCCGCGAAGGCGGTGAGCGCGTCCGCGTCGAACAGCTTCGGGCCCGGCCACTTCAGCGCCGCGGCCACCAGCTTTTGCGCACGGGAATCTAACCCGAGGCCGGGCCCCACCACCACCGCGTCTTGGCCTTCGAGCGCTTCGAACAGCGAGTCCTCGGCGCGCACCGGATCGAGCGCGCGCGTCATCGCCTCCACCAAGCGCCCCTCCAAGAGCGCCAGCGCCTCCGCGTGGTTGCACAGGGTGACGAGCCCCGCGCCCGCGCGCAGCGCACCGCGCGCGGTGAGCCATGCCGCGCCCGACTTCCCCGCGCTGCCGCCGATCACCGAGAGCCGTCCGGCGCTGCCTTTGTGGAGCATGGCGTCGCGCGCTGGGAGCCAGCGCCGCGCGTCGGCCGGCTCCACCAGCGCCGCCTCGGCGGGCGCCGTGAAGGCGCCCTGGGGCACCCCAATATCCAGACAGCGCACCTCACGAGCCGCGCGCTTCCCTCGAGGCGTCGTGAGGCCGCGCTTCCAGTGACCGAAGGTGACGACGAGATCGGCCTGGAACACCACGCCAAACGCGCGCCCGGTGGTGGCGCACAGCCCGCTCGGGACATCGAGCGCGAAGCGCTGCAGCCTCGCTTGATTGCACATGGTGATGAGCTCACTCACCAGCGCCGGCAGCTCACGGCAGAGGCCGGTCCCGAACAGCGCGTCCACCACCGCGTCCGAGGTCATGAGCGCGCTCTTCACCGGCGTGAGGTCGAGCGACAGTTCGGATACCTCACCACCCACGGCGCAGAAGGCGAGGTAGTTCACTCGCGCGTCACCCGTGAGGCTGTCCGGGCTCACGCTGGAGAGCACGCGCGGCTGATGCCCCAGCGTGAGGAGCCGGCGCGCCACCACGTACCCATCTCCACCGTTGTTGCCGCCGCCGCACAGCACCAAGACCTGCGCCGCGCCCCGCGTGAGCGCCGCGCCGATGAGGTCCGCCGCGCCGCGCCCCGCGTTCTCCATCAGCACCACGGAGGGCACCCCGGCCTCGATCGCGCGCTGATCGAAGCCGCGCGCCTCGTCCGCCGTGAGCACCGGGATCACTCGGCCTCCAGCACCACCACCGCGGCGGCGACGCCCGCGTCGTGGCTGATGGAGAGCAGGCTGCGCCGCACCCCGCGCGCGGCGAGGTGAGGCAACGCAGGCCCCGAGAAGTGAAGCGTGGGCGCGCCGCCCGCGCCGCGCAGCACCTCCACGTCGTGCCACCACACGTCCTTGGGTGCGCCGAGCGCCTTGCTCGCCGCCTCCTTGGCGGCGAAGCGCCCCGCGAGCGTCACCGCGCAGCCCTCGCGCGAGGCGAGCTCAGCGCGCTCACGAGGCGTCAAGATGCGCTCCCAAAACCGCGCCCCGAAGCGCGCCAAGGCGCGCTCCATGCGCGGCGTCGCGCACACGTCGAGGCCCAGCCCGGAGATCACCCCTCCCTACCTCGTGCGATGGCCTCGCGCAGCGCGTGCACCGCGGGGCCAAGCCCCATGAAGAGCGCGTCCGCGATCACCGAGTGGCCGATGTTCAGCTCCTCCACCTGCGCGATGGCCGCCACCGGTCCGACGTTGTGCCGCGTGAGGCCGTGCCCCGCCGCCACTTGCAGCCCGCGCGCGTGCGCCGCTTCAGCGCCGCGCCGCAGGCGCTCGAGCTCCTCGGCTCGAGCGGCGCCGCGCCGCTCACAGTATTCCCCGGTGTGGAGCTCCACCTGCGCTACCCCGAGCCGCGCCGCGGCCTCGATCTGCGCGAGCTCTGGCGCAATGAACAGGCTCACTGACATCGACAGCTCACGCCCCAGCTCCACGAAGGGGAGGATGGCGGCCTCGGTCTTCACCACGTCGAGGCCTCCCTCCGTGGTGCGCTCCTCGCGGCGCTCCGGCACCAAGGTGATCACGTCGGGGCGCAGGCGACGCGCCATGGCGAGCATCTCATCCGTCGCCGCGAGCTCCAGGTTCATCACCGTGGTGATGCTGGCGCGCAGCGCCTCGGCGTCGGCGTCCCGGATGTGACGGCGATCTTCCCGGAGGTGCAGGGTGATGCCGTCGGCGCCCGCGAGCTCACACTGCTGAGCCGCGAAGACGGGGTCGGGGTAGCGCGCGCCGCGGGCGTTACGCAGCGTGCAGACGTGATCGATGTTGATGTGGAGGCGCATGGCGATGCCGCGCGCGCCGGCAGGTGCCTGGCGAGCGCGGCGAGGCTAGCTCGGCCGCGTGGCAAACGGTAGCCAGCGCTCGCGCGGTCAGCTCACCTGACAGCACCACTCACACAGCGCCGCCGAGCACCTGACAGCGCCACTCTCACGGCGCCCGCGGCGCACACCTGACAGCGCCACACAGCGCCCGCGGCTACTCGTCGCCGCCGAACTCCCAGTCCGCGCCGAACTGGCGGCGCTTGGGCGTGGGCAGCGCCTCACCGTTCGGACCGTCGCGGCGCACCACCAGCGTCTTCCGGGTCGCGGTGTCCTCGTTCTCGCGGGACACCACCGTGATCACATTGACGCCGGGCTGCAGCTTCACGTCGTACTCGAAGCGCATCTTGCGTGGGTCGCTCGCGTTCTTGTTCGACTGGTAGAAGACCTTACTGGTGCCCACGAAGATGTAGGTGTCCAGCACCCGATCGAGATCGGTCGCCTGACCTTCCAGCCGCACCGTGTCTGCGCGCGTGGCCAGGCTCGCCACGTTGACCTCGAGCAGCGGTGGGGAGCGCACGAAGCTCGGCTTGAAGGCGCCGGCCGCCGCCGGGCCCTGCGCGTCTTCCAGCGCCGCGCTCTCCACGAAGCCGAAGCGCCCCTGCCCCAGCGACACCTTGGTGAAGGCGCCGAAGTTGCCGAGTCGTTCCGTCGACTTACCAGCCGCCAGCTCACCCACCACGAGCCCGGAGGCCACTGGCTGCGCCCGCACCGCGGCGCTGTCCTTCGCCTTCGCGAAGCCCGCCGCGTTGCCGAGCGAGAGGCCCTGCTGCGCCACGGGCAGCGTCAGCTTCTCGCTGGCGACGACCCGCAGGTCCTGATCGATGATGGAGAGCTCGACCTTCACGAAGGTCTCCGCCAGCTCCTCCAGCACGTCCAGCGTGAACACCACCTCACGCTCGTCCCCCGGCTTGAGGTTGGAGACGTCGAAGCGACCCGCCCGAAGCAAGATGCCGTCCCCCGTCAGGTTACGGATGTTCGCTTGGGTCTCCAGCGACGGGCCTCGCCCGACGTTCTTGATGGTGAGGTACAGGCTAACCCCCTCCCCCTTGGTGATCTGCCCATCGCCATTGCCAGGGCGGTTGTCCACCACCTGATAGCTGTAGGCGAACACGGGGCGCTCCAGCGCCTTCACCGTGGGGCGGAACTCGGCCTCCTTCGGCGCCACGTCGCCCGCCGCCTCGAAGCGCACCTTCACCACGTCTTGGCGCGTGACGGCGTCCTTCGGGAGGGTGCAGACGCGCTTGGCGTCTTGTGGCAGCGCGCGGGTGGAGCCGACCTTTCGGCCCTCCACGTCACACCAGCCGAGCGGCACGGAGACGGTGCGCTCCTGGCCTGCGTCCAGCTTGCCGAACACCAGCTCCTTCTCGTCGTAGTAGCCGCTGTCGCTCTTGGTGGTGGCGCGGAGCTGATAGAGCGGGTGCGCGCCGTGGTTCTTCACCCGCACCTCGAGCTTCATCTTGCCGCCCGCGACCGTGGTGTCGTCCTTCTGATCGGTGCGCACCGAGACCTCGAGGTCCGACTGCGCGGGGGCGGCGGCGTCCGCCGGCGGCGAGCTCCAATCCACGCCCAGGCGCGCCAGATCGGCCGTGATCGACTCGACCTCCTTCTTCTCGATGCTCTCCACCAAGGAGCGCACGGCGCTCAATTGGTCAGGCCGCTTGGCGACTGGCAGCTTGGCCACCACCTGCTTCGCCAGCCGAATCGGGAAATCCTCGCGGAATTCATCGTCGAGGTCAGCGCCGCGCTCACGCATCTCCGCGCGCTCGGACTCCGGCAGGTTGTAGCGCACCTTGAGCGCCGGCCGCTCGGTGTCGCGGCGCGCCTCGTTGCTGAGGCTCTTGTCCAGGTCGCGCTCGCGGAACGGCAGCTCCGAACGGAAGAGATCCATCTCCAGCGTGTCCGCCGTCATCGGGTCGAGCTCGATGTCCGGCGTCACCCCCACGCCCTGAATCGACACGTCCCCCGGCGTCAGGTACTGCGCGATGGTCAGCTTGAGCGCTGCGCCGTCCCGCGTCACGTTGGGGAACACCAGCTGCACGGTGCCCTTACCAAAAGTGCGCTGGCCCACGATCAGCGCGCGCCCGTGGTTCTTCAGCGCGCCCGCGACGATCTCGCTGGCGCTCGCCGAGGAGGGGTTCGTCAGCACCAAAATAGGGTACGGCGGCTCGGTGCCGCGCGGCGTGGCGCGCTTCTCTTCGCGGCCCTCCGCGTTGCCCACGGTGGCCACGATCACGCCGCTGTCCAAGAACTGATCGGCCACCTTCGCCGCTTGATCGAGCAGGCCTCCGGGGTTGCCCCGCAGGTCGAGCACCAGGCCGCGCAGCGGCTCCTTGCTGCGCAGCTGCGAGAGCGACTCCTCCAGCTCGCGCGAGGTGCTGCTCTGGAACTGGCGCAGCCGCACGTAGCCGATGCCCGGCGACAGCAGGCGGCCCTCCACCGAGCGAATGCGGATCTCCTCGCGCGTGAGCACGAAAGGACGGGAACCTGCCCAACCCTCCTTCCCCTCACGGTGCACCCAGATGGTCACCTGGGTGCCCGGCTTGCCGCGCAGGCGCGCCACGGCGTCATCGAGCGGCATGTTGAGGGTGGACTCGTTATTGATCTTGGTGATGCGATCGAGGCGGCGCAGCCCGGCGCGCCCCGCGGGTGTCTCCGGCATCGGGCGCATCACGGTCAGCATCTGATCGCGGATGCTGATCACGATGCCGAGGCCCCCGAAGTGCCCCGAGGTGGAGACGTTCATGTCGCGGTACGCCTCCGGGCTCATGAACACGCTGTGCGGATCCAACGTGCTCAGCATGCCGTTGCAGGCGGCGTACTCGATGTCGCGCAGGTCCACCTCGGTGTCCTTCAGGTGTTGCTGAAGGAACACGAACACCTCGCGTAGCCGCGCGGAAACGTCCCAGGGGCCCTGGATGTTGTCCACCCGGAACTCCTGCTCGTCGGTCCCCACCCGCACCTTGACGGTGGGCGCCTTCTCCTCGTGGAGGACGATGACCTGCGCCACCTCCTTCTGGATTTCGTCAAGCGCGCTGACGAACATCTGGCGCGGGTTGATGCGCTTCGGCTCCACGTACTTGTCGCGGATGATCTTCAGCGTCTCGTTGACGGCGCTCAGCTGCGCGAGGTCATAGGGGACCTTCGGCTTGCCCGGCGCGGTGACGGCGTGCGCCGCCTCCAAGCCGCGCCACAGGCCACCGGTGCCGTAACGCAGGGCAAAGAAGGACGAGACCGCGAAGATGCTGAGGATCAGCAGGGTCTTGCCGAGGCGCTGAAGGACTCTCATGGGACGACCGAAGTCTAGAGGATAGAGCCGGCGAGCGCGACACGCGCAGGCTCAGAGCGCGCTGGACAGCGCGCGCGGCTCGGGGATCGAGCGACGCCCAGGGGAACCTGCGAGCGACGCGCGGCGCGCGCAGCGTGAGCCAACCCCCAAAAAAACTCCCGTCAAGCGACGAAACCTCGAGGCGCGGGGGATGGAGCTCTGCTCAGGAATCGACGCTCAAGGGATCGAGCGGCGCTCGGCGCGCGGCGGCCGAACCGCGGGCCCACTGGGCTGTCCCCCGCGCGCTGCAGGCGCATCGGCCTTCGGAGGCTCTGGAGAGAGCCGCTCCGCGGGGCCAGCCTCCTTCGAGCCGGCTGCTGGCGGGCTCTTGGGCGCACCCTTGGGACCGTCAGGATCCGTGACGGAAGGCTTCACCTCGTCTTGACGGATGGAGTAGCGCACCAGCGCGCGCAGCGACTGGTTCCGCTGCACGTTGCCGAGCAGCATCTTCACGTCCTCATACACCGAGGGGTCCACCAAGAGCGCACCCAAGGTGCCGCGACCGGCGCGCAAGTCCGCCACGATTTTCCGCAAGTCCGCGCTCATGGCGTCGAGGTTCGCCATCGCCCCTTGCGACCCCTCACCCCCGTAGAGCAGGGTGTGCGCGAAGCCATTGCCCTCACGCACGCCCTTGAGGAGCAGCGCCACCTCACCCGCCGCGTCACCAAACTTCGCCACGGTGTGCGCCGAGCCCTCGCCGTAAACCACCTCATGCGCCAAGCCGGGCCCGTGATTCACGCGGTGAACCACCTGATTGATGCCCGTCAGCAGGCGGTCCAAGTTGGCCGTGCTCCGCTCCAGGTTGCTCAGCGTCCGCGAGATCTTGGCGGACTCCGCCGGGTCACTCATCAGCTTGCCGATGTACCCCTCGCGCTTGTCCACGCTCTCCAGGATGCCCGACAGCGAGCCGACCCCCGCCTTCAAATCCTCCTGGAATTTCGGCTCCGCCAGCGTCGCGGTGGTGCGCTCCAGGTTGGTCATCACCCCCTCGGCCTTGTCGCCGATGTTCGTGACCTTCTTCAGCAGCTCGCCCAAATCTTCCGGATCTTTGCTGCGAATTTCGCCCCCCGAGGGGATCGCCGAGCGCTTCGGATCGCCAGGGGAGATGACCACCATCTTGTCGCCGAGCAGGCCACGGTTCTCGATCGTCGCGATGCTGTCCTCCCGCACCCGCGCGCCCTGCTCGCGGTGCAGCGTGATCTTCACGTAGGCGCGCGACTCCGTGTGGTCCTCCGGGTAGCCGACCTCGAGCACCGTCCCGATGTCCAGCCCGCCCATCCGCACCGGGGAGCCGCGCTTCAACCCCTGCACGTCGGTGAAGTGCGCGGTGTAAGGGTCGCTCGACTTGAACATCCCCCGCTCGTCGCCGATCAAAAACACGACGATGGCTGACAAAATCAGCCCGGTGAGGACGAACAGCCCAACTTTGACCTCTCTCGACATCTCGAACGCCTGGCGCCCCCCGCTGGTAGGCGCTCTATAGGCCCTACGGTCTTGCTGCCAAGCCGCCGGGGTGACCCGCGCCCCAGTTATACCCCAGACCCGCGCGGTGCACGCGCCGTCACCCGATCGAGCAACGGCTCGAGCCAGGGTGACCACCACACATCGACGTGAATCGCGCGCGCTGCCGCGGGTTTTGGGGGTTGGTCCCAGCGCGAGCCACCGAGCGGCGCTGCAGTCCCCGAGCGATCCGCGCGGCTTCCCCCGCCCCAGTCCCCGCATGGCTGCACGCCGCGACGCGGCGCGGGTGCTCGCACCTCGAGGACATATCCCCCCTCGCGCCGCTGTGGCACCCTCGCGCAGGTGCCCCCCGTCTCCTCGCTGGTCACTGCCCTCTCGGCCAGCGCGGCCGCCGGCAAGAACCCGTGGCTCCCGCTCGCCGTCATCTTGCTGCTGGCCCAAGCGGACACGGTGCCCGCCTGGCTGATGGAGCCGACACTCCACCGCGGCCTGCACGGCCTGGGCTCACCTGGGCTGCTGCTCACCCTCGGCGTGGTGTTCCTGGTGCTGTCCATCGCGGACTCGCTGGCGGACAAGGTGGGGTGGATCGAGGCCTGGCTCACGCCGGTGTCCACCACCTGGCGCCCATTCGCCGCCATCGCCGTGGCCGCGCTGATCGGCGTGGGCACCACTCATGGAATGGAGGGCGCAGGTGAGGGCCAGCTCGTGGCGCTCGCCAGCGGGTTTGGTTTCAACGTAGGAACAGGTGAGGCGGAGGAGCCGGTGCTGAGCCCGGCCGCGTGGATCGCGCTGTTCATCGCGCTCGGGGCGCTCGCGGGGCTGATCGCCACCGTGGGGAAGACGGGCACGCGGCTCTTGCTCACGCTGGTGCCGGTGCCGGGGGTGCGCGTGGCGCACTCATTCGTCGACGACCTGTTCGCCTGGGGCGCCACCTTGGGAGGCCTGGTGCTGGGGGACAGCGTGCTGATGGCGGCGCTCGGGGTGGCCTACCTGGCGGTGGGGCTGTTCACGGCGCCGGTGTTGACGCGGCTCACCCTGATCCAACTGCGCATTTTCATATCCCTGTGGAAGAAGCACACGGGCTCAGAGACCCAGCCGCCGCCGCCCCGGTGGCTGAAGCGCGCGCTGCCGGATCGCGACTTGAGCCAGCGGGTGCCTGCCTACGCCTACCGCATGCCGAACGTGGGGCTGTTTAGGTCAGGGTTCTTGATCATTGATGAGCACGGCGTCAGCTTCGTGGTGAAGGGCTTGCTCAGGGTGCGGCGCCACCACGTGGGGCTGAGCGAGCTTCAGCGCATCGGCTTGGTAGAGACACTGACTTATCGCGCGCTCACCTTCGCGGGCGCCTCTGGCGGCGAGCGCGCGCTCTACCTCTTCCCCGGCACGCCCGCCGCCACCAGTCGGCGCATCATCCAGGCCGCCGCCGCGGCGAAGCTCGTGCGGGTGCGCACTGGCAGCGCCTCCGCGAGGTTTCACATCGAGGGGGTCCAGCGGCTTCGCTACCTGCCGGCGGCGCGCCTCGGCGACCTGCGCCTGCAAGGGCTGCTCACGGTGGGCGCGGCGATCATCGGCGGTGTCCTGACCGGCGGCGTGTGGGTGCCGATCGGCGTGGGCTACCTCACCTCCCCGTTCAAGGGCCGCTTCTTGGTGGGGCTGCTCCTCTCGGGCTACCTCGCCGCCTCCGTGCTGTTCAGCGTCGGGTTCTTCTGGCCCGTGGCGATCGTCTATGCGGCGGTGCTCAACGCGGTCGCGCTGAGGGACCTGAGCCGCCACGCGTTGAAGGCGCACCTGGATGGCACGGTGGACACCTGGAGCTTCCTCCCCAACGTGCCCTGCGCCGTGTGGGTGCCCAGCGCGGCGCCGGGAGACGAGTTCCGTGAGAGCGACCCAGACCCGGTGACGGACGGCTCCTGGCGCGTGGTGTGGCGCCTGCTCAGCGCCGCGCCGGCCACGTAGCCTCAGGATATCACGTCAGCTTCACTGATGTTCGGCGCGCCCTCAGCTAGAACGTCAGCTCCACTGACGTGACCACCTCAGCAACGGCCCCACCTCGTCACCCGCTGCGGAGCAGCGTCTCCACGTCTTCTTGCACGGGCGCGCGGCCCACGATGAAGTCCGTCACCCGCGCGTCGTCGGAGCCCTTGAACTCCTCTGGCGTGCCGCAGGCGATGATGCGGCCGCCGTGCACCATCGCCAGCCGGTCGCTGATGCTGAAGGCGCTGCCCATGTCGTGGGTCACCACGATGCTGGTGATCTTCAGCTTCGCCTGGAGGCCGGTGATCATGTGGTTCACGCGCGCGGTGTTCACCGGATCCAGCCCCGTGGTGGGCTCGTCGTAGAGCAGCACCTCCGGCTGCACTGCGATGGCGCGCGCCAGGCCCACGCGCTTGCGCATGCCGCCCGACAGATCCGAGGGGCGCATGTCCTCGATGCCAGGCAGCCCCACCAGGCCGAGCGCCCAGGCGACGCGATCATCCATCTCCGCGCGGGACATTTCCTCACGGAAATGCTCTTCCAGACCATAGGCCACGTTCTCGCCTACGGTGAGCGAGTCGAACAGCGCGCCGCTCTGGAACAACATGGCGATGCGGCGCCTCACCTGGGAGAGCTCCGCCTCCGACATCTGGGTGATCTCGGCGCCGTCGAAGACGATGCTCCCCGCGTCGGCCTGGAGCAGGCCGATCAGCATCTTGAGCATCACGCTCTTCCCCACCCCCGAGCCCCCGAGGATGGTGAAGGCCTCGCCGCGCCGGATGCTGAGGTCGAGCCCGTTGTAGATGACCTTCTCACCGAAGCTCTTCTTCACGCCGCTGAACCGGATCAAGGTCTCCACGCCCGTGGTCTACGGTACGCTGCCCAAGCCCTCAACCCCGCTCACCCCACAGGTGCCGCCGCGCTCTGCACCGAGCCAATCCGCAGCTCCACCGCTTCACCCCCGTGGTAGGTGTCGCGCTTCAATTTCCCCACCAGCGTCACCTCGCTGCCGAGGGAGCCCGCGAGCTCCCCCTGCCCGAACCCGAAGGCCGAGAGCCGCTGGCCGCCGACGTCGAGATCCAGCTTGAGGTGTCCGTCGCCCACCACGCGCGCCGAGGTGAGGCGCGCGGTGATCTCGAGGCTGGGCGCTGGGTTCCGCTCACCGCAGGGCTCCAGCCGCTCCAAGTCGGTCACCACCTGGTACAGCCGATCCCCCGCGATCAGCGGGACCACCGCGGCGGGGTCCGTTTGAACCTCGCCTCGAGGCGCCGCCGCGCCGGCGCCGCACGCGGCCTCGAACGCCTCGCGGAACGCCGCCACAGCGGAGCGCTGCACGGTGACGCCCGCCGCCGCCTGATGGCCCCCGAAGCGCGTGAGCGGACCGGAGGCTTCCGTCAGTGCATCGAACAATCGCGCGCCGGCGGGCCCGCGCACCGAGCCACGACCTTCGTCCCCCTCGAAGCCGATGACCACCACCGGCACCTGGTAGCGATCGACCAGCCGCCCCGCGACGACCCCCACGATACCGTGGTTGAAGCCATCCTCCGCGATGACCAGCGCCGGGCGATCGGCCCACCCCTCGCGCTCGATCACCTGGATGGCCTGCTCTTCCATCTCCTGCTGGATCGCTTTGCGCTCGTCCGTCAGCTGCTCGACCCGCGCCGCCAGGGAGCGCGCGGTGTCGAGGTTCCGCGCGAGCAGCAGATCGAAGGCCGGGTCCGGCGCGCCCAAGCGACCCGGCGCGTTGATGCGCGGCGCGATGCGGAACGCGACGTCCTCCCCGCGAACCGGCGCGCTCGGATCGATCTTCGCGTACTCGAGCAGCGCCCGCACCCCTGGCCGCGCCGCCGTGCCGAGCACGTTCAAGCCGGCGCGCACCAAGGCGCGGTTGTCGCCATCGAGCGGCGCCACGTCGGCGATGGTGCCGATCGCCACCAGGTCGAGGTAAGGCCGCAGGTCGAGCTTCGGGTCGAGGCGCTTGCGCAGCGCAGCGCCCAACGACAGCACGAGGCCACACGAGGCGAGCCCTTTGTAAGGGAAGCCGCACTCCGGCCGGTGCGGGTTGAGGAAGGCCATCGCCGGCAGCGGCTCGCGCGGCACCAGGTGATGATCGATCACCAGGACGTCCACCCCCGCGTCCCTCACCCGCGAGAGGCTCTTGTGATCCGACGAGCCGCAGTCGCAGGTGACGAGCACCGCTGGCTTGGCTGCCAGGATGCGATCGGTCGCCTCCGGGCTGACCCCGTAGCCGCCGCTGAAGCGGCTCGCCAGCTGCGGGATCACCACCGCGCCCAGGCGCCGTAGCAAATCCGTCAAGATGGCTGCCGACGTGATGCCATCGCAGTCGTAGTCACCGAACACCACCACGCGCTGCTGGTGCTGCGCCGCGTGGGCGAGGCGCTCGGCGAGCACCTCACGATCGGCCATCGCATCCGGTAAGGTGAGCTGACTGAGCTGGGGGCTGAGGAAGCGCTCGACCGACGCGGCCTCGAGCTGCCCGCGCCGGACGAACACCTGAGCGAGCGTTCGGCTGCTGCCGAGCGCTCGCGAGAGCCGCTCGACCTCGCTCATCTCAGCGGCGTCGAGGGGCCCGCCCACCTCAAACCACCGCTTCGCCCGCCTTACGAATCGGCGCCGCGCGCTTCTTCTTCTTGTTCTTCCCGATGCGGGCGAACACCGTCCTATCGAGCCACTCGGTGAACGGCAGCGCGATGAAGATGGTCGAGTAGATGCCGAGCACCATGCCAATCACCAGGGTGAAGGCGAACTCCTTCAAGGTGCCGGTGCCGCGCACGAAGAACGCGAGCAAGGCGAGGATGGTGGAGCCGCCGGTGATGATGGTGCGGCTCAGCATCTCGCTGAGGCTCACGTTGATCAGCTTGATGAAGCTCGCCCCGCGCAGGCGCACCAAGTTCTCGCGCACACGGTCGAACACCACCACCGTGTCGTTCACCGAGTAACCGATGATGGTGAGCAGCGCCGCCACGGTAGTCAGCGTGATCTCCCGGCCCATGAAGTTGAGCACGCCCATCGTGAGCAGGGCGTCGTGTACCAAGGCCACCGTGGCGCCCGGGGCGAACCGCACGTCGAAGCGGAGCGCGATGTAGGCCATGATGAACACCAGCGAGATGAGCACGCTGGTGATGGCGGCGTCGCGGAGCTGAGCGCCTGCCTTGGGGCCAATCCACTCCACGCGCAGCGGATGATCGGGCACCAGCTCCGCGCCGAGCCCCTCGCGCAGCGCGTCCATCAGCTGATCGCCCTTGCTCTGCAGCTGCACGTCCACCCGGTGCTCGCGCGCGTTCTGGATCGCGATCGCGTTCTCCCCGGCGCGGATCGACACCCCCTCCACCGGCGTGAGCTGCTGGCGGATCCGCGCGAGGTCTGGATCCGTCCGGTAACGAATCGTCAGCTTGTCCCCGCCGGGGCTGAACTTCACCTCACTGGGTGAGGTCTCCGCCGGGCAGCGATCCTGAGGGAGCCCCTCACCGAAGCACAGCGCGCTGTTGATCTCCTGCTGCTTGGCCGCGTCGATGGAGGACACCTCCTGCACCCGCAGCATGTAGCGGTACCCGGAGCCGCCATCTTCCACCCGGATGACGTCCGGCGTGGAGAAGCCCGAGCCCTCGATCAAGTCTCGGAGCTGCCCTGCCTCCACCGGCCCCTTGAACGCGACCTCCACCTCGGTGCCACCACGGAAGTCCGTCCCGAAGCTGGGCCCCGGGTAGAAGAAGCTGACGATGGAGGCGACGACGGCGAGCAAGGTCAGCGGGACGAAGATCCGCCGCTTGCCCATGAAGTCATAAACTTTTCCAACTGGAAACAGCTGCATCGCTCAGCCCACGTTCAGTTTGGCGTCACGGCCCTTGCCGTGGACCCAGAGGTCGAAGAGGACGCGGGAGACCACCACACCGCTGAAGATGCTGGTGATGGTGCCCACGATGAGGGTGATGGCAAAACCCTTGATGGGCCCGGTGCCGTACTGCGCGAGGATCACCGCGGCGATCAGCGTGGTGATGTGCCCGTCGATGATCGCGGAGAGCGCCCGGTTGAAGCCGAGCTCCACCGCCGCGCGCGGGCTCCTCCCCTCCAGCTGCTCCTCGCGTATGCGTTCATTGATGAGCACGTTCGAGTCGGTGCTCATGCCCACCGTGAGCGCGAGCCCCGCGATGCCCGGCAAGGTCATGGAGGCCCCGAAGGAGGCGAGCACCGCCAGCTGGAGGAGCAGGTTCACCGCGACGCCCAGGTTCGCGATGAGCCCGCCGCCGCGGTAGTAGAGCATCATGAACGCGATCACGAGGACCGAGCCACCGAGCGCGCCCTCGAGCGCCAGCTTGATCGAGTCGCGCCCCAAGGAGGGCCCGATGTGCTGCTCGTTCGAGAGCGAAATAGGCGCGGGCAGCGCGCCGGAGCGCAGCACCATCTCCAAGTTGCGCGAGCGCTGGAGCTGCACCTGAGCGTCCCCTGAGCCCATCGTGATGGTGGCGTGCCCACCGGGGATCCGCCCCTGGATCACCGGCGAGCTCTCCACCTTGTCATCCAAGATGATGGAGAAGCGCCGCTTGACGTTGTCCCCCGTGATGCGCTCGAAGATAGAGCCGCCGCGCTCGGTGAAGGTCAGGGCCACGAGCCAGCCGCCCAGTGAGCCCTGCTGGCTCTGAGGCTGCGCCTGGGCGTCGCGGATCATGTCGCCGGTGATCTCCGCGCGCGACTTGAGCACGTAGGTGCGCCAGCCTTGGTCTGTCTCCTTGCGCGTGGAGGCGTCCATCGTGGTGAGCTTCTCGAAGCCGATTTCGCGCCCCGGCGGCACGTTCAGCGTCTCGGTCCACTCACGGAAGCGCTTCAGCGAGGCCTCCGAGCTCTCACCGTCCTGGTTGGTGATGACCGCGAAGTGGAACACCCCGACGATGGGCTCCTCGTCCGCGTCCTGCCCCAGGCTCACCGACTCGCTCTGGAAGCTGATGCCGGACGGTAGTGAGGTCCCCTGAAGGTCCTTCGAGAGCTGCTCGAAGAACTTGTTCTCGTCGTCGTTCAGCTTGAACTCGAGGCGCGCCGTCTGGCTGATGATGTCGCGGATCTGCTGGAAGCTGGCCTCGTCCTCGCCCGGCACCTCCACGATGACGTCCTCGCCGCGCGTGGACACCGAGGCCTCACGCAGGCCGAGCTCATCCACGCGGCGCAGGATGATCTCCTTGGCCTGCAGGGTGGCGCGCTCGCGGATGTCGGACTCCGCCGCCTCCCGGATGAAGTAGCGCACCTTGCCGCTGCCCACCTCGTGCGCGAAGTCTAGCTCCCCACGGAAACGGTCTTGGAAGCGCTTGTCAAACTTCGCCTCGTCCGCCGGGTTCTTGAACTCGATGTCGATGCGGTTCGACTCGTCGCGCGGCGCGGTGATGGTCACCTTCTCGCGGAGCTTGTTGTACACCTCGTCAGTCGGGCGATCTTCCCCCGAGTGCAGCTCGAAGGCGCGCGCGAGCTCCGTCTCCATGTCCTCGAAGTAGGCGTCGCGCTTGTCGCGGATGGCCTCCGCCACCTCCACCGTGTAGACGAGCCGGAGCCCACCCCGCAGATCGAGCCCCGCCACCAAGCGGAACCCCATCCGCTCCTTGATGTAGGTCGGGCACTTCACGACGCCGCCGGACATGCTCTCCATGCTGGGGAGCAGCACCAAGAGGGCGACCAAGGTCACGCCAGCCACCAAGCCGAAGCGCCCGCGCCAGCCCGGGGTCACCCAGTTCACCCCTAAAAACAGGCACCAGAGCGCGGTCAAACCGAGCAGCACCATGGGCCAGAACGCGTCGTAATAAGCGGCGCCTCCAGCCCCGGCGGCCGCCAGGGCACCTGCCCACTGGGACGTGCGGTGCGTGGGGCGGAAGTACCCCAGCGCACCGAGCGCCAGGGCCGCGCCCCCGAACACATACTGCAAGACCGTGTTAACCACTCTCGGCTCCTTACTACCGAACCTTCACGAAGCGGCTGCCGCTTGGCGAATCGCACCTGGCGCGTCGTCAGGCTGCCTGAACAGCCTCCGGGCGCCTAGTTGGCGTCCTTCCCCGACTTCGCTTCCTTGGCGTCCTTCGCGTCCTTGCTGTCGCCTTGGCTGTCCGTGTGATCTTTCCCCGCCAGCGCCGAGGCCAACATCTTGACCTTCACGCCCGGAGCGACCTCCACCGTGGCGAAGCGGTCCGTCCGCTCGATCAGCTTCCCCATCAGCCCGCTCTGGGTGATGACGCGGTCCCCCTTCTTGAGCTCCGAGAGCATCGCCTGCTTCTTCTTCTCTTGGCTGCGGTTCGTCCACCACATGAAGCCGAACAGCGCCACCATGAGCAGCAGCATCGGCGCCATCGAGAACAGGCCCGGGGGCTCCGGCGGGGGGCCTTGGGGCGGCGCGGCCTCAGTGCCAGCGGCGGCAGGCGCGGCGGGCGCAGCGGGAGCCGGCGCTCCAGGGGCCGCAGGACGGGCCGGTGGAGTACCTTGGGCTTGAGATGCGAACGCCAGCAAATTCACGTGAGCTCCTTAAAAGGGGTGGGGCCTATACCGAGGATTCCCAGGGCACGCAAGCGGCTGCCCGGCGCGCTCGCTGGCGGTTCTTCGGACGCTCTGCCACCGCACGCCACCACGCAGGTCACCACCTACTGGAGCTCGGCGGGCTCGAGATGGAAGCCGGTGGGCAGCGCCCACTGCACTCCGTGACACCTGGTCAGTAGGGAGGGGGGGTTTGCCTGAACGTCAGCGCGCCACCTCGCCAAACCCCCAAAAACTACACCGCGCAAGGAACCGACCCGGCCCCGAGCCCCGCGTGAACCTTGAGCAATCCAGCTTGACACCCCACCACACGGGTGACATTTATCGCGCCCCGACCTGCGCGGTCAGCCGCTTGGTGGGTCTGGGATCGAGGCGCCAGCTCGCGCCCGAAGCGATGGACCTTCACCCTCACCGTTCGTTATTCAGGCGCGTAGCTCAGTGGTAGAGCACTACATTGACACTGTAGGGGTCGGCAGTTCAATCCTGCCCGCGCCTACTGCGCAAGCGGCCCACCCAACGCAGGGTGAGGCGCAGCGGAGTAGAGCATCGCATCAGCCCGGCTGTCCATCGTCGCGGCATGCCCAGTCCTCTGCGAGCGCGGGGCTCCCCTCGTCGGGGGCGTTGGGGCGTCGGGGACTATGACCGAGCCCGCGCGTCAGACCGCGCGTGAGCTCCTCGGCACTGGCACTCTCGAGCCTCTGGACGCAGACGTCATCGCGGTAAAAATCGGCGATCGCATCGTCGATCTGCACACGCCGATCAGCGCCGAGCCCAGTGAGCTCAGCGTCATTCGTCGTGACAGCCCGGAGGCGCTGGAGGTGATCCGTCACTCCACGGCGCACGTGATGGCGGACGCCGTGCAGCGCCTGTTCCCCGGCACTCAGGTCACCATCGGGCCGGCGATCCAGAGCGGCTTTTACTACGATTTCGATCGGCCGGACGGCCCCTTCACCGACAAAGATCTGCAGCGCATTGAGAAGGAGATGCGGCGGATCATGAACGCCAAGCGGCCGTTCGTGCGTGAGGTGGTGAGCCGGGAGGCCGCCATCGAGCTGTTCCGCTCGATGGGCGAGACCTACAAGGTGGAGCTGATCGAGGGCTTCGCGGCGGACGCCGAGATCTCGCTCTACCGCCACGCGAGCCCTGGGCGGCAAGAAGGCAGCTGGTTTGACTTGTGCTCCGGGCCGCACGTGCCGTCCACCGCCGACTTGGGCGTGGTGAAGCTGACCAGCGTGGCGGGGGCATACTGGCGCGGCGACGAGACGCGGCCGATGCTGCAGCGCATTTACGGCACCGCGTTCCGCACTCAAGAGGAGCTGGACCGCTACCTCGAGCAGCAAGAAGAGGCGAAGCGGCGCGACCACCGCAAGCTCGGTAAGGAGCTCGAGCTATTCTGGTTCCACGAGTACGCGCCGGCGATGCCGTTCTTCTTGCCGCGCGGCGCCAGCGTGTACCGGCGCTTGGTGGACTACATCCGCAGCCTGTACGTGCGCTACGGCTACGAAGAGGTCATCACCCCGCAAATCTTCGACAAGCGCCTGTTCGAGACCAGCGGTCACCTGCAGAACTACCGGGAGAACATGTATCTCCCGGTGACCGCGGAGACGCTCGACGAGATCGCGCAGCAGGAGCCCTCCTGCTCCCACCCCGCGCTGGAGAACCTCTCTCAGAAGCCGATGAACTGCCCCAGCCACTGCCTGATCTTCGGGCAGCGGCGCCGCAGCTACCGCGAGCTGCCGTGGCGCATCGCGGACTTCGGGCGGCTGCACCGCTACGAGCGCGGCGGCTCGCTCCATGGCCTGGCTCGGGTGCGCAGCTTCTGCCAAGACGACGCGCACATCTTCTGCACCCCGGAGCAAATCCACGAGGAAATGCGCAGCTTCAACGAGCTGCTGTTCGAGGTGTACCGCGCCTTCGAGTTCAAGGACGTGCGGGTGAAGCTGGCGCTCCGCCCGGAGAAGCGCCTGGGCACCGAGGCCATGTGGGACGCCGCGGAGCAAGCGCTGGAGGCGGTGCTCAAGGAGTCGGGCACCCCTTACGAGCTCTTGCCGGGAGAAGGCGCCTTCTACGGGCCCAAGCTGGAGTTCCACGTGACGGACGCGCTGGGCCGCGACTGGCAGCTCGGCACCGTCCAGGTGGATTACGCGCTGCCGGAGCGCTTCGGGCTCGAGTACGTGGACGCTCAGGGCCAGGCGAATCGGCCGGTGATGCTCCACCGCGCCATCCTCGGCTCCGTGGAGCGCTTCCTTGGGGTGTACATCGAGCACTGCTCGGGCAAGTTCCCCATGTGGCTCGCCCCCGAGCAGATCAGCCTGCTCACGGTGAGCGAGCGCCAGGCGCCGTTCGCGGCCGAGCTCGCTCAGAAGCTGCGTGACGCCGGGGTTCGCGTGCTGGTGGACGACAGCTCGGACAAGCTGGGCGCCAAGATCCGCAACGGGCGTAACCTCAGGCTGCCTTACCTCGCCGTGATCGGCGATCAAGAGGTGGAGCAGCAGAGCGTGGCGCTGCGCTCCGGGGAGGGCGATCTCGGATCGGTCAGTGTCGCTGACTTGATCGAGCGGCTGGTGGCGGAGGGGCGCCCGCCGGTGGCTGGCGCGCCGTCAGCCAGTGGAGCCGCAGCGGGCGCGCGCTCGTGAGCTGCCATGGCTTGGGCGACGGGAGCTGCGAGGTGCCAGGCGCGGCGGAGCCTTCAGCGGGGCTGGCGCTGCGCGCGTCGCGTGGGGTGGATTCCCGCGCGGCAACACCTGCCTGGATGGGCAGTGAAACAGGCTACGAGCTGCGGCGGCGCCGCAGCCTCAGACAAAGGGAACGCATGAACAGAGGTAGAGCAGATCGATGGCGATGAGGCGACGTTTCCACCGGGCGGAGCCGCGCGGGCCGCAGATCCGCATCAACCACCGCATCCGGGTGCCGGAGGTGCGCGTGGTCGCTGCGGATGGCTCGATGCTCGGGGTGATGACGACCCAAGAGGCGCTCCGGCGCGCTCGTGAGGAGGGCCTCGACTTGGTCGAGGTGAACCCCAAGAGCATGCCGCCCGTCTGTAAAATCCTCGACTTCGGCAAGTACAAGTACGAGGAGAAGAAGCGGGCCAGCGACGCCAAGCGCCGCCAGACGGTGGTCGAGGTGAAGGAGCTGAAGCTCCGCCCCAAGACCGACGATCACGACCTCAACGTGAAGCTCCGCGCGGCGCGCAAGTTCCTCGAGTCGGGGAACAAGGTGAAGTTCACGGTGCGCTTCCGCGGCCGCGAAATCACGCACCCGGAGCGCGCCAAGATGCAGCTCGACTGGCTGCTCCAAGGCCTGGAAGATCTCACCACCGTGGAGCAGATGCCCGCGATGGAGGGGCGCACCATGGTGCTCATCGTGGCGCCGAAGCCCGCCGTGATGCAGCGCGTGCAGGCGGAGCGCGCCGCGCGCGAGCGCAACGCGGAGCTCCGTCGCGAGCGCGGTGAGGCGCCGGAGGAGGAGATCGAGGAGGAAGAAGAAGACCTCGACGATGAGGATGACGACGATGACGACGATGACGACGACGAGTCGGAGGACGACGAGTCGGAGGACTGAGTCATCTAGGCCGCGCAGTCAGCTCCCCTGACGGTACCGCAGGGGCGCTGCTCGCAGCGCCCAGCCGCGCGGCGCAGAACTGGCAAACCCCCAAAATCCCTGCGCACCTGTCGAACGGATCGCGCAGGGCGGTGTTTGCCGCACCTCCCCGCGTCAGCCAGCTAGACCGACTGCGCCATCAGCTCAGCTGACGGACGCGACGCTGGCGCTGCCGCCCAGCCACCCAACTACCCGGGGATGACGCCCGCCACGTACAGGCCGGCCCCGACGCCCAACAGCAACACCACCAGGACGATCACGATGAGGCCCGTCTTGGAGGAGCGCGGCGGCTCGGGCACTGACAGCGGCGCTCCAGCCGCGGACGTGAGCGCCTGACTGGATGCGGCTAGCGCCTGAGACGGCGCGCTCACGGGCGCCGTCAGCTGGGACTGACCGGACGGCGCGACGAGCGGCGATGACCCGGCGAAGGGTGAGGGCGCGGGCGGCGGCGTGACGCGGATCGCCTGCGGCGGCTGCGAGGACTCCTCCTCTAGCGCCGCGAGGTTGCCCTCTTGAAACGAGGTCGGCGGTAAGCCGCCCACCTCCTCCAAGTCTGAAGCCCAGTCCCCCACGTTCTCGAAGGAGCCGAGGTTGAGCGGCACCGCGCCGACCACGCTGCCGGAGCCGCGGTCTTCACCCGCCGCGGCGCTCTGCTCATCGAGCGAGGTGAACTCGAACAGCGCGTCATCGATCAGCTCGCCGATGATGGAGGCCTTGTCCTTCGGGCGCTGCTGCTTCTCGCTGTCGCGCTCGATGATCACGCGCTGCACCAGCTCCGCGAGATCGAACGCCGACACCGCGCGCTCCGAGCGGTAGAGCATGTCGTTCAAGTCGCGCCCGAAGTCGCGCGCCGTTTGGTAGCGCGTGCCCGGATCGCGCGTGAGCGACTTCAGGATGACCTGCTCGAGCTCCGGCGTCACCTGCGGGTTCAGCTCACGGACGCTGGGGATGCGCGCCGCTTGCACCTGGCGCACCGTCTCCAAATCCGTTTCCCCGAGGAAAAGCCGCCGCCCGGCGAGCATCTCCCACAGGATGATGCCCACCGCGAAGATGTCGGTGCGGGCGTCCACCGGCTGGCCCAGCGCGGCCTCCGGCGAAAGGTAGCTGAACTTACCTTTGATGATCCCCGGCTCGCTCTTCTCGAGCTGGCTGTTGGCCTTGGCGAGGCCGAAGTCCACGATTTTCACCTCGCCGTAGCGCGTGACGAGCACGTTCGGCGGGGACATGTCGCGGTGGACGATGCCGATGACTTGGCCGTCGTCGTCCTTCACCTCGTGCGCGTAGGCGAGGCCCTCACAGATCTTCACGCAGATGTGGACCGCGACCTCCGGCGGGAAGGTGCGGTGGTGCTTCCGCACGTACTCGATGATGGCCTTGAGGTCGGCCCCATCGACGAACTCCATGACGATGAAGTAGGTGTTGTCGCCGACGCCGATGTCGAACACCTGCACGCAGTTCGAGTGGGACAGATGGGCGGACGTGCGCGCCTCATCCAGGAACATCCCGATGAACTGCTTCTTCTCCGAGAGGTGCGGGAGAACGCGCTTGATCGCGACCTTCTTCTTGAAGCCCTCGAGGCCCGCGCTCTCGGCGCGGAAAACCTCCGCCATGCCGCCCGCTGCGATCCTCTGGACGACGCGGTAGCGTTGCTGCTGCTGTGCCATGGTGAATCTCGGGCCCGCTGCCCTCCGCTGAGCCTAGGGCCCCTGGAAGCCTAGGGTCAAGGTCGCTCCGCAGGCGCTCCGTCCTCGCCCGAACGCTGGGCACTGGTACGTGGTTTGGCGAGCCCGACCGCACGACCTCGAGAGCAACTGGCGGCGCCGCTCTCGCCGGCCGATCAGGTGCTGGTCGGCGGGCGCTGCGATCCTGACGGACCGCGCGACCTCGACAGACCGCGCAACAGGTCGAGGTGACCTGGCGGCGCGGGATCGAACTGGTGAGCCTGGAACACCGCTTCAGCGAGCGGCCGCGCCTCCGGAGGCAACGCCAAGAACACCGCCGCGAGCCGCTGCCGCACCGTGGGACGCACCTCCGCGCCGCACACCACCACGTCCCCCGGGATGGGGCCGATCAAGAACCACACGCGCACCGCCTCGGCCCCCACGTAGCTGAGCCAAGGCGCGCTCTCGAGCTGCCCCGTGAGCGGATCCACGCCGACGTGGGTCGCCCCGACGTCCGCCTCGCCCTCGAGCACCGCGCGCACCACCGCGTCGTGGTCACCGTAGAAGCGCTGCTCCGCGAACATCTCGTCAGGGTTCATGCCCAATGTGCGGAGGTGCCAGCGCGGCGCGACGTAGCCGCTGGTCGAGTCGTGGCTCACCCAAGCGACCCGTGACCCCACCAGCTCGCTCGCCTGCTTGAACCGCGAGCTCGCGCGCGAAAAAAGCGCTGCGTGGTAACCCAAGCGCTGCCCGCGCTGCACCACCACCAGCGGCTCCGCCAAGCGACGCTGCTGGAGCTCCAAGGCGACGAGCGGCGGCGCCCAGGCCAGGCTGAAGAGGCCCTCCTCGAAGCCCTGCACGAGCCGCTCGGTGCTCGACAAAAGCTCCGCCATCACGTTGAGCCCGGTGCTCGCCGAGAGCAGCTGACACAGCGCCTGGAGCTGAGCCTCCGGCGCGAGCTCCGCGCGATCGACGTGGCGCTCCGGTGCGGCGATGGCCGAAGCGAGCGTGGCGAAGACCAGCGTGGACACGGTGAGGCCTCGATAGCGCCTCACGACTCGGGCTGCCACATGGCCTTGACCCGGTCCCCGAACCCCCATAAGCCTTCGCCAAGGCCATGTCCGCTCACGACCCCCACGCTGCAGACGCCCACGACCACGATGAGGATGAGCTCGATCCCGACGAGCCTCACACCCCGGGCTGGCTTTCATTGCTCGGCGTGGGTCTGTTCGTCGGCGTGGGGATCCTCGCGGTCGCGCTGGACAGCGGGGAAGCGCCAGCCGCCCCACCGCCCGCCGCCGCGGTCGCCCCGCCCGCCCCGCCGCCCGCAGATGAGGCAGCCCCCCAAGGCGCGGCCGGTGAAGCGCCGGCCGTGGTTCCCCCCGGCCTCGACCCCGCCCGCGCTCAAGAAGCCGCGCGCCGCGTGATGGAGCGCCTGCAGCAAATCGCCCCGCCGCCCGCCGAGCCGTAGGCGTCCGCCGCGCGTCGGCGTCGAGCGGCGGTGTCGAGCGGCGGCCGACGAAAGTGCTCGCCAAGGCGCGCGGCGCGTGGCAGAGTCCGCCTCCCGTTGGGGCCGTAGCTCAGCTGGGAGAGCGCTAGACTGGCAGTCTTGAGGTCAGGGGTTCGATCCCCCTCGGCTCCACCAACGTGACGCCCCAGGTCGATGCAGAGGTCGATCTGGTGACTACCCCGCGGGTCACCGCGGCGGTGCTAGCCTCCGCGTCATGAAGAGCCTGCTCCCCGCGCTGTTGATCCCGACTGCGCTGCTCCTCGCTGCGTGTGGCTCCACCGCGCCCGCCCAGCACCCCACCGAGGTCCCGGCCGAGCCAGGCGCTGAGCCCACGTCCCCCGAAGCGCCCGCACCGCGGGAGGCACCCCCGAGCCACAGCGGCACCCAAGCCGACGGTGAGGCCTGCGACACCGCGGCGGACTGCGTCAGCGGGATCTGCGAAGGCAAGGGCTGCGGCCCCGGCGGCGGGCGCTGCGTGCCGCTCGACCGTATGTGCACCTTCGACCACCGCCAATACTGCGGCTGCGACGGCGAAACATTCGGCGGCAGCGGCAGCTGCCCGCTAGCAAGGTACGAGCACCGCGGCCCCTGCGGCGATCCAGAAGAGTGACGCTGAGACACGGGCGACCAGCCGGTCGCCCCAACGCTGGCGCACCGGCTAGCAACGCTCGCGACGCCGCGCACCAGGGGCGACCAGCCGGGCGCCCGACGCCGCGCGCGGCGCTTCAATCAGCTGAACAGGGGTAGCTCGGCGCCGCCGAGCGGGAAGGCTGCGTCGAGCTCGGCGTCCACCCCTGCCGCCCGGCGCAGGGCGCGCTGGATGAGGGTGGGGGTGATGGTTACGCCACCTGACGATACCGGCTGCAAGCCGTTCGGGTCCACGGCGAACGCCAGGCGGTCCTCCGTGGTGGCGCCGATCACGCGGTCCCCGGGGATGTTGGGGCCCATCGCGAACATCGTGGAGATGGGGTGGTGATCTTTCCCGTCGCGGTCGTTGTACGGCGTGCGCCCGAAGTCCGACGCCACCACCACGTACAGCTTGTCCTGAAGACCCAAGGTCCCGGCGTACGTGACCAGGTAGTCGATGCCCGCGAGCAGCTTGGCGAGCTGCCGCCGCTGGTCGCGATCATTGTTCGCGTGGCTGTCGAAACCGCCGATGCTCAGGGTGGCCGAGGCGCCGATGCCGCTCTTGAAGGCGTGCAGCGCGATCTGCGACTGCTGCATCATGCGCTGGAGATCGTTCAGGTCGTTGCCCGGCACCGTGACCAGCTCCGCCGGGAGCTCGAGCCGCGAGAGGTCACCGTCAGCCTCCCGCGCCATCTCCAGCGCGCCCATCGCCGCGCGCGGCCGGAGCAGCCCCTCCCGCTCCTGCAGCCGCTGGATGCGCTCCCGCTGGTAGCGCCCGATGCGCTGCCAGGTGTCCGCGGTGTGGAACTTGTCCCCTTCTAGATCTTGAGGATCCATCAGGTTCGGGCGCGCGATGCGCTGGAGCGAGCTCACGCTCGACACGCGGGTGAGCCCCACCAACCCCTGCGTGGCGTCGTAGCCGCCACTCGAGATGTAGGCCATGGGCAGCCCCGGGCCCTGCGTCGCCGCGATCAGCGCGCCGAGGGATGGGTAACCTTCTCCCGTTTGGCCGCTCCACATGCTGCGCGTGCCGCTGTCGTGGTTGTTGGTCTTGGTGTCCACCCCGTTGATGACGGTGAGCCTTCCTCCGTACTTGTTGAGGAACTGCTCGTTGCTGAGCAGGCGCGTCTGGTAGTCGTAATCCTGACTGACGTTCAGCGCCGCGAGGTCGATGGGGGTTGGCGCGAAGGGGATGTTCCCCACGCGCGCCACCTCCGAGTAAGCCCGCGTGTGCTCCGACGCGAGCTTCGGATCGAACATCAGGGTGGGATCCCAACCGCCCGAGGCGTGCACCTGCACCCAGAAGGGTCCAGTGAAGGGCTCGGCCGCGTTCACGCGCCGCACCACGGAAGGGATGGTCAAGGCGAGCCCAGCGGCCGCCGCTGCCTGCAAGAAACTTCTACGTTGCATGCGAATGGTTCCTTCAGTCGTGCAAGAAGCGATAGTCGCTGAGGAGGTAGGTGATGACCGCCATCCACGCGCGAACGGTGTAGTTGGGGTCGTTCTCGATGCGCTGCTCTCGGGGCAGCTCTTCGCCCGTCTCGCGGTTCGTCCGCACGCGGCAGCTCCACTTGAGCCCATTGCTCTCCT
The DNA here is from genome assembly GCA_019637265.1 of Polyangiaceae bacterium. Taxonomy (GTDB): domain Bacteria; phylum Myxococcota_A; class Polyangia; order Polyangiales; family Polyangiaceae; genus JAHBVY01. The sequence continues at coordinate 163,401 of JAHBVY010000003.1, read as the reverse complement.
CTTCACGCGCGAGCTTGCCGGTGCCCTCGCGCCAGGTCTCGAGGAACAGCTGGTACGTCGCGCTGATCTCCTCGTGGTCGAGCGGGAGGTCCTCTCCGAGGATCCGAGCGTGGAGGTATTGGATGTTCTTGCGGATGGTCTGCACGGAGCCTGGCACCCCGTCGCCCGTCGCCGTCTCCGGGACGTGATCCATCGTGACGTAGGGGAACAGCGCGCGGTCGCTGCCCTCCAGCGAGAAGTCGTACGCGGTCGCCGCGCACGCCACCTCGTTCGCCATGCGCCACACGATGTTCGCCATCACGCCGTTGGGCGCGGGGAGCCGCTGCGTGATGGTGTCCGAGTCGATGCCGCCATAGAGGATGCGGTAGTCGCTGGTGAGCCAGCCGCGCGAGTCCCAGCTGCGCGACCACGGCGTCCCCACCACCGCCGAGATCTTCCGCTGCAGGCTCTCCGGCGTCTCGAGGCGCGCGCGCCCGAGCTCCTGCATCTGCACCGCCTGCGAATCATCTAGCCCCGGGGCCGCTTGCGCGCGGTAGTAAGGGCTCATGATGATGCCGCGGATCAGCACCTTCAGGTTGCGCCCGCTCTCCTCGAAGTCGTCAGCCAGGCTGCGGAAGGTGGCGTCCTGCGCCTCCCAGGCGGCTAGCTGCTGCGCGAACGAGTCGCTGTCGGTGTCCGTGGGGTAGCTCATCGGCTTGAAGCCGGTGAGCGCGGTGAACACCGTGCGCACCGCGGAGTAGACGAAGCGCGGGTCCCGCACCAGGCGCTGCGCGAGCCAGGCTGGCGCGTTGCCGAAATCGCTGGTCTGCATCACCTCCCGCCCATATCCAGGCGGGAACATCTCGGGGTGCCAGTTGGCTTCCGGCCGCAGGCGCTCCTGGTCGTTCGGGTCGAACTTCTGGAACGCGCCCGCGATGGGATCCATCTGCCGGTGGCAGCCGTTGCAGGTCGGATCGTCGCGCGTGGGGTTCTGATATTTCGCCGTCTCCTCGGCGTCGATGGGGCGATCCACCACCGCGAGGATGTCCGTCGCCAAGAAGTGATCCATCACCATCCGCGCCCGGTGACGGTTCCGGTTGGTGGGCGTGGTGGGGTAGCGATTCAGCCACATGGGCGAGGTGATGAGCCCCGCTTGCGGGTAGGGGGTGAGCCCGGACTCCAGCTGCACCTGCACCCTACCCGGCTTGAACTCGGTCTCGTCCGTCGGGTCGTCGAACTGGACGCTCGCGTTGTACACCTGCGCCGAGAAGGGGTTCATCATCGTGTAGTCCGCCGTGAGGATCTCGCTGTACGGCAGGTTGTTCTTCACGATGTAGGCGATGAGCTCGAGCGGCTCGCGCGCCACCGCGCGGCTGATGCGCGCCCGGTCTTCGTCGGAGTAGTTGTCGTAAACATCCCGCGCGTAGGGGAACTGCTGCGCGTTCAGGATGTTCAGCGCGTAGCCGTTGTACGCCAGGTAGCGATCGGTCAGGAAGACGTCGTTATACATCTCCTTCAACCAATCGAGGAACTCCGGCGTCTCGAGCAGCTCATCGATGGCGCCTGGCAGGGCGGCCAGCCCGCCTTCGCGCAGCGTGTCCATCTCCTCCGCGCTGGGCAGCTTCCCGGTGAGCTGGAGTGAGGCCTTGCGGAAGGTGCCGAGCTCACCCAGCTGCTGCACGCCGGGGAAGCTCGCCACCTGAGGCTCCTCCGCGCAGGACTCTGCCGTGCGGAAACGCTCGATGAGCTCGGCCAGCGCCTTGTACTCCTTGCTGTCCGCGCTCAGCTGCACGCCGCCGCCGTGAGAGAGCTCGCCGAGCGGCTTGCGGAGCACGACGGACTTCCCGTCGCTCTCGAGCTTCGCCATCTCCGCCAGCGCGGCCATGTTGGTGTCGAGGAAGCCAGGGTAGCCAGGCGGCAAGAGCTGCAGCTCCGCGCCCTCCTCCACCGCGACACCGTCCGGTGAGTGGCAGTTCAAGCAGGTGGTCTGGATCACCGGCCCCCACACCTTCTGCGCGAAGAAGGCGCGGTTGGAGAGGCAAGCGGCGTCCGCGTCGGCAGAGGCCTCCTCTTCCGAGGAGCAGCCCGACCCGCCGAGCAGCAGGCTCGAGGTGATGAGGCCCGCCGCGGCGAGCATCACACGTGAGGTCCCAAATCGGATCTTCATAGCGTTCCTTGCTCGAGGGCCTGAGGTGGCCTCGAAGATCGAACGGCGCCGAAACGCCGCTGTGCGCACCCAGCACTGCGTCACACCGCCACAGGGTACGGGCAGCGCGCGTCGAGATCAATCTCGCGCGTGAGCTCGCTCCTACCTCGGACCAGGTCGTGCGCGTGGTCAGCGTGGTGTCTCTTCGCGCGACGTGAGTCACCGCGGCGCGCGTCAGCTCTCACGAAGCCACGTTTGAGTGGGGCGCATCGCCCCCGACTCGATCGCGATACACCAAGCACAAGGGAGATTCGCGCTTCACGTATGGGGGCAGCTCACCTCAGCGTGTGGTGGTGCGCCCCCATGACGCTCTGCGGCGCGCAGCGCCTCCGCCGAGAAAACCGGCGCAGCAGATCACTGAGGGCACGCCTCGAGCGCCTCGAACTCGGTGAAAAAGTCCGTATCACAGACTTTACTCCGCTCGAGGATCGAGGCGGGCGTGACGGCGCGCGCGGTGAACCGCACGCAGCTCCCTGACGCGAGCTGCCCCAGCAAGAGGAATTCGCTCGTGCCCGCGAGGATCGGCGTGCGAAGGCTAGGCTTGAACTTCGCGTGCCCCACCGCCAGCGTGAACTGGATCTGCCCGCCATCGGAGCTGACGCGCTTCGACTCGAGCTCCGCCGTGACGTCCACCAAGCGTAGACTGGCGAGCAGCCCGTCGTGGGCCTCGATCGCGCGCTGGCGCTCGAGCGCGGTGGTCGCCTGATCATAGCGGGCGCAGTGGCGCGAGGCCTCGGAGAGCCACGGGAGCTGACTCAGGGTCTCGGACTCATCAGGCAAGCTCACTTCACCGCGCGCGGCGCGATGAGCGCGGTAACGCAGCCCCACGAGCGTCAGCGCCATGAGCGCGACCAAGCCGCCGAGCGCCCACCTCACCCAGCTCGGGCGGCGCGGGGGATCGACCACGGGGCTCATGCCCCCCGTTATGCACGAGCCCCGCGGCGGCGAGAAGCCCCCGCAGCGAAGCGCTCAGCCCTGCGCGCTGACCTTGAGCGGCTCCACCCGGAACAGCACGCGGACCTCGTTTTCTTTACGGAAAGGGTAAGGGCTCCCGAGGTAGCGCTGGGCCAGCTGGTCGATGTGATCCTCGGCGCCCTCCAAGGTGCGCTCCACCACGCGCCCCCGGATCGCCAGGTAGCGGTAAGGGTTGTCAGGATCGCAGATGGAGAGCCCCACCTCGGCGCGAGCGCTCAGGTTGCGATCTTTCAGTCGACCGACAGCCGTATTGACCAATACGTGGGTGCCGTCGAAGTCGATCCACACGGGGGTCACCTGCGGGGTGCCGTCAGGCATCACGGTCGCCAGGTGCGCGAACGACTTCTGAGTGGTGAGCAGCGGGACGAAGGCTTCGGGGATGGTCATCCCCGCATCGTAGAGGCGCCGCGTTTCGTCGTCCATGGACGGCCTCAACGCCACACCCAGTCGACACAACGGGCGCTGGTTTGACCTTTCGGATCGGGGGGTTGGTCCCAGCGCGCGGAGCCGCCCGGCGCTGCAGTCACTCCGCGCCTACTCCAGGTGCCTTCGAGCACCCCCAACCCCACCGCAGCCCCAGGTGCCGCCGAACCTCACCAGCGCGCGCCACGCGCCCGGCGCCGCGGCCCCCCGTGCTGCGCCAGGAAGCCCTCGATCGCCTCGCGATCAGCCTGGGAGATGCCGAACGCCGCGTAGACGGCGGACTCCAACGCCGCGAGGAGCGGCGCGGGCAGCGGCTGGCCTTGATTCCGCGCGGCAATGGCCGCGGCCCCCAGCGCCTCCACCAGGTTCAAGGCGGGGCCAGGCGGCGGCGCGGGCAGCGCGCGCAGGTGCCCCACCTTCACTTGGGGGAACACCGCCTGGCGCGCGTCGCGGAACAGCGCGAGGTGCAGCGCGTGGTAGAGGCTCGAGTTGAGCAGCGCCACCAAGGTGACGGCAGAGTACGGGGGGCGGGCGAAGCCCGCGATCAGCGAGTTTCGGAACGCCCCGCCGTCGTGGAGCGCCGCGATCGGTCGATAAGCTGTTTGTCTGACTATGAAGTGGACCGCGCGAAAATGCGCCGCGCTGCGCAGGCGCACGTGTCGCTCGGCGAGCACCGCCTCATCTGGGTGAAAGAACAGCCGCGGCGGCCCGCGATGAAAGGCCGAGACGCATTTCCCTTCGAGCAGCGGCACCTGGAAGGGCCCCTCGGGAGCCGCCGCGCGCCGGAGCAACCTCCGCCCCACGTCCCCCGCCGTACGGAACCCCCGCTCCAAGAAGCAGCTCCGCGGCAGCCGCGGTAAGTCAGCGAGCCTCATGAGCACGTCGGGGGGCTCGATGAGCGCCGCGCTGCCGCTCCGTTCGAGCAAGGGCCACGGCTCCTCACTCGCCGTGGCCGCCTCCGAAGGTGACAGCAAGAGGCCGAAGCAGGGCTGCGCCACTTCGGTGAACGCGCGCCGCGACACTTCGCGGAGGGGCGTCACCAACGCGTGGCGCTCGGTGGCGACGCGGCGGAGCGCGGCGTACCCCGAGAGATCCGCGATGGGGCTCGGTAAGAGCAGCGAGATCACGCCGCGCGGCGCGAGCGTCCGCGCGGCCAGCTCGACGAAGGCGCTCTGCAGCGTCGGGAAGCCGCGCCACGCCTGATAGCGGCGTGAGAGCGCGCCCCGCACCTGCTTGGCGAGCGGCTGGGCCGCGCGCCCCGCGAAGGCGACCCACGGCGGGTTCCCGATCACCAACTGAAAGCCGCCCTGCTGAAACACGTCGGGGACCTCCCGAGCCCAGCTCACGCGTCGCCCCAGCCCGACGCCCAAGGAGTCGCCGTGGATCAGGCGCGTCGGCAGCTCGGAGATGGGCCGCTCCGGCAGTCCCAACGCGAGCCACAAGCTGAGCTCCGTGAGCCCCAACGCGAGCTGAGAAGTGTCCGCCCCCACGAGGCGCGCGAGCGCCGCGAGCCGCGCCTCTCGCGGCGCGCGCTCCCCCACCAGCGCGTCGTAACAAGCGAGCAAGAAGGCGCCGCCACCCACCGCCGGATCACACACCCAGCGCGGCTCCGGGCAGCGCTCGAGCGCGCGCTCGACCAGCTCACGCGACGCCGCGCTCGGGGTGTAGTAGCTGCCGCTCTGTTTCCGCGCGGCACCGAGCCGGGCGCCCCGCGCCGAACGCCGAGCAGCTGTCGCCCCCGGGAGACGCGCGGCGAGCAGCGCCTGGTAGGCGCGCCCGAGCAGCGCGGGGCTCGTGTCCTGTTGCAGCAAGCGAACCAGCGCCGCCTCGCACTCCGCGCGGGGCGCGGCGGCGAGCTCCGGAAGCGCCGGGAGCTCCCCCTGGAACAGCCGCGCGGCGGCGAGCGGGTGATCCGGCGCGAGGCCCGCGCCTGCGCTCGCCCAGACCATATCATCAGTTACACTGATGATAGCGCCACGCGCCGCCGCCAGGCGCAACGCGAGCAGCCGCAGCGCGCTCGGGAGCCAGCGCGCGGGCGGTGTCTTCTCCGCCGCGTACGCCGCCGCCAAGCGCAGGGTCCACTGCTCCAGCGCGCCCGCCCGCCGTACGGCGCGCTCCAGCGCGATCGCCCGCTGCCTCACGCGCTTCGAGGCGACGCGCTTCGTAGCCGCGCGCTTCGAGGCGAGCATGCCGGCTCGGGTATCCGACTCTGCGACGCTTGTCGAGGGGAGCGCCCGTTGCTCGGCTACCCTCGCGATGGGTCCACGTACTGGAAGGCACGCGCCGCCAGACAGCTCACGGTGTGAGGACGCTGGCCACCCGAGCCGCGCCCGTACTACCTAAGGGCCGATGACCTCCCCGCTCTCCATGACACGGCTCGGCGACGCCCACGCCGCGCGGACCCTGGTGCTGCTGCATGGGATCCTCGGATCGGGTGGCAACCTGCGCGGACTCGGGCGACGCCTGCTGGAGACCGTCCCCGGCTGCCAAGTCGCCTTGATCGATCTCCCGGGGCACGGCGACTCGGCCGCCGCCTCCCAGACGCAAGGCGGACCGTTCACCGTGGCGCGCGCGGCGCGCGACGTCGCCACCACGCTGGACGCCCACGGGCTCACCGCCGACGCGCTGATCGGCCACTCCTTCGGCGGCAAGGTGGCGCTGAAGTTCGCCCAGCTGATGCCCGAAGGCCTGCGCCAGGTGTGGGCGCTCGACTCGCCGCCCGGCGAACAGCCGACCGGGCACGGCGGGGAGGTGGGGCACCTGCTCACGGCCTTGGAGGCGGTGACCCGTGAGGAGCCCTACCCATTCCCCAGCCGTGAAGCGATGCTCGAGGCGCTCACCGCGCGCGGCACCCAGGAGTCGATCGCCCGCTGGATGACCACGAACCTGCGCCGCGATGGCGCGAGCTACCGCTGGGCCTTCGACCTCCCCATCATCCAAGAGCTGCTGCGCGACTATTTCCGAGAGGATATGTGGCCCTGGCTCGAGGCGCGCCGCGCCGCGCCCGACGTGCACCTCCTGTACGCCACCCAGAGCGATCGCTACGCCCCGCCCGACATCGCCCGCGCGGAGGCGCTCCCCCCCGCCGCCCGCGTGAAGCTGCACGCCCTCGAGGGCTCAGGTCACTGGGTGCACGCCGACAACCCCGAGGGCCTGATCCAAATCATGAGCGGCGCCCTGACGACCCACCCGGCGTGAGGGCACCTCCGAAGGAGTGCGCGCTCGACCGCCGACGACCGAACAGATCTCGAACGTCGCGCATCCAGGTGAGCGTCGCTCGTTGCCACCAAGCAGCATAACGAGCCATTTTAGGCCTCGCACCGGCGCACGACGGCGGCTTCAGCGCCGCGCGAGCAACTGCTCGGCGCAGACTAGCGCGCTCAGCATGCCTGACGGATCGGCGGTGCCGCGCCAGGCGATGTCGTAGCCGGTGCCATGGTCCACGCTGGTGCGCACGATGGACAGGCCCATCGTGATGTTCACGGCGTCGCCGAAGGCGAGCAGCTTCATCGGGATGGTCGCCTGATCGTGGTACATCGCCACCACCCCGGCGTACTCACCGCGCGCCGCTTTGCGGTACGCCGTCTCGGCGCCGATCGGCCCAATGAAGCGCGCCGCGCACGCGCGCCGCGCCGCGCCGATACCAGGAGCGATCGCGGTGCGCTCTTCGACGCCGAGCAGCTCGCCCTCACCCGCGTGTGGATTCAAGGAGCACACGGCGATGCGGGGCTCGGCGTGGCCCCGCGCGGCGAGCAGCTCCGCCAAGGCGACGCACGCCGTCTTCACCCCGCTTCGCGTGAGGGCGCTCGGCACCGCGCTGACGGGCAGGTGTGTCGTGACCAAGCTCGTCACCAGCGCCTGCGAGGCGAAGCACATCACGCTGCTCGCAGCGCCATCGAGCGCTTGCAGCCACTCGGTGTGCCCTAGGAAGGTCTCCGAACCAGGTACTCCGGAGCGCGCGATCGCCTCCTTGCTCACGGGGCCAGTCACGAGCGCGGCGCGCGGCAACGCGCGGGTGAGGCCGTAAGCAGCCTCGATGAAGGCGAGCTGCGCGGCGCCGGCGCGACGCGTGGGGGCACCTGGGGCGCGGTCTCGCGGTGACACCCGCACGCCGGGGTCGTAGACGAGCACGGCGCCTGGCGGCGCAGGCGCTCCGTCAGCCGACATCGCGAATGGCACCAGCAGGTGCTCCCCAACCCCCAAAAAATCCACCGCAGCCCGCAGCGTGGCGCTGTCCCCCACCAGCACCACGCTCGGCCGCGCGCCCCTCACGCGGGTGCGCCCTGGCCCCGCGGGCGCCTCACCCGCCGCGTAGCGCAAGGCCGCCGCGACGGACACCTCGGGGCCCACCCCCGCCGGGCACCCGATCGAGACCACCAGGTGACCCGCACTTCGCGACCGCGCGGAAGCAATCCGCTTGGCGGGAGGCTGGGCGGGTTTCAAACCCGCCCCTACGGTGCGTTTCGACGCCTTCGAACCCGCCCCACCAGTAGACTGGCCGGCTGACTTAGCGGCAGGCAGGGTGGCTCGACGGCGCGGCGGGGTCATCTCGTCGGCTCAGCGGTCTCATGGCTGCCCGAGGGAGGCGGGCGCGCTCAGCTTGTAGCCCGAGCCGCGCAGGGTTTCGAGCGGCAAGGTCTCCCCCAGCTTCGCGCGCAGGCGGCGCACGTGGATGTCCACCGTGCGCGGGCCGCCCTCGTAGCCCGTACCCCACACCCGCGACAAGAGCTGCTCCCGCGTGAGCACCTTACCCCGGTGCTCGCACAGGTGCGCGAGCAGCGCGAACTCCTTGGCCGTCAGCTGCACGGGGCGCCCCGCCACCGTGACCTCTTGACCCAAGCGATCCACCACGATGTCGCCCACCTTGTGGCGCTCCTCCGTCGCGAACTCGCTGCGCCGCCACTCGAGCGCGCGGATCCGCGCGTAGAGCTCCTCCGGAACGTAAGGACACAGGACGAAATCATCGAAGCCCGCCGAGGGCTCCACCCGCGCCACCTGCCCCACCGTGACGGCGATCAGCGCGCCCACGCCGTCGAACTGGGCCTCGCGACGCACGGCGCGCAGCGCGCCCACCGCCAAATCAGGGCGATCGAGCGCCTCGAACACCAAGGCGCGCGGACGCCGCGCGTGACCTCCCGGCTCGTCGAGCAAGCTCAGCGGGTCGTCCCATAGATCGAGCGTGCGCACCTCCGCGCCGAGCTGCCTCAGCGTGGCCGCGGCGCCCTCTTCCCGCGCGAGCAGCGGGCCATGGCCAATCACGGCCACGAAGGCCAAGGGCCTCCTCGATCTATCCGATGTCGGTTCCGCCAACTGTGATCTTCGCCAGCTTGATGGTGGGGCAGCCCACCCCGACGGGGACACTCTGGCCGTCCTTGCCGCACGTCCAGATCCCGTCGGAGATGGCCACGTCGTGGCCCAGCATGGTTACTTGACCCAGTGTTTCGGGACCGTTGCCGATGAGATTCACGCCCTTGAGCGGCGCCGTTATTTTTCCATCCTCGATCAGGTAGCTCTCGGTGAGCGAGAACACGAAATCCCCGTTCGAGATGTCCACCTGGCCGCCCCCGAAGGTCTTGGCGTAGACGCCGCGCTTCACGCTCTTCACGATCTCCTCCGGGTCGTGGGGCCCGGCGGTGAGGATGGTGTTGGTCATGCGCGGCATCGGCGCGCAGGCGAAGCTCTCACGCCGACCGTTGCCGCTCGGCTCCCGCTTGAAGTGCTTGGCGCTCAGGCGGTCGTGGAGGTAGCCGCGCAGCACACCGCCCTCGATCAGCGTGTTCTTCTGCGGCTCATTGCCCTCGTCGTCGATGTTGATCGAGCCGCGGCTCTCGAGGAAGGTGGGGTCGTCCACCACGGTGCACAGCTCGCTCGCCACCACCTCCCCCACGCGCCCGGTGTAGTTGCTGGTGCCCTTGCGGTTGAAATCCGCCTCCAGCCCGTGCCCCACCGCCTCGTGCAGCAAGATGCCGCTGTCGCCCGGCGCGAGCACCACCTCCATTTGCCCCGCGGGCGCCGGACGCGCGTCGAGCAAGGTGAGCGCTTGCTCCGCCGCCACCTTCGCGTGCTGCTCGGGGCTCAGCTGCTCGAAGTAAGCGAGGCTCATGCGCCCACCACCCCCGCTGCGCCCCGCCTCCCGCTTGCCCGCCGACTCCGCGATGGCGCGCACCCCGAAGCGCATCAAGGGCTGCACGTCGTAAGCCATGCGGCCGTCGCTGGTAGCCAGCAAAATCGCGCGAATTTCCTCCACGTAAGAGGCCTCCGCCTTGATGATGCGCGGGTCGAACGCCAGCACCGCGCGGCTCGCGCGCTCCAGCAGCTCCCGCTTCTGCACGCCGGGTTGATCGATGGGCGGCGCCGCGAGCTCGTAACGCCGCGGAAGCGAGACCGGCGAGAGCGAAGCCACGCGCGTCCCCTCACCCCCTTGCGCGATGCGCGCGGCCGTCTCCGCGGCGCGCTTCATCGCCTCCCAACTGAGGTCCTCCACGTGGGCGTAGCCCGTCGCGTCGCCGCGCTGCACCCGGACCCCCATCCCCAGGCTCACCGAGCGCGAGGCGCTACGTGTGATCCCCTCTTCGAAGCTGATCGCGCCGCCCGCGCGGTACTCGAAGAACAGGTCGGCGTACTCACCCCCGTGGGCGAGCGCGACGCCCAGCAGGCGTTGGCAAACGTCCGCGTCGATCCCCGCGCTGCCACCGGCGGCGAAGGGGGCCTGATATTGCTGGCTCTCGGTCATGGAATGTCCAGGTCGCCACCATGCGGCGGCCGTGGCCGCGTCGCAAGCGCTCGGCGGAATCAGGCGCTCACCGGCAGCTGAAGCGATGTGCAGGGAACCCATTGGAAACCCGCTAGGCTTCGGCGGACGCAGCGCATGACTCAGCGATTTTTGGGGGTTGGACGGCACCGCACCTGACGACACCGCGCGGCTCACAGCCATGAAGCGCCACGCCAAACCCCCAAACCCCAATTCCCTGAGCCCGTGGTCGACGCGATGTGGCGACCCCAAATCACGAAGCGCCCCGGCTGACCCCGAGCCGTCGTGTGCGTGGCGTGGCCCCGGGATCACCGCTGCGCTCGCGCGGCGATGCCTCGACCCGCGATGGATTTTGGGCTTTGGCAGTGCGCCGAGCGCTGGGCCGCTCCATAGTGGCGCCCATGAGCCCCCTCCCCGCCGTGCTCGTGAGCCTCCACGTCCTCGCCGATCTGCTCTGGGTCGGCTCGATCGTCGCCGTCGCCTTCATCCTGGGCCGCTCCACCCCGGAGCCCAAGGTGCGCGGCGAGCTGGCGTACTCGGTCTACAAGAAGCTGGCTAACCCAGCGTTTTTATTAGCGTTTACGCTGGGTATGGCGCAGCTGGTGATGAACGTCTCGTACTACTTCAAGGCGACGAAGTTCATGCACGGCAAGCTCCTGTTCGCGCTGTTCGTGATCGGGCTGCACCACGTGATCGGCGCGCGCGCTCGCAAGATGGCCCAGGGCGAGAAGGCCGAGGCCGGCCCCGCCCCGGCGATGGGTTGGGCGCTGCTCGCCTGCGCGGGGGTCGCCGCGGCGCTCGCTCTCGTGAAGCCGTTCTGATAGCATTTCACCTCCCGCGCGGAGCCATGCCGCCGCGCCCCCACCCCGCGACGTGAGGTTCGCCCGAGCGAGCCCCAGGAGCATCCGAGGCCGTGGCCGTCGACCGTGAGAAGAGTCTCCAAGCTGCCCAAAAGTACATCGATAAAAAGAGGTACGACCGGGCCATCGAGGAGTACCAGCGGATCGTCCAGGCGGATCCGAACGACGCCCGCACGCTCCTGAAGATCGGCGATCTCCAGGCGCGCACTCAAGCCTACACGGACGCCATCGCCACCTACGATCGGGTGGGGCAGTTCTACTCCTCGCAAGGCTTCGCCCTGAAGGCGATCGCCGTCTACAAGCAGATCCGCGAGCTGATTCGAAACCACGTCCCGCACCTCGCGGACCACTACGCGCACATCGTCCCACGCCTCGCGGAGATCTACTCGCAGCTGGGCCTCACCACGGACGCCCTCGCCGCCTACGACGAGGTGGCCACGCGCTTTCAAAAGAGCGGTCGCGACGCCGAGGCCATCTCGGTGTTCGAGCGCATGGTGGAGCTGGATCGGAACAACCCGCTGCCTCACCTGCGCCTGGCGGAGGCGCGCTGCCGCGTGCAAGCGGTGGACGAGGCCATCGGCTCGTTCTGGGCCGCGGCCGAGCTGCTGCTCGAGCTCCGGCGCCGCGACGACGCGCTCAAGGTGGTGGAGCGCATCCTTCATTTCCGCCAGGAAACGAAATACTCGCTGCTGGCGGCGGAGCTCTACATCCAGCGCGGTGGTCAGCAAGACGGCCTACAGGCGCTGGCCAAGCTGCAGACGGCGTTCCAGAAGGAGCCGCGCAACCTCGACGTCCTCTCGCTGCTCGCCCAGGCCTTCACGCTGATTGGGCAGCAAGCCAAGGCCGTCGAGGTCTACAAGGAGATGGCGCGCCTCGCGCGCGAGCAAGGGGACGCCGAGCTGTTCCAACAGCTCATCGGCCACCTCATGAGCGTGGCTCCTCACGACGAGGCGGTGACGGCGCTCGCGCGCCTCGCCCCCGCCAGCACCGCGCCAGGCTCTGTCAATCCGGGCTCGGTTGGTCCGGGCTCTGTCAATCCGGGCTCGGCTCGTGCGGGCTCGGCTGCGGCGCCCATCTCGATCGCGCCGGACAGCGTCCCTGACGATGAGATCGAGTCGGTGCGGCCCGTCGCGGCGCCGCGCGTGGCGGAGCCGCCGATGCGGGCGCCGCGTCACAGCGCGCCCGACGTGGTGGTGGTGGACGACGCGCTGGAAGCCGCGGAGGAGCTGGGGGAGCCGGGCTCCTTCGATGGCAGCCATCACACGCGCAAGGCGCTGGTAGACGCCGAGAGCTTCCGCAGGCTCCGGCTCTACTCCAAGGCCCTGGAGACACTGCGCATCGCGCTGGAGATCGATCCGCGCGGCATCGCGCTGCGCGAGAAGCTCCGCGACGTGCTGTGGGAGGCCGGGGATCCGGACGCCAGCATCGGCGAGATGATCACCCTCGCCGCCATCCACCTGGACGAGGAGCGCTTAGAGCACGCGGAGGCGCAGCTCTACGCGGTGCTCGAGGCCGAGCCGAACCACGCGGTCGCGCACCAGATGCTCGCGCAGATCAGCGGTGAAGCCTACGTCGAGGACTACGCGGAGGACGACGAGGCCACGGCCTACGCCGGCGCGGCCTACGAAGACTACCAGGGCACCGCCGACTACACCGAGCCGCAGGCTCACCCCCACGGCGGCCAGGCGGGCTACGGGTACGAGGACTACGGCCCGCAGTCCCAACGCGGCGGCTACCCCGCGCCCCAGGTGCGCTACGCGCCGGAGGGCTACGACCCGAACGAGCCGCTCCCCTCCTATGATCTCGAGGAGGTCGGCGCCTCCGAGGCGCTGGCGAGCGATCGTCCGCGCCCCGATCCATTCGAGGTGGACGACCCGTTCGGCGACGCGCCGCTCCCGAGCTTCCCGCTCAGCGCCGATGAGGATGACTTGACAGCTGGGCTGTCCGAGCACGGCCACGAGCTGCCGCCGGAGGCGGCGGGCAGCTACGGCCTACCGAGCTTCGATGATCTCGACGCCGAGCTGGAGGACGCTGGCGGCGCGGACTTCGACGACGCCCCGCGGCTCAGCAGCACCGGGCTCGACCCGAGCCAGACGGAGCAGGTGGAGGAGGCGCTGGACGAAGCGGAGTTCTTCGCCACGCGCGGCCTCTGGGAGGACGCCAAGCTGATCGTGGAAGATCAGCTGCGCCGGGTGCCAGGTCACCCGCTGCTGCTCGAGCGGCTCCACGAGATCGAGCAGAGCATCGAGGCGCAGACGGAGAGCGAGAGCGGCGCTCGCGTCGCGCGCGGCGCTCACGCCGAGGTGGAGGACTACGGCGCGAGCGAGCTGGATCCATCCGACGACGCCTTCGACATCGCCGCGAGCCTCGGCGCGCTCGACGAGCTGGAGGCGCCCGTCGCCACGCGGAGCCGGAGCAGCGACGACGTGGACGTCGATCAGGTGTTCGCCAAGTTCAAGGAGGGCGTGCGGGCGCAGGTGAGCGACCAAGACAGCGCCACTCACTATGACCTGGGCGTGGCCTACAAAGAGATGGGGCTCTTGAACGACGCCGTGGGTGAGTTCGAGCTCGCGGCGCGAGACCCAGCGCGTGAGTGCATGTGCTACGCGATGATCGGCATGGTCTACCTCGAGGGCGGGGATCTGGATCGCTCCGCGGAGGCCTACGTGCGCGGGCTCGCCGCCCGCCAGAAGACGGCGGAGCAGGAGATGAGCCTCTATTACGATCTCGGCATCGTCTACGAGATGAAGCAGAGCGTGGCGGAGGCCCTCTACTACTTCGAGAAGATCGCGCGGCGCGATCCAAGCTACCGAGACGTGGAGGAGCGGATCGCCGCGCTGAAGCCGGCGACCGCTCACGCGAGCGCCACGCGCGCCGTGGGGGATGATGATGAGTTCGATGCGGTGTTCGACGACCTCTTTGAAAGTAAGTAAAATGCGGTTCTTTTCTTGGGTGCTGATCGCGGGGTGGGGCCTCGTAGGCTGTGCGGAGGCGGACTCGATCGGTGACTCGTTCGGCGGCAGCGGCGCGTCGGGCGGCTCGGGTGCCACGAGTGGTAACGGCGCCACGGGCGGCAGCGACTCGAACGGCGCCACCGGGGGTGTTGGTGCCACGGGTGCCATGGGTGGCACCGCCGGGGTGGGCGCGAGCGGCGGCACGGGTGGCGTCGGCGCGGGTGGCACCGGAGGCGTTGGCGCCGGCGGCACCGGGGGCGTCGGCGCGGGCGGCTCCGGAGCGACCGGTGGCACGGGAGCGACCGGCGCCACGGGCGGCAGTGGCGCGGGTGGCAGTGGGGCTGGCGGCAGCGGAGCGACGGGCGGCAGCGGGGGCAGCTGCCAGTCGCCGTCAGGGCTCGGGGTGTGTGACACCTGGGTGCAGTGCGGCTGCAGCGCCGGCCAGATGTGTCAGATCCGCAGCACGGACGGCACCTCGGCGTGCTTCCCACAAGGCAGCGCGGTCCCTTACGGCGCCTGCTCTTCATCGAACGACTGCGGCCCTGGCTACGACTGCGTGAGCGGCGCGTGCCAGCAATACTGCGACTCGCGGGGTGACTGCGGCAGCAGCTTCGATGTGTGCGACGACGTGGGCTACGACAACGGCGGGGTGTTCACCGTCATCCCGGGGTTTCGCACCTGCACCCGCACTTGTAACCCAGCCCTGCCTCAAAGTAGCAGCGCGCCGTTCCAGGCGTGCGGCGCCGGGCTCGGCTGCATCCCCACGGGGGATAACTCCTCCATGTGCTACCCGGGCGGCACCGTGGGACCCTTCGGTTCCTGCAACAGTCAAGATGACTGCCGGGCAGGCACCCTGTGCATCGGCAACACCTGCTACGTCCCTTGCACCAACCCCAATGGGCTCTGCCCAAACGGCGACTTCTGCGATCCGCTCACCTACACTGGCAGCGGCCTGCCCGTCACCGTCGCCAACGTGCCGCTGGGCGTCTGCGACTGACTCGAGCGTGACAACAGGGCGCCGTCTGCTGGGGCGGCGCCCCACTGAAGGTCACATCCCCGTGACCCTCAGCGCACCACTCCCCTACCCCGGGGCCACTTCATCATGACCTACCGATCACCACGCCTCACTCGCCGCCTCTTCGTGGGGCACGGATTAGTCAGTCTTGCTGCCTTGGTGGCTTGCAGCTCGGAGGAGTCTGCGGGCAGCGGCGGCTCCGCGGGGAAGGGTGGTGCTGGGGGCAGCGGCGGCGCCGCGGGGAGCGGCGGCGCTGGGGGCAGCGGCGGCTCCGGCGGCGGCTATGGGGTGGTTCCGCCAGGGCCCGAGCTCGAGTCGCTCATCAGCGAGATCGGCCCGCTCGGCGACCCCGACGCGAACGGCCTCCGGCTGCCGCCCGGCTTCACCTCGCGCTTGGTGGCGCACACCGGCGAGAAGCCCGTGTCGACCAGCGACTACGAGTGGCACTTCTTGCCAGATGGCGGCGCGACCTACCTCCAAGAGGACGGGGGGTGGATCTACGTCTCGAACTCGGAGCTACCGTTCACTGGCGGCGTGGGCGCGCTGCGCTTCAATCAAGCGGGCGAGCTGGTCGACGCCTACTCGATCCTCAGCGGCTCGAGCGTCAACTGCGCCGGCGGCAAGACCCCTTGGGGCAGCTGGCTGTCGTGCGAGGAGATCTCACGGGGCAAGGTGTTCGAGTGTGATCCACGCGGCATCCTCCCGGCGGTGGAGCGACCCGCGCTCGGCATCTTCAAGCACGAGGCAGCAGCGGTCGACCCAGTGAACCAGCACATCTACCTCACGGAGGACGAGTCGGACGGCTGCTTCTACCGCTTCATCCCCGATCGGCTCACCGCGAGCGGCTTCGCCGACCTCACTTCAGGGAAGCTCCAGGTAGCGAGCGTGGACGGTGAGCGCGTCACCTGGCTCGACGTGCCGGACCCTCAGTTCACCGGCAGCGTGGGCACCCGCAACCAGGTCGCCGCCGCCACCCGCTTCCGCGGCGGCGAAGGGATCTGGGAGCACGCCGGGGTGATCTACTTCTCCACCAAGAGCGATCACCGCGTGTGGGCCTACACGATCGAGACGGAGACGCTGCGCGTGCTGTACGACCGCGCGACGCACCCCACGCCATTCTTGAGCGGCGTGGACAACCTCACGGTCTCCGCGAGCGGCGACGTGCTGGTGGCGGAGGACGGTGACGACATGGAGATCGTCGCCATCTTGCCCGACGGCTCGCTGAAGTCGCTGGTGCAGGTGATGGGGCACGACGGCTCCGAGGTCACCGGCCCCGCCTTCGACCCCAGCGGCACCCGCCTCTACTTCAGCTCCCAGCGCGGCGCGAAGAACCAGGCCGGGGACGGCCACACCTTCGAGGTCACGGGGCCCTTCCATCGCCTGAAGGCGTGAGCGGCTGATTCAAGGGGGTTGGTTGGGGTTGGACGGCACCGCGCCGGGTGGCGCTGAACACCAACCAAGCACGCGACGTAAGGATCGCGCGTCACCGCGCGGCGCGGATCACCGACTCGACCAAGCGCGCTACGTAGGGGTCGCTCGTCTCCTGCGCCAGGCGCTTCGCCGCGACCTGGAGGGGCTCCGCGCCGTGAAAGAGCTGACGCTCGGCGCGGATCAACGCCCGTACACTGGGCTCGGGCACCGCCGCGCGCCGGAGCCCAACGCGGTTGACGCCGCGCACCCGCGCGCGATCCCCCGCGGCGGTCACGAACGGCGGCACGTCGCGCTCGATCATCGAGCCCCCCGCCGTGAACGAGAGGCTCCCCACGCGACAGAAGGGCGCCACCGCCACGTGGCCCCCCAACACCGCGCCCTCTTCCACCACCACGTGCCCCCCGAGCGAGACGTAGTTCGTCAGGATCACTCGATCGCCCACCTGACAGTCGTGCGCCACGTGGGCGCCCACCATGAAGAGGCCCCCATCACCGACGCGCGTGACAGCGTCCCCCTTGGCCGTGCCCGCGTGCACCGTGGTCGACTCGCGGAACACGTTGCCGGCGCCCACGACCACGGAGCAGGCCTCCCCGGCGTAGGAGCGATCTTGCGGCGGACCGCCGAGCACCGCGAAGGGGTAGAGCTGGTTGTCCGGCCCGAGCGAGACGCCGCGCCGCACCACCACGTGGCTCACCAGCTCACAGCGCGGGCCGAGCTTGGCGCCCGCCTCCACGTAGCAGAAGGGCCCCACGCGCACCCCCTCCGCGAGCTCCGCGCCAGACTCCACCACCGCCTGCGGGTGCACCCAGCTCACAGCGCGGCCCACCCTCTTGGCGCTCCGTCAGCCAAACTGACGCCGCGCACCTCGTCGGCAGCTACCCTGACGTCAAGCACCCCAGCGCCGAACGCAACGCCACTCGAGTCAGCTACCCTGACACCAGGCTCAGCGCCGCAAGGCATATCCCCGCAAGGAAATTTGCCACAGGGAAATTTCCTGAGCCGCCCGATCTCAGCCATCACGGTCGATGATCGACGCCAGCAGATCCCCCTGCGCGCACAGGGTGCCGTCCACCGTGGCCTCACCGCGGAGCTTCCACACGTTCGAGCGGTGGTGGCGCACCTCCACGTGGAGATCCAGCCGATCCCCCGGGGTGACGGTGTGGCGGAACTTCGCATTGTCGATGCCGAGGAAGTACATCAGGCTGGTCGTCGGGTCGAAGGGGTCCGACGCATAGGCCAAGATGCCGCCGATCTGCGCGAGCGCCTCCAGGATGAGCACGCCGGGCATGATCGGGCGCCCAGGGAAATGGCCCGGCACCCAAGGCTCGTTGTGGCTCACCATCTTGTGGCCACGGATGCTCTGCCCCACCTGGATCTCCGTCACGCGGTCCACCAAGACGAAGGGGTAACGGTGCGGGAGGATCTCCAGGATCTTCTGGATGTCGACCCGGATGTTTCGGCCTCGCTCATTCATGAGTCATCCCAACAGCCGCGCCATCGCGCGCAGCCAGCGCTTGTGCGGCGCCGCAGGGAAGCCTGCCACGATCGCCCCGGCGGGGACATCCCGGATCACCGCGCTCTTGGCCGCAATCTGTGCGCCGTCCCCCACCCGCACGTGATCCGCGACGCCCGACTGACCACCCATCCGCACCCCCGCTCCCAGCACGGCGGAGCCCGCCAGCCCGCTCTGCGCGGCGATCAAGCACCCCGGTCCAACCACCGCGTTGTGGCCGATGTGCACCTGAGCGTCCAACTTGGAACCCGCGCCCACCCGTGTCGGGCTGAGGCACCCGGCGTCCACCGTGCACAGCGCGCCGAGCTCTGCCCCCACCTCGATCACCACCCCCGCGAGCTGCGGGATGCGCCGCGGCCCCGCTGGCCCCTGCACCCAGCCAAAACCCGGCCGCCCCACCACGCTGCCGGCGCCGACGCGCGCCTGAGCACCCACGTGAACCCGCGGGAACAGCACGACGTTCGGCTCGATCACCGCGCCTTCGTCGACGCGCGCGCTCGGGTGCACCACGGCGCTGGGCGCGATGCGCGCGCTCGGGTGCACCGCGGGCGGCCCACCGGCCGCACCGCCCCCCAACGCCGCGCTCACACCGAGCGCCGGCGCGCTGCCATCCTCGCTTCGCTCACCCCAGCCAGGCTCGGCGGCCTCGGGCAGCGACGCCAACAGCTCGGCCATCACCCAGGTGGGGCTCGGGTGCACCCACGCCGAGGTGAGCCGCGCGCCGAGCGTGGGCGAGGTCAGCACCACCCCCAGCGCGGCGCGCGCGTCCTTCGAGTAGCGAGGATGCGTGAAGAGACCGAGGCTCCCGGCGTCCGTCTCAGTGACCGACGTGAGGCGCTCGAGCTGCCGCGCAGGCGACACACCGACGAGCTCACCACCGAAGCGCGCGACCAACGACCCCAGCTCGAGCGGCTGAGGCAACGGCAAACCTGAAGCCCCGATCGGCTCGCCGCGGGTGGGCCGCTGCTCCACGTGCCGCGCGCTCGCTCGTTTCGAAAACAGCCAGGCTCAGGGCGTGGCGGCCGGCGCCTTGGCCGCAGCCGCGGGCGCCTTCGCAGGGGCGGGCGCCTTCGCGGCGGGCTTGGCGGCCGGCTTCGGCGCGGCCTTGCCAGCGGGCGCCTTCGGCTCCTCTTCATCACCCGCGCCGCCCTCGTTGTAGAGCTGGATCAGGCGATCCGTCAGGTCCAAATCCGCACGGAAATAGGGCGCCGCTTGCTTGTCCAGCACCATGTCGAAGCCGCCCGAGGTGGCCAGGCGACGGATGAGCCCCATGGCCTTGCGGTAAATGGGGCGGGTGAGCTGACCTTCGGTCTTCTGGAGCTCCTTGTTGTACTCCACGAACACCTGCTGCAGCTCCACCATGTCCTGCTGCCACTTCTCGGCCCGCTTTTGGTAAGCCGCCTTGCTCAATACGCCGCGCTGCTTCTCGATCTGCTCCTTCTCGGCTTGCAGATCGCGCTGCTTCTTGTCGAGCTCACGCTGGCGCTTGTCGAACAGCTTCTTCAGCGTCGCCTGCGCCCGGAGGCCATCCTCCGTCTCCATGATGGCGCGCTGCGTGTCGATCACGCCGATCTTCATCGCGAAGGCGGTGCTGCCCAAGCCGCTCAGGGCGAGGCAGGTGAGCAAGGAGACGATGAAGCGCTGAAGCGGCTGGCTCATATGCTCGGGGCTTAGCGGCCTGCCCCGCGGCGGTCAAGCCGCGAGCCCCCGCCCTCAAATCAGCACGAAGTCGTCCACCTCGGTCGTCTCTTGGGCGACGATGCTGGAGGTCTGCTCGTCGCGGCGCGTGGCTAAATCGTACAGCTCCGCGAGCAGCTGGGGGTGCTCCTTGATCGCCTGTTGGAACTCGCTCCGCGGTAGGTGCAAGGTCACCGTGGGCGCGCTCGCCACCACGTCGGCCGTGGACGGCCGCCGCAGCACCAGGGCCACCTCCCCCACCACCTCGCCCACGCCGAGCGCCGCCAGCGCGAGATCACCCGCTGGGTCGCGATGGATCACCTCCACCGCGCCCGAGGCGATCAGGTGCAGGCCGTCGCTCGGCTGGTCCTGCTCGATCAGCCGCTCCCCGGCATCGTAAGCCCGCGTGACGAAGCGCTCGATCAGCGCCGGGCGCTGGCGCGGGCTCACGGCGCGCAAGACCTCGCTGGTGCGCACCAGGTTGTCGAGCATGCGGCGGCGAAACTGCGCCGCGAACTCGTCACCCAGCGCGGGCTCCCGCGCCGCCAGCGCATCCACCCCCGCCTTGCCCGCCGAGAGCACCAGGCTCGGCCGCACGCAGCACACCGTCGCCGCGCGCGGCGCGCGTGAGATGAGCGCCATCTCCCCCACCAGCGCGCCCGCCCCGAGCCGCGCCAAAGGGATGGGCGGAGCGCCCTCCTCCCTCGCCGCGCGGCTCACCTCGAGCTCACCCCGCACCACCACGAAGGCCTCCTCCCCCAGCGCGCCCTCCTCGATCAAGCACGCGCCCACGGGCGCCACCCGGAGCTCGAACAGCTCGATGAACGCCGAGAGCGCCTCGGCGCCCAGCGCCGAGAACAGCGGCGCGTGCGGGAGGCCACGCAGGGCGCCCGCGGGCGGCAGCTCACGGAGCGCCTCCTCCGCGGCGTCCGCGAGCATTTCCCCACGGATATCTAATGGAGCGAGCTCCTCCTGCGCCGCGCCAGGGATTGCCGGTGGGGAAACGCTGGCCCCCTCATGCGCGCTGGAGCCCGCCGCATAAGCCTCGGAGATGGCCGAGTAACCCGCGCTCGCGTCGGCTCCCAGCCGCCGCAGCTCCGCGCAAGCCGCCACCGCGACCGGCAGCTGCCCCGCCGCGATGGCGTGCTGCACGCAGGCCTTCAGCCCCTCGAGCGCCGCCGCTTCACGGCCTAGCTCGAAGGCCCAACGCGCGGTGAGCAGCAGCGCAACCCCGCTGCCCACGCCGCGCCGCAGCGCCGCCAGCGACCACGCGAGGGCCTCCTCGAGATCGCCCTCGGCGGCCAAGGTCAAGGCGCGATCGAGCGCCTGGCTGGTGGGGGCGAGGGGGGGTGGGTTCGCCATCGAGTGCACTCCCATACGGCTCAGCAGCCTACAGCACTAGGGCTCCTCCGTGTCGGGCGACGAGCGGCGCCGCGCCGCCTCCGTCATCACGTCCGCCGTGGCGCCCACCAGCGGCACCACGAAGGGGTAATCCATGCGCGCCCCACCGATCACCCCGATCGCGCCCGCGGGTCGACCGCCCTCACCGAACGGCGCGGCGATCAGCGTCACCGGGTAGCCGACCGTGCTGCGCGTCTCCTCACCCAGGAACACCTGGACCCGCTGCGACCCCATGATGCGATCGAGCAGCGCGACCAGCTGCTCCCGCGACTCGAGCACCGCCAACAGCTCACGCGAGCGCCCGCTGTCCTCCCCCTCACGATCGAGCAGCTTCGCGCGCCCCTCGATCACCACGTCGAGCCGCCGATCGCTGCCCGCGAGCGACGCGTCGATCAGCGCCACCCCGAGCGCGCCCAGCTCACGCAACCGATCGCGTCCCTGACTGACCTGGCTCGCCAAATGCTCGCGTAAGCCGCTCAAAGTGCGCCCCTCCACCACGCCGTCGAGCAAGTTGTGGAGCTGCACCAGGTCCACTGACTGTGTTTGGTCGGTTTGAATGAAGCGGTTCTCCACCGTGCCATCGGAGAACACGACGACGCTCAAGAGCTCCCCGGGCCGCGTCGGCACGAACTGAATTTTCAGCAGCGTGCGGCTCTCCGCCCGCGAGCGCACCAGGATGGCCGCGGTGCCGGTGAGATCGCTCAACAAACGACCCGCCTCGCTCAGCCAATCGCCGCTCTTCGCCTCGGCGAACAGCTCCTGGATCCGCTGCGCCTCTTCTTGACTGAGGTCGCGCACGCGCATCAACGCGTCGATGAACAAACGAAACGCCGCCTCGGTGGGGATGCGCCCGGAGCTCGTGTGCGGCTGCGCCAGGTAGCCCTGGTCCTCCAAATCGGCCATCACGTTACGGATGGTGGCCGTGGAGAAGTCGAAGCCGTGCTTGCGTGACAAGGTCCGGCTGCTGACCGGCTGACCCGTGGCGATGAACTCGCTCACCACCGCGTACAGCACCGAGCGGGCGCGCTGATTCACCCCCTCAGTCTGGGTGGAGCGCCCGTCACGGTCAACGCCGCCTCCCGCTGGTTTTGGAGCTGTTAGAGGGCTTTGAGCGCCATTCGACGCATTTCGGGACACCCGGCCTTACGGCCGATTCCTTGATGCGGGCTTCAAGCTCGCGCGGCGCTGGGGGGACACCGGTCTAGCGGCCAATTCCTTCATGAAGGGGGTTTCAGAGGGGGGTTGGTAGCTCCACTGTCCGCCCCGCGGCGCCGCAGTCCCCGGACGAAGCGCGCGGCTACCCCCGCACCAGGCCCCGCGTGAAGCATGCAGCAAGAGCCGGAGCGCCCACTCCCACCACCACGCGCCCACGGCGCTCAGTCCCCGCGAATTCCTTGACACTCCGGGAGCCGGCGCCGATCATCGCGCTCCGGGTCCGCGTCCCTTGGTGCGGCCCGCCCGCGCGCCACATTGGCTGCGGGGGTACTCTCGGAGGTGCTGTGACCACGCTGCTCGCCGTCGACGACAGCAAGACCATGCGGAAGGTGATCGAGATCACGTTCGCTGGCGAAGACTACCAAACCATCCTGGCAGCCACCGCCGAGGACGCCCTCGCCAAACTGCGCGCCGAGCGCCCGGAGGTGGTCCTGGTGGATCACGATCTCCAAGGCGAGAGTGGCTACGACCTGTGCCAGCGGATCAAGAGCGAGTCGCCGAGCACGCGCGTGCTGATCCTGTCGAGCAAGCAGCACCCATACGACGCCTCGCGTGGGGGCGCTGCTGGCGCGGACGAGCACATGGACAAGCCGTTCGACACCCAACAGCTGATCGACCGCGTCGCGCAAATGCTGAAGACGGCGCCCGCCCAGGCGAGCGCCGGGCAGCTGGAGGGCGTCACCGCTCCAGCCCCCGCGGCCCACGTCGCCGCCAAGCCGCGCTCGCCCACCCTCGCCTACGGCACGCCGGCTCCCAACACGCCCGCCGCCGTCCCGCAGGCTTCACAGCCGCCGCCCGGGCGCGCGCAGACCTTCACTGGCACCCCGCGTCCGGTGGCGCCAGCACCGGCTCATCATCAGACCAGCGCGGCCGCCACCCCACCCGCGCCCGCCGTCGCGCGCCCCGCTGCCCCGGTCGCAGCAGCCCCCGTCGCGGCGCCCATCGCTGCCGCCCCCGTCGCGGTGCCTGCTCCAGCGGCGCCCGTTGCCGCGGCGCCTGTTGCCGCTGCAGCGCCCGCTGCGGTGGCCGCGGCGAACGGTCAGCTCGCGGGCAAGCTCGAAGGCCTCGGCCTCACCCCCGCGCAGGTGGAGGCGGTGCTCGCGCTCTCGCGCGAGGTGGTGGAGCAGGTGGTGTGGGAGGTCGTGCCCGTGCTCGCCGAGACGCTGATCCAGGAAGAAATCCAGCGCCTGACGCAGGCGTAGCACCAGGCCCTACGGCGTCACACGGGGGGCTGGGGAAGTCGGGCTTGACGCCCGTGGGGGGGCTGGCGAGCGTCGCGTCTCGGGTGCGGTGCCGTCCAACCCCCCAAAACCCACGCAGAACGCGGGGTGCCTCGTCAGCTGGGCTTAGCCCTCTCCAAGGCGGAGCGCCGCCCGCTTGATCCCAGTGGGTGGGCTGTGGAAGGGTCTCGCTCCGCAGTTCATTGCGTTAAGGAGTCACCCAGATGCGCCACACCAAGGCACTGTTTTTCATCCTTCCCCTCTCCCTTGCCAGCTTCGCCTGTGACGACAAGAAAGCCGCCACAGCCGAGAAGCCCGCGGAGACCACACCGGCCGCCACCACCGCAGCGCCCACTGCCTCGGCGGCTCCAAGCGCCGCGGGTGACACCGGAGACACCGGCGACAAAGCAGCCGGCGGCGAGGTCGGTGGTTGCAAGCCGGAGCCCAACGCCCAGTGCGCCAAGGCGAAGATTGGCGACGCTGACTGGGCCGGCAAGAACCTCGAGGGCATCAACCTCGAAGGCGCCGATCTCGAGAGCGTCAACCTCTCCGGCGCCAACCTGACCAAGGCGAACCTGAAGGGCGCCAACCTGGACGAGGCCGATCTCTCCAAGGCCAACCTCACCGAGGCCAACCTCGAGGGCGCCAGCATGTCGGAGACGGATCTCACCGAGGCGATCTTGAAGAAGACCAACCTCAAGGACGCCAAGACGGAAGATCTCGAGACCGAGGGCACCAAGTGGGAGGACACCATCTGCCCCACCGGGAAGGTGGGCAAGGACAGCTGCAAGGGGCAGCTCTCCAAGGGTGGTGACGACGACGACGACGACCTCTGAGTCGTGAGTCGTGAGGGGCGAGTCGCGGCCAACGGTCAGCGTTGGCCGTGCTAGCTTCCGCCGCCATGTCGTCCGAGCTGCCGAAGGCCTACGATCCTACCTCCGTCGAGCCGCGCTGGTACCGCTTCTGGCTCGAGCAAGGCGTCTTCAAGGCGAGTGAGCGGGAGGACGACGCTCGCCCCACCTACGTCATCTCCATGCCGCCGCCCAACGTGACGGGCTCGCTGCACATGGGGCACGCGCTGTTCGGCACGCTGCAAGACGTACTCTGCCGCCACAAGCGCATGCAGGGCTACAACGTGCTGTGGCAGCCGGGGATGGACCACGCCGGCATCGCCACGCAGACCGTCGTCGAGCGCCAGCTGGCGCAGGAGGGCAAGAGCCGCCACGACCTCGGGCGCGACGCGTTCATCGAGCGCGTGTGGCGTTGGAAAGAGCAGAGCGGCGGGCGGATCCTCGAGCAGATGCAGGTGCTCGGTTGCTCCGCCGATTGGGACCGCCTGAAGTTCACGATGGACCCGGACCTCAACCTGGCGGTCACAGAGGCCTTCGTGCGCCTGTACGAAGAGGGGCTCATCTACCGCGACACGCGGCTCGTGAACTGGGACGTCGAGGCGCGCACCGTGCTGAGCGACCTCGAGGTGGAGCAAGAGGAGGGCGTCAGCGGTGAGCTGTATGAGTTCGCCTACCTCGTCATCGATCCGCCTGAAGGGGCGCCGAGCGAGCTGGTCGTCGCCACCACCCGCCCGGAGACGATGCTGGGTGACACCGCCGTCGCCGTGCACCCGGACGACCCGCGCTACCAGTCGCTCCACGGCTGTCGCCTGAAGCACCCCTTCGTCACCCGTGAGGTGCCTATCGTGCTCGACCCGGTGCTGGTGGACATGGAGTTCGGCACCGGCGCGGTGAAAGTCACCCCAGCTCACGATTTCAATGACTTCGCGACGGGCAAGCGCCACCAGCTCGAGGAGATCAACATCCTGAACCTCGACGGCACGCTGAACGAGCAGGCCGGTGAGTTCCAGGGGATGGAGCGCTTCGCGGCGCGCAAGGCGGTGAAGCGGCGCCTGGCGGAGCTGGGCCTGGAGCGGGGCTCACGCCAGCACACGATGACGCTGCCGCGCTCTCAGCGCTCCGGCAGCGTGGTGGAGCCGATCATCAGCACCCAGTGGTTCACGCGCATGGAGCCGCTGGCGAAGCCGGCCTTGGCGGCGGTGCGTGATGGGCGCACCAGCATCTACCCCGAGCACTGGGTGAAGACCTACGACCACTGGCTGGAGAACATCCAAGACTGGTGCATCAGCCGTCAGCTGTGGTGGGGGCACCAAATTCCCGCATGGTATTGCGACGGCTGCGGCGCGGTGAACGTCGCGCGCAGCGCGCCCGAGGCGTGCAAGAGCTGCAGCGGCGCGGCGCTCACGCAAGACGCCGACGTGCTGGACACCTGGTTCTCCAGCGCGCTGTGGCCCTTCTCCACCTTGGGCTGGCCCGAGAGCACCCCCGCGCTCCGCCGCTTCTACCCCTCCAGCGACATGGAGACCGGGTACGACATCCTGTTCTTCTGGGTCGCGCGCATGATGATGATGGGCCTCCACTTCATGGGGGACGTGCCGTTCCGCCGGGTGCTGCTCCACGGCATGGTGGTGGACGAGACCGGCGCGAAGATGAGCAAGGTCAAGGGCAACACGATCGATCCCTTGGATCTGATCCAAGGCGCGGCCTTCACCGACGTGGTGGCCAAGGCCTCCCCCGGCGCGCCGCACGCCGAGGCGCTCAAGAAGTTCCAGAAGGCCTACCCCTCCACCGCCAAGATGGGTCAGGGTTTCGAACCTTATGGCGCCGACGCCCTGCGCATGACGCTGTGCAGCTACAGCCCGCAAGCCAAGCGCATCGCGCTCAGCCCCAAGCGCTTCGAGGGTTACCGGAACTTCTGCAACAAGGTCTACAACGCGGTCCGCTACGCCCTCACCTACATCGATGGCGCCGAGCTCAGCGGCGCACCACCGTCAGCCACCCTGCTCATCAACCGGTGGATCCTGTCGCGCCTCTCGCAGGTGGTGGAGGAGTCCACCCGCGGCATCGAGCAGCTGCGCTTGGACGACGGCGCGCAGGCGCTTTACCACTTCGTGTGGGACGAGCTGTGCGACTGGTTCCTGGAGGCGAGCAAGCCGGTGTTCGCCAGCGGCAGCGAGGCGGAGCGCCAGGAGACGCGGCTCACCCTGGCCCACACCATCGAGACCACGCTGCGCGCGCTCCACCCCTACCTGCCGTTCATCACGGAGGAGCTCTGGCAGCGCACCCCGCGCCGCGCCGGCGCGCCGCTCTCCATCGCGCTCGCGAGCTACCCCACCCAAGCCGACGGCCGCCTGGATGCCCGAGCCGAGCAAGACTTCAACCAGGTGAAGGCCGCGATCAGCGCCGCGCGCACCATCCGCACCGAGCACCAAGTGCACCCCGGGGCCGAGGTGCCGCTCTGGCTCAAGAGCAGCAGCGCCTCGGTGCGCGCCCTGCTTCAGGCCGAGCTGGGCCTGATCCGCACCCTGGTGAAGACGAGCGGCGAGCCCGTGGTGCAAGGCCCGGAGGGTGAGCGCGCCGCGGGAGGCGTGGTGAGCGTCGCGGGCGAGGTGGACGTCATCGTCGGGCTGAAGGGCCTGGTGGATCCGAGCAAGGAGGCCGAGCGCATCGAGCGCAGCCTCAAGCGCCTGGACAAAGACCTGCAAAGTATCACCGGGCGCCTACGGAACGCGAAGTTCCTCGAGAACGCGCCGCCCGAGGTGATCGCGGAGGTGCGCGAGCAAGAGGCCTCGCTGAGCGCGCAGCGCGAGCGCCTGGAAGCCGCGCGCGCGCTCGTCACCGAGCTGTCATAGGCTGAGCCCTGCGAGCCCAACGTTCGGCGGGCGCGCCCTACGGCGCCTCGAGCTGCACCGGCAGGCGGATGGCGCAGACCTGCGCTGATGAGCAGGCAGCCTGACCGTTTTCCATGCAGTCGATGAAGCCTTGCAGCTTGTAGTCATCCAGGGTGGAGGCGAGCAGCTCACAGCCAGCGGGGCAACCGGCGGAGAGGTCGGTGTTGCAGCCGCGGCTGCCGGTGGAGTAGCCGTAGCGCGTCTTGGTCGGGTCGCAGCGCTCACCAGCGCCGCACTGCTCGTCCTGGTTGCAGGCGGCGGCGCAGGTCACCCCGGCGCAGCGTTCGTCCTCCGCGCAGCCCTCGCCCAGCTGCACGCACCACGCCGTGGTGCACGCGTCGTCCTCGTCGATCTCTCCATCGCAGTCGTCGTCGCGACCGTTGCAGCGCTCCTCCGCCTCACACACGCCGCAGGTGCTCGGCTCCGGCAGGCAGTAGCCCGAAGCCAAGCTCGTGCCGTCGGGGCACCCCTGCTCCGTCACGACGCCGACGCACACCTGGCGCCCCAACGCGGGCAGCGCCTGGCAGCGGTAGCCCTCCGCGCAGTTCAAATCCGTGCGGCAACTATCGCACTGAGCGCCGCTCGTGGAGCCCGTGGTGTCGCTCGGCGCGTCGCAGTCTTCTCCCGTGCACAGGCCCAGCGCGAGCTTCACCGCGGCGTAAGCGTTCACGAGGCCCGCGCCGTAGAAGGGCGACACGCCGCCTGACCACTCACCCCACACGGGGTCGATGGGGCGCGCCGTGGCGCGCAAGATGTCGCGCACCTCCGCCGCGGTGAGCGCCGGGTTGGCGCTGATGATGAGCCCCACCACCCCGGAGACGAACGGCGCCGCGGAGGAGGTGCCACCAAAGCTATTCGTGTAGCCGCTCGGCGCCGACGTGGTGGTGATGCCGTTCAAGCCGCCGTTCGAGGGCGCCGCCACGGCGATTCGAGGGCCGTAGTTGCTGTAGTAAGACTTCAGCCCCTGATCATCCACCGCGGCCACCCCCACCACGCTGGGGTAGGCGCCGTAGTCATTCATGATCTGGTTCGAGTTACCGGACGCGAACACGATCACCGTCCCCTTGCCGTCACGGCCCTCCGTCTCCGCGTAGTCGAACGCCGCGGTCACCAGCTGAGGGATGAAGCCCACCCCAAAGCCCGGCACCACGAAGCGCGGATCCCCCCCGCCCGCGCCCCAGCTGTTGTTGATGACGGCGGCGCCGGCGTCCACCATGCGGATGAAGCCGTCTGCGATGTCGCGATCGGTGATGCCACCGGACGCACCGAACTCACCGAACCAATGCGGCAGCACGCGACACCCGGGGCACACCCCGCTGCCACCGTAACCATTGCTCCCCGCGGCAGCGGACACCCCCGCCACCGCGGTGCCATGGCCTCCGAAGGCGCCCACGCTGAGGCGCCCCTCCCAGCCGTTCGGGTAGTTGAGCGGCGGTAAGATGTCGAAGCTCAGGTCCTCGTGATCCACCGCGACGCCGTCGTCGTTGATGGCGATGATCACGTCACGATGCCCGAGCGTCAGATCCCAAGCTTCGTCCACGCGCCCATCGACGCTGGCCACCGAGTCGCGCTCCCCACGGTTCGAGAGGTGCCACTGCCGCGGGTACAGCGGATCCAACGGGAGGTGGCTCGCCTCGTGCTGGCGCACCATGTCGAGCTCCACGCGCACCCCTGGCTCCCGCTGAAGCCGATGCAGCGCGCCGAGCGCCGCCCAGCCGTCCGCCGCGCGAGCGTAGTACAGGCGCCGTCCGTATTTCAGCGGCTCGAGGTCGCTGAGCCCAGCGGCCTCCACCAGCGCGCGGAGCCGCGCGGCATCGACAGTTTCACTGACTGAAATCGCGAGCCCGCGAGTGCCCGCCACCAGGCGCCCCGCGGCGTCGGTGAAGGTGGGGAGCAGCGTGAGCCCAGCGCGCTCGAAGTCCTCGGCGCTCGTCGCTACCGGGAGGTGGAGGGCGGTGTACTTGCCGTGGAACAGGGTTTTGGCTGCGACGAGCCCAGGCGCCAAGCCGGGGGCACCTGGGGCGCCGCCTGACAGGGCGCCTGACGTTGTGGGAGCGCCAGCGGCGTGGGCAGCACCTGACAGGGCACCTGATGATGCACCGGATGGCGGGCCCGCTTCAGAGCGGCGCTCCACGATGGCTCGATCCGTCGCGAACTGGTAGCCCGCCGGCGGGCTCAGGCCGGGCGGCGGTGTGGGCGCCGTGGGGCCGCTGCCGAGCAGGCAGCTGCACAGCTTCTTGCAGGCGGCGGCCGGCGCCGGGTGCTTCAAGAAGCCGCCGCAGTTCCGGACATCCGAACAGCTCGACTGACTGGTGCAACAGCGGAAGTTGTCCGTGATGTCGCCCCAAATCGGGCCACCGCGCGCCATCCCGCACTGCGCGACGCAGGTCGCGCGATCGATGGGGTAAGCCGAGCTCTCCCCGCCGCACTCGTCGAGGCGCGCGCAAGCCTCCTCACAGCTCTCGATGCATTCCGCAGGGAAATCAACTGGGTTCCCGCGCTCGTCGCTGAGCCCCCCGGCGCCGCCCGAGCCCGCGCTGCCCGCGCTGCCGCCCTGACCTCCCACGCCGCCCTGCCCCGCCGCCCCGCCGGGCGAGGCGCCCGCGCTCCCCAGGACACCCCCGCTCGGTTCGTCAGTACCACAGCCGAAGAGGGCGAGGGCCACCCCCCAGGCGCACAGCAAGTCACGCTTCCGCATCGGTCTCGCGCGCGACGCTACCGCTCGCTCGAGGCGCCGAGAAGCGGACTCGACCCTCCCCGCCAGGGGCTCTGGTGACACCGCAGCTTTCCACCCAGCGTTTCGTAGCCGCTGGCCAAGCCCGGTCGGCGCCGCGCCTCACCGCGAGTCGGGCAGGCGAGCGCCACGCGAGCACTCCCGCGCCAGCTCGGTGTATGGTGGCGCCCATGTCGCGCGGTGCTCGAGGTGCGCTCCGTCATTCACCTCGCAAGGGGCTCACGGGTTGGGGGGTTGGGCTACTCCTCGGCGCGCTCGCCCTGAGCTGTCAAAGCGCCACGCCTGAGCCCGCTCGGCCTGAGCCGGCGCGCCCCGCGCCGCCCCAGACCCCGCGCGAAGCGCTCGCCGAGCTGATGCGTCAGGTGCCGCTCCAAGGCGCGCCGCTCGAGGCGCTGCCCCCGAAGCTCAGGACCCCGCTCGAAGACTTGGTGCAGCAGCTCCCACCCGAGGAGCAAGCCGAGCTGGTGAGCGACGCGGGCCCCTACCCCGAGCGCCGACCGCTGCTCCACCTGATCGCCGGCGGCGCCAGCCCGCGCGCCCACCTCACGCTGGCCACGAGCCCAGCGGGCGCCGAGCTCTTGCTGCTCACCCACGGCACCGCCGACGCGCGGGTGCGCGAGCTGCTCCCGGTGGTGAGCGATCTGGCGCGCCGCGCCGCGGCGCTGTGGCTCCGTGAGCGGAGCGCCGCCTTGGCTTCGACAGACGTTCTGACCGCTGATCACTATCAGCAGGTGGGCCAAGCCGCGGAGGCGCTGGGCGAGGCCCCGATCGCCAACCTCGCCTTCCGCCTGGCGGCCGAGCTCGACCCCACGGCGCCGCGCTCCTTGGAGCACGCGCGCTGGGCGGCGCGCGCGGGGGATCTAGACGAGGCGCGGCGCGCCTTGGCCCAAGCGGGGGACGCCGGCCCCCGCGAGCTCCGGCGCCAGACACTGCCCGTGGTCGCCGCCGCGGAGCGGCTCGCGAGCGGGAAGTACCCCGCGGGGCCGAGCGGCGCCGCCCAGCGCCTGGACGATCTGCTCGTCACTCAAGATCTACAGGCCGCCAAGGATTTCCCGGCGGAAATTCAGCTCCCGGAGGGGCTCCCAGCGGCGGTGCTGCGCGCGCGCCTCGAGCTAGAGGGCAGCATCTGCCCCGGGCTCCCGCCACGCCACGCCACGCCGTTGCTCTGCCGCGTGGCGTTTCAGCTGCGCGCCACCGCCGCCATGACCGAAGCGCTGGACACCGCCTGGGCCTCCGGGAAGGGCCGTGAGGCGGAGGCCATCTCGGGCTACATCGGGCTCCGCTTCGCGCTGCCGTTCCTCTACGGAACCGACGTCGCCGCGCTCCCCGAAGAGGCAGCGCGCGAGGTGCTCGTGAAGCGCCTCGGCGAGCTGAGCCAAGTGGCGCGCGAAGGCGCCAGCGCCTCCCCGCGCGTCGCTCACGTGGCGCTGTTCGCGGAGGTGCTGGCCGACGCCGTGCAGCGCCCGGAGGGCGCCAGCGCGGAGCGCTCGAAGGAGCTCGTGCAGCGGGCGAAGGAGGCGCTTGATTGCGCGCCCTGCGCCGGAGACGACGACGAGCTGCGCGCGGAGTGGACCGCGGTCGCCGCCCTCGCCGCGCTGGGGCGCGCAGCAGGCGAAGCGGATGTGCGCGAGGTGCTGGCCACGCTGCCCATGAGCCTCCCCGAGCAGCTCCGCCACCCGCAGGTCGCGCTCAGCGCCTGGTCCGCGCTGGCGGCGAGCGACGCACCCGGCATCGAGGCCAGCGCGACATCCCTCGCGCGCCTGATCGGTGAAGGCGCCGATCACACCGACACGGTGCTCGAGCTGGCGGAGCTCCAGCACGCCGCGAAGCCCGACGTGCGCACCGGTGAGGTGCTCTTGCGCGCCGGCACGCGCCTGGCATCGCTGCAAGTGCCGCTCGAGCTGCGCGCCCGCGGCGCGCTGGACGCCGCTGGGGTGCTCGCCTCACGGGGTGAGCTCGCGCGCGCCGAAGAGCTGCTCACGCCGCTGCTCGGCGATCCACCGAAGCTCACGAGCCGCGTGGAGCGCGAGCTGCTCGAGCTGGCTCACAGCTACCTGCTCATCCTGCGCGCGCGCGGCACGCGCGACGCGAAGGAGCGCGCCGAGTACCTCGCCAAGCTGAAGGAGCGCAGCGGACCGACGGCGCTGGTCGACACCTGGCGCGCCCTGTGGGTGACCGAGCTCGGGCGGCTGCCGCAGAAGGCCGCGTGCCGTGGCGACGCCGCCTGCCTCACCGCGATCTCGAAGCGCGGTCAACCCACGGAGGCCGCGCTCACGGCGAAGGTCGGCGGCAGCGCCGCCAAGCTGCTGCGCCGCGGCGTGCTCGGGATCCGCTCGGCAGACCTCGGCCTCTCAGCCCGCTCGAGCGGCGCGCTGTCACTCTCCGCCGACTTCCGCCCCCTATGGCTCGCGGTGGAAGTGCCGTACGCGCCGTAGCGCGGGCGCGGTTGGGGGCCTTGGGTGCGACATGGCGCCTGGGGGTGCGCTTTTTCCTGGCGTTCTGTCAGGTAACTGTTATTTGACGGTTTGTCAGCTAATGGCTCGTCCACCTGAACCCGAGAAGCGACGCGCGTTGGCGCGCCGTGCCGCCGTGGTGCTGCAAGAGCAGGGGCTGGAGCTGCCGATGGCGCAGCTGGCCGAGGCGCTGGGGTTGAAGCGGTCCACCCTGCTGTACCACTTCCCGTCGCGGGCCCACATCGCCGAGAGCGCGCTGGAGGACTTGCTGAGCGCGCAGGCGCTGTTCGTGATGGAGCGGGTGGAGCGGCATGAGCACCCCATAGACAGGCTCTATGCCCAGCTCCAGGCGGTGCACGCGTTTCATCGTGGGAATGAGACGCGGCTCTTGTTCTTGAGCCAGACGATCGCGACGCTCGGCGGCGCGCGCATGAGCCAGATCATCGCGGTGGGTAACCAGGTGTTCGAGGCGCAGCGCCAGGCGATGGCCGCGCGGCTCCGCGAGGGCATGCGGCGCGGCGTGGTGGCGCCCTGCGACGCGGAGTCGCTGGTGTCGCTGGTGCGGGCGTTGATCGACGGGCTGATGGTGCAGCGGGTGATGACGGGGCTCGAGCTCGGGCCCATTCACGACATGGTTTGGGAGCGGGTGCTCTGCCCGCTCAGGTTGAAAGATTGGGAGGACCGATGACACAGGCGTTTCCAGACAAGGGCAGAGGGCGTGCGGAGGTGCTCGCGGAGCTCACCGAGAGCAAGCAGCAAGACTTGAAGAGCGATGGCCGCGCCTTCGCCTTCGTGTACGACGCAGGGGACGAGCTGCGTGACCTGGCGCGTGAGGCCTTCGCCAGCTGCATGACCATCAACGGGCTCGACCCCACGGTGTACCCTTCCGCGCGGAAAATCGAGAACGGCGTGACCAAGGCCTGCCTGGAGCTGATGCACGCCCCGGAGGGCGCCGTCGCCACCGCCACCGCGGGCGGCACCGAGAGCGTGATGCTGGCCGTGAAGGCGGCGCGCGACTACTCGCGGCGAAACAGGCCCGAGGTCACGCGCCCCGTGATGCTGCTGCCGGAGACGGCGCACGCCTGTTTCCACAAGGCAGCGCACTACCTGGGGGTCGAGGCGCGCCTGTTCAAGGTGGACGATCATTTCCGCGCGGATGTGGAGGACGCGCGGAGCAAGCTGACGAAGGACGTGATCCTGATCGTGGGCTCGGCGCCGAGCTACGCCCACGGCGTGGTGGATCCTATCAGTGAGCTCGCGGCGTTGACGAAGGAGCACGGCGCGCTGATGCACGTGGACGCCTGCGTGGGTGGGTGCCTCTTGCCGTTCATGAAGGAGAACGGCGTGGCGCTGCCGGCGTTCGACTTCGAGGTGCCGGGGGTGACCAGCATCTCGATGGACCTCCACAAATATGGCTTCGCGCCGAAGGGGATCTCGGTGGTGCTCCAGCGCACCCGAGCGCTCCGCGACGCGCAGTATTACGCCTGCGCTACTTGGACCGGCTACTCGATCGTCAACTCGACTACCTTGGGCTCCAAGTCGGTCGCCGCGATGGGCGCCGCCTACGCGCTGCTCCAGCACCTGGGACGCGCGGGCTATCGGGAGCGGGTGGCCGCGATGTGGGCCGCCACCCTCGAGCTCGCGGAGCACATCGAGCGTGAGCCCGAGCTCAGGCTGCTCGCGCGCCCCGACGCGAACCTGCTGGCCTTCACCACCAAGGAGGGTGACGTCTTCGAGCTGGCCGATCGCCTGACGGAGCGCGGTTGGCACGTGCAGCCGACGTACGCATTCGGCAGCTCGCCTGCTCATATCCACCTCACGCTGGACCCGGGCAACGCCGCCCACGCCTCGGCCTTCGCCGCCGATTTATCAGCAAGCCTCGTCGACTTGCCCAAGACCACCCCGCCGAACCCGCAGGTCGTCGCCATGCTGGAGGTGTTGGGCAACGGGGAGTCTGGCCTCGACGCGGGCGTGCTGATGAGCGAGCTCGGGATCGCCGATGGGCAGCTGCCGGGGCGCGCCGCCACCATCCACCGCCTGCTGAACGCCGCGCCGCCAGCGACTCGCGAGCAGCTCCTGATCACCTTCATTGGGGAGCTGTTCTCGTGAGCACGCTGATGTCACGGGCGCGGCGGGCGCTGACCCAGCGCGCGGCGGATCTCCTCGGGGCTCGGATGGCGGGCGGGCCCGAGCGCCTGGGGAGGGGCGGCCGGCCGCTCCGCGTCGCCTACGGGCGTATTTTCCACGAGGCAAACACTTACTCGCCGGTCACCGCGACCCAAGGCGACTTCACGCGCATGCACCACGTGTGTGATGAAGCGCTGCACGAGGCCACCTCGCTCGAGGGCAAAGAGCTCGCGGGCTACATGGCGCACGCGGAGCTCTCGGGCTTCCGCCAAGCCGCGGCGATGGCGGGCGACGTGGAGACGGTGCCGCTCAGCTCGTCGCTGGCCGTGCCGGGCGGCCCGCTCACGCGCGAGTGCTTCGACTGGCTCTTGAGCGAGCTGCTCGGGCGGCTCGAGCAGGCGGGCCCGCTCGATGGCGTGTACCTGGCGCTCCACGGCTCGATGGAGGTGGAGGGGCTCGCGGAGTCGCCGGAGGGCGTCATCCTCGAGCGGGCGCGCGAGATCGTCGGTGAGGAGGCGCGCATCGCGGTGAGCTACGACCTCCACGCCAACTTCGCGGCGCCGCTCATCGACCCGGTGGACATCCTGGTGGCCTACCGCACCAACCCGCACTGGGATCTAGCTCCTACTGGTTTCCGTGCGGGAAATCGCCTGATCCGCGCGCTGCGCGGGCAGTGCGCGCCGGTGCACGCCTGGCGCAAGCTGCCGATGGTGCTGGGCGGCGGCATGACCATCGATTTCCTGGCGCCGATGCGCGGCGTGTTCCGCGCCATGCGGCGCCTGGAGGATGACCCGCGCGTGCTGAGCGCGAGCCTGTTCATGGTGCACCCTTACACCAGCGCGGATAACCTCGGCTGGGCGGCGCACGTGTGCACCGATGGCGATCCGGATCTCGCGGCGCGCTTGGCAGAAGAGCTGGCGGACCTCGCCTGGGCGCAGCGTGAGGCGCCGCTGCCCGCCTTGCTCTCTGCGAAGGAGGCGATCGACGCCACCCGCGAGAGCCGGCTCGGGAAGCTGGGGCCCGTCACCTGGGTGGACGTGGATGACATCGTCGGCGCCGGCGCGCCGGGCGGCAACACGCAGCTCGTGAAGGCGCTCGCCGAGAGCGCCGCGCCGCCGCGCGCTTACGTCCCGGTGCACGACCCGCGGCTGGTGGAGCAGCTCTGGAGCGCGCCGCTCGAGTCGCTGCACCACGTCACGCTGCGCGGCACGCCGGGCTACCATCAGCCGGAGGTGCCGCTCACCGCGCGGGTGGCGGCGAGGCACGACAGCGACTTCGGGCGCCTGGTGCGGCTCGATGTGCTGCGAGGCGATACGGGGGACGCGATCGCAAGTCAGGCCGACTCGGGTGGTGTGAGTCGTGAGGCGCAGGGCACCGGAGCCGAGCCGCGCGACGCCGGAGCGCGCCACGAGCAGACACTTTTCCACGTGGCTATCTCAGACCAGGGGCCGCTGCCGATCAGCCCGCGGTTCTGGCGCGAGCTGGGGCTCGACCCACGGCGCGCGGAGGTGCTGGTGCAGAAGAACTTCTTCCACTACCGGATGTTCTACTCGCACATCTCGTTCAGCCACCTGCCGGTGGTGAGCGGCGGCGCCACCAGCCTCGAGCGGGTGCGCCAGGGGCCCTACGCCATCCCGATGTACCCCGCGTCGAACCCGAGCGACTGGCGCGAGGGAGACCGCGCGCTACGAAAGCTGCTAGGACGCCGCGTGCGTCAACAAGCGAAGCCACTCCCAACGGAGAACGTGAGCGCCGAAGGCGCCGCCTGACCCGTGGCTCCCATAGAAAGTGCGGTGGCTTTTTGGTAGACAGCCACCGCACTTCACAGGTGAGCAACGCGCGTGACGGACGGTAAGAGCGAGCAAGGATCCGCCTCAGGGTCCGAGGCGGACCCGGCGGAGACTGAGGGCGCAGGCTCACAGACGGGCGTCGACGAGGCCGCAGAGGCAGGCAGCGAGGCGGCTGGCTCGGCAGACGCCGGGCTGAGCCCGGCAGGTGGCGCCGCGGCTTCGCAGGCCAAGGCTGCACCCCCCGAGTCTTGGGCTCAAGCCGTGTCCTGGCTCCTGGTCTACCTACGCGGCGTGCTGCTCACCTTGGGGGGCGGCGCGCTCACGCTGATCCTGATGGCGGCCGATCGACGCTTCGGCACCTTCGGGGTGCCGCTCGGCGCCCTTGGGGTGCTCATGGCGTCGTTTGGGGTGCTCGAGGTGCTCAGGGTGCTGTCTTGGGTACTCGATCTGGTTAGCGGCCTCATCTGGCCGCAAGGCAGCTCGAATAGCTCAGTCACGTCATCTGACGATGGACTCGCCAAGCCCCATCTCGATCCCAAGTCGAGTGGTACGCCTTGGGCGCGCTTGGTCGAGCTGGGGGCCGCGATCGTGGTGTGGGTGGCGCTGCTCAAGCTGGCGGTGGCTGGCGCCTTGATGTTCAAGCCAGGCGCCAGTAGTCAGCAAATCTTACTCGCGGCGCTCACCATCACGTCGGCGTCGCTGTGGCTCGTGGTGTGCGTTTACCGCGTGGGGCGCGCCATCGGCCTGTGGCAGGTGGATGAAGCGGGCGCGCCGCGGGGCCTACTACAGCGCCACGGCTTCTGGCTGATCGCGATCACGTCGCTGCTCTACTTGCCGCTGCTCGGCTCCTTCTCGCTGATCGACCCGTGGGAGACCCACTACGGCGAGGTCGCGCGCGAGATGCTGGTGCGGGACGATTGGATCTCGCTGTGGTGGGCGCAAGATGGCTGGTTCTGGTCCAAGCCCATCTTCGATTTTTGGCTCCAGGGCCTGAGCTTCAGCGCGCTCGGCGTGCAGGTGGAGCCCGACCGCATGATCGCCTCCATCGCGAGCGGCCGCTTCCCTCAGCCGGAGTGGGCCGCGCGGATGCCGGTGTTCTTGGTGTCGCTGCTCGGCGTGTACGTGCTGTACCGCGGGATGGTGGCGGCCGCGGGGCGGCGCGCGGCGCTGTTCGGGGCGCTGATACTCATCAGCACCCCTTACTGGTTCTTCCTCAGCCACCAGACGATGACCGACATGCCGTATGTCGGTCCCCTGGCGGCGGCGATGGGCTTCTTGCTGCTCGCGGTGCACGCGAAGGAAGACCAGCTCGCGCAGGACTACACGCTCCGCCTGGGGAGCGCCCGCATCACGCTGAACGCCTGGCACCTCTTGTTCGGCGCGGTGCTGATGCTGGCGCTCCCGCAGATCCTCTACTTGGTGAGCCGCAACCTCACGTTGATCACGGAGGGGCCGGGCGCTGGCTTCGTCGCGCACCTCGACCACTTCAGCGCGGGCTCGGGCGGAGGCAATTGTGGGCTGCCAGGTAACCAGGGCTGTCACAAGGCGCTGCCGGTGTACGGTCAGCCGTGGCTGCAGCCCGCCGTGCTGGCGCTGGCGTGGGCTGTCTGCCTGATGGTGATGCTGGTGTGGCTCCGCAAGGAGCGCCGGCTGGTGCGCCTGTATTTCCTCGCGGCGTGGCTGATGACGGCGCTCAGCGCCATGGCCAAGGGCGCGCCGGGGTTGGTGCTGCCGCTCGCCACCATCGCGGCTTACATCGTGGTCACACGGCGCTGGTCCTTGCTGCGCCACATGGGGCTACCCTGGTTCGTTGTCCTGACGCTCGTGGTGGCGATGCCCTGGTACGTGCAGATGTACCTGCGTCACGGCGCCCCGTTCACGGATCGCCTGATTTTCCACGACATGTTCAAGCGGGCGTTCGTGCACGTGCACGACACGAACTCGGGGGATGACGTCTCCTTCCGCTACTATATTTGGCAGCTAGGCTATGGCCTCTTCCCCTGGACGGGGCTCGCGGCGGCGGGGCTGGTGTGGTGGGCCAGGCGCCCTGACCACGACGCACGCCTGAAGAACGACGGGCTGGTGCTGCTCGCGATGTGGTTCATCGCCGGGTTCGGGATGTTCAACATCACCCTCACCAAGTTTCACCACTACATCCTGCCGGTGGTGCCTCCCATCGCGATGCTCACGGGGGTGGTGGTGGCGCGGCTTTGGTCAGGTGACGTGGCCTCGCCAGGGGGGCGGCCAGCTGGGCCGCTCAAGGCGCGCGCCGCGGGGCCCTACTTCGTCACCATGGGCGCGGCGGCGCTGCTCGCCTGTTACGCTGGGATCTTGCTGTTTCCGGGCGGAATCACGGGGCAGGTGGTCAACGGTGAGGTCGTCGCAGCGAACCCGGTCGGCGCCGTGGCGGTCGCGCTCACGGCGGCCGCGGTGTTCACCCTCGCGGTGCTCGCGTTCGGAGCGCGTCGGGAGCCGCCAGCCCCTGGGAGCGCCGCGGCGCTGTCGAGCTCGATGGGCGGCGCCATCGCCATCGCGGCGGGGCTCGTGGTGCTCCTCGTGGGGCGCGACATGATCGCCACCCAAGAGGGGGACATCGAGGGGCAGGCGCGGCTGATGCACCTGTTCACCTACAACTACAAGCGCCCCTGGCCGGACAGCTTGGACTTCCGGGGCGCGCTCGCCGGGTTCACGGTGGCGGCGGGTGTGGCGAGCTTCGGGATGGCCTCGCGCTGGCTCCGGCCGCACGCCACCGCGCTGCTCCTGGGGGTGGCGCTGCTCTTCACCGCGTGGGGCCTGAACAGCTACTTCTACTTCGTGGCGCCCCACTGGGGACAGCGCGAGACGATGCTCGAGTATTACAAGCATCGCGCCGGCCCTGAAGAGCCCATCATCGCTTATCAGATGAACTGGAAGGGGGAGAACTTCTACGTCGGTAACCGCATCCCCGCGTTCGTCTCCAGCGGACAGAAGTTCAAAGACTGGATCGCCGAGCAGCGCGGCCAAGGCGTGCGCGTGATGTACTTCACCACGGAGCACTCCCGCATCGGCGCCTTGAAGCGCGAGCTGGGAGACCCAGAGAAGCTCGACGTGCTGACGCCACCCAGCCTGAACAACAAGTTCACCCTAGCGCGCGTCGAGTTCGACTGAGCTCAGCGCACGCTCGCGGCGACGACCGGGGCGGTGCCGCCCAGCACCGCAGCGACCCCCGCGAGGCCAAGCCAAGCCGGCACGCTCACCAAGCTCTTCATATCAACCCTCATCTCTCGGACCCTGCGCTCGGTGCTCGTCAGGCAACCGGCAACACACCTGACTTCTTCAAAGCCGCCGCGCCCCTTGTCTTACAGCGCAAGGACCTTGACCTTACCATACCCGCCAGCCAGGCGCTTGATGTCGGTCGGGTCGCCCGTCGCGATGACGGCCGACTCGAACTCGAGCGCAGTGGCGACGACGAAGGCGTCCACTGCGTGCTGCGAGGAGAGACGAGCCTTCGCCAGGAGGGCGCCCGCGCGCTCAGCCATCGCCCGACTGAGCTCGCATACCCCAATCCCTCGGCCGGCCAAGACGTGGTGAATTGCCGCATCGAAGCGCGGCCCGCGGCATACCTCAGCGAGCACTGGAGCAGGTACCCTGACGAGTGCACGCTGTTCGCGCGCGACGGTAAGGATTGCCCTGGCGCGCTCAATGAGCACGCCCCGACGACCTGGGTGCGCGAGCGCGTTCAGCGCCTCCGCATCAAGGATCAGCGCCTGGGCCACGCGCGGCGAGCTCGTGAGAGCTCCTTGCTCGAGACGGGGCCGAGCGCCTCCTCCAGCTCTGCGAGGAAGCCGCCCAGCTGCTCCCGCTCCAGCTCATGGGAGATCGCCTGGGCGACAAAGCGTGAGAGCCCGCGCGGGCCCACACGACGACGCATGGCGAGCACCAGCTCTTGAGGGATGCTCACGGAGAGCTTCGCGGCAGGCTCGGACATGCCCATTTCCTACCTGAGTAGTATTCTTGGGGCAACTGCTGGATGCTAAGCGCGCTACCTCATGACCACGAACAGCCAACCCTTGACCCCCGTCGCGCAGAGCCTCTGGCAGGTGAGCGCGCCCACGCAGCGCTTCGATGGCGGCCTGCGCTTGCCGCTGTCGGCCAGCCTCGTTCGTTTGGCTGACAGCTCCCTGCTCCTCTACTCGCCCGCCCCGCTGAGCGCCGCGCAGGTCGCCGCCATCGCTGAGCTGGGCGAGGTCACCCACCTGGTGGCGCCCAACCTACTACATCACTTGTTCGTCAAGCAGACGACCGAGCGATACCCCCAGGCGACCCTCACCGGCGCGCCTGGCCTGGCTCGCAAGCGGAGTGATCTCCAGCTGAGCCGCGAGCTCTCGAGCGCCACGCAGCCCTTCGGCGCCGAGCTCGAGGTGCTCGTCGTGGCAGGCGCGCCGGCGCTCAATGAGGTGGTGCTCTTCCACCACCCCACCGGCACCCTCCTCTGCGCCGACCTACTATTCCACGTGGCAAATCCTGAGGGCCTGTGGTCACGCCTGCTCCTCTCCGCGGTGGGCGCGAACGGTAAGCTCGCTCAGAGCCGCGTCTGGCAGGTCGCCGTGAAGGACCGCCCAGCGTACCGCGCCTCCCTCGAGCGCCTGCTCCGCTGGGACGTGCAGCGCGTGCTGCCCACTCACGGCGCCCCCGCAGCCCTCGAGCGGGAGCAGCTCGCGCGGCTCCTGGCGCGCGCCGCCGGAGGGCCGCTACCGCTCGGCTAGAACTCCGCGGCGGCACCCCAGATCAGCGCTACGCCACCGGGCTAACCCAAGAGAATCATTGCTCTATCGCCATCTCTGACGACGCGCGGGTCACTCGTAGGAAGCGCTAGCGGTCGCTCGAGAGGCAGCGCACCTCACCGAAGAGAGAAGGAGGTCCTTCGAGCGGATGCGCACGAGAACCGTGGCGTGCTAGGATGGGCGCCGCGCGGCTGGTTTGGCCGTGGTGTGCGGCGTGAGGAGGCGACGATGAAGGTGATGAAGTGGTGGCTCGCGATGGGCGCGGTGGGGCTCACGCTCGGGTGCACGTCGGCCGAGAGCGATCCCTCGGGAAGCCAGCAGAGCTCAGGGGAGGCCGCCTCCGGGCAGACGCCGCTTTGCGGTGAGCCTTGTCAGGATCCGAAGGGCTGCTTCCCTTGTGCGGAGGGCGCGGAGGCCACCCTCGATGGGACGGCGGTGGTTTGTCAGGGTGGCTGTTGGTCAGCGGAGCCGGCAGCCGGACCGCTGTGCGGGGTGTACGGCCGGGGCTACGCGCCGGGCGGCGCCGCGCCTTCGACGGACGGCTGCAACGCGTGCACCTGCGCGCTCCAAGCCGGGGAGCCGATGCTGGGCTGCACCACCATGGCCTGCGGCTGTGAGGACCTCACCGGCTTCAACCAGGTCGAGTCCGATCTCGAGGCCTGCGCCGAACGAACGCCGGAGTGTCCCCCGAACACGGAGTGGGTGGTCAGCGACTGCGGCTGCGGCTGCCTCCAGAACCCCAGCTGCGCAGAAGAGTACGACTGCAGCGGCGAGGCCTGCGACCGTGAGGTCATCCAAGCTTACTGCCCGTTTTCTACGCTCCACGATTGAGGCAAGCACCGCGCGCTCTGCCAGGTGCTGCCCCCACAACGGAGCCGCGCCCACGGCGGAGCTGCGCGGCGGGCGAAACGCCTTCGCCCGACCCGTTCGATTACGTGATGGCCTGAGCCTTCATCCCATCCGTCTGTTCACCTGACAGCCTGAGCTGGCGTAAACCCGGCCCCTACCGTCGAGCTCAATGACAGTAGGGGATCAGGGGGTTTGGCAGGTCGCTACTCGCGCTGAAGCGGCGCCCAGTGCTCCTCAGCGGGGCGTGAGCGCTACCGTGAGGTCTACGGGGTGAGGCTTGTCACACCGGTCGACCTTCACCTCGACGTGACGCGTCTCGTTCAAGTAGCCGCTCGCCGACACGACCAGCGTGAACCGCTCCCCGCCCCCGAACATCACTTCACCCACGCACGGGCAGCTGTCACAAACAACACCCCCCTGCTGACCTTCCTCCTCCAGCCAAGCGGAGTACTCGCACAGCTCCTCACCCGTGCTGGCGTCCACCACCTTCAGCACGAGCCCAGCGAACACGGCGTCTTCCGTGC
This sequence comes from Polyangiaceae bacterium, assembly GCA_019637265.1. Taxonomy (GTDB): domain Bacteria; phylum Myxococcota_A; class Polyangia; order Polyangiales; family Polyangiaceae; genus JAHBVY01. The sequence continues at coordinate 120,799 of JAHBVY010000003.1, read as the reverse complement.
AGCCTGGGCCACAGCCGCTCACCAACGCCCCACCGCCGAGCACACCGCCCCCAAGGGTCAGGCTACTCGCCAAGACCAGCGCGAGCGCCGCGCCGCGCCTCAACAACCCTCGCATGGCCCACACCTCCTGATGTCACAGCGCTGCCAGCCCTGCCCGCCTCCGGGGCAGTCACAGGAGCTGATGACAGCCTCGCAGTCGTCGGAGCACGCGCCGCCCGCCGAGCCCCCGCTCCCCCCACTTGCCCCGTTCGGGTCGCACTTCGTCAGCGCGCGGAAGCTCGCGTGACACGCCTCAGAGCCTGGGAGGCTACCATCACACACGAAGCGGGGCGCTGGCCCCGCGCACTCCGCGAAGGGCTCCCACTCAGCGCACCGCTGGAGCTGCCTACACGCCGCAGGACAGTTCGCTTCGGTGACCGCTCCAGAGCACCCCGTCGCGATCACGCCGTGGCAGAACGCCTCGCAAGTCAGCTCACCGCCGTTACTCCCGCCTGGGCCGTCGCCAGCCGAGCCACCGCAGCCCAGCAGGAGCGCAGCCCCAACGGACCCCAAGCAAGCCAGCACACCTCTCATCATCCTCCTGACCAAGCGTACCACGTCAGCCCCTCGAGCGGCAGCGCCATCGACGCAATGGTCTGCTTATCTGACGTTTGAACTCTACGCCTCCTCCAATCGCCTCGAATTCGCTGGAGAGGATCCAGGCTCATCCCGCAGGCGCGCGCGGCGCCGTTCGGCTGGCCAGCTCGAAGCGCCGCTCGCGGTTACATCGCCTTCACCCGCCGTGCTACCAGGTGCGCCTCGATTGCGTCGAGCAGACCCGGCACGGTGTACTCCGTGGCCTCCACGTCGACCCACAAGCCACGATCGCGGAGCGCCTGTGAGGTGATGGGCCCGATGCTCGCGAGCAAGGTGCCGCGGCACAGCGTGGGCGCGTCCGTGCCGAGCGCGTCCACCAAGCTGTGGACGGTGGAGCTCGAGGTGAACAGCGCCACGTCCACTCCTGCGCTGTGGGGCCGCACGCCCATCTCACCTCGCGGCGCCTTGTCCATTTCGTCAGTCACACGATCTATAATCGCCACGTCACCTCGCAGCGCACTTCCTGATTCGTCAGCCTCAAGATCCTTGGCCAAAGTGCCTCGCGATTCAGCAGCACTTCGCGATGCGCCCTTTCCATCAGTCACACGCCCCATAGCCGCTGAGCCACCGGCAGCAGCTCGCGGTTCGGCGGCCCTCCCCAGGGCCTCCGCCGCCGCGCGGAACGCGCCCCTCAGCTCATCCGCCGCCTCAGCGGAGAGCGGCAGCGTCTGGTAGGCCGGCACCACGTCCACCTCCGCGCCCGCTGCGCGGAGCGCCTCGGGCAACACTTCGCGCGCCACCAGCGCGCGCAGCAGGAGCACGCGGCTCCCCTCCCCCACGCCGCGCTCCCTGAGCGCCGCGACCAAGGCCTCCGCCACGTACTCACGCGCGATCAAATCCGCGCGGATTCCATAGCGCCCGAGCGCCGCCGCCGTCTTGGGGCCAATGCACGCGATCTTCGCGCGCCCGAAGGCGCGACCGTCGCGCTCCTGGCGAGTGAGCTCGGCGAAGCTCGCCGTCACGCCGTTGGCGCTCGTGAACAGCACCCAGTCGTAGTTAGCTAGCCGCTCGAGCGCCGCCGTCAAGCGCGCGGGCTCCGGCGGCGCCTCCACGCGGATCGTCGGGCGCACGAAGGGCTCCGCCGCGCGCTCACGGATCAGGGAGGCCGTCTCGCGGGCCTGCTCGACGGGGCGCGGCACCAGCACCCGCAGCCCGAACAGCGGCGCGTTGTCGTACCAGGCGAGCTCGTCACGCAGGCTCACCACCTCGCCCACCAGGATCAACGCAGGGTTAGTCAGCTTCGCAGCCTTCGAGCGTGAGGCGATGTCGGCGAGCGTTCCTGTGACCACCCGCTGCGCCGCCTGAGCGCCCCAGTGGATGACGGCAGCCGGCGTGCTCGGCGCGCGCCCTCCCGCCAAGATCGCGTCGCAAATGGCCTCGATGCGCCGCATCCCCATCAGCACGCAGATGGTGTCCGTCGCGGTGGCGAGCTTCCGCCACGCCTCCGGCGACCACTCCTTGCCCGCCCGATCGCTCCCGGTGATGAAGGTGACGCTCGACGACAGCTCGCGGTGCGTCATCGAGATCCCCGCGTAGGCGGTCGCCGCGACCGGCGACGCGATGCCGGGGACGATCTCGAAGCGCACCCCCGCCTGCGCCAACGCCTGAGCCTCCTCCGCGCCGCGCGCGAACAAAAGCGGATCGCCTCCCTTGAGCCGCGCCACCTTCCGCCCCGCCCGGGCCTCCTCGATCAGCTGCGCGGTGATCCAAGCCTGATCCGGGCTGCGCTCGCCGTATCGTTTCCCCACACAGCGAAGCTCGGCGCCCGGGCGACACCACTCGAGCAGCGCCGGGTGCGAGAGCGCGTCGTACAGCACCACGTCCGCCCGCTCGAGCAGCTCGCGCCCCCGCACCGTGATCAGCCACGGGTCCCCCGGGCCAGCGCCGATGAGCCACACCACGCCACGCGAGTCCGCTCCGTCCGTCACGCGCCGACTGTAGCTCGCCGCGCAAAGAGGAGCGACGCTTCCTAAGGTGCCACGGCGGAGACGCGCACCCAGAGCTCGGAGCAGGTGTCGTTGCGCACCTGGATCTTCTCGGCGTCCACCGCCTCGATGAGTGAAGCATCACCGGAGGCTTGGCTCACGTTGGCGCCGGGCAGCGGGTACTCCTCGAAGGAGACGTTCACCACCACCACCGTCGGCGCGCGGCCGAGGCCGTGATAAAATTCGTAGCGCTGACCAGCTGGGAACGGGAAGTAGGGCCCCTCCCAGTCGCTGCTCGCGTAGGTGTTGCCCTGAGGCGCTATGTCCCGCACCTCCACGACGCGCGCCTCGTCGTAGCCCGTGTCGCAGGGTGAGGAGCAGCTCACGGCGCTCGCGGTGCAAAAGACCACCCCCGCCGTGAAGCACAGCGCCCCGAGCGCCCGCGAGAACGACCACCGCCGCGTCATGGCCCCCTGGTCTAGCGGAACCGGTGCCCCACCGCTAGCTACCTTCCGTCGCGACCCAACCCCCGAGTGACACGCTCGCGACCCGCGCAGAGGGCTCCGCAGCGCTTCACGGGCAGAGCCACTCACCGCGGTGCCGTCTAACCCCAAAACGAGACCCTCCTGGATCCGCGCTTCGTCGGACTCCAGCTCTTCACTCGCCTACTTCGAGCGCCTGCCCTAGAGGGGCGTCACTCTGGCCCGCGTCGCTGGCCTCCGCACCGTCAGCCTGGCGCGCGAAGTGGAGCTGGTGGAGCTTGGCGTAGAGGCCCCCCTCTGCGAGCAGCTCCTCGTGGCGGCCTTGCTCCACCACGCGGCCCTGCTGGAACACCACGATGCGATCGGCGGCGCGCACCGTGGAGAGCCGGTGCGCGATGATCAGCGCGGTGCGCCCGACGAGCAGCTGCGTGAGCGCGTGCTGGAGCTGCGCCTCGGTGTCGCTGTCCACGGAGGCCGTGGCCTCATCCAAGATGAGCAGCCGCGCGTCGCGGTACAGCGCGCGGGCGAAGGCGATCAGCTGGCGTTCCCCCGCGGAAAAATTGGCGCCGTGCTCATCCACGGGCGCCAGCAGCCCACCCGGGCGCCGCTCGAACAGCTCGAGCGCGGCGATCTGCGTGAGGCTCGCGCGCACCCGCTCGAGATCGGGCTCCTCCCCCGCGGCGATGTTGGAGGCGACGGTGCCCTGGAACAGGAACACGTCTTGCGGCACCACCGCGAAGCGCCGCCGCAAGTCCTCCCGCTCGAGGCCGCGCACGTCGCGGCCCTGCACCCGCACCACGCCGCCACGCACGTCGTACAAGCGGAGCAGCAGCCCCGCGATGGTGGTCTTGCCCGCGCCCGTCGGCCCCACCAGGGCTATTTTCTGGCCCGGCTCAGCGCTGAAGCTCACGCCGTGCAGCACCGGCACGCCGGGCTTGTACTCGAAGTCCACTCGATCGAGCTCGAACGCGAGGCTCGCGTCGCCATCCTTCGGATCGGGCTCACGCGGGGCGTCGAGCTGCTTCAAGTCGAGCAGGCCGAACACGCGCTCGGCGCCCGCCATCGCGCTCTGGAGCAAAGTGTAGCGCTGCGCCAACGCGCTCACTGGCTCGAAGAACATCACGAGGTAGGCGTTGAACGCCACCAGCGTGCCGAAGCTCGCGCCCTCGTACCCCAGCGCCAAGATCACGCTCGCCAGGCACACGGCGCTGACCATCTCGATGGCGGCGTCCTGGATCGCCTCGTACTTCACCGAGCGGATGTTGGCGTCGCGGTAGTCGCGATTGATGACGTCGAACTCCGACAGCGCCGCGTGCTCACGACGGTAAGCCTGCACGACCAACATGCCGCTCACCTGCTCGTTCATGGTCGCGTTCATGCGCGCCGTCTTGGCGCGGATGTCGCGGTAAGCTTCGCGGGAGCGCCGCCGCACCGCCTGCACCAGGAGCATCACCACCGGCACCGCGGCGAACGCCACCAGGCTGAGCTTGGCGTCGAGCAGGAGCATCGCTACTACGATGCCGACCAGGCGCACGAGGTCACCCACGGCGCCGATGGCGCCGGACGCGAACAACTCCAAGATGGCGTCCACGTCGTTGGTGACGCGCGTCACCAGGCGCCCCACCGGCTGAACGTCAAAAAAGCTGACCTTCAGCCGGTGCAGGTGCTGGAACACCGCGCGGCGCAGGTCGGTCATCGCCCGCGCCCCCACCACCTGAATCGTGTAGATCTGCACGAAGCTGAGCAGCTGGGAGATGATGACGATGGCCGCCACGCCGAGGCCGCCGCGCGTCAGCACCGAGAGGTCACGCGTGGCCACGCCGCGATCGATGGTCCAGCGCATGATGAGCGGCTGCGCCAGCGCGCCCACGGCGGTGACGACCACGACGACCACCGTGAGCCAGAACAGCATGCGATAGGGCCGCAGGAACGGCCACAGGCGCTTGGTCAGCTCCCAGTCGTAGGCCTTGCCGAAGCTGGCCTCCTCGTGGAACGCGTTGAGGATGGCCTCCGTCTCCTGACGGGTGAGGCCCTTCTCGGCTCCCCCTGACGTCCCATCGGCTGACGAATCCGCAGGCTCAGCGGCGGCTCCCGACACCATCCTGTTGGCTGACGAATCCGCCACCTCGACGGGGGCACCCGATACCGTCAAGCCACCTGACGAGTCTGCCTCGGCCCGACAGGCCGCCTCAGCGCCGTTGGCCTCAGCCTCCGCCTCAGGGGGCGCCCCGCCCGCTTCGCGCGTTCGGCCGCTCACGCCTGCGCCTCCGCCAGCTCGAGCTCCGCCCGGGCGATCGCCGCGAGCTCCGACTCCACCCGCTGCTCCTCGACGAAGCTCGCGTAGAGACCGCCTGCGTGGCTCAGCTCCTCGTGGGTGCCTTGCTCCACCACGCGCCCGCCGTCGAGCACCAAGATCTGGTCACAGCGAGCGGCGGCGGCCACGCGGTGCGTGATCAAGACGACGCCGCGCTGGCTCCGTTGGCGATCGATCGCCTCCAAGATGAGCTTCTCCGTGCGACCGTCCACGGCGCTCAGCGGATCATCCAATATGAGCAGCTTGGGTGACGAAATCAGCGCGCGCGCCAGGGCGACGCGCTGCTTCTGACCACCGGAGAGCTGCACCCCGCGCTCCCCCACCACGGTGTCGAGGCCGTCGGGCAAGCCGAGCAGCTCGTCCAGCACCTGGGCCTCGGCGGCGGCCTGACGGATCGACAACAAGGCAGGCTTGCTGTCTGGCTCGTCGAGCACGAAGCCGATGTTGCGCCGCGCGGTGGTGGAGAACAGGAAGGCGTCCTGCTGGGCGTAAGCCACCCAGCCGCGCACCTGCGCGAGCGGCAGCTCGCAGATGTCCACGTCGTCCAGGAACACCGCGCCCTGAGGCGTGGGGTAGAGGCGCGCGAGCAGCGCCCCCAGGGTGCTCTTGCCGCTGCCGGTCTTCCCCACCACCGCAAGCGAGCGCCCCGGTTCGAGGGTGAACGACACCTGGCTCAAGATGGGCTGATCACCGAAGCCGAAGCTGAGATTTTCCACGCGGAGATTGCCGCGCACCGGCTCCGGCAGCGAGCGCGGGCCGCTCGTGATCTCCGGCTCCGCCTGGTACACCTCCGCGAGGCGCGAGTACGAGGCGCGACCGCGCTGCACCATCGCCACCAAGAAGCCGAGGGAGATGAGCGGCCAGGTGAGGCGGCTGAGCGCGCGTGAGAAGGCGAGGAAGTCGCCCGCCGCGAGCCCGCCCCCGAGCATCAGGTAGCCGCCGTACCAGAACACGATGACGCTGCCGAGCGCGGTGATGGACTGCATGATGGGCCCGAAGGAGCCGCGGAGGCGCGCGAGCTTCAGGCTCTTGTCGAGGTAGACCTGGTTCTTCTCGTCGAAGCGCGTGAGCTCCGCGTCCTCCAGCGCGAAGCTCCGCACCACGCGCACCCCGGCGATGCTCGTCTGCACCTGCTCACTCAAGGCGCCGATCGCGTCTTGGTTCTCGCGGGTGTAGGTGTACATCCGCTTGGAGAAGGAGCGGGTCACCAGCATGAGCACCGGCAGCGGCGCGAGCGCCGCGAAGGTGAGCGGCACCGAGAGCGGGAGCATCACCCACAGCGCGCTCACCAGCGCGAACAGGGTGTTGATGGCGTTCAGCACCCCGAAGCCGAGCATCAGCCGCACCTGCGCCAGGTCGTTGGTGGCGCGGCTCATGATCTCCCCGGTGCTCATCCGGCGGTAGAACGACGGGGACAGCGTCGAGAGGCGCGTGAGCAAGCCCGCACGCAGCTCGTACTCGGCGATGCGCCCCGCGTTGAACACCACCACGCGGCTCAGCACCCGCACCACGAAGGCGAGCAAGGCCACGATGATGATCCCCACCGCGAGCTGGAGCGCGAGCTTCGACTGGGTCACGGCGAGCGCCGTGGAGGTCGCCGAGTTGATGGCCAGCGCGATGCGCGTGTCGATCCAATACTGGAGGTACTGATAGACCGCGAGCAGCACCAGCCCCACGCCGAAGCGCTGACCGTGGCGTTGGAACTGGTCCCACAGGCCGACGGGGACGCTGGAGCTAGGAGGCGAGGAGATCACGTGCGGGCACCGCGCGCCAGGCGAACGAGCGCCGGAGCCATAGTCGAAGGAGGAGCGGCGATCTAGAGCGCGAGTCGCCGAGCCGCAAGGCAGGGCGAAGCGGCGCTCGGCGGCGCACCCCCCGCGCGCCCTTTTCTAGCGGGAAACCCTCGTGCAGCGCGCCTCCGCGACACCCCCGAGCGGCCCCACAGGTCAGAACAGCCCGATGCTGAAGTGGAACGCTCCGAAGTCCTCCCAGGCGCGCCGATCCAAGTTGATACCGTAGTCGAACGCCAGCGGCCCCACCGGCGTCTCGGCGCGCAGGCCGCTGCCCGCCGAGTAGCGCAAGTCGAACGGGCGCACGCTGTCCGGATCGAGCCACAGGTTGCCGGTGTCGATGAACAGCGCCGTGGCGAGCACGCCGCCGAGCGGCACCCGGAGCTCCACCCGCGGGTTCACCATCACATTTCCACCTCGCAACACCACGTCGCGCAGCAGCCGATCCCGCTCTTGAGGGTCCGAGATGGCGAGCAGCTCGTCGGTGATGTCTTGCGGGATGACCGAGTCCTGAAGGAAGCCGCGGACGCTATCGATGCCGCCGAAGAAGAACAGGCGATCGGGGTAGGTCTGACGATTGGGGATCAGGTGGTGGTTGTAGCCCCAGGCGAAGCTGGTCGCGAGGGCGAGCCCCGCGCTGTTCAGGCGGACGTAGCCCGCCACCCGGCTGGACAGGCGGAGGAAGTCAGCGATCCGCTCCTCCGTGTCGCCCAGGGGGAAGGCGCGCGCGTGCTCGACGGACGCGGCGAGCAGGGTGCCGGACGTGGCGCCGAACGGCACGTCACGCCGATCCCAAGTGACGCCCACGCGCTGCGCCACCACCAGGCTCTCCCCTTCGGGGATCGGGTTCTTCCGCAAGAAGGCGCGGAAGGCGTCGCGCGCGTCGCTGTCGAAGCCCAAGATCTCGGCGTCGTTCAGCTCCACCGAGCCGCCGAGCTGCGCCGAGAAGGCGCGCGTGGGGCGGTAAATCAAGGTGACGATGCCGGCGCGCTTGGTGATCAAGAACTCGCGCGCCAGGTCGTTCACCTCGACCCCGTCGATGCCGAGGCGAAACAGCGGCCCGAGCCCCACGTCGGGGAACTCCACCGAGGCCGTGTTGCGGCGCTCGAGGCGCTTGCCGAGCGGCAGCTGATCGACCTTCTCCCGCACCTCGTCATCGAAGATGAGCGTGCTCGGGAGCAAGCTGAGCTGGGTGCGGAGCCTGAGCTGGATCGCGCGCCCGCCGAGGTTCCGATGCCCGTACTCGAAGGTGACGCGGAACCCCTCCCCGGTGCCGAACCCTGGGCGCACCTCGAGGTACTGTGGAGCGCGCTCTTGCACGCTCACCACCACCCGCTTGTGCCGCGCGGGCACGTACGGATCCTCCAGCGAGACGTTGACGCTGCCGAACACCCCGAGCGTCGCCAGGCGCTCCTCCGTCTGGCGGATCCAGCTGCGCCGATACGGGCGCCCCTTGGTGAGCGCCACGCGGCTCGTGATGAGGGACTCGCTGGTGCGCCGGGCGCCGCGCACGGTGATGCCGGAGACGATCACCTGCTCGCGCTCGCTGATCACGAAGCGCGCGCGGCCTCGGGAGCGGTCAGGGCTCAGGTCCAAGTGCGTCTCCACCTCGGCGAAGGCGAAGCCCTCCTCCGCGTACACGTCGAGGAGCCGCCGCCGCGCCTGCTCCAGCGCGACCTGACTGAGCGGCTCACCCAGCTCGAGCTCCAGCGCGTCCGCCAGCACGCGCTCCACGATGCGCTGGTTGCCCTCGAACGCCACGTCGTACAGCTGAGTGCGCGGGCCGAGCTTGATCGGGATGTGGAGCACCACGTCAGGCTCACAGTCGATGCCGCGCTTCGGGTCGGGGACGCAGGAGGAGCCGGGCGGTGGCGGCGGCTCCTCACGCGGGAGGCCGCGCTCGTCGTGCGCGCACTGGGTGCTGACGCGGGGCCGCGCGCCGATGGGGTGACAGCCGCCCGGCGGTGAGCCGATGGCGCAGCGGCGCCGGAGCAGCACGGCGGGGCCAACCGTGGCCGATAGGTAGCCCTCCGAACGATACAGATCTTGGAGGTGCTTGATGGCGCGCTCGTAGACGTCGGGCGCGTAGGTCTGCCAAGGGTTCAGCTCCATCGGCGCGGGGCGGCTGCCAGTGCCGCTCGTAGGGCCGAGGCCCTCATCGACGCGCGCTGGATCCACGCTGCCGAACAGGCCGCCGCCCGGCAGCTCCTCGGACAAGAAGCTGTCTATCTCGCTGCCCACCTGATCGGCGCTGCGGCTCCCGGTGAGGCACGGGTACTCGCGCGCCACCACCCGCACGCGCGCGCCTTCGCGCACCGACAGCACCAGGTGATGCACCCGATCGCGCGGCCCACCGCGCATGCTGCCGTCCACCTGCACGTCCAGGAAGCCGCGCTCCACGTAGAAGGCGCGCGCGCGCTTCGCGAGGGTCATGACCGTACGATCTTCCGTCGCCTCGAGATCCAGCGCGTCCGTCAGCTGCTGCGCGTCGAAGGCGCGGTTGCCCTCGAAGCGCAAGCGGATGAGCGGCCCCGCGTCCACCGCGACGTAAAGCTCGGTGTGCTGACCGCGCTGCACCAGGCGGCTCTTCACCTCCGCGCGGTGCCAGCCGCGGCGCTGGAGGTGCTTGATGAACGCCTGATCCGCCGCCGCGAGCAGCTCTTGATCCGCGCGGTCCCCCGCCTCGAGCTCATACTCATCCAGCTCGGCGCGGAGCTCGGGCGAGGCGCCGTCCACCAAGAAGCGCCGCCGCGCGAGCGCCGTCGGCGCGCCCTCCGTCACCTCCACGCGCACCAGCACCGCCATCGGCTCGTCGGTGTCCACCGCCTCCACGCTGGCCTTCGCCTTCAGGAAGCCGCGCCGCGCGTAGAAGGCGCGGATCCGCTCGGCGAGCTTCGGCAGCTCCGGCGCCGTCAGCTCACCGCCCACCGCGAGCCGCGCATCCGTCAGCATCTCTGGCTCATCCAGGGTGCCCCCGGCCACGCGGATCGCCGCCACCACCCGCCGTGGCAACACCGTGAGCGTGAGCCGCACGCCCTCTCCCTCCGCCGCGGCGGCGACGTCCACCTCCGCGAACCGTCCGCTGTCCACCAGCTCACGCGCCGCGCGCCGCGCCAGCGGCTCCGAGAACAGCTCACCCACCCGCGTGTTGCGGAGCGTGATCGGAGCCGCCCACCGCCCACCGCGCGTGACGACGTCGATCGCCGTCAGCGGACGCCCCGCGAGCGGGCTCGGCGCGCGTGGCCGGAGCGTCGGGATCGCCTCGAGCGCCGCCGGCTCGTCCGCGTCCGGCTCCTGAGCGCCCAGCGGCGATGCCCCGAGCAGCGCGACTGCAGCGTGTGCGAGGCAGAGCGCGGTGAGCACCGTGCAGCGCACAGCAGCAGCGACCCGCGCCTTCATCTCGGCCTGTATACCCGGATAGGCGCCAGACAAACCCACAAACGAGGCTACAGTCAGCCATGGCCACGTCCGAGCCACCGAAGAGCACGCCCGAAGGCGCCGCTGAAGGCGAGCCCAACGAGCCCGAGAGCACACGTCTCAGCGCTCCCGAGAGCGCGCGCGTGAGCGCTCCCGAAAGTGCTTCCGAGACCGCATCGACGAGCGCGCCCGAGAGCGCGCCTGAAGGCGCATCGAAGCGCACTGCCGAAGGACCCGAGAGCTCGCCTCCAGGCGCTTCGCAGGGGGCGCCTCCCAACCCCCCCCAAAAAAACAAACGGTGGAAGCAGCGCCTGGTGCGGGTGATCAAGTGGTCCCCGGTCGTGATGGTCGTCCTCGGCGCCGCGCTGTGGATCGCGGCGCATCGCTTGCCCTGGCTCGGGCCGATGCTCGCCGATGGCCTGCGCGCGGTGATCGGCGCCGAAGCGGTGACCGCGATTCAGGACACCGCCTACGGCATTCAAGACAGATTCAACCGTTGGTGGCGGAAGGACGAGGCGCCCAAGGCCTATTGGGAGGTGCCCGCCACCGTCGACACCAGCAAAACTGACGAAGTAGCCGACGCGGGTGAAGACGCGGCGCCCCAGGTGCCGCCGTTCCGCCCTCAGAACGTCGGCCCGGTGCACACCTCGTGGTCGGCGCCGGGCGACGGTGAGTGGGTGCCGGTGCCCGACGCGCAGCACCCGGACGCCGAGGTCGTGATGTACAAGACGCTGCTCCACCCCGATCGCAACCGCTCCTGGGCGGAGGTGTTCGTGGTCGCGGTGGACTTGAAGCGCGTGACCTTGCACGCGGTCGCCGGCTGGCAAGAACCCAAGAGCTTCGAGACGGCGGGCAAGGCCTACAAGCGCACCGCCAAGATCCCCGAGGCGCACCACCCGGTGCTGCTCGGCGCCTTCAACGGCGGCTTCAAGACGGAGCACGGCTGGTACGGCATGAAGATCGACGACGTCACCTTGGTGAAGCCGCGCAAGAACGCCTGCACCCTCGCCATGATGAAGGACGGCTCCGTGAAGATTGCCACGTGGCAATCCGTGGAGGGCATCGAAGATCGCATGGCGTGGTTCCGTCAGGCGCCCGGCTGCATGTACGAAGGCGGCGAGATGCACCCCGGCCTGCGCGATCCTTCGAGCCGCGCTTGGGGCGCGACGCTCGACGGTGAGACGGTGATCCGCCGCAGCGCGATCGGCATCGACGCGAGCGGCGAGACGCTGTTCGTCGCCATCACCAACGACACCACCGCGCGCGCCCTCGCCGACGGCGTGAAGCACGCGGGCGCCAGCACCGTGGCGCAGATGGACGTCAACTGGTCTTACCCCAAGTTCGTGCTCTACGAGCCCAGGCCCGAAGGCGGCCTCAAGGCAGTTCCCCTGGCCAAAGGCTTCGAGCACGGGGAGGACGAGTACGTCGGCAAGCTCGCGATGCGCGACTTCTTCTACCTCACCCGGAAGAGCCCCGAAGAGCTCCGCCCCTGATCTTCACGGATCGGGGTTGGGGGGTTTGGCATCTCACCGAACGGCGAAGCGCTCGCGCGCCGCTTGACTCCCCGAGAAAGTGGTGGTGCTTAGCGCCGCCATGAGCGCGGAAGAACGCAAGCGAGAGGCCGCCGAGGCGGCGCTCACCCTGCTGCCGGAGTCGGGCGTCATCGGGCTCGGCACCGGCTCCACCGCGAAGCCGTTCATCGAAGGCGTGGCGCGCCTGGTGAAAGCGGGCAGGCAGCTGGTGGGGGTGCCCACCAGCGCGCAGAGCCAGGCGCTGGCGAGCTCCCTCGGGATCCCGCTCTTGGGCGATGACGGCCCCTGGGACATCGATGTCACGGTGGACGGCGCCGACGAGGTGAGCGCCGATCTGCAAGTCATCAAGGGCGGCGGCGCCTGCCACCTGCGCGAGAAGATCGTCAACCAGGCCAGCCGCCGGAACCTGATCATCGTCGACGAGAGCAAGCTCTCGCAGCGGCTCGGTGAGCGCTGGCCGGTGCCGGTGGAGGTGGTCCAGTTCGGTCACCTGACGACTGCCAGGCACCTGGCGGCCATCGGCCAAGCCACCCTCCGCCAGCGTGACGGCGCGCCCGTCCGCACCGACAGCGGCCACTTGATCTACGATGTGGCGGTGGGTCCCATCGAGAGCCCGAGCGATCTCGATCGCGCCTTGCGGCAGATCCCCGGGGTGGTGGAGACGGGGCTCTTCATCGACCGCGTGCAGCGGGTGATCGTGGCGGGCATCGGCGGCGTGCGGCAGCTCCAGCGCCCCTGAAGCGCTGCCGCCTGCGGACGTTCGCCACGCCGCGATTCACGGCGCAATGGGCTTCCGCTGCGGCGCCGCGCCAAGTAGGCCCGCGGTTTGCAAACAGCCTCCCGCCCGGCTCTCCAGGCCGCGTCCGTCGACGCCCGCCTCACCCGGGCGAGGAGCTGATCATGCCGTTTCCCTCGTCTCGCGCCCGTCATCGCCACCCCTCGTCACCTCCCGTCCCTGCGGCGGTGGGTGAAGCGTCGCGGATGGGCTACACTCCGGCCGTGAACACGCGGCGACTCTTGGGGACAGCTTCTTCGCCGCCGGTGCCGCGCGGCGTGACTGTCGCGGGCCTGGCGTTGACCTTGTTCTTGGCGCCGAGCGCCTTCGCGCAAGCGAAGCCACCACCCAAAGAGTCTGCGGAGGCCGCCCGCGCCGCGGGTCAGGCCGCGCGCGCCGCAGCCAGCATGGCTGACGAAGTGGCGGACAGCGAGATCGAGCGCGCCGACTCAGCCGAAGCACCCGTGGAGAACGCGCGCAATGGCGTCGTCACGCTGGAGCGCAAGGGCAAGCCGATTGGGCTCGGCACCGTGCTGCAGGGCGATGGGCGCATCCTCACGGCGCTCTCCAACGTGGGGCACGGCAACGGCATCGACGCCAGGTTGCCTGACGGTTCGCTGATGCCGCTCCGCATGGGTCACTCGGATCGCGCGTGGGACTTGGCGCTCTTGGTGCCGCAGAGCGGGCGCTGGACGCAGGGCCTCCGCGCCGGGAGCACGGACGCGCGCAAGAGCGGCGCTTCGCTGCGCACCTTCACGCCGGTGGCCAAGGGGGAGCTCGCGCCGTCGCGGCTCATCGTGCGGGGCCTGCGCACCATGCAGGGCGCGGACAGTGAGCTGCTCCGCGACGCGATCGAGCTCGGGAGCCGCTTGAAGGCGACGGACGTCGGCAGCCCCATCATCGATGATGGCGGGCGCGTGGTGGGGATGGTGGCGCGCGCCTGTGCGCCGGTGCCCGGTCAGGATTGTCAGACGGTGCCGTTCGGGGTGCCGGTCACCGCGGTCAAGGCCTTCTTGCGCACGGTGCCGCGCAGCGCGGTGCCGCCAGCGCCGTGGCTCGGGCTCCAAGGGGTGGCGGCGGACGCTGGCCCGGTGCGCGGCGTGCGGGTGCTCAAGCTGCACCCCCGGAGCGCGGCGGCGGCGGCGGGGCTGCGGGCAGGCAGCGGTGAGCTGAGCGACGTGATCGTCGCGGTGGACGGCTCGCCCGTGATGACGCCAGAGGCGCTCGCCAGCGCCGTCAACGAGCGCGCGGTGGGGGACAGCGTGGAGCTGCTGCTGTTCGGCGGGGGCAAGTTCCGCCAAGTGTCGCTGGCGCTCACCGCGGCTCCACCCGAGCCCGGCGCCAAGCAGCCCGCCGGCTCCAAGAGCCAGGGTGGCAAGGCTCAGGGCGACAAACAGCTCGCGAAGCCGCCCCAGGTGCGGCCGCTCCGGCGCGCGCCGCCAGCCCCCAGGCCGCGCTAGCGTCCCCCCCCGCGCTGGCGCCTTCCAGCGCCCAGCACCCCTCCCAGCGCCCTCGGTGTTCCGGCGCGGCGGAGGGGTCTTTCAAAACGCCACGGCGGTCGATTGACAGGCTCGGCGCACCTCGGCCACCATCGGCTTCCCCCGCCGCGCGTCGGCGTTCGACCCAGCCTGCTACGAAGACCGCTAGAAGAGGACCGTGTCACAGCCCTTACGCATCGAGGTCGCCGGCGAAACGGACGTGGGGCGCAAGCGCGCCCACAACGAGGACAACTTCGCCATCTTCGCGGAGTACGGCCTCTACATCGTCGCGGATGGGATGGGTGGTCACGCGTCGGGTGAGGTCGCCTCCAAGATGGCGGTGGACACCATGGCGGAGTTCTTCGCCGCCACCGCGGACGACCCGGAGCGCACCTGGCCCTACAAAATGGATCGCACCAAGGGCTACGAGGAGAACCGGCTGATCACCGGCATCAAGCTCTCGAACCTCCGCATCTTCGAGAACTCGCACCGCAACGCCAAGCAGCGCGGCATGGGCACCACGCTGGCCACGCTGTTCGCCGTGGAAGATGGCGTCTACGTGGCGCACGTGGGGGACAGCCGCTGCTACCGCATCCGCGACGGGAAGATCGAGCAGCTGACGGAAGATCACTCGCTGCTGAACGACTACAAGAAGATGAAGCAGCTCACCCCCGAAGAGATCGCGAATTTTCCACACAAGAACGTGATCGTGCGCGCGCTGGGGATGAAGGACACCGTCAAGGTGGACACCCGCTTCGAGCGCCCCCAGGCGGGGGACACCATGCTGCTCTGCAGCGACGGCCTGTGCGGCCCCATCACCGACGAACAAATCCTCGAGATCGTGGAGTCGGCGCCGGACCTCCCCACCGCCACCCACCGCCTCATCGAAGCCGCCAACGAGAACGGCGGCCCCGACAACATCACCTGCGTCCTCGCCCGCTGGATCCAGTAGCGCGTTCCTTCGCTCGAGCTTGAAGAGGGCGCGGCGGCGAGTCGCGCGCAGCGACGGGCACGCTAGTCAGCCCTCCTGCGCGTAGCGCGCTGGTGCTGTCCTGCGTAGCTCCAGGTTTTTTGGGGGTTCGACTCCCTCTGATAGCCCTACGTAAGGCACAGCAGGCGTCGCTCACGCGCCGTGCGTCTCTGAGTCACGGTCCTCGACCTCACGCGCGTCTCCGTGCGGTCTTGAAGAGCACTGGTCGTTGTTTTTGAAGCCTTGAAGAGCCGGTGGGTAGCGCCACGCGGCGCCATCCGTCGCTGCAGTCACTGGAAGTGGGCGGCCACAGGGGGCCGCCCCTACAGCAGCCACCGCCGGGCTGGATGTCACGGCGCCGGGACCACGTGGACGGGCGCTGGGGTCAGCGGCACCTCGGTGGCGACGCCGGAGATGGGGCCCAACACCACGTAGATCACCAACAGCACCACCAGCATCAGGGTGCTGGTGACGAGGTAGGTGGCGACGGGCTGCTCATTCGCGGTGCTCCAGCCGTCGGCGTAGAACTTCCCGCCGCTGCGCTCACGGAGCTTCTGCTGCACCCCCGCGAGCACGTCGAGCTCCGCGCCGCCCTCCTCGTCATCGAGCGCATCGCGGAGCCAGTGGCGGAGCTCCTCCTCCTCTTCGTCGCTCAGCTCCGGCAGTGAGCTGACCGAGCCGCGATCCGTCAGGTTATCAGACCCTCGCTCTTCGTCAGCTTCCTCGGCGCCCTGGGGCGAGCCTGGCTCGCGCTTGTCGTCGCTCATTGGATCTTCTCCCCTAGCCGCGCCTCCACCTTCGCCTTCAGCATCGCGCGGGCGCGGTGGATGCGGCTCTTCACCGTGCCTTGGGGCAGCCCGGTGATCTCGGCGATCTCCTCGTAGCTGAGATCCTCCACGTCACGTAGGACGAGCACCTGACGGAAGTCCTCGTCTATCTCAGCGATTGAGCGCTTGACCAGGTACTCCATCTGGAGGCCCTCCACCATGTGGTCAGGTCGGGCGACGTCCCCCGCGGTGACGCCCTTGGCGCCGCCCAGCTGTGAGCGCTCCGCCATCGGCTCGTACTCCGCCTGGCGGTCGCTCTTGCGACGCGCCAGGTACATCACGCGGTTCTTACAGAGGTTGACCGCGATGCGGTAAATCCAGGTGCTGATCTTCGAGTCACCGCGAAACTGCCCGATCGCCTTGAACACCTGGACGAAGACCTCTTGGGTCATGTCGTCCGCCTCGTCGCGGCGCCCCACCATGCGCAGCACCAGCGCGTACACGCGCCGCTGGTACAGCTGCACCAGCTCGTTGAACGCCCGTTCGTCTCGGGCGCGCAGGCGCTCGATGAACCTGCGCTCGCTGGCCTCATCCGAGTTGGGCACGCTCCACCAAGCCTCAGCGTCGAGCCTATCGCGGAAACCCGCCGAAGAGGGGCCCGCCGCACCGGTGGGACGATGAGCTCGGGCGCAGCGCGGGCATCCCGGCTCAGACACCCACGAAGCGAGCAGGTTCCGCCCTAGAGCGGCGCTCAGTTTGCCGCCGGCCGGACCAGGGGAAACCGGACGGCGCTTTTTCATGGCGCCCCAGCGACGAGCAAGGTGGCGCTTCGCCGAGCGAAGCGCCGCGCAAGGCCTCACGGCGACCTTCCACGGGGGCAGCGCCTGGCCCGGCTGCTCAGAGCGCGCTGCCAAACCCCCAAAAAACCCGTCGCGAGGAGCTTGAAGCGAGGCACGCTCCGACTAAGCTCCCCCCTCGATCTGGCGTCGTCTAAAGGCAGGACAAGGGACTTTGAATCCCTGAATCTAGGTTCGAGTCCTAGCGCCAGAACCAAGCCGCGGCTCAGCAGGCTGCCTGACGATTCAGCCCAGGTACGCCAGCAGCTCGCGCGCGGCGCGCTCCGCTTGGGCCACGCAGTCAGGGATCCCCACGCCGTCGTAAGCGGCGCCGGCGAGCCACACCCCGGGCGGGGACAGGCGCCGGACCGCCGCGACTCGCTCGCTGTGACCCAGGTGCGGCTGCGGGTTCTTCCCCGCGAAGCGGAACACCCAGCTGCCCCGCGGCTCACCGAGCGGCCCCATCAGCCGCCGCAGCTCCCCCAGCACCACCCGGCCGAGCTCGGCGTCCGACCGCGACGCCAAGCGCTCGCCCCCGCGCGCCCCACCCAAGAAGCCGCGAATCAACACCTGCCCTGACGGGGCGCGCCCCGCCCACTTGGAGTCGACGAAGGTGGCGGCCAACAGCTCGCCCTCCCCCTCCGGCGCGATGAACCCGGTGCTGTCCAGCGGGTGCGCCACCTCACTGCGATCGAAGCTGAAGAACACCGTCGCGGTGGAGAGGTAGTCGATGCCCATCAGCAGCGAGGAGACGCCCGGCTCCGCCAGCGCCTCCGCCGCGGCGCGCGCCGGGCAAGCGAGCACCACGGCGTCCGCCGTCAGCTCTCCCCCAGCGTGCGCCACGCGCCAGCGCGCGCCCTCCGCCGTCAAGCGCCGCACCGCCGCGCCGCGGCGCACCGCGCCCGTCGGCAAGCGGTCAGCCAAGCTGTATACCAGGGTGCTCATGCCGTCGCGGAACGACACGAACGGGCTGTGAGGCGCCATGCGCGAGGCGCGCACCAGGTTCGAGAGGCTGCGGAGCCGCCCCGGCGGAGCGCCCTCCGCGCGCCGCATCATCGACGCGCGCTGCGCCAAGCTGCCGAGCACCAAGCTGCCGTGCTGGCGCTCGAGCTCCGAGAGCTGCGGGAAGGTGGCGGCCAGGCTGAGCGCCTTGGGGTCCCCCGCGTAGATCCCGCCGAGCAGCGGCGCCGCGAGCCGCGAGGCCGCTTCTTCACCCAAGCGACGGCTCAGGAAATCGTGAATCGACTCCTCGCCCCGCGCGCGGCGCGCCGGGCGGAAGGGCTCCATCAACAGCTGCGCCTTGCCCCGCCAGCTGAGCAGCGGGGAGCGCAACATCGGGAGCGCGCGCGTCGGGATCCCGAGCGCCATGCCCTCCGGCATCGGGGTGAGGCGCCCCGCGTGCGCGAAGAGCACGCGCCGCGCGGAGGGCTCGGTGCTGATGAGCTGAGACTCGAGCCCGAGCTCGAGCGCCAAGCGATGCGCCGCGGGCTTGGCCTTCACGAAGGAGTCCGGGCCGCCGTCGATGACGCAGCCACCTGTGCGCAGCGTCTGGATGTTGCCGCCGAGGCGCGCGTCCGCCTCGAGCAAGCTGATGCGCCACTCGGGGCGCGCGGTGTGGATGCGGTAGGCCGCGGTGAGCCCCGTGACGCCGCCGCCCACCACCACCACGTGGCGCTCCTTCGCGGGCCCTGCCGATTCAGTCAAGGGACCTCACTGATCTGCTCACCGCGCGTATGAAGACGCCAGGCTCCTGCGCTTCAGTCAACCACACTGACCTTGGTCGCCGTGGGACATCGCTCATCGCTGTCGCCCGTCGCTGTCGTTCGTCGCTATCACTCGGCGCACCTTCGGGCTCATGAGCGGGCGCTCTGCTCGTGCACGAAATCCGCCACGAACTTCACCTGCTCGGGGTCCGTCTCCGGGAGGATGCCGTGACCCAAGTTGAAGATGTGGGGCCCGCCCTTCGCCGCCTCGAGCACCTCACGGACGCGCGTCGCCAAGAGCTCACGCGGCGCTTGGAGCAAGAGCGGATCCAAGTTGCCCTGCAGCGGCACGCCTTCGCCCACCACCCGGCGCGCGAAGCCGAGCGGCGTGCGCCAATCCACCCCCAGCACGTGCCCGCCCGCCGTGCGCTGGTGCTCGAGCAGCATCGCGGTGCCGGTGCCGAAGTGCAGCACGGGCACCCCGGTGGTCTCGAGATCTTTCAGGATGTGCGCCACGTGGGGCTGCACGAAGGCCACGTAGTCGGCGGGCGACAGCGCGCCCACCCAGCTATCGAACAGCTGCACCGCCTGCGCGCCCGCCTGAACCTGCGCGCGGAGGTAGCGCCGCACCACCTCGCTCAGCTTGCCCATCAGCTCCGCCCACAGCTCGGGCTCGGCGTACATCATGCGCTTGGTGAGCCCGTAGTGGGCGCTCTTGCCACCCTCCACCAGGTAGCTCGCCAAGGTGAAGGGCGCGCCGGCGAAGCCGATCAGCGGCACCCGCCCGTCCAATTCCTTGCGGATATTCTTGATGGCCGTGAGCACGTAGCCCAGGCCCTCCTCCGGCTCGAACAGGCGGAGGCGCTCGACGCCCGCGCGGTCACGCACCGGGTCGAACACGCGCGGCCCCTCGCCGGCGGCGAACTCGAACGGCGCGCCCATCGGCTCCAGCGGGAGCAGGATGTCCGCGAACAGAATCGCGGCGTCCACCGCGAAGGCGTTCACCGGCTGCAGCGTCACCTCCGTGGCGAGCTCCGGCTCCTTGCAGATCTCGAGCAGCGTGCGCCGCGCCCGGATCGCGCGGTACTCCGGCATGTAGCGCCCCGCCTGACGCATGAACCACACCGGCGTGACGTCCACCGGCTCACCACGACAGGCCCTGAGGAAACGATCCCACATCGCCCCCGGCTATCATGACTCCCCCAGGACAGCCACCGGAACCGCCGCGCCGACGAGACCACCGCGCTTCGCTCATGGGACGCCTTCGCGACGCGCGCAATGGGCAGTGTCCCTGCTCGTAGATCGCGCGCCGCTGCGCGCCGTGACGGCGCCGTTCGGTTGATAACGCGACTCGCGTCGCGCCGCTGTGCGGCGAGGGCTTGGTGCCCCGGCTCAGTTGACGCGCTGTGAGCCGAGGTCACCGTGGGGCGCCGCCTCACCCTTGGCGGCGCGCTCCTGCATCTCGTACTTGGACGGGCACTTGGCCATGATGTGGTCGGCGGCGAAGTGACCCTCTTCGGTCAGCTTGCCTGTCACCGTGACCTCGACGTCCATGTCGGGCACATCGCGGAAGGTGTCCGGCACCACGCACTGGGCGTAGCGCACGGCCAGCGCCTGGCCGCCTTTTTCCACATTGAAACGGTACTCACAGGGCTGCTCGCGGTGCCGCAGCGACCCCTTCTGGAGGTGCCCCGTCACCCGCGTGTTGCGCTTCAACAGCCGCTCGCGCTCACGCTCGGCGTCCGGATCGCCACCTTGGGCGACGCGCCGCTCGATCGCGTCCTTCTCGGACAGGAGCTCGTCCACCCCGCGCGAGTACACCGCGTCGTCCGAGAAGCCGGTGAACACCAGCACGAGCAGCCCCCCGCCGATGACGAGCAGCGCGACCAAGAGCCCCAGGCTGCGCTGACCCTGCTTGGGCGCCTGGACATCGCGCGCGACGGGCTCCGCGTCCGAGGACTTGGGCGCACGCGCCTCGGCGTCAGCCAGCGCCGCTTCGAGCTCGTCATCCAGCTTCGCCATCCCCCGAAGCCTAGAGCCCCTCAGCACGGAGATCCAGGCGACGCCCTGCGACCCACCGCCACAGGGCGCTCATTCGATCAACCCCGCGGGCGGCGGCGCACCCCGATCAGCCCACCTAGCCAGGCGCTCAGGGTCGAGACGGCGAGCAGCACCGCGATCCCCCCCAAGGCCACCGCGAGCGACGGGAACGAGCCCGCCCACAGCGTGAACAGCGCGACCGCCGCCGCCATCAAGAGCCCCGAGCCCCCCGCGTGCAGCGCGCGCGCGCGCCCCCCGAAGCGGCCCACCAGCGCGCCCGCGAAGCCCGTAGCGAGCACCAGGCTGATCAAGAGCGGACCGAGGTGCGCCGCGAGCAACGCCAGCGCGCCCGCCTCGGGGTCATTCGACACCCACAGCACCAGGCGCCCGCTCAACCACTGCGCCACGATCACCAGCGGCAGCCAGCAGGTGAAGCCGAGGATCGCCCCCACCCCCACCCACGCCCGCGGTGAGCGCTCCGCCGCCTCCTGATCCTCTGGATCGGGGTTCTGCAACACGGTGAGCCGACGCACCATCACGCAACTTCCCTCGTCTTCGCGCCGAACGCGCCCCTCGCGAGCCTCTACAGCAGGACTGTCTGCAGCTAGACCGCGCTGGGCGCAATCCCCGAGCGGTCACCCCGAAGGCGCAATCCCTCGGAACGCGAAGCGGCTTCCATACTACCCTCTACCTCGGGACGCGACGCATGAGCGGAACACCTCCTCCAAGCAGCCAGCCAGCAGCTCGCCCCAACGCGCCGGCGCCGCAGGTCTCACGGCGGCGCGACTTGGAGCGGCGTCCGGTGGAGCACCCGCCCGCTCAGCGCGGCATTCGGTCGCATCACCGCGCGACGGCGCTCAAAGCGCTCAGCTGGCTCGGTGTGGCCGTGGTGACGAGCAGCCTCGGGCTGCGCTCGGCGGCGGCAGCGCCAGGCGACGACGACACTCGAGTGCTGCTCGCCGAGGAGCCTCCAGAAGCGGGCGACCCGTCAGATATCAGCGTGTCGGGGACACGCGCGGCGGAGGAGTCACTTAAACAGCCTGACGAACCACCTCCTTACGAGGGCTCGTCGTTCGCGCCGCCCCCGCCGCTCGCGGTGGACGAGCGCCCCGCGCCGCTCGCCGAGCGCGTGGAGCTCCCGCGCCGCGCGGTGGAGCTGATCCCGCGGCTCGCGCTGAGCCTCCCTCACTGCGAAGCGGGGGAGGCCTCGTCGGATCGCTGCTCCGGGGTGGGCGGGGGCATGGGGCTCACGCTCACCGCGCTGTGGCGGGTGACGCCGTGGTTCGCGTGGGGCGGCGCGCTGTCGGTGGTCGGCTTCGAGAACGAGCCAGAGCAGGCGGAGTATCGCGACGCGCAGGCGGGCGCCGCGCTGCTCGCGCTGGTGGGGCGCGTGTACTTCATGGATGAAGGGCGCCTCGATCCCTACTTGGAGTTGGGGGTTGGGGGGGCTGCGCTGGGGACGCAGCAAGAGGAGCCGGAGCTAGCGGGAGGACGCGCGCGCTACGACGAGACCAGCGCCGGGCCCGCGGTGCGCGCCGCGCTGGGCTTGGACATCCACCTCACGCGCGCGCTGCGGGTAGGGCCGAGCCTGGGCGTCACTCGGGTGTTCGTGGACAAAGTGCGGCGCTGCCGCGGAGGTGGCGGCCACTGTCACGATCACACCACCAGCCAGCGCGGTCACCTGGACAGCTACCTCGAGCTGGGCGCCAACCTCACCATCCAGCTCGGCAGCGAGCACTGAGCGTCGCTCGAGGGCGCGCTCTGCGCGGTCCCGTCCAGGCCGCACAGTCAGCCTAACCGACGAATATCCATGTCCCTGAACCCGATCGAGCTGAGCCGCACCCTCGCCACCCTGGCCCACGCCTGGCAGGGCTGGCGGCGCGCCCTGCGGCGCGGCGAGCTGAGCCCGCTGTTCGCCTTCGAGATCCACCGCCGCGCCGTAGGCAGGCAAACATACCATGAGGTGCAAGCGCTGCACCCGGAGGATCCCCTGCGCGCGCCGCTCCTCCGCTGGGTGTACCGGCTCGCCGAGCAGCGCATCAACCAGGGCGCGCTGCTCGCGCGCGAAGCGGCGCGCCGGAGCGCGCTGCACCCGATGACGAGCGAAGGCGCCGAGCTCTCGCTCGCGGCGCTGTGGCGGCTCACGCTGGCACCCGAGGGCGGCGCCGAGCAGCGCGTCCTCTACCGCGAGCGGCGACTGGCGGAGCTCGCGCGGCACACGTCGGCGCTCCGAGACGCGGAGCGCCTGCTGTGGGAGCGGCGCCGTGAGGTCGCCTCACGCATGGGGCACGCGTCCTTGGCTGAGGCAGAAGGACAGCTCCCAGAACTTCCTGCGCTCGCTCGCGAGTGGCTCGACGTCAGCGCCGGCGCGCTCGAGAGCCTCGGTGTGGGGCGCCTGAGCGCGCTGATCGAAGCAGCGCTCGATCGCCGTGAAGATCACCCTTGGCCCGCGCGGCTCACCCCGAGCAGCTTGCTCAGCCTGGCGCCGGACGCGGAGCTCACCCGCGGGCTGCGGCTCGACCCGGGTCCGCTGCCCGAGGCGCTCGGCGGCGCCAGTTACCTGCGCGCCCTGGCGCGCCTCGGCGCGGCGCTGAGCGACGCCGCGGCGCCGCAAAGTCAGCCGTTCGTCGTCGCCCATGACCCTTACGGGGCGCGGCGGTGGGAGGTGGGTGCGCTGCTGGCAGCGCTGCCGCTCCGCCCCGTGTATTTGCGCCAGCGCCTGGGGCTCTCCGGCGCGCGCCAGGCGGGGAGCCGGCGCGCCAGCGCCATCACCTGGCTCATCGCCTCGCGCACCGAAGCGCTCCGCGTGCTGCTCCATCAGGAGGCCGGCCAGCGCGGGCTACCGAACGATGCCTCGTTCGAGGAGCTGACGGCGCGCGCCTTCCTGCGGCCGCTCGATCCACGGCTTCTGCCGCTCACCCCACGCTACGGGACCCAAACGCCAGCTCGCTTCGCGGGCATGCTGCTCGGCGCCGAACGTGAGGCGAGCCTGCGTGAGGCCCACGACGAAGACTGGTTCCGTAACCCGCGCGGCGTCGAGCAGCTGCGCGCCGAGCTCGGCTTGCCTCCGCCGCTCCACATGGGCGAAGCGCCCTCGGCGCTGAGCCCCACGGAGCTAGAGCGCGCTCGGCGCGGCCTCGTCAGCTTACGTGATGAGCTGCTCGCGGCGCTGTAGAGCGCGGTGCCGTCTAACCCCCAAAACCCGATCCCGCGCGCTCGGCGTTCAGTCGAACCCGCCTTGGATCCCCGCTCCGCCGACGTCGAGGTGGTACTTGAAGCCGATCAGCACCTCCGTCGCGGCCTCGCCGGAGACGGTGCGCCTCGCTGACAATTCGGCGGACACCTGACGATCGATGTAGCCGAGCCCGGCGCTGAGCCAGTGGAGCTCGGCGCCCTCGTCGTAGCGGTACCCGGCGCGCAGCGGGAACGCGTCCGCCGCGAGGAACTCGAAGCCGCCCATCGCCAGCAGGGTGGTCCTATCCCACGTGGTAAAATCACTCAGCACGTCCACCTCCACGGTGAAGTCCCGCGTGCCGTAGCCGATGCCGCCGCCCACCCGTGACGGCAAGTAGCCGTGCCCCGGGTCGGTGATGCTGTTGCCGACGATGGCGATGGAGAGCTCGGGCGTGGGCCGGAACGCCATCCCAGCGTCGAAGGTGAAATCGCGGACGATGTTCTCATCCGAGAGCCCCGTGGCCACCGCGTCGCTGCCGAGCGGCCCGCGGCCATCCTGCTTCAACCACAAAATGCGCCCGCCGAGCCCCAGCTGAAACTGCGGCGAGAAGGGGAAGGCCAGCGCCAGGCGTAGATCTTGCCACTGACGATCGACACCGTCGGGGTCCTGACGATTGAAGGTGAAGCCGATCCCGCCCGCCAGCTGCGTGCGGCTCCCCACGGAGTCGACCGCCGCCGCGCCGTAGGTCTGACGCCGCGCCTCGGGCCACAGCGCCGCGAAGGCGCCGATGTGATAGACGCGGCTCGCCGCCATGTTCGCGGGGTTCAGGTACAGCGCCTCGGTGGAGCTGCTGAAGGCGCGCAGGGCGCCGCCCATCGCCGCGCTCCGCGGGGTGTTGGTGTCGCCGTAGTCGTAGCCCACCTCGGGCGGCAGATCGGAGGGCTCGGCGCGCGCCTCACTCGCGAGGAGGGCCGAGCTCATGAAGAGCAACGCACACCAGGCCGGGGAGGGACGCTTGGGGGAGGAGTGGTGCATCGCGCGCTCGAGGGTCGCGCCCTGGTACCGGGAGCCGTGAGCGGTGGCCAAGTTTTGGGTCGCGATGCGCGCACGGCGCCTGAGGCTGCGCGCGTGAGACGCGAATGGACGCGCCGAGCTCCATCACGGCGCACTGTCAAGCCGACGCGACGACGCGCCCGAACGAAGCGCGCTGTGGGTGAGCTGTGGACAGCTCGTTCACGAGGTGTGGAGCAGCGCGAGGCGTGGCGATGAAGCGACTCGCTTCACCGCTGGAAGCGACGCCGAGGACCTGTGGATGAGCGCGTCACACAGGTGCACCGAGCGCACCGTGCGCGCGTTGGCTCGCGTCGGGACGCTCCATGAAAAGTGCACCCTGCGACGCTTCACGCTTGATCTCGAGAACACCGAAAGTTGTTGCGCGGCGCGTGCTGCAGCGCGCGCGCAGCGACACGAAACACCTATTTTTGTAGGCTCATTCTCGACGCGCGGAGGCCTCGTCGCGCGCACGAAGCGCGCCGCACGGCGCGCGTGATTTTTCTTCCATGGACTTTGATGCAGGATCGTCACGATCGAACAATCCGCCATTGAACTCGCGCGCGAGCCGGTGCTAGCTGGGCTCCGTTGGGTGCGGCGCTCGGGTGACTGGCGGCGCTCCCAACCAAGAGGAAGCGAATGGTCGAACCAGGGGACTCGTCGCTCAGAGGGTTCGTCACTCAGAGGGCTCGTCGCTCAGAGACAGAGCGCCTACGCCCACGTGAGTCAGGCCGCTCCTGGCTTCACCTTGAACGGCCCCCCACCTTGTACAGGAGGACGGCGGGCACTGACTTCGCTCCAAGCCGAAGCTTTCCACAGGGTGTGGACAAGTTGTGCGGCGCTGCCCCCACCTTCCCCCTCCAGCCTGAACCCCCAGCCTCGAAGTAGATGACTAGCGAATCCCTCGACATCTGGGCCGCCGCCATCGAGCGCACGCGCAAGGCGTGTCCTGGCACGTTCGAGCAGTGGTTCTGCTCGATCCAGCTGGACCACATCGCCCCGGGCCGGCTCGAGCTCGCGGCGCGTGACGAGTTCGTGCGCGACTGGGTGAGGGACCACTACCTCTCCACCCTGGTGGGTGCGATCGAGGGTCTCGCTGGGGGCCCCACCAAGATCAGCTGGCGCATCTCGAGTGAGCTCGACACGCCGGTGTGCGAGCCCAAGTCCGCGCGCCCCACGCAGCCGCCCCCTCCCCCGCACTCCCGAGAGCCGTCCAGCTCGCGACCGTCCATCCGCCCGCCGTCGCCCGCGGCTGATCGGCGCGGCAACGAGCTGGAAGCCGCGCCCAGCTCGCGCGGGGCGTCAACGCGGCTTCAAGCCGTGCGCCGCACCCCACCGCTCAAGGAGGTGCTGAACCCCAAGTACACCTTCGAGCACTTCGTGGTCGGCCCGTCGAACGAGCTCGCCTTCGCGGCGGCCATGTCGTCGGCGGGCGGCGATGGCCCGCGCTACAACCCGCTCTTCATCTGCGGCGGCACCGGCCTCGGCAAGACGCACTTGGTGCACGCCATCGCGCATCGGTTCCTCGATCAGCGACCCGACGCGCGGGTGATCTACGTCTCCGCGGAGCACTTCACGAACGAGTTCATCGAGGCGCTCAAGAGCGGCAAGATGGATGACTTCCGGGGTCGCTACCGGCGCCAGTGCGATCTGCTGCTGCTCGACGACATCCAGTTCTTGGCGGGTAAAGATCAGACGCAGGAGGAGTTCTTCCACGTCTTCAACGCGCTCCACGAGGCGGACCGCCCCATCGTCGTCACCAGCGACACCTACCCGCAGAAGCTGCAGCGCATGCCGGAGCGCTTGGTGTCGCGCTTCACCTCGGGGCTCGTCGCCGACGTGCAGGTGCCGCGCCTGGAGACGCGCGTCGCCATCGTCCGCAAGAAGGCGGAGCTCGAGGGGATCCCGCTGAGCGACGAGGTGGCGGAGCTGCTCGCTCAACACGTGCACAGCAACGTGCGCGAGCTGGAGGGCGCCTTGATCCGCCTCGCGGCCAAGAGCTCACTCACCGGGCACGGCATCGACCTCAAGTTCGCCAGCCAGGAGCTGGCCGCCGTCGCGCCGCGCCGGCAAGATCAAGTCAGCGTACAGGACATCCAGCGCGCGGTGTGCAACCGCTTCAGCCTGACGAACGCCGAGCTGCTCAGCAAGGATCGCCACAAGAGCGTCGCCTTCGCGCGCCAGGTCGCGATGTACCTCTGCCGCCAGCGCCTGCGCTGCAGCTACCCGGAGCTCGGCCGCTCCTTCGGCAACCGCGATCACACCACGGTGATGAGCGCCGTGCGCCGGGTGGAGGCCCTGCGTCAGACGGATCCTCAGGTGAACGCCCACCTCGAGGCCATCGAGCAAGAGCTCGCCTCCTCCTCCGACTGACGCTCATGCGGCGCCTGTGTGCTTGGCTAGGCACCTGTCAGGCACACTGATGGTTTAGGGTTTGGGGGTCGGACGGCACCGCGCTGCGGGCGCAGGGCGCGCAACCCCATCGACAGCTAAACTGACGACGAACCCATGGCGCACACGCACCGTGGCGCCGGCTCCGCGCTCGGCACCTCGAGGCTGACTCGCCGGTGCAGAGCGCGGAGTCACTGCTGTCAGGAGGCGACCGTCACCGGCCCGACCACCCGCGCCAAGTCCACCTTGGCGACGGAGGGACCTTGCTTGTCCTCGGTCCAGATCGAGACTTGGGTGTTTCCACTGGGATAGGTCGTGTCCACCCGCACGATCTTCCCGGTGCGCCCATCGTCCAGCAGCACCCGGCGGCGGTCCGTCATGTATCGATGGATGTGCCGTAGGTTTGCCATAGCCCTTCAATATAAGGACCGATCGCAAAACGGCTAGTTTCCGGCCGTGAAGTGTGTGCCACGAAGGCGCAACAGGAGCGCAGCGGCCCACCGCACCATCCATGTAAATGCTCGAAATCATTGATCAATTCAGCGTCGCCGTGAGCTTGCCACGGGTCGATCTCGAGCGCTCGTGTTCCTGCGGCCTACCCGCTCAAGACCCGAGCGCCGCGAGCTCCTCGCGGCAATCCTCGGCGAGCAGGCGGTTCTTCGAGTCCTCCGCCAGCCGGTGCGCCAGCGTGAGCTCACGCCGCCCGCCAGCCGAATCACCCTGCGCCGCGAGCAGCTTCCCGAGCAGGTAGCGCCCCGTGATGACGTCCCAGGTCCAGCGCTGCGCCTCGGCGGTGGCGAGTCGCTCACCGAGCACGCGGCGCGCCACCGTGGAGCCACCCAGCGCGTCCAAGTACGCCAGCATCATGCGGTTCAGGTTCACCATCCGCTCGGAGCCGATCGTCTCCGCCACCTCGAGCGACTTCTGCAAGGCCGCGTAGGCGCGCGGCAACTCGCCCAGGCGCATCAGTGAGTCACCCTGATTATGCAGGTTGACCGCCACCTCGTGGTTGAGCCCTGCCTCACGCCCGAGCTCCGCCGCCTGCTCCGCCGCCAAGGCGGCGCCGCCCCAGTCGCGCTGGAACGCGCGGATCAGCGCGCGCACCTTGGCGCGCTCGGTGTGCAGCACGGCGTCATCCTCCGCGGGCAACAGCGCCGACGCGGCGCTCAGCGCGTCGGTCGCCGCCTGGAGCTCCCCGGCGCCGGCCAGCGCCTGGGCTGACGACAGCAAGAGCCGGTGCTGCTCCACGCCATCGCTCGGGCCCAGCGCCTGCGCGCGACCCACGGCGTCCAATGCCGCACGGAAATCACCCTGGTGGAAGCAGATCTCGCCGAGCGCCGCGTGGAAGGCGCGGCGCGCCTCCTGAGAGCCGCTCTCCGTCACGCTCCGCTCGAGCTTGTCGTTCGAGAGCAGCTGGCGCGCCTCCTTGTAGCGGTGGAGCGCCCCCAAGCTGAGCGCCAAATCCACGCTCACCCTGAGGCGCAGCGTGGGGTCGATGTTCGGATCTTGCTCCACCCGCGCCGCCAGCCGCCGCACCAGCTCCGCGAGCCCCTCACCGCTCCGCACGTGACGGATGGCGCCGACCAGCGCGTGCACCCACTCCGCGAGCTGATCGCTGCCGCGCGCGTCCCAGTCAGCCAGGCTGAGCGCTTGGGTCAGGTCGGAGGCGGCGTGCTCCAAGCGCCGCGCGGTGAGCTGGTACATGCCGCTGGTCGCGTAGAAGCCCGCTGCGCGATCCCGCGCGCCCGCGCGCGCCAGGTGGTACGCGACGCGCGACGCCTCCTGCTCCGTGCGCTCCCCCAGCACCAACCGGTAAGCGTCGGCCGCGGCGCTGTGGAGCTCCGCCGCTTGATCGACGCTGATGCTCGCGAGCACCACCTCGCCTATCAGCGGCGACGGGAAGGAGAGCGAGACGGGGCCGTCACGCAGCATCAACTTCTCCGCCGTGAGCAGCGACGCGGAGCGATTGAGCGAGCCTGGGCTCACGTCGAGCATCGCGCTCAGCACCGAGGTGTCCGCCGGTGAGCCCAGGATGGCGGTGGCGATGATGAGCCGCCGCTCAGGGTCGTCCAGGCGCCGGATCCGATCGCCGACCAGCGAGCGGAGCGGCCGCGGCACGCTGAGCGCCCCGCTCAAGTCGAGCCGCACCACCTGGCGATCTTCCACCACCACCGCGCCCGCCGACACCGCCTCGCGCAGCACCTCCTCCACGAACATCGGGTGCCCCGAGCAGCGCTCTTGGATGAACTCGAACAGCGCCTCCGGCACCTCACGCACCCCGAGGCGCACGCAGATCAGGCGGTAGACGTCGTCATCATCCAACCTGACCAGCGCGATCTCCTGGTAGCCCGGCAGCTCACGATACGCCGCGCCCTCGCGAGGCCGCGCGGAGAACAGCAGGATGAGCCGAGCGCGCGCGAGGCGCTCCGCGACGCGGGCGAGCAGCTCCACGCTGGCGGCGTCGATGTCTTGCGCGTTGTCCCACGAGAACACGTGGAGCTGATCCTTCGACAGCGCGCCCAACATGCGCGCGAGCGCGCTGGTCAGCACCCCGCCCGTGGCCACCCGCTCGCCGCGGCTCAGGCCGAGCTCGGTGAGCACCACCGCTACCTCTTGATCTTGCAGCCCCGCCGCGCGAAGCCGCGGCTCCACCGCCGCGACCCGCTCCGGCGCGTCCCCCTCGCGCACGCCGCACAGCGCCCGCAGCATCGCCACCACGGCGGAGTAAGGCAGGCTGCGCCCGCTCGGCACACACTCGGCGACGTGGCAACGGATGTTGAAGTCACCGCGCTCGATGCGGCGCTCCATCTCGTACAGGAGCCGCGTCTTACCGATGCCGTGCTCCCCCACCAGCCCCACCACCTGGAGGCTCCGGCGCGACGCCTTCGCGAGCACCCCGCCGAGGCGCCTCAGCTCCTCCTGACGACCGATGAAGCGCCCATAGGCCTCGCGCGGCGCGCGCGGCTCACCCACCGCGAAGCCACCCGGCTCACCCGGGATCGCTTGGAGCTCGAACAAGCGCCCCACGTGGCTCGCGGCCACCTGACTCAGCACCAAGGCGCCCTGAGACGCGCGCGACGCCCGCGCCAAGGTGCGCGCGCCCTCGAGCAGCTCGGCGAGCTCGGGCACCTCGCTCACTCGCGTCGACAGCGCACCTGACGTCGACGCCACCGAGGCGCCCGACATCGACGCGGAGGCACCTGACGCCGAGGCACCCG
Source organism: Polyangiaceae bacterium (assembly GCA_019637265.1). GTDB lineage: Bacteria > Myxococcota_A > Polyangia > Polyangiales > Polyangiaceae > JAHBVY01. The sequence goes on along the minus strand of JAHBVY010000003.1, from coordinate 90,300 downwards.
ACACCGACAGCGCTGCTGACGAGAGCCGTCCTGCCGCGACCCCCAGCCCGAGCGCCTGCTCCTCCCCGAGGCTCCGCCGCAGCACCAGCCCGGCCCGCACCGCGAGCTCCGTGTCACGACCATCCGCCTCACCGAGACCGAACACCGAGACCAGCTCGCGCGCCTCCCCCGAGAGCACCCGGGCTCCGTAGCGCTCCACCACCTCGCACGCCCGCGCGGCGCTCAGCTCCGCGCCCGCTGCGGGCAGCTCCAGTACCAATAGTGAAACTTCCTGACCATCGAGCGCCGAGGCCGTCCCCCGCGACTCCCCGCTCGCCGCGAGCGCGCCCGACGAAGCCGCGGCCACCGCGGACGGCACGTCGGGGGTCGGCTCGAGCACCCGCGCCACCCCACCGAAGCGCCCGGAAGAATAGGGCCCTGACGGCCGATCCTCACTGTCATTCAAACCAACCCGATCCGTCACCGAGCCGCCTTGAGCCATTGCGGCGCCCCGAACCGCGAGCCCAATCGGCCCCGACACCTCGGAGGTGAGCGCCAAGGTGGGCTCCACGGGGGGCTCCAGCGTGGCCGCGTCCCCCAGCTGCTCCACCAGCTCCGACAGCTCGTGCGCCCCGACCCGCCCCAGCGCGTACAGCTCCCCGAGCAAGAGCTCGTACACGTGCCCCGCGCTCTCCCCACGCGCCGCGGGCTCCTTCGCCAAGAGCCGCAGCATCAGCTCCGAGAGCGACGGAGACAGCCCAGGGAGCGCAGGCGGCGGCTCCTGGACGATCGCGGTAGCCGTCTCGGTGACTGACGATCTCAGGAACGGCGACCCACCGCTCAAGAGCGTGTAGGTGAGCGCGCCGAGCGAGAATAGATCGGAGGCGGCGGTGAGCGGCTCACCCCGCACTTGCTCTGGGCTCGCGTACTGGAGCTTGCGGTTCTGCGCCTCCTTCGGGGCGCGATCACGCAGGGCGTAGAAGGCGCGACCGATGCCGAAGTCGCTCACCTTGACCTCGCCCTCCCAGCTGATGAGCACGTTGCTCGGGCTCAAGTCACCGTGGACGATGTGGAGCAGCTCCTGCCGCTCGTCGCGGCGCCGGTGCGCGTGGTCGAGCGCCTTGGCCACCTCGCTCGCGATGTACAGCGCGAGCCCCAAGGGCAGCTCGGTCTTGGTGCGCTGGAGCCGCGCGAGGAGCCGCTCCAAGCTGAGCCCCTGGACCAGCTCGGTGGCCATGAAGAAGCTGGTGCCGACCGCCTCATCCACCCGCCCCAAATCGAACACCTGCACCACACCGGAGTGGCTGAGCCGCACCGAGAGCTGCGCCTCACGCACCAGCACCGAGACGAAGTCCGCCTCCGCCGAGAGCTCCGGGAGCACGCGCTTCACCACCAGTGTCTTCTCGAAGCCCTCCACGCCAAAGCTCTTGGCCTTGAACACCTCGGTGACGCTACCGCGACCCAGGAGATCGAGCAGCTGATAACGACCGTAAGGTCCGAGGCTCTGGGTCACTGGCCTTCTTCGCTGCTGTACATCGCCTCGGCGATGTCGAAGGTGGCGTTCTCGAGCCGCGCGTAAGCCTCACGGATCGTCTGGAGGTCGTCACCACCAGCCAGGCTGTCTTTCAGCGCCTGCAGGTCTTGCTTCATCTGCTCGATCTTCTCGGCGTCGATCAAATCCGCGTAGCCCTCGATCGCCTGCTCCGTGGTGTAGATCAGGGTCTCTGACTGGTTCTTCAGCTCCGCCAGCTCACGCCGCAGCTGATCCGTCTCTTTGAAGCGCTCGCCGTCGCTCACCAGACGATCCACCTCGGCCTGGCTGAGCCCGCTGGCGGGCGTGATGTTGACCGACTGGAGGCGCCCGGTGCCAAGGTCCTTCGCCTCCACGCTCAAGATGCCGTTGGCGTCCACCGCGAAGGTCACCTGAATCTTCGGGACCCCGCGCGGCGCTGGTGGAATACCGGTCAGCTCGAAGCGCGCGAGGCTCCGGTTGTCCGCCGCCATGTCGCGCTCACCTTGCAGCACGTGGATGGGCACGAACGGCTGGTTGTCCATGCTGGTGGTGAAGATCTCGCTCTTCTCCGTGGGCACCGTGGTGTTGCGGGTGATGAGCTTGGTGAACACGCCGCCGCCCGTCTCCACGCCGATGGAGAGCGGCGTCACGTCGAGCAGCAGCACCTCGTCGATGGCGCCGCCAAGCGCCGCGCCTTGCACCGCCGCGCCCACCGCCACCACCTCGTCCGGGTTCACGCCCTTGTGCGGGTCACGCCCGAACAGCTCCTTCACCGCCCGCTGCACCGCCGGCATCCGCGTCATGCCGCCGACGAGCACCACCTGATCGACCTCCTTGGCCGTCAGGCGCGCGTCCGAGAGCACCCGGGTGCAAGCGCTGATCGTGCGGTCGATCAGATCCGAGGTGAGGATCTCCAGCTCGCTGCGCTTCATGCTGCGCTCGAGGTGGAGCGGCCCAGCGCTGCCCGAGGCGATGAACGGGATGTTGATCTCGGTGGAGAGCGACGACGAGAGCTCGTGCTTGGCCTTCTCCGCCGCCTCCTTCAGGCGCTGGAGCGCCATCCTGTCTTTTCGGAGGTCCTGGCCGTGGGCCGCTTGGAACTCGTCAGCCAGCTTGTCTATCAAGCGGGAGTCGAAGTCCTCACCGCCCAGGTGGGTGTCGCCGCCCGTCGCCTTGACGTTGAACACCCCCTGAGAAATCTCGAGGATCGAGATGTCGAAGGTGCCGCCGCCCAAGTCGTACACCGCGATCCGCTCGGAGCCGCTCTGATCCAGGCCGTAAGCCAAGGCCGCCGCGGTGGGCTCGTTGATGATGCGCTTCACGTCGAGGCCCGCGATGCGCCCCGCGTCCTTCGTGGCCTGGCGCTGCGCGTCGTCGAAGTAAGCGGGCACCGTGATCACCGCCTCGCTCACCGACTCACCGATGAAGGACTCCGCCATCTCCTTGGCGGTCGCCAAGATGAAGCTCGAGATCTCGGGCGGCGACATGCTGCGCCCCTGCACCCGCACCCACGCGTCGCCGTTCTCGTGACGCACCACCTCGTAAGGCACCATGTCACGGTGCCGCAGGGTGTCCGGCGCGTCGTACCCTTGCCCCATCAAGCGCTTCACGGCGTACACCGTGTTCTCCGGGTTGGTGGTGGCTTGGCGCTTGGCCACCTGCCCCACCAGCCGCTCGCCGCTCGCCGCGAAGCCCACGATGGACGGTGTGGTGCGCGCCCCGTCTGGGTTCGGGATCACCCGAACCTCCGGCTGCCCACTCGCGCTGGTCCCCTCCAGCACGGCCACGCAGGAGTTGGTCGTACCCAAATCGATGCCGATGATCTTCCCCATGGCGCGCGGGAGCATACCTGGCAGGGAGCGAGGACGGCGCCTTATCTCACCTCAAATCACCCAAAATCATGGGCTGAGGAGCCGCGAGCCGCCGGATGATGGGTCGGGGGTTGGCTAGCCCCGGGCGGCGCTCCGCGGCGATCGCAGGGCGCGCCGCGAGCCGCTGGACGTCAGCCCACCCGGAGGCACCGATTCGCGCACCGCGTCACGACGCGTGAGCACCAAGACGCCGCGAGGCGCCGAGCGCCGAAGCCACTGAACGCCTAACTCACCAAGCGCCGAAGTCGCCGAACGCGGAGCCACTGAGCGCCAATGTCACCGCGCCGCAGCGCTGAGCGCGCCGCGAGCTACGAAGCGTCGGCCGGGGGCTCCGGCGCCTTCGCGACCACCACCAGCGCCGGGCGGATCAGTCGGTCACCCTGACGATAGCCGGCTTGCACCTCGTGAGCGATGGTGCCGGGCGGGTGCTCCGCCGTGGCCAGGTGTTGAATGGCCTCGTGCACCACCGGATCGAACGGGGTGCCCACGCCCGCCACGCGCTCGATGCTCAGCCGGCCCAGGGTGTCGCTGAACTGCCGGAGCACCATCGCGATGCCCTCCGCGAGGGAGCTGACGGTGGTGGTCGACTCCGCGTGCTGGGTCGCGCGCTCCAAGTTGTCGAACACCGGCAACAGCTCCTTCAAGAGCGCGTCGGTGCCGCGCTGCTCGGCGTCCACCAGCTCCTTTCGGGTGCGCTTGCGGAAGTTGTCGAAATCCGCCGCCGTCCTGAGCAGCTGATCCTTGAGGCGCGCCGCCTCCGCCCGCGCTTGCTCCAGCGGATCGACGGGCTCCGGTGGATCTCGAGGGGCGTCCTCAGGGGCGGCCCCGTCGGGTTCAGGGTCGGTCACAGAGTCGGTCACCTGGGCCTCTGGCTGGTCGTCACTCACGGGGCGCTAATATAGCCAACCATTTTGCTTTGCAACCGCGGCACCCGCAATCAATCGGCCGCTTCGCGGCGAGCGGCGGCGGGCGCGTCCTGACAACGCGCCTGACGGAGCGCCACCACCTGGCCACCGCTGCTCGCGGCGCGCGTCTCCGTGGGGGTGGGGGGCGGCGCCAGCCACACGTCGATGGGCTCGACGAAGGTCCAAAACTGGAGGCTGTTCCAGAGCGGCGTGCGCACGATGCCCGGCGGCGTCGCCCCGCGCCCCCCGCCGTAGCTCACGCGCTCGAGCCACAGGCAGTGGTCGTCGCTGAGCGGCGCGTACAGGTGCCGCGCGCCGCCGAGCAAGGTGACCTCGAGCGCCGCCAGCTCCTCCCCGCTCCGCAGCACCCGGAGCTGCCGGCGCCCGGCGGCGAGCCGCAGCTCGAGCCCGGCGTGCGGCGACTCCTGGCTGGTGGGGATGATGGGCGGCAGCAGCTCGCCGTCCACCTCGACCACCAACGACTCACCGCTCAAGTTCAAGATCTGGAGCCGCGGCCGGTGCGCGTAGAACGACCCCAAGCTCACGAGCGCCGTGAGCACCCAGGCGACCCCGAACGCCCAGGTAGCCAAGCGCCGCGCGCCGTGACGGCGCTCGGTCGCCTCGATCCGCGCTAGCCCGGGGCTCAACCTGACGAGCTCCTCCGCCAGGCGTCGACTGGCGACGGAGAGCGCCCGCGCCCCGCGCCAAGCGATGAGCGGCTCCCCGAGCAACACGGAGCGCGCGCAGGTCGGCGTCGGCGGCCGCCCCACGCGGCGCGCCTCGCGCCACAGCCCGAGCGCCCCGATCAGGAGCGTGACGAGGCTCGGCACCAAGAACAGGCCCCAGCGCGAGAACCAGCCGATCGCCGAGAGTCGCACGAAGCCCCCGTCCGCCGCCTGCTCCAGCGCGAGCGGCAGCCCGGCGCCGAGCCCCAGCCCCACCAGCGCCGTCGCCAGACCCAAGCTGAGCGCGCGCGTCGCGGAGGCCGAGGTGTGCTCCAGGCAAGCCTCGCACAGCGGCACCGTGATCGTTTCCGCGTGGCTTTTACTGCCGCGCGGCGCCTCCACGCGGTGACAAGCCGCCCGTGGGTCACCACAGCAGCCGCAGCACGTCGGCGGCGCGAGGGACGACGCCGGGCCCGACAGCAGGACCCACACGCGGCCCGAGGCGTCCGCCTCGCGCTCGGGTGAAACGGGCGCCGCTTGCTGTGGGTCGGTTGGCTCCATGCGCGCTCCCGCGGGGACGCCCACCGCGACGCCTCACGATGAAGCACGCCGAGCGCACACGGCAAGTCTCGCGCAGCGAGGTGCCGTCCAACCGGCTCTTCAAGGCTCCCATGAGCTTGATGCGCTCTTCAAGGACGCACGGATCCTCGAATCAGGTCGAGGACCGTGACCCCAGCGCCGCCCGCTGCACCAACAGCTTCAATTGAGACGTGTATGGCATTCAGGAGGGAGTGCACCCCCAGAAAATCCGTATGCGACAGGACGATGGACGGAACGACTGGAGGCGTTTCGGTGCGGCGGCAGAAAGTGGTATCGCACCGCGTCGTGAGTGAGCTCAACGCGCCGCAGAGAGACGCCGTCCTCCACGACGCGGGTCCGCTGCTCGTGTTCGCGGGGGCGGGCAGCGGGAAGACGCGCGTCATCACCTACCGGGTGGCGAACCTGCTGGCGCAGGGCGTGCCTCCGTATCGGATCCTGACGGTCACCTTCACGAACAAAGCCGCGCGGGAGCTGAAGGAGCGGCTCACCGCCTTGGCGGGGGAGGCCATCGCGCGCGACCTGTGGGTGGGCACCTTCCACTCCACCTGCGTGCGGCTGCTCAGGCGCTACCACGAGGCCGCGGGGCTCTCGTCGCACTTCGTCATCTACGACGACGCCGATCAGCGCGCGCTGCTGAATCGCTTGATCAAGGCAGCTGGGCTGCCAGATCGGGAGTACACGCCGCGCCTGGTGCTGACGCGCATCCAGAGGAAGAAGCAGGGCGGACTGGAGCCGCACGAGCTGACCCCGACGGACGCTTTCGACGAGACGATGATCGAGCTCTACGCCGGCTACCAGGGCGCGCTGCGCGCCGCCGACGCCGTGGACTTCGAAGATCTGTTGGTGCTGGGCACGCGGCTCGCCGAGTCCAAGGGCCTCGCTGGGGAGGAGCTCCGCGCGCGCTTCGATCACGTGCTGGTGGACGAGTTCCAGGACACGAACCACATCCAATATCGCCTGGTGCGGGCGCTCGCGGCGCGCACCCAGAACCTGTGCGTGGTGGGGGACGACGACCAGTCGATCTACAGCTGGCGCGGCGCGGACGTCGCCCACATTCGACGTTTCCGCAAGGATTTCAAGGACACCACGGTGGTCAAGCTGGAGCAGAACTACCGCTCCAGCGCCAACATCGTGGCGGTGGCGCTCGGCGTGATCGAGCGAGCCGCGCAGCGCGAGCCCAAGCGGCTGTTCACCGAGGCTCAGGCCGGGGACCCGGTGGTGATCCACGGCACCACCGACGAGACGGAGGAGGCGCGGCTCGTCACCCTCGGCGTCGCCGATGAGCTCGCCCGCGGCACCCCCGCGAATCAAATCGCGATCCTCTACCGCACCCACGCGCAGTCCCGCGTGCTGGAGAACGCGCTCCGCGCTCGCAACATCAACTACCAGATGGTGGGCGGCACCAAGTTCTTCGACCGCGCCGAGGTGAAGGACCTGCTCGCCTACCTGCGGCTCATCTTCAACCCGCGGAGCGACGCGGATCTGCTGCGCGTCGTGAACACCCCGGCGCGCAGCATCGGCGCCAAGACGCTGGATGCTTTGATGCAGCTGGCGCGGGAGGACAGCGTCAGCCTGTATGACGCCATCGGTAGCCCGCGCGCCAAGGCGGCGCTCACGGCGCGCGCCCACACGGCGCTGACCGGCTTCCATGAGCTGATCGCGAAGCTCCGGAGCGAGAGCGCGCGCCTCCCCCCGGATGAGCTGGCGGAGCGCGTGCTGGAGCAGAGCGGCTACGTGGAGGCGCTCACGCGGCTCGACACACCAGAGGCCGACGCGCGCCTCGAGAACCTGCGGGAGACCGTGGGCTCCATCCGTGAGTATTTGATGGAGTCCGAGCGCCTGGGAGAAGAGCCGACGCTCGCCGCCTACCTCGAGCGCGTGGCGCTCATCGCGGACGTGGACGGCCTGGCGGCAGAGGCGCCGAGCGTGGTGATGATGACCGTGCACGCCGCCAAGGGCCTGGAGTTCGACGCGGTTTTCCTGACGGGAATGGAGGAGGGCATCTTCCCCTACGCCGGCCTCGACGGCGATCGCGACGACTTGGAGGAGGAGCGGCGCCTGGCCTACGTCGCCCTCACCCGCGCGCGGCAGCGGCTCACGGTGACCCACGCCTCCACCCGGATGCTGTTCGGGCGCACCCAGGCGCGCCCCCCGAGTCAATTCCTCACGGATATGCCTAGCGAGGCGATCAAGGAGCGCGGCAGCGGGCGCGCCATGGCGCGCTACGGGGGGGACGGCTACGGCGGCCACGCATCAGACAACTATTCTGACTATGACGGCGGCTCGGGCGACGACGACTACGGCGCGAGCGCGCCCAGCTGGCCGCGCCGCGGCAACCTGAACGCGCTCCGGGCGCGCATGCACCCCCAGCGCACGCCGAGCTGGGCTATGCCCTCAGGGTCACCGGGTGCGGCGCGCGCGTCGTCGGGCACGTCAGCGCGACCGTCGATGGACACGCCGCGTACCCGCCAAGGTCACGAAGAGCCCGAGGAGGGCCGCTTCGTGGATCGCGAGGCCTTCAGCGACCTCCCGGAGGATGAGGCGGTGGCCGCTTGGCTGCGAGAAGGGCGCCGCGTGTCGCACCGACGGTTTGGCCAGGGCGTGGTGGAGCAGGTCACGCCCGGGAGCCCGCCGAAGGTGCGGGTCGACTTCGGGGGCGGCTACGGCGTGCGGGTGGTCACCGCGAACTTCCTCGAGCGGAGCTAGGCTCTCAGCGAGTCACTGTCAGTGACGCTGACAGCGTGAGCTTGCTCACGGTCGACAGCCATGCTGTCCATCGAGCCAATCAGGCTGACGCACAGCGTGGGCACGCAGCGTAGGCGCGCGGCACGCGGCACGCGGCGGATACGACCGAGCGCTACAGGAGGTGCCGGTACACCCGCGGCTCCAGCGCCGCGGCGGTGAGCATGCCGGAGGTCATCGCGCCCACGACGCCAATCGCCGCCACGTCCACCCCCGAGAGGTAGAAGCCGGGCAGCGGCGTACGGGTGCGGAGCGCGCGGGTGGTGAAGCGCTTCGGCGTCGCCGCCAGGCCGTAGATGGCGCCGTGGCTCGCCTCGGCGAAGTGCGTGGTGGTGAGCGGCGTGCTGAGCTCGTAGTGCACCATCAGCTTCATCAGCTCCGGCAGGCGCTCCTTCAAGTGCGCGAGCAGGCGCGCCTCGATGTCGCGCTTGAGCGCCTCGTAGTCCTCCGGGCGCTCTTTGTGGGCGCTGTCCTTGAACGGCTCGAACAGCGCCCAATCCACGAAGGTGACGCACTCCCCCGTGTGACGCTGGCGCCGCCCGGGGTCGTGGAGCGGATCTTTCAAGGAGGGGAAGGAGCAGTAAAGGATGGGCGCCTTACTGTTAGGATCCTTGACGTCCCACAGCGCCGCCTCCGTGTCCCAGGTCTCGAAGAACCACTGGTTGGAGGCGGCGGCGCCAGCGCCCTGGATGTCGCCCTCGAAGCCGAGGTTCAGGCAGATGTAGGGCGGTGAGTCGGGCAGCGCGAGGATGGCGTCGCCCCAGGCGCTGCGCCGGAGCGCCGCCGGCACCAAGCTCCGCACGGTGCTCTTGGCGCCCACCGCCGACACCACGCGGCGCGCGCGGATCGTGTGGCCGTCTTCCATCACCACGCCTTGGGCGCGCCCGTCCTCCACCAAGATCTCCTTCACGCGGGCGCGCACCAAGGCCTTGCCGCCCGCGCCGCGCACCACGTCGAGCAGCTGCGCGGCCAGCTCCTTCGAGCCGCCCTTCGGGTAGTAGGCGCCGTTCCAGAAGTGGCTGTGCGTGAGCGCGTGAATCGGGAAGGCTGACTGACTTGGAGTGCTCCCGTAGTAGCCCCAGTGCAGCGTGAGGAGCGTGCGGAGCTTCCCCCGAACCCCCGCCCGATCCAGCACCTGCTTGGTGGTGAACCGCCACCACGCGAGCGGGCTCTCCTGACCACGCAGCAGCTCCCAACGATGGAGCGCGTCGAGCGCGCGAGAGCCCACCTGCTCCACCCCCGCTGGCAGGCTCTTCATCCCGAAGAACACCACCGCCGCCTGGGTCGCCTCCTTCACCGCCTGGAGGTACTTGTCGATCGCCGCGCGCTGATCGGGGAACGCCTTGTAGAGCGCCTGCACCCAGCGCTCGCGATTCGCGGGCAGGCCCCAATCGAAGCCGTCATGAAACGAGAAGCGATCGTAAGGATCGCCGAGCGGCACCATCTCCACCTGGCCCCGGGTGAGCCACGCGAGGATCTTGGCGGGCAGCTCGTGCGGCAACATCTCACCGATAGCGTGCACCCCCGCGTCCCACACGAAGCCCTTGCGCGCGAAGCTGTGGGTGAAGCCGCCCGGCACGTAGTGCTGCTCGAGGAGCAGCACCTTGCGGTCATAATGCGCGAGCGCCGCGGCGCAGGTCATGCCCCCCATGCCGCTCCCGATCACGATGACGTCGAACGAGCCCTCCGCCGCTTCAGGGGAGTAGTTCTGATAGACGCGGGCTCCGTCGATGGTCGGGATGGCGGACATGCGGCCGAGCCTCGCAGCTTCCCCAACCGGCGCCAACGGCCGCGTGAACCGTAGGGGCAGGCCCCCGTGCCTACCCTGTCCCCGTGCCTACCCTGTCCCCGTGCCTACCCTGCCCCCGCCGTGCCTCCCCCGCCCGCGCCTGCCCGCCGCAGCTAGGCGAGATGCCGAGCCGCAGGCGACGGCGGGGCAACGCCCCCCAGCGGTCAGTCGTCGTCTTCTTCTTCGGGCTCGCGACTCGCGAGCCAGCGATCCCGAGCGCTCGCGTAGAGCGCGTGCGTCACCTCATCCAGCTGCTCGGCGTTGACCCGGCGGTTGTGGTTCGAGAGCGTCCACGCCCGCACCACCCCCTGCACCCGAGCCCGCGCCTCCGAGAGCGTGCCAGGCCAGCCGCCTGCCGCCGGCCGCTGCTCCGCCACGATCGACGCCCGGAGCGCCGCTGCCCAAGCCTGCCCATCCTGCTGGGCGAGCTCCCGGAGGGAGCTGTTCAGGGCCGAAGCGCGCTTCGTTTCCATGGGGTCGGGCGGATGGGGCGGGGCGCCTGAGGGGGACCCACGTGCGGATCTTCTAGCACAGCTTCCCCAAGCGCCACCGCAGAAGGTGACCCTGACCCCAGAAACTTGGGGTAGATCGCGCAGCATGAGCAAGCGCCTGGCGTTCCTGGAGCAGCTGACGAGCGAGGGCCGCGCGGACTCCTTCGCCCGCTACGGCCTCGCGATGGAGTACCGAAAGCTGGGGCGGGTGGAGGAGGCGCTCAGCGCCTTCGAAGCGCTGCGCGCGGCGGATCCGAGCTACCTCGCGATGTACCTGATGGCAGGCCAGCTGTTGATCGAGGCGCAGCGCCCGGCGGAGGCGCGGCCGTGGCTCGAGCAGGGCGTCGAGCTGGCCAAGCGGGTCGGCAATGAACAGGCGCTCGGCGAGCTCACCGACGCCCTGGAAGACTGCTGAGCCCTCAGCCGACCGCGGGCGGCGGCAAGCTCCACTTGGAGCTGTCGCGCGCCGAGGGCTCCTCGTCAGGTGGGCTGGACTCTTCGAGGGACCCGAAAAAGTCCAATAGTTCCGTGCGCCTAGCGTGCGCATCGGCGCGCCCCAGCTCGATCAGGCTGCGCGCGAAGCCGCCGTCGAAGAGCAGGTAGCTCGCGAGATCCGCGTCGTCAGCTACCCCGACGTCGAGCAGCTTGAGCAGCTGCTTGGTGACCAGCGCGCCCGAGCGCAGCTTGCCCTGCCTGAGGTACTCGGCGGCGAGCCGCCCCACCCGCTCCGTGGGCCGCACCACCAGGGTCTCGATCTCCGTCAGGGCGTGCCCGCCGCGCAGCGCCGCCGCGGCGTTGAGCTGCTGCACGTAGTCGGGGCCGAACGCCGCGCGCCCGCTCTCCACGATGTCGTTCAGGAGGTTGACGGTGCCGAGGTCGTTGTCCAGGTGATCCAAGAGCAGCGCGTTCAGGATTTTTCCAAGCAGGAACGTCGCGCCCGGCGCCCCCTCACCCAGCTCCGGCTGCACCACGCCGCGCACCAGCTTGGAGGTGCCGATCACCAGCACGTGGGTGGCGCCCAAGCGGATGGCCGGGGCGATGGGCGTGTTCTGCCGCACCCCGCCGTCCACGTACATCTGCCCGCCGATCTTCACGGGTGGAAACAGGAGCGGGATCGCCGCCGAGGCCAGCGCGTGCTGCGGCCCGATTCGATCCGCGCGGATCAAGGTGCGCGGCGGCGCGCGCGTGGGCAGCGCGGTGGTGGGCCCCGTCTGCATGAAGATCACGGTGCGCCCCGTGCTGACTTCCGTCGTGGAAACACTCAGCGCCTTGAGCTGCCCCTTCCGGAGGCTGCGCGACACCGCGCGCCACGGGATCTCTTTGTGGACGAGCTGCGACATCGGCACGACGTCGAACACCCCCTGCCCGCTGCCGCCCCCCATGAGCACCCGCGGCAAGCTCACCAGCTGACGCACGCCGAAGCCCACCACCTGGTCGAGCCGCAGGCTGCTCCACACGTCCACCAGCCGACGCACCCCGAGCACCGGGTCCGACAAATGCGCCGCGACGAACGCGCTGTTGATGGCGCCGACGCTGGTGCCGCACAGGATGTCGACCTTCGGCGCCGCGCCGCGGAGCCGCGTCAGCTCATCGAACACGTACCAGAGCACCCCCGCCTCATAAGCGCCGCGCGCACCGCCCCCCGAGAGGATGATGGCGAGGCGACGCGGAGAACGACTCATGGGGCCGGCAAGCTAGCACGCGACCAGCCGACGTGGGTTTCGGCTTGCCCTCGTTTTGCTCGCCAGCAGCGCGCGAGATCGGCCGGCGTGGGTTTCGGATTTTTTTTTGGGGTTCGTAGCGCTGCGCGGTGCTTCGAGCCGCTAGCTAGCGTCGCCCGCGCCGCGCGGGAGCGCCAGCAGCTCATCCAGTGGATCTTCAGCGGCGAGGGGAGGCTCGGCGACAGACGCTGACGAGCCCTTGTCCAGCAAGTCGAGCAGCGCGTCCTCACGCGCCTCCGAGGCGGGCTCCTCCGACTCGGCGCCGAGCAGCGCCGCAACCAGCTTGCGGCGACGGAAGCTCTTGCGAGCGTGCTTGTCGCGGATCGCGTCGAGCAGCTCCTGAGCGTGCTCTCGCGCGCGCGCCAAGAACTCCGCCGCCTGCGGCGAGCCCGCCTTCTCCACCGCCTCACAGCAGAGCGCGCGCGTCTCGAGGCCGTACTCGCTGCCCTGCACCGTGCCGATGGCGCCCATGGCGGTGGTGGCGAGCAAGATGGCCATGTGGTGCTCCCCGATGTCGGCGCGCGCCGCCGCCTCGATGGCCATGGCGAAGAAGTGGAAGGCCACGTACGCCTGTGGCTCCGCCGCCTGACGCGCGTCGAAGGCGTGCATCACCGCGGTGCCCGAGTCCCCCGCGTGGCGCGCGAGCAGCGCGCGCAAGATGCGCTCGTGCACCGAGTCGTAAGTGCTGCTGGTGACGGCGATCAGCGCGCCCGCGTCGCCCACCAGGTTCTGCGCGGCGTCCACGTCGCCCGCCTCGAGCAGCACGAAGGCGCTCGAGAGCAGCGTGTCCGCCCGCCCATCTTGATCGCCATAGCGCTCGTGCGCCTCCCGAGCGCGCTTCAAATACGCCAGGGCGCGCGGGATGTCGCCGAGCCGCGCGTAAGACTGACCAATGTTGCTCATCGTCTTGGCCATCTGGAAGAGCCCGCCGATCGCCGTGTCGATGCGCATGGAGTCCATGGCCAGGGCGATGGCGTCCTCGAAGCGGCCCAGCACGAACATCGCGTAAGCCAGGGCGTTCTTGGTGCGCGCCTCCTGGCGTCGTGCGCCTGCCTGACGAAACACGGCGATCGCCTCGGCGTGCGCCTCCACCGCCTCGTGGACGCGCCCCACGCGCCGGAGCAGCGTGCCCCGGGTGCGCAGCACGTCCGCGCGGCGGCGCGGCGGCACCTCGCTGCTCTGCGCCGAACGGATCGCGCGATCGCAGGCGCCCAGCGCGCCCTGCATGTCGCCCAGGTCGCGCAAGATCTCCGCGGTGAGCGCCTGCGCCTGCACCTGGAGCACCGGTGACCCAGCCACCTCGGCGACGCGCTCGGCTTGTTGCACCGCCGAGAGCCCGCGCTGGAGCCGCCCGTCGTCGAGGTCGAGGCGCGCGGTGCGGATCAGCGCCAGCGCCACCCAGTGCGCGCTGCCGCTCTCCTTGGCGAGCGCGCGCAGCGCCGACAGGTACTTTCGGCGCTCGCGCCAGGAGCCGCGGATGCGACAGATGGCCTCGAGCATCTCCAGCGCGCGCAGTCGCCGCGCGTCGCCCTCCGGCAGGCCATCCAGCGCGCGCCGGAGGTAGCGCGCGGAGAGCTTCAGCTGGTAGCTCGCGCGCGCCGCGGTGGCCGCCTCGAGGTAGAAGTCGCTGGCGCGCGAGCGCTGCTTCCCGCGGCTGAAATGCCGCGCGACGATCGCCGCCGAGAGCCCGCGCGCGGCGCCGCGCGCCACCAGGTGCTCCGCCAGCGCCAGGTGCATCCGTGAGGAGTCGCTCGGCTCGATCCCGAGGTACGCCACGTCGCGCGCCAGGGGGTGCCGCACGTCCACCACCCCCTCGCGCTCGTCGCACATCCCACGCGCGCACAGCCGCGTGATGGAGTCCTCCGCGCCCGCCCCGGCGAGCTCGATGAGATCGCCCACCCGGAGCGGCCCCCCCGCCACCCCGAGCCACTCCACCACGCGGTGCTCCTCCGGCGGCAGCTCCCCCAGCCGATCGGCGATCAGCTGCTCGAGCGTGCTCGGCACCTTGAGGCTGAACTCCCCGTGGCGCCCCTCCACCAGCGCCAGCTCGTGCTGCTGGTCTTCACGCTCTCGGAGCTCGAACACCCCCTTCTCCAAGAAGGCGTCGACCATTTCCAAAAGGAAAAATGGATTGCCCGCCGCGCGCGGGAACAGCTCGGCGCACGCCGTCCGCACCCCGTGCTCACAGCCGAGGTGCGTTTGGAGCAGCCGCACCTGGTTGTCGGTGCTGAGCCCGTGCAGATCGATCCGCACGATGCCGTTGATGAAGGGCGTCACTCGATCGCTCGGCCGCGTCACCAGGAGCGCCAAGATGGGGAGCGGATCTTCCCGACGGATGAGGTGCGTCAAGAGCTCCAGGCTCGGCCTATCGCACCACTGCAGCCCCTCCACCACCACCACGAACGGCGCCTCCACCGCCGAGCGCGCGAAGAAGCGCCGCAAGCCTGAGCTGATCAAGCGGCGGTTGTGCGCCACCTCCGCCTCGTCGTCGGCGTCGGCGAGGTTACCGGTGATCACCTCCGCCAGGCGCCGGACGATCTCGGCGCCGTGGGGGCCATGCGCGAACTCCCCGAGCAGCTCCTCGACCAGCAGCACCGCCTCGTCCACGGTTTGGTCAGGGCGGGCGCCGGTCATCTCCCGCAGCCAGTCGCCGGTGCTGGCGAAGGGCAGCTCCGTGCGCGCTGGGGTGCACTCCACCCGCAGCACCCGAGCGTCCGGCGGCAAGCCACCGAGGAAGCTCGAGACCAGCGCCGTCTTGCCGATCCCCAACTCGCCCACCACCACGCGAGCGGTCACCTTCCCGAGCTGACCCGCGGGCCCGGGGCTGGCCGCGCGGTGGTAAGCCGCGTGGAGATCGGCGAGCTCCGAGTCACGCCCCACCAGATCGCGCGGGGCGTGCTGGTTGGCCTGCTGGCGCTCCTCGTGGGTGAGCGGCCGCTCCAGCGCGTAGATGCGCATGTTGCGCGGGAGCTGGCGCTGATCGG
This sequence comes from Polyangiaceae bacterium, assembly GCA_019637265.1. Lineage (GTDB taxonomy): Bacteria > Myxococcota_A > Polyangia > Polyangiales > Polyangiaceae > JAHBVY01. The sequence goes on along the minus strand of JAHBVY010000003.1, from coordinate 75,040 downwards.
CGTCATCCAGCTGAATCGTCGGGGCATCGCCCCAAATGAAATCGCGCCGCACCAAGCGGTACAGCCCGCCCGCGACCCACGTGGCGCCGGGGGGCGCCTGCTCCACCAGCAGCCGCGCGAGGTAATCGGCGTTCTTCTGGAGCTCGTGCTGGATGAGGTGACCCGCGGCGTCACGACGCCCAGCGGCGATCCCCCGCACGATGCCGAGGCTCGCCCGGATCCCCACCGGCAAGTCGTCGCACGCCCCCTCCAAGAACTCATGGAGATCCGCCGCGAGCATCCCGGCGTCCGCCGCCGCGCGCGCCGGGTTCGCCATCAAGCCCACCACCGCGCGCGCCGTGCTCGACTGCAGCGGATCGACGCCGTCCCCCACGATCGCGCTCCACGACCAGCGCGCGCCCCGCTTGAACGCCATCTCGTCCAGCGTGCCCCGCAGCTGCTCACCGAAGCGGCGCGCGGCGTCCATCCCGATCGCCTCCGCGAGCTCTGGGCCGCCGTGGAGCTTCAAGGTGACGATCGCCACGTGGCGCACCTCGCGCCCCACGCGATCCTGAGCCTCCCGCTTGGGCACGCCCGGTCCGGTGGGCTCATCGAAGCGCGGGCGCGAGCCCTCCACCATGCTCACGCTGGGCGGCAGCTCGCTCACGCTGCTGGAGGCGGCGGGCGCCTCCACGCCGGGCGACGTGTGCTCGCGCCCCACCAGCTGCTCGATCACCCCCTCCAGCGAGTGCGAGTCCACCACCTCTTGTTTGGCGAACAGCGCGCGGGTGATGGCGCCCGCCAGGTCACGCGCGGTTTGGAAGCGGTCCGACGGCTCGCGCGACAGCGCGCGCATGGTGATGGCCTCCAGCTCCGAGGGCACCCCGCGCGCGTAGGTGCTCGGCGGCTCCACGTGGCCGCTCCGCACCAGCTCGAGCAGCTCGTGCCCCTCGGCCGCGCCGTGCAGCGGCCGCCCCGTGAGCAGCTCGTGGAACACCACCCCGAGCGAGTAAATGTCAGTGCGACGGTCTACCCGCTCCGCCCGCGCTTGCTCGGGGCTCATGTAGCTCGTCTTGCCCATCAAGACGCCGGGCTCGTCGCGGAACACGTTGGCCGTCGCGATGCCGAAATCGGCTATCTTCACGGCGCCTTCGAAGCTCAGCAGAACATTCTGCGGAGACACGTCTCGATGCACGATGTCGAGCGGCTCCCCGCGCTCGTCTTTGCGCATGTGCGCGTAGTGCAGCCCCTTGGCGATCTCCCCCACGATGTACGCCGCGATGTACGGCGGGATGCGCATCTGCTGCGCCTTCGCCGCGCGCTGGAGCTTCCGTAAGTCGGGCCCCTCCACGTACTCCATGCTGAGGAGCTGACCCTCGTCGCCGTAGTCCTGAAAATCGTAGACCTGGACGATGTTCGGGTGATTGAGGCGGGTGGCGAGCTGCGCCTCCTCGGCAAACATCGTGCGGAAACGCGCGGACTCGATGTGCTGCGGCAAGATCCGCTTGACCACGAGCAGCTTGAAGGTGCCCTCGGCGCCGCGCCGCTTGGCCAGGAACACCTCCGCCATCCCCCCGGTGCCGAGCCGACGGATGATCTCGAAATCTGCGAGGCGAGTGGGGGCTTCCATCGGCGCTTGCTCTGCCACGTTACCCCACCTCAGCGCGGCGCGCCGTGGTAACGTCCGGCCCGCTGGCCTCCCAGGGTGCCCACGGCGCTCGCGCGCCCCGGCTGCTTCCGGTGCACCTCTCGGCTCGCTGCCCAGCTCGGGCAGCGACGTCCAGGCAAACCCCCCGATCCCCCCGCACGCCTCCTCGCTGAATCATCACTCCCCCCCAGCTCGACCGCCCACGGGGCGCCTCGAGCGCCCGCGGCCCCGACGATACCCCCCGGCAGGGCCGCCCGTCACGCGTCATCGCGCCCACGCCGCCAACCTTCGCGCGCCGAGGACGCGGCAGCAGGACCGCCCGAACCGCAAGTCCGAACCGCAAGTCACCCGAGCGCCCAGAGCCGCTCGAACCGCCGCACAGGAGCCCTTCGATGTCATCCGCCTCAGACGTCCTCCCCGCCCTCGCCACGCTCAAGTCAGCTTCAATTCCTAAACCAGGGCGTCGCCTGATGTCCACCCTGATGGTCAGCGCCTGCGCCTTCTTCGGCGCGGCCCTGTACAGCGGCGCCGCGCTGGCGCAAGACGACGAAGAAGAAGTCGCCGAACCGGGGGACGAAGAAGCGCCCCCCGCGCAGCCCGGCGCGTCGATGGACAGTGAGGGTGATGACCCGGTCGCCACCGAGGGCTTCGACAAAGACGCGCGCTTCGTCCCGCGCAGCCAACGCGAAGAGGAGGTCGAGGGCGACGCGGGGCTCGATTTGAACGCTGAGCTGACCAAGCCGCTCCGCTTGGAGCTCGACGTCCTGTTCGGGTTTGGTGAGTCCCCCGTACCAGGGCCCACCGAGGCGCGCACCCCCAGCGCCACCGTCATCAGCTTCCGCGCCGGCCTGAGCTACGCGGTGTCCCCCGAGATCAGCCTGGGCCTCGACCTGCCTTGGGCCACCGCCAGCTACGAGGACACCCCCAGCGCGCTCGACGAGTCATCGAACGCGCTCGGTAACCCGATGCTGCGCTTCACTTACCGACTCACCGCGGGGCGCTGGCTGATCCCGCTTCGCTTCGGCGTCGGCATCCCGGTGGGTCAGGGCGAGCCGGACCTGACGAGCAGCGACACAGCGCGCGTCGCGCAGTCGCAGCTGCACTTGGTCACCGACTCCGCGCGTGGCCTGCGTGAGGGTGAATACTATGCCGTCGGGCGCATGCCGGTCAGCCTGGGAGCGGGCATCGAGCGCCGCGAGGCGAGCTATGAGCTGGGCGCGCGCCAGACCGTGCTGGTGATGCCGAAGCTGAGCGGTGACATCAGCAACCCCGGGGGGCTCGGCCCGGGCACCGCGGAGCTCTCGTCCATGGCGCTGCGCAGCGTGACCGAGGCGGCGTTCGACTTCTGGTTCATCGAGCAGCTCGCCGCGGGGCTCCACCTGTGGTTCGTGTACGACGCGATCACCGCGGTGAAGTATGAGCCAGACCGCGATGTCACCCAGCCCTCGCCGACCCAGTTCGTGATCGAGCCGCGGCTGCGCGGGCGCCTCGATCCGGTGACGCTCCAGCTGGGCTACCTGGTGCCGCTCGGTGGTCAGCTGGGCGACGCTGGCATCTCCGGGCTCCGCCTCGCCGCCGAAGCGCAGTTTTAGGACGATGCTGCTTTAGCCGGCTCAGCCAGCTCTAGCGTGCGTCACGGCGCGGTGTAGACTGCCGCGATGCGTCAGCTCGTGCTCGTGGCCCTGCTCGCTTTGGGCGGGCTCCAGACTATCGGCTGCGGGGCGAGCCAAAGCAAGCCCGCGCACCCGGCCAATCAGGGTCCGGTCAACCCCGTATTGGTCAAGGATGCTGACTTTGGCCCGGCCGTCCACCGCCTGCTGCTCCGCGGGGAGCATAGCCAGGAGCGCTACGACTTGCTCGTGGGGGTGGTGAAGAAGCAGCTCAGCCACGCGAAGCTGCGCTTCGAAGCGGGGCACACGGATGAGGGCGTCGCGGCGCTGACGGGCGCGCTGTACCTGGTGCGCGTCGGCGAGCTCCACGGTGAGATGTTCCGCGGCGGCGAGGACGCGCTGCGCTACAGCGCCGACTCGGCGGCGCGAGTGGGGGACGAGGGGCGCGCGCGCGCCCTGTATGGCCTGCTGCGCGAAGCGCTGCCGCCCGGTGAGGCCCGCACGCAAGTGGACGAGCACCTGAAGGCGCTGTCCAGCTGGACCGGCTCCATCCAGCGCACCGGCAGCATGCACTCGCTGAAGAGCGATCACATCAGCGCCGCGAACCGCTCGCTGCTCGAGCCCTCGGAGCAAGCGCTCCGCGCCGCGGAGGAGCAGACCGCGCGCTGGATTGGCGCCTCGATCCAGAAGGACATCGAGGACATGCCGATGGAAGACAACGCCGATCGCGACGAGGCGATCAGCGTGTTCCAGGCGGTGCGCACCGGGGGCTTCGCGATGGCGGCCATCTACCTCCGCCACGGGGACGCCGCGGGCGCGCTGCGCGCCATCGCCGAGAGCGACGCCGCCAAGGTCGCGCCGCCGCCGCTCATCGAGGCCCTGGAGGCCGCGGATAAAGACAAGAACCCTGACGCTTGGGCGGCGCTGCTCGAGGTGTTCGCCCGCGCCGAGTCGCCGGATCGCCCCGAGACGTCGATGAGCCCGGAGCTCGCCCGCGGCGCCGCGTTCGGCTGCGCGGTGCAGCTGTACCGCGCCGAGCCGACCAGCCTGCGCGGCGCGGGCACGCTGAGCACCTTGCTCCTGCGCTACGGCCTGAGCGAGGCGGCGCCGCTCGTGCTCGCGGGCGCGCTGGAGCAGGAGCCGGACGCGAGGCACGTGAGCACCGCGCTCGGCATGCTGCTGCGCGCGATCATCGATCTCGATGGAATCCACGATTTGGCCGCCGCGCGGCGCACCTTCCACTCGGCGGATCGCCTGCTGAAGCTCGCCGCGTCCCCGGCGCTGAAGGGCAAGGTGCAGCCCACCCCCGGGCAGGTGCAGTACATCATGGGCGCGATCGAGACCCGCGCCGGGGAGCTGTCTCAGGCCCGCGGCTACATCGAGGCCGCGGTGAAGGCGAGCCCCAGTGTGGAGGCGCTCAGCACCTTGGCCTCCATCGAGCGCCAAGCGGGGCGCCACGATCAGGCGCTGACCCAGCTCTCAGCCATCGAACGGCTCGCGAAGCAGGCGTCGGATCACGCCGCGCTGACGCGCGCGCTCACCTCTCGCTTCGAGGTGCTGATGGAGGCGCGCCGTGAGGCGGACGCGCGGAGCAGCCTGGAGCAAGCGCTCCGCGCTGCGCTCGACGCGCGACGCCTCGCGCGGAGCAACGCGGAGCTGAGCGAAGCGGAGCGGCTCTTGGCGCGGGTGCTCGAGCACTACGGCGACGTGGACGCCGCGCGACGCGCGACGCGCAGGGCCTTCGACGCCGCCGGCGGCGACACGCAGCAGATCACGGCGACGGTGCTCGACGCCGCGCGCCGCGCCCTCACGCTGGGTGATCTCCGCGCCGGGCGCGAGGCGCTGAAGCTGGCGCTCGACTCGGACATCGGCGACGCGGATCTCGTCTACGTGGCGCTGTGGACCCAGCTGCTCGAGCGGCGGGTCAAGGCGAGCAGCGACGGCAGCAGTGAAGCAGCGCTCGCCCGCGCGGACGCCAGCAGTCGCTGGGCGAGCCGGCTGCGCGCCTGGGGCACCCAGCAGCTCGACGACGCGGCGCTGCAGCGCGCCGCCAAAAGCCGCGTGGAAAAAACTGAGGCGAGCTTCTACGCGGCGCTGTCTCGAGCGGAGCCCGACACCCGCGCCTTGGAGCAGGTGGCCAAGAGCGAGACCATCGAGCTCATCGAGGTGACCATCGCGCGTGACCTGCTCCTTCGGCAGGGCGCTGGCACCCCCCCGCCGCTCCCGGCGGGCGTCCGCGTGCCCTGACGCGGCCCACGCCGAACGGCGCGCGACCCACCTCGAGCGAACACGCGGCCGATCCACCTGCGCTCTGGCTAGGCCAAGGATCGCGCCGTTTGTGACCGTCGATCCGCGAAGCGCCTCGATCTCCCCTTGCATCGGCTCGTCGCCGGTTCCAGGTAGCCCGAACCATCCATCGGGCGGGTCGCGCCGGGCGATCACAGCTCCTCGACCTCCGCCCCTCCTCGCCGGGCTCGGCCTCCGCCGCGCGAGACGAACCACCATGGTCAAGAAAGTCGTACTCACGGTCCTCGCGCTCCTCGTGGTGATCGCGGTCATCGGCGGCGCCAAGGGCGCGCAGATCGCCGCGCTGATCAAGACCTCGAAGAGCGCCGTCCCTCCCCCCGAGACGGTGACCACCGCGCCGGCGACCGAGCAGGTGTGGGACGACACGCTCACCGCGGTCGGCAGCGTCGTGCCGATCCAGGGCATCACCGTCACCACCGAGCTCGCTGGGGTGGTGCGCGACCTGCGCTTCGACTCGGGTCAAACGGTGCAGACGGGGGCGACGCTGCTCAGGTTGGACACCGGGGTGGAGGCCTCTCAGCTCGCCTCGGCGGAGGCGCAGCGCGCGCTCGCGAACGTGAACCTCGAGCGCGCACGCAAGCTCGAAGCGGCGGGCGTGGCGGCCAAGGCGGAGCTCGACACCGCGGAGGCGCTGGCGAAGCAGCGCAAGGCCGAGGTCAGCAACATCGGGGTGATGCTGGGGAAGAAGACGATCAAGGCGCCGTTCACGGGGCGCCTCGGGATCCGCCAGGTGAGCAATGGTCAGTATGTCACACCAGGCACGCCGATCGTCACCTTGCTCGACACGAGCCGCGTCTACGTGGACTTCCGGCTCCCGCAGCGACACCTCCCGGTGGTGTCCGCGGAGGGCATCGTGGTGCGCATCACCTCGGACGCCTTCCCCGGCAAGCAGTGGGAGGGGAAGATCGACGCCATCGACGCCGCGGTGGAGTCGGCTAGCCGGAACCTCCGGCTGCGCGCCGTGTTCGACAACCCGAAGGAGGAGCTCGCCCCCGGGATGTTCGTGAACGTGGAGGTGGTGCTCCCCACCAAGCAAAACGTGGTGGTGATCCCCGTCACCGCCATCCAGTACGCGCCCTATGGCGACTCGGTGTTCGTGGTGGAGGAGTCCCCCGAGGGCTCCGTCGTGAAGCACACCTTCATTCGTCAGGGGACCCGGCGCGGGGATCTCGCGGTGGTCAGCTCAGGTGTCAAAGCCGGGCAGGTCATCGTCACCAGCGGCGGCTTCAAGCTGAAGAACGGCGCGCGCATCGTGGTCGACAACAAGCTCGCGCCCGACGCCCAGGTGGACCCCAAGCCGCAGGACAAGTGACGTGAAGTTCACCGACCTGTTCATCCGGCGACCCGTCCTGGCGATCGTCATCAACCTCGTGATCATCATCGCGGGGCTCCAAGCCGTGCGCAGCCTCACGGTGCGCCAGTACCCGCGCTCGCAGAACGCCGCGGTGACGGTGACCACCGTCTACGTCGGCGCCAACGCCGATCTGGTCCGAGGCTACATCACGACGCCCCTCGAGCGCGCCATCTCCGCGGCGGACGGCATCGACTACGTCGAGTCCACGAGCAGCCAGGGGGTGTCCACCATCACCGCGCGCCTCGAGCTGAACTACGACGCCAACAAAGCCCTCTCGGAGATCAGCTCCAAGGTGGACCAAGCCCGAGGGGACCTACCCCCGGAGGCTCAGGTCCCCATCATCAACATCGAGTCTTCCGACAGCAGCTTTGCGTCAGCTTACCTGAACTTCTCGTCAGATTTCCTCGATCAAAACGAGATCACCGACTACCTGGTGCGCGAGGTGCAGCCGCGGCTCACCGCGGTGGAGGGCGTGCAGCGCGCGGAGGTGCTCGGCGCCCGCACCTTCGCCATGCGCATCTGGCTCAAGCCGGATCGGATGGCCGCGCTGAACATCAGCCCGGCGCAGGTGCGTCAGGCGCTCGGAGCCGGCAACTACCTCGCGCCGGTGGGGAAGACGAAGGGCGCGCTCATCCAAGTGAACTTGTCGGCCAACACCGACTTGTCCACGGTGGAGGAGTTCAAGCGCCTGGTGGTGCGTGAGCAGGGCGGCGCCCTGGTGCGGCTGGAGGACATCGCCGACGTCGCGCTGGGCGCGGAGGACTACGACACGGAGGTCCGCTTCTCGGGGAAAACGGCGGTGTTCATGGGGATCTTCGTACTCCCCAACGCCAACGCGCTGGACGTGATGCGGGGTGTCCGCGCGGAGATGGCGGAGATCGAGAAGGACTTGCCCGATCAGATCACGGGGCGCATCGGGTTCGACGGCACGCGCTACATCCAGAGCGCCATCGACGACGTCGTCCGCACCCTGGTGGAGACGCTGTTCCTCGTCGTGCTGGTGATCTTCCTGTTCCTCGGCTCGCTGCGCTCGGTGCTGGTGCCCATCGTAGCCATCCCAGTGTCGCTCATCGGCGCCGTGTTCTTGATGCAGATCTTCGGGTTCACGGTGAACCTGCTCACGCTGCTCGCCATCGTGCTCTCCGTGGGGCTCGTGGTGGATGACGCCATCGTGGTGGTGGAGAACGTGGAGCGGAACCTGGGCCTGGGGATGACGCCGCTCGAGGCCGCCAAGGTGGGCGCGCGCGAGCTGGTCGGGCCCATCATCTCGATGACGGTGACCTTGGCCGCGGTGTACGCGCCCATCGGTCTGCAAGGGGGCCTGACCGGCGCCTTGTTCCGCGAGTTCGCCTTCACCCTGGCGGGCGCCGTCACCATCTCCGGCGTGGTGGCGCTCACGCTGTCGCCCATCATGTCCGCGCGGCTGCTGCGCGAGGGGGACTCCGAGCGCGGCCTCGCGAAGTACATCAACCGCGGCTTCGATCGCTTCCGTCGCGGCTACGAGCGCTTGCTCTCGGGGACGCTCAGGGCGCGCCCCGCGGTGTACGCGGTGTGGGTGATGACGAGCGTGGTCTCGGTGGTGTTCTTCACCATGAGCCCGAAGGAGCTGGCGCCCACGGAGGATCAGGGCGTGGTGTTCAACATCATCGACGCCCCCGCCAGCAACACCATCGAGTCGATCGTGCCCTACGCGGTGCGCATGAACGAGCTGTTCTTCGAGGTCCCGGAGACGGCGTACTCCTTCCAAATCACGCGCCCCGAAGGCGGCTTCAGCGGCATGGGGCTCGCGCCGTGGAACGAGCGTGAGCGCAAGGTGTTCCAAATCCTCCCGGAGGTGCGCGCCAAGATGGCGACCATCCCCGGCATCAAGGTGCTCTCGGTGCTGCCCTCACCGCTGCCGGGCGGCGGTCAGTTCCCGGTGGAGCTGGTGGTCGCGTCCACCGCGGACACGCGCCAGGTGCTCGAGTTCGTCACCGAAATCCAGAAGCGCGCCACGGCGAGCGGCATGTTCGCCTTCCCGCCGATGATCGACGTGAAGATCGATCAGCCCCAGTCGCGCCTCGTCTTCGACCGCGATCGCGTGGCCGAGCTGGGGCTGAACCTTCAGCAGGTGGGCGCCGACGTCGCGAGCTCCCTCGGCGGCAACTTCGTCAACCGCTTCAGCATCGACGGGCGAAGCTACAAGGTCATCCCCCAGATCAAGCGCGGCGAGCGCCTGAACCCCGAGCAGCTGGAGGACTTGTACGTCACCGGTAAGGGGGGTGAGCTGGTCGCGCTCAGCACCTTTGCCCACGTGGAAAACTCGGTGGAGCCGCGCTCCCTCAAGCGCTTCCAGCAGCTGAACGCCGTGAAGCTGAGCGGCGTGCCGATCCGCCCGCTGGACGAGGCGCTCGGCTTCTTGGAGGCGCAGGCCGCCGAGATCCTCCCCAAGGGCTACAGCGTGGACTACACCGGGGAGTCACGGCAGCTGCGCAAGGAGGCGAACACCTTCCTCCCCGCCTTCTTGCTCGCCATCGTGCTCATCTTCTTGGTGCTCGCGGCGCAGTTCAACAGCTTCCGCGACCCGCTGGTCATCCTCGCCGGCTCCGTCCCGCTCGCGATGTTCGGCGCGCTGATCTTCACCTTCTTGAAGATGCCCGCGCCCATCCCCTACTGGACAGACGGCTGGACCACCACGCTCAACATCTACTCGCAGGTCGGGCTCGTCACCCTGATCGGCCTCGTCGCCAAGAACGGCATCTTGATCGTCGAGTTCGCCAACGAGCTCCAGCGCAAGGGCAAGAGCAAGCTCGACGCCGTGCGCGAGGCCTCCACCACGCGCTTCCGGCCGATCTTGATGACCACCGTCGCCACCGTGGTGGGCCACTTCCCGCTCACCTTGGTGGACGGCCCAGGCGCCTCGGCGCGAAACAGCATCGGTCTGGTGCTGGTCTCCGGCATGGCCATCGGCACCGTGTTCACCCTGTTCGTCATCCCCTCGCTCTACGTGCTGATCGCACGCCAGCACGAGGCGGAGGCAGAAGCCGAAGTGGCGGAGCACGGCATGCAAGCCCAGCCCAGCTGACTCACCCAGTCAGCACCTCTGACATTGGGTTTGGGGGTTGGTAGCCGCGCGAGGCCCTCTCGCGGCACCACAGTCACCGCGCGGCGCTGCGCGCAGCGCCATGCCAAACCCACCCCCTAACTAGGCAGCACCCTGACGATCGAGCAGCGCCAAGGCCAACCGGCGCGCCTCGTACAGCGCCGCTGCGTCGCCGCTGTGGAGCCCGGACGACTCCTGACCAAAATCGCAGCCACGGAGCCGACCGTCGCTCGTGACATAGGTGATGGAAGACGCCGAGCGGTTGCCCCGCAGCAGCACCAGCGCCCGCTCGAGCACGCTCGCCACCACCTCCAGCGCCAGCTCATCCTCCGGGTCGCCCCACACCACGACGCCGAGCTCCCGCGCGGCGTCCGAGACCAAGCCAGGCGCTGCTCGCTGCACCTGCTCGAACGCCTCACGCGCGCGACGCTCGTCACCGAGCGCCACCTGCACCAGGCCATAGCTTATCCGCGCGGCAACGCGGCGCGGGTGCATCTCGAGCGACCGCTCCAGGTCACGAACGGCTTCAGTCAGATTACCTGCCATACGCTGGACGTCGCCGCGGTGCGCGTACACCGCGGGCCCGATGGTGTTGCCCATCGCCTCGATCCCCTCGGCCGAGAGCCGGAGGCCCTCCTTCGGGTCGCCGAGCAGCGCCGCGATCAACGTCAGCCCGATCCACGCCCAGCGCGTGCGCCGTTGGATAGCCAGCGTCGCCCGAAGGGTGCGCCTCGCCGCCTCGTAGTCGCCCATCCAAAGCTCGAGCTCCCCCAAGTGGCACAGGGCCAGCGCCAGCTCAGGTTCCTCCGCCGCGAGCTCACGCAGCGTCCGCGCGACCTCCTCCGCCCCCACCACTCGCAGCCGCTGCAACGCGACGCGCGAGCGGTAGCGGAGCCCGGTGACCGGCGGCAGCGCCCTGAGCTCCCCGCCAAGCACCTCCGTGGGGACGGTGGAGCGATTGCACCCGAGCCGCGCGAGCGCCGCTCGCGTGACCCCGAGGCAAGCCGCCGCGTCACCCGCGCGCAGCACCGGCTCATAGCTAGGGTCCATCGCCGAGAGCGGCGCCAAGACCTCCTGCAGCGCGGCGAGCGCGACCTTGTCCCCCTGCTCCTGGAACGAGAACCAGAGGCGCAGGAGCGCCGCTGGAAAAGAGTAGCCCGTGGCGTCGGCCACCGCCGAGTAGAGCTGCTTGTCCGCCGCCTCGTAGTCCTTGCGCCCGATGTAGATCTCGGCGAGCCAAGCGCGCGCCTCGGACTCCTTGGGGTCCAGCGCCAGGGCTTGCAATAAGCGCCGCTCGGCCTCATCAATTTCCCCGCGGCAATATGCGACCGCGCCGAGCAGCCGCAGCGCAGAGGCAAAGGACGGATCCTTGACGAGGCAGGCCTCGGCCTCGTTCGCGGCGCGGTCGAGGTCCCCCCGCCAAGCGGCCATCTCGGCGCGAGCGAAGCGCGGCTCGAGCTGCAAACGGACGCCCTGCTCCAGCGCACCCTGCTGCTCCAGCGCGAGGGCCTCTGCGCGCTCGAAGTGAGCCTCCGCCGCCGGGAACCCGCCCGCGCGACGCGCCACCAGGCCGGCTTCCATCTGGAAGGCGTAGCTCTCCCCTGCAAAGACACACGCTCGCGCGACGCTCGCCAGCGCTTCATCGCGACGGCCAAGCTCGACCAAGAGCCGCGCGCGCTCCATGTGGAGCGTCGCCACCTCAGGCAACGCGGCGAGGGCGGCGTCCACGTGGCGCAGCGCCTCCGGCCAGTTCAAGCGCCGCGCGTGCAGCTGGGCGGTGCTCAGGTGCGCCTTCGGCGCCGCCGACTCCACCCGGCATAGCGCCTCGAGCGCGGCGAGCTCCTCTAGATCCCAGCCGAGCCGCGCCGCGAAGTCGCGCGCCATCGTCAGCCAGCGAAGCGCAGGCCCTGAGTGCTTGCTCACCGCGCGCTCGAGCCGCTCGAGGCTCAGCTGGTAGTCGCGCGTGACGAAGCTCACCATCCCCGCCGCGGCGATCACCACGGCGTCCTCTGGAGCCAAGCCGAGCGCCTGCTCTACCGCGGCGCGCGCCGAGCGGAGGCGACCACGCTTGGCGTAAGCCACCGCCACCATGATGCGCCCCGGCGCGCCAAGCTCCGAGGCCAGGCGCTCCACCTGAGCCTCTGCCAGGGGCTCCGCCTCGAGCAGCTGGTCGAGCGCCCGCGTCCGCGCGCGCACCGTCCCTCGAGCGCTCACGGGCGCGCCCCCGCTGCTTCATCCCCTGCACCCGCTGGGTTGCCCTCCGCACCCGTTGGGCTGCCCTCTGCGCCGCTCATCAGGTGCCGCTCGAAGAACAACGCGGTCAGCCACATGAACATATCGCGGTTCTCCTTCTTGCGGAAACCGTGCCCCTCGTTCATCGCCGTCAGGTACCAGACGTCTTGCCCCGCCGCGCGCACCGCCTCCACGATTTGGTCCGTCTCACTGAGCGGCACCCGCGGGTCGTTCGCGCCGTGCGCCACGAACAGCGCGCTCTTGATCTTGGAGGCGTGCCTCGCCGGTGAAATATCGAGCAAGAAGCGCCGCATCGCCGGGTCACGCTCGTCGCCATACTCCGCGCGCCGCAGATCGCGACGGTAAGCCTGGGTGTTCTCCAAGAAGGTCACGAAATTGCTGATCCCAACGACGTCCACCCCGGCGCGGATCCGCTCACCGAAGTGCACCAGCGACGCCAGCACCATGTAGCCCCCGTAAGATCCACCGTAGACCCCGACGCGCGCCTCATCCAGCTCCGACTGCTGCTTCACCCAGTCGAGCAGCGCGCCGATGTCCTTCACGGAGTCCTCGCGCTTGCGGCCATTGTCCAATAGTAAGTACGTCTTACCGTAGCCGTCGGAGCCGCGCACGTTGGGCACCAGCACAGCGACCCCCAGCTCGGCCGCCAGGTACTGAAACAGCGGGCTGAAGCTGGGGCGCGCCTGCGCCTCCGGGCCGCCGTGGATGGACACCACCACGGGGAACGGCCCCGCGCCGCGCGGTCGATAGTAAAACGCTGGGATCTCGCGACCATCGAAGCTCGAGTAGCGAACGAGGCTCGGCTCGATGAAGTGCCCCGCTGGGATCCCCCCCACCTCGCTCTCCGTGAAGCGATCCAGGCGCCCGCTCTTCAAATCGTAACGGTAGGCGTCACCAGGGCCCGTCGCGCGGCTCAGCGTGAAGCCGAGCACCGACTCCCGCGAGCTGAAGCGGATGTCGCTCACGATGCCCTTCGGCACACCGGGCAGCGCGCGGTGCTTTCGCGTGCGGGTGTCGAGCACCCGAAGCTCGCCATAACCATCCACGTTGACGACGAAGGCGAGGCTCTGACCATCGGGCGACAGCGCCAGCTCCTCCACGCTCCAAGGTAGATCGGAGGTCAGCTTCGTCGTCTTCTGATCGCGCAAGTCGTACAGCTCGAGCTGCTTGAACTCGCCGTCGCGATCCGTCGCCCGGTACACCTGATTCCCGGCGATAGACAGGGTGGCTGGCAAGTGCGCCGCGGGCTCCTCCGGGGACACGCGGATCAGGCGCTCCTGCTGGAGGTCGAACAGGTAGAGCCGCGAGTCATTGATCGACACGTAGTGACCGATGAGCAACAGGCCGCCATCGCGACTGAACTCGAGCGGTATGAAGTGCCCCTCGCGCTCGAGCACGCGCTTGGCCTCGAGCGGCTCGCGGCTGCTGCCGACGTAGATGTCCATGTCCTTGCCGTTTCGCGCGTTGCTCGCGTAGGCAACGCGCGTCCCGCTCGGGTGCCACACCACGCCCAGGTGCCGGCTGGTGCCGTCAGTGAGCCTAACGGTCTCGCCGCTCCGGCGATTGAAGGAGTAGACCTGGTAGTTCTCGTCGCCGCCCCGGTCCGCCAGGTACACGAGGTGCGCCTCGTCCACCGGGTTGATGCTGGCGGCGCCTATCGGCTCGTCTCGAAACGTGAGCTGAGTCCGCGCGCCGAGCGGTTGACGCACCCAGTGCAGCTGGGTCGTTTGACCGAAGCGCGTGCCGATCAACATCGACTTGGTGTCGGGTGAGAGCCCGAACGAGGTCGCGCTGCGCGCTTCGTTGTAGCGACTCATGCGCTCGCGCAGCGCCTCCGGGACCGGTGGGGTGCCACGCAAGATGAGCGGCCCCACGTTCGTCACCTCACCCACCTCCGCCGCCTCTGGAGGCGCGGTGGAGGCCGCGGGCGGCGCGCTGGGAGCGGGAGCGGGCGCGAGCAAAGGCGGCGCCGAGCAGCCCACCAAGCCGAGCAGAAGCAGCCCCCACCCATATCGCCGAACCATCGGCGCGTCATAGCACGACGACGCCGAGCCAAGCGCGCGCCACCGTGACGCGCCGATCCCTATCAGCGAGGTCGGCCGAGGCCATCGCGAGCCCGTAAACCAAGGCCTTGGGGTGGGCTCCTGTTTTGGGGGTTGGTAGCGCCACGCGGCGCCATGCGGCGCTGCAGTCATCGTGAGGCGCGCCGAACCTGAGCGCGCGGCGCCTTCCCGCACCCCCGGCGCCGTGAAAGACTCCGCGCAGGAGGTGTGGAGATGAAGCGCTGTTCCCTGGTGGCCCTCAGCTTGGCAGCTTGTCTGCCTTTATTCGCGTGCTCGGATGATGGCGATGGCGGTGGGGGCGCGGCAGGGGGCAACGCGGGCAGCGCAGGCAGCGCAGGCAGCGCGGGTCATGGCGGCAGCGCCGGTGCCGCGGGTAGCGCCGGCGACGCGGGTAGCGCAGGCGACGCGGGTAGCGCAGGCAGCGCGGGCCACAGCGGCAGCGCCGGCACGGGAGCGACCGGCGGGGGTGGCAGCGGCGGGGGACCCTGGTCGCCACCGGGTTGCCCGCGCTGCCCCGATCCGGCACCGCTCACCCAGCCCGCAGGCAACGTGGAGGTAACACTGGTCCCCAACCCGGGTGTCGGCCGGGGCCCCACCCTGGTCTCCTTCGGCGCGCCGTTTCCGCGCGGTGCCGTCGCCGAGGCGGCGCTGGTGCGCGTGATGAGCGAGGGGCGCGAGCTCCCCTCGAAGATCACCGAGCTGGCGCGCTGGCGCTCGCTCACCGATGGCGCCCAGCCGGGCGCGCTGCGCGCGGCGCTGGTGCAGGTGGAGGTCGACGTGAGCGAGATCACTCGGCTCACCCTGGAGTGGGGCACGCGCAGCACGGAGACGCTCGACACCAGCGCGAGCGCCTTCGACGCTTGGCTGCCGATCTCAGCCGGTGAGGACCCAACGGAGTACCCCGCCGCCGCGGCCATCCACGAGCCCCCCGTGTACGCGGTGTTCCCCGCCGCCTGGCTCTCGGACGCCGGGCTCCGGAGCTTCACGGCGCCCGTTGGTCAGGTCGCCAGCTTAAGCGGCTATGACACCTCCTTCGTCGGCTCGGCCCGCACGGCGGTGAACGACCTGGACCCGCGGGTCACCGCGCGCATCGACGTCACCGAGTACGAGCCGTGGCTGTTCGATCGCGCGATGACGCTGTGGTCCGTCTACGCGCGCACCGGCGACGTGAAGTGGCTACGCCACGCCCACCGCGCGACGCAGTTCTACGCCGCGCACGTGGGCGGCGACGGCACCTTCGATCTGCGCGCGGGCGACCTCAAGTACGCCTACGGCCAGTCGATGTTCGTCGCCTTGATGCTCACCGGGGACACCCGGCTGCTCCCCAAGATCGAGGCGGTGGCCACGGCGCAGACCAGCTGGGACCCACTTTACCGAGCGGAAATGAACTTCTGGACCGAGCGCCACCAAGCCTACGCGCTGCTGGGCGCGCTCTCCGCCTGGGAGGCCACCGGCGCCGCGAGCCACGCGAGCCGCGCCCGCGAGATCGTGGAGGCCTCACTCACGCGCATCCAGTCACCGGTGGAGGGCTGGGCGAACGACGACTGCATCCTGCACCAGAACTCGGACCATGAGGGCGTCTCCACCCACGAGCCGGTGTGCTCGCCGTGGATGAGCGCGCTCCTGACCGACGCCGTGTGGCGCTACTACATCCACGCGCGGGACGAGGCCTCGCTCGAGGTGCTGGCCGCGCTCAGTCGCTTCGTCGTGCGCCATGGCCTCTACGACGGCAGCGGCGAAGGGGTGGCGCACCCGGTGCCTTACTACCTGTCCTCCAGCGTGTATCAGTTCACGGATGGCGGCGCCTGGGCGGATTGGGAGCACACCTGCGACGTCGCTGGGCTGGTGGCGAAGGGGATCTGGGCGAGCCGCGCGCTGGGTGACGACACCGCGGCGCTCGAGGGCGGCCTCTCCGGGCTGCTCGCTGGCTGCACCGCGGTGCTCGACTACTGGCACCGCCCGGCGGGCCCCGCGAGCGGGCTCGCGGAGTGGCGCCTGTCACCCCCCAGGAAGTTCAACTGGTGGTTCGGCACCACGGCTGACTTGCCGTACTTCCTCCGCTGAGCCGAGACGTCAGCTAGCACGACGAACGGGTCACCGCCGCCGCCTCGATGAAGGACAGGGGCTGGCTCCTCCCGTTCGAGTGGACCTGATCGGCGCGCGAGAGCGCGCCGCCTGGGGGCTCCAACGCGCGCCACACCGCCAGCTCGACTGGCGACGGCTCGTACCCCGTCGCCGGTCGAGCTCTGAGCGGCTGTTTCAGGTAGAGCGTGGGGTTAGCCATCCAGCGAATGCGCCCCGAGGGGTTCGGCGCAGCGGAGTGCAAGAGCAGCGGGTGGAGCAGGAAGAAGTCGCCCACCTCCCCCGTGAGCTCCACCACCTGACTCGACCGCGCGGCCAGCTCCTGGCGCACCTCGGGCTGGGTCAGGTCCCGGCCTGGCTCTGATTCCACAAGGAAATGAACGACGTCCGCCACGGATCCGGGGAGCACCAGCGTGCCGCCTGCGCCAGCCGCGACCCGATCGAACAGCACGATCAAGACCAGCCCGTTCACGATCCCCCGAAGGTCGCTCAGGCTGCTCGGGTCGTCCACGTGCCACGCGGACGAGGCGAGCGTGGGCGGCTTGAAGCCGTCCTCGCGCCCGGCGCAGAGGTTGAGGTTCATGTAGTCGGTGATCTGCCGTGACGCCACGCGCTCCGGCCCACCCAAGAGCTCACAGATGGCTCCCCACGCCCTCGGGAATCGATCAGGTAAGCTGAATGTCCGCGCCCCGTCGATGATCATGATGGGCATCGTCCAGGTGCTCGGGTCCTCGCTGGTGAAGCGGGCCGGGGCACCGCGCTCGGCGTGCTTCACCCAACGCGCGGGGCTCTGCTGCACGCGGGCCTCCACCTCGGCCCGCACGACGCGGGCGAACGCCTCATCGAAGCAGCCGCTCACCCGCACGTACCCATCACGAACGAACGCCGCGATCTCCGCCTCGCTCAGCGACCTGCGTGGCGCCTCGCGCGGCGCGCTGACGCCCCACGAGCCCTCCCCACGAGACGTCCGGAGCACGTCCCAACCCATCCCCACGCCGAGTAGGCTGTGCGCCCGTTCGAGCTCCTGGGCGGCGTCCCAGGGGGCAGCCGGCGCGCCGCTCAGGGCGCTCTTCGCGCGCTGCCCACCCGAGCCGCGCGGAGCGAGCGCGCCGCTCGGTTCGCGCGGCGCCGCCCCGATGAGGCGCGCGCGCAGCCGCTCAATGTCTCCACGAGAATCATTGAGGGCGTCCAGCACGCGCTGAGCGTCAGCGCAGCTCGGGTCCGAGGCGAGGCACTCGCGAGCCTGCGCCGCGGCTTGCTCCAACTCGCCGCGGAGCGCGCTGAGCTCAGCCAGCGCGACTCGCGGCGCGAGGCTCGTCCCCTCTACCTCCTGGGCGCGAAGCAGGTGATGCTGAGCGCGGTCGAGGCGCCCCAGCCGGCGCGTGAGCCCCGCGGCCTCCATCTGGAACGCGTAGGCGCGCCCCTCCGTGGTCAGCGCCTGGTCGAGGCTCGCGAGGCAAGCGTCTCCATCCCCCAGCTCGAGGCAGAGCCGCGCGCGCTCCATCAAGGGTGAGGCGAAGTTAGGATAACTGACGAGCGCCTGATCGACCCGCTCGAGCGCCGCTGCCCACTGCCGCCGCCGCGCGTGGACCTGGGCCGCCAACAGGTGCGCGCGCGGGGTCGCTACCCCATGCTCCGTGGCCAGCTGGAGGATCTCCAGCTGGTCGTCATCCCACCCTAGGAAGCTCGCGCGCTCCTGCGCCAGGTAGAGGAGCCTGCCTCGCGAGCTCGGCGCGAGCTCGGCGGCGCTCCGCAGCAGCTCCAGGCTGAGCCGATGCTCTTCGGTAACGAAGCTAACTAACCCGGCGACCAAGCGCACTAGGGAGTCCTCGGCCGTGGTGGCGACCGGGGACTCGAGCGCCGCCCGAACGTAGCGCTTCGCGGCTTGTAGCTCACCGCGCCGCGCGTAGGCGATCGCGACCAACAGGGTGAGCGGCGCGCCCTGGCCCTCTAGCGCCTGAGCGATGGCTTCTCCGTCCAGCCTCCTCGGCTCCAGCAGCGCGCGCACGCGCACGAGCGCCGCCCTCGTGGTCTTCTTCACCCCGCTATCCTAGGCCGCAGAAGAGTCGGTCACCAGCCACCCAGGACAGCCCGCGCCCTCACTCCTCGCCGCGGCTCCTTCGCGCGCCGGCGGCTTCGCCTTCACGCCTTGGGGCGGCGCCCGAGGAGCCTCGCGGCGAGGTGCTCACCGAGCTGATCCTTCAGCAGCTTCTCGACGACGGCCTCCTTCGTCCGTCGCTCCTCTTCCCCGCTGTACTGAAACTCGATCCCCATCCCCGCGGGGCTGGCCTGGGTGGCTTCCTCAGGCAGCACCACCCAGATCACGCGCCCCGTCAGCCGGAGTGGCTCCGGCAACTTCGGCACCCCCAACGCGAACACGAACTCGGTCCCCACCTGGAGCGGCCGCTCGGTCGCGATGAAGGTGCCGCCGCGCGAGATGTTCTTGGTGTAGTCCGCGAAGAAGGTGTTGAGCCGCTTGTACTCCACCTTCAGCTCGATGGGAGCACGCCGCGCCAGGCGCCGCTCATCGGCGTCATCCTCCTCCTCGGGGCTCGACATTCACTAGCGAGGCTAGTTCTCGAACTGGGACAAGGCAACGCCCGTGAGGGCGCCCCACACAGCGACCGCGCGCCTCAGCTGGGGGGGCGCAGGTGCAGCGGGCGCGGTGACCCGTGAGGGCGTCCCACACAGCGACCGCGCGCCTCAGCTTGGGGGGGCGCAGACGTGCGGCGCGCTGGGGTGACTGCCCGTCCAACCCAATCCCCCAAACCCCAATCCGATGTTGCCTCCTGGTTTTTTGGGGGTTTGGCCGCACGTTGGGCGTCTTCGCGCCAGGCTCGCACCCCATCGCCCACCGAGGTATGGATGCCGCGTGCGGGACCCCTACGATTTGCTTGGCGTGCGACGCGACGCCACCCCCGAGCAGATCAAGGCGGCCTTCCGCCGCGCGGCGGTCAAGCACCACCCAGATCGCAACCCGAACGACCCCACGGCTCAAGCGCGCTTCGCGGAGCTGAACCGCGCCTACCAAATCCTCGCGGATCCCAAGCACCGCAAGACCTACGATCGCTTCGGGGCGGCCGCCTTCGAGCGCGGCGGCGGTGAGCGCGGCTTCTCGGAGTACATCGACCTCAGCCAAATCGACGGCATGCTCGGGGAGATCCTGGGCGCGTTCGGGCTGAAGCAAACGGGCAAGCAGCGCCTGATGCAGCGGGCCTCGCTGAGCTTCGAGGAGGCGGCCCTCGGCGCCACCCGGGAGTTCTGCTACGCGCGCCTCGACCACTGCAAGACCTGCCACGGTAGCGGCGCCGAGGTCGGCACCTCCAAGACGGACTGCAAGAACTGCGGTGGGCGCGGGAAAATCCGCATGGCGCAGGGCGTGCTGCCGCTGCCCATCGACAAACCCTGCCCCAGCTGCCACGGCAGCGGTCAGGTGCCGGAGCGCCCCTGCGCGAGCTGCCAGGGCCGCGGCCTCACGCAGCAGACACGCACCCTGACCGTCAGCTTCCCACCCGGTGTGGAAGACGGCGGCAGCCAGGTGGAGCGCGGCGGCGGCAACCGGCCGCGCCCCGGCGCCGACTACGGCGACCTCGAGATCGCGATCCAGGTCACCAAGCACCCGCTGTTCGAGCGTGAGGGCGGCGACATCCGCTGCCGCGTGCCCATCAGCTTCGTTCAGGCGACGCTCGGTGGAGAGGTGGAGGTGCCCACCTTGGCGGGCAAGGCGCGCGTCCGAGTGCCGCCCGAGACCGCCTCGGGCACGGTGCTGCGGCTCCGCGGCCAAGGGGTGCCGCGGCGCGCGCTGGGTCGCGGCGATCAGCTGGTGGAGGTGTACGTGGAGATCCCCAAGCTCCTCACCCCGCGCGCGAAGGCGCTGTTGCTCGAGCTCTCGGAGGAGCTGGGGGAGTCCGCGATGCCGCAGCAGAAGAGCTTCATGGAGAAGCTGCGCGGCTTATTCTAAAGGTAACCTGACGTGAACGAGCATCGAATCGGTTTCTTGGGGGCGGGCAACATGGCGAGCGCGCTGGTGCGCGGCATCTTGGCTTCGAGCACCGTCACCCCCGAGCAGGTGCGGGTGAGCGACGTGAGCCAAGAGCGCTTGGATCGCATCCACGCGCAGCACGGCATCGTCACCACCAAGGACAACCCAGCGCTCGTGAGCTGGGCCACCATCCTCGTCTACTCGGTGAAGCCGCAGGTGATCGACCGCGTGCTGCTGGAGACGGCGCCTCATTTCCAAAAGGAAACGCTCGCGGTGAGCATCGCGGCCGGGGTGCCGGTGAGCGCCTTCGAGCACCGCCTGCCGGAGGGGGCCCGCGTGGTGCGCACGATGCCGAACACCGCCGCCATCGCCCTCGCGGGGGCGACGGCCATCGCGCCCGGTAGCCACGCCACGGAGGAGGACATCGCCGCGACCACGCGGCTCTTCGACGCCGTCGGGCGCACCGTGGTGCTCGATGAGTCCTTGATCGACGCGGTGACGGGGCTCTCCGGCAGCGGCCCTGCCTACGTCATGCTGATGATCGAGGCGCTCGCCGACGGCGGCGTGAAGGTGGGGCTCCACCGCGAGACGGCGCTCTTGCTCGCCGCGCAGACGGTGTACGGCTCGGCCAAGCTCTTGCTCGACACCGGGGAGCACCCGGGGCGGCTCAAGGACATGGTGACGAGCCCCGGGGGCACCGCCATCGCCGGGCTCCACACGCTGGAGAGCGGCGGCCTGCGGCGCACCCTGATCGACGCGGTGGAGGCCGCGACCGGGCGCGCTGAAGAGCTCGGCGCCGAGCTGCGGCGGAAGCTAGCGACTTGAGCTTCGCCTGACGGCGCGGTGCAGGCAAACCCCCCGATCCAATCTAAGTAGCTGACTACTTCGCTGACCCGGCGCCGAACGAGAGGCGGTCAGCCTGGCTCGCCGTACACTCGCCACTGCGGTTGGTCTAGCTGACCGCGCTGCAGTCAGCCTAGCTCACCGTCAGGGCACCCCTGGTACGCCCGAAGGACCGCGCGGGGCGGCGCTTCGGGAGCGGGGTGCCCTCATGCGGTCGGCTCACTCCACCCAGTCGATCTCGGTGGGGGGCATGGTGCGGTAGCGGCGATCGATCTCCTCCACCAGCTCCATCCACCAGCTCTCCATCTTGGGGCCCTTCTCGCGCACGCTGTCGGTGAAGAAGGTGCCGCGGATGCACTCCGTCTCGTCGCCGGCCTCACCCGGGCGACAGCGACCGTCGACGTAGACCAGCAGCGCCTGAGGCAGGCGGGTGCCGGTGGAGTCGATGGGGCTGTTCATCCAGTTGCTGAGGAACACGATGGCGGCCTTGAGGTCCTCAGGCGTCTGGCCGTAGCCGTGCAGCATGTAGATGACGGGGTAGCGCTTGTACTGCGCCTTGGCGTTGGAATATCCCGGTGGAAAATTCACGCTCACGGGGCCGGTGCGGCCGCGTGAGTCGGTGAAGTTGAAGTCGCAGCCGCCGCGGACCTCACACAGCTCCGCGCCTGGCACCGGATCCACCTGGCTCGCCTCGCTGAGGCCGCGCGGGGCGTCGGGCCAACGTGAGCCGATGTAGTAGAGGGCGGACTGGAGTCGCCGCACCACCTGATCCGCCGGGCCCACGTGCTGCCCGGAGCCCGTCTCCATGTCCTGCGGGGTCGGGTCGATGGCGCCGTAGCGCATCATCACGCCGCCCGGGATGTCCTCCCAAGCGAGGCGCCCCGCGACGAACTCCGACTCGTTACCGAGAACCTGCCCTGGGAGCTTATCGTAGCTCGTGAAGTACTGGACGATGCGGCCGCGCTGCTGCCACTCGCCCATCAGCGCCTGAGCGGAGACCGCGAAGTTGAAGAGGTCCCGGGTGCCGCCGTCGGTCCATAGATCGAGGCGCGCGAGCGCCGCGGCGTCGAGCGGCTGGGCCTGGGTCGCCATGGGGTGCTGGGCGATCACGGTGCGCGAGTCGCGCTCGAGGAAGGTGCGGTACCCCGGGGCGTAGTCGAAGCGCCCGTTGCCCTCGCCGAAGTCGTAAGGGCTGCTGGCGGTGCCTTGCACGCCGTCGAGGCCGAAGTCGTCGAAGGGCTCCCCCTCGTCGTAGCGGAAGTTGCCCTCCGTGCCGCCGGGGTTGAACTGCGGGTGCCAGTCGTCCCCAGCGGGGTCCTCGTTCACCCCGGGCTCGTAGCCAGGCTCGTCCACGCTCGCGAGGCCATCCGCCCCCACGTCACGGAAGCGCTCGTAGCCCTGGAAGATGACGGGCTCGTTCTCGTCGCGCACCCCGTTGTCGTTGTAGTCGACCGCCAAGGCGAGCTCCATCGGCCGATCGTTCCCGATGGGGCTCCAGGTGTTCGCGTAGGGCGAGAGCGCGGGATCTTGCTCCGAACCGTCACAGAAGCTGATGACGGGGAAGGTGCCGAGCGGGTTGAAGTCCGCGTCGTAGTAGTTCGTCAGCCTGAGCGTATTCGCGCAGCGCTCCGAGGGGCAGCTCCGCGCGAGATCTCGCTGGCGCGCCTCGTCCGGGTGCTGCGAGATGGGGTCGACCCACACGGCGCACTCGCGATTGGCGCGGTCGCCCACCACGCTCGGGTGATCGAGCGGCACGCCCGCCGGCAGGTTCTCAGCGCCGGGGGTGGGGTTGTAGCCGCCGGGGTTGCCGAACATCAGCGCCAGGTCGCGGAAGATCTGCACGTACTCTTCCCTGGGGAAACGACCGCCGTTGCCAGCGCGCGGGTACTCGTACCACCAGCGGTTGAACGAAGAGCTGTGCTCGTAAGGGAGCTGAGGCGTGGGGAGCGTCGGATCCCACGGCGGCGCCGTCGTCCCATCGTTCGGAGCGAAGCCGCCGACGTGGTTGCGCCGGATGTGGCCGAGCAGCCAGGTCCACTCCACCGGGCCGCCGAGCGGCGCCAGCACGTCGAACAACTGGTGGTTACGCAGGCCCACCATCGAGGTGCCGCCGCCACCCATGCTCACCCCGACGATGGCGCGGTGAGTGATGCGGCGCTTCTTGGGCGTGAAGTCGCCAGAGCGAACCACGGCTTGATACGTCCCCAGCCAGGGCGCGATGAAGCTGAGCTTGTAACCATCACCGTCCCTGACGAACCGGAGGTCGCCCACCGGCACTACGCGCGGCGTTCGCGCGTTGGGCCCGGTGTAGGAGACCGTGACGTGGCGCATGCGCGCGCCCTCCGGCACGGCGGCGGGGTTGGCCGGCACGGTAAACGGGATCTCACGAGGGAGCTTGAGATCCGCCGGGCCGAAGCTGACCGCGGGGCCCAGCTTGGTGAAGCCGCTCGGCACCTGGTCCGACGCGCAGGAGAGCGTGGCGTCGAAGGGCGACACCGACCAGATGTAGCTGTTGTGGTTCGGGGTGGTGGCGCCCTGCTGGTAACCGACCGACGCCCGCTCGAGGCCGCCCGTGCCCGAGATCACGACGCCGTCGTCGACTCGCCCCGCGCCGCTCCCCGCGCAGCCGGGGACCGCCGAGTCCAACACGTGCACCGGGATCGCGAGCTCCGCGTAGGTGTCATCTCCACGCGGGAAAAGCGCCTTCAGCTCGGTGGTACCCAGCGCGCCGCCGGTCACCCGCACCTTGGCGGAGGGGGTGACCAAGTCGATGCGCTGATCGCTGGGCGCCGCCGCGACCTCGGCGTCCCCGGTCTCGAAGCGAACGGCGCGGACGTCGCAGACATCCGGATCGACCACCACCTCGAGATCGCGCACCTGCCCCGGCGCGAGCACGAGGCTCGGCGGATTCGCGCGGAGCCGGATCTGCGATGGATCGGGATCGAAGCACTGCTCACCAGGCTGCGGCACCGGCACCCCACCGGTGCCACTCGTGCCCGCGGTGCCCGCAGTGCCCGCCACGCCACCCGCGCCACCCGAGCCTGGATCCCCATCACCGTCATCGTCAGAGCAACTCACCGCCAGCGCACAGAGCAAGCCAACGGACACGGCGGCGGTCAGCCGCCAGTAGTGGGGACGAAGCTTCACAGAGACCTCCAAGCAGCAGGGAGGTGGAGCGTAGCTGGCTAGGGGGCCGGATCCAACGTCGGTGGGCGCCGTCAGGCAACCTCGCCACTCAGATCCCCCACCGCGCAGCGCCGGGCTCCAGCGAGCCAACGGCAGACGGTGAAATTAAGAGTCCGCGCAGAGGGGCCGGGGGGGACAGCCTCTCTCCGCGCGGACGAGGGGGAAGTAGCAAGCCCCGTGGGGATTTGCAAACAACTCTCGTCGCTCGACATCACTTCTTCCGAGGTGACCCTAGCACGCGGCTCCGTACCTGTGCTTCCGTGGCGCTTCGGTGTGAGGGTGACTCGACCTTACCCATAGTTGCGCGATGGCCACGCCGCATAGGCCTTTCAAGTTTGAAACTCAGGCCAGGGGCGACGCGGAGGAGGGCGATGAGTGCTTCCGCGCACACGTGGACCGCAACGAAGCCCACCGCGTGACCCAGCCGCCCTCAGGGTCGACAGCGGTAGCCCCAGCGGGTCTGACCGTCGCGAGAGGTGAGGGTCAGGTGAGCGCCACGCGTGCTCCCCGCTGCTTGCGGCCTCACCCCGAGCGAGTCCGAGCTGCGCGCCGCGAGCGCCGCCACGCACACCCCGCCCGCGTCCGCGATCAACCGCGCGCTCATCAAGCTCCCGCGCTGAGCACCCAGGTTCAAATACGGCGCCCCTGGCAGCGGGCCCTCGATCCACCAGCCATCGTCCTCTGCCCCGCACAGCCGCGGGGTGTTGCTCAGCTGCTCCGCGGAGATGACGAGCGGCTCGCCCACCTGCCGCTGCTCCAAATCGAACGGATACAGGTACCACTGCCCCGCCGAGGGCTCGACTCGCGGCGCCCGCACCTGCACCAGCACCCCGAACGCGTCCGCCTGCGCGCTCCGCACCAGGCTGATGTTCGTGTGGGTGCGATCGCGCCGGATGGGGAAGCTCGCGACCGCGCGCGACTCACCCCCTTCGATCCGGTACACGGTGAACGCCTCGCTCTGCACCAGCGAGCCGCCGTACCAAGCGCCGCCCACCCGCACCAACCCGGCCAAGTTGGTGAGCGGCCAGAGATCGCCGCGGAGGCGCGTGGGCGGCTTGCCCTCCTCGAGTAAGTACAGCGTCTGCCCGCCGCGCACGGTGACGTTGAGCAGCCCCGCCGCGTCGCTGGTCGCCGGGGTGAAGCGCCAGTTGGTGTAGCCGCCGTAGCGAGCCAGCTGACCGAAGGTCAGGGCTGCGGACGTGGGGTCTGGCCAGTCCGCGGGGCTGACCGCCGTGGCCCAGGTGGGCTGCGCGAGGTCGAACTGCGACTCCACGCGCACCATCCAGCGCCCGTCGCGCGCCCACTCGTCGCTCCGCGACCCCCAAGCGTAGGCGCGCGCCGAGGTGCTCGGGTGCTCGATACCGAGGTCGAGCCGGAGCGCGGTCTTGGGCGCGGTCGGCGGCGGGACGCCGAGGAACGGCGCGAAGGCGGTGGAGGGCAGCTGAGCGACGGGCGGCAGCGCACCGTAATATCCGTGCGGAATGGGCGCGGCGGGCGGACTGGCCATGCGCCGAGAGGAGAGGACCAGCGGTCGTGAGCTGCCACCGCCCACCTCACCCGTCGGCTCGCACTGGAACGCCCAGCGCGAGTAGCTGGGCGACTTCAGCAGCGGCTTGGGGCGCTCCGTGATGAAACGCGCCTCGCGATCACGCGGCGCCTCACCCTGCCAACCCACCCGCACCCAGGCGCCGAACGCGCAGCCCACCGCGCTGCAACCGCGCGCTGCATAACCCCCTGGGCTACCGATGGCCGGCACCAGGGGGCTCCGCTCCCCCACCCCGTCCGGCGTCTCCGCTTCGAACCACGTCATGCCGCCGTCCGTCGACTCACGCATCAGCCCTCCCTGCCCCAAGGTGAGCGCCACGGGACCCGAGATGAGGCTCCGGTCGGTGTCGTCCGACACCATCTCCCCGAAGCGCACGCTGCCGTCGAGCTCGATCTCCACGCCGACGAAGGGGCCCCCACCGTTCACCCAGGTCGAGAGCACGCGGTGCTCCTTCCCGTCCCGCTTCACGGCGCGCTCCACCAAGCCATCGAGCCACAGCCCGCGCCTCCCGAAGGTGCTCAGGTAGGCGTCAGTCCCCTTGACGAAGCGCAGCTGGCGCGAGCTGGTGCGCCCATCCGGCGAGATCAACACCAGCGCGCCCAGGGCGCCAAGCCGCGGCGGCACCACCACCGCCGCGCGCCCGTCCTCGAGCGCCGCCACCCGCTCCACCCCGTAGTCGCCGCGCACCCGGATCGTCGTCAGCTTACCTGACACGGAACGGACGCAGTGACTGACCATTGGGGACTGGGAGCCGCGCGCGTCATCCGTCGCCTGAACAGCGGCTCCCTCGGGGCACTCGCCGCGCGTCACCAGGCCCCCGGTGCCCGACGCCAAGATGGCGCGCGGCTCATCGAAGCGGAGCACCGAGGTCAGCGTGAGCCCCTGGCTCACCTGGTACACCACGCTCGGCCCGCCCGCGTCACCGCAGATGAACCCCACGCCGCGCCCCACCCGCGCCCCCTGACACGGCGCCACCCCAGGGTGCACGTCCCGCGTGAGGCCGAGCAGCGCGCCGTCCTTCAAGCGCACCCGCGCGAGGTGTCCCGCCGCGAGCACCAGCGCGACGCCCGGCTCATCCAAGATCCCGTACAGGGCGGCGAGGCGGAGCGGCGTGTCGCCGAGCGGCTGCGGCGCGGGCCGCGGCGCGCTGCGGGGCGGCGCCTCCTGAGCGGCGAGCACCGCGATCGGCGAGCTGCCGAGCGCGGCGAAGCCCTCGTCGCCCCCCGTCGCATCGATCTCCTGCACGCCCTCGGTGGTCAGGTACACCCGAGGGTTCCCGTGGATCTCGATCTGGCGCGAATCCGCCTGGATCACGCCCTGCACCCGCGCGGTTGGCACGGAGCGCCAGCTCGCGCCGGCATCGAACGTGACCATGACGCCCCGCAGGTCGGTGGCGACGGCGCCCACCCACTCCCCCAAGAACGCGAGCTCGCTGTAGCCCGGCGCGGGCGGCAGCGAGCCCAGATCCGTGAGCGCCCAGCTGCCCGGTGTCAGGGCCAGTAAATCTCCCTGACGGGTGCGCACGTAGACCCGATCGAACCCCGGGATGATCTGCGCCACGTCCGAGGGGAGCTCGCCCACCGCCGTGACCTCGCCCAGCCAGTCGCCGGCGTGCCACAGCGTGCTGGAGGAGGTGGAGAAGAACAGCCACCCGCCGCCGAGCCGCGCCGGCAGCTCCGCCGCCGAGATCTGCTCACGATCGGGGAACAGCCGCTCGGCCGCTTGCACGCGACCGTCAGGGTACCTGAGCACGCGCATGCCGTAGGCGACCTGCCGTGCGCCCCCCTCCGGCAAGGGCTCGTGGTAGCTCGCCACCCCCGGCTCCGCGAGCGGGATCATGCGCGCGCCGCCGCGCATCTTGGCGCTGGCCTTGCGCGGCTGCTCGCTGCCGGTCGGCGCTGGGCCCGCCCACCCCGCGCTCGCCTGGCACCCACCGAGCAAGACGAGACCCACCGCACACGCGAGGACGCGCCCCGAGCTCGTCAGGTAGGCTGGTGCACGGCGCGAGCGACCCGAGCGCAGGTGGCGAGCAGCTCTCATGCCGGAGTGAGGGTAGAGCACCGGTTTACTCGCCGCCAGCAGAGCCGCGCCGCGGATGGAAACGCGGGTCGACCGACGCGCCGTCACGAAGCCTGGCCTCGCGACGAACGAGCGTTGCGCGCGCTGAGCAACCTTGGGAAGGTGGCGGGCGATGACGGAGCCTGGTCAAACCCCCACTCACCGGCCCACCGCCCCCGCGGCGGAGGCGATCCTCGGCAAATACTTCCCCGTGCTCGACCACGGCTTCGTCGCGTTGGTGGACTACATGGGCACCGATGAGTGCATCGAGCGCGCCGCGCGCGTGAGCTACGGCTACGGCACGCGGCGTCAGAGCCAGACGCGCGGGCTGCTCCGCTACCTGCGCCGCCACAAGCACACCACCCCGAGCGAGATGGTGGAGCTCAAGTTCCACTGCTGCATGCCGATGTTCATCGCGCGCCAGTGGATTCGTCACCGCACCGCCAACGTGAACGAATACTCCGGCCGCTACTCGCTGATGCCGATGCTGTTCTACACGCCGAGCGCCGAGCAGCTGCAGACTCAGAGCGCGGTGAACAACCAGGGCCGGAGCGGTGAGGCCGCGGACCCCGCGCTGTATCGCGAGGCCGTCCAGCGCTGGAACCAAGGCCGCGCGGCGAGCGCCAGCACCTACGAATTCCTCACGCAGCATGAGCTCGCGCGCGAGCTCGCGCGCATCGACTTGCCGCTCTCCACCTACACCCAGTGGTACTGGAAGATCGATCTCCACAACCTGCTGCACTTCCTCACGCTGCGGGTGGACGGCCACGCCCAGTGGGAGATCCAGGAGTATGGCCGCGTGATGGCGGGGATGCTGAAGCGCGTGGCGCCGCTCAGCTTCGAGGCGTGGATCGACTACGACGTGTGCGGGCGCTCCCTGAGCCGCATGGAGCTCGACGTGGTGCGTCGTTTGATCCGCGCGGAATCAGGCGGGGTGCAGTCCACGGCGGGTCAGGTGAGCGCGGAGGAGCTGACGGGTGCTGGCCTCAGCGCGCGGGAGGTGAGCGAGCTGCTCGCGAAGCTCGAGCCTCAGGCCGCGCCGGACTTCGAGCTGGACCTGAGCCAGGCCAAGAGCGCGGAGCACTACCAGCAGCTGTTCAGCGAGGCCGTGTCCGCGCCTTCCTAAGACGACGAAGCGCCGCTTGGCGCGAGCGTACAGCGCTGGGCACAGCGCGGTGCCGTCCAACCCCCGAAACCCTGAACCCCCGAACCGAACCGTGGGGGCGACCGGCCTTGCTGATGGGATCCTTGGATCAGCCTCTGGGTGTCAGCGGCAGGCGCCGAATTTTTTGGGGGTTTGGCATCTCGCTGAGCGGCGCCGGCCCTGCGGCCCACCGTGCGGGTAACATCCTGAAATCATTGAGATTTCATCCACCGTACCCACGCCAGCTCTGCCCCCGAGCGGCGGGCGGCTGCGACGCGAAATCTTACCGTGTATAATCGACACGAAGCCCCCCGAGCACTAAGCTCCGGTCATGGCGCTCGCAACCGAAGCCCTTGGCCACATCGACCTGGACGTGGAGATCGCCCGCCTCAAGCGCGAGCGCAACGCCGTCATCCTGGCTCACTATTATCAAGAGGGTGAGATCCAGGACTTCGCCGACTTCATCGGTGACTCGCTGCAGCTCGCTCAAGAGGCGAAGAAGACTCAGGCGGACGTCATCCTGTTCGCCGGGGTGCACTTCATGGCGGAGACCGCGAAGATCTTGAACCCCGACCGCACCGTGCTGGTGCCGGACATGGCCGCTGGCTGCTCCCTCGCCGATGGCTGTCCGCCCGAGGCGTTCCGCGCCTGGCGCGCGCGCCACCCCGGCGCCGTGAGCATCAGCTACATCAACTGCTCGGCCGAGGTGAAGGCGGCGAGCGACATCATCTGCACCAGCAGCAACGCCAAGAAGATCGTCGAGTCGATCCCGAAAGATCAGACCATCCTCTTCGCGCCGGACAAGAACCTCGGCCGCTACCTGATCCGCGAGACGGGCCGCGACATGGTCCTGTGGCAAGGCAGCTGCATCGTGCACGAGACGTTCAGCCAGCGGCGGCTGATCGAGCTCAAGGTGAAGCACCCCCAGGCGAAGGTCATCGCGCACCCCGAGTGCGAAGAGCAAATGCTCGACCTGGCGGACTTCATCGGCTCCACGGCGGCGCTGCTCCGCTACGTGGAGAACGACAACGCCAGCGCCTTCATCGTGGTGACGGAGAGCGGCATCTTGCACCAGATGCGCAAGCGCGCGCCGCACAAGGAGCTGATCGCCGCGCCCTCGGAGGAGAACTGCGCGTGCAATGAGTGCCCCTTCATGCGCCTCAACACACCGGAGAAGGTGTACCTGGCGCTGCGCGACATGAAGCCGACGCTCGAGATGGACGAGGGCCTCCGGGTGCAAGCCCGGCGCTCCATCGATCGCATGCTGGAGCTCAGCTGAGCTGACTAATCCCCCGGCGGTGAGGAGCCGGTGCCGAGGTGGGGCGCGCTGCTCGCCGCGCCCAGCCCTGCCGTCAGCAGCGAAGAGCGCCTACCCGAGCCCCAGCGCCGACGCGAGCTGCTTCACGGCGTTCAGCTCCAGCGGCGACAGCGTGCCGTCCACCAGCGCCGCCTCCGAGGCCTCATCCAGCACCGCCTGCTTCTGCTCGGGCGTCATCCCCTGTGCCACCACGTCGGCCTCATCCCAGCCCTCGAGCTCGGTCACCTGCGCCCGCTCCTCGGGGCTGAGCCCGAGCCGATCCATGTAGCGGTTCAAGAACTCCCGCTCACGATCCGTCACGATGCCGTCCGCCACCAGCACCTTGGAAACAAGTAAGCAGCTCGCCACGCGGTGATCCACAACCGTGAGGATATCAACGAGCCGAAGCCCAACCAAGCGCCTCCTGTAGGTGCGCCGCGCGCGGCGCCCGACCGTGCAGCGCCTCACCAAGCCCCCGATCCCCGCATCAAGACCCCGCGAGACCCGCGCGGAAGTGGCCGCGCGCTCGCTGACCGCTCACTTGTCGGGGCGCTTACCCGGGAGGCGACGGAAGGTCTCGAGGGTGCGCTCCTTCAACTCGCCGCAGGCCTCCACGCCCAAGTCGAACTGCTCCTTCGGATCGGTCGTGAGGTCATAGCAGCGCCAGCCTCTGTCCCAGGCGCGGGCCTCGAGCTTCATGTGGCCCTGCATGTAGCCCCAGTTCTCGAAGGCGCAGCTCCACACGCCGGCGCAGTTGGTCATCGGCAGCGGCTGGGTCGTCAGCTCCGGACGCAAGAGGCTGTTGCCGACAATCTTGGTCTTGAACTGGTCTATCTCCTCCTCGTCCCACACGCCCATCAGGTCGAGCAAGGTGGGCGCGATGTCGACGTGGAACACGAAGGCGTCTTGTTTGGCGCGCAGGCTCTGCTTCTGGGCTTCGGTGAGCACGCCTTCGGGAGCGTCGATCCACATCGGCACGTGGATTTCCTCATCGAAAATACTGAAGGTGTGGCCCATCTGGTTGTGCTCACGGAACGCCTCACCATGATCGCTGGTGGTGACGATCACGGTGCGCGCACCCGCGGCGCCCTCACGGATGTGCCGCACGATGCGCGACAGGTGCAGATCCTGCTGGTGCACCGAGTTCAAATACTGGTTGAAGAAGTGCGCGTTGCGCTCCGGCGCCTTGCTGGTGGTGGCAGGCTGAAACGGCTGCGGGAGCTTCGGATCGACCAGGTAGGGGTAGTGCACGTTGGAGAGCTGCACCACGGCGAGGTAGGGCTCCTTCAGCCGATCGATGTGCGCTATCACGTGGTCGGCGAGCAGCGTCTCCGGCGCGCCCAGGTCGAGATCGGCGGTCGGGTCCAGCTCGGTCGCGCTCACGAACTGCGACACGCCGAGGTTCTTCACCCACAGGCGTGAGTTGCCGAACATCATGTTCTGGCTGGTGTAGAACGCCGTGTCCCAGCCGGCCGCGCGCGCGTAGTCGAAGATGAGCGGCCAGGTGTGGAGCGTGTCGCGATCTTCCGTCGGCAGCAGACCTGCCCACGTCACCGCGAGGCTGATCGCGGTGCACGACGCCATGGAGCGCATCTGGCTGAAGTGGAAGCGGTTCGGGGTGAGCTCACCGGTGTACGGCGTCTTCTGACAGCTCGGGTCCGGCGCGTTGCAGGTGGCGTCGGCGCGCACGCTCTCGAGCAGGATGAACAGCACGTTGCGCGGCGCCTCCACCCGACTGGTGAGCGGCGGCACCGGCAGCGACTCACGCACCCGCGGCCTCAGCTGGTTCGACTGATCCGTCAGGCCGAGCTGGGTCAGCAGCATCCCGCCGATGGCGTTGAAGTACAGCGTGTCGGGCGTGGCCGCCTGCAGGTGCCGGTGCTGCACCGGCACGAAGAAGGCGCAAGCCAACAAGAGCGGCGCGAGCACCCCCGCGACGCGCGAGGGGCGACGCCGCGGCCGCACCAGGCGCCGGGCGATGAGCACCATCAGCACCGCGAGCACGAGCATCGGGAGCTTGACGGTGAGGTAGTTGCCGATGTCCGCCAGCAGCTGGTTCACCACGCTGTCCATGAAGTTCGAGGCGAAGCGCGAGACGTCCTCGTTCATGTACGCGTTGTATTGCTGGAAGAAATACGCCTGACCCCCGAAGGCGAAGGTGAGCATCCCCACGAAGAGCGCCGCCGCCAGGTGCCGCAGCACGCCGCGACGCCGCGAGGCGGCGTAGAGGAGCAGCGACCACACCACCAGGCTCTCCAGCGCGGCCCCCAAGTACATCAGGCGGTAAGGTCCGCTGAGGTCCATCAGCCGCGGCCCACGACGGCTGAGATCCAGCCCCACGGCGAGCAGCATCGGCGAGGCGAGCAGCAGCCACGCGAGGAGCTTGCGGCGCCGCATCAGCGCGCGGAGGCGCTTGACGGGTGAAGCGTTAGCCTGGCTGACGTCGACCGCGCTCGGCGCCACCGCCCGAAGCTCGTCATCCTGACTGACATCCGCTTGGTGGTCCGCTACGGCCTGAGGCTCCTGGCTGACATCCGCCTGGCCGTCCGCCGGCGCCTGACTCGACTCGCTCTTCACTCGCACGATCTCACTCGAGGCTCAGGTGTCCGTCAGCCAGCTGGTGATGAGGTAGTTGGCGATCAAAATCGCCACCGCGCTCTGCACCACCGCGCGCGTGGTCGCCTCACCCACGCCGCGCGCGCCACCCGAGGCGAAGTAACCCTGCCGGCAGGCGATGGCCGCGATCAAGAAGCCGAACACCGCGCCCTTGATGATCCCCATCCAGAAGTCCGCCGGGGCGAGGCGGTTCTCGATGTTGCTCAAGAACACACCGGGGTCCACCCCCAAGCTGGAGACCGCGACCAAGTACGCTCCCACCATCCCCACGCAGGTGTAGAGCACCACCAAGAGCGGCACCATCAGGGTCGCCGCGAGCAGGCGCGGCGCCAAGAGGTACTGGATGGGGCTGACGGCCATGGTGGTGATGGCGTCAATCTGCTCGGTGACCCGCATGTTCCCGAGCGTCGCCGCCATGCCGCTGCCGGCGCGCGCCGTCACCATCAGCGAGGCGAACACCGGGCTCAGCTCGCGCGTCATGCTCACCGCGACGATGTAGCCCACGGTGCCCTCCGCGCCGAACTGCCTCAGGCTGTGGGTGGTCTGCAGCGCGAGCACCATCCCGCTGAACACCCCCGTCAGCGCGACGATGAAGATCGACTGCACCCCGATGAAGTCCATCGCGATCAGCAGCTGCCCCGGCCGGTAAGGTGGGCGCACCATCCACATCAAGGTGCGCGCCGTGAGCAGCACCTGGGTGCCCACGGAGTCGAAGAACGCCAGCACCGCGTCGAACGCCCCCGAGAGGCCGTGCTTCGGCGCGTCGCTCACGCCGAGCCCTCCGTGCCAGGCTCGCAGTGGAGGGCCCGGGGCGCGCCCTGCGTCCACGCGTCCGCCGGAGCGCCGCCCTGGGTCGGCGCGCCCGTCGTGTGCGCGTCAGTCGTCAGAGATCCAGACAAACTGAGCGGCGCGCGCCAGCGCAAGCCACGGAGCGCCTCGGGCAACGCATCGAGCACCGTACGAGCGCCCTCGCCCGTCGCTTGGAGCAGCACCCGGCGCGTGGTGAGCGGTGACTCCCATGAGACGATCAGCGCGTCACCACCAAGCTCACCAAGGTAAGGGCGCCCCCACTCCACCACGAGCAGCGCGCCTTCGCGCCGCGCCGCCTCGAGGCCCAGCTCGAAGACCTCGTCCGCCGAGCCGAGCCGGTACAAGTCCGCGTGCAGCACGCGGAGCCGCGCGGCGTGCTCCTGAACCAAGGCGAAGGTGGGGCTGGTAACGGGCAGCTCCCCTGGTACCCCAAGCTCGCGACACAGCGCCCGCGTGAGGAAGGTCTTCCCGGCGCCGAGCGGGCCATCGAGCACGATGAGCCCCCCAGCGCGTGACACGCGCGCGAGCGCGCGCCCCAGCTGGACGGTGGCGCGGCGAGACGTCAACGCGGCGCGGAGCTCGCTCATGGCTCGCTCACCAACGAGAGCTCGCGCGGGAGTCGCCGACCCTGCTGGAAGCCGCGCGCGGTGGTGGTCTGGAGGGTGGCCTCGGCGCGAGCGAAGGCGGCCAGCGCTTGGCGGTGCAGCGCGAGCACCGCCTCCGCCTCCTTGGTGGTGGAGAGCGGGAGCTCGCGCAGCGCGCGGCGGGCGAGCGCGCCGACGTCGTGTCCCAGCGCCGCGAACCAGGTGTCAGCGGCGCCTTCCCCGGGGAAACGGTGCGCGCGCAGCGACAAGCGCCCACCGCGCCACGTGGCCTCGAAGCCGATGCGCGTGGCCTCCAGGTCGGACGCCAGCAGCGGCTGGTAGCGCGCCGCCGAGAGGTCCAGCGCGAGCTGCCCGGCGCAGGCGACCGGGCCGGTGATCAAGAGCGCCGTCACCCCGCCGCCCTGCCATTTCCCCATGGGAAATCTGGACGCGCCGGCGCGCGCTGGGGCGGCGTCGCACAGCTCGGCGTCCACCCGCGCGCTCTGGAGGCCGCGCCGCGCGATCTCGCGCTCGAGCAGCTCACGGCTCCGCGGCCCCTCCCCCACGACGAACACCGTGTCCGGGGTGGCGCTCACCCCGCCTGGCTCCACCAGCACGATGGGCACGCTGCTGCTCTGCGCGAACGCCAGCACCTCCGCCGCCCCCACCTCGTCCACCCCCGCCACGAGCAGGCTCGCGCCGGAGCCCAACAGCTCCATCAGCGCGCGCCGCATGGCGCCGGCGCCGCCGGTGTCCGCCGCGGAGATGAGCCGCACCTCCGCCTCGTCGCGCGCCACCTTGGGCAGCCCCAGGGCGCGCGTGAGTCCGCGCGCCACCTCCGCCGAGCGCCGCCGCCGAAGCGCCGTGCCGGTGCTGAGCGCGAGCCCGACGAGCCGGCCCTGCACGCTGGGTGCGCTGGCGCTCGCCGCGGCCAGGCGCGCCAGCTCCGCGCGCCGCTCCCGCGACTCGTTCGGCGTTCGCTCACCCAGCAGGCGCCCGGCGAGCTCCGCGTCACCGCGCGCGAGCGCGCCCTCCGTGAGCCGCGCCACCACCACCCCGCGGAGCCACTCGCGCTCGCGCGCCAGCTCCTCACTGACGGCGCTCGCGTCCGCCTCACGCAGCTCCGCGAGCAGCCGCGAGAGCTCCTCCTCGGGCGCGTCGGCCAAGAGCTGCTCGATGCGGCGATGAACCGCCGAGAGCTCGTCAGCCGGCGTCTCCGTCGCCCAGCCGATCAGCGCGGCGGTCGCCTCACGCCAACGCCCGCTCGCGATCCACGCGAGCGCCAGGTGCTCACGGTAGGCGGCGCGCTCCCGCGGATCGATCAGGCGACCCTCGAGCGGCAGCAACAGCTCGAGCGCCGCGCGCGGCTGCTTCAGCCGGATCCGCACCGCGGCCTCCACCACATCCGCCAAGTCATGGGCGCTGCCTGAAGGCCCACGCCGCGTGCGCGCCGCCAGGCGCCGCGCAGTCGTCAGATCACCTGCATCCACGTGGATCCAAGCGAGGTACACCATCGCCAGCCGCACCTGATCGTCCGCCGGGTACCGATCGATGAAGGCGATCAGCGGCTCCATCAGCTCCGCGCGCCGCTCGGGCGTGTCGTACCAGCGCGCCTGGATGGCGCGGAACGCGGCTTGAGCCGGGCTGGTCTCGGCGACCACCGCCACCGGACGGTCCTCCGGGCCCGCCGCCCCACCGCAGCCGAGCGCCCACAACCCCAGCGCTCCCCAAAGCGCTCGCGAGCGCCGCCGCACAGCGGGTGGTGGTTGGTTCGAGCGCGACAACGTGACCCGTTCGGCGCTCTAGCACGGCGCTTCACCGCGAGGCAGCGCCAAGGGTCCCCGTTCAAGCCCAGTTTGTGCTGTGATCCCCGGCCGTGCCCTCCGACGAGCCGCTCAGCCCAGCCGCGCCTCGCGGCGCGCCTGCGTGGCTCATCGCGCGGCGCCTCATCACGTGGGCGGTGGGCCTGTGGGTGGGGCTCTACTTGCTCGGCTTGGCGCTCGCGCCGGGGCGAGCGGGCGCGCTCCCCTGGTGGGCCGATCCAATCGAGCTCGCGCCCAGCGCGGTCCGAAGCGCGCTGCGGGTGGTTCTAGGCCTGGGGCTCGCGTGGCTCCTGTCGCGAGCGCTCCGCGCCGCCTGGCGCGAGCCCGGTGAGCTCGGGCGCCTGACGCGCGTCGGCGTGACCTGCAGCCTGCTGGGCCCGCTGCTCCACGCCGGGCGGGCGCTCGCGCGGCGCGCGGGCGAGGGCTATTTCCTCGATGGAAATCCTGCGACGGAGCTGGCAGCGGAGCTCTCCGCGACCCACTTCGGCATCCCCTGGCTGGCGCTCGGGTACCTGGTGAGCGCCGCCGGGCTCGCGCTATGGTCTGCTACACTGACTTTTAGCGCCGCGGCGCGCCGGGACCTGAGCCCGGAGCTCACGCGAGGCCTCAGCTGGGGTGTCGGGCTCCTGACGCTCTTGGTGGTCACGCGCCCGCTGGTCTACTACGCGACGGGTGACGACTTGCTGAGGCGTCAGGACGTGGTGACGCCGCTCGGAGGCGGGCCGTGAGGCGCGGAGCACCCTCCGAGGTGCGCGCGTGACCTACCGTTACGACCACCCGCGACCGGCGCTCACCGTCGACTGCGTGGTGTTCGGGCTCGACGAGGGCGACCTCAAGCTGCTCTTGGTGCAGCGCTCGCAGGAGCCGTTCCGCCACCGCTGGGCGCTCCCGGGAGGCCTGGTGGGGATGGAGGAGAGCGCCGAGCGCGCCGCGCGCCGCGAGCTGGAGGAGGAGACCGGCGTCCGCGACGTGTACCTGGAGCAGCTCTACACCTTCAGCGCGGTGGACCGCGATCCGCGCGAGCGCACCATCAGCATCGCTTACTATGCCTTGGTCAAAATGACTGACCACGTGGTGCGCGCGGCGACGGACGCTGGCGGCGCGGCGTGGTTCAGCGTGACCGACGCGCAAGATCTCGCCTTCGATCACGATCTCATCGTACACACGGCCTGCGAGCGCCTGCGCGGCAAGCTGCGCTACCAACCGATCGGCTTCGAGCTGCTCCCCGAGAAGTTCAAGCTGAGCCAGCTCCAGCGGCTCTACGAGGTGGTGCTGGGCACGCCGCTCGACAAGCGCAACTTCCGCAAGAAGATCCTCGCGATGGACCTCCTACGGCCGCTGGACGAAGTGGAGCAGGGGGTGGCGCATCGCGCGGCGCGGCTCTACCGCTTCGACAGCCGTCGTTACCAAGAGCTCCGCCGCCGCGGGTTCAACTTCGAGCTGTGAGGCGCGTCGAGCGCCGCGCGGATGGTCGCGGGGGGCGGCGCCCAGGCGAGGGCCGCGACCTCGGTTGCCTGGTTTTTCGTGGGTTTGCCTTGATGGCGCTGCTCACCCTGCAATGGCTGTGCGGCTGCTTCAATCGGTGATCGAAATGAGCGCCGGCGGGAATGTGGGGACGAGGCTCCAGCGTCCTCCAGGTGCAGCGCGCTGCGCCGACCAGCGAGGTGCCGTCCAACCCCCCCATCCCCCCTCGAGCAGCCGCCTTGAACCGCACCGGGCCCCGTGACAAACCGCCGACCGTGCCGCACCCGACGCCCTCTTTGCCCACGCTGACCGCCCCGCGAGCGCGCGCTCAGGTGCTCCTCGTGGCGCTCGGCCTCACCCTCGCTGGAGCTGGGTGTGCCACGGCCACCCCGGCGCCCACCGCGCCCGCTCATGACACCCCGGCGCCCGCCGGTGAGCCGCGCGCGGAGATCGAGCTGAGGCTCAGCCTGGCGCAGCGCGAGCGCTGTGAAGAGACGTTCGATCTGGAGCTGTACCGTGAGCGCGGGGTCGAGCAGATCGCCTGGCAGGAGCCGCACGGCGTGTGTCAAGACCGCGTCGTTACCGTACGGTATTTGACGAGCCGCATCGAGCGGGGCCCGCTCATGGATCACATACGGCGCCTCGCCGTGAAGGTAGAAGAGCTAAAATGACCTCGAAGCCCGCTTCCAAGCCACGCACCTCACGGCGCCGCCTCGCGGCCACCCTCGGCGTCACCCTGGGCGCCTTGGCCGCCGCGCTGGCTCCCAGCTTGGGCGTCGGCGTCACCGAAGCGGACGCTCGAGAGGGGCGCGTGCAGTCACCGCGCCAGCGCGCGCTCGCGCAGATGGCGACGAACCCGGGCGCCCTCATCAACGTGAGCTACTCGGAGCTGCCGAGCAGCCCGGACGTGCTGAACCTGGGTAAGCGCGGCACGCGGGCGCTCGAGCGCTGCCTACAAGACAACGCCCACACCGCGGTGCGCGCCGAGTGCGCGCGCTACCTGCGTGCGCTGGGGGACCGCTCCGCGCTGCCCACCCTGCGCGCGTCGCTGGCCGACTGGGAGCCCATGGTGCGCTACGCGGTGATCCAGGCGCTCGGCAGGATGCCTGATGAAGCCTCGTTCGAGCCGCTGCACAAGCTGTATCAGCGTGAGGATGAGTCGCTCAGCAACCGCCTGGCCATCATCGACACCCTCGGCGCGCTCGGCAGTCACCGCGCGGTGCGCGTGCTGCGCGCGGAGCTGCGCAAGGCGCCCAGGAAGGGCGAGGGGGACCGCCGCGCGCAGATCTTCATGGCGCTGCTCCGCAGCCGTCACTTGGTGGCGCGGCAGACGCTGGTGGGCGACGTCGCCTACGTGCTCGGCCTGAAGGACAACGAGTGGGCGCTGCTCCAAGGCACCAGCGCCGCGGCGGAGCTCGGCTCGGGCGCGCTGGTGCGCAGCCTGGTGCCGCTGATGAGCCACCGCAGCGCGGAGGTGCGCAACAAAGCGGTCTATGCGCTCGGTAAAATCGGCGATCCCACGGCGACGCGCGCCCTGCTCGATCACCTGCCGAAGGTGCGCGAGGCGCGCATGCTCAACAACATCGCCTTCGCCCTCGAGCGCCTGAACCCGGACGCGTTCTTCCCCGCCATCGAGGAGCTGGCCGCGAGCAAGCAGGCGGTCATCCGCCTGAACGCCGCCTTCGTGCTCGGCGATGTGCGCCGCCCGGAGAGCCTGCCGGCCTTGTCCAAGGCGCTGAAGGATCCGAGCGACTTCGTGCGCGTGAACGCGGTGGTGGCCATTGGTAAGCTCGCCGAACCGAAGGGCATCGCGGCGCTCGAGCCGTTCCAGGCCGACCCGGATTTCAACATCCGTGAAGAGGCCATCTACGCGACCCACCGGCTGAGCGGCGGCAAGCACGAGGGGCTCATCTACGATCAGCTGTTCAACTCGGAGGACGCCAAGCGCCCGGAGCGGGAGACCAGCCGGCGGCGCGCCGCCATCACCCTGGGTAAGCAGGGGGACACCCGCGTGCGGCAATACCTCTTGAGCTGCTTCGAGCGCTATCAGTGCAGCGCGCGCGACATCGACGCGTTCGTGCGCCAGGACAAAGACACGCGCACCCACGGGCGGCTGCTCCTCGACTGGACCCGCGGGCGCACCGAGCTCACGCAGCTGATCGGGAGCTTGAAGCCGCCGGGCAGCGTCGCCATCGCGCAGGCGAGCTTCGACGAGTCGCTGGCACACTCGCGGATCGGCGGCGCCAGCCGGAGCGCCACGCTGCTCGGCGATCTCGGCGATCAGGCGGTGCGCCCACGGCTTTCCAGCGTGGAAAAGCATCAGAACACCTGGCTCCGGCTGAGCGCGGGGGTGGCGCGGCTGCGCCTCGGCGACACCCAGCTGGTCGCGCCCCTGATGCAGGATCTCGACAACCTGCCGAGCAGCTCGCTGCCGAGCGCGGTGCGGCTCTTGAGCCGCGTCTCGGAGGCGCCGGCGCGCAAGGCGCTGGAGAGCGAGCTCGTCACGCGCACCCAGCACG
This sequence comes from Polyangiaceae bacterium, assembly GCA_019637265.1. Lineage (GTDB taxonomy): Bacteria > Myxococcota_A > Polyangia > Polyangiales > Polyangiaceae > JAHBVY01. Next base: position 34,790 of record JAHBVY010000003.1, on the reverse strand, counting down.
CGGACCCGCAGCTCGCCGTCGCGGCGCGCGCCGTGCTGGCGGCTTGGGACCCTGACAAGCAGTTCTTCGGCATGCTCGACGCGCTCTCGGCGCCCTCCACCGAGGTGCGTGAGCTCGCGGTGAGCTACCTGCGCCGCAACACCAGCACGGAGCTCACCTGGGCCATGCGGCGCGCTCTGAGCCGCGAACAGCGGCCGTACACGCGCGATCAGCTGCGCGTGCTGCTCGACACCCGCAGCTGAGCCATGGCCGCGCGGCAGCTGTGGCCGCTCGTCCTGTTCGCGCTGATCGCCTGGGATCCGGCCGCGCCAGCGCTGCTCCCGAAGCTCGCCGCGGTGAGCCTGCTCGCGCTGGTGGGCGCGGCTTGGCTTGGCTATCGGGGAGGCTTCATCAGTAAGTATAACTTACTAGACAAGCCGCTCCTGGTCGCGAGCCTGGCGGTGCTGCTCGGCTGTGTCTCGCTCGGCTGGGGGAGCCCCGCGGGGCGGCTGAGCCAGGCGACCAGCGTCGCCACGCTGTGCCTCGCCTGGGCGGCGCGCGGGCTGTTCACGACGGAGGACTTACGCGGCGCGCTGGTGTCCCTCGCGCGCTGGCTCGGCGCCGCGCTCGGCGCCTGGGCGCTCCTGAGCTACGCCGCGGGGCAGAGCGGCGCTTGGCTGCACGCGGGGATGGGGAACCCGAACTGGCTCGGGCTGTGCCTCGCGCTGACGCTCACCCTGAGCTGGCCTCCTTGGAGCGCTGTCGCGCGCGTCAAGTCAGTTAGGCTCATCAGTAAGGGGTTTTGGGGGTTTGGCAAGGCGCTGCGACAGGCGAGCAAGGCGCCGAGAACGCGCGAGGCGCTGGGAACCACTGAAAAGTCGCTGAGCGTGCCCCGTGAGGCGCTCCAGGACACGGATGAGGCGCCGAGCGGCCAGTTAGTCAGTATATCGATCTATTTCGCTAGCGCCTTGCAGCTCACGGGCCTGGTGTTGGCAGAGTCGCGGGTGGCTTGGATCGCCTGCTTGGTGGCGGCGGCCTACGCCGTCATGCGCCGCCGGTGGCGCTCCGCAGCTGCGCGAGCGCGCCTCGCGTGGCTGGCGCCCGTGCTCGCCTTGGCGCCGGTGATGGCAGGCTTCGGCGCAACGCCCGTGGCGGGCGAGGGGCTCCTCGGAGCGCTCGCGGGACGGCGCGCGATTTGGCACGCGGCGACGCTCGCTTGGGCGGAGGCGCCGCTCGGCGTGGGCTCGGGTGACTTCAGCGCCGCCTTCCTGTGGGCGCAGGGGAAGTGGCTCGCGGGGTACGACGCGCAGATCGCCGCGCGCGCCTTCCAGCACGCCGAGACGGCGCACTCGAGCTGGCTGATGGCCTGGGTGGAGCAGGGCCCGGTGGGCGGCGCGCTGCTCGTCCTTTGGCTTTGGCTCGCGCTCCGGCGCGCCGCCTGGGCTCGCGGCGTGACGGCGCTGGTCGCGGTGGGCACCTGCGCCATCGCAGACAGCGCGCTCGAGCTACCGGCGGTGGCGGCGCTGGCCTGGCTCACCACGGCAGCGCTGGGCACGGCCGCGCGGGGCACTTCAGAGGATGAAGCGCCAGGCGGCGCGAGCGGCTCTAAAATTTCCTCACGGGAATCTATAGCGGCACCCAGCGGCGCGCACGGCTGGCTACGCCGCGGAGCGCCCTGGCTGCTCCTGGCGCTCGCCGCGCTCACCTTGCGTGAAGCCACGCTGGCGTGGCGCGCCGAGCGGAGCGCCAGCTACGGACGAACGCACCCTGAAGCGCGACTCGAGGCGCAGCGCCGCGCAGCACAGCTCTACCCCAGCTCGGCGGCGCTGCAGCTCGAGCTGGGCGTGGCGCAACTCTCGGCTGGCGACGCCCTGGGCGCGCTCGAAGCCGCGGAGGAGAGCTCGCGCACCTCGGTGAGCGTCGCCTCGGAGCTGCTCCGCGCGAAGGCGCAGACGGAGCTTGGGCGCCTCCCGGAGGCGCGCCGCGCCTTGGAGTCGGCCGCGGCGCTGTCCCCTGGCTCGTTCCGCGTGCACCTGGGCCTCGCGGCGGTGACGCTGGAGCTGGGTGACCTCGAGGCCTGTCAGCGCGCCCTCGATCGCGCGCGCGCGGTGCAGCCCTTCGCCCCCGAAGTGGAGCCGCTCACCCAGCGCCTGCGCCAAGCCCGCGCAGACAGTGAGCTACACTGACGTATTGTGCTGCTCGCGGCTGAAGCTGACGCGGTGCCGTCCAACCCCCAAACCCCCTCCAAACAGACGAGATCTCAAGCCTCGGCTGGGGCGCGCTTCTTGAGCGCTCGGGTGACCACGGTGACGCCGAGCAGCCCAATCGAGCCGAGGAGGATGCCCAGCACCGCGTCGAAGAGGAGCGGCGTGAGCGCTTCACCCACCGTGCCCAAAGAGGCCGCGGCTTTGTTCGTCAGGCTAACGGACATCTTGTGCACCGCGGGCACGTTGTGGCTGACGATCCCCCCGCCGACGAGGAACATCGCAACGGTGCCGACCACCGACAACAGCTTCATGAGCTTGGGCGCCACCTTGAGGAGCACTTGGCCAACCCCCCTCGCGATGGGCGACTCGCGCCGTGAGAGCAAGACGCCCGCGTCGTCCAGCTTCACGATCCCCGCGACCAAACCGTAAACACCCACCGTGCAGATCACTGAAATGGCGACGAGCAGCAGCGCCTTGTTCAAGAGCGGTGCGTCAGCCGCGCTGCCGAGCGCGATCACCACGATCTCCGCGGAGAGGATGAAGTCCGTCCGCACGGCGCCGCGGATCTTGCCCTTCTCGAGCGCCACCAGATCCACGCTGGGGTCGGCCACCGCCGAGGCCAGCTCCGCGTGACGCGCCGCCTCCGATTCCTTGGGGTGGAGGTAGCGATGCGCGATCTTCTCGCACCCCTCGAAGCAGAGGAAGGCGCCGCCCAAGAGCAAGAGCGGCACGATGAGCCACGGCGCCACCGCGCTGATGAGCAGCGCCGCCGGCACCAAGATGGCCTTGTTCAGCGCCGAGCCCTTGGCCACCGCCCACACCACCGGGAGCTCCCGATCGGGCCGCACACCCGTCACCTGCTCGGCGTTGACCGCGAGGTCGTCACCGAGCACCCCGGCCGTCCGCTTGGTGGCGACCTTCGTCATCGCGGCGACGTCGTCGAGCAGGGTGGCGATGTCGTCGAGCAGCGTGAACAGGCTGGATGCCATGGGTGCCTCGTTGGATGAGCCGCGACGATAGCGAACCGCCTCACCCCCGCCAAGCGCCGACGCGGACCGCTCGCACCGCACGGCCCTCCCGAGCCGATCGCCGCGCGGTGCCATACCGAGCACCAGCGACGAAGCCGCAAGCGCTGGCACGCGTGGGCGAAGCGGAGTAATGAGCCCGGGTGCCTCGCTGCTATTTCCTTGGGGTTTGCAGTGGCTCCTCGCTGGACCAGGGGTCGAACAACGTGTCGCTGTTCAACCTGATCGAGCAGCTGAACCTGCCACCCGGCGCCACCCCACCGCCCGGCGGGCTGATCCCGGTGGAGCTCCACGCCTACTGGGCGCTCACCCCTGAGGAGCGTGGCCTCGTCTTCGAGACGCGCTTCGTGCTCGTCGCGTTGGACTCCGGCCTCGAGCTACCCACGGAGGTGAGCCGCCACACCTACCGCACCCCGCGTTTCCGCACGCGAATGCTCGGCTTGCCTCACCCGCCGGTGGTCGGTGAGTACGCGCTCCGGGTGGACGTGCGCCCGGGCGACACGGACGCTTGGCGTCGCGACCCAGCAGCCTGGCCAGTGTACGTCACCGAGCTGCAACCGCGCGAGAGCGTCACGGTACACTGAGCCTGCCTGCGCAGGAGCACCACCATTCAGGGAGGATCGGGGGGTTAGACGGCACCGCACTGTGTGACGCGCATGTCGAAGCAGCAACGCGGCGCTGGAGGGCGCGAGGTGCTCCGCGCGGGCACGCCCAGTCCGCAGTCATCACTGCGTGATAGGCTCCGCAGCCATGTGCTGTTTCTCCGTGGCGGCGCCCACGTCGTGGCTCGGGCGACTGTCACCACCACCCAAGGTCCACGTCTCGGCGACGAACCTCTTCGCGCGACGCATCGAGCGAGGGGTGCAGGCGCTGGCGTACAGCATGCACCTTCGCGCCGCGCGCGAGGTCGCGATGATCCTCCCGCTGCCCGTGACGGCTGGAGCGGGCGAGGGCGCGGTCCGCTTCATCGACCTGCACGAGCACCCGAAGATGTTCCTCGAGCTCGCGGCGCTGTTCCCCCAGCCCATCCCCCGCAAAGGCCCGTTCCCCCAGAGTCGTCAGCTCGCCCCCGCGCCGCTCTTGGTGGTGCACGAGGTCGGCTCCTTCATCGCCTCCTACGTCCCCACCCGCGCCGACTTCACGCGCCTCGACCCGCGCTTCCGCCTACCGAGCGTGCTCTTCGACAAGGTGGCTCACTACTCCGACTACGGCTTCGCGGTGTTCCAGCTGAAGCCAGGCGACCAGACGATCCACCCCATGGCGTTCACCTTCCCCACCCGGACCCCCGAGCGCCTCTTCTTCCCCACGGTGCACGTCCACGACGGCCGCTGGCACGACCGCGCCCAGTTCGACCACCAGCTCTACTTCCAACACGCCGAAGGCAGCCACTACGAAACCAGCGAGAGCCCCCCCACCCAAACCTACGCCGGCCTCATCGACCGAGCCGCCCCGCTCCAACGCCAAACCATCGTAGGCAAGCACCCCAATCAAGACACGTGGGTCGACCTGGGGTGAGCGGCGCGGTCTCCCTTAATGAGACAAGCCACTACAGCGCCTCACGCAGCGCCACCGCCAACGGATCAACCCGACGAACCACATCCGAAAGCTCGAAGCTCTCACGACGACCATCTGGCCCTGCCCAAACGATCGTGGTTATCAGCACGATGTACGCCGCCCCAACACCGACTGCGATGACCTCGTGCTTCTCGGCCACTTCACGAGGTACGCTCCCATCGTACACCACATCATCATCCGCTACGAACTCGAACGTCAGCGCGGCGGAGTCGTAAGCAACGAAGCTGCCAGTCGCCGGCCGCGTGTAGCGAGTCTCCTCCACCCTCGGCGCCATCGCGCGAATGATGCGTTCAGAGGTTGCTGCGCTAAGATACACCGCGACCGGGCCAGCGTGGCTCAGCATCTCTAGGCGATGCTTCCGCACGACCTCTAGGATCTCGGTATAGCGCGCTCGGACACGTTGACCGAACGGCGCGAGCACCTCCCTCAGTCGCCCAACATCGTCACCGCACGCAACCGCGCCAGCGAGGACCTCGAGCGCCGTATCGAGTAGGCGCTCATCCGACGGTAAAACACGAATACGCAGGGAGCCGGGCGCGGCCCCGAGGACCCCAAGCGCTGCCTGACGCACCACTTCGGCCGAGTACCGCCCGCGGCTTGCAGCGTCGGTCACCGTCGCCTGGGCGACCGCATTAACGAACCGCTGCAGGGCACTCAGAACATCTGACAGCGCGCGGAAGCCCACTGCATGCCCATCGAGTTCTGGACTCGCGCCGAGGGCAACCTCGGGCGCCACAGCCTCACCCAGGTCCTTCTGAAGCTTGCTGCGAACCGCAAGTGGCAACAACGCCCCTGCCTCAGGCAGGTTATCGCCGAGCCGTTCGCCCTCGATCCCCTCCCACACGCCGACGACGCGGAAGCTATCGTCAGCATCTACGACTGTAACCGTCTCGCCCTTCAGGTAGAGCTCCCGAGTGGGCAGTACACCCAACGCCATCGCTCGGAGCTCAACGGACGTGATCGCAGCGAGTACCCAACGCACGACATCCGCCTCAGCGTCAGCGGCTACCCCAAAAACAGGAGCCTCTCTCCACTTACCGAGGACAATCTGCGGCCCATCGTACTCCGCCAGGACCTCCGTGATGACAAGGTCTTGGGAAGGAAGGCAAGACTGCGCCGGGAGCTGGGACCAATCGCCGATCATGCCGACACCCGAAAAAGCGACGGCGCGGCGTCTAGCGCATGACGTCGCAGCCACATCGTGTAGTGCCCCGCACCAAGCGTCTTCTTGATCTTCCCGTGCTCGCCAGTGAGCGCGGCGCACGCGATCTTGTGGTTACGAAGCCGCCTGGTGTTCCGCCGCAGGTCCACCAGGTGGCCCTGCTCCCTAGCACACGACATGCCCGCGCGGAGGCACGGGTCAGCATCCTTGAACACCCCTCGCTCCGCGGCAGACGCGAAGTCCCCACGGCCGGGCGGGTCTGCCGCAACCAACACCAGGACGTCACCACTCAGGTCGTCCGCATCGGCAGGTGGACAGCACGCCGGGAAGTGGTCGGGCCACTCCGCCAGCACCATCGAATCCTCGCCGTCCACCAGACCCAGGCTACTCCCCGGCCGGGCCCGGAGCAAGCCAAGCGCCCCCGCGCAGCCGCCGTGGGCCGATGACGGCTCGGGTCGTGTACACGGCGACGAGCGGAGCAAGCGTCCGCACAACCGTCGCGACCCGGTCTCCGCGAGCGGCTCCCGCCACGCCACCAGCAGTTCGCTAGGCTTGGTCCAGCTGGAGCGCTCCGGGCGCCGTAGCTCGGGGATTCCTGGGCCATTTCCGGCACCTGAACTGGTCCCAGCTTGGTCCCTCCATTCGGCGGCCAACCGAGATTTCTTCAATTATTTCAACCACTTGAACTTGAGACATGCATGGGACACACTTGGGACACGCCCCGTCCGCCATCAGTCTCCGGAGCGATTGGGTACTAGCTGCATCGTCCGGCGGAAGGCCTCGGCGGTACCCAAGCCATCACAGGCCACGATCTTCCCGGTGCGCGGGGAGCGCTTGAACGCCCGGGCAGGCAGCTCCAGCACCGCCATCTCGATCTCGATCTTCTGCGGCGACACCCGCGCCACGAGCGCGCTACCTTCCACTGATGTGATGGTTCGCAAACAGCTCGTGTAACCCGCCTCATCGTACATGCTCTTGGTCGGCAGCAGCGGACGAAGCGTGTGGGAAACTCGGTAGGTCTCAGCGCCCCGCTCAGGCTTGATGAGCACGAACTCCACCTCGCCGGGACCAAGGTGGCCTTTGCCCATATCTGCGATGACGAGCTCGATGCGGGAGCCATCCTGTTCGAGCCGATACTGCGCCCCATCCTTCGCAACCCAGGACGATGGTAAGGCTGGGAGCGCAGTGGTCATCGGAGCGGTCGAGGCAACTGGCTTCGGAGCGCTCGACGAGAAGTACGCTGCCAGCCCCCCGATGCTGCCTCCGACTACAACCAGCCCAACGATCGCGATCAGGACGACCATGAGGCGTCTGCGTCCACCACCAACAGTGTCCAACTCGGCGCCCACGGGACCCAGTAGCCCAGCAGGCTCTTGACCCGCCAATGCGCGTGCTCGTGCGTCTGCGGCGTCTTGCTCGTCTGCGTGAGCGATACTGTGGGCACAATTTTCACAATAGTCACACCAGTTTGCAACAGCCTGTATGTAGTTCACAAAACTCTGGGTGATCTCTTTTTCCACCTTGTCGCTTGCCACCAGAACATCAACGGCTCCTCCCACCAACATCCCTACAGGACCAAACAACTGCCCAATCGCTAGCCCAACCTTATCTGATTTTACCCCCGCCGCAAAATGCGCCCCTAACGACCCACGCTCGCGCGCATCCGCCTCATTCCACAGAGGACGGAGCCCCCGGGCCCTGGCCGACATCTCACTCGTCCAGGCCGTGAGCGCAGCTCGCGCCCGTGGCCCAAGCTCGTACTCAGTAAGCGCTCGGCGTTGACCACGTTGAACCGCCGCTACCAAGTGCTCAGGCGTAACGAGATCGAGCACTTGCCGCGACTCAGCATCCTCAACACCGAATATCGCGACAGCTTCGTGAAGCGGATCGAGCAGCGGGTTGCTCATGATGCACCTACGCGCACCGATCGCCTGGTCGGTGCACCCGACTCCATCGTCGCACGTGGCCGATCAGCAGGGGTTTCCCGATATCACCCGGACCAACGTAGATCGTGTCCCGAGGACCCCAATCTGACGCTGGAGGGGCCGGCCACTGCGTTACACGCCCCTCGATGGCGAAGCCATCGTCACACTCAAACCTCCAAATCGATGAGTCGCCGCAAGTATCATCGCAGAGTTGCTCGCATGAAATTGTGATTTTCAATTCGGCCATCTTTCCTCCTTGTACTGTAGCAATGTAGATCAAGGCACTACTGTCATAGCAATGTTCGGATGGATCACTTGCGTCTGTCCCAGTGTGCCCAAGTCTTCATCCTCCACCGGAGCAACGTGTCATCAGAGACTCCTAGTTTTGAACCGCGACCATCGAGTATGCCTCGGCGGACAGCGCTAAAACAGGAGGCGGTACACCTGTTTTAGGATTGTCAACGGTTTCATCGTGCGCCGGTGGATGACGCGGAGCGTGTCTGCCAGGACTTGGGGCAGCGCGTGATCGAGCTTCGGAAGAAGCGCGGGCTCACCCAGCAGCAGCTGGCGGAGCGGCTGGGGATCGACCCGCGAGACCTACGGCGCGTCGAGTCGGGAGATAACGTGACCGTGCGGATGCTGGTGCGGCTCGCCAAGGCGCTGGTGGTCCCGATCGGGGACCTGTTCGTCGCACCCAAGGTGCGCGACGCGCGGCGCCCAGGGCGTCCGCGGAAGGTGACGGAGGATTGAGGTAGCCTGAACAGGCCCTTGGGGCAGCTGTCGGCCGGAGCGCCACGCTTGACCCGCGCGTGTATCCTTCACGCGTGCACCCTAGAGAGCTCCTCTTCGTCGATGAGCACCTCGTGATCATGAACAAGCCTTCGGGTTTGCTCGTGCATCGGGGCTGGGACAATGACGATGATGTGGCGCTGTTCCGGGTGCGCGATGCGCTCGGGGGGCGCCATGTGTTCCCCGTGCATCGGCTCGACCGGGGCACCAGCGGGGCGCTTGTCTTCGCTCGGGATCGGGAGGCGGCTTCTCAGCTCAGCCGGCTCTTTGAAGCAGGCCACGTGGAGAAGGTCTATTGGGCGCTGGTGCGCGGCAGGCCGCCTGACGAAGGCCTCATCGACTACGCCGTCCCGCGCGCGGAGGGCGCGTCGCGCGTCCCGGCGGTGACGGCGTTTCGTGTGATGGGGCGCTCTCCTGTCGATCGCTGCTCCCTCGTGGAGGCGAGGCCGAAGACAGGGCGGCTCCACCAGGTGCGTCGTCACCTGAAGCACATCCATCACCCGCTCATCGGCGACGTGCGTCACGGCTCGGGCGCTATCAATCGGCGCTACCGCGCGGAGTATGGTCTCCATCGGCTCGCGCTCCACGCCGCCTCCATCGCCTTCACGCACCCCATCACCGGCGAAGCGCTGTCCGTGATGGCGCCGTTACCTGACGATCTCAGGGCGCCGCTCAGCGCGCTCGGCCTCTCGCCACCTCAGGAGGCGCCGTGAGCGAGTCGACCCACGGCTCCCAAGCCGTGGCGGAGCGAGCCCGATCGAGCCCTGAAGCGCCTCCCTCGACCGAGTGATGCACCCGCGCTGACCGGCCAGGCCTCGCCGGGCACCCCAAGTGATGATCGCGTCCAAAGCGCGCCCAATCGAGCCGTGAGGCGCCTTCGCCTCCAGTATCGCATGGCACGTCTGCGCCAACTGACCGCATCATGCCTCGAATGGCGCCGCGGGCTATGATGACGCCCCATGCACGGCTCGCGCGAAGCACCCTCTGGAGCGGCCAGCCAAGCCCTCGCCGACGACATCGCGGCGCGCGGGTATGGCGTCGTGCCGGCGCTGCTCGGCGAGCGTGACCTCGCCACCGCGCGCGCTGCCGTCGAGCGCGTCGTGACCCAGCTCGCGCCCCCTAGCTTCTACTCCGCCTCACCGCTCCCCATCGAGCACCCCGAGGTGCCAGGGCCAATCGAGGTGACGTCAGTTGGGCTCACTATGCAGCGCGTGCACGCCGCTGCCCCGGAGCTCGCGCCCCTCGTGCTGCAGCCGCGGTCACTCGAGCCCATCCGAACGGCGCTCGGCGACGCCATGCAGCTCGAGGTGCTCGGCGCGGTGGTCAGCGACGAGGTCCGGCCCTTCTTCACCTGGCACACCCACATCGACCGGGAGCATGAAGGGGCGCGGATCCGCGCGGGGAAGTGGCCCGACAAGCCCCGCGTGGAGCGCGTGCTCATGCTCGTGTATTTGGACCATCTCGATGACGACTCGGGTCAGCTCTTGGTGTACCCGCGAGCCGCCGGTGAGCCGACGGCGCCGCCCTACCGCATCGAGGCGGAGAGCTGGCCTGGGGAAGTAGCGCTCTCGCTGCGCGCGGGGGACGCCGTCATCCTCGAGCAGTGCACCTGGCACGCGGCGCGCCCCAGGCAAACCGCCGGGCGCCGCAGCTTCATCGCTTGCTACTTCGCTTCGAATGACGCATCCCACGTCGAGCCAACGGAGCCTTCACTTCGAAGCTTGATGCAGTAGCTGCTGCGGCCGAGCGGTAACACGCCGCACTCGATCAGCAACGCGCTGCGACTGGGTCGAGCAGCTCCCGGTAGCGCGCTGTGCCTGAGCGGTAGCGCGCTGTGACGGAGTCGAACCGTGCAGGCGGCACCGTCACAGCCGCAAGCCGCGCAGTTTGGCGAGCACCTCGGCGGCGCGCACCATGGCGAGGGTTGGGCCTTGTGCCCACCAGAAGTTCATCGCGAGGCTCACGTCGATCGACCTCACCTGGTGCCACCACAGGCGCGGCACGTAGAGCAGCTCACCTGGCTCGATCACCGCTCTGTAGCGCGTGAGCCCGCTCAGGCGAGGGAAGCGCTGAAGGTCAGGTTGTATGGCATCGACCCGGGCGTAGTTGGGCACTCCGGACCACGGCGGGTGTGGGTACACGCGCAGGGCGTCTTTGGGCTCGAAGAGCACCCACTCCTTCTTACCCAAGAACTGCGCGTAGAGGTTGTCTGGCAGGTCGAAGTGGAGCGCGCCGTTCGCGCCCGGCGGCGCCAACCAAAACCGCGACTGGTGCCAGCTCGCCTTCGCGGCGTAGGGCAACGGGCGAACGTCTTCGAAGAGGTGCGGCGCCTCCTGCTGAACTCGGAAAATCAGGTAATCTGAGCAGTTACCGGCTGCGAGCTCATCGATGACGTCGCTCACGCGCCGCTTCCGGTAGTGCACGCCGGCCTCGGCGGAGTAGCCCGCGTAACCGCGCGGATCGATCGGCACGACGTCGAGCTCGAGATCGCCAATCATCCGGCGCAAAGCGTCGAGGGTCCAGCTTCGCCTGGCGGGCCACGACTCGAGCGCGCCCTGGATGATCACCGGGCGAGCCGGCGCGCGCCAGACGCGCTCGAACGCCGCTTCAGATGGCAGCTCCACCCGCGGCACGGGCACGTCCACCACCTCAGCCACGCGGCGCGCCATCGCGAACGAAGCTACCCGATCACCGCGATGCCGCCAACTCACGCGATGGTCGCGGGAACAACCTCGGCGCGCGATCCGTTGAGGGCCGCCATGCGTGGGCGTGGTGAGGCGTTGAAGGTGGACTCGAACGAACAGCGGCTCCTGGTGCGGTGCCGTCTAACCCCCTCCCCCTCCTCTGCTCGATCGGGGGGTTGGACGGGTAGTCCTTGGAGCGCACTAGGTGGCTCGTTACTCGCGGCCCTGCTCACCGTCGCCTGTGGCGCGCCCTCACCGCCCAACACGCCGCTGCCCACGGGCGGGCTGCGCGAACGGGGGCGCGACTGCCTGCGCTACACGGTGCAGGTCGCGAGCCCCTATCACCAAGAGTTGGGTGATCCCGTCGACGATCCCCGGCTCGACGAGATGCCGCCCGAAGCCCGCCGCTCCGCGCGCGCGGCCGGCCTGGAGTCGCTCATCTTGGCGCTGCTCGAGATCAAGCACGGACGCGAGACTTCGGACACCCGGCGTATCGACCTACAACAGAAGCTGTTCGTGCAGCTCATGTCCTTCGAGACGCAGCTCCAGTCCTTGTTGACGGAGGTCGATTGCACTGACGATGTCATCGAGGACCTGAGCGCGCGCCTTCGAAGCCAGGAGGACGACCGCGAGCTCAAGCTCACCCTCGCGTCGATTGGAGTCGCGGCGGCCGCCACCATCGTGGGAGGTGTCTGGGAGATCGCCGATAGCAACTCACTCGGGCCACCCATCGTGGCGACCGTGGGCGGCGTGGGGAGCGCTGGGTTGGGCGTCGCCGCGCTGATCCCCACGCAGCACACCATCGCCTATCACCACCCACACAACCTGCTCGCGCCCATCGCGAGCGGTGAGGACGAGGCGCGCCTCTACCCAACCTTCGTGCGCAGGCTGCTCGACACGCCCATCGCTCCAGGCAAACCTTCGCCACGCGACGAGCTGCTCGCCACCTTCGAGCGGCAAATCGCCGACGCGTATCCTCCCTCTGAGCGCGTGCGGGTACGCGAGCTCCTGTACGGTAGCGGCGCTGTCTATGATCAGCGCCTCATCAACCTGCGTGAGGCCATGTACGACGCGCTCGAGTCCAAGCTCGCGGCGTTCGCTCGAGAGCTCGAGCTGCTGAACCGCTACCTGGTCAGGCTCATCGGCTCCGCGGACACGAGCGAGTGACCGCTACGCCGAAGGCGACGCGAGGAGCCGGTCGCGGCGCGCTCGAAGTCGCGCTGCGCGAACCTCGCGCCTGGTGCCCTCATGCTCCGAGCTCATGCGCTCACCCTGAGAGTATTTATCCGTACGGATAAATACACGCCTAGTGCTCCGAGCTCACGCACCTCAGGGGCGCGCGCGGAAGCGGAAGGCGTTCGGGATCGACTTGCGCAGTTGGTCATGATTCCTAATGAACATATCCGTGTGCCCGCAGCCCACGCAGATGATCATGGTGCACCAGGTGGTCGCCGCCTGAGTCCGACCTTCGATGGCCACCCCGAACAGGTTGCCACTGGCCTTCGCGTAGGTCTCGAAGCCAACCTCAGGTAAGCTGTCGAATACGAGGCCATTGCAAGCGGGACAGGGTCGGTAAGGCTGCTCGTGCATCGCGGCATTCTGCCCTGGGCCCCAGGACAGATCCATCTCGGACTCGCCGCGGTGGGTGCTCCGTTCACCTCACTCAGCCAACGCCTCGCCGGATGGATTGGGGGGTTTGGCGGTGCCCTCCACCGACGCCGCGCGAGGCCCTGTGATGTCGTAGAGCACCGGGAGGACGAACAGCGTGAGCAAGGTGGAGGACAACAGACCACCGACGACGACGGTGGCGAGCGGCCGCTGCACCTCTGCGCCGAAGCTGGTGTTGAGCGCCATCGGCAAGAAGCCGAGGGCGGCGACGAGCGACGTCATCAGGACGGGGCGCAGCCGCGTCTCCGCGGCGTCCTCGATGGCGGCTCGAAGCGGCGCGCCCGCGGCGAGCCGTTGGCGAATGGTCGAGACGAGGATCATGTCTCCGAGGACCGAGACGCCGCTCAGCACGATGAACCCCACGCCGGCGGAGATCGTGAATGGCATCCCACGCGCCCACAGCGCGAGGACGCCCCCAACCGCGGCGAACGGGATCCCCACGAACACCCGCGCGGTGTCCTGCCAGCGCCGGTAGGTGAAGAGCAGCAGCGTGAGGATGAGCCCGAGCGCGATGGGCACGACGATGAGCAAGCGAGCTCGAGCGCGCTCGAGGTGCTCGAACTGTCCGCCGTAGCGCACGAAGTACCCCGACGGCCGCTCCACCTCACGATCGATCTTGGTCCGCGCTTCAGCGACGAAGCTCCCGAGATCACGTCCCCGCACGTTCGCTTGTATGACGATGCGCCGCTTGCCCCACTCGCGTTGAATCGTGGACGGGCCATCGATGGTGCGGATATGAGCGAGCTGCCCGAGCGGGACGCGATCGCCGTTCGCCGCTGCGACCAGCATCTTGCCGAGCGCCTCTTCGTTGGTGCGATAAGCATCATCGATGCGGAGCGCGATGGGGAAGCGCCGCTCCCCCTCGTACATCAGCCCCACCTGGCGCGTGCCGAGCGACTGCACGCTGGCCAGCACCTCACGCGCTGGGATCCCGTGCCGCGCGACCGCCGCACGGTCCACCACGATCTCGATCACCGGCTGACCCGTGATCTGCTCGGTGAAGACGTCCGCGGCGCCGTCGATACCCTTGAGCACCGTCTCTATCTCGCGCGCCTTGGACTTCAACAGCTCTAAATCGTCCCCAAAGAGGCGCACGCCCACATCAGCGCGGATGCCAGCGATCATCTCGCTTACGCGCATCTCGATCGGCTGGGTGTAGATGAGCCGCATCCCCGGGAAAGACGAGAATTCGTCAGACATCCGCCTCACCAGAGCTTGCTGTGTGCGGGCGCGCGTCCAGCGCGCCTCCGGCTTCAACGTGATGAAGAGATCGGCGAGCTCGAGCCCCATGGGGTCCGTGGCGATCTCCGCCGTGCCGATGCGCGTCCAGACGCGCTCGACCTCATCAGGGTACTTCTCGAGCAACATGCGCTCGAGCTGCGTGCTGGTGCGGACAGACTCTTCGACCGAGACGCCCGCGAGCTGCACCTTGTTGATGACGACCGACCCCTCCCACAGACGCGGGACGAACTCAGAGCCCAAGCGGCTGCCGAGTACACCCGCGCCGGCGAGCAAGAGCAGTGACGTGCCGATCACCACCGCCGGGCGCGCGAGCGCGCCGCTCAACGTCGCCCGGTAGCGTCGCTTGAGCCAACGCACCAGGGCGTTCTCGCGGTGAGCAGCGTGGCGCCCCAAGCCGAAGCTGAGCAAAACCGGGAGGAGCGTCAGCGAGAGCAGCATGGAGCCTGCGAGGGCGAAGATGACCGTCAGCGCCATGGGGCGGAACAGCTTCCCCTCGACTCCCTCGAGCGTCAGGATCGGGAGGTACACGATCGCGATGATGAGCTCCCCGAATAAAGTCGGCTTGCGCACCTCGACGACAGCATCTCTGACCACATCGAGCCAAGGCTTGCCAGCTCGCGCCTCAGGAGAGCGACGGATGACGTTCTCCGCTTGAACGACCGAGCTGTCGACGACGAGCCCGAAGTCGATGGCGCCCAGGCTCATCAAGCTCCCGGCTACCCCAGCGCGTAGCATGAGGTTCGATGCGAAGAGCATCGAGAGCGGGATCGCCGAGGCGACGATGAGCCCCGCGCGCAAGTTGCCCAAGAACGCGAGGAGCACGGCGATGACGAGCAGGGCGCCCTCGAACAGGTTGATCTGCGCGGTCCGGAGCACGCGATCGACGAGCGTGGTGCGCTCGTAGACGGGCTCGACGTGGACGCCTTCAGGCAGGGTCTTCTCGATCTCGCCGAGCTGGAGCCGCAGATCGCGGGTCACGTCACGGCTGTTCTCGCCCATCAGCATGAAGCCGAGACCGAGCACCGCCTCACCCCGTCCATCCGCCGTCACCGCGCCGCGGCGGATCTCGCGGCCCTCGACCACCCGCGCCACGTCACGGACGCGCACCGGCACACCATCGCGCGCCGCGACCACCATCTCGGCGACGTCGTCAGCGGACGTCGCGAGACCAACGCCTTGAATCAAGCTCGACTCCCCCGCGAGATCCAGCGTGCCGCCGCCAACGTTCGCGTTGTTCTGCTCGACCGCCTCCGCCAGCTCACTGAGCGAGAGATCGAATCGCTGGAGCTGCGTCGGATCGACCACCACCTGAAGCTGGCGCTCGTCGCCACCCCAGGAGTTGACCTCGGCGACACCCGAGACCGAGCGGAGCTGCGGCTTGATGATCCAGTCCTGCGCCTCGCGCACCTTCGCGAGCGACGGCCCCGAGCCGGTCACCAGGTAATGGAACACCTCACCGAGCCCGGTCGCGACGGGGCCCAGCGTCGGCCTCTCGATGCCCGGCGGGAGCTCGACGCCATTCAGGCGCTCGGCGACGACCTGCCGCGCGAGGTAGATGTCCGTGCCCTCTTTGAAGGTGACGACGACCTGCGAGAAGCCGAACTTCGAGACCGAGCGGACCTCACCCAGCGACGGCAACCCTGAGATCGACCACTCGATCGGCGTCGTGATCTGCCGCTCGATCTCGAGCGGCCCGAGCGATGGCGCGACGGTGTTGACCTGCACTTGGACAGGGGTCGTGTCCGGGTAGGCGTCCAGCGGGATCCGCACCGCTGACAAAACACCCGCGACGATGACGCCGAGCCACGCGACCAGCACCACCGCGCGGTGATGCAGCGACCACTCCAAGATCCTCGTCAGCATCTCAGTCGACCTCGCAGCAGCCAGCGCCGATGCTCTCGCGGAGCGTCTCGGTCTTGAGCAAGAAGCTCCCCTCGGTCACCACGTCGTCGCCCGCCTTCACCCTGCCCGAGACGCTCACGAGCTCACCCTCCGCGGGCCCCAGCGAGACGCGGCGCGCCTCGAAGCTGTCCTCGGACATGCGCACGAAGACGAGGTGCACGCCGCGGGCGCGCTGCACCGCCGCGCGCGGGACCAGCACCGCGACGCTCGGATCCGTCACCGTGATGCGGCCGCGCCCGAAGAGGTTCGCGCGCAGCGCGCCGTCGTCGTTCGCGAGCGGAGCGCGAGCGACCGCGGTCCGCGTGCGGAGGTCCACCGCGAGCGCGACATAAGAGATCGTGCTCGTGAACTCGCGCCCCTTCAGGCCATCGAGCGTCAGGGACACCTGTTGCCCCACGGAAACGAGCGAGAGGTCTGCCTCAGGGACGTCGATGTCGACCCACATGGTCGACGGATCCACGACCTCGAAGACGAGATCCTCAGCGTCGACGAGCCGGCCGATGCTCGTGTTCCTCTGGGTGACCACGCCTGCGATCGGGGACGTCAGGGTGTAACGCGCGCTGCCTTGGGGGGCGGCGCCCACCATCCCCAAAGCGGCGCGCGCTGACCGCACCTCCGCGCGCGCGTCCTCGCGCTCACGGCGAGCGGCGAGGAGATCGCGCTCCGACGACACGCCGTCCTTCCTGAGCGCTTCGGTCCGCTTGTAGTCAGCCTCCGCGACGTCCAGGCGAGTTCGCGCCGACTGGAGCCGCGCCTGATCGGCGCCGACGCCCGCGCTCTCGATGACCGCCAGCGGCGCGCCAGCGCGCACCTCGGCGCCCACGTCCACTCGAATCGCGCGCACCACGCCCGGCATGCGCGGGTTGATCTGGGCGACGCGCGTCCCGTCGTAGACGACGCGCGCCGTCGCCACCACCTCACGACTCGTGGGGCGCTCGACGGCCTTGGCGAAGCGAAGCCCCGCCAAGCGCGCCGTCTCCTGAGTCTGGAAGCGCACCTTCGTCCCGTCCGCTGGCCCATCGCCCGCAGACGAGACATCGACCGCCGGGCGCCCCCCGCGCTCCGGATGACAGCTGGGGCAGAAGGACTCCGGGAACCCGTGCTCTTCACACCAATCGCCCTTGGCCTTGAAGACCGCAGCCAGCGCCGGCTTGCACTTCGTGCAAACAGCCTCCAGCACGCCGTGCTCTTCGCACATCTCGCCATCCGCAGCGGCCGCCGTCGGCGCCCGGGCGGGGGGCTCAGGCTCCTCGAGGTCACGACAGCCAGGCAGCGCGGCCAGCAGCAGCGCCACCAAGATCAGGAGCCTGACCACCTCAGTGCCCCTTCTTCTGCGGTGGCCGCTCGATCTTCAGCGTCGGATCACAAGTCAGGCACTGTGACTTCGGCAAGCCGTGCGCTTCGCACCAATCACCGGTCGCCTTGAACGCAGCGACGAGCGATGGATTGCAGCGCGTGCACATGGACTCCGGCACCTGGTGCTCACCACACCAGTCTTCGTGGGAGCCAGGCACGGCGTCAGCCGGAGCGTGCTGCGCCGCCTGGGCGCTCGTGCTGCTCGGCGCCGCCTGCTCTGGCGCCTCCTTCTGGCACGCCGAAACGAACAGGATGGTGGACGACAGCACGAGGTAGGTCATGAGGTTTCGCATGAGGTAGTCTTTCTGGGCACGTGGCCCGTCGAGGTGGGGGCGACCAGGCGCCTCCAGATGAGCTCACCTGGCGCGGTGGCCTGGCGGCTCCTGGGTTGAGGTCGCGCTTCATCGCGCATCCGTCAGTTATACAGACGAGCGCGTGGCTCTCAGCGACTGGGCGCACCGCGCCCGAGCCACGTCATCACTCCAAATCGAAGGCGCGCGCGCAGGGCGACCCACCGGCCGCACCACCGCCAAGCCGAGCGCCCACGCGCGCCGATCCGCGCGTGGAGCACCCGCCCGAGGCCGCGCGAGCGCGCGCCTTCAGCTCATCGGAGGTCTGAACGGCGGCGACGCGTACCCCGCCGACGCGCGATCCTCGGGGAGGAGCTCCGGCAACTCGATCAACGTCCACCGAATCGGAACGACCCACGGTGTCACGGCGACCGCCGTCGGGTGGGAACAACAGACGCAGTTCTGGCAGGGCCCTGAACAGCAGCCCTTACCCTCTTCCCCACAGCCCTCGTCGCCGCAGTCATCAACGCAGCCCTCGTCCGCTGAGCTCGCCAGCGCGCTGCCTTCACAGCCATCACCCGTGCAATCTGCCTGCGCGTCGTCCGCGCAGTCATCGCTCGCGCAGTCACCCTCTGCGCGCGCCTCGTACACGCAGCTCCCGTCCGCGCAATCATCCGCGCGCGCCTCGTACACGCAGCTCCCGTCCGCGCAATCATCCGCGGGCGCGTCGTACACGCAGCTCCCGTCCGCGCAGTCGTCCTCCGCCTGCGCGCTCCCCTCACGGTCGTCATCCCCGCAATCGCAGGGCTCCTGCGTGCTCGCCATGAGCGCCACGCTCCTCGCGAAGAGCTGTGAGTGCGGCGTCGCGAGCACGAGCACGCAGAGCGTCAGCCACCCGAACCAAGTGACCCACCGCCGCGCGATCCCCGACGCGCTGCCCGCAGCCACGGCCCGACGCCTGCGCGTCCTAGCCGACGATGGGGAGGTGGTGCCCGACACGCCACCTCATCCTGCCTCATCACGCCTGCCCTAACAAGCGCCTGCCTGGCTCCCTCGGAGCGGCTCGCTTGGA
This sequence comes from Polyangiaceae bacterium, assembly GCA_019637265.1. Lineage (GTDB taxonomy): Bacteria > Myxococcota_A > Polyangia > Polyangiales > Polyangiaceae > JAHBVY01. The sequence goes on along the minus strand of JAHBVY010000003.1, from coordinate 15,914 downwards.
TTGGGTTAGACGGCACCGCGCTCGTACGGCACCCAGAGCCCGTCAGGGCACTGGACCAGCTCGCGCCCAGCGCCCGTCAGGCGTTCGTCGACTCACGTCATTGGCAGGGGCAGTTACTGCTCGAGAGGCAGTTCTGGAGCTGCACCAGGCGGTTCATCGAGGGGCCGAACAGGCCGCCGTACGTATCGATGACGCCGCGGCAGGTCGCCACTTGGTAGCAACCCCAGCCGCTGCAGTTCGTGCGGTTGATGCACTCGATGATGTCGATGCAACCCCAGTCACCCCAGCAGCTGTCCAGCTGAGGGAAGCAGCTGGTGCAAGCGCACACACCACAATCCGTGTCGACCATGTCGAGGCACGCTTGTACGCCACCCGTACCACCGCTGCCGCCGGACCCGGCGCTACCACCAAAGCCCGCGCTACCACCGAACCCGCCGCTGCCGCCGGTCGCACCGAACCCGCCGCTGCCGCCCGTGGCACCAAACCCGCCGCTACCGCCAAACCCCGCGCTACCACCAGCGCCTCCGGCACCGCCAGCGCCTCCGGTGCCACCGCACCTCCCGCACCCGTACTGCTCCACGCCCTGCGCGCACAGCTCATCCCACTGCACGTCGCAGCAGAACGGATCCCACGCGCAAACACACTCCGTCACTCGTGGATCCTCGCACCCAGGCTGCGGGCCCCACTCACAACAAGCGCCCGTCCCACCCCCGCTGCCACCGAAGCCTGCGCTACCACCAAACCCGGCACTCCCCCCGAAGCCCGCGCTACCGCCGAAGCCCGCACTCCCACCAAAGCCAGCGCTACCGCCGAAGCCCGCGCTACCACCAAAGCCTGCGCTACCGCCGAAACCTCCAGCACCGCCCGTGCCGCTGCAGGTGCCGCAGCCAAACTGCTCCACCTCGGCCGCGCAACGTGAGTCCCACCTCACATCGCAGCAGTAGCTGTCGAACCAACAAACGCAGCTGGTGATCTGACCATCCTCACAGCCTGGCCCCGGCCCCTCCTCGCAGCAGCGCCCTGGCCAACCACCTGTGCCACCGAAGCCTGCGCTGCCGCCGAAGCCCGCGCTGCCGCCGAAGCCTGCGCTGCCGCCGAAGCCTGCGCTGCCACCATCAGCGCCAAAGCCACCAAAGGCGCCCGTACCACCATCGGCGCCGAAGCCGCCAAAGGCCCCCGTACCACCGTCCGCCCCAAAGCCGCCAAAGGCCCCTGTGCCACCATCGGCTCCGAAGCCGCCGAAGGCGCCCGTGCCACCGTCCGCGCCGAAGCCACCAAACCCGCTCGAGCCACCATCAGCGCCGAACCCGCCGCCGCCCCAGGTGCCCGCGGTGCCACCGTCAGCTCCACTGCCTGCGATGCCCGCCGAGCCACCTTGTATCCCCGCGGAACCGCCCGAGCCCGCTGCCCCGCCCACGTCGCCGCCGAGCGGTGTCCGCGAGCCACACCCGCTGGCCCAGAAGGTGGCGAGGGCGAGCGACCACAAGAGCGGGGATCGGTGAGCACGGCGGAGCGTCGACATCCTGCCAGGATACCAGCGCCGCCACGCGCAGCCGCGTTTCTAGCGCAGTCGGACTGCTCGCTTTGGCACTGAACGCCTCTCCAGCGCTCCCGCACGCACGCTCTCCGCGCCTCCCCAGCGCCACCCTCCCGGCGCAGCGTTCATCACCCGCTGGGCAGCCTGGTCGCGCGCTCAACACCGCCCGCACCTCACATTTCCTAGCGGCGCCTGGAGCCGTGCACTTCACCGCGCCCAGCGCTTCCGAGGTGCCCCTCACCGCCGCGCGGTCTAGCCTCCCGCAGTCTCATGAGTCATCCCCCTCCCGGTACCATCCGACCGTCGGACGGCAGCCGCCAAACCCCCGTCCCCCAAGCCAGCCGCGAGGCAGTGCGCGAAGCCATCGAAGCAGGGCGCCACGCGCAGCGAGACTGGGCCCGGCTCTCCATCGACGCCCGGGCGAAGACGCTGCTCGAAGCGGGTCGCGTCATCCTAGCTGACCAAATGGCAGGCTGCGAGGTGATGAGCGACGAGACCGGTCGTGGCCCCACCGAGTGCCGCATGAGCGAGCTCGCGAGCACGCTGGACTACGTGAAGGGGGCGATCCGCGCGGGGCGGGCGGCGCTGCGCCCGGAGCGCATCAAGCTCTCTCCCTTGGATTTCCCCGGCAAGCGCGTGGTGGTGGAGCAAGTGCCCCGCGGCGTGATCGGGATCATTGCCCCGTGGAATTATCCCGTCTCGAACTTCTACAAATCGCTCTGGCCCGCGCTGCTCGCGGGCAACGCGGTGGTGATGAAGCCCTCCGAGCACACGCCGCGCTCGGGCGCTTGGCTGCATGAGAAGCTCGCCCAGGCGCTCCCCGAAGGGCTCGTCACCTTGGTGCAAGGCGGCGGTGAGGTGGGTCAGGCGCTGATCGAAGAGGGCGTGGACAGCGTGGTGTTCACCGGCTCGGTGCCCACGGGGCGCCGCGTCGCCAAGCTGGCGGCGGAGCGCTTGATCCCAGCGAGCTTGGAGCTAGGCGGTAAGGATGCCGCCCTAGTGCTGGCGGACTGCGATCTCGAGCGCACCGCCTTGGGGATCGCGCAGTGGTCGATGCACAACGCCGGGCAGAACTGCGCCGGCATCGAGCGGGTGTACGTGGAGGAGGCCATCGCGGACGCCTTCGTCGAGCGCCTGGGCAAGGTGGTGAGCCGGCTCCGGGTGGCGCCCGGGGATGGCCCGACGGAGCTGGGGCCGCTCCAGAACGCCGCGCAGCTCGATCTGGTGGAGCGCCACGTGAAAGACGCCCTGGAGCGCGGCGCGGAGCTCGTCACCGGCGGTGAGCGCACCGGCAGTGGCTACGGCTATCGCCCCACGGTGCTCGACCACTGCAACCACGAGATGCTGGTGGTGACGGAGGAGACCTTCGGCCCGGTGGTGGCCGTCGTGCGCGTGAAGGACGCGAAGGAGGCCGTCAGCCTAGCGAATGATTGCCGCTATGGCTTGAACGGCTCGGTGTGGACGCGGGACTACGCGCGCGGTGAGGCCCTCGCGCGACAGCTGGAGGTCGGGGTGGCGCTGGTGAACAACCACGCCTTCACGGGTATCCTCCCGGAAACGCCGTGGACCGGCACCAAGGAGACTGGCACCGGCGTCGCCGCCAGTCGCCACGCCTATCACGGCTTCGTGCGCCCCCGGACGGTGCTGGTGGATCGCTCCAGCAAGCCGGATCCTTTCTGGTTCCCCGCGAACGACGACCTCCAGGCCATGAGCCTGGCGCTGGTGGAGCGCAGCCAAGGGCGCCTGAGCGCGCTCTTCCGACTGGCAGGCCTCTTGGGCAAACGCGTGAAGGCGATCCAGAGCCTGACCCGAGACTAGCCAAGATCTTCGCAGGATCCGCCCAAGCGCTCCGGCTTCCGGGCTCGAACGCCGCCTGTTCGGTGAGCACACCGCACCACTTGTCCGCTCACGCACGCGGATGTGTTAACGTGCGCGCGCGATGTTCCAAGCGGCGCACCCCACTTCCTCCTCTCGCCTCCGCACTTCCATTCAACGAGGGCTGCTGGTGGCCCTGCTGCTCTTCGCGCCAGCGGTCGCCGCGGAGTCGACAGGCAGTCGAGCAGACGAGCTGATCGCCGAGGGCGACGAGCTGATGCGGAGCTCGGACTTCGAGGAGGGCACGGCGCGCTACCGTCAGGCGTTCGAGGCGGCGCCGAGCTTCACCGCCGCGTGCAAGGCGGGGCGCGGGGAGGCGCAGCTCGAGCGCTACCCGCAAGCGGCGCACTACCTCTCCTACTGCCTCGAGCACTTCACCACCACGCCGAACGAACGCGAGCGCGAGGCGCGAGGGCGCTACGAAGCGCTACTGAAGGAGGTGCTCGAGCAGGTCGGGGTGGTGAACCTAGAGCTCACCCCGGTGGGCGCTCAGGTGCGCGTAGGCGGCGAAGCGACGCATCACGCGGCGACGGCGAAGCGGCTCTTCATCGCGCCCGGTGAGCACCAGGTGGAGATCTCAGCGCCCGGCTTCACCACGCTGCGGCGCAGCGTGAGCGTCGCCACGGGCACCCCTCAAGTGCTGCGCGCCACCCTCGTCGCGCTCCCGACGAACGACGGCCCGCCCCCCGCGGCGCCTGCACCAGACACGTCAGCTGACCATGGGGATCCCATGATGCTGCGCAACGCCCTCATCTTGACCGGCGCCGTCATCACGGTCGGCACCATCGCGGGCGGCGTCGCGATGCTCGTCGGCCGCGGCTCCGTCGGAGACGAGATCGAGGCCCTCGGGCCGCGCCTACCCGAGAGCGGCTGCAGCAACAGCCAAACCGGCGCCTGCCGCGAGCTGCGCGTCCTGCAAGACGACTGGGTCGTGAAGGACCGCACCGCCAAGATCTTGTTCGGGGTGGGGATTGGGTTTGGCGTGGCGACGGTGCTGACGTACCTCCTCTGGCCGGAGAGCACCTCGGAGCCTGCGGAGACAGCAGGCGCCGGGCGCCCCCTGTTCCACGCCGACCCGCTGACGAGCAGCGTCAGCCTGGGCTGGAGCGGCGCCTTTTAGAGCGGCGATGTGAGGGGACGCAGCGAGCGGCGCCTACGGGTGCTCGCGCTGCGATGCAGCGCATTTCCGCATGGCATTGCGCGCGCGCAGCGCTCAGCGCGTGCCGTACATGCGGTCACCCGCGTCCCCAAGCCCGGGGACGATGTAGCCGTGGTCGTTGAGGCGCTCGTCGATCGCCGGCGTGTAGATGGGGACATCTGGGTGCGCCGCGCCGAAGGTGGCGATGCCCTCCGGCGCCGCCAGCAGGCACACGAACTTGATCGAGCGCGGCCCCGCCTCCTTGATGCGCTGCACGGCCGCAGCGGCGGAGTTACCGGTGGCGAGCATCGGGTCCACCACCACCACGTCGCGGTCGGCCATTTCCTTGGGGATTTTGAAGTAGTATTCGACGGGCTGCAGCGTCTCCGGGTCACGATAGAGCCCGATGTGCCCCACCCGCGCCGCGGGCACCGTCTCCAGCATGCCGTCGAGCATGCCGGTGCCTGCCCTGAGCACCGAGATGAACACCAGCTTCTTACCGTCGATCACCGGCGCCTGCATCGCCGCGATCGGCGTCTCGATGGTCTCGAGGGTGATCGCCATGTCGCGCGTCACCTCGTAGGCCATCAGCATGCTGAGCTCGCGCAGCAGCTGACGGAACTCGCGAGTGGTCGTCTCGCGCCGCCGCATGACGGTGAGCTTGTGCAGGATCAGCGGGTGATCGATGAGGTGGACGTTGCTCGGTGCCGCGGCTGCCATGCCCCCGTCATAGCCGCGCTGAGTAGCTGCGGGAAGCCGTTGGTGTTAGCCGCTCTCGAGCGCCGCGCGGCGCGCCCATCGCTCGAGGACACGCCAAACCCCCAAACCCAGGCGAGGGATGATGATGCTCTCCGCCGCGGACGACCAAGGCAGCGCCGAGCGCCTCAGCCACGCTCGGCGAGGTACACGATGTCCTCGCCGCGCTCGGCGCTCGGCGTGGGGAGCACCAAGAAGGCCTCACGCGCGACACTCAAGCTGAGCCCCGGTGACGAGCCCAAGACCTCCCCGGGGCCGAGCCGCGCGAAGCTCTCGAAGTCGCGCGCCAACTCGAAATCGTGAGTTGGCTTGACTACTCGCGCGAACAGCCGAAACACCTCGGCGCTCGGCTGAAGCGGCGCGCCCGAGATGGCGCCGACCGCCACCAAGAAGCGCTCGAGCACCTGCTCCGCCGCCTCGAGCGTGGACGCCGCCTCGTGCTGGCCGCACTCCACGGAGAGCGCCGGCTTCCCCTGCGCTACCAGGGAACCGATGCTCACCTGATCCATCAGCATGCCGGGGCCATCCCAGCCGTGCGTCACCTTGAAGCCCGTCTGCGCGGCGAGCTCGACCGCCTGAGGACTACCATCGCAGATGGCGAAGGGCGGCGTGGGCTGGCTGGCGGAGTGGATGTCGAGCAAGGCGTCCGCGCCGGTGATGAGCGGGCGCAGCGCGAGCGCGCGGTGGTGCTCGTACACCCACGCCTCGGGCGTGAGGCGCTCCACGTACTCATATGAAAAAAGCCGGTTGATGTCGGTGCCGCCCTCCGTGTAGCGACGGCCCTGCTCGGTCGCGCGCGGGTTGCCATGCACCAAGACCACGCTGCCGCTCAGCTGACGCGCCGCGAGCTGCTCTGGCCGCTCCATCGAGCGACGGATCGCGTGGAGGCCGCAGCGCTCGTTTCCGTGGAGCGCCGTGAGCACGACGGTGACGGGAGGCTCCAGCTCACCGCTCGCCGAGAGGACCCACGCCTCGGGGATGTGGGGGTGGGGGACGAAAGCGCGAGTCAAGGTGGCGTGCTGTGTAGCACGCTCGTGACAGCCGCGCGCCACCGTCAACGTTGCTCGGCGTCGAGCGCGGCGCGCACTGCCTCGGCGCCGCTGAGCGCCTCCTCCGCCGTCCGCCCGACCGAGGTCATCCCCAACTTCCCAAACTGGGACGTCGCCCCGAGCAGGTGGAAGAGGCTCCCAGTGGTCAGCGCCGGGTCGAAGTGCAGCCGGTGCCGCGCGGCGATGTCGAGCAGGTCCGGCGGGAGCAGGCCCTGGTAGCTCGGCGCCATGAGATTGTCCGTGGAAACGTAGTAGCGGGGGGCGCCATCGCGCGCGATGAAGAGGCCGCTCCGTGCGTCGTAGCGCCCACCCCCCGCGAGCTTCAAGAGCATGAACGGGTGGGTGGTGCCCGTCATGCGCAGGTTGATCTCGATGGCGTAGTGGCGCCACTTGCCGGGCCGCTGCTCCACCGTCACGAAATCCACCGCCACGCGCCCCACCACCCCGTGCTCTCGCAGCACCGCGCCCACCTTGAGCGCGTCCCGCTGGATGGACGCGCGGTAAGCCTCGTTCGCGGGGAAGCGACACCCGAGGTAAGTCTGACCGTCCACCGCGAGCTGCTGGTCATGGGTGCTCATCACCGCGAGGCGACCGAGCGGATCGATCCGAAGCTGAACGCTGGGGCTCTCTTTACGCTCACCTTCCACGTAGGACTCCACCACGCCGCCCGTGCGCTCGAGCGTCGCGAGGAAGCGCGGCCAGGTCTCGTTGGCGGAGACGAAGGTGAGCCGCTCCAGCGCCTCACTGATGGCCTGCGCGCGCTCGCGGTGCGTCGCGCCGCCACGCCGCGGCCGCACGTGGCGCAGCTCCTGGAGGCACAGCGTCGCGTTCCCGTCACCGCTGAAGCCGTCATCCAATTTGACCATTACCTTGCGTGTCCGCGGGTGCTCCTCCCACAGCGCCGCCACGGCCTCTGCCACCTCGGTCTGCGAACGGAGGCGCTCACTGCCGGGCGGCAGTGAGATCCCAGCGGCGCGGAATATCTCCCGAGAGCCGCTCTTGGTGCCGAGCCAAAGCAGATCCGGATCCACACCGTAGAGCGGGATCTGCAGCGCCTCGGCGAGCGCGCGCTCCGCTTCGGACACCGCGAACGAGGTGAGGTGGGCGCGCTCTGGGTGGATCACCTGACGGATGCGCTCGATGAGGCGCGGCCGCGCGAGCACCTTGCGTGACAGCGACTCCGGCGCGCTATCGTAGGTGGAGAGCAGGGTGAGGCGCGAGCGCGCGTGAGCGGACGCCACGCCGCCCACCAGCGCCAGGTGGTAATCCACCACCGCGGGGTGCAGCGGTTGCGAGGTCACGTACACCAGCCGTACGTCAGGGTGACGAAGCAGCCCCAAGGTGAAGAGCATCCGCTCCTCGTAGTGGATCACCCCCTTCACCGACTGCAGGTGGAAGCTGTTCAGGCTGAGCGAAGGCACCACCACGATGTCGCGCGTGCCGGGGCGAAACGCGTCATCGCCGCGCCAGCGCGTCACGAGCTCCGCTTGAAGCGCCTTGAACCCCACCGGACGCTTCCCTTGGCGAGCGCTCACCGCGCGTCGCCGGCCTTCGCCGCCTTGAGCCATGACCGCTGACAATAGCAAGGCTCTCCCCTCGCCACGCAGCAAATGCGCGCCATCACCCTATAAACTCTTGCAGCAACGGAAACCGAGGTGGAAATTGCGATGGCTGTCCTCCGCGGTGACGTTTGTTACGTGCCAGGCGGGGGCGCGGTAGCGGCAATCATCCGGGTGCGCCTCGTAGCTGTTGAAGATGAACCAGCTGCCCTTCATCTCGGTCTCGCCCGAGCCGCCGCGGCTCATCAGCTGATCGGGGGTGAGCGGCAGGTTCATGTGCTCCGCGGCGTTGCCGTGTTGGTCGTACACGCCGAACGCGCTCACGCACTCCGGGAAGGCGCCCGCTGGGTAGGTGTTGCTGCCACACTCGCGCCAGCTCCCCGAGACGCAGCGCTTGTTCTTGGCGCTGTGCGTCGCGCAGCGCGCGTGATCTTTCTCCGCTCCGTAAGCCCAAAGTTTAGGCACCTGACGATTCGCGAACCACTGCATCAGCATGCGCCGGTCACCGAACGCGTACTCCACCTCGATGGGCCGCAAGCTGCCAGCGCAGGCGCCCTCCCACTCATGGGCGTCGCACAGGCGTTTCCCCACGGCTCCACACAGCGCCGCCGCCTCATTGGCTCGCACGTAGACAACGGGGTACTCGCAGGGCAGCCCGGGGAACTCGTACTGATCGATGCACAGCTTGGCTGACTCTGCGTCGGTCGGCAGCGGCGCGAGGCCCGCCTCCGGCAGCGCGCCACCGTCCGCGTAGCGATCGACGGTGAGCGGCTCCCGCGCGTACACCGGCACCATGAACGGCGCCCCGCAGCGTGGGTCCGGCGCGCGCACCTCCGGGTGCTTCGCGCGGCGCTCGGCGCACTCCGAGCGAGTCATCGGGTGCTCGGTCGGCTCCGGGTTGCCCTGCCCCATCATCTTGGAGGCGTCGAACACCGCGCGCACCGCCTGCATCTGCTCCTGGCTGTAATAGCGCGCCATGCGCGTGAACAGCTGCTCGCGCTGCGCCTCGAGGGTGCCATGGACGGTGTCATCCAGTGGGTCGCCTACTTCGTTTAGCTGACCATCATCTGAGCTGCCATTTGGACTCGCAGAGCCATCCGCCCCTGCGTCGTTCGCCGGCGCGGCGCTGGGCACCTCAGAGGGCAGTTTAACTGCCTCTTCACCCTGCGGCGTCTCTCGCAGCAGCGCCCCCACCGCGAACGGCGCCGCGACACCCAGCGCGAGCACCAAGGCTCCAACCGCGATCCGCCGGCCCTCCATCGCCGCCGCGTAGCACACGCCCAGCGAAGCCTCCAAACAGAGCAGCGCGGCCTCGAGCCGATGCGCCCCCCGCTCGTCGGCGCTGCGCCGCTTGACGCCGAGGCGCGCGGCGCGCACCAGAGCGGGGGTGCCGCCCGTGCTCCTCCGCGCCGCTCAGGTCACGCGTCGCTACGGCGATCGCGTGGTGCTCGCGGGCGTCGACTTGGAGCTCGCCGAGGGAGAGCTGGTGGTGCTCTTGGGCCGCTCGGGCGCCGGGAAGACGAGCCTGCTCCGGCTGTTCGCGCGCCTCGAGGAGCCGGACGAGGGCGCGCTGTTCTTCGATGGAGCGCCGCTCACGAGCCACGACCCACGCGCGCTGCGGCGCCAGGTGGCGTACGTGGCGCAAGCGCCCGTCGTGTTCCCCGGCACGCTGCGGGACAACCTGACGATGGTTCCGCGCGGAATCATCGCGCCCAGCGAGGCCCAGCTGGTGGCGCAGCTCGAGGCGGTGGGGCTCGCGCCCGAGCGACTCGATCGAGACGCGAGCCGCCTCTCGGGTGGTGAGCGTCAACGCCTGTGCCTGGTGCGCGCGCTGCTGATGGAGCCGCGCGTGCTCCTGCTCGATGAGCCGACCAGCGCCCTCGATCCCGCGCACGAACAGCAGCTGACCGCGCTGATCCGCGAGCGCGTGGCGCGCGGAGGCGCCGCGCTCGTCATCACGCACTCCGAGCGCGTGGCGCGACTGCTCGCGGGCCGCGTGGCGCTCTTGGCGGACGGGCGCCTGACGCCGCTCGACGCCGAAGCGCAGCGCGCCTTTTTCCACGAGGAGGCGCCGTGACCGAGAGCGCCCAAGTGGCGGCGAGCCTCGACATCCCCTGGTCGCGGCTCTCGCTGCTCGCCCTGCTCATCTTGCTGATGCTCGTGCTCTCGCGCTGGCTCCGGCTCGGCTTCGAGCGGCCGCTGCTCATCGCCAGCCTGCGCGGCGCGCTCCAGCTCACCGCCGTGGGCTACGTGCTCACGGCGCTGTTCGCGCTGACCCGGCCGGAGCTCGTGTTCACCACCTTACTGGTGATGCTCGCCGTGGCCGGCCGCACCGCGACCTCACGCGCGGGGCGCCAGCTGCCAGGCGTCTCCATGGTAGCCACCCTGACGATGGGCGTCGGCACCGGGCTCAGCCTGCTCCTCACCACCCAAGCCGTGCTCGGCGTCACCCCGTGGTACTCCCCGCAGCATTGGATCCCGATCGGCGGCATGCTGCTCGGCAACGCGATGAGCGGCGTGTCCCTCGCCTCCGAGCGGCTGACAGAGGAAATCGAGGCCAAGCGCGGGGAGATCGAGGCGCGGCTCTGCCTCGGCTACAGCGGGCACGAGGCGCTGCACCCGCTCGTCGCGCGCAGCCTCCGCGCCGCGATGATCCCCACGCTGAACAGCCTGACGGTGGCGGGCGTGGTGCAGCTACCCGGGATGATGACCGGGCAGATCTTGAGCGGCGTGTCACCGCTGATCGCCGTGAAGTATCAGCTCGTCATCCTCGCCGCGCTGGTCCTCAGCGTCACCGTGAGCTCACTCCTGTTCCTGCGCGCGCTGGCAGCGCGGCACCTCACCGCCGCGCACCAGCTCAGGCAGCTCTAGCGTTCAGTCTGAATAACTGACTTTTTGCCGACGCGTAGCACCCTCAGCACGCGCACCCGCCACCGCCACGGTGGGCTCGCGGCGGCTCGGGATACGCCGAGTGGGGGCGCACCGGCTCTTCGATGCCTCCGGACACCACTCGACGCTGTTCGGAGCCGCATGGAACGCTCACTAGGACGAGGACCGTGACCACCGCGACGCTCGGCACCTGAACCGCGTCTTCAGAAGCCGACTTCGTGCACCAGGAGGGAGTCGAACCCCCTGCCCCCCTTGATGGGATTTACTTTCCAGCCAGGAACGCGGCGTAGGCGTCGAGGTTGGGCTCGCGACCGAGGAAGTCCTTCACCAGTTGGTTCTCGTCCGCGCCCGCGCCTTGGCTCAGCACCAGGCGGCGCCAGTCGCGCGCCGTGCTCTGGTTCATGAAGCCCTCTTTTTGGAAGCGGGTGAGGACGTCGCGCGCGATGGCGAGCGCCCATTGGTAGCCGTAATAGGCCGCGTCATAGCCCATCAGGTGACCGAAGGTGGCTTGGAAGTGGGTGTTCGGCAGGTAGCTGAAGCTCTGCGTCTTCTGCATCACCTCTTGGAACACGGCGTCCGTGTTCACCGGCGTCTTCCGCGAATGGTACTCGAAGTCGAGCGTCGCCAGCGAGATCTGCCGCTGCGTGTGCAGCGCCTGGCCGAAGGTGCGGCTCTTGGTCATCGCCTGGAACAGCGCGTCGGGGATCGGCTCGCCCGTCTTGTGGTGGCGCGCGAACAGATCGAGCGTTTCCCTGCGGAAAGCCCACTCCTCGAGCATCTGCGAGGGCGCCTCCACGAAGTCGCGCGCGGTGTTGGTGCCGGCGTAGGTGGCGAGCTCTTGCGTGGTGAGGGCGTGGTGCAGCGCGTGACCGAACTCGTGGAAGAAGGTGGCCACGTGATCGTGAGTCATCAGCCCCGGCTGACCGGGCTCGCTCTTGGGGAAGTTGCACACCAAGGCCGAGATGGGCGTCACGTAGCTGCCGTCGGGCAGCCGCCGCCCACTCCGGATCTCGAACATCGCGGCGTGCTTGTACTTGCCCTCACGGGGGTAGAGGTCGAGGTAGATGCGCGCGAGCTTCTTGCCGCCATCCATCACCTCCAGCACCCGCACGTCCTCATGCCACACCGAGCCTGGCTCCGGCGTGCGCTCCATGAGCTGGATGCCATAGAGCTGCTCCAAGATGGTGAAGAGCCCTTTACTCACCGCCCCCACCTCGAAATACTCACTCAGCTCCTTACTATCGAAGCCGAACTTCCGCTTGGCGACGCGACCCACGAGGTACAGCCTGTCGTGGTTGGGAATAGCCTTCTGCCCGGGGGGCGCGTAGCGGTTCGCGCCGCTCTTCAGCCACTCTTGCTGAAGCTCGGCGTACTCCGCCTTACCAGGCACCGCGACCAAGTCCGCCGCTTGCTTCAAGAAGGCGCGCACCCGCGCGGCGCTCTTCGCCATGCGCGGCTCGACCGAATAGTCAGCCCAAGTGTCATAACCGAGGAGCTTGGCCTTCTGCTCACGCAGGGTGAGCACCTTCTCCAGGATCGGGACGTTCTCTTTGGCAGCTCGGCTGTCGAACTCCCGGGTCAGCGCCGCCGCCACGCTCCTATCCTCAGCGTAACTGACCACTGGGAAGTAGTCCGGGTAATCCGTCGTGAGCTCCACTAGGCCGTCCGCACCCGGCTTGTGTGAGTCGATGAAGCTCTCCGGCAAGCCCTTCAGCTGCTCTGGCTTCACGCGGATGGTGCCGCGCGCCTCGCTCAAGTTGGTGGTGAAGTCTTGCCCCAGCTGGGTCAGCTGCTCATTCAGCTCCCGCAAGCGCGTTTGGTCCTCCTTGGAGAGGAAGAGCCCATTGCGCTTGAAGTCGCGGAGCAGCTCATCCAAGAGGCGCTGGCGCGTGCCCGTCAGGCTCGGCTTGCTGTCCGCGTAGCGTTGAATCACGCGCGCGAACTCCGCATCCAACATCAGGTCCGTGTAAAACTCATCCACCTTGGGGCGACAGCCCTTGGCGGCCTCACGCACGTCCTTATCGGGGTGCCCCAGGTTCATCAGCTCGGGGAAGCCGGCGCCCACGCTGAGCTCGAAGGCGATGCGATCCACCTTGGCCAGCGTGTTCTCCCAGGCGAGCTGGGTGTCGGCGCTCAGCCCCTTCACCTCCGCGAGCAAGAGCCGCGCGCGCCCCAGGTGACGATCGCACAGCTCCATCACGCCCTTCGTGGTCATCCCCTCCGCGACGGGGTCGATGGCCTCCGTCGGGACTTCAGCTACGGGCTCGGGCGGGGGCGTGACGTTCATCGGAGGATCCTTGGGCGGTGGTTCGGCAGCAGGCGCGCAAGCGGCCACGACGAGGCTCAGAGCAAGCGCTGGGTTACGGAGGCGACGCATGCGGCGGACACTACCCGCCGCGCGGCGCGGGCTGCAACCGGATCGCAGCGCGGTACGCAGGGTCCACGAAGCGCCCAGTTTGGCCGGTACTTGGGATGGGGTGGGCACACCGCCCGAGTCGGTGGCGCGTGCTCCGCGTTTTTTTTGGGGGGTTGGGGACCCACGCCGCACACCTGCTCGCGCCAGCCAGGCCCTGGATGACGGTGCGCCCGTCACCGCTCGAGCTCGCACCGCGATGAGATGGCGCAGGCCGCGCGCTCTGCGGCGCCTGGAGAGGCGACGTCTATTGATGTGAGCGCCCATGCGCCGCATGCTGCCGCCTAGACAATGGGCGCGACCACACCGTGAAGCCGGCGGGCCGTCTCCGCGCGGAACCGGGGATCGATCTCTACCGCGGCGTGGTGGTGGTGCTGATGTTCGCGGTGCACACGAAGCGCATCGCGGCGCCACCCAGCGCGGACATGAGCGGCGCCCCGCGCGCGCTGGACACCGCGCTCGTGTGGCTGATGCGCGCCGAGCCATACATCGCTGCGTCCTTCGTCTTCTTGGTGGGCTTCAGCTTGGTGCTGGCGCGCCGCGCGGCGAGGGTCAGCGGCACGGACCCTCGCTGGCGAGCGCTGCGCCGCGCGGGGTGGCTGTACCTCCTCAGCGTGGGGCTGTTCTTGCTTCAGTTTGGTTGGCAGTGGCCGGACGCGATCACTTCGTCTGGAATCCTGTCGGTGATCGCAGTGAGCATCGTGGTGGTGAGCGTGGCGCTCGGGAGCCGCGCGCCGCGGCGGTGGCTCGCGGCGATCGGGGCGCTGACGCTCGGCGGTGGCGTGTTGCTCGAGGCGTGGGGTCGCGGCGTGAGTGGCCTCGACGCTGGACCAGGCGGCGCAATCCCACTCGTGTTCATGAGCACCTTGGGCGCGCTGTGCGCGCTCGGCCCGAGCGCTTCGGCGCAACACGCTGCTTCACATGATCCATCGCTGGGCACCCCAACGCAGCACACTGAGCTTGAAGACACCTCGATGCAGCACACGGCATCGCAACGCGCTGCTTCGCATGACCCATCGCTGGGCACCCCAGCTCAGGACGCTTCAGCGCAGCACACTTCATCGAGTGATCCATCGCTGGGCACCCCAGCGCGGGACTCTGAGCTTGAAGGCGCCTCAGCACAGCACACGTCGTCACGACGCGCGGCTTACCTCTTGGCGCTCGCGCTGGGCGGCGCCGCGCTGTGCGCGCTCCGCATCCTGCTCGGCGGCGCGCCGTTCACCACGACGCTCGAAGGCCGCTACCTGGATCACGGCTCACTCGGGGTGCTCCACTGGCTACTGGAGGGGCCGCCCACCCAGCTGACGAGAATCCACTTCTGGAACCACAGCGTGGCCGGCGTGCTCGGGCTCACACCGGTGATGATCGCGAGCTGGCTGCTCTGCCGCTTCATCGACCCGCTGAGCCGCAGCGCCCCAGGAGCCGCCACGCGCCAGGTGCCAATCCTAGGAGCGCTCGGGCGCCACGCGCTGCTCGCCTACGTGAGCCACCTGTTCGCGCTCGGCGCCTGCCAGCTGTTCGGCCTCACACCACGGAGCGCCGTGGAGACGTGGCTGATGGTCAGCCTATGGGTGCTGCTCGGCCTCGCGCTAGGCAGCGCCTCACGCCGCCTGCGCGCGCGGGGCGTCACGTAGGGCCGCGCGCCGATCAAACGAACATCCGCAGGGCGCAGCATGCTGCGCCCCTTGTATAGTCCTTGAGCTTCGACGGGTAGACCCTCCGCCCCTGGATCCGCCTAGGCGAGATCGTGCCGTAGCCCGGTCGCCCGCCGAAGATCTTCGGATGAGCCCGTATTCCTGCCTGAGCCTTGAGCTCGCAATCACAAGGTTGGGCCGCTGCCGGAGGTCACCCTGAGCGAGAGGAGTTGCAGATGGCCCTAGTGATCGGGATCGACGTGTCCAAGAAGACCTTGGACCTAGCAGCCGAGGGAGTTGAGCTCTCCCTCCATGTGAAGAACGACGAGGAGGGGTACGCGCAGATCGTCTCGGCCTTGTCCGGGCTCACCGTCCGGGTCGTGGTCCTCGAGGCGACGGGCGGGCTCGAGATCGACCTCGTGTCAGCGCTGGTCGCGAATGTCATCCCCGTGGCGGTCGTCAACCCGCGGCAAGTCCGCGACTTCGCGAAGGCCATCGGCAGGCTAGCCAAGACCGACACGATCGATGCCGCGATACTCGCTCGGTTCGGCGTGGCCGTGGACATCCAGCCGCAGCCCATGCCGAGCGCGGAGCAGCGCCGTCTGGCGTGGCTGGTCAGCCGTCGGCGTCAGCTCATCGATATGCGAAGCGCCGAGAAAAACAGGCGTTCGCTCGCCAATCGCATGACGGCGGAGGCCTGCGAGGACATCGACTCTGTCATCGCCTTCCTCACCGCGAAGGTGGCCAAGCTCGACGAGGACCTCGATGATCTGATCCGGAGCTCCTCGGTGTGGCGGGTGAACGACGACCTGCTCACGAGCGTGCCAGGTGTGGGCGACGTGACCGCGCGCACGCTGACCGCACTCCTGCCGGAGCTGGGAACGGTCAGCAACAAGCAGATCGCAGCGCTCGTTGGGGTCGCGCCGTTCAACAACGACAGCGGCGCGATGCGCGGGAAGCGTTCGATCCGTGGGGGGCGCCCCGCTGTACGCGACGTCCTCTTCATGGCCGCCATGAGCGCCAAGCGCTACAACCCTGTTATCAAGACGCTGTACGACCGGCTG
>JAHBVY010000021.1 GCA_019637265.1 Polyangiaceae bacterium | reverse complement strand
GCGGGGTGGGTGTGCAGCCTCTGGGCATGCGGAAGATCAGGATGGAGGCGGAGGCGCGGAGGTGCCTCGCGCAGGTTGAGGCGTCAGGGCGGTCGCTCGCGGGGTGGGCGCGGGCTCATGGTGTCGACGTGCAGTCGCTGTATGGGTGGCGGAGGGCGCTCAAGCAGCGCGCAGACGGCTACTCAAGGGTGACCGGTGAGGGGGTGTCGCCGCCGACGTTCGTCGAGCTGGTGGCGGCGCCCGAGGGGCGCGACGTGCCTGACACGGCTGCTCGGTACGTCGTGTGCCTGGAGGGGGCGCGCATCGAGGTGGATGACTCGTTCCGCGCCGACACGTTGGCGCGGCTGGTGAGAGCGCTGCGCGCGTGCTGAGCTTGCCGCCGACGTGGCGCGTGTTCGTGGCGGTGGAGCCGTGCGACATGCGTCGGTCGTTCGATGGGCTGGCGGGCGCTGTTCGAGCGCTTGGGCTCGATCCGGTGAGTGGGCACGTCTACTTGTTCTTCAATCGGCGACGACGGCTCGCGAAGGCGTTGTGGTTCGATGGCTCGGGCTGGTGCTTGCTCAGCAAGCGGCTCGAGCAGGGCAGCTTCCAGCTCCCGCGGCTGAGCGGCGACGAGAAGACGGTCGCCATCAACGGCGCGGCCTTCGCCTCCCTGCTCGCCGGCATCGACTTCACCGTCGCCAGGCGCGGGTGGTTCCGCGCGGAGAGCACTTCGCGTCGATAGGGGATCGACATCCAAGATCAGGTGTGATCGGGTAGCGCCCGTGACCACCGCGGACTACCTCGCTGAGCTCGCCAGGCGCGACGCGGAGCTGAGTGTCATCCGTGCGGAAAATGCACGTCAGGCGAAACTCATCGAGAGCCTGACTGAGCAGCTGGTGGCGCTGACGGAGCGGATCGCTGAGCTTATCGCCGCCGTTGAGCGCAAAAAAGGCAAACCCCCGATCCCGAAACCCGTCGCGCCAGCGACATTGACTGAGGCGGAGCGCGAGGCGTTTGAGAATCGTCCGCGCCCGCCCGAGAAGCCGGTCAAGCCGAAAGAGCCCAAGCCACGCGCCAAGCCCACGGGGCGCAAGCCGCTGCCGAAGCACCTCCCCGAAGAGGTGCACCACTTCAGGCCCACAGCCTGCGACCACTGCGGTGGAGCAGCGCTCGATCAGGTAGACGAGGTGACTGAAGAGAAGCTGCACGTCGTCAAGGAGCACCAGCGGCGACGCGTCGTCACGCGCTTCACTTGCCGGTGCCGCGCGTGTGGCGAGCGTACGACTCCTGCGTCACTGCCCGCGCCGTTTCCACGCTCAAAGATCACCGGAGAGTGGCTCGCCTGGCTGATGCATCAGAAGTTCTCGCTGCTCGTGCCGCTCGACCGCGTGCGCCGTGATCTCAAGGAGCGCGGCATCGCCATGGCGATGAGCACGCTGGTCAGCTACGTGGAGCGCGCCGCTGATCTGCTCGCGGCGATCGATGGCTACCACTGGAAACAGCTGCTTGCTGGGCGTTGGATGGCGACGGACGCGACGGGCCTCAAGGTGCTGGTGAAGGGCTTGCCCGAAGCTCATAACGGCTACCTTGAGCAGTTTCACAACCATGACGCCGTGGTGTTTCAGTACGCGGCGACGAAGCACGCCGAAGGCATTGAGAGCAAGCTCGCTGGCTTCCGCGGGACGCTCACCGCTGACGCTGAGCAC
>JAHBVY010000020.1 GCA_019637265.1 Polyangiaceae bacterium | reverse complement strand
CGCCGACCCCACCCAGTGTGACGAGCAGCACCCCACCCAATACGCGAGACAGCCAAGCTGACGCTCTGTCCCAGCGGTGCCGACGCTGGTGAGCGAATGGAGCGGTCAGGATCTCCAGAGTGCTTTGATTCTGCTGCTTCATCTTGCGCCTCGTCGCTCACAGATCACGAACGCACCTGATAAAGAGCGCGGTGCTTCCTATTGGTCTCCCCTGAATGACACCCGCCGAGAAGCTCACCTCCCAGGCCCGGCCCGTGTCACCGTATACTCCAGTCGCGCTCCAATAACTCCCGTTCCCCGACGCCGGGAAGGTGGTTACGTCGATCAACGGAGCGCCGAGCTTTCGTCCAGGGATCAGGTTGCCCAACTCAGCGACGGTCGGCAGGCGCCAATCGTCCTTCCCGTCTAGGTCGAGATCATCACAGTAGCTCATCCCGGCGGCCCGTGACAGGGTGTTGGGGGCCGTCGCTCGCTGCCACTCGAGCGATGTCGCGCTGTCGATCGCGGTGTTCCCAGTGACCTCGAAGTAGTTCCCGCTCGGCGGGATGGGTGGCTGCGCCGCGGGTTCCGCCACACAGCGCACCCGATACTCGCCGGTGGCGACCCTGGAGCGCACGTTGCCCTGCCGGAAATTGACGGTCCACCCATCGGTGTCACGCCTTGGTCCCGCCCAGAACTCCTCCCCAGGCGTGCCCGGGAAGGCAACACTATCCAAGGTGGGCTCGGGCCGCGCTTGGTTCACCAGGGACATCAGCTCCATTCGCGTGGGCAGGCGCCAGTCGTCCCTTCCCCCCCACGTCAGGCCCTCGCAGTGGCCCCTGGCACCATCCAAGGTGTGAGTGTCGGAAGCTGGTTCCTGTTGCCACAAGAGACCGGTGACGTTGTCGAGCACGGTCTTGGCGCTAGCGTCCACCGTGTAGTCGAAGGGATAACGAGGCGTGCCGGGTATGGGCCAGCGTGCGTGGCCATCGTGTTCGTCCAGGCAGGCACCCACGACGCAGAACTGGCTGGCAGCGCAGGTCTCCACCTCGGTCATGCCTCGACCGTCAGCTGCGCAGTCCAACACGCGGTCACCGACGCAGAGCCGCTCATTCGGAGTACAACACTTGCCGTCCGAGCAACCCACTTCGCCGGGGCACGCCACGCCCAAGTCAGTCGAACCAAGGCCATCCAAAGCGCAGGCCTTGGGCTGATCCCCATCGCAGAACTCGGTGCTCGGCGCGCACAGCCAAGGCTCACACACCCCGGCGCTGCAGGTCGTGCTATCGCCACAAGTGCCTTGGGTGTAGCTCAGCCCATCAGCCGCGCAGCTCCGCGGCACAGCACCCTCACAGTAGCTCACGCCCGGCTCGCACACCCAAGCCGCGCACTTCGCCCCACCCACGTCGTCGACGCACTGCGCCCGGACGCCGCAAGCTTGCTCCTGCTCCGAGGTGCCGCTCGCAGAGCACTGAATGAGCTTGTCTCCTCGACAGAAGGAGGTGCCCGGCTCGCACACCAGCGGGCGACACTCACCCTCTTCACAACCCTGGGCTGCGCTGCAGCTCCGTCGCTCGATCACGGTGAGCCCATCCTCCGAGCACACCTCGACCTGGCCCTGTTGCAGATCTTGGCTCCAGGGGAGCACCGGACCTCCTCGCAGGTGCCGTCGAAGCACCGCTCGTTCACGCTGCACGGCGTGCGGCTCGCGACGCTCAACCCATCTGCGGCGCAGGTGACCACCGTATTGCCATCGCAGGTCGCACTGGCGGGCTCACACGCCTGAACCCGGCAGCGCCCACCGCTGCACACTTGGCCCACAGCAGCGCAGTCGAGCACCAAGATCTCCTTGTCACTCGACTGCTCACAGCGTCCGTAGACCACGTTCCCGCTGCAGTATTGCGAGCCCACCTCGCACTCCACACAGGCGCCCACCGCACAGAACGGCGTGCTCCCAGAGCACGCCTCTTGGACCTCGAAGGAGCTGCCATCCTGGTTGCACACCTCCACCACGGTGCTGGTGCAGCGCAGCTCCCCCGCCTGGCACATGGGCGAGCCCGCGTTCACCGTGTTCTCCTTGCCGCAGCCACCGGCAGCAAGACCCCCAAGGGCTAGCAGGAGCGCGACGCGGACGACGCTGAACGCCCGGATAGGACGCGCAGCGCGCCGCGAGCGCTGCGACCCTAGTGCACTGCCAAACCCCCGATCCCTTTGATCCTGCATCGTGATGCGGCCTCCCACTCCGCGCGGCCCCATCCAGCAGAGACAGCGCGCACTTGGACGCGATGAGAGCAGGCCTTAGTCACCACTGCAAGAGCCTTGGCACCACGGCGAGCCGCCATCCCCAGCGCGGCGCCTTCACACCGCTCCCAGGCGTCGACAGAAACACGCTGGACCCGCAGGGGAACGCCCGGCGTGGCGAGCCCACTGCGTGTCATACCCGCGTACAGTAAACCCCTCGCGCGAGGCGGCTGAATCGGCGATGCTGGTGGGATGTCACGCCGCCTGCTCCGTTCGCATCACCTCACGTCGCAGGGCCTCCTGCTCACCCTCGGCCTCGCGCTGGGCACCGCGCTCATCGGGGCCTGCGGTGAGAGTGACGGGGGGTCGCCGAGCGGCACGCCGGACGCCTCCACCCAGGTGGACGCTGGTGACGACCCGGACTCGGGAGCTGACGCGGAGCCCTCGGACAGCGGCCTACCCGATGCTGACATTCCACCTGACTTACCACTCGAGCTCGAGTTCACCACGCCACCAGTAGACAATCTCCCTGATGGGGCTCGTTTCGCGCGTGATGTGGCCTATGGTGCTCACTCACAGCAGGTGATGGATGTGTTCTTGCCTGCGTCGGATGCGCCTACTGGCGCGCTCATCTACTTTCACGGCGGCGGATTCGTGAACGGCAGTCGGGTGGACGCGTACAGCGGGAGCGGGAACGCCGTGCGGCGCACGCTGGAGAGCGGCGCCGCGTGGATTGGCGTGGACTACCGGCTGCTCAGCCCCGCGGGCGTGGAGGACGAAGGCGTGATCAAGAGCCTGCGCGACTGCGCGCGGGCGCTGCAGTTCGTGCGGCGACACGCCGAGGAGCTCAACATCGACGCTCCGCGAGTTGGAGTTTACGGGAGCTCGGCGGGGGCTGGCGCGAGCCTGTGGCTCGCGTATCACCCGGACATGGCGCGGCCCGGTGGCGCGGACCGTGTGGGGCAAGAGAGCACGCGGCCGATCCGTGCGGTCGCGCTGAGCACCCAGGCGACTTACGATCTGATGCGCTGGGCCCCAGACATCTTCCAAGGCAGTTTCCCTTACGTTACGAACGACCTCTTGCTTACCCAGCCAGCGCTCAGGCGACAGATCGTGCAGTTCTACGGGCTCGACGGCGCGCTCATCGACGACGCGGCCGCGCTCAAGGCCAAGCTGGAGAGCGCGGAGGTCACCGCCTACGCCGCTGGGCTCGACATGCTCGATCTGATGTCGAGCGACGACCCAGCGACCTACGTCGACAACCCCGCATCGAACGCTGCTCCCACCGAGCCAGGCTTCGACCTGCTGCACCACCCACAACACGCGCGCGCCCTGCACGATGCCGCAGGTAGCTCCGGAGCAGACGTGCAGGTCCACGCACCCGCGATCGACCTAGGCACGGGTCGTGACCCGATCAGCTTCTTGCTCGAGGCGATGTGAGGCACGAACTCAACTCCGGCGTCAGCGGGCGCCACCAGGAGGTCCCGGAAGTCATCTGGCAGCCTGAGCTCACTCATAGTCAGTACGGTAGACTTCACCGGGCATGCTGCTGCGGTGCGCGCGCCCTTCGGGAGGCCAAGGGCGCCCCGAAGCGAGCCAGGCGGCGCGGCAGATGAGCGTCATCGCGCTCAGGCGCTCCTCGATGGTGGATGACTCGTGGGTTCTAGGGACATCATCGATCGAGACGCGCTCGACTGGCATCCCCCGCGCTCTGCGGGCAGCTGCTCTCGCGCGGCGCGCGGCTTCGTCAGGCACGCCGGGAGTGTAGCACAGCCTACCTGCCGTTACCCGCCATCTCGTACACGATGGGCGTCCCCTGGGGGATGACGTTCACCTCGAGCGCCTTACTCTTGATCAGGTTCTGCGTCTCCAACACCTCGAACATGGCCGAGGCGATGGCTTGGTTTTGGGCGATCTCCGACAGCGCGGCGCCCACGATGCGCGGGCGCGTCGCCGCAGCGCGCGCGAACTCCTTGGCGGCTTGGCGCTCGGCGGTGCTGCGGATGACGCTCACGCGGTTGGCGCCATCTTGCTGGATGGCGCCCGTCACCTGGCGCAGGCGATTGACCACCTTCTCCTCAATCTGACGGATCATGCCATAATCTCGAAAGTGCACCTTGCGGATGTAAACACTGCCGACGTCATAGCCCCAGTCTTTGGACTTGGAGGAGACCTCCTTCCGTACCGTGCGGCTCATGGAGTGCCGATTCTCGAGCATCTCTGACAGCTTGAGGTTGCTCAGGCTGCGCACCGTGGCGTTCGAGATGTTGGCGCGGAGCGAGCCGAGCGGGTCGTTGTTCTTGTACAGGTAGGCGATGGGGTCGGAGACGTTCATCTCACACCACACCCCGATCCCCATGGGTGCACCCTCTTCAGAGTTCACCGTTTGGCTGCGGAGGTAGGTCTGGTCGCGTCGCATGTCGACCACGAACTTCTTGCCAAACAGCGGCAAGAGCATCGCCAGCGGCCCCATCCGCGTCCACGGCGAGTGCAGGCCTGGCTGTGTGATCACCTGCCGCACCTTGCCGAACAGCTCGAACACCACGCACTGCTGCTCTTGCACCACCACGTAGAGCCCGAACATCCGCAAAATACCCATGAAGATGGGCATGGCGATGAAGCTCACGAAGAACGCGATAGCGAACTCACCTAGGTAACCCATCATGCCTTCCGCTCCTCTGACAACAGCACCTGCCGCGCTCGCTGGTGCAGCGGCAGCTTGGCGTTACGCACGTAGGCGCCCACGGCGGTGGGGCCACCAGCACCCATCAGCTCTCGCAGCTGCGCGGAGAGCGCCAACAAGGGCTCCACCTCCGCTTGCGCGTTGAGGGTCTCGATCTCCACGGCGCGCTTCGACTCCACCAAGCGCTGCTCTGCGGCGGCGCGCGCGAGGCTCACTTCACTGGACACGTGGTTGTGCGCTGTGTTGATGGCAGCCAGCGCAGCGTCCACCTCATCGGGCGGATCGATGCCGGTGATGAGCGCGGCGTCGAGCTCGATGCCGTAGCGTGCGGCGGCCGACGCGCACTCTTGATCCATGCGTTCGTTCAGGTCGCGCAGGTTCTTTCGAAGGTCGTTGATCGAGATCCCCTGAATGCCGCCCTCGGGCGCGTCATCATCGCCAAAGCCCTCCCCCGTTGGCTGAGCCGGCGCTTCGTCGCGGCCGCGATGTGGCGCCTCGAAGTTGGCGATTTTTCCGCGCAGAATGGAGATGAAGTACCCCATCACGTGCGCCACGGGGTTCTTCACCCCGAAGAGGAACGCGTACAGGTTCTGATCCGAAACGGTGAATCGTAGCTGACCCGAGAGCCCAGTGTTCAGCTGATCTTTCGTCACCGCCTCCAAGATTTGCCCACCTGAGTTGGCCTCCGGGAACTCCGGATCGAAGCCAATCGCCACCGTCGCCGTCGCGATGGATGCCTTGTGCACCGTCTGCCACGGGAGCTTCCAGTAGAAGCCCGGCCCCACCACCCGCACCTGCGGGTAGACGTAGCGCTGCCGCTCGTCCTCGGACAACGACGCCGCGATCGGGCTATCGAGCGTCGTCGCGTTCCCCAACCGCTGCGCCTTCCCGAACGTGCAAATGACCGCCCGCTCGTTCGGCCCCACCGTGTAGAAGCCGCCCAACACGTAGCTCAGGAAGAACCACGCCATCACCCCGAAACCCAGGCCCGCAAGGATCCCCATGCCGCGCTGCCTAGTCGACCCGAAGCCAGGTGGCCAAAATTCGTGCCGTCCCGGCGTCACCGAGCGCCGGGATCAGTCGGGGAGGCTCCACGGCGCGCGCGCACGCGCCTCAAGGCTTGTACACGAACACATTCCTCCCAGCGCCGTTCACGAGCACGAACACGCCGCGGAGCGGACTGTAGCGGAAGCGACCGTAGGTGCCGTTGTTGAGCGGCGCCTCTGGGACCGTGGCGCCGCCGCCCGTGCGACGCGTCCACACGCGCGCCGCGGGGTCGAAGAAGTACACCTCCGCGCCGCCACCCCACGCCACGAAGCGGTCGAGCACGTCCGCGTACACGAAGCCATCGCTGCCCTTCAGGGGCGCGGCGTCCCCCGTCACCTCCAGGATGACTCCGCGCTCCTCCGGGGCGTTCAAATCGAAGCGCAGCACGCCGCTGTTGTGCAGCATGAGCAGCTGGTGGCGCGCGCGATCGACGTCCCCCGTGAGGTAGCCCCCCGTGTGCACGTAGCTGGTGTGCGTCGCCCAGCTGTCCGTCGCTGGATCATACTCCATGAGCCTGCCCGTCTCGTTCGGGACGACCCAGTAGTGACCATTCGCGTCGATCGCCGAGCCACCGCGCGAAGGCCTTGGGGTGTCCGCCACTCGACTCCAGAGGCCCGTCGAGAACGAGAAGCAGGGGACACGCGGCCCGCTGGCCTGCGCGCTCGGATAGTACCCTCCCCCGAAATAGCAAAAGCGATCTTCACCTGGATCGTAGAGGCACTTACTGTAAGTGTGGCTCGACCGCGGCTGCTGGAAGTCGAGCTGAGCGGCGATGTTGGGCGCGTCACACTCCTCATAGCGAATATACGTCCCTCTATCGTTCATCTGCTCTTCAGGCACCGTCATGAGCGCCTTGGGGTAGTACCCACAGGGCTCGATGGGGACGTACCTCATCGCTTCTGTGGGTGTCGACGGCGTCGCCCCCTCCGGCATCTCAGTGAGCCGCTCCCACTTCAGCTGCCCGAGATCGAACACGAACAGCTGATTGTAAAAGCTGTCCCCATGCCCCCCACCAAAGACCACCATGCGGTCACGTCGGCTGTCGTAAGCGCCCCCACTCCACGCCGCCTGCACGTTATCGCAGCGATTCGTCGCGAGCGGCTGAGGGCACACATCCCGCATCCATGTGTCTGAGAGCTCTAGCCACGAGTTCGGAGGGAGCGCCTCCAAGAGCTCGTCAATCGGCCCCGGCACCAACACACCGCCGCCCGAGCCGCCCGCTCCAGCGCCTCCCGAGCCTCCGGTGGCACCCGAGCCCGCAGAGCCGCCAGCGCCCACCCCGGCCGCGCCGGCGGTGTTACCCAAACCACCCGCGCCGCCCGAACCGCCAGCCCCACTCCCACCAACCCCCGCATCACCTCCGGTGCCCGCGGCGACCGAACCACCCGAACCACCGTTGCCACCCCCCTCTCCATCCGAGCCGCACCCCCAGCTCGTGAACGGCACCACGAACAAGAGCCCCATCCAAGGAGCCAGCACACGACGACTCAGGCGCCGTCGCGGGTTGGGTTGGGGGTTTGGCAAGGCGCTGGTGAGCTGCATCATCTGGGTCCCTCCTCGATACGCCCCAGACTCTGACCGCCTCACCAGCGACCGTCAAGAAGGCTATTCTCCCAAACCCAACAGCCTCATTTTCATGCGTCAAGCACGGTGGAATGTCACTACAGCCAATCTACGTCCGAGCCATCGGCGCGCTCGAAGCAGATCGCGCGCACCCGCTCTCTGGAACGTCATTACAGGGCGTCCAGACTGACCCCTTACTGCTGTCGCTACCTTTGGCGCCTTCAATAGGCTCTGATGGGGCTTCAGAAGCAGCCGTTGGGCTCTCCCGGATCTCCCTCGTAACACCGGAGCGGCGCGCAGTCCGTGTCGTTTGAGCAGGTTCGGGTGCAGAGGCCCAGGACGCACACGCCGCCACCCAGTGAGCAATCGCTCGCGCCTTCGCAGATCGTGGTGCACATAGGCGTTCCACTGACTACGTCGGTGCAGAGCGGCACCCCGCCGACCTCGGATGTCTTCATTCCGCACTCCGCGAGCCCCATGGGGCAGGCCGCGCCGAAGCGCGCTTCGGCGTCCGCCGACGGCAGCATGGTGACGTCGAGGTAGCCAGTGATTCGTTCGCCTGGCTGCAGCCTCCCCCGGATCTCGAGGCGCCCCTCGGCCGAGCGCCCAAACGCCAGGAAGCGGTCGTGGTCCTTCAGCTCCGCCGCATTCAAGCCCGCGTCGAAGTACGGCCCGAGCGCGACTCCCCCAACGTTCTCCAGCTCCTCGATGCTGGCGCGAACCGTGAGCGCGGTTCCCCGTGAGAGGGCGGAGAAGAACCCAAAGCTTGCGATACCGCGATTGGTGTTCAAAACACAAAACGCCCCGGAGAGCGGCCACCGCTGCTGGTCCACGCGCCCCACCACCTCGGAGAGGCCGAGATCGTCTGAATCGTCCACGATGCACTCGAAGGTGCCGAGGAAGCGATTGGACGGCTCCGGCATGCACACCCTGAAGTCTTGATTGCAGACCTCCCCGAAAGGGCAGTCGCCGAGGCTGACGCAGGTTGATGTAGCCACCTCACCATCCGGGACACAAGCGACCGTCGCCATCCAAGTGGCGAGCGCGACCGTCCATTTCACTGCGTGGCGACTCCGCACACTCGGATCACTGGTTTGCTTTGCGCGGCGCATCATGGAGCCTCCGGCGCAGGGGGTGCCTGGTCAGCTGCCGAGTCGGGATCCGGTGGGGCCGGGGGTGCGGGCGGGGGCGGCTTGGGCTTCACCGCGCGGGGCGACGGAGCGACCTCCACTTGGACCTTTGCCTCACCGTCGAGATCCGGGACGGGGGCATCGACGGGCAGGGTATCGCGGATCGCCTTCTTTGCCTCAGCCGAGGTGATGGCGCCCGAGAGGATGAGCATCCCCGTCGTCTCGGTCGTGCGGACGGGGACTACGGCGCCATTGACCCAAGGATCCGAAGCGCCGTAGTGACCGACACCATGCGCCAGCAAGACACCCACGGTGCTATCGAATGAGCCTGACTTGAGCCCCACCCCGAGCGTGCCCCCGAAACGATTCAGACGAAACCGCCCGGCCTGATCTGGGCGCTCCGTCACCGGGGCGACCGCCGCCATGTCCGTGAAGCCGCCCGCTCGCAAGGCGACCACTTCGCTGAACGCGTACTCGGCGCCCAGCGAGAGGTCGATCACCTGCTCAGCCATCGTGCTATAGGACACATCCCTGACGAACTGCCGCGTCAGCTCGCCCGAGCGCCGCTGTTCGATACGCTGGGCACCATCTACCTCGGTGTCCGTGCGCTTCAAATAGACGTGCACATCGCCCGCGAGCGACAGCCCCTGGCGTGGATCGAAGGCGACGCCCGCGTTGAGGCGCAGCGGCGTGTAGTCGCGGTACTCCGTGTCTGCGGTCGAGGTGGTCGCGACGGAGCGCGGCACGCCTGTCGTGGGGTCCGGGTCCACTCCAGATGAATCCGAGTTGAAGCGGAACTTCCCCGCGATGGGGAAGGACGGCGCCGCGACGCCGGCGCCGAGCCACAGGTCCGACACCAAACGGAGCTGCACCCCCACCACGGGGACCACGGAGAACCCCTCGGCTATCTGCGCCTTCTGTCCCGCGAAGGTGCTGCTGACGGAGCCTCCGAGGAATGAGAAGGAGCTGGTGCGGCTGGTGGTGACCGTGGAGCGGTGGTAGACGCCGTAGAGCGACGCGCCAAGCCGCAAGTCAGGGCCAATGCCTAACGCGTAACTCGGCCCTGCGTAATAGCGCGTGTAGTGAGCGTTGATCGACTCGGTCTCGAGGGCGCGACCCCCCGCGTTGGTGAACCGACCCGCGACGCTGGCGACGACCGCGATGCGGCGCGCAGAGGGCACGATGAGCGAGAAGCCAATGCGGTGCTGGATGGTTGCCTCAGGGTCGCCCGGTTGGCTGAAGTACATCACTGAGCTCGGGAGCTCACCCACGCTGGCGGACGTAAAACTCTCGCTCTCTTGCTGGTAGCCGAGCGTCTCCGGCGTACCACTCGGGTAGAAGAAGTCGTCGAAGGAGCGTCGAGTGACGCTGTACACCGTGGCCGAGACGGCGAAGACATCGCCAGGGACACCCACCAGACCCGCCGGGTTGAGGTAGGGCATCGCCGAGTCGTTCCCCGCGGCAGTCCCCGCGCCGCCCATCGTGGCAGTGCGTCCCCCGATGGGGAACTCTCGATAGTTCTGCGCCTGCCCAGGCGCCGCCCAGGTGATGAGCGCGGCGCATACCAAGGAGGCGGTGAGGGGCTTGTAAGGACGCAAGACAGGACCTCCACGCAGCAGAGAAGCAGCTCCCAGGCGGGCCTGGCTATGGTCATTTGTTCGGCGACCCAAACTGCGCTGCCACGCGTGGGCTCCTGTTGCGGTGCCGTCCAACCCCCTGCCCTGCTCGCGCTCCGAGAAGGCGCTTCAACCGCTCGAGCACGCCCCGCAGACCTCACCCACGTGGGCGCGGGTGATACCACCACGCGTCGAGCCCACTGCGCACGACCTGGCTACGAGCGCTCTCAGAGGCGCTGAGATCAGAAGCAGCCGTTGGGCTCGCCAGGGTTCCCTGCGAAGCACTCGAGTGGCGGCGCGCAGTCGCTGTGGCCCGCGCAGGCTCGGGTGCAGAGGCCCTGGACGCACACGCCACCACCAAGAGAACAGTCACCCGAACCATCACACAGACGTGTGCATACGGGCGTTTCGTTGGCCACCGAACAGAACGCCACGCCGCCCGCTTCAAAGGTCTTTCTTCCGCACTCCGCGAGCCCGTTCGGGCAAGGGGCCCCGAACAGCGCGTCGGCCTCCGCCGTGGGCAACATCGTGACATCGAGGTAACCCGCGAGGAGCGCCCCGATCCGCGGGATCCCCCAAATGTTGATGTACCCTCCAATGGAGTGGCCGAGCGCCAGGAGCCGATCGAGATCTTCCATGTTCGCCGCGTTGCTCCCCGCGTCGAAGTACGGGCCGAGCTCCACCACCCCAGTTCGCGTGAGCTCATCGGCGTCGACATGAACCGTGAGCCCCACTCGCTGTGAGAGCAGCGACTGGAACCCGAAGAGCATGGTGCCGCGCTGAGGATTGAACAGACAGAACACGCTGGAGAGCGCCCATCGGTCGTCTCGGATGCGACCAATCACCTCCGAGAGCTCCAAGTTGTCGCCGCCCATCGGTGAGTCGATGACCGTGCATTGGAAAGCTCCCAAGAATCGATTCGGTGGCTCCGGCATGCACATCCCGAAGCTATGATTACAGACCTCGCCGAGCGGGCAGTCAGTGATGCTGTTACAAGACGCAGTCGCCTCCTGAGCCTCGGGGGCGCAGGCGACTGCGGCCAAGCTCACCGTCAGTACAGGTACCCATAGGAGCGGGCGGCGATTGGCGCCGGAAGCTTGCAGTCGTGACCCGTGGTGCATCAGGGCTCCTCGGGCGCGAGGGGCGCATCAGGCGAGGTGTCGGGTGGCTCGGGTGGCGGGGTGTCCGGTGGTGGGTCGACCACTGGCGGGTCGACCACTGGCGGCGCAGGCGGGGTTGGCGGAGACGGCTTGGGCCGGGTGGGAGCGGGGCCCGTGGGCGCTGGAGCCTCGGGAGGCGCGCCATCGAGCTCAGGGAGCGGGGCCGTGACGGGGAGGGTGTCGCGGATGGTCTTCTTCGCCTCGGCGACCGTGATCGCGCCGGAGAGGACGAGCATGCCAGTCGTCTCCGTCGCCCGAATGGGGATCACATTCCCAGTGACCCAGGTGTCGGCTGCGCCGTAATGACCGACACCACGCGCCAGCACGACGCCAATCGTGCTGTCGAAGGAGCCCGCCTTGAGCCCCACCCCGAGCGTCCCCCCGAATCGATTCAAGCGGAGTTGGCGTACGTCGTCCAGTCGCTCTGTCAAGGCGGGGCGCGCAGCGCCATCGGTGAAACCACCCACGCGCAGAGCGACGACATCGGTGAACGCGTACTCGCCACCAATGGAGACATCGATCACCTGCTCGGCCCTCGTGCTGAACGAGACCGGCCGCGCGTATTGCCGCGTGAGATCTCCCGAGCGTTGAGCCTCGAAGACCTGAACACCATCCACCTCGGTGTCGGTGCGCGCCAGGTAGACGTGGACGTCACCCGCCAGTGAGAGCCCCTTCCGCGGATCGAAGGCGATGCCGGCGTTGAGGCGCAGCGGCGTGTGAGAGCTGTAATCGACGTCCGCGGTGCTGGTGTTCCCGAACGAGCGCGGCACCCGTGTGGTCGGATCTGGAACCACACCTGACGAATCGGAGTTGAAGCGGATCCTCCCGGAGATCGGGATGGACGGCGCGGCGACACCTGCGCCGAGCCACACGTCAGACGCCAGGCGGACCTGCATCCCGACGATGGGGACGACCGAGAGCGCCTCGGCGATCTGCGCGCTCTGTTGTGAGAACGTGCTGGTCAGCGAGCCCCCCAGCACTGAGATGGAGCTCGTGCTGCTGGTCGACACCGTAGAGCGATAATAGACGCCATAGAGTGAGACGCCCAGCCGCACGTCCGAGCCGACGCCGAGCGCATAGCTCGGGCCGACGTAGTAGCGCGTGTGGTGAGCGTTGATCGACTCGGTCTCGAGCGCGCGCCCCGCCACATTGGTTAGACTGCCTGACACACTACCGACGACCGCGAAGCGACGCGCGGTGGGCACGATGAGAGAGAAGCCAATCCGGTGCTGGATGGTGTCATCTGGATCGCTAGGCTGACTGAAGTACATCACCGAGCTTGGGAGCTCGCCCACGCTGGTGGAGGCGAAGCTCTCACCCTCGCGCCGGTAGCCAAGGAAGGGATGGGCGCCGTTCGGATAGAAGAAATCGTCGAACGAGCGCAGGGTGACGCTGTACACCGTGGCCGAGACAGCGAAGACGTCACCGGGGACGCCCGCCAGACCCGCCGGGTTGAGGTAAGGCATCGCCGAGTCGTTCCCGGCGGCCGTGCCGGCGCCCCCCATCGTGGCCGTGCGACCACCGATGGGGAACTCGCGGTAATTCGGCGCCTGCGCGGTGCTCGCCCAGGTGGTGAGAGCGCAAGCAACCAGCGGCGCCAGCAGGGGCCGGACAGTTGCTACGCTGAAATAGCTGCCGCGTATCGAGGTATCGCCGCGCTTCGAAGCTGAGCTAGGTGA
The DNA here is from genome assembly GCA_019637265.1 of Polyangiaceae bacterium. Classification (GTDB taxonomy): domain Bacteria; phylum Myxococcota_A; class Polyangia; order Polyangiales; family Polyangiaceae; genus JAHBVY01. Next base: position 8,572 of record JAHBVY010000020.1, on the reverse strand, counting down.
CGAAGCGCCGAGCTCTGAGCTGAGCCGCGACGAAGCGCTCGACCGCGTCGACCAGTGAGCACGCGTGCGTGGTGCGGTCATGGCATCACCCCCGCCAAGGAGGCAGATAGCTCGAAGAGAAGACGCAAAGCAGGCTCCGAGCGGCAGGGAAGCAGCCAAGCGGCGTGCTTGGCTATGGTCAATTTGCCGATGCTTCAGCGTTGGCGACGACGAACGACGTCGAGCTGAGTCGCGGGGCGCAGGCTTGGGCACGCTGAGCGCCCCAGCAGCGACTGACGCGGCCTCGAACCGGACGAGCCGGCCAGTGGTTCGAACGCCACGAGCACAGCTCAGCGATGGCGACAACCGAGCGAAGATTCAGTGACACGAACGCCGCGAGCACAGCTCAGCGACGGCTGGCGGCGAGCCGAGCGAGGTTCAGTGACGTTGAATTTCTGTATACAAATTGCTCGTCGGTCGCGTCCGTGGCGCCTGGTGGCTTGACGCTCATGCCGATGTGTGAGCGTTGTACCGATCGTCGCCAGCTCATGCGCGCGCTCGGGCCAATGCATCATCAGAATGACTATGGCTCGTAGCGGGACGCTGTGAGAGCGTGGGGGCCTGACGCTGAGATCGGAGGGATGGGAGGAGGGGCCGAGGTGAGTGAAACGGAGAGGACGAAGTCGAACGCCGCGTTCACCTGGGTGATCTTCAGGCGGCGCCTGCGCTCGGCGCGCCACCCCGGCCTAGTTGCTCGGTCTGTAGGGCTCATGGGGGAAGCCACGCGGCGACACGCTTGGGAAGGTCCGGCGTGAACCCTGATCCTTACCTCGGCGTGCTCGACGCAGCGTATGCGCCAATAGCCGACGAAGAGGCCTGGCTCGCCAGGATGGTCGATTCGGTCGACACCCTAGGTCTCGGCGAATGGACCGCGTGCTCGATGCGTCATGGGAAGATGTGGGCGGCGTCGGGGCTGCGACATTTCATCGCCATCGCCGAGCGGGCCTGCTCGGTGCTCCCTCACGATATTCACGTCGCTGCGCACACGACCGCACCGCGGGTTCAGGACTCACACCAAGCTTGGGAGCGAGTCTGCAAGCGGTTTGGGTGTCGGCTCCGCGACCTCGAGGAGCAGGTAGGCTACTCCTTACTCCCCATCACAGCCATTCTCGCCTTCGACACGGACGCGACCGGAGTCGGCTTCTATTCGAGCGAACAGCTGAAGCTCGCCCCCCGCACCCGACGCGTGCTGATGCACCTCGCTGCGCACGTAGCGAGCGCGTATCGACTCAGGGCGAGCTTGGATGCCACGCCCGAGGGCGTGTGCGATCCAAACGGCAGGCTCATTGACGGATCGGCGGAGGCGGTGACGAAGCGAGCCGAGCTCGGGCGCGCCGCGCGCGCCATCGACGCCTCACGCCTCCGCCGCACCTCGACGGAGCAGGCGCTCGCAGCGTGGACGGCGCTAGTCGAGGGCCGGTGGACACTGGTCGAGAACGTGGAGCGCGATGGGAAGCGCTACTTCCTGGTGCACCGCAACGAGCCACCGTCCACCCTCGGCGCACTGGCGAAGAACGAGGCACGAACGGTGATGCTCGCCGCGCGTGGCCACTCGGACAAAGCCATTGCCTATGAGCTGGGCATCCAGCGCTCGACCGTGGCCTCACACCTACGGGGAGCGCTCCGCAAGCTCAAGCTGCGTGACCGCCGCGACCTGGTGAAGGTCTTCGGGCCGCTCGCCCAGCTGAACCCCTCCCCCACCGAGCGCCGACTTCACCACCTCAGCGGCCTCCATGGCTAAGCACGGGAGGCGGCGATGGCATTTGCCCCCACCGCCCGACCTCGTCGGGTGGGAGCTGACAGACACCGGTGATGCCTTCGTGTTGCTCGAATGGGCTGTACCCCCTGGCGGCCCCCAAGCGCTACCGCAGAGCGCCGAGTTCGAGCAACTGACTAACGCCGAACGCGACGTGGCCCGCCTCATCCTGGCCGGCAAGTCGAACCGCGCCATCGCCGAAGCCCGCGGCAGCCGTCGCCAATCAAGTCGCCTCCATCTTCCGCAAGCTGAACGTCAATTCACGAGTCGAGCTCATGGTACTCGCCTATGGCGACCAAGAGCGGTGACGCCCACAGTCAACTATCTGTTGGTCACCTGATCCCAGGCAGTGCGACCCATGGCTTAGCGCTGGACGGGGTGCCGCCCTCGTAGGTCAGGCGAGCGTCGACAGCAGCGCCTCTGCGGGGGCCAGCCGGATCCCCTCTGGGGTCTTCGCGTCCTTGTTACCCCGTAAGGACACCTGCCAAGCCGACACTCCCGGGAAGCGCTCGACGAGGTAGCGCAGCCCTGGATGCAATGGACCGCTCGTGAGCTTGCACTCAACGAACAGGATAGGAACCTGACTTTCTAGGACCACGAAATCCACCTCGCGCCCATCGACATCACGGAAGTAGCGCAGCGTGAGCTCACGCCCTTCGACGTCTTCCTCGCGATGGATCCACTTGAGCAAGTGGGCGCCGACGAGGTTCTCGAAGCGAGCGCCCTCGTCAGGCACAACAGACCAATCCAGATGGTAGTGCTTCTGGGCCTTCTTCACCGCGCGGAGCTTGGGCGCACCGAAGGGCGGCACACGAAACACCGCATACAAGCGCTCCAAGATGGAAATCCAACGCTCGGCGCTCTTGAAGGCCACCTGCAGGTCCTCCCGCAGCGCATTGACGGAGAGCGGCGAGCCCACGAGCTCCGGCAAGCGCAACGCCAAGAGCTCCAGCTTATCTAGCTCCACGATGTTCTCGAGGTCCCGCACGTCCTCGCGCACGAGGCGCGTGCGGTACTCACGAGACCAACGGCGCGCGTGGCGCTCCGAACCGGCGAGGAACGGCTCTGGGAAGGGCCCCAGACGAAATAGCTGTTCCATGCCATCCCCAGTGGTGATCCCCAACTCGGCCACCGAGAGCGGGTGCAGCCGCAGGTAGTGATAACGCCCCTGGAGCGAATCACCACCGTGACGATAGAGGTCGAGGCGCGCGCTCCCCGTCACGAGGACGCGCTGCGAGGGTTCACGCTTGTCGTAGAGCCCTTTCAGGTAGCCACGCCATTGACGATACTTGTGCAGCTCATCGAAAACCCAGAGGTCGTGGGCGGGGAGCTCTCTCCGTAAGATCCGCTCACGATCTTCACTCGCATCCCACGTCAGATATCCTGTCTGACTGGTGAGGAGCGACTTCGCGAGCGTCGTCTTCCCCACCTGACGAGCGCCTCCCAGGAAGACCATCTTGCGCTCCAGGTCCTCGACGACCGTCGACGTTAGGTAGCGCTGCATCCCGCGAGGGTGCCATGATTTTTGCCTTGAGGCAAAAATACTCGCGGTCAGACTAGTCTCCGGGCAAAAATACTCGCGCTCAAATTGGACTAGTGGCAAAAATATTCGCATGCGCTCGGCCTGTCAGAGTGCTCCAAATCTGGCTAAATGCGGCCTATCGCGTGGGTGTGCCCACCCGCGCCGAACATCCAAGCCTCCCGAGACCGCCCCGAGCACCTACCAGCAGCCCGCCTCCTCCGCGGGCCTCGGGCGGTGCCCAGCGTGCCCACGGCTGGCCCGCCACGCCTTCATGCCCGAACCACCACCACACCCCGAACTGAAGTGCACTCCCACTGGGCGCTCTCAAGGCGGTGCGACGTGACCCATCAGCGACGCCGGGGAGACAGGCAGCGGGGTGGGTGTGCAGCCTCTGGGCATGCGGAAGATCAGGATGGAGGCGGAGGCGCGGAGGTGCCTCGCGCAGGTTGAGGCGTCAGGGCGGTCGCTCGCGGGGTGGGCGCGGGCTCATGGTGTCGACGTGCAGTCGCTGTATGGGTGGCGGAGGGCGCTCAAGCAGCGCGCAGACGGCTACTCAAGGGTGACCGGTGAGGGGGTGTCGCCGCCGACGTTCGTCGAGCTGGTGGCGGCGCCCGAGGGGCGCGACGTGCCTGACACGGCTGCTCGGTACGTCGTGTGCCTGGAGGGGGCGCGCATCGAGGTGGATGACTCGTTCCGCGCCGACACGTTGGCGCGGCTGGTGAGAGCGCTGCGCGCGTGCTGAGCTTGCCGCCGACGTGGCGCGTGTTCGTGGCGGTGGAGCCGTGCGACATGCGTCGGTCGTTCGATGGGCTGGCGGGCGCTGTTCGAGCGCTTGGGCTCGATCCGGTGAGTGGGCACGTCTACTTGTTCTTCAATCGGCGACGACGGCTCGCGAAGGCGTTGTGGTTCGATGGCTCGGGCTGGTGCTTGCTCAGCAAGCGGCTCGAGCAGGGCAGCTTCCAGCTCCCGCGGCTGAGCGGCGACGAGAAGACGGTCGCCATCAACGGCGCGGCCTTCGCCTCCCTGCTCGCCGGCATCGACTTCACCGTCGCCAGGCGCGGGTGGTTCCGCGCGGAGAGCACTTCGCGTCGATAGGGGATCGACATCCAAGATCAGGTGTGATCGGGTAGCGCCCGTGACCACCGCGGACTACCTCGCTGAGCTCGCCAGGCGCGACGCGGAGCTGAGTGTCATCCGTGCGGAAAATGCACGTCAGGCGAAACTCATCGAGAGCCTGACTGAGCAGCTGGTGGCGCTGACGGAGCGGATCGCTGAGCTTATCGCCGCCGTTGAGCGCAAAAAAGGCAAACCCCCGATCCCGAAACCCGTCGCGCCAGCGACATTGACTGAGGCAGAGCGCAAGGCGTTCGAGAATCGTCCGCGCCCACCCGAGAAGCCGCTCGAGCCGAAGAAGCCCAAGCAGCGCGCCAAGCCCACGGGGCGCAAGCCGCTGCCAAAGCACCTGCCCGAAGAGGTGCACCACCTGAGGCCCACAGCCTGCGACCACTGCGGTGAAGCAGCGCTCGATCAGGTAGACGAGGTGACTGAAGAGAAGCTGCACGTCGTCAAGGAGCACCAGCGGCGGCGCGTCGTCACGCGTGTCACTTGCCGCTGCCGGAAGTGTGGCGAGCGTACGACTCCTGCGTCACTGCCCGCGCCGTTTCCACGCTCGAAGATCACGGGAGAGTGGCTCGCTTGGCTGATGCATCAGAAGTTCTCGCTGCTCGTGCCGCTCGATCGCGTGCGCCGCGATCTCAAAGAGCGCGGCATCGCCATGGCGATGAGCACGCTGGTCAGCTACGTGGAGCGCGCTGCTGATCTGCTCGCGGCGATCGATGGCTACCACTGGAAGCAGCTGCTTGCTGGGCGTTGGATGGCGACGGACGCGACGGGCCTCAAGGTGCTGGTGAAGGGCTTGCCCGAAGCTCATAACGGCTACCTTGAGCAGTTTCACAACCATGAAGCCGTGGTGTTTCAGTACGCGGCGACGAAGCATGGCGAGGGCATCGAGAGCAAGCTCGCTGGTTTCCGCGGGACGCTCACCGCGGACGCTGAGCATCGCCTGAATGGCGTGTACGGTGAGCACGTGCTCGAAGCGGGCTGCAACGCCCACGCGCGTCGGAGGTTCCGGGACGCGGAGGCGACGCAGCCAGCGCTCGCGCTCGAGGGAGGGAAGTTCATCGGCGCGATGTACGGCGTCGAGGAAGACGCCCGGAAGGAAGGGCTCACGGGGAAGGCGCTGCTCGCGCGGCGCCGCGAGCGCGCCGGGCCGATCGCCAAGGAGTTTGACGAGTGGCGGGCGGCCACGCTCCCAGGCTTGTTGCCGAGTGAGCCCTTGGCGCAGGCGATTCGATACTACGATCGGCACCGTGAAGCGCTGCTGCGTTTCCTCGAGGATCCAGAGGTGCCGCTCGACAACTCCGCCACCGAGCGGCGGTTTCAACACGTCGCCAAGCTGCGCCTGAACATGCTCTTCGCGGGCAGCACCGAGGGGGCGCACCGAGCCTGCGTGCTGCTGGGCGTCTCCGCGACCTGTCGCACCATGGGCGTGAATTTCGAGCAGTACCTCGCCTGGGCCTTCGAGCGCTTGGGTACGCACCGCGAGCGCTTCGGCCTGCCGGTGAGCGAGCTGACGCCAGCGGCGTTTAAGCTGACGCTGGGCGGCTGAGGGGTTGGGGGCCGCTGGCTGCGGCGGGAGGCACACTCAGGCGCGGGGTGCATCCCGGTGTCGCTGATCGGTCACGGTGCGACATCTTGCGCCACCAAGCACGAAAGTCGTTTCCAATGTCACGCAGGCTCGGGTGGCGCCTAACACGGGAAAGCCCGTCGCTGGGACGGGCTCCATTCCGGAGACACCCCAATGAAGCACTTCATTCAGAGCACCGTCCTCGCCACATTCCTCCTGTCCCCGGCGGCCGCCTTCGCTGCTTCGAGCTTCGCAGCTTCGAACGGCGACACCTGTGGATGCCACGGTTGCCACGGTAAGGATGGCAAGTGCGACAAGAAGTCCTGCCAGTGCAAGGGTGATTGTGAGTGCAAGAAGGGCGGCGAGTGCAAAGCTGGCTGCACTTGCGGCAAGAAGTCCAAGAAGCCGAAGGCTTGAGCCTCCTTGGCCCTCGATGCGTCGCGAGCGCGTCGAGGGTCACCACCTCCTTCCGTGGTGCCCGATACTGCTCCCCTCGACCCCACCGCGCTCGGCTCCGCCGCGCTGAGCGCCGCTGCGCCCAGCTCAGTTACGAGCCCAACTGAAGTCGGCTCCGGTGAGCCCGGCACCATCGTCAGCTCTGCTGAACCCCGCTCTGTCGAGCCTGGCTCTGCGGACCTCGGGACCCAGGCGCTCGACACCGCCATGCGCCGTTTGGCCGATGGCGACCGGACGGCCTTCGACGAGATCTTCAACTGCCTTTGGCCGATTCTCCGCCGCTACACCCAGCGGATCCTCGGAGACACCGTGCACGCCGAAGACGCAGCCCAGCGCGCCCTGCTCAAGATGTTCGAACGTGCGAGCAGCTACGATGCGAGTCGCTCCGCCTTGGCTTGGGCCTTGACGTTCGCGTTCTGGGAGTGCCGCACGGAGCGCACCCGCCTCCGCCGAGCGCGGTCGGAAGGTCTCCCGCCTGACCTCGAGAGCACCGAGGAGACGCCAGAGCAGGCCCTGGGCCGACTCGAGTGTGAGCAGGCCGCGCGAGATCTCATCGATCAACTACCCCTCGAGCAACGCGCCTTGGTCTGGGCAGAGGTGGAGCCAGAGCTCATCGCGGTGCTCACAGGCCTGAACCCAGCTACCGTACGGAAACGAAGGCAGCGCGTGCTTGAGCGCCTACGCGGCGCCTTCAACTTCATCCTCACAGGGGAGTCGCAGCGATGACCCTCGATGCAGCCGTCGTACGCCGCCACGCACACCGGGCCTACCTGCGCGGCCGCCTGAGCCGCAGCTGGCTCGAGGTCACCATCGCCTGCACGCTGATCCTCATCGCAGCGCTCATGGCGCGACAACCCAGCGTGGTGCTCATCCCCGCCCTCGCTCTAGTCAGCTTAACAGCTCTTTTCACCCTGGCCGGGACCATCCCCGCACGCGCCATCCTACCTGGGCTGCTGCTTGGCCTCTTGCCCCTCGCCTGCTCCCTCAGCGCAGTCCACTTTGGCCACGTGTGCGGGGCCGGTGGCTGCTCGTCAGTGTGCGTTCCTTTATGCACCACAGGAGGAGCGCTCGCCGGGCTCCTCCTCGCGCGGGCCGCCCGCAGAACGAAACGCCCACTCCTCGTCTGGTCTACAGCTGGCTCGGTCCTACTCGCGACTGGCGCCCTAGGCTGCGCCTGCGTCGGCGCCACCGGCATCCTCGGCATGCTCGCCGGCTTCCTCCCCAGCGCCGCCCTGCTCGCCCTACCCAGACGGGCAGCGTCGAGGTAATCCTTCGCCCGCCGTCTAGCCACGCACCGCCACCCAGCGGAAGCCTGTCGCACACCGTTCAGGGGCGACGCGTGAGCATCGTCGAAAGCGCTTCAAGCTCCTTCGCGGAAAAACCTCGGGTTAGATCTACGATCCGCTCCCGCGAGGTCTCCTCGGGGAAGGTGAGCAGATCCAGCGGCAACACATCCAGCCCTTGAGCGAGCGTGACCAACGTCGAAGCGGTGGGCACGGCTAGCCCATTCTCGATGGTGGAGAGCTGCCCCTTGGAGAAGTCGCAGGAGTAGGCCAGCTGCTCCAGGGTGAGGCCTGCCGCCCGCCGCAACACGCGCACACGTTCGCCAATCTTCGCGGCGAGCGGGTCGGGTTCGGTGCGCCGAGCCATCGGCGCCGAAACCTAGGCGAAGACGATCCTTGACAAGTTTGGACTTCCAAACTACGCCATGGGAGCATGTGGCTCGGGCGCTCCCGAGCTGCGGGAACGACCTCGAGGTCGCGTCCACCTCTCACGCATGGAGCCGACTATATGGACGCACAACTGACGCCTGCGATGCTCGCCCTCCCACACCATCGAGCCCAATGAGGTCCTAACCTACGACTGGACCTACGACCGGAGCCCTATCGATGATGAGCCAGAAGCAAACCTTCGACGAAGCTGGGAAGCACCCACTCTAACGGTCTAAGTTAAAACACATGAATCAGCTCAGTGACCGATCAGCTACACCGGGATGCACCCCGCGCCTGAGTGTGCCTCCCGCCGCACCCCGCGGCCCCCGCCTCCTCAGCCGCCCAGCGTCAGCTTAAACGCCGCTGGCGTCAGCTCGCTCACCGGCAGGCCGAAAACCTCG
>JAHBVY010000002.1 GCA_019637265.1 Polyangiaceae bacterium | reverse complement strand
CCCAGGGTGACGGTGGCGATGCCCCCCGGGTTCATGGTGCTGCTCTCCGGGGCTTCACCCCTCATCACATCACTCGAGCGCAGCACCTTGCCCGAAGGGTCGATGTACTGGAGCGAGAGCCCGAAGGAGAGGGATTCAAGCGGCGCCATGGCGAGCCCCCAGGTCACGGTCGGCTCGTCGTCCACCAGATCGACTCGAGCTCCGCTGGCTAGGCCGAGCGGGAGCTGGGTGGCGAAGGCGAGCGCGTGCCCCGAGAGGAAGCGAGACTCCTGTTCACCCCCTGGCAGGAGCGCGCCGCTGTAGCGCAGCTCCGCGCCCGACATGAAGCCGAGGTTCGCGGGGTTCTTCGCCAGGGTGGAGCTGTCGTCCGTGCCAGCCAGGCTGCCGCCGTGGGAGGGCAGCCGGTAGGTGGCCGTCTCAGCGACTTGGCCTTGAGCTGGGCTGCTCGAGGCGAGCGCGGCGAGCAGCGCCGCGAAGGGCGTGAGCCGCTGGGCGATGCGTAGGACGCTGAGGCGTCCGGGTGCGCTCGGGGGCGAGAGGCGGTTCAAGCGCTGCGCGGCTCGCTGTACCGAGTGGCGCTGGGTGGAGGTAGTCAGCATGAGGGGCGATTTGGCTCAGGGGCGCGAGTATAGTCAGCAATTGAGACGATCTAAGCCTGCCCGCAGGCGCCTTAGGGCCTGATGGGTGGCTGTTCGAGGCGCATCAGGGGCTCGTCGGCTGAGTAGATGAAGAAGGGGGTGAGGGCGCGAACCGTGGCGCGGTGCTCGGGGGGGACCCAGGTGTTGGCGGGGACGCCGCTGCGTGGTGTGGCTAGCGGGAGCGTCGCCTTGCTGGGCAGCTCGAGCAGCGGGGCGTCCGCGGCGAGGCCGGCGCGCTTCGTCACGTAGGCGATGGCCTGACGTAGGCCGCCTAGCTCATCCACGAGCCCGTGACCCAGCGCTTGCTCACCGGTCCACGCGCGGCCTTGGGCTAGCTCGTGAGACTGACGCTTGGTGAGCTTGCGCGCCACGGACACGCGCTCGAGGAAGTCGTCGTAGCGCTTCACCACCTCGCGATTCAGCTCCTGGCGCTCTCGAGCCGTGTAGGGGTTGAAGCCAGTCGAGGCGCGCGGGGGCCCGGTGATGCCCAGGGTTCCCGCCAGGGAGGCGACGTCGGCCTTGGCGTAGAGCACGTTGATGCCCCCGGTGATGCTTCCGGGGTTGGCGAACAGGCGCTCGGCGGGGGTGGAGAGGTAGTAGCCCGCGCCCCCCGCGTAGCCCCCCATGCTGACCACCAGCGGCTTGGCTTTGGCAGTGCGCCTGACCGCACGCCGGATGGCTTCGGCCGCCTTCGCCGAGCCGCCGGGCGTCTCCACGCGCACGATCACGGCGCCTACGCTGCTGTCCTCCCGCGCCTGCTCGAGCGCTCTCGTCACCGTGCGCGCGCCGGCCAGGCGCGTGCCGAGCATGGGGACGCTGGCGGAGTCGCCCTCCACCAACTCTCCATCGATGTACACCACGGCGATGGAGCGCCCGGTGTGGAAGCCGCGCGCCTTCGTCTTACCGAACGCCCCTTCATCGAGGAGGCGCGGCTTCGTTTTCTTCCCAGCGAGATCGTAGACGTAGCTCGCGAGCTGATTCTCCTCCACCAAGAGGTCGACCAGGTTGGCGGTTCGAGCTTCGGTCGCGGTGCGCTCTCCCGGGGCGATCGCCTGGCGCGCTGCCTCTGGCTCGAGGCGCCGCCCCGCTGCCACGCCGAGCACCACTTGGCGCTCCAGCTGCTCCACCAGGTCTCTCCGTGTGGTCTGGTTCCAAGTTGCGCGCTCCGCTGGGCTCTTATGGAAGGCGATCCGCGCAAAATCCGCGCGGATATTTCGCCGTTCGAGCAAGTCAGACAGGTGACCGTGACGGTCGCTCGGGCTCGAGAAGTGGAGCCGCCCGGCTGGCGCGACGAGCGCCTTGTCAGCGGCGGCGCAGGCGTAGACGGCGAGCCGGTCGCCGCGCTCCAGGTGGCACACCACGCGCATGCCGCGGCTCCGGAGGTGGACCAGGGCGTCGCGGAGCTCTTGAGCGTGGGCGACGCTGCTGACGGCGCTGGCGGGCAGCTCGAGCAGCACGGTGTCGATGCGCGGCTCATCCGCCAAGCGCCAGAGGCGCTGCAAGGAGCGCAGGTGGCCGCGCGCGTCGCTCGCGCGGTTCAGTCGGAGCCGGACGCTGGAGGTGGTCACCTCGGCTCCGGGGCGCTCGCGGAAGCCGCGCACGGCGACCTCGGTGAAGAAGGGGCGATTGCCTGCGTCGTCGCCGGCGATGGTGCCCAGGGTGAGCTCCGCGCTGCCTTGTAGGATGCTGGGGTAGAACGAGAAGCCCAAGACTCCGTAGACCTCTTGTGGGCTCTCTTTGAGCTCCAGTCCGAACACACTGACTGAAGTGAAGATCCTGGCCACACCGCCCAACCCGAAGCCAAGCGTCAGTCGGGGCGAAATAGTGACCTCTGGATCGCTGGGATAGCCTGGGTCGTCGTCTCGGCCCGGCTCGTAGATGAAGAACGACTCGAGTCCCAGATCGATGAGCCGGGTGCCCAGCGGCAGGATGGTGAAGCCCGCGTTGACTGCCGCGCCCTCCCAGCGTCGGTCGTCGGTTGGTAAAGCCAGGTTTTGACCAACCAAGGAGAAGGAGAAAGATCGGGACCGAGCGGTGAGCGCGACAGACAAGTAGTTGATGTCTTCGGTCAGGCCGTGCTCCCAATGGATGTTCTGGAGCGAGACGCCGAACGAGAAGGCGTCGCTCGGCGTGACGGCGAGTCCCCAGGTCAGCATTCGAATGCTGCTCAGTCGGTCCAGGAAGTCCATTCGAAGCCCGCTCGCCAGGCCGTAGCCGAGCGGTGTCGCGAAGGAGAGGGCGTTCCCTTCGAGCCAATCTCCGGACCCGTGGGTCCACCTGAACTCTGGCCCCGGCATGAACCCAATGTTTGCGGGGTTGTAGGCCAGCGCCGTGGTGTCATCGGTGCCAGCAAGGCTGCGCCCCCACGCGGGGAGCCGCCCAGTGAAGTACTCCGCGAGATCCGCGCGCGCCGTACCGCTCAACGTGAGCACCGCGAGTAAGGCAGCGACTGGCGCTGCGAGTCGCAGGGCGCGCGCCCTCAGCGCCGTGGCGCTGGCGCGCACCGACGTGCGTCGCTGCGTCACGCATGACCTAAAAATCTTCAAGGAAATGTGTGATGAAGCACGCGGCATGGTCACTCTCGAAGCTCGATGGGTTGCGGTCAGATGCTTGCTCGCATAGCGGTGCACCCGAAGGTGCGTGCCCAGCGCCGCCAAGCAGTGCGCGCTCGGCTTCATGCGGGCCAAATCCTTCTTGCGGCGAGGACCTGACGAATCGTGTCCTGACGCGCGATGAGCTCGTCATGATCTTTGACGGGGAGGAAACGCGCGGCGGCGCCGTCGCGCGGCACCCGCACGAAGCGCGTGGGTAGGAAGCTGGTGATCTCACCGAGCAGCCGCTCGAGCTGGAGGAACCGTCGCTCCCCGTGGCGCTTCTCCACGGCGAAATAGCTGAAGCGATGCTCGCTCTGGGGCAGCGCCGCCAGCGCCTGGGCGTTCACCCAGAAGGTGTTGGTGTTGAACACCGACACCTGGCTCGGATCGAAGCTCGCCGGGAGCCGGAGCTCCTCCAAGATCACCGGGCGGCCATCCAGCCGCACCGGCACCCCACCGCGATCGGTGCCCTGCTTGTCCACCACCTCGCAGCTCACCTCCGCCCCGTGGCTCAGGTGCCAGCCGATGAGCAGCGGATCGAGGCAAGCGCCCAGGTTGTCCACGTTGGTGATCAGCACCAGCCGCCCACCGCTCGCCATGAAGTGCGTCAGGAGCCCGCTCCGCGCGAGCGCATCCGGGAGGTCACCGTGCCCTGGCGCGTGGCTCATCAGCTCGCCCTCGGCGCCCCGCAGCAGCGCGCCGCTCGAGGTGAAGCGCAGTGATAGATCCTGACGAAAACTGGAAACAGACAGATTAGCTGACAATGTGGCCCCGGGCTCCTCCTGGAGCGCGCGCCTGAGCGGCGCCTCCGTGGCCTCGCTCGTCATCAGCCACAGCGGGCAGCGCGCGCCCAAGGTGGCCACCTCGCGCAGCCGCAGATCGAGGAAGCGCTGATCGTCGACCGCCGGCACCAGGGCCTTCACCACGCCGCCCATGCGCGTCGCCATGCCCCCCGCCAGCACCACCAGCGCGCAGGCGCCCTCGGCCAGCACGCTGAGCCCCAGCTCGATCAGCGCGCGCCGCTCCGCGTCGCCTCGCGGCAGCTCCGCGATGTCCTCGGGGAGCGGCGGGGTGACCTGCCCCGTGACCTGACTCGTGGTTCGTCCCGAGAGGTGCGCCGCCGCGCGCGCGATGAACGCCTCGGGCTCGAAGCCGTGAGCCTTCAGCTCAGCCACCGCCCCTGCCGCGTTCGCCAGCTCCGCGCGCAGCAGCCCCGCGAAGTCACGCCCCATTTCCTCGTCAGTCATGCGCCCATCGTAGTGCGCGTGGCCCACGCTGTACGGGAAATATCGGGGCTCACGCCTCCCGCGTGGCGCGAGCCGGCCAGCGCGCGTCAGGGCCGCTACGGCGGTACAGCGTGGCCTCACGGCGTTCGTCTCCGGCAGGGCAGGGCCGAGGAGCTTGTTCACGCGGCGCAGCGCCTCACCCGCTCGTCGATCGAGCGCAGCCGAAGAGCTCGCGTTCGGCGCGACTCCCAGCGGCGCCCTGGCGCGGCTGGCGCCAGGCGTGATGTCCCGCGGCATCATGGCGCCGCTCGCATTGCAGCAACCATGCCTCCCGGCGAGCGCCCCGTCGCCGCCGCTGGTGATGAAGTCAGAATGCCTGATTCATCCTCGAGCCAGGCTTGCCCTCACATCGCCCACTGAGAATACTCGGCGAATGCCTCGCCTCGCCCCGCAGCGCCGCGCTCGACGTGCACGGCTCAGGGCGTGTGCGCCGAAGGCGCTGCTCACGCTTGCGGTGTGCCTCTCATTCCCAGGGTGCCTGATGGGCACGCAGCAGCACCCCCGGCGCACGGAGAGCGTCGATCCTCCCCCCGATCCCGCGCCCGGCAGCGGGCAGACGGTGCTCCAAGCCGCGCCCCCCGCGGAGCAGCAGGTCCCCGAACCACCCCCCGCCTGCGCCGGCGCCATTCAAGTCCCCGCTGGCTGGGCCTTCACCGGAACGGACTACCGCTGGCGCCAAGCCGCCTGGCGCTGCCCCGAGCCCTGGGAACGCTGAGGCCCACGCGAGCCTCAGCGAGCGCCTGACCCGGATCATCGGTCAGCTTACTTCACCACCTCACCGGTGCGCAGGTCGAGCGGCAGCTCACGCAGCACTTGGGGTGAGGCGCAGAGCAGCGCCGGGATGGCGCCCTTCACTTGCTTCTGGATGTGCGCCGCCAGGCGCTTGCCTTGGGCGTGGTCCACGGTGAAGGCGCCAAAGTAGCGTTTGCCGTTGTCCTCCGTCACCACGAAGCGCGCGCCGTCGAGCCAGGTTTGGCCGCGGATCGCCTTGCGGGTGAGCGGGAAATCATAGTCATCTGGAGTGACTTTCGTGAACGCATACAAGAGCACGAAGGGCTGCTCGCAGTCGCTCTGAGCGGGCACTGGCAGCCGAAGGCTCGCTCGCGCGCGCTGACCCCACTTCAAGGTGTGCTCCGTTGGCCCGCCCTCTGGAGGCGCGCCGAGCGCGTACAGCTTGCCTCCGCCGGCGACGAACACCCGCGCGTCGTTCGGCGCGAAGATCTCCTCTGCCCGCGCGCCTTCAGGCATCACGAGGCGCTCCCACTTGCCATCGCCAGCAGGCAGCCGCCACACCGCGTCACCCGCCGTGACCCACACGGTCCCCTCCGCGCTCGCGGTGACGCGCTGCGCGGCGATCTCCGGCATCACGCGCACTTGCTCGCCGTCGAAGCGGAGCAAGCTGCCGCGGTGGCTGATGTAGATCTCCTCCGCCGAGCGCGTGACCGAGGTGGTTCGGGCGAACTCCTGCTCATCCGGGCGCAGCCCCGCCACCAGTGCCACGCGAGGCCGAGCGTCGCCCGGCGCGAACCACTCGAGGTTACCCGGTGTGCTGCTCGGCCCGCAGGGCACGCCGAACACGAACACATGCCCCGTCTCCAGCGCGAGCATCTCCGTGGGAGCGAGGTTCGTGCGGCAGCGCGGAGGCGGCGGGTCCTTGGGATTGGGGTAGGGCATCAGCTTGGGCACCGCGGGCGCCGTACCCACCGGCAGCACCCGAAAGGTAGGAGGCCTGTCGTCGATGCGCCAGGTGTCGAACGCGAGCGAAATGATACGTCCATTGGACCATTGGCTCATCCCCACGTGGAGCCAGCGTTTGGCCTCGGGTAGCACCCGCGTCCAACCCTTGGCGTCGAGCCGCGAGGTCTCGCTCCACCCCACGCGCCCGTCGGAGGCGACGTAGCTCGCGTAGATGGGCTTCGGCCACTCACCCACCACGCCGGTCACCACCGCGATGCCGTCCATGCCGCGGTTCAGGCGCTCTTCATCCTTCAGCTCACCGCTCGGGGTGAGCAGCAAGAAGGCGACCCCCAGTGGGCTGTTCGAGGCAGGGCCACTGACAATGGCGTGGTCACCCACGGGGAACAGCTGCACGTTCGCGCCAAAGCGCGCCCACTCGTGAAACGGGCTGGGCTCGTTCGTATCACTCACCAGTGAGGGTGCGGGCTCGGCGGTGGCCACCGGGCCGCTCGGCGCTGGCTGAGCCCCTTCGGCCGGCTGGTTTTTTGGGGGTTGGACGGCACCTGCCGGCGCGCCGGCGCAGCCGGCGCTCAGCACCGCGAGCGCCCCCCAGGCAGCCCACGTCGCGCGCGCCGAGCTGGAGCGCGGCGCGCCGCTCTCGGAGCACCGCTGAGAGCCGATGGTTCTCATTGCCGCGCGGCAACCCAAGCGCTGCGGCGCGCGCGCAGCCGAGCGACGCTCGTTGAGGCTCGATTTGAGGTCAGTGTGGCTCATCAGTTATCCTCCGTGAGGGGTAAGACGCCGCTCGCGAGCATCACCTCGGCTTCGAGCGCGGCGGTTTGAGTCTCTGAGTCGGGCGTCGCCACCCGCTGGTAGCTGACCCACCAGGCGAGGCGCTCGTCGCCAGTGAGCGGCCCGCTGGGGCTGAGCTCGAGCGTCACCTGGCGCGCGCTGCCATCCGGCGGCAGGCGATCGTCCCGAAGTAGCTCGCGGCGCCCCACGCCGCCGTGAATCGCCGTACGGAAATGCCTGCCGAGGTGGCGCGTGTCACGCGCCAGCACCTGGTAGTCTCCGCCCACCAGCTCCACGCCCACCTCGATGCGCCGGAACAGGTCCCCCGTGGGGAGCGCGTGCCCCACGCCCACCTGGCTGAGCTCCAATTGAAGCCGGAGCGGTCCAGCGCGCCGCAGCGCCACGCGCACGCTCTGCGCGAGCAGCTCGGGGGAGCGCGCCCCGGCGAAGGCGTGGCTCGCGCGTCCATCTTTTCCGCGTGGCATGTGACACTCAGCGCAGGTGGCGCTGGCGTAGGGGGAGGCGCGGTGCTCGCTGACGGTGCTCTGCATCAAGAGCGGCGATCCGCGCAGCGCGGCGTCGGGGAAGGGGAACTCGTGGCAGCTCGCGCAGGCGAGCGCAGGCGCGGCGTCGAGCAGCCTCACCACCGGGTGCGGCGCCTCCTCCCGCGGCGCCTTCTCCTGCAGAGCCTCTCCGTGTGGCCCGTGCACCGCCTCATCAGGCGCGTCCTCCCGCGAGGCAGCGGCCCCCGCGAGGATCTGCCCACCGACCACGTGACAAGTCACGCAGCCGACGCCCAGCTCCGCCAGCGCGGGGGTTGGCTCGCTGCGCAGGTCGGCCTCCGGCGCGTGGCAGCTTCGGCACCACGGCAGCGGCTCACGCGCCAGCGCGCGTTGGTAGCTCGCGGAGAGGTAGGCCTGTTGATGCAAGGAGCCGCGCCACTGTTGGGCGACGTCTTGGTGGCACCTCTCGCAGGCAGCGTTCAGCGCCAGCGCGGCCTCCCCCCGCGCCGGGTTCGACGGAGGCGCCCAGGCGCTCGCCGTCTCCACGTCCAACGCGGCGGCTGCACGCGGCTCCTCCGCCCGCGCGCCGCAGCCTAGAAGCACCAGCGGCGCGAGCAGGGCGCTCGTCGCGCGCCGCGGGCGCTCAGCGGCCCCTGGTGTCCTGGCCCCTGGCATCAGATATTTCCCCGCGGAATGAACGGCCCCGCGGCCCCTGTGCGCCCGGAGCCTCAGCATCCCCCGCACGAGCGCCGGCTACTTCCCCCACAAGATCAGGGTTTGATCCCCCGAGCTGGTGAGCAGCGTGGTGCCGTCCGGGCTGAACTCCGCCGCGTACACGTTGGCCGTCCCCGCGTGGCGCAGCGCCTTCACCAACTGGAGCTCACTGCTGCTCCCGAGCTTCAGCACCCGGGCGTGGCCGTCGTAGCTCGACACCACCAGGGCGTCGCCGCTCGGTGAGAAGCGGACGCGGTGGGCGTTGTTCTTGAGGCCCTTGTAGGTCTGCACCTCCGTGGGCGAAGCCAGCGGGAACACCCACACCTCGGCGCCTGCGACCGCGAGGAAGCGACCGTCAGGTGAGAGGTCGATGGAGTTCGTGTACTTCGGCACGGCGTGGGAGAAGAGCACTCGCCCCGCCTCGAGGTCGATCACCTCCACGGTGTCCGAAGGGTAGTAGGTGACGCTCAGGCGCTGGCCGTCCCCGCTCAGCGCCCAGTCTTCGATGCGCTCGCGCGACTCCAAGCGGAGCAGCGTCTCGCCGTCGTCGTTGACGAAGTGCAGGTTGCCGGTCTGCGCGGGGACGCGCGCGGTGGTCAGCCCGGCGATCTTCATGTCGCGCGTCCACCGCAGATCGCTCGCGCCAGGCCCGGCCAGCTCACCCCTGGCCTCGCCGTTCAGGTCGATGAAATGCGCGTTGCGGTGCTCACCGCCGACCGCCAGCAGCGCGCCATAGGGCGCCGTGCCATCAGGCCACAGCCCCAGCGGGTGAAGGTTTGCCGCTAGCTGCGTGGTGGCTACCAGCTTCCCGTTGGTGATGTCATAGGTCCTGACCTTTTGATCGTAGCCCATGGCGACTACGTGGCGCTCGTCCAGAGACCGCTCCGCGAAGCTCAGGTGGCTCGTGCCCACCCGGATCTGACGGCGCACGCGCCAGCGCGCGTAGTCTTCGGTGGTGGCCACCACGGGCAGCGGCGAGGCGACCCTGGAGAGCGGCGTGACCAGCTGCTGCTCCGTCAGCATCCCGAACTGCCTGGGTGCCCTGCCCGACGCCGATGGCAGCGGCGGGGCGGCGCTGCCGGTGGCCATGGGGGTCGGCGCGCGATCGTTCGGGGGTTGGGGCGCGCTGGGGTCCTCCGCGCCCGCCGTCTCCGGCGCCGCGTGGTCCACGCTGGTTGGCTCAGCCGGCGCTGGGGCGCCGCCGCCGCACGCCGCGAAGGTGAAGAGCCCAGTGAGAGTCACGAGCAAGGAGAGCGAAGCGGTCGTCGACATCGGTGTCCCAAATAGCACAGCAAAGCACCTGAACGCCGCTGCGCCCCAGCGCCATTCCAGCGCACCTCTTTTGTAGGGGCAGCCCCCCGTGGCTGCCCTCGAACGCCGCTGCGCTATCGCACCACCGCGCGGCGCCCACCGCCGGACCGCGCCTGGCTGGTGCGTTCAGTGCCTCACGGCTGAACCCAACCCCCCGATCCCCCCTCCCTGGATAAGGTCAGGTGTACGTACGGATTGCGCTTCGACACCGACCGAGATGCCGCGTGAAGTCTCGGCGTGAGGGGGACCCAGGTCAGGTGGATGTACGGATCACTCTTCGGGCTGGCAGGAGATCGCCAAGTTCCAGGCGGCCAGGGTGGGCGCGTTCAGGCGATCGGTCGTGGGGGTGAGGCGGCTGCGGACGCGCACGAAGGGCAGCTGACGTGGCACCCCGGCGCTGGCGAGCACGCTGTCCACCACCAGGGAGCCGCCCTGGGTGTCGATGCCCGAGTAGTTCGCTCGCGCGATCGCGTGCTGACCTGTCAGCGCGCCGGGCCCCGGTGGGTTCGTGAAGCGCAGCGGGATTTCGGTCGCGGTGTCGAGCCCCGCCGCGGAGGTCGCGGTGCGGATGTAGAACTCGACCTGTGAGTCGTCAGGGGTGGTGGTGGACCAGGACCAATGGCCCCAGTGCACCTTCGAGCCCTGCGGGCAGACGTTCGTCGTGTCGTAGGTGCGGATGAAGTCACCCGGGTCGAACAAGACGACAGGATCGGTCGGGGTGGGCACCGGCTGCGTCTCCACCGAGGCGGGCTGCGTGGACCAACGGAAGTTGTCGAGCAGCACCGTGGAGTCGAGGATTTGATCGCCGGTATCCCAGATCAGGAAGCGCAGGGTGACGACCTCGCCCGGTATGACGGGCGCGGTGGTGGTGAGGAAGCTGGTGGCGCCGCCACGCACGCGGCCAGCGCCGTCGTTGCCATCGAGGCCAGTGCCGGCGAGCGCGGGGTGCGTGAAGATGTTGGGCGCACCTGGCACATCGAAGAAGCCAATGTTCACCGAGACGGGGCTGCCCGCGGAGTCGAACGAGATGTTGCGGTTGGCTGGGATGCCCGGCGCCAAGCTGTCGTAGAGCGCGATGTAGGTGTCGTTGTACTGACTGCACACCCACTCCGGGTACTCGGAGCTGAAGAAGCGGAAGTCGTAGGCGAGCGACTGCGCGTTGGTGGGCGCGCGGATCACCACCTCGAGGCCGCAGGAGTCGTAGGCCGCCGTGCCGTTGGGGCAGCCAGGGCGGTTGACTGGGAAGCCAGGCGGCGGCGTGACGAGGCCTGATGCTTGGTAGCCGCCGTTCGGGTTGATGTAGCCTGGATCGTCGGTGTCGCGCGCCGTCCCCGAGCTGAACACCGCCATGTTGGCGCCGCGCCGCGGGGTGTTGGGTGACCCCACCGAGCCGAAGCGGCTCGTGATGGCGCGCTGGAGCGTGTTGGTGCAGTCGGTGCCATTCGCGCGGATCAGCCGGGAGCTGATCACGCCCCAGTTCGAGCTCGCGGCGTTGGTGGTCCGGCACAGGTCGATGGCGCGAGCGTAGTCAGCCGGATTGGTGGAGGCGAAGGGCAGGCCGGTGTCGCAGTTGACGGGCTCGTCGTCGGGGACGCCGCTGCAGTCTTCGTCGACGCCGTTGCCGGGGATGTCGAACGCGCCTGGGTTCACCTGCGGGTCGCAGTCGCGGCAGTCACCTTGAGCCCAGGAGAAGCCATCGCCATCGTGATCGATGTCATCCTGCCAGCACAGCTCACAGGTGCCGGCGGCGTTGGTCGCGCACTCGTTGCCGCACACGGTCTCCACCATGCTGACGCACATGGGATCCCAAGCGGTGGTGCAGCACGAGGGGCGCGCGTCGCAGATCCGTTGGACGCAGCTGCGCTCGGGGGTGGTGCAGATGCCGGCGTTGCAGGAGGGCGAGTTGCAGCAGGTGCCGCCGCTCGCGCACGAGCCGCCCTCCGCCGCGCAGTTGGTCGCGAACCCTTGAGTGCGGAGCTCGATGTCGTCGATGCTCCAGCCGCCACGCTGCACCGAGCCGTCGGTCTGCAGCTGGAATCGCATGCGGAACTGGGTGCTGCGGTAAGCGGTGACGTCGAAGCTGAGGGTCCCCCAGCTCAGGTTGGTGGCGCTGCTCGAGTAGAGCTGTGTCCAGCTCGTGCCACCGTTGGTCGACACGTAGAAGCGGACGTAGTCGTAGTTCGCCTCCATGTTCTGCCAGCTGCGGAAGCTCAGCGTCACCGCGCCGGTGCCCACCGTGGTGTTGATGATGGGGCTGGTCAGGTAATCATTCCGGTTGTTGCCGTAGTTCCCGTTGATGACGGTGCCAGCCACACGCCGGTCGGTGCTGGGGGAGGTGTCATCGGTCGGGTCGTTGACGGAGTTGGAGTTGGCAGCACCGATTTGCCAGTTGCCCGTCAAGGTCCACCCCGTGCCCGGCGAGAAGTTCTCCGAGTAGAAGGTGTACACCGGCCCGGGCCCCTCGCGGCACACCCCCGAGACGCAGCTCAGCCCGTAGCAGCACGGCGTGCTGCCCCCGCAGGCGCTGTCGCGCGGGATGCACGCTGGCGGCAGCCCCACTTCATCACAACCACCTGCCAAGGGCCCACCGATCTCACAAGCGTGGTGAGCGCAAGCACCGAGCGACCCCCCCGTGCACACTGCGCCCGGCGTGACCACCGCGCCATCGGCGCCGATCAAGGTGATGCCACCGTCGGTGATGGCGATGCCCGCGTCCTCGTTGCCGAGGCCGCCGGGATCGTCAGGGAACGTTTGGCAGTAAGGATCACAAGGGTCCGCGCAGGGCACTGGATCCCCCAGGGCCAGCACGCGCTGCCCGCCCTCCGGAGCGCCGAGCAAGGTGACCGAGTGGTTGATCACGCACTCGCCCCAGCTGCCGTTCGGGTTGCAGGCGCGCTCGCCCTCACCGCACACCTTCTGACCGTTCACCTCACTGACGGTCTCCCCGCAGGGGATGCGAGCGCCTGGATCGTCACAGGGGCAGCCCTCCTTCGGGGTGGCGCAGCGGTCCTGCACGCAGGGCCCCACGCTGGGGTCTCGGTCGTCGCAGTCGGGGCCTGCCGGGCAGTTCACCCCGAAGCCGTCGCCGTCTTCATCCACGCACTCGTAGCCACCGTCAGGCTGACTGACGCCGCTGGGGAGCGCCTCGTCGCCGCAAGCAATCGGGGCCGAAGCCGCGAGGCCGGCGCCAGCGAGCACGGTGAACAACCGGATTCGGGAGAGGAGACTCATAGCGGCGCTCAATCTGAGGGCAGGCTGTTGAAATCGAAGCTGACGCTCGAGGCTTGGAGCAGGGCACGCACGTCCCAAGGCGGCGCGCCAGCGAGCTGCGTGATGGTGCGCGAGCCGCCGCCGGGGCTGCTCAGGCTGATGCTGCCTTCCGACGCTGGGATGGTGGCGGTGAGGATGCCTACCAAGCGGCTACAGCTCTCGGAGGTGGTGGCCGTGAGGCCAATGTTGTCCAGCTTGATGCGCTTCTGTGTGCCGTCCCTCAGCGAGAGCCACCCCGAGCCTGGGCTGGTGGTGCTGAAGCCACCTACCTGGAGGAAGAGGTCGCTCGCGGTGGGCTTGAAGCCGTCCACGAATGCGTAAGCAACACTGACTAGGTCGGCCGCGCCGATGTACGCGGACCCGCCGCCCATCGACGGCTTGACCATCGCGACGATCGCGAGCGCCTCGGGCGCGGAGTAGGTGAGGTGGTTCAGCGTCGCGGCGAGCTGGGCGTTCGTGCCCGGCACGAAGGCGATGCTGTCCGTCAGGAAGCCAGTCGGTGTCTGACACACGTCGTCCACCGGGGGGATGTCCACGGTGCCGCCCGTGCCTCCGTCGCCCCCCGCGCCTCCACCGCTGGTGCCGCCGGCACCACCGACGCTCCCACCCGCGCCGCCGGCCCCGCTGCCAGCCGCCCCGCTGGTACCACCCGCCCCAGCGCTGCCGCCATCGCCACCACTCCCGGCGCTGCCCCCATTGCCTGCACTGCCGCCATCACCTGCACTGCCGCCATCACCCGCGCTGCCCCCATCACCGCCACTCCCCGCGCTGCCTCCATCACCGCCCTGAGCCCCAGTGCCCCCGCTCAGGTTCGCCTTGGGGCGCTCGTCATCCCCCGAACAGGCGATGGAGCCCAGCGCCAAGGTGGTGACGAGGGCGAGCTGTGGGAGCAAGCGTTGGGCTGAGGCTGAACGAAGACGCATGACGTGGTGACGCGCGGACTCCACCGGGCGAGCACCCGTTGCACGTCTCGTGCCCGGGCTACCAGTCGTGGGACCACCGCGAATCCTGAATTATGCAGCGAACCGCCGCTCGGCGCGTCTGCAATGATTGCGGTGCTTGCAACAATTTCCTCGGAGGGTTTGGGGGTTGGACGGCACCGCACCGATGTGCCCTCAAAGGCTCGCGCTGGACACTTGCGCAGCAGGCGGTGTGAGTGGGCGGCCCCGGCGCGCGTCGATCTGTGATAGTGCGCGCGCCATGCCGGAGATCATCGACGTCAGGGCGCGCGAAATCCTCGACTCACGAGGCAACCCCACGGTGGAGGCCGAGGTGCAGAGCCAGAGCGGCTTCGGTCGCGCCGCGGTGCCGAGCGGCGCGTCCACCGGTGAGCACGAGGCGGTGGAGCTGCGCGATGGCGACGCCGACCGCTACTTCGGTAAGGGCGTGAAGCAGGCCGTCAAGCACGTGAACAAGGTGCTCGGCCCGGCGCTGGAGGGCTACAGCGCGCTCGATCAGGTGGGGGTGGATCAAGCTCTCCGCGATCTGGATGGTACCGCCAACAAGGGCAAGCTCGGCGCCAACGCGCTGCTCGCGGTGTCGCTCGCCACGGCGCGCGCCGGGGCGGACGTGCTCGACTTGCCGCTGTGGCACTACCTGGGTGGGGTGCAGGCGCGGGTGTTGCCCACGCCGATGATGAACATCATCAACGGCGGCGCGCACGCCGACAACGGGCTCTCGGTCCAAGAGTTCATGATCGTGCCCTTCGGGTTCGGCTCGTACACCAAGGCGCTCCGCGCCGGCGCCGAGATTTTCCATGCGCTAAAGACCGGCCTGTCGAAGGACGGCCTCACCACCGCGGTGGGCGATGAAGGCGGCTTCGCGCCGCGCCTCGGCTCCAACACGGAGGCGCTCGACCGCATCCTCGCCGCGATCCAAGCGGCGGGGTACAAGGCGGGCAGCCAGGTGGGCATCGCGCTCGACGTCGCCGCCAGCGAGTTCTTCAAAGACGGCAAGTACCGCTACGACGCGAGCCCCAAGAGCGCCGAGGAGATGGTGCAGCTGTACCAGGAGCTGGTCGCCAAGTACCCCATCCTCAGCATCGAGGATGGCCTCGATCAGAACGACTGGGACGGTTGGAAGCTGCTCACGGAGAAGCTCGGTAAGCAGGTGCAGCTGGTGGGGGACGACCTGTTCGTCACCAACCCGAGCCGGCTGGCCGAGGGGATCCGCCTGGGCGTCGCCAACTCGATTTTGATCAAGCTGAACCAGATCGGCACCCTGACCGAGACGCTGGACACCATCCGCCTCGCGAACCGCGCGGGTTACAAGGCCGTCATCTCCCATCGCTCCGGTGAGACGGAGGACGCCTTCATCGCCGACCTGGCGGTGGCCACCAACGCCGGGCAAATCAAGACCGGCAGCCTGTGCCGCTCCGATCGCGTCGCGAAGTACAACCAGCTCCTCCGCATCGCCTCCGAGCTCGACGAAGCCGCCCTCTACGCCGGCGGCGAGCCCTACGGCCGCTGACCCATCGTTGTGACGGATCCATACGTCACGCCCCATCGGTGGGGGCGCCCATAGGGTCCATGACCATGACGGTTTCATGCGTTGGTCCCCATCGTGCGGTAGGGGCGCCCGGCTGGTCGCCCCTACCTGATGTTTCATGCATTGGGCCGCATGGTGGTGGTGATGCGACCGGCCCCCGTCGCCGCCCAATGGTCATTTTGCCTTACAAATCAAGGCATCGGAATCCCCTAGGTCCACCTGGTTGGTCACGCGGAGCCCCACGGCGCTGAGCGCGCGCGTCAGCTCCGGGGGCTCGAACAGGCGTAGCGACAGCGTCCATTGTTCGTTTGGCTGACTGCCACGCATGGGGCGTAGCTCGACGCTCACCTCGAGGCGCTGTATTGCTGCGTGGTAACGCGCGCGCTCGATGACGCGGCAGGGGACGCCCGTCTCCGGGTGCTCGAAGTAGGGCGTGTGGTGCTCACTGTCCAGGTGGTGTGGCGCGAGGCGCAGCACGTCGAAGGCGAACACGCCGCCTTCGGCGAGGTGACGGGCGACGGCGCTCAGCACGGCGTGCAGCGCCGCCGCGTCGTCTGCATGGGCGAGGCCGTTGAACGGGAACGAGATCAAACTGAACCGCCGCGGCAGCTCCAGCGCCTGGATGTCGGCGTGCAGCGTCTGCAGGCGGTCCCCAACCCCCAAAACCCGCGCTTGGGACGCGAGCGCTTCGAGCATCGGCACGGCGCGATCGACCCCGATGACCGGCACGCCGTCCGCCGCCAAGGCGAGGGCCACCCGCCCGCTGCCCACGCCCAGCTCGAGCACCGGCTCACCTTCGGGCAGGCCCTGGGCGAGCCAGCGGTAGAGCGCGACGTCGTGCTCGCGCGCACCGAACAGCTGAGCGTAGAGCCGCGGCGCGGCGTAGAGGTCCATCTTGATCCGTGAGGAAGCCGATCGTGAACTCGGCGGGGCGAGGGGCGACAAGCATGTCACACCGGCGCGCCGCGAAGCGCCTTGGCGTATCCCGCGCCTCCGCGCCTTCATGCGTCGTTGGCGTGGTGGCTCAAGGCCCTTCACGCTCTGTCGATCCCTTCGCGTTTCGCGCGTCGTTCGTCCCGCGCCACTGCGCGTTGGCCATCCGCACCTCGGGCTGTCGACCCCTTCGCGCGTCGTTTGTCCTGTGGGTACTCTCTTCAGTGATGTCCCGGTGGCGCTCCGCGTGGTGTAGGGGCGGGTTTCAAACCCGCCCCTCTCGGCGCTTTCGTGCGTCCACTTGGTTGCCTGCCGGCGCCTTCGCCCGCTTGCTGCGGTTTGGCACGGCGCTCGCTATGCTCCCGGTATGCTGAGCAGCTGTGGGGCGTGTGAGGGGTTCTTGCCGGCGCCGGGCGCGGCTTGTCCGAACTGTGGTGCGCGCTCGCCGCGGCTCCGCGCGCTGAAGGTGGCGGCGCTGGGCGCGGTGTCCAGCGTCACGCTGATGGCCTGCTACGGCGCGCCGCTGGAGGAGGGGGCATGTAACTACTACACCCCCATCACGGGCGAGGCCGTGCGGCTCGACGCGGGGCGCAGCGTGTCAGACACGGTCGCCTCGCTCTCCTGCGGCAGCGGTGAGCAGTACGGCTTCACCGTGTCGACACCCGAGCCGGGTGAGGTGCGCTTGCTTTGGTCAGGTGAACAGCCTGTTGCCGTCTCCGAGCGCGGCTGTGAGGGCCACGTGGAGGTGAGCTGCGCGCCCGCCAGCCAGAGCGGGGAGATCAGCTTCCACACCATGGGCTCCACGAACATCTTGGTCGCCGCGCCGCCTGGCGCCGCCTCGAGCACCGCGCTGCGGGTCGAGTTCACGCCGAGCTGCGGCGACGGCATCGTGCAGGGCTACGAGCAGTGCGACGACGGCGGTCGTGAAGATGGGGATGGCTGCAGCGCGCGCTGTCGCCTGGAGGAGACGGACGCCGGCTTGGACGCGCCCTTCGCCGAGCCATGAGTCGCCGGCGTTTGGACGTGCTGTCGGGCGATTTCTTCCCGGCGTACGTGGTGTGGGAGCTCACGCTCCGCTGCGATCACGCGTGCGCGCACTGCGGCTCGCGCGCGAGCAAGGCGCGCCCCGATGAGCTGAGCACCGAGGAGGCGCTCCGGGTGGTCTCCGAGCTGGCGGCGCTGGGGGCGCGCGAGGTGGTGCTGATAGGCGGGGAGGCTTACCTTCATTCGGGCTTCCTCCAGGTGGTCCAGGCGCTGGCGGAGGCGGGCATCCACCCGACGCTCACCACGGGGGGCCGCGGCGTCACCGCGGAGCTGGCGCGCGCGATGCACCAGGCCGGCTTACTTCAGGTCTCCGTGAGCGTGGATGGCCTCCAGGCGACGCACGATCGGATGCGGCGCCTCACGGGGAGCTTCCGTTACGCGACGGCGGCGCTCGAGCACTGCCGTGAGGCGGGGATCCGCATCACCGCGAACACCAACGTCAATCGCCTGAACCAAGCCGACCTCGAGCCGCTGTTCGAGCACCTTCAGGCCTGTGGCATCACGGCCTGGCAGGTGCAGCTCACCGCGCCCCTGGGCCGCGCCGCGGATCGCACGGAGCTCATCTTGCAGCCGTGGGAGCTGCTCGACCTGATGCCGCGCGTCGCCGCCCTCAAGCGCCGCGCCTACGCTCAGGGCATCCTGTTATTACCTGGAAACAATTTGGGCTACTTCGGGGAAGAGGAGGCGCTCCTTCGCTCCACCCTGCCGAACGGGCGCGACCACTTCTCGGGGTGTCAGGCGGGGCGCTACGTGCTCGGGGTGGAGTCGAACGGCGCCGTGAAGGGCTGCCCCTCGCTGCAAACCGCCGCTTACGTAGGGGGCAACTTGCGCCAGCGCTCGCTCCGGGCGCTGTGGGAGAGTACGCCGGAGCTCGCCTCGATGCGGAGCCGCACGGTGGAGGCGCTGTGGGGCTTCTGTAGGAGCTGCGATTTCGCCGCCACTTGCCTCGGAGGCTGCAGCTTCACGGCGCACGCGCTGTTGGGGCGCCCCGGGAACAACCCGTATTGTCACTACCGCGCGCGGGTGCACGCTCGGCAGGGGGTTCGCGAACGCCTGGTGCCAGTCGTGCCCGCCTCGGGCCAGCCGTTCGACAACGGACGCTTCGAGATCGTGGTCGAGCCGGCCGACGCACCTCTGCCCGCGCCGTTGCCCGCCGAGCAGCTGGTGCAGCTCAGCTGGGGCAAGCAGCGAAGTCAGTTGGTCTGATGAGTGCGCCGTCGCGGCGCGCTACAGCACCGCTTCTTCCAGCGCCGCCTTCGTCGGGGCCTTCTTGGTGGGCGCCTTCTTGGAGCTGGCCTTCTTGGCTGGCGCCTTCTTGGCGGCCTTCTTCGTGGGTGCTTTCTTGGTCGCGGTCTTCTTGGCTGGCGCCTTCTTGGCGACCTTCTTCGCCGCAGTCTTCTTTGTGGGTGCCTTCTTGGTCGCGGCCTTCTTGGTGACTCGCTTCTTCTTCGACGGGCCGCGCGCTCGGCGCTCGGCGATCAGCTCCACCGCGCGCTCGTGGCTCAGCGTCTCCGGGTCGTCGTCTTTGCGCAGGCTCGCGTTGGTCTCCCCGTCGGTCACGTAGGGCCCGAAGCGCCCCGCGCGCAGCGTGATGTTGCCGCCGCTCACCGGATCCGCGCCCAGCTCCTTCAGCGGCGCCGCCGCGGCGCGCTGACCTCGCGTGCGCGGCGTGGCGAACAGCGCCAGCGCCTGCTCCACGGTGCAGGTGAAGACCTCGTCCTCCGACGCCAGGCTGCGGCTGTCCGTGCCCATGCGAAGGTAAGGGCCGAATTTACCGAGCTGCGCCGTGATCGGCTCCCCGCTCGGCCCCTGGCCCACCTCGCGCGGCAGGCTCAGGAGCTTGAGCGCGTCGCTCAAGGTCAGCTCGGCCGGATCCATGCTCTTGAGCAGGCTCCCTGTCTTGGGCTTCTCCTTGCCCTCGCCCGCCTCGCCGAGCTGCACGTAGGCGCCGAAGCGCCCCGCGCGCACGAACACCGGCAGCCCCGTCTCCGGGTCCTCGCCCAGGCGCCGATCGCCGGAAGGCGCCGCGAGCAGCTCCGCGGCGCGGCTCAAGGTCAGCTCGTCCGGCGCGAGATCTTCCGGCAGGCTCGCGCGATCTTCATCGCGCTGGAGGTAGGCGCCGAAGCGCCCCACGCGCACCACGATCTCGCGGCCCTCCTCGTCCTTACCGAGCGGCAACGAGTTGATGGCGCGCGCGTCGATCTCCCCCAGGCGGTCGGCGACCAGCGCGCGGAGGCCTCGGTCGAGGCTCGCGCCGTCGGTGTCGTTGGCGGCTTTTCCCGTGCCGAAATAGAAGCGCTTGAGCCACGGCACCGCCTGCTCCGCGCCGCCCGCGATGGCGTCCAGCTCGTCTTCCATGCGCGCCGTGAAGGCGTAGTCCACCAGGTCACCGAAGTGCTGCTCGAGCAGCGCGATGACGGCGAAGGCGGTGAACGAGGGCACCAGCGCGGTGCCCTTCTTCCACACGTAGCCGCGCGCCTGGATGGTGCTGATGATCGAGGCGTAGGTCGACGGGCGCCCGACGCCGAGCTCCTCCAACTTCCGCACCAAGGAGGCCTCCGTGTAGCGCGCCGGCGCCTGCGTCTCATGGCCCTCGGGCTTGAACGCGAGGCTCGCCAGGCGGTCGCCCTCCTTCATCGCCGGCAGGTGCTTCTCCTTGTCGCCGAGCTCCGCCGCCGGGTCGTCGCTGCCCTCCACGTAGGCGCGCAAGAAGCCCGGGAAGGTGATGGTGTTGCCGCTCGTGCCGAGCTCCGCCGAGCGTCCATCCTTCGCCTTCACGCCAATCCGCACGGAAATTGTCTCCCCCTGGGAGTCCGCCATCTGCGAGGCCACGGTGCGCTTCCAAATCAGCTCGTAGAGCTTGGCCTCGTCTGGCTCCACCTCGCGCGCCACGTGCTCCGGCAGCCGAAACACGTCGCCCGCCGGGCGGATCGCCTCGTGCGCCTCCTGCGCGTTCTTCACCTTGCTCTTGTAGCTGCGCGGCGCCTTCGGCAGGTACTCCTTGCCGTACATCTGCTCGATCTGCGCGCGCGCCGACTGCACCGCCGAAGCGGAGAGCGTGGTGCTGTCCGTACGCATGTAGGTGATGTAGCCGTTCTCATACAGGCGCTGCGCCGCGCGCATCGCCCGCGCGGAGGTGAAGCGCAGCTTGCGCCCCGCCTCCTGCTGCAGCGTGCTCGTCATGAACGGCGCCGCGGGGCTCCTCCGGTTCGGCTTGCGCTCCACCGAGAGCACCTGGGCTGGCTGCCCCACCAGCGCCTCCGCGAGCCCCCGCGCGAGCGGCTCCGTGAGCAGCAAGAGCTCGGGCTTCTTCAGCGCGCCTTGGTCGTTGAAGTCTTTCCCCACGGCAACGCGCTGATCGTCCACCGCGAGCAGGCTCGCCTCGAACGGCGGCTGTGAAGCCACCTGAAACTGCCCCTCGATGCCCCAGTACGAAGCGGCGCGGAACCGCATCCGCTCCTGCTCCCGCGCCACGATGATGCGCGTGGCCACGCTCTGCACCCGGCCGGCGGAGAGCTTCGGCATGATCTTCTTCCACAGCACGGGGGAGACCTCGTAGCCGTAGAGCCGATCCAGGATGCGCCGCGCCTCCTGAGCGTCGACCAGCGCGCGGTCGATTTGCCGCGGCGCCTGGATGGCGGCCTCGATCGCGCGCCGGGTGATCTCGTGGAACACCATGCGCTTCACTGGCACCTTGGGCTTCAACACCTCGAGCAGGTGCCACGCGATGCTCTCCCCTTCGCGGTCTTCATCGGTCGCGAGGTAGAGGGTGTCGGCGCGCTTCAGCAGGTCCTTCAGCTTCTGGATGTGGCTCTTCTTGTCGGCGTCCACGACGTACAGCGGCTGAAAGTCGCGCTCCACGTCGACGCCGAGCCGCGCCCAGGGCTGACCTTTGTATTGCGCGGGGATGTCGCTGGCGCGCTTCGGCAGGTCACGGATGTGCCCGATCGAGGACTCCACCATGAACGCGTCCCCCAAGAATCCCGCGATAGTTCGCGCCTTTGCGGGAGACTCGACGATGACGAGGGAGCGTGAATTTGCCATGAGGGGCGCACAACATATTCGGAGCGACTCGGAGCGCAAGACCGGCCCCAGGGCCTGTAGCGGGCCGCGGCGCCGCGCGGGAGCTACCAACCCCCAAACCCCCGAGGAAAGCCCCTGGCGATTCCCACCGCGCTGGAGGCTGCTGTCCCGGCGGATTTCTCCCCAGCGGACCTCCGGGGAGCGCCTGAGCGCCCGTCAGCCGAAACTGGAATGAACGTTCCAGTGATCTCAGCGTGGCCTGGCGCCGCGCGCTTTGTCCTCCAGCCCGAGCAGCGTCAATGGTTCGCTGCTCTGACGGAAGCACACCTGATCGCCGAGGCGGAGGCGGATCTCCTGGTGGGGGCCGTCGAGGTAGAGCGCGGCGTCGTGCATCTTGATCTGCACCAACACGCGTTTGCCTGGCGCCACGAGGAAACGACCCAGGCGGTAGGCGCCCTCGTCGCGCACGTAAGGTTCGCGCGCCACGAACTGGAGCTCACGCGAGGTGAGCGGCAGCACCTGCCCACCCGCGGAGCGCTGCGCGGCGGTGGAGCCCGCGGCGGGCCCGATCCAGAAGCCGCTCGAGCGCTGCTGCTCCGTGAGGCGGCCGCTCCGGATGATGTAACGCGAGGTGTGCGCCGGTGAGGTGTGACAACACAGCGCCTCGTTCAACACGCGGCGTGAGCGCACGCGACCGTTCACCTCGACCTCCATGCGCGTCAGCTGAAGCTCGCTCAGCTCACCAGCGAGCGCCGCCGCGAGCGCGCGCCTCACCCCGGGGCGGCTCACGGCGCAGAAGAAGCCCACGCTGTCCTTCGGTGAGCTGTTGATCGCCAGCATTGGGCCGCGCGCGACGTGATGCGAAGCGGCCAGCAAGGTGCCATCGCCGCCCACCGTCACCACCAAATCCGCGCTGCTCGCGTCGAACACCGCCTGCGAGCGCCGCAGCACCAGCGTGCGCGCGCCGAGCCGCTCGAGCTCCTGCTCCACCACCTCGAGCGTGCGCTGGTGCGCCTCGTGCGCTGCGCGCCAGCGCCGCACGCTGGCGTCCTGACGATGGAGCAGCTCCGTCGCGCGGCGATCGCGCTGCTCCTCCACGTAGAGCGCGTAAGTGGAGCGCTTGGCGACCACGATGACGCGCGACTTCATGAGCGCACCGTGGTTTGCGCCTTCATGTGCCTCTCACCTTCATGCGTCTTCATGCGCCTCACACCGCTCACCACCCACCCGTAGGGGCGGCCCCCCGTGGCCGCCCGCACCTCATGTCTGGCGCGCAGCGCCATCATGAGCGCTCCGAGCGCTCGAAGTGCTCCGCCAGGCGTCGCAGCCCCAGCTCCGTCTTCGCGTCTTCGATGCGCCCGGCGCGGCAGGCGGCGAGCGCTTGGGAGAGCGGCACACGGGCGATCGCCGCCTCGGCCTCCAGCGCGGAGCCGTCCAGCGAGGGCGCGCGGCGCGCCGCTGGATCCACTTCTACATGGAAAAAGAAATGACGCTCGGCGATCACGCCCGGCGCCGGGTAAGTGGGGGGCCCCAGC
The DNA here is from genome assembly GCA_019637265.1 of Polyangiaceae bacterium. Taxonomy (GTDB): domain Bacteria; phylum Myxococcota_A; class Polyangia; order Polyangiales; family Polyangiaceae; genus JAHBVY01. The sequence continues at coordinate 874,053 of JAHBVY010000002.1, read as the reverse complement.
GGAGCGAAGCGGGCCGCGGGGAGCTGGAAGCCGAGCTCCTCCTCCAGCTCGCGCGCCGCGGCCTCGGCGGGGCCCGCGGGGTGTTGCTCGCTCACCTCCACGAGGCCAGCGACCAGCTCCCACAAGCCGCGGGCGTCGGGCTCGGCGATGGGCGAGCGGGCAGCGTCGCGCAGCGACACCGGAGGCCGCACGGCGCTGCGCAGGTACACGAAGCGCTCCCCGTTCGCCTCATAGTGAGGTGCAATGACCACCGCGTCGATCGCCGCGCGATCCACCTCGTCGTAGAGGAACGGCTGGCTCTCGGCGCCGTTCGGGTAGCGCGCGCGCAGCCGGCGCCGCACCAGGGTGAGGAAGCCAGCGGCGAGCCGCTCGGCGTGCTCCACGATCAAGCGGATGTCTGGCGGCGGGGTCAGCTCACTTCCAGCGCGCGGGTCGGCAGGCGACATGGCGCCGTAGGGTAGAGCTTGCGCGAACTTTGCGCGACCCCGCCCTGGATGCCCCGGCCCGCGCAGGTAGGGGCAGGTTTCAACTTTCAAACGACCAACAGCTGCCCTCAGGCTATTTGCGCAGGTAGGGGCGGGTTTCAAACCCGCCCTCATGCAGGCGCAACTCGTGCCGCCGAGGGCCGCCCTTGATGCCCCGGCCGATCTGCGCGAGAGCTGGGGCATGGTCAAACGAGCAGGGGCACCGGGTCGGCGCGGCCAGCGTCGCTCCAGGATTTGGGCGCGCTCGCTGGCGCTGACGTTGGGCGCCGCGAGCCTGGTGGGCGCGTATGAGTCAGGCTCACTGACAGTCAGCGCCGCCGCGGCGCAGGCCAAGCTGGACGCGGCCAAGCTGAAGAAGCAGCTCGAGAGCCAAGATCCAGCGGAGATCCGCGAGGCCCTCGAGCAGGTGACGAAGGCGGGCACCGCCGCCAAGGCCCTGGTGCCCACCCTGAACGCGCTGCTCACCCGCGGCACCCGCGCCGATCTGCTCCCCTCGCTGATCGAGGCGACAGGTCGAGTGGAAGATGTCTCCTCCAGCGCGCCGCTCGCGCCTTACCTCCGTCATCGCACCCCGGCGGTGCGCCAAGCGGCGGTGAAGGCGCTCTCGCGCACCAAGGGGCCAGAGGCCATCAAGGCCCTGACGCGTGGCCTGCGCAGCCAAGACGCCGTGGTGCGCGGCGTGTCCGCGAGCGCGCTGGGTGATCTGGGCGCGAAGGCCGCGCTGCCGGATTTGCAGCGCGCCTTCGATCAGAAGGTGCTGGAGGCCGCGGTGTCCATCGGGCAGCTGTGCGACGGCGCGAGCTGCGACGAGTTCTTGAAGCGCCTCGGCAAGGTGCGCTTCGACGTGATGACGGCGGGCCTCGATCAGATGCTGTTTCGTCCCGCGAGCAGCATGAAGGATGAAGCCAAGCTGAACGTGGTGAGTAGGCTCCGGGCGCTCGGCACCGCGGAGGCGAGCCGCTACCTGACAGACGTCGCGGGGCGCTGGCCCAAGGACTACAGCGCGCGGGTGAAGCAGGCGCTGGAAGAGGCGGCGAAGGCGACGAGCAAGGGCGCGTCGGCGCCGAGCGATGACGACGAGGATGAGGAGGACGACGAGTGAACAGGTGGGTCAAGGCGCTTGGCTCCTCGAGCGCGCGGCGCTCGGGGTCTTCGGTGGTGCGGCCTCCTCGCGAGGTGCTGGGTGATTCGTCTGGTGTGCTGACAATGCACTCGCGCGCGGCGCGGGGCGTGTCGTTTAGTGCACCGACGGAAGCGCGCGCGCCGTCTCCTCATGCGCCGAAGCGCTCGGGGAGGCGGTTCGTGCACCTGACGGCTTGGGCGAGCTGCCTCGGAGCCATGGCGATGCTCACCGTGGCTTGCGGCGCGGGCAGCCAGCTCGGGTCGGCGTTCAGCACCGAATGGCAGAATGACGGGGGGCGCTCGATCGCCGCGCTGCAGCGTGAGCTCTCGGCGCCTACGGCGCCCGCGGGCGCCGGCGTGGTGGTGGGGGTGAACGGCGCCGGCGTGGTGGCGGTCACCTTGAGTGGTCAGCGTTGGGACCGCCCCGGGCGCCTCGACTCGCGCCCGGTGATCGCCGGTGACGTCGTGCTCTTGAGCGGCGGCGGGCGGCTCACCGCGCTGGCCGCGGCCACCGGCGCCGAGCTGTGGTCCATCGAGAGCGGCGGGCGCGCGCTGCGCGGGGCGGGTGATGATGGTCAGCTCACCGCCGCGAGCCTGGGCGCGCTCAATGGCGGTCGGAGTCGCCTGGTGGTGGTGGAGCGCTCGGGCGCCGTGCGCCTCTCGGCGGAGCCGGAGGTGGAGATTGGCGCGCCGGCGGTGCTGGGCGGCGTGGTGTTCGTCCCCTGGGCGAACCAGTACGTGTCCGCCATCGACGGGGCCACGGGCGCCGAGCGCGGGCGCCTGCTCACGCGCCGTCAGGTGAGCCGCGCGCTCACGCTGGGGGATGGGCTCTACTTTGGGGAGTCGGAGCTCTTGCGCTTCGATGAGCAGGTGGGGCAGGCGGCGAGCGGCGGCGGTAGCCTGGCGGTGCTGCCGCGTCGCGAGTTCCCCGGCAACCCGCGCTGGTTCACGCCGGGCGCGGAGGTGCTGCCGCCCAAGGCGAGCGCGCCCGATCGGGTGCGGCGCTTCGCGCTCCCGAAGGGCACGGGCAAGAGCGGGGTGAGCTTCGATGGGGATCGCTTCGCGGTGACGTATTTCCGCGTGGCCATGGGCGCCAGCGCGAAGGACGGCGTCGTGCGCTGGGCGCGCTCGATGCCGAAGGACGTGCTCGGCGGCGCGGCGGTCTCGGGCGGCTTCGTGCTGTGCAGCGAGGACGGCAAGGTGTCGGTGATCGACGGCCAGACCGGCGCCGAGAGCGCGTCGCTGGCTTTGAGCGGTCCGCTCGAGAGCTGCGAGGCGCACGGCGGCTCCTACCAGGTGCCGAGCAAGGCCGCGGAGCGCACCCTCGCGGAGCAGATCACGGAGATCGTCGCCTCACGCGACGCGCAGATGGTGCCGGCGCAGCGCTTCTTGATGCAGGAGCTAGTGAGGCTGCCAGATGATTCGGTGACTCAGGCGTTGATCGAGCTCGCGACGCGCCCCGACGCCCCGCCGCTGCTCGGCAAGGACGCGCGTGAGGCGCTGGCCGGGCGCCGGAGCGGGGCGGAGGCGATGCTCGCGGCGCTCGAGCGTGAGTACGACTTCTTGGAGGACGTGCTGCTGCCGCCGCCCGTGGGCCCGCTAGCGGACGCGCTGCTCGCCATGAAGGAGACGAGGGCGGCGCCCGCCTTGGCCAGGCACCTGAACGACCCAGCCAACGCGGCGGACGACATCATGCGCGCGGCGCGCGCGTTGGAGCAGCTGGCCTCGGCGAGCGAGTTGTCAGAGCTTCAGACATTCTTCGCGCTGTACCGGGCCACGGCGGTGGAGGCGCCCATCGTGCAGGCGACCATCTCCGTGGCGCGCGCCATCGCCCGCACGGGCGGCGCGGAGGGGCTCGCCCTCCTGCGCCAAGCCGCGAAGGATCCGTTCACCCACGTGGAGGTGAAGGAGGCCATCGACGCCCTGGAGGCGCCCACCGAGAAGACGGCAGGCCGCTAGCGGCCATCAGCTCGACTGGCCGCGTACGGCGCTCTAGTCGCCGATGCGCACCTTGGGAGGCGTTTGCGACTCGCTCGAGGGGGCTCCGGTGGCGCTGTCGCTCGCAGCGCCATCGCCCGCCGTATCGTCAGGTGGGCTGTCTGCGGCGGCGCTCGCGCCTTCAGCGGAGCCTTCGCCGCGCCAGGCTTGTTCCAGGCGCCCGGAGACGCGCTCCACGACGCCGAGCAGCTCACGGCCTGCCTCCGTGGCGATGGACTCGAGGCGATCGGGCTTCAGGGTCTCGGCGGCTTTGCCGACGAAGGCCTGCACCTTCTCACGATCGATGCGCTCCACCTCTTGGGCGGCGCGCTCGGCGGCGCGCTGCCCCAGCGCCTCCACCCGCTGGGGGTTGATGGAGGCGAGCGCCTTCTTCGCGCCGCGCAGCATCAGGCCCAGGCCCTCGCTCAAGTCGCGCTTGGCGCCCTCGTCGGCGGCGCCGGCCGAGGCAGACGCCTCCTCGGCTTCAGGGGAGGCTGATGCCTCGGGTCGACTCTCCGGAGCGGCGGGGGGAACGCTTGCCATGACCGACCAGGCTAAGTCCGCCGCCAGCGCGCGCAAGGCCCGCGTGCGTGCATCATCGTTACTCCGCGTGGGGGCGAATGATCATTCGCCCCTACCGCGCATGGTCACTACCCCGCGCGCGCAGTCGCAACCATCCGTCCCTACTTCGCGTCCGTTTTCAGCTCGTTCGAGAGGCGACAACCGGCTTCTTCTCCCAGCTCACACGCGCGCTGCCACGCGGCTTGGGCGCGCGCCGGGTCGCGCAGCAGGCCCTCCGAGGTGACGATGGGACCGCCGCGCATCCACACCGCGCCGAGGCCGACGCAGCCCAGCGCGTGCCCGGCCTCACATGCCGCCTCGAGGTGACGGCGCGCGCTCACCAGCTCTTCGCGCGTGAGGTGCCAGGCGCCGAGCCAGGTGCAGGCCTGCCAGCGACGCGGCGGGGTGCCGGAGCTGCACTCAGCGGCCGCGCGTCGGTGCTCCTCGGGGGTGGCGGCTTCGAGGGACAGGCGATCGAAGTCGAGGGGCTCGGGCTCCGGGGTGTTCGGTGGCTGGGCTTCAGTGGGGCGCGTGCCATCAGGTGAGCTCACGACTTGGGAGCCCGCGGCGCGGTCACGGGGCGGCGCTTGGCCAGCGCAGCCTAGGAGGATGCAGGTAGGAGCCAGCGTGCCCAACCCCCAAAAGAAAAAACGGACAGCGCAACTGACGGTGATGCCGGGACGCGCGCGCTGCGTGCGTCCTTGGATTATCTCATGGAAATCTATGACGATCGGGCTTGGGGGTTTGGCAGTGCACCTCACGGCTACACCACCTCGAGCGGATCTTGGTCCCGCTGAGAGCAGTGGACGCTCACCTGCTCGCCGCGCGCCGAGAGCCGCGCTTCGAGGGCCGATTTCAAGCGGGGGAGGTAGCCGCGCTCGGTGTTCGTGTGATCGCAGAGGACCACGCTGGCGCCCTCCGCTACCCGCCCGAGCACGTCGTGGTGGCGCATTTCTCCAGTGAAATACAGCTCCGGGCCGCCGCGGCTCGGCGGCGGCAGCGCCTCGAACAGGCTCCCCCCGGCGCCTGGGCACACCGCGACGCGCGTGATGGGCGCGCCCTCTTGGTGCAGGCTGGCGGTGGCGACCCGCACCGCATGGAGGCCGAGCCCCGCCTTGATGCGCGTCACGAGCTCAGGCAGCTCCGCCGGAGTGGTCAGCTCGGCGATGCGTCCCGCGCCCGTGCCTTGCAAGGGCTTCGGCTCCAAGGGGTACACGTCCCAAGCGGGTTCTTCGTATGGATGACTGTCTACCAAGGCCTGCGCGACGTGAGGCAGCGCGCGGCGCGAGCACACCACCTCCAGGCGCTGCTCCGGAGTCAGCTCACGCTGACCCACCTGGCCCAGGTGCGGATCCGCCCCCGCCGTGGGGAGGAAATGGCCATGCCCTGACGAAATGAAGGCGCACTCCTCGTAGTCGCCGATGTGCCCTGCGCCCGCCGCGGCCAAGGCGACGCGCACCTCATCCAGCTCCGCTTGCGGCACGAAGGTGACGAGCTTCAACGCCTGCGCGGCGTCCAGCTCACACCGCTGGGTGATGGGGCGGCGCGTGTGCGCTCCGAGCAGATCGCAGAGCCAGTCGTTGAGGCCGCCCGGCGCCGCGTCCAAGGCGGTGTGGGGCGAGTAGATCGCGATGCCCTCGGCGAGGGCGCGGGTGATGACGCGCTCCCCTGGCGTGCGCTGGGTGAGGCGCTTCATCCCCTTGAAGAGCGGCGGGTGGTAAGCCACCACCAGCTGGGCGCCGGCCTCGAGCGCCTCCTCCAGCACCGGCTCCGTGAGGTCGATGGTGAGCAGCGCGCGCGTGACGCCCCGGGGCTTTGGCGGCTCGACCAAGAGGCCCACGTTGTCCCAAGCTTCGGCGAAGCGGAGCGGAGCCAGCTCCTCGAGGAGCGCGATGACTTGAGACAAGGGGGTGGCCATGGGGGGGGAGGATAGGCCAGAACACGCCTCGTGGCAGAACCTTCACTCGGCTTGTTCGCGCGCCTGTGGCTGGCGTACGTGGTGTTCTTCAAGGTGCTCTTCGACGGAGCCTTCGCGGGGCGCGCGGCGGCGCTCACGCAGGGGCCGCGGGGTGAGCTGACGGCGGGTGACGGCGATGAGGGCAGCGCGAAAGGCAGTGTAGCTGACTCCGAGGGCATGAAAGCCGGTTTGGCTGACCGTCAGGCGGCGCTCGAGCGCGATCTCACCTTCGCTTCGGCGGCGCTCGCGGAGACGCGCGCTGAGCTGAGCGCGCTGAAGAGCGACGTGGAGGCGGGGCGTCGCGATGGAGAGCGCCAGGGTGCGCTGTGGATGCTCGCGGCGCTGCAGCGCGAAGGGCGCCTGGTGGACTTCCTGCAGCAAGATATCGTGAGCTTCCCTGACGCTGACGTGGGCGGCGCCGCCCGCGTGATCCACGAAGGCTGCCGCGCGGCGCTGAAGCCTTACCTGGAGCTCACGCCGGTGCGCGAGGAGCAGGAGGGCGCGAAGGTGACGGTGCCGGCGGAGTACGACGCACAGGCCATCAAGCTGACGGGTGCGGTGGGCGGCTCGGCGCCGTTCACCGGTGTGCTGCGGCACCATGGCTGGCGCGCGGAGCGCCTCACGTTGCCGGAGCTGGACGCAGCGCGTGATGGCTCGGTGATCGCGCCGGCGGAGGTGGAGCTGTGAGCCGCTTCGTCGTGGGGATCGACTTGGGGACCACCCACAGCGCGCTCGCCACGGTGGACACGCAGCGCGAAGGCGCCCGCTCGGAGGTGTTGGGGGTGACGCAGCTCACGAGCCGCGGTGAGCACGAGGCGCGCCCGCTGCTCCCGAGCTTCGTCTACTTCGCGCATCAGGGGGAGGGCGCGCTCTCGCTGCCATGGGACGCCGAGCGTCGCTTCGCGGTGGGTGAGCTGGCGCGGCGCCGCTCGGCGGAGGCGCCGGGGCGGGTGATCTCCAGCGCGAAGAGCTGGCTCAGCCACACCGGCATCGATCGGCGCGCGGAGGTGCTGCCGCTCGGCGCGCAGGACGACGTGGAGAAGATCTCCCCGGTGGAGGCCTCGTTTCGCTACCTCGATCACCTGGCGGAGAGTTGGCAGGCGAGCGACCGTTCGCACCCGCCGCTCGCGGAGCAAGAGGTGGTGTTGGCGGTGCCGGCCTCGTTCGATGCGGCCGCGCGTGACCTGACGGTGGAGGCGGCCTACGCCGCGGGCTTCGAGCAGGTGAGCCTGCTCGAAGAGCCTCAGGCGGCGTTGTACGCGTGGCTCGAGGCGATGGGGGACGCTTGGCGCCAGGAGCTGTCCGTTGGCGATCTGATCTTGGTGGTGGACATCGGCGGCGGCACCACGGACTTCTCCGCCATCGCTTGCAAAGAGCAGGACGGCGCGCTGTCGCTCGAGCGGGTGGCGGTGGGTGACCACATCCTGCTCGGTGGAGACAACATGGACTTGGCGCTGGCGCACACCTTGGCCGCGCGCCTGGCCGCTCCGGCGGACACTGAGCAGGCGCCGCAGCCGCTCGATCGTTGGCAGCTCGCGGCGCTCACCCACGCTTGTCGCGCCGCCAAGGAGCGACTATTCAGTGAACCTGACTTGACTGAAGTACCGGTGGTGGTGCCGACGCGCGGCTCGCAGCTGCTCGGTGGCTCGCTGCGGGCCTCGCTTCGCCGTGAGGACGTGGAGCAGGTGATCTTGGAGGGCTTCTTCCCGGAGGTGACCCGCGACGCGCGGCCCAAGCAGCGCGCGCGCGCGGGGCTCACTCAGGTGGGCCTGCCTTACGCTTCGGACCCCGCGGTGACGCGCCACTTGGCGGCGTTCCTCACGCGGCAGGCGGGGGCGCTGGGCGGTTCGGGCGCTGGCTCAGGGGGCGCTGGCTCAGCGGGCGCGGGCGGCCTCCTGCGCCCGACGCGCGTTTTGTTCAACGGCGGGGTGCTCAAGGCGCCCAGCATCAAGTCACGTATTCTGACTATCCTGAATGGGTGGCTCGAGGCGGAGGGCGCGCCATCAGCAGTGGAGCTGCCTTACGGCGACTTGGACTTGGCGGTGGCGCGTGGCGCGGCCTACTTCGGGGCGGTGCGTCGCAGCGGGGCGCTCAAGATCCGCGGCGGGACCGCGCGCGCTTATTACGTGGGCATCGAGGCGCCGACGCCCGCCGTGCCCGGCCTGGAGCCGCCCGTCAGCGCGCTGTGCGTGGCGCCGTTCGGGATGGAAGAGGGCACCCAAGCAGAGCTCCCACCGCAGGAGCTGGCGCTCATCGTGGGGGAGCCGGTGCGGTTCCGCTTCTTCGGCAGTTCCGTGCGGAGACAAGATGTCGCGGGGACCGAGCTGTTGACCTGGTCTCCCGATGAGCTGACGGAGCTCGCGCCCATCGAGGCCACGCTGCCGGCGGAGGGCCGCGCGGAGGGAGACCTGGTGCCGATCCGGCTCGGGGCGTCGGTGACCGCCATCGGCACCCTGCTCTTGGAGGCGGAGCCGATGGAGCCGCTCTCGCCGAACGAGCGCTGGAAGCTCGAGCTGAACGTACGGGAGTAGGCGTTGCCCGCTTCCGCCGGTGGGGGCTTTGGGCGTACCCTTCAAGGTCATCGTGGCGAACAAGCCGGGCAAGGAAAAGTCAGACAAGCGGGCTGAGTGGTACCAGCACATCGGCGCTGGCCTGGGCTTGGCGCTCGCACTGCTCATCGGTTGGGCGCTGTGGGCGGCGGTGATCGAGTCGTGGAAGGAGGGCCTCGGCGCTGTCTTCATGAGCCTCGTGATCGCGCTGGTGGTGAGCTTCCTCGCCCTCGGGGTGGTCGCGGCGACGCTCGGGGTGTGGGCGGAGGCGGCGCTCACGCGCCTCTTGTCGCTCGCTTCGGGGGAGCTTCATCAGGACATCGCGGAGGAGGGCCGCCGCGCCTGGCCCAAGGACCTCGCCGCCTGGTTGTTCTACGTGCCGGTCGGCGGGCTGCTGGTCGTCTTCGCGTCGACTCCGACGATGACCTTGCTGGGGCTCTCGTCGCTCGCGCTCGCCGGCTTCGCCTTCACCTCCATGATCTTGAGCGCCTGGGTGAGCGCGCGGGGCCGCGACACGAGGCGCCCTCGTGGCGACAGCTCGCGCATCCGTGAAGGCGCGGGGATCGCGAGCTGGGTGGTGATGACGTCGGTGACGTCGCTCATGGTGGGCGGCGCCATCTTCGAGGAGCTGCCCGGAGTACGCGACCACGGTGAGCCCGCGCAGCTCTACGAGGGGCGCAGCATCGACTTCTGCATCGGGCAGGTGGCTGGCTGTGAGGTGCCGCCCAAGGTGGTCTACTTCACGGTGCCGCGCGCGCGCTCGGTGGAGTTGGTCAGCTCGCGTGGCGATTTCAGCGGGAAGCCGCCCATCCTCTTGGAGCGCCGCCCCGGCGCCAGGGAGGAGAGACCACCCATCACTCAGTGGCGCCGCGCCGACTCGGACTGGCGGCTCACGCTCCAGGCGGAGCCCGGGGTCCGTTACGAGCTGGTGGTGGAGGAGGCGCGGTACCACCGAGTGACTTGGGAGGCGTCGCCATGAAGGACGTTCAGCTGACTGAAGGTGGCTGCGAGGTGATGCCGTACGCAGAGCTGTCTAAGCGGACCATCAGCGGCGCGAGCGCCTGGCGCCGCGGCCTGACAGGCGTCGCCATGAAGTGCTCTAGGCTGACTATTTGTCGGGTTTGGGGGTTGGGAGGCGCCCTCCGTCAGGTCACGGTGCGCCGGAGGCAGCCTGCATGGCGCTGACGCCGCTCACCTGTCACGCCTGCGGCGGCCACGCGGCGGTGGTGCGCGCCGCGCAGACCACGTGCCGCTACTGCGGCGCGGCGGTGCCGATCCCGCCGGAGTACCTCGCGGCGGCGCAGCAGCTCGAGCAGCACGAGGCGCTCAGGCGCGCGGTGGAGCCGAAGTGGCGACGCCTCGCCAAGCCCACCAGCAGCACGCTCGACTGGGTGGCGGTCGCCGCCAGCTTCTGCCTGCCGCCGCTCGCCTCGGCGGTCGTCGCCTGGTTCGCAGATCCCACGCCCACGCCGCTCGTCGGCGTGACCCTGGTGACCATCCCGGCGATCATCCCGGGCGCGCTGCTGTCCGTCTGGACCTTCGGCTCGCGCGCCACCGGGCTGAATCTCGCCGCGCAGCTGGTGGCGGGCCCACCCGAGCGCCCCGGGGGCGATCCCAGTTGTCGCGGTTGCGGCGCGCCGCTGCCGGCGAGCCCTGGAGCGCTGGCAGCTACTTGCTTGTACTGTCGAACGGACAGCCTGCTGACGGGCTCCGCCGCGCGGGATGCCTCGTGGCAGGTGTCGTCTCGCTCGCGGACGCTGCGCGAGGCGCTCTCCGTCTGGCGGATCCGCGTGCTCCTGCTCGTGATGGGGAGCGCCGGCACCGCCGGCTTGCTGCTGCTCCTGGCGGGGGTGCTGCTCGTCACCTACGCGCTGTCGGGGTGATGGAAATCCTTTGACAGCGGACCTTTGGGTGATAAAACGCCGCTCCTCCGGGACATTAGCTCAATTGGTAGAGCAGTGGACTCTTAATCCATTGGCTGAAGGTTCGAGTCCTTCATGTCCCACCAACGGGTCACGTTGCGGGCGGCCACGGGGGGCGGGCGGCCACGGGGGGCCGCCCCTACAGGTGACGCAGCCGGTGTGTGGGCGACCACGGGGGGCTGCCGCTGCGGTGGCTGCCTTGTTGTCGAGCTTCGTGGGACGCTGTGTCTCGCGTCGGGGGGCGCCGCTCAGGCGCGCGGTGCCTTAGGCTCTTGCTCGGAGGACGGCATGGGTCTGTTGATCGACGGCGAGTGGCACGACACCTGGTACGACACGAAGGCGAGCGGCGGGCGCTTCGTACGGCAGAGCTCGGCGTTCCGTCGTCAAGTGCGGGCCTCCATCCCCGCACAGACGCCGGAAACGTCAGATGAGCTGCCGTTCGAGCCGGGGCGCTACCACCTGTACGTCAGCTACGCCTGCCCTTGGGCGCACCGGACGCTGATCGTGCGGGAGCTGAAGCGGCTGACGGAGGTGGTGTCCGTCAGCGCCGTGCACTGGCTCATGGGGGAGCAAGGCTGGGTGTTCACGCCGGAGCTGCCGGACCACGTGGAAGGCGTGAGCCGCTTGTATCAGCTCTACCAGCTGAGCGACGCGCGCTACACCGGGCGCGTGACGGTGCCCGTCCTGTGGGACAAGCAGGAGCGCCGGGTGGTGAACAACGAGAGCTCGGAGATCATCCGCATGCTGAACAGCGAGTTCAGCGGCGACCCGAGCGTGGACATCTACCCTGAGCATTTGCGCAAGGAAATTGATGAGGTCAACGCCTGGGTGTACCCGCAGGTGAATAACGGCGTGTACCGCGCGGGCTTCGCCACCACCCAGGAGGCCTACGAGGAGGCCGTGACGGAGCTGTTCGAGGCGCTCGATAGGTTAGAGGAGCTGACCGCTAGCGGGAGCTACCTGGTGGGCGGGCAGCTCACGGAGGCGGACGTCCGCCTGTTCACCACCCTGGTGCGCTTCGACGCGGTGTACGTGGGGCACTTCAAGTGTAACCTCCGGCGCTTGGTGGATTACCCGAACCTCTGGGCTTACACGCGGCGCATCCTCGCGCTGCCTGGCGTGGCCCAGACGGTGCGGCTCAGCCACATCAAGAACCACTATTACCAGAGCCACCCCACCATCAACCCGAGCCGCGTGGTGCCGCGCGGTCCGCTGATCGACTTCGGTGTGCCGCTGGGAGGCTGAAGGCGTTCACCGGCGCGCGGCTCGGGTACGCTTCGCGGAGTATGGAGCCAAGCTTCTCGGATCGTCTGGGCATCGCGCTGGCGGCGACGCCGCCCGTGTTGGCGCTGATCGGCGCGGCCTTCGATCCGCTGTGGGTGCCGGCGCAGGTGCTGACGTGGCTCGCGGTGGTGGTGCTCATCACGGTGGACGCCGGCCGCTACGAGGTGGCGCGCCCCTTCTGGGTCGTGGCGGCGCTGTGCGTGTGGCCGCTGGCGCTCCTGGGTTACGCGTTGGATCGCCGCGCCAAGGGTGGACCGAACCAAGTGGCGCTCGTGGGTTTGGGGTTGGGGGTTTGGCTAGTCGCTTGGGGGCTTTGGTTTTGAGGTGGGGTGGGGTAACGAGCCTCATGGTTTCATACGTCACGCTAGGGGAGCGCCGTGCGGCGCGATACGGGTCGCCGCTGTTCGTCGTGCTCACGCTGGGCGCGTTGCTCGCGTGCAAATGGGTTCCGGAGCCTGACGAGAACGAGCGCAAAGCGGCTGCCGCTGGTTCAGCGGGCACCGCCACGGCGCCGGCCCAGGGCGACGCCAACCCCCAAAACCCCGTGCAGACGGCGTCCGGGGTGAAGCCGCTGCCGATCGCGGTGGGGCAGTGGGCGCGCTACAAGTCGACTCAGGGTGGCGGCACCACGCTCACGTATCGCGTCACGGGTGAGGAGTCGGGGGCGCACTGGATCGACATCAGCACCCAGGGCAGCTCCGGGGAGGCCACGGTGAGCATGCTGATGAGCTTCGAGCTGGGGCGCGACTACGACTCGCTGAACGTCAAGCGGGCGAAGGTCAAGCTGCCTGACGGTAAGGAGCACCAGGTGAGCGGCGTGCTGCTGAAACCAGTGCTCCAGGGGCTGCGGGGGCAGCTCGGGGCACTCGGCTACGTGAGCTTCGAGAAGATGGAGAAGGAAGATGTGACGGTGCCGGCGGGGCGCTTCCCGGGGAGCTACTACCGCGACCTCGACGTCAAGGTGTATGGCATCGCCTCCAAGGGGCGCGCCTGGCATCACTCGAGCGTGCCCATCGCCGCGCTGGTGAAGACGGAGACGGTGACGCAAGGGGAGCGCGTGGTGATCGAGCTCGAGGCGTACGGGCTGACGTCGCCATGAGCTCACGATTGAGGGTCGTCCTTGCGCGTGAGCTGTCCCTGTTCATCGCGGTGCGAGGCGCCGCGCCCGTGTCAGCTGGCACAGTCCGATCAGCAGGGTGAGCCGTCAGCCGTCCTACGGCTCGGTGAGGGCGACTGGACGCGGGTGGGGGCTTCGGGTAGTAGTCGCGGGGGTGAGCGGTTGCTTTTGGATCAGCGCCACCTCATGCGCCCCTAGCTCAGCTGGATAGAGCGTCGGACTTCGAATCCGCAGGTCGCAGGTTCGAATCCTGCGGGGCGCGCTGTTTCCTTGGTGTTTTTCACGATCGCCGTCCCTGGCGCCGTACAAAAAACGTCACGGCGTGATGCAAGGTGCGAGGCCAGCGAGGTGGAGTCGCTCGGTGCGCGTGAATGCACCGCTTGTGCTTGGGGGGAGTTCAGGGCGGACAGCGTATGACGCGCTCGCGATAGCGGGCAGGTGGCTGCGTTCGTGGCACTTCCATAAGGAGACGCCGCGCGCATTCGGAGGGCGACGCGCGAGCCGACGCGCTACACCTCGCCCATGGCTTACAGTTGGTTGGGGGCCGCGCGGCTCTCGGTCTGGGTTGGAGCGATTGGGGTGGTGGCGCTCGGGTGCACCGCTCGTGGCAGCGCGAGCTTCGGCGCGAGCAGCGCGGGGGACGCACACCTCGACGCCTCCGGGGAGATAGACAAGGATACGGACGAACCGTCCGGTGAGGACACGACCGTCGCGAAGCGCCCTACGAAGGACTTCCGCTACGTGGATGGGCGCCTCGAGTACAGCGGCTCGATCGAGTTCGAGTACAACCGCGCGGAGCTGCGCGGTGACGAGCAGACGCAGAAGAGCGCGTCAGGCTTGCTGACGTTCTTGAAAGATCACCCCGACGTGAAGATCCGCATCGAGGGTCACACGGATTCACGCGGCACCAACCAGTACAACAAGGAGCTGTCGAACCGCCGCGTGGCGGCGCTCCGTGACTGGCTCATCGCGCGCGGCGTGGACGAGTCGCGGCTGACGTCGGTGGGCATGGGGGAAGAGAGCCCGAAGGTGGCGGAGCCGCCGGAGTGCCACAACAAGGTGCCGGCGGATCAGTCGGTGTGCGAGGGGCCCTGGGCGCAGAACCGGCGTGTGGAGTTTCACGTGACGGAGGGCGGCGAGGCGCTCGCGCGCCAGCAGGCTGAGGAGGAGGAGGCGCCAGCCCCCGAGCCGGAGCCCGAGCCCGAGCCCGTGGTGGAGGCGCCGCCGGAGGAGCCCAAGCGGGACTGCGAGTGGATCAGCGGGCTGGGGCTCAGCGCGCTGGGGCCGAGCTCCATGTTTGGTGTGAGCCTCTCCACCCAGCCGCTGTGCTGGCTCGAGGTGGGGCTCTGGGTTGGCTACGATCAAGGGGAGATCGAGGCGCAGACCGCCAACAGTGACATCCAGGCTGACTACACCAACTTCAACATCATGCTGCGCGGGCGGCTGTGGCTGCTCGAGCGTCACTCTCCGATCGCGGATTTGGGGCTCGGCGTGGCCATCTACGACTTTGAAGGCACCGCCCGAAATGACGCTGGGGACCGGCTCACGTATACGCGCGATGGCACCCCGCTGATCGCGAGCCTCGGCATCGGCTATGGTTTCCGCGCGGATCGCTTCCGCTTCGGGCTCCTGGCGGGCATCGTGGCGCACCCGACGAAGCTCGGCGACTCGAGCTACGAGGCGGACCCAGGCGTGCTCGCCGAGGCGGACGCGCTCTCAGACCGCCTGCACCGAGAGGGCAATGAGTTCACCGACCTGAAGCCGTACGGGGAGCTGTTCGTCAGTTGGATGTTCTTCTGAGGCGCCGGCGCTGAGCGGTGTCTCGGGGGGCTCCGCTGGGCTAGGACGACAAGCGGTTTTCCGTTGTCGTCCTGGCGGACGTGGGTGGGCGCTCGCCTGAGCTAGTAAGGGGTGCTGGCTGACAGCGCCCTTTCACTGCGCGAGCTTGTCGCGGAGGAGCGTTTGGCCGTCCACCCAGTAGATGAACTCATCGTCCACCGCGGCGCACTGCACCTGGGTGCTGGTGGGGCCGTAGTGGCGATCGAGCGAGCCGCCCACGGGGTGGCTCAGGACGCCCCCGCGGTAGGGCGTGTGGTTGCTCGAGCGCTTGGCGGCCGGCCAATACACGCGGCCTCGGTGCTCGAAGGCGCGGCGCTCTGGGTGCAGCTGGATCGCAGCGTGGGAGAGTGGGCAGGCGCCGGCGGGGCCGCCAGCGAGCGGGATCACCTTGCAGCCAGCTTGCCCGAACAGCACCTGATCTCCCGCGATGCCGAGTCCGTCGCTGAAGCCAGTGCCGATGACGCGCGGCGCGCCGCCCGTGATGGGGAGCGCGTACAGCTTGCTCTGCGCGTGGTACACGACGTGGGTGCGGTTCGCGACGAGCGCCTGCAGGATACCTGGACTGTGCAAGCGAACGGGGCCTGCCTCCTCATCTAAGTAAACCTGACTGACGTTTCCGAACACTAGCTTGGGGCCCGCGAAGGCGAGGTGGTGCACGTCGCGCATCACGAAGCGCGAGGTCGCGCCTTGGGTGAGCTCGATGACGTACAGCTCCCGGTTCGGGTGTGGCGTGATGAAGGCCGCCTTCCTTTCGCTCAGCGCGCGCTCGATGTGCGCGCCCACGTTGAAGAGGGTGCGGGCGGCGCCGCCCGCCTTGGGCATCTGCACGACTTCGCCAGCGGCGGTGACCCAGGTGAGGGTGTCGCCGTGGAGCTGCATCGCGCGGCATACATTGAGGCTTGGTAACTTGGCGAGCATCGTCAGGTTCGGTGGTGGCTCGCAGGCGCCCCGCACGTTGAAGCGGTCGCCCCCCTCCAGCACCAGCTTGGTGTGGCGATCCCCCTGGGTTCGCTCCAGCCGCACCACCTTCGCCGGTCGGTTCCCCTCGAGCAACACCTGACGCCCCATCAAGTCCTTCACCTTCACGACCTTGAGCTCAGCGGGCGTGAGCCGGATCGGGTTGGGGCGATGTGGGAACCGCGGCGCGAGGTTGGCTTCGTACCCGCCGCCCTTGCGTTCTAGGGAGGCGAAGCAGGTCGTGCCGCTGATGGACAGCGCAGCGTACTCTTCGTTCTCATCCACCTCGGCCGGGATGCTCTTCAGCACCATCGTCGCGCCGCACATCAAGAGCAGCGCCAGCACGGGCGAGGCGAGCGCGGTGACCAGGGTGAGCAGCAGGGTGGTCACGCTGTGGTGTGAGAGCCGGGTGGCCTCGGTCGTGATCGACTGGTGCATCGAGCTCATCACCAGCGTCTGCTGCTGCGCGGCCTGCTTCATGATGTCGCTGGCCACCACGTTGTCTGCCTGGCAGAAGCCGCAGCGCACGACGCCGCGGCTCGCTTCGCTGGTCAGCGGTGCGCCGCACACGTGGCACAGCGCGGGCTGACCGGGCGCGCTGGGGGGCACCGCGGCGCATGAGCGCGCCAGCCGCTGGACACCTCCGCGGTGGATACGGAGCAGCAGCAAGCCGAGGCCGAGCACCAGCGCGGGAGGGAACAGCCCGACCACCAAGAACGGCAGCGATGAGGTGTGGAGGTCGTCCGCGATGAAGACCCAGGTGGAGCACCCACCGCACAGGAGCAGGGGCAGGCTGACGAGCGCGAGCAGCGCCATCAGGCCCAGCGATTGACCCTGGGCGCGCTCCACCATGCGCCGCTGCTGGCTGCTGAGCTGGCGACGGCCCGTGTCTATCTGCCAGAGCGCTGCACGCGCGTGGTGCAGCTCGGCCACCACCGCGGGGTCTGGGCTGCCAGCGTACTGACAATACCTGCAGTGCAGGTGCTCCGGAGCCGCCAAGGAGACGGGGCTGACCGCCCCGCACTGGGGGCACTTCGCGGCGAGCATCGCGCGATCGAACGCTCCCGGTTGCCTCTCAGTCAATCCTTATCGTGACGGCGCTCCAAGGCGGCCGCTCCCAGCGGTTCGGCGGCGCCACTCGCAGACCGCGGAGAGGTGGGCGAGGCCTTGCGCTGGCCGGCGCCGCGCTATAGCGAGGGGCATGGTCTGGTCGAGCGACGGCGGTCGACCGGTGGGTGCCATCGGGCAGAGCGCGAGCGAGCGCGCCGGGCGCTTGCTGGAGGGCGCCCTGTGGCTCGTGGTCGCGCTCTGCGCCCTGCAGATCTTGATGTTCTCGTTCGGGCGCGACCAGGGGATCTATGCCGTGGTCGGCTCGGGCGTGCTCGATGGTCAGATGCCCTATCGAGATCTATGGGACTTCAAGCCACCCGGCATCTTCCTGATCTACGCGCTGGCCGAGGCGCTGTTCGGTAAGGCGATGTGGGGCGTGCGCGTGCTCGAGGTCATGGGCCTCTTGGGGATGGTATTTTCTATGAGGAAAATATCGTCGACGATCGCGGGGGATCCGCTCGCGGGCACCTTGGGCGGTGCGGTGGCGGCCCTCGTCCACGCCCAGCTCGAGTTCTGGCACACGGCGCAGCCGGAGACCTTCGGCGGTTACCTCACCGTCTTCGCGCTGATGCTCACCTTGAGCGACGACTTGAGCTCGCGCCGTGTCTACCGTTGGATCGGCACGGGCGCGCTGTTCGGCGCCGCCTTCCTGCTCAAGCCGCCGCTCGGTGGGGGCGCGCTGGTGTGCGCCGCCTACCTCGCGCGCCGCGAGTGGCTCCACGGGGCGAATCGACTCGAGGCGCTGCGGCCCATCGTGGTGATGGCACTGTCAGCTCTGCTGCCTGTCGCCGCCGTGTGCGCTTGGTTCTGGCTGCGCGGTGCTTGGGGCGCGCTGGCCTTCACCTTGTTCGAGTTCACGCCGGGGTACACGGCGCTCGGCTGGGAGGGGCGGAGCGCGCCCTCCATGCTGTGGTGGGGCTTCACGCAGTGCTTCTTCCGCTACTCCGCGCTCGCGCCGGTGGCCATCTTGGCGGCGCTGCTCATGCGCCCGGCGCACAGCCGTGAGCGTGAGGGCACGCTCCTGGTGTTCGGGGTGATCGCGATGCACCTCACGGGGGTCGCGATGCAGGGGAAGTTCTTCCCTTACCACTACGGCGCCACGTTCCCGCTCTTGGCCGTTTTGGCGGGGGTTGGGCTGCTCAAGCTGTGGCGGCTGTGCCACGCGGGTGGCCCTGGTGGGGTGCTGGCGTTCATGTCCTTCACTTACCTCCTGGTCGTCACTCAGACCGCCACGGTGAACCTGAACCAGAGCTTCTGGGGGCGCTCTCAAGCTCGGTTCGATGCGCTGACGAGCGGTCAATGGCCGCGCGATCCAGGGACGCTCGACTCCCTCTACGTGGTGGCGGACTACGATCTCGGCGCCGATCGCGCGGTCGCGAAGTACCTCCGAGAGCAGACCGAGGTGACGGATTGGGTGCTCGTGTGGGGCTTCGAGCCCGCGGTGTACTGGCTCTCGGAGCGGCGCCCCGCCACCAAGTACATCTACAACGTGGCGCAGCGCGCGAGCTGGGATCGTGAGCGCGCCCGCGAAGACTTGCTGAGCGAGCTGGCGCTCACGCCGCCGAGCGTCATCGTGGTTCAACACCAAGACATCTTCCCGGCGGTCACCGGGGACAACCTCGACTCGGCGCGCAGCTTGCAGAGCTTCTCCGAGCTCGAGGCCTTGGTGAACCAGCGCTTCCGCCTCGCGCGGCGGATTCAGGACTTCGACGTCTACGTGCTCGCGCCGGAGGCGCGGTAGCCGATCGAGCCTCGCTCACAGCTTGCCGCGCATGGCTTGAGCGCGGAGCTTCCACACCATGCCTATCGCTTCGGCGAAGATGCGGCGGCTCATCTTGCTCTCCCCCGCGCGCCGATCCACGAACACGATGGGCACCTCTTCCACGCGGAAACCGAGCTGCAGCGCGCGGTACGTCATCTCGATTTGGAAGGAGTAGCCGTTCGAGTGCACCTTGCCGAGATCGATGCGCTCCAGCACATCGCGAGCGATCGCCTTGTAGCCGCTCGTGAGGTCGCGCACACCCGCTCCCAGGATCAACCGCGAGTAGACGGAGCCGCCCTTGCTCAAGGCGTGGCGCCCGAGCCCCCAACCCTCCACGCCGCCGCCTGGCACGTTGCGTGAGCCGATCACCACATCCGCGCCATCTTCTAGCGCCTTGAGGAAGCTGGGGATGTAGTTCGGGTCGTGGCTCAGGTCGGTGTCCATCTCGAAGAACACCTGGTAGCTTGGGTCCTTCAAGCCCTCGCGGAAGCCATCGAGGTAGGCGGTGCCGAGGCCGAGCTTGGCGGAGCGGTGCAGCACGCGCACCCGCGGATCGCGCTCGCTGATGGCGGCCGCGACCTCGCCGGTGCCGTCGGGTGAGGCGTCGTCCACCACCAGCACGTGGGCAGCGGGCGCCACGCCCAGCACCGCCTGCACGAAGATCGGCAGGTTGTGACGCTCATTGTAAGTGGGCGTGACGACCAGGCATCCTGCGCCGAGGGTGGGGCGCTTCTCGCGGGCGGGGTGGGTCACGGAGCGGCTGACGGTAGCCGGTCCGCGGGCCTGGTCAAGCGCGCGCGCCGCGACGTCGCGTGAGCGCCGCGTTCACTCCTAGCGCGGGATGGGGCTCACTCGCAGCCACTCGTAGCGCACCGCCAGGCTGCGGTCGTCGCTCGAGCCGGGCTCCGTCTCGCTCGGCTTCGCGGTGGTGGGGTAGTGGAGGGTCAGCCAGCTCACGCCGGCTACGAGCGCGCCGCGCGGCACGCGGAAGGTCACGTAGCCCCAACCGGGGCCTACGCGCTGCTCGCCCAGTGAGCGCTCCCGGCGAGAGGGCTCCGTAGGCTGCCCTGCGTTGGGTGTCGGCGCCGCGGGCTCACCCGCGCTCTCGAGCGTGGCCTTCACCATCAAGGGGGCGATCCCGGCGACCGCGTGAGCCACCAGCTGGATCTGGTAGTCGGTGTCGTCAGGTGCCAATACGAGCGCGAAGCGCGAGCGTTCGCCAGCGCCCCAGGCCGCGCGGCGGTTGCCATCGGCTTCATCCGGGTAGAAGCCGGATACTAGGTAAGGGCGCGCCTCGGGGGTGCCCACCGCGAGCTCGACGCGCGGGCCGAGCGGGGTCAGCGCCAGGTGGCTCAGCTGGGCCTTGCCCGCCGCTCCGCGGTGACCGTCCTCCAGCTCTAATTTTCCTTGCGGAATGATGTATCGCTGGTCCAAGAGCAGGGTGAACAGGTCGATCTCGGGGCGGAGCTCCACGCTCCCGAGCGCCTCCCCCCCGAGTCGGAGCGTGAGCGGGCAGCGCGGCGCGCCTTCACACCGGCCGCGCACGCTCAGCGCGTAGCGCGCGGCCGTGGGCTTCAGGTTCACGTCGAACGTGGCCGCGACGTCGCCGCTCTTGCTGAGCTCACCCAGCGCTTCGCTCGGCAGTGGAGCTGATGGGACGAAGGAGCGCTGCGGTAAGTGGCTGCCGTCGCTCAGCGCAGCGGAGGTCAGGTCAATCGTCAGTGATCCTGGTTGTGGCTTGGGGACGCTGGCCTCGTAGTCGGAGGTCCGCACTCGCACGGTGACGCTGGGTACTGGCGCCGGGCCGAGGGCCGTCATCGCCGCGTGCTCGCCGCACCAGGTGAGCGAAGCGGCGCCCAGCAAGGTACTCGCGGCGATCGCCACGGCGCGCTCTCGTCTCCGTGGATCCAGCGGCGAAGACACGCAGTACGGATAGCACAGCCTCTCGAGAGCTCGCGCGACAGCGCGCCCGCGACGGTTGCCGCGCCATTCGGCTCGTACTAACCGGTCACGGGCGTGACGGAGACGGCTGCTTCAGCGCGCCCCACGGCTGAGAGCGAGCGCCCGCCCGAGCCTCCGGGCTTCACGCGGCGTCGCGCGTTCGGGGCGGCGCTCTTGCCGTGGCTGTGGCTCACGCCGCTGCTTTGGTTGGTGGAGGAGCTGTGGCTCTTCGTCGCGCGGAGCCCGGAGGAGGCGGCTTCGTCGTGGCGCCGCGAGTGGCTCTTGGGGGTGCCGGCGGGGTACTTCACGACGGGGCTGGGCGCGCTCGCGCTGGGGTGCGCCGCTTCGGCGCTGTGGGCGTTGTCCGTTGGGCCGCAGAGCTCGGCGGCGGTGTTGTCACGTGGGTATTGCGGTGCTCGGCGCTGGCTGTTCGCGGGCCCGGCGGAGGAGCAGGCGGGGCGCGTCGCGCGGCTGGGCACGGTAGTCATTCTAACTGCCTTGTACGCAGCGCTGTTCACCCTCATCGCTCAGGTGATCGTGATCCGCGTGGTGCGTCCGCTGAACGCGGCGCTGTCGCTCCTGGGCCTGGCGCTCGGCCTCCTGCTCGCGTGCTTGCTGCTCGCGCCGCTCGCGCGGCGGATGAGCGGAGTGATGAGCCGCTCGTGGGCGCGCATCCCAGGGCTGGGGGTGACGGCGCGCAAGGCAGGTTATCTGCTTATATGGTTGGTGACGGCGCTGTTGTTGGGGGCGCTCGTCGTGTTGATCTTGGCGTGGCGCGTGCTTGCGGTGCTCCCGTGGGGGAGCCTGCTCACGGCGAGCGTGGGTGTGCTGCTGGCGGCGCTGTTCACCTGGGCTCACCGGCGGTTCCTCTCGAGGGTGCGCTGGGTACGTCGCGCGCTCGCGGCGCTCTTCGTGGTGAGCTGGCTCAGCGCCTTCGCGGCGGGGCTCACCCTGCGTCAGGCGCCGGAGCCAGCGCGCCTGGCGATGTCAGAAGGGCTGACTTTAGGACAGGTCGGCTTCGCGCTGTTGTCGCTCTGCCTGGACGTGGATGGTGACGGCGCGACCTTGGGTTTCGGGGGTTGGGATTGTGCGCCGCTCGACGCTGCGCGGCACCCGGGCGCGATCGACATCCCGGGCAACGGCGTCGACGAGAACTGCGATGGTCGCGACTTGGACGCGAGCCTGGTGCACGCGTTCGAGGGGCGCGTCGACCACCCGCTGCCGAAGGGGCTCAGTCGGCGTCCGCACGTGGTGCTCGTGAGCGTGGACGCGCTCGCGCCAGGGCACATCGGCGCTTGGGGCGGTAAGACGGCGACGGGCGTCGACCCGACGCCGCGGCTCTCGAAGCTCGACGCGGAGAGCGTGTCTTTCCGCGCTTGCTTCGCGCAGGGGCCCTCCACGCGGCTCAGCATGCCGGCGCTGTTCACCTCCCGCTACGACTCGGAGATCCACCGCAAGGTAATAGGCCGTTTCCCTTACGAGCTCTTGCCCCAGAACGAGCTGCTCGCGGAGCTGCTCCAGCGCGGCGGTTACCACACACAGGCGGTGCTCCCGGAGCGCTACTTCACGCCGAGCCATTGGCGGGGGCTCACACAGGGGTTCGCCGCGGTGGACACCAGCCCCAGCAGGCACCTCAGCCGCGGGGCGCACCACAACGCGAAGCAGGTGACGGACAGCGCGTTGGCGGCCCTCGCGCGGGAAGGCGTGAGCCCAGCGTGGGACGGTGAGCGGCCCCTCTTCCTGTGGGTGCATTACTACGACGCTCACTGGCCACATCAGCAGCCAGACAGCGTGCCTGTTTATGGCCGCTCCACGGAGGCGATTTACCAGGCCGAGCTCACCCTGGTCGACCGAGAGCTCGATCGGCTGCTCACGGGCGTCGACGAGGCGCTAGGTAAAGACACGCTGGTGGTGCTCACCGCCGATCACGGGGTGGGCTTCGATCGTCATCGTCACGCCAAGGCCGGTTATGGCCACGACCTGAGCCGCGTGGTGCTCCAAGTGCCCATGATGTGGCGCCACCCAGCGCTCACCGCGCGCCCAGTGGAGAGCCTGTGCTCCACGCTCGACTTGGTGCCCACCTTGGCCAACTGGCTCGGCCTCACCCCCAAGGACGCGCCCCGCGGCACCAGCCTGATGCCCGCCCTGGCCGGCGGTGAGCTGCCGCGCCGCGTGCTATTTCACCAGTATTACCTGCCCGAGCAGATCTTACGGAAGAAGGAGCCGCTCCGCCTCGTGGTGGCGCGCAGCGACCACTACAGCGTGCTCCTCGATCGCACCCGCGGCGATGTCTCCGCGTGGAATTGGCGCCAGGACCCAGAGGAGCTCGAGAACCTGTGGCCACCTCAGGGTGGCTCCGAAGCGGAGCTGAGCGAGCTCCGTCAGCTGTTGGACCTTTACGTGTACCGTTTTCGAGCGCCGTGAGGGTGCTTGGGGGATGCATGAGATCGCGGTTTGGAGTGGGAAGGTGCATTGGAGTCGGTTTCGGGGGTCGGTGGATTCATGAGGGTGGCTTCGGGAGCAGTAAAACGTCAGCACACCTTCCATCTGCACGTCGACGAGACACCCTAGATTCTGGAGAAGTAACTGATGATTCGTAGTCTTATTTCGTTGGCAGCGGTCACCGCCGTGCTGGGCTGTGGTGGTGGTGGTGGTGTGGTGGGGGAGGCCGTACGGCCGAGCGCGGCGACCGCCGGCGAGGCGCTCGACGAGCCAAGCTCGGTGCAGGCGTGCGGCAGCGGCTTCTCCGAGCCGCTGGTCGTCGACATGAAGTCCAATGAGCGCAGTGACCTCGAGGTCGCGATGAAGGACGGCGTGGCGGTGGTCGCGTACGACTGCAAGGTGCTCAAGGTGCTCAAGGGGTGCTCGGCGCTCGGCGGCTACACGTTCGCCGGCGTCACCCGCAAAGAAGACGTCGTGCGCATGAGCGGTAGAGACGAGCTCGAGGCGAACCTGCCGCTCGCTGGCGCCTCGCTTGGCGCCAGCATGAAGCGGGGGTCGACGTTGGATTTGGCGCTCGTCACCATCGGCAAGCAGCGCGCCACCGCCAGCGAGATCACTCAGGCCGATCTGAACGGCAGCTGTGAGGGCGCCACCCACGTCGTGCGCGGCACTTACGTGGGCGCCTTCGCCCTCTCGACCGGCACCGAAGGCGAATTGCGCGCGGTCGCGCAGATCTTCAGCGTGGGCGCGAAGGGTGGCAGCAAGGTGGACAAGAGCACCAGCGCCAAAGACGGCGATCTCGAGGCGTGTCGTCAGGCGACCGCGGACGCGACCTCACCGCCGCTCGAATGCCGCTCGCTCACCCGTCTCGAGCTCTTGCCGTTGGTCGCCGAGAAGAGCGAGAGCAAGCAGCCGTCCGAGGAGGAGGCCAAGGAGCGCACCTGCCCGCCGGGGTCGAACTGGGACGGTTTGAAGTGCGCGTTCGGCAAGCCCTCGGTCCCGGCCTGCAAACGCTACGGACCGGCGGCAGCGTGTCGCGCCGCGTGTGACGCCGGCAACGGTGAGAGCTGCTTGAACCTCACCCTGTACCCCGAGACGGCGCCCGGGCCTGACGGAGTGGTGAAGGAGCCGCCGCGCGATATCGCGAAGGCTGACATGGCATTGCTCGACAAGTCCTGCACGCTTGGCTTCGCGGAGGGCTGCAGCATTGCCCAGCTGAAGGCCAACATCGACAAGCAGCCTGCGAAGGCGCGCGCGTACGTCGCGAAGGCGTGCAACCTCGGTGACAGCTATGCCTGCCTCACCATCGCCCGCTGGTACGATCCAAACGGGCCTGAGGTCCCCGATACGGTCAAGAGCCTTGACAAGACCTACGAGTACATCAAGCGCGCGTGCGATCTTGGTCACGGGCTCGCGTGCAACGCGCTCGGTGTGATGCATCGCGACGGCAGCGGCGCGAAGCGCGACGGCGCGCTCGCGATCGCTGCATTCGAGCGGCAGTGCGCCGGTGGCAGGTATCTCGATGGCCAGGGCTGCCTGGCCATCGCTAGCATGTATGCCAAAGGCCAAGGGGTCGCCGTCGATCAGAGCAAGGCGCTTGGGTACTACGAGCGCGCGTGCGACCTGCGCAACGCCATAGCGTGTAACGAAGGTGCGCTCATGATCAGGAGCACCGATCCGGGTAGAGCGCGCGCCATGCTCGAGCGTGGCTGCGCCAAGGGCGCCGCGGGTTGGGACGCGTGCTTGCAGCTCGGCGAGGCCTATGAAACAGGGGGCCTCGGCCTACAGAAGGACTTCGCCATGGCCGCGGAGGTCTACCTGCGAAGCTGCGCCAAGGGCGCCTGCGGCAAGGCTGGAGACCTGTACTCCAAGGGTGGTCCGAACCTCGCGAAGAACCCCGAGAAGGCGCGCGAGAGCTACAAGCAAGGGTGTACCCGAGCCGGCGACGCGCAGAGCTGCGATAAGCTGGAGGCGCTGCTGCTCAAAGCGAAGGACAAGGCCGAGCTGTTGGCGTTCTACGACTCCCGTTGTGGGCTGGACGTCAAGGCTTGCATCAAATTGAAGAAAGCCGGCGGTACGCCCAACGAACAGAGCATGAAGTTCTACACCACCGAAGCTCAGCGGAACTGCCAAGAAAAGAAGGACGGCGCCGCCTGCAAGCTGTGGAAGGAGCTCGGCGGCGAGCCGACCGCCGCTGAGCTCAAACAACCCAGCGCCGCCAAGTCGCCTGATAAGAAGCCCTGACGCGACTCGCGTCGCTGCCACGCGCCTGCTCGTTCGCCAGTATGGCTGACGTTCAGCGCACCTGCCCTCGCTGGTACACCCACACCACGGGGACTCCGTGGTGGGTGCCTACCCAGGCGGGGCGCGTGGTCTGGTAGGCTACCCACAGTTGGTACTCCACGCGGAGCATGTGGGGCTCGTGGTGATAAATCGCGATGTCCGAGTCGCTGGGGCGCCACACCACGCGCAGATCGCGCCGGAGCCGGCCGTCCTTCACCATCATTTGCCAGCTGGGGTGCGCGGTGTCGTGGATGAAGATGCGCGCGCCCGGGGGCGCTTCACGGTTGATGTACTCCGCCGCCGAGCCGGTGGTGTAGCCCCAGAAGGTGCGGTTCAGGCCGAGCGTGGCCGCGCCGGGCGCGCCGCCGACGAGCGGCACGTAGGCGCTGAGCCCCCACGGGTGAGAGCGCCAGGTGGTGAGCACCGGCGCCGTGAGCACGCAGGCGAGCGCGGCTGCCATGACGGCGGCGCGAGCCGGACCCGCCGTGAAGCGCTGCGTGAGGTGCCGTGTGGTGACGAACAGCCCCAACCCCCCGAACAAACACAAGAAGGGGTAAGCCTGAATCCAGTGCTTGGTGCCACCGAAGATGGGTGTGCTGTCCCGGAGCCACGGGGCGTAGCTGATGAGGACGCACAGCGCCCACAGCGTGAAGGTGGGCAAGTGGCTCGTGGGGCGCGCGGGCGTGGCGCTGGGCCTGATGATGGCGACGGTGCTCGCGATGGGTGCGGTGGCTGACGAATCCTGCCCAGGAGGCTCCGTCAGTGTCTCTGCCGAATCACTGCTCGCCGACGCGCCGCGCAGCCGCGCCAGCACACCGAGCAGCGGCCCCCGGAAGGCGACCACCACGCCCAGGAGCGCCAGCACCCAGGTGATGGTGGGCACGGTGGCGAGGGTCATCACCGGCGCGTAGCCGCGCGGCATCGGGGGCTCCCAGTAGGTGTGCCCCAAGAACTCCATGTTGTAGTAGTCGTGCTTGAGGTGGAACTGGGCGTAGCTCGTGAGGCGCTTGATCGTGTCGCGCCAAATCCACGGCCAACCCGCGTAGAACACCAGGGGGCCCAGCGTGCCCATGCAAAACAGCGCCTTGAGCGCGCCGGCTCTCCCCGTGAGCGGCCGCACCCACAGCCGCATGGAGCCCAGCAAGAACAGGTGGGGTAACAGCGCGAAGGGGAGCAGCCAGGAGTTGTGCTTGGTGTTGAGGAGCAGCCCGTACAGCACGCCGCTCAGCAGCGCCGCTGACCAGCGTCCGTTCATCGCCGCGCGCCAGTACGCGTAGGTGGTGACGAGCCACATGGTGAGCACCGGCATGTCGAAGCAGCTCAGGTGCGCGTGGTAGAACACGCGCGGCATCGCCCCCAACATCACCGCCGCGGCCAGCGCCGAGAGCCTCCCGAGCAGCCCGACGCCGAGCACCCGCCGCGCCCACAAGTAAGTCACGCTGAGCGCCCCACCGCTCAGCACCATGCCGGGGAAACGGAAGGCGGTGCCCTCTTCCGCGAACAGCTGAAACTTCAAGTAGAGGTACTGATACGAGAGCGCGAACAGGCTCTTGATCAGCGCCGGGTGCTCGTTGTTCGCGCGCCAGTACCTGTCCACCACCTCCGGCGCCATCGCGGCGGAGCCGTCCTTCAGGAGCAGCTGAAACCAGTGGGCGTAGCTCTTCGATGCCTGAAAATAGAAGCCCTCGTCGCGCGCGTAGCCAAGGTTATCCGTGGTGACGAGCAGCAGCCACACGTAGCCCGTGAGCAGCAGCAGCGCGATGCTCCAGTCAACTAGCCTGTCTTTGGCGCTGGGCTCGAAGGGGGCCTGGAGCAGCGCGCCTCCGCCGGGAAATGAACCAGCGCTGAGCCGCGAGCCGGTCATCGCGTATCCGCCTGGAAACAGAAGTGGCGGTTCTCTGGGTTCTTCGTCACCACCTCGAGCTCCACGTCAGCCACGGTGCCTGCGTGCGCTCCCAGCGGGAACTCGAAGCGCCGCCAGCCGTCGCCATCCCGATGGACGAAGCGGCCCACCTCCTCCGAAGCCACGCGCACCACGAGCTCGATCGGCGCGCCGTGCCACAGCCGCTCGTGCACCCACGGCAGCTGTCCGTAGCCGCGCACCACCTGCCCGAGCTGCACCTTGCGATACCGCACGCCGATTTGACCCAGCGGGCCCGGGTGCGCCCAGATGCAGCGCCGCGCGCTGTACTCATTGCTGTCGTCGATCACCGTGACGCCCATGAACACCCACTCCGCGCTCTGGCACTGGAAGCGGCGCGCTGGGAAGGTGGGCGGACCACCGAGCCCGCCGCTCGTCACCCGGGCTGCTGGGTTGAACTTGCAAGGCAAGAGCCCGTTCGGCGTGGTGAGCCCCACCTCCGCGTGCTCCGGGCCCAGGCCCTCGACGAAATCGAACACCACCGGCCTATAGTCAGGGTTCTTGAGCACTCGCAGCCGGAACGGGCCGACCGTCTCTGAGGAGAGCTCCGGCCAGTCTCTCACGAGCGGGCTCCGCTGACCTTGAGCGCCAATCTCCACCACGCGAGGGAACGCGGACTCATCCGGCCGCGCGACGTGAGCGAGCGGCATCAGCTGGTCACCCAACGCGTGGCGCGCGTTCGGTTCCTGCCAGGCAGGCGCCACGATCAGTAGGTCGTCAGGTTGTTTGATGGATGAGAGGGGCCCGACCAGCGCTGCGAAGTCGCCTTCGCTCGGCACTCCATGCTCCACCGTGAGCTCGGCGCAGGCCTCGGTGACGCCGAGCGCCAGCACCGCGAGCGCTCCCAAGGTTCGCGCGTCCGTCGCGCGCCGGAGCCGCTCACGCCAAGAGCCCGCGGGTGCGGCGCTGACAGGAACGGGGGGCGGGCTCATCGGGGGCCGAGCCTGCCACAAGCCCGCGCCCCGAGGCGACTGAGGTGACCTCCCCTTCGCACCTAGAGTAGAAGCCTAGCCATGGACGCCCCCGACGCGCCGGCCTCAGAGCGCCCATCCGCGCGTCCGCCGGGCGAGGAGCCGAGCGCCGCAGCCCGCGCGCGCGCTTGGATCTCGGGCACCGTCGTGGGCGCAGCCGCGAGCGCGATGCGAGCCGTGAAGCAGCGCCCCGGGGAGGCCTTCATCGGCGCGCTGGCCACCAGCCTCACGCTGTACGTGGTGGCGTATCCGTTCTGGGTCTGCCGCTACCCGCCGCTGGTCGACTTACCGTTCCACGCCGCGCAGACGTCCATCTTCCGCCACTACCTCGATCCGGAGTTCCACTTCCGCGAGCAGTTCAGCCTGCACCCCATCGAGACACCCTACCTGTCCATGTACCTGCTCGGCGCCGCGTTCGCGCTGTGCTTGTCCATCGTCTCCGCCACCAAGCTGATGGCGATCTGCATGCTGCTGTTATTGCCATGCGGATTATCCGTCTTGTTCTGGGGCATGAAGAAGAGCCCGCTGTGGGGCCTCGCCGCGTTGCCCTTCGCCTGGAGTAACCTCGCGCACTGGGGCTTCCTCAATTTCCTCGGCGCCGTGGGGCTCTACGCCATGTGCATCGGCCTCGCGCTGCGCGCGCTCAGCGCCCCCTCGCGCCGCGTGAGCATCGCCCTCGGCGTCGCCATCTTCGCGGTGTTCTTCACCCACGTCTATCGGCTGCCCTTCACGCTCTTATCAGTCGCGCTGACCGCCGTCGTGATGTACCCCGCGACCCGCCGGGTGCGCCCCGTGCTGCTGCCGTTCGGCTTGGGCAGCTTGGCGCTCATCGGGTGGAACTGGGTGCGCCCCAAGCAGGACACCAGCGCGCCGATCGACCTCGGCTTCCACCCGGAGCGGCTCGCCGAGTGGGACAGGCACCTCTTGCCCGCCGCGCGCGGCGCTCACCAAGCCGCCGAGCGCGCGCGCTTCGACTCCATCATCCAAACCGTGCTCGTCCTGGGCGCGGTGGCGCTGCTGCTGTTCCTCTGGCAGCGCCGGTTCAAGGGGCGGAGCCGCCAAGAGTGGCTCTGGGGGCTGGGGGTGAGTCTGCTCCCGCTCTTGCTCACCGGGGGTTACTTGGTCACCTACCTGACGCTCCCGATGGAGATCGGCGAGTGGTGGTACGTGTACCCGCGCGAGATCACCACCGCTTGCTTCATCGCGCTCGCGGTGTTGCCAGATTTACCGCGCGGATTTTGGTATCGCGTGGCGTTCGTGGTGGCGCTGGGGTACCCGGTCATGCGCTTGGGGCTCGGCGTGGCGCAGGAGTTCGCCGACTTCGATCACACGACCGAGGACTTCACCCGGATCACCCAGGAGCTCCCCCCCGCGCCCAAGCTGCTCTACTTGGTGTTCGATCACTCGGGCAGCCCACGCGTCAGCTCACCTTACCTTCACCTCCCCGCCTGGGTGCAGGCGGAGCGCGGCGGTTGGCTCAGCTTCCACTTCGTCAGCTTCGGTCACAGCCCCATCCGTTACCGCGAGGGTGAGCACCGCCCGCCCCCCGTACCACGGCGCTGGGAGTGGACCCCCCAGCGCTACCGCCACCAGACCCACGGCGCCTGGTTCGACACCTTCCTGGTGCGCGGCGGCGACCCCTCACGGCTGTTCGCCGGCGACCCCAGCGTGAAGCTGGTGAAGCGCGAAGGGCGCTGGTGGCTCTTCCGCCGCGAGCCCACGCCCTGAGTCAGGCCCCGGAACGATGCGCCCCTCGGGAGCGTGCTTCGCCCCATGCAGGTTCTCGCCCCATGCAGGTTTTCGGGCAGGGGTGGGTTGGACGGCACCGCACCCCGCGTCTCCGCGAGCGTGCGCCGACTGACCTCTGGTGCCCCGTGAAGACCGCTCACTCAGCGATCGACGCCGACCGTTCGGCGGCAAAAATAGGGCTCCCCAACTCACCCGGGGGGGATGGCGAGTCGGGGAGCGGAGTAAACGGCAGCAGCTGGGCGGAGGGGGGGGGAGTTGCCTCAGCCGCCACCTGGGCGCTCCGCAAGCACGCCCCGTGCCAGTGAAGATTGGGCTAGGATTCAATGGGTTACGCCCCTGAGCCGCGGGCTCCCGCGGAGGCGCTCTAGCCTGTGACGGCCCCTGGAATGAGGACCAACCAGCCGGCTAACCGCGCGACTTCATTGGGGATTAGCGCCCCTACCTGACCAGCCGCGCCGCTCTGGGTACGGTACGACCGCGCGGCGCGGCATTGCAACTCCGCCCTGGAGTACGTTTCAAGTATGAAATGTATGAATAAACGAGTAAATTTAGCTACTTAACTGGACATGAACACATTTTTAGCGCGAAATCTCGGGGCATCTGAATGGCTTTACCTCACGGTTGAAATAGCGTCAGACGAGTATGTCTTTGATTGGAATCCAGCATGGCGGCGCAGATTCCCGTTTCGTTGAGGTCAGGTTTTCGGGTAGGCTCCCTGCCATGAGGGGTGCGTTGGTGCTTTCGGTCTTGTTGGTGCTCGGCTGCGCAGCGAAGGAGCGCTCGACCGACGAAGCTAGCGGCGGTAGCGCGGGCTCGGGTGGTAGCGCCGGCGTCGGTGGTAGCGCGGGCACGGCCGGGTTGGGGGGCAGCGCGGGCGTGGGCGGTAGTGCTGGGGTCGGTGGCAGCGCCGGTGCGGGCGGCAGCGCCGGTAGCGCTGGCTCGAGTGCCGGCGTGGGCGGTAGCGCTGGCGCGGGCGGCAGCGCGGGGGTGGGGGGCTCGAGTGGCAATGGGGGCGTGGGTGGTTCCAGCCTCGGGGTTTGGGATGTGTCGTCGTGGGATGACGCGCTCTGGCAGTAGTGGGAGGCAACGCGAGATGAACTTGAAATACTCTTGGAAGTGGCTGGTGGCGCTGGGCGCCGTGTTCGTGCCTGGCTACGTGCTCGGCGCGGTGGATCTGCCGAACGTGTTCGCGCCGAACACGCCCATCGTGGCGGCCGAGGTGAACGCCAACTTCGCTGAGCTCGAGCGCGCGGTGGAGGCGCTGGAGGCACGGGTGGACGCGCTGCCAGCCGGTGGTGGTGGCATACGGACCCCGTTCAACAAGGCCTACTGGGTGTGGGGGTCGTGCTCCACCTCAGGCTGCACGGTGAGCGGGTTCTACGACTACAACCCAGACGGTACCCTGCCCACCATCGCTCGATCGTCAGCCGGTGTCTATTCCGTCACCTTCCCAGGGGCGTCGCTGAATGACGGTATTGTTCAGGTGTCGGCCTACAGCTCGACCGCGCGCTGCAACGTTGGGAGCTGGGGTGGCGAGACTGTCTCCGTGCGGTGCTACGCGGGCAACGCGGTCACCGCGTTGGACAGCTCGTTCACCGTGCTCGTGTTGCGCTGAGCTAGTCCAACGGCGGACCCAGCAGCGGGGGAGCACCGGGTAGCTGCTTGCCAAACCCCCTCCACCCAATGATCAGCTAACCAGCTGAAATCATAGGTTATTCTGGGGCTTGGGTGGCGCTGGTTGGCCTCGCGTCCGCGCCGCCGCCCTGCACGCGCCCACCTCAAAAAGAAAGTGACAGCTCACTTTCTTTACGCTACACCGCCGGGGTGTCACGAACCACGAGTGAGGGCCGAGCGCCCCTGCCGGAGGCGAAGTCCCAGAGGCCTCAGCAGGCGCGCGCCGTAGCGACCCGGAAGGCGATCTTGAACGCCACCCTCGAGGCGCTGGTGGAGCTTGGCTACGCGCGCACCACCACCGCCGCCATCGGGCAGCGCGCCGGGGTGTCGCAGGGTGCGCTGTTCAAGCACTTCCAGGACAAGGCCGAGCTGATGGGCGCGGCGACCGAGCACCTGTTCGATGGGTTGGTGCGGAGCTATCGCGACACCTTCCTCCGCATCACTCAGGCGCCGGATCGCTTGGAGGCGGCGATCGAGCTCTTGTGGGGCGTGTTCACTGACGGTCCGCTGCAAGCGGCGTTCGAGCTCTACGTCGCCGCGCGGACCGACCCTGCCCTGCGCGCCACGCTTTCGCCGGTGCTCACGCAGCACCGCGAGAACGTGCGGGTGGAGGCGGCGCTGTTCTTCCCGGAAGCAGCCAAGCACCCTGACTTTCGCTCCACGATTGATGGCGTGATGGCGGCGATGCAGGGTGCAGCGCTGTCGGGGATGGTGCTGCCGCAGCCCAGGTCGAGCCAGGGGGAGCTGGCCTTCATCCGTCGCGCGGCGCGCGCCGAGTTCGCGCGGGCGCTGGGGCAATGGGCGGCGAGCGCGGCGCTGATGGAGGAGCGGTCATGAGCCAGATGCACTTCATTCTGTTCGCGATCCCGGCGTTCTTCGCCACCATGCTGCTCGAGTATTTGATCGTGCGGCGGCGCCGCGTCGGCAAGGGCTACGCGGGTCGTGATACGGCAGCGAGCCTGACCATGGGGGTGGGGAACCTCGCGATCAGCTTCTCGGTGAAGGCGGTGAGCTTCGGGCTCTACGTGTGGGTGTACCAGTACCGGCTGCTGGACATCCCGCTCACCGGTTGGTGGGTGCTGCCCGCGCTGCTCATCGCGGAGGACTTCCTCTACTACTGGTTTCACCGCGCGCACCACGAGGTGCGGGTGCTGTGGGCGGCGCACGTGAACCACCACTCGAGCACGCACTACAACCTCTCCACCGCGCTGCGCCAGAGCTGGACGACCCCCATCACCGGGCCCGTGTTCTGGATGCCGCTCGCGCTGGTCGGCTTCCACCCGAGCCTGGTACTGGTGGCGCAGGCAATCAGTCTACTTTACCAATACTGGATCCACACGGAGGCGATCGGGCGCCTGGGGCCGCTCGAGTGGGTGCTGAACACGCCGAGTCACC
The DNA here is from genome assembly GCA_019637265.1 of Polyangiaceae bacterium. Lineage (GTDB taxonomy): Bacteria > Myxococcota_A > Polyangia > Polyangiales > Polyangiaceae > JAHBVY01. The sequence goes on along the minus strand of JAHBVY010000002.1, from coordinate 841,035 downwards.
ACCGGGTGCACCACGGGCGCAACCCGGAGTACCTCGATCGGAACTACGGCGGCATCCTGATCATTTGGGATCGCCTGTTCGGCACCTTCGAGCCGGAGCGCGCGCCGGTGGACTATGGGCTGACGAAGAACATCAGCACTTACAACCCGGTGCGCATCGCCTTCCACGAGTGGTTCGCGGTGTTGAGGGACGCCGCGCGCGCGGGCTCCGTGAGGCACGCCATCGGCTTCCTGCTGCGTCCGCCGGGTTGGCTGCCGAACGGCGCCGGCGCCACCGCGGCTGATCTGCGCGCGGCCGCGGAGCGTGAGTCTAGTCAGCGTGAGGTGCCACCGCCGATGGTGAGGGCGAGCGCGGAGCCCTCACTCGCTGCTCGGGAACAAGTCGATGGGGTTTGACGGCGCGCCGTCGTGGATCGCGCCGTCCCCCACCCAGTAGATGAAGCGCGCGTCCGGGATGCCGTCCAGGTACACCTCGAAGCGGAGCCCCTCACCTGATGCCGTGCGGAAATACAGGTGGTCGTAGCCGTATGAGGTCTCGGTGTAGAGCTGCGCGTCGTAGCCGAACTCGGAGAACGCGTAGTCCCCGGCCTCCAAGTCGCCGCCGCGCACATCGCGGATCCGCACGCCCTCGGGCGCCGTCGCGATGACGTCCCAAGCGCAGGCGTAGCCCGATGTTTCGGTGTCGCAGGTGGTGAAGACGTGCCACTCGCCGTCCCCCAGGTACTCCACGAAGGCGCCCGCGCCGACGCCCGGCTCTTGGGTGAGGGTGGCGCCGGTGTCGATGGTCGCCTGGAAGATGACCTCTTCCTTCGGAGCCGGCTTACCCTTCGGCGCGTCGCTGTAGTAGCAGCCGGAGAGCAAGGCCGCGGCGAGCGCCGCCGCGGTGAGGGGGATCGACTTCATGGCGTGCATGGTTGGGCTCAGCGTCGGCGCGCCGGTGCGGCGCGGTGAGAGGGGGCGCTGGGGCGCGGCGCGCTGCTGGCTCGTGACGCGCGAGCTCCTGAAGCGCGGACCGAGCTGCTGGGCGCGCTGTGGCTGGCTGAAGAACGCGCGCTGCCGGAGGCGCTGGGACGGCTCGAGCTGGAGCTGCCTGAGCTCAAGCTGGGCTCATAGCGTGAGGGTGCCGAGCTGCGTGGCGCCACTCGGGTGCTGGAGCTGGGAGCGCGCGGTGAGGTGTAGCCCGGGCTCGGGGTGGGCGCGCTGCGCGGCGCCATCCGCGTGCCGGAGCTGGGAGCGCGGGGCGACACGGGTGCAGACCGCGGTGAGGCGCTGGGTTGTGCCCCAGGGCTGGCGCCCGGCGCGCGCGGTGAGGCGCTGCCACCCGCCGCCGCGCGGCTGGGCGCCGCGCGATCGGGACCTGGCGCGGCGCGCCCCGGCGCCACCTGACTGGGCGTCCGCCCTGGCGCGACACGATCGCCGCCGCTCAGCGTCCTGCTGCTGCGGGGCGGCGTGCGGCCGCCGCTCGCGGCGCGGCTGGGGGTGCCCGCGGGACCCTGCAGCGTGGCGCCGCTTCGAGCGGCGCGGCTCGGCGACGGACGTGGGCTGGGCGCTGCACCGCGCCCTGAAGGAGCCACTCGAGTGGCCGGGCGTTGGCTCGCGCCCGCTGCGCTCGGCGCCGTGCGGGGCCGCGTGGGGCTCGCCTCGAAGTTGCGCGCTGGCAGCACGCGGCCGCCCTTCTGTTGGGCGGTGGTGCGCGCGGCGGCGCCCGCGCCGGGCAGCGGCTTCGCTCGGTAGGCAGGCTTACGGATTTGCGCCGCGGTGCGCTTCGATGCGGCGCGCTTCGCCTCCGGCTTGGCGGGGGTGCGCTCCTTGGGGCGTGAGCCGGACGGCACACCGCTCGCGCGCGGTGACGGACCGCGTGCCCCCCGGGGCGTGGCGGGGCGGTAACGGCGGGTGCGATCGGCTGCGTAGCGCACGCGCCCGTGGTCATGAATGATGTGCGTGTGCACGTGGTGGTGGAACACGTAGCGCGTGTCGCAGAACACGTAGGGGTACGGTGGGTACACCCAGAGCGACATGGCGACCCCGCCGTGCCAGCCCCAGGTGGGAGGCATCGGCGCCCACCCGATGTACGTCGAGCCCGCGGTGGGGACGCGCCACACGACCCAGGCTGGCGCGTAACGGCGCCCTGGCACCCAGGACCAACCCACGTCCGGGATCCACACCCAGCGGCCGTAGTGGAACACCACCCAGCCGAAGTCGTAGCCGCTCACCCAAATCCAGTCGCCGTTCTCGTCGATGCCCCAGTAGCCGTTGGTGACGTAGGGCGCGAAATCCGCCCCCACCTTGGTGCGGTCAGGCACCCAGACTTGGCCATAGACTGGGTCGTAGAGCCACACGCCGTTGGGGTCGAGGTAGGGCCTGAAGTCCGAGAGCGCCGCGGCGTCCGTATCCGCGTACTCATCGCCGGTGGCCGGCGCACCCTCCTCCGAGTAGATGGCGGCCTCCTCGCCCCAGTCTGCCGCCTCATCGGCCGGCGCTTCGCCGGCGGGCGCGGGCTCGAGCCACTCACCGTCGTCGGCGCGGGCGTCGCCCGCGAACAGCCCCAGGCACAAGGCGAACAGCGCGACCGCGCCGCGGCGTGCGGCCGCGGGTGGCTTCATCAGGGGGCTGAGGGAGAGGCGCATGGACTTCATCATGGTGCGGGACTCCTGATGGAGCAACACGCGTGCCGTGGGTTAGAGCGCGCTGCGATAGGGTCGCCAGCATCGGTGCCAGCGAGCTTTGGGTTGCTCGCCTGCGCTGCTTCAGGTGGCGGAGCCGAGCTTCGGGAGGAGGTGTGCGTGTGGTTCACGGTTCGGAGTTCACAGGCGCGCTCGCTTGATAGAGGAGTGGGCTCGATGGAGGAGCCGACGAGGCGCTTCATGCTGCAGCAGAGTCCCACGTTAAAAACGAAGTACGCTCGAACGCGGCGTGCGCTCCCTTGGCACCAAACCGCGGGACCTACGTCAAAGTGCAGCTGCCCATGAATCCTCCGCAGGCCGTGTCGAGACCGCGCGTCGCTCGGGTCGTTCGCTTCACGCGGCTCGCCCAGGCCGCTTGCTTCGCGCTGCTCGCTGGGGTGAGCGGCTGTGCAGGTAAGGGCGCCGAGCCAACGGGCGCGCCGGGCCAATGCGCGGTTCAGTTGACGGAGGAGGCGCCCGAGCTGGCGGCGGCGACGCCCTGGCGAGCGCCCGAGTCGCGCATCGGGCTCGAGCTGACGGCGGACGTGGCGCTGTTGCGGCACCAGCTGGAGCGCCAGGTGCCGCGGCGGCTGGCCCAGGTGAAGGGGCAAGACGTCGGCGCGGCGGGGGAGCTCAGTTACCGAGTGGACCGCGGCGCGTTCCACGTCGCGCTGGACGGCGACAAGCTCCGAGTGACCACGCCAGTGACCGCGGTGGCGGAGGTGTGCAAGCGCCTGGGGCCGCTGTGCGTGACCTACGGTGGCTGTCAGCCTCAGCTGATGGCCGACGTGCAGGTGCCGCTCGTCGCGAACACGGACTACTCCTTGGGTGAGGCCGAGGTGAAGGTGGGGGTCACGCGTGGCTGCGTGGTGCTGGGGGTGGACCAAACGGGGCACGTGGCGCGCGCGGCGCGCGAGCAGCAGGCGCGGGTGAGGCGCGAGCTGGATGCGGCGCGACCCGACGTGCGCGCGGCGGTGAGCACCGGCTGGCGCTTCCTTCACACCCCGGTGTCGCTCGATAGTCAAATTTGCTTACGGGTGGCGCCGAGCGCCATCGCGCAGGCGCGCCCACGGCTCACCGAGCTCGCGGGCCGCTCGAGCCTCAGCACGGCGTTCGCCGTCTCTGGTACGGTGACCGTGGAGCAGCCGTGCAGCGACCCCCACCACGCGGGGCCGATCGCGCCGCTGCCGCCGCTCCAAGTGGTGAAGGATTTACCGCGCGGCATCGACCTCCAGGTGCCGCTCCGGCTCGATTGGAGCGCGGTGCAGGCGGAGCTCAGCCGTGGCCTCACGGGGCAGGTGCTGAAGGGCGAGGCGGGTGACAGCCAGATCGCGAAGCTCGAGGTGACGCCCACCGCGAGCGATGGAGCGCCGCGGGCGGCGGTGGCGGTGACGCTCACCGGCGCGGTCTGCGGCCGGGCGTGGTTCCTCGCGGAGCTCGCGGCGAATCCCGGTGGGGAGTCGGTGTCACTCGCGCGCCTCGAGAGCTTGGGTGAGGTGCCGCCGGGGCTCGACGCGGCGGCGTTGGCGACGAGCCTGAGCCAGCATGGTCAGGTGAGCGTGCCGCTCGACTTGAGCGCCGGCGCGAGCACGCTCACGAGCTTGGTGCGGCGCCTCACGCAAGACCTCCCGGAGGAGGTGCGGGTGGATTTGCAGCTCGATCCCGCGCGCGTGACGCGGGTGGTGCCCGCGGCGGAGGGCCTCATGATCGTGGTCGGCGTCCGCGGGCAAGGGTCGCTCGTGGCCGAGTGACTCGTGGGTGCCTCGAGATTTTTGGGGGGTTGGACGGCACCGCACCGGAGCGCGCAGCGCGCTGCCAAACCCCCCAAAACCCTTGAATCAGTCGCTATGACTAGCTCGGGTGCTGCGACTAGCCTCGCGCGCCTCAGCGCTGGCGGTGCTTCTTGGGGCGGCCGCGCAGCACCGCCACGGCGCCATCGGCGGAGTCGTCAGGGCGACGTCCGATGTGCTCGCGCGAGCGCTCACGGGCGAGCTCCATGAAGCGCGCTTGGCTGCGGACGAGCGGCTTGCCCTCGGGCCCCGCGGGCGTCACCCGGCGGTAGTGGCCGCTCGCGTCGAGCTCCCAACCCTTGGTGTCGTCGAGGCGCATGGTGTCGAGGATCTCGCTGATGACCCGCTGCTTCAGCCGCGGGTTGACCACCGGGAACATCACCTCCACCCGGCGCTCGAAGTTGCGCGGCATCCAGTCGGCGCTGCCGAGGTACACCTCGGGCTCGCCGCCGTTCTCGAAGGTGCACACCCTGGCGTGCTCCAAGAAGCGATCGATGACGGCGTGCACGCGGATGCGCTCGCTCACCCCGGGGACGCGCGGCCGCAGGGCGCAGATGCCGCGGATCAAAAGGTCGATTTCCACGCCGGCGCAGGACGCGGCGTACAAGCTGGCGACGACGTCTGGGTCCACCAGGGAGTTCATCTTGGCGATGATGCGCGCGGGGCGCCCGGCGCGCGCGTGCGCTGCCTCCCGCGCGATCAGCCCGAGCACGGCTTCTTTCAAGCCGAGCGGCGCCACGATCAGGTGGCGCCAAGCGTCCGGCGCGCTGTAGCCGGTGAGCAGGTTGAACAGCGCCGTCGCGTCCTCACCGAAGTCTTCGCGCGCGGTGAACAAAGACAGGTCTTCGTACAAACGCGCGGTTTGCTGGTTGTAGTTGCCGGTGGCGAGGTGGACGTAGCGGCGGATGCCGTCGGCCTCTTGGCGGACGATGAGCAGCACCTTCGCGTGGAGCTTGAGCCCCACCAAGCCATACATCACGTTCACCCCGGAGCGCTCCAGGGTGCGCGCCCAGCGGATGTTGCTCTCTTCGTCGAAGCGCGCCTTGAGCTCGACCAGCGCCGTGACCTGCTTGCCCAGCTCGGCGGCGCGCTGCAGCGCGCGCACCAGCGGCGACTCACCGCCGGAGCGGTACAGCGTCTGCTTGATCGCGAGGACTTGCGGATCTTCAGCCGCCCGCGTCAGGAACTCGACCACCGCCTCGAACGACTCGTAGGGGTGATGCAGGAGCACGTCGCCGGCGCGCAGGGTGGCGAACACGTCGTCCGCGTCGCGGAGCGGCGGGACCAGCTGGGGCGTGAAGGGCTCGTCGCGGAGCGGGCGCGGCGCGTCGCCCTCCACCAGCGCGGATAAATCCGCCAAGTGCAGTGGGGCGTCCACCAGGTAGGCGTCGCGCGTGGGGTCGAGCTTCAGCTGACGGCACAGCCACTCGACGGCGGAGGCGGGCGTGTCGCTGGTGGCGGTGAGGCGCACCGCCTCACCCCGGTCGCGTCGCCGGAGCTCCGCCTGCATGGTGAGCAGCAGATCCTCCCCCTCATCCTCGTCAATTTCTATGTCGAAATTGCGGGTAACTCGGAAGGCAAACTGACCACGGAGGGTCATGCGGGGGAACAGCGACTGGATGTGGCGCTGGATCAGCGACTCCAGGGTGACGAAGGCGCGCCGCAGGCCGGGCGCGCTCACCGCGATCAGCCGCGGCAGCGAGGTCGGCACCTGGACGAGCCCGGTTTGGGGCCCGAGCTCCGAGCGCGGGTCGAACAGCACGCCCAGGTTGATCGCCTTGTTCCTCACGTGGGGGAACGGGTGCACCGGATCGATGGCGATGGGGGTGAGCACTGGGTAGATGTTGCGCGCGAAGTGCTCGTCGAGCCGGGCGCGCTCCTCCGCGCTCAGCGCCTCGGGTGTGACCAGGGCGCGCCCCTCGCGGGCGAGCGCCGGCTCCACGTTCTCGCGCCAGATGCGATCGCGCAGCGTCATCAGCTCGTGGGCGCGCAGCGAGATCAGCGCGAGCTGCTCCTCCGGCGTGCGCTTGTCCGGCGGCGGCTCGTCGATGTCCTGCGAGCGCTGCGCCTGGAGACCCGCGACGCGCACCATGAAGAACTCGTCCAGGTTACTGCCGAAAATAGACAGGAACTTGAACCGCTCGAACAGCGGCACCTCCGGGCTCTCCGCCTCCGCCAGCACGCGCGCGTTGAACTCCAGCCAGGACAGCTCGCGGTTGATGTAGAGGCGCGGATCGCGCAGATTGATCTCGGGGCTGGGCTCAGGGGCTCCGGGCGCGCTCAGGGGGAGGTCAGCTGTTTCCGTGCTCACGACGATGCTCGCTGTGCGCTCCCACACCACGGGGAGCGGACGGCGCTTGGACTAGCACGGCCAACCCAGTCGGGTGGTGGCTTGGGGTGCGGCGCTCGCTTCGCGGTGCTCGAATGTCGCGGGGGCGTCTCCGGTTCGTCACTCGGCCGTTCGAAGCGACGCAGGCCGAGCGGTGGGCTCGCGGTGACGGGCGGCGCCGCTCAGCGGGGGCGAACCAGCTCTCCAAGGTCGCCAAGCACCATATATCCCTCTTCAGGGACGCACGGAGACTCCCATGAGGACGACGACCGTGACCGCAGCGGCGCCCGATTCATTGAAGGCGCCTCTGGGATGCTTCCCTTGTGCAGCAAAGAGGAAGTCGAACCCCCAAAACCCCTCGCGCTTCACGAATCTGCAGAGGAAGCGCGTGAGGCGGCGGAGGTTGGTTTGTCGTCCTAGGGAGGCGCGCGGCTGGTTGTTGACGTAGGCTTTCCGGAGGAGGCAGCGCGAGATGAGCGAGGCGAGTCAGGCGGGCGGATCAGAGCCGGCGATGGGCAAGGTGGCGGCCATCGCCGCGCTTCAGGACTACGACCTCTACCGGGACCTGGCCTGGGAGGGGAGCTTCGAGGAGTACCTGGGGCTGGTGCAGGAGCGGCCTCAGATCGCGCGCAACGCCTTCCAGCGCCTGTTCGACATGGTGGTCTCGTACGGGACCGAGGAGTACATCGACAACAAGAAGAAGCTGGTCCGCTACAACTTCTTCCGAGACGAGGCGAACGGCGGGCGGGACGCGGTGTTCGGCCTGGACATCCCGCTGATGCGCCTGATGAGCGTGCTCAAGGCGGCGGCGCAGGGTTACGGCCCGGAGAAGCGCGTGATCTTGCTGCATGGGCCGGTGGGCTCGAGCAAGTCGACCATCGCGCGGCTCTTGAAGAAGGGGCTCGAGGCTTACTCGCGCACGCCGGACGGCGCGCTCTACACCTTCCGCTGGGTGAACCTCGAGGGCACTGGCCTCGCGGGGGAGGAGGCGGATTTCCCCTCGGCGATGCACGAGGAGCCGCTCAAGCTCATCCCCAAGGAGTGGCGGGCGGACGCGATCAAGCGCCTGGGGCTGGGGAGCGAGCGCTACCCAGTGCGGGTGGAGGGTGATTTGGATCCGGCGAGCCGCTTCATCTTCAAGGAGCTGATGCACCGCTACCAAGGGGACTGGGGGCGGATGGTCTCGGCGCACGTGCGCGTCACGCGCCTCGTGCTGAGCGAGCAAGATCGGCTGGGCATCGGCACCTTCCAACCGAAGGACGAGAAGAACCAGGACTCCACCGAGCTGACCGGCGACATCAACTACCGGAAGATCGCGCTCTACGGCTCGGACTCCGACCCGCGCGCGTTCAACTTCGACGGCGAGTTCAACGTGGCCAACCGCGGCGTGGTGGAGTTCGTGGAGGTGCTGAAGCTGGACGTCGCCTTCTTGTACGACCTCTTGGGAGCCTCCCAAGAGCACCGCATCAAGCCGAAGAAGTTCGCGCAGACCGACATCGATGAGGTGATCATCGGGCACACGAACGAGGCCGAGTACAAGCGGCTCTTGAACAACGAGTTCATGGAGGCGCTGCGCGACCGCACCATCAAGATTGACGTGCCCTACATCACGCGGCTGAGCGACGAGATCCGCATCTACGAGAAAGATTTCTCTGAGGAAAAGGTGCGGGGGCGACACGTGGCCCCACACACCTTGGAGGTGGCCGCCATGTGGGCGGTGCTGACGCGGCTCCAAGAGCCGAAGAAGCACAACCTCCAGCTGATTCAGAAGATGAAGCTGTACGACGGCAAGGTGCTCCCCGGCTACACGCAAGACACCGTGAAGGAGCTCCGTAAGGAGAGCAAGCGCGAGGGGATGGATGGCGTCAGCCCGCGCTACGTGCAGGACAAAATCTCCAACGCGTTGGTGAGCGACGTGGGGGAGGGCACCATCAACCCCTTCATGGTGCTGAACGAGCTGGAGAAGGGGCTCCACCACCATTCGCTGATCACGGGGGACGAAGAGAAGAAGCGCTACCGTGAGCTCATCGGCGTGGTGAAGCGCGAGTACGAGGACATCGTCAAGAACGAGGTGCAGCGCGCCATCAGCGCCGATGAGGACGCCATCAACAAGCTGGCGGCGAACTACATCGACAACATCAAGGCCTACGCCCTGAAGGAGAAGGTGAAGAACCGCTACACCGGGCAAGACGAGGAGCCCGATGAGCGCCTGATGCGGTCCATCGAGGAGAAGATCGACATCCCCGAGAACCGCAAGGATGATTTCCGTAGGGAAATCATGAACTACATCGGCGCGCGCGCCGTGGAGGGGAAGCGCTTCGACTGGCAGACGAATGATCGCCTCCGCCGCGCGCTGGAGCTGAAGCTGTTCGAGGACCAGAAGGACAGCATCAAGCTGAAGACGCTGGTGAGCTCGGTGGTGGACAAAGAGACGCAGGAGAAGATCGACATCATCAAGAGCCGCCTGATGCGCTACTTCGGCTACAATGAGGTCAGCGCGACGGACGTCTTGAACTACGTGGCGTCCATCTTCGCGCGCGGCGACACCCGGGAGTGACGGCGCCCTCGATGGGCGCCGCTCGTCAGGTGACCTGATGCCCAGCGAGGCGCGCTACTGCTGAGGCGCCAGGGGCTGCTGTGGTGGACCGTGGGGCGCGGGGCCGCGCGGCGCGGGGCCGTGCGGTGGGCCAGGTGGCGGCGGGTGATGGGGCACCAAGGAGTGTCGTGGAGGTGGGCCGTGGGGCGGCGCACCGTGCGGAGGTGGGCCGTGGGGCGCACCAGGTGGCGGTGGACCGTGCGCGGCGTGGGCGTTTGGTGGCGGCCCAGGGGGCTGGCGCCGGAGGCTGAGGTCCTGGAAGGCGCGATCGAGCAGCGCGCGGCGCGGGGCGCGCAGGGCACCAGGGTTCCTGCGCTCGAGGTCGGCGGCGTAGTGGAGCCAGCGCTCGGCGCCTTGGGCGTCGCCCAGCACCAGTAACGTCAGCCCACGGTACAAACCGTACTCGGCCTGCTCGCGGGGGTCGGCCGTGGCGAGCCGATCTTCGGTGCGCTCGAACACCTCCGCCGCCTCGATGTAGCGGCCGTCGCTGTACAGGGCGCTCCCGCGCTTCACGTAGCCGGAGCAGCCCGCGACCACGAGCGCCAGGACGAGCGCCGTCAGCGCGACGCTGCCCGAGCTAGCCGCGGGGCGCCCGACGGGCGAGCACCTGACGGATCCCAAGCGTCCGCTACTCCCGTCAGCTCGCTGCCCCCGAAGCACCACCACGGCTCAAGGGTAGCCCTCATCCGCCGCCAAGGCGAGCCCGGCGGGTGCGACCGTCGCTGACATCCGCAAAGTCCGGTCTTGGCGCCGAGGCCCATGTCCGGTGGGTTCTTTGGTTGGGGGTTCACTCCCTCCTAGTGCCCCACGTGAGCCTCCGGAGGACGCTGTTTTCGCCGTGGGTGGCGCTGTGGTCACGGTCCTCGACCTCACGACAGGATCCACGCGTCCTTGAAGAACGCCTCCAGTTTCCGGGCGGCGTTGAAGAGCCGGTTGGACGGCACCGAGTCGTGCGGCTCTGCGGGCCGGTCCACCCGGAGCCAGGCCGCGCCTCGTCCAGCGCTCGCGCTGGCTTTGTCGGCGCGCGGCGGCTAAACCGGGCTTCGATGAGCCTGAAAGACACCGTCCGCAAGAAGGGGCTGGAGCTGATGGGGGACCCCCGGGTGCTCAAGCTGATGCAGAACGAGCAGTTCATGAAGGCGATGATGACGGTGGTGCAGGTGCCGGGGAAGGTGAACACCTTCACGGAGGAGCAGACCGAGCGCTTCGCCAAGATGATGCGGCTAGTCAGCGAGACTGAGCATAAGGATCTGCAGCGCCGAGTGAAGAAGCTCGAGGCGGAGATCGAGCGGCTGAAGGCGCGTTAGGCGCTCTGGGCGATGGGCTCCGGCGCGCTCAGGCGGCGGGCTATCCAGCGCTCCACCAGGGGCCACACGAAGCGGGGCGCGTCGCGGCCGACCAGGAGGTCGATGTGGCCGAAGGGCAGCTCTCGGTAGCTGCGATCCTGGGCGCGAGAGCGTTCGTAAGCCGGTTTGACGGACGGGGGCGGCGCCAAATCATCGCTGGTGCCCGCGATGATGAGCAGCGGCAGGTCGAGGCCCTCGAAGCGCTCCGTCAGCCCGAACAGCGGCGTGGTGCTCGAGGCGCGTGACTCCGCGCCCCAAGCGAACAGCGCGCGCATGGTGACGACGCTGCCTTGATCCATCGCCAGCGCCATGTGCTCGCGCAGCACCTCGCGCTCCATGGAGCCGCGCAGGAAGCCGCGGAGCGGCACCGGGTACAAGCGGCTGTTCACCATGCGCTGCCCATGACCCACGAAGCGCCCATACCAGCGCGCCGGGATCGCGATGTCGGGGACACCGAGCCGCCTGTCCAGCGCGAGGAAGGCGTCCGCCAAACCCGCGAGCACCCGGGTGCCGCGCGTGAAGTGATACGGCGAGCCGATGCTCACCACGCCGGCCACCTGCTCGGGGCGCGACGCCGCGACGCCGTAAGCGCACAGCCCGCCGAGCGAGTGCCCCACCAGGTAGATCTTCGAGTGGCCGCTCAGGCGATGCACGCTCGCCATCGCCGCTGGTAAGTCTTCCTGAACGAACTGCTCGACGCGCTCTGGCAGGCGCGCTCCCAGGCGCTCACTGCGACCGTGGCCGCGCAAGTCCACGTTGAAGACGTCGTAGCCCGCCGCCGCCAGGTGGTTCGCCATGCTGCGCGACGGCAAGTGCCACGCGTAGCGGTTCTGTCCGTAACCGTGGATGAGCAACAGGGCGGCGCGACACGGCTTGGCGAGCGCCTCCGTGGCGGCGCCGGTCGGTGCGCTCACCGCCGCGCGCTTGCGCACCATGGACAGCGGCGTGCTGCCCTCACGGGTCATGATCAGCTGCTTGACGAACCACGCCTTCGGCGCGCCCACGTCGATGGCCTGCTCCACCACGCTGGCGTCCAAGATCACGCGAGGCGGCTCCAGGGTTGGGGGCTTGGCGAGGCAACGAGCCGCATGGAGGCTCCAGTGTGCCATCAAGTAAGCCGCGTGGCTTCGCTCGCTTGGCCGCGTCGGGCGCGGCGAATCGCGGCGTGTGTCGCCTCGAGTCACCCCTCGAGCGCGTCGCGCTGAAACCCATGCGCCCTCTACCCTCGCGAGGTGTGCCATGGCACACTCGGGCCGCTCGAGTGGCACATGCTGCCTCGTAGGCAGGCACCGAGCGCCGCTTTTCGAACTCAGGAGAGACGCATGTCACCACGCTTCGCCCTTAGCTTTGCCCTGTGTGCGTTCATGCTTCGAGCGGGGGTCGCCGCCGCACAACCCGCGGATGAGGCCGCGCCGGGGGTGGATCCGACACCCGCCGCGCCTGGAGTGGATCCAACGCCCGAGGCGTCCGGCGACGCGGAGCCCGAGGTGGTGGTCGGCGCCTCCGAGGCGGAGCCGTTGGATCCGCAGGGAAACGAGGCGCCGCTAGTCGAGGCTCCTGACCACGGCGACTCGGCCCTGGAGCTGCCCGGTAAGACTTACTACTTCGTCGGGCTGCGTTACCGGACGATCATCATCCCCAAGTTCATGGTCAACCTGTTCGGCGACGGCGGGCGCACCGTGGTGGTGCACTCGGGCGGCCCCGAGTTCGCGATCCGCAAGGACGGCTTCGAGTACAACTTCGGGCTCTGGCTCGCGAACTACGCGATGGACGACACCCCCTTCAAGTCCACCAGCGATACCGAGAAGGCCTGGGAGATCGTCAACAGCAAGCTCAAGGCGCTCTACATCACCTCGGATTTCTTGTGGTCTCAGGAGTTCACGCCGGCGTTCTCGCTCAACTACGGCGCCGGCGTGGGGCTCGGCTTCATGTTCGGCGACCTGAACCGCGTGCAGGCTTACCCAGGCCCGGGCGGCTCGGGCGATTACCAGCGCTGCACCGGCCCTGGTGATCCGGACCCGGAGTTCTGCGGCGACGACAACGACCACTACGGCAGCTACAGCGAGCCGTCGTGGGCGGACGGCGGCGGCAAGCCGATCGTGTTCCCGTGGCTCGCGCTCCAGACGGGGCTCCGGTTCAAGCCGGCGAAGAGCTTCGTGGCGCGCCTCGATCTCGGCTTCGGCACCAGCGGCTTCTTCGTGGGGCTCGGGGCTGACTACGGGCTGTGAGCTCGGAGGGAGCTAGTCAGGAGGGCGCCGCGGCTCCGGGCGCCTCCTCGGAGCTCAAGTTACCCGCGCGCTACGAGCCGCTCTCACGCCTGGGGGAAGGGGGTGGTGGTGAGGTGTGGGCGGTGCGCGATCGCCACACCGGCGAGCGCCTGGCGCTGAAGATGCTCTCGCCCACCGCGACCGAGCGCGAGATGGGGGCGCTGGTGCGCGAGGCGGTGGCGCTGAGCGGCTTGGAGGGGCTCGGGGTGCCGCGCGTGTCGCGCTTCGGCAGGCTCGCCGGCAGCGGGCGCCCGTTCATGCTCCGCGAGCTGGTGGAGGGTCAGAGCCTGAACGCGCTGATCTTGAGCGGTGACGCCGAGCGCGCGCTGCTCGCGCTGACGCACGCCGCCGATCAGCTGACCCTGGTGCACCGCGCGGGGTTGCTCCACGGCGACGTGAAGCCGCACAACATCATCGTCAGTGATCAGGGCGATGCCACCCTGGTGGATTTGGGTTTGGCCGCGCCCTGGCGTGAGTCGGGGACGCGCCCGGAGGGGCTCACGCCGCGCTACGCTGCGCCCGAGCTGCTCGCGGGGCAGCCGCTCACGGTGCGCGCGGAAGTGTACGCCCTGGGGGTGACCCTCGCCGACACGCTGGCGAGCGCGGCGAAGGAGTCGCTCGGCTCACGCGCCCGCCGGGAGCTGAGCGAGGTGGTGCAGCGCGCCACCGCGGCGGAGCCCACGGAGCGTCACCCGTCGGTGGATGAGCTGGCGACGGCGGTGCGGCGCGCCCTCGGCGCGAAGCCGGGGGCGGTCGCGAGCGTGCGCCGTGAGCTGTGGCCCGTGGTGGGCATCGACGCCACGGCGGAGCAGCTCCAGCGCGCGGTGCGCGCGCTGCCGCGTGGGGGTCGGCTGGTGCTCGAAGGGCCGCTCGGCTCCGGGCGCAGCGTGCTCCTGCGGCGCTTGGCGTGGTCGCTCGGCGTGGAGGGGCGCGCGGTCGTCTGGTTAGATGACGAAGTCGTGGCCGATGACGGCGCCGTGGAGGCGGAGCTCGAGGAGTTCCGCGATCGCACCGGCGTCGTGATCTTGGTGGACGACGCGCACCGGCTGGCGAAGGAGGGGACGCGCCTCGTGAAGGAGCTGGCGGAGGCGGGCGCGCGGCTCGTGCTGGCGGGCGACTCGGCGCTCGGCACCGGCGCGCAGCGCTTCGAGGTGCCGCCGCTCACGGCGCGCGCCTCGGAGGAGCTCGTGCGGCGCGCGATGCCGTCGCTCACGGGGCGGCTCCTGGCTTACGTCGTCGCCGCGGGGGGCGGGCGCCCCGGCGCGCTCCGGGGGTTGATGGAGACGCTCGCGGCGCAGCCGATCGCCTCGGAGGCGGACGTCGATCGCGCGCTGGCGGGGGAGGTGTCGAGCTCGGAGGTACCCAGTGAGCCTTACCAACGCGCGAGCTACTACCTCGAGCGCGGTCGCTTCGACGACACGCGCGCCGCGCTCGAAGCGGTGCCAGCGCAGGGGGACGACGCGCGGCGCCTGGGGATCGAGACCTTGTGGGCGCGCCTCGAGCTGGGCTTGGGGGACGCGCCGGCGGCGCTGGCGCGCCTCCAACAGGTGAGTGAGCTCGCGCGCTCCGCGCAGGGCACGCCCGAGGCCGCGCTGTGGCGGCTCTACGTGGGGCGCGCTTACGTCTCCACCGGTGACTACGCGCGCGCGCTCACGGTGCTGGCGCCGCTCACGGAGGACCCAGGGGCGCTCGGCGCCGAGGCGCTGGCGTTCCACGGCTTGGGCGACGCCTACCTCGGCAACACCGAGGCGGCGCTCGCGAGCTTCGAGCGCGCCGTCGCGCGCGCGCGGGAGGCGGGCGCGCCGCGGGTGGAGGCGGTGGCCCTCGTCTCGCGCGGCCTCGTGCTGCAGCGGGCGGATCGCATCGATGACGCGCGCGAGGCCTACGAGCAGTGCATCGTAGCGGGTGAGCGCGCGGGGGACGCCGGGCTGCTCAGCACCGCGCAGCTGAACCTGGCGGGCCTCCTCAAGGTGAGCGGTGACATCGCGGGCGCGGTGCAGCGCTTCGAGGCGGCGGTGGACTTGGGGCGAAGGTCAGGGCGACGTTCTACGACGCGCAACGCGCTGCTCAACCTCGCCAACACGGATCTCTACCTGGGGCGCGTCGCGCGCGCTCGCGAGAGCATCGAGCTCTTGGAGGAGCAGCGCGAGAGCCTGCCGCCGATGCTCAACGCGCAGCTCTCGGGCCTCCAGGCGGAGCTGGCGAGCCGCGTGGGGCAGCTCGAGCGCGCGGTGCGGCTGTACGAGGCGAGCGCCGCCGCCTACGACGCGATGGGGCGCAGCATCGACGCGGCGGAGGCGCTGCTCGAGGGGCTGCTCGTCGCCAGTCGCTTGGCGACGCCCGATCTGGAGGAGCTGCGGCGCGGCCTGGCGCAGGCGGATGAGGCGCTCGCTGGCTCGTCAGCTCATCGTCCTTTACGGCTGCTGGCGGCGAGCCGCGTCGCTTGGGTCATGGGGGACGAGGCGCGCGCGCAGGAGCTGGGGGCGGAGGCGCTCGCGAAGGCGAAGGAGGCGGGGCAGAAGGAGTGGGTGTGGCGCGCGCTGGAGGCCTTGGCGGACGCCGCCGAGGCCTCCGAGCGGCCGACGGCCGCGCGCCGTTACCGTGAGGAGGCGCTCGACGTCTTGGAGGGGATCGCCGCGCGGCTGCCGCGCGACTTGCGCGAGGTGTACTGGAACGACTCGCGGCGCCGCGCGCTGAAGAGCCGCGCGGAGCGCGACTCCGCGGCGCTGAGCCGCACGGAGCTCGCGGGCTTCCAGCCGCGCGTGGCGCCGCTCCCTCCCTTCGGGGAGCGCTCGGTGATCAGCGGCTTCACCAGCACGCCGCTCGAGCAGCGCCTGGCGCACCTGCTCGAGGTGAACGCGAGCCTCGCTCGTGAGCGCGACTTGAGTCAGCTCGCGGCGCGCATCACCTCCCACGCCGTGGCGCTGGTGCAGGCGGAGCGCGGCTACTTGATCTTGGTGGAGCCGGACGGCTCGCTCAGCACCCACACCTCGCGCACCAGCGCAGGCGATCCATCGCACGCGGAGTTCTCGCGGGGGGTGGCGCGCCAGGTGATAGACAGTGGCGCGCCCTTGGTCACCACCAGCGCGCGCGACGATTCGCGCATGCAGGGTTACGCCTCGGTGCACCAGCTCTCGCTCCAGGCGGTGGCGTGTGTCCCCATCTTCGCGCCGGGGGGCGAGCCGATCGGCGCGCTGTACGTGGAGACCCGGCAGCGCGCTGGGGAGCGCTTCGAGGCGGAGCTCGCGACGCTCTCGGCCTTCGGTGATCAAGCGGCGATCGCGCTCGAGTTCACCCGGCTGCTGCGTGAGAACCAGGCGCGCGCCGAGGCGCTCGAGCAGAGCAACGCGCAGCTCCGCGAGGCCCAGGCGCGGCTCCGCGAGCTATTGGAGCAGCGCACCGAGCGCCTGCGCCTCACGCGGCGCAAGCTGAAGGACGTCCAGGAGACGCTGTACGGGCACTTCGGCTACATGGGGCTCGTGGGGACGAGCCGCGCGATGCGCCGCGTGTACTCGCTGATCGAGCGCGTGAAGGGCACCGACGTGCCGGTGCTCATCACCGGTGAGAGCGGCACCGGTAAAGAGGTGGTCGCGCGCGCGATCCATCAAGCGGGGGGGCGCGCGAAGCAGGCGTTCTTGGGCGTGAACTGCGGGGCCATCCCGGAGCACCTGCTGGAAGGTGAGCTGTTCGGTCACGTGCGCGGCGCGTTCACCGGCGCCGACCGCGACCGCAAGGGCCTGTTCCGGGAGGCGGACGGCGGCTCGCTCTTGCTCGACGAAATAGGTGAGATGCCTCACCGCATGCAGGCGGGCCTGCTCCGGGTGCTGCAAGAGCGCAAGGTGCGGCCGGTGGGCGGCGCGGTGGAGCAGGAGGTGGACGTCCGCGTGGTCTGCGCCACCAACCGCGACCTGCAGGCGATGGTGGAGGAGGGCACTTTCCGCGAGGATTTATTCTACCGTATCCACGTGGTGGAGGTGCACATCCCGCCGCTCCGGGAGCGGACGGAGGACATCCCCCAGCTGGTGGACCACTTCTTTGGGCTGTTCGCGGCGCGCTACAAGCGCGAGAAGAAGGCCGTCTCGCGTGAGGCGATGAAGCGCCTCCGCGGCTACCATTGGCCCGGCAACGTGCGGCAGCTGGAGCACGTGCTCTTGAACGCTTGGGTGCTCGGGGAGAAGCCCGAGGTGGAGGAGGGCGATCTCGATCTGCCGGATGGCCGCGCGGGCGCCGCATTGTTCAGCACCCTGACCACCACCACCACCACCAGCCGCAGCAGCTCGTCATCGAGCGGCTCCGCGAGCGCGAAGAGCACCTTCAGCCAGCACCGCCTCGATGAGCGCGAGCGCATCCTGCAGGCGCTCAAGGCGAGCAGCTGGAACCGAGTGAAGGCAGCGGAGCTGCTCGGGATGCCGCGGCGCACATTCTACCGGCGGCTCCGCCAGTACGGCATCCAGTAGCGGTGAGGAGTAAAACTGTCCAACCCAATCAAGAAACCCTAGCCCGTCAGTTGAGATGTCAATCTCGCAGATCGTCTATAGCACCAGCTAAGCTGACTAACTGAGCGGGACGGAGCGAAACAGTCCGCGCCGCTGCGGCTCCTGGTGAACCGAGCGGCTCCTGGTGAACCGAGCGCCTAGAGCAGCGTGGCGATCAGCAGGGTGGCGCCCAGCAAGAGCGCCCACAACAGGAGCTGTGGCTGCCAGGGGCGCGCCGCGTTCACGCCGCCTTGCACGTGGCGCTTCAGCGCCTCACCCAGCAGGTTGGCTTGGAAGGCGCGCTTGGGGACCACGATGAACGCGGTGGGGCTGGTGTAAAGTAGCCAGGTGCGCTGACCTTCACGCGAGGTGAGCACCTGCTCCCAGCGGAGGTGGCTCTGCTGGGCGCCGAGGGTCACGTCCAACCCTCGCTCGCTGACGGTGAGCGCCAGGCGCCGCTCGCTGGGGCGCATGCCGCGGTACATGCGCTGCGCCACCAGGCGCTTGCCGAAGCGGGCGATCAGCGGCGCCGCGAGCAAGAGCGCGATCACCGGCAGCGGTTGGCTACCGCCTTCGGGCGTGGCGCGCACCACCACGGCGATCGCCGTCGCCGACAGCGCGAGCCCCACCATCGCCTTGAAGCGCGAGCCCGGTTGGGCGTCCAGCGCGTCGACGACGTCGGAGAGCTCGAGCTCGGCCTCACCCGTGATGGGCTCGAGGGAGGCGGTCATCCGGCTCAGCCAGCCAGCTTCTTGAGCTCGGCGTAGATCTCCTCGGCGTGGCCGTCGGGCGCTACGTCGGGGAACACCTTCGCCACCTTGCCGTCCTTGTCGATGATGAAGGTGACGCGCTTGGCGTAGCCGCGGGTGACCGGCACCCCGAAGGCGTTCGCGATGGCTTGGTCAGTGTCCGGTAGCAGCTTGAACGGCAGCGAATACTTCTTGGCGAACTCCACGTGGGACTCGTTGCTGTCGCTGGAGACGCCCAGCACCACCCCGAGCTTGCTCAGGTCCTCGTGCTTGTCGCGGATCTGCTCGGCCTCCAACGTGCAGCCCTTGGTGTCGTCCTTCGGGTAGAAGTACACGACCACCGGGCGCCCCCTCAGCTTCTCGAGCGACACGGGCTCGCCGTCGTGCGCCACCGTCTCCACCTTGGGCGCGTCGGCGCCCACCGCGAGCAGGCCGCTCGGCGCCTCGGCGGTGCCCTGCGGCTTCCCCTCGGCGCTGTCCTTGGAATCGTCAGGGCCTTTGACCGCTGCGGAGGCGGCCTGACTGGGCTCGGCGCTGGCCGGCGCCCCCTTGGAGGCGTCGTCGCAGGCGAGCGTCAGGAGCGGCAGGCTGAGCAGGGCGGTGAGGCTGAGGCGTCGCATCCCGATCCCCTGCCACACTCTGAGCCCGATGAGTAGGGCGCGGCGTGCAAAGCCTGACGGCCGCGCGCGAAGCCCGATGAGGCCGCGTCGAAGAGGGCTCAGGGTTTGGGGGTTAGACGGCACCGCGCCACGAGCTTACGAGAGGCCGAGCTGCTTCAGCTTCTTGTGGAGGCCCTCGCGGGTGATACCGAGGGATTTCGCGGCGCTGGTCTTGTTGTTGTCGTGCTCGCGCAGGCACTCCGCGACCAAGAACTTCTCCACCTGCTCGATCCGGTCCTTGAGCGAGCCGGTGGTCGCGGCGGCGCGCTGCACCAAGCCCTCCACCTGCCGCACGCGCTCACTCAAGAGGCTGATGCCCACCAGCTCCTCTTCCCCGGCTTGGATCACGCAGCGCTGCACCTCGTTCTCCAGCTCGCGCACGTTGCCTGGCCAGGGGTAGGCGACGAGCAGCTCCGTCGCCGGTTGATCGAAGCCGGCCAGGCGCCGCCCGTACTCGCGCGAGTAGCGCGTGAGGAAGTGATTCGCGAGCAGCGGGATGTCCTCGCGCCGCTCCGCGAGGGTGGGCACCGAGAGCGGGAACACCTTCAGCCGGTAGTACAAATCCTCGCGGAATCTCCCCTCGCGCACCTCGCCCTCCAGGTCGCGGTTGGTCGCCGCCACGATGCGCACGTCCACGTGCCGCGTTTGGGTGGCGCCCACCGGGCGGATCTCCCCCTCTTGCAGCACGCGCAGCAGCTTTGCCTGGAGGGTGAGCGGCATCTCCGTCACCTCATCGAGGAACAGGGTGCCGCCGTCGGCCACGTCGAACAGGCCCTTCTTCTCCTCCGTGGCGCCGGTGAAGGCCCCGCGTTTGTGCCCGAACAGCTCGCTCTCGAGCAGGTGCTCGGGCAGCGCCGCGCAGTTCTGCGCCACGAAGAGCTTCTCGCGGCGCTCGGAGCGGTGGTGCACCGCGCTCGCGATCAGCTCCTTGCCGGTGCCGGTCTTCCCCTCGATGAGCACCGTCACCCGGGTGTTCACCACTTTGTCGAGCTGCTCCAAGAGCTGCACCATGGCGCGGCTTTGTCCGATGATCTGACGACCACCGCTCGAGCGCTCGTCGCGGCGCCGGAGGTAGACGTTCTCCTTAGTGAGCCGCTGCTCCGCGTCCTTCAGGCGCCGGATGAGGCGCGCGTTGTCCACCGCGAGCGACGCGTTGGCGGCGAGCGCGCCGAGCACCTCCACGTCGGTGTCGTTGAACATCGCCGGGCGGTCCCGGTTGTCCACTTGGAGCACGCCGATCAGCTCTTCACCGCGCCACAAGGGCACGCCGATGGTGCTGCGGATCCCGGTGCCCAGCAGGGACTCCGAGCTGAACGTCTCCTGGGGCGCGTCCGCCGCGAGCACTGCGCAGCGCTCGCTCACCACCTTGCGGTACACGCTGCGCGTGAGCGGGACGCGTGCCTGGGTGACGTAGCCCGTCTCCGAGCGCACGCGCGACAGCGCCGGGATGAAGCGATCCCCGTCGAGCTCCCGGAGCACCACGGTGACGTGGGTGGCGCCGCGCACCAGCTCGAGCGCCGCGTCGGCGATCGCCGAGATCACCTGATCGAGCGACTGCGCGACGCCGATGTTCGCTTGCGTGGCGATCAAGGTGCGGAGCGTTTGGTCGCGGCGCGGGTCGCTCACCGCGCCGAGCTCTGACAGCGGCCGGGTGGTGACGACCTGCGCGTCGTCGTCTCGATGCAGCTCCACCCGGAGCTCGATGGGTTGCCGCTCGTCGCCGCCGCCGAGCGCGAGCACGTCGCCGCTCTGCAGCTCGACGGGGCCCGTGATCGGCGAGCGCGCGCCGCCACGAACCAGCTCGCTGCCGTTCGTGCTGTGTTGGTCAGTGACCCTGGCGCTCTCACCGTGGAGCTCGATCACCAGGTGCTCGGCGGAGACGTGGGGCGCCGGCAGCGCCACATCGCAGCTCGCGGCGCGCCCGATCGTGACGCGGTCCCCGAGCGGCTCGAACGCCTCACCCGCGAGCTCGCCGTTCAAGATGTGGATACGCAGCACGGCCATGACGAAGCGGAGCTACCGTAGCACCAGCTCAGGCAGCGCCGCAGAGTGATCCCGAGCGCGTGAGGACGTTGCTCGTCGCCTGGACCTGAGGGGCGCTGCCCGCAGCGCTTTGCGGCTCTGAGCGGCCCCGAGCATGACGACGCGCAGCCTCGCCAAACCCCCAAAAAACCCTGAGCCCAAAAGCCCGCGAGCCGAGCGACATGGCTCGGCTCTGCAGGGGCCCGGAGGGCTCGTAGGCGCTGTTCGCCGCGCCTCTGAAACGCGGCGTCAGGAGCCGGCGCGCGCCCGGATACGGTAGGCGACGCCCTGCAGGGACTGATCGCCGCGCGCCTTCTGCGC
This sequence comes from Polyangiaceae bacterium, assembly GCA_019637265.1. Classification (GTDB taxonomy): domain Bacteria; phylum Myxococcota_A; class Polyangia; order Polyangiales; family Polyangiaceae; genus JAHBVY01. Next base: position 819,819 of record JAHBVY010000002.1, on the reverse strand, counting down.
GTCGGGGCTCTCGGCGTTCTTGTCGATGATCTTCTGGAGCTTGTCGGCGACCTCCACCGAGCCTTGCGGCGTGAGGCGGTCGATGACGTTCGCCACCACGTGGCGGATGGCGGGGTTCTCGATGGCATCCAGGCGCTCGATCAGCGAGTCGCGCGCGGCCTCGTCGCCCAAGATGGCGATCATGTAGGCGGCCTTCATGCCCGTGAACTGCTTCTTCTGGTCCTGGTTCTCGCTCTTCTCCACGCGCTCCAGGTAGCAAGCGGTGCGGTCGCCGCACTCCTTCATCAGGCTCTCGGCCTCGGCGAACAGGTCCTTCTCGACCTTGGTGCCGTGCTTCTCCACCGCCGCCTTCACCGCGGCGACCTGGTCAGGCTTCATGAGCTTCATCGCGGAGACGGTGAGGTTCGCTTGCAGCGTCTTCACGTCCTCCCCGGAGCCCTTCTGCTTGTCGGCCTGCTCGAGCAGCCACGGGGTGAGGTCGGCGTCGAAGAACAGCGCCGCCTGCTCCGTCAGGGCGAGCAGCGAGTTGGCGCCCTGGGGCGGCATCCGTGAATCGATGCTCTGGGAGGCGAACACCTCCTTGAAGGCAGCCTTGCTGACGTCCGTCGCGGGGATCTTGGCGAGCTCCGAGGCGACGAGCGCCTGGTTGCCGCCCTTCTGAGCCTTCATCACCTCGATCATGGTGGGGATGGTCTCAGCGCGGCCCATGGTGCCGAGCACCACCGCGGCCATCTGCATGTAAGGCTCGTCCTTCGGCGGCTCCTTGGCGTCCGTGAACTTCTGCATGCGCGCGAGGGAGTGCGTCTTGAGCTTGTCGTCCTCGCCCTTCAGCAGCTTGAGGGCGGTGTCGGTCGCGGGCTTGCCCAGCTTGACGAGCGCCATGACCGCCGTGGTCGCCACCGCGCCCTTGGTCGGGTCGAGCACCACCATGAAGAGCGGCTCCACCGCGGCCGGGTCGCCGATCTCCCCGAGCAGGCGCGCCGCCGTGGTCTGCCAGAAGATCTGGTCGTTGATCTGGCGCTGCAGCTCCAGCTCACCCTGCTTGGGCTTCTCGATGTCGGTGCCGAGCAGCGCGATGAGCGGTCCTGACCAGCTCTTCTCGGGCTTGATCAGCATCGCCGCCGTCAGGTCCTTGAAGGTGATGCCGCCCACCATCGAGGTGAACTTGAGCTTGAGGAACGCGTTCAGCATCGGCTCGGCGAGCTCCGCCCCTTTGCCGGCCTTGCGGAGATCAGCCGTGGCGCGGGAGGCCCAGCGCATGTCCTCGTAGTCCTTCTCCTTGGGCTTCTTGGCGAACTCCTCGAAGGCCTTCTTCAGCGCGGGCGTGGTGCGCTCGTCCTGGAACGAGGCGAGCAGCTTGATGAGCCCGGTGCGCGTCTTCGCGTCCAGCGTGTCGAAGTCGTTGACGTAGACCTGGGTGAGCGGCTCGACGATCTGGTCGAGCAAGGAGGTCACCTCGGGGCGGGTGCGGTCCTTGTTCGCCTTCGTCAGCGCGTCCTCGAAGAACTGCTCCAGGCGCTTGATGGAGCGCGCCTTCCAGGCGTTCTCCCCGAGCTTCTCGACCCAGTATTTGGGCTGGCTCTCGTCCTTACAGCCAATGACGGTCGTGCTCACCGCCGTGGTGCCGACGACCAGGGCCGTGCCGAAGGTCAACGAACGGATGAGCGACGCAAGGGTGCGCGTAGAGCGGAGCATCTGATTCCTCCAAGAGACGGCGTGGCTGAGACTTTGGGCGGGTACCCCAAGGCTCGGCAGCATCGCGGAGGCTCGGGGGTCATGGGGAGATGTGGGGAGCGAAGGTGAGGGGTGGGTCGCCGACCTGTCGGGCGCGGTGCTCGTCCAGGCTCCCCAGCTTCCCGCTTGGGCGCCACGGTAAGCTTGGAGGGAGAGTGATGTCAAACCTGCTCTGGTCAGCCGATGATCATCCCCTCGTCCAGTAGCTCGCCTGACGCGAAGCGTCGCAAGTGCCATGGCGCGAGCCGCGGGTCGGGCGTCCCCGTGAGGATCGCCTGCGCCAGGCATTTCCCGATCACCGGCGCCATCATGAAGCCGTGGCCCATGAAGCCGGAGGCCTGGAAGAAGCCGCTCGGCTCGTCCACCTCCCCGACGATGGGGTTTCGATCCGGGGTGAGGTCGTACAGGCCGGCCCACTGCCGCAGCACCTTCAGGCGCTCGAGCCGCGGGCAGAGCCGCAGCAGGGCGCGGGAGTACAGCGCGAGGAAGCGCGCGGAAGAGCCCTGATCGTGGTCATCCGGCGCGCGCGGATCGCTGACGCCGCCGACCAGCTCGCCCCGGCTCGACTGTGAGAAATAAAGGCCGGTGTCGAGATCGGCGACGAGCGGGGTGAGCCAGGCTTTGAGCGGCTCCGAGGCGCAGATCTCGTGGCGGTGCGGGGTGTTGGGGAGGGTCACTCCCGCGAGCGTCGCGACCTGGGGGCTGTAGGCGCCGGCCGCGTTGACCACCACCGGCGCGCGGATGCTGCCGCGCTGGGTCACCACGCGGTCGATCCTGCCCCCGGTGTGCTCGACGGCGATCACTTCGGTGAACGGGTGCACCTCCGCGCCGAGGCGGGTCGCGCTGTCGGCGTAGCCCCAGATGAACGGCCACGGGAACACCACCGCGTCATCCGGGTTGTAGCTCGCCCGACCGATCTGCTCCGGGTCGAGCTCCGGCACCAACTCGGCGGCGCGCGAGGCGTCGAGCAGCTCCGTGGCCAGCCCACACCGCCGCTGGAGCGCCGCGCTCGCCTCCAACATCGCCACCTTGGCTGGCTCCTTCGCGACGAACAAATACCCCCCGCGCCGGAACCAGGTGTGGATGCGGTGCTCGCGCGCGAAGGCGGCGCACAGCGTGAGGCTCTCGCGCATCAGCTCGATGTTCAGCTCCGTGGACCACTGGGCGCGGACGCCGCCGCCGTTGCGCCCACTGGCGCCCCCCGCGAGGTACCCCTGGTCCACCACCACCACGTGGAGCCGCTGGCCCGCGCGTCGCGCGCGGAGCAGCTGGTAAGCCACGCTGAGCCCCATCACGCCCGCCCCGATCACCACCACGTCCGCCGCTTCGGGCAGCGGCCGGCGCGGGGGAGGGGCGAACGTGGCCATGCCCTACCCGAACGCCACGCGAGCGACCTCGAGGCGCTCGAGCAGCGCCCGATGGAGCTCGCCGTTGGTGGCGACCAAGCCGCGCGAGTTGGTGAGGCTCGCGCCGCGGTAGTCGATGGGATCCCCGAACGCGTCGCTCACCTGACCTCCCGCGGCGGTCACCAGCGCGTCCACCGCGCAGGCGTCCCAGCGTTTCCCCGCGGTACCGGGTGAGGCGTAGGCCTCCGCCAAGCCGCGCGCCACCTCCGCGCCCTTCAGCCCAGCGCTGCCGAGCGCGCTCACCGACCCCACACCCAAGATGTCGAGCGCGCGCTGGGTGTCCTCCGTGCGGTGGGTGCGGCTGGCCACCACCCGCGCCTCCCTGAGCGGCACCCCGCGTGACGTCGTGAGCTCGCGCCGCGCGCCTTGCGCGTCCACCTCCCACGCGCCCTCGCCCACCAAGCCGAGCCAGGCCACGTCCAACACCGGCGCGTGGATCACCCCCGCCACGGCGCGCGCGCCCTCGATGAGCCCGAGCATCACCACGAACTCGCCGTTTTTGTCGACGAACTCCCGGGTGCCGTCGAGCGGATCCACGAAGAACACGCGCTCGGCCGCGCGGAAGTCGGCGTAGCTCGCGGCGTCCGACTCCTCCGCCACGATGGCGGCGTCCGGGAACGCCGCGCGCAGCCCCTTCACGATCAACTCATTGGCCTGACGGTCAGCCTGAGTGACTGGATCCGTGGGGGCCTTGTAGTCCACCTGGAAGTCGGTCTGATACACCGCGCGGATCAGCTCCGCGGCGCGGCACGCCAGCTCGTGCATCACCGTGAGGGCCGCGCGCGTCACGTGGTGGCTCCCACGTCAGTCAGCCTGACGTCCAGCTTCGAGAGCTTCTCGGCGCTGAGGTAGGGCTGCTCACGGCCCACCTCGCGCACCAGCTGATCGAGCTGGACCACGCTGCGCGGCCCGAGGATGGCGCTGGTCACCACCGGCGTCGCCAACACGAAGCGCAGCGCCGCCGAGCGCATGGTGAGCACCTCGCCGCCGATGACGGAGCGGAGCGCCGCCAGCTGCCCGACGCGGCGCCGGAGATCGTCAGGGGTCCAGCGCTCACCGCGGTGGTCCCCGTCGGGGAAGTCTTTGTGGACGGACCAGTGCCCGCACAGCAGCCCATGCGCGAGCACGCTGCGCGCGAGCAGCGCCGCTTGGTGCGCCTCGATCTCCCCCTTGAGCTCCTCCACGTCGCGACGCCACAGCGCGTTGTAGGCGAGCTGCAGCACCTGGGCGCCGCGCTCGAGCGCGGCTCGCCCGGTCTCGATGTCGCCTGCGCTCACGCCCCAGCCTCGGATCACCTGAGTGTCCGTCAGCTCTTGGAGCACGCTCGTCGCCTCCCCCTGCTCGAGCGCCTTCAGTGACGGATTGTGGAGCAGCACCACGACTCGCGGCAGCCCCAGGCGCTCCACGCTCTCGCTCACGGCGCGCCGCAGGTAGTCAGGATCGAAGCGCTTTCGTGGCGGGCTCACGGCGCGATCGGTGCCCACCTTGGTGACGACCACGGCGCGCGGGTCGTCCTTCAAGAGGCGCCCGAGGCGCCGCTCCATGTCGCCGTGCCCGTACACGTCGGCCGTCTCGTACAGGGTCAGCCCCAGGGCGCGAGCGCGCTCGATCACGGCGTCTTGTTGAGCCTCGGCGACCTTCCCGTAGCCGTCGCCGCTGAGGCCCCAAGTGCCGAGGCCGAGGGAGGTGACGTTGAGGCCCGTCACGCCGAGCTGCTGCCGCTGCATGGGACCTCGGTATAGCACCCCGATCTGGCGCACCGATCCGTTTGCCGCCGTCCGTCGAGGCGGTCGATGGGGTGCTCGTCGTGCTGCGCCGCTGCCGCGCGGCGCGAAGCGACGACTACCCGTCCAACCCACCTCCGATCCAAGCCTCGTGCGTGGCGGCGATGAGGCTGGGGCGGTCAACGGAGCGGGGCAGGGTTCCGTTCGATCTGTGGTAGGGCTCCCGCCCGATGCGCGTCTACCCCTACGCTCACGCACCCCGGCTGCCTGACCTGGAGGTGATCGATCCGCGCGAGCTGGTGAGCGGCGAGGGGCCCGTGGAGCTCGAGATCGGCCCTGGTCGCGGCGGCTTCTTGCTGGAACGCGTGGCGCTCGAGGCGAGCGTGCGGATCCTCGGGTTCGAGATCAAGCGCAAGTGGTCCACCCTGGTGGATGATCAGCTGCGCGAGCGCGGCTACGGCTCGCGCGCTCGGGTGTTCTGTGAGGACATCCGCGCGGTGCTGCCGCGCTTCGTGAGCGCCTCGGTGGGGGTGGCGTACGTGCACTTCCCCGATCCGTGGTGGAAGAAGCGCCACGCCAAGCGCCTGGTGCTGAGCGACGCGATGCTGCCGCAGCTCTGCCGAGTGCTCGCGCCCGGCGGGCAGCTCTTCGTGCAGACGGACGTGGAGGAGCGCGCCCTAGCCTATGAACGCTTGCTCAGCGCCGCTCCGGAGCTCGGCCCCGTGGGGGCCAGCCCCTGGGTGGACGAGAACCCCTTCGGCGCCCGGAGCCCACGGGAGCGCCGCGCCATCGCGGATCAACTGCCGATCCATCGCCTGCTCTACCAGCGCCGCTGACGCGCGCTGAACGGGACCCTGCTCATCGAGGCTTCGGGTGCGCCGGGTGACCAGCGGCTGAAGTCCTTGACCTGAGCCGGGCTTCCCTTGTTAGGCTGCTCCTGCCCATGTCGCGCCTCTTCGTTGTCAGCCTGCTCGCCATCGCCGTCGGTGGGTGCGCCACCTACCGTGAAGATTTGAATCGCGGGGAGCGCCTGTACGCCGAGGACAAGGACTACGAGCGCGCGCTCGCGATTTGGCGCAGCTTGGAGGCCGATCGCGACTCGCTCTCGCTGCAAGATCAGGCGCGCTACGCCTACCTGCGCGGGATGACGGGCTACCGTTTGGGTTTCCGTGCGGATGCGCGGCACTGGCTCGCCATCGCCAAGGCGATCGAGCAAGAGCACCCGGGTGGCCTGAAGGAGCCGGAGAAGGCGCGCCTCGAGGAGTCGCTGACCGACCTGAACCACGACGTCTTCGGCACGCGGGACAGCCTCGGCAGCTCGAGCTCCACCGTGAAAGAGACCAGCCGCGACGCGGAGGGCTGCAGCCCCGCGTGCGCCGAGGGCGAGACCTGCCAGGCCGGCGAGTGCGTGACGCTGTGAGCGCTGGTCGAGCGCGGTTGAATCGTCGAGGTCGCTGACGGTTCTGTAGGGAGCCTTCGTCAGGACCGCTGGCGGTTTCGCGGGAGTACCTTCGTCAGGGCCGCTGGCGGTTTCGTGAGAGCGACTTCGTCAGGGGGTTGGACGGGTAGTCGTCGCTCCGCACCGCGTGGCCGCGGCTCAGCGCGCTCGGGTCCCACGTAGCGGAGCGCTTGCCGTGCGTCGAGAGGCTCGCGCCATGGACCCGGCGCGGGGAGCTGTCCAGGTGTCTGACTACGCGGAGAGGCCAGTCGGCGTGCAGGCTGTTGGGACCCCTGACTTTGCGAGGCCCTTGGGGGTGCTCGTCAGGGGTCCGCCCGGCTTCAGTTGGCGCGGAGCGCGTGGATCGCGTCCTTGCGGAGGAGCTTCGCGCGCTTGAGCGCGGCGGCCTCGGCCTGCTCCTCTGGGGTGAGGTGGGCGCGTCGCTCCAGCTGCTGCAGCTGCCGCTCGAGCTCCCGATGTTCCTGCTCCAAGGTCTCCAGCTCCACCGCCCCGCTCTGCTTCCGACTCATGGCATCGACCTCCTGGGTTTGGGCTCCTGATGCACCCTCACGGTACGGGTGAGGCCTTCGGAGATCAAGGGTGGCGCTTCGTCGCAAGCTGGCCTGCTTGGGCTCGAGGCGCGAGGTGGCGCATGGGGTCGAGCCGGTTTCCGACACTGAGCGGCGCAGCGAGTGGATGGTCCGGTGTTCAGTGTCTGCGCCCGCGCTGGCGTTCACGCAGCGCGTCACGGACGCGGTGCCCAGCATGCTCTAGACTCTGGGCCGTGACGATTTTCTCCGGGGCCAAGGTGCCGCTCGTGGCCTGGGTGTGCGCCTGGGCGCTGCCTGCCTGTGGCGCCGCGGGAGCGACCTCTGGTGAGCCGCGGGGGCCAGGCAGCCCTGACTCGCTCGAGGTGGAGCGCCAGGTGATCACCGCGGAGGACGGCACCTCGCTGAGCGAGCTATTTGGGCGTGGAAAATGGCACTTCGATCGCGCGGAGTTCCGCGAGGCCGCCGAGGTGTACTCCCGGGTGTACCAGCTGGAGCCGGAGGGCGCGCTCGCGCCGCACGCGCTGCTCAACGCGGGGCACTCCTATGATCAAGCGGGGGAGCTGGCGCTCGCCGAGAAGAGCTACCAGCGCCTGCTCAGTGAGTTCCCGAGCTCTGAGCTGTCACGCAGCGCGCTCATGCGAGCCGTGCGGATCTTGGGGTACCTCGAGCGTTGGGCAGAGGCCGGGCGTCTCGCCGACGTGGGGATCCAGCGCTTCAAGGACCTGGCGCCCCTCGAGCTGATCAGCATGCACGCCGCGCGCGCCCTCGCCGCGGTGGAGGCGGGCGATTTGCCACGAGCCAACCGTGAGGTGGAGCGCGGGCGCACGCTCGCGGAGGGCGCCGAGCTCGACCGCGCCGGCAGGCTCCCGACCGACTTGGCGCAGCTCTACTTCGCGTTGGGCGAGGTGAGGCGGCTGAAGGGGGAGGCGATCCAGTTCTCCCCGACTCCCCCCAACTTCGCTGATGTGTTGGAGGAGCGCTGCCAGCTGCTGCTCGACGCCCAGAGCGCCTACTCCGACACCATGCGCGCCTACGACGCGCACTGGTCCGCGATGGCGGGTTTCCGTGTGGGAGAGCTGTACCAGCGGCTGCACGAGGACTTGATGCGCGTGCCACCGCCGGCGGGCGCGAAGACGGAGAAGGACCGCCAGCTGTTCGAGGGCGCGATGCGGCTCCGCTACTCCGTTTTGCTGCGGAAGGGGCAGCAGATGATGGAGCACACCTTGAGCATGGCGGCGCGGACCGGCGAGCAGAGCAGCTGGGTGGCGAGGGCGTCGCGCAGCAAGCAAGAGCTCGAGGCCGCGATCCGCGCGGAGGAGGCCGCGCTCGACAAGCTCCCCTACACCCGCGCAGAGCTCCGTGCGGCGCTCGACGACCTGGCCGCAAAATATCAGGTGAACTGACTGAGCGCGATGAGCGTGCTGCGTTGCGACTGCCGCGACCCGATGGCGCGTTGCTCCGCGAGCGGCTCGAGTCAGGGCCGCGCGGCACCGTTTGGCAGCGACCCGCTGACGCCGGGCGAAGGCGCCGGGTGATGATTGGGTAGAGCGCCCTGGAGGGAACGGCCCTTGGGCCGGGCTACGCGCGGGCGACCCGTCATCACACCCCAAGGCGCCCGAGGTTCGAGGGTCGCCTCATTCGTTCAGGCTAAACTACCTGAATTTACAGGAGAAATTGCCAGGGCCCAGGCCGGTACGCAATGTGCTTGACAGGTCTTGGGCCCGGCGCTACCAAGCCCCCGCTCGCCCGGCCTACGTCTGCCCTGCCGTACGCTTTGTGCCGGTTCAGCCTCGCCCATCCCGGCTCTTCAGTTCGTAAGCAGCCTAGCTGGGGGGTCGAGGTGTCGGTGGGGCCGGGCGTTCAGGTAGGTTTGGGGCTCGTTCACTTGCTTGGCCTCCTCCTGACCCGCTTCCTTCTCCCACCATCACCTGCCGCCGTCTCCCTGATTCTCGCACGCTAGCACCATCCTGAGCCCTTGTTCAGCGGTTCGTGCAGCGTGAGGAGGTTTTCTTTTCCCCAGTCGTCCCGTCATCCAGCTGGCTCATCCCTCGCCGGGATAGCTCAATGGTAGAGCACCTGTTTTGTAAACAGAAGGTTAGGGGTTCAAGTCCCCTCCCCGGCTCAGGCTTCCTAGAAGGTGCTCCACTCGCTGAGCTGTAGGCTCTCTGAGCCGCAGGCACCTTGCCCCGCTGCCCTACCGAGCCCCTGCTGCCTTGAATTTGCCTCTTCCCTTCGAGCCGTCCCACTTCCTGCGAGTTGCCTGACGCGACCATTCACTTAGCAAGAATCTTCAAAAATTTCGGAGGGTTGCCCGAGTGGCCAAAGGGAGCAGGCTGTAAACCTGCCGGCTATGCCTACGTTGGTTCGAATCCATCACCCTCCACCGGCGCTGGTCACCCCCAGCGCCGAACCTGCCGGTGCCGCCGGCCACCAGCGCCGGGTCGCCTCGGCAGGAGCATGAATCGAAAGAAAACGGGTGGGGCCCTCCGGGGCGCTCGCCCCGGCTCTGAGAGGAGCCACGGCCCTCGAGGCCGCGCGGGAGTAGCTCAGTTGGTAGAGCGTCAGCCTTCCAAGCTGAACGTCGTGAGTTCGAACCTCATCTCCCGCTCCAGGTGACCTGGTCGCCTGTTCAGTCCGGACACCTTGCCCACCTAGCTCAGTAGGTAGAGCACGTCCTTGGTAAGGACGAGGTCACCAGTTCGAATCTGGTGGTGGGCTCCCGAGGTCGTCACAGACGAGCCAACCCCAACGTCGATCGAAGCAGAACAAGAGGAAGCCATGGGTAAGGAGAAGTTCGTACGCAAGAAGCCGCACGTGAACGTGGGGACGATCGGTCACATCGACCACGGTAAGACGACGACGACGGCGGCGCTGCTGAAGGTGCAGGCCGACAAGGGCTTGGCGCAGCCGATCAGCTACGGCGACATCGCGAAGGGCGGGATCGTGCGCGACGAGACGAAGACGGTGACGATCGCAGTGAGCCACGTGGAGTACGAGTCCCCGACGCGTCACTACGCGCACGTGGATTGCCCCGGTCACGCGGACTACATCAAGAACATGATCACGGGCGCTGCGCAGATGGACGGCGCGATCCTGGTGGTGAGCGCCGTGGACAGCGTGATGCCTCAGACGCGAGAGCACGTGCTTTTGGCGCGTCAGGTGGGGCTGAACCACATCGTCGTGTTCTTGAACAAGTGCGACGCGGTGGAGGACGAGGAGATGCTGGAGCTGGTGGAGATGGAAGTCCGCGAGCTGTTGAGCAAGTACCAGTTCCCCGGAGACGACGCCGCGGTGGTGAAGGGCGCGGCGCTGCCCGCGCTGAACGGCGAGCAGAAGTGGGTGGACACGATCACGGAGCTGGTGCAGGCGCTGGACGACAACATCCCGGAGCCGGTGCGCGAGGTGGACAAGCCGTTCCTGATGGCTGTCGAGGACGTGTTCTCGATCAAGGGTCGCGGTACGGTGGCGACAGGCCGCATCGAGCGCGGGATGATCAAGGTGAACGAGGAGGTCGAGATCATCGGCTTCGCTGAGACCCGCAAGACGGTTGTGACGGGCGTGGAGATGTTCCGCAAGTCGATGGACCAGGGCCAGGCGGGTGACAACGTGGGCTGTCTGCTTCGCGGCGTGGACAAGGAGGACATCGAGCGGGGTCAGGTCCTCGCGAAGCCGGGCTCGATCACACCGCACACCAAGTTCATCGGTGAGGTGTACGTGTTGAAGAAGGAGGAGGGCGGCCGTCACACGCCGTTCTTCACGAACTACCGCCCTCAGTTTTACATCCGCACGACGGACGTGACGGGCGCGGTGAAGCTGCCCGACGGCGTGAAGATGGTCATGCCAGGAGACAACATCACGATGGACATCGAGCTGATCGCGCCGGTCGCGCTGGAGGAGCAGATGCGCTTCGCCATCCGCGAGGGCGGCCGCACGGTGGGCGCCGGCGTCGTGACCAAGATCGTGGAGTGATGGCCGCCCGTCCGGGCGCCAAGGCCGAAAAGGCGAGGGCGAGCATCGCCCTCGCTTGTTCGATCTGCGGGGCCCGAAATTACAAGACGACCAAGGCACGCAGGCCGGGTCTAGAGCTGCTCACGCTGAAGAAGTTCTGTCGAGACTGTAACGCTCACACGCAGCATATCGAGTCCAAGTAGATTCTAGGGGTGTAGCTCAGTTGGTAGAGCAGCGGATTCCAAATCCGCAGGTCGGGAGTTCGAGCCTCTCCGCCCCTGCAAGTCACTCGTCTTAGAGCACCTCATAGCGAGACCCTATGGCCACCAAGGACAAAGACCTCGAGAGCGAAGACGTCGCCGAGCGCGACGAAGAGCTCACGCGTGAGGACGCGGAGGACGCCGCGCGCGCGGACTCGGAGGGCTCGGACGACAGCGACTCCGATGACGAGGGCTCGGAGGACTCCGATGACGAGGGCTCGGACGACCGTGACTCCGATGACGAAGGGTCGGACGACGGCGACTCCGATGGCGAGGGCTCGGACGACGAGGGCTCGGATGACGACGGTTCAGCCGACGACGAGGACGAGGACGATGGGTCCGCGGTGGAGTTCGGTTCGACGCGCTACGTCCACGCCGCGCTGTTTGGCAGCGGGATCCTGATCGCCTTCCTCTCGGGCAAGCTCCTCACCAGCTTGTGGAACACCCTGGCGGAGTGGCCCACGGCGGTGCGCGCGGTCCCCAGCTTGATCGCGCTGTCCGAGGACGAGCGCCCCAACGTGACGATGGCGCTCGGCGCCGTGATCGGGGCGATCGCCATCATCCAAATCTATCGGAAGCCTCACGTTCGGGCGTGGGCCGACGAGGTCGCACAAGAGCTCGGCAAGGTCACCTGGCCAGGTAAGCAGGTGGTGGTCGACGGCACCATCGTAGTGATCATCGCGAGCATCATCGCGACGGCCTACATCGCTGTGCTGGACCGCTTCTGGGGCTTCGTGACCGGTCTGGTGTACGGGGCGTGACGATGGAGACCGAAGCAGGAGCCATGACGAAGAAGTGGTACGTAGTCACGACCTACTCCGGGTACGAGAACAAGGTCAAGCTGGCGCTCCAGGAGCGGATTCGGCAGTTCAAGGTCGAGGAGCAGTTCGGCGAGATCTTGATCCCCACGGAGACGGTGACGGAGCAGGGCAAGGACGGGAAGAGCCGGGTCAAGAGCAAGACCAGCTTCCCCGGGTACCTGTTCGTCGAGATGGACATGAGCGAGGGCGCTTGGCACATCGTCAAGGACACGCCCAAGGTCACTGGCTTCATCGGGAACCAACGGCCGCAGGAGGTGAAGCCCCCGCACATCGAGGAGGTCCGTAAGGGCATCAGCGAGGGGGCGGCGAAGCCGAAGCCGCGGCACCAGTTCCAAGAGGGGGACGAGGTGCGGGTGACGGTGGGCGCCTTCGCCAACTTCTCGGGCACCGTGCAAGAGGTGAAGCCCGACAAGCAGAAGCTGAAGGTGATGGTCAGCATCTTTGGTCGCCCCACGCCCGTGGAGCTCGACTTCAACCACGTAGAGAAGCGCTAGTCCTGAACGAGCGAACGACACAGCACCACGCAGCGCCCTAGCGCCTCGAGCGCGAGCGGCGTCGCCCTCCTCCGGGGTCGCGTGGGAGTCCGATCGAAAGGGTCCGAGAAATGGCAGCAGGCAAGAAGAAGGTCTCCGGGTTCATCAAGCTCCAGCTCCAGGCTGGTAAGGCGAACCCGTCGCCGCCGGTTGGCCCCGCGCTGGGTCAGCACGGCGTGAACATCATGCAGTTCTGCAAGGACTTCAACGCACGTAGCGCGAAGCTAGGTGACACGATCGTCCCTGTGGAAATCACGGTGTACGCCGACCGCAGCTACACCTTCATCATGAAGTCACCGCCCGCGGCGGTGCTCTTGAAGGAGGCGTGCGGCCTCCGCGCGACCGGCAAGCCGGGGACGGGCTCCAAGGAGCCGAACAAGCAGAAGGTCGGGCAGCTCACCTGGGATCAGGTGAAGCAGGTGGCCGAGATCAAGCTGAAGGACATGAACGTCACGGACATCGACGCGGCCGCGCGCACCATCGCCGGCACCGCGCGCTCGATGGGCATCGACGTCGTGTGAATCACTGGCGCTCAGGGCGGCTGACTGATGTCGGCCACCCTGGAGCAGCCCAGGAGTCGAAAGACGAAATATGGCAAAAATACCTAAGAAACGCGCCCAAGCGCTCGACAAGGTCGATCGCCAGAAGCGCTACACACTCAGCGATGCGGCGAAGCTCGTGAAAGAGGTCGCCTACGCCAAGTTCGATGAGTCGGTCGATCTGGCCGTGCGCCTCGGGGTCAACCCGAAGCACGCGGATCAGATGGTGCGCGGCGCCCTCGTCCTGCCTCACGGCACGGGCAAGACGATCCGCGTGCTGGTCTTCGCCAAGGGCGAGAAGGAGCGCGAGGCGCTCGACGCTGGCGCTGACTTCGCCGGCGCCGACGAGCTGGTGGCGAAGGTGCAGGGCGGCTTCATGGACTTCGATCGCGTGATCGCCACGCCCGACATGATGGGCGCGGTGGGTAAGCTCGGTCGTGTCCTCGGTCCCCGCGGCTTGATGCCGAACCCCAAGGTCGGCACCGTGACCTTCGACGTTGGCAACGCCGTCAAGGAGGCCAAGGCGGGCAAGGTGGAGTACCGCGTGGACCGCGCGGGTGTGGTCCACTGCCGGGTGGGCCGCCTCTCCTTCGACCAGCAGAAGCTGTCGGAGAACGCCGCGGCGTTGGTGGCGGAGCTGGTCGCTCGTAAGCCGCCGACGGCCAAGGGCGTCTACGTCCGCAGCATCACCCTTTCCAGCACGATGGGGCCTGGCGTCCGGGTGGACACCTCGATCGCCTACGGCACTGCGCAGGAGGAGAGCTGATGGAGCGCGCAAACAAGGTCGAGCAAGTCGGTGTGCTCAAGGACCGCTTCGATCGGATGACCTCGGCGGTCTTCGTCGACTTCTCGGGCATGAACGTCGCCGAGGTAAGCAGCCTCCGCGCGCGGTTCAAGGAGCGCGGGGTGGAGTACAAGGTGTGCAAGAACACCTTGATCCGCCTGGCGATCGGCGATCAGCCCTACGCGGAGACGCTCGGCAACACCCTCCGGGGGATGACCGGCGTCGCGTGGAGCTACGAGGAGCCGAGCGCCGCGGCGCGCGTGGTCAAGGAGTTCCGCAAGGAGAACGAGAAGCTCGTCATCAAGGCGGGCCTGCTCGATGGCCAGGTGCTCGACAACAAGGGCGTGGAGAACCAACTCGCCACGCTGCCCAACAAGGACGAGGCGAGGGCGATGTTGCTCGCGCAGCTGATGGCACCAGCTCAGACGTTGGTCCGTCTCCTCGCGGCGCCTGCTACGAACTTCGTCCACTTGCTCAACGCCAAGAAGGCCAAGAGCGAAGGCTGAGCCCCCGCGTCGTCCTCGACGGGCGGGCTCGCCAGCGGCGCGCCGCTACCGCAGCGCACCGCACTCATCAATCATCCGTACTCATCAGTCACATCAACCCATTATCAAATCTCTGTTCGACCCACCCTGGCCGTGCCAAAGCAGTCGGGGCTCGGGAGAGCATCAGTAAGGAGCACGCATCATGGCCGAGATCACCAAGGAGCAGGTCGTCGATTACCTCTCCAACCTTCCCGTCATTCAAATCGCTGAGCTCGTGAAGGAGCTCGAGGACAAGTGGGGCGTCAGCGCTGCTCCCGTGGCCGTCGCAGCGGGCCCGGCCGTTGCCGCCGCCGCCGAGGTCGAGGAGAAGACGGAGTTCGACGTCATCCTCGCCGACGCTGGCAGCAGCAAGATCAACGTGATCAAGACCGTCCGTGAGATCACGGGCCTGGGCCTGAAGGAGGCCAAGGAGCTGGTCGAGGGCGCCCCCAAGGCGATCAAGGAAGGCGTCAGCAAGGAAGAGGCTGAGGACGTCAAGAAGAAGCTCGAAGGCGCTGGGGCGAAGGTCGAGGTCAAGTGACCCGGCGTCGCCACGGATAGCCTCAGCCCTCACCGACAGACGCGCGGTGGCCCCGGGGGGGCCACCGCGCGGAGTCGGGCTCCGCCGAAACGTGCGGAGCTCGAGCCCCCACCCCCCATCAATCCACTTACGCAGGACGGCGCTATTGGAACCTCACGTGTTGAACCGTAGTTTGAAGAGCCCTAGCGGCGCTCACCCCACGGTCCACCAGTAGTAGCCACAGATGCGTTTGCACGACTCCTCACACTCGTTCTCCACGATCACCTCGCGGGACAGCGCTTGCGTCGAAAGCCAAGTCGCTGGAGCCCGCTAAACCTGTTTGAGCAGTCGGCTCGGAGGAATCAGAATGGCGTCAGTCGTTCAGTCGAACTTTCGGCATCGTACGAACCTTGGGAAGGTCGAGTCCATCGTCGACGTCCCGAACCTCATCGACATTCAGAAGCACAGCTACGACAAGTTCCTCCAGTCGGACCTGGCCCCGAGGGATCGCGCGCTGGTCGGCTTGCAGGCGGTGTTCCGTAGCGTCTTCCCCATCAAGGACTTCGATGGGACGAGTGAGCTCGAGTTCGTCAGCTACAACCTCGAGCGCCCGAAGTACGACGTGGAGGAGTGTCGCCAGCGCGGGATGACCTTCGCCGCGCCGATCAAGGTCACGACCCAGCTGCTCGTCTACGACGCGCGCGAGGGCGGCGACCCGGTGGTCCGCGACATCAAGGAGCAGGAGGTCTACTTCGGCGAGATCCCGCTGATGACGGACTCCGGCACCTTCATCATCAACGGCACGGAGCGCGTGGTGGTGAGCCAGCTGCACCGCAGCCCGGGCGTGTTCTTCGACCACGACAAGGGCAAGACGCACTCGAGCGGGAAGCTGCTCTACTCCGCGCGGGTGATCCCCTACAGCGGCTCGTGGCTCGACTTCGAGTTCGACCACAAGGACATCCTCTACGTGCGGATCGATCGGCGCCGGAAGATGCACGCGACGGTGCTGCTCCGCGCGCTCGGGTTCCAGACGCAGGATCTGTTGAACCGCTTCTACGACACCGAGACCATCTTCATGCGTGCTCCGGGGAAGTACGAGAAGAGCGTCAACTTCGACCTCCTCGCCGGCCAGCGCGCCACGCGTGACATCAAGATCGGCGACAAGGTCGTCGTGAAGAAGAACACGAAGTTCACCCGGGCGGCGATCAAGCGCCTGCGGGAGAGCGAGGTGGATCGGCTCCCCATCGAGATCACCGAGCTGATCGGCAAGGTCAGCGCCGAGGACGTGATCGACAAGGAGACAGGCGAGGTCCTGCTCGAGTGCAACGAGGAGGTGACGGAGACCATCCTCGACCGCCTGCACGAGGCGGGCGTGAAGGAGTTCCAGGTCCTGTTCATCGACGGCCTGAACGTCGGCTCGTTCCTCCGGGACACGCTGATCGCCGACAAGGTGAAGACCACCGAGGACGCGATCATGGAGATCTACCGCCGGCTCCGCCCCGGTGATCCGCCCACCCTCGAGACCGCGAAGACGCTGTTCCAGAACCTGTTCTTCAACCCCGAGCGCTACGACCTGAGCGCCGTGGGTCGGCTGAAGCTGAACTACAAGTTCTACAACGGCCGGGACAACGCGCCGGGCATCGAGTGCACGACGCTGACCCACGACGACATCGTGGAGACCGTCCGTCACCTGATCGAGCTGAAGAACGGCCGCGGCAGCGTGGACGACATCGATCACCTGGGTAACCGCCGGGTGCGCGCGGTCGGCGAGCTGATGGAGAATCAGTATCGCATCGGTCTCGTGCGCATGGCGCGCGCGATCAAGGAGCGCATGAGCGTCTCGCAAGAGATTGACACGCTCATGCCGCACGACCTGATCAACGCGAAGCCAGTCGGCGCGGTGGTGAAGGAGTACTTCGGCAGCAGCCAGCTGTCGCAGTTCATGGACCAGACCAACCCGCTCAGCGAGGTGACCCACAAGCGGCGCCTGTCGGCGCTGGGGCCGGGTGGCCTCACCCGAGAGCGCGCGGGCTTCGAGGTGCGCGATGTGCACGCCACCCACTACGGCCGTATTTGCCCGATCGAGACGCCTGAAGGCCCGAACATCGGCCTCATCGCCTCGCTGTCGACGTTCGCGCGGGTGAACGAGTATGGCTTCGTGGAGACGCCTTACCGCAGCGTGTCCGAGGGGCGCGTCTCGAAGCAGGTGAACTGGTACAGCGCCCTCCAGGAGGAGGGGAAGTACATCGCCCAGGCGAGCACGCCGCGCGACGACGATGGTCAGTTCACGGAGACGATGGTCAGCGCGCGTTACAACGGTGACTTCCGCATGACGTCGCCCGATCAGATCGCGCTGATGGACGTGGCGCCGAACCAAATGGTGAGCGTGGCTGCCGCGTTGGTGCCCTTCCTGGAGCACGACGACGCGAACCGCGCGCTCATGGGCGCGAACATGCAGCGCCAGGCGGTGCCGCTGATCCGCACCGAAGCGCCCTTCGTTGGCACCGGAATGGAGCGTCGCGTGGCGATGGACTCCAACGTGTGCGTGGCGGCGAAGCGCGATGGCGTGGTGGTCAGCGTGGATGCCGAGCGCATCGTGGTGCGCGCCACTGGCGGCACCGGCGATGAGGTGCCGGACATCTACCACCTGAACAAGTACCAGCGCTCGAACCAGAGCACCTGCTACACCCAGCGCCCCATCGTGCGCGCTGGCGAGCGGGTCAAGGCGGGGGACGTCCTCGCGGATGGCCCGGCGTGCAACATGGGTGAGCTCGCGCTGGGGCAGAACGTGGTCGTCGCGTTCATGCCTTGGCAGGGGTACAACTTCGAGGACTCCATCCTGCTGAGCGAGCGGGTGACCAAGGAGGACGTCTACACCTCGGTTCACATCGAGGAGTTCGAGTGCGTCGCCCGGGACACCAAGCTCGGTAAGGAGGAGATCACGCGGGACATCCCCAACGTGGGTGACGAGGCCCTGAAGGACCTCGATGACTCCGGCGTGGTGCGGATCGGGGCCGAGGTGAAGCCTGGCGACATCCTGGTCGGGAAGATCACCCCGAAGGGCGAGAGCCAGCTCTCCCCGGAGGAGAAGCTGCTCCGCGCGATCTTCGGTGAGAAGGCGGGGGATGTCCGCGACAGCTCGCTCAAGGTGCCGCCGGGGGTTGGCGGCATCGTGATCGACGCGCGGATCTTCTCGCGCAAGGGCACGGACAAAGACGAGCGCGCCAAGGCGATCGAAGATCAGGAGCGCGCCAAGCTCGAGCGCACCCGGGACGAGGAGGTGAAGGTCATTCGTGACTCTTACTTCCGCAAGATGCGCGACGTGCTGGCTGGCAAGCAGACCACCAGCAAGCTGGTGGACGACCAGGGTAAGGTGCTGCTCGCCAAGGGCGACACCCTGACCGACGAGGCGCTCACCACCATCCCGCGTAAATACTGGGGCGAGATCCAGCTGGAGGACGGCAATGAGCTCGTCGCCCAGCTCTTCCACAACCTGGAGGAGATGGTCCGCGAGCGCGAGGAGCACTTCCGCGACAAGATCGACCGCTTGAGCCGCGGCGACGAGCTGCCGCCCGGCGTGATCAAGATGGTGAAGGTGTACATCGCCATCAAGCGCAAGCTGCAGGTCGGCGACAAGATGGCCGGGCGTCACGGCAACAAGGGCGTCGTGAGCCGCATCCTCCCCGAGGAGGACATGCCCTACCTGGCGGACGGCACCCCGGTCGACGTGGTGCTCAACCCGCTCGGCGTGCCGAGCCGCATGAACGTCGGGCAGATCCTCGAGACTCACCTCGGGTGGGGCGCGAAGATGCTCGGTCGCAGCATCGAGCAGATGCTCGAGCGGCGCGCGACGGCGGAGGAGCTCCGGGCTCGCCTGAAGGCGATCTACGCGCACGATGCGCGCTTCGTGACCGAGCTCGGGCGCATGCCAGCGGAAGATCTGCACCGGCTCGCGAACAAGCTGAAGCGCGGCGTCTTCTTCTCCACCCCAGTGTTCGATGGGGCTGACGAGGGGGACATCAAGGGCGCGCTGGAGCTCGCGGGCGTCTCACGCTCCGGGCAGTCCATCGTCTTCGATGGCCGCACGGGTGAGCCGTTCGACGAGGACGTCACCGTCGGCGTGATGTACGTGCTGAAGCTCCATCACCTGGTGGACGACAAGATCCACGCGCGCTCGATCGGGCCGTACTCGCTCGTCACCCAGCAGCCCCTCGGCGGTAAGGCGCAGTTCGGTGGTCAGCGCCTCGGTGAGATGGAAGTGTGGGCGATGGAGGCGTACGGCGCGGCCTATGCGCTGCAAGAGTTCCTCACCGTGAAGAGCGACGACGTGCAGGGGCGCACCCGCATGTATGAAGCCATCGTGAAGGGGGACTACACGCTGGAAGCTGGGCTGCCTGAGAGCTTCAACGTGTTGATCAAAGAGCTGCAGTCCTTGTGCTTGAACGTGGAATTGGTCGAGACAGCTGCCGTGGCAGCGGAAGAGTGAGCCGGAAGGCCAGCGGAGGTTTAGGCGATGCGAGACATTTTCTCCTTCTTCGAGAAGCCCAAGGATCCACTCTCATTTTCGGCCATGCGCATCTCTCTGGCGAGCCCAGAGAAGATCAAGGAGTGGTCCCACGGTGAGGTGAAGAAGCCCGAGACCATCAACTACCGGACGTTCAAGCCGGAGCGAGATGGCCTGTTCTGCGCGAAGATCTTCGGTCCAGTGAAGGACTACGAGTGCATCTGCGGCAAGTACAAGCGCATGAAGCACCGCGGGATCGTGTGCGAGAAGTGCGGCGTGGAGGTGATCCAGAGCAAGGTGCGTCGCGAGCGCCTGGGCCACATCAACCTGGCCACGCCGGTCGCGCACATCTGGTTCCTGAAGAGCCTGCCTTCGCGCATTGGCAACATCCTCGACATCACCCTGAAGGATCTCGAGAAGGTCCTCTACTGCGAGGCCTACATCGTCATCGATCCGAAGGACACCGGGCTCGCGCCGGGCGACTTGCTGACGGAGGAGCGCTACGCGCAGCTGCTCGACGAGTACGGCGACGACGCGTTCGAGGCGCAGATGGGCGGCGAGGCCGTGGTCTCGCTCCTCAAGGGCGTGGAGGTGCATGACCTCTCGGAGCAGCTCCGCGAGGAGATGAAGACGGCCACCAGCGACGCGAAGCGCAAGAAGATCGCCAAGCGCCTCAAGGTGGTGGAGGCGTTCCGCGGCAGCGGTAACCGCCCCGAGTGGATGATGCTGTCGGTCATCCCGGTGCTCCCGCCGGACCTGCGTCCGCTGGTGCCGCTGGACGGTGGCCGCTTCGCGACCAGCGACCTGAACGATCTCTACCGTCGCGTCATCAACCGCAACAACCGCCTGAAGCGGCTGCTCGAGCTGAACGCCCCGGAGATCATCATCCGCAACGAGCGGCGCATGCTGCAGGAGGCGGTGGACGCGCTGTTCGACAACGGTCGTCGCGGCAAGACCATCACGGGTCCGAACAAGCGCCCGCTGAAGAGCCTCAGCGACATGCTGAAGGGCAAGCAGGGGCGGTTCCGCCAGAACCTGCTCGGCAAGCGCGTCGACTACTCGGGGCGCTCCGTCATCGTCGTCGGGCCCGCGTTGAAGCTGCACCAGTGCGGCCTCCCGAAGAAGATGGCGCTCGAGCTGTTCAAGCCGTTCATCTACAACAAGCTGGAGGAGCGCGGCTACGTCAACACCATCAAGAGCGCCAAGAAGATGGTGGAGAAGGAGCGTCCCGAGGTGTGGGACATCCTGGAAGAGGTGATCACGGAGCACCCGGTGCTGCTGAACCGCGCGCCGACGCTGCACCGCCTCGGGATCCAAGCGTTCGAGCCAGTGCTGATCGAGGGCAAGGCCATCCAGCTGCACCCGCTCGTCTGCACCGCGTTCAACGCCGACTTCGACGGCGACCAGATGGCGGTCCACGTGCCGCTCAGCGTGGAGGCGCAGATGGAGGCGCGGGTGCTCATGATGAGCACCAACAACATCCTGAGCCCCGCGAACGGTCGCCCCATCATCAACCCGACGCAGGACATCGTGCTCGGGCTCTACTACGCGACGCGCGCTCGTAAGGCCGCCAAGGGAGCCTTCAAGGAGAACACCCTGAAGGTGGATCGCGATGGCAGTAAGGTCTCCGGACTGCTGAGCGGCGTCTTCTCCTCACCCGCCGAGGTGCGGATGGCGTTCGACAACGGCGTCGCGGAGCTGCACGCGCCAGTCCGCGTCCGGATTCAGGACAAGGACGAGGACGGCAACCCGCGGAGCCAGATCGTGGAGACGACGGTCGGTCGCGTCCTCATCAGTGAGGTGCTGCCGCCGGACATCCCGTTCGACTACGCGAACAAGGTGCTGAACAAGAAGGCGCTGAGCCAGCTCATCGACGTCTGCTACCGCAAGCACCTCAACAAGGAGACGGTGCTGCTCGCTGACCGGCTTCGCACGCTGGGCTACCAGTTCGCGACCAAGGGCGGCGTGTCGGTGTGCATGGATGACATGGTCATCCCCGACAAGAAGAAGGACCTCATCGAGTCCGCGCAGGCGGAGCTGGAGCGGGTCGTCGACCAGTACCAAGAGGGGCTCATCACCGACGGTGAGCGCTACAACAAGGTGGTCGACATCTGGGCCGGCGTCGCCGACCGCGTCACCGAAGAGATGATGGCGGTGATCGCGAAGAGCAAGGACGGCGAGGCCAGCTTCAACCCGATCTACATCATGGCGGACTCGGGCGCTCGTGGCTCCACCCAGCAGATGCGCCAGCTCGCCGCCATGCGCGGCCTGATGGCGAAGCCCTCGGGTGAGATCATCGAGACCCCCATCACGGCGAACTTCCGTGAGGGGCTCACCGTGCTCCAGTACTTCACCTCGACCCACGGCGCTCGTAAGGGCCTCGCGGACACCGCGCTCAAGACCGCGAACTCCGGTTACCTCACGCGCAGGCTGGTGGACGTGGCGCAAGACGCGGTGGTGGCGGAGTACGACTGCGGCACGCTGGACGGCATCCGCGTGACGAAGCTCGAGGAGGCGGGTGAGGTCATCCAGCCGCTCGGGGATCGTATCCTCGGCCGCGTCGTGTTGGAGGACGTGGTCGATCCGCTGACCGGCGAGGTCTTGGTGGCGAACAACACGGAGCTCGACGAGCACCTGGTGCGCACCATCGAGGACGCCGGTATCGAGGAGGTGGTGATCCGCTCGGTGCTCACCTGCCAGACGCGCCGCGGTGTGTGCGCGATGTGCTACGGCCGTGACCTGGCGCGCGGCTACCGCGTGAACATCGGTGAGGCGGTGGGCATCATCGCGGCTCAGTCGATCGGTGAGCCGGGCACCCAGCTGACGATGCGGACCTTCCACATCGGTGGCGCGGCGGCGCGCGGTAAGATCGAGCAGAGCAGCCTCGAGACGCGCACCGAGGGCACCGTGCGGCTCCGCACCACGCAGACGGCGCAGAAGCAGGACGGCACGGTGGTGGTGATGAACCGCCACGGTGAGCTGGTGGTGATGGACGACACGGGGCGTGAGCGTGAGCATCACCGCCTGGTGTACGGCGCGCAGCTGAACGTGAAGGATGGGGATCGCGTGAAGGTGGGCACCGTGGTGGCCGAGTGGGATCCATTCGCCACGCCAATCCTCACCGAGGTGCGCGGGCTCGTTCAGTTCGGCGATCTCGTGGAGGGCGTGACCTTCAACGAGCGCGTGGACGAGGTGACCGGCCTGAGCCGTAAGATCGTCACTGAGTCGCGCGCGGCGGATCTCCGCCCGCGCGTCACCATCATCGACCCGGAGACGGGCGAGCCGGTGAAGATCCCAGGGACCGACCTCGACGCACGTTACCTGCTCCCCGTGGGCGCGAACATCGTGTGTCAGGACGGCGAGATGATCTACCCCGGTGATCCGCTGTCGAAGATGCCCCGCGACACCACCAAGGTGCAGGACATCACGGGCGGCCTGCCTCGGGTGGCCGAGCTGTTCGAGGCGCGCAAGCCGAAGGATCACGCGATCATCAGCGAGATTGACGGTATCGTGAGCTTCGGCAAGGACACCAAGGGCAAGCGCAAGGTGCTCGTCACCCCGGTGGACGTGGATGGCGCGCTGCAGACGGATCAGGAGCGCGAGTACCTGATCCCGAAGGGCAAGCACATCCAGGTGCAGCCTGGTGACTTCGTGCGCGCCGGCGATCCGCTCCAAGACGGCCCGGCCAACCCGCACGACATCTTGCGGGTGAAGGGCGAGAAGGAGCTCGCCGCCTGGCTCGTCAACGAGATCCAGCAGGTGTACCGGCTCCAAGGCGTGGGCATCAACGACAAGCACATCGAGGCCATCGTGCGGCAGATGCTCCGCCGCGTGCGCATCAAGGACGTGGGTGACACCAACTTCCTCGTCGATGAGCAGGTCGAGAAGTACACGTTCGAGCGCGAGAACGCGCGGGTCATGGCGCGCGGGGGTAACCCGGCGGTCGCTGAGCCGATGCTGCTCGGCATCACCAAGGCGTCGCTCTCCACGGAGAGCTTCATCAGCGCCTCGTCCTTCCAGGAGACGACCAAGGTGCTCACGGAGGCGGCCATCTGCGGCAAGACGGACGACCTTCGCGGCATCAAGGAGAACGTCATCATGGGTCGCTTGATCCCCGCGGGGACGGGCTTGCCGGCCTACAAGCGGCTCCAGGTGTTGGTGGACGATGACAGCCCCTACGTCGCGCCCGCGCGCGTTTACGCGCCTGCGCCGCCGATGTCGGCTGCGCTGAGCGAGGACTGAGCAGCTCCAAGGGACGGACCGTGAGGCAGGTGGCTACGGGCGAGCAGCCCGGTGGCTACCTGCTTTCGTCCGTTTTTGAAGGTTCCTGCTGCGGCGCCTATCCGAAGCCCTCGATGACTGGCGCTTCACCCGTGTAGGGCGCTCAGCTCGGTGCCGTCTAACCCCCCGATCGAGGTCCCCCAGTCACCGCGCTCCCAGACGGATCACGGATCGCGCTCCCAAATCTCCTCACCGCGCCTCGAGCTCGTGGTGCTGTGAACTGATCCGTGCTCCAGACCAAGCTCGGCGTATCATGGGGGATGCGCGCGAGCGTCCTGCTGCTGATGGCCTGGCTCCTGCCTGGGTGTCAGTGCGACCCGTCCCCGCAGCCAGCCGCCCTGGCGCCCTCTGCGTCTGCCATCCCGTCAGCTGAGCTCACGACTCAGCCGCTGGGTCGCCCGCTCGCGGCGCGCCCCACGCCGCCGATCCCGAAGAGCGGCCTCACCCCCCTCGCTGGGCCCGCGCAGGTGACGCTGAGCCTCGAGGCGGGCTCTCGAGTGGTGCAAGTGCCGGTGGGCACGCGGCGCGCTCAGCCGCTCTTGATCGTCCTGGGTGGTGGCGCAGAGCACTGCGCGCCGTGGCGCGAGCTGATCCAAACGGCGTTCGTGCTGTGCCTCGACGCCGGGAAGCCCGATCCATCAGTTAAGCTGACTGAATCTGGTGGACAGGCAGGGACGGACGCCTCGGCCAATCCAGCAGCTGAGCTGACGAATCGGCTGGAGGCGAGCCTGCGCGCCCAGGTGAAGCAGGCCGTGCGTCAGCTGGAGGAGCGCTTCGGCGATCACCTGGGGCCGCGCGGCGCGCTGGTGGGGCATGGGGCGGGCGCGGTGGCCGCGGCGAACCTGATGCGCGAGACGCCGGCCTTGTTCCCACGTGGCGTCCTGGTCGATGGGGGCGCGGAGGTGTTCAGCGCCGCGGTGGCTCGCGCCTTCGCCACTGGGGGAGGGGAGTCGGTGCTGCTGGTCTGCTCCGATTGCCCTGCGGAAAAAGCGGTGACGGTGCTCTCGAAGGAGGGCGTCGCCGCCTGGCGCGCGCCGGCCTTTCAAGTCAACTCAGCTGCCGACTGGCTCACGCGCGGAGATCCTTGGTGGCTCGGGGATCCTCCATCGCTGGATAGCCTACCGTGAAGGGGGTTTTGGGGGTTTGGCTGTGCACCTCACGGCTGCTCCTGGCGGCGACGGTGCTCATCATCGCCTGCCGCCCCCAAGCGGAAGAGCCCCGCGCGGCGTCGCCGTCGTCCGGTGGTTCCAATCAGGCCTCCGCCGCGGCGTCCGTGAGCGCCGCACCACCGGCGCCTCCACCGAGCGCCTCCAGTCCCCAGGTGGGCGACGCCGGTGCAGCCTCGAAGGCGCTCCCGCCGCTCCGCGCGCCCCAGCGCTTGGTGGAGCTCGAGGTCTCTGGGTTCCGCCCGGCGACGGTGTCGCTGCCGCTCGGCGCCACCGAGCCGCGCCCCATCTTGGTGGCGCTGCATGGCAACTACGATCGCCCCGAGTGGCAGTGCATGGTGTGGGGTGAGCTGGTGCGCTACGCGGCCTTCGTCTTGTGTCCGCGCGGCATCCCGCGCACGGACGCACCCAAGTCAGAAGACAGGTGGACTTACGGTGCGCTGGGCGCGACCCTGAAGGAGCTCTACGCGGGGCTCCGGGCGCTGCGCGAGGCGTACCCCGATCACGCGGACGTGGGCCCCGCGGTCTTCACTGGCTTCTCCTTGGGGGCCATCTTGGGGGTGCACGCGTTGGGGCCCGAGCCCGGCTCGAGCGTCGCGCGCGAGCGCGGCGAGGAGCCACCGTTTCAGCATGCCATCCTCGTGGAGGGCGGCGCCGAAGGCTGGCACGCGCGTCGCGCGACGCGCTTCGTCGCCGAGCGTCCCCTCCAAGTAGCAGGTGCTGGGGTGCTCTTCGGATGTGGTCAGCATGCTTGTCGCCAACAGGGGACGCGCGCCGCGCGGCTGCTCACCCAAGGCGGCGCCACCGCTCAGGTCGCCTTCGGCGGCAACGTAGGCCACACCTATGATGGTCAGGTAGCCGCCGCGATCGCCGAAGCGCTGCCCGAGCTGCTCGGCAGCGACCCCCGCTGGGCCCCGCTGCTCGCCGCCCCCGAAGGCCCATGAGGGCGTCAGCTCCGCGCGATGCCGGCATCCATCAGCATGATGCTCGCGCGGATGAGCGCGCGGAGGCGCGGCTCGTCTTCGGCGAGGGTGCCGAGGTGACCCTCCACCACCAAGAACGCGTAGCCGTGCACCAGCGCCCACGCGCTGAAGATCAGCGTCTCCACCTCCAGCTGGCTCGCGGCGCGCGCCGCTCCTGCGAGCAGCGCCTCACGCACCAGGGTGAACGTCTCCATCGCCGCGCCGGCGAGCCCGGGGTGCTGAGTCTGGAGCACGCGTCGGCTCAGCATCACGCGGAAGTGCGCGGGGTGATGCGCGGCGAACACCACGTACTCCACGCCCATCGCGAGCGCGATCTCCCGCGCGTCGCTCAGGTCAGCAGTTGCCGCGCGGATTTTATCGCTGAGCAAGGCGAAGCCCTCGGCGCCGAGCTCGGCGAGCAGCGCCTCCTTGTCGCTGAAGTGATGGTAAGGCGCCGCGTCGCTCACGCCGGCTGCGCGCGCCGCCGCGCGAAGCGTGAAGCCCTCCGCGCCGCGCTCGAGGATGAGCTCGAGCGCGGCGTCGAGCAGCGCGCGGCGCAGGTCGCCGTGGTGGTAGCGCCCTGGCTGCTTGGCTCGGCGATCTCGGCTCACCCGCGCCCCCCGGCGCAGGTCTGGTGAAGGCTCACCCGCTGGGCTGCCCGCCGATCGCCCTGCGCAAAGGCCCCACGCTCAGGCATAAAGCCCAATGATATCGGGCACTTATCAGTTCGTTTCGGGGGCATTGCCTCACTTCTCGCGAGGGTGCTTGACAGGCTTCTGTCCGCAAGTACCCTTCCGCTCCCCCTGGCGCCTGCGCGCCTTGGGGTCTGCTCGGCGCTTTCCTGCCGGGCAGCTTCCCAGGCGCTCGTGCCTGGGGCGCTACCCGATGCGTCCTGCCGGGCAGCGTACTCGATCCTGGCAGCATGCCGCGACCCATTGCTGGTGGCGGCGGTCCACTACCCAAGAGCTCATGCCCACCATTCAACAGCTCATCCGCAGCGGCCGCAAAGCCGCCGCCGACAAGACCGACTCGCCGGCGCTGAAGTCGTGCCCGCAGAAGCGCGGCGTCTGCACGCGCGTCTACACCACCACCCCCAAGAAGCCGAACTCGGCGCTCCGGAAGGTCTGCCGCGTGCGGCTCACCAACCAGATGGAGGTGACGAGCTACATCCCCGGTGAGGGGCACAACCTGCAGGAGCACAGCGTGGTGCTCATCCGCGGCGGCCGCGTGAAGGACCTGCCCGGTGTTCGTTACCACGTGGTCCGCGGCACGCTGGATGCGCTTGGCGCCTCTGGCCCCAGCAGCACCAACAAGGCTACCCGTAACCGTAAGCGTTCCAAGTACGGCGTGAAGCGCCCGAAGTCCTGAGGTCTAAGTCATGCCCCGTAGGCGCGAAGTTCCCAAGCGGAAAATCATTCCGGATCCCAAGTACAAGGACAAGCTGGTCGCGAAGTTCATGAACGCGCTCATGCTGGACGGTAAGAAGTCCACGGCGGAGGGCATCATGTACGGCGCGTTCGACATCATCGAGCAGCGCTTCAAGCAGGATCCGCTCGAGGTGTTCCGCAAGGCGCTGGACAACGTGAAGCCGCGCCTCGAGGTGAAGAGCCGCCGCGTCGGTGGCGCCACCTACCAGGTGCCGGTGGAGGTCCGTCCGGAGCGCCGCGTCGCGCTGGGGATGCGCTGGCTGGTTGGCTTCTCACGCTCACGCGGCGAGAAGACGATGCGTGAGCGCCTGGCGGCGGAGTTCGTGGACGCGAGCCAGCTCCGCGGCGGCGCCGTGAAGAAGAAGGACGACACCCACAAGATGGCCGACGCCAACAAGGCGTTCGCTCACTACCGCTGGTAGTGGATGGGGGCGCGGGCAGTCGCGCCCGCCAGGCAGCTCACGGCGCTCGAAGCGCGCTGCCAAACCCCCAAAAACCCTCGCTGGAGCAGCCACAGGTTAGATGACTGAGCTCACATAAGGATCGGGTTACGAGATCCGTCGGCCGAAGCCGACTCACCGCGTGAACGCGCCGCCTCCGAGTCCCTCGTAGGTGGCGCCACGATCTGCGTACCCCGAACCCCTTCCAGGCGCCGGGCCCTAGGGCCCACGCGCTCCCCAAGACTGCGGGGAGCCGAGCTTGGAGGGGGTTTCGTCCGTTCAGCGCCCGGCAGCGTCCAGCGCTGGTAGTCAACGCAAGCAGCTTCACTGACTAGCTACCATGGGCCGCCTTCGAGGCGGGCGGGTTTGAAACCCGCCCCTACGTGTCCTCGCCGACGTCTCCCGCCCTCCTCTCAGCACCTTCCCTACGAGCCCTTCGCGGACCGTCTTCGAGGTTTGAACCCGCCTCTACAGGTCTCCTGACTGACGTCTTCCGCAGGTCTCCTCGCTGACTCCCGCCCTCACTCATTCCTCTCAGCGCCTTCCCCCAACGTCCCCCACCATGGCCCGCGAGTTCCCCATCGAGCGCATCCGAAACATCGGGATCATGGCGCACATCGACGCGGGGAAGACGACCACCACCGAGCGCATCCTCTTTTACACGGGGATCACGCACAAGCTCGGCGAGGTGCACGACGGCGCGGCGACGATGGACTGGATGGAGCAGGAGCAGGAGCGCGGCATCACCATCACCAGCGCGGCCACCAACTGCTTCTGGTCGCCGACGGAGGGGAGCGGTCCGCTCGCGGGGGACAACCACCGCATCAACATCATCGACACCCCAGGGCACGTGGACTTCACCATCGAGGTGGAGCGCTCGCTGCGGGTGCTCGACGGCGCGGTGGCGGTGTTCGATGGCGGCAACGGGGTGGAGCCGCAGAGCGAGACCGTGTGGCGCCAGGCTGATCGCTACCGCGTGCCGCGCATCGCGTTCATCAACAAGATGGACAAGGTGGGCGCCGATTTTCAGATGAACCTCGACTCGATGCGTGATCGTCTGGGCTGCGTCCCAGTGGCGATCCAGTGGCCGGTCGGGGAGGCTGAGCAGTTCCGTGGGATGGTGGATTTGGTGCGGATGCGCGCCGCCATCTTCGACGATGACACGCTGGGCGCCGCCTTCACCTGGGAGGAGATCCCGGAGGGCTTGGTGACAGAGTGTGAGGCAGCGCGAGAGGCGCTGCTCGAGGCCTGCGCGGACGTGGACGACTCCATCATGGAGCGCTTCCTGGAGGGCCGCCTGAGTGAGATCACCAGCCAGGAGATCCACGCGGCGCTGCGTCGTGGCACCTGCGAGTTTCGCTTCGTGCCGGTGGTGTGCGGCACTGCCTTCAAGAACAAGGGCGTTCAGCTCTTGCTCGATGCGGTGGTGAACTACCTCCCGTCGCCGGCGGACGTGCCCGACGTGGAGGGCATCGACCCCGCGAAGGAAGATCGCGTGCTGACGCGGCCCCCGCGTGACGACGCGCCGTTCGCGGCGCTCGCGTTCAAGATCGCGAATGACCCCTTCGTCGGGAACCTGACTTTCTTCCGCGTCTACTCGGGGAGCATCACCAGCGGCACCGCCGTGCTCAACTCGGTGCGCGGCAAGCGCGAGCGCATCGGGCGCATCCTGCGGATGCACGCCAACAAGCGTGAGGAGCTGCGCCAGTGTTACGCGGGGAACATCTACGCCGCGGTGGGGCTGCGCGAGACGCGCACCGGCGACACGCTGTGCGACGACAAGGCGCCCATCGTACTCGAGAAGATGGAGTTCCCCGATCCGGTGATCTCGATCGCGATCGAGCCGAGGAGCCAGGCGGACGTCGACAAGCTCGGCGTCAGCTTGCAGAAGCTGGCGCAGGAAGATCCCTCGTTCCGCACCTACACCAACGAGGAGACGGGGCAGACCATCATCGCCGGCATGGGCGAGCTCCACCTCGACATCTTGGTGGATAGGCTGCGCCGTGAGTTCAAGGTGGAGGCCAACGTCGGCAAGCCCGAGGTGGCCTACCGCGAGGCGATCGCGAGCTCCGTGGAGGCGGAGGGCCGCTTCATCCGGCAGTCGGGCGGCCACGGCCAGTACGGCCACGTGAAGATCCGCCTCGAGCCGCTCGAGCGCGGTGGTGGCTTCGTCTTCGAGAACGCGACGGTGGGCGGCGTGATCCCGAAGGAGTTCATCCCTTCAGTGGAGAAGGGGATCCGCGAGGCGATGGGGCGCGGTGTGCTCGCGGGCTTCCAGTTGATCGATTGCAAGGCGACGCTGTTGGACGGCAGCTTCCACGAGGTGGACTCCTCGGGGCCCGCCTTCGAGATCGCCGCGTCGATGGCGTTTCAAGAGGGAGCCGAGCGCGGCGGTGTCCACCTGCTCGAGCCGCTCATGAAGGTGGAGGTCGTCACCCCCGACGATTACATGGGTGACGTCATCGGTGATTTGAACTCGCGTCGCGGGCAAATTCAGGGCATGAACCAGCGCGGCGTGGGCGCCCAAGTCATCAGCGCCCTGGTGCCGCTGGCCGCCATGTTCGGCTACGCGACAGAGCTACGCAGCAAGACTCAAGGTCGGGCCACCTACACGATGCACTTTTCGCATTACGAGGCGGTCCCGGGTCAGATTCAAGAGCAAATCGTCGCGAGGATTCGCGGCACCTGAGAAGCGAGGAAGCCATGGGTAAGGAGAAGTTCGTACGCAAGAAGCCGCACGTGAACGTGGGGACGATCGGTCACATCGACCACGGTAAGACGACGACGACGGCGGCGCTGCTGAAGGTGCAGGCCGACAAGGGCTTGGCGCAGCCGATCAGCTACGGCGACATCGCGAAGGGCGGGATCGTGCGCGACGAGACGAAGACGGTGACGATCGCAGTGAGCCACGTGGAGTACGAGTCCCCGACGCGTCACTACGCGCACGTGGATTGCCCCGGTCACGCGGACTACATCAAGAACATGATCACGGGCGCTGCGCAGATGGACGGCGCGATCCTGGTGGTGAGCGCCGTGGACAGCGTGATGCCTCAGACGCGAGAGCACGTGCTTTTGGCGCGTCAGGTGGGGCTGAACCACATCGTCGTGTTCTTGAACAAGTGCGACGCGGTGGAGGACGAGGAGATGCTGGAGCTGGTGGAGATGGAAGTCCGCGAGCTGTTGAGCAAGTACCAGTTCCCCGGAGACGACGCCGCGGTGGTGAAGGGCGCGGCGCTGCCCGCGCTGAACGGCGAGCAGAAGTGGGTGGACACGATCACGGAGCTGGTGCAGGCGCTGGACGACAACATCCCGGAGCCGGTGCGCGAGGTGGACAAGCCGTTCCTGATGGCTGTCGAGGACGTGTTCTCGATCAAGGGTCGCGGTACGGTGGCGACAGGCCGCATCGAGCGCGGGATGATCAAGGTGAACGAGGAGGTCGAGATCATCGGCTTCGCTGAGACCCGCAAGACGGTTGTGACGGGCGTGGAGATGTTCCGCAAGTCGATGGACCAGGGCCAGGCGGGTGACAACGTGGGCTGTCTGCTGCGTGGCGTGGACAAGGAGGACATCGAGCGGGGTCAGGTCCTCGCGAAGCCAGGCTCGATCACGCCGCACACCAAGTTCATCGGTGAGGTGTACGTGTTGAAGAAGGAGGAGGGCGGCCGTCACACGCCGTTCTTCACGAACTACCGCCCTCAGTTTTACATCCGCACGACGGACGTGACGGGCGCGGTGAAGCTGCCCGACGGCGTGAAGATGGTCATGCCAGGAGACAACATCACGATGGACATCGAGCTGATCGCGCCGGTCGCGCTGGAGGAGCAGATGCGCTTCGCCATCCGCGAGGGCGGCCGCACGGTGGGCGCCGGCGTCGTGACCAAGATCGTTGAGTGAACTCATGCCTGAAGCCAACAAAATCCGTATTCGCCTGAAGGCGTTCGATCACCAGCTCCTCGACAAGTCCACCACGGACATCGTCGACACCGCGCGTCGCACCGGCGCGCGGGTCGCTGGCCCCATCCCCCTCCCGACGGGCATCCGTCGCTACACCGTCCTCCGCGGGCCTCACGTCGACAAGAAGTCGCGTGAGCAGTTCGAGGTCCGGACTCACAAGCGTTTGATCGACATCCTCGATCCAACCCCACAGACCGTTGACGCCCTGATGAAGCTCGATCTCTCGGCAGGCGTGAACGTCGAGATCAAGGGCTGAGGCGCACCATGAAGGTAGACGTCTTTAACCTCAAGCGCGAGAAGGTCGGCGAGCTCGAGCTGTCAGACGAGGTGTTCGCCGCCGAGATCAAGGAGCACCTCCTCCACGAGGTGGTCGTGTCGCAGCTGGCCTCGCGCCGCGCCGGCACGCACGCCGCGAAGGAGCGCTCCGCCGTGACCTCTTCCAAGAAGAAGGCGTACAAGCAGAAGGGCACGGGGCGCGCGCGTCACGGGCAAATCAGCGCGCCCAACTTCGTGGGTGGTGGTCGCGCTCATCCCCCGCGTCCGCAGGATTGGTCGCACCGTCCGCCGCGTCAGGTCCGCGCCTCGGCGCTCAAGAGCGCGCTCAGCCTCCTCGCCAAAGAGGGCCGGCTGCTCGTGCTCGAGAACCTGACCCTCGAGCAGGCGAAGACCAAGGCCTTCGCTGGCGTGCTGAGCACCCTGCAAGCGTCGAACAAGGCGCTCATCGTGGACGACAAGCAGAACGACAACCTGCGCCTCTCGGTCCGGAACATGGAGTCCAACCAGTTCCTGCCGCCGGAGGGCGTGAACGTCTATGACCTCCTCCGTCACGACCACCTGGTCTTGTCGAAGGACGCCGCCAAGGCGCTCGAGGCGCGCTGCATCGGGAGCAAGTCATGAACCTGAGCCCAGAGCACATCATCCGTCGGCCCATCGCCCTCACCGAGAAGGCGGCGCGGCTGAAGGAGCAGAACAAGGTGGTCTTCGAGGTCGCGTTGAAGGCCAACAAGATCGAGATCAAGAAGGCGGTCGAGGCGCTGTTCGGCGTGGAGGTCGCCGACGTGAACACGCTGGTTCAGCGTGGGAAGGTCAAGCGCATGGGGCGTCGTCTGGCGCCCCGCCCGAACTGGAAGAAGGCCGTCGTCACCCTGCGTGAGGGGCACGACATCCAGTTCTTCGATGAGGTCGCGACGGACGACCAAGAGGACGAGGAATAATCCGATGGGAATCCGGAAGAGCAAGCCGACATCCCCGGGTCGTCGCTCCTACACGGTGAGCGACTTCGCGGACATCACCCGGAGCGAGCCGGAGCGCAGCCTCCTGAGCCCCGCGCCCCACACGGGCGGCCGGAACAACTACGGGCGCATCACCTCGCGGTTCCGCGGCGGTGGGCACAAGCAGCGCTACCGCATCATCGACTTCAAGCGCCGCAAGGTCGGCGTGCCGGCGGTGGTGGCGCACATCGAGTACGATCCCAACCGCACGGCGCGCATCGCGCTGCTCCACTACGCGGACGGCGAGAAGGCGTACATCCTGTGCCCTGACGGCCTGAGCCAAGGGGACACGGTGCTGTCGAGTCGCCACGCGGACATCCGCCCCGGCAACTCGCTCAGGCTGCTGGACATCCCGGTGGGCACCGCCATCCACAACATCGAGCTCCGCAAGGGCAAGGGCGGTCAGCTCGTGCGCTCAGCGGGTGTCTCGGCGCAGCTGATGGCGAAGGACGGCTCCTACGCTCAGGTGAAGCTGCCGAGCGGCGAGGTCCGCCGCGTGCACATCGAGTGTCGCGCCACGGTGGGCACGGTCTCCAACTCGGAGCACCAGCACATCAAGCTCGGCAAGGCGGGGCGCGCGCGTTGGCTCGGGCGTCGTCCGCACAACCGCGGCGTCACCATGAACCCCGTCGACCACCCAATGGGTGGTGGTGAGGGCCGCACCAGCGGTGGCCGTCAGCCCTGCTCGCCCTGGGGCCAGTTGGCCAAGGGCCTCAAGACTCGAACGAACAAGCGAACCGATGTGATGATCGTCAAGCACAGGAAGCAGAAGTAATGCCCCGTAGCGTCAAGAAGGGCCCGTTCATCGACGGGCATCTGATGAGGAAGATCCAAGAGGCGGTCGAGGCCAACTCGAAGAAGGTCATCAAGACCTGGTCTCGGCGCTCCACCATCTACCCTGAGGCGGTGGGCTTGACCTTCGCGGTCCACAACGGACGAAAGTTCGTCCCCGTGTTCGTGACGGAGAACATGGTGGGCCACAAGTTCGGCGAGTTCGCGCCGACGCGGACCTTCAACGGTCACGCCGGCGACAAGAAGAAGAAGGGCCGCTGAGCCGCTTTTGACCGGCGGGTTACGCGGAGGCGATCGTCGCCGCTGCAAGCCCGCCGAGTCGAGGCGCGTCACTCGAGGCTCGAGCCGAGGCGCTCTCGGGAGTCACGCTCAGGTGTGGCACCCGGGGGCGCTTTCGTGCTTTTGGCTCAGGTCGATCATTGCCGTAGGGAAATTCAAAGGGGGGAGGGGGTTGGGTATCGGCGCACGGCGCTAGGGTCAGACGCAGGAGTCAGCGCAGCTGACGCGAGACCGCCACGGAGCACCCTGTCAAGTCAGCTAAGCTGACGTGAGTCCGGAGCACCCTATCAAGTCAGCTAAGCTGACTCAGGTGGCTGCGGTGCCAACGACCGCGCAGCGATGTAGGGGCAGGTCCCCGTGCCTGCCCCACTCACGATGGCACCGTTGCGGTGAGCCTAGCCGAGCAGGCGCTTCAAGCGCTCGGTGGCGCGCGCCGCCAGGTGCATGCCGAGCTCCGGCGTCGCGCGCCGCAGCCAATCCGTGACGTAGGCCTCGGCGCCGATCAGCTGGCGCTGTTTCCCTGAAGAAATAGCGCGCACGATGCGCCGCGCGGCGCGCTCGGGGGACATGCCGCTCGACTCGAAGCGGGCGATGAGCTTGCCGCGGGTGCTCTCCTCCGCCTCGCTCATGCGCCCGCTCTTGACGATGCCGGTCGCGATCATGCCGGGGTGCACCGAGGTGACGCCGATGCCGAGCGGCTCGAGCTCGCACCACAAGGCCTCAGTGAAGCCGCGGACGGCGAACTTCGTGGCGCAGTAGGCGGACTGGGTGGGGACGCCGATCAGCCCGAACATGGACGAGATGTTGACGATGTGCGCCTCGTCCGCCGCCTTGAGGTGCGGCAAGAACAGCTTGCAGCCGTGCACCACGCCCCAGAAGTTCACGCCGACGAGCCAGCGGTACTCGTCCAGCTCTTGGTCTTCCAAGGTGGCGGTGGCGGCGACCCCCGCGTTGTTGATCAAGATGTTCACGCCTTGGTGCGCGCTCACCACGTCGCTCACCCAGCCCCGCATCTCCGCTTCGCTGGCGACGTCCACGCGGTGAGCGGTGGCGCGCACCCCGAGCGCTTGAGCGCGTTCACGCGTCGCCTCGAGGCCCTCGGTGTTCATGTCGCACAGCGCGACGTGGCACCCCTCGCGCGCGAGGTGGAGCGCTGTCGCCGCCCCAATCCCGCTCCCAGCACCTGTGATCGCCGCCACGCGCCCACTGAGCCGCTTCATGGCCGACAGTCTGCGGTGCGCGGGTGCGCCAAGCAAGGCTCCGCGTGGCGCACATCGGAGCATCGGGCTGAGCGCAGCTCGCGGCCGATGAGCGGTCGTCATGGGGCAGGTGCCTCGTGCGAGCAAGAGCTCCCATGGCGCGCGCTGCGGAGCGCAGCACGAGGCTGAGCCTCGCGGTGACGTGAGCGCACACCGTGAGGCGATGACTACCGTCCAACCCCCCTAAAAACCGACGGGACAAAACGGCGACGAGCGCCGGGGTGACCCGCGGCGCTCGTCTGGTCGAAGGGGCTCGAGCTTACTCGGGCGTCAGGATGCAGGCGTAGAAGTCCTCTGCGCAGTCACCCTCGCCCTCGTTGTAGCACTGAGCGACGAGGCCCTGAGCTGCGGTGGTGAGCGCGTTGTAGCTCGCGGCGCACGCCTCCTCGGTGATCGCGGCGCAGCTCGCGGCGAAGTCAGCGCACTTGCCGCCCTCCGGCTGGGTATCCGTGGTGTCGCAGGCGCGTGGGAACACGGTGTCGAGGCAGGCCTGAACCGCGGCGTCGTGCGACGCGGAGCAGGGGTCCCCCGTGATCGACGCGAGGCAGTCGTAGTTCGCCTCGTGGACGCCCAGGCGCCCGTAGGTCGCGGTGTACTCACAGGCCTCCACGCCGAGCGGCGGGTACTCCGTGCCGTTCTCGTCGCAGCGCGCGGAGAAGTAGGGTAGCGCCGAGCAAGCGACCGTCTCGCTGGTGGTGTCGCCGTAGCAAGCGGGCGTGCCACCGGTGCCGCCGGTGCCACCAGTTGCGCCGACGCCGGCCGTCGCCCCGCTGCCACCGGTCGCGCCGACACCTCCCGTCGCGCCGCTGCCCGCCGTGGCGCCGGTGCCGCCCGTGCCGCCACCTGCAGCGCCCGCGCTGCCGGCGGTGCCACCAGTGCCGCCCACGGCACCCGTGCCGGCGACGCCGCCATCCGTGTTCTTGACGTTCTCGTCCTCTTCCACGACGCAACCCACGAGGGCGCTCGCCCCCACCGCCAGCATCGCGATCCAAGCCCAAGTGTTCTTCATCTGATACCTCTCCAAGTGAGTTGCGGCGGAGCCCTTGCTCAGCCGCGAGACGCGTAGCCTGTCACCGTCCACGCAGCGACGCACGCGCTGCTGGGCTCAGACGGACTCTTACGCTGCTTGCTTCAAGGTGTTCCTCCTGGTAAGCGCGTGAGCCCGGGCGGGTGGTGTTTCGGGCGAGCCGGGCTAGCTTGAGCCTGGCTCGAACCTGCCTCGAACCTGCCTCGAACCCAGCCGCCGAAAAGTGCCGATCGGCCTTGCGTAGGGGAAGACCCTTTGCTAGGAAGGCGACCCCTTTCGGGAGGCCCTACCGCCTAAGCGGAGCCCGCCTCCCCAGCCGCCAAATCCGGCGGCGCGCAGTCGCCCCCGTGGGCAGCGGTCGCGCGAGCCGGGTACCTGGCGGATGTTCAGGTGACCCCCGCTTGGCGGGCGCCAGGGGCGACGTGTCTCTCAGAGGAAACTGTCGAAATGATCAGCGAAGCTACAGCGAGATACCAGCGCATCAGCGTGCGCAAAGCACGAGTCATCGCGAACCTCGTTCGCGGTCGTGAGGCGGCGGAGGCGCTCCAGATCTTGGAGTTCACTCCCAAGGCAGCAGCCCCGATCGTCAAGAAGCTGATCGCCAGCGCCGTGGCGAACGCTCGTCGGTCCGACCCGAGCGTCGACGTCGACTCGCTGTTCATCAGCAAGGTCACCGTGGACAAGGGGCCGACCCAGAACATGCGCCGGTGGCGTCCGCGTGCCCAAGGCCGCGCGACCCGCATCGAGAAGGGCGTCAGCCACATCCACGTCGAGCTCGACGCGCACTGACGCGCGGCTCCTCACTGATCTTACCTCCTAGTTCAGGACAGGGAAGCAAGCGTAATGGGACAGAAGACGCATCCGTACGGCTTTCGCCTAGGTGTCATCCGCACGTGGACGAGCAAGTGGTACGAGGACAAGAACTACAAGCAGTGGCTTCATGAGGACGTGCGCATCAAGCGCGCCGTGAAGGACTACCTCTACAACGCCAACGTGGCGGGCGTGGAGATCGAGCGCGCTGCGAACAAGGCGAAGGTCATCGTTTACACCGCGCGTCCTGGTATGGTCATCGGCAAGGGTGGCAAGGGCATCGAGACGCTGAAGAGCGGGAACCTCGACACCGCCGCCAAGGGCGAGACGAAGTTCTGTGGCGTCCAGGCGTTCACCCAGAACGAGGTCTTCATCGACGTTCAAGAGGTGCGCAAGGCGGAGACCAACGCGCAGCTCGTGGCGGAGAACATCGCGACCCAGCTCGAGCGTCGCATCGCCTTCCGGCGCGCGATGAAGAAGGCGCTCAGCACCGCGATGAAGTTCGGCGCGAAGGGTGTCCGCATCCGCTGCGCCGGGCGCCTCGGCGGCGCCGACATGGGTCGTATCGAGACCTACCGCGAGGGGCGCGTCCCGCTGCACACGCTGCGAGCCGACGTCGACTTCGGGCTGGCGCAGGCGAAGACCACCGCCGGTATCGTCGGGGTCAAGGTTTGGATCTTCAAGGGCGAGGTGCTTCAGCGCAAGGCCCGCCGCATCCCTCAGTGAGGTAGAAGTGCTCTCTCCGAAGCGAACCAAGTTTCGTAAGCAGCAGAAGGGCCGCAACCGCGGCACCGCCTGGACGGGGTCGGACGTCTCGTTCGGCGACTTCGGGCTGCAGGCGACCGGCGCCGCGTTCCTGACCTCGCGTCAGATCGAAGCGGGCCGTATGGCGATCACTCGCCACGTGAAGCGTCAAGGCAAGCTGTTCATCCGCATCTTCCCCGACAAGCCGATCACCAAGAAGCCCTTGGAGGTCCGCATGGGCAGCGGCAAGGGCGCGGTCGACCATTGGGTGGCGCCGGTGCAGCCGGGCCGCGTCCTGTTCGAGATCTCCGGTGTTCCCGAGGAGACGGCGCGCCAGGCGTTCGCTCGGGCGGCCTCCAAGCTGCCGATGAGCACCCGCTTCCTGGCCCGAGGAGCGCTGTGATGAAGGCCAAGGACTTGAGGGAGCGGTCGACGGAGGACCTGGTGGAGCTGCGTGCGCAGCTCAAGAAGGACGCCTTCGGCAACCGCATGAAGAACTACACGAGCCAGCTCGCCGACACGAGCCTGCTTCCCAAGGCTCGGAAGGACATCGCGCGCATCGAGCTGATCCTCAGTGAGCGCGTGAAGAGTGAAGGAGCGGAGTCGTGAGCGCAGACAACGCAGCGGTCCCCGCGGCGAAGGGGCGCGGCTTTCGCCGCCGCCTGATCGGCCGGGTGATCAGCGACAAGATGGATAAGACAGTCGTGGTCGAGGTGACCCGCTTCAAGATGCACACCATGTACAAGAAGTACATTCGGGTGCGTAAGAAGTACAAGGCGCACGACGAGACCAACGAGTACAAGTCCGGTGACCGCGTCGAAATCGTGGAGCACCGCCCGCTCTCCAAGGAGAAGCGCTGGCGCGTCGCGAAGCTGCTCGATCGCCGAGCTCAGGAGTAAGGGCCATGATTCAGACACTCAGCATCCTGGACGTCGCCGATAACTCCGGCGCGAAGCGAGTCCAGTGCATCAAGGTCCTCGGTGGCTCCGGTCGGCGCTATGCGCGCGTCGGTGACGTCATCGTGGTCTCCATCAAGGAGGCGATGCCTGGCAGCAAGGTGAAGAAGGGCGACCGCGCGAAGGCGGTGGTGGTCCGCACCGCGCGCGAGCACCGCCGCCCCGACGGCAGCTACATCAAGTTCGATGGCAACAGCGCCGTGTTGATCAACGCGCAGAAGGAGCCGATGGGCACCCGCATCTTCGGGCCAGTCGCGCGCGAGCTCCGTCACAAGCGCTTCATGAAGATCATCTCACTCGCCCCGGAGGTGTTGTGATGCAGCGGCTCAAGGTGGGTGACGAAGTGATCGTCACGGCAGGCAACAGCAAGGGTCGTCGTGGCCGCGTGAAGCAGCTGCGCGGCGAGCGCGTGGTGGTGGAGGGCGTGAACCTCGTCAAGCGCCACGTGCGCGCGGCGCAGAATCAGCCCGGCGGCATCCTCGAGGTGGAGGCCCCAGTGCACGCGAGCAACGTGATGCACGTGGACCCCGAGTCGGGCAAGGCGACACGCGTCCGCGTGGAGCTGCGCGACGGCGAGAAGGTGCGCGTCGCCGTGAAGAGCGGAAAAGACCTTCCAGAACCGGTGAAGTCATGACCGAGCAGGCTCAGCCGCGGCTGCGGACCAAGTACGACAAGGACGTCGTGCCGGCGCTGATGAAGCGCTTCGAGTACAAGAACATCAACCAGGTGCCGCGCCTCCAGAAGATCGTGGTGAACATGGGCCTCGGCGCCGCCGTGGGTAACCCCAAGGTCATCGAGTCTGCTCTGGAGGAGGTCCGGAAGATCACGGGCCAGCAGCCGGTGACCACCCGCGCCAAGAAGTCCATCGCTGGCTTCAAGCTCCGCGAGAACATGCCCATCGGCGTGAAGGTCACGCTGCGCCGTGAGCGCATGTGGGAGTTCATGGATCGGCTCCTGAACCTGGCGCTGCCCCGTGTCCGCGACTTCCGCGGCACCAGCACCAAGGCCTTCGACGGTGCCGGCAACTACACCCTCGGCCTCAAGGAACAAATCATCTTCCCTGAGATCGATTTCGACAAGGTGGACTCCGTCAAGGGGATGAACGTCACTTTCGTGACCACCGCACAAACGAACGAGGAAGCCAAGGAGCTGCTCGATCTGTTTGGAATGCCTTTCCGGAAGTAAGGCTTAGGAGCAAGACATGGCGCGCGCTAGTCAGTGGGCAAAGTTGAACCGTGAGCCCAAGTTCAAGGTCCGGTTCGTGAATCGTTGCCGCGTTTGCGGGCGGTCGAAGGCGGTGTATCGGGACTTCAACCTGTGCCGCATTTGCTTCCGGCAGATGGCGCTCAGGGGCGAGCTCCCGGGCGTCACCAAGGCGAGTTGGTAAGGAGCGATCCAGCATGGTTTCGGATCCCATTGCAGATATGTTGGCACGCATCCGTAACGCGGCGTTGGCGCGCCACGAGACGACTCGGATGCCACTCTCCAAGATGAAGCGCAGCATCGCGGAGATCCTCAAGCGCGAGGGTTACATCGCGGACGTGCGGACGGAGGAGGTGTCGGGCAAGCCCGCCATCATCCTCGCGCTCAAGTACGATCGCGACCGGAGCCCCGCGTTCCAGAAGCTCCGCCGCGTGTCGCGGCCGGGCCGACGGGTGTACGTGGGTCACGACGAGATCCCGCGCGTGATGAGCGGGCTCGGGATGTCCATCCTCAGCACGTCTCATGGGCTCATGACGGACCGCGAGGCGCGCACCCGCAAGGTGGGCGGCGAGCTGCTCTGTGAGGTGTACTGATGTCTGAAGCTGAAGCTCAGGGCGCGACGGCGGTCAAGCTGTCTCGAGTGGGCAAGCGCCCCGTGAACATCCCCAAGGGCGTCACGGTGAGCTTGTCGGGGCAGACGATCGAGGTCCAGGGCCCGAAGGGCAAGCTCAGCCGTGAGCTGCCCGCGCAGACGGAGATCATCCGTGAGGGCGACGGACTGAAGGTCGTCAGCAGCGCTGATGGGCGCAACGCGGCGCGGCTCCAGGGCCTGACGCGGGCGCTGCTCGTCAGCATGGTGCAGGGCGCGAGCGAGGGTTACACCAAGATCTTGGATCTGGTCGGCACCGGTTATCGCGCGGAGATCAAGGGGCGTACGCTCCACCTCGCCGTGGGGCTCAGTCACCCGGTGGCGTTCGAGCTCCCCAAGGACCTGACGGCGACCGTGCCGCCCGAGTCGAAGGGCGCCGCGCTGGTGCTCGAGTGCCCCAACAAGGAAGTCATCGGTCAGTTCGCGGCGACCGTCCGCGCGGTCCGTCCCCCGGAGCCCTACGGCGGCAAGGGGATCCGCTACCGCGGTGAGCAGATCCGTCGCAAGGCCGGCAAGACCGGTAAGGGCAAGTAGGAAGGCAAGCTGCTTTATGTCTACGAAGAGGCTCGAGGGTCGTGAGCGTCGTAAGCTCAGGATCCGTCGTCACATCAGCGGGACCAGCGAGCGTCCTCGCCTGAGCGTGTTCCGCAGCGCGAAGCACATCTACGCGCAGGTCGTGGATGACGTGGCCGGGGTCACCCTGGCGGCGGCGTCCACCCTCTCGCGTGATCTGAAGAGCACGCTGGGTGAGGATGACAAGACGGCCGCGGCTCAGAAGGTGGGCGCGCTCATCGGCCGCATCTGCCGCGAGAAGAACATCAACAAGGTAGTGTTCGACCGGAACGGCTACCTTTACCACGGACGGATCAAGGCGTTGGCCGACGCCGCCCGCGAGGCTGGCCTTCAGTTCTGAGGGTTTTAGGAGCTAAAATGGCATTCGAGAACCTGATTGACGACGACCGGCTGAAGGAGCGCGTCATCCACATCAACCGCGTCGCGAAGGTGGTGAAGGGCGGTCGCCGCTTCAGCTTCTCCGCGCTGGTGGTGGTGGGCGATGAGGCGGGTCACGTGGGCGTGGGCCTGGGCAAGGCGGGCGAGGTGCCCGAGGCGATCCGCAAGGGCAACGACAAGGCCCGCAAGAACATGTTCAAGGTCCCGATGATCGGCGCCACGATCC
Source organism: Polyangiaceae bacterium (assembly GCA_019637265.1). Taxonomy (GTDB): domain Bacteria; phylum Myxococcota_A; class Polyangia; order Polyangiales; family Polyangiaceae; genus JAHBVY01. Next base: position 778,136 of record JAHBVY010000002.1, on the reverse strand, counting down.
CTCACGAGGTGATCGGTGAGTTCGGTGCGGGTCGCGTGCTGCTGCGCCCGGCGGCTCCAGGTACTGGCGTTATCGCCGGTGGCCCGGTGCGCGCCGTGGTGGAGTCCGCGGGCATCCAGGACATCCTGACCAAGTGCCTCGGGTCGAACAACAAGCAGAACGTGGTGCACGCCACGCTCGCGGCGCTCCAGCTGCTTCGCGCGCCGGAGCTGTTCGCGGCGGCGCGCGGCCTCGAGCTGGGCACCCTGCTGGAGGATTACCCCATCCTCCGCATGAGCACCACCAACGTCACCCCGGCGCCAGCGGCAGAAGGGGAGCAGCCGTGAGTCGGCTCGTGGTGCGCCAGGTGGCGAGCGTCATCAATCGCCCCAACAAGCAGCGCTTGGTCCTGAAGGGCCTCGGGCTCGGCCGCATTGGTAAGGTCGTCGAGGTGGACGACACACCGAGCTTCCGGGGGATGATCAAGCAGGTCATCCACTTGGTGCAGGTGGAGGAGAAGCAGTCATGAGCGATGTCCTCTCACGCTTGACGTTCCCCGCGGGCGCGCGTCACTCGGAGAAGCGCGTGGGCCGCGGTGTCGGCTCGGGCCTAGGCAAGACCTGTGGCCGTGGCATGAAGGGCCAGAAGGCTCGCCACGGTGGTAACTTCGGTAAGCTCCACTTCCAGGGTGGTCAGACGCCCATCCAGCGTCGCCTCCCGAAGCGTGGTTTCCGCGTTCCGTTCCCCATCAAGACGGTGATCGTGAACCTCTCCGATCTGGAGCGGTTCGATGCTGGCTCGGTGGTGGACGAGGCGGCGCTGCGTGCGGCGCGCCTGGTTCAAGGGCGTGACGTGCGGATCAAGATCCTCGGCGACGGGGAGCTGACGAAGGCGCTCAAGGTCTCGGCGCACCGCTTCAGCAACACCGCGGTGGAGAAGATCCGCCAGGCGGGTGGCACCACCACCTTCGTGGATCCCGAGTCCAAAGAGGGCGCTGGGGAAGACTCGACCGAGTCTTGATCGCTTCGGGTTACTGAATGGCCTCTCTGAGCGGTTTCGCGAGCATCACCAAGGTGCCGGAGCTCCGGCGGCGCATCGCGTTCGTCTTGATGGTGCTCGCGCTGTACCGCGTCGGCGTGTTCATCACGATCCCCGGCGTGGATCGCGGCGTGATGAAGGAGGTCGTCGCGGGGGGCTCCGGGCTGCTCGGGCTGTTCAATCTGTTCAGCGGCGGCGCGCTCGAGAACCTGTCGGTGTTCGCGCTCGGCATCATGCCGTACATCTCCGCGAGCATCATCATGCAGCTGCTCGGCATGGTGTCGAAGCAGGTGGAGGAGCTGAAGAAGGAGGGTGAGGCTGGGCGGCGTAAGCTCGAGCAGTACACCCGCTACGGGACGATCGTCCTCAGCATCTTCCAGGGGCTCGGCATCGCCTTCATGCTCGAGGGCCTGCAGAACCAGAGCCTGGGTGGCGGTCGCTTCGGCGATGTGGTCACCAACGCGGGCTGGGGCTTCCGGCTCACCGCCATCATCACGCTCACCACGGGGACCACCCTGCTCATGTGGCTGGGTGAGCAGGCGACCGAGCGGGGGATCGGCAACGGCATCTCGCTGATCATCTTCGGCGGCATCGTGAGCGGCGTCCCGTCGGGGGTCACCAATTACCTTGCGGCCAATGCCGGCCAGATCCAGCCGCTCACCATCGCCTTGGTGCTCGGGGTCATCCTCGGCTGCGTGGCGGTGGTGGTGTTCTTCGAGCAAGCCCAGCGCCGCATCCCCATCCAGTACGCTCGGCGTCAGGTGGGGCGGCGCATCTACGGTGGGCAGCAGGCGCACCTGCCGCTCAAGGTGAACATGGCGAGCATGATCCCGCCCATCTTCGCCTCCAGCTTGCTCGCGTTCCCCGCCACGCTCTCGAGCTTCAACATCCCCGGGATGCAGGGCTTCAGCGCCGCGCTGAACCGTCAAGATTGGGTGTTTCACACGCTGTTTGGCGTGATGATCATCTTCTTCTGCTTCTTCTACACGGCGGTCACGTTCCAGCCGGTGGACGTCGCGGACAACCTGAAGAAGCAGCAGGCGAACATCCCCGGTATTCGTCCAGGCAAGCACACCGCTGAGTACATCGATCGGGTGCTGACGCGGCTCACCGTGGGTGGCTCCATCTACGTGGCGGCGATTTGCATCGTGCCTGCGTTGGTGGCCCAGAGCCTCAAGGTGCCGTTCCAGTTCGGCGGCACCAGCCTGATGATCGTCGTGGGTGTGGCGCTGGAGACCTCCAAGCAGATCGAGGCGCACCTCATCACCCGTAGTTACGAGGGCCTGACCGGGCCCCGCACCACCCGGCTGAGCGGCCGTAGGCCGGCGTGAGATGAGGATCATCCTGCTAGGGCCACCGGCGAGTGGGAAGGGGACCCAGGCCAAGCGCCTGATGGATCGCCTGGGCGTCCCTCAGATCTCCACCGGCGACATGCTGCGGGCGGCGCGCGCCGCGGGCACGGCGCTCGGTCGTGAGGCAGATGAGTTCATGAAGGCGGGCCGGCTGGTGCCGGACAGCGTCGTGATTGGGTTGGTCGGGGAGCGCCTGGCTGAGGCGGACGCCCAAGCGGGCTTCATCCTCGACGGCTTCCCGCGCACCGTGCCCCAGGCGGAGGCGCTGGACGCGCTGCTCACCTCGAAGGCGATGCCGCTCACCTCCGTGCTGGAGATTCGCGTCCCACGTGACCTCCTCGTCGAGCGGGCGGTGCTCCGCCGTACCGACGTTCGGACTGGACAGATCTACCACCTCAAGTATAGTCCCCCGCCCCCGGATGCGGAGCTCGAGCATCGAGCAGACGATCAGGAGGACAAGGTGACCCAGCGGCTCTCGGATTACGAGGCCATCACCTCGGCGCTGCTGCCCTACTACGAGGCCAAGGGCCTCTTGAAGACGGTGGACGGCGTGGGGGAGCTGGATGAGGTAACGGATCGTATTGCTTCGGCGCTCGAGCCGGGGCGTTGAGGTCGAGGAGGACGAGCGGAGCAGACGAGTCAGCATGAGTGAGCCGCGTGGTGAGCAAGGCGTCGTAGCGGAGGTGCTCCCGAAGGGTTTGTTTCGGGTCACGCTGAAGGACGGCCGCCAGCTCCAAGTGGGCATCACCCCCAGCGCTCGCCATTCGATGGTCCGCATCATCTCCGGAGATCGCGTCCTCGTAGAGGTCTCCCCCCGTGACCCCACCCGCGGTCACATCACCACCAAGCTTTAGCCACTCGATCTAGAAGGTTTCCCATGAAGGTCCGCCCGAGCGTCAAGAAAATCTGTGACAAGTGCAAAGTCGTCAAGCGCAGCGGGGTGGTCCGTGTGCTCTGCATGAACCCCCGGCACAAGCAGCGCCAGGGCTGAGAGAGGTTTACTGAATGGCCCGTATTGCTGGAGTCGATTTGCCGCGCCGCAAGCAGCTTGCGTACGCGCTCCCCTATATCTACGGCGTAGGTCAGAAGACCGCGCGCGACATCTGTGACCGCGCCGGCATCGACCGCGCGAAGAAGGTAGAGGAGCTGTCCGACGGCGAGGTGAAGCTGCTGCGCGACACCATCGAGAACCACTACAAGGTCGAGGGCGATCTGCGGCGTGAAGTCCAGCAGAGCATCAAGCGCCTGATGGATCTTGGTTGCTATCGGGGCCTCCGGCACCGCAAGGGGCTGCCCGTCAACGGCCAGCGCACCCACACCAACGCGCGCACCCGCAAGGGCCCGAAGCGCGGCGCGGCGGTCAAGCGTCGCTGACGCTCAGCCCCAGTTTGAGTTTCCCTTTAGGCGAGAATAGGCGACAAGATGGCGACGAGTAAGAAGCGCGGTGCTGGCGGCAAGAAGGTCGTCAAGAAGAACATCAGCGCGGGCATTGCCCACATTCGCTCTACCTTCAACAACACCATGGTGACGATCACGGACGTGAACGGCAACACGGTGTCTTGGGCCAGCGCAGGCACGCGCGGCTTCAAGGGCTCGCGCAAGAGCACGCCATGGTCAGCTCAGCTGGCGGCGGAGGAAGCGGCGCGGCGCGCGATCGAGCACGGGATGCGCTCGGTGGCGGTCTTCGTGCGCGGGCCTGGCGCGGGGCGTGAGAGCGCGCTGCGTGCGCTGCAGTCGGCGGGCTTCCGGGTCACCTTGATCCGGGACGTCACGCCCATCCCTCACAACGGCTGCCGGCCGCCCAAGCGGCGCCGCGTGTAGCCACTCGAGCGGTAGCCCTTGCCTCTGAGGCCAGAGCCTCGGTAGCAAGGGTGCCGCTTCGTTCGATTTTTGCCGGGCCCCAAGGGCCCATGGATTGCCGGGCCCGAGGCCCATGGATTGGCTGAGCCCTAGCAGGCTCAGGGCAAGCACCTCACTCGAGGATTGCCAAACGCGGGCAGGCCACGAGGCAGCCTGGTGGAGCGGGTTCCACCACTGCTTGGGATGGCCGCGCGAAACCCACCGCAAAGGAAGCACAGCATATGGTCACTCCCATCATGGCGCGCCACTGGCGCGAGCTGATCCGCCCGAAGGCGATCCAGATCGATCCTGAGAGCAGCACGGATTACTACGGGAAGTTCACCTGTGAGCCGCTCGAGCGTGGGTTTGGCATCACGATCGGGAACTCGCTTCGGCGCGTGCTCATCTCCTCGCTCCAGGGCGCGGCCATCACCGCCGTGCGCATCGAAGGCGCGCTCCACGAGTTCACGTCGATCAACGACGTGGTGGAGGACGTCACGGACATCGTGCTGAACTTGAAGGAGGTCGTCTTCAAGGCGGAGTCTCCCAAGCAGTACACGCTGCGCCTCGAGAAGGAGGGCCCCGGGCTCGTGGTGGCTGGCGACATCCAGCTGGTGGATGGCCTCCGCATCCTGAACCCGGATCACCCCATCGCCACGCTGGACAAGAAGGGCCCCATCTCGCTGGAGCTCACCGTGGGCGTGGGTCGCGGCTACGTCTCGGCGGAGCGCAACAAGACGCTGACGATGTCCATCGGCACCATCCCGATCGACTCGCTCTTCTCGCCGATCCGTAAGGTCAACTACACGATCCAGAACGCCCGCGTCGGTCAGCAGACGGACTACGACAAGCTGATCCTCGAGGTGTGGACGAACGGCGCCGTGAAGCCGGCGGACGCCGTGGCCTTCGCCGCCAAGATCCTGAAGGAGCAGCTCTCCATCTGGATCAACTTCGAGGAGACGGAGGAGACGCAGTACTCCCTCCCGGCGCAGGACGACGAGCCGCTCAACGAGAACCTGTTCCGCTCGGTGGATGAGCTGGAGCTCTCGGTTCGTTCGGCGAACTGCCTTCAGAACGCGAACATCACCTTGATCGGGGAGCTGGTTCAGCGCACCGAGCAGGACATGCTCAAGACCAAGAACTTCGGTCGCAAGTCCTTGAAGGAGATCAAGGAGATCTTGGGGACCATGAACCTGAGCCTCGGGATGAAGTTCGACAATTGGCATCAGATGCTCGAGCGGTGGAAGCTGCAGCAAGCCCAAGGCTGACCGCCTCAACCTAGTTTTTCCCCAAGGGAATCAAGCCATGCGCCATAGAAAAGCCGGTCGCCAGTTTGGCCGTAACACCTCTCACCGCCGCGCGATGCTCCGCGCACTCACCGCGAACCTCATCGCTCACGAGCGCATCGAGACCACGGACGCCAAGGCCAAGGAGCTGCGCCGCGTCGCGGAGCGCGTGATCACGCGCGCCAAGCGCCTCGGCGAGGTCGCCTACACCCCGGCCCAGCAGCTCAGCCAGGCTGACCAAGCTCGGCGCCAGGCAGCGCAGCAGCAGGTGGGGCAGTTCCTGCGTCGCTTCGGCACCGTCGAGGACGGGGTCGAGGCGCGCAAGGTGGACCTCATCGAGAAGGTCTTCGTCGACCTGGCGAAGCGCTTCGCTGGGCGCCCAGGCGGGTACACCCGCATCATCAAGGTGGGGCGTCGTCGCGGGGACAACGCGCCGATGAGCATCATCGAGCTGGTGAGCGGGCCGGAGGCAGCACCTGCTGCCGCCGAGGCCGAGGCGAGCGCCGAAGCCTGAGCCGCCCTGCTGAGCGCTACTGCTCAGCGCCAACGCGCCGCGGGGAGCCTTCCGTCAGGAGGTGCTCCTCGTCGCGCTTTTTGTCCGGTGCAGCGTGGAGCCACCTTCGCGCGTTCGCTCGCTCAATGAGCCGCGCGCCGCCGAGCGGCTGGTGGATCATGGGAGCTCGGGGGTTTGGGGGTTCGGGCCCGGTCATAGACTGCTTGGCTGACAAGGAGGCGCCGTGAGGCGCTCGCGCGCCGCGCCTTGATGGCGTATGCTGGAGCCGTGTGTGCGGCTGGCGGTGCCGCGAGGTGCGTCCTCGAGGTGCCGCGGTTCTGCGGCGCGTCTCCCCAACGCTGTCAGGAGCTCTCATGACTCGAACATCGCTCAAGACTTGGAACTTGATTGTCCCGCTCGTGGTGCTGGCGCCGCTCGCGTGCAGCGTCGACAACGAAGGGACCGGCCCCGCCGCTTCGGGTGGGCGTGGGGCGAGCGGGGGATCGGCGGCGAGCGGCGCCACCGCGGGGGACGGCGGCGCGGCGGGGAGCGGTGCAGGGGGCAGCGGCGCGGCCGGTGGCGTGGGCGCCATGGGCGGCGCGGCGGGGAGCGGCGCTGGGGGCAGCGGCGCGATGGGTGGTGTGGGCGCGACGGGGGGCGCGGCGGGGAGCGGCGCCGCTGGCGGCGTGGGCGCGAGCGGCGGTGTCGGCGGCGACACGGGTGGTGTCGGCGGCGTGGGCGCGACGGGTGGTGTCGGTGCGACGGGTGGTGTCGGCGCGACGGGTGGTGGTGGCGCCGGGGGTGTCGGCGGTGTGGGAGGCACCGCGGGCGTCGGTGGGACCGGTGGCACCGGGGGTGGGTGCGGGGACACGGGGCCGCTCAGCGAGGTGCTGTTTGAGGAGCCGTTCACTGGGCTCGTGGGGCAGTACACCACGGGGCAGCAGTTCGGGGGGTCAAGTTCAGCGCTCAGCGAGTGGGCTGTAACCAGGGCACAGAATTTCGCGTGGGTCGGCACCTCTCCGGGCGGGAATGCTGCGTTTTGGTTCACGAACACCAACGATTACCAAGACAACCGCCTTGAGCGATGCGTGAAGTTCGATCCAAGTAAGCGACTCGCGTTCAGCTATGAAGTCAGTCCAACGGTGATGCATCAGGGCCTCCGAGCGCGCCTCAGCGCTGAGTTCTACACGGATTTGTGCACATGCAAGGCAGCTACTGGTCGCTTGGGCAGTCGAGACGACTGGGAGGTACGCATGAACGCGCCGGGCATCGCAACGGGGAATTGGACGACCGTGAAGGAGGCGTCTGGCGTGCCTCAACAATATGGCGTGGCTGACTATCCTGCTGGCGCGACCGCGATCCGCTTCCGACTATCTACCCGCAATCAATCGGGTACCACTAACGCGCGGGTGTACATCGACAACTTCATTGTCACCCAGGGTGAGCTCGGCGGCGGCACCTGAGCTGTCAGCGCCCGGCGTCCACCTGACGACTCGTCAGTCTTCCGGTTGAGTCGCGGGGACGCCACGCGCAGACGTCGCGTGGCGCTGCTATCAGGCTGAGCTCGTCAGTCTTCCGGTTGAGTTACGAGGACGCCGCTCAGGTACAGGCGCCGCGTGGGGTCGCTGTCGTAGACGTCGTCACGCGAGCGCAGGCTGAAGCGGACGACGGTGGCGCCCTCGGGGAAGGCGGAGACGGGGTGCACCATCGCGCCCTCCACGTCACCGTGGGTGGTTTCGGTGGCGAGGTACCACGCGTCTGGATTGGCGCCGGCGGTGAAGAGCCGCACGTCCATGTCTTGATTGGCGAAGTCGCCGCTCAGGCGGTTGTCGCTCGCTGCGTTGTCCAAGTCGCTCTGGCACGCCTCGAGCGAGGTGTAGAAGGTGGGGTTGATGCGGACGCGCAAGTCATCCGTCACCTCGGCTACCCCGGGGTAAACGGAGTAGCTGTAATGGAGTGGCTTGGTGGGGTCGAACACGGCGCAGCGGTCGATGCGGCTCGCGCCGTAGTTGGCGGTGGGTGGCGCGAAGTGGAAGACGTGTCCGCCGCTCGGCGCCGTGATCCCCTCCGTGGAGGCGAGGGCTACCCGCACGACGCCTGCCGTGGCGATCACCGTCCACTGACTGAGCGAGTCGCTGCTATCACCGAACTGATCACCTTGAGCGTACTCGCCGGTGAGCCCGCTGAAGTCTTCGAAGAAGAGGGCGCCCGCGCCCGAAGAGCCGCCGGTGCCGCCAACGCCTGCGCTGCCGGCCGAGCCGCCGTCGCCGGCCGTCCCAGCGCCGGAGCCGCCTGCGCCCGAGCCACCCGCGCCGGAGCCACCTGCGCCCGAGCCGCCGGAGCCACCCGCGCCGTTGCCGCCGGATGAGGTGCCGCCGCTCGCGCCGCTGCCGCCGGCGTTCGATGGGTCGGGCTCGGTCGTGGCGTCGCTGCAGGCGATGGCGAACGCGATGGCGATATAAGGTGTGATGCGGGGGAAACTGCGAATCATGACAAGCTCCTGAGTGGCGCGCTCCCGGCGCGTGTCGGCACCGTAGCGAGCGGGTTTGGAGGCTGCACGCGGTGAATCGTGAGCGCATGAAGTTGTCGCCCCGCCGTCACCTGGACGCCACGTTGCGGCGCTGCGCGTCACGTGTTTGCTACGTAGCCTTCGCCGCGAGCACTGCGTGTCACCGGAGCGTCACCAAGGCCTCTCTTCACCACACCATGATTCACACGAACGCCCTATGACCATTGAGTGACGAGCGTCGCTATTTGTCTCGTCGCCGTCACCTGAACGTCATGGGGTCGAGGCACGGTGCGCCCGTGTCGATGTCGACCGTCGCTCTTCAGGGACTCGCGCCGAGTCCGGCGCTGCCGCTCGAGCGCCAGGCAGGTGGTCACGGCATACGCACGCCAGCGGGAGGGCTCGCGCGAAGTCCGGAGCAGGCACTCGAGCAGAGCGCAGCGCAGACCGTTATACCGACTGTCATGCCGAGCGCCCAGGCCCTCGCGCCAGCGCAGCCGAGCCCGGCGCTGCCGCTCGCGTCGAGCCGCACGGTGCTCTCGCGTCGGGCGCTGCTCTCCACGGGGCTGCTCGTGCTGCTACCGGGCTGCGCTGCCGAGGTGGGCGACGAGCGCGAGCGTTGGCTGCACGAGACGCTGGTTCGCGACAACCAGGTGTTCTTCGAGCGCTCACCGAGCCTGGCCGAAGGGAAGATCGCGGTCATGGGCGAGTCGCTGTATGCGCTCGTGCGGGGCACCGTGCCGCAGTTCAACGCGGACTCGATGGTGCCGGGCGGCGCGGCGCGGGTGCCGACGCGCTACCTCACCCCGGAGACGCGCAGCGTCGCGATCCTCGGGGATCCACACCCAGAGAACCTGAGCTCGTACCGCACGGCGGGCGGCGTCATGACGCTGGAGTTCGGCGACTTCGATGGGGCCACCTTCGGTCCCTACATCCAAGACGTGAGGCGCTTCGCGCTCTCGATGTGGATGGCGGTCGAGGAGGCGCGCCGCATGATCTCAGCGCGCGGCGGTGCTCCGGTGCTGGAGGAGTCGCATCGTGACGAAGTGGTGGAGACCGGCGCGCGCGCTTACGCCGAAGCGATCGTGGCGATGGCGGACGGCGAGCCTGGCGTCCAGGTCGATCGTCGGCGGCGCTGGGGCGCGATCGCCGACGAGCTGCTCGAGCGCGCCGAGACTCGAGGGCGGCAGCGGGACCGACTGCGCGCCTACACCACGCTGAAGGACGGCGTGCGACAGCTGGCGTTCAAGGACGTGGAGCCGCGACGAACGGCCCGCGTAGGCGCTCACGAGCATGACCTCTACTCGGACACCCTGGTTGAAGTTTCCGCGTCGGAACAGCGCTTGCTGAGGCGCTTGTTCGAGGCCTACCGCACCACACTGGTGGACCCTTCTTACATCGATCCGCGCCGCGCGGAGATCGTGGGCTTCGGGCGGCGTCTCGGCGGCGGCGTCTCGAGCTACCCCAACGCGCGCTACTACCTGCTGGTTTATGGCGTCGGCCCGGAGCCGGACGAGGCAGTGCTGCTCGAGCTCAAGGAGGTGATCGACGCGGCGCCGCTCCCGGGGCTCGCGCGCTTCCCCGAGGCGCCACACACGAGCAACGCGGAGCGCGTCGGGCGGCGCCAGCGCCTCCATCAAGCGGCGCTCGACACCGATCCTTGGCTCGGTTGGGCGACGGCCGGAGCGCAGAGCTTTCGAGTGCGTGAGCGGAGCGGCAATCAGCGAAACTACGCCATCGACCGCATGGCGGACGGCCTGCGTGAGGGGGAGCTCCGCCCGAGCGATGTGCTCGAGTTCGCGCAGCTCGCGGGGCAGATCTTGGCGCGCAGTCACGCTCAGGCTCACGCGCAGTCAGGCAAGCTGGCTGGGCCGCTCATCGCTCGGGCGATCGGCGGGGACGTCTCGGGCTTCACGCGAGAAGCGGTCGACTTCACCTCGCACTACGCCCAGGTGGTGGTCGCCGATCTCGAGCGCCTCCACCGGTTGATCACCGAGCACGGATTTCACTTGGGGTACCGCCGATGAGCGCAGGGATGAAGGCGCGGAGCGCCTCGCAGCAGCTGACTGATGAGCAGGGCCCTATGCCAGCGCCTCCTGGAGCGGGCCAGCGCGTCGCTCATATGACAGCTAAACTGACTGGATACGCCGCGCTTCGCGGCGGCTCGATGAAGGCGCTCACCGCGTGCGGGCTGCTGCTCTTCAGCGCGCCAGCCGCCGCCGAGTCGTGGATCCTATTGGACAGTGATACAGACAAACTGTCTCCCGACGCCTGGCCCGTCTCACCCGGTTGCGCGCTCGAAGAGGACGGCGCGAGCTGCGTCACGCTTCGAGCCGACGTGATCGCGGGGTACCGCGCGGGGAGGTCGGTGACGACAGCGTGGAGGAGTTCGCGCTGGATCGCGCCGAGGCGGGGCTCGGGTTGGTTTGGCGTGGCGATGAGCGCTTCGATGGCGGCGTCAGCTGGCAGGTGGAGGCGATCCGCTCGGCGGGGCCGCAGAGCCTGATCGGCGTCGATGGGGACGCGCTCGTGCTGCGCGCGCTCGGCGCCTATGGGCATGGCGCCGCGCACCTCGGCCCCATCGACCTCGGCCTGCGGCTGGGCTTGGTGCCCGAGCGTTGGCTCGAGCAGCTGAACAAGGGATACGACCTTCGCGGCGTGGACACCCTGATGTCCGACCGCACGTACTTCAATCGCTCGGACCTCGGCGCCACCTTCACGGTGAGCGCCTTCACCGGCCGCCTGGAGCTCGACGTCGAGTACGTGAATGGCGAGGGGCAGACGCAGCGCGAGCAGAACGCCGGGAAGAACCTGACGGTGATGCTCACCGCCCGTCCGCTGATGAGCAGTGGACCGGACGGTATGACGCTCGCGCTGCACGCGGCGTATCGCGATGGCTCCGTCGGCGTCGCCAGCGCGCGCGATCACCGAGCGGCGGGCGCCGTCACCTTCGCGAGCCGCTATGCGTTCGCGGGGGTCGAGTACGCGCGCGCGATGGGGATGGACGCGCAGCCGCTCCGCGAGAGTCAGGCCTTCTCGTTCTGGGCGAGCGGTCACGTGCTCGCGCCGTACTTGGGTGTCCTGCTCAAGCTCGATCGCGTGGATCAGGACATGGACACGGACGGGGCGCACACCACCCAGCTGACCGCCGGTGTGTTCTCGGATCTGTTCCCTCACGCCGATCGTCAGCATCGCCGACTGCGACTCCACGTCGCCTACCAGCGGGAGGCGTATGGAGACGCCGCGGGGCCACTCCCCGGAGCACCCGACGCGTCCCTGGCTCAGGCGCTGCTCGTCACCCTTCAAGCGAGCGGCCTACATCGCTTCTAGCGAATGCATCGCGTCCAACGGGTGCATCGCTTCCAACGAACTGGAGAGACCATGATCCGAACGCAATCAAGCGGTAAGCTTACCTTTTCACTACTGGCCTTGGCGCTCATCGCCTGCAGCACGGATGACGAAGGCAAGGGCGGCGGCGGCACCGCAGGCAGCGCCGGCACCGCAGGCAGCGCCGGCGCCGCAGGCAGTGGTGGTACCGCGGCGAGCGGCGGCACCGCGGGTAGTGGTGGCACTGCGGGTAGCGGCGGCACCGCGGCGAGCGGCGGTACGGCCGGCGTCGGCGGTACGGCGGCTAGCGGTGGCACGGCCGGTAGTGGCGGTACCGGGGCCTCTGCCGGGGTGGGCGGCGTTGGGGGTGTGGGTGGCGTCGCAGGTGCAGCGGGCACTGCGGGCACTGGAGGTGTCGGCGGTGTCGGCGGTGTCGCGGGGACGGGGGGTGTCGCGGGGACCGGCGGCGCGGCTGGCGCGGGTGGCGTAGCGGGTGCGGCCGGCGCGGGTGGCGCCGGCGGCTGCGGCGACACGGGTGCGCTCAGCGGCACCCTGTTCACGGAGGGCTTCGCCGGCCTGCAGGGGACGTACACCGCGGGCGCCGACATCGGCCCCGCGTCAGGGCTGCTCGGTCCATGGCGCGTGCACGCGGCGCTGAGCGACGCGCGCGTCATCGAGCCCACTGGCTTCGCAGCGCAGAGCGACACCCACGTGCTGCACTTCAGCACCCTGTCGAACGGCTTCGGCGACAACCGCATCGACCGCTGCGTGAAGCTCGACCCCACTCGAGACCTCTCGTTCAGCTACTACGTGTACCCCCAAGTCGCGTCGGTGAACAACGATCTGCGCGTGCGCGTGAACCCCACCTTCTACACGGACCTGTGCGCCTGCCAAGACGACGTGGACGCCGGCACCAGCACCGGGCGGCTCACGGGGAACCTGGATGACGCCGAGTGGGACACGCGCCTCGGCGCCGCGGGCGCCACGCCGAACGCGTGGTTCCACGTCACCGCCGCCACCCATGGTCAGACAGGGCCATTGACTTACACCGCCGCGCAGCTCCCGCCCGGAGCCACCGCCATGCGCTTCAGCCTGCGCATGCGGGACGACGCGGCCGCGAGCGAGCGGCAACTGTACGTCGACACCATCGCGATCACCCAGCCCTGATCAGATCTCATCAGCTACACTGACTCGAGTCGAGCGCACCGACGTCACCTCAACGAGCGCCTTGCCAAACCCCCCGATCCCCCCGCCCCGAATGAAGCTGGGGCGAGGTGGGGTCGTGGGCAGCGCTGCGCTTCAGTGCCCGCGCGGGTCAGGGGAGCTGGTCAGTGTGCGTGACCTGGCGCCGTGCGCCGCCTCTCGTGGCTCTTGGTGGCGAGGCGCCTCGGCTGACCTCGCCGCGGCTAGCAGCTCAGTGCCAGCACAGGTCGTCGGCGGTCGCGGGGTAGCTGCCGTCGGGTCGGAACAGCCAATCGGTGCTCGAGGCGGGCGCGCCGTTCTTCGGGTTGGTGTCGACGCAGATGGCGGTGGAGCCGTCTTTCGTGGGCTTGGGCGTCTGGGAGTTGACGGTGTCGATGGTGCAATCCGTCATCTGGCCTGACCCGTCCACGTGGGCCTGCACGATGGCCACCTCCCAGAAGTCACCTCCTGCGGTGGCGCCGCCTTGGGTCATCACCGGGAACAGCTGCCCCGAGTTGGGGTCGTAGCCCGCCGACAGGCGCCGCTCACCGTTGCAGTAGATGTTCACGTGGGGGCGCACGCTGCCGGTGATGTCGTAGGCGTGCAGGCCGATGGCGAAGCGCTCGCCGTCCTTCGGGTTGTCGAGGTTGATGTTCTCGGCGCCGCAGAAGTTCGGGAGGTTCGGGTTATTGAGCTGGGGGAAGCAGGTGATGTTGTCGCGGTCGAGGCGCGGGTTGTCGCAGGGGGTGGCGCCGCGCCGAGAGCCCCAACCCTGGCACGCCGAGTTGGGCGAGCGGGCGTAGCCCCACGCCGATGGATTCGCCCCAAAGCCGGTGCAGCCCGAGCTCGAGGCGTAGAAGCAATCGTCGGCGCGGTTGTCGCTGCGGCACGACTGGAACCAGCCATGCCCCTCCTTGTCGCACGCCGTCGGGTTCTGCAGCCGGGCGAAGTGCAGGTCGACGTCGTTGGGCATCGGGCTCCAGCACGCTTCCGCGCGGATACCCGGAGCGCGCACCTGGACGCGGATGGTGCACTCGTACTGCTGCCCCTTCAGCTGGAACTCACCCTTGACGAGGTAGTCCCCCGAGAGCGCGAAGGCGGGGTACACGCGGCCCGCGGTGACGCCGGTGCCCGAAGGCCACACGTAGCCTCGCTGGTTGCCCGCTGGGCCCAGGCCGCCCTGCGCGGTGCCGACCATGGCCGCGGAGTTCGCGTTGGAGCCGTTATAAACGGCGAAGCTCGGGAACGGCAGGATGTTGTCGCAGTCGCCGCCGGTGACGGTCCAGCGCCAGTTGGTCGAGCTCAGCGGATCGGCCCCGCTGATCCAGGTGTAGCCGTTCAGCTCGAGGAGGTTCGTGGGGTTGGGGTAAGGGACCGTGACCACCGGGTCCGAGGGGCACTCGACGACCACGTTGTCGCAGCTGCAGTCTTGCGCTTGGCTGTTGAGCTCCAGACCATCGCAGTTGAAGTCGCCCGCCGCGCACACGTCGTCGGCGAACGGGGGCTGGGCGCCGCGGCACTGGCTGTCCCAACGGCGAGTGGGGAACTCCCCGGAGCCCGTCACCACGCAGCTCTGCGAGCCGCGGCTGTTGGAGGCGCACCACCCGAGCGGCGTCCCCGAGCTGTCCACCTGCGAGCCCGGGACGAGCCAGCAATCGCGCGTCTCACCGGAGCCAATCCCAGGCGAGCAGTCGCAGCCCTCGTCGACCTGCCCGTCGCAGTCATCGTCGAAGCCGTTGCCATAATTTCCGTTCGGGAATGCTGGGTTCACGTCGGAGCCGCCCGCGCACTCGTTGTCCGTGGGCGCGGCGCACACCCGCGGGAAGGGGCCGGGGCGGTAGCCGTCGTTGGTGCACTCCCCCGTGGTGACGTCGGGCGTCGCGTCGTTGGTGACGCCGCCGCTGTCCGTCACCGCGGCGTCACCGGGCGCCGCCCCCGCGCCCGAGTCGATGAAGAGGGTGCCGCCAGTCCCAGCGTCTCCCCCGTTGCCGGCCGCCCCGCCTTGAGCACCGGTGCCGCTGGTGGCGCCGGCGCCTTGAATGCGGTTGGGCCCATCCGTGGTCGCCGAGCAACCGGCGAGGGCCAGCGCGAGCGCTAGGAGTGGGAGAGCAGGTCGACCAGGGGAGAGGGCGTGGGGAGGCACATGCTAAACCCACCTGAGGATCACCCTGTCGTCAAGGTCGATCCCGCGGATGCGAGCGGATTGACGCGTCGGACGGCCGACGTTTGCGACGCAGCGCGCGCACGCCTCACGCGCTTCGCGCGCGCCGGATCAGTCCTCGGGTAGCGGCGGCAGCTCGAGCCCCGACGGCGCGTTCAGCGGCTGATCTGCCGCGTCCGGCGCGGCGGTGCCTTGGGTTGGGACAGGCGTGGCAGCAGGAGTCGCGGGTTGAATGGGCTCCGGATGGGGCGGTTGAACGGGCTCCGGACCAGGCGTGGTTTGGGCGGGCTCCGGATCGGGGGCTTGGACGGGCTCCGGATCGGGGGCTTGGACGAGAAGCCCTCGATCGTCCGTATGGATGCCTATCGGCTCCGCTGTGGGGAAGGGCGCCGGTGTGAGCTCGGGCACCTCGCGCGGCTCCTCCGCACCCCGTAGTGCCTGGGTGGGCTCCGGTTTGCCACGCCGCAGCCCAATGACCGCGATGGAGAGCAACGCCACCACCCCGATCGCCACCGCGCCGTAGTAGCGCCCGGTCTCCTTCTCCTCCGCGCGCTCCCCGCGCTGGATTTCCTCCAGGTGCTTCTTCGCGCGCTCATTACCCGGGTCGAGCTCCAGCGCGCGCCGGAACGGCACTTGATCCGCCAGGCCCCGCGCCACGAGCTCGCGCCCATCGAGGAGCCACAGGAGCGCCTCCGCGCGCCGCGTCACCTCCGCGTCTTCGCTGAGCCGCCGCGCGCGCCCGAGCGCGGCGCGCGCCGCCTTCGGGTCGTCATCGAGCTGAGCTTCCGCGAAGGCCACGTAGGTGGGCACCATCTCCGCGCGCTGGTCGAACAATGGGCTGCGCGCCAACACCTGATCGAACAGCGCCTTCGCCTCCGCCGTCTTCTGAGCGCTCGCCGCCTCACGGCCCTGGTTGAACAGCTTGTACACCTGGGCGAGCCGCAGCCGATCGAACTCACCGAACAGCTCGCGCGCGGTGCGGTCCCATGACCAATCCCCCGGCGGCTTCTTCCCCACGATGTTCGCGTAGGTGTCGCGCAGCGGCCAGTTGGCCACCTCTTTCATCAGACTGACTGACTGACGCGCGGCCTCGCGCACTTGGGGCCGCTCGCTGTTGGCGAACGAGATCACGACGCGCGCCGCGTCCGGGTCCCGGGTGTAGCCGTAGGCGCGCAGCACGTCCGCCAAGACGTCAGGGTCGGGTACTTGGACGGCCTCACTGGGGATCGCCTTGCCCAAGCCGTCGAGCTGCCGCTCGGCCCAGCGCGCGATCTTCGGCGCTTGGTGGCGCCGGGTCTCGATCAGCGCGGGCAGCGCGCGATCACCGAGCTTCTCCAGCTGGAGCTGCGTATCCACACGCAAAAACTCACCGAAGCGCACGTAGATGCGCACCAGGGTGCGGACGGCGTCCGTCGTGCCGATCGCCCCCAGCATGCGGCTCAGCGCCACCACCTTCGTCACCGCGACCCAGCGCTCGTCCTTCGGCTCGGCGAAGCTGAGTAGCAGCTCGAGGTAGTCAGGTGTAATGACCTCGCCGCGCTGATTGGCGGCCTTCATGCGCTCGCGCTCGGCGCTCCTCGCCTTGTCGCGCAGATCTTGGAGCTTCTTCCGCAGCTCCTCACCCTTCGTGGAGTCGGCGAGGGCGTCGAGCTGCTGGCTGATGGCAGCGACCCAGCGCGGGTCGGCCTCCAGGATGGCCTCGCGCCCTGCCTGACGCTCGCTCGGGTCGGCGGAGCTGACGCGGGTGAGCAGCGCCAACACCAGCTCCACGTCCTCGGGGGTCGCCTTGGGCAGCTCCTGGCTCGGGACCATCGGCAGCGGGGCGAGCGGTGGCCGCGCCTCCGGGGCCGGCAAAGCGGCGTCCGTCGAGGCGTCCGCTTCGTCATCGGCTTGGGCGTACACCCCAGGGCTGAGCGCCCACGAGAGCGCCGCCAGGAGCGCCGCGAACAGAGCTTTTCGCGCGCTCGGGATCACCTTCAAGTCACGATGCGAAAGTCAGAGAACTCACCAGTGAAGCTGCGCCAGCGAGTGTCCACGCGCTCCACCCGCGCCGCGGTGGGCCCCTTCTGCGCCCAACCGAACAGCTCCCGGATCGCGATCTCCTCGCCCTCCGCGAGGATCTCGATGCTGCCGTCGACCCGGTTCTTCACCCAGCCGCCGAGGCCCAGGCGCCGCGCCTCACGCTGCGTGGACGCTCTGAAGTACACGCCTTGAACGCGCCCGCGGACCACCAAGTGGAGTTGCTTCAGAGCCATACCTCCCGGGGTTGGTAGCTGACGCACCGGCACCTGGCAACACGGCACTTGGGAGCGTCACCCACTGGACTTCGTGACGCGCCTGAGGTTCAGACGCTGGTTTTTTTGGGGGTTGGTAGCGACGTGCCGTTCGCGGGCGGCGCCACAGGCGTCGGGAGGCCCGCGCCGCGCGCACCTCTTACCTAAACAAAAACCATGCCTACCACGCTGGCCTCCGTGGACCCGCGGCTGCCTTCCGTGGTGTGATCGGGATCGCGATGGTCTCCCGCCCTCGAACCTCGGCTCCAGACCCGCAGATGGCGGAGCTGAAGGTCGCGCTCGCGCGGGAGCAGCGGGTGTCGCGCGCGCTGCGCGAGGTGGGGCGCGCCCTCGGCACCACCGTGGAGCTCGACGAGCTGCTCGAGCTCATCTTGGCGAAGGTGACCGAGCTGCTCGAGGCGGACCGCGCTACTTTGTACTTGCTGGACGACGCGCGGGGCGAGCTCGTGAGCCGCATCATGGTGGGCTCCGAGGTGCGGAGTATCCGCGTGAAGGTGGGCCAGGGGATCGCCGGGGTGGTGGCGGAGACGGGGCAGCCGATCCGCGTCAACGACGCTTACCAAGATCCGCGCTTCGAGCGCGATTGGGACATCCTGACAGGGTTCCGAACCACCAGCATCCTCGCGGTGCCGCTCAAGAACCACCTGAGCCGCACCATCGGCGTGATTCAGGTGTTGAACAAGCAGCCAGAGCCGGGGCGCAAAGCCGCCGAGCCGCGTGAGTTCGATGGTGAGGACGAGGCGATCTTGAGCGCCCTCAGCACCCAGGCTGCGGTGGCGATCGACAACAGCCGCCTCTTCTTGTCGCTGATCCAGAAGAACCACCAGCTGATGGAGGCGAAGGATCAGCTCGAGCGCGGCGTGCGTGATCTGTCGCTCTTGTTCGACCTCGAGCACGCCACGGCGCGCGCCGCCACCATCGAAGACTTGGCGCGCGCCTCTCTGCTCGAGATCGCGCGCGCGAGCGACGCGCGCGGCGCCGCGCTCTTGGTGGCGGACGAGGACAGCGGCGACTTGGTGGAGTACGTGCTCGACACCCACGCCAGCAGCGACATCCTCCGCCTCGGCGTGAAGTCGGGGGAGGGCTTCCTCGCGGCGGCGATGGGGCTCGGGAGCGTGCTCAAGGTCACGCGCGCCGCGCGGCACGCGGCCTTCAGCCCGCGGGTGGAGGGCAGCTTCCCCTTCGAGGTGGAGAGCGCCATCGCCATCGAGCTGGAGGGGGACGGCGGCCCCTTGGGCGCGATGGGGCTGTTCAGCAAGCAGCTCGAGCGGGGCTTCGGTGATGACGACGTCTCGCTGCTCAAGCTGGCGAGCGCCAACGTCGCCACCGCGGTGCGCCTGTTCAAGGTGAGCGAGGCGCGCGAGCAGAGCAACCGCCTCACCACCATCGGCCGGCTGCTCTCCGGCATCATCCACGACTTCAAGACGCCCATGACCGTGATCAGCGGCTACGTCCAGCTGATGGAGGGGGAGGACGATCGCGAGAAGCGCGCCGAGTACGCCGACGCGGTGCTCAAGCAGTTCGATATGCTGACGAGCATGCAGCGTGAGGTGCTCGAGTTCGCGCGCGGCGAGCGTCGGGTATTCGTAAGGAAGGTTTACCTTCACAAGTTCTTCGCGGAGCTGGCCGCGCAGCTCCGGCTCGAGCTGGAGGGCCGCCCGGTGGAGCTCCAGCTCGACGTCGACGACAAGCTGGTCGCGCGCTTCGATGAAGGCCGCGTGCTGCGCGCGATCCACAACCTGACGCGCAACGCGGTGGAGGCGATGGGTAGTCGCGGAGGGAAGCTGACCATCTCGGCGAAGAGCGAGCCCGTGAAGGCGCGCCCGCGCCCGCGCAAGGCGCCCAAACCAGCGCGCCCCAAGGCGCCGCCGGAGCCTTGTCGAAACGGCGAGACCTGCGACTTGGTGATCCGCGTCGCGGACACCGGCCCAGGCATCCCGCCCGAGATGGAGGGGCGCCTGTTCCGCTCGTTCGCGACGGTGGGCAAGGCGGGCGGCACGGGGCTCGGGCTCGCGATCGTGAAGAAGATCGCGTCGGAGCACGATGGCGTGGTGGAGGTGGAGTCGTCGCCTCACGGCGCCTGCTTCACCCTGCGCCTCCCCTTGATGGGCCCTGAGCGGCCTCAGGAGCCACGGGCACCACGAGGCGCTCGGGCTAAGCTGGGACAGAAGCGACATGACTAGCGTGAGGCTCCCGCTGCTCCCGCGCCGCGAGGCGGAGCTGACCACCTGCGCCTACTGCCCCAAGCTGTGCCGCGCGGCGTGCCCCGTGGCCGACGTGGAGGCCAGCGAGACGCTGACCCCCTGGGGGAAGATGAGCCTCGCGTGGTTCGCCGCGCGGGGCAGCGTGCCGCTCTCCGAGAGCGTGGCGGCGAGCGCCTTCGCCTGCACCGGCTGCCTCGCTTGTCAGGCGCGCTGCGATCACAAGAACCCCGTCGCGCTCACTTTGCTCGAGGCGCGCGCGGCGGTGCGCGCCGCCGGCTTCGGTCATGAGGCCGCCGAGCGGATCGATCTCGAGGAGGTCGCGGCGCGTCGCGCAGCGGGGCTGCGGGCGCTGGCGGAGCGCGAGGGGGTGGACCCGGGCGCGCGCACCGCGCTGCTCTTGGGCACCGCGTACCTCACGCGCGAGCTCGACGCCGCGCGCGCCGCGATCGCGGTGGTGAGTCGCTTGCTTGGTCCGGTGCGCTTACTTCATGCCTCGGGCGGTGAGGTGGAGCGGGGCGTGGGCATGCGAGCGGAGGCCGACGCGGCGGAGGCCGCGCTGCTCAGTGAAGCCGCAGGTCTTCGTGTGATCGTGCTCGACCCTGGCTGCATGACGAGCGCGCTGCGTGCGGCCGGTGCGCTCACCGTGGTGGAGCTGGTCGCCGAGCGCTTGGCGGAGCTCACGCCGGTGCCCGCCTTGGCGACGGGCGTGTGGCGCTGGCACGACCCCTGCCGTTTGGGGCGGGGGCTCGGGGTGTACGACGAGCCGCGCGCGATCTTGACGCGCCTCACCGGACGGCCGCCGCTGGAGTTCAGTCGCGCGCGTGAGGCCGCCGTCTGCTCCGGAGCGGGCGGCCTGCTCCCGATCACGATGCCGGAGGCTTCGCGCGGGATCGCCGAGGCGCGGCTCGGGGATCATGAGCGGCTCGGTGGGGGCACGGTGGTCACGGCTTGCGCCTCGAGCGTGAGGCGGTTTCGCGCGAGTGGCGCCGCGGTGGTCGATCTGGTCGAGCTGGTGGCTCAAGGTCTTCCCGCTGGACGTCCTCTCCCCACCCAGGGTCAGTGAAGCGAATGACTTGCGGTTCGCGTCGCAGTCCTCTAGCGCCTCGCGGCGCCCTTCGGTCGAGTGAGCGGGAACGTGGAGCAGCAGCGCGCTAGCCGATCGTCAGTGACGCGGATCACCTCGCCTGCGCCGCGGCTCGCGAAGCGCCGTGCGGGGGTGCGGCGCTCGGTCGCCACCCGGGTGCTGCTCTCCTACACGCTGGTTACGGTGGCGCTCACCTTGGTGACGGGCTGGGGGGTGGTGGCGCAGCGGCGCGCCGCGCGCGACGCGGAGCTGATCCGCACCGGGTACCTGCCGCTCACCTTGGCCTTGCGCGACGCCGTGCACGGTCAGGACAGCTGGAACGTGCAGCTGAACCACATCACCAGCGCCAGCAACCCCGTGGACAAACGGGTGTGGTTCGAGACGACGCTGAAGGTGGGGCGCCCCAAGGCCTTCGGGGGCGTGAGGCAGGCGCTGTCCTTGGCCTTCACCTCGTCGGAGGATGATTCCGTAAGGAAAATAGGCGAGCGGCTCTCTCAGGAGGCCACGGAGATAGAGCGCTCGCTCGCGCCCGACAAAGAGGAGCTGGCGCAGCTGTTCGAGAGCCTCGGTCGCGGCGACGCCGCGCGCGCGGAGGCCCTGCGGGACTCCCTGGTGACGCGCGGCAGCCAGGGCAAGCGCCGGCTGAGCGACTTGCAGACGCGCGCCGAGCGCAACGTGGACTCGCTGCTCGACACCGCGCGGGCGCGGGAGCGGGTGGCCTTGGCGCTGGCTTTTGGCCTCGGGGCCTTCTCGCTCTTGGTGGGGCTGGGCGCGGCGCTCTACGCCCGGCGCGTGCTGCGCCCGCTCGGCGAGGTCACGGCGCGGGCCAAGGCGGTGGCCGACGGTGACTTGACGCCGCGCCTGGTCGCCGCCTCCGGCGACGAGATAGGCGAGCTGGCGCAGACCTTCGAGAACATGGTGCAGGCGATCGCGCGCGCCAACGAGCAGCTGGTGAGCAGCGAGCGGCTCGCCACGATCGGGAAGATGGCCGCGCTCGTCACCCACGAGATCCGTAACCCGCTCTCCTCCATCGGCTTGAACATCGAGCTCTTGGAGGAGGAGCTGGTGGGCGCGGGGGAGGAGAGTCAGGCGCTCTTACGAGCCATCCGGGGGGAGGTGGAGCGGCTCACGGCGCTGAGCGAGCAGTACCTGTCCGTGGCGCGCCAGCGCAAGGCGGAGCTGGCGCGCGAGAGCCTGGACGACGTGGTCACGGAGGCGCTCGGCTTCATTCGTAAGGAGCTAGAACGAAGCGGCATCGAGCTCGAGAGCGAGCGCGAGCCAGGGCTCCCGATGGTGATGCTGGACGAAGGGCAGATCCGGCAGGTGCTGTTCAACCTGGTGCGGAACGCCGCCGACGCGCTGCCCGAGGGTGGCCACCTGTGGGTCCGCGTGCAGCGCGGTGAGCCGCTGGAGGCGGAGGAGGAGATCGAGGCGCAGGAGGAGCCCACGCCCACCTGGGTGGAGTTGGTCATCGAGGATGACGGGGAGGGCATCGATGAGGAGGTGCGCGCGCGGCTCTTCGAGCCGTTCTTCTCCACCAAACGTCAGGGCACCGGCCTGGGGCTCCCCATCACGCGGCAGATCATCGAGGCCCACGGCGGGACCATCCGCGTGGAGCAGCGCTCGCCCTCGGGCGCGCGCTTCGTGATCTCCCTGCCACCAGCGCCGGACGAGCCCGTGACCTGAAGGTTGCTCCGGCGCTCTCTAGTACGAGCCGAACAGGTCGAAGTGCGCGCCCACTTGGAGCGTCACCCAGGCGTGGCTGGTGGGGAGATCGCTCGGCTCCGTGTGGGTGTCCGACGCGGCGTCGTAGAAGGTCACGTCTCCGAACTGACCACCCCCCAGGGTGATCAGCGGCGTGAGGCTGAACAGCTTGGAGAGGCGGATGTCCGCGCCGATCCCGATGCGGGACTCGAACGGCGCGTTCTCGAGCAACAGCTCGCTGCCGTCATCCCAAGCGACGCGGAAGCGCCGCGCGCCCACCATGATCTCGATCAGCAGGCCGACGCTGTTCGGGTTCGACGAGAAGCGCAGCCCCACCCCGAAGAAATCCGTCTCCCCGCGCTGGGAAACGCCGCTCCCCTCGAGCTCCAGCGCGCCCGGCCCGAGGCTCGCGCGCTCCCAGCCGAAGAACAAAACGTGGCGCCGCCCGAGGCGCGCGCCGATGTCGAGCTCCCCCATCATCCCGCTGGCTGCGTAGTCGCTCCAAGGGACGCCGCGGGTCTTCAGGCACACGCCGCTCCGCTCCACCACGGTGCACTCACCCCACGCGTTACCGAACGGATGGAAGCTGCCGATGCGACCACCGACCCACAGCGAGTATTCGGGCGCCACGTGACGTGGCCTGAGCGGCGGCGGTGGCTCGTAGACGTAAGGGGGCGGCGGCTCGTACACCCGCATCGGCGGGGGCGGCTCTGGGGGCGCGCCCGCATCGGACGCCGGGGTGTTGGTCGGTGCAGCTGACGAGGCCTCGTCGGGCTCATCAGCGTCCACGTAGTAGTGGGGAGGCAGCGCCGGCTCGGGCGCGGGAGGTGGCGTCGCCTGCGCGGTGTTCCACATCGGGCGCACCAGCGGATCTTCGAGGGGCGCGGGGGGCTTCTCCGCGAGCGCGACGCTCGGTATCACCCAGAGCCCCCAAGCGAGGGGGAGCACGGCACGAACGGCTACCCGCTTCATGGTTCGAGGATACCACTGGGAGCCGGTCGTGCTGGTGTGACGCGCCTGGTGCCAAGCAGCCTCACGTGAGGCCGTCGCGCGCTCGCGGCGCCTCATGCTCGCGGTGCGCCCGGTGACTGCGGCGCCGCTCGCTGGCTAGCAGCGGGACCAACCCCCAAAATCCGGGGAGGCGAACGCTGCTCTTCACCAGAACACTGAACTGTTGGGAGCTACCCCGCTCGCTGATTGGAGGGTCGATGGTGCGCGTCGAAACGTGCGTTGACCCTGGCTAGAGGGGCGTGCTAAGCGACCGCCGCCTGTCAGGCGTTGTGCAGCAAGATTGGAAAGCCCTCGGCAATTACGGAACCGTCGGGCTGGAGTTCGTCCTCAGCATCCTCTTCGGGCTTTGGGTTGGCCAGGCCCTGGATGGTTGGCTCGGGACCGAGCCCTGGATGACGGGCTTCTGGCTTTGCATCGGGCTCGCGGCGGGTGTCCGCGCCTTGATCCGAACCGCACGGCAGGCGACGCGAGAAGCAGAAGAGATTGAGCGCAAGGAGCGCGAAGCGCGCAAACGCTACCATGACCAGCACAGCCCACCCCGATAGCCAAGGCGGCCTCACCCACGTGATGTGGGCGCTGACGTTGCTCGGCGTGGCGGCGAGCGCCGGTGGCTTCGCCTGGTTCGGTTGGCGCGTGGGGGTGAGCGTGGGCATCGGCGCGCTGCTCGGCGCGGGGAACCTCTGGGCGCTGGCTCGGCTGGTGCGCGGTTTGCTCGATCCGGACGCGCCGTCGCGCCCCGTGGCGCTGCTCGCGCTCTTCAAGTTCGCGGCGCTGTTCGGCGGGGTGTACCTGCTGCTCCACTTGGGGGTAGTCAGTGTGCCGTCGCTCGCGGTGGGCTACGGGGCGCTGCCGCTGGGGATCGTATTAGGGCAGTTCAGGTCACCGCCTGCGCGCGCCAAGGAAGGAAGCTGAGGCGAGATGGGCCATAACTCTTGGCTGACGCTGCTGCTCGAGCAGTTCAAAGGCAACCTCACCCACAACGCCACCCTGCTGGGGGAGACGGTGGTGGGTCAGCGCAAGCCCGGCTGGCACGACTTCGAGCCGATCACCGCGAGCATCATCGTGGCGGTGCTGCTGCTGCTCGTCGGCATGCACGTCAGGGCGCGCCTCACCAAGATCGAAGAGGCGGTGGTGCCGGACGAGACGCTCACCGTGCGCACCTTCATGGAGGCCTTCCTCGGCTACTTCTATGACCTCGCCAAGAGCGTGATGGATGCCGACCGCGCCAAGCGCTACTTCCCCATCATCGCGACCAGCGCCTGCTTCGTCTTCTTCTCCAACGTGCTGGCGCTGATCCCCGGCATGCCGGTGCCCACCAGCAGCCTCAGCATCACCCTGGGCACGGCGCTGGTCGTGTTCGTGGCGTTCAACGTCTACGGCGTGATGGTGAACGGCGGCGCCTACATCAAGCACCTGGCGGGGCCCTCGCTGGCGTTAGCGCCGCTGCTCTTCTTGATCGAGATCATCTCGCTCTGTGTGCGGCCCATCACCTTGGCGGTGCGCCTGATGGTCAACATGGCTGTCGATCACCTGGTGCTGACCACCTTCGCGGGCTTGGTCGCCATCCTGGTGCCCATCCCCGTCATGCTGCTCGGCTGCATCGTGGTGGTGGTGCAGACGCTGGTCTTCACCTTGCTCACCACCATCTACATTGGCCTCGCGACCGAGGACATGCACGCGCACCACTGAGCACCGAGCGCGCGGTCCCGAGCGCTGCATCCGCGCCTCAGGCGCGCCCGCGGCGCCAAAAGGCAGCCAAGAGCCCTGCAACTAAGCCCCCCTCACCCCGCGCTCTGCGCGGCTTTCGCCCGAGATTCAAACGGCCACACCTTTCCCAGAAAACGGTTGGCCAGCGCGAGCAAAACGCACTACACGCACGCGCGTTCGAGACGCATAAGGAGACCCTGAACGATGTCCACCAAGAACAAGCTGGCCCTGGCCATTGCCACCGTCGCCACCTTCACCAGCACGAGCGCTTTCGCTCAGGCGAGCGCCGCCTCCAACGAGTGGGATACCAAGGGCCTGCTCGCCCTGGCCGCCGGCCTCGCCATCGGCTTGGCCGCGCTGGGTGGCACCCTGGGTCAGGCGCGCGCCGCCGCCGCCGCGCTCGAGGGCATCAGCCGTAACCCCGGCGCCGCCCCCAAGATCCAGACGCCCATGATCCTCGGGCTCGCGCTGATCGAGTCGCTGGTGCTCTTCGGCTTCCTGATCGCGTTCTTGCTCCAGGGCAAGATCACCTTCCCCGTCAACTGAGGGGAACCGCCGCGGGCCTCGCCTGCTGCGCCGCGACGTCGGCGCGCGGGCGCGGGCTCAGCGCACCATCGGAGGTCACCACTCGGCGTGCTCGCGCGCTGGGTCGGTGGCCTCGTCGCGTTTCCACGCGGTTAGGCACCTGGTCGAAATCAACGGAGCCTCGATGACTGAAGGTTTGTTGCGACCGGGTGCCTTACTTCTTCCGCAAGCCGCGTAAGGTATCCAGCGAGAGGTGCAGCAGGTAGAGCAGCACCGCCAGTACCATCAGGAGCCCGCCGAGCACGCTGTGGCTCGCCGCCACCAGCCAGCACCCGCCGAGCATCAGCGCCGCGGCGACCACGCTGGAGGAGATGCGGCGACCCAAGCGGTCCGTCACCTGAGCGGCGCCGAGCGCCTCCGTCCGCACCACCAAGCGCCCCAGCGCCACGTCGTCGAGCAGCTCCGAGAGCTGCTGCGGCACGTTGTACGTGGCGCCGCTCAGGCGCTCCACGCGCCTGAGGAGCTCCCCGGCTATCTTCTCCGGCGAGTAGCGTTTCCGTAAGATATCGAGGAACAGCGGGCGCACCTCGGTGAAGACGTCGAGCTCCGGGTCGATCTCCTTGCCCACGCCCTCGATGGTCATCAGCGCCTTACCCACCAGCATGAAGTCAGGTGGGATCTCCAAACCGTACTTGGTGGCGCCCTGCACCAGGTCGCGGATGAGCTCCGAGATCTCGATGTCCTTCAGCTGCTTGTCGAGGTACTTCTCCGCGAGCAGCGACACCTCCGCCCGGTAGGCGTTCATGTCGACCTTCTTGGTCTTGGTGCCGATGGCGTAGAGCGCGTCGGCGATGCCCTCGTAGTCTTTGCGCACGGCGGCCACCATCAGGTCCACCGTGAGGTCGCGCATGCGCGGTGAGAGGCGCCCCACCATGCCGAGGTCGATCATGGCGAACACGGGGCGCTCCGGCGTGCCCATCACCAGCACGTTGCCGGGGTGTGGATCCGCGTGGAAAAAGCCGTCCTCGAAGATCTGCTTGACGACGATGTCCACCGCGACGCGCGCGAGCTTCTTACCGTCGTAGCCCTCGGCGATCGCGTCGTAGATCTTCTTGCCGTCCAGGAACTCCAGCGTGAGCACCTGCTTGCTCGACGCCTGGCGGTACACCTTAGGGAAGCGGACCTGACTATACCCCTCGAAGTGCTCGGCGAAGCGCGCGGCGTTGTCCGCCTCGGTGCCGAAGTCGAGCTCGGCGGTGATGGCGCGATCGAACTGCTGCACGAGGCCGATGGGCGAGTAGATCTTGCTCTCGGGGATGGTGCGCTCCACCAGCGCCGCCAGCGCGTGGAGGATGTCCACGTCGCTCTTCACGGTGTCGCCGATGCCGGGGCGCTGCACCTTCACCGCGACCTTCACCAGGCCCTCCTCGGTGCGCAGGGTGGCGACGTGCACCTGAGCGATGCTCGCGGCGGCGAGCGGCTCCGGATCGAAGTGCTCGAAGATGTCCTCGATGGGCGCGCCGAGCGAGCGCTCGATCTGGCCTTGGATCTCGCTGAAGGGGACGGGCGGCACCGAGTCTTGCAGCTTCTTCAGCTCGCGGACCAGCTCCTGTGGGAGCACGTCGGTGCGGGTGGAGATGATCTGCCCCAGCTTCACGAACGAAGGGCCCAAGTCCTCCAGCACACGGCGCGCGCGCACCGCCGAGGACATCGACTTGGCCTCCGCCTGGGAGCGCCGGTCTTCATCGGTGAGCTCCAGATCGAGATCGAGCTCACCGTCAGGTTCTTTGACCTTTGCGCTCGCGCCCTGGGTCTCTTTGGCCTTGGGCTTGCGCCGCCCGATGCCGGTGCGGTGCACGACTTCGCCGAAGCCATGCCGCACCAGCACGCGCGCGATGTCATGCACCCGCGCGAGATCTCGCGCGGCGCTGAGCAGCGAGACCACCGGCTACTCGAGCCCCACCTGGCTCAGGCTGGTGGAGAGCCGCGAGCGCAGCGCCACGAGATCGAAGCCCGTGTCACGCCGCTCGATGACGGAGGCCGCGCGGCTCGCGCGTTCGCGCGCGACGTCACTCAGCCCCAGGCGATCCCCCAGCAGCTTCAGCGCCTCGGTCTCCTTGGCGTCCACGTGACCCTTCAGCTGCACCAGCCACCCCGCGGCGGCGAACGTGAACAGCCGCGTCAGGCGGTTCATGCGGATCGTCTCGACGTGGTCCAGCGTCACGCGCTGGGTGATGGCCGCCTCCACGGCGCCGAGGTCCGCCTGCGGCAGGCCGAGCTGAGCCGCGGCGCTCCGCAGCCCGTTGGCCTCTTCTGGAGCCATCTCACCGTCTGCCCAGACCACCGCGGCCAGCGCGATGAGGGTGTCTCGCCCGATGTCCAAATCCATGGCGCCTAGTGTAGGCGCGCGGTTCACTGATGGAAAGTCGCCGGCGCGTAGGGCGGTACCGTGACCGCTGGCCCGCAGGGGCGGCTCCCCGTGGCTGCTGCTCGTACGGGCAGCCTTCCGTGGCCGCTGCTCGTAGGGGCGGCCCCCCGTGGCCGCCCACACGCCGAAGCACGGAACCAAGCCTTGGGCGTGAACGGCGGCGACGCTCAGCCCGGGCCCGCGCGGACCCGGGGCGCTGCGCCCATGGAGGGGCTTCTTTTTTAGGGGGTTGGATCGCTCCGCGGGGGCCACGCCCCAGCGCGCCGTCTTGGCCCCACGCCGGGCGTCAGCGCACGCGCACCAGGGTGCCCGGTTCGTACGCTGTGGGTAGGGCAGCTGTCCACCCAGCGGGCAGCTTGGGGCTCGACCAGTGGTAGAGCCGCTCGGCGGCGCGCGGCGTGAGGTTGACGCAGCCGTGGCTCTGCTTGTTCCCGAAGCGGCGGTGCCAGAAGGTGCCGTGGAGGCCGTAGCCGCGCTTGAAGTAGAGCACCCACGGCACCTCCTCGATGGCGTAGTAGCGCCCCGCGTACTCGTTCTCGAGGTTGTCCATGTCGCCGGTGCGGAGCTTCACCCACACCCGGTGCACCCCGACGGGCGTCGCCATCTCGCTCTTACCGCGGCCGCGCCCGGTGGACGCGAGCGCGCTGAACACCGGCACCCGACCTTGGTAAGCTGTGATGACTTGTTGCTCCAGCTCCACGTCGATCCAGCGCTCGTCGGGGCGCGCCTCCTCCGGGGGCTCACTGGGCGTCGGCGCGCGCACCTCGCGCTCGGAGACCCAGCCGTGCGGCGTCTTGAACCAGCGCCGCTTCGAGCGCACCACCACCTCGGTGTAGCGCGCGCTCTCGAACTGACTGAGCGTCCCCGTGCGGCGCCCCTCTGGCTTGTCGTGGAGCGACGCCGTGCGCTGGTACACCCACAGTACGTCGAGCTCACCGTTTAGCTCCTCGGCGCCGAAGCCCAAGGGCCGCGCGGGGTTGAGCTCGCGCATCGGGAACCAGAAGCCCTTGGTGGTGAGCCCGAAGAGCTCGCCCAAGGCGTTGGTCTGGGTGCGCACCAGGGCGACCGACATCCCCGGTTCGTACTGCGCGCTCGGCGCGCCGAGATCGGCTTGCGATAGCCGGCCGTAGCCGAAGGCGCCGTCGGCGCCGGCGAAGAAGTAGTCGAAGGGGAGCCCCGAGGCGGTGACGCGCGGGGGCTCTTCGGTGAGCGGCGGCGCGGCGGAGAGCGCGACGTCCAGCTCGCACAGCCAGGCCATGGGCCCCACGTTGATCCACTTGCCGGCGCAGCCCGGGCCGCTCCGGGTGCTGTACACCGGCAGGTGCGCGCCGAGCCGCGCCGTGCCGCGCCGCGGGGCGCGGCGATCGGGCGCGGTCCACATTGGCTCACCCTCGCGCAAGATTTGCACGCTCCGCACCTGATCGGGCAGCCGCGCGCCCTGCTGCCAGAGCGGCGCGGCCGCCGCCGCGCCGCTCAGCAGCGTCAGCGCAGCGAGCGGCACCGCCTTGGCGCCGAACGAAGCGAGCGCCCTGACGCGCAACGAAGCGAGGGCTGAGGCGCCGAACGAAGCGAAGCGCGAGCGCACACCGGTAGCGTAGCGCGCCCGTTCGCCGTGCTCACAGTTTGCTTCGCTCATCGTCCCAGCAGGGTGTCGCCGCACCACGGTTTGCTCCGCTCGCGCCCCAGCGACTTCCGTCAGGACTCCTGGCTCAAGCGGGCTCATCACGCGGTTTGCGTCCATCGCTGAGCTGAGCGCGTGCTCACAGAGCGAACTGGCCCTGCGACACATCGCCCTGCGACACCCCATCATTTGAACTTGATAATCGATTTCAGTAGGGCTCGGGTATGAATCGGCTCAGGGAGTTCCTCGCATGCTTCTCGTTCCTTGCGCTCCTGGTGGCGGCTTGTGGCCCTGCCGCCACCCCCGCGCCCGTTGCGCCCACCCCAGAAGGCAGCTCATCGAACGACTTCGGGGTGATCTTGATGGCTCACGGCGGCAACCCGGAGTGGGACGCCGCGGTGCTCGAGGCGGTCAGGCCGCTGCAAGAGAAGCACGTGCTGGAGGTCGCCTTCGGGATGGCGGACGCCAAGAGCTTGCAGGAGGCGATCCGTAGGCTCGAGGCGCGGGGCGTCCGCCGCATCGGGGTGGTGCGCCTGTTCGTCAGCGGGGAGAGCTTCCTCGACGCGACCGAGCAGATCTTCGGGCTCCGCCCCGGCGCGCCTGGTCCAGAGCACGCGGGGCACGTCATGCACCCGGTGCTCGCGGCCTACATGGCGGGCGGGCACGGGAGCCCTCCTGCGGACGACGACGACGACGAGGGTGGGCACGCCAAGGACGGCACCCACGGTGGGATCGGCGAGCACACCGGTGGGCACGCAGGGCACGGTGGCGGTCACGGCGCACCCGGTGGTGGTCACGGTGCGCACGGTGGTGGTCACGGCGGGCACTCCATGGAATTTTTCCGTGTA
The DNA here is from genome assembly GCA_019637265.1 of Polyangiaceae bacterium. Taxonomy (GTDB): domain Bacteria; phylum Myxococcota_A; class Polyangia; order Polyangiales; family Polyangiaceae; genus JAHBVY01. The sequence continues at coordinate 747,547 of JAHBVY010000002.1, read as the reverse complement.
GAAACCAAGTCCTCGTTCGCGCTCTCGACCCACGGCCTCATCGACTCCGAGCAGACCGGCGCCATCCTGGCTGACCGTGCCTTGGCCCTCAGCAAGGCCCCCGAGCGTGAGGACGTCCTCATCTTGGCGCACGGCCCTGGGGATGACGCCGAGAACGAGCGTTGGCTCGCGGCGCTGGAGCAGCGCGCCGCCACCGTGCGCACCCGCGCGCCGTTCCGCCGCGTTCGAGCCGAGACGCTGCGTGAGGACTGGCCAGACAAGCGCGTCGCCGCCGAGGAGCGCGTCCGCGCGTTCGTGCAGCGCGCCGCAGACGAGGGCGGCACCGCCATCGTGATCCCCTTCCGGGTGCAGGGCTTCGGCCCCTACGCGAAGGTGCTGAAGGGACTCGAGTACGTCGCCAACCAGCGAGGGCTGATCCCGCACCCCGAGGTGGCGCGCTGGATCGAGCAAGAGATCGCCGCGCTGGCCTCCGGCGAGTTCCGCACCCCACAGTAGGTAGGTACAACAAAAACCGACGCGGCGTGGCCTCAGTGGCCACGCCGCGTCGTTGCATCAGGGCGCTTGACTACCAGGCGCTTGGCTTCTCATCAGGGCGCTTGACTAGCCGTGGAAGGTGAAGCGCATCTCGTGGTCGCACACCTTGAAGTAGTCACCCTCGTTGATCACCTTGCGCTGCACCCGCTGCCCTTGGTGCTCGATGCCGTTGGTGGAGCCCATGTCCACCATGTAGAACTGGCCGTTCAAGAACTCGACCATCGCGTGCTGGCGCGACACGTTCGGATCCTTGATGGTCAGGTCGCTGGACTGCTTGCCGCGCCCGATGATGAAGCGCTCCTTCGTCACTGGGTAGCGCGTGCCCTCGTACTCCACGAACAGGGTGGGCGCGGGCGCCGCGGCGTAACCTGGCGGCCCCGGGGGGGCCGGGCGCGCTGCGGGGGGAGCGAGCGGGGGCGCTGGGGGCACTGAACGCGCCACGGGGGGCGGCGGCGGGGGGGCGACCCGCGCGCTGACGGGCGGCGGGGGCGGTGGCACGCGGCTACCACCAGGCGGCGCGGGCATGGGCGAGCGGCGCCAAGGGAGGCGGTGCGGCGGGCGGCGCGGGCGGAGCCAGGGGAGGCGGCGCGGCGAGCGGCGGCGGTGTCCCTGGTGGGGGCGGCGGGGGCGCGCGCCGTGAAGGCGGCGCCGGGGGCGGCGCGCTGGCCCTGCCGGGTGGCGGCGGGGGCGGGGGAGCTTTGGAGCTCCGCGGCGCGGGCGCGGGGCTCACTGGACCGCCCGCTTGGCTCTGAGCGTAGCCGCGCTGACGCACGTACTGCTTCATCGCGTCGTTGAGCAGGTAGTCCACCGAGCACTCGAGCTCCTGAGCCATCTGCTCGAAGCGAGCCCACAGGGCGTCACGACACTGAAACGAGCGCAACGTCTTCTTGTTCTGGTCTGTCATCCTGGACACCTCAAGCCTGAGGGTAGCGGCGCGGTCGCGATCGCCGCGCGCAGAGCCGGCGGGAGTTTAGCCAATTCCGCCGCTAAATTGCTGATTATTTTGCGTCTTCGCCCGACCCACCCGGAGGCGCGTCCTTCGCTTCTTGGGCCTTCTTCTCGGCCGCTTCCTTGGCCTTGTCGGCCTCCGTGCGCGCTTCCATCGCCGGCTTCACGCAGTGGCGCACGAAGTCCCCGACCGTGGCGATCTCCTTGGCCTCGGCTTGGTCTCCGACCTTCACCTCACACACCCACTCGCAGTCGTCCGCGGTGCACCGCGGCACCCGCGCGCCGTCGCTCTCATAGGGCGCCACGCGGGCGAGCTGCTCCTTGGTGCCGTACTTCGAGTAGTAGCTGAGCGCGGAGAGCCGCACCGAGGCCGCGTAGCTCGAGGCGCTGTACTTGTCCGCGAGGACCTCCGGCTTCTCGCTGCCCTTCAGCTCGCCGATCCTGAGGCCGTAGACGACGGGCTCGGACAACGACATCCCGCGGTCGGACCGGCTCAGCTGGGTCATGAACTCGTCCAGCTGGCTCTGATCACTCATCCGCAGCACGAGGTCCGCGGCGAGCCACCGCACCTTCCAGTTGTCGTGCTTGAACATCGCGTACAAGCGATCGATGACCAGCTTGCGCGGCATCTCCGAGATGCGCTGGATGGCGACCGTGCGGATGGCGTCCGGCGTGGTGGGCGCCTCGGCCAGCTTCAACACCACCTCGATTTGCGCCGGGTCGCTCTTGTCGAGGTTGCCCTGGAGCGAGGCGAGCGCGTGGGCGCGCCGAGTGGTCAGCTCACCGTTCGGATCTTCGCGCGCCGCGTAGGCGAGCAGGTAGTCGACGATGGGCTTCTGCCCCACCTGCTTCATCGACTGGATGGTGCGGATCAGCTCCTCCTCTTGGAAGACCGCGACCTGCCCGGCGACCTGCGCCTCGGTCAGCCCGGTGAGCCCCTGAGACTTGTTGATCGCCTCCACCTGCGGCCGCTTCTGAGCGCGCCAGCTCTCGCTCTCGACGTCCTCGGCGATCTTCACCAGGGCGCGGCTGGCGGCCAGCTTGGTCTCCGCGTCGCCGAGCTCGGCGATCAGCTCGGCCGTCTCCTTGATCCGTCGACCGCCCGGCACGAGCAGCGACGGCAAGCCGCGGACACCGGGCGCGCCGAGGGTGCGCAGCACCTGTTGCATGCTCGAGAGTTGGGTGGTGTTGTCGAAGCGACTGGCGAAGTCGGCCATCACCCAGGCGGTGAGCGCGGCGCGCACGTCTTGCTTGAGCTTCTCGTCGCCGATCAAATCTTGATCGGCGTAGGTGAGCAGCGCGTAGGCGCCGTCTTTGAACGGGTAGGTGGTGTCGAGCGCCGGCTGGTCCGGCGCGACCTGCGATGGCGGTTTCGCCATCTCCGCGATCAGCCGCGGGATGAGCTGCTGCATGATGGGCGCGCGCTGTTCGGCGTTGAGGCTGGCGAGCGCCTCGATCGCCCCTCGGCAATCCGCCTCACTGCAGGTGATGCCCACCGGGCGGCCGCCGCGCGGCTTCATCCCGATCAGCGTCATCGCCGCTTCGGTGCGCAGCTCCGTCGAATACTTGTCGTGGGTGAGGACCGCCACGAGCTTGGTCGGCCCCTGCTTGGTGTACCCCCAACGGTGGATGTCTTCCGTGGTGGTGCTGCACCCAGCCTGGAGGGCGAGGGTGGAGCAGAACACGGCTGCGAGCGTGGTCTTCGCGGCCGCGTGCCGCATGTGTTGGCGCCAGTTCATTGAATCCCCACGAGGAAGGTGTCCTGATTCCGTAGGAGCGAGTGCAGGGTCGCCCGAGCCCCAAGCGGCCTTCGCCGACGGTGAGCACGCCCGAGCGGCTTCCTTGAGGGCGCTCGCGCGTCCCGCCCTGGCGGCGGGGAGGGAAGCCTAGCGCCCTCGCAGGCAGTGACTCAAGCCAGCGGCTCAAGTTGCAGCACACGGCCGTGAGGCCGCGGCTCCTGCGGGCGGTCATGGGGAACCGCCTTCAGGGTCGTGACGCGCTGCTCGTGGTCCCCAGTTGTTCGTCCGTTCACCATCCCTCGTGCTCTGATCGGGGGCGGTCCAGCGCCAGGCGCCCCGCGCCTCCTGCTGGCTCTGAGGCACGGGTGGGCTCACGGGCAGCGCGTGCAGGGACTTTCAATGTGTGTAAATGTGATCTAATGTAGGTGTAGGTCGCATGAGTGGTCGCTTGTTCTCCCCGAAGCGTGCAGTAGCAGGCCCCGAGCCCAGCTCCGGCGAGCCCAGCTCCGAGCCGGCCCCCAGCGTGAGCGGGCTCCGGAAGGGGCGTGAGGCGGGCGCGCTGATGCTGTTCGCGCTCGCCGTGTTCCTGTGCCTCGCGTTGGCGAGCTTGCGGGTGGACCCCAGCGACCCCTCGATGACCGGGCCCGACTGGGTGGGGCCGGTGGGCGCGGCCGTGGCGGGCGTCTTGGTGCGTGCCTTCGGGCTCGTGGCCTGGTTGGTCCCGGTGGAGCTCGCGCTCCTCAGCGCGCCGCTCTTCACCAAGCGCGCGAATCAGGCGACGGCGCTCCGCCTCGCGGGCGACCTGGTGGTGGCCATCGTGCTGTCGGCGTTGGTGCAGGTCATGGCGCCGGAGCTGCTCGCCTTCGGGCGCTCCCCTTCGGGGGGCAACGTGGGGCTTTTGTTCGGGGAGCTGATGCGCGCCATGTTCTCCACCGTGGGCTCGCTCTTGGTGGGGCTCACCGTGGTGGGGCTCATCCTGATCGGGCGCAGCAGCTTCTCGTTCATCCAGCTCTGCTACAAGGCGCTCGCCCTGCTGCGTTTCCTTGGGGAAAAAGCCAAGCTGGTCGGCGCGCGGCTGGGGGACTCCTGGCGTGAGGCGCGGGTGGTGTACCGCGAGCGCCGCGCGGCGCAGGCAGAGCGCGCGCCGCAGGTGACGACCAAGCCGAGCGACGAGGCGATCCTCGCGCACCTGGCGGAGGACGACGCGGACTGGGCGCCGCTCGACGACACCGGCGCACCGCCCCTGGCGCTGAGCGAGCAGCTCAGGAGCAACATGCGCTCGCGCGCCGAGCTCGCGCTGTTGGACGAGCCCTTGTTGGCGGCGCCCGCGTCCGAGCGCGCGGCGCCGGACGGCGCTTCTCGGGAGGGTGCGCTCGTGAGCAGCGCGCCGAGCCCCACGCCGACGCTCGCCGAGGCGGTGCTGCTGCAAGCGGACGCGGGGGACTTCGTCAGTGACACGGATGAGACGTCGCGAGGTCGTCGGGCGGCGCGTGGAGCGGGGCGCTCGGAGGCTCGTGAGCGCGCGGAAGAGCACCCGCCGAGCCAAGCAGCGTCGGTGAGCGACTTGAGCGACGCCGAAGCGGCGCCCCGGCTGACACCAACCCCCAACCCCGAAACGGGCAGCAGCGCCAAGGGCACCTCGGGCGCGTCCAAGGGCTCCAAGAGCTCGTCAGCCAAGCGTGCTTCAGCTGAGGATTCGTCAGACGAGCTCGATTTGGCCGAGGCCAGCCCGGCGGCGTCTGGTGCTGCCAAAGCATCGGCCGAGCCCACCATCGTCGACACCAAGCCCGCTCAGCAGGTGGTGCGGGAGCGTCGGATCGCCAAGCGGCGCGCCGGGGCCTACGAGCTGCCCAGCACCGAGCTGCTCGCGCCCCCGACGGACGAGGTGAAGGACGTCGATAAAGATCGCGTGATCAAGCTGGCGGAGTGCCTGGAGCGCACGCTGGCGGACTACGGCGTCACCGGTAAGGTGGAGGAGATCCACCCGGGGCCGACGGTGACCACTTACGAGCTGGCGCCGCAGGCGGGCACCAAGGTGAGCAAGGTGGCGGGGCTGAGCGACGACCTGGCGCTGGGGCTGTCGCGCAAGGTGCGCATCATCGCGCCCATCCCGGGCAAGAGCCGCATCGGTTTCGAGCTGCCGAACGACGAGCGCGTCCCGGTCAACCTGCGTGAGCTGATCGAGGACAAGCGCTTCGCGAAGCTCGCGGAGAAGGCGCCGCTGCCCGTGGTGCTGGGTCGCGATATCGTCGGTACTCCTTACTACGCCGACCTCGCGAGCATGCCGCACGTGATCGTGGCGGGCGCGACCGGCGCCGGTAAGAGCGTGGGGCTCAACGTGATGTTGAGCAGCTTGCTTTACCATCGCTCGCCGAGCGAGCTGCGGATGCTGATGATCGACCCGAAGGTGGTCGAGCTGGCGCCGTTCGATCGCATCCCTCACCTGCTGCTCCCGGTGGTGACGGACATGAAGCAGGCGGCCACCGCGCTCAAGTGGGCGGTGGACGAGATGGAGCGTCGCTACCAGCTGTTCGCGAGCGCGGGCACCAAGAACATCTCCACCTACAACCGCTACGTGGACAGGGTGCAGAGCGGGGAGATCGCGCCGCCCCAGGCGGAGAAGGTGACCGCCGTCACGCCCGAGGGCGATGAGGTGGAGATCGCGGCGGCGAAGGAGGGTGGTGATGGCGCGCCGCTGCCCGATCGGCTGCCCTTCATCGTGATCGTGATCGATGAGTTCGCCGACCTGATGATGCAGCAGGGTAAGGACGTGGAGGCGGCGGTGGCGCGGTTGGCGCAGAAGGCGCGCGCGGCGGGCATGCACGTGGTGCTGGCGACGCAGCGCCCGAGCGTGGACGTCATCACCGGGATGATCAAGGCGAACTTCCCCACGCGCATCGCGTTCCGCGTGGCGCAGAAGGTAGACAGCCGGACGATCTTGGATGAGATGGGCGCCGAGGTGCTGCTCGGCAGGGGCGACATGCTGGTGAAGATGAACGGCGCCAACGACACGCGCCGGGTCCAGTGTCCGTTCATCAGCGAGGAGGAGGTGGACGCCATCGCGAGCCACTGCCGCGCCCAAGGTGAGCCCGCGTACCAGGACGAGATCTTGAAGTGCGCCGAGGAGGAGAGCGAGGATGGCGGCGCGGGGGAGCCCCTCGACTCGAAGTATGACGAGGCCGTCCGCATCGTGGCGGAGACCCAGCGCTGCTCCACCTCGTGGCTCCAGCGGAAGATGACGATCGGCTACAATCGCGCCGCGAAGATCGTGGAGCAGATGGAAAAGCAGGGCATTGTCGGCCCGCCGAACGGCTCAAAGGACCGCGAGATCTTGATCTCGGCGCATTAGCTGTCCCGGGGCGCGGTGGAAGCACGTATGATGCGCGCGAATGGGTAAGGGGCGATGACAGGAGCCGCGCTGCCGTTCGAGGTGCCTACGGCTCGCCCTGACGACGACGATGACGTCGCCTGGGCGCTGCAGACGGCGCAGGTGCAGTGGGGCCGTGGCGCCTACGCGGACGCTGTGGTGTGGCTGGAGCGGGCCGGCGCGTTCGCGAAGGGCATCGGCGCGGCGGAGCGCGCGACGCAGATCGACGAGGCGGTGCAGCAGATCAGCGCGCGGCTGGCCGAGGAGGAGAGCCGGGAGTCGGATCCCGATGTGGTGACCTCCGCGCCGCGGCTGTCCCAGCTGGACCCAGGTGAGGTGGATGACATCGAGGTGGTGGTGGAGGAGCCCGCCGTCGCCCCGCGGCGTCCGCCGCCGGAGCTCGCCGTCACCCTGCAGTCACAGCAGGATGGCGTCGCCGCCAAGCCCGCGAAGCCCCCGCCGGCCAAGCCGCCCGCGCCAGCCAAGCCACCCCCGCGTCCCTTGCGGGCACCGCCGCCCCCGCCGCGCCGATCGGTCAGTGATGCTGACGAAAGCCCGGAGAGCTTGGCCCCTGAGAGCATCGCGCCCGAGAGCGTCGCTCCGGACAGCCTGGAGCCCGAGGGCCTCGTAGGCGCGCCGCTCGGAGCGCCCCTGTTCCCGGAGGAAGAGCCAACGACGCTGGAGAGCGCGTCCGCGGAGCGCGCCCAGCCAGCACCGGAGAGCCTGGTCGCGGAGAGCGCCGTTGACAGCCTCCCTGTCAGCCTGGTTGCGGAGAGCGCCGTTGACAGCCTCCCTGTCAGCCTGGTCGCGGAGAGCGTCGTTGACAGCCTCCCTGTCGATGGCGCTGGTTCATCCTTGGGGAGGGGCGCGGCGGATCGTATCCAGCTAGAGCCTGAGCGCCTCGTCACGGCGGCTGTCGAGCTGCCGCCAGCGGCTCACGAGGGTTTGGGGGTTTGGCAAGGCGACGCGAAGGCGCCGAGCCAGGCTCCGGAGCGCCTGCCGGCGGAGGACGAGACGTCAGGGAGCCTGTTCCCCGAGCGCGAGCCAGATACGGGCAACAGCGCTCCCCCGCCGCTGGTGCTCGCGGCGGAGAGTGAGCTCCGCTTGGCGGAGGCGGAGGCGCCCGCGCCGATCTCGGAGGAGGAGCTCGCGCCGCTCTCGAGCCTCGACGCGAGCGACGCGCCCGAGGTCGCTCCGCGAGAGGTGGTGGTCGAGGAGGAAGAAGCACCGGTGTCGGACAGCCTCCCTGCCGTGTTGCTCCCCAGCGTGATCACGGTGGCCGATGAGCTCGAGGTGCGGGACACCTCGGTGGAGCTGGCTGACGATCTGCTCACCGGCGGGACCGCCGCCGCCGATGCGGCGCTCAAGTGGGCGGGGCGCGACGCGTCGATCGACGAGCTGCTGGCCGAGCCGGATCCTGGCGCGCGCTTCGACACGGATCCTGACGGTCTGCGCCCGATCGAGCCCCTCGACGTGGCGCTCATCGAGGCGCCGCCCGCTGCGCTGGCCCCGCTCGAGATCTCCTTGGAAGAGCCGAGTGAGAAGCCACCCGTGAGCGCGCCGGCTCGACCGGCCGAGGCTTCCTCCGCAGTGAAGTCGCTGGGAGCCTCCTCCGAAGTGGCTCCGGAGGAAGCCGCTCACGAGGCCGCGCCGCGGGAGGCTCAGGAGGCGTCTGTTCAGGGGGCGGCTCCGGAAGCGCCCGCTCAGGAGGCGCTTGCTCAGGAGACGGCTCCGGAAGCGCCGAGCGCGCCCGTCGTCGGTGGCATCGACCTGATGGAGGTGCGCGGCCTGGAAGATCTCCCGGAGGAGGCGCAGCTCGAGTTGGCGCAGGAGGCTTCGCTGATCGAGCTGGAGGCGGAGGAGGAGGTGGGTCAGTTCGAGGTCGCGCTGATCACCGCCGGGGTGGTCCACGTGATGCCCGCCGTCGACGATCTGATTGCGGCCAGCGCGGGCGTGGGGGAGGTGGTGTTCACCGGTGGGTCGCTCGCCGATGGCGTGGCGCTGCGGGTGGTGGCCGGTGACGCGGGTGCCACGGTCGCGGTGTGGCGGCGTGGCGCCCTCGAGCGCGCCACGGCGGACTGCCCTTGGGTGGCCGACGAGCTGAAGCAGGTGGCGGATAGGCTGCAGGCGCTCGCGGGGGTGGCGATGGGGCTGCTGGGTGAGCGCCTCGATCCCGAGCTGCGCCACCAGGTCACCGAGCGGATGCAGGTGCGGCTCTTGCTCGCGGATGAGGCGCTGGTGCAAGCCGGCGCCGCGGTGCCTGGGCTGATGATCGTGGGCGCTGGGCGGCTCTTGGTGGAGGGCAGCGGTGAGCTGCTCCCAGGTGAGTTCGTGTTACCCACGCAGATCATCAGCCGTGAGCCCGCGCCCAGCGCGGTGCACGCAGGCCCCGGAGGCGCCCTGGTGCTCATCGGGGAGCCGCACCTAGCGCAAGAGCTGCTCGTCAGCGTACCGCCCTTGTTAGAGCTGCTCGTCAGCTGAGGTGACGTTGCCGATTCGAAGCGTTCGTCGTTGACCCGCGCAAGTAGCGCGGCTCGCGTCAGTCGTGCGCATCCGGATCGACGCCCAGCGCGCGCAGCTAGCTCACTTGGCCGATCAGGCCGGCTTCAGTGGCTGCCCGGAGAAAGCGGTGGTTGCTCGTGTGACCCGGGTGCTCCGCGCGGATGCTGCCGAGGGGGGCGCCGCCGCCGAGGTACAGGTCACCGAGCAGATCGAGCAGCTTGTGCCGCGCGAGCTCGTCTTGGCCCATGGGGCGCCCCGGCGGCTCCACCTCGCCTGCCTCGGTGAGCACCATCACGCTCCGCTTGTCCACGTGGCGCGCCCGGCCGCGTTCACTGAGCGCGGCGTGGTCCGCGCGGTAGCCGAAGGTGCGCGCGGGCGCGATGTCAGTCAAGAAGCTGCCGCGGGTACCGTCCCAACTCGCGCATTGCTCGCCAACCCCCCGAAAATCCACTTGGACAGTCACACTGACTCGCTCGGCGGGCGTCAAAACATAACGCGACGTCCCCAGGTGTAGCTCCCCCGCGCGCAGCACCCGGAGCCGCGGAGGGCTCGCGGGTAGCTCCAGGGCGAGCAGCGCCTGGCTCAGCTCGAGCGCGCCGCCATCGAGCAGCGGGAGCTCCGGGCCCGTGACCCGAATCTCGAGCTGGCCATCCACCTGGAGGCCCGCCAGCGCCCCGAACAGGTGCTCCACCAAATCCACCCGGAACCCCGGCAGCTCACCCTCCGGCTCCACGCCCACCTGCACGCCTAAATCCGTGCGGAAAACAGTGAGCTGAGCCAGCTCCACGCTCCGCTTCCCCACTCGGAGCCGCACCGGGCCATGATCGCGATCGAGCGCGAGGCTGCACGGCTCCCCCGAGTGGAGCCCCAGGCCATGGAAGGCGAGGCGCTCCACGCTAAGGCCTCCTGACTAGCTCACGCGCGGCGCTCGCCTCATCTCGGCTGGCGGCGCGCGCGGCTCTGCTCAGCAGCCTCACGCCGCGAGCCGAATAAAATCCCTGCGGAAATCCAACCACGGCGCTAGCTCGCGAGCTCAGTCGAAGAACCGGCCGACGTCACCCACGCTGACCACCAAGAGCAGCATGAAGAGCAGCGCGAAGCCGACCAAGTGCACCGTGGCCTCCACCTTGGCGTTGGCGCGGCGCCGCGTGATCGCCTCGTAACCGAGGAACATCAGGCGCCCACCGTCCAGCGCGGGGATGGGCAGGAGGTTGAACACGGCGAGCCAGGTGCTGAGCACACCGAGCAAGCCCAGGTACTGATCGGCGCCGGCCTTGGCGGCCTTGCTGCTCTCCTCGAAGATGCGGATCGGCCCGCCGAGCTCCGCCTTCTCCTTGCCGGTGATGATGCGGCCGATCCCCTTCAGCATCTCCACCACCATCTTGGCGGGCAGGATGAGCGCGCGCTCCGTGGCCTCCCCCAGCGCGATGTCGCTGCGCTCGAAGGTGGGGCTCACGCCGATGAGGCCTTTGCCCGCGGGGTTCTTCTTGGGCGTGACGCGGATGCTGCGCTCGGCGCCTTCGCGCATCACCACCACCTCGATCTCGCGATCGGGGCTGGCTTGCACCCGCGTCACCAAGTCGTCCCATCCGTTCAGCTGAGCGCCCTCGATGCGCACGATCCGATCCCCCGCTTGAATACCCGCCGCGAGCGCGGGGCTCTCCTTGCTCACCTCGGCGACGGTCAGGCTGGGTGTCTGCTGACCGCCGATGACGAGCGCGCCGAAGAACAAGACCGACGCGAACAGGTAGTTGGCGAGCGGCCCCGCGAAGATGGCGCTGATGCGCGCGATGAGGCTCGCGTTCGCGTAGCTCTCCTTATCGTCCGGGTCGACCTCCTCCAGCGGGTTCATCCCGTGGATCTGCACGTAGGCCATGAAGGGGATCAGCGCGACCTGGTAGACAGTGTCACTGTCCTTCGGCTGGTGGCGCCAGATGGGCGGCCCCATCCCGATGCTGAACTTCAGCACCTTCATCCCGAAGGCCCGCGCCACCAAGTGGTGCCCGCCCTCGTGGACCACCATGAGCAGCGCGATCCCCAAGACGGCAACGATGCCCGTGGCGATAGTCATTGGAACGTGATCTTATAGTCTGAGGCGCCAGCCCTGGCACGCACGGGAGACGATGTAGGCTCTCTAGAGCGGCGTTTTCAGCAGGGTTTTGGGGTTTGGCAAGGCGCCCCGGTGCGCCCGGCTCGGCGTATTGCGGGGGCTGAACCGCGCTGCTAGCTTCCGCGCCCCAAGCGGCGGGGATGCATCGTCCTCACCACGCGGATCCCACCTGCGCCTGCTAGGCGCGGGTTCAACCGCCCGCCCGTCACCCACCTGACCGCCACTAGGCGCCGGTTTCAACCCCTAGTAGGGGCGGGCTTCAAACCCGCCCGCCCACACAGTCAACCAAGGAAGCCATGACCCAGTCGAACCCGCCCCAGGGCGTTCAAGCCAATCTTCAGCTCTCGGGTGGCGCCGCCATCGTCGCGCCGGTCGGCGCCTTCCCCGGCGGGGTGCCCGCGAACGCGCTGGTGGTGATGCCGCTCAACCAGCCGAGCGATGAGCTGAAGGCGGCGCTCGAGAAGGGCCCCGTGGCGGTGACGCAGGAGCAGATGTGGAAGCTGCTCGGGTTCAACGGGCCCGCGGTGCAGGTGATGGATCAGGAGGGCCGCCCCATCGCCATTGGTCTGGATGACTTACTCGATGGGTTGGATCGCAACTGGAAAGAGAACAAGGAAGACCTCAACCGTGGTCGCATCTACGCCCAGGAGCTGGTGAAGTACGGCCGCATCGAGCAGGCGGAGAAGGTGCTCGCCAAGGTGGTGGCCGCGGGTGGCTTGGTGGGTGAAGACTGGCTCGGCCTGGGCGTGACCCAGCTGCAGCAGGAGAAGTGGGACAAGGCGGAGTCCACGCTCAAGGGCGCGCAGAACCTGCTGAAGGACAACCCGTTCCCCACGCTGCACCTCGCCAAGGTGGCCAAGGGCAAGGGAGACGCCGCGGAGGAGCGCGCGCTGATCGAGCGCGCCATCGAGATCGACCCGAAGTGCGTGGACGCTTGGGCTTACCTCTTCACCCAGGTGCGTGAGGGCGCGGACGAAGCGGCCGCGGTGAAGGCTGTGAGCGAGCTGGCGGACAAGGAGCCGAACAAGGCGAGCGCGGCGCCGTTCATCGCCATCCAGGGCTTCTACGCGAACGACGAGGAGAAGCGCGACGAAGCGCTGCGCTGGGCGGAGAAGGCCGTGGAGCGCAACCCGAACGACCCGCTCGCGCTGGTGTGCCTCTCCGCGCTGCATGGTCAGCGCGGCGACCTGAACAAGGTGATCGAGATGCTGCAGCCTCACGAGGCGCAGATGGCGCGCGACGTGCGGCTCGCGAACAACTACTTCGAGGCGCTGTTCCAGAGCCGCCAAATCGATAAGGTGACGAAGCTCCTCAACGCGCTCGCCGGCTCCCCCAACCGCGAGGTGAAGCAGTTCGCCATCGAGCGCTCCCGCGCCGTCGCGCAGTACCTCCAGCAGCAACAGCGCCAAGTGGCGGCCGCGGCTGGCAGGTAGGGCGGTTGAGGCCCTAGGTGCCGCACGATTGCGGTACCTGCCGCCCTTGGTGTCGCACGCTGCGCGTGGCGGCCGCGACGCGGCGTGCGCCGCTTTCGCCTGGGCTCCTCCGGAGGTAAGCTTCGGAGGCCATGACCGTGTCTCGCTACGAGTTCGAGCCCGAGGCTCCGCGCGCGCCGAGTGAAGCGCAGTGGGCGAGCATGACCGAGGCGGAGCGCGCCGCCGTGGTCGCGATGTTGCCCTCGGAGGTGCCCCGCAGCACCGCGCCGGAGGGTGACCGGCATCAAATCCCCAAGAAGAGCGCGCTCGAGCAGCTCCGTGATTGGTTCCGGCGCCACGGTCGGTCAGTGTACTTGTCCGCTGAGCTGCCGGTCTACTACCCAGGAGAAGAGCTGTTCGCGCCCGATGTGATCGCGGTGCTCGACGTGGAGCCGCACCCGCGAGACAAATGGGTGGTGAGCGTCGAGGGGCGCGGCCTCGATTTCGTGCTCGAGGTGCACGTGCGCGGTAACGCGAAGAAGGATCGCGAAGACAACGTGATCCGCTACGCCAAGCTGGCCATCCCGGAGTACTTCCTGTTCGAGCCCTTGCATCAACGCCTGGTTGGGTATCGCCTGGAGGAGGGTAAGCAGAGCTACGTTCCGATCGTGCCGCAGGCTGGGCGCTGGAGCTCGCAGGTGCTCGGTTTGGATTTAGCGATGGAGGGCGGCAAGGTGCGCTTCTTCAGTGGCGCCGCGCCGCTGCCCGACGCCGAAGAGCTCATCGTGCGGCTCGACGAGATGGTGAACGCCCAAGTGGTGGGTGCGCTCGAGCGTGAGCGAGAATTGCTGGCACAGCTCGAGGACGAGCAGCGCGCCAGAGAGCGCGAGCAGGCGCGCGCCGACCAGTTGGCGGCCAAGCTGCGCGCGCTGGGCGTCGACCCCGACGCGCTCGACTGACGCGAGCCGCGCTCAGACGCACTGCACACCCTGGGCGCGCTCGCCGGCTCCAGCCGCGAGGTGAAGCAGCTCGCCACCTTGCGCTCCCGCGCCGTCGCGCAGCAACAACGCCGAGTGGCGAGCGCTGATTTCTGCTAGACGATGGGGCGCGCGTCTCGCCGCGCGGGTCCTCCATGGCTTGCCAGCTCCCTCCCCGCGCCCCGCGCCTGCCCTGCCTCACGGGGTTCGCGGCGCTGTGCATCACGCTGGGGCTCGTGGTGGCTGCCACGGGCTGCGGCGTGCCGAAGGTGAGCCTCAGCGAGGGCGCGCGGGAGTACGTCGCCACCGATTACGATCGGGTGCTGGACCATTGGACGCGTAACAGCGAGCTCATCGTGATGCGGGAGCTCGACAACGTGCTCAACGTCACCGCGACGTACGAGGCTTGGGATTTCCGCTGGGCTTACGTGGTCCGCTACGCCTCGGATTATCGCCTCAGCGTGGACCAGCGCCGCGTGCTGCTCGAGCGCACCCTGAGCGAGTCGCGGGAGCACCATCAATTTTACATCGCCCTCTTCGCCGAGAACCACAAGTGGGCTGACCTCACTCGCGACGACCCCGCGTGGGTCGTACGCATGGTTGACGACCAAGGCAACGAGACACCGCCGCGCGAGATCATCCCCATCGAGCGCCCTGGCGCCGTGGAGCGCACCTACTTCCCCTACACCACCCCCTGGCGCCGCGCCTTCCGTCTCCGCTTCCCCACGCGGCGCCCCGACGGCGGCCTCACCATTTCCCCCGAAGCCAAATACTTCGGCCTCCGCTTCGCCGGCGCGCAAGGCAACCAGCAGCTGGTGTGGGAGATCGAGCAACGCTGACCGCGGGGGCGGCTATCCACGTGGATTCACGAGCGCCCGAGAAACCCCTTGCGCCGCGGGGGGAGCCTCTGGTCTCATTCGATCAGAGTGGGTTGCGCCGCCCCAGGTGGGGCTGACATCGCGCTGAAATAGCGTCGCCCGCGCCTGGCTGAGAAGGTGAAGGCATGGGAGGCGACGGATGACCAAACGAGATCATGGGTTGCGGGGGTTCGGCAGTGAGCCGAACGGTCGAAGCCGGCGCCGTCATCGCCCGCTAGCTGCTGGCGTTCGTCCGCTCAGCGTCCTTGGCGTGGGTTTGTTGTTGGCGCTGGGGGCGCTCAGCGCCAGTGGTTGTGGCAGTGAGGAGAACGCCGTCAACGCGGGCACGCCCTTGTGTGAGGCGGGGGAGCTGCGGTGTACGAGCACTGTGGTGGAGGTGTGCCGAGCGGACGGGGACGGCTTCCAGCTTCAGGAGGTGTGCTCCGGGGACACACCGGCTTGCGTGAATGGTGCTTGCGTGGCCACGGCGTGTGAGCCGGCGAGCGTGCGCTGCGAGGGGAACACGGTGGTCACCTGCGCGGCGGACGGCCTGGCGGTGACGCAGCGCGAGCCCTGCGGCGTGAACCAGCGGTGCTTCGACGGCCAGTGCGAGAGCTGGGTGTGCCGCCCGGGCACTCACTGCAACACCCAGAACCAAGTGGAGGTATGCTCCGCAGATGGCTTCACCCTCATCGAGACGCGGAGCTGCTCTGCGACGGAGCGCTGTGAGGACGGCGAGTGCCAGGCGCTGCTATGCGAGCCCAATACCAGGTATTGTAAGGAAGGCATACCAACTATCTGTTCGGCGAGCGGCTCTTCGGAGGCGTCGTCGCCGTGCGATGTTGGACAGAGCTGCGTGGGTGACGGTCAGTGCGCGGACTGGGTGTGCGACGCAGGCGCTGATTACTGTGATGGGGACGAGCCGCGGCGCTGCCAGGCTGATGGGCTGAGCTCGGTGGCCTTGCCGCCTTGCGTCCAGGCGAAGTGCAGCGCGGGGGTGTGTGAGCCTTGGGTTTGCGAGCCGAGCGCGGACTACTGCGAGGGTGCTGAGCCACGTAGCTGTGCGTCAGATGGCCTGACCTCCGTAAGCCTGGGCGCCGCCTGCCTGAGCGCCCAGGCTTGCATCGTCGGGGCTTGCGAGGACTACGATGGTTACGCGCGCGGTCCGCAGCCAGGTACGCCGGGCCACCCGCGCAGCTACAGCTTCGATGAGGCCGCCAAGACGGTGCTGGACAACGTGACCGGCCTGCTGTGGCAGCGGGAGCCTGCGCCGAGCGGCCTCACTTGGGCACAGGCGGCGAGCTACTGCGACGATCTGGAGTGGGGTGGCCGCAGCGACTGGCGCTTGCCGACGCGGATGGAGCTGCGCTCCCTAGTGGACTACGGGCGGAACACCCCCGCGATAGACAGCGTCGCGTTCCCCAGCACCCCAAGCGTGGAGTTCTGGTCAGCCACGGGGCGAACCAATGGCAATAAGTGGTGCCTGGAGTTCGTCTCTGGGAGCGCCTACACATCGAGCCCAAGCGCCTCACGGCGCGTGCGCTGCGTGGCGGAGGATACCCCTCAGCGGCCCATCCCCGTGAGTGGCCACTTCTTCGAGGTCACGGGTGGCACGGTGGTCGACCACGCGACGGGGCTCGAGTGGCAGCGCGGGAATTCACTCAGCACACACAACCACGCGGACGCGGTGAGCTACTGTGAAGGCCTGTTGCTGGATGGGAAGGCGGACTGGCGCCTGCCCACCGTGGCCGAGCTGAGCAACCTGGTGCCAGGTCGTAAGTCTGCCTCACCGTACACGGACCTGACGATATTCCCAGGTACGCAGTCCAGCTTCTACTGGACCACCTCTCAGTTCTCCGGTTCATCCGCCGTGTGGGTCGTGGGCTTCCACAACGGCCAAGTCGGCAACTCCCCCGCGACCTACGCGCACTGGGTGCGCTGCGTCCGGTGAAGGCGGGGTTGGTCACTGGGGCCCGAGCCCGCCACCCGTCGGTACCCAAGCTACGCCCGACCGCCAGTGATGCGTAGGGCGGCCCCCCGTGGCCGCCCGCCGCCACGGTGCGATCCCTGGGTAGCCCTGGTTGCGGCGCGCGTATCAGGGGCGTGCATTCAGGTGAGGTGGCTAGAATTCCCTTGTGAAAATCGTGTGATCATGGCACGCGGGTCAGCACCAGCGTGCTCGGTTTGGAGCTGCGTGAGCAGGGGCTTGGGAGCCTGGGAGGAGGCAGCATGAAGGCGCAAAGTGAGCGGGTTTGGGGGTTTGCCAGCACCGCGCTGGGCGCAGCGGGCCAAGGTGCCGGGCGTGGGGCGCCGCGTGGTTCCGCATCCCACTCCATCCGCCGTTCAATGCCCTGAGCGCCGCGCTGCTCCTAGCGCTTGGGGCGCTCAGCGCCGGCGGTTGTGGCAGCAAGGAGAACACCATCAACGCGGGCACGCCCTTGTGTGAGGCAGGGGAGCTGCGCTGCAAGAGCACCGCGGTGGAGGTGTGCCGAGCAGACGGGGACGGCTTCGAGCTTCAGGAGGTGTGCTCCGGGGACACGCCGGCTTGCGCCAATGGCGCCTGCGTGGCCACGGTGTGTGAGCCGGCGAGCGTGCGCTGCGAGGGGAACACGGTGGTCACCTGCGCGGCGGATGGCTTGGCGGTGACGAGGCGCGAGCCCTGTGGCGTGAATCAGTGTGTGGACGGCCGCTGTGAGACTCGCGCATGCCGCCCGGGGACTCACTGCAATGGCAGCGGTCAAGTGGAAGTGTGCTCCGAAGATGGCTTCACTCTCATCGAGACGCTGAACTGCCGGGCGGGCGAGGTTTGTGAGGGCGGCGCGTGCAAGGCGCGCATCTGTGTCCCAGGCGCGACCTACTGCCAAGGGCTGGAGCGCGTCGTCTGCTCCACGAACGGCACCTCGGAGGAGGAGTGGCCGTGTGGGGATCGTCAGAGCTGCGTGAACGGCAGCGAGTGTGCCGCTTGGGCGTGTGAGCCAGGCACGGACTACTGCGACGGGGCGCAGCCGCGCCGCTGCTCTGTGGACGGCGTGAACTCGGCGCCGCTCGGTGCGGCCTGCAGTGATGGTCAGAGCGGTGATCCAGGTGCGACCTGTCGCGCGGGCGTGTGTGAGCCTTGGGTGTGCCCGGCTGGTGAAGCCTACTGTGATGGCAATCAGCCCATGGACTGCGCTGGAGATGGCTTGAGCACCTCAGTGCGGGGTGCAGCCTGTTCTGGGGACCTTCCCTATTGCGAGTTCGCGAGGTGCGAGGGCGTTCGCTACGCAGACTATGACGGCTACGCTCGCGGCCCGCTGCCAGGCACGCCGGGCCACCCGCACAGCTACACAGTGAATGAGGCTGATAAGACGGTGTTGGACAACGTGACGGGCCTGCTGTGGCAACGTGAGCCCGCGACCAACGAACTCGATTGGACACAGGCGGTGAGCTACTGTGACAGGCTTACGTGGGGCGGGCGTAAGGACTGGCGCTTGCCGACGCGAATGGAGCTGCTCTCCCTGGTGGACTATGGGCGGGTTAACCCAGCGATAGATAGCGATGCGTTCCCCAGCACCCCCAGCGCGGGGTTTTGGTCAGCCTCGGGGCGAACCGATGGCAATAAGTGGTTCGTAGCGTTCAGCGGTGGGTTTGTTGGCGCATCGAGCTCAGGCGAGACAAGGCGTGTGCGTTGCGTGGCGGAGGGCACTTCTCAGCGGCCCATCCCCGCGAGTGGTCACTTCTTCGAAGTCACGGGTGACACGGTGTTGGACCACGCCACGGGGCTCGAGTGGCAGCGTAGCACATCGCCCGGTCAGCAGTACCAGGTGGATTCTGTCAGCTATTGCGAGGGCCTGTCGCTAGGCGGGAAGACGGACTGGCGCCTGCCCACCGTGGCCGAGCTGAGCAGCCTGGTGCCCGGACGCAAGGCAGTGTCACCGCACATTGATCTGACCCTATTCTCAGGTACACAGTCGAGTTTCTATTGGAGTGCCTCTCCGGTCTCCGGTTCGTCCAGCGGATGGGTCGTGTCCTTCGGCGATGGCAGCACCTACGGCGCCGGCGTGGCCCATGCGGTCTGGGCTCGTTGTGTTCGGTGAAGACGGTGTTGGTCAGTTAACTTGTTGATGTATTTATCTACATGGAAAAAGTTATGTAGGCCGCCAGGGTCGGGTGACGTCAGTCGGCCATTCTCGGCCGGCCTCCGTGTGCGGTGCGGCCTCGAGCTTCAGCGCTGCCGCGGGGGTTGGTAGCGGTGCGGGCGTTCGCGCTCGACGCAAGCAGGGGCGCTTCGTAGGCTAGGGAGCGCTTCCAGCGCGATCCGTGGGGCGGCTATGGCGCGGTGCCGTCCAACCGGCACTTCAGCACTTCAACGCTTTGCACCGATGCCCTTCAAGGTCGCACGAAGACGCCCATGAGGTCGAGGACCGTGACAAGAGCGCCGTGCGGCGTCTACGCAGCGGCACTCAGAGGCCTACATCGCGTCTGGGAGGGAGTGAACCCCCCCCCTGCCCCCCTTGCCTGTCTTGACGGGCTGGACGACACTCGGCGCCATGCCGATCACGTCGCTCGCCTATGAGCCGTCGCTCCGGCGCTCCGTTCGTCGTGCGCCGCGCGATTTCGAGAAGCTCGAAGTCGCGGTGGAGCTCTATGAAAACGGGCGCTCGCTCGAGTCGATCCACCAAGTCCTGGAGCACCTCTTCCCTGAGCACGAGGCGGCGGACCTCGCGAAGGCGCCCTTCGTCTTCACGCAGGGCTCGTCGAAGGTCACCGTGAGCGTGGAGGGTGACCACCTGCTCGTCACGGTGCCGGTCGTGCGGCTCCCTTCGGGAGGCAGCGCCATCGCCGCCATGCGGTACGTCCTGACGATGATCGCCGGCTCGGGGCAGCTCCACCAACCCGAGCTCCGCGGCGAGGAGATCCACATCCGGTTCAAGGACGAGCTCGCGCGGATCCATCCGGCGAAGCTGATCGAGGTCCTGCGGAACATCCCGCTCGAGGCGGACCGAAGCGACGACTGGATCATCGGGCAGTTCTCGGCGGAGCCGCTCGAGCGCGCTCAGGTCGATGACCTGACCGACGAAGAGGCGGCGCGCGCCGAGGCCTTCTGGCAACGCCACTGGGACGACGTCGATGAGCTCATCGTCGAGTGTCAGCGCAAGCGCTCGGTCTTCTTCCTGAATGAGCTAACGTCCTACGCCCTCACGCGGGTGAGCCACACCTTGCCGCTCACGGGCTACATTGGCCTGCGCTTGAGCGAGGCGGGCTCCACGTTCAACGACAACAACGTGGACCCGAGCAAGCGCGAAGCGGCGCTCGTCAAATGCGCCCGCGAGATGAAGGCGATCAGCGGCGATGAGCTGCGAAAGAGCCTCGGTCACGCGACTTACGCGTTGGATCCGCGCGCCGAGGGCACACCGGGCGTCCTGGGGGAGCACCTCGACGCGGAGCGCGACTACGGCCAGATGATCGAGCGGCTCCGCACGGGCGGCAAGTCGCTCGACGCCGCGCTCGCGCTCATTGGGACCTACACCTTCCTCGTCGCCCGCTTCTCGTGGCCCGCGGTGGTGGAGGCGAGCCTCGTGGATGGGCTCACCCAATCCTCCGGGAAACCTTGGCGCGAGGTGGTGACGCTGCTCCTCGATCACTCCAAGGAGCTGATCTCGAATTTCGTCAGTGATGACGAAGACGACGAAGACGACGACGACGAAGATGAGGCTGGTGAGGGCACCGAAGGAGACACCGAATGAGCTCGCTCGACATCGATACGCTGGGAGTCTTCCAGGTCTTCACGGGTGGCGGAACTGGCACCGGCTTCCTCGTGGAGCCGAACGTGCTGGTCACCAACTGTCACGTCGTCGCGCCGTATCGCACGGTGGCGATCGAGCAGCGGGACAAGCGGCGCATCATCGGGAACGTGCGGCGGCTGAACCCGAAGCGTGATCTCGCCGTGGTGGAGCTGGCGTCGCCGCTCGAAGGCGATCTCTTCGCGATCGATCCGGGCGGCGATCTGCGGTCGAAGCAGCAGGTGCTCATCGTCGGCTTCCCGATCGGCCTGCCGCTCTCCGTCACGGAGGGCGTCGTCTCGAACCCGAAGCAGCTGTTCGACGGGCAGACCTTCGTGCAGACGGACGCGGCCATCAACCCGGGTAACTCGGGAGGCCCCATCCTCGACGAGCAGAAGAACGTCGTCGCGGTGACGACCTGCAAGATCTCGTCGGCGGACATGGTCGGCTTCGGCATCCCCTCCAGCGACGTGCACGCGTTCGTCGAGAGCTACAAGGAGCAGACCGAGCCGTTCGGCGTCATGTGCCCGTCGTGCGATGCGCTCATCGAGTCCGCCACGCGCTTCTGCGATAGCTGCGGGACGGATTTGAACGACCTCGAGCTCGACGCGTACTTCGATCCCCCGACGCCGCACCCCGTGGCGCGCTTCGTCGAAGAGGCGTTGAAGAGCGCGGATATCGATCCAGTGCTCGCTCGCCACGGGGAGCTCAATTGGTCGTTCCACAGCGGCAGCGCGCCCATCAAGGTGTGGTGCTGCTGCTCCGAGCACCTGTGCTTCTCGTCGCCGCTCGCGCAGACGGGGAAGCAGAAGCTCGGGGACCTCTTCCGGTTCCTGCTCTCCCCCGAGCACGCGCCGCTCGCCTTCGATCTCGCGGAGAACGTGATCCGGCTCAACCTGACGTTTCACATGTCCGACGTGTTCACAGCAGACGGGCACGGCGACATGGCCCGCCACATCGCAGACTTCATCCGCGCCGCCGATCGCCTGGACAACGTGCTCGTGAACACCTACGGGTGCAGCCCCGCGCCAGAGACGCAGCTCACGTTCCTGAAGGAGTGAGTCGTCTGGAGCTACCGGTGAGGGAGCGTGCTCGTCAGTAATACTGACTGTATATCGGTCTCCTAATACCGCCGGCTCGCCACGACTACTGTCACGGCGCCTTCGGGTGGTTTGGCGTCGCATGTCTTGTGAGGGCCAGCGGCGCTGAGGGGGAGCACGCTGAGCACCCGATCGGGCGTGCGGCTCCCTGCGGGGAGCTTCCAGCTGCCGCCGCCCGGCTCCTTGCCAAACCCCCGCTCGCTCAAGCGCTCCTGGAAGCGCTTGATGAGCGCCTCGGGGCTCTCGCTGGAGGTGAAGGCATCCCAAGTCAGGTGCCCGCCGCTCCCTTCGTAGACGCGGCCAGCGCACAGCGCGGTGAGGCCGGGTTGAGAGGGGAAGCCGTAGCTCGCGAGCAGCGCCTCGACGCTGTTGGCTTTCGGATCCTTCTCACGCGCGGTGGGAGCGGGCGGCAGCGGGGGCAGGTCCTTGGGGCGCACTTTCCTCACGGGCCCCACCTTGATGTCGTCATCGACCTTCGCGGTGGGTGCGGGTTCGGGCTCGGGTGGCTCTTCAGGAAGTGGCGGCAGGCCTGAGCCGTCGGCCGGGGCGAGCCAAGCGGATGGATCGGCGGCGGGCGTGGTTTGGCTCTCGCGATCGCAGCCCAGCGTGAAGCAGAGCGCGGCGCCCAGCAGCACGGCTCCGCTCGTTTGCCCGCGGCGCTCCGATGGTTCACGCACGCCCAGTAGCCCGCTGCCTGCTTCGCGTGGCGCGGACGCACCCTGAAGCGCATTCAGGCGCACCTGCTGAGGCGCCCCGAAAGCGGCTCGAGGGTGCGGGCGCGGGCGTCGAGAGGAAATCACGGTGATGATCTTGGCCGAAGGTGCGCGCCCCCGGCGACAATTTGAATCGTGAAACCCGGAAGCTTGGTCGTCGACAAGTATGTGCTCAAGCGGCGCTTGGCGCAGGGCGGCATGGGCGAGGTGTGGTCCGCCTGGCATCGCTACACGCACCGTGATTTCGCCATCAAGTTCCTGCTCCCGGAGCTGGCCCGACACCAGGAGGCGCTCGGCCGCTTCCTCCAAGAGGCCGAGGCCACGGGTCAGCTTCAGCACCCCAGCATCGTCGAGGTGTACGACGTGGGTCAGGCGGAGGACGGGCGGCCCTTCTTGGTGATGGAGCTGCTCAGCGGTGAGAGCTTGGAGCAGCGGCTCACGCGCGAGGCGGTGCTCGACTCACTGGAGGTGACGCTCATCTTCAGTCAGGTGGCGCAGGCGCTCAGGCTCACTCACGAGCGCGGCATCGTGCACCGCGACCTCTCCACCGCGAACATCTTCCTCGCCGCGCAGCCTCAGGGTGCGCCCATCCCCAAGCTGCTCGACTTCGGGGTGAGCAAGAACTTGGGGCCGCGCTACGACGGGCAGATCCGCACCGGCAGCGGGGCAATCCTCGGGTCACCTGACTACATGAGCCCGGAGCAGGCGAGCGGCGCCGCGGAGGTGGACGCGCGCACCGACATCTGGGCGCTCGGCGTGCAAATGTACGAGTGCCTGGCGGGGGCCGCGCCGTTTCGCGCGAGCAACTACAACGCGCTGATGATCGACATCATGACCCGCGAGCCGCGCCCGCTGGTGGAGGCGGCGCCCGGGGTGGATCCAGCGCTGGCGTCGCTGGTGATGGCTTGCTTGGTGAAAGATCGCGAGGCGCGCATCGGTAGCGCAGAGAAGCTCGCGGAGGAGCTCGAGCGGCTGGCCATCGAGTACACCGAGCAGCTCGGGCTGGAGCGCCCGGGGCCGCGTCGACGCGCGACGGATCGCCTGAGCATCAACGCCGAGCCGCCGCGCAGCACCTTGCTCCCACGGGTGTCGACGTTGCCGCGCGGATCCGTGGTGCCAGGCACCGTCGGCGCACCATCAGGTGCACTGACGTCTGCTGCGAACACGGCTCAGGAGCGCGCGGTCGTGGAGCGCGTCACGTCGCTGCTCGCTTCGCGTCCCATGATCGGCCTCGCGGGTGCGGCGCTGGGCACTTGGATAGGCGTGGTGGTGGCGACCGGCGGCGCGGCTCCCACGCCCACCACCGAGGCGCCGCTCACCTCGAACACCCACACGCCGAGCGGCGCGGAGGCGCGCTTCGAGCGCGGTGAGGTGGGCGGTCCCGAGGTGACGCCGCTCGGCGACCCGACGGATCTCGTGGAGGCGGTCACGCGCGGCCTCGGCATCGATGACTCCCTGCGCCCCCGCGCGCCGGTGAGCCGCCCGAGCACGCCCAAGGCAGCGCCGCGCAAGAAGCCGAAGCGCGACCAGCAAGCGCCCGCCAAGGTGATCCCGCGCGAGTCCGAGCGCGGCAGCATCGCCCGCAGTCGGTAGCCGCGGCGACCCGTAGACGACGCTCAGGGGCGGCGCGCGCCCCTGCGATTCGTAGAGGCCGCTCAGGCGTGGCGTGAGCTTCGGATTTTGGGGGTTGGACGGCACCGCGCCGAGCGTCGCTTCACGAGCGCCCCGAAGAGCACCGCGCGTCGCTTGGCGGTGCCCTGAAGCGCGCCGAGCGTCGCCGAAGAGCACCGCGCGTCGCTTGGCGGTGCCCTGAAGCGCGCCGAGCGTCGCCGAAGAGCACCGCGCGCGCGTCGCTTGCGAACGCCGCGCGTCATCGCGCGGCACTGAAGTGACCTTGCGTCCGCGCGCGGTCCCTCCGAAGCTTCACGCCTTCCATCAAGCCGTGCAGTGTGACACCGTTTGTCATACTTGGCGCTCGGGTTCGTGGCATGGATGGGGGGTGACGGGCGCTTTCGCAGCACGAGTCGGCGGTTCAGCGGGCGCGAACAGGCGCTGCGCTCAAGGGTTTGACATCTGAACGGTTGAGCAGTATTTATCGGCCAGCCAATAGCAGGGAGATCTCAGCGATGGACGACAAAGAGAAGGTCAAGGCGATCGAGCTCACCGTAGCCAACATCGAGAAGGAGTTCGGCCGCGGCGCCATCATGCGGCTGAAGGATGGCGAGAAGATCGGCGCTGATGTGCCGGTGGTGCCGAGCGGCTCGCTGGGGCTCGACTTGGCGCTCGGTATCGGGGGTTACCCGCGGGGCCGCATCGTGGAGATCTTCGGGCCGGAGAGCAGCGGTAAAACCACGCTCACGCTGCACGCCATCGCGAGCGTCCAGCGGCAAGGCGGCGTGGCGGCGTTCATCGACGCCGAGCACGCGCTGGACGTCACCTACGCGCGCCGCCTCGGTGTGAAGACAGAGGAGCTGCTCATCAGCCAGCCTGACTATGGTGAGCAGGCGCTGGAGATCGGGGAGATGTTGGTGCGCTCCGGCGCGGTGGACATCGTGGTGGTGGACTCCGTGGCGGCCCTGGTGCCGAAGGCGGAGATCGAGGGTGATATGGGGGACTCCCACGTGGGGCTCCAGGCGCGGCTCATGAGCCAGGCGCTGCGGAAGCTCACGGGCTCCGTGTCGCGCTCGAGCACGCTGTTCTTCTTCACCAACCAGATCCGCATGAAAATCGGCGTGATGTTCGGCAGCCCGGAGACGACCAGCGGCGGCAACGCGCTGAAGTTCTACTCCTCCGTGCGGCTGGATGTGCGGCGCATCGGCGCCATCAAGGAGGCGGCGAAGGACCGCAAGGGGGAGATGACGGTGGTCGGCAACCGCACCCGCGTGAAGGTGGTGAAGAACAAGATGGCGCCGCCGTTCCGGGAGGTGGAGTTCGACATCATCTACGGCGCGGGCGTGAGCCGCTCCGGGGAGGTGCTCGATCAGGCGGTGGAGCTGAACCTGGTTCAGAAGAGCGGCGCCTGGTACTCGATGGATGGCGAGCGCATCGGGCAGGGGCGCGACGCCGCGCGCACCTACCTCGAGGAGCACCCGGAGATGATGGAGCGGCTCGAGCGCCTGGTGTTGGCGAACGCCGGCATCCATCGCGGGCCACCGCCGGCCGAGGGCAGCAAGGTGGAGGGTGGTAAGACGGAGCCCGGCGGAGCAAAGCCCAGCACGGCGAAGCCCAGCGTAGAGGCCGCGGGCACCGCGAAGCCGGCAGAGGCCGTCAACGGCAAGCAGCCACCCCCTGGTAAGCGACCCACGGCGCGCGCCTAGCGATCGTTGCCAAGGGCAGCCCTCACACCGCGCGGGCTCTGCGTCGCAGCGGAGCCGCGGTGCCGTCTAACCCCCAACCAACTGGACGAATGCGTATGCGTTCGTCTGTCGGCTGCCCACAGGGTGCTGCGCGCAACCTGGGGAAAACCTTGGACACATCCCTCGGTAATTCCGCGGGGCGTGTCCAAATAGTTCAATTATTTCAAGTAGTTATCCATGGCGGAGGTGCCTCGTGGTCAGGCGCTCGTAGGTTGTGGAAATCATAGGCTCTCCGGGCGCCGCTTGACGGCGTAGGGGGTCGTTCGTAGGCCAAGGAGCCGCCAGATGCCTCGCCCCGTCGTCTTCCCCTGGTTGTTGTCGTCGCCCTCGCGGGTGACGCGCGGTCGGGCCAAGGCGCTGCGCGGGGCACCGCGCCTGGCTCCCGCCGCGGTGAGGTTGCCGGATTGGCGGGCGCTCCAGCTGCCGCTCCAGTTCGCCACGCGGGTCCCGCAGATCTTCGTGCACGAAGGGGCGCGTCAGTCGCTGGAGCGGCGCCTCGAGTCGGGGCTCGGTGAGCCGGTGCGCCTCGCGGTGACGGACAACCTGCATCGCATGGTGAGCTGCCGGCATGAGCGCGGCGTGCTGCGGGTGCGGGTGCACCTGATGTTCCTCGATGCGCCCGAGCGGGTGCAGGCGGCGTTGGCCGGCTTCATCGCCGATAGCGATCGAGCCGCTTCGCAGATCGTCGGGGAGTTCATCGAGGCGAACAGCCACCGCATCAAGCCGGTGCGGCGGATCACGCAGCGCCTCACCACGCGCGGCGCGGTGCACGACCTCGCGAGCATCAAGCAGCGCCTGGACGAGCGCTACTTCGACGGCGCCACGGACGACGTGCTCATCACCTGGGGCCGCCGCTCGGCGCCTCGCGGTCGAGCGCGGCGCACCATCAAGCTCGGGACCTACAGCGCGGCGGAGCGGCTGATCCGCGTGCATCCCGTGTTGGATAACCGCTGGGTGCCTCGCTACTTCGTCGAGTACATCGTGTTCCACGAGCTACTGCACCACGTGGTCCCGGTGCTCCGCAGCGCCGGGCGCCTGACGCTGCACTCCCCCGAGTTCCTCCGCCGCGAGCAGGCGTTCCTCCACTACCAACGCGCCCTAGCGTGGGAAGCCGCGCACATCGATCGCCTGCTCCGCTGGCGCTGATCAGCAGCTCGCGGTGCGGCCTCCAAGGGGGTCGCGGTGACGCGCGTCGACGTGGGGCGGGGGCGAACCCAACCCAACTGCGTCCTGTGGGACCAGCGGACCCCTTCGCCCTGTGGCTGATGCGCCCTGCGCTGGCTGCTTCGCCAACGTGGTCTAACTGGCGCGCTACAGCTCGAGCGCTAGGCCGAGCATCCAGGTGTTGGTGCCGACCTCCATTTTGTCGCCGCCGAAGCCGTCAAGGTGGCTGACGTACCACTCGATGAACAGGTAGGAGTTGTTCACCCCGGTGCTCATGTCCATGTCCGCCGCGCTGCGTGGGTCGAAGGCGTCCAAGTGCAGCATGCCGCCGAGGGCATACTGCCAACCGTAGGAAGTATCCCGGCCGATGACGCCGGCGTCGTCGCGCGCGGAGTCATCCCCCGAGCTGCTCCACCACAGCGCGTAGCCGAGCCCTAATTTCCCGTACGGCACGAGCGGGATGCCCAAGTCCTGTGCGAAGACGTCGATCCGCAGCACGCCCACCAGGTACATGGGCAGGATGGAGAGGCTCGTCTCCTGGTCGGATTCGGTGCCCGTGCTGGAGACGCGCGCCTTGCCCGAGGCGGTGGTGTACCCGAAGCCGATGCCTGGCCCCAGCGTGCCAAACGAAGGGATTTGCAGCAGCTGCCAATCTACCTCGAGGCCGATCAGGTAACGGTTCTTGTCACCGAACGCGTCCGCGTAAGGCGTGGCGCCGCTGAACTCGTCGTCCACGCCCGGGACGTAGCGCCCGAAGCGCAGCTCCACCGCGGCGTGCTGAGGCGACTCGTACTGCCACTTCTCGATGCCCCCGTAGGTGCCTAGCTCATCCACGCCCTGCGCCGCCGCGTGGCCTGCCACCAGCGTGAGCGCCGACAGCGTGACGCCGAACAGCGCTGCGCTTCGTCCCAACCCGTTCACCGCGCCTCCCGCTGCGCGCGCCGCCGCAAGAACCAACCCAACATGCCGAGACCCACTACCACACCCAGCGGGCGCGCCGGCGCCTGACTCGGGCTCATCGCGCAGTAGCCACCGCCGCCTTTGCCCCCTGCGCGGCGATAGAGCTCGAAGAAGTCGTCCACCGGCTCCGGCGTCGCGCACACCAGCTCCGAGAGGGGCCCCGCGTTGCCGAGGTTGTCCACCGCCGACACCCCCACCACGTACTCTTGGAAGTTGGTGAGCCCGCTCACGGTGCCGCTGGTCGCCGTGCGCGACGAGTTGGAGCCGCACTCATACTCCGATGAAGGCACCTCCCCCGGCACCAGCGCCGCGCTGGTGCAAGCGCCGCCACCGTCCCCGCCGCCCGCCGCCGAGTCACAGTAGAACCGGTACGACGCGAGGTCAGTGTCCGTGGGGGCGCGCCAGCTCACCGTGAGCTGCTCCTCACCGATCCCCGCGCTGACGCCGGCGGGCGCGGGCGGCCCCGCCAGGTCGTAGCTGGTGTCCCAGCTGAGCTGGTTGATGGCGGTGTCCGACGAGTTGTCGAGCATGAACCACAAGGTCAGCGTCTTGCGGGTGCCGTTGTCCTCATCCGTGCAGGCGTTCTGCTTGCAGGCTTCATCGAACGCGGCGCAGCGCGCGCTGCCGGTGCGGTGCGCGGCGATGATGTCGCGGAAGTACAGATCCAGCGTGTAGTTCGCGGCGTTGTCGGCCTGCGAGTGGATCTCGATGCAGCCCTTGTCGCGGGTGCGGTTGTCCTTCACCGAGCAGTCGTTACCCGTGCTGACGAACACCCGGAGCGTGCTGGCGGCGGGGCCCGTGCGCTGGAGGTAGAGGCTGTAGCGGCCGTCCGCCTCGCAGTCGCTCAGCGCGATGGCCTTGTTCAGGTCGGCGTTCTGACGGCTCACCTCCGGGGTGCGACCGTAGTTGGTCGTGTTCAGGGTGAGCGTCTGAGCGCCGGCGGGCGCGGCGTGGAGCGCGCTGGCGAGGGTGAGCCCGAGCAGCGCGAGGGCGCGCCGGAGCGAGGAGGGAAGGGCGCCGAACATGGCCAGGCCGTTTGAGCACAGAGCGTGCCATGGCGCAAACCGTTGCCGTGGTAGGTGAACGCGAGGCAGCCGTCGCCGCGACGACCCACCGCGCCATCGCTTGGTGCTGCGCGATCGACGCGAGACGCGGCGCGCGGAGCCATCGCGGACCATCGCCGTGAGGCTAGGCAGGCAGGGTCGCTGCTCGTCGGCACCTGGTTGGAGCTGCTCGCGCGAGGCGGACTGCTCCTCATGGCCGCGCCGAAGTGGCGCCTGCGCGTGGCGCGCCTGACATTCTGTCATGAGCTCGTGGTTGCCATAGCTGGGGGTGGGGCGCGCTCCGTCGCGCTATACGTGGGGCGTATGCTGGTGGTGGGCTCGCAGGCGCTCGGGTACCGGGTGGAGCAGGTGCTCTGGGGGCTGGGGCCCGAGTGCCCCGTCGTCGCGTTCGCGAGCGGTGGCAGCGGTCGCGCGCTGCTGGTCGAGCTCCCAGGTGAGTACGCGGAGGCGGACGCGTGGCGGCGTCAGTCGCGGCTCGCGTGCTTGGGGGCACCAGGCCTCCTCCCGCCTGCTGCCGTGAGCGGGGAGGGGCCGGTGTGGGTGGTCAGCGAGCTCGACGCCGACTCGCAGCCGATTTCCTCGCGGAATTTTTGGGGGGTTGGGGAGCTCTTGCAGGCGCTGAAGCCGGTGTTCGAGTGCCTGACTACCTTGCATGATCGTGGCTTGTTTCACGGCGCGGTGACGCCCGCTCTGCTCGTCACAACGGGTAGCGGCGGCTCAGGCGCACCATGGGCGCTGCAGACGCTTCAAGCCAATCCGCCATCGCCCCAACTGGCGCTCGCTGGCATGGGGCTCGTGGAGCTGGCGCTACGGGCTTGTGGTGCGGACGCCGTGCGCGCGCTGACGCCTGAACCCCTCCGAGCGCCCGAGGTCACCGCGGGCGCCTCACCAAGCCCCTACAGCGACGTCTACTCGCTGGCGGCGGTCATCGACGGGCTGCTACCTCCCTCTGGGCTGGAGGCGCTGCGCGCCGCTCTCCGCCCTGCCTGGTCAGAGGTTCTGTCAGAACGCCCAGCTGACCTTCGCAGCTGGTGGCGAGGGCTGATGCAGCTCGCGGAAGAGGCCCTATTGGAGGAGGTCACCAGCGCCTCCGTGAGCGGCGCGGCGCTGAGCGGTGCGGCGCGTGGTGTCGCTCGGAGTCCGGTGAGCGGGGATAGGATCGCGCCGGAGGGTGTCGCTGGGAGCGTGGATGCGGCTGGCGGTGGTGCGGGCGCAGCGCGCGACGGCGCATGTACGGCTGGCCACAGCGTACGTAGGGGCGGCCCCCCGTGGCCGCCCTCAGGTGCAGCGCACGATGGAGCGGGCGCCGCGCATGATGGTGCTGCGACAGGTGAGCTATCGGCTCCAGGAGGCACCTGGGGTGCGCCGCGCGACGGCGCAGCAGCGGGCGCGTCGAGTGATGGATCAGCAGCGGGCGCGCCGCGGACGCCGGGCTTCGAGGCTGAGGCGCCGCGAGCGCCGGGCGTCGGGGCGGAGGCGCCGCGCGCGGGTAGCAAGGTGGTGGCCGATCTCCCGCCGCCGAGCTGGCTCGCGCCGCGACCCAAGGCGTCGTTCGCCGACGCGCTACCGGAGGCGCCCGGCCGCTTCGTGCCGCCCGAAATCCAGCGCGCGGCTTCTAATGACGCCACGGCCGCGGTGGATGAGCCCGTTGGCGGCGAGCCGGATGCATCATCTGGATCACTGACTAGCTCGCCCACCGCTTCGCCGCTGGACGCATCAACTGGGTTACTGACTAGCTCCCTTGCTCTGGGTGTGCCGCCTGAGGCGCTGCCTCACGCGGCGCCGGCTGCATCGTCGGCTACGTTGACTCACTCCCCAGCGGCTCCGCTACACGCTGCTGCGTCATCAGGCATGCTGACGTCGGTACCTGGCGTGGCGCTGCCTCATGCAGCGTCGCCAGGTGCAGCGAGTTTGGTGCCGCCTAGCGCTGCGCTGCCTCATGCTGCGCTGCGCGGTGCGGCGCCTGGCGCGCCGCTGCATCCAGCGCCAGGTGTGCTGCCTCATGCAGCGTCGCCAGGTGCGGTGAGCGCTGCGCCGCCTGGTGCTGCGCTGCCCAGTGCTGCGCCTGAAGGTGCGGCAGAGCCGGGGCCCAAGGTGGAGCAGCCGGGGCCCAAGTCGGAACAGACCTTGGAGGTCGAGGGCGAGCGGCGGCTACGGGGCTTCTTGTTGGTGACGGGGATCACGGCGCTGACGGTGATCTTGCTCGGAGTGGGGGGCTCGTTCGTGGTGCGCGCCTTGGGTTCTCGTGGCGCCTCGGGACCGCCCACGGCGAGCACCGCCAGTGGCGTGGGCGGCTTCGTGGGCGCGGGGGGTGTGACTGGCGTCGGTGGTGCGGGCGGCTTCGGCGCCGCTTCAGGCGTGCCGCCGGCCACCACGGGCGCGGCGGGCGCTGCGCCCGAGCCGGACACGGGCCCAGCGCTGCCTCCGGGCACGTCGCTGGTGGTGGGCGCGCCCCGCCCCGACGAGCGCGCGGCCCTGCTCCCGCTGCTCGAGCACACCCCGGTGTGGGGACAAGGGCAGGCCTTGGCGACGCTGGTGGTGTTCGGCGACCTGGAGTGCAGGCACACGCGCCGTCAGCTCACGGTACTGTTTCAGCTGATGAGCGATTTCCCGGATGCGCTGCGCATCGCGTGGGTGCACACGCCGCTCGCGGGTCACCCGCGCGCGCTGCCCGCGGCGAACCTGAGCGCCGCGCTGGCTCGCGCCGAGGGGGGCGAGGCGTTCTGGCGTCTGCTCGCCGCTTGGCGCCGCACCAGCGAGGCGCCGACCGACGCCGCCCTGGTGCGCGCGGGTAAGTCAGTGGGTTTGACGATGGACGCGGCGGCGCTGGCGAAGGACACGGAGGCGGCGCGCCAGGTGGCGGAGGACAGGGCGCTCGGGGTGCGCTTCGGGGTGCGCTCCACGCCCACCTTGGTGCTCAATGGGCAAATCTTGGATGGTTTCTTCCCACGGAGCGCGCTGAGCCGCTTGATTCAGAGCGAGGTGAGCGGCGCGCGCAGCTTGCTCGCCGGCGGCTTGCCGCGCGCCGAGGTGTACCCAGCGCGGCTGAAGAAGCACCTGATTGACGTGGGGGAGGATGTGCCGGTGCGGGTGTGCCCGGCGGTGCTCGGCTCACCAGTGTTTGGCGCGGACGACGCGCTGGTCACCGTCGTGCAGTTCTCGGAGTTCGAGTGCCGGTACTGCGCTCAGGTGGAGCCCGCCTTGAAGCGCTTGGCGCGCCGCTACCCCAAGGACTTGCGCCTCGTGTGGAAGCACCTGCCGCTCTCGAGTCACCCCCGCGCGCGCCCCGCCGCGGGCGTGGCGATCGAGGCGCACAAGCGCTTGGGGAACAAGGGCTTCTGGAGCCTACACGACGCGCTGTTCGGCGCTCAGGACGATCTCTCGGATGCCGCGCTGCTGCGCTTGGGTGAAGAGCTCGGGCTCGCGCCGAGCGGCCTCGAGCGGGCGCTGGGCGGCGCGCATCGCGCCCTGATCGACGCGGACGTGCGTGAGGCCGATCGGGTGGGCGCCAAGGGCACGCCTACCTTCTACGTCAACGGTCGCCGCATCGAGGGCGCGTTGCCTTACGAGGCGTTCGAGGTGGTGGTGGAGTCCGAGCTGCGCCTGACGCGCCGCCTGCTGCAGAGCGGCACCCAGCGTCAAGCCATGTACGATGCGATCTGCGGCCGCTAGCATTGTCGTGAGGAAATAATCCGTCAGTGGGCGGGTTTGAAACCCGCCCCTACGGATAGTAGGTCGAACGAAGCATCAGCGAGGGTGCAGTGCGCACATCGTTTGTGGGCGCGTCGTGTAGTGCGTGTGCCCAGCAGACGCACTTCTGCTGGCATGTACGACGCGATCTGGGGCCGCTAGCATTGCCGCGCGGAATCAACCGGGATTGAACCCGAATCAACTGTTGGGGCGACCGGCTGGTCGCCCCCAACCTACAGGCGCACTTCGACGTGGGTGCGGCTGCGCAGGCTGCGGAGCCACTGGTCGCGGGCCTTGCCCATTTTTTCCATGTAGACGCGGCTGTAGAGCTGTTCCTTCGCTTCGTCGAAGGTGGGCAGCTCGGACTCCTCGCGCTCCACCAACTTCACGATCACGAAGGCGTCCGCCACGCGGATGGGCTCGGCGACCTGACCCACCTCGAGCTCGAGGACGGCGCGGGCCAGCTCGCGGGGGAGGGCGCTCGGCAGCTGCGGTGGGAGCAGGCCACCCTGGGCGCGGGTGGCGGCGTCCGCCGAGTGACGCGCGGCGAGCTGGGCGAAGTCGCCCGTCTTCGCCTCCGCGGCGACTTGGCGCGCGAGCCGCTGCTGCTGTTGGCGCTCCGGGCTGTTGTGCTCGCCCGCCGGGATGTGGATCCACGCGATGCGGAAGCTCAGCTTGCGGCGCTCCTCGAGCACGATGCGGCGGTAGCTCGAGCGAAGGTCGGGCTCGGTGACGCGGATGCGCCCCGCGATGCGCAGGTTCAGGAGCTTCGCTTCTAGCAGCTGACGCCGGAGCTCCGCGCGGTAGTCCGCCAGGGTGAGGCCGCCTCCGGTGGCCTCGCTGATGAGCTTCTCCACCGTGATGCGGTTCTGGCGCGCGACGCGCGCCATCGCGTCGTCGATCTCCTGAGCGCTGACGGTGATGCGCGCCTGGTTGGCGGCGCGGCGCTGGAGCTCATCGTCCACCATGCGCTCGAGCACCTCTTTGTAGACCTGGCCGCTCGCCGCCGCGCGCTGCGCGCCCGCGGGGGTGCTCTGGTAGACGCGCAGCAGCACCGGCCGAGCGCGCGCGCGTAGATCTGAAAGTAAGATGGCCTGTTCACCGACCACCGCCACCACGCGCTCGACCACCGCCGCGCTGGCGACGCCCGGCAGCGCCAGGGACGCGAGGAGCAAGCCGGCGGCCAGCGCGCGAGGGCCGCGCACGGCGAGCTTCACGCGCGCGGGGAGCTTGGAGGAGCGCTTCGGCATCACCCGCCGGCCATAGCACAGGGGCGCTGCGAGCGGTGCCTCGTGACGCGCAGGGTCAGCCAGAGACTGCGGCGACGCTCAGTGCGCGGGGTCTGTACCAACCCCCAAAACCAGCGATTCTACCTTTGAAAATGAGTCCGCACGTGGGTTTGGGGTTTGGCATCTCACTTCACGGCGCTGGTCTGTCGGTCGCTCTTCGAGCACCGATCGGGCTTGTCGTAGAGCCCCCGAGCACTCCATGCAACGCAGGGCTCCGAGCCCGCTGCTTCCCCGTTGCTAGCGTCGCATGCGGCCGCGGTCTGCGGTGGTGACGTAGAAGCCGCGTGGCCAGTGGCGGTAGTACGTCGCGCGGAAGAGCGGGGTGCCGTCTTCGCTGAAGTCGTCCGTGAGCTCGCCTACGAGGCGCACCAGCGAGCCGCCGCCGACGCTGTAGCGGCCGAGATCGTCGTCGCCGGAGAGCGCCACGTGGGCGTGCACCACGGCGTGCTCGCGGTCGCTGACGGTCACGCGGCAGCTGTCCTCCGCCTCTTCTTCGCACAGGTTGCGCGGCTCCAAGGTGCGGAGGCTCAGCTTGAGCTGCGAGGTGCCGCCGCTGCCCGCGTCGCGACTCACGACCACGCCGAATAGGCTGATGGGCTTACCTTGCCAGGCCTCGGGGTTTCGGGTGGCCATCACCGGGTCGTACTCCACGGCGCCCTCGAGCGCGGCTCGCTCGGCCGCCAGGGGGGAGTACACGCGACTGTGACCGTAAGGGCCCGCGGATGAGCAGCCCAGCATACTAAAACAAACCGCGGCGCTGAGGCAGGCTGCGGCGCCGAGGTGGAGCGCGGCGCCGACGCGGGTGCTGAGGTGTGTGGCGAGGGTGAGGGTGAACGCCCGCTGCATGGCGCGAGCCGTAACATGGCGCGCGTCATGCGCCCAGACGTGGCAGTTTTAGGTAGCCATGGTGACTGTAGCGGAGCAGAGTGCTTCGCCTCCGCGCCACGCTGGGTGGCGCTCTGCTCAATCCGCGCTGCCTGTTCAATCCGCGCTGCCGCCGCTGGGTGGCTCGTCATGCGGTGTGTGAAGGGCAGCCACGGGGGCCCCTACCTGAGGCTCTTCAGGCGGCGGCGTCCGAGCGGCGCCGGGCTCGCCGTTCAGGCCCCGCGCGGAGCCGCCCGAACAGCCGCATGACGAGCTCGAGCGCCAACAAGCCGAGCAGCACCAGCGCCACGTGAGGGGAGACGTCGATGCGCGCGCGCTGCGCGCCTTCGGCGCTGGTCAGGCTCGGCTGATCGAGCGCGCCGGGCGCGGTGAGGACCTCCTCCGCGCTGAGCTCCACCACGCGGTAGCTCTCACCCCCATCGATGCTCACACGGTAACGCCCCGCGCGCCCTGGAGTGAGCCTCGCGGCGCCGTCCGTCGATGAGGCATCCTGACTGAGCTCACCGTCAGGGCCACTGACTTGGGGCGGCGCGGAGAACACCCAAGTGACGCCCGCGCGGGTGCGCGCTGGCCCACCGCCGCGCTCCGCTTGGGTGAGCAGCTCCTGCAGCAGCGCGAGGAAGCCAGGGCACAGCGCCAAGTCGCTCGCGGCGGCGGAGACCGGCAGCCCCACGGCGTAGGCCTTGCCGCGACCCACGTCGCGCCGCGTGATGAACGGCCGCCCGTCGGACCAGCGCGCGACGATCTGCGTGCTCGGGAGCAGGCTGCCCTCCAGCACGCTGCGCCCGACCGGCGCGAGCCGATCGAGCCCAGAGCTGTCCGAGAGCCAGGTCACGCTGGTGAGGTCGAGCCCGGCGACGTCCGCTGGCTCCCAGCGTGAGGAGGCGAGGAAGGGCTCGAGCTTGGAGGCGAGCTGCGCGCTCGCGGCGACCTCACCGGTGAACAGCACCGCGGTGCGACCGCGCTCGAGCCAAGCGCGCACCGCGGCGCGAGCTTCGGGCGCGAGACCTGGAGGATCATCCAGGATCAAGAGCTGCACGCCCTCGAGCGCCGCCGCTTCGTCCGGCACCAGCGAGCGCGGCTGCACCGTGATGCCCGCCTCCAAGGCGGCGAGGGCGCGCTCCACCAAGGGCGGGCCACCCGTCGCGCTGCCGTCGCGCGACGCATCCGTCACCACCACCACGGAGGTGGCCGCGGCGCGCGGGCTCACCGGCGCGGCGTCGTTCTCGGGGATGGAGTCAGCGCCGCTCAGCGCCGCCTCCCAGCTGAGCGGATCGCTCGGCGTGGGCAGCGCCAAGGACTGCACGCCAGCGGCCTCCGTGAGCGGGACCGGCTCGCTCGCCTTCGCGTCGGCTCGAGGCTTGGGGCTGGGGCCGAGCGCGGCCGTCGCGGGGCGCAGCGAGAGCTGCCGACCTCGAGCGCTCGCGGCGTCCGCGCAGGCCACCTGCACCTCGACGTTCGCGCCGCGCACCACCGCGGCGATCACGGCGCAGTCGGGCCGCGCCTCGGCGAGCGCGGGCAGCGGCGCCGCCACCGGGATCTCCCCTTCGGGGATGGGCGCGCCCGCCAGATCGCTCAGCAAGAGGACGCGCTTGTCGGTGTGAGGTAGCTGACCCAGCGCCGAGCGCGCGAGCTGGACCGCGCCGCTCAAGTCGGTGTCGCGATCGCTCACCTGGAGCTGGCTGAGCGTCTCGCGCACCAGCGCGATGTCCGTCGTCGCCGCCAGCACCAGGCGCGCCGGCGCGCCCGCGGCGACGAGCGCCACCGCGTCCCCTTCCCGTGTGGAATCAAGCAGCTCCTCCGCGCCCGCCAGCGCTAGGGTGAAGCGCGGCTGACCTTCTGCGGTGCGGGCGCGCATGCTGCTCGAGTCATCGAGCACGATGGCCAAGGCGACGGACGCGCCGCTCGGGCGCGTCAGGCCGAGCCGTGAGCAGCTGATGAACGGCGTGGCGCCGAGCAGCGCGAGCAGCAAGATGATCGACGCGCGGATGCCGAACAGCGCGCGATCTTCCAGGCGCGTGCGCTGGCGCGCCACGGGGGAGGCGAGCGGCACCAGGTGCGCCGCGGGGAACTCCCGCTCCTCCGCGCGGCCACGCCTGAGCAGGTGCGCGACCAGCGGCGCGACCACGAGCAGGCCCATCGCCAGCGCGGCGGCGATCAGGAAGCTCACGCGAGGCGCCCCTCCGCGGCGCGGATCACCGAGCGCACCACCTCCACTGGATCGCTCGCGCTGTCACACACGACGAGCCGCCCGCGTCGGGAGATGAGCCGCGCGCGCCAGCGCTCTTGCAAGGCGCCGAGCGCCGCGAGGTAGCCTTCGCGCGCCGTCTCCGCGTCGGTCTCGATCAGCGCGCGAGACTCGGTGGCGCGCAGGCGCAGCGGACCCGAGAGGGCGAAGTCCGTCTCCAAGGGGTCGAGCACCTGCACCACCACCAACGTGCGCCGGTGCGCGCCGCCCAGCGCCGCGAAGCGCTCCAGGGCGCTCTCGGGTAAATCGAGCAAGTCACTGAAGAGCACGATGATGGCGCCGCGCCGCGTTTGGCGCAGGGTCGAGGTGAGCGCGCGCTCGAGCTCCTCTTCAGTCAGCTGTCCTGGTGGATCGGGCTCCGCGAGCTCGAGCGTCCCCACGATGCGCTCGAAGGCCTCGCGCCCACCGATGGCCGGCAGGGAGCGGCCGCCCTGCCCACCCAGCCACTCGAGCGCCACCGGATCACCCGCCGCGATCGCGATGCGCGTGAGCGCCGCGGCGATCAGCGCGGCGTAAGCTAGCTTGGCGCCCCGCGCGCGATCGCTGCGGAACCCCATGGAGGCGCTGGCGTCCACGATGAGGCGGAGCGCGCGGTCCGTCTCCGTCTCGAACTCCTTGATCATGAGCCGCCCGTGGCGCATCAGCGTGCGGTGATCGAGCCAGCGCAGGTCGTCCCCCGGGACGTACTCGCGGTGCCCGCCGAACTCGATCCCGGCGCCGCGCCGCGGGCTCGGGTGGAGCCCGGCGTAGACACCATCAGCGACGGTGCGCGCGGTGAGCCTGAGCGGTGAGAGCTCGCCCCAGTCGAGCGAGGAGGCGTGGGAGAGGGCCGGCATCAGCTGAGGCTCATGCTTACCGCGACGCCGGCCACGATGCTGAGTAAGGCGGCGATCAGCGCGAGGGACAGCCACAGCACGCTGCCGCGCGCCGTGGGCTGCGCTGGGTCGAGGCTCACGGCCTGCAGCTCGGGCGCGCCCGAGCTGCTCGATAGGGAGCTGGGCGGACGAGCTGAGGTGATGGCGCCGTAGAGGGCGCGTTGGGTGTCGGAGTGCGCCAGGGTTGAAACCGGCGCGGCGGCGTCCGCGTCGAGCGGCGCCTCGTCCGCGCGCTGGAGGGCGACCCGCAGGTCGCCCGCGGTGGGGTAACGCTGGTCAGGGTCTTTGGCTAATGCGTGGAGGATGACCGCCTCCAGCGCGGGCGTGACCACGGCGCCGTCACGCTCGCTCGGCGGCGTGGGTGATTCCGTCAGCTGAGCTGTCATGGTGCCGATGGCGGTGGCCTTCTGGAACGGGAGCCGCCCGGTGATCAGCTCATACAGGATGATGCCCGCGGCGTAGACGTCCGTGGTGGAGTCCACCTCCTCCCCCTTGGCCTGCTCCGGGGACATGTACTCCGGGGTGCCGAACACCATGTTCTGCTCGGTCAGCGCGGTGACGCTGGTGCCCGAGTCGCCGCGCACCAGCTTGGCCATGCCGAAGTCGAGGACCTTCACGCGCCCGCTCGCGAGCAGCTCCGCGGCCTGCGCCTCGAACGCGCCGGGCGGCGCCTCTTCAAAGGCGCGCGCAACCTCGTCGAGCCCGCGCCGCGACTCGTTCGCGTCGTGTGCTCCCCGCTTGTGCCCCTCGCGTGCATCCCGCGCATCCCCCCGGCGGGTTTCGAGCCCGCCCGCGTTTTTCTCGTAGGGGCGGGCCTCAAACCCGCCCGCGTTTTTCTCGTAGGGGCGGGCCTCAAACCCGCCCGCGTTTTTCTCGTAGGGGCGGGTTTCAAACCCGCCCGCATCCCCGATTTCGAGCATGATGTTGCTCGGCTTCAAATCGCGGTGAATCGCCCCCGCGGCGTGCGCCGCTTCGAGCGCCGCGCACACCTCCATGAGGATACGGATCGCCTGCTCCGGGGTGGGGCGCGCGTGGCGGAGCGCCAAGTCGAGCGACACCCCCTGCACCAGCTCGAGCGCCATGTAGAGTCGATCGCCGGCGCGCCCCACGTCCAGCACTGGCACCAGGTGCTCCCCCGACAGCTGCCTCAAGATGCGCGCCTCGCGCTCGAAGCGCCGCGTCAGCTGGTGATCCGTCGCGAGGTGCGGGTGCAGCACCTTCAGCGCCACGCGCCGCGCGCCCAGGCGCGAGCTCGCGGGGCTCACGGGCTCCGCCACGTAGACAGCGCCGCTCGCGCCCTCCCCCAGGCGGCTCACCACCCGGTAGTCGCCGACCTGCGTGCCCGCCGTGAGGCTCATGGTGGCCCCGCGCCGGCATCGTCAGGATTACTGCTCGGCGTGGGCTCCACGACGGGCTGCGTGTTCTCCGCGGGGCGGCAGGCGCTGATCAGCTTGGGGCTCAGGTACGTGGGGTCGAGGCGCGCTTCAGGATCGCTCGCGAGCCACTCCTTGCAGGAGGCGGTCGCCAGCCCCACGGCGCCGAGGGCGGCGTAGGCCTCGAGCAGCTGCCGGTGGATCACGGCGAGCTGCGGCCTGGAGAGCGCGCCCTCACCGCGCTGATCCCGCGACGCGAGGAACAGGTTCGCGCGCCGCACGGCGTCCACGTAGCGCCCGCCACGGATGTCACCGAGCAGCGCCGGGAGCTCCACCTCCACCCCCAGCTGCGCGCGCCGCGACTCACCCGCGGCCTCCGTCACGCGCGCCTCGGCCGCCAGGCGCGCGTGGGCGCGCCCTTCGTCCGTCAGGGTCAAGTCAGTCAGCGGAACCAAGATCACGTCGCCGCGCTCGAGCGTGCGCCCCTTCAGGCCGTTGTAGTGGTCGAGCACCCAGGCTTTGTTGCGGTCCCCCAGGAAGTGGTAAGCAATTTTGACGATATCATCACCCTGCTTGACCACCACGCGCAGGTTGAAGGGCACCACCACCTCCGAGCCGTCGCGCGGGGGGAGCCAAGGGGAGGTGTCGTTGGCGGCGGCGAACACTACGTCGCGGTGCTTGCCGCCGAGCAGGTCCTCCGCCAAGAGCGGCCACGTGTCCCCGGCG
The DNA here is from genome assembly GCA_019637265.1 of Polyangiaceae bacterium. Lineage (GTDB taxonomy): Bacteria > Myxococcota_A > Polyangia > Polyangiales > Polyangiaceae > JAHBVY01. Next base: position 707,896 of record JAHBVY010000002.1, on the reverse strand, counting down.
CTCACCCGCCGGTACCCCACCGCGGGGACCTCGAGGCGCATGCCAGGCACGATGCGGGTGCCGCCCTCCAGGTCCAGGGCGTTGGCGGTGACGAGGATCTTCTCGTGTTGGATCCGCCCGTACATGCGCTCCGCGATGCTCGCGAGCGTGTCCTGTGGCCTCACCAAGTAGGTGAAGGCGCGCGCAGGGGAGCTCACCAAGGTGAGCGCCAGCAGCGCGAGCGTCAGGAGCAGGGAGGGCTTTCGCACGGCCGATGTACTATGCCGAATCAGGCGGCGCCGCAGCGGGCTTTTCTGGATCGCTCGAGCTGGGGTCACTCGAGCCTGGGTTGCTCGAGTCTGGGTCGCTCGAGCTGGGGGCGCCTGAGCCTGGGTCACCCAAGTCTGAATCAATCGGGCGCTCCGAGCGCTGCTCTGGGACCTGCTTCAGTAAGTCTTGCAGCTCGCGGGCATTGGCTGGGCGCTCGGCGGCGCGCTTGCGCAGGCAGCGCATGACGGCCTGGTCGAGCGCCTCCGGGATTCGAAGGCTGGGGTAGCGCTCACGCATGCTCATGGGGATGGCGCGCTGGTGCAGCTCCAAGAGCTCGCGCCGCGTGCGCGCCTGGATCGGGATGTCGCCGGTGAGCGCTTCGTACATGAGCACGCCGAGCGCGTAGAGATCGGAGCGAGCCTCCACCGGCGCGCCGACGCACTGCTCGGGTGACATGTACTCCGGGGTGCCCAGCGTGTAGCCCTCCTCCGTGAGCGCCTCGGCGCTGGCGAGCTTGCTCATCCCGAAATCCAGCACCTTCACCGTGTCATCGTCACAGATGAACACGTTGCCCGGCTTCAAGTCGCGGTGCACCACGCCCAGGCGGTGCGCGGCGTAGAGCCCACCGCACACCTGCGAGAACCAGCGCACCGCTTCGTCGCTGGAGATCCGCCGCTGGCGCTTGAGGATTTCCGCGAGGCTTTGTCCGCGGAGCAGCTCCATCACCACGTAGATCGATCCGTCAGGCATTTGGTCCAAATCGATCGTGCGCACCACGTTGGGGTGCTCAATAGACACCTGCACCTGCGCCTCCCGCCTCAGCCTGGCGATCTCGGCGGCGTCGAGCGCCGCGGCGCCGCGCAGCACCTTGATGGCCACTTGCGAGCCGAGCGCCACGTGCTCCGCCGCGTACACCGCGCCGATGCCGCCCGCGCCAATCTTGCGCAAGATGCGGTATTTACCGCCCAGCACCGAGCCGATCAGCCCGCCGCCCGTCAGCGCGTGAGTCATCCCGCGCAGGTCGAGCCCGCGCTCGAGCGCGGCGATCCGATTCTTCTCGAACACGTGCGTCGAGCGCTCGCGCCGCACGCGATCCATCAAGCGCCCGATCACGGCGCCCAGGCCGCCGCCCACCGCCACGCCAATCAGGGTGGCTACCCAGCTGCCGCCGAACGCGACCGACCCGCCGCACACCACCGCGCCGAGCGCCGTCGTCATCGGCAGTTGAGAGCCGCCCCCGGCGGGCGTCCACCGCACGCGGTAGGTGCAGGTGCTGTCGCCGTTCGCGAGGCAGCTCGTGGCCTCCACCGTCGCGTCCTCGAGCCCCCACAGGCGTGGGATGGCGGCGAGCTCGGCTTGCCTCGCGGCGCACAGCAGCGGATCGGCTTGAGGTGACTCGGCCTCAGGGCGCGGGGTGTAAGTCACCAGCGCTTCTCGGCTGCCCTGCTCCGTGAGCTGATAGGTGCCGACCCGCGTCGTCTCCGAGGCGTGCTCCGCGAGGTAACGGTAGGCGTCGAGGGGCGCGCTGGAGGCGCGCAGGAGGTTCACGTAGCTGCCCAGTGTCTCCGGGTGCGTCATCCACTCGCCGCGCGTTCGGATCGCGTCTTCACCCAGCGTGGTCGCCAGCGCGCGCAGCGCACGGCGCGCCGCGGCGACGCTGATCCACTCCGTCTCGTCGTCGAGCACGGTCGTCGACAGGTTCACTGTCGATAACAAGGCGCGGGCGGTCTTGTCGCCGCGCTGCTCCCTCAGCCGGAGCAGGTAGGGCTTGAGCATCGAGGCGCGGAGCTCTTCCTTCCCACCCCCCGGGATGCTGGGCAGCTTGCCGCGCGCGCCGGTCACGCACCCAGCATACCCTCTCGCACGGGGGCGCCGACCCGTTTGCCGCCTGGCGCTCGAGACTGGGCGGCCGTCATGGGGCGGCGTTCAGGCAAACCCCCTAAAAAAAGAGCCTGTGCGAGCCCGTCCCGAGCTGAGCTGCGGTGCTCGTCGCAGCGCGGATCCGAATGGCTCGGTCGACCTTTCGAGCGGGGCGCGATCGGTTGGAGTGCGCCTCGCCGTGGCCGCGGCTGAGGTTGGAGCAGGGTTTTTTTGGGGTTTGGCAGGTCGCAGTGGGTCGTTGAGATGGCGCCGCGCGGGAGCGCTAGGAGTCACCTCACGGAGGCTGCGTCGTGTGAGGCCTTGCGTCCGGCGCCGCTCCTGTGGCACCCAGGTGATGCGGGCATGTCACGATCCGAGTCCGAGCCGACGGTGGGGAACGCAGGGGAGGCGGAGCAGCCTGAGGCGCAGCTCGAGGCAGCAGGGCAGCTCGAGGCAGCAGGGCAGCTCGAGGCAACAGAGCGTGTTCACGTGGGTGCTCAGCGCCCGCCGTCGGAGTCGAAATACAAGACGCTCGAGATCCGGAGCTTCGAGGTGGACGCCGAGGACGCGCGCGCCGCGGCGACGCGTAAGATCGAGCGCTCGGAGGTGCAGCGCTACATCGATCAACATGGCCTCGGCGGAGCCCTGCCGTCGAACCGCCCCAAGGCCCCCGCGTCCTCGCCGCCTGTCTCTCTGCCGCCCGCCTCCCTGCCTCCCGCGGCCCCTCAGAGCTACCTGTGGCTATGGGCCGCGGTGCTGGTCGGCGCGGTGGTGGTGGGTGTGCTGGTTGGCTTGGCGCTGCGGAGCTAGCGCCTAGCGGCTCAGAAGCCCGCTTTGAGGCCCACTTGAATCCAACGGGGTGCGTTGGGGCGCGCGCCGTAGGGGCGATGCCCGATGATGTAGCGGGCGTCGGTGACGTTGCGAACCTGGGTGTAGACTTGGAGGTTCGAGGTGACGTCGAAGCGCCCGCCCACGTCCACGCTCGCCTGACTATCCGTGCTCAGGACCTCGTCGAGCGGCTCGCTCCCCGCCTGTTCGCGCGTGGAGGCTACGTACATGAAGGCGCCGTAGACCCCGAAGCGCCCGCCCTCCACGCCGGCGCGCAGCTGGAGCTGATGCGCGGGGATGTAAGGCAGCTCGTCCCCCGCCTCCACCACCCCGAAGATGGGGTCCTCCGACTCGAAGTCCGTCAGGAATTCTGACTTGGAGTAAGTGTAGCTGACGCTGAGGGGTAAGCTGATCTCCTCCGCGACGCGGAGCGCGTGCTCACCGTACACCTCGAGCCCATAGATGCGCGCTTTACCGGCGTCGAACTGACGATCGAGGTTGGCGTCGAGGCAGCCGCTCGAGAAGGTGCAGACATCCGTCAGGTTGGTGTAGTGGTTGTAAAAGCCGATCGCCTCCAGCCGTGAGCGCCCTGGAGCGAAGCGCAGGCCACCCTCGAGGTTCCAGCTGAACTCTGGATCCACGTGCTCGGCGCTGCCTGGCGCGGGCGGGCTGAAGCCGCGGTAGGCGCCAGCGAGCACGCCGAAATCGGGCAAGAGCGCGTAGAAGGCGCCGAGGCCCGGCATCACGGCCACGGTGGACGAGCCCGTGGAGTTGCCGCTCGTCCGATCGAGGAAGCGCGACGCCAGCGCCTCCACGCGGACGCCCGGGGTGACCGTCAGCGCGTCGTAGCTGATGGCGTCGTTCAGGTGGAGCGCCACGGCGTGCGTCGCCGCCTCGTTGAACGCGGTCACCAGGGTGGGGCTGCCCTCGGGGACGAGGGTGTCGCCGACGATCAGGAAGGCGTCCTCACTGTGGCGTCGCTCGATGCGATCGTAGTGGAGCGTGGCGCCGTACTCGAAGCGGTGCTGGAGCGGACCGGTGCTGGTGTCCCAGCGCACGCGCGTATCGAGGCCTTGCGAGACGTACTTTCGCGCGTTGGGCCCGATCATGATGGCCTCCGCGGGGCCGGAGGAGTCCGCTTGGCCGCTCAAGAGCGCCGCGAACACCGCGTTCTGGCCGCCGTCCGGATTCGTCAGGACATCGAACAAACTGGCGCCGCGGAAGCGGTTCACCTTGCGCCAGGAACGCGTCAAATCGTGGCGATAAACGGAGGTGGTGAGCTTGAAGCCGGGGCCGCCCGTGAGGGTGTGGCTGAGCACCAGCGAGCTCCGGTGCCACTCCATGCGGTCGAGCTGGGTCGCCGCGTAGCGGCGGTTAGGGCTCGCCTCGAGGTCAGCGTCCGTGAGGCCCAGGTAGGTCTCGTTGGAGATCTCGTCGTCGTAGCCGAGCCGGATGCTGAAGTCGCTCCGGAGCCTCGCCGTGGGGTTCGGGCTGTAGCTGGCGTGCGCCTTCCACGCGTTGCGCACGAAGCCGGTGTCGGCGCCGCTCGGGAGCTCCTTGAAGCCGTCGTTGCCGAGGTGCACGCCCTCGATCAGGAAGCCTGTTTGACCATCGCTGGTGCCGAAGTAGGCGTGGGCCTTGCGGTGCGCGTACTCACCGGTGGCCAGATCGATGTGGGCGGTGGTGCGCGTGGGGATGGGGCGGCTGATGAAGTCCACCACGCCGGCCACCGTCTGCGGCCCATAGCTCATGGCGCCGGGGCCCTTCAGCACGCGCACGCCCGAGAAGTGCGTCATCAGCGGGAAGTAGTAGGCGGCGGGCGCGGAGTAGGGGGCAGGGCCGAAGGGGAGGCCATCCTCCAGTAAGGTCAGCTTTTTTGACCGGTCGGGGCTCACCCCGCGCATGCTGAGGTTCGGGCGTAAGCCGACGCCGTCCTCGCCGCGCGAGTAGAGGCCCGGCACCACCGAGAGCACGGCCGCTGGGTCGTCGTACTCGTAGCGCTCGAGCTCGGCCTCACGGATGACGTGGGCGGAGCCCGCCGCGCGGCGCGCGGGGGAGCCGGCGACGACCACTTCGGCTTCTTCGTCGGCCTCCGCGGAGTCACTGGGTGCTGCGGCGTCGTTGGTGTCACTGGGTGCTGTGGCGTCGCTGGTGTCACTGGGTGCTGTGGCGTCGTCAGCTGAGCTGGCTTCTTCAGGGTTGGAGGCGCCTTCAGTCGCTTCATCGATGGGCGCCGCTTCGGGGCCGCCCGTGGGTTGGCCGAGGGCGCTCAGGGTGTAGCCAGAGGCGGCGAGGGCGATCAGCCACGCGGGGATACGGTGTGGGTACTTGACGAATTGCTTCACGGGGCTCTCTAGCGACGCGCCGTCTCGGCGCGCAGGGGCTTGATGTGAGGGGGAGGGTCCTTGGGGGCGGGTAAGATCCAATGGGCCTTGGCGACGCCGTCTCGGATCGTCGTCAGGTCCACCTCGGGATCGATCAGGGGCGCGAGGCGCCGGCCGTTGAGGGACACCAGCGCGTCCACCTGCACGCTGACGTCCGGGTAGCCACGCGCGGCGAAGTCCCGCGCGATGTGGTGCCCGAGCTGCAAGATCAAATCCGGCTGACCCGCGAGCTCTCGCTCTTGGAGCCGGGTGAGGTACTTGTGCGTCGGGACGTGCCACTCTTTGCCGTTCGTGTCCCTGACGATGTAGGTGATGCTGCCGTTCTTCTCGCGCACCATCACGCGCCAGGAGAAGCGCATGCCCTGCTCGTCCCACAGCACGTTGCCGCCGTAGGCCAGGTGACGGAGCGGCATCAGCACCTGGAATGCGCAGTAGGTGAGCCCGAGCCCCAGCGCCAGGCGCTGGCGCGCTCCAGCGCGCGGGGCGCTGGTGTTTGAGGTGCTCGAGGCGCTGCGAGGCGTGTCCGTCAGTTGTGCTGTCTGTGCGGCGTCGGTGCTCGTCGCCACGTTCGCTGTCCGCGTACGACGCTCCAACACCCCTCGCGCGCGCCTCACCAGCGCGCGCGGCCAGTCCGCTGGGAAGAACACCAGGGCGCCCAGCACCATGATGAAGGGGAACATCCCGATCGGGAACAAGAGCCGCGTGACCGTGTGAAACGCGATCACGACCAGGTACGCCGGGACGCGCGTGCGGCGCCACAGCAAGAACCACACGATGGTGGTGTCGAACAGGAAGCCACACCAGCTCATCACCGGGGCGGCGAGGGGCTCCGCGAACAGCGGCCCCAGCACGGGCATGTCGGTGCGCGAGTTCAGCCAGATGCGGAGCGGCTGAGCGTGGATCAGCCAATCGCTGGTGGCCTTGGCCAGGCCCGCGAAGGTGTACACCACCCCCACTTGCACTCGCAGCAGCCAGTGCCAGGCGCGCGGCACCTCCGTCTGTGCGCGGCTGATGCCGAGCCAGCTGTCGACGGACGCTGTCTTCCCGGCGGGAGACAGCGCGAGCAGCAGCGTGAGGAGGCAGGCGAGGTAGTAATGGTTGAGGTAGTTCGTGACGTCGATCAGCTGCAGCGTCGCGAAGCAGGCGAACAGGAGCAGCGCGCTGAGGCGAAACAAGAACCCCGCCGCGACGGCGACGCCGAGCCCCACCACCACCCAGAACAGCGCGTGCACTTGCGCGCCCGTCGGCACCGGCACCCACTCGAACCCGAAGTAGCGGAAGCGGAAGCTCGGGTCGACGAACAGCCCGTCGATCCACCCGTAGTGGATGAACCGGAGCGCGCTGACGCTCAGCACGAGCCCGAACAAAACTCGAAACGCCACGAGCCAGCTCGCGTCCACCGGGGTGAGCGCGGCTCGCTCGAAGCGCTGCCAAGCAGACGCCGTAGCGCTGGGTGCTTGGCTAGTCGTTGTCACCTTCCGAGGTCTTTGGCAGCTCGAGGTTGAGGACGGAGACGAACTCCGTCTTGAGCAGATCGGTCAGCGCCTTGAGCCGGGTGTAGGCGAGCTGGACCTTCTCGGGCTCGTTCACCACCGCGTCGTCCAGCGGCCCGCCGATCGCCGCGATCGCCGGCTCGGCGCCGTCGAGCGCGCTCAGCATCCGCGCCGCGAGATCTCCCGCGCCGATCGCGATCAGCCAGTCATCGAAGCCGACCCCTTCGCCGCCGGGGCCGCAGCCTTGGAACAACCTGCGGAACCCGCGGAGGTTCGCCTGCATGTGGGCGACCGAGCCGCGCGAGAAAGGCAGCTCCACTGACTCAGGGCAGCTCGCTGAGAAGCAGTCGCCGTAGCCAATCGGGCGCCCGAGCTTCCAGTCCTTGAGCTCCTTCTCCACGTAGAACATCCCGTCGCTCACCGCGTTCAGCGCCGCCTGATCGGAGGCGAACACGGCGCTACCAGCGCCGGCGCGGCTGAGCTCGCCGCAGAAGTTCGCGCCATCCGGGTGGGCTTCACTCGCCGGGACCCAGCTCGTGACCAGCGCGCGGGCGCGCTCGGCGACGAGGCTCGCGGCGCGGCTGGCGTAGACCACGCGTCGCGCGCGGATCTCGTCGGCGCCGAGGGCGTCCCAAGTGCCGCTGGCGTTGATGCTGGAGAACGCGGAGCAGCCGTTGCTGGTGCCGCCGTAGAACAGCAGGTAGTCGAGGGAGGACAGCGTGCGCCCGTTGATGAGCGAGGTGACGAACCTCGGCTCCAGGTAGAGCTGGGAGACTATTTGCTCCTCGATGCGGCAGCGGCTCGCCAGCGGCCAGCCGTAGATCTGATCGCGATGGTCTTGCCCGCCAGGCTCCGCGGGGCGCGCCGCTGGCCCGAAGCGGAACGGCTCGGCCTCTTGCCACGCGGAAATAGCTCGCTGCCAGGCGAGCTGGGTGCGCGCGAGCGCCTCGCTCGAGGGGCTCTGCTCGAAGGCCTGAGCCTCCGTGCTCAGCGCCTCCGCCTGCACCTGGAACGCCGCGTAGCGCCCCACCGCGCACTCCGCGACCGCGCGGAGCAGCTTGCTCTTGGTGAAGGCTTCCTGCGTTTCCTCCGGGAAACCGCAGGACACCAGGTCGGGCGTGTCGGCGTCGGTGCCCGCGTCACCCGTGCCCGCGCTGCCCGAGGCGCCCCCTGCGCCGCCGCCGGAGCTGCCGCCGAACCAGCTTGTGCCGCCGCTCGCGCCGCTGCCGCCGCTGCTCGGCCCGGTCGTCTTCCCAGTGAACACGACCTCATCCGGCGCCTCCTTGCGGCAGCCTCCAAAGCTCACCAGGGCAATCAGGAGCCCTGTCCAGTAGGTCCTCTTCATCTCCGGTTCACTCCAGGCCTCGCCTCATGCTTCAGCACCTGCATGTGACACGGCCGCCCCCGCGAGGCGCGAGGACGGCCGCTTGCATCACCTACTCCAGCTCAGAGCCCGGTGGGGAGCAGCAGGAAGGCGGCGTCGGTGTTCGGCGCCGTGGTCACGGTGTAGCCCGCCGCGCCGATCCACTTGCCGTCCGCCGACAGGGCGAGGCCGAAGAAGGCCTGCTCGGTGGCGCTGCCGAAGTCGTAGATCTTCGGCTGGCCACCGTTGAACGACGGATCGAGGGCGCCGTCGCCGTCCGTGATGACCACCAGCGCCTGGATCTTGCCATCCTTCGTGGCGCTACCCACGTGGACCACGCGGCCGTCAGGCAGGACGATGGCGTTGCGGCCACGGTCGTCCCCGCCCTCGAGGTCCCAGATGATCCCGCCCGCGCTGGCATAGGTGGTGTCGAAGCTGCCGTCCGCGGTGTAGCGGAAGCTCACCAGATCCACCGGGTTGCCGCTCGCCGCCTCACGACCATAGCCGGTGGTGATGTAGCTCGTGCCGTGGAGCACCGCTGAGTAGGCCTCGGCCATGCCTGGCGGCGCGATGGGCGCGTGGCGCATGATGCCGTCCGTGCTGAAGCTGGTGTCGAAGCTGCCGTCCGCGTTGAAGCGCGCCAGCACGATCTCGTTGTTGCCGCCCACGGCGGTGTAGCCGGCCGACATGATCTTGCCGTCGGGCTGGACGAAGCCGTTCCGCACGCTGTCGTTGAGGTCCAGGTCGTCCACGCCGTAGATGCGCTTGCCGGTGCCGTTGAACGTGGTGTCGAGCGCACCAGCCGGGGTGAGGCGCGCGACGAAGCGATCGATGTCGTCACGGGTCTCCGCCTTGGTCATCCCGAACAGCAGGATGTTGCCGTTCGCGTCGAGCGCGGCGTTGTAGAGGTTGTCCCTCGTGTTCGCTGCGCCGGTCGTCGTGTTGATGCTGACCGTGGCGATGCCGTCGGTGCCGAAGGTGGTGTCGAGGGTGCCGTCCCCATTGACGCGCACCACCACGATGTCTGCGTCCGTGCCGTCTTCGGTGAGTACGTTGCCGACCAGCAGGATCTTGCCGTCGCTCTGGATCAGCACGCTGCGCACGGACTCGGTGGTCTCACCGGCCGGCTGCGCCCTGACGTTGAGGTAGAACGAGCCGCTCCCATGGCTGCCCCAGCCCGCGCTCGAGGAGCCGTCCGGGTTTTGGCGGGCGACGAACAGGTACTGGTCCCCGTTGGCGCCCTTCAGGAAGCCTGCGCCATAGAAGTTCCCCGCGCTGTCGAACGCGGAGCTGACGAACCGGGCGCTACCCGAGGGAAAGGTCACCGTGCCTGTGATCTCATCAGCCGTCCCGCCACCCGTACCCGCGGTGCCGCCGGTGCCCGCGGTACCACCAGTCCCTGCGGTGCCACCCGTGCCCGCGGTGCCACCCGTGCCTGCCGTGCCACCCGCGGCGCCGGTGCCCGCCGTGCCGCCGACAGCGCCCGTGCCACCGGTGCCTGCCGTGCCGCCCGCGGCGCCGGTGCCCGCGGTGCCGCCGCTTCCAGCAGTGCCCGCGGTGCCCGCCGTGCCGGCGTTGCCTGCCGTGCCGCCGCTGCCCTTCTTGTCGTCGTCTTCGTCATCCCCACAACCGGGGAGAGCCACGAGCGCCAAGCTGATGATGCCGAGAGAGCCAAAGGTGTGTAGTCGCATGATTCCTCATCCCGCCGTGGCGCCTGTGCGCCGGTGAAGTTGGGCCGCGAACCTAGACGGATTGAAATTGATTTTCAATATCGGCCTGGCGCTTCTGCTGTAACCCATGGAAATTGCAGCGATCGGGCGCGCGGCTCAGAGCCGCTTGGAGCGACCGAACGCATTTCCTGCGCGCGTTGACGCACGTTTGTTCAGTGCTCTGCGCCGGAGGCAGCACGCGCGCACACCGTGTAGGGGGCGCCGGTGGCTGCGACAGCTGGCTAGCGCCGAACGGAGGACGCACCGAAGGTGGGCGGGTTTGAAACCCGCCCCTACACGCCGCGCGGCGCGCTGGGGCGCAGCGCCGCAGCCGCCAGCAAACAGAGCGCGGGGCTGACTACCAGGTGGTAGCGATCGTCACCGAAGAACACCGCGTGAGTGAGGCTGGTGGTGAACACGGCGCTCAAGAGGAAGCGACCCACCGCGCCCTGACGTGGCCGCCCGGGGAGCGGGATGAGCGCGATGAGTGGCATCAGCGCGGGCAGCCAGAAGAACGGGTGCTCCACCGTGAGCACCGCTTGCAGCGTCAGCGCGAGCAGGACGCCGAGCAGCGCCACCTGGCACCCCCAGGCCGCGTACCATTTCCCGGTGGAATACAGCTCGCGCCGCCGCGGCCAGCCCACCAGGCACAGCGCCGCGACCACCAGCAGCGCGCGATGAAAATTCGACAACAGCGCGCGCCCGGCGGCGCGGCGCGGCTCCGGCCAGGCGCTGGGGTTCGCCTCGTGGAGGTACTCCACCGCGAAGGACTCGTGATCGTAGGTGTGACCGAGCTTCTTCGGGATCAGCGCGAGCCAGGCGGCTGGGTCGGCGCTGATGCGGGCGCGCCCCACGTCACGCCAGCAGCGATCTTGCTGCACCTGTCCCGTCACCATCGGGCAGCCGTCCTGAGCCGTCAGGGTTCGGAACCTCCCGGTCTCGGTGAGGGCGCCTATCGCCAGATTCCAGCCGCCGTTGGTCGACACGAAGGCGCAAGCATCCATGCGCTCGCAGTTCCTGAGCGACCACGGCAGCACCGTCAGCACGGCAGCCGCGGTGCACCCAACCCCCAAAACCAGCGCCCGGAGCAGGCTACGGAGCTTCGTGCCGCGGCTCGGTGACAGGAGCGCAGTGAACGGCGCGCTGAAGAGGATGGAAGGGCGAACCAGCGTCGCGAGCCCCAAGGTCAAGCCCCCGAGCAGCCCCCCGAGCGCGAGCCGGCCGCGCAGCTTCAGCAAGATGGCCGCGGTCACCAAGAGCAGGAGCCCGCTCAGGAGCTCGTTCATCACCAGCGCGCTGTAGGCGATGAGCCCGGGGTGCAGCGCGATGAGCGCGGCGCCGATGCGCGCGCGGTTCACGCCGAGGAAGCTCCGGGCCAGGCGGTGCGCGACGCCGACTTGCGCGGTGCCGATCACGGCGTTGGCGATCGGCGCGATGAGCAGCCCTGGACCGAACAAGGCATACAGCCCGCCGAGCAGCCCGCTGTAGCCGACGGGGTAGTGGCACCAAGCCTTCCACACCGGATAACCGCCGATCATCACGTCTTCGGAGTAGCCGAGGCCCTCCGCGATGCGCGCCGCACCGAAGTGGTAGTAGTGGCCGTCCCACACCGGCTCACGCGACCACGCGATGGCGACGAACAGCCGCGGCAAGAGCGCCACCAGCGTGACCACGAGCGTGAAGCCCCAGTCGGGCGCGGGCGGTCCGCTCCCTGCGTGAGGTGCGCCAGCTACGGCTCGAGTGGGGTTCTCCAAGGTGCGTCTCGAGGCGGCGGGGCTGAGATCACTCACCGGATGCGCCGCGCGCGGCGCGCAGGCGCTTCAGGTAAGTACGGCTGACTTGAGTCGGGTCCACCTTGAGGAGCTTGGCTATCTCGTGGACGAAGCCGCGCGCGTAGACCGCGGCGGGCAAGGCCTTGAAGTCCTCCTCTTCGATGGCGCGCAGGTGCGCCAGGCTGATCTTCGTCTTCCCGGCGATCTCCTCCAGCTCGATGCCGAGGCTCTGCCGCACCTTGCGCAAGAGCTCCCCGGTGAACTCCGTTTCCGGGTGGATTTCTCGCGCCAGCTCGGCGCGCAGCATCGCGCGCTCGGCGGCGAGGGCGGCGTCCACCTCGGGGCGTGGGGCCTCGGCGCTCGAGTCTTGCTCAGGGAAGGTGGCTTTGTCGTAAGCTCGGCGCCGGATCGGGTCGAGCAGGGTGTCGTAGGCTTCGTCCACCCGCGCGCGCTCCCGCGCGAGCTCCTCTTCGGTGAGCAGCGAGGTGAGGGGCAGGCTGTCCGGGAGGTAGATCTCGCGCTGGCGTTTGTAGGCGCGGCGCAGCTCTTCGTCCGTGGCGCCGCGGTGGGTCCACAGGGACTCATAGAGGTTGGGCTCGGAGCGCACCAGCGGCACGGGCGTCGCCACCTTCGCCTGCTCGCGGGTGGTGACCAGCGCCAAGATGCGGCGCGCGATGCGCTCGATGTTGCGCGCCGCTTTGCTCGTGGGGCTGTCTATCAAGAGCGGGCGCCGCCGCACCACGCTGAGCCACACCGAGTCTTCTTGCTCGATGTGCCCCACGTAGTCGAACTCCACGCCCAAGTAGCGCCGCCCCATGTCGACCATGGCCGGCCCTAGATCATTATCCGTGCGGAGACGCGCAGAGTTCACGATGAGGCGCGGCCTGAGCTTCGCCAGCTCCGCGGCCGCGAGCTCCGCGGTGCCGCCGTCGTAGCGCGCGATGGCGCGCACCAGCTCGATGGGCGACGGCAGCGGCGGCAGCGGCTCTTGAGCGCGCTCCACCATGCGCACCTTGAAGCGATCTTTCAGGAGCGCGCGGCGCAGCTTGCGTTGGAACAGCGCCCTGACGAAGCGGTAAGTGGCCTCCACGCTGGGTGGCTCGGGGGCGGTCACGGTGAGCCCTACGTCGGCGCTCAGGAACAAGTCGAGCGTCGCCGGTGCGGTGTCCGCGCCCAAATCGAGGATCACGTAGTCTACGTCGAGCTGGCGCACGTGGAACGCCCAGCGCGGCTTCCGGCCTGGGCGGAGCGGCACCGTCGAGTTCTGCGAGTAGGCCTGGGGCAGGAGCAGCATGCCCGGCACTTGGGTCTTGATCGGGGTCAGCTCCTCGTCCTCGGTGGCCTCGCCCCCGGGCCGGCCGGTGGGCATCGCCTCCCCGAGCAGGGTGTGCAAATCGGCGCCAGCGGAGTTGGCGTCCACCACCACCACGGTGCGCCCCAGCTGGGCCAGGTAGACCCCCAGGTTCACCGCAACGATGCTCTTGCCGACGCCGCCCCGACCGCCCGCCACCGCGATGACGTGGCGCGCCACCCGAGGGGCCTCCAATTGCTCCTCATGGCTCCCAACCCCCGAGAAGGGGTACAGGGAGTCCGGCGGAGAGCTCGGACTGCTAGCCATCGCCCAGGCTTTAGTTGGACCAGGCCGGCGGTTCCACGACCATTTGGCCGCGAAACGCCGAGAGCCTGGGTTCGGCCGCGTGGGTTTTTATTTTTTGGGGGTTGGACAGCGATGCCGGCCTGTGGGCCGGACATGACGGCAGTGGGTGCTCACACACTGGTTTGCAGCGGCTTGGTGCGCTGGGCGTCCGCCTTCACGGCGCCTGAGCCGCGGCGGTATCAGCGGGTAGCGCCCGCCTGGCTGGCACACTAGAGTCGCGCGGACCATGCGCGCGCTCCGAAGCACCCTCACTGTTGCCCTGCTCGGGCTGATGCAGCTGAATTTCAGCTCCTGCCGATCGCCTGGCGAGGCAGGTGGGGCGCCCAGCGCCGATCCCGCGACCACCGGCCCCGTGGAGCTGCCCGGGGTGGACACCTCCGAGCTCACGCGGCGCGAGCAGCGTGAGTGGTCCACCTACGTGACCGAGCTGTTGGCGCCGTGCGCGGATCAGCCGGTGAACATCGCTCAGTGCGTCAAGGAGAGCCGCCCGTGTGAGGCCTGCCGGCCCGCGGCGGAGTTCCTGCGCACGCAGGTGCGGCGGGGCCGCACACGGGCTCAGGCGGAGGGCGCGTTCCGGGTGCGATTCGCCGCTGAGGAGGTGAAGTCGATCGATCTCGGCGACTCCCCCTCCAAGGGCCCGAAGGACGCCGTGGTCACGGTGGTGGAGTGGGCCGACTACCAGTGCCCCCACTGCGCCGCCGTGAACCCGCTGATGACGCGGATGCTCCAGCAGTTCCCGGAGCACGTGCGCTTGGTGTTCAAGAACTACCCGCTCGCGAGCCATGAGAACGCCGAGTACGCCGCGCGCGCCGCCGTGGCCGCTGGCAAGCAGGGCAAATACTGGGAGATGCACGAGCTGCTCTTCGCGAACCAGGCGAAGCTCACCAAGGACTACTCCCTGTTCGCGAAGCAGCTCTCCTTGGACATGGCGCAGTTCATCAAGGACTACGAGAGCGAGGCGGTGGCCGACGCCGTGCAGGCCGACAAGAAGCTGGGTGACAAGCTCGGCCTCCAGGGCACCCCCATGATCTACATCAATGGGCGCCACTTCACCGGCGGGCACTTCGACTACGAAGAAGACCTGACGGAGTTCATCCAGCTCGAAATCAAGCTGCGCACGGGTAAGGACGTCGCGCCCAAGCCGGTCCCCAAGGGCGCGGCGGCGGCTCCTTCGGGCGAGCCAGCCGACTCGGGCGACCTTCCGTGAGATCGGGGATGGAAGGCGGTGGGTGCTTCCCCACCGGGCGTCACTACCCAGGCATCGCGCACCTGCTGCGGGTGAGCGCCGCGGGTCTGGCGGAGGAGTACGATGCTCACGCCCCGATGCGCGACCTGCCGGTGGTGTCCATCGACACCGAGACCACGGGGCGCGATCCGTCAGTCGATCGGGTGATCGAGGTGGCGTGCGTGGTGTGGCAAGACGGGCGCGTGCTCGGGCGGCACAGCTGGCTCATCGATCCGGAGGTGCCGATCCCACCGGAGTCCACCGAAGTGCACGGTATCCGCGATGAGGACGTGCAGGGGAAGCCGAAGTTCGCCGACGTCGCCGGGGAGATCTTGGAGGCGATGCGTCAGGGGGTGCCGCTCGCGTACAACGCGGAGTTCGACCGCGCCTTCCTGCACGCGGAGCTCGCGCGTTGCGCGCTCCCGTCAGGGCCGCTGCCGCCCGCGGCGCGCGAGGGTATCGAGTGGCTCGATCCGCTGATCTGGGCACGGGAGCTCCAGAAGGACGAGCGGAGCAAGAGCCTGGGCGAGGTGTGTGAGCGCCTCGGGATCCGCATCGAGCAGGCGCACCGCGCGACGGATGACGCGGTGGCCGCCGCGGAGGTGCACGGGGTGTTCGCGAAGGACCCGCGGGTGCCGCAGAGCTACGCCGCCTTCATTCGGGAGCAGCTGCGTCTGGGTCGCTTGTTCGAGGATGAACGTCGGCTCTGGCGGCGTTGAGCTTCCACGCGCCGCCCTCGGTGCTCGAAGCGATGCTTGGCGTCGCGCCTGAGCCGACAGGAGAGATCACGATGACGCAGGCCGATTCGACGCTTCCAGCCTTCAGCTCGGGCGCGGTGCGAGCAGCGGGTGTAGGTGCCTGTGTCCTGGGCCTCTACCTGGCGGGCTGCGGCTCGGCGCCGTCGCCCGCGGCGTCCCGGACGCCGACGGAGATCGCCGCGCCCGCTTCGTCGGAGCGCGTCGAGCCCGCGCCTGCTGGCGAGCGCGCCCTGGTGTGGACGGAGAACGAGGCGGGGAGGCGCCAGAGCTACTGGGTAGTCCTCGAGGCTGACGGGGTGCGCATCGAGCGGCGCGCCGCGGGCAGCTACGTGCACGCCGCGGGCGCCGAGCGCCCCTTCCTGCTGACGGCGGAGGAGGTCCCGCTCTACTCCTGCGACGACATCATCGACGAGGCGCTGGGCACGCCCGTCGATCGTCGCCCGTGGCAGCGCGCGTCGCTCGGAGGTGACGGAGGCCTCGAGCTGCCGCTCGGTGAGCGCCTCGACCACGCCGTGAACGATCTCTCCCATGAGGTGCGGCTCGAGGCGAGCTACGGGCCCTACCTGTTCATCTCGGAGACGACCTGGAGCTACTCCTGCGGCGCGCACGGGAACGCCTTCGTTCAGTTCTTCGTGTACGACTCGAACCAGCGCGCCGTGGTCTCGCTGCTCTCCCCTGAGGAGCTGGCGGCGCTGACGGAGGAGCGCGCCGCCGCTGAAGCGCTTTTCCGTGCGGAGCAGGGCGAGGTCGATGACATCACGGATCTGCGGCGCATGGAGCTCGTGAAGGCGTTGCCCGCGTTCGACGGCGCTGGGCAGACGACGCTAGCCCTCGTGTTCGCCGCGCCGACTTGCTACGCCTGCACCTCCGGGGAGTGGGGCTCCTATTTCCGCACGGTGCGCGTGGAGAGCCGCTCGCTGCCGCGCGCCCTGCTGCGGACCCCAGCACCGAAGGTGGTGCAAGAGCTCGTGAGGCAGGCGGGCCCGCTCGGTGTGCTGGGGAGCCCCCGCGGGTGGTCGAGCTTGCCACCCCAGCGCTAGCCGTGAGGTGACCTGCCAACCCCCCAAACCTTGGGTAACATACAGGTACGCTGACGAGCGCTCCTGCTCCCCGTCGGGGCAGCTACACTGACGACTCATCCGCTGGCGAACAACCAGTACATGCCGAGGCCGCTCGCGATCAGCACGCCGAGCGCGATCAGCGCGATGATCACGTCGGTCTTCCCCCAGCCCGCCTTGGGCGGCGGCGCGCTCGCGCGCTTGGGGCGCTCCGGAGGGCGCTTGGAGTCGATCGAGCGGCGGTCACGGCGTGAGGCTCCGGGGAGATCGGCGACGTCGAGCAGCGCCTGAGCGGGAGGACCCACCTCATCCGCTGCATGGGCTGAGTCCGAGGCTCCCCCAGCGGCGGTGGGTGGGGCGACGTCTTCATCCAGGGCGAGGTGCTCGTCAGGTGAGCGCTCGATATCCCCCAAGGCCTCGATGACGGGATCGTGATACCTGAGGCGGCTCGTGCCGATCCCGAGCACCACCCCGGGCGCCCAGCGTGTCTCCTTGCCGGGGCTCACCGGATGATCCGCGAGGGTGGTGCCGTTCTTGGTCTCCAGGTCGCGGATCAGCAGGCGGTCGCCGCGTCGGATCACCTCCGCGTGGCGTCGCGACGCGCCCTCGTCCTCCAGCGCGAGATCCACCGCGCCGGCGCGGCCGATCACGTAGGCGCGCTCGAAGTGCTCGATCGTGAGCTTTCGCCCCTTGGCGGGGCCCTCCAACACTTCGATCTGAAGCCGGATCTCGTCGCCTTGCGCCGCGAGCGCGCCCTCCACGAGCCGTAAGGCGAGCTCCTTGGTAGCCGTCGGATTCGTCAGCGGTGCGCCTAATTGGGAGATCTGCACCACCAGCCACACGCGCCCCACTCGGATCCAGTCGCCGCTCTTCAGCACTCGCGGGGAGTGAGCGCCGAGGCGCACCGAGGCGACGAAGGTGCCGTTGGCGCTGCCCTCGTCCACCAAGAGGTAGTCCGAGCCGCGCTGACGGATGCTCGCGTGGCGGTGGCTCACGCTCGGATCGGGCAACCGCACCTCGCAGCCCTCCCCGCGCCCGATCACGATGCGGGGCGCGTCGAAGGTCAGCTCAGGGGGCGCTTCGAGATCCCCGGAACGGACTTGGAGCGTGAGCGGCATGCGGCAGGGGATGATGGCACGTCACCCTGCCCTTAGAGCACCCTTTCAGGTCTCAAGGGCAGGCACGACATGCGAGGGCACCACGATCGTCACCCTTGGTGCCCTTAGAGCACCCTTTCAGGTCTCGAGGGCAGGCACGGGGGCCTGCCCCTACCCGCACGGGGCCTGTCATCGCTCGGTGAGTCGCGGCGCGGCCCATGCGCCGTGTTCCCGCCGGGTTTTTGCTGCTTGCATGGGGCGTGATGAGTGGATCGGCGTGGAAACTTGGCCCCGCCTGATGGCTTCACGTATCCGCGACCTGCCCAAGCAGCGCCTTGGGGGAGGAGTCGAGACATGCAGAACCAGGAGCGTCGCGCGAGCGGAGTGAAGCGCGTCCCAGTGCAAACCTTGGTCGAGATCTGCGGTCGTGTGCCGGAGGTCCCGGCGTTCGAGGCCGAGAGCATCGAGGTGAGCGGGCGTGGGATGCACGTGAAGACGCGCTACCTGCCGCCGGTGGGCTCGCCCCTGGTGCTCAGGTTCGAGGACCGCGGCCGTCAGATCTTGGTGGAAGGTGAGGTCTCCTGGGCAGAGCCCACGGACCACGGTGGGGAGTTCGGGATCCGCTTCACGGCGCTCGACAGCGGTAGCGTCGACGCGCTGCGCGAGCTGTGCGCCATCGCTCCGGCTACACAGGCCAGCTCACCAGGTGCTGAGCGCGCTCCTGAGCCGCCCGAGGCGCCTGAGCGCACCCGCGTCCCGAACGGCGCTCGGGTGCACCTCCACATCGACGGCATGGGCTCGACGATGAAGGCGCAGGTGCGCCGCTCGGGTGGGCGCAAGATGACTGTCGGGTCGAAGCTCGAGCTGCTCAAGCTGGGGCGCCACCTCAACGTGGAGGACGTGGAGGCGGGGGAGCGCGTCGGCGCCGTGATCGAGACGGTGGACGTGCTGGTGGACCCGCAGTCGCAGGTGCCTCAGCTCATCGTCAGCCTGAGCTACGATGAGCCTTACGCCGACGCGACGCCGGAGCCGAGCCAGGTGGAGCGCGGTGCGGTGGCCACGGTGCGCGCGGGGAAGGCGCCCGCCGGGAGCACCCAAATCAGTGAAGCGGACGACTTGGACGCTGCGTCGCTGCGCAGCGGCTTCGACCCAGAGGACGACGACGAGCCAGACTTCGACACCGACGACGAGGAGGGTGTCGGCGCCGAGTTCGACGACTTCGACGAGGACGAGGAGCCGAGCGCGCTGAAGAGCAAGCTGGGTGGCGCCGCGGCGAGCGCCGGGCGCATCGCGAAGAACACGGGCGAGGCGCTGAAGCACGTCGGCTCCAGCGCGGCGACGCGCGTCGGCTCGTGGATCAAGAGCCGTCGTCAGGGTACCGCACCGGTCAAGCAGACGGCAGCGCCGCCCACCCTCCGGCGCCAAGGGGTGCCCTCACGAGGCGCCGCGCCGAGCTCGGTGTACTCCGATGGGCGCCGGCTGCGCCCGCAGTCGCCGCGCGCGGGTGTCGAGGCGCCTCGCACCGCAGCGGGTCGCTCGGTGCCTCCCGCCGATCCCAAGCGCAAGCTGAAGCGCTACGGTGCGATCGCGGGCGCGGCGGTGATGCTCGGAGCGGTGGCGGTGCTCGCCATGCGGAGCCCCGCGGCGGATCCCAGTGAGGCCGCGCTCAGCAAGGGCGTGAGCGCCGAGACGGCGATCGCGCCGAGTGATGACGTGACGCAGGTGGACGAGCAGGGCGATCCGATCACGACCGGAGCCGCCAAGGGCAAGACCACCTCCGACGGTATCAGCGCCGACGTGCCGCTGTTCGGGCCCACCCCGATGGCGACCAGCGAAGCGGCGCCGGTGGACGACGGGGAAGAGGGTGAGTCGCTCGGCGCGGCCGAGGCGGTGGAGGACACCCCGCCGGTGGAGGACGAGGGGTGGGACGATCAGCCCGCCGCCAAGAGCCCCGCCGAGGCGAAGCCCGCCGTGGTCGACCCGAGCAAGGTACCACCGTGGGGTCGCGGCAAGGTCACGCGCCCCACCATCCACCGCATCCGCCTCGATGGCCCCGGCGGCGCCATCCAAGGCGCCATCAACCCCACGGGGTTCGCCGTGGTGATCCCGAACCGCAAGGTGATGGAAGACGGCGCGGGGATCGCCAAGCGCGACAAGCGCATCGCGCGGGTGCGCACCAGCAACGCGGGAGGCGGCGCGCAAGTCACCTTCCAGTTCAAGGACGGCATCCCAGGTTACCGCGTGCGGCTCCGCAAGGACTTCGTCGAGTTCCTGATCAGCGAGCCGGCGAAGAGCGGCTCGCTCGCCAAGCGTTGATGAGCGCCGCGCTTGGCGGCCCGGTTGGAGTCGTCCTCGAAGCGTGGAGCGCTCTTCGGTTTGGATCGGGGGGTTGGTCCCGCTGGGCGTCGATGAGCGGCCCTGCAGTCGCTCGGCGGCGCCGGCTATACTAGAGCAGGCGGCGAATGGCTGAGGCGCTCCCGAGCTTCCCAGGTTGTCAGGTCTTGAGACGACTGCGCTCGGGGCCGATCGCCGACGTGTACTTGGCGCTCCAGGAGCCGCTCGGGCGCACCGTGGAGATCAAGGCGCTCTCGCCGAGCCTCTTGCCGACTTCACCGATGGCGGCGCGCCTCGAGCACGAGGCGCGCGCGCTGGCTGACTGTGACCACCCGAGCCTCACCCGGCTGTACGACTTCGTGCGGCAGGGTGACAGCATGTGGCTGGTGCTGGAGCACGTGGAGGGTGTCACCCTGCGCACGCTGCTCGAGCACGCGCCGCGCGCGAGCGAGGCCGAGCCTGGGCGGCTCTCCGCGCTCGAGGCGGCGGCGATCGCCCTCGAGGTGGCGCGCGCCCTGAGTCACGCGCATCGGCGCGGCGTGCTCCATCGCGATCTTCGGCCCTCCCACGTGCTGCTCACGGCGGAGGGCGCGCTGAAGCTGACGGAGTTCGCGGGGGACAGCGACGAGTACCTCCCCGCCGCATTGGACAGTGAAGCAGACAATGCGTGGCACGTCGCCTACCAGGCGCCAGAGCAGGTGCTGGGTGAGGCGCCGGACCCGCGCAGCGATCAGTTCGCGCTGGGCGTGATCTTGTTCGAGCTCTTGGTGGGGCGGCGGCCGTTTCAGGGCGCGGACACCAAGACCATCACCCAGAACATCCGGCATCAGGCGCCGCCCCAGCTGTCGCGGCTCTTGCCCGGCATCCCCACGCCGCTCGAGCGCATCGTACAACGCCTGCTGGAGAAGCTCGCGGCGGATCGCTTCGCGAGCATGGATGAGCTCACGGCGGCCTTGGAGGAGTTCCTGGGTGGGAACAGCACCACCGGGTGGATCCGTCGGGCGCTGGGGCGCGCCTCACTGCTCGGGGTGGAGGAGGAGTCGCCGCTCGAGCGCCGCGCGCCGCCACGCGGCGCACCGAGCCTCAGCCGCGCCTTGACCGGCCTCGCGGCCATGGGTGTGCTGACCTTACTGGGTGGGGTGGTGATCCAGGTGGGCTCGGAGGGCGGCGCGTTCTCGGGTCGCTCCAGCGCGGGCTCGCGTGGCCTCGAGCTCCGGCCGGCGGAGCCTGGCTTCCTGCGCGTGGTGGCCGACCCCTGGGCGCACGTGGTCATCGATGGAGAGCGCGTGGAGACCACGCCCTTCGCCGAGCCGATCCCGCTCTCCCCCGGCACCCACTACGTGCGCCTCGAGCACCCGCAGGCGCCGACGGAGCGCCGCACCATCACCCTCTCGCCCGGCGAGAGCGTGCTGCTCGACGTCAAGCTCGCCGTCCCACGCCCCGCGGCGCCCGCCGCCTCCACCGTGAGCAACGAAGAGGAGTCCCCGTGAGCCTGCGATCGGGAGCGCTGCTGACCACGCCCCGCATCCGTGCGGCCGTGAGCGCCCGCACCTCACGGCAACCCGAGGAGTGCCGATGAGCTTGGTGACCGCCCTCGCTGCGTGGCGTGAGGTGCTCGGCGTCGATCGCGTGATCGAGCACGGTGAGGCGCTCGAAGCGGCGCGCATCACCACCCACCTCAGCACCGGGCAGGTGCTCGCCGTGATCCGGCCGCGCTCCGTCAGTGAGGTGCAGCGTTGCCTCGAGGTCGCCGCCGCTCACGGCGCGTCCGTGTACCCCACGAGCCGCGGCAAGAGCTGGGGCCTCGGCTCTCAGGTGCCGCCGCGAGACGCCACCTTGCTCGATCTCCAAGACCTCCAGCGCATCACGAGCTACGACGAGCGCCTCGGCAGCGTGGAGGTGGAGCCGGGGGTCAGCTTCCAGCAGCTGTACGATTTCCTCAAGGCAAAGCGCTCGCGCTTCTTCTTGAACGTCACGGGCTCGTCGCCGCACGGCAGCGTGCTCGGCAACGCCATCGAGCGCGGTGATGGCGCTGGGCCCTATGCCGATCGGTTCAGTCACATCGCGCACCTGGAGGTGGCGCTGGCGCCGCGCGCGGGGGAGCCGAGCACCCTGGTTCAGACGGGCTTCGCCGGCTTCCCCGCGAGCGCGCCGGGGCTCTCCGCCGCGCACCGCTGGGGCGTGGGGCCCGTCCTCGATGGGCTGTTCTCGCAGAGCAACCTCGGCGTGGTCACGCGGCTCTGCCTGTGGCTCAGGCCGCTCCCGCGCTCGCTCCACGTGCTGCGCTTCGGCATCAAGGATCCGGCGCGCCTCGGGCCCCTGACGGACGCTCTGGCGGAGCTGAAGCTCGAGGGCACGCTCCAATCCAGCATCGGCGTGTGGAATGATTACCGTGTGGTATCGGCCAACGCGCGCTGGCCGGCGGAGGGCGCGCCGGGGGAGGCGTTGTCGCGCGCCGCGTTGGAGGCGATGCCCGAGTGGCCCGGCCTCAGCTTCTGCGGCAGCACCGCCATCTACACCGCGAGCCCTGAGGAGGGTCACGCGCGTCGCCTCCACGTGGAGCGCTGCATCGGCAGGTTAGTTGACCAGCTCCGCTGGGTGGAGGCGAGCGGAGAGGCGTTCGCGGGGCGCGAGCTCCTGGTGCCGAACGAGCCCGCCTTCAAGTTCCTGCAAGGGATCCCCCATGAGCACAGCCTCCGCTCCGCGTACTGGCGCATGCCCGCGGTGACCGCGGCGGCTTCGTCGCCGGGCGACGCCCCGCTCGATCTGGGCCGCGATGGCTGCGGGGTGATCTGGGCCTGCGCTTCGGTGCCCTTCATCGGGCGCGACGTGGCGCGCGCGACGCGCGCGGCCGAGGTGCTGCTCACGGGGCGCGGCTTCGAGCCGCTGCTCGCCTGGGTGGCGCAGTCCGAGCGCTGCATCTACCTCATCCCGCTCATCGTCTACGACCGCACGGGAGCGGGTAACGATGAGCGCGCCTTCGCCTGCCACGACGCCCTGTATCAGGCGTTCGGTCAGCTAGGATACCTACCGTATCGCCTCGGCGCGCAGTCGATGCACCACCTGCCGGAGCCCACCCCGGAGCGTCGCGAGCTGGCGCAGCGCCTGAAGCAGGCGCTGGACCCAGAGGGCGTCATCGCCCCCGGGCGCTATGAGTGGTGAACCTCGGCCTACCCTGGGAGCAGCGCCAGGGGGTTTGGGGGTTTGGCAGCGCGCTGCGACCGACGCTCAGTCACTGGCACAACGTACGTCACCCTGACTACATCATGGTGGCGCTGTCGCGCGTAAAACGCAGGTCACCCTGACTACATCGTGATGGCGCTGCGCGCCCGCGCCTCACTTCTTCTTGGGTCCTTCGTTGTAGCCCCGTGGCCGGTACGTGGGGTTGACGCCGCCGTGCTTCTCGCCGTTCAGCACCAAGTCGCGGGCGAGGTGCGCGAGCCAGGTGCCCGGGTATTTGTCTGCCAATGCGAGCAGCTCGGCCTCATGGGGCTGCCAGGCGCGCTCATCCCACAAGCACTGCAGCGCCAGCGAGATCAGGTTCTGGTCCGCTGGCTTCAGCTCGAAGCCGCGCAGGTAGTGCGGCCAGGCCTCACTGGCGCGCTTCATGCGGCACAGCGCGTCCCCGTAGTACACGTGCGCCATCGCCCACTCGGGGGCGAGCTCCTTGGCGCGCCCCCCCTCCACCAGGCGCTCCTTCATGTAGCCGCGCGCGCCCAGCATCACCGAGTAGTTGAGGTGCGCCTTGGCGCTGTTCGGGGAGCTCCTGGCGGTGGCGCGCCAGAAGGTGAGGTCATTCGTGTAGTCCAGCGCGTGGAGCCGCGCGCTCAGCAGCTGGAAGCCAATGAACAGTGTGACTGACGTGATGCCCACGAGGCGCGCGCGTGACCACAGCGCTGCGCGAGGCCTCGTGACCAGCCAGGTGAGCAGCCACGCGTAGCCAAAGCTCAGCCCCACCACCGGCAGGTACCAAAACCGCTCCGCGCGCACCGTGGGCAACACCACCGGGATGTTCGAGTGCGGGAAGAAGGCGAGCGGCACCCAAACCAGCACCCACGCCAGGATGAGCCAGGTGATCATCCTGGGTGACCAATTAGGACGGTCCACCCGTGGTGCCCGTCGCGCCCACCACGATGAACGGGGCGCAGCTTGCTGCGCCCCTACGGAGCTATCCTCAGGGCTCGTCATGGCGCTGGGCGCTACGGAGCTATCCTCAAGGCTCGTCGCGGCGCTGGGCGCTACGGAACGGTCCTCAAGGCTCTGAATTTCCTCGTGGATTTTTGATTCGGCTTCTACGTTGCTGAGCGCAGCTTGCGTCGTGGGGCTTGGCGTCGTGGCGCTGGGCGCTGCAATGGACAGGTCCGCTGTTGACGCGCGGCGCTCGCGGCGCTCGCGTAGCCAGGAGGCGATCCACGCGCAGGCGCCCACCAGCGGGGCGACGAACATCGCGAGGCCGCCCAGGAGGGTCGGTAGCGTGAAGCGACTGGTGGGGATGGGCTCTTGCGGGAAGCTGTAGTCGCCGGAGAGGGTGACGGGGAGGAGCGTTTGGCCGAGGCCGCGCGCGTAGACGCGCAGCGCGCCCGCGATGCGATCGGGCGTCTCCGCGTTCACCAGCGGGTTGTTGATCGGATCCGTGGGGAGCCGCGGCTGGGCGAACCAGCGCATGAAGTCGTGGAGCAGCCGCTTCGCGAGGGGGGCGCCTTCGGGCAGCGGCTCCGTGAGCTCGGGTGGCAGCGCGACGGGGAACCAGCGCCGGCGGAGCTCGGTGTAGAGCACGAGCGCCGCGGCCGCTGAGCCGAGCGCGAGCAGCGCGCGGAGCCAGCGCCTCGGGTGCGATGGATGCAGCGCGGGGGCGAGCACCAGCGCGGCCCAGGCGGTCAGCGGCACCGCCACGATCACGCTCTCCTTCGAGAACAAACCGAAGAGCAGCGCCGCGAACACCCCGAGCGGCATCAGGTACGCCGGCAGGCGCAGCGCGAGCAACGCGAGCAGCACCCCCATGCCGCCGAGCACATCGGCGATGCCGACCACCCCCGTCACCGCCTCCGTGAGCACCGCGCTGCTGATGAAGGTCAGCCCGGCGAGCCACGCGAAGGCGCGGTTCTTCGGCGCGATGGCGAGCGCCAGGCGCGACACCAGCGCCGCGTTCACCGCGTGGAGCATCAGGCCCACCCAGTGCGGGAGCCACGGGTGCTCGCGCAGGCGCCACAGCGCGCGCCAAATCAAATTCGGGATTGGCCGGTAGGAGCCGATGCTGCCCGTTGGCGGTAGACCCCAGAAGTCGCGCTTGAAGGCGTCGCGCCACAAGAGGTGATCGCCGTTCACGTAGGGGTTGGCGAGCAGCGCCTCTTGCTCGTCGAAGATGCAGTTGGTAGCGGGGCTCCGCGTGTACACCAGCGCTACGATGATCAAGGCGGGGAGCAGCGCGTTGAAGAACGTCGGATCTTGCTCGGTGAAGTAAGCCTTCACCCGCCGCGCGCCGCGCTTCAGTAGATTGCCGCGCGGCAATTCAGGTGTGGCGGCTGGCGTCGCGCTGGTTACATCGGGTTTACTGGCTTCGGCGCCAGGCGCCGCGGCGGTGTCGACTACATCAGTTTCACTGACTTTGGCAGGCGCTGCAGCGCCTGATGTCGTGGTGGCGTTGATTACATCAGTTTCACTGACTTGCGTGCCAGGCGCCGCCGCGCCAGGCGCTGCAGCGGCGGTATTGGCCGCCGCTAGCTCAGGCGCCTCCCCGCTCGCGGGTGGCGTGGCCTCGTCGCCACGTCGCTCCTCTGGATCCGTCGCCACCGACTAGCCCCTCACTCGGCTCCGCTCGGCTCTTCTGCCCGCTCGCCCTGGGGCTCTTCAATTGGCCACACGTCGCCCCACAGCGAGCCGCCGCCGTCGATGTAATAGGTCGAGCCAGTGACGAAATCGTTCGCCGCGCTGGCGAGGAACACGATCACCCGCGACACCTCCTCCACGGTGCCCAGGCGCTTCACGGGCGTCGCCGCGCGCGACAGCTCGAGCGTGGCCTCACCGTACTGGGTGGTGCCGCTCGAGCGGATGGTGCCCGGCGCGCAGGCGTTCACGCGGATGCCGTGGCGCGCCCACTCCACGGCGAGCGACTTCGTCAGGTTGTCTACCCCCGCGCGCGCCGCGCCGGTGTGCGCCATCCCGGGGAAGCCGCGGTACACGTCGGCGATCACGTTCACGATGCGCCCGCGCCGCGCGGGGATCATCGCGGCGTTGGCCACCGCCTGCGTCATGTTGAAGAGGCCGATCAGGTTGTTCCGGATCACCGCCTCGAAGCCGCGTGGCGACAGCTGCTCTGCTGGGCAGGGGAACTGACCGCCGGCGTTGTTCACCAGCACGTCGATGCGCCCTGTCTTCGCCAGCACGTCCTTCGCGAAGGCTTGGCAAGCGTCCGCGTCGCGGATGTCGAGCACCTGCCCCAGCGGCTCCGCGAGGCCCAGGGCCCTGAGCGCCGCGAGCCCGGCGTCCACGTTCTCTTGCTTGCGGCTCCCGATGGCGACGGTCGCGCCCAGGCTCGTGAGCTCGAGCGCCGCCGCGAGCCCAATGCCGGTACCCCCACCCGTGATGAGCGCGGTTTGCCCTTGAAACAAGCCCGGCGCGAAGATGCTCTGAGCCACGCGCCGGAGTTACTTCAGATCGGTCGCGGGCGCTATCCCCGCCGATCTCCACCGCGTCGTCGGAGCACGCGGCCCGCCCTCGAGCGGCAGCACCGCTTCGGGTGGCAGCGGAGCGGCTACCCGACGTGCGTCTCGAGGCCCCGGGTACGCGTCGCGCGCCTCCTGGAGCGCCAGCGCGACTCGAGTCGATCGCGCGGCGCGCCAGGCTGCGTGGCTCAGACCTTCACGGTGCGGAGCTTGATGTTGTCCAGCCGGTGCTCGCCGAGCTTCAGCTCCGCGGCTTTCGTCAGGTAGGCTGCCTCACGCTTGGAGTCGGCGAGCGACTTCAGCCCGTTCTCACGCCGCGCGTCGTCGATCACCTTGACGCCGATGGTGTCCATGGCGACCGGATCGGTGCCCACGTACACCGCGCCGTGGAGGATGCGCCGCTTCGGGTTCTTATCCAGCGGACCTTGGTCGTAGATGATCTTGAAGCCGTCCACGATGTGGAGGCGCACGCGACTGGTGACGATGGGGTGCGCGTACAGCACCGCGATCTGCGGGTTCGCGTTGTGCGCGTGGTGCTTCTCGGGGTTGATGATGGTGCCGTGGCTCAGGTTCTTCAGGCAGCCGGTGAAGCCACAGATGCCGTGATCTTTGAACTGCGTCATGTCGATCACCGCGGTCGCTTCCGTGAGGAAACGCACGTAGCGGGTCTGCACCTTCTCGAACACCGGGATGGCCTTCATCTTGGCGTCCGCGTTGCCGTGGATGCCCACCTTCACGCCCTTCGGCAGGTTGCGCCCCTTGATGTGGACGCGCGTCCCGATCAGGTAGGTGCCGAACTGCTCGAACACCGTGATCTTCTCCGCCGGCACCCCCAGCTCAATCAGCCCCTCCAGCACCGGGAGGATGAGCTCCAGGTTCACCGCCATGGTGCCGCCGTTCTGGCCCGCGATGCCGTTCACCTTCACCGCCACCACGTCATCTTTGTGGATGAAGCGGCCGAGCGACTCCGCGATGGTCGACTTGCCCGTCAGCTTGGTGAGCGCTCGCTCGAGCATGGTGCGGGCGATCTCCGGCTTCGGCCAGAGCTGGTTCGTCTGCATGATATCGCTCAGGGCGCCTGTCTTCTCGGCCTTCACCACCCGCGCGTCGTAGGTCTTGGGCTTGAAGCCATCCGGCGGCTTGGCGACCCATTCGTCCGACGCGAACGCCGGGCGCACCAAGCTGCTGCTCGCGAGCGCTGCCCCCGCGCCAAGGAAGGCACGCCGCCCGAGCCCGTTGCCGCCTCCACCATCTTGCGTGATTGAACGCTTCATCTCAGTCATCGGCCGACCTCCTCGGTGGGTTGGGGGGTGGGGGAGCCACGCCCTGTGGCGCTCCCCCAAGTCGGGCTCAGCCCGGGCCGACAGTGTGACACGAACCAGAGGGTGGTGTCGGGCGCCGGCACGACGCGGCCGTGCGCCGTGGAGTAATGACTACCCGTCTAACCCCCCGATCGAGTCGTTCACCCCCAGCGCTCGACAAGGGCGAGGGCTCGGTTATACCACAGGTATGAAGACGGCCATCTCGCTCCCGGACGCGCTCTTTCGCCAGGCGGAGCACCTCGCCAAGCGGCTCAATAAAAACCGCAGCGAGCTCTACCAGGAGGCCATCGCGCAGTACGTCGCCCGCTACGACGAGGATGAGGTGACCCGTCGCATCAACGAGGTGCTGGCCGAGGTGGGTCAGCCGGACACCACGTCCTTCGTGCGCGTCAGCAGTCGCCAGGTGCTCGCCAACACTGAGTGGGAGGATGGCTGACGTTCAGGTAGCGCAGGGCGATGTCTGGTGGGCTGACCTCGGGGAACCCATCGGATCGGCGCCAGGGTTTCGGCGCCCGGTCGTCGTCGTGCAGTCGAATGCATTCAACGACAGCGCTCTGCGTACGGTCTTGGCCGTTCCACTGACCACCACGCTTCGCCACGCGGATGTCCCTGGCAATGTACTGCTCCCCGCGCGTGAGACGAGGCTGCCAAGGGACTCGGTTGCCGTCGTCTCCCACGTGAGCCCCATCGATCGCACTCAGCTGGCTGAGCTCGTCGGGCGCGTCTCACGTAGGCGGATCGAAGCGCTATTCGCTGGTCTGGATCTCGTGCTCGGGCGCTAGCGCGTCAGACTCCACCAACGACTTCCCTCGCGAGATCGGGGGAGGTTAGACGGCACCGCGGCTGCCGGCGTCGTGAGCGATGCGAATCAAGGCTGCCTTGTGCTCGCGGAACGCTCCTTCTTCACTTGGGCAGTCGTGTTCGTCAGGCGGGCGATCAAGGTCTTGGTGGCGACGTGGCGGAAGGCGTCGTGCACCAGCTCGGCGACGAAGTCCCAATCGGTCTTGGCGTCGAGGCGGACGCCGACCCAACCCTTGCCGCCGACGTAGGGAGGCACGAAGAAGCGCGCGGGGTCGAGCGAGACGAGGTCGTCTTGCGCGCCGAAGGGGAGGGGCAGCCAGACGGCGAGGTGGTCTGCGCCGTGGTGGTGGTTGTCGAGCATGGCGAAGACCTTGCCGCGACCTGCGAACCAAGTGGGCTCCCCGTGAGAGATGCGCTCATTGGCTTCAGGCAAGGCCTCACAGATGCGCCGTAGCCGCGTCACCAGAGCGGCGTCGCGCTTCGTCAGGAGCCGCGTTTCGTGCATGGGCGGATCATGCCTGGGCGAGGTGCTGGCGCCTAGCTCACGCGCCAGACTTCCGCGGCGTCTTGGCGTGAGTCTTCGCCGCGGCGGAGCGGCGCTACCCGGCGAGGGCGATCATCGCGGCGTTGTCGGTGCTGGACTGTCCCAGCGAGGCGAAGAGATAGTTGAAGACAGCGCAATCGCGGTACTTGCGGCTGGAGGTTGCTCCGCTGCGCGCGCGAGGTGACTACCCCCGGCGTATACCGCGGCCTTTGCGGGTGACGCGGGGGAGGCTGCTCTGGGTGCTGACTTGGAGGGCGCCGCGGTGGTCTTCGCCGCGGCGGAGCGGCGCTACTCCCGCGAGGGCGATCATCGCGGCGTTGTCGGTGCAAGCCTCCAGCGGCGGTAAGGTCAGGTGCACGCCGCGTTCGCGGGCCAGGCGCTCGGCGCGGCTCCGGAGCTCGCGGTTGGCGGCGACGCCGCCGCCGAGCACCACGCAGCTCACTTGCTCGCGCTGGGCCGCGCGAAACGTCTTCGACAGCAGGGAGTCCACGACTCGCGCTTGGAACGCGGCGCACAGGTCGCGCAGCGTGGCGTCGTCACCTGGGCGGCCGTGCTCGTCGACCCAGCGCGCGACTTGGGTCTTGAGGCCGGAGAAGCTGAACTCGAGCGACGCGCGTTGCGGCATCGGCTTGGCGAGTGAGATGGCGCGCGCGTCGCCCTCCGCGGCGAGGCGATCGATGACGGGGCCGCCGGGGTAGCCGAGGCCGAGCAGCTTGGCGACCTTGTCGTAGGCCTCGCCCGCGGCGTCGTCGCGAGTGCCGCCGATCTCCCGCGTGCCCTCGGGCTCCAATGAATCCACACGGTAAATGCTGGTGTGCCCGCCGGAGGCGATGAGCCCGATGAACGGCAGCTCCGGCGCCCGCTCCGGTGCGCGTCCGCCCACCTGACTGAAGTCGAGGTAAGCCGCCGAGAGGTGCCCCACCAGGTGATCCACCCCCACGAGCGGCAGCCCGGTCGCCCAAGCGAGGCCATGGGCGAGCTGGGTCCCCACCAAGAGCGCGCCAGCGAGCCCTGGTCGGCAGGTCACGGCGATGCCATCGAGCTCGGCGAACGACAGCCCGGCGCGCGCCAGCGCTTCGCGCACGACGGGCACCCCATGCCTCAGGTGATCGCGCGAGGCGAGCTCCGGCACCACCCCGCCGTACGCTGCGTGCAGCG
Organism: Polyangiaceae bacterium; assembly: GCA_019637265.1. GTDB lineage: Bacteria > Myxococcota_A > Polyangia > Polyangiales > Polyangiaceae > JAHBVY01. The sequence goes on along the minus strand of JAHBVY010000002.1, from coordinate 677,622 downwards.
CCACCTGGCTATGGATCACGTTGCTCAGCACCAGCCCAGCGCCTGCCACCACCGCGGCCGCCGTTTCGTCACACGAGGTCTCGATGCCCAAGACGCGCACCGCCCGCGCATACCACGCGCCCCGTTCGGCTCAAGCTCACGCTTGGGATCGAGCCTCGCTTGCCTCGAGGGTGGGAGCTTGGGGTTGGACGGCACCGCGGTGCAACAGGCGCACGCGAGCCTCGAGCGGCGATCGGTTTGCCAGCGAACGGACCAGGGAAACCGCCCCTGTGGCCCTCAAAATCCGCAGCTGCCGGTGCTGAGCTTGGTGCGAAACAGCGCGAACGCTGGCCTGGGGCCTGCTTCGGTCTCGACGGGGGGCTTCAGTAGGCGTAGCTCGAGCTCGGAGTCGTTCATGAGGCTGACGACTGCCATCACGGGACCACGGCAGGTCGACTCCACCCAGCCCACGAAGTTGTAGTCGCGGCCGTCTCCGAAGGTCAGCTGGCTGAACGGGTCGCTCGAGAGCTCGGGTACCGTGACGAGCGGCGCGTCGTCGAAGGTGGGGCGCGGCGCGCAGGGGCCGCTCACGTCGCTGGTGGTGAGCACGAGCTGCGGCCCGTGTTGCTGGTTCACGTCGAGGGTGATGCGCGCGCGGAGCTCCTGAGAGAAGCCACCCTGACGTTCTGGCGTGCGGATGAACTCCGCGCCGACGATGTTGCCGCAGTAGGCCTCCCCCGCCTTGGTGTCATAGCGCTCGAGCTCGCTGCACCCGAGCGCCAAGCTCGCCAGCGCGCCCAACGAGCACAGCACCGCTACCCCAGCGCCCCGTGAGCTCCTCGATCGCCTTTCAGGCTCGGGGGTTTGGCGAGTCACTTGGCGCGCTCCGCTGCGGCGCGCACGCGGGGCTCTGGGTCGCTCTTTGCGAGCTCCGCCGCCAGGCGCTTGCCGGCGCTCGGGTCGATGCGGAGCAGCGCCGTGAGGCAGCCTTCGCGCACCAGCGCCACGCTGTCCGTCTTCGCGCCGCGCGTCAGCGCGCTCCGCACCTCGGCGTCTTGCACCCGCTGCCCGAGCTCACCCAGCACCTCCGCGGCGCGCGCCCGGAGCGGCCAGGAGGGCTCCTTGGCGATCAGCGCGGCTACCTGATGCGCCGCTCGCGTCGCCTCCTTCGAACCGGCGCCAGCGCGCGTGAGCACCTGCCCGAGCCCGCTGAGCGCGGCGAGCTGAACCACGCTGTCCGTGTCCGACAGGCGCTCCACCAGCGCCGCGAGCGCGCGATCGTCGCGCCGCGAGGCGAGGTAGCTCACCGCCGCTTGGCGCGCGGGGCGCGATGGGTGGCTCGCGAGGGAGACGAAGGCCGGCACCGCGGCCTCCGCGATGCGCCCCACCGCGGCGTTCAATGCGCGCTGCTCCTCCGCCGGGAGCTTGGTGAAATCGAGCTGGAACCCGAGGGCGCCGCGGGAAGCGTCGCTTGGCAAGAGCGCAGCGATGATCGCCGCGCGCTCCGGGGAGCTCTGCACGGCGCTCGGCACCTCTCGCGCGAGCGCTGGCTCCAGGAGGGCGATCGCGCTCGCGGCCGCGCTCGGCGCGGGCGTCTCCTCACCGAGGCTCATCAGCACCTGCCGCACGTCGAGGCGGCCCGCTTCGGGGCTCTGCGAGAGCGCGCGCTCGAGTGACGGCGCCTGACCGCTGAACGCCAGCGCCGCGGCGCGCGCCAGCCGCCGCTCCTCCGCCCCTGGGTGGAGCCAGGCGCGCGCGATCGACTCGGGGGCGCGCGCGTGCTTCAGCCGCGCGAGCGCCAACATCGCCTGCCCGCGGACCAGCGGATCCGTCGCGCTGACCAACTCGAGCAGCGCGCTCACCTGCGCGCTCGAGCGCCGTTCACCCAGCGCGAAGGCCGCGGCGGCGCGGGGGAGCGGCCCAGCCTCCACGCTGCGGGCGACCTCGGCGAGCTTCACATCGTCAGTTGGCGTGCCTACCCGGCCGAGCCCCAGCGCCGCCAGCGCGCGCACGCTGGGCGCCTCGCTCCCGAGCAGTGAGACGAGCAGCGGCCGCGCCTTGGGATCCGCGAGCTGGGCTACCGCGGCCGTGGCGTTCACCAGCACTGGGTCCGCCTCGTCGGAGCGCACTTGGCCGCCCGGCGCGACCACCTGGCTCAGCTTGGGGAGCAACGACGGATCGCGCAGCGAGGCGACGGCGGCCATCGCCCAGGAGCGCAGCTCACTGTCTCCAGTGCCCGAGGCGAAGGCGATGAGCGTGGGCCCGGCGCCGCGATGGCGGATGTGCGAGAGCAGCTCCAAGGCGACGCGCTGCTGGTGACTTTGCTCGTCAGCCAGGGTGTCTAGCAGCGGCTTGACGGCGCGCTCGCCGATGCGCGCGAGGGCCTCCGCGGCGCGCTTCGCTTCGGCGGCGTCCTTGCTCTTGCTCTGGTGCACCAGCGGGAAGGCCATGGTGCTGTAGAGCTCGATCAAGAGCCGCCGGTAGACGGGCTTACCGGGGTTGCCCAGCGTCACCGGTAGGAGCTCCTGCTCGAGCGACTCCAGGTTGTCCCGCCCGAGGTTCAGCTGCACGCTGAGCCGCGTGGCTTGAGCCACCAGGTCTTCATCGGGCGCCGCGCGCACCACGCGGCGCAGCAGCCGATCGGCCTCGTCGATTTCCCCGCGGTTGACGAGCAGCTCCGCGAGCTGGAAGTACACCGGGAACAGCCGGTCGTTCTTGCTGAGCGCCAAGCGAAACTGACCAATCGCCTGATCGTTGTCTTGGCGTCGCCGGTACATCTCCCCCAGCCGCCGGTGCCCCTCGGCGTCGTCCGGTGAGAGCTCGAGCGCCTTCTCCGCGAAGCGGATCGCGTCGTCGTCCTTGTACTGCTCGGCGGCGTACCCCGCCATCCGTTGGTAGTATTCCCGCGCGCGCTTGGGCTCCACCTTCACGAGCCGCTCGAGCACCGAGATCGCCTCCGGGAGCTTGCGCTGGACCACCAAGGCGTGCTCGAGGCGCAGGTAGCTCTCGGCGTCGCCCGGCGCCGCCTTCACCACGCGCTTCAGCACCTGCTCGGCCTCCGAGTGACGCTTACCGCGCAAGTGCACCTCGGCGAGCAGCCGCCCAGCTTCTAGATCGGGGGGCTTGGCGGCGAGCCGGCGTGCGAGGGGCGCGGCTTTACTAGACAGCTGATCTGATAAGGCCCACAGGGTGACGATGTGCTGACGCGCTTCGCGCGCGAGGTGCGGGGCGGGCTGACCGGAGAGCAGCTCCTCCCAGATTTGGATCGCGGCGTCGTACTGAGGGCGCCGCTGCGCTGGGGTGCCGGTCGCGGTGCGCTCCAGCGCCAGCGCGTAGCCCTTCTTGTAGGCCAGCGTCTTCGGCGCGAGCTGAGTGGCCTCACGCAAGGCCGCCAGCGCGTCAGCCGCCATGTCGTGCTCCAGGTACACCTCACCCAGCGTGAACAGCGCCTTGGCCTTGTTGGGGATCAGGGTGAGCAGGCGCTTCCAGGTGCGCACGGCGCGCTCGCGGTCCCCGTCTTGGAAATAGCGGTCGCCGAGGTCGATCAGGTGACGCGGATCTTGAGGGCGGTTCGCGAGCGACTCGAGCACCGCGCGCGCGCGCTTCTCTTCGTTCACGCGCTCGTAGAAGTCGACCAGCGCCGCCAGCGTCTCTTCGTCACCGCGTGAGCGCGCCTCCAGCTGAGTGAGGCGCGTGAGCGCGCCCTTGCGGTCGCCGCGCTGGATCAGCGCCTCCGCCAGCTGGAACACGAAGTCGGGGTTGCGCGGCGCTGCGCGCACCAGCTCCTCGTACTGCTTGATGACCTCCTCGAGCTCGCCCTGGATCTGGAGCAGCTGCACCAGCTTGAGCCGCGTCTCGATGTCGCCGTTTCGCTTGGTGAGCGCCTCGCGGTAGGCCTTCAGGGCCAGGCCCACCTGACCCGTCTCTTCGTACAGGGCGCCCAGCATCCTCGCGCGGTAAAAGTCGCGGGCGGGCTCCTTCTCCACCAGGGCGATGAGGTCGCGCAGCTTGTCTTCCGCGCGGTAGGCCGAGACGATGATGTCGTAGATCTCGCGGCGCACGCCGGCTTGCTCACCCGCGGCCCTGAGCGCGCGGGTGAGCGTGTCCAGCGCCTGCTTGGTCTGCTTGGCCTTCACCTGGGCCTGACCCAGATCGCGAAGCGCTGGCGCGAGCACGCGGTTATCGCCCGCCGCATGCTTCACCACCTGCTCGAACTCCTTCACCGCGCGTTCGTATTTTCCGCGCAGCATCAGCTCGCGCCCCAGCTCCGCGCGCACGAAGAAGCTGCCCTTGCCGCGCTTCACGAGCTCGGCGTGGCGCGCCTCGGCGTCGGCGTAGCGCTCGAGGTCTAGCGCCAGGCTCATCAAGGTGCGGAGCGTCTGCTCGATGTCCGCGTCGTCCTTGAGCTGGGGGAGCACCTCCTTGAAGCGCTCATAGGCGCCCGCCTTGTCACCGCGATCTTGGAGCAGGTGCGCCAGCGCCAGGCGCGCGACGTGCGACTTGGGGCGCGCTTGGATCGCGGCCTCATAGGTCTCGATCGCTCGATCGAAGCGGCCGTCTTGGCGATACGCGCCAGCGAGGGCGACGCGCGCGTTGAAGCCGCGCTCGCCGCTCCCCTGGGCGAGCTTCTCGAGCTCTTTGATGAGCTGCTCCAAGTCGCCGTCGCGCTCGCGGTACAGCTGCGCGAGGCGCTGGAGAGGGAACTGCGCCCCAGGTTGCTTGAGCACGATGTCCAGGTAGCGCTGGATCAGCTGCTCCGTGTTGGGCTTGTCTGGCGTCGGCTTCGGCTTGGGCCTCGGCTTCGCCGTGCCGCCGCTCGGGGGCTTCTGCGGCTTGCGCCCAGAGGGATTGAACTGCGCGCTCGCGTCCACCGTGAGGCTGAGGCCTACGGCGAGCGCCAGCCAGCTCACGAGCCTCGTCCTGCCCATTCGGGCAGCTTAGCAAACTCGCGCCGACCCGCCGTGATGGTGACCTACCCTGACGAGATGCCACCACCATGGCGCGTCACCCTGACGAGGTGTCTACGCCACGCGCCTCCTGGCGCTGCTGTACACCGCGCTGCTGCGACGCCGTTACGGCGCGCCGCCGATCCCGCCGTTGCCGCTGACGCCAGGCGTGCCCGCGTCAGGCGCGCCGCCGCTGCCACCGAACGGCCCGCCGCCGCTACCTCCAAATGGCCCGCCGCCGCCGCTGCCACCAAACGGCCCACCGCCGCCCCCGCCGCCGCTACCACCGAAGAAGCCGCTGCCGCCCCCGCCGCCGCTGCCGCCGAAGAAGCCGCTGCCACCGCTACCCCCGCCGCCACTGCCACCGAAGGGCAGCCCGCCGCCGCCACCCAAGATGCTGCCGCAGTCGGGGCCGCACTGACCCACCACGCACTGCACGGCGTTGAACGCGGTGAGCGCCGCGTTGAAGTCGCCGTTGAAGCACCCGAGCAGGCAGCTGAAGTCGAAGCCGCCCCCGCCGCCGAGGCACTGCGTGAACGCGCAAATCGCGCCGTCGCGACACGCGGAGTCGAGCAGGCACTGCTGCGCCGCGGGACAATCCTGGGTGACGCAGGTGATGCAGCCGATGATGCCGCCTCCGCCGGAGCCGCCCGAGCCACCGGAGCCGCCAGCAGCGGACGAGCCACCGAAGCCACCCGTGGCACCGAAACCACCCGTGGCGCCAAAGCCACCCGTGGCGCCGAAGCCGCCCGCACCACCCGTGGCTCCGGAGCCACCCGCGCCGCCGGTGCCGGGCGTGCACTCGGTGGTGCAGCTCGCCGCCTGGCACACCCCGAGCCCCAGCGAGAGTCGCATCGACTCACCTTGGATGCCGCCGTAGCGATCGATGATGTCGCCGCAAGGCGCCACGCACTCCACCCCGGCGCAACCCGCGCCATCGGCGCACTCACCGATGGCGAGGCAGCCTTCGTCGTCTTGACACTTGTCCCAAGCTTCAGGGCACGCATCGCAGGTGCAGCGGTCGCAACGATCGTTCGCCTGCTGATGGCAGTCCGACTGACCGCCGGTGCCAGCTGCGCCTGAGATGCCGCCGACGCCGCCCGAGCCACCGATGCCGCCCGAGCCGCTGACACCGACGCCGCCCGAGCCGCCGGTGCCCGCGGCGCCCTCAGGGTTGGAGAAGTCGATGGTGGTGCGGCTGCACGCGACCACCGAAAGCAGGCTCAAGCCGACGAGTCCGAGACCATACGAGTGCTTCATAGGAGTGCCTGGGGAGCGGGGGCCGCGGTTGTTCGATGCGCTTCGCGCGGCCTCACGTGGGAGGTGGAGGGGCGAGGAATCTACCACGCGCATCGCGGCATGAGAATTCGCGGGAGCAGGCGAATGAGAACGCGAGCGCGCTCAGCCATTATCGATCCAGCCGCAGGTTCGATCCAGCTGCAGGGCGGCTCGATTCAGCCGCCAGCGTGACGCTGAGCGGGCCGACGTCGCGTGCGTGCGCCACCCAAGCTGCAAACTTGTGCTGCCATGGGAACACGCCGCCGCCTCGGCCCATCAGGATGAGCCGCGGATCCTCATGCGGGTGGGGCAGTGATGGTGAGGGTCGCGCGGGGGAGTGCCGCCCCGCGCCCCACGCCCAGCACCTGGGGCGGAGCGCGAAGGCGCGGTGCAGGCAAACCCCCCGATCGAGCAGCAGCAGCAGTGGCTATTCGTCAGGCTCCTGGCCAGACAGGTCGCTTGTCGACTGCGCTCGATGCTCAGTATCACTGACCGTCATCACGACGGGCGCGGCTGATTGGTGAGGCCTAGGGCAGCTTCGGCTCCACCAAGCTGCCCTCGCAGTCCAGCGCGCCGAGGAAGGCCACCAGCTGCTGGATCTCGGCGTCGGTCAGCTCACGATCCGTGATGCGCGGGTCCTTGAACTCGTTCGCGAAGCCGCCCTTCGCCATGAAGCGCACGGCCTCCTCGAGCGTCTTCGCCGATCCGTCGTGGAAATAGGGAGCCGTCTTGGCCACGTTGCGGAGGCTCGGCGTCTTGAAGGCGGCCCAGTCGGTGTCGCTCTTGGACACTGCCTTGCGACCGATGTCGACCTCCTCCTTCTTCTTGCCTTCGATGCCGACGCCCGTGTTGTGGTAGGCGCTGTCCGCCGAGGCGTATGCGTCCGAGAAGAAGGGCGGCGCGTGGCACGAGATGCACGCGGCCTTGCCGGTGAACAGCTTCCAACCCGCTTGCTGCTCGCTGGTCATGGCGGACTTATTTCCGGCCTGGAATTTGTCCCAGGCGGTGTCCGCGCAGAAGAGCGTGCGCTCGTAAGCCGCCACGGCCTTGGCGATGGTGTCGGGGGTGACGCCCTCTTCGCCGAACACCTCGTCGAACTGCTTCTTGTAGCCGTCGATGGCGGCGATCTCCTTGGCTTTGTCAGCCAATTTGTCTTCACCCACGCCCATGTTGCCGCCGGCCCAGGCGCCCTTCATCTGAGCCTCCAGGCTCGGTGATCGGCCGTCCCAGTAGTGCCTGGGCAGGTAACCCACGTTCCACATCACCGGCGCGTGGCGCGTCAGCGGCTTGTCGCCCGCGCCGATCGCGAGCGGGTCGTGGCCACCGGTGCCGTCTTCGTTCTGGTGGCACGAGTAGCAGGCGCGGCTGCCGTCCGTGCTCAGCCGCTTGTCGAAGAACAGCTGATGCCCCAGGGCCACCTTGGCCTCGGTCATCGGGTTGTCGTCGGGGATCTTCATCGGCCCGAGGTTCTTCGGGGGCGTGGGGATCCCCGCCTTGGCGCCGGGCGCCGCCGAAGCAGAGCCCGCCGCGGGGGCCGTGACGGAGGTCGCCGTAGCGGCCGTGTCGGGTTTGGGTTGGGGGGTTGGTTTCTCTTCGCAGGCGATGAGCCCCGCTGCAAAACAGCTGATCGTCAACACCGCCGTGAGCTCTCGCTTCATACGTCGTCCCTCGCTGCCCCCCGAGCCTTCTTCGTGATGGCCACAGCAAGCCACGAAGCAAGCGCACGCGCAACACCCGAAAGCGCCACGTGACGAGGGGCAAGTGAGGTGCGCTGTTCACTCAGCACGCCGCGGTGTGCGCGCTACCTCACAGTACAGCGCTCGTCTCCATTGACGGGCGGGTTTGAAACCCGCCCCTACCGATCCATGACGGGCGGGTTTGAAACCGCCCCTACTGAAGCGCTGCCTCACGGCGTGGCGACGTACAACACCCGCTGGTCACACGGCTTGGCGTTCTCGTCCTGACCGAGGCCTGCGATGCGCATCGGATCGAGCTGGAGCTGCTGCACCGCGAGGCTCAGCTTGGCGGTGATCAGCTCCGCCAGGTTCCCGGTGGAGTAGTTGGTGTGGCGCCCGCCGCAGCTGTCGAGCGGATCACCCGCGCCGACGCTCTGAGGCCCCGCGCCGCCGCGCAAGATGAACAGGTTGGTGCCGCCGGTGAACATCGCCATCTGACGCCACGCCGCTTGCCCTAGATCATCCATGCCGGAGGCCGCGATGGTGTAGAGCTGGATGCCGCGCTCCGCGGCGCGCTTCGTCGAATCCGTGAACGGCGTGTCCTGCTCGTAGTCGAGCTGAGGCGGCGCGTCGCCGATCAGGAACACCAAGCGCCCGAGTGAGCGCTCGCTCCAGCTGAGCTTGGTGAGCGCTACCCGCAGCCCCTCGTTCACGTGCTCGGGCATGTCACCGCCACCGTTGGCCCGGATGGCGCTGACGCGTTGACTGAAGCCGCGCACGTCGGTCGTCATCGGGTGGGTGCGCGTGAGGTACTCGTCGCCGCGATCGCGGTACTCCACGAGGCCCACGCGCGCGGTGATGTTGAGCTTCGAGATCAGCTGCGCCACCTGCTCGAGCGTGCTCTTCATGGCCTGGATCTCCTCACCCATGGATCCCGTGGTGTCGAGCACGAAGGCGACGTCGAACACCTGACGCTCGGGTAGCCGACGGACGACGGGCAGCTCGAGCACGACGGCGCCATCCACGTCGACCAGGTCGAACGAGACGCGCTTGCTCGCGCCGAGGCAGCTCGCCACCGCTTCGAGCCGGCTCCCTTCGAGGTCGTGCGCGCGCGGGAACAGGATGGCGCGGCCGCTGGTCATGGTAGTCAGAGTAACCGACTTTTTGCTGGCGTCAGTGACCTTGACCTCACAGTTCGGGATCGGCTTCCAGGCGGCGTCGCGCACCACCAAGAAGCGCCGTCGCGAGACGTCGATGCGCGTCTTGGGTGACGCCTTCGACTGGTACTCGAGGTAGTCACGGTAGTTGGCGTTGTCGTCCCACTCGCCCGCGCGGATGTCCCGCGCCTGAGAGGTGTCTACCCTGCGTGGGCGTGGCGCGACTCCGTCGGGTGGCGGCGCGGCCGGGGCCGGCTTGCTGCCTGCCATGCGCCCGCTGCCAGCGCCTGCTCCCCGCCCTCTCCCGTAGCCCATGCCGGTGCCCGTACCGGGAGGACGACCCCCGCCGCCTTCACCAACGCCCTTGAGGCCGAGGCCGCCCCCGCCGATGGTGCCGATGGATCCGAGACCTGACGGATCGCCTTCGCGTCGATCGGGCGCGTCGGTGATGGGCTCGCTCAAGGGCTCTTCGCGGGCTTGGTCGGCGGGGAGGGTGACGCGCGCCATGTCGGCGGGTGGCGTGGGGGGGCCTTGGGGTGCTTCCGCGGTGGCGCTGGGGGCAGCGCTCGCGACGCTGGTGGCTGGGGGCGCCGACGGGGCGCTCTGTGCTTCTTCAGAGGGGCCACTCACGCGGGTGCAGGCGAGGCTGAGGCAGCATAGGCTCAGGGCGCTGAAGCGTGCGCCGCTCGAACGAAGCGCGGCGCTGAAGCAGCGCCGTGGATCGAGTAAGCTGGAACGGGTGACAGGGGGCCTGGTGGCGCGGGTGGTCATGGCTGGCTCCAGAGTTCGGTTGGGTGAGCGGGTGGGGATGAGCTCGCGAGGCTGAGGCCACACCGAGCGAAGACTATCAGAGCGGGCCTTAGTCACGGCTAGGGCGCGGAAGTTCCCTGAGACGTGCAGCGTGGCTCGAGGGTCTCGCGGTTTTCGCTCGAAGCGGCGGTTTCTTCCACGTCTGGACGCGCGTTAGCGGGCGGATAGACTCCCGCCGCCATGCCAAACCCCCAAACCCCGCGTCGTGTCTCGGTTGGGCTGATCCAGATGGCGTGCGGCGCCGACAAGCAGGCGAACATCGCGCGTGCTTTGGAGCTGACACGTGAGGCGGCCCAGCGGGGCGCCGAGGTGGTGTGCCTGCAGGAGCTGTTCGCGTCGCCTTACTTCTGTCAGGCGGTGGAGGCTGAGCGCTTCGACTTGGCGGAGCCCATCCCAGGGCCGAGCAGCGAGCCGTTCTTGGCTTTGTCAGCCGAGCTCGGCATCGCGGTGCTCGTCAGCGTGTTCGAGCGCCGGGCGCCGGGGCTCTATCACAACACGCTGCTGGTGATCGAGGCGGGTCGCATCGCGGGGCTCTACCGTAAGATGCACATCCCTGACGATCCGCAGTTCTACGAGAAGTATTACTTCACGCCGGGCGACACCGGCTTCATGGCGGTGGAGACGGCGAAGGCGCAGGTGGGGCCGCTGGTGTGCTGGGACCAGTGGTACCCGGAGGCCGCGCGGCTGACGGCGCTCGCGGGCGCCGAGATCTTATTTTACCCCACGGCAATTGGTTGGCTGCCGTCGGAGAAGGCGGAGCTCGGCGCCAAGCAGCACGACGCGTGGCGCACGATCCAGCGCAGCCACGCGATCGCCAACGGAGTGTACGTGGTGGCGGTGAACCGCGTGGGGCAGGAGGAGCCGCCAGCGGGCATCCAGTTCTGGGGTCGCTCGTTCGTGTGTGATCCGCTGGGCGAGGTGCTGGCGGAGGCGGGCGAGGGGGAGGAGGTGCTGGTGGTCCCGCTCGATCTGGGGCAGAGCGAGCACGTGCGGCGGGACTGGCCGTTCTTGCGCGATCGGCGGGTGGACGCCTTCGGCGGGATCACGGAGCGGTTCGGGAGGCGAGCTGTTCAGGACGATAGCCTGACGAAGCGCGGTGGGCGGTGACGAGCACGCCGCGCGAGGCGGGCTTCCACATGCCCGCGGAGTGGGAGCCGCAGGCGGCGGTGTGGCTCGCCTGGCCGCACCACAAGACGGACTTCCCAGGGAAGCTTCACGCCGTGCGCTGGACGTTCGCGGAGCTGGCGCGGTTGATCACCGAAGTGGCGCGCGTGCGCCTCTTGGTGGCGACGCCTCGGGAGCAGGCGGTAGCCAAGGCGCACTTCATCGCCGCGGGCGCGGATATTTCACGTGTGGAATTCATCCGCGCGGATACGAATCGCTCCTGGACGCGGGACAGCCTGCCCTCCTTCGTGGTGCGCGCGGTGAAGGGCGCGAGCCCGCGCGCTGGTGAGCCCAAGGCGCGCGAGGTGGGCGCGGTGAAGTGCGCCTTCAACGGCTGGGGGCGCTACCGCGATCACCTGCGGGATGACGCCGCTGGGGTGAAGGTGGCGCGTCGCTTCGAGGCGCATTGGTTCCCCCAGGTGACCGTTTCAGGGAAGGCGCAGCGCTTCGTGCTCGAGGGCGGCGCCATCGACGTCGATGGGCAGGGCACCGTGCTGACGACGGAGCGCTGCCTGCTCCGCGGCGCGCACTCGCGTAACCCGGGGCTCGGCCGGGAGGGGACGGAGCAGGCCTTGAGGGACGCGCTGGGCGTCGAGCGGGTGGTGTGGCTGCCTGACGGTATCGCGGGGGACGACACCTCGGGGCACATCGACGACTTCTGTCGCTTCGTCGCGCCGGGGCACGTGGTGCTGTGTCAGGAGCCGAACCGGCAGCGCCCGAATCACGCGCCGCTCCGCGCTGCGCTCGAGTGTTTGAAGGGGCAGCGCGACGCGCGCGGGCGGGCGCTCACCGTGGCCACGCTGCCGATGCCCTCCGAGGTGAGCTACCGCGGCGACGTGCTCCCGGCGAGCTACGCGAACTTCCTGATCGTCAACGGGCGGGTGCTGGTGCCCACCTTCAACGACCCCAAGGACGCCGAGGCGCTGGGTGTGCTGCGCGAGCTGATGCCCAAGCACGAGGTGGTGGGCGTGTATTGCCGCGACCTGGTGGTGGGCCTCGGCACCATCCACTGCAGCACCCAGCAGGAGCCCGCGACGACGGGTCGACGCTAAATCGTCCGTCTACATGACGAATAATGGCACCAGCGTCGGTCCGTCCGTACACCGGACGAATGATGCCGAGTCAGAGCCGAGCCGTCCGTTTATCTGATGACTGATGGCTCCAGAGCCAGCGCCGAGTCCGTACACCGGACGAAGAGTTGGGATCGCGCTGGGCGCCGATCGGCTCAGCTCTGGATGGGTTTTGGGGGGTTTGGCATGGTGATGGCTCCCTCTGATGCAGAGGACACCAACGCCGCGTACTTCGCGAAGACCCCACGCGTGAAGCGTGGCGGGGGGGGCGTGTAGTCGCTGAGGCGCGCCGCGATCGCGTCGCTCGTCAGCTCCACTTCCAATAGGTTCCGATCGGCGTCGATGGTGATCACGTCGCCGTCACGCAGGGCGGCGATCGGCCCGCGATTCACCGCTTCGGGCGCCACGTGGCCGATCATCAAGCCGCGCGTCGCGCCGCTGAAGCGCCCGTCCGTGATGAGCGCCACGCTCTCCCCCAGGCCTTGCCCTACCAGCGCCGCGGTGACGCCGAGCATCTCCCGCATCCCCGGGCCACCCCGCGGCCCCTCATGCCGGATCACCACCACGTCACCGGGCGCGATGGAGCGCGCCTCCACGGCAGCGAACGCATCTTCCTCACACTCGAACACGCGCGCGGGGCCGCGGTGCTGCGCCCGCTCGTGCCCCGCCATTTTCACCACCGCGCCCTCCGGCGCCAGGTTCCCCTTCAAGATCACGAGGCCACCCGTCGCCTTGAGCGGCGCCTCCCTGGTGACCACCACCTGTTGTCCTGGCGCTTCGTTCGCGCTCGCCGCCTCCTCCATGAGGCCGCGCCCCGTGACCGTGGGCGCCTCCGTGAGCAGCTCGGCGCTCGCGAGCCGCGCGGCGACGAGCCGCGTGCCGCCGGCGCGATGCAGGTCCACCGCGGTGTAGCGCCCGCCTGGCTTCAAGTCGGCGATGATCGGCGTGCGCTGGGAGATGGTCTGGAAGTCGTCGATCTCGAGCGGCACGCCCGCTTCGCGGGCGATGGCGAGGAAGTGCAGCACCGCGTTGGTGGAGCCGCCGGTGGCCGCGACGGCGGTGATGGCGTTGGCTATCGACGCGCGAGTGACGAGCGCCGCGGGGCGCAGGCCCTGCTCGAGCAGCGCCATCACTTGACGCCCCGCCTCCTCGGCGACCTGCGCCTTGCCCGCGTCCGTCGCGGGCACGCTGCCGCTCCCGAGCGCCGCGAGCCCCAAGAACTCCATCGCCATCGCCATCGTGTTCGCCGTGTACTGGCCCCCGCAGGCGCCCGCGCCGGGGCAGGCGCGCTGGGTGATCTCCGAGAGCTCAGCATCCGTCAGGTGCCCTGCGCTATGACGCCCCACCGCCTCGAACACGTCCTGGATGGTGACGTCGACGCCTTGAAACTGCCCCGGGGCGATCGAGCCGCCGTACAGGATCAGGCTCGGCAGGTTCAGGCGGATGAGCCCCAAGGCGGCGCCAGGGATGGTCTTGTCGCAGCCCACGATGGCGACCATCGCGTCGAAGCCGGCGCCGTGGCCCATCAGCTCCACGCTGTCGGCGATCACCTCGCGGCTGACGAGCGAGGCCTTCATCGCCTGGCTGCCCATCGACACCCCATCGCTCACGCTGATGGTGTTGAACTCCATCGGGGTGCCGCCCGCGGCGCGCACGCCGCGCTTCACGTGCTCCGCCAGCTCGCGATGGTTGAAGTTGCACGGCATCGTCTCGGTCCAGCAGGTGGCGATGCCGACGAGCGGGCGCCGCAGGTCCTCTTCACTGAAGCCGATGCCGTGGAGCATCGCCCGGGCGGGCGCGCGTGAGGGGCCGTCGAGCAGCGTCTTGCTCTTGGCGCGGGGGTCGTGGGTCATGGTTTCTATCCTGAGCGTTGAGCCATTGGCCAGCATGGCTGTCCATAGCCCCGATGCGCGGTCGACTGGCGTGACGAACGGCCTGTGACTCGGACCGCTCGCTGCACCCGTGGCGGCGCCTTTCGTTCGTAATGCGTACTATTTGTCGCGGGCGCAACGGAAGCCTAAATCAGCCTCGCGGTGGATCGGTGGGCGCGCGTCGCGGCGCTTGGCGCGCACCTCGCCCGCCTCACGGCTGCGCCAGCTGCCGCCACGCACGCTGACGGCCTCACCGGGTGAATCCGGGTCGCCGTAGGGGGCGTGAGGCGTGCTGGTCCACTCGGCGAGGTTCCCGACGATGTCGTGCACCCCCAGCGCCTGCGGCGGGTGCGCCTTCACCGAGCAGGGGCCGCCCTCTTGCTGCCAGCACAGGCGGCCCTCGTCGGGCTCAGAATTTCCCCAAGGAAATTTGAGGCGATCCTCGCCGCCGCTGGCGAGCCACTCGAACTCCGCCTCCGTCAGCAGGCGCGCGCCGCGCCACTTGCAGAAGCGCTCAGCGTCCCGGTGGCTGACGCAGTTCACGGGTAGGTCGTCGCCGCCCTTGAGGTTCTTCGCGAAGCGCGCGGTGCACAGCGCGCTCTCGCGCTCGTTCTCCGTGATGGAGAGCGGGCGCTCGGTGAGCACCGTCTCGGGCGCGGCGTCGCAGATCGCGTTCTCCACGCACGGGGCGTAGGCGCCCAGGTTCACGAGCACCTCATCGACGCAGAAGGGGCGCAAGTGCACCTCGCGTTGCGGATGCTCGTTCGCTTCGCCTTGCCCTTCGGGGGAGCCCAAGCGGAGCCGACCGCCGTCGACGAGTCGCATGCCGGTGGGGCACTCGCTTCGCTCGGCGGCGCTCGGCGCGGAGGTCGCGGTGGGCGGAGCCTGCGCTTGGCTGGGCGATGGTGGCGCGGGGCCTTCAGCGGCGGGCGCGGGCGCGCCGCAGGCGACGGTGAGCAGCGAGGCGAACAGGAGCGGGGTGACGGAGCGCATGGGGACCTCTGGGCGCTGGATGCGTTTTTGATACGCCGTGCGCTGGGGTGACGCGAGAGCGTAACCAAAGCGCGCGAGCGAAGGGCCACCGGGCGCAGGAGGCCAGTCTTGCTCTCTGCCACGGCCTTGCCAAACCCCCAAAAAAAGACCTGGCAGTGAGCGCGCATGCCCCCGCCCACACAGGCGTTCAGCAGCCCGCCCTGGCTTCGGCGACGAGCGCCACCCTGGGCCGTCGTCTGGCGGAGCAAGGGTCTTGGGTTGAAGCGTGAACGAAATGGCCTCAAGGTTGGCCCTGCCCGGCGAAAGCTGGCAGGCATGGGTGCCTCGCTCCTTCGACGGAGCCATGGGCGAAGCTGTGATGCGACTTCGAGGACTGCTGCTGCTGCTCACGGGGCTCTTGGTGACGAGCCCGCTCGCCGCTGCGCCCAAGGTGCACGTGGTGGAGAAGGGCCACTCGCTGTGGTCGATCGCCAAGCGCTACGGCGTGACGGTGAAGGCGATCGAGGCGCAGAACGGCCTGAGGTCGGGCGCGGCGATCCGACCAGGGCAGCGCTTGGAGATCCCGGAGCCGGGGCAGAAGGCGAGCCCCAAGAAGAGCGACGCGAAGGCTGAGCCCAGCAAGTCGAAGGCGGACTCGGGGAAGGCTGGCTCCGAGAAGGCCGAGTCGAAGGTGGACTGGGTCAACGCCAAGCCGGACGCCTCCACCCAGACGCAGAAGTCCGCGAAGGATCGCGGCGTGAACCCGTGCAACACGCCGGACCCAGGCCAGGGGATCTACACGCGGTGGGATCGCGCGCCGAGCCTGGGGCAGATGATCATGCCGGAGCGCGGCGGGGTGACCGCGAACGGCGGCTTCGACGTGATGTTCCACTTCCACGGGCATGAGCCGGTGCGAAAAGAGTGGGTGAAGGTGATGAACGGCGCGGTGCTGGTCGGCGTGGACCTCGGCATTGGCTCCGGGCCTTACGAGTCCACCTTCCGCTCGCCCGATGCCTTCCGGCGCCTGATGGCCTCGGTGGAGAAGCGCGTCGCGGAGCGCACCGGGAAGAAGCGCGTTTACATACGGAAAATGGGGCTCTCGGCGTGGAGCGCTGGCTACGGCGCGGTCGAGTCCATTTTGCGGCACCCCGAGTTCAAGCAGAAGGTGGACGCGGTGGTGCTGCTCGACGGGCTCCACTCGGCGAACACCGAGCCGATGAAGAGCAAGCAGCTGGAGCCGTTCGTGGAGTTCGCGCGGCTCGCGGCGCGCCGGCAGCGCTTCATGTTCGTCTCGCACTCGTCGATCATCCCGCCGGGGTACGCCTCCACCACGGAGACGGCGAACTTCCTGATCCACGCGCTCGGGGGGAAGCCGAAGGCGGAGCGGCCACGCGGCGCCGACCCGATGGGCCTCGAGCGGATCGCCAGCTATTCCAGAGGGAATTTCCACGTCCGCGGTTATCGCGGCAACGACAAGATGGACCACTGCGCGCACATCGGCCTGTTCAAGGACGTGCTGAAGGTGCACGTGAGCCGGCGCTGGTCCTCCCCGCGCGGTTACGGCCCCAAAGCGCCGAGCCGCGAGCCCGCCCAAGTCACCGCCTCGCGTTGACTGCGGACCTGAGCGGCCCGCTCGTAGGCGCTGCCTTCGGCTACCGTCAGGGGTACTGAGCGTCTGCCAGGCGCGAGCCGTGCTGGCGTGGCGTCGGGATGCTGCACGGCATCCAGCCCTCGCGTCGTGTGCTCTGCTTGATAGGGGTTTTGGGGGTTTGGCAGTGCACCGGGTGACGCCCGCCGAGCCACCGCGCGGGTGCGCCGGGAAGCCTTGAGCTAGGCTTGTCGGCGCGCTAGGTTGCGCCCCTCAGCACGAGTGGCGGAATTGGCAGACGCGCCGGATTTAGGTTCCGGTGCCGCAAGGCGTGGGGGTTCGAGTCCCTCCTCGTGCACACCGCGACGGCGAACGGCGTTACAAGGTAGCGCGCCTCGGCCAGTCGCCGCGGCACTGGAGCCCCATGTTTGAACAGCTCGAGCTAGCCCCCGCCGATCCCATCCTTGGCCTCACGGACGCGTTCCGTCGAGATCCACGCCCCGAGAAGGTGAACCTCGGCGTGGGTGCGTTCTTCGACGATGAGGGGAAGGTGCCGTCGCTCCAGTCGGTGCGTCGCGCCGAACAAATCCTTGCGGAAAATGACAGTGACCGCTCCTACCTCCCCATCTTGGGCGCGCCGCGCTATGGGGAGCTGGTGCGGGAGCTCTTGCTCGGCGACGCATCCGGCGCTCGCGCCGTGACCGCGCAAGCGCCAGGCGGCACCGGCGCGCTGCGCGTCGCCGCGGACTTCATCGCGCGTCACCGCCCCGGTCGCGTGTGGCTCAGCGACCCCACCTGGGCCAACCACGGCGCTATTTTCCGCGCGGCGGGGCTCGAGACAGTCAGCTACCGCTACTATGACGCCACCTCACACGGCGTGGACATCGAGGGCGCCCTGACGGCGCTCCGTGGAGCGGCGCCCGGCGACGTGGTGCTCTTCCACGGCAGCTGCCACAACCCCACCGGCTGTGATCCTGACCAAGCGGGTTGGGAGGCGCTCGCGGCGCTCCAGGCCGAGCGGGGCTTCTTCACGCTGTTCGACGTGGCCTATCAGGGCTTCGGCGATGGCCTCACGGAGGACGTCCAGGGCCTCCGCGCCTTCGTCAAGCGCGGGGCGCCGATGTTCATCGCGAGCTCCTTCTCGAAGAACTTCAGCCTGTACAACGAGCGAGTGGGCGCGCTCACCTTCGTCGGCGGGTCGGAGGACGAAGCGCTGCGCGTGGCGAGCCAGCTCAAGATCGCCGTCCGCACCAACTACTCGAACCCGCCGCGTCATGGCGCGGCGCTGGTGACCTGCGTGCTGGATGACGCCGAGCTCCGAAGGACCTGGGAAGCGGAGGTCACCGGGATGCGAGCGCGCCTGAAGGAGCTCCGGGGCTCCTTCGTTGCGGCGTTGAAGGCGGCGGGCGCGGCGCGCGACTTCGAGTTCATCCTGGGTCAAAAGGGCATGTTCTCGTACACCGGGCTCAGCGCCGCGGAGGCGCGGCGCCTGACGGAGGACCACGGGGTGTACCTGGTGAGCTCCGGGCGCATCAACGTCGCGGGCCTCACGTCGCGGAGCCTCGAGTACGTCGCGCGCGCGGTCGCTCGAGTGGTAAGTTAGGCTGAGCGAGGCTTCCGCGGGCGACGAATCAAGCCCAGCAGCTCGTCGCGCGTCACACCCAGGCGCGCCGCCGTCTCGCGCGCGAGCGAGGTGACCGCGACGCCTGGGATGAAGCCGAAGGTCGGCAGCGTGCGATCATCCAGCTCCACTTGGAGGAAGCGCAGCTCCTCACCGTGGTGCTCCGCGGCGAGGCGCTCCGCCAAATCCAAGAAGTGCGTCGTCACCAGCGCGCGCGGTGAGAGCTCGTGGAGTAGCTCCACCACCAACTGAAACAGTTGCTCACCCTCCGATGGGTTGGTGCCGGAGCACAGCTCGTCGAGCAAGATCAGGGCGCCCGGGCAGGCGTTCTCGAACACCCGACGGATCCGGAGGAGCTCGCTGCCGAGCCGCCCCTCCGTTTGCCCCGCGTTGGGCTCCTCGAGCAGCGACGCGAACAGGCCACCGGCCAGCGTCACCTCGGCGCGCGCCGCGGGCACCAACCACCCGCCCTCCGCCAGGAGCTGCGCGTAGGCGAGCGACTGGAGCAGCCGCGTCTTACCGCCTGAGTTCGGCCCGGTGACGATCGTCACCTGCCCTGCCGCTACCTCGATGCCGCACGGAATCGGGTGCAGGCCGCTCGCCAACAAGAGCGGGTTGAAGAGCGCCTCGAACTGGCTCGCGCCCTCCTTGATGGTCGCCACCTGGGTGCGGAGCCCCGCGACGCGGGCGCGCTCCCGAAAGGCGAGCTGACCCAGGTAGAGCCGCACGTCGAGCGCGAGCTGAAGCAGCTCCGCCACCTCATCCTCGAAGCTCGCGAACACGTGATCCACCAGGCGCGAGAGCACCTCGTGCTCCCCCACGCGGTACCCACGCACCCACAGCGCGAGGCGCGTGAACAGCCGTTTCAACGGTGAAACATAGAAGCGGTTCTGCGCGTTCTCCGTGAGGCGCACCACCTCGAAGCCGCGGACGCGACCATCCACCCCGACCCCCACCCGAAGGTCCATCACCGACAGGTTCGCTTCGTAGTCGAGCACCTGCGCCAAGCGCCGGTAGGCCTCCGTCTCGCGCAGCGCGGCGGACCACGCCGCGAGCCGCGCGAGGCCCGAGCGGCAACCCTCGAAGGCGCCGAGCTGATCCACCACGCCGCGCACGTCCTCGAGCAGCTCCAGGCGCCGCCGCACCGACTGCGACGCGTTCGAAGGATCCGAGCTCGTGATGCGCTTCTTCAGCTCAGTCAGCCTAGCGTACAAATCTTCCAGCTCGCGCGCGAGCTCGGGCGAGGCGATGAGCTCGCCCAGCACCTCGCGCCTGAACTGAGCGTCCTCCGCGGCGAGCGGCGGCCGTGAGAGCACCGCGCAGGCGTAGCCGAGCGGCAATGGATCGCTCGGCTCTTCGTGACGGAGCGAGAACAGCGCCCGCGCGCCCTCCGTGAGGAAGATGTCGCGCTCGAAGCAGTGGGGCTCGAAGCGACTCTCAGGTAACCTGACTTGCTCCAGCGCCTCCGCCAGCGCGCCCCCGGAGTCCCCCGCGGCGTACACGAACGACACCACCCGCCGCACCCGCGCGAGGTCGAGGCGCGGCGAGGGCGTGTTGAACAGGAGATCGAGGGAGGCGGTCACGAGGCGCTCGAGAGGCTGGCCCGCGACTCTAGCATCAACCCTCACTCGGCCTCCCACGGCGCAGTGCGGCAAAGCGCGGATAACTGCGCGGAATTGCTGCGCTTTGGCGGAGCACCTCGATCCAGCGCAGCATCCATGAAGCGAGGGACAGCGCGCCCCGCCCGACCCTTGGCTGGACGGCGCTCACGACCCTCGTTCACTGCTCGGCACCAGCCTTGACCCCGGCCACATGACCGGCCAAAGCGTACGGATGCTACGCATCAGCCACGCCTCACTGCTCCTCGTCGTGAGCCTCGCCGCAGCGGCGGCCTGCTCCGCGAACTCAGGCGACTCGAAGGTCATTGAAGGCGCGGGCGCGAGCGGAGGCGCGGGCGCGAGCGGAGGCGCCGGTGGCTTCATCCCCATCGGCGGCAGCGACGCCGGCCCCGACAAGGATCGCGTCGTGGTGATCGGGCCCGGCGCAGACGCCAGCTCACCTGACAAATTTGGCGGAGAGCCCGTCGGGGCCGCCCCTCAGGTCGTGTACCCCGAGGACGGCATCGTCGCGCCGCCCAACATGAACAGCCTGGAGCTGCATTTCATCCCCGGCCCGGGGCAGACCCTGTTCGAGCTCACGTTCGAGTCATCCAACCTGACGTTCGTGGTGTACGTCGGCTGCACGCCGGTCGGCTCGGGCTGCGTGTATCAGCCTGACCCAAACTTCTGGGATCGGCTGGCGGACGGCGCACGCGGGCGTGAGCCGGTGATCTACAGCGTGCGCGGCGTGGACGGCGCCTCACCCGGCACCGTGGGGCAGAGCGAGCCGCGCGAGCTGAGCTTCACCGAAGAGGACATCGTCGGGGGTCTTTACTATTGGGACGACGGCGGGCGCATCCAGCGCTACGACTTCGGCTTCG
Source organism: Polyangiaceae bacterium (assembly GCA_019637265.1). Lineage (GTDB taxonomy): Bacteria > Myxococcota_A > Polyangia > Polyangiales > Polyangiaceae > JAHBVY01. The sequence continues at coordinate 657,011 of JAHBVY010000002.1, read as the reverse complement.
CGCTCGCCAACGCTGAGCTCTACATGACGCCGCAGCAAGCCGGCGCCGGGGTGTGCGTCGGTTGCCACGTGATGTCGCCCAATGGCCGCAAGATGGTGGTGGGTAAAGACATCCCCGCGCCCGCGCCCTACACCGTGTTCGACGTAGCCAGTCGGCAGCCGGTGCAGGGCACCGGCGGCCCCGTGGCGGGCTCCGCCAACTTCTTCACCTTCTCTCCCGACAGCAACCAGCTCCTGTACTCGAACGGCGTCTCCATCGGCTGGCGTGACGCCACGAGCGGCAACGTGGTCAATCCTCAGGTCGTGGACAATGGCACCATGCCTGACTGGTCTAGCGATGGCTCACTGCTCGTCTACGCGCGCACCAGTCAGCCGCCGATCATCGCGCAGCCTGGCATCGCCGGAGGCTCCCTCGAGGTGCGCCCCTTCCAAAACGGCGGCTTCGGCGCGGCGACGACGCTGGTGCAGTCGCAGGGGGAGAACAACTACTACCCTACGTTCTCGCCGGACAGTCAGTGGGTGTTGTTCAATCGCTCGGCGAGCAACACCAACTCATTCTCCAACACGGTCGACGGGGAGCTGTGGGTCGTCAGTCGAAATGGCGGTAACCCCATCCGCCTCACCGCCGCCTCGGCCCCCGGTTGGTGCTCCTGGCCCAAGTGGGCGCCCGGCGTGCACACCAAGGACGGCCGCCCGGTGATGTACTTCACCTTCTCCAGCGCGCGCGCCTACGGCCTCCGCCCGGCCGGCACCACTCAGCTGTGGATGACGGCGTTCGAGCCGGGCAAAGCGGGCGATCCAGGCTACCCCGCGTTCCGCCTGCCGTTCCAAGACCCGACCACCGGCAACCACATCGCGCAGTGGGTCGCCGAGATCGTCAGGCGCCCTTGCACCGGCCCCGGTGAGTGCGACTCGGGTGAGGAGTGCAAGGATGGCGTGTGCGTGCCGCCCAACGTGAAGTAGCCTCCGTTGTGAGGAGCCATCGGACGCGCAGCTGACTAGCCTGCGCAGTAGGCGAGCCATCGGCCGCGCAGCTAACTAGTCGCCGCTCGCCCAGTCAGCAAGCGCTGGACTAGTCAGTAAAGCGTCCTTTCATGGGTTTTAGGGGGTTGGCTAGCAGCGCACGAGCCGAGCGTCGCTCGCGCTGAGCACCGGGCGCGACGCACGGCAGCTCTAGCCGTCACTCGCCTCGCCCTCGGGTAGCGCCGGGGTGACCTTCAGGCGCTGAAAGCTCGTCAGCTGCACGAGCCCTCGCGGCGCACCGCGTGGCTTCCGGAGCTGCCCCGCCAGGCAGTAGTGCACCTCCACCCGCTTCTGATGGCGCGCCTTGGAGAACCACGCGGCGAGCTCCGCGGCGCGCACCAGCACCTCACGCGGCACCTCGACTCCCTCCGGACGCCGCACCACCACGTGGCTCCCCGGTGTCCCACCGCCGACGTGCAGCCACAGATCGCGCTGACTCGCGACGCGAAAGCTGAGCTCATCGTTCTCCGCGTCACCGCGGCCCACCAAGATCTCGAAGCCTTCGAGCTCGAAAAGACGATAAGGGCGCCCCTTGCTGGCCATGCCTTCATGAGAGCCGAGTTGCCCAGGCCGCGCAAGCGCTCACGGCACCGAACGCTCGCCGCGAGCCCATGCTGGACACGGAGGTGTCCTGCGGAGCGGGGCAACGCCGCTCTCCATATCATCAGTCAGCCTGACGAGCGCGCGGCTCAGTCGTCGTCGCATTGGGACGCTAGGTTCAGCTGGTAACGCGCGCCTTGGACATCGAGGCTGAACTCTTCGGCGTAGCCGGCCTCGAGCGTCGCTTGGGTGACCGTTCGCTTGACGTTGGGGAAGGCACCCGAGGTGGTGATGTGCGCCTCGTCGCGTGTCGCCTCGATGCGGATCCGTAGTCCTGCGCTCGAGGGGATGGTGCGCTCCAGGTTGCTGCCCAGCAGCACGGGTAGGTAGACGCACTCTCGGGTGAGCTCGCCTCCGGCTCCGTGCACCTTCACCGAGAGCCGGGAGACCGCAGGGTTGTCCGTGCCCTCCTTGCAAGCGAGCAGCGCAGCGAGGCATATGGCGGCGAGACTGAAGACGGAGCGGCGTGAGTTCATGGTTGGCCTACGTGGGGTCTCTCGAAGCTCAGGGCGGTCTCGTCGAACGACGACGCGGAGAGGCTGTTGCTCAGGGCGCGATGACGAGGCGAGCGCCAAGGGTGATCCAGACATGGAGCGCGGTCTTGTCGATCTCCTTCGTCAGCGTGCCGTCGCCCAGTAGGGTTTTGTTGGCGTAGTACTGTCCTACCGCGGCCTCCGCGAAGGGCCCGATGCCCACCCTGGCGCGGTGATCGATCCCCACGCCAAGCTTCGCCAACGTGAAGCCCTGAGTGGTGGTCTCCTCGACGTACCCTCGGAAGTCCGATGCGTCGGTGCTCAGCGACTGAATGACTTGCTCCCAGCCCAGGCCGTAGCTGATCCATGGGTTCCAGCGCGCCGCTGGCGAGAAGGAGTAGCTGAGCTGCGCGCCCAACTCCGCAGCGGTCGCTCGGCAGCCACCGCCGTGGCGGCACGCCCGCCTGGTGCGCTGATCGCTCCCCAGCGAGCCCCTAGCGCCACCGATGTAGCCGCCCAGGTAGAGGTGCGGGCTCAGCTTGAAGCCCAGGCCCACGGTGAGCGGCACCTGCCAGGCGTAGCGCGCGCCCAGCGAGTCGCCTGGCGCGCCCGAGGCCGACCCCGCTGGGAAGCGCGCGCCCGTGCGAATATCCATCTGGAAACCTTCACGCGCCTTGGGTGGCCGCTTGGGGGCTTTCTTGCCCGGCGCGCGAGCCGTAGCCGGCGCTTCGTCAGCCTGAAGATCGATTGGCGTCCCTCCCGTGGGCGCGGTGGGCTCAGGCTCCTTCGGCGGCTCTGCGATGGACGTGTCCTCCGTCGGTGGCACGACCGGCTCCTCCTCCGGGGCAAGAAGAGCCTCGTCGGCCTCCTCCGCGTGAGCCGTTGCCGCGCCCAGGAACAGCAGCGCGAGGACGCCCCAAGAGCCCGCTCTCCTCATGCGTCCCACCCTACCTGAATCCTGACGACAATCGAGGACGAATCTCATGTGGTGCCTTGGAGCGACCAGGCACATCACCCCTACCTTGGCTCAGCTTGCGGAGCGCGCCGGGGGATCGTGGTCGCGAGCGGGTGAAGCGCGCCCACATCCGCTGAGAGCCAGACGTCAGTGAGGATGACGTACCTTGTTTGGCTCAGGGGCAGCTCGACGACACGTTCAGTCGGTACGGCGCGCCCTGGACGTCGAGGTCGAACTCTTCTGCATAGCCTACGCGCAGTGTCTCGTAGGCCAGCCGCTTGTCGACGTTGGGCGAGGCGCCGCGGGTGGTCAGCTCGACCCTGTCGCGCGTTGCCTTCACCTGGATGACGAACCCAGCGCCAGCGCGGATCTCGTGCTCGATACGGCTCCCCAACAGCACCGGCAGGTAGAGGCACTCCTGTTTGATCTGAGATTGGCTGTCGTGCACCGTCACCGAGAAGCGAGCGAGCTCAGGGCCACCTGGATCCGTTTGGCAGGCGAGCAAGGCAGCCAGGCACAGGGCAGCGAAGCTGGCTATGGAGCGGCGTGAGTGCATGAGCCCTAGGGTTGGATCACCAGGCGGATGCCCACGGTGATCCAGGCGTGGATGGCGGTGTCGTCGATGTCGTGCGTCTGACGGCTCTCGATGGAGGTGACCGTCGAGTTGGAGAGGAACTGTCCGATGGCGGCCTCGGCGAAGGGGCCGACGCCGACCTTCGCGCGGTAGTCGAGTCCGGCGCCCAGCTTCGCGAAGGTGATGCCGCGCGAGGAGGTGGACTCGCTGTACAACCGGCGCCGGTCGCGGGTCATGTCGAGCGATTGGCTCGTGACCTCGTAACCCAGTCCGTAGCTGATCCAAGGGTTCCAGCGCTCTCCTGGGGAGAAGGAGTAGGTGAGCTGCGCCCCGATCTCGAACGACACCGTGGAGCAGGCGTTATCGTTCTGCAAATTGACGTCATTGTCCTCGCAGAGGTACTCGACGCGGTTGTCGCTACCCTCAGCGCCGAAGGCGAAGCCCAGGTAGCCCCCTAGGTAGACCCGTGGGCTCAGTTTGGCGCCCAGCCCAACGGCGATGGGCACCTGCCAGCTGTAGCGCGAGGCCAGGTCGTCGCCGGGCTCCCCCGTCGCTTCACCGGCGGGGAAGCGCACGCCGGTGCGAATATCCATCTGAAAGCCAGTGCGCGGTGCTGGCGCGCCCCGCTGCGGCTCACCACGGGGGCGAACCGGAGGCTCCTTTGCAGCGGCGGGTGGCGGGGGAGGTGGCACACGGCTCGCCTCGACCTCCTCCGCTCGGGCTACTGTACTGAACGACAGGAGCGCGACGATGCCCCAGGGACCCGGCTTCTCCATCAGGGCCCGAGTGTGACTCAAAACGGACACCGGGGGGAGCGGTGATTTCCGACACCCACGTCGCGGACGCGCAAGCCTACCGTGAGCGGCGCCGGGCGACGAAGGCTGATGTTTAGCGCGTCGATCGAGAGCGCCGCCAGACGGCGGAAGGGCGCCGGCGGAGCGAGGTGTTCTCCCTCACCCTCGCGGTGCTCCCGAGCACGGCCAACGGGTCCCGTTGGCCGTGCTCGCATGGGTGCGTCAGCCGCCAGCGCCGCTGGTGCCCGCGACGCCACCCGTGGAGCCACCCGTACCGCCGGTGGAGCCGCCGGTACCACCCGTGGAGCCACCCGTACCGCCGGTGGAGCCGCCGGTACCACCCGTGGAGCCACCCGTGCCGCCGGTGGAGCCGCCAGTACCGCCGGTGGAGCCGCCAGTACCGCCGGTGGAGCCGCCCGTGCCGCCGGTGGAGCCGCCGGTACCCGCGGTGCCGCCCACGGCGCCCGTGCCCGCGGTGCCACCCACGGCGCCCGTGCCGCCGGTGCCTGCGGTGGAACCGCCCGTGCCGCCGCTCGCGCCCGTGGCGCCTGTGCCGCCACTACCGGGCTTCTTGTCGTCCTCGTCGTCGCTGCAGCCAGCCAGGCTGAGCGTGCTCGTGAGGACCAACAGTGCCCCAACACTCAAGAATCGGTTCTTCATTCGTGACTCCATAGGGTGAGAGTGAGTTGTGAAACCATCAGTCGGGCGCCCAGCGCGCCTGGCCGGTGACTAGGACGTGCAAGGTGACGAATCGATGGCAAAACGTCAACTCGTTTGCTGAGATCATCTGCGCCGAGCAAGCGCGCTCAGCGCGTCGTACACGGCATTTATGCGTGAAATATCAGGGTTTCGAGGGGTGCTCGCTTCTTGTTCACGAGCGCGAAACCTCGCCTTGGGTATGACAGCCAAGTCAGGGGTGATCGTCGTGTCAGAGCAGCGTGTTGTCGACGCGCTGCGAAGCTCTCATCCACTGAACAAGGGTACTAAGGACGCTTGGTCGGCTGTTGAACAGGCCATCATCCAGCACGCCGCGACGCTGGATGGCTGATCTTCGTGTCATAGTGCGCCCGTCGCCCGGCGGGTTGGAGGTGGCGGCCTGCGATCGCGTGCGCGTGCTCCTGGGAGGACCTTGGGCAGGCGCCGTGGTCCCAAAAGAGGCGGTGAAAGGCGGTATGGGCTTGGTGCAGCGCGAGCTGGTTGGTGGAAGCAGGAGGCGCAGGGGGCCTTCGGGCGCTAGGCTTCCGGCCCCTCGTCGTCGCTTTGGAGCATGGCCAAACCCCCCATCACCCATCGGGTCGAGCGACTGGTCGAGGCCGCGACCAGCGCTCCCAGCGCCATCAACGTGAACCTCGCTCCGGGCGTGGCGCTCGGTGAGTACGTGCTGCTTTCGAAGCTCGCCTCGGGCGGGATGGCCAATGTGTGGGCCGCCGTGCGACGCCGCTCAGGTGGGCAACCCGAGCTGGTGGCGCTCAAGACCATCTTGCCGCAGCTGGTGACCGACCGCGCCTTCGTGCGGATGTTCCTCGATGAGGTGTCGCTGCTCGCCGCCATCCACCACCCCAACGTGATCGAGGTGCGCGACGTGGGGCTCGCGCAGGGGGTGCCTTACGTGGCGCTCGAGTGGGTGGACGGCGACACCCTGGGCCAGCTGATGAAGCACATCGCGGCAGCAGGTGACGAGCTGCCCCTCGCGGCGACCTTGCGGGTGGTGGGGGAGGCCTGCCTCGGCCTCCACGTGGCGCACGAGTTGACCACTCCCGACGGGGAGACCGCGGGGGTGATCCATCGCGACGCGTCGCCCACCAACATCTTGGTGAGCGCCTCGGGTGACGTGAAGCTGATCGACTTCGGGGTGGCGAAGGCGGTGAGTCGCCTGACGGAGCAGACGCAGACGGGGGTGCTCAAGGGGAAGGTGACCTACATGGCGCCGGAGCAAGCGATGCGACGGGAGATTGATCGCCGCGTGGACGTGTGGGCCGCCGGGGTGGTTCTTTACCGTATGGTAACAGGGCGCGTGCCCTACCGTGGCTCGATGATCGAGGTGTATGAGCAGCTGCGGCTCGGCGCGCCGTACGCCCCCTTGCCGCGCCGCGTACCCGAGCCGCTCGCCCAGGTGATCCGTAAGGCGCTCTCCCGAGATCGTGAGGGTCGCTATCAAACCGCGGCGGAGCTCAGGCGCGCCATCCAGTTCGCCGCCGCGGAGCTGTGCGAGCCGCTCAGCAAGGAGCAGTTCGCGCAGCTGGTGCGGCGCTACCTCAGCGAGCGTTTGCGCGGCACCCGCGAGCAGATCCGCGACGCGCTGGCGGCGGGCGGGTTCACCTGAGCTCATCGTCAGTTATTCAGACGATCGGTGCTCGCTCATAGATGCCAGCTAGTCTTGGCAGCTGACTCGAGCGCCCCGGGCGCCGAGCGCTCAGTCGAGGCGGCAGTGGGTGCTGCCGTCCGCGGGGCGGCCGTAAGGCACCTCGCGTGAGGCGGGGCGCAGGTAGACGCGCCCACTGCCGGTGGGCTTCGGGATCACGGCGCCGCTCGTGAGCGGGCGCCCGAAGCGCGCGTTCTCCACGACGATCACGATGTCTTCACCCTCTTGGCGGAAGCCCCAGTACGAAGCGCCCAGGCTATCCTCCGGCTCCTTCTCACAGGCTTTGCCCTCGGAGCTCATCGCGAACACGAGCTGGTGATCGGGGTCGATGCGGGGCACGCCACCCTGCCACTCGAAGGCAGGGTCAGTCGCCGTGCCCACCTTCACCGCGAGGCAGCTGCAGGTCGACGCGGCGCTCTTGGCCTGCTCGCTCAAGCCGAGATCGTGGCGGGCGCCGTTCAGCGCGTACTCCACGTCCAGGGGGTCGGTGTCGAGGGTGGAGGAGACGGGCGTCACCGATTCGTCGAGCTCGTCGTCGTCACCGCCGGTGTTCACCTTGGCGCTCACCGACGCGCGACAACCCACGCTGAAGAGCGCCACGGTGGCGCCGAGCCAGAGCGCCCGTGAGAGACGTGAGGTGCGCTGACGTGAAGGCTTGGGGCGGCTACCCATACGCATGACAGCGTGGCACCCCGGGCGCGGGCCGGGCAAATCTTTAGGCGCTGCGCGTTTCACGACGTCGTGAGCGCTGGTGTACGCTCCCTTCGTGGACCTGGATGCCTTGAAAGCGCAGCTCGCGGCCGCCTCGGCGCTGAGGCCCAGCGGGAAGGTGCGCGCGGTGACGGGCCTGTCGCTCAGGGCGTCGCTGCCAGGTGGGCGCGTTGGGGACGTGGTGACGGTGCGCCGACGCGGCACGCCGCTGATGGCGGAGATAGTCGGGTTCATTGACGGTGAGGTGGTGGCGATGCCGCTCGGGTCGCTGGACGGCGTGGGCCCGGATGATCCCGTCGAGTCGCTCGGCGCGCCGCTCACGGTGTCGGTGGGTCCTTCGGTGCTCGGGCGCGTGCTCGATGGCTTGGGGCGCCCGCTCGGTGAGCCGCTCACGGGGCCACTAGTACGTATGCCTGTCGATTGCGCGCCGCCGCCTGCGCTGTCGCGGCGCCCGGTGGACAGCCCGCTGCCAACCGGCGTGAGCGTGGTCGATGGCTTGATGACGGTGGGGGTGGGGCAGCGGGTGGGGCTGTTCGCGGGATCCGGCGTGGGGAAGAGCACGCTGCTCGGCAGCATCGCGCGGGGGACCACGGCGGACGTGGTGGTGGTGGCGCTGGTCGGGGAGCGCGGTCGTGAGGTGGGGGAGTTTCTGGAGCACTCGCTGGGGGAGGAGGGGCGGAGGCGCGCCGTGGTGGTGATCGCGACCAGCGACGCGCCAGCGCTCGAGCGGCTCAAGGCGGCGCAGGTGGCCACGGCGATCGCGGAGTCGTTCCGCGACGCAGGGCAGCGCGTGCTCTTGCTCGTGGACTCCATCACGCGCTTCGCGCGCGCGCAGCGCGAGGTGGGGCTCGCAGCGGGGGAGCCGCCGGCGCGGCGTGGTTACCCGCCGAGCGTGTTCGCGATGTTGCCGCGGTTGCTCGAGCGGAGCGGCCAGGGGAGCCGCGGGTCGATCACCGCCATCTACACCGTGCTGGTGGAGGGTGGCGACATGGATGAGCCCATCGCCGACGAGGTGCGCGGCATCTTGGATGGTCACATCGTGATGGATCGCCGCATCGCGGCGCGCGGCCATTACCCCGCCATCGATGTGCCGAGCTCGCTCTCGCGCGTGATGCCCCAGGTGGTGACGCCGGAGCATCGAAGCGCTGCCGAGCGGCTGCGCGCGCTGATCGGCGCTTACGAGGAGCGGCGTGATTTGATCAGCCTGGGTGCCTACGCCAAGGGCAGTGACCCCCTGGTGGACCGAGCCATCGCGGCGCAAGACGATCTCCGCCAGCTCGTCACTCAGCGCCCTGAAGAGCGGCGTGAGCTCGACGCCACGGTGAGTCAGCTGAGCACGCTGGCGGCGCGCTACACTTGAGCAGTATAACTGACGAATCACCGTCTCAGCGCCACTCCAGCTCGATGAGCTGACGAATCACCGCCCCAGCGCCACTCCAGCGCTGCACTTGAAGTCAGCTTTCCGATCCAACTTGCGCCTGGCTCCCTCGGAGCGGCTCGCTTGGATTGGGTTAGACGGCACCGCGCTCGCGCGGCACCTAAAGCCCGTCAGGTCACTGGACTAGCTTGCACCCAAAGCCCGTCAGCGCATCGCGCTAACTCGCGGCGATCTCAGAGTCGAGCTCAGCGAGCAGCTTCTTCGCCTTGCGGCTCAGCTTCTTCGGCACCCGCACGTTGACGAACACGTGCAAGTCGCCCCGCGCGCGGCGATCGAGCCGCGGGAGGCCGTTGCCGCGCAGCGTGAGCACGGTGCCCGGCTGCGTGCCGTGCGGCACATCCACCTCGATCACGGACTCATCCGGCATGTGGATGTCCACCTTGGTGCCGAGCGCGGCCTCGGAGAAGGCGATCACCTCGCGCACGATGAGGTCCGCTCCATCGCGCTCGTAGCGCTCGTCTTCTCGCACCCCCACGTCGACGTACAAGTCGCCCGGCGGCGCGCCGTTCGGCCCAGGCATCCCCTGCCCGCTGATGCGCAGGCGCACGCCAGAGTCCACCCCCGCCGGGAAGGTGACCAGCACCGAGCGCTCCTTCACCGTGGCGCCGCGCCCGGAGCAGTCTTTACACGGCTCCGTGACCACGCGGCCCTGCCCCTGACACGAGGGGCAGGTGGTGCTGAACATGATGAAGCCGCGTTGGGTGGAGACCTGACCGGCGCCGCCGCAGTGCCGGCACGTCTCCGGCTTGCTGCCGGGCGCCGCGCCGTTGCCCCCGCAGGTGTCGCAGGCCGCGGCGCCGCGCACCTTCACCTCTTTCTTGCAGCCGGTGAAGGCCTCCGCGAAGCTGAGCTCCGTCTCCACGCGGATATCCTGTCCGCGCGCGGGCGCGCGCCGCCCGGAGCGCCCACCCCCGAAGAGATCCGAGAACATCTCCTGGAAGTGGCTGAACATGTCCCCCATGTTCCCGCCGTCGAAGTCCGACGCCTGCACCCCGGAGTGGCCGAAGCGGTCGTAACGCTGCCGCTTGCCGGCATCCGACAGCACGCCGTACGCCTCCGTGGCCTCCTTGAACGAGGCCTCCGCGCTGGCGTCCCCAGGGTTTCGATCGGGATGGAACCGCACGGCGGCCTTCTTGTAGGCCTTGCGGATCTCCTCGTCGCTCGCGGTCCTCTCGAGCCCGAGGACCTCATAATAGTCGCGCTTACTCATGATGGGCGCCCTCGGCTGGCCGAACCAGGCGAGGTAAGTGGTGGGGCCCAGGCCGCAAGCGGCCAGGCTAAGTCTCGGTTGAAGCCTGTCAACGGGGGGAGGAGAGGTTCGCCTTCAGCTCCGCGATGAGCACGGCCTTGCGCAAGATCTCCGCGCGCGCCGCCGCCAGCTGCTGACTGAGGGAGACGGCCTCTTCCCCCGCCGCCAGGCTGGCGAGGCGCCCCTCGAGCTCCTCGACAGACCAGCGCGCGGCCTCCAAATCGGCCTGGAGCCGCGCGTTCTGGCGCATCAGGTCCGCCGAGGGCGCTTCGGAGGGCGCCGCGGCCTCCGAAGGTGCTCCTGACGTTGCGGCCTCTGAGGCTGCGGTGCCTGAAGCCGCTTCTGTGGCTCCGGCAGCCAAGCTAACCAGCTGCGGATCAGCCAGCGTCACCGCGCCTTCAATCGCGCCCGCTTCGGTGCGCTCGTCTCGCAGCGTCATCAGCTCGGCGAGCAGCTGCTTGCCCACCCGCTCTGCGCGCGAGAGCTCGCGCTCCAGCTCCCGCACCTTGGCGCCCCGCTCCACGAGCAGCGCCTCCAGCCGCGACAGCTCGGCTGCCGACTCGCTCGCGCCGCTTCGCTCCACCTCGGCCAGCTGCGCTCGCGCTTGCTTCGCCGCGCGCTCGGCTTCCCTGAGCTTCGCCTCGAGCTCGCGCGCGGTGCGCTCCAGCTCACCGAGCCGCGCCTGGGCGCGTTGTTCGGCTTGCTCGGCGCGCTCGGCGCGCGTCTTCAAGGTGTTCAGCTCGCCGCGAGCGCGCTCGATCTGTTCGCGCAGCTGGCCCACCTCGCGTTCGGCGTGTTGCCCCTGCTGCGGGTCGCGCACCTTCGCGGCCTCGGCGCGCGGCGCCTTCGCCAGCTGCGCGCGCGCTTCGTCGCGCTCGCGCTCGGCTTGCTTCACGATGCGCTCTGCACGCTCCGCGCGCTCCTCCGCCTGGGTCACCCGCTTGCGCCACTCCGGCGCGCTCCGCTGCGTGCGGTCGAGCTCAGCCTGGATCGCGTCGGCGCGCTCATCGGCCGCCCCTGCGCGCGCCTCCAGCTCCCCGATCCAGCGGTCGCGCTTCACCAGCTCACGCTCGAGCTCCGCGATGCGCCGCTTACCCTCCAAGGCCTCGCGCTTCGCGCCTTCGAGCACCGCCTCCGCGTCGCGCTCGCGCCGCGCCACCTCGCGCAGCTGCTCATCCGAGGCTCGGTGCTCGCGCGCGCGCTCGAGCTCCTCTTCCAGCTTGGCGAGCCGCGCCCTCACGCTCTGCTCGCGACTGCGCGCCGCCTCCAGCTGCCGACCCCCGGAGCGCTGCCCCAGCACCTCGTGCGCGGGCAGCTGCACCACCGCGAACTCCTCGAGCATGAGCGGCTGACCCGCCGCCAAGGCGATGAAATACTCCGGCTCCTCGGCGTTGCCGCTCAGGTAGCCGTTGTCGAAGAACACCTGTGGCTCGCCCGCGGGCGCGAAATCCACCACCGCGTAACCGACGAACGGCGTCTGCCCCAGCATCCGCACCTCGTCCCACACCTCGCTCACGGCGTCGTACAGGTCGTAGTAGCTGAGCTTGCCCTCGCCAGGATGCGTGAGCAGCGTCCGCTTCACGTCAGGATTCCGCGCGGCAATCAGCGCCACGCCGCGCGCCCCGAGGCTCCGCTTCACGCGACGGAGCAGCGCGCTCACGTCAGCGTAGCTGCCGATGTCCTCCACCAGCGCCACGTCGAAGGCGCCGTCACGCACCGCGGCGCCCCCCTCCCCGAGCGGCGCGTAGGAGATGCCGCGCGAGCTGCTCTGGGCGGCCGCCACCGCCACCCGGGAGACGTCGCTGTCGTACACGTGGACCAGCCGCGCGCCGCGCTCGAGCAGCCGCTCGCCGAGGTCGGAGCTCGAGTCCCCAAAGACGATGGCGCGTCGCCCCTCCAAGAGGGACTCGAGGTATGCGGCTAGCGCCGCGCTGGATCGCAGGGGCTCACGTTCGGCCATGAAAGTCTCCGCTCACCCGCTTCCGAGGAGCCACGGTGAGCCTGGCCGCGGGGCAGCCGGGCGCGGAGGTTAGTACGCGACCCGCTGAAGCCCAACGATTTTGCGGTCCGCTGAGGGCGCTGCATCCCGGCGACAAGCACGAGGGGTGTCGTGCGTTCAGCGTCACCTCATGCATGGACCTCACGGCTGTCGACACACGGCGGGCACGATGCAGGGCGTCCCGCAGTTCTGCGCCATGGCGTACAGGCCCACCTGTTTGGGCTGCCTGCGCCCGAGGCCCGTCCCAGCGAGGCACATCCACACCGCGTCGTCCACCCGCAGCTCCCCGGTGGTGGAGATGCACAGCCCGTTGATGCAAGTACCCTCGGGTTGGCCTGCGGCGGGTGGGCAGTCGGTGTCCGCCTGACACACCAGCGCGCGGCAGTCCGCGGTCTCACGAGGCGCGTCGGTCTCAGCTGGCGCGTTGCAGATCGCCACGACGCGTCCCGGCGCCGACAACACCAAGCTGGGCAGCCCGGAGGGCGCGGGGGTGCCGCTGGTCTGCGTGAGCCGACACGCGCCGCCCTGGCAGTTTGCCTGGAAGCGCCGCCCCTCGGTGTCTTCGAGGGCGTGCTCGCTCGAGCGAGCGCAGCCGAAGCTGAAACCGCTGAGGAGCAGGATGCTCAGCGGAGCGAACCATCTAGCGCGCGGCGCGTGCGCGCGGAGCGCTCGCGCTGACGAGGTGACTCGCAGCGGACGTGCGGGCCGTTGCCCTGGCGTTGGCTTCCGCGCCTGCGCGGCTCGGAGCGGCCTCGCGAGGGGGGAGGTGACGCTCACGCGATCCCGGTGCGCGGGGCTTCGCGGTGGGTGGATCGGGATCGGGGGGTTGGGTAGTGACGCGCGCACCCTCGAGACTCTACCTCAGGTCGTGCGGCGCTCGCTGGCTCATGCGTGATGCTAACGTCGCGGGGATGGCGCTCTACCGGCAGTCCTGGGTGGTCGATGGCATCACCCCCGTCGGGGCTTACTCCATCCTCCGCCAGGACAGCCCCGGTGGCTCCTTCTTGCTCGAGAGCGTGGAGCCGGGTGAGCGCTGGGGTCGCTATTCGATCCTCGGCTATCGCCCACGTCGTCAGGTGACCTTGCGGGCAGGGGAGGGCGATCCGTTCGCCCAGCTGGCGGCGCGGGTGCCGACCGGCGGTGAGGAGGTGGTGGACGTCGCCGAGCGTTTCGCTCACGCCCATGTGGGCCTGATCCCTTACGATATCGTCCACTACGCGACCAAAGTGCCGCCCTGGCCCGGGGAGCCGCCGGTGCTCGCGCGCTTGCTCGGTGAGTGCACCGTGGTGGTGTTCGACAACCTCACGCACACCGCCGAGCTGGTGGCGCACGACGTCGAGGACCTGGAGCGGGTGACGGCGGTGCTCACGCGCCAGGCAGCGCTCGCGCCCATCGCGCCGCCAAACCCCCAAAAACTACCGCTGGATCTCAGCGTAGATACGTCGGACGCCGAGTACGAGCAGATCGTGCTGCGCGCCAAGGAGCTCATCCGCGCGGGCGACGTGTTCCAGGTGGTGCCGGCGCGCACCTTCTCCGTGAAGGCTCGCGCGGCGAGCGCGCTTGACGTGTACCGCGCGCTGCGCGTGCTCTCGCCTGCGCCGTACATGTACCTGCTCGAGCTGCCTGCGCACGAAGGCGCCGAGCCCGTCTCGGTGATCGGCGCCAGCCCGGAGACGCTCGTGCGCGTCGAAGAGCGGCGCGTCACCGTGCGGCCGATCGCCGGCACGCGGCGTCGCGGGAGGAGCCCGGAGGAAGACGAGGCGCTGGCGCGCGAGCTCAGCGCCGATCCGAAGGAGCTCGCCGAGCACCTGATGCTGATCGACCTCGCGCGCAATGACGTCGGGCGCGTGGCGACCCCCGGCACAGTCAGCGTTCCTGTTCAATTCGCGGTGCAGCGCCTGAGCCACGTGATGCACCTCGCCAGTGAGGTCACGGGGGAGCTCCGTGAGGGGCTGGGGCCCTTCGACGTGCTCCGCGCGACGTTCCCTGCGGGTACGCTGAGCGGCGCGCCCAAGGTGCGCGCGATGCAGCTCATCCGTGAGCTCGAGCCGCGGCCTCGCTTCGCCTATGGTGGCGCGGTGGGCTACGTGACGCGCGGCACCGACTTGGACTTCGCGATCGCGATCCGCACCGTGGTGCAACGCGCGGGGCGCTTCGAGGTGACGGCCGGCGCCGGTCTGGTGGCGGACAGCGTGCCCCGCCTCGAGGCGCTGGAGACGCGCAACAAAGCGCGCGCCGCGCTGGCCGCCATCGCCGCCGCCGAGCAAGCCGCCCGCGAGTGACGCGCTCGAGCGCGTTGCTTGTGCGGAGCGACAAACGGTAAACCCTCGGCGCTTTGGGCGCTGCCATGGATGTCACTGACGAGAACGCGTACGGCTTCTTCTTCTCCTACTTCGAGATCGAGGACGACGAATATGATCTCGAGCCTGACGACTTTGCCCGTCGCTTCACCGGATTCCGTGAGCTGATCGAGCAGGTGCTCGCGGAGGAGCCCCCAGGGGAGGGCTGTGAGCCGCTGTGGCTGGGGCACGCGGTGTACCTGGAGGTGGCGGAGGGCGACGAGCAGGTCGATCCGTTCGCCTGGACGAAGCGCACCCGCGCGCGTCTAGAAGAGTCAGGCTACCGAACCGTCGCGGTGCTCAGCCAAGGCAGCCGCTGGGTACCCAGCGAAGGCGCCGAGCCACAGCACAGCGCCCCGCGCCTCCCCAGCGAGGCCCTGCGCCGCGCCCTCTACGCCGACACCGCCACCCGCCCCGGCGAAGACGAGGCCCAGGCCCCCGGCTGGGGCCCCGGCCTCTACGTCGACGTCGAGGCCATCGATTCCATGGGGAAAAACCTCAAGAACACCCCCACCCCCCTGAGCGTCGCTGGCGCCACCTTCTACCGCTTCGGCAGCTGAGGCCATGTCAATTTAGCTGACTTGATGCTGCGCGGCCGGGCCACGCGTGCTCAGCCCGTCTCCAAGGTCGTCTCGGACTCCGGGAGCATGTCGGGGGGCAGCTCGCGCGAGATGAGCTCCCCGTGCTCATCGATGATGCCGAGCTGCTCCATGCGCACGCGCTCCTCGGCGATGCGCCGGGCCGCGAGCGCCATCACGCGGCGGTCCCACTCGGTCCTCCCCTCGGGGCTCTCGAGATCGAGATCGCCGGAGCGGATGATCGGGATCTGGAAGCTGGGCTCGCGCATGCTCGAAGGATGCCCCAGCTTGGGCAGGACGACAAACGGGCTGCTGTGGGCTAGCCGCGCCAAGCTGAGGAGCTGCTTGGTGGCGGTCGGAGCGCGGCTCTAAGCGGCTAGCGGGCGCGTCGCGCGGTGACGTGAGGCGCGGTGCCGTCCAACCCCCCCAAAAAAAAGAAGGCGAGAGCACGCGCGGGCTGTGGCTTAGCGCGGATACGGTTCGTTGAGCTGACCATCGCCTGAGTCCGGTGAAGTCAAGTTAGTTGACTTGACGCCGCAGCGCGCCGCAGCGCCTCACCGCTTGGCGGCGGCTTGGTAGATGACGCGGGCGAGCGCGCGCGCTCGGGGGGAGCGGATGTGATAGGCCATGCGGTTCGGCAAGTAGGCGATGGCGAGCTCGCGTGGGGGGTCGCACCAGCCGAGGGCGCCGCCTGCGCCGGGGTGGCCGAAGCTCTCGGGGCTGGCGCTGAACACGCTCTCCTCCTCTTTGAGGAAGCCTTGGCTCCAGCCGAGTGGCTTCTGCAAAACGCGATCGCGTGGCGACCAGGATTGGCGCTCGTAGAGCGGCGGGATGAGCTCGGGTGACACCAGCCGCACGCCGTCCAAGCTGCCGCCTTGGGCGAGCGCTGCGTACATCCGCGCCAAGCCGCGCGCCGTCATCTGCGCGCCGACCCAGGGCAGCTCGAGCGCGCGCGTGCGCCGCGCGTTGAAGTTGGCGACCCCACGTGGGCCAAGCTCCGCGGGGTGGCGGAAGGCGCGGGCGGTGTCGGCCCCGCTCAGCACCGAGCGGATCACGCGGCCCTCCGTGCTGTCAGTGAGCGCCATGGGGATGAATTTGAACAGCCGCTCGTACGTCGTCGCCGGGACGATGCGCGCGACGCGCGACTCATGCTCTGGTGGGAGCCCGAGGTAGATCTCGGCGCCGAGCGGCTCGCGGATCGAGCTAGCGATGAAGGCGCCGAGGGAGCGCCCCGCGATGCGGCGAAACAGCGCGCCGGCGTACAGACCGTAGGTCACGCCGTGGTAGCCCTGGCTCTCGCCCGGTGCCCAGCTGGGTGCCTGCGCGGCGAGGCGCGCCTCCACCCCTTCCAAGTCTCGCTCGAGCTCCTCCAAGCGGAGCGGCGCGTCGAGCCCCACCAGGCCCGCGCGGTGGTTCAAGAGCGTGCGCACGCTCATGGTGCCCTTGCCTGCTTGACCGAACTCGGGCCAATAGCTCGCGACGGGCGCGTCGTAGTCGAAGAGGCCCTGGCTCCTGAGCATCAAGAAGCACAGCGCCACCACGCCCTTGGTGCTCGAGAAGCCGAGCGTCAGCGTGCTGGGGGTGTAGGGCAGCTGCCGCGCGGCGTCGCGTACGCCGCCGGCGAGCTCCACCACCAGCTGGCCGCGATGATAGACAGCGACACTGACGCCACACTCCTCACCCCGTTCGAGCGACTGAGCGAGGTGCGCGCGCACCGCCTCGAAGCCCGGCGCGACGAAGCCGCGCAGCGCGAACTCGTCGCCGCGGCGGTACATCACAGCCAGCCGGCGCTGCGGTACCACTCGGCGGTGACGCGGGCGCCTTGCTCGAAGCTCATCTCTGGCTCCCAGCCGAGCTCGGCGCGCGTGGTCTCCGCGCTGCACACCCAGTTGGGCGCGAACAGCTCGTTCAGCTTGTCGCGGGTGAGCATCACCGCCTTGCCGCTCAGCTTGCCGTAGAGCTCGCTCGCGACCGCCGCGGTGGCCACCACGGGGCGCGGTAGGGGGAAGCGCAGCCAGGCGCGCTTGCCGAGGGCTTGCTCGACGGCCTCGATCATCTCGGAGAAGCGGTGGGCGTGGCCGTCCTCCACGAAGTAGGCGCGCCCGCTCGGCGTGTCCTTCGTTACCGCGAGGATACAGGCGGCGGCGGCGTCGGCCCCGTAGACCATGCTGAGGCGGTTCTCCGTGGTGCCCATGTAGGGTAGCACGCGGGCGTTCACCGCCTTGTAGAACGCGAGGATCTCTTGATCGCGCGGGCCATAGATGGCTGGCGGGCGGATGATGGTGATCGGCAGCTCGTCCTTCTTGGTCAGCACCGCGCGCTCCGCTGCCAGCTTGCTCCGCCCGTAGTGCGTCACTGGGCCTGGCGCGTGATCTGGATCCACGGGTGAGCCGTCCTCACTCGGGCCCACCGCGGCGAGGCTGGAGACGAGCACGAAGCGCTGGATGCGGTCCTTGTGCTTCAAGGCGGCGTTCAGCACGTTCACCGTGCCGCCGCAGTTCGTCCGATGGAACTCCTCCGGGTGCCGCGCCTTCACGAGCCCCGCAGAGTGAATCACCGCGTCCACCTCGCCCGCGGCGCGCTCCAGGCTCTCCACGTCGCTCACGGCGCCCTCCACCAGGGTGACGCCCGAGAGCCCCTCGAGCAGCTTCGTGTTGCTCGTCTTGCGCACCAGCGCGTGAACCGCGTGCCCTTGCTTCGAGAGCTGCTCGGCGATGTGCGAGCCGAGGAACCCAGAACCACCCGTGAGGAGAACCTTCATGACACCTCAGATGCTGCGCTCATACATGCGGTAGCGCTTGTAGACCTTCCCACCCATGAACTTGATCCCCACGTTGACCGGCGCGTTGTCCTCGAGCGTCCACGAGAGCTCGCCCCACTCGATGCCGCGCTTGGCCGCGGCCTCGTTCATCTTCACGTAGAGGTAGGTGCTCAGCGCGGCGTACTTCCGCACGTGGCGATACTTCTTACGGATGCCCAGGATGATGAGCCGCGCCTGCTTGGGGCCGCGCACCTTGAGGCGGTAGAGCAACTTCAGCGCGCCCGTCGGGAGCAGGGAGCCGTTCAAGTCGCCGATCATGTGGTTGATGTTGGGGAGCGCCAGCGCCACCGCCGAAGGCTCACCGTCGATCTCGGTGATGAGCGCGAGATCGGGCATCACGATCAGCTTCATGTCCGCCGCCATCTTCGACAGCTCACCCTCGGTGAGGGGGACGAAGCCCCAGTTGTCGCTCCAAGCGTCGTTGTAGATGTCCATCAGGGTGCGGATGTCACCCTCGAGGTTCTTCATGTCGACCGTGCGCGTGCGCACCTCGGGCAGCGCCTCGATGTCGGCGCGCGCCTTGGCGGCGCGGTTCGACACCTTGCCCACCTCGTAGCGCCAGGCGTAGAGGTCCTTCACCTTCTCGAAGCCCGCCTCCTCGATCAGCTCGCCTTGATACGGCCGGTGGTGAGCCATCATGACCATCGGCGGGGTGTCGAAGCCCTCCACCAAGCAGCCGATCTCTTCGTTGATGGCGAGGCTGAGCGGTCCACGGATCCGCTTCATGCCGCGATCGCCGAGCCATCGCCGCGCGCTGTCGAGCAGCGCCGTGGCCACCTCCGCGTCGTTCACGGTGTCGATGAAGCCGAAGAAGCCGGTGTCGTCCTGGTAGCGCGCCAGGTGCTCCCGATCGATCGACGCGGTGCAGCGGCCCACGCACCTGCCGCCGCGGTAAGCGGTGAAGATCGTCGCTTCGCCGTGCTCGAAGAATGGGTTCTTACGGCTGAGCCGGTCTTTGATCTCCAGGTCGAGCGGGCGCACGTACTGAGGGTCGTCCCGGTAGATGGAGTCGACCACCGAAAGGAAGTCACGCAGGTTGCCCCCGACGGGGATCTCACGGATTTCGACTGGCATGCCGCGCGCAATCAACACCCGGCCTGCGCCCGTGTCAACGCTCCGCGCGCTACGCATCGTAGGCGACGCGCACCGATGGACTCAGGGCCTCGCGCGGCGTTCACCAGCGCAGCGCGCGCCATCGATGGAGCCGCTCCGTGAAGCGACTAGGGAATGACGCCGTACTTCTTCCCGACGCTGCGGAAGGCCTCGAGGCCGCGATCCAGGTGGTGTCGCTCGTGCGTCGCCATGTAGCTCGTGCGCAGCATGGCGTGCTTCGGGGGCACCCCGGGGGAGATGAAGGGGTTGGTGTAGATCTGGTGCTCCTCCAAGAGATCACGCCACATCATCAGCGTGCGCAGATCTTGGCGGATGTAGATCGGGATCACCGCGGTCTCGGTCTTACCGAGCTCGAACCCCATCTTCTCGAGCTCCGTCTTCATGTAGGTGAAGTTCTCGCGGAGCTTGTCGATGCGCCACGGCTCCTCTTGCATCACGTCGAAGGCGGCCATCGCCGCCGCCACGCTGGGCGGCGCCGCGCTGGCGGCGAACATGAACGAGGGCGCGAAGTGGCGCACGTAGTCGAGCACCTTGCGCTCCCCCACCAGCCACCCGCCGATGCTGGCGAGTGACTTGGAGAAGGTGCCGCCGACCAAATCCACCTGATCCATCAAGCCGAAGTGGGCCGCGGTGCCGCGCCCACCGGGGCCAATCACCCCGAGCGCGTGGGCGTCGTCCACGAACAGCCGCGCGCCATGCTTCTTCACCACCGGCACGATCTGATCGAGGTGCGCGATCTCTCCCTCGGCGCTGAACACGCCGTCCGTCACCACCAAAGCGCCCTCCGCGTCGCCGAGCTTGCTCAGGTGGTTGTCGAGGGAGGCGGCGTCGTTGTGGCGGTAACGCACCATGCGCGCGCCCGCCGCCTGCCCGAGCCGCACGCCGTCGTAGAGCGAGGCGTGCACGTTGCGATCGATCACCGCCACGCTGCTCTTGTTGCTCAGCAGGGCTGACAAGGTCGCGATGTTCACCTGGTAACCGGTGGTGAACACCAGCGCGGCCTCGGTCCCGAACCAGGCGGCGAGCTTCTCCTCGAACTCCTCGTGGAGCTTCATGGAGCCGTTCACCAGGCGCGAGCCCGTCATGCTGGTGCCGAAGCGATCGATCGCGGCGCTCGCCGCCTCACGCACCTTGGGGTGCGTCGTCAGGCCCAAGTAGTTGTTCGAGCCGAACATCACGACGCGCTTGCCGTCGATCTCCGCCTCCGGGCCGTCGTTGAAATCCAGCGCGCGGAAGAAGGGGTACATCCCCATCTTGCGCGCGTTGTCCGCGGCCGTGAACTTGTAGGCCTTCTCGAACACGTCGCGGCCGCCGATGCTCGCGAGGCTCGCCCGCTCCTTCATCGACTCGCCGAGATCGGAGGAGCCCTTCACCAGCTCGCCGCCGCTCGCCCGAGCGCTGCCGTTCTTGTGACCGTTCCGGTGGCCGTTCGTCTGCGGCTTGCTGTCGCTGGCCAGCTCGTCCAACGCTGGGTCCACGTTGGGGAGCGCGTGCCCGTTCTTCAAGATGTCCCACGCGGCGGCGAAGCGGCCCCGCGCGTCCATCACGCCCTCGGCGGCCTTCATCACCCGGTCGTCGGAGATGAAGCGCATCATGGCGGGGTTCGAAGTGACCCTCTTACCCTGCCGTATCACTTTGTCCTTCAGGCTCATGTCGAACGAAGCTCCTCGCGACGTCTCAGCGGTGCGCGAATCCACCGCGCGCTGAGCGCCCCACTGGGTCAAGGCCACGTACCTCACCCAGCCAGCGCACGTCGCGGGGAAGCTAGCGGCGAGGACCACCTCAGTCAATCGAGCGTCCCGCGGGTTTCACGGTGTTGTTGGCGCGATTGGATTGACCAGCAGGGGCTGGGTGCGGCGCTGACTTCGCGCTCGATTCGGCGCGACACTCCTTCGCAGCGCGCCGCCACCTGCTGCCTCCAAACGCAGGTTCTGCGCAGCTCCGTTGGATGGCGCCGCGTGAAGCGCTCAACTACTGGGATGGCTTGGGGGCCAGACCTCACGCTGCTCGGTCGCGAGCTCGATCTCGCACAAGTACAAGCCGTCTGGCGGCGCCGTCATCCCCAAGTCGTCGCGGCTCTTGCTGGCGAGGGCGCGCTTCATGGCGCCAGGTTGGAGGTGCCCACGCCCCACGTCCACCAGCGTCCCCATGATGATCCGCACCATGTTGTACATGAAGCGGTCCCCCTCGATCACGAAGCGGAGCAGCCGCGGGTCCTCCACGCTGGGCTGTAGCTCGGCGCGAAGGATCTTGCGCACCGTCTCCGTCCGCTCGTCTTGCGCGCCGCGGAACGCCGCGAAATCGTGCTCACCCAGGAGGTCCAGAGCCTCCGCCTGCATCACCGCGAGGTCGAGCCGCGCGTAGTGCCGCCAGGCGCGCCCCTCCAAGAAGGGGTCTCGCGACGGTGAGGTGAGGAGGAGGTACTCGTAGCGTTTGCGCTTCGCGACGTGGCTTGGGTGGAGCCCCACGTCGACCTTGGCGACCTGCACCACCGCCAGCTCGTCCGGGAGGTGCTCCGAGAGCCCGAGCAGCCAACCCCGTGAGCTGATGTCTTTATCCGTATCGAAACTGACCAACTGCGCGCGAGCGTGGACGCCGCGATCGGTGCGGCTGCAAATCCTCACCAAGGTCGCGCGCGGGTCCATCGCCTGGACGGCGCCGTCGAGCTCCCCGGCTACGGTGCGTAGCGCTCGTTGCCGCGCGGCGCCGTGGAACAGCCGGCCGTCGTAGGCCACCGTGAGCAGCACCCCGTGGGCGCGCCGCTCGAGCCGCGCCCTGGCTGCGTCGACACCCTCGCGCGGCGCATCAGTCACATTGGCTGACGAATCAGTGGGCTCGGCGGACAGCCCCCGCGCGGTGGCCTTCAGCGTGCTCAACTGCTCAGTTGCCCGTGCTGATCTCGCCCGGCGCGGTCACGCAGTTCTCGTCGGCCAACTGCTTGAGCAGGGCGGGATCTTGATCCGCCTCGCCGATCAGCTCGCGGAGCCCCTCGGCGCCGGCGTCGCTCGCCAAGATCTCCCGCGCGCGCGCCTCGTCCTCTTCGTCGTAGCGGATGTGATAGAGCGCCGGCTCCGGGCACTTCGCGGTGACTCCATCATCCGAGCAGCCCGCGACCGGCGCGAGCACCAAGAGGCCAAGCAGCAGCGGCAAGCTCACCGCGCGCGATGGAACAACCCTCCGCGCGCGTGTCGTCAGCGCACCTGCCTTCAACGTGCTCGCCTTCAGCGCACTCATCCTTGAGACCTCCTGATCACGGGACCCCATTTCTACCATGACTGTCAACCGCTGGGCTTGAAGGTGACGGGCACCGCGACGTCCACGCAGCCACCGTTCGGCGGCGGGAGGTTGCCGGCGCGGAGCGCGGGAGCGACGCAGGAGGCCCCGACACCCCCGAAATCCTTGGAGATGCTCACGCCGCACACCTGCCCCTGAGGGCCTACCCGGACCTGCGCCGTGACGCTCCCGGAGAGCGTGGAGTCCGTCCGCAGCATGCGCTCGTAGCAGCGCCGCGCGCTCGCCGCGCGGCCGCCGAGCGCCGAGCTCAGCGCTGGCGTGACCGAGCCCTTGCACTCACCCGCGCAAGCGCCTCCACCGCCGCCACCCTTGACCGGCGTCTTGGTCGCGACCTTCGCCTCCGCGTCCGTGCCGGCGTCCACCGGGGGTGGCGGTGGGATGGCGACCTCTATTTGGGGCGCGGGCGCCTGCGCCACGGGTGCGGGGGGAGGCGGCTTGGGTGCCTCCTCCTCGCCGCTCGACATCTTCCAGTAAATCAAGCCGCCAGCCGCCACCAGCATCAGCAGCGCGACCGCGATGAACGATCCGCCGGACTTGGTTGGAGGTGGTGGGGGGACGGATTCAGCCATAGTCACTCCTCGCACGACCCTGTGCGCGCTCGCCGCAGGGGGCGCAAAGCCTACAAGGCCGCTCGCAGAAACCCAACGCAAAACCCTGACGCGAACGTCCACCAGCCCTCCCGAGGAGAGCAGAAACCTCAGTCATTTCAGCTACTTGGTAAAATTGCGTTCGAGCGTGCGTGGTTTTTCTTGGGTTGGACGGCACCGCGCAGTGGGGCTACTCGCCGAGCCAGTCGAAGAAGCTGAGTCCGGAGTCGCCCCAGCGGCGTCGCTCGTTCAGCACCAGCGTGGCGCTCTCGCAGCGGACGGGTAGCTCCGCGCGGTGGCCGATCACCACGCGGGCGCCGGGGGCGAGGAGGCCTTGCGAGAGCACGCGGACCAGCTCGGCGGCGATCGGGTCGGCGTGGGGCCATGGAGGATCGCAGAGCACGAGATCGAACGGTGCGCTGCGCCGCAGGGCCGCGCTGGCGCGCTCGAGCTTGAGGGGGAGCAGGGTGCTGGCGCCTTTGAGGCCGAGCGCTTCGAGGTTGCCCGCGATGGCGGTGAGGGCGCTGCGATCGGCGTCGAGGAAGGTCACGTGGCGTGCGCCGCGGGAGAGCGCTTCGATCCCCAAGGCGCCGGTGCCGGCGCAGGCGTCGAGCACGGAACAGCCGTCGAGATCCCCGAGGATGCTGAACAGCGCCTCGCGCACTCGCGCCGCGGTGGGGCGAGTGGTGTGGCCCGGGGGTGAGCGCAGTGGGCGCCCGCGCAGCTTTCCACCGATGACGCGCACGGCAATCAGGGGAGCGAACGAGGGCAGCTCGGGAGCGCAGCGAGGCGGCTCAGGGGCGAGCGGCGGCTCCGAGATCCTGAAGTGGACCGCTCGAGGTCAGCGCCGCTCACGATCACCGCCGCTCACGATCAGAACGGGAGCGAGAGGCTCATGTAGCCACCACCGCTGCCCACGCGGGTGTCGATCCGCGGCTTGCGGCGCGCGGACGCGGGCTCATCCTCCGCGCCGAAGAACAGGTAGGCGCCCACGCCACCCGCGACCACGCCGGCGCCCGCGAACACCCACTGCAGCGTCTGGAAGGTGCTCGCCTTCGAGCATTGATCCGCGATGCCGGAAGGATCGGGAGCGCTGGGGTAACGCCGCCCGGCCTTCGCGCGCTCGCACACGTCCTCACCCTGAGCGACCGACGCGCGGTAGCGATCGAAGTCCTGGTCATTGTTCACGCCGCTGACCTGGAGCGCCGAGTACACCGAGCCCGCGAGCAGCACCGCGCCCACGCCCATGGTGCCGATGCCGATCACCTGGCGGGTGCTGAGCCCGCGCCCGGTGTCCGCGCCGATGGAGCCCTCCACGCCGCCACCCGTTGCCTGACGCAGCGAGAGCTTCACCTCCACCAGTTGCCCCGCGACCACCTGCACGGTGCGCGTCTCCGAGGCGTACCCCGGCGCGGAGAAGGTGAGCTGGTGCTCGCCACCAGGGAGATCGAGCTCGATGCCGCCGTTCGTCAGCTGCCTTGCCGCTTCATCGTCCACGATCACGGTCTGGGCGTGCTCCGCCGTGATCTTCAGCTTGCCCGGGGCCGCCCCGGTGATCTCGAGGAAGGCCACCTGCGCCACCTGGAGCAGCGCCTCGTCCGAGGCATCCGTCAGGTTCTCTGAGTAAGAGACCGACGTCTGCTTGCTGCCCTCGGGGGACTCGAAGTGGATGGTGCCAGTGACCTGGGTGCCCTGCTTCTCGAGCTGCCCCCACACGAAGCGCTCCGAGTCCACCTGCTTCGCGATCTTCTTGAGGCAGGCCGCGTCAGGGACCTCTTCACAGCCGAGCGCCGCCGTGAGCACCTCGAGTGAGAAGTCGCCCTTACCGAGGGTCCAGTCCCGCGACCTGTCTACCACGCGCTTCAGCGCGATGCTGAGCGCCTCGGCCTGGGTGTAGGCCGAGTTGCTGTAGACGGTCAGCACCTGGATCTTCTGCTTGGGCTTGGCCTGCGCCGCCGCGGTCCCAGGGACCAGCGTGACGCCGAGGAGCACGATCAGGGAGAGCAGCGCCAGGAACAGACTGCGGAAGCGGAGCATGATCACGATCGCACTATTACCCCGACTCGCCTTGACTGACGAGGGCTTCGCTCATGTCTCGATTTTGCTCCACATCTGCCGCCTCATTTTTTGGCGGGTGCGGTCCTTACGGGTGATGGCGCGCGCCGCGCCCCAGGCGGCCAAGAGCGAGCCCTCCTGACCCAACGCGGGCAGGACGGTGCGCCCCACCAGGTAGGTGCCGGGGATGGGTCCCCGAAACGGCTCGCCCGCGAGCTCGAGGTACCCTGGGGTGTCGACCGACCACTGCCACTCCATCGGCTCGGGGCCAGCGCCGCCCGGCAAGTGGATGCGATCGATCTCGTGGCGCCGCGTGCCGCTCGTGCCTTGGCGATACTCCCACAGGGGTAGCCCGTCGTGCGGCGAGTCGATGACCCGCGCTTCGTCTTCGACGAAGGGCAGGTGGGTCCTCAAGGTGGAGAGCACCGCCTCGCGCGCCTCGAGCAGCGTCAAGCTGCCGCGGCTCGGCAGCAGCATCTCGGCGGTGAGCACCTCGAGCGGCTCTCGCTCGCGGCTGTCCTCCGTCGTGAACCGTGGCCCGCGCTGGACGTGCACCACGGGGCGCCTGGGGCTCGGGGTGCTGCCCTCTTCGGGAAGGAAGAACGACTCCGTGGGCAGTGGTTCGGGGAGCGTACGACTCGGCACCACCAGGCTCACCACGAAGCGCCCCGCGTTCACCGACAGGCGCGGCCAGTCGCGCTGGGCGCGCTGCGTGATGCCCTCACCACCGGTCAGCTCGGCGACCGCTTCACCCGAGAGGTCGCACACCACGGAGCTCGTGCCCACCGGCTCGTCCTCGCCATCTTCCAGCACCCCCACCACGCGACCTTGCGCGATCACGATCTGACTGGCGCGCTGACTGAGGCGCGACTCACCACCGTGTGCGCGGATGCGCTCCAGGAAGAAGCTCTCGAGCTCTGCCTCACCGCCAGCGAGCGCCTGAACACCGCGCGTCCACGCGCCCGAGAGCCGCGCGAAGGCCAGCGGCGGCAGCTGCTCGCCCGGCACCGCGAGATCCGTCGCGAAGCCTGCCGGGATCGTGGTCACGTCGCGGTAGGGGTGGCTGGCTGGGAACTTCCCGAGCAGCTCTTGCGTCGTCTCGCCGCGGGTGAGCGGTAGCTCGCGACTGACGCGCGCCGTCTCCAAGCGCTCCCAGAAGGTGCCGGGCGGCCACGCGACGTCGCGCTCGAAGGCGGTGTCCAGCGTCGTGTTGACGCTCGCGAAGCTCGAGTACAGCTCATCGACGAGCTGGCGCACTTCGGGGAACTCTCGGTCGATCTCCCGCGCGAACAGCTCGGCCTCGGGCGGCACCTCCAAGCGCCGGCGCGGGCTCAGCACGGCGTACATCGGATCGAGCTGCTGCGTGCGACGCCGGAAGGTGGTCGCCTGCGCGAGCTCTTGCAGCACCCGGAGCCAGACAGGGGAGCTGCCTGCCAGCAAGGTGAAGGTGCGCCGCCTGAGCTGATAGTGCTCGAACTGGTAGCCGGCGGGGCGCGCGCCGTGGCCCAAGAGCAGCACCCGGAAGTCGCGTCGCGCGAGCAGCGCCGCGGCGGCCAGGCTGCCGATGGAGCGGCCCAGCACGACCACGTCGTAGTAGCGCGTCGGGGTCACGTCACCTCGACTCGTGGGCGTGCGCCGCCTGCGCGGTCCAGCGTTTGGGGTGGTGTTTCGGCGCGCGGCGGCGCCTCGCGTGGCACTTCAAGAGGCGCCTCGTGGAGCTTCACGCGGCCCGCCGCGATGAGGCTCAGGCACTCCACGAGCAGGGCGTGCTCCTCCGTGAGCAGCCGCGCCGAGAGCCGCTCCACGTCGTCATCTTCCCTGATGGTCAGCGCGCGTTGCCCGATGATGGCGCCGGTGTCCATCCCGGCGTCCACGAAGTGCACCGTGCAGCCGGTCACTTTGACGCCATAAGCCAGCGCCTGAGCCTGCGCGTCGAGGCCGGGGAAGGCCGGGAGCAGCGACGGGTGCACGTTGACGATGCGCCCCGCGAAGGCCTCCACGAAGCTCGGCGTGAGCAGCCGCATGAAGCCGGCGAGCACCACCCACTCCACCCCGGCGCCCTCGAGCGCTGCAATCAACGCCGCGTCGAACGCCTCTCGATCGGGGAACTGACGGTGCTCGATGACCTGCGTCTTCACCCCCGCGCGCGCCGCGCGCTCCAGCGCTGGCGCCGAGGCGCGGTTCGAGAGCACCAGCTCCACGCGCGCGTCGAGCTGCTTGGCTGAGATGGCGTCGAGGATGGCTTGGAGGTTCGAGCCACGCCCCGAGACCAGCACGCCGAGCCGCAGCGTCATGCCACCTCCACCCGCGCCGGCTCCTCTCCTTCGAGCCGCACCGCGCCGAGCGACCACGCGTGCTCACCAGCCCCCTTCAACACGGAGATCGCTCGCTCTGCGGCGCTCGCCGCGACCACCGCCACCATCCCGATGCCGAGGTTGAAGGTGCGGCGCATCTCTTCCTCCGCCACCGGTCCATCACTGGCGATCAGCTCGAACAGCGGGTGCCGCTCGTGATCGAGCCGCACGTCGGCGATGGCGCCGCGCGGGAGCACGCGCGGTAGGTTCCCGATGAGCCCTCCACCGGTGACGTGGCACAGCGCGTGGAGCTGTGAGCCCAAGGCCTCACTCAAGGCGCGCGTGGCCTGGGCGTAGATGCGAGTCGGCGTGAGCAGCGCCTCCCCCAAGGTGACGCCCAGCGCGGGCACGACGTCGGTGAGCGCGCGTCCGCGCTCACCCCGGGCCGCGGCGGGCGCGGCCTCAGCTGAGGAGCCGTCGCCCTCGAGCACGCGTCGCGCCAGCGAGTAGCCATTGGAGTGGAGACCTGACGAGGCGATGGCGATCAGGGCGTCGCCGTCCTGCACGCGGCGCGGGCCCAGCACCTTGGAGGCGGAGACCACGCCCACGGCGAAGCCCGCGAGATCGTACTCGCCGTCAGCGTACATCCCTGGCAGCTCCGCCGTCTCCCCGCCGATGAGCGCGCAGCCGGCTATTTTACAGCCGTCGGCGATGCCGGCGATCACCCGCTCGGCGACCGAGACGTCGAGCTTGCCGCAGCCGAAGTAGTCGAGGAAGTAGAGCGGGCGCGCGCCGGTGGTGATGACGTCGTTCACGCACATGGCGACCAAGTCTTGCCCGATGGTGTCGTGCTTGCCGGTGGCGAAGGCGAGCTTGAGCTTCGTGCCCACGCCATCAGTTCCGCTGACTAATAGCGGATCGGGGATGTCGCTCGGGAGCCGCACCAGGCCCGCGAAGCCGCCCACGTCGTCGACCACCTCGGGCACCCGCGTCGCGGCGGCCAGGGGCTTGATGCGGGCGACCAGATCTTCAGCGGCGTCGATGTCGACGCCGCTCTGCTTGTAGGTGACGCTCATAGGGGGTCCAGGGCGTTGCCGCGCGGCAACGCGGAGAGGCTCTCACGGCTCGGGGCGAAGGGGCTGAGATCGATGGGGGGCGTGCCGCAGAGCACGCTGTGCTTGACCAGCTCGGCGGTGATCGGCGCGAGCAAGATCCCGTTACGGTAGTGCCCGCTCGCGAACACCAGCCGCTGGATCTCGCTCTCACCGATGAGCGGCGCGTGGTCGGGCGTATAAGGGCGGAAGTTTGACCAATGACCGAGCAGCTCGGCATGGCTCAGCGCCGGCACGAGCTCGATCGCCGCGCGGAGCAGCTCCTGGACCGCGCCCGC
Source organism: Polyangiaceae bacterium (assembly GCA_019637265.1). Lineage (GTDB taxonomy): Bacteria > Myxococcota_A > Polyangia > Polyangiales > Polyangiaceae > JAHBVY01. The sequence goes on along the minus strand of JAHBVY010000002.1, from coordinate 628,363 downwards.
CGTGACGCGCTTCTCGTACCCCGTGAACTCCAGCGTGGAGCCCACCAGCACGCGGCCGTCGTCGCGTGGCACCAGGTAACAGTCAGGCCCGAAGACCACCCGCCGGAGCGGCGGCTCGGCGCACGCGAGCTGGAGGATTTGCCCGCGCGCCGGGACGATGCTGGCGCTCGGGATGGAGAGCCCCGCGATGAGCGGCGTCCAGGCCCCCGCCGCGATCACCACCCAGCCGGCGCTGAGCTGCTCTCCGTCCGCCAGGCGCACGCCTTGCGCCCGCTCGCCTGAGACCTCCACGCGCTGAACGTTGGCTCCCGTGCGGAAACGCACGCCAGCGCGCTGCGCCGCGAGCCGCAGGGCGCGGAGGAGGCGCCGGGGCGCCACGCGACCATCGCGCGGGTACTCCACCGCGCCCTTGACGCTGAGCGACAGCTCGGGCTCCGCCGCGCGGAGCTCACGCGCGGCGAGGAAGATGGCCTCGCGCCCGCGCTGCCGGTCGGCGCGCGCGCTCCTGCGTAGGGTGCGAAGCTGACTATCGGCGTAGGCCGCGCGCAGGCTGCCGTGCAGCCTGAGCTCCACGTCGATCCCGGTGCGCTCGGCCAGCGTCTCGGACAACGCGGGGTATCGGGCGAGGCTCAGCTGCGCGAGCTTCTCCATCGCGTCGGACTCGTGCTGCTCCACGTGGGCGCCCAAGATCCCAGCCGCCGCGCTGGAGGCCTCGGCGCCGGGGACCGCGCGCTCGAGCACGGTGACCTGGGCGCCCGCCTCCGCCAGCGCGAAGGCCGCGCTGCACCCGAGCAAGCCCCCGCCGATGATCAACACCTCCTCGGCCATCGGGGGCTGGTGTGCCTGAAATGGTTGGGGAATTCGAGGTGAAAGTCGCCGCACGCCCTCCCGGGGTGCTCAAGTGCGCAGGTGAGCTCGGGAACCCAGCGCCGTGAGCGTTGTCCGAGCGCCTCTCGATGCGGCAAGCTGCTCTCCCAACCCCCCAACCCACGTATGAGCTCCGACCCTGACCTCCCCGCTCCCAAGGCGCGGCCTGATCTGGAAGCGCAGCCCGATCGGGAGCGCGATCCCGATCTGGAGGCGCTGCCTCCGCCGCGGCGCCCCTACCGCCGGCTCACCCTGACGGTGATGAGCATCACCCTGCTCGCGAGCCTCGGGCTCGGCGCGCTGCTGATGAGTCACGCGGCGTACGCCTTGGCCACGCCGGAGCCCGTGTCGATCGGGTCGCTCGAGCGCTTCACCCCCGAGCCGCGCTGGGCCAATGTCTACGTGCAAGGGGAGGGCACCCTGAGCGCGCGCGGTCTGCGCTACATGCGTCCGCTGAGTTCTGATTCGTACCGCTTGGTGCAGGTGGAAAAGAACCCGAACCTGTGGGTGGAGGTGCGCGTGCCGGAGGAGATGGACACGCCTTACTTCCTGCCGCCCACCTCGTTCGTCGGGCGCCTGGTGCCGCTCGAAGAGGCGGGCATCGGCCACGCAGGGCTCGAGCAGATCGTGGCGGACCACGGCCGCAAGCCCGAGGGTGCTTGGCTCTTGATCGACGGCGCGTCGCCAGCGGGCACGCGCTGGGCGCTGGCGCTCGTGGGGCTCTGCTTCGCGTTCGCGGCCTTCAATGGCTTCGGCCTTTATCGCGTGTGGCGGCCAATCAAGCTGAATTCTCCGCTCCGCCAGGCAGTTGGCGAGGGCTGAGCTCTCGGCTACCCTACTCCTCAGGGCGCTGCTCCGAATCCGCGCTCTCCTTCCACGGCGCCGGTCGGCGGCGCCCGAGGCACCATGGCTCAACCCAAGCAACTCATCTGCTCCTCCTGCGGCTTCAAGAACGCGACCCCGCTGCCCAACAACCGCTGCGTGTCATGCGGCGCCAAGGTGGAGGATCAGAAGCGGAGCCTCTCTCGTGAGGAGGAGCTCGAGCGTCGCTACCAGCAGGATGGCTTCAGCCTGATGTGGTTCGGCATCTCGCTCATCATCACCTCGGTGCTCACCGCCGCGCTCATCCTGGGCCTCCCGATGGTGGTCTCGGCGGTGGACCTGGAGGGCTCGGCGGGGATGATGATGGCGGTCCCGGTGTGGTTCATCGCGGGGGTGCTGGTGGGGCTCATTTCCCCAGGGAAAACCTTCATCGAGCCCGTGGTGGCGGCGTTCTTGGTGGCGATGCCCACCGCCTTCTTGCTGTTCGGCAGCCAGACGGTGAAGACGATGCCCTCGTTCATGTACGTGCTCATGAGCGCGCTCGGCGTGCTGTTCAGCCTGATCGGCGCTTACATCGGCGAGCGGATCCAGATGGGGCCTCCGCCGAAGGCCGTCGACTGACCCAGCGCCCATTGTTTCCGTACGGGTACAAGGCCACCGCACCTGCGACGGGTCGCATGAGCGCCGGGCTACCCCCGCGCCGCGCCTCAGGCAGGTGTCGCTGGTTTTTTTGGGGGGGGTTGGTCGGCACCGCGCTCTACGGCTGCGGCAAGAGCGGAGAGCACCGTGATGAGGCGGCCGTGGTGAGCCGCGCCATCGATCAGCTGCGCGAGGCCAAGAACGAGGACAAGGCGCCCCGGCTCGCGGCGCTGCGCGCCACCCCCTGCAGTCAGCCGGACACCTGCGGCGTGCGCGATCGCTGCGCCCTGGCGTACGCGACGCACCAAGAGGGGCTCGGCGCGCTCAGCGAGGCGCGGCGCACTGCTGATCCCAGCGTGCAGGCCACGTCCATCACCCGCGCCGAGCAGCTGCTCGCCACCGCCAAGGCGCAGATGACCCAGTGCGTGGACTCCCAAGGCGAGCTCATCCGTGCCCACAAGCTGGGTGATCTGAAATAGCCCTGCGATGCCATCCATCGTCAGATAAGCTGACGATTGGCTCGCGGCGCTGAGGATGAGGGCGGGTTTGAAACCCGCCCCTACAGCCGTCTACGGTGCTGACGGCGCGGCGCTGGGCGACGGCCCGCTGGGCGCGGCGCTGGCTGTTTGAAACCCGCCCCTACAGCCGTCTATGGTGCTGACGGCGCGGCGCTGGGCGCAGCACTGGCTGACGGTGCGGGGGCTGCCTCGGTGTCCTGGGGCGGCGCGCCGCCGCGCCAGGTGACGCGACCGAAGCGAGATGCCTTGTGGAAATTGCCTTGGCCGAGGATGGGGCTCCAGGCGACGCCGCCGTTGTCCTGCATGGCGTAGAAGTTCATGCGCCAGGTGTCGCCGTCGCGCGGCGGCGCCTGCTTGGCCTTGGTGAAGGAGGCCCAGGGGATGGCCGCCTCCACGCGGTAGCCCTCGTCCTTGTCGTCTGGTTTGTCCAGCGTGCCCTGGATGGTGACGGCGCTCTTCAGCCGCGCTGACCAGTCCTGATGCCCGAACGGGCCGTTCGGCTCCACCTTGGGTAGGTTGTAGGCATCGAACTGCGAATCGAACACCAGGTTCTGCGGGTTGATCTGGATCTCGTAGTAGTCCTTGTTGTCCCCGTCACCGTCCGGGTCGATCATGATCTCGACGGTGTCCTTGGTCCAAAGGTGCGGGTCTGTTTGCTTCGGGTCGAAGCCGCCGGTGACGTTCGGGTCGCTCACCTCGAAGCCGACGTAGAGGTGCTCGTTGTCCCACAGGAGCTTCACGCTGCCGTTCACCGGGAAGCGCGTGTTGGGGCCTCCGCTGCGCACGTCGACGAACGTGCCGCTGCTCGCGGCGGTGACCCAAGCGGGCTCATTCAGCACCCCGTCGATGGTGATGGTCTGCCCCGGCTCGAGCGCGCGCGCCTCCATCGACGGCACCTCGCTGCGCGCGCCACCGGGCGGCGCCTGGGTGCTCAGGGTGGCGACCAGCGCGCGGTTGTGGGCGTCCTTGGGGCCGCTCTTGATGGGGAGGCGCGCGCTCCCCTTCCAAATCCCCACGGCGAGCTGGAGCTTGCTGGTGCGGAGGCCCAGCGGGACGACGAACTCCTGGGTGTCGACGTACACCTTGCCCGCTTGCCACTTGGATGGTGGGAGCACCTGACTCTCTCCATCGAGCTGCCGCAGCGGCCCGACGTTGTCCACGTTCATGATCCGCTCGCCGGAGCCATCGAGCACGTGGGTGAACAGGCCCCAACCGTCTTCGCCCAGCGCCTGCTTCACGCGCCAGTACAGCGTGAGCTTGAGGGTGGCGCCGGGGCGCGCGACGGCTGGCTCCACCCGCGCGCCGAGCAGCTCGATCTTGCCATCGAAGTCGGCGCCGAGCCGCGTGCCGACGTCCTGAGGTGGTGCGTCCAGCACGTGCGCCGCGAGCGCCTCGCGGTCGATCGGGCGCTCGCCCTTGGAGCGGTCCACGCAGCCCAGCGCTGGCAGCGCGAGCAGCAGCGCGAGCAAGCGACGCCGCGAAGGACAGGCAAACAGACCAGTCAAGGAGCGGCCGCAGCTCACCATGACCCAGAGCGCGACGAATGCCCCGTGGGGATCCGCACCACCAGGGCGCGGTTCATGTGATCTTGCAGGCCGCTCGTGACGTTCAGGCGGAAGACGTCCGTCCACACACCGACGCCGAGGGTGATGAACGGAGGCTCCGCATCGGGCGGCAGCGTGAACTCCTGCTCGTCTTTGTAGATGGCGCCGCGGCGCCAGCTCGAGACGCTCCCAGCGCCCCGGAGCGGCCCCGCCGCGTCCACCTGGGCGATCTGACGACCGTGCTGGGTGATGACGTGGGTGAACAGCTTCCAGTCGCCCACCGGCGGCGCGCTCGCGCGCCAGTACCAGGTGATCCGCACGCGCCCACCGGGGCGCGCCTCCACCTCGTTCACCTCGTACCCGATGAGCTGCACCTTGCTCTCGAAGTCGAAGTAAGTGGACGTCGCGCTGGGCGGCACTTGGCTCACCTGGAACGCGTCCATGGCGGCGTTCTCGGCGCCGGGCGTGCCCTGCGGCCACGCCTCCGATGGGTCGACGCAGGCGCTCAGGGTCGTCAAGGCGCCGAGCAGGCACGCCACCTGGCCGCCCCGCCACAGCGACTTGGTCAAGCTCACGGACGACCCCGCTGAAGACAGCGTAGCTGACGAAGGCCCAGCGGCGCGCGTCGACCCTGCGCTGCCAAACCCCCAAAAAATCCGCCGGCTGGTCATCACTTCCGCCCTTTCTTACGCGCCGTGCGCTCGCGCTTGCGCGCTCCTTTGCGCGCGTTCTTCTCCGACTTGCTCAGCTTGCGCACCGTGGTCTCGGCGCCGCCCAGCCCGGGCATCCCCATGCCAGGCATCCCTGGCATCCCTGGCAGGCCCATGCCCGGCATCCCCGGTAGCCCCATGCCCGGCATCCCAGGGAAGCCACCGGGCATGCCGCCGCCACCCTTCATCGCGCGCCGCATGTTGCGCGCCATGGCGAGGTTCTTCATCCCGGGGATCTTCCCGAGCAGCCCCGAGCCCCCCATGCCCGCCATCATCTGGCGCATGAACAGGAACTTCTGGATCAGCTCGGTCACGCCCTGCTCCGGCTGACCCGAGCCGCGCGCGACGCGACCCACGCGAGTCGGCTCGCGGATGAGCAGGTTGGGGTCGCCCTTCTCGGTGCGCGTCATCGACTGGATGATCGCCTCGATGCGCACCAGCTCGGCATCGTCCAGGTTCACCCCGGGCGGCACCATCCCGCCCAAGCCTGGCATCTTCTCCACCAGATCTTTCAGTGAGCCCATCTGACGGATGGTGCGGATCTGGTTCAGGAAGTCTTCGAGCGTGAACTCGCCGCTCATCATGCGAGCGGCGTCTTCTTCGGCCTGCTTGGCGTCGATGACCTCCTCGAAGTCCTTCATCAGGCCGACGACGTCACCCATCCCGAGGATGCGCCCGGCCATCCCCTCGGGCCGGAACTCCTCGAGCTTGTCCGTGGTCTCGCCCATGCCGGCGAACAGCACCGGCGCGCCCGTCACCTCCTTCACGCTGAGGGCGGCGCCGCCGCGGGCGTCACCATCCAGCTTGGTCAGGATCACGCCCGAGAGCTTCAGCTGCTCGTTGAAGCTGCCCGCCGTCTTCACGGCGTCCTGACCGATCATCGCGTCGATGACGAGGAACGTGTTCTCCGGGCTCACCGCCTGCTTGATGGCGCTGAGCTCCTGCATCAGCTCCTCATCGATCGCGAGGCGGCCGGCGGTGTCGTAGATGATGACGTCGCGCCCCAGGCGCTTCGCCTCCTCCGGCGCTGCGGCGCAGATGGCGAGCGGCGTCTCCCCGGGGAGATTGAAGACGGGGACCTCGATCTGCTCGCCGAGCACCTTGAGCTGCTCCACGGCGGCCGGGCGCTGCATGTCCGCGGCGACGAGCAGTGGCTTCTTGCCTTCGCTCGTGAGCAAGCGCGCGAGCTTGGCGGCGCTGGTCGTCTTACCGGAGCCTTGGAGGCCCACCAGCATGATCTGCGTGCGGCCGCTCGGGGCGAAGCGGATGCGCTCCCCCTCGAAGTCCATCATCGCCACCAGCTCGTCGTGGCAAATCTTGATGAACTGGTCGCCCGCGGAGACGCTCTGGCTCTGGCCCTTGTGCTTCACCCGCACGGCCACGGTGCTGCCGAGCGCCTTCTCCTCCACGCGCGCCAGGAAGCGCTTCACCACCCCCAGCTCGACGTCCGCCTCGAGCAGCGACCGGCGCACCTCCTGCAAGGCGGCCTGGATGTTCTTCTCGTTCAGCTCAGCCAGCCCGGCGAGGCGGTTCTGAGCTTCCTTGAATCCCTTTTTGAGCGCGTCGAACACGGCGCCCCGTCTTTAGTGTGGGGAGCGGGGCCGCGCAATCACTCCCGCCCGCCTCATGAAACCGCCGGGCGTGGCCTCGCCAAACCCCCAAACCCCGGGCATCGAGCCCTGCCGCGACCGAGCTGCTCGAGCCCAATCGCTTGCGTCGGCCGGCCCACGCGCTGCAGCGGTCCCTGCGCCGCCGAACGACCTGCGTCTGAGCAGGCTGCGCCGTGAGCAGTGCCGCTCCGCTGAACAGGGCCGCGACCCCTGCGACATCGAGGCTTGCGGGAAAAGATTGATCCCGGCTGGCATTTGCTCGATCCTGCCTCCTGTCTGCGGTTTTTCTCGGAGAGAGGCCATGCGCGAAGTAGTGGGGCGGTCTTGGTGGGTCGGGGTGCTCAGTGTGTCGTTGGCGTGGGCCGGGTGCGGGGGCTCGTCGCAAGCGCCCAACGCGCCCTCTGCGCCGGATCCAAAGCCCGAGTCGGCTGAAGCGGGTGACGTACCGCGCCTCAGCGAGGCGGCGGTGGCCGAGGTCGACTCGCTCCTGTCGCGGCTCGATGGTGACGGCACCGCGAAGCCTGCCTCCACGCCAGCGGGCAGCCCCTCTTCGGTGTCGGAGTGGATGCCCGGCAAGAACATGTCGGACACCCTCGACCAAGTCCTCGTGGGCGCGCAGCGGATCGTGGACGAGACCTCCTTCGGCTACGAGGGAGAGAACGTGGTGCTGCTGGGCGCCTTCTTGATGCCGGGGGAGGCGGTGCACACGCGCCGTCACCTGCAGGCGGGCGTGCACTACGCCTTCGTCGCGTCGAGCGCCCGCTCCACCTCCATCGGCTACGTGGTGCGCGATCCGTCGAACAGCCCCATCCGCACCATCCCGACGCAAACCGGCGAGGCGGTGGTGGACTTCACGCCCACCGTCAGTGGCATGTACCAGCTGAGCGTCGTGGCCATGGACGACGCTCAGGCCACCTTCGTTACCATCGCCGCTTTGCGCGAAGGCGGCGTCACCATCCCAGCGGACCGCTTCCGCACCTCGGTGCATGGCACCATCGGGCGCGCTGCGCACGTCTCCAAGGGCGTCATCGAGCGTGGCATCGGCAGCACCCTGCGTTTCCACGCGGAAGGAGACTGGGCGCTCTACGGCATGGTGATGCCGCCCGGCGGCTCGATGGACATCTCCAACATCCGCTTCGCCGGCACCCACATCATCTTGAGCTCAGGTGACCAAGACAGCCGCGACATCAACCTGGCGCTGCTGGATCCAGCGGGCCGCGTCGTGGAGCGCGACGCAGACCCCGGCGCCATCGCGATGCTCGGCTACCAAGCGCGCACCCCCGGCGCCTTGAACCTGAAGGTGGACTGCGCCCAGGCATCCGGGCGGTCCCTGGTGACGGCCCTGGTGCTGACGGTCGACTAGTCAGCCTATCGTATGATTTGTAGGGGCGGCCCCCCGTGGCCGCCCACACGTCAACGTAGAAGTCCGTGGGGCTGCTGTTCGATCGGGTTTGGGGGGCTGGGAGGCGCCCGCCACACGGCTCTGAGTGCCCTCAGCGGCGCCGACTCAGCTCCAAGATGCGCTGGTAGAGGTCGCGCCGCGAGGTGCCGCTCAGCTCCGCGAGCTCGTTCGCGAGCTCCTTGGCGCGCGCGCCCTGCGCCAGGCGCTCCTCGATCAGCGCGTCGATCGCCTCGCCTGCGGCGGGCGAGGCGGTCCTGGCGTAGGCCCCCAGCACCAGCGTGAGCTCCCCCCGCCACGACTCGCGCAGGGCGAGCTCCGCGAGGGTGCCGTCCACGAACTCCTCGTGCAGCTTGGTGAGCTCCCGCCCGACGCTCCCGCGCCGCTCTGGTTGCTCGCTCGCCAGCTCTGCGAGCGTGGCCGCCGCGCGGCTCGGCGCCTCGAAGAGCACCACAGGTTCCTCTGTCTCGAACACGCGCCGCAGCGCAGCACGCCTCGCCGAGCCCTTGCGCGGCAAGAAGCCGACGAAGCGAAACGGCCCCTCCACGAGCCCCGAGCAAGCCACCGCCGTGGTCACGGCGCTCGGCCCTGGCACGCTCTCCACCCGCACCCCCGCTTGGCGCGCGAGGCGCACCAGCTGACCACCCGGGTCGCTCACGCCGGGCATGCCGGCGTCCGTCACCAAGGCCAGCGCCTCGCCGCTCACCATCCGCTCCACCAGCCCTCGCAGGCGCGCCTCCGGTTGATGGCTCTCGACGCTGACGAGCGGCTTCTTGTGGATCCCCAGGTGGCTCAAGAGGCCGCGCGTGTGCCGCGTGTCCTCCGCAGCGACGGTGGCCACCTCACGCAGCACCCGGGCGGCGCGCGGGCTCAAGTCTTCCAAGTTGCCGATCGGGGTCCCGACAACGAACAGCTTACCTGACGAATGCTTCGTCGCGCCCTGCGTGGCTTGGGCTTCGTCGGGTCGCTGCTCAGCGCGCTCACCCGTCAGAGAACCTGACTCATCCGTGCGGTGCGTTTCGCCTTCGTCGAGTCGCTGCTCAGCGCGCTTACCCGTCAGATCACTTGACGACTGCTCGCTCGGCTGTGACTCCGCGTCGCCGCGCTCGCCTTCAGGCATCGACCTCGACGGCGTCGCCGAGCTGCTCCCGGAGGTAGCTGCGGAGGCGGCCGATCATGCGCGCCTCCAGCTGCCGCACGCGCTCGCGGGAGACGCCGAACTCCGTGCCCAGCTCCTGCAAGGTGAGCGGATCCTCCGCCACCGTGCGAAGGTCGAAGATGACCGCCTCCTTGCCTTCGAGCGTCTCGCGGAAGCGCATGAGGTGCTGCCGCACCAGGTCGGAGAGCTCCGCGCTCTCGGTCATGCTGTCGGGCCCCTGGCGCTCGCTCGGCATCAGATCCAAGCGGCTCGTCTGGCGGCCCTCGGAGTCGCCCACCGGGGCGTCCAAGGAGGCGTCGCCGCGCGCGAGGCGGCGCTCCATCATCACCACGTCCTTCTGATCGACGTCGAGGCGCTTGGCGAGCTCCTCGTGAGTCGGCTCGATGCCCATCGAGGCGAGGCGCTGCTTCTCTTTGTTCAGGTTGAAGAATAGCTTCCGCTGCGCCTGCGTGGTGCCGATTTTGACGAGCCGCCAGTTGTTGAGGATGAACCGCAGCATGTAAGCGCGGATCCACCACGCGGCGTAGCTCGAGAGCTTGACGCCGCGGTAAGGGTCGTAGCGCTTCACCGCCTGCATCAGCCCGATGTTCCCCTCTTGGATGAGGTCCATCATGTTGCGGTAGGCGCGGCGGTATTCGTAAGCCAGCTTGACCACCAGGCGCAGGTTGGTGGTGACCAGCTTCGCGGCGGCCTCCACGTCCCCCGTCTGGGTGTACTTCACCGCCAGCTCGCGTTGGTCATCCGCGCTGAGCACCGGGTGGCGCTGCACCTCGCGCATGTAGACCGCGAGCGGGTCGAGGGTGCTGAGCGCCGTCTCCTGCGCCTTGCGCGGCCGCGCGACGCGCGCCAGCGCGCGGTCGTCCACTGGCTCGTCGTCCTCCTCGTCCCCGGCCTCCGCCGCGGCGTCGTCGAGCTCGTCGTCCGAGTCGCTGGGCTCGCCCAGCTCGTCCTCACCGTCCCCCATGGGCTCGCCGTCTTCCATCGACTCGTCGTCGCGCTCGTCGTTCGGATCGTGAGCGCGGGTGCCTCGCGCCCGCTTCGGAGCTTTCTTCTTGGCTGCCAATGGAGTCCTTCGGCCACGTAGGAGCGGGTTTCGACCCGCCCACCCAGTTTGAGGGCGCTACCGAGCGCGCCGGCCCCCGAGGCTGTTACGGGCCCGCGGTCAGGTCAAGCGCGGCCGATGCTAGGTCAGCTGCGCTGGAGCAAGAACACACCGCCGGCGAGCAGCAACACGCCGGCGATGCGCCCGAGGGAGATGGGGCGCTCCACGAAGCCGAGCCAGCCGAAGTGATCGATCACCACGCTGCCGATCAGCTGACCCGCGACCATGCTGGCTACCAGGAGCGCGGCGCCGAGCCGCGGCGCGGCGATCACGCCGGTGAGCACGAAGGCCGCGCCCATGGTGCCGCCGAGGTACGACCACCACGGTGCGCTCGAGAGCTTCGCGAGCGAAGGCACCTCCGCGCGCGTGGCGGCGCTGGCGCCGATCAGCAGCACCAGACCAATCACGAAGCTGACTGCCGAGACGACGATCGGGCTGCCGAGGTGACGGCGGAGCTCGGCGTTGATGCCCGCCTGGGCAGGCACCATGAGCCCCACCGCGACCGCGGCGAGCACGACGAGCACAGGGGCGGAGCCAGCCATGGCGGCGGGTGCTACACCGAGAGCCCGCACCAGGCAACGGCCGGCGGCTTGCGGCGCCGCGCCGCGCGTGCTTGACCCACTCGGGATGAAGCGACGCACGGAGCGCCTCGGGTGGCTCGTGCTCGGCGCCTGGGCGCTCGGCGGTTGCCAGGCGGCGCCGCGCGGTGAGCCGCAGCGGGCGCCCGCGCCGCTCACCTCATCAGCGCCCGCGCCGTCGCCTTCGCTCGCGTCGGATGCAGGGCCTGGTGCGGGGGACGCCGCGCCGGACGCTCAGCCCGCGCCTCGTGCGGCGCGCCCGGTCGACCGCGCGCGGCTCCAAGCGTTGGTGGCGAGGGCGCGATCGCTCGGCACCGATCAGCTGGTGATCTGGCAAGGCGGTGAAGAGCTGGCGGCGATCGACGCGCGCGGCGCGCCGATCCAGACGATGTCGATCACCAAGAGCGTGCTCGCCTTGGCGGCGCTGCGGCTGGTGGAGGCGGGGCGGCTGAAGCTCGAAGCGCCGGTGTCGGCGCACTTCCCCGAGTGGCGAGCGGGTGACAAGGGGGCGGTGCTCGTCTCGCACCTGCTCACGCACACGAGCGGGCTGAAGGAGCCGCCCGCCACCTCGGCGATCTATCAGCAGCGCGATTTCGTGCGCTTCGCGCTCGACTCGGAGCTCACGGCGCGCCCCGGAGAGCGCTTCGTCTACGGCAATAGTGCGAGTAACTTACTGGCTGGGGTGGTCGCTCAGGCCGCTTCGCAACGGGCGGATCGCTACGTGGCGGCGCAGCTGTTCAAGCCGCTCGGGATCACGCGCTGGTGGTGGAGCCTCGATCGCGCGAACAACGCGCACGGGCTGGCGGGGCTCCACATGAACGCCGATGGCTTGCTCCGCTTGGGACAGCTCGTGCTCGGTTTGGGCCGCGCCCCGGATGAGTCAGGTGCGCTGTCCGAAGCGGGTGAGCGCTTGATCTCGGAGCCGCTCGTCACCCGCGCCTTGACCTCACTCAGTCACCCTCAGCCGCCGCACAAGCGCGCCGCGTGGCTGTGGTGGGCGGTGCCCGAGTGGACCCAGGTGTGGCTCACGCGGGCGACGCTCGCGGCGTGGGGGCGCGCGGGGGCGCCGAGCGCGCTGGTGGAGCGGAGCAAGGCCCTCGAGAACGAGCGCTTCCCGTCGGTGGAGGCGCTGCGCGTGGCGCTGCTCGCCTTCAGGCCCGATGGGGTGGAGGAGCGCGCGTGGCGGGCGGACGTGTGGCGCGCGGGGCTCCCGGAGGCGGCTTATCGCTTTGGGCCCCAAGTGGGCAGCTACGCTGCCGGGAGCTTGGGGCAGTACCTGGTGGTGCTACCACAGGACGCGCTGATCGCCGTGCGCCTGCGCCGCGCGCCTCAGGTGCGTCAGGCGGGCGATCCAGCGGATTTCCCCGACTTCATCGAGGCGGTGCAGGCGCTGGTCAGTGAAGCGCCCGCGCCGTGAGGCGCTGCTCGGATACGCCGTGAGGCGTGCGGACATCGAGGCGGTGCAGGCGCTGGTCAGTGAAGCGCCCGCGCCGTGAGGCGCTGTTTGGCCGCGCCAGCAACCAGGGAGCTCAGCTCTCCTTGTCCTCGCGGCACAGCATGAAGAAGTTGTCCGTCACCTTGCCTTTGTAGGCGCGGCCCACGGACACGTGCTCGCTGATCTTGCGCATGTAGTCCTTCATGCCGGCGTACACGAAGCGGCCCAGCTTGGCTTGGTTCGGGATGATCTCGGGCCAGCCTTCGGGCTTGCGTGGTGGGATGCGCGTGTAGTTGATGACGTAGGCGCTCGGCGCCTCTTTGTCAGCTTCTCGGTCCACTTCGTGCGCCACGTAGTAGCCGGGGCCGGTGATCCAGGAGAGGCTCTGGTGGTTGTAGCCCCAAAGCTCCCCGGACTCGTCGTCGGCCCGGCAGAAGCGCTTCTGGAAGAAGTTGTGCGCGGGCAGGGTGTTCTTGCCGTGGTGAATCACCTCGACCAGCGGGTCCACGCTGCTCGGGACGAAGTGCTCCGCGTCCGCTTCGTCGCCCTCGTACAAATCCCACAGCGCCTTCTGATCGGCGGGCGTGGCCGCTTGCACCATCAAGAGGCGCGTCGTGTGGTCCAGCCGGTCGAGCGCCTCGGTGATGCGCGGCTTGGTGTGTTCTTCGTCGTGGTGGCCGAGGAGGAGGGTCCGGAAAGTCACGGGCGCGACTATAGCGCAGCGCGTAACGCTCGGCCGCGTTGTTTCTTGAATGCGCTCGTGGGCGCCGCGCGCGCCGGCAGGCGGCGACTTCAGCTGTGCGCTGCGTCGCGCGGCGACGTGGGATTCAGGCGGAGCCTTCGAGCGAGCGCGGTCAGCTCCGGTGCGCGCGGCGCCGTGGGGTGACCCCCAACCCCCCAAAAACCTCGAGGCGTTTCCCGGATGGGTTCCTAGAGGTCCACTTTGCGGCCTGCGACGGGGCGCTCCAGGAGCAAGACGAAGCCGTCGAAGCTGGCCTTCTTGAGCACGCTGGTGGAGGCGCCCAAATCGTACACCAAACCCCACTCGATGCCTTCGGAGGCGGTGAGGAAGAGATCGGGCGCGTCGGGGCAGGTGGCCTTGCGCTGCTCGATGGTCTCGCCGGTGGTGGTCAGATCCGGCCCGGCGAAGCCCTTGCGGCGCTTGATGGCGGCGCCGCCCGAGAGTTTCCACACGGCGGTGCCGCGATCTTCCAGCACGGTGGCGACCAGGCTGCACTCCTTCGCATCTTTGCGCTTGCCCTGCGGGATGAACTTGAGCTCCTTCGGGAATTCCGTGCGGCTATCCGTCGCGACGCGGATGGTGCTGACGCCCTGCTTCTCCAGCTCAGCGAACATGGCCATCACCCAGTCGAGCTTGGCCTTGCGATCCACCTTGAGCAAAGCGTCCTTGCCGCTCAGGTGCTCCTTCACCTCGCCGAGCTCCTTCGCGAGCTCCGCGGGGCCCTCCTTCTTCTCCAGCAGCACCCGCGTCCACCCCACCTTGGGGCCCAGGTCGTCGATGCTGAGCTCCGGCGGGCCCTCGGGCTTCGGTATCGCGGTGAGCACGGGCTCCGGCGCGGCGCTCGGGGTGGGGCCGACGGCGGCGGGTGGATCGTCACAGGCACTGACGAGGAGCGCGGTGCAGCCCACCACGCAGACCAGGAGGGGACGCCACGCGGCGCGCGTGCAGCGATGGTGCGTGAGGCGTGAGCGGGGTGAGACGACGCGGCCTGCCATGGGCGCAGAGTGTCCCTGATTTCCTCGCGTTCCGTAACCCTCCGTGTGCCCCTCTGGGTGAGCGGGAATCGCTGGGCGCGTGGATGCTGCGGCGCGCGCTCGTGCTACGACGCGCGTCCTATGTGGAGCCAAAGGTGAGCGGTCTGTCCACGGTGGAGCTCCGGGAGCTGAGCGAGGTGGCGGCCGAGGTGGCGCGTGAGGCGGCGGCGCTGGTGCTCACCGGGTGGCGCTCGCGGCCCGACGTGCGGCTGAAGCACCCGAAGGACTTGGTCACCGAGTGGGATCTCCGGAGCGAGGCGCTGATCGTGGAGCGCCTGGGCGCGCGGGCGCCGTTCCCGGTGCTGGGTGAGGAGGGTGGGCTGATGGGCAGCATGGCTGATGGTCCAGCTGACAGTACAGCTGACCGTTCTGGTCCCACTTGGGTGTGCGATCCGATCGATGGCACCACCAACTTCGCGCACGGTCACCCCATCTGGTGCGTGAGCATCGGGCTCATGCAGGGCGGCGCGCCGCTCGTGGGCGCGGTGGCGGCGCCGACCTTGGCGACCGATTGGCGCGGCTACGTGGGTGGGCCGGCGCTCCGAAGTGGTGAGCCGGTGCGAGTGAGCGCGACGCAGGAGCTTGGGCAGGCGCTGATCGCGACGGGCTTCCCGCCGGATCGAGAGCGGGCGCCGGACAACAACTTCGCGAGCTTCGAGCGGGTGAAGCGCCGGGCGCGCGCGGTGCGGCGCTGCGGCTCGGCGGCGCTCGATCTGTGCTTCGTCGCCGACGGGACGTACGATGGCTACTGGGAGCGGCGCGTTTGCGTGTGGGATTTGGCAGCGGCGGCGGCGGTGCACCTCGGTGCGGGCGGTGAGCTCACGGCGCTGTCCGGCGGCCCCGTGAAGCTCGAGCAGGGCCACGTCCTGGCGACCAACGGGCGGATCCACGCGGAGTTGCTCAGCGTGCTGTCGGCGTAGCTTGGCCGCAGGCGGCGTGAGGCGCTGATCGCGGCGTCAGGGCTTTGGCCGCTCTGTGAAGGGTGGGGGCGGGGGGTTTGGCAGTGCGCTGCGAGCCGCTTGGAGGTCACTTGGCGGGGGCGCTGTGACATACTCACGCGATGCGATCGACGCTCGTGCCGCGTGGTGTCTTCTCGAGGGCGCTGTTTGCTTGTGGGATCGCGCTGGGCGCGCTGGGCTGCGGCGATGGTGAGGGCCCCACGGTGTCGCCTTACCCGAGGGATGGCGAGCTCCGCATGAACCAGCTGCAGAGCAAGGGCACGCACAACAGCTACCACGTGGCGCAGGACCCACCGCCCGTCGCCGAGCTGGCGTACAGCTTCGAGCCGCTCACGGTGCAGCTCACCGAGCAAGGCGTGCGCGCGCTGGAGCTCGACGTGAACTATCACGACGCGAGCGGCGAGTTCGAGGTGTTCCACATCATCCTGGTGGACGAGGGCACACACTGCCGGCGCTTCGTCGATTGCCTGAAGGAGCTGTGGGCGTGGTCCGAGCGGCACCCGGGGCACCAGCCGCTGTTCGTGCAGATCGAGCCGAAGGGGCGCTTCCCGTCGTGGCTCGGGGAGGCGTTCTTCGAAGATTTCGAGGCGCAGGTGCTGATGGCGTGGCCGCGCGAGCGCGTCATCACACCTGACGATGTGCAAGGCAACGACGAGACGTTGGACCAGGCGGTGCGCGGCAGAGGCTGGCCGAGCCTCGGCGAGAGCCGCGGTAAAATCGTGTTCTTCCTGAATGACAGCGGCCCGTTTCGCGCGGCGTACACCCGCGAGCACACGAGCCTCGCCGGGCGCCTGATGTTCGCCGAGGCCTCACCGGGCGATCCTTACGCCGGCTTCGTCATCTTGAACGATCCACTCGAGCGCGGCTCGGCGATCCGCGCGGCGGTGGACGCCGGCTACATCGTGCGCACCCGCGCCGACTCGGGCCTCCTCGTCAGCGAAGCAGGCAGCACCGAGCAGCTCGAAGCCGCGCTCGAGAGCGGCGCCCAGGTCATCAGCACCGACTACCCCGCACCCGTCAGCGGAACAGACTACGTCGTGAACATCCCCGGAGGCACCCCCTCCCGCTGCAACCCCCGGGTGGCCCCCGCAGACTGTGAGGCGGCGGATATCGAGAGCCCAGGGAGGCTTCGGGGGGCGAGGTGAGGTTGGGGCTTTGGAGCAGCGCGACCTGACTAGATCGAGCGGGCGTCGATGGAGTCCGTGATCTCGGGGCCTCGCGTGGGGTATCCTTGCGCTGAGCGGCAGGCGCTGGCGGAGGAGCTTCGAGGATTGGATGGCGAGGAAGGTAGGCACCACGACGGCGAGAGCACGGACCGGGGCACCCGAGCGGGACGTGGTGTGCGTGGACCTCTTCTGCGGCGCCGGCGGGCTCACGCACGGGCTCATCGAGGCGGGCCTGAAAGTCAGGGCAGGGGTCGACTTCGAAGAGGCCTGCCGGTACCCCTACGAGGCGAACCACGAGGGCATCGTCTTTCATCGCGCTGACGTCGCGGAGCTCGAAGCCGCGACGGTGGAGCAGTGGTTCGGCGGTGCGCGCGTCCGCGTGCTCGCGGGCTGTGCGCCGTGCCAGCCATTTTCCAACTACGCGCTGCGGTACCAGAAGGATGGCCCTGTCGAGGCGGATGAACGTTGGAGCTTGCTCGACCACTTCGGGAGGCTCGCCCAGCAGCTCTTGCCCGACGTCGTCACGATGGAGAACGTCCCCACGGTGACGAAGCACGCGGTCTTCGCGAACTTCGAGCGGACGCTCGAGCGATTCGGGTATCACGTGTGGGTGGATATCGTCGACTGCGCCGAGTACGGGTTGCCGCAGCGTCGTCATCGCACGGTGCTGCTCGCTTCACTTCATGGTGAGATCGAGCTGCGCGCGCCCATCGCGTCCGAGGCGCGCACGGCTCGAGACGCGCTCGGGGGGCTCCCGCGCCTCGAGCATGGAGCTACCAACAAAAAAGATCGCTTGCACACTGCCTCGAGGCTCTCCGAGCTGAACTACGAGCGCATTCGGCACTCGAAGCCCGGCGGCACCTGGCGCGACTGGCCGGAGCACCTCGTCGCCGAGTGCCACAAGAAGGGTACCGGGCGGAAGTACCCCGCGGTCTACGGCCGCATGAAGTACGACGAGCCCGCGCCGACGCTGACCACTCAGTTCTACGGGTTCGGCAACGGCCGCTTTGGGCATCCCACGCAGGCGCGGGGGCTCTCACTACGTGAGGGGGCGTTGCTCCAAGGCTTTCCGGAGGGTTACTCCTTCATCCCCGAAGGCCAGCCGATTCGATTCAAGGCGCTCGGCCGCATGATCGGCAACGCGGTGCCCGTCGACCTCGGGCGCGCAATCGGCGAGAGCATCATTGGGCACGTGAAGCAGCACCGTCACAGCTTCACCAAGAACGTCGACCAGTCCTCCTCGTCGGCGAAACAGCGAAGGGGGACCGATGGTCGTGAGTACGAGAGTAGCGCCGAGTTCGCCTGAAGCTCGACGCCGCATGCAGCGTGTTCGGCAGAAGAACACCGCTTGCGAGGCTGCGCTGCGTCGCGAGCTGCATGCTCGGGGTCTCCGCTACCGGCTTCAGGTCCCGCTGTTGACCAAGCCGCGTCGGGTCGCTGATGTCGTTTTCAGTGGCCCGCGTGTGGCCGTCTTCGTCGACGGCTGCTTCTGGCATGGCTGTCCCCAACACGCGACGTGGCCCAAGAAGAACGCAGACTTTTGGCGTGCGAAGATCGAAGCCAACGTCGCACGCGATGGCGACACCAATGCACGTCTGTGCGCAGAGGGTTGGTGCGTCATACGCGTGTGGGCCCACGAAGAGCCGAAGGTGGCGGCGGACCGCATCGCTCGCGTCATCGAGGCGCGCCTCACGGCGAAGGTGCGGCGATGAGCAGGAATGAGAACTTGGTGCTGTCGCAGGCGAGCCCAGAGCCAGGGCAGCTCGTCGAAGTGCGGCGCCGCCAATGGATCGTCTCCGACGTCGATGCCGCCGCGGTCTCGCCTGAGCTGCCGAAGCAGCACGTCGTCAAGCTCGCTTCGATCGATGAGGACGCGCTCGGCGAGGAGATCGAGGTCTTGTGGGAGCTCGAGCCGGGCGCGCATGTCATCGAGCGCGCGGGTCTACCAACACTCGCGGGACTCGATGACCCCGCTCGGCTTGAAGCCTTCCTGGACGCCGTGCGTTGGGGCGCGGCGACCAACGCCGACCGCGGTTACCTCCAAGCGCCGTTCCGTAGCGGCGCGAGCATCGAGGACTACCAGCTCGATCCCCTCGTGCGCGCGATCGATATGGCGCGCACGAACCTACTCATCGCCGATGACGTCGGCCTCGGCAAGACCATCGAGGCCGGGCTCGTCATCCAGGAGATGCTCCTGCGCCACCGCGCGCGGACCGTCTTGGTGCTCTGCCCCGCATCGCTCCAAGAGAAGTGGCGCAGCGAGATGGCCGAGAAGTTTGGTCTCGAGTTTCGCATCGTCGACACCAGCGCCGTGAAGAGCCTGCGCCGTGAGCGTGGGCTACACGCCAATCCCTGGACTTCGTTCCCGAGGCTGATCGCCTCCATCGACTGGGCGAAGCAAGGCGAAGGCATCCGCCTCCTGCGCGACGTGCTCCCATCGCAGCCCACCTTCCCGCGTCGCTTCGACGTGCTCGTCATGGATGAGGCTCACAACGTCGCGCCCACCGTCGGCAAGTATGCAGTGGAGAGCCTGCGTACCCGCCTCGTGCGGCTGCTCGCGCCGCACTTCCAGCACAAGCTCTTCCTCACGGCGACGCCGCACGATGGCTACACGGAGTCATTCACGGCGCTGCTAGAGCTGCTCGACGACCAGCGCTTCTCGCGCAATGTCCTGCCTTCGGAGGACCAGCTCGCGCGCGTGATGGTGCGCCGGCTCAAGAGCGACCTCGTCGACGCCAAGGGCAAGAAGCTCTACCCAACGCGCCGCCTCGAGGCGCTGAACGTGGAGTACACGGCGGACGAGCGCCAGGCTCGTCAGCTCCTCGAGCAGTACATCGCGAGCCGTGAGAAGCAGGACGAGCGAGAGGGGGCCGCCTCGCATTTCGTGCATCAGCTCCTGCGCAAGCGCCTCGCGTCGTCTCCCGCAGCGTTCATGGCGACGCTCGCGCGGCACACAGCGACCCTTGAGGGCCGAGGCGAAGCGAAGCGCTCGTCACGCCTCGATGACCGCATCCTCCGGCGCGCGATCGCGAAGACCGAAGAGGACTACGCCGACGACGACACGCGCGAGTCCGCGGAGGCCGAGGCCATCGAAGAGGCGAGCCGTCGGTTGCGCCCGCTCTCGGCTGACGAGCAGGAACTCCTCGGGCAGCTGCGCTCGTGGGCTGAGCAAGCCAGCCACAAGCCTGACTCGAAGGCGGAGGCGCTGCTGCGCTGGCTCGAAGCGAACCTGCGTCCCAAGGGCCAGTGGACGGACGCGCGCGTCATCCTCTTCACGGAGTACCGTGCGACGCAGAAGTGGCTACAGGAAATCCTGGCCAGCCACGGCCTCGGCGCTGACCGCCTCGCGCTGCTCTTCGGCGGCATGGATCCGAAGGAGCGCGAAGCCATCAAGGCTGCGTTCCAAGCGGACCCGCGTGAGTCACCAGTGCGCATCCTGCTCGCGACCGACGCGGCCTCGGAGGGCATCGACCTGCAGAACCACTGCAACCTGCTGGTCCACATCGAGATCCCCTACAACCCCAACGTGATGGAGCAGCGGAACGGCCGCGTCGACCGCCACGGGCAGAAGCAGAGCGAGGTCGTCATCTGGCACCCCGTGGATGCAGGGGGTGGCCGCGGTGAAGACATCCTTCGCGCGCTCCGCAAGCTCGACGCGATGCGCGCCGACATGGGCAGCGTGAACCCGGTCATCGCACCGCAGCTACCAGCGCTGCTCGAAGGCCGCCGCCGAGATCTCGAGACGGGCCTTCGGGAGCTCCCTGATGGTAGGTTCGAGCCCAAAGATTCACGGCACGCGCGCGCGCGTCAGTTCGTGAAGGCGGAGCGTGCCGTGCGTGAGCGCGTCGCGAAGTTGCACGAGCGGCTGATGACGACGCGCAGCGAGCAGCACCTCACCCCCGAACGCATCGAGCGCGTGGTGCGTGTCGCCTTGTCGCTGACCGACAAGCCCGATCTCACACCAGCGAAGCTGGCTAACCTGCCGGACGCTCGCGTGTTCCAGATGCCCGCGCTGGCGGGTTCCTGGTCGCGCTGTCTCGATGGGCTTGAAGACCCTTTCACGAAGCGTATCCGCCCCATCACCTTCGATCACGACGTGGCCAAAGGGCGCGACGATGTGGTGCTCGTCCACCTGAACCACCCGCTCGTTCAGATGAGCTTGCGGCTCTTGCGCGCCGAGGTTTGGGCGCGTGACGACGTGAAGAAGCTAAATCGCGTGACGGTGCGCACGTTGCCCGACGCGATGCTCGAGGGCCCCGCCGCCCTCGTGGTCTCGCGTCTCGTCGTCACCGGGGGCAACCATCACCGCCTCCACGAAGAGCTGACGGAGGCGGGCGGCTACTTGCGTGATGCGGCCTTCAGGCGCGAAGACCGCATCGGTGAGCTGCGCTCCTGGCTCGATACCTCCGAGCCAGGCGAGATCCCTGGCTCCCTCTTTAGCGCTCTGCGCGCGCGGTTCCAGAAGCACACCGAGGCCATCGTCGGCGCCGTCGGCGTACGCTCGAAGGACCGTCTGAAGGGCCTCGGCAGTACGATCGAACGGCACAAGCGCCAGGAGATGGAAGAGATGACCCAGCTCCTCGGCGACCTGGCCAAGAACCTCGAAGCCGAGCTGAAGAAGGACGACCCGAAGCAGCTCTCGCTCTTCTCCGAGGACGAGCGCACACAGCTCCGACGCGACAAGCTGGCGCTCGAGGCGCGTTTGAGTCGCATCCCTGACGAACTCGAGCGGGAGCGCGGCGCCATCGAAGCGCGCCACACGGGGCTCGTCGACCACACCTTCCCCATCGCGGTCGTCCTCCTGGTGCCTGAGTCTCTCGCCACGCGGGGGAAGTCATGAGCTCTAAGCACGAGTGGCTGAACCTGCTCGAGGTCTCGGGCCCGTTCCTCGCGGTGCCGGTGCTGCGCGAGGTGTTCCCGCAGGGGCTCGAGGAGCTTGATGCGCAGCGCGCCAAGCGGCTTCGTAGCGCCTACGAGGAGTGGCGTGATGCGGTCGATGGCGACGACCTCGACCGCGACAGGCTGCACGCCGCCTGGATCGACGAGGTGCTGAGCACCGCGCTCGAGGCGGACGATCAGTTGCTGAAGGTTGGGAAGGACGTTCCCGCGTCGGTCGTCACGTTGCCTGAGCACGACACGTCCATCGCACCGGAGTTCGTCTTCGTTGACCCGACGAAGGGTGGGGCCGTCCTCGCGCCCATCCACGTCTTCCCGCCGGACACTGACCTCTCGGCTTCGATGAAGTTCGATGGCCTGTCGTGTTCACCCGGGGATCGCATGGCGCTGCATTTGCGCGCGCTGAACAAGCCGTTCGGGCTCGTCACCAATGGTGAGGGCTGGATGCTGGTCCACGCACCCACGGGCCAGGTGGCGAGCTTCGCGAGCTGGTACGCACGCATCTGGGCCCAGGAGCCCGACACCTTGCGCGCGTTCGGGTCGCTGCTCGGTGTGCGCCGCTTGTTCGGTCCTGAGCAAGATCAGCTCCCTGCGCTGTTCGAGCGTTCGCTGAAGCACCAGGATGAGGTCACCGACGCCCTCGGTGATCAGGTTCGACGCGCCATCGAGGTGCTGGTGCAGGCGCTCGACCGCGCCGATCAAGATCGCAACCGCGAACTGCTCCGCGACGTGAAG
Source organism: Polyangiaceae bacterium (assembly GCA_019637265.1). GTDB lineage: Bacteria > Myxococcota_A > Polyangia > Polyangiales > Polyangiaceae > JAHBVY01. The sequence goes on along the minus strand of JAHBVY010000002.1, from coordinate 606,448 downwards.
CCGCAGGAGCTGTACGAGGCCGGGCTCACGGTGATGATGCGGCTCGTGTTCCTGCTCGCCGCGGAGGAGCGCGGGCTCCTGCTCTTGGGTGAGCCCCGCTACGACTCGTTCTACGCGGTCTCCACGCTGCGCATGCAGCTCCGAGCCGAGAGCGACGAGATCCTCGAACGTCGGCGCGCTGCGTGGTCGCGGCTGCTCGCGGTGTTCCGCGCCGTCTTCGGCGGCATCGATCACCCGACGCTGCGCCTGCCCGCAATGGGCGGCTCGCTCTTCGATCCCGACCGCTTCCCGTTCCTCGAAGGACGGCTGAAGGGCACGTCGTGGCGCCAGCACCGCGCCGAGCCGCTGCCCATCGACGATCGCACGGCGCTGCTGCTGCTCGAGGCCATCCAGACCTTCGAGGGGCGCACGCTCTCCTACCGTGCGCTCGACGTCGAACAGATCGGCCACGTCTACGAAGGCCTGCTCGAGCGCACCGTCTCGCGCGTCGACGACGTGACCCTGGAACTGGAAGCGGGCGCCTCCGCAAAGGACGCACGCGTCACGCTAGGTGAGCTGGAGTCGGCGCGCCTCGATGGCAAGGCGGCCGTCGTGGAGCTGTTCGTGAAGCGAACGAAGCGCTCTAAGTCGGCTATCGGCAAGGCGATCGCCGCCGAGATAGAGCCCCAGCAGAGCGCGCGCCTGCTCTCGGCGTGTCGGGGCGATCTGGAGCTGCGCGATCGACTCGCGCCCTACATGCGGCTATTACGCAGCGACCCGTGGGGCTATCCGCTGGTCCACCCGAAGGGCGCGTTCGTCGTCGTACTCGGTGCCGACCGCCGCGAGACCGGCACGCACTACACCCCAAAGAGCCTCACCGAGCGCATCGTCGAGGAGACGCTCACACCCATCGTCTACGATGGCCCTTCGAAGGGAGCGCCGCGCGCCGAGTGGAAGCTGAAGACGCCTTCGCTACTCCTCGACCTGAAGGTCTGCGACCCGGCGATGGGCTCGGGTGCGTTCCTGGTGCAGGCGTGCCGCTTCCTGAGCGCGCGCCTCGTCGAGGCGTGGGACATCGAAGAAGCCGCTGGTCGCGTCGTGGACATCACCGGCCAAGTGCACGAGCCGCGGAGCAGCGTCGAGGTGATGCCGCCCGGTGCCGAAGTTCGCGCCGAGCACGCGCGGCGCCTTGTAGCCGAGCGCTGCCTCTACGGCGTCGACCTGAACCCGCTCGCCGTCGAGCTAGCGAAGCTCTCGCTGTGGCTGGTGACGTTGTCGAAGGGGCGGCCCTTTGGGTTCCTCGATCACAACCTCCGTCATGGTGACAGCCTGCTGGGCATCAGCCGGTTGGAGCAGCTCACGGAGCTGTCGCTTGATGCGAAGGCTGCGCGACAGGGGCGCTTGTTCGGCAAGGACATCGAGAGGGCGGTGGCCGAGGCTGTTGAGCTGCGTCGTAAGTTGCGCGAGATCGCCATCCGCGATATTCGCGACGTCGAGGCGATGGCGGCGCTCGACGCCGATGTGCGCAGGAAGCTTGAGGCGGCGGAGCTGCTCGCCGATGCCTTCATTGGCATCGTGTTCGCGGCAGAGGGTGCGGACGTAGAGGCGCGGCTCGCCGTGCTTGCTGTAGATGCCGACCGCGTTCTGAAGGGCGAGGAGCACCCGACCGATACGCTGGCGAGGCGCGCGGCCAAGGACCTCGCGAAGGACTCGCCAAGCGGGAGCCCGCGACGTCCTTTTCACTGGCCGCTTGAGTTCCCCGATGTCTTCCATGGGGCTACGCTGGGGTTCGACGCCATCGTGGGCAATCCTCCATTTTTAGGGGGAAAGCGCATTGGTACTGTCCTTGGCTGGGTATACAATGGCTACTTAGCCACTGCTCATCCTCCGGCGAACAAGAACACTGATCTGGTTGCCCACTTCTTTAGGCGTGCCTTTGACCTACTTCGAGACGTGAGTGGGTTCGGTCTTCTGGCGGTCAACACGATCGCCGAAGGCGACACCCGGCAAGGTGGCATTGAATGGATGAGCAAACACGGCGCAACGATCCATTCGGCATATCCAAACGAGCCGTGGCCGGGACAAGCGGCCGTTGTAACGAGCTGTATCCATATCCGCAAAGGAAATTGGCTAGGGACTCGTCGCCTCAGTGGACTTGATGTCCCGTTTATCTCACCCTTCTTATCCGCGGTCAATGAATGGACACCTAAGCAGCTGGCGGCCAACGCTGGCATGGCGTTCATTGGCTCCTTTGTGAACGGGATGGGCTTTGTGCTGACAGAAGATGAGGCCCAAGCAATGCTGCGAGCAAGTCCCAGGAACGCTGACGTTGTGTTGCCGTATGTTAACGGCGATGATATAAACTCTGGTCCCGGTCAAAAGGCCCATCGGTGGGTCATCAACTTTTGGGACTGGCCAGAGAGTAGGGCCAAGGAGTATACGCTGCCGTACTCATGGATCAGGGGTAGAGTATACCCTGAGAGGATCGAGAAAAGCAAGGACAAGTCATATCGGAACATCCTGTCAATGTGGTGGTTGCATTGGAGAGCCCGTACCGAGGTCTATCACGCGATTGGACGCGGTCATGCGTTCAGTCGTCACCCTAGGGGATGGGATTCGAGTATTGCTCCGCCTGCTGATGTGCTTGTCACGGCTCGTGTCGGTAAGTACTTCGCCCCATCTGTGGTCATCAACGATGCGATTTTTAGTGATCAGTGTGTGGTGGTTTCTGTTCCGTTGCCGTACTCTTTCGCAGCGATTTTGAATTCAAGTCTGACGGATGCTTGGGTGCGCAAGCAGTCATCAACCTTTGGCACGGCGCTCAGGTTCGCACCATCTGATTCCATCGGAACATTCCCATTCCCACAACCCGAGGTGCTTGCCGGATTCGAGGCGTTTGGCCGCGCGTACCTGAAGGCCCGCCGCGAGGTCATGATCGATGCGGTGAACCCGATCGGCCTCACGAAGCTCTACAACCGCTTCCACAACCAGACCGACGTCGACGCGCGCATCATGCGCCTCCGCGAGATGCACCGCGAGATCGATGCCGCCGTCATGTGCGCCTACGGCTGGGACGACCTTGACCTTGGCCACGGCTACCACGAGCAGCCGAACCTTGCCGAGAAAGACCGCATCCGCTTCACGATCTCGGATGCTGCTCGTGTCGAGGTGCTGCGTCGCTTCGCCGAGCTGAATCGCCAGCGGTACGAGGAGGAGCAAGCTGCCGCGCCCGTCGCGAAGCCTCGCACGTCGAAGGGCCGCGCAAAGGCGGTGCCTACTGGCCAAGGTGCGCTCGCCCTCGTCGACGCTCCCGAGCCCGCCGCGAAGGCTGCCAAGACCAAGGCCACCGGGCCTGCGAAGAAGGCAACCAGGAGGGGCGGCCGATGAGCGTCGCGAATGACATTCCCTTGGATGATCTCGTGGACGGCATCGTCTCGTCCCACTCGAAGGAGTACTTCCGCGAGGTCTACTCGAGCTTCAACAATGGGAACTATCGTGCGGCGATCGTCGGTTTGTGGTCGGTGGCCGTCTTTGATCTGCACGCGAAGCTATGCCACCTGCGCGACCTTTTTGCAGACAAAGTGGCCTCGGAGGTGCTTGATGACCTGGCGCAAATGAACCGTACGAATCCTAAGTCATCCGAGTGGGAGACGCGTCTCGTCGAGGTAGCCCAGGCGCGCGTGGGGTGGATCGACATTCCGACGCGCGACCTCTTGAAGAACCTGCAGCACCAGCGGCATCTTGCGGCCCACCCCGTGATCAGCGCTGCCGGCGAACTCGCGACGCCCAGCCGTGATGAGGTCCGTGCGAAGCTGAGACTCGTGCTTGAGAAGCTACTCACGGTGCCAGCAACTGCCACGTCATCGCTTGACATTCGTGTGCTTGAGGATCTTGCAGGATACTCGACATTTCTGAGGACGAAGGACGACGTTGCGCAGTTTCTGAGGTCAAGATTCCTCAAGCACATGTCATCGACCCACCTGGAGCGGCTCTTTCGCAGTCTCTGGAAGCTTGTGTTTCTAACAGAAAATGATGATTGCGACATAAATCGAGGTATCAACTTTATGGCGCTATCAGTGGTGGGCGAGCGTATCTCGCAGCGCCCCCCAGCATTGATTCATGCAGAGCAGGGCTACTACTCGCGTATATCGGCGAACTCGCATCTGCTTCATATGCTTGTTGTGTTCTGTGCCGAGACGCACGGAGTATTCCAGGCCTTGGGTGTTGATGCGCAAGTTGCGATCAGTGGATGGATAGGCGATGATCTGGGGCGCTGGTGTTACGCAACTTTCTTATCACCGGATATTGGCGCGCACCTTAGTGCGGCACTTGAACGGGTCAAGGCTGGACCGGTCAATTGTAGTGTTGATGTGCAGGGTGTAGTGTACCTGATGAAGTGCTGTGTTTCGAGCGATCGCCTTGCGGACGATGTGCACCGATTGGGCATTGAGCTTTATGGGGCGAGCGAGAGTTTTAGTGTGGCCGACGCGCGGTATCGGCACTTGGTGGAGCCATTTGTTGGGGAGTGGCGTGAGTTGAGGTATGGTGAATTTATTGATATCAGCATGGCAAACGAGCAAGTTCTATGGAGAAGGCGCGCGCGGACTGAGTATGGAGAAGTGGCAAAATTGTACTGTGAGCGATTCGGCCGAAAGTTGTCGATTCCAGATGCTGCGGTGTGGCCGTGTTCCGATGAATATGTTGAGTTTCAGAAGAGTGTATTCGTGGAGAACGACGATGCCGGAGGAAGGACGGGCCCATGACGCTTGAGCAGGACCAGAACGTCGAGGAAGCCAGGGCGTCACTCGAGCGTATCCAGAAATTTGATGCTGACAGCATCGGTCGTCGCGATAGCTTGGGGGATGAGCTGAATTTCGCCGACGGAATTCCGCCCCTTCGGAGGACGCTTGCCCTTTTTCTCGAGGTGTCACCTGACGTATTGGAGGGCATGAGTCAGAAGCGCCGCGAGAATATCAAGCAGCAAGCGGATGCACTTTTTAGCGTAATTCAGCAGATTCTGAACTTCACAGCAGGGTCCGCCAATCCTAAGCAGACTCGCGACGGCCTCATTTCTCAGCTTGTTAATGGGTACGACAACTATTTTGAGCAGCTCTGGCCATCGATCGCCTATTCGGTGCGTCGGAACACTGACTTTGCACGTCTGGAGCGCGAGGCGCGGGCGGCGATTCAGTCTATCGAGGATCGCACGAAGGTGGTCGAAGCAGAATTGAAGGCTCGCCAAGACGAGGCAGAGCAGGCGCTTGATGCCATCCGAAAGGTGGCTGCCGAGCAAGGTGTCTCTCAGCAGGCATTGTACTTCAAGGAAGAGTCGGAGGCGCACGCTAAGGAGGCAACGGTCTGGCTGGCTCGCACGCGGAATCTCACCATCTTCCTGGGGCTCTTCGCCTCTTCGACACTTGTGCTCCATACTCCTGAATGCGTTGGTTGTGGATCGACATCCGTTCACCATTTGAGCGCGGTCTTTACGTAGGCGACCTCGGGATGATCGAAGAACGAGCGAACGAGTCGAGCGTCCTTCGCGATCTCCTGCATGGTCGCTTGGACGACTGGCCCGATCTTCTCATCCTGCATCAGCGGCGAGGAGCGAAACAGGCCTTTGAGGTACGACCAGACGTGCTCATCGGGGTTCATGTCAGGTGCGTAGCCAGGCAGGAAGTGCACGGTGAGGCGGTCCGAGCGCGCGTTCATGTGGCGCCGGGTCGCCGCCGAGATGTGCGCAGGATGCTTGTCCATCACGAGCACGATGTGACCGCGCAGGTCGTGCAGGAGCGCGTCCAGGTACTCGATGAAAAGTGCCGAGTTGAGGTTCTTCTGAAAGCAGCGGAACCACAGGCGTCCGTGAGGCGCGATCGCCGAGATGACGTTCGTGCGCCCGCGCGTGCCCTTCACGCGCACCACCGGGCGCTTGCCGCGCTCGCTCCACGTCGTGCCGATCGGCGCGTCCTCGTGAACACCGCTCTCGTCCAGGAAAAGCAGCGTCGCCTGCTTCCGCTTCACGTGCCGGACGATCTTCGGGAAAACCTCCTCCGCCCACGCATTGCACTCGTCGTCGTCGCGCGAGAACGCACGCTTGACCGGCTTGCGCGGTACGAGCCCCATCGCGTGCAGCATCCGCGAAACCGTGGTCTCGTGGAGCACAACGCCGAACTCACGCTCGATCACCTGGGCGACGAGCCGCACCGTCCAGAGCGCCATGCCGAACCCGAGCTGCCTCGGATCCTTCCCGAGGATAATCGTGCGCAGCTCCGCCTTCTGCTTGTCCGTCAGGGTCGATGGGCGGCCCGGAACAGGCTTCGCCACGAGCGCGGCCTCACCGCCAGCGCGGTACGCCATCATCCATCGCACGACAGTTGTCCGATCCATCTGCAGAGCGCGTGCAACGTCCGACTGCGATTCGCCCTCAAGCACACGCGCCACCGCAAGCCGACGCAGCTCTTCGAGCGTCGCGTGGTCAAGGCTCCGACCGTCACGCTTTTTCACGAGGTTGAGCATACAGTGTACTACGCGAAAGTCGAGGCGTTTCTTCCGCAGTTAGGAGTAAGCTCCCGTGGATCGCCCCAAGTTCTTCCGTTGAGGCCCTTCAGTTCGGCATCGGGAAGATGCTCGTGTTCGCGAGCATGGCGTATTTCCTCATCCTGGCAGCGCGTAACTACATGGCTCACCGCCACAATGCCATTGTCAATAAGCATCGCCAGAATAGTCTTGTCACCTATCGCGCGCTCGTTGAGGCGGCTGGCGACGCTGTAAACCGTGACATCATTCTGGCCAAAGCGGCTGATAGCATATTCGGCCAGCAGACCACTGGGTTTACCAAACATGACAGCGATGACGGGAAGGCACTGTCCATGGTGAATGTTGGGGCTGGCGCGCTGAAACGTGAAGATGGGAACTGACCGTCACCACCTTTGTGCTCGCGGATTCGCCGTACTGGGCCGAGCAGGGTGTGAACCGCGCTTGCTGGGCACTTCCTTGGTGATCCATGATGACCTCGGACATCTCGTTTCGAGATCGCGCAGCCCTCTGATGACGCTGTCCATCGACGAAGGCGCCACGGGACCAGTCTTCCCGCCAACGGCCCCACGCGTCGCCGAACATGTTCGCCCCACGTCACCCCTCAAGTCACCGGGCAAGGCCAACACGGGAAGGAACATCCGATGACTTCGTTCAGCCGACGCTACGGGTACTCTGGCCAAGTAGCACCCATCACAGTGCGTGAGGAGGCGCCCGAGGCACTGAGACACGCTGTCGTGCAGATCGCGGCCGAGGAAGGTCTCTCCGAGCCGTCTGCACAGCGGACCATCATCTGTCGCACGCTACGAGTGTTTCCCGACGGAAGCAATTGGTCTGAGCCCAACGTCGCGAGCGAGGTGGAAGACCGGATCACCACTTGCACGTGGTATCGCGTCTACGATATCTCGGAAACATTCTATGTGGAGGTCGCACGGGCCGGCAGGGGTGGCAGCTTTGAGAGTAAGCTGAACGACGTTCTCTACGAGCAGGGGATTGGCTGGAAAATGGAACACGGACTGATTGTCTACCGAGGCGATCAGCCCTTCGAGCATGCCGTCAAGTCTGCGCACCAGGTGCTCCAGCGCGCGGGTCGCTCGGCTGCACAGAGTGAGATTGAAGAGGCGCTGCGCGACCTGTCGCGCCGGCCAACGCCAGATCGAACGGGTGCTATCCAACACTCAATGGCGGCCCTCGAGTGCGTCGCACGCGATATCAGCGGGGACCCAAAGCAGACGCTGGGTGCACTGCTGAAGAACTACAGAACCACCCTTGCGATTCCACGACCTTTGGATTCAGCAGTCGAGAAGGCGTGGGGCTACGCATCCGAGGTTGGTCGGCATCTTCAGGAGGGCCGAGAACCGTCGGCCGAGGATGCCGAACTAGTAACAGCGGTCTGTGCAGCCGTTGTGACGTACCTCGTAAAGAGGCAGACAACCCGCGTAGGGGGAACAATATGACGAGCCAGCCGTTTCTCGGCGACCTCCACCGCCGCGGTGAATGGAACGGCGTCGAGGTCAGAAGGGCGCATCATGCGCCTCCGGAATCGGTTTTCGATACCGTTATGTACACGGTAGGTCGCAGGTCGCCTCCGCTAATGACTCACCATGTCACCGAACATGTCACCGGGCATGTCACAAGCCTCGCCCGGGTGCTTCATGGAGGAGTAGGTCGGAGCGAACGTCAAGAGGTGGTGGGCTGCTCCGCGATCACTTCACTGCCAACCATCTCCAACCGGCCCTGGCCGCAGGTCTCATCGAGATGACACTTCCCGACAAGCCAAGGAGCCGCTTGCAGCGCTATCGGCTCATCGCTCTTGGCGAACGCATCAAGCGCTCCGGAGGCACCCCATGACGACCACGCAGGCATGGCTCACCAAGGAGGCGACGCCGCTTAGCCCCTTCCTCGTTCGGCTCGACGGTGATCGCGTTGGCTTCAGTGCGCTCGCGTCTGGCCACTGGGTCGTCGTCGTGGACTCAAGCGGAACCCTGAAGCGTCTGGGTCGCATCCTCCGCATCCGCATGGGCCTTGAGTCGACGACCCTCTACCTCGACAAGCTGCACGTCGTGAAGAAGGCAGGCTCGCTCGTCGACCTGGGGCTCACGCTGCCGCAGGGACTCGTCACGCGTCTACGCCCCGAAGACCTCTCGGCAATGCTCGCACGCGATGGTGTCAGGTATCCAGACGAACTCCCTCTCATCCAAGACGCGGCCTACGTGCGGGAGCTGCTCGAGCTGGCGGTGCGCGACGATTTGCTCGGGCCGGCCAACGGCCCCGAGGAGCTCGTCATCGACATGAGCGTTCGTGACCGCTACCTCGTCGGCAAGCTGGCACCATATCAGCCGCGCGATGTAGCGGAGACGAGTGAGGTCGAGCCCTCAGCGGGAGCCGATGAGGAGGATGATTCGGTCGATGAGCGGAAGGCTCCCACACACGAGCCTGGTGCAGAGTTTCACCGCGTGAGCGGGCGGGTCGAACCCGAGGACGACGCCCTCGACGAGATCGACACCACCAACAATCAGTCGCTCGTGCCCTCAAGCTTGGGCCTCACGTTCTGCGTCGGGCCTGGCGTGAAGGCCCTCGACGTCACGGCTCGTTGGGGAAGCTACTCCCGAGTTCCGAACGACGAGCATGAGTACACGAGGAGGAGCAAGAACCGCGAGACGAACGAGGTCCACGAGACCAAGGTGAAGGTCTGGCGCCGCACGCCGTGCGGTGGTCACGTCACGCTCGCCCTCAAGGATGGCCCCATCGAGCCGTTCGCGCCTGACAGTGAGCATGACGACGTTCGGGTTCAGGGTGCAATTCGCACCAACATCCAAGGGGAGCGTCTCGTCACGCTCTTCCTGGTCAACGTGCAGCTTGAACCCAAGACGAACCGCGACAGTGCTTGGCTGTTTCAACCTGAGCTGAGCGTGAAGGGTGCGGATGATGCGGCGGGGAGCCCTGTGTTCCTACGGCGTCCAAGCAATGACGTCGTCGTCGATGACGCCGAACGTGACCACCTCAGCCTCATCTATCGGCGCAAGGTCGAGTTCGCGGTGGGTCATGGCGTGGCCGTTCATGCCGAGACGGCCGAGGACGATCCGACGCGCGCAACCGAGGTGCGCACGGAGGTCATCCCGAGCTTCGAGGTGCCCGTCACCGAGACGCCCGGCCTCGATCCCGACGACCGTCCTGCGATGCAGAAGATGGTCGAGCGAGGATGGCTCGACATGCTGTCGCTCGCCGACCTCGACGAGGCCGAACTCGAAGAGGCGCTGAAGACGCTCGTCGACGACTACGCCACGTGGATCGACGAACAGCGCGCTCGCGTCGGCGCGGAGATCACGGGGTATGACGCTCCCGCGAAGGAAGCGCTCGATCGCTGCGCGATGACGCTCGAGCGTCTGCGCGCAGGCCTCTCGGTGCTGCTCGCCGACGCGAAGGCGCTGGAGGCGTTTCGCTTCGCCAACCGCGCCATGGCCCGTCAGCGCGTGCGAGGCACCTACGCGCTCCGGCGCCGACGCGGCGAGGAGCTAACGATCGACTCGGTTAATGTACCGAAGAATCGCTCATGGCGCCCGTTCCAGCTCGCGTTCTTGCTCTTGTCCATCCCGTCACTCGCCGACCCAAAGCACCCCGACCGCACGAGCCCTGCGGAGGCCTTCGCTGACCTGCTCTGGTTCCCCACGGGCGGTGGCAAGACCGAGGCCTACTTGGGCGTGGCGGCCTTCGCGATGGGTGTCCGCCGCTTGCAGGGCGTCGTCGAGGACCTCGACGGCGGACGCGGGCTCACCGTCATCATGCGCTACACGCTGCGCCTGCTGACGCTGCAACAGTTCCAGCGCGCGGCGACGCTGCTCTGCGCGATGGAGATCATCCGCAAGAACGACGTGACCAAATGGGGCGCGGAGCCGTTCACGCTTGGCCTGTGGGTCGGGAACAAGGTCACGCCAGGAACCACAGAAGCCTCTCACGGGGCCATCGAGGCCATCCGTGACAGGGACCGCAACCGCGCCGGCATCGCCTCACCTGCGCAGCTCACGAGCTGCCCCTGGTGTGGAACCGAGATTCAACCAGGACGCGACATCGAGGTCGACAAGGCCGCTGGACGCACCGCCATCTACTGCGGCGATAAACTCTCGCAGTGCGAGTTCAGCAAGGCGAAGTCGAGCACCAACGCCCACCCGGGTCTGCCGGTGAAGCTCGTCGACGAGGAGATCTACCACCGACCTCCGACGATGATGATCGCCACCGTCGACAAGTTCGCGATGATGGCGTGGCGCGTCGAGGTGCGGACGCTCTTCGGTAACGTGCGCGAGGAGTGCGAGCGCCACGGGCTCCTGTGGCCGGGTCACGACTGCGGTGGCGGTCACAACGCGAAGAAGCCTCACCCTGCCGCAAAAGTGAAGGTGGTGCCCGGCGTGCGCCCGCCGGATCTCATCATCCAGGACGAATTTCATCTCATCAGCGGTCCGCTCGGCACGATGGTTGGCCTCTACGAGACCGCCGTCGATGACTTGTGCTCGTGGCGAATCGGGAAGACGAAGGTGCGCCCGAAGGTGGTGGCGTCGACGGCGACGGTGCGGCGCGCAGCCGACCAGGTGCGCAACGTCTTCATGCGACGCCCCGCCATCTTCCCGCCCAAGGCCCTCGACGTCGAAGACGACTTCTTCTCGGTGCAGCGCTCGGTCGAGAGCAAACCGGGGCGGCGCTATATGGGCATCTGTTCCCCGGGCAGCTCACGCCCCGCCGTCCTCATCCGCACCTACACCGCGTTCCTCGCGGCGGCGCAAGGGCTCTTCGACGCTTTCGGTCAGATTGCCGATCCATACATGACGCTCGTGGGCTACTTCAACTCACTGCGTGAGCTCGGCGGCATGAAGCGCCTGGCCGAAGACGACGTCCAGACACGTGTTTTCCGTGTGAAAATGAGCCTTGTCGAGCGCCCTGGTCTCGAGCAGCGGAACGTCAAGATCATCGCCGAGCTCACCTCTCGTGTGAGTAACGCGGACATCCCGAAGTACCTGGACCAACTCGAGATCCCCTTCGACGGCAGCTTCGACCCCGACCTGGGTAAGTTCGTGCGGCCGACGCTGGCGCCACCATCTGGCACGGGTAGCGGGCGGCCGAGCGTGCCTCGCCCCATCGACGTCGTGCTCGCCACGAACATGCTCTCCGTTGGCGTGGACGTGAACCGTCTCGGCATCATGGTCGTGAACGGACAACCCAAAGGGACCGCCGAGTACATTCAGGCCACGAGCCGCGTCGGGCGCGCGTTCCCCGGTCTCGTCGCAGCCGTACTCACCTGGGCGCGGCCTCGCGATCTCTCGCACTACGAGACCTTCGAGCACTATCACGCGACCTTCTATCAACACGTGGAGGCGCAGTCGGTCACGCCGTTCTCGCCTCGCGCGATGGACCGTGGCCTGACCGGCGCGATGCTCGCGATGATGCGGAACCGCTTCGAGCCGTTGGCGCCGAACGCTGGAGCGGGTGTGCTGACCAGCCCCAGCCGCCCGGAGGTGGTCTCGACTGTCGATTCCATCACCGAGCGCGCTTGGGAGGTCACGGAGGACGCCGCAAAGAAGAACCTGGCAACAGCCGAGCTGAAGAGTCGCGCCGATGAGTGGGTGAAGGAGGCGGCGGTGCCTGGTCGTACCCTCGTCTACCAGCGGCGTGGTGCGGGTTCGACGGCCTACGGGCTGCTCGAAGCGCCGGGGGCGAGACCCTGGTCTACTTGGACCGTGCCCATGTCGATGCGTGAAGTGGAGCCTGGCGTGAACCTCGTGATGGAGGACGACCGTTCGAACCAGGACCCGCTCTGGCTCCCAAGGCCGGTCGAGGGGGAAGCCACCGATGTGGAGGAGTCGCCATGAGTAGGACTCCAGTGGGCGAGGTCCGCCCGAGTCAGCTCTTGTGGACGTTCGGGCCTGGGGCGCTGATCGATCTCCCGAACCTCTCCGTCGTCACCATGGGCATCGACCGCTGGGAGATCGGCCGCTGTCAGCCGATCCAAGAGGCGCGGCTGCTTACGAACGTGCGTCGTGTGCTCGGCGATCAGGTCGAGTCGCTGCGCATGCCGCCGCTGACAGAAGGTGAGGTCATCGATCCATTCTCGGCCGAGGCGCTCGTTGGTGTGCCGGTGAAGCCATTCCCGCGCTGGATGCGCTGCGTGAAGTGCGGGTTGCTCTCGCCGTTCGATGCGGGCCTCTTCGAGCTGAAGGCGAATCGCTATCGTCCCGAGAAGACGTGCTTCGTCCACAAGGGTTGCACCGGCTCACGTGGTGAGCAGAAGCCGCGTGATGCGGACGCGGTGCCTGCCCGCTTCCTACTCGCTTGCCGTCAGGGCCACCTCGATGATTTCCCTTGGCACTGGTTCGTCCACGCAGGGTCGAGTGGTTGCAGGGGCACGCTGCGCTTCTTCGAGAGCGGAGCCTCACTCCAAACCGAGAACCTGTGGGTGCGCTGCGACTCGTGTGGCGCTGCCAAGAGCATGGCTCAAGCCTTCGGGCAGGCTGGACGGCGCAACTTGCCGGGTTGCCGCGGGCGACACCCGCACCTCAACAAGTTCGAAGAGGGCTGCGCCGACGAGCCACGCGCCATCCTGCTCGGCGCGACGAACGGGTGGTTCCCGGTGACGCTCTCGGTGCTCGCCATCCCACAGACGGGGAGCCCGCTGGCGCAGCTCGTCGCAGATGGCTGGGCGTTCTTCGAGGACGTAGAGAGCTCCGAAGCAGCTGCCATCGTCGTGAAGACGCTCAAGAAGTCAGCTCAGTTGCCTGGCATCGACGCCTTCACGGGCGATCAGGTGTGGGAGGCCATTCAGGTTCATCGTAGCGGAACGGTGGGTGACGAGGAGCCCGACCTGAAGAGCCCCGAGTGGGATGTGCTCACGTCAGATGTACCTCCAACTGACTACCCACATTTCATGAGCAAGCGGGTGGACGTCCCCAAGGGGTTGGAGAGGTACCTGTCCCGGGTGTTGCTCCTCGAGCGACTGCGTGAAGTGAACGCGCTGCTCGGCTTCACGCGCGTGGAGTCACCCAACGAGGGTGGTCCTGCGGAGCGCGCGCCGCGGGCGTCCATGGGTCGTGGAGCGCCGAGCTGGGTGCCAGCCACCCAGGTCCACGGTGAGGGGATCTTCCTACAGTTTTCTGAGGATGCGATCGCAGGGTGGGAGTCGACCGAAGGGGTGCGCATCCAGGAAGCCGAGCTACGCCGCGGGCATCGGGGTTGGCGTGCTCCCCGTCGGCTCGACCCCGACGGCGGCTTCCCTGGCGTCCGCTACGCCTTGCTCCACACGGTCGCGCACTTGCTTATTCGTGAGCTCGCGCTCGACTGCGGCTATAACGCGGCGAGCATTCGGGAGCGCGTCTACGCTGACACCGAAGGCGGGAAGGCGCAGGCAGGTATCCTGATTTACACGGCAGCGGCCGACGCCGACGGCACGCTCGGCGGCCTCGTCGATCTCGGTAAGCCCGAGAACCTCGGGCGTTTGCTGCGGCAGGCGCTCGACCGCGCGAAGGTCTGCGCGTCCGATCCGCTCTGCGCGGAGCACAACCCACGGAAGGACTCCTCTCTGCACGCCGCCTCCTGCCACGCGTGCTCGTTCGTCGCGGAGACATCCTGCGAGTGCGGCAATCGCTACCTCGACCGCGCGCTCGTCATCCCCACGCTGCAAGTCAGTGATGCAGCCTTCTTTGCGGAGCGTTGATGCAGACGCTCCTCGATGCGGTCGTCGACCTGGTAGCGCTCGTCTCCCCAGCGAGAGTGCGTGTCGTCGCGTCGGCGCTGCGTGGACTCACGAGCCCCAGCGCTGCTCCGAACGCGAATACTCTGGCTGATACGCCTGCCGCACGCGCGGCCGTCACGCGCGTCGTCATAGCCTGGGGACAGGTGCAGGTCAGCGGTGATGAGGTCGCGGGCATGCTCCTCGGTGCGGCGGAAGCCCGGCTTCGTGTGGAACGTGAGCTGAGCGTCGAGCTAGTGTGGACCGGTCCGACCACGCGCTTCGTCCCCACACGACGCACCGAGCAGGTGCTGCTCGATCTCATCGCCAGCGCGATGAGGGACATCTTTTTAGTCAGTTTCGTTGCCTATGATGTGTCGAGCGTCGTCACGGCCCTCAATGAGGCTGCGAATCGCGGTGTGCTCCTGCGGATCCTGCTCGAGGCATCCATGAGTCACGGTGGCAGCCTGAACTACGATCCGGCTGCCATCGTGCGGTCCCACGTCCCTTCAGCCGAGCTCTTCACTTGGAAGGACAAGCCCGAGCCCTTCATCGACGGCAAGGTCCACGCGAAGGTGGCGGTGGTGGACGGCACGCGCGCGTTCATCACCAGCGCGAACCTCACCGGCCACGCCCTCGAGAAGAACATGGAGGCCGGCGTCCTCATCCATGGCGGCCCGGTGCCGAAGAGCCTGAGCGACCACCTGCGCGCGCTGATCGAGGTGAGGGTCCTCCAGCACGTCTGAGCCCTTGGTCGCCGTCACACCGGCTCTACGAGGCGGTGCGCTCACGGCGGGCGCTCCTAGCCAGCGCAAAGGCGCGAACACCCAGCGCTTCACACCGTGGTGCCGTCCAACCCCTCCCAAGAAAACAATCTACCTCTGCGGCGCGGTCGTGGCGCACCCCAGTCGCTCCGCGCTATGGGTATCCTTGCGCTGAGCGGCAGTCGCTGGCGGCTGCCGCGCGGGCCCGCGCTTTGACGCGCTCTCGAGGGGTGGATAAATCGCGCATGATGTTGGACACTGAGCCCGAGCAGGTGTGCGGCGAAGTGGCCGCCACAGTGGACGACCGCCGGGTGCGATTCATCGTCGTCGGTGTCTCAGTGGCTCTTGTCGCTGCGCTTTGGTTCTTTGCGTACGGGTCGACCGAGGGCACGGTCGTCGCCGTGGTCGTCAGCGCCGCAGCCGCCCTCCTCGTCGCGCTGTTCCTGGGCTACGGTTGGAGGCTGCTGCTCACCACCGAGGGCATGTACTACACCAAGAGGACGCGGCTCTTCGGCCCCTACGTGGTGTTGACGTCGATCCCCATCGCGCGGCTGGCTACCGTGCGCCACTGGCGCGAGTCACGTCGCAGCAGCGACGGCAGATCATCCTATTTCACCGTGGGCGTCATTCAAGTGCGTAACACCGATGGCCGAGGGTTTCGAGTCACGGGCCAGCACCTGTCGCAATCACAGCTCATGGCGCTGGAGCGCGCCTTGGGCGCGCGAGGCATCACCATGGAGCTCCTCGCGAGCGCGCCTTCCTAGGCAGTTCAGTCACCGCGCCGATCGCGGCGCTCGGGTGCGGGCAGCACTGGCACCGCGGCTCGCTGGCACTTGGGGCTGTCGAGCACCACCGTCACGCCTTGGTTGCTTGGCACAAGCGAGTTCCACTCGCGCGTCACCGCCTCTTGCCCGGTGAACACGTCGATGTGCTTGCCCTTCACTTGGGAGCCGCGATCTTGCACCAAGAAGCAGCCGTCGTGGCGCGTGCCTTGTTCGTCGACGGGCATGCCCTCGTACTCTGGCACATAAACGCTGGTACCGAACGGCAGCACGGAGGTGTCCGCGGCGATGGTGAGCAGCGGGCTGATGGGGCCGCCGGTCGCGCCTCTTCCCCACGGAAATTCTTGGGAGCTCAGCGCGTCGAAGCAGATCTTCTGGTTCGTGCGCGGGCACACGGAGGCACACTCACAGTCGCGGCGATTGAAGCTCACGGTTTGGCCGCTGAGCAGGGTGCCGCTGCCTTGCACGCACACCCGATCGTGAAACTCCTTGGGCACGTTCGCGATGGTGCGACACTGAGCGTCCTTCAGCGCCACCGCGTCCCCCTTGTAGTCAGCCTCACTGGGGAAGTCGTAGTAGGTGTTGCGGAAGGTGCCGAGCACGCGCCCTTCGAGCTTGGACACATCCACCGGGTCCCCCGGTTGACGCTGCTCGGGCGCGCCCAAGGTGCGCGCGCTGACGCCGCGCGGCGGCGGCGAAGGAGTGCTCTGATGAGGCTCGGGCGGCGCGCCGCTCAGGTCGCCATCCCCAGGGATGAGCGGCTCTTCCATCCAAGCGCTCCCCGCGGTCGCGCAGGCCACGGGCGTGATCAAGAGCAGCGAGAGCGGCAGTCGCGACAGCCGGCTCCAGGTGGAGCGGTGGTTTAAGTCAGTATATCTCACGATAGCTTCCCCTCGCGCGCTGCCCGCGCGCGCGCCGCGGCCACATTCGGATCGCAACGCCCGCCAGCGTCGCGCGTCACCAGGTGGCGCTGACTCTCATCGTGCGCCAGCCAGTGTCGCCGCACCGCCTCCGGCGCGCCGGCCTCGATCAGCACCTCCTCGAGGATCTTGAGGCGCCGCATGAACTGCCCGCCCATGATCGGGTGACGGCCATGCGCCTCATCCAGCGGGCGCCCGGTGTAAGGGATGTCTGCGCCGAGGTGTCGCGCGGCCAGCTCATACTCCTTCTCCTTCACCCGAGCGCGGCTCGCGCGCGCGAAGAAGAAGCCGATCATCACGTCGTCGAACACGCGGTCGATGAAGCGGTCGATCACCGCGCGGAGCCCGGCCTCGCCGCCTAACTGCTCGAAATAACTCGTGTTTTCCACGTTGCGTCTCAGGGCCGCGCAGCTCACGGCGCGCGGCGTAAACCACGAAGGATCGTGACCCGCGCCGGGCGACGGTGCCACGACCATCCGCGAGGATCCCCCACTTGGCCAACAAATGCGGCAAGCCGCGGTCGCATGAGCTAAGCCGGTGGGCTGACGCCGTCATGAAGCTGCCGAGCCCCCTCTCCGTCATCGCGGTCACCGCCCTCGCCCTCGCGAGCACAGTGGCCATCGCGCGCGCGGCGAACGAGTCGGCCGATCCGCCTGCCCAGGAGGCCAGCGCCGATCATCACCACGACGAGGCCGAGGACAAGAGCGCGCCCAAGGAGGCGCCCAAGCCGCAGCCACGGCGCAAGGTGGATCCGGAGAAGCGCAAGAAGTTCGAAGCCGAGCGCGCCAAGTACCAGAAGCGCTTGAAGGACTGGAAGAACGCCAAGAAGTACCGCGGCTGCCGCTTCCAAGCGCCGCAGTCCTTCCTCGTCCGCGGCAACTTCCTGAAGAACGGCCAGCTGCAGCCGGCGGCGCACCAGCGCGCCGTGAAATACCGCGCGGAAAAGTATGGCATCCTGCCCGGCTTCAACCTGGACGCTTACAGCGCCGGCACCGTCGGCGAGCAAGTCGTGAGCGCGCGCTTCATGGGGCTCCCCATCCAGATCCACGAGCGGGTGGAGCCCGCGCTCATCTGCGTGGAGAACCGCATCAAGCAGCAGTGCTCGAAGCACGAGAAGGACAAGTACAAAGCCAACGGCATCGGCGGCCTCCGCGTGGGCAACACCTACCGCGGCGGTGAAATCTCGAACCACCTGTTCGGCATCGCCATCGACATCGACAGCGGCCGTAACCCCTGCTGCGGCTGCGTGGACCCTTGGCCGAACCACCCGCTCTGCAAAAAGAAGAGCGCCTCCGTCTACGAGCGCACCGCCCTCACCCGCTGCTGGATCGACTCCTTCGAGAAATACGGCTTCTACTGGCTAGGCCGCGACAAGCTCGAAGACACCATGCACTTCGAGTTCCTGGGTAACCCCGACCGCATCTTGCCGTAGGGGTTTTGGGGGTTAGACGGCACCGCACTGTGCAGGCGCCGTGTGCCTGCCCCTTCGCGTTTTACGCGTCCGCCAAAATAGGCTGAAACTCCTCGTCGCCGAACAGCGTCAGGTACTCCGCGCGGATCCCTCCGCAGCGGCTCCGCAGGGCGCAGCGCTCGCAGCGCTCTAGGTAGACGCCGCCCTCGATGGCGGAGTCCTCCAGCATGAACTGGTGACCCCCGGGGTTCGCTACCAAGAGGCCGAGCGATGCCGCGTGGAAACGGCAGCCCTCGTAGCCTTCGGGGATGGTGCAGGGCGGCGTGTGGAGCGAGGTGATGAAGCCCTCCCGTGGGCCCAAGCCGAGGTCCATCGCGGCCATGATCTGCGGCATCACCTCGCGGATTTGGGGCACCTCGTGGCGGAGCGCTTCTCCCCCTTGGCCGCTCGCCGCCGCCGTGAACAGCCACACCTTGAAGTGCTCGGCGCCAAGCTCTGCGTAGCGCTTCACCATGGCGGGCAGCTCCGCGGTGTTGCGCCGGTAAATGAGCAAATCTGCCTCGATGCGCACCCCGTGCTCGCGGCAGGCCTCGAAGGCGCGGAGCATCAGCTCGTGGCAGCCGGGCGTCTGAGCGAGCGCGTCGTGGGTCGCGGCGCTGGCGCCCTTGATGGAGAAGCTCACCGTGTTCACCCCCGCTTCGAACAGCTGCCGCGCGAAGGCGGGGTAGGCGAGGCGCATGCCGTTCGTCTGGAGCAGGATGCGGCGGTACTGAAGGCGCCGCGCGGCGCGCACGACCCCCAATAGATCAGATCGTAAGGTGGGCTCACCCCCGCCGAGCCACAGGCTGTCCGCCCCTCGCTGCCTGGCGCTCAGGAGCGCGCGGAGCTGCTCTTCCCCCGTCATGCTCGCGGCGGAGTCCCCCAGGCTGAAGCAGCCGAGGCAGCGATTGTTGCAGCGGTAATCCGCGCTGATCTCGAGCCACTTGAGCCGCGCCGTCGCCACGAGTCTCCGCTAGCTCACCGGGATGAACTCGTCCCAGCCGTGCCGGCGCAGGTAGTTGTTCCACACCCCCTCGCACTGCGCGTCATAGCGACACTGCTTGCACTCCTCGCGCTTCGAGCGCTCCGCGCCATCCAAATCCGAGCGCGCGATGGCCACCAGCTCGCGTCCATCGAGCTCCGTTTTGCGGCGCAGCAGCGTCTCCGCTGGGATGAGCCCCTCTCCGTTCACCGCTGGCTCGAAGTGCACGTAGGACTCCACGTAGCCGCGGTTGAAATCGGGCAGTGTCGTGGTGGTGCACAGCGGGATATCCACCAGGAAAGCCTGGACGCGCTCCTCGCGCAGCGAAGCCGCCTCGAGGAAGCGCGCCATGTGCCCCGCCGTCTCGGTGTACGTCGGGAAAATATGCTCGAAGTAGGTGTCCGCGCGGCCGTTCGCCTGCATCACGTTGAACACCACTTGGTCTACCCCGTGCGCGCGCAAGAACTCATAAATTTCCGCAAGGAATGGTAGGTTGCGCCGCGTGAGCACGGTGCTGGTGTGGAGCTCCACGCCATAGCGCGCGTACTTGGCCACCACGTCCAGCCCCGCCAGCGTCTGCTCGAAGCTCTCCGGCGTGCGCGTGAGGCCCTCGTGCAGGCGCTTCGTGTGCCCGTGGATGCTGATGTAGAAGCGGTTCATCCCCGCGGCGATCAGCGCCCGCGCGTACTTCTCGTAAGACAGCGCGCGCCCGTTGGTCATCACGCTGACGCGGCGCACCCCCGCCTCCTTCGCCCACTTCACCCAGTGGGGGAGCCGCGGGTTGGTGGTGGGCTCCCCGGAGGTGAAGCAGACCTCCTCCGCGCCCTGCTTCTGCTCCAGGATGAAGCGCACCAGGGCATCGTCAGTTTTACTGTTCGTCTCGTAGCGCCCGTCGCGGTCCTCCTCCATGCAGAAGACGCAGTTGTTGTTGCAGATGGCGCCGGTGAGGATGTGCACTCGCTCGTCGCGCGTGGCGATGCGCTGCTCAATCCGCTCCTCGAGCTCGCCACCCCGGGTCATCTCGGCCCCTGCGTCCTCCCGCGCGCACGGCGCGAGCGGCGCTGCGCTCTGGGGGGCGGCGGCACGGCCCTGGGCATCGGCGAGGCTCACCCGCCAAGCGTATCACGCGAGCGGCGATCCGTTCAGGGAGGCCCAGCTGGGAGGCGGTGCGTGAAGCGGTAGGCAAAGGCGCGAAGCGGTAGGCGAAGGCCGCGAAGCGGTAGGCGAAGGCCGCGAAGCGGTAGGCGAAGGATGCCGCTTCGTGAAGGCTCGAGCGCGCTTCGTGAAGGCTATTGAGCGCTCGCATCACGCGGCTTTTTGGGGGATAGTTGCGGCTCATGGGCTCCGTGATCCTGATCGCCCCCACGACGCTGCCCGCGCGGTCGGCGCTCCAGGGCGTGGGGGGTCGGGGCGGTTTCGGTGATCTGGAGGCGCTCGAGCTCGCCGGTTGGCTCCGCGCGCGCGGTGAGCTCACGCTGCTGCGGCACGCGTTGGCGCAGCCCGGCAGTCGGGTCACGCGTGACGCCGCGGGCCTCAGCCTGGGGTGCTTGGCGGAGGAGCTCTTGGCGGAGCTGCCCAGCGGCCAGGTGGTCGTCAGTGTGGCGTACGGTGTGCTGACGGCGGCGCTCGCGGGGGAGCGCAGGCCGGAGGTGGCGCAGCTGTTGGCTGGCCTGGTCGCGCGGGGGGCCGCGCCGTGGCTCTTGGTGACGGGCGCTGGGGGCCTCGAGGCAGCTCAGGCGCAGGCGTCGCGGACAGCGCTCGAGGCGTGTTACCCGGAGGCTCGGCGAGTGGCGTTGGGTTGGGCGGAAGCGCGGCGTTGGTACGCCTCCTCGGAGGCCGGTCAAGTCACCGGGCAAGTCAGTGACACTGATGACGCGGCGCCTACCTCCACCAAGGGTGAGCAAGTCAGTGATGCTGACACCGCGGAGCCCGCGTGGGAGGCCGTCGATATCACGCGCTATCAGGCCGTGTCTGCGCAGTTGGCGCAGCTCTTGGTGGAGGAGGCCGAGGTGTCCGCGGGGCTTCGCTACGGCGCGGGCTTCGATCGCGGTCCGGTGCCGCGCGGAAGCATCGTTGGGTTCCCAGGGCTCACCTTGCCAGTTCGGGCAGGGGGGGTTGGGGTGAGCCTGGCTGACCTCGCGCGGCGCTACCAAGGCGCGCTCAGGCTCTGGGTGACGGACGACTCGCGGTGCTGGTCGGCCTCGGAGCTCGATGCTTGGCTCAGGCGCTTCGAGCAGGCGCGTGAGGAGTGGGTGTCGCTGACGCGCGAGCAGCAGGGTGAGCTGTGGTTCGAGCTGCCGGGCGGGGTATCGTCAGAGGCGCTCACCGCCGCGCAGTTCCCTTCGGGGGGCTTGGCTTCAGAGCGCGCACAGGGCCCCTCCCGGGGACTGGCGCAGGTGGCTGGAGCGCACTGCCAAACCCCCAAAAAACCAGTCGGGAACGACGTTGCGGGACAGGGCACTGGCGCTCCGCTCCGGATCGGGTTTCGCGCTTCGTTCGCGCCGCTTCGCTTGGCGCCCATCGTCAGGGAGTCATCAGAATTCGAGGCTGCGGCGGAGGCCGCGAAGCGCGCGGGGGTGGCGCTCGAGGTGGAGCTGCCCGTCGGCGCGCCGGGGGACAGCGCGGAGGCGATCAATCAGCGCCTGGCGTTGGCGATGGACCGCTGGGATAGGCTGCGGCTCTACCCAGTGCTCATTCCACCTGACGAAGGCGCGGCGCGCGGCGTAGCGCGTGAGGTGCTCTCGGACTTCGCGTGGACGGTGGATCGGCGGCTCAACGCCTCCAGCGGGCCGGAGAAGGTCATCATGAACCTGACCTACGCCTGCAACAACCACTGCACCTTTTGCGCGGTGGGCACGCGCACGCAGTTTCACGGCCACACGGAGAGCCAGCGTGAGCACCTCCGGGAGTACCGCGCGCGCGGCGTGACGATGGTGGACTTCGACGGCGGCGAGCCCACGCTCCACCCGGATTTGATCGGCACCGTGCGTTACGCGCGCCAGATCGGCTACGAGCGCATCAACGTCACGACGAATGGGCGGCTGGCTTACTATGAGCCGTTCGCGCGGAAGCTCGTGCGCTCGGGGCTGACCACGCTCTTGTTCTCCGTGCACGGGCCGGACGCGCGCTCTCACGCGCAGCAGGTGGGGGTGGCGGAGGCCTTCGAGCAGACCACTCAGGGGATCCGCAACTGCGTGAAGTTCGCTCCGGAGGGGGTGGAGCTGGGCATGAACGTCACCCTGACGAAGAGCAACACGGTGAGGCTCGAGGAGCTGGCGCAGCTCACGTGGGACTTGGGGCTCCGCTGGATCAACATCCAGTTCCTCACGCCGTTCGGCCGCGCCACGCGCATGATCGCGCCGGACACCGAGTACGCCGCGGAGGTGACGCGCGGGGTGATCGACCGTTGGCGCGGGCGCCTGAAGGTGCAGATCATCAACCTCCCGTTTTGCTACATGAAGGGCTACGAGGAGCACCTGGAGGGGGACCTCTTGAAGCTCGCGCGGCACATGATCTTCGTGAACAACGAGGACGTGAACCTCGCGGCTTACCTCGCGGAGCGCCGCGTGCGGAAGCCCGAGTGCGAGCCGTGCTCACGCGCGGTGTTCTGCGGCGGCTTCTACGAGCTGGATACGGTGCCCGAGCCGCCTTGGCTGGTGGCGCCGGAGGACTTGGTGAAGAAGCGCGCTGTCAGCGTGGGGTGAGGGGGGCGCCGCGCGACGAGGCGTCAGGAGAGCTGACGAAGGCGCGTGGAGGCGTTGGAGCGCCGCACGACGTGGCGTCAGGGGAGCTGATGAAGACGTGTGGCGGTGCGCTGAGGCGCCTTGTCAGGTTAGCTGATGAATGCGCCGGGTAGTGCGCTGAGACGCTTTGTCAGGACGTGAGTGGCTCTCAGCGGGTCGCGACGAGCGGCGGTGGGTAGGGCGGCGCGAGGTCGGGGGCGCAGTTGTGACCGGCGCAGAGGGAGCTGAGGTGCACCAGCTCGAGGTCGATCACGGCGTTACAGGGTGGCGCGTCGACGCGATCGCGATCAGCTCCTCATCGCCGCGCGCTGATCGCGGCGCTGTCTCACCCCCATGATCCGCTGAGCGGTCAGTGCACCCAGCGTTGCCCGAGCGGTCTCTTGCCTGTCGGCGGCGTGTGCTGGCTGGGCTAATTGCCTTGGAGGTGTACGGTCAGATGAGCCGACACTTTGATCTCAGATGGACTGACGAAATAGCACGCGAGGTGCTCTGCCTCGCGCTGCTGAGCGATGACTACCCGTCCAACCCCCCCCTGCCCTCGCTCGTCATCCAAGTGTGGGTGACGTGGGCACGACACGAGCAGACGCTCCCATCGGCTGGCCGGTCGCGCCGGGATGCCCCATTCGGTAGATGCCTCGAAGAGGGTTACCCTGCGTCGCTTTGTCGCGCTCCAAGAGGTGGCGCGTCAGCTGATGCAGCGTGAACGTCGAGAGGCGCCCTTGACGCCGTGGATGACGGCAGATACGAACAGTGGCCCAAGTTTCGGGGTGTATGAAGCCCTGCCCTTTTAGTAATAAGCACTGACATGAGCTCACATCAAGCGATCAATCAGGCGTTCGAGCACCTCTACGGGGCCATTGAGTATGGCTTCGATGCCCCCAAATCGAAGGCTAAAGATGGCCCACTCAAGCACCTCCAGCGCGTCATGGCCGATCTGGATTGGGAGCTGATGCGGGAGTCCTTCCCGGCCTTCAGCGGGTCTTGGCTGGAGGCCTTCTCGTGCCAGGAGCAGGGCGTCCCCGTGGCGGGGCAGGTCGTCAAAGCCGCCGCGCTGCCTAAGGCAGCTGAGCTGACGAAGCGGGCGGCGTCGGACGCGGAGCGTGAGGTGCTCGCGCAGGGTAAGGCGATCAGCCTGCGGCCGCCGGCGGGGGACGTGCTGGTGGTTTCGCCGACGAGCGATGAGGCCTGTGTGTATCAGGTGACGGAGCAGGGCGTTACCAAGCTGGCCGGTTCCATCGTGGACTTCGTGGTCGCCGAGGTGACGCGGATCTCGGGGACAGCGCCCAGCGCCGCGCCGGGCGGTGACGCGGGTGGGCCCCCAGTGTTCCTAGATGGGAACAACTACGCGGTGGTGATCGCGGGGCGCCGCCTGCAGGGCGATTTCACGGTGGGGGTGGTGCGCGCGCTTCGGCAGGCCGTGGCTGATTTGGCGGTATCGACGGGCCTCCCGCTCGCGGCGGTGTACATGGGGGAGTCGGGGGAAGACGCCGAGGCGGACCAGACGGACTATGGATCTGTGGTGATCGGGCTGGTCACCGCCTGGATGGATGGCGAGGGTGGTAACCGGGAGCCTGCTGTTCTCGCGCACGAGGCCCTCTCCGCGAGCGCGCTCGAGCGCATCCCGACTGAGTTGTGGGAGCTGGTGGAGGAGCACGGCGGTGCGCTCGACGACGAAGCCGGTGTGTTCTTGGCGTCCGCAGGGTGGACAGTTGCCAGTATCTTCCCTGCAGATGCAACGTGGGAGGATGGTAGCGTCGAGGGCGAGCCGCTCGTCACCACCTGTTCAGAGGACGACGGGGCAGGCGTGCGCATCGACGACAACGCGGAGCTCGCAGGGCAGGGGCTCCTCTTGTGGGCGACCTACGCGTAGCGTTCGCCGCGCGCCTTCAGCGATGAGCGCTTGAGTTTTTGGGGGTTGGACGGGTAGTCATCGCGCGGCTGCGCGCTGGAGCATCTTCCAAGCAACTCGCCGGCGCGTCCTCCGACCATGGCCCCATGCAGCCCATCACCGGAGGCGCCGCGCGCCGTTTTGAAGACAACCCCGAGGCAACGAGCGCGCCGCAGGGCGCTACCAAGGCGGGCGCCGCCAAACCCGGCTCCAAGCCGAGCGGCGCGGAGGAGGCGGACGCTCCTCGCGGGGCCGCGCTGCTCGCTCAGCAGAGCTCGAGCCGCAGGACTACGTCAGCGACCCTAACGGGACTTCAGGGTCGCTACCCGGATGCGGGCGTCGACGTGCAGCGGATCGCCAGCGCGTTGGCCAGTCATAGCGGCAGCGCGGCGTCGGTTCGCTTGAAGGCGACGCAGCAGTTCGTTCAAGCCGCGCTGAAGTCCAACCCATCGTTGGGTGGTCGCTTCTTGGAGGACATGCACCTGAAGCACATGCCGCCCGGAGTGCGCGCCTTGGTGCAGCAGGCGACGGTGGGGCAAAGCGGAGCCAGCCTCTACAACGCGGGCGTCAGGCTAGCGAACCAACTGAATGGTCTCAAGGGCGCTCAGCTCCAGCGGGTGACCGAGCTCGTGAAGACTAAGCCGCTGCAAGCGGCCATCAACGAGGTGCTCACGGCGCGCAGCGCGAGCCGCGCGACGCCGATGGCTAAAGCTATGCCCGCGATACCAACTCAGGTCGCGGCGGTGATGAAGATCTTGAAGGCGGAGCACGCCGCAGTGGTCGGGATCAAGGAGAGCCTGGCACGTCACTTCGCGGTGCTTCCGAAGCTCTCCCGTGGGCTGGAGGTGGGGATGGCCGTCGGGTCGCACCTGGTGATGCCAGCTCAGCTGCCAGGGGCACTGGGGCACGCGCTGGATGGCAACCTCGCGCCAGCCAAGAGCCTGTGGAAGCAGTTCCAGGGGACGTATGAGATGGGCCGCGGGATGCACTCGGCGCGGCTGGAGGCAGCGCGTAGCGCGTACGCCGCCGCGGTGACGGCCATCGATCGCTACACGCGGGCGATTGAGGCGTACCAAAAGCTGCTCAGCCGCGCTCCCATCGACCCGGACGAGATGAGCGTGCACGCGCTGGCCGTGAGGGAGGCAGCCAAGGCAGCCCCTGAAGCCATCAACCACTACGTCGATTTGTTCAATGAGTGCGCAGAAGATGAAGGTGTGTTCTACGACATGGCCCAAGCCATCTCGATGGAGGTGGTCTCGGCGGCGGCGAGCGGCTTCCTGGCTCCGGTGGGGGGACCGGCGGCGCTGGTCGTCGCGGGTGAGGTCGTCAAGGGAATGGTGGTCTCGGAGGTGGTGGGGAAGACGGTCAAGGTGGCGGAGGCGCTCGACTAGAGTGAGGCATGCGCCGCTCGAGCTCTGATCGAGGGCGGCGAACGGTGAGCCGTTGGTCGTCCTGGGCGAGGCGCTCGAGCGACCCGTGGGCCGGACGACGTGCGGATCGCGTCGCCGTCAGGCGGTTTCGACGTGGAGAAGACTTTGACACCACCCGACGTATGACGGGCGCAGCCGGGGGCTCGGCGTGGCGCTTGACGCCGCTGCCCTCGTCACCTGAAAGGTAGCCCATGTCCGAGTCATCCTCCCGTGTTCGCGAGCTGTCCGCTGGCGCACCGCGCGTTCGCCGCCTTCGCTGTGTCAGCCAGGTGCCCCTGTCCACCACCCTGATCGCCGCGCTCCTCAGCGTAGTGGCCTGCAGCTCGGACTCCTCGAAGGGCAGCATCGGCGGGCCAGACGCAGGTGGTGACGCCAGCCCACCGCAGGACAGCGGCGCCGACGCGGACGCCGCGCCCGTCGAAGGCTGCGGCGATGAAGTGCGTGACACTGACGAGGACTGCGATGGCAGCGACTTCGGGGGAGCGACCTGCGCGACCGAAGTCGCCGAAGGTTGGGTTGGCTCGCTCGCCTGCTCACCCACCTGCACGCTCATCACCAGCGGCTGCACCACACCCGTCACCACCTATGCGCCGCTCGAGGCGGCGGGCTTCAGCGTCTTCGAGCTGGGCGCGCTCGGCCCCGAGGTCATCGGCTATCGCGGCGCCGGGTTCGATGGGCGCCACGTGTACTTCGTCCCGCACACCCGAGACGAGAACCATGGCCTGGTCCTCCGGTACGACACCGGGGCGAGCTTCGACGCGGCTGAGGCGTGGTCCACGTTCGACGTAGCCACCCTCGATCCGGCGGCCGTTGGCTTCCAGAACGCGGCGTTCGACGGGACCTACCTCTACTTGATCCCGGCGCGCGGCAGCGAGCCGCGGGGCACCATCACGCGCTACGACACGCGCGCGCCGTTCGACCAAGCGAGCTCCTGGCAGGCGTTCGACTTGGAGGGTGTCCACGAGGACGCGAAGGGCTTCAGCGGCGCGAGCTTCGATGGTCGCTACTTGTACCTGTCGCCGCGCAACAACGGATCATCACATGGGCGGGTGCTCCGCTTCGACACTCGAGCTGACTTGATCGCGACCTCGTCATGGTCCACGTTCGATCTGACGACCGTGAACCCAGACGCGCGCGGCTTCGAGGGGACGAGCTTCGATGGTCGCTACGTGTACTTCGCGCCCTACTTCCATGGCGCCTACCACGGGCTGGTGGCGCGCTTCGACACCCAGGCTGACTTCAGCGCGGCCTCGTCATGGTCGACGTTCGATCTGACGAGCGTGCACGCCGACGCGCGGGGTTACCAAGGCACGGCGTTCGATGGCCGCTACCTCTACTTCGCGCCCCATCGCCATGAGGCTCGCCACGGGCGCATCGCGCGCTTCGACACCCAGGCTGACTTCAGCGCGGTCTCCGCCTGGTCCACGTTCGACGTGAGCACGCTCGACGCGGAGGCCACGGGTTACCAAGGCGCGGCGTTCGACGGTCGCCACGTCTACCTGATCCCCTTCTACAACGGCACCGCGTACCACGGCCGCTTGGCGCGCTTCGACACCCTGGGCGCGCTCGACGACGCGGCCTCATGGTCCGTGTTCGACGTGAGCACGGTCGCGCCCCACGGCGTCGGCTTCTTCGGCGCCGTGTTCGACGGCTCCCACCTCTACCTCGGCCCCAGCCTCACCTCGGAGGTCATCCGGTTCGAGGCCAAGTCACCCGCGTGGCTGCCGGCGCGGTGGAACGCGTCGTTCTTCTAGAGTGTCATTTTAACTGTCTTTAGGAGAGTCGTGACTGATACCATGGAGGCACCACTAGCGAAACGCGAGAGGCCCCGGCGCAAGCACACTCCGTCTGGGGCTCCTCACGGTTTGGCACATCATCTGAGTGACCTAGGGTTTAGTTGCAGCTCGATGGCCACTGTTCACAGCGAAAGCGCCCTTTGATGTAGCTGCAATGACCTACAAGGAAGCCGCCGCAGTCGTCATCCGAGCGACACTCATCCTCTTCTGTACGGCAGTAGAAGCCGTGGACTCCTCCACATGAGTAGCGGCTCACCCCGCAGGCACGGCCGCCACAATCTGCGGGAGACGTGCATTGCGCTTCGAGGCATTCGTTGCCATGGCGAGAAGCAGCAAGCACTCTATTATCCGTGCGATAGACATACTGTACTCCGGTGCACAGTGCGCCTGGTCCGCAGTCGGCCTCCGAACGGCATCGGTCGCGACATTCGCCTTGCCTAGGCAGCCCTGGGACGCAGGGCTCGTCGAGCCTCCCAGTGACGGGGCTCCCCACAAGATCGACTCGGACAGCTAGGGCATTCGAGCCAGAAAAGCAGGCAACCAAATTGGTGGGCGTGGCGGATTCGGCCACATCATAGGGGTCGTAGAACGCGGCGGCGTCGCAGTCGCCAGGCATCCCCACCGAAGCCTCTGGGACCTCAGTCGAGCCATCTGCGGCGTCTGTCGCCCCGTCAGGTATGGTAACCGATGCATCGGGGGCCACCTCATGAGTGGAGCCGCCACAGCCGAACGTGAGGCAGCTCAGCGCAAGCACCCACCCTCTAAAGATTTTCACGGTTTGGAGCGTCATGGGTTCAGTCCGTTCGTGACTTTGGTGGTATCCCAGTTCGTGTTGAGGGCACCGCCCATCGTGTTTGCTGCCGCGTCAAGGTTGCTGTAGGTGTTTGTCAGGGTGTACGCATTCGGTGCTGCGTCAATCCAATTCAACAGGCTGTTGTCGCTGGTCTTGGCCCCGCTGGTGCGGATGTTCCAGAGCGCCCTGAGCCAGTCGATCTCGACGCCTCTCCCTGTCCATGGGGAGCACTTGTTCTTCATGAACGCCAACGGTAGGGCCGTTTGACCGCCGTCGCAGTTGACGCCTGTTGGGTACCCTGGGTGGTACAGCCAGCAGTCGCCGTCCTGGTCACGGTAGTTCCATGAGACAGCTGCATAGTACGTCGCGACTGCTTCGGTGAACGTGGATTGGGCATATTCCGTACTGTCGATGTCATGACCGCCAACGCCTCCCGCATTGCATGGCCAAGCGTCCGCGATACTGTAATCGCTCGCAGCAAAGCTGACTGAGGTGTTGCGGCTGAAGAAGGCGTGACCGAGCTCGTGGCCGACGAGGGTCTTGTCCAAGTGGCTCTTGATATGAATGGAGCCACCTGCGTTCTTGTCTTCAGGAGCTCTGGCCAGGAAATGATACTCACCGGAGTTGGGTCCAGGCCATCGCTGTAATCCAGTGATCGCGAATAATCCAATATTAAACTCCGGTTGGCGTGAGATCGGCCAGAACAGGAGTTCGTATGTTCCTCCGGCGGGGATGTTCGCGGTGAAAATGAGGGGCCAATTGGGAGACGGCTCCTGCCATGTCTCGACGAACGCGACTCGTGAATTGGTTACGTAGAACGGGAATGCGGTGATTGAAATGTCGCCGCCAGGGAGATCCAGTGGCGATGTGCACCCGTTGGCGTCGAGTATGCCAAAGTAGTAGCCTGGCATGTGGACCATCATCTTGGATGAGCGGTACTGGCCGACATTCGCGCTGAAAACATCCTCTCCCACACCTGCTCCCGTCTGGAGCACGACTTGCTTAAAACAAACTGTGGTGAGCGCTCTAGGGCTCTGGACTGCGGGTAGGACCTCAGAAGGTTGCAGTGGTGTTCCCCATCTCGCTGACTGAATGACCTCTTGAGGCGTTCGCCCGGGGAACTCGAAGGCGCGGGTGTGGCCATCCCACGGAAGCTCCCCGTTGTCGTCCTCGGTTGGCTCCGATACCCTGACCGTCGCGCCGACATCCGGAGGCAAGATTTCCCACCTGCGTTCACGATGAATAACCTGGACAGCGTCGCTCCAGGTCGACTGATCCCCCGCGGCGAACTGAACCGCGAGGGTGGCGATCCCCGCTTCACGCTGAAGGAACTCGTCCAGTGGCACGTGAACCTCGCGAGGTGAGCGAGCCTTGGGAGCCGAGTGGATGTCGTGAATCTGTACGCGGCCGCTCTGCTGGAATGCAACCATGAGCCGTGGCGTGGTGTTCGAGATGGGGTTGTCGACGACAAGGACGAGGTTGTCCTGCTCTACCCGTGGCTCTTGGTGTGGGTCGAACGACGGCCCGGGCGGGGCGCCCCTCGCCCAGGTGCAACCTTCCGCTTCAGCTCGCTCTGCGTGAGCTGTGGGCTCATGTCGCGTTGCCTCAGCGGGATGCTCGTCGACAGGCGTAGCGGTGGAGGGCTCGGCGATGGGCTCGCTGGTGCATCCAAAGCAAACCAAACTGAGACCGAACCAGGACAGCCTTCTCTGTGACATCTCGCTTCACCCTCCGTCAATGGGAGGAGGACGGCTTCAGGCTACCGCCCCCTCCGAGTGGGACCACTCGCGTTCCGTACCTAGGAGCGGATCACAAGACCGCCGCTCCGCTGATCATCAGAGAAGCGAGCCTTTGGGGCAAGCTCCCACCGTTAGCCTACCTGATCATGAGGCCGCGGCATGCGGCATGATGTCTCGTCACGGCGCGAGGCCTGGCCAGTAGTCGCTGTCTCTCGTGGGGCGGGCGCCGAACAGGGCTTGGCCGACGCGGACGATGGTGGCGCCTTCTTCGATGGCGGCCTCGAAGTCGCCGGACATGCCCATGGAGAGCTCCGTGAGTGAGGGATGCTGACGGATCACCTGATCGCGCAGTGCGCGCAGGCGCTCGAAGCAGGGTCTCACCTCGGCGAGGTCGGCGCTCAACATCGCCAAGGTCATCAGGCCTCGCGGGCGCAGGCGCGGGTAGGCGCCGAGCGCGTCGGCGAAGGCCATGACCTCACTCGGGGCGATCCCGAATTTAGTCTGTTCACCTGATGTATTCACCTGGATGGTGACGTCGAGCTCGCGGCCCAGCGCCTCGAGCGCCGCGTCGAGGCGCGCCGCCAGGCGCAGGCTGTCGAGGGCATGGAACTCGTCAGCGATGCGCACCGCCTGCTTCACTTTGTTTCCTTGGAGGTGGCCCACCAGGCACCAGCGGAGGCCCGGCGCGTGGAGCGCCGCGTGCTTCTGCTCCAGCTCTTGCACGCGGTTCTCGCCCAACGTGGTGACGCCAGCCAGGATGGCGCGCTCGAGCACGGGCACCGGCACCGTCTTGGTGATGGGGAGCAGGCGCACTTCAGCGCGCGGCCTGCCGGCGCGGCGGCAGGCGGCGGAGATACGCGCCTCGACAGCGTCCAGGTTGGCCTTGAAGCGCGCCGTGGGGTCTTCCCCGAAGCGCGCGATGTCCTCCGGCGTGAGCGCTCGCATGGCGCGGTGTAGCGCCGGCGCAGCGCCTTGCCAAACCCCCACCCGATCCAAAGTCAGGTCGCGACGCAGGGATGGGGCCGTGGCCTGATGATAGTGCGCATACCTGTTCATTGGCGCTGCGTAGCTCTTCATGGGTTTTGGGGGGGTTGGACGAGAGTCGCCTCACGTCCCTGCGAGGAGCGCTTGAAGCTGCCGCGCGTCCAAGGCGTGCGATAGTACGGCGCATGGTCGTCTCGGCGCTGTATCGCACCTTGGAGGAGCTTCACGCGGGCGCGCGGTGGGGGCGCGTGCTCGACGCGGGCACCGGCACAAGCTCGCTCAAGTGGCTCAGCGAGCTGCCGACGGAGCGTTGGGACGCGGTCACGGGCGCCGAGTCGATGGCAGCGCAGATCCGCGCGGCGGGGATCCGTGTTCGCGAGGTGGACCGGCTCATCGTGGGCAACTGGGAGGACCCGACGCTGCTCGCGGGTGAGCGCTATGATGTCGTGATAGCTGACTACCTGCTCGGCGCGGTGGAGGGCTTCGCGCCTTACTTTCAAGACCAGCTGTTTCCGCGGCTGCGCGAGCTGGTGGGAGGCCGCTTGTACCTGATCGGGCTCGAGCCCTACGTGCCCTATTTGCCCACGGATATGAGCGGTCAGGTGGTGAGCGCCATCGGTCGGCTACGCGACGCGTGCCTGCTCTTGGCTGGTGAGAGGCCCTATCGTGAGTACCCGCTCAGCTGGGTGCGGCGGCAGCTCGAGCAGTGCGGCATGCGGGTGGTGCAGGAGCGCCGCTTCCCGATCCGTTTCGGCCCCGCCTTCATTCAAGGGCAGCTGAACATGGCCAAGGCGCGCGCCGAGCGGCTCAGCGATCGCGCCTTCGCCGACGCGCTGCTCACGCACATCGAGCGCACCCGGGGTGAGGCGATGGCGCTGTGTGAGCGCCGGGGAGGGCTCCGGAGCGGCGAGGACTACGTGGTGTGGGCAGAGCCCAGGTGAGCTCCGCATCGCGAACCAGGGTGGCGCGCGTGTAGCGTGCGAAGACTAGGTGGCGCGGGCAGAGCCTAGGTAAATAGGCTGACGTTGGTGCGTCAGCTGTGCGTCACGCCCAGCTCGTCAAGGAGCCTGCCTACGCTGCGGAAGGCTTCGGAGCGGCCGAGCTGGAGCAGGTGGCCGCCGGGCCAGCTCTCGAGGGGAGCGTCGAAGTGACGCGCCAGCTGCTCGGCGTGGGCGATGGGGGTGATGCGGTCCGCCTCGGCGCCGATCACCAGCACGCGCTCGCGGGGCATCACCAGGCGCCGCTCGAGTGGGCTCACCACGCGACCGGCGCGCGCGAGCGCCGCGTGTTGCAGGCGCCGCTCGGCCTCGGTGCCGCCGAGGCGGCCTTGATCGCGGGCGAAATCGGCCAGGGAGGCGAGCGGGATCAGCGGCACGGCGAAGGCGAGCTCCGGCTCGAGCGTCGCGAGCAGCGCGGTGGAGTAGCCGCCCAGGCTCATGCCCATCACGCCCACTGGCGCGGACGCCGGTCCTTGGGGAGCGTCGGCAGCGCCCGCGCCGCCGCGGAGCCAGCCGATCAGATCGCGCGCGTCAGCCATGCCCTGGCGGAAGCCCTCGTTGGTCATGCGCGGGTCGGAGCCGGGGAAGGGAGGTGGCCCGCGCCGCTCGGCCGCGCGCCTCACCCCGTGGAAAGGGAGCACGAACAGCGCCACGTTCAGGCCCTTGCGGAACAGCCAGCGCACCGGCCACACGCGCTCCTCCGTGGGGAAATGACCGCCGAGGTAGCCGTGGATCAGCACGGCTGCTGGGCGCGGCGCGCCCACGTGACGGAACAGCCGCGCCGAGGCGGTGTGGTTCTCTCGCGCGCGGGCGTAGCGCTCGTCCAGCGCCGGCAGGTAGCAGGTGTAGTCGCTCGGCCAAGCTAGGTCGAGCACCTGACCAGGTGCTGCGCTCGCCGCGCGCGCGGAGCCGCTAGCCGAGCCGCTGGAGAGACTCGTGGCGCCGCGCGGTGCCCAGTCCGCCGGGAGCGCGCGGACCTCGCGCAGCGCGGGCTGGATGCTCCTCGCCGAGCGGAAATAGCGTTCGGCCTCGGGGTAGCTCTGGGCGATCGCGTCCAGCGCGGCGAGCCGTTCGTCCAGCGAGAGCCGCTCGGTGCGTGAGGGCTTGCCACGCCGGAGCTGCGCTGCGGCCGCCACGGTGACGGCGCGATCCACCGCCGCCGCAGCTGAGCGGGTGAGGGCTGAGACGAGGCCTCCACGAGTGCTGCCAGGGCGCGCCACGCGCACGAGCTTGCGCTGGGCTTCGGCGGGGGGCAAGCCAAGGTGAGTTACGGTCCCTCGAGGTGAGGGGGATTCTGGGGTTTGGCGAGTCGCTCGGTGATCCACTGTTTGAGCGTCGGCTTCATCACCTTGCCCACTGGGTTTCGGGGGAAGTCATCGAAAGAGAGCGCGCGCCTCGGCACTTTGTAGGCGGCCACGCGCTCCTTCGCCCACTCCCGCAGGCTCGCTTCATCCAAGGTGGCGTGAGGCACCAGCAGCAGGCCGGCGACGGCGATCTCACCCCAGGTTTCGTCAGGGATACCGACTACCGCGGCGTCGGCGATGTCGGGGTGGGTGCGCAAGAGCTCCTCGAGCTCCAACGCCGAGAGCTTGTAGCCACCGCTCTTCAGGATGTCGACGCTGGTGCGCCCCAAGATCTTGCAGTAGCCGCCCGCCTCCCACGCCGCGGTGTCGCCGCTCTTGAACCAAGCGCCCTCGAAGCTCGCGGAGGTCGCGCCCGGGTCACCATCGTAGCCCGCGAACACCGTGGGCCCAGCGATCCACAGCTCGCCCGGCTCCCCCGGCGCGGCGTCCTCGCCGTGCTCGTTCACCACGCGGATCTGCATCCCGGGCAGAGGTAGCCCGACGCTCCCCGGGCGCCGCGGCCCCGCGAGCGGATTCGTCAGCCCGACGCCTATCTCGGTCATGCCGAAGCGCTCGAGGGGGTAGCTGCCCGTGAGCTGTCGCCAGCGCTCCCCGACGCTCACGGGTAGCGCCGCGGAGCCGCTCGTCACCAGGCGCAGCTTGGCGGCGTTGTGGCGCCAGGTTGCCTGCGTGTCCTCATCGGCGTCGTCCAGCGCGTTCAAGAGCAGCTTGTGCATCGTGGGCACTCCCATGAAGAGCGTCGCGCGCTCCATCGCGCTGAACAGCCGCGCGGCGTCGAAGCGCTCGAACATCCGGATGCTGGCGCCGCTGGTGAGCGCCGTGAGCAAGGCGATGCCGAGGCCGTGCAGGTGGTGCAGCGGGAGGCAGTGCAGCAGGGTGTCCGTGTGGTTGACTTCCCAGGCGGCGCTCAAGAGCTCGGTGAGCCTGCCCAAGTGGTCGTGGTGGATGAGCGCTCCCTTGGGCTTGCCGGTGGTGCCGCTGGTGTAGAGGATGATCGCGAGGGAGTTGCCTGGCGGAAATGGTTCGGTGGTCGCGGCGCCGTTCGGCTCACCCCTCGAGCCGAGGCGCAGCTCCTCCAGGGTGTGCATCGGCAACGCGTCGGCGAGCGCCTCGCCCTGCGCGAAATACCGCGAGCTTATCAGCGCCTCCGCGCGTGAGGCCGCGATGAAGCCGCGCTGTTCGGCCTCTGGGTGCAGGTGGCTGAGCGGCACCACGGTGGCGCCGCTCGCGAGCGCGCCGAAGAACGCCTCCACCCAGCCCGAGCCCTGCGGCAGGAGCAGCGCCAGGCGCTTGCCGCGGAGCCCGCGCCGCTCGAGCGCCGCAGCGACGCGGCGCACTCGCGCGCCCAGCTCGGCGAACGTCACCTGCTCGTGCTCATCGCTCATCGCGAGCTGTGAGCTTCTGTCACGCACGACCGCAAAGAAGCGGCGGAGCAGCAGGCTAGGTTCGGGGGGGGTCATGGTCTTGGAGGTTGAGGGCGGACGGCGCGAGCCTAACGCACTTCAGGGCGCGGGGCGCCGCGCAGCGCTGCCTTGTGGTT
The DNA here is from genome assembly GCA_019637265.1 of Polyangiaceae bacterium. Lineage (GTDB taxonomy): Bacteria > Myxococcota_A > Polyangia > Polyangiales > Polyangiaceae > JAHBVY01. The sequence goes on along the minus strand of JAHBVY010000002.1, from coordinate 571,054 downwards.
CACTGCCAAACCCCCAAAACCCGGGGAGCAGGATCCTCAGCCAAGACGAAGGTGTGTGCTAGGATCCCGACGTGAGCGCGGAGGATCGAGACAGCTCGGGTGATCGGGCCATGAGGGCCGCGCTTCGGCGCGCGATCTGGGGTGGTGAGGTCGTCCCGTCGGGTGCACCTAAGCCCCCGCTCCACGACGGCAGGTCGCTCGAAGAGCGCATCGCGCACGTCTGGCCTCTAACGAAGCGGCTCTGGCTCTTGGCGGGCGGTACGCTGACGGAGACCCCTCGTCACGAGCTCCCCGGGGAGGTGTTCGACATCCATGCTGAACGCGGACGCGCTCCCGACTGACTATCGCGATCTGCTCCTCGCGCTGACCGACGCTCACGCGGACTTTGTGATCATCGGGGGCCACGCGGTAGCAGCCTATGGTCATGTGCGTGGCACTGACGATCTGGACATATTCGTGCGAGCCACGACTGAGAACGCTAGGCGGGTCTTCCGTGCGCTCGTCGCCTTTGGTGCACCTGTCGCTGCTCATCAGGTGACAGAGGGGCTCTTCGCCCGCCCCGGATATGGGTACCGCATGGGGATCAAGCCGAACCTCATCGAGATCCTCACGCAGATCGACGGGATAGATTTCGATGACGCGCTTCGTGACCATTGCACCATCGTCCTCGATGGACGTCACGTTCGGATCATTGGGCGACAGGCGCTCCTCGCGAACAAGCGCGCCGCTGCTCGACCGAAGGACCTCGCCGATGTCACCTGGCTCGAGGCGCATCCGGACGGGGCTCACCCGAAGGACGCACGATGAACCGCTGCTTGCTCTAGCTCAGCGCGAGCTGCTCGGCGTGCCAGCGGACGAGCTCCAAGGTGCCTATCTCGCGGAGCCAAGGCTGGTTGTGCGGCCCCGGCAGCACCGTCAGCGTGTGGGGCACCTTCAGGCGCCGGAGCTCGCTCGAGAGCGCGCGATTGGCGGCGAGGTAAGGATCCTCCGTGGAGGTCTCGAAGTGCAGCGCGCGCGGCCCCACTTCGTCGATGAGCGTCGCCAAGCGCCGCGCGTAGAGCTGACCCTGGGGCACCCCGAACGCGCTCTGCACCCCACCGAACGAGCTGAACAGGTGCGGGCGGCGCAGCATCACCTCCATGCCCACGTAGCCGCCGAGCGAACAACCATCGAGACCCGTGTGGAGCGCGCTCTTCGTCGCCGGGAAGCGCTCACGCACGCTGGGCAAGAGCGTCTCTTCGATCCACGCGGCGTAGCGATCCAGCGTGAGGTGCGAAGGCTGCATGCGATAAGGATTGGGCGTCACCGGGCACACCAGGATGAGGTCACGGAACGGCCGCGTGACGAGCGAGGTGTTGAGCCGCTCGAGGTGCTCATCCGTGAGGTAACGCGCGCGCGGCATGGTGCGCTCGATGGGGAGCCGCTTCAGCCGCTCGTAGCTGGTGACGAGGCCATACTTGTCGCCCCAGGCGTGGATCCCGAGCAGCTCGTTGCCCGTCTCACCCAGGCCGTGGAGCAGCACCAGCACCGGCACCGGGCGGGTGGGTGTCGGCTTGGGCACGAGCACCAAGGTGCGTCGCGCGAGCTTTGGATCGCCGGGGAGGATGAGATCGTGAGCCGTCAGTACATCGGACGAAGGCGTGGTAGCGAGGCCCCGCCGCGCGCCGAGCAGCGCTGAGGTGGCGAGCGCGCCCGCGCCGAGCAGCAGGTGTCGGCGGTGGGTCATAGTCCCTTCGGCATCGACACCTTGCGCTCGTGCCGCTCCACCACCTTGGCCACGGCCTCCACCAGCGCGATGTACTCCTCGCTGGTCACCGCGTCGGCGTTGGGCTTCGCGTTCTCGTAATGCACCGCGTACATTTGGGTCTTGCGGGGGGGCTCGAAGCTGACGCGATCTTGCCGGGAGACGAACACCCGGACGCGCTGGCCGCCGCGTTCGAGCTCGACCTCGAGTCGATCACGGATGGGACCCCGGAGGTGCTCCACTTGGAAGCCCTCGAGGGTGCCGCCCTCCTGGATGCCTTCGAGCAGGCGGGCTCCTTCATTCGTCAGCTTGACGCCCTTATCGTCCGCTGGGGCGATCTGCTGGGCGCCGAACAGCTGGATGTTCCGCACGTAGGGGTAGACGATGAACACCGATAAAAGGAGCGTGATGGCGACGGGCAGCGCCGCGCTCTTCCAGTTGAGCGAGGTGCGCTTCCCTGGCTCGTTCTTACCGGTGTCGCCGGGCTCATCAGGCGAGCTGACGCCTGCGCCCTCACGGCCCGCGGGCTCGTCCGATGAGCCGACGTTCGCCGCACCCTCATCACGCGCAGGCTCATCAGGCGAGCTGTCCGCTGCCTCGTCGCGCGCGGGCTCATCAGGCGAGCTGCCCTCTAGCGTTCGCTCGTCGCCTTCGTCGTGGTCAGTCATATCGGTTCCTTGCTCGCGCGCCTCGCGAGGCTCACCCCGAGCAGCCAGTTGCCCAGCAGCGCCACGCCACAGCCAGCGGCTACCAGCAGGACAGGGACGCCCGCGGCCTCTTCAGGCTCCGGCGTGAACCGCGCGGTGACGAGCACCGCGCCATTGTAGCTCGCGTGCGCGAACATCGCGGGGACAATCGAGGCGCTCCGTAGCCTGACCCAGCCGAACCCCAGGCCCAAGATGGCGGTGCCGATGGACTGCACCACGTCCAAGTGCACCAAGCCGAAGAGCAGGCTCGGCAGCACCCAAGCGAGCCACGGCCACTCGATGAAGAGGCGCGTCACGAAGCCGCGAAACAGCGCCTCCTCCACCACGCCCGGCAGCACGCTGATGCAGAGGAGCAGCAAGCAGAACACCAGCGTCGGCGCGCTGGCCGCGCGGCGCACCACCTCCGCGGAGCCAGCTTCGACGCCGAGCGCGTCGCCGACCAACGTCGCGACGCCGATCGCCAACGGGGCGACTCCGAAGGAGACGAGTAGCGCACCGAACAGCTCGAGCGCCTGCGGCACGCGCATGGGGAACAGCTCCGCGCGCGCCTGTTGCCGCGTGATGCCGCGGAAGCGCTGCCAGGTGCGCCAAGCGAGCAGCACGACCAAGAACACGGATGCCTGGGACGCGAAGGCCCCTGCCGCGAGCCACAGCGGCTGCTGCACCGCGACCTTCGGGTCGACCCCCGACAAGATCACGGCCAGGCCGAGCAGCGAGACCCCGAGGAACATCGCGGCCACCGTCATGAACACGGTGGCGCCCGCCATCATCAGCCGCGCCGCGATCGGCGGCAGGTCCGGTGGCAGATCGGGCGGCACGTCCGGCGGAGCAGGTGTGTCGCGCGCTGCCCGATGCGGGCGAGGCGGCGTACCGTTCTGGGGGTGCCCCGGGGTCATGGCGAGGTGGGCTGACTATTCTTCAGGGTGGCAGACGGCGGGGCTTGGGCTATCGTCTGCGATATCACTGCGAGGTAAGCATGCTTTTCAAGCCAGGCGCGAAGGACTTTTTCGGGGGCGTGTTGGGGGTGGGGCTCTTCATCGGGGCGGTGGCGCTCGGCGCTTGCTCTTCGAGCACGGAAGATCCTGAGAACCCTTACGAGACGCGGGAGGGCTTCTGCGGCGCCTGGGCCAAGGCAGCCTGTAACGAGAAGGTGCTCAGCTCCTGCGGCAACCCAGACGGCAAGGAGGGCTGCCGCGCCAATCAAGAGGCCACCTGCCTCGGCTTGGTCGGGGAGACTTACGTCGATGAGCACGCGGAGGGCTGCATCGAGGCCGTGGAGAAGGCCTACTCCGACGCCAAGCTCACCCTGGCGGAGGTGAAGCTGCTCGCGCTGGCCACCGCGCCGTGCGATCGCCTGTTCAAGGGGGCGCGCAACAAAGGTCAGTCGTGTGCCAGCCATCAGGACTGCGACACGTTGAAGGGCTTCCGCTGCATCGGTGAGCAGTCCACCTGTCAAGTACCGGTGGAGGTGGCGGGCGGCGGTCGCTGCAGCGCAGCGGACGCTCAGTGCGCCGCCGGCTTCTACTGCAACGGCCAGAACTGCGTGGCGCGGGTGCCGCTCAACCAGGCTTGCCTCAGTGAGCCTTGTGAGGAGGCGCTGATCTGCCACGCCGGCACCTGCTCACCGCGTACTGCGGATTTCGCGAGCTGCACGGAGCACGAGCAGTGCGCCTCGGGTCTCTGCGATATCCCGGCCGGCTCCACCAGCGGGATCTGCGTGCCACGCCTGGATCTCGGCATCACCAGCCAGACCTGCGCCGGTCTGCGCTGAGGGGGGGCCTGCATAGGCGTTCTGCGTCGCCGACCGGTTTAGATTTTGGGGGGGTGCACTCCCTCCTGGTGCCCACGTGTGGCTTCGATTGTCGCTGGTCGACCGTGAGCGGCGATGTGATCACGGTCCTCGACCTTACGAGAGGATCCGTGCGTCTGTGAAGAGCGGCGCCAGCATTTGGGCGGCGCAGAAGAGCCGGTTGGACGGCACCGCGCTGCCTAGCGCTGAGCGTGCCCCGTTCGTCGGCGTTCGTCTGCTCAGCTGACCTGTGCGGTGCTGCAAGGGGGGCGCCTCAGCGCACCTCGCCGAGCGCCTCCAGCACCTGCCCGTGGAGGCCCCCGAAGGCGCCGTTGGAGAGCAGCGCGATCACGCTGCCATCGGTGGCGTGGCGCTCCACCAGCTCCAGCACCTCCGGCAGGCTCTGGGCGGCGTGCGCTGGGGTGCCCCGGCGCGTGAGCTCGTCTGCCAAGCGTACGGTATCCAGCGCCTCGGCGGGCGGCAGATCACGGCCGAGCGGCGCGAGGATCACGCGGCTCGCGTCACCGAACGAGGTGGCGTAGGCGTCTTGGTGCAGCGCGCGGCAGGCGGTGGCGCTGCGGGGCTCGAACACGGCGATCAGCGGCACCTTGGGGTGTTTGTTCCTGAGCGCCGCCAGCGTCTCACGCACCGCGGTGGGGTGATGCGCGAAGTCGTCGTACACCGGGTGGCCGCCGGGGCTGCCGAGCAGCTCTTGCCGGCGCTTGATGCCTTGGAACGCCGCGAGCGCCGGGATCAGGCGCTCGAAGCGCGCGCCGTAACCTTGGGCGGCGGCGCCCAGCGCGGCGACGGTGTTCGCGAGGTTGTGGAGGCCAGGCAGCGGTGAAGCGATGCGGCCGACCGCTACGCCGCCAGCGAACAAGTCGAAGCTCGTGCCGTCCGCGCCCGCGGTGGCGAGCGCGCCGAGCCAGTGCGGCGCGACGCCGTGGGTGTCTTGCCCCTCGAGCGCGTACCAGGCGACGGGGCAGCGCGCGTGTCGCGACGCGAGCCGCACCACCTCCGGGTCGGCTGCGTTCGCCACCAAGAGACCCTCCGCGGGTAGCCCCGCGATGAACTGCTCGAAGGCCTGAAAGTAGGCCTCGGGCGTGGGGTAGATGTCGATGTGGTCGTGCTCGATCGAGGTGAGGATGGCAATTTCTGCACGGTAATGCAGGAACTTGGCGGTCTTCTCGAAGAAGGCCGTGTCGTACTCGTCACCTTCAATGACGAATGGCGGACGGCGCTCCTGGCTCACCGGGGTGAGCTCAGCCTCTGCCGCCTGGGGCAAGCTCCGGCGCGGGCGCGCCGCGCGGAAGCTCTTGCCGAAGTTCCTGGGGACACCACCCACCAGGAAGCCTGGCTCGAGGCCCGCTTGATCGAGGAGCCACGCGGAGAGTGAGGTGGTGGTGGTCTTGCCGTGGGTGCCAGCGACCACCAAGGGCCGCGTGCCTTCGAGCGCGAAGCGCGCCAGCGCGCCGGCGATGTGGGTCACCGCCAACCCCCCCTCGATCGCGGCGCGTGCCTCTGGGTTGTCAGGGCGACAGACGTTACCGACGACGACCAGGTCGGGCGGCGGGTCGAGGTGCGCTGGGTCGAAGCCGGTTTGGCACTCCACGCCCCACTCGGCGAGCGCTGGGCCGATGGGCGGATCGAAGCGGACGTCGCTGCCCGTCACCCGATGCCCCAACTCTCGGAGCAGGCCCGCCAAGGAGCCCATCCCAGTGCCCGACGCCGCGACCACGTGCACGTGCATGGCTCGGCGCTAGCACGCCGCACCACGCCTGGCCCAGCGCGTGGCTTCGGTCGCTTGGCTCGTGGCTCCGACTGGTTCGCGCCATGCAGCCGAGGGCAGGGTTGGGGGTTTGGCATGGCCGCGCGTCGTGGCCGCGTGGGCGTCGCGCTCATCGGCGCTGACCAGCCCTCGTTGCGACGGCGCCGCAACCTGTGTAAGTGCCTGGGCGTGAAGATCAGTGAGCGGCTCGCGAGCGGAGCCCCGGTGTTCTCGTTCGAGTTCTTCCCTCCCAAGAACGAGGAGGGGGTGGATGCGCTGTTCGCCACCGTGTCGCAGCTCAAGCGGTTTCGGCCGGCCTACGTCTCGGTGACGTATGGCGCGGGGGGCAGCACCCGGCGGCTCACGGTGGACTTGGTCACGCGCATCCAGCGCGAGACGGGCATCGACGCCATGGCGCACCTCACCTGCGTCGGGGCGCCGCGCGAGGAGCTGACTCAAGTGCTCACGGCGCTTCGCGTCGGCGGCATCGAGAACGTGCTGGCGCTGCGCGGCGATCCACCCCAGGGCACCGCGGTGTTCGAGGCGCCCGAGGGCGGCTTCGAGCACGCGAGTGAGCTCGTCGCCTTCGTCCGTGAGGAGTTCAGCGAGCTGTGCGTCGCCGCTGCCTGTTACCCCGAGGTGCACCCGGAGGCGGTCACCGCCGCGGCCGACTTGGATCACCTGAAGCGCAAGGTGGACGCGGGCGTGTCCTTCCTCGTCACCCAGCTGTTCTTCGACCCCAACGTGTACCTGCACTTCGTGGAGCGCTGCCGCGCGGCGGGCATCGGGGTGCCCATCGTCCCCGGCATCATGCCGATCACGAACGCCGAGCAAGTGAAGCGCTTCATCGCGATGATCGGCGCCAGCATCCCCGGTGACCTCCTGATGAACGTCGAGCGCGCCGGCGCGGACCGTGAGGCGGTGCGTCGCGTGGGGGTGGAGCACGCCGTCAAGCAGTGCGAGCGCCTGCTCGCAGAGGGCGCGCCTGGGCTCCACTTTTACACCCTGAATCGCAGCACCGCGACCACCGAGATCCTGAGCGCCTTGCGCGGCTCCGGCGGCGACTGACGGCTCGAGCCGCCAGGTGCGCCGCCAGGATTTTCCCTAAGGAAAGGCGCCTACTTCCGGATCACGACCTGCACCGGATCCACCCCGTCGGGCCAGCGCTTCAGCGCGTTCCAGCCGTCGGGGACCTCCGCCGTCACCCAGCGGAACACGTGGGCCGCGTCCGCCGGCGTGAGGTGCACGTCACCACCAGTGTGCTCGATGCCGAAGCGGCTGTGCCAGAAGGCGCCGTGGAGGCGCTGCCCGGAGTCGAGCTCCAACACCCAGGGGGTGTCGTACACGTCCCAATACTGCTCCACCTTGGTGGGGTCGATGTGCGTCGCCGTGATGTACTTGGCCGTCACCTTGAAAGTGCCGCGGCGCGTGACGGCGTCGCCCGAGTCATCCAGGCGGTTGCGCCCGACGCTCACGAGGGTGGTGTAGACGGGCTTGGTGCCCTCGTAGAGCACCAGGGTGCCGGTCACGATGCTGATGTCGATCCAGCGCGTCTCGCCCTGCGCGAAATCGGGGAAGGTGCTGCGCTGGCGCACCACCGTCACGTCGCGGTGCCGCACGTAGCGGTCGTCGGCGGTGGCCCAGTAGCGCAGTCCATTCACGTCGCGGAATTTCCCGGTGAGCGGGATGGTCTGGTGGTACTCGAGCTTCCCCTGCTTCTCGGCCTCGCCCTTCTCCACCTGCCAGGCGCGCACCCCTTGCTTGACGACGAAGGCGACGGGCAGCTCGGTTTGGGTCAGGTCCACGCCCTTGAAACTCGTGTGCTCCGCCTTCTTCAAGTCAGTCGCGCGTACGAAGCGACCGTCAGTCATCATGCCTAGGCGCTGTGAGTTGCCCTCGGGGTCGGTGGCCGTCCAGGAGCCAACGATGGCGAGCCCGCTCCGCCCGCGGATTTTCCCCACCTCCACCACCGCGTGGTCATTCTTCGGATCCCGCGCGTAGATGGGCGTCGTCTGCCCGGTGCGCGCGTAGGTGTAGGGCAGCGGGGCCTCGCGGTCGGGCTGCTGCGCCATCGCGATCAAGGTGGGGTGCTCGAGATCGATCGTGGCGTTCTCCGTCGCGCACACGAAGCCTCGCGGGCGCACCGGGTACCAGCCGCCTTCACAGCCGTCCTTCGAGTACGGCTCCCCGGCGCGCGCCACCAGTGAGCCAGCGCGCAGCTCCCCCAGCAGCTCACCGCCCTTCGAAGGGCGATCGAGCACCTGGGTAATGTAGCTGACGGCTCCGAGCTTCGGCCCATCCGCCGCGGGGACCGGGACGTCAGGGATGGCGTCGCTCACGCCCTTGGAGAGCTTGGGCGCGTCCTCTTGGTTGCCGCTGCACGCGAGGACCAGCGCCGCGCACGAAGCGCCCAGCGCTCCTAGGAGACGCCGCCGCCCAGTGATGCCCCGTCGAGTCATGGCCCCGGGCTGCCATGGCGCGCCCGGGCTGGCCCAGTTTCTTGCGTGGATTCTTCGAGCGTGCCGGTGAGCCGCGCGGGCGCGGCGAGCGCTCCAGGCGCTGCCTCACCGCGTGAGCGAGTGACTGTAGCGACGTGTGGCTTCGCCCGGCGGTACCAACCCCCAAAAAAACAATCGAGCTCGACGACGGCAGATGGCGCGGCGCTTCCGCTCGGTGCGTCGAGCGTGGGGGCCAGATTGTCAGGCGCGGCGACGGTAGATGGCGCGGCTCAAGGTGTGGAGCAGCGCGTCCACGAGGGGGCCAGGATCTTTCAACTGAGAGAAGTCAGCGCCGCGCGCGTGCTCGACGCTGAGCTTCTCGATGGCGCGCTGGTAGCTCGCGGGGTCACCGGTGAAGTAGCCGCGCTGGCGGAGCCCCGCGACGAAGCCCGTCGCGTTGCCCTCGGCGGCGGCGCGTGTTGCCTCGGGGTAACGCTCATGGAGCGTGCGCACGTAGTCGAGCGCGCCTTGTTCCGGTGTGGAATAGGTGCGAAACCGCGATTTGATCTGCTGTTCGCTGCTCCCGAAGCCTTCGCGCGTGCGAAGCACGGCGCTGCCGCCCTCGGGTCCGGCGCCCTTCAGGCCTCCAAAGTTGTAGCCGTGCATCGACTTGCCGCGCCCGGTCTCGAGCGCCCACTGCGCCCACAGCGCGCCCAGCGTTCGCTCACTCGGTGGTTGCCCCGTGACCTGCTGCCAGGCCGTTGCCAAGTGACGCGCGGCCTCACCGCCGGACATCGGGGTGCGCCCGCCGTGAATCGCGAGGGAGCTGGCGAAGTCGGGGCGCGACCCGGCGTGGGTGGGCGACGGAGACGAGGTGGGGTTCGGGGGTTTGGCGAGGCTCGCACGCTCGACGCTCATGGGCGTCTCCATCGGCGCGCTGAGCACCCGAGTTGCGCGCTGGGCTTTGCCAATGGATCGGCCCACCGGCCTAACGTCGTGAATCCGTGTACTTAGCCGGCGCTCGAGGGTGACCCGCGCTTGTCATGGGTTTGGCACGGCGCGAGCGGCGTGGGCTTGCTATTCTCCGCGGCCATGCGTTCTCGCAAGACTGGAACTTGCTTCTCTTCATCGAATGTCGCGCGCCTCGCCTGCCTGGGCCTGCTCGGGCTCTTGGCCGGCGCCTGTGCGGAGCAGGAGCTGACGAACGACGATCTGCTGCCTCAAGGGCCGGGCGGCGTGGGCGGTGGTGGCACCGCGGGTGCCGCTGGTTCCGCGGGGAATGGCGGCGCGGCGGGAACGGCTGGCAGCGGCGCGGGCGGCTCGGGCGCGACGGCGGGCTCCGGAGCGAGCGGCGCGATGGGTGGCGCGGGTGGTACGGGCGGCGCTAGCGGTGCGGCGGGCGCCGGCGCGGCGGGTGGTGTCGGCGGTGTGGCCGGTGCGGCTGGCGTCTCGGGGAGTGGTGGTGCGGCGGGCACCGGCGGAGTGGGCGGCACGGCTGGCGGTACGGGGGGCAGCGCCGGTGGTGTCGGTGGCACGGGCGGTGTCGGCGGTGTTGGTGGCACGGGCGGCGTTGCTGGCACCGGCGGCACCGGCGGCGATGTGTGCACCGACCCTGGCTCGAGCACGGGGCCCGCGGGGGTGTTCTTCAGCGAGTACGTGGAGGACGCGCAGAAGAAGGCGGTCGAGATCTACAACGCGGGGCCAGCCATCACGCGTTCGACTTGCAAGCTGCTCATCTACCCGAACGGCCAGACCTCGCCCAACAGCTCCATCACGCTCACGGGCGGCACCTTCGAGACGGGCGCCACCTTCGTGATGTGTCTGAACTCGAGCGTCAGCCCGGCGTGCAATCAGTCGTCAGGCTCCATCACCTACAACGGGAACGACGCGATCGCGCTCGAGTGCGGCGGCGCCATCGTGGACGTGATCGGCACCATCGGTCCGCCCGCTCCGGCCAGGAGCTGGCAAGGCTGCGGCTTGAAGACGGAGGACCAGACGCTGCTCCGCAAATGCGGCATCACCTCCGGGAACCCCGCCGGCTTCGCCAACCCAGGCGTCGAGTGGACGTCGCCGCCCGGTGGGCCCAGCCTGGATCTGACCAACCTGGGCTCGTACCACTGCCCTTGAAGAGCTGAGTCCCAGGGGACTCAGAAGGAGGCCTTCTCTCGGCCTGGTTTCAAACCCGCCCTGCGAAGCCGGCATGAATTGCCTTGAGGAAATTCAGCCTGCGTCGGGATCAGGCAGCTCGCAGCGACCGCCCGAGCCAGGCGGCGGGCAGATGCAGCCTTGGCGACCGATGTCCTCGTTCTCGGGCGGCTCGGGGCAGTCCACCGGCGGCGGGACATCCACCACGGGGCCTGGACGCACCTCTTCCCCGCGGAACTGGATCCCGAAGCTGAGCGCGTCGCAGGTGGCGCTCGGGACCGGATCATTGCTCGCCGAGAGCATGTCCATCGTCTGGTTCAGGTAGCCGATGGTGGTGGAGTAGGAGTCGCACGCGTTCTCACAGAACCCGAGGTTGCGGAAGCCGGTGATCATGTCGCCTGGCTTGATGGAGCCGCCAATGACCCCCTCTTTGACCGACCAGCGCTCACTCGGTTGCAGCTCGAGCTTCGCCGCGATCACCGTGTTCTGAATGACCATGCGGATGCCTCGCGTGTGGGCGTTGAGGCCGTTGAACCACAGCTCCGAGTTGGCCGGCAGCTGCGCGATGAGCCAGCCGTTCCGCACGTAAGCGGTGGCGTCGGCCCACTTGGAGTTCTTGATGTGCGTGCCGCCGGGCTCGAGCGCCGCCGGATCGAGATCCCTACGTGGGAACTGCCAGCGCTTGGTGAGCGGCTGCGGCGCCTGCGCCTGCCAGTTGCTGGTGAGCTGCGACGCGCTGCTCTCGTCCTCACGGCACCTCCACGAGGCGGCTTCTGTCACCCCCACTGACGAATACATATCCAAGCGGACGCTCTCGTCGTTGAGCTGCCCGTTGTAGTTGCTCACCTTGAAGATGATCGACATCGACCCGCGGTGCATCGCGCAGTTCCAGTCGGCCTCCGTGAGGCGGAACGGCTGCCCCAAGATGGGCGACTCGGCGGCGAGGCCGAAGAGCCTGCCGATGGCGTTGTCGCGGCAGTAGTTGCCATCGAACACGTTCTGGAAGTCGTTGGTGCAGGTCTTGATGCCCGCGGCAGGACAGTCGTTCGCCGCGGCGCCCGAGAGCACGCCCTCGGGCCACGTCGCCTTGTTGCAGGCGCGGTCCAGGTTGAAGCCGATGTCCTTCCAGGCGTTCAGATCGGGCGTGAAGTCGTCGATGCCCGCGACCGCGCCGAAGCGGGCGCGCGTCCACGCGACGTAGAACGGCTCGATCTCGTCAGTGTCCGTGCCGCTGGGGCGCATGGTCTTGTCGGGCCGGCTCTCCGTGGGGCAAAGCGGCGGATCGCCCACCTCCATGTCGTGCCAGAACGGGCCGTCGCTGGTGCCTCCCGTGCCCGCGGTGCCGCCGGCGCCCGAGGTGCCGCCCGAGCCTGCGGTGCCGCCCGACCCAGCGGTGCCCCCTGAGCCCGCGTTGCCGGCGTTGCCGCTCGCCCCCGACATACCGGCGCCCCCATCGGACTCCACCAAGAGCGAGCTGTCGTAGACGCTGCACGCCAGGGTGGCGCTGGCGCCGACTCCGCAGAGCAGCCCCACCTGCTTGATGTGACGAAGGAAGGTAGCAGTCATCGTAAGAGACCTCATGGCTAAGGGGCCCCCTGAGCTCCCAGCTCGCGCCCCGACGGTTCAGTCTACCGCGGTCCTCTGACTAGCTCAAACACCGCGCGAGGCTCACTTCGACGCCGAGCTCACCGGGGCTGCGCGTCATCGCGCAGGGCTGTACGGCTCCGTGGAGGCGCTGCTCAGCGTGGGCTCGCTCTTCGCTGTGGGGACTCTCGTCCAACCCCCCGCCCCGTTCAGTGTGCCTGCTGAGGGCGTGGCTGTGCTCAGCCTGACCACCGTGCTCTTGCGCAAGATGGTGAGGGGCCCCCCAAGCCCCCGGGGCCGAGCTGCTCGGCGGCCTGCTTGGAGCCTGGCTCCAACGGGGGCTCTGTTTGCCCCTCGCGACTCCCCCCCGGGTGAAGGCCCTGCTCGACGAAGAAACCCTCACAATCAGCGCGATGCGCGCAGGCTTCACACGCCGGCTGGTGCACGCGGGGTGGCTCGAGGAAGCGTCGCGCGGCCTCCGACTGGTAGTTGATCGCCTCCACCGTGGGCGGGGTGGGCACCGCCGCGAGCCCCGGCGGGACCTGACAGGGGGGCGCGTGGACCCACTCGAGCTCGAGCGAGCCCGCCCCGGTGAGCGCCAGGTCGGCGGCGCTGAGGCCCGGGGGCAGCTCCAGCCGCGCTCGCGTGACGCCGAGCGTCATGAGCCTCGCCCACAAGTCATCGAGCTCGCGCGTGATCTCGCGACGGAGCGCGACCGTCACCCCCACCACCGCGCCCGCTCGATGCGCCAGCAGGTGCCGTAGCCCGAGCAGCGTCTGCTCGAAGGACTCTGGCACCTGGGTGACGGCCTGGTGCGAGGCGACGCTACCGCCATGCAGCCGCACCCACACTTCTGTCAGCCCAGCTGACATGAGCTGCGCGGCGTAGGCGGGGTAGGTGGCGCGGCGCGCGTTGGTGATGAGCTTGATCGACTGGTACCCGAGGCGGCGCGCCAGGCGGACGAGGGGGAGCAGCTCACGTGATAAGGTAGGCTCACCACCGGTCACCTCGAGCGTGGTGGCGCCACGCTGGCGCGCCAGGACGACGAGCCGTCGCTGCTCCTCGGCGCTCAGATCGCGCTGCGTGGGAGCCACCGCCTCGCTGAACGGCGAGCGCTCATTGGAGCTGGAGGTCAGGTTCACGACCAAAGGCGGCGGCGCGCGTAGCGCGCTGAGGCGGGCGTCGAAGCTGTCGCGGAACCGCGTGAGCTCGCTCAGCTCGAACTCGCGTGAGGCGAGGCTCGGCTTCGCTTGAAAATGCGGGCCCCAGTCGGGGACGACGGGCAGCTGGGCGGCGCCGCGCTGGATGGCCTCGCGCTCGAGGCGCGTGCCGGGGAGCGGCGTGGCGTACTGGACGCTCGGCTCCGCGCGATACTTCTCATAGAGGTCGAGGGCGAAGCGCAGGGTGCCGTTGATGTCGGCCTTCGTCTCGCCCGGCATGCCGATGATGTAGTGCACCAAGGTGCGCACGCCCGCCTCGTGAGCGCTCTTCGCGGTGCCCACGATGCGCCGCAGATCGAGCTGCTTGCCCACCACCTGATCGACCACCCGCTGCACGCCGCTCTCGGCGCTCACGCTGAGGGTGGAGAGGCGCCCGCGCATCGCCGCGAGGTGCTTCGGCAGCACGTAGTCAGCCCGTAGCCCATTCGGGATCTCGAACCTGAGGTCGCGCTCCGCGAGCAGCTCGAGCAGGGCGTCGAAGTGTCGCTCGTTCACGTTGGCGAGCTCGTCCAAGAGGTGCACGCTCCGGGCGCCGCGCTGCATGAGCCAGTCCAGGTGCTCCGCGAGCCTCGCGCGGGAGTAGCGACGCTGGGTCTTGGGTTGCCCCGGCGTCAGGCCCGGGTTGCTCGAGCAGTGGGCGCAGCGGAAGGGGCAGCCGCGGCTCGAGAGCAGGGGCAGGTGACGCCCGCTGATGGGGAACGCCCAGTGCGGCCGCCCGAGGCCGGCCATCACTTCCTCATGGAAATTAAAGTAAGCCTCGGTGTCTACCAGGTCCCAGGCGGGGAGCGGGAGCTCATCGAGGACGATGGCAGGCCCCGTGTTGCCGTCGCGGACCTCGCGAGGGTTTTGGGGGGGGGTTAGACGGCACCGCGCCGTGAGCTCCTGAACCCACTCGGGGAGCCACCCCTCCGCTTCGTAGCGCAAGAGCGCGTGCACCTCGGGGTAGGCGCTCAGGATCGCTTGGCTCGGCGCGTCGACCACGTGTTGCCCCGATTGATAAAGATCGGCGAGCAAGATGGGCGCGCTCGGCGCCGCTTCGCGGAGCGCCGTGAGCAGGGACGCGAGCAACGCGTCGCGCGTGGGCGGGCGGTGGAAGGGGGTGTAGGCGACCAGCGCGAGATCGAAGGGCTGGAGGTGCTGGAGCAGCGTGGGCACCGGCACTCCCAGGAGCGCGCGGTCCCCCTCGGGGGTGAGGGTGGCGCCGGGGGTGGCCAGCGCGTCATACACCGTCACCTCGTGCCCCGCGCGGCGCAGCACGGCAGCCGCCTGCACCGCGCCCAGATCGGCGAAATAGGGGTAATCGATGAAGTCGCGGGAGACGCTGAGGGGCGCAAAACACACCGCGACGCGCGCCATGACGAGGAGGGTAGCATGAGCGCGCTGGGGGCTGGCGTTTACGGGTTGACCCACCCCCCCTCCGGGACCCACATAGCGGGGTCCCATGGCTCAGCGCTCCACCCATCGCCTCGCCAAACGGCGCTCCTTCACCGTGACTCGTTCGCTCGCTTCCGTGGGTCTCCTGTTGGCCTCCGGCGCGTTCACTGGGCTCGCTCAGGCGGAGGAGGAGGGCGTGGGCCCCGCGGCGGACAGCGACGTGTGGGATGGGGACTACGACATCGAGTACCAGCGTCGCTCGGACTTCATGCTCACGCTCACGGGCAGCGGGGTGCTCGGGGCGGTGAGCGGCTACCGGAACGAGGTGGATGAGATCGACGTCCCGGCGTACGAGGCCAGCA
The DNA here is from genome assembly GCA_019637265.1 of Polyangiaceae bacterium. Classification (GTDB taxonomy): domain Bacteria; phylum Myxococcota_A; class Polyangia; order Polyangiales; family Polyangiaceae; genus JAHBVY01. The sequence goes on along the minus strand of JAHBVY010000002.1, from coordinate 555,923 downwards.
CGGGGCTCGCGGTGGGTGGCGGCGCCACGCTGATGATCGGGCTCGCCTTCCGCGATTGGATGTCGCTGGGCGTCGGCTACAGCCAGAGCGTGTTGTCAGGCGGCGGTCACGAGGGCCGCGCCTGGGCTGCGCTGCTCAGGGTGGAGGCGTACCCGTGGTTCGGCAGCGGCTTCGGGGACGACTTCGGGTTGGCTGCCCAGGGTGGGATCGGCCAGCTGAAGCTGGAGAAGGACGGGCGCAACACCGCGGATGGTGGCGCGGTGAGCGTGATGGGGCTCGGCGCGTTCTGGGAGGGCCTGCGCGCTGGGCAGCTCTCGTTTGGCCCCGCGCTCGACTACAGCCACGTGTACAGCCGGTCGATCACGGCGCACCTGGTGACGCTCGGCCTGCGCGGATCGTTCTACGGCGGCCCGTGAGCAGATTCAGGTGCGAGTCGGTGAGGAGCACTGACGAGGTGCCTCATGGTCTGGGATACTGACGAGACGCCGATCGAGGATTGGCCTGAGGGGGTTGGACGGGTAGTCATTGCTCAATCCGCGCGGCGTCCGCTGACGACGCGCTCGTGGCCGCCGTAGTCGCGGCTCCGTGAGGTCTCCGTGAATCCACTGTCTTTCAGCAGCTGCTCGACGCGCGGCGCTTGGTCGTAGTGCACCTCCAGCGCGAGCACGCCGCCACTACGCAGCCGCCCGCCGGCCTGAGCCACCACGCGACGGATCACGTCGAGCCCATCGGGCCCACCGTCGAGCGCCAGCCTGGGCTCGAAGTCGCGTACGTCGGGCGCCAGCTCCGCGAGCTCCTGACTCGGGATGTACGGCGGGTTCGCGGTGATCAGGTCGAAGCGCTGCGGCGCTGGGACGGCGTCATACAGGTCCCCCTCGCGCCAGCACATCCCGAATACGCAGCCGAGCCGCAGCGCGTTCTCTTGCGCCACACGGAGCGCGTCGCGTGACACATCCACCCCCATCACGCGCCAGCCGGGGCGCGCGCTGCGGAAGGCGATCGCCACGCAGCCGCTGCCGGTGCAAAGATCGAGCGCCTCACCGAATTGGTCGCGCGCGCGGGTGCGCGTGAGCGCGACCTCCACCAGCACCTCGGTGTCGGGGCGCGGCACCAGCACCCGTGAATCCACGCGGAAATCCAAGCCATGGAACTCGCGGCGCCCGAGGATGTAGGCGATGGGCTCGCCTTTGCGGCGCCGCTGGATGAGCTCCCGGTAGGCGCCGAGCTCACTCGGGCTGAGCGGGCGCGCGGCTTCCATCAGGAGCTCCACCCGGCTCAGGCCCAGGCAGGCGCCGAGCAGCAGCTCGGCGTCCAGGCGCGGCGAGTCGAAGTCACGCTTCTGGAAGTCAGCCTGCGCGAAGCGCAGCACCTTGGTGACGGTCCACGCCTCGGGCGCCTCGCTCATGGGCGCTGCCCCGAAGTCACCTCGGGGCGCCGAGCCGCTCGCCACGAACCGGCGCTTTCACGTGCTGCTCGCGCGGGCTCGGGGCGCCGGGCGACCTGGGCCTTCACGCGCCCTCGCGGAGCGCGGCTTCCACCAAGGCCTCGACCCGGCCGCGGATGGCCGCGAGGCGCTCTTCGGTGGGCGCCTCGAAGCGCAGCACCAAGAGCGGGCCGGTGTTCGAGGCGCGCACCAGGGCCCAGGCGCCGTCGGCGTAGGTGACGCGCACCCCATCAATGTCACTGACCTCCCCGTCGCCGGTCAGCGCGGCCTTCACCCGGGCTACCACCGCCTGCTTTCGATCGTCGGGGCAGTCGACCCGCAGCTCTGGGGTGGCGTGCCCGCTCGGTAAGTCGTGGAGCAGCTCGCCCAGCGTGCTCTCGCCGTGCGACAGCACCTCCACCAGGCGTAGCGCCGCGTACAGGCCGTCGTCGAAGCCCAGGTAACGGTCGGCGAAGAAGAAGTGCCCGCTCATCTCGCCCGCCAGGGCAGCGCCCTCGAGCTTCATTTTGGCCTTGATCAGCGAGTGACCCGTGCGCCACATGATCGGCCGCCCGCCGCGCCGCTCGATGTCGTCGTAAGCCCGCTGAGAACATTTCACGTCGCCGATCACCGCCGCGCCGGGCTGACGCTTCAGCACCTCGCGCGCGAACAGCGCGAGCAGCCGGTCTCCCCAGATGATCTCACCGCCGCGGTCCACCACGCCGAGCCGATCGGCGTCGCCGTCGAGGGCGAGCCCCACGTCGGCGTCCTCCTCTTCCATACGCCGGATCAAATCCGTGAGGTTCTCCGGCACCGTGGGGTCGGGGTGATGATTCGGGAAGCTGCCGTTGAGGTCACAGTAGAGCGGCACCACGTCGACGCCGACGGCCCGGAGCGCGCGCACCCCGAGCGGTCCCCCCGCGCCATTGCCGGCGTCGAGCACGACCTTGAGGCGCCGCGGCCCGAGGCTCACGTGGTCAATCAGGTGCCTCAGGTAGGCTTCGTCGATCGGCACCGTCTCGATCGCGCCGTGCTCCCCCGAGAGCAGGTCACCTGACAATACTTTGTCCCGCAGGGCGCGCAGGTCGTCGCCGAAGAACGACGCCTTCCCCTTCATGATCTTGAAGCCGTTCTCGTCCGCCGGGTTGTGGCTGCCGGTGATCATCACCCCGCCGTCGGCGTTCAGGTGGTGCACGCCGAAGTAGACGAGCGGCGTCGGCCCCACCCCCACGTCCGAGACGCGGGCGCCGCCTTCGGTGAGCCCGAGCAGCAGCGCCTCGAACAGGCGCGGGCCAGAGCCGCGGCAGTCGCGCCCCACCACCACGTGGGGGGGGGCGCCGCTCGCTGGCCGCAGGAGCTCGGCGAGCCCGGCGCCGATCCGGCGCGTCATGTCATCGGTGAGGTCGCGCTCCGCGACGCCGCGGATGTCGTACTCACGGAAGATGTGGGGCGACAGCATGGGCGGGGGGCATAGCAGAGAGCGGCGACGGGCGCGCCCGTCGCGAGCGCCTCGAGCCATCGGTGCGGGAGGCCTGGAACGACCGCTCCAGTTCTGGCAGGCTGCGCCCATGGCTAGCTCCGCACATCCACCGCGCCCGAGCTCCAGGGCGCGGGTGCTGCGCGCCGCCAGCGAGCTCTTCTCGAGCCAGGGCTACGGCGGGACCAGCATCGATCAGATCGCCAGCTTGGCGGCGGCCTCTCCCTCCAGCATCTACTGGCACTTCAAGGGCGGGAAAGAGGAGATCTTGGTCGCGGTGTTGGAGGAGGCGGCCGCGGCTTACCTGGCGCGGCTCACGGCGCTGATCGAGGGGGAGCGCACCTTGCTCCAGAAGCTCGACGTGTTCTTGCTGGACGTGCGAGACCAAATGATGAGCCAGCCGGACGATCTGCGGTTGATCATGCAGCTGGCGGTCGAGCGCGCTCACGTGGGCGCCGGGGTGCGTGAGAGGCTCCAACACATCTACCGCACCTATCGCCGCGCGCTGGTGAGCGAGCTGTCGCGGGTGCTGCCTTCGGAGCCGGTGCATCGGCTGGAGCGCTCGGCGCTGCTCTGCGTGGCGATCCTGGAGGGGGTGTTCCTCCAGTGGCAGCTCGATCCGGACGACGTGGACTTGGACGGGGCGCTGCACGTGTTCCGGGTGCTCGTGTACCGCCAGTACGGCGGCGCGCGGGTGCCTTCCTTCGCGGAGGTGGCGAAGGCCCGGGGTGCTGAGGCGCCTTGCCAAACCCCCAAACCCGAATGCTAGGCGTGGAGCTGGAGTGTTTCCATATGGATACGTGCAACTGAGGTGACTCGCGCCGACACGCGCGGCAGGTGCCCTTGGGCATAATTCCCTTGTGTAAATTTGATGCGCGGGGTGCGCGTTAGTCCGGCAGTCGGCAGGCGATGGGCTCGTCGCAGGGCTCGCCGCCGCTCGTGTGCCAGCGGCCGGGGCGGTAGTGGAGATCCCCACCCAGCTCGTGGCTGGCCCAGAACATCACGGGTGGTGAGTAGAGGCACTCGCTCTTGGGCCTCACCCAACTGCCGCCGATCCACTCCCAGCGGCGGTTGAGGTACTCCCAGCGGCCGTCGACCCACACGCAGGGCTCGCCGGGGTCGGGCGGGAGCTCCTCCACCTCGGCGGCGGGCGGAGGGAAATCGACCGGGAGGGTCTCGGCGCTGGCGGGGTGCTTCTGGACCTGCGCGCGCCGGAGCTCGCTGCCACAGCCGGCGACGCCGAGCATAAAGACTATGAGACTGACTACTTCGCGGCTCATAGGCCCATCATCCAGGCGTGATAGGTGGAGGTGATCCAAGGGCCGAACAGCTGATACTCCAGGCAGGCCAGCACCAAGAACGGGCCGAACGCGATCCGCGCCTGACCAAGCCCCGCCTCCGCCTCCTGCGCCAAGGGGTCCGCCGCTTGCTCCCGGAGCAGCGCCTCGCGCTCTTCGCCCTCCGCCTCGTCGATGGCGCGCTGAAGCTCCTCGCGCTGCTCCGCGAGGGCGGGCGGCTCCTTCAGCTGCCCCTGGCTGACGAGCAGCGCCAAGGTGACGAGGGTGCCTTGGGTGGCGCCCGCGAACAGCACGAACAGCGCCCCTGGCCAGCCGAACCAGGCGCCGGCCAGGAGCAGCAGCTTGGCGTCTCCGAGCCCCATCCCGGGGCGCCCCCGGAGCCGCCGATAGACCAGGTCGAAGGGCACCCAGATGATGGCGAAGCCGATCGCCGCGCCGAGCAGTGAGTCAGTCCAGCTGACGTCGTCCCGTGGCCAGGTGGAGAGCAGCCCGAGCGCGGCCCCGCCCAGCGTGATCTCGTCGGGGAGGAACAGGTGCTCGAGGTCGATGAACGCCGCGGCGATCAAGCCGAGGCTCAGCGCGAGGTGCAGCGCGAACACCAGCACGCCGAGCAGCACGCTGGTGTCATCCGCCAGCCGCGGCAGCACCGCCTCCACGATGGCGAAGGCAGCGAGCCCACCGAGCAGCTCGACCAGCGGGTACCGCGCTCCGATCCGCGCGCCGCAGCAGCTCGCCTTGCCTCGCAGCACGAGCCAGCTGAGGACGGGGATGTTGTGGTAGGCGGGGATCGGCGCGCCGCAGCCCGGGCAGGCGCTGCCTGGGTAGGCGATGTTCTCCCCGCGTGGCAGGCGGTAGATCACCACGTTGAGGAAGCTGCCGAACACCAGCCCGAGCGGGATGGCGAAGGCGAGCAGTAAGCTCTTGGGGACCTCGCTCAGGAACAACCGCGCGAATCTACACTAAATGAAGGGGAGTAGGCCTAGCGCCACCTGAGCTGGCTCGCGAGCGGCGGCTAGCCCGCGAGCAGCTGGTCCAGCTCACCGCTCCGCTCGAGCGCCGCGAGCTCCGTGAACCCACCGATGGGCCGTTGGTCGATGAAGATCTGAGGGACCGTGTGCTGGCCCGTCGCCTCCTGCAGCCACGCGCGGCGCGCGTCGTCGCCGGACACGTCGATCTCCTGAAACGCGACCCCCCGCCGCTCGAGCAACCTCACCGCGCGGACGCAGTAAGGACAAAAGCGAGTCCGATACACCAGCACCTCCGCCATACCCCTTCCTACGTCGCGACGCGCTACGCCGCCAGCCCCGTCGCGCGGCGCGCGGCCGATCGCGGGTCTGGCTCACGTGGGGGTGCGGCGCCGCTCGGAGCAAGGTAGCGTCGGCGCCATGTCCGACACCACCACCCTCAGCCTGGAGCGCTACCGCCCCGACGCCAAGGCGCTCGTCGCGGGCGCGCAGGCGCTGGCCGATGAGCTCAAGCACGTCGAGGTGAGCCCGCTGCACCTCCTGGTCCGCGCGCTGGATCGCGACCCAGGCGTCATCGAGGTGTTCCGTCGCGCGGGCGCTCAGCCGCGCGAGCTGCTCGCGCAAGCGGAGCGCGCGCTGAGTGAGCAACGTCAGGGCAGCGAACCCGCGTTTTTATCAGCGAAGCTGCTCGATTTGCTGGAGCGTGCCGAGCGCGAGCGGCAGCGGGACAAAGCGGCGGAGGTGGGGGTGGAGCAGCTCTTGAACGCCATGGCCCAGGAGATCCGCGGCCCCGCCGGGGAGCTGCTCGCCGCCGTGGGGATCCGCCCGGGCAGCCTGCGAGCGCACACCAGCGCGCTCGAGAGCGTGCCACGCCCGGTGCTCAAGCCGGTGGTGGAGAGCGGCTCCTTCACGCGCGACCTGGTGGAGCTCGCGCGGGCGGGGGCGCTCGATCCGATGATCGGGCGCGACGCGGAGCTGCGGCGCCTGGTCACGGTGCTCGAGCGCCGCGGCAAGCAGCACCCGCTGTTGATCGGTGAGGCCGGCACCGGCAAGAGCGCCCTGGTGCGGGGGCTCGCGGCGCGCATCGGGCGTGGTGACGTCCCCACCAGCCTGGCTGACGTGCGGCTGCTCGAGCTGTCTGCCTCACAGCTCACCGCCGGCGTGCGGCTCCGCGGCGAGCTGGAGGAGCGCGTGCGGCGCTTGATCGGCTCCTTGAAGGACGAGCGCGGCAACAACGTGCTGGTGGTGCGGCACTTGGATGCGTTGGTCGCTCAGGGAGCAGGGGGATCGGGGGTTGGGGAGCTCTTGTCGGCGGCGCTGCAACGCGGAGAGCTCCGCATGCTCGCCACCACCACCCCCGAGGGGCAACGGAGGCTCGCCGAGAAGGACAGCGCCGTGCTGCGCCTGTTCACCCCCATCGAGGTGGCGGAGCCCAGCGCCGAGCAGAGCATCGAGGTCCTCCGTGGCCTCGCCATCAAGTATGAGGAGCACCACGCGGTGCAGATCAGCGAGGGCGCCATCGTGGCCGCGGTGTCGCTCGCCAAGCGCTACCTCCAAGATCGCTTCCTGCCGGACAGCGCCATTGACCTGTTGGATGAGGCGGCGGCGAGCTACCGCGTGGAGCAAGACGGCTTGCCGCGCGGCACGGACGAGGCGCTCCGGCGCCTGGAGTCGCTGGACGCGCAGCTCCGCGGCCTCGATCGCGCCGACGACCCAGCGAGCCGTGACGCGATCGCGGCGCTCACGAAGGAGCGCGCCGAGCTCGCCCCGAAGGTGGCCGAGCTCACGTCGCGCGCCGCGAGTCGCCGCGGCGCGGTGGCCGCGGTGCGGGCCATCGATCAGGAGCTGACCGTCGCGCTGCGGGAGCAGGCGACGGCGCAGGCCGAGCGGCAGTTCGCGCGCCTCGGGGAGCTCGAGCACGTGACCATCCCGGCGCTCCGCGCGCGGCTCGAGGCGGCGGAGGCCGCGGTGCGCGCGCTCGGTGCCTCCTCTGCCAGTGAGCCGCTCACGGAGGCGGGGGTGGCTCGCACCCTCGCCGAGTGGACCGGCATCCCGGTGGCGAAGATGCTGGAGGAGGAGGCCGAGAAGCTGCTCAAGATGGAGGCGCGGCTCGAGGCGCGCATCGTGGGCCAGGATGACGCCGTGCGCGCGGTGGCGCGCGCGGTGCGGCGCGGTCGCGTGGGCCTGCGGGATCCGGGCAAGCCCATCGGCTCCTTCTTGATGCTCGGCCCGAGCGGCGTGGGCAAGACGGAGCTCGCCAAGGCGCTCGCGGAGTTCTTGTTCGACGACGAGGCGGCGCTCACGCGGCTCGACATGAGCGAGTTCGCGGAGCGCCACATGGCGCAGCGCCTGATCGGCGCGCCGCCCGGCTACGCGGACAGCGAGCAAGGTGGTTTCCTCACGGAATCAGTGCGCCGCCGCCCCTACTCGGTGCTGCTCTTCGACGAGGTGGAGAAGGCGCACCAAGACGTGTTCAACCTGCTGCTCCAGGTGCTCGACGATGGGCGCCTGACGGATGGCCGCGGGCGGTTGGCGGACTTCTCCAATACGGTAGTCATCCTGACGAGCAATATCGGCTCGCAGCAGATCTTGGAGAGCGACGCTGTGCTGTTCGAGAGCGACGCCGGGCGTGAGGCGCTGCGCGACTTGCTGCTCGCGCGGCTTGGCGAGTTCTTCCGCCCAGAGTTCTTGAACCGCATCGATGACGTGGTGGTGTTCCGCCCGCTGCTCCGAGAGCACCTGCGGCGCATCATCGACATCCAGCTCGGGCGCCTTGGGCGCCTGCTCGCGGAGCGCCGGCTCACCCTGGAGCTCGACGACGCCGCGAAAGATCGCCTCGTCGAGCTCGGCTACGAGCCGGCGCTGGGCGCGCGCCCCTTGAAGCGCGCGGTGCTCAGGGAAATCCAAGATCCGCTCGCCGAGGCGATCCTCTCGGGGCGCTTCCAAGCGGGCGCTCGGATCCGCGTGCGGTTCACCGAAGGGCGCTTCCTGTTCGAGGTGTGAGGGCGCGGTGGTGCGTCTCAGAGCGGGGCGGTGACGCGCGCGTGGCACCCGCGACACGCGCGGCGCCTGGAGGGGTGGTGATAGTGGGGGCGGGTGCGGCTTGGTGCGGCTTGGTGCGAGAGCGTCGCAAGAAGCTAGAGCGTCGCAAGAGGCAGGGCGTCGCGAGGAGGGCGCCGGAAGAGGCCCGGAAGAAGAAGTAGAGCGTCGGAAGAAGCCCGGAGGAAGTCCCGGAGGAAGTGAAGTAGAGCGTCGTAGCTCGGCGTGGTGCGCAAAGCCTCGGGCAAGGCCGCTGATCGCCGCGCCAACCCCGCTCCGCCCCGCTCCGCTGCGCGGCGATCTGAGCGCGAAGGAGCCTGAACCGCCGTCAGGCCCCATCTTCTCAAGCGTGTCGTGCAGGTTGCGACCGTTTGACCGAATGAACGTTGACGGGGGGTGCGACAAAGCGGACAATCGGGTTGGAGGCTTGCCATATGAAAACCGGGAAACTCAGCCGTCGCGAGGCAACGTGTGTGATCGGAGCGGGTGTCGCTGCATCGGCGGCGATCGTGGGATCCACTTCCCCCGCGCTGGCGACGGGCTGGGCGAAGCTGGCGGCACCTGCAGGCGCCGCGGGCACGCTCGAAGGAGCAGCAACGGTCGTGAGCGCTGAGCGTGCGCTGGCCGATCAACTGGTGGCGCCCCTCGCGGCGGGCGCGGAGCTCGGTCGCTGGCAGATCGCGAGCGTGCGCTCGCTGGACGCCGGCGCGGTCAGCGTGCTGGTCACGAGCGCGAGCGGCGCGTTCCAGCTCGACGTGGTGCGGAGGTCAGCGTCGCCCCGCAGCCCGGGCGTCACCGATCACTTCGAGGTGATGGTGATGAACCACGGCGACGGCGCCAAGCCCACGGCGGAGGAGCAGGGCTTGGCTGCGATGGCGCTCGCCGAGGTGATCCGAGGCAACGAGCAGGCGGTCGACGTGTCGCGCTTCGTTTCCGCAGAGAAACACCAGCGCCAGGCGCGGAGCTACTTGCACGAGTTGACCGAGCGAGGCTGAGGGCACCACGTGCGTTGGTTCCACCTCGTCAGCCCGGCTGTTAGCCCGGATCCAGACGGCTCGGGTCCAGCCGCCGCGCGCCTTGGCGTGGCGCCTGGCGGAGCTGCGCTGACGGTCGGCGCCAGCTGTACGATCTCGGCGCTCGACGCCGTCCGATCGGAGGCGCGCGAGGTGGGGCTCGACGGGGTGGATGCGTGCGGGCTCGAGGCCTTGCTGCATTGGACGCGGCTGGCGAGTGACCGGGGCCTGCGGGTGACGTTGGGGACCAGCGCGGAGCTGCTGAGTCAGGCGGGCGCTGCCGAGCAGCTAGCGCGCGCTGGGGCACAGCGGCTCGAGGTGCCGGTGTATGGCTCCACCGCGCCGATGCACGATTTCCATACGGCAACACCAGGTAGCTTCCGGCGCACCCTGCTCGGGGTGCGCGCCGCGCGGGCGGCGGGGCTCGAGGTGATCGTCACCTCCATCCTCACCCGCTCGAACTACCGGCACATCACGGAGCTGGTCCGGCTGTGCGCCGCGGTGGGCGTACGAACGCTTCGCGTCGCCGAGGTGGAGGCGCTGTGTTTCCTTGAAGCGCCAGATTCCCCCGAGGCGCCGAGCTGGATCGCACCGCGGGCGCTCTTGGCGCGTCAGCTGCGGTTGGGGGCCGAGGTGGCTCACGGCTTGGGGCTCCACCTCGAGGTGGATCGGGCGCCGCGCGTAGAGGCGCATCGGGTTTTCCTGGAAGCGCGAGCCTGTTTGGAAGCGCAAGCCTGTTCGGAAGCGCAATTGAAGGCCGCCTCTTCGGAGGGCGTCCAGTCGAAGTCTGCGCCGAGCTCATCAGGAGCCTCGGCGTCGTTCCTTCCCGCCTCCGGGCGGGTGCTTGAGGTCCCTGTTAGGGGAAGCGGCGACGCTCAAGGTCTCGCCGCGCACGCGGTAGGCAGTATCCCTGCGGAAAGCAGCGTGGCTCCCTGAGGGGTGGCCTTGTTCAGAGGTGAAACATGACTCGTCGAATCAGCACAGGTCGTCGCATCGTAGTGTCCACGTCGTTGGCGTTCGGGCTCGCTGCCCTCGCGGGTTGTGCGTCTGGCGGTGACGCTGATACAGGGCAGCAGGGTGGTAAGGGCGGCTCCGGGGGGAACGGTGGGACCGCGGGTGCCGCTGGCTCGGGCGGCTCGTTCGCCGGCGCGGGCGGTTCCGCGGGGTCGGGCGGTTCGTTCGCCGGCTCGGGTGGCTCGTTCGCTGGCGCGGGTGGGTCCGTTGGCGGCTCGGGCGGCTCGTTCGCCGGCGCGGGCGGTTCCGCGGGGTCGGGTGGCTCGTTCGCTGGTGCGGGCGGTTCCGCGGGGTCGGCTGGCTCGGCGGGGTCCGGCGGCACGACCGGAACACCGGAGATTTGCAACGGCTTGGACGACAACGGCGACGGTCAGATCGACGAGGGCAACCCGGGCGGTGGTGGTCCCTGCACGGTGCCCGGCGAGGCGGGCGAGTGCGCGAAGGGCACCTTGAATTGCCGGCTCGGCCAGCTGCGCTGTGAGCCCAACACGGGCCCGACCGCCGAGGTGTGCGACGGGCTCGACAACGACTGTGATGGTCAGGTCGACGAGGGTAACCCGGAGGGCGGGCAGGCTTGCTCCACTGGGCTGGCCGGCGTGTGCGCGGTGGGCGTCACTCAGTGCGACACGACGACCTCGACGGTGGTGTGTCTGCCCACGGTGCAGCCTGGGACGCTGCCGGAGCAGTGCAACCAGCTGGACGACGACTGTGATGGCGAGATCGATGAGGGTGATCCTGGTGGCGGCAATGCCTGCACCGTGACCTCCGAGCTCGGGGTGTGTCGGCAGGGTCTGAGCCGCTGTGAGGCGGGACAGATCGCCTGCATCCAGCAGGTGTTCCCCACCTCTGAGGTGTGCGATGGGCTGGACAACGACTGCGATGGGAGCACGGACAACCCGCCTCCCGGGCAGCAGCTGCCTGGGGTGGGCCTCGCGTGCACCGTGGGTGGTGCGCAGGGCCAGTGCGCGTTGGGCACTCAGGCGTGCGCCGGCGGTGCGTTCCAGTGTAACCCCATCAACACCCCCATCGACGAGCGCTGCGACGGCCTCGACAACGACTGCAATGGGGCGGTCGACAACGGCAATGCGCTGGCGCTCTGCACTCGCAATTGCCAGGACTGGGGTCGCCTCGGCGCTGGACAGCAGATCCCCAACGCGCCCGTCTTCACCTGCAACTCGGGCAGCTGTGAGTTCGCTCAGGGCAGCTGCCCTGCCGGTCGTGTCGACGCCAATGGCGACATCTGCGACGGGTGTGAGGCTCAGGTGTGCACCACCACCTACGTGAACACCTGCGCCAGCCCGACGACGTTGGACGGCACCATCAATGGGACGATCATGACGCTGAACGGCGCGTCGCACTTCAGGGTCACCCTGAACCGGCCGAACCCCAACGTGAACCAGTCGTGGAACCCGCGGATCGTGCTGAGCTCGGCGTCGGTCAGTCGCGGGTACCGCATGGACATCCTGACGAACTGCTCCACGACCGCGACCTGCCCCATCCCGGGTGGGACGGGACCGGCCGTCACGGCCACCAACGTGACGGAGTGGGTGGCGAACTACGCGACCTCGCGCCTGAAGTCGGGCACCACCATCCTCTGCGGTGGTTCGGGCAACTGCACGGACAACTCGAACCCAGGTGGCTCCGTCATCGTGCGCATCCGTCGTGCCGCGATCCCTGGCGGCGGCTCGAACCCCGAGTGTGAGCAGTTCTCGGTGACCTTCTCGCAGTGAGTCTCGCCTGCGCCCGCGGCGCGTGCTCGGTCGAGGGCGCGCCGGGGCTCGGGTGGCACACACGTTGAGCGCTGGTCAGTGGCCCTGCGCGGATTCGCCGCACCCCTCACCATGTGCTGAAGGGCGCGCGGGCGTCGGGCCTTGACTCCAAGCTACTTCCACGGGAGAGAGTTCTCATGAGCGACCATGAGGTGAGGGCGGCGGATGGGGCGGTGACCATCGCGTTCGACGAGGCGCTGTACCCGAAGGACGCGGTGTACGGCGCGGCGTACATCTTCATCGATCGCTGCTACGTCAAGCTCGATCGCGAGGGGGATCGCATCGTGGTTCGGCTGAAGCTGAAGCCCGGGACGGAGCGCTCGCTCGATGCCTTGGTGGGGGAGTTCGAGAACGAGATCTTGGGTCAGGCCTGGCGGCGGCTCATCACCGACGAGAATCGGGAGCTGATCGAGCAGGTGACCACGCAGGCGCTCGCGGGCGCTGCGGGCCCGCCGGGGCTCGATGATCTGCTCGACATGAGCATCGACGACGAGTCCGCCTTCGAAGACCCCCTCGGCATCGCCATGAGCTGGGAGGACAAGTACAAGAAGGTCAGCAAGGCGACCCCTTTCGATCCTCAAGGCAGCCCTCGGGATGAGGAGCCCAAGCCGTGAGTCAGGTGGCCGAGCGGCGCAGCGTAGCAACGAAGCGCAGTGCAGCAACGAAGCGCAGTGCAGCGACGAAGCGCAGTGCAGCGACGAAGCGCAGTGCAGCGACGAAGCGCAGCGTAGCAACGAAGCGCAGTGCAGCGAGGGGAGCGTGGTTGTGAGTGAGGCTGACGAGGCCATCGAGCTTCAGTTCGATCCGGATCTCTACGTGGGTGAGGCCATCGACGAGGCGGTGAAGCTCTACGGGGACTTCGGTCGCTTCGAGCTCTCGCGTCAGGCGGACGCCTACGTGGTGCGGGTGACCAGCACCAGCGAGCACAGCGCGCAGATGTTGGCCGATGAGCTGTGCAACTACGCGCTGGGGATCACCATCGAGCGGCGCAGCTGACGGCGCGGACAGCGCTACCAGCGGGCGGCCGCGTGTCAGCCGCACGCGGAGCTCGGGACCACAGCAGAGCCCGCCACCGGAGGTGCCGTGATGGCTTCAGGGCACTCGCGCAGCGACGCGAGGTGCGGTGCCGTCCAACCCCCAAAACCCGACCCTTGTAGTCGGGCGAAGTGAGGAGCGGCGCGTGCTAATCTCGGGTGTGGCCCCGCGGCTCCGCTCGAACTCCTTCAACTTGGTGCCGAGGGGGGACGTGCGGTGGCCCTCTCCTGAGGTGTGCCCGGTGTATGGTGCGCCGCCCCTCGCCTCGCGGGCGCGGGGCGTCTTCGTGCGGCTGAGCCCTCGGGGAGGTGATGGGCGCGCGCGCCTGTTCGAGACTGACACCGCGGATTTCAGCGATGAAGAGCTGCTCCGGGTGAAGGATGAGCACGGCCAGCTGTACGCTGATGTCTCGCGCAAGCTCGCGCCGGACGACTTCGCCGCGGATTTGGCGAAGCTCCAAGAGCTCCCGATGTGCCTCCGCTGCCCGGCGCGGGCGAGCTGTCCCGGCGCCTACACAGTGGTCAGGTCGGATGTCTTCACTCGTGACGATCAGCGGGTGGCGGAGGTGCTCTCGGGGCTTCGGGGTGACGTGCTGGACGTGGGCTGCGGTGACGCGCCTTACCTTCACCGGCTGGGGCCGCTGATGGCCTCGGAGGCCATCCGCTACGTCGGGCTCGATCCCGACCCTGGGAGGCTCCGGGTGCTCGCGTCGCGCTACCCCTCGGCGCGCTTCGTCACCCTGACGGCGGAGCGCGCGCCCGAGCTGGGGCGCCGCTTCGATCACGTGCTCATCTTGCGGAGCTTCAACCACCTGGCGGACCCAGCGCGCGCCGTCGCCGCGCTGCTCGGCGCCTTGCGCCCCGGTGGCACGCTCACGGTGGTGGATAACGTCGCCTTCGGGCTGGTACGGCTGGCGGTCCACGCGCGCCGCGCGGAGTCGAGTCAGGCGGAGCACGAGCACTACCAGAACGCCGACCTCACGGAGGCGTGGGAGCTGCTCAAAGGCTTACCGCTCCGGGTGCTCGAGGCACATGAGGTGAGCCCCCGTTCCAGCAATCAGTGGCTGCTCCGGATGGAGCACCTGGGGGCGCGATGAGCTATGCTCCGGGGAGTGATTAGCTTCCCCCAGTCGAGGAGCGCAGCGCTCGTGCCCCTGTGCGCGCCGTGTGGTGACCGATGAGCATGCAGCAAGCCGAGGTGACGTCCGCCGAGGACGAGCTGCAGAAGGTGCAGAACCACGAAGAGGCGGCGCACGAGAAGCGGAACTGGGTGCGGCTCAGCTACGACTGCAACAACAAGTGCACCTTCTGCCTCGACTCGCTGGCGCACGTGGGGACGATGCGCAGCAACCTGGAGGTGAAGATCCAGATCGTGGAGGGGCGGAAGAAGGGGGCGACGCGCCTGATCTTGAGCGGCGGCGAGCCCACCATGCACCCCAACTTCCTCGACTTCGTGAAGCTGGGTAAGCGCGCTGGTTACCCGAAGGTGCAGACGGTGACCAACGGGCGGATGTTCGCCTACCCGGAGTTCCTGAACACCGCCGCGGCGAACGGCCTGGATGAGATCACGTTCTCACTCCACGGCCACACCGCCAAGCTCCACGACGCCTTGGTGGCGACGCCCGGCGCCTTCGAGCAGGAGTCGCGGGGGCTCAAGGCGGCGCTCGCCGCGGGCTGCTTCATCGTCAACGTGGACATCGTCATCAACAAGCAGAACGTGAAGCACCTCCCTGAGATGCTGGAGACGTTCATCTCCTGGGGCGTGAAGGAGTTCGATCTGCTGCACATCATCCCATTTGGGAATGCGTGGGGCCCCGCCAAGGAGCACTTGTTCTACGACCTGGAGGGGAACGAGGACTCGCTGCGGCGCGCGTTCGCCTACTCGCGGCGCCCCGATGTCCACATTTGGCTGAACCGCTTCCCACCGCCGTTCACCGAAGGGTTCGAGGAGCTGATCCAAGACCCTTACAAGATGAACGACGAGGTGCGCGGCCGCCGTGAGGAGTTCGACCGCTACCTGAGCGTGGGGAAGAAGCTCAGCTGCCGTCAGCCCGAGCGTTGTCATTACTGCTACCTGAACCAGCTGTGCGACGGCTTGGATCAGGCGATCGAGGAGCGGCGCCTCACGCACGTGGGGGAGCTCCGCTTGGTGAAGCCAGCGCCCGTCTCCGGGCAGCTCCCGACGGCGAGCGCCGTGCGCGTGGTGGCGGAGGACATCGCCGAGGCGCGCGCGCTCTTGGCGGCGGTGCAAGCGGCGCGCGGCGCGGGCCTCAGCTGCGCGGTGACGGACAGTGAGGGGGCGCCGAGCCAGCTCTACCTGGAGCTCGAGAATTACGCCGGCCTGACCGATGCCTTGGCTCCCGATCAGCGCCTCGCGGGTCTACCGGTGACGCGCTGCTACCTCCGCACCGCGGAGCAGCTCGAGGCGGTCCTCACGGCGACGTCCGGTGGTACGCTCGACGTCGACCTGTGCGTGTACCTGAACCGCGGCACGCGCGCGGTCATCGAGGACTTGGCAGAGGAACATCGCCCGAGGTTGGTGCTGGTGCAGCCCAATTACGATCGGGTCACGGACCAAATCCGTGAGGACGTGGACGTGCAGGAGCTGCTCGGCAAGATCCCGGCGCCGCTCGCGACGGAGAACATCCCGGCGTGCTTGGGCGGTGAGCCGCCCCGCGCGGCGAGCTCGGAGCTCGACATGGGGATGCTGGGGCCTGACGCGCGGGTGGACATGGGGAAGTACACGGGGCGCTACATCGCCGACCGCTACTACACCAAGAGTCGTCGCTGTCAGGAGTGCGTGCATGACGGCGCTTGCCGCGGGGTGCACCTCAACTTCGTGCGCGCGCATGGCTACCGTCGCCTGCTGCCCGTGCTGCCGGTTTAAGTGGGGTCGATGTGGCGGTCGTGAGCCACGCGGCGGCCGCGACCCGTACACTTATCCGTAAGGAAATGTACGGGCGCGCCGTGGAGCCCGGCGCTCGCCGCCCGAGCAACCTGGCTACTTGGCCTCGGCGGCGCGGCGGATGAAGCTCAGGAAGGCTGTCTTGTTGCCGGAGTCGGGGCGCGGGGTGTAGCGGTAGGGCCGCGGCACCTGCTTGTCGTACAGGCAGATGATGCTCGCCTCGAGCCGATCCACGCTGGCGGCGTCTCGCGCCTCGGCCACGTCCGTGAGCGTCCCCGCGAGCGCGGGGCACACCTCGTGGCTCGGGAGCTCCGGGCGAGCGCCCTCGCAGCAGGCGTGCTGCACCGTGGCCACCGCGGCGAGCTCATACCAGGAGAACAGCGACCACTCGCGCATGCCCGGCGTGATCTTCCCCTGACCGCCCACCACGATCTGACGGTGCATCCCCTTGGCGGCCTCACGCGGGTCCTTGGTGCTGCACAGGAAGGCGAAGTCCTGCGTGGGGTCGCCGAACGTTTCCTCGGGGAAATGCTTGGCGACGCACTCGCGGAGCGAGCCTATGGGCTTCGCGGCCGCTTTGGGGGCTGCGCCGGCGTCGGGGCTCGCTCGGTCCTCCGCCTCGGGGGTGGCCGTGTCGCTTGGGGCTGGGTCCTTCGTGGTGGCCTCCGGGGGCGCCGTCGCTCGGGGCTCGGGGCCTCGAGTGGGACTCTCAGGGGTGGCCGATGGCGCTCCAGCGCGCGCGCTGAGCCAATAACCGCCGCCGATGACCGCCGCCAGGAGCACCCCCGCCGCGAGCACCAGGGGCGTGCGGGAGCGCTTCGCCGTTGGCGCGGGGAGGGCTACCTGGCTCGCCGCGACTTGGCTCGGCCGCTCTTCATACCCGAGGGGGGGGGTAGGGGGTTTGGCAGTGCTCTCGCCGAAGGCGCCCCAGTCGCTTCCCGGGAGCGGCGGCGGCGCGCTCTTCTGGAGCGCCCCCGCTGGGGCCTGCGGTAGCTCGTTCGCTTGGCTGAGGGGAGGCGCCGCCAGCAAGCCCTCGATGTCATCAGTGGAGCTGACGGGAGACGCGAGCAGGCCTTCGATATCGTCACCTGAGCTGATGGACGCCGCGCCTCCCTCCGCGCTCCCCAACGTGCCCGTCAAGGAGTCGAACAAGCCACGCCCGCTCGCTACATCATCAGGGATACTGACGGAGCCGGTGACGCTGATGGAAGGCGACGAGTGAGTCGGCCCCCCGGGTGCGCCGCCCAGCGCAGGGTGACCTTCCGTACCCCAAGCGCCGCTCGGCGCCCCTCCCGCAGCGCCTGCTGCTCCCACAGCGCCTGCTGCCCCAACAGCGCTTGCTGTTCCGACAGCGCGCCCATGGGAGACCAGCTTGGCCATGTCAGCGGCGACGCCCGGCGCCGTGCTGTCGTCCCAGGTGTCGCCACCCGGAGCGCTGAGGGGCGAGTCCATGACGCGCGTCGGATCTTCCCACTCCGAGGGTTGGCTCAGCGCCGAGGAGGGCGGCGCGCTGAGGGGTGAGTCGATGACGCGCGTGGGATCATCCCACTCCGAGGAGCCCGGTGAGCCGATGGGCGGCGCGCTCACGGCGCTGATGGATTCGGGCTCAGCGGCAGGGCTCGAGGCCACTCGATGCGCCTGGGACGAGCCCTGCGCGGCGGGTCGAGGTGGGCTGGGCGCGGCGCCCCCAGGCGAGTCGGCGTTCGGCCGAGGTGGTCGCGGCGCGACCTCGGGCGGCCACTCGGTGCGGCTCAGGTCCACCGCGACTTGGGGTGGGGGCGGCCGGGTGCTCACGCGCGGCGCGGCGACCTCCGCGCCCTGGCGGATCCACCCGAGGAGCGACTGCTCGAGCCACGCCGCGTCGGTGATGGATTTCGGTGAGAGGCCGTGCGTCAAGATCCGCTCGAGCGCGGCGTCCTCGAGCCCGAACGCCGACAGCGCGCTCAGCTCCCCCGCGAGGATGGCGTCCGCCAGTGCCTGCCGCGTGCTCCCCTGGAACGGCTGCGCGTTCGTCAGGGCCGTGAACAGCACGCCGTACAGCGCCCACACGTCGTCTTCGGGCGTGGGGCCGCCACCCTTCACCCGCTTGGGCGAGCAGTAGGCGCCGCTCGGCGGCGCCATCAGGTGGGTGAACACGGGGATCGCGCCGTCGCGCACCACGAGCACGGTGCGCGGGCTGATGGCGCCGAGCACCGCGTCTCGGCGGTGTAGCTCGCGCAGCGCGCGCGCCAGGCGCATCACCCAGGTGACGGCGCGCGGCGCGGGGATGGCGCCGCCCTCGAGCTGCTGCGCCAGGGTGCGCCCCGCGATGTACTCCGCCACCACCACCGACTGCTGGCTCACGTCCACGTCCGCCGGGAGCTCCGCCGCCGAGACCTGATCCAACACGGCGTGAATCCGCGCGACGTGGGGGTGATCGAAGCCAACCAGCGGCTCGAGGCCGCGCGCGCGCGGCTTCGGGAGCGCGCTCACGATCACCCGCGCGCCGCTCTGCTCGTCCCGCGCGAGCCACATCGCCCCCTTGCCCTTCGAGAGCCGCTGCGTGAACTGGAAGCGCCCGCTCAAGGGCTTGGGGTCGTCTTTGCCGGGCACCAGGCTCGTCCTGCATCGCGTGCTTGGGGTGGCTGATCGCCGACCTGCGGGCTCGTCATCGACCCCGGTGCGGCCCTGCCGCTCGGCTCCTCACGGCGCGCCGCGCGGAACCTTCGAAGCGCCCTCAGAGCGCCGCACAGCGCCCGATGGCTGAGGCTGCCATAGCACGGTCGGGCGCGGATTTTGGCTCAAACGAGCCAGCGCGGGGGCTTTGGGATCGCGCGCTCCTCGGCGCCCGTGATCTGGCCGCTGAATCCCCGAGGCCATCCGCCTTGCTTTGCTCGTGCGCGGAAGCTAGAGGGAGGGCGCGCGGTCGTCCTCCCCTCCAGGTTTGCAGCCGAAGGCCGATGCCATGCCGGTAAGGCGGCCGCCGCGGTTCAGGAAGTGTCATCCGTCGCGACCGCCAGCGCGGCCAGCGTCACTAGCGAAGTCTGCGGATCCGCCCGCGGCGATCAGAACGCGCACGCATCCGCTCGGAGGAAGAATATGGAGCACCTCGGCCCGGTCCGTAGTGAGTACGGCCTAGAGAACCACGGCATCGTGAACGCCAAGCGCGTGTACTGGAACCTCTCGCGCAGCGTGCTGCTCGAGGAGGCGGTGCGGCGCGGCGAGGGGCACGTGAGCGCCGCGGGCGCCATCGTGATCGAGACCGGCAAGTACACCGGCCGCTCACCCAGCGACAAGTTCATCGTGAAGGAGTCCTTCAGCGGCGATCGCATCGACTGGGGCAAGGTGAACCGCGAGTTTGACACGCGGAAATTCGATCTGCTGCACGCGCGCCTCTCGGCTTACATGCAGGGCAAGGAGCTCTACGTGCAAGATTGCCGCGGCGGCGCCGCCAAGGAGCACGCGCTCGATCTGCGGGTGGTGAGCACCAGCGCCGTCCACTCGCTGTTCGCGCGCACCATGTTCCTGCGCCCCACCAAGGAGGAGCGCGCCGCGCACGTCCCGCAGTTCACCATCTTGCACGCCCCGGAGTTCAAGGCGGACCCGACCATCGACGGCACCAACAGCGAGTGCTTCGTGGTCGTCAACTACGAGCGCAAGCTCTGCCTCATCGGCGGCACGGCTTACGCCGGCGAGATCAAGAAGGCGGCGTTCAGCGTGCTGAACTACCTCTTGCCGCTGAAGAACGTGTTCCCGATGCACGCTTCGGTGAACGTGGGCACCGCGGGTGACTCCGCCGTGTTCTTCGGGCTGAGCGGCACCGGCAAGACGACGCTCTCGGCGGACCCGGAGCGCGAGCTGATCGGTGACGACGAGCACGGCTGGGCCGATGACTGCGTCTTCAACTTCGAGGGTGGGTGCTACGCGAAGACGATCCGCCTGTCGCAGGAGGCGGAGCCGGACATCTGGCAGGCCGTCCATAGCTACGCCACCATCCTCGAGAACGTGGTGATGGACGAGTGGACGCGCGAGCTCGACCTCGACTCCGCGGCGCTCACCGAGAACACGCGCGCCGCCTACATGCTCGGGAGGATCCGCAACGCGTCGGTGAGCGGCGTCGCCAAGGGGCACCCCAAGAACGTCATCATGCTCACGGCGGACGCCTACGGTGTGCTGCCGCCCATCGCGCGGCTGACCCCGGCGCAGGCGATGTACCACTTCATCTCGGGCTACACCGCGAAGGTAGCGGGGACGGAGCGCGGCATCACCGAGCCGCAGGCCACCTTCAGCGCTTGCTTCGGGGGCCCCTTCCTCCCGATGCACCCGACGGTGTACGCGAAGATGCTGGGCGAGAAGCTCGAGGCGAGCGGCGCCGCGGTGTGGCTCGTGAACACCGGGTGGACCGGCGGGCCCTACGGCGTGGGCAAGCGCATGAGCATCGCCCACACCCGCGCGATGATCTCCGCCGCGCTGTCAGGTCAGCTGACTGACACCCCCACCACGCCCGATCCGGTGTTCGGGGTGGGGGTGCCGAAGGAGGTGCCCGGCGTGCCCACGGAGGTGCTCACCCCGCGCAACACCTGGGAAGACAAGGCGGCTTACGACGCTAAGGCCAAGCACCTGGCGGGGCTGTTCGTCGCGAACTTCGCGAAGTTCGCCGACCAAGCGACGGACGAAGTGAAGGCCGCCGCGCCCAAGGGCTGAGCGGTTGCTCGGAGCCGTTCGTCAGCGAGGCGAACGGCGCACCCGAGCGCGGTGCCGTCTAACCCCAAAAAAAGAAAGAGCTGCGTCGCGAGCTCGGGCGCTGCTCGTCGGTCTGTGAGGCGCCATGAACTGCCGCTGTGGTGTCGCGCTGTCGTCAGCCACGCGAGCTAGAACACCACGGCGATGGTGAGCGCCAGCGTCTGGCTGTGCGTCGGCTCCGGGAGGCCTGCGATGTTCACGCGCTCACCGCCCTGGGAGACGCCGCGCGCCTCTTGGTGGATGGGCCCCGTGGTGCGTGAGTGCAGCGCGAAGGTGTACAGCGCGCCGAGGCTGAGCCAGCCGTCGAGCAGGTCGTAGCTCACGCCGAGGCCCAGCGGGTACTCGAGGAACACCCCGGCGCGAACGGAGGTGAGGTGGTGGGCGCCGTCGTCATCTTCGATGTGCTCGATGCGCGTCTTCCCCCAGCCCACCCCCAGCACGCCGAACAGCCTGAGCTGCTCGGCGGCGAAGCTGGGCGCCCAGGTCGGCTCCAAGGTCGCGCGAAACGAGTACGACTGGAGCGTGGGGTAGGCGCCGCGCACGGAGCCATCCACGGTGGGCGCGCCGTCCACCGAGTGCCGTGAATTCAGGTAGCTCACCCGCGCGCCCAGGAAGCGCCAAACGTCCACCCGCGCGAACGCGCCCCACGTGAACCCCGCGTCATAGCTCTGGGGCGCGCTCTCCGCCTTGCGCCAAGTGACGCCGAACAGCGGCCCGAAGTCCACCGTGCGCAGGCGCCCGAAGGGAGGCGCTGGCGGTGCCACCGCTTGGTCACCCTCCCGTGGCTCCGCGGGCTCAGGCAGCGTGTTCAAGACGTCGAGCTCCGTGTCGCGATCCTGCGTCAGTCGATCGCCGGGCAGCTCGTCTTCGTCCTCCTCGTCGTCGTCATCGTCCGCATCATCAGCGTCGCTGACTGAGCCCGCGGCGCCGTCCGCGCTCTCCGTAGCGGGCTTGGCCGCTCCGGATGGGTCCGCGTCACTCGCGGGGGGTTTGGGGTTCGGCGTGGCGCTCGGCGCCTGAGCCGCCGCGGCGCCCGCGACGAGCAGCGTCGCGAAGCCCAGCAGGTGCCGCTGCAACAACCGCATCATGCCCTCAAGGTGGCGCCCACGGCCTCGCCCGCGCGTGACACGGCGCGCGCGTGCGCCTCGTCCACTTGCTTGTCGGTGAGCGTCTTGGCCGCGGCGGGATCCGTACGCGCCTTGGGATCGCGGTAGACCACGCGGAACGCCAAGGAGCGATGCCCCGCGGGGACGTCTCCCCCCGTGAAGCTGTCGAACAGCTCCACTGACTCACACAGCTCACCCGCCGCCTCACGGATCAGTCGCGTGACGTCGCCGGCGGGCGTGCGATCGGTCACCACCAGCGCGACGTCGCGCGTCACCGCCGGCAGCCTCGGCACTGGCTGGTAGTGGGGTGCCCGCTCGCCCAGCGCCTCGAGCGCGCTCAGGTCCAGCTCCAGCACCAGCGCTTCGGCGCCCAGATCGTAGGCGTCCAGCACATCCGGGTGCAGCGGCCCCAGGTGGCCCACGTGGGTGCCCTCCACCCAGAGCGTCCCCGCGCCCCGTGGGTGCAGGTGCGCGGCGCTCGGATCATCTGCGGCGCTGACGACCTCCACCTCACGCCGCAGCGCGCGCCCGATGAGCTCCACCGCGAGCCCCTTCAAGTCGAACACGTCGTGGCGCTCGGGCTTTCCCGTGAGGTAACTGGGGCGCGGCCCCGCCAAGAGCGCGGCGAAGCTAGGGCGCTCCTCCGGTAGCGGCGCGTCGTTCGTGAGGCGCGGCCGCGCCGGGCTGCCGGCGTAGCCCTCCGCGCTCGGGAGGAAGCGGGGCCCCACGGTGAACAGCCGCACCGTCTGCTCCCCGCGGCGCCGAGCGCGACCCAGGGCCTCCAGCAGCCCCGGGAGCAGGCTGGTGCGCAGCACGGAGCGCTCCTCGGACAGCGGGTTCAGCAGCGAGACGATGGGCAGTGGAGCTGATAAAGCGCTGAGATCGCGCGGCGCCACGAAGGCGTAAGTCACCGCCTCCGAGAGGCCCAGCGCCGCCGCGTGGTGGGAGAATTCGCGCTCCAAGCCGCGCGGCCTGGGGGGCGCTGGGGTGATGGCGGGCAGCTTCGCGGGGATACGATCGAGCCCGCGGACGCGCGCCACCTCCTCAATCAAGTCAGCCTCCCGAGCGACGTCGGGGCGGTGCGCGGCGCCTCGCAGCCGCGCCTGCTCCGCCTGGCGGTGCACGAGCTGGAAGCCGAGGCGGACGAGGATCGCGAGCGCCTCGTCGAAGGGCACCGAGCAGCCGAGCAGCGCCTCGAGCCGCGCGTGGCGCAGGGTGATCTCAGGTAGTTCTGGAGACTTACCCCGCGCGTGGAGCTGCCCGGGGACCACGCGGCCGCCCGCCAGCTCCGTGAGCTGCTGGGCGGCGCGGGTGAGCACCAGCGGCACCTGGCTGAAGTCCACCCCGCGCTCGAAGCGGTAGCTCGCCTCCGTGGAGAGCCCATGCCGGCGGCTGCTCCGGCGCACCCCGTGCGGCGTGAAGTAGGCGCACTCGAGCAGCACGTCTTGAGTTTCCGTGCGGATTTCTGTGTTCTCCCCGCCCATCACCCCCGCCAGCGCCACCGGGCGCTGTGCGTCGCAGATCACGAGGTCATCCGCCGTGAGCTGGCGCTCGGCGCCGTCCAAGGTGCGGAGCGGCTCACCCTCCGCGGCGCGGCGAATCACCACGCGGGGGCCTTGCAGCAAGGCGAGATCGAAGGCGTGCAGCGGCTGGCCGTACTCGAGCAGTACGAGGTTCGTGACGTCCACCACGTTGGAGATGGAGCGCACGCCGAGCGCCTCCAGCCGCCACCGCGCCGGGAGCGGGCTCGGCGCCACCTGCACGCCCAGGATCAAGCTGGCGCCATAGTGAGGGCAACGATCGGTCGCTTGGTTGTCCACCGACACCCGCGCCGTGAGCTCGTCTGACGGCTGCTCGGCCTCGAGCGTCTCCGGCAGCCACTCGAGGCCGTACAGCGCCGCCACCTCCCGCGCGACGCCGCGGTGACCCAGCGCGTCGGGTCGGTTCGGCGTGACACCGAACTCGAGGATCCAGTCCTGGCAGCTCGGCAGCGCTTGCGGCAGCGGCGCGCCCACCGGGGTGCCGGGCGGCAAGATCAGGATCCCTTCGGACTCCTCCGCGAGCCCGAGCTCCTCCTCACTGCACAGCATGCCGTGGCTGGTGACGCCGCCGATGTCCCGCGGAGCGAGCGTGAGATCCTTCGCGGGCAGGTAGCTGCCGTTCTCCGCCAGCGCGACCAGCCCACCCGGCGCCGGCACGTTGCTCGCGCCGCACACCACGGTCAGCTCACGATCGCCGAGCGAGACCGTGACCAGCTTGAGCTTGTCGCGGCTCGGGTGCGGCTCGATCGCTCGCACCTCGGCGACGCGGACCGCCTCCAGCCCCGCGCCGAAGCGGGTGATGCCTTCGAGCTCGAGCCCCGCCTCGGTCAGGCGATCGCCCAGGGCCTGGGCGGTGGTGTCCAGCGCCGGCAGCAGCTCTTTCAGCCAGTTCAGCGAGATCCGCATCAGGGCCGCCCTTTAGCACGGCGGGTCATGGCGGGGCACGGTGCGGTGCCGTCCAACCCCCAAGAACCCATCCTCCGGTCACCGGCCGCTGAGCTGACGTGGGGGCGGGTCTCAACCACTCACGACGTCGCGGCGACTCCTGGGAATAGTCGAGTGGGCCGCGGGTTCTGAGCGCCGGGCCGCTCGCGGCCCGCTCAGAGCCAAGTTGACAGCGGAATCCGCGCCGCTAGGATGCCGCCGCCTCGGTGCCGGCCCCCTCTCTTCTCTCGGGTCTGGCGCCTGCTTGGGGTGCCTTCCTTGGTCGTTGCGGACCTCAGGGGCGCCCCTCGCGGGTGCTCGCAGCGAGGCCGAGTGGAGTTCATAGCCGATGAGTGTCTCGCCAACCGCCAGCCCAGCTGACCACCGGGCACGCCCCACGTGGCGTGGGATTTTTCAGGGGGTTGGACGGCACCGCGCTTCACCGCAACGTGGGGTGGCAGCGCTGCCCGAGCACAAGGAGGTCGGATGACAACCGACGTGATGATCGAAGCCAAGTCGCTGGGGAAGCGGTTCGGCTATCTCAAAGCACTAGATAAAGTAAGCTTCCAGGTCAGGCGGGGTGAGGTCGTGGGGTTCTTGGGGCCGAACGGCGCTGGGAAGTCGACCACGATGCGCATCCTCACCTGCTTCATCGCGCCCACCAGCGGCTCGGCGACGGTGCACGGCATCGACGTGTTCGAGGACCCGCTCGCGGTGCGCGAGAAGATCGGTTACTTGCCGCAGCGCGCGCCGCTCTACACCGACATGACGGTGTGGGATTACCTCGAGTTCACCTCGCGCATCCGCGGCATCGACGCCGCGAGCTTCACCAACCGCCTGAAGCAGGTGGTGGAGGTGTGCGGCTTGGCGCAGGTGCTGGGCAAGGACATCGGCACGCTCTCTCACGGTTATCGGCAGCGCGTGGGCCTCGGCCAAGCGCTGATCCACGACCCGCCGATCTTGATCTTGGATGAGCCCACGGCCGACCTCGACCCGAACGAGAAGGCGGAGCTCCTCAAGTACATCAAGCGCATCGGGAAAGATCGCACCATCCTCCTCAGCACCCACAACCTGCACGAGGTGGAGGAGGCCTGCGCCCGCGCCATCATCGTGAGCAAGGGCCGCGTGGTGGCGGACGGCGTGCTCGACGACATCCGCGCCGGGCAGGGGCAGGTCCGCTACACGATCACCATCGATGAGCAGCAGGCGCTGCGCGGCAGCGCGCCGAAGGCGGCGCAGGTGCTCGCGGCGCTCAAGGCGTTGAAAGAGGCGCGCGGGGTGCGCGAGCTCCCGACGGACGAGCGGGCTCACCGCTTCGAGGTGCTCAGCTCCGATCGCGTGGATCTCCGCGCGGAGCTGTTCAAGCTCGCCTTCGAGCAGGGCTGGTTGTTGCTCGAGCTGCGGCGCGACGCGCAGAGCCTCGACATGGTGTTCCGTAACCTGACCAAAGGGGACGAGGCCAAGGATCGCGGTCGCAAGCCGGAGGAGGAGCCCGTGGACGACCGCGAGTCGGATCCGGGCGACGACGAGTCGGGCGATGACGCCGCCGCGGGCGACGACGAGCCGGATGACGATGACGACGATGATGACGATGAGTCGGATGACGACGAGTCGGATGACGACGATGACGAAGACAGCGAGTCGGACGATGACGACGACGAGAAGGAGCGAGGCTGATGAACGCGCTGTTCACCATCGCGCGGCGTGAGTTCCGGTCTTACTGGGACTCGCCGCTGGCGTACGTCGTGATTTGCCTGGGGTTCTTGGCGCTCGGCGTCGTGTTCTTCACCAACGTGTCCGGGCAGGGCTTCTGGCAGGTGGATCGCGCCACCCTGCAGGGGCTGTTCGAGTTCGCGCCCATCGGGATGATCGTGCTGGTGCCGGTCATCACCATGCGGCTGATGGCCGAGGAGCGGAGCTCCGGCACCTTGGAGATGCTGATCACCCTCCCGGTGCGCGACAGTGAGGTGGTGCTGGGGAAGTACCTGGGGGCGCTCGGGCTGGTGCTGGTGCTGGTGGCCTCCACCCTCATCTACCCCATTGCCATGTTCAAATGGCCGTGGAACCTCGGGGCGATCGATCTGAACCCGGTGTTCAGCGCCTACCTCGGCCTGGTGCTGTACTGCGCCGCGGCGGTCAGCCTCGGGCTCCTCATCAGCTCGCTGACGACGTCTCAGTCCATCGCCTTCTTCCTGACGCTGCTGATCCTGGCGGCGCTCTGGATCCTGGGGGTTGGGGCGGAGCACACCAAGGGCACCCTGAGCGAGGTCTTGGCTTACGCCAGCACCCGCTCGCGGCTCGAGGGCTTCACCAAGGGTGTGATCGATACTCGGGACATCGTCTTCTTCCTCAGCATCACGGTGCTGTGCCTTGTCTTCTCTTTCCGCGCCCTCGAGCGGCGCAGGTGGGCTTGAGCCATGAGTTCGCAGGATAATCGGCGTAAAGCAGCGACCCAGACGGGGCTCTACCTCATCGTCATCACCGCCATCCTGGTGATGGCGAACGTGCTCAGCTCCGGTGCCTACTGGCAGAAGGACGTCACCAAGAACGAGCGCTACACCCTGAGCGATGGCTCCGGGCGACTGGTGAAGAGCCTCAAGGGGCCGCTCCAGGTGGATGCGTACGTGACGCGTGGCCTCGCGAGCCTGGACACCTACGTCCGTGACCTCACGGATCTGCTGAAGCAGTACGAGCAGAAGGGTGGAGAGAACTTCAAGTTCACCATCATCGAGGCGAAGACGGACGAGCAGAAGCAGACGGCCAAGGAGGAGGGCCTCCAGGACATGCCGTTCGCGGAGCTCAGCCAGACGGAGGGTCAGTCAGCCGCCATCACCCAGGGCTACATGGGCCTGGTGTTCAAGTACGGCAGCAAGAAGCTCGTGATCCCGGCGCTGGACACCCGGCGGGTGGATGGCCTCGAGTTCTGGATCAGCAACAAGATCCGGGAGATCCGCGATAGCGCGGACAACAACGAGTACAAGTTCGCCATCATCACCGGGAAAGATGAGCTGAAGCTCGGGGACACCAACCTGGTCCCGCGTCAGCAGGGGCAGCAGAGCCCCAGCATGCAGCAGATCCTCACGAGCGCGTTCCCCTTCTACAAGTTCGAGGAGCTCGACTTGAAGGACGGGGAGACGGAGATCGATCCTGAGTTCCGCGGCGTGATCATCACGCAGCCGCGCAAGGACTACACGGAGAAGGAGCTCCGCCGCGTCGATCAGTTCCTGATGCGCGGAGGCAAGTCGCTCGTCGTGTGGGCCTCGGCGGTGGGCTTGAAGCCGAACGACGCCTCGATGAGCGCCACCCTCAACCTGCATGGGTTGGACAAGCTGCTCGAGGGCTACGGGGTGAAGATGAACAAGGACGCGGTGTTCGATCACGCGGCCCAGTTCCGGCTCCCCATCCTCACGCAGAGCGGCATCGCGGCCATCGGCCACCCGGGCATCGTGCACGCGATCAACGAGGACGACTCGGATGAGGCCAGCAACATGCTGAACTCCTCGTTCCCGGCCTTCTTCCGCATGCCGGAGATGGCCTTCCCCTACCCGTCGAGCCTCGAGGTCTTGAAGGACAAGCAGCCGGGGGCGAGCTTCACCACCGTGGTGCGCACCTCCAGCGACTCCTCGGTGACCACCAGCGAGACGGTGGACATGGCGCTGTTCAGCTCCGCGGGGCTGAAGAAGTGGACCGCGGAGGGTGACCTCAAGCGCTTCACCATCGGCGTCGCGGTGGAGGCAGAGCCGGGCAAGGGGAAGCTCAAGGCGGCGCTGGGTGCTGGCGATGGCATCGAGATGGCCGCCGAGACGGATGACGCGCGGGTGTTGGTGGTGAGCGCGAGTCAGTTCATCACCAACCCGTTCGCCTACTCCGGCAACGGCCCAGAGATGGGCGGGCAGTTCGCGATGTTCGGCGGCATGGGCGGCGATCCTCAGCTCCAGCAGGTGGGGCAGGCCTACGCGCAGCGCTACATCACGAGCACCATCCTCAGCATCAAGAACACCCTCGATTGGATGAGCGGTGACGCCGATCTGCTCGCGGCGAGCGCTAAGCTGATGGGCGATCCGAACATCAGCTACAAGGACGCCAACGTCGAGAGCATCAAGCCGACGGATGACGAGGAGACTCAGAAGTCCAAGGCCCAGAAGAACAACGAAGCGCGGAGCAGGCTCCAGGTGACCGTGCAGTCCACGCTGATCTTCGGGATGCCGCTGTTCTTCGTGGCGCTCGGGTTGATCCGTTGGCAGCGCCGCAACTCGCGGCGCGAGACGCTCAAGCTCTGAGCGAGAGCCGGGGCGCGCGGTCTTCACCGCGCGTCGCCGGCAGGCACGGGGGCCTGCCCCTCATGCTGGGCGTGACCGCACCGACCGACAGAAACCACCCACCTCGCTGCGTGACGGCGAGCCGCAAAGAGAGACGAAACGATGGCGATGAGCACCGAGACCAGGCTCTATGTTGCTGTGGGCGTCCTGGCCGTCCTGGGCGGGGGCCTTTACCTTCAGATGAAGGGCAACAAGGAAGAGGCAGCCAAGTACACCCAGGAGGGTCGCGCGGCGGAGCTGCCTGACGTCAGCTTCACCGAGGACACCATCGGCAAGGTCGACAAGATCGTGGTGAAGAAGGCGGCCGATGGGGACGGCGGCGCGGCGACGGAGGTCGAGCTGACCAAGGAGGGGGAGAACTGGAAGCTCACGAAGCCCGTCAGCTACGCGGCGAATCAGGCCAACGTGAAGTCGCTGCTCGACGCGATGAAGCGCCTCAAGACCTCGGAGCTCATCAGCAAGAGCACTGACCAATACGAGCGCTTCGGCGTGGCTGACGGCAAGGGCCTGCACGTGGTGATCTCGGCTGGCGGTGAGACGAAGGCCGATCTGCGCTTCGGTGAGGGGGGCAGCCGCGGTCAGATGGCGCGCATCGGCGGGCAAGAGGGCGTCTTCACCATCAAGAACTACTCGAGCTTCACGTTCGATCGGGACATGAAGGGCTGGCGCGACCTCGCGATCTTGAAGTTCGAGGACGCGGACGTGGAGGCAGTGGAGCTGACGAATGAGCACGGCGAGTACAGCTTCGCCAAGGCGAGCGGCGCCTGGACGGTGAAGTACAAGAAGCCGAAGGCGCTCGCCGCCGGGAAGATTGACGGCTTCGAGCCGAGCAAGGTGGATGAGCTGCTGCGGGCCTACAAGGCCTTGAACGCCGCCGATTTCGGTGACGGCAAGCAGGCGTCCGAGGTGGGGCTGGATCCTGCGCGCGCGACGCTCACCGTGAAGCAGAAGGACGGCAAGCCGACCCATGTCATCACGGTGGGCGACAAGGCGGATGGCAGCAACGTGTGGCTCAAGGTGAGCGGCAGCGATCAGATCTTCCAGATCAGCTCCTGGGCCGCCGAGTGGGCCACCGCGGAGCCGACCAAGTTCACCGGCGCCAAGGCAGAGGGCGGCGGCGAGCCGGCGATGGGCGGCCTGCCGGAGGGCTTCGATCTCGAGGCCCTGGGCGGCATGGGTCACTGAGGCCGCGATCCGCTAGGATACATTGCCGCGCGGATAATCACGCGCAGATCACGTAGGGGCGCAGCATGCTGCGCCCCTACGGGTCGTTTTGTCGTTGGCCCGCGGGGGGCGCCCCCTGCGCCGCCGCTAGCTCGTCACGTAGCCGGTCACCAGCGCTTGCGCCAAGAGGCCCCAGCCGTCGACCGCGACGAACAGCAGCAGCTTGAAGGGGAGGCTGACTTGGGTGGGGTTCATCATCTGCATGCCCAGGGCGAGCAGCACGTTCCCCACCACCAGATCGATCACCAAGAGCGGTAGGTAGATCGCGAAGCCCAAGGCGAAGGCCTCGAGCAGCTCGGTCACCATGAAGCTCGGGATCAACACCACCAGGTCATCGCGCCCCACCTGATCGCGCTCGGCCTCGGGGCGCGCCGCGCGCGCGAGCTCGAAGAAGCGCTGCCGCTCTCGCTCCGAAGCGTTGGCCTTCAAGAAGTCGCGGATCGGCTCGACGGTTGCCTTGAATAGCCCCGCCACCAGCACGGGGGTGTCCTTCACCGCCTCGCCCTCCCACAGCGGCTCCGCGCGCTCGGCGATGCGCGTCCCCACCGGCGCCATCGCGAGCATCGTCAGTGCAGCTGCCAAAGCCATCACCACGGTGTTCGACGGCACGCCCTGAGCGCCGATCGCGCCGCGCACGATCTGCAGCACCGTGGAGATCTTCACGAAGGCGGTCACGGTCATGAACGCGAACGGGAGGATCGCCACCAGCGCCAGCGCCACCACCAGGGCGATCGGGCGCGTGAGCAGATCGTCCGTGGTGGCGGGGTTCTGCTGCTGAGCCTGAGCGAGCGCGGGCACGAGGGTGAGGCCCACCGCGGTCAGGAGCGTGAGCGCTCGCGTCATGGGTTGGCCTCTTTGCTCGGTGGCTTGTCGCTTGAAGGCTCATCGCCACGCGGCTCATCGCTCCGCGCGTCGTCGCTGTTCACGTCAGGCTCATCGCTCCGCGCGTCGTCGCTCCGCGCCTCGTCGCGCTCATCACCCTGCGCGTCCCGCGGTGCGCGGCCCAGCGCGCGCGCCAGCACGGCGGCGAACGGATCGGGGCGCGCCGGTGGGGGCGCGGGTAGCTCGCTGTTGTCGAGCTCACCGAGCCGGGTGAGCCCGGCTTCGCTCGCGCCGACCACCAAGGTCTTGCTCCCGATCCGCACCAAGTAGATCGCGCGGCGCGCGTCGAGGGGCAGCCGCCCCGTGAGCTCGAGCGGACCCCCAGCGCGCCCGATGCCCGCGCGCCTCGCGGCGTACAGCACCACCACCGCCAGCGCCACCACGGCGAGCAGCGTGATCCCCGCCTCGATCAGGTAGCTTGCCATCCGGCGCCGAGGGTAGCCGATTCATCGGTGAAGGTGTGCCGGAGTAGGCGTTGCTCCAGACGCCGCGTGCAGTATGTGAAGGGCAGCCACGGGGGGCTGCCCCTACCTGAGGCGTGGTGCGCTAGTGAAGGGCAGCCACGGGGGGCTGCCCCTACCTGAGGCGTGGTGCTAGTGCGGTGCCCTGCCAAACCCCCACACGATCATCGGCTCCTTCAATGCTTGGTGTGGGCTCGAGGCTTGGGAGTCTGGAATTGACGCGCCGGGCGGGTGGCATTAGCCGCGCCTCGTGGCGCTGGTGGTCCAGAAGTACGGTGGCACCTCGGTCGGCTCCCTCGAGCGGATGGAGCGCGTCGCGGAGCGCGCGATCGCGGCCTCGCGAGCGGGCGATCAGGTGGTGATGATCGTGAGCGCGATGGCGGGCGAGACCAACCGCCTGCTCGGGCTCGCCTCGCAGGTGACGCCGCTGCCCGACGCGCGCGAGCTCGACGTGCTGGCCTCCACTGGCGAGCAGGTGAGCGCGGCGCTGGTCGCGCTCACGGTGCAGAAGCTGGGGCACCCGGCGCGCAGCCTGCTCGGCTCTCAAATCCGTATCCGCACGGATGGCGCCTTCACCAAGGCGCGCATCCTCGAGATTGAGGGGACCAAGCTGCTCGACACCGTGGCGAACGGGAAAATAGCCGTGGTGGCTGGCTTTCAAGGGGTGGACGACGCGGGCGACATCAACACCCTGGGTCGCGGTGGCTCGGACACCACCGCCGTCGCCATCGCCGCGGCGATCCGCGCCGACGTGTGCGAGATCTACACCGACGTCGACGGGGTCTACACGACGGACCCCAACATCTGCCGCAAGGCGCGGAAGATCGACCGCATCAGCTACGAGGAGATGCTGGAGCTTGCCAGCCTCGGCGCCAAGGTGCTGCAGATCCGCTCCGTCGAAGTGGCCATGAAATACGGAGTACCGATCCACGTGCGTTCATCATTCAGCGATCGCCCCGGCACCATCGTGGCGGGGGAAGAGGGCCTCGAGAAGGTGGTGGTCACCGGCATCGCCTACGACAAGAGCGAGGGCAAGGTGCAGCTCATCAATGTCCCTGACAAACCCGGCGTGGTGGCCACGGTGTTCGGGATGCTCGCGGATCAGAACGTCTCCGTGGACATGATCATCCAGAGCCCCTCGCGCGAAGGCGGGCACACCACGGACGTCACCTTCACGGTGCCGAAGCAAGACCTCGCGCGCACCAAGGAGAGCATCGAGCGCTGCGCGCGTGAGATCGGCGGCGCGGCCATCGAGTACGACATGGACATCGTGAAGGTGTCGATCGTGGGGCTGGGGATGCGCTCCCACGCCGGCGTGGCCAGCCGCATGTTCCGTATCCTCGCGGAAGAGGGCATCAACATCCAAGCCATCAGCACCAGCGAGATCAAGGTGAGCTGCGTGATCGCCAGCAAGTACACCGAGCTCGCCGTGCGCGCGCTCCACACCGGCTTCGGCCTCGATCGCGACGATCTCGAGCTGGAGTAGGTTTTTTGGGGGTTAGGAGGCGCCCGCTGCACGGCGTCGTCACCGGCTGAGTCGCTGAGCTTGCTTCACGGCGCGTCGCTCGAGGTGCACACGGGGCGCGGCGCGCTCGCGGCGCAGCCCAGATCGCGGGCCAGGGTGGGTACGTGGCGCGCGGTGAGGTTGACCCGCAGCGCGTTCGGGGGGTGAGCGGCGTGCGCCGCGAGCCAGCGCGCCCCCGCTTCGGTGGTCTTTCGGCAGTGGGACTGAGCGTAGTGGAGCCAGAAGCGGCGGCGCGCGGCGGCGCGCTCCGCCTCGCTCTGACGTGTGAGCTGGGCTTCGAGCGCGGCGTAGGCCATTTGGATGCCGGCGATGTCCGCCATGACCTCGTTCAAGCGCCGCTCGGCGAGCGCGCCTTCGGGGAGCGCGCCCTCGGCTTCGAGCGCCTTCGCGAGGCAGGCGCGCGCTGCGCCGCGCCCAGCGCTGGCGTCGCCGGCGTCCATTTTTCCGTATGGTAACAATACAGGCTCCGTGGCTGGCGCGTCGAAGGCGTGGGCCAGCTCGTGAGCGAGGCCGAAGCCGAGCCGCGCGTAGTTCTGCTCGGGCGCCGCGCCGGGCACGAAGTTGGGCGGGAGCAGGTAGCCGGCCGGCGCCACCACCGCGTGCAGCCCGGGGTGGTAGAAGAGGTTGGGCGTGCTGGTGAGCACCGGCATCCGCTCGCGCTCCACCGGCGCCATCAGCTGACGCAGGGAGCCAGCCTGCGCCTCGCGCGTCACCGTGAGCCACAGCTCACCGAAGGAGGAAGCATCAGTCAGCTTAGCTAATGAATGCTCAGGCTCGATGCGCCCGGCGCCGAGCTGGATGACGACCTCTGCGAGGTGGCTTCGCGCGTCGGGCTCATCGAAGTGGCGCGCGGCCTCCGCGCGGATGCTGGCGACGAGCGCGGTGGCTTCGGCGTTCGCCGCCCTCGGGAGCGCGAGCTCGGCGAAGGCGGGCCCCAGCTCGCCTTGAAACG
Organism: Polyangiaceae bacterium; assembly: GCA_019637265.1. Taxonomy (GTDB): domain Bacteria; phylum Myxococcota_A; class Polyangia; order Polyangiales; family Polyangiaceae; genus JAHBVY01. The sequence continues at coordinate 522,330 of JAHBVY010000002.1, read as the reverse complement.
CGCGCTCCGCCCACCGCTCACAGCGATCGCGGCGGGGGCGCTGGGCGGTTTCACCCGGCGCGAGGGCGAGCGCGCCCAAGGCGCTCCGGGCCTCCCGCGGTAGTGCGAGCTCCGCGCCGAGCAGCAGGCGGAAGCGGAGGAAGCTCTGGAGCTCGGCGCTCGAGAGCGCGGTGAGCGCTCGCGCTACTTCGGGCCACCATGAAGCGCGCTGCTCGATGCCTCGCGCCGAGCCTGCGCTGACGCCGCGAGAAGTCATGTAAACGGACCAATCGACGGGGCCCGCTCCTGGATTCGATCCACGGCCCGGTTGGGTGAGTTCGTCTGACGATTGGGCGGGCATCGCCTGATAGAGCCGCTGTTCGACGCGCAGCGCGCCCGCCACCTCGGCTTCGAGCGGCGACGGCGAAGCGCCGTTCGGCGCCGCGCGATGGAGCCAGCCGAGCGCCGCCGTGAGGAGGGTGGTGAGGCGCTCGGTGTCGCCGTTCAGCGCCTCGAGCGGTGACGAGGCGGGGGTGAGGCGCAGGCGGTGCGGGGAGACGAGAGCGCCACCCGGGGACTGTGGTGCCGCGAGGGCGCCGCGCGGCGCTACCAACCCCCGATCGATCCCCCTGCTCAGTGAGAAGACGGCGTCGATGCCGTGGCTGTGTAGTGCGGCGAGCGCGCGTGAGAAGCCGGCGCGTGAGGTCGCGCCCTGGATCACGCTGAGGAGGCCTTGGAGCGGCTCGATGCCTGCGGCTTCGATGCTCGCTTCGTCCTGGCAGCGAGCGGCTGCGGTGCGCGCTGCTGTCGATTGGGCTAGGGCAGCGCGTGAGAGCTCGCGCCGGCGATCGGAGATGGCATCACCGGTCAGATCCACCCATTGACGGTTGGGCGGCACCTGGGCGCTCGTGAGGTAACCGCCGCAGGCGTGACGATAGAGGTCGTCACAAGGGTTCACCTGGACATCCATCGCGGCGGGATCGAGCCCACCGCTGCTCGCGTCCAGCGGCGACGGCGCGGCCGATGACGCGGTGGGAGGCGCTGCGGAGGGCGGAGTCAGTTCTCGAGGCTGACTACCGCGTTCGGCGCAGCCGAGCGCCACGCCGACGCCTAGGCTGAGGCACAGGCAGCTTCGCGCGCGCCGCATGCTCGCACTGTATCACGCTCGAGCTTCACGCCCTGCGGCCCGCGTTGCGCAGCGCCGGGAGGCGCCAGGTGCCGATCACGTTGCGCACCTGCTGCGCGACGCCCGGGCTCAGGCCTTGGGTGAGCACCCGCGGCGCGCCACCCTCCGTCACCAGCCGGATCTCCCCGCTCACGACCTGGGCGCGCTTCACCACGTCCTCCAGATCGCTCTTCAGGCGTGGCGGCACCGCGCCGCGCACCAGGCGCAGCTTGGATGATTCCACGCGGATACAGAAGAGCTCGTTCTGGCGCCGAATCACGAGCCAAAACAGCCCGAAGACGAGCGCAGCGGCGAGCAAGATCCAGACGAGCATCACTTCACGCGTGTCGCGCACTCCGGCGGCAAATCATCAGATTGGCTGACGAGCTGCGGCGCCAAGAGCTGATCACTGAAGAAACGCGGAACCAGGGGGGCCAAGATCCAGTCACGGTCACTGAAGAAATGCGGCACCAAGATCCAGTCACGGTCACTGAAGAAATGCGCACCCTGGATCCAGTCACGATACCTGACGAATCCCCAGCGATGAGTCAGCGCGCTGGCAGCTCCCACTCGTCGATCACCTCGCCGTCCTTGCGTTGGCGCAGCACCTTCAGCGCCCCCTCCGCCGTGACGTCGATCAGCGTGATCCCGTAGGAGCGATCGACGGCCACGCGCAGCGCCGACTCCCCGGGCCGAAGCTCCTCGATCTTCTCGCGATCTTCATCGGGGTCGTAGAGCAGCGCGCCGCCCCCACCGTCGATGATGTAGGTGACGCCCTCGACCACGAAGCGCTCGAAGGAGTGCGCGTGGCCCGCCAACACCAGCCGCACGCCGTGGTCCACGAAGCGCTGGTGCAGCCGACTTCGCACGGTGATGTCGGAGACCCCGTGCTTGCTCAGGGTGTAGGTGGGGCGGTGGAAGGCGACGATGACCTCGCGGATGTTTGGATCCAGGGTGGCGCTCGCGAGCTCGGCGTCGAGCCAGTCGAGCTGCGGTGGGTCCACCTCAGCCAGCTTACCTGACTCACTGTCCAGGCAGATGAAGCGCACCATCCCATAGCTGAAGGCGAAGTAGCGCGCGGTGCTGCCGGTATCCCCTTGGCCCGCGAACAGGCGCTCGTACTGCACCGTGATCTCGTCTTGCGACTCGAACTCGTGGTTGCCCAGGACGAAGTGCATCGGCGCCAGGCGAAACAGCGGCGCGAAGCCCGCCATGGTGCCGTTCCAGGTGTCGAAGGGGTTGGGATCGTAGTTGATGTCGCCACCGTGAAGGACGACGTCCGGCGCGTGGGAGGCGAGCAGCGCCACCTGCTCCTCCGCCATGGGGAACATGGTGTCCGCGATCCACCCGATGCGCACCGGCGCGTCGCTCGCGGGCGGCGCCTTGAAGGAGCCGGTGATCTCACCTTCCTCCAGAGGGACAGTGTAGTTGACCACCTCGCCGGGCTCGAGATCTTCGATCTCGATCTCGTGCAGCACGTGGAGCCCAGGGACGTCCGGGACGGAGGTGTTCAATCCCGTACGGGAATAATCCAGCGTCTCGGCGTTGCGGGTAGGGATGAACAGCGCCTGCTTGCCGCCGCGGGTGATGAGGACGTGGGCGGGCTCGTCGAACGAGGTCTCGAGCCGGAGCCGCGCGCGGCCGCCGCCTACCAGCTGGACGTAGGGCCCCTTCTGCACGGGGTGACGAGGCCCGAGGTCGAGGGGCTTCGGCGAGGCGGGCTCGCTGTCCGAGCTGCAACCGATGACGCCGGGGAGCAAGAGACCCGCGCCGATACCGAGGGAGGAGGTGAGGAATTCGCGACGCAGCATAGGGTGGCCCAAGACTGAGGAGGAGCGCAGGCGCTCCTTCGTGGGTGCTCGTTCGAGCGCATCTCGCGAGATGCGGCGTAAGAGCTTAGCGGGGTGGGGGTTCGCGTGCCACGCAGAGCGGTGCCCGTCGCTCCGGGCAGGCTTGACCAGACCTCGGTCCCCTGCGATCTAGCCTCCGTGACCTCTGCAGAAGAGCAGCTCCCTCGGCGCTTCGGTCAGTTCTTGCTGTTCGATCAGATCGGCGAGGGCGGGATGGCGCGCATTTACCTCGGGAAGCGCTCGACGGAGCTCGGGGGCTCGCGTCGCGTGGTGGTGAAGCAGATCTTGCCGATGCTCTCGGGCAGCCCGGAGTTCAGCCGGCTGTTCATCGAGGAGGCCAAGCTCTCGGCGCAGCTCACCCACGGCAGCATCGCTCAGGTGATCGACCTCGGGCGTGAGGAGGGGCAGCTCTACATCGCCATGGAGTACGTGGAGGGCTTCGACCTGCGAGAGCTCCTCAAGGCGTGCACCAAGAAGCAGATCCCGCTGCCCATCGAGTTCACGCTGTGGATCGTCGGGGAGACGCTGCGCGCCCTCGACTACGCGCATCGGCGGCGCGGGGACGACGGGCAGAAGCTCAACATCGTGCATCGCGACGTGTCGCCCTCGAACATCCTCATCAGCTTCGAGGGGGAGGTGAAGCTGTGCGATTTTGGCATCGCGCGCGCGATGGGCAGCGGGGAAGAGGTGCCGGAGGAGGCGATCCAGGGCAAGGCCGGCTACATGAGCCCGGAGGCGGCGGCGGGGGAGCCGCTCGACGCGCGGGCTGACGTGTTCGCGGCGGGCATCATGCTGTGGGAGTTGCTCGCTGGGCGTCGCCTGTATCGCGTGGCGAAGGGCGCGGCGCCCTCCCTGGACCAAGCGGCGCGCGCCGAGATCCCGGAGCTGCCAGCGCGCGGCTACCCGAATGAAGCGGAGCTCCACGCGATCGTGATGCGCCTCCTCAGCCGCGATCGTGAGGCGCGCTACCCCACGGCGCAGGCGGCGCTCCGCGATCTGGAGGACTACGCCGCCAAGGCCTCGCTGCTCACCAGTCCGCTTCGCTTCGGCGAGTGGCTGATGGAGCACTTCGGCGCGGAGATCCTCGAGCGGCGTCAGCAGCGGGAGCAGCGCGCGAGCGAGCTCGAGCGCGAGGCAGCGACCGCGCTCGAGGCGCCTCCCGAGAGCGCTTCGGGGAGCGCCCTATCAGCCCGGGTAGATTCGGGTATCGAGCCATCGCCGCCTTCGCTTCAGGGCATGGTGCGTCCATCGGCACCCGCGCCCGCGCGGCGCCCCGGCCCCGCCCTGGTGGTGTTGGTGCTGGCGGTGATCGCCCTGGTGGTGTTCTTCGCGCTCCGCGGCTCATGAGCGGCGCGCGCTACGCGCGAGTGGCGGTGCCGGTGCCGCTCGGGCAGGCGTTCAGCTACGTGGTGCCCGAGGCGCTGGCCTCCGAGGTGCGCCCTGGCGCGCGCGTGCTGGTGAGCTTTGGGCGTCGTCAGGTGCTCGGGGTGGTGCTGCGCCTCGAGTCGAGCGTGGACTTCGATGAAGACAAGCTGAAACAGGTCGCCGCCGTGGTGGACTCGGAGCCGGTGCTGCCGGAGGAGCTGCTCGGCTTCTTGGTGGAGCTCGCGCGCTACTACATCGCGCCCATCGGTGAGGTGATGCGCCTCGCGCTGCCGGCCGTGGAGCGCAGCGCCGCGCAGCGCTTGCAGCAGGAGTCGCTGCTCGACGGCGCCGAGCTGCGGGTGGTGGGGCGGCTGGTGCAGTGCGCGCGGCTGACCGCCGAGGGGCTTGCGGTGGCGTCCTCAGTGGCTTCGGGGGGCGCCGCTGAGCTTAAAAATCCGCAAGGAAAATCTAGCAAGCTGAGCGCCAAGGCGCTCGCGGTGCTCGGCGCCTTGATGGAGCGCGCTGGGGAGGACGACGGCTGGGTGCCCTTGGGTGAGCTCACGCGCGCCCTGCCGAACGCGCGCGATCCGGTGAAGCGCCTCGAGCGCGCGGGGCTCGTCGCCGTGGAGCGCCGCTCGCGCAGCGCGGATCCCTTCGCCGCCGAGGGCCTCGCCGAGCCCCTCGAGCCCGAGTTGCCTTTGAACGCCGCCCAGCTGGCCGCGGTGGGCGCCGTCAGTGAGCGCATAAATACTGGGAATTATTCAGGATTTCTGCTCAATGGCGTGACCGGCTCGGGCAAGACGGAGGTCTACCTGCGGCTGGTGCAGCGCTGCCTCGCGGAGGGCCGCGGGGCGATCGTGCTGGTGCCGGAGATCGCCCTCACGCCGCAGCTCGTGGGTCGCTTCCGCGCGCGGCTCGGCGACTGCATCGCGGTGCTCCACAGTGGGCTCACGGAGAGCGAGCGTCACGCGATGTGGCTCAAGCTGCGGAGCGGCGCCTTGAAGGTGGCGGTCGGCGCGCGCTCGGCGTTGTTCGCCCCGGTGCCGAAGCTCGCCTTGATCGTGGTGGACGAAGAGCACGACGGCTCGTTCAAGCAGGAGGAGGGCGTGCGCTACCACGCGCGCGACATGGCGCTGCTCCGCGCCTACCTGGGGGGAGCGGCGGTCGTGCTCGGCTCCGCGACGCCGTCGGTCAGCACACTTCACGGTGTGCGCGAGGGGCGCCTCACCGAGCTCCTGCTGCCGGAGCGCGCTCAGCGCGCGACCTTGCCCAAAGTACAGACGGTGGATCTCCGCCGCATGGGCAAGGGCCCTTCGGGCGATCCCCTGATCAGCCTCCCGCTGCACCGCGCCATCGAGCGCACCTTGGCGGCGGGGCAGCAGGTGATTTTGTTCCTCAACCGGCGCGGCTTCGCGCCCTCGCTCGACTGCTCCGGCTGTGGCTACGTCGCGGAGTGCCCGCACTGTTCAGTGTCACTGACTTACCACGTGGCGCGCGGTGAGCGGCTCGTGTGTCACTACTGCGATTTTCATATGGAAGTGCCGCGGGCGTGCCCGCGCTGCGGTAGCTCGGAGCTGGTCCACGAAGGCGCGGGGACGGAGCGCGTGGAGGCGCTGCTCAAGGAGAGCTTCCCGGAGGCGCGGGTGGCGCGCTTGGATCGCGACGTGGCCGCGGGGCTGAAGAGCGACGCGGTGCTGCGCCGCGTGCGCGCGCGGGAGGTGGACATCTTGGTGGGGACGCAGATGGTCACCAAGGGGCACGACCTGCCGCTGGTGACGCTGGTGGGCGTGCTCAACGCGGACTCCGCGATCAATTTGCCTGACTACCGCGCGGGGGAGAAGGCGTTTCAGCTCTTGGTGCAGGTGGCGGGGCGCGCGGGGCGCGCGGAGGCGGCGGGTGAGGTGCTGATCCAGACGCGGCAGCCCGAGCACCCGGCGATCGCCTGCGCGCTGACCCACGACGTGAAGGCCTTCACCGCGCGCGAGCTCCGCGATCGGGAGGAGCTCCTGTATCCGCCGTTCTCGCACCTGGCGTTAGTCAGGGTGGATGCCGTGCTCGAGGGCGTGGCGCGCAGCGTGGCCCAGCGCGTCGCGCGGCAGCTCACGGCGGCGGGGGAGGGCCTGGTGGTGACGGGGCCGAGCCCCAGCGTGCTCACGCGCCTCCGCGGTCGTTACCGGTACCAGGTGACTGTGCGCGGGCGGTCGCGTCCAGCGCTGCGCCGCGCGCTGCTCGGCGTGGCCCGCACGGTGTTCGATCGGCGCGCGCGGGTCAGCTTGGACGTGGACCCGGTGAACATGCTGTAGCGTGGTCGCGGTCTCCGTTGGTCGCGCTCGAATGGGCAGCCGGGGCGACGTGGCGTCACGCGGGGGCGAAGGGCTGCTCGCGTTTCAGGGCGCCACGTCCCGACTGAGAGCCTCACAGAATCCGCAGCCTGCTGGTCGCTCGCGCCGCTCACGGGTGGTAAGCCCGGGGCCGATGAAATGGGCTGCGTGGGCGGTGTGCGTGGGGCTCGGCGTGGTGACGTCGGACGTCCAGGCGTTCGAGCGTCAGTGGCACTTGGGGGTGGGTTTGGGGGTGGGGCAGCTACCGGATGTCTCAGGCTCGGGCGCGCCGTTCGGTGAGTCGCTGGGTCCGCCCGTGGTGGGCGCTCACACCGCTTATGGGCTCAGTGACGTCTTCGACTGGCGCCTCGAGCTCACGTGGGGGCTCCACGCGCTGCACCCGGAGGTGAGTGACCGCTCACACCTCGTCAGCGCAGCGACCGGTTTGTCTTACAAGCTGGATGTCATCGAGTGGATCCCTTACTTGGGGGCGCTGGTTGGCTACCATGGGCGCTTCGCCGGGCCCGAGCTCCCGGGGGGCGACGAGGGCCGGCACGACGTCGGCGCGTCGCTGATCCTCGGCCTCGATCACGCCGTGAGTCGCGACCTCGTGATCGGCGTGCAGCTCCGCTACAGCCGCACGCTGTCGGAGCTGGATTACTTCACGGGGCTGCTCCGGGTGGAGCACACCTGGGGCTTCTGAGGGCGCTCCATCTCGCCGCCCCGGTGCACGGCGAGGGCGCGGAGGGTGGCTCGTGAGGGCGCTCAGGTGCGCTTGGGGGCGCTAAACTTGCGGTGATGCGGGTGCCTCGTGCTACCCCTGGGGGAGGCGTGGTGAGGCGAGTGAAGCAGGCAGCGGAGCAGACGAGGGGGCGCACGTCCGTTCGCGCCGGGCGCTGGGTACCGCTGTTGCCCGCGCTTTCAGTGCTCTCGCCGCTCTTCGGCGTCGCCTGCGCTCAGCAGAAAGCGGGGGAGGGGCTACCGCCCGAGGCCGGCACCAGCGCCGCCCGCGTGGAGCCCGCGCCCTCCAGCGCGGCCCCCGTCGAGCCACCGGCGAAGGAGCCGCCCGCCTTGCCCAAGGATTTCCGGGTGGCGATGCGTATCGGCGATTTCAAGACGGCGGCGCGCGTCATCGACGCGCTGCCCGACGCCGAGCGCCAGGTCCCCACCACGCGCTACGCGCGCGCCTACGCCGCGGCCGAGCTCGGGGAGCACGCCGCGTGCGTGGAGCGGCTCACGGCGCTGGAGGAGCCCCTCACGCTTTTGCGTACGGAAATCACTGAGCTGCGCGCCAGCTGCCAGCTGGAGGCGGGCCCCTTCGATCAAGCCGCGGCCTACTACACCGCGCAGGGCACCTCGCGCGATCTGCTGCGCGCGGCGCTCGCCCATGAGCGCGGTGGCGATGCCAAGCTGGCGTTGGCCGCCGCTCAGCAAGTCATCGCGCGCGAAGCGACGCGGCGCGCCCAAGCCAAGAAGCGCGAGCGTGACAAGCTCTATCCCCCCTCGCTCCGGCGTGAGGCGGAGGCGCGCATCATCCGCGCACGATTGAAGCGCGCCGAGGGCAAAGAAGCGGAGGCGCAGGCTGATCTTCGTTGGGTCGCCACCGAGGTGCCTGAGCTGGCCCCCGCGACCGGTGCTTTCGCGCCCGAGGCGGTGAAGCTCAGCGCCAAGCAGCGCTATGAGCGCGCGCTGCGCTTCGCGGACGCTGGCGACGTGGAGGCGACGGAGGCCGAGCTCGAGCTCTTGAAGGGCGCGAGCGGTCCCGCCATCCCCGAGCGTGAGCTGGTGCACGCCCGCGGCTGGTCACGCTACGTCGCGCGGCGCTACCGTGAGGCCGCGCCGCTGCTCACGAAGGCGGCGGAGCTCGGCAGTGTGCACGCGATCCGCGACGCGTACTACGCGGCGCGCGCGACCTCCCGCGCTCACGACGACGCGCGTGCGATCGAGATGTACGAGGCGTTCGCGAAGCGCCATCCGGGCAGCAGCTTCGCTGAGCACGCGCGCTACAACGCGGCGCGGCTCCGCTACATCCTGGGCGACTGGGCCGGCGCGGAGCTGGCGTACAAGGCTTACTTGGCTCGTCATGGGGCGCGTGGTCAGCACACCGCCTCAGCGCGCTACGAGCTCGCGGTGAGCTGGCTCGCCGGGGGCAAGCCGGCGCAGGCGGAGGAGGCGCTGAGGGCGCTCTTGGCGGACGCCAAGGGTCGTGATGAGGCCAACCTCGCGCAGCTCATCGCCGTCGCGCGCCTCGAGCGTGGTGAGCGCGCCGACGCGGCGAAGCAGCTCCGCCAGGTGATCCAAGAGCACCCGCTGTCGTTCGCGGCGCTCGCCGCCGCGGCCCGCTTGAAGCAGCTGGGCGAAACGCCGCCGCCCCCCATCGCCCTCGCCGCTGCGCCGGGTAGCAGCGCGCCCCTCGCCGTGAGCCTGCCCCCCAAGGTGCGGCTGCTGCACGAGGCGGGCCTCGCGCTGGAGGCCGAGGCCGAGCTGGGGCGCCAAGAGGCGGCATTTCGTAAGGCACACGGACCACGTGGCGATGAGGCGCTGTGCCGCGCCTATGAGCAGCTCGGCAGCGCCGAGCGCCGCTACCGCGTCGGGCAACGCGCGGTGAGTCATCAGACGCTCTCCCGCGCACCCACGGAGGCCAATCGCTGGAGCTGGGAGTGCATCTACCCGGAGCCGTTCAGCGCCGCGGTGGAGCGCGAGGCCGAGAAGAACTCCCTCGAGCCGCACCTGGTGTACGCGCTCATCCGCCAAGAGAGCGCCTTCCGCACCGCCGTGGTCTCACCCGCCAACGCCGTGGGGCTGATGCAGCTCATCCCGCCCACCGCGAAGAACGTCGCTCGAGAGCTCGACATCACGTATCAGCCCGAGCTGCTCCGGGTGCCCGCGTTCAACATCCAGTTCGGCTCTTACTACCTGAAGAAGGTGCTCGATCAGTTCAGTGGCTGCGTGCCGCTGGCGCTCGCCGCTTACAACGCGGGGCCGAGCGCCGTCAGTCGCTGGCTGAAGACGGGGCATGAGCTGCCGCTCGACGTCTTCGTCGCGCGCATCCCCTACACGGAGACGCGCGGCTACGTGGGCCGCGTGCTCGGCAACCTGGCGCGCTACGCCTACCTGAAGGGCGGTGAGTCCGCCGTCCCCGAGCTCTCCCTCGGCCTCCCGAATGACGTCAAGGTGCCTGACGACGCCTATTAGCGCGCTTCGCGTTCGGGGGTTGGGGGTTGGACGGTACCGCGCCGCGATCACCTGCACGCGAGCTCCGCGCGCGCTCGAGAGCAACCGTCCAGCGTAGCACTCAGTCGCGCCATGGCTAGCCAAACGAGCCAATGCGAGCAGCGCGTCCCGTGACCACGCCGCCCTTTGATGCCACACTGAGGCCGGTAGGGAGGCGCTTCGGCGCTGGTTCGGTGGGGCGCCTTCGGCGCCTGTGAGGTTGGGCGCTTTCAGCGCCTGTGAGGTTGGGCGCCTTCGGCGCTCGAGGATGGCGCTCAGCGCGGTGGTGCGGACGCAAGGCAGCTTGGTTGCCTGAGTGACTTAAAGGATGAGGAGGGAACGATGATGCGGACTTATGTGATCGCGGCGGCGGTGTTGGTGGCCGTGGGCTGTGGCAGCGACTCGAATGAGGGGCCGAGCAACGGCGGTAACGCGGGGAGCGCAGGCTCGAGCGGCAGTGCTGGCTCGAGCGGCAGTGCTGGCTCGAGCGGCAGTGGCGGCACCGCGGGCTCAGGGGGCTTGGGTGGCACCGCGGGCTCGGGTGGCCTCGGCGGCAGCGCTGGTTCGAGTGGCAGCGCTGGCTCGAGCGGCAGTGCTGGCACCGCCGGCTCGGGTGGCACCGCGGGTAGTCCCGGTACGGGTGGCACCGCGGGTAGCCCTGGCACGGGCGGCACCGCAGGTAGCCCCGGCACGGGCGGTACGGCGGGTAGCCCAGGTACTGGCGGTACGGGTGGCACGGCGGGGACGGGTGGCGCGTTCGCGGAGTGCCAGAAGGACTCCGACTGCAAGCTCGTGTCGGACTGTTGTCGCTGTGAGGGGGTGCCCGGCTCGGCGCCCGACACCAAGGAGTGCGACAAGGCTTGCGTCATGCCCATGTGCGAGAGCCACGGTATCCGGGCGGCTTCCTGCGTCGCGGGGCGCTGCGTGGCTGGCTTCTCGTGTGACGCGCGCACCGTGGTTTGCCTGGCGATGCCGCCGGACTGTAAGCCGGGCGAGGTGCCCATCGTGGAGGGCACCTGCTGGCAGGGTGGCTGTGCTCCGGTGACGGAGTGCGAGTCGGTGACCTCGTGCACCGCTTGCGGCTCGCTCCCCTGCGTGACCTACGACACGCAGCGCGGCCATGAGTATCACTGCGTGGACATGCCGCCGACGTGTGACGACCACAGCTGCAGCTGCCTCGGTGGTTCTTGCCAGGGGCTGTTCGACGCTTGCAGTGACAGCACGGGCCGCACCGGCATCACCTGCGGCTGCCCTCGCTGCTGACGCCAGATGGACCGTTGGGGTGACGATGCGCCCCAACGGTCCAGTGCCCTGACGGATCCGCGTTAGCTCGCGTCTTCGGGCTCCAGCTTCCAGGTGGCGCGGAGCCACTCCAGCAGGGCGCCCTCTTGCTGGTCGATGGTGCCCACCGCCGCGAGCTCGAACAGCTCCGCGAAGATGAGCTCGCGCGCGTCTTGGCGGCTGATGCCCGCGGCGAGCGCCTTCACGCCGTCGGCGGTGAGGTCGCGCGCGTCGAGCTTGCGATTCAGCTCGTCGTAGTGATCGGGGCCGATCTGCTCGGCGAACAGCCGCATCTCGCGCGCCTCGCCGGGCGTCACCACGCCATCCGTCGCGGCCAGCAACTTGAGCAGCGCGATGGCGGCGAGGAGCTCTTCTTCAGTCAGGTCGTCGTAGTCGAAGTCAGCCATGGGTTCCCTTCAGCGCTGGGCGCGAGTGTACTCGCCCAGGTGCTTTAGCAGGCGATCGATCGCCTCGTCAGTGCCCACGCTGATCCGGAGGCCAGCCTCCAGCAGCCGCTCCGGGAAATAGCGGACGAGCACGCCCTGCGCCTTGAGGTGCTCGAACGCCCCGCGCGCGGTGCGCTCGGCTGCCTCTCTGTCACCCGGCGCGCGCGCGAACACGAAGTTGCTCTGGCTGGGGAGCGGCTGCCACCCCAGCGCCTGGAGCCCAGCGCCGAGGCGTGCCCGAGTGGCGATCACACGCCTCGTGTTCGCCTCCACCCACTCGGTGTCGCGTAGGCTCGCCGCCGCCGCTAGGATGGCCAGCCGATCGAGGTTGTAAGAGTCCTTCACCTTGTTCAGGCCAAGGATGATCGGCGCCGGCGCGAGGCACAGCCCCACGCGCATGCCGGCGAGCGAGTGGCTCTTCGAGAAGGTGCGCAGCACCACCACGTTGGGCTCCGTGCTCACCAGGCTGAGCGCGTCCTCATCGCTGAAGGCGGCGTAGGCCTCGTCCACCACCAAGACGCCGCGCGGCAGGCTGCGCGCCAGCTCACGCAGCAGCTCCGTCGGGTGTGAGTTACCGGAAGGTGAGTTCGGCGAGGCGACGAGCACCAGCTTGGCGCTCGAGCCAAACAGCGCGCGTGGGAGCTGGTAGCTCGCGTCGAAATCGAAGCTGTCTACCTGGGTGCCCAGGCTCGCCGCCAGGGTGCGGTAGAGCACGTAGGTGGGGTAGGGGTAGGCGATGCTGTCGTTCGGCTCCAGGAAGGCGCGGAACAGCAGCGCCAGCAGCTCATCGGAGCCATTCCCATGTAGGATGTTCTCCCGCGGGAGCTGATACACCTCACTCGCGGCGGTGATCAGCGCGCTCGCGTGGGGGTCGCTGTAGAGCCGCAGCCGCTCACCGCCTCCCTCGAGCTCCGCCGCGATCGCCTCGAGCACCCGCGGGCTCGGTGGGTACGGGTTCTCGTTGGTGTTCAGCTTGATGAGCTGACTCCCAGCCTTCGGCTGCTCACCAGGCACGTAGCCCACCATCTCTCTTACGCTCTGCCTCAAGAGATCCATCAAGCGCTCCCGAGCGCGCTGCCTAGCACGCCCGCTGCACGGCGCCTCGTCCGGCGTGCGGTGCTCCGCGGCGCGCCGCGCGCGGCGCAGCCTGCGCAGGGCGGTGCCGTCCAACCCCAACCCCCATCCCCATTCCCATTCCCATCCGCGTTCGCGCAGGGTGCTCCGAACGGCTAGCTCCCGCGCTCAGTAGCGCCCCACTGGCTCGGAGCTCTGGGCGGTGAGGGCGGCGCCGAGCGGGGCGTCGCCGTCGGTCGCGAAGCTCGCGCGGAAGGCGTCGCGGAGCACCAGCTCGGCGAGCTTGCCTCGGGGGTTGAAGCCCCACTCGGCCTCTTGAGAGAGGTCATCCGGATCGGCGTAGGTGCGCCACACGAAGAACCCGGCGAACCACGGCTCATCCAGGTGAGGCGCGATCAAGGCCGCGAAGGCGTCCGCCTGCGCGCGCTGATCGACCACCACGTTTTGCATCGAGTCCGGCCACTCCCAGGGGCGGAGCGCCGGGTCCCTGCGGGTGGTGTAGCCAATCTCGGTGAACAAGACCGGCTTGCCCCAGGCGCTGGCCAACGCGCCGACCTTCGCTGCTACTTGCTCGCCGCCACGTAACAGCTCGGTGACGGAGGCGCCTTCTTGGTCCGTCAGGGGGAAGAACGCGTTGATGCCGATGACGTCGAGCTCACCGAGGATCACCGTGTGCTCCACGTCGTCCCAATTGGCGGCGTAGGTGAGCGGGCCGCGGTACACCGAGCGCACGCGCTCTATCAGCGCGCTGAAGCTCGGCGCGCGCGTCGTGGTGACCCAGCTCCGGAGCTCCACGCCCACGCTCAGCAGATCCACGGAAGCTTCCTCCGCGAGCCGCGCCCAGGTGAGCAAGAACTCCCCGTAGCTCGCCTCCCAGCGCTCCCACCCAGCGTCGCTCTTGGGATCGATCTCCGCGCGCCAGCCGCCGCTCTCCACCCACAGGTGCGGCACCAGCATCACCTTGAGTCCGCGCGCGTGCGCCGTCTGGACGGCGCGCTTCAGCGCGGCGCGGTTCTCTGAGAACGGCGCCTCGAAGCTGAGATCCACCCCGGTGGACTCCAGATCCCACACGCGCCCAAACGGCGTCAGGCTGACCCAAGTGCCGCCCAGGCGCGCCGTCTCGTGCAGGCTGCGCTCGAAGGCCTCGGTGCCGTAGCCCACGCCAGGGCGGAGCGCGCTCTCGATCGGGCCAATCGTCACCCCGCGGATCGCGCCGCGCGCGGGCCAGGTGCCGCTGGGTCCGCTGGTTCGGCCCAAGTATTGCCACGCGGATTCATGCGGGATCAGCCGCGCGGCGTCGCTCGGCGCCGCCCCGGCGCTCGCAGGGGAGAGACACCAAGCGAGCGCGAGGGCGAGCCCGCGCCTGGATGCCGTGTTGCGTCGCTGGCTGGACCTCGGCCGATCTCGCTCTGGAGCGCCTTCGCGCGGCGTCATGGTGAGCTTCACTGCCTGCTCGACGCCAGCGCCTGGAGCCGCTCCAAGCTGAGCTCCGCCAGGTTGCTCACGATGAGGTCAGGCTCACGACTCGAGAGCTCCTGCTCCGGGTAGCTGTGGGTGACGGCGACACAAGTCAGCCCGGCTGCCTTGGCTGCCTCCACGCCGCTCAGCGAGTCCTCCACCACCAGCACCTCGCGCGGATCAATATCCGTATGGAGAATCTCGCGGAGCCGCGCGAGCCCCATCAAGTAACCCTCTGGGTCCGGCTTCGAGCGCCCGGTCGCCTCCGCCGGGATGATGAAGCGCACCAGCTCCGCCACCTGCAGTGCCTGGAGCCCGAGGTGGATCTCCGCCTCCAGCGCGCCGCTCACCACCGCCACCGGACCAAACCCTGCGCAGCGCCGGACCAGCGCCGCCGCGCCCTCGAACGGCTCGAGCCCCGCCGCCGCGCGCGCGAGGTAGTGAGGCACCTTGGTGCGCACCAGCTCCTGCACGCGCGCTGGGGTCACCGCTTGGCCATGCTCCGCCAACACCGCCTCGAACGCGCCGACGTCGTCGAAGCCGAGGTAGCGCTCCCAGTAAGCTTCCTCCGTCAGCTCGATGCCGAGCGGGCGCAGGGTGTCTTGGAACGCAGCGAGGTGGACTCGCTCGTCGTCTATCAGGACGCCGTTGTAGTCGAGCAGGGTCGCGGCGAACACGGGCGCTCTTCGCAGGGGAGAAGGGGGTAGGGTTGGGGGTTTGGCATGGCGCGGCGTGTCGCTGTGGAGGCTCTCTCCACCGCGCGGGCGCTGCTCAGTCGCTGAGAGCCAGCGCCACACGTCGACGCGCTGGAGCTGTAGAGCGACCCGGCGCGCCGAGCAACCGGATCGCTCGCTTGAAACTCCCTCCGCCTTGTGCCAGGGTCCGCCGCGGCTTGAGGTTCACTTTCGCGAGCGGGTATGAGTAAAGGCGATCTACTGGAGATGGAGGGCACCATTCAGGATGCTCTCGGTGGCGGTCAGTACACCATCAAGCTCGACCAGGGCGACGCGACGGTGCGCGCGCAGCTCTCGGGGCGCATGCGGCGCCACCACATCCGAGTGCTGCCGGGGGATCGCGTGCGCGTGGCCGTCTCGCCGTATGACCTCAGCCACGGCCTCATCGTTTACCGCGGCAAGGGCTGATCTAGCCGCAGGGGCTGATACCGCGGTCGGGGTCGACGCCGCTGCGAGGGCCGAGCGGCGCTCGTCGGTGGCGTGGTGGTTCGTTCCACTGACCGTCGCGCTGGGCCTCGGCTGCGAGGAAGCGCCGCCGAAGGAGGAGTCACAGCTGTTCGTGGTGCCTCCCGCCTCGGCGCTCGCCTCCGCGGCGCCGCCACGGCTGCTCTACCTGCCTGACGGTGGGGATCAGGCGCCGCCCGCCGCGCCCCCGAACGCGCCATCCCTGCCAGCGCCGCCTCAGCCCACCCGCTCCTCACGTTGCCCCGCGGAGATGGTGGACGTCGCCGGGCGCTACTGCATCGATCGCTACGAGGCGCGCCTCGTCGACACGGCGCAGGGCCGCCCGCTGTCGCCTTACTACTCACCTACCGGGCGCAAGGCCGCGCGGGAGCAAGGCTTCTGGCGCAAGGAGGCGCTGGTGGTCGGCTCCCCTTCGGCCCAGGCGAAGCCGCTGCCGCTGCTGCCCGGCTGGCAAGTCAGTGAAACGTACGAGCCCAAGGCGGAGTCGGCGCCGGGCGTCATCCCGAACGGCTACGTCACGGGGCACGAGGCGGCGCTCGCCTGCGCCAACGCGGGCAAGCGCTTGTGCACCGAGCAGGAGTGGGTCACCGCGTGTCAGGGGGAGGCGCAGCAACAATTCCCTTATGGAAACAAATACGAGTGGGGGACCTGCAACGTGTTCCGTGAGGCGCACCCGGCGGCGGTGCTGCACGACGACGCCTCACGCGGGCACCTGGACCCGCGACTGAATCAGGTGTCGAGCTCCAAGGGGCCGCTGCTCCGCCCGACCGGCGGGACCCCAGCGTGTCGCAGCGTGTGGGGCGACGACGCCATCTACGACATGGTGGGGAACCTCGACGAGTGGATCGAGGATGAGCGCGGCGTGTTTCTGGGTGGCTTCTTCTCACGCAGCACCAAGAACGGGTGCTTGTCGCGGGTCGGCGCGCACCCGCGCGAATACTACGACTACAGCCTCGGGGTGCGCTGCTGCCGCTCACCGTGAGCGGACGTCGCGGCGCTGGCTGAAGTGGGGAGGTGCTTGGCGCTGACAGAGGGGTTACACTGCGGGCTCGATGAGGGTGGCTTCGGGGCTCTTGTACTGCCGCGGAGGGCAGCCGAGGGGCACGCGAGGCGCTTCGGCGTACAAGACCTTTCGGAGATAACCCCCCTGCCCTCGTTCACTCAGATTGGGACGGATCTCATGAAGTGCTCGACCGTGACGACGACCCTCACCTGCGCCTTGGTGGCGCTGCTCGCAGGCTGTGGCGGAGAGCCGTACGAAGGGGGTGGCTCTGCGGGGTCCGGTGGGGCTGCTGGCTCTGCGGGGGCTGGCGGAGCTGCTGGCTCCGCCGGGGTTGGCGGGACCGGGGGGACCGCTGGTGTGGGGGCCTCGGGTGGGGCTGCTGGCTCAGGCGGGGCCGCTGGCACGGGGGCCTCGGGTGGGGTGGGAGCGACGGGGGGAGCGGGAGGCACCACGCCGACCTGTGATGCAACAGCCAGCCCAGCTGACGAGTCCTGCGTGATCGACGACGCGCTGGCGGTGTTCGTCAGCCCAGCTGGTCGAGCGGACGCTGCTGGGACACAGGCTGATCCGCTGGGGAGCGTGCAGGCTGGGCTGGCGAAGGCGAAGGGGGATGGGAAGCGGCTCTACGTTTGCGCCGATGGCGGCGATTTCGACGAGAACCTCAGCTTGGACAATCAGCTCGTCGGGGTGGCGGTGTGGGGCGGCTTCAAGTGTGATGGTTGGCGGTTCGATGCGACGCTGAGGGCGACCGTCGCACCGACGAGCGGGGTGCCGCTCACGGCGAAGGACGTCTACGTCGCGAGCTCGTTTCAGTACATGAGGTTCAAGGCGCCCCAGGGAGTGGCGGAGGGGGAGAGCAGCATCGCGGGGTTCGTGGCGAATTCGACGGCGCTGTCGTTCGAGCGGGTGGAGTTCATCGCGCAGGAGGGGGCGAAGGGGGCGGATGGGAAGCGCAGCGATGTGACAGAGGCTGACTTGGCGCCCGAAGGGGTGGATATCAATGGTAGGGACGGGAAGCTGTGGACCGGTGGGGCGAGCGTCGAAGCGACCTGCACCAGGACCGGCGAGAGCACGACGGGGGGACGAGGCCAGGATCGTGACATCCCAGCTAGCCCAGGCCTCCCCACCCTGGACTCGCCGAACCCAGACGGAGGTTCCGCTGGAGACGGATACTGCGCACAAGGACAAGGCGGCGGCGTGACCGGTAACCCGGGAGCCCCTGGCGAGTCGGGGGATGGCGCCGCTGCGTGGGGTCGCCTCACCGTGAGCGCTTGGACGCCAGCATCGGGGGAGGCGGGGCGCTACGGACAGGTGGGTCAAGGAGGCGGCGGGGGCTCGATGTTTGAGACCAACACCGCTTCCGCCGGTGGAGGCGGGGGCGCTGGGGGGTGCGGGGGCGCGCCGGGTGGGGCTGGTGGGGGTGGTGGCGCCAGCGTGGCCCTGTTGCTGTTCAACGCTCCGGTGACGCTAAGGGACGTGCAGCTGACGGCCGCCGATGCGGGTGACGGTGGGGCTGGGCACGCAGGCCAAGTAGGGCTCGCGGGGGGTGAACGAGGGAAGGGTATTGGTTGCACGGGCGGTCGAGGGGGGAGCGGCGGCGATGGAGGTGCTGGCGGCGGCGGCGCTGGGGGGATCTCTGCGGGGGTGTTGCACGTGGGCACCGCGCCAACGCGTACTGGCGGGCACATCCTCGTCGGTCAGGCGGGGGCCGCTGGCCCAGGCGGCTCAGCGGATGGTTCCAACGCCGGGATCGCAGGCCACGCCGCCGAGGTAGTTCCCCTCTAACGGCGCAACGCGTGCAGGGCGGCGGTGCCCTGCGACGCAAGCCTTGCGCCCGCTGCGGACGACTGGCGCTCAGTCCAGCTCGCTGACGGCGCTCGAGCGCCCATCGGTCTTCCATCCGATGGTGGTGAGATTATCTGTCTATATCGTGCGATGCAGCGGCGCTTGGGCTGCCCTCGTTCGTTGGGGCCCACCATCGGTCGCTCGTTCGTGGCGCTCGATGTGCGAGGCGTGACCACGCGCCGCACCCCGTACCCAGGAACGGCGCGCTATGTGCAGACGCGAGCGCCAGGGTGCGCGCCGCCTGGCAGACCATGCGTCTCAGTCGCCGCGCCGGTCGAAGGGCTCACGGAGCCACCTGCGCCACGCCAACCCCCAACCCCACGCCGCGAGTCGCCATGTCTGATCGAACTTCACTCCTGCGCCGCGCGAGCGCGTTCTTGGTGCTGGGTGTGAGCGCTTGGGGGCTAGCCGTCGCTTGCTCCACCACGGAGCCAGGGATCACCGTGACCTTGGCGCTCTCCCCCGTCGAGCAGCCCTCGCTCGAGCCGGAGGTGGGGCGCCGCTTCGAGACGGACCTGGGCTACCAGGTGCACCTGCGGGAGGGCTTCGTGGTGCTGGAGCACTTGGAGGTCTATCGGTGTGATGGAGCGGGCAACCCGGATGACCACCCTCATCACGGCCACTCGTTAGGTTTCCATACGGTAAAAGATGCCTCACGCTTCGTGTCGAGAGACGCCGCGCGCCTCGCGGTGAAGGACGCCGCCGCGCGCTTCAGCGCCTGGCTCGCGCCGAAGCCCGCGTTCGCGCACAGCACGGGCACCGCCGAGCGGCTCGCGGCGCCCATCGTGGTGGATCTCTTGAGCCCGAGCGGCGCACCCTGGGAGCTCGGTGAGCTCGCGCTGCGGCCTGGGGCCTACTGTGCGTTCCAGCACAGCTTGGGTCCGGCGGACGCTGACGCGGAGCGACTCACGGCGCCTAGCCAGGTGGGGCAAAGCCTGTGGCTCTCGCTCGAGGTGAGCGGCGGTGGGCTCAGTGAGCCGCTGCTCTTGGAGCTCGGCTCGGACGAGGTGTTCGAGGGCTTCTACGACCTGCCCCGGCTCGAGCTGGGGGAGGACCGGCGCGAAGCGATGATTCACATCGTTCACCACGGCGAGCATTGGTTCGATCACATCGACTTCGCGGAGTCGACGAGCGACCGTGTGCTCCAGCGCTTCTGGAGGAACTTCAGGGACTCGGTGGAGGTGATGTGGCACTGAGGCCGCTTCGGGCTGCGCGCGCGCTGCTCGGCGGCGCGCAGGCGCCTGGCCGCGCGCAGGCGCCTGGCAAGTCGTCAGCCAACATAACGACTGGGCTGGAGCCTTCCCAGGTGCCTGGCAAGTCGTCAGTTCAATTGATGAATGGGTTGGGGGTTTGGCTAGGTACTGCGTGCGTCGTAGCTGGCTCGCTCACCATCGCACCGCCGGCGAGCGCCTGCGCCTCGTGCGGCTGTGGTGATCCCACGCTGACGAGCATGGGCACGGAGAAGCCGTTCGCGGGCCGGCTGCGCACCGGCCTCGGCGTGAGCGCTCGTGAGGATGTCATGGGCGATCCCGGGGTGGATGAGATCGAGCTCACCGAGCAGCGGCTCGATCTGCAGGTGGCGTGGGCGCCCACCAGCTGGCTATTTCTTCAGGGAAACTTACCCATCCTCCGCCGTCACACGCGCGACGCCACCTGGGCGGAGGCGGAGACCACGGGGCTCGGCGATCTCGAGCTGCGCGCGAAGCTCTTCGTTTACAAAGATCGCCCCATGCCGCGGCACCTCATCGCCGTCACCCCGGGTGCCACCGTGCCGCTCTCAGGCTTCGAGCACGACGCTCGAGGCGAGCCCTTGCCGATCGAGGCGCAGCCCACCTTCGGTACCGTGGCGGCGCTGCTCGGCGTCTCTTACGCTCACTTCTTCCAGCCGTTCAGCCTCTATTTCAGCGTGAACGCGAGCTACCCCATCGGTGAGTCGGAGGGCCACCACGAGGTGGGCGCGTCACTGCGCGGCACCGCCGCCTTCCAGCATCAGGCACTGGACTGGTTCGCGTGGCGCTTGGGGCCCGACGTGCGCCTCGACCAGCGCTCGGCGCATCACGGCATGGACGACCCGCACTCGGGGGGCGCCATCCTGTTCGTGTCACCGGAGCTCTTGGTGAAGCCCGTCACGGACTGGCTGCTCGCGGTGGGGGCCAGCGTGCCGGTGGTGAACGAGCTCCATGGGCGCCACGACGAATCCATCGTGTGGCGCGCCTCGGTGGCGGTGGATTGGTGAGCCAGCGCCATGCTGTCGGCGCGCCTCGCTGTTTCGCCCGCCCTCAAGCGCGCGGCTTGAAGTGCCTCGAGGTCCAGGTGAGGCCGCTCACGCGCGCGCCGTTCACCTCCACCGGGAGCCAGCTCGCCCAGCTGGCGATGTTGCGGGTGTCCACGCTGGTGACGCGCGCCGCGAGGTTCGAGTAGAGCACGAACAGGTAACCCTCCACGCCTTGGCGGCCGAGCTGCGTCAGGTACGCCACGCTCTCGTCGAGGGAGCGCCCCTGGGCCAGCATGCTGATCGGCGTCCAGCGTTGGAGGCGCGGGTAGCCGTCGTCATCGTAGTCCACCAGCTCCGGGCAGGCGCGCAGCACGGCGAGCTCGATGGCGAGGTCCGGGTGCTCGCGGCTCGCCTGGGGCACGCCGAGCAGCTTCCGTGTTTCGATGCGCAAATGCGGGCGGCGGTCGGGCGCCTCGCGCGCGTGCACCAGGGGTGAGCTGGCGGTGGAGGCGTCGAAGTAGAGGCGGTCCCAGTTGGGGTCGCTGGAGAGCGAGCGGATGTTCTCGCGCAGCCTGTACCCCAGCTCGAACAGCACCTGCTGTTCGGGGTGCGGGAGCTCGAACAGCTTGGCGCGGTTGCCGAGCCAGGGGGTGAGCTCGAGCCAGGTGCTCTCGACCAGGCGCCTCAGCTGCTTGGAGGTGACGGGGCCCATGGAGGCTCAGGGCTCGCGCCGCATCACGATGGCGCGACTGCCGTCGAGCATCCAACGGATGGAGTGATCGTCGTCTATCTTGAAGTGGACGCGGTCCGTACCGCCGGCGCGCCTGGCCACCTTGAGCCACACGTCGGTCTGGTGGGCGCGGACGATCTCGTAGGAGCCGGAGCGCGGATCTTCCGCCGGGATGATCACCGTGAGCTGCGAGCCCGCGAACTCCATGCTGGTGCCCTTGGCCCACGCCGTGGCCACGGCGAGCTTGTCGTCGTCGAAGTTCTCGACGGCGCTGCCTATCCAGCGACCCTCGAGCTTGCGCTCGACGGGGTGGCCACAGGCGGTGGCGAAGACGACGGCGGTGAGGGCGACGGAGACGAGCTTCGACATCACATGCGAATGGTAGGGGATGCACCTACACTGTACGCAATTTCCCGACATGCCTTTTTTCGCGCGGGTGGGCAGCAGCTCGGTGCCGTCCAACCCCCTGAACCTATATAGGCGCTGCCCGCTCGTCGCGCGCCCCGCAGCGAATAGCAGCCGGCCGGACCGCGCTGGCCGCGTGCCTCACCGCGAGACGTTGGCTCGCGCCGTCACTCGGGTGTTAGCTGGCCCAGGCTCACTCGTCGGGATGCCTGACGCGCTGCGCCGCTGATGGTCAGCTGAGGGAGCTTTCCTTGGACGCAGGCGGTGACGGCGGGGGCGAGCGGCGGTGTGGCGCGCCACGTCAGGCGCCCGTCGGGCCCGGCGGCGATGTGCAACGTGGCCTCGGCGGTCACCCGGACGCCGCCCAGCGCGGGCGTGTGCTCCGCGAAGCAGGCCTGCGTGAGCTGAGCGACACGCGTGAGCGCTTGCTCGGCGCTGACACCCTTCGGGGTGGGGGCGCGGGGAGGCGGCTTGGGAGCCGGCCGAGGCGGCGTGGGCGCGATGACGCGACCCTCCAGGCGCGTGCCGGAGCGGGCCCCATCCAGGCTGAAGACACCCGAGGCAGGCGCGTGGAGCACCCACTCCGCCTCACGATTCGGCGGCTCGGCGGGACCCACCGCGATCACACCCCGCGTGACCTCCACCTCGACTTCACCTTCACCTCGCGTCACTCGCAGCTCGGTGCCGCGCGCCACCACTCGGGTGCCGCCCACCACCACCACGAAGCGCTCTTCGGCGGAGCCAGGGACCACCACCGCGCTCACGCTCCCCTGCTCGAGGCTCAGCGTCACCCGTGGGTGCGCCGTGACGAGGCGCGCGCGCGCCGCGCGGTCAGCGCCTGAACGTTCTGCGGGCGCGGCGCCCGCTCGCTCTGCATTCTCATGCGCAAAATGGATGCGCTCGAGCGTCCAATCGGCGAGCCCCGGGTGCGTGACGTGGAGCGGCTCTTCACCAGCCTCCAGCAGCTGCCCGAGCGCCAGCGACTCCCCCTGCAGCGGCTGACGCTGCACCAGCTCGGTAGGCGGACTGACGATAGGTGAGGGGCGCAGCGCGTAGCCCAACGCGAGGAGCAGCACGGCCGCCAGCGAGAGGGCGACGGCCGGGCGGAGCCAGCGCGAGCGGGGGGCTGTTTTTTCGGGGGTTCGTAGCTCCGTGAGCAGCCTCAGCTCGACAGAGTCCCAGTCGAGCTCCAGCGCGGGCTCGTGCTTCAGCGCGGCGACCCAAGGGTCGAGGCTGGGGAAGCGCGCGTCGAGGTCCGGCGCTTCGCGCTGTGGGTCAGTGTCACTGTCTTCTGGGGCTTCGCGCTGTAAGTCAGCGTTACTGTCGTGTGTGTCGCTGTGCGCCTCGTGCCGTAGGTCAGCGACACTGTACTCAGGTGCCTCATGCCGTAAGTCAGCGTCACTGCCTTCAAGCGCCTCACGCCCAGGCTCTCCATCATTCACGCGGCGCGTCACGCGGGGCTCCTCTCGCTGCTGCGCGCGCGGGGGCGCCGCTCGAAGCCTGCGGCCAGGCTCTCCAGCGCTGGATCTTGCGCGATTAGCGCCGCCAGCTCCTGGCGTGCGTAGAAGAGCCGCGTGCGCACGGTGAGCACCGGTGCGCCCACCAGCTCGCTGATGTCGCTCGGCGTCATGCCCTCCAGCTCATGCAGGATGAAGACCTCGCGCTTCTTGTCGCTCAGCCGATTCAGCAGGGCGTGGAACGCGCGCACCCGGCGGTTCCGCGCGGTTTGTTCGTCGGGCAGCGGCGCGCCATCCGCCGTGGTGAAGCCTTGCTCCTCCTCCGCGTACTGAGGCCGTGAGAGCCGCGCGCGGCGGTGCATCAGCGCGACGTTCAGCGTGATGCGGTAGAGCCAGGTGGTGAACTTCGCTTGACCACGGAACTCAGCGAGGCTCCGGTGCACCTGCAGGAACACCTCCTGCACCAGGTCCTCCACCTCGCTCCGCTGCGCGGGCCCCAGCATGCGCGCCGCGAGGCGCGCCACGGCCTGACGATGCAGCCGGAACAGCTGCTGGAAGGCGCGCGGATCCCCCGCTCTCGCGCGCGCTACGACATCCTCACCGCCCGGCACCCGACGAGTAGCTTGCGAGCCTGACCGGCGAGCGCAAGCCACGGGCGGCGTCGGCGCTGGCACACGGGCGTCCAACCACTCGCAGGAGGCGACGCCGGCAGTGCCCATCCCCGCTCCGTTGCGCGCTCAACCAGGCGCATTCAATCGCCGGCGCCTCGAGCGCAGTGAGGTCACGCGGAGGCATCACGAGGATGCCCTACCAGCGCTCAGAACAGCGCGCGAAGGGCGTCCATGGGGTGCCCTGACGATGAGGGAACGCGAAAAAGGCACCCACAAGGGGTGCCCTCATGAGGCAGCGTGAAAGGGCACCCACAGGCCCCCCACGGGTGGCGCTCAGAACAGCGCGCGGAGGTCGACCGGATCTTGCTTGCGCTGCTCGAGCAGGCGGTTCACCGCGCGCAAGAGGCGCGTCTTGGCGGAGCCGGACACGGCCTTACCGCTCTGCGCGCCCGTGATGAGACGCGGGGTGATGGTGCGCCCGGAGCGTCGCTTGGCCTTCTCGCCATCGGCGCCCTCGTCATCGGACGACTCCTTCTTACGGTTCCTGCGCGCCAAGAGCCGAGCAGCGCGATCTTCGGGGCGCAGCCGCTCGATCTGACGGCTGGAGGCGATCAGACGCCGGGGGTCGATCTTCTGGGTCTGTAGGAACTCAGCGAACTTGGTGGCCATCGAGGGGGTGCTCCACGTGAGCTAAAACAGTGAGCTGGGAGTCCAGCGGAAGGGCCGGCACCATAGCAGCGCAGCCCTCGCCGTCCAGCGAAAGGGCGCACCGCGCCACCCGAAGAAGAGGTAGCTGGAGGCGACGGCCAGAGAAGGTCGGCCGTCCGGTCTAGCCTACCTTGGCGTGCCTAAGGTGTGACGGTGAGGGCTCGAGAACGCCGCGGGGCGACTCGGGAGCTGGGCCGGCCTGCGACGCTGCCGACTGAGCGCGTGCTTCCAAGGGCGGCGGGGTCGCGTCAGGATGCGCGCATGCAGCAAGGTGCGACGAAGGACGAAGCGAAGCAGCTGAGCGAGGCGAAGGAGCGGGTGCTCGGCGCGGTGACGACGCGGCCCGAGGTGGGGGTGGTGCTCGGCTCGGGGCTCGGCGCGTTCGGCGACACGCTGGAGGGGCTCACGCGGCTGCCGTACGCGAGCATCCCGCATTTCGCGGAGTCGACCGTGGCGGGGCACGCGGGGAACCTGTGCCTGGGGCGCGTCGGAGAAACGCAGGTTGCCTGTCTACAGGGGCGCGTGCATGCGTACGAGGGGCACGCGTTCTCGTCGGTGGTGTTCGGGGTGCGCCTGCTCGCGGAGCTGGGTTGCCGCGCGGTATTGATCACGAACGCGGCGGGCGGAATCAAACAGGGGTTTCGCGCGGGTGATCTGATGCTGATCGTCGATCACCTGAACCTGATGGGAAATAACCCGTTGATTGGCCCCAACGTGGAGCCGTTCCCCCGCTTCCCTGACATGAGCCGCGCTTACGATCCGGAGCTGTGTCAGCTGGCGCGCGCGGCGGCGCAGGCCTCCAGCGTGGAGCTGCGCGAGGGGGTGTATGCCGCGGTGCTGGGCCCGAGCTACGAGACGCCGGCTGAGGTGCGCATGCTGCGCACGCTGGGAGCTGACGCGGTGGGGATGAGCACGGTGCCCGAGGTGATCGCGCTGCGTCACCGTGGGGTGCGCGTGGGCGCGCTCAGCTGCATCACGAACTTGGCGGCGGGGCTCGGCGGCGAGCTCAGCCACGACGAGGTGAAGGAGGTGGCCGATCGCGTGCGGGGCGCCTTCACCGGCGTGCTGGCGGCGTGGGTGGAGGGCGCCGGCGCGCTTGTCCGCGCGGAAAATAGCGGAGCAGGTGAGAGGGCGTGAATAGGCGCCGCACGATCGGGGATTGGGGGTTTGGCAAGACGGTGCGCGGCGCTGCAAAGACGCCTGCTCAGCCCGAGCCGAAGCAGCAAAGCTCCGTGAAGGCGTCAGCGTCCGAGCAGGCGCGGCGTGGCTCCGCTACGGCTTCAGCGCCCGAGCTGCTCTTGAGGGGCGCGACGATCGTCACCTGTGATGACGAAGATCGCGTGCTCCAAGGGGACGTGCTGGTGCGCGGCGATCGCATCCTGCAGGTGGGCAAGGTGCGGCCCTCGGCGGGCGCTCAGGTGGTGGACGCGAAGGACACGATCGTGCTGCCTGGCTTGGTGATGGCGCACGTGCACCTTTGTCAGGTGCTCTTACGAGGCATGGCGGACGACTTGCCGCTCCTCAGCTGGCTCCGTGAGCGGATTTGGCCGCTGGAGGCGGCGCACGATGAGCACAGCATGGGGCTGAGCGCCGAGCTGGGCCTCGCGGAGATGCTGCTCGGCGGCGTCACCAGCATCTTGGATTTGGGCAGCGTGCACCACCAAGACGCGGTGTTCGAGGCCTGCGTGAAGTCAGGGATGCGTACCTTCGGCGGGAAGAGCCTGATGGATCGCGGGGAGGGCGTGCCGCGGCGGCTGAAGGAGAGCACCCGGGCGTCGCTGAGGGATGGTGAGGAGCTCGAGCGGCGTTGGAACGCGCACCCCTCGGGGCTCGTGCGCTACGCGTGGATCCCGCGCTTCATCCTCTCCTGCACGGAGGCGCAGATCCGCGGGGCGCTCGAGCGCGCGGAGGCGAGCGGCGCGCTGTTTCACACTCACGCGGCGGAGCACGCGGGGGAGCGCGAGGCGGTGCGCACCTTGCTCGGCGCGGACGACGTGGACGTGCTCCGGAGCTTCGGGATGCGTGGGCGGCGCTGCTCCATCGCGCACGGGGTGCAGCTCACGGCGCGGCAGATCCGTCAGCTGGCGAAGGATGAAGTCAGCGTGGTTCACTGCCCCAGCGCCAACCTGAAGCTCGGCAGCGGCGTCGCCCAGGTGCCGAAGCTCTTGGCGGCGGGCGTGACGGTCGGCGTGGGGGCTGACGGCGCGCCCTGCAACAACAACCTGGACCCGTGGCGTGAGCTCCGCTTGGCGGCGCAGCTCGCGAGCATCACGGCGGCTCCAGGGGAGCTCACCGCGCGCCGCGCGCTGCGCCTGCTCACCATCGACGGCGCGCGCCTGCTCGGTCGCGAGGCAGAGCAAGGCAGCGTGGAACCAGGCAAGGTCGCTGACCTCATCTGCGTGCGCCGCACGGGGGCGCACCTGCTCCCAGCGCTCGACCCCATCACCACCCTGGTCTACGCCGCGCGCCCCACCGACGTGACCCACGTCTTCATCGGAGGCCGCCCGGTGGTGCGAGGTGGCGAGCTACAAACCCTCGACACCGACCGCCTGAGCCGCACCGCACCCAAAGAAGCCCAACGCCTCGCACGTCGCGCCGGCGTGAGTTGAGGGGAACCCATGAAGATCCAGCGTGAACGGTTCTTGTTCCTGACGGCTGCGCTCGCGGGTTGTCACTCGGGGTCGCCGGGGCCGACCACGGTGGACATCTTGATCGCGGCGCCGAGCGGCGGGGCGGACCAGGACGCGGGCGTGGAGCTGCCGCGGGAGCCGCCCACGTCGCTCGCGGCGCGCTGCTCGCGGCTCGCGACGGGCCGCGACTGTTACTCGCTCCGCGAGCTGTGCGAGCACTACCTCGAGGAGCTCACGCCGGAGGCCGCGAGCGACGGGGTGGAGTGCCTCGAGCGGCTCACCGCCTGCGATCGATGCACGGCTCACCGCTGCACCACGGAGGTCTTGAGCATGGGACGCCCGGAGCCCGTGCCAGAGTGTGAGGGCGTGCTCTTGTATGACGAGTCGGATTGGTACCGTCAGCAGCAGTGTCAACGCCACGCCTCGCGCATGAACGCAGCAGGCCGCAGGCGCTACGTCCAGTGCGTGCAGAACGACCGCTACGCTCAGACGGACGAGTGCCTGTGGCTGCCGAGCGGGTGTGATGAGGGCGCTGTGTGGGGCGCGGGCGAGCTGTGAGCGGGTGATATGCGCCTAGTTAGCCTCACCTGCTCAAACACGGAGATCGTCCACAGCCTGCAGCTGAGTCAGTGCTTGGTGGGGGTAGACGATCACAGCGACTATCCGAAGGACATACTCGCCAAGCTGCCGCGGGTGGGTCCCGACTTGGGTATCGACGTGGCGCGCGTCGCCGCGCTCGAGCCAGACGTGGTGCTCGCTTCGCTCACGGTGCCTGGGCACGAGCAGGTGGTGGAGCGACTCACCCAGGCGGGGCTCCCGCTGCTCGTCACCGAGCCAGTCAGCGTGGCTGATGTGTGTGACGACGTGATCCAAATCGCCGAGCGCCTCGCTCGGTTCCCCGGGGGCGAGCCCGCCTTGGAGCGAGCGCAGGCGGTGGTGGCTGAGCTTCGCGCCGCGCTCCGCTCTGTGCTGCCGTCGTCAGGGCCACTCTGCGAGGCGTCGCCGTCGTCAGGGCCACCGCGTATCCTAGTGGAGTGGTGGCCGCGCCCCGTGATCGTGCCTGGAAAAGACAGCTGGGTGAACCAACAGCTCGCCGCCGCCGGCGCCATCAACCCCATGGGTGATCGCGCGGTGAAGAGCTCCCCCATCGAGCTTCAAGAAGCCACCCTGATGCAGCCCGACGCCGTGGTGATCGCGTGGTGCGGCGTACACCTGACTAAATACCGCCCGAGCGTGGTGTATGAACGCACCGAATGGGCCGAGCTCCCAGCGCTGAAAGCGCGCCGCGTTTACCGCGTACCCGAGGCCTTCCTCGGTCGCCCCTCACCGCGCCTCATCAGCGGCGTCCAAGCCTTCCGCAGCATCGTCAGCGACATTGAGGCAGGCCGCCCAGCGCCAGAAGATGCCATCCCCATTGGGCTCGACGTGTCCGAGGTGTGAGATTAGTGGAGACTTGGAAGGGGGGTTGGGGGTTGGACGGCACCGCGCTGGGAGGCGCTGAGAACGAGCGGCGTGGCGCGCTGAGCGAGCAGCAGCTCAACAGCTCAGAGTCTAGTCCCGTCGAATTCGACGGGATTAGAAGCGTGGCGCGCCTCGTGCGCCCTGTTCGAGGGCGCCGGAATGGGCGATGCTGACGGGAGCCATGATGACGGAAGCTGACCACGCCCACGGCGGTGGGCGATGAACTCTGAGCCAGCCCCTGGCCTCGACGTCTTCGCGCTCCGCGACGCGCTCGTCGCTGAGTACGAACGCTTCGCGACCTCATTCACGACCATCTTTGCTGCGGACATCCAGCGGCAGGTCAGGGACATCTACGCCCACGAGCGCTACTGGCCGGAGCCGCTGATCCAGATCAACCCGACCTACAAGCGCACCACCGACGTAGGCAAGTTAGCTGACCAAGGCGCGCTGGACCCCAAGTGCAAGGACATCTTCCAGGTGCAGGGCGCGCCGCTCTCGCTCTACAAGCACCAAGAGCAGGCGATCGCCGCCGCCGCTGCTGGCGACAGCTACGTCGTCACCACCGGGACGGGCTCGGGTAAGTCGCTGTGCTTCTTCATCCCCATCGTGCACTGGGTGCTCGCGGAGAAGCGCCAGGGCGGCCCCGCGCGCACGCGCGCGATCATCATCTACCCGATGAACGCGCTCGCGAACTCGCAGCTGGAGGAGCTGGGCAAGTTCGTTGAGAACGTCCCCGGCGCGCCGCCCATCACCTTCGCCCGATACACCGGGCAGGAGGACATCGAGGAGCGCCGGCGCATCGCCGAGAACCCGCCGGACATCCTGCTGACCAACTTCATGATGCTCGAGCTGCTCATGACGCGGCAGGAGGAGGTAGATCGTCAGGTCATCGATCATTGCGTGGGGCTTCGCTTCCTCGTCCTGGATGAGCTGCACACCTACCGGGGGCGCCAGGGGGCGGACGTCGCGTTGCTGGTGCGGCGTGTGCGCGAGCGGCTGAGCCCAGATCGCCAGCTGCAGTGCATCGGCACCTCGGCGACGATGGCGAGCGAAGGCTCGCTCGAGGACAAGCGGCGCGTGGTCGCGCGCGTCGCCTCGAAGCTGTTTGCGACGACCATCCTCGACAGCAACATCATCGTCGAGACGCTTGAGCGCATCACGAACCCGCTCGAGACCGCGAAGTCCGTCGAGCCGGCGCTCAGCGCAACCATCGACCTGAAGATCCCGCGCACGCTCACCAACGCTGAGTTGGCCGAGCACCCGCTCGCGATTTGGGTCGAAACGCGCCTCGGGGTCACCTTCTCTGACACAGACCAACGCTGGGTTCGCGCGCGTCCCATGACGGTCACGGAGGCGGTCGCGGCCTTGGTAGAGGCTTCAGGGCGCCCAGAGCGCGCCTGCCGGGAGGCGCTTCGTGAGCTGCTCCTCGCTTCGAGCATCCCCGAGCGAGACCGCACTGGGCAGGAGCAGGCGAGCGGGCGCAGCTTCTTCGCCTTCAAGCTGCATCAGTTCATCTCCGGCGCGGGGCACGCCTTCGCCACGCTCGAGCCCCCCGGGCGGCGCGTGGTCACCGTAGACGGCCAGCAGTACCTGCCCAACCAACCCGAGAAGCGGCTGTACCCCCTGCACTTTTGCCGCGAGTGTGGGCAAGAGTATCATCCG
Organism: Polyangiaceae bacterium; assembly: GCA_019637265.1. Lineage (GTDB taxonomy): Bacteria > Myxococcota_A > Polyangia > Polyangiales > Polyangiaceae > JAHBVY01. The sequence continues at coordinate 492,252 of JAHBVY010000002.1, read as the reverse complement.
GTTCGTATCACTGACGAACAAGGCGCGCAGCTCGCGCTCCCGCGCAGCATCGATGATGCCCAGCCCGTCAAGGAGGAGGATGAGGATGAGCCGACGGACGGCGGGGACGGGGCAGAGCAGGTAGGCTTCCTCACCCTCCACCCCCAGGGGGACGCGGAGTTCACGTTCAATGACCGCGACGAGGACTACCCAGAGACTTGGCTGGAGTACGACGCGAGCGGCAACGCGAAGCTGAAGCGAAGCTACCGTGGTGTGCGCCCGCGGGAGCTCCCCGTCACCCCGAGCGGCCGCATCACACCCTCCGGTGCTCGCGCATGGTTCATCCCTGGCAGGTTCCGCTTCTGCCTCCGATGCGCCGTCGCGCAGAGCAGCTCGGCGAGTGATCGCAATCGGCTCGCCTCCCTCTCGGCGGAGGGGCGCAGCTCAGCGACCACCGTGCTGGTGGCCAGCGCGCTCCGCTGGATGCACGGCGAGCAGTCTGGGCTCGACCGGTACACGCGTAAGCTCCTCGGCTTCACCGATAATCGTCAGGATGCCGCCCTTCAGGCGGGGCACTTCAACGACTTCTTGTTCGTGAGCCTGCTCCGCGCGGGGCTGCTTGGGGCGCTGCGCCAAGCGGGCGCGGAGGGTTTGCGCAGCGAGCGGCTCGGGGAGGCGGTGCAGCGGGCGCTCGGCTTCGACCGCGCCTCGCCAGACGTGCGGGCGGAGTGGCTCGCGGAGCCGAACCTGAGGGGCATCAACCTTCAAGACGCCGAGGGCACCTTGAGGGACGTGCTCGCCTATCGCGTTTGGTACGACCAGCGCCGCGGCTGGCGATACACGAACCCTAACCTCGAGCAGCTGGGGCTGGTGCGGATCGTGTACCGGGGGCTCGATGAGCTCGCGTCGGACCAGGAGCCGTTCGATAGCGCCCACCCGCTGCTCAAGCACGCCACGCCGGAGGTGCGCGCGGGCCTGTTCCATGAGCTGTTCGATCACCTGCGCAAGTGGATGGCGATCGAGAGCCGCGGGTTGGAGAGGACTGGGGTTCAGCAGATGGTGAACGCGGCGCACGGTCGCATCCGCGCGCCCTGGGGCTTCAGCGCGGAGGAGAAGCCGCGCTGGGCTCGCCAGTTGATGCTCGAGGCGCCTAGCCGCAAGGGGCATGGTCGGGGCGATTTGGATCTCATCGTTCGTGGCGGTTCGCGCAGCGGGCTCGGGCGCACGCTGCGCGAGAGCCGCCTGTGGGGCGGGAGCAACGCGGTCCGCAACCTCAAGTCAAAGGAGATGGACACGCTGATCGAGGACCTGCTCCGCGCCGCGGCGGTGCATGGCTTGGTCTCCAAAGCCGCCACGCCCTTCGAGCAGCCTGGGTGGCAATTGGTCGATAAGGCCGTGGTGTTCCACCTCGGCGAGCCGGAGGTCGGCGCCGGCTCATCCAAGGAGAACGCCTTCTTCCGGGATCTGTACGGCAACCTCGCGTCGCTGCTCACGTCGCAGTCGCACCCGCTGTTCGGCTTCGAGGCGCGCGAGCACACGGCGCAGGTAGACAGTGAGCGCCGCGCCCTCCGCGAGAAGCGCTTCCGCTACGGTGAGAAGGAGCAACAGGAGCTCTCCGCGGATGAGGAGCACCTCCGCGAGATCGGGGAGGCGAAGCGCTTCCTGCCGGTGCTGTTCTGCTCGCCCACCATGGAGCTTGGGGTGGACATCTCGGCGCTCAACGTCGTGCACATGCGCAACGTGCCGCCGACGCCCGCCAACTACGCGCAGCGCAGCGGTCGCGCGGGGCGGAGCGGGCAGGCGGCCTTGGTGTTGACCTACGCCTCAGCGCAGAGCCCGCACGACCAGTATTTCTTCCGTGAGCCGCGCGCGATGGTGCACGGTGAGGTGAAGGCGCCGCTCCTCGACCTCGCCAACCGAGACCTGGTCGACAGCCACCTGCAGGCGGTCTGGCTCTCGTGCGTGGAGGAGCCCCTCGACGCGAGCATCGCGAACCTCCTCGTGCTGGCGGAGCCCGCGCGGCCGCTGCGGGAAGATCTGCGGGGCGCGATCAACGAAGCGCGCGTGCGTGAGCGCGCGGTGGGGCGCATCGAGCAAGTGCTCGATCTCATCGCTGAGGATCTCACCCCCGACAGCGCCCCTTGGTACACCGGGCGTGAGGCGTACGCGGCCTCCATCGCGAGCGCAGCGGCTGATCGCTTCAGCGAGGCGTTCAATCGCTGGCGCGATCTCTTCGCCGCGGCTGAGGAGCAACGCGACGCAGCTCGCCGCACCATGGACGACTACGCCGCACCTCAGAATGAGAAGCGCGCGGCGCAGTCGCGCCACGCCCAGGCGATGGACCAGCTCGACCTACTTCAGCGCGGGACGAGCAGCTCCTCGAGCGACTTCTACACCTATCGCTACCTGGCGACCGAGGGCTTCCTCCCGGGCTACAACTTCCCGCGTTTGCCGCTCATGGCGTACGTGCCCAAAGGGAACGAGCGGGGCCGGCAGACCTACCTCCAGCGTCCGCGCTTCCTCGCGCTCTCCGAGTTCGGGCCGAACAGCCTCGTCTACCATGAGGGGCGCGCTTACCGCGTCGTCCGCGCGCTGCTGTCGCTGGGCCAACGGGACGCCTCCACACCAGACGTGCTGCTGCCCACCAAGTCCGTGAGGATCTGCGCGCAGTGCGGCGCGGGGCACTTCGATGATCAAGCGTCGATGTGCCACGCCTGCGGCACTTCGCTCGGGACGGCGGAGATCGTCAACAATGTTTACCGTATAGAAAACGTCGCGACGCAGCAGACGGACGCCATCACCGCGAACGACGAGGAGCGGCGGCGCCAGGGCTACGAGCTTCAGACGACCTTCCGGTGGGCGCAGCGCGATCATGAGCCAGACGTCCGGGTGGCCACGGTGAGCGACGCGGCGGGGGACATCGCGCGCCTCGCGTACGGCGCCGGCGCGGAGATCACGCGTCTTAACAAGGGGCTCCGGCGCCGCGCAGACAAAACCACGCTCGGCTTCAAGATCGATCCTGTGTCTGGGTACTGGCAGAGCGACCAGCCAGGCAAGGAGCCGCGGGACCCAACCATCTCACCGCGCCAGTGGATCGTCCCCAGCGTGCAAGATCACAAGAACGCGCTCCTCTTCACGCCGCTCGATGAGGCGCTCACCGAGGTCGGCTTCGCCACCCTACAGCACGCGCTGCTGCGCGGGATGGAGGCTGTTTTTCAGCTGGAGGAGGGGGAGATCTTGGCTGAGCCGATGCCCACGCGGGACGCGCGAACTGGCTTCCTTTGCTATGAGGCGACCGAAGGCGGCGCGGGGGTGCTGGCGCGCCTCCTCTCGGAGCCGAGCAGCCTGGCCATGGTGGCCCGCCGCGCCTTGCAGGTGATGCACTTCGACGTCACGGAGGAGAGCACCCTGCCTGAGAGCGTCCGCCAGCTCGCTGATGAGCCTGAGTCAGCCTGCGTGGCGGCCTGCTACCGCTGCCTCATGTCCTACTACAACCAACCCGACCATGAGCTCATCGATCGTCGCGATGAGACGGTGCAAAAGCTGCTGCTCCGCTTGGCGGCGGCGCGGGTGCAGGGCGCGATAACGATGCCGCCCCCCGCGTCGGCGTCCTGGCGTGGGGGAGGGGACTGGGCAGCGGAGGCGAGCGCGCGTCAGGTCCCCCCAGCGGACGCCGAGCCGCTCATGGTCGAGGGGGCCGCGCTGCCGCTCGTGTGGCGGCGGCACTACGTCGTCGCGCTCCAAGAGCAGGTGCCTGAAGGGGTGCTCAGTCGACTTGACGAGTTAGGGTTTGAGGTCATCCGTTTCGAGGCGCGCCCAGGGTGGCAAGCTGCGTTCGAGCGCCTGGTAGGCGCCCTGGGGGCCACATGACGGGCGCCGCCTTCACCCCAGGGACGCTAGTCTCTGCGCGCGGCCGTGAGTGGATGGTGCTGGCCGGGAGCACCGCGGACACCCTGCGCGTGCGCCCCATCTCCGGCTCAGAAGAAGATCAGACGCTCATCTACCTGCCGCTCGAACGCCAAGGCGTGCGGGAGGCCCGCTTCCCGCTCCCCACGCCGAGCCAGCTCGGGGGGCATGACGCCGCGCTCTTGCTGCGGGATGCGCTCTTGCTCTCGACGCGTCGGGGCGCCGGCCCCTTCCGCAGCTTCGGACAGATCGCCGTCGAGCCGCGGGCTTACCAGCTCGTGCCGCTGCTCATGGCGCTGAAGCTCGACCCGGTGCGCCTGCTCATCGCCGACGACGTCGGCGTCGGCAAGACGATCGAGGCGGCGCTCATCTTGAGTGAGATGCTCGCTCGTGGTGACGTGGAGCGGAGCGCCGTGCTGTGCCCACCGCACCTGGTGGAGCAGTGGGTCACCGAGCTGGAGGCGCGCTTCAACCTGCAAGCCGTGGCGGTCACCGCCTCGAGCGCCAAGCGCCTTGAGCGCACCATCCCGCCTGGGGTCAGCTTGTTTCAGGTCCACCCCCACACGGTCGTCAGCTTAGATTACATCAAGAGCCAGGAGCGCCGCGCGCACTTCCTCCACCACTGCCCAGATTTCGTGGTGGTAGATGAAGCGCACACCTGCGTCGGGAACGGGCAAGGCCGCCATCAGCGGTACGATTTGCTGCGCGGGCTCGCGGACTCCGCCGAGCGCCACCTGGTCTTGCTCACGGCCACGCCCCACAGCGGGGACGACACCGCGTTCTACCGCCTGCTGGGGCTGTTAGACTCGAGTTTTGAGGCGCTCCAGGCCACCACAGGGAAAGAGCGCGAGCGCCTGCGCGAGCGCCTCGGCGCTCACTTCGTGCAGCGGCGCCGCGCTGACATCGCCGAGTGGAAGGAGGGCGGGCTGTTCCCGGGGCGTGAGACGCGGGAGCTCACCTACAAGCTCACGGGCGAGTGGGACGCCTTCTTCAACGCCGTACTAGATTACTGCGCGGAAAAGGTCGTGAATGAGGAGGGGAGCGGCTCGGCGCAGCGGCTGGGCTTCTGGGGCACCCTCGCGCTGCTGCGCTGCGCGGCGTCGAGCCCCATGGCCGCCGCGCTCGCGCTCCGCACCCGCGCGGGTGAGGAGCTGTCGCCTGAGGAGCGCGGCGAGCTGTTGAGCCGCCTGTTCGATGGCGACGCCGACAGCCTGGTGGAAGACGACGTGGAGCCGCCGGCCGCCGCGGATGATCCAGCGCTCGCGGCGCTCGTCGCTCGAGCCGAGAAGCTCGCGGGCCGCAGCGGCGACCCGAAGCTCAAGGTCCTCTCGGAGCATGTCACTGAGCTGCTCGCCGATCCGGAGCACGCGTATCACCCAGTCATCTTCTGCGGCTACATCACGACGGCGCACTACCTCGGCAAGCACCTTGAGGAGCTGCTCCCGGGGGCGGCCGTGAAGGTCATCACCGGTGAGCTGACCCCTGAGGAGCGTGAGCTGCGCGTGGCCAAGCTGGGTGAGGCCGAGGGGCACCGCGTGCTCGTCGCGACGGACTGCCTCTCCGAGGGCATCAACCTGCAAGACCACTTCGACGCGGTCATCCACTACGACCTCTCCTGGAACCCCACGCGCCACGAGCAGCGCGAGGGGCGCGTGGATCGCTTCGGCCAGACGAGCCCTACCGTCCGCGCCACCTTGATGTACGGCGTGAACAACCCAGTCGATGGCGCCGTGCTGGAGGTCATCTTGCGCAAGGCGGAGCGCATCCGTAAGGAGCTGGGCGTACCAGTACCGGTACCTGACGAAGGCCACTCGCTCACCCAGGCGCTGTTGAAGGGGGTGTTGCTGCGCCGCAAAGACGCGCGGGCGCCGATGCCGAAAGATCAGCTCGCCCTGTTCGAGGAGGGGTGGGCCAGCGCTGAGGAGAAAGCCAAGGCGAACCGCACCCTGTTCGCGCAGCGCCGCCTCAAGCCTGAGGACGTGCTGCCTGAATGGGAAAAGAGCCTGACGGCCATCGGCGGGCGCGAGGATGTCCAGCGCTTCACCGGTCGAGCGCTCACCCGGTTCGGCGCCGGGCTCGAGCCGATGCAGCGCGGCTTCAAAGCGCCCACCGCCTCCCTGCCTGTTGAGGTTCGCGAGCGCCTGGAGGCGGAGGGCCTGACGGGCACCTTGCGCATCGACTTCCGCTACCCCGCGCCGCCTCCTTGCCGCGCGGTGCAGCGCAGCCACCCGCTCATCGCGGTGCTGGCAGAGACGCTCCTCGAGCGCTCACTGAGCGAGGCCACGGGGGCGAGCTCACTCCTCCCGCTGGGGCGGGTTGGCTGTTGGGTGTCGGGGGCGGTGACCGCCCGCACCACGCTCGCGCTGCTCCGATTGCGCCACCAGCTCATCGTCCGGCGGGCTCGCCGGGACAGCACCTTGCTGGTGGAGGAGGCCACCGCCATCGCTTGGGAGGGGAACACGGGCGCGAAGCGCGCTTCAGTGGACAGCGCGGAGGTGCTCAGGCTGCTGACGGCGCCCCCCGTGGGGGACGTGACACAGGGCCTGCGCGAGCGCGAGGCGACGAAGGCGGTGGCCTGGCTCGAGGAGCGCTCCGCCGAGCTAGAAGGCTTCGCGAAGGAGCGGGCGAGCGCGCTCCTGGAAGATCATCTCCGCGTCCGCGCCGCGGCGTTCCGCGACGAGAAGGCAGACACTCGGGAGCGCAGCGCCCGGGTGGAGGCGCTCCCTCGCCCGGACATCATCGGCGTCTTTGTTTTGCTCCCGAAGGTATAAGCCCTTGGCTCCACGTTCCCCCACGGCGCGCGCAGCGCAGCTCGCGTTCGACGCCATCTCGATTGAGGGTGGCTTGCTCGCCGCGGATTGGTTGTCGCGCGCGGCGCGGCTGGAGGCGCCACACCAGGCGCCGGCTGACTACGGCGTGTTGAAGGGCCTGGAGCTGCGCGACGAGATCGCGCGCTCCTGGCGCATCGCGCAGGCGCACTTCTCTGAGTTTGAAGCGGGCCGCAAGGCGAAGGCGGAGCCCAGCGCGCTCGCGCGCCACTTCGTGTTGTCGCTGTTGCGCGACGCGTTCGCCTTCGGGGATCTTGTCGAGCGCAGCGCGACAGAGCCCGCGCTCGCAGGCGGCCCAGAGGAGCCGCACCGCCAGCCGCTCGAGCTGGAGGGTCGGGTTTGGCCGCTGACCGCCATCGACGCGGCAGGGCGCGTGCCGCTGGTGTGCGCGCCCGCCGGCAGCGGGCTCGACGCGCCCCATCGTCACCTGGGGGATGAGCACCGCAAGCGCAGCGCCTTCGGCCTGGCGCAAGAGTTCTTGAACGCCTCGAGAGGCGCCCTGTGGGGCGTCGCGAGCGACGGCCTCACGCTGCGCATCGTGCGCGACAACGCGAGCCTCACGCGCCCCGCCTGGATCGAGATCGATCTCGCCCGCATCTTCACCGAGGGCCTCTACCCCGACTTCGCCGCCACCTGGCTGCTGCTCCACCGCTCCCGCTTCGGGCGCGCGGACCAAGAGGCAGCGAGTTGTGTCCTGGAAACATGGCGCTCATCGGCTCGCGCGGAAGGCACGCGCGCCCGTGAGCGCCTGCGCGCCGGCTTTGAAGAGGCGATTGCGGTGCTCGGCCAGGGCTTCCTTGAGCACCCATCGAACCAGGCGCTGCGCAAGGCCCTGCAGGAGGGCGCGCTCCACAAGCGGGCCTACTTCGGCGAGCTGCTGCGCCTCGTGTACCGGCTCATCTTCCTGCTCGCGATCGAAGAGCGGGAGCTGTTGCACCCGAAGGGCACCGCCAAAGAAGCCGCTGAGCGCTACGCCCTCGGCTACAGCGTGCGGCGGCTCCGCGATCGCTCCTCGCGCCGGGCTGCTCACGATCGTCACGGGGACCTGTGGGAGGCTCTGAAGATCGTCTTCGGTGGGCTGTCGTCGGGTGAGCCGGCGCTGGGCCTGCCGGCGCTGGGTGGCCTGTTCGCGCTCAGCCAGTGCCCCAACCTGGACGCCGCGCAGCTGAGCAGCCGCGCCCTGCTCGGCGCCCTCTTCAAGCTGTGTTGGCTGCGCGAGCCGAGCGGCCTCTCGCGCGTGAACTGGCGCGACATGGGCGCCGATGAGCTGGGCTACATCTACGAGGGGCTGCTCGAGCTGGAGCCGCACATCACGCAAGGTGGCCGCGCCTTCAGCTTCGCGGGTGACAGCCGCGGCAACGCGCGCAAGACCTCGGGCAGCTACTACACGCCGGAGAGCCTGGTGAACGTGCTGCTCGACAGCGCGCTCGAGCCCGTCATCTCAAACACGATAGCCAAGAACCCGAGCCGGCCGGCGAAGGCGCTCTTGGAGCTGTGCATTGTGGACCCAGCCTGTGGCTCAGGGCACTTCCTGTTGTCCGCCGCGCGCCGGCTCGCCACCCACGTCGCGCGCGCGTCGGTGAACGGCACGCCGTCCGCGGAGGAGTACCGGCGGGCGCTGCGGCAGGTGGTGGCCAAATGCATCTTCGGTGTGGACTTGAACCCGATGGCCATCGAGCTGTGCAAGGTCAGCTTGTGGATGGAGGCTGTGGATCCTGGCCTGCCGCTCACCTTCCTGGACTCGCACATCCAGCACGGCAACGCGCTGCTCGGCGCCACGCCCGCGCTGATGGAAGGCAGCATCCCTGACGAAGCCTGGTCCCCGATCGAGGGGGACGACAAGAAGGTCGCGAGCGCGCTCAAGAAGCGGAACAAGGCGGAGGCCAAGCAGAGCACGCTCGACTTCGGCGCCCGCAGCGCGGATGAAGCTCAGGCCGTCACGCAGGCGGTGTCCGCGCTCGATGAGCAGAGCGACGCCGACGCCGCCTTGCTCGCCAAGAAGGAGGAGCAGTGGGGCGGCATCCTCTCCTCGCGCGCCTACCAGCACCAGAAGCTGATCGCCGACGCGTGGTGCGCCGCGTTCGTGTGGCCCAAGCAGCCTGGCCCCAGCGTGGAGGCCGCGCCGACCAACGACGTGTGGCGCAAGCTGCGGGACACGGGCGCGGCGCCCCAGTCGACCACGACCACGGTGGAAGAGCTCGCGCGCCAGTACCAGTTCTTCCACTGGCACCTTCAGTTCCCGCAGGTGTTCAACCCCGCGCGCGAGGGCGGCGGCGGCTTCGACGTGGTGCTGGGCAACCCGCCGTGGGAGCACGTCGAACTGAAGGAACAGGAGTGGTTCGCGCAGCGGATGCCGGAGATCGCCAGCGCACCCAACGCAGCGGCGCGCAAGCGAATGATCGCGGCGTTGCAAACCAGTGCTCCCGCTCTGCACGCCGAATTCTCAGCCGCACTTCGCAACATCGATGGCGAGAACCACCTCGCTCGAGAGTCAGGGCGCTACCCGCTATGCGCGCGCGGTCGCATCAACACCTACGCCCTCTTCGCCGAGCACAACCGCAGCGTGCTCGGGCCGACGGGGCGCGCGGGGTTCATTGTGCCGACGGGCATCGCGACTGACGACACGACGAAAGAGTACTTTGGGACGCTCGTGAAGGAACGCGAGCTGGCGCGGTTCTACAGCTTTGAGAACGAGGAGTTCGTCTTCCCTGGCGTGCATCACGCTTTCCGCTTTGCCCTGATGACTGTCGCGCGTGGGCAGACCACGGAGGAGGCAGACCTCGTGTTCTTCGCTCGACAGGTCTCGGCCCTCGAGAACCCGGAGAAGCACTTCAGCCTCACGCCCGCCGACTTCGCGACGCTCAATCCGAACACCCGCACTTGCCCAACCTTCCGCTCGCGTCGCGACGCCGACCTCAACCTCGCCATGTACCGGCGCGCGGGCATCCTCTGGCGCGAGGGCGACCCCGACGGCAACCCCTGGGGCCTGCACTTCATGCAGGGCGTGTTCAACATGGCGTCCGACTCGGGCCTGTTCCGCACGCGCGCCGAGCTGGAGGCCGCCGGTTGGCAGCTCAAGGGCAACCACTTCGTGCAGGGCAAGCAGCGCGCCCTGCCGCTCATGGAGGCGAAGATGGTACACCACTATGACCATCGCTTCGGCACCTACGAGGGCCAGACAGAAGCACAAGGCAATCAGGGCAAGCTCCCTGAGTTTGATGATGCCGCGCACGCGGAACCGACGCGGCTCACACACCCGAGGTACTGGGTCGAGGCAAACGAGATCACGTCACGCCTCAAGGACCGCTGGGAGCGCGGCTGGTTACTCGGTTGGCGCGACATCTGCCGCAGCACCGACCAGCGCACCGTCATCGCCTCGCTGATCCCGCGCGTCGCTGTCGGTCACACGACCCCCCTCGCGATGCCGTCAACAGAACCGCGACTCACCGCGTCTCTCTACGCGAGTCTTTGCAGCTTCGCGCTCGACTACGCCGCACGCCAGAAGGTTGGCGGCACGCACCTGACGTATAGCTACTTGAAGCAACTCCCCGTCCTCGCCCCCTCCGTCTACACCGCCGACACCCCCTGGCACCCTGGCACCCCGCTCCGCGACTGGCTGCTCCCGCGTGTCCTCGAGCTGACCTACACCGCGTGGGACCTTGAGCCCTTCGCTCGGGACGTGGGTGATGAAGGCGCGCCCTACCTGTGGGACCCTGAGCGCCGCTCCCTGCTCCGCAGTGAGCTCGACGCCGCCTTCTTCCACCTGTACGGCCTCTCCAAGGAGGACACCGACTACATCCTCGACACCTTCCCCATCGTGAAGAAAAACGACGAGAAGGCCCACGGCGAGTACCGCACCAAGCGCCTCGTGCTCGAACGCTACGACGCCCTCGCGGCCGCGATAGTCAGTGACACGCCCTACGTCTCACCCCTCGGCCCACCGCGGAGGGCCTCCTCGTGAGCGCGAAGAAGAAGCCAGCAAAGACGCGCCCCAAGGAGGCCACGACCCCAAAGCGACCGACGAAGGCGCTCACCCAAGCGAGTGATCTCGGCGCGCTCGTCGAGCGCGTCGTCACCCTCATCGAAGAGGCCCGCGGGCGCGTGCTCCGCACCGTCAACAGCGAGATGGTGCTGTCGAACTGGCACATCGGCCGTGAGATCGTCGAGTACGTGCAGCGCGGCGCCAAGCGGGCCGAGCACGGCGAACAGGTTCTCGAAGACCTGGCGGCGAAGCTCACCGAGCGCGTTGGGCGCGGCTACTCTCTGCGGAATCTGAGGAACTTCCGCAGCTTCTACCTCGCCTACGCAGACCGTCCACCAGTCATCCTCCAGGAGGCTGCTGAATTCGGCAGACGGCATCTTCCGAATCCTGCCGCCGCCGAGATTCGGCACACGGCATCTGCCGAATTTGAACGGCCGGGTTTTTCGGGGACCTTGGCATGGTCGCACTACCTCGCGCTCAGCAAGGTCCGCGAGCCCGAAGCGCGCGCCTTCTACGAGATCGAGGCCGAGCGCGAGAACTGGTCGCGCGCGAGGAGAGGGCCGCCACGCCGAAGCGTGGCAGAAGAGGGGGGAGCAAGAAATGACCGACCTCGCCGAGCGGCGACCCGGCCGAATCGGGCAGCAGCCCGCTGCCCCATTGGGCAATTCCAAGGTGGCTGCTTTGGGGGCTGAGATGGAGAGCGCATCATGACATTCGTGTTTAAGAGCCTCATGCTCGAGCAGTTCCGTTGCTTCGAGCACCTCGAGCTTTCGCTCGAAGGCGATCTGACGGTCATCTTCGCGGAGAACGGTGGCGGTAAGACAGCCATCCTCACGGCGCTCGCCATGGGGCTGACGCCCTTTCAGGGGAGCGCGCCGCCTACGCTCGTGCTGGAGGCTCAGCGGGACGTGCGGAAGGTCGCGCTTGATGACCGTGGGCGCCGCGAGGCTGCGGGTCCCTGCGCCCTCAAGTGGACCGCAGAGGTTGGCGGAGAAATAGTCAGCTGGTCGGACACACTGCAGCCAGCCTCGAACCGGAAGAGCAGCGAACATGCCGCGGTGCTCGCAGCGATCGAGCGGGTGCGAGTGCCCGGCGCGCGTTGGCCGCTCTTCGCGTTCTATGGGGTGAATAGGCTAGGCCGAGGTAGGGCGTCGACTCACTCGGCGTCGACCGGGCCTGATCGCTGGGAGGGTTACGCGCAGGCGCTCGATCCAGCTCAGGATGACTCCACCTTGCTCACCTGGTTGCTCGAGGAGATCCTCGCGGACACCGTGCGCCGGCAGAATGGGGAGCCCGAGCGTGGCGTGGCGGCGGCTGTCATGGACGCCATCGCGCAGGCGACGCCGGGAGTGGAGCGCGCTTGGTATGATCCGAGCGAGCGGAGCCCCGTGGTGCGCTTCGAGAGCGGAGAGGTTGCGACGTGGAAGGAGCTGTCGGACGGCTTCCACGTCTACCTCTCGCTCGTGTCCGACCTCGCCCGCCGCGCGGTGATGTTGAACGAGCAAGACGGGGGTGAGGCCCCCAGCAAGATTGAGGGAGTGGTGCTGATCGACGAGATCGATCTGCACCTGCACCCGCGCTGGCAGCGCGTTGTCCTCGAGGGCCTCCGCAACGTCTTCCCACGGCTGCAGTTCGTGGTGACTACTCACTCGCCTCAGGTGCTGAGCAGCGCGCTCAACCGCCAGGTGCGGAGGCTAGCGAAGGGTGAGCTGCAGCGAGATGGCGTGTTCGTCGAGGGGCGTGACACCAACGCGATTCTCCGCGACCTGATGGACACGAACGATCGCGATGCTGACGGTCAGGCAATGCTACGCGAGCTCCACGACGCGATCGATCAAGGTGAGCGAGAGGCAGCGGAGCAGCTGCTTACCCAGCTCGAGGCCAAGTGGGGCGGCTTGGACCCAGCGCTCGTGCGGGCCCGCGGGCTCTTCGATTGGGAGGGGTGATGCGAGGGTTGAGGAAGCCGTGGCCGCCGGCAGATGTCTCCCCCGAGGGACAGGAGACGCGAACCTGGAGGCAGGCTGAGGCGGAGTTCTTAGAGGGCTTAGGTGCTGCGGCCGACCGCTCCGCTCACGCGCGGGCCGCCTTCGACTCGATGGAGAAGCGCAAGCTGCGCGCCGTCATGTACCAGGAGCAGGGTGCTCTCTGTGTCTACTGTGAGCGCCCTGTCAGTGAAGGCGCGCCGCTACCTCGCATCGACCACTGGAGACCACTGAGTGCGGAGCCTCAGCTCGCGCTGCATTGGAAGAACCTCTACCTGTCCTGCGCGACGGAGGAGACTTGCGACGCTCACAAGCATGAGCGCCCGCTCAAGGGTGACGTCACAGAAGCTGACCTGCCATGGCCGGTGGATCACGCCTATGAGCGTAGCGTCGGGTTCACCAGCTTGGGGGAGGTGTACGTCGGGGGTGACGCGCCGCTCACTGACCCACAGCGTCGAGCGTTGGTGCACGCCCTGGGCGCGCCGCACGATGACCAGGTCAAGAACAGTGGGGTATTGAACCTCAACCACCCCAAACTCGTGGCAGCGCGGAGCGCAGCGCTCGACAGTGAGCGAACCCGGCTCGAGCGGCAGTACAAGGGCAAGACGGCCACCCGCGCCGAACGCGAAGCGCGCAAGACGGCGCTGCTCGGTGAGCACCCACTTCAGCCGTTCGTGAGCATTCGCGCGCGGTGGCTCGATCGCTCACTGGGGAAGGCAAGATGAGCCTCTCGCCGTTGATGCTGACGCGCCTCGAGAAGGCCGCGACGGACAACGGCTTCGACCGCGCGCTCGCGCCGGAGGGCGACTGGCTCGTCTTCGCTAGCACGCAGTGCCCGCTCTGCGTGTGGTTGGGGGCCTTCGGCGATGCGGTGCTGTTAGCGGCGTTCTCTCAGCTGAACGTGGCGCGCGCGCTGGGTGAGTACGGCACGCCCATGGTGGCGCCCATGCCGGGCGGCGCCGCGGGAGGGCGCACCGTGCCCGACGTGGCCGCACTGCATCAGCTGCTTCGGCGCGCCTTCCAGCTGTCCAAGGCGCTGCCAAACGAGCTGCTCCGCACCTTCGAGCAGCGAGTCGTCACCCTGCCCAAGACGACGGAGGCCGAACGGCTCGTCGTTCAGCGCGTCGGGCAGGACCTGTTCAGAGCGGGCCTCCTCGACCTCTGGGAAGGCCGCTGCGCCGTCACCGGCCTAGCCGTTCCTGAGCTCCTGCGCGCGAGCCACATCAAGCCCTGGGCAGACTGCGAGACCGATGCCGAGCGACTCGATGTCTACAACGGCCTCCTGCTCGCGCCCCACCTCGACGCCGCCTTCGATCGAGGCTTCATCACGCTGGAGGACGACGGAGCGCTCACCGTCAGCGATGCGCTCACCGCCAGCTCCCGCAGGATCCTTGGCTTGGATCAACCACTGTGCGTGCGCGGCATCACCGAAGGCCATCGCAGCTACCTCCCCTGGCACCGCGAGCGCGTCTTCAGGCGCTCCGAGTGAACTGTGATCCACATTGGCGCCTCCTTGGCTTCGAAGCGAGCGGGGGGGCCGTCTGGTTCCTACCAAGGCTGCTTACCTCGAGCGCCTCCCCGCGGTACATGGACCGTCGAGGCGAAGGGGTGCCGACCATCCTCGAGCGCAGCGTGCGCCTCTCAGGCAGGCTATCTGACTACGAGCTGATCGACGACGCGGAGCTGCACCTCACCATCTGGGCAGGGGGGCCTCCGGCGGTCACCTGAGCGCTCTTGAGGTGACCGATCAGCGACACCAGGATGCGCTCCGCAACTGAATGTGCCCCTCCCACCGCAGCCAGCGGCCCCGAGTCTCGGGCAACCTCCTTGCCGGCAAGGTGGCTGAAGTCGCTGGGCTCGTAGTGGCAGCCAGTTACTCCGAGGTGTCAGCGGCTTCCGGCTCAGCGGCGGGCGGTTCGTCTGGGTTAGGAGAGATGGGGGTATCCTCGATCAATTCGGGCGCCCGCTTGCAATTTACTCAATGTACTGAGTAAAATTACTCAAGATGGTGAGTAAACCGGAGGCTGGCTACCGTCGCCCTCAGGCGGAGGTGCTCTCGGCTCGGTTGAGCGAGCCGCGTCGCTTCATGCAGGTGGTCACCGGCGCCCGGCAGGTGGGCAAGTCCACGTTGGTGCAGCAGGTGACCGAAGGCTTGGGCTCCCCGGTGCGCTACGCGAGCGCCGACGAGCCCACGCTGCGCGCCGAGGGGTGGATTGGGCAGCAGTGGGACGCAGCTCGCCGTGAGGCGGAGCTGGCGGGCGAGGGCGCGTTGCTCGTGCTGGATGAGGTTCAGAAGATCCCGGCGTGGTCGGAGACGGTCAAGCGCACCTGGGACGAAGACACCCGCGCGAGGACCCCGCTGAAGGTGGTGCTCCTTGGGTCGGCGCCGCTGCTGCTGGCTCGCGGGCTCACGGAGAGCCTGGCTGGGCGCTTCGAGACGCTGCACTTGCCGCACTGGACGTACGCGGAGATGCAGGGCGCGTTCGGTTGGGGGCTGGACGAATACTTGTTCTACGGCGGCTATCCGGGCGCTGCTCCGCTCGCTGGCGACGCTGCGCGCTGGACTCGGTACGTGGTGGACAGCCTGATCGAGACCTCGATCGCTCGCGACGTGCTGCTGCTTTCTCGTGTGGATAAACCAGCGCTGCTGCGCCGGTTGTTCGATCTGGCGTGTCAGTATTCGGGGCAGGTGCTCTCGTACACCAAGATGCTCGGTCAGCTACAAGACGCTGGCAACACCACCACGCTAGCGCACTACCTGGACCTCCTAGCAGGCGCTGGGATGGTTCGAGCGCTGCCCAAGTACGCTGGCGACGTCGCGCGGCGACGAGGATCCAGCCCCAAGCTCCAGGTGCTCAACACGGCGCTCATGAGCGCGATGTCGGGCTTGTCTCCCGCAGAGGCGCGCGCGGACACTGAGTTCTGGGGGCGCCTCGTCGAGTCGGCGGTGGGCGCGCACCTTGCCAACGCGGAGGCGGCGGGCGTGTGCGAGGTCTTCTACTGGCGCGAGCGGCAGCACGAGGTGGACTTCGTCGTGAAGGCTGGTCGGCGCCTGACGGCGATCGAGGTCAAGAGCGGCCGAGCGCCCAGAGCTCACTCGGGCAGCTTAGCCTTCGCTCAGGCATTCAAACCTCACCGCACGCTGCTCGTAGGGAGTGATGGCGTGTCGGTCGAGTCGTTCCTCTCGCAACCAGTGGCGCACTGGGTAGGACGGTGACCTCGCCCCTCACAGAGCACGGGCTACTCCAGCTCGCGCTCCTCGGCCTCTTCGATGCGGGCTAGGGCGATGGCGAGGGCGTCCTTGGCGTGCTCCAGGGAGGCGCGGTCATTGGTCCACTTGGCGACGGCGCGGGCGGTGCGGCCTTGCTCGGTGGTGAGCTTGCCCTGGGTGCTCTGAAGCTCCTCACGGGTGTGGGCTAGCTCGGCCTCCAGGGTGGCGATGCGCCCCTCGCGCTGCTCGAGGGTGCGCTCGCGCTCGGCGAGGGTGCCGCGCGCCTGTTCGAGGTCGCCGTTCAGGCCCTCGATGGTGCCGTCCCGTTCGGCGAGGGTGGCGTTCGCTGCGGCGAGCTCCTCGGTGCGCTGGTCTCGCTCCCCCGTGAGCTCGCGGATGCGTTGCTCCAGCTCCTCGCGCTGGTTGCCCGCCACGACCAGCTCCGCGCTCAAGGCGTCGCGCGCGTCGGTGATCTCGCTGATCGACTGATCTTTCTCGGTGATGATGGTGCTCGCGCGTGCCAGGTTCTCGCTCAAGGTATCGCGCTCGCCGGTGAGCTCCGTGAGGCGGCGCTCCTTGTCTTCGATCGTGGCGCGCGCTGCTTCGAGCTCCGCCGTGAGGCTGCTCTTCTCCTCACTGAGCTCGGCGATCGTCTGAGTTTTCTCTGCGATGCTCGCGTTGGCCGTCTCCAAGTCAGCGGTGAGGCTGCTCTTCTCCTCGCTGAGCTCGGCGATCGCCTGAGTTTTCTCTGCGATGCTCGCGTTGGCCGTCTCCAAGTCGGTGGTGAGGCTGCTCTTCGACTCCGTCAGCTCAGCTACCTGAGCCTCCTTCTCGGTGATGGTGACGCGCGCCCCGGCGAGCTCCGAGGTGAGGTGGCTCTGCTGCTCACTCAGCTCGCTGATGCGCTGCTCGGCCTCGCTGATCGTCTGATTTTTCTCTGCGATGCTCGCGTTGGCGGTCTCCAAGTCGGCGGTGAGGCTGCTCTTCTTCTCCCTGAGCTCGGCGAGCTGCGCGTCCTGCTCCGTGATGCGCTCGCGCGCCCCGGTGAGCTCGCTGCTCGTCTCCTCGAGCCTACTCTGCGTCTCGCTCAGCTGCTGCTCTAGCTCGGCGCCGCGCTCCGTCTTCTCCTGGAGGTCCGCCGTCAGCGCGGCGATCTTCGCGTCGCGCGTCGCCTCGCCCTCCTCCTTGGCGGCGCTGAGCGCCGCGAGCTCGTCACGCGTCTGCTGGTGAGCCGCGCGGAGCTCTTGCTCCAGCGTCTCGCGCTCTTCCTTCAGCTCCTGCTCGCGCGCCGTGAGCACGGCCGCGGCGGCGGCCAGCGCCGCGCTGTGCTCCTCCCTCAGCTTGTTCTGCGCCTCTTCCCCGGCGCGGTGCAGCGCCGCGAGCTTCGCCGTGTGCTCACGCTCCAGCTCCTCTTCGCGCGCGGTGATCGCCGCGGCCTGCGCCTCGCTCGCCTCTTGGGCGGCCACTTGCAGCGCCTCGGCCAGCGCCGCGTTGCTCGCCGCCTCCGCTTCGGCGAGCGCCTCCGCCTGACGGTTCTGCGCGGCTTCTTCTGCTGCCGCGAGCGCCGCGCTGTGAGCTACGGCGGCTCGCTCCGTCGCCGCTTGGTGCTCCTCGGCGGCGCGCGCCAGCGCCTCGCGGTGCTCAGCCTCCAGCGCCTCCCGTTGGGCGTCCTTCTCGGCGAGCGCGGCCTCGCTCGCCGTGCGCGCCTCGGCCAGCTCCGTGCTCCGCGCCTCGAGCTCGGAGGTCAGCTTCTCTGTCTTGCGCTTGAAGTCGTCAGCTCGCTTGCTCGCTTGCTCTTTGTCGGCGGTGGCCGCTTCGCGCAGCTTGCGCTCGTCGTGGAGCTCGCGCTCCACCGCGAGGATCTTGTCGTTCAGGTCGGCCTTCTCACGCTCCAGGCCGAGCGACGCGTCGCGCAGGCCCAGCAGGTCTTTGTCCTTGTGGGTGAGCTGATCGCGGAGATCGAGGATCTCCTTGTCCTTCTTGTTGAGCGCCTCGCGAAGGTCGAGGAACTCGCGCGCGGAGCCGCCGCCCTTGCTGCCGGCCGCCGCCTTCGCCTTGGCCTCGTCCACCTCGCGGCGCAGGCGCTGCACCTCCGCGTCGCGCGCGGCGTCGCGCCCGGCTTGATCTTCCAGCTCCGTGATGCGCGCGCGGCTCTCCACGGCCTGCGCCTCCAGCTCGCCGACGCGCGCCTTGGCCTTGTTCAGCTCCTCGCGCAGCCGCGCAGCCTCGCCGCTCTCGAGTGGGCGCGGGGGGATGCTGGTGGGCGCGCGGGCAGCGCGCGGGACGTCGGACAGCGCCGCTGACGACTCAGCCGGAGCTCGCGGTGGCGGTGGGATGGCGGGCGCGTCCGACTCACGCGCGGACTCCGGCGCCACCGACTCGAAGGCGAGCGACTCGGGCGCCGCGGAGTCACCCTCGGCAGACTCCGGCTCGATCGACTCCACGGGCTCCGACTCGGGCTCGATGGACTCGGGCGCCACAGAGACGGGCGCCGGGGTGGGCTCGGGCTCACCCACCAAGGCGTCGAAGGCAGCCTCAGTGAAGCTGTCCACCTCGTCATCCACATTGACTGGCTCCCCGGAGATCGGCGGGGCGTCCATGATCTGCGTGCCCTCGGCCTCGAAGTCGTCACCGATCGCGAGCGGCTCGGCGTCATCGAAGTCGATGTCATCCTCGATCAGGATGTCCTCCTCCATGGCGGCGGGCGCCTCGAGCGGGATGCGCGCGCCGACGCGCTCGAGCAAGAGCTCCAGGTTCACGGGCTTGTGGAGGTACTCCTCCGCGCGGGTGCGGAGCCGCCGATGCTGCTCGAAGGTCTCCTCCGTGCTGTCGCTGCTCAGGATGATGAGCGGCACGTCCTTCAAGCCGGGGTCGCGCTTGAGCTTATTGCACACGGAAAAACCGTTCATGCGCGGCAGCTCGATGGCGAGCAAGATGAGGTCTGGGCGGTCGGTCGCAGCGACCTGCAGCCCCTCGTTCGCGTCGTCCACGATGGTCGGGGTGGCCCCGCGCTCGGTCAGCGCCTCGCGGAGCTGGGCTGCGAAGTCGGGGTCGCTCTCAAAAACCAGTACCTTGGGCATCTCAGCGTTCGCTTCCGGGAGGAGGGTCGGGGCTAAACGGGCGCCGCGCCGCGCTCGGCTGCGCACCATATTGAGGCGGCGTTTCAGGGTCAACGGACACCAAGAGCGGACGCAGGCTCACGCGGTGACTCCTCGACGGCCGACCTCGGGTCTCGACGATCGCGACGGCAGCATCGGAGCCTCCGGGCGGCTCCTCGTTCACTTCGCTAAGTGCCGCGGCTCGCCTTCTCGACGAGGCCGCTCACCCCCAGGCGTGCGCCCAAGGTGCCGAGGACGTCGCAGAGCGGCACCCCGCGCAGCTCGAGCCCCACCATCAGGTGGTAGAGGACGTCGGCCGCTTCGCTGGCTACCCGCTCCTCACTCTCCGAAGCGAGCGCCTGACTCAGCTCGGCCGCCTCTTCTTGGAGCTTGGCGGCGATCGCCTCCGGACCGCCGTCGAGCAACCGTCGGGTGTAGCTCGTCTCGGCGCTGGCCCGGGCGCGGGCGCCGATCAGCTCGCTGAGCTGCTCGAGGACGGGTCCAGGCCGTGGCTCGATGGGCGCGTCGTCTCGCGCGTCGAGCGCTCGATAGAAACAGCTCTGCTCGCCGGTGTGGCAGCTCGGTCCGCGCGGATCCACCAGGGCGAGCAGCGTGTCGCCGTCGCAGTCCACCGCCAGCTGACGCAGCGCCAAGGTGTTCCCCGACGTCTCGCCCTTCCGCCACAGGGCCTGGCGTGAGCGGCTGTAGAAGCACACCTCACCCTCTTCTCGAGTGCGGGCGAGCGCCTCGGCGTTCATCCACGCCACCATCCGGACCTGCCCCGTGAGCTGGTCTTGAACCACGACCGGGATCAGCCCCGCCGCGTCGTACTTGAGCTCCATCCGCACAGCCTACAGGAGCTCGAAGGAGGGAAGGGGGGGTTGGGGGTTGGACGGGTAGTCACTGGGAGTTGGGGTGCAGCGACCCCAACCGGGACCCACCGTCTTGGGGCTCAGCGCCCCAAGTGCCATGCCAAACCCCCCAAAACTAGGCAATCGACGTGTGGCCCAAAACCTGCTTCCAATAACAGGCCGGGCTCGCTTCGAGCTCGCCCCCGAGCTCGTCATAGCTCAGCCAGGAGTCTCGTATGGCACGCAGCTTCGCAACCCGCACCGCGCTGATAGCCGCCCTCCCCGTCGCCGCGGCCCTTGGCCTGATGGCGCCCACCACGGTCAGCTGCAGCAGTGAGCCGTCGGAGGAGCCCACCGGTGAGGCGTTCCAGAAGATCATCTACGCGGTGCGTCAGCACACCACGGTCAACGGAGACCGCGTGAGCATCGACGTCGCCGGGGGGATGGGTCAGGTGATGGACTACCTGCGCTACAACCCGGGCGCGCGGCTCGAGGTGCGCGACCTCTCCACGGGGAAGGTGGAGAACATCATCGCGGGCGAGCGCTTCGCGCGGGCCGACATCTCGAGCCTGGACGTGAGCTTCGACGCGAAGAAGGTCGTCTTCAGCATGAAGCTGAGCTCGGACGACCACTACCACCTCTACGTCGCGGATTTGGAGCGGGGGCCTGACGGCTTCAACATCCACCAGCTCACCTTCGGCCCCGCCGACGACATGAACCCGGTGTGGGTCGCCGGGGGTCGCATCGCGTTCATCACCAACCAGCCCTACACGGAGATGGGCACCCGGGCTGACGAGTACAACCACCCCCGCGAGGTGACGCAGATCGCCACCGTCACGGAGTCGGGTGGCGACGCGGACCGGCGCCTGTGCTCCCAGAACCTCTCGCACACCGTCACCCTGTGGGCGATGAAGTCAGGGCAGATCGCGTTCTCGCGGTGGGAGCACCTGGAGAACGTCAACGACGTGAAGATCTTCGCGATGAACCCGGACTGCACGCAGATGGTGGCCATCGCGGGGCAGCACGGTAAGCCGGCGAACAGCCTGGTGCAGGTGGTGGAGACGAACGAGCCGAACGTGTTCATCGGCGTGGGCACGGATCGCGAGAACACGATCCAGGCGGGCGCGCTGATCCGCATCAACGCGCAGGCGGATGGCCGCCCGGAGATCTTCGATGAGGACACCGCCTCTTACGAGGTGCTGACGCCGAGCGTGCCGCGGGGGATGGATCCATCGCCGGTGGGGCGCTACCGCGCGCCGGTGGTGCTGCCCGACGGGCGCATCCTCACGTCGTGGGCCGACGGCACCGTGAACGAGATGGACGAGCTGGCGCTCACGCCGCCGGACTTCGGCATCTACATCTTCAACTCGAAGACGCAGCGTAACGAGCTGGTCGTCAACTACGAGGACAGCTGGGAGCTCTACGCGCGGCCGATCGTGAAGCGGACGGAGCCGCCGGTGCGCTCGTCGATTCAGAACACGCAAGACGCCACCATCCCCGTGGTGCTCGGCTCGATCGACGTGGTGCGCACGTCGCTGTTCAGCCTGCATGGGGATCGCGTGAGCGGCGCGCAGTTCGACAACACCCCTCTGGATGAGGCGCTGCACGCCGCGGTCAAGGTGCGCATCATCGAGGGCTTCTCCTCGGAGGCGGCGCCCGGGGCGACGATGTTCGGCCTGACGATGGCGGAGGGCGCGGCGATCCTCGGTGAGGCCACGGTGCGCTCCGATGGTAGCTGGCTCGCGGCCATCCCACCTTACATCCCAGTGCACCTCCAAGCGGTGGATGAGTTCGAGCTGGCGATCCGCAATCAGACCACGTGGATCCAGGGCATGCCGGGTGAGGACCGTGTGTGTGGCGGCTGCCATGAGCGCCGCACGGAGTCCAACCTGCCTGGCGAGCAGCAGCAGACGGCGGCAGCGGCGTTCGGCGCCGAGGACTTCATGGTCGCGATTCAAGATCGCGTGGAGTACCCCTGGGCCTACGCGACGGAAGCGGGCAACCCGAACGAGATCCAGTCGCTGCTCAACTCCAAGTGCGTCTCTTGCCACAACGGCACCACCAACGGCGACGGCCCGCAGGAGTTCTACGAGATCACGATGGCGAACGAGCTCACCGGCGAGAGCACGGTGTACCGCTTGCCGCGCATGGACTTGAGCGACACGCCCATCACGGTGACTTACGACAACGAGACGCGGGCGTGGCCGGCCTCTTACGTCTCCATCTTCTACCCAGCGGCGCTGGAGATGGAGATGGGCATGGGTGACGTGAGCATCACGGGCGTGATCCCGCCCACCTGGGGCGTGCCGAGCGACGCGCGAGGCAGCGCGCTGATCGAGAAGCTGAACATGACCAGCGTGTTCAACTCGGACCGCACGGCGTGGCCGCTCGGGCAGCCGTTCAGCACCGATATTCGCGGCGGCACGCGCACCCTGCACCCCGACGACGTCGGCATCATCCTCACCCGCGAGGAGCGCACCATGCTGATCCGCGCGATTGACCTCGGTGCGCAGTTCTATGCGCGTCAAAACACCGATTTCCAGCCCTACGCCAATGACCCGGTGGCAGGGCGGCAGTACTGAGCCTCGAGGAGCAAGCCATGAGAATCACCCTCAAGAGTTGGCTGATGGTGGCGGGCGCGCTGGTCGCCTCGTCGTGGGCGGGCCCAGGCGCTGCGGACACGAATCACCAGAGCGTGCACGCGGGCCGCGCCAGCGTGTACAAGAACCTGAACCCGGAGTCGCTGGAGAAGCTGAGCTCCCCCACGCGCATCAAGGCCGTGACGCGCGGCAACACCGCGCCCATGGAGATCTGGCGGGTGCTGGAGCACGGTGAGCGCGTGGAGTGCCTGAGCTGCATCCCGCACGTCGCCGAGCTGCTCATGGACGGCCACCCGAAGACGCGTGAGATCAGCGCGTGGTGGCTGCGGCGCCGAGTGCTCGGGGTGTTCGGCCCAGGGCAAGTCTACGCGCAGACGGTGGAGCGCCTGAATGACCCGAGCACGCCGACGATGCAACGCGCTTACGCCGCGGAGGCGCTCGGTGAGTTCCTGTCGCACGCCGGGGTGAAGCACGTGGCGCGCGCGGCGATCGAGGATCCAGCGCCCGAGGTGCGGCTGGCGTCGGTGAAGGCGCTGGTGCGGCTCAACACGGAGGGACCGCAGCGCGAGCTCGCCGAAGCAATCAGTGACTCTGACGAAGAGGTGCGGATGGCGGCGCTGCGCGGCGCGATCCGGGTGAACGTGTTCTCCGCGCCGGAGGCGGTGCTCGAGCGCATCGACGACTCCTCGGTGCGGGTGCGCACTCGCGCGGTGGAGACGCTCGGCGCGCTCGGCGCTCGGGACGCGGTGGGCGGGTTGATCGCGCTGCTTCGTCAGGATAGCGACCCGGGGGTGCGCAAGGCGGCGGCAGCGGCGCTCGGCGCCATTGGGGATCGTTCGGCGCGCCCGGAGCTCACGGAGGCGCTGAGCGACTCCGACTCCTTCGTGCGGGACGCCGCGCGCGTCGCTCTGCGTCGGCTCTGAGGCCCCGAGTGGTGGGGGCGACCAAGAGCGGTCGCCCCAGCCTCGCGGGATCGATTCCAGTCGTAAGCATTCCCCGCGTGGCGGTGGTTTTTGCTATGATCACCGGGATGCGGCACGTTCTCACCGCGGCTTGTTGCCTCGCGGTCGTTGCCTCGGCGACGAGCTGTTCGACGGAGCCGACCGAGGCCAGGACCACCTTTTACGATCGGACCATCGCGCCCACGCTCACGCAGAGCTGCGCGACGAGCCCCTCGGGCTCGCTGTGTCACGTGACCGCGGACGATCGCGGCAACGCGCTGGGGAACCTCAGCTTCGACAGCTACGCTGACGTCATGCTGCGGCGCGATCTGCTGATCGACTACGGCCCCTACGGTCTCCCGAACCTGCTCTTGAAGTCGGTGCCGCCCTACCAAATGCGGCTCTCCAGCTGGGATGGTGAGGTGGAGATCATCACCACCGACATCCCCCACGGCGGCGGCTCCATCCTCGACCGCACCAGCCCCTCGTTCCTCCAGCTCCTGCGCTGGATCGAGCGCGGCGCCACGGAGAACAACGCGCAGCGCGTCGAGCCCGAGGTGCAGCTGATGCCGTGCTCCACGGTGCTCGGCACCGAAGCGGCGTTCGACCCCAGCGCGGATCCTGCGGACGCGGATTTCGCGGTGTTCCGCGATCGCGTGGCGCCGGTCTTGGCGGAGAGCTGCTCCGCCGGCAATTGCCACGGCAACACCTCGAACTCGCTGTACCTCACCTGCGGCACCACCCAAGAGCAGCTCCGGTGGAACTACTTCGCGGCCTCCGGTTACGTGTCGGTGGACGCCACCGCCAGCGAGATCTTGCGGCGCACCTTGGCGCCGAACCAGGGCGGCACTTACCACGAAGGCGGGGCCATCTTCCCCACCACCAGCGCCAGCGGCTACCAGGCGATCCTCACCTGGGCGGAGCAGCGCGGCGGCCCCAGTCATATCCCCACGGAACCAGGCTTCGAGTTCTTCGCGCGCCGGGTGCAGCCGATGCTCGCCAAGAAGGGCTGCATGATCGTCGGCTGTCACTCGCCGGCCATGTTCCACGACTACCGCCTCCGCGGCGGCAGCGGTGGGCACTTCGGTTTGCCCGCCACCCGCCGCAACTACGAGCTCACCCTCGATCAGCTGGCGGTGGAGGCGCACAGCCCGAACCTCTCGCGCCTGGTGCGGAAGAACCTGGACCCTGGCTCTCAGGGTGGCCTCTTGCATCGCGGCGGCGCGCTCCTCGCGCGCGGCGGCGCGGATCCCGATGCCTGCGATGCCGACGCGGCGGCGAACGGTCCGCTCGACGAACAAGATCCGTATTGTGTGATCAGCGCCTGGTATGATCTCGAGAAGCAAGAGCGCCTCGGTGGCCGCTCGCTGACGGGCCTGGTGTACATCAAGCGGCCCCCCACCAGCGGGCGCCGCACGACGCAAGACTGGGCGACTTACCGCGGTGGGTCGGATTTGGTGCGGCGCGCGGCGACGCTCGGCGCGGACGGCAGCATCACGGTGGACGACACGGAGGAGAGCCTGCTTTCGGGCTGCGGTCTCGATTCGGCCACGGTGGATCTGCGTCGCCCCGCGGTGTCGTGGGACGCTGAGCGCCTGGCGTTCGCGGCGCGGAGCAGCGCGAGCGAGCCGTTCCGCGTGTACGTGATCGACAGCGCGGGTTGCTCCGTGGAGCCCACCATCGACGCGCCGCCGACGAACGATCGCGGCGACCGCATCGATACCAACGGGGAGCTGGTCCACAACTTCGACCCGGCGTTCACGACGGATGGGCGGCTCGTGTTCGCCTCCACCCGCGGCAACATCATGAACACCGCGGCCTTCTCTTACCAAGGCCCGCAGCGCACCCCGGCGGACCCGAGCAAGCTCAACGCGAACCTCTACATCTTGGAGCAGGGCCGACTTCGTCAGCTCACCTTCGTATTGAACCAGGAGCTGTTCCCGGCGTTCATGAGCGACGGGCGGCTGATTTTCACCGCGGAGAAGCGCGCGCCTGGGTTCTACCAGCTCGCCGGTAGGCGCCAGAACATCGACGGGGGTGATTACCACCCGCTGTTCGGCCAGCGTGGCTCCATCGGGTACAACCAGTACACCGAGTCAGTGGAGCTGCTCGACAAGAACCTGGCCGCCATCTACAGCGATCGCGGCGCTTCTCACGGCGGCGGCACGCTCGGCATCGTCAACCGCAGCCTCGGCATCGATCAGATCAGCGACCGGCCGGAGGACTACCCGCACGATCCCGCGGCGATGACGTTCGCCAACCCGGCGTTCTTCCAGCGGTCAATCAGCTTCCCTGACCGTCGCGCCACGGGTCGCCTGACGGGGACGGACGGCGCCTACCGCTCGCCTTATCCGTTGCCGAACGGCAACGTGATGGTGGGCTACGCCGCGGGCGTGACGGACCTCGCGAATTACACCAGCCACTTCAGCTTGGTGGAGGTCGATCCATTGACCGGCGCGCGGCGCGTGCTGGTGTCGGACGCCCAAGACATCGAGTGGGGCGTGGCGGTGTTCCCGCGTCAGGAGCGGCCGGTGTTTCACAGTCGCCCTGACGAAGCCAACGGCAACGTCAAGGTGTATACCGACGCCGCCCGCGCGGGCCTCTCCGAGATCACCATCTTGGACGTGCCCGTCTTGGGCAGCTTGATCTTCCAGAACACGCGCGGGGGTCGCCCGCTCACCGCCAACCAGAGCCCGCTCGGGGTCTATGAGAGCATGCCGCCGGAGCCTGGCGTCACCTCACTCGATGGCGGCGGCGCGTTCATCACGGTGGATGACTTCGGCCCGCAGTACGTGCGCCGGCGCCTGATGGGCGTGGTGCTGCCTCACGCGGACGGCTCCGCGAAGTTCCAAATTCCGGGTGGAATGCCCATCGTGCTGGCGCCCACGGTCCAGCTGGCTGACGACAGCGCGCCGCGCACCCGCTTCCAGCGCGAGGAGATGCAGTTCTACCCTGGGGAGTGGGCGCACCAGTCGTTCCGCAAGGAGCTCTTCAACGGGATGTGCGGCACCTGCCACGGCTCGGTCTCCGGCCTGGAGAAGGAGAGCGCGCTCAACCCGGACGTGCTCACCGCCGCCTCCCGCGTGGCCGCCAAGGAGGGCCCCGCCGCCGAGCTGCGTCCTCAAGGTTCATCGCTCCCGCCGCCGTTCGATTGAGCCGCGCAATCCTGGAGCGGGGGCGGGGGTTTGCCTGCGCGGCGCGTCGCTGTCCAGGCGGCGCGCGCTTGCGGAGCGCTCCGTAAAAAGCACACGTCATCGCCAGGGCCCAGAATGCGTTGGCCAGCGGACCGGCCTGGCGATAAAACGTGAGGCCATGGCGCGTGCTGTTGGGCGTTGGGTGTCTGTTTGCGTCGTTGGGTCGCTTGGAGCCTGGGTGGGCTGCGCGGAGTCGGGCGCGATTGGTCAGGCGCCCATCGGGCAGGGCGGCACGAGTGGTCAGGGAGCCAGCGGTGGTGATGGAGCCACGTCGGGCTCCGGTGGGACGCAGGCTGGCTCGAGCTCGGGCGCGAGTGGTGGCGCCGGCGCGCAGGGTGGTGCGGCTGGCGTGTCGGGCACCAGCGGCGCGGGTGGCTCTGGTGCTGGGGGCTCGGGTGCCGTCGGTGGCGCGGCCGGGGCGGGGGGTGTCGGCGGCGTGGGCGGTAGCGCTGGTGGGGTGGGTGGCAGCGCAGGGGTAGGCGCGGGTGGCTCAGGTGCCGGTGGGAGCGGCGCCGGTGGCGCGGGTGGCAGCGCAGCGGGTGGCTCCGGCGCGGGGGGCTCTGGTGCGGGCGGCAGCGGCGGCTCACCCACCTGTGATGTGGTGAGCTACGACTTCGACGGCTGCGGTGAGGGTTGGGCTCACTACGGCAACCGCACTGACTGGGCCTGTGGCCCGCCCACGAGTGGACCAGGATCGGACCACACGGGCGGCGGCTCGCTGTGGGCGACGAACCTCGGCGGCAACTCAGGGACCTGCGTCGACTCCTACCTGGAGTCCCCTGAGATCGATCTGAGCGCGGGGGGTCCCTTGCGGCTCAAGTTCTGGCATTGGTTCAGCTTCCAGACTTGTAACCCGGGCGGCCTGGGTGGGCTCTGCGGCTTGCCGTGTCAGTTGACCCAGAACGAGCGCTACTCCGGCGGCGCCATCGACGTGAAGAACGCTGCGGGCCAATGGGTGCGGCTCGCGCCCACCAGCGGCCCGCGGGCGGAGTGCTACAGCACCAGCAGCGACGGCGATGTCTGCGCCCCTTGCGAGCTGGACGGCACCCCCGTGTTCGCTGGCTCCAGCGGCGGCTGGATCGAGGCGAACATCGACATCTCCGCCTACGCGCACGCGAGCTTCCAGGTGCGCTTCCGCTTCGCGAGCTACGAGTCGGACCCGTGCTTCCCGCGGACGCCCGGCTGGTACATCGACGACCTGCGCATCACCCCGCCCGTCTGTCCGTAGGCGTCTATTCCCTCATGGGAATAGACGCGCGGCGATCGGTGGCGTGGGCACCCACGGGGGCGCCCCTACTTCTCGCGTCCGTCCACCTGCACCATGGGGCCGCGGAAGTGGCCCCAGGTGCCCTTCGCGGGGTAGCCCTTCGACCACACCTCGGTCACCGTGGGGCGCTGACGCTGCTTGGGGAGCAGCGGCGGGGGCTCCTCTGGCGCCTTGGGGCTGCCGCCCTTTCGGTACGGCTGGATCGACGAGAGCAAGAACGCCGAGGCGATGCCCACCACACCCAAGTCATCCAGCCAGCCCAGCACCGGGACTAGGTCGGGGACCAAATCCAGCGGCCAGAACAGGTACGCCAGGGCGCCGAGGAACAGGAGCTTCACGGACAGGGAGCCGCGAGGATCCATGAAGAACCGGAAGGTCGCGAACAGGCGGTCGAACATGGCTTAGGTTCCTGAAGGGGCTGCGCGAGGCAGCAGACTGGCTCAGCGTAAGTCGCCACGGGGGACGCGCCACCCCGCGCCTCCATTTTCGAGAGCGACCCGCCAAAACCCAGCGCGGTGCCGTCCAACCCCCCCAAGAAAATGCGGCGGAAGCCGCGCGCCCCTGCTGCCCCCTGAGCCCGCTCAGGTGGGCCAATCCGAGACGGACGCGAGCCGCCGGCTGTGGGCCTCACGTCCCATCGCCACGCGAAGTCACCGGGGCACCCTCTCACGGGGTGCCCGGCACATCGCTTCCGACCCCGCCTCCGATCAGAGGCGCTCGATGATGGTCGCGATGCCCATGCCGCCGCCGATGCACAGCGTGATCAGGGCGGTGGACTTACCAGTGCGCTCGAGCTCGTCCAGAGCAGTGCCGAGCAGGCAAGCGCCGGTGGCGCCGAGCGGGTGACCGAGGGCGATGGCGCCGCCGTTCACGTTGACCTTCGCCGGGTCGATCTCCAGGCGACGGATGGTGTTGAGCGGCACCACCGCGAAGGCCTCGTTGATTTCCCATAGGTCGATGTCGCTCGCCTTCATGCCGGCCTTCTTCAGCGCGCGCTCGGAGGCGGGCGTGGGAGCGGTGAGCATGATCACCGGCTCGGCGCCGGCGGTGGCGGTGGCGCGGATGCGGGCGCGCGGCTTGAGGCCGCTCTTCTTCACGTAGTCTTCGCTCGCGAGCAGCACCACCGCGGCGCCGTCCACGATGCCGCTGGCGTTGCCCGCGTGGTGCACGTGGTTGATCTTCTCCACGTCGGGGTAGCGCTTGAGCGCGAGCTCGTTCAGCGTCTCCCCGTTGGGACCGAACTGCGCCTGCCCCATCACCTCGAACGAGGGCTGCAGCCCCGCGAGGCTCTCCAGCGTGGTGCCGGCGCGCGGGTGCTCGTCCTTCGAGAGCGCGTCCGTGCCGTCGTCGTTCTTCACCGTGAACAGGCTCTTGTCGAAGCGCCCCTCGGCGATCGCGACCGCGGCGCGCGCCTGACTTTCCACAGCGAAACGATCCACCTCCTCACGGGTCACGCCGTCCAGCGTGGCGATGAGATCCGCGCTGATGCCCTGCGGCACCTGGAACAGGCGGCCCCGGAGCTTCATGTTGTGGCCGTCCATCATGGCGTCGTCGCTGCCCATGGGGACGCGGCTCATGCTCTCCACGCCGCCGCCGATCACTAAGTCTTGCTGACCGCTCGCGATGCCCATGCCGGCGAAGTTCACCGCCTGGAGGCCCGAGCCGCAGAAGCGGTTCAAGGTCACGCCGGTGACGATGTCCGGCCACTCGGCGGCGAGCACCGCGTTGCGCGCGATGCAGGCGCCTTGCTCCTTCACTTGGCTGACGCAGCCGACCACCACGTCGTCCACGTCCTCTTTGTTCAGCTGAGTGCGGCGCGCGAGCTCATTGAGCGTTTGCGCCAGGAGCTCCTGGGGGTGGATGTGGCTGAGCCCGCCTTTGCCGGCCTTGCCGCGGCCGCGGGGTGTACGGACTGCGTCGATGATGAATGCGTCGCCCATCGGGGTTCCTCCAGTGCTGGTCTTTTCGTGGGCCCGCTCGCAGCGCGAGCGGGTGAAACCGGCGCGGAACCTAGCACAGCTGGGCGCGTGACCCCGGGCGGAAATCAGCCCGCGCCGAGCAGACCCTGGTGCTCGAACACGCGGCGCAAGAAGGCGACCGGCATGTTGCCCGACTCGAGGTACACGCGGTGAAACTCGCGATCCAGCGCAGCGCCAGCGAGCCGCCCAGTCTGCGCCGCCTCGAGGTCGCGCTTGAGCTGCCACACCAGGTGATTGCCGGCGAGGTAAGACAACGGGTACCCGCGCTCCTGCGAGTACCAGTTGAGCTCCGCCTGCACGCGCCCGGGGACGAAGCCGGTCACCGCCGCGAGCAGGTTCCCGGCGGCGACGAACGGATCGTCAGGGCTCAGGTCGCTTTTCACGCCGACCTCCAAGTAGCTCTTGTTGCCCGACATGAAGAAGAGATCGATGGCGACGCGCGCCCCGATGCGCGCGATGTCGCGCTTGGTGCTGAAGCGCACCTCGTCAGCGAGCTCCGCCGCGTAGCCGACGTCGAGCATGTAGTCCTCCAGCATGGTGGTCCAACCCTCGGCGTGGTCCATGGCGTCGATGTGGCGACGGATGACCGACGAGTGCAGCGCGCCCCAGCTGAGCTGCAGGTGGTGCCCTGGGATCCCTTCGTGGATCATCATGCCCGGGATGCTGAGCTCGGTGTGCTCCGCCACCAGCTCCTCGCTCAAGGTGAGGTAGACCAAGCTGCGCTTGGTGCCGCTCCGAAACGGCGGCGGGGAGGTCATGGCGCCTGCCGGGATGGTGGGCGTGAGGAAGCTCGGCGTGCGGAGGATGAGCATGTCTTGATCCTCCGGGATCGGGAACAGCTCGCGCTCGCGGATGAAGCCGAGGATGCGCTCGCGCTCCGCCTGATAGCGCGTGAGGATGTCCTCCAGCTTCCCGTTCTGGAGCGGCACGCGGTAGCGCTCCGCCAGGAACTGTTGGAGCGCCTCCTCGGTGGTGTCCTTGGGTAGGTCATATTTACTGACCAAGCGGCCTCGCAGCACCTCGAGCTGCTCGGCGATTTTCTTGAGGAAATCCTTGGCCACGCCGTGCAGCTCGGCCGGTGAGAGGAATACGCCGCGTGAGCGGATGATCGCCTCCGCCGCCTCCTCACCCACGTGAATATCCGGGGTGGAGGGGAGCTCCCCCAGGCGCTGGTGGTAGCTGGTGAGCGCGCCCTGCGCCTTCGCTCCAGCGCGCACCAGGCGCTCGTGATCGGCGAACGCCTCGCTCGCTGACCAAGCCTCGAGGTGCCCGAAGAGCTCCGGTAGGCCGCTCACCTTGCTCTGATCCATCGCGACCCAGCGAGCCACCGGGCGCTCGAGCCTCCCGAGCAAGCTCGCGAGGTAGTCCGGCACCGCCTCGAGCTTGCTCACGGCGTCCGCCAGGCGCTCCGCGGCGGGTCGCGGATCGTTGATGAACAAGCCGAACAGACCGTCACCGAGATCGTCGCCGGCGCTGGGCCAGCTCCTGAGCCGCTCGCCACCGCCGGAGGTGACGCGATCTTTCAAGACCTCGGCGCTGAGGGCGAGCTCGGCCAGCTCGAGATCCAGCGCCTGATCGAAGTCGAGCCTGGGCGCTCCGCTGGTCTGCTGCTCGGAGCCCGTCAGGTCAGCGCCGCGTAGCCGGCGTGCTGCCTCGCGCAGCGCTTCGGCCCGCTGAAACCGCGCCTCCGCCGCCTGGACGCTCGGATCAGGCAGCTCGCCTAACCGCTCCGTGAGCCCCAACGCCGCGCGCTGGTTCGGGCTCTGGGTACGGTGGGCGTGGAAGGCGCTCGCGAAGCTCGCGTAGTCGTGGGGCATGCGGCGGTTATACGCCAAGGGCGCGCCGCTGGGGCGCCGTTCATTTGGGGGGATTAGCAGCGCGCTTCAAGACCTACGCACCACCTTGGCGCTGCTGGGCGCTGGTGTCACTCCGCGTGGCGGATGAAGAGGCGGACCACGCCGGGCTGCTGCTCGTGCACTTCGTAGCTGAAGCCGCGCTCCTTCAGCCTGGGGATCAGGAATCTCGGGACGCGCTCATTGATCTGGATCAGCACCTTGCCGCGCGGAAGCGACGCCAGCGCGGTGAGGGTGAGCTCCATCGGCTCTGGCGGCTCCAGCCCGCGCACGTCGAGGATGATGACGTCGTCCGCCTCAGAGAGCACATCGTTAGGTAGATTGTCCATCGGCCGCGGCGCGGCCGCGCCGGCGGTGAGCGCGGCGAGGTCGCGGTAGAACCAGGCGCGCCAGTCTTGGGCTCCTAGCTGCTCCGTGTAGTGAGCGAAGCCCTGCTTGGCGAGCACGCCGAACAGCGGCACTGGCTCGAACGGGGCGCGTAGGAGGAGCACCGAGCCTCGTGGCAGCGCCTTGGCCGCCGCCAAGATGAGGCGGAGCGGCTCTTCACCCGCGTTCAGCGCCTCATGGACATCCAGCTCCACCCGGCGCTCCGGTGGGGTCTCGAGGAGGCCGGGCGGCGGCACACCTGGGCGTGAGGCGGCGCTGCGGAGGGCGGGCGCAGCGGACAGCGGCTCCGTCACTTGCCAAACCCCCAACCCGAGCGCTTGATTCAAGCGACTGACCAGCTCCGCTGCGTCCACCCCGGCGATGCGTGCGGCTTGGCTCAGGGTGACGAGCTTGGCCATCGTCTTCCGCCGCAGCGGGTTACGCAGCAGCTTGAAGGCAGGCGAGAGCGACTCGAACACGTCGATGAGCGCCTCGTCCCGCGCGAGCACCGAAGCGACGCGGTCACTCGCTGTGACGGGCTTCGCGCTGCCCGTCACAGCATGCCTCGCTGCGCCATACCGGGGTGCCAGCGCGGCTCCCACACGAGCTGGGTTCGCACTTCGGTCACTCCCTCCACCTCACTCGCTGCGCGCTGGATGCCGCTCTGAATGATGTGCTCCATGGGGCAGCCGGGGGTGGTGAGGGTGAAGGTCACCGTGGCGATTCGTTCGGCTACCTGAACATCGTAGACGAGCCCCAGGGTCACGATGTCGAGGCCTATCTCAGGGTCGATCACGGCGCTCAGCGCGCGCCACACGTGATCTTCAGTGTGCTCTTGGGTCGTCATGCGAGCCTCCTCCTCAGCGCGGCGAACGGCCACCGTTTGCTGCGCTCAAACGAGCAACGAGCGCGACACGGGTGATGATGAGGGCCTCCAGGCAGGCGCCCGTCAATAACGTCAGTGACGCGATCCATACGCCAAGCCGGCTACCGACGAAGGTGAGCACGACCAGGCCAAGCCAGCCCAGCGCCAGCAGCGCGCCGCTCAGGAGCGCGAGCTTCTCGGAGTAGAGCTCGGCCACCTTGGGCACCTTCTGGAGCCCCACGAGCGGCCCATAGCGGTGGTACCACACGATGAAGGGCACGATCTTGTAGTAGTGGCCGGCGATGAACAGCGAGATGGCGCCGAGCAAGGCCACGAAGTAGGCGCTGAGGAGCGGTGGGTGGCTCGTGCCGCGTGAGAGCGCGAAGGGCGCGATGAGGAGCGCTACGGTCAGCCCGATGAGCCCTGCGCCGGCGAGCCGCATCCCCGGATCGATAGCGCGCCGCACGCGGCGCTTGAAGAACAGCGCGGCCTGGATGAGGAACGCGAGGGCGCCGAGGCCGCTCATGGCGTAGGCCGCCGTCAGGTAAAATGTATTTCTATATGGAATAGAGAGCATCAGCGCGCCGCCGAACAGCAGCGCCAGCGCCGCCCAGGCGGGCCGCTCGCTGGCGCCATGCGAGAGCAGAAACATGGGGAGCAGGCGGTGCGCCACGCCCACCATCACGAGCAGCACGATGCCCACCAGCGCCACGTGCGCGTGGGAGGCCACGGTGACGAAGCGCTGGCTGAGGCTGAGGTCACCGTGCAGGTTGAGCCCCAGCGCCAATCCGTAAGCCGGCGTGACCACCAAGAACAGCGCTGAGCCCAGGAGCGCCCACCAGGTGAGAGGCCTCTCATCCGCGCGGCGGAGCGTCGCCACGAGATTGAACGCCACACTGATGAATGAGCTGCTGAGCCCGCAGGCGCCCAGGTAGAGCAGCCCGCGGGCGCCGCTCACCAGGCCGCCGATGAAGCCCATGAGCCCCAGCGTGTGCGCGGCGAGCCCGACGTAGGCGAGCGACGTGAAGCGCAGGGGCTGCCCCACCGCGACGGGGAGGAACTGGTACAGCGCGCCGAAGATCGACAGCATGATCCACCCGAGCGCGAACAGGTGCGTCGCCGCGGCGACCTGAGGCATGAAGAAGCTGCCTCGCGCGAGGTGGTCAGAATACAGGACTAGCGCGCCGCTCCCCAGCACGAAGTAGGTGAGCGCGACCGCGAAGTGCAGCCCCGGCAGCCACGGGGAGGGGGCGTCGCCCATGGCCAGGGTCGCGGCTGGGGCGGCCGGCCGAGGCAGCACGGCGGGGGCTGGGTTGGGGAGCATCGCGGAGAGGGTCACGGGCTGCGGTGTGCTCTTGGTGTCGCGCGCTTGGCGCTGCGCCTCGATACGAGGGTTTGCGCGCTTCGCTGCGACGCGAGGCGCGCGTCGTCGTGCGATGCATGGCGCGCGCCAACGCGTGGTCGGGCGCTCGAGTGGATCGACTGCGAGGCCGAAGAACGCGCGCGATCACAAACCGTGCGCGTGAAGCACCTCGCGCGCGGGCTTACCCGCGAAGCGCTCCTTCACCGCGGCGTGGGTCGCGAAGGAGCGCGTGTGCATGCGGTCGATGTAGAGCGTGCCTTCGAGGTGATCCATCTCGTGCTGAAGGATGCGCGCGGGCCAGCCGCGCACCCGCCAGCTCACCTT
The DNA here is from genome assembly GCA_019637265.1 of Polyangiaceae bacterium. GTDB lineage: Bacteria > Myxococcota_A > Polyangia > Polyangiales > Polyangiaceae > JAHBVY01. Next base: position 457,663 of record JAHBVY010000002.1, on the reverse strand, counting down.
CTCCCCACGCTCATCGAGCGCCTCCACGGACACCTCTCGGGCGCGCGTCACCAGCGCTGACCAACCGTTCACCGACAAGCAACCCTCGAAGAACGTCACCTTCTCCTTGCCGATGGGCGTCACCTTGGGGTTGATGAACACGCGGAGCGGCACCGGCGTGCGCTCGCGCTCCGTCACCTCCACCTCGGCCATGCGCGCGAGGTACTCCTCACGGTCCTCCACCAAGAACACCCGAAGCGGCACCCCAATTTGCGGCGCCGCGATACCGACGCCCGGCGCCGCGCGCATGCTCTCCTTCATGCGCTCGAGCAACGCCTGAAACTCCGGTGTGCGGATCTGCTCGATCGGCACCTCCTTGGCGCGCTCCCGGAGCACGGCGTGCCCCGCTTGCACGATCGCGGTGTGCAGCGGGTCTTTTTCAGGGGGTTTGGCGTTCTCCGCTTCGGAGCTGCTCTTGGCTACGCCTGGAGCCGGCTTGGCGCTCTTCGTGGCGCCCGGAGCGGGCTTGGCGCTGCATTGTCCGACGTGGACCGCCGCACCGTCAGGTGAGCTGACGTGATCCGAGTGACCGACAGCGGCGCTGTCTTCATCGCTGCACAGTCCAGGCGCGCTCGTCTCGGCGCCTGCTCCAGCGCCATCCGCGTCCCCCAGCGAGCCACTCGGAGCATGCGGCGCCGCCGCGCCACCGCAAGCCACCACCACGAGCCCGAGCACCCAAGCGCCACGCGTCATGCGCCGAGCTTACCCACACCGCGCAATCCCCGCACGGTGCAGGCGCTCAAGGCCTGGCAGGTTCTCCACCTCGACCTGGTAGGGGCGGGTTTCAAACCCGCCCTCGCACGACGACTCCACCCGCATAACTAGGCCGTGCCGTGTCACGCCGACGCGCGCATCAAGCTAGGCGGGACGTAGGAGCACAGCGGATCCGACCCCAGCATGTCCCCCGTGAGCGAGTAGGCGCGCGCCCGCGAGCCGCCGCACAGCTGCCGGTACTCACACGCGCCGCATTTCCCGCGCAGCAGGTTGGTGTCGCGCAGCGCGCGGAACGTGGGGTGGTCGCGGTACACGTCGATGGGGTTCTCGCTCCGCACGTTGCCGCACAGCTGCGGTAAAAATCCGCTCGGAAATATCTCGCCGCGGTGCGAGACGAACAGGAAGCCGCGCCCATCGTTGATGCGAATCGCGTCTTTCCCGTACACGCCGTGCGTCGGCGCGGCGCCGGCCGCGGCCTTGCGTTGCGCCAGCACGCGCCGGTAGTGCTGCGCGGCCGTGGTCTTCACGGCGAACGGCACGCTCTCCGCGATGTCCGCGAGCTCCAGTAAGGAGGCCTCCACCGCCTCGTCCGTCGGTAGCATGTGACGCTGCGCGCGCCCGGTGGGCACCAGGTAGAACACGCTCCACAGGGCACAGTCTAGCTCCCTGACCACCTCCGCGATCTCTCGCAGGTGATGGATGCTCCCGGCGTGCACCGAGGTGTTCACCTGCGTCGCGATGCCGTGCGCCCGCGCCATCCGCAGGATGCGCTCCGCGTCAGCGAAGCTACCCTCCACCCCGCGGAACCGGTCGTGCACGCTCGCGTCGTGACCATCGATGCTCACCGCGAGGCGCGCGAGCTTCGCGTCCGCCAGCTCACGGATCAGCTCCTCCGTGACGAGCGGCGTAGCCGATGGCGTGAGCCCCATGTGCAGCCCTGCCCGCGTGCCGTGCGCGATGAGCTCCACCAAGTCAGGTCGCTTGGCTGGATCGCCACCGGTGAGCACCACGAGCGGGACGCGCGCCGCGGCGAGCTGATCGAGGAGCCTCGCCCCCTCCTCGAAGCTCAGCTCGAGCGGATCGCGAAGCGGCTGAGCGCAGGCCCGGCAGTGCTTGCACACCAAATCGCAGGCTTGGGTCAGCTCCCAAATCGCGATGAACGGGCGGTCATCGAACTTCACGAGATGAGCCAGGGCAATCGTCATGCCACGCACGGGCGCGCGACCGATCTCCAGTGGCCTGGTGCTTAGGGCTCCTGTTGCCACCTGGCGCTCCGACTCCGCTCATTCGGTCCTGGGAGCAGGAGCCCTCGCGAGCACGTCACGTCCTGCACGCGAAGGGTCTCTCGGGTTTGGGGGTTGGTAGCGCCCGAGCGCGCCGCGCGGTGACACAGTCGCTGAGAGGCAACTTCAGCAAACCTTGCGCGGCCACGCACACGAGGCGCGCGAATTGCGCCCCTGGACGAGGCGCTGTTCGTACCGCCGCATCGATTGCGTCGTGCGTCGCTCTGTCGCGCCACTCAGCTCGCCATGGAGCGCCGGCGCTGATGCACGCTCCTTGCACCTGCTGCGCTCGCGCTGGCGCGCTTCGTCCGCGCCCGCGCCGAGCCGCGTGCCCTAATCACACAGTGATACTGACGAACATCACCGGAGCCCCGATGCCTCACGAGCGACCCGAGCCTCAGTTCAAGACCATCATCGAGCCCTTCCGCATCAAGTCGGTGGAGCCCATCCGCTACACCACGCGCGCCCAGCGGGCGCGCGCGCTCGAAGCCGCCGGCTACAACCTGTTCCGCTTGCACGCGAGCGACGTCCTCATCGACTTGCTCACCGACTCGGGCACCGGTGCGATGTCGAGCGAGCAGTGGGCGGCGATGATGCGCGGCGACGAGAGCTACGCCGGGAGCCGCTCCTTCGATCGCTTCGAGGCAGCGGTGAAAGGGATCACTGGGTTGAAGCACATCTTCCCCACTCACCAAGGGCGCGCCGCCGAGCGCATTTTGTGTGGGGTGGCGCTGAAGCGCGGTGACGTGGTGCCCAACAACACGCACTTCGATACCACGCGCGCCAACATCGAGGCCGTGGGTGCGGAGGCGCTGGATCTTCCCATCGCGGAGGCGCGTCAGCCGGAGGCGCTGCACCCCTTCAAGGGCAACCTGGATGTCCCCGCGCTGCGCGCGCTGCTCACGTCACGACGTGAGCAGGTGCCGCTGGTGATGCTGACGGTGACCAACAACTCGGGCGGCGGCCAGCCGGTGTCGCTCGCCAACGTGCGCGAGGTGAGCGCCGTGTGTCGCGAGTTTGGGGTGCCGCTGTTCCTCGACTGCTGCCGCTACGCGGAGAACGCCTACTTCATCAAGCTGCGCGAACCAGGCTACGCCGAGCGCACCCCGCGCGAGATCGCTCAGGAGATGTTCAGCTACGTCGACGGCGCGACCATGAGCGCGAAGAAGGACGGCATGGCGAACATCGGCGGCTTCCTGGCCATGAACGACGACGTCATGGCGCAGGCTGCGCAGAACCTGCTCATCTTGGGGGAGGGCTTCCCAACCTACGGTGGGCTCGCTGGCTACGACCTCGACGCGCTCGCGGTGGGCTTCCAGGAGGCGCTCGAAGAGCCCTACCTCCAGTACCGGCTGCGCTCCATCGAGTACCTCGGTGAGCGGCTGCTCCAGGCGAATATCCCCATCATCCAGCCCACTGGCGGCCACGCGGTGTACATTGACGCAGGGAAATTGCTCCCCCACCTCCCCGCCAGGGAGTACCCCGCCTGGGCGCTCTCCTGCGTGCTCTACCTCGAAGGCGGCGTGCGCTCGGTGGAGATCGGCTCCGTGATGTTCGGACGCCAACCTGATGGTAGCGAGCGCCCCGCGCCCCTCGAGCTAGTACGCCTGGCGTTCCCCCGCCGCACCTACACCCAGAGCCACGTGGACTACCTGGCGGAGGTGCTGCTGCACGTCGGCTCCCTGCGCGAGCGCGTGCGCGGCCTCCGCATCGTGGAGGCCCCGCCCCTACTCCGCCACTTCACTGCTCGCCTAGAGCCCGTGGAGCAGAGCCTGCTAGCCTGACCGACAAGGCCGCAGCGCGAGGCGTCACCGAGCGCGCCATGCGAATCCGCCCACTGTGCGAGCGCCTGCCCATCAGGACACGGCACGACGCGCGCTAGCCGAAGGCGCCGGGCGTTTGGCTACTCACAGTTAGTCACCTTGAAGTCACAGCGAAAGCGACCGTCTATGTAGCGACAACCCTTCACGTCCTCACACTCGAGATCCGATTGGCACTCGTCCTGCCCTGAGCGGCAATAGTAACCGTCGATCCGGCCGCAGTCGTTGAAGCTCACCCCACAGGCGTAGCCTTTGCAGTCGGCGGGGGACGTGCATTCGGCAGGGAGACACCGAGTGCCATAGCGGGTGCTCGTCGTCCCCAAGGATGAAACGAACCCCACCGCGGTGCACAGCTCACTGCTCTCGCAGTCGGCGTCAGATCGACAGTCATCATGACATTCATCCCGTCGAGGCTCCACCGTGCAGGGTTCGTCGAGCCTGCCCGACACGGCTGCCCACCAGATCGACCCGCGGCGCGGCGCCCCTCTTGTCCCCGGGGCAGCTCACGAGCTGGGTGGGGCTCGTCTGGTTCGGGTAGCGGTCGAAGAAGATGGGTGAAGTGCACTCACCGGCGAGGCCAGAGTGGCCGCTCTCGACATCAGCTGCCGCGTCAGCAGCATCGACCGAGCCGTCAGGGAGCTCACCCACGTCGGGGATCTGGGCTCCAGCGTCGGGGGCCTGGACTCCGTTGTCAGTCTCCGAGCACCCGACGGCGAGCGCAAGCCATCCGAGCCCGAGGAGCCATTGTTTGGAGGTTGTCACGGGGTGTTCTTCATCTGGTTCCGCCGTTGTGGGGCGGCGCGCTGTGGGCTATTCACAGTTGTTCGCCTTCGTGGCGCAACGAAAATGGTCGGTCATGTAGCGACAACCTTTCATGACCTCCGTGCAATCGAGATCCGAATGGCACTTGTCCTTTTCTGATCGGCAATAGTAGCCGTCGACCCGGCCGCAGGTGTCGAAGCTGACTCCACAAGCGTAGCCGCCGCAATCGGTGGGGGACGTGCATTCAGCGGGGAGGCATCGTGTGCCATAGCGGGTGCCAGCTGCCCCCGACGCCATTACAGGTCCTATTGCCGTGCACAACTGACCGCTCTCACAGTCAGCGTCAGATTGACAGTCATCCTGGCACTCAGCTCGCCGCGGTCCCGGTGTGCAGGGCTCATCGAGCCTGCCTGACACGGGGCTCCCCAGTAGGTCGACGCGCGGGGCAAACCTATTCACATCCCCAGGGCAGCTGACGAGCTGGGTGGGGTTGCTGTGCCATTCACCGTAAGGGTCAAAGAAGATGGGTGTGGTGCACTCGCCAGCGAGGCCTGATGGGGCCGAATCATCGGGATCTCCGTCACTTCCGGAGCACCCGCCTGCAAGCGCGAGCCAGGCCAGTGCGTGGAGCCACTGCTTGGATGTCGTCATGGCGCGCACGGTCTTCGTGGGGCTCCTAAACTTCGGTGGCCTCGGTCCCGAAGTCATTGTGGTAGGTTTCTCAGAGGTGCTTGGCAGGGTCAACCCCCGCCCCCGCGAGGCTGCCATGGTTGTCGTCGTCGCACGACTCGCGTTCGGGCTGGGCGCCAACGCAGAGGACAGCAACGCTGTTTTCTATGGCGATTTCGGAGACTTACGGCGCACGAGCCTCCCCTGGGGTGGTCTTGACGCGCTGCGCCGCGCGTGGATCGGATGGGCTCACGGCGCGCAAGCCTCTGCGCGGGGGGCCCCGGCGGGGTGCAGGCAAACCCCCAGACCGCGAGCGAAGGCGTTGATGGGCCTTGCCGCACCGTGTATTTGACCTTGAGAAGACTCGCAGCGAGTGAGCATGACTGACTTTTGACCAATCAGTTCGTGGCTGTGGCGGGCAGGCGGCTCGTTCAGGAGGAGACTTAGGTAATGAGTGAAGCTGATAAAAATCCGTGTGAGACAGATGGCGTGGCGCACCCCTATGAGCTCACGCTCCGTCGGGTGCTCGACGCGCCCCCGGAGCTGGTGTGGCGGGCGTACACCGACCCTGAGCTGCTCTCGAAGTGGTTCTGCCCGAAGCCTTGGTACATCACGGACGCGGTCGTCGAGCTGCGTGTCGGTGGGCGCTTCAACTTCATGATGCACGGGCCAGACGGCGAGAAGATGCCGAGCTCTGGCGTGGTGCTGGAGGTGGTGCCGGGGAGGCGACTGGTGACGACGGACGCCTTCACGCCGGATTGGAAGCCGGCGGGTCAACCGTTCATGGTCAGCTCGGTAGAGATGAGGCCAACCGACGATGGAAAGACGGAGTACGTCGCTATCGCCAGCCATTGGAGCGAAGAGGCCTTGAAGCAGCATGAGGCGATGGGCTTTCACGAGGGCTGGGGGCTCGCCGCGGACCAGCTGGCTGAGCTGCTCGGCACGCTGTGAGGAGTTTGGCTGACAGCCTATCAATCAACGAGTGAATAGGAGATGACGATGAAGATCGTGACCAGCTTGAGTTTCCGTGGCCAGTGCCGCGAGGCGTTCGAGTTCTACGCCAAGGTGTTGGGGGGTAAGATCACCACGGCGATGCCCTACAGCGCGGCGCCCCCGGGTATGCCCATCACCGATGAGAAGTACCAAGACTGGCTGATGCACTGTTGGCTCGAGGTGGGCGACCAAGCCATCATGGGGGCTGATATGGACGTGATGTGGGCCCCGAACATCGATAAGCCGAAGAACGGGTTCGATGTCACCCTGCACACGGAGAGCCTTGAGCAAGCCAAGGCTTGGTACGACGCCTTGGCAGAAGGTGGGCAGGCGGTGATGCCGTTCGCGGAGACGTTCTGGTCGCCTGGCTATGGCAACGTGATCGACCGCTTCGGGGTGCCGTGGATGGTCAACACCACCCCCGGACCGGATTGGCGACCTTCCGGCGCGAATAGCGGCTTCTGAACAGTCTCTCTGTTTGCCGGCTCGAAGCGTGGGTAGCGCCTCGGGCCGACGTCTACATGATAGACTCGGCAGTGTCAGTGAGCAGTCCGGTTGGCTACTCAGCGCAAAGCGCTTAGCAGCGCCTCCAGGCCTGCCACGGGGTCACTCCCTAGGTGCACGTGGCAGGCGGTGCGGCCGCGGCGTTCGAGCACCGCGAGGTCTCCGAGGGCTTGGGCGCGCTTCAGCTGACCGAAGCTGTAGGGTAGGCCGGGGATTGCCACGTGGGGATCGTCCATGGTGAGCACCAAGAAGCGCCCGCTGGGGGGGCCGCCTTTGTGGAGCTGGCCGGTGGAGTGGAGGAAGCGCGGGCCGTAGCCGGTGGTGGTCGCGCTCCTCGTGTGGCCTTGTACGAAGGCGCGGAGTGTGGCGAGGCGCGCGTCCAGGGCCTGGCTGGGGGTGAGGTAGGCGCAGATGGCTAAGTAGTTTGGTGGACTGACGTCGCGGAGGAAGGCGCCGACTTCCGGGGCGGTGGGCGCGAGGCCGGGGCGCTCCGGGAGCGCGCCCTGCTCGATTAGCTCCTGGATGAAGCGCGCCGTCTCGCGCTTGGCCTCGGTGACGTTGGGCTCGTCGAAGGGGTTCACGCGGAGCAGCGCGCTCGCGAGGCTCGTCGCAATTTCCCAGCGGAAAAATTCGCCGCCCAGCTCGTGCTTCGCCGTGAGATCGATGCGCGCCACGGGGTGCCCTGCGGCGAGGAGCTGCTCCACCCGCGCGTCGAGCGCTGTGACGTCCTGAGCGCCGTAGCGGAGGTAGACGAAGGCGCGGTCGGCGCCATAGCTCGCCGCGTCGGCGAGCGGCTCCTGATCGACGGGCACCACCCCGACGCCCTGCTTCCCGGTGCTCTCCGCGACCAGCTGCTCGATCCACGCGCCGAGCGGCGCCACCTCGGGCGAGGCGATCAAGCTGAGCTTGTCGCGCCCTGCGCGCGCGAGGCCACCGATGAACGCGCCGAGCTGGAGCCCCGGGTTCTCAGCGTCCGGCACCTCCGGCGAACAGTGGGCCACCATGGCCTCGGCGCTCTGGAGCAGCGCCTTCAGATCGACCCCCGCCAGTGCGGCCGGCACCAGCCCGAAGTGGCTGAGCGCGGAGTAGCGGCCGCCGATGTTTGGATCGTTCTCGAACACGCGCGCATAGCCGCGCGCGTTAGCCAGCTCCGTGAGGGGTGAGCCAGGATCCGTGATCGCGATGAAGTGCTGCGCCGCGCCCGCGCCGAGCGCCGCCTGTGCGCGCTCGAAGAAGGTGGCCTCCAGCGCGCTCACCTCGATGGTGCTGCCGCTCTTGCTGGCGACGATGAACAGCGTCTCCCGTGGCTCGGCGAAGCGAGCGGCTTCGAGCACATAGGTGGGGTCCGTCGTGTCGAGCACCCGCAGCGTCAGTGATTCTGACGAGCTACCGTAGACCTTGGCCAGCACCTCCGGGCACAGCGCGGAGCCGCCCATGCCGAGCACCAGGGCGCGCCGGAGCCCGCGCGCGTGAGCCTCACGCGCGAACGCTATGAGCTGCTCCTGCTCCCGCTGCATGGCGGCGGGTGAGCGCAGCCAGCCGAGGCGCGTCGCCACCGAGGCGGCGTGCGCCGGATCGTCGCTGAACAGCGTGGCGTCGCCTGCCCACAGCCGCGCGCTGGCGCGCTCCGCCGCCAAGGTCTGAAGTGCGCCCACCACCGCGCCCTCCGCGTCTCCGAGGTAGAACCTCTGACTAGCGATGGGCGTTTCACTCTCGAGCGTCATGCGCTCCAGGGTGGACGTCAGGTGCCGCGGCCGTCAAGCGCCGGCGAGGGCACTTCGCGGTGAGCGCGGCGCGCGTTGGGTGTGCGCTCAGCGCAAGCGTGTGCGCTCAGCGCACGCCGCGCTGCCAGACATCGCCTCACGCTGCGGTGCCGTCTAACCCCCACGCCCTCGCGCAACGTGAGCCTACGGCTGAGCCGTGGCGCGTCCTTGGACGCTCCGTCAGGCGCTTTGGGTGGTTGCTCCCGCTGACGCGCGGCTACTGGATCACGACGGTCTTGGTGACGGTGCGGTGACCCCCGCCGAACGGTGGGACCTGCGCGCGGCGCATGGTGGACGCGATGCAGCCGCCGGTGGCGGTGCCCGCGAACGGCGGGCCGCTGATGTTGGCGCTGGTGGCGCGGCCGCTGGGCGCGAAGGTGATGGTGACGTGCGCGACGCCAGATGGATCGCCATCCTTACGGCACGACGAGGCCTGGGCAGCGGCGCCGTTCAGCGCGTCGCGCGCGGCGGCGACGTTGAACTCGGCGCCAGGGTCGCCCGGCTCCGGGGCCTTGACGGGCTCCTTGGTGGGCTCGGCCGTTTTAGTCGGCTCCGCTGTCTTGGTGGGTTCGGCGGTCTTGCTCGGCTCCACGGGCTCGGCCGTTTTAGTCGGCTCCGCTGTCTTGGTGGGCTCGGCGGCTTGGGTGGGCTCGCGGGTCGGCTCGGCGGCTCGAATCGGGGCCTTGGTTGGTTCGGGAGGCTGACTCGGCGCGCTGGGCTCCGCGTGGTCGTTGGTCGCCGTGGGCTCGGCGGGCGCCTCAGGCTGATCAGCTTGGCTGACGGGCTCCTGTGCTCCCGCGTTGGCTGGCGTCTTGACGGTGATCGATTCGCCCTGCGCCGCGGGCATGGGCTCCTCACTGGGTCGCACCCCGAACCAGTAGATCGTGAACGCCGCCGCGGCGGCGAGGCCGATCATGAAGCCGAGCTTCGAGCGTCGCGGCTCCTCGCTGGCGGCGTCCGCCTTGGCCGCCGTGGAGAGCGGCGCCACGCTCGCGGTGGCATCACCCTCCGCGGCGTCGTTCGGATCGCGCGTCGTCGTCTCCGCGCGCTCCAAGCTCCGCGGTTTGTCTCGCTTGGGGGCTTGGGGTTTGACGCGGCTCGTGAGCTTTGGCTCAGCCTCGAGGTCCGGTTCGAGGTTCGAGAGATCGATGGAAGGGGGGCCTGCCACCGTATCCGTGTCGAGGCCCAGCTCGCTCACGTCGACGTGGAGATCGAGCAGCGCCGCGGTGCCAGAGGAGGGCTCCGGCAAGGGCTCTTCGCTGGCCGTGAGCTTACTCAGGTTGGGGACCGAGTCGATCGGCGCATCATCAGGTTTGTTGACCTGTTGGGTGGGCGCCGCGGTGCGCGGCGGCTCGTCGCTCGCGTTCGGGTCCGAGGCCACCAAGAAGTCGGCCTTGGTGCGCGGTGGCGCGGGCGGCGGCTTGGGGAGGCGCCGGCCTGGCGGCGCCGGGCGTCCGGGGATGGGTGGCTGGGGCTTGGCGCCCGTTGCCGCGGGGATACGCCGCGGCGGCGGGGTGGGCGGTGAAGGCCGCGCGGCGGGCGGCTCGTTCGCGGCCAAGGACACAGGGTCCAGCGACTCGGGATCGAGCGACTCGGGGGCGAGCGATACCGGCGGCTCATCGTCGGTATCCGTGATCGCCTGAGAGCTGGGCTTCACCTCGGAGGCTCCCGGGGTGGCTTCACGTGGGGGCTTGGCCTGGGGCGCTGCCTTCGGCGCGGTGACGACGGGCCGCGCGGTGGTCAGTGTAGGTGTCGGTGTGAGCGCGAGGCCGGACAGCGCCGCCCCCGCTGCGGCGCCCACCGGCTGAGAGAGCGCGCTCAAAGCGGGGATGTCGCGGAGCGGCACCCAGCCGTCCATGCCATCGCGCCAGGCGATGGTGTCCAGCGTGATCTCACCCTTCGCCAGCGCCGCCGCGATCTGCGCCTGGGTCAGCTCACGATCGTCGTCATCGCTGTAGGAGACCAGCCACAGCGTGGGCTCGTCCGGCGCGTCGGGGGGAGGGACGTAGGTCGCCGTGGGGAGCACCCCCTCGGGATCGTCTTGCTCCACCTCCACCACGCTGGTGAGGCGCTCGCGCACGCTGGGGGAAGGCGGCTTGGAGTGCTCGGGCGCGTCCTCCGGGTTCCGCCCGTCGACGCGGATCTTCGCTCCGCAGCGCTTGCAGCGCACGGCCACCACGCGGCGCGCGACGCGCTCTTCCCAGAACGTCTGGGTGAGCTCGAACTGGGCGCCACAGTCCCCACAGGTGACAGCAGAAGGCATGCGCCGAAAGCGTACACCGAGGACTGAGGAGGGTCGGCATTCTTGGCTGCTTCCGCTCATGGGTGCCCTGTTCGAGCGCGCTCGCGCTCACTTGCGTGCGACGTGAGCGCCTCACCACGCGCAGCAGCAAGACGCCGCGCGCAGCCGAGCGAGCACTAAGCAGATGCGCAGTGCACTGAACGGTCGCTCACAGGCGATGGAGGTGGCACCCTGTGGGCGCGACCGTCGTGCACGTCGCACCTTGGTTCGTTCAGCTTACTTTTAGCTTCGGAGCTCCATGCGCCCCTCACTCGCCCTGCTCGTCCCCGCGTTGCTCCTGGCCTGCTCCTCCGAGCGCGAGCTCCCACGGGAGCCGGGCACCTTGCAGAGCCCCATCGTCGGCGGCGTGTTGGACGACGGCGCCGGCGCGCACCCGCACGTGGTGATGCTCTCGGGCGGCGGGTCGATTTGCAGCGGGACCCTGGTGGCGCCGAACCTCGTGCTCACCGCGTGGCACTGCGTCGCGCCGATGGCGGTGCAAGGCATCGGCTGCGACGCGGACGGCAACTCCCTGAACGGGGACCACGTGGGCCCGGACGACGACCCGAGCGAGATTCGCGTCCGCACCGGCGTGAACCCGAGCGGCCCCGCCGCGGCGCGCGGCGCGCAGATCTTCCACCCCAGCGGGCGTAACCTTTGCGATCGCGACATCGCGCTGCTGCTCCTGGATCGCGACATCACCGGGATCACCCCCGCGCCGCTCCGGCTCAGTCACCTCCCCGTCCCGGGTGAGCGCGCGACGGTGGTGGGCTACGGGATCACCTCGGATGGTGGCGGCGGCTCCGGCGTGAGGCGGCGCCGGGAGCAGGTGGAGGTGCTCGCCGCGGGCAAAGACTGGAACCTGCTGCTCGGCAGCTCGGAGCTGCAGCTCAGCGTGTCGGGGTGCTCGGGTGACTCCGGCGGGCCCGCCTTCCACGCCACCTCGGGCGCGGTGCTCGGCATCTCCTCGCGCGTGGGTGACTGCGACGTGGGTCCGCTCATCAGCACGGCGCTAGCGGGGCACACCGCGCTGATCCATCAGGCCTTCGCCGCCGCGGGTCACCCGCTCGTGAATGAGGGAACGCCAGCGGTGCCCACCAAGACGCGCGCCACGGGGGAGGCTTGCAGCTCGGGCTGGGAGTGCCTGGGGCACGTCTGCAATCCGAACGGGCTCTGCACCGAGATGTGCACCCCGTCGGGCTCCGCCTGCCCCGCCGGCTCGCTGTGCGTGGAGAGCGGCTTCGAGATCTACGGCGAGCGGGTGGAGACGCCGCTGTGCGATCCAGTGCCTGACGACGGCAGCTGCTTCGGGTGTCAGGTGCACCAGTGTCGGCTTCGGATGCAGGACTGCGCGCGCAGCGGCGCTTGCCTCGACATCGCGCGCTGTGCGTCAGCTTGCCTGCCTGATGACGACGCCTGCCGTGAGGCCTGCGTCGCGGACGCGCCGAGCGGTGAGGCGGCGTACCGCACCTTGCTCGGTTGCACGTGCGCTACCTCGTGCGCCGATGTGTGCGCCGTCTGCGAGGAGCCGCCAGGCGTGGGTGGCACGGGTGGAGCGCCGTCCACGGGGGGCGCGGCGGGCGCGGCCGGTGCAGCAGGCGTGGCGGGCTCATCCGGTGCCGCGGGCCAGGGTGGCGCAGCGGGCACGGGCGGCGCGGCAGGGGTCGGCGGCATCGCGGGCGCCGCGGGCGCTGCGCCGAAGTCGAACGGCAGCTCGGGTGACGATTCGGGTTGCTCGGTGGGGGCAGCGCGGGGAGGCGCTTCGCCGCTCGGTTGGCTCTCGCTGCTCGGGGTGGCGTGGGCGCTCCGTCGGGCGCGGCGCGGCTCACGTCACTAGCAGAGCACGTCAGTAGCGCTGACCTGAGCGCGAACGAGGGATCCTCGGCGTGGGCGGCGGCGCGATCGACGGTCGCCGCTCAGGGTGAAGCGCGGGCGCTCGTGGCCCTCGCACCGGAGCGCGAATGGGTCGGTGCTCTTGGTGCTGAAGAGGTGCTGGGATTTTTGGGGGTTGGTAGAGCTGGGGCGGCAGCCGGCGGTGCCACAGGCGTCGCGGAGGCCGTGTGAGCCTCGGCCCTTCGAGCGCTCGGCGCCGCGCCGCGTCGCCCATCCCGGCGCCGGCGCGAAAACGGAAAACCCATATGATAATCGAGGGTTAAGAGCCGCCGCCCGTCACAAATTGAGATCCGGTGCGGAGGCCACTAGGCTGACGGATCGTGGCCAAGCCATCGAGAGCAGGACTGCGTTGGCCGGAGATCGCGAAGCGGCAGCCGCCGAGTGAGCTCCAGCTGGCTGACGCCTATGAGATCGGCAAGGTGGCGGCGGAGCGCTTCCCCTCCACGCCCATGCCGGAGATCTTGAAGAGCGAGGGGCTGTCGCTGACGCGCGTCACCTTGCGGCGTTGCCTGGCGGTGTACCGGGTGCTGCGTGACTTGGGGGAGGACCCGGGCAGCACCTGCCTCAACTTCGCGACGGCTCGTCAGTTGGATGGACTACCGCGCAAGCACCAACGCGCGCTGCTGGAGGAGGTCGAGCGCGGCCTCGCCGCCAAGCGCCTCGAGCTCAGGATCCGCGCGCTCCGCGCGGGGCTCCCGCGGCCGTCGAACAACGCGAGGCGCCTGCTCGGTTTCGAGCTCGCCATGCGCCGGCTCGGGCCGTTCGAGCGCGGGGACTACGCCTTGGAGGCGGACTGGGATCTCGCCGAGCAGCTCGACGGAGCGACGCGGCGTGAGCTCCGGGAGCGCGCCGGGCGCGTCGCTGCCCGACTCGAGCGAGTCCACCGGGTGCTCCAAGGGGGCCGACGTGGGGCGCGGGGTGGCGATGCCGAGGATTGAGTCAGATGAGCTGACGACATATGATGGCCCCGGAGGCGCGGGGCGGTGATGTCGGAGCTCGAGGCAGGTGAACTGACGACGCGCGAAGGCGTCACGGGTGAAGGGCGATGGCGAAGACCAAGCTGAAGTGGCCGGCGGCGGCCTATGAGGGCGCGGGGCGTGGCTTGTCGCTCGTGGACGCTTACCGCTGTGGTGAGCTGATCGAGACGTGCTTCGCCGATCAATCGATCCGGAAGCTGCCCGCGCGTGAGGGGCTGGCCCTGAGCCACGTGACCTTGGTGCGGGCGCGCGCGGCGTACCGCGTGCTGCGCGCGCTGGGCATCGCCCCCGAGACCTCACCGTTGAGCTTCGCGCACCTGCGGCAGATCGATCACCTGCCCCCGGCGGAGCAGCGGGCGCTCGCGCGGCGGGTCGTGAAGGAGGACCTCAGCGCCAAGCAGCTCGAGCGCCTGGTCCGCGGGCGTAAGGGGGTGAGCACCATCGCCGGGTTTCAGCTCGCGCTGCGCGCGCTCGCGCCGTTCGACGACGGGCGCCTCGACCTCACGGCGGATCTCCAGCGCGCGGGGGAGCTGTCCGAGGCGGAGGCGCGGCGCTTGGCCGCGCGGGCCAAGCGCCTGGCGGAGGTGCTGCGGCGCCTCGAGCGGGCTCTGTAGGGAATCGTCAGTCAATTTGATTATCGCCTACCGCGAGCCCGATGAGATCAGCGTCAGGTGCGCTGTCTTGCTGGCGCGAGCAGATACGCCGCGCGGGTCACCGCGCGACGATGGCGCTCAGGTGCCGGCCGCTCTCGGCGCCGTCGCGGCGGAAGCTGAACCAGTCTCCCGGCTCCAGCACGGTGCACCCGGGGACGTCGTCGATCGCGCCCTCGGCGAGGCCGAGCTGGCGGAGCTGGTGCCGCACGATGCGCCGCAGGTCCACGTGCGGCCGCGCCTCGGCGCGCGTCACCACGTCCACACCGGGCGCCGCGCGGCTCAGCTCCTCGGCGATCTCTGGCGACACCTCGAACGCGCGCGCCGAGATGTGGGGCCCGATGGCCGCGATCAGCTCCCCTTCGGCGCCTGCCAAGCGCCTGAGCGCCGCGACGCCGCTCGCCACGGCTCCCGCGGCCACGCCGCGCCACCCCGCGTGGATCGCGGCGACCCCGCCGCTCACCCGATCGGCGACCAGCACCGGCACGCAGTCCGCGGTGCGCACGCCGCAGGCGACCTCTGGGTCCAGGCTCACCAGCGCGTCGCCCTCTCGATGCAGCACGCGCTCGCGGTCGCTCGCGCGGGTGACCTCGTGGACCTCGACGCCGTGGACCTGGGTGAGGAAATACACCCGCTCGCTCGCGACCCCCAGGGCACGCGCCGCGCGGCTCAGGTTCTCGAGCACGTTCTCCTGACTGTCCCCCGTCGCAGACGAGAAGTTGAGCGAAGCGTATTTCCCCGTGGATACACCGCCGCGGCGGGCGAAGAAGGCGTGGCGGAACCCAGCGGCGGTGAGCAGCGGGCTCGTACGGGCTAGGTTGCCCAGGCCCTCCGTTGATAGGGCGCTATCCATCGGGCGGACGTAACCTCGAAGGGCTCGGGCGTGAAGGCGGCTCGTGGCGTGAGGTGCTCGGCGCTGTGGTGCTGGGCTGCGGTGCTGGGCTGCGGTGCTGGCGCGGCTGCGCGGGTGGCACCTTGGGGTGGCGAGCCTCGCGGCGGGCTTGGGTGCCGACGTGGCAGGCGCGGAGACGCGCAGGGCTTCCGAACCCCCAAACCCCGATCCTCCGTGGTGTTTGCTCGTGTCGAGGCGCAAACACTGGTAGAGATGGCGGTCGCATGTCGGACACCGATCCGTTCATTGGCCGGGAGATCCTCGGCGGTCAGTTCAAGGTCCTGCAGCGGATTGGGACCGGGGGGATGGGGTCCGTCTACAAGGCCTCGCAGCCCGAAATGAACCGGATGGTGGCGATCAAGATCCTCCACCCGAAGCTCGCGGGCAGGAAGGACTTGACCTCGCGTTTCCGCAGGGAAGCGCGCGCCATGAGCCAGCTGACCCACCCGAACACCGTGAAGGTGTTCATGTACGGTGAGCTGGAGGACGACGGCTCCCTCTACATCGTGATGGAGTACCTCGAGGGCAAGAACCTGAACCAGACGGTGCGGCGCGGCGGCCCCATGAGCGCGGAGCGCGCGATCCCGATTTTGATTCAGGTGTGCGGCGCGCTCCAAGAGGCGCACGACATGGGGATCGTGCATCGCGACCTCAAGCCGGAGAACATCTTCATTTGCAATCAAGGGGGGCTGAAGGAGTTCCCCAAGGTGCTCGACTTCGGCCTCGCCAAGGTCACCGAGCGTCAGATGCGCCCCGGCTCGCTGATCTTGACGCAGGAGGGCATGGTGTTCGGCACGCCCGAGTTCATGAGCCCGGAGCAGGCGCAGGGGCAGACGCTGGACGCGCGCAGCGACATCTACTCGCTCGCGGTGATTTTGTACGAAGCCCTGACGGGTAAGCTGCCGTTCTCCGCGAAGACGCCGATGGAGTACATCCAGAAGCACGTGACCACGCCGCCCATCCCCCTGAGTGATCGCGTCCCGGGGCTGACGTTCGCTCCCGGGCTCGGGGCCGCGCTGGAGAAGGCGCTCGCGAAGAAGCCGGCGGATCGCTTCCAGACGGCGCAGGAATTCGCCGAGGCCTTGGCGGCGTTTGGGCAGGGTGTCCCTTCTGGCAGCGTGCCGCCGCTGGCATCGTCAGGTGCGCAGTCCATGGCGCCGCACTCGGTCCCCGGAGGCGTGCCCCTGGGGTCACAGCCCATGGCGTCGCCGCAGCCGCTCGGCGCGGCGCAGCAAGCGCCGGCGCTGGTGAAGGGGGGCGTCAGCCGGGGTTTGTTGATCGCCGTGGCGGTCGGCTGCGTGGCGGTCGGCGTGGTGATCGCGGTGGTGGCCATGGCGCTGCTCGCGAGCTAGTTGTCGGTTCGAGCGCGGTGAACGCCCATCCGTGGGTCGTGCTAGGACACCCCGCGTGAGCCGCACCCCTTCGGATCCTGAGCTGCCCGCCGCAGCGACTGAGCGGGGCTCGAGCGCCGAGCCGGGCGGCGCCGCCGAGCGAGGCGCGACTGAGCAAGACGCGCTCTTGACACAGCTCGATCAACGGCTCCCCTGGGCGGACGAGCCGAGCGCGGGTGTGCCGCGGGACACGGTGCAGAGTGAGCTGGCGCCGAGCGCGCCCCGCGATACCGTGCGCAGCGAGCTGGCGCCGAGCGGAGGTGTGCCGCGGGACACGGTGCAGAGTGAGCTGGCGCCGAGCGCGCCCCGCGATACCGTGCGCAGTGAGCTGGCGCCGAGCGGAAGTGTGCCGCGGGACACGGTGCGGAGTGAGCTGGCGCCGAGTCACGATACTATCCGCGTGGAAATGTTTCCGCGACCTGCGTCGCAGGCGCCGCCGCCTGACGCCGCAGCACCTCGGGCGTCATCGCGGCCTGCGGTGCGTGAGGCGCGGCCGGTTCACGCGGAGGAGACGTCATCGCGGCCTGCGGTGCGTGAGGCGCCGCCTGCGGTGCGGCCGGCGCGCGCGGAGCACGCGGCGCCCATCTTGGCGAGTCAGCTGCTCCGCGCTCGCGGCGGCGCGCCGCCTGCGGGCAGGCCACCGAACGATAAGAAGGGTGAGGGTAGGGTGCTACGCTGGTTCAAGCGCGCGGTGGTGTTCGGGATCCTGTGCGCCGCGCTGGGAGTGCTGGGGGTGATAGGCTCGGTGGAGTATTACTCCCGTGATTTGCCCAGCGTGGCTGACCTTCGGAAGGGCTACGATCCGCCGCAGGTCACCAAGATCCTCGCGAAGGACGGCACCGAGCTGGCGAGCTTGTTCACCGAGCGGCGCACCGTGATCCCGCTCACTCGCGTGCCCGATCACGTGAAGCTCGCGTTCTTGGCGGCGGAGGACGCGCATTTCTACGAGCACGAGGGGCTGAACTACCTGGGGATGCTGCGCGCCCTGGCGGCGAACCTACGCGCCGGGAAGACGGTGCAAGGCGGCAGCACCATCACCCAGCAGGTGATCAAGAACCTGCTGCTCGACTCCACTCGGTCCTACGAGCGCAAGATGCGCGAGACGATCCTCGCGCGGCGCCTGGAGCAGCACCTCTCCAAGGACGAGATCTTCTCGCTGTACCTGAACCACATCTACCTGGGGCACGGCCGCTACGGCGTGGAGGAGGCGGCGCGCTTTTACTTCGGCAAGCCGACTCAGGAGCTGAACCTGACGGAGGCCGTGGCGCTGGCGGGCCTCGTCGCCTCCCCGGAGCGCTACTCACCGCGCCGCGGCCCCGAGAAGAACGCCGACCGGCGCCGCTACGTGCTGGGGCAGATGCTGGCCAAGCGCTTCATCACTCAAGACTTGCACGACGACGCGCTGAAGGCGCCGCTCCACATCGCCTCGAGCGCGGACGCCGACAGTGAGCTCGCGCCCGAGGTGGTGGCGCAGGTGACGCAGGTGCTCTCGCAGGTGGCGGGCGCGCGGGCGCGCCGCGGCGGCTACACCGTGAAGACCAGCATCGACCCCAAGCTCCAGCTCGCGGCGAGGCAGGCGGTGCGCGAGAGCCTGGACGCGTACATGAAGCGTCAGAAGCTCGCGCCGCCCTACACCTTGAACAAGCGGCGGCTGTGGGGCGAGCCGTTCCAAGGCGAGCCCAAGCCGAACCGGATTTACACCGGCGTGGTGAAGAAGGTGAACGACGCCGCGCGCACGGTGGAGGTGCAGGTAGGCGACGTGCTCGGTGAGGTCCAGCTGGATCGCGAGCAGCGCTTCAATCATCAGCGCCTGCCGCCGAGCGGCTTCACGCAGGTGGGCGCGCTGCTCCGGGTGCGGCTCGTCGCCGAGCCAGAGGCAGGTGGTAAAGCCGCCTTACGGCTCGAGCTGGGCCCGCAGTCGGCGTTGGTGGCGATTGACCCGAAGTCGCGTCAGGTGGTGGCGCTGGTGGGTGGTTATGAGGCGGTGCTCGGCGGCTTGGATCGCGCGACGCGCGCCCTGCGCCAGCCAGCCTCGGCGTTCAAGCCCTTCGTGTACAGCTACGCGCTGCACTCGCGGCGGATGACACCGGCAACTCAGCTGACCTTCCCGGCGAGCAAGGCGCACCCCGAGGGGCGCAGTATTTTGCTCCGCGCCGCGCTGGCGCAGAGCGACAACGACGCCGCGCACCAGGTGTTCCGCCAAGTGGGCCCGGTGAACGTGGTGGAGTGGGCGAAGGCGGTGGGGATTCAGTCGGAGGTGAAGCCGGATTTGTCGGCGGCGCTCGGCGCCTACGAGGTGACGCCGGTGGAGCTCTGCAACGCCTACGCGACCTTTGCGAGCGGCGGTGAGCTCGCGCCGTGGAGCGTGGTGACGGAGATCGTGGATCCGAGCGGAAACAAGCTGCCGCTGCCGCCTGCGCCACCGAAGCGGCGCGTGATGGACCCGGCGGAGGCCTACCTGATCACCAGCCTGATGACGAGCGTGGTGAAGGAGGGCACGGGGCGCCGCGCGCTCGCGCTCGGGCGCTCGGTGGCGGGGAAGACGGGCACCTCGAACCAGGCGCGCGACGCGTGGTTCGCCGGCTACTCCACGGAGCTGGTGGCCGCGGTGTGGACCGGGTACGACGACAACGCGCCGCTCGGGTGGGGCGAGCAAGGGGCGGTGAGCTCACTACCCGCGTGGGTGAGCTTCATGAAGGCGGCGCACGAGGGGCGCCCGAAGACGGGCTTCGCGCGGCCTTCGGGGATCACGCTGGTCAACATCGACCCAGCCACCGGCAAGCTCGCCTACGTGGGGCAAACGGACGCCTTCGAGGAGGAGTTCTTGGAGGGCACGATCCCGACGGAGACCGCGGAGCTCGACGCGGGCGCGCCCGAGGACGCGGGCGCCGAGCCCTCGGAAGAGGACGCGGGCGCGCCGGTGCTCGCGGAGCGGCCCGATCCGGTCGAAGCCAGCGAGAGCGTCGAGTCGACGCCTCCGAGTGGTCGCGACGCGGGGGTGCTGCCCGAGCCGGACGCCGCCCTCTTGCTGCCACCGTTGCCCGAGTTCTAGAGCGGTGCTGCGTGCCGCGCGGTCCATAGCGCTGGACAGCCCCGAGCGAGCGGGTAGAAAAGCCGCTCATGACGCGCCTACAGACCTCGATCCTGGCCCTGTTGCTCCTCGGTCCCACCCTCGGGTGTGAGGAGGATCAGACGAAGACGGTGCCTGCGTCCGAGGTGGACGCGGGCCCGGTGAAGCCCGCGGTGGATCCGAACGTCGCGCGCGCGATGGCGGTCGCCTCGGCCGCGCCGACCGCCGCTCAGGATGGCCCGCCTGCCTCTGGGGTGTTCACGCCGGGCGCCGCGGATGGCCGCATCGCGAAGGGCACGATGCCTCAGGTGGAGCTCGGGGGTGAGGGGAGCGGCGCCAAGATCGCCTTGCGCAGCCTGCTGCCCAAGCCCGGCACCAAGCAGCGGGTGCCGGTGGTGCTCGCGTTCCAACCGGGCCCGCGGGTGCCGCCGGTCGAGGTGAGGTTCGAGCTGTCGTTCGAGGTGCAGAAGCCCGCCGAGGGGAAGGCGGAGCTCCCGGTTTTGATTCAGACGACTGACGTGCAGCCAGGGCCGGGGGTTGGGGGAGATCTCCCGAAGCAGCTAGCCCAGCTGAAGAACAGTAAGATCCGCTATCTACTCGCGGAGGGCGGCGGCGCTTTGGGGCTCGAGGTGGAGCTCGCCAAGGGCGCGCCGGCCGATCTGGAGGATCTGCTGCGCAGCGTCGCGGAGAACGTCGTCGCCAGTCAGGTGAGCTTCCCTGACAAGCCGGTGGGGGAGGGCGCGGTGTGGATGTCCTCGAGTCGCGGCCCGCACCAGGGGACGGACGCGCTGGCTTACCGCATGGTCACGGTGAAGAAGATCACCGGTGACGGCGGCCCGAGCACCGTGGTGGAGCTCGAGGTGAAGTCCAAGTACTACGCGGCGGACAGCTCCATCCGTCGCCCAGGGATCCCGCCGGGCCTCAACCCCGTGATGGTGCAGTTCCGCTCCGAGGGGCAGGGGATGATCCTGCTCGAGGCGGGCAAGCCCGCCCCGGAGGGGATCAGCAACCTCTCCACCGCCGTGGTGATGCACGACAGCGCCGACACCAGCAAGCAGATGAGCATGCAGGGCGGCGCTCAAGTGGTGCTGGGTGATCGCGGTAAGCAGCTCCTGGAGGCCGCCGCCGCAGCGGAGGCGCAGCAAGGGCTCCCGAGCGACCTCGACGTGGACATCCCCTGAGCCTCAGGGAGCCTGAAGGCTGTCCCTGCGGTTCGCTACAGATCTCGCGCTGGACAGGCTCACTGCCAAACCCCCAAAACCCTGAGCGAGTGGCGAAGTCAGCTTGGCGGACTGATCGCCGCCGCGCGCCGTGTCGAGGAGTAGATCAGCGTAGCTGACTCATCGCGCCTCAAGTGAACGGGCTGACGTCCCCCGCGCCTTCGCGGATCACCACGGGCTCACTGCCGGTCAGGTCGATGACCGACGTGGGGTCGAGGCCGCCGGGGCCACCGTCGAGCACCAGCTCCGCTTGAGGGAAGGCCAGCGCCACCTCGTGCGGATCGGGGGAAGGATCTTCACCCTCACGCGCGGCGGTGGTGGAGATGATGGGGCGCCCCAATTCGCGCGTCAGCGCCTGCGCGATGGCGTTGTCCGGGATGCGCACGCCGACCGTCTTGCGGTTGGTCTGGACTATCTTCGGGACCTCGCGCGTGGCCTCCAAGATGAAGCAGTAGGGCCCTGGCAGGTACTTCTTCAGGATGCGGTAGGCGTAGTCATCCATCACGACGTATTTCGCCGCCTCGCTCAGATCGGGGCAGACGAAGGCGAGCCGCTTGTCCTTGGGCATGGCCTTGGCTTGGTGCAGGCGATCGATCGCCTTCTTGTTGAAGAGATCGCAGCCGAGGCCATACACGGTGTCCGTCGGGTAGCCGATGATGCCGCCGGCCTCCAAGGTGTCCACCGCGCGGCGGATCTTCCGGGGCTCGGGGTGGGTTGGGTTGATCTCGAGCAACATGGGGGCGGCGCTTTACTACGCTTCGTGCAGAAGCTCCACTACGCGTACGCTAGAAGCGGGCACCGTGAGCGCGATCTCCCCGGAGCTCACCTCGATGGGCGCGCCATCCAGCGCGTCTTTCGCCGCCACCGCGGAGCCTGGCCGGAGCACCCCGCGCGCCGCTTCGTGCGACGGATTGATGACGAAAGCGACTCGCGGCACGCCCGCCTGGTCGCTGTGCAGCGTGAGGCGCAGCGGCGCGTCGATGGGCGCTCGCGTCAGACTCAGCGCCTCTGTGAGCTCGGTGACCTGCTCCGCCACGCGAGCGCTCGAGAGCTGCCACGGCACCACCCCACCGCTCGGGATGGGGTGCGCCGCGCCGCGCATGCGCTCGTCGCGCGTCGGGAGGAAGGGCCCCACGCTCACGGCCTTGCCGCTCGCGTACGCTGCGCGAGCGCGCTCGGCGAGCGCGGGCTCCAGCGCGCCCGAGCACACCACCACCACCCAGCGGGAACGCTCGAGCGCGCGGTCGAGCTGCTCGTCGCTGATGAGCTCCGTCGCCACCCCGCGCGCCTCCAGCGCGTCCCACAGCTGGTCGATGAGCTCACTGGCGGCGACGATGGAGCTGCCCGCGCGGTCCACCCCACCTTCCAACACCGCCTGGTCGATCCCGCGCCCCGTGAGCTGAAGCAGCGTCTGACTGACGGGCCCGAAGGCGTGCAGCACCCGCGCCAGGCGACGGAAGCTCCGCGGCACCACGATGCTCACCTCCACGCGGCGCTCGAGCTCCCTGAAGCGGAGCCGCGAGAGCGCGTCGATCAGGCGCCGCCAGAAGCTGGCCTCGGGCCGTGGGTCGCCCTCCTGAGTGAAGAGCGCGCCGATCCAGCGATCGCGATCCACGGCCATGTAGAGGTTGAACGCCCGCAGCCCGTACGCGAGCGCGCTGAGCGCTGCGAAGGCGTTGTCTCGAGGACGGAGCGGCGGCGCGAATGGCGGGAAGCCGACGCCCAGCTCCGCTGCAAAGCAGGGAAGCTGACGTTCATCCGTCAGCGCCGCCAAGGCGCTGGTGCGGTAGGCGATGGCGCGCAGCTGCTCGGGGGTGGCGTGGTGGTAGTAATCCGCGCCCACCAAGTCGATCTCTTGGAGCAGCCGCGCGGGGTCGAGCGGCGTCGCCAGATCCGCCGGCGGGAGGTTGTGCGAGAGCGGCACCCCAGGGAGGCCCGCTTCCCGTAGCAGCGCCGCGAAGCCGCCGACGGCGCTCCCGAGCAGCTCCTCTTGAAACCGCGCCCAGTCGACGTGGGGCGTGAGCTCGTCACAGTGCTCCGCGGTGAGGGCGGTGGGCGGCGTGAGGGTGCTCAGGCTGAGCGCCTCGTCAAGGTGCGCGCGCCTGAGCGCTTCGTCGCTGCCATACTCGCGCCGCAGGTGCTCGCGGTATGCGGCGACGGCGTCCGGGTGGTAGTCCTGATCATAGACGCCGTCGCGGAAGTAGAACGAGGCCTCGTTGTCCACCTGGACCATCACCACCGGGCCGCTCGGCCAGCACAGCGGGCTCAGCTCGGGTGTCACCGCGCGCAGCCACTCGCGCGCCTCCTCGCGGAACGCCTGGCTGGCGTAGCTCGGCACCGGGAAGCTGAGCGGCAGCATCGGCAGCGCCACGGGCTCCCCAGAGGGTGAGCGCGCCTGACAGTCAGTGTCCCAGATGACTCGCTTGGGTATCCCGAAGTAGGTGAGCTCGGCGTTGATGTGCGGCCCCGGGCGCGCGATGGCAAAGAGCCCGATCTCCTCGGCCAGGCGCAGGAAGCGCGCCAAGTCGAGCCGCGGATCCACGCGGCCGAAGTCGAGCTGACCGCGGCGCAGCTCGTGGACGCTCCACGGGATGTAGACATCCACCAAGTGGCAGCCGAGGGTGCGGATGGCCTGGAGCGCCGGCGCCCAGGTCTCGGGGGCCATGCGGAAGTAGTGCACCGAGCCAGCGATCAGCGGGACGAGGGAGCCCTCCGGGCGCGGGAGCCGCGGGTTGTCGCCGGGGCCGAGCACGAGGCCGCTCCGCGTGAGGCGCACGCGGGGCGGCGTCGCCTGAAGGTGGGGGCTAGCGGTGACGGCGTCGGGGTCCATCGGGGCCGGGCACCCTACGGCTCGCGCTCGGGCCAAGCAAGGGGGGCTGAGCTTGCTAGACTCCAGCGCGTCGGGCGCCCTCGCGGGACCCGGGTGCGCTCGCTCGCGGGGTGCTTGGAGCCTCCATGCGTCTCTCGTTCTCCCCCATCCCAGCTCCTGACGCGCCCACCAAGCTCCGCGCGTTGATCGAGGGGTGGCGCGCGTCGCGTGAGGACGACGCGCGGGAGGCCGAGCTGCGCACGGTGGGCGAGCTGGAGCGCGCGATGCGCGCGTTCGCCGAGGTGGCGCGCGCCTCGCGGGATGACGAGGTGATCCAGCAGGCGCTCGCCGCAGTGCACCCGGCGCTCGACTGGGAGTGGCTGGCAGCGGACGCCAGCCTGTGCCAGCTGGTGGTGCGCGCCTGCGGGGATCGCGGGCTCTACCCGCTGATCGAACGCCTGAGCGCGCTGGTGAGCGGCCCTGGGCTCAGCGTGGTCTCGCACCTGCCGGCGCTGGGGCACCAGCGCGCGTTGGCGCGCGCGATTGAAGTCTGGGGTACTGACTTCAGCGCGACGCGGGTGCGGGTGGGCTTCGTGCGCGGTCACTTGCTCGAGCTGGCCTTCAGCGTGCCGGGCTGCGGTGGCCACGATGACGAGCGCGCCCTGGACGCCGCCATCGTCTACGCCGAGTCGGCGCTCGGTGAGCGCGTGCTCGACGAGTGGGTGGGGAACATCGGGGTGGCGCCCGGTAGAAAGGCAGCATCACTGATGATGCTGGGCTCCAGCGCGGCTGAAGGGGCGCCGCTGGGTGAGCTCGGCGGGCTGGTGGAGCGCGCCCGCGAGGGGCTGCGCGAGGGCCTGCCCACGGCGCCTCACCGCGGGGAGCGCGAGGACTGGACGCTGCTCGAGGCGTCCCCCGCCGAGCTGGGGGAGGCATTGTCCGGTGAGCTGCCGATGGCCGACGTGCTGATGGCCTCGACCGCTTGCCCAGAGCTGGTGAAGTGCTTCCTCGAGGGTCTGCCGGTGAGCTCCGCGCGGTTCTCGCGGCTCGGCGAGCGCTTCTGCTACCTGGAGCTGCCGACCGGGTTGCCGCTGCAGGAGGCAGCGCGCGCGCGTCAGGCGCTGGAGGGTTTGCTCGAGGCGGCGCTCGGTGAGCGCGCTCACATCATCGGCACCGCCACCGGGACACATCGTCAGTACATCATCCTGTCGGTGAGGGAGCTCAGCGACTTGCTCGAGCGGCTCGAGGATGGGAGCTGGCACCGCGGGCGGCTCCCGGAGGGCTCCCAGCTGCGCTTCATGGACGCGACGTGGCGCTACGAGTGGCTGGCGCTCTGCTGAGTGGCCTACCGTCACCGCCCCGTGACGCGCCGCAGGGTGCGCTCCAGCGCGCTCAGCTCGGGGTCCTCCGTGAGGCGCGCGAGGCTGCTCAGCGCTTTGTCGATGGTGGGCTCCACGAAGCCCAAGTAGTCCGGGTTGCCCCGCACGCGGTCGATGTAGACGAAGCGCCCGGCGTCCTTCAGCTTGCGCTGCACGGTGACGAAGTCGAACTCCCACACCACGCGCGCTCGGTCCTCCTCCCCGAGGCCGAGCGCTTCGCTGTACTCCGCGAGCCGCTGCTCCACGAACTCACGGCTGAAGGACTGATAACTGTCGTTCAAGAGCGCCACCAGGTCATAAACTCGGGGGCCGAGCAGCGCGTCTTGGAAGTCGATCCACACCAGCTGTGGCTCCTTTTCCACGTGGCGAACCATCAGGTTACGGCTCTGGTAGTCGCGGTGCACGAAGGCGCGTGGCCAGCGCTCGATCTCCCGCGCCAGGTACACCGCAGCGCGCTCGAACGCCGCGCGATCTTCCAGGCTGAGCGGCAGACAGCGGGCGTCCATCCCCCACTCGACGAAGTGATCGACCTCCCACTTCAGCAGGTCGAAGTCGAAGGCGCGCGCCCGCACGATGCTGTCCTGAGGCAGCGCGCCCTGCTGCGAAGGATCGAGCGCCCGCTGCGCCGCGGCCAGGTCGAGCACGGCGCGGCGATAGATGGCGGCCTTCGCGTCGGGTGTCCTCTCGAGGTAGCGCGCGAGGGTCTCGTCACCGAGATCTTCCACCAAGATGAAGCCGTGGTCGCAGTCCTCCGCGAGGAGCCGCGGCACGTTCACCCCGCGCGCCTCGAGCAGCTCGCGCACCTCCAGGAAGGGCCAGCGCCGCCCGGCCTCGCTCGTCTTCGCGATCTCGTCAGGCCGAGTGGCATCCGGGACGAACATCGCGACGCCCGAGTGCTCCCCCGCGCTGACGCGGAAGAAGCGGCGCGTGGAGGCGCCGCCGGGCATTTCGGTGAACTGGACATCGCTCGCTTGCCAGGCGCGCGCGGCGAGGTCGAAGATGCGCTCGGTGACCACGACGAGCTTGTTACTTCAGCGCTGGCGCCGCGCCGTATTTTTCTGCGCATCCAGCGCGCGCGAGGTGCGTGGTGGCTCGCGCCGGGCGCTCAGCGAGGCCACGCGGGGCCATGGGGGCCGCGTAGCGTGAGCCTGGAACCACTCGGCGCGGGTTGGGCGAGCCGGCTCTCGGCTCAGTTCGAGGCAGCGGGGCTGCCGATGGACTCCGAGCTCCGAGCGCGCTTGGCGGACTTCCTCGACCAGGTCGTGATCTGGAACCGGCGCCACAACCTGACGGCGGCGCGTGACACCGATGAGCTGGTCGATCTCTACCTAGCGGACGCGCTCTGGCTCACGCGCCTCGGCGACGACCTGGGCGGCAAGTGGCTCGACGTCGGCAGCGGTGGGGGAGCGCCTGGTCTCACCCTGGCGCTGCTGCGCCCCAAGCGGGTGCTGGAGCTGGTGGAGCCGCGCGACAAGCGGGTCGCCTTCCTGCGCACGGTGATCGGTCGTTCAGGGCTCGAACGGGTGAGCGTGCGGCGGACGCGATCGGACATTTTACCTGACCAAAGCGTGGACGTCGCCTTGGCTCGCGCCACCTTGCCGCCCCCGCTGTGGCTCGCGGAGGGCGCGCGCCTCGCGCGGCGCGTGGTGTGGGTGCTGCTCGCGCGCGAACCGGCTCCTAGTCAGGAAGGCTGGCAATTGGCGCGTACCGAGCGCTACACCTGGCCCCTCACCGGCTTCGAGCGCACCCTGGTGCGCTACGAGCGGGGCGCGGGCGAGCCCCAGTCGAGCTCGTGACGCTGTTCGGCCAGCGCTTCCTGCGCTCGGTAGCGCAAGGTCAAGGCGCCGGATCCGCAGCGTGCTTGGGTTTTGGGGGTTTGGCATCTCACTCGGTGTCATCGCGCGCGTCACCGTGGCGGGTGCTCCGGAACGCGATTGACGAGGCGCGCGCGCCCTGCGAAACGCCATGACCGATGGACTGCGTCGCTCGATCGCCTCGCGCTCGCTCGTTCAACGAGCGCCCGCGCGCCCGGCTGCGCGCGCTGTGGCCGCTGTTCGCGGCGCTCGGCAGCGCGCTGTTCGTCCTCGTCAGCGCGGCGGACGCCCAGGCTTACAGCTGGATGATCCGGCATGGTCAGGGTAACTGCTCGAATTGCCACGCGGATCCTTCGGGCGGGGAGACGCTCACGCTGCGCGGGCGGATGGAGAGCGCGCGCCTGCTCGACATGCAGTACGGCGAGCCGAAGGAGGGCACCCCGCGGAGCGCCGGGTTCTTGTGGGGGCTCATCGCGCCGGATGATCCGGTGCTCGGCGGTGGCTCGCGGCTGCTGTTGGGGGGCAGCCTCCGGGTGCTCTCCGTCACGGAGCCAGCCACCCGTGACTTCTCCGCCTTCCCGATGCAGCTGGATGCTTACGGTGAGCTGAAGGTCGGCGCGCTGCGCGCTGGGGGTAGCCTGGGTGTGGCGCGCGCGAAGGCGGGCTCACCGCACATCCGCGCCGCGCAGGTGACGACGAACCAGGGCGAGGAGATGAACCTCATCTCCCGCACCCATTACCTCGGCTACGACGTCAGCCCCGGGGTGCTGATCCGCGCCGGGCGCCTGAACCTGCCGTTCGGCGTGCGGGTGCCGGAGCACGTGCTGTGGACGCGCGAGGCGACGCAGACAGATCGTGAATCTGACCAGCAGCATGGCCTCGCCGTCGCCTTCACGACGGGAGCGCTGCGCGGTGAGCTGATGGCCATCGCCGGTAACTACCAGGTCAACCCCGACGACTTCCGGGAGCGCGGCTACTCCGGCTTCGCGGAGTATTTCGCGACGCCGAAGCTGGCGCTGGGCGTGAGCAGCCTCGTCACCCACGCCAAGGCAGATAGGCTGACGAACGTCGCGGAGGAGACCACGCGCGGCGCGCACGGAGTGTTCGCGCGCGCTGGGGTCACCCGGGAGCTGGTGCTCTTGGCCGAGCTGGATCTGCTGCACCGGAGCCGTCGGGATCTGGGCTACACCGGCTTCATCCAGGCGGACTACGAGCTCATCCAGGGGCTGCACTTGGGCGCCACCGGCGAGCTTCTCAGCAGCGGGGATGAGGGGCGAGACGCGAGCTTGGGCGGCTGGCTCTCGGTCATCTGGCACTTCCTTCCCCACCTGGATATGCGGGTGGACGGCCTGCTGCGACAGGGCGCCGAGGCGCAGATCTTGACGCAGCTCCACGCTTACCTGTGAGGTCACCATGAGAGCACTGAGCAGCTGGCTGGGAGCGATGAGCGGGCTCTTGGCGTTGACGTTCACGAGCCTCGCGGCGGCGAGCGCCAGCTACCCCGGCGCGCTCCAGGAGGCGTTGGGGATGAGCTGCCCGCCGCCGTGCACCATCTGTCACGCTGACCAAAATGGCGGCCTCGGCACGGTGTACGTGGAGGACGGCGGGCGCGCCTTCGGCGAGGCGATGATGGAGATCGGCCTCTTGGAGGCGAAGAAGCCAGGGATGCTGCGGGAGGCGCTCGACCGCCTGGAGCAAGCGGGCGTCGACTCCGACGGTGACGGCGTCACCGACGTCGCCGCGCTGCGCGAGGGGCTCGACCCGAACGCGGGTGGCAGCGTGTGTGGCCCCACGTACGGCTGCGGCGCGACCGTCGCGCCGCGGCGCCCGTCAAGCTCACCCGATGCGCTCGCGCTCGGCGCCGCCGCTTGCGTGGCGCTGACGTTGCTTCGCCTCCGCAAGCGTCGCGCCCGCGTGACTTGATTGGTAGCCCTAACGACGGACGTTGCGTCGCCGCTCAGCGCGCCCGGACGCCTCAGTTGCACCCTCGGATCAAGTCGCAACGGAAGCGCCCATCCATGTAGCGGCAGTTCCTCCGTGGATCATCACCACAGTCGAGATCTGATTGGCACTCGTCCTGTTCTGAGCGGCAATAATAGCCATCGATCTCGCCGCACGCGTGGTGGCTCACCCCGCAGGCATGGTCCCCGCAGTCCGCAGAAGAGGTGCACTCTGCTCTCAGGCACTCGTTGCCTCGGCGCGACCGCCCTGCCGACACCTCACCGTACCGATGTACGCTAACCACGCCGGTGCAGAGCGCACCTGCCCCACAGTCAGCGTCAGAGTGACAGCGATGATCGCAGGTGGCGCCCCCAGGCCCTGGCTTGCAGTCTTCAGGGGGCCTATCTGAGATAGGACTTCCATTCAGGTCGATTCGGACCGCGGCCCCGCTCTCCGTGTGGCAGGCGACGAGCGTCGTGGGTGTCGCGGAGGCGAACTCGTCGTTGGGGTCGTACATCACGGTGACGCCACAGGTGACGGTCGAGCCGTCAGGCGCGTCCGCCGAACTGTCAGAAGCGTTCGCCGAGCCGTCGGAAGCGTCCGCCGAGCCGTCATGGAGTCCAGTCGCACTATCGAACGCCGCATCCGGCGCAACGTTGCCACCCGCTGTGGAGCCATCGCAGGCGAGGGCAAGCCAGGCAAGCCCGAGGAGCCACTGTTTGGAGTTCATCGCTGTTCGGTGCTTCATGGCTTCAGTCTACATGGACCTAGAGCGGGGACTAGAGGCGCCGCTCAACACGCCCCCGGACGTCGTCCTCAGTTACACCCACCGATGCGGTCGCAGCGGAAGCGCCCATCCATGTGGCGGCAGGTCCACTGCCGGGGGTTATCGCCACAGTCGAGGTCTGATTGGCACTCGTCCTGTTCTGAGCGACAATAATAGCCATCAATCTCGCCGCACGCGTGGTGGCTCACCCCGCAGGCGTGGCCCCCGCAGTCGGCGGAGGAAGTGCACTCGGCTTTGAGGCACTCATTGCCCAGTCGTGACCACCCGACAGCCATTTCACCGTTCCAGTGCACGTTTGCCACGCCGGTGCAGAGCGCGCCTGCCTCACAGTCAGCGTCCGAGCGGCAGCGGTGTTGGCACCTTCCTGGCGCTGGCTCGCAGTCATCGGCGTGCCTATCTGAGATGGGACTTCCATTCAGATCGATTCGGGTCGTGGCCCCGCTTTCCATGTAGCAGGCGACGAGCGTGGTGGGTGTGGCAGAGGCGACCCTGTTGTCGGGGTCATACATCACGATGGCGCCGCAGGTAACGGTTGAGCTGTCGGGAGCGTCTGTTGAGCTATCGGAAGCGTCTGCTGAACCGTCATGGAGTCCAGTCGCACTATCGGACGCCGCATCCGGCGCAACGTTGCCACCCGCTGTGGAGCCGTCGCAGGCGAGGGCAAGCCAGGCGAGCCCAAGGAACCATCGCTTAGATACGCGGGCTCGCTTCCCTAGGATAATCGTCGTGCGCATCATGGGTTCAGTCCGTTCGTGATCTTGGTGCTGTCCCAGTTCGTGTTGATTGAACCGCCTACCAGGTTGGCTGCCGCGTCGAGGTTGCTGTAGGTATTCGACAGCGTGTAAGCGGACGGGGCTGCGTCAATCCAGCTCAGTATGGCGTCGTCGGCGGGCATGGCCCCGCTGGTGCGGATATTCCATAGCGCCCTGAGCCAGTCGATCTCAACCCCTCGCCCTGACCAGACGGAGCACTTGTTCTCCATGAAGGCCAGTGGGAGCAATGTCTGTCCGCCATCACAGTTGACCCCGCCCGTGTAGTCGTGGTGATACAGCCAGCAGTCTCCATTGAGATCCCGAAAGTTCCATGAGACGGCGGCGTAGTATGTCGCGGCCGCCTCGCTGAACGTGGCCTGGGCGTGCTCGGTGCTATCGATATCATGCCCTTTGTTACCACCCTTGTCGCATGGCGGAGGGTCCGCAATAATGAAGTCATTGGACATGAAGTCGGCTGATGTGTTGCGGTCGAAGAACGCATGGCCGAGCTCGTGGTTGACCATCGTCTTGTTGTCGTAGTCGCGGATCTCGAGGTCCCCCGTATCCCACGAACGGTAGCGATTGTGATCAGATTCTACCCAGAACATGTACAGGTAAGCATCGTTCCCTGGCCACCGCCGTAGTCCACTGATGGCGAAGAGACCGGTGTTGAAGTGAGGGTAGTAGGGCGCTGGCGAGAAGGTGTACTCGACTGTTCCTCCACTCGGATAAAAAAGTATATTGAATGAAAGCCACGGCGACGATGATGCACCCCAACTCCTGGTCAAGACCGTTCGGCCGTTGACCTGGTACAGGGGGAGCGCCGATATGGTCTTGAACCCGGCTGACATGTTCAGCGGTGGGGTGCATCCGTTGGCATCGAGTATGCCACTGAAGGCGCTGCCAACGACGATCCACATGCCAGCTGAGCGGTGGTGTGCGCTGTCCGAGTCGAAGAGGTCCTCGCCGACTCCGGCACCCACCTGTTGAACGTGCTGCTTGAAGCACAAGGTGGTGAGCGCCCTCGGGCTTTGCATCTCAGAGCGAGGCTCCGACGGTTGCAGCGTGATGCCGGCCTTGGCTGCCTCGATCAGGTCCTCGTGCGTCCTCCCGGAGAAATCCAAGGCGCGTGTGTCGGGATCCCAAGGGAACTCGCCGCTGGTGCCTTCGGTCAACGCCGACACGCGGACCGTCGCGCTAGGGTCGTAGGGCAGTATCTCCCAGCCGGACCGCCGATAGGCGACTTGGAATGTGTCGCTCCAAGTCGCGAGGTTCCCCACGCCGAGGTACACCGACAGCGTGGCGATGTCGCCTTCGCGCTCCAGGAATGAATCCAGCTGGATCCGAACCTCGCGCTCGATCACGGAACCTGAGGTGCCCAGCTCATGTAGCTCGAGGCTCTCTCGCTGTAGGAAGCTCACCTTGAGCTCGGGGGTGGACGTGATGACCTCAGCGTCCTCCAACATGAGGATGAGGTCGCCTCGATCGATGCGAGGCTCTACGCCTGAGTCGAACGCCGGGCCCGGCGGTGCGTTGCTCGCCCAGCCACAGCTCCCCCGCTCCTCCTTCTCGTCGTGAGCGGCGAGCTTGCCGCGCTCCACGTGGTGATGCGCCTCAGCGTGGTGCCCCTCAGCTGAGCTGGCTTTGGGGGAGCTTTCAGTGGTTTCGGCCGCGCACGCGAAGCAAGCCAGCCCAAAGCCGAACCAGAGCAACGTCCTTGAGGTCATCGTGGCAGGTTCTCACGCGTGCTCGACAGGGTCAACCTGTGCCCATGCATACTGGCGCATTGGGCGCGGCGACACGACTCGCGTTCTTGAGTCTCGCGCCATGGCGGAGGACAGCAAACCTGTTTTCCGTCGCGATCTCAGGGACTTACGGCGCACGAGCCGTTGCGCGGTGCGCCCCGGCGCGGTGCAGGCAAACCCCCTCCTCCCCTTGAAATGGGTCGGCGTGCTGCCGACACCTCGGCTCCGGCGATTGACGGTCACGTGCTCCGCGTCCTTGAAATGGGTCGGCGCTCGTGCTGCCGACATCTGCGTCACGGATTTCAGCAGATTATCTGACTACACCTGCACCGCGCAGGTGTTCTGAGCCTCACTCCCCACCCACGCCGAACCAGGCGCCGACGCACGCGAGTAGGAACGCGACCGGCGCCAGCCCCACGGAGATGAGCACGCCGAGCGGCGTGCTCACCGCCAAGGTGAGCGCCAAGAGCACCAGCGCGATGCAGGCGCCGAGCGCTGGCTCCAGCACGCTCTCGGCGCCGCTCGCGCGCGCCACCAGGAAGCCCCCCAGCGGGAACGCCAGGAGGATGGCGGAGCCCAGCAATGCGAGTGGTCCGCCTGCCTCACTACCGGCGCTCTCCGCCAGGGTGAAGTCGACGCCCAGGCGGTGCCCGAGCCACACGGCGACTGCGACGTTCACCAGCATCACCCCCAACGTGACAAGCCCCCCGATCCCGATCCAATGGAGGAGCAGCGGCCTATCGCGGCGCCCCAGCGCCTGACGCATGGCCCTGAGTGACGGTGGCTCCGGGAGCACCCTGAGGAGCTGGCTGCGAGGCGCGTCCGAGCCGGTGAGATCGCGCAGCGCCAGCGCGCCCGCCGCGCCCATCGTCAGGGTCATTGGCAGCGCCGCGGCGACCAACTTGGGCGAGCCCGAGGCGATGAGCAGCGCGTACGTGCCGTGGAGCACCACCGCCAGGAGCCACGCCACCCCGAACCAGCGCCCCCCGGGGCCGCGCCCGAGCCAATAGCCCCACAGCCCTGACGAGAACAGCTGCACCGGCACCCCGAGCAGCACCATCGCCACGCTGAGGGCACGTAGATCGAGGCTCGCCGCACCGAGCGGCGCCGCAGCCAACGCAAAACCAGCGCCCGCCGCGACGCCGTAGAGCAGCCCCGCGCGCGATCCGACCACGCGCCCACTCAAGTACAGCGGCCACACCACCGCCACCTTCGCGGCCTCGGCGAGCGGCGCCGCGAGCAAGAACATCCCGAGCGCCGCGCTGGTGGCGCTGCCCTCAATCGTCAGTCTGACGCCCAACCACTCGAGCATGAAGCGCGTGATCAGCGTCGCTGCCACTCCCGCCAGCGCGCCCGCGACGAGCACGCCGATCACCGCGCGCCCGGAGACTTGCCGCACCTGGCTCACGCGGCGCCACACCAGGTAGAGCGTGAGCGGCGCAGGCAGGGCCAGCAGGAGCGCGACGCCGGGGTTCACCTCGCCGGCTTGCCCGCGGAGCTACGCGGACGCAAGGGGCGTGCACCCACTGAGCTCGGGCCGCACAGCCAACCCGCACCTCGAACGTCAGGTGCCCGCATCAACGGGCCTCGCCGATGGCGCGCCAGTCAACGCGCCAGGGTCTTAGAAATGCAGCCCCAGCACGCCCGTGAGCGACACCGCGGCGCCGATGCTCGAGCCGTCCGCCGCCATCGCCGACGCCTGCGCCGAGTTGCCCCCCGCGCCACCTTGGAGGCTCACCCCAGGGCGCGTGAGCCCGAGCATCTCCCCCGTGAGGTTCGCCCCGATGGAGAACGCCGGGCTCAAGAACAAGTCGAAGCCAGCGCCAGCGCGCACGTTGTAGCCGCGGATCTGCACGTCGCTCGGGTCGTAGCCAGCCGTCAGGTTACCTGAGTCAAAACCGCCGATCGACGCGTAGCCCGCGCCCAGCGTGAAGTAAGGCTCGAAGTTGCCGAGCGGGATGTGGAGCCCCAGCTCACCGTTCAGCGTCCACAGGTCGTACTCACTGAACTTTGCCAGGCGGAAACGCGGACCGATGGTGATGAACACGAGCCGAAGCCCCGCGCCCACACCCAGCACGTAGCCATGGTCAGTCGTCTTGACTGCCTGCGCGTCCACCAGATCATTCGCCTTGAACGTCTGCAGCCCGAGGTGGGTGTAGCCGCCCTCCACGTTCAGGTAGATGAACGTCAGCCCCCGCCCGGTATCCTCCTTCTCGCTCTTCTGGAGGTCGGCCTCCGTCGCCGCGGCGGCGCTGTCCGGGTTGCCGCTCGGCGGCTCCAGCCCCCCCGAGCTCAGCCCGGGCTGACCGTACGTCGGCTGCTGACCATAGGTCGGCTGCTGGCCGTAGCCTGGTTGGCCGTAGGTCGGCTGCTGGCCGTAGGGCTGTTGGCCGTACGGCTGCTGCGCGGAGGCGATCGACGCGAGGCTCATCGTCGACCAGGTGAGGCCCAAAGCAAGGATGCGGCGCATCTCGAAGATCGTAGGAGCAGGGCCGGGGTGCGGCCAGGAAAACTTCACCGCGGCTCTAGAGCGCCGACGACCGCACAGCAAGACCGAGCCAAAGCGTCGTGATCGCAGCGCTCAGCCCCTCGGCGCTGCCGTGGCGATCAGGGCTAGCGCGTCATCCGCTTCAGCACCGAATCGCTCCCGATCACCTCGCTCAAGCGCCGCAGCGCCGGCTCGTCCACCCCGCGCCACTCGAGGTCCGCGACGTCCTCCGCGAGCGGCACGTCGCACCGCAAGGTGGCCAGGGTGCGATAGAGCAGCGCCACGTCCCGATGACTCGCGAGGCTCTCCGCGAGCCGCTCGGCGCCGCGTGGCTTCACCTCCCAGTCCGCCGCGCGCTCCGGGATCTGCTCCAAGTGCCCGTACACGGCGAGCAGCGCCTGAGCTGACTTCTTCCCCCAGCGCGGCACCCCAGGGATGCCGTCCGCCGCGTCCCCCACCAGCGCCAAGTAGTCCGGGATGGAACTAGGCAGCACCCCGAACTCTCGCAAGACACCCGCCTCGTCGAGCCAGCGCTCGCGCCGATCCCAACGCACCACCTTGGGGCCCACGCACTGCGCCAGGTCTTTATCCACCGAGCAAAGCACCACGCGGCTCACGCCCGGCGCCTGCTGGTAGCGCGCCGCCGCCGTCGCCAGCGCGTCGTCCGCCTCGAACTCCACCATCGGCCAGGTCACGATCCCGAGCGCGCGCGTCGCCTCCTCCGCCAGCTCGAACTGCGACCACAGCAGCGGGTCCATCCCCTCCCCCGTCTTGTAGCCAGCGAACAGCTCGTTGCGGAAGCTCTCGATCACGTGGTCGAAGGCGCACGCCACGTGGGTCACCTCCGGCAGCGCCAGCCAGCGCGCCAGGCTCGCCAGCAGCCCCGTCACCGCCCCGACCTCTCGGCCGGACACCTCCCGCGCCGGCGCCCCATAGTGAGCGCGAAACAGCTCGTAAGTGCCGTCGACGACGTGGATCTCCATGGTACGGGGGTTTTGGGGGTTGGTCCCGCCGGGGCGCAGCGCGCGCCGCTACAGGCGCTCGGAGACAGTAGCACCGGCTGAGATCCCACGGCCCCCCATCGGCGCTGGCCCTGCGACCTCGCGCCGCGGAGCGATACCTGAGCGCCCTGACGTGGCACAAACCCTTGCGCTCGCGGGGGTGGCTAGGGATGATGACCGCCCTGAGAGGTTCCCTATGTCGAAGCGCATCCTTGCCCCGTCCGCCTCCTCCTCACGCCGCCTGAGCTTGCTCGGTTGGGTGGGAGCTGGCCTGCTGCTCACCAACTGCACCCTGGTGACCGACGTGGATCGCAGCCAGATCCCCGAAGGCAGCGGTGGCTCCGCCGCGAGCGGTGGTACCGGCGCCACGGGCGCGACGGGTGCGAGCGGTGGCACCGGCGCGACCGGCGCCACAGGTGGCATCGGCGGTACGGGCGCAACCGGCGGCGTCGGCGGCACGGGTGCCGTCGGCGGGACGGGTGGCACCGCGGGCACCGGCGCGACCGGTGGCGTGGCTGGTACGGGTGGCACCGCGGGCACCGGCGGTACCGCTGGAACGGGTGGCACCGCGGGCACCGGCGGTACCGCTGGAACGGGTGGCACCGCGGGCACCGGCGGCACTGCCGGAACCGGTGGCACCGCAGGCACGGGTGGCACCGCAGGCACGGGTGGTACCGCGGGTACTGGCGGCACTGCCGGAACCGGTGGGACGGCTGGCACCGGTGGCACTGCGGGTACGGGTGGAACCGGTGGCACGGCTGGCACGGGTGGAGCCGCGGGCACCGGCGGTACCGCTGGGACGGGCGGCGCTGCGGGCACCGGTGGAACCGCGGGCACGGCAGGCACCGCGGGTACGGGCGGAACCGATCCCTGAAGCGCGAGCGGCGCGCTCACGCCGAACATCACGCTGCTGAGGTTGGCCGCCGCCTGTCGCGTAGAGCAAGGGGGGGACATCGACCGGCGCCGGCTGCTCCAGGGGCTCTTCAGCGCGGCGCTGGCGCCTCGCGCAGCCGTTGGCTCAGCGGTCAGTGTAGCTGCCGGTGCGACGGTCAGTGCAGCTGCTCATGCAACACCTACGGCGCACGCCGGAGCCCCCTCGGGGGAGTGGCGTGAGGTCGGCTTCGGGTTCCAGCGGCTGGATCTGAAGCTCCCTGGGCAGCGGGACATTGCGCGCCACGCCGCGGTGCTGGTGCCACCCGGGGTGCGCCCAGGGCGGCGCCTCTCGGTGCTGGTGTTACTCCATGGATATGCCCAAGCGCGGCGCACCGGGCGCGCCGATGACGACCTGCGCGCGACGCGCGCCTGGGAGCGCGACTACGGCGTCACGCGGGCGGCCCAGCGCCTCGCCTCGCCCCCAATCGAGCGGCTGTATCCGCGCGCGGGCTACGTCTCCGATGAGCACCTGGCCGGGCTCAATCGAGCGCTCCGTGAGCGCCCCGCGGAGCCGCTGGTGCTGGTGTGCCCCAGGACGCCAGTGCCTTACTACGAGCAGCGCACCACGCCGCTGTTCGAGGCCTACGCGCGCTGGATCACGAGCGTGCTCTTGCCCGAGGTGCGCCGGCGCGCGCCGGCGAGTCAGCTGCCAGCGCGCGCCGGCATCGCGGGGCACTCCATGGGAGGCGAGGTGGCGCTCGAGGTGTTCGCGCGACGACCCCGGGCGTTCGGCGCCTGCATGCTGCTGCAACCCGCGCTGCTCACGCGGCGCGCGCCGAGCTACGCCGAGCGCCTGGCGAGCCTGCCCGCGCCCAAGCTCCACCTGCTCACCACCACCCGCGATCCTTACCGCGCGGCCACGCGCGCGCTGAAGAGCCACCTGGAGCGCGCCGAAGTGAGCCCCCAGTTCACGGAGACCTCCGGCCCCCACACCGCGAGCCTCGTGAAGGAGATAGGCGCCATCACCGCGCTGCATTGGATGAGTCAGGTGCTCTCACCTTCAACCTGACCTCGAGAGAGCCGCGAAGGGAACGCCGCGGCGCCTGGTTCGGCGTGGGTGGGGAGTGAGGCTCAGAACACCTGCGCGGTGCAGGTGTTGGCGACGCAGGTGAGGGTGTCGCAGCAGTCGTCGTTGCCGCCACAGCCCTGGCCGGCGGCGCGGCAACTGGAGGGAGGTGGCGGGCCGCAGACCGCCGGGCCGCCGCCGTCGGGCGTGAGGCACACGCCCGAGCAGCACTCGGAGGCGGAGCCACAGCCTTCGCCGTTGGCGCGGCAGGGGAGCGCCGTCCAGTGGGCGTCGATGTTGTGCGCGACGGGGTCCTGCCCAGGGAGCCAATAGGGCACGTGGGAGGGATCGTTCGGGCCCGCGTCGGGATCGATGGCCGTCACCCAGATTTGGCTGTGGGGCGGGCTCGCGGCTTGCGGGTGGTTGCCGTAGGGGCGCGGCGAGAAGAACGCGAGCCAGAACAGGCGCCCCGAGCCACCGGGCTTCGGTGTGGTGAAGGGGCTGAACGTGGGCCAATAGGACTGCACGCCGCCGGCGCCCCCGTTCGCCCTATCGAGCCGCACCGGGTTACCGCCACTCGCGGCGATGAAGTACAGGGCGCCGGGGAAATACTGGGCCACGGTGCTGACGCCAGCGGTGGCGCGCCCGAACTCACCATGAGCGAAGGCGAGGAACTGAGAGTCTGGCGACCAGGTGGGGTGCATGTTCGCGCTGCCGCCCTCGGCGGCGCCCCAGAGCGTGCTCCCCACGTGGAGCGTGGTGGGGCTCCCGAAGGTGTCCGCGCCCGTGATGGGGAGGATGGACAGATTGCCTGACTCATACACATCCGAGCGAGAGTAGCTGCTGCTGATGTCACCGATGTAGGCGATCTTGCTGCCATCGGGTGACCACTCCGGCTGAGACGCCGAGGTCGCGTTGCTGAGGTTGACCGACGTGACCTCATCGCCAGTCTGCGGATCGAGCAGTGAGAAGCCGCGTAGATCCGTGCCGTCGTTCAGGTAGTCGTCGCTCATCTTGTTGACGAGCAGGCGCCTCGAATCCGGGCTGAAGGTGGAGAACTTGATGTGGGGAGGGCTCTTCGTGAACAGCGTGGTGGGAGGATCGGTCGTGAGATCGATGACCGTGCTGTGGAGGTAGTCCGAGACGCTGCCGGCGAGGTAGCGGCCGTCGCGCGACACCGTGTGGCAGGCGACGCACTGCCCCGCGCCGGTGACCTCCTGGCGGGTGTCCTGACCCGGGAGGATGCGCATCACCTGGCTGCCGGTGACCTGCCAGTAGTAGAGCGCGCCGTAGATCGCGCCGGGCGAGATCTGCAAAGTGATGGTGTGCGCCGCGCTGAGGGTCTCCGCCGTGCGATCCCAGCGAGTGAGCTCGAGGGTGACGGGGGAGTCCGTGTCACTGTCGGTCAAGGCGCGCCACACCGCGGCCTCCGCCTTGAAGCGGTGGGCCGTCGCCGCCGGTGAGCCGGGTGACACCAGCGCGGTGACCTGCACGTGGGGCTTCGAGAGGCGCACCCGGAAGACGTCGTCCGCGGCGCCGGTGGGCGTCCACTGCACCTGAGGCGCGACCACGTTCTGAGGCATCATCACCTGGTCGTGCGGGTAGGCGATGACCGGCGCCGCCTCGGCGCCTGGGGTGGCGGCGTCCACCGCGGTGACGACGTCGGCGGGGAGCGCGTCGGCCCCTACGAGCGTCTCGACGCGCACGGTGAGCACCGCCGAGGCAGTGAGCGGCCCGTCGAGCCCGTTGACCGAGGCCTGAATGGTGACGTCGCCGCCGAGCTCGCCTCGGGGCGTGAAGACGCCCGCCGCGCCGAAGCTGCCAATGTCAGGTCGGCTGACGTTCCACGTCGCGGCGAGCCCCCGCATGATGCCCCCGTCGCGACCGGTGCCGACGACCGTGAAGGTGACCGGCGTCGCCACGCCGTTCTTCACCACGGTCTCCGCCGTCCCCGGCTCGATCGTGATGCTGACCACCGGCTCGGTGGGCACGGTGGTCCCACCCGTCCCCCCGATGCCGATCTGCGCCCCGCCGGAGCCCCCATCACCGCCGGCCCCACCTTGGAAGCCGCGGCCGGCTGTTTGCGAGTCGTCCCCGCCGCACCCCAAAGTGAGGAATAGCGTGATGAAGGCCAAAAACGAGAGGCGGAGCATGCGGTACGATACCCACCCGCCCTAGAGAGGCAATCAGTTTGCCGCCAGACGGACCAGGAAAACCGCCCCCATGCGGGGCGAGGGCTCGGTTTCCCTGGTCCTCTGCTTGGTGCTGCTTCTCTTCACGCCGCTCTAGTTGCTGAATTTGAGGACGACAAACGGTAAACCGTTCGTCGCCCTAGGCCGTCAAGACGAAGCGAGCGGCCAGCGGGCCGCTCGAGCGACGAACCGGGCCGGTGGCAGGTACCTGGTGCAGCTCCGCGACCTGTTCGCGAATTGGTGAGCCGATCCAGCTCGTAAGGCGAATGGATTGCCTGATGTCAGTTCTACTGACAGTTCTGTATGGTGACTGAGCTGGTCAGTTTTGAGAACCTCAGCGCCGGTCCCGCAGGGAGGCGCGGGGCGGACCGCTCTCCTTGCTCCCGGCAGCGAAGCTCTGTTCGTCGGAGACGATGAAGTGGAGCGGGACGTCGCCTTCACGGGTGGGGACCTCGGGGACGAGCTGGAAGTCGAAGGCGACGCCGATGGCGATGGCGGGGGGCAGGTGATCCGGGAGTGTTTCGTCGTAGTAGCCTCGGCCGTAGCCGAGGCGATTGCCGTCCGCCGCGAGCACCAGCGCGGGGACGATGATGACGTCGATCTCGCCGCGGGCTGCGGCGGGGGTGCGGAGCGCGGGCTCGGCGAAGGCTTGGCCTTGGCGCGTGAGCTCGGCCGGGTCGGCCACCTCGGCGAAGCCGGTGATATTCCCACGTAGGAACGGATAGTAGACGCGCTTGTTGGCCGCGCGCGCGTGGGTGTCGAGGGCGATGAGGTCCACCTCGCTTCGCTGGTGCATCGGCCAGAACAGCGCGATGCCCTGCGCGCTCTGGACGGCGGGGTGCGAGGTGAGCTGCGTGACGATGCGCGCCGAGCGCTCGGCGACGGCGGCGCGCGGCAGCGCCGCGCGCAGGCGGCGCATGCGCTCACGCAGGTGCTCACGGATTTTCGTATTCAGGTGCTGCTGCACCTCATCGGGGAGCCCAGGGGTGGCCACCCTCGTCGTATAGCACCTGGTTGGTTCGAGGCGGGGCGACGGCTGCGGGGCGCAGCCTGTTCGGCGCGCTCGGCGCAAAACAGGCAAACCCCCCGATCCCCATCCACCTCTGAGGGGTGCGACAGCAGCCGTGGTCGAGGCTCTGTGGTGTCGAAGCGGCGCGCTTCGTGAGGCCTCGCTGGAGTGAGCGGGCGGTGTATAGAGCGGGCCCATGGAGCTCGGCCAGATCGTCTTCGTCATCCCCGCTTATCAGGCGGCGGCGTCGGTGGGCGGCGTGGTGCGTGAGCTCTTACGGGTGGCGCCAGGGGCTCGGGTGCTCGTGGTGGATGATGGCTCCACCGACCGGACGAGCGAGGTGGCGCGGGCGGCGGGGGCGGAGGTGCTCCGTCACGCGGTGAACTTGGGGAAGGGCGCTGCACTGACGATGGGGCTCACGGCGGCGGCGCAGCGCGGCGCGCGGGCGGCGGTCAGCTTGGATGCCGATGGGCAGCACCTGCCGCACGAGGCGGCGCGGCTCGCGGCGCACCCGGCGCCGCCCGGGGCGCTCGTGATCACGGTGCGCGACTTGGCGCGGGCGCAGGCGCCAGGGAACGCGCGGTTCTCCAACGCGCTCTCCAATTGGTTTTTGTCGCGCGCGGTGGGCTTCGAGCTCGAGGATACCCAGTGCGGCTTGCGGCGCTACCCGCTGCCGGAGTGCCTGGGGCTCGGGGTGCGTGCGCGCGGCTTCGAGTTCGAGTCGGAGATCTTGATGCGCGCCGCGTGGATGGGGCTCCCCATCGTGCAGCTGCCGGTGGAGGTGTACTACCCGCCCCCGCCGCTCCGCGTCTCGCACTTCCACGTGGTCAAAGACCCTGCCCGAATCATCCGCCGCTTCCTCATCACCTGGGCCGAGACGCGCCGCCCGCGCCGGGAGAGGTCGTGAGGCGCTGGCTCAGACGGCACCCCAAGAAGCTCGTCGCGCTCGCGCTGCTCTTGGCGGCGCCGTGGGTGTTCCATGCGGTGGCGTGGTGGAGCGGTCGCATGACGCCGCCCGAGGTGTTGCTCGCTGAAGGGGTGGTGACGGAGGTGAGCGGTGAGCGGGTGCTCTCGCTCGGGGGCGCGCCGCGCGGCTACGCGCGCGAGGTGGGGACGATCCGTGAGGTGCGCCTCACGGGGACGCCGGAGCAGGTGGGGCAGGGGCACGCGCTGCTGCTCAAGGCGGAGATGGATCGGACCGAGGGCGTGGTGTGGGCGCTGTTTCGTCAGCACGTGACGAGCCGCTTGGCGCGGGCGCTGCTGATCGATCTCACGCGGCTCCGCTACGGCGCGCTCGACCGCGCCTACGACGAGCCGCGGCGGCTCGAGCTGGCGGCGCAGGCGCTCAGCTATCAGCCCGATCCGTTCGAGGGTGAGCTGCCCACCTATCAGCGCCTGGTGTACCTGAACGCGGTCTACGACATCAGCTTGAGCTACGAGCAGTCGCCGCTGATCGGCTGCACCAGCTTCACTGGAGCGGGGCCCGAGGGCGGGGGGATCTTGGGGCGCGCCTTCGACTTCGAGGTGGACCCGATCTTCGATCGGGAGAAGGTGGTGTTCCTGGTTCGCGAGGAGGGCAAGCAGCCGTTCGCGTCCGTCGCCTGGGCGGGGCTCGTCGGGGTGGTCAGTGGGATGAACCTTGCGGGGGTGAGCGCCGTCGTGCACGGCGCGCGCGCCGGGGAGCCGCGCGACCGCGGCGAGCCCGTGGTGCACGCGCTCAGGCGAGTGCTCTCGGAGGCCACCTCCACCGAGCAGGCGGTGCAGCTGCTCGCGGCGCGCGAGCCGCTCGTGAGCCACCTGGTGGTGCTCAGCGACGCGCGCGCCGACGCGCGGGTGGTGGAGCGCGTCCCGGGTCAGCCCGATCACGTGCGGCGCCTGAGCGGCGCGGCTTGCGTCACCAATCACCTGGAAGGAGCGGCCGCCAAGGACGAGCGGAACCGCCGGGTGCGTGAGCTGACGTCCACCTTGGATCGGCGGCGCCGCGGCGATGAGCTCACCGGTGAGGCATCGAGCCTCAGCGTGGAGCTCGCCGCCGAGTGGCTCCGAGATCGGCGCTTGGCGGGTGGTCAGGCGCTCGACGCGGGGGATCGCCGCGCCATCGACGCCGGGATCGCCACGCACGGCATCATCGCCGACTCGGCGCGCCGCGTGCTGTGGGTGAGCGCGGGACCGAGCCTCGAGGGTGAGTTCATCGCCTTCGAGCTCTCGGCCCTGCTCGGCGCGGAGCCCGCGCCGCCCGGCGCACCCCGCGCGCGCCTGCCAGCGCGGCGCCCCTGAAGTGCACTTCACGGCGCCCTGACTGCATTTCACGGCGCCCTTCACGACGCCTCTGGCTGCACTTCACGGGGCCCTCCACGGCGTCTCCGACTGCACTTCACGGGGCCGCGGCTGGCCCGGGAGCGCCCCCTTTGGTATGCGTGGCCCGCCATGAACGACACCCTGAAGGGCAGCGTGACGAGCACCCAGGAGCTGGTGCAAGCCGCCGGGCGCTCCCTCTACCCGAACTATCGCCAACCCGAGATCGTGTTCAGTTACGGTCAGGGAGCCGAGCTGTTTGATCTGGAGGGCAAGCGCTACATCGACCTCTACGCGGGGATCGCGGTGAGCGCCCTGGGGCACGCCCACCCGCGCCTCACGCGCGCCATCAGCGAGCAGGCGGGGCGGCTGCTGCACCTCTCGAACTACTACTTCAACGAGCCGAACATCCGCCTCGCGGAGCGCCTGTGCGCGCTCACCGGGATGAGCCGCGCGTTCTTCTGCAGCAGCGGGACCGAGGCGGTGGAGTCGATGCTGAAGCTCGCGCGGCGCCACTTCTATTCCACGGGGCAACCTGACCGGGTGCGGGTGATCGCCTTCGAGCACGCGTTCCACGGCCGCACCTTGGGGGCGCTCGCCGCCACCGGGCAGCCGAGCTACCGCGAGGGCTTCGGTCCGCTGTCGCCCACCACCCACCTGCCCTACGGCGACCTCGAGCGGGTGAAGGAGGCGCTCTCGAGCGACGTGTGCGCCGTGATCGTGGAGGCGCTACAAGGTGAGGGTGGCGTACTACCGGCGCCGCCGGGCTTCCTCGAGGGGCTCCGTGAGCTGACCACCCGCGCCGGGGTGCTGCTGTTGGCGGACGAGGTGCAGACGGGCGTGGGGCGCCTCGGCAGCTTCCTCGGCTTCCAGCACTTCGGCGTGGCGCCGGACGCGCTGGCGCTCGCCAAGGGGCTCGGCGGCGGGGTGCCGATCGGCGCGATGCTTTGCCGTGCGGAATTGAGCGCGGCGCTGCCGCCGGGCAGCCACGGCAGCACCTTCGGCGGCGGGCCGCTCGCCTCGGCCGCGGCGGGCGCGGTGCTCGATGAGATCGAGGCTTCGGATCTGATCGCGCGC
The DNA here is from genome assembly GCA_019637265.1 of Polyangiaceae bacterium. Taxonomy (GTDB): domain Bacteria; phylum Myxococcota_A; class Polyangia; order Polyangiales; family Polyangiaceae; genus JAHBVY01. The sequence continues at coordinate 413,514 of JAHBVY010000002.1, read as the reverse complement.
GCCCGGACGGAGGGCGCGTACCTCGCGGAGGCGCTCCAGGGCCTGGCGACGCGCCACTCGAGCGTGGTTCGGCTCGCGCGCGGCGTGGGGCTCCTGCAGGCGCTGGTGATGAAGACGCCGGAGCTCGCGCAGGACGCGATGAAGCGCCTGCGCGCGGCGGGGGTGCTCGTCACCTTGGCGGGCGGCGTCGCGCTGCGGGTGACGCCGCCGCTCAACATCGAGCGCGCGCTGCTCAGCGAGGCGCTGGAGGTGATGGATCGCGTGCTGGGAGAGATGGCGTGAGGCACTTCAAGGAGCTGGCGGATTTGGGGCCGGGCGGTATCGAGCGGCTGCTCGACGCCGCCGATCGCCTGCTCGAGCTGCGTGGTCAGGCGGCGCACCCAAGGCCGCTTCAGGGCAAGAGCGTGGCGCTGGTGTTCCAGAAGGCGAGCACCCGCACGCGGGTGTCGCTCGAGGTGGCGGTGGCGGAGCTCGGCGGGCACCCCTTGGTGATCACGAGCAGCGGCTCGCAGCTGGGGCGCGGTGAGCCGATCCGCGACACGGCGCGCGTCTTGAGCCGCATGGCGCACGCCATCACCTTCCGCACCTTCAGTCAGGCGGAGTTCGACGAGATGGCGCGCTACTCTAGCGTGCCCGTGTTGAACGCCCTGACGGACGACGGGCACCCGATGCAAATCCTCGCGGATTTGCAGACGGTGCGTAGGCATTTCAGCGGCGCGCAGGGTTTGCAGGGCTCGCAGGGCGCGAGCGCACGGGGCACGAGCGCACAGGGCGCGGCCGAGCCGTTGCCGCTCACGGCGCTCAGGTACTGTTGGCTGGGCGACGGCAACAACGTCGCCGCCAGCTGGATCGAGGCGGCTGGGCTGCTCGGCCTCGACCTCACCTTGGCGTGCCCCGAGGGCTACGAGCCTTCGTCAGAGGTGTTGACGAAGGCTCGCGAGCGCGGCGGGCAGGTGCAGCTCACGCGTGATCCAGAGGCGGCGGCGCGCGGCGCCCACGTGTTGGTCACGGACGTGTTCACCAGCATGGGCCAAGAGGCGGAGCAGGCGGCGCGCCTCGCGGCGTTCGAGGGTTATCAGCTGGACGCGCGGCTGCTCGGCCTCGCGGATCCGCGCGCCGTGGTGCTCCACTGCCTGCCTGCGCATCGCGGCGAGGAGATCAGCGAGGAGGTCTTGGAGGGGCCGCAGAGCCTCGTGTGGGACGAGGCGGAGGCCAGGCTCCACACGGCGAAGGCGCTCCTCGAGTGGGCCTTCGCCCCTTGACCACACCGCTTGGGAGCCGCGGGCAAGTGACGACTGGCTTCCCCTCGCTGCCGGCGCGCTCCTGCGACCACTGTGGGCGTCCGGTGGATCCCTTGCGCGCCGCGCGGGTGGCGATCTTCGGCGAGGTGTTCCGCTACTTCTGCAGCGCCGCGTGCCGCGAGGCGTATGAGCCCGGGGCGCCGCGACCCAGGTCACCCGCGGCGAGCCAGGCGCGGAGCGCCTCGCAGGTGACACAGGCGATGGCGCTCCGGCAAGAGGACGTCATCGCGACGAGCAGGGTCCCTGATGATGTCGGTGAGCGACAGCGCATCGCCGGGGCGCTCGGCGCGATCGAGGAGCTCAGCCTTGGGTCGGGGGAGCGCACGGCGCTGATTGAAGAGGCGCTCGGCGACGCCGCCGCGCCGCCCGATCCGAGCGCGGGGCTGCCCGAGGTGGTGGAGCCGCTCGACCTCTCCGCGCTGCTCGTGGCGGTGGCGACCGTCTCGGGCTCGCTTTCGCTCTTGCTCGGGCTCGCGGGCTCCACGATGTGGTTCGAGTTCCTGCGCGCCACGCTGCTCACCGTCGGCGCGGGCGCGCTCGTCTTGAGGAGTTTCGCTGGCTCGCGTGACGCGACGGAGCCTCACCCGCTCGCCTTGCTCACGGCGCCTACCCTGGGCGCGCTCGGGAGCCTCGGCTTCGCGCTGAGCCGCGTCGAGAGTGTGCTGCCGGAGGTGGCGGGGGTGACGCTCGTCTCGGTCGCGGCGGGGATTTGGTTGGTCGAGCGCGCGCGGCGTCCGATCGAGGCCGAGCGCGAGCAGATCGCGAGCGCGCTGGACGCGGCCAGTCACCGCGTGACGGGGGAGGGCGTGTCGCTCGCCGCGCAAGGTGAGCTCCACCCCGGGGAGGAGATCTTGATCGAGGCGGGGGAGACGGTGCCCGCCGACGTGACCATCACCGCGGGTGAGGCGGAGGTGGAGCCTTGGCTCGGCGCCTCGCACACGGAGCGCCGCGGTGAGGCGGAGGCGCTGGTGGCTGGGGCGCGGGTGGTGAGCGGCCGCGTGCGCGCGGTGGTGGGTTGGTCGGGGCTCGATCGAGCCTGGGTGCGGCTCACCCACGATCCGCGGCGTCGGGCGGAGCTCATCGCGCCGAGCGCCAGGTCAGGTAGGCTGCTCGTCGAGCGGGCGGCGCCGATCTTGGCGTTGGTGGCGGGGCTCGCGGGGCTGGTGGCGGGGGGCTCACCGAGCGCGGGGTTGGTGTACGGGGTGGCGGTGCTCGGCGCGTTGGCGACCGCGGGCATCGCGCAGATCGGCGCGGTGCACGTGGGCATGGGGGTGTTGGCGAGCCTTCGGAGCGGCGTCGCCTATCGCAGCGCGCAGGCCTTCGAGCGCGCGGGCATGGCGACGGTGGGCGCCTTCTGCGCGCGGGGCACCTTGCTCCTCGGTGAGCCGGAGGTGGCGAGCATCGAGGTGTTCGGGGAGCGCGGTGCCGATCAAGAGCGTGCGGATCGGGTGCTCAGCCTCGCGGCGGGCGCCGAGGCGGGCGCGCTGCACCCGCTGGCGGTCGCGGTGCTGCGCGCGGCGCGGCAGCGCGGTGTGCGGCCGGACGGGGTGCGCAGCGTCACGGTCTTGCCGGGGCTCGGGGTGACGGGCGTCGCGTCCAGCGGCGAGCCGCTCGCGGTGGGGAGCCGCGCGCTGATGCTTCGCGAGCGGGTGAGCGTGGCGAGCGTGGAGGAGCGCGTGACGGCGCTCGAATCGATGGGGCGCACGGCGCTCTTGGTGGCGCAGGGGGAGCGCCTGGTGGGGCTCCTGGGGCTGCAAGATGGCCTGCGCCAAGGCGCGCGCGCCGCGGTGCAGTACCTGCTCGACGCGGGGGTGGAGCCGGTGCTCATCTCGGGCGAAGCGCGCGAGACCTGCGAGGCGCTGGGTCGCTCCCTGGACATCGATCATATCCGCCCGGAAATTGCGCCGGCGGATCGTGGCCTCGAGGTGCGGCGCCTATCCGACGCGGGGGCGCAGGTGGTGGTGTTCGGGAGGAGCCCCACCGATGACGTCGCGCTCGGCGCCGCCGACGTGTCCGTCGCGTTGGCCTCCGCGGGAGGCAGCACCGCGGAGTGGCACGTGCAGCTGGTGTCGGACCGCGTGCGCGACGCAGCCTACGCCATCGCCATCGCCTTGCGCTCCCGGCGCGCCGCGCGCCTCGGCGTGGTGCTCGCCGTGGTGCCGCCCGTAGCCGCCGCAGCGACCCTCACCGTGGGCGCCCTGCACCCCGCCATCGCCCCCCTCGCCGGCCTCGTGGGCACTAGCCTCGCCGTCCTGCGCGCCCGCGCCCGCTCGCGCTGAAGCCTGCTGTTGGGTAGCCTGTCTGACCGAGCGGTGAGAGGGCTCGATCGGGGGGTTAGGGGTTGGACGGGTAGTCGTTGGGTCAGCTGCGCGCTCGGAGCAGCACCTCGGCGAGTTCGGCGAAGCCTTGGCCGCGCGGTGCGGTGGTGCGGTAGCGGGGGGGCACGGAGGGCGCGCCGCTCAGGTTCGCGACGCCGACGGTGACGCGGTAGGCGGCGAAGCACGGGGCGTCGTTCTCACTGTCACCGATGTACGCGAAGCGACCGAGCGCCTCGGTGGAGTCGATGCCGAGCAGCTGGTGCAGGAAGGCCACGCTGCCGCTCGCTTTGTCATCGGTGTCGAAGCTGATGTGCAGGTGCACGCTGGAGACGGTGGTGCGCGCGCCGCGGGCGCGGGCGGCGGCGCTCGCTTCGGCGACGAGCGTGGGCGGCGCGCGCCGGTGCTCCCCGATGTCGAAGGTGAAGTCGCTCACGCGGCCGCCGACGTCGCTCGCCGGGGTGAGCTCGGGGAAGCGCGCCATCAGCTCCTGAGTGAGCTCAGTGAGGCGAGCTGTCCGATTCGAGCGGATTTCATTCGGTGTCCAGTCGAAGCGCACGACTCGCCCAAGGGGGTGCGTCGCTGGGTGTCTCGCTGGGCGGCTCCCTGCGTCACCCGTCTGGTCCCCTGTCTGGTTCTCCAGTCGCCTAGCGCTCGCGAGGTGTCCGTTCTCGCTCACGGCGCCGTGGATGGGCCACTGCTGTGCGATGAGGTCACCCCAGCTCACCGGCCGCCCGGTGACGGCTACCAAGATCAGCCCCGCGTCAGCCAACTCCCACAGCGCGCGGTACGCCGGGAGCGAGAGCTGGCCATGGTCGAGCAGGGTGTCGTCGAGGTCGAACAGCACGCCCCTGAGCGCCTGACAGGTGGCGCGGGGCAGCTCCGAGACGGGACGCATGGGCGCCGTGTAGCGCACCTGATGGTGCAGCGGGGACTTGCTTCCGAACGTGGGCGGGTTTGAAACCCGCCCCTACTGTCTGTGGGCGGGTTTGAAACCCGCCCCTACTGATCTGTGGACGGGTTTGAACCTCCCCACCCCCCGGGGCCACCGTGCGGGGTGTGAACGCGCCTTCATGGTTGGGCTGTGATGCGGGGCAGCGCTGCCAGGTGATCGGGCTCGCCAGTGGGGCGCTCCGCGCGGCACCTCGGGGGCGCGTGGGGTCCCGCTTGGCCTGCAACCCTCGCGGATCGCCGCGTCGAGAGGGCATCACGCGGCTTCGCACCTCACGCTGAGCGGCAATCTGGGGGGCGCTCTAGCGCTTGGCACTCGGATTGCTACCCTCTGTGGGCTGACGGGTGAGCCGTGGCTCGCTCGACTTCCTGAAAGGGCCATCATGAACGCTCGGCTGCCTGTCCTGTGTGTCGCCGCGCTCGCGTGCGGCGTGCCGCTCTTGAGCTCCACCCCCGCGCTCGCGGAGGACTGCCCCTCTTGGTTCTGCGACGAGGAGGAGGCCGTGGAAGAGGAGGCGGAGGCTGAGCCGGAGACGCCTCCCCCCGTGGTGGTGTACCAGCCGGCGGAGGCCCCGCCGCCTCAAGTGGTGGTCGTCCACCAGCCGCCCCCGAAGAAGAAGCAGGCGCCCCCGAAGAAGCGCTGGAAGCGTGAGTGGGGCGTCAACCTGCGCCTGCAGGCCGCGTTGATGGGTAGGGATGCTGACGATCGTCAGTATTACGATGAGGAGGAGCGTGGCATGGCCGGGCTCGGCGTGGGGCTGCGCTACCGCCCCTTGCCGCACTTCGCGCTGGAGGGTGGGCTCGATATCATCGGTGGGCGCGACTACCAGCGCGACGACCGCGTGGAGACGGCGCTCACCTTCTCGGGGATCTTGTTCATCAACCCGAAGGACAGGCTGCAGGTCTACGCGCTGGGTGGGCTCGGGGTGAGCAGCGCGCGCGTGGTGCGTGACCGCAGCCTCGCGGGCACCATCGACGCGGACAGTGAGGCGCACTACAGCTACCTCGGGATGCAAGCGGGGTTCGGCCTCGAGTGGCGGGTGGCGCGCAAGACCGCGCTGAACTTCGACATCATCGGCTTCGTACGCGGGCGCACCGATGAAGACGCGCGCTACGAGTACGAGTTCACGCATCCGGACACCGGTGAGCAGACGAACGCCTCGGGTGGCGGCCTGATGCGCCTCGGGCTGACGTTCTACTGGTGACGCCGGGCGCGCCGGAGGCCGACGCTGCGGCGCTAGACGCTGCGGGTGGGGCTGTGCCGGCCGCACGGGATGACGCTGGGCTGCCGTCGGAGTCAGGATCGCTGACTGACGGCGCGGGCGCTCCGAGCGCTCGGGCATTGCCGTGGGTGACGGCGCTCGTCAGCGGCATTGTCTTTGCGCTGACGGCGCCGCCGGTCGACTTCCACCTGGGCGTGCTGTTGGGCCTCGCGGGGCTCTTCTTGGCGCTCACGCCGCGGCTCGATGCGGTGGGCGTGCCGCAGAAGCGGCGCGCGTTCTTGCTGGGGTGGCTGTGGGCTAGCGCGGCGGGCCTCGTGGGGCTGCGCTTCGTGCCGCAGGTGGTGGATCGCTTCACGCCCTTGGGGCTCGCGGGGGGGGCCGCTTTGCTGGTGCTGCTCGCCGCGTTCCAGGGTTTGGGCTTCGGAGTGGGCGCGGTGCTCTCGGAGCTGCTCTCGCGGCGGCTCCAGTGGGACCGGCGTCTTGCGTTTCCGTGTGGTATTTTTCTGGCGTGCGTGTGGCCGAGCGTGTTCGGGTGGACGCCCGCGGGGCTCTTGTCGCCGTGGCTGCCGCTGGTCCAGTTGGCTGACGTGGTGGGGGAACGGGGGGTGAGCGTGCTCCTGGCGGGCCTCATGGCGTGCCTGGCGTGGCCGCTCGCTGGGCGCCTGCCGTGGACCTCCCCGTCGCGAGGCACCTCGGCGCCGTTGCCGGGCGCCGAGTCGTCAGGCGCCGAGTCGTCAGGCGCCGGGTCGTCCGGTGCGCCGGTGCCCTCTCCAGCGCCACCATCTCGGCGCCTGACGCTGCTGAGCGTGGGTTTGGGGGGGGTTGGGCTGATGGCGCTCTACGGCTACGGCGCGCTGCGCTTGGCGTCGCTGGCGGAGTCACCCAGCTCATCGAGTGAAACACTCCGCGTGGCGCTGGTGCAGCCGGCGGTGGACGCGCGGCTCCGCTGGGAGCCACAGGAGCGCGCGCGGCTCCTCGCGCGGCTCCGCCGCCTCACGCAGGGCGCTGAGGCGCAGGGCGCCGAGCTCAGCATCTGGCCCGAGGCGGCCTACCCATACGTGCTCCCGCACCGCGCTGGGGAGGCGCCGCGCGGCGCGCGTGCCATCCACCGCGACTCCGTGCGCGGCCCCGTATTGTTCGGTGTACTGACGGAATCGCCCAGCGGTGAAGGTCAGTACAACGCCGCGACCTTGGTCGACGCGCGAGGCCATCAGCAGCTACCACAAGCCAAGCTCGAGCTGCTGTGGTTCGGTGAGGCGCTGCCCTTCGGTCAGTCGATCCCGTGGCTCCGCCGCACGTTCTATCGCGCCGGGGGGCTCATCCCGGGCGACGAGGTGGCGCTCTTGCGAGTGACGACTCGGGGCGGCCACGAAGCGCGCCTGGGCGTCTTGAACTGCTACGAGGACACGCTGCCCGGCGTGGGGCGCCGCATCGCGCAGGCCTCGCCCAACTTGCTGGTGAACGTGACCAACGACGGCTGGTTCGAGGGCAGCATCGAGCCCGAGCTGCACCTCCGGCTCAGCGTGATGCGCGCGATCGAGGCGCGCCGCGATCTGGTGCGCGCGGTGAACCTCGGCCTGCCCGCGTGGATCGATCGGCGCGGGCAGCTCCGCGCGGTGGGTCAACCAAGCCCCGCCGGGGTGCTGCTCGTGACGCCCTCCCTCAACGACGAATCCCCGACCTTCTACGTGAAGGCCGGGGATCGCCCGCTCTGGGTGCTGTTCGCCTTGGCTTGCCTCTACTCCGCTTGGAGGCGGAGGACGGCAGCGGCGACGCGCTAGGGAAAGCGGAGACCCAGCGCTGTGACGCTGCTTACTGGACGATGTCCTTGAGCGCCTTGAGCGCGGTCGAGCGCACCTTCTTGCTCGCCGGCTTGGCCGCGATCGTCATCGGCTCGCCCGTGAACGGGTTCTTGCCCTGACGCTCCTTGGTCGCGGGCTTCTTCACCACGCGCAGCTTCACCAGACCCGGCAGCACGAACTCGCCCGGGCCGCGGCCCGTGAGCTGCTTGCGGATGAGATCCGTCAGGGCCTCGAACAACTTGTTGACGCTCTTCTTGTCGAGCTCCGTAGCCGTCGCGAGCTCCGCGACCACTTGCGCCTTCGTCAGCCTCTTTCCAGCCATTTGCGCTTCCTCCTTGAATCTATCGACTCGTTGAAACTGTGCGACCCGAAACCTGCCCCCGCCTTATGCCGCCGCTGCTCTCCGGGCCGTTGCCGGTCTTTCGAGCTTTCCTGGTGGTCGGCCTGAGCCAGAATTCAGCAGTTTTGCTGCTGGATCCTGCGAGGCGCCCGAGAGGTATCAGGGAGACCTAGCCCCTACAAGCGAAAAAATAAGGGGTTTCGCGATCGCTCCTGCGGACCGCCGCGAGACAGACCTTGGATTCTGGCTGGATCGGCGGCCGGTACCCCGCTCCGTACGCCCACCCAGGGCCCGCGAGGCGCGCCTGGGAGCAGGTATCCGAAGCGCGCTTTCATGAACAAGAGCGGGCGTTTAGCGCGCAAGTCGCATGGCCTACTCGAAGCAATCAGCACGCTTTTCGGCCTCGCGCGGGGGGCTTTCGGGCGCCCTGGGCAGGCCCTTCCTCCGGGAGCCGCGCGCGGGGGGCACCCACTCGCGAAGCCCCGCGCGGCTTCGAACGGGGCGCTCGGCTGGGCGCTGGCGGGGCCTTGGCGGCCGCCTCAGCGGAGCCAGGTGCCCCCGAAGCCGCCAAGAGCCGCGCCGCCTCTTGGTTCATGCGCGCCTCTTGGGCGTCCGTTTGGTGGTCGTAGCCCACCAGGTGGAGCAGGCCGTGCGCCAACAGGAAGCACACCTCCTGCTCCAGGGAGTGGCGCGCCTTGGCGGCTTGGCGCGCGGCGGTGTCGAGCGAGATCACGACGTCCCCGAGCACGCGGTAGGGCAGCGCGGCGTCGCCGGTCTCGGTGCCGTCGGCTTCCTCCAGCGCGAACGCGAGGACGTCAGTGGGGCGATCTTTACCGCGATGGACGCGGTTCAGCTCGTGGATCCGCGCGTCACCAGTCAAGAGCACGCTGAGCTCGGCCTCCTCGAGATCGAGCGCGGCCAGCATTTTGTCAGCATAGCTGATGATGCGCCGCGTCGGGAGCGCGGGGGAGCCAGGCGCGCGGCGGGTGACGTAGGCCGGCACGCTCAGCCCTTCGGGATCTTCTTCGCGTCCTCGAGGAACTTCGCGAGGCCGATGTCGGTGAGCGGGTGCTGGGCCAGCTGTTGGATCACCTTGAGCGGCACGGTGGCGATGTCGGCGCCCATCCGCGCGGACTCCACGAAGTGGATCGGGTGCCGCACGCTCGCCACCAGCACCTCCGTGCTCAGGTCGTAGTTCTGATAGATGTCGATGATCTGCTCGATCAGCTCCATGCCGGGCATCGAGATGTCGTCCAGGCGTCCGACGAAGGGGGAGATCATGGTGGCGCCGGCCTTGGCGGCCAAGAGCGCCTGGCTCGGGGAGAAGCACAGCGTGACGTTGGTCTTGATGCCCTCGGTGGTGAGCTGCCGCACGGCCTTCAAGCCGTCGATGATGAGCGGCACCTTCACCACCACGTTCTTGTGCAGCGCGGCGAGCTCGCGGCCTTCGGTCAGGATGCCTTGCGTATCGGTGGCGATCACCTCGGCGCTGATCGGGCCGTCCACCACCTCGCAGATCTCCACGATGGTGTCCTTCAGCCCGCGCCCCGTCTTGGCGAGCAGTGACGGGTTGGTGGTCACCCCGTCGATCGCGCCCATGGCCGCTGCCTCTTTGATTTCTCCGATGTCCGCGCTGTCGATGAAGATCTTCATGAGCCGAGTCCCTGTGCCTTGTGCGCCGAAGTAGCGCCCCGCCCGCCTACTCGCATGAGCCGTGAGCCGCAAGCATGGGGCCCAGGCACCTCGCTTGCTCTTCAGGATCGGGGGGTTTGGCATCTCATCACAAGGCCGGCGCCGCCCGTCACTCGGCCGCCACGTAGCTCATGCGCATGGCGCCGCGCGTCGTGCGCCGCGGAGCCATGGGTGACGTGCTCATGGCGCCGTGCGTCGTGACGACGGGCGACGCTTCATGGCGCCGTGCGTCGTGACGACGGGCGACGCGCTCATGGCGCCGTGCGTCGTGACGACGGGCGACGCTTCATGGCGCCGTGCGTCGTAGTCCGTCGCGCGAGCCACACGTCTTCGCGCGGCGCCTGCGAAGCCTCCTTCGCGCCGCCACAGCGGGGGCGAACCCCCCTTGAAACCTCCCCTCGCTCTAGTAACTGGAGACCAGCTCGCGATGGTTCGGGGAGCGTGTCTCTCGGCGTCGTTCGAGCTCCGCGCGGCACGCTGTCGCCGGCTTCACACGAGCTCCGCTTCCATGACTGCTATCCAACCCATCCGGCGATTGGCCATCATCAACCGCGGTGAGGCGGCGATGCGCTGCATCCGCGCCGTCAAGTCACTGCGCGCCCTGGAGGGCTCCGACATCGAGGTGGTGGCGCTCTACACGCCGGTCGATCGCAACGCGCCGTTCGTTCGCCATGCTGACATCGCGGTGCGCCTGCCCATCAGCGGCACCCCGGTCGGCTCCTACCTCGATCACGAGCTGCTCGTCAGCACGCTCACGCGCCACCAGGTGGACGCGGTGTGGCCTGGCTGGGGCTTCGTGGCGGAGGACGCGAGCTTCGTGGACAAGCTCGACGCCGCGCGGATCCGCTTCTTGGGGCCCACCAGCGCCACCATGCGCGCGCTGGGCGACAAGATCGCCTCGAAGCTCTTGGCGGAGCGCTGCGACGTGCCGGTGACGCGCTGGAGCGGCGGCGTGGTGACCAGCATCGAGGACGCGCACCGCCACGCGGAGGAGATCGGCCTCCCGCTGGTGATCAAGGCGTCGGCGGGCGGCGGCGGTCGCGGGATCCGCGTGGTGCGCGAGGCCTCGCAGCTCCAGGCCGCGTTCCGTTCGGCGGCCACCGAGGCGCAGGCGGCGTTCGGCGACGGGCGGCTGTTCATGGAGGCGATGGTGGAGGGCGGTCGCCACATCGAGGTGCAGATCGTGGCGGACACCCATGGTCAGGTGATCGCCCTGGGTTGCCGTGACTGCTCGGTGCAGCGCCGTCACCAGAAGGTGATCGAGGAGGCGCCGCCGGCGCACCTGCCGCCGCTGCTCCTGCGCGCCATCAAGGACGCCGCGGTGGAGCTGGCGCGCTCCGTCAGTTACAGCGGGGTGGGCACCGTGGAGTTCTTGGTGCGAGACGCCGAGTTCTTCTTCTTGGAGATGAACCCGCGGCTCCAGGTGGAGCACGGATTGACAGAAGAGCTGACGGGTATGGAGCTCGTGGAGCAGCAGATCCGCGTGGCGCGCGGTGAGCGGCTGCCGGAGGGTGAGCTGCGTGAGCGGGGCTTCGCTATCGAGGCGCGGGTGTGCGCGGAGGATCCGGACGCGGGCTTCTTGCCGGCGCCGGGGCGCATCGCGCGCTTCGATCCAGCGCTCGGGCCGCGGCTCCGCATCGACACCGGCGTCACCTCGGGGAGCGTGGTGCCGGCGGAGTTCGACTCCTTGATCGCGAAGGTGATCGCCTACGGCGACTCGCGGGAGGAGGCGCGCGCGCGGCTGGTGGGCGCGCTCCGTGATTTCGATTTGGTGATCGAGGGCGGCGCCACCAACAAGGGCTACCTGCTCGAGCTGCTGGAGGCCGAGGCCTACAAGCAAGGCGGCGTCGACACCACCTGGCTCGACCGCTGGAACGCCGAGCGGCGCCCGAGCTCAGACTTCGCGGCCGAGGCGCTCGCGCTGGCGGCGGTGCTCTCTTACCAAGTGGCGCGCGAGATCAAGCGGCTGAACTTCTACGCCGACGCGGCGAACGTGACGCCGGAGAAGATCCCCCCTTCGGTGGGGCAGGAGTTCGATCTCACGCACCTGGGGCGGCCCTACCGGGTGCGGGTGTTCGCGTCGGGCGCCTGGAAATACCGCGTCCACCTGGAGGGGCAGGTGGTGACGGTGCGCCTCAACGTGTCCAGTGAGCACGCGGGGCGCATGCAGATCTGCGAGCGCGACCTGCGGGTGTTGTTCGACATCAGCGACACGGTTATCCGCATAGAAATCGAGGGGCGCGTCCACAGCTTCGGGCGCCAGACGGCGGGGCAGGTGTGCGCCAGCGCGCCCTCGATGGTCGTCGCGCTGCAGGTGGGCGTGGGCGATCGGGTGGAGGCAGGTCAGCAGCTCGGCCTCGTGGAGGCCATGAAGATGGAGATCGGCTTCGACTCCCCGGTGAGCGGCGTGGTGAAGGAGATCCGCGCGCGCAAGGGGCAGCAGGTGGCCGCCGGGGATGTGATCTTGGTGATCGACCCGGCGAGCGAAGAGGACACCGAGGCGACCGACACGCGCCTGGTGTTCCCGGAGGAGGAGGACGCCCTCGACCTGCTCTTCACGCAGGACGACTCGGGGCGCGTCGGCGCGCCGAACCTGGCGCGCGCCGCCGCGGGCAACCCCAGCGTCTGGCGTCGCGCGATGGAGGCGGTGGGTGAGGAGGTGCTCCGCGTGCTCCTCGGCTACGACGTGTTCGATGAGCGAGTGGAGCGCCTCATCGCGTTCTTGGAGGCGCCCATCCCCGAGGGGCTTCAGTCAGATTATTTGACGGATTTGGCGGGGGTGCGCTCGAAGCTCGCGGTGTTCGCCGACATCGAGCGGCTGTTCACCCGGCGTCGCGCCGCGGATGACAGCGGCTTCGTGGCGGCCTCGAACAACGCGCGGCTTCGCTTCTACGTGCGCCGCATGCGGGTGGAGGGCGCCGAGCTCTCCGAGGAGTTCTTGGAGCAGCTGCGCCGCGCCCTCGCGCACTATGGGCTCAGCTCGCTGAAGTATTGCGAGGCGCTCGAGCGCGCGGTGCTCCGGCTGTTCGCCTCGCAGCTCCGCCCGGAGTCGCGCTTCCGCTTGGTGCGCGCGCTGCTGAAGCGCGTGATGCAAATCGGCGCGCTCGGCTTCGATCTCGAGCGCGACGCGGATCTTCGCTTGGCGCTCACCAGCGTGGGCACCATGCGTGGTCAGGTGCCTGACGACGTCGCAGACGCCGCGATCGACGCCGCCTACACCATCTTCGAGCGGCCGGAGCTGAGCCGGCAGGCGGAGCGCACCTCACGCGGCGTGGAGCGCTGGCTGAAGCACAGCGACGAGGCGATCGAGGAGCAGGTGCTCGCGGATCTGGCGCTGGCGCCAGCCGGCGTGTTCCGTCAGGTGAAGGGCTGGCTGTGGGAGGCGCCGCCGCGTCAGCGCGGCATCGCGCTGTCGGCGTGCGTGCGTCGTAACTACTCCCCGAAGCAGCCGGTGGTGATGCGCACGCGGCGCATCAGCGAGGGGGAGACGGAGCTCATCACGGCGCGGCTCGAGTTCGTGGAGGAGCGCGGTGAGGAGCAGGCCTCCGGGCGGCGCGTGGTGCTCTCGGCGCTCGCTGACGCAGGCTCTGGCGTTTTGGCCTTCGAGCAGCTCGCGCGCGAGGCAGAGGAGGGCGTGTTCGCGCTGGAGCTGGTGGTGACCGCCACGCCGGAGGACGACGTCGCCGCGCTGCTCGGCCGCATCCGCGCGCTGGCTGAGGCGGCGTTGCCCGCCGAGCGCCTCACCGTCTCCATCTTGAACCGCGAGCTGCGCACCCAGCACCACAGCTTCATCAGGACTACTGATGGGCTCACGCAGCTCGAGCTCCACCAGCTGCACCCCGAGGCCGCGCTGCGCGTCGACTTCAACCGCTACCAGAGCTTCGAGCTCTCGCGGCTCGCCTCCCCGGAGGGGATCTATTGCTTCCACGGCCGGAGCCGCGAGGTGCCTGAGGATGAGCGCATCTTCGTGCTGGTGGACGTGCGGGGGCGGCCCCCGGAGGATGGCCCAGCGGCGGTGCACTACGTGCCCATCGTGGAGCGCGCCTTCCATGAGGCGGCGCGCACCTTGCGTCACATCTTGCTCGAGCGCGATCCGCGGCGCCGCCTGCAGTGGAACCGCATCACGCTGTTCCTCGCGCATGAGGTGGTGCTCGACGCGAACACCGCCGGGTGGCTCTCGCGCAAGCTCCACCCCGCGACGCGCCACCTCGGGCTCGAGCGCGTCGCCGTGCGGCTCAAGATCATGGACCCCACGGCGCCTTCGGAGCCGGCGCGTCGCCGTGAGATGGTGATCACCGACATCACCGGCAGCTCGATGGACATCGTCTGGCGCGATCCCCACACGGCGCCGCTGGTGCCGGTGCAGGCCTACGAGCGCAGCGTGGTGGCCGCCAAGCGTCGAGGCCTGGTGTATCCGTACGAAATCATCCGCATGCTCGCGCCGGGCTCCGCGCCCTTCGGTGCGCAGGGGAGCGAGCGAGCGCTGCCCGCGGGGGTGTTCGAGGAGTACGATCTGGACCCAGAGAGCGCTGCGCCCAAGGCGGTGAGCGTCGCGGGGCGCCCCTACGGCTCGAACGCGAGCGGCGTCGTGTTCGGCGTCATCTCCACGCCCACGCGCAAGGTCCCCGAGGGGATGCGCCGGGTGCTGGTGCTCTCGGATCCCACGCGGGAAATGGGCGCGCTGGCCGCGCCGGAGTGCGATCGCGTGGTGGCGGCGCTCGATCTCGCGGAGTCGCTCGGGGTGCCGCTCGAGTGGGTGCCGGTGTCGAGCGGCGCGAAGATCGCGATGGACTCGGGCACCGAGAACCTGGACGCCACGGCGCGCGTGGTGCGGCGTATCGTCACCTTCACCCAAGCGGGCGGCGTGATCCACGTGATCGTGGCGGGGGTGAACGTCGGCGCGCAGAGCTACTGGGACGCGCTCTCGACCATGCTGCTCCACACCCGCGGCGCGCTGATCATGACCCCGCGCGCGTCGATGGTGCTCACCGGGCGCGCGGCGCTGGCCGCCTCGGGCTCCGTCTCCGCGGAGGACGAGGTCGCCATCGGCGGCCACGAGCGCATCATGGGGCCGAACGGCCAGGCGCAATATTACGCCTCCGATCTGAAGGACGCCTTCCGCATCCTCTACGATCACTACAGCTACACCTACGTGGTGCCCGGTGAGGCGCGCCCGCGCCCGATGGACACCAGTGATCCGCACGATCGCGCGGTGACGGAGGCGCCGTACCCACGCGTCGCCGAGGCGGATGGCTTCGAGCGCGTGGGGGAAATCTTCGATGACGCGAAGAACCCTGGGCGTAAGAAGCCGTTCGCGATGCGCGCGCTGATGGCGGCCGTCATCGATCAGGATGGCGGCCACCTGGAGCGCTGGAAGGGGCTCGCCGGCGGTGAGACGGCGATCGTCTGGGACGCGCACCTGGGTGGTCACCCAGTGTGCCTGATCGGGGTGGAGAGCCAGAACGTGCCGCGCCATGGCTACCGCCCGACGGACGGCCCCGCGGAGTGGAACGGCGGCACGCTGTTCCCGCAGTCTTCCCGCAAGGTGGCGCGGGCGCTCAACGCGGCGAGCGGCAACCGCCCGGTGGTCATCTTGGCGAACCTCTCGGGCTTCGATGGCTCGCCAGAATCCATGAGGAAATTGCAGCTCGAGTACGGCGCGGAGATCGCGCGGGCGGTCGTCAACTTCGTTGGCCCCATCGTGTTCTTGGTGGTCTCGCGCTACCACGGCGGCGCCTACGTGGTGTTCAGCCGCGAGCTGAACCCAGGGCTCCGCGCGATCGCGTTGGAGGGCAGCTACGCCTCGGTGATCGGCGGCGGCCCGGCGGCGAAGGTGGTGTTCGGGCGTGAGGTGGGGAGCCGGGTGCAAGCGGACGCGCGGGTGCAGGCGGCGCTCGAGGCGCTGCGCGCGAAGCCGAGCCCAGCGCTGCGCGAGCGCCTCGACCGCGTGCGTCAGGACGTGATCTTGGAGAAGCAGGCGGAGGTGGCCGAGGAGTTCGACTCGGTGCACTCCGTGGAGCGCGCCCTGCGCGTCGCCTCGCTGGAGCGCATCATCCCCGCCGGCGCCACCCGGCCCTTCTTGGTGGAGGCGATCGGCAGCGCGCTCGGTTGAGCTTCGCCGCGCTGATCGCGCGGATCAAGGCCCGAGCAGGGACATCGCCCAACCGTCGGCTTGCTTGTCGAACGCGAAGCGGCGGTGCAGGCGGTTCGGCTCATCGAGCCAGAGCTCCACGTGGTCGGGTGAGATGGCGTAGCCGCCCCAATCGTCAGGGCGGCTCACGGGCGCCTCACCCAGCGCGTCGCTGAGCGCGTCGCGCGCCTGAGTGAGCTCCGCGTAGGAGCCGATGGGGCGGCTCTGCGGCGACACTCGGGCGCTCAGCTGACTGAGCCGCGGCCGGGAGGCGAAGTAGGCGTCGCTCTCGGCGTCGGACAGGCGCCGCGCGCTCCCCTCGAAGCGCACTTGGGCCCCCAGCTTCGGCCAGTGGTAGACGACCGCCGCGCGCCCCGTCTGGTCGAGCTCCTGCGCCTTGCGGCTCCCGTAGCTCGTGAACACGCACAGCGCGCCATGGGTCAGGCCCTTGATCAGCACCATGCGCACGGAGGGCCCACGCGCGCCGCTCGTGGCCAGGGCGCAGGCCGCGGCGACCTCCCCGGCGGCCTCGGCGCGATCATACCACGCGGAAAATATCGCGAGCGGGTCGCTGTCTGGGGCGGGGGAGGGGAGCGGCTCAGTCATGGCTTCGGGGTTTTGGGGGGCAGTCAGTCGGCTGGGCAGTCGCCGGCCGCATCTGGGATCAGCGGGGGCGTGCCTTGGGCCAGCGCCGCGAGGAAGCAGCGGTACTGCGCCTTCGGCGGCTCCGTCTGGAACGCCGCCTCGTGGCCATCCTCCACGCCGTCTTCCGGGTGCTGCGTCACCAGGGCCACCCGCTTACCCGCCGTGAGCTGGAGCGGCAACGGTCGCTGCGCTCCGCCGCTGAGCGGCAGCAGCTCGGCCAGGGGGGTGTGCTCCGCGAGGCGCGGCTCGGCGGCGTCGAGCGACGGACCACCCAGGTCGAGGCCGAGCGCCAGGCTCAGCGCGTTGGCGATGGGAGGCATGATGTAGCTGTCGACGATGCCTTGCAGCATCAGCACGTGGCGCGGCGTGGCGTCGGTCTCCGTGAGCTTCGCGGCGTAGCTCGGTGGGTCCGCTGGCTCGGCCGCCCACTGGAACAAGCTGAGCACCGGATCGGCTGGGTGCAGCTCCCAGCTGCCGCTCACCCCCAGGAGGACCTCGGCGAGCGGCCTCACCCGAACCGGCTTCCCCTTGTGCATGATGTTCTCGATGTAGCTGCCGCCAGCGCCACTCAAGATCATCCCCTGAAAACGCGGCGCGATCGCCAGGGTGAGCGGCGCGATGGTCGCCCCCATCGAGTGCCCCATCAGCACCTGCCGCGCACCGTCGAAGCGCGCGCTCGCGCCTAGCCCTGGGCAGGCGCTGGCGTCCACCGTGAGCCCCTCGAGCAAGTCGCTCGCCAAGGCGAGCTCCAGCGCGGACTGCCGTACGTTGTCGCGCAGCGCGGTGATGTTGCTGAAGTTGAACATCAAGAACTGCTCGTCGCGGCCCGTCACGTTGCGGATCCCGCCGTGAGGCCCGTCCAAGCTCACCCCCGCGAAGCCCACCCGCGCGAGCTCGCGCGCGGGGCCGCTGCCCGCGGTGAGTGGTACTCCATCCTGACCACGAACCCCGCGATCGACCAGCGGGCGATCGCCGCCGCCGCCGGTGCGGCTGAACAGCACCACGGGGAACCCCGCGCTCGGCATCGCGCGCCGCGGGAGGGTCACCACGATCCGCGCCTCCTCCAAGTGGTCGAGGATGGGCTCGCCTCGAGCGTCGAGCTCGAAGCCGCCCCCCTCCGAGTAGGGCGGCGTGCCGCGCTGGTAGACAGGCACCGTGACGCGCCCCGAGTAGACGCAGAAGTCGTCGAACACCTCGTCGGGCGTAAGCGGCACGCTCAGGCTGAGCGGCTCTTCGCGTTGCGCGGTTTCGGTGGCTCGCGCGAGGCCTTCGGTGGGATCATCCGTGGTGAACACGCTGAGCCCCACGAGCTGATCCAGGTCGACGCCCGCCGCGCCGAGGGCGCCGAGCGCCTCGCGGTGCGCCGCGAACGCCGCGTCGCTCATCCCGGGCGGCCGGACGCCGCGCCTCAGCGCGAGCAGCTCACGGCTCGGCACCAGCGCCGAGGCGGTGGGGTCGCTCAGCGCCGGGGCGCCCGCGAGCACCAGCGTGGCGTAGCGCGTGCGCGGCAACAGCGGGCGCCCTTGGAGCGGGAGCACCGAGAGCAGCTGCGGCGCACCGAACGGCCCCCCGTCGGCGCGGAGCTCGACGCGCACCGGGGTTGCTGTCAGGTATTCTGATGATTGCGGGTCGATGTTCAGGAGCCGCACCGGGGAGGTGGGCTGGATGGAGGCTGCGTAGTCGACCCAGCGCGTGACGGCGGCACCTGCGTCACCCGCCTCCGGGAGCGGGCCGCTCAGGGTGAAGAAGACGCCGGACGTCAGGCTGAAGCCGCGCGCCTCCGCCTCGAGCAGCGTCGTCAGTGAGCTGACGATGGCCCGCCCTGGTGGGTTCGGGAAGCCGGTGAGCCGTGGCGCGCCGCTGTCGAGCAGGAGGTTGTCGTTTGGGAACGGCGCGCGGTAGATGCTCCCGGGCTCTTCGGCGCGCTGCGCCTCGAAGTCGTGCTGGATGCTGACGCCAGCAGGCGCCTGCACGCAGTGGAGCTCATGGCAGTCAGCAGGCGCTTCATCAGCGCCGCACGCTGGGAGCAGGCTCACCCCAACCCCCAAAACCCACGCGCACCGAGCCCGAGTGCTCCGAAGCGCCATGGGGAAGTGACGCGTGGGGTGCTGCTTCACGCCCCGAGTATGCGCCGAGGCGGCGGTTTGCGATAGCAGCCCGATCGGCCGCACCCAACACGATCACTCGTCAGGTTGGCTGAACGTCAGTTGCAGACGAGCCCACAGGCGCCAGGGTGTGTCTCGCTGGTGCCGATCAAGCACTCTACCAGGGCCTCCACCAGGGGCTCACCCGCGGGGTTGGCCGCACGGCAAGCATCGATGCAGCCTTCGTCCCCGCCGCAGCCTTGCCCGCACTGGAACAGCGCGCCGCACTCGGGCTCAGCCTCACAGGCGGCGTCCTCGGTGCCGCAGCAGAGCGGCGTGGCGGTCTCGAGGCAAGCGTCGCAGTCGTCGCCCGTGCCCCCGTTCTCACAGTGGTTGACGGTGCCGCCGGTGCCCGCCGTGCCGCCAGTACCCGCGGTCCCTGCCGCGCCGCCGGTGCCCGCCGTGCCACCCGAGCCTGCGGTGCCCCCGCTGCCCGCGGTGCCCCCGGAGCCTGCGGTCCCACCCGAGCCCGCCGTCCCACCGGAGCCTGCGTTGCCCGCGGTCCCGCCCGAGCCGTTCTTCTTGTCGTCGTCGCCGCCGCAGCTGATGAGGCCGACGGAGAGGGCGAGGGCGCCAACCAACGAGAGTGTTCCACGCTTCATGATCTTGGGCTCCTGAGTTCGGGGAGTGCGGCCACGCGGCCGAGCCCCCTACGTTTAACCAAAGATCACGCGAGCTGGCGACCGAAACGCGGCGGCGGTGCGCTGGGGTGCAGTGGCGTCACAAAAAGCCAACAGGCGGGAGCCCACGTGGGAGCTCCCGCCCGTCAGGCTAGCTGCGGATCAGGGAGGGCAGGCGACGCCGCAGGCGCCGGGGTTCGACCCGTCCTCTGGCCCAAACAGGCAATCGATGATGTTGAAGAAGTCGTCGATCCCTCCGGGGTTCGAGGTGAAGCAACCCTCTATGCAGGCTTCGTCCTCGTCCTCGCATCCATTGAGGCAGTTGTTGAGCGCCACACACGAGGAGTTGCCTCCGCACGCTGCGAACTGTGCGCTACAGCATCCCGTCTGGGCAGCCTGGACGCAGGCCTGACAGGTGCCCGTGCCACCCTCGGTGCAGTCGTCACCGCTGGTGCCACCAGTACCCGCCGTACCGCTGCCACCGGTACCCGCCGTACCGCTGCCACCGGTGCCCGCGGTGCCGCTGCCACCGGTACCCGCGGTGCTGCTGCCACCCGTGCCCGCGGTGCTGCTGCCACCGGTCCCGGCCGTACCACCGCTGCCCGCGGTGCCGCCGTTGCCCGCGGTCCCGGCCGTGCCGCCGTTGCCTGCGGTGCCACCGTTGCCGGCGCTACCTGCGGTGCCCCCTGCGCCGTCCTTCTTGTCATCCTCGGTGCAGTTGACGAGGCCAACGGACAGGATGAGGGCGCCAACGAACGAAAGTGTACCTAGCTTCATGATCTTCAAGCTCCTACGAGTTTTATGGGCCGCTCTGGGCGGCGGCGACTGAGGTTTAGCCGGGATTGGTGGGGTTGGCTAATGAAACGCGGAGGTGACACGCTCCCGAGCTCGGGCTGGAGCGCCGCGCCGCGCCGCTCCGACGCCGAAAAAGGGAGTGATTACGGAGAGTTTCAGGTCGCGGGGCCTGAGCAGCCGATCCGAGCTTTCAGGCCGCCAGGCCGGTCAGTTTGCTCGCGAGGGAACGCCAGCAGCGCTCGGGTTGGAGGCATCGGCAGGTCAGGCCGGGGGCACCAGGGGCGCGCAGGTGGAGACACCCGCCCCCACGATTCGGTAGCCGATGTTGGAGAGCGGCCGGGTGAGGTCCTGCGTGTCCGGGTTGAAGTGCCAGATCTGGGTGCTCGGCTCGCTGGCGCGCTGGAGGAACACGTAGAAGGAGCCGCCCCAGAACGCGAAGGCCCAGGCGCTGGGGCTGCCCGTGAGGGAGGGGAGGCCGTAGTTTTCGGCGACCGCGCCGCTCGTCTTGTCCAGGCGCTGAATCGTCGGTGGGTTGGTGTTGGGGCTGAACGCCCAGAGCTCCGCGGCGCCGGTGCCGGTGAGCTCGGGCCACCCGGTGAGGTTGCCGATGGGGCTGAGCACCAGAGACGCGGTGTCGATGGTGGCCAGGGTGGCGTTGTTCGTCACGCTGCCGCCGCCCGCGACGAACAGCGTCTCCCCGCCGCCCGTGTCGTCGGAGACGAACCCCATGCCGAAGTGGCGGAGCCCCGCCTGGTTCGGCGCGAAGCCGCTCGCGGTGCAGGCGCTCGTCGCTAAATCCACATGGAAAATGTTGCCGCTCTGGTACAGCACCCAGGCGCGCGCGCGGCGGTCCACTGCCATGGAGAAGGGCGTGTCCCCAGCGGAGGTGGGGCAGCTCAAGCGGCCGATCTCGGTGAGGGTGAGCGAATCCGGCCGGAACTGGAGCAAGCTGTAGTTGCTGTCGACCAAGTAGATCCACTCGGCGCCTACGGCGCACGAGCCTTGGTTGCCGGCGTCATCGTCGATGTGGATCGTCCCGCCGAAGCCGCCCGCGTTGCCATCGGCGCCCGAGCCGCCTTGACCGCTGCTCGCGCCGCTCCCACCACGGCCGCCGCTGTCCACGCCGCTCCCGTTCGCCGACTCCAAGCAGCCAGCGGTGAGCAGCGCGCCTGCGGTGATCCAGCTGAGCGCGCCGAAGAGGAAGAGGCGGGGGGAGACCTTCGTGCGTGCGGACGTATCCATACGGGTTGTCCTTCGTGCGTGGGGCTCGTAGGTGAAGAGCCTTGATGACGTGGCTGCGAAAGCTTAGCGGCTTTGGGCTCCGACTGGGTGCTTTGAGTTGACGCCGAGCGCTTTCCGTAGGAGACAAGTAGTTGTGAGCTCGAGGGAGGGTAGGGGTTTGGCGGTGCGTCAGATGAGTTTTGCAGGGAGCTGGGTGCGTCGCGCGCTGGTCGCGGTGGCGCTGGTCGCGCTGGTCGCTTGCAGCGATGACGATGACTCCAAGAAGCGTGGCGGCGGCTCGGGTGCCGAGGCAGGCACGGGTGCCGTGGGCGGTGTAGGCGCCGAGGGCGGCGCGGGTGCCATCGGTGGTGCCGGTGCCGTGGGTGGCACGGGTGGGGCTGGCGCTGTCGGTGGTGCCGGTGCCGTGGGTGGCGCCGCGGGCACTGGCGGCGTCGCGGGCACTGGCGGCAGTGTGGTCACCCCGCCTGACCCTGGCGCGCCCGGCATGCGGACCGTCTCGGGTGGTGCGCTGATGCAGAGCCCGCGCTTCAAGCTGATGATCACCGCTGGGCAGAGCCCCGGGAGCTCGAGCAGCGCCCAGGGCGCGCGCTACCGCATGCAGGGTGGGCTAGTGGGCAGTGTTCATTGACGGGGCTCCCCGCACCGAGATCAATTCTGCGCGGAAATGAGCTGAAAGCTTGACGATGGCTCCTGAGGGGCCGCTGGGGATGGAACGGAAGAGGACAAGGCAATGAAGTACCATTGGGGTTTGAAGCTCGCGGCGGCCGCCTTCGCGGCGGTGCTCTCGTTTCAACAGCCTGCACAGGCGCAGAGTGTGCCGCCGTACCTGGGGCACCAAGGGCGGCTGTTCGATGAGGCGGGTCAGCCGATCACCGGCAAGTTGAGCTTCGTGTTCACCTTGTATGCTGAGCCTACGGGCGGCGCCGCGCTGTGGACAGAGACGGTGGAGGTGGACCTGACGGATGGCTACTTCGCCCTCGTCCTTGGCCAGAGCGAGGCGCTGCAAGCGGCCCTGTTCGACGGCTCCACGCGCTACCTCGGCATCGCGGTGGATGGCGACAGCGAGATGACGCCGCGCGAGCCATTGGTCTCTGTGCCTTACGCGCTGGTGTGTGAGAACGCGATCGGTGACATCTCGCCGCGCACCGTGAGCGTGGGCGGGGGCGAGGTCATCGATGAGCTCGGTAACTGGGTTGGTCCGAGCACCGGACTGATTGGACCGGCGGGTCCGAAGGGTGACACCGGTAACCAGGGTCCGGCAGGGCCGCAGGGGCCGCAGGGTCTACCGGGTGCGACTGGAGCGCCCGGCGCGACTGGAGCGCAGGGCCCTCAGGGTCCACAAGGGCCGCAGGGTCTACCGGGTGCGACTGGAGCGCCAGGTGCGACCGGGGCGCCGGGTGCGACCGGGGCGCAGGGTCCGGCGGGCCCTCAGGGTCCGCAGGGACCACAGGGTCCTGAGGGGCCGCGCGGTCTCACGGGCCTTCAGGGTCCGCAAGGTCAGCCAGGTCCGAGTGGCTTCGTCGACGCCGTGCGGGGTGACGCGGCGAGCTACGCGGCAAGTCACGAGGGGCCGTGGGTGCCCGTGCTGCGTTCGACCAAGTTGGTCCGGTTGGATCCTTCGATGGTGGTTTGGGCTCAGGGGGTGGCGCTCGTGAGCAACCGAACGGCAGGGACAGGTAGTCTGGCGCTCTGTCTGGATCGAGGGAGCGGGACGCCCATCGTTGGCATTCAGCAGCTGGTCGCTCCAGGCAACCTTGCGCTGAACTACACGTTCCTCGATGTGCCGGCCGGCGACTACTACGTCGCGCTCTGCACCGACTGGAAGGGCAACCTGGAGCTGGGCGCGCACTACGTCAGCGGCATGTCCGCGCGGCTCCAGTGAGCTGACCAAGCCGCTCGCGCGGCAGAACGCGGAGCGACGCGCTGGCCGCTGGGGGAGGATTGACAACGAGGGTTGGTGGGTTCGCCCCCGCCTCACGTCGGCGCGCGTCGTTGCGACTCCCCTAGAGGCTGCCCTTGAAGCGCCGATCGGAGCGTGAGAGAGTCGCGGGTCATCATGGTGCGCGTGGGGGCAGCTGAAGGAGATGGGTCGTGGGGCGAGGTGGTGCCCACGCGGTCGAGGCGGGATGCACCGCTCGATGGCTTGAGCGCCAACGAGCGGATGGTGCTCAGCCTGGTCGATGATCGCGCGAGCGTCTCCGAGCTGGGGGAGTTGATCGGCGCGGACCGAGTGGCGCTGGTCGCGGTGCTGCAGCGGCTCGCGACGCTGGGCTTGGTGCAGCTCGGCGAGGCCGCTGCGCGCGTGGGGGGGCTGGAGCGCTACACGGGTGAGCTGATGGGGGCTGGTGCCGCGCTCGCCGATCGGCCGCTGCTCCGCGCACGTGAGCTGACCTGGAAGGTGCGCGCGCCGGTCCTCGATGCGCAGGCGGAGGCCTCGCCGCAGCAGCAGCTGGAGGCGCCGGATCTCTCGGCGGCGCTCCAGCGCGAGTTCGAAGAGTTGGCTGAGCGCGTGCAATCGCAGGACCCAGCGGTGGTGCTCGGGTGTGAGCCAGGCGCCGACCGAGAGACGGTTCGGGTGACGTACTTCGCGGCCATCCGTCGTTACCACCCGGATCGCTATTTCGGGAAGCGGATCGGCCCTTACAAGGCGATGCTGGAGGGGATCTTCCGGCAGCTGACCTCGGCGCACGAGGTGTTGCTCGAGCGTGCGCCAGCGGCCTCCAAGGCGCCTTCACCCTCTCCAGCGCGCAGTGACGCGCGGGCGCCGTCTGATTCCCCGCGTGGTGCCCCTTCAGAGTCGCGCGGTGCGCAGCCATCCGCGCCGCGGGGTGCGCAGCCATCCGCGCCGCAAGCAGACGCACCGCAAGCAGGCGCGCTGCGTGGTGGAGATCAGGGTGCGCGGGGTGAGAGCAGCGCGGCGGGCTCAGCGAGCCACCCCAATGACACCTCGCGTGAGGTGCCCCTGCGTGAGGCGCGTCCTACGCCGTCCAGCGCGCCCTCCGCCGCGCGGCTCCGATCGCTCTCACGGCTCCTGACGTCGAAGCGGCGCCTCGAGCCTCCGCAGGAGGCGGCGCGCAGCGCTCCCCAGGGCCCCGCGGTAGCCCCACGGGAGGCCGCGCGCGAGGCGCTGCTCAGGTTCCGCGCGGAGCGCGCTGGTGATCCGCGTGGCGCCGCGTGGCGCTTCATCCACGCCGCTGATCGCGCCGAGCAAGCGGGCGACATCATGGCGGCGCGTAACTCGCTTCGGCTCGCGATAGAGCTGTGCCCTGACGATAGCGGTTTGGAGGCGCGGCTCACGCGCCTCGAGCGCGAGGTGTCGCTGAAATACTCGGACGACTACTTGGCGCGCGGGCAGCAAGCCGAGCGGCGCGGTGAGCTGGTGGAGGCGGCGCGCTTGTATGAGCTCGCCGCGGCGGGGCGCGACATCTCCTGGCCATTGCTCCAGCGCGCGGTGACCTGCCTCCTCCAAGACGGAACCGAGCTCTCTCGGGCGATTCGCATCGCGAAGGCGGCGGTCGCCGCCTCACCCGAGGGCGCAGCGGAGCGGTCACTCTTGGCGCGCGTGTTCCACGCAGCCGGGATGCGCCAGAGCGCGATCGCCGAGCTCGAGCGCGCCCGTCAGCTGAGCCCCAACGACCCCGGGGTGGTGGCGCTCACCAAGGAGCTCGGGCACTAGCCTCGCGTGGACACGTGGAGGCCGCACTCGCGCTGCGTCTCCGCTTCCCACCACCAGCGCCCGGCGCGCTCGTGCTCCCCGGGGCGCGGCGGGCGCGTGCACGGCTCGCAGCCGATGGACACGTAGCCCCGCTCATGGAGCTCGTTCGTGGGCACGCCCTCCGCGCGGAGGTAGCCCCACACCTGCTTCAGCGTCCAGTTCGCCAGCGGGTTCACTTTGAACAGCGTGGGCCCCGCTCCGCGGAAGCCGAGGTCCACCTCGAGCACGCTCACCTCGCTGCGCGTCGGGCTCTGATCGCGCCGCTGCCCCGTCATCCAGCAGGCGGCGTCGGCGAGCCCGCGTCGGAGCGGCTCCAGCTTGCGCACCCCGCAGCACTCCTTGTGCCCATCGTCATAGAAGCTGAACAGCCCCTTCTGACGCACCAGCGCCTCCACCGGGCCCGGCGTGGGAGACAACAGCTCGATCGTCACCCCATAGTGTTTCCGTACGGTATCAATGAAGCGGTGCGTCTCCGGGTGCAGGCGCCCGGTGTCGAGGCAGAAGCAGCGGAACGGGAGGCCCGCCTCCACCGCCATGTGCAGCAGCGCCACGTCCTCGGCGCCGCTGAACGCGAGCTTGAGGCCCGCGCCGAAGCGCGTGAGCGCCCAGCGCACGATGTGCTGCGGCGCGCGCTGAGCGAGCTCCGCCGCGGCCGCCTCCACCTCACTCACCAGCAGCCCAGGCGGCGCGGGCGCCTCCCCGGCGCCTCCTGCGGCGCTCGTCGGCGGCGCCGGCAAGGAGGCGGAGTCGCCGCTCACCCCCACCGCGGCGTCGCTGCCCCCCGCCTCGTTGCTGCTCTTCGCCTCATGGCTCGCCGCGCCCCGAGCAGCCCCCAACGCACCGCCGCTGCTCCCCGCGCGCGCCGCCTCGGCCAGCTTGATGAAGCGGAGCGCGCTGGTGATCACCTGGGGCGGCGCGTCAGGCGTTTCTACGATGAAAAATGGCGCCGTCTCCACCCCGTGCCGACGCGCGAGCGCCCAGCCCTCACTATCAGGCTCACTGACGTCAGCCCACACCACCCGCGAGATCAGGCCCCGCACGCCGCGCGCCTCGAGCAGCGCCTCCACTTCCGCGCACTTGCGGCAGGGCTCGCCCGACTCGAGGCGCTTCTTGACCAGGGTGATGTGCATCCGGCTCACTCCTGAGCCTAGAGCGGCGATTGGTTTGCCACCAGCCGGACCAGGGAAACCGCCTTCAGGCGCTGTCAGCCGCCGTCGTAGTGGACCTCCACGAACTCAAAGTCGAAGTTGCCGGTGCCGCCCAAGTCCGCCACCTCGCTGATGTAGACCCCCGCGCCATTGCCGGGGCCCTGGCCGCTGCCGGGGGTGGCGTTGGTGACGGTGGCCGTCTGCGAGAGCCACGAGCTCGCCAAGCTGGGGTCCGCCACCGGCTGCAGGCGCTGGTAGTTGCGGTTGCCGGAGGCGGGCTGCGGCAGGGTGGGTCCGTCCACCAGCGTGCTGGCGAGGTTGGTCAGCGTGTAGCTCTCCGCGCCGTTGATCACGAGGTTGGCGCCGGCGATGACGAACGCCACCCGCGGCCCGAGGGTGATCTGGTACTTCTCCTCAAACTCAGCCCGGGTCGCGTTACGCGCGATGATCAGGTAGCCGCCCACTTCGATCTCGGTGCCCGCTGGGAGCGTGAAGGTGCGGCCGCTGGGTCCCAGATCTTGCAGCTGCCAGCCGCTCAGGTCGACCGGGGGAGGTGGCTCCAGCACGTTGATGTCCGTCGTCACGCCGTCGATGCTCAGCGTGCCCGCACCAGCCGTGCTCGCCGCGGTGAAGTCGAACGTCACCACCTGCTCTCCATCGAGCACATCCAGGGTGGCGGGCGCCGTGCCGATGCCGCCGGTCACGTCGATGGGCAGCGCCATCCCCGCGGCGGGCGCGGGGTGCGCGAGCGTGGCGGTGAAGGTGCGGACCTCGTTGATGAGCACCTGCGCCGGGTTGGGCGTGATGCTGACCACTGCGGGCACCGCGTCAGCGGCCAGCACCTCCAGCTCCACCGTCACCTCCGTGGTCTCACCCACGCGGCGCGCGGTGAGGGTGGTGACCCCGGGCGCGACGCCGGTCACCGGGATGGTGATCGAGCTCTCGCCGGCGGCGATGGTGAACGGGCTGCCGGGCACGGTGGCCACCGCGGTGTTGGCGCTCAGCACCTCGACGCTGATGCCGCTGACGCTCGCGCGGGTGAGGTTCAGCACCAGCGCGGCGGGGAGCGTGTCGCCCGCGGCGCCGACCCGCTGGTAGACCTTGGTGGCGCCGAAGTCCTGGACGTCCGCGTCACCGAACAGGATGTCTGACGAGGTGCGGGGCAAGATCTTCAGGTAGCCATTGCGGAAGGCGACGGGGCCGCTCAGCGCCGGGAAGCGCTCCCCCACGCTGGGGAACGGATCGATGAACGGCGTGCCGTCGGGCCACATGGCGTCGTCCACGCGCAGGCCACCCTCGAGCTCGAACTCGTTGATGTTGTCCGTGTCCCCGGTGCCGCCGGGCGGATCGTCGTCGCTCACGGTCACGTCCTGGACGGTGATCAGCTGACCTTCGAGCGGCGTCGCCGAGCCGGCGGTCATCATCGCCGTGACTTGGGCGGCGGTGAGCACGCGGGGGCTCAGCGTGGCGTCGGTGCCGGTGTCGACCCAGGTCACGCTGTTCAGCTGGACCTGCTCGTAGAAGGTCGCGCGGGTGGCGCCGGTGACGTCCACCACGTCGGAGATGGCGGGCTTGGCGCCGGAGCCGATGTAGACGAACACCGCCGCGTGGTCTTCGGGCGCTGAGGCGTTCTTCTGGATGAAGAAGCCATCCTGACCCACCGCGGTCACGACGGCGCCGTAGACGGCCACCCGCTGACCTTCCAGCGCGCTCGTGGTCTTGATGGTGGCGATGTCGTAGGGGCAGCCGAGCGGACCGGGGTTCGCGTCCTCAGGGCAGGCGTCGCAGGCGTCGCCCTTCCCATCATCGTCGCGGTCGGCTTGATCGGGGTTGGCGATGTCGGGGCAGTTGTCGCGCTCGTTCGGGACGCCGTCGTTGTCCGAGTCCCCCGGGTTGAAGGTGGCGCAGGTGGTGACGTCCGCCTCGAGCGGGCAGGGGTCGCACACGTCGCCCACCGAGTCGCCGTCGAAGTCGGCTTGGCTGCCGCCATCCAGCGGACGCACGGGGTTGAAGACGTCAGGGCAGTTGTCCTGATCGTCGGGGATGCCGTCCCCATCGCGGTCGTTCGCCGAGGACATGCCGGTGTAGAGCGAGGAGCCGTTCACCACGTCGTCCGGGAGCGAGCGGTGGGGCAGGCAGGTGGGCTCATTGGGAGGCGCGCCGCAGTCCTCCAAGGTGTAGGAGGGGGTGCCCACGGCGGACTGGAGGGCTGACCAAGATTTACCGATGTCGCGCGTGAGGCAGGCGCGCTTCGGGGTGCCGCACAGCGAGCCCAGCTCGTCACAGCCCGAGGCCAGCTGAGCCACCACGGCGCTGTTGCCGGTGACGGGCTGACCACCGCGGAGCACCAGCGCCACCTCCGCCACGGTGGCGTCGAGCACCGCGCGGTGATGCCGCCGCCCGGCGTTGGCGAACACCGCGATGTCCGCCTGGTGCCCTGGCACCAAGACGCCGATCGCGTTGTCCTGCGCCAGCGCGCGTGCGGAGCCGAGCGTCGCCATCAGCCACAGCTGCTGATCCGAGAAGTAGCCGCCGAAGTTGTTGCGGTTCAAGTCGTCAGCGCACCTGAGCTCACGCAGCATGTTCATGGAGCCTGACGGGAGCCAGTCCGTCCCCAGCCCGATGTTCACTCCGGAGCGCGCCATCAGGGTGACGGCGGCGGTGTCGCCGTACAGCGAGATGTTGGAGCGCGGCGACCAGATGAGGTCGATGCCGGTGGAGGCCATGTGCGCCACGTCCACCGGCGTCAGCCCCACGCCGTGGATGATGGCGCCGCGATCGTTCAGCGTCTGCTTGGAGCCGCTGCCTTGCCCCGTGAGGCACAGGAACTCGTTGCGCGCCTCTTGATCGATGCCCTCCGAGACGTGCGGCACGAAGGCGCGCACGCCGCTGCCCGGTGGGTTCGCGATGTCCGGGTAGTTGCAGCCAGTGGCGAACTGCACCCCGTTGCTGCCGTCCCCCAAGGGGAAGGTGTTGTAAACGGCGCCCGGCTGACCGAGCCCGCTCTGCCCGCTGCCGGTGCGATCCAGATCGCGTAGGATGCCGCTGATGTCGCCGGAGCCGAACACCGCGGTGCTGCCGGCCAGCGCGAAGCGCAGCTCGCCGTAGGCCTTCTCGTCCATGCTGGCGCCGCCGCCCGCCTCGTCGATGGAGGGGTGACCGCGCCGCCCGCGCCGCCAGTCGTGGCGATGCTCCCAGCGCAGCGCTGGGTCCACCCCAGCGTCAGCCGCGACCCAAGGCTCGCCGTTCATCCAGCCCACGTGATCGTGCGCGTTGATGAGGCCGGGGGAGACGACCGCCTCCGGGCACACGATCTGGGTGGCGTCCGGCGCCTCGCAATCACAGCCGACGCAGGTGATGGTGCCCGCGGCGTCGAACACCACGCTGCCGCCTTCGAAGACCTCGCCCGGGACCAGCACGTCGCCTGAAATCAACGTCGAGCTGCCCGCGCCGGTGGCGACGGTGCACACGTCCGCCCCGGGGCCACCCGCGGGCGCCGGGGGATTCGGGCAGGTCGTGATCTTCAGGGTGTCCCCCGGGCCGATGCCGCCCGTGCCGCCGGAGCCCGCGGTGCCGGCCGAGCCCGCGGCGCCCGCGGTGCCGGCGTTGCCACCCGTAGCGCCGACGTCCGAGTCGTCAGAGGCACAGCCTAGCGCGGAGAACGAACAGAGGCCGATCGTGCCAAGGGTGAGGGTGAGGCGCGTGATCAAAGGGCGCATGGGGTTCCTCGAGCAGGGAGCGACGTTGGAGCGCGCGTCGCGGGTGGGGTTTGGGGTTTGGCGAGTCGGTTCGAAGCCCGCTCGGTTGCACCCGTCTTGACGCAGGTGTTCTCGCCGCAGGTGTTTCGCTGCGAGTGTTCCGCCGCAGAGCTTGGCGGATCGATCCGCGCCGTTCAAGCGCCAGACGTCGGGCGCGGTGGATCGTCACGGGGTGGTCACGGGGGGCTCGCGGCGTGCCTCGGTGCGCGAAGTGGGGGCGAACCCCCAAACCCCGCGCTGCGAAATGAGACTGAGTCGCGGAGCGTGTCTCGCCCGTGGTGAGCCTGGTGCTGCTTCTCCCTGCTCTGCCATCCAGCAGCAATGAGCAGGGCGCTCAGTAGCGGCGGCCGCCGGGGGCGCCCTTGAGCGTCACGCCGCCGGTGACGGGCGTCTGCGGGATCTTGGCGCTCTCCGCCGCGAGCAGCGCCTTCATCTTCTCGAGCTGCTCCGGCTGCTCCTTGCTGAGCTCGTTCTTCTCCTCGGGATCCTCCGCGAGGTGGAACAGCTTGAAGCTGCGATCGTCACCGAAGCTGATGATCTTGTAGCCGTCGGCGATCAGGGCGCGCCGGCGGTCTTGCAGGTCGTCCCGCGGCAAATCGGCGATCACGGGCCGGGGCGAGGCCTCCTCCCCGAACAGCTCGGGCGTAAGGCTCACGCCGCGAAACGGCGGGTCCGCCTTGACGTCCATCAGGTCCGCGATGGTCGGCGCCAGATCGATGTGACCGCGAGGCACCGTCAGCTTGCGCCCGGGCAGCCCCGGGACGCGGAACATCCAGGGCACGCGGATGAGCGACTCCCACAGTTCGTAAGCATGACGAAACTGGTTGTGCTCCCCGAAGCCCTCGCCGTGATCCGCCGTGATGATCACGACGGTGTCCTTCGCCCACGGCTGCGCGTCGATGTGCTCGAGCGCTTGCCCCACCCATTTGTCAGTCCAGTGGACCTCCCCATCGTAGAGGTCACGCGCCTTGTTCCCGAACGTGGAGTGCTCCGCGTGGCGCTCGTACGTGTGGTGCGGGTCCAGGAAGTGATAGACGGCGAAGAAGCGCTTGCCCTCCTCGAGCTCCACGTTCTTGGGGTCGGAGAGCTGCTCCTTCACCAGCTTCGCGAGGCGCTCGTCGGTGATCGACTTCACCGCTTGGAGATCGATGTGGCCCTCGATCATGCGGTAGTCGTCGACGCCCTCCGCCGGGCCCATCTTCAGGTTCGGGTTGAAGTAGCCGTGGACGTGCCCCGCGAGCGTACGGTGACCTGCCTGCTGCACGCGCTCGGCGATGAACAGGTTCTCCGGCGCCCACTTGGTGAAGAAGTAGCCGTCGCGCGGGAGCTCGCTCGGGTAACCGCCGATGAGGCTCGGCGGGATCGACTTCGCGGTGTAGCTCGAGAGCGAGTAGGCGTTCGAGTACCAGACGGCGTCCTTGGCGAAGCGGGTGAGGTTGGGCGCGATGTCGCGCTCGTAGCCGTTCCACGGCATGTCCCAGCGCAGGCTGTCGATGTAGATCAGGATGACGTTGTAGGGGCGCTTCGGGGCGGGCTTCGCGGGCTCTGGCTCGACGCTCGGCGCCGCGCTGGCTGAGGCTTCGGCGCGCTGGGACGCGCTGGGTTCGGGAGCCTGACTTGGGGCGGGCTTCTGCTGATCGCAGCCCAGCGCCGCCCCAACGAACAGGCAGACCGCGCTGATGAGGAGCGTTGACCAACTACCCGACCTGCCCAACACGGCGCTTCGGTGGGCGCGCTGGCCCTGATGCGCGAATTCGTCAGTGAAGCCGACTGATTCGCGAGGGGAGGGGTTGGGGGTTCGGTATGGCAGGAAGCGGACGTTGCTCACCCAGGGGTCGTTAGGGAGTCGCCTCGGGAAGTCAAGGCTCGCGGTCCGTCGCGGCGCCCCTCCGCACGAACCCGTGAGCCCCTTGAAGTACGCTGGGTGAGCTCGCGCCGCACGACGTCACGCCGCCGCGTGGTGGCGAAGCGGGGTGTCGGGTGCTACCGCAGGCCGGCCCGCTCGGGGCGCATCACGTGCTCGCGTGAGGGAAGCCGGTGCGGACGCCCGAGGAGCCATGCTGCGCGAGAACAACGTAGAGAAGCTCGACGATCGCGTCTTCGATGTGTTGATCGTGGGGGGCGGGATCAATGGGGCGGTGTGCGCCTCGGCGCTGGCGAGTCAGGGCGCGCGGGTCGCGCTGATCGATCGCGGGGATTTCGCGGGGCAGACGAGCCAAGAATCTTCGAACCTCGTGTGGGGCGGCATCAAATACCTGGAGACCTTCGAGTTCTCGCTGGTGAAGGAGCTGTGCCGCGCGCGCAATCAGCTCGTCCGGAGCTACCCCTCCTCCGTGAAGGAGGTGCGCTTCTTCACTTGCTTGGAGCCGGGCTTTCGGAAGCCCGCTTGGATGATCTACCTGGGGGCTTGGCTGTATTGGTTCATCGGCCTGTTCGCGACGCGGCGCCCGCGGTGGTTGTCGCGCGCGGACGTGACGAGCGACGAGCCGAGCGTGCTGGCCGCGCGCTTCTCCGCGGGGGTGGAGTACTCCGACGCTTACCTCGTGGATAATGACGCGCGCTTCGTGTTCAAGTTCATCCGCGAGGCGCTGGATCATGGCGGCATCGTCGCGAACTACGTGAGCTCGGAGGGGGCCACGCGGCAGGGCGAGGTGTGGCACACGCGCGCGCTGGATCACGTGACGGGTCGGCGCTTCGAGATCCGCTCGCGCGTCCTGATCAACGCGTGTGGCCCGCAGGTGGACTCACACAACGAGCGCTCGCAGATTGGCACGGCGCATCGCCACGTGTTCTCCAAGGGCATCCACCTGATCACGCGGCGGCTCAGCGAGCACACCCGGGTGCTCACCTTCTTCGCCGATGATGGGCGCCTCTTCTTCGTGATCCCGATGGGGAACCGGAGCTGCGTCGGCACCACGGACACGCGGGTGAAGGAGCTGCCCGCGCGGGTCACCGCGGAAGATCGCCGCTTCGTGCTCGACAACATCAACAAGCGCCTCAGCCTGGCGGAGCCGCTCACGGAGGCGGACATCGTCGCCGAGCGCTGCGGGGTGCGCCCGCTGGTGGTGGCGCGCGGCGATGGGGACCAGGGCGAGGCGGATTGGACGTCGCTGTCGCGCAAGCACGAGATCGAGGTGGACGCGGCGCAGGCGCACGTCAGCATTTATGGCGGGAAGCTGACGGATTGCATCAACGTGGCGGAGGAGGTCGCGCGTGAGGTGGAGCGCCTGGGCGTCACGCTGCCCTACGCGGGGTTCCGTTGGTTCGGGGAGCCGCCGGACGCGTTTCGCGACGAGTATTTCCATCAGGCGCGGCTGATGCGCCTGGATGAGCTGACGTCGAGCGAGTCCTCGGAGCCGCTCAGCACGCGGCTGTGGCGGCGCTACGCGGGGCGCGCGTTTGGCCTGCTCGACGACATCCGTCGCGATCCGAAGATGGCCGAGGTGCTGATCTTGGGGACGGAGTACCTGCGCTGCGAGCTTTACCACGCGGCCAAGCACGAGATGGTGGTGCACCTGGACGACTTCCTCCGGCGTCGCTCGAAGATCGCGCTGGTGGAGCGCGCGAGCTTCATCCGTCAGGCGCCGGGGCTCGCGGAGGCCGCGCAGATTTTGTTCGGCGATCGCGCCGAGGAGGAGCTCGCGCGGTATTTCCAGGAGGCTGACGCAGAGGCCCGGGGCAGCGAGCCGTTTTTTGCTGAAGCAAGGGCTGGGTGTGCCCCCTGATGATGCTAGCCTCTGCGCCCGCCGCGCCGACGCTGACTGATGACTACCCTGATCCTCGCGACCCTTGCCTTGGCTCCGCTCGCTGCGTGGCTCGGCGGGCGATCCGCGAAGGTGGCGACGCTGCTCGCGCTGTGGCCGCTGGGGCTCACGGTGTGGTTCGCCAGCGCGCTTCGGATCCTGCTCCAGGGCGGGGTGGTGACGGATCACGTCGCGTGGATCCCATCGCTCGGTCTCAACCTCTCGTTCCGCCTCGACGGGCTGAGTGCGGTGTTCGCCTTGATGATCACCGGCATCGGCACCTTGATCGTGGTGTACGGCGCGCACTACCTGGATGGCCACCCAGAGCGCGGGCGGTTCCAGGCGTCTTTGTTCGCCTTCATGGCGGCGATGCTCGGGGTGGTGCTCACGGACAACCTGTTCACCTTGTTCGTGTTCTGGGAGCTCACCGGCTTCACCTCCTTCTTGCTCATCGGCTTCGATCACGAGAAGGAGAGCTCGCGCCGCGCGGCCACCCAGGCGCTCATCGTCACCGGCGCCGGGGGCCTGGCGCTGCTCGCCGCCGCGGTGCTGATCTCGCAGGTGACAGGCACCCTGACCATTCCGGAGCTGCTCAGCGATCGGGGGCTCTTGACGAATCACGCGAGCTACCTGCCCATCGTGGTGTTGGTGCTGCTCGCGGCCTTCACCAAGTCAGCCCAGTTCCCTTTCCACTTCTGGCTCCCGGGGGCGATGGCCGCTCCCACGCCGGTGAGCGCCTACCTGCACTCGGCGACGATGGTGAAGGCGGGTGTCTACCTGGTGGCGCGCCTGACGCCGGTGCTCGGGGGCACGTTGCTCTGGGAGCTCCCGCTGGTCATCATCGGCGGGCTCACGATGCTCGGGGGTGCTTACCGAGCGGTTCAGGAGACGGACCTCAAGCGGGTGCTGGCGTACTCCACGGTGAGCGCGCTGGGCACGCTGTTCTTGCTCTTGGGGCTCGGCTCGGAGGCGGCGTTCACCGCAGCCATCGTCTACTTGGTGGCGCACGCCTGCTACAAGGGCGCGCTGTTCCAGGTAGCGGGGGTGGTGGATCACGCGACGGGTACGCGTGACATCCGGCGGCTCGCGGGGCTCCGCGCGCTCTTGCCTCAGACGTCGCTGGCGGGGCTGCTCGCCGCCGCCTCCATGGTGGGCTTGCCGCTCACCATCGGCTTCGTGGCGAAGGAGCTCGTCTACGAAGCAGGGCTGAAGTACGCGCTGTCGCCGTTCGCTTTGGTCCCCGCGGTGGTGGTGGGCAGCGCCTTGCTCGGGGTGTGCGGGCTGCTCGCGGGCTTCGGGCCGTTCTTCACGCCGGGCGCGCCGCCCGAGGGCTCGCACCGCGCTTCGGCGGGGCTATGGTTCGGCCCCCTGACGCTCGCGGTGCTGGGCCTGCTCTTCGGCAGCGCGCCGGGGCTCACCTCCGGCGTGTTCTCGCTGGCGGCCAGCGCGGTCGCCGGTCGCAGCGTGGAGGCGCACCTCGCGCTGTGGCACGGGCTAGGCCTGCCGCTCGGCCTCAGCGCGCTGACGCTGCTCTTGGTCGCGCTGCTCTACCGCGCTCGCAAGCTGGTGCGGGCGCGCGCTTGGCCGCGGTCGCTCGGCTTCGAGCGCGGCTTCACCGGCTTCCTTCGGATCATGGACTTTATCAGCGGGCGCATCGGGCCCCCGCTCCAGGAGTCTTCGCTCGCCTCCTACGCGCTCACCTTCGTGCTCAGCGCGGGGACGCTGGTGGGTGTGGGGTACTACCTCACGGCGGAGCGCGTCAGCTTGGATGGCCTGCTCGACGTGCGCGCGTATGAGCTCGCCATCTCGGGCCTCATCATCCTGGGGGCCATCGGCGCGGTGCGCGCGCGCACCACCATGACCGCGGTGCTCTGCCTCGGCACCTCGGGTTACGGCGTGGCCCTGACGTTCCTGCTGTTCGGCGCGCCCGATCTCGCGATGACGCAGTTCGCCGCGGAGACGCTCACCGCGGTGATCTTCGTGTTCGTGTTCTGGCAGTTCCCGCGGGTGGACCAAGCGAGCGCGCGGCTCGTGAAGCTGCGCGACGCGATCATCGCCTGCGGCTGCGGGGTGCTGGTGACGCTCTTGGCGCTGGACAGCGCCACCCTGCCGACCACGCGGCGCCTGAGCGATTTCTACGCGGAGGCGGCGCCTAGCCTAGCGCATGGCCGCAACATCGTGAACGTCATCTTGGTTGACTTTCGTGCCTTCGACACCCTGGGGGAGATCACGGTGCTGGTGACGGCGGCGGTGGGGGTGGTGGCGCTCTTGCGCATCGCCGCGGCGGAGAGGCAGGGCGGATGAGCTCATCCATCTTACGCACCGCCGCCCGCGTGCTGATGCCGCTCTTGGTGCTGTTCGCGGTGTTCTTGCTGGTGCGCGGCCACAATGATCCGGGCGGCGGCTTCGTGGCCGGCCTGGTGATCGCGGTCGCCTTCGTGCTCCTGATGTTCGCCGATGGAGTGGAGGCCGCGCGGCGCTCGCTGCCGGTCTCTCCCTGGCACCTGCTCGGCTCGGGGCTCTTGGTGGCGCTCACCGCGGGGCTGATGCCCGTGTTCGTGGGGCGCCCCTTCCTCACCGCGCTGTGGGCTCACCTCGGTCCGGAGCGCTGGGACGTCTTGGTGGGGACGCCGCTCCTGTTCGACATCGGCGTCTGCTTCGTGGTGGTGGGCGTGGTGCTCACCATGACCTTTTCCTTGGTGGAGGACTGAGTGGAGCTGCAGCTCGCGATCGTCGCCGGGGTGCTCTACGCCGCGGGGCTGTACCTGATGATGCGCCGTCAGCTGGTGCAGCTCATCATCGGGCTGGGTCTCATCACCAACGGCACGAACGTCCTCATCTTCACCTCCGGTGGCCTCACGCGGACCAACCCGCCGGTCATCCCTGAGGAAATGCCGGAGACGCTCGAGCCCTTCGCGGACCCAGTGCCGCAGGCGCTCATCCTCACGGCGATCGTGATCGGCTTCGGGGTGCTGGCGTTCTCGCTGGTGCTGGCGCACCGCGTGCACAAGGCGAGCGGCAGCGACGACGTGCGGGGAGCCTCCTGAGATGCTGCTCGTCCTCCCCATCATCGTGCCGATGTTCATGGCGGCGGTGCTCCTGCTCATCCCGTGGGTGAGGGTGCAGCGCTGGGGGGCGCACGTGGGCGCCTTGGCGCAGCTGGGCTGCGGCGTCGCGCTGTTCCATCGCGTGAGCCAAGAGGGGATTCAGGTGCTCCACGTGGGCGGCTGGCGCGCGCCGTTCGGCATCACCTTGGTGGCGGACACCTTGAGCTCGATCCTGGTGGTGGCCGTGGGGGTGGTGGGCACGGCGATCACGGCGTTCGCCTTCGCGGGGGTGGACCCGCGGCGGGAGTCCGGCGGCTACCACCCGCTCTTGATGGTGCTCTTGATGGGCGTCTCCGGTGCCTTCCTCACCGGGGACCTCTTCAACCTCTACGTGTGGTTCGAGGTGATGCTGGTGGCGTCCTTCGTGCTGATGGCGCTGCACCGCACCACGGCCCAGGTGCGCGCCGCGTTCCTGTACGTCACCCTGAACCTGCTGTCATCGTCATTCCTGCTGACCGCTCTCGGCATCCTCTACGGTCAGTCAGGCACCCTGAACATGGCGGACCTGTCCGCCGCCTGGCAGCAGAACGGGCCGCCAAGGCTCCACCTCCCGCTGGCCATGCTGTTCCTCACGGCGTTCGGCATCAAGGCGGCGCTGTTCCCGTGGTTCTTCTGGCTGCCCGCCTCCTATCACACGCCGCCGGCGGCGATCAGCGCGGTGTTCGCAGGCCTCCTGACCAAAGTGGGCGTGTACTCGATGTACCGCGTCTTCACCTTGTTGTTCCGCGAGGTGCCGAGCTGGGTGTTCGTGCTCATCATGGTGATCTCGGCGGTGACCATGGTGGTGGGGGTGACGAGCGCGCTGGCGCAGCGCGACTTCCGCCGCGTGCTGTCCTTCAACTTGGTGGGGCACATCGGCTACACCACGATGGGCCTGGGGCTGCTCACGCCGATCGCGGTGGCGGGCTCGCTGCTCTACGTGGTGCACCACATCATCGCCATCACCAACCTGTACCTGGTGGGTGGCATCTTCCTGCGGCTGCGGCGCGGCAGTGAGTTCGAGCGCTTGGGGGGGCTCTACCGCACGTACCCGGTGCTCTCCGTGGTGTCGATGATCCCCATCTTCGCCTTGGCGGGGATCCCGCCGCTGTCGGGCTTCGTGGCCAAGGTGGTGCTGGTGAAGGCGACGTTCGCCGCGGGGGCGTATTGGCTGGGCGCGGTGGCGCTCGCGGTGGGGCTGCTCAGCGTGCTGTCGATGGCGCGGCTCTGGGACGAGGGCTTCTGGAAGCCAGCCGCGCCCGACGCCGACAAGGCCAAGCCCATCTGGCCCATGGTGGTGCCCATCTGCGCGCTCACCCTGCTGTCGCTCGGTATCTCCGCCGCCGCCGAGCCGCTGCTCCAGCTCACGAGTCGCGCGGCGGATCAGCTGCTAAACCCAGAGCCCTACGTCAGGGCCGTGCTGAAGGAGCCATGAGTCATGCTGCTCGGGATCATCCTGCTGGGGCTCACTTGGGCCGCGCTGCGAGGCGATTTCTCGCTTGGAAACCTGCTGATTGGCAACCTGCTGGGGTACCTCATCATGGCGGGGCTGGCGCGCGGTGGGGTGCTGCCGCAGAGCTACCGCGATCGGGTGCCGGCGGTGATTGGCCTCGTGTGGTTCTTGGCCAAGGAGTTCTTGTTGGCCAACCTGAGGATGGCGATCGAGGTGGTGCAGCCCACGAGTCGGCTCTCCCCGGGCATCATCCGGGTGCCGCTCGACGTGACGGACGAGTACGAGATCTTGCTGCTCTCCACCTTGATCAACCTCACCCCCGGTAGCCTCGCGCTGGAGCTGACGCGCGATCGGCGCGCGATGTACGTCCACGTGATGAACGTCACGGATCCTGACGCAGCGCGCACCCACATCAAAGACCACTTCGAGCGGCGCGTGCTCGCGGTGCTGCGGTAGGAGCGGACGATGCTCGAGGTGGTGCTGCCCATCGTCCTCGCCCTGCTCGGGCTCGCGCTGCTGATCGCGTTCGTGCGGCTGTGGCTCGGGCCCACGCTGCCGGATCGGGTGGTGTCGATGGACCTCATCGCGGTGCTCACCGTGGGGGTGATCGTCACCGCCTCCGCCGGGAGTGGTCAGCGCGCGCTGCTCGACGCCGCCTTCGTGATCGCGCTGGTGGGCTTCATGGGGACGGTGGCTTACGCCTGGTACATCGAGAAGGAGCGCTGATGGTCATCGAGATCTTCACCTGCGTTTTGCTGCTCTCCGGGGCGACCTTGGCGCTGCTCGCGGCGGTCGGCATCGTCAAGTTGCCTGACGCGTTGATGCGGATGCAGGCCTCGGCCAAGGCCTCCACCTTGGGGCTCACCTGCCTGCTCATCGGCGCCGCGCTGCAGATCCCGGACGTGTCTTCCATCATTCGCCTCGCGAGCATCGAGGCCTTCGTCATGCTCACCGCGCCGCTCTCGGCGCACGTGGTGGCGCGCGCGGCGTTCCGGCGGAAGATGCCGCTGTGGGAGGGCGCGCGCATCAACGAGCGCGACCTCGATCCGGACTGCGAGGTCAATCAGCTCGAG
Organism: Polyangiaceae bacterium; assembly: GCA_019637265.1. Lineage (GTDB taxonomy): Bacteria > Myxococcota_A > Polyangia > Polyangiales > Polyangiaceae > JAHBVY01. Next base: position 374,338 of record JAHBVY010000002.1, on the reverse strand, counting down.
CCTCCGGAAGCGACTCGTGAGCGCAGCTGACCCACCACCAGCCGCGGCCGAACGGCGCTCCTCCAGCGGCTCCGCTCCGCCACCCAGCGCCGCCCCGCCACCCAGCGCCTCGCCCTCGAGCGCCGCCCCGCCATCAAAAATCCCCCTGCACATCCGGATCGCGATTGGCTTCGCGCTGGGGCTCGCGGTGGGGCTCGCTTTGCACTACGGCGTGGGCCCGGGGGTGGGTTGGGTAGGTATCCTGACTCACTACGTCACGCAGCCGCTCGCGGGCCTGTTCCTGAGCCTCATCTTCATGCTCATCGTGCCGCTGCTCTTCTCGGCGCTGGTGGTGGGCATCGCGGAGATGAAGGACATCCGCTCGCTCGGGCGGATCGGCTGGCGCACGCTGCTTTACACCTTGGTGCTGTCCTCCGCGGCGGTGCTGGTGGGGCTCGTGCTCGTGAACCTGGTGCGGCCCGGCGCGGGGGTGGACCCAGCGCTCGCGGAGCGCCTGCTCGCGGAGGGCGCGGAGCAAGCCCAGTCGATTGTTCAGGGCGGTCAGACGCAGGCCAAGGGGCTCTCGCTGCTCCTCAGCATCGTGCCGGAGAACGTGGTCGCGGCCGCCTCCAGCAACTCGAGCATCCTCGCGTTGATGTTCTTCGCGGTGATGTTCGGCGTGGGCCTGGTGCTCACGCCGGGCCCTCGCGCCGTGGCCTTGAAGCACGGCATCGAGGGTTTGTTCGAGGTCTCCATGACCTTGATCGGCCTCGTGATCCGCCTGGCGCCGTACGCCGTGTTCTGCTTCATGCTGAACCTCGCGGTGCTGTTCGGGTGGGAGCTGCTGGTGCACCTCGGCTCTTACGTGCTGGTGGTGGTGGGCGGCCTCGCGCTGCACCTGTTCGGGGTGTATTCGATCGTGCTCTTGACCATCACCCGGCGCTCGCCGCTCGGCTTCTTCAAGGCGGTGCGTCAGGCCATGTTGGTGGCGTTCTCCACCGCCTCCAGCAACGCCACCCTGCCGGTGGCGCTGGAGGTCGCCGAGCGTGATTTGAAGTTGCCGCCGCGGGTGTCGCGCTTCGTGCTCACCATCGGCGCCACCGCCAATCAGAACGGGACGGCGCTGTTCGAGGGCGTCACCGTGATCTTCCTCGCGCAGTTCTTCGGGGTGGAGCTGAGCCTCACGCAGCAGCTCTTGGTGATGGGCGTGTGCATTTTGGGCGGCATTGGTACGGCTGGCGTACCGTCAGGCTCACTGCCCGTCATCGCGATGATCTGCGCCATGGTCGGCGTCCCGCCGCACGGCATCGGTCTCGTGCTGGGGGTGAACCACTTCCTCGATATGTGCCGCACCACGGTCAACGTCACTGGGGATCTCGGCATCGCCACCTTGGTCGCTCATGGGGAGGGCGGGGGGTTGGACGAGAGTCGAAGTGAAGCGCCGCCCGCTATACCCCGTGAGTCGCCGCGAGACGGCGTGTGAGTGGCTCTTGGGGGCGCCCTTTGAGCTTTACAGGGCGCTCAGCGACTCCAAAGCATGGGAAGTCCTGCTTGGAGGGCCTGGCCAAACCCCCAAAACCCGATCGAGCGTCGTCGATGCTTCGTGCGGCGCGGTGCGTGATGGACGCCGGAGGCGCGGCGAAGCTAGGCTAGAGCCATGATCCAAGGCGTGAAGGTTGGGCGTCGGCGCGGCATCGGTCGAGCGGGGCTTTGGCTGCCGCTCGTGGTGGCCCTGAGCGGCTGTGGTGAGGACGAGGCGATTGACGACCAGGAGGACACCTCGCGGCCGCCGGCGTCGTCACCGTTCGTGGCGGTGCGCGACCCGGACACCAGCACCCAGCGGCCTGGCTTGAAGGCGCAGGTAGAGATCATCACTGACGGTTTCGGTATCCCCCACGTTTATGGTAAGCACCAGGCAGACGTGGTGTTCGCCAATGGCTACCTCCACGCGCGTGACCGCCTGTTCTTGATGGATGCGTTCCGCATGCTGGGGCAGGGGCGCATCACGGAGTATTTGGGGGATGTCGGGATGGCGTTCGACCCGATGTTTCGCGCGACCTTCATGACCGCGGACGGTGAGCAGGTGGCGGACGCCGTGGCGCGGCAGCTCCCGGCGCCGACCTTGGCGCTCCTTCAGGCCTACTCTGCGGGGGTGAACGCGTACCTCGCGGAGCTTCGGCGCGGGGAGCACGAGCTGCCGCCGAGCTACAAGACGCCGCTGCTCGCGGCGCTCGAGGCGGAGGACATCGAGGACTGGCAGCCGCGCGACACCATCGCCGTGGCGCGCGTCATGGAGTGGCAGCTGACCGATGGTGGCGGCGACTTCGATCAATACATCGGTGGCTTGATTCAGCAGCTGCCGGCCGAGGTGTTCGCGGACGTGGTGCGCTTCCAGCCAGGGGACCCGACTGTCATTTTGCCTGACTGGTTCTCGGGGCAGCGGCGGCAGGGCAGCGCGGTGGATTTGCTCGGGCTGAACCCGAAGGACGAGGAGCACCGGGCGGCGTTCGACGCGGCGCGGCGCCTGATGAGCGGCCTGGATTTGAGCCGGGTGCCGCGGCGGGACTCGGCGCTGTTCGGCGGTGGCTTGGAGCGCACACAGCTAGGCTCCAACAACTGGGTGATCGCTGGGGAGCACACCCAGAGCGGCTTCCCGCTGGTGGCCAACGACCCGCACCTCGGCTTCGTGCAGCCGGCGCAGTTCCACCACGCGCACATCGACACCCGGCTCTACGGCGGGAGCGAGGCGAGCGCGAGCAGCGCCATCGGCGTCAGCGTGCCGGGCATCTCCGGGATCGTGATCGGGCACAACGAGCGCGTGGCTTGGGGCGCCACCGTGGTGGGCTGGGACGTGGCTGATTTGTACGTGGAAACACTGAACGAGGCGGGGGACGCCGTGCTCTTCAACGGGGAGTACGTGCCCATCTTGCGCTACGAGCAGACGTTCAAGCTGGGCAAGGGAGCCGGCGCCGGCGTGGAGAAGCGGGTGGTGGAGTACGTGCCGCACCACGGGCCCATCCTCGAAGGCTCGCGCCGCAACGGGAGGGCGCTCAGCGCCAAGTGGACAGGCAGGCTAATTGACAATGAGGTGGACGGGGTGCTGGGCCTGCTCACCTCCAAGGACATCGACGGCTGGATGAAGTCGCTCGAGCACATGAGCGTGCTGGCGCAGAGCTGGAACGGCGCGGACGTGGACGGGAACATCGGTTACTTCCCCCACGCGCGGATCCCGCTCCGGAGCAGCGTGACCGGCGACTGCGCGCCCTACAAGCCGATGGACGGCACGGGCCCCTGTGAGTGGACTGGCTTCATCGCCGCGCCTGACATCCCGCAGGCGAAGAACCCGAGCCGCGGCTGGGTCGTCACCGCGAACAATGACGTGGCGGGCAACCTGCAAGACAACGACCCCACGAATGATCCGCAGTACCTCGTGGCGGAGCGCGCCGTGGGCTTCCGCGCCGGGCGCATCACCCAGCTCATCGAGGAGCAGATCCAGCGCGGTGAGAAGTTCACCCTGGAAGACATGGAGCGCATCCAGGCCGACACGCTGAGCCTGGAGGCGGGGCGGCTCCGAACGCACCTGCTCGCCGCGGCGGCGGCGGAGCCTGATTTGGTGGTGTCGCTCGGGATCCAGCAGGAGCTCGAGCGCCTCACGGCTTGGGGGCTCACCACGCCGTCCGGGGTGGCGGCCTCCTACCGTACGGATGGCGGACCCACGCAGCAGGAGATCGACGAGAGCATCGCGAGCGCCATCTTCTACGCCTGGCTCCCGCGCTTTCAGAACCGGGTGCTGAGCGACGAGCTCGCGGCGCACGGCGCGAGCATCGGCTCGTCGGACAAGGCGCGCGCCCTGCTCTGGCTCTTGGATTCGCCGGATCAGACCGCGACGGGGCAGGCGCTGTTCGACGACGTCACCACGCCCGAGGTGGAGACCAAGGAGCAGCAGATGCTGAACGCGCTGTCGGATGCGTCGGCCTACCTCGCGTCGCCGGCCGCCTTCGACTCGAGCGATATGACCACCTGGCGCTGGGGTGAGCTGCACGGCGTGGAGCTGCGCGACCTGTTCGGGCTCTTCTCCGGCACCGCCTTCATCACCCGGGGGCCGTACCCGCGCGGCGGGAGCAATCACACCGTGGACGTCGCGGCGTTCGGTTCCAGCGAGACGCGCTTCATCGCCAACTCGGGGCCGCAGATGCGCTTCGTCGCCGAGCTCCGGCCCGACGGCATCGTCAGCCGCAACGCGCTCCCCGGCGGTCAGTCGGACAAGGTGGACTCACCGCACTACGAGGACCTGCTCATGCTGTGGCTCCGTAATGAGAGCTTCCCTTACTACTTCCAGCCGGCGGATGTCGCAGGGCAGATGGAGCGCTACGAGCTGTTTCATCCGTAGCGTGAGCCGCTGGGGGGCGCGGCGCCCCCTATGGGTACTGGCTGATGGGTGGGGGCGACTGGCGGTCGCCCCCTACCGCTGACTACCGCTGACTGGCTGGATGATTCCGCGCGGCAATCGATGCCCGCGGCGCCCGGCCGTCAGTGGTCGTGGTCGTGATCGTGGTCGTGGCTGTGCTCGAAGCCCTCCACGAAGCAGAGGCCGTCTTGGTTCAGGTGCGCCATGGTGGAGGCGTTGAAGATCAGGAAGTCGTGGTGGTCGCTGATCGCCTCGTTGCCCTCCGTCTCGAAGGTGACGTTGCGGGGCGTTACGGGGAGCGTGTACTCGCTCGGGTCCACGCAGCTCCGCCAGGGTAGTGGCTCGCCCGTGTGGTCGGTGAGCGGCGCGAGCGGCGCCCCCTCCAAGTCCTCCAGCGTCACCACGTAGCGGCCGTCCACCTCCTGGGCGCGCGCGGCGAGCGGATCGAACAGCGGCACCGCGCCGTGCGCCACGGTGGCCCAGAACAGGTGATCGGTGTGCAGGGTGATCTGGGTGACCACGGGGTCTCCCTGGCGCACTTGAATCCCGCGTTGGAACTCCTCACCGCCGAGCGGCGCCCCGGTGTTCTCCGGGTTCTGGCAGTTCTCCATCTTGACGTCGCTCTCGAAGCCGAAGCGGAACGTCACCTCGGTGGGCAGCGCGTCGAAGTCGTAGCCTTCGCGGCTCACGCTGCAGCTCGTCCCCTTGAAGGTCGCGGTGCCGACGAGCAAATGCGTGTAGCCATGCTCCACCATGTGGGCCCAGTCAGGGTCACTGGCCTCGAGCCCGTAGAAGTCAGTCACACTGCTGGTGGCGTCCACCAAGTCGTAGCCGAAGGCGTAGCGCTGCTCTGGATCGAAGGGCTTGTCGCCGTTCAGGTTCTGGCCGCTCAGCTCACCCAGGGTGAAGGCGCGCTCGCCACCGCCGCCCTTGCCCACGCGGTCCCCCGCCGCGGCGAGGTTCACGGCGAAGGGGCCCTCGAGCTTCGCGACGCGTCGCCCCACCTGAGAGGCGTCGGTCGGTGAGCGATCCGGCTGCTCGGAGAGGTGCACCTCGCCGACCACCACCAGGATCTTCTCGAAGCGCACCTCCCAGCCATCGCCGAACGACGGCGCCCCGGCGCGCGCTGGGAAGGAGTAGCCGAGCAGCCCCAGCTCCTCCGCGGAGGCGGTGATCACCACCTTGCCACCGCCGGTGGGGGTGGTGTCGTCCTCGCCGCTGCTGCAGCCGGCGAGCGCGATGAGTGAGCTCAGGGCGAGCCAGGGACCGATATGACGGGTGTGGGTGAGGTGCTTCATGTTCCTCCTGGGAGCGGCGTCCGTTGACTGTGAGCGAGCGCTTGGGGCGCGCTTCGGGTGCTCGAGCGCACCTTGGTGCGCTCGGGGTGCGCTTGGGGCGTGCTTCAGCGCCTCGCGGCGCGCCGCGCGGGCTTGGGGTGGTGCGTGCTGCGGACCCTTTAGCGCACCGCGCAGCAAACGCAATCAAATTGCAATTGACAGAGTGTTACATCCGCTTGCGGACACCCAGGGCATCGGCTACGCCGCCCGCCTGTGTCCGCGCGCGCCGTTCGCACTGCCCTCGTCTGGCTCTCGCTCTCGCTCGGGAGCTCGGCAGCCTGGGCGCAGCCCGCGGACGCCACGCCCCCAGAGGTGATCACGAGGGTGAGCGCCGAGTACCCCGAGTCGGCGCGGGAGGCGGGGCTCGAGGGGGAGGTGATGCTGATCGTCGTGGTGAGCGCGGAGGGTCGCGTCACCTCGGCGGAGGTCGAGACCTCGCAGGGGCGGGCGCTGGACCAAGCGGCGCTCGCCGCCGTCCGCGGTTGGCGTTTCGCGCCAGCGCGCCGCGGGGGTGAGCCAATCGCCGCGCGGATCCGCGTCCCGTTCTCGTTTCAGCTACCGGCGGATGACGACGAGCCTCCCAAGGCACCCTCGGCGTCCGAAGCAGAGAGGCCCCAGGTGCCCGAACACACGGACGACGACGGTCACGATCACACCACCTTCGAGGACGAGTACGGGGAGATCGTCGTGGTCGGGCGCGCCCGCGCGCCGAGCCGTGGCGCCAGCGACTTCAGCCTGCGCCTGGGTGAGCTCGGGCGCGTGCCGCGCAGGAACGCGGCGGAGCTGCTGCGCCTGGCACCGGGCGTGCTCCTGACCAGTGAGGGGGGGGAGGGCCACGCGCAGCAGATCTTCATGCGCGGCTTCGACGCACGCGAGGGGCAAGACCTCGAGCTCACGGTGGACGGCATCCCCATCAACCAGCTCGGTAACATCCACGGCAATGGCTACGCCGACACGAACTTCATCATCCCGGAGCTGGTGGAGGAGCTGCGCGTGCTCGAGGGGCCGTTCGAGCCGCAGCAAGGCAACTTCGCGGTCGCTGGCTCGGCGGACTACCGGCTCGGCCTCGAGCGTCGCGGGCTCACGCTGAAGTACCTCGCGGGGTCGTTCAACACGCAGCGCCTGCTGCTCCTGTGGGGTCCTGCGAACGAGAGCCACCACACCTTTGGTGGCGTGGAAATTTATGACACGGAGGGCTTCGGTCAGTCGCGCGCGGCGCGCCGCGGCTCCGCGATTGGTCAGTATGAGTGGCGTATTGGCCGCACCGGGCTGTGGCGCCTCACGGGGCAGGCCTACGCGGTGGACTACAAGAGCGCGGGGGTGCTGCGCGAGGACGACCTCGACGCCGGGCGCGTGCGCTTCTTCGACACCTACGATCCGTGGCAGGGCGGCAGCGCGACGCGCTTCTCGGTCTCGAGCGACGTCGAGCAGAAGCTCCAGGGCACGCTGTTCAAGCAGCAGGTGTTCGCCGTGCAAACCGGGCTTCGGCTCCAGGAGAACTACACCGGGTTTCTCCTCGACGTGCAGCAGCCGCTGCAAGATCCTCACACTCAGCGCGGCGATCGCATCGACAAGCACGTCAGCACCTCCACCCTGGGCGCGCGCGGCTCCGCGCGCTGGCACACGCGCGCCGTGGGGGAGCGCCAGGAGCTCGAGCTCGGCTACTTCGCGCGCGCCGACAAGTCGGAGGGCGTGCAGTCGCGGGTGCAGGCGAGCAACGCCGTGCCCTACGCCACGGACACCGACGTGGAGGCGCAGACGGCCAACGTGGCGGCCTACATCGACGCCTCCGTCAAGCCGCTCCATTGGCTCAACTTGCGCGGCGGCGTGCGCGCCGAGCTGTTCGGTTACGACGTGCTCAATCGCTGCGCGGTCACCAGCGTGCGGTTTCCGTCCGGAGGCGCCTTCGACGGCGACCTGGGCTGCTTCTCACAGCAACCGAATGGTGAGTACCGCTTACCAGAGCAACGCACCACCACCTCCGGCTCCACCCTGCTGCCGCGCGCGGTGATGGTGCTCGGGCCGTTCGAGGGCTTCGCGTTCTCGCTGGCTTATGGTGAGGGCGCGCGCGCCATCGACCCTCAGTTCGTGAACCAGGATGGTCAGGCGCCCTTCTCGGGTATCACGGCCTCCGAGGGCGGCGTCTCCTACGCGCGCGAGGTGCGCGGCGTCACGCTGCAGGCGCGCTCCATCTTCTTTCAGACCTGGGTGGAGCAAGATTACCTGTTCAGCCAGACGGCGGGGCGCAACACCTTGGCGGACGGCACCACGCGCACCGGTTGGGTGGGGGCGCTCCGGGCCACGGGGGGCTTCTTCGACGTCAACTCCAACCTGACGCTCACGCGCGCCACCTTCGACGACACCGGCCTCGCCATCCCTTACGTGCCGCCGCTGGTCGCGCGGGTGGACGCCGCGGTGTTCGGGGAGCTGCCGATTCGTTTCGGTGGCGGGGCGCTCAGCGCCAGCAGCACCTTGGGCCTGGGCTACGTCGGCGCGCGGCCGCTGCCTTACGACGAGCTGAGCGAGGACCTGCTCTCGGTGGACGTCTCCGCCGAGCTCGGGTGGAAGAGCTTCGAGCTCGGCCTCTTGGTGACGAACCTGCTCGACGCGCGCCAGCGGATCGGCGAGTACAATTTCCCCTCGGATTTTAGCGCGCCGGGGGCGACCAGCCTGGTGCCCGCGCGTCACTTCAGCGCCGGCGCGCCGCGCGCCGTCTTCGGGACCTTGGCGGTTCATCTGGGAGGGCCATGAAGGCTTCAATCACCTCCAGGCGCCACGCGGCGCCGGGTTGCTCGCGTAGGGCACGCCGCCGGCCCGGCTCGGTAGATGCCGAGCCCGGCTCTATCGGAGCACGGCGTCAGGTCAGCTCACTTCATTGGATGAAGGGGGTTTGGGGGTTGGGTCACGTTGCCTGGCGCCTCGTCTGCTCCGGTGCGCTGCTCACCGCCGTGGCGTGTGCGCCGAGCACCGGCGGGGGCACGCTGACGTTCGACGCCTTCGCGGCGGGCCCGGAGGCGCTCGAGGCCGCTGGCGAGTATGAGTTCGTCACTCAGGCTGGCTACCGCGTGACCCTCACGCAGGCCACGCTGCGCGTCGGTGCGGTGTACCTGAACCAGCAGGTGCCGCTCGCGGGTGGCGCGGCGCGCGACTGCTTCCTCCCTGGAGTCTACGTGGCCGAGGTGACGGATGGCGCCACCGTCGATCTACTCGACCCACGGCTCCAGCCCTTCGGCGCGCCAGGCCGCGCGCTGCTCGATCCGGCGCGCACCGCGGAGGTGTGGCTCCTGGGGGAGGGCACCGAGATCGACGCCGAGGAGGATGGGGCGGTGATCTTCGAGGCGGCTGGGACCGCGACTCGTGCGACGGAGCCGGGCGCTGAAGAGTGGCCCTTCACCGTGAGCCTCAGCATCGGGAGCAACTGGCGCCGCACGCCGACGGATCCGAAGAAGCCGGGAGACAACCCCATCTGCCGTGAGCGCATCGTGTCGCCCATCCCGGTGGACCTCAGCGCCGCGGAGGGGTACGCGCTGGAGCTCCGCATCGACCCGGCGCTGTTCTTCCGCCGCGTGGACTTCAGTCAGCTACCCGAATCAGCTCGAGGGTATCGCTTCAGCGACGCCCCGGAGGACCAACCCAGCCTCAACCTGTACCGCGATCTCCACGGCACCGGCGCCTACCAGCTGCGCTTCACGCCGCAGTAGGCTCACGCGCGCCCCGCTCACGGAGCGCAGCCCGCGACCGAGGCACCGCGACACGCTGTAGGGCGCCGATCATGACGCCCGCGAAGTCCCTTCACGGGCGCCACGAGGTGCGCTGCTCACGGCAGGTCAGGACAGTCTTCTTGCGGCACGCAGGGGCCGTAGCAGCCGTCCAGCTCGGTGGGGACGTAGCCGCCCTCGCATAGGGGCGGGGCCTGACGGCAGACGATGCCATCGAGGTTGCAGGTCACCTTCAGCACGCAGCGGTTGTCATGACACGTCACCTCGGTGGGGAGCCTCGAGGCCGTGCAGTGATCGACGAAGCAATCATTCTCGGGGCAGACGCCGTCCGGGTCGGGCGCGTCCGCGCCGACGGCGGCGCACACGCAGCAATCCGCGACGATCCGGCAGTCTCGGTCCTCCTGGCACGCGTGACCTGCGCCTGCGCTGCCGCCTGTGCCCGCGCTGCCGCCCGCGCCTGCGCTGCCGCCGGTTGCGCCGCTGCCGCCTGCGCCCGCGCTGCCGCCGGTTGCGCCGCTGCCCGCGGAGCCCGCGGTGCCGCCACTACCCGCCGTGCCGCCGCTGCCACCCGAGCCCGCGGTGCCGCCGCTGCCGGCCGTGCCTCCGGACGCACCGGATGCGCCCGAGCCGCCGGATGCACCCGAGCCGCCGTCGTTCGAATCATTCCCTGACGAGCACGCCACCGCCAACAGGACGAGCGGCGCACCCGCGACCCAACCCCAAGTCATCCTCATGCGTCCAGGCTAGCATCCGCCTGCTGGGGACGCAGCAAACAGCGCCGGTGAGACCTGAAAGCGAGCAGCCACGCCGGTGCCCCTACGAGACGTCGAAGCGCGCGCCTGGTGCGCCCGTGTGGTGACCTGCCAAACCCCCCCTCGATCGAGCTTCGCCTGCGGCTGGCTCCGTAGGCGTGTGGCTTGCTCAGGTCTTCTGTTGATCCTTCAACAGATCGCGGATCTCCGTGAGCAGCTTCTCCTCCGCGGTGGGCTCCGCGGGTGCGTCCTCTTGCGTGCGGCGGAGCTTGTTGATGAGCCGCACCATCGTGAAGATGACGATGGCGATGATGAGGAAGTCGAACACGTTCTGAAGGAACATGCCGTACTTCAAGGCGACCGCTGGGGTCTCGCCCTCGGCCTGCTGAATCACCCACTCGAGGTTGGTGAAATTCACCCCACCGGTGATGACGCCGAGCGGCGGCATCACCACGTCGCTGACGAAGGACGACACGATCTTACCGAACGCGCCGCCGATGATGACACCGACCGCCATGTCGACGACGTTGCCCTTGACTGCGAATTCACGAAACTCACTGAGGATGCTCATACGTTTTCTCCCAAATGCTCGAGCCCGGTCATCGACCGGGCTCCCTTGCGCGCACAGCTCCGTGAATCACGCAGCCCCCCGCGCCCTCTCAGCTGGGCTCCTGAGGTAGTCTGCCTAGCTGTTCTTGATCGTCCCGTTCGCGAGGGCGGGTTTGAAACCCGCCCCTACGAGTCACCATTGTAGTCCGCGCCCCCAGCCGCTGATCAGTCCCTGACTCAGCCTGCGCCGGCCGAGCCGCTGGCGGAGGCGCTCGCCTTGACCGACACGTTGATGCTCACGCTGGCGTCGACCTGGCCCTTGATGGAGGCCGCCACGCAGGCGCCCGCCTTGAGCGCCGCGGCGCCGCCACCCTTCACCACCGCCTGAGCGCCCTCGAGGGTCGTCTCCACGCCGGCCACCATGCGCTCGAGCTTGCCCTTCATGCCGAGCGTCACCTTGAGCAGCGCGGGCAGGTGCGCCTTGATCGCCGCCTTGAGGCGCGTCGCGGCTTCCGCGTCCGCCGCCCCGCTGATGTTCACCCGCACCTGCGCGGGGACGCACTCGAGCTTGCCGCTCACCTGCGCGTCGCAGCTCGCCTCGCACTCGGCGCTCATCTTCGGCGGCTTCACTTCACCGCTGCACTTCGGCGCCTTGAGCTCGACGCTGCAACCACCCGAGCAGGAGCCCGAGCACTGCGCCTGACCCTTGATCTCACACTGCGCGGAGCAGCTTCCTTGGCAGGTGCCCGCGCAGCTGCCCTGCGCCTCACCCTTGCAGGTGCCATCGCAGGTGCCGTCGCACTGACCACCGCTCATCGCGGCGCCGTTGCACTTACCCTCGCAGGTGCCCTTGCAGGTCCCACTGAACGAGCCGCTGCACTCGCCTGCACACTCCGCGCTGCACTCACCGGTGCACGCCGCGCCGGCTTCGACAGTGCAGCTGCCTTTGCACTCACCGTCGCACTGCCCGCTGATCTCACCGCCCTCACACTCCACCTTGGCGGAGCCAGGCTCGATGCTCGCGTCGCAGGAGGCGGCGCAGTCGGCCATCGCGCTCATGGAGGCCTCGCACTTCGGCGGGATCACCTTGATCTGCACCTGGCCCTTGGCCTTCGCCTTCACCTCACCCAAGGCTGAAGCGGCGGCGGCGCAAGCGGCCTCCGCCTTCTTGCCGGGGCCCTCCTCCTTGGGCTCGATGTCGGTGGCGCCCAGGTCCTTGGCCAGGTTGCCGCAGGCGGTGGCGACGTCCGTCTCGATCTCCACGGCGAGATCTTGCAGCGCCGCGCCCGCCGCGAGCGCCGCCTTCACCTTGCCCTCGGCCTCCGCGGCGAGACCGAAGTTGGCCTTCATCGCGGCTTCGGCCGTGGTGGGGCAAGAGTCCCCACCGGGGAAGCCGGGGACGCAGTGGACGAGAGCCGGCGTGATGAGCGCCAAAGCAAGGGCAGAGCGAAGGGTTCGTGAATTCATGGTGCCCCCACTATCACCGAAGCTTCGGCGCGGCGAAATAGCCATCTGACGGGGGCGCGCCGGAGTCGCGCTTCCGTCACCTTTTGGGTCATTGGGGGATCGGCCGGGGGGTTTGGCAGTGCTGTTTCCACGCCGCTCTTGTCACTGCTTGGGTCACCTGGGCATCCCCCGAGCCTCATCCTTGAATCACCCCGGGACAACCCAAGCCACAGGCCGAGGAGCCGCGGACTGAATCGCCCAGCCGCGGGCGCGCGGCGGACACCGCCCTCCCCGCAGCCGCGGCTCACGGCGGGACGCACACCCCGAAGTTCGCGATCACGATCTGACAGCGGTACCCCTCGCTCTCGCGGCAGTCCTCCGACGCGCGGCACGGCGGGCGGCACATCGTCAGGTTCACGGTCGAGCCACCGCCTGACATCGAGGTGCTGGTGCAGCTCCCGTTCTCGCCGCACTCCTTCTCTTGGCTGTCGGTGGAGCAGCCCCTGCTGCAAAATCCACCAGGAAATGTGATGGTGGGCACTGGACCACCGCCGATCGTCGTCCAGCACTCAGCGCCTGGCACGAGCGCGCAGTCACTGTCGTCAGTGCATGGATCGCCAATGTCGCCGCGCGCCGTTCCCGAACCCCCCGATCCCGAGCTGGCTCCCGAGCCACCGCCGCTGGTCCCGCCATCACCCCCACTCCCGCCGTTGGCGCCGCTGCCACGAGCCCCCTGGCCCCCTGAAGAGCCGCCGTCCGCGCTGCAGCCGGCACCGAAGAGCACGAGCCCCAAGGTGAGCGCCACAGCGCCAGCTCCCGGATACCGAGCGCCCCCGCCGACCCAGCGGAGCCCTGACGTGTTGGTGAGAACCCCTGACCGCCTATGGGTGTGTGCCAGCTTCACGCCCCGTTACTTAGTCGGCTTGGCGTGCGGGTTCCAGCTTGAAGCCGGCGCGTCAGGAGCGCAGCGCCGCGAGGTTCGCTCTTCAGGGCGTCTGCGCAGCGCGTCAAACGGCGCGTCGAGCGAGGCGTCCGCAGTCAGCGCGCACGCCACGTGCGGCGCTCGCGGTCAGCGCGTCAAACGTAGCGCGCGGCGCTCAGTCCAACGCAAGCCCCAAGCGCGCCCAATGCCGCGCACCCCAGCGCCTCAGCGCGGTGGTCCCCCTTCTTTGCGCCGCGCCTCCAGCTCACGGCGCAGCTCCTGATGCAGCGTGCGCTGGGCGGGCGTGAGCAGCTCGTCGATGTCTTGGGCGCTCTGCGCCTTCACCGCCTCGTGCTCTGGGCGGCAGCGCTCGAAGGCTTCGCGACGCGCCTTGTCGTGGCGCTCGAGCACCTCGGTCACCTGCGTCACCTGGGTGGGCGTGAGCTCGAGGCGCTGCTTCAGCACCTCGAGCATGAAGCGCCTGCGCGCCTCCGGCGGCGGCCCCGTCATCAGCTGGTTCAACTGATCCAGCTTGACGGCGCGCATCCCGAAGGCGCCCGCCACGCCCCCGAGCCCGAACGCGACGACGAGCATCAGCGCCTGCTTGGTGCGTGGCGTCACGGGGTGTCCTCCAAGCCATCGAGCACGCTCAGCGTCTTCGTGTCGAGCTGGCGCTGCTCCGTCCGTGAGACGAGCACCGCCGTCCCCGCGGCCGCCGCGAAGCAACCGAGCAGCGCCAGCCGCCCCAGCCACGCCCTGGGCTGCGGGGCACGGTAGACAGCTACCATGACGCGATCTTCGAAGCCCTCGGGCGGCGCGAGGTCGTCCGTGGCGCGGGCGAGGCGCTCGAGCCGCGCGTCCTGCTGGCGTTCCAGAGTCATGGCTCCTCTTTCAGTGGCATCAGGTTAGCCCGTGCGCGGAGCAGCCGCTGCTCCACCGCGCCCTCGGAGCAGCCCAGGATGGCCGCCGTCTCACTGGTGGAGAAGCCCTCCACGCTGCGCAAGACGAGCACGCTTCGTTGCTCCGGGGACAGCCGCGCGAGCCAGGTATTCAGCTCGCCGAGCGCCGCCCAGGCCTCCGCCTTCGACGTCCCATGCTCCTGGGGCGGCTCGGCTTCTTGCTGCTCGGCGGAGGCGACCGGGCGCAGCCGTCGTCGCCGCCCGGCGTCGATCGCGGTGTTCGTCACGACCCGGTAGAGCCACGTCTGGACGCTGGAGCGCCCATCGAAGCGCTCTTCGCGCAGCGCTTGGTAGGCCTTCACGTAAGCATCCTGGAGGGTGTCCTCGGCGTCGCTGGGGTTGCCGAGCAGGCGCACCGTGAGCCGGTACAGGCGCGCCTGAGTGTGGTGCACGATGCTACGAAACGCCTGCGCATCGCCCGCGGCCACCTGGCGCGCGAGCCAGCTGAGGTCCACCTCCGCCATGGCGTCAGGTGCCACCCATCCGCGCGCGCGGAACGCCTGGCCGAGCGGTGCCGGCCGTATGGCCTGGTGTCGTCGAGGACTGCGGCGCGGGGCGCCTGAATGGGCAAGCAGCTGGGCATCGCGGCTCGATCGGGGAAGACGCGCGCTCCGTTCGGGAGCTGGCCAACGCTTGGACGTTCATCGACGCGATCTTCCTACGACACCCGGCGACCGAATCGGGTGATGCTCGCTCGGGTGAGCGACGTTAACGCAGGAGCCTCAGCGTCAGAAGGGGCGCCGGGCAAGAAGGATCACGGGTTTCTGAGGGGGGCCGTAGGGAACCGCCGAGGTGGTGCGTCAGAGGGCTCGACATGACCAGCGGACCGCCTAGTTCCCGGCAAGCTCCCAACGTCAGCGCCGAGCTCAAGGCGAAGGTTCAGATGAACCGGTCGCGCACCCGCGCCTGGCTCTTTCGCATCGGCGGCCTCTTGGTGGTCGTTGCGTTGGTCGCGGGCGGTTGGTTCTGGCGCCAGGCGGCGCTGAAGGGCCAGGGGCCGACCTACGAGACCCAACCCGTCGAGCGCGGTGACTTGCGCTCCACCGTCACCGCCACCGGCACCGTCTCCGGGCGCGACACGGTGGAGGTGGGCGCGGAGGTGTCCGGCACCATCAGCAAGCTCTACGTGGACTTCAATGACCAGGTGAAGGCAGGGGACATCCTGCTCGAGCTGAACACCGACAAGCTGCTCGCCGCGCAGGGGTCCGCCAAGGCGCGCCTCACGGCGGCCTACGCCTCGAACAAGAGCGCGCGCACCACCTCGAAGGAGGCGCAGACCAACCGCGACCGCGCGCGTGAGCTGGCCAAGCAGGGGCTCATCTCCAAGAGCGAGCTCGAGAGCGCGGAGGCGGCGGCCGAGCGCGCCGCGGCGCAGGTGCAGTCCACCTCGGCGGACATCTTGGTCGCCAAGGCGACGCTCGACTCGGCGAACACCGACTTGAGCAAAGCGGTCATCCGCGCGCCCATCGACGGCGTGGTGTTGTCGCGCAGCGTGGAGCAAGGCCAAACCGTGACCGCCTCCTTGCAGACGCCGGTCTTGTTCCTGATCGCGCGGGACCTCACGAAGATGGAGCTCTCGGTGCAGATCGACGAGGCGGACGTCGGCCGCGTGAAGGAAGGCCAGAAGGCGACGTTCACGGTGGACGCGCACCCCATGAAGACGTTCGAGGCCTCGCTGCGCTCGCTGCGCAACGTGCCGACCACGACGGACAACGTAGTGACTTACCAGGCGGTGCTGGACGTCAGCAATGATGACCTCTTGCTGCGCCCTGGGATGACGGCGACCGCCACCATCGTGACCGAGGAGGTGACGGACGCGCTGCTCGTCCCCAACGCCGCGCTGCGCTTCACCCCGGCGTCCCCCGCGGGCTCGGCGAGCCCGAGCGGCCCCACGGCGCTGAACGTGCTGCAGGGCGGTGGGGCGCGCGGCATGCGTGGCGGCCCCGGCATGCGCGGCGGTGGGGGTGGCAATCGGCGGCCTGCTGGCGCTGGGCAGCAGCGGCGCGGCGGGCGTGGGAACGCAGAGCAGCCGATGGGCCGCCTGTTCGTGCTCGAGGCGGGGGAGCCCAAGATGCTGCGGGTGCCCACCGGCGTGACCGACGGCACGATGACCGAGATCAAGAGCGGCATCGAGCCCGGGACGGAAGTGATCACCGACATGCTGTCGAGCACGGGCAAGTGACATGGTCAGCGATGCAGATCAGGTGAGCGAGCGAGAGGCGGCGATCCGCGCGGTCAACGCCATCACGCCCTGGTTCGAGCTGAAGCAGATCTCGAAGATCTATGGTCACGGGGAGTCGGAGGTGCGCGCGCTCGATCGCATCGACCTCTCGATTTACGCGGGGGAGTTCGTGTCGGTGATGGGCACCAGCGGCTCCGGTAAGTCCACCTGCATGAACATCGTGGGCTGCCTGGATGTCCCGACCAGCGGCACCTACCTGTTCCACGGCGTGGACGTGGGCAAGCTGGATCGCGATCAGCAGGCGCTGCTCCGGCGCCACTACATCGGCTTCGTCTTCCAGGGGTTCAACCTGCTCGCGCGCACCTCGGCGCTGGAGAACGTGGAGCTGCCGCTGGTCTACCGTCGCGTCGCCAAGAGCGAGCGCCGCGAGCGGGCGATGCGGGCGCTGGCGGAGGTGGGCCTCGCGGGGCGCGAAGGGCACACCCCGGCGGAGCTGTCCGGCGGGCAGCAGCAGCGCGTCGCCATCGCGCGGGCGCTGGTCACGGAGCCTTCCTTGCTCTTGGCGGACGAGCCCACGGGTAACCTCGACTCGGCGCGCAGCGAGGAGATCATGCAGCTGCTGGTGCGGCTCAACATGGAGCGTAGCCTGACCATCGCCATGGTCACCCACGAGCCGGACATGGCCGAGTTCGGCACCCGCATCGTCACCTTCCGCGATGGGCACATCATCGACGATCAACCGACGAAGAGGATGATCGCGTGATTTTTGCGACCTTCCTGATGTCGCTCCGGGAGATCCGGCGCAACACCATGCGCTCGATCCTCACGATGCTCGGCATCGTGATCGGCGTCGCGGCGGTGATCACGATGACGATCATCGGGGAGGGCGCCACGCAGAGCGTCAAGAACGACATCTCGGCGCTGGGTGACAACATGCTGATCGTCTCGCCCGGCGCCGCGCGCCGCGGGCCGGTCTCCAGCGGCAGCAAGAGCTTCACCGACGCGGACGTCAGCGCCATCGAGAGCCAAATCGGCGGCATCGCCGCGATGGCCCCCGCTGCCTCGCGCGGCGCCACCGTGGTGTACGGCAACCTCAACGTCTCCACCCAGGTCATGGGCACCACGGAGGGCTACGTGGAGGTGCGCGGCTACAAGCTCGCGCAAGGCAGGCTGCTGAACGACGTCGACGTGCGGAGCGGCACCGCGGTGTGCGTGCTCGGCGAGACGGTGCGCAAGGCGCTGTTCGGCACGGGCGACGCCATCGGCACCAGCCTCCGTGTGGGCAAGGTCACCTGCACCGTGGTGGGCGTGCTGGCGCCGAAGGGCTCGAGCGCCATGGGGCAAGATCAGGACGATGTCCTGCTCATCCCGCTGCGCCAGTTTCAAAGGCGCATGTCGGGCAACCGCGACATCCCCACCATCTACATCTCGGTCGACGACTCGCGCCCCACCGCCGCCGTCAAGGCGCGCATCGAGGCGCTGCTCCGTGAGCGCCGTGGGATCCAGCGTGGCTCCGAAGACGACTTCAACGTGCGCGACATGGCGGAGATCGCCGCCACCGTCTCGAGCGCCACCGGTGCGCTGACCGCGCTGCTCGGCGCCATCGCCGCCGTGAGCCTCCTGGTGGGCGGCATCGGCATCATGAACATCATGCTCGTCTCGGTGACCGAGCGAACTCGCGAAATCGGGATCCGTATTGCCATCGGCGCGCTCGGGCGCGAGGTGATGCTCCAGTTCCTCACGGAGGCAGTCGTGCTGTCCACCTTGGGCGGCGTCATCGGGATCATCACCGGGGTGGCCATGGGGTTTGGGGTGACCAGCCTCATGAAAATCCCATTCGTCCCCACGCCCGGCATCATCATCATCTCCTTCGCGTTCTCAGCCATCGTGGGGGTCGCCTTCGGCTACCTGCCCGCACGGAAGGCCGCGAAGCTCAGCCCCATCGAGGCCCTGCGCCATGAGTAGCTTGCGCGTGATAGCGGCCGGCTCTATCGGAGGTTCCTTATGACTCGACCCCGCGCCTCTTCGCGCCCAGCGCACGCCACCTCCCCAACGGGTCCTCGAGGCGCCCGGCGCTTGGCGCGCGCGCTGTCGCTTGGCAGCGCGCTGTCGCTGCGCGCGTTGTCGCTGCGCGCGTCGCTGAGCGCGCTCCCGCTGCTCGGCGTCCTGCTCACCTCGAGCGTCGCCACGGCTCAGGCGCCGCGCCGGGTGAGCGACCGCGAGGCGGTGCGGCTGGCGATGGCGGAGAACCCGGCGCTCAAGGCGGCGCTGATCGACGTCCAGCAGTCGGACGCCGAGGTGGACGCCGCGGAGGGGCTGTTCACGCCCATCTTCAGCGCGGACGCGGGCTACACCCACACCACCTCACCGCGTGCCCAGCCCGATTCGTACACCTTCAGTGAGTCTGACGTGTTCGCGCTGGGCTCCGGCCTCAGCCACCAGTTCCCTTGGGGCACCTCGGTGGGCTTCCGCTTGGAGGGCCAACGCCGCACCGCGAGCGCCGCAGGCCTGGGTGTCGCTGGCGGCCAGGTAGACAGCGGGCCTACCTACAACCTCTTGGGGCGCGCGACCGTGGTGCACCCCCTGATGCGCGGCTCCGGGCGCGAGATTGGTGAGGCGGGGATCCGCCAGGCGCGCCTCGCGCGCACCAGCTCGGAGCGCAGCCGCGACGCCGCCGCGAGCTCGCTCTTGCGCGACGTGCTGTCGGCGTACTGGGAGCTCTGGTACCAGGGCCGCGCGGAGGAGATCGAGCGCAAGGCGCGCGACACCGCCAAGCGTCAGCGCGACGAAGCCGACCAGCGGATCCAGGCGGGCGCCTTGGCGCCCATCGAGCTGCTCAGCTTCGAGACGCGGCTCGCTCAGCTCGAGCAAGGCCTCGCGTCGACGGAGGCGACCACGCGTCAGCGCGGGGTGGAGCTGGCGCGCCTCCTGGGTCAAGAGAGCTCCAATCCCTTCACCAGCGCGGGCGGCGCCGCGCCGACCGATCTCCAAGTGCCCATCTCGGAGGCGGAGGCTTACCGCGCGGCAATGGATGAGTCGCCGGACATCAAGGCACAGGAGGCGCAGCTGGCGCAGGCGCGCGATCGAGTCATCACGGCGGGCGAGTCGCGGCGCGCCCGGCTCGATCTCGAAGCCTACGTGCAGGGGGAGAGCGCGGCTTACCAAGAGGTGCCGCCCGTCGCCTCGCGCTTCGTCACGGAGCCTGCCGTGAGCGTCCACGTGGGCGTGGTGTTCGAGATGCCGCTCTCGGGGCAGGCGCGTCAGGCCAATGAGCGCGTCGCGCTGCTCGCGGTGGAGTCGGCCAAGGCGCGGCTCGAGTCCTCGCGTCAGGCGCTGCGCGCGCAGGTCGCCGCGGTGTACGTCAAGGCGGACACCGCGCGGCGCCGGGTGGAGCTCGCGCAGAAGACGGTCACCGTCGCCGAGAAGCAGCTCGCGGGGCAGCGCGCGCGTTACGAGCAGGGCGCAGCCATCTTGCTCGAGGTGCAGCAGGCGGAGGATTCGCTCAGGCAGGCTCAGCTCTCGGTGGAGCGCGCGCGGGTGGATCACGTGAGCGCCATCATCGACCTTGAGCACATCACCGGGCGCCTCCTCACGCGCTACGCCAACCTGGTGCCGAGCTCCGTGCGCCAAGCGGCGCAGCGCAAGCAGCTCCGCGCGGTGGCGAGCATCGGCCCGCTGTAGCCCCGGTTCGCTGCGGTCTCGGTTCGCTGCGGCTCGACGCGCGGCGCGTCCTGGCGCTGTGCTACAGCTGCCCGCATGACGCTCGAGACCCTCAAGACGCAGCGCGCCTTCGGCGGCACGCAGGGAAATTACCGGCACCAGAGCGAGGCGGTGGGGACGCCGATGGAGCTCGCGGTGTTCCAGCCGAGCGCCGAGCGCCACCCGGGGCCGCGCCCGGTGGTGTGGTTCCTCTCGGGCCTCACCTGCACCCCGGAGAACTTCGTGGTGAAGGCCGGCGCGCAGCGCGTGGCCGCCGAGCTGGGGCTGGTCGTGGTGGCGCCGGACACCAGCCCGCGCGGCGTCAGCCTCCCTGGCGATACGGAGCACTACTGGTTTGGTCAGTCAGCCAGTTATTACGTGGACGCCAGCGCCGCGCCGTACAGCGAGCACTACCGCATGTTCCAGTACCTGAGCGCCGAGCTGCCCGCGCTGGTCGCTGAGCATTTCCCTGTGGATATGAGCCGCCAAGCGGTCAGCGGCCACTCCATGGGTGGTCACGGCGCGCTCCTGCTCGCCTTGCGTCAGCCGGGCCGCTTCCGCCGCGTGTCGGCGCTGGCGCCCATCGCCTCGTTCACCACCTGCCCCTGGGGTGAGCTCGCGGTGGAGCGCTACTTCGGTGGTGACCTCGCGGCGGCCCAGGCCTTCGACCCCACGTGCCTGCTCCAGGGCGGCGCCTCCTTACCGAGCACCCTCATCGACCAGGGGGACGCCGACCCGTTCCTGAAGGAGCAGCTCCGCCCCGAGGTGCTCCAGCAGGCGCTCACCGCGCGCGGCGTCGATCATCGCCTGCGCCTCCAACCCGGCTACGACCACAGCTACTTCTTCGTGGCGACCTTCGTCGAGGAGCACCTCCGGTTCCTGGCGGAGGCCTTCTAGAGCGGCGTGGACGAGGCCCTTCAGTGTGGCCTCCGCTGGTGAGCGGCGCCGCCGATCGAGCGGCATCTTCTCCAGCCATGGCCGGGGGATCGGGGGGTTGGTAGCCACGCGAGCCCTTGCTCGGCACCACAGTCGCCGCGCGACCTTTCGCCGCGCTACGGCCAAGTGTAGCGTTGCCGTATGACAGGCAAAGGCACCGAGCCTGACGAACCGAGCTCGGACGAGGCGCGAGCCGCGACACGAGATGGCAGTGTAGCTGACGATCAGCGTCCTGAGGCGCCGCCGAGCGCCGCCACGGAGGCTCCCAGCGGGAGCGAACCCCCAGAAACCCTGATCCCGAGCGCTGAGGCGACGAGCCCCGCCGAGCCCGCCCCAAGAAGCGAGAGCGCCGAAGCACCCAGCACCACCGAGGCAGCTTCAAGCACCACCGAAGCACCCAGCACCTCACCTGGGACCACCGAGGCGGCTCCGGGTACCACCGAAGCAGCGATCGTCCCCGCGGCGAAGCCCAAGCGCAGGAGCGAGCGGCTCGTCATCTGGATTGGCATCGGCTCCATCGCCTTGATGTCGCTGATCATCATCTCGGTGTGGGCCGCGTGGCCCAGCAAAGACACGCGAGAGGAGGACTGCCGCGAAGCCACGGCAGCGCTGCTCCGCAGCACCGAGCAGGTGTTGGTGACGCTCTACGTCAGCCCCGAGACGCGCGCGCTCGAGCGCGCTGGTGCGGATCTGGAGCGGCAGCTGAAGGCGCTCGGGCGCGAGGCGGAGGGCAAGCTCGAGCTGCGCCGCGTGGAGGTCGTCGGCGAGTCCGAGCGCGCGGAGGCGGCGAAGGCCGGGCTCAGCGCGCTGCCGGTGCCGGCGGGGGAGCAGGCGAGCGCGCCGCGTTACCTCGGTCTGGTGTTGGAGAGCGGCGAGGCGCGCGTGGTCATCCCCACTTACGAGCCAGAGCACCCGGAGCGCTTTGGCTTCTGGTTCTCGGGGAAGCTGCGCGAGCTGGCTCAGCGCCGCACGGGAGAGCCCGCGCGGGTGAGCGTGCTCGCGAGCTCCTGGGAGGGGGTGAATCAGCAGCTTCGTCCCGGGGTGAGCCTGGCGCAGGTGCTCAAGAGCTCATTCGGTTACCTGACGTTATCGGAGCTGAGCCTCGAGTCCGTGGGAGATCATGGAGAGGGTCGCGCCGCGCTGGATCGCATGAGCCCGGCGCAGGTGGAGGAGCACCTGAACCACACCGCTTGGCTCCTCACGCCGCCGAGCAGCGACCTGAGCCCCGCCATGCTCCGCGTGATCGACGGCTTCTTGATGCGCGGCGACCGCACCCTGGTGATCGCCACCGGGGCCGCTCACCTCAGCATGGGTGATCTGGAGATGCGCCTCGAGCTGAGCCGCCGAGGCCTGGAGCAGCTGCTCGAAGGCTACGGCGTGGAGCTCCGCGAGGACTTGATCTGGGAGCCCGAGGCCTCGCTGCGCCTCTCGCGCGACGGCATGAAGTCCTTCGCGGCGCCCTACCTGCTGCGCGTCTCGGGCGATCGCCTGACGAATGAGGAGCCACCGTTCGCAGGCCTCTCCGAGGTGACGGTGCCGCTCGCCTCCACCCTGAAGCTCTATCGAGACAAGCAACCTGACGCCAAGTTCGAGGTGCTGATGCGCACCACGCGTGAGGCGCGCGCGCTGACTGCCTCCGGCGTGAGCCTCGCGCCCAGCGCGCCCGCGCCCACCGAGACGGAGCTCGCGCCCGCCGAAGAGCGCATCATCGCCGTTCGCATCTTCGGCAGCATCAAGAGCGCGTACAGCGACCAAAAGGCCAAGGGCGAAGTCATCGTCATCGCCTCGACCGGCCTGTTCGCGAACCCCTATCTCCGCGCCACCAGCGTGACGCCCACGAACGCGCTCTGGGACCCGAACCGCGCGAGCCCCGCGCTCACCCACGCCGGCGCCGCCTACACCGACATCACCTTCACCAGCAGCGTCGTCGTCGGCAAGAACCTGCTCGACCTAGCCACCGGCACCGGCGACTCCGCCGTGTGTGGCAGCCTACTGTTCCCGCGGGCGCCTTGAGCCGACTGAGCGTCGGCGGGCTCCCATCGTCTCGCAGAGCGAGGATGTAAGCCATGCTGCCTTCTCATGGTGGTGCACGCCGCGAGGGGCTGCTCGCGGTGGCTGGGCAGGTGGTTGCATCTCGTAAAACATAAGGTTATCATAACCTTATGTTGGTCGTTCTCACGGAGCGAGCCGAAGCACAGTTCACCCGACTGCCTATCACCATCAAAACGCGCGTGGAGGGCATCTTTGCCCGCCTCAGAGAGTGGCCTGAGGTGTCTGGTGCCAAGGCCATGCGAGGTGATCTGGCGGGCTACTATCGCATCCGCACGGGTGACTGGCGGGTGTTATTTCGGGTCGAGGGAGACGTGATCGTGGTGCGAATCGAGCACCGGAAGGAGGTCTACAATGACTGAGAGGATCGAGCTGACGATTGAAGGGCGCCGCTATGTGGCGGTGCCCGAGGAGACGTATCGAGCCCTCACCGGCGAGCCAGCATACAAGGACGCCCTGGTTGTGGCGCGTGCACAGATCGCTGCCGACCTGCGAGCCGCTCGTCAGGTGGCGGGGTTGTCGCAAGCGGAGCTCGCCAAGCGCATGGGCAAGAGCCAGCCGATGGTAGCCCGGGCTGAAGCCGGGGAGACGCGCGTGGGGGAGCGCTACGTCAAGGCCGTGTTGAAGGCCTGTGGCCTGCCCATGGACTGGGTGGCGCCCTAGTCGTTCACGGACCCCCAAACCCTCGGACTTTTCAGCGCGCCACACACGATTCGAACGTGTGACCTTCGGCTCCGGAGGCCGAGTTTCAATCGGGCAAAAACGCCGTGATTCTGTGGGTTCTGAGGGCTGCGCGGGGGCCGATTGTGACGTTCTTGTATAGGGGTGGCGCCTGGGCTTCGTCTCGGGGATCGACCTTGGGCGCTTCATCGCGGCGCCGCTGAAGGTCGCGGCATGAACGCGCCCCGCGGTGTGCCGCCGGAGGAGCTGACGGCCTCCATCACCTTCAGCGCCTCCGCGAAGCGGAGCCCAGCTCCAGTCTTCTTGCTCACTGCGAGGCCCAGCTCGCCACGGCGGCTCGTAAGGCGGCGTGCAAGGTGAGCCCCTCACGCTTGGCCTTGCGCTCAAGGCGCGCCCACACCTCCGGGGGGAAGCGCACCGACTTCGGCACGCTGCCGCCGGCCTCGGTGCCCTTCTTCGGGCGCCCACGGCCCGCGCGGATGCGCGCCAGGAGCGCGTCACCTTCTTCTGCGAGCTCGGCCTGGTGGGCTTCCAGCCAAGCCGCTGGCAGGTACTCGGAGCCGTTGCGGGCCTCTTCCTCGGTCGTGGTTTCCCAGGTCTTCCCGCGCGGGGGGCGGGCTAGCGGTTTGCGCTCCGTCATCGAGGCTTCCTCCTTTTGGCTAATACCCAATGTGCCGTGATCACGTACACCTCGCCCGGTCCGCTCTTGGCGTACACGAGCTGAAGCACGCGCCCAGCGAGCGTTGCGCTGGCGACGTGCCTCCCCTTCTGCTCGGCGGGCCCCGTGCGGAAGTCCTCCGCCGCGAACGCGGCCTCAGCCTCCGCAGGCGTGACATCGTGCACCGCGATGTGGCTGATGTTGCCAGGGACCCACACGAACCGAAGCACGCAATAAGTGTAATACACTTATTGGGGCGCGCAAGGGGCAATACGCGTCATGCCGTAGGTCGCGGGTAGGTTCGTCAGGGCGACGTTGATGAGGCGGCTGATGCGCCTCTCAGGGCCGACCTCGAAGGCCGGGCTGAAGTAGCGCCACTCCTTCTCGGAGAGCGCCCAGGTCATGATGGTGCGGCGCCGCGGGAGGGCGGCGCTCGTGGTGGTTGGGCAGGCGTCAGGCCTGCGGAGGCTCGGGCTCGAAGCGGTCGAGGATGTCCTCAAATTCAAAGCTCAGTACCATGGGCACGCCGAGCGCTTTGAGCTTCTCGAACTGTTCCCTTGCAACGTCCTTCTCGTAGTAGCCCTGATAGCGGAGCCAATGGTCTGAGCCGTGGTAGGGGTCATCCGGCTCGCTCTCCTCTAGGAACTCGTCGCTCTTGCTAAACCGCACGAAGTATCCGTCGTCATGGTGACGGGAAGACCAGAAGTCTCTGCCATGGATGGTTTCGTGCTCAAACTCGAAGCCAAGGACGCGCGCAATGTCCTGCATCGCCTCCTCGGTTGAGTCGTGGTTGAACCTGAACCAGATCTCGGCCGTGACGCTCACAGTCCTTGCGACCCCTGTAGAACTTCCTGACGGCTCGCCCCGGCGTGCTGCTCTTCCCCGATTGGTCTTCCTCATGGGAGCTGTCACCATGAAGCGCACCGGGTTTTCAGCGCGCCACACACGATTCGAACGTGTGACCTTCGGCTCCGGAGGCCGACGCTCTATCCAGCTGAGCTAGTG
Organism: Polyangiaceae bacterium; assembly: GCA_019637265.1. Classification (GTDB taxonomy): domain Bacteria; phylum Myxococcota_A; class Polyangia; order Polyangiales; family Polyangiaceae; genus JAHBVY01. Next base: position 349,057 of record JAHBVY010000002.1, on the reverse strand, counting down.
GCGCTTGGGGGAGGGGGTGTAGCGCGCCTTCCCAGGCCTGACTAGCAGAATTTGACGCGCCCATGACGCCGCCGTTCGGCCCTCGCTGAGCCTTGCAGCCGCGCAGCGCTGGGCTGCCGCACGGGGGCAAAAGCACTGCGGCGCCCAGCTCAATGCCGGGCGCCGCCAGTGATTCGCTCAGTAGAGCGGGAGGCTCACTAGTCCCGCGTGACGGGCTCCTGGTACACGCAGCTCGCGGCGTCGCCGTCCTCGTAGCCTTCGGCGCCGAGGTAGCTGCGGGTGAAGCTGGTGCTCCAGCACTCCACGTAGCTCATGCGCTCGCCCACGTCGCCGCCGACGAAGCTGAAGTCGGCGCGTCCGGCGCCGCTGCTGGCCCAACGCACGTTGAGCGTGATGTCTTCCATCGCGGGGGTGGCGCTGTCTTCGAGATCTTGGTGAGCGTCGATGAACAGCGTGCCGGTGCCGTCTTCCAGCGCGCGGCTCTCGGCGCGCACCGTGCGCTCGCTGGCCGTCTCGCGGTGATCGGCGATGACGTGGCGCTCACCCGTCGCGAGCCAGTGCTCGATCACGACGGTGCCGGTGTCATCGCCGTCGACGGACATCGGGTCCAGCGCGCGAGCCGTGTCGAGGTCCACCAAGAAGCGCCCGTTGCCGTGCTCCGGGTGGCTCTTGCCGTAACCGAGGCCGCTCATCACGGTGGAGAACGGCGCGCTCGCGTCCGACTTGGGGCGCCCCTCGAGCACGTACTCGTAGTGGTCGTCCACCCGCTTCATGCGGAAGCGGACGACGTCGGGCTTCAGCGCGTCATCGTAAGGTCCCCAGACGGCCTCGTTCTCGGTGACCTCGGTCGGCGGCACGTGGGTCACCAGCAGCCAGATGGAGCCGAGGATGCCGTAGGTCACCGTGTTCACGCTGTCCCGCACGCTGCGCGTGAGGATGTAGGACTCCGCGTAGCTGCCCGGTGCGCCGCCACCCATCGCGCGGGTGGTGCCACCCAGCGCGCCTCCACCCCATTCGGAGGTGCGCTGCGATCCCTCGGCAGATGGCCCCGCCAGCGCCACGTTCGCGCTCTGCGGCAGCGCCTCGACGAACTGCGAGTGGTCCGGCACCTCCTCCACGACGCAGCCCCCGCCCAGCGCACCGCCGAGCACCAGCGCCGCCCCCGTCAGGAGCGCCTTCGTCCCGCGCCCACCTACCTGGCGCGCGCTCGTCCCCACTCTTCCTCGACTCCCCACCGTAGCAAAATCCTTCACGTGTCCTCCTTTGCCCCTGGCGTGTGGGGCCACTGCCATCCCCCTTATCAAGATCGGGGCCAAATCACGCTGACGCCGAAATCTCCCCACCATCGAGCAAAAATGAGCGCGAAGCGAGCCCTCAGCCAGCGGCAGCTCCCCGGAGTAACCAGCCCAGCGCCCTCCAACCGAAGCCGCTCCTTCACACCCCCTCGCCGCGCCGAGTTCTCACGTGAGCGTAGTGGGGTGCACGTATGGTTCGGGGGGTTGGACGGCACCGCTCCAATCACTCGCCTAGCGTGTGCGGTGTGAGCCACGCTCGCCGAGCCGACCTTGACTTGGCGCGCCCTCCGCCGCTCATAATGAGTCGGGATGGGTATCGAGGAGCGCCGTCAGCGTGAGCGCCGCGCGCGGCAAGAGGCGATCCTGAGGGCGGCTTGGGAGGTCGCTGAGGAGCTCGGCTGGGCGCGTTTCTCTGTAGAAAAAGTGGCGGCGCGCGCCGAGCTGGGGCGCGCCACCATCTACGGCTACTTCGAGTCGCTGGAGGTGCTGGTGCTGAACCTCGCCGCGGAGGCCATCGATGAGCTGAACACTCGCGTCGCAGAGGCGCCCGGCCTGGCTGAGGCGCTGGATGTGCCGGTGCGCATCGCCCAGCAGCGCCCGGCAGCGTTCGCCCTCTTGTTCCCCGACTCCGAGAACGCCGCCAAGCTGTTCGCCAGCCCCCACCTCGACGCGCTACGCAGCGACGCGCGCACCGTGATCGGTCGCCTGAAGCAGCTGGCGACGCGCTCCGGCGCGAGCCTCCCGGAAGACGCGAAGGGCGCCGCCGCGTTCATCTCCGGGATCTCGATCGCCGGCGCCATGGTCCCCGAGCTGCGCGACAGCACCACCCTCCGCCGCCGCTGGCAAGACTTCTGCTTGGGGCTCCAACCCACCCATACCGACAGCATCTCTGACGATGCGGCCTACGGCACCGACACCGAGCCCGCCCCGCCCCTGACGGACCCTGAGGGCTAGACCCGTTCGTGCAGCCCATCGATGCCGAGCGGCTGATCCGCGACGTTGGCCGGCGGCTCGCGGAGCTCCGTGAGAGCCGTGGGTTGACGCAGCAGGAGCTGGCCGATCACCTCGGGGTGTCGATGCGCTACGTGCAAGCCGTGGAGGCAGGGACGCAGAACCTCACCCTGCGGACGCTCGCGGAGTACCTGAGTGTCCTGGGCGCTGGGATCTTGGCGGCGTTCGAGGCCCCTCGGACGCGGGCCAAGCGTCGTCCGGGGCGGCCTCCGCGTCGCTCGGTGTAGCCAAGAGGAGCGCAGCCGCCCGTCGCTCGCCTTAGTCGAGAGCGTGGTAGCTTGTGACCATGAGCCGCCTCGCGCTGGTGTTTGCGCTGCTCTGGGTGGGTTGTGGTGGGGCGCCTCGGGGGGGCGTCGTGGCGTACGTGGCGGCGCCGGTGGCTTCGGAGTCGGAGGGGGTGGCTCCGGAGCGCGCCGCGGAGGCGCGCTGTGTGGTCAGTGAGGCGACGCTCGATGAGGCGGTGTACTTGCGGCTCTCGGGGGACCGCGAGCGGTTGGTGCAGCTGAGCGGGGTGGCGGCGCGGGTGGAGCTGGGGGCGCGGCCTCCGCGGGTGGAGCTCACGGCGGGCGGCGTGGTGCTGTATCAGCGTTTCCCCACGGAAGAGATCCAGCTGCGGGTGCGGCAGCCGACCACGCTAGGCATCTACACCCTGACCGCGGAGGCGGTGGTGGAGTGGCTGAGCGGCGCCGGAGAGCAGGTGATGGTCCGCTACCAACCGAGCGCGGTGTTGGGCGCCGCGTCGGTCTCCGCGCCGCTGCGCTGCGCCTTGCTCACCCTGGCGCGCGGGGACTTCGTGCTCCAGGCTCTGCGGGGGGGTGAGCCGCGGGAGCTCCGGGGCGGGGTGGTGGTGACCCAGCGCCGCGACGATTCATCAGGTACACGTCTCAACTTGCAGCAGCCGCTCCCGGTGATCGAGCTCGAACGCGTGGGTGACCGCGCCAAGGTGTTCATCAACGGAGGGCATGAGCACGTCGTGGGCTGGGTGTCCGCGGCGTTGCTCGAGGAGCTACGGGGAGCGAGCGCGCCGCAGGTGGCGCCCCACGTCATGGGTCTGGGGATGCGTGGCAGCTCCGGCGTACGCTACACGTATTGCCGTGAGGATATTCCCCTGTCGCTCGGCCACGGCGGTCGCATCGAAGAGGTGGGGCTCATCCGCGCCGGCACCGGCTTCGAGGTGCAGGACGCCTCGGAGGAGGACCCAATTGAGTACCTCCCGGTGGAGTTCTGGCACCACTCTTTTTACCCGCTCAGCGACGCTCGCTTCTTGGTGCGCCGGGCGGCACTCGAGGGCTGTTGAGGCGCGCCTACGACGCGCCTCATGGTAGGAAGCGCCATGCGACTTCATTCGCTAGGTCTCGTGGCGGCGCTCGGTGCGCTGCTTGGTTGTGATCAGGGGGAGACGGAGACGCGGCACCCAGTGCCATCGCTGGGCGCGCGGCCAGGGGGGCGCCTCGCGGTGCCGCAGGGAAGCGCGGTGCCGCAGGGAAGCGCGGTGCCGCAGGGAAGCGCGGTGCCTCCCGTGAGCCCGGAGCGTTCGGCGGGGGCAGGGGCGGGTACGGTGGGCGCGGCGCCGAGCGGTGCGCCCCCAACCCCCAAAACCAGACGCAAGGCAGCTGAGCTGACTTGGACATGGGAGACCAGCCAAGTGGGCCCCATGAGCGTCGTCGTCTCCGTGCCGGAGCACGACGCGGGGGAAGCATTGCCGGTCTTGATCACGATGCACGGCCTGGGGGAGTCGCGGAAGGGGCCGGCGAAGGGCGCGCGCGGCTGGCTGGATGACTACGCGCTCGGCGCCGCCATGCAGCGGCTCGCCGAGCCGCCGCTCACTTCGGAGGATCTCCAGGGCTTCGCGGGGGAGCGCCTGCAGGAGATCAACCGCGCGCTCACGAAGCAGCCGTTTCAACCGCTGATCGTGGTGATGCCGTACACGCCGGACATCTTGAAGGGGGACCGCGCCTTCGATCAGGCGGAGCCGCTCGCGGCGTTCTTGGTGGATGAGCTGCTCCCGCGCGTGCGCCGAGAGACGCCCGCGGTGCAGACAGCGGCTGGGACGGGCGTCGATGGAGTGAGCCTGGGCGGCCGCGCGGCGCTGCTCGTGGCGCTCGCGAGGCCTCAGGCGTTCGGCTCCGTGGGCGGTCTGCAACCGGCGTTCGACACCCAGGACGCGACCGAGCTCACGCGTCGCATGCTGACCGCGCGCCGTAAGAACCCAGAGCTATCGCTGCGCCTGCTCTCGAGCACCCGCGACTTCTACCTCGCTTCAACGCGCGCCATCAGCCGCGCGCTGAACGACGCCGAGGTGGCGCACTCGCTGATCGTGGTGCCGGGCACCCACAGCTACGAGTTCAACCGCGGGCCAGGCGCCTACGAGCTGTTGCTGTACCACTCGCGGGTGCTGCGCGGCCTGCCGCCGATTTGAGGTGGTCAGCTGAGCTCGCCGAGTCACCCGTAGGGGTCCGTCGCGAGCAGATCGGCGAGTGGTAAGAGCCCCTTACTGGAGCCGTGGAGGAACTCGATGCCCACCCGGGTGTGGCCGCGGGGGTCGATCAGCGCGGCCCACGCGACGCGCCCTTCGAAGCGGAGCGGGTCCCACAGGTTGGGGGCGTCCACCGAGAGGGTCACCAGGGTGCCCTTGGTGAGTGGATCGGGGAGCTCCACGCACGCGCCCCCCGCGCCGAGGTCGGTGATGACCCCCTCACGCTGCCAGTCGGAGTCCTCCGCTCGCACTAGGGTACGAAGGCGAACGCGCTTTCGGGCGTAGGCTCGGAAGTGATCGCGGGGAGGCAAACGCCGCGAACTCTAGGCCACCGCTGTGCTCACCACCAGGGGCATGCCCGGCCCGCGGGCTCATCGAGCGGGCGCTGGCCGCCGCGGCCGTCCGCAAGCTTGGGAAGGGGAGAGGGTTCCGGTAGGATGCGGCCCGTTTCGCTAGCGCGGGAGCAGCTCGCCCCGCCGGCCTTTTTTCGCCGTACCCGTCTGGGGCAGGTTCAACTAGGACAGTTTCTCTGGCGCTCGACGCCGGGGTCGATTTTCAGGCGCACGGTCGCGCCGGAGGCAATGGATGGCACAGGACACCCGCAAGGATCCACGCGCAAAGGTGCTGACGATGACGGTGCGCTACAAGAGCGCCACCATCGATGAGTTCATCGAGCACCACTCCCATGACGTGAGCCGAGGGGGGATCTTCATCAAGACACCCTCGCCCTTCCCCTCGGGCACGCTGCTCAAGTTCGAGCTGAAAATAGCCGAGGAGCAGAAGGTGATGCAGGGCGTCGGGCGCGTGGTGTGGAAGCGTGAGGCTTCTGACGCCAAGGACGACTCCCCCGCCGGCATGGGCGTGAAGTTCATCAAGATCGACGGCGACTCGAAGTCGGTGATCGACCGCCTGGTGGACGCGCAGACCGGCGTGAACCAGTTCGACGCGGGCGCCTCGGGCGACGAGCGACCCGCCGCGAAGACGGAGAGCCCAGCGCCCGCCGAGAAGCCCAGCCCCGCGGCGTTCCCGCGCAAGGCGACCATGATCGGCCTCGGCGCCGTGGTGAAGAAGCCCGAGCCGCCGGAGGAGAAGGAGGAGGAGGCGAGCAGCTTCTTCCCCAAGAGCGAGGGTGAGCCGGAGCAGCCGCCGCCGGAAGATCGCACCGTGATGAAGCAGGCCGCCGAGCTGCTGCAAGACGCGCTGCGTGAGGCGGGGGGCTCGCTGGAGGACATCGGCACCCCCGAGCCCAAGGCGGAAGAAGAGACCGCGCGTGCACCTGAGGTCGCAGCGAAGGAAGAGCCTAAGGCAGCCAAGGAAGAGCCGAAGCCCGCGGCGAAGGAAGAGCCCAAGGCGAAGGAAGAGCCCAAGGCCGCTCCGAAGGAGGAGCCGAAGGCCGCCGCCAAGGAGGAGCCCAAGGCGAAGGAAGAGCCCAAGCCCAAGGCGGCCCCGAAGGAGGAGCCCAAGGTGGCAGCGGCCGCGCCATCCAGCGTGTTCCCGGTGCAGGAAGGCGGCGGCGGTGGGAAGGTCATCGCCCTGCTGCTCGGCTTGGCGGCGGTAGTCGGGGTGGTTTACTACCTCACTCAGAGCAAGGACGATCCTGCTCCCGCCCCCGCGGCGACCGCGACGGAGACGGCGGCCCCCGCTCCAGAGCCCGCGCCCGAGCCCACCCCTGCGGCGACCGCCAGTGAGGCACCGGAGGAGGCCAAGCCCGACGCAGCGGCGGAGGCGCCCGACGCGGCGGCGGCAGCGGCGCCCGAACCAGCGCCAGCTCCAGAGCCCGCACCCGCGCCGGCACCAGCCCCTCAGCCGAAGGCGCCGCCCGTGCCACGGCCGACCCCGCGTCCGACGCCCGTGCCACGGCCAACCCCGGCGCCCGCGCCTGCGCCCGCACCCGAACCGGCGCCCGCACCCGCGCCAGCCCCGAAGCCGGCGCCCGCGCCCGATCCGGGCAGCGACAACCCTTACTGAGTCATTGTTTCGGGGCGCGGCGTGCCGCGCCTCGATGCGCGTGGCGTTCGGGTGACCCCTACGACGGGGGCCGCGGCGCCGCTTCGCTGACTTTTGGCCTAGACTCCCGAAGGCATGTCCACGAGCGACGACGCACAGCCCGAGGTCACCGATGGGTGGCTTGGCCGCGTGCTCTCGGAGCGTTACCGGCTCGGGTCGCTGCTCGGCGAGGGCGCGATGGGGCGCGTCTACGACGCCGAGCACGTGATGATGCGCAAGCGCGTGGCGGTGAAGATCCTCCACGCCGAGCTCACGCGGGTGCCGGAGGTGGTGTCGCGCTTCGAGCGCGAGGCGATGGCCGCCGCGAACATCGACCACGCCAACGTGGCCGCGGCCACCGACTTCGGCAAGCTCGAGGACGGCTCCATCTACCTGGTGCTCGAGTTCGTGGAGGGGCGCAGCCTGCGCCAGGAGCTCCAGCCGGGACCGGTCAGCGTGCCGCGCGCGCTGCACATCGTGCGGCAGATGGCGTCGGCGCTGGTCGCGGCGCACGCCATCGATATCGTGCATCGCGATTTGAAGCCGGAGAACGTGCTCTTGGTGCACAAGGCGCACGATCCAGACTTCGTGAAGGTGCTGGATTTCGGCATCGCGAAGGTGCCGGTCAGCGCCACCGCGGGCCCGGTGAGCCAGCCCGGCGCGCCCATCACCCGGGTGGGGATGGTGTTCGGGACGCCGGAGTACATGGCGCCCGAGCAGGCGCTCGGCAAAGAGGTGGATTGCCGCGCGGATATTTACGCGCTGGGCGTGATTTTGTACGAGCTCTTGGCTGGGGTGCGGCCCTTCGACGAGCACCACGAGCTGGGGGTGCTCGGGCAGCAGCTGTCGCGTCCCGTGCCGCGCGTCGCGGATCGCGCGCCGGGGGTGGACGTGCCTGAGCCAGTGGAGGCCCTGGCGCACCGCCTGCTGAAGCGCGAGGTCTCCGAGCGGCCTGGCTCCGCGCTGGAGGTGGTGCGCGCGCTGGATGGGCTGCTCGCGCAGTACGCGCCCGAGCTCTTGACCACGACGCCCGGCTCGATCCCGGGGACGGCGTCTTACCCGAGCCTCGCGTCTTACGCGTTGTCGCCCGACAGCGCGGCGCGCGCGGAGCTGGAGGGCGCGCCGAGCCTCTCGCCGCGCACGCTGAGCTCCCCTGAGGTGGCGCAGGGGCTCGTGAGTGAAGCGGTCCACAGCGAGGCGTCGGGCGCTGGCTTGTTGCCGGTGAGCATGCCTGACGACTGGCTGAGCCCGCTCCGGCGTCAGCTGCCTCCGCGGCTCCGCGCGCTGCCCGCGGCGCTGCTGCTCGCGGTGCCCGCCGGCGCGCTGCTGTTCGGCTTGATGGTCGTGGTGCTCACGTGGGCGTTCGCCGTCACGCGCGAGCCCGAGGCGCCCGAGGTGGCCGCGTCAGCGAGCGGAGCCGCGAGCAGTCCGGTGGTGACGCCGAGCAACTCGGCGAGCGCGGAGGAGCTCGACGCCGCGCGTCGCGATGGTCTGGACGCGCTCACGAAGCTGAGCGCGCTGTACCCCGAGGACGCGCGGGTGCAGAGTGAGCTCGCGCGCGCACACGGGCTGAGGAAGGAGTACGCGAAGGCGGTGGAGGTGACGGAGCGTGCGCTCGACCTCTCGCCGGAGCTGGTGTCGAGCCCGGGGGTCGCGAGCACGCTGTGGGTCGCGGCGCAGGACGACGTCAGTCAGGACGCCGCCTTCGCGCTGCTGCAGGGGAAGATGGGCGCCAAGGGCGCGGACATCCTCTACGATCTCGTCACCACGCAAGGAGTGAAGCGCTCGGTGGTCAACCGCGCGGAAAAGTGGCTCACGACGCCCGAGTTTCAAAAGAACTCCTCCCCCGCGCTCAACATCGCGGTCGCGCTCCGCCAAGCGAAGACGTGTCAGCAGCGCGCTGGCCTCTTGATGCGGGCGAAGAACGTGGGGGACAAGCGCGCCCTGGTGTACCTGCACCGCTTCGCCACGCCCACCGGCTGCGGCGGCAACGGCCGCCGCGACTGCAACCCCTGCCTCCGCTCCGGGGACGCCCTGAAGACCACGATTGAAGCGATCGAGCAGCGCGTGAAGTGACCTCGAGCCTCGCGGTCGAGGTCATTAGTTACGCTGACGAACGCCGCGCTCCGACGTTCGCTCGAAGGGGGTTTGGGGGTTAGACGGCACCGCGATTCGAAGCGCCGGTTGGGCGGCACCGCGATGGGTCCGATGGGTGGTTACCCTGACGAACCTGCGCCCTGACGTTCACTCGACGCTCGCGGCGCGGCCGCGGCGGGCGTCTTCCAGGGCGCGGTCGATCACGCGGCGGAATTGGTTGTACCCCTGGGCGCCGCGGATGACGTAGCCGTTGATGGCGAAGTTCGGGGTGCTGACGATGCCCGCGTCCTTCGCTGCCTTCACGTCGGCTTGGATGAAGGCGCCGTGCGCGCCGCGATCCAGGGCCTGGTTGAAGCGCTGGACGTCGACCTTGGCCTCGACCGCGAGCTGCTCGAACAGCTCACGGCCGAACTGTGGATCCCGCTGCGCCTGGAACAGCTGATCGGTGTAGCGGAAGAACGCCTGGGCGCCGCGCTGCTCGAGCACCTCGCGCGCTGCGGCGGCGGCCGCCGGCGCCTGGCGATGGGAGTCCAAGGGGAGGTCGCGCCACACCCAGCGGAGCTGCCCTGGGTACTTCTTGTCGATGCGCCCCAGGGTGCTCTGCACGCGCGCGCAGAATGGACACTGGAGATCCATGAACATCTGAATGGTCACCGGCGCCTTGGCTGGCCCGCGCGACGCGTGCTCGGCGCTGGGCGGAGCCACTTGCAGCAGCTCGAGCGCGGGCAGGCCGCGCGCCGTCTGCATGCGGCGCTGGTAATACTCGGCGCGCGGCACGCCGCTCGCCACGGCTTCTTGCGCCTTCTTCAGCTCTTCGCGCACCAGCGCGTCGAACTCTTCAAACGGCCTCGCGCCGCCCAGGCGCCGCCCATTGATGAAGAACTGCGGGGTGCCGCTCACTCGAAGATCCGCCGCCTGATCTTTGTCCACCAAGATCCGCTCTTGGTGGCTCTTGCGGCTCAGCGCGAGCCGCACGGCGGCGACGTTCAGCTTGGCGTCGGCGGCGACGCGCAAGAGCGAGGCGTCGTCCAACTCCCCGTCGCCTTCCATCAACCGATCGTGCACCTGCCAGAAGCCGTCGTTGCCGCGCTGCCGCTTGGCCTCGATGGCGAGGGTGGCGGCGGGCTCGGCGCGCTCATGATTCGGCAGTGGGTAGTGCTTGAACACCACGCGCACCTCGTTCGGGTGCTCCGCGCGGAGGCGCGCCAGCGTGGGGGCCACGCGGCGACAAAACCCACATTGAAAATCAGCGAACTCGACGATGGTGACGAGCGCGTCCTTGGGGCCTAGCGCCGGTGAGTCGCCGAGGTCGACCTTCCACACCTCGGTGTCGGGGGCCTCTGGCTCACGCGCCTCCCGGGCGCCTCGCGGGGCGGGCGGTTGGAAGTTGGCCGCGACGCGCGCCGCGTAGATGGTGCCCGGAGCGGCGCCCTGCTGGCTCAGCTCGGCGCCCTCTCGGAGCTCCGCTTCGATGATCTGGTTGAAGCGCTCGTCGCTCGCCGCGCCCTCGATCAAAACACCGTTGACCAAGAACGACGGGGTGGCGCGGATGCCGAGCGCCTCCGCCTGCGCCGTGTCGCGCCCGACCTTGCGCTCCAGCTCGCCCGCGCTGATGAGCGCCTGCAAGCGGCGCGGATCGAGGCCCGCCTCGGCAGCGGCGAACACCAAGGCATCGCTGCTCAGCTGCGACTGAATCTCGAAGAGCCGCCGGGCGAAGCGGAAGAACGCGGCGTCCCCCAGCTCGAGCCACACCGCGTGGCTCACCATCGCCGCTGGGAGCGCGTTGGTGTGCCTCGGGAGCGGGAGGTGCTTGTAGACGATGCGCAGCCGCGACGCGCCGTAGCGCGCCCTCAGCGCCTCGAGCGTCGGCTCCGCCATGGCGCAGAACCCGCACTCGAAGTCGCTGAACTGAACGATGGTGACGGGGGCGTTCGGATCGCCCCACACGGGGTCATCCGGCGCCACTGGGATCTGCTGGGAGGTGGCCTGCGCTGGGCGCGCGCCGGGCGCCGCCGTCGAGGCGCCGGTGGCGCTGGTATCGTCTGGGTCACTGACCTTCGGCTCGGAGCGCTGAGCACCGCCGCAGCCGACGAGGGAGACCGCGAGGAGCCAGCCTAGTGAGCGCGACGAACGGTAGCCCGTCCACCTTGCTCGCGCGCGCAGGGGGCGGGGTGACGGCCGCGGCGTTGCTTGGTGCATGCGTAGAGCCTCGCATGGGAGGGCGATGCTTGCAGGAGAAAGCCGCGCGGTAGCGGCATGATCCTCGCGGTGAGTGTACGTGGCGCGCGGCGCCTCACGGCGCGCCGGCGCTAGCCCAGCGCCGCGCGTCAGCTGCCAAACCCCCAAAACAAAAAGCCGCGAACCGCATGGCAGCGCTTGGTAGCGCTGCTCCGAGCGCATCCCATCCAGCGGTGAACAAAAAGACGAGAGCCGCGCGGCGAGGCCACGCGGCTCATCGTTCGGTCCCTGCAAGCCGCTATCAGACAGCGGCTGCAGGGTAGTCAGGTGACTTTACTTCACCTCTTTCAGCGCCAAGTCGATGGTCTTCTTGAACGCGCTGAAGGGCTGCGCGCCGCTGATGAAGTAGCCGTTCACGACGAAGCCAGGGGTGCCACGCACGCCCGCCTTCTCCGCCTCCGCCTTGTCATCGTCGACCTTCTTCTTGTGCGTGCCCTGGTCGAGCGCCGCCTTGAACTTGGTCATGTCGAGCTGCATCTCCTGCGCGATCGCCTCGAGGGTGTCACGCGTCAGGCCCTTCTGCTGATTCTCGAACAGCTTGTCGTGGTACTGCCAGAAGCCGTCGTTGCCCTTCTGAGCCTGCGCCTCGTGCGCCGCTTGAGCCGCCAGGTCCGCGTTCTTGTGGAACGGGAGCGGGAGGTTGCGCCACACGATCTTCACGCGGTCGCCGTACTCGTCGATGACCTGCTTCAGCGTGGGGTTCACGCGGCCGCAGAAGGGGCACTCGAAGTCGCTGAACTCGTGGATCACGACCTTCGCGTCCTTCTTCCCCTTGTAGGGAGCGGTCGCGGGGGCGGGGCCCACTTCCTTGCGCTCCGGCGGGGGCGGGCCCTTCGCGTTCTTCATCAGCTCGTCGTAGACCTTCGCCTTCGGCGTGCCGCTGGCGACCATGGCCTTGGCCTTGGTCAGCTCCTCGTCGATCAGCGACTTGAACTTGTCGAACGGCTGCGCGCCGCTCAGGCGCCGACCGTTGATGAAGAAGTGCGGGGTGCCACGGGCGGCGGTGTCGGCAGCCAGGTCCATGTCAGCTTGGATGACCTTGTCGTACTTGCCGGTGTCGATCGCCTTCTTCACCTCGGCCCAAGGGATGCCCACCTTGCTCGAGACGGCCTCGAGGTCTTGGTCCTCGAACTTCGGGTGGCTCTCGAACAGCGCCGCGTGCGCGGTCCAGTAGCCGGCGTCGCCCTTCTTCTCACGCGCCACGCGGGCCAGGGCGGCCGCGGGCTTGGCGCGCGGGTGGAACGGGAGCGCGTTGTCCTTCCACACGATCCGCACGTCGTTCGGGTAGGTGTCGGTGATCTGCTTCATCGTCGCTTCCACGCGCTGGCAGAAGGGGCACTGGTAGTCGCTGAACTCGATGATGGTCACGAGCGCGTCCTTCGGACCCTTGACGGGGTTGTGCGCCTCGACCGGCACGCGCCACACCGTGGTGTCCTCCGCCTCGGGCTGCGGCGTGGGCGCCTTCTCCGGAGCGGGGGCGGCCTTCTGGTTCTTCTGCAGGAGCTGCGGGTAGATCTCGCTGCGCGCGACCTTGGTCGCCAAGAGGGCCTCGGCCTCCTTCAGCTGCGCGTCGATGACCTCCTTGAACTTCTCGAACGGCTGCGCGCCGCTCAGCTCCACGCCGTTGATGCGGAACGCGGGGGTGCCGTTGGCGCCGACCGCCATGGCCACCTTGATGTCGCCCTCGACCTTGGCGGCGTGCTTCTTCGCCGTGTAGTCCGCCTTGAACTTGGCGACGTCGACGCCGACCTCGCCAGCCCAGGCCTCGAAGTTCGCGTCGTTCAGCGCCTTCATGTTGGCGAAGGCCTTGTCGTGGAACTTCCAGAACGCGTCGTTGCCGCCGAGCGCGAAGACGGTCTGCGCCGCCTCGGCCGCGGGGCGCGCCGCCTTGTGGAAGGACAGCGGCTGGTTCTTCCAGACGATGCGGACCTGGTCCTTGGTGTAGGTCTGCTTGATCTGCTCGAGCGTCGGGACGACGCGGCCGCAGAAGGGGCACTCGAAGTCGCTGAACTCGACGATGGTCACGAGCGCGTCGGGGTTACCCCAGCTGGGGTCGTCGTTCGTGACGGGGATGACGAGGTTCGCGTGAGAGGGGATGGCGCTCCCAGGAGCTCCCTTGGCCCCCTCGCTCGCGATCGACACACCACGACTCCGATCGACGGAGTACATCAGCCCCATCCCCGCTAAAAAGCAGAGGAAGAAGCCGATGATGGCTGTTCCTTTATTCATGATTCGTTGGTCTCCTGGATTCGCCGGATGACTCCGGACGAGCTAGGTGACGCCTCTCGGCGCCACGAAACGGATCGCGGCCTCACGACCGTCGTGAGGGCTCGCGCGCGTCGCTGGGCGACGCTCCACGTGCGCTTCAAATGAGCTTCGAGCGTTGGCTCGCGGTGTGGCGATGGTCAGTGGCGCTCACGCGGAGCACCCCACGCAAGACAGCGGGGCGCCGCCATTTCACCGACCACCTCGGGCACACCACGCTCAGCGCGGGGGTCTGAAGATGCCTGTCTGGATGCTCACCGGAGCGAGCTCTGTGATCGGCGCCGCCGCGATCAACCAGCTCACGCTGACGTACCCTGGCTCACCGCTCAGCAGCACCGCGTGATCTCCCGCCGGGAGCGCGAACGGCGCCGAGGGCTCATCTTGTGAGTGCCCGATATCGAGCAGGCGGAGCAGCTTCTCCGAGCAGCCCCCACCAATCTCCCCGCCGTCGGCGAACAGCGGCGCCGCGGGCGGCGCGTCCACCGAGCTGGCGTCCGCGCCACACATCGGCGCGAGCGGGGAGGCCAGCGCCGGGCTCGCTCCGAACAGCGCCCAGGCGACGAGCGTGAGCCCCAGCAGCCGCAGCGCTGGCCACAGGCGCGAGGTGTGATGGAGACCGTGCGCGCGGGCCGCACGTGTGCCGCCAAGATCGCCACGGCGCACGGACGCTGAGGGGGGCTCAGCTGAAGCGGCAGGGCGGGGCGGGGCGAGCATGGGTGGCCTTGGGGCGCCGAGCATACAGCCCGGGCAGGGCGAGACAACCCGGGAGGCGCTCGCTTGATTCCCCGCGACCTTCACTCATCCGAATGGCGCTCGCCGCCCCGCGCGCTCGGTAGGGAGGCGAGCGCGCCGCGGCCCCGCTTTTTTGTCCGCCGTCCGGCATCTCGGGCAAGTTGGCGCCATGGCAGCGCCAGGCATTGATGCTAACTCAGCGAAATCACTAGGCTTTTCAGCGGAGCCGGGTGAGGCCGCGGCGAGCTCGCGGCGACTCGCGTCCGACGACGCCAGCTTCGCGGCGGCGCTGGCGGCGCAGGGGCTGCCTCGGCGCTTCGCACACCTGACCTTGCTGCGCCAACTGGCGCGGGGCGGGATGGGGGAGGTCTACCTCGCCACGACGGCGGGCATCGAGGGCGCGGAGCGTCCCTCGGTGGTGAAGCTCATCCGGCGCGACCACGCGGGGGATCGCTCCTTCCTCGCGCGCTTCCTCGACGAGGCGCGCATCCAGGCGCAGCTCGCGCACCCAGGGGTGGCGCAGATCCTCGAGGCGAAGAACGACGCCGGTGGTCAGCCTTACGTAGTAGTCGAGTACGTGGAGGGTCGCAACCTGAGCGAGGTGCGCACCCGCGCGCTGCAGCTAAAATTCGAGATCGGTTGGCCCGACGCGGTGGCGATGGCGGTCACCCTGTGTGACGCGCTCGCCCACGTGCACGGTCGCACGGACGCCCATGGCAGGCCGCTCGGCATCGTGCACCGCGACCTCAGCCCGCAGAACATCATGGTGGGCTACGCGGGCGACCTGAAGCTCATCGACTTCGGCACCGCGCGCGGTGAGAACCGTCGTTGCCAGACGGTGGCGGGCATCGTGTTCGCCAAGCCGGGCTACGTAGCGCCCGAGGTGGCCAACGAGACGCCCGGGGGTATCCCTGCGGATATTTACGCGGCGGGCATCATCCTGTGGGAGCTGGTCGCGGGGCGGCGCTTCCTCCAGGGGGACGCCAGCGAGCACCTGGCGCGCGTCGGCGCCGGGCAGCGTAACCCGCCGCCGCTCATGCCGGAGCTGGGGGTGCCGCGTGAGCTCGACGTCATCATCGCGCGCATGACGGCGCCGGCGCTGGCCGATCGCTACGCGAACGCCGCGGAGGCGGTGACGGATCTGGTGCGGCTCTTGAAGCAGGCGCCCTCACTGGCGAACGGCGACACCAGCGTGCGCTCGCGGATCGCGCACCTGATGTCGCGGCTCTACCCCAGCGAGCCGGCGCGGAGCCGCGCGGAGTTCGCGCGCTTGGTGGCGGTGATGCGCAAGGCGGAGACGCTGCCGCGCGCCTTGCCCGCGTCGCCAGCGCCACCGCAGAGCGAGGCAGCTGGCGCGGCCGAGGGCGCTCCGGGGGTCTCCGATGGACAGCAAACCTCACAGGGTGCGTCAGACGCTGCTGAGCAGTCTTCCTCACTGAGCGTGGGCGATGACACCGCCAGTCAGGCCAGCGCAGGCGGCGTGAGCGGTGAGGCCACTGGTCAGATTAGCTCACGAAGCGCTCAAGGGGGCACCCTCGAGCTAGTCCCCGAGGAGCGCTCCTCGATCGGGGGGGGGTTGGTCCAGGCGCACGCGCCGGGCGGCGCTGCCTCAGGGCGTGAGGCTCCCGCTCCGCAGCCAACCGAGCGCGCTGAAGAGGACCCCCAGTGCCTGCCAGGTACCCGTTACCGCTTGGTGCGCCGCATCGCGAGCGGCGCCATGGGTGAGGTGTACGAGGCGGAGCACCTCGATCTGCGGCGCAGCGTCGCGTTGAAACTGCTCCCGGCGGACCGCCTCTCGGAGGCGGAGCTCGAGCGCTTCACCGAGGAGGCGCGCTCCTTCGCCAGCCTGCGTCACGAGAACCTGGTCACCCTGTATGACTTTGGCGTGAGCCGCGGCGGCCGGCCGTACTACGCCATGGAGCTCCTGGAGGGGGAGACGCTGCGTCAGCTGCTCGAGCGCGACGGCCCGATGCCGTGGCGTGAGGTGGCGCGCATCGGCGTACAAGCGGCGCGGGCGCTCAGCGCGGCGCACGGGCGCGGCATCATCCACCGCGACATCACGCCGGGGAACCTGATGCTCACCCGCGACGGCGCGATCAAGCTGCTCGACTTCGGCGTCGCCAAGCTGGGCGCTTCGCTGCCAGCCGAGGACGGCGCGCTCCACTTGATCGGCACCCCCGAGTACATGGCCCCCGAGCAAATCCGCGGGGAAACAGACGAGCGCAGCGACGTCTACGCGCTGGGCGCCGTCCTCTACGAGCTGGCCTGCGGCCGGCTCCCTCACGCAAGAACCACCATCGTCGCGCTCCTCGACCAGAAGCTCCGGGTCCCCCCGGAGCGCCTCCGGCAGAGGGCACCAACCCGAGGATTCCCCGTCATGTTCGACAACACCGTCCAGAAGTCACTCGCCAACTCCCCTGACCAACGCTATCAGTCCGCCGAAGAGCTGCGCGAGGCGCTCGACAGCGCGCTGAAGGAGCCCGCGCTGCGTCAGCGGCGCCGGCGCGCGATCGCGACCGGCGTGGTGGCGGCGCTCGGCATCGCGGTCGCTGGCGCGGCCATCTTCGGCGCCTCCGATCCGAACCTGCGCGGCAAGGCGCTGGCGCTGTTCGGGCAGTCACCAGGCGAAGCGGCGGAGCAACCGGTGGCGACCCTCGAGGAGGCGCCCGAATCCTTCGACGAGAGCGCGAGTGACGAGGAGGCGGAAGACGGCACTGAGCTCGCCGCCGCGCCCACGCCCGATGAGGCGGAGATGGGCGATCAGGTGGATGACGATCCGTCCGCTGCGCAGGAGGACGCGCCCAAGGAGGTCGCTCAGACGGAGGGTGACGACGCCTCGGCGGAGCTGAAGGAGGGCGCCGACCCCGTCGCCGAGCCGACGCCGGTCGCTGCTTCGGCGCCGCTCCTGGCGAGCGCGGTGTCACCCAGCGCGGGTGTCGCCGAGGAGCTCGCGCAGGCGCAAGAGATGATGAAGGCGGGCCAGCGCATCAAGGGCTTCAACCAGATCCGCAAGCTGGGCCGCAACCACCGCAAGGACCCCGCCGTGCTCAAGGCCTGGACGGAGGCGGCGGCGCAGATGAAGGCCTGGGGCGAGGCGCATCGCGTGGCGAAGCAGTGGGCGGAGCTCACCAAGGAGGCGGAGGCGCGGGTGCACCTCGCGCGGATGCAGCGCGCGGTGGGGCAGCGTGAGCAAGCGGTGAAGACGCTGAGCGAGCTCCTGAAAGATCACCCCGACTCGGGCGAGGCGCGCCAGCTGCTCCAGATGTACGGCGGTAAGGAAGCGATCGCCCTGAAGTAGGCGCACGGGCAATACCGGCCTGTATCCGGGGCTCGCGTCGCTCAGCGACGCGGGCCCCAACGCTTTTTTGGTGGTGGAGCTTGCTCGCCCTCACTCGTCCGCTCTAAAGCTCCGGGCCAAGAACGCTCGGCGTCCCCGAGCCGGGCCCCGAGCCAAAGCCGCCTCGCTGCGAGAACGCCGCGAGGCCAGCTCCTGAGCCCGCTGAAAGCCGCGGACACTCCGAGCCAGAAGATGGGTCGGCTCCACGCCTAGAGACCTCCGAAGACCATGCCCCCGAGCTCGAACGAGTGCTCTTCGCCGACGGCGGCTCCCAGCGAGCTGGACGTCCACAAGATCGACACCAGCAAGAACCCTTACGGCTTGGTGCTGAAGATCGCGGCGCCCACCGTGATCGCGATGCTCAGCCAGAGCTTCGTCAATGAGACGAACAACTACTTCTTCGGCTGGCTACCGGAGCCCGAGCGCTCCACCGCCCAAGCGGCGCTGTTCCCGTCGCTCATCTTGCTGTGGTTGTTCGGCGGCTCGCTGAGCGCCATCTCGGTGGGGACCCAGGCGATCGCCGCGCGCCGCTTCGCCGAAGGGAACACGCGGGCGAGCGGGGCGGTGCTGGTGAACAGCTGGCTGTTCTCGCTGGTGGCCAGCGTCATCGCCACGGCGCTCGCTTACCTCTCCACGCCTTGGATCCTCGAGGTGTCGCTCAGCAACCCGGAGGTTCGCGCGGCGGCGCAGGGCTTCTTGAACTACCGGCTGCTCGGGATCGCCTCGATGGTGATCACCTTCAGCTTCAAGGCCTTCTTCGATGGCCTGGGCAAGACCCACATCCACCTCGTGAGCGCGATCATCATGAACGCCATCAACGTCGTGGTGTGCTGGCTGCTCATCTTCGGTAAATTCGGGTTCCCGCGCATGGGGATTGAAGGCGCGGGCCTGGCTGACGCGCTGTGCACTTGGATTGGCCTGGCGGTGATGGTGGGCTGGGCCATGAAGGGCAGCTACCGCAAGGTGTTCAAGCCCTTCGACGTGCGCGAGCGCAGCAAGCAGGTGGTGTGGGCCATCCTGCGCCTCAGCATCCCCAGCGCCATCGCCACCATCGCGGTGATGATGGGCTTCTTCCTGTTCAGCGTGATCGTCAGCAAGCTGGACCAAAACGCGGGCGGCACCTCGCACAACCTCGCCGCCACCTCGGTCATCGTCTCCATCTTGAAGCTGACGTTCACCGCCTGCCTCGCCTTCGGCACCGCCACGGCGACCCTCGTGAGTCAGTCGATGGGGGAGCGCAAACCGGACCAAGCGGAGCGCTTCGGTTGGGTCTCGGTGCGCCTCGGGCTCATCATCTTCGGCGTGGTGGGCTTCCTGGAGGGCGTGGTGTTCCCGCGTGAGGCGGTGATGTTCTTCAACGACAACCCCGATGTGCTCGCCGTCGCCATCGGGCCGATGCGCATGATGGGCATCATCACCCCGATGATCGCCGTCGGGATGATCCTGACGCAGGCGCTGTTCGGCGCGGGTGAGTCGGTGTTCGTGATGGTGGTGGAGCTGTTCCTCCACTTCCTGTGCCTGGTGCCCATCGCCTGGGTGCTCGGCATCACGCTGGACTTCGGGCTGATGGGGATCTGGTCAGCCGCGGTGATCTACGTCTTCCTGCTGACCGTGGTGATGGCGTGGTACTTCAAGCGCGGCACCTGGAAGGCGCGGAGCATTTGAGCGTCATTGAGAATTCTGTCGGCACCCGGACGCCGTAGACGTCGCGAACGGGCAGGCACGGCGGCCTGCCCCTACTCGTCCTCGTCATCGAGATCGTCGTCGAAGTCGTCGTCCTCGTCACTGGCGTCGTCGCCGTCCGCCGAGCCCGCGTCGTCAGCGCCCTGGTCGGCTCCAGCGTCAGCCTCCTGGGCGTCGCTGTCCTCGTCTTCGTCCTCGTCGTCCCAGTCGTCTTCGTCGCCCCAGTCGTCGGCGTCGGTCTCGGCTCCTGCGTCCGCCTTGCCGTAGAGGTGCGCCCACTTCTGCTTGTCCTCATCCGAGCACGGCAGCGGGTTGTTGCGATCCTCTTGGACGCACTCCATCAGCCAAGCCTCGCGCGGCGGCTCCTCGTACTTCGCGGCCTCCGCCTTGGCCTTGGCGATGTCCGGCTCGATCGCCACGGTGGAGAGCTTGGGCACCGTCATCAAGATCACGAGGCCGATGATCAGCACTCCGATGAACGGCACCGCCACTCGGTACAGCTGCGCCATGGGGCGGTTGAAGCGGAAGCTGGCGACGAACAGGTTCTGCCCGAGCGGCGGGCTCAGGTAGGCTATCTCCAGGTTCAAGAGGAACATCATCGCCAGGTGGAAGGGCGAGATGCCGAACTTGGCCGCGAACGGGATGAGCAGCGGCACCGCCACCAGGATGGAGCTGAAGCCATCCATGAACATGCCCTGCACGTACAGGAACACGTTGAGCGTGATCAGGAAGTGCCACGTCTCGGTCACGCCCATGCCCGTCACCCAGTCGAACAGCTTCCTCGGGATCTGCTCGTTGACGACGTAGTTGGTCAGGGCCACTGCCATCGCCATGATGAGGATCAGGGCGCCGGCCAGCGCGATCGCGCTCTTCACGATGCGCGGGATGTCCTTGAGCTTCAGGTCCTTGTAGACCCACACCTCGATCACGAACACGTAGAGCGCCGCCATCGCCGCGATCTCGTCGATGGAGGTGACGCCGGTGAAGAGGCCGCCCAGGATGATCACGGGGATCAACAGCTCCCACTTCACGGCCCACAGGGAGCTGCCCATCTCGGCCAAGTTGGGCTTGGTGCGCGGGATGTTGTGCTTCTTCGCGACGTAGATGGCGTGCAGGCTGAGCAGCAGCATGATGAGGCCGCCGGGGATCAGCGTCGCCTTGAAGGCCTTGGTGAAGTCGATGCCCGCGACCAGCGAGTAGACCAAGATGGGCAGTGACGGAGGTAGTAAGAGGCCCAGACTACCGCCGGTCATGATCAGGCCGAGCGAGTATTTCTCTGGGTAGCCGCTGGCCTTGAGCGCCGGGTAGAGGAGCGCCCCGATGGCCACGATGGTGACCGCGCTGCCGCCGGTGAGCGTGGTGAAGAACGCGCTCGCGAAGATGCACACGATGGCGAGGCCGCCCGGCAGCCAACCAAAGAAGGCCGTGGAGGCGCGCACCAGGCGCTGCGGCGTCTTGCTCTCGGCCATCAGGTAGCCGACCAGCGTGAAGAGCGGCACCGTCACCAAGATGGGCGAGCCCGCGAAGCGGTTGTCGAGGACGTCCGGCGCCAAGAAGCGCACGAAGCGCTGGTTCTCGTTGCCGTGGAGCAGCCACGCGAGCTCGGTGGTGCCGGCCATCACCGCGAACACCGGCGCGCCGAGCAGCGCGAAGACGAGGACGAAGAGCAGGATGGGCATCAGGCGGCCTCCTGACGGTTCTTGGACAGCTCGCCCGTGGCTTCGTCACTTGGCCCATCGGGGTCGGGCGGCTCAGGCCCGCTGGCGTCGCTCTGCGGGCCCGCGAAGTCCTCCTCGGGTTCAGCGCTGCGGTGGCCGCTCACCACCAGCAGCGACAAAAGCAGGAACCGGAGCCCGATGATGCCCATGCCGATGGGGAAGCAGAGGTTCGCCATCGCGATCAGCTCGCCGCGCGGCTCGCCCTTGCCAGGGATCACGATCAGCGGCGCGCGGGTGCCGTCCTCGGCGATCTTGAGCTTGTTCACCTCTTCTTGCCCGTAGCGCGCGGCCATCCCCGACTCATCCAGCCAGCGGTTCCACTCCGCGCCCGAGAGGTGGGTGGCGTAGCGCTCGCCCTTGAGCACGACGGGCAGCGTCTTCATGTCGAGGCTCATTTGCTTCCTCGCGATGAAGAAGTGCTCGCCCATGGCCTCGAACGTCTTCGACACCTTGGTGCGCGCCGAGTCGGTGTTGCGCGCGCCGAACGACTCGATGCTGATGTGGTCGAAGAAGCCCCACGAGCCGATGAAGCAGATCACGCTGGTCGCCACCCAACCGGTGAGCGACATCCACTTGCGTGCGGTGGGGCTCACCATGCGCGTGACCACGTCGATGGTCACGTGCTTACCAGCACCCGTCGCGAGCGAGCCCCCGAGCAGCGCGAGGAGCAGCGTGAGCCGCGTGCCGACGCTGTGGAGGCCGCCCACCAAGGTGAGGGTGGAGGCTTGCTGATACCAGTTGAGGAAGTTCGAGCTGTACTCCACCCCGACGTTCGCCCAGCTCTTCCCCAGCGCGAGCCCGATCACGACGCCCGTGATGGCCGCCACGCGCCGCCGCATGATGGGCTGGCTCTTGAGCAGCCAGTAGCCTGCCATCCCCAGCGCCACCGCGCCGATCACCGAGCGGAACACCACACCGGCGTTAGAGCTCAGCTCACCTGACTGTGACGAGAGGCTCTTCAGCACCACCCAGAAGCCGAGCGCCAAGATCTCGACGGCGATCACCGCGACGCACAAACGCATCTCGAAGCGCGTCCAGAACTCGTCGACGGCGACCAGCGGCTTCCCCCACGCCGCGGGCTCCTTGCCTTTCACGCCAGGCGGTGCGGGCGGTGCGGGTGGCGCCTCCCCAGAGCCACCGGCGTCCGCCTGGGAGCCCTTGGCGTCCTCGTCAGCCTCGGCCTCGTCAGCACCACTGTCCTTGGAGTCTTCGGGGCCGCCAGGCGCCTCCTTCGCGTCGTCGCTCTCGGTGCCTGGGCCGTCGTCGCCGGCGCCCTCGGCGGAGGTCTGGGAGGCCTCGGCGGCGCTCTCGCCCGCGGGGCCGCGCTCTGGGTCAGCTGGCTTCGAGTCAGGGCCAGCTTCTTGCCCGGGCGGGTCGGGGTTGTCGGAGGAGGGTGGTTTCTTAGCCATGAGGACGCAGCGCTACGCTACGCGACTTTCCCCCGCCTCGTCACCTTTCGCGGAGCGCCTCACACGACAAAAACAAGTCGAGCCGGCGTTTGCCGGCTCGACCCATTTCGGACGCCCGTCTGCGTCAGCAGGCGCCGATGTCGCTGAGCACGGAGCCCGGGAGCGACGTCTTCAGCTTGCCACACGCCGCCTTGAACACGCGCTGCCACTCGGCGCGCTCGGCGTCGGTTGGCGTGTGCGAGGTCATCTTCTTCTTCAGGCGGTTGAAGGAGGCGTCGTCCGCGCTGCGGATGCTCTTGGTGAGGCGCTTGGAGGCGCTCTTGCCGTAGCGCTTCACGAGCTTGGCCTGATCCGCGGGCATCTTGTCGAGGCTGCTCTCGCTCAACACCAGGGCGCCGATGGCGAAGGCCACCTCTTGGGTGTTCATGTGGTCGAGGCGCGAGGCCCACTGCAGCTGCTCGGCGGCGAGCGCCGGGGTGTTCATCACGTTGACCGACTTGTTCTGCAGCATCGGCAGGAACTCGGTGATGGCGCCGGGCTTCGGCGTCACGCCGCCGATGATCTCGTAGATGGCGGGGGCGATCACGTCGTCCTTGATGGTGGCCGGGCTCTTGCCCTTGAGGTCCGCGGGCGTCTTCACCGCGAAGCCGGCGCTCATCACGCGCGCCTTGCCCACGTCGCCCCAGCCCGCGACGTAGAAGCCTTCCTTCTTCATGCTGCGCTTGAACTTGCCGGCGACCTTGTTGCGAGCCTTGTCCAGCTCAGCCCAGCTCTTGAACGCGCCAGGGACCTGGAGCGCGAGCACCCCTTTGTCGATGGAGGAGAGACCCACGGCCGTGATGGCCGCGCCGTCGAGCTGCCCGGACTTGATCTTCCCGACCACGGCGTCCTCAGGACCACCGACGCCGTTCCAGAGCCACTCGATCTCCACTTCACCGTTGGTCTTGCTCTTCACCACGTCACTCCACTTGGTGAAGACCTTGCCCCAGGGGCTCTGCTTGGGAGCCATGGTGGCGAGCTTGAGGGTCGTCTTCGCCTCGGCGGTGCCCGTCGTCAGACCAACGACGCACGCGGCGGCAAACGCGACTGCTAATAGCCTGCGGATCATCCTTGATACCTCCTGATTTGCCCTGCTGGTTGGTCCAACGACTCGAGGCTGCTGGACTAGCGGATTCGCTTGTTGGCCGTACTCTCGGCCGGGGTGAGACGGGCAGGATGCCAGATCTCATCAAAAAAAGAACGGGGACACGCGCGCGGCTTGCGGAGCGGAGCAGCGCCTGCTGAACGGGTGATGAGGGAGCCGCGGGTGTCGCCCCGTTGGGCGCGAGCTTGACCGCGCGTCAGCTGCCAAATCCGCAGTTTTCCTGCCAGATCTTGTGGCCCAAGTAGCGCCGGGCGCGCCGCTTGGAGATCACGTTGGGGAGACGCGCTTCGGGCAGCGGATCTTCCGCGGCGAGCACTTCGTGCAGCAGTTTGTCGTGGTTCGCCTTGTCGCGCTTGGCGCAGTAATAACGCGTTGCGTAATTGAGCTTGGTGGAGAGCAGCTTGCCTTCGTTGATTTCCAAGGCGCGGTCGAAGTGCTTCTTCGAGTCGTCCAGCTCCGCTTGCGCGGTGCGCGCGTGGTAGGCGCCGAGGATGGTGTGCCCGGTGCCGTGCTGCACGCGCTCATCGAGCTCGATGGAGCGCTTGATGATCTCCACCCCGACGTAGAGCTCACCCACCAGCGCCGCGTCGTCCTTCGCCGCCGAGACGCGCCCAATCCACGCGAAGCCCACCCACAGCAAGTCCTCCGCCTGCTCCACCTCGGTGAAGTTGCTCACCAGCCAGCTGCGGATCGTGTCGGCGTTGCGCCGAGCGTCCTCGAAGCCGTCCGCGGTGTGGGACAGCAGCTCGACCCCGTAGAAGATCGCGCGGTCGAAGCCGGCGCGGGTGCGCCGCTGATGGTAGGCGGCGTCGAGATCCTTACCCGCCTCGTAAGCGACCTCGAAGTCGTCCTCGATGAAGCCGAACGAGAGCCCAGCCCAAGCGCGGGTGAGCAAGAACAGCGCGTCGGTGTTCTGCGGCGCGAGCAGGTGCATGCCCTCCAGCTGCCCGATGCCGGCTTGAGCGACGGTGCGCGCCGTCTCCCAGTCGTGCAGCGTGTTGACCGCCGCCGAGCCATCGCGCGTGCCCTTGATTTGCCCATCGAGCAACGCCTTCTTGATGCACCCCGTGCCCCCCACGGCCATCGCAGCCGCGAGCACCACCGAGCTCACTCCTCGCAGGAAACTCATGACGCCGGATCTACCGGCGCTCGTCGTGAAACACAACGATAAGCCGGCCGGTCGACGCACGAGGCGGCGCAGGTGCTCCTCCTCTGACGCAATGCGCCATGAGGGAAGGAGCGGGTTTTGGGGGTCGGACGGCACCGCGCCAAGAAGCGCTGAGCGGCAGCGCTCCTCGACGCTACTTCAGCGCGAGGAGCAGGCTGCAGGCGACGCGGGTGCGCACCGTGGGGCTCTCGTCCCCCATGGCGAGCGCGGCGCTCGAGAACTGCGAGATCCGCGCGAGCGCGAGCGCGGCTTGCTGCCTGACGCTCGACTGCTTGTCCCCCAGGTCCTGCTTCAAGAGCGGCGCCACCTCGGACACGCCCCCGGCGGCGAGCGCCAAGCGCGCCGGGAAGGCGGCGCCGGTCTTGCCGCGGGCGAGCTTGAAGAGCTGCTTCTCGGCGTCCGCGCGCTCACCGGTGTGGAGCAGGCGACCGAGGGCCGCTGCTTGGATCTCGGGATCCGCGTCCTTCGCGGCCTCCTTTAGGCGCTCCAAGGTGCTGGGCTCGCCGAGCGGCAGCCAGGCGATGGCCAACTTGCGCTCCGTGGCGGGGCCGCCCTTCACCACGCGCTCGAGCAGCGCGACGCCGCTCGAGGCGTACTGACTTTCCGTGCGGATGAGGGCGCCGGCCGCGCTCACCGCCGGCAGCGCCTCCCCCGTCTCCACCACCCACACCAGCTGCGACTCACCCCCGGAGCCGAGCGCGCCAGGCATCGCCCAAGCCTCCACGATGGTGACGCGCGTCGTCTCGTCGGCGCGCTCCCACAAGTCGCGCAGCCCCAGCACCACCTGCTGCCCACCGATGTTCCCCGCGGCGCGCGCCGCGCGGCTGCGGCTCAGCGCGTCGGGATCGACGCGCGCGGCCTCCAAGAGCGGGGTGATGTCGCGCTTGTCGCGCGCGACCAGGGCCGCCGTGAGCGCCGCGCGCCGCACCCGCTCGTCGCCGTCCCCCATCAGCTGCTGACGTAGCCCCGCGTGACCCAGGCCCGTGGTGAGCCGGGCGGCCACGGCGCGCCACGCGCCGCTCTCCGCGCGCTGGTAGCGATCGACGAGCTCTTTGCGGCTGTCGAGCCCGGCGTCGATCAGCATCAGCTGCGCCTCCGCGCCGGCGTCGTCCGCCTGCTCTGCGCGCTCTTCGAGCACCGCCGAGAGCGAGCTGGCGCAGGCGTGCACCTGACGAATGCGCGGGATGGCGAGCTCGACGTCGACGGAGCGCACCTCACGGCTGGCGACGGCGTGCGCCACGCGGCGCACTTCGGAGTCGCCCAGATCGCCGCGCTTCTCCGCTTGTTGGAGCTCGGCGCGCAGCGTCTTCAGGTCGCCGTTCAGCGCTGTCTCCACGACGCTGCTCCGCGCGCAGCCAAGGCCGAACGTCAGCGTCAGCGCGGCGAGCAGCGGGAGCTGGAGCAGCCGCGCGCCGAGCCGTGAGGCGCCCTGACGAGGCGCCTCGCGCGGGTCCGCGCGATGAGCGCCACCTAGAGCTTGGCGCGATGCCGCGTTTCCACGGTGGAAAGGTGCCTCACGGTGAACGCCGCGCGGCGCCTGCAGCGGAGCCGAGCGCGCGATGGCGGGACCAACCCCCTGCCCCCGATCACCCAGCGGCTCGAGCTGCCGAGACACCAGCCCCATGGGCTTCGGCCCCGCTCCCTGCTGAAGTGCCGCCCGAGCCACTGCCCCGAATTCCGACTCGGCACCCAATAGCCCTGTTGCCACGCCCTGGGGCCCCGCTGCTCCGCTCATGAGGCATGGGTCTTAGCACAGCCGCTAACGCGCTAGACCGCTTTTGGGCTGAAGCGATCGCGGCCCGCTGACGCCGTTTGCGGCTGTGGTGCGTGCTCACGTACTTAAGTACGCTCCGCGCGCTCCTCGCCGACAAACGACGTGATCGAACCACGCTCACATCAGCCCCCAAGCGGTCTAATCCTCAATCCACCTGGGCATCGCGGCGCGTGATGGCGGCGGCGACGAACGCGGAGAACAGCGGGTGGGGCGCCATGGGCCGGCTCTTGAACTCCGGGTGGAACTGGCAGCCGACGAAGTAGGGGTGATCGCGGAGCTCCACCAGCTCCACCAGGCGGCCATCGGGGGACAGGCCGCTCAGCACCAGGCCCTTCTCTTCGAGCAGCTCGCGGTAGTCGTTGTTGAACTCGTAGCGGTGGCGGTGGCGCTCGCTGATCTCCCGAGCGCCGTAGGCGCGCGCTGCTTGGGTGTCGGGCTTCAGCGTGCAGGGGTAGGCCCCGAGGCGCATGGTGCCGCCCTTGTCCGTCACCCCGCGTTGGTCAGGCATCAGGTCGATCACCGCGTGCTTCGCGTCGGCGTTGAACTCCGCGCTGGTGGCGTTGTCCACGCCGGCCACGTGACGCGCGAACTCGATGACGGCGAGCTGCATGCCGAGGCAGATGCCGAAGTAGGGGACGCCGTGCTCGCGCGCGTAGCGGATGGCCGAGATCTTCCCCTCCACGCCGCGGTCCCCGAAGCCGCCGGGCACCAGGATGGCGTCCAGCCCGTCGAGCGAGCTCGCGACGTCCCCCGCCTCCAACTGCTCCGAGTCGATGTACTCGAACTGGACGCTGACGTCGTGCTCCAGCCCGCCGTGGACCAGCGCCTCGTGGAGCGACTTGTAGCTGTCCTTCAGGTGCACGTACTTGCCGACGATGCCCACCTTCACGCTGCCGCGTGATGGCTTCTTGAAGCGCTCCGCCACGCGCCGCCAGCTGCCGAGATCGGGCGTGCCGCACCAGATTTTGAGGCGCTTCTCGATCTGATCGTCGAGGCCCTCCGCGTGGAGCACCAGGGGCAGCTCGTAGATGCAGCCGACGTCCACCGCCGAGATGACGCGATCCACCTGCACGTTGGAGAACAGCGCGATCTTCTCCTTCAGGCCGCGGGGGAGCGGCCGATCACAGCGGCAGATGAGGATGTCAGGCTGGATGCCTATTTCCCGCATCTCGCGCACGGAGTGCTGGGTGGGCTTGGTCTT
Source organism: Polyangiaceae bacterium (assembly GCA_019637265.1). Lineage (GTDB taxonomy): Bacteria > Myxococcota_A > Polyangia > Polyangiales > Polyangiaceae > JAHBVY01. The sequence continues at coordinate 321,523 of JAHBVY010000002.1, read as the reverse complement.
GAGCTCGCCCGCGGTTTGGATGTGGGGCACCAGCGTCACGTGGACGCTGAGCGTGTTCTCCTCACCCTCCTCCACCTTGAGCTGACGCAGCGCCTCGAGGAAGGGCAGCGACTCGATGTCGCCCACGGTGCCGCCCACCTCGATGATGGCGATGTCCACGCCGTGCGTGGCGAGGCGGATGCCGGCCTTGATCTCATCGGTGATGTGGGGGATCACCTGGACGGTGGCGCCGAGGTACTCCCCGCGGCGCTCCTTCGAGATCACCGCCTCGTAAATCCGGCCCGTCGTGAGGTTCGAGCCGCGCGTGAGCCGCACCGAGGTGAAGCGCTCGTAGTGCCCGAGGTCGAGGTCCGTCTCGGCGCCGTCGTCGGTGACGAACACCTCGCCGTGTTGATAGGGCGACATCGTCCCGGGGTCGACGTTCAAGTACGGATCGAGCTTCATGTGGGTGACGCGCAGCCCACGAGCCTCCATCAGCGCGCCGAGTGAAGCGGCGGCGAGGCCCTTGCCGATCGACGAGACGACACCTCCAGTGACCAGGACGAACTTGGTTCGTTGACTCACCGTGCGTTCTCCATCACGGGGCGCCCGAGTACCATGACCGCTGAACCGTTGCACGAGCTATCCTCGCTCGCGGGTACGATCGTCGAGCTGTGCGATCGGCATCGAGGATTCCTCCGCCCAACGACAGGCGCGCGTCCATGACGAGCCGAGCGCTGAGCGCTCCAAAACGGACGGAGCGCGGAGCGCTCAGAATGAATGGCGCGCAGAGCAGCTCAGAGTGAGCTAGCGCGGGACGCTCAGAACGAGCCGACGAGGCCGAGGCCCAACGCGCTGTCCGTGAGCACCGGCGCGGGGCGGATGCTCGCGCGCTTGGAGGTGGCGGAGGGACTGGGCGCAGCGGGCTTGCTCGCGGCGGTGGTGAGGAACGCGCTCTCCGCCATCACCAGCACACCGCCCGCCTGCCCCACCGCGTCGATGGTGGTGAGGATGGCGCGCAGCACCACCATGAAGGTGCTGCAGTTCGGGTCCCTGTCGGCACAGCCGGTGTCCGCGAGCGCGAGCCACGGCCCGGCGATGGGGATGCGTAGATCCTTCGCGCCCGGCGCGTCCGGCCACAGGTAAGAGAAGCTCAGGGCGGCGCCGTACCACACGCCGGTGGTGACCGCGCCCGCCAGGAACAAGTTGCCGCGGGTGCCGTCCGGCGGGTAGGCGCCTGGATCCATGCGGTCGTCGCGGGTGGGCTCCTCGGCGTGGGCAGCTTCGCTCGTGCAAAGCGCGCCCGTGACGAGGGCGCCTGCGAGGAGCGCTGCCGTGGCGCGCGCTCGGCGAGGACGACTGGGCAGGAGCACGGGGGGCCTTTTGGCTGGGTTCGTGATGGAAAGCAAGCCGGTGCGCTGCGTGGAGGAGCTTTCAGCGCGCTGCAGGGTGCGGTGAGCTCAGCCGTGGCGGCTGCGCCAGCGCGTCCCAGCGGCCGATCGCGGTGAGCTGGAAGGAGGCGGCGCGGGGGGACAGCACCGCGACTTGATCTTCGTGCCACAGCGGCAGCGTGGGGAGATCCTTCGCCATCTCGTGGGCGACCTCCCAGTAGGCCGCGCGGCGCGCCTCGACGTCCGTGGTGGCGCTGGCATGGTCAAGTAAGCTGCCCACTCGCGGCGAGCGGTAGCGCGCGCGGTTGCGCCCCGCGCCGCCCTCGCCCGGGACGCCCCTCGGGTGGAAGAACCAGGCGAGCAGGTTGGGCTCGGTGAGCTCGGGCATCTGCAGCACCGCCAGCTGGAAGTCGCCGGCGTCCAGCCGCTTCAGCAGCACGCCCAGGTCGAGCGCGATGAGGCGCACGCGAGCGCCGGCGTCGGTCAGCATTTGGGCGATGGCGCGGGCGATGGTGAGGCGCGCGCGATCGGTGCTGGTGGTGAGGGTGAGCTCTTGGCCGGCGAGCGCCTCGCGCGCCTTCGCCGGATCGTAGGGGACGGGGGTTGCCGTCGGGTCAGCTGACCAGTGACCTCGAGGGAACAAGCCGCTGGCGACCTGCGCCTTGCCCGCCAACAAGGTGTCGACGATCAGCTGACGATCGATGGCGTGGGCCACCGCGTGGCGTAAGGTGACCTGACTTGTTGGCGGGAGGTCGTTCTGGAACAGCAGGTAGGTGACGTTCGCGCCGCGCCGCGCGTGCACCGTGAGCGCCTGGCCCCCGGTGGTGCCCCGCGTGAGCGCGGGCAGCAGCGTGGGGGACACCGAGCTCGGCGCGATGTCCGCGCGCCCCGCCAAGAGCCGGAGCACCCGCGCGTTCTCGTCGCGCACGGTGCGCACCACCACCTCCCGTGGCGCGTGATTCGCCGCGCTGGGGGCGCGCTCCAGCGAGACCTCGGTGTAGTCGAAGCGCGCGACGCGGAAGGGGCCGAGGCCGTCCAGCTCGCCGCGCGGCAGCTCGCTCGAGCGCGTTTGATCGGCGCGCAGGATCGGCACCTCGAGATCGGTGAGCAGGGTCGCGCGCGGCTCACGCAGGCTGAGCTCCAGGGAGGCTTCGCCGGTTTCCTGGCAGCGCCCGATCGCGGCCACCACCACGCGGTGCGGGCTCCCGAGGCTCGGATCGGCCAGCGCCTCGAGGGTGGCGCACACGTCCCTTGGGGTGAGCGGCGCGCCGCTGTGGAAGCGCGCTCGGCGATTCAGCTCGACGCGCAGCTGAGTGGGCCCTAGCCAAGTCAGGGAAGCTGCCATCAGCGGCACCGGCGCCTGGGTCTCCGGGTCGAGGCCCACGAGGCCCGCGTGGATCAGCCGCGTCACCTTCACGTCGAGGGCGCGGGTGGTGAAGCGCGGGTCCAGCGAGCCGAGCTCGGTGGGGACCACGATCTCCAATGGGCGCGCGTCGCCAGCGTCCGCGCGCTCGCCCCCGCAGGCCGCGAGTGAGAGCGCGAGCAGCGCGAGGACCGCCACGCTGGGTGTCATTCGAAGGCTGTGCAGCGAGCGCTGCGCCAGCCCGAGCCTGCGCTGAAGCGGCGTCGAGAGCCACCGCGATGCTCCGCGAGGTGCGTCGTGCGAGGAGGCGGGGGCGCTCCGAGCCACCCGGTCGCTCTATCACGATGGTAGAACTGGGCGATGCACAATCGTCGTCGGCGGCTCCGCGGGTGGCCCGTGGCTCTGGCGGTTCTAGCGCTCGCGAGCTGGATGCTCACGCATGGCGCCGCACCGCTCGCTCAATCGGCGGCGCCTCAGGTGCCGCCGGGTAGCGGCGCTCGAGACGCAGCGTCAGGCCTCGGCGCGGCGCAGCGCGCGGCGCTCACGACGCGAGTCGATGAGCTGGCGCGTTGGGTGAAGGAGCAGCAGGGGCAGCTCAGCCTCCACGTGGTGGACTTGGAGACGGGGCGCGAGCTCGCGGCGGTGGAGGCTTCGCGCGCGCTGAACCCGGCGTCCAACATGAAGATCGTGACGGCGGCGGCGGCGCTCGACTTGCTGGGGCCGGACTACAGCTTCCGCACGGGGATCTACGGTGAGCTGAGGGGCAGCCGGGCGCGCTCGCTGACGCTGCGCGGCGATGGTGATCCTAGCCTGACCATGGGGGATTTGTGGCGGCTGGGCGCCGCGTTGGTGGCGCGCGGGGTGTCCTCCGTGGAGGGCGACCTGTGGGTCGATCAGAGCCGCTTCGACGCCCAGTTCGTGCCGCCCGCCTTCGAGCAGCAGCCGAACGAGTGGGCTTACTTTCGCGCGCCGGTGAGCGCGGTGGCGCTGGAGGCGAACACGGTGACGATGAACGTGCTGCCCACGCGGGCGGGGGAGGCGGCGCGCGTGTGGTTCGATCCGCCCGGCTTCATCGAGGCGTCTGGCTCAATCCGCACGGAATCATCCGGGGAGCCCAAGCTCACCCTGGCGCTCACGCCGAGCGGGGACAGGCTCCGCGCGCGCCTCTCGGGGACCCTGGGGGAGCGCGCCGCTCGGCAGCGGGTGGTACGCCGAGTGGACGACCCGCGGCTGTTCCCCGGCTACGCCCTGGCGCACGTGCTGCGAACGCTCGGGGTGGAGCTCCAAGGGGAGGTGAAGGCGGGGGGGCGCGAGGTGAAGCAAGAGCTGGTCCACGTGAGCTCGCGGCCGCTCGCCGAGCTGACCACGCGGCTCGGCAAGCAGAGCGATAATTTCTATGCGGAAATGATATTCAAGGCGCTGGCGGCGGAGGAGCAGCCGGGGGTGCCCTCCAGCTTCGAGGCGGCGGCGGCGCGGGTGACGAGCTGGCTCACCCAGAAGCTGGGTCAGGCGAGCGAGGGCAGCGTGATCTTGAACGGCTCCGGGCTGTTCGACGCGAACCGTCTGTCGGCGCGCGCGCTGACGGGGGTGCTCGGCTACGCCGAGGAGAGCCCGCGGCTCAGCGCCGAGTTCATGACGCAGCTCGCGGTGGGCGGGGTGGACGGCACCCTGCGCTCGCGCTTCACCCAGACGCGCGCCGCGCGCTCGGTGCGCGCCAAGACAGGCACCCTCGCCAAGGTCGCGTCGCTGAGCGGCTACGTGATGCGGCCCGGGCGCCGACCGATCGCGTTCAGCGTGCTCATCAGCGACGTGAGTGACCACGCCGGCGCGCGACAGCGCACCGATCGCGTGGTGATGGCGCTGGCCGCGCCGTGAGGTACCTGGTGAATCAGGACGGTGGACCTCATCACGTCGGCGGCTCGTGTGCGGCCGGCTCGTGTGCGGCCGTGAGATCGCGCTGTGGGGTCGCGCGGTGAGGTACATGGTGAGCTAGGGGCTCGAGTCGGGTACCATGGAGCGATGGTGCACCGGACGGAGCCTCGCGATACCCCCAACCCTCCCACCCGTTGGCTCGCGGGAGCGCTCGCCGGGCTCGCGCTCATCCTCGCGGGCTGCGGTGACTCGGGGGGTAGCGGATCGGGGCAGGGCGGCGCGGGTGGCTCGAGCGGCGCGGGAGCGCAGGGTGGCTCGGGGGCTGAGGGCGGGAGCTCGCAGGGCGGCGCGAGCGGCAGCTCGCAAGGTGGGTCGGGGGGCTCGCAGGGTGGTTCGAGCGGCTCGGGCGGCTCAGCGGGGTCGAGCGGCTCGGGCGGGGCGTTCGCGTGGGGAGGGTTTCGCTACGGGGCCAACCTGGGCTTCCCCAACTCGAGCTGGGGTGACGCCGATCTCGCGGAGCTGGCGCGCGACGCGGGGGCCAATAGCCTCAGGGTGAAGCTCCCCGCCGCGCACCTCGCGCGCTGGGGCTACGGCATCGAAGTAGGTGACCTGACTACTTACGCTTCGCTCGGCATGCGTGAGCACGTGGGCTTCCTGATCGGCTCGGAGACGCTCGCGCAGTCGACGGCGCCCGACGGCAGCGAGAACTGGCAGAACGAGCACTACATCCCGCGGAACCTGTACGAGCCGATTTGGCTAGCGAACGGTGACATCAACCCGGAGAACTACTTCGCCAACTACGTTTACAAGACCGTGGCCGTCTACAAGGAGTGGATCCGGATCTGGCAGGTGTGGAACGAGCCGGACTGGGTCTCCGATTGGCGCATCACCCAGACTTGGGACGCGGACCCGCCGCTCGCCGCGCACCTGCCGCGCTTCAACGGATCCATCTTCGACTACGTGCGGATGCTGCGCATCGCGCACGAGGTGGCGAAGCACCTCGATCCGAGCGCGCTGATCGCCGCCGGTGGCATCGGGTACCCGAGCTTCCTCGACGCAATGCTCAGGTACACTGACAACCCGAGCGGCGGCGCCGTGAGCGCCGAGTACCCCGAGAAGGGCGGCGCTTACCTCGACGTGCTGGACTTCCACTACTACCCCATCTTCGGCTCACGGAGCTCCGACACAGGGGTAGACGGCTTGGTCGCGCTGAAGGACGCGATGCAGGCCAAGCTGACCCAGGCGGGCGTCAGCGTGGTCGGCTTCAACGTCACCGAGACGGGCGCGCCACAAGTCAGAGTGCCTGCTTACCCCAACGTGGGAGGCGTCCCCTACGCGCGGAGCTACTTGGTGAAGGCGATGGTCACGGCGCAGGCCCAGGGCATCGGCGGGGTGGACTGGTTCATCCTCTCGAGCGGGGCGCCCGAGTCTCAGGACGCGTTCAGCCACATGGGGCTCTACGAGCGGCTGAGCGGGCTCGCGACGCCCGCGGAGGCGCGCTTGACGGAGGTGGGGGTGGCCTACGCCACGCTTCAGCGCGTGTTGGGTGAGGCCCAGCTCGATCCGGCGGGGAGCGCCGCGCTCGACCTGCCGAGCGGCGCGCGGGGCTACGCCTTCTCCCACCCCGCAGGGCCACGCTGGGTGCTATGGGCGATCACCCCGGCCGACTCTGAGGAGACGAACGCCGACGTGCGGCTGCCCAGCTCGGGCGCGCTCCGTGAGGTGGCCTGGGATGGTACGGAGACCGTACGTCAGCCCACGGGGGGTGAGGTGACGCTGAGCGTGAGCGGCTCCCCGGTGTTCCTGCTGACGGAGTGAGCCGGCGTCGTTGAGTGGCTCGCGTCAGTGTGGCTGACTCGAGCGCGGGGAGGTTTGGAGGGGGTTGGACGGCACCGCCTCGCAGTGAGCTGCGCGTCGTGCCCGGAGCGCTACCGCTGCGGGCTCACTGCTGCGCTTTGTCTTGGCGGTAGGTCTCGATGTCCGCCTGATACTCGCCGCGGTCGTTCAAGGTCAGAGCGACGAACAACAGCACGAACAGGAACGAGCTGACGAACACCACGACGTTGAACTTCTTGTCCCACCAGAGGTGCATGAAGAACAGCATCACGAGCGCCGCCTTGATGGTGGCGATCACCATCGCGACCACCAGGTTCAAGGTGTAGCCGAGGTCGATGCCGGTGACGCTGACGGTGAGCACCGTGAGCACCATCAGCGCGCCCCACACCCCGACCAGCATCTTGATGGACATGGTGTGAGCCAAGTGCTCGTCATCATGGCCACCGTGACCGCCGTGGCCACCACCATGGCCACCGTGCGCGTCGCTCTTCACCACGGCCTCGTCAGCCGCTTGCTCTGCCTTCGCCTCGCCTTGGGACGTCTTCGTGGGCTTGTTCTTTGCCATGTCAGGAGCCCCTCATCAGTGAATCAGGTAGAGCATTGGGAACAGGTAGATCCAGATGAGATCCACCAAGTGCCAGTAGAGGGCCGCGTAGTCGATGGGCCCGAAATACTTGGGGCCGAACTGCCCCTTGAGCGCTCGAAGCAGCAGCCACACCCACACGATGATCCCCGCGATGACGTGGATCCCGTGGAGGCCCGTCATGAAGAAGTAGATCCCGAAGAAGGTGTTGCTATTGGCGGGCTGGACGATCCCCAAGTCCTTGCCGCCCGCTGCTTTGCGCGCCACAGCGGCGATCTCCCGGTCGCTCTTGCCCTCCTTGGAGGCCGCGGCGGCCGCGGCCGCGACCTCGGGGTGCTTCGCCTGGAACCCGGGCAGCTCCCACACCTGGTGCTTGGGATCGTGACGTGACCACTTGAGCTCCGCGTCCTTCGCCGCCCACCCCAGGCCGTCGTGGAACTTGTGGCTGTACTCGACGTACTTGATCCCCAAGAAGCCAAACGCGCAGAGGATGGTGACGGCGATGTTCAGCACCAGCCCCTGCTTGTTACCGAGCTGCGCGCAGCGCACCGCCCACGCCGCCGTCAAGCTGGAGACGATCAGGACGCCGGTGTTGATGGCGCCGAGCTGGGTGTCCAGGAAGTAGTGCGCCCAGATGAAGATCTCCGGGTGCATCGCGCGATACACGATGTAGGCGACGAACAGCGCGCTGAAGAACAAGATCTCCTGCGCCAGGAACAGCCAGATCCCGAGCTTGCCGGAATCGAACTGGTGCTGGTAGCTGTCGAAATGATGCGCGAGGTGGGGGCCGTCGCCGTGATGGTGCTCGTGACCAGCGTGCGCATCAGCGGTGGTGTCAGTCATCGGTGTTCTCGTAGGTGAGGGGCCTGGGCTGAGCTCAGGACTTCGCCTCGGACTTGTGCACGTAGCCGCCGAGCTTCTTGTCGAAGACCAAGTCCTCGTAGTCGTACGGCCCAAAGTCGACGACCGGCGGTTTGTGGAAGTTGTAGTAGGGGGGAGGGGAGGTGGTCAGCCACTCGAGCGACCGCGCGCCCCACGGGTTCTTGGGGGCGTCCGGCTTCTTCCGCAGTGAGCGGTAGAAGTTGATGCCCGCGAGCAAGAAGCCAACGCCCATCAGGTAGGCGCCCACCGTGGAGAGCTGGTGGTAGATGGTGAACTCCTCGAGGTAGTTGTAGTAGCGCCGCGGCATCCCCTGAGAGCCCATGATGAACTGGGGGAAGAACGTCAGGTTGAGCCCGAGGAACACGATGATGGCGCCGATTCGCCCAGGCTTCTCGTCGTACATCCGCCCGGTGATCTTCGGCCACCAGTAGTGCAGCCCCGCGAAGAAGGCGGTGATGGCGCCGCCCATCATCACGTAGTGGAAGTGCGCCACCACGAAGTAGGTGTCGTGGAGGTGCACGTCGGTGCTCATCACCGCGAGGTACATCCCGGTGACTCCGCCGATGGTGAACACCCAGAGGAACGCCAGCGCGTAGAGCATCGGCGTGTCCAGGAAGATGCGCCCCTGGTACATGGTGCCGAGCCAGTTGAAGATCTTGATCGCCGTGGGGATGGCGATCATGAACGAGATGGCGCTGAAGATGGTCCCGGCGAGCACCGACTGGCCGCTCGTGAACATGTGGTGACCCCACACGAGGAAGCCGAGGATGGCGATCGCGACGGAGCTCAGCGCGATGAACTTGTAGCCGAAGATACGCTTGCGGCTGAACGCGGCGATCACTTCGCTGATCACCCCGAAGGCGGGGACGATCATGATGTAGACGGCGGGGTGCGAGTAGAACCAGAAGAAGTGCTGGTAGAGCACCGGGTCCCCACCGAGGGCGGGGTCGAAGATGCCGACGTGGAGCGCGCGCTCCACGATCAGCATCAGGAGCGTGATGCCGAGCACCGGCGTCGCCAGCACCTGCATGATCGCCGTCGCGTAGATGGCCCAGCAGAACAGCGGCATGCGGAACCAGTGCATGCCCGGCGGGCGCAGCTTGTGGATCGTCACGATCATGTTCACGCCCGTGAAGATCGAGCTGAACCCGAGGATGAACGCGCCAAACGTCGCTGGGATCACCGCCGTGGTGGTGGTGGTGCTGTACGGGGTGTAGAAGGTCCAGCCGGTGTCCGCCGCGCTCAGGTACATGCTGAGCACCAAGAACAGCGCGCCGATCAGCCACAGGTGGAAGCTGAATAGGTTGAGCCGGGGGAAGGCGACGTCCTTGGCGCCCAGCTGGATGGGCAGCACGAAGTTGCCGAGCGCCGCCGGGATCCCTGGGATGATCACCAGGAACACCATCACCGCGCCGTGCAGCGTGAACATCTGGTTGTAGGTGTCCGCCTCCATCACCGTGTGACCCGGCGTCAAGAGCTCGGTGCGCACGGCGAGCGCGAAGAACCCGCCCAGCGCGAACGAGAACAAGACGCCCATCAGGTACATCACGCCGATGCGCTTGTGATCGAGCGTGAGGAGCCACGAGAGGAACCCGCGCTCATTGGTGAGGTAGCTCTCGCTCGTCGAGGGCGTCGCGGAGCCGAATGCTTCAGGACTGGTAGTGGTGCTGGCCATGACGATGCCTCTCTACTTCTGGCTCTTGATGAACTCGACCAACGCGCGAAGCCGGTTGTTGCTCAGCTTGCCCTTGTAGGTGGGCATGCTGGCCGGGAACCCATCCACGATCTTGGCTTGTGGATCTTCGATGGACTCGCGGAGGTAGTTCTCGTCCACCACGGCGGTCGTCCCGTCGGTGAACCTCTCGGTCTTGCCGAACAGCCCCTTGAAGGTGGGGCCAATCTTCGGCGACCCGTCGAGCGAATGGCAGGTCGCACAACCAGCCTGCTTGTAAACCGTCTCGCCGTAGGCGACCGGGTTCTTGAGGCCCTCCTCCTCTTCCTTGCGCTCCGCCTCCTCGAGCCACTCTTCGAACGCGTCCTTCTCGTGCACGACCACCTTGGTGATCATGTCCGAGTGGTTGGTGCCGCAGTATTCGGCGCAGAACAGCGGGAACTCGCCGGTCTCGATCGCTTCGAACCAGGCGTGGGTGTAGCGGCCCGGCACCGCGTCGATCTTCTGACGGAAGGCGGGCACGTAGAACGCGTGGATCACGTCCTGCGCCTCAATGATGACCTTCACGGGGCGGTCCTTGGGGACGTGGAGCTCGTTGGTGGTGTACCCGCTCGGGTACTGGAACATCCAAGACCACTTCGCGGCGGTCGCGTGGATTTCATAGGCCTCCTTGGGGGGCGTACGCATGTTGATGAAGCCCTGGAGCCCGACCACGAAGAAGGCGATGACGAACGGCAGTGGGATCACCGACCAGGCGATCTCCAGCACGTTGCTGTGATCGACGTTGCCAGTCGGCTGCTCGTTCTTGGAGCGATCCGTCGCGCGGTACTTCACGCAGAAGAGCGTCATCGCGATCACGACGCCGATCGTCACCACCGCGCTGACCCAGGTGACGAAATCGAAGGCCCAGTCCGTCGCCTCGGCGAAGGTGGAGCTGCTCGTCGGCATCCAGAAATGGGGGCTTTCTGGGACCTTGGGCTTGGGGGTGTCTTGCTGCATCAAGGCGAGCAGCGCGCTCGAGAGGTACGTCATGACTCTTGGTCCGAGGGTGAGGAGTCGTCTCCTGCGGGGTGCGCCTTGGCGCCCTTCTTCTTCTTTTTGCGTCGGGCCTCTGCCGCCCAGAGCGAGGTAAGCACGCCACCGAGCACGAACGCGGTGGCGCCGCCTGCGACCTGCATGATCTTCATCGCGACTGGGGCGTAGCGGCCCTCGCTCGAGTCGTAGTGGAAGCAGAACAAGATCAGTCGGTCGACGGTGGAGCCAATCTTGCCCTCCGACGACTCGACCAGGCCGAGCCGCAGTGTCTTCGGGTGGTACTCGATGCCGTAGAGGTAGCGAGCAATTTTGCCTTGGGGCGTGGTGAGGGCGAGCGCGGCGGGGTGGACGTACTCCTGCCTCACCTCGTTGTACCCGTATTGGAAGCCGATCGCGTCGGCGAGCGCCCGGATGTTGGCTTCAGACCCGGTGAGGAAGCTCCAGCCCGAGCCCACGTCCCCCGAGCCGAGATCCCTCATGTACCGCTGCTTGGTCTTCAGCGCCTCGGCGGGTGTCTCCTCAGGGTCGAGGCTCACCGTGATGACTCGGAACTCTTCACCCACGCGCCAATCCATCCCGCGCAGGCCATCGACGAAGCCGTTCAGCTGGAGGCTGCACAGCATCGGGCAGTTCGAGTAGTTCAGCGTGATCACGACGGGGCGCTGACCATCGAAGAAGTCGCCCAGGCGCACCCGCTTGCCGGTCTCGTCGGTGAACTCGAGATCCTTCGGGAGGTCCCGCTCGAGGTGCTCCGTCACGTCGATGCCGATCAACCGCTTGGGCTGCGGCGCCGTGGAGTCGGCCAGCTCCTTCGGGGCCGCTGCTACGTCCACCGGCGACACCACCCCCCAGGCGCTGAGGAGCAGCGCGGAGGCGAGTAGCCAGCGGTGAGCGACGGCCCAGCGTGACATCAGTTGGCTCCCTCTTCTCCAGGAGGAGGTTGGTTGCTGCTGTCGCCCTGCTTCTCCGGCTTGGGAGCTTCGGGTGCGGCGTCGGGCGCTGCGAGCTCCTCGGCGCCTGCGTCCGCGCTCGCGGCCCCAGCGTCGTCGGTCGCCGCGCCCGCGTCGGCGTCAGCCACGGGCTCACTCTCGGCGGTAGCGGCCTGGGGGTTGGCCTGGAGGTCCTTCACCACGTTGACCATCGCGCGGTCGATCGGCACCTGGACGCGGCCCTTCTCTTGGTCGAGCCAGCGCGGGCCGACCCCCAAGGCCTTGTGCTGATCCGCCACCAGCTCCGCCAAGGGCTTCTCGTCGGCGAAGGCGTTCTTGCGGTGGTCTTCGTCCGCCTGCTCCGAGCGCACCAGGGCGGTCAGCACCGCGCAGATGGCGACCATCGCGATGGCGCCCGCCGCCGTCGCGGTGCCGATCAGGCCGGCGTTTGGCTTGTCGTCTTCCGTTGCCATGTCGTGCCTCAGAAGTTCTCGAACGCCAGCGACTTGGCGAGCCGCGGGTCCTTGGTTGGGCGAAGGTTGATGCCGCTCGCGACGCGGCCGAAGTTCGCGATCATCACGCCCGCGACGCCGATCAGCGCCAGCAGATCCATGGCGTGCCACGGCGCCTGCTTACCGTCGAAGGAGGGCATGATGAGCCAGTACAGGTCGATGTAGTGCATCGCCAGGAGGTACACGGCCCAGAAGGCGAGCGCCTTCTTGTGGCGCTTCACGTGGCGAGACACGAGCCCGAAGAACGGGATCACGAAGTGCCCGACCAACTGAATGATGCTGACCGTCTGCCAGCCGTCTTCGAAGCGTGACTTGAACCAGACGGTCTCCTCCGGGATGTCCGCGTACCAAATCAGCATGAACTGGCTGAAGGCGATGTAGGCCCAGAACACCACGAAGGCGAACATCATCTTCCCGATGTCGTGGAAGTGATGGACGCTGACGCTCTTGGTGAGGCGCCCGGTGCCCTGGAGGAAGAACAGGCTCAGGGCGAGCACGCAGTGGAAGCTCAGCTGCGCGCCGGCGAAGATGTAGACGCCGAACATCGTGCTGAACCACTCCGCCTCGAGCGACATGATGGTGTCGATGCTGGCGAAGGTGATGGAGAGCCCGAACAGGAGCATCCCCGGCGCGCTGAGCGCGAAGTTCTTCTTGCTGATGCTCGGGTCACCGCTCGCGTCTTGAGCGACGCTCCGCTTCAGCAGCGTGACGCCGAACCCGATCCAAATCGCGAAGTAGATGACCCAACGGATGAGGAAGAAGGTGGTGTTGAGGTACCCCACCTTGTGGTGGATGAGGTGGCTCTTGGCGACGACCTCAGGATCGTTCCAGTCGTAGAGCGCCGTGTTGCCGAGCATCACGGGCACGATGATCACCAAGGCGAGCAACGCGAAGGCCACGCTGTTGCTCGCGAGGATCTCCGCGACGCGCCGCACGACTGGGCTCCAGCGCGCCTTCGTGAGGTGCTGGACGAGCACGAAGAACAGGGCGCCCAGGGTGATGGTGAGACCCCACCAGAACGCCACCAGGTACGAGTGGAAGAACTGGGTGAAGCCGTCGTTCATGCTCGCGCCGAGGGCCGCGGCGCCGCCGAGCCCCACGACCGCCAGACCGGCGCCCACCTTCAGGAGCGTTCCGCCCGCCTCGCCCAGGCGGATGTTCTCACCCGCGGGGCCGTGGTCGGCGCCTCCGCCGCCCGCGCCATCAGCGCCATGGTGCCCCCCATGCCCGCCGTGATCGGCCTTCGCCTTGACCGGGGGCTTGGCCTCCTCCTTCTTGGGCTTGGCCTCCTTGGCTTCCGCCTTCTTGGGCTCGGCCTTCGCGGGGGCCGACTCGGCCTCATCGGCTGCATCCTCGTCAGCCGCGCTATCGTCAGCCGTGCTGTCGGATGGTTCCTCGTCAGTCGAGCTGTCGTCCGCCGAGCTGGCAGCGACGCTGCCTTCGGCTGCCTCGTCCTCGGCAGCGCTATCGTCAGCTGCGCTGTCTTTGGTAGCGTCATCGTCAGCTGCGTCGTCAGCGGGCTTGACGTCAACGGGCTTGGCCTCACCCTCGTCGCGGGCGCTGCTCGGCTCGTCTGCGGGTGGAGCCGCCTGGCTCCCCTCGTCAGCGGGGGCTGCCTGGGACGGGAGATCGTCCGGCCCGAGCTCTGACTCGGACTGCTTGGCGGTCTTGCGGGGCTTCGCCTTCGTGCTGGCCATGGGTCGATATCCGTCTTGAGCTACTTGAGCGAGGCGATCTCGCTCTCGGTCAGGTCCTTGGTGGTCGCGTTGCGGCTCCGCTGAAGCGCGCGCATGTACATCACGATGGCCCAGCGATCCTCAGGCTCGATCTGGCTGCCGTAGGCGGGCATGTTGCGCACCCCGTTCGCGATGCTGTTGTAGAGCTGCCCCACGGGCTGCTTCTCGAGCACGGGGTCCGTGACGTCCGTCGGTGGGACCCAGCCATCGGTGCCCGCACCGATCGAGTCGGCGCGCCGGGTGACCATGCCGTTGCCGCGGCCTTGGTAGCCGTGACAGGGGGCGCAGAACACATCGAACTGCTCCCGGCCGCGCTGCATGGTGGCTTCGCTGACCTCCACCTGGTTCGGGAAGGTGCGCGCCCAAGCGTCGCCTTCCTTGCCGCGGTAGAAGTGATCGTCCTCCCGGAGGTGCCCGCGCGCCACGGTGCCGTCCACGTAGGGGCGCACCGAGCGACCATCTTCAAAGAACGGGTTCGGGCGCTGAGACTTGTATTTCGTCTGCGCGTCCATGTCCGGGATGATGTGGATGCGCGTGGTGCGGTTCTTGGACTCGCGGGCGTGCGCCGCTACCGCGAAGGGCACGATCGCGAGTGAGGTCAAGATGACGAGCCCGTAGATCAGGCCGCGCGGCAGCTCCGCTGGGGTCTGGTCGTCGTCGAGCAGCGGCTCCACCAGATCCGCGTGCTCCCCGAGCAGCGCGGCGACCTCCTCCGCGTCGTACTTCGGGTCGCTCGCCTCGACCAAGAGGAAGAACTTGTCGTCGGTGACGCGCTCGAAGCGCTCTTTCAGATCGAGCGGGTGTGAAGGGTGCGGGAGCTTGTTCAGCGCGAGCATGCCGCCCAAGGTGGTGAGCGCGCTGAACAAGATGGTGAGCTCGAACGCGATGGGGACGTTCGCGGGGATGCTCCAGAAGGGCTTGCCGCTGACGATCCAAGGGTAGTCGACCGCGTTGGTCCACCACTGCAGGACCACGCCCACCGTGAGGCCCGTGAGGCCTGCGCCGAGCACGATCCACGGGAGGATGGTGGGCTTGATGCCCATCGCCGGGTCGATGCCGTGCACCGGGAATGGCGTGTAGGTGTCCCACTTCTGGAACCCAGCGTCCCGCACCTTCTTCGCGGCCTCGATCAGGACCGCCGGGTCCGAATACTCGGCCAGGATGCCGAACACGGGCCGCTTCCCGCCGGTGCTCTTGTCCTTCTTCTCCGTCATGACTCTAGTCCTCGACGCCTGGCTCAGTGGTGGTGGTGCATGTGGTGGTTGTAGTGAATCGCCTTCACCTCAGCCATCGCCACCATCGGGAGGAAGCGGCAGAAGAGCAGGAACAAGGTGAAGAACAGCCCGAAGCTGCCAATCAGCGTCGTGAGGTCGATGGGGGTGGGGACGAAGTAGCCCCAGCTCCCAGGGAGGAAGTCCCGGCTCAGCGAGGTGACGATGATCACGAAGCGCTCGAACCACATGCCGACGTTCACGAAGATGGCGATGACGAACATCACCGGGATGCTGCGCCGGAAGCGCTTGAACCAGAACAGCTGCGGCCCGAGCACGTTGCAGGTGAGCATCGTCCAGTAAGCCCAGGCGTAGGGCCCGAACGCGCGGTTGATGAACGCGAAGCCCTCTTCCTGCACCCCGCCATACCAGGCGATGAAGAACTCCATGCCATACGCGTAACCGACCACCGTGCCGGTCACGAGCATGATGATGTTCATGTTCTCCAGGTGTCGCATGGTGATCATGCGCTTGAGCCCGAAGAACTGACGCGCTGGCACCGCGAGCACCACCACCATCGCGAAGCCGCCGAAGATGGCGCCGGCGACGAAGTAAGGGGGGAAGATGGTGGTGTGCCAGCCCGGGACCTGGGACGTCGCGAAGTCGAAGCTCACGACCGAGTGCACCGAGAGCACCAGGGGCGTGGCGAGGGCCGCGAGCAGCTGATACGCCTTCTCGTAGCGGTGCCACTGCCGACTCGAGCCGCGCCAGCCCATCGAGAACAGGCCGTACACCAGGCGCCGCGCGGTGCTGCGCGAGCGGTCGCGCAGGGTGGCGAGGTCAGGGATCATGCCCATGTACCAGAACAGGATGGACACCGTCGCGTAAGTGCCGACCGCGAACACGTCCCACTCGAGCGGGCTGCGGAACTGCGGCCACATATCCATCTGGTTGGGGATCGGGAACATCCAGTAGGGCAGCCAGGGGCGGCCGATGTGGATGCCCGGGAAGATGGCCGCGCAGATGACCGCGAAGATGGTCATCGCCTCTGCGAAGCGGTTGATCCCCGTGCGCCAGTCTTGCCGGAACAGGTAGAGCACGGCGCTGATCAGGGTGCCCGCGTGGCCGATACCGACCCAGAACACGAAGTTCGTGATGTCGAAGGCCCAGTAGACGGGGTTCATGTTACCCCAGACCCCGATACCCTCCCACACCAGGTACCCGATGCTGGCGAAGAACATCACCATGATGGAGGAGGCGATGGCGAACGCGATGTACCAAGCCTTGGGTGGCTTGGGCGTCTCCGCGATGCGACACACGTTCTCCGTGATCTGCGCGAAGGCGTTCTCCGCCTCGAGCGGCGTGTGAAACTGTTTGACGTCAGCTGCGGTGGTCATCGGATCTCCACTCGGACTAGAGCGCTGGCTCAACCGTGGTGAGCAGGCTCAGCGCCCTCTTTCTGCTCGAGATCGGGGTGGGGGTTGGTGACCTTGG
The DNA here is from genome assembly GCA_019637265.1 of Polyangiaceae bacterium. Taxonomy (GTDB): domain Bacteria; phylum Myxococcota_A; class Polyangia; order Polyangiales; family Polyangiaceae; genus JAHBVY01. The sequence continues at coordinate 305,028 of JAHBVY010000002.1, read as the reverse complement.
CCAGGTAGAGGGTGCGCGGACGCACGTTGAGCTGCCCCAGGAGCGCGTAGGCTCGAGGTAGGTCTTGGAGCTTACGGACTTGGCTCTGGGTGTCGTTCAGGTCACCGAAGACGATGGCCCCGGTGGAGCAGGCCTCCTCACAAGCCGAGCGGATCTCGCCGTCTTCCAGCTTGCGGCGGTGGTTCTTGGCCTCGATCTTCACGGCCTGGATGCGCTGCACGCAGTAGGTGCACTTCTCCATCACGCCGCGGAAGCGCACCGTGACCTCGGGGTTGAACACCATCCCCTTCACCTGGTTGGCCTTCTCCTTCATATCCATGTGGTAATTGAAGTAGTTGAAGCGCCGGACCTTGTAGGGGCAGTTGTTCGCGCAGTACCGGGTGCCGATGCACCGGTTGTAGGTCATGTCGTTCAGGCCCTCGGAGGAGTGCACCGTGGCGCCCACGGGGCACACCTGCTCGCAAGGCGCGTTCTCGCACTGCTGGCAACTGATCGGCTGACTGGCGATGGCGGGGCTCTCCGGGTCGCCCTTGAAGTAGCGGTCGATGCGCAGCCAGCTCATCTCGCGGCCGAACAGCACGCGCTCCTTCCCCACCACGGGGATGTTGTTCTCCGCCTGGCAGGAGATGGCGCAGGCGCCGCAGCCGAGGCACTTGTTCAAGTCGATGCTCATCCCCCAGCGGTGGCCCTCATAGGAGGTGGGGGGCTTCCACAGCGAGAGCAGCGGGGGGTGGTGGACGCGGTGCTTCGCGAAGGCTGGGTCCTTCTTGAACTCGGCCACGGTGCCCTCACGCACGAGCACCGGGATGCGCTCCTGGATGTAGTTCGCGCCCAGATCGTCGATGGAGTGCTTGTCCTGAGTGGTCGCGAGCTTCGCGAACTTGCCGGTCTTCTTCAGGCTGGCGCCGGCGCCGAAGCTGAGGAGCTTGGTGGTGCGGAGCTGGTAGGTGTCCACACCGACCGGCGCCACGCCGTGCGCCTTGGAGCCGCCGATTTGGCCCGCGGCGGAGCGGCCGTACCCGAGGTGGACGCGGACGGAGCCCTTGGCCTGGCCCGGGATGATCAGCACTGGGATGTCGACGCTCTGGCCGCCGGCGCTGAGCGTCACCACGTCCCCGTCGGTCACGCCGAGCGCCGCCGCGGTGGAGGGGCCCACCCACACCGCGTTGTCCCAGGTGAGCTTGCTGATGGTGTCCGGGTGCTCCTGCAGCCACCCGAGGTTGCTGTAGCGCCCATCGTAGAGCTTGCTGTCGGGCGCGATGGTGAGCTCCAGCTCATCCGTCGCTGCGATGCCGCCGAGCTCACGCCCGGCGAGCGGGACGTTCAGCTCCTTGAGCGCCACGAGCGGCACCACCTCGAGCTCGGTGCCCTCGATGATGCCGTCATGGATCGCGCGGCGCCACAGCGCCTCCCCCGCGATGCGCTCACCGTGGGTGCGCTGGATCAGCGCGAGCGGCGGCTCCTTCTCGCCGAGCGCCGTCGCGATCAGCTCGATGGCGGAGCGACCGCCGTACAGCGGGGCGATGAGCGGCTGCGCCAGGCTCACGGTGCCATCCCAGGCGCGCGCGTCGCCGAACGACTCGAGCCAGTGCGCGAGCGGCACGTGCCAATGGCACAGCTGACTGGTCTCGTCCTCGTACAGGCTCGCGTGGGCCGCTTGCTGTACCTTCGCGAGCGCGGCGCCGAACTGCAGATCGGACGGCGCGTTGTACGCGGGGTTGCCGCCCAGGATGAGCAGGCTCTTCACCTGACCAGCGTTCATCGCGGCGGTCAGCTGGGCGATCTGCTCGGCGTAGGTGGCGCGCTCCTGCTCGACCTCCTCGCGCAGGATGAGCGTCTTGCCCACGTTGCCGAGGATCCCGTTCAGGCGGTGCACCAGCGCGTGCACCTCGGGGGGCTGGCCGCTACCGGCGACCACGATGCTGGAGCCGCGATGGGCGACCAGATCCTTCGCCACCGTGTCGAGGAAGCGCTTGGCGGTCGCGTCGCCGAGGAACGCCGCTTGCGGCGACGGCTGCGGGGTCCCCGTCGCGTTCACCTGTGGGCTCACCACGGCGTCGAGGTAGGCCACCGCCGCCTTGATCAACTCCGAGCGCAGCGGCAGGCGATGATCGGCCGCGCCACCGGTGGAGCTGAAGGCGCTCTCGATGGTGTAGAGGCGGTTCAGGTTGCCCGCCTCGGGCGTGCGCCGCCCGGCGAAGTCCCGAGCGTAGGCCGGCGCGCTCGGGTGCCCGCTCAGCAAGTCGCAGTCGAGGGTGACCACGACGTCGGCCAGGGCGAGCTTGAGCTCGCTGCGCAGGGCGCGGCCGAAGGCGAGCTTGGCGCCCTCGCGTTCGTTATCCCAGTTGACCGTCTGGTAGTCGTACCACTTGAGCTGCGGCGCCTTCTCGATCAGGCGCCGCTTCAAATCGGCCAGGGTGGGGGAGCTCGAGCCCTCGGCGAGCACCGCCGCGCCGTCGCCCGTCGCCCACGCCTTCAGGAAGCCTGAGTCGAACTCGGCCCAGGTGGAGCTCTCGCGCTTGCCACCAGCGAAGCGCGCGACGCCCTTGCTGCGGTCCGGGTCGTACATCTCCAGGACGGACGCCTGGTGGAACACCGAGGTGCCGCCGACGCTGGTGGTGTGCGCCGGGTTGCCCTCGATCTTGATCGGGCGCCCCTCGTAGCTGCGCGCGATGAGCCCCACGCCCACGCCGCCGAGCTCCATCGTGGTCGCGAAGAACTCGGGCCGACCCGGGATGGTGCCCTCTGGCCGCTTCGAGGCGGGGAGCAGACGGTCCTCGGGGAAGCAGCCGCTCAGCGCGAGCGAAGCGCCCATCAGCTGGAGGAACCGCCGCCTGCCGGGGACCGTGGGGCCCTCGTCAGCCTTGACGAAGAACTCGCGCTGGGCGCGCTCGCGGAAGTCCTCGGTGTTGTCGCGCTCTGCGAGGCTCCGCCAGAACTTGGGCTTCTTCACCTGTGACATGTCGAGCAATCGATTGGGGGATTGATGTTGTTCTGTTCGCGGAGCTTGCGGCCCACCGCGAGCTGATCGCCGCCCTCGGGCTCGTAGGCCATGTTGAAGACCTCCGAGACGGGGCGCAGGTGCTGCTCCGGAGCGCGGTGGCAGTCGAGGCACCAGGCCATCGAGAGCGTCTCGTGCTGGTAGACCTCCACCATCTTGTCCACCCGCCCGTGACAGGAGACGCAGCCCACACCCCGCGTCACGTGGGCGCTGTGGTTGAAGTACACGTAATCAGGCAGATCGTGCACCTTCACCCACTCCACGGCCTCACCCGTCTCTGCGCTGGCGCGGATGGGCTCGAGCTTGGCGCTCGTCTTGTGGATCCGAGCGTGGCAGTTCATGCACGTCTCGGTGGGGGGGATCGCGGCGTGGGCGGCCTTGTCCACCGTGTTGTGGCAGTAGCGGCAGTCGATACCGAGCTCTCCGACGTGGAGCGCGTGGCTGTAGGGCACCGGCTGTTCGGGCATGTAGCCGACGTCCGTGGTCTTGGGCGAGAAGCCGTACCAGACCACCGCGATCAGGTAGAGCGGGGCGCCACCCAACACGATGCCCGCGAGATCGCGGGTTTTGTTTGCCCATCTGGGGAAGACGAAGCGTGTCATTGCTCGCTGTGCTGCGCTCGCTGTGCTGAGCGGCTGTGGAGTTCAGAGGGGAAGGGCCCCATGCGGGCGCCTCGCTAGCACGATGGCGGCCTAAAAGGCGACCCTCTTGTCACTCGAAGGAGGGGCGCTCGAGGGGAGCTCCCCCAGGCGCGGTCCCCGCTCCACGAAGCGCCATCCCCGCAAAGAGTGCGCTCCCAAGAGCTCCTGCGGGGCGCCGTCCGCTCCCGCCTGAGCCTGCCCCATGGAGCTGCTCAGGTGAGGCGACCGCTTTCGCGAGTGCCTCCAGGGATGAAACGACGAGCCGCGCGGAACGAACTGCATCAGACGCTGGTTGGATCGGGATTCGGTCAAGCGGCGCAGGGCAGGCCAGGCGCCAGGCCGGGTTATGTTCGGCGGTCGGCGGAAAGTAAATGCGGCGCTTCGCCACCCCCCGCAGCGGTCGCCGGCGCTGCCCGCAAAGCCGGCAGTTCTTGCGGGGTCTGGGGGTGACCAGCGCCATTCAGGGCACGCGCGGCAAATGGTCGCAGGCCCCCCGTTCGGGGCTCGCAGCGTCGACGCACGCGGCTCTCGGGTTGATGGGGACGAGCTGGCGAGCCCGCACCCCAAACCAACCACGCCCCGAGGTGCTCAGCACCTCGGGGCGTGACGTTGGGACCTTCTTCGGTACACCTGACGCTGCGGTGCCACTCAAGCTGCGGCGCCACCTGAGCTGCGGCGCTACTCGAGCTGCGGTGCCACTCGAAGAGCACCGCAGCCTGACGAGCCGCTAGAAGTCTCGCATCTGCTTGCGGATCTTGCCGATGGCCTGCTCTTGCAGCTGGCGGATCCGCTCGCGGCTCAGGTTGTACTTGTCGCCGATCTCCTTGAGGGTGAGCTCGTCCTCGTTGTCGAGGCCGAAGCGCCAGCGGATGATGCGGCTCTCGATCGGCGTGAGGGTGCCGAGCAGGCGCCGCACCTCCTCCGCCCACTTGGCGGCGGCGAGGTCGTCGTAAGGGGAGTTGGCGTTCTCCTCCACCAGGAAGTCGATGAACTTCCGGCCGTCCTCGTCGCCCACCGGGCGATCGAGCGAGAACGGCGTCTCGGCGTAGAGATCCTTCACCTTGTCGAGCTTCTCACGGGGGACGCCGGTCTCCTTCTCCAGCTCCTCGATCGACGGCTCACGCCCGGTGCGCGCGATGATGGTCTGCGTCGCGCGCGACACCCGGTTGTAGGTGTCGAGCATGTGCACTGGGATGCGCACGGCGCGCCCCTTGTCCGCCAACGCGCGGCTGATGGCGTGACGGATCCACCACGAGGCGTAGGTGGAGAAGCGGTAACCGCGCGTGTGATCGAAGCGCTCCACCGCCTTCATGAGCCCGATGTTGCCCTCCTGGATCAGGTCGATGAGGGGCAAGCGGCCGCGGTTGTAGCGGCGCGCGATGCTCACGACGAGGCGTAGGTTCGCCTTCACGAAGCGGTTCTTCGAGGCGCGCTGACGGCGATCGGCCGCCTTCACCCGGGAGATGAACTTCTTGTAGGCGGCCGTCTCCGCGATCACGGGGATGACGTCCGGATCGGCGTCAGCGTCCACCACCTCGCGCACACGGCGGTTGGCGGCGGCGAGCCACACCCGATCCGAGTCAGGCAGCCGTACTTCTCGCGCGAGCGCCTCGGTGAGCTCTTGCCACTCGCGGGTCTGCCCCGCGTGCAGCTTCGAGCGTTGCTTGCGGTAGACCTCGAGCAGCTCGCGCAGCTTCGGCAACACGGCGAGCTGGGGCCGCTCGGGCTCCGCCAGCATCTCCGCGATGTCTTGCTCGAGGCCGTTCAAGACGTACTCCGCCACGGGCAGGTAGGAGAGGAGCTCGCGCCAATGCGCGACCTCGGCCGCCTCGACGTCCTGCGCGGCGGTGAGCTCCTCATCAGGGCCCATCACCTGGTGGGTCGCCATGTCGCGGAAGTACCGCGACAGCATCGAGTCACCCGAGGCGTCCGGATCCTTCGCGGGGCGTGCCGGCTGCGACTCGCCGAGCGGACCAGGGGCGTCCGAGTGGCGCGAGGTCGCGGTCAGCCGTACGCTAGTCCGCTCGTCCGAGTTGTCCTCGTCATAGAGCTGGCTTACTGCCTGGTGATCGGTCATGGTTCTCGTGGGGGGTTCGGGTCGTGGGGGGCGGGCGCGAGCCAGTCAGAAGAACGTGGGGCCGAGGTGCCTACCGGCAAGGGGCAAGGCGTGAAGGCCGAGGGGAGGGAGAGGGACTTGGGGGGAGGGCCCAGGGCAGCTTGCGGCAACGAGGCAGCCTCACCCTCCATTCCCATGGAGGGGGCGTTCGAACGCACTGAGCGCGCCCAACCCCCGCGAGCCGCGGGGGAGGTCTGAGCGGCGCGGGGATGATTCAAGCAAGCATCGTGCCCTGGTAGGGCGCCGCGGGGCGCCGCTCTTAGCCTGGCGCGTCGCGGTAGGCGAGTTTTTTCTGAGGGGTCGTGCTGGCGGGGGCACCGTGGGGAGCACGGTGGGGCGTGGCGTGCTTCAGGTGTGGGTTGCGAACGACGGTGGGCGAACGGCCCCACGGAGCCAAACAGGGGTGTGCTACAGGCCACGCGTGGGCGGTTCGGCCGGGGCTTCCGTGGGCGAGACCTCGTTGTACGCCCGAGTGACGCAGGAGTTGCGCCATGAGGGGCGTTTTCGTTGGGTGGTCCTGGCGTCGGTGGTGGCGACGGGCTTTGGACACGCGGCGGTGGCTGGCGCTGGGGCGGGGCTGATCCGCGGGGTTACGGGCCATTCCGGGGCCGTAGAGCTCACCACCTGGGGCCTGATCGGGCTCTTCGCGAGCCTCCTCAAGACCGGGGGGGGGTTTGGCATGGCTCACGCGCAGGCGGCGCTCGGTAGCCGCGTGGCCAGCGCGCTCAGGGTGGACATCGCGAGGTCGTTGCTGGGGGTGGGGCGGGCGGCGCCGTCGCAGGCGGTGCTCGCGCGGATCGCGGTGGGGCTGCGTGAGGTGGAGCTGGGGGCTCGCGGTGCGGTGGTGTGGGCGCGCGCGGTGGGCCAGCTGCTGCCGCTGGCCATCGCCCTGATCTTCGTGTCAGGGCCGTTGGCAATCGCTGCTGCCCTGGCGCTGTTGCCCATCGTCTGGGCGGTAGCTCGGCTACGGCGCCGCTTCAAAAGCGCGGCGGCGGGCGCGCTCGCGTCGGCCGAGCAGCTCCACGGTCACGTGGATGAGCTGGTCACCAACTTGGATTTGTTCCGCTCGTATGGCGCTGGGGGTCGGGTGCTCGGCGCGCTCACCGACGCGGGGCGCCGCTCGGAGCGCGAGGTCGCTCGCCTCGACGCGCTCGGTGCGCTGCTCTCGGGGCTCAACGAGACGCTCGGCGCGCTCTTGGTCGTGCTCGTGGTGCTGCTCTCGGAGCGGGTTGGGTTTCAAGTGGCGGACGGGCGGCTGCTGGCGTTTTGCGTGGTGCTGTTCATGGCCTACCGGCCGCTCAAGGACTTGGGTGAGGGGCGCGCGGTGTACCTGAGGGGGCAGCAGGCGCTCGCTCGGCTACCGACGCAGGCGACGGACGAGGCGCCCGCGCCGCGCCGCGCGCCGTTCACGGACGCAGGGCTGACGCTCGATGCGTTCGGGTGTGAGGGGCGCGGGCCGCAGCTGAGCCTGACGTTGGCGCAGGGGGAGGTGCTGTGGATCACGGGGCCGAACGGCAGCGGTAAGACGACGCTGCTTCGCACCTTGCTCGGCTTGGAGCCAGCGGTGGGGGTGTGCCGCGTGGGGGAGCGCGAGGTGACGAGCGCGCCGGCGGGCCCCGCGCACCGTCCGTTCGCTTGGGTGCCGCAGGAGGCGCCGCTCATCACCGGCACGCTGATTGAGAACCTCACGCTGCTCGGCGTCACGCCCGACGCTGGGCGCGCCGCGCTCGCGACCTTGGGCGCCGAGTGGCTCATCGAGCGCTTGGGGGAGGAGCGCTTGGGCCCCGGCGGGCGCGCCGTCTCCGGAGGTGAACGGCGCCTGATCGCCTTGGCTCGCGCGGTGGCTACCGAGCTGCCCATCTTGCTCTTGGACGAGCCGTTCGCGGGGCTGGACGACGCCGCCAGGGAGCAGCTCCGAGACGCGCTCACGCGACTCCGCGGCGCGCGCACCTTGATCGTGGTGAGCCACGACCCCGCGCCGCAGCGCTTCGCGACCCGGCGTCACGCCATCGTGACCACGCTGTCGTGAGGGAGCCTGTCAGAACTGCGCGAGGAACCGCGGGTCGTTCTCGAACAGGAGCCGGATGTCCGGGATGCCGTAGCGGCGCATCGCGACGCGCTCCACCCCGAGCCCGAAGGCGAAGCCGGTGTAGCGCTCCGAGTCGATGCCGCAGTGCTCGAGCACCTCCGGGTGGATCATCCCGCAGCCGAGGATCTCGAGCCAGCGCGTGCCCTTGCACACCCGGCAGCTCGCGCAGGTAGTTTCCGTGCAGAAATCACACGCGACGTCGACCTCCGCGCCGGGCTCGACGAAGGGGAAGTAGCTGGGGCGGAAGCGCACGGCCACGCCCGCGCCGTACATGCGCTCGAGGAACGCCGTGAGCACGCCCTTCAGGTGACTGAAGCTCACGCCCTCACCGACCCAAAACCCCTCGATTTGATGGAACATGGGGGAGTGGGTGACGTCGTCGTCACGGCGGAACACCGCGCCGCCGCTCACCACCGCCATCGGCGGCTGGCGCTGGCTCATCTCCCGCACCTGCACGTTGCTGGTGTGGGTGCGGAGCAGCGTGCGCGCGCTCTCCGCGCCCGCCACCTTCACCCAGAAGGTGTCCTGCATGTCCGTCGCGGGGTGATCCGGCGGGAAGGCGAGCTTGGTGAAGTTGTTCTCCTCCAGCTCCACCTGTGGGCCCGACGCGACCTCGAAGCCGAGCCCCTCGAAGGTGTCGAGGACTTGCTCGCGCACCTGGGTGAGCGGGTGGAGGTGACCCCGCGCGGGCGCGCGCCCTGGCAGGCTGAGGTCGAAGGGGGTGGCCTTCAAGTCGGCTTCACGCGCCGCGCGACTGAGCTCATCGAGCCGCGCTTGGAAGCAGGCCTCCACCTCGAGCTTGCTGGCGTTGACCGCCTCCCCCAGGCGCTTGCGCTGATCGGCAGGGACCCGCCCCATCAGCTTCAGCAGCTGCGTGAGGCGACCTTTCTTCCCGAGCAGCTCCGCGCGCGCGCTGCGCAGCGTGAGCTCCGACTCCGCCGCCGCGAATTGAGCGCGGAAGTCCTCGCCGAAGGCGCTCAGGCCTTGCTCGATCTCAGCGGTGGGATCCATGGCGGCGAGCCCTAGCACGCCGAACCGCCGCTCGTCGTGCCGGAAAGAAGCGACTGAAGCACCGAAAGCCGAGCAGCGTGGGCTGTCGGCTCGCGGTGGGTCCAAACCCCCAAAGAACAGCGCCGCCACCTGGCGGCTGTTCGTGGTGCTGACGACTAACCTGCGGCGGATGCCAGCTCGGTCAGCGCCTTGAACGCGGTGGGGTCGTTGACCGCCATGTCCGCGAGCACCTTGCGATCGAGCTCGATGCCCGCCTTGTGCAGCGAGCCCATCAGGCGCGAGTAGCTGGTGCCGTTCTCACGGCAGGCGGCGTTGATGCGCACGATCCACAAGCGGCGGAAGTCGCGCTTGCGGAGCTTGCGCCCGACGTAAGCGTACTGCCAGCTCTTCCACAGGACGCGCAGCGCCTGACGGAAGCGATTCTTACGACCTCCCCAAAAACCCTTGGTCTGCTTCAGGACGCGCTTGTGGCGACGGCGGGTGTGGGGGCCTCTCTTGACGCGGGGCATGTTCTGACTCCTCTACGTTAGCCGTAGGGCAAAAGCAGCTTGACCCGCTTCTCCATCGCGGGTGCGACCATGTCGTTGTCGCGCAGGCGGCGGCGGCGCTTGCGGCTCTTGCCGATCATGCAGTGCTGCAGCCCCATCTTCGGGCGGCGGACACGACCGGAGCCCGTGAGCTTGAAGCGCTTCGATGCGGCGCGGTTCGTCTTCATTTTGGGCATGCTACTCTCCCGGAAGGGCCCCAGCTGCTGGGGCCAGCGCAACGACCGCCGGAGGCGGCGCTGCCCACGCGAGCGCAGCAGCGGACTTTGGCCGGCGACTCGTGGGGCCGCGCGTTATGACGGAAGGCAGGGGCTCCGTCAAGGAGATCCTAGGCGAGCCGCCGAGCACGTCGCCGAGCCCGCGTTTTGTCTCGTTTTTCGGGTGGGCTCCTTGGCTCCTCGAGCGGGCTTCAGCGTGCTTGCTCAGGGTTTTTTGGGGGTTCGCGTCCGCCGAGCGACGCTCGAAGCCACCCCGGGCGCACTGCACGTCTCAGCAGGCAGCGCCGGGATGCCGCGGTGCCGTCCAACCCCCAGAAACCCACCCTGCATGCGCGGCCTACGGCGGATCCGTAGCGCGCCTGGGGCGCTCCGCCAGGCGCTTTCGGCCGCTGCTCGGTGAGTCGTTACCCGTGCGGTCAGCTGTGGTAGCAGGCCGCTTCGACATGCCTCGCCGCGACGACATCAAGAAGATCCTGCTCATCGGCTCGGGGCCGATCGTGATCGGACAAGCCTGTGAGTTCGACTACTCCGGCACCCAGGGCGCGAAGGCGCTGAAAGAGATTGGGTACGATGTCGTGCTGGTGAACTCCAACCCGGCCACGATCATGACGGACCCCGAGCTGGTTCGTCGCACTTACATCGAGCCGCTCACGGTGGAGGCGCTCACCGCGATCATCGCTCGTGAGCGCCCCGACGCGCTGCTCCCGACGCTTGGCGGTCAGACGGCGCTGAACCTCGCGCTCGACCTGAACGACGCCGCGGTGCTCTCGAAGTACGGCGTGGAGCTGCTCGGTGCGAGCGTCGCGGCCATCCGCAAGGCGGAGGATCGCATGCTCTTCAAGGAGGCGATGGCCGCCGCCGGGCTCGAGTGCGCGAAGAGCGGCTACGCGCGCAACCTGGACGACGCGCGGCGCATCGCCGAGGAGCTCGGCTACCCGCTGATCTTGCGGCCGAGCTTCACGCTCGGCGGCGCAGGAGGCGCGGTGGTGGAGGGGCCGGAGGAGCTCGAGCAGAAAGTCAGCTGGGCGCTCGATCAGTCGCCGACCGCGGAGGTGCTGGTCGAGGAGAGCATCCTGGGGTGGAAGGAGTACGAGCTCGAGGTGATCCGCGACCGCGCGGACAACTTCATCGTGGTGTGCTCGATCGAGAACATCGACCCGATGGGCGTGCACACCGGTGACTCGATCACCGTGGCCCCGGCGATGACGCTGACGGACCGTGAGTACCAGCGGCTCCGCGATCAAGCGCGCGTGGTGATGCACGAGATCGGCGTGGAGACGGGGGGCTCCAACGTGCAGTTCGCGGTGAACCCGGAGGACGGCCGCGTGATCGTGATCGAGATGAACCCGCGGGTGTCGCGCTCGAGCGCGCTCGCCTCCAAGGCCACGGGCTACCCCATCGCCAAGATAGCGGCGAAGCTCGCGGTGGGCTTCACGCTGGACGAGCTCACGAACGACATCACCGGCACCAGCGCCGCCTTCGAGCCCACCATCGACTACGTGGTGGTGAAGTGGCCGCGCTTCGACTTCAAGAAGTTCCCCGGCACCGACACGCGCCTCGGCACCCAGATGAAGAGCGTGGGTGAGGCGATGAGCATCGGGCGCTGCTTCCCCGAGGCGCTGCAGAAGGCGGCGCGCTCCTTGGAGACGGGGCGCGCCGGCCTCGTCAGCTTGGTCAGCTCAGTAGACTACCGCTTGGAGAAGCCGCACCCCACCGGGGATCGCGACCTCAAGCGCGAGGCGCCGCCGGAGGTTCGGCCGCGCCCCACCTTGCCGCCGCCCTCGGGTGAGGAGCTGGTCGGCTCGCTGCGTGAGCTGATCAGCGTGCCCACCGCGGACCGCCTGTTTCACGTGGTGGACGCGCTGCGCCTCGGCATGAGCGTCGAGGAGGTGCACGAGCGCACCCGGATCGATCCGTGGTTCCTCAGTCAGTTTGGGCGCATCGTGGAGGCGGAGCGCGCGCTCGCGGAGGCGCCCGAGCTGACCCAGGCGCTGCTGTTCGAGAGCAAGCGGCTTGGCTTCAGCGACGCGCAGATCGCCGCGCTCTGTGGCCAGGCCGAGGGCGAGGTGCGCGCCCAGCGGGAGGCGCTCGGCGTGCGCGCCGTGTTCAGCCGCGTGGACACCTGCGCCGCGGAGTTCCCGGCGCGCACACCTTACCTCTACTCGACCTATGAGACCGAGTCGGAGTCCGACATAACCGAGCGGAAAAAGGTCATCATCCTGGGTGGCGGCCCGAACCGCATCGGGCAAGGCATCGAGTTCGACTACTGCTGCTGCCACGCGGTCTTCGCGCTCCGGGAGCTCGGCTACGAGACCATCATGGTCAACTGCAACCCGGAGACGGTGTCCACCGACTACGACACCTCGGACCGGCTCTACTTCGAGCCGCTCACGCTGGAGGACGTGCTCGCGATCTGTCGTGAGGAGGCTCAGCGCGGCGAGCTGCTCGGCGTCATCGTGCAGTTCGGGGGGCAGACGCCGCTGTCACTGTCAGTCAGGCTGACGGAGGCGGGGGTGCGCTTGCTCGGCACCAGCGCCGACGCCATCGACCGCGCGGAGGATCGCGAGCGCTTCGACGAGCTGCTCACCAAGCTCGGGCTGAAGCGCCCCGCGGCGGGCATCGCGCGCAGCGTGGAGGAGGCGGTGGAGATCGCGGAGCGGCTCGGCTTCCCGGTGCTCGTGCGCCCGAGCTACGTGCTGGGCGGCCGCGCGATGATGGTGTGCTGGTCGCCGGAGGACCTGCGGCCCTACGCCGAGCTCGCGATCGAGGCGGCGCGCGAGGCGGGCACTCAGGTGCTGCTCATCGATCAGTTCTTGAAGAACGCCATCGAGGTGGACGTGGACTGCGTCTCCGATGGGAAGCGCGTGGTGATCGGCGGCGTGATGCAGCACATCGAGGAGGCCGGCGTGCACAGCGGGGACTCCTCCTGCGTGCTCCCGCCGCACACCCTGTCACCGGCGATCGTCCGGCGCATCGAGGAGCAGGCGAAGGCGCTGGCGCTGGAGCTCGGCGTGGTGGGGCTGATGAACACCCAGTTCGCGGTGAAGGACGACGAGGTGTACGTGATAGAGGTGAACCCGCGCGCCTCGCGCACCATCCCCTTCGTGTCCAAGGCCACCGGGAGGCCGCTGGCGAAGATCGCCGCCAAGGTGATGGTGGGGGAGACGCTCGACGCGCTCGGGCTCGAGGACGCCTACCTGCCGACGCACATGTCGGTGAAGGAGAGCGTGTTTCCATTCCATAAATTCCCCGGCGTGGACACCATGCTCGGCCCGGAGATGCGCTCCACGGGGGAGGTGATGGGGATCGCGACGAACACCGCGATCGCCTTCGGCAAGGCGCTGCAGTCCTCTGGCTTTCAAATGCCGAGCAGCGGGCGCGCCTTCATCAGCGTGCAGGAGGAGGACAAGCTGCACGCGGTGCTCGTCGCGCGCCGGCTCCGGAACCTCGGGTTCACCTTGGTCGCCACGGAGGGCACCGCCCTGGCGCTCCACACCGCGCACATCCCCTGTGAGGTGGTGAAGAAGATGCAGCAGGGCTCACCCAACGTGGTGGACGCGCTGAGCGAGGGCAGCATCCAGCTGGTGGTGAACACCACCCACGGCGCCAAGAGCATCCGTGACAGCTACGCGATCCGCCGCGGCGCGCTGCTCGCCAACATCCCTTACTTCACCACGATGGCCGCCGCGCTGGGCGCCACCGCGGCGCTCGAGGCGCGCGATTTGACCGACGGCCGCGCCCCGCAGGTGCGAAGCCTCCAAGAGTGGCACCGCCGTAGCCTGGATGCGCAGCGGATCTGACACCGATGAGGGACGCGACGAGAGCCGGCGCGGCGCGCGTGATGGCGCGCGGTGACACCTGAGCGTCACCCACGGCGCGCGTCTCTAGGTGCCGTGCCAAACCCCCAAAAACCCGTGAGGAGGCGCACCTACACGCCCCAGCAGGTGAGACGTGGCCCGCGCGCTCGGGCCCTGGCCGCAATGCGCCTCCAATTTAGAGCAGAGCGCTCCCAATCGAAGCAGGGCGCTTCCAATCTAGGCAGAGCGTTTCCAATCTAGGCAGAGCGCTCCCAATCGAAGCCTGGGCGGACGAGCGAGGCCGCACGGGGAGATCGAAGCAGGTCGAGCGTCCTGCTCGGGCGACTGGGCTTTTCCGCACGAGGGGCTTTGGCGATGGCGGGGCTATCCCCTAAATTGGGGATAGCGTGAAGAAGCTGGGTCGGATCAGTGTCGTGGAGCGCCTGGCGCCGGATGGTCAGGACACCCCAAGCTTCTGGCTCACGACGCGTGATCGCGAGGTTCAGCTGACCGTCGGGGAATATTTCATCGGGCGCAACCCGGTGGCGCAGTTCCCGCTCGAGGACGTGCGGGTGTCGCGCAACCACGCGGTGGTGCGGGTGACGCAGCGCGGCGTGGTGTTGCAAGACTTGGGCAGCGCGAACGGCGTGTGGCTCAACGATGAGCGGCTGCTCGAGCCGGTGCAGCTTCGGGATGGTGATCGCTTCTTGATCGGTGGGGAGGAGTTCGCGTTCAGCGTGGGGGAGGCGCTGCGTGACTCGGCGTCCATTTCGGTGGTGGAGCTCGGGCCGGTGGAGCCGCCGTCGGTGCCGCCCGTGCCCTCCACGCTCACCGAGCTCGATCTCGACTACGCGGCGCGCCTGGCGGATCGCGTGCTGGCGTCAGGGCGCCTCACCGCGGCGGAGGAGGTGCTCGCTGAGCCCCTGGCCCGCGTGATGGAGGCCGTCAATCAGGGCGAGGAGCTGACGGATGATCAGCTCTCCCTCGCGGCGCGCTACGCGCTCAAGCTGTGCCTCGCCTGCAAGGACGCGCGCTGGGGTGACTACGTGGTGCGCCTCTTCACGCGCGCGGAGCGCCCCATGGAAGACCGCGTGTACGATGAGCTCGAGCGCGCGCTGCGCTGTGTCCCGGGGATCTCGCCGGTGGAGATCGCGACTTACCGCGGGCTCCTGGCCACGCTGGTGGGGCGGGTCGAGGAGGCCGAGCTGGATCGCTGCGCGCGGGGCATCGCGCTGCCCGACCCGCTGTAGCGCCTTGGGGGGTCATGACGCGCTTTGACGCGGCGCGTGGTGGCGTCGGTGACGCGCGGGGTTCCATCGCGGTGCGCTGCGTCAACCACGCGGTGCGCTGCGTCATTCACGCCGACTCGCTTTCACCGCGGCGCGCAGTATTAGAGCCGCATGGCCATCAGCGTGTTCGACCTGTTCAGCATTGGGATCGGACCTTCGAGCTCTCACACCGTGGGCCCGATGCGCGCGGCGCGCCGGTTCGTCGCCGGGCTACGGGACGAGGGGCACCTCGGCGCGTGTGAGCGCGTGATGGTGGAGCTGTTCGGCTCGCTGGGGCACACCGGTAAGGGTCACGGCTCGGATCTCGCGGTGGTGATGGGGCTCTTGGGTGAGACGCCCGAGGGGGTCGAGCCAGACACGGTGCCCGAGCGTTTTCGTCAGATCACCGAACAGCAGCGCCTCGAGCTCGACGGCGGTCACGTCATTAAATTCCGCAAGGAAACGGACATCGTGTTCCATCGCCGCGAGCGGCTGCCGGCGCACCCGAACGGCATGCGGTTCTCGGCGTTCGACGCGGCGGGAGAGCTGCTGCGGAGGCGCGAGTATTACTCGGTGGGCGGCGGCTTCGTGGTGGGCGGCGACGTGGATCGCGAGGCGCCGCTGGTGGAGAGCGGCGTGGGGGAGCAGCCCTACGGCTTTCGATCGGGCGCCGAGCTCTTGCGCCACGCCGAGGAGAGCGGGCTCAGCATCAGCACCCTGATGCTGAAGAACGAGTCCATCTGGCGCACGGAGCAGGAGATCTATGAGGGGCTGCTCGGTCGTTGGGAGGTGATGCGCCGCTCGGTGCAGCGCGGCTGCGAGCGCGAAGGGATCTTACCGGGTGGCTTGAAGGTGCGCCGGCGCGCGCCGGCGTGGTACCGCCGGCTCAAGCACGATCCGCGCGCGGAGCAGGACCCGATGCGCGTGATCGACTGGGTGAACCTGTACGCCTTGGCGGTGAACGAGGAGAACGCCGCGGGGGGGCGCGTGGTGACGGCGCCGACCAACGGCGCCGCGGGGATCATCCCGGCGGTCATCCACTACTACCGGCACTTCTGCCCCAACTCGGATGAGGATGGTGTGGTGCGCTTCCTGCTCGTCGCGGGCGCCATCGGCATCCTCTACAAGCTGAACGCCAGCATCAGCGGCGCGGAGGTGGGGTGTCAGGGTGAGGTGGGGGTGGCGTGCTCCATGGCGGCGGCGGGCCTCACCGAGGTGCTCGGCGGCACCCCGGAGCAGGTGGAGAACGCCGCGGAGATCGGCATGGAGCACAACCTGGGCCTCACCTGCGATCCGGTGGGTGGCCTGGTGCAGGTGCCGTGCATCGAGCGCAACGCGATGGGCAGCATCAAGGCCATCAACGCGGCGCGCCTGGCGCTGTCGGGCGATGGTCAGCACAACATCTCACTCGACAAGGTGATCGCCACCATGCGAGCCACCGGCGCCGACATGAACCGCAAGTACAAAGAGACGGCTCGCGGCGGCCTGGCGGTGAACATCATCGAGTGCTGAGGTGAGCTGACTATCTAACGGCGCTCTGGCGGTGCGCACCACCATCGAGCGTGCCGAGGTGAGCTGACCACTTGGCGGTGGTGAACCTCATCGAGCGTCAAAGGAGAGCTGACTACCTAACGGCGCTCTGGCGGCACACCATCGAGCGTGCCGAGGTGAGCTGACCACCTGACGGTGGTGAACGTCAAGGTGAGCTGACTGCCCAACGGCGCTGGCGAGCGCCGTTTCCCTGACTAGGTAGCCGGGTTTGGGGGTTGGTAGCGCCACAGGACAGCGTGGCGTCCCCGCAGTCGCTGGCCGGCTCGCGCCGCAGCCTCCGGGACGGCGCCAGCGTCCTCCGCCAGAATTCGCTGCGGGATTTCGCCGAGCGCCTGGGATTGGGTTAGGTTCCAGGGGTGGTGAGGCGGCGCTACCCACTGGACGCTTTGGGGCGGCTCCGTGACCAACGGGTCGAGCAGGAGACGCACCGCGTCGCGGCGCGCACCGTCGAGGCGCGGCGCGCGGGGGAGCGGCTGGCTCAGGCAGCGGCGGCGCGCCAGGCGGAGGAGGCGCGGGTCCAGGCCGTGCTGGCGGAGGAGGCCGCGCGGGCGGACGCTGGGACGGTGTCGGCGGGGGAGCTTCAGGGGCTCGCGCGTTGGCAAGAGCGCGCGGCGGAGGAGGTCGCCGCGAGCCGCCGCACGGAGCGCGCACGCGAGGCCGAGCTCTCCCAGGCGAGCACGGCGGAGCGCCGGGCGCGTCAGGCCTTGGCCCAGGCGGACGCCGACGCCAACGCGGTGGCGCGACATCGCGCGGGTTGGCAGGCAGAGCAAGATCGCGCGGCGGAGCTCGCGCTCGAAGATCAGGCACTGGAGATTTGGATGGCGCGCCGCGGGGGTCGAGGTTGAGGCGCCGGCTCGCGGGCGTGCTGCCGTTCGTGGGGCTCGTGGTCGGTTGCTCGGTGGCCGGTTGCTCGGGGCCCACGGCGCCGCCAGCGGGCCACGGCGTGGCCACGCCGATGGGGCTCGACGCGGGCAGCGTGAGCTCGGCGGAGCCGCCCGCGCCGGTGCCGCCGCGCACATTGGACCTGCGAGAGTTCACGCCGCTGCTCGCCTTGCCCGAGCTCACGTCGGTGCGCGCCGCTGCCGAGCAAGGCAAGGTCGGGGAGGCGGCCAGGCAGCTCGAGCAGCACTTCACCGCCAAGCAGCGGGAGCTCCCGGCGGAGGACTTGCCGGCGTGGTGGTACTTGCTCGGGCGGCTGCGGGAGCAGGCGGGGCAAGGCGCGCTCGCGATCGCGGCGTACAGTAAGGCAGCCGAACCGAGCTGGCCGCTCCAGCGCTACGCCCGGCTCGCCCTGGCGCGGCTCTCGGCGCGTGACGGCAAGTTCGATGAGGCGCTCGGCTGGCTGCGGCAGGTGGAGCGCGCGCCCCCGCTGGAAGAAGAGGTGGACCTGCTCACCGGCGACGTGGCGCTGGGCGCGGGGCAGGTGGACGTCGCCATCGAGAGCTTCACCCGGCACCTCGCGCGTGAGCGCCCGAGCGATCGCGTGAACACCGCGCTGCGCCTGGCATCGGCGTTGCTCGGTCGCGCCAAGGCGAGCGGCGCGAGCCCGGAGGTGGCGCGCGCCGATACGGAGCTCGCCCTCCTCTGGGCGCGGCGCGCGCGGATCGAGAATCCACGGGGGAACGCCCAGCGCGCGCAGGCGGAGCGGCTGGAGGCCGAGGCGCTGGCGCTGTTGCCCGAGGACGTGCGGCGGCGCCACGATCGGCTCGGCTTGGAGCTCGAGCTGGTGCGGATCCGCGCCATGCAGGAGTCCGGCTTGGACAGCGCTGCTGATGAAGCGGCGGAGGCGGTGTTGTCGCAGCTGAGCCAGGCGGAGCGCTACTCGAACGCCGGCTGCGAGCTGGTCCTGGTGCGCGCCAAGGCGCTCGACTCCAAGCGCCAGCGCGGCAAGGCCGCGGACCTCCTCGCGGAGCCGATCCGGCGCTGCCAGGGGGACGACGACTTGTCCGCGCGTATGCTCTACTTGGCGGGGCTGTACGCTTCGCGCGATGGCCGCCACACGCAGGCGACCGAGCGCTTCGCGGATCTCGAGCGGCGCTTCCCGAAGCATCGGTTGGCTGACGATGCGCGCATGAGGGCGGCGTTCTCCTTCTATGAGCTCGGCATCGAGAAGCGCTTCACGGAGCTGCTCAGCACCATGGATCGCGACTACCCCGAGGGCGACATGGTGCTCGACGGGGTGTTCCGGCTGGCGATGCGGCGCATCGAGCGCGGCGACTTCTCCGGCGCGCTGGTGGTGTTGTCACGCGCGGCGAAGCTCGCGGCGCCGCGCGAGGGCGCGCGCGGTCGTGAGTACGCCGGGCGCGAGCGCTATTTCCTCGCGCGCGCCTTGATGCAGCAGGGGGAGCGCGAGCAGGCGCTGGCCGAGTACGAGGGCATCGTGCGGCAGCTCCCGCTCTCGTACTACATGCTCCACGCGTACTCGCGCCTTCACGATCTGGATCCCCAGCGCGCGCGCCGGGTGCGCGACGAGGCGATGGATGGTTCCGTGCGGCAACCGTTCAGCTTCGAGCAGCGCCCGGAGTTCGAGCAGCCCGGCTTCGTGCGCGCGCTGGAGCTGGCGCGGGTGGGCGATCTCGCTGGAGCGCGGCGGGAGATCGGCGCGCTCCAAATCGCCCACCGCGGCAACACCCCGGCGGTGCTGTGGGGCGTGGCGCTGCTCTACGCGCGGGCCGGCTCGGCGAACCTGAGCCACGGGGTGGCGCGCGGGCTCCTCACGGACTGGCCCGAGCGTTGGCCCGCGGGCGACTGGATCCAGCCCTGGGAGATCGCCTTCCCGCGCCCCTATCACGCGCTGGTGAAGCAGCACGCCCGCGCCACCGGCGTGCCGGAGAGCCTGGTGTACGCCGTGATGCGTGAGGAGTCGGCGTTCGATCCAGATGCGGAGAGCCCCGCCGCCGCCTACGGCCTGATGCAGGTCATCGTCCCCACTGCCAAGCTGTACGCCAAGGGCCTGCCCCACACCCCGGCGGCCCTCAAGCGCCCCAACATCAGCATCACCCTCGGGAGCCGCGCCTTGGCCGATCTGCTGAAGACGTTCCCCGATCACCCGCTGATGGCGATCCCTGGGTACAACGCCGGCCCGGGTCGGCCGCGGCGCTGGCTCCGGGAGCGCCCCAACCTGGATTTCGACCTGTGGGTGGAGGCGATCCCCTTCACCGAGACGCGCCGCTACATGAAGCGGGTGCTGGCGAGCCGCGCTGCGTACGCGATGCTCTACGAGCCAGCCTCGGCGGAGGAGGCGATGCTGCTCCCCATCCGCATCAAGAGCGGGCCTTGAGCGGGCTGCTCCCCTGACGGGCGGGTGCCCGTCCTTTCGGCGCTGGGCCTCATCCTGCGGGGGCCTCGACCCAGCGGGCGACGGACCGAGGTTTTCGACGGTGAAACTTCGACTTGTGGAGGCGCCCGCGCGATATGCTGGCGGCGTGGCGGGCGACGAACGACGGGGAGAGGCGGGGGTGCACTCCGGGCTCGAGGAGGCGGCGGTCGCGCCGCCGACGCGCGTCGAGGAGCTCGAGCGCCAGGTCACGGAGCTCACGCGGCGGGTCCACGATAGCTTCGTAGGCAGCGCAGCTGTCCAGCTCTTGATCGACTCGGAGACGGGCCGCATCCTCGAGGCCAACCCCGCGGCGGTGGCGTTCTACGGGTACAGCCAGGCGGAGCTCGAGCGGCTGCGCGTGATGGACTTGAACCAGCTGCCGGAGGAGCTGGTGGCTCGCGAGTTGTCAGCGGCGCGGACGAAGCGCCGCTCTTACTTCGAGTTCAAGCACCGCCTGGCGAGCGGCGAGGTCCGCGACGTGCAGGTGTACGCGGGGCCGGTGCAGCACGCGGGGCGCGAGGCGGTCCACTCGATCATCTGCGACATCACGGAGCGCACCGATCTCGCGAACCAGCTCGCGCACTCGCAGCGCATGGACGCGCTCGGGCGCATGGCGGGGGGTGTGGCGCACGACTTGAACAACCTGCTCACCGCCTTCGACATGCTCACCGCGCTCATCCGCGTGGATTTGACCCAGGGCCGCTCGGTGGAGGGTCACCTGCTGGAGCTGGAGGCGCTCACGGGGCGGGGCTCGGCGTTGACGCAGCAGCTCTTGGCCTTCTGTCGGCGCCAGGTGTTGTCCCCGCGCCTGCTGGATTTGAACCAGGTGGTGGCGGGGATGCATGGCCTACTCAGTCGGCTCATGCGCCGCGACGTGCGGCTCTCCTTCCAGCTGTCGGAGACGCCGCTCTCGGTCGTGGCGGACGCGACGCGCCTGGAGCAGGTGCTCCTGAACCTGGTGCTGAACGCGCGCGACGCGATGGCGCGCGGCGGCGTGGTCAGCGTGGAGACGACCGAGGTGACGCTCAGCGACGCCCAGCGCGCGGAGCTCGACGCGCCGTGGGCGAGCGCCGTGCGCCTGTCGGTGCGCGATCAAGGCGTGGGCATGGACGAGGAGACGCTCAGTCACCTGTTCGAGCCCTTCTTCACCACCAAGGCGGCGGGGGAGGGGACGGGGCTCGGGCTCTCCACGGTGTACGGCATCGTCGAGCAGAGCGGCGGGCGGATCCGGGTGGAGAGCCAGGTCGATGTCGGCAGCGCGTTCTTCCTGTGGTTCCCCAAGGCGGAGGAGGTCCCGGTGCTCGCGGAGCCCACGGCGCCGCTGCTCGGGGCGCGCGGGGGTGGCGAGCGGGTGCTCTTGGTGGACGACGACGCCGACGTGCGGCTCACGCTGCGCGAGGTGCTGGCGCAAGCCGGCTACCAGGTGATGGAGGCGGACGGGGGTGACGCCGCGATCGAGCGCTACCGTGAGGCGCCGGCTGAGGTGGCGCTGCTCATCACCGACGTGGTGATGCCGGGCATGAGCGGTCCGGAGCTCGCTTCGCAGCTGCGCAATCAAGCGCCGAAGCTCCGGGTGCTCTACACCTCGGGCTACCTCGACCACCCCAACGTGGGGCTGGGGCTCAAGGGCGCCGGCGACGCCCTGCTGCAGAAGCCGTTCTCCGCCGCCGCGCTCTTGAACAAAGTGCGCCAAATCCTCGACGGCTGATCAGTTTTACTGACGAACGGAAGTCATCAATTTCCTTACGGGAATTTTTAGGGTGGGAGCGGGGTTGGACGGGTAGGCGCAACGACGCAGTGTGTGGCTGAGTCGTCTGACTGACGAAGGTCGTTACGAGCGGTCGCAGTGACGACCGCGTCGCGTGACCACACGTAGATCGTAGGGGCGGGTTTCAAACCCGCCCGTGCATCCGCTTCACGCGACGCGCTCGAGCACCGCGGCGGCGCCGAGGCCGCCCGCGGCGCAGATCCCCAGCAGCGCGAGCTCCCGGTCGCCCTGGGCGAGCTCGCGCGAGATGGTGGTCACCATGCGCGCCCCGGTGGCGCCGAACGGGTGCCCAATCGCGAGCGAGCCGCCGAACAGGTTGATGTCCTCTGGCGCGAGCTCGCCCACCGCCTGATCGCGCCCCAAGAACTCGCGCGCGAACGCGGCGCTGCCGAGCATCTTGAGCACGCTGAGCACCTGCGCCGCGAAGGCCTCGTGCATGTCGACGAGGCCGACGTCCTTCAGCGTGAGCCCGGCGCGCTCGAGCGCCTTGGGCATGGCCAAGGCCGGCCCCATCAGCAGCTGATCCGCCGGATCCACCCCGACGTAAGCCCAGCTCTTCACCGCGGCGAGCGGCTGATAGCCGAGGCTCTTCGCGCGCTCCTCGCTCATCAGCACCACGGCGGCGGCGCCGTCGGTCAGCGGGCTCGCGTTGCCCGCCGTGACGGTGCCGCCCTTGGCGAACACCGGGCGCAGCTTGGAGAGCTTCTCCGCGCTGGTGTCCGCGCGGACCAAGCCATCCGTGTGGACCCAGCCGCGCTTCGTCTCCACCGCGGCCACCTCCTCCGCGAAGCGGCCGCTCGCGATCGCCGCTGCGGCGCGGTGGTGCGACTGCGCCGCGAAGGCGTCTTGCGCCTCCCGCGTGATGCCGTTGCGCTTCGCCATCCGCTCGGCGCTCTCCCCCATCACCTCACCCGTGGTGCGCTCGGCGATCTTCGGTTGGCGCGGGAGGACCTCACTGATCGGCGTGAGCTGGCTCAGCGCCGCGAGGTAGTCGCCGGGCGTCGGCTTGCCCAGGGCGAGCGGCGCCAGGCTGTGGGTCACCTTGGGGGGCAAGGTGATGGGCGCGTTGCTGGTGGAGTCCGAGCCACCGGCGATCAGGACGTCCGCCTCACCACGCTCGATCGCCGCCGCGGCCAAGGTGATGGCTTGGAGCCCCGAGGCGCAGGCGCGCGTCACCGTCATGCCCTCCACCCGCGGCGGGAGCCTGAGATCCAGCGCGATCTCCCGCGCGATGTTGGGCGCGGTGGGGGGCAAGATGACCCCACCCCACACGATGCCATCGAGCTCGGAGGCGGCGAGCTCCAGGCGCTTCAGCAGGCCGCCGGTGGCGGCGACGCCGAGCGCGATGGTGTCCAGCTGGGTGAACTGGGTGAACGCCTTGACGAAGGGGGTGCGGAGCCCGCCCACCACCACCGCGCGGCGCGCGGCGGCTGGTGAGCTCGACGTACTACGACGCTTGCTTGCCATGCTCGTCTCCTCACGCGCCGATCAAGGCGCCGCCACACACTCGAAGGATGTTGCCCGTGACCCCGGCAGCCGCTGGAGTGCACAAGAAGTGGATCGCCTGCCCGACGTCCTCCGGCAGGCCGCCTTGACCGAGCGCGCTCATGCGCCGGCCCGCTTCGCGGATCATCACCGGGATGGCCGCGGTGAGCCGGGTCTCGATGAAGCCTGGCGCGATGGCGTTCACGGTGATGCCGCGACCCGCGACCTCCTCCGCCAGGTGCTGGGTGAGCCCCACCACGCCGCTCTTCGAGGCGGCGTAGTTGGTCTGCCCCACGTTGCCGGCGATGCCCGCGATGGAAGACAGGTTCACCACGCGGCCGTTGTCGCGCAGCGTGCCCCCTAGCAGCTCACGGGTGATGTCGTGCACCGCGCGCAGGTTGATGTCGATCGCCTGATCCCAGTGCGCTTGCTTCATGCGCGCCAGCGTCTTGTCGCGGGTGACGCCCGCGTTGTGGATCACGATGTCCACGCCGCCGTGGCGCTCCTCGAGCTGACGCGCGATGCTGCTCGGCGCTTCGGGTGAAGCGACGTCCGCCAGCAGCACTGAGCCGCCCACCTGACGAGCCACCTGGCTCGCCGGGCCGTCGTCCTCTAGCCGATCCAGGCACACCACGGTGGCGCCCTCGGCCGCCAGGATGCTCGCGGTGGCGGCGCCGATGCCGCGCGCCGCCCCGGTGACGAGCGCCACCTTGCCAGCCAGGGGGCGCACCCACGAGAGCTCACCATCCCAGCGCGCCTTCGCGCTCACGTACAGCGGCTGCGCCGTGATGAAGGTGGAGGCGGGGCTGAGCAAGAAGCGAAGCGGCCCCGCCACGCGATCTTCCGCGCCGGGCTCGACGTAGATCAGGTTGGCGTTCGCGCCGCGCTTGCCGAACTCCTTGGCCAGGCTGCGGGTGAAGCCGCTGAGCGCGCTCTGAGCCGCGGCGGCCCCGGCGCTCTTCACGTGCTCCGGCGTGCGCCCCAGCACCACGATGCGGCTCCCGGGCGCGAGCCGCGCGAGCTGAGGGTGAAAGAACAGGTACAGCTGATCGAGCGCCGCGGGGCTGTCGATCCCGGTGGCGTCGAACACCATCCCGCCGTAGCGCGGCTGCTTGCCAGGCTGCGGGGCCTCGAGATCGGTCGGGGCGAGCTCGGGCGAGCGCCCGTAGGCCTCACCCACGTCCTTGAAGGCACCCTCCAGCGCGGCGTCCGCGAGCCACGGGGAGGCGCCCGCGAGCACCAGGGTGCGCGCCAGGACGGCGGTCAGCTCACCTTGCCCGCCGAAGAGCACGGCGCGATCCATGAGCGGCCGCTCCACCGCGGGGCCGCGCTGGCGCGTCAAGGTGGCGGGCATGGGGATGGGCAGCCCCACCCGCTGAATCAATTTCCGCGCGGCTTGGTTCTGCGCCAACTCGAGCAGCATGTCGCTCATGGGTTCTCTCCGGTGTTGAAGGTGCCAGCCAGGTACGCCGGGCCGCCTGGGGCGTCGCCGACGAAGACGGATTGACCCTCCACGTAGACCCCCACCTTGGCCGGCAAGACCAGGGGGCGCGTGAAGCGGACGTCGATGTCACGGAGGGCGCTGGGGCGCCCCGCGAACACGCCGCGGTTCAGCGCCTCGATGGCGCGCGCCAGCGTGGAGAAGCCGTGAAGAATAACCCCGCGGAAACCCGAGGCGCGCGCGTACGCCGGCACCCAGTGGATGGGGTTGAAGTCGCCGGTGAGCTTCGCGAAATCCAGGCCGGCGTCCTGAGGGAGGCGAAGGTACGCGATCTCCCGGGCGCCGCTCGGCACGCGCGGGCGCTCCTTGCTCTTCGGCTGCTCACGGCTGGCGCCGTCCTTCGCCTGGCCGTTCGTGTCGCTCTTCGCCTGGCCGTTCTTCGCGCCGCCGTCCTGCTTGCCGCTGCTCTTTTTGCCACCGAGCGGCACGATGGCGAACAGGTCCGCCACCACCTGTTCGGGCTGTGCGGCGGTGCCCGTCACCACGCGCTGGGCGAGCACCGCGCGCCGCCCGTCGTCGTCGATGCTCGCGAGGTGCGCGCTCACTTGGAGCGGCTCATCGCTCGGCAGCGGACCGTTCACCTGGATGCGGCAGCCGCCGTTCATCACCCGCAGCAGTGGGTAAGGCACACTGACGAGCGTCTGGCTCGCCAGCGGGAAGCCCCACTGAGGGAACAGGTGGGGCGGCAGCGCGCCGCGGTAGGCGCTGGGGTCCCCTCCCACGTGGCGGATGTAGTCGCGCACCAGCTGCGGCGGCAGCGGGGGCACCTGACGCTCGATCAGCGGACCGGGCGTCGCCACGGGGGGCCCGCCCTGCGCCTTGCCCTGACGCAGCGCGGACAGCGCCGTCTTGCCGAGCGCCTGGATGACCGGAATTTGACTCAGGATGTGTCGATTCGAAACGCCCATGGTTCCTCCCGGAGCGGCTCCCTCCGCCCCCTCAGCAGGCCGCGCTCTACCACTCGGTCAGGCGAGAGCAAGCGGATTTTTCGCACTGCGTCAAGCCGCCTCGGCGGAGGCCTGGGCAATTATTCAATGATATCCAATGTTTATGGCCACAGTCCGCGCGGCTCGATCGGGTTTTGGGGGTTGGGCACCGGCTCACGGCGCTGGGTTGCCACATGCCTGACCGGACGGTAGAGAGCCGCGTGGACTCCGAAGAGCACTCCAGCGCGCAGCAGATCCGCCGGGCGGCGACCCGCCTGTTCGCGCGTCACGGCTTCGACGGCACCTCGCTTCAGCGCATCGCGGAGGAGGCCGGCATGAGCAAGCCCACGCTGCTCTACCACTACGCCTCGAAGGAGGCGCTGCGGAGCGCCGTGCTGGGCAACCTGATCGCGCATTTCCGCGAGGCAGTGCCGCAGCTGCTCCAGGCGGTGACCAGCGGTCAGGGGCGCTTCGAGGCGCTGCTGCGCGAGCTGGTGCACTTCTTCCGCGAGGATCCAGACCGCGCCCGGCTGGTGATGCGTGAGCTGATGGATCGCCCGGCGGAGATGCAGCGGCTCATGCTCGACAACCTGCGGCCCTGGGTGCTCTTGGTGGCGGAGTACGTGCGCAAGGGGCAGCAGACGGGCGAGGTGCGACCCGAGGTGGATCCAGAGTCTTACGTGCTGCACATGGTGACGCTGACGATCGCCACCCTGGGCAGCCTACCGCTGACGAGCCGCGCGCTCTCGGGGGAGGTGAGCGACGCGCGAGCGAGCGAGCGTCACCTCCGGGAGCTGTCGCGCCTCGCCCGCGTGTCGTTGTTCACGGAGCGGCCGGAGTCGGCGTCTTGAAAGCGCCATGAGCGCGCGCCTCTCGGCGCGCTGTGAGGCGGTGCCGTCCAACCCCCCAAAAAAACGTAAAGGGAGGGCAGCTGACTAAGCCGGAGTGGTGCTGCCGCTGCAAGCAGCACCCAGCGACGCAGAGAGCCAGCTCTCGCGGAGAGACGGGCAGCTCACCAAACCGGGGTGAGCCAGCTCATGCGGTGCTCCACCCGGCCGCGGCACACGTCGAGGTAGTGCTTCTGCACCCGCGCGGTGATGGGGCCGATGCCGCCCCCGCCGATCAAACGGCGGTCCACGCTGTTCACTGGGGTGACCTGGGCGCCGGTGCCCACCAAGAACACCTCATCCGCGAAGTAGAGCTCCGTGCGCCCGATGCCGCGCTCCTGGAACGGGAGCCCCAGATCCTCCGTGACCAGCGTGATCAGGCTGCGGCGCGTGATGCCGTCGAGGTTGTCCTCCGTGCTGGGCGGGCTGTACAGCACGCCGTCCCGCACGATGAAGATGTGCTCGGCGCTGCCCTCGCTCACCATGCCAGATTCCGTGAGGAAAATAGCCTCGTCGTAGCCGTTGTTCTTGGCCTCGCGCCGCGCGAGCGCGCTGTTCAGGTAGCCGCCGGTGGGCTTCAGGCGTGAGGGGATGGCGTTGTCACGCACCCGCCGCCAAGAGGAGATGCACACGTCGATGGCGTCTTTGTCGATGTAGCGCTGGAGCGGCAGCGCGTACACGATGAAGCTGGTGTCGTCCTCCAGCAGCACCGGGGTGAGCTGGGTGGAGTTGTGGATGAGCAGCGGCCGCAGGTAAATATCCTGGTGGATTTCATTCCGCTTCAGCACCTCGAGCAGGATGCTGGCGCTGTCCTCCGGGAGCTTCAGGTAGAGGACGTTCGCGGCGTCTCGCAGGCGCTTGATGTGCGCGTCCAGACGGAACACATGGACCTGCTGCCCGTCATCGCCGAGGTAGCCTCGCACGCCGCCGAAGCAGCCGAGGCCGTAGTTCAAGGCCTTGGAGCGGACGCTGACGGTCGCGTCGGCGTCGTCCACGTACTTGCCGTCGATGTAGGTGATCATGGCGCGGGGGACTCTGCCAGATGCGCTCACGCCAGTTCAACGCGAAACGCGGCGCGCACCTGGCGGCGCTGCCGGGAGTCACGCGAAGCGTCGCACGAATAGGTCGGTTGGCTTACCGGTCATCGCGCCGTATCGGCTGGTTTTCGTCGCCCTCGAGGCGGCGTGTGGGTTCGGAGCGCCGCGTCAAACCCACTCGGTGTATGCTTGACGCATGATGGCAAAGCCTGGGTGGCGGCTCGCCGCGTGGCTGGGGTGCGCGTGCTTGGCAGGTTGTGGTGGCAGCGCGCCGCCGCCCGCGGGGTCGCCGCTCTACGAGGCGCCGGGCAGCTCGGTCGAGTCGCTGGAGCGCGAGCTCGCGGAGCACGAGGCGGCGCTCGAGCGATGGTCCGGTGCGGGGCTCGCGAGCACTGCGCCAGCGCTCGAGCAGGCGGCGCCCAGTGAGCCGGGGGCGGTGGGAGGGGAGGACAGCGACGCGGGCCGAGGGGCCGAGCAGGGAGCGCCGAGCGCGGGGACGGCGGCGCCGATGTCGCCCCCTGCGCCCGAGGGGAAGGCGCGCGAGAGCAGCTGTGAGACGGGCTGTCGGGCGCTTCAGGGGATGCGCCGCTCGGCGCAGAAGATCTGTGAGCTGGCGGGGACGACGAGTGAGGCGTGCGCGCGGGCGAACGAGCGCACGGCCCGCGCCGCGCGGCGCGTGTCGGGCGCGGGCTGCGAGTGCACGGAAGAGCACGGCGGGCCGTGATGGTTGGGCGGCGCCGCGCGTCCATCAGCATCTGGGCGGCGGCACGTGGTGCTGTGGCCGTGGTGGCTGCGGCGTCGCAGCATCGCGTCGCAGTGTCATCGCGGCGTCATCACGGCGTGACCACCGCGTGACCGAGCGCCGTGAGCCTGAGGCTGCGCGCTCCTGCCGCGCTGCCGGAGCGACTCGCGCTCCCGCTCGTTACGCAGCGCGTTGACCGGGAGATCCCTGCTGTTAGAGTGCAGGCTGAAGCGGCTTACCGATCTCCCCATGAACCTCACTCGCATCTTCCCTGTCGGCGCGCTCGTCCTCGCGGCCGCTGGCTGCACCCTGGATCGCGACGGCGCGGGCCTCTCGCCTGACGCTGGGTTCTCGGGCCATGGTGGCAGTGGGGTGAGTGGTCACGGCGGTGTGAGCGGCCATGGCGGGCTGGCTGGCAGCGGGGGCAGCGGCGTGGCTGGCAGCGGCGCGGGCGGTAGCGCGGTCGCTGGCGCGGGCGGCGTGGGCGGCTCGGCGGGTGTGAGCGGCGCTGCGGGGGCTGGCGGCGTGGGCGGCTCTGCGGGCGTCGGCGGTGTGAGCGGCGCTGCGGGCGCCGGCGGCACGGGTGTGGTGGAGGACTGCACCAATGGCGTCGATGACGACGGCGACGGGCTCATCGACTGCGCGGACGCGGTGGACTGCGCGGGCTTCCGCTGCCTGGAGCCCATCCCAACGGACTGGGTGGGCCACTTCTGGGTGCGCCATCACGCGAAGTACGATCCCAGCGAGCCTCTCGTCCCCTGTGCTGACGGTCAGCCACCCACACGGTACTACAGCGGCCCGAAGCCCGCGGAGTGCGAGCCCTGCACCTGCGGCGATATCACGGGCGCCGCTTGCAACACGCCCATCCACTGCGCCCGGAGCAACCGCACCTGCACCAACGCCGTGCCCTGGACGGACGGGCTCGCGAACAACAGCTGCTACAACACGGGGAGCAGCACGGGGGGCTCCTGTTACCTCGGGGCCTCCACCGTCACGGAGGCTGGCTCCTGCGCGCCGGGCGGCGGCGCTCAGATCGTGACGGACCCCGTCAGCGAGATGTTGGACGTGTGCGGCGGCGGCCCCTCTGGGAAGGGCTGCAGCGATGGCAAGGCCTGCGCGCCGTCACCCGCGGTGGAGTACGAGGGCTTCGCGTGCATCACCCGCGCCGGCGAGCACGCCTGCCCCAGCGGGTGGCACCGGCAGCTGGTGTATCGGAACTTCGCTGATGCGAGGGGCTGCGAGTGCGGCTGCGACACGCCCAACACCACGTGCGACGGGCGCTACCGCATGTTCAACACGTCTGACTGCAGCGGTAGCGCGGGCTCGACGACGATCGACAGCGCGAGCTGCACCGAGCTCAATGGGATCCCAGTTCCGATCGTCGGCTGGAGCATCCGGCGGCTCGCGCCGACCTTCGAGGGCTCTTGCGCCCCCACGGGAGGCCCGAAGGGCGAGGTGACGATGGCGGGCGCTCAGACCTTCTGCTGCCGTTAGGCGCCTGGTCGAAAAATAAACGGCGCTTCGAGGCTGAAGGCCCGTTTGTCTCGACTGCGCGCCTTAGCCCCGGCAGCCGTGATACACCGCCCGCATGGTTGCCCTGCGGGATCCTCAGGAGCTGGTGGGGGCGGTCCTTGGGCGGACCTGGAAGCTGGTGCGCGTGATCGGCCAAGGGGGGCTCGGCATCGTCTATGAGGCGTCACACCTGCGGGGCGGCGCCGCTTCGGCGGTGAAGCTGCTGCAGCACGAGTTCGTGGAGGAGGAGGCCACCGTCGCGCGCTTCTTGAGTGAGGCGGAGGCGGCCTCGCGCTTGGACCACCCCGGCATCGTGCGGGTGTTCGAGGCGGCGCGCGCGGAGGACGGCACGCCTTACCTGGTGATGGAGCTCCTGGTGGGGCAGCCGCTCAGCCAGCTGATGCGCGCGGGTCGTATCCCCGCGGAAAGGGCGCTGGAGCTGATGCGTCAGCTGCTGCTCGCGCTGGCCTCCGTGCATGACGCGGGCGTCATCCACCGTGACGTGAAGCCGGACAACGTGTTCGTGATCACGGGGCCAGCCGGGGAGGAGCAGGTGAAGCTGCTCGACCTGGGCCTGGCGCGGGTGATGGACGCCGCTGGCGGCATGAGCCGCAAGACGAAGACGGGCATGATGCTCGGCACCCCGGGCTACATGAGCCCCGAGCAGATCAAGAACGTGAAGGACAGCGACCTTCGCTCGGATCTGTGGGCGGTGGGGGTGATCTTGTATGAGCTCGTGACGGGGCGTCAGGCGTTCGGGGCGCCCACGGAGTTCGCGAGGATGACAGCTGCGCTGACGGAGGACGCAGCGCCGCCTTCACGCTACGTCCCCGAGCTCTCCGGATGGGATGCCTTCATGCAGCGCGCCCTGGCGAAGGAGCCGAGCGAGCGCTTCCAGAGCGCGGTGGAGATGCTGCGGGCGCTGAACGCGCTGACGACGGGGGGCGCCACTGAAGGCGCCGTGCCCACCCAGGCCGCGCCTCACGCGGGCGCGCCGTTCCCGACGGCGGTCCACCAGAGCACGCCTCCCTCACCCGGAGCCATCGTGGTGCCGAGCGCACCGCCACCTCCGATGACGCCCCACCTCCCCACCACCAACACCCGGATCTCAGCCGACAACCCGGCGCTGTCCGGTTATCACGACGTGCGCCCACCGGAGGTGATGGTGGTGACGCCGCGGAGCCCGGTGCCGCTCCAGGTGCCGTTCGTGGTCGCGCTGCTGATGTCCGCCGTCTGCCTGGTGGTGGGCGTGCTGATCGGCTTCTTGCTGGACTGAGCCGGGCGCCTCGTCATCCGCCTCGATGGATCGGGGATCGGGGATCGGGGATCGGGGATCGGGGATCGGGGATCGGGGATCGGGGATTGGGGGTTGGACGGCACCGCGCTGCGCGGTGCCTAGAGTATTTCGCCGTGCGGCGAGCTGAGGTAGGAGGGAGTGCCCCGCTCGGCGGGTGTCGATGAAGACAGGAGCGGAGTGACATGAGTGATTTGAATGCGCGCTGCCTCGAGGCGTTTCCAGAGTGGCTCAAGGGGTTGGGCAGTGACATCGGCGCCCTCGTGGAGCTGCTCACGGACGAGCAGCTGGAGCTGGGTGCGCGCCGTTGGGTCGCGGGCGGCGTCAACTACCTGTTCAAGTCACTGGACCTGATCCCTGACGGGATCGCGGAGCTGGGCTTCATCGACGACGTGTTCGTCGTGCGCGTGGCGGCGCGGCGCGCCCTGGCTGAGCTGGGTGGGGGCGCCGCGAGCGACGTGCTCACGCGGCTGGCGGCGGACGCCGAGCTGATCGAGGCCTTCCTGGAGGAGGACTTCGCGCGCCTCGACAGCTACGTGGGGGGGCTCTCACAGGTGGCGGCGCGCGGGCGCACGGTGGACGACGTGCTGGGCGACGCCGGGCTGCGGGATGCCTTCGTCAGTGAGGCGAAGGCCTGGGCGGAGAGCTATGAGGCCCCCAGCTTCGCCCGCGACGAGAAGAACCTGGTGAAGCTGCGCGCCTTCCTGGCGACCAAGCTGCCCGGCTGAAGCAGTCACTGAAGCTGACGAGCAGTGGGTGCAGCCACTCCCCATGGGGCGTCACTGCGCCCGCCCTGCGGACCACCTGACGGCGCGCCGCGCGGTGCGCCCACCTCGGTGGGCTCAGGAGCTGCGCGGCTTGGGCTCGCCTTCTTGAGGCGCCACCAGCTCGTTCAGCAGATCACGGCACTCCGGCTTGCCCTTCAGGTGCGCGATCAGCAGGTTGCTGTTCTCGATGAAGGCCTTCTCGTAGCGGAGCCCTTCGCGCGCTCGCGCGGCCACCTTCTCGCGCCCCTGCGCCAGATCTTCCTCGAGCGCCTCGGCGTAGCGCGCGAGCTGCTCGCGCAGCTCCTCGATCTGACGGCGCAGATCCTTGGCGGTGGCCTCCTTCGCCTCGCGCTTGGCGCGCCGGGTGCCGAGCCACTCCGCCTTGGCCTCCACCATCGCGCGCCCCGCGCCGGCGTGCTCATAGATGGCGCGGGTGCCGCGCCCCGCGCGCTCGGCGGTGTCCGCTAGCGTGAGCGCTTCGGCCGCCGCGCGCTCGGTGCGGGTGAGCTCACCGCGCGCCAGCTCCTCCTCCTCGGCGAAGGCCGCCGCGTCGCGCAGCGCGCGCGACTCCTCTTGCGCCAGCTCCTCCACCTTACGACCGATCTCGGCGCGCAGCGCGCGCCCGCGCCGCTCGAGCGCCTCGAGCTTGCGGGTGTGGCTGGCGATCTCCCCCTCCAGCCCGTTGGCGCGGGCGGCGGTGTCCCACAGCCGCGCGGCGCTCTCCAGCACCTCTTGGGGCGCGTTGCTCGAAGGGTACGCCCGCGCGATCATGCGGGAGAACAGCCCGGCGCGGCTGGCCCACTCCGTGACGCCCGGTGAGCGCGGCGGGGGAGGCGGCGGGGGCGCCACGGGGGCGACGCTGCTCTCCTTCTCCCAGCCTTGGGAGGGGAGCGAGCGCTGCAGCGCCTTGAGCTCCTCCAGCAGGTGGTGCCCATCGCGGTAGCGCTTGCGAGGATCTTTCTCGAGCAGCCGCAGCACGATCCGCTCGGCGACGGGGTGGCAGTCTTTGCGGAGGCTGGTGGGACGCGGCGGCGGCGATTTGCGCTGCATCTCGAGCAAGGTGTCGCGGTCGCTCGAGCGGAAAGGCAGGTGCCCTGTCAGCATCTCGAAGAAGAGCACGCCGAGCGCGTACAGATCGGACTGTGGCCCTGCTTGCTCGCCCCGCGCCTGCTCGGGGGACATGTATTCCGGCGTGCCGAACACGGCGCCCTTCGGCGCGAGGCGCGGGTCGTGCGCCAGCGCCGCTAGCCCGAAGTCCAAGATCTTCACGAAGTCACGCCGCCCGCCGCGCGCCGTGAGCAAGATGTTGTCGCTCTTCAGGTCGCGGTGCACCACGCCCAGGTCATGCGCGCGCGCGAGCGCCGCGCCCATCTGCTCGATGATGTCGACGCCGCGTTGGATCGGCATCGGGCCGCGCCCAATCTCGGCGCTGAGCGGCGTGCCCACCAGGTACTCCATCACCAGGTAGAGCTCGCCCTCGTCCGTCTCCCCGATGTCGTGGATGTCGATGATGTGCGCGTGGTCGACGCGATTGGCGGCGCGCGCCTCGCGCAGCATCCAGGCGCGCAGGTGCGTCTCACCGCGGAGATCGGGCCGGATCAGCTTCACCGCCACCACGCGATCGATGAGCACGTGGCGCGCGCGGTAGACGATCCCCATCCCGCCCTCGCCGATGCGCGCCTCCAGTCGGTAGCGGCCGGCGATGACCTTGTTCAGGGAGGGATCGTCCGAGCGGCGCGGGGGTTTAGCCTGTACCATGAGCCTTGTTCCGCCTCGGGTGCGCTGCCTGGGCGGCGCGGGGCGGAGAGCAACAGAGTAGCTGGGTCTCGCTACGAATGGCAAAGCCCCTGATGGCGCCCCGTCCGCTGCAGTCGCAGGGAGTGGGGCGGGTTTGAGACCACCGGCCACCGCTCGCCGACGCGTGAGCGGATGTGGGTCGACGTGGGTGCCACGCTCACCACGGCTCACCGGCGCCCACGTCGCCACGACGGGCGTCACCTCGGATGCCCGAAGTGTTTCCACCAGTATCTCAGCGCAGCGCTTGCTTGGCACTTGCCGGCATCTCGGCGCTGCGCGCGCCGTGGGGGCGTGCGCCGTAGCGAGTCGCTAGAACGTGTAGCTGAGCACCGGGACCCGCACCTCGGTCTCTTGCTTGAGCCCGAACTTGTGCAGCTCGGTCTGACTGAAGACGTCGCGCACCTCGACCGCTGGCAGGCTGAGCGCGAGGCTGCCCTCCGCGACGCCGACGAGGGCAGGCGGCGGGGCCAGCTGGGGCACCGCAACTGGCGCACGCCTCGCCACACGCTGGCGGGGCTTGGCCTCGGGAGCCTTGGCGCTCGGCGCCGCCGGATCGGCGACGGGCTCATCGACAGGGCCGCGATCTTCGGTGTAGTCGAGCGGAGGCTCGTACGCCGACGCGCTGAGCACCGCGACCGTCGTCGGGATCGCCAGCGCCATGCCCCCGGCGAGCAGGTAGAGTGATAGCTTGGCGTCGCCGCCCTGCTCGGCGAAGTAACCGCCCACCCCACCGCCGACCCCACCCGCGAGGCCGCCCACGATGTACGCCCAAGCTGGCTTCACCTTGAACGCCGCCTCGACCAGCATCACCGCTTCGGCGCCGAGCAGCGCGCCCCCGGTGATCCCCTTACCCGTCGGAGACACCTCGGTGGACTGTGCCCGCGCGGGCGCGCTGACCGAGAGCAACAGGGCGGTGCCAGCCGCGGCGAGCCAGCGAGAGTGAGTGTCGAGTGTGAAGCGCATGATCCCTCCGGCCTCGAGAGCGCCCCGAACGACGCGGTCGCTCGAGGCGAGGGCGGTGAGTGGCACCGCCCGAGGCCGCCGCAGCGTACCACAGCGCCCGCCGATTGTTAGCGCGGGTGGTGCGGGCGAAGAGCGGGCTGTGAGCGGACCCGGGCGCGACGACGATGGACACCAACCCCCCAAAAAAATCCTGGCAAGGCCGGCGATCGCGTTGGCGGCGCGGGTTGGAGCACCCGTCGAGGCGAGCGGACGGCTCGGTCAGTGGGCCGGTCATCGGCTAGGTTTGGCTTCGCGCTCGGCGCCCGCGCGGGTGCTTACCGGACGGTGGGCCGGATGAGCGCGCTGGCGTTGCGGAGCCTGAAGTGGGCGCTCAAAGGGCTGCTCGCCGTGCTGGCGCTGGGGTGCTTGGCGGGGTGGGTGCGGGTGATGCCGTGGGTGTTCGCGGAGGACGTGCCGCTCGGCGTGGTGTGGCCCTTCGCGCGGCTGGTGTTGGCGGCCACGCTGGAGGTGGCGGTGTGGGTGGGCGCGCCGCTCGGCTGCGCGCTGGGCTGGCGCTGGGCGGCGGAGCGCGGGGAGCTGCTCGCGTTGGCGGCGCTCGGGGTGCATCCGGCGCGCTGGGTACTTGGGCAGGGACTCTTACTGACCTCGCTCGCCGCGCCGCTCTTGGTGGCGGCCGTCTGGCTCAGTGGGCCGGTGGAGACGGCGCCGGGGCGCGCGCTGAGTGGGCTGGTGGAGCAGGCGCGCGCGGGTTGTGGCGAGGGCCCGATCGCGCGGGTGCCGGGGGCGGGGCTCGTGCATCACTGCGAGTCGGGGTGGTTGGTGGGTCG
Source organism: Polyangiaceae bacterium (assembly GCA_019637265.1). Classification (GTDB taxonomy): domain Bacteria; phylum Myxococcota_A; class Polyangia; order Polyangiales; family Polyangiaceae; genus JAHBVY01. The sequence goes on along the minus strand of JAHBVY010000002.1, from coordinate 269,966 downwards.
CGCGCCGGGGCGGCCGGTGTGGTTCGCCGCGCGGTCGTTCGAGGTGAGCGCCGATGGAAGGCGGGTGGAGCTGGGCGAGGGGCGGCTGATGGTGCGGGCGGGGGCTCTGCTGCAGGTCGAGGCAACGCGGGTGAGCGTGCGAGGTCTCCCGGCGCCAGCGGGTCGTGAGCGGGGTCTCGCGCGGGCGCTGTGGCTCGCGTGCGCGGTGGGCGTGGGCGCGGTGTGGCTCCGCTTCGCGGCGGCGGGGCGCGCGGGTCACGCGGTGGTGGGGATGGCCGCGAGCGCCGTGTTGGGCCTCGGCTTGCTGCAACGACTCGATGGCGCAGCAGGCTCCAACCTCGTTTACGCGGCCCTCGTGGGGCTCGCGTTGGGCCTCCCCCTGCTCGCGCTGTTCGTCCCTCGTGCCGCAGCGTCAATACGCCGCACGTCGCTCTCCAACCCGCGGCGGCGCCCGATTGCTCAGCCGCGGAGCCAGTGATACTGAAGCCCTGCCCGCCAGCCGCGCGGGCTGGAGTCTTATGGCCATCTCTCCGCTGCAGATCCTGTTGGTTGCCCTGATCATCTTGATCCTGTTCGGCGCGAGCCGTCTGGGCGACATCGGGAAGGGGCTGGGCGAGGGGATCCGCAACTTCAAGAAGGGGATCAGCGGCGACGACGACGAGGAGCCGAGCTCCAAGAAGGCGAAGAAAGAGCCGAAGCAGCTGACGGAGGGCTCCAAGGTGAGCTCCAGCAAGCGGAAGCAAGAGGAAGAAGAAGAGAGCTGAGGCGCAGCGATGCCCCACGTCATTCACGCCTCGTCCGTCGCGGGCTCGCCCGGCGACCGGTCGCACGACCTGCACTACCCCTCGTGGCTCACGGCCCAGGGCCTGCGGGCGCTGTTCGAGCTGATGAAGCCGGGGGTCACGCGGCTCGTGATGGTGACGGCCGCCTGCGGTGCGCTCGCGGCGCCGCGCGCGGTGGACTGGTCGCGGCTCATGCTGGGGCTCATCGGCACCGTGCTGGTGGTGGGCTCGGCGAACGCGCTGAATATGTACCTGGAGCGCGACGTGGACGCGCTCATGTCGCGCACCGCGAGTCGCCCGCTGCCTTCGGGGCGCGTGTCACCGGCGCTGGCGCTGCGCTTCGGGCTCTTGCTGGGCGCGCTCAGCTTGCCCCTGCTCACCTTCGGGGTGAGCCCGGTGAGCGGCCTCTTGGCGGCGCTGGCGCTGGTCGTCTACGTGGCTGTCTACACGCCGCTGAAGCGGGTGACTGACTACGCGCTGCACATCGGGGCGGTGCCGGGCGCGATGCCGCCGCTCATCGGCTACACCGCGGTGACGGGGGAGCTCGGCATCGAGGGGCTCTTGCTCTTCGCCATCTTGCTGGTGTGGCAGCTGCCGCACTTCGGGGCGATCACGGTGTTCCGCCGTGAAGAGTACGCGCGCGCTGGGCTCAAGGTGGTGGCGGTGCAGCGCGGGGTGGGTGGCGCGCGGCGCTTCATCGTGTGGCACTCGCTGCTCTTGCTCGGGGTGTCGCTGTTGCCCACGGTGCTCGGGCGCGTGGGCTGGGGGTACTTCATCGTGGCGGCGGTGAGCGGGCTCGCCTTCGTGGCCTACGCGTCGTTCGGTGCGCGCACGCAGCCGACGGCCCAGTGGGCGCGGCGCCTGTTCTTCCTCTCGATGCCTTACCTCGTGGTGCTCTACGTGGCGCTCGTGGCGTGGCTCTGACGGGCTGTGTCTGAGCGGCGCGGTGTCGTGAGGCGCGGTGCGCTGAGCGCTGCTTCACGGCGCGGTGGCGCTGATGGGGGTGGCGCTGAGCGGCTGGCGCGCTGGCTGCTGCGCGCATCCCTACTGGGGGCGCTCGGTGTCGCGCTGATGCCGCCGCTGGGTGGTTGCCAGCGGCGGGAAAAGACGCCGCTCGAGCGCGGTCAGGGGATCTTCCTGCGCACCTGCGCGGGGTGCCACGGGGGAGACGGGCGCGGCACCACCGCCCGCTTGGGGTTCACCACGCCGCCGCGTGACCTCACCGATCCCGCGCTCCACCAGCAGCTGGGCGAAGCGGGCATCCAGCAGGTGGTGCGCGTGGGGAAGGGTCAAATGAGCGGTTTTGGCGGTGTGATGAGCGACGAGGACATCCGCGCGGTGACCACCTACGTGCTGTCGCTGAAGCGTGAGTAGTTAGGCTGACGATTGCGGGCGCGTTGAGCGGAGCTTGGTCCACGGCAGGTGCGCTGGTGGAGCTTGGTCCGCTGCGGGTGCGCTGGGCGGAGCTTTAGTCCACAGGATTCCTGACTATTGGTATGGGAGTTGGGTTGGGGGTTGGACGGCACCGCGTTCGAGCGGCGCTGCGTCCTGGCGCCGCTTGAAACCGCACGAACAGGATCACTGACCATGGCTGTTCAGGCAGCCACCGAGGGGACCTGACGCTGGGTCAGTGTGGCTAACGAACCGCGTCGGCGCCTGGAGCCGGCGGCAGGCTATTGGGCGCCCGGCTGACGGGGACCTCGTCTGCCTGGTGGCCGCCGCGCATCAGGGCGGCGAGCGGCGCGAGCAGCGCGGCGAGCAGCAGGCTGAGCGCGTAGATGGGCGTGTCCGCGGCGCCGCGGGCGAGCAGCGCCAGGGCGATGACGACGGCGGTGAGCCGCCGCCAGCCGGGCGAGAGCAGCACCGCCCCCACCACCCCGAAGCCGAAGAGCACGACCCACGCCCGGAGCGCGCCGGGCAGCCAGGGCGCTGGGTGGGTGGCGAGCTGCGCCGTCACTCGGCTGGAGATCACCTCGAACAGGCTGGCGTCAGGCTTGCTGCCCGAGAGGCTCGCCAGGATCACGACGGTCGCCGCCAGCGCCGCCAGCGCGAGCGGCACCGCGCCGCGCCGCGGCGAGGGCAGCGCGAGCCACAGGCAGGCGATCGTGAGCGCCAGGACATCGACCGCGAGGCCCAGCGTCGCGAGCGACCGCGCGCCGTCGAACAGCGACGGCAGCGCGTTGTCCGAGGCGTACCCCGCCAAGGCGCGCCCGACGACCTGGATGATGCTGGACAGCGACGCCGCGAGCACGACCAGCGCCGCGCCGCGCGTCTGCGGGTTCTCCGCTGCGCGGTGGCTGGCCCAGACGCCGAGCAGCGAGGTGGCGATCGCCACCAGCAGCAGCGATTCCGCGCGGATACGGTACTGGTAGGCGCTGGCGAGCACGGTGAGCACGCCGGCGCCGAGCACGGCGGTGGTCAGCCGATGGAAGACGCTCAGGCTGCTGATGCGCAGGGTGGTGATCAGGAGGATCCCCGTAGCGACCGCGCCCGCGACGAGGGCGCCTTGGCTCGTGACCGCCGCGGTGGTCTCCGTCAGGCTGATCCACCGCTCGAAGTGGGCGCGCACGCCGGGCAGGGCGGGCGCGAGCAGCTTCCCGACGAGGCTGGCGATGAGCACCAGGGCCGCCACCAGCATGCAGAGCGAGCTCCCTGGGGGGACGAGAGGCGGGCTGACGAGCGCTGACTCGGGCGCCTCAGGGATATCGGCGGCTGCGTCCGGTGTCGCGCGGGGCGGCTCGGCGCCGCCGGGTACGTCGAATGGCTGCGCGTCGGGCGCCTCGAATGATGACTCTGGGTCGCCTGGCGCGCCTGGCGCTCCGTCACCTCGAGGGAGCGCCTCAGCGGCTGGATCGTCATCCGCGCGGACGTCGTCCCCGGCGCTGGCCGGCGAGTGAAGCGGGGGGCCCTGGTCGCTCACAGCGCAACGCTAGTGGGCGCTCCAGAACAAGCAAGTGAGGATGCTCACTCCGCCGCGTGATCCTCTGGGTGGCCGTGACCGTGGTGGGAACGGTCGTGGTGCGCGTGACCGTGGTGGGAGTGGTCATGGTGCGCGTGGTCGTGGTGCGCATGGTCATGGGGATGAGCCGGCGAGGCGTCGAAGAAGAAGCCGAACAGCCCGTCGTTCAGCGCCCGCTGGCGCCTCGGGAAGAGCTCGAAGAAGCCGGTCGCGTCCTCGCGGGGACCGAACTTCGGCGCGTCGATGTCCGGTGGGCGGCTGTCCGGCGCCGCCTTGAGGATGTAGGGACGCGCGAAGTAGGTGGAGCAGGCATACCAGGGGTCACGATAGAACTCCCAGTGCAGGTACACGTTGCCGTCAGGGGAGATGATGGCCTTGGGGGGCGCGCCGAACGGTTGCGCGCGCTTCACCGACTCCAGCGCGGCGACGTCGAAGGCGGTGACCCCGCTCGAGCGCGTGACGCCCATGTCCACCAGGCGGCCGTCGCTGCTGCTCAGGATGATCTCCAAGTTAGTACGGAGATCTGACTTATTCATGGCGTGGTCGCCGGGGAGCCGCGACAGCGACCCCAAGAACGAGTCGGCGAACACCGGGTGGAGCCGGTTGTGGATCTCGTTCAGGTAGCGGGCGAAGGGCACGCGCGCGGTGTTCAGCGCCGTCTGGTTGCCGGGCTTCACCTTGGCCACGTAGTTCTCGATCGCCGGACGCCAGCGCTCCATGCCGACGCTCTTCCACGAGCCGCGGTGCGTGCTGCGGCGCCGCTCACCGTCGAGCCGCCGCAGGCGATCGAGCTCGCCGCGCCCGAGCATGTCCGCCGCCATCTCCTGGTGCAGGTTCAGGTTCACGCCGTCTTTGGTGGTGCCCCCGGCGCCGAAGCCGAGCAGGCGGCTCTTGCTCTTCACCGGCGGGAGCCGCTTGGGCCGCGCGCGTTTACCGCGCTTGGCGAGCTTGGGCTTGCTCCCCGGCGCGACCTGCTCGTCCCCGCTCTGACCGCTGGTCATGTCAGGCGCCCCGACCACTGCCTTCGAGCCGCGCTGCTCCGGCGTCTTCTCGCTCGCGCGCTCGGAGCGGCTCTTCGATTTTTCCTCGCCCTGCGCCTTCCCGGGGCGCTGCTCGTCATCGGCCTGGCGCTTGGCGGTCAGGTCACGGCCTTCACCCGCAGCGCGCGGCGCGGCCCCCTGCGACTCGCCAGGCTTCGGTGTCGTCGCGCGATCGTTCGGCGCCTGCGCCATCTCGCCGGGGGCGTCCTCCGACTGCTTCACCGAGGTTTGGTCGGCGTTGCCGGGGTTGTCGGCGGCGCTGGTGTGATTTCCACCCGGATTGGGGTCCGCCTCGTTGCGGTCGGTGGCGGTGATGCGCGCCTGGGACTGGTCTTTCACCTTGCGCGCCTTCTCCGCGATGAACTCCGCGTCGGCGTTCTCGTCCTCTTCGTCTTCCTCCTGGTGCTGCTGCACGGCGACGCGTTGGCGCGGCTTGGGCAGCTCCAGCGGCGCCTCCTCGGGCGCCTTCGGCTTCTCCTCCTCCGGCTTGGGCTCCGCCGCCTGCTTCACGACGGGCTTCGGCTTCGGAGGCTTGGGCTCCGGATCAGGCTCGGGGGTGGGCTTGGCCTTGTCTGGGCGCTTGGGATCACGCTCGGTTGGTGCCTCCTCCGCGTCTGGATCGGGCGTGTCATCCACCTCGGCGTCGGGGTCCGGGCTCGGGGTGGGCTCCACGGGATCGAGCAGGGTGATCTCGAGCTCGTCGTCGCCGCCCGCCCCCGCGCCGAAGAAGCCGTCCACCTGGTGCGCGAAGCGCGTGACGTCGAGCTGGGCTTCAATCAGCTTGGCTGCCTGGTTCGCGCCGCCACCCCACACCAAGTGCGCCAGGGCCGCGGTGGCGACCCAGAGGAACAGGGGGATGTGGTGCTCGCGTGACATCGGGGGCGCCTCACCCTGGGGGCCGCCGCCCGGGCGCGTGAACGGCCAGACTGCCCCCGCGGCTCGGCAAAAGCTAACACCCGCCCCCCACTCGGGCAATCCACCGGGCGCGCGGCCGGTCAGCGGCGAAGATCGGGAGCTCCGGCTGCGGCGGCCATGGGGCCGGCCACAGGCAGGCTATCGGGGGCCGGCTATCAGGCGCCGATACAGGCCTTCGGTACGGCGTGGCGGCTCACCCAGCCGAGCTGGCCGCTCAGAGCTTGGTGATCGAGCCGAAGTGCTCAGCGATCTCAGTGGCTCGCCAAACCCCCGAATCCACTTCCTTCATCCGCCCCGGCGTCTCCCGCACGACGTACGCCGACAGCTTGCCGCCCGCGACGCTGATCACCTGGCCCGTCACCTCCGACGCGAGGTCGCTCGCCAGGAACAGGTGCACGGGGGCGACATGCTCCGGCGTCATGCTCTCCACCTTCTCGAACATGGGGAGATCTTCCGTCATGCGCGTCTTGGCGAGCGGCGCGACCGCGTTCACGCGGATGCCGAAGCGCTGGAGCTCGATGGAGGTGGTGCGCGTGAGACCGTAGATGCCCGCCTTGGCGGCGGAGTAGTTGGTCTGCCCGAAGTTGCCGAACATCCCGGAGACGCTCGTGGTGTTGACGATGCTGCCACCGCTGTTTTGGGCGCGTAGCTGACGAGCCGCCGCTTGAGTGCAGAGGAAGCTGCCCGTGAGGTGCACCGCGATGACGGCGTCCCAGTCGGTGAGCTCCAGCTTGAGCAGCGTCTTGTCGCGCAGGATGCCGGCGTTGTTCACCAGCACGTCGAGCCGCCCGAAGTGGTCCACCGCGGTCTGGATGATCGCCGCGGCGCCCTCCGGCGTGGCGACGCTGTGCGCGCTGGCGACCGCTTGGCCGCCGCTCGCGACGATCTCGCTGACGATGGCGGCCGCGGGGCCCGCGTCCTCCGTTCGTCCGTCCCGCTGACCACCCACGTCGTTGACGACGACCTTCGCGCCCTCGGCGGCGAACAGGCGCGCCGTGGCGGCGCCGATGCCACCGCCCGCGCCGGTGACCACCGCGACTCGATCTTTCAGTAAGCCCATGCGCCGAGCATAGGGCGCCCCGCACTGGGTTGCGAGAGCCAGTGTGGTGAGAGCGAGCGCGGTGAGCGCAGCTCCAGCGCGCGCGAGCCATCGCCTTGCAGCGAGGACGGCGAGAAGGATGTGCGCGAGTCGCTGCTCGGCGAGAGCAGGCTGTCCACGAGGAGGCTCAGCCCGACGCCGACCAAGGTGCCGAGGAGGTTCCAGGTGAGGTCACGCATCGACGCGTGACCGCCGCCGCCGAGATCGACAAGCTCCTTGGTGATGCCCGCGCTGAGCGCGAAGCCGCCGCCCACGGCGGCCCGCGTGGTGCGCGACTCGAACACGAGGGAGCTCCCTGCGTAGCCCACGCCCGCCAGCGCCGCGGAGGCCGAGAAGTGGAGCCACTTGTCGCGCCCGAACCACGGATCCGGATCGCTCGCGTGGGCTGGCCGCGGCGTGAGCAAGAGGCCGGCGCAGCCGAGCGCGATGATGAGCTGTTTCATCATTGAAACGAACTGCTCAGCGGGCGAGGCGCTCCAAGACCAGCGGCGGTGGCGCGACGCGGCGCCGCCCGACGCGGAAGGCCGCGAGCACCCGCGCGCTGACGGCCTCCGCTTGCCGCTTCTGGTTCACGTGGAGCCAGCAGAGCGGCTCCCCCGCGGTGACGGCGTCGCCCGGGCGCCGCGCCAGCTCGATGCCCACGCCGTGGTCCACGCGATCTTCCTGACGCTTGCGCCCGGCGCCGAGCTCGAGGGAGCACAGGCCGAGCTCCAGCGCGTCGGCCTGGGTCACGTAACCTGACGTCTGGGCGCTCACGGCGACGCGATGCGGCGCGCGGGGGAGGCGATCGGGCTCATCGACGACCCGCGGATCACCGGAGTGCGCGCGGATCATCCGGCGCATCACCTCGCGGGCGCTGCCGTCTGTGAGCGCCGCCGTGAGCTGCCTTCGCGCCTCTGCAGGGCGCTTGGCCACGCCCGCTACCAGCAGCATCTCCACGCCGAGCGCCAAGGTGAGCTCGCGAGTGTCCTCCGGGCCGCGATCCCAGAGCACGTCGAGGGCCTCGCGCGTCTCCAGCGCGTTGCCGATGGTCAGGCCAATGGGGGTGTCCATCGGGGTGAGCAGCGCCACCACGCGCTTGCCCGCGGCGCGGCCCACCCGCACCAAGGCGCGGGCCAGCTGCCTCGCCGAGCCCAGATCCTTCATGAAGGCGCCGCTGCCCACCTTCACGTCGAGCACCAGGCCGTCGATGCCCTCCGCGAGCTTCTTCGACAGGATGCTCGCCACGATCAGCGGGATCGACTCCACCGTGCCGGTGACGTCGCGCAGCGCGTAGATGCGGCGATCGGCAGGCGCGAGGCGCGCCGTTTGACCGATCATGGAGGTGCCCACGTCGCGCACGATGGCCTCGAAGCGCTTGGTGTCGAGCTCCACGCGGTAACCGCGGATGGCCTCCAGCTTGTCCAGGGTGCCGCCGGTGTGGCCCAGCCCGCGCCCCGAGATCATCGGCACCGCCACGCCGCAGGCCGCGACCAGCGGCGCGAGGCAGATGCTGATTTTGTCGCCCACGCCGCCCGTGGAGTGCTTGTCCACCTTCGGCGCCTTCACGCTGGGCAGCGCCAGCACGTCGCCCGAGTGGAGCATGGCCTGGGTGAGGCTGACCGTCTCCGCTTGGCTGAGCCCGTTCAGGAAGGACGCCATCAGCCAGGCGCTCATCTGATAGTCAGCGACCTGACCTTTTACGAAGCCCTGGATGAACGCCTCGATCTCCTGGGCCGTGTGCTCGCCGCCCGAGCGCTTCTTGAGGATCCACTCCACCGGGTTCATGGCGCCTCCTTACCATCATCGCGGCTCGGCGCCGACACGATGCGCGGAGCCATTTCAGCGCCGCGTTGGCAGCTGCCAAACCCCCAACCCCAAACGAAGAGAGCTCGGTTGAGCCTTGCCCGGGGGTGCCCCTTCCTGAGTGTGAGGTGCCTACGTCAGGAGCCCATACTTTATCCTCGGCGCTTCGCGGAGCCGCTGTTCTACGTCAGGAACCCTCACCTGATAGCCTGCGGCTCTCAGGGCGAGGGCTCCTGCTCAGGCCATCACTGCGGGTTCGAGTCGAAGCAGCAGCGGAAGCCGACGTCGAACAGCTTGAACTGCGAGTTCACCGTGTAGAAGGTGAAGCCGCAGGCCGCGCCATCTTCCGACTGGGTGTTGAACGCGCCGCCCATCAGGGAGAAGAGGCAGTTCGGGTCGGTCGGGTTCTCCGGCGTGCAGCCGTTGCTCCCGGGGCTGGTGCGGTTCCAGGTGATCTCACGCAGGTTGCCCATGATGTCGAAGTAGTCATCATTGCCTGACCAATCCGCGCGGCAGTTGGTGAGCGTGGGGGAGGCGCCGCCGCCCGTGTAGGCCGTGGGGAGCAGGCCATCGGTGATGCCGTTGCTCGCGTTGCCGTCCCAGTCGTAGAGGCCGATGTTGCAGTGCGGGTTGCCCTGCGGGTAGTTGCCGTTCGAAGTGCAGGCCGCGGCGGGGGCGTAGCCCCGGGTGCAGGTGTTGCTCGGGCCTCGGCAGGCGCGCTGCCAATCGCTCAGCTCACACAGGCGACCGCCCACCGCGGCGCAGGTCTGAGCGGCCTCGGAGGGCGTGACGTTGAACCAAGGCACCACGCCTGGCACCGAGCAGGCGAGCGTCTCGTCGGCGGTGTCGGTCGAGGGCGGGTTCGAGTGCCAGCCGTTGCCTTGGCCCGGGTTGGTCGCGGTGGCGCCGGGGCGGCTCGCCTCGTACATGTACATGAAGACGCCGGTGCTCGCGATCTGCCGGACGGCTGGGACCACGTAGCTGGGCTCGCTGCCGGGCGCGAACTTGGTCTCGTCGACGTCGCCGTCGCAGTCGTTGTCCTTGCCGTCGCAGAGCTCTGGGCTCGCCAGGTGGGTCTGCTTCGTCGCGGTGCAGCGGGTCTGCGCCGGGTTGGTCGGGTTGCACTGGTAGGTGCCCTGGCCCTGACACACGCCGTGAGAGATGGGCAGGTTGTCGTCGCTGTTACACGCCTTGCCCAGGTAGTTGCCGCTCGGCCCGACCACGGCGAGCTGGAAGTCGTCGTCGATGGTGCCGTTGCAGTTGTCGTCGCGGTTATTGCAGGTGTTGTCCGGGTTGGTGCAGTAGTTCGGCGCGGTGCCGGTGCAGTAGCCGCTCGGGAAGGTGCAGCGCCACGCGCCCGCGTTGCACGCGACGTTCACGCCGGTGGTGCAGCTCGGATCCGTGGCGGCGGTGCTCACGCCGCACACCTGCGTCGGGCTCGGGCGGTTCGCCGGGAGCACGTTGTCCACCTGGCAGTCGCAGTTGTCGTCGATGCCGTTGCAGATCTCGGTGGCGCCGGGGCTGCCGGAGCAGGGCGTCTCGCAGTCGTTGGCGGCGCCGCCGCACTCGATGAAGCCGGGGCGGCAGCCGTTGAACACGCAGGCGCCGGCCGAGCAACCCCAGGCGCCGTTGCCGGGGCGCGCGGTGCAGTCATTGCCGCACGAGCCGCAGTTCCTCGGGTCGTTCTGCAGGTCAGGTTGGTTGCTCAACGTGCCGTCGCAGTTGGCGTCCACCCCGCAGGTGTCCACGCTGGTGGTGGGGCGGATGGAGCCGACGCAGGTGGGGCTGCCGCCGAGGCACTGCAGCACCCCCGCGCGGCAGGGAGAGGTGGCCCCCGGTGGCGTCGCGGGGGGCACGTCGCAGGCCACCCCCATGCCCTGGGCAGGCAGGGTGCACAGGTTGTTGATGCAGCGCGCGCTGCCGCTGCAGGCGGCGTCCGTGGTGCAGGGCACCGCTGGGGTGACGACGACGCCATCGATGACGCCGTCGCAGTTGTCGTCGCGGCCATTGCACACGTCGGCCGTCGGCGCGGTGGCGCCCCGGCACTGGAGGGTGCCCAGCTCGCACTGGAGCGTCCCCACGCTGCACGAGCCCACCGAGGAGCCGCAGGTGGCGCCGGAGTCGATCGTCTGGTCGTCTACCTGACCATTGCAGTCGTCGTCGAGCCCGTTGCACGTCTCCTGGAGCTCGCCAGGCGTCACGACGAAGGGCGCGGTGTCGCCGTCGCAGATGCCGTTACGCACACCGGTCGCAGGCAGGTTCGGGTTGGTCGCCGTCTTCGCGTTGGAGCTGACGTCGCAGCAGCGCAGCGCGCCGCCAATGCACTTCCGGATCCCCCGGTGGGCGCTGCTCGCGCACACGCCTTGCGTGCCACCGAAGCAGTCCTCACCGACCCCCGGCGCGTTCTCCAAGTCGGCGTCCACGTTGTCGATGCGACCATCACAGTCGTTGTCGACGCCGTCGCACACCTCGGGCCCCGTGGGGGTGCACTGGTACTCGCAGCCGTTGTCCGGTGAGCCGTCGACGTCGTAGAAGCCCGGGTCGCACTGGTCGACCTCGCAGCGGGTGTTGGCCTCGGTGCAAGACTCCCCCGAGCCGGCGCTCGAGGCGCAGCGGGCGGTCCCGTTGGCGATCACGCAACGCTTGCCGCAGCGGCCGCAGTTCTCGACGTCGCCGCAGGTGTCGACGTCCTCGTCGATTTGCCCGTCGCAGTCGTCGTCCTTGCCGCAGCCGTTCACCCCGCCTGGGTCCGTGGTGTTGGTGCCGTTCGGGTTGTGGATGCAGTAGTATTCGCAGCCGTTCGACGGATCTCCATCGAGGTCGTAGAAGTCATCGGCGCAGCGCTCGTAGCGGCAGGTGCCCGCTTGGGTGCCGTCGAGCACGCTCGGCGGATCGCAGGTGGGGTTCACCAGGTTGCCGCCGCGGGTGCAGTCGTTGGCGCAGGTGCCGCAGTGCTGTGGGCGTGAGTAGTCGATGCCCTCGTCGATCTCGCCGTTGCAGTTATCGTCGATCCCGTTGCACAGCTCTTGATCGAGGCAGCCGTCAGGGAGCGGACCTGAATCGGGGATGATGATGATCCCACCCGTCCCCGAGTCGAACACCATCCCATCGGGGTCCCCCCCGTCCCACCGGGAGCCGCTGGAGCCGCCGGATCCGGGTTGCCCCTCGCAGTCGCTGAAGCAGTAGCTCTCCGTGGTGCAGCCGGCGGCGCCCATGAGCCCCGCGCAAGCAAGCAGCAGTACAGACCAAACCTGGGACCTCATCGGGAGCCTCCTCGAGTACCGTGTCGCGCTCCTTCGCGCGTCGCTGCGATCCGGCGTCGCCGCCGGCCGATCAAGAACAGTGAGAGCCCCAGCCCGCCGAGCAGAGCCGGGTGGGTCCCGCTGCGCGGCGCGGGCGTGCTGCACGCGCAGCCTCCGCCGCCGGTTGGAAGGCCCCAGACACCGCGCGCGGGCTCATCGGTCCGCGAGCCGGCGGTCCCCCCAGAGCCCCCTGAGCCTGCGGAGCCACCGGTCGCGCCGCTGCTGGAGCCGGCGGTCCCCCCTGAGCCCGCAGTGCCCCCGGAGCCGCTGGAGCCACCCGAGCCCCCTGAGCCAGCGAAGCACTCCCCGAGCACGCAGCGCTGGGAGTCTGGGCAGAGGACGCCGGAGCAGGGGTCATCGCCGCAGGCTCCGGTGGCCGGGTTGCACCACTTTCCGTCGTCGCAGAAGGGGTTGGCGCAGGCGTTGGGTCCGCAGGCGAAGCTGCCGTCCCCGTTTGCCTTGCAGACCTCACCTTCCTGGCATGGCTCGTCGCATCCGGTGGGGGTGCATGCGCCGTCGACGCATCGCTCGCCAGCTTGGCAGTCGACGCCCGCGCAGGAGGGTGTGCAGCGGAAGTCAGTGAAGCTGATGGTGGGCTTGCAGACCTCGTCTTGCTGACAGGGGTTGGGGTCGCAGGGGTCGTCGACGCAGACGTCGTTGTGGCAAGCCCTCCCGCTCTGGCAGCCGAAGAAGTTGCAGTTGGTGTCTGGCCTGCACTCACCCGCGAAGCGGCCGTAGGGCACGCATCGCTGGCCATCGCCGCAGGCGATGCCGAAGCAGGGTCCGGAGCAGCCGCTGGTGCCCTTGCACTCACAGAGCGGGACGGGCCTGCCGCCGACGTCCGGTGTGCCCTCGGGCCCGCATGCGATGGAGCCGTCCGGGTAGGCCGCGGTCTTGGTGGAGCAGTCCCCGCAGTTGTCGACGACGCAGAAGCTGCCTGCGGGCTCCCCGGTGCCGCTGCGATCGAGCTGCTTGCACTCGAAGCTGGTGGGGCACTTGAATTCGCCTGAGCCGCATGGTGCTGCGCACTGACAGTTGTCGGCAGCGGCCTCGACGCAGGTCCTGCCGGGAGCGCAGAGCGCCTCCTCGTCGGCGGCGGCGTCTTCGTCCACCTGTCCGTCGCAGTCGTTGTCGAGGCAGTCGCAGACTTCGGGTTGCGGGCCGACGCCTCCGGAGCAGACGACGTTGCCCGAGACGCAGGCGAGCCTGCCTGGGGTGCACTGCCCGACGTCGCTGCCGCAGGGCGCGCCGATGATGAGGCTTGGGTCCGATGGTGACGCGGTGCCGTCGATGCCGTCTGGGGCCGGCCCAGCCTCGTCGATGAGGCCGTCGCAGTCGTTGTCGATGCCGTCGCAGATCTCAGGCTGCGGCCCGATGCCTCCGTTGCAGACGAGGGTGCCGGAGCCCCCGATGTCGCAGGAGAGGACGCCGGGCCTGCAGGCCCCGAAGTCCCTCACGCCAGGGAATTGGTTGGTGTCGTAGGGGGCGGCGCAGGAGTCCCCGAGGGGGATGCCGTTGTCGATGGTGCCGTCGCAGTCATCGTCGAGGCCGTTGCAGAGCTCGGTGGTGGGGGCGACGCCACCTTGACAGGTGAGCGTACCTGCGTTGCAAGCCAGGACGCCTGGCTGACATTGTCCGACGTTGCTGCCGCAGGCGTCGCCGACGGGCGCGCCGAGGGCGTCGTCGGCGCTGCCGTTGCAGTCGTTGTCGGCGCCATCGCAGACCTCTGGAGAGGGAGCGGTGCCCCCTTGGCAGATCCATCCTCTAGCTCCGTCACAGAGGAGTGTGCCTGTTTGGCAGGGTGAGGTGAGCGAGCCGGTGCCCTTGCAGGTGGCGCCGGGTGGAGCGCACCAGGCGAGGCCCTGGTGAGCGCAGGCTGGGTTGGGGGCGCAGCCCGCTGGGTCGGTGCCCCAGCAGGCGGAGTCAGTAGGCGCGTCGAGGAGCGGGGCATCATCGGTGATGCCGTTGCAGTCGTTGTCGATGCCGTCGCAGACCTCTGGAGAGGGTGGCGTGCCTCCGGCGCAGACGAGGACGCCACCGACGCATGCGGTGGTGCCCTTCTGGCACTGTCCTGCGTCGGTGCCGCACTCGTTGCCGGTGCCTGGCAAGACGCCCTCATCGACGAGGCCGTCGCAGTCGTTGTCGATGCCGTCGCAGATTTCCGTGGAGGGGCCGACGAATCCAGTGCAGACGCCGTTGCAGGCCTGGGTGCCGCGCCGGCACTGAGAGTTTCCGCCGTAGACGAGGCCCGGCCTCCCTGGGACGTCGCAGGCGACGGGAGCGATGCCTTCGTCGACCTGTCCATCGCAGTCGTTGTCGATGCCGTCGCAGACTTCGGTGGACGGGGAGGAGGAGCAAGCGGAGAGCCTGGAGGCGGGGTGGCCCGGCAGGCACCCGCCCGGGGTGACGGAGCCCCCTGGGGAGCAGGTCTGAGTGCCCGCGCAGTTGGCGGGCGGTGAGAAGCCGCAGGCGATGGGGGCGATGCCCTCATCGACGAGGCCGTCGCAGTCGTTGTCGCAGCCGTCGCAGATTTCCGCGGAGGGGACGCACTGGGTGCATCCTGGGAGTGAGAAGGGTACGGAGGAGCCGGGCGCGTTGTCGACGATGCCATCGCAGTTGTCGTCGACGCCGTTGCAGGTCTCTGGGACTGGGCAGCAGACGGGGTTGCCGAAGCCCTCGTCAGTCTCGCCGTTGCAGTTGTCGTCGACGCCGTTGCACTGCTCACCGGCGTTGGGGCAGAGGCCGAGCAGCGGGTTGTCCGCCTGAGCGGAGGTGACGCAGGGGATGCGAGTGACGTCTGGGGAGCCGGCGGCGACGGAGGCCGCGTACTGAGCGAGGCAGGTGGCCCTGGGTCCCGAGCAGCAGTCGGAGCGGGTGTTGCAGTAGTGGGTGTAGCCCTCGTCGATGCAGCCGTTGCAGTTGTCGTCCGTGTTGTTGCACACCTCGGGGCGGATGGACCCAGAGAGGATCTGCGCGAGGGCCTGCGCCAGATCCACCTCGTTGTTGGCGGTGAGCGCGGTGGTGGAGCTGTTCAGCAGGCCATCGTCTCCACGATCGGCGATGGGGTTGACGAAGCTGGCTGGTACGCCCGCGAAACCGATCACTTGAGTGCGGATCGGGATCCGGGTGCCGCCCACGACGACCCCGGTGTTGAACAGATCGCGCGCGGAGTTGGCGGGGCTGCCGCTGCAGGTCTCCTCGCCGTCGGTCACCAAGATCACGTTGAGCGAGCGACAGGCCGGGTCTTGCGCGGTGAGCGGGGTGTGGGTGGAGAAGCCGAGGGAGTTGCAGTAGTTGCTGCCGGACCAGGCAGAATTCCACCCGGAAATGTAGTATTCGTGGACGGTGTTGAGCGCGCCGCCGAGCGGCGTGTTGCCGGCGGCGAATAGCTCGCGGTTGTCACAGATGCCATCGAACCAGGAGAGCAGCTCGGGCACGTTGGAGGTCGGGGTGACGCTGCTCCAGGGGCTCGGATCTTGGAGCAGCGGGACCACGACGCGCCCGCCCGCGCGCCAGCCGGAGGGCAGGTTGGGCGCGGGTGGTACGGCGCCCGTACTGCAAGTGTTGCTGGCGATCCCGCAGTCCGTCCCCGAGATGCCGCAGCCGTTGCCGGTGTAGCGTTCCCCCGCCGTCCCGACGCCGCAGTTGAGCCCGTTCGCGGCGGTGCAGGTGTCGGTGCAGGCGGCGCCATTGCAGCCCGTGATCTGCCGCGACAGCGTGGTCAATCCGAAGTTCACCTGACCGCTGAAGGCCTGCACCGTCTTCCGGAGTGCGCACTTGGCGTCGTTCAGCCGGGTCGGCTCCATGCCGCAGCTGTTCCGCGGCGCGGCCGAGGCGCACGAGTGGGGCCACTGCGACTCGAAGCCAGGCGCCGCGCAGGCAACCATGCTGCCTGACGTGTCCACCACGATCATGAAGTAGGGCTTCGCGGCGGGCGGCCAGTCGGCGGGGTTGGGCGAGCTGCAGTTCTGCGCCTGCGCGAGGGAGGGGGAGGCGAGGACGCAGCCGATCACGGCAGCCGCCGCACTCGCGCGGATGAGTCGGTGTGGCATGAGCAGGCGGCGTCCGTACATGGAAGGTCGAGTTGGGTAAAGGCCTCAGCGGCGTGAGGTCACACGGCGGCGGCGCAGCCACCAACCCGCGAAGAGCAGCGCTCCGGCCCAGCCGTAGCGCCCCGGGGATGGCGCGGGTGTGCTGCATGCGCAGCCTCCGCCACCGGTTGGGAGGCCCCAGACGCCGCGCGCGGGCTCATCGGTCCGCGAGCCGGCGGTCCCCCCTGAGCCTGCGGAGCCGCCGGTCGCGCCGCTGCTGGAGCCAGCGTTGCCGCCTGCGCCCGCAGCGCCCCCGGAGCCGCTGGAGCCGCCCGAGCCCCCTGAGCCAGCGAAGCACTCCCCGAGCACGCAGCGCTGGGAGTCCGGGCAGAGGACACCGGAGCAGGGGTCATCGCCGCAGGCTCCGGTGGCCGGGTTGCACCACTTTCCGTCGTCGCAGAAGGGGTTGGCGCATGCGTTGGGTCCGCAGGCGAAGCTGCCGTCCCCATTTGCCTTGCAGACCTCACCCTCTTGGCATGGCTCATCGCATCCGGTGGGGGTGCAGGCGCCGTCGACGCATCGCTCACCTGCTTGGCAGTCGACGCCCGCGCAGGAGGGTGTGCAGCGGAAGTCAGTGAAGCTGATGGTGGGCTTGCAGACCTCGTCTTGCTGACAGGGGTTGGGGTCGCAGGGGTCGTCGACGCAGACGTCGTTGTGGCAAGCCCTCCCGCTCTGGCAGCCGAAGAAGTTGCAGTTGGTGTCTGGCCTGCACTCACCCGCGAAGCGGCCGTAGGGCACGCATCGCTGCCCGTCGCCGCAGGCGATGCCGAAGCAGGGTCCGGAGCAGCCGCTGGTGCCCTTGCACTCACAGAGCGGGACGGGCCGCCCGCCGACGTCCGGTGTGCCCTCGGGCCCGCATGCGATGGCGCCGTCCGGGTAGGCCGCGGTCTTGGTGGAGCAGTCCCCGCAGTTGTCGACGACGCAGAAGCTGCCTGCGGGCTCCCCGGTGCCGCTGCGATCGAGCTGCTTGCACTCGAAGCTGGTGGGGCACTTGAATTCGCCTGAGCCGCATGGTGCTGCGCACTGACAGTTGTCGGCAGCGGCCTCGACGCAGGTCCTGCCGGGAGCGCAGAGGGCCTCCTCGTCGGCGGCGGCGTCTTCATCCACCTGTCCGTCGCAGTCGTTGTCGAGGCAGTCGCAGACTTCGGGTTGCGGGCCGACGCCTCCGGAGCAGACGACGTTGCCCGAGACGCAGGCGAGCCTGCCTGGGGTGCACTGCCCGACGTCGCTGCCGCAGGGCGCGCCGATGATGAGGCTTGGGTCCGATGGTGACGCGGTGCCGTCGATGCCGTCTGGGGCCGGCCCAGCCTCGTCGATGAGGCCGTCGCAGTCGTTGTCGATGCCGTCGCAGATCTCAGGCTGCGGCCCGATGCCTCCGTTGCAGACGAGGGTGCCGGAGCCCCCGATGTCGCAGGAGAGGACGCCGGGCCTGCAGGCCCCGAAGTCCCTCACGCCAGGGAATTGGTTGGTGTCGTAGGGGGCGGCGCAGGAGTCCCCGAGGGGGATGCCGTTGTCGATGGTGCCGTCGCAGTCATCGTCGAGGCCGTTGCAGAGCTCGGTGGTGGGGGCGACGCCACCTTGACAGGTGAGCGTACCTGCGTTGCAAGCCAGGACGCCTGGCTGACATTGTCCGACGTTGCTGCCGCAGGCGTCGCCGACGGGCGCGCCGAGGGCGTCGTCGGCGCTGCCGTTGCAGTCGTTGTCGGCGCCATCGCAGACCTCTGGAGAGGGAGCGGTGCCCCCTTGGCAGATCCATCCTCTAGCTCCGTCACAGAGGAGTGTGCCTGTTTGGCAGGGTGAGGTGAGCGAGCCGGTGCCCTTGCAGGTGGCGCCGGGTGGAGCGCACCAGGCGAGGCCCTGGTGAGCGCAGGCTGGGTTGGGGGCGCAGCCCGCTGGGTCGGTGCCCCAGCAGGCGGAGTCAGTAGGCGCGTCGAGGAGCGGGGCATCATCGGTGATGCCGTTGCAGTCGTTGTCGATGCCGTCGCAGACCTCTGGAGAGGGTGGCGTGCCTCCGGCGCAGACGAGGACGCCACCGACGCATGCGGTGGTGCCCTTCTGGCACTGTCCTGCGTCGGTGCCGCACTCGTTGCCGGTGCCTGGCAAGACGCCCTCATCGACGAGGCCGTCGCAGTCGTTGTCGATGCCGTCGCAGATTTCCGTGGAGGGGCCGACGAATCCAGTGCAGACGCCGTTGCAGGCCTGGGTGCCGCGCCGGCACTGAGAGTTTCCGCCGTAGACGAGGCCCGGCCTCCCTGGGACGTCGCAGGCGACGGGAGCGATGCCTTCGTCGACCTGTCCATCGCAGTCGTTGTCGATGCCGTCGCAGACTTCGGTGGACGGGGAGGAGGAGCAAGCGGAGAGCCTGGAGGCGGGGTGGCCCGGCAGGCACCCGCCCGGGGTGACGGAGCCCCCTGGGGAGCAGGTCTGAGTGCCCGCGCAGTTGGCGGGCGGTGAGAAGCCGCAGGCGATGGGGGCGATGCCCTCATCGACGAGGCCGTCGCAGTCGTTGTCGCAGCCGTCGCAGATTTCCGCGGAGGGGACGCACTGGGTGCATCCTGGGAGTGAGAAGGGTACGGAGGAGCCGGGCGCGTTGTCGACGATGCCATCGCAGTTGTCGTCGACGCCGTTGCAGGTCTCTGGGACTGGGCAGCAGACGGGGTTGCCGAAGCCCTCGTCAGTCTCGCCGTTGCAGTTGTCGTCGACGCCGTTGCACTGCTCACCGGCGTTGGGGCAGAGGCCGAGCAGCGGGTTGTCCGCCTGAGCGGAGGTGACGCAGGGGATGCGAGTGACGTCTGGGGAGCCGGCGGCGACGGAGGCCGCGTACTGAGCGAGGCAGGTGGCCCTGGGTCCCGAGCAGCAGTCGGAGCGGGTGTTGCAGTAGTGGGTGTAGCCCTCGTCGATGCAGCCGTTGCAGTTGTCGTCCGTGTTGTTGCACACCTCGGGGCGGATCGCGCTCGAGATGATGGTAGACAGCGCGACTGATAGAGTCGCCTCGTTGGTGGCGAACAGTGATGCTCCGGTGCCCCCCGCGGCGGCGATGGCGTCCGTCTTGGACTGGGTGCCCCCCGCGAAGTTGATCACGTGCGTGCGGATCTTGAACGTCTTGCCGCCGACGGTGACGCCGGTGCTGTAGAGCGCCGTGGCCGCGGCGACAGCGCTCGCGTCGGTGTCGCAGGTCTCGTCGCCGTCGGTCAGCAGGATGACGTTCACGTTGCGGCACGCCGTGCTGCCGTTCACGCCGGCGCCAGGGCGGTCCTGCACGTTGAGCGGGGTGGAGTAGGTGACGCCGCCGCCTGGCGACGTCCACGAGCTGCTGAAGTAGCGGTACATGTCCCGCAACATGCCGTTCAGCGGCGTGTTGCCGAAGGCCGCGAGCTCCTCGCCGCCGGTGCACACGTTGTCGAACCAGCTCAGCACGCTGGGGACGTTGCTGGGCGTGCGCGGCGAGCTCCAGAAGTCGTCGAGCTGCATCGGGACGCGGATGTTCGCGCCAGCGCGGTTCGCGGCGATCCCACCCGGGCGCGGCCCACACCCTGCGCACTGCCCCGTGGTGGTGATCTCCTCCGTGAAGCAAGCCTGGGAGCAGCCATACGACTCTGAGCTACAGTTGCCGCCGTTGAAGGGCGAGCAGGCGGAGTTGCAGGTGCCCGCTGGGCAGTTCAGCATCACGGTGGCGAAGGTGGCGACGCCGAAATTGACCTGCCCCGCGAACGCCTGCACCGTCTTGCGGAGGGCGCACTTGGCGTCGTTGAGCCGGCTCGGCACCATGCCGCAGCTGTTCACTTGGTACCCCGGGGCGCTGGTATTGCACTCTGTTGGGTAAACCGACGGCGGCGTGGTGCAGGCCGTCATCGACCCCGAGGTGTCCACCGCGAGCATGAAGTAGGGCCGGCTCGGATCGGGCCAATCCGCCGGGTTGTCCGAGTTGCAGCTCTGCGCCTCCGCCGAGCCGGAGAGGGTGAGCGCGGCGAGGCCGACGCCGACGGCCCCCAACAGACGGACCACGCCTGCTCCAGGACGAGCGCACCGCGAACCCAGCAGACGCCGAGCACCTAGCAGACGCCGAGTACCTGGGTGGACCGAACAGCCGTGAAACAACGACACGCGCACTCTCCCGCAATACCCAGCGCCCATTGGCTAGACACCGGTTGGCTAGACACTGAGCCCAAGCTTACCCCCGAGGGTACCACCCCGAGCCGCCGCCCTACAAGGCTCGTGAGGGGGCGCGAAGTCGTGTAACCCTTTCTCTGTGGCCAAAGCCAAGCTCGGGCGCTCTCAGGGACGGTTCACGCAGCACCGGCGGCTGGAGAAGCTCCAGGAGCTCCTCACCAAGAACCCCAAGGGGTACTCCCTCTATGAGCTCGCTGCTCAGCTGGGGGTCAGCGTGCGCACCACCCGCCGCTACGTGAAGGAGGTCGAGAAGAGCTACGACTTCGAGAAGGAGCGCCAGCGCACCGGGGCGCAGCTCTGGCGCATCCCCTCGAGTGAGCTCCCGCGCAAGGTGGAGCTCAGGCGCACCCAGGCTTACGCGCTGCTCGCGGCGCGGCGCCTGTTCGAGCCGCTCCGGGGCTCGGCGCTGTTCGCCGAGATCGAGATGGCCATCGACAAGCTGATGGCGTTCGCCCAGCGCCCTGGGCGTGGCCCCAACGCAGGGCTGGCGGACGCGCGGCTAGAAGACAGGTTCCTGTACTTACCGCACGCGCCGAAGGACTACCAGCAGCGCACCGACGAGCTGGATGATCTGTTCCAGGCGGTCAGCGACCTCAGGCCGCTCAGCATGCTGTATCGCCAAGGCGACCGTCGCTCGGAGGAGCGCGTCACCGTTCACCCCTACGCCATGGTGATGCACCGCGACTCGATCTACGCCGTAGGTTACCATGTGGAAAAAGGTGAGGTGCGCACCTTCGTGCTCGATCGAATGCGCGACACCGATGCCTCCGCCACCGAGCGCTTCGAGCTACCGACTGACTTCTCCATCGACGAGTATTTTCAGGGCCAGTTCGGCATTTGGCGCAGCGATGAGGTGAACCGGGTGGTGGTGGAGTTCGACGCGCGCGCCGCTCAGTTCGTGCGCACGCGGGTCGTTCACCCGAGCCAGCGGCTCGAGGCGCTCCCCGGGGGAGGGATCCGGCTCACGATGCAGGTGGGCAACCTCACGCAGGTGACCTCGTGGGTCCTCGAGTGGGGCGCGCGGGCGCGGGTGGTGTCGCCTCCAGAGCTGGTGGAGCTCGTGAAGAAGGAGCTCTCCGAGGCGCTCGCGGCGTACACCAAGCCGGCCGTCGGTCGCCGCGCCAGTGACCGCACGAGTGAACGCAAGGAGGAGACGAAGCGCCGAGAGCCTGCCAAAAAGGCAGAGCCGAAGAAGGGCGAGAAGCCCAAGCGTCGCTAGCCTTCCACCCCCAAACCCTGATCCTGCGGCGGCTGCGGCGGACGTTCGGCGGTTACTTTGCGCACGCCCGGGCTCGCCCTGCTACCATGATGCGGATGGCTGACGCGCCGCTCGACCTCGCTCGACCTCCGAGCCGCATGCAGGGCTCTTCGCTGGCCCTGGTGCGTCGTGAGGCTCGCGCCTCCATCGCCAGGGGGCGCGTGGCGAAGCTCACCCGGGTCGGGTTGGGCGCGCTGCTCGGCGTGGCGGGGCTCGCGGTGGGGCTGCCGGCGGAGGCGGACATCTATAAGCAGGTGGGGCCGGACGGCGTCATCTCGTTCTCCAACACGCCCTCCGGCAAGACGTCAGGGCAGCTGTATTTGAAGGAGCGGAGGAAGCTCGACGTGCAGCCGGTGATGCCGAGCGACACCAGCCCCGAGCGCTTCACTCGCTACGACGTGCACATCCGCCAAGCGGCCACGCTCTATCAAATCCCGGAGGCGCTGGTGCGCGCCGTGATCAAGGTGGAGAGCAACTTCGACCCCCGCGCGGTGTCACGCGCCAACGCGCGCGGCTTGATGCAGATGATCCCGGGCACCGCCGAGCGCATGATGGTGACGGACGTCTTCGACCCACGGCAGAACATCTTCGGTGGCGTGCGCTACCTGCGCGTCCTGGCGAACCTGTTCAACGGCAACCTGGAGCTGACCATCGCGGCGTACAACGCGGGTGAGAACGCGGTGATGCGCCACGGCGGCATCCCCCCGTACGAAGAGACCCAGGCCTACGTGGTGAAGGTGCTCTCGTACTACCGCCACTACCGCGCCATCGACCCGCTGTACCGTCAGTAACGCCGAGCCTCATCGTCAGGGCTGTGTCGTCGGGGCTGCATCGTCAGTCCCGCTGACGCAGTATCCAGCGCTGGCGCCGCTTGGCGCCCGGCGCCACGCCGCTTGGCGCTCGTAGCGTCAGTCGTCCTGACTCAAGTAGGTGTACTGGTGCATCGAGCCCTCGTAGTGGTTCATCAGGAGGCGCATCTGCTCGACGGTGATGCGGTTCTTGCTGAGGGCGCGCTCCGCTTGGCGCCGCACGGAGTCGATCATGGCGTCGGGTGAATACTGCACGTAGCGCAGCACGTCGCTCATGCGGTCCCCGCGGATCACCTGGTCGATCTCGTAGCCATCGTCAGTCAGGCGTACGTGCACGGCGTTGGTGTCGCCGAACAGGTTGTGGAGGTCCCCCAAGATCTCCTGGTAGGCGCCGTTCAAGAACATCCCCAGGTAGTAAGGCTCCCCTTCTACTAGCGGGTGCACCCCCAGCGTGCGGCTGGCGTCCTCCTCCACGTCGATGAAGTGATCGAGCATGCCGTCGCTGTCGCAGGTGAGGTCAGCCAGCGTGGCGCGCACGGAGGGCCGCTCATTCAGGCGATGGATGGGCATCACCGGGAACAGCTGATCGATGGCCCAGGTGTCCGGCGCCGACTGGAACACGCTGAAGTTACAGTAATAGATGCTGCTCATGGTGGCCTCCAGGGCCTGCAGCTCCTCCGGGATGAACTTGAGCCGCCCCATGGTGTCGAGGATCTTCTCGCAGCAGTTCCAGTAGAGCTTCTCCGTCTGCGCGAGCTCGCGTAGGCCCAGGTAGCCGTACTTGAACAGGCTCTGCGCCTCTTCTTTGAGCTGGCTCGCGTCGTGGAAAGACTCCTGGACGTTCTTCGGGAGCACGTTTTTCCACGTGTCATAAAGATCGCGCAGCAAGCGGTGCGCCTCGGGCCCTGGCTCCACCGGCTCACCGAAGCGCACCTCGTTCCGCCCCACCACGTCGAAGATGAGGCAGCTCTGGTGCGCCACCGTGGCGCGGCCGCTCTCGGTGACGATGATCGGCATCGGCGAGCCCGCCTTGGTGCACACGTCTTGAATGCCGGAGACGACGTCCGCCGCGTACTCGTTCAAGGTGTAGTTGCGCGACGCGTGGAAATCCGTCTGCGAGCCGTCGTAGTCGATGGCGAGCCCACCGCCGACGTCCAAATAAGCCACGCCGCAGCCCATCTTCGCGAGCTCACTGTAGATGGTGGCGGCCTCCTGCACCGCGCTCTTGATGGGCATGATGCTCGAGATCTGGCTGCCGATGTGGAAGTGCAGGAGCTTCAGGCAATCCAGCATGTTACGGGCAGCCAGCCTGTCCACCACCTCGATCACCTCGCTCTTGGTGAGCCCGAACTTGGCGCGCTCCCCAGCGGAGTCCTTCCAGCGCCCCACGCCGCGCGCCGCGAGCTTGGCCCGCACCCCGAGCGCCGGCTTCACCCCGAGCTTCTCCGCCGCCTTCAAGGCGAGGTCCAGCTCCTCCATCCGCTCGAGCACCACGACCACCGTCTTGTCGAACTGCTGCGCGACGAACGCGGTCTCCATGAAGGCGGCGTCCTTATAGCCGTTGCACACGATCAGGCTGCCGTCCTCCTTGCTCATGGCGAGCGCGATCAACAGCTCGGGCTTGGAGCCCGCCTCGAGCCCGAAGCGCCACGGCTCGCCGCGCCCCACGATGTCCTCCACCAGGTGCCGCTGCTGGTTCACCTTCACCGGGTACACGCCTTGGTAGTGGCTCGGGTAGCCATACTCCTTGATGGCGGCGGCGAAGGCCTCGTTGATCTGGCGGATGCGGTCCCCCAAGATGTCAGGGAAGCGAATCAAGAGCGGGAGGCCGAGCCCGCGCGCGCGCAGGTTGTTCACCAGCTCGTGAAGATCCACGGTCTGCTTGCGGAGCGGATCGGGCGTGACCACCACGTGGCCGTTCTCCGCCACGGAGAAGTAGGGGCTGCCCCAACCCGCGATTTGATACATCGCCGCGCTGTCCGCCGGCGTCCAGCTGTGGTCGTCAGCCTCCTGAACCTCAGCGCCCCGCTTGCCTCGCTTACCGTTTGGGATCACCCGCTTGTTCATCGCGTCTCCGTTCGTAGGGATCAAGTGTAGGCAGGGCGCTTCAGCCTGGGGCCCAGAAGCTGGTGGGTAGCGCGCCGCGCTTGTAGAGCGAGAGGAAGTCCATCAAGAAGGCCACGGTGATGTGGAGCAGGAAGCCGACGTACACGCTGCGCGAGCGCATCGAGAGTGAGCCGAGCACCACGCCCGCCACGATCGCCCCGTGGGCTTCGAGGTAAGGCTTGCCGTAGTGGATCATGCAGTAGGGGACGGCCATCACGAAGATGGCGGCGGAGCCCATGCTGCGCTTCAGCGCGCCCAGCATGAAGCCACGGAAGAAGATCTCCAGCGCCAAGAACTGAGCGTAGTAGATGAGCTGCCACAGGATGAAGTCATTCCAGCTGCGGCTGCTGTGGTTATAGAAGGGGTAGTAAGTGCCGAAGTCCCCCTGCTGCGCCACGACGAGCATGACCGGCACCACCACCAAGAGGCACAGGCCGTAGAGCCACGCGTGGCTCATCAGCCCGCGGAAGCGGAGCCCCATGTCGAGCAGGCTGTCCTTCCGGAACAGGAGCTTCCACGCCGCGAACGGGAAGAGCACGTAGCCTGCCACGCGCGCGAAGGACCACCAGCAGTAGCCGTAGAGCTCGTCGTACTTCTGGAGCTTCAGCCAGCTCACGCTCTGGTCGAGCTCCCTGAGCCCGGGGCGGATCATCTGGTCGTAGAAGCTCCGGCCGCCGTAATACTCCTGAACGGTGAGCACCACCGCCACCAGCACCAAGCACACCGCGGGGCGGTGGTCCGTCCCCGGGTGCTCCGCGCGCAGCGCCGCCGCCTCCTCGTCCGTCCGCCTCCAGCTGTCGCGGAAGAAGCGCCACACGATGGGCGCGAGCAGCGCCAAGATGGGCAGCGGGATCAGCGACTTGAACCCGGGGTGGGCCAGGAGCTGCTGGAACCAGGACAGCTGCGGCAGCTCGCGCGTCGGGAACGTCAGCTCACCTGAGCTTGCCTGAGCGAGCAAGCCGAGGCCGTGAGCGAGCCAGCCCGTGGCGAGCGCGCTGGACAAAGTCAGGTCACCTGAGCGCGCCGGATGGCGGCGTCGAGGCGCGCGAGCGAGCGCTGCTCGCCGAGCACCACCATCACCTCGAACAGCCCAGGGCTCGCGGTGCGCCCGGTGAGCGCCACGCGGAGCGGCTGCGCCACCTCCTTCATGCTGTGGCCGGTCTCCTCGAGCCAGGCCTTGAGGCGCGCCTCCAGCGCCTCGGCTTCCCATGGGGTAAAACCAGCGTACAGCGCGCGCAGGGCGCTGAGGTGCTCGGCCGCCTGCGGCACCAAGAACTTGCTGGCGGCCTTCTCATCCATGATGGGCGGCTCACGGAAGTAGAAGTCCAGGTGCTTGGCCGCGTCCTTGAAGTCGCGGGCGCGCTCACGGATGAGCGGCAGCGCGGCGCCGATTTGGGCGTCCGTCGCGGTGAGGCCCTCCGCCTCGAGCACCGGCTTCACCTGCGCGATGTAGTCGGCGTCCGGGGTGAGCTTCGGGCTCATCAGCTGGGCGAAGTTGACGTCCGCGAACTTCTTGTCGTCGAACTTGCCGTCGCTGCGGTTGACGCGTGAAAAGTCGAACGCAAAGGTGAGCTCCTCACGGCTGAAGATCTCTTGGTCGCCGAACGACCAACCAAAGCGCGCGAGGTAGTTCAAGACGCCCATCGGGCTGTAGCCGCGCGCGCGGTAGTCTTGCACCGCGATGTCGCCGTGGCGCTTGCTCAGCTTCTCACCCTTGGGGGAGAGCATCATCGGCAGGTGCGCGAACTCCGGCGGCTCCCAACCGAAGGCGTCGTACAGCATCACTTGGTGAGGGGTGTTGCCGATGTGGTCGCGCCCGCGCACGACCAGGCTGATTTGCATCAGGTGGTCATCCACCACCGCCGCGAAGTTGTAGAGCGGCAGGCCGTCCCTCCGCATGATGACGAAGTCTTGCTGCTCCTTGTTGGGCGTCTCGATGCGGCCGAACACGCGATCGTCCCACGCCGTGCTGCCCTCCTCGGGCACGATGAAGCGCACCACGTGGGGCGCGCTCGGGTCCACCTCACGCCCGCGGCAGGTGCCCGGGTAGCGAAACTGCGCCTTCGGGTCCTGCGCCTTCAGCGCCTCACGCTGAAGGTCGAGCTCCTCCTTGGTGCAGCTGCAGCGGTAGGCCTTGCCGGCGGCGATCAGCTGCTCCACGTGGCTTCGGTAGATCGCCTTACGATCGCTCTGGAAGTACGGCGCATGAGGCCCGCCGACCTCCGGCCCCTCGTCCCAATCGAGGCCGAGCCAGCGCATCGCGTCCAGGATGGCTTGCACGCTCTCGAGGCTGCTCCGATCTTGATCCGTGTCCTCCACCCGCAGCACGAACTGCCCGCCCAGCTTGCGGGCCCACAGCCAGTTGAACAGCGCCGTGCGGGCGCCGCCGATGTGGAGGTAGCCGCTCGGAGAAGGCGCGAAGCGCACCCGGGGAGGAGGAGCCGACATGGCGCGCCGCGTAGCACGCCGCGCCTGGCGCTGCGAGCAGCAGCCGCGGCGCTCGAGGCGTGTTCACCAAGGCGCCATGCGCCCCTTCACCGAGCCGCCATGCGCCCCTGCGTGCGGTCCGAGAGGCGCAGCTCGGCGCGTCTCTCCATGGGGGAGGACGCTTGCCGCTGTGGGTGAAGCCTGCTAGGCCCCCCTCCCGCTCATCGCGCCATCCACGGCGCGGCGAGCACCGGGCCATGTCGCCCGCGGGGCGCGTGATGGTCACCGCCCAGTGGCTGACGAGTCCGCCCGGCTAACCCAGTCAGGGAGCCATGTCCAAGCAATCCCCCCTTCAGATCGTCAAGGCAAAGTTCGAGTCCAAGGAGAAGCTGGTCGCCGCCGTGCAGGCGCTGGCCACTGAAGAGCTCTTCATCGACCGCGTGAACGAGACCAAGGGCCTCGCCAAGGTCCCCAACAAGAAGCTGCTCCACCTGCATGAGGTGCTCACCACGGTGAAGGAGCAGTTCGGCAGCCGCGCCAAGCTGGTCGCCGCCATCCAGGAGCTGGAGAAGCGCACCAAGGACGACGGCTTCAAGACCCGGCTGGAGCGCCTCTCCACCCCCGCGCTGCTCGATCAGCACGGCGCCGCCAAGCGCCGCGCCGGTCGCGCCGCCAAGGCGAAGCCGCCCGCTCCGAAGAAGAAGGTGGCGCGCAGCAAGAAGGCCCAGGCCAAGGCGCGCGCCTGAGCGTTCGACGTCCCAGTGGGTGGTTCGCCACCCTGCCTATCGAGCCAGCCCTGCGCTGGCTCGCAGCGTTTTGGGGGCCGGTTTTTGGGGGGGGTTGGGTTCCGCCCCACGGCACCCTGGTGCGCCAGCCAGGCCTTCGGCGGCTCGCGGCGCCTTTCCCCGCCCAACCTGCGCCTGCGTTCACTGCCCAAGATGTCGGTTGACAGCTGTGCAGTACCCCAATATATAGGGGCTGTGTTGGTGCTCCTGGCGTTTCAGGAGCGTGGCGGCTCACGCAAGGCGGCTCTTCAGGGGGCACCTCGCGCGGGGCGTCAAGGGAACCTGGTGTGATTCCAGGGCTGCCCCGCAGCGGTATCGAGAACGAAATCCACGCCTGACGCACTGGGGGCTCGCCCTCTGGGAAGCGGTGGAGAGTAGGCAAGCGGCGCCACGCCGCGTGCTCGGAGCCCGAAGACCTACCAGCACCCAGCTCGGGAGAGAAAGCCCGCGCTGGTTCGACTGAGGCGCCGCGGGGCGGCTCGGGCGGGGCACGCAGGGCGGCTCGCGGAGCTGAGCGTCGCTGCGTGGTCAGCCGAGCTGCGTCAGGCGTCGTTCACCCGAGGGGGTGACGGTCGGGGCGAGGGCCGCTACGCGCGGCCCACAGATGGGCTGGTTAACTGACTAGTTATCGAGGGAGCGGGAGCATGCAGACCGAGTTGATGAGCGACGCGCGGACGGCGTCGCGCGAGGAGCGAGAGCCGGACACCCAGACCACCATGCGGGTCACCAAGCGCAGCGGCGCGAAGGAGCCGGTGGACGTCAGCAAGATAGTTCGGGCAGTGAACCGCTGCTGCGCGGGCCTGGCGGAGGTGGACGCGGTGCGCGTCGCCACCCGCACCATCAGCGGCCTGTACGACGGCGCCTCCACCCAGGAGCTCGACCGCATCTCCATCCAAACGGCGGCGGGGCTCATCGCGGAGGAGCCCGAGTATTCACGGCTCGCCGCGCGGCTGCTCGCCACCTACATCGACAAAGAGGTGCGAAACCAGGGGATCCAGTCGTTCTCCCAGGCGGTGCAATCCGCGAGGAAATTAGGCCTGGTGAACGACCGCCTGCAGGACTTCGTCGCGACCAGCGCGCGCAAGCTCGACGACGCCATCTTGGCGGCTCGCGATCGCGAGTTCGAGTATTTCGGGCTCCGCACCCTGTACGATCGCTATCTCTTGAAGCACCCCACCACGCGCCTCGCGGTGGAGGCGCCGCAGCACTTCTTCATGCGCGTCGCCTGCGCGCTCTCAGAGACGGTGCCCGAGGCGCTCGAGCTGTACGAACGGTTCTCGAGCCTTCGGTACCTCCCGAGCTCTCCCACCCTGTTCAACTCCGGCACGCCTCACGAGCAGCTCTCGAGCTGCTTCCTCCTGGACTCCCCGCGAGATCACCTGGAGGACATCTACAAGCGCTACACCGACATCGCGCTGCTCTCGAAGTTCTCGGGCGGCATCGGCCTCGCTTACCACCGAGTGCGCTCGCGCGGCTCGCTGATCGAGAGCACCAACGGTCACTCGAACGGCATCGTCCCGTGGCTGAAGACGCTGGACGCGTCGGTGGCGGCGGTGAACCAGGGCGGCAAGCGCAAGGGCGCGTGCTGCGTGTACCTCGAGACCTGGCACGCCGACATCGAGGAGTTCTTGGAGCTGCGCGACAACACGGGGGACGAGGCCAAGCGCACCCACAACCTGAACCTCGCCAACTGGGTGTCGGACCTGTTCATGCGCCGGGTGGAGGCGGACGAACCGTTCAGCCTGTTCGATCCGAAGACGGTGCCCGAGCTGCCGGACCTCTACGGTGAGGAGTTCGACCGCGCCTATGAGGCAGCGGAGCGCGCTGGGCTCGCGGTGAAGACGGTGCCGGCGCGCGATCTGTACGCGCGCATGATGCGCACCCTGGCGCAGACCGGGAACGGCTGGATGACCTTCAAGGACAAGTCGAACCGCGCCTGCAACCAGACCGCGCTGCCGGGGCGCGTGGTGCACCTCTCCAACCTGTGCACCGAGATCCTCGAGGTCACCTCCGAGGATCAAACCGCGGTGTGCAACCTCGGCTCCATCAACCTGGGGCGCCACATGACGCGCACGGAGGACGGCCTGCCGTGCTTCGACTTCGAGCGCCTGGCGGAGACCGTGAAAATTGCCGTGCGGCAACTCGATCGCGTGATCGATCTCAACTTCTACCCGATCCCTACGGCTCAGAGCTCCAACCTGATGTGGCGCCCGGTGGGGCTCGGGGTGATGGGCCTCCAGGACGTGATGTTCCAGCTCCGCTTGCCGTTCGACTCCGAGCCGGCGCGCGAGCTCTCGCGGCGCATCTCGGAGACCATCTACTTCCACGCGCTCACCACCTCGTGTGATCTCGCGGAGGAGCGCGGCAGGCACCCGGCCTTCGCGGAGACGCGGGCGGCGCGCGGGGAGCTCCAGTTCGACGCCTGGGGCATCACGCCGGAGGACGGCGCTCGTTGGGACGCGCTGCGCGCGCGGATCCAGGAGCGCGGCCTCCGCAACTCGCTGCTCATCGCGGTGGCGCCGACGGCCACCATCGCGTCCATCGCGGGTTGTTATGAGGGCATCGAGCCTCAGGTCTCGAACCTCTTCAAGCGAGAGACGCTCTCCGGCGATTTCATCCAGATCAACCGCTACCTGGTGTCGGAGCTCAAGCTGCTCGGCCTCTGGAGCGAGGAGACGCGCGCCGCGCTGAAGCGCGCCGAGGGCTCCGTGGCTCAGCTGAGCGCGCTGCCGGAGTCGCTCCGGCGCATCTATCGCACCGCGTGGGAGCTCCCGATGCGCTCGCTCATCGACATGGCGGCGGATCGCGGCGCCTTCATCGACCAGAGCCAGTCCCTCAACCTGTTCATCGAGAACCCGAACATCGGTCAGCTCTCCAGCATGTATTTTTATGCATGGAAAAAAGGCCTGAAGACCAGCTACTACCTGCGGTCGCGCCCGGCGACCCGCATCGCGCACACCACGGCCAAGGAGAGCGCTCCCGAGCAAGCCTCGGATCCTGAAGGCTCCCCGCACGCGGCGCGCGGCTACACCCCGGAGCCGCCGCGGGTGACGGAGGCTGAGGCCGTCGCCTGCTCCCTCGAGAACCCCGAGAGCTGTGAGGCCTGCCAATGAACAGCGAAAGACCCCAGAACATCCTCGACCCAGGTCACTGCCTGACGCTGCGCCCGATGCGCTACCCGCGCTTTTACGAGATGTACCGCGCGGCCATCAAGAACACCTGGACGGTGGAGGAGGTCGACTTCTCCACGGACACCTCGGACCTGAAGAGCAAGACCACGCCCGCCGAGCGCCACATGATCGAGCGCCTGGTGGCCTTCTTCGCCACCGGGGACTCCATCGTCGCGAACAACCTGGTGCTGAACCTGTATCGCCACATCAACGCGCCGGAGGCGCGCATGTACTTGTCGCGGCAGCTGTACGAAGAGGCGCTGCACGTGCAGTTCTACCTCACGCTGCTCGACACTTACGTGCCCGACGTCGAAGAGCGGAGCCGCGCCTTCGCCGCCGTGACGCACATCCCTTCCATCAGCAAGAAGGCGCTGTTCTGCCAGCGGTGGATCGACTCCATCGAGGGTCTCACCGCGCTCGAGACGCGCGAGCATCGGCGGCAGTTCTTGCTCAACCTGATCTGTTTCGCGGCGTGCATCGAGGGTTTGTTCTTCTTCGGCGCCTTCGCTTACGTGTACTTCCTGAGGTCGCGCGGCTTGTTCCACGGCTTGGCCGCGGGGACGAACTGGGTGTTCCGCGACGAGAGCGCGCACATGGCCTTCGCCTTCGAGGTGGTGAAGACGGTGCGCAGTGAGGAGCCCGAGCTGTTCGACGATGCGCTCGTCGCGTCCATCTACGAGATGCTGGATGAGGCGATCGAGTGCGAGTCGCAGTTCGCGGAAGACTTGCTCGAGGGTGGGGTCGCTGGGCTCACCCCGGCGAGCATCCGCGGCTACCTCGAGCATTGCGCCGATCAGCGCCTGGTCACCTTGGGGCTGCCGAAGCGCTACGGCACCGCGAACCCGCTCAGCTTCATGGATCTCCAAGACGTGCAGGAGGTGACGAACTTCTTCGAGCGGCGCGTCTCCGCCTATCAGGTGGGCGTCACCGGCGAGGTGACCTTCGACGCCGCCTTCTGAGCGCCGTCCTGACTATCGATTCGCTGTCAGCCGATCAGGGACCCTGACCATCACTGGCAGCCGATGCGTTGTCCTGACTCGTGATGGAGGGGCGGCGCTATTCGAAGCCCAGCTCGCGGAGGTAGATCTTCTCGAGCTTGGAGGTGCTGCGCGCCACCTGGCTCCGCGCGTAGAGCGCGAGCCCCGCGGCGATCGCGAGCTGCCGCTTGGCGAAGCCGGGGCGCTCTTCGGGGACGATGCCGAGGGCGCGCCCCTGCTCGAACACGCGCGCCCGCACGAAGTCGAGGAAGGGCGTGAGGTGCTCGAGCACCGGGTGGCCCGCGGCGCGGCCTTGGAAGGCCTTGGTCAGGAACGGCACCACCGCCATCTGCAGCTCCAAGAGGCCGTAGAACGGCAGCTGCAGGTGCGGCATTTCCGTGAGGATACGCCGCGTCTCCTTCTCACCCCAGGCGACGTGCTCCTGCTCCTCGCGGCACACCACGCGGAGCTTCTTCTTGATGCCGGGCACGCGTGGGTCGCTGTCGGGCAGGGTTTGCAGTAGGAGATCCTTGAAGATGTCGAGCACCATGCCCTCGCCCAGGGCGTGCTCCATCATCACCTTGAGCGGGTAGTAGTTGTTGTGGGAAGAGAGCAGCTTCACTGCCCAGTGCGCGGGCTCTGGGGTGAGCTCCAGGGCGCGGAAGATCTCGGCGAAGGTGCTGAGGTGGTTCAGCTCCTGCTTCGCCTGGCGCAGGTAGAAGCGCGCCGCCTCGAGGGAGCCCGCGGCGTACAGAGATTTCCCGCAGTAGACGCCGGTGGCCTCGCCATACAGCGCCTGCGACAAGATGAAGCGGACGATGTTTCGGTCCTCCTCGCGGGTGAGATCGAAGGTGGCGCCCTGAAAGTCGTAACCCGGCTCGGCCAGCGGCGGCAGCTTCGAGTGGGACGGTTCGGGCGCTTGGGGGACGGCGGTCGACATCGCGCAAGTGTGAGCCGGCAGCGCGAAGGGTCCAAGCCCGCTGGCGGCGCGCTTCGAGGCGGCGCGGTGACTCGCCGTTGCGCGGGGCGGCGCTGGCTCGTATAGTCCACGCGCCTGATAGCGTCACTCCGCAGCTAGGCCTTAAGTACACGTAATCATTAGATTTATTCTTGTCGCCTCGGGGCGTGGCGCGGAGCCACGGCTCCCAGAGCGGGCGCGGCGCGGCCCGCTCCCGGGCAACGCGCGCCGAGTGACTCGTTTTCGCCGCCAAGTGGCGCTGGTGGCTCCCCAACCCCCATCCCCCCTCCCACTCCGGGAAAAGGAGAATCGCCATGGCTCACACCGTCAACCGTTACAAGGCCGACATCCGCGAGTTCCATTTCGTCCTGTTCGAGCAGTTCAAGATCCAGGAGCTGTTCGGGAAGGCGCCGTTCGACGACTGGAGTGAGGAGGTCGCCGTCGCCATCATCGACGAGGTGCACCGCTTCGGCACCGAGGTGCTGGGTCCGCTGAACGCGGTGGGTGACGAGCAGGGTTGCCGCCTGGAAAATGGCCAGGTGCTCACGCCGGACGGCTTCAAGGAGGCCTGGCAGAAGATGTACGAGGCGGGCTTCAAGAGCCTGAGCATCTCGCCGGAGTTCGGTGGCCAGGGCGCGCCCACCGGGCTCAGCGCCATCACCACGGAGCTCTCGAGCGGGCCGAACACCGCCTTCGAGATGTACCCTGGGCTGACCATCGGCGCCGCGGAGCTGATCGAGGCCTTCGGCACCGAGGAGCAGCGCGAGCACTACTGTGGTCGCATGTTCGGCGGCACCTGGGGCGGCACCATGTGCCTGACGGAGGCGCAGGCCGGCAGCGACGTGGGTGAGGCGAGCACCACCGCGGTGAAGAACGCCGACGGCAGCTACGCGATCAAGGGTTCTAAGATCTTCATCAGCGGTGGCGATCAAGATCTCACGGAGAACATCATCCACATGGTGCTCGCGCGCACGCCGGGCGCGCCCAAGGGCACCAAGGGCCTCTCGCTGTTCATCGTGCCCAAGCACCGCACCGACGCGGAGGGCAACGTCACCGGCCCGAACGACGTCAGCGTCTCCGCCATCGAGCACAAGATGGGCATCAATGGTTCGTCAACCTGCCAATTGGCGTTCGGCGACAACGACGCGTGCATCGGCTACCTGCTCGGCACCGAGGAGACGCGGGGCATGCGCCAGATGTTCCAGATGATGAACTACGCGCGCGTGGGGGTGGGCTTGCAGGGCTTGGCCGTGGCCTCCACCGCGTATTTGAACGCGCTGGAGTACGCGAAGGAGCGCAAGCAGGGGCCGAGCGTGCGTAACTTCAAGAGCGCGGACGCGCCGCGGGTGCCGATCATTGAGCACCCGGATGTGCGGCGGATGCTGCTCGACATGAAGGCGCGGGTGGAGGGGATCCGCGCGCTGATCGCCAAGGGCGCGAGCCACCTGGACCGCGCCAACTCGCTCAAGCACACTGGCGGCAGCGAGTCGGAGATTAGCTATCATGAGGGGCAGCTTGAGCTGATGACCCCGCTCATCAAGGCCTATTCATCGGACCAAGCCTTCCGCATTTGCGAGACCGCGATCCAGGTGCACGGCGGCGCCGGGTACACCCGTGATTTCCCCGTGGAGCAGTATTGCCGCGACTCGAAGATCTTCAGCATCTACGAGGGGACGAACCACATTCAGGCGCTCGACCTGGTGGCGCGCAAGCTCAACCTGGGCGGCGGCCAGTACGCGATGGCGCTGCTGCAAGACATCGGCAAATTCGTGGAGAAGCACCAGGCGAGCGAGGTGTTCCGCAAGAGCATCGGCAAGCTCTCGGAGGCGCACGGTGCGGTGTCCTCCACGGCGATGCAGTTCATGACCTGGTTCCAGGCAGGGGAGATGGAGCGGGTGCCGCTGGTCGCCAATCGCTTCCTCAAGATGATGTCTGAGATGGTGATTGGGTGGCTCCTGCTGGACGCCGCCATGATCGCCTGTGAGCGCCAAGAGGCGCTGGACCAGGAGCACCCGGATTGGTCGTTTTACGAAGGGAAGAAGCACGCGGCGCGCTACTTCGCGCTCAACGTGCTGCCGGAGGTGGTGGCCTCCGCGGAGACCATCAAGCTGGGCGATCGGAGCCCGCTGGATATTCCGGACGCGGCCTTCGCGACGGTGTGAGGTAGCTTCAGGCGCATGCAACTGGTCGAGATCAGTCGTCGCCTGTCCAGGGCCGTCGGCGCGCTCCGCTTCGCGCCGCCGGTCACCACCGTGTACAACCCGCTCGAGTACGCGCGGGAGCCACACGAGCGCTACCTGGAGCGCTTTGGCAGGGTGCGGCGCGGCGAGCGGCGCCCAGTGCTGCTGCTGGGGATGAACCCGGGGCCGTTCGGCATGGCGCAGACGGGCGTGCCCTTCGGTGAGGTCGCGCGGGTGCGCGACTTCTTAGGGATTGAGGGGCGCGTGGCGCAGCCGTCCACGCCGCACCCCAAGCGCCCGGTGCAAGGCTTCGCCTGCGCGCGCTCGGAGGTGAGCGGCGCGCGCCTGTGGGGCTGGGTACAGGCGCGCTTCCACACACCAGAGGCCTTCTTCGAGCGCGCGTTCGTGGTGAACTATTGCCCGCTGGTGTTCATGGAGGAGAGCGGGCGAAACTTCACTCCAGACAAGCTCCCGGTGGAGGAGCGTGAGGCGCTGTTCACGGTGTGCGATGAAGCGCTCCGGGAGTGCGTCGCGGCGCTCAAGCCGGACTGGGTGGTGGGGGTTGGAGCGTTCGCGCGTCGCCGCGCGGAGCTGGCCCTGGCGGAGCGGCTCAGCGCCGGCGCGCTCCAAGTAGGCAGCGTGCTGCACCCGAGCCCCGC
This sequence comes from Polyangiaceae bacterium, assembly GCA_019637265.1. Lineage (GTDB taxonomy): Bacteria > Myxococcota_A > Polyangia > Polyangiales > Polyangiaceae > JAHBVY01. Next base: position 234,494 of record JAHBVY010000002.1, on the reverse strand, counting down.
CAGCCCCAAGGCCAACCGCGGCTGGGGCGAGGCGGCGGACGCTGAGCTCGCCGCTCAAGGCATCACGGCGCTCACCCCGTGAGGTGTGGCGCCGTGAGCCTGCGTGGTGTCAGCCGCCGCAGTTGAGCTCGCGAGCGCGCGTTTGGCGAGCGGTGAGCTATTGGTAGCCTGCCGCCGATTCGTCGATGGAAATGCTGACGGTGTCCACACCTGGCACCCTCGTGATCTGAAGCAGATCCATGCCCGGCGCGATGATGGTCACGAACGGGTCCCCGCCTTGGCCTGGTGGGATCTGCACCTCAGGGTACTCCGCCGTCAGGAGGTCGACGAAGTCCTCGTGAACGCGCCTGAACTCGGCCGCCGCTGTGTCCGCCAAAGCGACTGGATCATCCCCCGGGAGGTCCAGGAACACCGTGCCATCGATGGTGAGCCAGACCGTCGCGGCGAACAGGCTATCCTCATTGCCCGGCTCACAAACGCGGTTGAATAGCTCCTCAGCCATCTTCTCAGGTGCCACCTCACAGGTGAGGGGGCTCAGCTGAGTAGTGGAGGTGTCGCTGGGCTTGCCTTCGTCAGCGTCGACGGCGCAGCCGCCTAGCAGCGCTAGGGAGCAGGTGAGGGGTGCGAGGAAGAGCGCTGAGCGCCTTCGCCGAGCGGGGTGTTGGGTGGGGTGCATGTTCTCTTCTCCTGGGGCTCGATGTAGTACTGCAAACTCTCTAAGGCATTCAAGCGATCCGCAGTGTGTGTAGCTGCGCGTCTGCTGTCTAGGCGGGGGAGGGCTCGCGTCTTCTATCTACCATCTCGGCGCGGACGCGGTGAGCACCGCCGAGGCACTAGCCGCCGCAGTTGAGTTCGGCTGCGCGCTCCTCATGAGCCGTCAGGCACGCCTCAACTTGCGCTTTCGCGGGCTCTGGGTGTCTATTCACCGCGCGCTCCAACTGTTCAATCTTACTCGTCAGCTCATCACAAGTGCTCGGAACAGGGCACCGCTCGGCGGGCGGCTCCGCCACACACAGTCCGCCCAAATTGCAATCCGCGCTGACGGTGCAACCGCAAGAGTTGTCGTAGACACCACAGTATTCAATCGTGGAAGCGAAGCACTCAGTGGTCAGCATGGCTTGAATCACGCACGATCTGCCGTCGCTGCAGTCGTCGTCCGTGTAGCACAGGCCCCTCGCGCAACCGTCTGCATCGAAGCGTGACGTCGCTGTACCACATGAATAGGCGCTACACAGGAGCTCCAGAGAGCAGCCTAGCTTACCATCGCAGGCCCCGCCTGAACCGCCTCCGGAAATCCCACCCGCGCCGCCCCCCGACGTACCGCCCGCGCCGCCTCCAGCGGTGCCGCCTGACGCGCCGCTGGAGGAGGCAGCGCTGCCCCCTGAACCGGTTTTGCCTCCGTCGTCCTCGCTGTCACACCCGAGCGTGGCGAGCGATAAGGCCCCGGCACCGAGCACCGACCAAGCAAACACTGAACGTACCATGCAAGACCTCCCTAAGCCGTGAACTTGCCCGCCCAGCTGGCCCACACAGGACCCTTCAGATGGGGACGCCGCTTAGGCCAACGCTCTCCGCAGCGAGGGCTTGATGGACGGGCTTGATGGTACTTTAGCGCCCCTTCCTTGTCAAGCGCCTTCGGGCGAGGGTCTCAGTTCGTCATGTGAGCAGACTAGTTTGAGGGGGGCGCCCTAGCCGCCGCAGTTGAGCTCGCTGACGCGCGCCTGGTGGGCGGCAAGGCAGCTCTCGACTTGGGCGAGCGTATCGCCATCAAGGTAACGTTGGGACGCTAGCAACCCGTCAATCTTGCGCCGCAGCTCATCGCAAGAACTGGGTATCAGGCAGCGCTCGGCGGGTGGATCGGTGAGGCATAGTCCGCCTGGGTGGCAGTCTGCCGTGAAGGTGCAGCTACAAGAGCCATCATCAGACCGCCAGCACCCATCAGCGTTGCTCGCGATGCAACCCGAGCGGAGCATGCTCTGGATGACGCAGGTCCTGCCATCACGGCAGTCGTTATCGGTCCGGCAGGCGCTTCGAGAACAGCCATCGGCGTCGAAGTACGAGGTGGGTGCCCCGCAGTTCTCCACGCAGCATAGGCTCTCGAGAGAACAATTGTACCTACCGTTGCAGGCGCCGCCCGAGCCGTCCCCAGCGGCGCCTCCGTTACACTCTGAGCCACCCGCGCCGCCGCCCGCCTGGCCACCTGCGGTGCTCGCGGCGCTGCCACCCGAGCCACCGCCCGAAGCGGCGCCGGTACCGCCCGCAGCGCTGCCGCCGGAGCCACCCCCAGCGCGCCCCGAGGCTCCCCCAGCACCTCCGCCGGCGCCGCCTAAGCCCGCTGCTGCTCCGGTTGCGCCGCTGCCGCCAGAGCCAGCCTTGCCCTGACCGTCGTCGTCACTGTCACACCCGAACGTGGCGAGCGACATCATCCCGATGATGACGGTAGCTCTGCTGACGGTTATTGAACGTATCATGCGTCACCTTGGTGGGACATGTTGGCGAATCATCCTGCACCCTAGCCACCGCAGTTGAGCTCGCTGGCGCGAGCCTGGTGGGCGGCAAGGCAGCTCTCCAGTTGGGCGCGGACGTCTCCCTCAAGGCCATCTTGGGCGTACTCCATCATCGAGATTTTGCGCCCTAGAGCCTCGCAGGAGTCAGGGACGGGGCAGCGCTCTGCCGGCGGCTCCGTCATGCAGAGCCCGCCCTTGTGGCAGTCAGACGCGGTGACACAGTTGCAGGTGTTGTCTGACGCCATCTCGCAGGATTCAACGTAGCTGGCGAGGCAGTAGGGTTCGAGCATGCTCTGTATCACGCAGGCTCTACCATCAGTACAGCCAGCATCACTATAGCAGGTGCGTCTCGGACACCCGTCTTCATCAAAAGCGGACGTGGGCGCGCCGCATGGAGCTCTGTCAGCTATACTGCACAGAGCGCCTAGCGGACAGCGAATGTTCTCATGCTCGCAAGCCCAATCAGCGCCACCGGCCCCCCCGCCAGAATTGCCACCCGCGCCGCCGCCCGCCTGGCCACCTGCGGTGCTGGCAGCGCTGCCACCCGAGCCACCGCCTGAGGCGGCGCCGGTACCGCCCGCAGCACCACCGGAGCCGCCGCCGGCGCGCCCTGAGGTCCCACCTGCGCCTCCGCCGGCGCTCCCCGAGACGCCGCCTAAGCCCGCTGCTGCTCCGGTTGCGCCGCTGCCGCCAGAGCCAGCCTTGCCCTGACCGTTGTCGTCACTGTCACACCCGAACGCGAAGAGCGACATCAGCCCGATGATGACGGCAGCTATACTGACTGTTATTGAACGTATCATGCGTCACCTTGGTGGGACATGTTGGCGAATCATCCTGCACCCTAGCCACCGCAGTTGAGCTCGCTGCCGCGAGCCTGGTGGGCGGCAAGGCAGCTCTCCAGTTGGGCTAGAGCGTCACCGGTGAGGCCTGGGCTTGAGTACTCCATGCGGGTGATCTTACTGCTCAATTCTTCGCAGCTATCAGGGATGGGGCAGCGCTCCGCCGGTGGATCCGTCATGCAGAGCCCGCCCTGGTGGCAGTCGGCGGCGGTGACACAGCTGCACGTGTTGTCCGACACCATTTCGCAGGATTCGACGTAACTGGCGAGGCAGTAGGATCTGAGCATGCTCTGTATCACGCAGGCTCTGCCAGCGTCGCAGTCGTCATCGTTATAGCATGTTTGTCTTTGGCATCCATCTTCGTCGAAAGAGGAGGTCGGGGTGCCGCACGGAGTCTCGCCTATCATATTGCACAGAGCGCCTAGCGGACAGCGAATGTTCTCATGCTCGCAAGCCCAATCAGCGCCACCGGCCCCCCCGCCAGAATTGCCACCCGCGCCGCCGCCCGCCTGCCCACCTGCGGTGTTGGCAGCGCTGCCACCCGAGCCACCGCCTGAAGTGGCGCCGGTACCGCCCGCAGCAACACCGCCGAAGCCACCGCCGGCGCGCCCTGAGGTTCCACCAGCTCCTCCGCCGGAGGTCCCCGAGACGCCGCCTGAGCCCGCTGCGCCGGTTGCGGCGCTGCCGCCAGAGCCAGCCTTGCCCTGACCGTTATCGTCACTGTCACACCCGAACGCGACGAGCGACATCAGCCCGATCGCACTGAGCGTCTTCTTGACTACCCTCGAACGTGCCATGCGAGACCTCGCTTGCTCAGGTGAGCGCCTGCCCAGTTAGTCATGATGAGACGAATGGTATAGGTTTGGTCTGTACCCGTTGTGTTCTTGATTGCCGCAAACTGGTAGCCCTGAGAGGTGTTGCCCACCACTTTGGTGAACCCTGGGGCGGTCACATGCAACCAGTGAAGTGGGATAGGTGATGCTGGGCATGGGCCGGTATTGTCTGAGCATAGCGCGGGCGCGAACATGACTGATGCGATTTTTAACGTTTTACCCGCGGGGACGTAGGCATAATAAATTTCGGGGTGCCACGTGCCCACAGGGAAGCTTGAGGGCGTGACGAACTCGTAGTCATGTCCATATTGCGCAGGTGCATTGCCGCCATCGCGCTTCGCGTTGGCGGCAAGGGTCTGCACAGCTGCCAGAGCATCGAGCAATCCAGCGCCATCACGGTCGTCGACGTTGTCCGCTAGGTCAAGCTCAGGGCCGTCGATGTTGTACGCTGAGGCCATCAGCCCAGCCATCACGGCTACGTTCCATCCGTTGAGGGTAGGGTTGTGGCCGAGGATTCGGGCGGCCGCTCCGGCTACCTGAGGCGCTGACCAACTGGTGCCTGAACTAGCACCAATCGTGCCTGGCGCTGCACCTGCCCAGTCCACCTTCTTGGCTTGAGCAACGAGGTGCGGTAGCTCCCAGCCCTTAGTGCCATTCGTGTTGACCGATTGGGAGCCATCTATCGGGTTGTCGTTCCAGATTGCGACCGTATCCTGGATTGGCGAGTCATCGCTGCCGCCAACGATCAAGCCATTATGAAGACGGTGGCCCACCCTATTGCCGACTCCCTTATTGCCTGCCGAGGCAGCGATGACTGGAGCGTATGGGTGCCACATCGCGATGTAGTCTGTATATAGTTCGTGTGGCTTCTGTGCGGTATGTCCGGGATCTGCCGTGCTTCGATTGAAGACGCGAGCGCCCTGCGTGAGTGACCAGTTCGTCGCGGCCACGAGACCATGCTCGGAAGCTCCCTTGATGAGTGTCACCTCCGGAGCTGCCTCCGCAACGGAAGGGACGGAGTTGCGGATGATCGATGCGGCCGCCCTGGGGTGCGCTCCTATCGGCGCCAGCGTCGGGTCTGAGCAGGCGAAGTGCGTGTTGTAGATGTCGATACAGCTTCCGGTTGGGTAGCCAGAGAGGTTAGCTACAGAGTCCCAGTAGCCCTCGCCCTCGATCACGGACACGGTGACACCGTTCCCCTTGATGCCGAATAGGTTGAGCCACCCAAAGTTTTCGGTAGCATTGAAGTGGCTCGCAGCAGGCTCAAGTTCAGCCTCGGACTCGTCGATCGATGTGGTGACATTGGCTACGCCCGGTTCGGTTGCCAACCGCAGCAGATCGGAGCCTGGTGCGATTACGGTCACAAAGGGGTCATCGATGCCGTGATCTGGCACGACGTGGACGTCTGGGTAGTCGGCGGCCAGGCGGTCCACGAACTGTTGGCGGATTCGGCGGAACTCGGGGGAGATGGACTCCCAGAGGGCGACAGGGTCCTCGGTTCGGACGTTCTTGAACGCGGCTTCTTCAACTACCAGCCAGATGGTGGCGGCGGTTCTTTCCTCTGTGTGATTGGGCTGACAGAGCCGGCCGAGGAGCCTGTCCTCGATCTTGAGGGGGGGATCTTCACAGCTGCTCAGCTTGCGCAGGGGTGCGGACGAGGTGTCGTCTCCACGGGGCGCGTCGCCGGGTGCGCCGGCGGTGCAGGAGCCGAGCAGCGCTAGCGAGCCGGCCGCGGCGAGTAGCGGTAGCGAGCCGGACGCTAGGGCGAGGCTTGGGGATCTCCGTCGCCGTGGGGGGTGAGGCTGCCTTGGGTGCATGGGCCTTCTCCTGGGCTTCGATGTGACAGTAAGCGAAGCTGAGCGATCAAGCACGTCTCGGAGTGTGCGGGGCGGCGCGCGCGTTGTCTAGGGCGCGAGCGCTCACATTTCGATTGTCGGTTGTTGCGCCGCGAGTGGTGAGTGGCGCAATTCATGCGCGCTATTGGATGCGGGTTGCCAGCATTGGATGGGTCGTACTCAATACGCCGGCTCGTTCTCTGCATTGGAGCGTCAAGGGACGGGCCACGCCTCCTGGAGACTGAACTATGTTGCAGACTTCAGAGGCCAGGGTGCGACGCTGCGCCGCGTGAGCGCGCTGGGGCATGAGGCTCAGGCAGCGCAAAATCTGCGAGCGCGGGTCACGCCGCGCTGGCTTATCGTGGCGCCTCCGGTGACACTCGGCGGATGAACCGAGCCGCTCCGGTGCGCCTGCCGTTTCAGTTCGCTGAGCTGGATCCTCAGGTGGGAAGGGAAATTGTCTATCACCACGCGAGCGATGGTTTCCCCATCGGCGGGGTGCTGTACACGCCGCCGCGAGGTGAGCCCAGCGTGGCGGTGCTGCTCATGCACCCGCGCGGCGACTTCAGTCGCCATTACTTGGCGCCGCTCTTGGCGCTCGGTGGTTACGCGTGTTTCGGCGCCACCACGCGCTACCTGAACAATGACGCTGACGCGCTCCATGAGCGCCTGCTCCTCGACGTGGCGGGCAGCGTGAGCTGGCTCAAGGAGCGCGGCTACTCCAAGGTGATTTTGCTCGGCAACTCCGGGGGCGCGTCGCTGTTCGCCTATTACCAGGCTCAGGCAGAGCTCCCGCCCGCGGAGCGGTATCGTGAGTCGCCCAGCGGGGATCGAGCGCCGCTCGGCGACTGCGAGCTGCCGGCGGCAGATGGCCTCTTCATGCTCGCGGCGCATCGCGGTGAAGGGGTGTTCTTACTCGAGCGGCTGGACCCTTCCATCGTGGATGAGGACGACCCGCTCAGCGTGGACTGTAGCCTCGATATGTACGATCCGAAGAACGGCTATCGTCCGATGGCGCAGGGCCCCTCGCGCTACTCGCCGGATTTCCTCGCGGCGTTCCGCGCGGGGCAACGTGCGCGCTGTGAGCGGCTCGACGCGCGGGCGCGCGAGTGGACGGAGGCGGCGCGCGCAGCGCGCAAGCTGATGAAGGACCCGGAGGCGCTCCTGAGGCTCGAGCCCGCGGCGCGCGCCCACGCGGCGCGGCAGTCCCTCACGCGGCGTTATCAGCTCATTTATCGCACCCTCGCGGATCCTCGTTACTTGGACCCCACGCTGGATCCGAGCCCCAGGCCGCTCGGCAGCATCTTCAGCTTTGGCCGTGATCCGGTGCTCGGGAACTACGGTGAGGGCTTGGCGCGGGTGATGAGCGCGCGCGGTTGGCTCTCCACCTGGAGCGGCCTCAGCTCACGCGCCGATCTGACGCAGAACCTGCCGCGCCTCTCTTGTCCAGTGCACCTGTGTCAGCCGCCGGCTGACGTGGAGATCTACCCGAGTGAGTCGGCGGAGCTGTTCGCCGCCGTGAAGAGCGAAGACCGCTCCCAGAGTGAGCTGCCCCACGCCGATCACTACCTGAACCCGCTCGGTGAGGAGGGCCAGCGCCTGCCTAACCCGCGACGTCGCGTCGCGGATGAGGTGCTCTTGCCGTGGCTCAGGGCGCGCTGGCCAGTTTGATTCGTCATTCTGGGTGACGATTGGTGGGCAGTCTGGGCGGGCGATTGGGGACTCGGTTCGAGGTGTCGCCGCGCCCGACGTGCTCGCGGGGCACGCCTGGGTCGTTCACCTGTCCATGGCGGAACAGCAGGCGGTAGCGTGGTGGCGGCCACGCCTCCCCCGGGGGTGGGATGTGCCGGCTCCCGTACCAAACCTCGAACGCCACCAGGCGATCTTCAGGGCGACCGGTGTGCTCGTGATAGTGCAGTAGGAGCTGACGGAAATAAGGGTAGTTGTTCGCGTAGCGCGCCTCGGGGATGCGCATGTGGAAGGCGCTCCAGTCGCTGTCGTTCGGCACGTGGGCGGGGCGATGGGCTTGGAACACGGGCGCCTCGCCGGTGAATGGATCGAGCTTGCGCCCATCCGCCGTGCGCCCATCGATGATCACGCGGCCGTCTTCCCGCGGTGGGTCCGGCGCGAACATCGACCACCCCTGGAACAGCCGTGGGTACTCGATGATCGCCATCAGCCACTGCGGGCGCTGCGCCGGCTTCAGCCGCTTGGGGATGGCGCGGTTCTCCGCCAGCACCTGCGACGCCGCCGCCACCATCAGCAAGGCGATCACCCCCTGCGCCGCCCAGCCGAGCGCGCGGCGCACGAGCCCGGCTCGCGGCAGTGGGCGTGGCGCGGTGCGTTCCAATGGACCGCCGTCTGCCAAGCGCTGAAGCAGCAGGCCCACCGCGCTCCGCACACCGGGCAGGCAGAGCACGAGCCACAAAAAGCGCGGTGCCGTCCAACCCCCGCTGATCAAGTAGAGCGCGCGACCACCGGTTAGCCAGGCTGACGATCCGCTAGCGTCATGAATCCTTGCGGAAACCGAGCGCTCCTCGGCGCTCGACGTCACCTGACAGCGCTCCAGACCATTCAGCGCCAGGACGAGCCGCCCGAGGCTCGCGCCGCCGGGAGAATCTGCGACGCGCACCTCCACGCGCGGGCGCCGCGCGGCGACGAACGCAGCCAAGCGGTCCCACGAGCGCGCGACGATGAAGAGGGGGTAGGGTACCATCATCACCCACACGAAGGGCCCGAGCGCCGCGAAGGCGGCGATGCCGAGGTGCAGCGCGATCCCCAGCGCCCAGGCGAGCGGCCGCGTGAAGCGGGCGGCGAACGGGAGCAGCAGCAGCGCGGGGATGGCGAACTCGATCGCCAGCGCGCTGTGCGTCATGGCGCGCGTCGCGGACAGCGGGAGCAGCTCCCGAAGCCATGTCCCGAGGCCGTGGGTGAGGCGATCCTGATGGATGAAGTAGTAAATGGCGTCGCCGTTTTGCCAACTCGGCCCCACCTTGTGGACGGCGTTGAAGTAATAAACGAGCGCCCACTGGAGCAGGATGGCGAGCACCGCCAGTGAGCGTACGGGCAGGCGACTGCGCGGTGGCAACACGCCAATCGGCCAACGTGCCTGAGCCTGTTCGGGGGTGAGCTGCCGGCTCGGCTCCCGCGCGCGCAGCGCCGTGAGCACGGCGTCCACGCTGAAGCGTCGTCCGAGAGGTAGGAAAACTGACCACACCGCGATCAGGTTCACCATCACCCAGCCGCCGCTCTCGAGCGCCACGTTGCGCGAGTTGAGGCTGGTGGTGAGCACCAGGCACAGCACCTGCATCAGTCGCGTGTGCCAGCCGACCATCAGTGAGACGGCGCACGCGAGGTGGAGCAGGAGCAGGAGCTGGACCTCACCCGGCGTGCTCGCGAGGTGATAGACGGAGAACAGGTGACCGCTCGCGGGGCGAAACAGCGCCGCGTGGTTCGGGAGCCAGCCGGTGTTGGCGTAGAACGCGAACACGTTGGGGAACCGGCGCAGGACATCGAAGCAGAGCAAGGCGCCGAGCAGCACTCGGAACAGCGCGAGGCCGCGCGGATCGGCCTCGAGGTACAGACTCGAGAGGTGGCGCCCGAGGCGCCGCAGCACGCCGGGGGTTGGCGCTGCGGGCTTCGCCGTGTGCTGATCGGCGTCAGTTGATGCCGCGGGCTCCGTTACCTTCGTGGGCTCAGCGGGCTCAGCCGGCTCACCGAGCGTCGCCACGGGCTTCGCCGTTTGCTGAGCGGCGTCAGTTGATGCCGTGTGCTCCGTCGCCTTCGCGGGCTCAGCTGCATCGCCGAGCGTCGCAGCGGGCTCCGCGGTGGGGGCTTCCGTGGGATCTGCGGCGGGCAATGACTCCGCGCTTTCGGGTGGGGGAGGATCGCTGGGCGAGGCCACGGGCGGACTATAGTCTTTGCTTGGGGGCGCGGGGGTGCGTAGACAGCTCGCGTGTACACGCTGACTCCCCTCTCGGTGGCGGCCCTGGTGGTGTCGGGGATCGCCGCGGGGGCCATCAACGTGATGGCGGGGGGCGGCTCGATGTTCACGCTGCCGGCGCTGATGCTGCTGGGGATGCCCGCGGGGCTCGCCAACGGCACCAACCGGGTGTCGGTTTTGACGCAGTCGATCTCCGGGGTGCTCGCGTACCGGAAGAGCGGTCAGTTAGACGAACGAGCGCTGCTCCCGGTGCTGCTCCCTACTTTGAGCGGCGCCCTGCTCGGTTCGCTCGGCGCGGCCTGGCTCCCGGAGGTGTGGCTGAAGCCGGTGCTGCTCGTGACCATGGTGGTGGTGGCCGCGCTGCTCGCCCTGCGACCCCAAGCGCTCAGCGCGCCGCGTGGTGGGCAGCCGCGCTCGGCCACCAGCCTCGCGGGCTTCACCGGGTTGTTCCTGACCGGGCTCTACGGAGGGTTCATCCAAGCGGGGGTTGGGTTCTTGCTCCTCAGCGTGCTGGGCGGCGTGCTGCGTTACGATCTGGTGCGCGCCAACGCGCTCAAGCTGGTCTGCACCGGGATCTTCGGGGCGGTCGCGGTGGTGGTGTTCGCGTTGGCCGATCAGATCGTGTGGGTGCCCGCGGTGATCCTGGCGGTGGCCAGCGTGCTCGGCTCGATCCTCGGCGTGCGGGTGGCGACGCGCATCCCCGATCGCGCCATCCGCTGGGTGGTGTTCGCCGCGGTGCTGCTCGTGTCGGTCGGCGCGTACTTGCGCTGACCCGACGGCGCCTCCGCGTGGCGGAGGCAGAAGCCAGTGCCCGCGGCGTTTCGAGCCGGGGTCTGGTCAGGGTCCTGACATATCAGGGAGACTGATGAATCTAGGTCGTTGATATGACCAACTCACAGCCTAGGGCGTCGCCGCTCGGCGTGGTGCAGGCAAACCCCCCGATCGTGAGGGTTTTTGGGGGGGGGTTGGTCCCGCTTCACGGCCCTCCGGTCCAACGCAGTCGCTGGGCGGCTCACGTACGTCAGCGAAGCTGACTCAGCTCACCTGCGTGATCGTCGCGTTCGCTAGCAGCCCGCCCTCACCGAACAGGCGCTGCTCCCACGTCGCGAGCAGGCCCTGGGTGTCGCGCTTGGCTGGGTGAAAATCCGGTCGGAAATACTCGAGGTAAGGGACGATGAGCTGACGGAACAGGCCGGGGGAGAACCACATGATGTTCATCGCGCGAGCCCAGCTCTTCACTTGGTACAGCTCGCCGGAGGCGCGCAGCAGCCGCAGCTGGTTCCCCGTGGCGACGGCGAAGAAGATGAGGGTGGTGCCCACCATGGTGGCCGCGCGCACCACGTAGCCCCCACCGATGGCCTCGTACACGTCGAACGCCACCGCGCGGTGCTCGGACTCCTCCAGCGCGTGCCACAGCCACAGCGGGCGGATCCCCTCGTGGACGGCGCTGTGGTGCGACTCGTCGCTGAGCAGCTGCTCGGCGAGGATCGCGGTGAAGTGCTCCAGGGCGCAGGTGACCGCGAGCTGCACCTGATGAGGTAGGCGGCGTGAGGCGAGCTTGAGGAGCGCGGCGACCTCCCGCTCGAGCTTGGGCGCGAGCCGATGCCCGTGCGCTTCGAGCAGGCGGTTGAAGGCGCGGTGCTCCTTCCCGTGCATCGCCTCTTGCGCGATGAAGCCCTCCACCTGAGCGCGCAGCTCAGGATCCGTCAGCTTATTTCGGTAACGCCGCACGGACGCGACGAAGAACTGCTCGCCCTTGGGGAACAGCAGCGAGAGCCCGTTCATGAGGGCGGTGAGCTGAGGGCTGCCTCGGTACCACACGCGCGGGATCGCGTCGGGGTCGAGCTGGAGGTTGAGATCGCGCCGCAAGAGGGGCGGATTGGGCGCGCGGGTCGCCTTCCTGTTACGCGCCTTGGGGGGCCACTTGGTGGTCTCGGCTGGGGCGGTCTCGGTTTGGCTCATGCTGCCTCCTCCGTTCAGGGTGGCGCCTGGGGTTTGGGTTCGACAAATCGGGCGAGGCCGAAGGCTTGTCATTTGGGGCCATACGCGCTCACATCAAGGGAATGCAGGGCCTCCCCGGCGCCTACGCAGGGCAACTCTTGGAGGTGGCGGCGCGCTTCGGGGCCCCGCGCGCCGAGCTCACTCGCGGGCTCGCCTTGGGTGAGCTGGAGAGCCCGAGCACTTGGGTCGACCTGCCCACGCTGGCCGAGCTGGTGCGCCGCGCCACCGAGCTCAGCGGTGAGCCGGCGCTATGTTTCCATATGGGAATTCAGATGCGCCTCTCTTGGCACGGCTTCCTCGGGTTCGCCGCGATGGCGGCGGGCACGGTGGGTGAGGCGCTGGGGTTGGCTTCACAGTTCATCCGTACCCGCGCGAGCGCCATCGAGCTGACGATCCACGCGGAGGGGGACACCGCGAGCCTCGCGCTCACGGAGCGCGCGCCGCTCGGGGAGCTCAGGGAGTTCATCACCATCGCGCTGTTCGTAGGGCTCGCCCGGATGGGGCGTGACCTCACGGGGCACGAGCTCAGAGGCGCCGCCGAGCTGGCGTTCGAGGAGCCGAGCTACTACCAGCGGCTGTCGCACCTGCTGCCCGGCGTCGCGCGCTTCGGTCGTCGGCGGAGCCGCTTGGTGTTCCCGGCGGAGGTGCTGGCGCTGCCGCTCGTCACCTCGGACGCCTCCGCGATGCGCCTCGCGGTGCTGCAGTGCGAGCGTGAGCTTCAGCGGCTCGCGGCGGGGGAGTCGGCGCTGGCCGCGCGGGTGCGCGCTGCGATCCGCGCGCCGGAGAGCGGCTTCGCGAAGCTCCCCGAGGTGGCGCGGGTGCTCGGGTTGGCGCCGCGCACCCTCAAGCGTCGGCTCGCGGAGCAGGGCCTGAGCTACAGCGCCTTGCTCGAGGAGCTGGCGTCCGCTCGCGCGGAGCTGCTCTTGGCGGATCCGGCGCTCAGCATCGCGGAGGTGGCAGCGCGAGTGGGCTACACGGACGTCACGAACTTCAGCCGCGCCTTCAAGCGCTGGTCAGGGGTCAGCCCGGCGGCTTATCGTAAGGCGAAGTGAAGATGTCAGCGCGTCACCCCACCACGGCCCACTGGATGCTACCGGAGGAGCCGCGCGCGGCGCTCCCCGGCGGCGCTCGTCGTACCAACCTGCGGCTGCTCGCGGCGCGCCCCGATCGCTTCGAGCATCACTTGGTGCCGCTCGGGCGCGCGGGGGAGGCGCAGCTCGAGCTCGCCACCGCCAGTGAGCCGCTCTACTTCGCGCACGCCAACATCAGCGACGAGTACGCGCTGGCGCTGCCCACCGGCGATCCGCTGCTCGACGCCTTCCCCTTCCGCACCTTCTTCAGCGACACCCGGAGCGGTGAAGACGTGGGGCGCATGAACCACTCAGCGGGGGATCTGGTGCTGCACCCGCATGGCTACCTGCATTGGGCGGGGCGGCTTCGGCCGCCCTTCGACCCGCCCGTGTTCCCCGGCGAGCGGCGCACGGGGGTGTCCCTCGTGTACTGCGCGTTTCACCCGCACGCGGTGCACCCCGATCGCCCGCTCCGGTTGGATCGCGACGACGCGGGCAAGCGCTACGGTGATTCGCAGGTGCCGCTCCACCTGGTGTCGACGCTGAGCGGAGCGCCCGGGGTGGTGGCGCGCGTCGCCGGCACCCGCCTCACCCTGCTCGACGCGCCAAGCCACCTGAGCGCGCCGCTCGGGGGCTACCTGGTGGTGATAGACTCGTTACCTGACGAAGGCCACGCGCCTTGCGACCTCGTCTACTTGCCGCCGGGTGGCGAGCTCGAGCTCCGCGGCGTGCGCCGCGCGCTCTGGTTCGCTGACGAGCGGCTCCCCGCGGAGCCGCCCACCCCGGTGTGGGACGCCGCTCCGGTCGCCCCCTTCGCGCCCTTCGAGGACGCACCGGCAGGCTCACTGCCATTTCCGTATGGTGCACTGACGGTGACGGACGCGGGGCGCGGCCTGGTGTCGATGCGACTCGGTGAATCAGCGGCCGAGGTGCCGCGCTACTGGCTCGCGCGCTTCCTGTTTCGGCTCGGCCTCCACGACTACCGCGTGGGCTACCTGGAGACCTACGGCGGCTTCTTCTACGACGACCGCGGCGGCTACCGCCTCGGCCTCCGCGGCGGCGGTGAGCTCCGCCTACCACTTCACGAGCTGAAGCCCCTGGTGGAGTCCCTGTATCGCGCGGTGGCGCCCGAAGGCTACGTGGAGCGGCTCACATAGCCGGTCGGCCCGCGCTCAAAAGGGCCAGAGCTTGCGGCGTTTGGCGACGTTGCGGCGTGAGGGGGTGAGCACTTCGGTGACGCGGTAGGTCTCCAGGCGGTCGAGCAGCTCTTCGGCGCCTTGGCTGAGCTTGAGGTCCATTTCCTCTTGGAAAATGGGGATGACGCCGTAGAACTGGATCAGCACGCCGGGGATGAGGCCGTCCGCGCCCTTCTTGGCGGGGAGCAGGCGCAGCTGCTTGAAGCCTTCGTCCACCTCGAAGGTGGGGGCGATGAGCGCGCAGCAGAGCTCGCTGCCTCCTGCATAGGGGAGCGGAGGGTCGCCGTTCGGGACCGTGTGCCCCGCGCCGAGCCAGGTGCTGTGGCGCTCGGGGAGCTGGGCGAGGCGGCTCAGGAGCGTGGCGGGCCAAGTCTCCGTCGCGAGGGGCCAGTCTTCGGCGAGGCCGAGCACCAGCTCCGCGTGGCGGTAGAGCTCGGGGTTGTTCCCCTGCACCTCACGCGGCACCGCCATCGGCGCGTCGCTCATGCCCACGGTGATGAGCAGGGTGTGCTCCCGATCGAGATCGGGCGGCACGATGGCGAGCTCGATCGCGGCCTCGCTGCCCAGGCGCGCTCGTTCAGCGGCGAAGGCCTCTCGAAGCGGCGCCGTGACGGGGTCGTCGCTGAGCGCGCCGAGGTAGTTCTGGATGTGGCGCCGGAGCGCCGCGCGCTGGTCTCCCGCCGGGGTCGACATGCGGTCATCTAGCGCTCATGGCGCCGGCGCGACAAGCGCCACGCGGGCGGCGCGCGCAGACTTTACCTCGGGGTAACAGGGTCGCGCCGCGTGTTTTCGGGCTTTCTCCTAGCGCGCCCCGGGCCCCGCGTGGCATAGCCCGGCCCCCCCGAGAGGAACGATATGTCGCTTCATCCACGCGAGCAGCTTCGCAACGTCGCCATCATCGCCCACGTCGACCACGGCAAGACCACGCTGGTGGACGCCATGCTGCGGCAGACCGGCGTGTTCCGCACCCACGAGGCCGCCGTCGATCGCGTGATGGACTCGAACGATCTCGAGCGTGAGCGCGGCATCACCATCCTCGCTAAGAACGCGAGCGTTCGCTACGGCGACTACAAGATCAACATCATCGACACCCCGGGGCACGCGGATTTCGGCGGTGAGGTGGAGCGCACGCTCAAGCTGGCGGACGGTGCCATCCTGCTGGTGGACGCGGCGGAGGGCCCGCTGCCGCAGACGCGCTTCGTGCTGGGCAAGGCCATCGAGCTGAAGATGCCGATCATCGTCGTCATCAACAAGATCGATCGTCAGGATGCCCGACCCGAAGCGGTGCTCGACGAGGCCTTCGATCTGTTTTGTGATCTGGACGCGACGGATGATCAGGCGGCCTTCCCAGTCTTGTACGCGATCGGCAAAAATGGCGTCGCCAAGCGCGACTTGGCGGATGAGCTGGTGGATTTGAAGCCGCTGCTCGACACCATCGTGAGCGTGGTGCCGGCGCCGCAGGGCGACATGGACGCCGGCTTTCAGATGCTGGTGAACAACATCGTCCACGATGACTACGTGGGGCGCCTCGCGCTGGGGCGCATCACGCGCGGTAAGCTGGCGGTGGGGCAGCGCCTGAAGTGGATTGGGGAGCACGCCTCTTCGGAGGAGCGGATCGGCACGCTGTTCGGCTTCGAGGGCCTGCTGCGCGTGAAGGTGGATGAGGCGGGGGTGGGGGACATCGTCGCGATCCCGGGCTACGACGACGTGCAGATCGGCGACACGCTGTGTGACCCGAGCACCAGCGAGGCGCTGCCGCGGATCCAGGTGGAGGAGCCGACCATCAAGGTCACCTTCTGCGTGAGCACCTCGCCGTTCGCCGGCAAGGTGGGCAAGTGGGTCACCTCGCGGCACATCCGTGAGCGCCTGCTGCGCGAGAGCAAGCGCAACATCGCGCTGCGCGTGGAGACCACCAACGAGGCTGACGTGTTCATCGTGTATGGCCGCGGTGAGCTGATGTTGGCGGTGCTGGCCGAGACGATGCGGCGCGAGGGCTTCGAGTTCTGCATGGGCATGCCCGAGGTGGTGGTGCGCGAGGTGGACGGCGTGCGCTCGGAGCCGATGGAGCGCGTGGTGGTGGACGTGCCGGAGGAGTACGTCGGCGCGGTGACCACGCGGCTCGGCGAGCGCAAGGGCGTGATGACCAAGATGGCGAACCTGGGTCACGGCCGCGCGCGCATCGAGTACCGCATCCCGTCACGCGGCCTCATCGGCTTCCGCTCAGCTTTCCTCACGGAAACTCGTGGAACCGGGCTGCTCAACACGCTGTTCGACGGTTGGGCGCCGTACTCGGGCGCCATGCTGCGTCGCCCGTGCGGCGCCTTGGTGGCGGATCGCGCTGGCGTGGCGACGCCCTACGCCTTGTTCCACCTGGAGCCGCGCGGCGTGCTGTTCGTCCCCGCGGGGACCGAGGTTTATGAGGGGATGATCATCGGCGAGCACAACCGCAGCAATGACCTCGACGTGAACGTCACGCGGGAGAAGAAGCTCACCAACATCCGCGCCTCGGGGCGTGACGAGAACGTGGTGCTCTCGCCGCCGCGGACGCTCGGCATCGAGGACGCGCTCGAGTGGGTGGATCGCGATGAGCTGGTGGAGATCACCCCAGCGGCGGTGCGCGTGCGCAAGCGCCAGCTCGTTTGTAACCGGCGCCCCAAGCGCGACGACGACCGCGTTTGAGATCAGCCTTGATGATGACGCTGCGCATGACCCGAGCGGAGCGGGTTTTGGGGGTTGGACGATCGGCGCTGCGGGTCGCGACGCTCGAGTGGCCTGAGCCGTTACGCCCCCAATTCCAGCTCGGCTAGGCTAAGGTTCACTACTATGATTAAACGGCAGTTAGCCTCACTGAATCTTGAGGTCGGCTGATGGCCAAGAAGCGGCTGGAGAATCGCGCGGGGCGTGGGGCGGTCATCGCCCAGGTGGCGGCGGAGCTCTTGCTGGGGGAAGAGCTCCCGCAGGATGGACCCATCTTGCTGGTGGACGACGACACCGAGATCTTGGCGCAGGCGATCGCCGAGGCGGGGGGGCAGGTGTCGCGTTGGGATCGGCGGGCCTACGGCGGGCGCGCGGCGCGCGTGTGGCCGAAGGAGGAGCCCGCTGCCGCCGCGATGGTGCGGCTCCCCAAGGACTGGGCGAGCTTCGAGCTCAGCTTGAACGCGGTGGCCGGGCGGCTCGCGCCGGGCGCGCGGCTGTGGGTGTATGGCGGCAACGCGGAGGGGATCCGCTCGGCGCCGCGCCGGATGACGGCGCGCTACTTTGGTGAGGTGGAGACGCGGCTCTTGAAGCGGCGCGCCCGGGTGCTCGAGTGCGCGCGCGGTGAGGCGACGGAGGGGCTGGCTTCGGGGATCGAGAGTTTCCGAGCGGAAACTACGTTGAGCCTGCCGTCCGTGTCTGGCGCGCCGCTCGAGGTGACCTTGGCGAGCTACCCTGGGGCCTTCGCCAAGGGCGCGCTCGACGGCGGCACCGCGGCGCTGCTCAAGGGGGCCGCCGGCATCAAGCCGCGGCGGCGCGTGCTGGATTTTTGCTGTGGGATTGGGGTGGTGGGGGTTTGGGCCAGGGCGCGCTGGCCTGAGGCGGAGCTCACGCTGCTCGATGTGGACGCGGTGAGCCTGCACGCCGCCGCGGAGAACCTGCCCGGCGCGCGCGTGGTGCTGAGCGATGGCTTCCGGCAGCTGAGCTCGGGGGAGCGCTTCGACGCCATCTTGAGCAACCCGCCGATCCACCGCGGGGCGGAGGAGGACATGACGCTGCTCCACGAGCTGGCTTCGCAGGCGCCGCGCCACCTCACCGCCGGCGGCATGCTGGTGATGGTGTGTCAGAAGAGCGTGGGCTGTGGCGCGCTGCTCGAGCCGCACTTCAAGCAGGTGCAGCTGCTCACGGAGACGACGTCCTTCCAGGTGTGGTGCGGCGTGTCCCCGGTGCGGGCGAGGGGCTAGTCCTCAGCAAGCGTCGTCGCACGCGGCTTGCTCGGTCGCGCAGCTCTGGGTGAGGCAAGCTACGCAGGCGGCGTCATCACGCGCCGAGAGCGCGAGCCCGCCCGAGCCGGGCGCCACGCCGCACGCCGCTTCACAGCGCGCCGCGCGGCACAGCGAAAGGGCGCGGAAGCGCCGCGGCGCGCTATCACAGCCTTGGTTGAAGCAGGTCTGCAGCGCGGACCCGCTGCCGTCCCCCTGCCCGGCGCGGGCGAGCCGCCACGCGTCCTCCGAGCACCTATCCACCGCCTGACACGAGAGCTGTCCCACGCCCACCACCCCCGACGCGTGCGTGGTGCACCACTCGTAGGCGTTCGCGAGCCGCCGCCCGCTCTGGCTCACGTAGCCCAACGTGAGCGAGCACATCTCGTCCGTCGTCGCGCTCTGGCCTTGAAAGTAGGGCACGTCATCCGAGTTCCGGTAGCTGCAGCCGAAGCGGATGTGGGAGCCCGCGCGCACCCTAGCCTCTCCGAAGCTCACCGTCTCCGCGTCCCAGTCGCGCGTCTCGAAGAGCGGCGCGCGCTCATTTCCTTCAACAATTTCCGCGAGGAATAATGTGCCGCGCTCGTGCATGTGCCCATGCCCGAAGCTGAGCTCCACGTCCTCGCCTACCTCGCAGGTCATCTCCGCGCGACCCTCACCGCGCGGCGGCACGAAGATGGCCCAGTTGTAGAAGTGCATGATCCCGGCCTCGCGCTCCGGCACCGCGACGGCCGAGACCAGCTTCAGGCTGGCGCGGGTGGCGATGGGCGCGCTCCCGGTGTTCACCACGTGGTGCTCCAGCAGCACCACGCGCCCCGCCTCCAAGCGCAGCGCGGAGCCATCAGGGAAGCTGACGCTCGTGCCCCCAGGCTGACCCCCGTACAGCACGCCCCCCGTGGTGTGCTTCAGCGGCGAGCCCTCACCACAGGCGTGGATCACCCCGGGCGCGGGGATCTGCTCGGCGCTCAGCGCGGTGGGGAGCAAGAGCAGGTGGTGGGAGCGGTCGCTCAGTGTGTGCTCGAAGCGCTGCACCCAGAGCCCACCCGGCGGCACCACGAAGTATTGGCACAGGGTGTCCTCTTCCCCCGCGCCCACCGCTGACTCGAAGCTCAGCTCCCAGGCAGGCGCCAGCGCGCCCGCCTCCGCTTCCGGCGCTGCATCGGGCGCCCCAGCGGGCGAAGGCTGCTCACCCCCGCAGCCCGTCAGCCCCACGAACTGGATCCCGACGAACAGGAGCGCCGCCCGAGAGCGCACTACCCGCCCGCGCCAGCGGTGCCCGCCACGCCGGCGCTGCCGCCGGTGCCACCCACGCCGGCGCTGCCGCCCGCGCCGCCCGCGCTTCCGCCGGTGCCGCCCGTGCTCCCACCGGCGCCGCCCGTCCCACCGGTGCCGCCCACACCCGCGCTCCCGCCGGTACCACCCACGCTCCCGCCTGCGCCGCCCGCGCCCCCGCTCCCCGAGCTGCCGCTCGAGCCGCCGCTGCCGCTCGAGCCACTGCTGCCGCCCGACGCGCCGCTCGCGCCCGAGCCACCGTCACCGCCGCTGCCACCGTCGCCACCCGTACCGCCGTTGCCTTGGCAGCGCCGCGAGTAGCCATCGGGACAGAACCGACCCGTCTCACAGATGGCCGGCACGATCTCCCCCGTGTCGCATTGGGTGCAGAAGTAACCGAGGCAGCTCTCGCCCGAATGCGTGCCCCCGTTGGCACCGGAGCCGCCGCTCGCACCCGAGCCGCCGCCCTCGCCGTCGTCGTCTCCAGAACAACCCACCGGCGCCGCGAGCAACAAGAGCCCAGCGAGCGCGGCACCCAACGCACTTCGTGTCACGCCCGAGAGTGTAGCCGTGAACGCCGGGGTGGCGCAAAGTTGCCCCGGGCATGACTGGTTTTGAGGTTCACTCCCTCCCTCGTGTGTGACGCAATCACTTGAGAGGATGAGCGTCCTCGCTCGCCCCGGGCATGACTGGTTTTGGGGGTTCACTCCCTCCTAGTGCCCTACGTGAGCCTCCGGAGGACGCTGTTTTCGCCGTGGGTGGCGCTGTGGTCACGGTCCTCGACCTCACGACAGGATCCACGCGTCCTTGAAGAACGCCTCCAGTTTCCGGGCGGCGTTGAAGAGCCGGTTGGACGGCACCGCGCTGCGATCCCCCGCGCGGCGCGCGAGCAGTCGCTTCACGGACTGGCGCGGCGATCGAAGCGGTGGAGCGGCGGCCGCTCCCCCTCGCTCACCGTGAAGTAGGCCTGCCCATCGGCGCTGAACGCCACCGTCTCACCCTGGCTCTCGCGCGCGGTGGGCAGCTCACAGGGCTCGGTCATCAGGGCCGCTGCCACCGTCATCCCGGGGCCGCGCCGGTAGCGCTTGATGGCGCTGTAGGTGCGGAGCAACACCTCATCGCCAGCTGGGCTGACGTCCCCAGCGGTGACCAGGTGCATCGCCACCCCCGTCACGTCCCCCTCGTAGCTCAGCTCGCGCGGCTCGGCGCCTGGGGCCTGCGCGCTGTGCGGCGCCGCGGCGCGGTAGATGCGTGAGCTGAGCACGCCCTTGGTGACGATCAGCAAATCCCCCGTGATGGGATCGCTGAGCAGCGCCTCCGCGTTGTGCGCCCCGTCAGGGTAGCGGAACGTCAGCGCGATGACATCGGTCAGTGTACTGGACGAATCCGCCGCCGGCTCCGCCACGCGGTAGATGGTGACGTGCTCACGGCGCGCGAGGTTGTCGCCGATGTCGCCCAGGTACAGGTAATCGCGCCCTGGCTCCGGACCAGGGCCGAGGGCGATCCCCTCCCAGTCGACGGCCGCGGCGCCGCTCAAGCTGAAGACGCCGAGATCTTCCCCCCGAACTCCGAGCGCGAACACCCGCGGCTCATCGCCCGAGTCGTTGTGCGCCCAGAGCACGCCCGGGCGCGCGCGGCTCGCCACCAGCCCCGAGGCCTCGGTCAAGGCGGCGCTCTCTACCTGCCCCACGACCCGAGGCTCCTCGAAGCCAGGGCAGTCCGCGTGGGGCGCACCGTCAGTCGCGCTGTCTGATGCAGCGTCAGCGCTGCTGTCCACTGCGCTGTCGTGAGCGCTGTCCGCAGCTGCGTCCTTGGTAGCGCCCTTGGGGGGCGTCTCCGAACCACACCCCAAGGCGAGGCAGAAGAGGAGCAAGGAGCAGCGCATGGCGTCGGTCATCCTGCCAGCGGCTCCCGATCGAGTCTAGCGGGAGCAGCTACTCACAGTCGGTCGTCTTGAGGGCGCAACGAAAGCGCCCATCCAGGTAGCGGCAGCCGGTCATGATCTCATCACAGTCGAGATCCGAGTAGCACTCGTCCTGCGCTGAGCGGCAGTGGTAGCCGTCGATCACGCCGCAACTCTCGAAGCTGACACCGCAGGCGTAGCCACCGCAGTCGGCGGGGGAGGTGCACTCCGCAGGGAGGCACTGGGTGCCGTGACGGGAGCTCCCTGAGCCTGAGAGGGATACGCGCCCCACCCCGGTGCATAGCCTTCCCTGACCACAATCAGCGTCAGACTCGCACTCATCCTGACATTCGCTTTGCCGGTACCCTGGGGTGCAGGGCTCGTCGAGCCTCCCTGAGACGGGGCTCCCTAGCAGGTCGACGCGCACCGCCTGAAGACGATTGTCTCCGAAGCAAGCGACCAGTTGGGTGGGAGTCCTTGGCCCCTGGACATCGTAGGGGTCGAAGAAGACGGGGACGGTGCACTCACCAGGTAAGCCTGACGGACCACCCGGGGCGTCGACGGATCCGTCGGTGACGTCGGTCGAGCTGTCGTGAAGCTCGCCAGCGTCGTGGGTATCGATCCCGCCGTCACTTGTTGAGCACCCGGAAGCAAGCACAAGCCAGCACAAGGCGAGGAGCCACTTCCTTGGGGTCATCGTGGCAGGCTCTCACGCGTGCTTGACAGGGTCAACCTACGCCCCGGAGAGGCTGGCACATTCGACGCGGCGACACGACTCGCGTTTGGAGCCTGTACCGCCCTGAAGGACAGCAAACCTGTTTTCTGTAGCGATCTCGGGGGCTTACGGAGCACAGCCTCTGCGCGGTGGGCGCTGATGCGGTGCAGGCAAACCCCCTTACCCTCGTGGAAATGATGAAGAGCGCGCTACGGGCTGGTCACCGCTGGCTTGCGGCTCAGCGTCACCAGGCGCTCTTCTTGGATTTTTAGCGCGGTGTCTGGGTCCACGTAGTCCGAGTGGCACGCTGCGCGGCTCGCTTGATCATCGCTTGTCTGCGGGCCCGCTACCACGCGCTTCGTCTTCGACGCGAGCTTGTGGATCTCCTCCGGGCTGAGCACGCCGCGCTGCTCGAGGATGGTGCGCTGCTCGGGCGTCAGAGCAGGTGACTTCATCACGCGAGCGCGCTCGTAGCCCTCCGCCTTGCCCGAGGCGAACTCCGCTATTTCCTTGCTGATGCGCACGGAGCACCAGTCGTGCCCGCACATGGCGCAGAAGTCAGTGTCTACGTCCAAGTCTTCGTCGTGGAAGGCGCGGGCGGTGTCGGCGTCGAACGCCAGCTCGAACTGCCGCTCCCAGTTGAGGGCGGCGCGCGCTTTGGTCAGTGAATCATCCCAATCGCGGCTGCCGGGGATCCCGAGCGCGACGTCCGCCGCGTGCGCTGCGATCTTGTAGGCGATGCAGCCTTGCTTCACGTCGTCCTTCTTGGGGAGGCCGAGGTGCTCCTTGGGCGTCACGTAGCAGAGCATGGACGCGCCGTGGTAGCCCGCCGCGGTGGCGCCGATGGCGCTCGTGATGTGGTCGTAGCCAGGGAACACGTCGGTCACCAGCGGGCCCAGCACGTAGAACGGCGCGCCGTGACACAGGGTGCGCTGGAGCTTCATGTTGTATTCGATCTGATCGAAGGGGACGTGCCCCGGCCCCTCCACCATCACCTGAACGCCACGCCGCCAGGCGCGCTCCGTCAGCTCACCGAGCGTGTTTAGCTCGGCGAGCTGAGCCGCGTCCGTCGCGTCTGCGAGGCCACCGGGGCGCAGGCCGTCCCCCAGTGAGAAGGAGACGTCGTACTCCCGCATGATGTCGCAGATCTCGTCGAAGTGCGTGTACATGGGGTTCTCTTGGCCGTGCACCAACATCCACTTGGCGAGCAGTGAGCCGCCGCGGCTCACGATGCCGATCAGGCGCCTCGAGACGAGCGGCAGGTGCGCCCGCAGCACGCCGGCGTGGATGGTGAAGTAATCCACGCCCTGCTTTGCCTGACGCAGCAGCTCGTCCATGATGATCGAGACGGTCAGATCTTCGATCTTCCTGCCGATGATCATCGAGTAGATCGGCACGGTGCCGATCGGCACCCGCGCGTTTTGGATGATTGCCTCGCGGCAGGCGTTCAAGTCACCGCCGGTGGAGAGGTCCATCACGGTGTCCGCGCCCCAGCGTTCTGCCCAGCGCAGCTTCTCCACCTCTTGATCGGTGCCCGAGGCGATGGGGGAGGCGCCCATGTTGGCGTTCACCTTGGTGGTCGCGGCGCGCCCGATCGCCATCGGCTGGAGCTGGAACGCGAGGTGTTGCTTGTTCGCCGGGATGATCATGCGGCCGGCGGCGACCTCCGCGCGCACCTGCTCCGCGCTGAGGTGCGGCTCACGCTCGGCCACCCGCCTCATCTCCGGCGTCACCACGCCGAGCCGCGCGTGCTCCAGCTGCGTCACCGGCGTGAAGCCCTCCGGTGCGACCCAGCGCCCCGGGGTGCCTGCCTCCTCCCGCCAGCCGGTGGGCATGAAGTCCCAGGCGGTGCGATCGCTCGGCGCCGGCATGCCCGGGGTGTCCGGCGATGAGTAGGTGAGCTTACCACCCACTTCAGGGCGGTTCGCGAACGAGCCAGGCGTGGTGCCCTCCCTACGGGTGGAGGGGTTGGTCGCGCCGCGGAGCGGTAACGGAAGGCTGGTCATGATCTCTCCTCGTGGTTCAACGCGCGCTCACGGCACAGAGGAGGGGGTCGCATTCCCTACGCCGGTACAAACCGGATCAGGTTCGACGGGTCCTTCTCAGCACCTTGGGTCAAGGTGCGCCCCGAGCAACGTGGTCACGGTAGCCCGTTTGCGCCCGCAGGGGTAGGCCCACGGCGCGCCGCCATGGAGTGGCTCGCCGAAACCCTCCACCCCAGAGCGGCGCCTGCTCATCATGATAGAAGCGTGGCGTGTCGCGCCCGCACCCCTTCTCTTGGATCCACGCGCTGCCGCCGCTGGCCTGCCTGCTCGCCTGGCTCTTGCTCTCGCTGTCGTCGCGCTTGCCCGAGGTGGTGCCGGCGGTGGAGGCGACCCCGACGCGGCTCTCGGCGGAGCGGGCGCTAGACAGCCTGCATTACGTCTTGGGTGGTGAGGTGCCGCACCCCACGGGCAGCGCCGAGAACCTGCACGTGCGGCGGCGCATCGAGCGGGAGCTGCGGCGGCTCGGCTATGAGCCCGAGCTCCAAGTGGCGGTGAGCTGCCGACCTGGCGTGTGCGCGCGGGTGGAGAACCTGTTCGTGAAGGTGCCGGGCACCGCGCCCGAGCAGGACCACGTCATGGTGGCTGCCCACTACGACTCAGTGCCCGCCGGGCCAGGCGCCGCCGACGATGGCCTGGGCATCGCCACCCTGCTGGAGGTGGCGCGCGCCGCGCGGGAGGCGCCGCCCCGGCGCCCCTTGCTCTTGCTGTTCACCGACGGTGAAGAGCTCGGCATGCTGGGGATGAGCGCTTTCGTCAATCACCCTGCCTATCACGACGTGGCGCTCGTGATCAACGTGGAGGCGCGCGGCACGGAGGGGCCCGCGCTCCTGTTTCAAACCGGCCCGAAGGACGGCGCGTTGATCCGCGCCTTCGCCTCGCGCGCCACCTCGCCGCGCATGAGCTCGGTGTACCAGTCGGTGTATGAGCGGCTGCCGAATGACACCGACTTCAGCGTGGTGAAGGGCACCGGCCGGGGTGGCCTCAACTACGCCCTCATCGGCGGCTTCGCCCGCTACCACACGCCGCTCGATTCGCTCGCGCACCTGGACCCGCGGAGCCTCCAGCACACCCTCGATCAAACTGCGCAGGCGCTGGCCGCCGCGCACTCAATCAGTGACGCTGAGTATCAGGCGGGCGCCGCGGGGCTCACCTACTTCGACCTGCTGGGTAAGCAGCTGGTGGTGCTGCCGGGGTGGCTCACGCCTGTGGCGCTCGGCGCCTGCGCGTTGTGCCTGCTGATCGTTTCCGTGCGGTATCGAGCGCGCGCGAACGGGCGCCAGGTGGCCCTGTGGCTCCTGCTCGCGCTGCTCGGGCTCGGCGTGGCGGCGGGTTTGGCCTATGGCGTGGAGCGCTGGCTGAAGGCAGCAGGTCGGCTGCCTGACGTGTTCGTCGCGCACCCCACCTCGCTCGCGCTGGGCGCCTTGGCGCTTGGGGCCGCTTCGGCGACGCTGCCCGCCTCCTCGCGTGGGCTGCTCGCGCGTCAGCTGGGCCTCGGTTACCTGTACGTGATGCTGGGCTCGGTCTTGGCGCGGGTGCTGCCCGGCGCGGCCTACCTCGGCTACGTGCCCGCCGTCATGGCGACGCTCGGGGTCTTGCTCACCGTCAGGTTGGGTGACGGTCGCGGGAGCGAGGGTTCGCGCGCTTGGATTTTGGGGTTGGGAGCGCTGTCGTCGTTCATCACGGCGCTCCTCTGGCTCCCGCTCCTGCTCGCGCTGCCCACCGCCATCGGCTTCGCCTCACTGGCCGCTCTGGCGGCGCTGTGGGCGCTGTTCTGGCTTCAGCTCGCTCCGTGGCTGCCCCGGCCGCGCCGCGGCGCGCTGCGTGCGCTGTGGCCCACGGTGGCCTCTTTCGTGGCGGCGCTGCTCAGCTTCGGCGCCGCGCGGCTCCAAGAGCCGTTCAGCGCCGACGCGCCTCAGCGCGCCAGCGTGGGCGTGGTGTACGACATCGACGAGCGGCGGAGCGTCAGTCAGCTCGACGTGAGTCACGGCCCGGCGCCGGAGCCGCTCGCGCGACTCTTGAAGCTGAGCGGCGCGCCCGAGCCGAGCTTCCCGTGGCTCGGCGGCTGGTACGACCGCACCCTGACGGGTGAGTCCAACTGGGTGAGCCCGCAGCGCTCGCACCTGACCTTGGTGCGACGGGAGACGCACCCCGGTGGGCGCGTCCTCGAGCTCAGCTGGCGTCGCGAGCTCTGGGCGCAGGCGGTGAGCTTCAGCGTGCCGATCGCCACCGAGCTGAAGCTCGCGTTCCGCGATGGCGAGATCCAGGGTGCG
Source organism: Polyangiaceae bacterium (assembly GCA_019637265.1). GTDB lineage: Bacteria > Myxococcota_A > Polyangia > Polyangiales > Polyangiaceae > JAHBVY01. Next base: position 208,109 of record JAHBVY010000002.1, on the reverse strand, counting down.
GACGTAGCCCCCATGTTGGTCCAGGCGCCTCGCGCGCGCTTCGCGGAGAGCGAGTGGCAGCGCTTCGCTTACCTCGGCGGCGGTAACGAGGTGCTGCGCCTGAGCCTGCGCGTGGCTGGTGAACAGCCGCTCCAAGCGCTGGTGTGCGAGCACCGCTTCGAGCTGCCCGACGAGCTGAAGCGCGAGGTGGAGCTGCGGCGCCCCGAGGAGGCCACCGCCTCTCAGTTCGGCGACAACGCCGCGGTGTGCCGCCGCGAGACCTGGTAGCCGACGGGCGCCCGCTCTTTGCGCGCTCGGCCGTGACGCGCCCTGCTCCCGCCGTGACGCGCCCGCTCCCGCTGTGACGCGCCCCGCTTTCGCGTTACACGCCCGCTCCCGCCGGCGCCGATTCACCAGCCACGCTGACCGGCGTGGTCGTCAGTCATGCTGACGTGCACGCCGGTCGGGGCCGTCGTTGTGAGGGCTTACAGGCCCTTCTCGGCGATGTACTCGTTGGTGAACCGTGCGCCGATCTCGTAGCTCTTCTTCATGTCCTCGATGGTCTTGCTCTCCAGCATGCCGCCCACCGCGAAGATCTTCGCGTTCACGCTGCAGGTGAAGACGCGCTTGCACTTGTCGTCCCCGAGCGGCTCCGCCCACATCTCCCCGGTGATGGTCACCTTGTCTGCCATTTTGTTGGGGGTGATGGTGATCTTGTAGCGCTTGGTCGCCTTGTTGAAGACGCCGTCCTCGCGATAGCCGAGGCCATCACCGATCAGCTTCTTCAAGGGGCCGGGCATCGGGCCCAGCTCCGGGGTGACCTCCACGCTGCGCCGGATCTCGCTGCCGGTGTCGTTGTAGGAGGTCTGCTCATAGGCCGGGAACTTCAAGGCCTCCTTGAACAGGCGGTCGTTGTAGTCCGCCTCGAAGAAGATCTTCTCCCACAAGGTGTCTACGCTGCAGTTGTAGGTGTGCTCGATTCGTACGTCTGCCATGGGGGACGGATGGTAGCGGCTTCACGCGCCGGGTAAAGGCGAACCTGGTCGAGGTGTCGCTCGTGGAAAAATTGGAGGAAGCGCTCGGCGGCGCGCACGGCGTACGTACCGCGGATCGAGCGGAAGACGTCGAACGCGTGCTGGGCGTCTGGGATGGCGGCGTACAGCACCGGCTGGTGAGACACGGCGCGCAGCGCCTCCGCGAAGTAGTGAGACTCACCGCTCGGCACCAGGCTGTCCACGTCACCGTGGATGATGAAGAACGGCGGCGCGTCGGCGCGCAGGTGGGTGATGGGGCTCATCAGCTCGTACTGATCACGCGCCTCGGCGATGCTCTTCTTCATCACCAGGTAGCGCATCAGGCGCTCGAACCAGCGGTGCCGCCATTGGCGGTTCTGGTTCAAGAGGTCGAACACCCCATAGAACACCACGCAGGCGTCCACTCGGGTGTCCGCTTCCTCGAAGCCGGGCTGGAGCGCGGGGGAGTCGAAGGTGAGCGCGGCCAAGGAGGCCAGGTGCCCGCCCGCCGAGTTGCCGGAGAGCGCGACGAAGCGCGCGTCACCCCCGAAGCGCGCCGCGTGCTCCTTGGCCCAGGCGATGCCGCGCTTCACGTCGATGACGGGCTCGGGGAAGGTGGCGCGCGGCGCTAGCCGGTAATCCAGGCTCACGCACACGAAGCCCTGCGCCGCCAGCTGGTGCAGCATGGGGATCGCCTGAAACTGCTTGAAGCCCGTGACCCAGCCGCCCCCGTGCACGAACACCAGCACCGGCGCGCCCGGATTTTTATCCTTATGGAAATAAACATGGGCGTGGAGCTTGGAGCGACCGACGGCCCCGATGAGGTGCCGCTCCACGCGCACGTCGGGGTGACGCCGGGGCAGCGGGCTCAGCACGTCGAGGAAGCGGAGCGGCTCTTTGGCGAGCGCCGCGCGCTGGGCTCGCCGCTCAGCGGGTGACGCCTGCTCGACGCTGGGGATGGCGTCGCCCGGCTCGACCCCAACCCCCAAACCCCCCTCACTCGTCAGCGCCCCGCTCTGCACCAAAAGATCGCCCGGCGCTTCACCCTGCTCGGCTTCGTCACTCTCCAAGCCCGCGAGCGCGTCATCCAGCACCTGAGCGGCCAGCTGCGCCCGCCCGTGCAGCTTCGTCAGTATCACGAATGAAATCGCCAACAGGCCGAGCCCCAGCCAACCGAGCGGTGCCCCCAGCGCCCCGAACAGCATGAGCCCCAGCGCCAGCGCCGCTTGGAGCGCCACGTGGTGCAGCGCGAGCTCGGTCGTGAGCCAGCCGGCGAAGAAGCTCACCAAAGACAGCACCCCGAAGCGCCCGCTGGGGAAGCGCGCGTTCAGGCTGAAAAGCAGGCTCAGCGCGCCGAGGACGAGCAGAGCCAGCGGCGCGTTGAAGGGCGCGACGGAAGGCATGAGCCGGCGTCAACCTAAGTCTTTGGCGCACTGCGTCAAGAGGGAGCTTTGAGGGTGCCTGAGCGCGCCCTGGGCTCTAGGATGCCGCGCCATGCCGAACGGTCGCCGTCCTCCTCCGAGCTGGTGGGGTCAGGCGTGGCTCTTGCTCAAGAAGGACCTGCGGGTGGAGGCGCGGACCGGCGAGGTGGTGACCACCAGCGGCTTCTTCGCGGTGCTGGTGGTGGTGCTGGCGAGCATGGCCTTCTACGGCGGCGCCACCACGCGTCAGCTGGTGGCGAGCGGCGCGCTGTGGCTGAGCGTCGCCTTCGCGGCGATCCTCGCGATTGGGCGCACGTGGCAGCGCGAGCGCGAGGAGGCGGCGCTGGTGGGTCTGCTCAGCTCACCACTTCACCCGAGCGCGCTGTTCGCGGGCAAGGGCCTGGGGGTGCTGTTCTTCTTGGCGCTGGTCGAGGTGCTGGTGATCCCGCTGACCGCGCTGTTCTTCTCGCTCGACCTCTGGGAGGTGGGGGCGGGCGTGGTGGTGGTGGCTTTGTTCGCGACGCCGGGCATCGCCGCCAGCGGCACGCTGTTCGGCGCGATGACGGCGCGCACCCGCGCGCGCGATCTGGTGCTGGCCACGGTGCTGTTCCCGCTGCTCTCGCCGTGCCTCATCGCCGCGGTGGTGGCGACGCGCGAGCTGCTCGATGGCGCCAGCATCAGCGAGCTGCGCGATCACCTGACCCTGCTCCTGGTGTTCGACGTGGTGTTCATCGCCGGCGGCCTTGGCCTGTTTCGCGCCTTGATCTACGACTGAGCCAAGCACCTCAATACACAGTCAGTAACACTGACTGCTGTCTCGCGATGCGCCACGAGCACGCTGTGCTCGGCGCGAGATCCACGCGGGGCCGAGGCCTCCCGCCGACCCTCGCGCGCCATAGGGCTCTTCGGGTTCGGGTTTTGGGGGTTGGTAGAAACATCAGTCATCCTGTCGTCAACGCAGTCGCTCTCGAGGCGCTGCTCGGCTGCACCGCGCGCTTCGTCTAAGTCACCCTCGAGGCGCTGCTCGGCTGCACCGCGCGGCGCCCCTGAGCCATCTTCCCCCTGCGCGCCCTCCACGACGAAGGCGCCGCGCTCTTCGTCATAACGCACCGCGAGCCCAGCCTGCATCGCGAGCTCGAAGGCAGGTGCCCCCTGCCCACCCACCACCACCGCATCGCAGCCCACCGTCTCGAGCGCCTCACCGCGCTGGAAGCTCACCCCGCGCACCTCGAGCGCACCCACCGCGCTCTGGAGCTCGCTCAGGCTGAGCCGAGCCGCGACTGCGAAGCCGCCGGCCTCGATGAGCGCCTCGAGCTCCTCTCCACCGCCCACCAGCGCCAACCGCTGCCCTACCAGCACCCCCGCGCGCCGCGCGAGCAGCGCCGCGCGCGCCGTGTAGACACCTGGTAAGTCATTATTACCAAACAGGTGCACCGGGGGGTGATGCCCCACCGCCAACACGATGGCGCGCGGTGCGACGACGGAGGCGCCGCTGGGCGCGCCATTCAGGGCGCGGCGCGCGAGCAGCGCGATGGGCACCCCGGCGACACCTGGGAGCCTGTCTTCAGGGTTGGGGTAGAGACCGATCACGGTGCTCGCGAGCTCGAGCGCGGTGGGGGGGCGCTGGACGGCGGTCGCGTCCGCGTGCGCTTTGCGCGCGTGAATCTTGCCCGCATCCAGGGCAGCGGCGCCTGCATCCGTCGTGATCCCCACGGCGCCGAGCGCGCCTTGGAGCGCGCTCCACGCGCTCGGCTGGCTCAGCGCCAAGCGGCCGCCCGCGCTGAGCGCGCGGTCGACCCACATGAGCGCGAGCTCGGGTGCCCTTCGGCGCAGCTCGAGCGCGGCGCGGGCGCCCGCCTCCCCCGCGCCCACGATCAGTACGTCAGGTCGATGTACTTCATGCGCGCGGTGGCTCGGGACGCTGCCTTGCTCAGGGAGCGGCGCGGTCAGCTCGCCGATGCCGCTCAGCTGCCTGGCGCCCTTGGGGAACGCGGCGCCCAAGAGCGGCACCCCCGCGAACAGTCGATGATGATCAAATCCTTGTGGAAAGACGTAGTCCGTGAGCTGGAGCGGATCCAGCGTGCGTGATCCGAGGCTGTTCTGGGTCTCGATCCGGTCACCGTCCTGGGCCGGCGTGAGGCAGGTCATGACGTTGGGCTCCCCGTTCACGCGGCACAGGCAGCCATCGCAGCTCCCCGAGAGGCAGCTGGGCCCGCGGGGCCGATGGAGCTTGGGGCTCCGCGCCAAGGTGCGCTTCCCCGCCGCGAGCAGCGCGAGGGCGAGGGGCTCGCCGCGTTCGGCTGGGAGCCGCTCGCCATCGTGGAGCACCCAGATGGGATCGAGCAGGCGGCGCGGGGGCATGGCGCTCGGAACCGTCCACCGTTTGGCGGCGCCGGACAAGCAAACAGTTGCTCGCTCGAGCTAGGCGAACGGTGCCCCGTTCGTCCCATTCTGTCAGTGACGCTGACTCGATCGCCGCTCAGGGTGCGCTCGGCGCTGGGGTGGGTGCTGCGGGTGCCTCTGGCGGCGTTGCTGGCACCTTGGGCGTTTGGGGCTGCTTCGCGAAGCGCGCGAGTGGATCGTGGAAGGTGATGGGCTCGCGGCTCAGGTAGCGGGTGACGTCGGAGGCCGCCTCGGGGGCGTCGGGCGCACCCGCCTCACGCAGGCACACCGCGCGCTGGGTGAGGAAGGTGATCTCCCAGTGGGGGCGCGCGCGCTCGTCGCCGAGGCGTCGCACGCACTCCTGGGGATCGCCGCTCGTCAGGGACAGTGAGAACAGCGAGTAGCGACGGGTGTCTTCGTCCAGGTAAGCGACGAAGGGCCCGGCGTCGAGCGCGGCGGTCAGCGCCGCGCGCTCGGACTCGGTCTGGCGCGCGAGGGTGGTCGTCAGATCGAGGGCGCGCGACAGCGTGTCGCACAGACCGAACGGGGCGCGTCGGGAGACGTCGAGGGCGCTCACGAGGTGGGGGGTGGCGCGCGCGGGCTCGCCGCGGGTGATCGCGAGCGCGGCGCGCACCACCGCCGCCTCGGCGCGGAAGCCTCGCTTTTCGAGGCGATCGGCCAGGGGCTCCGCGCCACCATCGCCGCGCTCGGCGAGGACCAGCGCGTAGACCCAGGTCGCCATCACGTCGCCGGTGGGGGGCGGGATGGGCTCGTCGTCGTCCGGCGGGGGCTTCGCTGGCGCCGAAGGATCGCTGTCTGCGCTGGGCTCATCAGGCAGACTCACTGTATCGGGGCCGTCGATCCGCCGCGGCCAGCTGGCGTCCGCCTCGCTGATTTCCCCGCGGCAACCCGCTTGCACCGCGCGCTCGAGATCGCTCGGCGGCGGGCCCACGTAGCCCGGGAAGGCGGCGCGGTGACGGAGGTCGGCGACCTGGGCCCAGCGCACCTCGCCGTTCACTGCGGGCCGCGTGTCTTCGTTCTGGAGCGCCTCGAAGAGATCATTCATGGCGCTGTAGCTCTGCTCGCCCACGCGCCTCGCGAACGCGAACTCCAAGTGGTTCAGGTCGTCGGTGTTGATCGGCGCCGGCCGCGCCTTCATCAGCGTCTCGATGTGCTGGGGCGGCACCAGGTGGTGCGCGATCACCGCCTCGGCGCCCTGCATGTTCCAGGCGCGCAGCATCCACTCATCCAGATGCGGCAGCTGGGTCACGCGGCGCAGCCGATCCAGATCGATGACCTGCGGCTCCTCCGAGGCGATCAGGAGTAGGTCGTTGCCCTCGGGACCCCAGATCGAGACGTGGGGGTAGACTTCTTTGATGGTCGTTATCGCGATCGACAGCGCGTGAGCGTCGATCTCGTAGCCCTGGAGCCACTGCGTGAAGAGCCCCCCCGGGGCGAGCCGCGCGCGCGTCGCCTGGTAGAACTCACGGGTGAACAGCGAGGCGATCCCAGCGCGGTAAGGGTTGCTCGGCTCGCTGATGATGAGGTCGAAGGACTCGCGCGCGGTGAGCAGGAGCTCACGCCCATCGCCGAGCTGGATCTCGACCTTGGCGTGGTTCAGCACGTCGCCGTTCACCCCGCGCGCCTCGCGCGCCACCTCGAGGATGGCTGGCTCGAGCTCGGCGACCACCACGCGCTCGACGCCCGGTACGTCCGCGAGCAGCCCCGCGGTCATCCCGGTGCCGAGGCCGATCACGAAGGCGCGCTCGGGCTGCTCGTGGAGCATCGCCGGGAGCAGCCCGAGGAAGGCTTGGGTGGCGCGGTCCGAGCCGACGGAGCCATCCGCCTTGCCGTTCACCAAGAACGCGAGGCCATTGCGCACGCTGAGCGCGACGCTCGACTCCACGCCGTCGCGCTGCCACCAGATGGAGGCCTCCGTATCACGTCGCCAAGACTCGAGTTGGTTGGGCGTGTGCGTCGCGATGTTGACGCGCCCAGCGCCGATCGGCGTGTGGCGCCACACGGCGCCGGGGCCCGCCGTGGTGAGGAGCAGCGCGCCCACGACGGCGAGCGTCGCTGGGAGCCACACCACACCGACATCGCGCCCGCGTGGCTGTCGCGCGCCGACCACCAGCGAGAGCAGCGCGAGCAAGAGCAGCGCGCCCGCGAGCAAGCGCCAAGTGGTGACGGCGCCGAGCTGTGGGATCCAGACGAAGCCGCACAGGAGTGAGCCGGCGATCACGCCGGCCGTGTTGTAGGCGTAGGTGGTGCCCACGTGGACCGCCACCTCGGCGCGCCCGCGCCCGAGCAGCGCGAACAAGAGCGGGAACTGGTAGCCGCTCACCACCGCGGCGGGGAACACCACGATGCTGGTGGTGAGCAGCCACCCCGCCACCACGTGGCCGTAGCCGAGGTTCTCGAAGTGCCTGAGGTGCGCCACCACCAGCGCCAGGTCGTCGCCCCAGGCGAAGGGGAGCAGCGCGCACACGCCCTCGAGCGCGAGGGTGGTGGCGAGCAAGGTGAGGCTCACAGGGCGGTCCTTGGGGCGCCGTGAGTAGAGGTACCCTCCAACCCCAATCCCCGCGAGCGCCGTCGCCAAGATCAGCCCGAACGTGATCGTGGAGCCGCCCAAGAGCGGCGCGAGCAGGCGGTACCAGGTGAGCTCCAGCGCCAAGAACACCAGGCCCACCGCCGCCGCGATGCCGTAGACGAAGCCGCGCGGCGCCGGACCTCCCAGCGCCGCGGGCGCTCTCGAGCCCGGCATGCCGGCGATGTCCACCTCGTCATCCCTCGCGCTGCTCGTGGCTGGCTCTCCGACGCTTACGTCACTTGAGCTGACATCATCTCGGCTGGTGTCAGCTTTACTGACCTCCCCAGCGTCGTCCGTGCTGGCACCGTCTGGACCCTTGGCAGCTTCACTGACTGGAGTCGCCTTGGCCTCACGTCGCGGCGCCTCCACCGCCGCCCCACGAGCCACTGGGATGGGCTTCGCGGCGCGCCCCACCGAGCGCGCGACGAGCGCCACGATCACGTTGATGATCGCCGCGGTCCACAGCGTGAGGCGCGTGCCGAGCACGCTGAAGAGCACCAGCGGCCCCACCAAGGCGCCGAACACGGCGCCCACGGTGTTCAGCGCGTAGAGCCGCGCGAGGCCGCGGCGCCCGGCGTCGTCCTCCGCCACCACCGCGCGCGCCGCAGCAGGCAGCGTGCCGCCCATCAGCACCGCCGCCGGCCCGATCACGATCAGCGTCCCCAACAGGCGCGCCGTGGTCGCCCCGAAGCCGCCGAGCGCCTGCGATCCCCCGAGCGCGAGGTAGGCCTCGTGGGTGAGCCCGCTCAAGAACGGGCTCACCGCCGCCAGCAGCGCGATGCCTAGCTCCAGGTTTCCATACAAAAACAGCGGGCGACCCTCGCGCTCCACCCGGCGGCCGAACCACAGCCCACCGAGCCCGAGGCCCCCCAGGAACACCGCGAGCACCGCGGCGGACGCCCCCGTGCTGGCGCCGAAGGTGAGCCTGAGCGTGCGCTGCCAAGCGGTCTGGTACACCAGCGCCGCGAAGCCAGACCCAAACAAGAGCAGGCTCACGAGCCGCGGGGAGACAGGCATCGGCGGATGCTACCACCGGCCCGCACCAGCGTGCGCTTCGAGCCCGCCAGCGTGGCGAACGGGTGACCGCGGGAGGCCCTAGGAGCTTCAGCGACTTGGCGTTCGCCGTGGAGCGCGCTGCCAAACCCCAAACCCAAAACCGAGCACGGGTGAACGGCCGAGCCGCCCCCTGGAGGCGTGAAGGGACCGCGAGCTACGGGGGCTCGGTGTCGGCGAGGTGTGTCGAGACGACGATGCGGCGAAGAGCCCGATACTACGGGAGCTCGGAGTCGTAGCCGCCACACTCCTCGCTCAGGCGAGACAGCTCGCGAAGGCCCGCGCGGCGATCCTTGTCGCGGGTCGCCTTGAACGACAGCACGTCCTCGATGCGGAGCCGCCGATGCTTGCCGGTCTTCCGGAACGGGATACGCCCCTCGTCGAGCAGCCGCACCAGGTACTGGCGCGACACGTTGAGCAGGTCAGCTGCCTGCTGAGTCGTGACCTCGCGCCCCACCGGGACCACCGTGATCGAGTCGCCGCGCGCCAGGACCTCCGCGACGCGCTCAAGGACGTAGAACACGCTCTCGGGAAGCGCGATGCTCTCCCCCTTGGGGCCGACGAGCTGGCACCTGGGCGCTCGCTTCCTCGGCTGGGCCATGCCCTCGAGGGCTTTGGAGAGCGCGGCCACCTGTGCTTGCTGTTCGGGCGGCGCAGCGACTGGGGTCATCCGGCGGATCAGGTCTTCCATTGTGTGGGCTGCTGCTTCCATGGGCGGAACCTCCGAAGGACAAGGGTGACTCTATTCGACGTATGCGCAACTCCATGTAACTCAACCGCAACCCGGCGTACTGCTTCGAATAGTCCCGAGTTGCCGCCCGCAGGGCGGTATCGAGCCCGCGCGGTGGGACTGGCGGTGGGGCGAGGTGGGTGGTTAGATGGGCGCATGCGCCTCGGCTTGCTTGGCCCGGCCGACGGGGATTTGGCGCGGCTCGCCCGCGCGGCGCGCTTCCTTTTGGAGGTGCGAGGCATCGATCGGGCCATCTACCTCGGGAGCGATCGCGCGCTGGACGAGGTGGTGGAGGGTTGGGCGCGGGAGCTGGTGGGGGGCGATCCATCGGATGACGCGGTGTGGGATCGCGCCGCGGCGTGTTGCGGCAGCGGAGACCCGGAGGCGATCCGCGCGTTCCTCGAGGCGGAGCACGCCAGGCGGCGGCTGGCGCGCTTCGAGGTGCTGCCGAGCGCCGGCTCGCGCACGGTGGAGCTGCTCGATGGGAAGGTGGTGGTGCTGATCCACGACAAGGCGCACCTCGATGAGGAGGACATCGTCGCCGCCAGCTTGCTCGCCTTTGGTAAGAGCCCCGAGCTGCTCTTGAAGCAGGTGGGGCCGCGCTGGTTCTTGTCGCCGGGGGTCGGTGGGAGCTTGATCTTGGAGGACCAGGACGACGGCATCCACCTGACCGCCTACGGGCGTCGTCAGGAGCTGGTGAAGGAGCTGCCGCTCGACTTGTCGCGCGGCACGCGCCTGCGCGTTCAAGGGGCGGACTGAGTGCGGGTCGCGGTGTTCGGGGGCAGCTTCAACCCGCCCCACGTGGGTCACGTGCTCGCGGCTTGTTACCTGCTCAGCATCGGCGCTTGCGAGCGGGTGCTGGTGGTGCCCGTGAAGGCGCACGCGTTCAACAAGGCCTTGGCGCCGCTGCCCGATCGCCTCGCGCTGTGCGAGGCGGCGATGGGCAGCCTGACGAACGTCTTCGTGAGCGACCGCGAAGCGACGCTCCCACCCCCGAACTACACCCTCACGCTGCTGGAGGCCTTGGCCGCGGAGCACCCGAGCTGGCAGCTCCGGCTGGTGATCGGCACGGATGTCCTCGCGGAGCGCCACCTGTGGCATGCGTTCGACGAGGTGGAGCGTTTGGCGCCGCTGATCGTGCTGGGACGCGCGGGGTATTCGAGTGACGGGCGCTCGAGTGACGAGTCTTCGAGCGTCGTGAGTGACGAGCTCACGAGGTTCGAGGCGCCGCCCGCGTTCCTCCCGGAGGTCTCCTCCACGGAGGTGCGCGCCTTGCTTGCGCGGCGCGGTGAGCCTGGGGTGCGAGAGGCGCTCGCGCTGCGGGTGCCGGCGCGGGTGCTCGCCGAGATCGAGGCGCGGGGGCTCTACTCGGGATGAGGGCGTGCTCATGAGGGTGCTGGTGTACGGCGCGGGGAAGGTGGGGCGCGCCTTGGCGGCGGCGCTTCGGCGCGCGGGCGGCTATCAGGTGACGCTGCGCGCGGTGCGCGCGGGGCTCCCCAATCGTTGCCGTGCGGAAACGGTGCTGCTGTGCGTGCGCGACGGGGACATTCAACGAGCGGCCGCGGAGCTCGCTCAGCAGCCTTGGATTTTGGGGGTTGGGGTAGCGCTGCACGTCTCCGGGGCGGTGCCGTGGGAGGCGCTGGGTGAGCTGCGCTCGGGCGTTGAGCTGACCAGATCGCGGTCACGCCAACCCGGCGGTAAACTGACTATCGCGCTGGGCCAGCTCCACCCGATGCTCAGCTTCGCGTCGGCGCGGCGGCCGCCAGCGCTACTCGGGGGGCACGCGTTGGTGGCGGGGGAGCCCGCGGCGGTGCGAGCGGCTGAAGCCATCGCGCGCAGCGTGGGCCTGGTGCCGCGCCGGCTCGAGGGGGTGGACCTCCGGCTCTATCACGCGGCCGCCGTGATGGTGGCGGGGGGAGCCGTGGCCTTGGCGAGCGCAGGCGCCGCCTTGCTCGAGCAGGGTGGGGTGCCGCGCCAGCTGGCGCCCGCGGTGCTTGGGCCGCTCTTGGCGAGCGTGGCGGGCAACATCACCTCGTTGGGGCTGCCCGAGGCGCTGACGGGGCCCGTGCGGCGCGGGGCGAAGGCGGTGGTGGCAGGGCACCTGACGGCTATCGAGCAGGCCCTGCCCGCGCTGCTGCCGCTTTATCGCGCGCTGGGCGCTGAACAGCTGGCGCTCGCCCGGGCGCTCCAGGACGCCCCGCCCGCCGATCTCGAGGCGGTGAAGGCGCTGCTCGGTGGCGTTCCTGCCGCTGGCGGTGCTCGCGTTTCGGGGCGCAGGCGCGGCGCCATTGCGAAGCGGGGCGGTAGGGCTTAAATTCTCCCGCTTGGCGGTCTCGGTCGTGTCCCCACCTCAGTTGGCGGCTCCGTCGTCGCCGCGGGTCCAAGGCTTCGAAGCGTTGGACGACTTGGCGCAGCAGCGTGCCGCGTGTGGGGTGCGCTGGGTGCACGTCGTGGACACGGCGGACACGCCCGGCGTGGTGGCGCACTTGGTGCGTCGTGGGGCCGCTGCGGGGCGTGAGGTGCTGGCGGCGGCGCTCGGGGTGGAGAGCGGCTTCCGCGATATCGCGCAGCGGCTTCAGCTCGATCTCCCGCATGATCCGGTGGAGGCGGCGAGCGCCATCGCGCGCGCCGCGCGGCAGCGTGACGCGCTGCTGGTGGTCCCGCTCACGAGCGCCTCGCCAGATCGTCAGTGCGGCAGCGCATTGGCTCGCGAGTGGGAGCTCAGCGTGTTCCAGGAGCTGGCGCCCTTGCTCGAGCCCGGTCTCGATGGCCAGGCGGGAGCGGCGGCTCCAGCGGGTGGCGCGCTGGTGTTGGGCCTCGAGAGTGGCCCGCTGGGTGTGTTGGGGGGCGCGGAGGAGGGCGCGGCGTTCGGTGTCCCCGGCTACCGCGTCGCGCGTCAGCTGCGCGAGGAGGGCGCCCGGCGTTGGTGGGAGGCGTTCAGCGACGCGAGCCGTCAGCTGCGTGCAGGGCACAGCCTGGAGCAGTTGGAGCGGTGGGCGCGCGGTGCCGTCTCGGCGCCGCTCCCGGCAGATCCGCGGCGCAGCGCCAGCCGCGAGCAGGCGTCTCATTCGCTGGGTTTGCTCGGAGCGCAGGGTTTGCTCAGAGCGCAGGGTTTGCTCGAAGCGCAGGGCTCGCTCGAAGCGCAGCGTTCGGTCGAGGGCTTGGGGGCCGCGCTGTGTGCTCGCCTCCAGTGGGCGGCGCGCGCCTGGCCGCGCGCGCAGCTCGCGCGGCTGCTACCGGGCGCCGCGCCCGAGCGGCTCTCAGAGGTCGTGGCCGAGCTGTCAGCCTTGGGGGTGCTCGAGGAGCGCGACCGCCTGGTGTGGGTGGTGGCTCAGGCGGAGCGGCTGAGCGCGCGGTCACCCGATCACGCTGAGTCGCAACGCGGGCTCGCGGAGGTGGCGACGGCGCTCGCCGAGGTGTACCCCCGTGATGCGTGGGCTTACGCGCGCGCCGCGGAGCTCTATTGGGAGGCAGCGCAGAACTGGGAGGTGGCGCAGAATTGGGGAGCCGCGCAGAATTGGGGAGCCGCGCAGACTGTCAGCTCGTCTGACCAGCAGGTGGCGGCGCCGGGCGTGGTTGGCCAGCGGGGGCAGGGTTCGAGCGAAGCGTCAGGCCTGGCGTTCGCGAGCCAGGGCCTCGCGGAGCTGGTGCGGCTGGGCGAGCGGATGATGCGCGCCTCACTTCGGTTGGCGCAGGACGCCTCGAGCCGTGGGCTCTTGTGGGGGCGTTGGCGAAGGTCGATCGATCGGCTCCCAGAGCACGAGCGGGTGGGGGTTGGGATCCGCAGCGCGGAGCTGGGGCTCGCTTTGGGTGACGTGGACGTCGCGCTCGAGTGGGCGGAGCGCGCCTCTGGCTCGCGCGCGCACCCGGAGTCGGCGCTGGTGCTGGGCCGCGCGGCGCGCGCGCGCGGCGATCTGGTGAGCGCGGAGGCGGCGCTCACCCGGGCGCGCGAGCTGAGCCCGCTGTGCGAGGTGCGCGCCGCGGCGCTCGTGGAGCTGGCGGAGGTGAAGTACGCCTCGGGTGATCACGCCGCGGCCGAAGGCCTGGCGCGCGAGGCGCTGGCGTTGCTAGATGCGACCTCTGAAACGGCGCCTTCGGGCGCGGCGCCCCAGGGCTCGGTGGCTGATGAGGTATCCCCCGGGGGTGAGCGCGCGTCGGTGCGGCTCGGCGCCAGGAACCTGCTCGGCAAGCTGCTCCTGGCGCGCTCCGAGTGGGCGGAGGCCGACGCTCACTTCGCGTCCGATGCCTGTGAGGCAGCTTGCGCGGGCGATCGCGTGGCGGAGCTTCGCGCGCGGGTGAACCGCGCCATCGCGCTGCTCTCGCGCGGCAGCCCGGACGAGGCGCGTCCGATCTTGATGGATGTGCTGCGCGACGCGGAGCGCGCGGGGGAGCTTCGCGCGGTGGGCTTCGCGTTGAGCAACCTCGCGGTGTTGGCGATCCAACGCCGCGATTACCGCGAGGCGTTGGCGTACAGCGAGCGCGCCATCGCGGTGATGCGCCGCCTCGGTGAGCGCCTCGGGTTCGCCACCAACGTGGGCAACTTGGTGCAGCTCCGGCTGCGCCTCGGATTGGTGGACGCGGCGGAGCAAGGGCTCGCCTTCGGACGTCAGGCGCTCGGACCAGGCGCGCCCGCAGCACACCTGGCCGAGCTGAGCTTCACGGCCGCGCGCGTGCACCTCGAGCGCGGGCGCACCACGGAGGCCGCGCGCGAGCTGACCCGCGCCGTGTCCGCGCGCGACGCGAACTTGGGCGAGTGCCATCGGCTCGCGACTCGCATCGCGCTCGAGGAAGGCGCCACCAGTCGCGCGGAGGAGTCGCTCGCGCGAGCCGAGCAGCTCGCGACGCGTCCCTTCCCGAAGGCCGAGGTGCGGGTGCTCCGGGCGCTGGTCGCGCGAGCTGCGGGGCGGCCCGATCTCGCGCTGAGCCTCGCCGCGGTGGATGAGGCGCGTGAGGCCGGGGACGAGGAGCTGTGGCGTGAGGCGCACGTGCTGGTCGCGGAGATCGCGGTGGCGCAGGGGGATGAGGCGCTCGCCGCCGAGCACATCCGCGCGGCGGCGCGGCTCCGTGACGAGGTGGCGCAGAACGTGGGAGAGGAGCTCGCGGCGCACTACCTCGTGCGGCGCGATTTGATGACGCTCGCCCGGCTCGAGGCTCGGCTGGAGGTGGAGCCGAGCGCGCCGCCGCCGCCGAGCCAGGCGCCGCGCGTGGAGCGTCAGCAGCGGCGCAGCTTCCATGGGCGTCACCCCGCGGTGCAGCGGCTGCTCGGCGCCGTGGCGAAGGTTGCCGCCACGGAGGCCACGGTGCTGGTGCACGGCGAGAGCGGCAGCGGCAAGGAGCTGATCGCCGAGGCGCTGCACGCGTCGAGCCGGCGTAGCTCGGGGCCCCTCGTCAAGGTCAACTGCGGCGCCCTGGTGGAGACGCTGCTGCTCAGCGAGCTGTTCGGCCACGAGAAGGGCGCCTTCACCGGCGCCAACACGCGGAAGCTGGGTCGCTTCGAGCGCGCCAGCGGCGGCACGCTGTTCCTCGACGAAATTGGCGACATCTCCCCGCGCACGCAGGTGGCGCTCCTGCGCGCGCTCGAGGAGCGCAGCATCGAGCGCGTGGGCGGCACCGCGACCATCCCGGTGGACGTGCGCATCGTGTGCGCCACGCACCGCGACCTGCGCCAGATGGTGGCCAATGGTTCTTTCCGCGAGGATTTGTTCTACCGCCTGAGCGGCATCACGCTGGAGGTCCCCGCGCTGCGTGAGCGCCGGAGTGATCTGCCCACGCTGTGCCACGCGCTGCTCGGCGAAATCGCGCACGAGCGCGGGGAGGAGCCGCGCGGGGTGTCGGCCGCGGCGCTCGAGCTGTTGGCGCGCCACCGCTGGCCAGGCAACGTGCGGGAGCTCTCGAACGCCCTGCGGGTGGCGTCGCTGTTCGCGGAGGGCCCTCAGATCGAGGTCGAGGATTTCACGGTGCACGTGGAGGCGCTGGCGCGGCTCGCGGAGGATCCGCCGAGCAGCATGCGGGCGCTCGCCGCCGACTTCGGCGCCAGGCTCCCGGAGGCGGCCGTGCCGAGCGACCGACCGAGCTGGAGTGGGTTGCCTGGCGCGGGCTCACCGTCTGGCTCGGGCGGCCTACCTGGTTCGGGCAGCTCACCCCACGCGGGCTCGGGCGCGCTGGTGAGCAGCGCCGCGGCGCTTGACACGGCGCCTGGCGCCTACCAGACCATCCGTGAGCGAGGCGTGAGCCTCAGCGACTTCAAGCGCCAGATCGAGCGGGAGTGCATCGCCCGAGCGCTCGAGGAGACTTCCGGGAACATCACCCGCGCCGCCGCGGTTCTGGGCATGAAACGCCCGCGGCTCAGTCAGTTGGTCAAGCAGTATGGGCTAGGCTCGAGCTCTGAGTTGAGTGAGGACGAGGACGTATGAGACAGCGCCAACTAGGAATCGCCACCGTCGTCGTCTCGGTGCTGCTCGCGCTGGGCGCATCGGGTTGTGCCTTCGACTCCGAAGAAGAACCGTGGGCTGACGACACCGAGCTCAGCGAGGGCTCGGAGCAGCTCGAGCTGGGGGGTGACGAGGCGCAGGTGCTGGGCGCCGAGCAGGTCACCGAGGTGCCTGAGGGCGAGGCCACGCCGGATCTCGGGCAGGGACAGCTGCTCACGGACCCGAACCCCTTGCCTTGGCACGATCAGGGTAGGGATTGGCAGCGCCCACCGAGCACGCCCGTCTCGCTGGATAGCTCGCGCGCGCGTTAGCGGTCGGGGCTGAGCGCGCGGCGAGCGTTCCCGCCTTCAGGTTGAGCACGGCGACGGGGCGTTCACGTCGCCTTCGCTGTAGGCTCCCCGTGTGGACCTCAGGACTCGCACGTCGCTGTTCTGTGGCGCGTTGGCGCTCGCCATCGCGGTCTCCATGTTGCTCCGCGGGCGGCCGCGGAAGCCGCAGATCTTCTTCGCGGCGTTCGCGGCGGATATCGGGCTCTGGTACCTCGCGCAGTGGCTGTATCACTTCGTGCGGGCGGACGTGTGGGCGCACTTCACCGCGCTGCTCGCGGTGCTCTTGCCCCAGTTCGCGCTCAACCTGTTCGAGTCGGTGGTCCCGGAGCCGTCGCGGCGCTCGCACCTGGTGCGCGTCGGGCGGCTGCTCTTGATCCCGATGCTCGTCGCGGTGCTCTCGCCCGAGCAGGGTCGGGGGCTCGTGCGCGGCGCGGTGTTCGTCTACGTGTTCGGGCTGATCGGCGCCGGGCTGTGGTCCCTCGCGCTGCGTGGCCAGCAGAGCGATTCACGCGCGACGCAGCGTCGGGTGCGGTTCTTGGTGCTGATCGGCGCGCTCGCGATGGCGTTCACGCTGGCTGACTTCCTGTGGTTCATCGGCGCGCCGCTGCCGCCGGTGGGCGCGGTGCTCAGCATCGTGTTCTTGTTCGTGCTGGCGGAGTCCATGTCGCGCGAGCGCCTGCTCGATCTCTACGAGACCTTGGGGCGGCTCCTGGTGGCGACGGCGCTCGCCTTCGCGCTGGCCGGCATCTTCTACGTCTCCGTGGTGCTGATGGGCGGCTTCGACACCATGTACCTCAGCGCGGTGATGGCCTCGATCGTCATCTTGGTGTTGTTCGAGCCGCTGCGCGCTCAGGTGGAGGAGTACATCCACAAGCTGTTTTTCCTCGAGCGCGTCGACCTCGACAAAGCGCTCAGCGCGGCGCGAAGATCGCTGCTCCACGTGCTGCAGGTGGACGAGATGGCGCGCGTGGTGATTAGCTCACTCGAGCGCTCTCGGCGCGCGACGGGGGCGGCGCTCTACCTCCGCGATCCAGGCGGCGCGGACTATCGCCTCGCGGATTCCTTCGGCGCGCCGGTTCCGCAGGGAATCGAGGCGGCGGCGGCGCGCGCGCTGCTCGATCGCTTGCGCGAGTCGCCGGTGGTGGTGCTCGAAGACTTGGAGCGCGCGACCACGCGCGGTCGCGACGAGACGAAGGGCGCCGAGGGCAACCGCCAGGTGCTGGCGAGCGCGGAGCTGCTGGGGCCGCTCCGGCGCGGCTTGTGCGCGGGGGTGCGCAGCGAGGGCGGCGCGATCGTCGGGGTGCTGGTGGTGGTGGACGATCGGGTGCGCGACGCGTTCAGCCCGGATGAGGCGGGGCTGTTCGAGTCGCTGGCGGTGCAGATTGGCGTCGTGATCGAGAACTCGCGCGTCTACCTGCGGCTCCAGGAGCAAGATCGACTGGCGGCGCTGGGTCAGATGGCGGCGGGGCTCGCGCACGAGATCAAGAACCCGCTCGGCGCCATCAAGGGCGCCGCCCAGCTGCTCAGTGACCCTGACGGAGGTGCGCCCGATCCGGAGTTCGTCGACATCATCTTGGAGGAGGTGGAGCGCTTGGACCGGGTGGTGGGCTCGGTGCTCGACTACGCGCGCCCCTCGAAGTCGAAGCTCGGCGCCACCGACGTCAGCGCGGTGGTCGCGCGCACCGCGCAGCTGCTCAGGGCGGGGCCGTCGGTGCCGGTGGAGCTGGTGACGGAGCTCGCGAGCGAGCTGCCTCCGGTGCGCGCCGACGCCGAGCAGCTCCGCCAGGTGCTGATCAACTTGGTGAAGAACGCGCAACAAGCGGGGGCGCGCCGGGTGGTGCTGAGCACGCGGCGGATGGGCGACGCGGAGCTGTCACAGGACTGGGTGGAGATCGTGGTGCACGACGACGGCCCGGGCATCGCGCCTGACGTGATGGACAAACTGTTCCTCCCCTTCTTCACCACGAAGCACAAAGGGACGGGGCTGGGGCTGGCGATCAGTCAAAGGCTGGTGCAGGAAATGGGGGGTGCCATCACCGCGACCTCTCACGGCGCTGGGGCGAGCTTCAATATCCGACTCCCCGCCGCGCCCCGTGAGGCGCTCAGCGTGCCTCCCCCAGAGCGTGAGCCGGCCGCGCAGTTGGCGTAGGGCGACGAACGGAGGCGCGCGCGGGGGATCGTGCGTGCGGGCTGAGGCGGGCTCGCGCAGGCAGCGCAGGGCGGCGCCCCGAGGCGGATTGACCGCGAAACGTCGGCGAGCGGTGCCAAGCGGGAGGCGGAGGCGGCGAGCGCTTGACCCTATCTCACCCGAACGCCTATCCTTTTGGCGTCGTACACGCCTCGCTGCGTGTGCCGAGTTCGCTATGGCAATGGCCGAGAGAATCCCTCAAAGCTCGGGCAACTCCCCAGGTGGGGGTGGGCTCGCGCTCCGCTTCATCTCGGGCAAGTACCAGGGTGGTGAGTTCCCGCTGGAGGGGGATCGCGAGATCTACATCGGGCGCTCGAGCGATCTCGAGATGGTGCTGGTGGAGGAGATGGTCTCGCGCAAGCACGCGCGCGTCACCGTGCGGGGCGGGGAGATCACCATCGAGGATTTGGGGTCGACCAACGGCACCTTCGTGAACGGTGAGAAGATCGAGCGCGCCACCCTCAAGGAGGGGGATCGCGTGCTGATCGGCACCAGCATCCTCAAGGTGGTGGTGGTCACCGCCTCTCAGGCGAGCCTCCGGGTCCCCTCCGGTGGTGTGATGAGCGCCCCGCGCCGCACCGTCGGGGGCACTGACGAAGGGCCGCGCATGAGCGGCGCCATCGAGGAGGTGCCGCTGCCGGACTTGATGCAGCTGTTCGGCACCTCGCGTAAGAGCGGGGTGCTGGTGGTGACCACCGAGCACAGCACGGGGCGGCTCTACCTCAAGCAGGGCATCGTCCACTACGCGGCCATCGACTCGAGCCCTGACCTCCCGGCGCTCAAGGCGATTTACCGGATGCTCGGGTGGGAGCGCGGGCTGTTCCAGCTCGATCCGCCGGAAGAGCGCGTCTTCGACTCGCCGCTCGATCTCCCGGTGCAGGAGATCTTGATGGAGGCCCTGCGGCAGCAGGACGAGTTCAACGTGATCCGCGAGCGGCTGCCGGCGCCGGAGGTGCCGCTGATGCTCTCGGTGCCGCTCGTGCCGAAGCTGAGCGCGCTGTCGGAGCATGAGCTGGACGTGTTGCAGCTGGCGGTCAACTCACCTGACCTCGCCGCGGTGATGGACCTGAGCGCCCGCTCGGATCTGGAGACAGGGCAGATCCTGTCGAAGCTGCTCTCGCAGAAGTACCTCACCAGCGCAGAGTGATCCGCGGACTTTGCGCTGCGGCGCGTGTGTCGCGAGAGAAAGGGATCGGCGTGGACGTTGTTTGCATCGGCGGGGGCCCAGCCGGGCTGTACTTGGCGCTGCTGCTCAAGCAGCACGGGCTCGCGGCGCGAGTCCGCGTGTACGAGCGGAACCGCCCGGACGACACCTTCGGCTTTGGCGTGGTGTTCTCCGATCGGACGCTGGAGAACCTGGCCCAGGCGGACCCGATTAGCCATCAGGAAATTGTCGACGCCTTCGTCCACTGGGACGACATCGACGTCCATTACCAGGGGCAGGTGGTCACCTCCACGGGGCACGGCTTCTCCGGCATGAGCCGGATGCGCCTCCTGACGATCTTGCAGCGCCGCGCTCAGGCGCTGGGCGTGGAGCTCTCCTTCGAGGCGCCAGTGGACGACCTCGCCGCGTTCTCGAGCGCAGATTTGATCGTGATCGCTGACGGGGTGAACAGCCAGCTGCGTGAGCTCCACGCGGAGGCATTTCAGCCGCGAGTGGACATGCGCCCGAACCGCTTCGTCTGGCTCGGCACCACCTTCCCGTTCAAGGCCTTCACCTTCTACTTCAAGGAGAGTGAGCACGGCCTGTTCCGGGTGCACGCCTACCGCTATGAGGAGGCGGGCTCCACCTTCATCGTGGAGTGCACGGAGGAGACGTTCGAGCGCGCTGGCTTCGAAGGCGCGAGCGAGCAGGACACCGTCGCCTACTTCGAGCGCCTGTTCGCGGACGAGCTCGCCGGTCACCCGCTGTTGACCAACCGCAGTATCTGGCGGCAGTTCCCCACCGTGTCGAACCGGCGCTGGTGGACGGCGCTGCCCAGCGGCCCGCGCCTCGTGCTCTTGGGGGACGCGCTGCACACCGCGCATTTCTCGATCGGCTCCGGCACCAAGCTCGCGCTGGAGGACGCTATTTCGCTCTTACAGAGCTTGCAGCACCTTCAGCGCGAGGTGGCTGATGCTTCGGAGGCACTGTGTGAGGCCTTGGAGGCCTCAGGTCGGGCGTTGAGTGAGTTGACAGCAAGACTGTCTGAGCCTGGGGTGGAGGATGCCGTGGTGGCTTCGGGCGGAGAGCTGCCGGTACCGGATAGCCTCATCAAAGCAGCGCTCGCACTGCCGCCTTCTTTCGATCGTAAGGCGGCTTTGGATCGGGCGCTCATGGCCTTCGAGGCGGGGCGTCGCCCCGAGGTGGCGAGCGTGCAGCGCGCGGCGGAGGTGAGCCTCCGCTGGTTCGAGCAGACGGAGCGCTACCTGGGCCTCAGCCCGCTCCAGTTCACCTTCAGCTTGCTCACGCGGTCGCTCCGGGTGAGCCACGGCAACCTGAAGCTCCGGGATCCGGAGCTGGTCAGTGAGGTGGATCGCTTCGTGGCGGCGGAGGCTCAGGACCGCACTGGGCTCACGGTGCCGAGCGACACCCCACCCATGTTCACCCCACTGACGATTCGGGGCGTGACCCTGATGAATCGCGTCGGGGTCTCCCCCATGTGTCAGTATTCGGCCCAAGAGGGCCTGATCGATGACTGGCACCTGGTGCACCTGGGGAGTCGCGCGGTGGGCGGCGCGGGGCTCATCGTGTGTGAGATGACGGCCATCTCACCCGAGGCGCGCATCACGCCGGGGTGCGCCGGGCTCTACTCGGAGGCGCACGAGGTCGCCTGGCGCCGCGTGGTGGAGTTCACGCACCGCCACAGCGCAGCGTTGGTCGGGATCCAGCTCGGGCACGCCGGGCGTAAGGGCGCGACGGATGTCCCCTGGCGCGGTGAGCGGCCGCTCACGGAGGGCGCGTGGCCGCTCGTCGCGGCCTCGCCCATCGCCTATGAGGCGGGCAGCCAAGTCCCCCGCGAGATGAGCCGCGCGGAGATGGACCAGGCGCTGGAAGATTACCGTGCGGCAACGCGCCGCGCCGCGCGCGCTGGCTTCGATCTGCTCGAGGTGCACATGGCGCACGGCTACCTGTTGGCGAGCTTCATCTCACCGCTCACCAATAGGCGCACCGACGGCTACGGCGGGAGCATCGAGGCGCGCGCCCGCTTCCCGCTCGAGGTGCTGCGCGCGGTGCGCGAGGCGTGGCCGGAGGAGCGCCCGCTCAGTGTGCGGATCTCCGCGTCGGATTGGTACCCTGAGGGGATCTCCGAGGCGGAGGTGGTGTGCCTGGCGGAGCTGCTCGGTCAGAGCGGCGCCGACATCATCGACGTCTCCACGGGGCAGACGCTGCCTGAAGCGCGCCCGGTGTACGGGCGCCTGTATCAGACGCCGTTCAGCGAGCTGATCCGGCTTTCATCAGGCCTATTGACGATGACGGTGGGCAACATCTCCTCGTTCAGCGACATCAACAGCATCATCGCGGGGGGCCGCGCGGACGTCTGCTTGCTCGCCCGCGGGCACCTGTTCGACCCCTACTTCACCCAGCACGCGGCGCGCGCGCAGGGCGTTGAAGTCAGCTGGCCGTCTCAATATGCCTCGGTGGCGAACTTCCGAGCGCGCGCGGACTGAGCCTCTCCGCGCCGAAGCGCGGGACCAGAACAGGATCTTCTTCCCGCCCGACTGGCCGAGCCGGCTGCTCACCACGCTGAAGCGCGCGACGGGGCGGCTCTGCGGTCGCGCGACGGGGCGGCTCTGCGGTCGCCCGGTGGACGAGCCAACGGCGCGCTCAGCGCCGCGGTCGGAGCCGATGCGCCCCTTGCACCCCGTGGCGCTCGGAGCGCTCGCCGTCTACGTGGCGCTCCAACTCCTGCTGCCGCTCCGGATGCACCTCTACGGGGGGAACGTGCTGTGGCACGAGCAGGGGATGCGGTTCGCTTGGAAGGTGATGGTGCGCAAGAAGCACGCCGCGGTGACCTATCACCTGGAAGATCGCGCCACGGGTCGGCGCTGGTACGCGCGGCCGCGCGACCTCCTCGACGCGCGGCAAGAGCGAGAGTTTGGCACTCAGCCTGACTTGGTGCTCCAGCTGGCGCACCACCTGCGCGATCGAGAGCGCCGCGAGGGCCGCGACGTGCGCGTGCGAGCGGAGGCCTGGGTGTCGCTCAACGGTCGCGCGCCAGCGCTCCTGATCGATCCCGAGGTCGACCTCGGCGAGGTCGAGGACGGCCTCACGCCTTACGCTTGGGTGCTCCCCGCGCCGCCCGGTCCTCCTCCACGGCTCCACCCCGTGCGCTGACAGCGCGCCTCGCTGCGGTGCCGTCTCATGGGGGTCACGGCGCGGTGCCGTCCAACCCCCCCCAAAAACTCGGCGTGCTGCAGCTCAGGTTGCTCAGGTCAGCTCAGCTCACTTGCGGCTCTTCAGGTAACGGAAGAGCTCGCTCTTGGAGGAGAGCACCAGGGTGTCGTCCTTCTTGATGGAGGCCTCGTAGGCCTCCAGGCTGCGGACGAAGTTGTAGAACTCTTCGTCCTTGCCGAAGGCCTCCGCGTAGATGCGGATGCTCTCGGCGTCGCCCTCGCCCTTCAGCTTTTGCTCGGTTTCGTAGGCCTTGGCGAGCAAGATGCGCTTCTCCTTGTCGGTATCCGCGCGGATTTTCTGGGCCTCTTCTTCGCCCTCTGAGCGGTACTTCTTCGCCACGCGCTCGCGCTCCGCCTTCATGCGGTCGAACACGCTCTTCTGCACTTCTTGCGGCAGGTCCGCGCGGCGGATGCGCACGTCGATGATGTCGATGCCGAACTCACGCACGCGGGTGCGGGCGGCGGTGGCCACCTTGGCGACGATGGGTTCACGCTCGTTGCCGATGATGTCGCCGAAGTTCGCGGTGCCGAGCTCACGCCGGAGCTCGCTGAGCACGATGTCGTCGATGCGGTGCTTGGCCTGCGCCTCGTTCCTGACGGACTTGAAGAAGAGCAGCGGATCCTGAATCTGCCAGCGCGTCACTGGGTCCGCGACGAGGTACTTCTTGTCCTTGGTCAGCATGCGCGCGCTGGGCGAGTTGCTGCTGAGCACGCGGCGATCCATCCGCGTCACGTCTTGCCACGGCAGCTTGTAGTTGAGCCCGGGGCTCATGATGCTCTTCTTGTGCTGCCCGAACTGGGTGACGATCGCCACCTCCGTCTCGTCGATGATGAACACGCTGGTGCTGGCCGCGATGAACGCCGCCACCACGATGAACCAGGGGATGAGCTTCTTCATGGTTGCCTGCCTCCAGCGCCAGGGAGGCCCTGACCAATGGGGAGGATGGGCAGCGCCCCCTTGCCGACCTCCTCGTCGATCAACACCTTATTTTCCACGCGGCCAAGGATGCGCTCCATGGCCTCCAGGTACAGGCGGTCGCGCGTGATGGTGCGAGCGCTCTTGTACTCCTCGAAGATGGTGGCGAACTTCACGGCGTCACCGCGGGCGCGGGTGATGCGCTCTTCTTTGTAGGCCTCGGCGGCGCGCTCGATCTCACGCGCGGTGCCGCGGGCCTTGGGGAGCTGATCTTCGCTGTAGCCGTTGGCCTCGTTGATCAGCTGCTCTTTCTTCTCGCGCGCTCGCACCACGCCGTTGAAGGCGTCCTTCACCTCGAGCGGCGCGGAGGCATCTTGCAGCTTCACGTCGGTGATCTCGAGCCCGCTCTTGTACTCGTTCATCAGCCGCTGGAGCAGCACCCGTGTTTGGTCCTGCACCTCCGAGCGACCCTCCGTGATGATGGCGTCGATGGTCATGGTGCCGACCACGCTCCGGAGCGCCACCTCCGTCGCCATCACCAGCACCTCCTCGGGATCTTTGAGGCGGAACAGGAAGTCGCTCGGGTTCACCACGCGGTACTGAACCAGGAGCTGCGCATCCACGATATTCTCATCGCCCGTCAGCATCTGCGCCTCGTCCTTGCGCAGCTCTTCCCCGCGGTAGCCCACCTCGATGCGCCGCACCTGATCGGTGTTCACGATGTCGCGCTGCTGGACGAACGGGATGCGGTAGTGCAGCCCCGGGCCGCGCTCCACCGGATCTTCCTTCCCGAAGGTGCGGATCACCCCGACCTCACCGGGACCGACGCTGTAGAGCCCGGTCGAGGCGACCAAGAGCACCAGCGCGATCACGACGATGGGCCCGACGCGGCGCAGGTTGTTGCGGAGGGTGGCCGTGACTTGGGCCACGACGTCACCGACGTCTGGGCCGCCGCCGCGGTCATCGAATTGGCTTCGCATGCTCCCTCGCCGCTACCCTTGACCGGCTCATGGCGCAAGCCCGCTTTCGCGCGCTTCACCACGCTCGTCGCGCCCAGCGAGCGCCGTTCAGGGCCCCACTCAGAGGTGCGACGCGGACGCGCGGAACAGCTCTTCGACTTGGGGGTTTGGGGGTTTGGCGTGGCGCTGCGTGCGGCGTGGAGGCTCGCGCGCCGTGGCGCTCCGTGCGTGCGCTAGCGGCGCGCCGTTCGGCGGCTGGTGCCGAGCTGCGCCGATTCCAGAGGGTGCTACGCGCGGACGCGCCAATTACCGAGGTAGGCGCGCCCCACGTGGTCGCACGTGGGGTCGGTGGCGATCAGCTCGGGGCGGCTGTCGCGGCAGTAGATGATGGTGTTCTGCCGGAAGGTGCGGCCGAAGTAGATGGCCTCCTCACGGTCGATGCCGTGCACGAGCCACGCGGGCTCACGCCACACGCCCTCCGGCTCCTCATCGTAGCCGACGCAGTGCTCCACGCGGTAGCAGCCCAAGATGAGCAGATCGCGCATCACCTGGTGGCGCCCCTCGTTGACGCGCCGGGGGAGCAGCATCGAGCGCGGGTTGTAGGCGGTCAGCACCGCGAACGATTGGTTCAGGAGGTCAGGGAGGCTGGCTGTGTCCTGGACGATCTCTCCGTCTAGCGAGGCGCGGAGCACCCCGGACTCGGTGGGGAGCTCATAGACGGTGGCGAAGTACGAACGGAGCAGGTTCTGATCCACGACGCGGGCTCTCTAGCACGATCTCCGGGTCACGCAGCAGCGCGCTAGGCGCTGTCGGCCGAGGCCACGAAGCGGTACCCAACCCCCCGAACCGTCACCAGGTGCTCGGGCTGCGAGGGATCGAGCTCCAGCTTGCTCCGGAGCTGCAGCATGAAGTTGTCGATGGTGCGCAGCGTCCCGTGGTGGTTCGGCCCCCACACGCGCTCGAGGATTTGCTCGCGGCTGAGGACCCGGCCGCGGGCGCCGACGAGGGCCATCAGCACCTGGAACTCCGTCGCGGTCAGCACGATCAGCTCGCCGCCGCGGCGCACCTCGCGGGTCTCGGGATCGATCTCGAGCGCACCCGCGCGCAGCGCCGCCTTGGCCTTCTGTTGCGCGATGGCGTCACGCCGGAGCACGGCCTTCACGCGCGCGAGCAGCTCCGCGAGGCCGAACGGCTTGGTGATGTAATCCTCGGCGCCGAGCTCGAGCCCCATCACCTTGTCCATCTCGGCGCCGCGCGCGCTCAGCATGATGATGGGGACGGAGGAGCCCGCCCCGCGCAGGCGGCGCACCACCTCGAAGCCGTTCAGCTTGGGCAGCATCACGTCGAGCACCACCAGGTCAGGCTTGAAGCGGCCTGCTTCGGAGAGGGCGAGCTCGCCATCGTCAGCCAGTGCTACCAAGTAGCCCTCGGCCTCCAAGTTCATCTGCAGCCCCATGCTGATGCTCGGGTCGTCCTCCACCACCAGGATGCGCTTCACCGAGTCCATGCGGTCACCCGACCTCCGCTGAGTGCTTGGCGGGGCTCGGCGCCGCCGCCAGCCCCGCGACCTCTGGATCGGCGTCTAGCACCACGGTGAAGGTGCTGCCCTCACCGGGTACGCTCGTGAGCTCGATCCGCCCTTGGTGCGCCTCCACCACGTGCTTCACGATCGCGAGGCCGAGGCCGGAGCCCTCGCGCTCCCGCGACAGCCGATCGTCCACCCGATAGAACTTCTGGAAGATGCGCTTGTGCTCGGTCGGCTGGATGCCGGCGCCGTTGTCGCGCACCGAGATCCTGACCTTGTCGGCCTTGCTCCGCACCTGGACCTCGATCTCCGCGGGGCTCCCGCCGTACTTCAGCGCGTTGGTCAGGAGGTTGACCAGCACGTCGGTGAGCGCGCCGGGGTCCGCGCTCACGAGCGGCACCTCGGAGAGGCTGAGGCTCAGGTTGCCGCCCGGGCGCGCGTCGAGCGACTCCACGGCTTGGACGGCTGAGCTGACTACCTCACGGACGTCCGTCGGCTCGAACAGGTACAGGCGCCGACCGCTCTCCATCCGCCCCCAGTCGAGCAGTCGATCGATGAGCTCTTGCAGCCGCTGGCTCTCACGATCGAGGCCGGCCAGGCAGCGCTCCTCCGTCGCCGCGTCGCCGCGGCGCAGCTGCAGCGTCTCCGTGAACAATCGGATCGAGGTGAGCGGCGTCCGGAGCTCGTGGCTCACCTTCGACACGAAGTCGCTCTGGAGCTTCGAGAGGTTCGCCTCACGCCGCACGAACACCCACACCAAGATCACGCCGGTGGTGGCGGCGCCGCTCAGCGCCAGCACCAAGATCCCCATCACGATGTCGGACAGCTCGCCGAGCACCAGCAGCACCACCCCCACCGCCAACATCAGCGCCGTGGGGACGACGACCAGCGCCACCAACAAGACCACGATGCGGCGGTAGCCAAACGCGGTGAGATCGCGCGACGCGATGCGTGGGGTGCGCACCTTCGTGCGGAAATCGCTCGGCTCGCGCTCGGCGCTGCTCACGGGTCAGACTCCCTGACCTGCGGGGCCGATGGACGCATGCGGTGCCCACCTAGAGCGCCTGCGCTGTGCGCCGCGAGGCTGTGGTACGTGAAGCTGACGGTGCGCGCGGTCGCGGCGACGCGTGAGGCTCGACTAGCCCCCGTGCTCACCGTCCCAGCTCCACGCACAGGGTCCACAGCAGCATCGCGACGCTCAGCGCTTGGGCTGGCGCGCCCGCGGGGCGGTGCGGCGGATCGCCGTTGGCGAGCTGCGACAGGTGGCCCAGGCAGGCGGGCTCCTCCAAGAGCTGCTGGATGCGTGAGTAGACGTCCTCCTTGGTCTCGAAGTCATCGGACCCGTGCCGGATCAGCGCCTGCGCGTAGAACCCGAGCAGGTACACCCACGCCGCGCCGCGGTGGTAAGCCGCTTCACGCTCCTCGAAGCTGCCTTCGAAGTGCCCCAGGTAGTCGGGAGCGTCCGGGGTCAGGCTGCGGACCCCGCCGGGCGTGAGCAGGTGCTCCTCCACGCGATCGAGGATGGCGCGCGCTTGCCACGCTTCGAACAGCTCGGGCGCGATCGCCAAGGCGATCAACGCGTGGGGGCGGATGCGATCGTCCCCCGGTTGATCCGGCTGCACGGGGAGCGAGTCGTAAGGGTAGCGCTGCACGTCGCACCAGAAGCGCGCCTCCACGCTGGCGCGCACCTGCTCGGCGGCGACCTCCGCGAGCAGCTCCCGTCCCTGGTCGCCGTAGGCCGCCGCGAGCTGCCCGAGGACCTTCGCGGCGGAGAACCACAGGGCTTGGAGCTCGATGGGGAGCGCCAAGCGCCGCCCCCAAGCGCTGTGGCCTGGGCTGGGGTCATTGGGGCTCGTCCCGGGCGCGGCCCCCATCACCAGGCCGTCCTCCGTCAGCCCCAGCCCTAGATCGGGCCGCCCCTCACGGACCGCGTCGAACGCCGCGCTCAGCGCTGGGTAGAGCTGGTCGCGGACGAACGCATCCTCGAGCCCCGTGTGCTTCAGCAGCTGCTCGGTCGCGGGGAACAGCCACAGCGTCGAGTCCACCGCGCTGAACTCGCTGCGCCCAAACCCCGCGGGGATGGGGCGGGCGGAGGGCGCGGCGAGCTCCTTCTCCGGGATGCGCCGCGGGAACAGGCCCCCCTGTTGTGTCGTGAGGAGCTGACCGAGCACCGCCTTGGCGCTGTCCAGCTTGCCGCGCGCGAGCAAGAGGCCCGGCAGCGCCAGGCAGGTGTCCCGCGACCACACGCCGAAGAACGGGTAGCCGCTGATGATCGCGGGCCGCGCGCAGCGCTCGACGCAGAAGTGGTCAGCCGCGATGTGCAGCTGCCGCACGGCGCGGGGCCGCTCGGGGCCTGGATCTTGAGTCAGGAGGTAGCTCCGCGCCTCCTCCATCAGCGCCTCGGGTGGGGCCTCCGGTGGATCCCCCAGCGAGACGACCAAGTAGCGGGTGACGTCGCGCTCCAAGGTGAGCTCGAAGGTGCCCGGGGTCCAGAGATCTTCCGTGTTGTGCTCGAGCTGGTCCTTCGAATACTCGAAGCGCCGCCACCAGTCAGGGCTGCCGACGAATAGGCCCGAGTGCAGGAAGTGGATCGAGGGCAGGCTGGGCTGCGGCCTGATCTCGACGTGGTGCCGCCGCATCGTCACCGCCTGGCGCATGCCGCCGTGCTCGCTCGTGAGGTCGTGCATGGGGCGCAGCGGGTGCAGCGGGCGCACCCTGAGCCGCGCGCGCGCCTCACCACCCAGGGTGAACGAGATGACCACGGCGTTCTGGCCGCGCACCAGGCACATGCTGCGGGTGAGGGACGCGCGGCCGAAGCCGAAGCGCCAGGTGGGCAGCGGCGCCTGCGCGAACTCCTCGAGCTGCCGGTAGCCGGGCATTGGCGCTACCCCAGGGAAGCGGTGCGCGGCCAGGCGGTGTAGGCGGGGGCCGATCTGGAGCTCCATTTCCGCGTGGGAAAGGATGACGTGGCGCCCCAGTGGCGGGGTGAGCGCGGCCACCAAGAGCCCGTGGTGGCGGCGCGTGTGCATCAGCGCCACCGTGCTCATCGCGAAGGCGCCCGCGCCGTTGGTGTGCAGCCACTCCATCTCCGCGCGCTCGAGCTGACCGCCGACTTTCACGTAGGGCCACGGTGAGCCGGCGGGGGGCTCGATGCTGCGCTTACTCTGGGCCACTTGCGTCCCCCAGCGCCTGCTCCGCGCGCTCCCGCATGACGGCGCGTGGCGCCGTGACGCCGAGCCACAGCTCGAGCGCCTGGGCGGCTTGCTCGACCAGCATCCCCAGGCCGCCCCGCGCCTTCAGCCCGCGGTCCTCGGCCTCTCTCAGGAACGGCGTCACCCGGGGGTTATAGACCACGTCGTAAGCCAGCGCGCGCGGCGCGAGGTCGCCCCACGGCACCTGGCGGCCAATCGCCTCACCATCGGGCCCGCCCCGCATGCCGGCGCTGGTCGCCTGCACCACCAGCTCTGCGCCCGCCGCTGCTCCCAGGCCATCCCAGGGGGCGAGGTCGGCGCCGAGCGCGGTCAGCTGGACCTCTCCCGGCCACGGCCTCGGCCCGATGAAGCGCCGCGCGCTGACCACCACCCGCGCGAACCCGAGCTCACTGAGCGCCGCCGTCGCCGCCAGCGCCGCGCCGCCCGCGCCGAGCACCAGCGCGGTCCCGCGCCTGGCCTCCGCCAGCTCCAGCGTGAGCGCCGTGACGTCGGTGTTGTGCGCGATGGTCACGCCGTGCTTGCAGGTGAGGACGTTGGCCACGCGAGTGCGCGCCGCGCGCGCGTCGGCTCGATCCGCGAGCGCCAGGGCCAGCGCCTTGTGAGGGAGCGTGACGTTGAGGCCGTGGACTTCGCCGGCGCGCAGCGCGCGGACGGCGTCCTCCACGTCGGCTGGGGTGGGGCAGGGGCGGAGGGAGTAGCGGTGCTCGAGCCCGAGCGCCGCGTAGGCTGCCTGGTGGATCGCCGGGGACAGCGAGTGCGCGAGCGGGTGACCCAGCAGCTGAAAGTGCATCACGGGTCCTCGCCCTGCGTGGGCGGCGACGAAGCCGAGTACACCGCGGTGACGCGAGTCGTCAGGGACCCTTGGCTGACCTTCAGCGTCAGCTCGTCGCCCACTTGGGCGGCGCTCGCCTCGCGCAGCACGCGGCCCCTCAAGCTGGCGATGGCGTAGCCTCGGCTCAGCACGCGCAGCGGGGATAGATCTTCGAGCCGCGTGGCGTGTGCCTGGTGGCGCCGCCAGCGGCGCTCGAGGCTCATTTGCACGCCACGGGTGAGCGCTCGCTCGGCGCGGGTGAGCTCTCGCTTCGCGTCTGTCAGCGCGCGCCCTGGCCAGGCGTGGAGCCGCGGCTCGAGCGCCGCGAGCCGCGCCAAGGCGCGCTCGATCACGCGCGCTGGATCACACCGGAGCAGGCGCTGCTCGAGTCGATTCAAGTCGATGTGCCCCTCGTCGACGCGGCGCCGCAGCGCCTCCTCGAGCCGCTCGGTGAGATCGTCCAGGCGCTG
The DNA here is from genome assembly GCA_019637265.1 of Polyangiaceae bacterium. Lineage (GTDB taxonomy): Bacteria > Myxococcota_A > Polyangia > Polyangiales > Polyangiaceae > JAHBVY01. Next base: position 177,723 of record JAHBVY010000002.1, on the reverse strand, counting down.
AGTCGCGGCGCCGAGCAGCGCCTCCGGATCACCCAAGCGCGCCTCAGTGCGCTCGATCACCTGGTGATCGTCGTCGAGGCGCGCGCGGATGGCGCGGCCGAGGCGCCGCTCGAGCTGCAGCAGCTCGCGCTCGCGGTTCACGCGCTCGGCCACCACCAGCTCCGCCGCTTGCGATGGCGTGGCGGCGCGCACGTCCGCCACCAGATCCGTCAGGGTGATGTCTATCTCATGCCCCACGGCGCTGACCACCGGGACCGGCACCGCCGCCAGGCGCCGCACCAGGCGCTCGTCGTTGAAGGCCATCAGATCTTCTGACGACCCACCGCCGCGCCCCACGATGAGCACGTCCATCTCAGGGTGCCTGACGATCGCGTCGATGGCGCGCAGCAGTGAGCGCACCGCCTGCTCCCCCTGCACCACGGCGGGCGCGAGCACCAAATGCGCCCCGCCGCGCCGCCGCGTGACGCTGATGACGTCATGCAGCGCCGCGCCCGCCTCACTGGTGATGAGGCCCACCACCCGCGGGAAGGACGGCAGCGGGCGCTTCCTCGCCGCGTCGAACAGCCCCTCCTCCGCGAGCCGCCGCTTCAGTCGCTCCAGCGCCTCGAGCTGCGCGCCGCGCCCCGCCGCCTGGAGCTCCTTGACCACCAGCTGGAGCCGCCCGCCTGGCCCCCAATAGTCCGGCTTGCCCCGCGCGAGCACCCGCGCGCCCTCCTGCAGCACCCGCCACGCGCGCTGCGCGTCGAACTGGTACATCACCGCGCTGATGACCGCCTTGCCTTGGACGTCCTTCAGCGAAAAGTAAGTGTGCCCGCTCGGCGCGCGCTTCACCTGCACCAGCTCCCCCTCGACCCACTCGTCATGGCTCAAGGTCTGACCCACCACCTGCTTCAGGCGGTGCGCCAGCTCAGCGACACTGAGGGGCTCGCGCGCGACCACGCGCGCTCTATAGCAAGCCCGCGCCGCGAGTGTCGCCTGGCGCCCCTTTCAGGTCACCGCCAAGTGGGCGAGAGATGCATGCGTGTCGGGGCATCCTGCCCTCGTCGTGCAGCGCGCTGCTCGCGGCGTCTACGCACCGTTGCAGCGCCTATGCAGCGTTTACGCGCCACGCCGCTCGTAGTGTCTACGCACCACACTGCTTGCAGCGTCTACGCGCCGTTGCAGCGCCTACGCGCCGCGCCGCTTGCGGCGCCAACCGAAGAGCCAGGCGGCGCCGAGCAGCACCCAGCTCGCGCCGGTCGCGCTGCCGCTGCTCATACCGCGGCCAGCGCTCACTTGGCAGCCGGAGTCGGAGTCGATGTTGCGCTTGATTCCCTGCGGATTCGAGCTGGCGCCGCCGGTGCCCGCGGTGAGCGAGCCGCCTGCGCCTGGCTCGTTGCCGCCCGTGCCCGCGGCGCCCCAGCCAGCGCCGCTGCCGCCGGCGCCACCCGCGCTGCTACCGCCCGCATCACTGCCGCCGGTGCCGCCGCTGTTGCCTGGCACTACCGGGAGCAGGCGCAGCGCGTCAGCCACGATGTGCTGGTCGGCGTCGGGTTGCACCGCGGTGTCGAACACGCTCACGTGTTGACCTGGCCCCGCCGCGAAATCGAACTCACCCAGGCTGACCCAGCCGCTCGCGGTGCCTTGGTTCAGCACCACGCCGGTCTCGGTGGCGGCGTGCGCCACGGCGTACTGAGTCTCCGTGTGCACCCCGAAGCGAGAGTCGATGTAGACGGACACCTCGTAGCGCCCCGCGGCGGCGAGATCGAGGTTCCAGCGACCCCAGTTGGAGGGCGTGTCGCTGTCGTAAGCGTTGGTCCAGAGGAGCGTGTCGTCATACCCCACTTGCTCGCTGCGCCAGTACGTGGTGGGGCCGAACGCGAGGAAGCAGCTGTCGCGCTCGTCGATGATGCCGCCCTCCGCTGGGATGGGATCGCAGTCCGGGGTGCCCGGCGGCGCCACCACCGCTTCGAACCAATTGGTGGTGTTCTGGCTCGCCGCCAGGCTGAGCTCCACGTGCAGGTGATCGATGTGGGGGTTGGGCCCGGTGTAGGCGCGCGATTTGGCGCCCGCGGCGCGCGACGCGTTCCAGGTCCAGCGATCCCAAATGATGAACTGAATCCCAATCGCCTCGGCGTTCTCAATCAGCCAGTTACCGATGGGATCACCCGCGTCGTTGTCCGCGTCGTTGGGAGAGCCCACCACCGGGATCATGATGTCCAGCGCGCGGCCGGTGCCGTGCACCGAGGTCTGGGAGGGGTTCGCGGTGTTCTGGCGGCAGGAGTAGCCGCCGATGCTGCCAATCTGAGGGAAGTGGGCGTACAGGTACTCGCGGAGGATCTGATTGCCGGAGGTCATGCCCCCTGAGCACCCGGCGCCGCCGTTCCAAGCGGGGGCGCCGGTGTAGGCTACGTACTGGGTGTCGCCGCGCGCGAGCGTTTCCGCAGGGATTTGCCAGGGGCCGGGGTGAGCGAGCCGCCCGCTCAGCTCACCGAGCTCGCCTGTTTCGCCCGTGCCCGGCGCGTCACCGCAGCCCACCGCGACGCCGCTGCCGCAAGCCGCCACGGCCAGCGCGGCGCCGAGCAACCGCCGCCTTGCGCGCCGCGGCTGGTTCGCAGACCTCTGCGCCGGTCTGGGAGCCGCACCTCCAGGCGTTGGGGTGCCGTGAGAGGGAGGCAGGCTCGGGCGCTCGAACATGACCGGATGATAGCGCGCCTCGACTCTGGAGCGGAGTACAGACAGGCGCCGCACGCTCACGTCGCGGCCATGGACTGGCTGGTGACGCGCGTCACGCGCGGTGGTCCCCAACCCCCAAAACCCAATGATCCAGGCCCAACCGCCGCGCGGGCTTCGATCGAGGCTACAGCCGAGTCGCGATCTTCCAGTCAGGCGAGAGCGCCGCCGCTGCTCGCCAGCCGAGGCCGAGGAGGGTATAGGGGGCGCCGATGGCTCCGCTGATGAAGAAGGTGCTGATCGCGAACCGCGGCGAGATCGCGGTGCGCGTCGCCAGGACGCTGCGCGAGATGGGGATCGGGTCGGTCGCGGTGTACAGCGAGCCTGACCATCAGAGCCTGCACGTGCGGGTGTGTGACGAGGCTTACCCGATCGGCCCGGCCGCCGCCGCGGAGAGCTACCTGGTGGGTGAGCGGCTGATCGAGGTCGCGAAGCGCGCTGGCTGTGATGGCGTGCACCCGGGCTACGGCTTCTTGAGTGAGAACGCGGCGTTCGCCGAGGCGTGCGAGCAACGTGGCCTGCGCTTCATTGGTCCGCCGGCGAGCGCGATGCGCGCCATGGGGCTCAAGACCGCGGCGCGTGAGCGGATGGCGGCGGCGGGGGTGCCGATCGTGCCGGGGGGCAACGCGAACACCGCGGAGGAGGCGCTCGAGACGGCGGAGCGGATTGGTTACCCGGTGATGCTCAAGGCGACCGCCGGGGGCGGCGGCAAGGGCATGCGGTTGGTCCATCGGCCTGACGAGCTGACGGCGGCGCTCGAGCGCGCTCAGAGCGAGGCGCTGAAGGCCTTCGGTGACCCCACGGTGTACCTGGAGAAGGCGATCATCCGGCCGCGCCACGTGGAGATCCAGGTGCTCGGCGATCAGCACGGCAACATGGTGCACCTGTTCGAGCGCGACTGCTCGATCCAGCGGCGCCACCAGAAGGTGGTGGAGGAGGCGCCTTGCCCGGCGATCGACGAGGACATCGTGCGGCGGATGGGCGAGGTGGCGGTGAAGGGCGCGCAGGCGGTGGGCTACTACTCCGCCGGCACCTTCGAGTTCTTGCTCAGCGAAGATCACGAGTTTTACTTCTTGGAAATGAACACGCGCCTCCAGGTGGAGCACCCGGTGACGGAGCTCATCACCGGGGTGGACCTGGTGCGCGAGATGGTTCGAGTGGCTGCCGGTCTGCCGATCTCGGTCAGCCAAAGTGACTTGGTGCGGCGCGGCGCCGCGATCGAGTGCCGCGTCTACGCGGAGGATCCGAGCGCTGGCTTCCTCCCCAGCCCGGGCACCATCACCGCGCTCAGGGCGCCCTCGGGCCCGGGGGTGCGTGACGATTCGGGCGCTTACCCTGGCTGCACCATCAGCCCACATTACGATCCGCTGGTGTCCAAGCTCTCGGTGTGGGCGCCGACGCGCGAGCAGGCGGTGGAGCGGCTCCGGCGCGCGCTCCGCGAGTACCTGGTGAGCGGTATTCGCACCAATCTGCCGTTCCACCAGCGCCTGGTGGAGCACCCTGACTTCATCGAGGGGCGCTACGACACCGGCTTCATCGATCGGCATCGCGACGCGCTGCTCACGGGCCCTACCACCAGCAAAGAGGAGCGCGCCGCGTTGGCGCAGGCGATCGCCGTGGCGGCGCTGGGCTCGGCCACTTCGTCAGCGAGCCTGCCCACTACGACGAGTAGCGGCGTGAGCCCCTGGCTCGCCGCGCACCGTGCGACGCTGCGTTGAGTCGCCGCGCGAGTGAGGGATTGGGGGGTGCACTCCCTCTTGGTGCACGATCTCGAGTTGCTGAGCGGTGTCGTCCGTTGACCATGGCGTGAGCCGTGGCTTGCCGCGCGACGTTGTGCTGAGTCGCCGCGTGGGTTGAGGGATTGGGGGGGTTAGACGGCACCGCTCTGGACGGCCCTTCACGCGTCAACCCATGGCGTGTATGCGAGGGGCATGGCTGCGCTCGAAGGTGTCCGTGTCCTCGACCTCACTCGTTTGCTCCCGGGCCCGCTCGCGACCGTCGTGTTGGCTGACTTGGGCGCCACCGTGGACAAAGTGGAGGACGCCGGCGCCGGCGACTACACGCGGCTGACGCCGCCGATGCACGGCGACACGGGCGTCATGTTCCACACGCTGAACCGCGGTAAGCGCGCGATGGTGCTCGACCTGAAGCACCCCGAAGGCGCCCAGACCTTGAAGCGCCTGGTGCCGCATTACGACGTGGTCTTCGAGCAGTTTCGTCCTGGGGTGCTCGATCGTTTGGGGGTCTCGCACCAGGCGCTGCGCGCCTTGAACCCGCGGCTCATCGTGTGCGCGCTGACCGGCTACGGGCAGACAGGTCCCCTGGCCAAGCGCGCCGGGCACGATCTGAACTACCTCGCGCGCTCGGGGCTGCTCGGCGCCATGGGGCCCAAGGAGGGGCCGCCCGCGACGCCCTCCTTTCAGCTGGCCGACGTGAGCGGCGGGCTGTGGTGCGTGATCGCCATCTTGGCGGCGCTGCGTGAGCGCGAACGAATGGGGGAGGGCAAGCTGATAGACATCGGGATGGTGGAGAGCGTGGTGCCGTTCGCGACGCCGGTGCTCTCCAAGCTGCTCGGGGGTGAGCCGGTGGCGCGCGGTGACGAGATGTTGACAGGCGGGCTGGCTATCTATCGCACCTACGCCACGAAGGATGGCGGCGCGGTGGCGTTCGGCGGGCTCGAGCCCAAGTTCTTTCAGGCGTTCTTCGCGGCGGTGGGGCTCCCGGCGCGCGCCGAGGTGGTGCTCCCGGGCCCACATCAAGCGGCGATCCAGCAGGAGCTCACGGCGCTGTTCGCCTCCCGCACCCGGGACGAGTGGGCGGCGTTCAACGAGGAGCACGACGTCTGCTTGGAGCCCGTCCTGCGCCCTGACGAGCTGCTCGCCGACGCGCAGCTCATGGCGCGGCGCGCCTTCATCCAAGTGGAGACGCCGAGCGGCCCCATGACCCAGCTGGGCACCCCCGTCACCCCACCTGACCTCCAGCCGAGCCCAGCGCCCAGCCCCGGCCAACACACGAGCGACATCCTCCGTGAGGCTGGCTTCAGCGACGCCGAGATCGAGGCCCTGAAGAGCAGCCGAGCCGTCCGCTGAGCTGACTAGGGCAGGCACGGGGGCCTGCCCCTACGGGAGCCCCAGATGTCGCGATGAGCAGGTACGGGGGCTGCCCCTACGGGAGCCCCAGATGTCGCGATGGGGTAGTAGCCGAGCGCCTCGGCTGGCTAGGCACGGGGGCTGCCTCGTGCAAAGCGACTCGTAGGGGCAGGTTTCAAACCCGCCCTCACCTAATCGTACACCGAGCTGACGAGCGCCCCTACACCCGCTTGTACTCGTCCACGAACTCCCAATCGGCGATCAGCTGCTTCTTCAGGAGCAGCGAGAGCAGGGCGGCGAACATCGCCTCCCAGCGCACGTTCTCCCCCAAGATCTCGGTGGCGTCCGCGCCGTGTGACACCGCGCGCAGGGCCGCGACCAGATCGCGCGCGGTGAGCTGATCTTCCGCGTCCGTCGCCTTCGCTGCGCGCGGCTCGCGGGCGCCGTCGGCGCCGCGCGCCGGCAGGTTGATGGTGGTGCCGTCGAGCAGGGTGAGCGACACCATGCGCGGGGAGGGGCCGCGCGGCTTGGGCATCACCACCCCGCGCGCCTCCACCGGGCCGCTCTCGGGCACCGGCGTGAGCCGCTGCGAGCGCGGCGCGGGTGTCTCGTGGAGCTCTGGATCGGAGGGGACATGACGCCGCGCGATGGCCTCCGCGTCCGTCTTGGAGCCAGGCTGGATGGCGGCGCTGGGCTCGATCGCCGCGCTGGGCTCGGCCTTGGCGCCGGGCTCGAGCGCAGCAGCAGCGGCTTCGCTGGATTCGGCCACCGGTTCAGCGATGGTGGCCGCTGACTCCGCGGCGCTCGAGGTAACCGCGGGGGTGGGCGTGATGTCGCCGCGCCGCGCGCCGACGCCCTCGATCAGGGTGGGCGCCGGCTCCCGATAGGGAGCTGGCTCCTCGGGTTGCGGCGCGCGCGGCTTGGGCGGCGGCGCGACGGGTGGCGGCGGCGCCGTCTCGAGCTCGACCTCGATGTCGAGCTCCGAAGGCTCGGGCGCGCGAGGCGCTTGGCCGAGAGCGTCCGGCGCCGGCTTGGAGGGTGGCCTGCGGGTCTCCACCGAGGTGCGGGCCTCGGAGGCTGAATCGCCAGCGCCGTAGTAGACGCGGATGGCCGCGCGGATGTCCGATGGCGGCGCGATCATGGCGCGGACCGGCAGCCCGCTGTGTTGCCGCACCTGCTCGAGCGCCGCTTCGTCCGTTGGGTCATCCATCGCGACGTAGAGCGTCTCGCCCAACCCCCGAACCCTCCGAACGAAGATGGGCACGAGGCAGCAGCTCTCCACCACCGCGCCCGGCACCAGGTTCAAGAGCTGGCGGGAGAAATCGATGTGGTAAAGCGAGACCCACGGCACCGCGAGCTGCTGGCTCAGGATCTGGGTGACCTGGGTCTCCGACACGAGTCCGGACTCCACCAGGAGCGTACCCAGGCGGCGCTTGTCGGACCGCTGCCGCTCCAAGACCTCTTCGAGCTGTTGGCTCGTGATCATCTGGGCCTGGAGCAGCAGGTCGCCGAGGCGGACTCGCGAACCAACCATCGCCCGCACCCTAGCGCGAAACCGCGCCTGCGCGAAACCCGGAAGGTATGGTAAGAGCGCGTGACGTGGAGTCCGGGGCCATCGCCGTGGGAGCAGGAGCCAGGTGGTAGACTACGAGGTCATGCGGCCGTGCCCGCAGTGCGGGACGCAGTGTGCCGAGGGACACAAGTATTGCCCGGCGTGCGGCTTCCCCGTCGGCAGCCTCCGCACCACCCAGGCCGATGACAAGCTGATCGGTCAAGAGCTGCCGGGGGGCTACCTCATCATCGACCTCTTGAGCGTCGGTGGCATGGGGCGGGTGTACCGCGCCGAGCAGCGCGCGCTGGGGCGCACCGTCGCCGTGAAGATCATCCACCCGCACCTCTTGAGCGACGAGAACTCCTCCGTGCGCTTCATGACCGAGGCGCGCGCGGCGAGTCAGCTGAACCACCCGAACTCGGTGAGCGTCATCGACTTCGGGCGCACGAGCGATGGTCAGCCTTACCTCGTGATGGAGTTCCTGCGTGGGAAAGATCTCGCGCGCGTCGCCTACGAGGAGGGCCCGCTGTCGTTCAAGCGCGTGGTGGATATCCTCCGTCAGGTGCTGTCGGCGCTGTCGGAGGCCCACGCGATGGGCATCGTGCACCGCGACCTGAAGCCGGAGAACGTGCTGTGTGAGCAGCTCCGGCGCGGCGGTGATCACGTGAAGGTGGTGGACTTCGGCCTCGCGAAGCTGAAGCTCGACACCTCGCTGCCGAACGTCACCAGCCCCGGCATCGTGTGCGGCACGCCGGACTACATGGCGCCCGAGCAGGGGCGCGGCGATCCCATCGATGGCCGCACGGATCTCTACGCGGTCGGCGTCATCCTGTTCCAGCTGCTCACCGGGCGGCTGCCCTTCGAGGCGGAGAGCCCGACGCAGGTGGTGATGATGCACCTGTCGATCCCGGTGCCCGACCCAGCGCAGGTGGCGCCGGAGCGCAACATCCCCCAGTCGCTGATCGACGTCGTGAACCGGGCGCTCGAGAAGGACGCCGATCACCGCTACCAAGACGCGGTCGAGTTCTCGGACGCGCTGCGCGAGGCGGTCTCCCAGATGGAGGAGGGTGACCGCGGCAGCTCACTGCCGCCCACCTCCTATGGCACGGTCCAGTGCAGCGCTTGCTACTCGGTGGTGCCGGTCCAGAAGTTCTGCGGTGAGTGCGGCGCGCGGCTGTCGCCCTCCACGGAGCCCACTCAGAGCGTCACCTTCCCGCTGCCGTTCGTCGGTCGTGAGGACGACCTCGCCTGGCTCGCCGATCGGCGTGAGAAGGCGGCGGCCGAGGGCGGCGTGGTGGGCGCCCGCTTGGTGGGGGAGTCCGGCGTCGGCAAGTCGCGGCTCATCCACGAGTTCTTGAGCCGGGTGGAGGCGATGGGTGATCTGGTGGTGCGGGTGGAGCCCGACCGCTACTGGGCGGAGGTGGCCTACCATGGGCTGCGCGGCGCCCTGGTCACGCTGCTCTCACACCGCATGAACGGCGACGGGGTGCCGGATCTCACGGGCGCGCCCGAAGGCGTGGAGGAGGCGGCGCTCGAGGTGTTCGGTGCCGCGCGCGGTCCCGACGCACGCTCGGTGATCGAGCGGCGGTTCGCGCTCGCGGAGGCGCTCCGCTGGGCGCTCTCGGAGGCGTCGCTCGAGCTGTCGCGGCGTAGCCCGGGCGGCGTCGTGGTGCTCGCGCTGGACGATCTGCAGCGCCTCGATGGCGCCACGCGCGCCGCCTTCGCCGACGCGTTGGGGGAGCCGCCCACGGCGCGGGTGATGATGCTCGCGGCGCATGCGCCCGGCTTCGAAACCGGGTGGAGCGCGGAGCACGCCGCGCGGGTGCTGAGCGGGCTGCCGCTCGCGGCGGTGTCGGCTTGGCTCGGCTCCAGCTTGGAGGAGCGCCTGAAGATGAGCGACGCGCGCGGCGTCTCGCCCATGTACGTGGAGCAGGCGCTGCGGTTCACTCAAGAGGGCGGCAAGGAGCCGCCGTCACGCCTCGCGGATCTGGTGGCGGCGCGCGTGGCCTCGCTCGACCCGGACGCGCGCCGCGTGCTTCAAGCGGTGGCGGTGCTCGGTGACGACGTGGAGCCGATCGCCTTCAGCACCATGGTGCCCTCGGTGGTGGACGTGCTCGACGCGCTGAACCTGCTGGTGCAAGCGGGCATGGTGCGCCGCGCGGCGGGCACCATCAGCACCTCGCACCCGCTGCTGCACGACATCGTGCTCGCCGCCATCCCAGCGGGGGTGCGGCGTGATCTCCATTTGCGCGCGGTCAAAGTCTGTGAGGAGTCGGGCGCGCCGCTCGAGGCGCACGCGCTCCACGCCTTCTACTCTCAAGATTCCTTCCAGGCCTTGCTCTTGCTGGAGCAGGTGGCGGAGCGCGGGACGGCGCGCGGCGACACGCAAGCCGCGGTGCTGGCGCTGCGGCGCGGGCTCGAGCTGGCGCGCCAGGAGATCGCGCGCGGTGAGCTGGATGATCCGCTCCGCGCCGTGCTGATCTTCAGCCGTAAGCTGGGGGACGCGCTGACCCGCGCGGGGAACTTCAGTGACGCGGAGGGCGTGCTGAGGGAGGCGCTCGATTTGGCGGGTCCGGGGGGGACGGATCGCGCGCGGGTGCTCAGCGCGCTGGCGCACGTCGCTCATGGGCGGAGCCGTTCGGAGGAGGCGATCGGCTTCCTCTCGGAGGCGCTCGACGTCGCGCGGCGCTCTGCTGCGGACGGCCGCCCAGGCGCCCACGAGCTGCTGCGCTCCTTGGAGGACACGCGGCGCAGCTGGGCGGGCTGATGAGCGCACCGAGCCATGCGTTCGCTCGCCTGACGAGCTGCTGTGCGCCGAGTGAGCTCGCTCACCTGACGAGTTGCTCTGTGCCCAGTGAGCTCGTTCACCTGACGAGTTATTCAGCGCCCAGTGAGCCCGCCGTTCAGGGGCGTGAGCGATGAGCGCGCCGAGTGAGGCGCGTCACGTCGCGCGCTGGGATCTCGATAAGACCTACCTCCGCACGGAGTTCGACACCGCGCGCGACTTGGTGAAGACGGCCCTCGAGCGCCCCGATCAGAAGCGCTCGGTGCCGGGCGCCGCCGCGGTGCTGCGCGAGCTGGGCCGCTCGGGCGCCTTCATCCACATCTTGAGCGGCAGCCCGCGCCAGATGCGCGCCCGCTTGGAGGAGAAGCTCCGCATCGATCGCGTCCGTTGGGATCTGCTCACCTTGAAGCCGAACCTCTCGAACCTGCTCAGGTTGCGGCTCAGGGCCGTGCGCGATCAGCTCGGCTACAAGCTGCCCGCGCTGCTCGAGAGCCGGCGGGAGCTGCCAGGGGCGGCCACGCGGGAAATCTTGGTGGGGGACGACGCCGAGGCGGACGCCTTCGTTTACTCCCTCTACGCGGACCTCGCTGGGGGCAAGCTGGATTCGGTGGCGCTCGGCCGCATCCTGCGCGCGGGGCGCGTGTACCCAGACGTGGAGGCGCGCTGCCTGCTCGCGCTGAGTGAGAATCGCCACGCCGCGGCGGTGCAGCGCATCTTGATCCACCTCGAGCGTCAAACCCCGCCCAGCCGCTTCCACGGTTATGGGCCGCGGGTGGTGCCGTTCTACAACTACCTCCAGGTCGCGTTCGTGCTGGCGGAAGATGGCGTGCTCGAGCCTCAAGCGGTGCTGCGGATCGCGTCGGAGTTCGCGCTGCAGCAGCGCTTCGACACCCGCGCGCTGGCGCGGAGCTATCACGACCTCATGCGGCGCGGGCACGTGAAGGGCGCGCTCGCGGCTCCCCTCGAGGCCGCGCTCGGCGACTTGCTCGCGACGGGGCCAGTACCCGCGCGCGAGGCCCTCGAAGGCTTGGTCACCGAGCTGGGTCGCTACGCCTCCCAGCCTCCGCCGCCGCTCGAGCTGCCGGAGGCCACCCTCGACTACCAAGAGCTCGCGCGTCGTCACCGCCGTCGTCATCGCTCACCGTTCTCGGAGCGCTGAGGCTGCCGCGGCGGCCGCAGCGCCGAAGACTGGGCCGGCGTGGCGGCGATGCGGTGCGGTGCCGTCTAACCCCCAAAAACCCGAAACCGAGACGCCTGCCCGCTCGCGAAGGCTGCGCCACCCGTTCGGTCGTTCCGCCCTCATCCCCCAGCGTCGTCCTCCAACGGTCGCGCACTTGGCTCCGATGAGGTGGCTCCAACGAGGAGGCGCGTCGCACGCTGAGAATCCGATACCCAGCGTCACGAGTTTACACTAGGCTGCGCCCCACGCCTACGAACCTCCCCGGGGGCCGCGTTGCCTCCCCCTACTGGCGCTACCTCGACGTGGCGCGAAGGGTCGCGACGTGGATAGCGATCTCGCCGAATCCATCTCAGCGCTGAAAGAGTCCTTCAAGCAGCGTCATTTGGCGGTGACCTTCGGTGCCGCCCCGGCGGCGCTTTTGGAGGAGCTGAAGAAGCGCTTGAAGCTCCCGCGGCGCTACCGTGAGTTCTTGCTCGAGTGCGACCCGGTCGACGTCGAAACCGTGACCCCGACGGAGCGGGTTCGGCTGGTGCCCTCGAGTGAGCTGCTCGAGGAGCAGCGGGGCTTCGCCTTGAGCGAGGAGGGCGAGCCGCTGGTCACGCCAGCGAGCAACGGTTGGCGCCCCTCGTGGGTCATCATCGCGCACAGCTCGCTGCTCGGGGATCCTTACTTCCTCGACGTGAGCGAGGCGGACGCGGAGGGTGACTGCCCCGTCTACACCGCGATGAGCGGTACGGACACTTGGAAGCCGCGCCTCTGCGCCTCGAGCTTCGCGATGTTCCTCCGCATCCTCGCCATCACCGTGGAGGTGGCGAGCGACTTCGATGAGGACGATTTCGACATGGATAACGAGAGCGTCTTCCGTGAGTCGGTCGGCCCGCGCATCCGCGAGTACGATCCCGCCGCGCTGAAGGCGGGGCACTGGACCTAGCCCTCGCCGCCGCATAGCGGGCTCGCGGCCGCTGTGGCCCGCGTTCGTCGCGCTCGGGAGCGCGCTCCGCCGCGTCGCCCTCTTCATCAGTCAAGCTGCCCATGCTCACTCGAGTCAGCCAACCTTCACCGGCGTTCGATGCGTTGCTTCAGCGCCTGGCGCGTCGCGGGGAGCAAGATTTGGCGGCGGTGGAGCCCGCGGTGCGCGCCATCTTGGGGGAGGTGCGCGAGGGGGGTGACGCGGCGGTGCGCGCCGCTGTGCGGCGCTTCGAGGCGCGTGAGGTGGGCGTCGTTTTTCAGCGTGAGTATGGCGGGGAGGAGGCGCTCCGTTCGCTGCCCGCCGAGCTCCGCAGCGCGCTGACGCTCGCGACCGCGCGGATCCAGCGCTTCCACGAGCGGCAGCTCGAGCTCGTGCGGAGCTTCGAGTATGAGGAGGCGGGCGTCAGCCTCGGTACCCGCGTCGACGCGCTCGAGCGCGTGGGGGTGTACGCGCCGGGTGGTAAGGCCAGGTACCCTTCCAGCGTGCTGATGAGCGCGGTGGTGGCGCGGGTGGCGGGCGTCCCGGAGATCGTGCTGGCGACGCCCGATCCACCCGCGGTAGTTCGTGCGGCTGCCTACCTATCGGGGGTCACCGCGATCTTGGACGCGGGCGGCGCGCAGGCGATCGGCGCGTTGGCTTACGGTACGGAGAGCGTGCCGCGGGTCGACAAAGTGGTGGGCCCCGGCAACCTGTACGTCGCGGCGGCCAAGCGGCTCGTCTACGGCGACGTGGACATCGACAGCATCGCTGGCCCCAGTGAGATCTTGGTGGTGGCGGACGACAGCGCCGATCCGCGCTGGGTCGCCGCGGACCTGCTCTCCCAAGCGGAGCACGACGAGGCGGCGTACCCGCTGCTCGTCACCACCAGCCCGGCGCTCGTGAGCGGGGTGGAGCGCGAGCTCGAGTCGCAGCTCGCGTCCTTGCCACGGCGCGAGGTGGCCTCGCAGAGCCTGACCGAGCACGGCTACGCGCTGGTGGTGGATTCCCACGCAGAGCTCTCGCGGGTGGCGAGCCTGCTCGCGGTGGAGCACGTCGCGGTGCAGACGCGCACGGCGCGTGAAGACGCCGCGCTCATCCGCGGCGCGGGCGCGCTGTTCATCGGGCCGATGACGCCCGAGGCCGCGGGGGACTACCTCGCGGGGCCCTCCCACGTGCTCCCGACGGGCGGCGCCTCGCGCTTCGCGTCGGCCCTGGGCATCCCGGATTTCGTCCGGCGCACCTCCACCATCGCCTATCAGGCTCCTGCGCTGGCCGCGCAGGCGGAGGCCATCACCACCCTGGCGCGCTCGGAGGGGCTCGAGGCGCACGCGCGGGCGGTGGAGATCCGCCAGGCCTAGCGCTCAGATTTTCCTCAAGGGTTTTGGGGGGTTGGACGGCACCGCACCCGTGTCCGCCGCGAGCCTCGAGGCTGGCGGCGCTGGCCACCTCACGCTCCCCTCGCAGGTCGCGTGACGCATGCGGCGCTGGATCGCCTCGGCGCTGTCACGAAGCCCTTAACAAGCGCCTGGTTCCTCTGTATCAACGCGGGCCCGGGGCGTGCGGCCGCCGTGTGATCGTTCGCCTTAGCGACGGCTGCGCGGGGTTAGTCGCCTAACGATGCCCCCGCATCATCCGTGTAACTACCTGAAATTGCTTAGTTTTCATAGTGGCCCGCTTATTGCTCAAGTGAGTCCCTGGCGCTTCTCGTGCCAAGACCGTTAGGGCCACCACCGATCGTCGAAGGAGAACCCATGACCCTCAAATGGACCCGGCCGCTGCTCGCAGCATCCGTCGGCCTACTCGCTACCCTCGGGTGCGCCGAAGAGCGAGAGCCAATCAACCGCGTGCAGCCGAACGCACTGGAGAAGAGCTTCTTCGTCGGCCCCGACCTCGCGAAGGACCACGACAACCCGGCGTTCTACGCGAACGGGACTGTCCTGGACATCGCCACCGGCGCGACTCAGGACGCGTTCTTCAACGGCTTCTACAGCAACGACCTCTCCATCATCCGCTGGCAGATCACGGAGGACCGCCTGCTCGGCCGCCTCGCGTACGAGCGGATCGACAACTCGGACGGCTTCGGCGCTGGCGTGGAGACGAACGACGGGCAGGTGGTCTACGCCTTCCGGATCCAGAACCACTTCGACATCAAGCGCAGCTACAACCCGTCCACCGGTGAGGAGCTCAACGTGGTGGAGGAGAACACCTCCGACGCCCCGTGGTACGAGCGCAAGTATTTCCGTGTGGATTGGTCGAAGAACCTCATCACGGAGGCTTACGACTTCGACACGCTCGCCATCTACGGCGTGTTCTTCGGCGCCTACAAGTATGAAGAGGTGGGCTACTACGTGAACGATCCAGACTCGGAGCACGCGCCGCGCTTCGAGAAGGACTACTTCGACGTCACCACCAAGGCCTGGGCCAAGCCCGGCAAGATCGACCTCGGCGGCCTGTTCGGGCTGAACGAGATCCCGGCGTGCTTCTTGGACGCCGACTTCGTGGGTGGGCAGGCGCCGATGGGCAACTGCAACCCGAGCGAGCTCACCATCCGGCACTCGTTCTGGAAGGTGCAGGACACGGACTACGAGCCCACGGATTGGGACGGCTACCGCTTCCAGGTCGCCGGCGCGTTCACCAAGGATCGTTACGGCTTCGCGCGTAACTACGGCATGGTGGACACCAACTGGCGGCGGTTCATCTCGCGCTACAACATTTGGGAGCGCAGCCACCTCGTCAACACGGACCCCGGATCGGACGGGTTCCACCGTTGCACCTCGGATGTCGACGCCAACGGCAACGGCACGGACGACGCGTGTGAGCCGAGTGCGATCGGGGTCAACCACCCGGGCTCGCAGTGCAACGTGCACACTCAGCGGTGCACCGTGCCGTTCCGCGATCGGCCGGTGCGGCCCATCGTCTGGTACTACACGAACAAGAGCGATCCGCGGTACTTCGACTCCACCAACTGGGCCACCCAGGAGTGGGACGTCGCGATCCGCGTGGCGGTCATGGCGGCGCGGCACGCCGAGTGTGAGCGCATCGCTCCGGATGCAGACTGCGACGCTGAGTACCCGGTGCCGCGCGGCGGCATCGATGAGCTGGGGGACGCCGTCGCCATCTGGCGTGAGGTGGACTCCTGCCGTGAGGCGAACGGCGGCGCGCGTCGCTGGGACACCGCGGCCTGCGCAGAGACCGCGCGCAGCAACATCGCCAAGCGTGGCTACGACCCGGGCAGCGCGGAGTACCGCGCGCTCGAGCGGATCACGCTGATGGATGACGCGGTCATCCTGTGCCACAGCCCGATCCAGGAGCACGACCACCCGGCGTGTGCCCCGGGTGAGCGCCGGCTGCCCGCCCGCTTCAATGCGGGGGATTGCCAGAAGGTGCGGAACTCGACCAACCCGGCTGACAAGGAGCTGAAGGATGCCTGCAAGGCCGCCTACACCGTGCGCATCGGCGACGTGCGGCGGCACCTGGTGAACGTGTTCGACACCCCACAGACGGGCGCACCGTGGGGCTTCGGCCCGACGTACGCGAGCCCGCTCACGGGTGAGGGCATCAGCGCCAGCATCAACGTGTGGTCCTGGCCCACGGACCAGATCAGTCAGTCGGTGGTGGACGTCTCGCGCTTCATCGCGGGCGAGCTCAGCGTGCAGGACATCACGGACGGCAAGTTCGTGAGGGACTACGCGCTGGCCGTGGAGAACGCGGGCAAGGGCGCGCTGGGCACCATGACCCGCTCGGAGCGCGACGCGCGCCATGAGCAGCTGATCAAGGCCTACGGGCGCGACATCGAGACGGGGCTGGTGGTGCAGCGCCCCGTGAGCGAGCTGCCGAGGCTCACCAAGGCCAACCTGGACAAGGTCCGTGAGATCACCCAGATCAAGGCCTCCACGGGCACGCCCTCGGCGATGAAGAACACCTACTTCGCCCGCATGCAGTCCGCGTACGGGACGGAGACGGAGGCGGCCCTCATCAACCCGGCCATGCAGCAGCTGGCGGGGGTGACGGGGATGCCCCCGGGGATGCTGGGCGATCTGGCGTCACCGCTGCGCGGTCGCATCAACCCGACGCTCTACCGTGATCTCGATCACATGCGGGAGCTCGGCCTCGCGTCGCGCGGTGCTTGCATGCTGCACGGGGACAGCTTCGCGCCGTCTCCCACGGCGATGGCCGGCGTCTCGAAGAAGCTGCAGGAGAAGTTCGGCGCGTTCAACAGAGAAGACGACGCGGCGACGCAGCACGAGCGCGCTCAAAGGATGGCGAGGTACCTGGCGCAGAAGATGCACTTCTCCGTCATGGCCCACGAGATGGGGCACACCTTCGGGCTGCGTCACAACTTCGTGAGCTCGTCCAACGCGTTCAACTACCGCCCGCAGTACTGGCAGCTCCGCACCAAGAACGGCACCGTCACGAACGAGTGCACCGACTTGGCCGAGGGTGATGCCGCGGCGGCGAACTGCGTGGGCCCGCGCTACTTCGATCCGGTCACTCAGGAGGAGCAGGACAACCTGATCCAGATGTGGACCCACTCGTCCATCATGGACTACGCGGGCGACTACAGTCAGGACTTCCTGGGCTTGGGGTCTTACGACTTCCACGCCACGAGGATGTTCTACGGCGACACCGCCTCGGTGTTCGCGGACAACGAGTTCCGGCGCGGTACCCCGCTCGCGGGCGCCATCAACGAGACCATCCTGGACTCGTTCGGCGGCATCCTCGGCTACCAGTACCAGACGGACATCCAGGACTTCCCGAACAACCTGAACATCATCCACTACTCGCAGCTGAACCGCGCGTACAAGCTGATCGACGATTGTCGTGACGTCAGTATCGAGGACTACCGTCCAGCGCATTGGGACGAGGCGACGCTCGGCCGCTGGGATCCAGTGATCGACGGCATGTTGGTGCAGGTCAACGGCAACTACAGCCGCTGCAAGACCCGAAAGGTCGCCTACGTCGCCTACGAGGACCTCCGTGGCGGTGGTGGTGACCCGAGCGATCCTGCGTCACAGGGTGGTGGTGTCGGCCCGTACTACGACAAGAAGAGCCGCACGCGCTTCCCCTATGGGTTCGCGACGGATCGTTGGGCTGACCTCGGCAACGTGGCGGTGTACCGTCACGACCAGGGCGCGGATCCTTACGAGCTGTTCGAGTTCTTCATCTCGGAGCAGGAGCTGCGGCACATCTTCGACAACTACCGGCGTAACCGGTCCACGTTCACCGTGCGGAGCGCGGCCAACCGTGTCCTCAACCGGTACAACACGAAGATGCGCGATGGCGCCAAGGGCATCGGGCTCATCTACAACAACATCCAGAACCTGCAGCCGGGTGCGTTCTCGCTCTACGTGGATGTGCTGAAGTGGCACGACATCATGCTCGCGTCGGGGCTCGCCTTCGATCACTTCACGCGGCAGATGCAGCGCCCGAACGTGGGTGTGCACGAGGAGCCAGGCAGCTTCGGGATCGCCAACGTCATGGAAGCGATGGTGGCCAACGAGAACAGCACCACGGGTCCTCTGTTGGTCCCCGACGGCGCTCAGGGCTTCTGGGATGCGGTGGGTATCGGTGGCAAGCGCGTGAACAACGCGCTGTCTCGGGACCGCGGCGAGTACGACTCGGAGTTCACCCTGAACGCCGGCTCGTACTACGACAAGGTCTACACCACGATGCTGATGACCGAGTCGGTCGACAACTTCATCAGCAGCTCGCTCAGTGACTTCACCGACGCGCGCTGGCGCGCGGTCTCCCTCGCGGACCTGTTCCCCGATGGTTACCGTCGTTGGCTCGCGAACCACCTGACCGGCGACAGTTGGGTCACGGGTGCTCGCGTGGCGGCGACCTCTCAGGGGCGCCCCGACGTGGACTCCCAGGGTTACCCGAAGCAGCCGCTCGGTTGGGTGAGCTGGTGGCCTGACACCCCCGAGGTGTGCTTCTCGAACAAGGGCACGATGGTGTGCTCGGGCTACGGTGTGGACGGCTCGAAGTTCAAGCCGAACGCCCCGAGCGTGATGCGCGCCCTCGACCCGCAGGTGGGCTGGGAGCAGCAGAAGTTCCTGATCGCGTGGACCTTGGTCTACCTGCCAGAGAACCAGAAGCGCCGCTGGTTGGATCAGATGGGGATCTGGGCGATCGGGGCGGACACTGACCCCGGCTTCGAGAACCGCATCGAGTTCCACATGCCCACGGGTGAGGTGTTCGTCGCTCGCACCTACGGCACGGAGAACTTCTGCTTCGGTAGCAACACGTCAGGGACACCGGCTTGCAAGACGGTGCAGCGCGGCATCGCGGCGCGCATCTTGGAGTACGCCAACGAGCTCTTGAACGTGGCGTACGTCACGACGCCCGTGACTCACAACGGCGTCACCTGGTACGTGCCGACGCTCGACGCCAGCGGGCAGCCTCAGCTGCGCGGTGGTGGGGCGTGTGACAGCAGCGCGGCGTGCCTCAAGCTGCACGACTACGCCTCGATCCCCAGCTTCATTCGTCAGGCGATGCGCGACTTCGGTCTCGCTGACCCGAGCATGAAGGGGATCTACGGCGGCTGAGTCAGCGCTGTAGCGGTCGCGATCGGCCCGGGCGTGGTAGCACGCCTGGGCCGAGCGCGTTTTGTGGAGAGTCGTGATGGTTCGAGGACGAGTGAGCTGCGTGTCGTTGGGCTTGGTGTCGCTGGTGCTGGCGGCGGCCTGCGACTCGCCCCAGGAGACAGAGGCGCCCGCGCCGAAGGGGTCTTCGGTGGCCCCGTATTCGCTCCCGGCGCTGCGCGCGGACTGGAAGACGCGCTGGGCCACGCTTCCACCGCTGCCTGACTGCGAGGAGCTGGTGCCCTCCGTGGCGTCTGCCTGTCGAGAGGCGGTGAAGAAGCGTCAGGAGCTCGAGGAGGCGGAGGCGAAGGACGTCGCTTCGGAGCAGCACCTCACGCTGGCTGCCGAGGCCGCGCGCGCCACCGCTCACGCGGCCACCCAGCTGGAGCTGGCGTACGTCCAGCGCCTGGTGCTGAACTCGAATCCGAGCGGCGGCACGGCGCCCGGCGGTAGCGCGGCACCGAGTGGCAGCGCGCCCGGCGCGGATCCGCACGCTGGCCATGGTGACGGTAAGGTCGCCGCACCGAGTGGCAGCGTAGCGCCCAGCGGCAGCGCAGCGCCCAGCGGCAGCGCCGACCACGATCACAGCAAGGACGGCATCAAGGAGATCATTCAGCACGCGAAGCACGGCGAGGCGCGAGATCGCGACCCCGTGCTCGGCGCCAGTACCCAGTACTTTGGCGCCGAGCGCGACACGCTGCTGCGCCTGGCGGGCTACATCCGCGCCGGCTCCGCCACGGAGCGCGAGCAGGCGCTGAAGCTGCTCGAGCGCCACGCAGAGCGCTTCCCCAAGTCTCAGCGCACTCGGCAGATCGTCGCCGAGACCTCGGTCATCGTCAGCGATGAGGCGGTGCGCGCCCGCCTCGAAGCCATCCGCAGCAAGCTGACCGCGCGGTAGTCACCCCGGTGCGGTGCCGTCCGACCCCCGAGCCCCGCGCTCGTCCGGGCTAGGCTCCCGGCGCCTGAGTCGAGTCAGTTCCCCTGACGCATTCGTCCCCTTAGTCGTTTCCCTGCGGAATCAGGTGCTCTGCTGCTCGTACGGGCGTTGGGTGGTGCCGTTGGTGTCGCTGCCATGGGGCGAACGGCGGAATCAGGTGCTCTGCTGCTCGTACGGGCGTTGGGTGGTGCCGTCGGTGTCGCTGCCATGGGGCGAACGGCGGAATCAGGCGCTCCGCTGCTCGACCAGCGGCCGGAAGCTGACCTGCTCGAAGACGTAGGTGCGGTAGAGCGGCAGCGTCCACACCCCGAACACGGTGCCGCGCACCAGCAGCCAGGCGATGGCGTCCGGCACGTTCGGCAACAGGGCGACCACCGCCACGCCGCCGGCGTTGAGCGCCGCGCTGGTGAGGGAGGCGATGGTGTAGCGCCGCGCCTGACCCATGATGGAGCCCTCTGTGGCCTGGAACGCCCAGTAGCGATTGAGCGTGAAGTTGACCAAGGCGCCGAGCAGGCAGCCCGCGGCGGTGGCCACGGGCAACGACGCGCCGCCGCTGAACACCCACACCAAGAAGGCCACGAGCCCCATGTCCGAGGCGGTCGCGAGGCCGCTCGACGAGAGCACCCGCAGCTGACTGACCGGCTTCGGCGCTGGGCAACCCGAAGGCGGCGTGGGTGCGAGCAGCTTCACCAGCTTGTGGGTGCGCTGCGCCGCCGTGATCTGCGTGCCCACCCCCAGGATCAACAGACCCAGCACGGTGAGCCAGTGGAGCGGCCGCGGGTTCCCCGGGTTGATGATCACCTCGAGGATCGGCGCCAGGGCCGTCGTCGAAGCGAGCAGCGCCACCCGCTCCGGGCGCTGGAGCCAGCCCACCTCTTGGAGCGGTACGGACAGCGCCTCTGCCTTGGCGCGCACGTAGGGCACCAGCAAGGAGCCCACCAGGGCGAGCAGCGCCGGGAACAACACCCAGGTGTCGCGGTAGTACCACGCCAGGCCCATCAGCACGGCGGACTCCGAATAACGGTCAACCACACTGTCCAAAGCCGCGCCCTGAGGCGAGGCGATGTTCTTCATCCGCGCGAGGCGCCCATCGAAGAAGTCACAGGCGCCGGCCAACGCGAACAGCCAACCGCCGAGCGCGAAGCGACCCGCCGCCAGCGCCACGCCCGCCGCGAGGGAGATGCCGAGGGAGACCGTGGTGATGGCATTGGGCGGAAAATCAGCGCGCACCAGCAGCGAGAACCACGGGCGCATCAGCCACGAGAAGAACACGCGGACCCCCGGCGTGGAGAGCCCCGTCTTGCGATCTTTCACCTCGGCGTCGGTGTAGTCGCGCCCCGACTTCGTGAAGCGGAACACGAGGTAGGCGATGACGAGGTAGAAGAGGAGCAAGAGCGCCGGGCTGACCGCGCCGAGCACGCGCGCCGTGGGGGACAAGCCGCCCGGCGTGAGGAGCCCATCTACGACCTCCAGGGCCACGAGTTCGCTCTGATTCATGGAGTTCTCCGGTGAGTGAGGACGCCGTCAGCAGACACCTCGGTGTCGTTCAGCGTGGCGCTGGCGGCCGCTCGCACGCGCACCAAGGGCACGAGGCTGAGCACGGCGGGCAGCAGCACCACGCAGATGAGGAAGTTGGCGGCGAGGCCGATCAGCGCGACCTGACCCAGGCTCGCGAGCCCCGGGTGCGCCGCCAGCGCCAGGGCACCGAAGCCGAAGGCATCCGTGAGGATGGCGCCGCCCACGTCAGCGCCGGTGTGGCGCCACACCACGGGCAGCGGCTCCCCGGCCTCGATGCGCGCCAAGAGGTGCGCGCCATCATCGACGCCGATGCCCAGCAAGATGGGCAAGATGATGATGTTCAGCATGTTCAAGGACAGCCCGAACGCCGCCACGGCGCCGGCGGTGACGAGCAGCGTCAGCACGGCGGGGACGGTGGCGAGCGTTGCCATGCGGAAACTGCCCAGGGTGAGCCGCAGGAACACGAAGATGAACACCAGGGTCAGGAGCAGGATGCGCGGGCCGTCTTGAGCGATCAGCTTCAGGATGTCCGCCAGGATGATCGGCTCACCCGCGGTGCGCACCACCTCCCCCGACTCGAGGCTCAGGTGGCGCACCTGATCGGCGGTGCGGCGCACGGCCTCGGCGTCCGACAAAGACACGCTCGGGTAGAGCAACATCAGCGGCGTGGCGGCCTCGCCGTCTTGGGGCGTCAGCACCTGACGCAGGCTCTCGGGGAGGCTCTCCTTGGTGGGGGCGGTCGCCTCGATCAGGGCGTCCAGGTCGGGGAAGGAGCGGAGCAGCTCCTCCCGTTGATCGCCGCGCGCGATGCGGGAGAGCATCTTCTGGACCGAGGTGACGTAGGGCGCGCGGGCCTCGACGTCGGGCGGCACCAGCTCGGAGAGCGTCACCACCTCACCGATGGTGGCCAGCGTGCCCGCCTGGCGCATGCGCTCCCGCGCGACCTCCGCGGCTTGGGTGGCCTGGCTGTCGTTCTCTGGGAAGGCCACGAGCGGCGTCTGGGAGCGCCCGAGCAGCTCGGTCACCTGACGGTCCAGCCGGAAGCTCGGGAGGTCGGCGTCGTCCAGGCGTGAGAAGTCGGAGTCGAAGTGCACCCGCGCCGAGAGGCCGGCGAAGATCAACGCCGCGAGGCCCATCACCGGCACCACCAGCCGCGCCCGCCGGCCGAGCCAGCCGGTGCCGGGGAGGCTCGCGGCCGCCGCGCGGTGCCGCGTGAGCCGGGTACGGTCAGCCAAGCTAATGAGCGCCGGGAGCATGAAGAGGTAGCAGAGGAAGACCAGCAGCACGCCCGCGGCGGTGAGCACCCCGAACTCACGGAAGGCGCGGAAATCCGTCACCGTGAGGCACATGAAGGCCGCGGCGGTGGTGAGCATGGCCGCGAGGGACACACGCCCGGCGTCGCGGAAGGCGACGCGCACCGCCTCCTCCTGAGAGGCGCCGCCCGCCGCCACCTCATGCACCCTGCCCAGGATGTGGATGCCGCTGTCCACCCCGATCCCCACCAAGATGGCGCCGAGGAAGGTGGTGAGGATGTTCAGGCTGCCGAACGTCGCCGCCGCCAGGCCGTACGCCAAGAGCAGCCCCGCGTTCAGCGGGATGATGAGCAGCACGATCGCCGTCCAGCGCCGGAAGTGCAGCGCGAGGTAGCCCGCCACCAGCAAGATCGAGACGATGGAGGTGAGCCGCAGATCGCTCGCGAGCACCTCCTGCAAGTCGACCCGCTTCTTGTAGCGACCCGTGAGCTCGAAGCGCACCTCGGGGTGCGCCGTGAGGGCAGCGCTCTTGGCGGCGACCTGCTCCACCTCCGCCACCACGCGCCGCGAGAAGTCGAGGTTGGAGGCGAGCTCCGTCGGGCGCACGAACACCGCCAGGCGTGAGGCGTCCTCGTAGTAAGTCGAGGGCGCGTCATCGCCCCCCTGGAGCCCCCCGAAGCGCGCCTCGAGCTTCGCCACCAGGTCATCCACCTTCACGCTGGGCGGCGCCCGATCGTCGAGGTCGAGGAAGGAGCGCTCGATGTCGTAGTGGTAGCGGATGCGGACGCGCCGCTCGAGCTCGCGCAGGTCGTCCACCTCGAACAGCCACAGCGCCTTGGAGCGCAGGTAGGCAGCTGGGCGCTCTACCTCCACGTAGGAGACGCTTGGCAGCGCGGCGAGCTCTGGCGCCAGCCCCTTCGCGACGGCGCGCCGCGCCTCCGGGGTGCCGCCGTCGAGCAGCAGCACCACGTAGCCCACCCCGCCGAAGCGCTGCTTCAGCGTCTCCAGGTCTTGCACGCTCTCATAGCTGGGCGGCAAGAGCTCGGCGATGTCCGGATCGATTTTCAGCTTGGAAACACCGTAGCCTGCCGCCGCCAGCACCAGCACCACGGCCAGCAGCGCCTGGAGCGGCCGCCGAAAGCAATGGACGGCGATGAACGCCAGCGCCGCGCCGATGCGTAGGGCGACGCCGCTCGCGCGCTCCTCGGCGCCGCTGGGGTCCGCCGGCTGGGTCACTGGGTGAGCTGGGCCTCTTGGCTGGGCTGCCCGCTCGGCGCGAGCTCGGCCGCCTCGCTCGGCTGGCGCTCGTCAGATCCCACGTGGGAACGCGCCTTGCTGCGCGCCATGGCCCAGCCGATCACGAAGTAGGCGCCCGCTGCGTAGGCGGCGCCGGCGACTAGATCGAGCAGGTAGTGGTGGCGCAGGTACATGGCGGAGAACGCCATCAAGAGCGCGTAGCCGAGCGAGAAGATCCGCACTGGGCGGTTGAAGCGCCAGCCAGCGATCGCCGCGAGCGTGGCGTAGCCCATGTGGAGCGAGGGCATGGCGCCGAACACGTTGGTCGACTTGGCGTAGTAGTCGTGGAAGAGCGGCACCCCGATCAGCGCGTCGAAGCGCAGCGCGCCCGCCGCGCTCGGCGCGGCGTCCATCACCGCGGGGCCGAGGCCATAGATGTCCACGTACCAAGGCGGGGCGGCGGGCCACAGGAGCACCCAGGTGACCCAGCCCATCACGTTCAGGACCGCGAAGGCGAGCCCCACGCGCAGCGCGCGCGATGGATCCCCGCGGAAATGAAACCAGGCGGTGAGCAGGATGATCTGCGCGAAGTAGGTGATGTAGACAAGGCCGCTGACGGTATCGAGCACGGGGTGAGGCCGCGCCGCCAGGGCGTCACCCAGGGTGGGGCCATCCCCCACGCTGAACAGCGCGCGCTCGAGCTCCCAAATGAAGGCGACGTCGATGTCGCCGCGCAGCGGCATGATCAGCGGCAAGAACTGGTAGGTGAGGCCGCACAGCGCGAACGGCGCGACCAGCGCCGAGAACTGCCGCGCGCGGGGACCCACCCAGGCGAGCACCAAGAACGCCGCCGCCATGGCGTAGTGCTCCGAGCCCAGGCCAATGACGGCGTGCACCAAGAGCAGTCCCGCCGGGACCACCCCAAGCGAGGCGTAGGCCCAGCTGGCCCCGTAACCCTGAGGCTTCAGACGAGTGACTAAGCGTTGGAGGGGCATGGGGAGGCTCCGCGCCAGTGGCAGCGCGGCCGTCCACAGGCGGCTGCCCGGGCACCATGTAGGTACTTGGGGGCCGAGTGGGTAGCCCAGGAGGGGTCCGTGGGCCCCTGAAAAGTCTGTTGCTGCTTGATACTTCCAGTTTCAGTGTAGCGGTCGCCTCCGAGGAGTTGCCTGGTCGCTGGGCCGGGCGTCATCGACGCGAGTGGATCGCGTCAGACCGTACTGAAGTACGGGCTCCTTCTCCCGGAGAGGGAGCCCGCCATGAATGGGGTGGGGCCTGCGGCAGCTCACCTCACCTCACCGCGAGCGCGGCGGTTGACCTGACGCGCTTTCGGGGCGAAAAGGGCGGCCCATGTCTCGCGCCGTTCAATGCGTCAAACTAGGCCGGGAGGCGGAGGGGCTCGATCGCCCGCCGTTCAAGGGCCCACTGGGCCAACAGGTGTTCGAGCAGGTCTCGAAGGAGGCCTGGCGTCAGTGGCTCGAGCACTCGAAGATCTTGATCAACGAGTATCGCCTCGACCTGACCAGTGAGCACGGCCAGAAGGTGTGGATGACCGAGCTCGAGAAGTTCTTCTGGGGAGACGGCTCCACGCTGCCGCCCGAGTTCAACCCCGAGGGCTGACGGCGCTTCACGCGGCTTACTCGCAGCGGCGGCTCGGGTGAGGTGCCGTCTAACCCCCTGAAGAGAAGAACGCGATCGAGCTTGGATTTTTGGGGGTTGGACAGTTCTGCGATGCCTGGTGACGGGTGTCGCACGCGACGTGAGTGAGCGCGCTGCGGCTGTTGTCAGCGCTGTGTGCGCCGCGGTAGGGTGTGCCCATGTTGGACACCCTGAAGCGCGACGAGCGGCTCTTGCTGCTCAAGTTCGTCTGTGCCTTTGCGTGGGCGGACTTGGAGGTCGATCGGAAGGAGCGGCGCTTCGTGTTGCGGCTCGTGCGTCAGCTGAAGCTGACTCCGGACGAGCGCGAGCAGGTGGAGGGTTGGTTGGAGAATCCACCCACGCCCGAGGAGGTGGATCCAGCGACGGTGCCTCACCGACATCGGCAGCTGTTCCTCGACACCGCCAAGCGCGTGATCGAGGCCGATGGGAACATCGACCCCAACGAGGCTGAGGTCTTCGAGCTGCTCGAGCAGCTGCTTTTGCCGTAGCAGCGCGCATCGGACCTCGCGTGAGTCGGCACGACGGTCGTGCTCCACGTCAGTGCCCCTAACTGCTACTCGGCGGGGAGCGCCCGTTCGATATCCAGCAGGTGAGCCGCTCATTGGCGTGATCCCAGCAAGTGGGCTAGGCCAAGGCGCATGCTGCGACCGCTCGCGGTGATCTTGGCGGCGATCTACCTGTCGCGCCCGGAGATGCCCCTGGAGGAGGCCGAGCGCTACGCGAGCGTCCTACGGGAGGAGGCGCAGCGAGGCAGCTTCGATCCGCTCAGCGTGGTGGCCATCGTGCACTTCGAGAGCGGTTGGCTCCCCCACGTGGTGAGCCCCAACGGAGAGGACTTCGGGCTCGGCCAGGTGCGGGCGCGCTTCATCGGCGCTTGCCGTCAGGATGCCGATCCACTGAGCGATCCGAGCGTCGCCTGCCGTGAGCAGAAGCAAGTCTTGCTGCAAGGTGAGGCGAACCTGCGTTGGATCGCGACGATGATCGAGCGGAACCGCGACCTGTGCCGCAAGAAGACCGGCACCGCCTGGTTCCCTCAGTGGCTGGCGAGCTACCAGGGCCTCAACTTCCCCGCGCAGAAGCGCTGGTGTCAGCCGCGCGAGAAGACACACCAGGTGATCCGCTATCACAGCGAGCTCAAGCGCGAGCTGCTCGGCAAAGGGGGCCAGCTCAAGTCCGAGCACCAGAAGCGCCTCGACGAACGCCGCCGCGCAGCCGAGCACGGCGAGTAGGGGGCGTCGTTCAGCTAGCCTGACAGTACGTCACACTGACGCAGCGCGCAGCGCGGCGCGCGCTCGAGCCAGCTCGTCGTCTGGGTTCGTGGCGGCGTAGTAGCCCTGGTAGGCGGGCGGCAAGAGCTGCGCGATGGCGGCGCCCACCGCGTGCATCAAGAGGCCCCGTTTGTGCTCCGTGGCGCGCCAAAGCCGGGCGGCTTCGATCGGCGCACCGACGTGGATCGTCACCTGGGTGGGGTGTCCGTGCTCCTCGCCGATGGGCACCAGCAGCTCGCTGCCCACGATGCCGAGCGGCACCAGCAAGGTGTCTGGCCGCTCCAGGTAGCGTGACACGGCGCCGAGCGCTGGCTGCATCGCGGCGGTGCGGCTCCGCGCGCCCTCCACGAAGATCATCAGGTGGTCGCCCTGAGCCAGCCGCTCCATGCTGGCCGCGATCGTCACCGCGGCGACGCGCGCCACCTCGCGCCGCGGCATCACGGCCTCGCCCGAGGCGCGGGTCGGGCTCTGGGGCAGCTTGATCGCGCCGAAGCACAAGCTGGAGAAGCGCCGGAACGGATCGGTGAACACCTTGGGGCCGGCCAGCACGCACAGGCGATCACCGATGCGGTCGTGCCCATCGCGCTCCAGCAAGTAGGCGAACAGGTTCGCGTCGGAGAAGCTCAGGTGGTTGGCGAGGTACACCACCTCGCGCTCTTGCAGCGCGCTCAGCTGCTCCGCCCCCATCAAGCGCGAGCTGGGCAGCACCGTCAGGTGCCCCAGCGCCAGGTTGACGCGGCGCGCGAGCGGGCAGGGCGGGAAGTAGCCCCAACCGTCGCCGGTGGTGAGCAGCCGGTGCAGGAGCGCGCGCCGCTCTTCGGGCTCAGAGCCTGCGAACACCGGCGCCAGCGCCTCACGGACGGCGGGCGCGAGCGCCGGGGTGACGAAGGACGCGGCCGCGTCGGTGATGAGCTGGGCGGCGTCGGGGGCCTCCTCCATGGGCCGACCCTACTCCAAGATCTCACTGAACAGCGCGGCAGCTCGCGCCCGCTACTCGGGCGCTGCCGGCATCGGTGACTCCCCACCGCCACGCGCTCGAGGCCGCTGGGTCAGGCGCCCGTCACCTCCCAGGGTGATCTGAAGGCCATTCAGATGTACCCTTGGGGCATGGACCTCGCGAGGATGCTGGAGAAGTGCGAACGCGAGCAGTGGTCGGTGGACGATCTCGACTGGTCTGGCACGCCGCGCGCGATGAGCGCCGAGGATGAGCGCGCCATCGTCCAGTATTTCACCGACATGGCCGGCATCGAGCGGCTGGCGGGGGCGCTGTTCGAGGAGCAGCAGCGCCGCGCGGAGGACCCCAAGCTCCGGCGCATCTTCGAGAGCTTCGTCAAGGACGAGCTGCGCCACGCCGAGGCCGCGGAGCGCCTGGCGCGCTTCTACGATCAGCGCCGGCTCGAGCGCTACGAGATGAGCCCGTCCCTGGTGCGCTTCGCGCCGCACTTCATCGCCTCCGTGAGGTACCTCTCGGCGGAGATCGCCAACGCTTACATCACCTGCGGTGAGCTGATCTTGGACATCGCGCTGCTCCGCTCGATCAACGATTTCGTGGGGGACGCCATGAGCGAGCGCGCGATGGACCTCATCAACCGTGATGAGTCCCGCCACATCGCGGTGGATTTCCACATGATAAGCTACTACGGCTCGCAGGAGTACCTGGACAAGCTCACGGAGGAGCCGCGCGCGCCGCTCTCGCAGCGGGTGCGCGCGCTGTGGTCCTTCGCCCACGTGCTGTACTACGGCGCGCCATTTTTCCGCGCGGTATTCTTCAAGCCGATGCAGGTGGTGGACCCGACCGGCAGGCGCATGAAGGAGGCCATCAAGCGCATCCAGCTCCTGAGCAAGAAGCCCTCGGTCCGCCGCAGCCGCTTCATCCACGTGATGGAGCGCGTGCAGGAGTATTACAACGAGTCACCGCTGGTGCGCTCGCTGTTCGGTCGCGCCATCGAGCGCCTGATGGGCGTCGACCCCGAGCTCATCAGCAAGCTCTACACCGACGCCGAGCGCGAGCGCGCCGCCCGCATGAGCTACGACGAGCTCGCCGCCGAGGCGCTCTCCGCCAAGCTCGCGTGACGAGCGCCTAAACCTTCTCGCTAGCGCTGGCCTTGGCGACCGCCTTCGGGCTGCCCTCCGGGAGCGCCTCAGGGGTGGCCTCCGGGCTCGTGAAGATGAAGCGCTTCGCGTGGACCACGAACAGCGCGAACAGGCCGTACTCCGCCAGCATGATCAGCAAGAGCGAGTAGTGCGGCAGGCCATCCATGAACAGCGAGATGGTGCGCGACAGCGGGATGAGCAAGAGCACGATGAGGAACAGCGTCGCGTGGCGCTTTTCCGTGAGGATTTGCTTGCTCAGCACCGCCACGGTGGCGCCGAAGCCGATCGCCACGGCGCCGAAGTAGCGCAGCTGATTCATCAGCGACACCACGCCGCGATCTTCCAGGCTGAGCTGGGTGATGCCCATCATCTGCGCGGCGCCTTGCGCGCCGAACAACACCGCGCCCCCCGCCAGCACGAAGACCACGACATAGAACCACAAGCAGATGCGCGCGAGCAGCTTCACGCCGCGACTATCTCACGCGGCGCCTCCCGCCGCTATCGGTGCCACGCCAAAGCCGTGAGCCACCTCGTAAGGGGTGCTCGCGGCGCGCTGGGGAGACTCTCGTCCAACCCCCCGATCCCCTAGAGAGAGGCTGTCGCCCTGACGCCTCGGAATGGACCTGCCGAGCGTGGTTCGGCGAAGTCGGTTTGCGCCCTGGCGCCTCGGAATGTGACGCGCCCCAGCCGTTGCCCGCGCGGGCTCAGCGCAACAGACCGCGCGCGCGGAAGTAGTCGAGGGCGTCGCGCAGCGTCTCCCCTAGGGGGCGGTAGCTGGCGCCCAGCTCGAGCCGCGACTTCTCGTTGGAGTAGAAGCCGGGCGTCAGCGAGAACTCGTAGAAGTTGCTGGCGACGGGGGGCTCGGCGCCGCGACGGAGGGCGGCGCGCTCCATGCCGCGCACCAGGTGACGGACCAGGCCGCTCGGCAGGCGCCGGAGGGCACGCCGGTCCCCGGCGGCGTCCAAGATGGCGCGCATCAGCTCGCCGTTGTCGAGGTTGTGCGCGGTGGCGATGTAGCGCTCCCCAGCGCGCCCGCGGGTCGCCGCCAGCACGTGCACTTCGGCGGCGTCGCGCACGTCGACATAGCTGGTGCCGCCCGCGGTGTACACGGCGGGGCCGCGCTGCTTCAGCGTGTTGATGATGATCTTCCCGCTGGGCGTGGGCGCGATGTCACCTGGCCCGAACACCGCGCCGGGGCACACGATGCGCACGTCCATGCCCCAGCTCGCGAACGACTCCGCGACCTCCCGCGAGTGATACTTCGAGCGGCTGTAGGGCATGTCCACGTCCCAAGCCTCGTAGGGCGTGGATTCGTCAGCCAAACGTCCTTTGGGCGGCCTGCCGATCGACACGATGCTCGCGGTGTAGACGGTGCGCGTCACCCCGGCGCGCCGCGCGGCCTCCAGCATGTTGAAGGTGCCGCGCAGGTTCACCTCGTACATGCGGCGCGGGTCAGGCATGAAGGCCTTGTAGAGCGCCGCGCAGTGGAACAGCGTGTCCACGCCGTCCATTGCCGTGCGGCAAGCCTCCAAGTCGAGCACGTCGCCGCGCACCAGCTCATACGCCT
The DNA here is from genome assembly GCA_019637265.1 of Polyangiaceae bacterium. Taxonomy (GTDB): domain Bacteria; phylum Myxococcota_A; class Polyangia; order Polyangiales; family Polyangiaceae; genus JAHBVY01. The sequence goes on along the minus strand of JAHBVY010000002.1, from coordinate 147,343 downwards.
CGCCCTCGAGGTTGTCCGTCGGCTCGTTCGGCAGCGCCAGCACCCGCACCGCGACTTCGCGCTGTCGCAGTGAGCGCACGATGGCGCTCCCCAAGAACCCCAATCCGCCCGTCACCAGCGCCCGCTGCATGCCGAGAGCACAGCCGAGCCGCGCGGCGAGGTCAACCGCGGAGCTGTGCGGCGCTCGGCTCGGAGCTGAGCGGTTCTGAGGGGTCGCGCGCAGGGTGTCGAGCGCGGTGTCGCGCTGAGCCAGGCGCGTGAGCTCCCAAGTCACTTGGCAGTCACGTGGCAGTCATTTGGCGCGCGGGCAGCGCTGGAGATCGATCTCGATCACACCCTCGGTCGCTCGGCTGGTAAACTCAGGGGCTGTGAGGTCTCGCTTACATCTATTGCCCGTCATCGCGCTCGGTTGGCTCACCGCTGCGTGTGGGGAGTCTGAGCCGGAAGAGGGCGCGCAGCCGACTCCCGGCTTCGACCAGGCGGCGGTGGATGAGCTACGAAGCCTCGGGGTCGATCGCTACTTCGATCGCTTCGAGCCGAGCGCCGTCACCGACTTGGGTGAGGGCCACTTCGGCGTCGAGTTCGCGGTGGATGAGGAGGGGCCCATCTGTCTGCGCGGCGCGCCGTATCGCTTCGGGATCCGTGAGCGCGACTCGGAAGATCTACTGATTTTCCTCCAGGGGGGCGGCGCCTGCTGGTCGGAGTTTTGTGCCGCGCAGAGCGCCACGAGCGTCCTCGTGCCGACCCATAGCGTGATGGACGAGCAGCACGAGCGGAGCGTGATGCCGGGCTACAACGTCGCGCACATCGCCTACTGCGATGGCTCGGTGTTCACCGGTGACACGCAGATGGAAGATGAGGAGGGCGTACGATATCACCGGGGGCTCGTGAACCTCTCCGCCGCGCTCGACGTGGTGAAGGAGCGCTTCCCCGAGCCGCGCCGGGTGGTGTTGGCGGGCACCAGCGCGGGCGGCTACGGCACCATCCTGGGCACCTTGCTGGTGCGGCTAAAGTGGCCGACCACGCCGCTCGACGTCATCAATGACGCGGGCCTCGGCCTGACCAACCCGGAGCGCCCTCAAACGCTCGCGCTCATGAAGGAGGAGTGGGGCTTCGGGTCGCTGGTGCCGCCCTCGTGTGAAGCGTGTCGAGAGGGGCAGTTCACCCAGGTGATAGGCTGGGCGCTCGAGCGCGATCCCACCCTGCGCGTCGGCGTGTTCTCCGCTTACGAGGACGAGATAGTCAGTGGTCCCTTCTTATCGATCGACCCGCTGGACTTCAAAGCGCTCCTCATCAGTGAAACTGACAAGCTGCACACGGCCTACCCCCAACGCTTCAAGCGCTTCTTCGTCAACGGGGATCACCACACCGCGGTGCCGCGCTTCTACGACCACGAAGTGAACGGCGTGCCGTACACGAGCTGGCTACGCGCCATGCTGAGCCGCGACCCCAGCTGGGTCGACACGCTGGCTGACTGACGATCGCACCGCATAGTCCGCGTGCTACAAGCAGCCCATGTCAACCCGCAGCTTGGGTCTCTCGGACGCCGTCTACGACTACCTGCTCCAGCACTCGCTGCGTGAGCCGGAGCTGCTCACGGTGCTGCGCGAGGAGACGGCGTCCCACCCGCGCCATGCCATGCAGATCTCTCCGGAGCAGGGGCAGTTGATGGGCCTCTTGGTGGAGCTGATCGGCGCGCGGCGCGCCATCGAGGTGGGGGTGTTCACGGGTTACAGCGCGCTCCGCGTCGCGCTCAGCTTGCCGCCGGATGGGCGCCTGCTCGCGTGCGACGTGAGCGACGAGTACACCCAGATCGCGCGGCGCTATTTCGCGGCGGCGGGCGTCGCCGAGAAGGTGGAGCTGGTGATCGCCCCAGCAGCGGAGACGCTCGCGGCGCGGCTCGCCGCGGGGGAGGCGGGCAGCTACGATTTCGCCTTCATCGACGCGGACAAGCCGGGCTACGACACGTACTACGAGGCCTGCCTCGAGCTGCTCCGCCCCGGGGGCCTGGTGGTGATCGACAACGTGCTGTGGGAAGGTCAGGTGGCTGATCCAACCGACCAAGAGGCGAGCACCCTCGCCATCCGCGCGCTGAACCAGAAGATCCACCGCGATGCGCGGGTGACCCAGAGCATGCTGCCCGTAGGTGACGGCCTGACCCTGGCGCGCAAGCGCTGATCGCCGCGCCGTCCACGCGACGACTCCGCGGAACGTCAGCGCTCCAGTCGCTTGGTAGGGGCGGGTTTCAAACCCGCCCGGGCAACCCTCGCCATTCGGCGTGCTCCCGGCGGCGCATCAACTCGGCGCCAGGTGCGGCAGCGCCCAGTTGATGAAGTCCTCGAAGTAGCTCCGCATGCCGTCGCTCTGGTCTTTCCACTGGGCGCCCAAGAACTCGTGGAACAGCTGCACGGCGAGCGCGCCGGCGGGGTACACGTCCGGGGCGCCGCGGCGCGAGGCCTCCCACTCGGCTTGCGACCACGCGGCGGCGCGCAGCTCGCTGCCGAGCGCCGGGCCGAGCGCCAGGCGCTGGTAGCTGACGGCACCGGCCGCTTGGGTGACCAGGTTCAGGCCTTTGGTCGGATCACTGACGGCATCCAGGGTGAGGATGGTGGCGCCGCAGGCGTAGTTGGCGGCCAGCGCCGCGTAGCGCAGCACCACGGTGGCTGCGTGGCGATCGAGGCCGGTCTCCGCCTTGCGCTTCATCAGCGCCATGGATTGGCTCACGCTCTCGGTGGTGCGCTTCTCCGCCGCGACGATCGACTCGAAGGCCTCACTGCGCGCCTTGCTCACGTGGGAGGTGCTCGCGGCGCCGATCACCCAGGCGTGCGCGACCTCCAGTTGACTCAGCATCAGGCGCGCCGCGGAGGGCGGCATCGTCTGGCGCGCGGCGTAGCCCGCCACGGTGGCCAGCGTGTGGATCAACGCGCGATGATCCTCGCTGCCGGGGCGGCTGCCCTTCGTTGCGCGCTCCAACGCGAGCGGCGCGAGCCCGGTGATCTCCTCGCCTTGGTGGACGATGCGCAGGGAGAGCTTCCGCTTGAGGCCAGGGCCTTTCATGGGGGCGAGCTATACGACACTCTAGCGCCGTGCGTCCCCGTCGAGCGTCCCTGCGCCGCATCGCGCTCCGCGTGAGCGCGGTGCTTGGCTTGGGGAGCGCGCTGGGCTGCGACGATGCACCACGCTCAGCCAATGGTGCGACGGTGTCCGTGAGCGCAGCGGGTGGCGCTTCGGCGCCCACGGCCTCCGGCGGCACTTCAGAGCGCGCGGGTGCGCCTGGTGCAGCGCACGGCGAAGGCGCGGGGCAGGTCGACGCCGCGCTCGCGGCGCCTCCAGGGAGCGCTTCAGCGTCTGCGGCGCGTACGACTGCGCCACACCCGACCTCGCTGCCGGATCCACTGAGCCCCGGGCGTCCGTTTCAGGTCACGCAACGCAGCTTCGAGCCGCTGCCGAGCGGCTGGCGCGACGCGCCACCGGCGAAGGAGCTCCAGTACATGCGGAGCGTGGAGGAGCGCGGCGGCGTGCTGCCCTGTGAGGCCAGCGACCCGGGCTTCGGCCTCCACGATCCGTTCGTCCACGTGCGCCCCATGGGGCAGCTCTTGCTCCCGCGGCGCCTCACGCTGGGGCCTGAGGGTGAGCTCGACTTGGTGGTGCACTTCCATGGTCAGCGCCCCGCCGGAAAAGAAGTCAGGCGTACGGGTGAAGAGCTGGCGCTGCTCGGCGTGAGCCTCGGCATCGGCGCCGCCTACGGTCCCCCTTTTCGAGATGGGCGCCTGTTCGCGGAGCTGCTCGAGGGCGCGCTCAAGGTCGCGACCCGCAAGGCGGCGCGCCCGGTGAAGCTCCGGCGCCTGGCGCTGGTCGGTTGGAGCCGCGGCTTCGAGGCCATCGGTGAGATCTTGGCGCAGCCTGACTCCATGCGGCTCGGCGCGGAGATCGACGCGGTGATCTTGATCGACAGCTTCCATGGCTCGCGCGATCTCACGGCGCGCGCCGCGCGGCTCGAGCCCTTCGTCGCCTTCGCGCGCCGCGCCGTGCGCGGTGAGCGCTTCATGTTCGTCAGCTACTCCTCGATCCCCACCTCGAGCTACGCCTCCACCACCGAGACCACGCGTTGGCTCATCGACGCGCTGGGAGGGGAGCCGGTGCGCGCGCGGCGCCTCGACCCGCTGGGCCTCGAGCTGATCGAGTTCTGGAGCCAAGGCGCGCTTCACACCCGCGGCTACGCCGGCAACGGCAAGCTCGACCACTGCGCGCACTTCGGGGCGCTGCCGATGGCGCTCAGCGCCGTCGCCGCTCGATGGAAGGGCTAGACGCTAGCAGCAGGCGAAGCCCGCCAGCTCTTGCGCGGTGAAGCCCATCAGGTGGAGCAGCGCGTCCAGGCGGCCCTGGTTGTGGTTCAGGCTCATGTCCGCCACCTCTTGGAGCTTCGGCTTGGCGCGGTAGGCGATGCCGAGCCCCGCCGTCTGCAGCATGAAGATGTCGTTGGCGCCATCACCGATGGCGACCGTCTGCTCGAGGCGCACCTCATAGGTCTTGGCCATGTCCTTGAGCAGCTGTGCCTTGCGCTGCGGGTCCACCACGGTGCCGGTCACCTCACCCGTCAGCTTCCCTCCCTCCACCTCGAGCTCGTTGGCGAACGCGAAATCCAGGGCAAAACGCTGGCGCAGCTCGTCGACGAAGAAGTCGAAGCCGCCGCTCACCAAACCCACGCGGAAACCCAGGCTCTTCAAGATCTTCACGAAGGTGGCGGCGCCGGGGTTCAGCTCGAAGCGCTCCCCCAGCCCCCTTGCTTGCTCGATGGGCAGCCCCCGGAGCAGCCGCACGCGCTCCCGCAGCGCCTCGGAGAAGTCGAGCTCGCCCGCCATCGCGCGCCGCGTGATCTCCGCCACGCGATCCTTCACGCCCGCCAGCTCCGCCAGCTCGTCGATGAGCTCGCCCTTCACGAAGGTGGAGTCCACGTCCATGCACACGAGCCGCCGGTTGCGGCGGAAGATGTCGTCCTTCTGCACCGCCATGTCCACCTGGAGGTCGCGGCTCATGAGCAGCAAATCCCCGCGGATACTGTGGATCTCCCCCTCGCTCAGCTCACGATCGTCCACGTCGGCGATCAGCTCCACGCCGCTCATCCCGTCGTCGGACAGCGGGCGGATCTGCCGGATGCTGAGATCTTTACTCGCGATGTAACCGGTGATCTTCGCGAGCGAGGAGCCGTCACCCAGCGCGCCGAGGAAGCTGATGCACAGCGCGCTGTGCGGCGCCGCCTGCGTCTTCTCCATCTCCGCCGTGAAGGGGCTGACGTCCACCTTGAGGCCCAAGGCGCTGACGGAGAACAGGATGGCGCGCAGGGCACCTGACGTCGTCGGCAGGTCGACCACCGCGCTCAGGTTGAGGTAACCGTGGAGCACCGACTGACCGATGTTGACCAGGCGCGCGCGCTCCGTCGCGATCACCTCCGCCAGGCGGGCGGTGATGCCCGGGCGGTCGGGGCCAGCGATGTGGAGGATGATGCGATCTTTGCTGCTCATGGCGGACCTTCTGAAGGAGCGCTGGCGCTCATACGCGCCGCGCCGAGGGTCCGCAAGCCGCTAGCAAACGGTGCTCAGGGCCACGCGCGAGCGACGCTCGAAGTGCCTCATTCGCAGCCACACACCGACCGAGGAACGCCGTGAGGCCAGGCACTGGGCCTGGCCTCGAAGCGACTCCTTCAGGGGGAGGGGGGGGTTGGTACCAGCGGGCGTCAGCGCTCGGCGCTGCAGGCGCCGCACACCACTCGGCGCCTCACCCTGCGGCGCGCCTCACTCCGCGGCGAGCGGCACGTCCACCGGCTGCTCCGCGCGGCCCCGGATCCGCGACAGCAGCGAGGCGGCCGCGACGGGTGCCTTCTCCTTGGCGATCTCGAACAGCTCGGCTGACGCTTGCGCGCCCACCTCCGCCGCCGCGCGGGCGCGCGTGGGGCCCTCGGTCACGAGACCCTGAGCGCTCTGGCGCAGCCAGCCGTAGCTCTTCGCCAGTGAGCGGAGCACCCGGCGGTGACGCGGCGTGCGCATGCGGTCCACCAAGTCGTAGACGACGTCTGTCGCGGTGCTGCCGGCGCGGTGCGGCGAGCGCGCGAGGCCGCTCGCGAGCTTCGGGTTCGCCTGGAGGTAGGCGCGGAGCTCCTCCTCCGTGACGCCCGCCTCCGTGAGCGCCTTCTGGAACTCATCTGCCGCGGCCTGCTTGGCCTTGAACAGGTACATCTGCACCCGCGAGTAGAAGTTGACCGCGCCATCCCCGCTGGTCTCCACCGCGCAGAAGATGGTCCCGGGGAAGCGCTCGCTGATGAGCGACTGCACGCCGTCGCTCACGCTGGAGCTCGGCATGCAGCCGAAGGGCTTCACGCTGAGCGTCATGTTCGCCTTGTTCTTCACCACGTTGAGGATGAGCTTACCCACCTCCATGTGGCCCTCACCGCCGCGGAGGTCGTTGTTGTAGAACGGCGCGGCTACGTCAGCCACCTGGTCCATATCCGGCAGGTGGTAGTCATAGAAGCCGACGGCGTGAGCGAAGGTCTGGAAGATGACGCGCAGCGCCTTGTCCGCCACGTAGAGCCCCACGCGGCGCGTGAACACGCCGTACTCGCCGAGCTCCGAGAGCCCCAGCTTGGCGCTGTCCGTCCCGCGCAGGCCTTGGCGGCTCTGGGTGTCGAAGCTGACCTCCCAGATGTTGTAGAGCAGCCAGGCGGTGAGGAACTGGATGTCACACTCCGCGCCCTCCTGCTCCACGAAGCGCTGGAGCGCGTAGTTGCCGTCACCCTCCGTCGTCATCGCCCAGAACTCACCGATGATGGCGACCTTGGGCTTGAGCCGCAGGCGGTCCACCGGGATCTCTCGGAACCAGCGCTTGCTGCGGTGAAGCGCCGCCAGCACCGAATGGCCTTGCTCCAGGGCGCTGTAGCACTCGCGCTTGGCGCGCTCGACGACGGCGTCCGTGTCGCCCTTGTTCAGCTCGTAGGGGCGGATGCGGTAGGCCATGCCATTGATGACGTCGCCCGCCAGCAGGCTCCGCACCAAGGTGATGAAGAACTTCGGGTTCATCTCGAGCCCGCTCTCTTCCCCCGTGGCCTGGCTCAGCCCACCCTGCTGCTGGAACAGCATCACGCGGAAGCCGTCGAAGCCCGCGTCGCGCAGCGCCTTGCGGTACTCCGTGACGTACATCCCGAAGCGACACGGCCCGCAGGCGCCAGCCGTCAGGAACACGAACTGATCGATGATGTCCGCGGTGGCCATCCCCTTCTTGTCGCGCAGCTCGATCAGGAACTTCACCAGGTTACCCACGGTGAAATAGGTGGGGTTGCACTGGGCGCGGTTGCCGAACTCCTTACCGACCTGGAGCGCGGCGTTGTCCGGCACGTCCATCGCCAGCACGTTGTAGCCGAGGCTCTTGAGGCCGCCCTCCACCAAGAAGTCGTGGGCCATCGTCAGGCCGCCGACCAAGAGCGTGATCTTGCCCTTCTCGCGCTTGGTGAAGCCGAGGTTCACCATGTCCTCGATCCACTGCTTCTCCTCGCCCAGGCCGAGGCGCGCGCGCTCCTCCGCCTCGAATTTCGCGAGCTCCGCGTCCATGTCGAAGTCGCTCACCAGCGGCAGGCTCCGCTTGTTCCCTAGATCGATCTGCTGTGTCATCGCTTGGTCTCCCCGTGGTCGGTGCTCACTCCGCGGCGTCGCCGGCTAGCGCAGCGTCCGCTTGCTTCGTGTGGGTCGTGTCGGTCTTCGTGTGGCTGGTGTCAGCCATGCTGTGGTCAGTCTTGATGCCCATGTCGCGGCTCGCGCCTGTCAGCGCCTTGGTGGGCACGATGCTCCCGTCGGCGCTCTTGCGCCCGAGCCGGACCATCCCGGCGGGCAGCTCCGTGGGCTGTTGCACCCGGGTGTCGTAGGCGAGCACGCGCGCGCGCAGCTCAGCGATTTGGCTGAGCAGCGCCGGGTCGCTGCGGCGGATGCTGGTGAGCTGGCGCTCCTTCAGCTCGAGCAGCTCGAGGCGCTTCTTGTTGATGGCGTGGCTCAGCGCCTCGCGCTTCTTGCCCACGTCCTCCAGCGCCTCGCTGCGCAGCCTGAGCGAGTGCGCGTAGGTCTTCACGCGGATCTTGATGCTGCCGCCTGGCTTGTTCGCGTCGAGGTCGTGCAGCGCCGCGGTCGGCGTGTGCGAGGTCTGGAGGATGGAGTCCACCATGCCGTAGGTGGGCGCGTCGTGGCCGCACTTGAAGCTCGAGAGGTCGAGCACGCACACGTTGGGGTGATGCGCCGCGAAGCTCGCCGCCCACACCTTCTGCGCGCTGTTGGCGGAGTAGTTCTCCGGCCACACGTGGTTCAGCTCGAGCGGGCTCTTGATCACGCCCTGCTCGAGCTCTTGCTTGAAGTAGCGCTCGAGGTAAGCGCGATCCTTCGGGATGCTGCGGATGCTCAAGATGGGGTAGCCGAGCACCTGGAACTCCTCCGGGATGCCGTGGTTGAGCCCCGGGTCCGCGTGATACGGGCGGTTCAGCACCAAGATGGCGATGCGGTTCTCCGCCTCCACCGTCTCCAAGATGGCGCGCCCCTTGTCCTGCAAATCGAGCTCGAAGGCCTCGAGCGCGCGCAGCGCCTCGCGACAGGCGTGGTCGTTCTCGTCCTCGGTGATCTGCAGGCGCTCGCCCCAGGTCTCGAACATGCGCCGCGCGAGCAAGAGCGGCTCCGCGAACGAGAGCGCTGGGGCCACGTACTCGATGCCGCGCACCGCGAAGAAGTCGAGCTCCTTGGTGAACGCCGCCTTCACCACGTCCGGCGTGCCCGCCACGATGGGGCAGCTGGTGTTGTCCATGGTGTCCGCCACGAAGGAGGGCACGTGGGTGAGGATGGGGAAGAAGATGTAGTTGAGCGGGCGCTTCCGCTCCGGCTCGTGCTTGTGGAAGAGCAGGTTGTGGATGTGAGCCTGCGCCACCTTGGAGGGGAAGCACGGATCGATGCTGCCGTATTTCCCGCCCTCCGCCCACATGTCCTCATCCGTGGGCTCGCTGAACAGGACGTTGTTCTTGGGGATGCCGAGCGCCTCGAAGTACGCGCGCATGAAGGGCGCGGTGGAGTACACGTTGAGCACGCGGGGGATGCCGATGCGCAGGTTGCGGCGCCGCTTCCACGCCTCCTCCGTCCCGCGCTCGAACGGGCGCGTCACGCGCTCGCGCTTGATGCGGAACAGGCCGCTCGTCACGCGGATGTCCGAGATGGGTGAGCCCGCCTCGGGCATCGGCGCGGGCTTGTAGACGGACATGAACGCGCGCTTCGACTCGTAGTCCACCAAGTTCGGGAAGGCCTTCGCCGTCTTTTTCCGCTCGGCAACCAGGGCGAGCATCGCCTCCTCGCTCTCCACGGTGCCCTTCTCACAGGAGAAGCCGGCGATGTAGCGGCTGGTGCTGCCGTCCGGGCGCGCCGTGTCGATGAAGGTGCGCTTGCACTCGTTGGGGCAGAAGTGGCAGGTGGTGGTCTCGTCGGTGCGCGTCGTGTAGGTGAGGTTCAGCGTCGCTTCGATGCCGATGTAGCGCGTCTTGCCGGTGCGCTTGTAGCGGCGCAGCGTCTCCATCGCCGCGCCGATCGCCCCCGCTTCGCCGGTGTGCGGGTGCACGTACACCTCGGCCCCCGGCACGCGCTCCTTGATGTAGTCCACCTGCGCCTTGACCGCCGCCAGGTTGTACTGAGTGCCGCCCTGGAGCACGAACTTGCGGCCCAGCGAGGCGAGCCGCGGGATCTGCACCACGTACTGCCAGACGTTCTTCGGCAGCACTTGAGCCAGGCCCGCGAGCAGCTCCTCCTTCTGGTAGCCCTCCTTCTGGAAGTTCACTCGATCGCTGTCGAGGAACACCGCGCAGCCGTAGCTGAACTTCGGCGCCAGCTCCGCCTTGAAGGCGACGTCCGCGTAGTCCGTCACCGGGAGACCGAACTGATCGGCCATGGCCTGGAGGAGCATGCCGTTGCCGGCGCTGCACGAGTTCGAGAGCTTGAAGTTCTCGATGTCGCCGTTCTTCATGAACAGCACCTTGATGTCCTGCCCCCCGATGTCGCAGATCACGTCCACGTCACCGAAGAAGTGCACCGCGCTCATCATGTGAGCCACCGTCTCCACGATGTTCACGTCGGCGTGCACCGTCTCCTCCAGCACGTCCGCCGCGTAACCCGTGGCGCCGAAGCCCAGCACCTCCAGGCTGGCCCCTTGGCTCGTCACGTAGCCCTGGAGCTCCTGGAGCAGCTCTTGGGTGTCCAAGATCGGGTTGCCCTTGGAGAGCTGGTAAGCCTTGGCGACTATCTCGCCGGCCTCGTCCACCAGCACGGCCTTGCTCGAGGTGGAGCCTCCGTCCACGCCGATCACGCCGCGCACGACCTGCCCGGGTGAGAGCGCTCGAGGCTTGAACTTGGGGACCGCGTAGGTGTCGACGAAGGTCTGCGTCTCACCGGCGTCCGCGCTGAGCGGCGGGCCCGCCTGCTCACCCAGGCGCGCGCGGCGCCCGTGGGTGATGAACTCGCGCAGGCCGTCCAGGCCTTGGAAGCGCCCGATCTCGCTGCCGTCCGTCGCGCTCTCGGCTTTACCGAACACCGCCGCCCCGAACGCGGCGTACAGCTCGGCGTTCTTCGGCACGAAGATCAGCTCCTCGATCGGGATGTCCTTCGGGTACGCGTAGCCACGGTCGCGCCACGTCTCGGGGATGCGCAGGCGCCAGCAGTCTTGCAGGAAGGGCAGGTAGGTGTTGGGGCCACCCAGCAGGAGCACGCGATCGCGCAGGGTGTTGCCGCGCGTGAGCACGCTGAGGTTCTGCAGCACGATGGCGTCCGCCAGCGAGTTCAGCACCTCGTCCTTCGGGATCCCCGCCTTCACCAAGTTCACGATGTCCGTCTCGGCGAACACGCCGCACTTGGCGGCCACGTGGTGCAGCCCTTGGTCGTTGAAGCGCAGCTGGTTCGCGAAGCCCGGCTCCGCGTGCACCTTGATCATGCACTTGTCGATGGTGGCGCCGGTGCCCGAGGCGCACTTGTCGTTCATCGACGCCATCGGCGTCTTCTGCCCCGTGTTCTTATCCACACGGAACATGATGATCTTGGCGTCCTGACCGCCGAGCTCGATCACCGAGTTCACGTCGGGGTGCAGGCGCTCCACGGCGAGGGTGACGGCGTTCACCTCCTGCACGAACTTGGCGCCGGTGGGCGGCGCGATGGGCCCCGCGCCGGACCCAGTGCAGAAGATGCGGAAGCGCTCTGAGCCGTGCTCCGGGAAGGCCTCGTGGATGGCGGTGAGCAGCTCGAGCACCTTCTCCGGCTGCTTGGTGTGGTGGCGCTGGTAGTTGCTCCACAAGATCTCTTCGGTCGTCGGGTCGATCACCACCGCCTTCACGGTGGTCGAGCCGACGTCCAGCCCGATGACGAGCTCCTTGGCGTCCATCACATCACCCTCTGTTGCCACGCTGGCTGCCTCCGCGAGCGCCCGATTTCAGTGAGCCAGCGCGCCCTCGGTTCGTGATCCGTCCCATGCGCTGCTCACCGATGAGCGGCTCCCCAGTGAGCCGCTCACTGACGCTCGCGTCAGTGAGACCTGATGTATCATGCGGGCCCCAGGCCGCAAGCTTCGTGAAGCGGCCCTCGGCGCGCCCGCCGTGATCCGGAGCCCTTCAGATTTCTCAATGATTTCAGTGGGATGGCGCTGAGGGGCGCCACACTGGTTTAGCCACATGAGTGAGACGACTAGGTCAGCGTTTGAAGGTGCGCGCGCGTTTCAGTGACGTCAGCGTCATTCCGCTCGCAGCGCTTCGCTGTGACTACCCGTCCAACCCCCCGATCGAGAGCGGGCTTCAGGCGCTCCGTCGGCGCCTCCACTTCAGCCCTCGAGCGGGCTCGCGGCCATCCCGTCGACGCGCAGGCAGCGCTCCACTAGACCACCCTCATGGCGACGCGCCGTCCGCGCACGAAGCAAGCCAAGGAGACCGCGGTGGTCGAGCCGCGCCGGGCGCACGTCGACAAGCACGCGCGCCGTCAGCAGATCCTCGAGGCCTCGCGCACCGTGTTCGCGCGCCGTGGCTACCACCAGACCACCATCGATCACATCGTGGCCGAGGCGGGCGTCGCGCGCGGCACCTTCTACCTCTACTTCGAGGACAAGCGCAGCGTCTTCAGCGAGCTGATCGATCGCTTCAGCAGCCGCATCTCGATGGCCATCTCCAGCATCGTGCTGGACGACCCGCGGCGCAGCGTGGCCGAGCAAACGCGCGCCAACATCCGCGCCATCATCAGCCTCGCGCTGCACGAGCGCGAGATGACGAAGATCTTGTTCACCGACGCGGCGGGGGTCGACCCCGGCTTCGATCGCAAGCTCTACAGCTTCTATGACGAGGTGGTGCAGCTGCTCACCGAGAGCCTGCGTGAAGGGCAGCGCCTCGGCATCGTGCGCGACGGCGAGCCGCGCGTGCTCGCTTACCTCACCGTCGGGGCGTTGAAGGAGCTCTTGAACCAGGTCGTCACCCTGGGCCTCTCGGTGGACAGCGCAGAGGCCCTGACGACCCAGCTCTACGAGTTCTTGAGCCACGGCTACCTCGGCGCGCCGCCCGCTCTGCCCTCGCCCCGATCGCCCCGCCGCCGGCGCTCATCAAAGTAATCTTGGCTGACGTGACCAGGCACCGATAGTTAGCTTAGTTGACCAGAGGGTCCTCGGGTTTGGGGGTTTGGCAAACACCGGGCCTCCCGGCCCTCTACACCGCCGAAATGGCGCCAAGCACGCCGGCCGAGGCACCTCGATCCGGCCCTTCGAGGTCTCATTTCGGCTCAGCCACCCGCAGGAACCCGCGATTTGAGCCGCGGAGGCGTTGCTTGGGCTTGCTTTGGCGCCGCGAATCGATATCGAAGGGGGGTTCTCAGGCCGGAGCTGCTAGAGGCAGCCCCAACGGAGCGATCGAGACATGCCACACCCGGATCTGAACGCATCCAACCTCGCCTTCGCCGAGGAGCTGTACGCCGCTTACCTTCAGGACCCCACCAGCGTGCCGGAGGACTGGCGCGCGTACTTCGCGTCGACGGGTCAGGGGGGCTCGGCGCAGCTCGGCCCCAGCTTCCGGGCTGCGTCGCTGTTCAACCCGCCGGCAGACCGCGCCGCCTACAAGCCGAACGGTCGCCCCGCCCCCGCGCGCGGCTTCGAGCCGAACGGCAGCGCGCAGCTCGCGCTCCGCCACCCGCCGCTCGGCTCGCTGCACCCGGTGGATGAGGGCGTGAGCGATCTGGTGGTGAAGCAAGATCGCGTCGACCAGCTCATCCGCGCCTACCGCGTGCGCGGCCACATGATCGCCAAGATCGATCCGCTCGGATTACCACGTGGAGAAGAGCCAGTCGAGCTGACCATCGGCTTCTACGGGCTCGACGAGTCGGATCTCGACATGCGCTTCTCGAGCCGCACCATCTACGGCACGGAGACGCTCACGCTGCGCGAGATCATCGAGCGCCTCGAGGCGACCTACTGTCAGTCCGTGGGCGTGCAGTTCATGCACATCGACGACCTGGCCGCGAAGAACTGGCTCCAAGAGCGGATGGAAGGTGACGACAACCGCACCACCCTGACCCGCGCCGAGCAGCGTCGCATCCTCTCGAAGCTGACCGACGCGGTGATCTTCGAGGAGTTCGTCCAGAAGAAATTCCTCGGCGCCAAGAGCTTCTCCCTGGAGGGCTCGGAGAGCCTGATCCCCTTGCTCGATCTGCTGATCGATCGCGCGGCTGGGCACGGCGTGGATGAGCTGGTGCTCGGCATGGCGCACCGCGGGCGCCTGAACGTGCTCGCGAACATCATGGGCAAGAGCCCCCGCGAGATCTTCCGCGAGTTCGAGGACGTGGACCCGGAGCTTTACATCGGCGGCGGCGACGTGAAGTACCACCTGGGGTACAGCTCGGACTACGAGACCTCGTCGGGCAGCAAGGTGCACCTCTCCTTGTGCTTCAACCCGAGCCACCTCGAGTTCGTGAACCCGGTGGCGATTGGTCGCGTGCGCGCGAAGCAAGATCGCGAGGGCGACACCGAGCGCGTCCGCAAGATCCCGATCTTGATCCACGGCGACGCCGCGTTCGCGGGCGAAGGCATCGTCCCGGAGACGCTGAACCTCAGCGAGCTCACCGCCTACACCGTGGGCGGCACGGTGCACATCGTGGTGAACAACCAGATCGGCTTCACCACGCCGCCCGGTCAGTCGCGCTCCACCATGTACGCGACGGACGTCGCCAAGATGCTGCAGAGCCCGATCTTCCACGTCAACGGCGAGGACCCGGACGCGGTCGCTCACGTGGTGCAGCTCGCGATGGATTTCCGCGCGCGATTCCGGCGCGACGTGGTGATCGACATGTACGGCTACCGCCGCCACGGTCACAACGAGGGCGACGAGCCCGCGTTCACCCAGCCGGTGCTCTACCGCGCCATCTCGCAACGAAAGAGCGTGCGCGAGGGCTACCTCGAGCACCTGCTCGCGCTCGGCGGCATCACCCGGGAAGAGGCCGATCAAATCGCGGTGGATCGCCGCGACAACCTGGAGACCGAGCTCAGCGAGGCGCGGCGCCGCGACTACGTGAAGCAGGTGGACTGGCTCGGCGGGATTTGGAAGGGCTACCTCGGCGGTCCCGAGGAGGGCGTCGCGGTGGTGGACACCGGGGTCGACAAAGACATCCTGGCTGACCTCCTCGCGCGGCTCACGCGGGTGCCTGACGATTTCCACCCGCACCCCAAGGTCGTGCGCCTGCTGAAGCAGCGCGCCGAGATGGCCGAGGGCAAGCGCGGCATCGACTGGGGCACCGCGGAGGCGCTCGCGTTTGCCAGCCTGCTCACCGAGGGCAAGCGGATCCGCATCACCGGGCAGGACACCGGGCGCGGCACCTTCAGCCAGCGTCACGCGGTGCTGTACGACGTGGAGGACGGCCGCACCTACACGCCGCTCGCGAAGCTGTCGCCGAACCAGGCGGGCGTGGAGATCTACAACAGCGCGCTGAGCGAGGCCGGGGTGATGGGCTTCGAGTGGGGGTACAGCCTGGACTGGCCCGACGGGCTGGTGGTGTGGGAGGCGCAGTTCGGTGACTTCGCCAACACCGCCCAGGTGATCATCGATCAGTTCTTGGTCAGCGCGGAGGACAAGTGGAAGCGGCTGAGCGGCTTGGTCTTGCTGCTCCCACACGGCTTCGAGGGGCAGGGCCCGGAGCACTCGAGCGCGCGCATCGAGCGCTTCCTGGCGCTCGCCGCGGAGGACAACATCCAGGTGGTGGAGCCGAGCACGCCCGCGCAGTATTTCCACTGCCTGCGGCGTCAGGTGCTTCGCCCATGGCGCAAGCCGCTGGTGGTGTTCACGCCGAAGAGCTTGCTGCGCCTGCCGGAGGCGGTGAGCAGCCTGGACGACATGTCCGGGCGCTTCCAGCGCGTGATTGGGGACGACCTCCCGGTGAATGGCGGTCGGCGCATCTCGCGCGTGCTGCTCTGCAGCGGCAAGGTGTACTACGAGCTGCTGAAGCAGCGCGCCGAGCTCGGCCGTGAGGACATCGCGATCGTCCGCATCGAGCAGTATTACCCGCTGCCGGACGCGCTCATCCGCGACGTGCTCGCGCCGTTCCCCGACGGCACCCCCGTGGTCTGGGTGCAGAACGAGCCGGAGAACATGGGCGCGTGGCGCACGCTGCGCGCGCGCTTCGGCGAGAAAATCCTGGGGCGCCTGCCGTTCTCCGGGGTCTACCGCGCGGAGTCCGCCAGCCCCGCGACCGGCTCGCTGGCGGCGCACCGCCTGGAGCAAACGGAGCTTCAGGCGCGGGCGTTCAGCACGGACTGAGCCGCGCCCTCTCGGCGGGGCGCGCGGCGCGGGAAGGCGTGATAGGGTCGCGCCGTCTCGCGGGCGCGGCGCCGGCGAGGAGAGCTCTCAGCGGGCCCATGGGTTGGGCCCCCGACTGCATCGACAGGAGCACGTACGTATCCATGGCCCTCGAACTCAAAGTGCCTGAAGTGGGTGAGTCCATCACCGAGGTGTTGATCGGTGACTGGCTGAAGAAGGTGGGTGACGCGGTCAAGCGTGACGAGCCGGTGGTGATGATCGAGACGGACAAGGTCACGGTCGAGCTGCCGGCGCCGGCGGATGGCGTCATCACGCAGATCCTCATCACCGCGGGTTCGAGCGCCCAGGTGGGCGACGTGGTGGGGATGATGGAAGCGGGCGCCGTCGCGGCCGCAGCGCCGGCTGCGGCAGCAGCGCCGGCCGCACCGGCACCCGCAGCAGCCCCTGCCGCGCCGGCGCCGGCTCCCAGCGGCGAGACGCGGGTGATGCCCGCCGCCGCGCGCGAGCTCGCCACGCGCGGCCTCAGCGCACAAGACGTCACCCCCACCGGTCCCGGCGGGCGGCTCCTGAAGGAGGACGTGCAGCGCGCTCAGCCCGCTGCGGCGCCGACCGCGCCCGCCGCCAAGGCTCCTGCCCCCGCGCTGGGCGGCTCGCGGCAGACGGAGGCGGTCCCGATGACGCCGATGCGCCGCCGCATCGCCGAGCGGCTGGTGCAGTCACAGCAGACAGCTGCCCTGCTCACCACCTTCAACGAGGTGGATATGTCCGCGGCGATGGCGGCCCGTAAGGAGTGGCAGCCGCTGTTCACCGAGCGCTACGGCATCAAGCTCGGCTTCATGTCCTTCTTCGTGAAGGCGGTGTGCGACGCCGTGCGGCTGGTGCCCCAGGTGAACGCCGAGATCCAAGGGACGGACATCGTCTACCACAACTACGCCGACATCGGCGTCGCGGTGGGCGGCGGCAAGGGCCTGGTGGTGCCGATCATCCGCAACGCGGAGCGCCTCAGCTTCGCCGAGGTGGAGCAGACCATCGCCGACTTCGGGGCGCGCGCCAAAGCCAACACGCTCAAGCTCGAGGAGCTCCAGGGCGGCACCTTCACCGTCTCGAACGGCGGGGTGTACGGCTCGCTGCTCTCCACGCCCATCATCAACCCACCGCAGAGCGGCATCCTCGGGCTCCACGGCATTCAAGACCGCCCCGTGGCGCGCAACGGCCAAGTGGTGATCCGCCCGATGATGTACATCGCCCTGACTTACGATCACCGCATCGTCGACGGACGCGAGGCGGTCACCTTCTTGAAGCGCATCAAGGAGTGTGTCGAAGAGCCCACCCGCATGCTGCTCGAGGTGTGACATGAGCACCCAGCATGATCTCATCGTGATCGGCGCGGGCCCGGGCGGCTACGTCGCCGCCATCCGCGCGGCGCAGCTCGGCCTGAACGTGGGCTGCGTGGAGTTGGAGCCGGCGCTCGGTGGCACCTGCCTCCGTGTCGGCTGCATCCCGAGCAAGGCGCTGCTCGAGGCGAGCGAGCGCTTCCACGAGGCGCAGCACGCGCTGGCGAGCTTCGGTGTGCGCGCCTCCGGCGTGGAGCTGGATCTCCCCACCATGCTCGCGCGCAAGGACACCATCGTGGAGGGGCTCACCTCGGGTATCGCCGGCCTCTTCAAGAAGCACAAGATCACGCGCTACTTTGGCCACGGTCGCTTCACGGGCCAGGCCGGCGGCGACACCCAGGTAGTCGTGCGGGCTGACGATGGCGCGGAGACGGCGCTCAGCGCCCCGCGCGTCATCATCGCCACCGGCAGCCGGCTCGCGCCGCTTCGTGGGGTGGAGCTGGACGGTGACCGCGTGGGCGGCAGCACGGAGGCGCTCAGCTACCCCGAGGTGCCGAAGCACTTGGTGGTGATCGGCGCCGGCGTCATCGGGCTCGAGCTCGGCAGCGTGTGGAGCCGGCTCGGCGCGCAGGTCACCGTGCTCGAGTACCTGGACCGCATCCTCCCCGGCATGGACGAAGAGCTCGCGCGCGAGGCGAAGCGCGTCTTCGAGAAGCAGGGCCTCGTGTTCCGCTTGGGCTCCCGGGTGACGGGCGCGCGCCAGGAAGGCGAGGGCGCGGTGGTGGAGGTGGACGGCGCGGAGCCCATCCATTGCGATCGCGTGCTGCTCAGCACCGGGCGGCTCCCCAACACGGAGGGCCTCGCCCTCGACACCATCGGCGTCGCGCTGGACGAGCGCGGCCGCGTGCCGGTCGGGGCGCACTTCGAGACCAGCGCGCCCGGCGTCTATGCCATTGGCGATGTCATCCGCGGCCCGATGCTCGCGCACAAGGCGGAGGATGAGGGCGTGGCCTGTGCGGAGTACCTCGTCACCGGCTATGGTCACGTGAACTACGACGCGATCCCGAGCGTGGTGTACACGCACCCGGAGATAGCCTGCGTGGGCCGCACGGAGGAGGAGCTCAAGGAGGCGGGCGTCCCGTATCGTAAGGGCTCCTTCCCGTTCATGGCCAACGGGCGCGCCCGCGCGTTGGGCAGCACCGAGGGCCGCGTGAAGATGCTCGCGCACGCGGAGACGGACCGCGTGCTCGGCGTCCACATCCTGGGCCCGCGCGCCGGCGACTTGATCGCGGAGTGCGCGGTGGCCATGGAGTACGGCGCCAGCAGCGAGGACATCGCCCGCGCCTGCCACGCGCACCCCACGCTGGCCGAGGTGGTGAAGGAAGCCGCGCTCGCGGTGGACAAGCGTCCGATCCACATCTGACGCTCGGTGCGGGCCAGTCGGCCGGCGGTGGGATGGGGCGCTCGGAATAGCCTGGGCGCCTCTGGGGTTGATGCGCCCACATGCAGGAACCCAGCGCGCTGAGTTGGATCGTCCTCGAGCGGGGTGCCGCGTGGCCTGGTTGGTACGAGGCTTGCCAGCGGCCTGAGGGCGCGGTGATCGTCTCGCAGCCCCCCGGCGAATGCACCCGTGAGTTCACGCGCCGCGTCATCGGGCGGCTGCGGAACCTCGAGGTGGATTTAGTCAAACAAACGGCCTACCTCGGCTGCGTGGTGCTCGCCGCCGGCGAGGCGCTCGATGAGCGCACGCTGAACGCGCGGGCCCGCGTCGCGCGGCTGCTCGCGCGCGTGGCGCTCCGGCACCGCGCGCCGCTGGTGATCACGACGAGCGCCGACGCGAGCGATGAGGCGCGCCGTCAGCTGTTCGCGCTGGCCGGTACGCTGTGCGAGGTCGCGGGCCCGGAGCTGGTGGTCTCCGTGAAGTTTGACGGCCATGGCCAGCGCGGGGCTGACAGCTCGCGAGCGCCATCGGCGCAGCCCGAGCGCGGCGTGGACGCGCGAGCCGCCGCGCCCGAGCACTCGCTCGGTGTCCTGACCAACTAACAGCCTGGGGCGCTGCCGTCCGGCGCGGTGCAGGCGAACCCCCCGATCCCGAGATTGCTGCGCGGAAATCTGGTGAGCCATGCGGGTCGCGTCGGTGGCTCATGAGCGTCAGGGCCGCGATGCCCACGGGGCGCCTCGTGCGCTCTCCAGTCAGCTCGCGGTCAGCTGGGCTGATGAGTTGGGGAGCTCGCTGGGGGCGGTGATGTCGCCGCCGCGCAGGCCCACCCAGGTGTTGTAAAGCAGGGTGACCACCCCCCAGGCGAGGCCCAGCACGACGCCGCCGTCGATCATCCCGCGCCACGGTTGGGGCACGAAGCGCACCAGGATCACCAGGCTCACCACCATGCTGGTGACGCCCCAGGCGGTGATGAGGCCGCGGCGCGTAGCG
This sequence comes from Polyangiaceae bacterium, assembly GCA_019637265.1. Taxonomy (GTDB): domain Bacteria; phylum Myxococcota_A; class Polyangia; order Polyangiales; family Polyangiaceae; genus JAHBVY01. Next base: position 127,752 of record JAHBVY010000002.1, on the reverse strand, counting down.
TGGAAGAAGGCCATGCAGTACGCGGGCGCCAGCAACACGAACAGCGGGCGTGGGTGCGCGGCGAGGTGCAGCGCGCGCTTCACCACCTTGGGGGAGAAGCGTTTTTGGAAGCCGCGATACCCCTCGCTGTAGAGCATGAACAGGGTCCACCCGAGGAGCATCGCCGCCTGTGGCTGGGAGAGCTGCCCGAGCGCTTCGAGCGCGACGGGGGTCAGCCGGTAGATGGCCTGACCAAGCAGGGTGACCACGCCGAGCACGCCGTACAGCACGATCAGCGTGGGGCCGACGCCTTGGATCCGCGCGGTGCCTCGACCGGGCACTGCGCTTTGACTTGGCGCTGCGCCTTGACTTGGCATGGCGCTTCGACTGGGCGCTGCGCCGTCGACCCTTGAGCTCGGAGCGTCCGCCACTGCCTTGTTATAGCCCGATGTCGCGAGTTGGGTCTCGCGGTATAAGCCGGCTCCTCGAGCCCCGAAGCCCCCTGCGTCGAGACGCCACGCCTGAAAGCGGACGCGCCTCGCGCTCGCACCCGACCCTGTGCCTGATCCTGCGCCCCGAACCAGGAGCCCAACATGAAGCGAACCCTGTTCACCGAAGAGCATGAGCTGTTCCGCAGCTCGTTCCGCACGTTCATTCAGCGCGAGGTGCTGCCCAAGCAGGAGCAGTGGAATCACGAGGGCGTGGTGGATCGGGGCACCTGGCGCGCGGCCGGTGAGGGCGGCTTCCTGTGTCCGTGGCTGCCTGAAGAGTACGGCGGCGCGGGGGGCGATTTCCTGCACTCGTGCATCGTGATCGAGGAGCTGGCGCGAGCTTATGAGTCGGGGTTCGCCGTGGGGCTGCACAGCGACATCGTGACGCCGTACATCGCCGAGTTCGGCAGTGAGGCGCAGCGCGCGCGCTACCTGCCTGGCTGCGCCAGCGGGGAGATCATCACGGCCATCGCGATGACGGAGCCCGGCACTGGGTCCGACTTGGCAGGCATCCAGACCACCGCGGTCAAGGACGGCGACGGCTACGTCATCAACGGCGCCAAGACCTTCATCTCGAACGGCACCCTGTGCGACGTGTGCATCGTGGCCGCCAAGACGGACACGAACCCTGACAATAAGCACCAAGCGCTGTCGCTGTTCTTGGTGGACGCGGAGACGCCCGGCTTCATCAAGGGCAAGAAGCTCAAGAAGATGGGGATGCCGAGCCAGGACACGGCCGAGCTGATGTTCGAGGATTGCCGCGTGCCGGCGGAGGCGCGGCTCGGTGAGGAGGGCATGGGCTTCCTGATGCTGATGCGCAAGCTCCAGCAAGAGCGGTTGGTGGTGGCGGTGGGCTCGCAAGCCGCGGCGGAGCAGGTGCTCATGGACACCATCGCTTACGTGAAGGAGCGCACCGCGTTCGGGCGCCCGCTCTCCAAGCTCCAGAACACGAAGTTCAAGCTCGCGGCCTGCGCCACCGAGGTGGAGGTGGGGCGCGCGTTCTTGGATCGGCTGACCCTAGAGCACGTCGCTGGGGAGCACCTCGTGAAGGAGTGCTCCATGGCCAAGCTGTGGCAGACGGAGATGCTCGGCCGCGTGGTGGACGAGTGCCTGCAGCTGTTCGGCGGCTACGGCTACATGCTCGAGTACCCGGTGACTCGCGCGTACATGGACGCGCGCGTTCAGCGCATCTTCGCGGGCACCAGCGAGATCATGAAGGTGATCATCGCGCAGCAGCTCGGGCTGTGAGCTGGCGCTCTAGATGAGGCCTTGGGGTGCTCTTCGCGGGTTTCGTGGGACGCGCGGCGCTTCGAGCGCTCTTCTGCGCGTCACTCTTCGCGGGGACGGTTTGGGGAGCTGACGAGGAGGCTCCTCGGGGCGGTGACGTCAGTGAAATTGAGGAAGAGGGCTCGGGTGAGCTAGGAGAGGCTGTCGTCAGTGGAGCTGATGAAGAGGCTTCGGGTGAGCCGGGTGCCTCGGGTGTCAGTGAAGCTGACGATGATGCTTCAGGAGCGCCTAACGTCAGTGAAACTAACGAAGGAGATGTGGAGGTGCGCGGGAGCCGCTCGCGGCGCTCCTCGCGCGATCTGAGCGCGGCGAGCACCGTGATCCGCGAGGGGGAGCTCTCGGCTCCTGGCGCGGCGGCGACGGACGTCCTGAAGTGGGCGCCGGGGCTCGAGGTGGCGCGGAGCGGCTCGCGAGCGGAGCGCGCTACCTTGAGCCTCCGCGGCTCGACCGCGGCGCAGGTGCCGGTGTACCTTGGGCCGTTCCGCTTGAACGATGAGATCACCGGGGCGGCGGATCTCAGCGCGCTGCCGCTGTGGGTCTTGGATCGGGTGGAGGTGTTCCGCGGGGCGTCGCCGGCGGCTATCGGGAGCTTCGGGCTCGGGGGCGCCGTGGTCCTCTCGCCGCGCCTCCCCAAGCACAGCCAGCTGCGGCTCGCGGCGGGCCTCGGGAGCTACGGGGAAGCGTGGCAGAGCGCGGCGGTGAGCGTCGCTTCGGGGGACGGTGATGGGCGCCGCGGCGTGAGGCGTCGTGACCCAGTAGACAGTCATCAGGATCAAGTGAGCAGCGGCGCCTTGGTCGCCTACCGCCACGCGGCGGCCGACAATGATTTCCGCTACCTCGACGACGGCGGCACCACCTTCGACCCTCGCGACGACCGCGAGCGCGTGCGTGACAACGCGGACCATCGTGACCACGAGCTGTGGGCGATCGGCGTCACGCGGCTGCCCGGCGGCGGTCGCGTGCTCAGCGTGCTGAACGGGCTCACGCGGGAGCGCGGGGTGAGCGGCCTCGGGGTGGTCCCGGCGCGGCGCGCGCGGAGCGCGACGGAGCGGCTGCTCGCGGGCGTCTCCGGGCGGGCTCCGTGCGGTGACGAGCGCGGCGGCGGCGCCTGCGCGGTGGAGCTCAGCACCAGCTTCCAGCTGGGGCGTGAGCACGTGACGGATCCGCTGAGCGAGATCGGCATCGGTCAGGTACCCGCCCATCACCAGAGCCTGCGCCTCACTCAGCAAGGGAAGCTGGAGCATCGCCTGGGCCCGGTGCACGCGCTCGCGCTGCTCGAGGTGTCGCGCGACTCGCTCAGCTTGGTCCAGCGAGAGCGCGAGGAGGCGCTCCGCACGAGCCTGCGCCCGGCGCTGGAGGGCACGCTCGCGCTCGGCGCGGACGTGTCGCTGCTCGCCGCGGGCGGGCTCTCGGTGGTGGCGACGGACGGCGATCGTGGCAGGCCGGAAGATAGCCTCACGCCCGAAGGTCGCCTGGGCGCGCGCTGGCAGCTCGGCGCCGTCACGCTGCGCGCCAACGTGGGCCACTACGCGCGTCACGCCACGCTCGGGGAGCTCTACGGTTTGTCCGCGCTGGTGCGGGGCAACGCGGCGCTCACCGCGGAGCGCGGTGAGTCGGCGGACGTGGGGGTGACGGTGCTCACGCAGGTCACGGAGCGGCTCGGCTTGGAGGTGAGCGCGCTCGGCTTCGCGCGCGTGAGTCGCGAGCTCATCGCTTACCGCCGCTCCACCTTCGGGGTGGTGACGCCGTTCAACGTGGGCCGCGCGGAGGTGCTGGGCGCGGAGGGCGCGCTGTCGCTACATTACGGCGCGTGGCTGACTTTCGAAGTCAACATGGCCTTGCAAGAGCCGCGCGACGTCACCCCCGGTCGCACGCTCGTGAGTGACCTGCTCCCGTATCACTCACGGCTGGTCGGTGGTGCGCGCACCTGGCTGAAGGCGCCCGCCTGGGGCCAGCTCCCCCCGATGCAGCTCGGCCTCAGCGCCCACCATCGCTCGTCGCGCTTCGCCGACCCAGCGGGCCTCCTGGTGATCCCCGCGCAGACCACCTTGGACCTGGAGTGGCTGGCGGCGCTGTGGAGTGAGCACCTGCAGCTCAGCCTCGCGACGCGGAACCTGCTCGGCGAGGCCCAATACGATTTACTAGGGCAGCCCCTGCCCGGCCGCACGTATCACGGTGCGCTCGAGTGGGTGTGGTAGCGCTGCGCCTCGCTCGTCGGCGGTCGAGATGGCGGTTGGCGCTTGGTGAAGGGTTTTGGGGGGTTGGACGGGGTGGCACTGCAGCGCGCCACACGGCTGCTCCCGCGCGGAAATGGATGCTGTGAGCGACGTCGAGCTGGCGGGTCTGAACAGGTAGCTAGGTAAATCGTCTGGAGGCGCTGGGGTCGTGCCGCCCAAGGTGAGCGCGGCCCCGGTGTCTCACGGCGCTAGCAGGTCGAGGAGCCCATGACGGAAGATCGGGAGCTGGCGGCGCTCGCCGCTTCGAGGCCATTGTGCGCGGGTGACGACGAGGCGCGCGGCTGTGCAGACGATGCGCTAGCGGGTGGTGGTGTGGCGTGCGCCGGAGGGGGTGGGGAGGGTGAGGCGCGCGCGGGTGAGAGTGGGGCGTGGGTGGGTGAGGGAGCGCGGGCAGGGGAGGCCGACGTGCGAGCGCGGCTCGCGGAGCGGCTCCGGCGGCTCGCGGTGGAGGCGGAGGGGCTGCGTTTGGCGGAGCACCGGCGCCGGGCGTCGGAGCAGGCTCGGCTTCAGGCGGAGGGCGCGCGGCAGGCCGAGGAGCGGGCGCGTCACGCGTCGATGCGTGAGGCGGTGGTGGCGCAGGCTCGCACGGAGGCGGCGCTGCGCGCGGAGCTGGCCGTCAGTGTGGCTGAGCAGGAGCATCAACGGCGCCTGCTCCAGCTACGCCTCGAGGTGGCCCTTCGGAACCTGCGGCTCGCGATCACGGGGGCAGCGGGCGCCGTCTTGCTCGTCGCCTCTGCTGGCTTCGCCCTGTACTTCGGCGTGGTGGCACCGGCGCACGCGGAGGAGCTTCAGGCAGCGCGCGAGTCGCTCATTGCTGCGCGCGCTGCGCGCGGGACGCTCGAGCGGAGCCTCGACCGGGCGCGCACCGAGCTCCTCGCAGAGCAAGCCGAGAACGCGATGCTGCGGCGTCAACGTGACGCCACTCAGCGGCACCTGAATCGCGATGGCATCAGCGAGCCAGCGCCGCTCCAAGCCTTGCCCGCCGCGCCGCGCGTCGCCAGGACGAGTCGCCCGGCGCCGTAGCGCCGCGTTTTGCAGTGTGCTTCAACGCAAGAGGGCGGGTTTGAAACCCGCCCCTACGGGCGCAGGAGCGTCGGACCAGCGCAGTGACGTGTGGGTTTGGGCTCCCGGTGTTCTGATGTAGTCATGTAAGATGTCTTTGTGTGTCGCTCGAGTGCGCCGGCTTGCGCAGACTGACGCTGCGGTGCCGTCTAACCCCCAAACCTAGTTTGGATGGGGACCGCCATCGCGCTCTGTCGTCGTGCTTTGGGTGCAGCGTGTGGTGTGCTCCAGGATTTGCGCTACGCGGCGGTCTAGGGCTTCGAGGTGCAGTGGGGTGAGCACGGGGGTGAGTGGGTCTTTGCGGAGGCTGCGGCGGAGGCGTTCGCCGAGGCGCTGTGAGGCGGGTGCTGCGGGGCCGACTCGTTCGAGGGCGCGGACGAGCGGCGCTGGGTAGCGGCAGATCCGCGTCAGGTCACTCGTGAGCGCGTGCTCGCGTTGTGCGCGCCAGTCGGCGAAGCCGGCGCCGTTGTCGAGGAAGATGATGGGCCCGCGCGGCCCCAAGCGCAGCACGTTGCCGCCGCTGTAGCGGTCCGTATTATCTATGAGGAAATCGAACAGGGTGAGCTCGCTGAGAGGGACGAGGTGCGGCGCGATCTCAGCGGGTACTGTGGCGCCGGGCGCTGTCCACTCACCGAAGCGCCGCGGCACCTCCAGCGAATGGAGCCGCTCGCTGTGCCAGGCGATGACGGCGCCCTTCACCTCGTCCGGCGCCTCGGGCGGTGAGCGAAGCTCTTGATCGAAGCGCGCGAGGAACTCAGGGCGCGCCCCTGCGTGCACCAAGTGGGCGCGCATCGCCGCGCGGGAGAAGCGCCGGCCCACCACCGGTGCGGTGCGACCGAAGCCGAGCAGTCGGTCCACGTGATAGGCCGCTATTTCGCTACGGTAATTGGTCGCCGAGCGCGTTTGGTCCGCCTTGAGCACGGCGCGCGCGCCGTCTTCGAAGGTGAGCCGGATGGTGACGGTGGAGCCGCCCTGGTTCTCCGTCACGCGGGTGATGGCGCCGCCCGCCATGCGGCGCAGCCAGGCGCCGTCCAAGCCGACGTCGATGGGGCCTCGCGGCGGCGCTCCATCGAGCGGCGTCGGTGGCTCGCGGGTGAGCTTGCTGGGGATGCGACCGCGCGGAAGCGGCGGGGGAGGATCGGCCGGTTCGCCGGGCGCTTGGGGGTCGGCGTTGGCGCCTTGGGTGCTCGCGCTGCTCGGAGCTGGCCCCGCGGTGGGCTCGCTTCGCTTCGCGTCACTGAGGTGAGCGGAGTCGGCTGAGCGCGGGGCGGAGTCGGCTGCGCCGGTCGCTGAGCTAGCTGGGCTCGCGCTCTCGACGCCCCCCGCAGGCTCTGGCGCCGTGCGGGCGTTGGTGGAGGCCTCGTCGCAGCCCGCCCAAGCGACCAGCGCGCTGCACGCCAGCCAAGCGCGCACTGACGGTGGCACCCAGGCTGCACGCCTCACCCCGGAACGCTATCATCGCCCGGTGCCGCGGGACAGCTCCGAGCGCCGGTTGGAGCGCGATGTCGAGCCGCTGCGGTGCAGTAGGGCGCGCTTCGGCTTGGCGCCGGGGAGGTGGATAGCCGCGTGCGCCGGCATCTGGATCGCGCTCCTGACTGCCTGTGACGACGCGCGCACGGCGCCCGGTGGCGCGCCCCAACCCCCCGTCCTCGAACCTTCGGCTTCATCAGCTGCTGTGACAGATCCTGCTGCGCCGCCCAGCGCGGCGCTCAGCCCATCTACAGCGCCCAGCCCATCTACAGCGCCCAGCCCATCTACAGCGCCCAGCCCATCTACAGCGCCTGGCTCACCCGGCTCGTTCGTGGCGCAGGGCGATGCAGTCAGTGATGCTGATGGAGCACCCCCCGCCTCGCCGAAGCTCGCTCCGGGCGACGGCCGCGCGGCGGTGTCCTGGGCGAGCCCGATGGGCGCCGGGGCGCGGCTCGACACCACCATCGAGGTGATATTCAGTTCTCCTGTCGACCGTGCGAGCGTGGAGGTGACCTCGGTGCCGCCCGTTACGCTCAGCTTCGGTTGGCCGTCGCCGACGCGGCTCAGCATGACGCCGAAGGAGTCGCTCCGCCCGGGCACCACCTACCAGCTGCGAGTGTCAGGCCAATTGACGAATGGCGAGGCGCTCCACGCGGTGGATTGGTCTTTCCGCACGGTATTCCCAGCGCCGCGTGAGGTGGTCCAGGGTCGCGGGGGCAACCTCATCTTGAGCTTCGATGACGGGCCGCGCGGCGAGGCGCGCACGCGGCGCCTGCTGAAGCTCCTCGCGCGTCACCGCGCCAAGGCGCTGTTCTTCCCCACGGGGCAAAACCTGAAGCGCTACCCGCGCTGGGTGGCGGAGGTGGAGGCGGCGGGTCACCGCGTGTGCAACCACAGCCACACCCACCCCAACCTCACCGCGCTGAGCGAGGCGGCGCTGCGTCGCGAGATCGAGCTCGGCGCGGGGCACGGCCAGTGCCACTTGTTCCGGCCGCCGATGATGGCCTACGACCCGCGGGTGCGCCGCGTGGCGGAGGAGCTCGGCTACGAGCTCTTCTTGTGGGACGTGGACACCCGCGACTGGGAGGAGATCTCGGCAGGGGAGATCACGAATCGCGTGCTGCGCGGGGCGCGGCCCGGCGCGGTGGTGCTGTTCCACATCCAGGCCAAGCACACCCTGCGCGCGCTGAGGCGGCTCTTGCCGCGACTGGAAAAGTCAGATTACGTGTTCAGTTGGGATCCTCGCGACGCGGACCCGGAGGCCTTCGGCGTCGGTCACGAGCAGACCTGGGTCAAGGACCCAGCCGCCCAGCGCGCCCGCTGGCTCGAGCACTTCGAGTCGGACGCCGGTCCCGGTTGGCCCTTCGCCCGTTGACCCGTCCCCCAAGATCATCTGGCAAGACGAAGAGGGGCCGCTCCTTTGTGACGCCCGTGCCCCCGAGGATCAGCCGGGCAAGGGGCTCGGGTTGGGGGTTTGGCAGCGCGCTGCGGTCCTTCGGTGGGGCTTCCCCCCGTAAAACGCGCCGCGCGAGCGCAGAGCGGCCGCCTCAGGTTGGCGCCGCCAGGCGAAGTGACGCCGCGAGCAAGCTCGGTCATACTGGGCCGAGGCTCCGGGTCAGGTCTTGAACCCGGAGGTGCGGGAAGTCTGAGCCCGTGGCTCGCGTAAACCGCCTCACCGTCCAAGTCTCTTGAACCTGACTTACCGAGGAGCATCCCCATGAAGCTGACATCTCTGTTCGCCGCTGCCGCCCTGGCTGTACCCCTGTTCATGGCAGCGCCTGCACAGGCTGGCGTCGAGGCCTGCGGCAACATCAACGTCGAGGCCAACGCCCAGTGCAAGGTGGAGGTCGAGGGTGGCTGCACCGCGCGCTGCGAGCCCATCAACTTCACCGCGGCGTGCTCCGCGGAGCTGGCCGTGGAGTGCGCTGGCGAGTGCAACATCAGCGCTGACGTCGAGTGCACCGGCAGCTGCGAGGCGACCTGCAACGGACAGTGCGAGGTGGATCCACCGAGCTTCGAGTGCCAGGGGAGCTGTGAGGCGCGGGCCGACGCGGACTGCTCCGCGCAGTGCAGCGCCGGCACGGACCAGGAGAGGAACGAGTGCCGCGCGAGCTGCAAGGCCACCGCCAGCGTGGAGTGCGAGGGCTCTTGCAACGTGGACCCGAACGCCTCCGCGAGCTGTGAGGCGAAGTGCGCGGCGAGCTGTCAGGGCTCCTGTGAGGCGCGCGCCAACGCCTCTTGTCAGGCAACCTGTCAAGGCTCGGGGCGCGCCTCGTGCCAGGCACGGCTGGAGGGTGGCTGTGAGGCCGCGTGCACCAAGCCGGAGGGCGCGCTGTTCTGTGATGGTCAGTACGTGGACCACGGCGGCAACCTGAACGAGTGCATCGCGGCGCTGAAGGCGCAGCTCAACATCACGGTGGACGCGAGCGCCAGCGGCTCGTGCAGCAGCGGCAGCGGCTCCGCCGAGTGCTCGGCGGAGGCGGAGGCCAGCGCGAGCTGCGCCACGCGCCCGGCGACGCCGGGTGGCGACGCGGGGCTTGGCCTCCTGGCGCTGGGCGCGCTCGGGGCGCTGGTGGTGGCGCGTCGTCGTCGCGTCGCCTGAAGTCATACGCTGAGCTGACGAGAGAGGGCGGCGCGCGAGCGTCGCCCTCGTTTCGTTGGTAGGCCTCGCACCGGCGGCGGCGCGGGTCCCGCTTTTCAGTGGGGGCACGGGTGGGCTAGAGGTAAGCGATGAGCACATCCCCTGTGTGGCCCAGGAGCGCTTGGCTCCTGCTGGCGGCTTCATTCACCTTCGGGTGCAAGCCGGAGGTGGGTAGCCGCTGCGAGGTGGGGGAGTCGCGGTGCCTGGATGAGAAGACGCAGCTCATCTGCTCCGAGGGGCGGATGATCGCGGCGCCGTGTCGTGGGGAGAAGGGCTGCTGGGTGGAGGAGGGCGTGCGCTGCGACCTCCGCGGGAATCAAGCGGGGGACGCGTGCAGTCGCGACGAGCAGGGAGCGTCCACCTGCAGCGCCGATGGGCGCGCGCAGCTCGTGTGCTTCGAGGGTGCGTTCGTCGCGGAGCCGTGCCGCGGTCCCGCCGGCTGCACCTTGGAGGAGCCCTGTGGTCCTGGCGGCTGCGCGGCGCGCTGTGATCGCGCGGTGGCGCAGGCGGGGGACCGCTGTCGCGACACGGGGCTCAAGGCCTGTAACCTCGCCGGGACGCAGCTGCTCTCCTGCCAAGACGGGCAGATGAAGGTGGAGCTGCATTGCCGCGGCAGTAAGGGCTGCAGCACCAGCGGTGGTCAGCTCAGCTGTGATTTGGCGCGCGCCGCGGCGGACGATCCTTGCCCCAAGGATATGGAAGGCAAGCACGCGTGCAGCGCCGACCAGCTCGGCATCGTCACTTGCCGCGCCGCTCGCTTTGCGCTCAGCGAGAGCTGCGCGAAGGGCGAGCTGTGTGACGACAGCGACGGCAAGATCCGCTGCGCCCGCACGGATAAGTAGGGGCCGATCCTCGCGCCGATTGCTCGCCAGGGTGAATCATGTAGGCTCGCGGTCGGTGAAATCGCCGGCCTCTCAGCGCACCGTCCCGGCGGACGACGATGTGCTCAGCTGTTTCGAGGGGGAGACACTCGAGAGCACCGCGTTTCGTGGCACCACCCTCACGCTGACGCGGCGGATCGGCGCGGGCGGGATGTCGATCGCCTTCCTCGCGGTGCGCCGCACGGCGCAGGGCGCGGCGCCCGTGGTGGTGAAGGTGATGCGGCCGTTCGTGATGCGGCAGTCGGCGCGGACAGGGAACCTGATTGTGCTGAAGGAGGCCGTCGCGCTCGGGCGCTTGAACGAGACGGTGCCCCCTACGCCCTTCGTGGTGCGCTTGATCGAGACCGGCAGCAGCTGGGTGGAGTTCAAGGGGGCGCCGCTCGAGTTGCCGTGGCTCGCGCTGGAGTACGTGGGGGGCGGCGCGGAGGGGACCACGCTGCACGAGCGCGTGCACTACTCCGTGGTGCGCACCGGCTTTGCGTTCGATCCGCTGCGCGCGCGGCACGCGGTGGAGTGCTTGGCGATTGGCCTCGACGCGATCCACGCGGTGGGCGTGGTGCACCGCGACATCACGCCGGCCAACGTGCTGTGCTGCGGCTTCGGGCGCGACGAGATCTTCAAGATAGCTGACTTTGGCATCGCGCGCCCCGCGGGCGCCAATAACCACACCTTCGGCGTGGTGCCGCTCGGCACGCCGGGCTACGCCGCGCCGGAGCAGGTGGAGATGGCCCCGGAGCTGGTGGGCAACCAGAGCGACATCTTCAGCCTGGCGGCGGTGACCTTCCGCATGCTCACGGGGGAAGACTATTTCCCCTCGGATACGCCGCTCGAGGCGGTGCTGGCGGCGCGCTCCGAGAAGCGCCGCAGCATCACCGAGAGCAAGAACCTGGCGCCGGAGCTGGCGGAGCGCCCGAGCGCCTGCCTCAGCATCGACGAGCTGCTCGCGCGCGCGACGAGCCACGACCCGCGCCTGCGGCCGCCCACCGGGAGCGCCTTCGTGGCCATGCTGGCGCCTGCGCTCCGCGGCGACTCCGCGGTGAGCCAGCGCACCACGGCGCGGCGGCTGAAGAGCATCTCCACTGACGAACCGCAGACGCTGTTCAAGGGCTATCAGTTCATCGTGCGCTGCGAGCCAGGCGCTGATCGCGTGGTGCGCTCGGTGGCGTGGGATGGTGATGGTCGCTGCCTGGTGGCGAGCGGCGATGGCCTCGAGTTCTGGAACGGCACCGGCTGGGAGCGCGCCGCGAACGAGGCGCTCCCGCTGCGCGATGGGGTGCGCTTCGTGCAGCGCGTCGGCGCGGGGCGCTGGCTCGTGGGGGGGGACCAAGCCACCATCTGCGAATACTCGGCGCGCGGCATCGGCAGCGTGCTCAAGGGCCCGGATCCGCGCGCGAGCTTCACCCACGCGAGCGGCGACATGAATGATCTAGCGGTGCTCGTCGCCGAGCGCGCGGGGGAGCCGCCGCTGCTCTACGCCATCGCCGGTGGGCACTGGCTGAAGCCGGCGCAGCTGTCGCGAGCGGACAGCGTGAACGCGCTGGCGCGCATCGGGCCGGAGGAGTGGCTGGTGGTGGGGCGCGCCAAGGACGGCTCAGGGTTCGCGGTGCGCTATCAGCCCACGCTGTGGGAGATCCACAAGGAGCGCCTCCCGAAGGTGCGCGCTTACCTCGATGCTTCCGGCGTGGTGGAGACGGGCGTCGGGGTGGTGGTCGGCGCGAGTGGGAGCACGGCGCGAGTGGTGGATGACGAGCCGTGGGTCAGCACCGTGCCGGGGTCGCCCGATCTCTCCGCGGTGGCGCTCGACGCCGGGGGCCGCGCCTTCGCGGCGAGCCCCGGTCAGCTATGGCTGCAGATGGCGGCGCCCGGCTCGGAGTGGCGCTCGGTGTGGCGTGAGTCTTGGCGCGTGCCGTTCGTCAGTGTGCATGCCGACTTGGGCGTGGTGCGCGCGATGACGGTGGACGGAGCCATCGTCGAGGGGCGTCAAGAGCAGGTTGCCTGACGGCTGCCCCTCACTCCGCCACCACGAGGCGCTCGGCGCAGGGCTTGGCGCGCTCGTCCTGGCCTAGCCCGGCGATGCGCATGGGGTCCGCGTCCAGCGCGCGCAGCTCCCGCTGCACCTTCTGGACGATGAGCGCGTCCAGGTTGCCGCTCGAGTAGTTGGTGTGGGTGCCGCCGCAGCTGCTCTTCGCGTCGCCTGCGCCGGTGGACTGCGGCCCGGCGCCGCCGCGCAGCACGAACATATTGGAGCCGCCGGTGTACTGAGCGATTTGGCGCCACACCACCTGCCCTAGCCCGTCCATCCCGCTCGCGGCGATGGTGAAGATCTGCACGCCCTTGTGGTTCGCGAGCTGCATGCTGCGGGTGTAGCTCGCGCCCTGGCGCCCGAACTGGGGCGGCGCGTCGCCGACGAGGAAGGCGAAGCGACCGACGCTGCTCGCCTGCCAGTCGAGCTTGGTGAGCGTGCTCTCGAGCGCCTCGTTCACCGCCTCCGGCGTGTCGCCGCCGCCGCTCGCTTGAATCCCCTGCACGCGCCGCGCGAAGCCATGCAGATCTCGCGTGAACGGGTGCACCTGGGTGACGTACTCGTCGCCCACGTCCTTGAACGCGACCATCGCGATCCGCACGTCCACGTTGCCGGTGTCGAGCTGGCTCGACACCGCGCGGATGGTGTCCTTGATGCTCGCGATCTCCTCCGACATGGAGCCCGTGGTGTCGAGGATGAAGGCGAGATCGATGGTGCGTCGGGTGGGCAGTGAGCGTGCCTTGTTCAGGCGCAGCGGCACGGCGGCGTCCATCGCCCCGAGCTGGAAGCGCGCGCTGGCCTGAGCGCCCTGGCAGTTCGCGTCCGCCGTGAGCGTGTCGCCGCGGAGCCCTTCGGCGCGGGGGAAGAGCAGCGCGCGGCCGCTGGTCTGAGTCGTCAGGGTAACGCTCCTTTGCGCGGCGTCGCGCACGGTGACCTTACAACCGGGGACCGCGCGACCCTGGCTGTCGGTGACGACCATGAAGCGCCGCTGCTCGACGTCCATCCGCAGGTAGCCGAGGTGATCTTGAGTGCCGAGCCAGCGCTTGAACTCTTGGTAGTTCGCGTTGTCGTCCCACTCACCCGCGCGCACCCCGGAGGAGGCCACCGCCACCTCGCCGGGTCGCCCGCCGACGGCTCCACCGCTGCGGCGCCGCGGGGCGTACTCAGCAGCGGGTCCCGCCTTGGAGGCGCCGCTCGAGGCCATGGGGGCTGAGGCTGGGGGTGGCGCCGCTTCCCGCGCTTCGTCCCGCGCCTCTGCCGCCATCGCCTCGTCATCCATCGGCTCACCGCCCGTGGCTTCACCGGCGTAGGCGCCGTCTGCCTCCTCGGACACACCGGGAGAGGCGGGCGTCGGCTCGGCGTCGTAGCGGGCCGCGCTGGAAGCTGGGGCTGGCGGCGAGCTCCCGGCGCAGGCGGCCAAGAGCGAGAGGGTGACGAGGGAGAGCGGGGTGCGGAGGTGGAGGCGTCGAGACATGGGCGGCGAAACGCCTCCTCCCGGGGGCGCTTACACCGAATCTGCCGTTCGGCGGGCAGCGCGGCGCCAGGCGTCGCTGTGCGATGGGTCTGGTCGCCGCAGCCGTCGTGAGCGCCTCGCCAAACCCCCAAAACCCGCGCCCGGAAGCGCGCCTTCGTCAGCTAGCCGGCGCCACCCGAATCACCACCTTCCCGAAGTGCTGTCCCGAGCGCAGGTGCTGGAACGCGGCGGGCGCCTCTTCAAAAGGAAAAACGCGGTCCACGACCGGCGCGAGTGAGGCTTTTTCCACGAGGCTCATCAGCGCGTCCAAGGCCACGCGGGGGCCCACCATCACCCCCTGGAGCCGCACCTGATTCATCATCACCGGGAGCAGCGAGAGCTCCGCCGCGGCGCCGCCCAGCACGCCGATGATCGACACCACGCCGCCCGAACGCACCGCGCGCAGCGACTCCGCGAGGGTGCCCGCGCCGCCCACCTCCACCACGTGATCGACGCCTTCACCACCAGCGAGGCGCCGCGCCGTGCCGCCCCAGCTCGGATCCTCGCGGTAATGGATCACGTGGTCCGCGCCCAGCGCTCGCAAGCGCGCGAGCTTCTCCTGACTGCTGCTGGTCGCGATCACGCGGGCGCCGAGGGCCTTGGCGATCTGCAACGCGAACAGGCTCACGCCGCCGCTGCCCTGCACCAGCACGGAGTCGCCTCGTTGAAGGTCTCCCAAGCTGACTAGCGCGTTGTAGGCGGTGACCCCCGCGCAGGGGAGGCACGCGGCCTCTTCATCGCTGAGCCCCGCGGCGACGGCCGTCAGGCTCTCTGCTGAAACCAGGATCTGCTCCGCCAGCACGCCGCTGAGGGGCGAACCGAGCGTCGACCGCAGCCGCGCCTTGGTGGGCTCCCCGCTGATCCACGCCTGCGCGAAGCTGGGGCACACGCGATCCCCGATCGCCACGCGAGTCACGCCCTCACCGAGCGCCTCCACCACGCCCACCGCGTCCGAGAGCGGCACCAGCGGCAGCGGCTGCTTGGGGGCGTAGCTGCCCTTCAGCACCAGCAGATCGCGGTAGTTCAGCGAGACGGCATGGACACGGAGCCTGACCTCACCAGGGCCGGGGCTCGGGGCTTCGCACTCTGAAACGAGGCGCAGTCCATCGTCATGGAACCGCTCGATCTGAAAGGCGCGCATGCGGGCTCTATAACGCCGCGTTGGAGCGCCGTGTAGTGCGGCGCGCCGCGGGTGTCAGGGTGCGGCGTAAGTGCGCCTGTCGCGCGTTGGGGGAGAGCGTTCTTTTGTTGGGGGTGCACTCCCTCCTGATGCCTGTGTGAGTCTCCAACGGACGCTGTTCTTGCTCCGTGCGGCGCTGTGACCACGGTCGTCGACCTCATGAGCGGATCCGTGCGTCCTTGAAGAGCTCCGCTTGCTTCGAGTGGCGTCGAAGAGCCGGTTAGACGGCACCGCGGTGTGAGCGGCGGGTGGCTGCGGCTAGCGGCGCTGGCTTGGCTCCGTGCGGGCGCGGCGCGCCGCTGCTTGGTCGAGCAGGGTGTACGCTTGGCGCCAGTCGGGCGCGCGGCGCTTCACGCGCAGCGCGAGGTACTGAAGCAGCGGCGCGAGCAGCTGGTCGTCGCCTTCGCACTCGGAGAGGGCGCGCTCCACGTCACTCAGCACGCTCAGCTCTGAGCGCGCTGGCTGACTCTGAAGCAGCGCGCCGGCGCGCTTCGCGCGCGCCCGCTGGGCAGCCCGCGGCGCGCCTCGCAACGACAACAACGAGGTCAGCGCGAGCGCCGTCGCCGCGGGCTCGGCGCGCCAGAGCCGCTCGAGCACCTGCCGTGGCCACAGGCGCGCGGCTTCATGCGGCACTGACTCATCTGGCGGCGCGTTGGAGAGCGCGCTCGAGGCCTCGAGCGCCGCCGCTGCGGGCAGGTGCTCGAGCCACTCAGGGTCTGACAGCCAGCTGCCCGTCGTGCTCTGAGTGAGCCAGTGCGCTGCGGAGGCGGACCAGGTGGCGGCGCTCAGCGCGGTCCACGGTGGCGCGCGATCGGGCGCCAGCTGCGCGGGGCACAGGAGCCACGCCAAGCCCTCCTCCCCGCTGAGGAGCGGCCAGAGGCTCGGCGCGGGGTGCGTCCGTGATGCGCTCGTGACGCGCTCGGGGGCTGCAGGTGTCGCATGATTTCCTCGAGGATATTCTTGGCCGAGCGAAGGGTCATGGTCTCGTGCGCTCGCGTGGCCCTGGGCGGAGCTCTGGGTGGCGCGCGGCACCGTGAACCAACGCACGCCCTCCGGTGGGTAGCTCGTCTCACGAATCATTCGGCTCAGCGCGTTCGCGAAGGCGGGGCGCTCGCTGGCGCTGAGCGCGGCGAGGGCGTAGCGCGGCAGGCTCGGAGGCCAGGAGGAGAGCGGCGTGAGCGAGCCATCACGGAAGCTCGCGACGGCGCGCGCCGACAGCACCAAGGGGTGCGTCTGTGGCTCGATGGGCCAGCGCGCGAGCAGCGCCAGCGCCCGCTCGATGAGCTCGTCGTCGCCGGCGGCGTCGAGGAAGCTCGCGAGCTCGCCCAGCTCGTCGTTGCCCGCGCTGCGGAGTGACCAAGGAACCTGACGAAGCGGCGCAGCGGCTTGCTCCAGGTGACAGGCGGCGAGCCGCCACGCGCCCGCGGCGAGTAGCGGCTCGGACTCCGCGAGCCACTCGGGGTAGTCGACGCGCGGCGCGGGGGCGCGCCCCGGTAGCGTCAGCGCGAGGCTCTTTTGCTCGCTGAACAGCGCCTCCGCGAGGTCGCGACCCAGCTCGCCGAGCAGCGCCGGGTGCGCGCCGAGCAGGCGCACCGTGGCCTCCACCGCGGCGGCGTAGGCTGGGGCCGTGGTGCCTTCGAGATCGAGCAGCTGCTCCGTGAAGCGCTCGGCGTCCGCGGTCAGGCGCCGCGCGAGCTCGCCGAGCGCGAGCACCGAGGCGGCGGGGTTCAGGAGCGCTTCGCCCCACTCGTGCGCGGTGCGCGAGAACAGCGCCTTCAAGCTGAGCTGGCGCGCGGCGCTGGCGACCCAGCGCGGCGCCAGCGCGTGCTGGCCCGAGAGCGCCGTCTGGCCCGAGAGCGCCGTGGGGCGGAGCAGGCTACCCGCGCGCAGCGCGCGCACCGCTCGGAACGGCCCCGGCGGGAGCTGCTGAGTGACGCGCTCGATCTCCCGCCGCGAGAGCTCGCTGAACGCGCGTTGGAGCGAGTCCTTCACCCAAGCCTCGTCCACTTCTCCCGCGAAGGCGCTCGGCACCAGCGCGAGCCACTCGTCCTCCGTCCTCGAGGTGTCGAGCGGCAGCTCCGACTCGGCCAGCACCTCGGTGACGAGGGCGACCAGGAGCTCCGCGCCGCGCTCCTTCAGGAGGCGGCCGTCGCCCTGCATCGTTGCCGCGCGGAATTTGATGCAGGCGGCCACCAGCTGCTGGAGCCCGAGCGGCTCCACCTGATCGAGGCCCACCTCGTCGGCGAAGCCCAGGAGGCCCAGTGCGGTGCCCAAGCTGTCGAGGGCGCCCGTGGCGCGCGGTGTCGACTCGAGCCAGCGCGCGGCGCGGGTGGGGCTCAGCGTGCTGTCCTCCGGGAGCCGCGCGCGGACCCAAGCGACTACGTCGTGGAGCACGGCGGTGACCGGCGGGGAGCGCACCAGGGTCCACCCCGGCGCGCTGGGCGGGAAGGGGGCTGCGATGCAGAGCCGCTCCCGCGGCGCCGGTTCTTCGCTCGAGGGCACCTGGAGCTCGACGAAGAGCGGCCCTGGCTCGATCGCGTCGAGCACGAGCTCGGGCCAGGTGCGCGCTTGACTGAAGCGGGCGAGGCCGCGCGCCGCGAGCCAGCTGCCGGTCAGGGTGCGACCCGCGCCGGACGGAGCGAGCCACCACACCGCGCGCCAGGCCTCCACCCGCTGCGGCAGCCAGGGGATGCCTGGCGGTAGGGGCTCCTCCCGCAGGTTGAGCGGCCGGGCGTAGGGGAGGTCGAGCAGGCGCAGGTGGGTGGTGGTGGCTGGGTTCCACACGCTGGGCTGCGCCGGGAGTGGGAGGCTGGGGACCCCCAGCACCTCGGCCAGCGCTCGCTGCACCGCGGGGCGATCGGTCAGCCACTCGAGATCCTGATCTCGATCCAGCTTGCTCAAGATGGTCGCCAGCGAGCGCTGCTTCGCACGCGACTCCGTGGGCCAACCCGGGTGAGCCAGGGAGCGGCGCGCGAGCTCGCCAAAACTGCCGATTGGCGGCAGTGACGTATGCATTAGCTCGCGGAGCCAGCCCATGACCTCTCAGTTGCATGAATACGCAACTTGCATGCAACATGCAAATATTGCAGCACTTCGGCGGCCAAAAATGGGGTGCCAAACCCCCAAAATCCATGGAGTTATTGAAGAGTCGCGCCTGATAGTGCGGGGTCTCTGAGGTGCTTTTAGTCATATAAGCGATCTATTTGGATGTGCCCGTAGGTCCGCGTGGTGCCGCGGGGCAACCACGAGCTGGCCGTCGCCCGGTCTGGCGCCTCCCGTCGGCGTCGCCCGGTCTGGTGCCACAGCGCGGCCCGTCGCCCGATCCAGCGGCCTCCCCGTCGCGCGTCGCCGGCCCGTCGCCCCATGCCGTGCCGGATGAGGCTTCGCGTCGAGGCGGCGTTCGGATACACCCGGCCTCGTGACTGACGCCTCACCGAGCTACCCCCCGGCGCCCTGGACGATGCACGGGCGCGGGGTGTTCGTCCCGCACTGGGTACCCGCCCGTTCGTTCGAGCTGCCGGACGGGCTGGAGCCCGTCTCAGTGGCGGGTCGCTGCCAGGGGCTGCTCGGCTACGTGGTCTACGAGGAGCCTTCGGCGCTGCGGTACCACGAGCTCATCTGGATGCCGTCGCTGGTGCGCTTCCGCGGGAAGCAGCGCACCCACCGCGGCTACTTCGTGGCGGTGATGTACGTGGACGACGAGACCACGCTGCGCGCCGGTCGGGAGATTTGGGGGTTACCGAAGACGCTGGCGCGCTTCCAGGAGGGGCCGCGAGGCGTCACCGTGGAGGCCGAGGATGGCTCGCGCGTCGAGCTTCGTTACCGGATGGCGCCGGTGGCGGCGAAGGTCGGGGGGCGGCTCGCCACGCTGCAGCACGCAGCGGGCGGGGCCACGCTGTTTCGCGCGAAGATGCGGAGCCGCGCCACGGGCTGCATCGCAAAGGTGACGCATTTTCAGCAGGGATCGGGCGCGGCAGCCGCGGGTTGGGCGGGCTTCGAGGGCTCGCGGGCGTTGCCGCTCGGGGTGGGGATCCGGCGGTTCGAGTCGCACATGGCCGCGCCCGTGGCGCTCGAGCGCTAGGCTCGCGCCTCATTCGAGCGCGGTGCCGTCCAACCCCAAACCCTGAGCACCCGAAAATATCGGCCCGGATCAGCAGAGCGGCTCTCAGCGGCTTCTCGGGCGTGTGGCCGGCAGGCGCTTGTCGGGAGCTGGGGCCCAGGCTGTGGTAAAAGCTGGGGTCGTGTCGATGAGTCGAGCGAGGGGGTGGGCGCCGTGGGGTGCGTGGCTCGTGGCGTTGAGCGGTGTGCTGGGCTGTTCGTCTGGTGGCGCTGAAGGGCCTGGGGGTGGCGCCAGTGGGGGCAGCGGCGGTAGCGGCGGTGTTGGGGGCGCCTCGGGGAGCGCGGGCAGCGCTGCGACGGGTGGCGCCGCCGGCAATGGGGGTGCTTCAGGGAGCGCGGGCAGCGGCGGCATCGCGGGCAGCGCCGGTAGCGGCGCAGTGGCCGGTGATGGCGGGCTGGACGCTGGGGAAGATGTCGAGTGTCCGGCTGCTGAGAAATGGTGTGATGGGCGCTGTGTGCCCACGGATGATCCGCAGTTTGGCTGCGGCGCGGGCTGTGAGCCCTGCGCGCCTGGAATGAACGCGCGCTGTGAGGCGGGCGCCTGTGTCCTCGAGGGTTGTGCGGCCGGGTTTGGCAATTGCAACCTCGACCGTACCGACGGTTGTGAGGTGTCGCTGATTAGCGATCCTGCCAATTGCGGCGCTTGTGGTCGCGCTTGCGTGGTGAACCATGGCGTGGCCGCCTGCGTGGCGGGTGAGTGCGCTGTCGCCAGCTGCGAAGTGGGCTTTCAGGATTGCGATGGTGATCCATCGAACGGCTGTGAGGCGCGTATTGGCGCCGACCCGAGCCACTGCGGCGGTTGTGGTCAGGCTTGCAGCGCGACGCCCGGCGCCCAAGCAGTGTGTCGCGACGGGAGCTGCGGAGAAAAGGCCTGCAGCGCGTTCCGCGGTGACTGCAACGAGAGCTCATTTGATGGCTGTGAAACGAATCTAGTCATTGACAATGACCATTGCGGCTTCTGCGGCAATCGCTGCGAGCTGCCGAACGCCATCGCGAAGTGTGACGCCGCGCGCTGCGTCATCGAGAGCTGCGTCGCGCCCTTCGCCGACTGCGATGGGGACCCAGGGAACGGCTGTGAGGTGGACCTGAGTCGCGGCAGCGCCCTCCACTGCGGTGCTTGCTCTCGCGCTTGCTCCACGGCGGGCGTCGACACCGCCACCTGTGCTGGCGCTGAGTGCGCTCACGACTGCCGCGCTGGCTTTGGTGATTGTGTCACTCCCGCTTTCCCCGCGGCGGACGATGGATGCGAACAAGACCTGACGAATGATCCGGCGCACTGCGGCGCTTGCGCCCTTTCGTGCGTCATCCCCGGAGCCGTGGCGGGGTGTGCTGGCGGCCGGTGCGTCGTCACCAGCTGCGCTGCGGGCGCTGGGGACTGCGATGGGGACCCGCTCAATGGCTGTGAGACGGACCTCCAGAGTGACCCGGCGCACTGCGGCGCTTGTGGCCGGAGCTGTAGCGCGAGCGGCGCCGCCACCACGAGCTGCAGCGCGGGCCTGTGTCGGCCCGTCTGCGTGCCTGGGCTAGGGGACTGCCAAACCCCCGCGGCCCCCCTCCCGGACGATGGCTGTGAGACCCCGGTCGCGAGCGATCCGCTCAACTGTGGCGCGTGCGGTCGCCGCTGCTCGGACTCGGGCGTGGTGGGGCTGAGCTGCCAGAGCGGCACTTGCAACAGCACCTGCCAGCCCGGGCTCGGCAACTGCATCAACCCTGTAGCCAGCTTGCCTGACGATGGCTGTGAGACCCCGGTGGGCGACGACAGCAACCACTGCGGCGGCTGCGGCAACGACTGCACCTTGCAAGGGTCCCCCGCGGGGAGCCTCCGCTGCGGGGCCGTGACGCCTGGTGAGTGCGGCTGCGTGGGGAACCCCGGGCGTTGCCGGGTGGACTCGGGGACGAACCCGGTTTGCTCGCCGATCACGGGCCTGTGTGAGTGTGGCGGCGTGGGGTGTCGGCCTGGCGAGGCCTGCGTGGTGGGGTCGAGCGGGGACGTGTGCAGCTGCGAGGGCAGCGCGGGCTGCGGTCCTGATGAGCTGTGCTGTCAGAGCGCCGGCGGCTGCGTCGACCCGCGGACGAGCGCGGCGCACTGCGGTGGGTGCTCGCGCCCCTGCCCGAGCGGCTTCGCGTGCAGCGCCAGCGAGTGCGGCTGCACCACGGACGCGAGCTGTGATGCCGGCAGCCCCGGGGCATGCTCCGCGGGGCGCTGCAGCTGCTCCGGGGCGCTGTGCGCGCCGGGGCAGCGGTGCCTCGGGGATGGCAGCTGCGGCTAGAAGTTTCCATGAAGGAATGCGATGCGCTCAGGGCGCGAGCGACGAGAGAAGGCGATGAGCAGCGAGCGGTGCGGTCAGTGTCACTGACGTGAGCGCCAGGCTGGATGAGTAGGGAGGAACCGATGCGGACGAGAGCGACGGTCGTGCTGGTGTCAGGGTGGCTCATGCTGGGGTGCGGCTCCGCGCCGGCGGAGCCCGCGCGGGGTGCTCCGGCGCCGAGCGGAGGCGAGTCGAGCGGGGGCAGCGCCGAGCGCGCCCCGGCTCAGCGGGGGGTGAAGGGGCGCGTCGGGAGCGAGAAGCTGGTGGAGCGCCGCGCCGCTCGGGCCCTGGCGCCGGACACTTTGGACTCGGTGCGCTCGAGCTCAGCGCCGCCGAAGACTGCCAAGGAGCTCTACCGCAGCGCCGCGCCCGCCACCGTGATCATCCGGGTGCCGGGCGGCATGGGCAGCGGCGTCATCATCGACCCCGCGGGGTGGATCCTCACCAATCACCACGTGGTGGCGGACGGCAAGTCGGAGGACTTCCTCACCAAGGTGGAGGTGCTGCTCGGCGACCTCTCGGCGGGCGGCGGGATGGAGCGCCGCGAGGAGGTGTATGAGGCCGTCGTCTACAAAGCGGACAAGCTGCGCGACCTCGCCCTCATTCGGCTGACCAAGCCGCCCGCGAAGCTGCCTCACATGCGGCTCGCGAAGCAGAGCCCGACGCCTGGCGATCCCGTGGTGGCCCTGGGCCACGCCGGCGCGGGCATGCTGTGGGCGATCAAGTCAGGGCAGGTGGCGGCGCTGGGTAAGTTGTCAGAGCATTTGTCTACCCTCGCCAGCTTCGGTGAAGAGGACAAAGAGGTGGCCGAGCGCTTCAAGGAGCGCTTGGACGAGCAGCACCTGGGCCTGGTGATCCAGACGAGCTGCGGCATCTTGCCGGGCGACAGCGGCGGCCCGCTGCTCGACGAGCGTGGCGATTTGGTGGGCGTGAACGCCTTCTCCAATCGCGATGGTAAGACAGGTGGGCTGCTCAGCTTCCACGTGCACCTCGACGAGGTGAAGAAGTTCACGGCGGAGCTGCCGAAGGTCGCCGCGCGTCAGCTGCCCGATCCCTGGAAGGAGGGCGGCGGCGATCTCGAGGTGGAGGACGTGGACTTCGATGGGCGCGTCGACACCCTGATGATGCGCGGCCGTCAGCCCTGCCTCTTCTGCCCGCGGGAGAGCGAGGCGGTGTTCTTCGATCTCGACGAGGACAGCTTCAAGGGGGAGGCGGAGCTGCCGCCGGTGGACGTCATCTACCGCGACAAGCGCTTCGACGCCGAGCTCGCGTTCCTGCGCGTGGGCTCGAACCGCTACGCCTGGTACGACACCGACGGGGACGGCAGCTACGATCTCTTGCTCTACGACGCCGGCGCCGACGGTGTGGTCGATCAGGCTTACCAAGTGTCGCGCTCCGGTGAGCTCACGCGGGACGAGGGGCAGCGCACGGGGAGCCTCGTGCGCTGGTCCGTGTTCAAGGACGCGGCGCTCCGCTCGCGGCTGATGCGGTTGGCGCCGACGGTGTTCGTCGACACCCTGGTGGAGCGCGGTCAGGGGCAGAGCTCGCTCATCCCGACGCCGCACCCCACCACCGGGCGCGGGACGCTCGGCGACCTGAACCTCGACGGACGCAAGGACAGCGTGACGGTGGAGAGCGCCTTCGCGCTGCGGATGCTGGTGGATCCCGATCTCGACGCGGTGCCGCGTCTCCCCGCGGAACCGACCGCGAAGGATCTGAAGGCGCAGTCGGGCTTCGAGCTCAGCGTGGTGAGCCAAGGGGAGAACCTCTGGGCCTGGTACGACACGGACAACGACGGGCGTCACGACCTGGTGCTGCACGCGCCGGGCGTGCGGGTGTACGTGGCCGCCGAGGCGTGGCGAGTCGGGCCTTCAGGGGAGCGCACGCCAGCGCCAGAGCACCTGGGGCGCAAGGTGATCCGCCCCGGGCTGATGACGGACCCCACGGTGCGGGCGCCGCTCGCCGAGATGGTGGATCGCGGGATGCTGGAGATCATGTCGGCGAAGGGGGACGACGGCTTGGCGTCGCTGCCCGATCCAGTGAGCGACCACCGCGGTCACGCGCTCGCTTGGCTCGACTTCAAGGGCGCGAGTAAGACCGTCATCGCGGTGAGTGGTCAGGGGAGCGACGGTTACCTGCTGGACCTGGACGAGAACAGCTTCCCGAACAAAGCCAAGAACAAGGTGGATCTCGCGCAGGCGGCGAAGGACAAGACGCTCGACCTGGAGTTCGCCTACTTCAACCGTGGCGGCATGGCGTGGGCCTACTACGACACCAAGAACAAGGGTCGCTACGATCTGGTGCTCTACTGCGCCGATCCGAAGCTCGGTAAAGTCACTCAGGCTTACCGAGTGGAGGCGTCCGGGCAGCTGAGCACGGACGCCTCGCTCGTGGGGCAGCCGCTGGTGCAGCCGGGGCTGCTCTCGGGGCGCTCCAAGACACAGCTCGCGAAGGTGGCCCCGCAGATCTTCAGCTCGAGCCTCGTGGCGCGCTGAGGAGATATTCCACGCCGAAACGACGGCACCTGATCCTCTCCAGGGCGCGGCGCTCGGGCTCGTCATCCGTCGATGGGGGTGTCGATGCTGCGCGATGGGTGCGTCGCTTGTCGTGTGATGTGGGTTGGAGTCGACAGTGTGGCGACTCGGAGCGCGCCGGCCGGCCCGCTGGCGTGTTCTGCCAAGGCGCTGCTTCGCGGCTTATTTCTCGACGGTAGGGCGCCCGTTCTAGACTCGCGTCGCGAGCCCTGGAGCGCCTCGATTTGCGGCACAGGACTTGCTCAGCGTGGGTCGGCGCCGCTGATGCGCCCGCCACCCCCTTCAGTCACTCACCCTTCAGAATCTGGAGTTTCCAATGCTTCGACGTCTCGCCCTCGTGGCCGGTACCTGCCTCATGTCATCCACGGCGCTCGCGCAAGTCCCCGAGAGCGCGACGGAGGACAAGAAGGTCACCGGCGGCGCCACCGACCTGACCGATGAGAAGGCCGCGACCTTGGTCGCGCCGGGTGAAGAGAAGGACGCCACGGAGCTGAGCGTGTCAGCGGGTGGCCTGATGTCGACGGGCAACGCGCGCTTGATGGCGGGCACCGCCAACTCCAAGTTCCGTCTCCGCCGCAGTGACAACCAGTTCTCCGCCGCGGCGGCGGTCAACTACGGCCGCGCGGCGGCCGGCCCGGAGGAGGATCTCGAGACCAACGTGGAGAACTTCCAAGGCACCGCGCGTTATGATCGCTTCCTCGGCGACTTCACGCTGTTCCTCTCGGCGCAAGGGCGCCGCGACCGCTTTCAAGGCCTCAACCTGCGGGGCCGCGTCGACCCCGGCGTGGGCTACTACTTCATCAATGAGAAGACGACGCTGCTCTGGACCGAGATTGGCTACGATTTCCTGTTCGACCTCCGGCGCTCCGACTCCCTCGACATCAGGGACGCTGACGGCAACGTGGTCGAGCGCCTCGACGACACGGAGGTGGTGCACTCCGGGCGCCTCTTCCTCGGCTTCGAGTACGCCTTCAACGACTCCTCCAAGCTCTCGCTCGGCGTGGAGTTCATGCAGGGCCTCAGCGACACGGACATCCGACGCATCAACGGCGTCGCCGAGCTGAGCGCCAAGGTAGCCAACAACCTCGCCATCGCCTTCGGCTTCACCGAGCGCTACGACTCCGCGCCGCTCCCCGGCAAGGAGGAACTCGACACCATCACCACGGTGAGCATCGTCTACACCCTGCTGTGAGCCCGGGCCCGGGAGCGCTCGACCTCCAAGGATGCACTCGGCGCTCTTCGCCCACCGCTCGGGCGGCGAGCGCCGCCTCTAAGGATCCAGCCCCACCCACTCGGCGCTCTTCGCCCATAGCTCGGCGGCGAGCGCCTCGTCTTGCGCGGCGCGGCTGGGGCGGCGCACCTTGCAGTCGTCGTAGTAGAGGCCGGTTTGGCTCGCGGCTTCGCTCGAGGTGGCGCAGTGGAGCGTGGTCCGCGCGCCTTCCTCGTTGGTGAGCATGAAGCGCTTCATGATGGGGCGGACGGGCCACGGGATGCGCCGCCACACGTCGCTCGCGACGGCGCCGGGGTGGAGCGAGTAGTTCTTGATGGGGCTGTCCTTGCCGAGCACGCGCGTGAGCTCGGCGCTGAACAGCACGTTGCACAGCTTGCTCACGCCGTACTCCTTGAGGCCCGTGACCGTCTTCGTGGGGCGCCGCACGGCCTCGAAGTCGATGCCCTTGGCGCTGTAGTGGGAGTTGCTGGAGACGTGCACGATGCGCGGCGCCGGGCTCGCTGACACCGCGTCCAGCACGAGCCGCGTGAACAGGTAGTGCCCCAGGTGATTCACGCCGAAGGCCAGCTCGAAGCCGTCCTTCGTCTCCCCGCGTTGCCCCGCCAAGCCCGCGTTGTTGATGAGGAGATCCACGCTGGGGTGCTCGCGCAGCAGCTCATCCGCGGCGCGCCGCACGGCGCTCAGCTCCGCGAGATCGAGCTCCAGGAAGGAGAGCCGCGCCTTGGGAGTTGCCGCGCGGATTTCATCCATCGCGGCCTCCGTCTTGGGGCGACTGCGGCAGGCCAAGACCACGTGCGCGCCGAGCGCCGCGAGCTCCTTGGCGGTGGCCAGGCCGATGCCGGTGTTGGCGCCGGTGACGACGCAGGTGTGATCCGCGAGGGCGGGCATGGCGCGAGGCTAGCACGACCCCGTGGGGGCGGTTGCCGTACGCAAACAGGCCGTCGAGGCTGAGCGGAGGTCGGCGCCGTGGGCGCTGAGCACGAGCCCCCGGCGCGCGGTCGCTGGGCCGCGCTGGGGGTCAGTTGGCCGCGGCTCGCGCTGGCTCGCTCGCCGCGCTGTCCGTGACGGCGCCCTCCACCACCTCGCCCCGCGCCGTGCGGATGCGGTGCGTGTCGTGAATGTCCAGCGCGTTGGGATCCGTCTCGAGCGGCTTCGTCAGCGCGTCCCAAGCGGCGCCCAGGCGCGCCCGGCGGCTCCCCCGGGTGCGCTCCGTGGGGAACATCAGCTCCACCGTGGCGCCGATCAGCGGCATCACCACGCCGCGCTGTGAATCCACATCCCACCCCAGGGTGCGCCAGGCCTCACGCACCGCGGCCATTTGCTTGGCGCGGGCGCGATCCAAGATCCGCCGCGGGTTGATGCCCAGCTGCTTGAAGTCAGGCTCGAGCACCTTGTTCTCCCACAGCGCGTAGCCGACGAGCTTGGCTTGAAACAGGCTCAGCTTGATCAGCTCGGCGCGGCTCATGTCGCGGAACAAGGAGGGCAGGTACTGCACGCCGAGCGCCACGTGGCGCGCCTCGTCGCGCTCGAAATACTTCATCAGCTCGCTGAGCACCGGGTCCACGTTCGCCTCGCGCACCTCCTGGAAGATGGCGAGCGCGATGGTCTCGATCAAGAGCTGCATCCCGAGCAGCTTGGCGGCGAGGTCGTCCGTCTCCAGCACGTGGTTGAGCAGCGCCTCCGGCGCGGGGTCGAGCCGCTCAGGGACGTAGCCCAGCTCCGTCAGGTAATCGTACATGGTGTAGAAGTGGCGCGCCTCGTCGAAGGCCTGGCTGGTAGCCGCCATCTTCGCCTCGAGCGGCACCAGGCCGTCCGCCAGCTGCGCCGATATTTTCCACGCGGCAAGCTCGCCCCACAGGATGATGGCGAACACCCGCTTGAGCGCGTGCCGCTTCTCCGGCGCCACGTGGACGCCGCGATGCTTGGCCAGCAGCTCCGGTAAGAGCTCCTTACCGTCCCATGCCAGCACCTGCCCCTTGTGGTAGATGCGCTCGCAGGTGTGGAGCCGCTTGGCCTCGGTCGCGTCGCGCGCGAGGTCGAACATGCCGTAGGTGAGCTTGGTGCTGCCTCGCTTGAAGAGTCCCATGGTGCCTCCTCTGTCAGCTACCTGACCGCAGACGCTAGCATAAACCGTCCACTCGGCCAGAATTGGTTGAGCTCAGGTGACTCGGAGATCGAGCGTGCTCCTCCTCAGGTTCTTCCCAGGTTCCTTCTGTATCGGCGCCTTGACCGACGTCGTGACCCTAGCTCTGTCAGAGCCTCCCCAGGTTCCTTCTCGGGCTCGGGCTCGGGGGGTTTGGCATGGCGCTCGGTGGCGTCGGGAAGGCGCCGCGCGGGAGCCCCGGGTGGCGCCGTGCGACGGTGCTCGCGACGGTCACATCCAGGTCACCTTGGACCCCGACGCTGCCCGCCGCCGAGGCTCGCGAGCCCCACGAGCGGTGTATGGTTCGGCTGGCGCGAAGGCGCGGCGATGATGGCGATAAAGAGGAGACGAGATGGCGAAGTGCAGCGCGTGTGGGGAAGAGGCGGACGAGCTAGTGCGCGTGAAGCAGGGAGCGAAGAGCAAGCGGCTGTGCGAAGACTGCGCGGATGAGCTCTCACAGTCGGAGGAGATCGAGGAGGCGAGTGAGGCGGCGGTGCAGCAGATGATGGGCTTCACTGGGCGCCGCTGAGCTCCGAAGGGAGCTCGGTAGCAGGCTAGCGGCAGATACGGCGCGCTGGCAGCGACTAGTCAGATGTACGGACAGTGAGGGAGCGGCGCGAGGAGCTAGGAGCGGGATGGCGAGCAAACGGAAGAGGCGACCTGAGGGGGCGGTGCGGCGCCTGAGCATGGGCGCTCAGAACGCGATGGAGGTGCTGCGCCTAGGCAGGCTGAGCGCGCGGGAGGGCGAGCCTTATGAGGTGCTCTACCGCGAGCGCGTGTTCAAGCTCCGCCACTACGGTGCGCCAAGCGCGGGCGGCGCGGACCGCGCGGGCGACACCCGCGGCGCGGACGGCGTGAGCAGCGGACAGGGCGCTGCGCGCCGTCGGCCCACGCTGCTGCTCGTGCCGCCGCTGATGTTGACCGCCGAGATCTACGACGTGTCGCCGGAGCTGAGCGCGGTGCACCGCCTCACGGACGCTGGGGTGGATGTGTGGGTGGTGGATTTTGGTGCGCCCGAGCGGGAGGAGGGCGGCATGGAGCGCACGCTCGATGACCACGTGCGCGCCGTCGCCAAGGCGGTGCGCTGGGTCGCCGAGCACACCGGGGGTGACGTGCACCTCGCCGGCTACTCCCAGGGCGGCATGTTCGCGTATCAAGCGGCGGCTTACCTCGGCTCCGCGCACCTCGGCTCGGTCATCACCTTCGGCAGCCCAGTCGACATCCACGCGAACCTCCCCACGCTCTCGAGCGAGGTCGCGGGCCGCGTGATCGACGTGGCCCGCGGGCTGGTGGAGTTCCCGCTCTCGCGGATGGAGGGTTTGCCAGGCCTCCTGACCAGCACCGGCTTCAAGCTGCTCACCCCCGTCAAGGAGGCGCAGCAGCTCGTCGACTTCGTCCGCAAGCTGCACGACCGTCAGGCGCTGGAGAAGCGCGAGAGCCGGCGTCGCTTCCTGGGAGGGGAGGGCTTCGTGGCCTGGCCGGGCCCTGCGCTGCGGAAGTTCATCGACGAGTTCATCGTGCACAACCGGCTCGCCTCGGGGGGCTTCGTCATCGACGGCCGCACCGTCACCTTGGCTGACATTCGCTGCCCGGTGCTCGCCTTCGTCGGCGAGCGCGACGACATCGCGCGCCCGCCCAGCGTCCGCGCGATCCGCGCGGCGGCGCCGAGCGCCGAGGTGCACGAAATAGCGCTGCGCGCGGGTCACTTCGGGCTGGTGGTCGGCTCCACCTCGCTGGCGCAGACCTGGCCCAGCGTGGTCGAGTGGCTCAAGTGGAGGAGCGAGCAGGGCCCACGCCCCGCGCTGCTCCGCGACGCGGCTGACCAGGGGCCCGTGGTGCAAGACGAGGACGACGAGGTGAGCGCCTTCGACCTCGACGTCGACATCGACCTGTTCGTCGACACCGTCTCCAGCTCACTTTTATCCGTATGGAAAAAATTGGGTCTCGCCTTCGAGGACGCGGCGGACGCGGTGGACAACCTGCGCTTTCAGCTGCCGCGGCTCAGCGAGCTCCGGCGCATCAGCCCGGACACGCAGATCAGCATGTCTTACACGCTGGCGCGTCAGGCGCGGGAGATCCCAGAGCAGACCTTCTTCCTCTACCGCGGCCGCGCGTTCACCTATGGCGACGCGGATCGGCGGGTGAACTACGTGGTGCGCGGCTTGATCGCGTGCGGGGTGCGCCGGGGCACGCGGGTGGGGGTGCTCATGGAGGGGCGGCCGAGCTACCTGTGCCTGGTGGCCGCGCTGAACCGCATCGGCGCCATCTGCGTGCTCCTCGATCCGAGCGCCAGCCGCATCAGCCTGACGCGCGCGCTCGCGGCGGGGGAGGCGCAGCACCTGGTGACGGACCCAGGGCACGCGGCGCTGGGCCGCGAGGCCTTCGCGGGGGACGTGCTGGTCTTGGGTGGTGGTGGCCGCGTGCGGAGCACCGCGCAGGGCGTGATCGACATGGAGCAGATCGATCCGCACCAGGTAGAGCTCCCAGCTTGGTACGTCGAAGATCCAGGGCGCGCGAGCGACCTCGCGATGGTGATCTTCACCTCGGGGCGCTACTCCAAGCCGCGCGCGGCGCGGATCACCAATCGGCGTTGGGCGTTCTCTGCCTATGGCGCGGCTGGTGCGTGCACGCTGACGGGCAAGGACACGGTCTATTGCTGCCTGCCGCTGCACCACCAGTCAGGGATCTTGGTGAGCGTGGGCGCGGGCTTGGTGGGGGGCTCACGCCTGGCTTTGGCGAGCCACTTCTCACCGGAGCAGCTGTGGAAGGAGGTGCGGCGCTACGGTGCGACCGTGGTGTTCTACGCGGGGGAGATGTGTCGTGAGCTGGTGGACGCGCCGGTCGCGCCCTCGGAGCACAAGACGCCGCTCCGGCTGTTCGCGGGCAGCGGCATGCGCAAGGACGTGTGGCACCGGCTGCGCGATCGCTTCGGCGTGGGCGTGCTCGAGTTCTACGCCTCCAACGAGGGCAACGCGGTGCTCGCCAATGCCTCTGGCAAGAAGGTGGGCGCGCTGGGCCGCCCGCTGCCCGGCGCCACCGAGATGACGATCGTCAGGTATGACTTCGATCAGCGCGAGCTGGTGAAAGATCGCAAGGGCTGGCTCGTGCGGGCGAAGGACGACGAGGCCGGGATGATGATCTCGAAGATGGACGCGAGCCATCCCTCCGCGATGATGGCGGGCTTCACTCAAGATCGAGAGACGGCGCAGCGCATCATCCGCGGCGGCTTCTCCGCCGGAGATCTGTGGTTCGTCACCGGTGACATCGCGCGGCGCGACGCGGACGGCGACTACTGGTATGTGGATCGTGCGGCTGACATGATCCTCACGCGCTCGGGGCCGGTGGCGACCACGACGGTGGAAGATGCCCTCTACGAGCTCGGCGAGATCCGCCTCGCCGCCGCCTATGGCTTGCCGTTGCCCGGTACGGATCGTCAGATCCCCGTCGCCGCGGTGGTGCTCAAGGCGGGCGCGCGCTTCGAGCCAGAGGTGTTCGCGGAGGTGGTCCAGCGTGGCCTGCCGGAGGACGCGCGGCCGCGCTTCATCCGGCTGCGCGCGCAAATAGCGATGACCGATGGCTTCCGCCCCATCAAGCAGCCCCTGGTGGAGGCGGGGATCCGCGTGCACTCCACCGAGGAGGTGTACTGGTATGACTCCGTACGTCACACTTACGAACCGCTCGATGCGCCCGGCTACGCCGAGGCGGTGGCGCAAGCGGGCGGTGAGGCTTTGGAGGTGGCATACGGAGACGCGGCGGGTTGATACGGCTCGCGCGTGACCTGTGGCGACTCTCGCGGCCGGAGGGCACGTTCTGGCTGATCTGGGTCGTGCTCATCGGCTACGGCTTCATGCTGTGGGATTGGGGTGTCGGGCCGCGGGGTGAGTGGGACTTGGGCCTGCTCGTCGTGGGTTGGTGGTGCCTCAGCACCGGGAGCTTGTGGCTCAACGCCGGGCTCGATCGCGATCAGGGGGAGGTGCTGTTTCAGCGGGACGCCACCCGAGTGCCGCGCGGGGTGGAGCGCTTCGGCTACGGCGCGCTCGCCTTGGGCGTCGCCATCACGGCGTGCACCACCTGGGGCGCCGCGGTGTGCGCCCTGTTCTCGGCGCTGCTCGCCGTGCTCTATTCGCACCCCAAGGCGCGTTGGAAGGCGCACTCGGTGGGCGGCCCGCTGGTGAACCTCGTCGGCTACGGCTTGCTCACGCCGCTCGCTGGGGCTTTGGTGACGGGGCTGCCGCTCACGTGGCGCGCGGGGCTGAGCGGCGCGCTGGTGGCGTCTTGGATCTTGGGGGCGTACTTCATCGCGCAGGTGTTTCAAGAGCGCGAGGACGCCGCGCGCGGCTACCGCACTCGGGTGGTGACCCACGGGCCGCTCGGCGCGCTGAAGGCGGGCCGGGCGCTGATGGCGGTCTCGTGGGTCGGGATCACCCTGGGGATGGTGGTGGGGCTGTACCCACGGCTGTGCCTGCTGGCGCTGCCGCTCTTGTTGCTGACCGATCACTTCTTGGCGCGCTGGGGGCGCGCGCTCAGAGAAGGCAGGGGTGCTGACTGGGGTCGCAGCGCCGCCTTGGGGCTCCATCGCCGCATGATGGTGAGCGGCGCGGTGCTGTTCTGGTTGGCTTATTGCGACTACCTAGCTGACTACCGCGCCGAGCGGCCAGCCGCGGGCTGGGCGACGGCGCGGGGCAGGCCCAAGCTGCCCCTGTGGGCGCTGGAGCCAATGGACAGCGTCCTGCACTAGTCTGCGGGCGCTTCAGGTGCTGCGCTGGGCGCCGCGGGTGCTCCGGGCATACCAGGCAGGCCGCTCAGGCCGGGGACGATGGCGCCCTTCGCCTGCGCCTCCTTCAGCTTCGCGAGCGCCTCGTCGCTGTTCTTCTTGATCTGGCGCTCCGCCTTACGGACCATATCCGCGGGGATACGCTTCTTCATCTCGCAGGCGGGAGGCAGGCCACCCTCACAGGCCGCGAGCACGAACATGGTGCCGCGCACTTGGTCGCGCTTGGCGCCGCGCCCATCGAAGTGACCGCTGGCGGCGAGGATGCATGAGCGCAGCTCCCCTTGCACGCACAGCTGCTCGGCCATCTCCAGGCCCTCCTTCTCGTGCTCGGCGCCGCCCCCGCCGAGCATCAGCGCCTGCGCGTACATGGTGCACCCCTGGATGCTCCCGAGGCTCCGGCACGCCTTCTGGATCATCTCGAGCCCCTTGTCGCGCTTCTGCGGGATCCCCCGGCCGTCGGCGAGCTGCGCGCCATAGAAGGCGCAGCCGTCACCGTCTTTGTGGTCGCAGGCCTTCTTGAAGAAGCTGGCGGACGAGCTTGGGTCGGGCTTCGTACCATCCAGCCCTTGCGCGATGATGCCGCCGAGCACGGTGCACGCGCGGGCGTGGTTCTTCTCGCAGGCCTTGGTGACGCGCTCCTTCGCCTTGGCGCCGTCCTGCTTGACGCTCCCCACGCCCTGAAGCTCGAGCGTCGCGAGCTCCACGCAGGCTCCGGTGTCGCCGCCGTCGCAGCTGTCCGAGATCAGCTTGGCGCCGGCGGGGCCGTCCTTCTCACGATCGAAGCCCATGGCGCCGACCAGCTTGGCCTTGCCCACCGCGAGGCAAGCGGCGATGTGCTTGTGATCGCAGGCGCGTTGAAACAGCTCACCTGCCTTCTTCACGTCGGCCTCGATGCCCGTGCCGGTCATGTACAGCTGACCCAGCTCGGCGCAGCCCGCTGGCGCGGCTTCGTCGCACGCCGCTTGCAAATGACGCACGCCCTCCGCCGGGTTGCGCTCCACGCCGCGCCCCGAGAGGTAAGCCAGCGCCAGTTGAACGCAGCCCTCTTTGGCGTCTTTACCCGAGCAAGCTTGTTTGAACAGCTTCACTGCCGCTTCGGGGTCGGGCTTCTGCTCCGCGAAGCCCTCGAACAGCATCACCCCCTTGCCGAGGCAGGCTCGATCCATGTCCTGACCACAGGCCTTGTCGAACAGCTCGTAGGCCTTGGGAGGATTACGCTCCGTACCCACGCCGTTCAAGAGCGCCGTGGCGAGCAAGGTGCAGCCGCGCGGCTCTTCGTCGCCGCAGCTCTGCTCCGCCAGCTTGTAGCCCGCCTCTTCATCTTTGGTGAGCCCCCCGAGCCCCAAGATGAGCATGTGCGCCCGCCCCGCGCAGCCGAGCGCGTTCCCACCTTTGCAGCTCTTGTCGAACAGCTCCGCGGCGCGCACCTCGTCGCGCGCCTCCCCTTTGTCATTCAGCAGCACCCGGGCGATCCGCGCGCACCCCTCCAAGCTCCCACGCTCACAAAGGTCATTGAAGATCTCCCGCACGCGGGGCGCATCTTGATCGGCCTCGTCGAGCGCCTTGGCGTGGAGCAAGCACGCCTCATCGTTCGGAGGCTCTCGCCGACACAGCTCGTCACAAGCCGCCTTGTTCGAGCGCTGCTTGCAGTTATCGATCAGGTTCGCTTCGCGCTCGGCCGCCTTCGTCTGCTCGTGCTGGCGCCACAAGAGCGCGCCGCCGCCCAAGACGGCCACGCCGACTAGGGCGTAGAGCCAAGTGCGCCGCGGAGCGGGCTCGGCGGCAGGCGCCGGCTGAGCTTTGGCTTGGGCGCTGGGCTTCGCCTTGGTGCCGGGCTTGGCCTTGGCGCTGGATGGTTCGTCGTCGTCATCGTCGTCATCGTCATCTGACTTCGACTTGGTCTTGGACTTGGCATCGGGTTTGGCGCTGGCCGGTTCGTCCTCCTCGTCGTCATCGTCTGACTCGGACTTGGTCCTCGCGTCGGGTTTGGCGCTGGCCGGTTCGTCGTCCTCATCGTCATCGTCGTCATCGTCTGACTCGGACTTGGCCTTCGCCTTCGCGTCGGGTTTGGCTTTCGCCTTGGCCTTGGCGCTGGATGGTTCGTCCTCCTCCTCGTCGTCGTCGTCATCATCATCATCTGACTTCGACTCGGTTTCGGCCTCGGCTTTCGCGGCAGGCTTGGACGGTTCGTCAGCGTCCTCTTCGTCGCTAGCCTGGGTTGGGGTTGGGGGTTTCGCGCCGTCGCCCTCGTCGTCCCCCGATGCGTCGTTTTCCGACGAGTCACTCGTGGAGGCTTCGCCGCCATCGGTCGCGGGCTCGCTCGCGGCCTCGGTGTCCGAGGCCTCTTCGCGCTCGCTCTCTGGGGTGGGGTCCGATGGGGGCACCTTCGACATGGCGCGGAGCGTAGTCGTCAAGTGGGTCTTGGCGAACAAAAGTGGTGGCTAGCGGCCGGTGGCGCTGGTTGACGGCTCGGAGCACCGCCTTACGCTGAGCCCCTGCGGATGGCTTTCACGTTACCGAAGAGCGACCCGAAGCAGCGCATCGCCGTCCGGCGCTTCGCTGGCACCCGGCCCCTCCAGGCGCAGCTCGACGCGCCGCTCACGGTGGCGCACCTCACGGATCAGCACTTCGGGCGCGTGACCAGCGATGAGCTGCAGTGGGCCGCCGCGGAGCTCACCAACGAGGCGCAGCCCGATCTCACGGTGCTCACGGGGGATTACGTCGCTCACAGCCTGGATTACCTCGGCCTCCTGACGGAGGTCATCGGCGCGATCCGTGGACCCAAGGTGGCGGTGCTGGGCAACCACGATCACTGGGCGGGCGCGCGCCAGGTGCGCTGCGCGCTGGAGCGCGCGGGCGTCCAGGTGCTCATGAACGAGGCCACCGTTTACTCGCTGCGCGGTCAGTCGCTGCAGCTGGTGGGGCTGGATGACGCCTACACTGGGCACGCGGACACGGGTCGCGCGCTCGCCACGATGGATCCTTCGCTGCCGAGCTTGGGGCTCAGCCACATCGCGGAGGAGGCGGACCGGCTGTGGGGCGCGGGGGTGTCGCTGGTGCTCTCGGGGCACACGCACTCAGGGCAGATCACCGTGGGTGGGCTCCATCGCTTCATGTTGGGGAAGCTGGCGGGCCACCGCTACGTGCATGGTCTGTATGGCTGTCGACACGGTGAGCGAGCGGAGGGCGCGGTGTACGTCAGCGCGGGGATCGGCGCGTCGGTGTTTGGGCTCCGTGTAGGGGAGCGCGCGCGGCCCGAGGTCGCTTTGTTCGAGCTGGGCACCAGCGCCGAGCAAGGTCTGGAGCAGGCGCCCCACCCGGGGCGCCGCCCCTCCGATCGCAAAGAGCAGCAGCGCGAGGAGGCGGTGGCGCGCAAGCGCCGTCGCCGCGATCGCCTCGCACGCCGCGCGTCGCTCCTGACGTTGGCTGAAGACTAGCCTCGGCTGTAGGGCGGGTTTCAAACCCGCCCGCTCTACAGCGCACTGCCAAACCCCCCGATCCCGAACGCTCAGCTCTTGTACTTGACCGAGCAGCCGTAGGCCTCGGTCTCTGGGGTGCGCACGGGCTTCTTCTCGGCGATGTCTTTCAACGCCTCGGCCACGTGGTTCACCAGCGTGCCGCCCTTGGGCGACTCACCCGCACCGTCAGGTGAATTGTCGATGGCGCCCGCGTAGACGACGGTGCCCTCCTCGTTGATGACGAACATGTGCGGCGTGTGCGTGGCGCCGTACTGCTTGCCCACGGTGCCCTCGGCGTCGAAGAGCAGCGGGTGGCTGAAGCCGTATTGTTCGGCCGCCTGCTTGTTCTCATCCATGCTGGCGCCTTGCTTGCCCTCGGCGGCCGAGTTGATGGTGAGCCACACGCCGCCACCCTCGGTGTGCTTCTTGGCCGCACCCACGAGCGAGCCCTTGGTGTGAGACGCCTTCACGTAGGGGCAGCCGGGGTTGAACCACTCGAGCACCACCACCTTGCCCTTATAGGACGAGAGCTTGACGGACTCGCCCTTCATGTCCTTGAGCTCGAAGTCGGGGGCGGGCTGACCCACGGCGATGCCCTTGGGCTTCGCCTCGGCTTCGGGCTTCGGCTCCGCGGCGCCGGGCTCCTTGGGGGCCTCCGCGGTGTTGGCGTTCGCCTTCGTGGTCTCGGCGGTCGCGGGCGTGGGGCCCGGCTTGTTCTCGTTGCAGGCGAAGGCGACCAGGGCGAGGCCCAAGATGAGGGGGGCGCTGAATCGAGTCATGCCCGGAGGTCTAAAGCGACTCTTGGCTCGGGGCCAGCTTCACGCGCGGGCACCCACGCGTTCGCCGCGTGACGCGCGGGAGCATCGCGGTCGCCTCAGGGTGAGGCGTGCAGTGCTTTGCAGCGTGCGCGTGCCTGGCGCGCTTTTCACGCGCTGTTCGCATGATGAAAAGCGTTGGTGCAGGGCGATGTTCGTGTGACTTCTGCGCAGATGTTCGGGGC
The DNA here is from genome assembly GCA_019637265.1 of Polyangiaceae bacterium. GTDB lineage: Bacteria > Myxococcota_A > Polyangia > Polyangiales > Polyangiaceae > JAHBVY01. Next base: position 91,420 of record JAHBVY010000002.1, on the reverse strand, counting down.
GAGCTCGCGCGCGGTGGTGGTGGTGGGGATGGGGCAGCTCGGAGCGCTCTTCGCGCGCGCTTGGCTCGAGCGGGGGCGTCCGGTGGTGCCGCTGCTCCGAACGAGTGATCCGAGCGAGCTCGCGAGCCTTCGCCCCGAAGCCACGCTGGTCGCGGTGGGGGAGGCGGCGCTCCCGAGCGCGCTCGAAAGTTTGCCAGTTTCTCTGACTCAATCCGCGGTGCTGGTGCAGAACGAGCTCTTGCCCTGCAGCTGGTTAGGTAAGCTGAGTGAACCGACGGTGGCGGTGGTGTGGTTCGAGAAGAAGGGGGATCGCCCGCCGCACTCGATTCGCCCGAGCGTGCTCCACGGTCCGCGGGCAGCGCTGGTGGCGGAGGCGCTCGAGCGGCTCGAGCTGCCGTTTCAGCTGGCTGCGGCCGAGCAGGAGCGCGACCACGCGCTGGTGGTCAAGAACCTGTACATCTTGCTGCTGAACCTGGCGGGGCTCCGGACGGGTGGCAGCGCTGGGGAGCTGCTCGAGGGGGCGCCGGAGCTCGTCAGCGCCCTTTCCCGGGAGCTGGTGCAGCACCAGTCGGCGCTGCTCGGGCGTTCGCTCCAGCTGGAGCCGCTGATGGCTGACGTACGCGAGGCCATCCACGCGGATCCCCAGCACGGTTGCCGTGGCCGCAGCGCCGAGGAGCGCCTGGCCCGCGTGCTCTCCCAAGCCCGCGCGCACGGGCTCACGCTACCCACCGTGGAGGCGCTCGCCCAGGAGCACCTCGCACCACGTTAAAAATCCGCGCGGAAATCTCAGGCGCCACCCATTGGGGCGCCGCGCGCAGCGCCACCGCCCGTGGGCCTCATGATCCGCTCGCGGAAGCTCAGCCCAGCAGCGCCGAGAGCTCGCTCAGGATGTCGTCCTCATCGGCCCCCACGCCGAGCTGCACCAGGAGCGCGCGGACCGACTTCATCACCTCCACGCGGTGCGCTCGCAGCATCCCCAGGTTGGGCGGCGGCAGCGGCGCTGAGCCCTGCAGGTAGCCGTCCAGCTCCGTGAGCTGCGCCTCACCCAGGCCCTGCTCACGCGCGAAGTCGCGTAGGCGGCTCGCCTCCTCCGCCGAGACCTCGTGATCCGCCCACACCACTTGGAGCAGCAGCTTGACGAGCTCGAGGCTGTAGTCCGAAGTCCGCAAGCTGAGGGGCGGCGCGTCGCTCATGCACGGCGTCGTGTCATGGCGGGGGAGGGGGCGCAAGCGGGGCCAGGCGTGCGCTATTGCGGGCTTGCTGATTCATGAATGCTGTGTCATATGAACGCAGCATCATGTCAAAGCAAGCCGACGATCGAGGTGAGGGCATGGATCGTCATTCGCACAGTCTAGTCGCGGCCGCCGAGGGTCATGTTGGCCATGGGCATGCTGGCCACGATCATGGAGGCCATGGCCACGGCGGTCATGGTCACGGTCACGGTCTTGGCGGTCACGGCCATGGCGCCCCCCCCAACACGGAGGCGGGCCGCCGCGCGCTGATCTGGGCGCTCGCGCTGAACGGTGGCTTCATGGTGATCGAGCTCGTGGCGGGGCTCATCACCGGCTCCCTCGCGCTGCTGTCGGACGCGGCGCACATGGTGACGGACGTCGCCGCGCTCGGGTTGGCGCTGGGCGTGATTTACCTCGCGCGGCGCGCGCCGAGCCCGCGCGCGAGCTTCGGGCTGCTTCGGGCGGAGGTGCTCGGCGCTTTCGCGAACGGCATCACCCTGGCCATCGTGTGCTTCTCCATTTTCCGGGAGGCAATCGAGCGGATGTTCGGTGAGCCGGTGGAGGTCGCCGCGGCGCCGGTGATGATCATCGGGAGCGTGGGGCTGCTCATCAACCTCGGCAGCGCCTGGCACCTTTACCGCGCCGATTCTGACGGGCTCAACATCCGCGGCGCGCTGGCGCACATGGTGGCGGACGCCCTCGGCTCCGTGGCGGCGATGATCGCCGCCGTGGGGATCTGGCTCGGCTTCCCGCTGGCGGATCCGATCGCGAGCCTCGTGATCGGCGCGCTCATCCTGTGGGGCACCGTCCGGCTCCTGCGCGACGCCTCACGGGTGCTGCTCGACTTCGCGCCGAGCGGCGTCGACGCGGACGCCGTGCTGCGTGAGCTCGAGGCGATGGAGGGGGTGAGCGAAGTGCATGAGATGCACCTGTGGTCCATCGACGGGCGCTTGCCGGTGCTCTCCGCGCACCTGGTGCACGACGCGAGCGCGCAGCCAGTGGAGCTCCGCCAGCGGGTGGAGGCGATGCTCGATCGCCGCTTCGGGATCCGCCACACCACGCTCCAAACGGAGCCGCTTCCGTGCGGCAATGACTGCGCCCTGTTCGAGTCGGAGCAGAGCACATGAAGCGCGCCCCGCGTCACGACGACATCGCGAGCACCGTGGCCCTGCTGGCGGTGATGGCGCACCCCGCGCGGCTCTCGATGCTGCTCGCGCTGTCACGCGAAGGCGCGCTCAGCGCAGGGGAGCTGACCACCCGCGCCAGCCTCGAGCAAAGCGCCGCCAGCCACCAGCTGAGGGTGCTCCGCGACGCGCGGCTCGTCTCCGCGACGCGCGAGGGCCGCCGCGTCATCTATCGCCTCGCCGATCGCCACGTCGCCCACATCGTCGAAGACGCGCTGAGCCACGCGCGCGAAGGCGCGTTCGTCGACAGCGCGTGAGCCCCCTAGGATGACCGCGCGGTCTGGTCGTGCCGCCTGACTCAATGTTGGCGGCGTGGCCGCGACGTCAGGCGCAGCCGTCGCACAGGCCGCGCACCTGGATCTCCAGGTCGCCGCCTTTGAGGGCGCGCGGGGCGCCTTTGCTGGGGGAGACTTGCACGGACTCCACCGGGAGGCAGGCCACCGCGCCGCACGAGGCGCACACGAAGTGAGCGTGGCTGTCCTCTGCGTGGTGCCCCTCGCGGGCGAGCTCGAAGCGCCACACGTGGTCCCCGAGGTCGCTGCGGCGCACCAGGCCCACCTCGGTGAGATCCACCAAGTTGCGGTACACCGTCGCGCGGTCGAAGCCCTCCGCGGCGAGCTGATCGGCGACCTCCCCGTGGCTCTGCGGCGTGGTCGCACCGCCGAGCACGCTGAGCACCCGCACGCGCGGGATGGTGGCCCGGAGCCCGGCCGCGCGCAGCGCTTCTCGCAGCTCTAGCTGCTCCGCCTGCGACCGAGTCGCGGTGGAGGCTCGGGGCGCCCGTGACATGCCAGGAGTCTAGGTTGGTGATCCCCCTGACGCAACGTGGCGCGGCCGCGGCGCAGCGCGGCGTTTCGTACGGATGACCCGCCGCTTTCGCGCTTTGGAGTGGGCGGGTTTGAACCCGCCGCTTTCGCGCGTCGTGCAGCCACGCGCGAGCGTCACTTTCTGGCGCGTGCAGCGCGCGCCGACGCAAGATGGCGTTTGTCTTCGATGCACGCGGCCACTGAACCGCTGTCGAGGGATCGCGCGCAGCGCGAAGCAGTCACCCAGGAGCGTTCACCTTCGCGCATCGGATCGCGCTATGAAGTGCTCCTCGTCGGCGCTCGAGCCTCACGGCGCCTGTGGTGCCGCGCGCCGCACCCTGGAGCTACCAACCCCCTGAAAATCCCCTGGATCTTCCAGAACGCGAACGCCCTTCAAACCGCGTCGAGGCTTCGGCCGTCTGAGCACGCTCGAGCGCTCGCACGTCATCCGCATCGGCGCTCGACCCAAGCCGCCTGGAACCATCCGGGTTCTCGCTGTAAGTTTCTAGCGCTACCGAAAGCTCCGCTCCCCCGCAACTTGCTCCGTGAAACTCTTTAGGTTTCAAATACACTGGCCAGGTACGGCTCGCCGAGGAGGCGCGCGTCGCCCTTCGCGTCGCCTTCATCATCGTGAGCTGCGGTCCCGTGGGCCGCAGCCCCGTGAGCCTCAGGCTCCATGAGCCGCAACCCAGCGCGCGCTCAAGCACCCCCCCCGCTCCGTTGAACCCCATGCGTCTCAGGCCAACCACGCGTACGCGTCTCTATCGCCCGGTGCCGCAGAGGTCGCTTGCTTCACTCGTCAGGCAGCTCGACAAGGTGCCCGCTTAAGGAGGTAAACCCCCCATGGCCAGCTCGAACTCAGAGATTTCCACGTCGGAAAATGAGGAAGGCTCCGGCGAGCTCTTCGCCGACCTCCCCGTGAAGAGCAAGCGCGCGCAGGGCGCCCCCGCCGCGCCGCCGAGCGCCCCCAAGAGCCAGGCCACCTCGGCGGCCTCCTTGGTGAGCCCGCCTTCGGGTCAGGCGCGACCAGTGATGCAGTCGTCGAGCGGCGTCCATTCCCTGGCTAGCGCGCCCCCGCCGCCGCCTCCGAGCCGCGTGTCGGCCCCGCCTCCCAGTCGCGTGTCGGCGCCCCCGCCGGTGCCGTCGTCCGTCGCTTCGACGACGGCCACTTCTGCCGCGCCGCCGCCCCCGCCTTCGCTGCGCGGTGCTGCGCCGCCGCCGAGCGCGCCGCCGCCGCCCACTCGCTCGGAGATCGAGGCCGCGCCGCTCGAGCACGTGGAGTACGTGGAAGATCAAGGGGACGAGGCGACGCCGGTGCGGCCCCAGGAGGGGACGCCAACGGTCAAGCTGCCTGACGTGTCCATCGTCGCCGCGATGACCCGCGGTGGCACGTCCGCTGCGCCGCCTCCGCCGCCCACGCCAGCGCCCATCTCGGTGCCGCCGGCGCCCGCCGTTTCGGCGCCCGTGCCTTCCGTGCCCGTGCCCTCGGTGCCCGGGCCGATGTCCGTGCCGCCGGTGTCGGCCCCGCCGCCCGTCAGCACCATGCCGGTCTTGTCTCAGCCGGTGGTGGTGCATCAAGCGCCCGCGCCTTCCGGCAACAACAAGCTCATCGTCGGCGCGCTGGTGTTGCTCGCGTTGGTCGCCGCGGGCCTCGTGTATCAGCAGTTCGCGGGCGGTGGCGCGAAGGAGGGGACGCTGCTCGCGAACGTGTCGGGGCCAGGTGGCACCGCGGTGGACAAGTTCGAGCTGTTCGTCGATGGCAGTCGTCGTTGCGAGGCCTCGCCTTGCAAGGTGGACGGCCTCACCGCGGGTGAGCACTTCGTGAAGGTGGTCGCGCCCGGCTTCGAGAGCTCGGCGGCGGTGTCGGTGAACATCGAGGGTGGGCAGACGCGCACCCACAGCATCGAGCTGGTGCCGGACAAGTCAGCCAAGCCGACTGATGAGCCCGCCAAGGCGGACGCGAAGACCGACAGCAAGGCTGACAGCGCCAAAGAAGACAGCGCGAAGGACGACACGCTGAGCGTCGATCAGCTGGGCGACAAGCGCGCTGACGAGAAGGCGGACACCAAGGCCACCGCCAAGGCGGACACGAAGACGGCGGTCAAGGGCGCTGCGGCCAAGGGCGCCGCGAAGGGAGCGGAGAAGGGCGATGACAAGGGCGCCGCTGCCTCGAATGAGCAGGGCACCATCCACATCTCGTCCACGCCGCCCTCCAACGTGGTGGTGGATGGCAAGCCCATCGGCATGACGCCCAAGTCGGTGAAGGTGGCGCCCGGGCCGCACACCATCGTGTTCATCGGCCCTGAGGGGCGTAAGGTGCAGGGCGTGAACGTGAAGCCCGGCGGCACGCACTCGGCGTCGGTCACGTTCTAGGTCAAGCTGACGGTGCGTCCCTTCACGGGTCGCGCGGGTGAGCAAGAGGTGAGCCGGGCTGCCCTTCGGTTGAGGGTGGCCCGCTTGTTTTTGGGGGGGTTGGACGGCACCGCGCTGCGTGGCGGCTTCGCGCGTCAGCCCAACCTGACCAGTGCCTCACCGCGCCCAACCGGCTACGCACTGTGAGCTACCACGGGACGGACTTGTAGTCCTTCAGGAAGCGGCCCCACAGGTGCTCCCCGGTGTTGAAGCCGTGGAAGATGGGGTCCACGATGCGGGCGGCGCCGTCCACGATGTCGAGCGGCGGGTGGAAGCCGTTCTCGGCGCGTTTCCTCGCGGCAATGTGCGCGGGGTCTTCGTCCGTCACCCAGCCGGTGTCCACGCTGTTCATGTGGATGCCGGAGCGCACGTAGTCTGACGCCGAGGTGCGCGTCATCATGTTGAGCGCGGCCTTGGCCATGTTGGTGTGAGGGTGCTTGTCCGTCTTGAAGCGACGGTAGAACTGGCCCTCCACCGCGGAGACGTTGACGATGTGCTTGTCTTGCTCCGGGCTCCGCTCCATCAGCGGCTTGAGCCGCGCGTTCAAGATGAACGGCGCGGTCACGTTCACCAGCTGCACCTCGAGCAGCTCCACGGTGCTCACCTGGTGCAACGGCAGGCGCCAGCTGTTGTGCGCCCGGAGGTCGACCTGCTGCTCGTCGGCGTCGAGGCGCCTCTCGGGGAACAATGCCTCACCGCCTTGATGGTCCTCCGGCGTGAGGGCGAGCTGGGTGAGCGCTGCGGAGGCAGGGAGGCCACTGAGTAGGCTCCCTGATGGATCGTCGGCCCTCGCCGTGAGCAGCGCCGGCAGCAGGGAGGCGTCCTCCGTCGCGACGCGCGGGCCGAGCAGCGCCTGCGCGGCCTCTGGTAAGGCAGCGGGCGTTTGCTCGTGGTCCAGTAGGTGCTGGTAGAAGCCGGCGGGCCGCCGCACGGTTTGACAGGCGTTGTGGAGGATGAAGTCGAGGCGTTGCTCGGTCTCGAGTAGGTGCCGCGCGAAGCGCTCCACGCTCGGCGTGTGACGCAGGTCGAGCCCGAAGAGGATGAGCCGGTGACCCCAGTCTCCGAAATCCGCCTCGCGCGCGTAGCGGCGCGCTGCATCCGCGGGGAAACGGGTGCTCACGATCACGCGCGCGCCGGCGCGGAGCAGCAAGATGGCCGCCTGGTAGCCTATTTTCACGCGCGCGCCGGTCAAGAGCGCGGTGCGCCCCTCGAGGTTCGCTGTCTGACCGCGCTTCTGGAAGTTGAAGTCACCGCAAGCAGGGCACAGCTGGTCGTAGAACGAGTGCAGCGTGTGGTAAGGCTCCTTGCACACGTAGCAGATGAGCGCCTTGCTCAGCTCTGGTGGCTCTGCTGGTGTGTCAGTCGCTCTGTCTGCCGGCGCGGCCTCGAGCGGCTCCACGAGCCGCGGCGGGGTGATGAACACCACCTGCTCGCGCAGCTTGCGGATGGGTGCGGTGGCGAGCGTCGCTTCTTGCGCGTCGCGGTCGGCCTTGCGTCGCCCTTTCCTGAGCGCGCGCGCGAGCACGCGCTGCTCGGTGCGCCCCGGGCGTGAGACGCGCCCCGCGGCGATCAAGAGCGCCTCGCGCTCGTCGTGCGGGAGCTGACTGAGCAGCGCGCGATCGGCGACCACCGCCTCGAGCACCGTGAGGCACTGACGCAGCGCTTCTGCGCTGGGAGGCTCACTGGGTGCATTCGGAGGCTCGCCGGGAAGCTCAGGCACGTTGGGCGCGGCGTCGCGCTTTGGAGGTAAGGTGCTCATCAGTATTCGAAGCCGCTGCCGCCGATGAACTCGCGCAGGATGGAGGTGGGCGGCACGTGATCGGGGTAGATGGTGACCAGGCGGTCCAGTAAGCCTAACAGACGAAACGCCGTGGTGTACGCCGGGTGCTGCCGCGGCACCTCCAGGAGGTACCGCTCGGCGAACACCTTGAGCACGCTGAGCTCGTACACCAAGGAGGTGTCGAACACCGCGTCGGCGTGCTGCTGGTAGGGGAAGATGTGCGCGCGCTCGCCGCGCCGCACGGAGGGCCAGCGCATGATGTTGTCCGCGGCGCTGTAGCCGCGCGAGTGACGATCGCGCACGATGCGGCGGAGCAGGCGCATGTCCGAGGCGTGGATGCGGCTGAGGCGATCGAACGGCAGCTGCGACAGCGGGCAGATGAAGACGCGGAACACGCAAGCCTGGTCGATGGTGCGCGCCAGCGCCGGGTTCAGCCCGTGGATCCCTTCGAGGAGCAGCAGATCGCGCTCCCCCACCTCGAGCACGGGGCCACCGTTCGGGTGGCTGATCCCCGTCTGGAAGTCGTAGCGCGCCGTGGCCACGCGCTCGCCGCGCAGCAGCCGCTCGAGGTCGCGCTCGAGCAGGTCGATGCGCAGCGCCTCGAGCGCCTCGAAGTCGTACTCGCCGTCGGCGTCGCGCGGCGTGAGCTCGCGATCCACGTAGTAGTCATCCAGGGAGACGCCGAGCGGGCGCGCGCCGCTCACCTGGAGCTGCACGCTCAGGCGCTTGATGAAGGTGGTCTTCCCGGAGGAGGAGGGGCCCGCGATGAACACCACCTTCACGCCGTCGCGCTCCAAGATGGCGTCGGCGATGCGGCTGATGCACTTCTCTTGGAAGCCCTCGCTCACGCGGATGAGCTGGGAGACGCGCCCCTCCACGCAGGCTTGATTGAAGCTCCCGATGCCCGAGACGCCCAGCGTCTCGAGCCACAGGTCTTGCGTGCGGATGAGATCGATGGTTTGGCTCGCCGCGGCGAGCGCGCCTTCGGGCGGCGCGGCGCTCGGTTGCCGCACGGATTCAGGCGCGCCGCTGCCCACCACCTCTTGAGGGTAGAGCAGGAGCAGCTCGTGATCGTCGTGCAGCAGGCTGGGCGGGCGGAGCTGCCCGGTGCTGGGCAGCGCGGGGCCGAATGAAAGCGCGTACACCTGACCATAGCTCAGCACCGGCACCGTGGCCTCGCGCCACACCTGGAGCAGCGCCACGGCGTCGCCCCAGCCGCGCTCGCTGAAGTGCTCCATCGCCTCCCCCACGCTCCAGCGCTCTTCACGCAGCGGTGAGTCGCGCTCCGTCAGCTCACGCATCACCCGGGTGAGCTCTGGGGCGAGATCGGCGAGGGTGCGCTGGCCCAGGCGATCGATGGCGACGCGTTGACCCACGCCCACCGAGTGCGCGAGGCGAATGCCCGCCTCCGGCGCCACCTCATAGGCGGCCTCGAGCAGTAAGAGAGCCTGACTGCGTCGGTAGATGCGCTGCCCCTCCCAGTTGTCCGTGGTGAGCGCCTCCACGTCACCGCTCGAGTAGAGCGCGGTGTTCAGCGACACCGCCTTGCGATCGAGCAGCGCCGCGACCACGCGCCTTCCATCGACCAGGTTGGGCAGCAGCTTGGCGAGCTGGGTGCCGGTGGGCACGGGCCTCGGCTCGCCGAGCACCTTGGGGGTGAGCGCCGTGCGGCGTGGCAGCGCGCGCCGCGTGAGCAGCACCCCCACGTTCTCCGTCATGCTCACCAGGCGATCGGCGAGCCCATCGACGAAGGTCTGCAGCAGCCGCACGGTGAAGTCCGGGTGCTCTCGGGTGAGCCGCTCGTAGCCCTCGATGTCGAGCCGCAGCGCGGTGAGCGCCGTCGTCGCCACGATGCTCGCCGCGCGGTCGCGCGCCGCGACCAAGCCGAGCTCACCGAAGTACTCGCCGGGCCCCAACGGCCCGAGCTGCACGTCGCCACGCCGCAGCGCGCCCATCCCCTCCACCACGAAATACATCGACCGCTCGCGGTCCCCTTCGCGCACGATCACCTCACCGGGCTGATACTGATGCACCGTGAGGTAGTCAGCCAACAGCGCCAATTCATGGGGCGCCAGCGTGGACAGGAGCGGGTTCTGCGCCAGGGCGTGGCGGAGTGCCTCGGCTGGGGTGGGGGGCCCGTGCGCATCGAGCGTCATGGAGCGCTCCGTACCAAGCTTCGGGCGGCGCGACACCTCCCGCGCGCATCAGGCAGCGTCGCGATCGAGGTGCACGTTCCCTCGCGAGTCGTTTGCCAGGCGCGCTCGTCGCGATGGCTCCGCCGTGCGGCTCAGCGCTCGCCGTCGTCGTCGCGCCGCTGGCGACGAAACCGGCGCCCACCCGCCCAGGCCAGGCCCCACAACGCGGCGGCGATGCCGCCGAGCAGCAGCGCGCGATCGCGGAACGCCGTGCGCCCTTGATCGGCGCGGGAGGCCAGCTCCTCACGGCTCCCGAACCAGGCGCGCTCGCCCTGGATGATGACGTGTTGCCCTGGGGGCACGCTCACCAGCGACACCGTCAGCTGGTCGCAGCGCCGCGTCTCCCAGCCTGGCGCGAGCGCCCCCGCCGGGTGGCCGCGCAGGCTGTGATGCGCCTCGTGGGTGAAGCGGTAGCCGCTCCAGCGGTCGCTCGAGAACGGCGGCAGCGTGTGCTCTTGGCCGCTCGGCGTGGTGATGCGCGGGGCGCCGTAGGTGCGCGTGGTGAGCACGGTGCGCACCGTGTCGCGACCGGTGCCTTCCATGCACTCCACGCCGAGCTCGGCGTACGCCGCGTCGCCACCGAGCGGCGGCCGCTCTGCGGGCCCCAGCATGCGCCCCTCGATCACGTCCGCGCCCGGTGGCGGCGGCGGCGGCCGCGCGCCGCGCCCGAACGCCGCCGTCCCATACACCCCGGCGGCGACGGTCAGCGCCAGCGCTGCCGGGAGCGCGAACAGCGCTGAGCAACCGAGGGCGTCTGCGCGTGCCACGGGGCGAGCCATAGTCGCGGCGAGCGGCGCGCGCCACCCACCGCGTCGTCACGTCGCGTCGTCGAAATCTTGCCCCGCGCGCGCTGCGCGTGGCAGCGAGCGGGCGTGAAGGCAGCGATCGTGAGGCGTGGCGTCATTTCAGGGGTCGCTTGCGCGCTCGCGCTGAGCGCGTTCGGCTGCGGTGGGAGCGCGCCCGAGCCCAGCTCGGCGGTGAGTGAGCCGAGCCAGGCCCCGGCGCCCGAGGTGCCGCCACCGAAGGGCGCGCTGTGGCGCCGCGACGTGGACCAAACCGTGGACCGTGGCCTCGGCTACTTCCTTCAGCGCTTGGAGGTGACGCCGAGCTTCGCCCCCAACGGCAGCTTCCAAGGCTTCAAGATCCTGGAGCTGTTCGACGAAGGCTTCTGGCAAGGCGTGGACCTTCGCCCAGGTGACGTCGTGACGCGCGTCAATGGACAGTCGATCGAGCGAGAAGGTCAGGCTTACGAGGTATTCCAGTCCCTGAAGCAGGCGCCGGCTCTGAGCGTGCAGTTCCTGCGCGACGGTCAGTCGCGGACCCTCGATTACCGCATCGTGACGCCCGGAGAGGCCGCATCGGGCGCGCCGGCGCCGTCAGCGCCTGCGTCTTCAGCGCCTTCCAGCGCGCCAGCCCCCAAGGCGGGGCCGGCGCCGAGCGGCGCGCCCCAGAGCTCCAACCCCCCAAAAAAACCAGCCCAGGCGAAGCTGAGCTTCACGCGCAAGGGAGGCCCAGGGGAGCGCTCGATCAGCCGCGCCCCGTGACCTAGTCAGCTGCTCAGACGGCTGCTGCCCGGCAGCGATCCTGACGACTAGCTCAGGACGCCGTGTCCGACGAGGCTATGCGTGCGATGGGAGCAGGCGCCGTGCGCTTGGCTTCGATGCCGCTCACCGCAGCTGAACGGGCGCTGCGATCTCGAAGTCGAAGCGGATTTCCCCGAGGGTGCTCGCTTCATCCCCGAACGTCGCCACCCGCACGCGGTGGAGCGACAGCGTGGCTGACCCACCCGTGAGCCCGGAGCTCTCGATGACGCCGCTCGGCACCACGCCCTTGCCGGCGCGATCGTCGAAGCTGCACACCACGCGCGAGAGGCCGTCCGTCAGCTCGAAGACCACCCAGTCCCCCGCTTGCCCTGCCGCGCCAGCTTGGCCCCTCACGCTGTCCGAGGGAGCCCAACGCAGGGGCACCGAGCCGGCGAGCGGCAGCTCGCTGAGCTCACTCAGGCTGAGGCCACCCACGTACACTTCGCTGAGCGCCTCGGGCGCCTCCGCCATCACGTCGATCGGCGCGAACACCGAGGACCCCGACGCCGACACGCGGTAAGGCGTGCCGCTCGGCAGCGGCTCCGCGGCTTGATCGCGACTGGAGTAGACCACACCGCTGACCAAATCACGCACCGTGGGGAAGGCGCGCGGCGCGAGGGAGGTGACCTGAGTGGGCGTGGAGATGGTGACCTCACCCGCCTCGAGCAGCTCCACCTGCCCCGTGGTGCTCCACGCGTCCGGTGCCTCGCCTGATCGGCCATCGATGCACGAACCGACCTCCGGCAAGGCCTCACCCAAGTCGAGCAGCTCCAGGGTGTGCCTCGGCGCGGCGCCTTTCACCTGCGCAAAATGGGCGAGCGCGTAGGCGCGCGCGCCATCGGGGGCCAACGTCTCGATGCGCTCGATGCGGATGAGCGCGCGGGTGGCGCCGAGCTCATCACCACCCGGCTCGCCGCTCACCGCGGTGGAGCAGCCGAGCCCCGCCACGAGGGCGCACACCGCGGCCGCACCCAAGCTCCGGCGTGAGCCGGGGCCCGCGCTCACGCTTTGGCTCCGCGCGCCAGGTGATGGAGACCGCTTCATCGCACGCACCCTCACAGCCTAAAGCGACACGGCTCAGGCCGCCAGGCAAACCGCCATACGGTGGCCGTTACGGCGCAAAATTCAGAGCCTTCACGGACACTTACAGAAGCTGCGGCCGGGAGCTGCGGCGTTGCGCGGCGTGGCCTCAGCCGGCCTTGCTGAAGCGCGAGGGGTACGCGCCTTGCTCGACGCGCGCCCTCAGCTCCTCGTCATCCGGGTGCAGCTCCACCGCGCGGCGGGCCAGATCGCTCTCGTCTTCCCGGCGATTGGGATCGGGCAAGCAGCACTCCACTGGGCAGACGGCCTGACATGCCTCATGGTCATAGAAACCCACGCACTCCGTGCAGAGCTCGGGATCGATGACGTAAATCTCGTCGCCCTCGGAGATCGCCTCGTTCGGGCACTCCGGCTCGCAGGCGCCGCAATTGATGCAGTCTTCGGTGATGTAGGTTGACATGTCTGCCTCGTGTCGGACGGTCAGAGCAGCGCTTCCGCGGAGGGTGCCCCGCGCGGGCCTTGGTGGCCTCCCAGTCAGCGTCCAGCGTGCTGACCGCGCGATGCGCGTGGTGACCTTGAGCCGGTGCCGCCGGCTGGACCCGGAGCCTACCTCGAATTTTTGCCGCGGGCCGCTACTTTAGCCGGCCAAGCGGCTTTGCGTGGCTTTTATGGACGCGGCATGGGGCTGTCAACCAAGGCCGGCGCGGTTTGCCGTCGCACGGGATTCCGACTACAGACCGCCGCATGTCACGCCGTGCCCTCACCTGGCTCGCGCCTCTCGTCGCGGCGCTGGGGCTCGCCTGCTCTCCGAAGATCGGCGACGAGTGCGTGGTGTCCACGGACTGCTCCGTCACCACCCAGCGCCTGTGTGACACCAGCCAGCCGGGCGGCTACTGCACCCTGTTCAACTGTGAACCAGGTAGCTGCCCTGATGATTCGGTGTGTGTCTCGTTCCACAACGCGGCCTCCGGCACCTTCTGTTCGGGGCGGGATGATCGCTTCCAGCGCCCGTTTTGCATGGCGCCGTGCGGCGGGGATGGGGACTGCCGTTCGGGTTACGCCTGCCGCGAGGTGGGGCGCCCGAATGACCCTTACGGCGCGGTGCTCCTGGAGCACGGCAAGTCGACCGCCAAGGTGTGCGTGGTGAACCAATCCGTCAGTGTACCTGACGCCGGCTCCGCGCCGGTGTGCACCGGCGACAAGGGCGGCACGCCGCCCGAGCAGCAGACGGAGGCGGGGACTTACCTGCCCGGCGTGGACGCGAGCCCCAGCGACTCGGGTGATGCGCCCGACTCGGACACACCGGATTCGAGCGCGTCGGACGCTGACGTGGAGGCGGGGTCGGACGACGCTGGGGGTGACGCGAGCGGCCCATGAAGTCGCCGGGGGACGGCCTGCCCCCCGCGTCGGGAGGGGGCGATGCCTCGGGAGGGGGTCATTCCGAGCGGAAATTGGGGGAGGCGGGCGCAGCGAAGCGCCTGTCGACGGGGCGCGCGCTGCTGGCGGTGGTGGCCGGGGGGCTTGGGCGCGCGGCGGGGGCGCTCTTGGTGCTCTTGGCGCTGGCGTCGCTCGTGTTCCTCGCGCTGCGGCTGCTCCCGGGGGATCCGGCGGCCCTGGTGCTCGGCGACCAAGCGTCGGAGGTGGATCGCGCCGCGCTGCGCGCGAAGCTCGGCTTGGATAAGCCGCTCTTCATCCAGTACCTCCACTTCGTTTGGGGGCTGGTGCGCTTCGACCTGGGGGAGTCTTTGAGTCGCCCTGGGGTGCCCGCCTACGCCGAGGTGATGCGCGCGCTGGGGCCCACCGCGGCGCTCGCGGGCGTCGCCGTGGGGCTGGGGACGCTCTTCGGCACCAGCGCGGCGCTGGCCTCGGTGGGGCCTTGGCTCGGGGCGGGGCGGCGCTGGGTGCATCGCCTCACGCTTTTCCTCGCGGCAACACCGCTCTTGGCGTTCGCGCCGCTCCTCACCTTCGTGTTCGCGGTGCGGCTCGGTTGGGTGCCGCTCCCGGGGGATCCAGAGAGCGGCGCGGGAGGCCTCTTGTTCGCTTCCGGGCTGCTCTCGCTGCCGCTGGCGGCGCAGGTGGCGCGCATCGGGCGCGCGGCGCTGCTCGATCAGTCGCGCGCCAAGTACCTGGAGGTGGCGGCGGCGAAGGGCGCCTCACCGGCGCGCGTGTGGATCGTGCACGCGCTGCCGGTCGCCTCCACGCCCATCTCGGTGGTGGTGGCGGCGCAGCTCGGCGCGCTCCTCGGCGGCGCCGTGGTGCTCGAGCGCCTGTTCGAGCGACCTGGGCTCGGCAGCTTGATGCTCGGCGCCTACGCGTCGCGCGACATCCCGGTGCTGGAGGCCTCGGTGGTGGCGGCGGGGCTGCTCTTCGTGGTGGCGCAAGCGCTGGCGGGCATGGTGCAAGCGATGGTCGATCCGCGAGGGCGCGCGACGTGACGGGTCATGACCCGCGAGGGCGCGCGACGTGAAAAGTCAGCGAAGCGCCCTAGTTCAGCTGCTCCCGCTCGGCCTGGTGTTCTGCGCGGTGGCGGCGGTGGTGCTGTTCGTGGAGGGCGATCCGGGGCGGCTCCACTTGGCTCAGAGCTGGCAGCCTCCTGGGGGTGAGCGCTTGCTCGGCAGCGGTGACGCGGGGGTGGATCTCAGCCTGCTCGCGGCGCACGCCACCTTCCGCGCGCTCGTCTTGGCGCTCGCCGTGGCCTGCTTCGGGTTCGTGGTGGGGACCAGCCTCGGCGCCAGCGCGGGGCTCGCGGGCGGCGCGCGCGAGCGCTGGGCGCTGCGTGTTTGCGACTTGGTGCAGTCGTTCCCCACCTTCTTGCTGGCGCTCGCGGTGCTCAGCGCGGTGCGGGTGCCGTCGCGGCTGCACATTGGGCTCGTGTTCTGCATTTCGGCGTGGGCGCCGTTCGCGCGCCTGGCCCTGGCGCAGACGCGGAGCTTGCGCGAGGCGCAGTTCGTGGAGGCGGCGCGGGCGCTCGGCGCCAGCCGTTTCCGTGTGGTATTTGGTCACGTGGTGCCGAACCTGCTCGGCCCGGTCGCGGTGCAAATAGGCACCGCGGCGGCGGGCGTGGTCATCGGCGAGACGGCGCTCGGCTTCGTCGGCCTGGGGCCACCCGATGGCGTCAGCCTCGGCGGCTTGCTCGAGCAGGGCACGCTCGGCATGCTGCGCGCGCCGCACGTGCTCCTGGTGGGGGCGCTCACGGTGCTGTGCGTGAGCGGCTCCCTGCAGCTCGCCAGCGAAGGGCTTCGCCGCCACATCACGCGTGACGCGGGGTAGGCGTCGAGCGCCGATCGGCGCCACCTGCGAGCGCCTGCCAAGCGCCGCGCAGCGTGAGCCAACCCCCAAACCCCCAGGCGTTTTCTGAACCGTGAGCTTACCAGACCATCTGAAGCTCGGCTCTTGGTTTGGGGGGTTGGACGGCACCGCGACGCGACCGCCGGAGCGGGTGTGCGAAAGCGGCGAGTCTGTCAGACCGAAGCTCGGCGCTTGAAACCCGCGCTACGGTCTGCGGTGTGGCGGCGCCTTCGGTCGCGCTGGTGGGGAGCGGTGGGGTGCTCTAGGGTTCCGTCGTGTTCGGATACAAGCAGGCGCGGCGTACGTTGGAGGCCGCCGAGCGAGATTCGCTGAGCGCCTCGCGCGACCTCGTGAAGATTGAGGCGGTGCGCGAGCTGGGGCGCTACGCAGAGGTTGGTGAGGAGGGTGAGAGCGAGGCGGTGCAGCGCCGCGCGGCGGAGGTGCTCATCGAGCGGCTCACGCACCCGGTGCCCGCGGTGCGTGGTGAGACGGCGCTCGCGTTGGCGGATGCTCGAGTCGTGTCGGCTATTTCCGCGTTGAAAAATGCGGCGGGCGACGAGAACCTGCGGGTGCGGCAGATGGTGCTGGTGGCGCTCGGTGAGCTGGCATCGTCAGGTGACCGAGCGGTGACGAAGCTGCTCACGCAGGCGTCGCGCGCCGAGGAGCCTGAGCTGCGTTTCCAGGCGCTCATCGGCCTCGCGCGGGTCGCGCCCGATGATGACGCGGCGCTGTCGCGCGGCCTCGCGGATGAGGACTCGGAGGTGCGTTACATCGCGCTGCGCTTGGCGGAGGAGCGCTACGGCGTGGAGGAGGCGCCCGAAGCGATGCTCGCGCGCGCTCGACGGGCGTTGGCGGACTCGGCGCACACCGTGAGGGTCGCGGCGGCGCACTGGCTCGCGCGGCGAGGGGAGGAGCCAGCCCGCGAGCAGCTCGCGTGGGCGCTCAATGCCCGTGGCGGCACGTCGCGCGTGAAGCTCAGCGCGGAGGACGAGATCGCGATGGTGGAGCTCGCGGGGCAGCTCGAAGTGAAGGCTGCCGCGCCGGGCCTCGAGCGACGCGCGTTCGGTCTCCTGCGCACGCCAGCGACGTGGCACGCGCGGGTGGCCTTGGCGCGCCTGGGAGATGCGCGCGCCGTGGAGGCGCTGATGCGTGGCCTCTCCGCCTGGACCTTCGACGCCCGCACTCAAGCCGTCGCCGCGGTGGGCCAAGCGCGCCTGAAGGCCGCGCGCCCCCGCCTCGAAGCCATGCGCAAGAGCGGCCTCGCAGATGAGGCAGCGCTGGATGAAGCGCTCGCGGCGCTGGATGAAAGGTAGTGGGGCTGATGAAATCTTGAGGGGCGGGGAGATGGCTCATCAAGGCTTCAGCCGCGACCTGGGCCGCGTCGCGCTCACGACGCCGCGAAGGCCTCAGGGAGATCCGCGTAGATGTCTTGCAGGCTCAGCTGCGCGTCGAGGCAGCTCAGCCTGAGCACGTCATCGGCGTTCGCGACGCGGAGGTGCTGCCAGCGGCCATCCTCCCCCCGTTGGTACAGGTCGGCCTGAGCGTGATCTTGGCGCAGCATCAGGTACTCGCGGAGCCGTGGGATCAGCCGGTAAGCGAGCAGCTTCTCGCGGCTGTCGATGTGTTCGGTGCTGGGGGACAGCACCTCCACCAGGAGGCAGGGATTGCGACGGTAGTGAGGCGATTCACGATCGCTCGGATCGCAGCTCAGCACCAAGTCAGGGTAGTAGAACCAACTGTCCCCTTGGTGATCGATGCGCACCTTCATGTCCGAGCTGAAGAGCTGGCATCCCTTGCTTCGCGCGTGAGGCAGCAGCAAGGCGCTGAGCGACGTCACGATCAACCCATGCCGGTCACTCGCTCCCCCCATGGCGAGCACCTGGCCCGCCAGGTACTCGTGCTTGACGCCCGCGAGCAGCTCGCTCTCGAGGTATTCCTCGACGCTGCGGCTCTGCGGTTGGATGACGGTGCTCATGGGCTTCTTCCCGGTAGGTTTCGTAAGCTGCGCCGGTGGTGTGCGCAAGCGGGCGGTGGGTGCACGCCTCGCTCGGCCTCTGGGGCTTCTAGGTCATCGAGGGAGGGCGTCGCCACCAACGGACTCCGCAAGCTGGAGGCGGTCGCGACGTGATCGAGGAAAAGTGGGTCTCCACTTGGTTTAGTGGGTCCGCAACTGCGGTTCATGCATGACGTGACGAGAGTTTGAGGCTGAACCCGCTCCCGTAGCGCTCGGCCAATTGTCTCGACGCCGTGGAGACAATCTGGCGACCGTACTCCGCGCGCTGCCCTTCGAGCACGCGTGTGCGGACGTGGTGGCCGATCTGCCAGTGGAGCGCGGTCAGCGCCATGTTGGCGACCGTGGCGACCTGCTTCTGCGCCGCCTCGATCATCGACGACAGCTCGCGCACCAGCTCCGAGGCGTCGGCCCCGGGTTTCGCGAGCGCCGCAGCAGGGGGGCGCCGCCGCGTGGCCACCTTCTTCGCCTTCGCGGGCTTGCTGACAGTGCGCTTGGTCATGTCCTGAAGGCTCCTGAGGAGGCCCCGGTGACGAGGGGGCCGGAGGGGATCGTCTGCATGGAACCGCCGAGGATCGTCTCGCGCTGATGTTGGGTGCGTGCTCTTTTGGGTCTCGCCGCGCCCGTCACTCCCACTCGTCGCGCAGGCGACGCGCGGCGCTCCTTGAGTCGCGGCCCCACAGGCCACGTCCCGTGTTCTCCAGCGCGAGGAAGGACAGGCGGGGGCTGATACCCGCGTCCGTTGGGCCAGGGACGTCGTCGGCGCTCGGCTGGTTGCGCGGCTCGAGGCGCTCGGGTGGGCGCGCTGGTACTTCGATGAGGCCGCGCGTCTTCTTGGACATGACCCGTTGGTTGCATGGCTCGCGCGGGGTGGGAGCAAGGTGGGCGCCTCGCCGCGCCGCCGACGGGTTAGTGGGCGCGCCGGTGGCGCCGGAGCCTCATGGATGGCGCTCCAGGTGTCGGCGAGCCCGAGGAGGGGCAGCATGTACGGACCGTCTGCATCGAACCGCCGAGGGTCGTCTCACGCCGCCCTGTATCCGCGCGGGGCGGCTCGTGGTAACGCTGCGGAGATGGCGGACCTCAGCCTTGGTTTGGTCAGTGTGTTTGATGATGAGGCGAGCGCGGATGCACCGGGGGTGCATCGCATCGCGGCGCCGGCGCTCGAGGAGCAGACGTTGCTCGCGATGTATCGGCACATGCGGCAGGTGCGCAGCATGGAGACGCGGATGGTGATGCTCCAGCGCCAGGGGCGCGTGGGGTTCTACGGCTCCTGCGCGGGGCAGGAGGCGCCGCCCATCGCCACCGGGTTTGCCGTGGAGAAAAGTGACTGGGTGTTCCCGGCGCTGCGCGAGAGCGCCATCATGCTGGTGCGCGGCTTCCCGCTCGTGAAGTACCTGGCGCAGGTGTACGGCAACTCGCTGGATGTGCTGAAGGGCCGGCAGATGCCGAGCCACATGAGCGGGCGCGAGGTGAACCAAGTCTCCTGGTCGAGCTGCATCGGCCCGCAGATCCCCCAGGCGGTGGGCGCCGCTTGGGCCGCCAAGCTGAAGAGCGACCCGGCGGTGATGGTCGGCTTCATGGGGGACGGCGCCACCAGCCAACCTGACTTTCACAACGCCATCAACTTCGCCGGTGTGTTCAAGCTCCCGGTGGTGCTCATCTGCCAGAACAACCACTGGTCGATCAGCGTGCCCACCTCCAGGCAGACAGCGAGCCAGACCATCGCCGTCAAGGCGCGCGCGTACGGCGTGCCCGGCGTGCGCGTGGACGGCAACGACGTGCTCGCTTGCTACAGCGTGATCCGGCGGGCGGTGGAGCTGGCGCGGAGCGGCGGCGGCGCCACCTTCATCGAGTGCGTGACCTACCGCATGGGCGCGCACTCCACGAGCGACGACCCCACGCGTTACCGCTCGGACGCCGAGGTGGAGTCCTGGGCGAAGAAAGATCCGGTGGAGCGCTTCCGCAAGTACCTCAGCGCGCAGGGCGTGCTGCCGGAGGGCTACGACGAATCCCTGGAGGCGAGCTTCGGCGCCGAGCTGAGCGCCGCCATCGAGCAGGTGGAGGCCGCCGCGCCGCCGCCCCCCGAGAGCATCTTCGAGGACGTGTACGCCACGCGCCCATGGCACCTGGAGGAGCAGCTCGCGGAGCTGCGCGCCGCAGGCCCAGCGCCGAAGGCGCACTGAGCTGCCGGCTTCCAACCCCCTGAAGATCGCGCCCTCGATGCGCGCGCTCTCGCTGGAGTTGCGTCGCCGCTCGGCTTGGCACTAACAACGCGGCATGACTGACGGCGGCGTGGAGGACTTCGATGCGGTGGTGATTGGTGGCGGCCCCGGGGGCTACCCCACGGCGATCCGGTTGGGGCAGCTGGGGCTCCGCGTGGCCTGCGTGGAGGAGGCGGAGTTTGGTGGTGTGTGCCTGAACTGGGGCTGCATCCCGAGCAAGGCGCTGATCGCCAACGCGCACCTCTATGAGAAGGCGCAGTCCGCGGCGGAGGTGGGGATCCGCATCGGGGAGCTGAGCCTCGACGTGCCCGCGATGCAGACGTGGAAGAACGGGATCGTCAAGAAGCTGACCACCGGTGTGCGCGGGCTACTGAAGGCGAATCAGGCGACGGCGGTCTCCGGGACGGCGCGCTTGATCGCGAAGGACACGGTGGAGGTCACCGCGAAGGACGGCAGCGTGCGGCGGCTCCGCGCGTCGCGCGGCGTGGTGATCGCGACGGGCTCGGCCACGATCGAGCTGCCGGGTCTGCCCTTCGATGGCGAGCGCGTGATCGGCGCGCGTGAGGCAGTGAGCCTGACGAAGGTGCCAGAGCGCCTGCTGGTGGTGGGTGGCGGCGTGATCGGCTGCGAGCTCGGGATGGTGTACCAGAAGTTCGGCGCTCAGCTGACCATCGTGGAGCTGGGGCCGGGGCTGCTCCCGGGGCTGGACCCGGAGTGCGCGAAGGTGGTGGAGCGCGCGATCAAGAAGCACGGCGGCGAGGTGATCACCGGCTCCAAGGTGACGGGCTGTGAGCGTCGCGGTGACGCGCTGGTGGCGAAGGTGAGCGGCGAGGCGGGGGAGCGCGAGCTCACGTGCGACGTGCTCCTCGTTTCCGTGGGGATGCGACCGCGCTCGCAGGGGTTGGGGCTCGAGGCGCTGGGTGTGGAGATCGACGCGCGCGGCTTCATCCGCACGAACGACGTGTGCCAGACGAGCGTGCCCGGCATCTACGCGGTGGGTGACGTGAGCGGCCCGCCCATGCTGGCGCACAAGGCCACCAAGGAGGGCGAGGTGTGCGCGGAGGTGATCGCCGGCAAGCGCGCGGGGAAAGACTGGGTGACGGTGCCGTCGATTGTGTTCACGGATCCGGAGGTCGCCGCGGTAGGGCTCACGGAGGCGGAGGCGAAGGAGCAGGGCTACGAGGTGCGGGTGGGGAAGTTCCCGTTCGCGGCGCTCGGTCGCGCGATGAGCATCCGCGAGACGGACGGCTTCACCAAGGTGGTGATCGACGCGGCCACCTCACGGGTGCTCGGGATCCACATCGTGGGCCCCAGCGCGAGCGATCTCATCAGCGAAGGTGCCTTGGCGTTGGAGATGGTCGCGACGGCTGACGATTTGGCGCTCACGGTGCACCCTCACCCCACGTTGGGTGAGGCGCTGATGGAGGCGAGCCAAGCGGCGCTCGGCCACGCGATCCACATCGTGAACCGCTGAATTTCAAGGAGGCACGCGTCGAGGGGGCGCTGGTTGTCCCCGGAGACACGCCACACCTGATGCGACGGTGATCGCGCGGTGCACCCACCGGCGCGAGGCATGCGGGTTTTCTTTGGGGGGGTTAGACGGCACCGCGCCGCTTGGAGCCGTGGCGGCTCACCCCCTGAAGTTGACCGTGGACCGGGCAATATCCCGGTGGCATGGTGTGAGCATGGGGATTTTCGACCGCATGGGCCGAGTGATATCCAGCAATTTCAACGCGCTGCTCGACAGCGCGGATGACCCCTCGAAGTCAGTCGACTTGACGATTGAGGAGATGCGCCAGCAGGTGCGCGCGGCGCGCCAAGAGGTGGTGCAGAGCGTGGCGGCGGAGAAGCAGCTCCGGCGCAAGGCGGAGGAGCTCGACGCCGAGATTGGCAAGTGGGAGAAGCGCGCGGAGCTCGCGATCAAGCACGGGGACGACGCGCTCGCGCGCGAGGCCTTGGTGCAGAAGAAGCGGCTGACGGGGGAGCGGGATCGGGCGGAGGCGCTGCGCGCCGAGCAGCGGACCACCGCCATCGAGATGAAGGCCGAGCTCGAGCGCATGGAGTCCAAGCTTGGGGAGGTGAGCGCGAAGAAGGGGCAGATCGTCGCGCGCGCCGAGCAAGCGCGCGCGGTGCAAACCGGTAAGGGCTCCGTACGGGGCGGCCCCGGCGGCGGCGCGTTCGAGGAGTTCCGCCGCATGGAAGATCAGCTGGAGGCGGTGGAGGCCACCGTCGCCGCCCAGCGCGAGGTGGAGGCCGCCTTGGCTCCCGATCTCGGCCCCGGGGGCATGACGCGCGACGAGGTGGAGGCGAAGTTCCGCGCGCTGGAGCATGGGGGCTCGGTCGCCGGGCGCGCGGGCGGCAGCGAGGTGGATGAGGAGCTCGCGCAGATGAAGAAGCGCATCCGTGTAGACTCCTGATGACCGAGCGGCTCGTCGTCAGCTTCTGCCACCGCAAGGTCAGCGCGCGCGCGCCAGAGCAGAGCAGTCACTTGCAGGTGGCGCGGGCCTTGGCCAAGCGGGCGTCGGCGCGCGGCGGGAGCTTGGTGTCTTGGGGTGCGCGCATGCTCTCGTTCGAGTTCGGTTGCGACGCGCTGGAAGACGCGGTGGAGCTGTGCGCGGAGGAGTGCGCGCAGGAGGACGCGGGCTTCAGCGTGGGGATGGCGCAGGGCGAGCAAGAGCCGGCTCACGAGCTAGCGCCGGGCTTCAGCCTCGGTTGGGGGCCGGGCTTGGTGCGCGCCGAAGCGCTCGCGCGCATCGCGCACGTGGGGGAGCTGTTGGCCGACCCGGGGCTCGACGCGGTACGGTCAGGTGAGCTGCTCAGCTTGGGCTCGCGCATCCGAGTGCTCGGCAAGGAGCGGCTCCGGGGGCACCGCGTCGACCTCAAGTATCCCTTCCGCTCGGAGCTGGCGCGGGGGGCCCAGGAGCTCCTCACGCCGCTGCTCATCGGTCGCCCAGAGCTGGCTGAGCTGCACGCCGACAAAGGTCAGGTAGCCATCCTGTATGCGGCGCGCGGCCTCGGCGGCAGCCGCTTCTTGGGGGAGCTCGCGCGCACCTTGGAGCCGGCGCGGGTGCTGCGCCTGATGCCGAGCCGGGTGGGGGAGCCGTTCGGGGCGCTGCGCCGCGGTTTACTCAAGGCGCGGGCGCGTGGTCAGGCTCCCGCCGTATTGGAGGGCGTGCACGCGGAGTCGCTGGAGAGCCTGCTCGCCGGTGAGGGGCTCGATCTCGACGCCTGCGCGGGGCTGCTCCGCACTTGGCTCCGCCCCAGCTCGAGCCAGCGCCCGAGCGGCGCGGTGATCTTGGATGACGTCGCCGGTGTCGATCACGACACGCTCGAGGTGGTGCGGGCGGCGATGGCCGAGCGGCCGTTCCGTTTGTTCGTGCGCTGCCTGCCCGGCGAGCCGCTGCCGGCGCCGCTCGCAGATTTACCGCGCGGAGTGTCCGTGACCATCAGGCCGCTCGGCGCGCGGGAGTCGGCGGAGCTGGCGCGCGCTTGGGTGGGGGGGGAGCTGGAGGTCGCGGCGGCTGAGCGCTTCGCGCGGCTCGGGCGCGGGGAGCCGCTCGCCATCGCGGAGGCCATCGCGGAGGCCATCGAGGCGGGCGAGCTGGTGTGGGAGGGCGGCCACGCGACGCCGCGGCGCCTGCGTACGGCGCGCGGGGCGAGCCAGCCGGCGAGCCACTGGATCGAGCGGCGCGCGCGGCACCTGGAGCCAGGGCCGCGCGCGGTGCTGTTCGCTTTGGCGGTGCTCGGGGGCGAGGCAGACGCGCCGGATGTGACGGCGCTCGTGGAGCAGGCGAGCGACGTGGAGGTCGACGTGGAGCGCGTGGTGAGGGCGCTCGAGCGCATGAGGTGGCTGCGCCGCTCGTCACCGGAGCTGTGGTGCCTGCCCAGCGTGACCCATGGGGAGGTGATTTCGTCGCTGCTGAGCGCCGAGCGCCTCGCCGCGTGGCACCGCGACGCCGCGGTGGTGCTGGCGAACAATGACCGGCCGCTTGGCACCGTCAGCGCGGCTGTTCATGCAATGCTCGGCGGTGACTTCGAGAGCGCCGCGCTGCTGTCACGGCGCGCGGCGGCTTCGGCGCGCGCGGTGGACTTGCAAGCGACGGGCGCGGCGCTCGACGCGTTCTCGGCGCAGCGCGATCCCACGGCGCTCAGCGGGCGCGGGCTCGCGCCCAGCGTGCTCCCGGTGGACTTGTTCGCGGAGTCGTACCGCATCCCGGAGCACGCGCTGCCGGATGACTCCTTGTTGCCGCCATCGCCGCTCCGTCCGGGGCGGCTGGGGCTCGCGCCGCCACGGCTCCCCGGGCCCGATGTGCTGGCCTTCGCTGCCGCGGGGGCGTTGGCGCGCGGTGAGGAGCCGCTACCCGTCAGTGTGCCTGATGAGGGGCGGGAGGCGCAGGGCTCCGTGCGAGGCGCGTCGCGCGGTCGACCGCCGAGCGCGCCGGTGGGGTCGGTCAGTGAAGCGCCCGAAGAGCTGGGTGAGCTGGACGTCGAGTTCGTGGACGAACCGGGCACGAACGTCTCCGCGCGCCATGAGATGGCGCAGCGTGCGACGGAGCTGCTCAGGGTGGGTGACTTTGCTGCCGTGGCGGAGCTGGCCCTCTCGCTGCGCTCGAGCGGTCGCCACCTCGCCTTGGCCGATAGGCTCGACGCCTTGGCCAAGCTGGGTCAGGGGGACGCGCTCACGGCGCTCTCGGCGCTGAGGCGCGCGCGCGATTTGGCGACTGCTTCAGACCCAGCGGGTGAAGGCGGCGCGAGCGGCGATCGGTGCCGCGCCAGCCTGGCGCACGCCATTGGGCTCGGCGCCGCGGGGCGCGGGGCGGAGGCGCTGCTCGAGGCGCTGGCGGGCCTCGCCTACGCTCGCGAAGCCAGCGACCGCCGAGGCGAGCTGGCCTGCGCCCGCTTCATCGCCCAGCTGTCGGACGCCGCTGGCCACCGCGCGAGCGGTCGCGTGTGGGCCGCGGTCGCGTCGCGACTGAATTAGAGATAGGCAGGCAGACTGATCTGTGTGTGGGCAGGCACGGGGGCCTGCCCCTACCCATGCAAAGTGAGCCAGTGGATGGCGTCGTGTGTGTGGGCAGGCACGGGGCCTGCCCACACCAGTGGTTTTGTTCGGTGCCGTGGGGGTTGGGGGTTTGGCAGCGCGTTGGAGCGACTGTCAGTCAGGTTGCTCTTCTTGCCAGACCTCCTTCAGCACCGCGGCCACGGCTTCGTAGAGCGCCTCCGGGATCTCTTCGCCGACCTCGAGCTCGATCAGGGCGCGGGCGAGCGGGACGTCCTGGATCACCGGCACGTTGTAAGCGCGGGCTGCCTCCACCATCAGCTGCGCGAGCTCGCCGCGCCCGAGGGCGACCACCTCCGGAGCGTCGTGCTCTTCGTCTTCGTAGCGGAGCGCGACCGCCAGGTGCGTGGGGTTCACGACCACCACCGTCGCGGTGCGCACCGCGTTGAGCGTCGACCCGCGCAGCGCCTCTTCATGCGCGCGGCGCCGCGCGGCCTTGATCTCAGGATCTCCCTCGGACTCCTTGTGCTCACGTTTCACCTCGTCCTTGCTCATGCGGAGCCTGCGCCGCCACATGAAGCGCGTGATGAAGAGATCGATCGCCGACAGCGCGAGCCCCACCCCCGCCGAGAGCCACGCGAGCTTGCGCGTCAGCGATGAGGCGAGGAGCGCGGCGCCATCCAAGCTCCCCACGCTGGCCGCGAAGCTCGGCAGCTCCGAGCGCAGCGCGTTGAACGTCAGCCAACCGAGCAGGCTCGCGGTGAACAGCGCCCGCGCCAGCCCGAACAGGCGCTGGAGGTTGAGCACGTTCTTGAGGCTGCTCACCGGGTTGAGCCGCGTGAAGTCGGGCAGCGTGCGCTTGAACGCGAAGGTGCCCCCCGTCTGCGTGATGCCCACCACGAAGGCGGTGAGCGCCCCCACGGCGATCAGCGGCGCGCTCAAGATGAGCACCTGCCAAGCGACGACCTCGGCCTCCACCGGCGCCCCTTCGAGCACCCGCGTGAGCCACCTGGCGCTCTCCAAGCTGAGCGCCGCGAGCGCTCCCGGCGCCACCGCCAGCACGGTGACGAACACCAGCGACTGAGTGACCACCGCCGAGACGGGGCTGTCCCCGTCCTGCTGCGCGCGCCGCAGGCGCCTCGGTGTGGGTTCCTCTGTCTTCTCGCTCACCGCGGGTCAGCATAGCTGCCCGCGCTGCGATTGAAGAGGGCGCCGTCATGGGGCACCTGGTCGGTGGGGTGGGGACCCAGTTGCGTGAAGGAGGGTCCTTTTCAGCTCAGGTTTGCGCAGAGTTCCCGAACCCCCTGATCCCCCTGACACTCCATCGCCAAAGACAGAGGGAGCACGCGTTCAGCATGGCGCGTCGTAGGTCGCTTTGGTGAGCGGGCGCCCACGAAGGCTACGGTTGATCGGATGGGCACGCCGTGAAGGCCATTTGAGTCAGTTGAGGTGACTGAATCAGAACGGGAAGCGGAAGCCGCCGCGGAAGTTGCTCGCGGTTTGTTGGATGATGGGGATGCGAAGCTGGGGCGGGGGATGACTGCGCTCGAAGCTGAACAGGATGTCCACCGGGCTCATGCGATCCATCCCGGCGAAGAACTGCATGGTGAGCAGGCCGCCGCCCTCCGTCCACTGGTAGCTCTGCCGCGCCCTGCCCGCGCCGAGCACGTTTTGAGTGCCTTCGACGTCCGCGGCGATCTCGTTGGGTTGATTGAAGAGCGGCACGGCGCCGGAGAGCACGCGCCCGATGTCACCGGGGCTGAGCGGGCCATCTTGCGCGGTGCAGGGGAGGTGCCCCAGGTAGTGGTGAGCCAGCTCGTGCCCGAGCACGAACGCGACTTGCTCGTCGAGCAGCTGGTGTTGCCGTGCCACGCGGCGCCCATCCACTTGCTGGGTCGGGTTGAAGAAGCCCGGCGCAGGCCGTACGATGGGCTGACCAGGGCGCTGATGCTGCGCGAGGAAGGCGATGTACTCGTCCACCTTTCGTGTGCCGAACAGCTCGTCATTGGCGCGCGCTTGGGCGAGGTGGCTCTCGATGTCGAGCAGGCCGTCCGTGATGGCCATCATGGAGCGACCGTTGATGCAGCCCGCGAACGCGTTCACCTCGCCCGGCGTGTCGTCGACGAGCAGCGGGATCCCGCGCACCCGCGCCTGCTTGCTCGGCTCGAGCGCCGCCGTCAGCTCGGCGATGATGCTCTGCGCGCGGGAGCGGAGGAAGCCGATGTCCACCAAGTTGATCGGGTCATTCAACACCGGCGGCAATGGGCCGGGTTGCTGACCAGGCTGTCCGGGTTGTCCTGGCTGCGGTTGCCCCGGCTGAGGTGGATAGCCTGGCTGACCAGGTTGGCCATAGCCCGGCTGTCCGGGTTGCCCGTACCCTGGCTGCCCGTAGCCCGGTTGCCCATAGCCTGGCTGTGGAGGGTATTGAGCCGGACGCTGCGGCTCGGGCTCGCACGCGAAGAGCGGGATGCACAACAGGCTGAACCAGGCGCGCTTCATCCCGCTAGTTTACTGTCCGTGGAGCGACTCTGCCCCCTCGAGATGTGCGAGGTGACTCTGCTGCGTGAATTTTCAGTGGTGCACGCCTTGGCTCCGCGCAGCGACTCGCCAGCGCGCGCGCCCGACTGCCAAACCCCCAAACCCCAGGAATCATCGCGCGCCACCTCGATCCTCGTGGCCTCGGTGGAGGCGCGGGCTGAGCGCTCGCGATAGGCTCAGGCGGCCATGGACGACGCGCCCCTCGAGCTGCCGCTTCGGCGCGCGTCGCTGCCCTCGGAGCGCTTCATCGATGGTCATCACGTGAGCCTGCTCAGGAACGGGGTGGAGGCGTACCCCGCCATGCTAGGCGCGATCGATCAAGCTCGGGAGCAGGTGCTGCTCGAGATGTATTGGTTCGGGTCGGACACCGTCGGTTGGCGCTTCGCGAACGCGCTGATGCGCGCCGCCCAGCGCGGCCTCGACGTGCGCGTGATCTACGACGCGGTGGGCTCGGTGGACGCGGACATCGGGATGTTCGAGCAGATGCGGCGTGAGGGGGTGCTCGTGCTGGAGTACAACCCCATCTTCTCGTGGCGTCGTCGGATCCGTGGCGCGCGCATCTCACGCCGCGATCATCGCAAGATCTTGGTGGTGGACGCGCAGGTGGGGTTCACCGGGGGCATCAACATCGCTGAGGAGTGGTGCCCCACGGATCCGAAGGTGGAGCCCTGGCGTGACGACATGGTGCGCGTGATTGGCCCTGAAGCGCGTGACTTCGTGCGCGTCTTCGAGCGCACCTGGCGCCGCCACGGTGGCGACGTCAGCTCGGTTCCGGCGCGGCCCATGCCACGTCACACGAGTCAGGCGGTGCAGGTGCTCAGCGAGGGCAACCGCTCGCGCCGCGAGATCCACCGCGCGTACCTCGCCAATATTTGGTTCGCGAAGCAGCGCGTTTGGATCTCGAACTCTTACTTCGTGCCCAACCCCAAGGTGGTGCGCGCCTTGATCGCAGCGGTGCGCCGCGGCGTGGATGTGCGCGTGCTCTTGCCGGGTAAAATCGACGTCTGGGTGGTGCAGTACGCTAGTCAGGCCATGTGGCTTAAGCTGCTCCGCGCTGGCGTGCGGATCTACCGATTCGGCGGCAACGTGCTCCACGCCAAGACCGCGGTGGTGGATGGGCGCTGGTGCACCGTGGGTACCTACAACCTCGATCACCTGTCCTTCTCGATGAACCTCGAGGTGAACCTGGCGGTGACCGACGAGGGCTTCGGGGAGCTGATGGATCGCAGCTTTCAGGATGACCTCACCCGCGCCGAGGAGGTCTCACTCGAGCGCTTCGAGCAGCGCTCGGTCTTCGTGCGGATGCTGGAGTGGTTCTTCTATCAGTTTCGGAGCCTGATGTGAGCGCTGCCTCGGAGACTCCTGCTGTCAGTTGGCCTGACGATGAGGTGGCGCTGCCCCTGCCGCGCGCCGAGGAGCTAGGGGCGCTCGCCGACAAGTACCGCCGCTTGGCGGCGCTGCGGCAGCAGAAGAACAGTGCGGCTGACGCACGCCAGGCGCTGCGGGAGCTCTCGCAGGCGTTCCCAGGGTCGCTACGCGAGATCGACGTGCTGGCGCTGAGCACGCTCGAGGCGCGCGCAGCGGAGCTCACGGCGCTGCTCGAGCGCGGTGCCGTCCAACCCCCGAACGAGCCATCTTCCCTCGATAAAGACAGTGTAGCGAATCATCTGCCGGGGGGCGCTGAGCCGGACAGCGCAGTGAGCGAGATGTTACCTGATGCCGAGCTCCCCCTGTGGGTGCGGGCGGTGCACGGCTATCACCGCGTGATGGCGCTGTGCTTGTGGCTCAAGCCCGCGCTCCGTCGGGCCTCGGCGGACCAGCAGGCTGACTTACTTCAGGAGGCGTCCGATCGTTTTGGGGTTTGGCTGTCCCCTGCGTGGGCTCAGGTGGTGAGGACACCGCCGGAAGGTCGCTTGAACACGGTCGTGTTTGCGCTGCTCGATGCGGCCTTGGGGCTGACACCCAATGCGGCGCGTGGCGTCGTGTTCCCGATGGAGGCCGGGGCGCACTGCTCGCACGGCGCTGAGGAGTCGCGTGGCGTTGTGGAGGCGGAGGGCGCGGCGGAGGTTGTGGAGGCGCGTGGCGCTGTGGAGGCGGAGGGTGCGACGAGAGAGCCGAATGGCGCTGTGGAGGCGCCTGCGCCGAAGCAGCGAGAGCTGCTCTTCACCACTCACGAGCGCCTCAGCGACATTGGGCGCGAAACCTGGGAGCGCCTGCGCGGCGCCGCGCCGCCCATGCTCAGCTACGACTGGCTCGAGGCGCTGGAGGACACCGGCTGCGTGAGTCGTCGGGAAGGCTGGCTGCCCATGCACCTGGCGCTACGTGACGCCGCGAGCCACGAGCCGCTCGTGCTCGCGCCGGCTTACTTGAAGGCGCACAGTCAGGGAGAGTTCGTGTTCGATCAGGGCTGGGCGCAGTTCTGTGAGCAGCGCTTGGGCGCGCCCTATTACCCAAAGCTCATCATCGCGGTGCCGTTCACCCCAGCGACGGGGCCGCGGCTGCTGGTGGCGCCCGGTGAGTCGCTCTCGGCGCTACTGCCAGCGTTCATGGGCGGCGTCATGGCGCTGTGCGAGCGCTTCGAGCTGAGCGGCGCGCACCTCTTGTTTCCGTCGCGCGAGCAAGCAGCAATGCTGAGCGAAGAGCCCGCGCTCATCGAGCGCCACGGGGTGCAGTTTCATTTCACCAACCCCGGTTACACGAGCTTCGAAGACTTCCTCGGGCGCTTCAGCTCCAAGCGTCGAAACCAGATCCGCCGTGAGCGGCGCGCGCTGGTGGAGCAGGGAGTGGAGCTCCAGGTGTGCGGCGGAGCTGAGCTAGACGCTGAGCGCGTGGATGAGGCGTTCGAGCTCTACCTGACGACGGTGCGCAAATTCTATTGGGGGCGTCAGTACCTGAACCGCGCCTTCTTCGAGCAGGTGTTCCAGCGCATGCCGAGCGCGCTGCAGGTGGTGCGCGCGGTGCCGCGCGGATCGCCCCACGCGCGCGGACGCGCGCTCGCTGGCGCCATCAACTTGGTGGGGGAAGAGGCGCTGTACGGTCGCTATTGGGGTGCCTTCCGCGAGCTCCGACACCTGCACTTCAACGTCTGTTACTACCGCGGGGTGGAGCACTGCATCGAGGCGGGGCTCCGCCGCTTCGAGCCAGGCGCGGGTGGAGAGCACAAGCTCGCGCGCGGCTTCGACCCGACGCTCACGCCGAGCTTCCATTTCCTTACGGATTCAAGGCTGCGCGGCCCCGTGATGGATCACGTCGCGCGTGAGCGCGAGGCGATCCGTGAGATGTTGGAGGAGCGGTAGGGATCACAGCCAGGGACTGGTCAGGGTAGTGTGCCAACCCAGGGTGATGAGGAGCTGGTTCTCGCTGTGGGTGAAGCGGCGGGTGCCGCGGGCGCGGAGCCAGAGGCCGGAGGCCTCCCCCATGAGGGGGATGCCGAGGCTGACCGAGG
Organism: Polyangiaceae bacterium; assembly: GCA_019637265.1. Classification (GTDB taxonomy): domain Bacteria; phylum Myxococcota_A; class Polyangia; order Polyangiales; family Polyangiaceae; genus JAHBVY01. The sequence goes on along the minus strand of JAHBVY010000002.1, from coordinate 60,684 downwards.
CGAGCCAGCCGCGCTTGTCGCCGAAGCTGCCGCCTTGGGGCGCGGCGAAGTAGCCACCCCCGGCGATGCTGAGCGAGTCGATCATCAGATCGAGCCAGGCGGGGCCTTGCTCCAGATCGTAGGCCCAGCGCGGGAGGAACAGCGGACGGAGGTCGAGCTCGAAGCTGGCGGCGCCGGGTTCGTCAGTGTCCGTGCCTAAATCAGAGCTGAGGGTGACGACGACGCCGAGCGTCCAGAAGTCGTGGAGCGAGAGCTGGAGCGCGCCGGCGCGGGAGTCGCCCAGGCGTGCGCCGAGCGCCACGGCGAAGTCGAGATCGCCATCGAAGCGGCCGTAGGCGCCGTCCGTCTCCCCCAAGAGGCGGGGGGTGACGAGGGGGCTGAGGGGGTACTCGGCGCCTGGCGTGCTGGCGGTGCCGGGCTCGGTGTGTTTCCGTGCGGAACCATCGGCTAGGGCGTCGTCCGCTTCACGCTCGTCATCCGTGAGGGTCTCCGCGTACTGGATGTGGGTGTTCGGGGTCTCTGCCTGCGCGGTGCTCGCTAGGCAGAGCGCGGCGGCGATGACTCTGGACCTCACAGCCGGAGCGCCTCCCGCGCGGCCTCGCGCAGCTCGGGCGCCACGATCAGGCGCACTTGCTCCAGCGATTCGCCCGCCAGGCGGCGGAGCAAGAAGGAGACGTGCGCTGGGCTCTCGCTCTTCCCGCCCGGGAGCGCCACGCTGAGCGAGGTGTCGCGCTCGTCGAAGGCCGCGAGCCGGGTGACATCCAGCCCCACGTAGAGCTCCGGGGCGAGCCCGCGCTCGCGCGCGATGTCCTCCACTTGCTCCCGCGCTCGCTCGCGCGCCTCCTTCCCGCCGTGCGGACCATAGAGCTCGATGGTCTTGAACAGCCGGCGCTGGCACAGGCGCTGGCAGAGATCGCGGAGCGGCTCGTCGGTCACCTCACACAGGCCGGCGAGCGCCGTCCACATCCGCGCGTCGTCCAGCTTCAGGTACTCATCCAAGCTGGTGTCGCCGCGGCGCGCCAAATCCTCGATGCCGCGCGGCAATGCGGGGAGCCGCGCGCCGTCGAGTAGGAGCTGCCGTACGCGGGTCATGATGGATCGCAGCATCCACTCGCTAGCGCGACTTGCCTTGTGGAAATAAACCTGCTGGAACATGAAGAAGCGCGCCAAGATGAAGCTCTCGATCGCCGGCATGCCGCGGGTGCCGTCGATGGCCAAGGGGGGCGCGGCTTCTTCGTTCGCGGCGCCGAGGCGCAGGCTGCGGATGAGCCAGTCGAGGTCGAAGCGCCCGTAGCTGACACCGGTGAAATGCGCGTCACGCAGCAGGTAGTCGCAGCGATCGACGTCGAAGGTGCCGCTCACGGTGCGCGCGAGGTACGTGAGGCGGTGGCGGCCGTGGACCAGCTCGCTCACCCGGGTGGGCAGCGTGGGGTCGACGCGGCAGAGGATTTGGTTCACCTCCGTGGCAGGGTCGAGCAGGATGCGCTCGGTCCAGGCTTCGTGGCGCGGGCCGTCGGGGAAGGCCTCCTCGAACAGGTGTGAGAAGGGGCCGTGGCCGATGTCGTGGAGCAGCGCCGCGGCCACGCCCTCGCGGGCGTGCTCGCTGGTGAGCCGCTGCCAGAACGGCAGCGCGCCGTGCTCCTGCCGGAGCCGCGAGGCGAAGCGCGTCATCACGAAGGCGGCGCCCACCGCGTGCGCGAAGCGCGTGTGATCGGCGCCGGGGTACACGAGGGAGGTGAGCCCGAGCTGACGGATGTGGCGCAGCCGCTGCAGCTCACGAGCGCCGAGCAGCGCCTCCACGATGGCGTCCTCGTCGCTCTCGAAGGACACGAGGCCATGCACCGGATCGCGCAGGATCATGGGGGGCGGTCTAGCATGGCCGCAGGTGTTTGAGGTGGCGGGTGCGCTTGCGGGGCCTCAGCGGATGTCGCAGGCGGTGGGGTGGCCGGCTTCGCAGAGATCTTTCAGCCGTGAGATGAGGTTCTCGGTGTTGTGCTCATCGGAGACGCCCTGAGCCAGGCGGAGGCCCTGCGTGTAGGTCTGGATGGCCTTGTCGTAATCCTTGAAGGCGTCGTGCGCGTCGCCGATGTAGGTATAGATGGTGGCCAGGAGCGAATCGTCAGGCTTCGGTACGTTCTGCTCGATGCGGAGCGCGCGGTGGTAGAGTTCGAGCGCCTCAGCGGTGCGCCCCAGGTGGGCGTGCTCGATGCCCATGTCGAGGTAGGCGACCGCGACGTCGGTGGACTCGGGGCTGAAGAACTTCAGGCTCACCTCGAGCGCTCCCTCGTGGAGCTTCAGCGCTGCCTCGTGGTTACCGAGCGCGCGCTGCGCCCGGCCGCCGTAGGTGTAGCTGTGCGAGACGGCGGCCTGTATCGCTTCTGACTGAGGCGACGCTAGCAAGATCTTGAGGGCCCTCTCATGGTACTTGGCCGCCTCGCTGTAGTTCTCGAGCCAGCTGTGGGTCTCACCGATCATGCTGTAGAGCCCGCCGATACGTTGGTGTTCGGGTCCGAAGACGCTCAGGTTGCTCTTGAGGGCCTTGTCATAGACTTGAAGCGCCTTGTCGTGGTGGCCTCGCGAGCTGTGCACGGCGCCGAGGTAAATGTAATTGACCAAGGTGTTTGGGTGGTCCGCCCCGAGCGCGCCTTCGAGGATCTGGATCGCCTTTTGTTGCAGAGCGATCGCCTTGTCGAAGTCCCCAAGGCGCGTGTACATGATGCCGGTGGCGGCGTAGCTGTCCGCGATGAGCGGGTGCGCGGGGCCTAGCGTGGACACGCGCAGCGCGGTCGCCTGTTCATGGCGGACGAGCGCCGGGCGGTACCTCCCCTTGGCCATCTCGAGCTGACCCAGGGCATGGATCGTCTCGGCGATGAGGAGGCTCTCCTTGCCTAAGAGGACTTCGAGCGTCTTGATGGAGCCTTGGTAGAGCGCCTCTGCCTCTGTGTAGCGCTCCTCGCTCGTCGCGATTCGCGCCAGCATTTGTTGTGCTAATGCCCGCGGAAACTGCTGGCCAGCTCCATCGGCTAGCGTGAACGCCTGCGAGGCCAGCGCCTTAGCGCGCTGGTAGTCCATGCGTTGCTCTGTGGCGAAGAGGGCCGCGCTGAGCAGCGCAGCAATTCTCATGTTCTTTGAGCCGCTCAGCTCCGCGGCGGCTGATGCCAGCGCGGAGGCCTCCTCCGCGCGCTCGTCATCCAGCGTGCGGGCCACCTCCGCGATGGCGCTGAGCTCCTGGGCCTTGAACAGCCGCTCATCCGTCAGCTCCCCATCGTAACTCTGCCAAACCGCGTCCTTCTGGCAGGACCCGGTGCCGTCCGTGATCATGGCGAGCGCTACGTAGACGTTTGCGAGCCGAGCCGCCGGGGGCCGCTTGAGCGCCTGGTACAGGGCAGCCTGCTGCAGCACGGAGCTGCGCAGGCAGAGGCCCACCTTCTGAGCCACCTCGGGCGGCGCCTTCTGAGCCACCATGGCCTGGCAGATCCCTGCTTGCGTGGCGGTGATCTGGTCCATCTCCGCGGTGACGTATTTCGACGTCTGAGCTGACCAGCTGGTGCCCAGGCTGCGGATGCCCGCTTCGACCTCCGAGCGACGCTCCGCGGTCCAGAACGGCTGGGAGCTGCAGGGGCTGCCGGAGAGGCCCGGCGCTGCCGCGGGGCTACGAGCGCCGCCACAGCCGCTAGTCAGCGTTACGAACAACGAAGCCGCGATGAGCGCGGATGAGCGGGTTCGGGTGAGGTGGCGCACGGTGGACCTTTCAGTGGAGATCAGAGGAAGGAGTGGTGCGCGCGGCTTCGCGCTGGCGATCAGCGGACATCGCAGGCGGGGGCGTGGCCTGCGTCGCACACCTGCTGGATGCGTTGGAGGAAGAACTCCTGGGCCTCTCGTTCGTCTGGCGCGATTTTCCGGAAGGTGATCAGGACGTGACGATAGTGCTCCAGCGCTAGAGCGTGCTGCTCATCCAGATGGTAGATGGATCCCAAGGCGCTGTGGTTCCCGAGGGTGTCTGGGTGCTCCGCGCCGAGCACCTGCATCCGAGTGGCCAGCGCCTCTTTCAAGGAGGCGATCCCCTCCGCGCGCTGCCCAGTGTGAAACAGCGCGACGCCGACCTTGGCTCGGCTCTCAGCGGTGCCTGGGTGCTCTGCGCCCAGCGCCTTCAGGCGAATGGCGAGCGCGCGCTGGTGGTGGGGGAGCGCCTTGTCGGGGTGCCCGGCTTTGCCGAGGGTGTTGCCGAGCTCGGTGTGGGCGTAAGCCACTTCAAGGTGCTCTGAGCCCCGGATCTCGATCAGGATGGTGAGCGCCTTCACCTGGTGATGGCTGGCGTTCAGGTAGTCTTCGAGCTTGAACTGGACGCTGGCGACGTTGAGGTGCGCGCTGGCGACGTCCTCGTGCTCTGGCCCGATGGCCTCGATCAAGGCGCTGAGCGCCGCCTCATAGTGCTTCAGCGCCTGGCCCCAATCACCCAGGTACTGATGCAGCTCGCCGAGGCGGCTGTGGGCGAAGGTGGCGTACGGGTGCTCCATCCCCGCCGCGTTCGCGGCCAGGGCCAGCGCCTGGTCATAATGCTCGCGCGCCTTCGTGTAGTCTTCCCGCCGGAAATAACTGATACCGACGAAGGCGTGGACGATGGCGCTATGTGGATGCGTTGCTCCAAGTTGGCTTTGAAAAATCGTCAGGATCTCGCCATAGTGCTGGAGGGCCTCGTCGTGGTTACCTCGTTTGTCGAGGGTGGCGGCCACCCTGAAGGCGAGGTTCACGAGACAAGGGTGCTGTGGGGCGGCTAGTTTGCGGCACATCGCGAGCGCGCGCTGATGGTGGGAGACTGCCTTCGCGAACTCCCCCTGGTGTTGGTGCACGTCGCCCAAGGCGTCCAGCATGAGCGCGGACTCCAAGCTCTCCACGCCGTAGATCTCCTCTGTCACCCTGAGGGCGTTCACGGCGAGCCGCTCAGCCTCCGCGTAGTTCTCTTGACGAAGCGCCACCTGCGCGAGCACCGCCTCAGCCACCGCCTGGTAGCTGCGCCAGCCTTCGGCCTTGGCGAGCGCGAGCGCTTGGGAGGCCAAGGCCTGGGCTTGGGGGTGGCTTCTATCCGTGCTTGAGGCCGCGTAGTTGGCCGCGTTGAGCAGCGCGGCGATCTTCAGGGCCTTCGAGCCGCTCGCCTCCGCGGCGGCGAGGGCGAGCGCTGTGGCCTCCTCAGCGCGCTCGTCCTCAAGCTTCCGGTACACCCAGGCGACGGCGGTGAGCTCCTGAGCTTTGAACTGGCCTGCGTCTGGCAGGCGCGCGTCATAGCTCCGCCAGACAACGTCCTTCTGGCAGGTGCGCATGCCATCGGTGATGTCCGCGAGGACGTGATCCAAATTGACCAGCTTTGCCACGCTCGGCGCTTTGAGCGCCTCGTAGAGCGCCCACTGCCGCAGCAGGCTGGCGCGCAGGCAGAGCCCCACCTTCTCCTGTGCCTCCTCCGGCGCCTTCTGAGCCACCATGGACTCACACATCCCAGCTCGCTCGGCGGCGATGCGGTCCATCTCTGCTCCGGTGATCTCCGCGGTGCGGTCAGTCCAGCTGAGCTTCACGCTCCGGATGCTCGCCGTGAGCTCCGCGCGCCGCTCAGGCGTCCAGAACTGCTCAGGGCCACACGGATCCACGAGAGCCGCCGTAGGCGCCGCCGCACCGGGGCCAGCCGCACCCGCGCGAGCACCGCCACAGCCGATAGTCAGCGTAGCGATCGATATAGCGGCCAGCGCGAGCAGGTGAGAGAGGAGCGAGCGTCGGGAGTGAGGTGGGTTAGGCATGATGTGACTCGTGCTGTCAGTGGATGTTGCAAGCTGGCCGGTACCCAGCGGTGCAGAGATTCCGGATGCCTTGGATGGTGTCCGCTAGGCCCGCTGGTACGCCTCACGGATCCTCGAGCGGGGTTGGTATTGCATGGTCGTGCTGGGCCGTTCGGATCGGTGTCGGTTTGGTGCGGTGGGCGCACCACAGCCGCGCGAGGCGCAGGGTCGGCTCGCGCTAGTGGTGGTTGCTCAGGGGTTTGCTGAGCTTGGTCTCACGCTTCGGTCCCTTCGGGTGGTGCGAGGGACGGAGATCCCCGCAGCTTGATGAGACCAGGGCCTGACAAGGCACGCAAGGGGCGGCCTAAAATGTCAATTAATTCAAATGGTTAGCTCTGGTGTACGCTCGCATTGGGAGCGGCGCGGTGCCGTCCAACCCCCAAACCCGGGTCCTGCGAGCAGCTCGGTCGAGGCGCAGGGCGGGTGAGAGGGAGGAAAGGAAGGGAGGTGAAGCGGAGGAAGTCCAGGGCGGAGCCATCGGCCGACCGAAAAGCCGTGCGAACGAACGGCAAAGCGTGCAAGACTCCAAGATCTCCCCCCTGCGGTCTCCCCACGCGGCCTAGCTCTCGTGGGTGGCCTGACCCCGGCTTCATCCGGGGCACGTGCTGGGGGCGGCGTGCGAGCCTCAGGGCTCCGCTTGCCGGGAATGCCTCGGCATGGGTGCGTGTATGAGGCAGCTCAGCCATCCTCAGGCGAACGAAACGGGAGCCGAATCTGCATGATCCGACAGAATTCCACGGCGCGGCGCGGGCGGGGCAGGCCAAGCAAGCTCACGGACGTCCTCCGTGCCATCCCGGACAAGGAGCTCCAGGGGCTCATCCGCCGGCTGCGCATCAGCGTGGACGAGGCGAAGCGCATTGACGCCCCCTCCCAGGTGGCGCGCGCCTTGGTGGGCCTCTCGGAGCTGAAGGATCCCAGCCTCTTGCCTGGGCCGACGCGGGAGCTGCTCTACCGCATCGCGGAGGAAGGTGGGCTCTTGCGGGTGGAGTCGCTGCCGGCGGCGCTCGAGCCGCTCGCGGCGCGGGGCCTCGTGTTCGCGCGCGGTGGTGAGGGCGGCATCGAGCTGATCTTGCCGAGCGCCTTCTTGCTGGAGCTCAGCACCTGGGAGGGCGAGCACCCGCGTGGGCTCCGCGCGCTGATCGCGCAGGCGAGCCCCGAGGTGAAGGCGGGCATCGCCTCGCACTACCTGGGGCGCGCCGTGGCGCCGCCGTACTCCATCGCTTTGGAGGAGGCCTGGGATCAGCTCAGCTGCCCTGACCAATTGGCGGCGGGGGTGGAGTCGCTGGCGCCCATGGAGCGCAACCTGCTCCAGGCCATCGAGCAGGTGGGCGGCGAGGTGGACACGGAGGAGCTGCTCGAGCTAGAGCGTGAGCCGCTGCGGCTGCGCGGCGCGAGCGGCGCCACCCCGTCGAGGCGCGGGGTGGGTTTCGCGCTCGAGCGGCGCGGCTACTTGATCCCGGTGCACCCGAACCGTCACCTGATCCCCACGGAGGTGGCGCGGCTCGTCGGCGCCAAGCGCGAGCGTGAGCGCGCGAAGATGCGCGGGGAGATCCGCTCTTCCGTGCTCGAGGAAGATCACGCGCCGCGCCGCGCGCGCTTCAGTGAGGATCCTTCCCCCCTCGTGATGGCGATGGCGCTCAGCGTGCGGGACCCCTCGGTAGAGGTGAAGCCCACCGTCGGCACACCGCGATCGCTGCTCAATCGGTTCTCCACGCGTTTCGGGCGCGATCTCGAGTGCGTGTCACTGCTCGCCGCGCTGAGCCGCGCGACGGGCGTGTGGGACCCCGCGGTGGTGAACGTCAGTGGTCCGCCCGGTTCGCTCACCTTCGCCGAGCTGGGGCTGATGCTGTTCGAGGCGTGGAAGCGCGGCGGCGCTTGGGACGAGGCGCGCCCCGACGCCGAGGTGTTGCGCGCCCCGCGCGAGTCACGCGAGGCGAGCTGCGTCGGCGTCATCCAAGAGATCGTGCTGGACGCGCTGAGTGAGCTCGGTGAGGGCAGCTGGGTGCCGTGGGACGCGCTGGCGGGCTACGTCCGCTCGGACGCGCGGAGCCCCGGCGTGGCGCGGCTGCTCGAGCGTTGGGCGGTGAGGCAGGGCGCGCCCACGCCCACGCCGATCAGCGTCGCGCGGCGCATCGTGTTCGAGAGCCTGTTCTACTTGGGCGTGGTGGATTTGGGTGACGTGGAGGACGCCGAGGGAGGCGGCGCCACCGTGCGGCTCACGGCGCGCGGCCGCGCTTACATCCAGGGCGAGGTGCCGGTCACCCGCACGGTGCCGGCCAGCTTCCTCGACAACCACGCGCTGCGCTTCGGCAGCGAGACGCGGGTGGGGCACGTGGTCTCGGTGGCGCCGTTCGTGGAGATCGGGCGCGCCCAGGGGCACCTCGACGTGGTGCTCACGCAGCAGTCGCTGTCGCGGGCGCTCTCCGCAGGGTTCGGGATGGACGTCATCACCGAGCGGCTGCGCACCATCACCGCCTTGCCGGATCCCATCGAGCGCTTGCTGCACCAGGCGAGCGCCGTGCTCGGTCGCGCGGAGTTCGTGGCGTGCCAGGGGTTCTTGTGGGTGGATGACGCCGAGCTGTGCGAGATGCTGCGGACCCGTCGTCAGACGACGGATCTCTTCGTGGAGCCGTCGCCGCCCGGTGGCCTCTTGATTGCGCCCGGGGTGGATCTGGAGAAGCTCGCGGGGCGGTGCCGCGCGCTTGGCATCGAGGTGGTGGTGCAAGGCAACGTGTACCGCACGCGGAGCACCGCGCCCCCGCGCCGCTCCAGCGCCACCCTGCGCGCCGCCACGGAGCCCAAGTCGCGTCGCTCCACCACGACCATGAAGGCCGTGAAGAAGCGCGCGAGCACCGCGCCGCCCAGCTCCGACGTGCACGGTCGCGAGAGCGGCGTCCGGCGCGCCGAGCGTGAGCCCGAGTCAGAACGTCAGGGCCTTGGACTACGGCGTCAGGGCCGCGATCGAAGCTGAGGAGCGGTCAGCCAGGCTCACCTGAGGCGCGGCGCCCACCGTGGGCGGCGACCCCTTCGCGGATGACACCGGCCAACGAAGGGCAGGCACGGGGGCCTGCCCCTACGAGAACCGCTGGATGTCGGAGTGTGAGCGCGCGCCGGAGGCGCCAGCGCCTCCCTGGTCGCCTCAAGCCTCGAGCCGTCGCGTCACCCAAGCGGCGACGCCGGGGCTCGGCGCGGCCTTCACCACGCGCCCTGCCCTGACGCTGATCTCCCCTGGGAGCGCGCGCCCGTTGTACTCGCTCGCCATCGTGAAGCCGTAGGCCCCCGCGTCGCGCACCACGAACAGGCCGCTCGGCGCGTCACCCAGCGGGTGCTCCCCGAAATCATCCGAGCTCTCACACACCGGCCCCACCACGCGGAACGGCAGCGCACCGGGCAGGGCATCGCACGGCTCCACGCGGTGCTTCGCCGCGTACAGCGCGGGGCGAATGAGGTCGTTCATCCCCGCGTCGATCATCAAGGTGTGGCGCCCACCGCTCCGCTTCGTCTGAATGGCGCGAGTGAGCAGCACCCCGTACGGCCCCACCAGCGCGCGCCCGGGCTCCACCACCAGCCGCAGATCCGCGAGGCCCCACTCGGCGAGCAAGCCGAGCGCCGCCCGCGCGAACACCTCCGGCGCGTCCGCTGGCTCCCCGCCGTAGTCGATGCCGAAGCCACCACCGAAGTCGACGAACTCGAGCGGGTGCCCGGAGGCCCGGCAATGCAGCGCCACCTGACACACCACCCGCGCCGACTCCAAATAAGGCTCCGGCTCACGCAGCATCGAGCCCACGTGGGTGGACACCCCCACCAGCGAGAGCGACGCCTCGCGCCGCAAGATCTCGAGCGCCGCCGGTAAGTCTTGCTCCAAGATGCCGAACTTCGCCTCGTCGTGCCCGGTGGCGATGTGCGCGTGCGAGTCGATCTCCACGCCGGGATTAATCCGCAGGGAAACGCGCCCCACCGCGCCCAGCGCCGCCGCCCGCGCGCTCACGCGCGGCAGCTCCTCCACGCTCTCCACTTGAATGGCGCAGAGGCCGAGCGAGATCGCGCGGTCTAGCTCGGCGTCCGATTTGGCGACGCCGCTCATCACGATGCGCTCCGGCGTGATGCCGCAAGCGAGCGCCACTTGCAGCTCTCCGCCGCTCACCAAATCTGCCCCGGCGCCCGCCTCGGCCACGGCGCGCACCACGCTGCCCGCGCTGTTCGCCTTCACCGCGTAGGCCACCAAGTTGCCTGGACCGAGCGCGCTCACGAGCCTTGAGGTGGCGTCCTGGATCGCGTCGAGGTCATACACGTAGGCCGGCGTTTCGAGGCCGCTCGCCGCGAGCAACTCACTGAGCGGCGCCCCGCCCAAGCAAGCGCGACCCAGCGCGTCACGGTGAAAGCCGAAGGGAGGTGCGGGGTCAGCCATGGGATGAGGGAGGGGGTGAGGGGGTTGGACGGCACCGCGGCAGAGCAACCTGCCCGGCCGCTACATGACAGATGCGTCACAACGGAGCAACGCCCGACGCGAGCTCCAAGCCGACAGTCCCTAGCCAAGGAGGCGCGTCGTGCTCGCCACGCCAAAAGCGAGGCGCGTTGCGCTCGCCGCGCGCTGGGTGCAATGTCGCGCGCATGGAAGTGCGTCGCGCGAAGATCGTGTGCACGATGGGCCCCGCGGTGGACTCTCTGGACGCCCTGCGCTCGCTCGTCGAGGCGGGCATGGACGTGGCGCGGCTCAACTTCTCTCATGGCACCGCTGAAGAGCACCGGCGTAGGGTCGAGCAGATCCGCGCGGTGAGCCTCGAGCTCAAGAAGCCGATCGCCATCTTGCAGGACCTGTGTGGCCCCAAGATCCGCACGGGCTTCGAGGGGCCGAGCCTGGTGGAGGCCGGCGCCACCGTCTCCTTGGTGGAGGGATCGAGCGGCAGCGCGGACACCATCGCCATCGACTACCAGGGGCTGACGGAGGACGTGCGCCCGGGGGATCGCATCCTCTTGGGCGACGGCCAGGTGGAGCTGGAGGTGGTGCTCATCCGTGAATTCCGTGTGGAAACTCGGGTGCTGCACGGCGGCGCGGTGCGCTCGCGCATGGGCGTGAACCTGCCCTCGAAGCGGGTGCGGCTCAGCGCGCTCACCGACAAAGACAGGCGTGACCTGGAGGTGGGGCTCGACATCGGCGTCGACCTGGTGGCGCTGTCATTCGTTCGTCATGCTGACGATATCCGGGAGCTGCGCCAGCTGATGGAGGTGCACGGGCGGGTGACGCCCATCGTCGCCAAGATCGAGACGCCGAGCGCGGTGGAGCAGATCGACCCTATCGTGCGCGCCGCGGACGCCGTGATGGTGGCGCGCGGCGACTTGGGGGTGGAGCTGCCGCCGGAGATGGTGCCGGTGATGCAGAAGGAGATCATCGGCACCTGCCGGCGGCATCAGCGGCCCGTCATCGTGGCGACGGAGATGCTGCAGTCGATGGTGGACGCTCCGCGCCCCACGCGCGCCGAGGCGAGCGACGTCGCTGGCGCCATCTTCGATGGCGCCGACGCGGTGATGCTCAGCGCGGAGACCGCCACCGGGAGCTACCCGCTGCGCGCCTGCGCGATGATGGACCGCATCATCCGTCAGGCGGAGTCGAGTCGCTTCTACAACCCGCTGCCGTCGGAGCCGGGTGACAGCACCCCGGAGGCGATCGCGAACGCCGCGTGTGACGTCGCCAAGACCATCCACGCCAGCATCTTGGTGGCGCTCACCGAGAGCGGCGGCACCGCGCGCTTGATCTCCAAGGCGCGCCCCCCAGCGCCGATCCTCGCGCTCAGCCCGGACGAGAAGACCCTGCGTCGCCTCGCGCTCTACTGGGGCGTGATCCCGCGTTACCTCGACATGTCGGGCGGCGACGTGGATCAGCTGGTGCGCCGCGCCAGCGGGGTGTTGAAGGAGCTGGGCCTGGCCCAGGCTGGGCAGCGCTTCGTGATGACCTACGGCGCGCCGATCGGGCTCCGGGGGTCGACGAGCGCGATTCGGGTGGAGCTGGTGCGCTGAGGTTTGGGGCGCGTGCGCTGAGGTTTGGGGCGCGTGCGCTGAAGTTTGGGGCGCGTGCGCTGAGGTTTGTTCAGGGGACGCGCGCCGTGAAGCGCGCTGCCAAACCCCCAAAAAACCTTGGGGTATCAGCTCGCGTTTGGCCGTGACCGCCCATGGCGCTTCCCGGAGTGGAGCCATCGGGTATGCTAGTTGCTTGCGGAGGTGGCCCGAGGCCCCCCGCGCCGAGGAGCCGAGTGGAGAGCCGCCGTTCGAACCCGCTGCAGCAGCCGCACCTCGATCAGTACGAGCTGCTCGACGAGGTCGGCCACGGTGGCATGGCCACGGTGTACCGCGCGCGTGATCCGCGGCTCGACCGCGAGGTCGCCGTCAAGATCATCCACCGGCACCTGCGCGAGAACCCGGAGGTCGCCGCGCGCTTCACCAGTGAGGCGAAGGCGGTCGCGAAGCTGCGCCACCCGAACATCGTAGAGGTGTTCGACGTCTCGCGCGAGGAGGACAGCGAGCGCTTCCTGGTGGTGGAGCTGATAAGCGGCATCACCCTGCGCGCCCTGCTTGCGGAGCACCGCGAGCTGCCACCGGAGATCGCGGTGCTCTTGGTGCTGGAGGTGGTCAAGGCGCTGGAGCACGCGCACGGCCACGGCGTGGTGCACCGCGACATCAAGCCGGAGAACGTGCTGGTGGAGCTGCCCGGCACGCGGCCGCTGCCGCGCGTGGTCAGCTCACCTTCCAACCCGCGCCCTTCGGAGCCCGAGAGCGGGCCGCTGCGCGCCCCGCCGAAGGTCAAGCTAACTGACTTTGGCATCGCCAAGGTGCTGGACGCGCAGGGCGTCACCTCCACCGGGCAGGTGCTGGGCTCCCCCGCGCACATGGCGCCCGAGCAGATCGAGTGCGGGGAGGTGGACGAGCGCGCTGACGTCTTCGGGATCGGCGTGCTCCTGTACGAGGCGCTGGTAGGGCACCTGCCGTTCGTGGGGCGAAACCCGGCGCAGGTGCTGCGGCGCGTGCTCGACGGCCTGTATGAGCCAGCGGTGAAGGAGCGTCCCCAGGTGGGCGCGCAGCTGAGCGCCGTGGTGGATCGCGCGCTGGCCAAGGCGCCGGAAGAGCGCACCCCCTCGGCGCAGCAAGTGCGCGAGGAGCTCACGAATATCCTCGAGGAATTGGGCTTCGAGGACCCGGAGCGTGAGCTGGGGGGCTACTTCGCGGAGCCGCTTGTTTACCGTGAGGAATACACGGAGCGCATCGTCGCGCGGCTGAGCGCCTTGGCCACCCGCGCGCATGAGCGGGGCGACGTGGTGAGGGCGAGTCAGCTGTGGAACCGCGCGCTCGCCTTCAAGCCGGGGGACGCGGCGCTCCTGAAGCAGGTGACGGGGCTCTCGCGCCGCGCGGCGCGGCGGCGCGTGGTGGTGCGCACGTTGGGTGTGGTGGCGGGTTGCTTGGGGCTCGGCGCCTTGGCGTTCGGGGTGAGCCGAGGGCTCGAGGTGCGCCCCCTGGGTGAGGCGCCTTCGGTGTCGCCTTCGGGGCGCGCGCCGGAGCCCGCCCCGGTACGGGCCAGCGTGGTGACGGCGGAGCCAACACCCACGGCTCCTCCCCCCGTGGGCTCCGCATCGGCGCCGCGTACGACGCCCAAGCGCGTCGTCACTCGCCCAGAGCAGCCGGCGGCAGCCGGCGCGACGCGGCTGGTGCAAGTGGTGATTCAGGGGCCCGCGGCGGGCACCGCCTCGGTGGATGGCGCGCCGGCGCCGTTCGGTAAGCAGTTCCCGCTCAGCGTGGGGCCGCACCGCTTCAGCTTCGCGCCCACGGACGAGAAGTGCTGCGCCGCGGATCCACCCGTCAGGGTGGTGAACATCGAGGCGGGGGAGGGCGTGCAGGTGGTCTACGGTCGCATCAAGGCGCGGGAGGCCACGCTCAGCGTGAGCGGGGGCGAGCCGGGCGCCACCCTGACCTGCCCGGCGCTGTTCCCCGGCGCCGCCAAGCTGCCGATGGAGCGTCAGATCCCCATGAGTCAAATGAGGTCGCGCGGCGCCTGCACCCTGACGCCGCCGGAGGGCTCGGATCGCGCCTCGCAGACGCGCGCGGTGCAGATCAACGCGGGGCAAGTGACGACGCTGCAGTTTTGAGCCGGTTCGTGCCGGATTGCGGTAGCGTTCGGGCCCGCTGGTGATTTCGCTCCGCTCACTCCGTGTCTCCTGCGCGTCGCTCGGCGCCCTCGTCCTGTTGGCGGGGCCGGCGCGCGCCGACGACGATCCGAGCGGGACGGGGGAGCTGGTGGAGCTCGAGCGCGGTCGGCTCGCGTACCAAGCGGGTCGCTACGACGAGTGCGCCAAGCTCCTGGGCGAGGCGCTGGGCCTGCGCGGGGAGCGTCGCTTGCGCGACGCCGAGGTGATCCGCGAGGCGCGGCTCTACCGCGCGGCCTGCCTCATCGGCAGCGGTCGCGACGCCGACGCCGACGCCGAGCTGACGCGGGCGATTCAGGAGGGGCCCACGCTGGACGCGCCCGACCAACGCGTGTTCCCGCCGGAGCTGGTGCAGCGCTACATCCAGCTGCGCGTCGGCATGCTCGAGGAGCTGCGCGCGCAGGAGGAGGCGCGGCGCGCGCGCGAGCTCGCGCTGCAGCGTGAAGAGGAGGCGCGCCGTCTGCGCGAGGCGCAGCGCGTGAAGGCGCTGGAGAAGTACGCCGAGGTGCAGAGCTACACCACGGTGAGCAGTCGCTGGCTAGCGATGGTGCCGTTCGGTGTGGGGCAGTTTCAGAACCGCGACTACGCGCTCGGCTACACGCTGCTCATCGCCGAGGGGCTGTTGGCGGGCGTCACCCTGACGGCGGTGGTGATGGAGCTCTCGCTTCACCGTGAGGCGGTGGCGGCGGGCGCGCGCGGCGAGACGATCGATGACGTCGCGCTCAGCGAGGACGTGCGCACCCTCTCCAACGTCGCCACCGTCGCCGGCTGGAGCTTCGTCGGGGTGAGCCTGCTCGGTGTGCTGCAAGCGCAGCTCGGCTTCGTCCCGAGCCACACGGACGTGCGCTACACGCCGCTGCCGCGTAACCTCACGCGGACGGGTGCCACGGGGCGCGCGCCGTCGCCCAGCGTGGTGCCCACGGCGCACGTCGGCGCGGGCGGCGGCAGCATCGGGATCAGCGGGCGGTTTTAGCTCGACCGACCCCCTTCAGGGCTCGCCGCTCTGGAAGTAGTCAAGACAGCTTAGCTGACCAAAGACCACTTGGGCAACTTGCGAGGCTCAGCTTGGCTTCAGCACCACCAGGCGCCAGTCGTCGCGGTCGGCGATGCTGAGCGGCCGCGCGCCGAGGCCCTCGTAGGCGCGGAGCAGCTCCCCCAGCTGATCGGACAGCACCCCTGTCAAGATCAGAGCGCGGGAGCGCGCCGCGGCGCGCATCAATGCGGGCGCCAGCTCGAGCAGCACCGGTGTCTCGATGTTCGCCACCACCACGTCCCAGGGCTCTTCGGCGAGCTCCGCGAGCGGCGTGGCGCTGAACTCCACCGGCGAAACGCGCGGGTTGAGCGCCGCGTTCTTGCGCGCGGAGCGCAGCGCCCGCGGCTCGATCTCGAGGCCCAGCACGCGCTCGGCGCCCTGCAGGCGCGCGAGGAACGAGAGCACCCCGGTGCCCGTGCCCACGTCGAGCACCCGCTGTGCGCCGCGGGCGTGGACGAGCAGCGCCTCCGCCGCGAGCTGGGTGGTGGGGTGGTTGCCGATGCCGAAGGCCAAGTCCGGCTCGATGGCGATAGTACGGACACCTGCCGGTGCGTGGGCGTGGGCGGTGGTCGGCTTCACCCAGTAGCCTCGGCACAGCTCGATGGGCTCGAGCTGATCGCCCCACGCCGTCTCCCAGCCGTCCCGCTCGATGACGACGCGAACCCCCTGGATATGCGCCGGATCGAGCTCTGCGGAGAGCCCCAAGAGCTCGGCCTCCGCCTCGGCGTAGAGCACCAGCTCCGCCCCCGCCGGGTGCTCGCGCTCCTCGATGCCCTGCGCGCCCAGCTCGAACAGCTGAAGGCTGGTGAGCTCCGGCTCGCTGGTGATGATGCGGAGGCTGAACAGCGCCATGGTGTTTGCGCGCTCGCGTCAGGCGCGCTTGGCGAAGGCCGCGATGTAGAAGCCGCCGAAGCGCTTCAGCGGTGAGTCGCACAGCGCCAGCTCGGCGGTGCGGAGGAGCCCGCGGAGCAGCGGCACCCGCATCGCGACCGCGGCGGGCGTCACGATGCGCACCCCGCGGCTGTCCACCAGCTCACAGCCGGGCGGCGCGAGCGCAGCGATTTGCTCCGGCGTGTGGTACGCCGTGTACACGTGGCTCTCGTCAGCTTGGCTGGCGATGGGCTGCGACGGGCCCAGTCGCTTGACCAGGCCGCGGAAGCTCTGCGGGTTGTACAGCTCGGCGATCACGACGCCGCCGGGGCGCGTGACCCGCGCCATCTCCGAGAGCGCGCGCTCCAGATCGGGGATGTGCGCCAGCACCTTGAAGGAACAGGTGACGTCGAATTGGGCGTCCTCGAACGGCAGCTCCGTGGCCGAGCCCAGCACCACGTCGAGGCCGCGCGCCTCGGCCTTCGCCAGCATCCCAGGGCTGAGGTCGATGCCCTTCGCGCTGCGGGTGAAGCGCGCCAGCCGCTCCAGCACGAGCCCGGTGCCACAGCCCACCTCGAGCAGGTCGCGCCCCGTCGCGTAGCGGCGCACGAAGGCGGACTCCAGCTCATCCAGCAGCTCGTGGTAGCCGCCCGGATCGTTCTGGCCGCGGTGCGCCTCATAGCGTTGGCTGAAGGCGTCGTAATAGGCGCGGTTGGCTTCGTGGCTTCCTGAGGCGTCCATCGGGGCGGCAGGGTACGCGCTGGGCACCCAGGTGCAAGGGAGGAAGCGCTCAGACGGAAGTGAGGCAGCGTGCAGATTGCGGGAGTCGTCTCGCGCTCCCGCGCGTAGAACCGGGCTCGATGCAAGCTGAGGGTCTCGGGGAGACGCTGCGGGAGCGGCTCGATCAGCACGGCGCGTTGCCTTGGCAAGCGGCGCTGCCCATCGCGGTGCAGCTCACCCAGGCGCTCGCGGCGGCGCACCAGGAAGAGCCTCCGCGGTTCCATGGGGACCTTCGCCCCGAGCACATCCGCATGTCCTCGGAGGGTCGGATCGGGATCGGGGGGTTTGGCATGGCTGTGGCGCTGGACTCCTCGCGCGCGGGCGCGCTGACGTACCTGAGCCCCGAACGCATCGAGGGCAGCTCTGCGGACGCCCCGTCGGATTTGTACAGCCTCGGTTTGGTGCTGTACGAAATGCTCTCGGGGGCCCCACCGTTTCAATCCAGCTCCATCCGGGAGCTCGTGAGCTTGCAGTGCGAGGCGCCGCCCCCACCGCTGCCCGAGTCCCTGCGCACCTCATTACCACATGGTATCGAGACGCTCTTGCTCGAGCTCTTGGAGAAGCGCCCCGAAGACCGGCCGCCCGCCGCCGTGGACGTGCTGCACGACCTGGAGCACCTGCTCCGCGAAGCGCTCCCGGAGTCTTCGTCCCCCGAACCGGCGTCCGACGAACCATCGCCCGCTGCACCTCCAGACGCTGCGCCCACCGAAGCACCTCCCGGCGCCACACCCACCGAAGCGGCTCCCGGCGTCGCGCCCACCGTCGAGATGCCTGCCGTCGAGGCTCCGGGTGCCGCGCCCATGGTGCCCAGCGCCGAGCCACTCAGCGACTCGCAGCGCGGTGCCGTCCGACCCCCAAACCCCGAGCCATCGGGCGCTGGGCCCGATGCGCCTCGAGCCATTGAGCCCACTGAACAGGCTGAAGCCGCTCCCACCGAACAGGCGCCTTCGAACGCTCCACGGCAGATCCCGGGGGCGCTGGCATGGACCTTGTTGTTGCTGCTGTGCTTGCTCGCTGGCGGCGTGAC
The DNA here is from genome assembly GCA_019637265.1 of Polyangiaceae bacterium. Lineage (GTDB taxonomy): Bacteria > Myxococcota_A > Polyangia > Polyangiales > Polyangiaceae > JAHBVY01. Next base: position 42,960 of record JAHBVY010000002.1, on the reverse strand, counting down.
GTATTGGTTCAAGGCCGCGACTTCGAGCGGTGTCGGAGCAGAACCGCCACCCGCTTCAGATCCCTTCGGCGATCTTCGCGTAGACTGAAAGCCGTAGCCGGGGGGCGACGTTACCGGGGCTTCGGCTCCTCACTCGAGCCAAGGAAACCACATGCTGGTGCGTACTTTCGGGATCCTCGCAGCGCTTGGGATGGGCGCTACCTCCCTCGGGGTTTGGTCCGCCACCCCCGCTCCTCGAGCCGAGCCCATCGCTCAGCAAACCGGCGGTGAGCTGCTCGTCGCCGAGCCCGACCCGAGCCGCCCACCGCGCGCAGACTTCACCCGCGAGGGCACGCTCGAGGTCTCCGCGCGGCTGGGGCACCCGGTGATGGCCGCCGAGCGCATGGGCGAGACGTACCTGATGGTGCGGATGGAAGCCGCGCCTGACTTTGGCACCGGCGCGCGCCCAGCGCTGAACCTCGCCATCGTGATCGATCGCTCGGGCTCGATGCGGGGCAAGCGCCTGACCAACGCCTTGGCCGCCGCGCGCACCGCGATCGAGGGGCTCCGAACGGGCGACGTGGTGAGCGTGATCACTTACGACGTCGACGCGAAGACGCTGGTCGCCCCGGTGGCGATCGACGAAGCCTCCCGCTCACGCGCGCTCGCGGCGCTCCGTCAAGTAACGCCGGGCGGCAACACGTGCATCTCGTGCGCCTTGGACGCCGCGGAGCAGGCGCTCACGAGCGGCAGCTCGATGACGGCGGGTGAAGGCAGGGTGAATCGCGTGCTCTTGCTCACCGATGGTGAGCCGACGCGCGGCGTGCTCGACGTGGGCGGCTTCGAGCGGCAGAGCGAGCGGCTCCGCGACCGCGGCATCCCCATCAGCACCATCGGCGTCGACGTCGAGTACAACGAGCGCATCCTGGCGGCCATCGCGCGCGCCTCGAATGGCCGCCACTACTTCGTGGAGGACGCCGCGTCCCTCCCGCGGATCTTCGAGGCGGAGCGCCAAGCCTTGGCGGCCACCGTCGCGAAGGACGCTCAGATCATCGTGTCGCTCGCGCCGGGCGTCCTCGTCAGTCAGGTGTACGATCGCCGTTACCAACAAACGGGCAGTGAGCTGGTCATCCCGATCGGTGCGCTCTCCGCCGGTGAGGAGCGCACCGTGCTGGTCCGGGTGGAGACGCCGAGCGCGTCCGCGGGTGAGCAGCGGGTGGCGGGCGTATTCGTCAGCTATGATGACTTGGTGCGCGGGGGGCGCAGCGTGGCTGATGGCGAATTGAACCGCGCGCTCAGCTTCGAGGAGGCCGAGTGGAGCCCGCTGGACTCCATCGTGGCGGCGCGCGTCTCCCGCAGCGAGACCGCCCAGGTGCTGATCGAGGCCAACCAGCTGGTCGCCTCGGGGCGCGCGAGCGACGCGCGAGCGCGGCTCGGCTCCCAGCTGGCGGCCTTGGAGGCCAAGCGCAGCAAGCTGTCCAAGGGTGAAGAGTCGGTGAAGAAGGACTTGGACCGCCAGGCGAGCGCCCTGGCGGCGGCGAGCGAGGGCTTCGCGGACGCACCAGCGGAGCCCGCGGCACCCGGGGTCGCGGCCGCGCCGGCGCCCGCGGCGCCAGCCAAGAAGTCTCGCGCGCAAACGCGCGCCAACGCGGAGCGCGCGGTGGGGCTTGGCTACTAGCGTGGAGGGGCTCGCCGCGCGGCGGGCCCCGCTGTGCCCGTGGGCTCTGGCGCTGTGCCCGTGGGCTCTGGCGCTGTGCGCGGGGGCTCTGGTGCTGGACGCGGGCGGCCGCGAGCGGCGCCACCGGGGCGAGTCGTGAGCGCGCTCATGGGCAGGGCGCGGCGCTTCAGCGCGCCATCAGGTTTCAGTGCATCAGCGGCGCGAGTGATGAGCGTCAGCCATTGGGAGAGAGCGACATGAGTACGAAGGGTAGTCCGATCAAAGCTTGGCTCATCCGTTTGGGGTTGGTGTCGGCGGTGCTGGTGGGCTCTGCGGCCGTCGTCTACGTGGTGCGGCGCCCGCCGCCGCCGAGCGCGGCGCCCGCGATCCAGGCGCGGCTCGAGCTGTCGAGCGGCGACGTGCGGGTGGACCGCGGGCGCGGTGAGGAGCGGGGCACCAACGGGATGGCGCTGCTCTCCGACGCGTCGCTCACGACGGGCGCGGGCGCGCGAGCTTTGGTGAGGTTGCCTGACGGTGCCACCGTGTTCCTACGTGGAGACAGTCAGGTCAAGCTGGGTGATGGTCAGGTGGACCTCGCGCGCGGCGAGTATTGGCTCAGCGCGCCGCCGAGCGATCGCCGCGCGTTGACGCACCAGCTGGGTGAGGTGAGCGTCTCCGCGGCGGAGGCGGGCGTCAGCTTGCGGCGCGATGGGGAGCTGACGGTGGTCTACGTCGCCGCGGGGATGGCGACGGTGACGTCGCCGGGGGGGCGCGTGGAGGTGAACGCCGGTGAGCAAGCGACGGTGAAGGGCGCGAGCGCGCCCGAGGTGGCGCCGCTCGGCTTCTGGGACGACTGGACCGGCGGGATGGCAGATTACGCCGGGAAGGGGCGCGCCGGTGTGGGCGGCGGGACGATCTACGGGGTGGACGTGGGCGCGCCGCTCGGGAGCCAAGCGAGGAAGCTCGAGATCTCGAAGCAGGCGGTGCGCGCGGTGGTGCGCGGCGGGCTGGCCGAAACGGAGGTCGACCAGACCTTCTTCAACCCGGGCGGGCGCGACGTGGAGGGGTGGTACTGGTTCACCCTCCCCGCGTCGGCCAGCGTCACGGGCTTCGCGGTGGAGACGGACGGCAGCTTGGTGGAAGGTGAGTTCCAAGAGCGCCGCGAAGCCCAAGCGGGCTACAGCGCCGCGCGCTCGAGTGGTCACGCGCCGGCGCTGCTCGAGTGGGTGAACCAGAGCACCTACCGCGCGCGCATTTTCCCCGTGAAGAGCGGCCAAACGCGCCGCGTGGTGCTCCGCTACCTCGAGCTTCGGCCGGTGGTGGGTGACTTGCTCGAGTACCTCTACCCGATGGGGCGCGGGGAGCCGGTGCGCATCGGTGAGTTCTCGCTCACGGTGGATCTCGGTGAGGCGGGGGAGAAGATGAAAATAGCGACGCTCGCCGACGCGCGCTTGGAGGAGAAGGGCCGCCGCGTGACGATGCGCCGCTCCGGGTTCACTCCGCGCGCCGACTTCCAGCTGGAGGCGAGCTTCAAGGAGGACCGCCCGCCGCTGCGCATCGCGCGCTACAAGGCGCGCGGCGAGACGGCGGACTACCTGCTCGCGCGCTACACGCCGGACATCGACTGGAGCACCGCGGAGGCGCCCCCCGCCGAGGTGGTGGTGGTGGTGGACACCTCCGCAGCGGGTGACGAGGCCAGTCGGCAGCTGAAGGCGCAGACGGCGGAGGCCGTGCTGCGCGCGATGAGCGACAAAGATCGCTTCGCGCTGGTGAGCGTCGACGTGCGCACCACGGTGCTGCACCCGAAGGAGGGCCTCGCGTCAGCGACGGAGGGAGAAATAGCGGCGGCGCTCGCCGCGCTCGCGGAGCACTCGAGCGGCGGCGCGACGGATCTGGCGTCGTCGTTCGACGTGTCGCTGAAGCGCCTGCACGGCGCGGCGCAGCCCGCGGTGGTGTACTTGGGGGATGGCGTCGCCACCAGCGGCGAGCTCACCGGGGAGCAGCTGATCGAGCGCCTGCGGCGCGCGCTCAGCACCAGCCGCGCGCGGCTGTTCACGGTGGCCGTCGGCCCCGAGTCGGATCACGCGCTGCTCGGGGAGCTCGCGCGCGCGGGCGGCGGGGAGCGCTTCACGGTGGAGGAGACGGACCACACCACCACGGAGGCCTTGGCGCTGCTCTCCAGCGTGAAGCGCCCGACGCTCACGGACTTCGAGATGGACCTGGGCGCGGGCCTCGATGAGCCCTTCGTCAGTAACAGCGGCAAGGTGAGCCAAGGTCAGGAGGTCGTCCTTCTGGCGCGCACGCACCACGAGCTGCCTTCGGAGGTGAAGGTGCGCGGGCAGCTCGCGGGGAAGCCGTTCGAGAAGAGCTACCCGGTGAAGGTCGACGACTCGGTGATTCAAGCCTTCGTGCCGCGGCTCTGGGCCGCGGAGTACGTGCGGCGCTTGCTCGGCTCGGCCCAAGGCGCGGAGGCGGAGCGCGGCCGCATCTCCTCGCTGGGCCTCGAGTACGGCCTGATGACGCCGTTCACCAGCATCTTGGCGCTCGAGAGTGAGGCGGCGTACAGCCGCATGGGGATCCAGCGGCGCAGCTCGCCGCTGCGCGGTGTGCGGCTCGGCGCGCTGAGCCGTGAAGCGGAGTGGCGCCTGACGAAGACGCTCGGCGCGCCCACGGTGCCGGAGGTGGCGCTCGGGTGCAGTCAGATCGAGCGCACCCTGAGCAAGGACGAAGCGCCGGTGGGCGCGGCCGCGCCGCCAGCTGAGTACGACAAGGGCGGTGAGCAGCAGAGCGGCGTGGTGAGCAGCATGGCTGACCAAGAGGGCGAATCGGGCGACCAGCCGTCGCCCGTCGCTCCCGCGCCAGCTTACGAGCCCGCCCCAGAGCTGGAGGAGTCCAAGCCTGGCGATCTGGGGGCGCTCGGCGGCGGGAGCATCGGCCACTCCGGGCGCGGCTACGGCAACGCCCCGGGTGGCCTCGCGCGGCCCGCACCTCAGCGCGCCTACGCTTTGGAGAAGAACCGCAAGGAGTCCGGCGCGCTCGCCGCGCCCAACCCCGCGCCCAGCATGGACTCGTTCGACCCGGCGATGCCATCCATCAGGCCACCTGACGTTTACCTGGTGCGCACCTGCAGCGACGCCGCGGAGCGCCCGCTGGCCGAGCGGATGCTGCTGTGGCGCCGCCGTCTCGCCACGGTGAGCACCGCGAGCGACCTCATCGACCGCTACCGCTCGGCGTACGAAGGCTGTGAGCTCAAGGACTGGCGCAGCGAGCGCGCCTTCCTCGAGCTGATGCAGGCGCGGGTGAGCACCCCTGAGGCGGCGGTGAGCATGCTGCGGCTGTTCACCGGGCGCCCGGACGTGCAGAAGTTCGTCGCCAAGCTCTTGCTGCGCCGCAGCGTGGACAGCGCGCTGCGCCTCGCCGTGGAGCGCGAGCTGTTCGGCTCGAAGGTCACCTGGGCTGACGTGGATCGCGAGCTCAGCGAGATCAAGGATCTGGACAAGCGCATCGCGCGGCTGCGCGCCTTCATGGCTCAGGCGCCGGAGGATCCGAACGGCGACATTCGGCTCGTGAAGCTGCTGAGCGAGAGCGGCAAGAAGGACGAGGCGCTGGCGCACGGTCGCCGGCTGCGCGACCGCGGCTTCATGACGCCCGACATCGCGCGTCGTCTGGGCGACGTACTAGCGCGCGCCAAGCTCGACGCGGAGGCGGTGCGCACCTACTCGGAGATCGTCGAGTTCGATCCCGCGAACCCCGCGTCGCGCGGCCTGCTCGGCGACATCTACTTGGCGCGCGGCTGGTATGAGCCGGCCTACCGTCAGTACCGCACCCTGGGTGAGCTGCAGCCGAACAGCCCCATCGCCGATCTGCGGCTCGCGGCGGCCGCGGCGGGCAGCGGGCGCACCGATGAGGCGCTGCGTATCCAGCGTCAGGTGGCGAGCGCGGAGGGCACGCCGGGCCCGAAGGATCCACGGCAGTGGGCCAAGCTCTTGTCCGCGGCGGGCTTCGCGCGGCTCTTGGCGGAGCCGCCCGCGGACCCGCCGGGGCAGCCACCCACCGACCCGGAGCGTCGCAAGGCGAACCTCGAGCGCAAGCTGAAGGAGCTGCAGCTGTTCAGCGGCGAGGGCACCTTGGTCATCCTCACGTGGGAAGATCTCGCCGCGCGGGTGAACCTGCTCACCTTCGAGGGCGACGTGCTGGCGCACGTGGGCGACGTGAACCACGCGGTGGAGGTCGGGCTCAGCGCGGCCCTGGTGCCGAACAGCGACTACGAGCGCTTGCGCTACACGGCGCAGCTGATGAGCGACCTCTCGGATGATCCCATCGCCCTGGTTCGCAGCGACATCCGCTGGGATGGTCAGCGCTTCACCGTGAAGGTGACCCGCGGCGCGATCGCAGCGGGTGAGCAGCGCCACGCGTGGTAGTCGCCCGCTGACGATCAGATGGTGAGCGCGATCGCAGCGGGTGAGCGGCGCCACGCGTGGTAGCATCGGTGGATGCACAAGCGCTTGGCTGGCGCCGCGTCGGCCCTCTTCTTACTCGGTGGGATCGCCTCCGGGTGCTCCTCGGACTCTGAGTCGCCCGGCGGCGCCGCCGGCGCTTCGGGCGCCGCTGGCTCTTCTGGAGCTGCTGGCAGCGCCGGCGCGGCGGGTGCGGCGGGCACCGGCGGCGGCGCGCCGGACTGCGACGTGCACGCCAGTGAGGCGCCGCGCTTCGAGCGCGCGACCAGCGCCTGGGGGCTGACCGGCGTGCTCGGCGGTCGCGTGGCGGCGGTGGACTTGGATGGGGACGACTACCCCGATCTCATCGTGCACGGCGGGGCGCCCAACGCGCGCGCGCCGAACAGCGCGCCCGCCACGCGCATCTTGATGAATCGCCCCAAGGCGGGCGGCGGTCGTGAGTTCGTCGATCGGTCGCTCCCCAGCGGCTACGGCGCGCCCCTCGACGGTGACACGGAGAACCAGCGCTCTGCGCAGTTCGCGATCGCGGCGGACATCGACAACGACGGCGATTTGGATCTGTTCAGCGGCACCTTCACCGACAAAACCAAGGTCGCGCTGATCCCCACCCCCGCCGACCTGGACCGCAGCCAAATCCTACTGAACGACGGCGAAGGCAACTTCAGCGTCGCGCCCGAGCTCACGCCTCACGGCTCCGTCGCCCACGCCACCTCCGGGGCCAGCTTCGTGGACGTGAACCTGGATGGCTTCATCGATCTGTTCGTGGTGGGTTGGTACGACCGCTATGGGCAGTCGAACGCCGGCACCCAGGCGCGGCTCTACCTGGGCGCGGGTGATGGCAGCTTCACTGACGTGACCGGTGGCAGCGGGCTCCGCACGGAGACGGTCGGCTACGCTGACGGTCGCAACCACCGCCCCGCGTACGGCGCCACCGCGTGCGACGTGGACGACGACGGCGACGTGGACCTCTTGATCAGCGCCTATGGGCGGCAGTTCAACCAGCTGTACCTGAACGACGGCGCCGGGCGCTTCACGGACGTGGGGCGCCCGAGCGGCTTCTCCGGCGACGAAAACCTGAGCTACCAAGACAACCAGTTCTTCCTCTGCTGGTGCACCGTGCAGAGCGACCCGATGTGCCCCGCCTCCTCACCCAACATCGTGTGCCCGGACCCCGCGGACAGCTACTGGTCGTCCTCGGACGCGGAGGCTTGGCGCAACAACGGCAACACCTTCACCACGGCTTGCGGCGACGTGGATGGCGACGGCATCGCCGATCTGTACAACGCCGAGATCCGCCACTGGTGGGCCGGCGAGGGGAGCGACGCGTCGCGGCTTTTGGTCGCTGACCTGACCAGTGGTGAGCTCCGCTACCGCCGGCCCGGGCTCAGTGAGAGCGGCCTCGCCTTGCCGCACCCGGATCCTTCGTGGAACGAAGGCGGCATCAACGCGGCGATCGTGGATCTGGACCTCGATGGCCGGAGCGACGTGGTGCTGACCACCAGCGACTACCCGGATCAAGCGCTGCGCGTGTTCCATCAGCAGGCGGACGGCAGCTTCAAGGAGGTGGCCGGCGCTTGGGGGCTCGAGCACCCTTGCTCGGTGGGCCTCGCCATCGCCGACTTCGATCGCGACGGCGACTTGGACGTCGTGGTGGGCTCGAGCCGCATGCGCGACTGCGCGCGGGAGTGGGACGCGCCGGAGGTGCACCTCTACGAGAGCGACGCCTCGACGCGCGCCCAGTCCGTGAGCGTGCGGCTCACGGGCGCGGCGGGGAGCAACCGCGCCGCGATCGGGGCGAAGGTGCGCCTCAGCGCCGGTGGCCGCGTGCAGGTGAAGGAGGTGGGTGGTGGTTACGGTCACTTCGGGATGCAGCACGAGCTGCCGCTCACGTTTGGTGTCGGCGCCTGCACGGAGGCGACGGCGGAGGTGCTGTGGCCGAACGGCGCGCGCTCGCGCGGGACGTTCCCGGTGACGGCCGGGGAGCTCGTGCGGATCACGCAAGAGTGAGAGCCCCAGCATGAAGCCAGGCGATCACCCCGAGTTCTTTCGCTTCCCCGCGCCGGAGGGGCGCTCACGGGAGAGCAGCATCGTGCTCGATGCCGCGGGGCGGTTTTGGCACGACGGTGAGCGGATCGAGCACCCCGGGATGGCCAAGGCGTTCGCGCGCTGGATGGCGCGGCACCCTGATGATGGCCGTTACATCCTGACGAACGACTACGATTGGACCTACCTCACGGTGGAGGACACGCCGTATTTCGTCAGCCGTGTGAACCTCGGGGGCCAGAGCGGCTCATCCGCCGCGGTCGTCGAGGCCACGCTGCAGCTCAGCGACGGCACGGAGGAGCCGCTCCGCTTGGCGGCGCTCCGCGAGGGGCCCGATGGCTCGCTCTACACCTGGGTGAAGCAGGGCGCGTTCGAGGCGCGCTTCACCCCCGCGGCGCAGCTCGATTTGGCGCCGCTGGTGGTGGAGGAGGGGGAGCAGGTGCTGCTCGCGCTGGGCGATGAGCGCGTCCTCCCGCCGCCGCGTGAGCGCGACGCGCGGTCACCGCTCGGCGCGCTCGAATCAGTCGTGCTCGAGCCAGGGGGCGCTCCTCGAGATTGAAGCCGCGGTTTCTCCGGCCTCCCCTGCGACAAATGGACAGGCACACTGATGGAGCGCGCGGGAGGGATTGCCAGGGGTGAACCGGCAAAGTAGATCGCGCCCGATATGCGTGTTCTGGTGGCTGATCGCTTGCCTGAGGCGAGCCTGGTTGAGATCCGTTCGCTGGGGGTGGAGGTCGACTACCAGCCTGACCTGACCGCGGACGGTTTGCGTGAGGCCTTGGCCGGGGTGGGCGTGCTGGTGGTGCGCGGCACGGAGGTGAGCGCCGAGGCGATCGAGGCCAACCCATCGCTCAGCTTGATCGTGCGCGCCGGCGCGGGGACGGGTCGCATCGACGTGGCCACCGCGAACGCGCGCGGCGTGTACGTGGCCAACACGCCGGGTAAGAACGCCTGCGCCGTGGCGGAGCTCACCTTCACCTTGATGGGCGCGCTCGATCGGCGAGTGCTCGACGCCACGCTGAGCCTGCGTGAGGGTCGCTGGGAGAAGGGCGACTACGCGCGCGCCGTGGGCCTGGCGGGTCGGCGCCTCGGGGTGGTGGGGCTGGGTCACGTGGGCCGCCGCGTGGCGGAGCTCGGCCACGCTTATGGGATGTCGGTGCGCGCTTGGAGTCGCTCGCTGACGCGCGCCAAGGCGCAGCAGCTCGAGGTGGGCTACGCGGCGAGCATCCGCGAGCTGGCGGCGGAGAGCGACGTGTTGAGCCTGCATTTGTCGCTGAACGAGCGCACGCGAAACATCGTGGGGGCGGCGGAGCTGGCGGCGCTTCCGCACGGATCCATCCTGATCAACACCGCGCAGAGCGAGCTGGTGGACGTGGAGGCGCTGCTCGCCGAGATGGCGAAGCGTGAGCTCCGCGTGGGGCTGGACGTGCTGCCAGGCGAGCCCACGGCGCGCACTGGTGAGTATCAGCACGCGCTCCTGTCACACCCGCTCTGCTACGCGACGCCGCACATCGGGGCCTCCACGGATCAGGCGCAGCGCGGCCTCGCGGATGAGTGCGTGCGGGTGCTCCGCGCGTTCTTGGTGGAGGGTCAGGTGCCGAACGTGGTGAACGTGAGCGTCACCTCGGCGGCGCGTTATCAGCTGGTCGTCAGGCACTTGGACAAAGTGGGCGTGCTCGCGAACACCCTCTCCGTGCTCAAGCGCCACGGCCTCAACGTGGAGGAGCTCGACAACGCCGTGTTCGATGGCGCGCGCGCCGGTTGCGCGCGCATCCGCCTGAGCTCTCGCCCCGCGGACGCCTGCCTCCAGGAGATCCGCGCGTTCAGCCCGGACGTGCTCCACGTCGCCGTGCTGACGCTCCCGAACCTGGCCTAGCGTCGGGGAGCGGGCTCACGCGCTTCACGGCCTCCGAGCGCCTTGGTGCTGGCTCTGGGCGCAGGCTCGCGGCGACGCTCGTCGCGGTGCCGTCCAACCCCCTCCTGAGCGAAGGCCTCGTGCGGAGGGTCCAGCCAATGGCTCGAGCTCCCGTCGGGCTCCTGAGCGCGTTCGATCCTTCAACTCATTGAAATCATTGAATTATTTTGTTCGATCGGGCTCGGGGGGTTGGTGTGCATCGCGGGGGCCTGGGTCGTGGCGGTGCTCACTAGCCCGGGGTGGCTTGCAGAGCCCACCCGAGTCCAGTAGATTGCGCGCCGGTGGATCCCAGCGGGCCCCTTTGGGTCCGCTTTTTTTTGGCCTGGGCGACCTGGCCTTGGTTCTGGCTCCGCGGCCAGCGTTGGTCTCTGGCGGGTCTTCTAACCCAGCCAGGCGCGTGCACCCACCAGAGCGGTTGGCTCTCGCCGCTCGCTCCCCTGCCGGGTGCATGCCCAGCGCGGGCGGCCAAGCCGAAAGATCGCCCGCGGCGACATCACCCCGCTCCATGCAAATCCCACACGAAAAGCTCACTGGTCTGGATCGAGACGCGCTCCTGGCGTTGATCGAGCCGGTGCTGCGCGCTCACGGGGTGCAGCCGGTGGAGCTGGTGTGGGCGGGGCGCGGTGGGGACTCCGTGCTCTCCATCACCTTGGAGCGACCGGAGTCGCGCGTCTCGGGCGAGGGGATCACGCTGGATCTGTGCAGCGAGGTGTCGCGGGATTTGTCCGCTGCCCTCGACGTCACCGACGTCATCCCGGGCCGGTATCGCTTGGAGGTCGGCTCACCGGGGGTGGAGCGGCGGCTGTATCAGCCCGCGGACTACGCGCGCTTCACGGGGCAGCAAGCGAAGCTGAAGCTGCGGGAGCCGATCGAGGGTCAGTACACCCACCGGGGTGCGCTCCGCGGTCTCGATGAGGCCGGGAACGTGCTCCTCCACGCAGACGCAGGCGAGCTCGTCATCGAGCTCTCGAACATCCAGTCAGCGCACCTGGTGCTCGACTGGCAGGCAGCGAAGCCGGGGCGCTCGGTGGCCGAGCCACAAGCGAAGGGTCGCCCCACGAGGAACCGGCGCAAGTGAGCGTCAAACGGAGCGGAAACGCCATGGCACAAGCACAATCAGTTGGCGAAGATCTGGGCCTCATCGTCGAGCAAGTGGCGCAGGAGAAGGGCATCGACACACAGATCCTGATCGAGACGATCGAGCAGGCCATCTTGAAGGCAGCGCAAGCCGCCTTCGGTCAGGTGCGGGAGCTCGAGGCGCGGTTCAGCCCGGAGACGGGGCAGATCGATCTCTTCCAGTACATGACCGTGGTGGAAGAGGTGGAGGAGCCCGAGCGGGAGATCGCCGTCGCCGACGCCAAGCGCCATGGGCTGGACGCCGAGCTCGGTGAGGAGCTCGGGTTCCAGGTGTTCTGGCACCCGAAGGACGCCGAGCGCGCGCGACAGCAGGACAAAGAGTTCGGCGACCTGCTGAAGATGAAGCAGGCGCGGAGCCAGTTCGGGCGTATCGCGGCGCAGAGCGCCAAGCAGGTGCTGCTCCAGCGCGTGCGCGACGCCGAGCGTGACCTCATCTACAACGAGTACAAGGACCGCAAAGGTCAGCTCATCCGCGGCATCATCCGGCGCTTCGAGAAGGGTCACAACGTGATCGTGGATCTGGGGCGGACGGAGGGGGTGCTGCCGTACCGCGAGCAGACGCCGCGCGAGACGTATCGCCCCGGGGATCGCATCGTGGCCTTCGTGAAGGACATCGATCGCGAGGCGCGCGGCGCGATCGTGATCCTCAGCCGCAGCGCGCCGAGCCTGGTGGAGAAGCTGTTCGAGGCGGAGGTGCCCGAGATCGACGAAGGCATCGTGAAGATCGTGGGCGTGGCGCGCGAGGCCGGCTCCCGCAGCAAGATCGCGGTGAGCACGCGCGACAGCGACGTGGATCCGGTGGGCGCCTGCGTGGGCATCAAGGGCTCGCGCGTGCAGGCGGTGGTGCAGGAGCTGCGCGGCGAGAAGATCGACATTGTTCCTTACGATCGCGATCCGGCGCGCTACGTCATCGCCGCGATTCAGCCGGCCGAGGTGAACAAGGTGATCGTCGATGAGGCGGACCACCGCATGGAGCTGGTGGTGCCCGACGAGAAGCTGTCGCTCGCCATCGGGCGCAAGGGTCAGAACGTGCGGCTCGCTTCGCAGCTCACGGCGTGGAAGCTCGACATCATCTCCGAGTCCAAGTTCAAGCAGATGGAGGAGGAGGCGCTGCAGGCGCTGCGCGAGATCGACGGCATCGACGACGAGCTCGCCAAGCAGATGTACCGCCTCGGGTTCCGCGCCTTGGAGGAGGTCGCGGAGGCGGCGGTGGAGGAGCTGGTCACCATCCCCGGCATCGAGAGCAGCGAGGCCGCCGAGGATTTGAAGGCGCGCGCGGATGGCACCATGGAGCGCATGCGCCAGGAGCGGCTCGCCGCGGCGGTGGAGAGCGCAGATGGCCTGACGGATCGCGACATGCTGCGCTTCGTGCGCGGCGTGGGGCTCCGCACGCTGCACCTGCTCGAGGAGTCGGGCTACCGCACGGTGCAAGACCTGGCGCGGGAAGATCCCGATCGGCTCGCGATCAAGAGCGGCCTCGGCATCAAGAAGGCGCGCCTGGTGCAACACGGCGCGCAGCATTTCCTCGCTCAAGATCTCCCGGAGATCGAGGCAGCGCGGCGCGCCGCCCAGGCGCGCGCCACGGAGAGCTGAGGGACACCCTCCTGATGACTACCCCGCGGGCGCCGCTCACGGCGCCCTCCAAGAACGACAGCAATCCTGACTAATCCGCTCGAGCGTTCTCTAACCCGTAAGAAACCCTGACTAGTCCGTCCAGGCGCTCTCTGACCCCGTAGGGGCGGGTTTGAAACCCGCCCGTCCTGACGATTGATGATGTCTCACCCCCAACCCCCCAAGCCTCACCGGGCTGCGCCTCAGCGCGGTCGGGCGAAGGTGCGCCCCGACGCAGGCTCGCGCCCAGCGCGCGATGCGCTCGGAGCGGTTCCGCCGGTGCGCACCTGCGTCGGCTGTGGGGAGGAGGCGACGCAGGCCTCGCTGGTGCGGCTCGTGCTCACGGAGGACGCGGAGCACCCGGTGGCGGTGGACCTGGTGGGCAAGGCCTTCGGGCGCGGCGCCTGGGTGCACCCCGTTGGGCGCTGCCTCGAGGGCGCCGCCAAGCGCGGGCTCGCGCGGAGCTTCAAGGCCCCGGTGAGGGTGCGCGCGGAGGCGCTCGCCGAGCTGCTCACGGTGGCGGGCGGGCGGCGCCTCACGGGCCTGCTGCTCGCGGCGCACCGCAGCCGCAAGCTGGCGGTGGGGTCGGACGCGGTGACGGACGCCGTGGGCCGCGGGGAGGCGCACCTGGTGTGGCTCGCGGAGGACGCGGCGGCGGCCAGCCGGCTGAGCTCGGTGGAGCTGATGCGGCGCGCCGGTGAGCTGGTCGAATGGGGGACGAAGGCTCGGCTCGGCGCGGCGCTGGGGCGGTCCGAGGCCGCGGTTGTCGCAGTGCTTGATGCGCGGCTCGCTTCGGCGGTAAGGACCGCCGTGGCGGTCGCTAGCGTGGTGAGGCCTGCCCCCGGATCGAGCGGGGGAGGCGGCGTGCAGAGCGTGGATGAATCCACGGAGGTTCGATGAGTAAGGTGCGTGTGTACGAGGTCGCCCGTGAGCTGGGCATCGACAACAAGGCGGTCATGACCTTGTTGCGGGATCTTGGGGTGCCCGAGGTCCGGAATCACATGAGCGCGGTGCCCGCGGATGTGGTCGATCGGGTGAGGCGTCACCTCGACAAGCAAAACGGTGAGAAGGTGGAGGAGCAGCGCATCCACGCCACCGTGGTGAAGCGGCGCCGCCGCGCCGACGTCTCGTCGCCCACCGCCTCGGCAGCGCCGCTCACGCCGCCACGTTCATCGCCCACCGCCTCGGCGGCGCCCGTGGAGCCCGAGCCGCCGCCCGTCGTGGTGGTGGAGGCGCGCCCCGCAGCTCCTCCGCCGGCGCTCGAGGCCCCCGCGCCAGTCGCGCCCGCCGTAGAGCCTCCCGCGCCCGAGCCGCCGCGCCCGCCCGTGGTGGAGGAGGCTCCGCCCGCGCCCTCGGTTCAAAGCCAGGTGAAGGAGGCCCCGTCGCCCGCGCCGGAGCCGGAGCCCGCGCGCGCGGAGCCCGCGCTGCCGCCGCCCCCCGAGGCGCCCGTATCCGAGCCGCCCGTGGCGGCCGCTCCCGCAGCGCCAGTCGTCAGCCAGTCTGAGCAGGCTTCCGAACCACCGCCGGCGGCGGCTTCGGCGGCTTCTCGCCCCAGCACCGCCCCGAAGACGGGCATCGACGTGTGGAAGGGCCGCCCCGGCGTGCCGATGCCGCAAGCGCCGCGTGGCCCCACGCCGCGCCGCGTGCAGTACGACGCCAAGGCGGGCGCTGGCCCCGGTGGAGGCCCGCGCGGTCGTGGCCCGATGGGGCCCGGGTCGATGCGGCCAGGTCCTGGTGGGCGCCCGGGTAACCGGCGCTTCCCGTTGGCGCCCAAGCGCGGTGGCGGCGCCATCCTCACTCAGGAGCGCTCCGCGCATAAGAAGGTGGTCCGCATCGAGGACACCATCACGCTGCAGCAGCTCGGCCAGCGCATGGGCCTCAAGGCGAACCAGCTGCTCACCAAGCTGATGCAGCTGGGGATGAGCGGCGTGCACATCAACAGCACGCTCGACGCCGACACCGCGAAGATCGTCGCCAACGAGTTTGGTTGGGAGGTCGAGAACGTCGCGGTGAGCGAGGAAGAGGCGCTCAAGGCGGCGCGCGGCTTCGAGGAAGAAGAGGCGGCCAGCGTCGAGGACATGGACAGCATCCCGAGGCCGCCCGTGGTGGCGGTGATGGGCCACGTCGATCACGGCAAGACGAGCTTGCTCGATCGCATCCGCAAGGCGGACGTCGCGGCCGGTGAGGCGGGCGGCATCACGCAGCACATCGGCGCCTACTCGGTGAAGACCAAGCACGGGAAGATCACCTTCCTGGATACCCCAGGTCACGCGGCGTTCTCCGCCATGCGGGCGCGCGGCGCGAAGTGCACCGACCTCGTCATCCTGGTGGTGGCGGCGGACGACGGCGTGATGCCTCAGACGAAGGAGGCCATCAACCACGCGCGCGCCGCGGGCGTGCCGATCGTGGTGGCGGTCAACAAGATTGACAAAGAGCAGGCGCAGCCCGAGCGCGTGCGGCGCGAGCTGAGCGAGCAGCGGCTGGTCCCGGAGGAGTGGGGTGGCGACACCTTGTTCACCGAGGTGTCCGCCGCCACCGGGCAGGGCATCGACAACCTGCTCGAGCAAGTGATCCTCCAGGCGGAGGTGCTCGAGCTGCGCGCGAACCCGAAGAACCCGGCGGACGGCGTGGTGGTGGAGGCGCAGCTCGATCGCGGCATGGGCGCCCTCGCCACGGTGCTGGTGACCGACGGCACGCTGCACCGCGGCGACTACATCCTCGCGGGCCGCGCCTTCGGCAAGATCCGCGCGATGCACGACCACACTGGGCGCAAGGTGAACGAAGCCGGCCCCTCCACGCCGGTGTCCGTCATCGGGCTCGACGACGTGCCCTTCGCGGGTGACTCGGTTCACGCCGTGAAGGACCTGAAGAAGGCGCAGGAGATCGCGGCGCAGCGTAAATCCAAGAACCGCTCCAGCACCATCGCGCCGCGCCCCCACAAGATGTCGCTGGAGGAGCTGGCGCGGCAGATGAGCCAGAGCCAGGCGCTCGAGCTGAAGGTCATCATCAAGGCGGACGTGCAGGGCTCGGTGGAGGCGCTGCGGTCTTCGCTGGAGCAGCTCAGCACCGAGAAGGTGAAGGTCACCGTGGTGCACGCCGCGGCCGGCAGCATCACCGAGAGCGACGTGAACCTGGCGGTCGCGGCGGACGCCATGATCATCGGGTTCAACGTGCGCCCCGCGGGCAAGGCCGCGCAGCTCGCGCAGCAAGAGGGCATCGAGATCCGCCGCTACGAGATCATCTACGCCGTGGTGGACGACGTGAAGGCCAGCATGGAGGGCCTCTTGGCGCCCACCCTGGTGGAGCGCGCGCTCGGCAAGGCGGAGGTGCTGCAGGTGTTCCGCGTCTCCAAGGCGGGCACCATCGCGGGCTGCATGATAACGGATGGCCTCGTGCGCCGTAACGCGGGCGCCCGCGTACTGCGTGATGGCGTGGTGATCCACGAAGGGAAGATCACGAGCCTCAAGCGCTTCAAGGACGACGTGCGTGAGGTGAAGAACGGCTTCGAGTGCGGCCTCTCGGTGGACGGCTTCAGCGGCCTCGAGGTGGGCGACCAGGTGGAGGCCTTCGAGTTCGAGCAGGTCAAGCAGACGCTCTGAGTCACACCCATGAAGAGTGACGGGATGCGGCCCCAGCGCGTGGCCGAAGGCCTCCGGGCGCGGCTCGCGGAGCTGATCCGCAAGGAAGCGGACGACCCGCGCCTCGCGGCGCTGGTGATCACCTCCGTGCACATGACTGACGACCTCGGCATCGCCAAGGTGAACGTGCGCTTGCTCGCGGGGGACGACGAGAAGAGCCGGCGGCGCCTGATGAGCTCACTCGGGAGCATGGCAGGGCACCTGCGGCGCGCCCTGGGGCGCGAGGTGCGGATGAAGCGCCTGCCCGAGCTGCGCTTCTACTACGACGTCGGCGTCGACAACGAGCGCCAGGTGACGCGCATCCTGGACGAGCTGAGCCAGGGCGAGGAGGCGCCGCCAGCGGCGCTCCCACCGTCCGAGGCGCCGCGCGACGATTCGTAAGACTGCCTGACGCCGAGCCTGTGCAAGTCAGGTGGGGCGCCGCGTGACGATTCGTAAGGGTTCCTGACGCGTTACGTACGCCGCGTCCAGGGCGCGGCAGGGCAGGCACGGGGGCCTGCCCCTACGGGCGTTGGCCCACGCGAGACGTAGGGCGCGGCAGGGCAGGCACGGGGGCCTGCCCCTACCGGGCGTTGGCCTACTGGATCATCAGCTGCACGCGGCGGTTGCGGGTGCGGTTCGCGTCGGAGACGTTGGGGACGAGCGGCTTGGTTTGGCCGTAGCCCTTCGCCGTGAGGCGTGAGCCGTTGATGCCCATCTTGATCAGGGCGTCGCGCACCGCCGCGGCGCGCTCATTGCTGAGGCGCATGTTGTACTCGGCGGAGCCGGTGTTGTCCGTGTGACCCTGGATCTCGAGGGAGGTGATCTCTGGCTTGGCGCGCAGCACCTCGGCGATCTCCTGGAGCAGCGCCATGGAGTCCGGCGAGATGGTCGAGGAGTTGTGCTCGAAGTGCACCTGCTTCCTGAGCTGCAGCTCCTTGGCCGTGGCCACGACGTTCGCCGTCTTGGGGCGCTTGTTCAGCGAGATGCGCGCCTGCACGTCTTGCTGCGCCTGCACGTCCCACTCAGTCACGCTGACGAAGTAGTCAGGCGCCGTGACGGTGATCTTCGCGGTGCCAGGCACCACGTTCTCGAAGCGGAATGCGCCGCTGGCGTCGGCGCTCAGCTCGAGCTCACGGCCCAGCGGATCCGTGATCTTCACGGTGGCGCCGGTCACGGTGCCGCCCTCCGAGTCTTGCAGCTGACCCACCACGTTCCCCACCTTGGGCAGCGCCGAGAGCTCGCAGGTCACCTGGGTGATGCTGGGGCCGGTGGGCGCGCTGGGCGCCGCTTGGCCTGGCGCTGGCGTCGGCGTGACGACCACCAGCGTGGCGCTGCACTCGGCGGCGCGGTAACCCTCCGCCGAGACCCGCATCGTGTAGGTGCCGGGGTCCAGATCCGCGCTGATGAAGCTGCCGTCGGCGCGCGCCACCATGCCGGTGAGCGGACGACCCTCGAAGGTCAGGATGGCGCCCGGGATCGGGTGCTTGGTGGACTCGTCGACCACGGCGCCGGCGATCACGTAGCGCTGGGGCCCGCTCGCGGCGGCAGGCTTCTCGATCTCCACCACCTTCACGGTGGGCTCCACCTCGTTCACGTCGTAGGCGTAGCCAACGCCCAGCCACAGCGCCCAGGGCAGCTCCGGCGCGACCTCCTCCAGGAAGCTGCTGGTGGCGCCGGTGCCGATGTCGAACGCGGCGGTGAAGCCGAGGCCATCCAGCCACGGGTGGACCCGCGCGCCGAGGGTCAGGCGCTGCGGCGTGGTGCTGAAGCCAGAGCCGTCCTCCAGGCACTGCTCGCCAACCACCAAGGAGCGATTGCAGGTGTAGCCCTGACGATTCACCGGGACGTCCACCGTGTACTCGAGGAACGGGCGGAAGATGTCGAACACACCCTCCACGCCGAGCCCAATCTGCAGGGCGTCCGTGCGGTTCACCTCGAGCCCGAAGCGCTCGATGCGCGAGATGGGGCGCCCGCGGCGCGACTCGGTGTCCGCCACGATCTCCCCGGAGTTGTCGAAGTAGTAACCGAGGTTGACGTGCGCG
Organism: Polyangiaceae bacterium; assembly: GCA_019637265.1. Classification (GTDB taxonomy): domain Bacteria; phylum Myxococcota_A; class Polyangia; order Polyangiales; family Polyangiaceae; genus JAHBVY01. The sequence goes on along the minus strand of JAHBVY010000002.1, from coordinate 24,499 downwards.
CGCAGCGGGATGCGCTCCTCCTCCGCCGTGCGGTTGTGGAGATCCAAGGTGGCGAGGCCGCGCAGCGCGAAGCTGGTGCTGCCACCATCCAGGCCCACGCCGCCGGTGCCGTTCAGCAAGAACAGCTGCGCCTCACCGCCGAAGGAGAACAGCTGATCGTCCTCGTGCGGGGTGAAGAACTTGAGGCCGAGGTTCGTGTCCCCCATCACCTGGAGCAGCTCCGGCCGCCCTTGGTCGTTGGACGTGGCGTAGGAGGTGAGCGCCAGGTAGGCCTCGAAGAAGGGGAGGATGGTCGCGGAGAGCGACAGGTTGACGCCCAGGCGGCTCACCTCGTCGGCGCCGGGGGCGCTGGCGCCCGAGGGGGTTGGACAGGTGCGCTCACCACCGCTGCCACACAGGAAATCCGACCCGGAGTAGAAGCCGGTGAGGAACTGCAGCCGGAAGGTGCCCGGCGCGCCGGAGCCCGCCTCGGCGACGCGCAAGAGGCCCGTGGAGCCGGAGAGGCTGTTCGAGATCTTCAAGGACTCGCGACGCCAAACCACTGGGTCCGTTGGCGTGGCAGGGCCAGCGGCGGCGCCCGAGCTCTCGGCGCTCGCCTCACCACCGAAGCCAGAGAAGCTCCACTCCGCGCTGCCGCCCGCGCTCGCGCCGGGGGGGGGCGCGGCTTCGGCGGGGGGCGCGGCGGGGGCCTCGGCCGCGGGCGGCTCGGCAGGGTCCGTGGGAGCGGGATCACCCGTTTGAGCGACGACGCCGCTAGCCAGGGTGCTCAGGGCCAAGAAGGATGCGAAACCAGCTCTCGTTCTCATGTCGTCCTCACGCGGAGCGCGGCCAAGTGCGGCTCCGGGGCGGGTTCTATCACCTTACTTCGCGCGACCGAAGCGCTCGCGTGAAGATGCGAGCGTTTTGACGCAGTGAGACGCGGCTGCGTGCCTCAGCGGCTGCGTGCCTCAGCGCCCGGGGAATGCTGGGTGCTCGGGCTTGGGGGGTTGGCTAGCACCAGGGTGCTCCGGGCGGCGCTCGCGGTAGGGACGTTCGGCGCTCGCAGCTCGGCGCCCCCTGGATGGCGCGCCCACTCAGCGGGTGAACAGCGCCTTGGTGGGTGGCGGGGGCTCGGGGGGCTGGGTAGGCTGGCTCCTCGTGTCTGCGCCGATGATCCGAGTGGAGGGGCTCTCGAAGACCTTCGTCCAAGGGTTCTGGATGCGGCGCGTCGAGGCGGTGCGCGGGGTCACCTTCAGCGTCGACGCCGGGAGCGTGTTTGGCTTCTTGGGCCCGAACGGCGCCGGGAAGACGACCACCATCAAGATGCTGACTGGCCTCATCGCCCCGACGCGGGGGCGCGCGGAGCTCTTGGGCGCGCCGATCGGTGATCCGCGGGTGCTGCGGCGCGTGGGTTTCCTGCCGGAAAATCCCTACGTGTACCCCTACCTCACGCCCCGCGAGTTCGTGGAGATGTGCGGGGAGCTGTCGGGTCTGCGCGGCGCGGCGTGCCGCGACCGAGCGCGGCGGAGCCTCGAGCGGACGGGGGTTTGGTACGCGGCGGACCGTCAGGTGAGGCGACTGAGCAAGGGGATGCTGCAGCGGACCGGGCTCGCGGCGGCGCTGGTGGCGGACCCTGAGCTGCTGATCTTGGACGAGCCGATGAGCGGGCTCGACCCAGTGGGGCGCCGGGAGGTGAAGGATTTGATCCTGGAGGAGCGCCAGGCGGGGCGCACCATCTTCTTCTCGACGCACATCTTGGCGGACGTGGAGGCCTTGTGTGACCGCGTCGCGATCTTGCGCTCGGGCGTGGTGGTGGTGTCAGGTGCCCTGAGCGAGCTGCTCCGCGCGGAGGCGCAGTCGACGGAGGTGGTGCTGGGGCAGGTGGGTGGCTCGCTCGCGGGCGCGCTCGAAGCGGCCGGCCTGGGGCTGGCCTGGGCGGGGGACCGCGCGCGCGTGGAGGTGCCCGGCGACCAGGTGGAGGAGGTGCTGCGCCAGGCGCTGGAGGCGGGCGCCAAGGTGGTCTCCGTGTCGCCCCATCACACCACCTTGGAGGACCTGTTCGTTCGTGAGGCGATCCAAGGGGAGGCGTGAGGCGCGCACCATCGCGGTGCCGTCTAACCCCCCAATCCCCTGAGCTGTCAGCTATTCGAACCGACTTCAGCGCCCGGTGGCGTACGCCAGGCGCACGCGCGCCACGTGCAGCGCGATGTAGGCGTTCATGCGCTGCAAGGTGGCGTGCACCAGCTCCTGCTCGGCGTTGATCACGTCCGTCGCGGTGGCCTCACCGACGCGGAACTGCTCCATCTTGCTGGCGAGCGCCTCCCGCGCGGCCTCTTCGCCGTCCTCCGCGGCGCCGCGCGCGACGCGCGCTTGCTCACGGTCGAAGTAGGCGGCGGTGATCTCGTGCTCGATGCCTTGGCGCAGCAGGGACTCGTTCGCGATCACCTGCTCCAGGTTGGCCTCCAGCTCCACCGCGCTCGCCTCCGCGCCCGGGATGTCGTTCAGCGTCCAGCTGAGCTGCGCGCCGATGCTCCAGCTCCCCTCCCACTTGGGGGCGGAGAAGGTGTTGCGGCCCGGCTTGGCGTAGGTGTAGTCAGCGAACCCGTCGAGCCGTGGGTACTTGCCGGCGCGCACCACGCTGGTGCTCTTCTTCAGCGCGTGCTTGGTCTTGGCCAAGGCGCGCAGCTCCGGGCGCTTGGTGAGGCCTTCACGGACCAGCTGCTCCAGGTCGTTCGAGCGCGCGAGCTCCTTCGGCGCCGCGAGGATGTCCTCCCCGATGGTGTAGCTCGGCTCCTTGTCGCCGGTGAGCAACGCGAGGTTCTTCTCCGCGATGCGCAGGTAGGCGCGCGCCTGCGTGATGGCGACCTTCCCGCTGGCCACCATGCTCTTCAGCCTGAGCACGTCGGCGCGCGTCGCCACGCCTTGGGCCAGCATCGCCTCGCCGTCCTTCTGGAGGCGCTCGAGCCGCGTCAGCGCGTGCTCCGCCACCGCGAGCTGCGCCACGCCGCTCACCCAGTTGTAGTAGGCGAGCTGCGCGTCCGCCTCCGCCTTGCGGAGCTGCGCTCGCTTGTTGGCTTGGCTCGCCTCGAGGTTCGCCTTCACCGCCGCGCGGCTGCTGGGCAGCCGCAGGATATAGTCAGAGATGGGGACGGCCAGGGTGGCGCTGAGCGAGTAGTTGTCGAGTGGGACGGCGATGTTGAACGCGGAGGCGCCAGCGGGCACTCCTTGGCTGTCCACCACGCACTGCCCCACGCCGTCCGGGCAGGGCCCCACCCGGAGCAGGCCAGGGTTCGCCGCGCCGGCGATGGCGCCGCCACCGAGCGCGGCGTCGAGCGGGGAGATGCGGGTGTAGCGCGCCTGCAGCTTGAGCTGCGGCAGGAACTGGATCATCGCTTGATCCACCTTGGCCGCCGACGCGCGGATCTCCGCCTCTTGAACGCGCACCGCGGGGCTGTGGCGCCGAGCGCGACGCCCGATGCTCGCCGCCGTTTCACCGCCTGGGCGGCGACGCAGCGCCTCCGCTAGCAAGTCAGGCTGACCTGATGTGGCGCGTTTGGCTTCGGCCGGCGCCTCGGGAGCCGGCGCCGCCGTGGGCCCGGCGGTGGGCCCTGGATCCACCGGCTGCGCCGCCGCCGAGAGCGAGATCGCGAAGACGCCGAGCCCCATCGCGATGGAGGACGTGAGGCGCCGCGGGGCGTGTGGGTGATTCGCGAGCTGCTTCATGCCGTCGTCTCCTCTGCCTTGATCGGTTCGGCCTTGATGGAAGCGCCGAACAGCTTGCCCTCCAGCGCGCGCGTGAAGCGGTTGTGGGTGAGGGCGTCCATGAGCGTGTAGATGACCGGCACCACCACCAGCGTGAGCACGGTGGAGGTGATGAGGCCGCCGATCACGCACACCGCCATCGGCGCGCGCGCCTCACCGCCTTCACCCAGCGCCAGCGCCACCGGCAGCATGCCGAAGATCATCGCGAAGCCGGTCATGAGGATGGGCCGCAGGCGCAGCACGCCCGCCACCTCCAGCGCCTCCAGCATCGGTTTGCCTTCACGCCGCAGCTGCTCGGTGAAGTCGACCATCAAGATGGCGTTCTTCGTCACCAACCCCATCAGCATGATGATGCCGATCATCGCGAAGATGGAGAGGCTCATCCCGGTGAGGAACAGCGCGCCGAAGGCGCCGATCACGCTGAGCGGCAGCGACACCATGATGGTGATCGGGTGAATGAAGCTGTCGAACTGCGCCGCGAGGATCATGTACACGAGCAGCACGGCGATCATCAGCGCCTCGATCATGTAGCCGAAGGACTCCTCCATGATCTGGCTGGTGCCGGTGAAGGTGCCGGTCACCTCACGAGGGAGCAGCGCCTTGGCCTTCGCGTCCACGATGGCGGTCGCGTCACCTTGCGCTAGCCCATCCAGGTTCGCGCTGACGATCACTTGGCGCTGGCGCTCCTCGCGATCGATCTTGGTGGGCCCGACCGTGCGCTCGCCCTGGATCAGGTTCTCCAAGTCCACCAGCTCGCCCGTCACGCTGCGCACCTTGAGCGAGCTCAGCGTTTCCATGCGGCTCTCCTGGCTCTCCGGCAGCTTCACCACGATGTCGTAGGTCTCGCCGCCGTCCTTCAGCTCGCTCACCGCGTCCCCCGCCAGGAACGCGCGCAGCGTGGTGGCGACGCTAGCCACCGGCACCCCGAGCGCCGAGGCGCGATCGCGGTCCACTCGGTAGCTGAGCTCCGGCTTACCGCTCTGGTACGAGACAGCGACGTCCACCAGGCCCTGCACCTGGACCAGCTCCGCCTTCAGCTTCTCGGCCGTCTCGACCAAGAGCTCGAGATTGGAGCCGCGCAGGGCATACTGGATCGGCGCGCCGCCGCCGGGGCCAGCCTCCGCGGCGACGCGCAAGGTGGTGCCATCTTTCACGCCTTGGTAGCGCTCGCGCACCCAGGCCATCAAGTCGAGCTGGTGGAACTCGCGCGACTTCGGGCCGGACATATTGACCAAGATGTCCGCGACGTTGATCTGACCCATCGCGCCGCTGCCGACGGTGACCAGTGTGTTGGTGACGCTGGGCGCGTTGGCGCGCAGATCCGCGGCGACCGCCTCGGCCGCCTTCGTGGTGGCGGCGAGCGTGGTCCCTGGCGGCGCCTCGAGGGTCACGGTGAAGCGCGACTGATCTTCCGTGGGCACGAACTCAGCGGGCACCTTGGTGACCAAGTAGCCCGAGAAGATGAGCGTGAGGATGGTGGCGCCCAGGGTGATCGCGCGGTGGCGCAGCGACCAACGGATGATCATGCCGTAGACGCGATCCATCCCGCGCAGGAAGGCGTCGATGCGCTTCGCGATGAAGCCATGCTCGTGGTTCTCCTTGAGGAACCGTGAGGAGAGCATCGGCGTCAGCGTGAAGCTGACGAGCATGGACACCGCCACCGCGAAGCTCACCGTGAGGCCGAACTGCAAGAAGAAGCGCCCCACGATGCCCTTCATCACCGCCACCGGGAAGAACACCGCGATGATGGTGCTGGTCATCGCGAGCACCGCGAGGAAGATCTCGGAGGTGGCGTCCTTCGCCGCCTGGAGCGGGGATTTACCGAGCTGAAGGTGGCGGTGGATGTTCTCGATGACGACGATCGCGTCGTCCACCAAGATGCCGATGGCGAGGCTCATCGCGAGCATCGTCATGTTGTTGAAGGTGAAGCCCATCACCGAGATGAACGCGAAGGTCGCGATCACGCTGGTGGGGATGGCGATGGCGCTGATGATGGTCGCGCGGAAGTCCAGCAAGAACAGCATGATGACGAACACCGCGAGGGCGCCGCCAAACAGTAAATCGAACTGAACTTCTCCGATGGAGTGCTCGATGTACACCGAGTTGTCGGTGGGGATGGTCAGGCTGATGTCCCGCGCGGCGAGCTCGTCTTTGAGCTCGCTCACCACCTGCTTCACCTCGTGAGCGACGGCCACCGTGTTGCTGCCGGACTGCTTGTTGATGACGAGGGAGATGGCGGGCCTGCCGTCGAGCAGCGACGCGCTGGTCGCGCGCTTCACGCCGTCCTTCACCTCCGCCAAGTCGCGGACGCGGAGGTTGGAGGTGGCGCCCAGCACCAAGATGTCGCCGATCTCCTCCGGGGAGGTGATCTCCCCCTTGGTCTTCACGGTGAGCTCGGAGTCGCCCTGAGAGAAGCTCCCGGCGGGCACCTCCAGGTTCTGCGCGCGCACCGAGTTGCCGATGTCCTCCACCGTGAGGCCGAGCCCCGCGAGGCGGATCGGGTCCACCAGGATCTGCACCTCGCGCTCCTGGCCGCCCACGATGTCCACCGTGCCCACGCCGTTGATGCGCTGGAGGCGCGCCTTCACGGTGTTCTCGGCGAGATCCGTCAGCTCACCAATCGGCAGATCGGCTGCCAATGCCACGGTGATGATCGGCTCCGCCCCGATGTCGAACTTCTCGACGATGGGCGGATCCGCGTTGTCCGGCAGCGTGTTGGTGATGCGGGAGACGCGATCACGCACGTCCTGGAGCGCCTGGTCGCCGTTGATCTCGAGCTCGAACTCCGCGACGATGATGCTGACGCTCTCGAGGTTGTTCGAGCGCAGCGCGCGGATGCCACCCAGCGTGTTCAGCGACTCCTCGATGGGGTCGGCGACGTTCTGCTCCATCGTCTCCGGGTCGGCCCCGGGGTAGACGACGGTCACCGTGATGACCGGGAAGTCGACCTCCGGCATCAAGTCGACGCCGACCCGCGGGTAGCTGATGAGCCCGAAGACCACCAGCGCCGCGATCAGCATCGACGCGAAGACGGGGCGCTTGATCGAGATTTCTGCGAGGTTCATTGACCGGCACCTGCGGGCGCGGGGGGGGGGGCCTGAGCCGCGGTGGTCGCGCCGGGCGCTGGCGCGGCGGGCCCCGGGCTGGCCTCGGAGCGCGGCGTGAAGTCCAGCTCCACCAGCATGCCTGCCTTGTAGACCTCCTCCGGATTGTCGAGCTCACACACCACCTCGATGGTGCGCGTCCTCATATCCACGCTCGGGCTGATGCGCTTGATCGTCACCTGCACGGTGCGATCGATGGAGCGAAAGTGCGCGGTGGCGGGGCTGCCGGGGCGCAGGGTGGCGAGGGCGTTCTCAGGGAGCCGCGCGCGGACCTCGAGCTTCGAGATGTCCTGCACCAAGAGCACCGGCTGCGCCATGGCGCCCACCGACTCCCCCTGGTTCAGGTGCTTCTCCGCGATCACCCCGTCGAACGGCGCGCGCACGCTGGTCTCCCCCGCGAAGAACTGCGCGTTGCTCAGCGCCACGCGCGCCTGCTTCACCCCGAGCTCGGCGGCGTCGTACTGGAGCCGCGACGCGACCAGCGCCGCTTCCGTCACAGAGCCTGTCTTTGCCAGTCCCTCCTTACGGTCGAGGTCCTCCTTGGCGCCCTTCAAGTTGATCTCCGCGCTCTTCAGGCCCACCTGCGCCTGCGCCACACCGAGGGCGGCGCCGCGCCCGTCCACTTGGAAGAGCAGCTGACCTTTCTTCACGCGATCGCCCGCCTCCACGTTGAGCCGCACGATCACCCCGGAGCTCCGCGCGCTGAGCGACGCTTGATGGATGGCGTAGGTGGTCCCCGAGGCGCTCAGCTTGGAGCGCGCCTCCTGCGGCGGGCGCTCGCTCGACGTCTTCAATAGACTCGAGACCGGGGCCGCCGCGGACGGATCCGCCGGGGGCAGCGCCTGGCTCGCGTCCTTGCGTGAGCAGCCGAGCAGCGTCGCGCTGAGAACAAGAGGTAACAGCAGTGGGTGACGCATCACTTGTGGGCTCCTTGAATGAACAGTCTCACCACCACCTCGGCCTGTGGGCTCAGCGCTTCACGGCGGCCGCCGAGGAGCCAGGTGGCGATGGCGCCTTCCATGAAGGCGAGCAGGCTATGCACCAGCAGGTCGAGCGGGGCATCCTGACGAATCAGTCCGGCTTCTTGACCTTCGCGGATCGCCTCGCGGGTCAGCTGATAGATGAGCTCACGCACCGGCTCCTTCGCCGCCGGGCGTGACAGCCACACGATGCGCGAGCTCTCACGCTCCACGTGCACCGCGAACAGCGCGCCGCGCTCATCCAGGAAGGTGAACGCGCTGGTGACGATCTGGGTGAGCCGCTCGAGCGGCCGAGCCGCCAAGCGCGAGCGCTGGAGGCTCTCCTTGAACTCCTCTTTGCCGCGCTGGGCCAGCGCGTCGAACACGTGCTCTTTGCTCTTGAAGTAGTTGTAGAGCGTGCCCGTCGCGACCCCGGCGCGCTCCGCGATCTCCGACATCTTCGCGTCGCGCCCGCGCAGCGTGAACACGTCGCTCGCGGCGTCGAGGATGGCCGTGCGAGAGGCCTCCTTGAGCTGCGTTTGCAGCGACGGCTTGCGCGCTGGGCGATTCATGAGGGAGGGGGGCAGGGGGTTGGGGAGCGCCGTGCGTGCGCCGCGCGGTGCCAACGAGTCGCCGTGAGCGCTGGGAGACTCCAGGCGACCCGCCGTGGCGCACTCGGCACGACGGTGACGGGCGATGAACGCAGATTCACTTCGTGAGCGGCGATTCATTAGCGCGCCGTTCGGCGGCGTCAAGGGAGGATCCACCACTTCGCGCCGCGCCGTCACGCTGACTCAGGGCGCCGAGCGCCCGCTCTTTGGTGCACTCGGGGCGCGCTGCCAAGGGGGGACGAGCCGCTTCGCGCATTTTTAGCGCGGACGTCCGTCCGACCGCTCGAGTGGGTGTGCGCGGCCGCGCGGCGAGGGAGCTTTCGGCGCGCAGGAAGTTGCCCCGCGGCGGCGACCCGAGGCACCGAAGGGGTGTGATCCGTCCGCTGGCCGTCATCATCGCGGCGATTCAACTGTCGCGCCCTCAGATCCCCGAGGCGGAGGCCAAGCGCTACGCCGAGGCGCTGCAAGCCGAGGCGAAGGCGCGCGACTTCGACCCGCTGACGGGCGTCGCCATCATCCACTTCGAGAGCTACTGGCACCCGCGCGTGATCTCCGCGGACGGTGAGGACTACGGCCTCGGCCAGATCCGCGCGCGCTTCGTGGCCGGCTGTCGCGATGATGTGGACCCCGTCAGCGATCCGTCCCCCGCTTGCCAGGCGGCGAAGGAGCGGCTGCTCGACGGCGTGACCAACATCCGCCGCATGGGGGCGCTCATCACCGCCAACCGCGAGCTCTGCCAGGAGAAGCTCGGTCGCGTCTGGTTCCACGAGTGGCTCGCGAGCTACCAAGGGCGCAATAGCCCCAAGCTCGGCCGCTGGTGCGTCCCCGGCGACGGCACCTGGCGCGTGGTGAACTACCGCAAGGAGCTGATCGCCAAGCTGGTGCCGCCCCCGAAGGTCACCGCGAAGAGCGCCAAGGCGCCGCCCCAGGGTGACGCGAAGAGCGCCAAGGCGCGTGACGCGAAGAGCGCGAAGGTGCCGCCCCAGGGTGATGCGAAGAGCGGGAAGGCGCCTGAGCCGAAAGGCGCCGCGAAGAGCGCGAAGGTGCCGCCCCAGGGTGACGCGAAGAGCGCCAAGGCGCGTGACGCGAAGCGCAGCACGAAGGCACCTGGCGACGCCAAACGTGCCTCGAAGACGAAGCGAGTCGCCTCGCGTTAGCGCGCTCCATGGTTCGGTTGACTGACCAGCGCCACGCGGCGAGATGCCAAACCCAAAAAAACCAAACACGCTGAGCCGACGGCCGTTAGTGCAGCTCGAGCACTTCGTACTCGCGCTTCACGCCCGCTAGCGTCAGCTCGAAGCACTCCCCCGCCTGTTTCCCGATCAGCGCGCGACCGAGCGGCGCCTCGGGCGTGACGAGCTGCACCGAACGTTTCCCCGAGGAAACACGCAGGCCGCCGCCCGCTGGCGCCACGAACACCCAGCGCGGCTCCTCGTCCACCGTGAGCTCCACCACGCTCCCCAGCGCCACGCGCTCCCCAGGGCCCGCGTTCGGCTCCCAAAAACGCAGCAGCTGGAGCGCGGCCTCTGCCAGCGCGACGCGCTCCGCCTGGCCCCGCGCGAGGTAGCTCTGCTCGAGTGCCCGCGTGTCCTTGTCGTTCTCCGGCTTCGCCTCTTCGTGGATCGCCCCCTGGCGCGTCGCGTCCGCGATGGCGCGGAGCCGCGTGAGCTCATCACTCAGCTCCTGCACCACCTGCCCCACGAGCGCGCCCTTGTCGAAGCCCATCCCCCGACTCTACCCGCGGTTGCGACGCCGCGGAACACCGAGCGCATCCAGCCGCTGGGCGAGCGCAGGTAGGATGTACGACTGACTAGACCGCGTGGGGCGCAGCCAGCGGCGCCCCTACAGCGACCTCTCCACAGCGATCCGGATCGCGTGAGCCCCCCCTTTCATCCTCAGCCGCGCGGCACCTTGAGGTCGAGCTTGATCACCACGTTGTCGCGGATGAGGTCATCCGCCTTGCCCGCGTAGACGATGCCGAAGTCCTTGCGGTTGATCGAGAACTCGCTCTTCACGGTGACCTCCTTCTCCGCCACGCCGAGCGTCGCCGGGAAGCTGATCGACTTGGTCTCGCCGCGCATCGTCAGGTTACCCGTGATGGTGTGGGTGGCGCTGCCCTCGCCGCCGGCCTTCACCTCAGTGGAGACGAATTTTGCCGCGGGGAATTTCTCCGTGGAGAAGAAGTCGTCGCTCAAGAGGTGCTTCGTGAGCTGGTCGTTGTCGCTGGTGACCGAGGTCATGTCGATGTCCACGCTGACCTTGCCGCCCTCGGCCTTGCCGTCCACCAGCTCCACCTCGCCCTTGAACTTGCCGAAGTTACCGGTGTGGCTGCCGCTCACCTTGGAGCCCTCCCACTCCACCTTGCCTTGAGCCTCGGAGAAGGAGGCCTTCTCCGTCTTGGCCTCGGCCGCCGGGGGCGGCGCGGAGGCGGTCGCGATGGCGGAGCCGACGGTCGCCTTCGCCTTGCCCTCCGCGGGGTCGTCGCAGCCGAAGGCGAGGGTGGCGGCAGCCAGGCAAATCAGGATCTGAGTTCGCATGAGTATTTCTCCGATGGTTCGTTCGCCGAGCGTCCTGCCAGGCGCGGTGAAGCCTCCAGTAAGGTGCGGAGGCTCGCTAGTGGCCCACTTCCGAAAAGACTGTTCAGAGCATGGGACAATGAGCGGGTGCTAGCCCAGTTTGGCGGAGAAATGTCGGTGAATCGCCGATCTAATTCTTGACCTGATGAGTGCGAATTCTCCGCCGGGGCCTAGCTCAACCGCTGTCCCCGGCTCGGAATTCCACCGTGGGCTGCTAGGCCGCTTGGCCGGGTCCAGGCTCAGGAGGCTCATCGCGCGCTGGCTGAACGGCACCTCGGGCGCGCCGCCAACCGCGGCACGATGTCGACGTGTGCCAGTCAGTTTAGATGACCTGAGCCTGCCTTGGTTGGAGCGGGACATTCCGCGCGCTTCAGCGCGCTCGGGTCGGCGCTTCGTGCCCGCTGGCCGCGACGTACTCCGTGTAGCCGCCCAGGTACACGTGGTGGCCTTCGGGCGTCAGCTCGAGCACGCGGTTCGACAGCGCCGCCAGGAAGCTCCGGTCGTGGGAGACGAGCAGCATGCTGCCCTCGTAGTCGCGGAGCGCCCCCACCAGCACCTCCTTGGTCTCGAGGTCTAAGTGGTTGGTGGGCTCGTCCAGCACCAAGAAGTTGGGCGGGTCGTAGAGCATCTTCGCCAGCACCACGCGCGCCTTCTCCCCACCGGAGAGCACGCCGCATGGCTTCTCCACGTCGTCCCCGGAGAAGCCGAAGGCCGCGGCGAGCGTCTTCAAAGAGCCGATGCTCGCGGTGGAGAAGGCGGTTTGGAGGGTCTCCAGCACGCTCAGGCTCGCGTCGAGCACGTCCATGGTGTGCTGCGCGAAGTAGCCGAGCTTCACGCTGGCGCCGAGCGTCACCCGGCCGGTGTCGGGCTCGGAGGCGCCGCTCGCCAGCTTCAGTAAGGTGGACTTGCCGGCGCCGTTCACGCCCATCACGCACCAGCGCTCCCCACGGCGGATGAGCCAGTCGAAGTCAGTGTAGATGACCCGCTCGCCGTAAGCTTTACTGACGTGATCCATCTTGAGCACGTCGTCGCCCGAGCGCGGCGGCGAGCGGAACTCGAAGGCGACGCTTCGGCGGCGCTTCGGCGGCTCCATCACGTCGATCTTCTCGAGCTTCTTCACGCGGCTCTGCACCTGCGCCGCGTGGCTCGCGCGCGCCTTGAAGCGCGCGATGAACGCCTTCTCCTTGGCGAGCATCGCCTGGTGCCGCGCGTACTGGGCCTCCGCCTGCGCCGCCTCGCGCGCGCGCTGCTCCTCGTAGAAGTCGTAGTTGCCCGAGTAAGTCGTCAGCTCTCCTCCCTCAATCTCGACTATTTTGGTGGCGACGCGGTTCAAGAACTCACGGTCATGGGAGGTGACTATCAGCGCGCCCTCGAAGCCCTTGAGGAACTGCTCGAGCCACAGGATGGACTCGAGGTCCAGGTGGTTGGTCGGCTCATCGAGCAGGAGCACGTCAGGGCGCATGAGCAAGATGCGCGCGAGCGCCACCCGCATCTTCCAGCCGCCGGAGAGCGCGCCCACGTCGCCGTCCACCACGCTGTCGTCGAAGCTCAGCCCCGCGAGGATCTCCCGCGCGCGCGGCTCCAGGGCGTAGCCTCCCAGCTCGTCGTAGCGCGCCTGCACCTGACCGAAGCGCTCGATCAGGCGATCGAGCTGATCGGCCAGCGATGGATCGGCGAGCTGCTCTTCGAGCTGCGCCAGCTCGGCGCCCACCTCCGAGACCTCGCCCGCGCCGGCGAGCGTCTCCGCGACCACGCTGCGGCCGCGCATCTCCCCCACGTCTTGGCTGAAGTAGCCGACCGTGACGCCGCGATCGAGCACCACCTGGCCGTTGTCCGGCTGATCTTCCCCGACGATCATCCGGAACACGGTGGATTTGCCCGCGCCGTTCGGCCCCACCAGGCCCACCCGCTCCCCACGGAACGCCCCCATGGAAGCCTCCAGGAACAGGATCTGCTTGCCGTGGCGCTTGGAGACGGAGTCGAGACGCAGCACGCGGCGGAAGGTCGCAGCAATCGCCCAGCCGAGCAAGGCGCACAGGCAATTCTATACTAATAAAGTCATGAATATGGCGCGTTGGCGCGATGGAGCTACGTTTGACCGTAGATGACCCAACAAATTGTTGATCTAAATACTCAGATTCAGCCCGCGCAGCCCCCGCTTCGACTCACGCCGCTCACGAGCCGCATCGGAGCCACCGTGGAGGGAGTCGACTTGCGTCGCCCGCTCCCCGAGGAGACGGCGCGCGCGCTGCGCGCCGCGCTGAACCAGCGCCGGGTGCTGTTCTTCCGCGATCAACCGGTGACGCCCACGGAGCAAGTCGCCTTCGCCAGGTGGTTCGGTGAGCTGACTCCTGCGCACCCGCTCCAAGGGGGGCTGGACGACGCGCACCCCGAGGTGCTGGTGTTGGACAGCGAGCGCTACGCGCTGGGGGTCGGGGATCAGGCGGCGTCGACCAGCTACAACAACCGCTGGCACACGGACGTCACCTTCTCGGCGGAGCCCCCGGCGGCGTCGGTGCTCGCGGCCAAGCTCCTGCCCGAGACGGGCGGCGACACGCTGTGGGCCGACTTGGTCGGCGCCTACCGCACGCTCTCGGCGCCGCTCCAGCGCGCGCTGGTCGGCCTCGTCGCGGTGCACACCGCGCGTCACACCTTCGAGCGCTTGCGCCAAACCGGCGGTGACGAGCGCGTCCAGGCGCTGCCGCCCGCGCGCCACCCCGTGGTGCGTATCCACCCGGAAACAGGCGAGCCGGCGCTGTTCGTCAACCCCACCTTCACGTCTCACATCGAGGGCCTGTCCCACCTCGAGAGCAGCGCGCTGCTGTCGCTGCTCTACGAGCACATCACGCTGCCGGAGCACGTCGTGCGCTGGCGCTGGGCGCCCGGAGACTTGGCGATCTGGGACAACCGCGTGACCAGCCACTACGCCGCCGCGGACTACCAGGGCCGCCGCGTGATGCACCGCGTGACCGTCGCCGGCGACGCGCCCCGCGGCTTCGAGTGAGGCGCCCGCTCGTCTCCACGCCGGGCGGTATGTGGCCTGTTGGGAGAGGCAGCGCTCATCGTCAGTGGATAGGACGATGAGCGCTGATCGTCATAGGGTCTAACGATGGGCTCGCGGGGCTCGGGGTGGGTGCAGCGGGGGCGAACCCCCTGAACAAACTGCAAGTGCTCCGGGGCGCGTCAAGGCGCCGCAGGGGAGGGGGTTGACAGGTGTCTGTTATAGCGGATACTCCGCTCGTTCTTACGAACGAACCAGAAAGGAAGAGGCGACATCATGGCCCTACACATCGGCAGCACGGCACCGGATTTCGAGCAGGACTCCACCCATGGGAAGCTCAAGTTCCACGAGTGGCTCGGGGATTCTTGGGGGATTTTGTTCTCCCACCCGAAGGATTTCACGCCGGTCTGCACCACCGAGCTCGGCCTCGTCGCGAAGCTGAAGCCCGAGTTCGACAAGCGCAACGCGAAGGTGGCGGCGCTGTCGGTCGACTCCGTGGAGTCTCACAACGGCTGGATCAAGGACATCGAGGAGACGCAGTCCACCAAGCTGAATTACCCGATCTTCGCCGATGAGGATCGCACCATCTCGAACCTCTACGACATGATCCACCCGGAGGCGAATGACACGCTGACGGTGCGCTCGGTGTTCTTCATCGACCCGAAGCGCAAGATCCGCGCGATCATCACCTACCCGGCGAGCACCGGGCGCAACTTCGATGAGCTGCTGCGCGTCATTGACTCACTCCAGCTGACGGACAACCACTTGGTGGCCACGCCGGGCAACTGGAAGGACGGTGAGGATGTGGTGATCGTGCCTTCGCTTCAGGACCCTGAGGAGCTGAAGCAGCGCTTCCCCAAGGGCTTCACCGTGGTCCGGAATTACCTCCGCACCACGCCCCAGCCCAACCGCTGATCTGGGACACGGCGGCGGCGCGGTCTCCTCGCGCGTCGCCGCCGGTCGTTTATCCCTATGGCAACAGCCAAGCTCCGCGGCGCTCCACTTCGTGGCCTTGCGCCTCGTGGCCCTGCGCCTCGTGGCGCTGGCCTGCCTCGTGACGCCGCCCAGGCGCGCGTGGCCGAGGAGGGGGTGAGCCAGGCGGACGCGAGCGACCTCACGCCCGTCGTCGCCGCGAACTTGAAGCAGCTGCGCGCCGAGCGAGGCCTCTCGCTCGAGAAGCTGGCGCAGCGCTCCGGCGTCAGCCGCGCGATGCTGAACCAGATAGAGAATCAGCAGAGCACGCCGACCATCAATGTGCTGTGGAAAATAGCCTATGCGCTCGGCTTGCCGTTCTCCGCGCTGATCAGCAACCCGAGCCCGCCGGGGCTGATGGTGCTCGCCGCGGATCGCGCGCGCTGGCTGCGCTCGCTCGACGGCAGCTTCGGCTCTCGCGCGCTCTTCCCCGCGGATCAGGCGCGGACGGTGGAGTTCTATGAGCTGCGGCTCGCGCCCTTCGCCGAGGAGCGCGCCGACGCGCACGCGCCCGGCACCTCGGAGAACCTGGTGGTGGCGCGCGGTCAGCTGCACGTGGAAGTGGGTGGTGAGGCGCACGAGCTTTCGACGGGGGACGCCGCGGTGTTCTCGGCGGACGTCCCGCACGTGTATCGGAACCCCGGCGCGGAGGAGGCGCAGGTGTTCCTCTTGATGACCTACGCGCCGCGCTGAGCCCGGTCGAAGTCGCGGCGGGCTGGAGCGCTGAAGGAGCAGCGGAGCGCTGCGAGCGTTCGGGCGATGTGAGCTGCGCGCTGACACCCGTGAGCGCCCGAGCTACAGTCGCCCGATGACCGCGCCCGAGCACTACGCGCTGTTCCCCACGCCGATCGGGGTGTGTGGCATCAGTTTCCGCAGTGGAAAAATCACGGGGCTCCAGCTCCCGGAGGCGACCGCTGAGGCGACCCGCCAGGCGCTGCTCGTGCGCTCGCCTCACGCGACCGAAGCGCCACCGTCTGGGCCCGTTCGCCGCGTCATCGCTCAGGTTGGCGCGCTGCTCGAGGGCCGCGCGGTGGATCTCTCGAGCGCGCCGCTCGAGCTCCAGGCGCCGCCCTTCCATCGCCGCGTGTACGAGCGCCTGATGCGGGTCCCGCCGGGGCAGACCATCACCTACGGGGAGCTCGCCGCCGAGCTGGGCTCGCCCGGCGCGGCGCGCGCGGTGGGTCAGGCGATGCGTCGCAACCCGATCCCCATCCTCATCCCCTGCCATCGCGTGACGGGTCGCGGCGGCTTGGGTGGCTTCACGGCCCACGGCGGCACCTCCACCAAGGAGCGTCTGCTTCGGTTGGAGGCGGGCACTTAGGCAAGAAAAAACGCCACCCACCACGAAAAGGCGTCAACTGACCGTGGGGCCGACCGAGCTGGACGCGGTGTCCTTCAAACGCGAGCCCGCTCCGGCCCGTCGACTGGCGGTGGGCGGCGCTTTAGTCGTTGACGGTCAGGTTCCCTCGCGTACTCTGAGGCGACCCGGGGTGGAAAAGCTACCGTTTACAAAAGGGAAGGTCGTTGGGAACTACGAGCTCATCGAGGAGCTCGCGAGCGGTGGGACGGGTTGCGTCTACTCGGCGCGTCACCGGTTGCTCGGGATCGTCCGCGCGCTGAAGATCATGAACCTGCGTGAGTCGTTCGTGGAGGGGGCGATCGAGCGTTGGCAGCGTGAGGCGGTGCTGATGAGCACGATGCAACACGGGAACATCGTGCGGGTGCACGACGCGGGGTTGCTGGAGCCGGAGGGCCTGTTTTGGTACGCGATGGACCTGCTGAAGGGTCACACGCTGCGTGAGCTGATGCAGCAGGAGCCGCGGGTCCAGATCGCGCCGACGCTGTACTACGGGAGTCAGATCGCGGACGCGCTGCAGGCGGCGCACGAGATTGGGGTGATCCACCGGGACGTCAAGCCGGAGAACGTGTTCGTCACGCACGCGAACGAGGTGAAGGTGCTGGACCTCGGCATCGCGAAGGTGCAGGGCCTCGGCTTCAAGACGACGGGCGCACACAAGGTGCGTGGCACGTTGCCCTACATGTCGCCCGAGCACTGCAGTGGGCAGAGCGAGCTAGTAGACGGGCGCTCGGACGTGTACGCGCTGGGCATCGTGCTGTACGAGATGATGGCTGGGTGGCACCCGTTCATGCCCCCGGGCCGTGAGCCCACGCCGCATGAGCTGCTGCTCCGGCACGAGGGGATGGATCCCGATCCGCTCCCCGACGTGCTCCCCGGCTTCCCGGAGTACGTCTGGACGATCGTGAAGCGGGCGGTGCAGAAGGACCCCAACGCGCGGTTCCAGACCATGCTGGATTTCGGCTACGCGCTGCGTGACGCGCGGCGTCGCGCGTTGAACGCGGCGGTGAGGAACGGCAACCCGGACGCGGCGGTGGCGCGCCCTCGGGTCGTCGCGAAGGGGCTTCAGTCGACGGCCCCGCTGCAGGAGGTGCTCGATTCGTTCGAGCCGCTGTCGGACGCGACGATCCTCAACCCGCCGCAAGGCAGCTACACTGACGGTGGCACGTTCCGCATGCCCGAGACGCGCCGCGAAGAGCTGAAGGCGGCGTTCAGCGCGGCGGCGGCTGCGGCCGAGAGCGCTGGCTTGCTGCGTCCCCATGAGGCTCCTTCAGAGGCGCCGCGCGGCGCTGGGGTGGCTCCGGGCGGTACGCCTCAAGGTGTTTCGCCAGGGAAACAGCGCGTGCATTTGGCGCCCGGGGAGGTGCAGGGGATGTATGCACCGGGAGGCGCTGCTCGAGACGCGCAGAGGTACGGTACACCGGGGGCGGCTCGAGGTCGCGCGCAGGGGCATGCGCCGGGAGTCGCTGGGAATGCGCAACCAGGTCAGGGGTACGGTGCGCCGGGAGCTGCCGGTCATGCGCCCCAAGGTCAGGGATACGGACCGCCGGGAGCCGCTGGGCAGGCGCCGCCAGGTCAGGGATACGGACCGCCGGGGCAGGTGCAGTACGGTGCGCCTGGAGCTGCCGGGCATGCGTGGCAAGGGCACGCGCAGCGAGGTCACCCGCAACACGGGAGGGCCGTGCAAGGACACGGCAATCCGGGAGGCGCCGTGCAAGGGGCGGGAGCGAACGCCGCGCCGATGGCGTCCGAGGGACCGGCCAAGAGCACGCCACCTCCTGCTGGCTCACAGCCTTTGTCTGCGAGCAACGAGCCTCGGGCCTTGAATGCCTGGCACGGGATGGCCGCCGGGATCACGCTGGGAGCCATCATCATCGGCGTCTGGCTTGGGGTGAGAGCGCTCACGAAATCTGAGGAGGCTGCCGCGCCCGCGGCCAGCGTCAGTCTTCCTGATGTTTCGGCCGCTCCCCCCGCTGCGGCCGCACCCGCCTCGGCGACAGCACCCACCCCTGCGACAGCACCCGCCCCTGCGACAGCACCCACCCCTGCGACAGCACCTGCTCCCAGCGCGTCGAGCGGGGAGCTCACGGAGGCAGAGCTTGGGGTTAGCCCAGAGGATATCAAGGAGATGGTGGAGGAGATCACGAGCGACGGCCCCGACAAGTGGCTCACGAAGCAAGGCGCAGCGAGCGGCTCCGCGAGCCCGGCGCCGTCCGCCGCTCCACCAGCGAAGGGAGGGCGCCGATGACGGAGCGCAAGCACAGCGGGGACACCATCGAGCCGTGGCTCTTGGGCGGGGATCCACAGGCGAAGGGGGTGTTGGGTGAGCTGACGGGTGATCCGGATGACCAGGGCGCCGTGGCGCCGCGGCGTGATCGGACGGAGCGTCAGCTGGAGCCTCCGTTCGCGCTGGAGGGCGTGCTGAAGGGGAAGCGTGAGCCGACGGCGCCCGTGGTGGCGGCGATGCGGAAGCAGCGGTGGGTGACGCTGCCGAAGCTCGAGCCCGGCGCGTCGCCAGCTGGGGGTGCGTCGACGCCCGAAGCCGATGTGGTCATCGTGCGGGGTGAGACATCGTCAGCTGCACTGCCTGAAGTCGACACGAGTGCCGAGGCATCGTCAGCTGATGAGCTGGCTGCGGCCGACGTGAACGCGGCGCAAGCCGCGGCGGCGGCTGGCGACGTAGGCGAAGTAACGCAGGCTGAGGCTTCGGGCGAAGCGGGCGACGAGCCAAGCAGCGAGGCGGCGCGCGGCGTTCTCGGTGCGGTCGGGGTGCAAGATGCGGGGCGGAGCGAGGGTGAGTCGTCACGCAATGCAGTGACGATCCCCAGCACCGCGAGGCTGAAGGCGCAGGCGGTTGGGTCAGTTGCAGCGACTGCCACCAGCGCAGCCACGAGTAAGCCGGATAAGGCTGCCATTGCTGCGAGCGACTTGGAGGCTGGCGATGCGGCGCCGAGCGAGCGCGCTCCCGCCGCGAGCGCCGCGAGCGCTAGCGATGCGGCGGCTAGCGAGCGCACCCCCAGCGCCTTCGTGCCGAGCAGCGTGGCCACACCGCACGCCGAGGCTGAAAGTAAGCGCAGCAAGCTGCGCGCCCTTTGGGTCGTGCCGCTGCTCTTCGGTGTGCTCGGGCTGGGCGTGTGGATCGGTCAGCAGCGTGGGGCAGGCGTGGAGGCTTCTACTACGCCAGCCACCCTGACGAATGCGCCGGGCCAGGCGGCAACCGGTGAGCCTGAGCCGGGTGAGAAGGCGCCCGCTGCGACTGGCGAGCCTGCGCCGGATGAGCCGGCGGCCGCGCCTGGCGAGCCGGGAGCGCCGGTGCCAACCGCAGCTGCTGAGCCAAGCGCGGGGCCGAGTGAGACGAATGCCGCAGCGCAGCCGGCGCCAGCCGCTGCGCCAACGCCTAAGCCGGTAGCGCAACCGGCGGCAGCCGCTGCGCCGAAGGCTCAGCCTGCTCCTCGAGCCAAACCGGCGTCGAAGCCTGCGCACCCGAAGCCCGCCGCGAAAGGATCCGGTGAGGGTCTCCTTAGCGAGGACTATTAGTCATGGTGTATTCTATTCGCTGCGCTGACCTTCTTCACTGCGCACGCTTCGCTCCCCCTTCTGTCAGGCGCCAGGCTCCTCGCTGAGATACTGCGCTCACTTGCCCTGTCAGCGCGCCAATTCTACTGTTTCTATGTCGCAACTCATCACCTCTCTCCAGCGCACGTCGTGCAGTGACATCCCCGCCTCAGTAGGGGCGCCCTTCGTGGTCGCCCATCCTGACCGCACCGCGTCGCGCGGCATGCCCTCATCCCGTCCACCCGTTCGTCGCTCTATCTTGGCGGCGGCGCTCGTGCTCGGGGCGCTCGCCGTGCCGACATCTGCCGGTGCGGAGCAAATCACGACGGACGAGCTCCACCGTCTCGCCTCGGAGGCCTATCGGGCAGGCGACTACGCGAAGGCTGAGGACTACCTGACGAGCCTGTGGGGCACGGAGCGTTCTATACGTGCTGCTTGCGACCTGGGTCAGACCTTGAGCAAGCGTGAGGAGTGGGCGCGGGCCGCCGCGATGATGGACCACTGTGCGAGCCTGGCGGGCGAGCGCATCAGCGAGCGCACGCGGGCGGCGCGGCGCGCGGTGATGGAGCGGGTGCAGCGGTTGGATATCGTCACGAAGCCTGACGGCGCCGAAGTGTCCGTGAGTGGCGCGGCGCGTGGTGAGAAGTCGTTCTACGTGGCACCGGGGCCCTATGAGCTGGTGGTGTCGCACCCGGGGTACCTCACGGTGACGAGGCAGCTCACGGCGGCCGCGGGTGAGCGGGCGACCCATGAGCTGATTTTGGAGCGGGATCCGTCGGTGGCTGTGGCGCCGGAGCTGACGGGGGCGGAGCCGGAGGTGGTGCCTGAGCCGATGCCTCCTGAGGAGGGGCCGGATTACACGGCGCGGAACTTGGTGGTGTTGGGTGCGGGGGTGTTGGCGGCGGGGTCACTGGCTGTGGCGATTGTGTTCAACGCGAGTGCCGCCTCCGAGAGGGATCGCTGGGAAGAGCTAGGTGGCGAGAGTTGTGGTCCAGCAAATCGTCAAGTGCGCTGTCTAGAGGCCCCCGGCGCCGCTGCAGACTGGGAGAGTGACCGCAATACACGCAACGTGTTCTTGGGGGTAGGAGCCGGGTTCGCGGTGTTGGGCGCTGCTGCCTACCTGCTGTGGCCCGAGCCAACGCGGAGCGCCGCGCGATTCGAGCATGGGTTCAGTGTGGCCGCTGGGGGTGGTCAGTGGACTATTTCCGGTAGATTCTGAGTGAGGATCACTCGTGGTGAGTCCGTGCCGCGTCTTTATTCGATTTAAGTTAGCTCTTTGTGAGCGTCGTGACCCGTTTTCGTGGAGATTCCGATGAGGTTGTTCAGTTTTGGTATGTTGGGGGTAGTGGGCGTGTTGACGAGCTTGCCACTGGGCTGCACTCCCGGTCCTCCGGAATGCGCAAAGGACAACACGTGTGGAACCGACAACAGCGGGGGTGTTGCCGGCACAGCGGGTGTTGGAGGGGTTGCGGGCAGCGGTGGGTTTGGCGGAACGGCCGGCTCTGGAGGAGCGGCAGGCTCGGGGGCTAGCGGGGGGACTGCGGGCTCGGGTGGTACGACGCCGACTTGCGACGAGACAGCGAGTCCAGCGGATGAGGCTTGCGTGATCGATGATGAACTGGCTGTGTTTGTGAGCCCTGCGGGTGGTGTGGGTTCTGCCGGAACACAGGCTGACCCATTGGGGAGCGTGCAGGCGGGGTTGGAGAAAGCGAAGGCTGACGGAAAGCGGCTGTTTGTTTGCGCGGATGGCGGGGATTTTGAGGAGAATGTTTCGCTTGGCGCTGAGCTTGCTGGGGTTGAGGTGTGGGGTGGGTTTAGGTGTGACGGGTGGGGTTTTGATGCGGGGTTGAAGGCGACGGTGGCGCCAGCGAATGGGGTGCCGTTGGTAGCTAAGGATATCAACGCAGAGACGTTGTTTCGGTATGTGAGGTTTAGTGCACCGGCCGGGGTGGCGCCGGGAGAGAGTAGTATTGCCGGATTTGTGAGTGAATCGAGCGCGCTGTCGTTTGAACAGGTGGAGTTTATTGCGCAGGAGGGGGCGAGTGGTGCGAGTGGCACGCGCGATGACGTGACGGCGGCAGACTTGGCGCCGTCGGGTGTTAACATCAATGGAAAGCCTGCGACCGATACGACTGGTGGTCCTGGTACTCCCGTTACCTGTACACGGACAAGCGAGCAGACGACTGGTGGTCCTGGGGGCAATGGGGGACCAGTGCCTGCGCAAGGTACCAACGGCTCGCCAGCCATCGCGACTCCGAATCCCAACGGCGGCAAGGGGGGAGACCCCGAAGCTGACTGTAATGAAGGCGGAGGTGGGAGTCGGGGCAATCCCGGTCCCGACGGCACCTCAGGCATTGGCGCCACGATGCACGGTACCCTGACTGCGAGTGGCTGGGCACCGCAGGCTGGCACTGGTGGCGAACACGGCAAAGTCGGTCAGGGTGGCGGTGGTGGTCGTGGCGGTTTGGCCGGTGGCGGTGGTGGCGGTGGCGCGGGCGGCTGCGGGGGAGCACCCGGTGGCGGCGGTGGCGGCGGTGGCGCCAGTGTGGCCTTGTTGCTGTTCAACGCGCCGGTGCGGCTGAAGGACGTGCAGCTGACTGCCGGTGATGCTGGAGATGGCGGCGCGGGGGCGGAGGGGCAGGATGGGCTCGCGGGGGGATTCGCCGGGAATCCTGCCGATGATGGATGTGGCGGCGGGCGTGGCGGTCAAGGTGGCCCAGGTGGTGGCGGTGGCGGCGGCGCGGGCGGCGTCTCCGCGGGCGTGCTGCACCTCGGCGCTGCGCCAGTGCGTGAGGGCGGCAGCATCACCCCAGGTGCTCCTGGTGCGCCGGGCAACGGCGGGAGCAGCGCCAACGCGGGCATCGTCGGGGAGGCAGCTGATGTGATTAGCGTCAGTCCCTAGTGTTTTCCTCGTCGATCGTTGGGGCGGTGGCCATTCGTCCTGCGCGACGGAATTTGAGTAGTCAGTTTCAGATAGACATTGGAATCCAACCTCGCCTTGGATTGGAGTGATTCTTATGAAGAGTTCGGTGGCTGCGATGACGACGACTTGTGCTCTAGCAGCACTGCTTGCTGCCTGTGGGGGCGAGCAGTACAATGGGGGTGGAGGCGCGGGTTCTGGGGGCGCAGCGGGCTCGGGCGGGACCGCAGGCGCTGGTGGTGCTGCGGGTTCGGGAGGAGCAGCTGGTTCGGGCGCGAGCGGGGGGACTGCGGGGACGGGAGGTTCGGGGGGCACGACGCCAATCTGTGATGAGACGGCGAGTCCGGCTGATGAGGCTTGTGTGATTGATGATGAGTTGGCGGTGTTTGTGAGTCCGGCTGGAGGCGTGGGTTCTGCCGGGACGCAGGCTGACCCGCTGGGGAGCGTGCAGGCGGGGTTGGAGAAAGCGAAGGCTGACGGGAAGCGTTTGTTTGTCTGCGCCGATGGCGGGGATTTCGTCGAGAACCTGTCTCTGGACGCGTCGCTTGCGGGCGTGGAGGTTTGGGGTGGCTTTAAGTGTGATGGGTGGGGGTTCGATGCGACGTTGAAGGCGACTGTGGCGCCTGCGAGTGGGGTCCCGCTGGTGGCGAAGGACATCAATGCTGAGATGTCGGTTCAGTACATGAGGTTTAGAGCGCCCGCTGGAGCTACGCCGGGGGAGAGCAGTGTGGGTGGGTTTGTCGCGGACTCGAGTGGGTTGAGCTTTGAGCAGGTGGAGTTCATTGCGCAGGAGGGGGCGAGTGGTGCTGCTGGGATTCGCGACGATGTGACGGCGGCAGACTTGGCGCCGTCGGGTGTTAATATCAACGGCGACAATGCGACCGGGGTTCGGCCAGGACGGGGAATTACCGTCACGTGTACCCGCACAGGTGAGGAGACAAGCGGAGCGCCCGGGGGCATTGAAGGCGCGCCTCCTGGGCAGGGTAGTAACGGTTCTCCAACCATCACGAATCCGAACCCCAACGGAGGCAAAGGGGGGGATGTCGGGGAGGCTTGCAATGCCGGTGGAGGTGGGAGTGACGGTAACCCCGGTCCTGTCGGCACCTCAGGCGCTGGCGCCACGTCGCTCGGTATCCTGACCGCTAGCGGTTGGGCGCCGCAGGCCGGCGCTGGCGGCTCACATGGTCAGGTGGGTCAGGGGGGCGGTGGCGGTCGTGGCGGCACGAACGGCGGCGGTGGTGGCGGTGGTGCTGGAGGCTGCGGTGGAGCACCCGGTGGTGGCGGTGGCGGTGGCGGGGCCAGCGTGGCGCTCGTGCTATTCAACGCGCCGGTGACGCTGAAGGATGTGCAGCTGACGGCCGGTACCGCCGGGGATGGTGGTGCGGGGGCTGACGGGCAGGCCGGATTAGATGGGGGTGGCTACGGTCAGGCTCACGGCCTTGGATGCCCAGGAGGTGTCGGCGGTCAAGGCGGCGCAGGCGGCGGCGGGGGGGGCGGCGCGGGCGGTGTTTCCGCCGGTGTGCTGCACCTCGGCGCTGCACCAGTGCGTGAGGGTGGCGGCGTTACGCTGGGCGCTCCCGGTGCGCCGGGCAACGGCGGGAGCAGCGCCACCGCAGGCATCGCCGGGGAGGCTGCGGAGGTGTTGAGCCTCAATCCGTGATATAAGCAGGTGCCCTCACCTGATCCCGGTAAGGGTGAGGGCC
>JAHBVY010000019.1 GCA_019637265.1 Polyangiaceae bacterium | reverse complement strand
TCCCTCGAGCGCCGCTTCGGCGCACAGGTAGTCCACCGCTAGGCTGATGTCCGCGCGGCTGACGCCCTGCTCTTGGAGCACCTCATCCGTCCCCTGGTACGTCAGCCCTTGGTAAAAGCGCAAGATCTGGGCGATGCTGTCCGCCGCGTTGGCATTCGGCGCAACCTGCATACCCCGAATGAGGTCGATGCTGATCTGAATCCTATCGTTACCGGAAATGGGTGGACACACCGGCACCCCGGTCGGCCCCAGTCGACCGCCGCCCTCCTCCTGGGCGCCGCAGCCGGCGAGCCCGAGGGTGTGCACCCCCGGCCCGGGTTGGATGACCGTACTCTGGGAAGGCGCCATCGTCAGCAGGCGAGCGACGGCCACCGCTGAGTTGACCTGACCATTCCAAGCGGTCGCCGCCTCATCCGGGGCGGCATTGCCCCCATCGATCTGCACCTGCGCCGCGGCGCGCATGGCGTCTGTCGTGAGCGAGATGGCGCGGGAGTATTGGTTGGACGCGTCCAAGTAGCTCTGGAGCAGCACATCGGACCAGGTTGGCTCGCGGCCTCGCTCGTTAGGCTGGAGCCCTGTGCCTTGACCTTGACCTGCAGTCAGATATTGGTAGTCCTGAGCTGCAAAGCGAGCGGCACAGGTGAAGTTGCCGCTCGCGTCCTCGACCTGCATCGTCGCGAACAGGCGCGACCACTGAGTGCTGTGGCGGTACTGGTTGAGCGCTCCGCGCAGCGCGGCCGCCTTGGCGTCCGACTTGAGCGGCTGGAACCGGACTTCGCTGATCCCTTCGCTCATCTGTGCGCGGGAAGAGACCTGCCCGAGGCGCTCTACGTCGGAGGCGGAGAGCGCCAGCTCACTGACGCTGAAGTGACTCCGCTCGACGTCTTGGGGCGTGAGGCGCTTCGGTGTGGGGGTGCGGCTTATTTCTTCAAGGAAATAACCAGCACAGGTGTGCACGCGCTGCACGCACAGCCCCTGGTGGCATAGGTTGAAGGCGTCCGGTGAGGACACGACTGGCTCAGACGGGATATGAGTGACGAGGAGATCGTCGAAGAAGCGATGCGTCCCACACAGGGTACGATCAGCCCTCTGGACATTCTCCGCCAAGCACCACTGGGCAGCAAACTGCTCAAGCGCCTCCTGGGAGAGCTTCACCGTCATCCACTCGTCGCCGACCCGCACCTCGACGGGGATCTCCGAACGCTGCGGGAGCGGCGTGCCAGCCGGCGGCACATCGCCAATCGGATCGTCAACTGCGCTCGGCTTGCAGCCCGGGAGCGCCGCACCTACGAGGCATACCATGATCCACAGGATCCGTTTCATAGCTAGTTCAAGCGTCATGGCGTCACCTCTGCACAGCAGCGAATTCCGATGATGTTGCGCCGATAGGTTCTCGGATAGCTCTCTTTTGTGGTGCAAACATAGCGACTTGGGTTTTCGAAGTGATCCTGGAAGCTGCCTCCGTTCACGATGCACTCATCGACAGAACCAAGGAGTGGTCTCCCGCATTCAGCCGTCCACTCCGCCACGTTGCCTACGAGATAGGAAACTTCGTCGAATGGCGGTGCGCTGCCGAGACAGCCCGCACTGACTTCAACGGTGCGAGCGTATCCTAAGCTTCCGTCTGCACCACAGGTCCCCTCAGGTTGGAACTCCCCGGCAGCCGTGCAGGCGTTGTACCACTCGCCTTCAGGGTTGGGAGCGAGGTCGCGCTGGAGCTCTCCACCCCCGATGCGACCACACAGCCGCTTGCCGGACCAACGGCAGAACGCGTCTGCGTCGCACCAGTCCACACAAGCGACGGGGAAATTGAGGTTGTCGTCGATGTAGTACGTCGAACCGCACCACCGAGGATCGTAGGTCACGTTGCCCGAACACTCAGGTCGTTGCCCTGAGAAGTTCCCCTCCATGTCCTCAAAGAACTCTTTGTACTGCCCCTTCGTGACCTCCGTGCGGTCGATGCAGTAGTCCCCGTCAGGGTGGTTCACCCGCACCATGGCCGGGCCACGGCCCGTGGCAGGGCAGCCCTCATCGATGGGGCCACCGCCTGCGCCGCCAACCGCACCCGAACCGGCCGAGCCACCCACCGTGCCGCCAGTGCCCGCCGAGCCCGCCGTGGCACCTGAGCCAGCAGACCCCCCAACCCCGCCCGAGCCACCAGCCCCACCCGCAGCGCCAGAGCCTGCAGTGCCACCCGAGCCCGCAGCACCCCCCGAGCCCGCGGTACCGCCCGAACCGCCAGAGCCACACTCACACGCGCCCCAGCCGCTCCCATTCGCCAGGCACGCCTGGGCACCATCAGGCCGACCTGGACAAGGACAACTGACGATTCGTCCAGGCTCGCAGCTCGCGGCCGGCTCCTTCGAATCACCCCCACACCCCGAGAGCCCCCAGACCAGCAGCCCGCCCAACAACCCGGCAGAAGCACGCCGAGGCCACCCAGACCCCAGCGCGAACAGCGCCGCCAGCGTAGGGCCAAGACCCCCTGCGCACACCCCTCGCCTCCACCCGGCCCCTGCGAATTCCATCATGAGCCGCACGATATACGGGAATGTTCGGCATTTCAAGACCTTCCTGCGAAGGATATAGGCCGAAATACTGACTGGTCTGACAGCGGTCGAAGGTGAAAAGACGCGCGTGATATCAATCAGTTAGGAGAATGAACCGGTGCATCAGGTGTCGCCCTACGCGAACCAGGTGCGACAAAAGAACACTCCCCTGATGATATCCGGAGCGAGAGGGCGGGCCGAGCGACCGACCCTGAGGCAACCCCCCACGCATCTTAAAGTCAGTAGAGCGATCCAGACGTTAATTCCCATGAAGATATTATCTGCCAGCTGCGCCTCGAAGGCGCGCTCGAGGTCATCCTCGGCGCGCATCGCTGACTCGTCACGCGATACGCCCAGCGACGTGCAGTGCCACGGCTCCCGGGCTCATCTGTTTCCTCACGGATAAATCCGGCACGACACGCAACACCATGCGGTGCGGTGCCGTCCAACCCCCGAACCCACGTGCGACCACGTGCTCCGAACCATCGAACGGTAGGCAGGCGCAGCCCACCGTGTCGCGGAGGTCCCCAGTTAATTCCTTGTGGGAATTGTCGTTCGCCTCGATGGCACGCGCACCGCGCTGACATGCTCCGCGCGCACCGCAGACCCCGAGCCCCTCACGCTCCACGCGGCGCGCCTTCATCCTCGCGGCGCGACGCCTACACCTCCTGCGGTACCTGGAGATCCCAAGGCTCCGCTCGCAAGAAGCTATCGTCAGCCCAGCGGTCGACCGCCCGCGCGAAGTCGTCCACTCCGGCGCTACCTCGGCCGCCGCGGCACGCAGTCCTCCAGGAGCAACGCCATGCGGCGCCAACGGGGCAAGGTGACGATGAGCTCACCGCCGGCGCGCTCATCGCTTTCCAGGGAGGAGCGCCACGCGGCGCCAAACGGGCAAAGTGATCCGCAGCGAGCTCGCGGTGATCGACGGTCAGGCGTACCGCGTCGCGGGGATGCCGATCCGCGGCCAGGGCGGCGTGGTGCCGCGCCGTCACACGGAAGCTCCGAGAGCTGCCCCCACCCACTTTTCACTCGAGGTGACCGCGCCCCCCTGACGGTGAGCGCGGTGCTCTACCCAGCGGCGCGCAACGTGAACGCAGCTCGAAACACGCGGGCAGCTACAGCGCCCACCGCAAAAATGCACGCGGCGGCTGTTCCCTGCACCACCGCCGCGCCTTGTCCACCGACTGCCAGACAGCGCCCAGCGCAGAAATGCGCGCGGCGGCCGTCAGGCCGCCTGCGTTTGCCTTGCCCAGCGCCAACTTGCCACTGAGCGAGACGATGGATGGGCTTCGAGCCCGCCTGCTACCTCACTTGGAGTGGGGCGGCATCTTGGCTTCCTTGAACACCACGTGCTGCCGCACCACGGGGTCGTACTTCTTGATCTCCAGCTTGCCGGTCTGCTTCTTCTTGTTCTTGGTGGTGTAGTAGATGAAGCCGGTGTTCGCGGTGGAGATGAGGCGGATGTTGTCGCGCATGACGGCGGCCCACCTAGCATGCGCCTCTAGCCCCTGCAAGGGCTCCCGCTCGGCGCCTCCCCCGCGCCACCCAGCGGCTTGCCAAACCCCCAAACCCGGATCGCCACCAACCCCACCCGCCTGCGCTGGCCTGACGCACAGCCCAAGGCGGCGCCGAGGCGTCCTTCTGCAGCCCCTAGCGCGCGCCTGCCGCCAAGCCCGCGCGAGCAGTGACTCCCAAGGCAGCTTCCCCTTGACGAGCGGTCCGCCGCGTGGCTAGCTCCCCGCCCTTTCGCGCCGCGCCGGTTGGCGGGCGCCCGAAACTCGCTCGACTGGAGCGACAGGAACCGATTCATGAAGCGCACCTATCAGCCGCACAAGCTCAGCCGCATCCGCACCCATGGTTTCCGCAAGCGCCTCGAGACCAGCGGTGGCCGTAAGGTGCTGAAGAACCGCCGGCAAAAGGGCCGCTGGCGCCTGGCGGTGTCGATCTACAAGAAGTAGGTGGTCACCAGCTCTGCTGATCAACGCCGCGCTGCCGATCAACGCCGCGCTGTCGATCGACGCTGCGCTGCCGCGCGGCGCATCCGAGCTGGGGCCGACTTCAAGCGCTGTCAGCAGGGCGGGCGCCGCGTCCACACGGCGCACTTCGTGTGGCTCGTCTACGCGCGGGGCGACGCTGCGCCGGCGCGGCTCGGGCTCGTCGTCTCGCGGCGGGTCGGCTGCGCGGTGCGGCGCAATCGCGTGAAGCGCTTGCTGCGTGAGGTGTTCAGGGCGCGCTCGTGGCCCGTGGGGCTCGACCTCGTGGTGATCGCCAAAGCGCCACCACCCACGCTCGGCCTCGCGGAGGTGCAGGCAGAGCTCGCGCGCTGCATCCCCGAGCTCGAGCGGCGGCTGCATCAGGCCGAGGCTGACGCGAGAAAACGCGCGGCGGCCCTCCCCCCGGCGAGGGAAGCAGCTGACAACCGGGGCTAACCCCTGCAAGCTCCCCCGCGCTCATGGTGGCCAAGCTGCTCATCCTGCTGATCCGGCTGTACCAGCTGACGCTGTCGCCGCTGCTCGGCAACGTGTGCCGCTTCCACCCCTCGTGCTCGAACTACGGCTTGAAATGCCTGGAGTACCATGGGGCAATCCGTGGTAGTTGGCTCACCCTGCGGCGGCTGTCGCGGTGTCATCCGTTTCACCCGGGCGGCTACGATCCCCCCCCACCCCCGGTCGGGCGTGAGCCGGCGCAAGGCGCTGGTGAGCCCACGGAGCGCGGGGCGAGTCACGCGGCCACCCCCGAGGCTGAGTCAGCCCAACCTCAGGCTCAATCGAGCGAGCCTTCCCCCTGCAGCACCCACTCACCTTGTCGGCGCCACGCCTAGAGCACTCCACCTACGCCGAGCCGCGCAAGACCCCCAGCAGAATCGGAGTACCCTGAAATGGAACGTGGCGGCGCCTCCCGCTTGCTGCTGATGATCGCGATCGGCCTGCTCACCTTCTTCGCCTTCAGGCAGTGCACTGGAGACAAGAGCCCTGAGCAGCAGCCGCTCGGGCGCGAGTTCCGTGAAGCGCCGCCCACCCGCGCGCCCGAGGCCACGTGCGACCTGTGGACACCCCACTTCCGCGCCAGCTTCAGCACCCAGGGAGCCGCGCTCACGCGCTTCGAGCTGCTCACGGCCAAGTACCGGAAGCAAGACGTGGGTCTGGATTTGGCGACGGCCAAAGACGAGTTCCGGCGCTCGCTCGCGATGTACTGGCGCAACGTGGCCGCCCACGATCTCGGCGGCCCTGATTGGCAGATCCAGCTCGACACGGTGGACTGGCGCATCACCCGCGCCGACGGCAAGAGCTGCGAGTTCGAGTACCGAGATGACGAGGTGCTGCTCACGAAGAAGCTCAGCACCACCGAGCGCCCTTACGAAATCGAGCTCACCGGGACCATCAAGAACCTGGCGTCCACGCCCCGGCGCCACGCGCTGATGGTCGATACGTCAGATTGGCGTACCAATGAGGAGGTGAGCGGGAGCATGCTGCGGCAGAGCCCGTTCATCACCCACGTGGAGTGCATCGGCGCGGACGAGAGCGCCAAGCGCCTGCACCCGACGGACTTCGACGCGGACGAGTTCAGCGAGCCGCCGTTCCAGAAGAACCCGGTGAACGAGGGCGATTGGTACCAGGTGGCGCCCGAGCCCGCCGTCGCCGCGGCCTCGAACTTCTACTTCACTCACGCCTTGGCCCCGGTCGCTTCACCCGGCAAGCCCGTGTGTCAGCTCCAGATCGAGAAGTGGAACCCGACCGCGGGGCAAGCCTTCGAGCCGGGCGCCATGTACCGCGCGCGCCTCGCGTACCCCGTGACCGTGCTGAACGCGGGCGAGCAGGCGGAGTACCAGCTCATCAGCTACATCGGGCCCAAGGAGTCCGCGCTGCTCAGCGCGGCGGCGGGCGGGGAACGGCACTTCGACGAGCTGATCGATCTCGGCTTCTTCGCCGTGATCGCCAAGCTGCTCGTGGCGTTCCTCTTCAAGGTCTACAGCGTGATCCCCAACTGGGGTGTCGCCATCATCTTGCTCACGGTCACCACGCGGACGCTGCTCTTCCCGCTCAGCCTCCCGATGATCAAGAACTCGATCCGGATGCGCGAGCTCAAGCCGGAGATGGACGCGCTGAACGAGAAGTTCAAGGACGATCCGCAGGCGAAGGGGCTCGCGCAGATGGAGCTCTGGCGCAAGCACAAGGTGAACCCGTTCAAGGGCTGCCTGCCTCAGCTCGCCTCCATGCCGGTGTGGTTCGCGCTGTACACCACGCTGCAGCACGCGGTGGAGCTCTACAACATCCCGTTCTTGTGGTTCCCGGATCTGTCCTCGCCGGATCCGTACTTCGTGCTGCCGTTCATCATTGGCGGCATCTTCTTCGTGCAGCAGAAGATCATGCCGCAGCAGGGCGACCCGATGCAGCAGAAGATGATGCTGTATTTCATGCCCGGCATGTTCACCATCTTCATGCTCTTCCTGCCGTCGGGTCTCGGCGTTTACATGTTCACCAACTCGCTGCTCGGCATCGTGCAGCAGCGGATGGTGGAGCGTCAGGCGAAGCGCGCGGTGGACTCTTACATGGGGCCGCCCGGCACCCCGAGCGGCGCGAAGGCGGGCGACGCCGCTCCCAAGAGCAAGAAGAAGGCGCGCGCGGCGGCCGCGCGAGTCTCAGGCGAGGGCGGTGAGGCATGAACGCGGCCAGGTGCAGCGGCTCTGAACGCAGCGACGCGGAGCGCGGCAGCTCCGAGCGCTGCGGCTCCAAGCGCAGTGCGCGAGTCCCTGCGGGCCACCCGCGCGGCGCCAGTTCATTCGCCGCCCTGTCGACCGACACACAACGCTTCAACAGAGCCAGGCTCTGCTTTCTATAGGAGAGACAAACCGCATGAGCGAAGCAACCGAGAGCCCCGAAGTCGATGAAGGCTGGGAGGCTGACGATGACGCCTCAGGCGACGACGCCGAGGGCGCTGACTCCGAGAGCACGGAGGCGAAGGGCGAGGGCGCCGAAGCGGCTGGCGGCGGGGGTCGTAAGCGCCGCAAGCGCCGCGCCAAGCGCGACGAGGAGTATTACCCGGAGGACGACGAGCGCGCGCTGAAGGCGCTCGAGTTCTTGCAGCGCGTGGTGAGCGAGATGCAGATGGACTGTCAGGTGCATCTCCGCCGCCCCAAGGACGAAGACTCCGAGCTCGAGATCAACTTGGAGATCACGGGGCCCGACTCGGGCCGCATCATCGGTAAGAAGGGGCAGGTGCTCGGCGCCCTGCAGTTCCTGACGAACCGCGTGGTGAACCGCCCCGGCTTGGAGAAGCGCCACATCCTGGTGGACGCGGAGGGCTACCGCAGCCGCCGCGACGACTCCCTCGCCACCATGGCGCGCCGCCTCGGCAAGCAAGCCGTCACGGACGGTAAGATCATCACCTTCGAGCCGATGAACCCGCGCGATCGCCGCGTGGTGCACCTGGCCCTCGCCAAGTTCGACGGCGTGGTCACCAAGAGCGACGGCGAAGGCGACGATCGCCGCGTGCAGATCATCCCCGTCCGGCGCTAGCCACGGCGATGGCAAGGGGTGGGCACCATCCGGGGTGCCCCTACTGCCCCACATCGGGCGGCCCGAGTGGCCGCCCTCGGACGAGCCCGCGCAGGTTTTTTTTGCTTGGTTCGGGGTTTGGCGAAGCACCGAGCCGCGGCGCGCTTCTCGGTCACACTGTACGGCTCAATGAAGCCAAGACGGCGCCCCTGCGTCTGACCCGGCGCTGCCTACCCCTAAAGAAGGAACACCCATGATCCTGCGACGCGCTCCCTGGCTCACCCTGCTCGCCTCGGCGTTACTGCTCCAAGCGGCCTGCGGCTCCCCCACACCGGTGCGAGGGGAAGAGGTGGCGGGCCTCGACGACGAGGCCTTCAGCACGGGGCTCGACCGCCGCGACCTGGCACGGCTCCTCGAGCAGAACATGGCCGCGCTGCAGGAGAGCGCGGTGCTCAAGCGCTGGCAGCAGGAGGACCGCCCCACCCTCACCGTCCTCCCGCTCCGCAACGAGACCAGTGAGCACGTGGACAGCGCGCTGGAGTCGCTGGTGAGCGACATCGAGACGCGCCTCATCAACGCAGGGCACGTCCGCGTCGTCAGCCACGAGCGCCAAGCGTCGCTGATCGAAGAGGTGCGGCGGCAGCACTCGGACGCGTTCGATCCTTCTCAGATCGCGCGCTGGGGGCGCCAGCTGGGCGCGCGCTACTTCATCACCGGCAAGGTGTTCAGCAGCGACGAGCGCAAGGAGGACGAGCGCCGCGTGCAGTATTGGCTGTTCCTCCAGGTGCTCGACGCCGAGACGGGGGAGGTCTTGTTCCAAAACAAGGTGTCGGTCACCAAGGCGCTCGTCAACTGAACCGTCGAGGCAGCGCCAGCCAATGGTCCGCTTCCCTCACCACCTGCTGCCGCTGCTAGCCACCTGCCTGACGCTCGCCGGGTGCGCTGGGCACGCCAGCCGCACCCTGGAGGCGCGCGACGCCCTCGACGCAGGTGATCCCGAGCGCGCCCTCAGCCTGCTGAACGAGGAGCTCGACGTGAGCCGCGCGGAAGATCAGCCGGCTGACTTGAGCGGCGATCAGGCGCTCTTGCTGCTCGATCGCGCGATGGTGCTGCAGCAGCTCGGCCGCTACAAACTGAGCGCTCAGGACTTGAACGCCGCGGACAAGGCCATCGATCTCCTCGACCTGAAGCGCGCCACCGCCGATGAGCTCGGTCGCTACCTGTTCAGCGACGACAGCGGCAGCTACAGCGCGCCACCGTACGAGAAGCTGCTCATCAACACGATGAACCTCGTGAACTACCTGCGCCTGGGCGAGCTGAACGGCGCGCGGGTGGAGGCGCGGCGGCTCTCGGTCGTCCAGCGCTACCTGCGCGATCAGGCGGAGCCCGGCGCGGGCCTCTCGGGGCCGGGCAGCTACCTCGCGGGGTTCGCGTTCGAGTACAGCGGACGCGCCACGGAGGCGCTCCGCTACTACGACGAGGCGCTCCAGTACGGCGACTACGCGAGCCTCCACGAGCCCGTGCGGCGCCTCGCAGCGCGCTCGAGCTACCGCTCGCCGCGCATCCGCAAGCTGCTGGGTGGAGCTCAACCGGAGGAACAGCCCCCAGAACAGCCGCGAGAGCGGCCACGAGACGGCGAGCTCTTGGTGGTGGTGAGCTATGGGCGCGCACCGGCGAAAGTGGCCAAGCGCCTCCCGATCGGCCTCGCGCTCACCCACGCCGCCAGCCACATGCCGCCCAGCGAGCACGCGCGGGCGAACCGCTTGGCCGCCCAAGGTTTGGTCACCTGGGTGAACTACCCAGCGCTCGGGCGCGCGCGCGGTGCAGGCAGCATACCTGACTTCAGCATCAACGGGCGCACCACGCCCTTGGAGCCGGTGATCGGCGTCGACCTGGAGGCTCGCGCCGCCTGGCGTGAGGCGGAGGGCGCGGTGATCGGCGCCGCCATCACCCGCATGCTGACGCGCCTGGTGGCGGGGGAGGTCGCGCGCCAGGCAGCGGGCGACAGCCCCTGGGGGATCCTGCTGTCACTCGGCACGCAAGCCACCCTGACCGCCGCGGACACCCCAGACACCCGCAGCTGGGCCATGCTCCCCGCGCGCATGGCCTTCGGCCGCCAGCGCCTCGCTCCCGGCACCTACGACATCACCCTCACCGCCCGCGGCTTCACTCGCACCGAGCGCGTCCGCATCACCCCCGGCGGCTTCGCCTTGCTGAACCTCACCGTGCTGAGCTGAGCCAGCGAAGCGCACCGCACATCGCGCTTATTCGTCAGTACACCTGCCAAACGCGCCAGGGTTTTTGGGGGGTTCGCCTGCACCGCGCTGGGTGGCGTCGCGTCAGGCACGGGTCGAGTCACTCGTCAGGTCACGCGACGAATCACTTCGTCAGTCAGGCTGCCGTCCACCGGGGCGCTCATCGCCGTGGAGGCGCGGTGCCGTCCAACCCCCAAACCCGCTCACCGGCGCTGAAACGCGCCGTCCGTGAACTGATAGCTCAGCTCGCGCTCGGCGGACCACGGCAAGAGCAGCGGCTCCAGCCCGCCGGAGGTCGTTGTTTCCACAGGGAAAGGATACGTCTGCTCGGTCCACCCCGTCACGCGCCCGGGCTTCAGCACCAGCGTCACGCCGCGCTCCGCCGGCTTGAACAGCACGCGTCCACGCACCTGACGATCTCCCAGCACGCGCCCCACCTCCGCGGCGAACACCCGCACGAGCGCCGACTCCCCCACCTGGTAGACGAGCAGCGCGTGCCGCTCCACCACCACCTTGCCAAACTCCTCGCTGGTCTGCGTCTTCAGCTTGGCGCGCGCGATGATCTCGGCCTTGCCGTCCCCGGTGAGGTCACGCGCGGTGACGTGCAGGACGTCCTCCGGCGCCTTCGCTGGCAGCGTGATGTACGCGAAGCTAGTGCCACCGCGGTACCCCTTGCCGAACACCACCACGTCCAGGCCGTGCACGAGCACCCGCTCCCGCGTGGTGTCGCCGCTCACGTCCGTCACGAAGTCGAAGCGCGGCTGCTCCTTCGCCACGCCCCGCCGCTCGCGGTACAGCGCGTACACCTGATCGAGCAGCTCATCCGCCGTGGGCGGCCGCGGCGCGGGCGGCTCATGGGACGGCGACTTCGCAGCGGGCGCCTTGGTACCGCTCCCCTCGGTGAGGCGCGGCTTGCCCGCCTTCTCCGCCACTTGGACGAAGCGCTTACCATCCCAAGCGAAGCTCCTCTCCGCCACCGGCTCCCACGGCAAAATAGCGTTCAAGGCCTCGGCCTGGCGCGGCTCCGAGTAGCTCGCCTGATCGAAGCCCGAGGCCTCCCCCTGCGCGATGATCACCGCCGGCTTGCCCGCGTGGCGACCGATGCTCATGCGGTTCGCGATCGAGCCCACAGGCGTGCGGACCGCGATCTCGTGCTCGAAGGCGACGAACGGCACCCCCTCCGCCGACAGCGAGAGCACCTGCACCAGCTCCCGGTACGAGTCGCCCTCCCCCACTCGGCTCACCGTGATGATTTCCGCGCGGCCATCCCCCGTGAGGTCCTGCGCCTCCAAGCGCTCCACCCCGCGCGAGCCCACGCTCAAGTCCTTGAAGAAGAACTGCTCCCCATTACGGTAGCCGCTGCCGATGATCGTCAGGAAGCCGCCATAAACCGCGATCTGCTCCAGCGCCGCGTCCCCCGCCACGTTGGCGTAGACCACCTTGGAGGGCGTGCGGCTCAGCCGCTTGGGCTCCAGCAGGCCGCCTTCGAGGGCGCGCTCGTTCTCGAAGCGAAGCGGTGGGAGGCGGCTCGCCTGCGTCTCCGCGCTGGTGCCGATGATGGCCCGCTGCTTGCCGCCCGCGGCGTAGTCCACGTAGCGCGCGGCCCCCTTGAGCCCCACGCGGAGGCGCTGCGTGGCGGGCAGCGCCGACCAAGGCACCGAGACCTCCACGTCCACGCCCCCCTTGGCGTCCGCCTCCACGATCTTCGCGCCGGCCACGCGTGAGCCATCGCGAAACTTCACCGCGCCAGCGCTCTTGCCTGGCACCCCCGGGTACAGCCACAGCTCGTAGCTCGCGGCGCCGCCCTCCGGCTTCGGCACGCTGAGGCTCAGCTCCAGTCGGTCTTCCTGACTACCAAAGGCCGACGTCCGCACCAGGTCGTCGTCCTTCACCGTGAAGGCGAGGTAGAGCTGCCGCGCGTCGTACCCCACGGAGACAGAAGCCGACACCGTGCTCGGCGCGCTGCCCTTCACCGCCACGGAGAGCGGCGTGAAGCCGCCCCACTCCTTGAGCCAGCCGTCCACTTTCACAGGGCGCGCCGAGGTGGAGCGCGCCTCCAAGGTGGCGCCCGAAGCCTGCGCCTCCGCCGCGCCGCTCCACCCCATGAGGGCGCTCGCCACCAGGAGCCATGCCCCTGACCGAGCCGCGCGCACCTCCCTAGCGCTGCCCTTCATGGCGCCAGGGCCGAGCGCGCAAGTCGGCACACCTGACCGCTTCGATCGAGCAGTGCCAGCACCGGTCGGCGCATTCACGGCGCCGCGCGTCATCGCTTCATCCGCAGCTCGGCTTGGTGCTCTGCCTCGAGCTCCTCCAGCGCCCGCGCGAGCTCCTCGCGCTCGGCGTCGTCGAGCTCCTCGAACTCGCGATCCACCCGCACCTGCTGCGGCTCGGGCTCGGGCTCGGGCGGCGGCGCGAGGCCCATCTTCTGCTTCAGCGCGAGCAAGTCTTCCTCGGCGCCAGCGCTCACCTCGAGCTGCGCGAAGCGCTGCTTCAACACGTCCCCCGAGTACTCCTCCGCCAGCTCGGCGCCGGCCTCCGCCTCCGCCTCGATGCGGTTGATCTCCCCCTCCATGCGGTCGAACGTCTCGAACGCGCTGGCGTTCTTGAGCCCGCTCATCGTCGCTTGGATGGCCTTCTGCGCCTCCGCCCGCTTCTTCCGCGCGATGAGCAGGCCCTTCTTGCGCTTGGCCTCCTCAATCTTGTTGTTGAGCGCGCGGAGCGCGATCTTCAGCTGGTCTACGGCGGCCTTCTGCTTCTGCCACTGCAGCTTGAACTGCTCGGCCAGCTCGTCGTGCTCGCGCTTGCGCGCGAGCGCCTCCTTCGCCAGCGCGTCGTCCCCAGCGCGCACCGCGATCATCGCGCGGCGCTCCCACTCCGCGGCGGTGGAGGCCTCTTGCTCGGCCTGCTTCGCGAGCTTCTTCTCGTCGGCGATCGCCACGGCGACCTGCTTCTTCGCCTCGTGAAGCTGCTCGTTCATGTCGAGCACGACCTGATTCAGCATCTTCTCTGGATCTTCAGAGGAGCTGATCATGTCGTTGATGTTGGATTTGATGAGCCGGGCGAGTCGCGCGAAGATCCCCATGGTTCAACCCTCTTGCTGAGACATCTGACGCAGCCCAGGCACGTGCTTGGAGAGCGCGAGGTCCATGTCCGCCAACACCGCCTCGAGCTCATTGAAGTCGAGGTTCGCGAGCTCGAGCGCCGCGCACAGCACGATGCGATCTTCCTCGATCGCGTAGGCCGCGTGCATCAGGTCGCTCGCGTTCAGCTCGAGCAAGCGCCGGAACACCCGCGCCTGCACCGCGACGTCAGCCTCTACCGGACCAATTTCCGTCTGGATCACCAGCACCGGCTGCGCCACCCGGAGCGCGATGGCCTGCCGATGCACGATGATGACGTAGGTGCCGTCCTCACTCCGCTCGAACGGCCGGTCCAGCTTGTTCAGGTAGCCTTCCAGGAGCTCAGTCGTCATGCGCGGCGCAGCCTAACACGGCTGCCCAGCGCCTTGCTGTGGAAGTTGCCTCGCCAACTCCCCAGTGAGCCTGCTCGCCA
This sequence comes from Polyangiaceae bacterium, assembly GCA_019637265.1. GTDB lineage: Bacteria > Myxococcota_A > Polyangia > Polyangiales > Polyangiaceae > JAHBVY01. Next base: position 23,745 of record JAHBVY010000019.1, on the reverse strand, counting down.
GCGGGTGATCTGCTCACGATCCTGCTGAAAGCCCGCCTTCTACGCTCCCCTGTCCACCACGCTTCCTCGCTCACGAGCCGCGTCCAGCCCATCAGTCTCGCCCTGCTCCAGCCATCGCGCTCCGCGAAGTAGGCGGCGCGCGCTGCGGCCTACGCCACCCTGCCATCGCTCCAACGTCATCGGGCCACGCTCACGCGCCACCCAACCCAGCGGGCTGACCGCCACCGCCCTCTTGGGCTACGCTTCGCCCGTGGCGAGAACAGCACCGGTCCCCAACATCCCCGCCCCTCCAGGCATGAACCCAGGCACCTTCGTCGCTGGTGGAGGCGGCGATGGCGGAGGCGGCTCTGGGAAAGGCGGCAGCGGCGGCTCGGGTAACGAGGACGCCGGGACGGAAGACGGCGACGAGGACGCGAGCGGCGACGACAACGACGGCGGCGAAGGCTGCGGCGACCCGGTGTGCCCCATCACGGGACGTGTGTTCGTGGACGTGCTCGACTTCGCGTTCAACGGCCCGGCCCCGCTGCGCTTCATGCGCGGCTACAGCAGCAGGACCTCGAACGTCGCGGGGGAGCTTGGATACGGCTGGAACCACGAGCTCGGGTGGACCCTCGAGGAGAAGCGACGGCGCGTCGTCGTCACTGACGATCGCGCGCGCAAGCAGCGCTTCAAGCGCGACGGAAACCCGACCAAGAACGCGCTCGGGTGGACACTCAGTCAGGTGGGCGAACGCTACGAGCTCCGCATCGCCACCTCGCGCCTCACCTACCACTTCTCACCCATCAGGCGCGCCCCCGGCCGCTTCGCGCTCACCGCCGTGGTGGATCGCTACGGCAACACCACCCAAGTGCAGCGCGGTGAGCACGGTGAGCTGCTCGGCTTCATCGACTCCGCGGGGCGCCCTTACCGTACCCGCACCGACGCCGCGCGCCGCCTGCTCGAGATCGAGGTCGCCACCGAGCCGACGCACCAGCGTTGGATGCGGCTCGTCAGCTATCGTTACGATGAGTCAGGCAACCTGACTCAGGTCACGGACGCCGAGGGGCACAGCTTCACCTACGGCTATCAGGGGCATCTGCTCGTGGAGCAGCGCACGCCCACTGGGCTCAGCTACTGCTATCGCTACGACGGCGGCACCCACAAGGCGCGCTGCCTGGAGACCTGGGGCGAGTACATCGGGCGCACCGATCCGGCCCTCATGCACCCACCGCCGCCGCGGCCCATCGACCAAAAAGACAACCGCCCTGTCAAAGGCATCCAGAGCGTGCGCTTCGAGTACCTCCCGGAGCAACACTACGCCGAAGCCGAGAACGGTCGCGGGGCTGTCACGCGCTACTTCGGTGACGCGCTCGGGCGCGTGGTCCGCAAGGTGATGCCGAACGGCGGTGTGTATGAGTCCTCCTACGCGCCGAACGGCGCCCTCGACACCACCTCCGATCCAGACGGCCACGTCACCAAGCACCGGAGCGACTCCGAGCGCACGCCCGTCGGCTTCACCGGGCCGAACGGCGAGGGGCTCGTGGTGCAGCGCGAGCCGGACGGCACCTTCATCGAGGTCGACGAGCGCAGCGGGCGCGTCACGCGGCGCCGCTACGACTCAAACGACAACCTGACCTTCGTAGGGCACGCCGATGGCACCTGGGAGGAGTACGAGCACGACTCGCGCGGGCTCATCACCGCCATCGTGGATCGCACCGGCTCCGTGACGCGCCGGCGCTACGACGCCATGGCTAACCTCGTGGAAACAGCTCTCCCCGAGGGTGAGGTGGAGACCTCCGAGTACGACTACCTCGGGCGCCGCTTGGCGTTCACGTCACCGAGCGGCGCGCGCACCGAGTGGCGCTGGAACCGCCTGAACGAGGTGGTGTGGAAGCGGGCGCCCGATGGGATGGAGACGCACGTCGTCTACAACCCGCTGATGAAGCCGCTCGAGGTGCGCGAGGGCAACTCCGTGTGGCGCTACGAGTACGGCGGGCTCGACTGGGTCACCCAGATCACGAATCCGCGCGGAGACGTCACGGAGCTCCGCTACGACGTGGAAGGCAACCTCACCTGGGTGAAGAACGCCCGTGGTCAGGTGTACCGGCAAGAGTTCGACCTCGAGGATCAGCCCATCTCTGCGGAGACCTTCGAGGGCATCAAGATGTCCAGCCGCTACGACGTGATGGGGCGCGTCGAATGGACGGAGACGCCCGACGGCGTCACCACCCTCAGCTACAACGACCTCGGCCAGCTCGCGAAGGTGGAGTTCGCTGATGGTGAGGTGGTGTCGCTTGAGCACCTGACGGGCGCCGGCCTCACCCGCGTGGACAACCAGAGCGTGCTGGTGGAGACCTGGTATGACGGCGTGGGGCAGCCCGTACGGGAAATCCAGGGGGATCACGAAATTCACGTCGGCTGGCGCGGCGGTCAGGTGGCCACCATCAGCCCCAGCTCGGGCCCGGCGCTCGTCACCGGTGAGCACTCGGCGTTCAGCGGCACCCTGCAAGTAGGCAGCAAAACGCTCCACCTCGGGCGCCGCGTCGGGCAAGACAGGGTGAGCTTGCTCGGCACCGACCTCGTGTACCGCGTCAGCTACCACGAAAACGGGCGCATCCGCTCACACAGCATCGCGCGCCGCGACGCCCATCGCCCGTTGGACGACGCCGGTCTCGACAGTGATCCGAACCGAGTGTGGTGGGAGCGCTACGACTACGCCGGCGGTCAGCGCCTCACCTCCGTCCTCGACTCCCGTGGCACCCACACCCAGTTCGAGCACGACGCCCTCGGCCAGGTAACGAGCCGCGTCATCGATCGGGGGGGGTTGGTAGAGACCGAGCGTGTGGCTTACGACGCCGCAGGCTCCCCCACCTTGGAAGGCGTGGTGTACGACCACCTGAGGCGCCCCATCGGCGTAGACGGTGAGGTGTGGGAGTACGATCAGGAGGGGCGCCTTCAGGCGCGCAACACACAAGAAGGCCGCTTCACTTACCACTTCAGCACCAGCTCCAGCCTGATGGAGGTGCGCGGCCCGGACCAGCGCGTGGCGCTGGAGTACGACGGGCGCGGGCGCCTGATGCGCAAGCGTGTCTACCGCTCGGACGAGCTAGTCAAGTCTATTGACTACATCTGGGCCAACCAGATGGTGATCCAAGAGGTGGATCGCCTCGCCGGGACCACCCGCACCTACCTGCGCCTGAACCGCGAGTGGGAGGTGCTGGGTCACGTAGACAGCGGACCAAACGGTGAGCAGGCCTACCTCTACGCCCGCGACTCGAGCGGCGCCGTGATCGCTGCGTTCGCGGAGGACGGCCGCCAAGTGTTCGCCGCCGAGCGCAGCATCTTCGGCGACTACACCACCACCATCGACGAGGTGGGCATCACTGCCCGTCTGGTGAACCAGTTCGCCGACCCCGACGTCGGCCTCTATTACAACCGCTTCCGCTGGTACGACCCCAGGGTCGGCATGTACATCAGCCGAGACCCCCTGGAGCTCGACGGCACCTGGAACCCCCGCGACTACGTGCGAGATCCGTATCGCTACATCGACCCGCTAGGGCTGGCGATGACGATGTCGTCGAACAACCCTCAAGACGGGCACGGACACCCCGATCGCCCCGACAGGCCTGGGCCGTCATTGTTAGCGGACAATGACGAGGTAAGCCGCTACCTCACTCAACCTGGCTACAACGCGACCAACGGCACAGAAGCCGTCCCAGGTTACGTGGTGGCGGACGCGCAGGAGCGAACCGGACGCGGCTTTCGATCCAGCACCACCACGACCATCGATGCCGCGGGCGACGCCTATGGTTGCCACTCCTGCGGGCGCAAGCGCAAGGAGATCGAGAAACAGGATGGGAAGTTTGGTCACTGGCGAAAAGATCACCAACCACCCTTGTCACACGTGGACGCTGCGGACGAGCACAACGGGCATAGCAACGGCGTCGTACGCATCTATCCGCACTGCCCACGGTGCTCAAGCACTCAGGGCGGCCTCCTGAGTAGCCGGAGACCTACCGATGCCGATGCCGCTCGAGCGGCGGCGATCATGGCGCCACGCGCCGCCGACGAGTCGAGACGCGGGCCGCCTCGGCGCGGCACCTAAAGCCTGAAGATAGCGCACCTATCCCGTTGAATAAGTCAGGAGATTTCTACATGGCTCGACTCACCAAACAAGAGATGCTCGTCGAGGAGTATCGGGAACGTCAACGCAACAAAGGCGCAGTCGAAGTGGTCAGCGCCGATCGCTACGAATACTCCCTAGCAGGTAAGCCTTACCTTGTTATGGAGGTAAAACCCGGAATTCTCGCCTTCGATGTGCTGGTACTGGGCGGCATGGCGCCCAAGGTGGCCGCCTTCAAGAGCAAGCGCATGGCTTATGTCCCCATCGAAGGTCGCGAAAACTGGTACCACATCGAGGTCAAGGCCGACCGACGTGACCTCCTGGAGGCCACGCTTTCTGCGGTCATTGGCAGCACTTGCGGGGAGCTGGAGGGTACTTGAGCAGCGGCGCGCGGTGCTCCGCATGACGCTGAATGACGACAACAGCGCTCCATTCGGCATCGTCAGACACAGTCACAACGCAGCACTGGAGCTCCATGGCTCGACTCACCAAACAAGAGCGGGAGATGGCGGCCGTCGCTGATCTGCTGCGCCCCTTCGGCTCCCCCTTGCCCCCCGGGCCTGGCCTCGGCTTCACGCCCGAGGACGACGTCCTGCTCGAGCGCGGCTGGCCTCACCTCCGCGTCCTGACCAACGAGGACGTGGAGGCGCCCGCTGCGCGCGCGGAGAAGGCCCTCGAGTCGCTCGACCCGGTGTTGGGCCTACGTGTCCCGCGCGAGCTCGCAGCGGCCTACCTGCGCGGCTACGCGTTCGGCCCGAGCATCAACGCGAACCGGCGTTCACGAGAGGAGAACCGGCCGGTACTCGCCGCGCGCCGCGCGGCGATCGAGAGCGGCGTGCCTGTCGATCGCGCGCAACTCGACGCGATGCTCGAGAGTTTGTGCGAGGGCAAGATCGACGACACCTACAAGCATTGGCGCCTGCCCGAGGTGCTCTACCTCTACGAAGCGTTCCTTGGCGCCGACGAGGTCGCGTCCGCCATCACGAGCGCCCTCATCGAAGTGGCGGGGCGGGCCCGCGTGAGCTTCGGCGACTCCAACAGCTTCAACCATCCAGGCCACACGCTCGCGCTCACCCTTCCATGGCTCTTACGGCGCGCGGCTCCCTCCGTGGTCACCGACCTGCGCGCTCAGCTCAAAGCAGTCGCCCCCCAACCAAGAGCCAAGGGGGGCGCGAAGCAATACTACGCTCTGCTCCACGTGCTCGCAGAGCAGGGCGCCCCGCTGCCGCCTGAGCTCGAGGTCTTGGACCACCGCTTCATGTATATCAACGACGACGTCCCCGCCGTCACCACACGCCTGACAGCTAAACCGCAGTTCGCGCTCCGTGAGACCCGCAGTGTTTGGCTCCTGGGCGGCAAGGTCTTGACTTGCCCAGTCAGCCTACCTGACACTAAAGAGCTCCAACTTGCCATGCTCGACGAGTTGGGGATCCTGCGCGAGCCAGCCGCCGTCCGCGTCATCGCCCACCTCGCCGCGCGCCGGGCAACGCAGGCCGCTGCAGCCCAATGGCTGAACGCTCACCCATCGCACGCACGCCCCATCCTGGAGGCCCTTCGAGAGGGTGGCAGCGCCAAGGACGCCAAAGCAGCCGCCAAGGCCCTCGAGCTCCTTCAAGACGGTCAGCTCGACACCCCTCCCGCCTCCGAGGCTGCGCTAGAGGCGGAGATCGCTCGTCTCTTCACGGAGCTTCGGAGCGCACTCGAGGCCACCTCCGATCGCGACGCGCACATCGAGCTGATTCGAGAGGCCTTCGAGGCTTATAGCGAAGCACGAGCTGCAGCTGGAGACCCGACGCCAGAAGCCTATTTCACCCACAGCATGGGCGAGCATGGCCTCGACGGCGACTGGTGTATGCTCGCGGTGGACGTCATGAACGGCGACGTCTAAAGCAAACTCAGACGGGTAGCTCGAAAGAGGGGCCAACATAGCACGACCCAAGGAGGCGCTCCCCCTGCTCAGCTGCCCTGACAGCTGATCTCCACGTTGATCTCGGCGTCGTGGTCGAGCTTGACGACGTCGCACAGGTTGGGGCAGAGGTTGATCTGCGTGGGGAGGGTGTTGTCGTCGTAATAGAACTCGCCGGTGCCTGGTAGCCCGGAGCAGGCGGCGGCGTTCGCGACGCGGGTGAGTGTTTGCGGGGTGGCCGAGCCGCCGGGGGTGTACGTGACCTCGATGGTGCTCGGATCCAACAGGCCACCTGACGAAGAGGTGGGGATGTTCAAGGTGCAGGCGATAGCCGCCCGCTGGATCTCCTGAAGCACGTTGATGAACACCGTGGCATCGCCGTTACCCACGCTGTAGTGGTAACAAGACGAGGCGCCGTTGCCGCAATAGCTCGAGTGGAGCGGCGCCCCCGAGCCGTTCGCCCACGCCTCCAGGTTGTTCCAGCCGACCGTGGTCAGGCCGGTCATGCCGATCATGAAGGTGGGGATGCCGGTGTTCGTGAAATGCGTTCGCGTGACGTTGCCGATGTCGGCGCCGCCGCAGCTCGGCTCGCCATCCGTGATCAACACACCCACCTGCTTTCGGCCTGGCCTGGCGCCGCTGCTGACGATGCTGTTCGTGTAGGAGATGATGCCGTCCACCGCGGGGCGCGTCGGGGTGCCTGTCCATCCCTGACCACCAGGGTAGGCCGTGTCCAGGCTGGCGCGGAGCGTGCCAATGTGCGCTGGGCTGATGGTCGCGAGCCCGACGCCGTAGTTCACACCGGGGCTGCGCAGGGGGTTGGTGCAAGCCGTCCCGGCGCGGTTGTTGAAGTAGTTGAGCGCGACGCCCAAATCGCTCGAGCTGGGCGCGTTGATGAAGCCCCAGAGGGCATTGATCGATTTGCACCAACGGCTGTTGTCCCCGGGGAGCGAGGCGATGGGGCACACCACTCCGATGCCTGACTGAGCCGCGCTCATGCTGCCGGAGTCATCCAGCACGATGTACATATCCACGGGGATTGGCTCGGCCTTGATGGTCTCCCCCGCGCAGGCGTCTGGGACGATGATGGGCGCGTCGTACTCGAAGGTGACGTCCGGGATCCCCGCGTCGACGATGGTGCCGCCGCTGCCGCCGTTACCACTACCGCCATGGCCGCTGCCACCAGCTCCCCCCGAGGAGTCCGTTCCAGCGCTGCCACCCGAGCTGTGCACGCCAGCGCTGCCGCCATTCGCGCTACCGGCAGCGCCCCCTGTGGCCGCGCTGCCGCCATTCGAGCTGCCCCCGTTCGCGCTCCCACTCGACCCCCCGCTCGACTCACTGGGCGAAGAGCTCGCCTTGGTCCCACAGCCAACCGAGAGACCGACCAGGCCCACGAGCCCCACCGGCAAGAGCAGGCCTGCGGACAAGCTGACGCGACGCATTGCCGCACCATGCCTCCCCTCTGCCTAGGATGCAATCAGCGCGCGCCTCCGGTGCGACTCGAGTGGGCCCAAGTAGGTTCGAGTACGCCGGGAGCGCACTCCCCCCTACTCAAACACACAGAGACGCACACCCTGCTCGCCTCCTCGCTCTCTTGGCGAAAGCCCCGTGCCTACCCCTCATGCCATCGACGTAGGGGCAGGCCCCCGTGCCTGCCCTCATTCCAGCGCGACCGATTTCCAGCGCGACGATCTCTTCGTAGCGCCTCTCCCTAACACGCGCGCCGAGACGCTGAGCGTCAGTAGTCAGTCTACTCGTCTAAACTGGATAGCGACGTGACAGAACCCGACGAGCGCGGTCACCGCCGAACAAAGAGGCGCGCAGCGCGTCGACGACCAGCGCGCCGCTATTCACTTGTCCGAAATGCCGGTCATCGGCGTGACGGGCAGCTGATCCGTGGTGGGCGCCTCCGGCGCGCGGAGGCGCAGCGCGAGCGCTTGAGCCTTGCGGCTGTAGTCGATCGACTCCGCGAGGATCCGCGCCGCCTCTTGATCGGCGTGGAACCCCTTGCTGTTCTCGCTGCTGATGAAGTCGAGGCGCCACATGGCCTTGCGCTGAAGGTCGTACACCTCCTTCAGCTCCGTCTCCGCGATGCCCGAGGCCTTGGCCTGAAGGATGGCGTCGAGCATGTCCGTCATGGCGCTGGCCGCGCGCTTCAAGAGTGCCGTGTGCCGCTCCTGAATCCCCTCGATGCGCCCGCGCAGGTCCCCCTCGGAGACGTTGTGACAAGTCTGGCAGGCGCGCCCCAGGTTCGCGAGCGGGCTCTGCACCGTGTGGTTCGAGAGCTTCATCGCGCCGACGCGCTCATAGGGCATGTGGCAGTCAGCGCAGCTGACACCTGAGCGCGCGTGGATGCCCTGGCTCCACAGCTCGAACTCGGGGTGCTGCGCCTTGAACATCGGCGCGCCAGTTTCCCCGTGGATATAGTCATTGAAGGGCGTCCCATCGGGGAACTCGCGCTTCTCCCACACGCTCTCGATCTGCTCCACGCGCAGGCCCTCGTGCCAAGGGAAGGTGAGCGTGTCCTTCGTGGCGCAGTAATACTCCACGTGGCACTGCCCGCACACGAAGGAGCGCATCTCCTGGCGGCTGGCGTCGGTGTTCGGGTCGTAGGGGCGCGCCCGGTTGCCGCGGCGCCAGGCCTCCACGCTGGGCAGGTGCGGCACCTCCCCCTCCCCCGCCGCGAGCGCGGCGATGCCGAGCATGAAGCCGGGCCGGGTCACGCGCAGGCCCATCGAGCGCGGATCGTGACAGTCAATGCAGCTGACCGGATGCGCATCGCCCATCGCGAAGTGCTCCGGCGGGCTCTCCTTCGCGTCGAAGCCGCCGACCGGCGGAGCTGGGAAGGTGGGCTCACCACCGGGCCCAGTGCCGTCCGGCACCTTGGTGAGCGCCGCCAACACGTCGTGGTAAGGCTGGGTGCTCAACACCTCGAAGCCTTTGATCACCGCCGGCATGTTGAAGTCCGCGGCCAAGTCCGCCGGCGTGGCCGGCTTCCCCAGCGCCTCGAGCCCCGCCTTGCGGTAGAGCACCGTACCCGAAGCGTGGCAGTGGAGGCAGGCGCCAGCCTGCGGCCGCTTGTTCACGCGCTCGGTGACGACCTGGTCGTAGAGCATGTAGGCGTGCCCGCGCGCCTCGCGGTAATCGATGCTGAAGGCGTAGCCCGCGTACAGCCGCTTCAACCACGGATCGGTGTCGAGCTTGCTCTGCGGCATCGCGCTCGAGCCGCCATAGAAGCGGTCCCCAGCGGTGCGTTTATACTGCTCGAAGTGGTGGGGGAAGTTGCGCCCCCAGAGCGCAGGGTCCGTGCTCGTCTCGTCGAGCTCCACCAAACGAAGGTAAGGCGAGCGCGCCTCGTGTTTGTGCTCGGCCATGTTCAGGAGCGTGTAGACGACGCCCGCCGTCGCCAGCGACACCAACCCCACCACGCCCGCGAGCACGAAGACGCGACGTCGCGAACGGCCAGGCTTGGCGACTTGGGGAGGCTTCGCGGCGCGCACCGATGCTTTGGGCGGCGCGTCAGAGCGCTCCTCCGCCACCTCGGCTTCAGGAGACTCTTGCTGCGCCCCCTCCGCAGACTCCTGGTGTGACGGCTGCGCTTCGCCCTCAGGGCGCTCTGGGTCGAGGCGCTCCTCAGCGTCAGGTGATGAAGGGAACTTGGGACGATTCGTATCGGTCATGGGGCTCCTCAGCGCAGCGCGTGGCCGACGTCAGTGTGGCAATGAACGCAATTGAGCATGTCGCCCCCTTCTTTAGCGGGCAGCAGCGAGTGAACGAGCTCAGCGTGACAATGGAGACAGGCGGCCTGCGTCACGCGACGATTACGGGGCTTGATCTGAATGGGCTCGTGGAAATCATTCGTCGTGAAGGCGAGCGAGTGAAAAAAGCCGTTATCCGCCTTCACCACCCAGCGCCCCACGGGGTGAGGCGAGAGGTGACAGTCGTTGCAAACCGCGACACCGTGGTGACTCGAGGCCTGCCAACCATCGAAGTGCCCCTGCATCACATGGCAGTTGGCGCAAGCAGCGGGGTTGTCCGACAAATAAGCCGCGCCACCGCCGTAACCGAACGTGAAGGTGCCTAGGCCAATCAGCGCGGTGAACCCGGCCACCGCGGCGATCGCGAGCGCCCTGGCGAGGCGCCGGGTGCGCCCCGTGGCGCCGGCTGGCTTCGCGGCTTCGGCTGAGCTGAGCGGGCTATCCTCGCGATTCATGCGGTGTCGTGGCGTGGGTAGGTCCACGTCCGGCGCCGGCGCGGCCCGTGAGCACGCGCGCCATGGAGGGGAGGTCGGTTCGCATCGCGGGCGCTTCCTGACACACGACCCGCCCCTCGACCACCCCTCTCGAGATGAAAACACACCCATCCTCATGTTTGGGATCGGGGGGTTTGCCTGCACCGCGCCCGCACGTCCCCTGGAGCTGACTAACGCGCAACATTTGCGCGTCCGGCCAGGCTCACTGGCACTCAACCCAAGCAACCCTGCGGCTGACTTGCATTATCGTCACTCACCACCGAGAGCCATGCGAGGAGGCTCGCAAGGCTGCTCGCTGGGGCGGATTTCAAACCTCACGTAAGGTTACCGCACGCAGCGCGCCGGCGACTGCACTGACGGCGAGCCAACTTGGGCGGCGCTCCCAGCGACGTGCCAAACCCCCAAAACCCGAATTCTCGCTCCGTCATGCGCTGCCTCCTACGTCGGCTGCCCTCAGCTTGCCCTGATCGAGATCAGGCAGACCACTTTGAACCGAGCGAGACAGAGTTGTCATCACGCCTACCGTTTACACGCGAGGTGAGCGCGCCATGTAAACACCGGGAGCACACCCCATGGTAGGCTCGCGCCGGATGTCGAACCCCGCACGATCGGGCTCCGCGCTGCTCAGTCGGATGCGGACCTGCCATTTATTCGCTGAGCTGACCGATGGCGAGCTCCTCGCGCTGGAGCCCCATTGCCGGCTGCTCGCGCTGAAGCGCGGGGACCCCCTCTGGCGCTGTGGGGCGGAGGCGCGACACATCCACTACATCATCTCTGGCTTGGTGGAGATCCGCCGGCCGACGCCCGCCACCGAGATGACGCTGATGGCCTTCTTCGGGCCCAAGGAGTGCCCGGGGATGCCGGTGGTGCTGGAGTCGCGGCGCTACGGAGCGGACGCCCTGGTGTCGAGCGAAAAGGCGCGGCTATTGACGATTGAGGCGGCGGTGATGCTCGAGCTGATGGAGCGCGACGCGCGCGCAGCCAACGCGATGAACCGCTCGCTGCTCAGTCAGGTTCGGTTACTACATGGGAAAATCGACGTGATGGCGGCCGGCACCGTCGCCCGCCGCCTCGCGCTGTTCTTCCTGAACCTCGCGGGTCGCTTCGGGGACGAGCTGGATGGCGGGGAGGTGGTGATCCCCATCACGCTCACTCGCACCCAGATCGCGACGTACATCGACGCGCGCGTGGAGACCGTGATCCGCACGCTCAGCGCCTGGAAAAAGAGCGGTACACTGACCATGATGCGCGATCGCATCGAGCTCCATGACGTGAAGGCGCTCGAGCGCGAGATCACCACCTGAAGCGCGGCACCTGAGACGGCCGCGAGGCTTCCTACGAGCGTTGCACCACGAAGCGCGCCGTGGACGCGCCATCACGACGGCTCATCACGCGATCCACGTGAGCTACGAGCGCTGCGCCGCGAAGCGCGCCGTGGACGCGTCGACACGACGACGCCTGTCGCAGCGCCCGCTCAGGACGAGCGTCCGTTTCCGGGAGGAATCGCTCAGCCTTGCGCGGCGACGCGCCAACACCCCGAATGACGCGCAGGCATTGCGCGAAACAGTGCGCCCTGATCGGCAGAGGTGCGGCGATGCGTCCGACCTGACCTAGATCATGGTGCGGAGCGCGGCGCCCCACCACCCTGCGCTGAGTTTGGACATGAACTCACTCACCGAGACCACCCACGGCGCCTGGCCTCAGCGCGCCGCACACGGAGGCTGAGCACGATGCTGTCGAAATCCGCCGCCCGAACCTTCTTCATCGTCGGGACTGGGCTCTGTAGCCTGGCGTTCGTCCTGCTGACCATCGATACGCTGAAGCGCGTCCCGGAGCAGACGGGCGCCGACAAGCTCACGCCGGAGGCCGTTCGCGGCAAACACCTCTTCGATGAATCCAACTGCATGGGGTGCCACACCATCTTGGGCGAAGGCGCCTACTACGCCCCGGAGCTCACCCGCGTGTTCTCCCGGCGCGGGCCCGAGTTCATCGGCGCCATGCTGCGCGACCCAGAGGCCATGTACCCAGGGCGCCGCCGCATGCAGAAGTACGACTTCACTGACGAGCAGATCAATGACTTCATCGCGTTCTTCAAGTGGGTCGACCAGATGGATCTCAATGGTTTCCCCGCGGATCCACCGCTGGCGAGCCAAGCCGGGCCAGCGCAGGCCTCGAGCGGCGGCGCCCCGGAGATCTTCGGGCAGATGTGCGTCGCTTGTCACGCCGTGGGCGGGCGCGGGGGTGTGGTGGGGCCTGCGCTCGACGGCGTGGGCACCCGCTATGACGCCGCCTACCTGAAGCGCTGGGTGAGCGACCCGCAGGCGGTTCGCCCTGGCACCACCATGCCGAAGCTGCCCCTGAGCGACGAGCAGCTCGAGTCGGTCGTCAACTACCTTGCAACCCTCAAAGACTGAAGGCACGTCGCATGAAGTACGAATCCCAACGCATCGCGTACTGGTTCTTCGCCGTCTGCATGCTGCTGTTCGGCCTGCAGCTCGTGTACGGCTTCATCATGGCCTTCGCGCACGCGGGGTATGACGTCCTCCACGACATCATCCCTTTCCACACCGCGCGCGCGACGCACACCAACCTCCTCGTGATGTGGAACCTGTGCGGTTTCATGGGGGCGGCTTACTACATTGTCCCGGAGGAGGCCGAGCGTGAGCTTTACTGGCCGAAGCTCGCCGCCGTCCAGCTCATCGCCTTCGTGGTGGTGGGCGTCGTCGCGCTGGTGGGCTTCCACTTCTCTTGGTGGGAGGGGAGGAAGTTCCTCGAGATCCCGAGGCCGCTAGACTACCTCGTGGTGATCGATGTCTTGCTGTTCATCGTGAACATCGGCCTGACCATCTTCAAAGGGAACCGCGTCACCACCACGGCCTCCGTGCTCTACTTCGGCCTCCTGATGGCGGCCCTGCTCTACCTCCCAGGGATGATCCCCACGGACAACCAGACGGTGGACTCTTACTGGCGCTGGTGGGTGGTGCACCTGTGGGTGGAGGGCGTGTGGGAGCTGATCATGGGCGGTATCCTCGCGTTCCTGCTCATCAAGCTCACGGGCGTGGACCGCGAGGTGATCGAGAAATGGCTCTACATCATCGTGGGCCTGACCTTCCTCTCGGGCATCCTCGGGACTGGTCACCACTACTACTACATCGGCGCGCCGCGTTACTGGCTCCTGGTGGGTGGTCTGTTCAGCGCGCTCGAGCCGCTCGCCTTCCTCGGCATGGCCATCTACGGCATCACGATGGCGAAGCGCGGAGGTCGAAAACACGAGAATAGAACGGCGCTGCTTTGGACCATCGGCTGCTGCGTGATGTCCTTCGTGGGCGCTGGCTTCTTGGGGTTCGCGCACACGCTGCCTCAAGTGAACCTCTACACCCACGGCACGCTGGTCACCGCGACTCACGGGCACATGGCCTTCTGGGGTGCTTACGCGATGCTCATCCTCGCGATCATCACCTACGCCATGCCCAAGCTCACGGGGCGTAAGCTCTACGACAAGCCGAGCGCGACGTTCGCCTTCTGGACCTCGAACATCGGGATGATCAGCATGACGCTCGCGTTCGGTGTCGCGGGGGTGACTCAGGTGGTGCTCGAGCGGCGCATGGGGATGGAGTTCCTCGCGGTGCAAGAGGAGATTGAGATGCACTTCATTGGGCTCATCCTCGCGGCGGCGCTCTTCACCCTCGGCATCATCGCGTTCATCTACAACTTCATCCGCTACGGTTGGCCGCGGGGCGAGGTGCGCACGCCTCAGGCAGCCGAGCCCGAGCCAGAGGGCGTGGGGGTCCCCGCGGGGGCCGACGCTTGAGCCCTTACTATCGCGTCGTCGGTCATGAGGAGGAGGTGTTCCTCGCTGCCAGCGCGGCGCGCCTCCCCGTCTTGCTGAAGGGCCCCACCGGCTGCGGGAAGTCCCGCTTCGTGGAGGCGATGGCCGCGCGCCTCGGGCGCCCGCTGATCACGGTCGCCTGCAACGACGAGACGAGCGCCGCCGATCTCTTGGGGCGCTGGCTGGTGCGAGGCGGCGACACCTACTGGCAAGACGGGCCGGCGACGCGCGCGGTGCGCGAGGGCGCCATCCTTTACCTCGATGAAATAGCCGAGGCGCGGGAGGACGTCATCGTGCTGCTCCACCCGCTCACGGATCACCGCCGCGAGCTGTTCGTGGACCGCCACGCGGAGCAGCTCACCGCGCCGCCCGAGTTCCAGCTGATCGCGAGCTTCAACCCGGGGTATCGCCGCGGGCCGAAGGAGCTCAAGCCCTCCACGCGGCAGCGCTTCGTGGCCATCGACTTCGAGTACCCGGAGGCGAGCATCGAAGCGGAGATCGTCGCGCGCGAGAGCGGGGTCGAGGCGAAGATGGCCAAGCGCCTCGTGGCCCTGGCTCGGAAGATCCGCTCGCTCTCGGAGCTGGGCCTCGCGGAGACGGCCTCCACGCGGCTCTTGGTCCACGCGGGGCGCCTCATCCAAGCGGGCGTGTCGCCGCGCGTGGCCTGCACTCACGCCTTGGTCGCTCCCCTGACGGATGATCCCGAGGTGAGCGCGGCGCTGCGCGACGTGGTGCACCTCGTTTGCTAGCCCCTTCGTGGCGGGCGTGCCGAGCACCTCTTCCTGGCGTGCAGCCCTTGGTGACAGTTGTTAGTCAAATTCACTTACCTCAATCTATTCGTCTGTTTTACTAACCAATTCGGTGAGGCATGGGCTGGGACGAGGCGCTCTTCGGTTGGCTCCACCGCGCCGTGGAGCGGAGGCGCAGCGCGCCGAAGCCTGAAGTATTGGCGAGGCGGGTCACGCTCACGCCGCAGATCCCGCGGCTGCGCGTGCTCGCCAGCGCCCTGGCGGAGCGCCCCATCTCCATCCAAGTCGCGAAGGACGACGGCGCGCTGCTGGACGACGTGCTGTTCCTCCCACCGCATTTCGATGGCTTCGAGACGCCGGAGCAGAACCAGCTCGCGTTCGCGCTCCGCGTGGCCTTCGCCACCACCGCGGCGCGACTCACCGCGCCGCCCTGTCCGGCTGACGCCCCCGCCGACGAGCGCGCGCTCGCGGCGCTGTTCGTGGCGCGCGAGGTGCTGGAGGCGCTGAGCGAAGAGCTCCCCGCCGCCCACGAGAGCATGACCCGTTTGGCAGGGGCGCTGCTCACCCAGCGCCCGGACACGCCACGCACCCGGCAAGATGCGCTCGGCGCGTGGGTCGCCGCGCGGCTCGGCCTCCCCCTCACGGAAGCGGAGCGGCAGCTCACCCAAGCGCTCGATGCCCTGCCCTTCCCCGACGCGGTAGCGCAAATCCGCAGGTTGCCCGGGGCGCTCCGCGCGTTCCCGCTCTTTGGCGGCCTGGGCGCCGCCAAGCCCAAGGTGCACGCGGAGGTGCACGGCGCCGAGGACAGCGAGTCACTTCCAAGTGGAAAAGAGCACGAGGGCATGACCGTGGAGCAGGTGCGCCGCCACGAAGCGCCCAAGGACACGGACGAGCCCAACCCCCTGACCCACTCCTTCGAGAAGGTCCACACCGCCGAGGAGTACCGCGGCGGCTCGAAGCCGCCCGATGGCGAAGACGACTTGGATGATCACCTGGAGGCCCTCGAGAACCTCGACCTGCGCGACATGATGCGCAGCGACGAGCGCACGCGATCGCTCCTGCGCGTGGACGTCATGCTCGAGGGTGGCGTGGGCGACCTCGCCGAGGGCGCGAGCAAAGAAGGGATCCCCTACCCCGAGTGGCACCACGACCGCCGAGCGTATCGCGCAGCTTGGTGCCGCGTGCGGGTGGCGAAGGTGAAGCCCCGCCTACCGGACCCCGTCGCGCGCGCGAGCATCGCGACGCGCCTCGGCCAGCACCGCCGTGAGGTCGACGCCATCTGCGGTGAGCTCGATCGCCTCACCCTCGAGCGGCGCTGGAGCCCGCGTCAGCTGGACGGCGCCGAGCTCGATGAAGACGCCCTCGTCGATCGCCTGGCCTGCGTCGCGGCGCGCACCACACCCCCCGAGCGCCTGCATCGAGATCGTCGCCGCGCGCTGCCCACCCTGGCCGCGCTGCTCTTGGTGGACTCGAGCCTCTCCACCGACGGTTGGGTGGACGACACCCGCATTTTAGACTTGGAAATCGACTCCACGCTGGCCTTGGGGGAGGCGCTCGCCTCACGCGACGTCGAGCTCGAGGTGGCCGCGTTCAGCAGCCACACGCGCTCAGACTGTCGCTTCAATCTGATCAAGAGCTTCGATGAGTCCTGGGCCGCGACCCGCCACCGGCTATTGGACATCAATCCTGACGGATACACCCGCATCGGCCCCGCGCTGCGCCACGCCACCTCCGTGCTCTCCGGGCGCGAAGCGCGGCGCCGGCTGCTCATGCTGCTCACCGACGGCAAGCCCAACGACTACGACCGCTACGAAGGCCGCCACGGCGTCGCCGACGTACGGCAGGCCGTAAGAGAAGCTGACGCCCTCGGCATCACGGTCCACGCGCTCGCCATCGACCGCGACGCGCGCTTCCACCTCCCACGCATGTTCGGCGGTGGCCGCTACAGCCTCTTCAAGCACCCCAGCGACCTCGCCGCGCTGATGAGCAAAGTGGTCGCTGAGGCGCGGCGCTAGGGTGACGAACGGTAAACCGCTCGTCGTTTAGCCCGCACCGCGCTTTCACCAACCTATCAGCGAGCTCAGGTAGCGCTAGCGCGTGGCCTCTGGCGTGAGGCGTACGCAGCGCACCCAGCGCTCCTCGGCTTGGTCCCAATGGTCAGTCATGGGGTTGTAATTGGTGAAGCTAACGTACCAAGGGTCTTCCGAGCCGGCGAGCAGGGTGGCGCTCCAGTAGCCTTCGGGCTGGGTGCCCGGGAAGATCTCCTCGTTGATGGCGGGCGCCGTGATCTTACTGCCCGGCACCAGGCTGCTCAGCTCAGCTACGGTGGGGAGGCGCCAGCCGGTCTTACCGTCCACGCTGAGCCCGGCGCAGGTGCTGAGGGCCGCCTCGCGTGTTTGTTTGGTGGCTGAAGTCTCCCGTTGCCACTCGAGGCCGGTCGCGGTGTCCACCACCGTGTTCCCGGTCACCTCGAAGAAGTTCCCCCGTGGTGGGAGTCGCTTATAAATTAGCGGTAGCACACACCGCACCTGGAGGCGTTGGTCAGCGCCTGCGAGGTTCACCAGGCCGTCGCGGAAGTTCACGTACCACCAGCCTTGCCCCTCGACGCGCACGGACGAAGACCAGAAGGTGGGGTCGACCTCGTGGGGCCCTAATTCCATGGGGAAAATAGTGGTGTCGATCGCTGGGTCACGCCGGGAGTAGTCGACCAAGGAGATCAGCTCCATCCTTGTAGGCAAGCGCCAGCCTAGCCATGTCTTGTTGAGGTCATCACAGTAGCGTCGTGCTTCTGCCCAGGTGTAGGTTCCGGGCGCCGCTTGTCGCTCCCAGTAGAGCCCTGTCACTTCATTGAACACGCCGTCCGGTCCATCCTCCAAGTAGCTAGCTGGGCGCTCCGGTCCCGGCAGTGGCCCGGCCGCGTAGCCATTGCTACCGCAGCGCCCCGTGGCCAGCTCCTCCGGGCCTCCTGCGCACTCGGCGCAGGCGCCCGCCACGCACAGCGGCGTCTCCCCGGTGCAGACGGCGCGCACCCGATAGCTGCCATCGACGCACTCGAACAGCGTCGCGCCGTCACAGCGCAGCCCCTCTGACCCACAGCCGCTCCCCGATAGGTCGCCATAGTCGTCATCGAAGAGGCACCCGCCTGCGCCGAGCCCCGCCAGCGTCAGCAGCACCCCAGCGCTGGCGGCGCGGAACACCCGTCGGCGCAGCGCTTCACGCCGCGCGCTCCTGGGGGCGCTAGCGTCAGGTGCGCTGCCTTGAGCTGCGCCGCCGTGTTGTGCGCCCCGCTCGGTTGTTCGCTCAGGCGCGCGCGGTGCGTTGCCAAACCCCCAAACCCCCTGGCGCTGCTTCGTCATGCCTTGCCTCCCACGTCCGGTACCCTGCCTGTCTCGGCAGCTTAGCCTCCCGCGTGGGCGTCCGCTACTCGCCTTGCATCAGCCCCGTGACGCGGCCGTCAGGGTGCACGACCACTCGCTTGGCGGCGGGCTCGCGGGGCAGGCCGGGCATGGTGAGGATGTCGCCGGTGAGCGCCACCAGGAAGCCGGCGCCGGCGCTCAAGCGCACCTCCCTCACGGTGACGTCGAAGTCGCGCGGGCGGTTCCGCTTGCTTGGGTCGTCCGACAAGGAGAGGTGGGTCTTCGCGATGCAAATGGGGAGCTTGTCCCCGCCCAGCGCCACCGCCGCGTCCAGGTCCTTCTTCGCCTGGGCCGTCAGGTGCACGTCCCGCGCGCCGTACACGGTGCGTGCGATGGCCGTCAGCTTGGCTTCCGGTGCGTCGCTCAGCTCATAGAGGAACTTCGGCTTGGCCGGCTCGGCGTCGGTCGCGTCGAGCATCGACAGCACGGTGTCGGCCAGCTCGAGGGAGCCCTCACCGCCTTTGCCGAAGCCCTCGTGCGCCGCCACCGCCACGCCGCGCTCGCGCGCGAAGGCGCGCAGCTCATCCATCTCAGCCTCCGTGTCTTGGGGGAAGCGGTTGACGCCGATCACCGCAGGCAGGCCGAAGGCCGCGATCGACTCGAGGTGCTTCTCCAGGTGCTCGAAGCCGCGCACCAGCGCCTCACGATTCGGCTCGGCCACCGCGTTCGGCGCCGCGCCGCCGTGGTGCTTCAGCGCGCGCAGCGTCACCACCACGAGCACGCCGCGCGGCCAGATCCCCGCGGCGCGACATTTGATGTCCAGGAACTTCTCGGCTCCCAGGTCGAAGCCGAACCCACCCTCGGTGATCACCTCGTCGGCGTAGGCCATCGCCAGGCGCGTGCCCAAGATGGAGCTGCAGCCGTGCGCGATGTTGCCGAACGGCCCGGCGTGGACGATCGCCGGCCCACCCTCGCGCGTCTGCACCAAGTTGGGCATCGCGGCGTCGCGCAGCAGGGCCACCATGGACGGCGCCGCGAACACGTCAGCCGCACGAACCGGCGCGCCCTCGCGCGTTTGTCCGACCACGATGCGCGCGCAGCGCTCCTCGAGATCTTCCAGGCTGGAAGACAGCGCCAGGATCGCCATCACCTCGCTCGCCGCCGTGATGTCGAACGACGTCTCGCGAGGCACGCCGTGCGCCTTGCCGCCGAGCCCCACCATCACGTTCCTGAGGAAGCGATCGTTCATGTCCAGGCAGCGACGCCAGCGGACGCGCGTGGGCTCCAGCTCCACCGGGCTGCGAAAGTAAAGTGAGTTGTCTACCAGCGCCGCGAGCAGGTTGTGCGCCGCGGTGATGGCGTGGAGATCACCCGTGAAGTGCAGGTTGATGTCCTCGGCGGGCTCGAGGGAAGCGCGCCCACCCCCCGTGCCGCCACCCTTCACACCGAACACCGGCCCCAGGGAGGGCTCACGCAGCGCGGGCACGGCGCGGCGCTGACGCATGCGCAGACCCATCGCCAGGGCAACTGACGTCGTCGTCTTCCCCTCACCCGGCGGCGTGGGGTTGATCGAGCTCACCAGCAAGAGCCGCCCCTTCCCCTTCGCCTCCGGGCGACCTGCCGCGTCGAGGGAGACCTTCGCGCGAGCGCGCCCCCAGGGGATGACGTCGTCCGAGTTCAGGCCGAGCTCCTCGGCCACTGCCTGGATGGGTCGAAGCTTCATGGGCGGAGCTTCGGTCACATCGCGATGGATGTCGATCACGATGGCGACGGAGCCTTCGTGAAGCCTGAGGTGTGGGTCGATGGGCGCCTCGAAGTAAGGCCGTGGTGCAAAGCATGGGGTTCGGGTTTGGGGGTTGGACGGCACCGCGCTGCGAGTCGCAGGCATCCTCCAGTCAACTGGACCCCGCGGTATGGCGCACGCTGCCCATAACGCAGCGCATCGAAGCTGCTCGAGCGCTGATTTTCGACGGCTAGCAACGCGCCCCAAGGCGGCGCCATGGCCGTCCACCGCCCCGCTGGGTGGCGCTCAGGGAACGCCGGGGAAGGTGTCCACGTAGCGGATTTGAACGTCAGGGAAGGTGTCCACGAACTTGACGGTGAAGTCAGGGAAGGTGTCTACCATCTTCCAGCGGCCGCAGCTGTCCGGGAAGGTGTCCACCACCTTCACGTTCAGGTCGGGGAACGTCTTCACCACCTTCACGCGGATGTCCGGGAAGGTGTCCACCACCTTCACCTTGCCATAGAGCCGCTTGCCTCCGAACGAGCAGGCGCCCGGGTTGAACCCCTCCTTCTTCGCCTCTGCTTGCTGCGGCAGGCAGAGGACGCCGAGCCAAGCGAGGAAGAACGTGGAGGCGAGCAGGCGGCGCACCAAGCCATGCTGTCACGCCGCGCCCCGCCTCGCCAGCTGGCTTCAGTCTTGGTAGTCCACGCTGTACGGCGCGTGATCGGAGAAGCGCGGCTCTGGGCTGATTTTACAGCTCAGCAGGCGCTGCTCGAGCCCCGGCGTGGCGAGCTGGTAGTCGATGCGCCAGCCCACGTTGTTCGCGCGCGCGGCGCCGCGGTTCGACCACCAGGTGTAGTCGCTGGTGGCGTCCGGCTTCAGCGCGCGGAAGGTGTCCACCCAGCCGCGCTTCGGTTGCGGCGAGCCATCCCCCGAGGAGTCGGCGATCAGGCCGTTCAGCCAGGCGCGCTCACTAGGCAGGCAGCCTGAGTTCTTCTGGTTCGAGGTCCAGTTCTTGATGTCGCCGCGCGCGCGCACGATGTTCCAGTCGCCGCACAGCACGTACTCGCGGTCGCTCGCGAGCCAGCGGCGCATGATGGGCGCGAGCCACGCCATCACCTCGAGCTTGAAGTCCTGTCTCAGCTCACCTGACGAACCGGAGGGGATATAGAATGACACCACGCTGAGCTTGCCAAAGCGCGCTTCGAGGTAGCGCCCTTCCTCGTCGAACGGCGCGAAGCCGAGCTCCGTGTGGATCTCGTCGGGCTGCTGCCGACTGTAGATGGCCACGCCGCTATAACCCTTCTTGGTGGTCGCGTCGCGGAAGGCCACGTGGTAGCCGCGCGGGCGAAACACCGCGCCCGTGAGCTGCTCGGCTTGGGCCTTGGTCTCCTGCACGCAGAGCACGTCCACCTTCTGACGGCGGAACCAGGGGAAGAAGCCTTTATTTGCCGCCGAGCGGAGGCCGTTGGCGTTGAAGGTCATGATGCGCATCGTGAGTCACCTCGCCAAACCCCCAAAACCCGATGAGTGAGCGCGCCTGTTCGGGACGCTGCTGCCCGTGTCCGATGGGCCCGCGCTGGTTGGCTTTGGCCCTCCAAACTCTCGCCTTGGATGCGTCGCGATCCATCGCGCCCACCCAGGCGAGCCGGCGCCAGCGCAGCGCGGTGCTTGGAGGTCCTCATCGGCCGGGGCGGTGTAGCATCACCTCGCCCGGTGGGGCCCCCGAAAGCGCGCGCCAAGTGCGCTGCGTCGCGCTGTTCCCGCGCGCCCGTGGCCCCGTTTGCGATCGGTCGCTTCCCCACTGGCGTTTCCCGACGGCTTGCTCTACCTGAGCGGCGCCATGGCCACCGGCGACCTCCCCGCCCCTCCCCCCCGCGTCGCGGTGGTGTTGGGCTTATTGTCAGTTTACCTGATTTGGGGCTCCACCTACCTGGGGATCCGCCTTGGCCTGCGCGGGTTCCCGCCGTTCTTGATGGCGGGGATCCGCTTCTTGTTCGCGGGGAGCGTGCTGCTCTTGTGGCTCCGGTGGCGAGGTCATGCGCTGCCCACGCGGCGCCAATGGCAGAACGCTGCGATCATGGGTTGCTTGCTGCTCGGGCTCGGCAATGGGCTGGTCTCCGTAGCGCAGCAGTGGGTCAGCTCCGGGATGGCCGCCATCTCCGTGGCGTCGATGCCGGTGTGGGCGGCGCTCTTCGGCGTCGCCTTCGGTCGCCGTTACCTCAGCGTGGAGTGGCTGGGGGTGGGGATTGGCTTCGTCGGTGTGCTGATCTTGAACATTGGTGGGGAGCTGCGCGCTCAGCCGCTCGGTGCGCTGTGCTTATTGGCGGCGCCAGCGGGCTGGGCGTTTGGCTCGGTGTGGAGCCGCGGACGCGACTTGCCGGCGCCGTTCATGAGCACCGCCGCGCAGATGCTGTGTGGTGGTGCGGTGATGGGCAGCTTTGGGCTCGCCATCGGCGAGCGGATTGACAGCGTGCCTTCACCGCTCGCCCTCGGCGCGGTGGTTTATCTCGCGGTGTTCGGCTCGATCATCGGGTTCGGCGCGTACATTTGGTTACTACACAACGTGCGTCCCGCGCTCGCTACCAGCTACGCTTATGTCAACCCACCCATCGCGGTGCTCCTGGGCGCCATCGTCGCCAATGAACAGGTAGGTTGGCAGACGCTGATCGCCATGGCAGTCATCCTGACCGGTGTCGTCCTGATCACGCGCGGCAGCCGGCCTCATCCACCCAGCGCGGCGAAGCCACAGCTGAAGGGCGCAGACTGAGTAGCGACAGGCTCGCCAGGCTCCGCGGAGCGCGGAGCGCCTCAGCTGGCTGACCGGCACAGGCTGACACAGCTTGGGAGGCGAATCGCGTGGTACGTATCGTGCTATAGGTCGTGGATGACTCGATTCCTATGGGCGGTGGCGGGGTGCTTGGGGCTTCTATTGGGCTGTGAGAGCGACGCGAACGACGGCTCGGGTGGCTCATCCGGCGCGGGGGGTGGCGGCAACACGGCGGGTGTGGGCGGCACGGGTGGCACCGCAGGTGTGGGTGGTGTGGGTGGCACGGCGGGTGTGGGAGGTGACGGGCCGCGGGGGTATGACGAGGTCCAGGCGTGTGGGGGCGAGGATCATTGCTTGCCTTCGTTCGCTCAACTCGTCGAGAACTCGATACGCAACGTCTCTGTGCTCGAGCGCACGCGTTGCGTGCTCGAGTCGCTCAAGGAGCGACGGGAGGGCCGCTATGCCCACGAGGCGGATGAGACCAACAGCTGCTGCAGCACCAACTCGGGGCATGCCTTCCAGGTGTTGGCCGATGGCACGGTGTACTACGCGCGGCGAGACTACGGCGGCGGCATGTCACCCATCGACGACTACGATCGCCAATCCGAGCCCATGCGCTGTGAAGTCGCGGACGCCAGCTACTTCGACACCTGCCTAGAGGCCATCGACCGATTCGCCCCTGAGCAGCGCCCCGGGATCGAGCCACCCGATGACGTGTGGCGCTGCGTCTATGAGGACCCGCGGCTCGACTCACTGCCGTGGCTCAAGAACTGTGAGCCCATCGCGCTCAGCTGCGAGTCTGAAGATGCTCGCTCGAGCGGAGGCGACTGATGTCGCGACAGGTTCATCAGGCCTGGTGGTGCACCGAGCGCCTCAGCTGGCCGATCGGCACAGGCTGACACAACTTGGGGCGCCAATCGCGCTGGTACGCATCGTGCAATCGGCAGTGCATGACTCGATTTTCGTTCGCGATGGCAGGGTGTCTCGGTTTGGTGCTGGGTTGTGGAGGCAATACGAATGAGGACTCTGTTGGCGCGGGGAGTGGCGGCAACACGGCG
>JAHBVY010000018.1 GCA_019637265.1 Polyangiaceae bacterium | reverse complement strand
TGGAACGCCCCCGCACCCCCATCTATCCTACCCAGGCCGCGCCTCCCATCACCTCACAAAGCACCCTAGCCCGAACAAGCCGGCAAGGGTCTCGCGGGCGGGGGACCACCGCTCCTTTACAATCCGTACCACTCCCCCGGATCTAGACTCTCCGCCCCCTGCCTCACCTCCACGTAGAGCATCGGCCCACGTCCGTCGTCCCCCACCGTCCCCAGCCGGTCCCCCGCCTTCACGTCATCCCCCACGCGCGCGTCCAAGGTATCGAGCCCCGCGCTCACCGTGTAGTAGTTGCCACCGTGGTCCACGATCACGGTGCGCCCGTACTCAGCGTAGCTGTCCGCGAACGCCACGCGCCCGCGGTACACCGCGCGCACCACCGCGCCCTTGGGCGCCAACATCTCGAGCCCCGGGCCACCACCCCCACGCCGCCCGGGCCGCACCTCGGCGCGCCCTGGGAGCGGGAACGGCAGCTTGCCGCGCATCGCGGCGAAGGCCGCCGCCTCGGCGCTCGGCGCCGCCTGGGCGCCGCTCGGATCCGCCCCGTAGATCGCGGTGTGGTCGCCCATGGCCCCCATGCCTGAGAAGGCGCGCTGAAATGCGAGGGAGCGGTCTTGTTGCGCCAAGAGCGCCGCGCGCTGCGCCTGCGTCGCGCGCGCCTGCGCCTCCAGCGGCCCCTTGCGTGCGCGCAAGTCCGTGAGCTTCTTGCTCAGCTGAGCGCGGCGTTTGGTGAGCGCGCGCTCCTCGGCGAGGTCACGCTCCACCGCGCGACGGAGGCGCTCGAGCCTCGACGCGTGGTCCACCAGCTCATCGAAGCCGCCGCCCACTGGAAGCAAGCCAGCGCGCGCCTTGCGCACGTAGGCGCGGCCGCGCGCGATGGTGCGACGGCGGGCCTCCTCGGCCTCGGTGGCGAGCTGACTCAGCTCCCGCTCAGTTTGTGCTTGTTCACGGTTCAGCGCAGCGAGCAGGCGCTCGAAGTCAGTCCCACTGTCTGCCAAGGGCAGCGCGGGTGACGCGTAGGGATCCGCGTAGGGGCTCACCGCGCGGGGCGCGTACGGATCAGCCGCAGGGGGCGCCACCGGCGCGGCGTACGGATCAGCTGCGTAAGGCACCGCGGGAGGGCTCGGGGCCGCGGGGGGGCTCGGCGCGGCTGTCAGCTCGATTCGCACCGGCGCCGCCGCGAGCTCATCACCCTCGTCATCGGCTTCCGTCGCGGGCACCGCCAGGGCACCCACCGCGAGGAGCAGCACACCGCTGATGATTCGTAGCTTCACGTCAAACGACCAAGAGCCTGCGCAGGCTGCCCCAGGCGGCGACGGCCCCCAGGAGCGAACCCAACGCCACCATCGAGATCATGAACGTCCACGGCAGGAACACCGGCTGCATGCCGACCAGCACGCCGAGCTCACCGCCCAGGTTCTCCCGCACGATGCCGTACAGCACCGCGAGTAAGATGAGCGCCAAGAGCGCGCCTATCCCACCCTGCGCCGCCCCCTCCACCACGAAAGGTCGGCGCACGTAGCTGTCAGTCGCACCGACCAGCTTCAGCACCTCCACCTCGATGCGCCGGCGCTGCAGGGCGAGCCGAATCGTCGACGCCACCACGCTCACCACCGCGCCGAGCACCACGAAGGCCAGCACCAGGCTCGCGGTGACCCCGCTGGTGAGCACCGAGGCGAGCCGCTCGGTCCAGTCTTGGTAGGTCTCCACCGACTCCACCTGCGGGAGCGCGGAGACGCGCGAGGCGAGCGTCGCGAGCTTCCCGCCCTCCGTCCCCTCATCCACCATCACCTCGAGGGAGGCGGGGAAGGCAGCGGCCGGCAGCGCCGCCAGCACCTGATCGCCGCGGCCGAGCACCTCGCGCCGCGCCTCGTCGCTCGACACGTAGCGCACGTCGGTCACGCCCTCCGCGGCGCGCACCGCGTTCTCGATGGCGCGCACCTGGGCCTCGGTCGTTTCTATCTTGAAATAGATCGACGCGCGCCCCGCGCGCGCCCAGCGGTCACGCAGGCCGTCGACGTTGACCACGACGAGCAGCGCCGCCGCGAGGCACACGAAGGCCACCGCCACCGAGAAGATGCTCAGCACGTGGAGCCGCCAGTCGTTCTTCCCGCCCCGCCATGCACGCTGTAGCGATGTCATCCTGACTGTCCTCCTCACGCCCTCGCGCAACGCACCCCGTCAGGCGACGCGCAGCTCATCCTCGATGTCGCCGTCGAGCCCGTTGGGCGCGTCGATGGCCTTGCCGTCTTGCAGCACGATCACGCGGCGCGGTCGCACGTCCAGCAGCGACCGATCGTGGGTCGCGAACAGCACCGTCACGCCGGTCGAGTGGATGTCCTCGAACAGGCCCAAGATGTCCACCGCCAGCTGCGGATCGAGGTTCCCGGTGGGCTCGTCCGCCAGCACCAGCGCCGGCTCGCCCACGATGGCGCGCGCCACGGCCACGCGCTGCTGCTCCCCACCGCTCAGCGTCGCCACCACGTCGCTCCCGCGGCCGCCGAGCCCCACGCGCTCGAGCGCCTCACCGATGCGCGTGCGGATCAACCGCTCGGGGAGCCCCAGCACCTCGAGCGGCATCGCCACGTTCTCGGCGACGCTCCAGTTCATCACCAGCTTGAAGTCCTGGAACACGACCCCAATGTTCCTACGTAGAAACGGGATCGACTCCGGGCGCAGCCGCCCCACCTCGCGCCCCATGAACAGGATGCGCCCCGCGTCCACTGTCTCCGCGGCGTACAAAAGTCGGAGCAAGGTGCTCTTGCCCGCACCCGAGGGCCCGGTGAAGAACACGAACTCCCCCCGCTGGATCGAGAGGTTCATCCCACGCAGCACCGGGGCGTCCGAACGGTAGGCTTTATGGACCTGCTCGAAGCTCAAAATAGGCCGGTGCGCCGCCTCTTGGTCGAAGCGATTGCCCGAGCGGAGCATGGGGCTGAACGAGGGCCCGGAATCCATAGGCTCGCTCGGTACCAAGCCCGGCTCGCCCCTAACAACTTTCTGGGGCGCTTTGCCGGCGCGTCGCGGCGCGCCCTCCCCCCCAGAAAAGCCATCCTAACTGCTCGATAATCCTCGTATTTTTCCAATGCACACCCAAGCGAGCTGGCCACCAGGCCGAGAGGCCGGCCAGGTCGAGCGAGCTCGTCAGGCGTTGGGGTATCGCGTGCCGGGTTTTTTGGGGGTAACGACCGATCGCCTCCAGAACGCCTGCTCACACCCCAACCTGATCGAGAGCTGCGGCCGCTACACTCGCCGCGTGCGCTTCGCCTTCTTTGGTCTGCCCCTCGCCGCGCTGCTCCTCGAGCAGGATGGCCACCACCTGGATCCGGTGGTGCTGAGCCCGGTGCCGGCGGTGGGTCATCGGCGCGCGCGGCGCCGGTTCGGGGAGCACCTCATCGACGCCGCGGAGCTCAGCCCAGGAGCCGTGGAGCGCGCGGTCGATGAGCGCCTGGGACGACCCAGCGCGATCCTCAGCTGGTTCTGGACAAGACGCCTGCCCGAACGCTGGCTGAGCGCGTCTCCGCGCGGATACGGCGTGCACCCCTCGCTCTTGCCACGTCATCGCGGACCTGACCCGTGCTTCTGGGCCCTGGATCTCGGCGACAGCGAGACCGGCGTCACCCTGCATCGCCTGGACGCCGCCTACGACACCGGGGCGATCGTGGCGCAGGAGCGGCTCTCTATCCCCATGCTCGATCGGGGGGTTGGGGCGCCAACCAGGGCTCGGGCTCTCACTGCCTGGCGCTTGGCCCGCGCCCTCGACCGACCCAGCTTGCGGCTCCTGCGCGAGGCGGCGCGTCAGCTGGCGCGAGGCGACGCGCTGCCGGAGCGGCCCCAGAACGAGGACGAGGCCACCTGGGCTCCCATCCCGAGCGGCGAGCTCTTGAAGTGCCCCTGGGCGAGCCCCACCGCGCGCGTGCTCCGGCGGATCCACGCGCTGTCGCCGGAGCCCGGGGTGCCGCTCGTGATCCATGAACAGCACTTCGAGCTGCTCGAGGCCTGTGAGGACGGCTCGCTGCCCACGGCGCTCTTCCCTGGCGAGGCACACCTCTCGGACCAGGTGCGGATCCGCACGGGCGATGGGGGGATCCGAGCGCTCGTCGCGCGGCTGCCCGACGGCCACGAAATCAGCGGCGAGGAGCTGGCCGCGCTGCTCGCTTCGTAAGGGCGAATGCGGATGCTAGAGTCGGCCCCCTTGGAGAGTGACGCATGAGCGATCTGGTTGGTACGGCGCGCACCGCGCGCGAAAACCTGGCCCAAGGCTTGGGTCTGCTGCAAAGCCCGGGCGTCCCGCCTCAGCTGATGAGCGTCGCCGAGCCCATCGCGCGCGCCATGAGCGCGCTGCATCAAATCGAAGCCAGCCAAGGGGGCGCCGCACCGGCGCAAGCACCCGTGGCCCTCGAGTCGGTGCGCGCCGCGCTGGCGCAGCTCCAGAATGAGGACGCGCAGCACCCCGCGGTGTCGCAGACCATGGAGGTGGTGGCTGGCTCGCTGGGCTTGGTCCACAGCCTGACGCAGGCCGTCGCTCAGCCGCCCGCGCAGGCTCCGCAAGCCGCGCCGCAATACGCACCGCCACAACCGCAATACGCGCCACAGCAACCAGCGCCGCAATACGCGCAGCCGCAACAGGCGCAGCAACCCGCGCCACAGCCGCAGTACGCGCCACAGCAACCAGCGCAACCCGCCCAACCGTACGCCGCGCCACAGCCGCAGTACGCGCCTCAGCCACAGTACGCCGCGCCACAACCAGCTCAACCGCAGCCTCTGTACGCAGCGCCAGGCGGCACCGTGGACCTGCCACCCATCGACGCCGCGCCCGCGCCTCAGGCAGCGCCGCAAGCCTACGCACCGCAGCAAGCTGCGCCCGCGCCGCAAGCCCACGCACCGCAGCCCGCTCACGGCGCCCCGGCCGAGCAACCGCAAGCCCAGCCCCAGTACGCAGCCTCCGCATTGGCGGCGATGGCCGCGGCCGGTGCCTTCCCTGGTCAGGGCTTCGTACCACCCGCGGATCTCGCCGTGACCCACCCGCTGCAAGGCGCGCCAGGTCATCAAGCTCCCGGTCACCAAGCAGCTGGTCACCAAGCAGCTGGTCAGGCGCCCAGCCATCAAGCGCCCATCGCCACGCCTCCGAGCAGCCGCCCGCCGCCCTCCTCCGGGCCACCCGATCTCGGCTCCGTGCTGCGCCTGGAGGCGGCGCTCGGCGCCAACAGCACCACCAACTTCTACAAGGGCCTGTCGGGTAACGACGTCATCGACGACGGCGGCATCTTCATCGCCACGTACCAAATCCCCGACCTGGGTCAGCCCTTGGTGATCAAGGTCTCCATGCCCGGCGGCTACGAGTTCGAGGCCAAGGGGGTGGTGCGCTGGACGCGCGAGCCCCTGAACGCGAGCCCTGAATCTCCGCCGGGTTTTGGTGCGGCGTTCACGGACATCTCGCCGGAGGGCCGCCAGCTGGTGTACCGCTACGTGCGCAACCGCGAGCCGCTGTTCTACGACGACCTCTGACCCCACATGCCCCCCCGTGCGCTGCTCGCGGTTTTGTTCGCCGCGCTAGTCCTCACTGGGGCGAAGACGAGCCACGCGGGCGATCCACGGCTCCACTGGCGCACGGTGGAGACGCCGCGTTTCCGCGTGCATTATCCGATGGGGCTCGATGACATCGCGCAGCGGGTCGCCGACATGGCCGAGATCACGCACGCGCGCCTCAGCCCCCAGCTGGGCTGGCAGCCGCGCGAGCTGACCCACATCGTGGTCACGGACGACACGGACTCCTCCAACGGCTCCGCCAACGTCCGGCCCTACAACATCATCCGGCTATTCGTCTCAGCACCTGACGATATGAGCGTGCTGGGGGACTACGACGACTGGCTGTGGATGCTGCTCACCCACGAGCACACTCACGTGCTCCACCTCGACAACCGCTCCGGCATCCCCGAGCTGCTGAACGGCATCCTGGGTAAGAGCTACACGCCGAATCAGGCGCAGCCGCGCTGGATCATCGAGGGGCTCGCGGTGGCGCTCGAGAGCCAGCACAGCGGCGCCGGGCGCCGGCGCTCCAGCATGTTCGATATGTACCTCCGCGCCGACGTCATCAGTGACAACATGGCGCGGCTCGATCAGCTGAGCAGCGTGCCGCGGCGCTGGCCGGGGGGGAACCTGTGGTACCTGTATGGCGGCTATTTCGTCGGGTGGATCCTCGACACCTACGGGGTAGACACCTTCGCCACGGTGTCGGCGGACTACGGCGCCAACATCATCCCTTGGGGCATCAATCGCTCCATCAAGAAGGCCACCGGACGCACCTACGTGGAGCTGTACCAGAGCTGGCAAGCGCACCTCCGGCGTGAGTACGGGGCGCAAGTCGCGGAGGTGGCGCGCCGCGGCCTGCGCGAGGGCGCTCGCCTGACGCACCGCGGGCGCATCGTCTCGCGGCCGCGCGTGGTGCCACGCTGTTTCCGTACGGATCCAGACAGTGAGCTGGACGAGCTCGTGTTCCACGCGGATGACGGCGACCGCCCCGGCGGCATCTACCGCGCGCGCCTTCAGACGCCCACCACCCTGAAGCAGGACGGTGAGCTCATCACCCGCACCGGCGCGCCGGACGGCATCAGCTTCGATGCCGACTGCGCCTTGGTGTATGACGACGTCGCCCGCTCGCGCCGCCACTACTACTACAATGATCTCTTCGCGTTGCCGCGCGGCAAGACCAACCCGCGCGGCCTGTCCCCCGCGCGTGAGCGCTGGACGACCGGGCGCCGCGCGCGCGGAGCCGACGTCAGCCCTGACGGCCGCCAGGTGGTCTACGTCACGAACCACAAGGGCACCACCACCCTACGCGTCGCGGACATCACCGCCGGCAGCACGAGTGATCCCGATGGCAAGCTCGTCCGCGAGCGGGCGCTGATGAAGAGCCGGCGCTACGGCCAGGTGTTCACGCCCCGCTTCTCACCTGACGGGAAGCGCGTGGCCTTCAGCCTGTGGACGCAGGGCGGCTACCGCGACATCGCCGTCCTGGATATTGCCACGAAGAAAATCACGCGGCTCACTCGAGACCGCGCGCAAGACCTCCAACCCGCTTGGTCACCTGACGGCAGCAGGCTGTACTTCGTCTCCGACCGCACCGGCATCGCCAACGTCTACGCTTACGACCTCGAGCAGCGCCGCCTGCGGATGGTCACCAACGTGAGGACCGGCGCCTACATGCCGGAGCCCTCCAGCGACGGGCGCACGCTGTACTACGTGGGCTACACCGAGCAGGGCTACGACCTCTACGCCCTGCCGCTCGACGAGGGGCGCTTCCTCGACGCGCCGCCGGCGAAGACCGCCCGCCCCGATCCGCCGTTCTCCCCCAGCGGGCGCCGCTACCCGGTGCGGAGCTACTCGGCGCTCGAGACGATCGGGCCTAGATCTTACCTCGCGGAAATTGGACCAGGCAGCTTCGGCCAGTCGCTCACCGTGAGCGCGGCGGGCAGCGACGCGGTGGGCCTCCACGCCTTCAACGCGGCCATCACCGTGGAGACCAATCAGGGCGAGCCCTCCGTCTCCGCTTCGTACTCCTACTTCGGGCTCGAGCCCACGATGACGCTCTCCGCCTTCCGCCGCGCGGTGCCGCGCGGAGGCTTCCGCTACGGCGGGGAGGACCTGCTGGTCACGGAGCACGTCACCGGCATCTCCTCCGGGCTCCGCTACAGCCTGAGCGATGTCTACCAATCACAGGCAGTGAACCTCACTTATACCGCCGCCTCATTCGAGCAGGACCTGAAGGCGCCCTTCGAGGGCGATCCATTCACGCGCGTGAATCGCAAGCCGCACGCTGGCTTCCTCGGCAGCGTGCGGCTTGGTTTTTCATATGGTAACGCTAGCGGCACCGCGAACGGCATCAGCCTGGAGCGCGGCTTTGGGCTCACCGCCGCCGTGGAGCGCGCCGGCCATGAGCTCGGCAGCGACCACACCCTGAACAGCATCACCTGGCGCGGCGTGGGCTACGTGCCAGTGCCCCTGCTGCGACACCACGTGCTGGCGCTCGCCGCGAGCGGCGGCACCGCCGACGGCACCTACCCCCGGCGCGGTTTGTTCGCGACCGGCGGCTTCACCGACACCCCCGCCCTCGACGCCTTCACGAGCGGCATCCTCCAATCCAGCTTCCTGATCCGCGGCTATCAGCCGGGCGCGTTCCGCGGACGTCAGTTTCATTTACTGAATGCGGAGTACCGCTTCCCCCTCGTGCACCCCGAGTTCGGCCTCAGCACCTTGCCCGGCTACCTCCGCACCTTGAGCGCCGCGCTGTTCGCCGACTACGGCGGCGCCTTCAACACCGTGGACCTCGAAGACCCCTTCGACCAGCTCCACCTCGGCGTCGGCGCGGAGCTGTGGATCGATCTAGTGCTCGGCTACTACGTGCGCGCCAACCTCAAGCTCGGCTACGCCCACGGCCTCGCCGACGCCGACCGCATCCCCGGCGGCCAACTCTACTTCGTCGCCCAAGCGCCGTTCTGAGCCCGCGCCGCACCCCGAACCGATTGATCGTGAGTTAGTCAGTTTTACTGATAGATCTTCGATCTCCAGGGTCACGCCGAGCTCTTAGGACCACGCCGGACCCCGCGTTCATGCTCTCTTTTTTAGGGGGTTGGACGGCACCTCGCTGGGATGACCTCGCGACCTGCTGCATCGACGCGCCCGGCGGCTCTGCGGGGGCGTGGGCAGTCACCCACGTGGTGCTTCGTGGTGCCGAGACTAGCGGATGGTCTTGCTGGGGAAGTGCACGTCGCCTCGCGGCGCGGTTTGCACTTCCTCTACTGGTTCGCCAAACAGACCGAAATCACCCGAGACGCGCCGCTCGCGCACGAGCAGCCAGGAGCCCTCGCGGTCCTGCCACTGCTGACCGACGCGCGTCGTGCGAAGGTGCCCTTCGTCCATGCGCGTCCACGCGACGTCGACCTGCACCACGGCGTTCTCGTCGTCCTTCATCTCCATCCCGGTAAGCTCGACGTCCACCACCCGGATGTCGTGACCCCAGTCGGCGCGCCGCTTGAGGAAGTGGGGGCGCGCGCCGGCCGCGGTGTGCTCCGCGGCGAGATCGAGCCGCCCGAAGCGAGTGGCTAGGTTCATCTCCCGCGCCGCCTCGGTCAGGCGCGCGGTGCGCGTCGGAGCTTGCAGGCAGCCCGCGGCGGGTATCAGCGTCGCGAGGAGGGCGGCGCAGCACAGCGCGCCGAGGGTGCGGCGGGGGAATATGGGGGGCACTGGCGGCACCTATCAGTTATCGCGCGCGCGCGGCAACTTTACGGCGCGGGTGACGTGAGGCGACCGTGCGGCGCGGGCCTGTA
The DNA here is from genome assembly GCA_019637265.1 of Polyangiaceae bacterium. Taxonomy (GTDB): domain Bacteria; phylum Myxococcota_A; class Polyangia; order Polyangiales; family Polyangiaceae; genus JAHBVY01. Next base: position 29,682 of record JAHBVY010000018.1, on the reverse strand, counting down.
GTGACGCGCGGTGACTGGGCGCCCAAGGTGCGCGGTGACTGGCTGGTGGTGGTGAGTGCCGTGAAGTGGAACCCAACCCCCCGATCCTCAACACGCCGTTCAGACCTAACCACGCTCGCGGCGGCCCATCTTGAAATTGATTTTCATTTTCATAACAGGCCGTATACTCCTCGGGTCCCGTTCCCAAGGAGAGCCACCGCGATGCCGCTTCGAGACCCCTGGAACCGCGAGCACACCTGCCACCGCACGCGCGTCGCCGAGAGCGGCATGGCCACCGTGGAGGCCTGCAGCTGCGGCACGCTGCACCTGAACCTCGGCCCGTTGACCTTACGGCTCACGCGGGAGGCGCTGACGGATTTGGTAGGCACGCTGGGCTACGCCCTGGCTTGGGTCCAGCACCACGAAGACCACGCGGAAGCGCGGGAGCGCCGTCATGTGTGCTGAGCTGCACCTCCACCCAACGCGCGACCCCAACGTGCTCCGGGTGCTGCTGAACCTCACCGCGCACCTACCTGGCGCGGCCGGCGTGGCGCTGGCGGGCCCCGCGAGCGAGCCTGACGGGGCGCACCTGACCGGCGCAACCTCGACACCAGCGGAGCCCGATTCGACAGGTGACCTCATGAACGAGGCCAGCTCGCTCACCGAGCATCATCGCCTCCTCGCGGATCGCGCGGCGCGCGAGCCGGCGCTGCTCATGGCGTGCGCGCTGGAGCTCGACCAGCGGCTAGGAGAGGCGCTCCCAGCGACGCTCGGGCTCACCCCCGCCGACATCACGGAGCGCTTCTACCAGGACCGTGAGTCAGCTTCTCTGACCGCGCTCGGCGCGCTGATCTGGGCCCTGGAGCGCCGCGCGGAGCCCGCGCTGCACCTGATCACCGCGCGCTTGGCGGCGGAGCTGGAGACGATCGCCGCCTCACGCTACCTGCGCGGCGAGACCGCGGCTCACAGCTCCGGGAGCCCAATGGTCAGTCCACCGTACGCAATCACGCCACGCATCGGGCGCTGGTCACCGGGGCGGCCCGAGTCGCGCTCGACGGCGAGCGCGTTGTCCACCCCCAGGTAGAGCTCCGCCTCGTCGAGCACTGCGTAGGCGGTGCGCGCGCCCAGGTTCAAGAAGGCGGGGCTCGTGACGCCGTCCGCGATGTAGCTCTCGCTCACCAGGCGGTAGCGCAGATCGAGGCTCCAGCGAGCGGTCAGCTCGAGCGCCGTAGAGGCCTTCACCGTGTGAACGGGCCGCCCCACGAGCGGCCGCGCGCGATCGAGGTCACGCGACCCGAGGTAGGAGTAGCCCACGCGGCTCTTGATCCGCTCTGCTTGCTGCCACTCGACGTCGACCTCGGTGCCCCAGGTGCGCGCGCGCCCGACGTTCACGTAGTGGTAGGTGTCCACTTGAGTCGCGGGATCGCGCCCGGCAAAATCCGTGTCGATCATCCCCTCCACCCAGTTGACGAACTGGCCCGCGCGGATCCTCACCTCCTTCGCGACTCGGTACTGCGCCTCGGCGGTGACGCCGATGGAGCGCTCCGGCTCGAGCTCCGTATTGCCCGTGACCATGTAGCCGAGCGCGGAGTGATCGAAGGCGAAGCCATACTCCTTCGCGGAGGGGACCCGGTAGCCGCGGCCGATGGCCGCGCGGAAGATGAGGTCGTCAGTTGGCTTGTAGCTCCCCGCCAGGCGCGGCGCGAGCACGAGGCCATAGCGGCTGTGAGCCTCCACCCGCACCCCCGGGAGCAGGGCGAAGCGGTCGAGACGCCAGTCGAACTGGCCATAAGCTGCCCCAGCGCTGAACGCCTCCGTCGGCACCTCGGGCGCGATGCTCTCCGACACCCCGCCGCTCGCGAGCACGCTGCGCTTGAACAGCGACTGCGCGAAGCGCTCGTTCTCCACCCGGAGCCCGAACGTCCAGTGGTTCTTCCCGGCGCGGGTGGTGGAGATGGCCTCCGCGCTGTGGAGCTGGTGCTCCCGATCGCGCACCTCGAGGTTCGGTGAGTCGCGGTACTCCTTCCGCGACTGGTTGATGTACCACTGGGAGCCGACCGTCAGGCGCAAGTCCGAGTCGCTCGTCACGCGCAGCGCCTGCTGGGCGCTCACCGAGATCCGATCGGCGAACGCGGGGACGTCCATCCGGTAGCGACCGAGGCCCGGCCGCTCGACGATCGTCAGGCCATCGATGTCATCGCGGATGAAGCGCGCCTTGAGGCGCGTCTCCCACTCCGGCGTCACCTGCGTCCCGGCGCGAAACCCCACCAAGTAGCGCCCCGCGCGCGGTAACCAGGTGGACCCATCCTCACGCTCGAGCGCCGGCGAGTGGGTGTGGGAGCCGTCCAGCATGATCCACCGCGCGCCGTCACGCAGCGCGACGCTGCCTTGCTGGGTGTGCGCACCAAAGGAGCGCACCTCACCGCGCACGCGGGCGCTCGCTCCTTCGACCTTCGGCGCGCCGGTGATGATGTTCACCACACCACCGATGGCGCCGGTGCCGTAGAGCGAGCTGGTGGGGCCAGTGACGAACTCGATGCGCTCCACGTCCGTGAGCGGCAAGCTCTCGAGGTCGAGCACCCCGCCGGTGTCACCGATCACGCGCTCCCCATCGATGAGGATGAGCACGCGCTCTCCATCGAAGCCCTGGATCTGAATGCCCGCCGGGTTGCCCAGGTGGTCGTAGGCGCTGGCGTTCACCTGCACCCCGAGCTGGTTGGCCAGCGCCTCCGCGACGTTGGTCGCGCCGCCGCGCTCGGCCTCGTCCCGCGTGACCACGCGGGTTGGAACCACCGAGCGCTGACTGCTCTCCGGGCTGCGGGTACCCGTGACTACGACATCGACGCCAGCCGAGTCCTGGGCGACGGCGGGTGAGGCGACGAGCCACGGAGCAACGAGCCACGGCGCGGCGACCGCCAACCCCACCCCTGAACCACGGAGTAGGCGATGACCGCGCCGAGAGCACCCACGGCAGAGCCCAAGACCCACAGCACCGGTTCCGACATGCGACACCTGCTTACGAGCTCAGGGGGTTAGCGACTGGCGCTCTTCTCGCCCGCCGACCCCGCGTCTTTGTTCACCAAGCTCGCCTCGACCATCGCCTCGATCTCCTTGGCGGAGGCGCCCTGGGTGTAGGGGCTCGGCGCCTTCTCGGCGATCTTCAAGAGCTTCATCCACAGCGGGATGCCGCCTGGGTTCGTCTCCAGCTGAATGAACTTCTGTGAGGTCAGGAGCCTGTCCCAAGCGTCGCGGACATCCACGAAGAACAGCTGGTGCTTCTGCCAGAAGGCGCGGCCCGCGCCGAACCCGACGTCTTCCTTACGGGTGTAACGGTTGAAGCCGAGCTCACGCGCGAGCATCGGGCTGCCGGTCTTGTCATCCAGGTCGAGCTTGTAGTTGTCCTGGTGATGCACCCAGCCCTCCGGCGTGATCTCATGGCGGTTCTTGCCGACGATCACGTGGTAGTCTTTGCGCACGGTGTGCTCGCGACGCGGCAGCGGGCGCCACGTCTCTTCGCTCTCCCAGTAAGCGATTTTACCGCGGTGGTACCAGCGGCCGTAGCTCTCGTAGCGCGGGCTGTCGTCCACTTGGTAGACGGCCTGACTCCAAGTGCCCTTGACCTTCTCGGCGGGCAGCTCTTCATTCTCCCACACCCACTTGCCGCGGTAGCTGAGGATCTTGTTGTCCTCATAGCGCCAATCCTGCCGCCAGTGCTTGATCACCATGCTCTTGCCGTCGTCGTCGGTGATCAAGATGTGCTGGAGCACCACGTAGCCTGGCTCGTTGGTCACCACCTCCACCAGCTCGAGCGCCTTGGACTCGTGCCCCTTGTGGAGCTTGTAGCCGGGGCGCAGCGCCAAGGTCTCTTTGAAGTCGAACACGACCTCGAAGGTGCCAGCCATCGCGAGGATGGCGGCTTGATCTTTCTCGATCGAGGGCGCGTCCCCCGTGACGGGGACATAGGCGCCGGGGTCGACACGCTCAGTGGGCTCGGCGGCCTCCGCCTGACCCCCGGACTCGGGAGCCTGTGGCTCAGGGGTGGCGCCACCGCAGGCGACGGTGCCGAGGCCAACACAGAGCGACAGCGTACCAATGACAAACCAGCTGCTTTTCATCTCAATCTCACTTCGTATGGGTAGGGGGGGTATCTCAGGTGCCCAGCGAACACCACTCAATCACTTCACCGCGACGATTCGCCGCTATGCACTGACAGGATGGGCGGGTTTGAAACCCGCCCCTACGAACCAATGGGCGGGTTTGAAGCCGCCCTTGCGAACAAGTGGGCGGGCTCGTACATCGAGCCCGCCTCACACCCGTCGCGCGTCACAGCGCGGCGACGCGCACCAGGAACTGCGCGCTAGCCTGCGCGCCGCCTGCCGGCGTGTAGTTGTATTCAAGGATCTCGAGCTTGTAGAGTGAGCTCCCGTTCGAGCCATACACCAAGAAGGTGATGTCATGGGGCGTCACGGAGCCGGTGCCACCGTAGCCGTACCAACCGGTGAACGCCGTGTTCGGATCATTGAGGCCATAGTCGTCGGTGATCGGCATGCAGAGCGAGTCGAGGTAGTCGTCGGTCTTGAAGGTCGCCGAGGCAGCGTCAGCTGCGGTGACGTCATCGAATGGCTTGCTGACCAAATGCGCCACACGAGAAGCGCCGATGCCGCTGTCTCCGCCGTTGACACGCAGGATGTAGCGCTTCAGCGCGATGTCCCAACTCAGATCGGTATAAGACTCCAGATCCGTGACGTCCGCCCGCGTCAGATCGGCGAGGCTCACGTAGATGGCTGGGTTGTTGGACGACTGCCCAAAGCCGCCCGCGGTCGCGTCGATGTACACGGTGGAGACCCCGTTCTCCGTCGAGATCACCTCGACGACGCCCGTGCTCACCTTGTCTTGTGCGGAGAGGATTTGATCGCGCGCAGCCTCACACTCGAAGGCCCCGCCGGTGCCTCCTGCGCCACCCACACCAGCCGTGCCGCCCACGGCGCCCGTGCCGCCCACACCTGCGGTGCCACCGTCACCCGCGGTACCGCCATCGCCCGCCGTGCCGCCCTGCGCGCCACTGCCGCTCGAGCCACCGCTGCCGCTCGAGCCAGCAGAGCCACTCGAGCCGCCAGCACCATTGTCATCGTCGTCGCCGCCGCCGCAACCCGTGACACTCACCAAGGCGCACAGCGCCAAAGAAGCCCAATACTTCGCCTGCATGACTATTACTACTCCAGTTGATGTCGGTCAGCGCGCGGGGCGCACGTGCAAGGTCACTCGGTTCGGCTCTTCAGCGACGTCCTGACTGAACCCCGCCAAGAAGCGCTGCGAGTCGCAGGTGCCCTCTCCGCACAGACCAGAAGAAACGACGGCCCAGCTCGCCCTCGCGACGCGCGGCGGCGAGAGCTCGGTCAACCAATACCCAGCGAACGCCGAGATGATGCGGTCCCCTCGGTACTCCAGGGCGGGCTGCGTCAAGTCTTGATAACTGACGGCCTCGAACGCCGGGAGGCGGCCGTCCGCGGTGTAGCGGTTCACCACCTCGAGCGGTGTCTCGTCGTCGGCGTCGAGGTTGGCCGCGGTGACGCTGCCGGGGCCACCGAGCTCGCCGTTGACGCTGATGCTCATGCGCCGGAAGCAGATGTCCCAGCTGATATCGGCCAGGTACTGGGCGGGCGCGAGCAAGCGCTGCTCACCCGAGGCGAGGTCGAGACAGGCAGCCGGGCTGTCTGGCTTCAGCGAGGGGCCACCCGCCGTGGCGTCGATGCCATCGATGCGCTGCACCGGCCCGGAGCCACCCTCCGTGACCTCCGCGTAGCGGATGGAGTACACCGCGGAGAGCGGCGTCGACTGGATCTCCCCGTAATAGGAGATCACCTGCACCTTGTAGAGGCGCCCCTTGGACCGCACCCCGTAGGTGTGGAAGCGGCTGTACAGGACGTGCGAGGAGCCGTCGTAGAGGTACCAGTCACCGAAGGCGCCCGACGCTTGATCCTTCATGATGAAGGGGATGGTCGGGATCTTTCCGGCGTCATAGTCGGCCAGCGTGAGCGGGCCGAAGGCGCCGCCATCCCCGCTCCCCGAGGCGCCCGAGTTGGTGAAGATGTCCACGCCATCCAGCAGCAGATCCCAATCGGCCGTCGGGGTATCGCTCGCGGAGAGCGGGCTCAGCTTGATGTAGGTGGGCTCGGCGTCCAGCGAGAGCTCCAGGTGCTCACCAGCCCACTCGCGCTGCGATCCGCCGGCACCAGTGCCGCCCGTACCGCCAGCACCCGAGCCGCCGGAGCCACCCGCGTTCTCGTCGTCGATGGCGACCTCGGTGCACCCGAGCGCGAACAGCCCCGCCGCGACCGCGGCGCAGCCCAACCACCTGACGTGAACTGGCTTCTTCATCACGACGCCCACACAGCCCGCTCGAGGTCGGGCCGACGCACATCGCGCCGGGGGGAACAGCTCCCCTGCCGGTGCGCCCACAGGTTGCTGGGCGTGGGCGCACCGGCCCGATCACGAAGTGGGGGACCAGAGTCTCTCGACTCCGAGGAGGTATGGCACAAGGAATCGATATTGAAAATCAATTTCGATAGGCGGCGGTCGATTTCCTCGGCCGCCGAGCCCAGAGGCCCAGCCCGACGAGCCCCAGCAGCGCGCTCAAACCCCATGAAGTGCCCCGCGAATCGCGTGAAAGTCCCCACGAAGCTGCGCTGATGGCGCAGCCACCACCGCCCGGCTCCGCCCCAGAGCCCGCTCCGCCCGAGCCAGCCAGCCCCGCGCCCCCCGCTCCAGCGGCCCCCGAAGCCCCCGCTGCTCCCCCAGCGCCCGCAGCGCCCCCCGCTCCGGCGACGCCGCCATCAGGCAGCGTGGGCTCCGCGACGCGGAGCCGATAGCGCGCGTCGCTGCGCAGCACCGTGCGCCCCGTGATCACGATCACGCCGCGCTCGAGCGGCGCGCTATAATTTCCATTTGGTAATTCTATCGCGCTCGCCAGGTCGAGCCCAGCGCCGGCGTAAGGCACGTGCCAGGCGCTGTTGCGCGCCGGGTCCGTCTCGATCAGGACCTCTGACGGAGCCACCGCGAGCTCGTAGTAGTGCGCGCTCAGGCCGATGGTGGTGCCGCTGACCTCACCGAGCTCGGACAGCGCCGTGACCGGCACCTGGGGGTACACCGCGCGATCTTGGTAACCTTGCTCACCGGCGCGTGACCCCGTCGCCGCGTTCCAACGCGCGAACTCCCCGAACACGGTCCCCAAGTCAGCGCCCCGCGCCTGCAGCGCGCGATCGATCGCCGAGGTGGCGGGCACCCCCGCCGCGCCCAGCTCACCCAGCGTGGAGACGACCAGCGCCGCGTCGAAGCGCTCCTCCAGGAACACCGGGAAGATGGCCGTGGCGTAGCTGAAGCTCACCACAGGGCCGGTCGGCGGTGAGTCGATGGAGCGGTGGGTTTGGCTGAAATACGCGGGGAGGAAGCGCTCCAAATCGGTCAGCTCAGGGTACACGTGGTTGGCGCCCCACTGCGCCGTCCCCTCGCTGTACCAAACCTCCAGGCGCGCGTCGTACGCCGACTGAACCATGTGGAAATACTCGTGCGGCACCACCGTGCGGTACGCCGTGAGTAGGTCGGGGTAGCTGTAGCCAGCGAAGTCGTTCTCCACGACCATGAAGCCGCTGCAGACGGTCGGCGTGGTGACGCTGCAGTCTTCGCGCACCACGAGGCCATCCGCGTTGCCGGCGAAGTCGCGCAGGTAGATGTCGAACGCCTCATCGTGCGCGGCGCAGGCCACGCGCTGATCGGAAGGCGGCGCGAGCAGACCCAGCCCGATGAAGTGCTCCCGCGCCTCCTCCGCGATGTCGAGCACCAGCTCCACGTTCGGCGGGACCCCGGCCCCGGCGCCCGGCGGCGCGTGCACCCCGGACTCCGCGTACCACACCCGGAAGTGCCCACCCGGCGACCTCACGCTCAGGGCGGCGACGCCTTCTTCATATGGATAAAAGCTGGTCGCGGGCTGCGTAGGCCGCGCCTCGTCACACGCCAGCGCCCTCCCCGTCACGCCCCACAGAGCCAAGCCGCACGCCGCACCGAGCCACACACCACGCATACACCGACCTCCAACGAGGCGGTTCTAGCGCGCCGAGTGAAAATGAAAACCGTTATCATTCCTCCCCTGCCGATGACACGGCGACGACGCGGCGATGCGGCGGCCGCGCGACCACCGCGTGTTTTCTTCGGGGGGGGGTTTGGCAGTGCGCTGCGGGGCGCCGATCCTGCCGCTGCGCGGGTGCACCTAGAGCGCCGATCAGTTTGCCGCCACACGAGCCCGGAAAAGCGCTCCCATGCAGGGCGAGGGCGCGTTTTTCCGGGCTCTCTGCGTGCTGCTGCTTCCCTTCTCGGCGCTCTAGTTGCTGATTCGAGGACGACCAACGGTAAACCGTTTGTCGTCCTAGCGCCCGCGTCGCGCTATGCCTAGCGTCGAGGACTAGTCAGCTCACTTGACAGTGCGCAACGCCCAGCCGCGCACCGTCAGCTGCCGTGACGACTGCGAGCGGCGTCAGTCACCCTTACGGTTGCCCGCCTCGGGCGGCGCCACCAGCGGCGCGGCCGAGGCGTTCACCTGTGACTCCCGTGCGCGGCGCCGCTCGGCCTTTTGAGCCGCTCGATCGCGATCGAGCGCCTCGTAGGCGAGCACGATGCGCTGCACCAGCGGGTGGCGCACCACGTCCGCGTCGCTGAAGCGCGAGAACGCGATGCCATCCGTGCCCTGGAGCAGCTCGGAGGCCTCCTTCAAGCCGCTCCGCTCACGATTCGGGAGGTCCGTCTGGGTGATGTCGCCGGTGACCACCGCCTTCGACGAGTAGCCGAGGCGCGTGAGGAACATCCGCATCTGCTCACTGGTGGCGTTCTGCGCCTCATCCAGGATGATGAAGGAGTTGTTCAGGGTGCGCCCGCGCATGAAGGCGAGCGGCGCCACCTCGATTTGCCCGCGCTCACGCAAGATCTCCACCTTCTCGAACTCCATCATGTCGTTCAGGGCGTCGTACAGCGGGCGAAGGTAAGGGTTCACCTTCTCCGCCAGATCGCCGGGGAGGAAGCCGAGCTTCTCACCGGCCTCCACCGCGGGGCGCGTGAGGATGATGCGCTTCACGCGCTGATTGATGAGCGCGTTCACCGCCATCGCCATCGCCAAGTAGGTCTTGCCGGTGCCGGCGGGGCCGATGCCAAACGTCAGATCGTGTGACCGAATGTTGGCCACGTACTGGCGCTGCGCGGGCGTCTTGGGCACCACCGCGCGGCGCTTCGGGGCCACGCGGATGGTCTCGTCGAGCAGCTCCGTCAGCGCCGATTCGGGGTGCTCCCGGAGCGCGCGGAGCGACCGCGCGACGTCCCCGGGGCCCAGCTCCACCCCGGCGCGCACCAGCTCGAGCGCTTCCGTAAGGAAACGATGGGCGGCGCGCACGCGCTCCTCTTGCCCGGAGATGAGCACCACGTTCCCGCGCAGGCCGAGCTCCGCCCCGCTGTGCTGTGCCACGTCGCGCAACAACAAAGACCCAGGGCCCATCAGGCGCTGCAAGAGCGCGGTGTCCTCGATCTCCAGCCCCTCGGTGACCACCTCCGGCGCCGCGCTCGCAGCGACGCTCGAAGCCTCACTGCCTGAAGTCGCGGCGCCGCCCTGGGGTGACTCGGATGACTCCGGGTGGAGCCCAGCTTCCGGCTCAGACAAGCGACACGACGCTCTTCTCGGCGCGAAACACGCGGCTGACCATCCGAGGGAGCTTGCGCCACGCACCGCGAGCACGCAACGCCGCGGAGCGCGGTGCCGTCCAACCCCCAAAAATCCAGCGCTCGGAGCCTCGAGTGGGGCCGCTGCTGCCGCTGTAGCCCCGCTTTTTTGGCCGATCCAGCGAGGGCTGGTTAGTGCGCTAGCGATGGGCGCATGGAGAAAATGGGTCGGCGTGGGGGCGGCCGCCGGGATCATCTCGGCGCTCGTCCCCGTGGTGCAGGGCAACATCCCGCTGGAAGCAGCCCTCAGCAAAGCCGGTCCCACGCGCAAAAAGGACGCGGGCCCTGACCTCAAGGGCCTGGACCTCCTGCGACTCCGGGCGCAGCCCCGCCGCGTCACCACGCCGCTGCCTGGCGGACGCACCGCCGAGCTCACCCTGGACCCCGAGCTGCAACGCGCCGCGACCTCGGTGATGAAGAAGTACCGCGTGCCCGAGGCCGGCGCGGTGCTGATGGACATCAAGACAGGTGAGCTGCTCGTCTACGCCAGCCAGATCCACGAAGGCGAGAAGTTCGACGTCAACGTGAAGGCGGAGGCGCCCGCGGCGTCCATCTTCAAGGTGATCACCGGCGCGAGCTTGGTGGAGAACGCGAACCTGAACGCGAAGACCGAGCAGTGCTACCACGGCGGTCGCAGCAGCATCACCGCGGGTGAGCTGCAGGAGGACCCGGCGCGCGACAAATGGTGCGCCACCCTGGCGGCGGCGATGGGCCGCTCCTTGAACGTGGTGTTCGGGCGCCTGTCGCAGAAGCACCTCACGCCGGAGGAGCTCACCGCGACCGGTGGCGCGTTCGGCTTTGGTCAGCCGGTGCCCTTCGCGGTGCCGACCGAAGCGTCTCAGATCGCCATCCCCAGCGAGCCCCTGGAGTTCGCGCGCACCTCGGCTGGCTTCTGGAACACCACGTTGTCACCGCTCCACGGCGCGTCCATCGCGCAGACGATCGCGAACGGTGGGGTCACCTTGGAGCCGCGCATCGTGCGGTCGATCACCAAGGAGCGCGAGACGCTGTGGGAGTCTGACGGCAAGCCGCGCGTGCTCCGTCGCGCCGTGAAGCCAGAGACCGCGAAGGAGGTCACCAAGATGATGCTCCAGACGGTCCACAACGGCTCCGCCTACACCCAGTTCCACGACAAGCAGGGGCGCCCCTTCATCCCCAAGATCCACATCGCAGGGAAGACAGGTACCCTAACCAACCACAAAGCCAACCGCCACTACACCTGGTTCGTCGGCTTCGCGCCGGCGGAGAAGCCGGAGGTGGCGGTGAGCGTCTTGGTGGTGAACACGCCGATTTGGCGCATCAAGGGCCCGATGCTCGCCCAAGAGGTGCTGAAGGCCTATTTCCGCAAGACTGGAAAGATCTAAGCCGCCCGTCGGCTGCGGGGGCTCGCGGCGCCCTGCACCCACACGAGCTTCGCCCAGCGCACGGCTCGTGGCGCCGACATGATCGCGAAGCGCCCTCACCGAGAACACGCGCCGCATCGCCGCAAGATTCGCGACGCGCGCCCGTCTTGACGCACCGCGCAGCGCGGGTAGCACCTGCGTGGCGCGCGGGGACTGTGCCCCGACTTCCACGCGCAGGCGGCGCAGCCTCAGCGCGGGCGACGAAGCGGGGTGGACGGAGCCCCGGAGGTTGCTAGAGTGAGCGCCGTGCAGGTCGTCTTGAGGAAGCTCGGTCGAGGCTCACGCGCAGTGACGGGTCGCTTGGTGCGCGCACCGCGCAAAGGCTCCGTCGTGGTGATCGAGTTCTCCGACGGGATGCACGAGTACGTCACCACCCCGGTGAAGCGCGTGCTGCGGCTCGCTCCGAAGGACGTCTTCTACATCGAGACGGTCAACAGCCGTTACCGCCTCGAGGTGCAGCAGCCCGGGGAAGCGCTGGAAGACGCCTCGTCCGGCTGAGGCTTGTTCGCGCTGCTGTCTATTGGGTGCCCAGCGAGTCGGCGCGCTCTGTGGCGCCACTCGGCGCACCTGTGCATGCTCGGCGAGTCGGTGCCACGTGCGCGCGCTCTGTGCGTTCAGCGCGACTGAGGGGCGGCGCGCCTGGCAAGTCAGCGCCCCTCGGTGGCGGCGTTCAGCGCGACTGAGGGGCGGCGCACCCGGCGAGTCAGCGCCATCTGCCCCAAGGGTTTTGGGGGTTGGCTCACGCTTCGCGCCCTGAGCGGCGCTCGCAGGGTACGCCTGGTGACGCCCACAGGCTCCTCTTGGGTGCGGCGCACCAATGGACTGGCACCGCCCCGGGCCGCGGTGTAGAAGCCTCGGCCCGGCCGCCTTTCGTGGCCACGAGAGACTGAAGAGAGAAAAGATGGGTAAGTTCGACAGCCGTAAGTCCCAGAAAATGTGTCGCAAGCGCGCTCAGGCGAAGAAGAAGGAGCGCGAAGCGCGAGCCGCCGAAGCAACGCGCGCCGCACGCAAGGGTTGAGAGCGCGCGCTGCGCGCCACGCAGCACCTCCCAAGCGCGGTGCCGTCCAACCGGCTCTTCGCCGCTGCCCGAATCTAGTGTCACTCTTCAAGGACGCATGGATCCAGTCGTGAGGTCGACGACCGTGACCGCGGTGCCGCCCCGTGGCGAAACGGCGTGTGTCGAAGGCTCCCATGGGGCACCAGGAGGGAGTGCACCCCCAACCCCATGGGCCCTGACTCCCAGGTAGTCAGGGATCCTGTGTTCTTGGGCCCGGTGGTCTGAGGTCCAGGGCCGCTAGGCAGAGTCTGGCCCGGCGGGCTCGGGGGCTGCGACTTGGGGTGGCTCTTCTTCGTCGAGCTCGGAGTCGACGCGCGGTGCTTCGTCCGTGCGGCTCTCGCCGCTCTTGTCGAGCGCGAACTTGAACAGCACGGGGCCGACGCACTCGTTGATGGCCACCATCGCCACCGCGAGCGCCGCGAAGCCCTCCCCCACCGCCGGGAAGGCGCGCTGAATCATGGTGGCGACGCCGAGGGCGAGCCCCGCCTGCGACACCAAGCTGGACCAACCCCACTTCTTGACGCTGGGGATGTCCCCCGCCAGACGGCTGCCCGCGCGCGCTGCGCCCCACGTGGCCAGCGCCCGCGCGCCCGCGAGGGTGAGCGCCACGGGCCACATCTCCGCCAAGAGCGGGAGGGCCAAGTGCGCCCCGGCGGTCGCGAAGAACACCACGTAGACCACGCCGCCAGCGCGCTCCACCGCCGTGAGCAGCTTGCCGCCCTGCTGCGAGAAGTTCTGCACGAAGAAGCCCGCCGAGAGGAAGGTGAGCAGCGGGTCGAAGTGGATGTAGCGGAGCGCCTCCGTGAAGCCGAAGCCGAGCGCCAACAGCACGAGCAGCAGCTGGCGCCCCACGAGGCGGATGTACGCGGCGAGCACCACCCCCAGCGTGGTCCCCAGCGCGATGCTCCCGAAGATCTCGTGACCCAGCGCGGAGAACGCATCCATGCTGAGCTCCGCGCCCGGCAAGATCAGCGGGCGCGCGATCATCATGCCGATGGCGAGCATCACCACCACCACCACGTCGGAGGCCATGATGAACGCCAGCGAGAACTCCGCGATCGGCCCCTTCGCGCGCGTCTGCGCCAAGATGCCGAGGCACGCCGAGGGGCTGCGCGTCACCGACAGGATGCCCCACAGAAGCGCGAGGCCGAACAGCGGCCCGAACGGCAGCTCACGGGCGAACGGCACGTACGGCGCGCAGGCGATGAACACCGCCGTGGACACCACCAGGACGATCACCGCCTGCGTCAGGGTCGCGTAGCCGAGGCTCTTGGCGGTGCGGCGTAAGAGGTCAGCCTTCAGCTCGGCGCCACCGGCGAGGGCGATGAGCGCCAGCGCCAGGGTGTTGATCGGGCTCAGGCGGTTCACGGTGTCGTGATCCACCAGGTGCAGCACGTAAGGGCCCGCCAAGATCCCAGCGAACAGGTAAGCTGACAAGTGCGGCAAGCCGATCGGCTCGAGCAGCTCGGACAGCAGCGTCCCCGCCAACAGGAGCAAGCCCACCGCGGCGATCACGGCGACGCTGCTGTTCACTTCGGGGAGCGCGCGGGTGGCGCCGTAGGTGAGGCCCACCGCCACCAAGAGCGCCACCGCTTGGATGACGCGCGCGGCTGGCCCCTTGGGCGCCGCTGACGAGTGTCCGCCGCTCATGACCGCTCCTCTCCTTCGATCACCACGCTGGGCTGACTCGGGGCCGCCCCGTCGCTCGCGGGCGGCTCCTCCGTGACCCCCGAGGTGCGGGAGCGCCGCGGCGGCGCCTCGTCGATGGCGAGCGAGGCCTCGCGGATCTCCCCGGCCGCGTGCAGGCCGCGCCGGAGCGACGCCGGGCCGATCAGCTCGCCCACCAGGGCGCTCACGGCGGCGGCCAGCAGCCCCGCCTCACCTATTTCCCCTGGGAAATAAATATAGAACAGGATACCCACCGCAATAGACAGCGCTCCTGACGAGCACGTGGTCAGGCCGATCCACGGCCCCACCACGCGGCTCGGCTTGGACACCGCGAGGAGCCCAAACCCCGCCACCACCCGCATCACCAAGCGGGCGACCAAGCCCAAGGCGATGAGGAGGCCCATCTGCCAGCTCATCTCCAGGTCGATCAGCGTCCCCGCGAGCACCAGCATCGGGAGCAGCACCGGGCGCTCCGTCGCCCCCACCATCTCGCGCAGCGCCTTGCGGTGCTTGGTGGTGCCGACCAGCGTCACCCCGAAGGTGAACATCATCGCCATCGGCGAGAGCTCGAGGCGCGCCGCGAGCCCGATGCCGAGCACCGCCGCGCCGAGCATCAGGCCCCAGGTCTCGTCGCGCCGGAACTCACGCCCGAGCAGGAGCGCCGTGGTGAGCCCGAGCAGCACGCCGATGCCGAGGGTGACGCCGATGGTGACAGCGAAGTCCCACGGCAACGCGCGCGGCGCCATCGCGAGCACCACGGCCGTCGCGAGCAGCGGCAAGGCGTCATCCGTGTCGGAAATATCCGCGAGCAAATGGGAGACGGGGCCATCGGCGCCGTAGCGCTCCACCACCCAGCGCACCGCGTGGCGCGTCGTCTCCGAGAGGCAGACGGCGAGCACCAGCGCGAGCGGGATGAGCCCCGACTGGTGCGGCCCCGCGATCTGGCTCCCCACCAAGTAGATCACCGCGAACACGAAGCCAGCCACCACGAGCGACGTCCCCACCCCGATCGCGACGCTGCCGCGATACGTCCGCCGCTCCCCCACCACGCCATAGTCGACCCCCAACCCCACCCCGAGCCAGCCGAGCGCCGCCAACAGGAGCGGCTCGAAGCTCAGCACGAGCTCACGCGGAGCCAAGTCGAGCAGGTGCGGGCCAAACACGAACCCGAGCAGCACGAACTCCACCCCCGAGGGCAACCCGTAGCCGCGCAGCGCGCGACCGCCCACCAGCATGCTGCCGGTGTAAGCCAGCACCAAGAGACCGAGCAGCAGCCAGACGCCGCTCACGCGCTGCCTCCCAGCGGAAGGCTCGCCTTCTCCAAGGCGTCGGCGACCTCACAGCGCAGGCGGTGAGCGTCCCCCGGCGAGCGCGCGGAGACCGACACGCGATACCGCGCGCCGCCACCGCTCACATCGAGCAGCTCCACCTTCGGCTGGATCCCGACGCGGGTCGCCGCGCTGTCGAGCAGCTTGAGCACCTCGTCTCGCGACGCGCCCGGCGCGAGCGTGATCTCCATCACCACTCGGGGCCGCGACCCGAGCAGCCGAAGCGGCTTCACCAAGGTGAGCAAGTGCGGCACGCGGGAGCGCACCGCGATGTCATCCTCGAGCTCCACGTCGAGCAGCGTGATCTTCACCACGCGCCCGGCAGCGCTCCCGAACTCCACGAAATCCCCCACCCGGAGCCGGCGCCCGAACACCGTGATGACGCCCGCCGCCGCCGAGGAGAGCACCGGCACCGCCGAGAGCGAGAGCGCCGCCACCGCCACCGCGCCCGCCTTGGACAGCGCGCCGTCCGGATCGCCCGTAACCACCGGCGCGGCGAAGGTGAGCGTCGCCACCACGATGCCCGCGCGGATCAAGATGCTGGTCGGGCGCGCGAGGTCGGGCTGCAGCCACTCGAGCTCGCTCTCACCGCGCTCCACGCTCTCGAAAAAGAGCCCCACGAAGCGCACCAGGAGCGCCACCGCGATCGCCGCCGTGATGGCGACGAGCAAGAGCGGCAAGGAGGTGGCCACCCGCGTCATCAAGGCGGAGAGCGGCGTGAGCACGAAGCCAGTCAGCTTCTCCGTGTAGCCGCGGGTGCGCTCGAACAGCGAGAGCGCCACCACGAGCCAGGTGTAAATGATGCCTATCTGCGCCAGGCGCCGGATCAGCGAGAGCGCCAGCTCGAGCGTGGAGCGAAACAGCGCCGGCTTCACGATCTCGATGTCTTGCAGGCGGATGGCCGGGACGCGCTCCTGGTTCTCCTCCAACCAGCCGCGCGCTTTGGTCAGGAATTCGCCCGTTTTACGCAAGAGGTAGATGGCGATCAGCCCGAAGAACACCACCAGCGAGAAGCTGAAGACGGTGGTCGCGATCTGGCTGCGGCGCTGCTCTTGTTCGAGCACCTGACGAACTCGCTCGGCGACGCCCGCCACGTAGACCTCGAGGCTCTCCTCCGCGGCGGCGCGCGCGTCGGCCTCCGTCAGCAAGATCACGGGCTCCGCCGCGAAGAACACGATCACCCCCTCCGGGCGCTTCTCCGTGCGGATATCTCGCGCGGTGTGGTCCTTGAACCCGGCGTCGAGCACCTTGGTCGCCAGCTGCGCGCGCTGCGCAGGATCCTTCCCCGCCCGCTGCACGCGCACCTGAAACACCGGGGTCCCCTTGATGGTGACCTGCGCGGGGGTCAGCGGCGGCGGCTCCGCCGAGGCGGAGGGAGGCGGCGCCGGCGCGGGCGGGGGCCCCAGGTCGGGCGGCAGCTCGGGCTCGGGCGGCGGCTCGGGCTCGGGCTCGGGCGGCGGAGGCGGCGGGGGCGGCGGCCTCGGCGCGACGGGAGGCAGCTCGCCATCCTGCTCGAGCCGATCCAGATCGAGCGGCGCCTCGGGCGCGCTCGGCAGCGTGACTGATGGCACCGGCGGGATGGCGCTCGGTGCCTGCGCCCACGCGAACGCCGGCGCGAGCACCCAGGCGCAAATCAGCCCGACCACCACGAGCCAGCCCGAAGACCTCACGACGCCGCCAACCAGGTGACCTACGCGAACCACGAGGGCGATCCTGAAGGGTGTTCGTGAACCGGCGCAAGGACTCACGAGGAGAGCGGCGCCGATTCATGCCCACTCATGCCCGATTCATGCCCGATTCATGCCAGGTTCATGAACCCGAGACACCGGCCGCCGCGCCGGTCAGCGCCTGCCTACGAGCCGTCCACGTCGAGCCCAAACTCACGCAAGCGCCGCAAGAAGGCGGGGTACGAAATCCCAAGCAAGCGCGCCGCCTCCACCCGCTTCCCCTCGGCGTACTGGAGCACGCGCTTCAGGTACGCCTGCTCGACCTCGGAGAGGGGGGGTGGGGGTTTGCCATCCAGGCGCTGCACGCAGAAGAAAGACTCCTGGGAGCCAGGCGCTGGCGGCGCCTCACCGAGCAGCACGTCGGCGGCGTCCACCTCGGCGCCGCTCGCGAGGATCACGGCGCGCTCCATGATGTTGCGGAGCTCCCGCACGTTGCCTGGGAAATCGTAGCGTAGCAGGCGCTCCTCCGCGGCCTTCGTGAGGCCCCGGGTGCGCTTCTTCAAGCGCCCCGCGAAGAAGGCGACGAACGACTCCGCGAGTGGGATGATGTCACCCTTGCGATCGCACAGGCGCGGCATCGCAACGGTGAACACGCTCAGGCGATGATACAAATCCGCTCGGAAATGACCGTCGCGCACCGCCTGTGGGACGTCCTGGTTGCTCGCCGCCACCACCCGGAGCGAGACCTCGATGGAGCGCTCCCCGCCGACGCGCCGGAGCGTCATGGTGTCGAGGAATTTGAGCAGCTTCGCCTGGGCGCGCTCGGGGAGCTCCGTCACCTCGTCCAGGAACAGGGTGCCGCGGTTCGCAAGCTCCGCCAGGCCGCGGCGCGTGGTCTTGGCGTCGGTGAAGGCGCCGCGCTCATGGCCGAACAGCTCGCTCTCCACCAGCTCCGCCGGGAGCGCCGCGCAGTTGAGCTCGACGAAGGGCGCGCCCTCCTGCTCTCGGTAGGTGAGGCCGTGGAGCAGCTCGGCGGCGCGCTGTTTGCCCGCGCCCGAGGGACCCGTGATCAGCACCGGCGTGAGCGGGCTCGCGGACACTTGGGTCAGCTGCCGCTCCACGGCTCGATACGCGGCGCTCGTGCTCGCGGTGAGCGGCGGCCGCACCAGCGCGCTCTCGGCCAGCGCCAGGCGATCGTTCAAGCCGCGCCGCTCGAGCGCGCGCTCCACCTTGACGATCAGGTCCGCGACCAAGAGCGGCTTGGTCAGGTACTCGGCGGCGCCGGCGCGCAGCGCCTGGATCGCGCTGTCGATGTCGCCGTAGGCCGTCACCATGATGGTGACGGGGCCGCCGCGGAGCTCCGACAACAGCTCGATGCCGTCGCCATCCGGTAGCCGACGATCCAAGATCATCACGTCGGGCGTCTCGCGCGCAAGCGCGCGCCGCGCGAGCGCCAGGTTCGCGGCGGTGCGCACCGTGAGCCCTTCTCCCGACAGCGCCTCCTCCGCCATCACGCGGAAGGTGCGCTCATCATCGACGACCAACACCGCAGCTCTCATCGCGCCCCGGAAGGTAGCTGAAGCTCGAAGCGCGCGCCGCGTGAGCTCGGCGCCAGGCGCAAATCACCGCCATGAGCGCGCGCGATGCGGCGCGAGATGGAGAGGCCAATACCGACGCCCGAAGGCTTACCGCTCACGAAGGGCTCGAACAGATCCGCGCGGATCTCCGGTGCGACGCCTGGCCCGCTGTCTTCCACCGACAAGCCAAACCCCCGATCCCCGATCTCGAGCTGCACCTCGATCTCGAGGGGGCCGCCCTCCTGCGTCGTCACGGCGTCGATCGCGTTCAGCACCAGGTTGGAGATGACGATGCGGATCATGTCTGGGTCCACCTCGAGGCTGAGCGGGCCCTCCGGGCGCGTCACCCGAAGCTTCACCCCCAGCTCCACGCAGGTCTCCCGCACCCACTGGAGCGACTCATCGACCAGCGCGCTCATGTCAGTCTTCCTGAGCGCTGGCTTCGGCTCCTTCGCGAACAGCATCAGCTGCCGCGCGAAGCTCCCCAGCCGATCGATCTCGGCGTTCAGCTGGTACACCACCCGCGGGCTCGGCTCCTTGGGGGTCCGGAGCACGAGATCGAGGCCCATCTTGAGCCCGTTCAGCGAGTTCCTCACCTCATGCGCGACGACGTTCACCGCCTCACCCGTGCGACGCAGGCGCTCCTCCGCCACCACCTGGCGCGTCACTGGCCCCAGCTGACGCAGGAGCCGGAGCAAGAGCCCCACGAGCAGCGCGAGCGGCAACACCGCGACGCCCACCCCGAGCACCAAGCGCGAGGTGAAGCGCTGGCTGATGGCGGCGAACAGCGCGTCCTCCGGCACGAACGCCAAGAGCACCAGCTCCCCGCCGGGCAGCGGCGAGGAGGCCACCACCGCCTCGCTGCCACCCAAGTCGAGCTCGTGGAGCCCGAAGCGCGGCTCCTCCGCGAACAGCTCACGCCACGCGGGGCGCTGCGCGAACGGCGGCGGCACCGAGGGGTAGACGACGTCGCCGCTGGCCGTCGCGAGGATCATGATCACATCAGGCTGACTCACCAGCCGCAGGCCCGCGCGGGAGTGCGCGAGATCGAGCCCGCCCACCAGCGCCCCGGTGAACTCACCGTCGCGCACCACCGGGGCCACCAAGAAGAGCGCCGCGTCTTGCGCGTCGGGCTCCACCGGCACCACCTGGATCAGGTGCGAGCGCTTCAGCGATTGAAACCAGAGGCTATCCCCGAACTCATTTCCTCGAGGAATAAACTCACGCGGCTCCGCCCACAGCACCTTACCCTCACGATCGACGATGGCGATGCCGAGATCGAACAGCTCGCTCTCACCATGGGCCACGTCGAGCAGCGCGCGCTCGGGGCCCAGCGTCTCGTCACTGAAGTCCACCTCCGCGCGCCGCGCCAGGCGCTCCAGCTCCGCCGTGAGGCCCCCCAAGTGCTCGGCGAGCAAGCGGGAGCGGACGCGCGTCTCGAGCAGGAGCTGGTGCTTCAGCTGGTCCTCGTCGTGAGTCCGATCGGTGACGAGCCCCGCCACCAAGAGCCCCACCGCGATGGTCGCGACCGCGACGTAGATGGACAGCGCCGCCTTGGCGAAGCGGCGATGCGCCGCGGCGACTCGATCGGCAGCGGGGGTGGTCATCTCAGCTTACCTAGCGACGCTCCTGCACCCAGGGCGCGGAGCGCGCGAGGTGCTACGGAGGAGCCAACGATCTTCACGGGGACCTCATAGGTACTCGCGAACGCGGCCCACGGCAGCGAGCAGCTCCACCTCCGCGAGCTTGACCCGCAAGCGGTGCTCGATGCGAGCCAGGGCGAGCTCCCGCGTCGCCGACAGCGCGTCGAGCAGCTCCCCGATGCTGGTCTGGCCGCCCAGGTAGGAGGCCTCCGCCATGCGCCGAAGCTCTGGCAGCTTCGCGCTCACCGACCGATCGAAGCGCGCGAGCGCCGCGCGACGACCTTCGAGGAGCTTGGCGGCGCGGTGGATCTCCCCTTGCGTGCTGAGCTCCGCCTCGCGGCGCGCCAACAGCTCACGCTGGTGCTCGGCGCGCGCTCGGCGCCGCGGCCCCTCAGCGGTGTCGAACAGCGGGAGCGGCGTCGACACGCTCACCAGCGCCGCCGCGCCGTAGCCATGAGTGCTCACCAGCGCGCCCGCGCCGACGCTCGGCACGATGCGCGCCGACGCGTCCGCTGCACGAACCCCGCTCGATGCGGCGCGCTCGCGCTCCCTCGCGGCGAGCACTCGAGGATGGCTCGCTGCGCTCCGCTTGGTGGCGAGCGCCGCCACGTCGAGGCGGAGCGGCGAGAGCGAGCCTTCGACCCGCAGGTCCAACGCGGGCGCGCCGAGCAGCACCGCGAGGCGCACCGCCGCGTCCGCTCGCTCGGCCTCCGCGTGATCCAGCTCCGTCTCCATCAGGCTCACCTCCACCTCGGTGCGCGCCACATCGTACTGCCGCAGCTCCCCTGCGCGCGCTCGCCCGGCGACCACCCGCGCCGCTGAAGCGAGCTCGCCCCGCGCCTTCCGGAGCACCTCCGCGCGCGCCTGCGCCGCGAGCAGCTCGACGAAGGCGCGCCGCACCTCCGACATCAGCTCGTGCTCCGTCATGAGCACCTCCGCGCGCGCCGCCGCGACGCCCGCAATAGCCGCCGCACGTCGTCCTTTCACCTGACCGCTCGTCCACAGCGGCTGCTCGACGAACAGCTGGTGCTGGGTGCCGTCCACCGGGTCATTGCCGGTGACGTGGAAGGCGCCGCTGTAGCTGAGGGTGGGGTTGGGGCGCGCCTCCGCGGAGGTGAGCTCGGCCTGCGCCACCGGCACCTCCGAGCGCGCCGTGGCCAGGCGCGGCGAGCGACTCGCGGCGAGCGCCAGGGCGCGCCGCAGCGAGATGAGCTGCGCTGTGGAGGCACCTGCTGTCTCTGGTGTTTCAGACAGGGTGCCTGATGGTGCGCTCGAACGGGGCTTGGCATCTGATGATGCGCTGGGAGGCGCGGCGCCGGGCGTCTGCGCCCTGACTGGCGGCGCGAGCGCCGTCGCGACCAGCAGCACCACGCCGGCGAGGGCCATTTGATTCGTCACGATGACCTTACGCCAGCTCATGACGCCTCGCTCGCGCGGCTAGCTACATGCTCAGCACCAACAACTTCAGAGCCGGCCACCTCAACGCCACCATCACCCGCCGGCGGCCCATCGCGCCGCGCCAACGTGCGGTACACGAGCGGCAGTATCAGCAGCACCACGCCGAGCGTGGTCACCATGCCGCCAATCAACACCACCGCGAACGGCCGCTGCGTCTCGCTCCCGACACCGGTGGAGATCGCCATCGGGAGCAGGCCCAGCATGGCCAGCGCCGCGAGCATCAGCACCGCGCGGAAGCGCTGCCCAGCTCCCTCGAGGATCGCCGTGTTCATGGGATCCCCCGCGCGGCGCCGCTCGTCCACCGCCCCCACCACGAGCAGCGCCGCGAGCGACACCTGACCCAGGAGCGCGATGAACCCAACAGCGGCGCTGACGGACAGGTTGATCCCGGTGAGCGCCAAGGCGAACACGCCGCCCGTCAGCGACAGCGGCACCACGCACATCACCACCAGCGCGCTGCGCGCGGAGCCGAGCGCCATCACCAGGAGCGTGAACACCACCGCGAGGGAGAGCGGCACCACCACCGCCAAGCGGCTCATCGCCCGGTGTTGGTTCTCGAACTCGCCGCCCCAGGTCACGCGGTACCCCTCGGGGATCGCCACGTCGGCTTTGACCGCGCTCATCGCCTCCTTGACCACCGACCCCATGTCGCGACCCTCCACGTTGAACTTCAAGGCGAGCGAGCGCGAGTTCGCCTCGCGGTTGATCGAGGCGCGCCCGGGCACCACCTGAATCGTCGTCAAGTCGGCCAGCGGGATGCGCGCGCCGCTCGGCGCCGTCACCGAGAGCTCCCCGATGCGCGTGAGATCTTCCCGCGCCTCGCGCGGCAGCCGGAGCCGCACCGGCACCGCGCGCTCCCCCTCCCAGATCTCCGTCACCACGCGACCCGCCAGCGATGTCTCCAAGGTGTCTTGCAGCGTGCTCATGTCGATGCCCGCGCGCGCCAGCGCGGGGCGATCCGCCACTATCTCCAGCTGGGGCACGCTGCGATCGCGATAGAGCGACAAATCCGTCACGCCCGGGATGCGCCCGATCACCTCCAGCGCCTCTTGCAACGCCTGTCGCATCACCTCCAAATCCGTCCCGAAGATCTTGAGCACCACCTTGCCGCGCACCCCGCTGATGGCCTCCTCCACGCTGTCCTTCATCGGTTGAGAGAAGTTGAAGCGCGCGCCTGGGATCACCTCCAAGCGCCGGCGCAGCTCCGCCTCGATCGCCGCCTTGTCCGGCGCGCCCCACTCGGCGCGCGGTTTGAGGCGCACCGGCATCACCGCCATGTTCACGCTCTCGTTGTCGGTGCCGTCCTCCGGGCGGCCCTGGCGCGTCTCGACGCCCTGCACCTCGGGCACCGTGAGCGCCAGCTGGCGCGCCTCACGCAGCAGCTCCTGGCCGCGCGCCAGCGAGATGCTGGAGGGCATCTCCACGAAGACGAGGATGTCACCCTCGTCCAGCTCGGGCAGGAACTCACTGCCGAGGCGCGCGGCGGTGACGCCCGCCGCGGTGAACAGCGCGAGGCCGAGCGCGGCGCCGAGCACGCGCCGCCGCAGCAGCCACTCGACACTCGTCAGATAAACTGAGCGTAGCTTGACGAGCGTGCGCGGCTCCTCCGCGTGGCCGTCCTTCACCCGCATCACCAGGGCGCACAAGGCGGGGACCACGGTGAAGGCGAGCAGCATCGCCCCGATCAGCGCAAAACCGTAGGTGAGCCCGAGCGGCCGGAAGATGCGCCCCTCCACCCGCTCGAGGGTGAGCACCGGGATCAGCGCGGCGATGATGATGGTCATCGCGAAGAAGGTGGGGCGCGCGACCTCGAGCCCGGCGCGCACCACCAAGCTCAGCATCTCACCGCGCGTCTTCGGCTGCTCCGCGCGCAGGCGGTGGATCACGCTCTCGACCAAGATGACCCCGCCATCCACCAAGATCCCGAAGTCGATCGCGCCCATCGAGATCAGGTTCGCGGGCAGCCCAATCGCCGACAGCCCGATGAACGCCACCAAGAGCGACAGCGGGATCACGCTCGCGACGATCAGCGAGCCCTTGAGGCTGCGAATGAACAGCCACACCACCCCCACCACCAAGAGCGCCGCCTCGAGCAGGTTCTTGTGCACCGTCTGGAGCGTCTGCCCGACCAATTCGCTGCGGTCGTACAGCGGGACAATCTGCATGCCCTCCGGGAGATCGCCGCCGTTCAGCTCCTCCACCAGGCGGTGCACGCCCTCGAGCACGTCCGATGGATTCGAGCCGCGGCGCATGAACACCGCGCCCGCCACCGCTTCGTCCTCCAGATCGTAACCGACGGTGCCCTGACGGGGCGTGTGCGACTGCACCACGCGCGCGATGTCGGCGAGCGTGACCGGCGTGCCCTCGTGGTGCTTGAGCACCACCGAACCAAGGTCAGCGCTGCTGCTCATCGCCCCCACACCGCGCACCACGAGCTGCTGCTCGCCGCGCGGCAGCACCCCACCACCCGCGTTGCGATTCGAGCGCGTGATCGCCTCCTCTACCTGCTCGAGCGTCAGATCGAAGGCGATGAGCCGCGTCGGATCCACCTCCACGTGCAGCTCCTTCAGGAAGCCGCCGCGGGTGACCACGTCCGCCACGCCCTCCACGCGGCGGAGCGCGGGCGCGATCACCCACTCCTGCTCCGAGCGCAGCTCGCTGAGCGAGTGGCGCGGGCTCCTCAGGTGATACTGATAGATCTGCCCGAGCGGCGTCGCGTCGGGGCCCAGCTCGGCCTGCACGCCATCCGGCAGCGACGCGCCGCCGATGCGCTCCGACACCAAGACGCGCGACTTGAACGGATCCGCGCCATCCTCGAACGTCAGGTAAACGAGCGATAGCCCGAACAAGCTCTCGCTGCGCATCGAGACCAGCTTCGGCAGGCCGTTCAGCTCGCGCTCGAGCGGGATCGTGATCTGCCGCTCGATCTCCGGCGGCGCGAGCCCAGGCTGCTGCGCGATGACGTTGACCTGCAGGTTGGTCACGTCGGGGAAGGCCTCCACCGGCGTCTTCAGGTAGGCGCGGACGCCGAAGACAGCGATGACCAAGGTCACCAGCAAGGTCGCCACGCGCCGCTCGGCGCAGAGCCTCAGGAGCGCAGCCAGCATGAGTGCCGCTTCATCGATTGCCGTGTAGAAATGTTGAGGTGGCGCTCAGAGCAGCTGGTCCGCCTCGGCGTCGAGCAGCAGCGCGCCCGCCACCACCACCTGCTCCCCCGGTGAAATCCCCTCCAAGATCTGCACCTGCCCGCTCAGGGTCACGCCAGGGCGCACCGCGCGACGCTGGAAGCCCTCTCCCGAGGCGACGTACACCACGTAATCTCGCCCATCTTTGATCAGCACCGCGCGCGTCGGCACGCTGCCACCCTCCACCTCGACCGAGACGCGTACGTCACCAAACATCCCGGGGCGCAGCACCGGGGGAGGCTCCGTCAGCGCGATGCGCACCGGCGCCGTGCGCCGCTCGGCGTCCACCACCGCGCCGACGCTCACCACCTCCCCGATGAGCGCGTCACGCACCGCCGGCACCCGCAGCGTCGCGGGCTGACCCACTTGGATCAACGACAGGTCACGCTCGGAGACGTCCGCCTCGACCCACAGCGCGCTCGGATCGCCCAGCAGCACCAGCTCTTCGGCGTCCGCTACCGCCGCGCCCACGGTGACGGCGCGGCTGATGACGGTGCCGTCCATCGCGGCGCGCACCACCACGCTGCTGCCGCTGCCCGCGCCGACCAGCGAGGCGGTCGCCCTGGCTCGCGCCAGCTCCGCGCTGAGCTCCGCCACGCGCAGCCCCGCGTCGAGCCGCTCACGCTCCGTCCCCACCCCCTGCTCGAGCATCGACACCGCGCGCTGCTCGGCGGCGCGCGCCGCCGTGAGCGCCGCGCGAGCCGCCGTGAGCGCCGCGCGCGCGGAGGCCGCGTCAGGGCTCCCCAGGGTGACGAGCGGAGCGCCCTGCGCCACGCGATCCCCCACCTGCGCGTGCACCTCGAGCACGCGCCCCGCGAGCGGCGCACCGACGTTCGACACCGCGCCGTCACGGAACACCACCCGCGCTGGCAATCGCAGCTCCGCGCGCGAGCCAGCCGCCTCGAACGCCTCCGTCTCGATGAAACGCCGCGACGCCTCGTTCAGCGTCACTCCATCCGTGCTCGGCGCGGCCCCATCGGTCGCCTGGATTTTTGGGGGTTTGGCATCGCTCTCCACGGCTTCGGCCGTGCTGCATCCGATCGCGAGCCCGCTCAGCGAAAGCAGCCAAACCGTGAGCGCGAACCCTCCACGAAGCGCGATGACGCGAGCCGACAGGACCACACCGCGAGACGACATGCCGCGCCATGAGCAGGTTCCGTGCCGCGCCGCGCAGCGCACGTTCACACGGCTAATAGAGCGCGCCCCAACGCGCGATTGAACGGATCGTGCATGAGCTCATGCACGATCCGTCCATCAGGCACCCGGGCGATTCTGGGTGCACCACACGCATTTCAGCGCGTTGGGGCGCTGCAAGGCTCCCACGTGGGCGTTCAGAGCTCACATCCGGCACAGGCGCGCCTGGGTGGCGGCGGGTGTGGTGAGGGCGGCCACGGGGGGCCGCCCCTACGTGATCTGTGTTGCGTCAGCTAAACTAGCATCAAAAGTCAAGCTCAAAGCCTCAATACCCCCAAACGCGAACACCTGCGTTCCGCTCGCCCAGCGTCCGCCATAGCACCACGACGCATCGCATCATCGAATCACACGCCAATTCCCCGCAAATACTCGATATATCACCGCCCCGCGCCATACTGTCGCACGCCTCCATGTCTGTTGATTCTAATTCGTTGCCTGCTATCATCCTGCCAGGCACACCGACTTTCGGCGGATTCTAAGAAAGGGGCGCCTCCCGTGACCACCACCAGGACCTTCTCACCTCTATTCGCATCGGCCTTCACGCTCTCGCTAGTCGTCGCCTGCTCGGAAACGGCGGAACCGCCAGAAGCCGCCCCGTCAGTGGCCACGGCTGCGCTCAGCAGCGCCGAATCAGGCCCCGCGTCGAAGCCCACCACCGTCGACGAGAGCTTGCTGCCGACCCGCGTCGCCCCTCACCCACTGGCTGGTGTCACCTCGATCGTAGAAGCCACCATCGAGTCCACCTGGAGCGAGTTCGACGACAGGCTGGGCCCTCGGCTGTTCGTCAAGTTGTCAGACCTCACCGTCCACGCGGGCCGACCTCCGTCGAAGCACACCTTCTCCCAGCTGGGCGGCTCGCTCCCAGACGGCCGCTACGTGGAGGTCACGGAGCTCCCAGAGCTCGCAACCGGAGCTCGGTACGTGCTGTTCTTCGGGCGCAGCGCATCGATGTACACGGCCATCTGGGCCCGGCTCGCGTTCCGCCTCGAGCAAACGAAAGAGAAGACCATCGTCCTCAACCCGGACGGCCTGCCAGTGTTGCGTTTCGACGCCGACGGGATCCAGTACGGGCAAACCTCGCTACTGGTTGAGAGCGTCGAAGAGCCCAGTGACCCTAAGCTCGCGAAGGTCCCGGGGCCGGCTGCATTTTCTCTGGAACTTGCGGAGGCAAGCTCAGAGGTCAAGAATGCTGTCAGCGCCTCGCAGTTCGTCAGCGGAGCCGTGCGCGCGACGCTTAAGGCTGGAGGGCCGCTTGGCGATGAGTTCACCCTTGAGCCCCCTGCCGACGTGCGATGGGACGTGCGACCTACCTCCCGCTAGTATTGGCATGTCGCTCTACGGCGACGCTGACGCTCCTCTCACACTGTTCATCGCCAGCCCATTGCAGATGAGGGTTTGGCGCCACCTGCTGACCAGCTTCCTCTAGTACTCAGCAAAGTAACGCTATAATCCACCGTAGCCTCCGCCAAGTCGAAGTTAAGCGCCCTGCGCCTCGCACCCATGAATTCTAGGAGATCGCTATGCCCAAACCCAAGCCTACTCTCCTCGCACTGGCTGCTATCCTCACAGGAGTTATAATCGCGTCCGATGCGCACGCCTATACCTACATGACCTGCAACAATAAGCCGGTCAAGTGGGACTCCACCTTCAGAATGTACCGAGACCGGTGCAGCATGCCAGACACGTCCGATGCCGACTGGGCCTATTGGAATGGCGGGTGGCAATGGTGGCAAATCACCCATCGAATGGACTGGAATTGGTGGTACAACGCAGGATGCACCATCTCTCATGGCAATGGAGACAGCCAGACAGCCCTTGTCGACCGCGCCAATATCAGCGGCAACAACGGTCTAGCGATACGCTTCTATGATTCTTCGTGCACTTGGTCGTGGAGCACGAAATCCATAATCGAGACGGATGTACTGCTCGCCAACGACCTGTCGTACTCTCCCGAGAACGAGAGTCTGCCGTCCAGCCAGGGCCGAGGCACTATCATACATGAATTTGGCCATGCGCTTGGGCTGCAGCACGCCGACAATATGTTTAACATGATGCGACCGAGCCCGCCGCGGCCATTAGCTGGCGGAAACACCACGCTACCACACGGCGATGACGCAAACGGCGCTCGTTTCTTATATGGTGGCTCCAGCACTAATCTTTATGTGTCAGCACAGAGACTGCATAATGGGAACATCATCACAACTAATTCCCATGTCACCGCACCTGTGTGTCACGGTCAAACTGTCTACCTCAACTATACGATAGCAAACAATGGATCCAGCAACCGGACCGCTGGGTTTCGTATCTACATCCGGAACACACCGTCACCGGGGCCTGGCGTAAACGTTTTCACCGATACTGTAACGGTCAACGCGGGCAACCAGTTCACTGGAACAGCGGCCATATCGATCCTGCCACTATTCCCGCACGGGACCTATTGGTTCTTCTGGGAGATTGATACCGCCAACGCGATCAGCGAGTTCAACGAGTCCGACAACGTCGTCCGGGGGCCACTGTCTATCAAAATTGAGTGTTAAAGGAGATCACCATGCGCATGTCAACATCACCCAGATTGAGTGTTCTGTCCTGGCTCGTCCTCGCTAGCGTCGTGGGTTGCAATGAAAGCGACAAGGCCGGCGACGAACTGCCCGCAGAGACGCGTGTCGTCATCCAAACAGCCGATCAACGCTTCGAGAGCATCACCCCCGCGCCGCTCGACCTATACCTTGGCACAGAACCTGTTCTTGAACTCGGCGTAACTGGCACCTCTCAAGGAGTGACGTGGGCGGCGCTCGTGCGGCTCACCGCGGATCAGGCAGCTCGCGGGGAGATCGACGTGCCGCTGTCCAGGCAAGCGATCACGACCGGAGCGGGGATCCTGAATCTCCATGAGTCCGATCAGGTCCTTGAGTGGGTGACCAGCGGCTCGCTTCGCGCCACTATCTCCAAGGGTAGGATCGTGGGCAGCGTGGAGGCGACGCCTGCCTCCTTCTCAGGCCACTTCGAGGGTGACCTCAGCATCTCGTGTTGGATCCCGCGAGCAGAGCCCGCCACCGGAGGTGGGGAGGCGCTCGTCATCGACGAGGACTTCGCTTCACCTGGCTGTCAACCCTTCAAGGCGTTGACAAAGTAGCCGACACGCGCCTTGTGTCTGCTACCCCGTGCTCGTCAAGCACACCAACTTTAGCGGATTCTAAGGCAAGGACGCCTGCCATGACCTCCAACAGGACCTCACCTCACTTCGCGGCGACCCTCACGCTCTCGCTTGTCCTCGCTGGCGTCGTGGGCTGCAGTGAAAGCGACAGGACTGACACCGGCATCTTACCCCCTGAGACGCGCCTGGTCATCCAAACGGCGGATAGGCGCTTTGAGAGCGTGTTTCCGGCGGGGCTCGACGTGGCCATGGGGTCCAAACAGAACCTGCAGCTGGGTGTGTCTGGTCAGGCCGAAGGGGAGATGTGGGCGACCATCGCGTGGCTCCCGATGGACCAAGTAGTCCAAGGCACCCT
Organism: Polyangiaceae bacterium; assembly: GCA_019637265.1. Classification (GTDB taxonomy): domain Bacteria; phylum Myxococcota_A; class Polyangia; order Polyangiales; family Polyangiaceae; genus JAHBVY01. The sequence continues at coordinate 258 of JAHBVY010000018.1, read as the reverse complement.
CGACATTGAGCTAGGAGACCGGCCCATCGCAGATGGCGTCGGGAACCTGACCCTACACGCCTCGCACCAGGTCATCGAAGAGGCGACGAGTGGTTCACTTCGCGCCACCCTCTCGAAGGGCAGGATCGTGGGTGATGTCGAAGTGACGCCCGGCTCGCTCTCCGCCCACTTTGAGGGCGAGTTGTCCGTCTCATGCTCGATCCCGCGCGAGCCGGGCCACGGCGGAGCGGATGGGGTCGATGAGCAGCCAGGTGTAGA
>JAHBVY010000017.1 GCA_019637265.1 Polyangiaceae bacterium | reverse complement strand
TCTGATGGAGCTACTCGAAGAGCGCGCGCGAGCCATAAAGTAGGCCCGCCCAGGGCGCTTCTGATAGCCGCCAGACACCGTTATGGATCCTCTGGTTCGGGCTGCGTTGGCCGCACAGCATGCTCTGGCTCGCTCCGTGGGGCTCTTCTTGAGCTTGGGGTTTGGCGCGGCGCTGCTCTACAGCGAAGCCTCCCGTGCGGAGGGTGAGCCGCTCGGCTGGGGGTGGCTCCTATTGGGGCTCACGGCGCTCGGTGCGTCGCTCGGCGTGCGGGTGCTGAGGAGGTTCGGGAGGCTGACTCCCGAGGAGGCGTGGCGCCTCGACGTGGAGGTGTTCGCGCACCTGGTGGTGCTGGCGTTCGGCGTCATCCTGCACCTGGACGGGGACCTCAGCGGGGCGAGCTACCCGGCGGTCTACGTGCTGATGATGCTGGCGGCGGCCTTCGCCCGGCCGCTCGCGGCCGTGTTGGTGGTGGCGTTCACGCTGGGGCTGGAGGCAGCCTGGGTGACGATCACCCAGGGCGCTCCGGCGCTCATCGGGCACTGGGGTCACGCCGCGCTGATCCTCGCGTTCGCTTCGGTGAACGCGGTAGTTTTCCGGGCGGAAATTTCTCGGGTGCGGCGCTTGTCGCGCGCCCACATCGACTCCGAGCTCGACAAGGTGCGGGAGGCGGCGCGCACCTACCGCCTGCTGGGGCCGCCGAGCTCCACGCGTGATCCCAAGTCGGAGCGCGCTTCGATTCGCCCCGGAGCGCCGGAGGCCGACGAGGAGCGCCTGGTGCGCTCAGGGGTGGAGGAGATCCACCAGGTGTTCAGCTTCGCCTTGGAGCTCCTGCGCGGCTCGCTGCGCGCGCGCACCGCGGTGCTTTTGTGGCTGGATGCGCCGGGGGAGAAGCTGCGCATCCATGAGATCTCCACCTCCGCCCAGAACATCGACCCGGGGCCGTTCTCGGCGCGCGAGGGGCTGTTCGCCGCGGCCTTCAGTCGCGGCGCGCCGGTCAGCTTGAGCGGGCCCAAGGCGGGGCGTCACCTGCCTTACTACGCGATCGTGCCGCAGGTCGGCGCGGCGGCGGCGGTGCCCGTCTTGGAGCACGGGCAGCCGCGCGGGATGCTGGTGGTGGATCGCGCGGAGAAGCAGCCGTTCACACAGGAGGAGGAGAGCTGGCTGCTCGAGGCGACGCACTTCTTCAACCGCTCGATCCAAAACGAGCGGGTGTTCATCCAGCTCGAGCGCGCCAAGGTGCAGCAGGGCAAGCTCTACCGCGCGGCGGAGCTGCTCTCGCAGGCGACCACCGAGGCGCAGGTGATCGAGCACGGGGTCTCGAGCGCGCGTGAGTTCGCGAGCTTCGATTTCGCGGCGGTCACGCTGCACCATCGTGGCACGGGGGAGCACGAGATCTGCGCGGTGAGCGGCGCGGGCGGGCAGGCGCTGCTCGGCCAGCGCTTCCGGCACAACGCGGGCCTCGTGGGGATGGTCACCGAGAATCACCACCCGCTGCCTTACCGCGGTCAGTACGACCCGAAGCGGCAGTTGGTGTTCAGCCCTGACCTCACGCCGCCCGAGATGCCGTCGCTCATCGTGCTGCCGCTGCTCGTGCACGATCGCGCGCTCGGCACCTTGGTGCTGGGCTCGCGTCAGCCGAACGCGTTCCGAGACGACGCGCGCACCACGCTCGAGGTGCTGGCGAGCCACATCGCCGTGAGCTTGGCCAACGCGCGGATGCTCAAGCGCCTGGAAGACTTGGCCACCACGGATGGCATGACCGGGCTGCTCAACAAGCGCGCGCTGGTAGACACCGCGCGCCACATGATCCGCAAGGCGGCGCGCTTCGACAAGCCGCTCAGCGTGCTGGTGTGCGATGTGGACTTCTTCAAGAAGGTCAATGACACTTACGGTCACGACGTGGGCGACATCGTGATCAAGGGGCTCGGCGCCATCTTGCGGCGGCAGAAGCGCGACGTGGACGCGGTGGGGCGCTTTGGTGGGGAGGAGTTCGTGGTGGTGTGCGAGGAGACGGACAGCGCGGGTGCGCTGCTGCTGGCGGAGCGCGTGCGCGCGGAGGTGGAGGCGACCACCTTCCACGCCAATGGTGAGGCGCTCTGCTGCACTTGCTCGGTCGGCGTCGCCACCTTCCCCGCTGCGGGTCGGGACTGGGAGTCCTTGTTCAAGGCCACGGACGAAGCGCTGTACGCCTCGAAGCACGGCGGCCGCAACCGCGTGACGGCGTGGTCGCCGCGGCTCGGCCTCGCTGCCAGCGCCTGACCTTCCGACACCCCCTTAGGCGCTCGGTGCCAAGCGTCGCCGAAGCGCCAGCTCAAGAGCCTGCTCGTCCTCTTAATTTTGGGGGGTTAGACGGCACCGCCACATGACGCGCCGCGAGCTGCGTCCTCGCCACATCGCGCCATATCAGCTAGAAACCGGCCGCGATGGCCTTCTTGCTTTATGACACGCGGCTCAAGCAGCAGATCGAGTTCACCCCCACGAAGCCTTCGCGCGTCTCGATCTACAACTGCGGGCCCACCGTTTACTCGACGGCGCACATCGGCAACTTCCGCTCGTTCTTGTTCGCGGACTTGCTGCGGCGCTACTTCGAGTACCGCGGCTACCAGGTGACCCAGGTGATGAACATCACCGACGTGGGTCACCTGACGGAGGACAACCGCGCCGACGCGGGGGGAGAGGACAAGCTCCAGAAGACGGCGCGCGAGCTCGGCTGGGATCCCTTCAAGGTGGCGCGCCACTTCGAAGACGGTTTCCATGCGGATAGGAGGGCGCTGGGCGTGAAGGACGCCGAGCGCTACCCCCGCGCCACCGACCACATCCCGGAGATGCTGGTGCAGATCCAGCAGCTCTTGGATCGCGGCCACGCTTACATCCCGGAGAACAGCGGCGAGGTCTACTACGACATCTCGAGCTTCCCAGCCTATGGCGCGCTGAGCGGCAAGGTGGTTGAGGACTTGGAGGCCGGCGCGCGGGTCGAGGTGAACCAGCTGAAGCGGCACCCGGCGGATTTTGCCTTGTGGAAAACCGACGCGGGGCACCTGATGCAGTGGGACCCGCACAGCGATGGTACTTGGTCAGGGTATCTGTCTTCGTCCGGAGCGAAGGAGCGACCGGCGCTCGACCCACGCATCGGCAAGGGCTTCCCCGGCTGGCACATCGAGTGCTCCGCCATGAGCTCACGCTACCTGGGTGAGGTGTTCGACATCCACACCGGGGGCGAGGACAACATCTTCCCGCACCACGAGTGTGAGGTGGCGCAGGCGGTGGGCGCGACCGGCGCCGAGTACGCGCGCCACTGGATGCACGCGCGCCACCTGCTGGTGAACGGCCGCAAGATGAGCAAGAGCGAGGGCACGCTCTACACCCTCGCGGACCTCACGGAGCGCGGCTACAGCCCGCGCGAGGTGCGCTACCTCTTGCTCGCGAACCACTACCGCCAGCCCATGAACTTCACGCTGGAGGGGTTGGACGCCGCGCGCGCCTCGATCGCGCGGCTCCAGAACTGCCACGACCTCTTGGTGGAGGGTGAGCCAGCGCCAGCGGCGCCCGAGCTGATCGAGGAGATGGAGCGCGTCACCGCGGCGCTCGAGGAGGGCTTTGGCGCAGCGCTGGATGACGACTTGAACGCTTCGGCCGCGCTCGCGCACGTGTTCGACTTCGTGGGGCACGTGAATCGCCTGAAGCCCACGGGCCGAGCGGCCACGCGCGCGCTCGCTGCGCTCACGGCTTGCGACGCGGTGCTCGGCGTGCTGCGCGCGGGGCAATCCGGGGTGATCGCGAAGGAGGAGCTGGAGGCGCAGGTCGGGAGCGCCCCAGCGCCCGCCGTGGCGCTCGAGCTGCTCGCGGCGGGGGCGCTCAGCGTGGAGGATTTGAAGCGGGTGGCGCTGGCGCGTCACGCGGCGCGTAAAGCGCGGGATTTCGCCGCGGCGGACGCCATCCGCGATGGGCTCAAGGCGCTCGGGGTGCAGTTCGAGGACACGCCGAGCGGCGTTCGTTACAAGTTGCCTTAGGTGCCTGGCGGCGCTGGCGCGTGCAGTCAGTTTAGCTGCCTGAACGGCGGTGGGCTGGGCGCGGGCGAGCGGCGCTCTTCGTGGTGGTCAGGTGCGCTGTTAGGTTCGGTGGAGGTAGCGCGCTGCCAAACCCCAACCCCCCGATCCATCTGCTTCACCTCGTAGCCCCCTTCGCGCACCAGGATGGTCAGCTCAGGCTGTCATTCCTCCACGTTCGACAGGCTGTCATTCGATCGCGGTCAGCGGGCCGAGCCGTTCGAGGTGTTGGGCGATGAAGTCGCGGAGCTGCCCCTGATCGAAGGGCTTCTTCAGGTACTCCGTGGTGAGCTGGCCGAGGAAGCGCTTGCCTGTGTCGGAGAAGGCGCCGCCCGTCATGAACACGAAGCGCGTCGCCTGCTCCGGGTAGCGCCGCGCTGCGTGGTCTAGCAGATCCATCCCGCTCATCTCGGGCATCATCAGGTCGCAGATCACCAGATCGAAGCGCTGATCTCGAAACAGCTCCAGTGTTTCCACACCGGAACGCGTGAGGGTGATGTGGTAGCGGCCGATCAGTGAGCGGCGCATGGCGCGGCCAACGTCGGCCTCGTCGTCGACGATCAGCACCCGCGCCAGGGCGGCCGCTGGGTGGCGTGGCCCGGGCGCGAGCGGCCCGGCACCAGCAAGCTCCGTCAGGTCGCGCACCAGCACGATGCCGCGGCTGTTCGGGTGTGGCACGCAGCGCGCCTCATACAGGCCACGCCGCCCGTCCACCGTCGCCGGGAACTCCCACTTGACGAGGGCGCCCTCATGTCGCGCGCGCTTGCAGGCTGCGTCGAGCTCCCCTGACTCGCACAGCGCCGCCATCAGCTCGCTCACCTCGAGGGTGGGGACCCGTGGCCTCGGGTCGACGAGGGTGCCATCGGCCTCCACGAGCCACACTTGATCGGGCATCGCCGCGAGCACCTCGTGGAGCTCCGCGCGGCTGTCCGCCAGCGCCTGCTCGAATTCGGTCCGCTGTTCGAGCTCATGACTCAGCTGGCTCGCCTGCTCCGCGCGGCCGCGTTCGCTCTCGTCGAGCGCGCGCTTCAACTCCTCACGCTCCGCCTCCGCCTGGTAGTAAGCCGCACTAACTTGCTCTACGAAGCGCTGCCACCACGCGTCCCCTGGTGGTGTTGCCCCAGCGAGGGTGAGCTGCAGCTGGGCGGCGAGCAGGGGGTGCATGGGTGTCAGGATCGGAGCGTATCCCAACTCCTTGGCGGCGGGAACGACTACGCTCGGCGCGCATCGCGCTGGGCTTGCTGGTGACCCCGGACGCCACGTGACGATTGCCTCAGGGTCTCTGCTTGTGCGGCTGCGGCGTGTGCGCCGAGCGAGTGACCGTCCGGCCAGCCGAGCGACGCTCTTGTGCGGCCACATGACGAAACGTCATGCCTGCCTGAGAGGCAGCGAGCCCATCGGCGTCCGCCCGATCCCCAATCACCAGGCACTCGGAGGGAGCGATGCCCAGCGCCTCCGCCGCCTTCAAATAGCCATCAGGCCACGGCTTCAAGCGCCCGGGCCCGCCAGGCTCGCCGCTCGCGACCACCACGTCGAACAGCCGCTCGGCGCCGAGCGCCGCGAGCTTCCCCCGCGCGGGGTAGTCGCTCACCAGCGCCGTCTTCCCGCCCCCTGCGCGGTAGCGCTCGATCTCGTTGAGCAGCGCCGCGCGGCGAAACCGTCGCACGAAAGGCAAGGGGCGCTCCAGCATCCAGGTGCGCACGACGCGCTCCACTTCGTCAGTTGGGCGTCCTAGCTTCTCGGCGGTGCGCGCGAGCTGGAGCGCGAAAGGATCTTCCACGCTCTCGGTCATCGTCTCGCGAAGCACCTCGTGCTCGCGGCGGAACTGCCGCAGCAGCTTCGCGTGCCGTAGCCCGAAGCAGAGCACGCTGAGGCCCATCAGCAGCTTCACCGGCAGTGGGGCGTACAGCGTCCCATCCAAGTCGACGAGCCAGGCGGCGTGAGGCGGTGCGGTCACGGGCGCAGCATGACCCGCGACGGATCGGCGCGCTACGTGGCTCGCTCCGCCACCTTCGGTTCCCTCGACGTCATGGATTCAGGAGGAGTTTGGTGGGGGGGTTGGCCGGCACCGCTCCGAGCGGCTTCGTGACGGATCAGCGCGCTACATGGCCTCGAGGCGCAGCCCTTCGGGGAGCTCCTCACCGAAGAACTGCGCGCGATCGGCGTCGCTCAGGGGCACGAACTCGCGCAGCGCGCGCGCCCACTCGTCGAGGCGTGTGACCTCGATGGGCATGCCCCCTTGGGCAGCCTTGGTCAGCCGCCGGACCACCCCCTCGCGCACCGCCTCGCTGAGATCACGGGTGCGATCTTCCGTGACGCGCGCGAGGCTCACGGCGCAGATGGCGGCGCTCGGGACCTCTTCCCAGCGCTCTTGCAGCACGTGATCGAACCAGCGCTCGACGGTGCGCGTCGGGACCACATGGTGCGCGCTCGCGTAAGTGGGGTTGCGCGCGCCGATGCGCGCCAGGGCCTCCCACAGCCGTGGATCGCGATCGGTCCAGGTGCGCTCGAGCACCCAAGCGCCCAGCTCGGCGCGGCGCGCTGCGGGTAGCCGCTCGAGGCTCGAGGCCAGCTCGAGCATCTCGGTCGGGTGGGTGGGCTTCAGCTTCTTGGGGCGCCGGAGCTTCGCGTCGGGCGGGGCGAGGAAGGGGTCGATCAGATCGCGGATCGTGAGCTGAGCGGGCTCCGAGAGCCCCGCCGCGACGCGTCGCAGCGCGACCCACAGCGCCTGCCAGTTACGACTTTCCGTATGGAAAGTGAGTGCCTCGCCGATCAGCAGCGCGAGGCGCTCGGCGCGCGCGTTGTCGCCCGGGTAGCCGACGCCGGGGCGCAGGGTGAAGCCAGCCAGTAGCCAGAACACGCGCTCGTGATCGGCGCTGCGCCGGCGCGCGGCTGGGTCCACCAGCAGCGCGTCGTACAGGCGACGATTCGTCGCGACCGACCAGCCGCGGCGCTCGCCTAGCGTGCGCTCCAGCTCGCGCACCAGGTCCTTTACCTCGCGCGGCTTCACGTCCGCGCGCCGCTTGCCGTACACGCGGTCGATGAGATCGACGGCGCGCAGCAGGCTCGCCTCCGGGGGAGCAGCGATGGAGCGCGGCGGCTCCGAGGTGCGCGGCTGGGCGCCGCGCTCGGAGGGTGCGCCCTGTTCGGGTGGCTCGGCGTCGTCGCCGCGCAGGTCGAAGGCCAGCGCGAAGCGCCGCTCGGCGCCGGCGGGCGCGCCCGCCGGGAGCTGCTCCACGCAGGCGAGCTCGAGGGTACCGAGCGGCGTGAGCTCACCGACCAGCGCCACCGGGATCTCGCCGCTCACGCCCTCATCGAAGCGGCTCGCAACGCGGGGCAGGCGCGTGAAGCGCTCGTCGTCCAGCGTGACCACGCTGCCCGGCAGATCCGCAGCCGAGCTGTCTGATGTGTGGAGCTCGAAGCGCGCCGCCCTCCCCAGGAGCAAGCGCAGCGGCAGCGAGTCGGCGCGGTACTCCTGGCCCTCCTCCGCGCCCTGAGGCACCACGCACACCGCGCGCCGCTCTCCGCGCCCCGCCGCCACGCCGATGTAGTAGCCGCGCGGCGATCCACCGCCGATCTTCGGCCCCAGGCCGCGGAGCGCGAGGCCAAAGGCCACGGCGCCGCGCGCCACGGCGCGCTCCGGGTCGCTCTCCGTGAGCGCCGTGACGGGTGCGCCGGACCAGCGCTCGAGCAGCCCCGTCAGGCGCTCGCGCGCGCGCGCCGCGCGAAACAAGCCGCCGTTATACAAGACCGCGCTGGGCAGCGCGCGCTCGCCTCGGTGGCGCGAGAGGAACCACGCGAGGTGATGGGTGATCGCGGGATCGGCCTCGAAGGGGAGCCCGAAGGCCACCAGGCCCCCCCGCGCGCGCCGCGGGCGCGCGTCCAGCGTGGACTCCGGGAGGAAACCATCGTCCAATAAACTGACGACCTCCTCGCGGCTGAGCGAGGCGCTGAGCCCCCCGCTGAGGAGCGCCGCGCCGCGCCCCAAGAGCCGCACCGTGACTTGCTCTGGCGCGTCCGCCGAGAGCAGCCGCTCCTTGGCCGCGCGGCAAGTCGCGACCAGCTGAGCGAAGCGCTGCGGATCGAGCGACTCGTCGCTCATGCGGCGCTCGATGAGGTGCGCCAGGGCGAGGTCGAGGTTGTCGCCGCCGAGCAGCAGGTGGCTCCCCACCGCCACGCGCTCGAGGCCGAAGCGCGGCTCACGGCTCGCGCCAGCACCGTCAGCGCCTTGGTCACCAGGCGCTCCATCAGTTTCCCTGCGGATTTCTACCAGCGTCAAGTCCGTGGTGCCGCCCCCCACGTCGCACACCAGCACCACGCGCGGCTCTTCCCCCTGGACCAGCGCGCTCAGCTCACTGAATCCACGGTCCGTCAGGTAAGCGTAGAACGCGGCTTGAGGCTCCTCCAAGAGGCGCACCCTGAGGCCCGCGTCGCGCGCTGCGGTGAGGGTGAGCTCGCGCGCCGCTTGATCGAAGCTGGCCGGCACCGTGAGGATGACCTGCTGCTCCGCGAGCGGGAGCTCCGGGTGAGCCGCGTCCCACGCCGCGTGGATGTGGCGCAGGAGGCGCGCGCTGGCCTCCACTGGAGACAGCCGCGGGAGCCCCTCCGTGTCGGTTCCCCACGGTAAGATGGGCGCGCGCCGATCCACGCGCGTGTGGCTCAGCCAGCTCTTCGGTGAGGCGATCTGTCGACCGGGCACCTCCGCGCCGCGGTCGCGCGCGAGCTCCCCAGTGACCCACGGCGCGTCGCCCCAGCGGTCTTCGAATGGCTCCTCCGGGAGCGGGGCGTAGAGGAACGAAGGGAACAGATCGCGCGCGGCGACTTCTCCGCGGCCGATCAGCTGCGGGACGCGGAACAGCTCGATGGGCGGCGGCCCGGCGCGACCCGTGAGGCGCGCGTAAGCCACCACCGTGTGAGTGGTGCCGAGGTCGATGCCGACGAGGGTGCGGGGCTCCGCGGGCATGATGGAGCTAGCGCGGTGACGCGGAGCGCTGACGAGTCGGTAATGGGATCCCCGCCGCCGTGAGCTGCCCCTCGACCCACGCGCGCGCCTCGTGCTGCTCGGCGAACAGGTGCTGCGGGTAGGGGGGCGGCGCCATCCAGTTGACCGCCGTGACCATCGCGCGCAGCACGGGGTTCCTGACGACGACGGCCGCGCCCAAAATCCGCTGCCCGATCAGCTCATGGTGCTCGAGCATCCACTCCGCGACGCGGCGGCGCTGCTTGGCGCGCAGCCCGCTGCCACCCTCCGAGAGGTGAATCGAGACATGGGTACCGCGCTCGAGCTCCTCCAGGCTCTCCTTCAAGAAGAGCTCCACGTCATCATCGTCGATGGGCCGCGATGGCCACGTGACGTACACGATGGGCCAATCAGAAGTGTCTCTGGGGATGCGCGCCATGTGTTCGTCTGATGAGAACACGCCCGAGCGGCTCGGGTCCAGACGTGGCGCACCGCCCTCAGGGAGGTCACGTCGCCCACCTCATCCTGCCTACCTCATCGTGTGCTGGTGTCGGTGTCGTTCGTCACCCTTCCAACGCCGACCGCAGGAACCGCGCGAGCTCTGGCGCACGGAATGGCTTCTTGAGCACGCGTGCGTCGCGCCCCACCTGACTCAAGTGCTGATCCGCGTAGCCCGTCATGAAGGCGACCCGGAGACCCGCGCGGCCTTGCTGGGCTCGCTGAGCCAGCTCTGGACCAGACGCGGTCCCCCCGAGCACCACGTCGGTCAGCAGCAGATCGATGCTCGCGTGAAGCTCCAAGATCTCCAGCGCCTCCGCCGCGGACGACGCCGAGATCACGCGGTAGTCGAGCTCCTCCAGCACGGAGACGACGGTGCTCCGCACGGCGTCGTCATCCTCCACCACCAGTACGACCTCGCGGCGCCCGAGCGGCTGTTCTCCGAGGGAGCGTGGTTCGATCGAGCGCGCGCCGCCCGCGCGCGGAAGGAAGAGGTGCACCGTGGTGCCGCGGTTCGGCTCGCTCTCGATGCGGACGGTGCCGTGAGATTGCTTGACGAATCCGTACACCATGCTGAGGCCCAGGCCGCTGCCGCGACCCGTCTCTTTGGTGGTGTAGAACGGCTCGAAGACGCGCCCGAGGTGCTCGCTGCCGATCCCAGTGCCGGTGTCCGAGACGGTGACGCGCAGGTAATCGCCCGCCATCAGGCCATCGTCGGGTGCGTCGAGCTCCACCTTCGCGGTGGAGATCATCAGGATGCCGCCGTCCGGCATCGCGTCGCGCGCGTTGATCACCAGGTTCAAGATGGCGTTCTCGAGCTGGCTCGGATCCACGAGCACCAGCCACGGCTCGTCGCACAGCTCGGTCTCGATCTCGATGTGCTCGGCGAGGCTCCGCCGCGAGAGATCGAGCATCTCGAGGATCATCGCGTTCACGTTGGTGGGCTCGGGGCTCAGCATCTGTCGGCGCGAGAACGCTAGCAGGCGCTGGATCAGCGCTGCGCCGCGCTCCGCCGCGGTGAGCGCGCGATCGGCGAGGTCGAGCACCGGCGGGTTGCCCTGGGCGCGCACCTTGAGCAGCTCCAGGCAGCCGGTGATCACCGCGAGCAGGTTGTTGAAGTCGTGCGCGATGCCGCCCGTCAGTTGACCTACTGATTCCAGGCGCTGCGCTTGTTGTACGGTGCGCTGACGGGACAGCAGCTCGGCGAGCTGACGCTCGCTCGCCTCGAGCTCCTTGGCTCGACCCTGGAGCGCTTCGATGGAGGGCAGCTCGCGCTTGAGCGTGACCCAGGTGAAGGGGATGCCACTAGGCGAGCTGAGCTGACGATGCTCGGCCTGGTGCCCAGTTGGGATGTCGAGCTGACTGCTCGGCCAGCCCACCACGCGCGCCGACTCGGCTTGGAGGAGCCCGAGCAGCGCTTGGTTACAGCGCACCACCTGACCCTCTCCGTCCTCGAGGTAAACAGGGTCATCCAGCGCATCGAGGATCCATTGGGGTGGGTACGCCACGCGCCCATCTTTCCACGCATCGACGCGGAGCAGCAATACCGCCCAGGTGGCGCCGAGCTCAGGGAGCTAGGGGGGCAGGGGGTTCACTCCCTCCTGACCCACCACGTGCGTCTCTACTCGACGCTGCTAGTGCGCCGGGTCGCGCTGGGGTCACGGTCCTCGACCTCACTAGAGGATCCTCACGTCCTTGAAGAGTACCTAATGCCAACTCGGAGCGTTGAAGAGCTGGTTGGACGGCACCGCGCCCGGGTGGCTGAGCACGGCGCGCTCACTAGACGGTGGGCGGCGCGCCTCGCGCTGGGCTCAGCGTGGGAGTGACGACGCTGAAGTGGCTCTCCGCCTTGGCCTTCGCGATGCGCTCGGCGCGGCTGGGGCTGCCGTCGTGAGCATCGAGCGGCGTGAGCCAGTGGATCATCAGGTCGGCTTCCCAGGTGTAGGGAGCGCCGTTCAGGTGCACGTGACCTTGCGCCACGCGCCGACTCGCCTCGAGCAGCGTGAGGTGTGAGAGGTCGCGTTGCAGCGCCTCGAAGCGCCCCTGGCGCTCCGGGTCGGCGAAGCTCGATTGGCGCCGCCCGGCGTAGGCCAGGTGATAAGAGGCGGGTCGAAACGCGACGCCCTTGAGGCCGAGGCGCTCCGCGGTGCGCACCAAGAGCTCGCTCGCTTCGTGGGCGAGGCCTAGCCCCGGGTGCTCCTGCCCCGGCAGGCGCGGTCGCCGGGCGCTGAAGCCCACCCTCGGGTTCTGCAGCATGAGCCAGTTGACGAACAGTACGTCGTCTTTCCTATCTATATCGGCGACGCACTCCACCAGCAGGTACCGTTGTCCGTCAGCCTGACCATAGAGCCGCAGCCTATCCCCGCTGCCCCCGCCGTCGAGTTTCACCTCGAACTGGGAGTAGCCGAGGCGGCGCAGCTCCTCGAGCACCCCGTAGCGCGAGAGCGCGTACTCCACGCCATCTCGCGTGTAAAAGCCGAGGTAGCGCTGGGTGCCCTGGCTGCCCCGCAGGTCACCCAAGATGTCCGCCAGCGTCAGATCCGCGAGGCCCTCGAGCTCGCTCCGGTCGAGGCTCAGGCCGATCTGCGCGAAGCGGCTCCGGAGCGGCTGGTAGCCGGTGACGAGCGGCGTCTCCGAGTCGAGCGCCACCGCCACCACGCTGCCCGCGAGCACCTTCCAAGATTCCGCGTGGTAACCGCCTGCCGGCAACCACACCTGCGGCGTCTGCCCGACGTACCAGCTCACCAGGAGGTCGCGTTGCCGCGCGCCTTCCAAGCTGAGCGCGAGGCCGCCCATCTTGTCGCCCTTCAGCACGTCGCCGCCCGCCAGCACGAAGGTGAGCTCCGCCTTGGGCATGCGACAGAGCAGCGGGCTCAGCGCCGCCAGGTACTCGGCGTCTCCGGTGCCGCTCGGCAGCACCGTCTCGTCCACCCCTTCGAGCTTGCCCCAGTCCGTCCCGGAGAGTGATCCGATCCACACCAGTGGATCCCCGCGGAAACACTCGGCGGTGCCGTCGGGTGGGTGCGCGTCCAAGTCCAAGATGTTCACGCGCCCGCGGAAGCCGCGGGTGCGCAGCACCGCCACCGCCACCGCGACGTCGTTCACGGGGCACAGCGCCGCGCCGCGGCTCTTCCCCGCGTGGTGGAAGCCACCGAGCAGGTTGAAGGCGGCCGCGCGCTCGGTGAGCGCCCACTCCGTCGCCGCCAGGGTGCCACCGCAGGCGAGCCGGATGGTGCGCAAGATCTCGTCCACCCGGAACTCGTTCGGATCCACCGCGAAGGTGCGCGCGAGGTCCTCTGGATCGTGGAGCGCCTCGAGCAGCTCCGGGGTGTGCACCAGGCCGAGCTCGGCGTAGCCGATCCGCTCTGGCTCTCGCAGTGCCTTGGGATGGATGACCCGGGTGTCGAGCAGGTAGCTGACCACGAAGCTCGAGCGTCGCGGCTCGATCCCCAAGACCCCCTCCGCCGCCGCTACCGGCAGGCGATAGGCAGGGTGATGCCAGATGCCGACCGCTGGCTTGCCCACCCGGCGGAGGCGATTGGCGAAGCGCCGCGCGAGCAGCGGGAGGGTCATCCGAGGCACCCGCCGAGGGTAGTGCACTTCGACGAGCGGCGCCCGCGAGTGCTATACGGCGCCGATGTTCGAGGCCTCTGTCGTCCGGATCTACGCCACCGCTCAAGCGCCGGATTACGACGTGCCCTGGCAGGCGCGCACCCCCATGAGCTCGACTGGCTCGGGCGTCACCATCGACTCCGAGCACGTGCTCACGGGCGCCCACGTGGTGGCTCACGCCAACTTCATTCAGGTGCAGAAGGTCAGTGACCCGAACAAGTACGTCGCGCGCCCCGTCGGCATCAGCCACGACATGGACTTGGCGCTGCTCCGGGTGGAGGACGCGCGCTTCGCCGCCAAGCAGCACGCGGTGGCCGAGCTGGGTGAGCTGCCGCAGCTGCGCGATCGGGTGAGCGTGGTGGGCTTCCCGGTGGGGGGTGAGGAGGTGTCCATCACGGAGGGCGTGGTGTCGCGCATCGAGCTGCAGCGCTACAGCCACTCGCAGCGGTACCTGTTGGCGGTGACGGTGGACGCCGCCATCAACGAGGGGAACAGCGGCGGTCCAGTTTTCCACGAAGGAAAAGTGGTGGGCATCGCGTTCCAGACGCTGAGGGACGCAGAGGCCGTGGGGGAGATGGTGCCGGTCACCTTGATTCGCCGCTTCATCGAGGGGATCCGCGCGGGGCGCAGCCAGCACGTGCCCTCGCTCTCGCTGCGCAGCCAGAGCCTGGAGAACCCGATGCTGAAGCGCGCGAGCGGGCTCTCCCCGGAGCAGACCGGCGTGCTGGTGCTCGGCGCGGAGTTTGGCGGCAGCGCCCATGGGGTGCTCGAGCCGGGGGACGTGCTGCTCGAGGTGGACGGCTACCAGGTGGAGGACAACGGCACCATCCGTTACCTCGACCGGGTGCGCACCCGTTTCGAGGTGGTGCTCGCCGATCACTTCGTGGGTGACCAGCTGGCGGTCGCGGTGATGCGCGGCGGCGAGCGGCGTGAGCTCTCGCTCGAGCTCAAGGAGAAGTGCTACTTGGTTTCGCGCAGCGCCTGCGAGGAGTCGCCGCGCTACTTCGTCTATGGGGGCCTGGTGTTCCAGCCGCTCAGTCGTGGCTACTTGGAGACTTGGGCGCGCTGGTGGGACAAGGCGCCGCCGGAGTTCCTGTTCCACTACTACTCCGGCGTGCGCACCGAAGCGCAGCGCGAGGTGGTGGTGCTCACTCAGATATTGGCAGATGAGCTGACCATGGGCTACGAGGATCACAGCAACGAGGTGGTGCGGCGCGTGAACGGCGTGCCCCCGCGTGACCTCGCGGATCTGGTGGAGCGGCTGACCACCGCGGGCGACGTGGTGGAGGTGGAGGTCGCCTGCGGCGCCCGCCTCCTGTTCGAGACCGCGAAGGTGCGCGAAGCGAGCTCACGCATCTTGGAGCGCTACCGCGTGTCTCGCGCACGCTCTCCGTCGCTTTAGGCGCCTGGTCGAAATGAACGGCGCTTCGGTGACCGAAGGCCTGTCTATTGCGACCGGGTGCCTCAGGTAGTGAAGCTGACGGGTGAGCGTGGTGCGCTGACCGAGCGATGGGGGGAGGTGGCCGCGAAGGCCCCCTCCGGTTGCGGTGGGTCACTCGTTGCCTCGCGGGGTACCCTGCGAGTGGGCTCGGGGACGCTCAGCGTGAGCCAACCCCAAAAATCCCGGGGACCGTGGGGATGATGGGGGACGGATAGGAGCGTGAGCAGGTTCGGCCTTTCGGTCGATCTGCTCTGGCGCTGAGCGGGGGCTGGGGTACAGCTGGGCGATGAAGCGTCGCGCGTTTTTGGGGATTTCGCTGGGGGTGGCTGGGAGTGTGGTGTCGGGGCTGGGGTGCAGCTCGGACGATGGGGGTGGGGGAGGCGGCGCAGGGGAGACGCTCACGCCAGGGGAGGCGTTCTTCCCGCAGTCGATCTGCTCGGGGGATCCGCGGCCGGAGAGCGTCATCCTGTGGACGCGGGTCATGGATCCTGACCAAGATGGGGATCTGGCGCTCGAGCTCCAGGTGGCGAAGGATGAGGCCTTCCGTGAGCGGGTGACGCTGAGCGGCGGGCCGCACTTGGCGCTCACCGCCAAGGCGGCGCACGACGGCTGCGTGAAGGCGCGCGTCACCGGGTTAGAACCGGGCGCTTACTATTACTACCGCTTCATCTATCGAAAGGGTGGTGAGGCCTTCGTGAGCCGCACCGGGCGCACCAAGACGGCGCCCGGCGCGGGCTCCGAGGCGCCGGTGCGCTTCGCCGTGACCAGCTGCCAGGACTACAACGGTAAGTATTACCATGTGTATAAGCACCTGGCCGAGCGCGACGTGGACTTCTTCATCCACCTGGGCGACTACATCTACGAGACGACCGCAGACCCGCAGTTTCAGACCACCGCGCCGGGCCGCGCGGTGACCTTCCGCGACACCCAGGGAGCCATCGCGTTCAACGAGGGCACGGAGGAGGAGTATTTCGCCGCGGCTTCGCTCGACAACTACCGCGAGCTCTACCAGACCTACCGTGGCGATCAGGATTTGCAGCGCGTGCACGAGCTGTTCCCGATGATCCCCGTGTGGGACGATCACGAGTTCTCCGACGATTGTTACGGCACTCACGCCACCTACTTCGACGGGGATCGCGACGAGGACTCCCCCGAGCGGCGCTCGAACGCGGACCAAGCTTGGTTCGAGTACATGCCGGTGGACTACCGCGGCGCGCCCGAGTTCGAGTACGACCGCAGCGTCAATTTCCCTGAGGATATCACGATTTATCGTGATTTCAGCTTCGGGAAGCACCTCCAGCTGGTGATGACGGATCTCCGCCGCTACCGGCCTGATCACGTGGTGCCGGAGGATGTGTTCCCGGGGCAGGTGGCGGTGACGGAGGAGCAACTCCTGGCGCAAGGCAGCGACCTGAGCCTCGCCTCGCCTTACGTCGACATCGCGAGCTTCGACGGCGGCGCTTACCAGGCGTTCTTGGCGGAGCACGCCGCGCTGACCGGCTATGAGGCCGCGCAGTTCGCTGGCCTGGTGAGCGTGCCCTTCATCAACCAACAGGTGACCGCCATCAACGACAGCGCGGGGACGAGCATGGCGTTGATCGACGAGGCGACCCCGGGGCTCTCGCGTGGCTACGCCTTCCACCTGATGCTGAAGATGGATCGTTACAGTCAGCTAGGCTCACGGTACCTGGTGGTGCAGGAGATGTTCGATGCCTACGCGCGGCTCCGCTACCAGCAGACGAGCGGCGCGAGCGAGCAGCTGATGGGCGCCGAGCAGGAGGCGTGGTTCCTCTCCACGCTGCGCGGCAGCGAGGCCACCTGGAAGGTGTGGGGCAATGGCTTCACCTTCATGCCGCGCATCGTGGACCTCTCTCACGTGGACAGCCTGCCTACCCTCTTTCGGCAGCGCTTCCGGCTCTCCGCGGAGGACTGGGACGGCTTCCCCAACAAGCGCGAGGAGCTGCTGGAGGAGCTCTCGAAGCTCGACAACATGGTGCTCGTCACCGGTGACATCCACGCCTTCTTCACCGGTGCGCTGAGGAACCAGGCGGGGACGGGCGGCCTCACCGAGTTCGTGTGCAGCGGGGTGAGCTCGGGCACCTACCAGACGCTGCTCGTGAGGACCGCGCAGCGCAGCCCCACCTTGGCGGCGGCGGGGGCCGTTGGGTTGGCGCTGGGGGTGGGGCAATTCCTCACGGATACGAACATCAAGCCCAACCCGCACCTCGCCTACCAGGCCTTCGACCGCAACGGCTACGCCACCTTCGAGCTCGACGGCGCGCAGCTGAACGCCTGGTACCACGCCATCACGGAGGAGGACGTGGCCACCAAGGACCTGCCGAGGGCGTTGGAGCGACATTTTTCCACGCGGCATTTCCAGCGCGACGTGGGCTCTCAGGAGCTCTACCTGGTGGAGGGGGATGGGCGTAAGCGCTGGGACCACGCCAGCTGCCTCTGGGTGTGAGGCGCGGTCAGGCGGGGCTGAGCTCCGCCATGGGCAGGTGGAAGCAGGGGCCCTCGCCCTCCAAGCGCTGGAGCTCCTCGCGCACCACGGACTTCACCAGGCGGGCGCAGCCGCCGCAGTCCGTGCCGGCGCCGCAGGCTTTGGAGACGCCGCGCGCGCTGGAACACCCGGCGCGGACGCACTCGCGGATGGTGCGGTCGTTGATCCCGTAGCAGTGGCAGACGAGCATCTGGGCTGGCTGGGAGCCTAGCGGATTGATAACGGATATCAATATCGTTCCGAGGTCGGCCAGCGGGCCTAGCTGCGTTCGCGCAAACGCTGCGCCCCACCTCGCCACCTGGAAGCTTGCTCAGCGCTCCCGCCCCATCACCGGCTCATTCTCTGCGCCCCCTCGGGTAAGTGCCCGAAATCTTTTGAGCAATTGAAAATCCTTATCGCAGAAAGGAGCGGCGTGGGGCGCGGGAGGCTCCTACCGTGAGGCGCAGAGAGTGCGACCCAGCGGTCGCCAAGCAGTCCCGGGCGACGCGCTGGTCGCCCCCATCGAGGTATCGCCAGGAGGAGTCGTGAAAGGGGAACCGCAGATCATCGACGCGCTGAACGAGGTGCTCACCTCGGAGCTCACCGCCATCAACCAGTATTTCATTCATTTCCGTATGTGCGAAGACTGGGGCTACGAGCGCCTGGCTCAGAAGAAGCGCTCGGAGTCGATCGAGGAGATGAAGCACGCGGACAAGGTCATCGCGCGCATCCTCTACCTGGACGGCGTGCCGAACATGCAGCGCTACTTCCCCGTGAAGGTGGGCGAGGAGCCGGTGGAGCAGCACCAGCTCGATCTCGAGCTCGAGGTGGAGGCGGTGAAGCGCCTGAACCGCGCCATCGCGCTGTGCCGCGACCTACACGACAACGGCACCCGCGAGATGCTCGAGGCCATCCTCAAGGAGGAGGAGGAGGGCATCGACTGGCTCGAGGCGCAGCTGCACCAGGTGAAGGAGCTCGGGCGCGAGCGCTACCTGGCTCAGCAGATCCACCAGTAGCGCTCCGTTCGTTTTTTCTTGGGGGTTTGGCAGTGCGCTGCATGACGGGGCGACCGCTGGTCGCCCCTGCCAGCCAAGTCGCTGGTCGGGAGCATCGCGGCGCTGGGTGGCCCTGCGCGAGCGCATTCACCCTTCCCTTGCGAAGCGCTGCCCTGCACCGTCTCGCCCATGGATCCACGCCTTGTGTCCGCTATGGAGCTCGCGCGCCGGCTGCGCGCCCGGGAGATCAGCGCTCGGGAGCTGGTGGAGCTCCACCTCGAGCAGCTCGAGCGCACCAACCCCCACACCAATGCGGTGGTGCGCGCGCGCCAGCGTGAGGCGCGGCGCGAGGCAGACGCCGCGGACCGCCGCCTCGCGCAGGGCGGCGACGACTTGCCCCCGCTGCTCGGCGTGCCGTGCACCATCAAGGAGAGCTTTTCCTTTACGGGAATGCCTCAGAGCGCGGGCCTGCTCGCTCGCAAGGACGCGATCGCCACGGAGGACGCGACGGTGGTGGCGCGGCTCCGCGCCGCGGGGGCCATCCCGCTCGGGGTGACCAACATCAGCGAGCTGTGCATGTGGATGGAGTCGGTGAACCGCGTGTACGGCCGCAGCAGCAACCCCTACGACGCCTCGCGCATCGTCGGCGGTAGCTCGGGCGGGGAGGGCGCGGCGATCGCCTCCGGGGTGTCGCCGTTCGGGCTCGGCTCCGACGTGGGCGGCTCGATCCGCGGCCCGGCGTACTTCAATGGGATCTTTGGGCACAAGCCGAGCCCGATGGTGGTGCCGAACAGCGGGCAGTACCCGGAGGCGGAGGGCGCCATCCGGCGCTACCTGTGCACTGGGCCCATGGCGCGTCGCGCGGAGGATTTGATGCCGCTCTTGCGCATCATGGCGGGCCCCGATGAGCGGTATCCCGAGTGCGCGCCGGCTAGTCAGTTGGGTGACCCGGACACCGTCTCCTTCGAGGGGCGCGCGCTGATCTCCATCGAGAGCAGCGGGGCGATACCCGTGTCACCGGAGCTGCTCCGCGCCCAGCGCCGCGCGGCCGAGCACCTGGTCTCGCGCGGCATGCAGCTCCGGGTGGTCGAGCTGCCGGCGCTGCGACGTCAGTTCGAGATTTGGTCGGCGATGATGGGGCTCGCGAGCGAGGTCCCGTTTGGCACCTTGCTCGGTGACGGCGCGCCCATCTCGCCCTGGCGCGAGGTGCTGAAGTGGGCGGTGGGTGCGTCGGCTCACACCTGGATGGCGCTCGGCACCGCCATCACCGATCCGCTGGTGCGTCGCTTCCCAAAGCAAGCCGAGCGGATGGCCGCGCTGGGGCTGCAACTGAAGCAGGAGGTGCAGGCGCTGCTCGGTGACGAGGGCTTGCTCTTGTATCCGCCCTACGCGACCACGGCGCCCAAGCACCGCGTGCCGGCGCGCTGGGCCACGCGCCTCCACATGCCTTGGAGCTACCACGCCATCTTCAACGTGCTGGAGCTGCCCGCCACCCAGGTGCCGCTCGGGCTGGCACAGGATGGGTTGCCGCTCGGTGTACAGGTGGTGAGCGCGCCGATGAACGATCACCTCACCATCGCCGCCGCCCTGGAGCTCGAGCGCGCGTTCGGCGGCTGGCGACCACCGGCGCTGGCAGGGCTGGGCTGAAGCGCTGCCGCGCGGTGGTCTCGGCTGCGCATGCTCGGGAGCTGCTCCGCGTCGTGGGCCGCTGCGCGTCGTGAGCAGTTGGCCGATGCCGGGGGGCGATGGTAGGGGGACGAGCCATGCGTCGCTCCTATTGGATTGGAAGGTCGCTGAGTGGGTCGCTCGGCGTGTTGTCGCTCGCCGCGCTCACCTGGGGTTGTGACCCGGGCAAGGCGGATTTGGATCGCTGCATTGACCTTCGCTCGAAGGGTGAGATCGAGCCGGCGATGGAGGCGTGCCGCGCCGCCGTCGCGAAGTCACCGA
This sequence comes from Polyangiaceae bacterium, assembly GCA_019637265.1. GTDB lineage: Bacteria > Myxococcota_A > Polyangia > Polyangiales > Polyangiaceae > JAHBVY01. The sequence goes on along the minus strand of JAHBVY010000017.1, from coordinate 25,055 downwards.
ACAGCAACTCGGGCAAAGCCGCCGCGGAGCAGCTGGCGGAGCTGAACGTGGAGCACATCGCGTCCTTGGTGCGCGAGGTGAAGCGCAACACGAGCTGCACTCAAGCGCAGATAGCCTGGGCTGGCGCCGACGCCGGGGACAAACAGCGCCTCGCGGAGCTACGCGACGAGGCCTGCGAAGGGCTGTTCCCGAAGCGCGCCGGCACCGCAGAGGCGCCGAGCGCGCCGAGCGTGGTGGATGCAGCGGTCGTGGCGCCAGATGCAGGGGCCGCAGCGAAGGGCGATGCGGCGCCGGACGGTGCTGCGGGGGAGTAGGGGGCGATGGGGGGCGGCACCTGGGGTGCAGCCTGTTCGGTGGTCGTGGGGTGGTGCAGGCAAACCCCCTGATCCCCGATCTTCAGATGCGTCAGTCTCGCCGTGAGGTAGGGGCGAATGATGATTCGCCCCTACGAGCATTTTTCCGCAGGGAATCAGACGGCTCACTCACAAACCCAGTCGAGCTCCGGGTGGTCCAGGTCGACGTCGACCACGTACTTGTCGATGCCGTCCGTCCAATACCCGTACAGATGGTGGCCATGGAGCGTCGAGTAGCCTCCGGCTACGAACCGATCCAGGTAGCACTTCTGGCCCGTCGTGAGATCGAGCCGCGCGCGGCGCGTGGCGGCGCGGTACATGGCGCCGGCGGTGAGGTAGCTCTGCTCGCAGGTGTCGCAGGGCTCGAGCCAGGTGACCCAGTCCGTCCCCACCGCCGCGAAGGTCTTCGCCTTCCCGCGCGCTGGCGAGTCGAAGGTCACCCGCTCCGTTTTGCCGCTCGGGATGTCGTGTACGTAGATCTCCCCCGGGCCGCGGAAGCCGTGGTAGCTCGACGGCTCGGCGGGCGGCCGGTGATCCACCCAGACGATCTTCTGGCGATCGGGGGAGCAGCCGCCCTCCACCTGCAGGGCGCCGCCGTCATCCAGGTGGGTGAGCTCCCCCGTCTCCTCGTCGATGCGGTCCACCCTGCCCGTGTTGGTGTTGACGCAGTAGATGGCGCCCTGCGCGGTGCAGCCCTCGCGACAATCGAGGGGGCGTCGGCTCAGCTCGCTGATCTCCCCCGTCTGCAGGTTGGCCTTGGTCAGCCCCGTCAGCGCTGACGACCAGATCACGTGCTTGTCCGTCAGGAATAGGTCGGTGAAGCGTATCTCGTACGCATCCTCGAAGCTGTAGTAGACCCGGCGCGTGCGCTCCGGGGCGTTGACCACCGCGACCTCTCCCTGAGGCCTGCTGGGGAGCGCGATGTAGGCAATGTGGTCGCCATTGACGCGCGCGAACATCGACGCGTGAGGCATCAGCCAGGTGTGGTCGGAGCCCACCTCAGCGAAGGCCATCGCCTCCATGCTGGTGTCAGCTAGCCAGCGCGTGCTGTAGCCGTGCCCGAAGGCAGCGTGGAGGGTGGGGACCTTGAGCGCGAGCCGGCAGCCAGGTCCACAGTCAGGGAGGCTGCCCGCCTCGGCGTCGACCGAGGCATCGAGTATGGGCGTCGAGCCGCCGGAGCCCGCGATGCCCGCAGTACCGGCGCTGGCATCAGTTAGCTGACCGCCCGATCCACCTCCCCCCGCTCCGGCGGCTGCGTCTGGGCGAGGTGAGGCGTGGCCCTTGGAGTCACAGCCACCACACGCGAGGCCACCGAGCAACAGCAGCAGCGCGTGGCGGGGCAAGCGCGCGCGTGCCCCACGGCCTGCGCGTGAGGGCGCCGCAAGCGTCGTCCCTAACTGGTCAGGCTTCCGAGTCATGGCAGCAGCTCCCCGTGGAAGGAGACGTGGTGCACCTCGACGCCCGGCAGCACGCTCAGCTCCTTGGCGAAGAACGCGCCGCGGAGCGCGTTCGGCTCCCAGTTCCCTAGGGTGACCGCTGCGTTTGGCGCGATCAAGGTGCCCGCGAACGGGCGCACCCAGGTGACGGGGTTGGTGCCCAGGTAGCTGAGCGCGATCTGCTCCGCCCCTAGCGCCCCAGCATGTTCAGCTGCTCTTGCACGACGATCCGCACCGGGCCATTCGTGGTGTCGAGTTCCACGCGGGCGAGCGGGAGCGCCTCGAAGCGCTTGATGAAGTAGGTGCCCGACCGCAGCCGCAGCTTGGCTCGCGGCAGCAACTTCACCCGCGCGTAGCCCCCGGGGGCGAGGGCCTTGGTGACACCCGGGAGCACGTCCACCGTGCCGGTGGTGGAGGGGAACGCCACCTGGAAGCAACCGAGGCCGCTCAGCTCCACCGGCGTGCTCCCGCGGACCTGACCCGCCACCACGCCGTGGTTCATCAGGCTCCCTGCCGCGATGGCGTCCCCGCTGAGCTGAGCGCCGAGGCCGATGCTGAGGCCGCCCTCGGTCATCACCTCGCCCAAGGAGGCCCCGATCCCAACTCGGGCGTCTCCCTGACTGGCAGCGTTCGCGCGGCCTCCGTGCTTCAGCAGCTTGGCGCCTGCACCCAGCCACAGGTCGCTGCTCGAGAACGCGGCCAGCGCCGTGAGGTCTGGCGCCAGGCAAGTCGGCTTCGTCCACGCACCGTCGGCAGGAGCAAGCAGCTCGAGGGCATCACCCCGCGGATCGCCCGCCACTGAGAGCAGCGCCGTCCCATCCGAAAGCCCGACCAGCGCACGAGTCGCGTGCCTGGGATCGGGGCTGGGGGAGTCAGCTACGAGCTTCACGGGCGCCGCGCCGTCTTCGTTGAACGGGAGTAGCCACCCTGAGCGCCCCCCCAACGAGAGCGCGCACTGGGATGGTACAGCACGCCGTCGTGCCGCCCGAGGGAAATCGCACGGCACACTGCCGATTTTCCATCGACGCTCCGCGTCACGCGATTTCACTAATCATTTCCATTAGTTCGCCGCGCGTACTGGCTGAACCTAGCGGCTCCGCGAATCTTCCATCGCCTGACGAAGCGCCGGACGCAGGGTCGATCGATGTAGGTGCGTCGGCACACCGCACCTACATCGAGTCACCGCTGCTGCCGTAGGCAGCTCGTGCTGGCGCGACGTTCACCGCGCCCCTGCGACTTTCCGCGGCACGCAACGCATGGGGCTTCACCGGCGGCGCTGGATGGTGCTGCGGGAGAGTGGGGGGTGATGGGGGCGGCACCTGGGGTGCAGCCTGTTCGGTGGTCGTGGGGCGGTGCAGGCAAACCCCCTGATCCCCGATCTTCAGATGCGTCAGTCTCGCCGTGAGGTAGGGGCGAATGATGATTCGCCCCTACGAACATTTTTTCCGCAGGGAATCAGACGGTTTGCTCGCGCCTGACTAGAACCGTTGGGCCCAGCGGTGGAGTAGGCCGAGGAACGCGTAGGTGCCGTGCTCGATGCCGAGGTCGTCAGGGGAATCGACGACCGCTGAGAAGACGAAGAAGCCTTCGAGGGTCTTGCTGAAGGTCAGGTGGACGATTGGGCCGGCGCGCGTCACGCCCTTGGGGCGCCCGGGGAGCAAGACGTACTCGGCGCCGGCGCCCACTTGGATGTCCTGGTTCTCGTCGAGGCCGAGGACATAGCCACCGCGGAAACCCATGGCGAAGGGCGGCTTCATCACCGCGCGCAGCACCTCGTCGAACACGTGGTGCTCCTCGGGTACGTCGATGTAAACCGGATGCACCGAGAGGAAAGCGCCGCCGTGACCCAGCGGGGCGACGGCCGCTACCTCGAAGTCGATGGCGGTGTACGCGGCGCGCTCACCGTCGGGCGGCACCGCGAGGGAGTCCGCGTGGTGGCGCTCGCGCGGCGGGAGTAGGCGCCTATCGAACGGCAGCGTGCGGCGCACCCCCATGGTGACGTCTAAAAATGGCAGGCTCGCGCGCCAACCGATGTAGGGCGCGGTGAAGCTGTTGGTGACGATCCAGTGGGCGTCGAGGCCGACGTAGCTCCAGAACGGCGCGCCGTAACCCAGCGTGAGGCGCGGGCGCGCGTACACCACGCCAAAGTCGGTGGCGAGTGAGACGAATGGCGTCGCGTGATCCGTCTGCCACGGGGAGTATTGTCTGGGGGCAGGCTCGCTGGCGGAATCGTCAGCTTCACTGTGCTGTGCGTCGGGGCTCGCGGCTTCGCTGGGCGCCGCGGGTGCTTCGTCGCCACTCGCGTCACCTGTGACGTTCGTATGGTCACTTTGACTGACCGATGCCTCGGGCGCGTCAGGCGTAGCGAGCGTGGGCGCGCTCCAGCTGAGACCGGCCGTGAGCACGCCAAGCCGCCCGTAGGCGGCCCCCAAGCGGACGGATCGGCGCTCGGGGTGGGTGGCTTGGGCTCGGGTCATGACAACGTGCCTACCTGCGCTGAAATGCGGGTCTCCTGAGTCACCGCATGCACCCCGCGCCGTCTTGGGTCGCTCGCGGTGTGCTACACGTGCGGCCGCCGCGCAAGCTCACGGAGGAAGCCATGACCCAAGCCGTCACGCTCTATCACAACCCACGTTGCTCCAAGAGCCGTCAGGCGCTCGAGCTCCTCACGGAAAAAGGGGCTGAGGTGACGGTGGTTCGGTACCTGGACCAACCGCTCACGGCGAGCGCCGTGAAGCGGCTCATCGGGCAGCTCGGCATTTCGCCCCACGAGCTGCTGCGCACTCAGGAGGCGCCGTATCGGGAGCTGGGGCTGACGCCCAAGAGCTCGGCGGACGCCATCTGCCGCGCCGTCGCGGAGCACCCCGTTTTAATGGAGCGGCCCATCGCGGTGGTCGGGGAGCGCGCGGTGATTGGGCGGCCGCCGGAGCAGGTGCTGGAGCTGCTGTAGCCGCTGAAAACGGCGGGGCGCACTGTCCCCTGGTGGCGCGTGGGCCGGCGCCTTAGGCTCTGGGCCAATGCTACGTCGCTTGGGTTTCGTGTCGGTCCTCTTGGGCTGCTTGATGGGGGTTGGGTCGTGCGGTGGAGGGGGCGGGGGCGGCGCAGCGACGGGCGGCGCCGCACCGGGAGGGAACGGGGGTGCTGGCGGGAGCGGGGGCGCCGGCGCGACGGGTGGTGCAGGAGGTGTGTTCGAGCCGGACTTGTCGCCGCTCGGCGGAGAGCGCCCGGTGACGCCTTACGTCCCGAGCACCTACGATGGCCGCACGCCGGCGCCGCTGGTGGTGATGCTGCATGGGTTCAGCGTCAGCGGCTCGGTCCAAGAGATCTTGTTTCAGCTGAAGCAGCAGGCCGATCGCCGCGGCTTCATCTACCTGTTCCCCGATGGCACCCAGGGCGCCGACGGGAAGCGGTTCTGGAACGCGACGGACGCCTGCTGTGACTTCGGCGGGATCGGGGTGGACGACGTCGCCTACCTCTCGGGCTTGATCGATGAGGCGAAGCGGCGTTTCCGTGTGGATAGTCGACGCGTCTACATGCTGGGGCACTCGAACGGCGGCTTCATGTCCTACCGCTTCGCCTGCGAGAAGCCGGGCGTGGTGACTGCGATCGCCAGCTTGGCGGGCGCGACCTTCTACGACGAGGCGCGCTGCACCCCCGCTTCGCCGGTGAGCGTGCTGCAGATGCACGGCACGGAGGACCCGACGGTGCCTTACGAGACGGGGCCGATGCGCGGTGATCAGGTGATGGTCCCCGGCGCCGAGCTGACGGTGGAGCGCTGGGCGGGCTTGAACGGCTGCGCCGGTGGGTTGATTGAGTCGGGGGCCGCGGACTACGTGGCCGGCGACAACGGCGCAGAGACCGAGCGCCTGGCTTACGAGGGCTGCCCCGCTGGGGGGCAGGTGGCGCTGTGGCGCATGCGCGGGGTGGGCCACATCCCCGGCGTCAATGATGATTTCCGTGTGGATATGGTTGATTGGCTGCTCGATCAGATCAAGCCAGAGTAGGGCCGCTGAGCGCGCGCTACGGCCAGCGGATGCGCGCTTCGCGGAGGAAGCCGCGGCCTTCGCGTTGATCCGCGAACCACAGCAGGTCGCCGAGCAAGGCGGGCGCGACGGACTGCGCCGAGGGGCCGTCCAGGCGGCTAAGCCGCTGCAGCTTCACCAGGGCGGCGGGGGGGCGCACCACGAAGCCGTACAGCTCGGAGGCGGCGCCGCGGGAGGCGCTGGCCACGCCGCGGCACAGCCCTGGGCTGCACACCACGCTGACCGCGGTGGGCAGCGCGGCGTCTGGCAGCGGGATTGTCAGGGGTGATGACGTGGGCGCGCCGTCCGCGCCCAGCTGGGTGAAGCGGAGCCCGGCGCCCTCGCCCTCTTCAATCCAGGTGAGGGTGACCGCGTCGCCCGCCAGCGCCAGCTGGGGCGAGTGCGAATGGCCAGGTGTACTGACTACGAGCCGCTCGCCGCCGCTCGGCTGCCCGGTGTGCGAGGTGCGCGCGACGTAGATGTCCGCGACGCCCGGCGCCGTGGCCTCGCGCGCGTCGGACCACGCCGCCCACACCTGCTCCCCCTGGGCCAGTAAGCTCACGTCGGTGGCGGCGCCCGCCGCTTGGGTCAGCCGCGTGTCACCGCCCACGCGCTGGAGGCCGCTCGAGAGGCGCGCGACGTACACCTCCGGGTCGCCGCTCCGCTCATCCACCCAGCCCACGAGCCAACCGGCGGTGCGCCCGGGCGCTTCGTCGATGCGGGTCGCGGCGACGTCACTCACGTCGCCCGGAGTGCGCGTGAGCATCTGTTGGCTCAGCTTCTTGCCTTCGCTGCTCACCAGCGTGGTGAAGACCTGCGGGCGCCCCGCGTCGACCGCCGTCCACACCAAGAGGTGGCCCTTGCTGGCGTCGCCGGGGGAGAGCGCGATGCCGCCCAGCGCGCGCGCGCGGTAGGAGATGACGCTGGGGTCGCTGGCGGCGCCGTCGGTCTTCAGGGCGCGCACGCTGAGCACCGCGCGCACGGGATCGAAGCGGCCGTCGGGCGCGGGGGTGGTGCGGCGGGTGTAGGGGGTGGTGTCGTCGAAATAAGTAATCCAGCTGACTAAATGGCCGCCCTGGGTGGGGAGCGCCGCGACGTCGCTCAGCGGATCCGTGCTGGCGACAGGGCGGCTCGCGAGCAGGTTCGGCGGTGACTCCAGCGCCCAAGCTTCGCCCGCGGGGCGATGCTCGAGCTCCGTCTTCTTGAGAGCCACCGAGAAGAGCGGCGCGGGGTTGTCGCTGCCCGCCGCCACCGCGAAGCAGGCGGCGCTGGGGCAGGTGAGGCCCCAGGCGAGATTGATTCCGTGCGGATATTCTCTGGTGCGCAGCGGCTCGCTCGCGACCAGGTCGAGCTGCGCGCTGAACTGCACGAAGGTGGGGAGCAGATCCGGATCGTCACACGGGCCGGCCTTGGGGCAGGACTCGGCCAGCGTCAGCGCGGCGACGCCGCTCTGGCTGGCAACCAGCTCGGGGATGGTGTCCGCGGGGCCCGCCACCCGGAGCCGCGCGCGCTTCTCGGGCTCGAGCCGCGCGTCGAGGCGGGCCACGTCGAGCCACCGCGCGCCCTCTTCGGCGCGCCCGGGTGTCTCCCACACCACGTAAGCGGGGCCCAGTCCGCCCGGCGGCGCGAGCAAGTCGACCAGCGCCTGCTCACCGGCGGTGGGCAGCGCGGCCTTGGGGGCGATGAGCACCTTCCCCGAGGCGTCGGCCAGCGCCAGGTGGACTCGCGCCTCCAAGTCGCTGCGATCGGACCAAGCGGCGACCAAGCCAGCGTTCGTGACCACCAAGTCGAGGTCCAGCTCCGCGCCGGCCGTGTCAGCCAAGGTGACGGCCTTGCCCTTCAGCGCGCCGCGCTCGTCGATCAGCGCGAGCATCACGGGGCCGCTCACGCGCTCCGGCGCCGAAGCAGAGGCGGTGGGCGCCTCCACCCAGGCCACCGCGACGCCGCCCGCGAAGGGCACCGCCTGCCACGCGCGCGCGCGCTGGGTGAACGGCGTTGGGCGCGCTGGGCTCGTGCCGTCACCGAGCTCCGCGGCGTACAGCGACGCCTGGCCGTTGCCGCGCGCGGCCCACACGGCGATCGCGCCGCGCGCGGTGGGCGCGCCGCTGAGCCACAGGACGGCGGCGTCGCTCTGGGTGACGGTGAACGGGCCCGCCAAGAGCGCGCCGTCTTCATTCAGCGCGATGGCACCGACGCGCTCGCCCGTCGCCGTGCGCTCGGTGAACAGCGCGGCGTAGCCGCTCGTCTTGAACACCCCGCCGCGCCCCGCCGGCTTCACCACCGCGAGCCCGAGCTCGCTGGGCGCACCATCGAACTGATGACCGTCGCCGCGCGGCGCGCCGCGCTCGTCGAAGGCGCGCGTATGCCAGCTCACCTTACCAGCTCCCGGCGCGGCCCACAGCGCGATCGCGCCGCGCGCGCTGGAGCCCATGTACGGGCCGTAGGTGCCCTCGGGCACCTGGGCGAAGACGTGCGATGGGAGGCCGCGCGGCGCCGTTTCGCCTTCATCGGCGCCCGCACCGCCGCGGCGCCTGGGCGCCTCTGCGTCGCCCTGGGCGCCGCCCGACCCACCACAGGCAGTCAGCATGACGGCCAGGCAGCAAGCCGCGGTCAGTCGGTTCCGGAGCAGGCGAGACACGCGGAGCAACCTAGAAGCCCGCTCCGGCGCGCGCAACGTGGAAGCGCTTTGGAAGCTCCCCGCCGCCCTGCGCGTTTCACCCGAACGCCGGCCGTGAAATGTGGGAGCGCCTGAGGCCCCCGTCTTCCGCATGGCGCTGCTCCCTTCGCGGCGCTCTGGCAGCGCGCCCATGCCGCAAAGCTCGCTTGCCGCTAGGATGCGCCCGTGGCGCTCGGCCCTTCACTTCAGGATGCGCCCGTGACGTTCGGTTCTTCGCTCTAGGATGCTCCCGTGACCCTCGCTCAGCGCTTGATGCTCGCGATCACGGTGCTCACCATCGCGGTGACGGCGACGCTCGGCTTCGCCGTGCGTGAGGCCTGGCGGAGCACGGAGGAGGAGCGCTTCCGGGTGCAGTTCCAGGAGGCCGTGGTGCGCCTGGACGAGCAGCTGAGCGCCGAGGTGGCGCGACTGCCGGAGCTGGTCGAGCTCTTGTGTCGTCATGACCCCACCTTGGACAGCACGCTGATCGATCTCTCCACGGGCCGGCTCGACTCCGGGCGGCGGCTCGCGGTGAGCGTCAGAGTGACTGACTTGCAGCGCACGCTCGGGGTGGAGGAGCTGGTCTTGCTCACGAGTGAGGGCGAGGTGCTCGGCGCGGTGCACGAGGCGCTGGTGACTGGGAGCAAGGCGCCCGAGCTAGCGGCGCAGGTGGCGCGGCCGCGCAAGGGGGCCCAGCTCCGCCCCGCGGCCAGCGGTCCCTTGGCCCTGGAGGCGCACTGCACGCGCAGCCGCGGGCGCGCGTGGGTCGGGGTGTACGCCGCGCGTCACCTGACCCGGCTGCTCGAGGACGTGGGGCGGAGCCACGGCGTGACGATCCGCCAGGCGACGGACAGCACCCCTGACCCCAACGTATTATCAGCTGAGCTGACGGTCAAAGGGCTCGGTGAGGCGCTCGGCGACGCGCGCTTCGTCGCGACGCGCTCGCGGGTGCCGCTCTCGGCCTCCCTTGAGCAGCTGGATCTCACCCTGGGGGTGATCGGCGGCGGCACCCTCTTCGGCGCGCTGCTCGTCGCTTATTTGCTCGCGCGGGGCTTGGCGCGCCCCATCTCCGATCTCTCGGCGGAGGCGCGTCGGGTGGTGGAGGGTCAGCCACGGCCCGTGCGCGGGCGCGGCGGGCGTGAGCTCGTCGAGCTGGCCGAGGCCTTCAACCAAGCCATCCAAGATCTGGCGGCCTTGCGGCGCCGGCTCGCCGCCACCGAGCGCATCGCGGCGCGCCGTGAGGTCGCCCGTCAGGTAGCCCACGAGATCAAGAACCCGCTGGCGCCGATCCGCGCCGCGGTGGAGACGCTCCGGCGCCTGCGCGCGCGAGGTGACGTCGCCTTCGACGATTACTTCGACGAGGCGACCAAGACGGTGCTCGACGAGGTGAAGCGGATCAACACCATCGTCTCCGAGTTCACGCGCTTCGCGCGGCTCCCCCCGCCGAACCCCGCGCCGATGGACGTGGCGCAGGCGGTTCGTCAGGTGGTCGGTCTACACACGGAGCATGACGAGGCGGGCGTCGCGATCGAGCTCTCGGTGGAGCCTTGCCCCACGCTGGTGGCCGATCGCGATCAGCTGGTGCAGGTGATGACCAACCTGCTGCAGAACGCCGTCGACGCTTGCCGCGCGGAACCAAAGCCGCGGGTCACGGTGTGGGTGCGGCCGCTGGGGCACACCCACGTGGAGATCGGGGTGGCGGACAACGGCCCAGGCTTCGCGCCGGAGGTGCGTGACCGGCTGTTCGAGCCCTACGTCACCACCAAGGAGCACGGCACGGGGCTCGGCCTCGCGATCGTCCAGCGCATCGTGATGGAGCACGGGGGGGACCTGTACGCCGAGGCGGGCTCGCCGGGGGCGGTGCTGCGCTTCCAGCTGCCGCTGAGCGGCCCCACGCTGCTCCCGGAGCCGCCGCCTTCGAGCCGTCGCTGACCCCTGTACATCTGCTCCCCGCTGCCTTGGAGCGCGCCGTTTCACCAGCAGGGTCCACTGAGCACGCTCTCCCAGCTGACTGAGGCGCGGTGCCGTCCAACCCCCAGCCGCGGCTCCCCTGGCAGCTCCTCTGAGAGCCGTGCCCTGAGAGCACGCCGTGGCACTCGCAGCTGGCGGAGGCGCGGTGTGCTTTCGGTTCTGGGACGATCTGGTCAATACTGCCGCCGCGTCGCCGCGCTCGGTGCACCCCGCTTGGAAGGTCATCGGAGCCGGCGAGCTGGCGCACGGCGCGCTATGGGAAGACCCTCGATGACACTCACTCAGCGTCAGCTTTTTGGACATGCGATCGTGGTGGTGGCGGCGGCGCTGGCCGTCGTGGTGGGGAAGGACAACGCGCTCCTGATCGCGTTGATCGCGGGCGTGGGTGGCCTGGCTGGCGTGCTCTACGCCAGCTCCGCGAGTGGCCCCAAGCTCGATGGCGTGCGCGCGGCGCTCCGACGCGCGGCGGCGGGCAAGGTGGTCGCCACGCCTGAGGGCGCGCCGCCCGAGGTGGCCGCGCTGTACGAGGAGATCGCGCTGCTCGCCGAGGAGCAGGGGGACGGCCGCGCGCGGCTCCGCGAGGTGGAGGCCGAGGCCGACGAGCGCACCCGGAGCCTGCGGGCGGAGCTCGATGAATCCGCGCGGAAATTACGTGATCAGAATGATGAGCTGACGATCCTGCGCGCTCAGCGCGCTGAAGATCCCGAGCGGGTGGCGGAGCTCGAGGCGCAGCTCGAGGCGGTCACCTCCGAGCGCGCGAGCTACGCGGCGCGCATGGCCGAGGCGGCGGCTTCGGCGGAGGCGCTGTCGGGCGCCGTCGCGATGCTCTCCGAGGGCGTGGCGCACCAGCTTCAGTCAAGTGAGCTGACCGCAGCGCACATCAAGGAGATGACCTCGAACCTCCGCGAAATAGCGCAGCACGTGGAGGTGTTGGCGGGCAGCGCGGAGGAGAGCAGCTCGTCGATCCTCGAGATGACGGCCACCAACGACGAGGTGGCGGAGAACATCGTGGAGCTTGGCACCAGCGTGCGTGAGACGGTCGCCTCGATCGAGGAGATGGCCTACTCCATCAAGGAGGTGGCGAAGAACGTCGACGCGCTCTCGCTCACCGCGGAGGAGACCAGCTCGAGCATGAACGAGATGGATGTCTCCATCGATCAGGTGCAGTCCAACGCCAACGAGACGGCGCGGCTCTCGGAGGAGGTGGCGCAGGACGCGGAGCGCGGCGCGGAGTCCATCCTGAAGACGATCGGCGAGATTTACCGCATCAAGGAGAGCAGCCAGGAGGCGGTGGCGGTGATCTCGAACCTTGGCTCGCGCATCGACGCCATCGGGCAAATCCTCAACGTGATCGACGAGGTCGCCGAGCAGACGAACCTGCTCGCGCTGAACGCCGCCATCATCGCGGCGCAGGCCGGCGAGCACGGTAAGGGTTTTGCGGTGGTGGCCGACGAGATCAAGGATTTGGCGGAGCGCGCCGGCGCCAGCACCAAGGAGATCGCCGATCTCATCAAGACGATTCAGGCGGAGAGCAAGAACGCGATCCAGGCGGTGGAGCGCGGCGCGCAGAACGTCGACCGCGGCGTGGAGGTGAGCAACGAGGCGGAGCGCGCGCTGAAGAAGATCCTCGAGAGCTCTCAGAAGAGCACCAACATGGTGCGCGCCATCGCGCGCGCCACGGTGGAGCAGGCGAAGGGCAGCAAGCAGGTGACGGACGCCATCGGCCGCATCGCGGAGACGGTGCAGCAGATCGCCGCCGCCACGGCGCAGCAAGCGCGCGGCTCGGAGCTCATCATGAAGAGCGGCGAGAAGATGCGGACCATCAGCCTGCAAGTGGAGCGCTCGAGCCAGGAGCAGACGCGCGGCGGCCGGCAGATCACTCAGGCGATCGAGAACATCAGCAACATGGTGAACCAGCTGAACACCTCGCACCGTCAGCAGGCGCGCGGCTCGGAGGGGGCGCTCGCGGCGGCGACGCAGATTGAGGAGGCGGCGCGTCGTCAGGACGTGGCGCTGAGCGAGCTGGTCGGCAGCACCTCGCAGCTCAAGCGGCAGCTCGTGGGGCGGGCATGACGGAGAAGCGAGCCAAGGGCGAGGCGGCCAAGGCTGGCGAGAGCACGTCAGGCAAGCAGACCGTCATGGGAACTGATGAATCAATCAAAGGGACGTCGGATCGCTCGGCGGGTGACCCAGAAGGAGGGGCGCGCAAGCCGTGGGCGCTCATCCTCGCGGCGGCGGGGGCCGTCGCCGCCTTGGTGGGCATCTCCCTCGTGACGCCGAGCGAGCGCGCCGCGAGCGCCGAGCCGGAGCAGCTCACCGCAGAGGCGTTCCGCGAGCGCCTGATGCACCACTGGTACATGCCTGAGCAGGCAGGCGTACCACTGCCCGCCGACGCGGCCGCGCTGATCGGCGTGAAGCCGGGCGACACCCTCGCGGGTGGCTGGAAGGTGCGCGGGGTGCGCATCGCCGATCAGACCATCCGGGTCGAGCTAGGTCAGGAGCACGCCGTATACAGCCTGGTGGTGGCGCTGGCGGGGAGGACCGAGCTGCCGCCCGTCCGAACGGAGCGCTACCAGCTGACGGAGGAGGGTCGCCGCCCCGCGCCCTCCGCGTTCGAGGGGCTCGACCTGCAGCAGCCGCGGGACGACTTGGAGAAGCGGCTCCGCGAGCGCGAGATGTCGGTGCCCGTGCCCCAGGGACTCCAGCCACCTTCGTAGCAAGAGCCGCGGCCGCCTCTCGGGTTTTTGGGGGTTGGTCCCAACGGCGCGGCGCCGCCCGGCGCTGCAGTCCCTGTGCGGCGCCGAGCGTCTCGAGGCGACACACGGCGCCGAGCGACCACGCACGCGCTTGCTTCGCGCGCGCTCACGTGGTGAACCAGCGCCATGAAGGAACTCATCAAGCCCTTGGTCGAGCGCGCGGATTTGAGCCCAGAGCAGGCCGAGAAGGCGGCGACGGTGGTGCGCGACTTTTTGTCAGAGAAGCTGCCTGAGGCGATCCGCGGCCCCGTGCTCGGCGCCATCTCCGGCGAGTCACTGGACAACGCGGCTGACCAAGCCAAGCAGTTGCTCGGCAAGCTGTTCTGAGGGCGGCCACGGGGGGGCGCGCCTACGTGATTCGTGGCGGCATCGGGCGCTAGTTGTGTGACGTTGGTGGGCGGCCACGGGAGGGCGGCCCTGTGGAGCGCGGGGGACGTCAGCTCTGCTGACGCCTCACAGCATCAGCTCGCTGGGGGGCGCGGGGGTGCTCTTCGAGAGGTGCGTCATCGCCTCCGTGAGGCCCTCCAGCGTGAGGTGGAACATGGGGAACACGGCGCGGATCGCCTTGCAGGTGCCGCCGCCCCAGTAGCGCGGTGGATCGGGGTTGAGCCAACAGCTGCGATCGAAGCGGCGCGCCAGGTGCATGAACCAGTCGAGGCCGCTGGGGCCGCCGAGGCCCGCGCCGTACAGGGTGGAGCCCCAGGGGCCGCCGCCGAGCAGCTCGCCCGGCGCCATCGCGGCGTCCCCCACCAAGATCACCTTCCAGCGCGCGTTCAGTGAGTCCACCAGCTCCGGCACGGAGACGGGCTCCATCAGCGTGTCGCTGGTGAACACGCGCCCATAGATCGCGTTGTGGAAGTAGTAGGCTTTTACCTCGCGGAAATGTGAGGCGCGCTTGGCGGCGCTGAACAGCTGGCTCACCGTCTGCGCGAAGGGATCCATGGAGCCGCCCACGTCCATCAAGAGCAGCACCCGCACGTTGCTCTTCCTGGGGCGCCGGAGCACCACCTCGAGCTCGCCGAAGTTCTTCGCCGTGGCGTCGATGGTGGCCTCGATGTCGAGCTCCTCCTCACGACCGTCGCGGCTGAACTGCCGCAGCTTCTTCAGCGCTACCTCGATCTGCCGCACGTCGAGCACCAGGTCGGAGCGGTAGGGGCGGTACTTGCGAGCGTCGGCCATCCCCATCGCGCCCTTGCCGCCGCCGCCCTGGCTGCCGCGGGCGCGCATGCTGATGCCGGAGGGGTGCTCACCGCCGGTGCCGAAGGGGCTGGTGCCGCCGGTGCCGATCCATTTGCTCCCGCCCTCGTGGCGCCCCTTCTGCTCCTTGAGCCGCTCTTCGAGCAGCCGCCGGAGCTCCTCGGTGGAGAGCTCTTGCAGGGCGGCGCGCTGCTCATCCGTCAGGGCCGCGAGCTGTTTCGGATCCTTGAGCCACTCCTCCAGCTGGGAGGCGAGCTCACTCGGCGCGATGACCACGCCCTTGAAGTGCGCCAGGAAGGCCTCGTCGAAGCGATCCAAATCGGCCTCGGTGTGCACCATCAGCGAGCGCGCGAGGTAATAGAAGCCGTCCAGGCTGTGACCGTGGAGGCCCAGGCGCAGCGCCTTGGCCAGCTCCACGGCCTCCTGTGCGCCGACCCGCAGGCGCCGCGCGCGCAGCTCGTACAAGAAGGGGACGATGAGGTCGCTCATGGTGACTGACGATTTGCGCGCGCGTTTGGCGGGCCAGCGTCGGGTGTTAGTGGTTCAGCGCCGCGCCGCAGCGGTCATTGCCGGGGGTGCTCACGAGCAGCTCGTACTCGCCGACGCCCAGGTGGAACGGCACCATCACCGCGCCGTCGAAGCGGCCTTCGCTGTCCGCCGCGAGGGACTGGAGCACGTAGATGGCGCCAGTGTCCGACTTGAGCCCAATGTCCACGCGGACGCCGGCGCAGGAGGCGCCTCGGGCGCTCACCTGACCGCGCACGCTGAGCGGGTGCCCGCGGCGCGCTTCGGGCTTGGGCAGCTGCACCTCGAGCTCGGGGATGGGGCGCTCGTCGGCCGGCTCACCCGGGGGGCTGTCCGAGAGCAAGGACGAGAGCAGGGAGGGGCTCGGCGGGGAGCTGGGGGGTGACGCCGGGTCGCTCCCCGCTTGGGGATCGGCGCTGCTCATCGGACCGGAGGAGCCGCCCGGGTCACCGCCCGAAGCGCCTGGGTCACCGCCGCCCTGGCTCGTGCTCGCGTTGCTGGCCATGTCGGTGCCGCGCTCGCTGCCAGCTGGCCAATCGTAAGGATCCGCAGGGGGCTGGTGCACGAGCTGGGAGGTGTCCTCTTCCAGCTCCATCCGCGCCGCGGCGCCGCCCAGGTCGATGCGGTGCCACACGTGGCCGTCGTAGACCTCCACCCAGGCGTGCGCTTCGTTGCGGATCATGCGCGCGGGGATCCCCACCGCGTGGGCCGTGATGACGAAGGCGTAAGCGCGGTGACGGCACACGCCCTTCTTCCCCATCACCAGGTCGAGGTAGAGCTGCGCCCCGTGAGACTGGGGCTTGTCTCCGCTCGGGGCGAAGCTCCGGAAGTAGGCGACCAGCTTGGTCACGCGCTCCTTCGGTGCCTGCGCGCGGCTCACGCCGATGTGCGCGGCCACCTCCGTCGCCGCGGCGCGGATCGACGCGGGCAGGCGCGGTACGCTGGCCGCGAGGGCGCTGTCACCCACGTCGGCGAGCGCGCCGCTGAAGGCCGCGCGGGGGACGGCGAGCTGCATCACCAGGCGCACCCGCGCGCGCTCGGTCGCGCGCACGAACCAGTTGTCGGCGCTGTCCTTCAGCAGCTCGAACCTGACCTGCGGCTGCGCCTCCATCTTGATCACGCGGGCCATGGGGCCAGGCGATGGGATCCGCACGGGCACATTCGCCTCCAGGTCCACCGTCATGTCGGCGAAGAAGGAGTCGTCCTGACGCCCCACGTCGCCCCCCACCTCGAGCGGCGTGAGCGCCTTCTGGTGCACCACCAGCTCGAGCTCCTCACTCACGCCGTCGTAAGCGTAGAGTCGCTTGAAGGGCGTGACGGCGGGGATGAAAGGGTCATCGTAGCTGACCACATCGGGCCGGGTGGTGTCCGAATCCACACGGTAACTCGCGTCCACGCTCTCGGGGGTGGAGCTGCCGCCGTAGGCCTTCTCGAGCGGCGAGGTGGGGCGCGAGACGTCCGGCGCGATGGCGAGGCCGCTCGAGGTCTGCAGCGCGGCCGGGAGCGAGCTGCCCATCGCGGTGGCGCCGAGCAGCGCGTCTTCCCCCGGGCTCGGCTCGAAGTATTCGTGGGGCGTCGGCTGCGCCGCGGCAGGCCCCGCGACGAGCAGCGCGAGCAGGGCCGCCGCCTGGGTCACCCGTCGCGAGGCAGGGCGCGAAGCTGAAGCGAGGCGGCGGCTCACCTTGGGGAGGCTAGCACTGGGCCCGGGGTATCGGGGGAATGGCCATGCCCGTGGGGGCGAATAATCATTCGCCCCCACACCCAATCATTCGCGCCCCGAACAGGCGCCGTTCACCACCGCCACCGCGTCCAAGTCGAACACCGTGCTCGTGATGTCCGCGCGATCGGTGATCTTGACGAAGCGCGCCTCCGTGAGGCCCACCGCCGCGAGATCGTAGGCGTCCCCACCGGCCACGGTTGGATCCGTTGGGTCGAGGCTGTTGGTGTCGGCGTTGGCGTACACCGGGCTCACCCCGGCGCAGGCGCCCCAGGGTGGCTCGCTAGCGGTGCAAGGGAACTCGAGCCACTGCTCGCCGTCGTGACTCACGGCCACGGTCGCCGGCTCCGCGAAGACGCCGCCCGAGTGCTCGAAGGCGTTCTCGAACACCAGGAAGTCAGGCCCTGGGCCGTCGACGATGGTGTCCCCCATCTCCAAGATCACCCAGCCTCCGAGCCCGAGCGAGGTGACGTCGAGCGAGCCTTGGCAGCACCCACCGCCGCGCGGTGGCCCCAGCACCGGCGCTGGAAAGCTAGCCTGACCATGGGTCTGCCCGACGCCGAACTCGTGGCTCACGGCGCGCACGGCGAACGGCGTTGAGCCGTCACACCCGGCAGCCCCACCGATCCCCTGAGCCCCCCCAACCCCCAAACCTGCGACCCCCCCGTGCGACCCACCCACCCCCGCTGCGCCCGCAGCCCCACCCGCTTGCCCCGCGCTCCCGCCCAGCGCGCCAACACCTGCGCCCGCTTGCCCCGCGCTGCCACCCGCGCCTCCGTCAGGCTCACTGCCTGAGCCGCAGCTCGTGACCACGGGGAGCGCCCCCAGCGAGAGCGCGCACCCGAGCGCTGAGATAAAATGCCTCACGGAGATACTTGGTCCAATCGAGGTCGAGAGCCAGGGGCCGGGCTTCGCTGTCCGCTGAACGCCCGAAGAGTCAAATTCCTCACGGAAATTCTAGGGCGCGGTGAGCTCAGTTGCAGGTGGCGGCGCAGCCATCCTCGGCGCCCGGGCCGTCGCAGTTGCACACGCCGTCACAGGTGGCGTCGATGGCGCCGGTGCGGAAGAACCGGTCCTGCATCTCGTACGCTGGGGTGAGCACCCGCACGCGGTCGTGAGGATCACAACCGTCAGTCGCCGGTACGTTCGTGAGCGGCTCCGGGGCCAGGTTGAAGTCGAACTCGACCAGCACCGAGCCCTCCGTGATGGGGCCGCTCGCCGAGTCGATGCCCCACGTCGCGCGCGGCAGCTTGCCGTCGCTCGAGAGCAGGTTCTTGGCGCCGATGCTGCGCGCCATCAGCTGCGCCGCGTAGGTGCTCACTTGATGATCACCGATGGCGGAGTGGATCAGCACGCGGTGCGCCGGGGTGCCGGGCAGGGTGTCGCTCGCGAGGTAGTTCACGTAGCCGCTCGGCTCCGTCTGGTCCCACAGCATCTGGATCAGGCCGAGCACTAGCTGCACGTCGAGCCCCGTCTCCGTCGCCGCGCCCAGGACGAGGCCATAGCCGGGCCAGTCCACGCTGCGGTTCAAGAGCAGGTTGTAGGGGAAGCCCGTCTCGCCCAGGAGCCCACGCGTGACGTCGGTGGAGATCGTCATGTAGACGGCGCCCATGATGCCGCCCTGGCTGTCCCCGCGGTACGCGCGGAGGCTCGGGTCCACCGCGCCGGGCGGCAGTAAGGTGCGCCCACCATCCTGGATGCCGTCCCGCGCGACGCGCCCCATCATCATGCGCATCGCGGTCAGCTGGTTGACGTGACCTTGGTGTTGCCGCGCGACGAAGCTCGAGAGCAGGTGTGGGTCGCCGCCGAGCGCGTTGATCGCGAGCGGCACGTCGTGCTCGGAGAAGCCGAAGAGGTCCGTGGCGAACGCGAGCCAACCGTAGCCGTTCGCCGTCGCCGCGAGGTAGCCGTTCTGTCCCTCCGTCTTGCGACCGAACAGCCCATGGCCGTTCTGGAGTAGACCCAGGGGCTGACCATCGTCGACGGCGTGGGGGATGTGCACCAGCACGTCGAACTCCATCATCCCGTTGGGAGCGACGCGACCCTCCGCGTCGAGGTGGAAGGCGGCTTGCTCTGGATCGTCCACGTCGTAGTTCCGCGCGTGGTTCAGGAACAGCGGGGTCTGCATGGTGAGCGTCACCCGGTGCTTGATGTGAGGGTTCGGG
This sequence comes from Polyangiaceae bacterium, assembly GCA_019637265.1. GTDB lineage: Bacteria > Myxococcota_A > Polyangia > Polyangiales > Polyangiaceae > JAHBVY01. Next base: position 6,257 of record JAHBVY010000017.1, on the reverse strand, counting down.
TCGTCCTCCACCGACTTCACGACGAACTCGGGACCATCGGCCCCCACGGCCTCGAGCGCGAGATCGCGCATGCGGATGAGCTTGCCGGTGGTGTTCTCGCGGCTGGCGGTGGTGTAGTCCCAGGCGAGCTGCAGATCGTCCTTCGCGATGCCCGCCGCCTCGAGCTCGCCGAACAGCCGCGCGTAGTGATCGCGGCGGAGGCCCACCGAGGGCTCACTCGATTCGGTGCCGTCGCGCAGCGCTTGGAACACCGGGCTCGGCTCGATCAACGCGCCATCGTAGTCGCGCAGCCCGCGCACCGCGACGACGTAGCGCGTGCCGTGCTTCAGGTGCACCGCGGGGCGGATCATGAAGGCGCGCTCATCATCGAGGTCGTTCAGTCCGTTGAAGCGCGTGGAGTGATCCACGTCCACCCAGTGCGGGATGCGGCGGCCGGTGTCGGCCTCGATGAGGATGGTGCGCGCCTCGTCAGCCAGCGACTCGGGGATGGACTCGGGGGTGGGGAAGCCATCCGGAGAGACGCGAGGGAAGTAGGCCATCGGCGCTTGGCCGGGAGAGAAGCCGTCGAGCTCCGCCCACAGCGCCGGGTCCATCGAGGGGCCGAAGGCGAAGCGCGGCAGCGTGGTGCGCCCGAAGCGCACCCGCTTACCCGAAGGCGTGCCGGCGTCGTCCACCAGGTAGACGTCGCTCGGGAACGGGAACCCGCAGTGGGTGCTGATGGGGTCGCAGTCTTGGCCGAGCAGCGCTGGCGCGTCGGGGTCGATCTGACCGCCGGTGCCGCCGGTGCCGCCCACGCCCGCGGTGCCACCCGTACCACCCGCGCCCGCGGGGTCGTCATCGCCACCGCAGGCGGGGGAGGTGGCGGCAGCTAACACCAAGAGCAGCGAGGTGAGGGCGAGGCGTCGCATGAGGGGCTCCTTCGAGGCGGCGTGGGTCGGGCGCGTAGGCTACTGGATCTCGGTCTCGGTGGCACGTGGTGGCTCTGCTCGCTCGCTGACGTCGTGCTCAGGGCATCGCACGTCGCTCGCTTGACGGAGCGGTGCTGCCCTGCGAACGAGCGCGCGCTTGAACCTGCTGCTGCTCCACCCCGATGAGCTGTCTCACGATCGGCGGCTCGCGCGCGTCACCGGGCGCCGCGCCGAGCACGTGCGGCGGGTCCACCGGGCCAGCGTGGGACGGCAGCTTCGGGTGGGGGTGGTGGACGGCCCGGTGGGTGAAGGGCGGGTGGAGACGCTCGATGACTCGGGCGTGGAGCTGTCGCTCGTGTGGAGCGGCGCCCCTCCGGCCGATCTGGGCGTGCACTTGGTGCTCGCCTTGCCGCGCCCCAAGGTGCTGGGCCGCCTGCTGCGCGATGTGGCCTGCCTGGGGGTGAAGCGCCTCACCTTGATGAACGCCGCGCGGGTGGAGGCAAGCTACTGGCAGAACCATCGCCTCGCGCCCGCGTTCATCCGCGAGCAGCTCCTGCTCGGCCTCGAGCAGGCGCGCGACACCTTGCTGCCGCGCGTCGATTTTGCGCGCGGGTTTCGCCCCTTCGTCGAAGACCGCCTGAGCCAGGCTGAAGGCCACCGGCTGCTCTTGCACCCGAGCTCTGAGGCGCCTCACCTCACCGCCCTGCCTGGCTTCGCCACCTTGGTGATCGGCCCCGAGGGCGGCTTCATCCCCTTCGAGCTCTCCTTGCTCCAGGCGAGCGGCTTCATCGCTCACGCCCTCGGGCCTCGCATTTTGCGTGTGGAAACAGTCGTCCCGGTGGCGCTGGGGCGGCTGCGCCCCGATCTGCTGTGAGCGCCGACTGAGCGCGCGCAGTGAGCCGCTGGTGGCCGCCTGTCGTTTCTCAGAAGGAAACGCCCGTGGCAGCTCGACGCACTGGCATCGGATTTTTGGCTGCCCTGCGATGAGCCGAGCAGGCTCGCGCCCGGATTCGGCCTTGGCGCCGCGCGCCGCCGCGCTGATACTAGCCTGCGCTTGAACGAACCCGGCTCCCCTCGCGTCAGCTCGTCTGGCACCACCGGGCCTGATGGCGCGCGGGTCACGCGCAGGCGCTGGCGGGTGGTGCTCGTGCTGTGCCTGGCGGCCGCGGTGTTCCACTCGGGCGTGCTGCTGCTCCGGCATGAGCCGCGCTGGGTGACGTGGTGGTCCGATCTCGGCTGGACTTGGGCGAGCCTGCTCGCGGCGGCCAAGTGCTTCGACACCGCCTCTCGCAAGCGAGGCTCGGAGCGCCGGGGTTGGCTGTGCTTCGGCGGCGCCGCCTTCGTGTGGCTGCTCGGCATGCTCATCTGGAACTACCTGGAGCTGGTGGAGCGGGTGATGGTGCCGTTCCCGCGCGCGAGCGACGCCCTGTTCCTCTTGAGCAGCCCGATGTTCGTCGCGGGGTTCTGGTACCAGAAGCGGTCGGTGCCGAGCGCGCCGCTCACCATCAAGCAGGTGGGTGACCTGGGGGTGACGCTCAGCGTGTGCCTGATGGTGGGCGCGATGATCCTCTATCGCCCGGCGTCGCTCGCGGGGGAGTCATTCACTTACACCGCGGTCGCGGTGGCCTACCCCATCCTGCGCCTCTGCGCGTTGATGTTCGGGCTCACTTGTCTCTGGCAGCACCGCTGGGGCTCGCGTAGGCGCGTGGTGACGATCCAGCTCGTCGCGGTGGCGTCGCTCGCGGTGGTCGACACGCTGTACGGCCACTCGCTGCTGACGCACACCTACCAAACGGGGCACGTCATCGACGTCGTGTGGTTGATCGCGTTCTGCCTCTTGATCTGGGCGGCTTACGAGGCGGACTGGCTGGCGGAAGGTGTCCCCTCCCAGCGCCCCGAGCTCTCCTCTTGGGACGCGCTCATCCCCTCCACCGGGGTGCTCGGGCTGACGGGGGTCGGCTTCATCTACCACGACCAATGGACAGCGGACCTGATGCCGCTGCTCGTCGGCGCTGGCGTGATGTTGGCGCTCTTCATGGGGATGCGCGCCTGGGGTAACTCGGAGCTCTTGCGCTCGTTGGTGCGCGAGGTGCGCCGCGAGGAGCGGCGCCTGCGGGCCTTGCTCGACGACGCGCCGATCGGCATCGCCTACATCCAGGACGGCGGTCGCGTGGCGATCTGCAATCGGCGCCTGGGTCAGCTCACGAACGGCGGCAGCACGGATTTGCTGCAAGGTGAGGAGTGGGTGGGCTCGGGGGTGGCGGAGCAGATCCGTCACGCCATGCGCCGGCGTGAGCGCAGCGTGACGGAGCACACCCTCGCGGCGCCGGAGCCGGGCCACGCCGGCGCGCGCGATCACCTCCCGAGCGAGCTCCAGCGCCACATCCAGCTCAGCGTGGCGCCGCTCGAGAAGGGCGGCGCGTTGGTCTTGGTAGCTGACGGCACCGAGCAGCACATGCTGCTGAAGCAGCTGGTCGAGGTGCAGAAGATGGAGGCGGTGGGCGGGCTCGCTGGGGGCCTGGCGCACGACTTCAACAACCTGCTCACCGCCATGCTCGCCGGTGTGTCGCTGGCGCGGCTGAAGTCGCGCGCCACGGAGGTGGACGCGCACCTCGAGCACGTGGAGCAGTCGATGTGGCAAGCCGCGGAGCTCACTCAGCGGCTCCTCGCCCTGTCTCGGCGGCGTGAGGCGCGCATGGGCCCGATGCGCCCCGCGGAGGTGATCCGGCGCGCCGCGAAGCTGCTGGAGCGGAGCATCCCGGAGACGATCCGCATCAGCGTCGACATCCAAGATGAGCCGCTGTGCATCCTGGGGGACGGCGGTCAGCTCGAGCAGGCGCTCATCAACTTGGCGCTCAACGCGCGCGACGCGATGCCCGAGGGGGGACAGCTGGAGCTGAAGATGCGCGTCACCGAGCTGACCGCGGCGAGCGCGCGCACGCAGCCAGGCGCCTTCGTGGTGCTCAGCGTGACGGACACGGGTGAGGGGATCCCGAGCGAGCTCCAGTCCCGCGTGTTCGAGCCCTTCTTCACCACCAAGGCGGCGGGGGAGGGCACCGGCCTCGGCCTCGCGATGGTCTACGCGAGCATGAAGGAGCAGGGTGGTTGGGCCACGGTGTCGAGCCTCGTGGGCCGCGGCACCACGGTGTCGCTCTACCTCCCGGCGCGCGCGGCCGATCCGGGCGAGCTCGAGGTCAGTCGTACTGACCACTTACCACGCGGCAGCGAGCGGGTGCTGGTGGTGGACGATCGCGACGCGCCGCTGATGGCGGCCAAGGCGGTGCTCGAGGCTTGTGGCTACCGCGTCACGCTGGCGTGGTCGGGCGCCGAGGCGCTCGAGCGGGCGTCGCGCGCGGAGCAAGCGTTCGATCTCATCCTGACGGATGCGGTGATGCCGGGCATCGGCGGCCGGCGGCTGATGGCGGAGCTGAAGGCGCGTCAGATCACCACACCGGTCATCCTGGTGACGGGCTATGAGGTGGATCCGCACACGGAGGCTGACGGCTTCGCCGCGGTGCTCGCCAAGCCCTACGACGCGCAGGAGCTGGCGCGGGTGGTGCGGCGGGTGCTCGACGCCGCCGCGCTCCCAGCGGCGCACGCAGGCTAGTCAGGCAGAATCGTGAGCTGCTGAAGATCTGTTCAGATTCACCCCCCGATCGGCGTGCTATCAGTTGGGCATGCGCTCTCCACGCCACCTCGCCCTGTTGGGGCTGCCGCTGAGCCTCCTCCTCGGAGGTTGTGACGACCCTGCCGCCGCTGCTCCCCCGGAGCCTGCCGCTGTGACGGCGGAGGTGCCCCAGGCTGAGCCGCCCAAGGCTGCCGCCGATACGGACAAGGCACCTGACGATAAAGCGGGCGAAGTAAAGGTCGAGGCGCCCGAAGCCCCCGCCACCGCGGCTCAGGTCGAGGCGGACGCGCCCGCCAATCCGGCGAAGCACGCGGCGGGCTCCGCCAGTCAGATCCCTCGAGGCCACGTGGACAAGCCCGCGCCCGCGGCGGAGGACACGAAGGGCGCGGAGGCTGCGAGCGACACCTACGGGGCTTGGCTCCAAGCTGGGTCCAAGTTCACCGCGGGCGAGCCCGCGGCGGTGACGGCGGTGCTCACGGCGCGCGGCGGGTTCAAGTGTAACGACAAGTACCCTTACAAGTTCACCTTGGATCCAGCGCCGAGCGGCGTCAGCTATCCCTCCACGGTGGTCACCGGGATGGCGGTGTCCGACAAGCGCTCGACGATGAGCATCCCCTTCACGCCCACCGAGAAGGGCGCGAAGACGATCAGCGGGACGCTGGCATTTTCCGTCTGTGATGCTGACAAATGCTTGATCGAGAAGCAGAAGCTGAGCGTCACGGTCAACGTGATGTGATCGAAATGGGGGCTTCGGGGTGGCAGCTAGCCCGCGGGTGAAGGGCGTCGCGTTCCGCTCGCTCGTGCGGTCGCTGGAGACCTTGAAGGGGGCGGCGGCGGTGCGCGCGGCTTACAGCGTGATGCCCAGCCACGTCGCCAGCGCCTTGCAGTATGGCGAGCTGGTGGCCACCGGTTGGTACCCCATCGAGTGGTATCGCGCCGTGCTCGCGGCGGTGGTGCGCGAGGCGCCCGCGCGGGACATCGGCTCGCAGGCGATCCGCGACGACATGAACGGGCCCTACCGAGTGCTGCTCCGGCTCCTACGACCCGAGACGCTGCTCTCCATCGCCCCGAAGATCTTCGACCGCTATTACGACACCGGTCAGCTCGTCATCCACGAGACGCGGCGCGGCTACATCCGCGGCACCTTCGAGGGCTGCATCGGGTGGGACGGCAACATGTGGCAAGAGGTGGTCGGCTCTTGCTTGGAGGTGGTGCACCTAGCCGGCGGCACCAACGTGCGCGCCCGCACCGTGGCCGGCGGCAAAGACGACGACGACACCTGCGAGGTCGAGGTGTTCTGGAGCTGAGCCGCTCGCCGATCGCTATGGGTGAGTTGCCCTGTTTGTACGCTGCCCTGTTAGTGAGCCGCGCTGTTTATATGCTGCCCTATTAGTGAGCCGCGCTACCGATAGCGCTCATGAGCCGCTCAGCGGTCGAGTCGCTGAGGTTATCTATTGGTAAGTTGCCCTGTTCGTAGCCTGGCGTCAGCACCACGCGTTGGATGAGCCGCCCCGGGTTTTGGGGGTTTGCCTGCACCGCGCTCCAGCGCACCGAAGTGCCGCGCGCCGAAGTGCCGCGCGCAGCATCTTCAGCGCGCTGAGGCACCGAAGGTGCCACCTCATCGCCCCACGCCACCCCGCAGCCCCCCTACTCCCTGAGCGCCCTGAAGGGCTCACAGAGCGGCGACGTGAGCTCCTCATCCGGCCGCAACACCTCTACAC
>JAHBVY010000016.1 GCA_019637265.1 Polyangiaceae bacterium | reverse complement strand
CGAAAGCTTGTGGACTCACGGCGCGCCGGTCGACCTCTCCAAGCTGGAGACGGACAGGCATCGACCGTCACCCGTGAAGGACTTCGACCATTCGCCGACCTCGGGCCTCCCAAAGACGGGGCGGCTCACCTCGCGTTTGCGTTCGGACAGGTCGGCGTCGCTCTCGGGGCAGGCTAGCGGCACATCGCACCTGGGTGTCGACGTTGACCCAAGCGATCTCGAGATGCTCGCTAAGCGACTTCGCGAGATTGCAGAGGATAGGGCTTCAGCAAGCTTAGTGCTTGAACGGCTGGCGCATGCGCTCGAGGTCGCAGGGCTTGAGGTAGACGATGAACGCTTGCACCTCAACTATAGTCGTCAGGGGAGCGTCTCGGTGACTGTTGGTCAGCGCCATGTGGCATGGTGTCAGATAGGTCCTCGAGAGTTCGGTATGATTCTACAGAGCGCTGATGTCGTCAGGCGAGCAACGGAGGCCATTCCTGGCGCCCTGCCAGGCGCATTTACTAAACCGGATACCCCGACTCTCCATGTGCCAGTTAGCGAACTAGGTCGAATTCCAGCGTTTGTGATGGACGATTGGGATGCGGCTGTGCGTGTCGAGGTCGAGCGAGCGGGCAAGTCAAGCTACCTAAAGAAGAAGACGGGTAGCCTCTACCATATTCTAATGAGCCCGAGGCTGCGTGAAGAGGCGGCGCTTCTGGCTTATCCAGGTACAGCTGACGCATCAGCCCCACAGCCTGCCGCTGGCAGCACAGCCTGGTGGTTCGGGGTAAACAACAACAACAATAAAGGTGCCCACGTTAAGCTCGCAGAAATTTCTGAGTTGCTCAAGGGCGGGTCCTTCAGGTGGCAGGTCGGTAACAGCAAGCGGATGCCTTGGACGGCCTACCAGGAGATGCTACCCAATGACCCAGTGCTCATCTGGACGGAGCATGGTGACGAGGAGAAGTGGGGCGTGCTCGGTACGGCGATGATTGAGGGGAAGGGGGACGGATATGTAGTCCTGGGCGGTGGCCGTCGCTTCGACCAGCCTCTCACACCGTACCCGAAGCGGTCTGGACGCAAGCGCAAGGAGCAAGTGCCCGAGACTGAGGAGGTTCGTTTCTTGTCTGAGGCATTGGGTCGCACGTTTCAGCCGCTCGGCGATGTGTACGCAGCGGTCTATGGCGAGCGACGAAAGAGCCCCATTACCGTCACATCCGTATCGATAGAGCAGTTCCAGCGTATCGTCGCCTTTGTAGCGGAGCGAGGTGCTAAGTAGTATCGCCCCGCCTACGACGCCACCAGCACACTCAGCAGCACCTGCGCGCGCCCCTGCGGCGCCACCAGAGCGCGCTGAGCGCCAACAGGGCGCCGAGGCCGCTGAGCGCTGCGTCGACGTCGCCCTGGCGCCCCACGGTGCAGGCGGCGCAGCCGCCGCCCGGCGTCGCTTTCACGCCGCTCGCTCCGGGCGTGTCCGCGTCAGTCAGGGCCTCCAACGCCTCGGGTGGTAAGTCGGCGCGGGCGACGCGAAGATCGGCCCCGGCGCCATCGCGGATCCACAACCGCGTCACCTCGAGCTCCCACGGCTCCGGCTGGGGCTCACCCTTGGGCGGCATGTGACCCAGCTCCGCGAGCGGTAAGAGCTGTCGCGCGAGCAGCGGACTCGCCTCCGGCTCGCCGGGCACCACGTCCCCGCTCTCGATCATCGCGGGCAGGTCGGTCACATCCACGCCGACGGCGTTCGCGCCGCTGTGACACGCGCCGCAGCGCCGCACGAGGATCGGCGCGATCACGTCGCGGTAGAGCAGCACACCATCAGCAGCACTGACCGGCGCTGCGTCGCCGGTCGCACCCGCGCCGGAGCTCGCCACCCCCGCATCGCCCGCTCCCACGGCGCTCACACCACCATCCACTATTTCATCGGCGCCACGCGCGGCGCCCCCATCCGCCACGCCAGCCCCGGCGACACCGCTCACCGCGCCCGCATCCGGTTCGCCAGCCTCACCATCAGCACCCCGGCTCACCTCCGACCCAGCCGCTGGCGCCGAGCCCCGGGTGGCCGCCTTCGGGCCCCACGCCGCAGCCAGGGGCCCCGAGAGCGCGCTGGTGCTCACCTGCTCGCCCGCGCCTTGCCCAACCCACCAAATGAGCAGCTCGAGCTCGCTCGCCGTCACCTGCGGGTGCTTGTAAGGCGGCATGTGCTTCTTCGGGTCCGTGGTGCGGATGCGCGTGATGAGCGTGCTCTTGCCAGGGTCCCTCGGCACCACCCCGGGCCCCTCCTTCGCGCCCTGGGTCAGCGCGCTGAGAGAATCCACACGGAATTTACCTTTGGGGCGCTTCTCGCCGTGGCACTTGCCGCAGCGCTGATCGAGCAGCGGGGCGATCAAGAGCTTCCAGGCGGAGCCGTGCTGGGTCGCGGCGGCTACCGGCGCCTTGCCCGAGGCGTTGCCAGCGCTGCCTGACGCTCCCTCATCCTCGTCCTCATCGCTGTCCTCGTCCTCATCCTCATCGTCGCTGTCCTCATCGTCTTTGCTGGGCCGCTCGTAGGGGATGGAGTCGAAGGCGCTGTCCGCCTCGTCATCCTCGTCTTCGTCGTCCTCATCTTCATCCTCGTCAGAGCTGCTGCCCTTGGTGTCCGCTCCCGCGCCAGCGTCCCCCTGAGGCTCGCCCTGCGGCTCCGGTGTGCCTGCGTCCGCCGTGCTCGTCGGCGTGGCGCGCTTCAGGCTCGCCGCCAAGAGCTCGGAGACACCCTGGGGCACCACCCCCTCCCGCACCTTCAGCTCCTCCGTCGCGCCGCGATCGATCCACCACGCGATCAAGGCGATCTCAGCCTCCGATGGCCCCGGCTTGTCGTCAGGGGGCATGCGCTCATCGTCGCCGAGCGGCAGCTGCATCCGCGTGACCAGGCTGCTCAGGTGGCTCTTACCGGGGACGATGCTCGGCCCCTCATCGCCGCCCTTCAGCGCCGCCGCCACACTATCCACGCGCAAACTCCCCTTGGCCTCCGACTCACCGTGACACTCCTCACAGTGCTGCTTCAAGATGGGGAGCACGGTGTGCTCCCACACCAGCGGATCCGCGACGGGCGCGTCATCAGCCACGCGCTGGACAGGCTCCTTGACGCCAAACCAGCCGCGCACGAAGCCAGGCGCGTAGCGCACCAGGTAGTGCTCGCCCTGGGTCATGGAGCCGCCGTAGTGCGCGCCGACGGACATGAGCAGCACCGCCAGGCTCAGCGCGCCGCGGTACGCCCAGCGCCCGCCTCCGTCCTGTGCTCCCGGCCGCGCCCACAGCAAGGCGCACACCGGCAGCATCGCGATGGACGCCAAGGTGAGGCCGCGGTGCAGCATGATGAGCTGCCCCGGGTAGCCCCCGCCGCGCGCCAGCATCAGCCCGAGCACGAACGCCACGGCGCCCGTGATCGCCACCACCGGCAACGCGAGGCCGATCGCCGGGTCCACGCGGGCGCGGAGCTTGGGCACGAAGGAGGCCAGCTCCGCGAGCGCGATCAAGAGCAAGATGCCGATGGGCAGGTGCACTGCCAGCGTGTGGAAGCGCCCCAAGAACCTGACGAAGTCGGGCGGCGCCGCCGCGTCCAAGCGAACCAGCAGCGCCAAGAGCAGGGAGAGCAGCGCCAGCGCGCCGGCGATCAAAACAGGGAACCTGCCGGGTTTCATGACTGCTGGCGGTCGGGCTTCTTCGCGTGCGGCCTCGGCGTGCGAGGCGCCCGAGGGCGAAGCCTAACACCCGCGCGCCGCCTCGGCAGACTCATCCTACGGTCCTCGAGGGAGCCGAGCCGCTGCTTCGAGCTGGGCCATCACGCGCTGACGGTCGGTTTTTCCGCTCGGGAGCGCTGGCAGCGCGCTCGCCCAGCGCATCACCCGCGGCCTTCGATGGGGCGCGAGCGCCTGCTCCAGGTAGGCGCGGAGCGACGCCTCCTGCTCCGGCTCGCCCACCAAGAGCGCGGCCACCCGCTGGCCGAACATCTCGTCAGGGACACCAACCACCGCGCAAGCCTCCACCGCGGGGTGCAGCAAGAGGAGCTGCTCGACCTCCATCGGGTGCACGTTCTCGCCGCCGGTGATGATCACGCAATCTGCTCTGCCGAAGACGCGGAGCCAGCCGTCTCGTGTGAGCTCCCCACGGTCGCTCGTGACAAGCCACCCTGCCTCGAGGTTTTTTGTTTGGGGGGTTTGCCTGTTTTGCTCTGGGGCGTAGCCGCGCATCAGCTGGGGACCGCGCACCGCGATCAGCCCGTCACGGATCTCGACCGCGGTGCGTGCCACGGGTTTCCCTACCGCGCCGTCCTCACGAGGCGCCGCGCGGCGCAGCTCGGAGCTGAACGGCTCCGTCGCGATCTGCGAGCAAGCCTCGGTGGCGCCGTACGTCGTCAGCGTCGGGATCCGAGCCGCGCGAGCGCGCGCGAGGAGCGTCGGTGGCGCCGCTGCACCACCGATCAACGCGGCACGCAGTGAGGGTGGCGGACGCCAGTCGAGCAGCTTGCCCAGCTGGGTCGGCACCAGGCTCATCAGGCTCACGCGCTCCCCTTCCACAGCGCGCGCGAGGCGCTGAGCGTCGAGCCCCGAGCCAGGCGGCGGGAGCACCACCGCGCGCCGCGCTGTCAGGCAACGCAGCACCACCGACAGGCCCCCCACGTGAGCCAGCGGCAAGCTGAGGAGCCAGCGATCGTCAGTTATCCATCCCAAGTTCTCCGCCGAAGCCCACGCCGCCGCGAGGAACTGCTCCGCGCCCAGCTCCACGGCCTTGGGCGCGCCGCTGCTGCCGCTAGTGAACAAGAGCGCGTGAAAGGAGGCGACGCCGCGCGCTCCCGCTGTGGTGACCTGGGTGACCGCCCGCGGGTGGGCGCTGCCCCAATCCGCTGGCGGGATGATGAGCGGCGCTGACCGTGTGGCGACGAAGCGCTCGAGCAGCGCCGCGCGCTCCCCCTCGCTGAGCCGCGGGTGCACGAAGGCGAGCGGGATCCCGAGGTCGACGCAGGCCAGCGTGAGCTCGATCGAGCGCTGGTCCGGGGAGGCGACCAAGGCGATGAGCTGGCTCGTGAGCAGGCCCTCACGCTCGAGCCAAGCCGCGGCGCGCTGGGCGCCCGCCGCCAGCGCCGCGAAGCTCAGGGTGCCGCTCGGCGTGATCAGCGCGTCGCCGTGAGGATGCTCCCGCGCGGCGCTCGTCAGGGACAAGGCGGCGAAGCCTGGCGTCATGGGCAGCGCCTCATCGTGACGACGTCAACGAGTCGCGAACTCCGTGTCCAAGCCCGAGGTGGCCCACGGCGTTAATTTCCCTGAGGAAATGAATGGGATCGAGCGATTCAGCTCACCCAGGCCGCCGTGAGGCGCGAGCCCGCTCGGCAGCTCGCGGCTCGCGACCGCCAGGGCCACCGCGCACACCGCGGTGTAACCCACCGGGCCCTCGAAGCAGTGACTGACGGTGACCTCCACCCCCGCGCGCTTCGCCTGATCCGCGAGGTCCAGGCTGCGTGCCAGGCCGAGGCAGGTCGGCTTGAGCACCAAGGCCGTCGCGCGCCGCGCGTCGAGCAGGCGCTTCAGGCTGGCGGGCGCGTGAAACAGGCTCTCATCCAAGGCGAGGGGAGCCGGTGCGCCGCCCTTCACCCAGGCCTCCCAGTCCTCCGCCGCGGCGGGCTCCTCGAACGAGTCCAGCGGTAGCTCGCTCAGCTGGCTGTTCAGCTTAGTCAGGGTAGCTTTCGATAGGCTCTGATTGGCGTCGAGGCGGAGCCGCGCGCTGCGCTCCTTCAGCAGCGGGGCGAGCTCCTCTGCCTCGGCGAGCGGGGCCTTCGCGTTCGTGAGCTTGAGCTTCAGGCTGGTGTAGCCCTCCGCCAAGCGCTGCTCGGCCGCTGCGCGGCGCGCCGCGGCGCTGTCACCCGTGAGCAGCGCGCTGAGCGGTACGGGTGTCTCCAGCACCTTCGCGGGCAGTGTCGCCAAGAGCTCCCACGCGGCGCTGCCTGCCTGTTGCCCCACCCAGTCGAGCACGGCGGAGCTCAAGGCGAAGCGCGCCGCGGGCAAGCTGCGCGGCACCATCGCCTCCACGCGCGCGAGCAAGGTGCGCGGCTTGCTCAGGTCGTGCGGGCCGATCTCGATCGGCTCCACGGCGGAGAGCGCGCGGATCCCCTCGTTGATGTCATCCGGCGAGTAGTCAGGCAGCGGTGCTAACTCACCGAGGCCCGTGGTGCCGTCCTTGGAGACGAGGTGCACCAAGGCGCTCGGCCGCGAAGTCCAAGACCTCCCGGCGCTGGTGTGTGAAATGGGGCGATCGAGTTTTGCGTCCACGCGGACGCGGCACCAAGACGCGCGCATAGCTCAGGGGGAGGATAGTGTCAGACCGAGGGCGAACAACAAGCCGAAGATCGCCAGGTGCTGCGCGGTGCGCACCAGCACCCGGTTCAGCGGCGCGCCGCGCTGCTTCGATACATGCCAGGTGTTTCGTATGGCAAGCGGCGCCGCGAACAGCGGCAGCAGCGCCCAGGGGCTCAGCTCGAACAGGCGCCAGATCAGCGCCGCCAGGGCGTAGGCCAGCGCGTTGAGCAGCGCGTATTCCCCAATCGCGACGCGCCTGCCGAAGCGCACCGCGAGGGTGCGCTTGCCGGCCACGCGGTCCGTGTCGATGTCGCGCAGGTTGTTGACCACCAAGATGGCGGTGGCGAGCGCGCCCACCGGGACGCTCGCGAGCACTCCCAGGCGACTCACCGCGCCCACCTGCACGAGCTCGGTGCCCAGCACCGCGACGAAGCCGAAGAACAGCATCACGAACAGATCGCCGAGCCCGTTGTATCCGAGCGGATACGGCCCACCGGTGTAGGCGATGGCGCAGACGATGGAGGCCACCCCAATGGCCACCACCACCGGGCCCGCGACGAAGGTCAGGTAGACGCCCACCGCGAGCGCCAGCGCGAACACCAGGACCATGCCGCGCTTCATCGCGCGGGGGCTGACGAGGCCTGCCGCCACGGCGCGGGTGGGCCCCAACCGTTCTTCGGTGTCCGCGCCTTGCTCGTAGTCGAAGACGTCGTTGGCGAAGTTGCTCCCGACCTGGAGCAGCCCCGCGCCGACCAAGGCGGCGAGCGCTGGCCACAGCGCGAAGCCACCAGCGAGCTTGGCGCAGGCGGAGCCCACGAGCACCGGGACGGAGCTCGCCCACAGCGTCGCTGGGCGACACGCGAGGACCCACGCCGCGAGGCTGTTCGGCCGCGGCGATGCTGCGCGCTCAGGCATCCGAGTGAGCGCTCCCTAGAGCGGCGATCAGTTCGCCGCCAGACGAACCAGGAAAACCGCCCCCATGCGGGGCGAGGGCTCGGTTTCCCTGGTCCTCTGCTTGGTGCTGCTTCACCTCACACCGCTCTAGTTGCTGATTTGAGGACGACAACGGTAAACCGTTTGTCGTCCTAGCACCGCCGCGACTTGCTCGGGCGCCTCGATGAGGAGATTGTGTCCCGCGCGTGGCACCACGTGGAGCGAAGCTCGCGGCAACGCGCGCTGCATGCGCTCCGCGAGCGCGACGTACTTGGAGTCCAGCGCGCCCACCATCAGCGAGACAGGTAACCTGAGCTTCTCCAAAGCGCTCGAGTACCCCGGCATCTGACCGAGCCCCACGCTGCGGAGTGAGGTGACGAGCCCCTCCGCCGTGTGGCGCTCACGCTCGCGCCGTTGGTGCGTGAGCCGCTCGGCCACGAGCCCCCGTTGGGTATCCCACAGCGGGAGCGCCGACCACGCCTCGATGAAGGCGCCGAGCCCACGCTCCGCGAGCAGCCGGCACCACCCTTCGTCAGCCTCCCGCCGCTCAGCGCGCGCCCGCGGGTCATCGAGCCCCGGGCTCACGCCGATCAAGCTGAGCCCGCAGAGCAGCTCGGGCGCCCTGAGCGCGACCCCCAGCGCGAGCCGCCCACCGAGCGAGTAACCAAGCAAGTGAACCTGACCTAACTTAGCCTCGTCAATCAGGCGTACAATCCGCTCCACCTCCTCCTCGAAGCGACACGCCGCGCTCGGCCCGCCGTGGTGCCCCACGAGCGGCGGCGCGAGCACCTGAACACGACCCGATCCACTCACCTGCTCCAGGATCGCGGCATCCGCGCCACGATGGTTCTCCAAGGGCAGGGGGTTCGCCCCCACTCTATGGCGCCCCTCGTCACCGCGAGCCCCCCGGAGCGCCTCCGTCACCCAGCGCAGCGACCCGGGTGATCCAGTAAAGCCATGCAGAAAAACTAACTTCATCTGCCGTGCTCACGCATCCGCTCCCACAGCGCTGCCTGCACCTCGGCGCTGCTGTGCGGCGCTACCCGCACGCTGAGCACGCTCACCCGCGGCCGCTTCAAGAGCTGCTTCAGGACGTCGCCTGGCTTCTCGGTCTTCGAGACGCGCTGGTGGTGCACCTGGTAGCCGCGGCAAACGTCGGCTATCCGCACGCCGTGAGGCGTGGTCCACGCCTGGAGCAGCCCAGGCGATACTTCGCTCGCGATTGGCAGCGACTCGAAGATGCGCCCGCCGCCGTTGTCGATCACCACGATGACGCAGGGTGAGCGTACGTCTCGCGCGCTCCACAGCGCGCCCACGTCGTGGAGGAAGGTGAGGTCACCCACCAGCGCGACGGTCGGGCCGTCGCCCGCCAGCGCCGCGCCCAAGATCGCGCTCAGGTTGCCGTCGATGCCGCTCAGCCCGCGCTGTGACCACACCGGGCCGCGCGGCGGCGCTCGGTGGAACCAGTCTGCCTCACGAACGATCAGGCTGTTGCCCAGCGTCACGGGGCAGTCCTCTGGCACCGCGTTGAGCAGGTTGCGGACGGCGAAGGCCTCGCTGTTCGAGGGCGTCGCGGTCGTGGTGGCGATCTTGGCGGCCTGGCAGGTGGCTGCCTCCGCCTCCGCGACGCGGAGCGCCGCCTCGCTGCGCTTCACCGCTGCGAGAGCGCTCGCAGCGGTCGCGTCGGATGTCTCCGGGCTCGGCTTGCTCGGTGTGCCCAGCGCCTCCCGTTCACTCGGTGTGCCTAGCGCCGTGGAGTCACCGACACTGCCCAACTCCCTCAACGCCTCGATCAGTCGCTGGACGCTTGGCGTCAGGTCCACGCGGTGCACGGCGCGCGCGGTGCTCGGCGGATCTTGGTAGCCGAAGGGGCACAGCACGTAGCGCTCGGTGGCGTGCTGCGCGAGGGCGTTGGCGAGCGCGCTCGAGGTGGGCAGCGGGCCGAGCTGGAGCACCACCTCGGGCCACAGCGCGGCGCGCTGCGCCTCGCTGCGAAGCCACACGTCGAAGCGCTGCGCGCGCAGGGACTCTGGCAGCTCACGCACGTTGCTCGTCGCCTCACACCACACGGGGAAGCTCAGGAGCTCGGCGAGCTGACTCAAAACAGGAGAGCTGACGGATTGCCAAGGGGTGAGGGGGCCGCACCAAATGGCGCCGGAGGAGGCGCTCCGGAGGCGCTGCGCGAGCTCCTGGGCAGCCGCCGCGTCCAAGAGCCGCTCGGCGCTGCGGGTGACGCGTGAGCGGTGCTCGAGCAGCGCGTCGACGCGCGCCGCGAGTGGCCCTTCGGGCTCCGGCCCGAGCGGCTTGTCCGCGGGTGCGTTCAGGTGCACCGGGCCGCCCTCCAGCGCGAGGGCCATGGCTTGCTCCATGGTGCGCCGGAGCGCTTCGAGCGCGCCCTGGCTGGCGCTCGGCGCGCCGAGATCGAAGCTGGCGAGCGCCGCGGGGCCGTAGAGCCGCTGCTGGTCCATCGTCTGCGGCGCGCCCACGTGCTGCAGCGCCGTGGGGCGGTCCGCCGTGATCACGATCATCGGTAGCCCCGCGGCGCGCGCCTCGACCACCGCGGGGAGGTAGTTCGCCGCCGCGCTCCCGGAGGTGCAGATCAGCGCCGCCGGCGCGCCGCTTCGCCGCGCGATCCCGAGCGCGATGAAGCCCGCCGAGCGCTCGTCGAGCACCAGGTGACACTGCGGCGCGTCGGGGTCCCTCTTCTGTGCCAGCTCGAGCGCCGCCCAAGTGAACGGCGTCGAGCGCGACCCCGGGCTGATCACGAAGTGGCGCACCCCAGCGCGCCACAAACGCCCCATCAAGAGCCGCGCCCAGCTAGTCAGGATATGGGACGAGCTGGGCCGTGCTCCATCTCGAGGATCTGCCAGCGACATCGGCTCACTCCTTACAGCAAGCCGAGCGCGCGCAGCTTGAGCTCCGTCTCGGCGTACTCCCGCGCGCTCTCGGAGCCACGCACGATGCCAGCGCCGGCGAACAGCTGCACCGAGCTTCGTTCGAGCAAGGCGGAGCGCAGCCCCACCCAGAACTCGCCGTCACCCGCTGCATCGAACCAGCCGATGGGGCCGGCGTACCAACCGCGCTCGAGCTCTTCGTGCGCTCGAATGAAGTCGAGCGCCGCGGCGGTGGGGGTGCCACCCACCGCCGGCGTGGGGTGCAGCGCCTCCACCAGGGACAGCACGTGGCGCCGTTCCTTGAGCTCCGCGGTGATGGGGGTGAGCAGGTGCACCACGTGGCGCAGCTCACGCACGATGGGCTGCTCCGCGGCGTGCACCGCGCTCGCGAGCGGCGTGAGGCAGCGCACGATTTCGCGTGCCACGGGGCGGTGCTCCGCGCGATCTTTCTCGCTCGCGAGCAACGTGAGCGCGGCCTCGTGATCAGCCGCACGTCGTGTCCCCGCGAGCGCCTCCGTGCGCACCTCGAACCCTGCGAGCGACACGAGGCGCTCTGGGGTGGCGGCGATGAGCTCGCGCTCGCCGAAGCGCAGCGCGATGCGATTGATGTGAGGCTCCCCGCGCAGGCGCCGGAGCACCTCCACGCCGTCCACCGCGCGAGCGCTCAGGAAGCTCTCGGCGCGCGCCGCCACCACCTTCTCCACCTCCCCGCGCTCGATGGCCGCCAAGATGGCGCCGACCAAGGCGTCCCAGCGCGCGCGCGCGACTGCTGGCGAGGGCGTGACGGAGTCAGTCAGTAAAACAGACGGCGACTCGGCGGGCGCGGGTTCCCGGCAGAGCCGCGCGAAGAGGGCGCGGAGCTCTTGCTCCACGGCGGCGGGGTCACGCTCGGCAGGTCCCAGGGTGAGCGTGAGCCAGGCTTCGCGCCCGGTGACGGTGTAGCTCACGCGCGGCAGCACGAAGCGCGCATCGCCGAACTCTCCCCACGCCTCGCTCGGCGCGGGCATCGCCTGGAAGGCAAACCCCCCAAAAAAACGAGGCAGTGGGGCTCCGTCGCCGCTCAAGCCGACGCGCTCGGTGGGGTGCTTCGAGCTGATGCTCACGAGCTCACGGAAGCGCCCCTCGCCGCGCGCGGTGATCTCGGCGGCGACCCCCAGGCCCGCCCAATGTGGGCCACCGGGTGGCGCGAAGAGCACGCTCGGCGCGTCTCCGCGCTGGCTCAGCAGGGCCTCCACCTCGGTGTGCGGCGCGGCCAGCTGGAGGCTGATGAGCGGGGCGCTGCTCTGGAGCGCGCGCTCGAGCGCGGCGCGGTTAGGTAAGCTGACAGATACGCCCGAACGCGTGTAGGTGGAGGTGCCGCTCCCCGGTTGGCGCTCCTCCCCCGGGTTCACGGGCGCGGACCTCGCGCGGGCTCCGCCACGTAGAGGTGACACACGCCGAAGGTGAGCGGCACCACCTCGAGCACCTTGAGATCGCTGTTCTCCATGACCGCGCGGAACTCCTCCGCGGGTGGGAACGACGCGATGGAGCGCTCGAGGTAGCGGTACTCCTTCGCGCCGGAGAGCAGCGCGCCGAGCCGCGGCACCACTTGATGCACGTGGAAACGCGCGAGCGGACCCAGCACGCCCCGCGGCTCACTCAGCTCCAAGATGGCGACGCGCCCGCCAGGCTTCGTCACCCGCGCGATCTCGCGCAGCGCCCGTGGCCTGTCCTCCGCGTTGCGGATGCCGAAGGCCATGCACACCGCGTCGAACTGCTCGTCACCGAAGTGCAGCTCCTCCGCCCGCCCCTCGCACAGGCGAATGCGCCCGCCGAGCTCGCGGGCGCGCACCTTCTGGCGCCCCACCTCGAGCATCTGCAGTGACGGATCCACGCCCACCACCTCCACCGTGGGGTGCGTCTCCGCGACCAAGATGGCGAGGTCCGCCGTGCCCGTCGCGAGGTCGAGCACCTGCGCCTCCTCGCGGAGCGCGAGCGCCGCCACCGTTTTATTCCGCCAGCCCTGATCGATGCCGAGCGAGATCAGGCGATTGAGCAGGTCGTAGCGGTGAGCGATGCGATCGAACATCTGCCCCGAGCCACCGCGCGGCCCGCGCTGCTCGCTGTCCGGGAAGGCTGCAGCGTTAGTATCGCTGACTTGTCCGTCCTGGGTGGCGCTCGCCGCACCATCAGGTGTACTGACTGTAGCCTGGGGGGCCACCTCGTCAGCATTACTGGCTTTCGTGCCGGCCGTGCTCGTCGTGCCTGCGGCTGCCGCGTCGGGGGCTTCTGGGGGCTGTGACATGGGTCCTCAGGGCAGGCTCTCTAGCACCCGGGGCGCGGGCGCGGGGCGCTCACCCGCGCGGGGCGCGATAGGGCGCGAAGCCCAGCCCAGCTCCGCCGTCAAGCTCGCGAATTCGTGGGGTAGCAGCGCCTGGGGTCCGTCACTCAGGGCGGCGCCCGGCGTGTCGTGGGTCTCCAACAACAGGCCCGCGGCGCCCGCCGCCAAGGCAGCGCGGGACAGCGCCGGGATGAGATCGCGACGCCCGGCGGCGTGGCTCGGATCGGCGATCACCGGCTGACGGTACACCTGGCTCAGAAGCGCGATGGCGCTGATGTCGAACAAATTCCGCGTGGAAGGATCGAAGCTCCGGATCCCGCGCTCACAGAACACCACCTGCGGCGCGCCGTGCACCAGGCAGTGCTCCCCCGCCAGCAGCCACTCCTCCAGGCTGGCGCTCATGGCCCGCTTCAGCAAGATGGGTCGGCCGAGCTTGGCGGCGGCGGCGAGCAGCGAATAGCTCTGCATGTTGCGGCAGCCGATTTGGATCCAGTCGGCCACCTCACCCACGGCGGCCGCGTCCTCCTCGCTCATCAGCTCGGTGACGCAGGCGAGCTGATGTTTCCGCGCGGCATCAGCTAACCAGCCCAGCGCCCGCACGCCGTGGCCGCGGAACGCGTAAGGTGAGGTGCGCGGCTTGAACGCGCCGCCACGCAGCAGCTGGCCACCCGCCGCGGCGACGCGCGCCGCCACGGCCTCCACTTGCTCGGCGGACTCCACGGCGCAGGGCCCCGCGATGAGCAGCGGCTCCTGACTCACCACCCCGCGCAGCGTCAGCTCGCGCGGCTGCGCGTCGAGGCGCGGGTGAGGCGAGCGCGGCGCCGCCACGTCGAGCACCCCATCGATGGCGCGGAGCTCCTCCGCGCTCACTCGGCGTGAGCTGGGTTCAATCGTCAGGGTCACGCCCGATGTGCCCTCGAACCGCCGCACCCACAGCCCACGTTGAGCCAGCTCGCGCTGCACCGCGTCGGGGTCGGAGCCAGGCTTCAAGCGGACGATCATGGTTCACCGAGGGCGCCGGGCGGGGAGAGGTTGGGTAGGAGGTGGCGCGGCGGGAGGTGGTGGAGGCGCGCGGTGGGCGGTCGCTCAGGGGGTGCCTAGCCGGTCAGCGCCTGGGCCTGAGGGCCGAAAGCGCTGGTTTTATAGCTGCTTTCGGAAGTATTGATAGTTTCAAAAACAGTTGAAAGTTTAGCGGCAGGGTGGGTGCTCGTCAAGCGGTGCCCAGTTGGCTGACAGGGCGCGCGGGGACGCCACGGGGTTCCTAACCCCAAAAAAGTCCGCGAGATCTGGCTACTGATTCCTCGCGCTCGCCTGTGGCGCGCTCCGCCTGGCCTCGCGATGGGGGCGCCTCGGCCGCTCGAAACCTCCGCCTCACCGCGGCGAGCCGAAGCGCGCTGGATGGTGGTGCTCTGCCCGAAATGGTGGGGCAGCGTTGGCTGCTGGGATGCTTGGGGTTGGGGGTTTGGCAGCTGATTTTGCTGGTGTAGATGCGGCGGGCGCGATGTGGTTCCGTCA
Source organism: Polyangiaceae bacterium (assembly GCA_019637265.1). Classification (GTDB taxonomy): domain Bacteria; phylum Myxococcota_A; class Polyangia; order Polyangiales; family Polyangiaceae; genus JAHBVY01. The sequence continues at coordinate 35,243 of JAHBVY010000016.1, read as the reverse complement.
TGGCCAGTCGTAGGCACAGCGCGCGGCTTCTCGCGCCGGTCGTGTTGGGGAGCGTGATGTGGGGTGCGTCGGCGAGCGCGGCGGAGCCCGCGTGTGACGGCGTGGTGCTGAAGAGCGCGCCGGTCGAGGCGCTCACGCGCGGCATGGGTGGCACCGAGCTCGACGCGGGTTTGCTGGGAGGCTCGATCATCCAAGAGCTCGTCGCCGCGATTTGTGATGACGAGCTGCGGCGCTGGGCGGGGGCGAGCTGCGAGACGTCGAGCGACATGGACGAGCTGCGGCGCCGCGTGGCGATCGACGTGCTGCGCTTGCCTGGGCAGGTTCACTCACAATCGCCTCAGGCGGGGCGCTCGCTCGAGGTGGCGCTGGCGGCGGCGAGCGTCGACGCGTGGCTGACGCAGGCGGACGTGCGGTGGTTCGCGAAGCGCGTTGGGGCCGAGCCTCAGCCCACGGGAGCCTTCGTGGCGAACGCCTGCGCGGTGGGCGCACCGCGCACCAAACCTCAGGGCCTCGAGGAGGTCAGCCGGTTCCTCACGGCGTTGGCGGAGGTCGACCGCGGCGCACCGATCGATGAACAGGTGGCGGCGCTCCAAGCGGAGCTCACCCGGATCGGGGTGAAGGCTTCCTCCGCTCAGGCGGAGCTGGTCAGGCAAGTGATCGATCACGCGAAGCGCCTGGAGACGCAGCGGACGATCGACGGCTACAGCGCGCTGGCGCTGCTCAGCGCCGAGCTGGTCACGGGCCGGCGCCCGGAGCTCGCGCGCTTCTTGGGTGCGACGGAGCGCCTGTCGCGCGGTGACCTTCGCGCTGGTGCGCGGGAGCTCACCGAGTGGCTGGCGGGGCTCGGCGGCGCGGTGCCGAGCGCGGTGACGGACGCCCTGGACATCGCCGCGGCCGTCGCGTTGGCGCGCGATGAGGCCGCCGCGAAGCGCGCCCTGGCGCGCGCGCTGTTGCCGGTGGGCCCGTGGGCGGAGAATATCCTTGCGGATATCAACATCGGCACCGTGAGCCTCTCCGATCGTGGCTACGCCTTCGCCGGTGACCTGCTGCTCGGCTACCAGACGTCGGACTTTGGCGTGGACCTACGGGGCGCGGTGTACGAGTACGACCTCTCGAAGGACCGGCGCATCATCCAGATCAGCCAGCGCGAGCTGCAGCTCGAGGGGTGGCTGAACCTGGGCCGTGAGGAGCTGAGCTTCGAGATCCGCGGTGAGGGGAAGGTGGCCTTCTTCGACTCCACGCGGATCAGCGCGGTGCCGGGGGAGTCGCTGCTCTTCGACGAGACGTCTTACATGGGGCGCGGCCTGGGGCTCTTCGGAGTGCGGGCGCAGCCGAGCCCCTATTTCGCGGGAGGCCTGTGGCTTGGTGGTGGCTTTCAGTACGAGGACTACTCGCCGCTTCAAACTCAGAGCACCACCACGGTCACCTTCTCTGACGACACCAACACCGCGCTCATCTTGGAGGCGCGCCTGCGCGCCCAGTGGGCGTTCTGGCCTCAGACGTTGGTCGCGCGCGTGCGCGCCGACGCGGTGCGCTACGAGATGGCGCGCCAGTCTCAAGCCACCTTGGTGAGCGGCGGCAGCGTGCAGAGCTCCGAGAGCTCCGAGAGCGCGGTCACGCTGGAGGCGCACGTGAGGGGCTACGTGGACTTGGAGCTCGCGCGGCTGTTCGGCTTCGTGCCAGGGGTTTACGGTGGCTTCGACAGCCTGAGCATCGACTCCTCATCCCAAGGTGAGCTGAGCAGCTTTGGCCCCGTGTTCGGCGTCGGCGTGCGCCGCGTGAGCTTCTGAGAGGCTCACAGCTTGCAGTGATCTAGCGCGGCCACGATCTTGGGGAAGCGCTCGACCCAGGCGCCCGGCTGATCGAGCGGCGCCTGATCTCCCGCTGAGAGCACGAGCTCACGCTCCCCCAGGACGACCCCGCCGCCCACGTCGTCCTTCCACCGGAAGTTGCGCACGCCCTTGACGTAGTCGATGACCAGCTCTTCGCTCTCCCCCAACAGGGGATTCAGGCAGCCCGCGATGGTGCGCTGCGCTTCTGCCCCATGGTGTGCCTTGCGGAGCGCTAAACGCGCCTCCTGCACCCGCGCCCGGAGCCCGTTCGGCCAGCGCCAGCGGACCTCGTCGATGAGCTCGTCACCGACGTCGGCGACGCAGGTCACGCCGGCCTGTGTTCGGCACCAGCCTGCCGGGAGCTGACGGTGGAACGCGTCGGTCGCCTGCTCGACCGTCACGGAGCCATCCAGGGTCGCGATCTCCTCCAGGGTGGGGCCGTTGATGAGCTTCAGCTGCTCCGCCGTGGGCTTCTCTCCATCGAACGCCGCCCAGCGCGCGAGCGCCCAGTAGGCGCCGAGCCGCTCACCGCACTTGGCGTAGTCCCCGTTCGCTGGGTGGGTGCTATCCCAGTGCCACAGGGAGAGGTTCGTGGCACTGACGTCGAGCACGGTGTCGCCGGTGAACACCCGGTCGCTGTTCGCGGTCTGCGTGCGGTGGCGATGGGGTGCGAGCTCTTGGAGGCGGGCGACCACCGCGGCTCGATCGAGGCGGTTGAAGAAGACGGTGACCTTCGAGATCTGCTGGCTCCCCGGCAGGCCACGGGAGAGCTCCGCTCTTCGTATGCTATCCTGACCGAACCTGAAGTCGATGGTGTACTTGCCTCCGCCCTCGCGGAGCGCCGAGCCGAACAGCGCCTCGAGCTCACTTTGGCTCGCGGTGAGCTCGAGCTCACGGAGCAGCTCCTGGCCAGGGCGCCCCTTGGCCTCGGGCGGCGGGCGCGTGAGCACATAGACCACTCCCAGGAGCGCGAGCCCGGCGATGACGGTGCCGACGTAGATCAGCGCCTTCTGGCCTTGGCTCCTCATGTGGGGGGTGGCGTGGGGCGTTGGCCGCTCCTGCTGGGCCCGTTCCCGCGCTCGTGGCGCGGGGCGCGCGCGGGTGCTCGAGCCGTCGATCACCACATGGTGGCCGCAGTAATCACACTCGATGAACCGAGCACCTGCTTCAGGGGCCAGGGGTGCTCCACAGTTGGGGCATTTGAGGGCCTTGACCATGGCGATGGATCTAGTCGAGATCGCGGCGCCCGTACATCACCCCCGTGCGCGCCTGTTTTGCACTGGAGCGATTGGGTGATGAGTGACCGATCAGCGACGCCAGGATGCGCCCGCTGATGTTGGGTAGGAGCGGGTTTCAAGTGCGCCCGCGCTCAGAGGTGGATGACCGTGCTCACGATGGGCGGCGCCGCTTGGGGCGCTTCGGACGATCGCGCGTGATGGTGGGCTCCGGTGAGCCAGACCAAGTGAGCTGCCACGCCTCGCCGCGGCGCACGTTGCTCACGGCGGCGGGGCGAAAACACGCGAGGTTCGTGCCCTCGGAGCGCCGCACGCTCGGATACACCACGCCCATCGACCCCAGCTCGAGCAGCCGCGCCGCGAGCTTCTGTGAGGCCACGTAGCTCGCCTTCGCGAGGCAGCGCGCGAAGCGAGCGTCTCCTCGCAGGTCGTGAAACTCATAGGAGAAGTCGGCGAGGAAGGCTTCGTAAGTCACGCTGTCATCGAAGCGACCGATCTCTTCGTACTCCACCGTCTTGTGAAACGTGACCTCTGCCAGCGCCGTCTCGACCTCGAAGGCGCAGTACCAGGCGCCGCGCCTTGGCCCATTGAAGCGGCTGCCTTCGGGCCGCGCGTGCACGAAGGCAGCGTTTACTACACGGTGATTGGGCACCCCGAACACCAGCTCATCCACCCCGATGCCCGGTAAGAGCCCCTGCTCGGCGCGCAGGCGCTCGTTCGTGGCGCTCTCGAGCTCGAACAGCTCCGCGAGGTGGGCGTCGTCATCCGCGATGCCGGTGAGCACCGAGTCCTCACGCGGCGCGAACCGTGAGGGGATCAAGCGCACGGTGTCGAAGCGGCGCACCAGGGTGGCGCGCGGCAGCGCGCGGCTCACGCGGCGCCTCGCCTAGCGTCCAGCAGCTGCCGCACGACCTGCATGGCGAGCAGCCCCCCGGAGCACATGGTTTCGAGCGGTGTGCGCCCGCCGAACAGCGCGTTCCGATTGGGGAGCTTCACCCACTCATCCGCCAGCTTGTCGCCGTAGAGGATGTGCAGCGCCTTGTAGATGCCGACGAGGTACGAGATGCGCGTGATGCGATCGACCTCCAGCGTGCGCTCCGGCTTCTTCTTCCACTCGTAGTAGGTGCTGCTGGAGACGCCGCCGAGCAGCTCGCGCGCGTCGCCATCACGCAGCTCCCAACGACTGACGAGGTTGAAGAAGGCGCGCAAGGCGGAGCCAGAGAGCCGCTCGCGCTCCGCGCGTGAGCTCAAGTCGACGAAGGACTGCGGCGCGAAGCTGCTCGCGGGGTAGCGGTGCGGTTTCCTTTTGGACGAGGACGACGCGCTCATGGACTCTCCGTTCTGAGCTACTCCAGATTCGTAGAGTATAGTCTCCGGATTCAGAGACGGCAACGCCCGGCGCTCCGGCGCGGGCCTCCGGCGCGCAGCCTCGTGACCCAACCCCCTCGAAAACCATCCACTGAGGCTTGGTTTTCTGGGGCTCGAGGGGCCTCGTAGCGTGGGATGTTTACTTGTCGGCGGCGGTGGGTGAGAACGCCGCCATGCCTGAGTTCATTTTCACGATGCAAGAGGTGACGCGGGTGCACCCGCCGGACAAGCGGGTGCTGGAGAACATCACCCTGGCGTTCTATCCCGGGGCGAAGATTGGGGTGCTCGGCATCAACGGCTCCGGCAAGAGCTCACTCCTCAAGATCATGGCCGGGGTCGATCAGGACTTTATCGGGGAGGCGAAGCCTTACCCCGGCACGCGCATCGGCTACTTCGCGCAGGAGCCCGACTTGGGCGCGGCGACCACGGTGGAGGAGGCCGTGCGCGAAGCCGTGGCGGAGACGCGCGCCTTGCTCGACGAGTTCGAGGCGGTGAGCACGAAGCTCGGTGAGCCGATGAGCGACGACGAGATGACGGCGCTGCTCGATCGTCAGGGTAAGCTTCAAGATCAGATCGACGCCGCCGACGCTTGGAACCTGGACACCAACGTGGAGATAGCGATGGAGGCGCTGCGGCTGCCCCCGCCGGAGGCCGAGATCAAGCAGCTCTCCGGCGGCGAGAAGCGCCGCGTCGCGCTGTGCCGCATCCTGCTCGGGCGCCCGGACATGCTGCTGCTCGACGAGCCGACCAACCACTTGGACGCCGAGAGCGTCGCCTGGCTCGAGCGCTTCCTGCACGAGTACCCGGGCACCGTGGTGGCGGTGACGCACGATCGGTACTTCCTCGACAACGTTGCCGGGTGGATTTTGGAGCTCGACCGCGGGCGCGGCTACCCCTTCAAGGGGAACTACTCCGCCTGGCTCGAGGCGAAGACGGCGCGCCTCAGTCAGGAGGAGAAGCAGGAGAGCGCGCGGCAACGCAAGCTGAAGCAGGAGCTCGAGTGGGTGCGCGCGTCGCCCAAGGCGCGGCAAGCGAAGAGTAAGGCGCGCCTCGCGGCTTACGACGAGCTGGTGAGCCAGGCGTCATCGAAGGGCGTGGAGGGCGGTGAGATCACCATCCCACCAGGGCCCCGGCTCGGCGATGAAGTGATCGAGGCTGACGGCTTGCGTAAGGCCTTCGGTGAGCGGGTGCTGATCGATGGGCTCGACTTCCGCTTGCCGCGGAGCGGCATCGTGGGCGTGATCGGCCCGAACGGTGCCGGGAAGACCACGCTGTTTCGCATGCTGGTCGGTGAGCAGCAGCCCGACGCTGGCGCGCTCCGCGTGGGCGAGACAGTGCAAATCTCCTACGTGGACCAGAGCCGCGAGGAGCTGGGCGCGGAGCAGACCGTGTTCGACGTCATCAGCGGCGGCAGCGAGGTGGTGGAGCTCGGGCGCCGTGAGGTGAAGGCGCGCGCCTACTGCTCTTGGTTCGGCTTCCGCGGTAGCGATCAGCAGAAGCCGGTGGGTAAGCTGTCAGGCGGTGAGCGTAACCGCGTGCACTTGGCGCGGCTCCTGAAGCAGGGCGGTAACCTGCTCTTGCTCGACGAGCCGACCAACGACTTGGACGTGGAGACGCTGCAGTCTTTGGAGCAGGCGCTGCTCGAGTTCCCGGGTTGCGTCGTGGTGACCAGCCATGACCGTTGGTTCTTGGACCGCATCGCCACCCACATCCTCGCGTTCGAGGGGGACAGTCAGGTGGTGTGGTTCGAGGGCAACTTCCAAGCTTACGAAGAGGACCGCCGGCGCCGCCTGGGTGAGGACGCCGACCAGCCGCGGCGCATCAAGTACCGCGCGCTGAAGCTGTAGCCACCGCGTGGAGCGGTGAGCCATCAGGGTGGCTCACCGCTCTAGAGTCAGTGCAGCTGACGAACGTGTTCCCGGATGATGGCCAGGATCGGGGGGTTGGACGGCACCTCACCGGTCGGCGCAGGGCGCTCGCTACTGCCTGAGCTTGACGGAGCCGATGCAGTCGGCCGGCACGCCACCCTCCGCGATGTCGCTGCACGAGAAGTCAGGGAGCGCCTCCGTGCACGCGGGGCCACTCGGGCTGACGCCGATGGCTTGATCGCAGGGGAGGCCGGTGGAGACCTCGCACTCGGCGTAGGTGGCGAGGCCGCACTCCGCCATGCGCTTACAGTAGAGATCGATGAACCGGTAACAATACCTGACGGCCGGCCCCGTGTCGATGATGTTGCCACAGGCGGCCGGCGCCGGGTCGGCGCACTCGATCGTGCTCAGGGCGTTGATGCATCGCTGCGTCGTCGCGTCGCTCTTGCAAAAGAGCGATTGAATGGAGTCGTCGCAGGCGCTGCGCGCCATTTCGCCGCAGGTGTCCGCGAGGTGGTCACACATGGCGTCTTGCCAAGCGAGGCAGGTGGGTGACCGTGTGTCGCCGCCCCCACCGTCGCCGTCGTCGCCACTGGAGCAGGCCCCGAGCCCGCACGTCAGGAGCAGCGCCCCAAGCCAACCGGTTATCAGTCCCCGCGCGCGCGTCACTCGTGCTTGCATGGCTTGAGCGTCGCCGGTACTTGGTGTGAGCGTCAAGTCGCGTGGAGATCGCGTGCGCGAGCACGGACCATGCTTCAGGCGTTGCAGAGCCGGTTGGTCCCACCGCGGGTGCCGCTCGGCGCTGCAGTCGCTTGGCGGAGGCCCACCAAGCGAGGTACCAAACGGACATGACCGAGACGCCCTTCGCTCAATCCGTCAGTGACGCTGTGCTCGTGGTGCTCCGCCTCGGTGCCGGTGTCTCCGCTGTTTGGCTCGGGGCGTGCGGGGGACAGGCGGCGCCGGGCTCGGCGGCGCCCGTGGTGGTCGAGCCCACGGGTGCGGAGCCTAGTCAGGTGGCAGAGCCCATGGCGAGCGCCGCGAAGGAGCACCGCGAAGCTCCTGATCTTCGCTGTGGCGACGAGCCGTGGTGCTCCGGGAGCACCCCGATTTGTGCGTATGAGGAGGACCGCTGGCGCTGCACCGAGGAGGGCGGCGTGCCGTCGTTCCGCTGCGCGGACGCGAGCCACTGTGAGGCGGGCACCGTGTGCTGCGTCGCGGCGGCGGGCTCGTACTGCGCGGAGCCCTCTGATTGCAGCGTGCTGAGCTGGCAGTCCTTCCCCTGCCGCGAGGCGAGCGACTGCCCACGCGCGCCGGTGACTTCGGACGACGGATCCACGCCGATGGGCACCCTCGTCGAGTGCGGTTCCCTCGCCAGCGGTCCGCCCAGCTTACGGGTGTGTCGCTTCGGAGATGAGTCCGGCGCCTGGCCGTGAGGCGCTAGGCCTAGTTGTTAGTTTTGATCACGCCAGAGCAGGACGAGGGGATCTGACCGGCTGCGAGGGTGTCACAGGAGTGCGTGGTACGCCGAGCTCGACGAGCCCCCGGAGCCATGCGCGCAGCCCGTCAGGTGGAGGGTGGCGCCAGCGACCAACCAAGGCGCGAGCAGGCGAGCGAGCATAGTCAGTGCGTCAGACCGAGACCCACATGCAGAGGGCCTTGCCCTCACGCTGCGCGCGCTGCGCCATCTCGCTGAGCGTCTTGAGCAGCTGGATCAGGTCGCCTTCGGGCCATTCGACCTCAGGTGTCTCTATCAGCGCCCTGGCGTGCTCTTGGAGCGCGCCTTCATCCAGGGACGCCAAGGCGGTGACCATCTCCGGCGTGAGCCGCTGCGCGAACCACTCGAAGCCCTCCCCGTGCACCGTCGGCTCACCCGCTTCGACCGCATCGTCCAAGCCGAGGCGGTTGGCCAGGGATTCGACAGGAACTACGTCGAATCCCTTGGCGTCCACCTTGATGAGGCCATCGCTCGGCGCACCCTCCTCGGCGACGCTCGTCAATTCAGCTTCACTGGCCAGGAAATACTCGCAGAGCGGCATACCCTAGGACTACAGGAGCCGCACCCCGGCGTCGAGCCCCCTGCCCCGTAGCGGCTTCATCGCGACCCCGCCTCAGGGCTGCTCGGCGCCGGCGTAGCCACGGCCCAGGGGCCTCACGTCAGCGGCGCCAAGTAGTACACCCACAGCGCCGCGACTTCGCGCACCATGAACCAGGGGAGGCGCCGCAGGCGCCGTGACTCCACCGCGGGCACCGTCTGCACGGTGACCCCAGCGCGCTGATAGGCGAGCTTCACGCGGGGCAAGTGGTAAAAATGGCTGACGGCCAACACGCGCTCGGCGCCCACTTGGCGCAGCAGGGGGAGGCTGTTGTGGACGGTGTCATGCGTGGTGAAGCCGTGACGATCCACCAAGATGCGCTCGGGGGGCACGCCGAGCGAGATGGCCAGGCGCCGCATCGCCAAGGTCTCGTGAGTGCCTCTGTCCCCCGGGCCGCCGGAGACGACGAGCCACTTCGCGCGCCCGGAGGTGACCAGGCGGCTCGCGGTGCGCACGCGGTCCGCGAGCGCCAGCGAGGGCTTGCCGTTCGAGTACACGCGAGCGCCGAACACCACCACGGCGTCCGCCGTGTCGCGATGCACCGTCTTGCCATACAAGACCATCTGACTGACGGGCACCAGCAGCGCGAGGGCGAGCGCCACCGCAGCGACCCCCAGGCTGCCGCTCAGCCGATGAGCCAGCGACCTAGTCAGGGCACCTTGTGGTTGATGAGCCGCTGAGCTTGGCGCTTCATTCTGCTCGTGAGCCGCTGGGCGCAGCGCCTCGAAATCCGCCGCGTAGACTCGGAGATACGTGAAGAGCAGCCCCGCGAAGGCGAGCAGCGACACCGGGATGGGGCGCGGCGCGAGCAGCCGGTGCTCACCCAGCGCCTGGAAGTAGCTGACGGAGCTGGTCAGCGCGCAGGTCATCAAGAGGAGCAGCCAGACGAGGGTGACCACGCGGCGGCGCTTCCCCAGCCGTGGGTCGAGCGCCAACCACGAGAAGACCACGCTGCTGACGAAGAGCATGAGCAGCAGCGCGCCGCGCCCGAGCGGCAGCAGGCTGTGCGGCTCGATCCACCAGCCGCTGGCGTCGAAGCCCGGGGTGAACAGCTCCCCCAGCAAGTTGAGCGCGCTGAAGCCGCCCAGGAACGCCGCCAAGCCGCGCACCCAGGTCCAAGCCACCAAGCGTCCCACGCGCCAGAGGCGCGACGCGCGAGTGGACCGTTCAGCTGACGATGCCGGCACGTCGAGCGACGATGCTCCCGGCACGCCAGCGGGGGCCTCGGAGGGCACCTCGGCTCGAAGCGTCCCCCGCTGGCTCATCAGCGCTCCGCCTCCAGCTCCCCCAGCATCTGCTCGGCGCGCGCCGTCCAGCGTGGCTCGCCGGGGGAGGCCAGGACCTGCTCCAGCACCTCCTGGGCGCCGTCCGTATCCCCTGTTTCGACGAGGTAATACGCCAGCGCCAGGCGGTGGTTGGGGCGGGGAGCCTCGCTGACCAGCCCGCGCAGCAGGTCCACGGCGTCCTCACTGCGACCTGCGCGGTGCAGCGTCTCCGCGTACTCCAGGGCGGCCTGGTAGTCGCGGAAGCGCGGCTCCACCTGCATCAGGCGATCGAAGCGATCGAGCGCCTCCGGGAGCCGCCCCAGCTCCGCGAGGCAGCGAGCCGAGCCATGCAGCGCGCCCGCGGCGCTCGGCTCTTGCGTCAGCAGGTGCGCGTAGAGCAGCTCCGCCTGGGCGTAGTCACCGCGCTGCTCGATGGTGTCGGCGCGCTGCAAGAGCGCCACCGAGCCTCCTGCCGCGGGCCCCTTCAGCTTGACCCACACGAAGTACACCAGGGCGCCTATCGGGAACCCGAGCACGATCAGGAAGTACCAGGGTGCGTCCACTCGACGCCGCGTGGCGTCCACCACGGCCCAGGCCGTGACGAGGATCATCAGGAGGGTCACCCAGTTCATGACGCGGGGCAGCGAGGACGGGAGAGCGGACGGTTAGCGTGGGCTACTCTAAAACCTACAGCCGGGGCGGCGGAGAGGCAGCAGCGCCTCCCGCCCCTCCTAGCGGTGCCGGAGGCCTAGGAACGCCTGAAACTCTCTCATATTTGGACAGCGTGCTAGTTTCCGACCTGAGGTTTTGCGTTGACCAAGGGCCGGGTGCTTGTGATTTCTAGCGATGGCGACCTGTCGCTGTCGCTGCAGCGGTCGTTCATCAAAGCAGATTTCGCCTGCGAGACCAGCGGCGACGCGGTGAGCGGCTACGCGCGCGCGGTGGAGACGGAGCCGCACTGCGTGATCTGCGACATCTACTTGTCGGACATCGAGGGCACCTGGGTGGTCGCGAAGCTGCGCGCGGAGCGGGGGGAGGCGGCGATGACGCCCATCTTGCTCCTGGGGGATGCGTTCGATCTGGAGACGGCGCTCCAGGGGCTGCGCTCCGGAGCCGACGGTTACATGCTGAAGCCGGTCACCGACGTGGCGGTGGTGCACCAGGTGGAGGCGCTCATTCGCCTGGTGACGCGCACCCGTGAGCGGCGGGATTCATTCCCACCGCCGAGCGGCCTGGGCCCCTTGGCGCTGCGCGGTGATCTCGAGCAGATGTCGCTCGCCACGGTGCTGATGGTGATCGAGATGGAGCGCCGGAGCGGCAAGCTGACGCTCACCGCCTCGGGTGAGCCAGGGGAGCGCGCCGTCTTCACCTTGGCCCACGGCGCCTTCGTCAGCAGCACCTTGGACGGCCGCCCGCAGGAGCTGCGGCGTACGCTGCGCCACGTGCTCCAGTGGAAGCGCGGGCGCTTCTGGTTCTCGCCTTCCAACGAGGGCAACGCGCAGAGCTCGCGGGGCACCATCGGCGGGTTACTGCTGAACGCGATGAAGGAGCTCGACGAAGCCTCCCGTGATGGGGACAGCTAGACTGACGCTCGCGGGGGTTCAGGGGGTTAGACGGGTAGGCTGACGGTGTGGCGACTGGACGGGGCGTCCTGGGGCCTGTCGGGTTTGGCCGGTGGGCTGACGGAGCTCAAAGCCTCGCGGCTGCTTCGGTTGCGGACAGCTCACCTGACGGGGCTGCTCGACCGTGCCTGACGGGCGACTCGACCAGCGCCTGGCGCGGCACCGCCACGGCGCGGTGCAGGCAAACCCCCAAAAAAACCCTGGCCGGCAGCTACAGGCGATCGCCGTAGACGTCCGGCTTGGGCGTGGGCTTCTCTTCCGGCTTGGGGGCGGGCGCGGGCTTGTTTCGTTCGGCCCACTGACGGCGCTCGGCCTCCGTGGGCTGGCGCGGCGACGTGGGCGAGGCCACGGAGGGCTCGGCCGTGGCGCTCGCGGGGGGATCGGCGACCTCCGGCTCGGCCGTGGCGCTCGGCTCGGCGGTGGCGGGAGGATCTGCTGCAGCGGGAGGCTGCACGGCGACCGCGGTCTCCGCTGGAGCCGGGGTGGTGGTGGCCTCCGACTTGCCGGCTCGAGTGAAGCCCCACACCGTGGCGATGACACCCACCGACACCGCCGCGATGGCGATGTAGAGCGGCGCGCGGCGCTCCTTGGGCTGAATGGCCGTGGTGGCCTGGGGGCCCGTCGTGCCGAACGCCGTCGCCGTGAGGTGCGGATCGCTCGGCTGTGTGATGGACACCATGGAGGCGCGCGGCGGCTCCATGTGGCTCACCGTGCGGGCGCGCCCAGTGCCCTCGAGGATGCGCGCGACGCGTTGCGCGGAGCTGATGCCGAGCTCACCTGCGAAGGGGCCGAGATCGTGAGCGAGCTCAGCGATGCTCTGGTAGCGCTTCGCAGGATCCTTCTCCAAGCAGCGCGCCACGATGGGCTCGAGCTGCGGAGGGATGTCCGGGCGCGTGGTGCGCATGGGTGGCGCGGTGTTCTCCAGCACCAGCGCGCACAGCTGAGGCATGGAGTCCGCGACGAACGGCAGGGTGCCGGTGAGCATCTCGTAGAGCACCACCCCGAGCGACCAGATGTCCGTACGCGCGTCCACGTCGCGCGCCGAGCGCATCTGCTCGGGCGACATGTAGAGCGGGGAGCCCATGGACACCTGCGTCTGAGTGAGGCTCGAGACGCCGAGATCCGTCGTGACCTTCGAGATGCCGAAGTCGAGCACCTTCGCGCTGGGCGAGCCGTCCGCCGCGCGCGTCAGGAAGATGTTCGCGGGCTTGATGTCTCGATGCACGACACCTGACGAGTGCGCCGCGGCGAGCGCCTCACACACCTGAAGCGCGTACAGCGCCGCGAGCCCGATGTCTTGCGGGCCCTCTTGCTCCACGATCTGGGAGAGATCTTTCCCATCCAGATACTCCATCACCATGTAGGGGGAGCCGCTGTCCTCCATGGTGCCCACGTCCACCACGCGCGCGACGTGAGGGCTCTTGATGCGCACCGCCGCCTGTGCTTCCCTGAGGAAACGCGCGGCGGTGGTGTCGTGCTGCGCCACGGAGGGCAGCAAGAACTTGAGCGCCACCCGGTCGTTCAGGACGATGTGTGTGGCCTGCACCACCACGCCCATCCCACCGGCACCCAGCACCTTCTCGACGCGGTACTTGCCAGCCAGGATGTCTCCTGGCTTCACCTCGACGTCGATGTCCTCGGCTGCGCTCATGGGGTCCTCGGGTGAAACCGGCCTCAAGCTTACGGTTTCGGCGCCGCCCTTCGCAAGGCGGCGGGGCCCTTTTGTCGGCGGCGCAGGGTTTTTCGGCGGCGCAGGGTTTTTCAGCGGCGCAGGGTTTTTCGACGGCGCAGGGTTTTTCGACGGCGCAGGGTTTTTCGACGGCGCAGGGTTTTTCGACGGCGCAGGGTTTTTCGACGGCGCAGCGGTGCGGGATTCTAGAGGCGCGGGGTTCTAGAGGCGCGGGGTCCCTGGTGACGCGCCGCGCCTACATGATGGTGCGGCGCAGCGGGTGGTCGCGTCCCTCGTCTTGGGCGCGGCCCCACACCGGCTTGAACAGCCAGTAGTGCCCGTACTTCTTCTCGTAGTCGTGGAACTCTGCCTCGAGCCCCACCTTCGGCTCGAAGCCCTTGCGCAGCTGGAAGCGGATTTCGCGGCCGTAGTAGAGGTAGCCCGTGCGCCGCTCCCACTCCTCGAAGGTCCAGCTCTCGAGGATCTTCAGCACGTTCGGGTGGAGGCGCTCGTTGTTCCAGATCACGTAGCCCTCGGTGCCGTCCTCCGATCGAGCCACCATCCCGGCGTCTCCCGTCGGGAACCGCTCGATGACGTAGCCGCCGTCGGGCCGCTTGAGGGAGAGCGACAGCGCGGCGCTCTCGTCGAGGGTGACCTCCACGTCGGCGCTCCGCGGCTCGTACACCAAGTGACCTTGGGCGCTGCGCTGACTAGCGAACAGGCAGCCTGCGTCGACCTCAGCCACCCCGTAGCCGTGGATGAGGTTGAAGTCGGGGCAGTACGGCGCCACGAGCTGCCTGAGCGCGTACTCCAGCGAGCGTGGCATCACGTAGCCACCGCAGGCGAACAGCAGGGTGCTCGGGAGGGTGGGTGTCTTCGCCAGGTGCCGGAACAGTAGGTCCGCCATGAACAGCGGCTGCCCGATGAGCATCACGGGCATCTGCTCCAGGTGCGCGAAGTGCAGCGCGCGCGAGCCCGTGGAGTGGCTGAGGTAGGTGTCCACCGTGACACCGAAGTCGAAGGTCCCGACGCAGGCAGGGTAGGCGTTGATGACGAGCGGCAGGCGACCCGCGAAGCCGCGCACCAGGTGCGGCCAGCGGTGTTGAAACAGCGCCATCAGGTTGCCGCCGGGCCGCAAGGTGCGAAACCCATACGGCCCCCGATCGTGGCTTCCAGAGGAGTAGGAGAGGACGTCGCCAGCTTTGAGTGTTGACATGGGGGGCGCGCGAGGACTGGAGCTGCGGCGGGGCGGGAGGAGACCGCCGCCCGAGCGCATCTTGGCGCTCGAGGACGCCAGGACACCTGGGAGCACCCAGCGCATCGTGATGCCAGGTGCCCGCGCGGCCTCCACGGCTGTTGACCCGGCTAGGCGGGGGTGAGTGTCTCGCGAACGCTCCGGCGAGTAAAGAAAAGCGACGCCGTCGCCGGTTGGCGCTGGGGACGCCGCGAGGGACTTGGTAGCCTCGCGGCGGAGGTTTCATGGCCGATCCTTCTTTTCGTGTGAGGCAAGCGACGATCGACGATCTGGACCGGGTGCTGAAGATTTGGACCGCGGGGGTGGAGTCCAGCCTGGGCGCGCCGCCGCCGCCGAAGCACAACTACAAGGAGTACTTCGCTGAGCGGCTGCTCGATCAGACCGACATCTTCAGCTTCACCGTGGCGGAGTCTGCGGGCGAGGTCATCGGCTGGATCAGCCTGGCGCCGTTCCGGTCCAACCCAGCGGTGAAGGGCGTGATGGCGGAGATGAGCGCGTACGTAGACCCCGCCCACGTCGCTTCGGGGGTGACGGGCTTCGCGGTGAGGAGCGTGCTGGCGCGGGCCGACGCCTCGGACCTCCAGTACGTGGTGGTCTTCACCTTGGAGAGCAACACCGGCGTCCTGACGTTGTGCCAGCGCTTCGGCTTCGAGCGGGTGGGCACCTACCCAGTGAGCCCCAAGGCGCCCGCCGCCACGCCGCTGGTTTACTTGGTGCGGCCCTGCGCGCATCCAGACGGCGCTCGTTCGGAGAGCTGACTAGGCCAGCTCACCCATTGGGTTTGCAGCGGAGCTTCTGGACAGCTCAGCTCACCGATTGGGCTCGCAGCGCGCCCCTGGTCAGCTTGGCTCACTGAGGTGGCGCTTCAGCTCAGCTTACCGATTGGGCTCGGCGCTTCAGCCGTTGGGCAGCTCAGCTCACTGATTGGGCTCGAAGCGGAGCGTGGTGAGCGCGCCGGGGCGCACGATGACTCGATCTTGCACCACGCGCAGGTTCTGAGCGTCCGTGCGCCAGTAAGCCTCCACCACCACGTCGTTCGCCGGCTTGACGCCGATGAAGCCGCCGATCGCCAGCGCGCTCTGCGTTGCCTTGACCGTGGTGGAGGGCACGCTGTTGGCGAAGTAGAACTCCTGGCTGCTGGCCGTCAGGTGACGGCACGAGTCCGCGATCGCGAAGCGCACGTTGGGCGCGCCGACGGCCCCCTGGTCGATCATCGCGTTCGGGCAGTCGACGGCCTCGAGCGCCAGCGCGCCCAGGCTGCTGTCTCCCGCCACGTCTTGATGATCGCTGAACAGGGTGACGAAGTCCTCCCGGCGCACCAGCAGCAGCGGGAAGAAGCGATCGCGCGTGACCGGCCGCGTGAAGAACTGGAGGTAGGGCATGAAGACGCGCCCTTGGCTGTCCGGCCCTTCGAACTCGAGGTAACCCTGGTACCCCGTGAGCCCGCGGTTCGAGCGGGTGGGGACCGTCAAGGTGGCGCTGCCGTCTGCACCACTGACGGCCTGCGCCACCACGTTGGTGCAGTTGACGTCGCCGCGCGAGCCGCAAGCGCGCACCTTGATACCCCCGATCGGCTCCGTGGGGTTGATCAGGTTCACGATCACCAGGGAGATGTCCACGGTGTCGCTCTCGGCCAGCGGCTGGGGGAGGTTGTTGACGCAGCTGTAGTCTTCCCCACGGCCCCCGACGCGTGGGCCCTCGCCGGGGCCATCGCCCCCGTTATAGGAGTAGTCGCCGGACTGACAGGCCGGCGCCTCCTCCGTGTCCTCGATGCCGAGGACGTTGGCGCAACCGAGTGAGAGCAGGCAGGCGAGGCCCGCGCCGTAAGCAAGCGTGCGCATCAGAACAACCCTCCGAGCCACATCCCCGTGGTGGGACCGACCGCTGGAGACAAGTGGAGGCTCTTGAGGCCCGTCGTGGGCGGGCGCTCGTCACTCGGCGCGGTGAGCAGCAAGATGATGCCGGCCGCGCTGAGCACGCCGCCTCCGAAGAAGAACAGGGTAGACAGGTTGGCGTGCACCTTCGCGTCCTCCGCCAGCGTTTGCCGCTCAGGGGTGGGGCAGACGTTGTCGGCGCAGTCTGCGTCGTTCCACTTGCTGCGCGCGCTGAGCCCGAACAGCGTGCCGATCCCGAGGCCGATGACGCCAGCACCGGTGACGATGATGCCGGAGGTGCGCTGACCATTCGTTGGGGGAGGCAGCGGCCTGGCTGGCTCTGGCTCGGTGGGGATCTTGGGTCCGGGTGTCTCCTCCACCGGGGCGTCCTCCAGCATGGGGATGTCGATGGTGAGCGTGGTCTGCTCCCCCTCGGCCTCGAAGGCCTTCACCCACTCCTTCTTGCCGGGCGCGGACACGCTCAAGAGGTGCGGGCCAGGGTCGATGGGGGTCGCCACGTTCCACGTCGCGGCGTCGATGAGCACGCCGTCTTGGCGGATTTCCATGCCGTCCACCTGCACGCCTTCGGGCACCACCAGCTTCAGGCGGATGAGCCTCCCCTCCAGATCTTTCGCGCGCTCCTCCGCGACTTCGGCGCGCGCTTGATGCCCCGCGCGGCGCGAGAGCGTGGCCACTTGGAGGAACTCCGACCAGGCGCTCGCGGTGAGCCCGAGCTTCTCGTGGCAATCCGCCAGGTTGAGCAGCGTGCCGACGGCCGCGTCGAGCTTGTAGCTGGCGGCGAACTTGGGGCAGGCCTCGTCGTATTGCTCTGCCTCCATCAGCTGACGTCCCTCGCGGAACAGCGCTTCGGCGCGCGCGCCCTCCTGAGCTTCGGCCGGGTGAGCAGCCAGGGTCATGAGCAGCGGTGCGGCGAGCAGCCAGGAAGATCGAAGGCGGGGCATGGGTCCGCCGCGAGTATAGTCAGCTCCTTCGAGCGCCGCCCAGATGCTCGCGTGGTTTCGTCGCGGCGCTGAACGCTTGGGTAGCGCGTGGCAGCGGGCTGCGTGACCGGCTCAGTCGAGGACGCCTTCGATGCCGGCGGAGATGGCCTCGAGCACCCTCAGCCGGGCGACGTATTTGCACTCCGCGGGCACCAGCGTCCAAGGCGCCGCGCGGGTGCTGGTCTGGCTCACCATGGCGTCGGCCGCGGCTTCGTAAGCCGCCCACTTCTCACGGTTACGGTAGTCCTCCGGGCCGATCTTGTGGGCCTTGTAGGGCGTTTGCTCGCGCTCCTGGAAGCGCCGGAGCTGCTCCTCCGGGCTGATGTGGAGCCACACCTTGATCAGCGCCGTCCGGCCGTCCCGCGTCAGCTGCCGTTCGAACTCGTTGATTTCACCGTAGGCGCGACGCCACTCCGCGCGCGTGGCGAACCCCTCCACGCGCTCCACCAGCACTCGCCCGTACCAGCTGCGATCATAGATGGTGAAGCGCCCCGGCCCGGGGATGTCGCGCCAGAACCGCCACAGGTAGTGGTGGGCGCGCTCCTCGGGGCTCGGCGCCGAGATCGGGATCACCCGGAACTGACGCGCGTCCAGCGCGTGGATCACGCGGCGGATGGCGCCGCCTTTCCCTGCGGCGTCCCAACCCTCGAACGCCACGATGACGCTCTTGCCTTGGCGCCGAACCTTGCGCGACAGCTTGTTCAGCCGCGCCTGCTGACGCTCGAGCTCGGGCTCGTAGTCGCGCTTCTCGAGCGACTGGCTGAGGTCGATCCGATCGAGGATAGTCAGTGGATCTGATGAATGGGCATCGGGGGCGGGTTCGGGGGGTTTGCCTGCACCGCGCTGGGTCAGGTGCTCACGCAGCCGGGACAGGAGCTCCTCACCCACCGTCACGGAGCGGCTCCGCGCGTCGGCACCCTCCACCACCGTCCACGGTGCCTCCCCCGTGCTGGTGTCGCGCAGTGCGAGCTCGCTCACGCGACGGAACTCCTCGTAGCGCTTGAAGCGACGCCAGTCTTCCTTGGTGACGCGCCACGACGTCTTCGAGTCGGACTCCAGCTTGCTGAGGCGCGCCTTCTGCTGCGCCTTGCTCAGGTGGAACCAGAACTTGACTATCAGCGCGCCGTCGTCGACCAGCGCCTGCTCGAACTGGCGGATCTCTGCGAGCTGGCGCGCCAGCTCCTTCGCGGAGCCGTGCCCCAGCACCTGGGTGATGATGGGCTGGGTGTACCAGTTGCCGATGTAGATGCCGATCTTGCCGCGCGGCGGGGTGCGCAGCCAGTAGCGCCAGAAGCGAGGGCGCTGGGAGTCGGCCTCCGTCGGTTGCTCGAAGGCGTGCGTCTCCAGCAGGCGCGCGTCGAGCCACTCGTTCAAGAGGTTCGCCGTCTCGCCCTTGCCGGCGCCGTCCACGCCGTTCAAGAGGATGAACACCGGGAAGTCAGCCTTCAGCAGCTCCCGCTGCGCCTTCAAGAGCTCGTCGCGCAGCACCGGCACGCGCTCGTTGAACTGCTCCTTGGAGAGGGTGCGCCCCAGCTCTGCCGTCTCGAACATGATCGGCGCTCTAGCACACCACCGCGGCCCCGTTTGTGACGATGGTCAAGCCCGCGCGTGGCCTCTGCGGCGCGGTGCCGTCCAACCCCCAAACCCCCAACCCTCGATCCCCGCTGCGCTGTTTCCAACCGCGCGGTGGTGACGATGGCCGGCCACGGGTGCTCGCCCTGCGGTAAGCTGACGTGCCCCCGCTCATGCCGAAGCCGCCCGTGCCCCTCTCCCAGCTGCGCGACGTGCAGCTCCTGATCGCCTCACACCACCCGCTCATCGGCTTGGAGACGGTGGAGGAAGGGCGCGTGGCGGCGCTGCTCGAGGAGGTGTCCGTCGGGCTCGAGCAGCCGTACTTCGTCTGGACGGCGAACAGCGGCCTGCGCCGCGTGGATCAAACGCTCGCCATCCACGGCACCAAGTCGCCGCTGCTGTGCCTCGAGCACATCCGCGCCGCGAGCATCGAGGCGGTGTACCACCTCAAAGATTTCAGCCAGTTCCTCGGCGAGCCCAAGGTGCAGAGCGCCATGCTGGAGGCGCTGGGCGCGCTCTCCCGCTGCCGTTCGGCGATCGTGCTCTCGGAGCCCGAGCTCGCGTTGTCACCCTCGGTGGAGGCGATGATCACGCGGGTGGAGCTGGACCCGATCACGGAGGACGAATACTACGAGTACACGCGCTCGCTCTTGGCGGCGCTCCGCACCCGCATGAGCGTCGAGATGACGCTCACGGGGGAGGACGTGGCGGTGCTGCTGCAGCAGCTCAAGGGGCTCACCTTCTTCGAGGTGAAGCGCGTGCTCTCGCAGGCCATCGTGGAGCATCAGCGGCTCGATCGCAGCGTGCTGGAGAAGGTGCGCGCGGCCAAGCGTCAGGCCATCGAGCGCACTGGCATCCTCGACTTCATCGCCACGGAGACGGACCTCTCGGAGGTGGCTGGGCTGGATACCTTGAAGGCGTGGCTCCGGCAGCGGAAGGTCGCCTTCACTCAGCCCGAGCGCGCGAGGAGCTTCGGCCTTCAGCCGCCGCGCGGGGTGCTCCTGCTCGGCGTGCAGGGCTGCGGCAAGAGCCTGTGCGCCAAGGCGGTGTCGCACGAGTGGGAGCTGCCGCTCATCCGCTTCGATCCCTCGCGCATTTACGCGAAATACGTGGGGGAGAGCGAGCGCAACCTGAACCGCGCCATCCGCGTGGCGGAGTCGCTCTCGCCGATTGTGTTCTGGATCGACGAGCTGGAGAAGGCCTTCGCCGGTGGGGGCGCGGAGGACGGCGGCGTTTCCACGCGGATACTCGGGAGCTTCCTCACCTGGCTGCAGGAGAAGCGCGCGCCGGTGTTCGTGATCGCGACCTCGAACGACGTCTCCAAGCTGCCCGCCGAGCTGCTGCGTAAGGGGCGCTTCGATGAGATCTTCTTCGTGGACCTGCCTAACCCCGCCGAGCGCGAGGCCATCTTGAAGATCCACCTCACGCGGCGCGGGCGCGATCCAGCCGCCTTCGATTTGCCCGCGCTGTCCTCGGTGACGGATGGCTTCAGCGGGGCCGAGCTGGAGCAGGTGGTGGTGGCGGCGCTGTACGAGGCCTTCGCGGCGGACGTGGAGCTCGGCACGCAGCACCTGGTGGCCGAGGCGCTGCGCACGCGGCCGCTCTCCGTCACCGCCGAGCGCGCCGTGAGCGAGCTGCGCGCCTGGGCCAGCGGGCGCACCGTCCCCGCGACGTGAGCGCCTTGAATGTTTGGTGAGGGGGGGCAGGGGGTTGGTAGAGGTGGGCGGCAGCGGGCGGTGCCACAGGCTCCTTGCCCCGCTGACGCGCGTCCCCTAAGGTCCCCGCGCGTCGCTCGAGCGCGCCGCTCGGCTTCGTTTCCACGAGATAATTACATCCCAAGTCAGGAGTACCCCCCATGTCTCAGGTCCGCGCGTCGCACATCCTCCTCATGTACCAAGGCTCCATGCGCTCCTCCGCGAGCCGCTCCAAGGAGGAGGCGCAGGGCCTGATCGAGCAGCTGAAGCAGCAGGTGGCTCAGGGCGCGGATTTCGCGGCCCTGGCGCGTGAGCATTCGGACTGCCCCTCCGGCCGGAGCGGCGGCGACCTCGGCCCGTTCGGCCGCGGTCAGATGGTGGGGCCGTTCGAGGACGCCACCTTCGCGATGGAGGTGGGGCAGACGAGCGACGTGGTCGAGACCGACTTCGGCTACCACCTGATCCAGCGCACCGGCTGAGGCGCGCGCCTCAATCAGCGCGCCAGTGCACCTTCGCGTAGCTGGGCGAGGCGTTCGCCCAGCCGCGCACGTGGTGGACGACGCCGCTCGCGAGGTGCACCACCGCCAGGCTGTTGTCGGTGGGGATCGGCACCAGCGCGTGCTGGCCGTCGGGCGACACCGTCACTTGGAGGATGAAGCTGCCCTGCTCGTTGCCGAGCCGAGTCGGCTCGTGGACGGCGCTCGGCTCGCGCTGGAGGTCGACGCGGATGATCTCGGCGGGGGCGCCGGTCGCGATGGAGAGCAGCACCTCACGTGCGCCTGGGACAGGGGTGATGCCGTAGGGCAGCTTACCGCTCAGGGTCTGCTGCTCGCGGATCGTCCCGTTCACGCCGTCCACGTCGAGCACGGTGAAGCCCGTGGGGGCGCGTGACTCCGCGACCACGGCGGTGCTCGCGTCGAGCAGCGCGATGTCGGAGGGGTCCGCCCCGGTGGGGATGAGCGGGCCCAGGCTCGACCCGGGCGCGGTCGGGTCGAACAGCCGCACGCCGCCATCACCGGCGAGGTTCACGGCGCCCAGTCGATCGCCGAGCAGGCGCACTTGCTCAGGCCGACTGCCTATTGCGATCTCGCTGAGGATGGCGCCGCCTTCGAGGTCGAGCTCGGTGAGGCTGTCTCCCGGCGCGCCACGGCGACCGAAGTTGGCGCTGAAGCCGCGCGCGCCGTCGGCGCTGACGGCGACGCCCATCGGCGTGTGCCGCGGGGAGACGAAGCGGACCTCCCCCGTCTCCAGGGTGACGATGGCGAGCCCCCCTTCGCCTTCGATGTGGGGGAAGCCGTAGAGCGCGCCGAGGGTGTCGTAGAAGCCGGTGCCGATGGCCACCAGGGCGGTGCTGCCGTCGGGGGTGAGCTCGAGCTGGAGCGGCCCGGGGGCGAACGCGCGGAGATCGATGGTGCGGAGCCGCACCTGCTCCAACTCCACGTCCTCGCCGTCCGCGATGGCGCGATCGTAGTCGAGGATGGACAGGGTCCCTTCCAGGTAATCCGCCGTGACGATGAATCGCGACGGCAGTTTCTGGGTGGCCTCGGGCTCCTCGGGGCTCGAGCAGGCGATCAGCGCCCACAGCCCGGCGGCCACCCCAGCGTGCCTCCACATGCCCACACGGTACGCGAAAGCGCCGAGCGCGACAAACGGGCTACCGATCGACGGCGCGGCTTGCGACGGCTCGGCAGATGAGCTGAGATGAGGCGGCGCGGCTCGCTCTGGACCTACGAGAGGGCGCTGCAGCGCCGTTCGCCCGAGCGGACCCACCCCCAACCACTCACACGCGAAGCCTTGAGCCACCGATGCTGACGAAGAAGGTCCACCGCGCCAAGGAGCTCGAGCGCGCCTACGCCGATGGTGAGCTCGTGGTGCGTGAGGGCGACATGAGCCGTGAGATGTTCGTCATTCAGGCGGGCAAGGTGGTGATCAGCAAGCGCGTCGGTGAGCGCGAGCTGGAGCTGGCGGTGCTCTCCAAGGGTGATTTCTTTGGGGAAATGAGCGTGCTCGAGTCGCTGCCCCGCGACGCCAACGCGCGCGCGCTGGGGGAGACGCGGCTCTTGGTGATCAGCGCGGGGGGGCTCTTGGTGCGGATGCGCCGTGATCCGACCTTCGCCTTCGAGATGCTGCACCGCCTGAGCGGCCGCGTGCGCACCCTGAATCACCGCTTGGTGGAGCTGCTCGAGTCGCAGGGCGGCCCCCGCGCCGGGGTGATGCTCTACAGCCCCGATCAGGGTGAGGCGCCGCCCAGCGTGCAGCTGACGCGCCCGGCTCGAGCGGGCCACTCGCCACCTCCTGTCGCTGGGCCGCAGACTGACAGTGTAGCTGACGAACTGGGCGTGATGGATGACGACTCGGGTGCGCCGGACGACGCATCGGAGGACGCCGGGCCCGAGCCCACCGATCCCGCGGCCGCCGAGGGCCCACCCGTGAGGCGCTCTTGATCATCGAGTGCAGCGACGAGCGGCTGCTCGTGATCTCCGACCTTCACATCGGTAATCCGTTCTCCCAAGCGAACAGCCGCATCAGCGCGTTCTTGAAGTACGCGCGCCGCGAGCGCTTCAGCCTGTGCATCAACGGGGACGGCTTCGAGATCCTCCAGTCGAGCTTCGCCAACTTGGCGGGTGACTCCATCGAGGTGCTGAGCCACATCCGCGCGCTGCTGGCCGATGGCTTGGCGGTTTACTACGTGGTGGGCAACCACGACATCGTGCTCGAGCACTTCCTCGAGAGCTGGGGCGAGATTCAGATTTGCCCCTTCCTCAACCTGCGCTCCGGCGGGCAGCGAGTGCGGATCGAGCACGGTCATTTGTACGATCCATTTTTCGTAAAAAGCCCTGACTTATATGAGCTGGCCACCCGCGCCGCGGGGCCGCTTCTGCATATCTACCCGGACATCTACTACGTGTGGTCTTACTACCAGCGCATGAAGGACCGCCTGCGGAAGACGCCCGAGGGTGAAGAGGAGAGCGTCTACCACCAGGCCGCGGAGATGCTGCTCCAGCGCGGCTTCGACTGCGTCGTGTTCGGGCACACGCACAAGGCCGAGCGCGTGGAGCTGGGCTCTGGGGTGTACGTGAACTCGGGCAACTGGATGCGCGGCACCACCTACGTGGAGATCGACCACGGTCAGGTCTCGCTGAAGACCTGGAGCGAGTCGGAGGCCAGCTAGCGCTTCTTTTTTTGGGGGTTGGAGCCCCAGGGTGATCCTCGAGCGCTCCGTGGCTGATATCACCCTCCGCGCGAGGGCGTGCAGGCTCCCGAAGCAGGTGGGGATGGCGGCGAGCAGGTGTGGGGCGCTCACATGACGGTCTCGAGGTGCCGGTAAGTTGAACCGCTGCGCCCCAGGTGCTACCGCGCGCCTGATATGTCCGGCGACCCCCAGGTGTTCGACAAGATCCAGAGCTTCTTCAACCGGAAGTTCAAGGGGCACATGCCGGTTTGTCCGGCTTGCCACTACACGCACTGGGAGTTCGCGGGGCTGATCGCGGAGCTGGGTTACCAGAGCGACGGCAGCGCGCAGGGCGCGGTGACCACGCCGATGGCGGCGCTGGTATGCAAGCGGTGCTTCTTCGTGATGCATTTCGCGTGGCGCCCGATTGAGCTCGGCTTGGATACGCTGGATCCGCAGTCACCTCCGCCTCACGGGGGATGACGCCCAGCGCCCTCGGCTCGCAGGCGCTGTCGTGCTGCTGGCGTGCTGGCGGTGTGGTGTGGGTCTGGCGGTGGGGGATTGTCGGGGGGCGTGGCGCTTTGGCGCCGCGGCGGGAGCCGGTTGGGCTATGCTCGGGCATTGAATCTCGGGTGAAGGGGACGACAGATGCGGCTTGTTTGGATTGCGGCTTGCTTGGGGGCGTTGGGGTGCAGCGACGGGGGCGCGCAGCTCGCTGGCTCCGGGGGCGCGGGTGGTGCCGGTGGGAGTGGGGGCTCTGGTGCATCGCCAGCGGGTGGGAGCGGCGGCAGCGGCGGCGATCTCCCCACGGGGCGCGGCGTGGGTCAGGCCTGCTCGGACTCGGAGCCGTGTCGCGCCGGCCTCCGCTGTGAAGCGGAGCAGTGTGAGCCAGCGGCGGAGACGCCGCTCGGCAGCCCCTGCCTCATCGCGGGTGAATGCGAGCCGGGGCTCCAGTGCCTGGCGGGCGTGTGCGCGGAGGGTGGTGAGGGCGCCGAGAGCGCGCCCTGCGACACCGACCTGGACTGTGAGCGCGGGCTGCGCTGCGGGGTGGTGGGCTTCGGGCTCCAGTGTATTCCTCAGGGAAATGTTGACGTGGGTGGCGCCTGCCAGGGCAGCGCCGAGTGCCTGGCGGGGCTCACCTGCCTCGAGGGGCGGTGCCTCACTGCGCCGCCAGGCGTCCCCTCCTTCGGGCTGCCGAGCGCGCCCGAGATCGAGTGTGAGCCGCCCTCCAGCGGCGCGGTGCGCGCCTACTTCGAGGTGCCCGGCGCGTCCCCAGCTGGCCTCGAGGGAGACTTCTTTCGCCTGCCGTTCCCCAACGACGCGCGGCTCACCGCCGGGCGCCCTGACTTGAGCGGCTTCCCGACGCCCGGCGTGAGCCTGCTCCCGTTCGACCCCGTGGCGCTGTACGCGTCGCGCGTCGAGCAGGAGGCGGGCTGGGGCATGAACCCGGTCGTCACCTTCCGCTTCTCGGGCCCGATAGACTTCGAGACCTTCCGGGAGGCGTCGGACTTGAGCGTGCGCCCCGTGCGCTGGGTGGACATCACCGCGGGGGATCCGGCGTACGGCTCCCAAGCGGGGCTCCGCTGGTACTACTCGGAGGGTGGCGGCAAGTACATCTGCCGTGACTGGTTCGCCATCCGCCGCTCGGCGCGCGCGCCGCTCACCCCGGGGCACACCTATGCAGTATTCCTGACGACTCACGGGCGCGCGCAGAACGGCACCCCGATTCAGCGCTCGGAGCACCTCGTGAGCTTGCTCGCCGACACGGCGCCGGCGGATCCGAAGCTCGCCGCGGTGCACGCGGCGTACGCACCCTTCCGCGCCTACCTGACCGAGCAAGGTATCCCCACGGACCAGGTGTTGAACGCCTCCGTGATCACGGTGGGCGACAACCGAGGGCCGATGGAACGGCTCGCCGCGGCCGTGCAGGCCGAGCCCGCTCCCACCGCCTCCAGCTGGGTGCGCTGCGGCGCCGGCGTGGCGTCGCCCTGCCCCGACAGCACCGGGGATCGCGCCTGCGAGGCGGCGACGTCCAGCTACGACGAGTACCACGCGTTGGTCTCGCTCCCTGTCTACCAAGCGGGGGAGGCCCCGTACGAAGCGGCGGGCGGCGCCATCCAGGCGAGCCCCGTGCGCCAGGAGCAGGTGTGCCTGTCGCTCACCGTGCCGAAGCGGGCGGCGCCCGCCGCGGGTTACCCGCTGGTCGTGTTCGCGCACGGCACGGGTGGCCATTTCCGGAGCCACGTGCGCCCGGAGGTGGCGGGCGCCTTGGCTGACTACGCGGGCGGCGTGGCGGTGCTCGGCGTCGATCAGGTGGCGCACGGCCCACGCCGCGGCGCCTCCACGCAGTCGTCAGAGACCCTGTTCTTCAACTTCGCGAACCCGGACGCGGCGCGCGGCAACGTGCTCCAAGGTGCCGCCGATCAGCTCGCGCTGGCGCGCTTCGCCGCGGCGCTAGACCTCTCCGCGGCTCAGTCGGGCGGGGAGGCGATCCGCATCGACCCGGGCGCCATCGTGTTCTTCGGGCACTCGCAGGGCGCCACGCACGGCAGCTTGGCGCTGCCCTACAGCGCGATTTATCGCGCGGGGGTGCTGAGCGGCAACGGCGCGATCTTGCGGGATTCGCTGATGGAGAAGCGGCAGCCCGTGAACATCTCGGCGGCTATCCCCTTCCTGCTCGGCGATTTGGACTCGAGCCGTAGGCTCCCGGGCGGCACCAATCACCCGGTGATGAACCTGATCCAGCATTTCATCGAGCCGGCCGATCCGATCAACTTCGCCGCGCTCGTGGGGCGCACGCCGCCGCCCGGTGTGCTGCCGAAGCACCTGTTCGTCACCTACGGCTTGAGCGACAGCTACAGCCCGAACGTCACCCTGGCGAACTACATCCAGGCGGCGCAGGTGGACCTCGCCGCGGCGCACGTGAGCGTGATCACGCCGGACGACATCGGGCTCACCTCGGAGCCGGTGCCGCTCAGCCACACGGACGTGGTTGGCGGTGTGGAGCTGACCCTCGCCGCGCGGCAGTATCAGCCCCCGGCGGGTCGTGATGGTCACTTCGTGGTGTTCGACGTGGCGGGCGCGACCCAGGACGTGGTCCGTTTCCTGGGGATGGCCGCGGCGGGTGAGGTCCCCGTGGTGGGTCCTTAGAGCAGCTTCACGCGCTGCTTGTTTGTTTGGGGGTTTGCCCTCACTGCACAGAGCCTTCAGCCTCTGCGAGCCGCTGCTTGGGTGGGTGCGCTTGTGGCGCTGGAGCCTGGCGAGCTACACTCCTTGAATGGGTGCGTCTCGTCGTGTGGTCGTGGGGCTTTGGTGCTCGGTGCTGGCGGCGGCGGTCGTCGCCGCGTGTGGTGGGGGTGATGGCGGCTCCTCCAACAACCCGGGGTTCGGTGGCTCGGGGGGTGACGGCGGCTCCAGCGCCGCAGGCGGTGCCGCGGGGGACGCGGGCAGCGGGGCCTTCGGTGGCACGGCAGGTAGCCTGAACATCGACGGCGGGGGCGGGAACGTCCACGCGTTCAACGTGACCCCCGAGGCGCCGCAGCGCATCACGGTGCCGTTCGGCACCCAGGCGCCGACCGTCAGCTTCGAGGCGACGCTGAATGGCTCACCGGCGCCGGCGGGCTGGGCGGTGGACCGCGGCGAGGTGGGGACCATCACCCTCGGGAATACGGCGACCGCCACCTTCACGCCGAGCGGCGTGGTGGGTGGCCTCGTGACCATCACGGCGGGGCTCAACGACGAGACGGTGAGCCGCGAAGTGTTCGTGGAGCTGACGGGGGAGCAAAATGGCGCCGACCCGACGCGGCCGGGCCAGGCGGGGCAAATCCCGGGCAGCGTGAGCGAGCTCACCGAAGGCGGCGGCGTCGCCGGCGTCGGCGGTGAGGGGCTGGGCGTGGCGGTGACCGACCCGGGGGTGCGCGGCGCGCTGGACAACCCGAGCGGGAGCGGCGCCGCCGAGGGGCTCCGGCTGCTCTACCCTTACGATCGTACGGTGTTTCCGCGCGGCATTTTGGCGCCGCTCTTGGCCTGGGACTGGTCGCTGGGCGACGCGGACGCGATCCAAATCGAGCTGAGCACGCAGTCCGGCTCCTTCCAGTGGAAGGGCACCTTCGGGCGCCCGGCGATCTTGGATCAAACCGGCGGCGCCTTCATCCGTCACCCCATCCCTCAGGACGTGTGGGAGGCCGCGACCAACACCGCGGATGGCGCCAGCGACCAGCTCGCGCTGCGGCTGACCATCGCGCGCGGTGGTCAGGCTTATGGTCCACTCACGGCGAGCTTCACCGTCGCCCCCACGCGCCTCTCGGGCGTGATCTACTACAACTCGTACGGCACCAACCTCGCCAAGAACTTCGGCGGCGCCGTGGGCGGGGACGGCCGCTTTGGCGGCGCCGTGCTCTCGATTCGGGTCGGCGACTCGGGGCCGCAGCTGGTCGCCGGTGGTCACGGCAACACCACGCAGTGCCGCGTGTGCCACTCGGTGGCGGCGGACGGCTCGCGCCTGGTGGTGCAGCACGGCAACGACAACTCAGCCAGCTCGGCTTACGACTTGGCGCCGGGGGGGAGCACCGAGACCCCGATGGGTATCGGCGCCGAGTTCCCCGGTGTGTCGCCGGATGGCTCCATGGCGATCGCCCCGAGTGGTCAGCTGCTCCCACTACCGGCCGCCACGGCGCCGCTCGCCGCCACTGGTCTCACGGACGTCTCCACCAACGTGGGCACGCCGGCCTTCGCGCCCAATGGTCAGCGCATCGTGTTCAACCCGATGGTGAGCGGCAGTATCAGCAACCCCACGCAGAAGCTCATCGTGATGGACTTCGATCCATCCACGCTCAGCTTCAGCAACCTCCAAGAGGTCGCGGACTACAGCGGCTCACCAGAGCAGGTGCGCCCTGGCTGGGCCGCGTTCTTGCCTGACAGCGAGGCGTTGGTGTTCCACCTCCAGTCGCAGGCTGGCGGCGATGGCAACGGTCACGGCGCTATGTTCACCCGGCGGGGCTCCAAGGCGCAGCTGTTCTGGTCGCGGCTCGGCGGCGCCAGCAACGTCACGCCCATGAACTGGCTGAACGGGCTGGATGCGTCGGGTAACTCATACCTCCCGCGGCTCTCCGCCCCCGTGAGCATGTCGTGCACCGGGGACGGCCAGCAGGTGGGCGACGTCGACGCGGATCACGGCGACGACGCGAACCTCAACTACGAGCCCACGGTGAGCCCCATCCCCGGCGCGGGCTACGCCTGGGTGGTGTTCACGAGTCGCCGCATGTACGGCAACGTGGCGACCATCCCGCCGTTCTGCAGCGACCCGCGCGGTGTGGATCTGGTGACCCACATCACCCCCAAGAAGCTGTGGGTCGCCGCGGTGAACCTCAACGCCACGCCCGGCACCGACCCGAGCTACCCGGCCTTCTACCTACCAGGCCAGGAGCTGCTGGCCGGCAACTCGCGCGGGTTCTGGGTGTTCGATCCGTGTCGCCCCGACGGCGAGTCGTGCGCGACGGGTGACCAATGCTGCAACGGCTACTGCCAGCCGAACTCGAGCGGTGAGCTGGTGTGCTCCAACGAGCCTCCAGGTGGGCAGTGCTCCCAGGTGCAGGAGCGCTGCACCACCGCGGCTGACTGTTGCGACCCCACGAACCGCTGCGTGAACGGCTTCTGCGCCCAAGACGGCCCCAAGTGACCGCGGGCAGGGCGCTATAGTCAGCCTGGCGCCCTATTGGGGCATGTAGGGGCGGGTTTCAAGTGTTTCAGGGCCATCAGTCAGCACAGCGCCTTATCGGTGCGGCACAGGCTCTGGTGGGGACGGGTTCAAGTGTTTCAGGGCCATCAGTCTCTGTAGGGGCGGGTTTCAAACCCGCCCTCTCGATCAGCTGTTTGACCGCTCATTCTGCGGGACGAGCTGCCGCAGCCGCCACGCGTGCGCGAAGATGCGGCGCTCCGCGGCGGTGAGGGCTTGAACGCCCCGCCCCACCAGCGCGTTGCCGGTCATCACCGTGAGCACCGACATCACCCCCAAGAGCAGCAGCGTGTAGGTGGGCGGGAGCTCCACCATCGCGGGGTGGATGCGCATGAGGCCTGCCTCGAAGCTATAGCTCGCGGGGAGCACGCCCGCGAGCTGGAGCACGAAGGGGAGCACGATCGCCGCGATGCTCCCGATCATGATCCCACGCCGCGTGATGGCGTTGGCGCGCAGGCTCACCATCATCACCGCTGCGTTCACCGCCGCGACCCCCGGCACCACGAACAGTGGCCCGAACAGTGCGCCCAGTGAGGCGACCGCGAGGAAGGTGGTGGGGAAGGTCCAGCGCACGTAGCGGGGGGTGGCGTTCCCTGTGATGCTCATCCACATCATGGTCGCGAGCTGGGCCGTCAACAGCCCGCCCGTGGTGAGTAAGAGCGGCCAGCTCCGGATCTCCATCAAGAGCATCAGCGGGAACACCAGGAACCACACCGCGTAGCCGATGGCGATGGCGCGCGCCGCTTGCACGCGGTCGAGTCGGTTGACCTCCATCAGCTCGGCTTCGGCCTCGGGCGGCAGCTCGGTGCTGGGGTCGAGCAGCACGCGCGTCAGCGTGGCCATCGCGCCCTCGTGGCTCGGGTCCAGCGCCAGCGCCAGCGAGAGCTCCCGCATCCCCCGGGCGCGCTCGGCCTCTCCCGCGCCGCTCATCGCGTGCGCCAATGCGAGCTGTGCGTTCAGCGTGTGGCGTTGGGCCCGCTCGCGGCGCTGCTCCAGGTCCCGCTCCCCATCGAGGTAGCGCTCGATGGCGTCGTTCATGGCGCGCGCCGAGCTGAAGCGCGCCACGGGATCTAGCTCTGTGGCGGTGAGCACGATCTGATCGAGCTCCGGCGCGATGCCGCGCTCCGGCGCGCGTTCACTAGGGCGCTCTTGGTGCCCTGCCACCACGGAGAGCAGCAGCGCTTGCACCGTCTCGCCGCGGTGCAGCGGCTCTAACGTCAGTAGCTCGAACAAAATGCAGCCCAGCGAGTAGATGTCGCTCTGAGCGGAGACCGCGCTGATCTCACCGCGCGCCTGCTCGGGCGCCATGAAGCCCGGCGTGCCGAGGATGGCCCCCGCCTGAGTCCCGGCGAGCGCGCCCTCACCGGTGTCGATCGACATGGGCCCGTCGCTCGAGCCGCGCACCTTGGCGACGCCCCAGTCGAGCACGTTCACCTCGCCGTAGTCACCGAGCATGATGTTCGCGGGCTTCAGGTCGCGGTGCACCACCCCGCGATCGTGCGCGAACGAGACCGCCAAGCACACGCGCGCGAGCGCGCTCAAGAGCTGCCGCCTTGAGTAGTTGTTCAGCAGCGCGGCGTCGCCCAGGCGGTGCCCATCGAAGATCTCCTCCAGCGTGAGCCCCTTCACGCGCTTCATGGTGAACAGCGGCTGCCCCGCTTCACCCACGCCCAGGTCGTACACCGGCACCACGCTCGGGTGCTCCAGCTGCGCCTGAATCCGCGCCTCCCGAAGGAAGCGCGCTCGCGCGCTGGGGTTCTCGGCAATGTCAGGCCGCATGACCTTCACCGCGACCTCACGCCCCACCCACTGATCGTGGTGGAGCTGCACCACGCCCATGCCGCCGACGCCCAGCGTGCGCCGCTTGGCGTAGCGGGAGTCGAAGCGACCTTCGTCGCCTAGCTGCGCGCTGACCTTTGGACCCGAGAGCACCAAATCGCGACGCCCCGACGGGGTGCTCGCCGACATCACCGCGATCGTCTCGCCCTCTGATGAAACGGGGGATGCATCCAGCGGCTCATAGCGCTCGGTCTTTTCCACGTGGAGGGTCTCATCGTCCGAGCTATCGCGGCGGGTCATG
Source organism: Polyangiaceae bacterium (assembly GCA_019637265.1). Taxonomy (GTDB): domain Bacteria; phylum Myxococcota_A; class Polyangia; order Polyangiales; family Polyangiaceae; genus JAHBVY01. The sequence continues at coordinate 3,909 of JAHBVY010000016.1, read as the reverse complement.
GCGAGCAGCATAGCCTCCAAACGCGTCAGGCCGAGCCCCCGATGGGGGCCCGGCCCGCGCGGCGCCGCGTGTTGGATCAGCCGGGGCTGAACTGGATGGGGTACACCACCGTCACCACGCCGGACTCGGGCGCGGGGAAGCCCAGGCTGTAGAAGCCTCGCACCACGCAGCTCACCACCCCCGAGTCGGGCAAGTCCGAGCCTCCGTTGGCGGCGTTGGTCACCCGGCCGTCGCTCGAGATCACGAACCGCACCGCGATGCGGCCAGCGAGGTTGGGGTTCGCGCGCAGGCCGTTCTCGTAGCACATGCGGAACTGACCGAAGTTCTGGCGCACGACGCGCTGGATGGTCTCTGCTGGCAGTCTACCTGACGTCTCAGTGACGCCTTCCGGACGGATCCGCGGCGCGCGCGCGACGTGTGTGCCGGTGCCTCTCGCGAAGCCGTTGCCCATCCCTTCGCAGCCGGCGCCATTGCAGCGACCCACCAAGCCACCGAGTCCACCGATGTCACCCAGGCCGATGCCAGCACCGAAGCCGCCGCCCTGTTGACCGAGCCCGCTCAGGCCGAGCCCACCGGCACCACCTGCCTCGTGGATGCTGTCGCCCCACATGTTCCCATCGGCGCTCAGGTCGTCGCGCCCCAGGGCGCTGTCTCGACCGAAGGTGGCGGTGGGCGCGTCGGGGTCCCCGACGCCACCCGCGAGCAGCCCAACCATCCCGAAGCTCGCGGCGTACTCGCGAGTGCGAGCCAGGTGCGGATCCGGGTTGTCGCGTGGGCCCTTCACGCCGTAGCGACCGCGCTCGGAATTGGACGTGACCTTGCCCATCTTGCCCTCGTCGCCCACCGCCCGCTGCCCTTCCTCCTGCTCGGGCGCGCCGGCCTCGTCTTGGCTGACGGGCTGCTCTTGACGCTGGTGCTCGCGCTCGGCCGCGGCGGCCAAGGACGCCTGCAGCAGGTAGAGCTGCTCCCGGTTCGCGCCCTCATCATCCAGGAGCCCCACCGGCGGGACGAAGTGCGCCATGGCCGCGATGAACGCCGCGTGAACCAAGAAGCTCACCCCGAAGTACGCGCCCAGCACGCGCCCCTCGCGCCCGCTGATGGTCCGTGAGGCTGCCTTGCCAGCCTTCACCGCCGCCACGTGCAAGGTGAGCCCGGCGAGCTCGAGCGTCGCGCGCTGCCCCGGCACCAGCAAGATCTCCTTGGCGCCCGCGTGCTCCGCGCTCGGCTCGGACGGCAACAGGTCGAGCGGCGTCGAGCCCGCTGCGTCCATCACCTTCCCCTCGGCGCCGCTCGGCACCACCAGGAAGGTCACGCCGTTTCGCACCACGACGACCGGCACGCGCGGCGCTCCCAGCGCCTCCTGCGGCACCAAGAAGTCGCCTCCCTCTTCACCCAGGTAGAAGCTTCGCAGCGGCGTGAGGTGCGCGACGTGGAGCACGTTGTTTCCCCATGCAATCGTGACCTCCAGCGCGCTCACGTCGGCGCGCTCGACGAGCGCTTGGTCGACGGGCGGCGCTGTCTTGAGCATCACGAACTGGCCGTCTGCCGTGCCTTGCTCGGGGGTGGTGTGGTTCGGTGCGAAGAGGTGATGGAGGTTGTCCATGGTGAGCCCTTTCAGCTAATTGCCGTGCGGAAACGTGCGGCGCGGGCGGCGCCCGGTGCACAGGTCCCCACGGTCTCGAGTGCCTCCCAGGTGGAGCCCGCGGGTGCGCGCCACCTTGGCGCCGAGTGAGTCGCCTCACGTCGGCAGCGGGGGGCTTAGTCAGCGGGGGGCCGGCGGAGTTCCGCCGTGAAGTGCGAATCGTGCAACTAGCGTGTAGGCGCAAAATTGCGCCTATGCTGGAATCTCAGCACCACGACTGGGCGCCACGGAATGTGTGGCGCCTGCTAGGCTCCGCACGCCGATGCGAGTGACACAGCTGTTGGGTGCCGGGCTGTTGCTCGGGGGGTGGTTCGTGGCTTGCGGCCCAACCTTGCCGTCCAGCGTGCCGCTGGGGGGCAAGGAAGACGAGGTGTCTGACGCCGGCGCTGATGCGGAGCCTGATGCTGCGCCCGATGCGGCTCCCGAGGGTCCAGAGGCCCCGTCTGTCCCCGAGCCGGAGCCGCCACCGATGCCGGAGCCGCCACCAGCGGATGAGCCCAGCGACGCCGGCGCGCCAGAGCTCACCCCGCTGCCTGACGCGGCGGTGAAGCCAGCGGCCGCCGCCAAGTGTGATGATTCCGTGGGGAAAGTGCCGAGCTGTGACGCGATCCGCGAGCCGGACGAGATGTGCATCGGCGTGAGCATCGTCAAGGCGATCTGTCAGCCGCTCACCAAGCTGCTCAAGCCGAAGCCCGCCGCGGAGATGGTCACGTGCCTGATCGACGCCAGCCGCACCTCCGCCATCTGCGATCCAGAGCAGGTGAAGGTGTGCGGACTGCGCGCGCTGACGCATGGGTGCCGCACCCCAGAGCACACGAAGCGCTGTCAGGCGCTGATGACCGCCTGCCCGGCGGCGAGCAGCGACGGCTTCTTCACCCAGGAGGTCTGCGAGCAGGGGCTCGCGAGCCTGACCCCCGCGGCGGCCACCGCGGTGGAGAGCTGCATGCGTAAGAGCTGCGAGCCACTCGAGTGCATCGGGCAGCAGCTCGGTCAGTGAGCCTCATTGTCGCCGTCTAGTGAGCCCCGTGTGTCGGTCATGGGTCAGGTCGAGACACCAGGCTGCTGATGGATTGTCATAGGGCTCACGTAGCGGCGTGGGGCTGAAGGGGCGGCGCTACCTTGCCTCCCGCCGGTGGCCGGCGAGCTGAGTGGCGCGTGCCTGCGTTTCAGTGTCAGTGTATCCGCGCGGAGACTGGGGCCTGAGTTTCAGTGTCCGCGGCATTTGAACATCGTGGCCGCCGTATAGGTCTGTCGTTTCGTGGACCTACCGCGATTTTCGCGGTAGTCCCGGCAACATCGCTCCGAGGAGGCGCCTGACGCGTGCTCCCGTGGGCCATGGGAGGTCTCAGAACAATGCGAAAAGCCTTATTTTTGTCGAGTTTTGTGGTGGCTGGCCTGGTGTCGTTCAACGCGGCGGCGGATGAGCTCGGGGAGCCAGGACAGATCTCGCTCGGCGCCGAGCGCCTGTTTGGCGTGAACTTCGGGAGCGTGAAGGTGGAGGCCGATGGAGGGGCAGAGAGCACGACGAGCGCCACCGACATCGGCCTGCTGTTCAATGGCGGTGGCCCCACGCCCTACACGATCCCGCGTCTGGCGCTCGACTACTTCGTCGCGGATGGTGTGTCGATCGGTGGGTCGCTCGGCTTCACGTCACACTCGGGCGAGAACGAGTCCAAGTTGGGCGGAACGACCACGTCGACTGACCATCCTAGCGTGACCTCGTTCGCCATTGCCCCCCGCGTGGGCTACGTGATCCCGCTGACGGATGGGGTGGACCTGTGGGCTCGTGGTGGCATCACCTACTGGCAGCGCACCACCGAGGGTGATCCGGATGACACCAAGGATTCGGGGCTTGGGCTCGGGCTGGAGGGCCTGTTCGTGATCTCACCGATCGAGGGTTTCGGTATCTCCATTGGGCCGACGATTGATTTTGGTCTCTCAGGGAGCACCGAGGTGGGGGACGCCGACGCGGACCTCACTGCGACGAACTTCGGCTTGAACGCTGGCCTCGTCGGCTGGTTCTGAGTCGCTGTTCACCGCCGTGGCGCGCTTGGAGGACACTCCGGGCGCGCCGCTTGGTTTTTGTGGCGTGTGGTTCCGCGCGGCTCTTGCGCGCGGTGGGCAGCGGCGTGGCCGAGCGAGCTGGGGCGCTTCGCGGCGTGAGCGAACCCCCAAAAAAACCAAACCTCGAGCTAGTTGGGGGAGGGCACGGGAGCATCCCGGCGTCTCTGATGGGTGACCCATCAGCGACGCCGGGAAGACAGGTG
>JAHBVY010000015.1 GCA_019637265.1 Polyangiaceae bacterium | reverse complement strand
CCCTGGGCGCCACAGCGCGGCCCTCCAAGTTCGTCTCGCTCTCCTTAGTGCTGCACGATCTGACGACGCTCGTCCTGACCCGGCGGCAGCAATTTGAACGGGAACATGACATGAACCACATCCACCTCGGCGTCACCACCTTCCCGCTGGGACACCGCGGGGTTGAGCTGGGAGCCGAGCTGCTGTGGGCACGAGTGCCATGCACCACTACAGCAAGCGCCCTGAGTATAGGCCCGTGCCCTGGGCGTCGCGCTGAGCGACGTGGTCAAGCTGTTCGGGTCGATGAGCTACTTCTGGAGAGACGAGGCCATCCTGGCCGTGGGCCTGTCCTTCACCCCGCCCATCCCTCCCATCCCCCAAGGGAGCGCTGAGCTAGCCGGCGGCGCCATGCTCCCCGGGCCGATCTACTTCACCGACGTCGCGCTGCGCGGCTTCGGCGCGCCCCCGAAGGCCGAGGAGCAGGCGAAGCCGGCTGGCACGCCTGACACCGACGGAGCGCCCCAGCCTGAAGCCGAACTCTAGAGCGCCCTGATCTGCCCGCGCCCGGCGCTCACCGCGGCGCGGCGCGCCGGAATCCGCGCAGCCCGGCCGTTCTTCGTCTATGAAGGCGGTGGCGTGATGCGCTCAGCCAACGCTCAGCTGCCCTGAGGCGCCCAGCCATCAGGGCCACCGCTTTTAGCACGAACACCTGACTACCACCATGACCCAGTCAGCCCCAACTAAATCCGCGCGGATTTTCTCCCAGCGCACCCCAAGCGCCACTCGTCAGGGAAACTCACCGAGCGCCACCCAGCGCACACCCAGCGCCACCCAGCGCACACCCAGCGCCACCCAGCGCGCCCTCCGCCTCACGGCGCCGCTGGCCGCGCTGCTCGTCGCCCTCAGCCTGAGCGGCGCAGCCCAGGGGCAAGCCTCCGAGCTCTCCACCGGGCGGCTCCCCGCCTACGGCCGCAGCGTGTCCAGCACGGATGACAGCAGCGCGCTGGTCTTGAACCCGGCGAACATCGGCTTCATGCCGGGCAGCGAGCTGCGGTGGAGCGGTTTGTTCGCGCCGTCAGACCCATATCTGCCTCCAGGGCACGCCTTCTCGTTCGCCACGCCGCTGTTCTTCGGGCTGTCCAGCGGCCTGCGCGTGGATCTCGTCGGCGACGACCGTGACACCCAGGGCCTGACCTGGGCGCTCGCCGCCACGCCGAGCGACGCCCTCTCCTTGGGGTACTCGCTCCAGCGCATCTCACTGCCTGGCAACGACTTCACCTCGCACTCCCTCGCGCTCACCTCGCGCCCCGCGCCGGCGCTCTCCGTATCCGTCGTCGGGCAGAACCTCGGCAGCAGGCTGCCCAACACCTTGAACACCGGCTTCACCGTGCTCCCGCTGGGCTCCCGCGCGGTGGAGCTGGGCTTCGAGGCCTTGTTCGCCTGGGTGCCTCAGAGCACGGGTGGCGATCGCGAGGTGGACATCACGCCACGCTTCACCCTGGGCCTCGGGCTCGGCAGCGTCGGCAAGGCGTTCGGCGCCATCTCCGTGCTGAACGACAAGGCTGCTTACGGCACGGTCGGTCTCTCCTTCTATCCCTCCACTCCCGGCGGCAGCACCGAGTTCACCGTCGGCAGCGTCGGGGAGCGGGCGCCCGATCCCGAGTACCTGTTCGGTGAGGTCGCGCTGCGCGGCTTCCGCGAGCGCCCCGGCGCGGAGGTGATCCGCACCGCCGTGCGGCTCCGCCTGGAGAGTACCGCGGATGCGCGCGGTCACGTGCGCCTCCTACGCAAGCTCTGGGCTCTCGCCGAAGAGCCCCGCGTGGACGCCGTGCTGCTCGAGCTCCGCACCAGCCCCGCGGCGAGCTTCGCGCACGCCCAGGAGCTGCGCGACGCGCTGTATCACCTCCGTAGCAACGGCAAGCGCGTGCTCTGTCACTTGGAGGATGGTGGCGGGGTGGCGCTGTACGTGTGCAGCGCCGCCAACAAGACGCTGATCAACCCAGCGGGTGGCCTGCGCTTCGCGGGGCTCAAGGCGCAGAGCACGTACTTGGCGGGGATGCTCACCAAGCTGGGGATCCGCGCGGATTTCGTGCGGATCGGGGATCACAAGAGCGCGCCAGAGCGCCTGATGCGCACCGGCAGCACGGACGTCGCTCGGGCGGACAGGAAGGACTTGCTGCAGCAGCTCGAGCGCCAGCTGGTGGAGGGCGTGGCCGCCGGGCGCAGCATGTCACCCAAGGCGGTGCGCGAGAGCATCGCCTCCGGGCCACACATCGCCAGCGAGGCGCTCACGGCGAAGTTCGTCGACGGCCTGGCCTTCGACGACGAGCTCCCGCGTCACGTGCGCGAGCTCACCGGGCGCGACACGGAGCTCCTCCGCGACGGCGCGCTCGGCCCCGCCAGGCCGCGCGGCTTCCGCGGCAGCCGCTCCATCGCCGTGGTGTACGTCGACGGCGACATGGTGGACGGCCGCTCCGCCACCATCCCCCTCCTCGGCATGCGCCTGGTCGGCTCTTACACCGTGGCCGAGGCGCTCAAGCAGGCGCGCGAAGACGGCAGCATCGGCGCAGTCATTTTGCGCGTGGAAACTCCTGGTGGCTCCGCGATGGCGGCTGACGTCATCTGGCGGGAGGCCGAGCTGACCGCTCAGGTGAAGCCGCTGGTCGTCAGCATGGGCAGCTACGCCGCGAGCGCCGGCTACTACATCTCGGCCCCAGCCGAGCGCATCTTCGCCAACCCCGCGAGCATCACCGGGAGCATCGGGGTCTTCTATGGCAAGGCGGACGTCGCCGGTTTGATGGAGAAAATCGGCGTCACCGTGGAGACCGCGAAGACGGCGCCGCGCGCCGACGCGGAGTCGCTGTTCCGCCCCTTCACCCCTGAAGAGCGCGTGGAGCTGAACCGTAAGGTGGGTCAGTTCTATGACACCTTCCTCACCCGCGTCTCCGCTGGGCGCAAGCTCAGCAAGGCGGAGGTGGACAAGGTCGCGCGAGGCCGCGTGTGGACCGGCGAGCAGGCGCGTGATCGGCGCTTGGTGGATGAGCTGGGCGGGCTGCGTCAGGCCATCGCCTACGTGACGAAGCAGGCGAACCTCGCGGATGACGCCCCGCTGGTGGAGCTCCCGGTGATCCAGACGTCGCTGCTCGGGGAGCTGCTCGGCATCGAGGGGCTCCGCGCCGACATGAAGCTCGAGCTGCCAGCCCAGCTTCGCAGCGTGGTGCACGCCCTGGGCCCGTTCTTCGTCTACGAGGGCGACAAGCCCCTGATGCGCCTCGAACAAGCGCCCATCCGCCCATGATGCAGGGCGTCTTCGCGCGGTCTCGAAGGAGCATCATGCCGAGCCTCGAGGTGTTCAGGGGGGGGTTGGACGGCACCGCACCCGGGCCGGCGAGCGGCCCCAGCGGTGCGCCGTGACCCAGCCTTCCACGCAAGCCGAGCACGACGCGCGAGCCGAGCCTGGAGGCGCACCCTTGATTCAGTCATCCAATCTGACAGTGCGCCGCGGCGGCGCGCCGTTGATCTCCGGGGTGAGCTTCACGGCGGGCGCGGGCGACGCCCGGCTCGTAGCGCTGGTCGGTGACGTGCACTTCCTGCCGGGCTTGCTCACGGGAGCGGCGGAGCTCTCGAGCGGTGAGCTGACGCTCGCCGGCATTTCCGCGCGGCATGCCTTGCAGGGCGGTGTGCGGCTGCTCCCCGCCGCTGGGCTCGCGTGGGAGGATGAGTCGGTGCTCGAGGGCCTCCGCTGGCTGCTCGCCACGCTGCGCGTACCGAGCCCTCGCCGCGTCGCGGAGCAGCTGCTCCGGCGCCTGGATCTCGGCTGGCACGCGCGCGCGAAGCCTTCGGCGCTGGAGCCTGCCGAGCGACGCGCGCTCGGTCTCCACGCGCTGGCGCTCAGCGCGCCCCGGCTCATCGTGCTGGAGCAGCCGCTCGATGGCCTGGATGAGCTCCGCGCGAGCTGGCTCGCGCGCCAGCTCGCGGAGGTGGCGAGCACGACGCCTCTCCTGTGGACGACGGAGGGCCTCGGCACCGCGAGCCACTTGGAGCTCGCGCAGCGTGGGGACATGGCCTGGCTTCGGTACGGTGCCCTGCTCAGCGCGGGGAAGGCGCGCGAGGTGCTCAGCGGGGACAGCATTTGTCTCGTGCGCGTCGCGGGGGATGGCGCCGCGCTAACTCAGGCACTCGCCGCGCGGCAGGTCACGCTGGAGCGGCTCAGCCACTCGGAGGAGCCCAGCGACACCTGCGCCTTCCGCCTCCACAGCGCCGCGCGGAGCGCGCTGGTCGCCTGCGCCGTGGAGACACAGACGCCGGTGCTCGAGCTGTCGCTGATCGAGCCCCTCGGCGCGGCACAAACGTAGAAACGCGAAGTTGAAGGATCGCCGCGGCGCTCGTCGGCCGGGGCGGCGGACAGCGCACCGCCGCTCGGCGCGGTGCCGTCCAACCCCAAAAGAAGAACGCCAGGCCCTGGCTGTAGTCTCCGAGCGCGACCCGAGCTGCCACACCCTCCGGCTGATTCGAGCGCGGCGATAACCCGTTGTCGTCCTCGGCGCGCTCCGCGGGTATACCGCCGCCGATGACGGTAGCCCGAGCGGCCCTGGCACATGCCCGGCGAGTGGTGGTCAAGGTAGGCTCGCGCGCGCTGTCGAGCGACCCCAGCTTGCCCGCGTCGCTCACGGCGCAGCTCGCGAAGGCGCGCGCCTTGCCGCCCGCTCAACGCGCTCAAGTAGCTAGTCAGGATGCCTCACCAAGGCACCCGAGCGAGCGCCGCTTCGTGCTCGTCTCGAGCGGCGCCATCGCGCTCGGCTGTGGTCGCCTGGGCTACACGCAGCGCCCGAAGGAGATGAGCAAGCTCCAAGCCGCCGCCGCCGCGGGGCAGTCCGTGTTGATGCGACGCTATGAGGACGCCTGCGCGGAGCACGGCTTGATCCCCGCGCAGGTGCTGCTCACCCACGCTGACTTGGCGGATCGCGAGCGCCTGAACAACGCGCGCGGCGCGCTGAGCGAGCTGCTCGACGCGGGGCTGCTCCCCATCGTCAATGAGAATGACACTGTTTCCACGGATGAAATCCGGTTCGGCGACAACGACCAGCTCGCGGCGATGGTGGTGCCGCTGGTCGGCGCCGAGGTGCTGCTCTTGCTCACGGACGTGAGCGGCGTGCTGGACGCAGAGGGCCAACGCCTGAGCGAGCTGCCCGCCGACTTTCAGGTGAAAGAGCAGGGCAAGCCGAGCGGCCTCGGCAGCGGAGGCATCGCCAGCAAGGTGGACGCGGCGCGCAAAGCGAGCCGCACCGGCGCCTGGGTGGTGATCGCGAGCGCCTCGGAGCCGGACGTCATCCCACGCCTCCTAGCGGGGGACGACGTGGGCACCTTGGTCCACCCGAAGGAGGGCGCGCTGCGGGCGCGCCAACACTGGATCGCCTACACGCTGCGGCCCCGCGGCGCGGTGGTGGTGGATCACGGCGCGGCGGAGGTGCTGCTCGCGGGGAAGAGCAGCCTGTTGCCGGTGGGCGTCTTGGGGGTGCGCGGGGCGTTCAACGCGGGGGACGCGGTGCTGGTGGTGGATCCGAATGGTCAGGAAGTAGGACGAGGTCTCGCGCACCTCGGCGCGATGGAGGTGGCGCGCATCGCCGGGCGCCGCCGCAGCGACTTGGAGCTGCTCTTCGGCCACTCCCATGGCGGCCACGGGGGACGCGAGCTGGTGGTGGTGCACCGCGACGACCTGGTGCTGTCACGCTGACTGACTGCTGAAGCGACGCCAGGGGCTGGGTTCAAACCCGCAGGCCCGACTTCTAACCCGCAGGTGGTGTAGGCGGCTTCCAACCCGCAGGTTGTGTAGGGGCGGGTTTCAAACCCGCCCTCGAACAGGGCGGTTGACCGCTGGAGCCGCGACGAAGCGGGGTGTTGAAGCGACGCCAGGGGCGGTGCCGTCCAACCCACTCACGAGCCCCCCGCGCTAGGCCATGCGGAATTTTACCTGGGTTTTGGGGGTTTGGCAGCGCGCTCAGGTGGCCCTGAAATGGCGCTGGCACTAGGCGAATCAGGTCTTTGCAACGGCTGCGCGGCGCCGCGCCCTGCGCCTGCTACCGCGGAGCGCCTCGCCCTGATAGACTGAGCCTTCGCGCCGCTCTGTGCGGCCTACTCTAGACGCCCCACCCGCTCTACCCCTTGGGTCCCGCGCTCACCAGCCGGGCGCCCCTGGTCGCGACCATGCGCCCCCTCCGCCTGCTCACCGTGTTCACGCTGCTCGCGCCGAGCATCGCGTGCAGCACCTTGAGCTCGCTGAGGCCCGCCAAGGAGCAGCCCAGCGTGGCGCCCGCCGCAGCTGCGGATCTCGTGCGCGGCGAGCCACCGGTGCTGCCCATCAGCTTGGCGTCGGCGGACGACTACGTGGTGCGCGTGGTGGCGGAGCAGTCCACCTGCACCGGCACGCTGATCGCGGAGGACCTGGTGCTCACGGCGCACCACTGCGTGGCCCAGCGTGACGCGGTGGGCGACATCTTGCCGCGCGACATGGCACCTGACGAGCTCCGGGTGGAGCTGGGTGGTGACTACTTGCCGTGGGGAGAGGTGGGCGTGCGCGCGGTGTTGGCGCCGCCGTGTGGTCACCGCGCGGGCGTGGGGGACATCGCGGTGCTGGTGCTCGAGCGCAAGCTGGTCGGGGTCAGCACCCTCTCGCCGGAGCTCGATGCGCCGCCGAAGCTCGGCGATGAAGTGCACACCATTGGCTTCGGGCGCTGCGCCCTGAGCGCGCAGGGGGTGCGCCGCAAGGCGCGCGAGGGTGGCCCGGTGGAGGCGCTGAAGAACGGGCGCTATGTCGCGGTGGCGTCCATCTGCCCGGGGGACTCCGGCGGCCCCGCGCTCTCCCGCGAAGGGACGCTGGTCGGCGTCGTCTCGCAGAGCGCGATGGACGGCAGCGAGGCGACGAAGGACGTCTCCGAGTTCACTCGTCTGGATGCCTTCCGAGATCTGTTCGCCAACGCCCGCGCCGTCGCCGATGGCGCGAGCCCCGCCGAGCTGCCGCCGCTCTCGGGTTGCCCCGCCCCGCCTTGAAGGCGCTTGCTCGCAGGGGTTTGAAACCCGCCCCGCACAACCTAACCTGCGGGAACCCCACGGTGCAAGCCGGGTTGCCCTGAGTTGGGGCCTTGTGGCACGCTCGGGTGTTCACGAACGGGCGACGCATGCGAGCCTTTGGTAAGTTCCTGCTCTGGGCGGCGGTCGTCATCGGCGTCGTCGTTGGCTTGGCGCGCCTCACGGCGCTCCGCTGGTGGCAGCTCCCCGAAGACGATCCCATCCTGACGACCTCCGTCTCGCCCACGCTCTTCCCTGGGGATTGGGTCATCCTGTGGCGCCTCACGAAGCCGAACTACGGCGATCTCGTGGTGTGTGACGATCCCAAGAACGAAGGGGAGCTCGTCATCGGGCGCATCGTCGGTGAAGCGAACGATCAGGTGAAGGTGCAGGGGCAGGACTTGTGGGTGAACCAGAGCCTGGTCAGGAGCGAGCGCGCCTGCACCCAGCGCACCTTCAAGACGGAGGACCCCAACACCGGTAAGGAGGTCGAGCAGCACTGCGCGGAGGTGGACCTCGGAGGTCAGCTCCACATGCGCGGCAACATCAGCGAGCACCGCTCCCAAAGCTCGACGCTGGTGACCGAGATGAAGCTCGGGGAGGGGCAGGTGTTCTTGCTCAGCGACAACCGGCTCTACCCCTTCGACTCCCGCCGCTACGGCGCGGTGGAGCGCGCGACCTGCCGCGAGAGCGTCCTGCTGCGACTCGTCAGCCGGGAGGGCTGGGGCGACGTGAACGGCCGCCTCACCTGGATCCGCTAGAGACGCGAAGATGGGCTGACATCTGCTCAGCATGGGAGCAGCGAATCGCGCCGGGTGAAGGCCAGCGCCCTGGGCGCTCGACGTGGGGCGAAGCCTCCATGATTCCGGGCAGTTGCCTTCGCCGGCGCGCGCGGGTGTGCTACGCAGCCAGGCGATGGAAGGGGCCCAGGAGATCGGGATCTGCTGCGGTCGGTGCGAGGCGTTCAGCGTCATGGGCACTCGCCGCTGCCCACACTGCGGCCACGACCTCGCGCTCGGTGAGGCCACTTCGCTGACGGCACCCGAGGTCGCTCCCAGCTCGCTCAGCGCGGCGCTCGCCTCCGCCATCGCCCTGGGAGAGCCCCATGATCCCTTCGATGGCCACGGTGAAAGCCTGCTCAGGCCAGCGGCTGGCCAGTCAGCGGATGACCCTTCCCCCAGCGAGCTGCTGGAGGCCGCGCACAAAAGTCTTCACAAGGCGGCAGAAGCTGGGCAACGCTCTGCCCAGGAGGCGGGCGCGAGCGCCGCTTCGCCGTCACACGGCGCCGTCGCCGAGGAGAACCCGATGGATCAAGCCAGGCACTTTGTTTGCACCTCCTGCATGACGCCCGTCCCCACGGGCCACAAATTCTGTGGACGGTGCGGCGCCGAGGTCCCCGAAGCCGTGTTGAAGGGGGAGGTCCGCTACTTCAGCGAAATCCAAAACCCGGAGAAGGCGCGCTTGATCGTGATTCGAGGGGAAGGGCTCGATGGGGTTGGGTATCACCTGCACGCGGATCAGCACATCGTCGGGCGCCGCGGCCAGCTGGAGTTCCCGGACGACCCCTTCGTGTCGCCCAAGCACGCGAACTTCTTCTACCGCGACCACCGCCTGGTGGTGCGCGACGAGGGCTCGCTGAACGGCGTGTACTTGCGCATCCGCGGCTCGGTGGAGATCGCAGCCGGCGACACCTTCCTCGCCGGGGAGCAGGTGTTTAGGCTCGATCCAACCCCCAAGGCGAACGACTCGGCGGAGACGGACGGCACCTTCTTCTACTCGTCGCCCAAGCACCCCACCGCGTTCCGCCTCTCACAAATCCTGGAGGGCGGCGCCACCGGCATGACGGTGTGCGCGCGCGGCACCTCGCTGCAAATCGGCCGCGAGAACGGCGACCTCAACTTCCCGGGAGACGCCTACATGTCCGGCCAGCACTGCACGGTGGCCGACGACAACGGGCGCTACACCCTGACCGATCACGATAGCCGGAACGGCACCTACATCCGCATCAAGTCGGAGGCAGAGCTCGGCCATGGGGACTACGTATTCATCGGCCGCAAGCTGCTGCGGGTCGAGCTGACGAACTAGCTCTACCGCTGAGCATCGCGCCCGCCGCGCCTCGTCAGCTGCGCTGACGGTGGCTCCTCTCGGTGCACCGAAGGAGGCGCCGTCGCGGGAGGCCTCGTCAGCTCCGCTGACTGACTCACCTTCACGAAGGACTTGAGCAGCTACACTGACTGCGCGCCGCGAGCGCTCGGAGCATCGTCGAATCGCCGCCCAGAGATGGGTTTAGGGGGGCGGGGGTTGGACGGCACCGCGATGGGGTGCGCCTTCCGTACGGCAGGCTAACGTACCCGGCGCAGCGTGCTGCGCCCTACGTGCGGCGCTTGCCGCGAGATCGTGAGCCACCCGGACGGTCGGCGTGGGCGTGATCCGTGCTCGCGCGGTCTGCGCCCTTCTCGGCGCGCTCGGCGTTCGCAGGGCCAGGCGCTGGGGGCAAGCCGCGCGCCGAGCGGGTCAGCAGCGCCACGTCCTGGGCGAGCTCGTACAGCGGGGTGCGCGAGAAGCGACCCGGGCGCCCGCCTTCGAGGCGCGGCATCATCGCCACGATGCGCCGCACGGCGTCCGCGATGCGGCGGGGCATGCTGAGGCGGTCGATGACGGGCTCGAGGAACTCGAACGCGGTCTCCACGCGATCGGTCGCTCCCTGACAAGCCTCGAGCATCGGGTCGAGGAGCAGCACCGTCCACAGCACGATGTCGTCGAAGGGCCGCCCGCGGCGCTTCGTCTCGCGATCCACCGCGGAGAAGAGCGCCCAGGTGCTGCCCTGCTCCTCTTGGGTGTCCGAGACATAGGAGGACAGCTCGGGGAGCAGCACGTCGAGCACCCCCGTCTCCCACATCAACCACACCGAGCGGTGACTCGCGCCCCCGCGCATCAAGCGCAAGATCTCCTCGAACAAGCGCGGGCGCGCCGCCATGGCCAGCGAGCCCCGGCACGACACCATCGCGTCGTACACCTCGGGCGCGATCCCCAGATCGAGCCGCGCGCAGAACTTGATGGCGCGCAAAATCCGCACTGGATCCTCGAGGAAACGCACCACCGGATCACCGATGGTGCGCACCATGCGCGCCTTGATGTCAGGCATGCCACCGACCCAGTCGAGCACCTCACCGCGCTCCAGGTCGTAGAACAGCCCGTTGATGGTGAAGTCCCGGCGCGCGGCGTCTTCGAAGGCCTCCCCGAAGACGTTGTCATCGCGGATCAACAGATCGTCAGTTACTTTGTCTTCGGGCGCCGGGTTCTTACGGAAGGTCGCCGTCTCGATGATCTTCCCGCCACCGTAGAGCACGTGCACCAAGCGGAAGCGCCGCCCGATCACGCGTGCGTTGCGGAACAAGGTGCGGACGTCATCCGGGCGCGCGCTGGTCGCCACGTCGAAGTCCTTGGGAGACGCGTCGAGCAGCAGGTCGCGCACGCAGCCGCCCACCAGGTACCCCTCGTAACCGTGGCGCACCAAGCGCTGCACCACCTTCGCTGCGTCCGCGTCGATGTGCGCCGGGTCGAGCTCGATCGGGTAGCGCTCGGGCGGCACCCGATGCTCGCGCTCCTCCTCTTCGTCTTCCTCGAATCGGAACCGCACCTCCTCGTCCTGGCGCTCACGCCGAGGCTCGGGGCTCACGCTCTGACGGCGACGCTTGCGGCCGCGACCCGCGGCGGTGGGCCGTGACTTGCGGGAGGCGCCGTTCGGCTCGGGTGGGGACGAAGGGGGAGACCGGCGGTGTCCCTTGGAGGTGCTGCTAGGTTCTGTCACACGAAGGAAGGAGGGGGCGAAACGAACGACGCCACCGACCGGCGTCTAGCAGGCTCACCCGGAGGAGGCCAGGGCGGCTAGTCGACGCCCAAAAACGCCCTCGAATGTCGTGCACCGACGAGGGGACTTCAAGTAACCTCCTGGACCCCTTGAGTACGTACTGGGTCAGCTACAAGGGCACCCGGTTCCCCATTCGCCGTGGGGAGACCATCCTCGGGAGGAGCCCCTACTGTAGCATCGTCATCAGCGATGACCTGGTGTCGCGCGAGCACTGCGCCCTGCGCCTGGGCCCCGAGGGCCTCACCATCGCCGACCTCAACAGCACCAACGGTGTCACCGTCAACGGCGCGCTGGTGCACGGCGTCCAGGTGCTCAAGGCGGGCGACGCCCTCGGCGTCGGGACCGCGACGCTCGAGGTGATCGTGGTCGACGCCGCGATGCGCTCCACGGCGAACGCGACGCGGAACAAGGCAGAGCCGCCGCCGAGAGACGACGACCAAGTGACGCTGAAGCCGGTGACGGCGGTGGACCTGATCGAGGCGCTGCTCGAGAGCGCGCCCGAAGCCGAACAAGCGAGATCGATGCCGCTCGTGCGGCGCGCGGTGGACGACGTGATCGGGAGCGCCACGCACCTGACACCCGAGACGAAGCAGCGGCTCACCACCATCGCGGCGGCGGTGGTGGAGCGCGCGCCGGGTGAGTACGACGACTGGCGCCGGGGGATCCTCGCCGCCATGGAGCGCCTCGAGTGAGCGTGCTCATCATCTCCGGCGACGAGGACGCCGCGCGCGCCCTGCGCTCGGCGCTGAGCCGCGCCGGCACCCTCGCGCACTGGACCTCCACCGTCGAAGACGCGCGTCAGCTGCTCGCCGTCAAGCCAGCGCTCGTGGTGGTGGCGGACACCGACGTCCCTCACATCAGCGCCCTGCTCGACGAGCTCACGGAGGAGCACCCTTGGCTTCGCGTGTACTTGACGGCAGATCCAGATGGAATCGTCCCGCGCTTGATGGCGCCGCTCCTGGTCAAGCCGTTCGACGCCGCGCAGCTCGCCGAGCTGCTGCAACGCGACGTGGAGCTCGCCTCCCTCGATCGCGGTCAGCGCTCGCTCCGGGCACACGCCAACGATCTCGCGCTCTTGGTGGAGGCCACGTTCGAGGCCATCATTGGCCTGGGCGAAGGCGGCGTGGTGCTCACCTGGAACCAAGGGGCAGAGTCGCTGTACGGCTACTCCGCCGAGGAGATGGTCGGGCGTAGCATCACCCTGCTCGAGCCCGGTGGAGGACTGCAGCGCCGGCTGAGCGCTGGCGCTTGCCAGGTCGCTGAGGTGATCCGCTACACGCGCTCGGGCCAGGAGGTGCTGGTGCACCTGTCGCTCGCTCCCGTGCCCCGAGCGCCGTACTCGAGCCTCCGCTACTCGGAGGTGTCGCAAGACGTCACCGCGCGGCGCCAGCTGATCCGCGAGCTCGAGCACACCGAGCGGCTGGCGGGCATCGGCCGCATCGCGGCGAGCATCGCCCACGAGATCAACAACCCGCTGAGCGTGATCACCGCGAGCAGCTCGTACCTGAAGCAGCGCGCGGAGCAGACGGGTGACGACGAGCTCGCCGAGACGGCGGCCGACATGGCCTATGCGTCGGAGCGCATCAGCGGCTTCGTGCAGCACATCTGCGGCTTCGCGCGGCGCGAGCGCAGCGCGGTGGAGAGCGCGCCGCTGAACGCCACCATGAGCATCGCGCTCCGGATGGTGAAGGCGCGCGCGGAGCAAGCGCGCGTGACGCTCCACGTGGAGCCGTGCGAAGGGGTGGAGGTCCCGCACGATCCGCCGCGCTTGGCGCAGGCCATCGTCAACCTGCTAGCGAACGCGATCGACGCGGCCGCCACCGGGGAGCACCGCGTCGCGCTGCGCGTCGTACGTAGCAAGATGGCCGTTCACCTCGAGGTCGAGGACACCGGGCCAGGCTTCGCCGAGGGGCTCGGCGACGCGCTCTACGAGCCCTTCGTCACCACCAAGCCCCATGGGAAAGGCACCGGGCTCGGCCTCCCCATCACCACCCAAATCGTGAGCGACCACCAGGGCTCACTGCACCTCATGAACCGCCCGGAGGGCGGTGTGCTCGCGCGCCTGAGCCTGCCGCTGCCGAGCGCATGCCGCCCGAGCGTGTTGATCTTCGAGCCCGACTCGAGCGTTCGTCAGGCGATGGCGCGTGAGCTAGACGCCGTGCGCTGTGAGACCTGCACCGCCGACAACCTCGAGGACGCCTGCCGCATCCTGAACGAGCGCCCGGTGGACGTGGTCATCGCGCAAGACACCACGCTCACCCTGGAGTGCGCCGAACAGCTACGGCTCGCGGGCCCTGCGCACTTGCTGCGCACCAGCCTGAGGCGAGAGGGCGCGCTCACGCTCGACATCTGCGAGATGCGGAGCGGTGAGGCCGTGGGAGCGGCCGTGCGTCGCTTGGCCGGCGGCGAGCCGAGCGAGCCTCGCGCCGAGCCCCTGACCGAGCGCAAGCCCGGAAGGGACGACCGGGTCCGATGAGCCGCGGCGCGCGCAGGCAGGCGCGCCACGACCGCTGCTCCTGGCTCGAGCGGCGAGCGAACCGCGCAGCGCAAGGCAGTCCAAGGGAGCAGCCGACGCAACGCGCGGCGACGCGAGGTAGCTCGCCGGATTCGTGGCGGGGTTTGGGGGTTTGGCGTGGCGCTGCGTGCCTGCTCACGCTCGGCGCCGGCCTGAGCCTCGTGAGTTGCCGCACGGAATCAGAGGCAGACGGAGCAGCGTCTGCCAGCGCCGCCACGGCGAGCGCCGTGATCGTCAGCAGCGCTGACTCTCCTTCAAGGAGCGTCACTGACGATGACGCGCGACCAGTGAAGCCGCTCAGCGCCGAGCAGCGCCTCGCGCTCACCCTCGCGGAGCAGCGCCGCGACACCGGCGCGGTGCCGATGAGCGCGCTCGAGTCACCGGACGTAGCCACGCGCGTCGCCGCCACGCGCGCGCTCGCTCGCATCGCGGACGCCTCGGCGCACACCCTGCTCTTGGCGCAGCTCCGCGACCCGCACCCGGAGGTGCTCGGCTGGGCCGCATACGGCGTGGGGGAGAGCTGCGCGGGGCGGGAGTACGCCGCAGTGCGCGCCCTCGCGACGCGCGCCGCGAGCCTCAGCTTGGCCGTGGAGAGCACCGCCAAACCCCCGACCCCAAACCCGCCAACCGGAGGCAAGCCGGCCCCGGCCTCGGCCCCCAGCCAGCCCGCCCAAAACAAACAAGCTGACCATCGAGTGGAGCCGTGGCCTGCCCTCGCGGGTGCGCTGGCGCGCTGCGGTGGCGCCGAGGCCGAGGCGACGCTCAAGGCCTGGCTCCGCTCGGACATCCCTGGGCTACGAGCGGAGGCGGCGCTGTCGCTCACGCGGCTCGCTGCGCGCACTCGAGAGCTCCAGGCCGACACCCAGGTGAAGCTGCTCGAGCGCGCCGCGGCACAGCCCCCCCTCGAGGTGGCGCTCGCCCCCTTCGCGCACCTGACGCCCAGCGCCGCCGTCGCCAAGCGGGTGCGCGAGGTGGCGTCCACCGTGCTCGACGCGGGCGGCGGTGGCTACGCCGTGCAGGCGCTGGTGCGCTGTGGTCCGGAGGCCGCCGGTGAGCTGCACCGCGTGGCCTTGGACCCCAAGCGCCCCATGAACGCGCGGCTGCTCGCGGCGCGCGGGCTCGGGGAGCTGGCGGGGCCAGGTCAAGAAGCGCTCCGGGACGCGCTGAGCCAACTGGCGAGCACACCCGCTCAGGTGACGGAGGCGCTCACGGGGCCCTCCTTCGTGCTGATCTTGGAGCTGGTGCGCGCGCTCGCGCCGCCGCGCGCCGCCGGAGAGGCCGCGCTCGCGCGCCTCGCGGAGCTGCCGATGCCCGAGGCGCAGCCCGCGAAACGCCGCGCGGAAATGCTGCGCTGCGCGGCGGCCTCGCGCGTCGCGAACACGCGCAGCCTGCACCCCGCGCTGCTCGCCTGCGCCCCGGCAGGCAGCCTCACCCAGGCGCGCGCGGTGCTCGAGGTGCTCGACCGCGCGCCGCTCGAACGCGCCCGCAACGCGCGCTGGCTCGAGCTGACCGAGAGCAAGGATCGCCGCGTGCGTCAGGCGGCGATCGACCTCCTGCGCACCCACCCCGAGGCACGTGGTCAGGTCAACGTGCTGACAGCGGCGCTGGCCGCGAAGGAGCCAGGCACCGTGGCGGTGGCCGCCCAGGTGCTGGCGAGTGATCCAGCGCGCGCCAGCGACGACGAAGCGGAGCAGCCGGGGCTCGCTGCCTCACCGGCGCTGGTGAAGGCGCTCAACGCCGCGCTCGATCGGAAGCGCGATCCGAGCGAGGTCGAGACCATCGCCTCGCTGATCGACGCCACGGCGGCGCTGAAGCTCACCGATCGCGCCGCCGCCATCGCGCCTTACTGCGAGCACCCGAACCCCATGCTGCGCGCCCGCGCCGCCGCCGCGCTGGCTGCCTTGGGCGACCGCCGCGCGCGCTGCGACCGCTCTAGCGACGCACGCAGCGTCAGCGCCCTACCGTCAGCCAAGGTGACGATTGAGCTGAGCCTCGAGGGCGCCCGTACGCTGAGCCTCACGCTGGACCCAGCGCTCGCGCCGGTCGCCGTTCAGCACGTAACCGAGCTCGTGAAGCGCGGCTTCTACGACGGCGTGGCGCTGCACCGGGTGGTGCCGGGCTTCGTGGTGCAGTTCGGGGATCCGCACGGAGACGGCTACGGCGGCGCGGAGGGTGAGCCACTCCGGTGCGAGACGTCGCCGCTGCCGTTCGGGGTGCTCGGAGTTGGGCTCGCGCTGAGCGGCCGCGACACCGCCACCGGGCAGCTGTTCGTCACCCTGGGTGAGTTCCCGCGCCTGGACGGCGCCTACCCGCTCATCGGCCGCGCCCACGGCGACTGGCTCAGCCTGACGGAGGGCGAGCTGATCCTGAAGGCGCGCGCGAAGTAGCTGGTGAGGCTCGCCGAGCAGAGCGAGCGTACGGTCAGGGCTACTGCACCTTCGGCTTCACCACGGCCTTGCCCTCGCGCACCACCACCTCGAAGTCTATTTTGCGGCCCTGGTGCTTCTCTTGGAGCTTCACCATCGAGGCCTCCAGCTGACGCTGGAGCCCGCCGCGGCTCACCTGGCCTGCTTCGCCTAGTTGCTTCTTGGCGGCGACCAGGTTGGCGTGGAGCTGATTCACGCGCTCGTCGCTGAGGCGACCAGCGGGGCTCGGCCTCGCAGGGACGGGTGGCCGCGCGGGACCAGGCTGAGCGGGCGCTGGGCGCGCGGGGACGGGTGGCCTCGCAGCGGGAGCCTGAGCGGCGCCGGGGGTGATGGGCCTCGCGGCGGGAGCCTGAGCCACGCCTGGGAGCGGCGGCCTCACCGCGGGCCGCGCAGCGCCTGGGACAGGGGGCCTGACGGCTTGGGCTACGGGGCTCGCCGCGGTTGGCCTCACGGGGGGGCGAGCAGCGCCGGGGATCGGTGGCTTCACCGCGCGCGCCGGAGCGAGCGCTCGCGGAGCAGGCGCAGCCTGAGGACGGGACGGCGCAGGGGCGCGCGCCGGTGCGGGCCCTAGATCCAGATCGTCGAGCTCCAGCGCATCGAGCGGCTGGGACCGCTCAGCGCGGACGGGTGGGGGCGCCGCTTGCGGGGCTGAAGCCCGCGGGGCTGAAGGCGCTGCGTGCTGCGCCGCAGGATTTGGGGCGACCGGAGCTGCTGCGCGGGGAGCCATCACGGCGGCGAGCGCTCGCTTGGCCTCCGCCGCGAGATCGATCTCCTCATCCATCAACGCGGCCAAGTCGGTCGCCGCGGCTTCACGTTCGCTCGCCGCTCGCGCGGCCTCGGCTCCCGGCGCCGCGCTGCGCTGTGCGCCATGGGCGCCGGCTTCGCGCCGCTCGGCGCGCAATAGCTGCCGGCGGTAGGTGCCGTTCTCGATCTCCCGGCAGATCCGCGCCCAGTGCTGCTGGAAGGTGTTGTAGCGCTGAATCAGCGTTTGCAGCTTGAAGCGCCGCGCGGTGTTGCGGATCTTGATCTTGCGCAGCGCCCAAAACCGCCGGTCCACGTCCTTGCGCGCGACGTGCGGCTCGATCTTCTCGATACCGAGGAAATACTGCTCGTACAGCGCGCGCAGCCGCTCCAAGCGGTGCTCGAGCTCACCGATTTCGTGTTCCAGCTCCTCAGGCGTCACGGCAGCCCCGCGTTCTAGCACGTCGTCGCTCAAACGAAGCGCCTAGGCGCCACCACGTTTCCACGCCCGGTGACTCCGCGAGGCGGTGCCGTCCAACCCCCCCAAAAAACAATCACACGGCAGCGCCGTGACTTCGAAGGCGCGCGTCATGGCTGAATCACACGGCAGCGGCGTGACGTCGAAGGCGCCCTCAGGCGCGGCGCGTCATGGCAGCGGCGTGATCCGGAGGTTGTCGAAGCACAGCCGCGCGTCCCAGTCGTTGAAGCCGAAGTGCTCGTGCCCGGCGCCCATCAGCGGCTTCTCATCGGCGTAGGTGTGGATGAGCACGTCGTTGACCCACCAGGAGACGGCCTTGCCGTCGCTGCGTTCGATCTTGAATCGGTAGGTCTCACCTTGCTTCACGCGCGCGGTCCGGAGATCCGTCGAGCTCGGCTCCACGCGCACCTCCTTGCGCGTCTTCGCGTGCTCATCGAGCCGCGCCAAGACGTGGAACTGGTTGTTCCAACCCCCGAAAATCGCGAGGTAGCTCGAGGCGTCGCTGTAGGAGACGGCGCTCGCGTTGCCGAAGCCGTTACCCCACACCTCCGCCTTGATGTCCCCGGCGGCGCTGTGGCTCACCGCCTCGAACTCCACCCGCGCGTTCACCGGTAGCCGTCGCTTCAACCACAGCGGGTGATTGCGCGCGCGCTCCACGCACAACGCGCCGTTCTCCATCCGCCACGCGGCGGAGGTGGCGTGCCAGTCACCGCCGAGCTGAGGCCGCTCAAAGTCGTCTTGAAACGGCTCGGTGAGGAGCGGATCGCTCGACGCCGCCGCGCGCCGCGCATCGACGGCCGACGGGGGAGGCGCCGCGCGTGGCCTGGGAGCGGCGGCCTTCGGTGCCTGGCGGTGCGTCTCGGTGTCCTGCGGCACGCAAGCGCCTTGCCAAACCCCCAAAACCCAGAAACCACCCAGTAAGCCTAGCTGCCTACTCAGCGGCTCACGCGTCGACGTCGAACGGCCCATGGGCGAGCATGCTAAAGGACCCCCGCGGACTATGGTACCGCGAGCGTCATGCAGCCGGTCTTGCTACGCATCCCTTGGCTCGACTGGCAAATCACCAGCTCGGGCGCGTCGCTGGTGGTGGCGGCCTTCGTGGCGTACACGCTGACGCTGGGGTTGGCGTCGCGCGCGGGGGTGTCGCGGGCCCTGGCGAGCTCGGCTTGCTTCGTGGCGGCCGTGGGGGGCGTCCTGATGGCGCGGGTGAGCTACGTCGCGGTCAACCTCGATACGGCGCTCGATGGCTCGAGCGCAGCCGCACGTCACTGGCTCGCTTGGATCACCGTGCGTGACGGGGGGCTGCTCGGGTACGCCGGCTTGCTCGGGGGTTGGGGGTTGGGAGCGCTGTGGCTCCGCTTTCAGGTGGCCCCAGTCGCGGCGTGGCGCTGGCTGGACAGCACCGCGCCCGGGGCCCTGCTGGGCGCAGCGGTGGTGCGCATCGGCTGCTACGTTTTCGGCTGTGACTACGGGCGCCCGCTGCCTCCCGGCGCCTCCGCTTGGCAGCAGCGGCTCGGCAGCTTCCCCCGCTGGGCGGAGGTGGATCTCCACGGCGCCGGCGCGCCCGCCTGGGCCGACCAAGTGCGCGCCGCCCTGATCCCCCCTGAGGCGACCCACTCGCTCCCGGTGCACGCGACCCAGCTCTACGCCGCGGCGCTGTCGCTGGTCGTGTTCGGTTCCCTCGTGTGGCTCGGGCGGCGCCTGAAGGCGCCTGGGCAGCTATTCGGGGCGGCGCTGATGGCGCTCGCCACGACTCATTTCTGCGTGGAAATATGGCGCGCGGATCCCGACCGTGGCCTGCTCGGGCCCTCGCTGGAGGCCAAGCTGCTGCTCGGCCTGGGGCTCGTCACGCTGGGGCTGCTCGCTTGCGCGGGGCCGGCGCGCGTGGTGCGTGAAGCGCGCCGGCGAAGCGCGGTCTACCTCCTGCTGCTCGCCCCCGGCGGGCTGTGGCTCCTGGTCCGCGCCGCCTCGGGGCTGGCTTGGGATGTGATCCCCGTCAGCGCGGCCCAGTGGCTCGCGCTGATTTCCGCGGCGGTGGGGGCGCTGGGGGTGCGCTGGGCGCCCGATGGGGCGGAGCCGGTCGGGGCAGCTGCGTCACCCAGCCCTGAAGCGCAACCTATTGAAATCACAGAGTAATTCTTGGTGGCCCGGCGTGTAAGCGAGGCCCCTCGGGGCCGTTCTCTGCGCCTCACCCACGCCTTGGGAGGCCTACCCCTGAGACTTGCTCGCCGGAGTGACTTGCTCGCCGCAACGGGCCGTCTATAGGCTAGCCTCCCGCTTCTGGGCGGCTCGTCCGCCCCCCAACCCGACATTTCGTCAGGGAGCTTTTCCATGCGCATCTCGCTCAAGGTCACCACGCTCACCCTCATCGCCGGCGCCCTCGCGGTCGGCGGCTGCCGTAAGAAAGAGGAAGAGCCCCCGGCTCAGTATCAGCCTGGGTATGGGCAGCAGCAGCCCGGCTATCAGCAGCCCGGCTACCAACAGCCTGGCTATCAGCAGCCGCAGCCGGGCCAGCCTGGCTACCAGCAGCCGGCGCCGGGTCAGCCCACCGCGCAGCCCACGGGCCAGCCGGGCGCGCCGCTGCCCGGCATGCAGCAGCCGAGCACCGGCCAAGCGTCACCGATCGATCCCGCGGCGGGCGCCGTGGTGCAGCCGCTGCTGAACCAGCTGGCGGCGCAGTCCGCGCCTCCGGGAGCCAAGCCGCTCGGCTCACCGCTGATGGGTAACTTCCAGACGGGCCAGACGCTGGAGAGCCAGATCCAGCTGCAGCCTGGCAAGTGCTACACGGTGGTGGCGGCGGGCATGCCGCCGGGCGTCACCGAGGTGAACGTGCAGTTCATCACCACGGTCTCGGTGCCTGGCTTCGCGCCGGTGCTCGCGCAGGACAACGCCACGGGTTACCAGGCGGTGCTCGGCCCCAACCCGGATTGCTACAAGTGGCCGCTGCCGATGGCGGTGCCGGTCAAGGTGGTGCTCACCGTCGCGGGCGGCTCGGGCATGGCGGCCGCTCAAGTCTACGAGAAGTGAGGAGCGGCTGAGGCGCCCGCGCCTCGGTGTACTGGGGCGGCCGCGAGGTCGCCCTGGTGCATTTTTGGGGGTGTACGCTGGGTGAGGGCGGCCACGGGGGGCCGCCCTACTTGCGGGACGCTCGAGCCGGGGCGACGGCGGGCGCGTGCAGGTGTGAGGGCGGCCACGGGGGCCGCCCCTACTTGCGGCGTTGGATCGCGTTGCGCTCGTGGAGGATGCGCAAGCCGTAGAGCGTGAGGGTGTCGTCCACCTCGCTCAGGCAACGCGTGTGCGGCGCCATCAGTCCGGCGAGGCCACCGGTGCCGATCACGTGGCACTCGAAGCCGAGCTCGCTGATGAGCTTCTCCACCACGCCGTCCACCAAGCTGGCGTAGCCATGCACGATGCCCGACTGCAGCGCGTGCGTCGTGTTGCGCCCCACCACCCGGGGCGGCACCGCGATCTCGATGCGGCTCAGCTTCGCGGCGCGCGCCAGCAGGCCATCCAGGCTCACTTGGATGCCGGGCACGATCACCCCGCCGAGGTACTCCGCCTTGGGCGAGATGCAGTCGAAGGTGGTGGCGGTGCCGAAGTCCACCACGATGACGCCAGTGTGGAAGCGCTCGAACGCGGCCACCGCGTTCACCACCCGATCTGCCCCCACGTCACGCGGGTTCTCGTAGAGGATGCTGATGCCCGTCTTCAGGCCGGGGCCCACCACCAGCGCCTCGCGCGCGAAGGCCTGGCGGATGGCGTCCACCATCACGTCGGTGAGCGGCGGCACCACGCTGGCGATGATCGAGGCGCTGACGGCGCCGGCCTCGAAGCCGCGCAGCGCCAACATCTGACGCAGGAACACGCCGTACTCGTCCGCCGTGCGCGCGCGCACCGTCTCCGACCGGAAGGTCTGGACCAGCGCTTCGCCGCGGTAGAGCCCGAACGCGATGTTGGTGTTGCCGATATCGACCGCTAGCAGCACGTCAGCACCGGCGGATCAGGCCAGGCGGCCGGCACGGATCGGCGGCTCGGACGCAGGCGCGGGGCGCGTCTCCACCAGCACCTCTCCATCGCAGAAGAGGATGGAGCAGGAGGAGCGCCCCGTCTCGCGCATCCGCGCGCAGAGGGCAGGCAGCTCTTCGTCCCAGTCCACCACGTCGCCCTCCACGGGCTTGAGGGTGTTCTCGTCGAACCGGCAGTTGTCGAGCGCCACCCATTTCCCGGCAAAATCACCGGAACGACACACTTGGAGCCAACTGAGCTTCGTACTCATCGAGTCCTCGAGGGCTACACAGAAAACAGCTAGCAGCGCGCTATCAGGGCCCCAGGCAGCGGGGCCAGCCAAACCCCGAGGGCCACAGAGGCCGATGGGGGAAGAGCAACCAAGAGCGCCGCGGCAGGCAGCGTGGGTCGATTAAGACCGAGAGCCGTCACTTCGTCAAGCCAACGGTGTGTGGTAACATCTTACCTTTCACTACATTTCATCGCGCTATGACGGAATGTTGTGTGAATTCAAGGTGTTACAGGCGGTTCGGACGGCCCTTGGTAGCTCCCCTCGGCTCCCTGGCGCTCCCCCCGCGTGGCGCTCCAAGCATTGTCATCAGTCCTGACGATCTGGAAGACCACCCGCCACCCTGAACAGTGCCCTTGACTACACGGCGAACGCCAGTGGCAGACGGCAGGCACCCGTAGGGGCCGCCCCCCGTGGCCGCCCTCACCCAACGCCCCAGTGACGGACGGCAACGAGCCAGCGTGACTGGTGACGGACCGCGATGGCGCTCTCCGGGCACTCGTAGGGGCGGCCCCCCGTGGCCGCCCTCACCCAACGCGCAACGATGGACGAACCGCGATGACGCACTGCGACGCGGCGCGTGAGGGACGCGCGTCGGCTTGTTGCTCCGAGGCGTGATGCCCTGATGACACCTGCACGTCATCCGAGTAGAAACACACAGCCTCGGCGAGGCTTCGACACAGCGCGTCAGCCGCGCGGCACCGTGAGTTTCTGTATGTCAATGCACCCACGCGACGTAGCGCCCACTCCCACCTCTCACGCGATGGTGAAGCCTCACGGCGCTAGCCTGCTGCTCCCACCTCGCGCCCGGCGCGCGAGCCTCCACCAGGTGAGCCGCCGTGTCGGTCCGCAGGCTCTGGGAGCCGGCCTGGGGCTCGCCAGCTTGATGCTGAGCGCGGCGGCCAGCGCCACGCCAAACCCCCCGCCAAGCCCCCCGAAGTGCGAGCCCACCCGCGCGAAAACGAGCGGCCCGCCCACCGCCCACGTGCTGGCCGGCGACCAGGAGCACTACTCCCCGCTGCTCCGCCTGGACATGGATGAGTGCGCCAAGCTCGAGGTGCCCATCTACGGGAGCTTCGCCACCGAGCTCAGCCCCAGCGTGGCGGTAGACAGGGAGCTGAACGAGTACCAGCCGGGCGTCACGCACCGGCCGCGGTTCCGCATCGGCGCGCGGTACAACAGCGGGCTCTCGCTCGCGCCCGTCCAGCTCCACGCGGAGTATGAGCACGACCTCTACACCGGCATCTTGGGCGACGAAACCAGCCTCGACGCCGGCGCCGCGTTCCCGATCGACCGCGCTGGGTACCCGAGCCCCGTCCCCGGTGACCACGAGCTCCGCAAGGCCTACCTGCGCTTCTCCCTGGCTCAGTACGCCCACCTGACCGCCGGGTGGCAGACGAGCCACTGGGGCCTCGGCCTGCTGGCGAACGACGGCGCGCACGGCTGGACGCCGGGCAGCGCCAGCTTCTCCAACCCGATCAGCGGTGACCGCGTGCTGCGCGGGCAGCTCGCGACAGGTCCACTGACGGATCTGGGGCTGATGGTCGCGGTGGGCATGGACTGGCTCGATCAAGACCTGTTGGCTGACGATGACGTGCTGCTGGAGGGCGACACCGCGCGGCAGTTCGTGGGCGCCATCATGCTGGGTGAGGGGCACGCGCACGGCGGCGGCGCCTACGCCGCCAAGCGGCGCCAGGAGTCGCCCGATGGTCGCGTCACCGACGTCCTGGCGATGGACCTCTACTTGCGGAGCCGCGTGCGCCTGGGCCCGGCTTGGCTGCACCTACAAACGGAGGCCGCGTACATCACCGGCACGACGGATCTCGCGCCGACCAGCGACTTCGAGGAGCACGACGTGAGGCAGTTCGGGCTGGCGGCGCGCGCCGACTTGGACGCGGGGCTGTTCGGCTCGGTGGTGGACGTGCTCTACGCCTCGGGCGACTCGAACTTCGACGACGAGAAGCAGACCGCGTTCAAGGCGGACCCCAACTACGAGATGGGGCTGCTCTTGTACCGCCAGGTGATCGCCGCGCAGACGGCGCGCACCGTCGCCACCGCGGCGGATCCGAACCTGGTGGGCGTGCCGGCTGACGACTTGGACCGGCTCCCCACCCGCGGCAGCGTGACCAACACGCTCGCCGTGTTCCCGCGGCTCCGGGTGCGCCCCACCGCCGGGCTCGAGCTGTACGGCGGCGCGCTGTTCGCCTTCGCCGCGCAAGATCCAGCGGACGCCTTCAACACCCGCGTCATCGGCGGCGGCTCGCCGCGCAACGCGTTCGGCAGCGTGAGCTCGCGCATGCTGGGCACGGAGTACGACATCGGGATCCGCTATCGCCTCAACGTCTCCGGCGCGGAGGCGACGCTCGGCGGTGAGGCCGGCGTGTTCACGCCGGGGCCCGCTTTCACCCAGGGGGACGGTCAGCAGCTCGCTGCGATGGGCGGCGCCCGCCTCATGCTCGACGTTCGGATGTAATATGAAAAAGTCATCTAGCCTGACCTCAAGGGTCCTCCGCCGCTCCCTCTGGCTCACGCCCTGCCTCGGCCTGCTCAGCGTGGGCAGCTGCGCCTCCGAGCCCGAGGGGCTCGCGGAGGCCGCGCCGGCGAACGTGACGGTGAAGATGGACTTCTTCCACAAGCCGCTCCCGGAGATCGCGCTGCCGAACGACATCGCCACCCGCTACGACGCGGAGTCGCCCACCAAGCGGCGCGTGAACGCCTCGATGATCGCCGTCACGGAGTTCGAGTCACGGCTCCGTGAGCGGCTGGACACGATGGACGGCTGGGGCGTGCTGATGCCCATCGTGGTGCCCTTCAGCGCGCCCATCGACATCCAGAGCGTCATCGACCGTCACGACGACGTGGATTACGCGACGGAAGACGACGCCATCTACGTCATCAACATCACCCCCAGCTCCCCCCGTTATGGGGAAATCCAGCACCTGGACATCGGGAACGGCAACTACCCGTCGGTGCTCGAGCGTCAGGGCCTGTACTGGAAGAATGATCCGCGCGGCGACTCGCTGACCCTCTTCTTCGAGGAGGCGGACGAAGATCGGAACCGCAACGGGCGGCTCGATCCAGGGGAGGACGTCAACGGCAACGGCGTGCTCGACCCGGGGGAGGACGTCAACGGCAACGGTGTACTCGACCCGCCGGAAGACACGGACGCTGACGGTCTGCTCGATGTCCCCAACTACCGCCCGGGGCACGACCCGGCGTGGGGTGACTTGAAGGGGCGCGCCGACGCCATCATGACCTTCTACGAGCGACAGACGAACACGCTGGTCGCGCGGCCGCTCGTGCCGCTCGACGACCACACCACTTACGCCGTGGTGGTCACGCGGCGCATCTTGGACCTCGACGGCAAGCCGGTGGGCTCGCCCTACCGCACCATCAACCACATCGGGCAAACGGAGGCGCTGCAGCCGCTGCTCGACGTGCTCCCCAAGGGGCTCTCGCTCTCGGACATCGCCTTCACCTACTCGTTCACCACCCAGACCATCCGCGCGGAGTGGCAGGCGGTGCGCGACGGGCTCTATGGCCACGGCGTGCAGAAGCACATCGGCGAGCAGTTCCCCGCGGAGGTGAGCAAGCTGCACGCGATGCGCGACACGGGGGACCACTTCCCCGGCATGAAGCGGCCCCACCTCCTGCACGGGGAGACCTGGCGCCCCGCGCTCGAGCTGGTGCAGCAGCAGTTCACGGGCGGCACGCCCGGGGTGGAGTACGACACCCTGAACGAGGGCACGCGCGCCATCGACTACTTCACGGTCGGCACCTTCAGCTCGCCGCAGCTGTTCCCCCGTGAGGACGCTCAGGGCAACCCGCTCCCGCTGGACTCCCAGGTGTGGCCCGCTGACTTGTCACGCAAGCCGGCCCCCACCTACCCGGAGGACGTGCACTTCACGCTGTCCATTCCGCGCAAGGAGGTCTCACCGCGAGGCGAGGGCAAGCCAGCGCCCGTCATCATCTTGGGGCACGGCTACACCGGGAACCGCTTCGACGTACTCCAGGTGTCGAGCTACTTCGCGCGCCTCGGGTTCGCGGTGATCGGCATCGACGGCCCCTCCCACGGCCTCGCGCTGAAGCCGGTGGAGCTCACGCTGGCGCGCGGGATGCTCGGCGGCCTGGGGCTCAGCTCCATGGCGGACGCGCTGTTCTCCGATCGCGCGGTGGATCAAAACGCCGACGGCATCAAAGACAGTGGGGCTGACTTCTGGACGTCGTACATGTTCCACACGCGCGACATGGTGCGCCAGTTCGCGCTGGACTACATGCAGCTCGTACGGGTGATCCGCAGCTTCGACGGTCAGCGCCGCTGGGCGCATGACACGAACGGGGATGGTCAGCCTGACTTGGCGGGCGACTTCGACGGCGATGGTCAGGTAGACGTCTCTAAAGACTCGCCGTTCTACTTCTTCGGCGGCTCGCTCGGCGGCATCATGGCGATGATCGCCGCCGGGGTGGAACCAGCCATCACGGCCATCGCGCCGGTGGCGGGCGGCGGCGGCTACGCCGACCTGGGGCCGCGCTCCACGCAGGGCGGCGTCCCTGAGGCGTTCATCTTGCGCGCCATGGGGCCACTCTTCACTGGCACGCTCGACGCGGACAGCGGGGAGCTCTTGGTGGAGACCATCGTCGCCGATCTCAACGACGACATCACCTTCCCCATCGCCACCGTCTCTGGCCTCAAGCCCTGGGACACCATGGTGACAGAAAACCTGCGGAACGGGGTGCGGCGCTGCGGCTTCATCTCCGAGGCGGGCACGGTGCGCACCTCGCTGGAGGCCGACCTGAACGACCCGGTGGAGATCCGCTTCTACCGTGGCCCGCAGGTGCTCCCGAGCAAGGACTGCCAGCTGCGGGAGGGCGCCGTGCTGATCGCCACGGTTGACCAGTTCCAGGAGTCCTTCTCCTTCCAGGGCACGCCGTTCACGGCAGGTCAGCCGCTCGTCTCGCTCATGGAGGGGCTCGGCCTGCGGCGCAGTCACCCGGACTTCCGGCGCATGGGCGGCCTCGCGCAGATGCTGCTCGATCCGAGCGACCCGGCGGTGCTCGCGCAATACTGGCAGAAGAACCCGATCACCTACCCGGGCACCGGGGAGACGACGGGCGCCCACGCGCTGATCATCACCACCATGGGCGACACCTCGGTGCCGGTGAGCGGCGGCATCTTGGTGGGGCGCGCCTCAGGCATCGTCCCCTACCTGGAGAACGATCCGCGCTACGGCGTCCCCGCCAATGAGAAGTACATCAGCACCTACACCACGGAGGGTGTCCACAACCTGATGCGCTACGTCAACCCGGAGACGGGCGGCGGCGTGCACCTCGACATCGAGAATTTCAGCGGCGGCAACGACGTGTGGGGCAGCGGGATCCCGCGCATCGATGTGCCGATGCGCATCGGCTTCGAGGGTGAAGATTTGCTAGGTGGAAAATCCGCGCACATCGTGCCCTACACCCGCCCCGAAGGTCAGCACGGCTTCGACATGCCCGGCTCGGACACCGACCGCGCCATCCGAAACTGCCTCGCAGCGTGCACGGAAGAGGGGGAAGATCCGTGCAACTGCAGCGCGACGGAGGTCTACGACGTGGGCTTCTTCATGCTGAACATGGTGGGGCGCTACTTCCAAACCGGCGGCCAGGTGCTCTCGGCGGACCTCTGCCAGTCGCGCAACGACTGCAGCTTCATCCCCGCGCTCCCCACCCCACGGGACCCTTCAACGCTGGACTGACCTCCGAGCGCTGCCCCTCGTCGCGCCCAATGCGCCTGTTCGCCCAGCGCCATTCAGGTAGGGGCAGCCCCCCGTGGCTGCCCTCGCGCAGCGCCATTCAGGCAGGGGCAGCCCCCCGTGGCTGCCCTTCACGCAGCACCTCCCCAGTCCATTCACCTGTCTTTCGGGTTGGGGGGTTGGTCCCAACGCGCGGCCTCGTTCGTCGCTGCAGTCGCAGCAGGTCCATCCTGCTGACTGCCCTGCTCGCGCCTTCATTGGCCCTCAGCCTGAGCTGCAGCGACGACGGCCGCCCCGATGGGGTCCCGCTGGGGCAGGGTGGCAGCGGTCAGACGAGCGGTGGCTCGGGCGCTGGCGGCTCGGGCGCGGGGGGCGTGGGTGGTTCCGCGGGGAAATCAGGCAGCGGCGGCGCGGGGGGTACGGGCGGCACCGGCGGCGTGACCCCGACGCAGGTGTTCGATCCGAGCGCCGTGTACCTGTTCGCGCACTTGGAGGCGGGGGGCTGCGGTGGGGTCGTCGCCGCCACGTCAGACCTGGAGGACGTCGAGGGTGGCTTCCCGTGTGACGCCGCGCCGCTCATCGTTCGGCCTACTGACGGTGCCTTACTCTACCGCGAGGGCGCGGTCTTGCGGCTCTGGGAGCCTGACTTCATCGCGCAGGGTTACCCACCGGAGCCGGAGACCAACGATATCCCGTTCGCGGCGCCGGCCGGCTGTGAGCCGAGCGGCGCCTGGTTCGACGGGAGCGAGCCGTACTTCGCGTGCGGTGCGCCGAACCGAGTGCGGACCCGTCAGGGCAACGTGGACCTCGACGGTGACACGCTGATCGCGGTGGGCGCCTCCGGGCGGCTCCTCACCGGCAGCGGCGCGCAGCTCCGGCTGCGCACAGGCGGCGCCGTGATCCCGATGGAGGCGGGCGGCCTCCCGTTAGAAGTCAGTGAAATTCACCACGTGCGTGCGCTGAGCGACGCGTTCTTGCTGCTGCGCACGCCGAGCGTCGCGCGCCCTCCATCGCTGCTCCGAGTGGGGCTCGATGGCAGCCTCATTTCGCTCGGTGACTACGGCGCGGTGGCGGGGGTGACGCGCGTGACCGCGTGCCTCATCACGCCGGACACCGGCGCGGTGTGCTTGGTGGAGCTCGGCGCCGCGCGCGGCGTCGCGCGCTTCTCCCGTGAGGCAGCGGGCGAGGTGCTCCACACGGAGCAGCCGGGAGACGCGCTGAAGCTGCAGGCTGCGGCGCTCTTCACGGGGCCTTAGAGAGGCGTCGAGACGCGCAGGGGAACCTGGGGTGGGGCGCGCGGTGACTGCAGTGACGGGCGGGGCGCTGGGGTGGGACCAACCCCCAAACCCTGAAGACAGGTAAATGGACTAGCTCGGCGCTGCGTGGAGGGCAGCCACGGGGGGCTGCCCCTACGTGCGGCGCTGCGTGGAGGGCAGCCACGGGGGGCTGCCCCTACGTGAAGGGCAGCCGCGGGAGGTGCACCGCGCGCTTTACAGTCCGTGGCGGCCGTGACACAGCGAGGCGGTGCCCTGCCTGAGCCTCGCCCACCCTGCTCCGCGTCGCGTCGCGGGTTGGTCAGGCTGCTTGGCTTTCGAGCCCCTGCGCCGTCGTGAAGCGCTGAGCCGTCGTGCGGTTGGGTCAGTTTGCCTGGCGATGCTGGTGATGGGCTGTGGCGCCGCGCGACCGGGGACGCGCAGCCCGGATGATCGCGTGCAAGCGCCGGGGATCACGGTGGATCACGCCGTGGCGGAGGGCACCGGCGACCCTCCGAGCGTGGAGGAGCTGCTCGAGGCGGCGCAGCCGGAGCCGCCCAAGCCATCGCGCTCGGCGCCGCCCGACCCAGAGCCGCTCCAGCTGGCCGAGCAGTGGGAGTACACGGTGCTCCATCAGGGCGGCGAGGTGAAGGTGGAGGGTGTGCGGCGTCTGCTGTTCCCCAAGCCCGTGGTGACGGAGCGCCGGATGGGGCGCTACGCCATCGAGCTGTGGATCGGGCGTGAGCTGGTGGAGCGGGTGCGCTTCGACTTCCCGGGGCTGGGTGCGGAGGAGCCCCCACAGACCGGGCGTCGGCCGCTGCACGCGCCGCTCAGCATGACGGAGGGCGCCGAGGTTCGGGCGCGGGTTCGGGTGCCAGCCAGCCCACGAGCCCGCCGCGCGGTGCTGGTGGATCGCGCGACCGATGCGGAAGTGGAGCTGCCGTGGCCTCCCGAAGCGCCCTTACCACCGCCCACAGCTAGGTGAGCCGCGCCGAGATTCAGCGGCTTGACATGGCTTTTTCCGCTTAGAGTGGCCAATTGCCCGCCAACCGTGCGAGGCTTCGCGTGCCATGAAGTGCGAGGCGTGCGACCACGAGAACGTTGATGGGGCGCGGTTCTGCGCTGGGTGCGGGGCGATCCTGCCGACCCAGCAGGAGGCAGGCGACGACCCGATGATCGGCCAGATCGTCGGCGGGCGCTACCGCGTGACGCGCGTGCTCGGCGAAGGCGGCATGGGCATCGTGTACGAGGCGGAGCAGCAGATGGGCTCCACGGTGCGCAAGGTCGCCGTGAAGACCTTGCACGCGCACCTCTCGAAGGACCCCTCGGTGCTCGCGCGCTTCCATCGGGAGTGCGGCACGGTTTCCCAGCTCGAGCACCCGAACACCATCAAGTTCTACGACTTCGGGTCGATGTCCGACGGCACCTTGTACATCGCGATGGAGTTCGTCTCCGGCTCGCCGCTCGATCGCATCGTGGAGCAGGGGCCGATGCCCCCCGCGCGCGTGCTCAAGGTGATGAAGCAGATCTGCGGGGCGCTGGACGAAGCGCACAAGCAAGGCGTGGTGCACCGCGATCTGAAGCCGGAGAACGTGATCCTCACCACGCGCGCCGGTGAGCAAGACTTCGTGAAGGTGCTGGATTTCGGCATCGCCGCGCGCAGTGAGTCGGCGGACGCCCAGAAGGAGGCGAAGCTCACCCAGCAAGGCATGGTGCTGGGCACGCCGCCCTACATGAGCCCGGAGCAGTTCACCGGGAAAGAGCTCGATCAGCGCAGCGACATCTACTCCCTCGGGGTGATGGCCTACGAGATGCTGACAGGGAAGCTGCCTTTCGACGCCGACACCCCCTGGGAGTGGGCGACGAAGCACATGACGGCGCAGCCGACGCCGTTCGAGGCGTCACCCCAGAGCGTGAGCGCGCCGCCGAACATGCGGCAGGCGATCATGCGCGCGCTGAGCAAGGACCGTGAGGAGCGTCAGCCAACAGCGGTCGTCTTCTACTCGGAGCTCTCCGGTGGCGGCGGGATCACCGTGGAGCAAGCACCCGCAGGGGAAGATTTGGGCAGCTCCAGCACCGCGGCGATGGCTGCGGTGCCTGACTTCGGTGTGACCGGCGGCGCCGCGCCCATGGCTGCGATGGGCGCACCGATGGCGATGGGTGGACCGCCGATGGGTGGGCCACCGATGGGCCCCATGGGCGGCCCTCCCGTGATGGGGATGCCACCTCCGCCGCCGCCACGTCAGGATCCTGGCGGGGGTGGTAAGGGCCTCATCTTCGGGCTCGCTGGGGTGCTCGGGCTGCTGGCCATCGCGATCATCGCGGTCGTGGTACTCAGCGGCAAGAAGGACGACGGCCCCACCGGCATCATCATCGAGCCCGCGGAGGGTGGCATCACCTCGGGCGGCACCGCGACCGAGGTCACGCCGGAGACGCCGCCCACCGGCGACGACTCGGGCGACGACAACGGCGAGGCGGCCGCAGGTGGTACGAGCCCCTCACCAAGCCCCAGCCCCACGCCCAAGGCCAGCCCCACCCCGGGCCCCACGCCCAAGGCCAGCCCCACGCCCTCGCCCCAGACGAACACCGCCGCCTGCGACCAGTGCATCAGCGCCGCGGGCAACCCCACCGCCGCCGCCGGCCTCTACCGCAGCTGCACGGACGCCGCGAAGAAGGCGCAGTGCCAGTCGCGCGTCCGTTCATCGGCACCCGGCGCCGCCAAGGCCGCTGCGTTCAACGGCAACTGCGGCCAAGCCAAGGCCATCCACGCCGCCGCCACCGGCATGGGCGCCGGCAGCGCCGCGCTGAACTCAGCCATCTCGAGCTGTAACTGAGCCCCTCGGGGGTTGGGGGGTTTGGCAGCGCGCTGCGTGGCGCTGGACTGCTCGTCAGCCTAGGTGACCTCCACCGCAGGTAGGGGGTGGCTCCCCGTGGCCGCCCTCAGGCGAGGCGGCGCGGATCGCGTCGAACAGGGCGGGCTCCGGGCTGGCTCCGCGGAGGGGGCCAGCTTCGGTGTGGAGCACCACGCAGCTCGCGTGGAGCAGCACGCGGTTTAGATCGATCACCTGACCACTGGGGAGCACCAGCGCGGTGGGGCCGCCGTACAGCGGATCGCCGAGCAGCGGGTGACCAGCATGCGCCGTGTGAGCGCGGATCTGATGCAGGCGCCCCGTCTCCAAGCGGAAGGCGACGCGTGATGCACAGGTGCTCTGACTAGCGCCGTCGGCGCCCAGCGTACTGGAGGCGCCATGAAGCGCACCGTGGGCGCCATGAAGCGCACCGCGAGCACTATGAAGCGCACCGCGGGCGCCGCGAAGCGCCCCACCGCGCCACGCGGCGCCAGGGAGGGGCAGCGCCTCCACGGTGGAGTAGTGCGTCACCGCGGGCTTGCCGTGCGGTGCGATCACCGCGCCTCTCCCGCGCGGGCTCCGGGCGAGCGGCGCGCGATGCGTCCCAGCGCGGGGCTCGGGCGCGCCGCGCACCACGCCCACGTAGTGCCGCTCCACGCGCCCCGCCGCGAGCCACGCCGCCGCTCGCTGTTTCCCCGCGGCACCGACGGCCACCAACGTCACGCCGCTCACCTCGGCGTCCA
Organism: Polyangiaceae bacterium; assembly: GCA_019637265.1. GTDB lineage: Bacteria > Myxococcota_A > Polyangia > Polyangiales > Polyangiaceae > JAHBVY01. The sequence continues at coordinate 50,673 of JAHBVY010000015.1, read as the reverse complement.
GCCGGCTCACGGCGTGCACCGGCTGGCCCAGCATCTCGCCAAGCCGACTGACCAGTGAGTCCACCGAGCGGCGGTCACCCTCGCTGGGCAGCCCGCTCGGCTTGTAAACCAGCAGCGCCCCGGCGTGCTCCAGCAGCACACGGGGCGCCTCCTCCGTGTTGCACGCCGGCTCCGCGAGCTCGAGCCGCTGCCCCACGCCGAGCCTCAAGGCCGCGGCTTCGCCATCCAAGCGGCGCCCATCGAGGAACACGCGCCCCTCGCGGAGCGCCGCGGCGCAGGCGTCCGTCACATGCACTGACTGAGATTCGGCGAGCGCCGCAGCGCTTACACCCGTCACGTCAACTGACCGCTCCTCGAGCAGCCAAGCCAGCGCCTCCCCCAACACCTCGCCACCCTGCGCCACCAAGCGCCGCCGCGCCTCAGCCATCCAAGCGTTCCACCACGCCGCGCTCACCGTCGATGCGGAGCAGCTCGCCCTCCTCGAGGGTCGCGAAGGTGTCCCTCACCCCCGTCACGCAGGGCACGTCGAGCTCGCGCGCCGCCACCACCAGGTGGCTGAGCGGCCCGCCCATCTCCACCACCAGACCACTCGCCCACAAGAGCTCCGGCACCAAGCCCAAGTCAGCCGCGCGCACCACCAAGATCGCGCCGGGCGGCGGCGCCTCACCCCGCGAGCCGCTCAGCCCCACCAGCCGCGCGCGCCCGGTGGCCACCCCCGCGCCCCCCGGGAGCCCCCGGAGCACGGTGCGCGCCGGCGGCGGCACCGCCATGAGCGGCGGCCCCCCGACGAACAGCCGCGGCGGATCGGGCCGCGTGAGCTGCCCCGCGTGCTCCGCCTGGCGCAAGAGCGCGATCGGCGCCAAATCCGCGCGGACACTCGCGAGCGCCGCGCGGAGCTCCGGGAAGGTCAGGTAAAACGCGCCATCACGCGGGAACGCTGGATCGAGCCCCGCGAGGCGACGGTCAGCCTCTTGTACCACCTGCCGCAACATGCTCGCGGTGCGCGCCAGCCACACCCGCGCGCGCTCCCGCAGCTTGAGGAAGCGCTGGAACCGCTGGATCAAGCTCTCCAGCGCCGCGCGCTCCACGTAGCTCAGCCGCTCGCTCACCCGCACGCGCGTCGCCTCCGCCCGCGCGCGCGCCGCCAGCGCCCGCTGCTCCACGCTGCGAAGGCTCGTCAGGTCCTCTTGCGCTAGCGATCGCAAGCGGCCCACCAGCACCTCGGGCACCTCGCGCCAGCGCGGGCGCAACAGGTCCGCCTCGAAGGTGCCGCGATCGCCCAGCGCCTCCACCAGCTCGCGCAGCGCCGCTGCGAAGGCAGGATCCGAGGCGTCCGCGTCGCCATTCGGGCGCTCTCGATCGCTCGGCGTCGCTCGCGGCAGGCCCTCCCGCGCCCTCATCAGCGCGCTCGCCGGGTGCAGCGTGTCGAGCCCCCCAGCCCCCGCGGTGAGCGCCTGCGCGAGCGCCTCCGCTTCGGTGTGATGGCGCCGCTCGAGCAGCGTCTTCAGCGCCACGTAGGCGATGAGCGCCGCCGACGCGCAGTGGATGAGCAGGTGGCTCGTGCGGCTGAAGAAGTCGTGCGTCTCACCCAAGGTGGTCTTGAGCGCATCGTCAGGCAAAATGGCCAAGTCCATCTCGGCCAACCAGCGCCGCTGGATCTCCGCCTGCTCCTCGAAGGCGGCCACCTTGTCCGCCAGCGCTCGCTGATCGCGCACCAGCCGCAGCAGCACCAGCGGCAAGCGCACGATCGACGGCGAGCCCTGGAGCTCGAGCCCCATGCCCGGCACCAGCGCCTCACGCTCCGGCAGCCCCATCAGCTCCATCAGGCTCGGCGTGTGGACCGCCGACAGCTGCGAGGCGGCGCTGAAGAACGCCGAGACGTTGAAGTAGGCGCGGCCATCCACCCGCGCCACCAGGCTCTGGCTCTTCGGCGGCTTGAGCCCCACCTCACGAAACCCCTTGCCGATCCCCTGCCCCAAGAGCGGCGCCGCGACCGACCAGGTGAGCGGCGCGGTGACGCCCGGCAGCATCTCCCCCAGCGTGGCGAACGACCACACCGTGCTCGGCTCCCCACCGGAGAGCTGCACGAGGCGCGTCGCCTCACCCACGTCCCACACCGAGGGCCCCTGCTCGGTGAGCACGAAGCCAATCTGCGTGGCCTCGTCAGCTCGGCTCACCTGCGTCGCCAGCGCCGCCAGCTGGCTCACGGCGCGCTGCGACGGCTCCTCCCCGGAGTCCCCCTGATCGCCGCTCGAGCCCGCCTCACGCGAGCGCGACAACACGTTTCCGTACGGATCGAAGCGCAGCACCCGCGAGCGCCGCACCCCCTCGCGCGGCGGTGTCTTCCAGCCGCTCCAGTAGCGCACCACCCGCGTGTCCGAGATGGCTCCCTCTTCACGCAGCGGCACTCGCGTGAGCATCGAGCCGGTGAGGGTGCTCTTCGGCAGCGCCTGGATCAGCACCGGCATGCTGAAGTCGCGGACGCGCTGCGTCTTGAGGAAGAGCAGCGTGGTCTCGAACACGGTGATCGCGAACGCGCGACGGATGGCGGCGGCGAGCTCCGCCGGCGAGCGGATCCCCGTCCACGTCTCGATGAGCCCCGAGTGCCCCGCCAGCGCCCGCGACAAACTGGGGCTGGTGCTGACGCTCACTCCCCCCTCTGCCTCGGCCCCGTGCTCTTGCCAGAAGGTGGCGAGCTCGGCCGCGAGCGTGATCGGGAGCTCGACGCGCAGCAGGCGACGGTGAGCCCGCGCCGCGCGCTCGAGGCCGCGCGGACGATCGATGTGGCGCAGCAGCGAGGCCAGGTCGTGCCCCTCCGGCAGCTCCTGCTCCACCAACGCCTGGTGGACCGCGCCGGGCAGCACCCAAGTGCTCACCACCGGCACCCCACGCAACTGGCAGGCGCGCAGCTCCTCACCGCGGGTGCCCACGTCCTCACGACGCGCGCCGCTCAGCTCCCCGAGCGGCGTGAGGGAGACCAAGCGGCTGCGGCCAAAGCGTGCCATCCCCTCGGGATAGCAGAAGGCTCAGGAGTCCGTCGGTGATATCCCCGTGGCGCGCGTCGTGAGCTCGACCAACACCGGATCGCTGACCAGCTGCTCACGCAGCGTGTCGCGCACCACCGAGAGCTCACTCACGCTGAGCTTGCCCTCGAGGTGAGCGACGGCGCCATCGACCTGAAGGTCCAGGTACTGATCGAGGTTGATTTCCCCAGCCTGGAGTTGCTGCAGGGCCGGGCTCAGCTCCGGCGCGGCGACCGGAGCCTCCGCCGCGTCGAGCTTGAAGCTCTCCCCGGTGGCTCCCGGTGCACCCGATGGCGAGGGAGGTGGCAGCACCCCACCCGGCTTGCCACTCCCGCCCATGCCGTCGATACCCATACGCTCTCCAATCTAGACGAAATCCGCTCGCCCGGGGGTGCTTGTTGCGGCTATCGGATGTTCCCGATCGCGTTCTTGACGGTGTCGTGCCGCGCCTTGAGCACGTTGCTCATCGCCGAGTAGGCGCGAGACTCCGCCGCGATGCGCGACTGCAGCTCGAGGTAGTAGAGGTTCTGCTCGGCGTGCTGCTCCATAGCACCCTCGATCTGAGAGCGCTCACCACCTGCCCCGCCAGCACCACTGCCGCCCGAGGCGGTCCCCGCGGAGCCCTCCGCCGAGTGGGCACCGGAGACCGGCGTCGAGCGCACCGCAGCGGCGAGCACGGGGCCACCCGGGAGACCGCGCAGGGTGGCTTCGGCACCGGTCACCACCGCGCCAGCGCTCGCGTCCATCACCGCCTTGAAGGGGCGGGCCGGGGGCGGGGTGGTGCGGGCCGCGGTGGGGGCGGCCGAGACGTTGGGAGATGGTCCAGAGTGAATACGAGTCGTCATGCGTGCCTCCTGTTTTTGGGCGAGTGGGGGGTCGGCGAGGCGCCGGGTGAGTTGCGAAGAAAATGCTCGAGGCCGCGCAGACGGCGCGCCAAGGCACCGCGCGCCACCCGGAGACTTGGGTAGGGGACGCGCGGCGGGTCTGGTTCGGCGGCTGGCGCGGGGAGTTGCCAACCAAACGCGAGCACGGTGTGATCGCGGCGTGCTCTTCGAGCAGGGCTGAAGGCGTGGGCTCCGAATGGCGACCGGCAGCGACCGGGTGACGAGCGGTGCGGGGACCGCGGTGTGCAGCCCTGTGCCAGCGTGGAGCGCGCGGGTCTGGGGGTTGGACGAGAGGCCGTGCCAGGCTGTGCCAGCCCCGAAGCAATCTTGTATCTATCGATTATTACTTGTGTTTTGGTTCTACGCGGGGCTGGCACAGAGCCTGCTCTAGGGGTGAGCATGACTCACCGACTCACTTGGCTTCTGCTCCTCACGGCTTGCACCTTTGGCTCCGGCTGCCTCGCGGAGGTGGACGACGAATCCACCGAGCAGTCCGAGCTCCGCAAGGAGGGCGACGAGGAGGAGGAAGGCACGGGCGGAGCTGGTGGCGCTGGCGGCGCCACCAGCGAGGAGGAGGAAGAAGAGGAGCCGCCGCCCGAGCAACAAGGCGTCGGTGGGACCCCGCTGGTGCTCTCGTTCGACGGCACCGAGCCGCGCTACCAGTCTGGCGGGCACGCCGCGTTCGACCTGACCGGCGACGGCGTCTGCCACGCGAGCGACTGGCCCACCGCGCGCACCCCCTGGCTCGCGCTGGATCGCGACGGCGACGGGCGCATCACGAGCGGCCTGGAGCTGTTCGGCAGCGCGGTCACGCTGCAGTCCGGCGCGCGCGCTCAGCACGGCTTTCAGGTGCTGGCCGAGCTCGACGACAACGGCGATGGGCGCATCGACGCTCAGGACGCCGCCTTCTCGAAGTTGGTCCTATGGGCTGACGATGGGGACCGGCTGTCGACGCCAGGTGAGCTGACGTCCCTGGCGTCGCGCGGGGTGGTGGCGATCGAGCTCTCGTTCTGGCGCGACGCCCGCTGCGACGCGCGCGGCAACTGCGGCATCGAGCGCGCCGCCTTCACCTTCGAGGACGGCGCCGGCGTGAAGCGCACCGGCACCGTGATCGACGTGCACCTGCCCTACCGCTGAGCGCTGCGCCAGCCTCCTGCGGGGGCGGCCCCCCGCGGCCGCCCCTCGTGTGAACACCAACACCGGCGCTCGGTGGACCCTGCCTCACTGCGCTGAAGGCGCACGGAGGAGCAGCCAGCGTACCGAACAGACCGCTACGTGAAACAGTGCGTCCCGAGCTCACCCCCTCGGCAACCACGGTGGCCCGGCACATATTGCTCCCCACCCGGGCACAGCACCCCGGGACGGAGAGACACATGACTTGGGCTATCGATAAGACTCACTCACAGGTCAGCTTCAGCGTGAAGCACATGATGATCAGCACGGTTCACGGTCGCTTCACGAGCTTCGACGCGCAGGTGGAGCTCGACCCAAGCGCGCTCAGCGCCGCGAAGGTCCGCGCCGACGTCGACGTGAACAGCATCGACACGAGCGAGCCGCAGCGCGACGCTCACCTGAAATCAGCGGACTTCTTCGACGCGGAGCGCTTCCCCAAGCTCAGCTTCGAGTCGACGCGGGTGGAGGCGCAAGGCTCCAAGCTGAGCGTCACAGGCAACCTGACGATTCGCGACAAGACCGCTGAGGTCACGCTCACGGGTGAGATCGAGGGCCCTGCGAAGGACCCCTGGGGCAAGGAACGCATCGGCTTCAGCCTCAGCGGACAGCTCGAGCGAGAGGCGTTTGGTCTCGGGTGGAACCAGGTGCTCGAGGCGGGCGGCGTGCTCGTGGGGAAGAAGGTGACCTTGAGCATCGAAGCTCAGATCGTCAAACAGTGATCTTAGGCGCCGTGGGAGCGCCGCCAGCTCACTCGCGGCGCCTCCGACCCCCCAAACGATCCCAGCGTACACCGCTAGTCTGCCTGGCTGATTATTGAGCGGGCGCGCGCGTCACCGAGATCACGCGCAGGCGCCGCTGACCGCCGGGCATCTGCCAGTCGATCTCCTGGCCCACCGTGAGGCCGAGCAGCGCGCAGCCGAGCGGCGCCATCACCGAGATGCGGCCCGCCTCCGGATCGGCGTCGGACGGAAAAACCAAGCGAAGCTGACGACGTTGGTGCGAGCTGGTGTCCTCGTACTCCACGTCGCTGTTCATCACCACGGTGCCCTGCGGCACCTCGCTGAGGGGCACCACCTTGGCCCGATCGAGCTCCACCTCGAGCAGCTCGGCGACCTCACTCCCAGAGTGTCGCTCGACGAGCTTCTGGAGCTCTTGACGATCTTCAGTGGCGACAGTGATGGGCGGAGTAGATGACATGACCAGACCTCTTTTAGCGTGAAGGCGCTGGCCGGGCGAAGTTGCCCGACGCTCGCGCCGGGCAACGGTGAGACGCTCTAGCCGAGGCGCCCGCGACCGCCGACCGACGCAAACGCGCAGGCCGGCCAAGCGATGGACATCCACAAAACACGACGGCTCACGGGCCCACCCTAACACGACTTTCGCGCGGGCGCTTCACTAGGGCGGCATCAGTTTTCCACCAGACCGCCCCAGGAAACCGCCCCCATGCAGGGCGAGGGCGCGGCTTCCGGGGCCTGCCCGGCGCTGCTTGCCTTCGCGCTGCTCTAGACTCGGGACGACCAACGGTAAACCACTGGTCGTTTTAGGGCACGGCCTGGCTCGAGGGCCTCGAGGCGCCTCGCGCCGCGGGCGCCCCGCTGAGAACGCCTTGTGCCCGCAGCTCGGCGGTGCGCACCGGGACGTAGCTGGGCGGCGCCTCGAGGCCCAGGCGCAGCCGCACCTCAGTGAGCGGCGAGTCGAGCAGCTCCTCCCAAGGCTGCGCCGGGAGGAAGCTCGCGCGGCGCCCCCGCCGGTAGCCTTCCCACACCACGCGGCCTACCTGCTCGCCCCAGCCCTTCAGCAAGCCGGCCAGAACAATCAGTCCGACTGCTTTATTTTGCACCTGTGCGTACGTGAAGGCGAGCAGGCCCAGCTCACCCAGCACATCGCCCTGATAGCCGACCGCCGCGTGCCACAGATCGTGCGTGTCGCGCATCCGGTCCGACATGAAGCGCAGCTCCCCTTCGAGCTTGGCCTCTGGGCGCCCGGCGGAGCTCGCCTCGCGGATCCCTTGGGAGCTTATCTGCTCTCGCTCCACGAACGCGAGGTACGCGCGCCCCAGGCTGCCCTCCGGCAGGCACCGGAGCCACTCCCTGTCCGCGAGGAGACGCGTGATGTCGGGTTGCTCCCGGAGCAGGCGCTGCCCCGCGCGGCTCTGGCGGAAGCGCGCGTGGAGGCGCGTGTACTGTCGCTCCGAGGTGAGCGCATCGATCAGGTTGAACACCTGGGGCAAATCGTCAGGGTCATTCAACAAGGCGCGGAGCGCGCGGGCGGCGCGGGGCAAATCCAGCCTGGCGAACGCTGCGCTCACCTCGGGGGGCTTCGATAGGCCCGCCTTGCGCGCGTGGGTGGCGATCGCCCCGGCGAGCAGCGGCAGCGATTCTGCAGGGAAATTGTGACCCATGCCGGGGACGATGAGCAGCTCCGCGTGAGGGACCAAGCGCGCCATGGCGCGCGCGCCGCGGAGCGGCAACAGCGGGTCGGCGTCACCGTGAATGACCAAGGTAGGCGTCGTGATGGCGGGCAGGCGCTGGCGACGCCCAGGGGACGAACGGATCACCGCCGCCAGGTGACGCGCGCTCGCGGCGGGCGAGGTGCCGCCGTCCACCTGGAGCGTCGCCAGGGCGCGCGCGGCCGACTCATCGAAGGGCAGCTTCCCTGCCAGCATGCGGAAGGTGCGCACGTAGTGCTCGATGCGCTCGGCGCGGCCCACCGGCAGCGGCGTGAACAGCGCGCGCAGCGCCGGGGGCGATGACACCGAGTAGCGGCGCCCGCCTGGCGACGACATCACCGAGGTGAGGCTCAGGATGCGATCCTGGGCATTCAGGGCGAGCAGCTGACCGATCATGCCGCCCATCGACGCGCCCGCCACGTGGAAGCGCTCGTGACCCAGGGCGCTCATCAGCCCCAGCGCGTCCTCCGCCATGTGCTCCAGGCCATACGGCGCCTCCGTGGGGAGCCCGAGCAGCGCGCGACCCATCAGGCGCAGGGGATTCGACGGTGGGGCTTTGATGCGTGACGAGTCACCCGCGTCGCGGTTGTCGATGCGCACCACGGTGTGCCCGGCGCGCGCGAGCAAGTCGCACAGCTCCTCCGGCCAGAACACGCGGCGCATGGAGAGCCCTGGGATGAGGAGCACCGGCTCACCCGCGCCACGGGTGTCGTATGCGATGCTGACGTCACCGACCTGAACGCGACCTGTCTCTACTTTGAGCTCGCTCATGACCACTCCATCATCCTGCAGCCGCTAGGGCGACCGATGAGGTCGCCGACCCTTGGACACGCGCCGCTCGAGGCTCGCGCGCAAACTCGAGCTCCGGGGTGACGAGGCGCCCGTAGCGGAGCGACCACAGATCACTCAGGTAGCTCTGGTGGAGCCGCCACGGCCCCCAGGCGCCCTGCTTCGGCATGCCAGCGCTCGCGCGCTTCACGTAGCCGCTCTGCAGGTTGAGGAGCGGCAAGCGCGGCATGCTGACGTCGCGCACCCGCGGCGTCACCTGGGCGTAGCCTCGTTCATCCATGTGGTTCAGCAGCCGGCACACGTGCTCCGCCGAGAGATCGCACTTCAGCGTCCACGAGGCGTTGGTGTAGCCGACCGCGACCGCGAAGTTAGGCAGGTCACTGAACATCACGCCCCGATAAGCGGTGCGCTCCGCCATCTCCACCGGCTCGCCTTCCAGCTCGAGCGCGAGCCCGGAGAGCAGCTCGGCGCGGAGCCCCGTGGCGCTGACGACCACGTCCGCCTCGAGGTGCTCACCCGAGCCGAGGCGCAGGCCGTCCTCCGTGAAGGCCTCGATGGTGTCCGTCACCACCTGCGCTCGCCCCTCACGCAGCGCGCGGAAGATGTCGCCGTTCGGCGCGACACACAGCCGCTCGTCCCATGGGTCGTAGCGGGGGTTGAAGTGGGTATCCACCACCTCCGTATCACCCAGCTGATGGATGGCGGCGCGGCGGAGCAGTCGCCGTGTGAGCTTCGGGTAGCGCTGCGCGAACTGATAGAACAGTGACCCCAGCGCGACGTTCTTCGCGCGCGTGATGGAGTACGCGAGCTGCTCCGGGAGCGCGCGCTGGAGCAGCTGCGCGAGCACGTCGTCATCCGGCAGCGAGAGCACGTAGGTCGGCGAGCGCTGCAGCATCGTCACCTGGCGAGCCCGCTCGGCGAGCACCGGGACCAAGGTGATGGCGGTGGCTCCGCTGCCGATCACCACCACGCGCTTGCCGCTGGTGTCGAGATCCTCCGGCCAGTGCTGCGGGTGGATGAAATCCCCACGGAAATTCTCGACGCCGGGGAAGTCTGGCGTGTAGCCGCTCTCATAGTTGTAGTAGCCGGTGCAGGCGTAGAGGAAGCGCGCGGCGTACTGCTCTTGCCCGCTCGGGGTCTCCGCGGTGACGACCCAGCGCGCCTCCGCCGAGCGCCAGTCGGCGCGCACCACGCGGCGCTGAAAGCGGATTCGATCGACGATGCCCGCCTCACGCGCCGTGTCTTTGATGTACTCGCGGATCGACGTGCCGTCGGCGATGGCCTGCTTCCCGCGCCACGGCCGAAAATGGTACCCCAGGGTGTACATATCCGAGTCCGAGCGGATCCCCGGGTAGCGGAACAAGTCCCAGGTGCCGCCGATCGCCTCGCGCCCCTCGAGCAACAGGAAGCGCTTCTGCGGGCAGCGCTCGGCCAGGTGCCAGGCGGCGCCCACCCCCGAGAGGCCCGCGCCGATGATGAGGACATCCAGTTCTTGCATCGTGTGCTCCTAGCTTCGCCCGATTCAGTCAGCTCACCGTCGCTCTGCGCCTGGTACTCACGAGTACCGAGCTGGACTCTAGCGCCTGGGATGGTACCGTCAAGTACCATCCCACTGAGACTCGCCGGGGGCCGCCCAGCGGCGTTCAGGCAAACCCCCAAAAACCCCTGCCCTCGAGGCCGTCGAGCTCGGCTCGAGGCCCCGTTCGAGAACCCTGACCAGGCGAGCGCGCTGATGCAAACCGACCCCCAGACCGAGGCCCCGAGAGCGAGGAGGCCCCAGGAGGCCATCGACAGCCATGCTAACCTGAATGAAGGGCCGCGTGATCCGCTGGAGCAGCAGCTCGTGAGCTTGGCTGATGGACCGGAGGCGCAGCCCGAGGTGCGTGAGCGGCTGCTGGCGGCGGCGCTGGACTGCATCAGCGGCGAAGGATGGGGTAACCTGACCATCGCGGACATCGTCCGGCGGGCGCGCGTCTCCAAGCGCACGTTCTACGAGCACTTTTCCACGAAGGATGCCTGCCTGCTGGCGCTGTTCGAGAGCGCGGCGAGCGAGCTCTTGTTGGAGCTCCAGGCGGCGCAGGGGGAGCACAGCGGTCAGGGTACCGCCGGAGTGGCGGCGGGCGCCATGCTGTACCTCGCGCGCTTGAAGGAGAGGCCCCGCGTGGTGCGCACGCTGCTGCTCGAGATCTTGTCGCTGGGCGCCGAGGGGCTCACCGCGCGGCGCCGCGTGATGCGAAGCTTCGCGCTGTTTTTGCAGCACGCCATCAACGAAGCAGGCGCTGGACCGCCGATCGGGCTCGACGTGGCGACGATGATCGTCGGGGGCATCAACGAGGCCACCCTCGAGGCGCTGGAAGAAGACCGGCTGGAGCAGCTCACGGAGCTGGTGCCGGCTATCGTGAGGTTGATTGACGGTGTGGCGCAGAGGCAACCGGCGCGCGGCGAATCGGTGTAGGCGCAGCCCCCGTGGCTGCCCTCGTATGATGGGTGCCGCCTGGCCCGCTCATTGAGCGTCAGTGTCTCTGACTGGTTGCTCGGAGGCGCCGGGGGGATGATTCGGGTCCTCAGGAGGGGTGCGTTGGGCGTCGCGGAGCGCCTTGTGGAGGACGCGCACACCGACGATGGAGAGCGCGATCACGACGAGCAGCGTCACCAGCAGGGTGACGACGAGCGCGAGCTCCGCGGTGCTGATGGAGAGCATGGAGCGGGATCAGCGGACGCAGCGGGCCCACTCATTGTTGCCCCAAATGCCTGTGCTGGTCTGCCCCGTATTGAACGCCACGCGCCAGTACGTTGGGTTGCTCGTCACCGGGACTGCGATGGTGGCGCTCCAATAGTTGTCTGATTGAGTGCCCGGGAAGATGCTCTCGTCGATGAACGTGGTGGTCACCCCCACCTCTCGCACCAGGCTGCTGAGCTCAGCGGCCGTGGGCAAGCGCCAGTCCGTCTTCCCATCCAGCTCGAGGTCTAGGCAGTAGCTCGCAGAAACGCCCTGGCTCCGATCGGTGGGTGACGTGCCGCGCTGCCACTCGAGGCCAGTCGCGGTGTCGAGCACCGTGTTCCCCGTGACCTGGAAGAAGTGACCGCTTACTGGGATCGGCTTCTGCGGAGCGCCAACGGTCACGCAGCGCACCCGACGCGACGCGCTTGGCGCGGTCCCCACGGCGTCACCCTGATTGAACCCCACCGTCCACGCTTGCCCCGAGGCGCCGCGCTCCGACCCGGACCAGAAGGCCTCAGCGGGCGTGTCCGGGAAGGCGCCGGTGTCGATCGCTGGCCCCACTCGGGTGTAATCCACCAGGGAGAGCAGCTCCAGCCGCGTGGGCAGGCGCCAATCATCACGCTCGGCCCAGACCAGATCCTCACAGTAACTCTTTGCAGACTCCCAGCTGTGCAGGAGGGGCGACCCCTGGCGCTGCCACAGGAGGCCCGTCACCTGATCGCGCACCGTCCTAGCCCCAGGGTCCACGAGGTAATCGAAGGGGTGACCCGCGGTGCCGGGGAGTGGCCAGCGCGCGTAACCTGCGTAGTCTGCGGGTAGGTCGTCACAGGTCTTGAGCTCGCAGCTGGGGTCGCTGCCATCGCAGGGGGTCAGTGGAGCTGAGCTCAGTCCATCCGCGGCGCACGCGCGCGCCTCACCCGCGGCGCAGAAGTCGAGACCCGGCTCGCACTGCCACACCCCGCACGCCCCGGCGCTGCACGTGGTGCGACCGGTGCAAGGCTCGCCCAGCGACACCGAGCTCAAGCCATCTGCCGCGCAGCGCCTGGGCTCGGTGTCAGCGCAGTAGTCCGCGCCGGGTTCACACACCCAGCTCGAGCACTGGATCCCGCCTTCTACACTGGTTTCGCAGCTCTGATCTGGGGCGCAGGGCCACTCCTCCTCCGCGGCGCCACTCGCAGAGCAGCGCATGCGCTTGTAGTCCTTGCAGAAGGTGGTGCTCTCCGTACAGAACTTGGGCAGGCACTCGCCTGCCTCACAGCCCTCCGCAGCGCCACAATCGCGCAGCTCGAGGATGGTGAGCCCATCTGCCGAGCACAGCTCCACCTGCCGCGTGTTCTTGCAGTGAGCCCCGGGCTGACACCTCTGTCGCTCACACTTGCCATCCACGCACTGCTGACTCGCGCCGCAGGGCTCGCGCTTGGCGATGCTCAGGCCATCCGCTGCGCAGGTGACCACCTCATTGCCCTCGCAGCTCGTGCTGGTGGGCTCGCAGCTGGCCACCCGACAGCGACCCTCACTGCACACCTGGCTCAGGTCGCCGCAGTCTTGCACCGCCAGCTCCTCGTTCGAGTCGTGGCAGCGCCCGTAAACCACGTTCCCGCTGCAATACTGGGAGCCCGTCTCGCACGCCACGCAGGCGCCGGCGGCGCAGAACGGCGTGCTCTCCGAGCACACCTCTTGGACCTCGAAGCCGCTGCCGTCCGCCTTGCACACCTCCACCGCGGTGCTCTTGCAGCGCAGCTCCCCCGCTTGACACATGGGTGAGCCGGCGTTGACAGTGTTCTCCTTGCCGCAGCCGCTGGCGCTGAGCGCGCCCAGACCGAGCAAGGATGCTACCCGAAGTAGGTCAAACAGCCTGACGGACGACCTCAGGGTTGCACCGCCAAGCTGCCGAGCACGCGATACCGACTCCAGCCCACTCCGATCCTGCTTCATCTCGAGCCTCTCCGCTGCCAAGCTAGCCAAACCAAGCCGCCGCTCACCGAACACACCGAACGTGACGTGAGCCAGTCGCGATGTAGCGCCACGTCCGGCCAGACGAGAACCCAACGGCAAAGGCAAGCCGCGAATCAAGGTACCATGCGTCGGCGCTCCAGTAGAAAGCCGAGAACGTCCCGGTGAAGATGGCACCATCAATCAACGGGCTGTTGAGCTTCAGCCCAGGGATCAAGCTGCTCAGCTCAGAGGCGGAGGGCAAACGCCAGCCTGTCTTACCATCCAGAGCGAGCCCATCGCAGTAGCTGATGGCAGCCGCTTGGGACCTAGCGCTCGGAGCGCTGCCCCGCTGCCACTCGAGGCCGGTCGCGCCGTCGAGCACCGTGTTTCCAGTGACCTGAAAGTAGTGCCCGCTGGCCGGGATAGGCAGCTGCGGGGTCACCTCCGCCACACAGCGAACGTGACGAGAGACCGTTGTCGCTTCGATGTCGACCGTACCATCACCGAAGTCGACCGACAACGCGTCATTGCTGCGCCTCGGTCCAGCCCAGAAGGCGGCTTGCGGCGTGCCGGGGAAAGCGACGCTATCCAAGGTTGGTCTACCCCGCGTGTAGTCGACGATGGAGATCAGCTCCATCCGCGTGGGCAAGCGCCAATCATCCCGGCCTCCCCAGGTCAACCCCTCGCAGTGACTCTTCGCGTCATCGAAGGTGTGCGTGGTGGGCGCGGGCTCACGCTGCCACAAGAGCCCCGTCACCTGGTCGAGCACCGTCTTCGCGTCCACGTCCACGGAGTAGTCGAACGGGTGCCCGGCGGTGCCGGGCAGCGGCCAGCGGGCGTAGCCGTCGTGATCATCAGAACAGCCCCCAGCGATGCAATACTGGCTGGCTGGGCACACCTCCACCTCGGTCACGATCATTCCGTCAGCTGAGCAGTCCATCACCTGGTGACCCACACAGAACCGCTCCGCCGGCTGACAACACCTGCCCCCGGAGCAACCCACCTCGCTCGGGCACGCCGGGCCCAGGTTGGTGGCACCGAGCCCATCCACGGCACAGGCCTTGGGCTGATCGCCGTCACAGAACTCCAAGGCTGGCGTGCACACCCAGGGCACGCACGCTCCAGCGCTGCAGGTGGTGGCGCCAGTGCACGCATCGCCCACTCGGCTGGCGCCCTGCCCATCTGCGTGGCAGCGCCAGGGCTCGACGCCGTCGCAGTAGGCTAAGTTTGGCTCACACACTTGAACAACACACCTGACCCCCTGCGCGTCATCGACGCACCGCCCCCCGACGCCGCAGGGCTGCTCTTGCTCGGAGGTACCGCTTGCAGAGCACCGAATGAGCCTGTCTCCCCGACAGAAGGAGCTGTCCGGCTCGCACACCAGCGGGCGACACTCACCGTCTTCACAACCCTGGGCTGCGCTGCAGCTCCGCCGCTCGATCACGGTGAGCCCATCCTCCGAGCACACCTCGACCTGACCATCTAGGTTGCAGATTTTAGCTCCAGGGGAGCACCCCTCCTCGCAGACGCCCTCGAAGCAGCGCTCGTTCACGCCGCACGGCGTGCGGCTCGCGACGCTGAGGCCGTCCGTAGCGCAGGTGACCACCGTGTTGCCGTCGCACACCACGCTAGCGGGCTCGCACGCCTGAACACGACAGCGACCGCCGCTGCACACCTGGCCCACGGCGGCGCAGTCGAGCACCAAGATCTCCTGGTCGCTCGACTGCTCACAGCGCCCGTAGACGGCGTTCCCGCTGCAGTATTGCGAGCCCACCTCACACTCCACGCAGGCACCCGCCGCACAGAACGGCGTGCCCCCGGAGCACACCTCTTGGAGCTCGAAGGCGCTGCCGTCCTCCTGACACACCTCCACCAAGGCGCTGCTGCAGCGCAGCTCCCCCGCTTGGCACATGGGTGAGCCGGCGTTCACCGTGTTCTCCTTGCCGCAACCGCCGGCGCTGAGCGCGCCCAAGCCGAGCAACAGCGCCGCGCCGATGGCGCTGAGCGCGACGCCACCCCGCGCACGAACAGGGTGCTCGGGGCCGCGCCACGACGGCGACCCCAGCGCACTGCCAAACCCCCGAGCCCTCTGATCCCTCATGAAAACGCGGTGCCTCCCTGGACGCCACCAACACCGTTTGGCAAGGGCGGACCCCGGCTCGATGAGAGCAAGGATTTTTCCACGAAGCAAGGGGACTCAGCCGAGGTGCCAGCGATTGGAACGGCGGCCGCTGCCCATGCTTCACGCCGACGTACTCCTACTGCCCGTCTTCACGCTAGGCCGTGCCCACCGACTCGCAGCGCCCTGCTGTTCCAGCGCACGGGCGCAGCGTTCGGCTCGCTGGGGTGCGGTGCCGTCCAACCCCCAACCTCCGCCGTGGTGACTCCGTCGCCTGCTCTACCGCCTGGAGCCTCCACACGCGCGGAGGACGCACGCCGTGCTCGGGTCACCAAGGGCAGGCACGGGGGCCTGCCCCTACGTGTCGACGCTCGAATCCGCTTGGCTCAGTCGTCTTCGCAAGCCAGGCCGCAAGCACCTGGGCCCGGGGCGTCGTTACCGAACAGGCAGTTCGTGAGGTTGAGGAACGGCTGGATGCCGCTCGAGTGAGCCTCGGCGCAGCTGTCGATGCATGGGTCCGTGGAGCACCCCGCCAAGCAGTCGATCAGCGCACCGCAGCTCGGATTGGCGCTGCAGGCGGCGCCCTGGGAGGCGCAGCAACCGCCACTCTGGAGCGCCGCATCGAGGCACGCGTCGCAGCTCAGGCCCTGGCCGCCGCTGCAGTCCCCACCACCAGAGCCGCCGGAGCCGCCCGACGCTCCGGAACCACCGAAGCCACCCGACGCTCCGGAACCGCCAGAGCCACCCGAGGCCCCAGAGCCACCCGAGGCCCCAGAGCCACCCGACGCTCCGGAACCGCCAGAGCCCGGCAGCGGGTCACAGCGCTTGAATGCGGCGACTAGCTCAGCGCACCTCGAGTCGGAGACGTTGAGCGTCCCGGAGGCGACGCTCAGCGACTCGAACCCCGCACCGTCGCCCACGGCGTTCGCGACGCCCGGCGAGGTACAAGAGAACCCAAGGCCCGCCAGGCACTGGAGCATGGGATCCGCCCGATGCACACACTGCTCACGAGCCACAGGGCAATCGCGATTGCAGCCATCCAGCACCGAGCTGCAACCCTCACCCTGCGCGAACACAGCGCAGAACGAGCCACAGCGATCTCGCGAGCCTCCACTGTCATCATCACCACAAGCGCCCAGCGCGATGAGGGAGAGCACCGTCACGCCTAACCCGAACCCATGCTTCATCACTTGTCAGTTCCTCCAGTTCTTCTCACACAGCGCACATCAATTACAGGACGGCCTGGTGAGGCAATTCCCCGTGGAGCGCTCGCAGCGCTCACAGCGCCCGCAGTCGCTATCGTGGGTGCAGCCGCCCGGGCCACCGCCCGCGCCAGGGCACCGATCCGAGTCCCAGTAGAGCCACGACCAATCTTCACCCCGATCGCGATCGGAGAGGCGATTGGGGCCATACGCGGAGCCCGACACGCAGGCGCTCCGATCGTCTTTGGTGACGTAGACACAAGCCCCCACGAACCCGTTCTGCTGCACCCCCATGCCGTCCACGCACTGCGAACAACCGGAGTGACTTCGGCACGGATCCGCCGGAGGCGCCGACGCGGTGTCGTTGCAGCTGGAGGCCCAGCAGCTGAACAGATCGTTGAAATACTTGTACGCGAACAAATACTCAATTGCGATCCCGTTGATGCTGCCGGGGCCATCTGAGAAGAACGGCGCGATGCATCGATCGAAGTCCTCTTGACTGCTCGCGGCGTAGCTGCACTCCAGCACCGCGTTGCAATCCTCGTCGGTGTTGCAGGCCGCGTACGCTCCGCAGCAGCGGTCATACGTGCACAGCGCGAACGCGCTGCCCTCGGCCCTCTCGGTCGCGTCAGGGTGGCCGTAGCAAGTGTCTGCGCCGCTCACGACGCCACCGGAGCCGCCCGAGCCACCGGAGCCCCCAAAGCTCCCCCCCGAGCCGCCGCTCGATGGTCCGCCCGAGCCCCCACTGTCTGAAGAGGAGCAAGCGACGACGGTGATGGCTAGGAGTGCGAATAGCGATGTCGATTTCAACATGGGATCCCCGCGAAGGTGTTAGTAGGCTCGGCCTACGGAGCGCCGCCCCCAAGGAGAGCCGACGGCCCCAGGCAGGCGACTCCCCCGAAGGCGCCCCAGCTTCGCAAAGGTCGAAGGCGGCACGCTATGGTCATTTATTCGATCACCCAGAGGTGACGAGCGCGCGCCGGGACTGGCTGCCCGTCTTGCGCAGGATCGCCGCGACCTGATTGGCGATGGTGCGCTCGGAGCGACGCCTACGCGCTGCGATCGCCTTGTTCGCGAGCCCGGCGCGCAGCATGTCGAGGACTTCGCGCTCCGAAGGGGTGAGCCCCTGGGTATCGACAGGCTCTTTGTCGATCACGAGCCGCGACGCCAGCCGCAACAGCGCGGTGGCCGTGGAGAAGCCAAGCTTGGCCGCTGCGCTCGCGAGGTAGCCCGACACCGAAGAGGGGGAGAGCCCGAGCCGGTAGGCGATGTGTTTCCCCGTGGCACCATGAGCGGCGAGCGAGACGATGTTGGCCTCCTGCTCCGAGAGTCGGCGCTGGGCGCGCGCGCTGGCCGCGTTCTCGAGCACCAGGTAGTAACGCTGACCAGATGACTCGCGCTCCACGAGGGTGACCTGCCCGTTCACCAGGGCGCGCCAGGTGGCGATGGCGTCGGGCTCGGCGCGTCCGCGACGGAGACGCGCTCGCTCGATGGTCTTGATTTGACCGACCAGCGCCTCGGGCGAGGGGGAGCCGGCTTCGAGGTGCAGGAGCTTGCCGCCCGGGGAGAGCACCGCGATGACGGCCTCCGGGCGACGACGCAGCCGGAGCGCCGTCGCGAGGTGAAGCGCGAGGCGCGAGAAGGCGCGCCGCTCATGATGTGATGGCGTGTGCCGCGTGGGCAGCGAGCAACTGAGCACCGCCGCCACGCCAGGCTCAGGGTGCATCAGGACCCCAAAGGCGTCCTTCGAGCGCTGAGCCTCATAGAAGGGTTGGAGCTCCGCCTCGACCCGGCACCGACGCTCAGCCTCGAGCCGCGACAACACCTCTGAGTGGGTGGTGACCACCGACCTCGGGCGATAAAACGCATTGAACGTCTTGGCATCCAGGCGACTCAAGGAGCTGGTGGCGGCCGCCATGAGCGCGTCACCTATCCCCGTGCCCATCACGAAGCGGGCGTTCGTCCCAGCCTGATCATGCTCGATGACGTGCAGCCAGAACTCGTAAGGCACGCTCAGGGTGCGCTCGACGGCGTCGACGACGCGCCCCATCCACACCTGGTCGTCGGCCTCAGCCGCGTAGCTGGCCTCCAAGATGGCCACGAAGTCCGCGCGCTGCCTGAGGAGACCCTGACTCTGGGGAGGCATGGGGCACCCTCGGAGCCAACTCACCGCGGCACAGCGGGGCGGCCATTTTTACCATATGGAAAAATAGCAGGCGCGGTGCAGGCGAGCGCGCGCGTGCTGGGCTCCACGGCGCGAAGGCTAGTGGCCCCTGCGGCGCGTTGTCCATAGTCAAAAATTCGTATCCGACTTGGCCGATCGGCCCACGGTGCTCCCAAACCTGCCGCGAAGCCCCAAGGAGCCTCCCTCGTCAACCGTCAGCCGTCGCAGTCCAGCTCGTCTTGGGGGGTTGGACGGCACCGCATCGCCAGACCTCGCACGCTCAGCGGACGCAGCGGACCCAACGGGAATTGTTGTTCACATCGCTGTCGGTGGTGCCGCCGTTGAAATGAGTGTACCACGAGAAGGGCTGCGGCAAGCTCACGCTGATGTCAGGCGTATTGCTCCAGTAATGGTAATCGGACTGGGTGTCCGGGAAGATGCCCTCGTCGATGAACAGCGTGGTCACCCCCACCTCTCGCACCAGGCCGCTCAGCTCCGCGGTAGCGGGCAAACGCCAGCCTGACTTACCATCTAGGGTGAGGGCATTGCAGTAGTTCACCGCCCCAACCTTGGTATGCCTGATCGCTGACGTCCCACGCTGCCACTCGAGCCCCGTGGCGGCGTCGAGCACGGTGTCCCCCGTCACCTCGAAGAAGTGGCCACTGGGCGGGATGGGCTTCTGCGGTGCGGCGACGGCCACGCAGCGCACGTGATACGACGCGCCTAGCGCCGCGACCTTCGCCTCCCCAGTGTTGAACTCCACGTACCACCGTTGCCCCGAGCCGGCGGACTCTGACCCAGACCAGTGCCCCGCCGTCGGTGTGCTCGGGAAGGTGACCCTGTCTATCGCGGGGCCGACTTGCGTGTAGTCCACGAGGGAGATCAGCTCCATCCGCGTGGGAAGACGCCAATCGCTGCGACCTCCTAATGTCAGGCCCTCGCAATAGGTCTTTGCGGCGGACGAAGTACGCTGTATTGGGAGCACCTCTCGCTGCCACAGGAGGCCCGTGACGTTGTCACGCACCGTCTTCGCGAGGGGGTCGGTGATGTAACTTCGGGCCCGGTCCGACGTACCCGGGAGCGGCCAACGCGCGTAACCTGCGTAGCCTGCAGGTAAGTCGTCACAAGTATCGACCTCGCAGGTAGGGTCGCTGCCATCGCAGGGGTTGGTAAGTGGAGCTGAGCTCATCCCGTCCGCCGCGCACACGCGGGCTTCACCCGCCGCGCAGAGCTCGAGCCCAGGCTCACACCGCCACACCTCGCACGCCCCGGCGCTGCACGTGGTGCGATTGGTACAAGGCTCGCCCAGCGCCACCGAGCTGAGCCCATCCGCCGCGCAGCGACTCGGCACATCGCCCTCGCAAAAGTCCACGTTCGGCTCACACTCCCAGTCTACGCATTGACCGCTGCCCTGACAGCTCTGACCTGCGGCGCAGGGCCACTCCTCCTCCGCAGCGCCGCTCGCCGAGCAGCGCATGCGCTTGTCGCCCGTGCAGAACGTGGAGTTCTCCGTGCAGACCTTGGGGCGGCACTCGCCCTCCTCGCAGCCTTCGGCGGCGCCGCAATCCTCGACCCCTTCGAGCGTGAGCCCATCGTCCGAACACACCTCCACTTGACGCGTGCCCTTGCAGTGCCTCCCCGGCTGACACACCTGTCGCTCGCATTTGCCGCCGACGCACTGGCGATTCGCGCCGCAGGGCTCGCGCTTGGCGATGCTCAGGCCATCCGCGGCGCAAGTGACCACCACGTTGCCCTCACAGCTCGTGCTGGTGGGCTCGCAGCTGGGCACTCGACAGCGTCCCTCACTGCATACCTGGCCCAGGGCGGCGCAGTCCTGCACCGCCAGCTCCTCGCTCAAGTCGCGGCAGCGCCCGTACACCACGTTCCCGCTGCAATACTGGGAGCCTGTCTCACACGCCACGCAGGCTCCAGCGGCGCAGATGTTGACGCGCAAGCTGGCTGATGGGTGGGCGCGCGGGGTCAATGATGGGCATCGTCGGGGATGCGTGGTGGCGCGCGCGGTGTGAGGGTGATGGGCGCCCACCCGTGCGTGGGCGGGCGCCTTGAGGGTCAGAATAGGGGTCTTCGTTGGGCTCCTCCTAAGCGAGGGTGGGTCGCTGGAGTAGCTCTGGCGCGAGGGTCATGGCGCGCCCAACCCGTCAGTCCTCAGGACGGCTTGCACGGCGTCTCTCTCCACGAGCTTCCGCTTCTTGCGAGCGGAGAGCCGCAGCGCCTTGTCCGCCACGCGGTCGATGTCACGCAGGGAGCCGGACGCCGCCTCGTGCAGGATGCCGATGGCGTCCGAGGTGAAGAGCTCCTTGTTGGCACCGGCGGTGGTGAGGCGCGCGCGGACGTAGTCACCGGTGTCGCTGGGCGAGAGCGGGTCGATGGTCAGCCGGTGGTGCAGGCGCGAGTAGAGGGAGCGATTCCTGCGCTTGGTCAGGCGCTCATCGAGATCGGGCAGGCCGATCATGATGAGCGAGAGTAGCGAGCGGCTGTCCCAGGAGTAGTTGAGCAAGATGTGCAGGTGGTCGAGGGTGTCCTGGTGGAGCATGTGGGCCTCGTCGATGAGCAGGACGGGGAGGGTCCGCTCGCGGGTGAGCTCCTCCACGTGCTTGCTGAGGGACAGGAACACATCGCCCGCCGTGGCACCGTAGGTGATACCCAGGCAGTGGCAGAGGTGCCGGTAGAAGTCCCGCCGACCGAGGGTCACGTTGTGACAGTAAGTCAGCCTGAAGGACTGACTGGCGCTGAGCGCGCTACGAAGCGCGCGCAGCACGCAGGTCTTGCCCACCCCTGGCTCGCCGGTGACGACGGCATGCTTGCGGTCATGCACACACGCGACGAGCTCATCGACGATGTCCTGCTTGCTCGTGGGCAGCCACAGCTTGGCGTCGTCGATCTCCTTGGAGAAAGGCTCGCTTCGCAGACCGAAGTGGTCGAGGTGCGCGCTCATGACTCGCCCTCGCCGCTCGGGGTGACGGGCCTCTTGCCCAGTGTCTTGTCTAGCAGCGCCTTCGGTGGATTGAAGGGTACCGGCTCACGCTGCAGGTGAGCTGCGCGTTGACTTGGCGCTGAGCGCGGCTTGTGGTCGTTGGCCTTGGGATTGACCGGATGCAGGACGTGAGCGCGGCCCTCATGCTCGAGCCAGGGCGGCTCCGCCCGGTCGAGCAGGCAGCGGTAAACGGTCACGACCTTTCCTGCCAGGAAGTGCAGATCGGTCTCCCAGTCGCTGCCGCCCATGGGCAGGGTGCTGTCGCGGCGGACGCGGCGGCGCGCCTGGATGGTGAGCGCCTTGCGCAGCATGGCCTCGTCGAAGGCGTCTACCGGGCGTGGTGTTTCGCTGTAGACACTGTCAGGCGTCTTGCCCAATAGGCCAGCGTGGGGCGCGCGATGGTAGTGCTCATCGACGAAAGCCCAGAGCCTGACGTTGAGGTCGTGGAGCGACGACAGCGAGCCGACGAAGTCTAGGCACCCCTCGCGCAGGGTCCGCCAAAACCGCTCCATCTTCCCGCGCGCCTGCGCGTCGTAGGGCTTAGCGTGGACCAGCGATGTCCCCATGCGTACGCAGGCGAGGCTCAGCGCCTGACCGCGGTAGGTCGAGCCGTTGTCTCCTCCACACGATGTACGTCGACAAGCGTCTCGCCGGCATTCAGGCGGTGCAGACGCTCTCGCGGCTCAACCGAATCCATCCGCTCAAGGAGGACACCTTCGTCCTCGACTTCGTGAACGACCGCGACGAAATCCGCGAGGCCTTCAAGACCTACTACGAGGGCGCGGAGATCGGTGACGAGGTCGACCCGGCGCGGCTCTACGCCATCAAGGGCGAGCTCGACGCGGCGGGCGTCTACCTCGATGAGGAGATCGCGCGCTTCTGCGACGTGTACTTCAAGCCCAAGCAGAAGCAGAGCGCCCTCGACCACCAGGCGATGAACGCCGCGCTCGATCCCGCGGTCTCTCGCTTCAAGGCGCGCTCCGAGGACGGCCCCGACGAGGCCGAGCTGTGGCGCGGGAAGCTCCAAGCGTTCCAGAACCTATACGGCTTCCTCAGCCAGGTGATCCCGTACCAGGACTCGGACCTCGAGCGCCTCTACGTGTTCCTGCGTCATCTCATGACGAAGCTCCCGCGTCGTGCCAGCGGAGCCGCCTACCAGTTCGATGACGAGGTCAAGCTCGAGTACTACCGGCTGCAGAAGATCAGCGAGGGGTCCATCGCGCTCAAGGACGGCGAAGCGCGGAAGCTCGACGGGCCGGCCGAGGTCGGAAGCGGCGTGCTGCGCGAGCAGCCTGTGCCGCTCTCGCAGCTCATCGACGTCGTCAACGAGCGCTTCGGGACGGACTTCAACCAGGCCGACCAGCTCTTCTTCGATCAGATCGTCGAGGCCGCCATGGGCGACGACGGGTTGCGTCGCGCGGCGGCCGTGAACCCGGGCGACAAGTTCGAGCTGCTCTTCAAGAACGTGCTCGAGCGGCTCTTCGTCGACCGCATGGACCAGAACGAGGACATCTTCGTTCGCTTCATGAACGACGCGCCCTTCCAGAAGGTGGTGACGTCCTGGATGGCCGAGGAGGCGTACCGCCGCCTTCGCGCCAAGGATGGCTCGCCGCAGACTGCGGTCCAGCCGAAGCTGCGGCTGGTCGAAGGATCCGCGAAGGACCGGTACGTGAAGTGCGTGCCGCTCGTGCCGCTCAAGGCGGCGGCCGGTGCGTTCAGCGATCCCCAGCACGTCGCCGACGACGACTTCGAGTGGGTCGAGGTGGACAGCGATCGCCGGCTGCGCCCGGGCATGTTCGTCGCCCAGGTCGTCGGGCGTTCGATGGAGCCTGGCGTCGAAGACGGCGCGTACTGCCTCTTCGCTGCACCGGTCACGGGATCGCGCCAAGGACGCACCGTGCTCGTCCAGCTTCGCGATGCCACCGACCCCGAGACCGGGCACCGCTACACGGTGAAGCGCTACGAGAGCGAGAAGGCCCGCGCCGGCGACTCGTGGCGACACACGAAGATCACGCTGAAGCCGACCAACCCAGAGTACACGCCCATCGTGCTCGAGGACGTGGAGGAGGACGCGGTCCAGGTGATCGCCGAGCTCGTCGAGGTGCTGGGAACTGACGCGCCGGAGCGGTCGTGAGCTGCCGGCGCGCCGCTACCGCGAGGCTCGCACACGAGGAGTCGCCTCCGTGAGGTCCGACACCGCGGTCCCGCCCGAGCTGCGTGCGCTTTGGCGACAGCGCGCCGAGGTGCTGGCCACGAACGTGGCGAGCGGGAGTCGCGAGCACCGCGAAATCGCACACGCCGCCGCGCTGATTCGCCAAGACTACCACGGCCGCTTTCTGGTCGAGCTGCTCCAGAACGCCAACGACCAGGCGCTCGTTGGAGGTGTTCGCGACTCCACCGTCGTCATCGTTCGAACCGAGCGGCTCCTCGCCGTCTCGAACGGCGGCCAGGCGGTCACCGCGCGCAACCTCGAAAGGCTGAGCTCACTCGCCGACAGCGACAAGACTGGCGTACTCGTCGGCAACAAGGGCGTCGGCTTCAAGGCGGTGTACCAGGTCACCGACGCGCCCGAGATCTTCAGCGCCTCGGCCGAGCGCGCAGGCGGTGTCTCCACGGACTTCGGTGTCGGAATCGCGCTGGAGCAGCATCCGTTCGAGCAGGGGGTGCTGCGGGCCGCCGTCGAGGACGAGGTGGTCGCGTTCTTCAGAGACAACGCCGGGCTCGCGCAGGCGCTCGCGGTTCGCGGCATCGAGAACCCCATGGATGCGGTGCGCCCGGAACTCGAGCGCGTCGCCGGGTTCAAGTTCCCACTCGCGCGCGACGCTCACGACCTCGCGGCGCGGCTCGAAGAGCTTCGGATCCCCGATGGGGAGAGGGAGTCGATCCGCACGCTGGTCGTGCTGCCCCTCCGCGACCAGCGGGCGAGCGACGACGTCTCCCGCGCCATCGACCGGCTGGTGGGCGCTGCGAGGGCCGGCGAGCCCGGGCAGGCCGAGCTTGCGCTGCTCTTCCTCGCGGGCGTGTCGAAGATCGTCGTCATCGACCATGTGCGCGGTACGCAATGGTCGTTCTCCCGCACGTTCCACGCCGGTACGCCTTCCGAGACGACGATCACGGTCACGGCCCCAGCCGGCATCGAGCGATTCAACCGGTTCTGGCTGCTCCAGAGTGACGCCCTGGCGGGCGCTGCGCCCGCGGTCGAGCAGCGGCGACAGATTGTGGCCGCCGCGCTTCGCGAGTTTGGCCTCGAAGCATGGAGCGATGACGACCCTCTGCCGGTCACCATCGCGCTGCCCATGCCCGACAGCCACGGTGCCGGTGCCCTTGGGCCGCCCGGCCGTTTCTGCCTTGGACTTCCAACGCAGCAGGCCACGGGCCTGCCAGTCCATGTCGATGCTCGCTTCTTCGCAACCATTTCGCGCACTGGCCTCGACTTCGCGCTGCCGTACAACGCGATGCTCCTCGACGTCGCTGGGGAGCTTCTGTGCGAGCTGCTCGGCATTCTGCGGGGCTCCCCGCGCATCGAGGATCGGCGAGCCGTCACCCTGGCATTGCATCGAACCGAAGGCGGGCTCGCAGATCGGGCCTTCGCTCCTGGCGGCGTCGCCGACGGTGAAGTGGTCCTCGCCTGGGGAGGACAGCGCTTCCTTGCCCGAGGCGACTGTCGGATGCCGTCAGAAGGTGAGCGCTCGCTCCTCGCCTTCGTTCGAGACGTTCTCGCCGATCGGGAGCTCGAGGTTGAAGTGCTCCCCGAGGAGGGGCTCCTCGCCGATGCAGCGGACGTGCTGGAGTCGCTCGAGCTGCCCGCTCTGACGACGTCGCCCCATCCGTGGCTGCAACGCGAGAGGCAGACGGCGAGCGTCGTCGAGCGCGCCGCCCGTTCACATCGCGCCGATGGCCCGGGTTACTGGGAAGGATTCACGGCGGCCTTGCTCTCGTGCTTCGAGGTGGCGGCCCTGCAGAACCAAGCGTGGCTACCTGTCGGCACCGCCGACCTCGCAGCACCCTCGCAGCGCGTGTTCCTCCCGACGCCGGTCGACACGCAAGGCGACGACGAGGAAGTGTCGAA
The DNA here is from genome assembly GCA_019637265.1 of Polyangiaceae bacterium. GTDB lineage: Bacteria > Myxococcota_A > Polyangia > Polyangiales > Polyangiaceae > JAHBVY01. Next base: position 25,149 of record JAHBVY010000015.1, on the reverse strand, counting down.
CGTGCCGCCGCGCGTCGCTGCGATGATTCGGCTCGTCGATGGCACCGCCCTGCGCATTCGCGAAGACGGGCGCGCGCTCACGAAGCTCGCCGGGCGCCTCGACGAGGCGAAGCTGGTGCGGCGTCCACGTAAGACGGAGCTGCTCGAGGAGGCGCTGTTCCCGGCGCTTTCAAACGCCGCCGAGGCCGAAGACGACCTCGCGCTCGAGCTGTTCGCCCAGGCCGTGTCGTGGATCGCCTCGATGCGCGAGCTCTCACGAAAGAAGCTCGACTGCAGTGGAGCCTACGTTCCCGTCGTCGACGAACACGGAGGACTCAGCTGGTGGTTGGCCGACGAGACCTATCTCGGCGAGGGCTGGGGATTGTCGCCCGACCACGATCGACTTCTTGGCGCGGCCTATCCAGGGCGACGGCTGATGCCATTCGCTCAGCTCCGAGAGCGTCTCGGGCTCGTGGAAGACGCCGTGGCGAGCTGGCGGGCAGCGGTGCAGGTCATGGGTGTCAGCAGCGTGCCGCGCGTCACCGTGTACTCGGACCGCAAGGCTCCACTGGAGAGCTACAACGAGGGGCTGCACGTCGTCGGAAGGCCGACCCTCGGCGAGCCTGCGATCGACGGGATCTACCAAGCCTACGTTGCCCACCTCGCTGGTTACCCCACGCGGTGGATTCAGCGACTCCCGCACGACGTGAGCGAGGTCTGCTGGGTGGATGACTTGGAGGTCCCGGCGCGGCGTGAGGCCATCGTCGACCTGATGCTCCTTCACCCCGATCATTTCTTCGCGCACCGCTGTGTCTCGCTGGGGCGGGTGGGACACGCACCGGCTCACACTGTCGACGCCATGTGGGTCTTCGCGCTGAGGACACTCGACTGGCCTGTGCTCCTCGGTGAACGTGGCGTCGGGCGGGAGCCCGTTCGAGTCAGCGCCAAGGAACTATGGCGCCTGCCGGACGGCGCGCGGCGAGCAGCCTACGCGCAGGTACTCAACGTCGTGCCGCATGCGTTGGCGGGGGCTTCGCGGCTTCTTGGCGCCTTGGGTGTTCCTTCGGTCGAGGATGCACCCCTCGCCCGCCTCATCGACGCCCTCCGGGAGCTTGCCGCGCGTCTCGATGACGAGCGGCTGCACACGCGCCGAGAGGCGCAGTCTCTTGCGATCGAGCTGTACGCGCAGACCAACGCGCGACTTGAGAAGGAACCGCTTCAGCGTGTGCCGCAAGGGGTCACGATCCCACTCCTTCGCGACCGGAGGCTCGAAAGCGTCGATCCCTCCGGCGCCGGTGTGATCGTGCTCTTCGACGACGAACCGGCTCGGGCGCGCCACATCGACGGCATCGAACGCGCGTACCGCGTTCCGGTTGCGCGTGATGCCGCGATCGACAGGCTCTACGAGCTCTTCGTTCGAACGTGGGGCGTTGACCACGTGGTGCGCACCTCGACCGCCAAGGTCCGCGTGGCGTTTTCGTCATCGACGTCACCCGAGGCTTTCCTGAGCTGGCTCCAGCGCGAGTGCCCGCACACCGAGGTCGCCGCCGAGCTCGCCGCGCTCCTGACCTTCGGCGGCGAGCGGCTGGTGCGCGCCGAACCAGTGAGCCGCAACTGGAAGGCCTTCGAGAAGCTCTCGTTGGTCTTCGGGGTGTTCGAGGACTCGACGGTCGCAACCTTCTACGACCGCGCCGGCGAGCGCATGTTGGCGTCGTCGACGCTCGATAAGCACGATGTCCTCGCCGCGACCTGGGAGCTTGCCGGAGCACGCTCGCGTGACCTCTGGGCGGGGTACGCCCGCGCGCTGCAACTCGGGAGCACGCGTGCCTTCTTGCACGAACGGGAGATCTCCGACGTGGAGATCATCGACGTCGCCGATGCCGCGGGCTTGAACCGCGCCTTGAGCGCGCAGGGACTCGCTCCGGCGCTGCAGGCAGCCCGATGCCACTTCGTGCCCGGCACGACGCTCGACGAGGCAGCAGCCTGGCTTGCATCAATCGGCGATCGCCCGGACGACGTCGCGGCAGCCTTCGACCGCACCGAGCTCGGTTCGGTCCTCGCGAATGCCCTCGGTCAGCGGTCGCCGGAGGGCGAGGTCCAGATTGTGCGCCACCTCGGCGTGCCGTGGCATCTGTGGCAGGAGGCGCTGCTGCGCCGCGACGGCGTGCGATACGTCTTCGCCCTGTCGGCGCAGAGGTTCCGGCGTACCCGTGATCACCTCGTCGCCATCGTTCGAGAGGTCGGCGCGCGCGAAGCGAGCGTCGACCTGGATGCGCTCTCCGCAGCACTCGCCGATACCGGTACTGCGCCGGTTCCAGATGCGGTGCAGTTCGTTCCACCCGACGTCGCGAACGCCGACGAGGCGGCGCTGGCCGCTGTTCGCGCAGCAGTGGCATCGTTCGACAGCGTCAGTCGAGCACTGACCGAGCTGCCTGCACCGCCCTGGGATGAGGAACTGCCCATCCCGAAGGACGCGACGCAGCGAGGTGTTCGCCTGTTCCGAGATTGCTCGCCGTCGGCTCGCGAGAGCGACGCCACCACCTCGGTGAACGCCGTCATCAGCGTCGCTGCACGCCTCGCGGCATCGCTCGGGGAGACGGTCGGTGCATCCGCGATCTTGGCTGACGCAAAGCTCTCGGCGCGCATGCGCGGCGAGTGGGCCCACGTCTACGCGGCCCTCTTGCTCCTACGCCCGCTGATCGAGGCCAGCGCACCCGAGACGACAAAGAAGCTGTCGGCCATCCAGGCGTTTCGCGACACGACGACGTTCTCGATGCTCCTCCAGCGCCTACCGGACCTGGCGAGGACCGAGCGCGACGTGCCCCAGCAAAAGCAGTCGGTGCTCGGCGTGGAGCTTACCGCCAGCGAGCTGCGCGCCGATTTGCTAGCCGGGGCTGCCGGCTCTCTCGGAGCGAAGATCGCCGCAGCGGCCGCACGCGGCATCGACCCCGCGCTTCTGAACGCGTCACGAAGTGCGTTGCCGCCACCGGGAACGCGCGGCACGGGCACTGGAGGCCGAGGTGGAGGTGGCGGGTCCTCGACTGGGCAAGCGCGGCGCGAACCCGAGCTGGTTGGCGATCTCGGCGAGGCGTTCGTTCACGAGTGGCTCGGTTCGGTCCTCGGCGCGGACTACGGGCCGGACTGCTGGGTCTCGAGGTCGCGAGAGCGGTACGGGCTTCCCGCAGGTAACGATGGCCTCGGCTTCGACTTCAAGGTGCCTGACCCGAAGGGCCTGCTCTTCGGTCGCGCAGCCGCGGCGCTCCACATCGAGGTCAAGGCGACGAGCACCGACGGGAGCGGGCCGTTCCCCATGTCGCGTGCCGAGTGGGAGGAAGCCCGCCGCTGCCACGTCGATGACGACGCCGCTTACGTTATCGTCCGGGTGTTCGCGGTCGACACCGCACCGCGGATCGGCGACGTCATCTTCGACCCCTTCGCCGCGCACGGTCGTGGGGAGGTTCGTCTCGCCGACCGGGATCTCTGGGTGACCGTCGCGCCGCCGCAGATCGCTGTAGACGATGACGGTGACAACGAGGATGGCGTCGAAGCGGACAACACCGCGGCGGCACCAGCTGCTGCGAGGAGTGGCTCGTGACGACCACCCCGCCGTCGGCCGATCCGAACCGGGTCATCGCGTCGCTGGCGCGCGATCACGTCAACCTCGATCTGAAGACGGTCGACCTCTGCTTCCTCGCGGGCCTCTACCTCCGTGCGGACAAGGCCGCGCTCGCCTCGTTCGAAGAGGACGTGCTCATCGATCTCTTCGAGCAGGTCTGCGACGTGGTCGACCCCGGCGCCGAAAACCCGCGCAAGCGGGCGACCCACGCCATCCAACGACTGCGGGAGCAGCGCATGCTCGCGCGTGTCGACGGTGCCGGCATCGTGCGCGCCGGTGAGTACGCCCTGACGCGGCTCGCGGCTGCGGTGGTCGAGTACTTCCTCGCCGACGAGGCGCTGACGCGCGAAAGCCTCACGCTGCTCACGGGGACGCTCCGCGCGCAGCTCGCCGAGGTGCTCGCGGCGGCGAAGAAGGCGGATGGCGAAGAGGCCTGGCGCACGAAGGTCGTCGGACCGCTGCGCGTGACCGTGGCCGACCTCGTCGCGGGCATCGAGCGTCGCCAACGAGGCCTCGATGCGCAGCAGGAGGAGGTTCAGGCCGAGATCGCCAAGCTGCTCTCGGCCGACTGGTTCAGCGCCGTCGACCGCTGCCAGTCGCTCCTCGACGCGACGACGCGCACGCTGCGTGAGCTGAACGAAATCCTGCTCCGCGACACCCACCACTTCGTCGCGCTGCTCCAGGAGATCCAGGCGCTCGCCACAGCTACGGAGAACACCGACGCCGAGGCGACAGTCCAGCGCGTCATCGAGCACGTCGATCGCATTGCGGCCTGGGGCGGCGCGCGGCAGCGGGCGTGGTCCGAGTACTACCAGTACGTCCACCGCTACCTGCGCGACGTCGTGCGGCTCGACCCCGACCGCGCCCTGAGCCAGCGTCTGCGAGACCAGCTCGCGGGCTGGCCACGACGCCCGTTCCACCTCGTCACGGCGCATGCGCCGTCGATCCGCCTCTTGCGCGCGCTCGAAGCGCGCGTCGAGCGGCCGCCGGTGGCCCGGCCCCGCGCCGAGCGAGAGGCCGATCCCGATTGGGTGGACCCGGAGAACGTCCTCGCCGACATCGACGCACTCGTCGCGCGCGCCCTGGAGGAGGGCAAGACGACTCTCGCCGCCGTGTCCGAGCGGGTGCTGCCTGAGCTGCCGGAGACCATCCACTACGCCGCCACCGGACGAATCGCCCACGCCGTCGCCCAGGCCGCCAGGGTTCGCAGCGAGCGAGAGCGACCGTGGGCGCCCGTCGGCGAGAGGCTCGAGGTCGAGGACTGGAGCGTCGCGCGGAGGGACGCGCCGTGACCGACTCGACCTTTCACACGCTCGAGGCCGCGCTCGCGGACGACCACTTCCCGGAGGTCGACCTGATGCTGCGTCGCGGGCGGCACATCGGCCGTGACGACGGGACCGCGTACGACTACCTCGTCGACGCCCAGTCGCTCCTCGAGCCGTTCTACCGGCGCTTCGGCTGCGAGCTGGTGCAGCAGAGCGACGGCTACTTCTACTTGCTGCCCTCGGGCGACCGGCTCGGGAGAAGGCAGCTCTCCGCGGGCGAGATGCTCGTCGGGCAGACGCTCGCGCTCCTGTACCTCGACCCGGCGACGCTGCAGCACGGTGGCGTCCTCCCGCGCGAGGCGCTCTTGCAGCGGCTCTCCGGGCTGCTCGGCACGGACGCTCTCGTGCGCACGCTCAGCCCGCGCAAGCGCAAGTACGACGAGCGCATAGCCGCCGAGACGGTGCGCACGCAGGTGGGGGAGGCGCTTCGGCGGCTCGCAGAGCTCGGGTTCGTGGACGTGCTCGACGAGGCCCGGCTTCGGCTCCGGCCCGCCTTGATGCGTTTCGCGGCGCCTGTTCGCGGGCTCTCCGATCCCAACCTCGCCCTTGAGCGGCTCGTCGCGCGTGGCGAGGTCTTGCTCGGTGAGCCAAACGGCGACGAGAGCGGAGCGGACGACGACACGACCGATGGCGAGGAGCCGGCGCCATGACCCGCACCCACGCCGAGGCGCTCGCGCTGGTGAACTGGAAGGGGGTGTTCTACGAGCGCTACCTCCTCGACCGCCATGTCACCGCGCTCGAGGGCGCGAACGGCGCGGGCAAGACGACGGTGATGATCGCCGCCTACGTGGTGCTGCTCCCGGACATGTCCCGGCTGCGCTTCACGAACCTCGGCGAGACGGGCGCGACCGGCGGCGACAAGGGCATCTGGGGACGGCTCGGCGAGCCAGGACGCCCATCGTACGCCGTCCTCGACTTCGCGCTGCCGGGCAAACGCCGCCTCGTGGCGGGCGTGCACCTCGAGCGCAAGGGCGAGCCCTCCGTCGAGCCGACGCCGTTCATCGTGGCTGGCCTGGTAGACAACGTGCGCCTGCAGGACTTGCTCCTCGTCTCGCAGGGCGAGAGCGAGGTCGTCCCCGAGCTGCCGGAGCTGCGAGAGAACGCGGCGCGCCTCGGCGGTCGGCTCACGTCGTTCCCGTCGGCGCGCGAATACTTCGCCGCGCTCTTCGACCAGGGTGTGACGCCCCTGCGGCTCGGCACCGACGAGGAGCGCAACAAGCTGAACGAGATGCTCCGCACGAGCATGACGGGTGGCATCTCGCGAGCGCTGACTTCGGAGCTGCGGGCCTTCCTGCTCAAGGAGGAGGGTGGGCTGGCAGACACCCTCCAGCGGATGCGCGCGAACCTCGACGCGTGCCGACGAACGCGGACCGAGGTCCAAGAATCGCGCCGCCTCGAGCAGGAGATCGGTGGGGTGTTCGAGGCCGGGCAGACGATGTTCGCTGCCGCCTTCCTCGCGACCCGCGAGCGCGCCGACGAGCTCTCCCGCCGCGTCGAGGAAGCGGAGGCGGCGCGGGCCAGCGCGGAGACGGCACACCTCGCCGCCGAGAACGCGCTCGAGAAGACCCTCGCTGACCTCGCGGCGCTCGAGCACCGACGCGGCGCGCTTGGTCAGGTCGTCGACTCCGCGCGCGCCTGGCAGGGCAAGCTGCGCGATGCCCTCGCGGCCGCGAAGGCGCTCGCCCGATGCGCAGAAGCGCTGAGGCTCGCCGAGGCGGCCGCCGCGACGGCTGCAGAGGAGCGGGCCGTTGCCGACGAGCAACGCGGCCGTGCTCGTGACGAGGCGCGACGAGCGCAGGAGGGCTACAAGCGAGCCGCCGCTGGCCTCGCCGACGTGCAGCGCGGCATCGAGGAGCTGCACCGCCGCGCGGGGGCCTACCACCAGGCCGTGCGTCGTCTGCGCGAGGCCGAAGCCTGCCTTGGCGGACCGCCGCTGCACGCGCCCGCGTTCGACGAGCGCCTGACGGTCGCACGTGCGGAGCTCGCCGAGGTCGACGAGGAGCGTCGCGACGCCGCCACGCGACTCGCGGATGCCGAGTCACATCGTCGGCAGCACGCCGAGGTGATGCGCGCACTTGCGGCGCTCATCGCGGCCGACGTCGCGCCCGAGCAGGCTCACGAGGTCGCGCTCGATGCGCTCATGCAGCACCGAGAGAAGGTCGTCCTCGCAGGCCGGCTGCCGAGCATCGAGTCCGAGCTCGCCGAGGCGCGGCGACTCGCGGGGCGCCAGGCGAAGGTGCGCGAACAGGCCGCAGCGCTCGGTGTCGCGCTCGGTGAGCGCCCCGGCGGTGAGGTCGTCGCGCGGCTGCTGGATGAGGTCGAGGGGGCGCGCAAGGACCACGAGGAGAAGGCGCGCGTCGCGGAAGCCGAAGTCGGCGCGAAGGAGCGCGAGCTGAAGGACCTCGAAGCGCGGCGACGGGAGCTTGCTACGCGGGAGCCCGTGTGGCGCGCGCATGCCGAGCGGGCCACGCGCCTCGGCGAGCACCTCGGCCTTGTGGTCGACAGCCGCGAGAGCCTTGACAGCGCGCGCGCCGACCTTGCCACGAGGCTCGCGACGACTCGCCGGGTCGAAGAAGACGCCCGAGCCGAGCAGGAACGGCTTCTCCGTGAGGCAAGAGAGCTCCTCGCGGCGGGCGGCCCTTTCCCAGCCGAGCTGCTTAAGCTCAAGGACACGCTCGGTGCGGAGCTCGTCGCGGGGAGTTTCGACGACGTCGGCCTCGCTGAAGCCGCGCGCATTGAGGCTCGGCTTGGTGGTCTGGCCCAGGCGCTGGTCGTCGATGATCCCAAGGCGACGGCGCAGGCGCTTGCGCAGCGACCCGACGCGCTGGCAGACGTACTGCTGGTCTCTCGCGACGCGGACCTCGAGCGCCTGGCGGCGACAGCAAACACGGCGCCCGTCGGTGAGCGAGACGTTGCCGTCGAGGACGGCGCGGCGCTTCGTATCTCGCGCATCCCTACGCATCCGCGTCTTGGCCGTCGCGCGCGTGAGCAGCGCGCCGCAGACCTGCGCCGGGAGGCCGACCTGAAGGCGCGTGAGCTGGAGGAGCATCGCGGCGCTCGCCGTCAGCTCGAGCGGCTCGTCGCCGAGGGAGAGGAGCTGCTCGCAGGGCTCACCATCTGGCTCGCCGGCGATCCGGCCCCGGAGCTCGTGGCAACGAAGCGGTCGATCGTCGAGACCGAGGCTTCGCGGGACGTCCAGCGCGCAGCCGCCGCTCGGCACCACGATGGCGCGCGCTCACTTCGTCCGCGTACCGAAGGGTTACGAGTGCTTCTGGGCGAGGCGATGCTGCTCGACCCGCCCGACCACGGCGAGCGGGCGCGTGCGCTCGAAGTCGGGCGCGACGCAGCGCGCGCAGCGAAGGAGGCCATAGCGAGGCTCGGCGGCCATGCCACACTCGTGGACCGTCACCTTGCGACGCTCCGGCAGCGGCCGCTGTCCGATGACGACATCGTGCGGCTTCAAGAGCGCGTCAGCGCGCTGAAGGCTCGACGTGAGCAGCTCGACGCGGGCCTCGACGCGCTCTCCTACGTCCAAGCGAACGTTGATGCGCTGGGCTGGGAGGAGGCTCCTCGACGCCTTGCCGACAACCAGGCCTTGGTCCCCGCGCTCGAGGCTCAGCTGCGCGAAGCGGAGGCCGAGCAACAGAAGGCCGAGGACGCGAGAGCGCGTGCGGAGCAGCGCTACGACGACGCCACCGGGCGCTTTCAAGACGCGGACGGCAAGAAGCGCGTGGCCGTGCAGGAGCACGCCGCCGCCGTGGAGCGCTTCGACCAAGTCGGCGTTCCGGACCCGACAGAGCTGGCCCTGGAAGCGGCCACAGTAGAGCTCGAGCGCCTCGAGCAGGAGCTGCGGACGCAGGACCAGCGTCGGGACGCGTTGCTCACCACGAAGGGTGGACAGGAGGGCAGCCTGCGCGAGGCCGAGGGGAGACTCCGGACTGCCGAGGAGAAGCTCACGAGCGAGCGACGGGAGGCCGAGCCCGCGGTCAAACGCTGGGAGGCCTTGCAGGAGCGCGCGACCCGGGAGCGGCTGCTGGGTGGACTCCTCGGAGACGGCCCCGCGGAGCTGTCCGATGTGCGTGGGCACGTGAACCTCGTGCAGGAGGCGAAGACCCGTCGCGAGGTGCTGCTCGAGAGGTTGCGTAGCGCCCAGGGCGGCGCCGCCCTCCTGACCGAGCTCCAGGTGCTTCGCGACGCCTCCGACGCGGCCTTCGCCGATGCGTACCTCGACCTCTGGCTCACCGTGAGGGACTGGCTGCGCCGTCGGCTCCCTGCGCAGGTCGCCGAGGTGGACGACCCCCGCGAAGCCCTCGTGAGACTGCGCGACCAGCTCTCCGGGCTCGAGGAACGCCTCGCACGGCAGGAGAGCGATCTGCGCGGCGCGAGCGAGGACGTTGCGCGCGGCATCGATGTGCAGATCCGCAAAGCACGCGGCCAGGTCACGCGCCTCAACAAGAACCTCGAGGGCGTCGCCTTCGGCAGCATCCAGGGCATTCGTGTCCGGCTCCAGCAGGTCGAGCGCATGGAGCAGGTCCTGCGCGCGCTGCGCGAAGGCGCGGCGCAGGGGCTTCTGTTCCAGGCCGACATGCCCATCGAAGACGCGCTGGATGAGATCTTCCGTCGCTACGGCGGCGGCAGGACCGGCGGGCAGCGGCTGCTCGACTACCGCGAGTACGTCCACCTCCAGGTCGAGATTCGCCGAAAGGCCGGCGCAGACTGGGAGGTCGCCAACCCCACGCGCTTGTCGACGGGCGAGGCGATCGGCGTCGGCGCGGCCCTGATGATGGTCGTGCTCACCGAGTGGGAGCGCGACGCGACCCTGCTGCGCGGAAAGAAGTCCCATGGCTCGCTGCGCTTCCTCTTCCTCGACGAGGCGAACCGCCTCTCGCACGACAACCTCGGCGTGCTCTTCGACCTGTGCCAGACGCTCGATTTGCAGCTTCTGATCGCCGCGCCCGAGGTCGCTCGCGCCGAGGGCAACACGACGTACCGGCTCGTCCGACGCACGACGCCGGAGGGCCGCGAGGAGGTGCTGGTCAGCGGTCGTCGCACGAGGAGCGAGGCGTGATGTGGCAGACGCCCGCCGAGCGTCTCGCGCTCCTCGAGTTGCTCGTGCGTGGCACGCTGAAGAAGCGGCGCGCGCAGGCGGGCACCTGGGACGCGCTCGCCGAGCTGCCGTGGGTGAAGCGCACCGGCCGCCGCGATGAGCTCGGTCTCGTGGAGGAGCGCCGTGGAGAGCTCGTCGGCCTCTTGGAGCGAGTCTGGCCCGCGTGGGGCGACGCGCTCGCGGCCCTGACCGCGCGCGGCCTTCCGCCGACTCCGGAGGGATGGACCGCGCTCGAAGACGCGACGCGCGCCGCAGGCCTCCCCTCACTCCCGGACCGCCTCAACCGGCGGACGGCTGCTGCGCTCGTGGCGCCGCACTCGAAGGCCACGCTAACGGAGCGGCGCATCGCTGCGCTTGGCGACTCCGAGGCGACACACGACGGCTCGGTGCGACTGCGCCCGCCGCGAGGCCTGGTGGCGCGCTCTTCGAAGGGGAGCATCGACCTGACTCCGGTCGCCGAGGTGCTCGGTGAAGTATCGCTGCCCGAGCGTGCCCTGCGCGACGGCCTCGCCCTAGAAGGCCCGATGCGCGCCGCGCTCCTCGTCGAGAACCTCGGCGCGTTCTGCGACCTGGCGACCCTCGACGGCTGGCTCATCGCGCACGTCGCGGGCTGGGATACGGCGACGGTCGCTCGACTCCTCGAACGGCTGGGCCACGTGCCGGTCGTCCACTTCGGGGACCTCGATCCGAACGGCGTGCGCATCTTCCGGCACCTGCGCGCGATGCGACCTAACCTCCGCTGGTTCGTCCCGAAGTTCTGGGGAGAGCTGACCGACGCCAAGGGGCTGCCCGGCGCATGGCCCGAGGACCTCGACCTCGGTGACGCGCCGGAGTTCGTGCAGCTCCTCTCGAAGAGAGCGTTGTGGCTCGAGCAGGAGCCCATCGCCGTTGACCCGAGGACTCCAGCCGCGCTCGAGGCCACGCTGATGGGAGCACCAGGATGAACACGCGCGCCACGACCTCACGGCCACACCGCGAACCGTCGCGCGGTCTCTGGAGCGTTCTGTCGAGCGCCGCCTCGCTCACGCTCCGAGCCGTCGAGTTCGGCTTCTACCACCTGCTCCTCACGACCGTGGACCGCGTCTCGCGCCTGCCGCGCAACACGACGATGCCCGAGGCCGCACGCCTCTACCGCGAGAACATCGCCCTCAAGGCCCAGCTCGACGCGCTCGAGGCCGAGCTCGCTCAGCGCACGGAGCCCGCGCCGACGCCGATGGCCACGCGTGCCGCGCAGGTGTTCGCGTACCTCCTCACGCGCGGCGACGAGCCCTTCCAGCGCTACTTCCTCTCGGCGTCGCTGCGCACCATCAGGCGCTGGGCGACCCGCTTCCGCTCGCTGCGAGGGCGCCCGGCCATGGGCGGGCGCCCGCCGGTCGACGAGAAGGTCGTCGAGCTGATCCTTACATTGAAGCGCGAGAACCGCGCGTGGGGCCAGAGGCGCATCCGCGAGGAGCTGCGGCGCATGGGCATCCGCGTGAGCGAGCCGACCATCGCGCGAATCCTGAAGCAGCACGGCTTCTCGCCACGCCCGGGGAGGAAGCTCGACTTCGAACGCGTGAGGTCCACCGCGAAGGACGCGCTCTGGGCGCTCGACTTCTTCGCGGTGCAAACGGCGAAGGGCGTCTGGCTCCAGGCCCTCCTCATCATCGACGTGCACACCCGCGAACTGCTCGACCTCCGCGTCCACGACGGCTGGGACGTCGACTCGGTGTGGACGATCCGCACCTTCAACGAGGTCTGCGGTCGCGAGAAGCGCGCGCCCCAGGCCGTCGTTCACGACCACGGCGCGCACTTCGCTGGGCAGTTCGCGCGCCAGCTCCGCGTCCTCGAGATCGAGGAGGAGGTCACGCCGACCGGGCTGCCGTCGATGAACTGCTACGCGGAGCGGGCCATCGGCTCCGTCCGCCGCGAGCTTCTGCGGCACATCCGCGTCGCTGACGCGAAGGAGCTGCAGTTCTACCTCGACGAGTACCGGCGCTACGCGAACACCGAGCGACCACATCAGGGCATCGATGGGCGCACCCCGGAGGAGTTCGCGGCCAGCAAGCCCGAGGCCGAGGTCATCGACCTCGCCGACGTCCGCAAGCGCCGCCTCGAGCGGCGGCCGTACGCCCACGGCATCCTGCAGGGCTACGCGCTCGTCGCCGACGCCCCGCCCGCGAAGGCAGCCTGACCATGACGCCGGCTGACTTCACCCTCGCGCCCCTGCTTCGCGGACGGCGCGCACGGGTGCCCTTTGTCCGCGAGCCGCGCCAGGCGCCCCAGGCTGTGCTTGGGGCGCGCCTTGAGCCAGCGTGGCCGACCTGGTGGCGGCCCTCGAAGGGGGCCCGCGTCCTCGGTGACGCCGCCGAGGAGGTTTCTTGGGATCTGGCTGGAGGCCGCTCGACACCTGTTGACCACGCGGGGCGGCCCCCCGGTTCTCGGGTCCCTCTCCGAACGCCGATCGGCGAGCGCGACGCCGACCTGCGCGACGAACACGCTGAAGCGGTCCGCGTTCAACTCCGCGCGACGCGATCCTCCGAGGGCTCCCGTGCATTCGCGCGCTCTCGGCTCGACGGCACGCCGAACCTCGCCGAAGCAGCCCGGTCCCGGAGCCATTTCATCGGTCGTGCGAACTTCGCCGACCGGACAGTGAACAGCGGCCTCGCGGAGAGATCCTCGAGGCCGCTTCTTTTTCGCGCCACGTTTCCGCGAGCTTCGCACTCCGCGTGTGCCCGGACGGCGTTCGCGCAGAGAGCGCCGAGAGAACGCACGGCGAGACTTTCCCTCGTGCGGGACAGCGTTCGCGCTCTCATCTCGGTCCCGTGGGGAGAGCTACGGCGAAGGGCTCATGAAGCGCGTGGCGACGCGTCTCTCGGCCAAGTTCGGCAAGGGCTTCAGCCTCGCCAGCCTCAAGCGCATGAAGCAGTTCTACCTCGCGTTCCCGCGGGGCTCCGCGCTGGTCGGCGAGGGCGAAGGAAAAGGCTCAACGGCGTTGAGCCTTTCTGCGGGAGCGGACGAGGCCGAGAAAGGCTCGGCAACGTTGAGCCTTTCTCCCCGCGCGTCGCTCCTGTTTCCGCCCACGCTCGCCTGGTCCCACTACCTTGTGCTCCTGCGCGTGACGCGGCCCGAGGCCCGCTCGTTCTACGAGATCGAAGCAGCGCGCGAGAGCTGGTCCGTCCGCGAGCTGGAACGCCAGGTGGGCGCGCTGCTCTTCGATCGCCTCGCCAAGAACAAGAGCCCGGAGCAGGTGCTCGAGCTGGCGCGCAAGGGCCAGCAGGTCTCGGTGCCGAGCGACGTCCTCAAGGATCCGTTCGTGCTCGAGTTCGCCGACCTGCGCGAGAACCCGGCGGCGCAGGAGCGCGACCTCGAGCAGGCGATCATCGACCGCCTGGAGGACTTCCTGCTCGAGATGGGCAAGGGCTTCTGCTTCGTCGCGCGGCAGAAGCGGCTGACGCTGGAGGGCGATCACTTCTACGTCGACCTGGTCTTCTACAACCGCCTGCTCCGCTGCTTCGTGCTGGTCGATCTCAAGATGGGAAAGCTCACGCACCAGGATCTCGGGCAGATGCAGATGTACGTGAACTTCTTCGACCGCTTTCAGCGCGAGGAGCACGAGGCGAAGACGATCGGCATCGTGCTTTGCTCCGACAAGAACGACGCGATGGTGCGCATCACGCTACCGGACGACAACGAGCAGGTGCTCGCCGCGCGCTACCAGATGTACCTGCCGACCGAGGAGGAGCTGCGCGCCGAGCTCGAGCGCGAGCGTGAAGAGGCCGAGCGAGTCCTTCGCCTCACGGCGGGCGATGAAGCCGCTGAGAACACACCTGGCGAAGCGCGCGCTCCGACATCGGCTCGGCGCCGTCGACGGCCTCCATCGCCAGCACCTCCTCCTGGGTGTCGGGCGCGAGGAGCAGCAGCTCCATGAGCTGGGTGATGCGGGCGCGCGTGAAGCCCAGGATGCGCGAGAGCGCCGCGCGGTCGGTGAGCTCGCCCCGATCGATGGCCCACTGTAGGTGGTGCGCGAGCGCGAGCTGCTGGGCGACCTTGGCGGGCCTGCGCACCGGGTCGGGCTTCGGCGGCGGCGGCGTGGTGGCGAAGGTGACCTTGGTGCTCTTGCGCTTGAACAGCGGGGCGCGCAGCACGATGTTCGTCGGCGCGCTCTCCTCGGTCGTCTCAGCGTGCTCGGCGTCCATCAGGCGGCCTCCTTCGTGCGCTCGATGGCGGCGAAGTTCACCAGCTCGACGGTGCAGTCGCCGCTCTCCTCGTCAACGCACACGCTGGCGACGAGCGCGCGGAGCAGTCGTCGTTTGTTCGCGTCGGTCATGCTGCCCCACACCTTGCCGAAGTGCGTGAGTGCTCCGGCGATCCACTCGACCTCGCGCGCGGCGCGTTCGAGATCCGCCATGTCGTCGGGCAGCGCACGGTTGGTCGCCACCGAGCCACTCCTTGATCCGCGAGCGCTGCTGCTCCAGCTCCCCCCGTACCTCTGATGCTGAGGGAAGCGGCCGCGCCTGCACCCTGTTGGCCACGGCCCTCACCACCTCCTCGGTCAGCTCACCATCCTTTGTTAACTCAATCTCCTGCGCTGCCTTGATGTATCGCGCCGCAGTCCGGCGACTCATCACCCTCTCGCGCTCGATCTGCCTCGCGCTCTGGCCCGCCTGCCAGCGGCGGAGCACTTCCTTCACCTCGATCATCGTCAACTCCCGAAAGCTCATGGGCACCTCCCGACGGCTCCCGCGCCGCCATCAGAAGACACCTTGCCTGTCTTTCGGTCGTCCTGCCCCGGTCACATGACCGGCGTCATGGAGGTGGATCCATGACCCTGGCGATCGGGTGGATCCATGAGGCTGGCGATCAGCCTCATCCCACCCTCACGGGTGGATCCATGACCCTGGCGATCGGGTGGATCCATGAGGCTGGCGACCCCCCCCGGATCCTGGACCCATGAGCCTGGCGTTTGACAGTGTCGGGCATGCGTCGTCCTCCAGAGAGGCAAAGCCCGACGCGTTATGTGGAGGGACACGTGGTACTCATGCCGGATGCAGATCGAGATTCGGGAGGAACTGCCCGGCGACGTGGCCGCCGTCTACGCGCTGAACGACGCCGCGTTCGAGACTGAGGTCGAGGCACGGCTGGTCGACGCACTTCGAGCGAACAGAACGCTCAGCCTCTCACTCGTGGCTGTCGCAAACGGCGAGCTCATCGGGCACATCGCGTTCTCTCCCGTCGTGGTCGAGGCCGATGGCCGCACGGTTCACGGGATCGGTCTCGCGCCGATGGCTGTCGCTCCTTCACACCAGCGCCAGGGGATCGGCGGGAGGCTGATCAAGGAAGGACTGCGACGGTTGCACGCGCAGAGCCACCCGTTCTGCGTCGTACTCGGCCATGTTGACTACTACCCGAGTCACGGATTCGTTCCGGCCCGCACCCACGGCCTTCGCTGGGAGCATGGACATGACGAGGCATTTTTCGCTCAGGCGCTCACGCCGGGCGGCCTGGACGGCGTCTCCGGCGTCGTTCGCTATCGGCCCGAGTTCGACGCGGTGTAGCCGTCCACCGCAACGATCGCGGGCATCGATCTGGTTTTAATCCAGGGCCTTGACTCGCGCGGCTCCTCATGGCGACTGCGGCGCCACGCGGTGCAGAGCGGCGCTACCAACCCCCCGATCGAACACACCAGGGGGCTTCAGGTGGCTCGGTAAATGGCGACGCTTGGGTCGCTCGGAGAATCGGCTGGCTACGCGCCACCAGCTCCGAGCCAACCCCACGCTAGCGGGATAAAACGCGAGGCTTTAGCACCTCCCGCCATTGTTTTTGGCGTCGCGTTCACGTGGGTGCTGGTCAAACCGGCAGGTTCGCCGGACCATGGCTTTGCATGGGCACGAAGAAACCCACGAAGAAGGCTGCCCCGCGAGTAAGGCCTCGTCGCGCGAAGCCCCCCGCGCAGAGCGGGGCTCCCATGCGCGACGATCTCAGCGCGATCATCGACATGATCACCGACGCGAAGGAGCGCGGCGCCTTCGACCCCAGAAACAGACATCGCCACTTCGCGAAGCCCACCGCGAGGGAGCCCACCCAGCGATGCCCTCGAGCGATGCTCGATCGCGGAGTTGACGAGGTCCAGCATGAGGAGCACGACGATGGCGCGATCGACGCTCTGGGGCGGCGGCGGTGGCAGCTTCAGCTGGCGCAGCGCCTCGACCCGCGCGCAGCGCCTCACGGCGACTGCGGCGCCGCTCGGGTGTCGCAGGCGCTACCAACCCCCTGATCGAACACACCAGGAGAACTCAGGTGGTTGGGCCAATGGCGACACCTGGAGTTCGGAGAGGCCCACAACCGTGACACGGAACCCATGCTCGGCGTGGGCACGCTGTGGGTCGCGGCGAATCTCGCTGTACCAGGGCGCGGCGCTCTCGCGCTGGGGTGCGGGCGCTCCACCACGACCTGACGAGCAGAACCAGGCCTGACTCGCAGCGCGCGCGGGGATCCAATGGACTCCCCTGCGCGTTAGCCCTACCCTCAGCGCCGCATGTGGTGGTTACTCGCTCTCCTGATCGCAGCTTCACTGCTCCTGGCGCTCGCCGTGCACGACCGCCTCCAGCGCAAGCACGCTATCATCCGCAACTTCCCCATCGTGGGCCGGTTTCGCTACTGGTTCGAGGCGCTCGGTGGACCGCTCCGCCAGTACATCGTGACCGGCAGCAACGAGGAGCGCCCCTTCTCGCGCGACCAGCGTCGCTGGATTTACGCCTCGGCGAAGAAGGAGAACAACTACTTCGGCTTCGGCACGGACAATGATCTGGAGCTCACGCCAGGGTACCTCATCGTGCACCACAGCGCATTCCCGGTGCACACGCCCCACCCCGGCGAGCCAGCCTTCGATCCGACCTATTCGTGCCCTTCTGCGAAGGTGCTCGGCGGCTTCCGCAAGCGGAAGCACGCGTTCCGCCCGTCGTCGATCATCAACACATCCGCCATGAGCTACGGCTCGCTGAGCCACGCCGCTGTGGAGGCCATCAACCGAGGCGTCGCGCTCGCCTCAGCGATGCAGAACACTGGGGAGGGCGGCATCGCACCCCCACACCGCCACGGAGGCGATCTCATCTGGCAGATCGGGACGGGGTACTTTGGTTGCCGCGATGAGCGTGGGCGCTTCTCACTTGAGCGCTTGATCGACGGGCTGAAGGACACCCCCGTCCGCGCGCTCGAGATCAAGCTGAGCCAGGGCGCCAAACCTGGGCTCGGCGGTGTCCTGCCAGCGGCGAAGATCACGCCAGAGATCGCCAAGATCCGCCTCATCCCGCTGGGTCAGGACTGCATCAGCCCGTCGGCGCACTCCGCGTTCTCCGACGTGTCGTCGATGCTCGACTTCATCGAGCAGATCGCTGAAGCGACGGGCCTGCCCGTCGGTATCAAATCCGCGGTCGGCGATCTCAGCTTCTGGCGAGATCTCGCGCATGAGATCGAGACGAGCGGCCGCGCGCCGGACTTCATCTCGATCGACGGCGGCGAGGGTGGGACGGGCGCCGCTCCGCTCGTCTTCTCGGACCACGTGGCCCTCCCCTTCAAGCTCGGCTTCGCGTCCGTCTACAAAATCTTCGCCGAACGCGGCGTGCACGAGGACGTCGTCTTCATCGGCTCGGGGCGGCTCGGCTTCCCCGAGCAAGGGCTGCTCGCCCTCGCGCTCGGTTGCGACATGATCAACGTGGCGCGAGAGGCCATGCTCGCCATCGGCTGCATCCAAGCTCAGGAGTGCCACACAGGTAACTGCCCGACCGGCGTGGCGACGCAGCGCCCCTGGCTCGTGCGTGGGCTCGATCCGACGCTCAAGTCAGCGCGCCTGGCTAACTACCTGATGACGTTCCGCAAGGAGCTGCTCCAGCTCGCGAACGCCTGCGGGGAGCTTCACCCCGGGCTGGTGCCGCTCGATCGCCTGACCATCATCGACGGCTTCGCGGCCAAGTCGGCGAAGGACACGTTCGGCTACGAAACAGGCTGGGGGCTCCCAACGGAGGAAGAGCGCGCCGCCGTGCGTGCGCTGATGGCGGCAGGGACACGCGCGGCGTGAGGCGCACGCAGCGCACCTCCGTGACCGCGGTGAGCCTCATGAGCGGCTCCCCGAGGGAGGGAGGGAGGGGGTTGGTCCCATCGCTCGATTCCGCGCGGCAATACAGTCGCATGATGGCGCCGAGCGATGCCCCGCGAAGGCGAAGCCTGCAGGCCGGCAGGGGCGACCGGCCGGTTGCCCCTCCCTAGGGGAAGGTCACGCTGTCGGTCTCCTGCCTGCGCGCCATCGGACACACCCGCCGGATCACCCGCGTTCGATGGGTTTGGGGGTTGGTAGCCCCGTCAGAGCCCGTGCGGTAACACAGTCGCCGCATGGAGGGGCGACCGGCCGGTCGCCCCTACCTTCGCGCTCGGCGTGCTCGACGCGCATGGTGTGGCGAGCGCCTGCGTTACCTCATGGAATCTCCTGGAGCTACCACCCCCCCAAAGAAAGACGGACAGCGCGCAGCGGCGCGAGGTGGCGGCTGGCGAGGCTCTTTGATGGGTCAAAGAGGGGCGACCGGCCGGTCGCCCCTACTTGTGGAAACAGCGGCCGGGGGCAGGTAGTGTTCTTCCCCGGTGTCTTCGAGCCCGCCATGCCGAGCGTCGTTGAGTGGTTCGCGAAGTACCCGCCGGCCACGCATGATCTTTGCCTAACCAATGCCCTGGACCGGCATCACGCCAGAAGTCCACGACGTCCAAGCGTTGGGGTGAGCCTGTCCAAAGGGCGTCTCGCATCATGCCTTCAATGTGCGCGCAGCTCAGGGTGACGTGAAGCTCTCCCCAACCAAACGTATTGTTAGAATCTGTCGAACAATGCAAGCTGCGGGGATGGACCGTGTCAACCTCCTGAAGACCTTCGCGCGCGTCGCCGAGACTCGCAGCTTCACCAAGGCGGGCGCGTCGCTCGGCGTGTCTCGGGCCACGGTCTCGGGGGCCATCCGCGAGCTCGAAGAGCACCTCGGAGCACGGCTGCTCCACCGAACGACCCGCAGCGTCAACCTCACGCCCGAGGGACGGCTCTATTACGAGCACGCGCAGGAGATCCTGGCGAGGTTGGAGCTCTCGGACCAACTCTTCGCCGCCCGCACGCCCCGCATCTCGGGACGTCTCTCCATCGACGTCCCGACCCGCATCGCTCGCCGCGTCATCATCCCCGCCCTACCGACGTTGCTCGCACAGCACCCCAAGCTTGAGGTGCACCTCGGCGCGTCCGATCGTGCGATCAACCTCGTCGAACACGGCGTCGACGCTGTGGTCCGCGTCGGTCCACGAGAGGATTCGAGCTTCATTGTGCAGCCACTCGGCTCGCTCGCGCAGGTCAACTGCGCGAGCCCAAGGTACCTCGCGAGCTTCGGGCAGCCCACTCGCCTCGAGGATCTCGCGCGACATCGCGCCGTCTCCTACGGCCAGCCGCGTCTTGGGGGTACGACCTGGGAATACCTCGATGGAGACACGGAGCGCTCGGTCCCCATCCCATGCGCGGTCTCCGTCGACAACGCCGAGACGTACATCGCGGCGGGCTTGGCGGGCCTCGGCATGATCCAAATCCCTGCGTACGACGTGCACCATCACTTTGAATCGGGGGCGCTGGTGGAGGTGCTCTCGCAACACGTCCCGGCGCCGCTCCCAATCGCGCTCCTCTATCCGAGCCGCAGGCAGGTCCCCGCGCGCCTCAGGATCTTCGCCGACTGGCTGCTCACGCTCTTCACACAGCGCGAGATGCTCAGCGCACCGCCCCGCGTTCAACCGCGACGGAGCGCTGCGCAGAGGAGGGTAAAACGGGGCTGATTGTTCAAGAATACCGACCAGTGTGTCTGCCTCCTAGGGTCTTCTGCGGTGACGCCGCGGCCCGTACAAAGCGGCTCCACCGCACGACACCACGTGCGCATCATCTAGGAGCCAACTCATGTCGGAACATTCACTCAAGGGCAAGGTCGCGCTGATCGGCGGCGGCGCCAAGAACCTCGGCGGCCTGCTGTCACGCACGTTCGCGGAGGGCGGCGCGAAGGTCATCGTTCACTACAACAGCGACGCGACCAAGGACGCCGCCGACGAGACGCTGGCGGCGATCGCCAAGGCCGGCAGCGAAGCCATCGCGATCCAGGGCGATCTCACGAAGGCGGCGAACGTCACGCGCCTCTTCGACGAGGGGCGAGCTCACTTCGGGCGCATCGACGTCGCCGTGAACACCGTGGGCAAGGTGCTCCGTAAGCCGATCCTCGAAACGACCGAGGCCGAGTACGACGAGATGGCGGCGGTCAACGCTAAGTCAGCCTACTTCTTCATCAAGGAGGCAGGGCGCACCCTGGAAGACGACGGGAAGATCGTCACCATCGTGACCTCGCTCCTGGCGGCGTTCACCGACGGATACTCGACCTACGCTGGCAGCAAGTCGCCAGTCGAGCACTTCACCCGCGCCGCTGCCAAGGAGCTCGCCGCGCGGAGGATCTCCGTCACCGCGCTCGGCCCGGGTCCGATGGACACGCCGTTCTTCTACGGTGAAGAGACGCCAGAGCGCGTCGCCTACCACAAGTCACAAGCGCTCGGCGGCAGCCTCACGAAGATCGAAGACATCGTCCCGATCGTGCAGCACCTCGTGACCGAGGGTTGGTGGATCACCGGACAGACGATCTTCGCCAACGGCGGCTACACGACCCGCTGAGGAGGACACACCCTGCGCACCAACACGCTCACGCATCTCCGAGCAAAAGCGGCGACCAACGCGCTCTAGCGCGGCGATGCGTCGGCGTGGCTCGCGCAGTTCAAGATCCCGCGCCTCGGTCAAACCAGGTAGCAAGGACAGCCATCATGCACACCATCATCATCATCAGCGCTGGGCTCTTGTTGCTCGGAGTTTGTGCGGCCGTCGGTCGCCTGGCACGCGGCCCTGAGGGGATGCTGCGAGCCTTCCTGTGGTTCCTCCCGCTGTGGGGCGTTGGAGCAGCGATCAACATGTACGTCGGCATCAAGCACGCTGGATACAGCTTCTCTGAGGAGCTACCGATCTTCCTGATTGTCTTCGGGGTGCCCTCGATGCTGGCGCTCGGGCTCCGGTGGTGGCTTCGAAGGGCGCCGGACAACGCGCGATGAACAAGCCCTCAGCGCCGCGCGGTGACTGCAGCGGAACCTGGCGTGCCCCGAGGCTACCAACCCCAAACCCCCGCACGAACCGAGCAAGTGCACGCGCCAGCGATGCGAGGACGCACGGCCGATTCCCGAAGCTAAGGGCCCAAAGAACCACAGGGAGCGCGCCGGCGGGTCTGTGGGGTAGAGTCGACGGGTGGCGGACTCACTGCCCGACGCTCGAGCGATCAGCTCGTATCTGCTCGCGCGCGGCGCCGAGTCGATGATCCATCGGGGGTACGTCTCGATGCGCGCCCGCATCCACGACTACCCAGCTCGCGTGCCCCGGCTTCGTGCTCAAGGAGGTGCCTGTCGGCTGGCGCATCGCGTTCGTTGGATACGCCTTCCCCGACGAGTATGGGACGCTGTCGGCCCACGCGTTCGACGAAGTGCTAGGCGTCGTGCGCGGGACTTCGACAGTCCACCTGCCTCGCTTCGCCGCTCGCGTCGCCGAGGCATCGGGCGGAGGGGCCGAGCGCGACCTCCCCGAGCTCCGCCGCGTGAACCCAAAGATCACGACGCCTCGGATGGAAGAGCTCAAGCAAGCCATCGCACGTGACGCGCCGGACTTCGCGTCGCGCTTAGGCAACGCCATGCTCGCCGAGCTCGAACAGCCGTTCCTGGCGAGGACCACGATCCTCGAGATCATCTCGCCGGCGCCGATGCCGGCGCGAACGCTGTACCTGGCGCGCGCGGCCGACGAGAGCGTCCACGTACTCACGGCGCGCGCCGATGCGCTGCGAGCAGTGCTGGCGCTCGATCCACCACAGGCACCTGACGATCCAGCTCTCGCGCGGTTCACGGCGGTGCTCACGCGAGGCGAAGTTTCACCGCGATGAAATCCATGATGTGCTCGACGCCATGAGCGCCTCCGCGCCGGTCGTCCCTGCCCCGGCGCTCGCGCTTTCGCCGCCTGGTGACCACGCGGCCTTCATGGCCGCGGCCCAGCGCGGCAAGTCCAAGCTCGCACGCCTCGGCCACGGCGCGGTGGTCGCTCAGCTCTCGCCCACCGAGCGCGCCGAGATCGCGCGTGCGTGCGCGGCGCAGCTCCCCCGCTTCGAAAGCCGGGTCGCGATGTCGACCATGCAGAGCGTGGGAGCGCCGTTCTGGCGGCGCACGCGAATCCTTCACCTCGTGTCGGCGATGCCGTTCCCCGCACAGGAGGCCTACGCGACCTGGACGTCATCGGGGCCGGTCATCCTCTCGGGCAACCCGAACGCGTACTCGGTGATCTGCGCCGACGAGTCGCCCATGCACACGGACGATCCGGATGTCGCCGTGCTGCTCGCGATCTTTGCGGGCATGTGGTCGAGCGCATCGCTCCACAAGGAGGTCCGGCTCTCGACCGTCGACGACATCCCGTGGCGGCGCGCCACTCCACGAGATCACGCCGCCGAGGCTCAGGTCCGCGCGACGTACGGATCGCAGATCGCACCGACAGGCCTCGCGAAGCTCAACGACGGCGTCCGGGTGACGATGTGGGTCGCGAGCGAATCGTGGCTACGGCACCGCGTCGCCGAGGTGCAGCACGATAGCGTGCAAGTCGTGGAGACTCCCGTGATCGAGCTTCCGATCTTTCCGGGACGCCTGTGGGGCGAGCAAGACGGTCGCTTCGTGCCGATTGGTTGACGATGCCGACGTATCGCCAGGTCGATGAGCACGGGAATCCGCGCACGGTGCGTGCCCCCTTCAACCGCGAGTCCTATTCGGTTCCCGTCGGCTGGGTGGACAAGCTCCGCGCGAGCTTCGGCGGCGAGGATGTGAACGCGCTACTCGCCGACCGCGAAGGTCCATTCAACAACATGACCAGCCACGGAGAGCGCGAGCGGGCTGGGAAACGGTTCGTGCTCCTCCGTCAGCACGGGATGCCAGAGTGGGCGATCGAGGTCGAGCTCACCGGCGGTGCGCTCGGCGAAGTCCGTGAGCTCCCGCCCGAGGAGACCTGGGAGCTCGTGCGCGCGAACGATCAGCGCGCGAATCCGCCAATCGAGGTCGCACCGATCGATCCGAAACGGATGTTCTGAGCAGCGACGCGCAGCGGGGGCGAACCCCAAAATAACTATGGCGATGCACCTCCGTGACCGCGGTGAGCCTCATGAGCGGCGCCCCCGAGGGAGGGAGGGGGTTGGTCCCATCGTCAGATTCCGTGCGGCAATACAGTCACCTGAGGGCAGCGAGCGATGCCTCACTTCAGGTCGCTGCGTTCATCTCCGCCGCTAGTCGAGTCCCTGCAGAGCTGCTGCAGGATCTGTGGCAAGCCGAGCGCGGCCGTCGTGGGCCACTTATGGATCCGGTCGGTCGCTGGACTGCTCATGCTGGGCTGCGGGTTGACCTCGATGATCACGGCATCCCTGGGCGCTAGGCCCACCATGCCCGCGGCGGGGTAGACGACGCCCGACGTGCCGACGATGAGCAGGAGATCGCAAGCAGCGATAGCACGGCTGGCGAGCGTGACCGTGCCGTCGTCGAGCCCTTCACCGAACCAAACCACCCCAGGTCGGATGTGCCCGCCGCAGCGGTCACATCGCGGCGGCTCCCGCTCACGCTGCGCCTCCTGAGGGGCCTCACCCAGGGAGTAGGCGCGCGAGCAGGTGTCACAGCGCGCCGCGAAGAGGCTACCATGTAGGTGCAAGACGTCCCTTGCGCCGCCGCGCTCATGCAGGTCGTCGACATTCTGGGTGATGATGGTCGCGCCGAACTGCCGCTGCATGCTGGCGACCGCGAGGTGCCCTGGGTTGGGCTCCGCTGCGGCCACCAGACCCCGGCGCCATTCGTACCAGCCCCAGACCAAATCCCTGTTTCTACGCCAGGCCGACGGCGTGGCCAGCTCCTCAGGGTTGAACGCCTGCCAGAGTCCATTGCTGCCACCACGAAAGGTGGGGATGCCGCTGTCAGCCGACATGCCCGCGCCGCTGAACACAACGATGCGCTCGAAGCGGCGCGACAGCGCTCGCACCATGACCGAAGGCGTTGGGTGTGTATCAGCCGTCATGCAGTTGGGGCCGGGGTGGCCGGCTCCTCCGTAGCCACTCCTTGCTACATGCACCGCTCGAACGCCAGCAGATGTGTCGCGGATGAGCGCGCCAGCACCGCGCGCGGAGCTCGACGCCATTGGACTAGAGGCCTGACAATGCCCGCCATGCGAGCTTGGTCCATGTTCCCGCTGCTGGCGTTGGTTGGTGGAGCCTGCTCAGGTGACTCCGACACGACCAACCCATCGGCGGCTGCTGATGCGTCGGACGGTCAAGCGCCGGACGCGACCGCGAGTATGGACGCTGCGGCTGATGCGGCGCCGGACGCAGCGCCAGCCGCGCCGCTCGAACGCGGCGCGACTCTCCTCGGAGAGAGCACGCACCGGCAGCTTCGTCAGGTCGATCTCCCACTCGATGCGCGCGCGGCAGTTGTCGTTGCGACACGAGCAGCCGAGCGCGTACTCGGGGTCATACGTCAGCGCGCGCACCATGAGCAGCGCGAAGAAGCGATCGCCCTGGAGCACCCTGCCGAGGTCGAGCTTCGCGCCATCGTCGAGCGCAAGGCCCTGCGTCGAGGGTTTCCTCCCAGCAGGCTCGAGCAGCTCGTCGATCTGCCCGCCGTTCTTGGCGAGCTTGCGATCGGCGAGGATGCGCTCCTCGCGTACTTTCATGCCGCGAACGCGGCCCTGGACCCGAAGGGCGCGTGATGACGTCTGCCATGCGATGCCTCCACGGGGGCAAAGCCGCTCGGAAGGTGTGGCGGGGACAGGCTGGCTGCACCAACCGGAAATCAGGGCCCTTGCCGCTGGTCAGCAGAGCGCAAACCGGTGAGAATGCCCGCATGCGCACCGTCTACGCATGCTCGCTTCGCTTTCCCGGGCGCGATCCCGCGACTTCCATCTGGCGCGAAGTCTCATCTTGGATTGCTGGGTGGTACGTACGCAACGCGCCCGATGCGGCGCTTCCGGCCGGCTGGGCCGACGGCGGCGC
>JAHBVY010000014.1 GCA_019637265.1 Polyangiaceae bacterium | reverse complement strand
CGGCAGCTTTGCGCGGTCACGGCGTGCCTCCCGTGCTCGACACAGGCGAGGCGAGCCGCCGACGAACCTCGGCCAGCAGGCTCTCGAGGAGGCTTTCGGGCGCGGGCTCTCCAAGCTCCTTCAACACGGCCTGCACGAGGGGCTGGCTCAGGAAGGTGCCAGTGGTCGACCAGAGCTCTGCGTCCTGCATCCGGGCGCGCGCGTCGTCCATCAGCGCGGGAGTGGGCTCGTTATGGGCAACGTCGTTGCGCAGGTTGCGAACATCATCCGTAAGCGCGGCCCACAGAGCACACAGGTTGGTCTTGCCGAGCACAGGGAGCCACGCATCAATCCCTGTTTTGAAGTCGTTGATGCACCACTTTGTGCCTTTTCTTCGTTTCGAGAAGCGGTTCTTCTTCTCGCCGGTTGGCTCCGTAGCGAAGGTGAAGCCTTCGGCAAGACTTCCGGACGCGAGATCCTCACCTGCGAAGTCACGCTGCCGGAGCCAATCCCACAGCGCCGCCTCGAAGAAGGCAACCGTCCCATGCACCGCTCTCGGAATGTCGTCCGCGCGGAGCGCTAGTTCGACCCGCAGCGCGGCGCGCACCGCCATCCGCGAATGGCTCAGGACGGCGAGGTCACAGTGCGGCGGCAGCGGCAGCGACGACGCGAAGTGCGCGAGCGAATTGACAACCTGCGTCCACTCCTGACCAGGAGCATCTTCGAGGTGACTGACGGCACCCCACGCGCCGAGGAGGTTTCCCTTCTCGATGAGCGAGAGCGCGTGCCAGCGCGCGCGGTAGCCCGCTGCCGGGTGGAACTTCTCCTCGACGGCGCGATCGTCTTGCTTCGCACGGTTACCGTCCGGGACCTCGAGCGCGACAACGGAGGGGCCGCCGACCGCGTGCAGATGCACCAGCTCGTTGATGAGCTCATTCGCAGCCGCGAGACCGCCGGTCGTAGCGATGAAGACCTTGTCGTCTTTCGTGAGCGCCTTGAGCTGCTCACCGATGGCGTTCGAAAGCACGGCGACGACCGCACCGCGCACCACCGCGTCGACGTCACTCGATGGCTCTTCGAGCTGCTGGGTGCCGGTCAGGAACGCCACGCGCATGACCTGCTGGATGCCTCGATCACGGAGACGCCTCTCCAAGATCCCTCCAGCCAGCCAGGGATCGCGACCGTCTCGTCGCGTGGTCTCGAGGAGAAGTGCGGAGGTTGGCTGCGTGCCGTTGAAGCTCGCCAGCACGGCGTCGAGCTTCGGCGTGCATAGTTGGAGATCGCCATCGGGTAGCAAGATAAAAGTCTCCCGACTTTTCACGCACTCCGCGTTCTTTGCACACTCTTTGCGCTCTCGTTCGGAGGGGACCTTGATGACCTCCCGGCTCCGCGTGGGTGGCGCGTCAACCACCGACCATGCGCGCTGCGCGATGGCATCGTGGAGCACGCCACAGGTGTTCCCGTCGAGCTTGTGCCGTTGCTCTCCTTTAACAAGCTGCACGTCGCTCTGACCGGTCGTCATCACGAGCAGCGTCGTCACCGCACACCTCCGGTTCTTCTTCGCGGCTTCGGATAGTCAGCCGCATCAGGATGCTTGAATCGATGGATGGCGAGCCATTCGTCCTGCGTCCCCGTCTTCTGATGGTGCTTTGTTACCCATGCGCTGAGGTCCACTACAGGCTCCAGCACCGGGGCGTAACCGGCTTCATCCAGCAGCAGGAGCGCTTTGGCCTCGATGCGGATCGAGCCCCAGCCGAGCGGGCGGGCGTAACCGAGCTTCGAGCAGTAGCCGTCTTTGTGCGTACCCTCGAGGACTCCCTTGAACTGCTCAGGGCTCAACGCGATGAGAACCGCTGTCAGTTGAATAGGGTCGACGTCGCGGAAGCGAACGGTAAAGCGGAACTTGCGCCCAGGCTTCGAGGCTTCGAGCACAAGCGTCGACTGGTCATCTTTCTTGTTCTTATCGGAGGTGTCTTCCCACGGGCGCTGAGCGATCTCGGCACTCCGCTCTAGGTAGAATTTGCGACCCGCAACCGTCCCTCTCAGAGGTTCCTGGTTGGCGTCTGGAAGAGGCCTTTTCAGGTAGTGCTGACCAATCTTATGGTCTGGTGCGCCCAGTACCTTCAAGAAAGTCGGTTTCTCGAATCTCGCCTCTTCGTCTTCCTCTGCAACGACCTCCAGCGCGGCGTTCACCGCAACGTGGCCCATCATCCAATCGTCGTCCCTGACGTATCCCACCAAATTGCTGATGGGCGAATCCGATGGGTCCTGAGGATTGTCGAGCGACGGCAGTCCTTCACGCTCATAATTTCCATTCTTCTTCTTCTTCAACATGAACGTGTCCGCTGACGTCCTCGCCATCGGCGCACCGAGAAGAGCGCCCAATTCGTGGCGCAAGAGGCCCTTCAGTGAGTCGCCCGGGATGACGACGGGGCGTTTGCCCCACGGAGCGCGCAGCGGGCAGAGCACCGACTTCTTTTCTTTGAGCTGGCCGACGTCCGGCAGGTTCGTGGGCACCGGCCAGTCGCTCTCGCCGTCTCCGACCTGCCCACGCTCCCAGCCGACGAGAAGCGGCGTCAGCGTCTCCAGCTCCAAGCGGATCTCACCGGAGAGGCGGCCTGCGCTGCCCGTGCCGTCGTGCCAGATGGGACTGGCGGTCTTCAGCTCGTTCGGCAGCGCGACGAACCCGTAGGGCTTGCCGGGGAGCGGCTGCGCGTTGTTGGCCGGCGCGGCCTGTCTGCCCTGTGGAGCCCCACCGCGTGGAGGCGGGCCACCACGCGGTTGGAAGCCGCCTCGCCGAGTTGGCTGCGTGTTGGTCAGCCTCGATGGCGCCGTAGCCGCGATGGTAGCGCCACCGACCATCTCCTCGACGCCAGCAGCGGCGAGCTTCTCGCGCAGCCCCTCCAGTTGCTTGGCGCTGTCGGCGGTGAGAATGAACTCGACGTTCCCCGTCTGGGCGTAGACGCGGATGAAGGTCTGGCCGCCCAGCGCCGTGTGAAGCGCCTTCCACTCGCGGGGCTTGCCGTCGGCAGCGCGAACTCGAATTGCAGGCTTCTGCGACATCAGCGCCGCTCCTGAGTGAGGGTGAAACCGAGGACTTCATCGCCGATGTGCCACTCACGCAGGAGCACGTTGCCCTGGCCGGTGTTGGCCGCCGAGAAGCGCTGGAAGCCGTGCAGGCGCGCGGGCGTGTGGACGACGCGAGCTTGCTTCCCACCATCGGGCTGCGACGTGAACTCCTCGATGAGCACGAAGCGCCCACCATTCGACGTGCGCACGGCACGCCACACAGCGCGCTCGGCGTAAAACGAGACCTCGTCGACTTGGAGCTTGTCGTCTTCTGCCGGCCACTGCTTCCCAAAGGTCGCGGGAGGCGTGCGCAGGTCGAGATCGATGCTCGGATCGCACCACCAGGCGACCAGCTTCTCTCCGAGCGCGGTCTTCGCGAGCCTCGCGGCGGCTTCGAGAGTCAGCGGCTCCGCGACCGCGCCGGTCGTCGTCTTCACCCACGCGCCCCCATCTGCGGGGCGGTCGATGAAGGTTCGTGCCGTGCGCCCCGTCGGCTTCTGTGGTTCCGGTTCCGTCGGCGCCGTCCAGTCACGCGCCTTGGTCACGTCATCCACGGTCCACGGCTTCGCCTGCCAGTGCCCGGCGCCTGCGCCCCGCGTCTTGTGCCCGCCGATGAGCAGATGACCCAGCGTGCCGAGCGCCACCTGACGGTCGACGAGCGTCACCAGCGGTCCGACGTCCTTCGGCTCCGCGCCCTCGACGACGACGCGCACCGGGAACGTGCCCTTGAGCATGCGCACCGCGTCGCGTTTTGCGCTGCCGTAAGAGCCGGCCGAAAACTCGTCTTCGGCGTGCATGTGGAGCTTCGCCGCCGACCACTCACCTTGAGCGCGCGCGTCGCGGATGAGGATGCGGCTGCTCTGGCTAACGGTGCCGAAGGCCTTCCCAGCGGGGTCGTCCGTGCCGACATCGCCCTGCACGAGGTGTGGATCCTTCACGTCGTGGCCTGCGGCGCGCTCCATGCGTGAAAAGGCATGACGAAGCGGCCCACGCACGCTCGCACCGGGGAGCAGCGGGCGCGCGCCATCCATCAGCAGCGCGCGGTCGGTGCTCAGCGTGTCGGGTGTCTGCGCGCTTGTTGCCCATGCGGGCTTGGCCCACTCACCGTCGCCGGTCGGCTGGACGGCACGCTCGGTGTCGTGCGGCCCGACGGCGAACATGTCGAGGCCCCACGCGGCTTCGCTGGGCTCGGGCTTGTACTCGCCAAACGAGATGTTTACGTCCAGCGTACGGAAACACCACGAGCGCGTCGGCAAGACGGCTGGAATCGCGCCAAGCGCAGCGGGCAAGGTGGTGCGTCCCGACTTCACCCACACCTCGTAGGCAGCGTCATCGAAGCGGTACACCTTCAAGTCATCGACGTGGCACCAGCCGAGCCCGCGCGCCGCACCGCCACCGAGCCAGCAGCGTCCCTTCGCCCAGTGCTCGGCGAGCACGTAGCCAAGGATCCCCTCGGCCTCGTTGAACTCGGTGTCGTCAAGCGCGAAGGAGCGATCGACTCGGAAGCTGAGCTGCCAGGTTGTACCGGCGGGAATAACCTCGCGATCGTAGAGCACGCCGCTCGCGCGCGCGCCTGTCTTGTGACGAATGCCAACGCCCGCGCGAACGCGCGGGGCACTTGTCGTGACGGCATCGGCGAACTCCCACGCCGAGCGGCGCAAAGCGCTGTGCTTGATGTCATCGGAGACAGCGCGCGGAAGCGGCTCGAAGAAGCGCTTGGCCATCGCCACGGCCGCACCCTTGAGGCCGCGCCCGATGAGCGTCGGCACACCGTCAACGAGGGCGAAGGGCTGGTCAGAGCTCGTCTCGCGATCGAGACCCGATACCGAGAGCGCCGAGTCTTGCACGAGGATGGCGGTGAACAGCGTGAGCTTCGTGGTCATCATCGTGCCCCCTTGGTCTTCTCGCGCGAGCCGGCACGCAGCCAGCGAACAAAGAAGCGCACGTGGAGCGCCCGCTGCTGCTGTTGAACAGCCTGCAGCTTCTTGAGCACCACCTCCGCGTCGCGGTGCTTCCAGCCCTTGGCGCCCGCCGTCGTCGGGCTGAGGCGACTGCTCAACGCGCTCGCGTCGCCCCGCGTGAGGTCAGAGGCAAGATCAAGCCACTGCGACAGGCTCGGCCTGCGATCGCTTCCGGTACCAGACTTCGGCAACGACCCGTACGCGTCGAACCACTCCTTCGTCTTCTTGGCGATAGCTTCCTCCGCAACATTGGGAACCGTCGGCAACGACCCGACCTCGCTCGTCACGCCGGGCAG
This sequence comes from Polyangiaceae bacterium, assembly GCA_019637265.1. Lineage (GTDB taxonomy): Bacteria > Myxococcota_A > Polyangia > Polyangiales > Polyangiaceae > JAHBVY01. Next base: position 81,408 of record JAHBVY010000014.1, on the reverse strand, counting down.
CGGAGTATCAAGACGGAAGCGCCCGAAGCCCTCGTGGGTCCGCTCTCCGAGCCATTCGTGCCTGCCAGCGTGCTCCGCGAGCTTTGCCACGCCCGCGCCGGAGATCTCAAACACCGAGCCTCGCCGGATGGCCGCCGCAGGCATGCGCCACAGGCGCGAGGTGCCGTTGAAGCCGTGGACCATCGTGCTGTCCTGCAGCAACTCGCGAAGCTGAACGTCTTCGCCCAGCAACGCTTTGAGCGCGTCGGCATCGAGCGCGGTGCGCCAGCGCAGATGCTCGTCGCGCACGAGCAGGTCTGAAGTGAGCGTGAGCCGCGCCGTGCCGCCCGGCTTCATCGCACCCGGAGCGTTCAGCCACGCGAGCTGCGCCACCTCAACGGGCGCCCCCGCACGGCCGGCACGCAACCAGCGACGCGCCTCGAGCACTGGAGCGAGCTTGTCGGCGAGCTTCTTCAGCTCCTCCACGGAGCCATGCAGCTCCGCAAGGAAGTGTGTTTCCTCGACGATCTGCTCGATGGCGAAGAGTGATGCGTCGGCCTGCTTAGGATCGGGCCGCCCGTTGCGCAGACGAACACGGCGAGCGGGCCGATACGTGGTCCACGGCGCACTGGCGCTTTCGCGGTACACGAAGAGGTCGTCCTCAGGGCGCTTGAGCTTCTCCCTGGCGCCCCACGCGTCGAGACGCTTGGTCGCCGCTGGTGGCTGCGCCCACCACGGCAACTCACCTGCTGCTCCCTTTGGCTTCTCGCTCTGGAGCGATAGCGGTGCGGGCAGCACCTCGACACCATCAAGCTTCGAGGGCGCCTGCGGCAAGGGCAGCGCATCACTGACGGAGACCTTGCCCGACGTAAGCAGCGTGGCCGTGGCGCGGTCGCCCTCGGCGATGAGCCATGCGGCGACCGCGCCGAGGAGCGTGCGGCCAGGCACGAAGGAGAGGCTCGGGATCAGGTTATCCGGCGTCGCCGTGGCGGTGACACACAGCGGATCGCGGTTCTTGAGCAGCAGCACGAGGCGACCTGTCGGGATTCCAACCTTCCGCGATGAGCTCGTGACCTCCGACAGCAAGAGCTTCACGCGGCCCGCGCCGGTCGAGCGACCTCCGCCGAGCGCATCGACCTCCTGCACGAGCCGCTTCAGCGTGTCGAGTTGGCTCGCGGGCAGCTCGACCTCGCCGACGAGCTTCGTCCCCTTCGGCACGTACTCGATGACCCGCAGCGTGTCGTCCTTCGGCGCGCGGTTGTCGAACGCCTCGCGCGCCGTCGAGCGCCAGATGTGGCTCTCAGGGTTGTCTTTCGCGTAGAGCGAGGTGAACACCGCGCGCTGCTGTTTGCCGCCTGCGCGGCCAAAGAATTCCCCGGCCTTCTCGTCACCATGAAGTCTGCGTGCAGCGTCGCGCAGCACACCTTCGACGTGTGAGGCCCAGACGACAGGCCGGTCATGGCGGTCGCGCGCGACCAGCGCGTCGATACCGCCGCCACCCGAGCCCGAGCCAAGGTGCGCGTCCGAGAGGAACTCGGCCGTCAACATCTGGCGAACCCACTTTTCAGACATGGGCGGCCTCCTCATCTGCTCGCGCCGTGTTGCGACCAAGCCGGGCAATCTCGGCGATCTCAACGAGGTCGAGCAGCGCCGTGAGCCACGGCCCGTTGTTCGCGGTTCGTCGCCAAGGCTCCCTCACACCCGCTTCGGCGAGCGGCCCCTTCGCCTCCTGCGGAAGCTCCGCGAAGGCCAGCTCCGAGAGCGCATGCCCGCGTGGGAGCTGATCGACGAGGTAGCGAAGCTGCGAGCGCGGCGCGCGTGCGAGCTGCTGCGCGCCACGCACGAGACCTTGCAGCGACTCGACTTGCGTCTCTCCCAACACATCGACGGGTCGCTGCGAGAGCACGCGCAGCTCGATGCTGCTGCCGCGCAGCCAGTCACGCCGACGAACCTCCTCGGGGTCATCGACCCACGCGGTGCTGAACACAGCCCAGTCGACGACGGAGCGCTTAGCTTCGCCTTCTGTGAGCCCACGAAAGCGACGCTTGGCGGAGGCCGCGAGCTGCTCGGCGACCTCGTGCAGCCGATGGATGGGGATGGTGTGCTTCGCGAACACCACGCCGATGCCGAGGGTCAGCTTGAAGCCAGAGCTGTTCGCCTGGAGCGCCTCCAGCTCCGCGCAGAGCGTGACGACGAAGGGCAGCGCGATCTCCGCGCGGGCAACAAGCAAGAGGTCGTCACCGCCGAGCATCAGCGGGATGAGCGGGGCGCGCCCGGTGTCAGGACAGTGCGCGTCGATGGCCTGCTGCACCGCGCGCCGCAGGAGCACACGGTTCTTGTGGAAGAACGTCGCGCGCTCACTGTCAGTCTTGTCCTTCCCGAGACCGCTGCCGACGCCGTTGCCGTCGGCATGAATGAGCGCGAGGTAGCCGTTGCCTACCAGCTCTTTCAGCTCTTGGGCGCGATCGAGCTTCCGTAGCTTCGTCTTCGCGCTTAGCAGACTCGCAACGTCGACGGCTGTACCGTCTTCCGTGCGCCGCGCGGCTTCATGCCGCTGCGCGACGTCGAGCGAGACGCCAGGGCGTTCGTCCCCCTGCTCGACGACGGCTGACGCGAGCCCGCGCCCGGTCCACTCGCAGGGCGCGAGCACCGGCAGCTCGGTCGAGAGATGCACCTGGCTCTTGGTGCGCGGCTCGCCGTCAATGGAGACGCGAAACCGCAGGCCCGGCAAGCTCGTGCGCAGGAGCTGCCCGGCGGCATCGACGAACACCTCAGCGCCGCACTCGAACTGTGCCTCGAAGTGCCCGCCGTCGCGCGAGACGATGCCGTCCTTCGCATCGGCGCTCGGGTCGTCGTGGTCCTTCAGCGGATCGTTTGTGTCGGCAGCTGGGTACTTCTCAGTGCCCGGAGCCACCGCCCACCCACGCCCAGTCTGGCGCGCCAGTTCCGGCATAGCGACGCGCAAGGTCTTGCCGAGCAGCGCGTTGGCGCCAACTATCGCCCGCAGGCGCGGCACCGCGAAGAGCCATGTCTGAACCCGTTGGAACTCGATATGAACTCGGGTCATACCCCCCTCATTGAACTCATAACATCAGCCAACATGATCTTACACCGTGATAACTGCTGTCCCTTACCAATTAGACCCACGCTCACAACTCCCTCCCTGGGCCGTTGTCCTTGCGCTCTCCACCAGCCGAGCGCCGATGTTTGACCCTCTTTAAATATCATTGCTGCGCCTCTGCTCCAAAGCGCCCCATGCCGAAGTGACTTCCGTAGCCAAGGCAGATGGGGCCTGCTACGGGCTGCTCAAAGCTGAGGCGCAGGGCGTAGCCAGCGTCCATCGGCGGCTGCGGGCCGCGCGTCCTTCGGCGCACGTAGTGGCGGAGCTTTAACCTCTCTCCTTCCCAGTCGAGGACCTCCACGCTCGCAACGGGGAAGCCTCGACCACTCAGCTCCTCTGCAACCTGTCCTGCGAGGGAGGAGCGCCCCGAGCGCCGGAGATACCGTGGCGGGACGAAGGGCGTCTTGCTGACCCACGAGGTGGCGCCACCCGGTGGTCCGAGCAGCTCCACAATCTCCAGAGATAGCTCCGACCCCACCTGCCGTAGGTCATCCAGCGCACCAATCCCTGCGATCGCGACTTGGAGCTCTCCAACGCCACCCTTCATGGCGACACTACGCACACGCCTGACCGCCTGCTGTGCACGCCCGCCAAGGCCCATCGACGCGAACAGAACCACGTGATCGAGGTGACCGTCCTTGTCTAGGTCGACCGGTAGGATGTGCGCGTGCTGATGACCTTTGAGCGGCTGGCCTGCGTCGTTGCGGCCCACGATCTCCGGGCACGGCTCACCGCCGTGGCCCAGCTTCGAAACCGCAGCCTTGTGCACCAGGTCAGCTTGGGGAAGCGTACGGACGACGGAAGGCAGCGCGGACTTCGAACCACTTGGCGTCGTGAGCGCGAGCAGCATCATCTCGACACGAGGCGGGCTAGACGCACGCGGCGCTGAGACTGCGCCCACCTCGAGCGCATTCCCCTCGCGCCAATAGAGAACCGTTCGCATCCCTGGGGCGCGACTCCACTTGCGCGCCTTCCACCAGGCAGTGTCACACTGGAGGCAGTCGATGATATCCTTGGGGTACGCACCCTCGATATCATCCACCTTCTTTTGCTGCGCCTTGGTTAGCTTCTTTCCACTAGGCAATTGGAGTTCTTGGGTTGCCACCTCTACGTCGTCCGCCCGCCAGGCCGAGTACACCTCGGGAAGATCAGGAGCGCTGAGCGCGATCTGTTCGAAACCCCTCCCTGGCTGCACATCCGCAGAGTGGGGGAAGGCGCGCCCCCCTGGCGGGAGCGCCGCATCATCAGCGGCAGGCTCGCCCAGGACCCAACTTTCACCACGCCCGAGGTACCCCAGGTTCGCGACGAGCACGTCGAAGAGCTGCTGTGCGTCTCTATCAATCGTGACGGGCCAGCGTACCCACAGTTTACCATCCGCAACATCTGCGAAGGTGTCGAGCACGAGCGTTGTCTTCTCTCGACCCTTGTCTAGCACGCCGAGCGGCATGTAGTGCCGAGAATGCCCGAGCGCCGCCTTGGGAAGGCGGTACTCAGGCAATACGCTACTCAAACACTCGACGAGGCGTCGCCCCTCTGATGGCACCTCGTTCCAGCGCTGAGTCGCGTACCCACACGCGATCAGCGCGCGCACCAAGCGCCAAGGGCTCGGAGGCCATTCCACCAGCCCCTCGTTTACGTGATGGCCACCTGGTGTCGCATGGTAGCGACCACCAGGAAAACGCAGCACCATCGTAGGCATCAGTCGTCTCCGTCTTCGCTACCCTGCTCGGCGTTCTTCTTCTTAGCAGATTCGATCTTCGCCGTGTAGCTCGTCTCCCGCTGTTTCATTTCCGATGCGTTAGCCTTGATAGACACCTTCAGATCGGACTCTAGTTGTTTCAAACTCGGCAACACGAATGCTTCAGGGCGCGTTGCCACCGGGTCGCGCGTCACGGGTTCCAGATCACACGCAGTGCGCAAGCGAAGATCGCCATCGATGAGCTTACGTAGACGGTACAGCCCGAGGAGGATGAGCAGCCGCTCCGCCTTGTCACCGAGGCCATAGCCACGCACCTGTGCGAGATCGAAGTTGACATGCATCACGATCTTCTCGGCGGTGAACTCATCACGCGCAAAGGGCACATTGCCGAACCCACTTTTCGTGTCACCCGCCGGGTTCACGTGGTCGTTCTTCACGCCTCCCGACGCAGCGACACGCACGCCGCTCGCCTCAATGAAGGCTGAAAGCGCCCGTGCAACCCGAAGGCGCCCACCCGCGAGCTCGCTCTTCGCAAGAAAAACGCCATGAAGCAAGCTCCCGACGTCATACTTGAGCAGCACCCCGGCGAGCACCTTACGGTTAATCGGTCCGTTCTCGAGCGTCCCAAGCTCCTTCTTCAGATCCTTGACGAACGCCGAGTCCTTTTCTTCCAAAATATAGGGGCTATTCAGACGATGAGATTCGAGCATGGTATCCGTGAGGAACTCTTTGCCCCTTCTGACCGTCACGTGACTGATGCCATCAAGCGCCGGAACCGGCTTATTATTCACGGCGTCCCAAACAGTCTCCTCGAGGCGGTTCGCCATACTCTGCGCGGACTCCACGAGCAGCTTCTGACCCTCCTTCGTTTGGTAGGTTGCGGCTCCTAGACTCGGGAAGCCCGTCGGCTGAAAGCGATCGCCCTGTAGCGGCCGCAGCTCGATCGAGAAGAGCAGACGGGAGGCTTCATTGAGTTTGCTGAGGTCAATCTGGGTCATGCGGTCTCCCTGGCGGTTGGGTTCTCAAAACGGTCAGCCATCGCAGCAGCGACGACAGGGTTGATGGGGAAGGCTAGCGCGGCGGCCCAGCGCCGAGCCGTAGCTGGGTCGGCGGTCGCGACAGCTAGCGGTGGACGGAAGCCCGAAGCGCGGAGACGACGCAGCGCGAACTCGACAGCACCCGGGACGTCACCACCCGCAAGCCGCCTGACCATTGCAGGCTCAGCGGCGATAGCTTGTCGATGAATATCGAATGGGAGCGTACACAAGCGTAACGCTTCCCACGCCTCATCGGGTCGATCGTCATGCACATTGATGCTCACGCGAGGTAGCCGTACCTGCGCCCAGTCGAGCGCCATCAAGGTGCGCCCAAGCGTCACGACGCGCTCTACATCGACTTCGCCAGCTAGAAACAGCGACAGGTCGGCAAGTCTGGCACCCGCACCATCCTGTGCAACCAGGGGGAGCGTACGGCTTCCCCTCTGGGAGGCCTCGACAAGCCGCCGATCAACCAGAGAAATGAGGTCGTTCACCGGGTCACGACCAGTCATCACCACGCGCGAATCGTTCAGCAGTCGCTTGTCGGCACCAACCGCGTAGCTCCAGCTCTTCTTCGGGTTGAGCGGTAGCGCGTGTGCACGCACGGAATCGAAGGGACGCCCTTCCTTGTACCTCCTCGCCGCACTCCCGAGAGCGAGGGCGAGCCGCCACTCGGGAGACTCATCTCCCGCGGCGGCCAGCCAAAGTGAAGACAACCGCGGACACGGCCCGATCTTGAAGGCAGTACCACTTGCTTGGGCTCGCTCGACTCCATTGATAGCCACGAGCACTGACTGCCAGCGCGCTGGCTCAGCATCTCTCGTGAGCACGTCGAACACCGCATCTGTAAGCCCATCAACCGCTACGGAGAACCTCGCAGGCGCGTCTCGCGCCTCCCGCTCGAGACGATCGAGCCATCCGCTGATCTCATCGATCAGTCGAGCGCGAGGGTGAGCAGCAACGGCGATTCGCCCGAGGGGAACTGCAAGGTTGCTCTGGCCATTACGCTCGAGGTAGCCATACCGAACAAATCCGGCAAGCCCTCGGCTGACGCCAAGCCTCGCGATTGCTCTGGCGAAATCAAGCGGGCGGCGCGCTGACGACCGACCCACCTGCGCGCGCCCCTCTCCAAAGAGCGCGCTCACGTCCTCCCAGCTCGCGGGGTGCTCCCAAAACGGCATCCACTGCTCGCCCCGGAGATCTTTTTCGCCTCCTCGCGTTGCATGCCCAACAGCTTGCGAGGTCACAGCAAAGGGGATCGCCGCCTGCATGCTCTCCCGCACCCCCAGCCTCCGCGTTGCTTGTCCACGAAACGCGATGGCACCCTCAAGCATCAGCACGAAATCCCATGGGTTAATCCGGCTCCCTGCGTCTGGACCCGTCGTGCCATTCGCACCACCCGCCGATCCTGGTAGGAACTGTCCAACCGCTGCGTCTAGCAAGGCGGCCGACGGTATCTCGAAGAGCGCTGTCCTCAGCAAGGATTTCGCTGCGGGAACTGGAGTCCCCTTCTCCGAATCTAGATCGAACAAGTCCCCCAGACGCTGCATCGCAGTGTTGGTGAAATCGAGCCGCCCATCGTTACCGCCCGTCCCAAGTAGCGCGGGCCAAGAGGGCTCTCCCTCGGGAGACAAGACCATCGCAGCGTCCATCCAATCGCGGTGAGGCCCTCGCCACGCCAAGGCGAAAGGCTCGTAGAGGTCCGCCTTGAGCCGTTTGAACTCGCGTTCAGCGGCAGCCAACTCCCGCTTGTAGTCTGGGTCATTCTTTGACCGGGCTGGCTTCGCCCCCTTCTTCACCTTCGTTTGATCTTTGAGCCGCCGAACTTCCGCGTCTGCGTTGGTGATGGCCTCCAGCGGGACGCGAGCTTCGAGGATCCCTCGACGGAACGCTTCGAACCGAGGCGCGCGTGAGCGCTCAACGGGGGCGAGACCCTTGTCATTCGCTGCATAGAAGCCAGACCCCTTATTCCAAGGCGACAGGAACGGCGTCGGCGCATACTCCTCAAGGAAAAACGCTTCCAGCTCCGCCTTACTGAGCACAGTGAGCAAGCAGAAATGTTGGTCGCGCCAGAAGCCGCGGACTTCGGGATCCTTTTGCTGCGCGACGATCCTCAGGATCCCGATCGCCTTGAGGTAGTGCGCGAGCGGGGTCGGGGCGCAGCCACGGAGGTGGTGAAGATGGACCGTCATGACGCGTCTCCAGATGACTCTGCAAGCAGTGGGTCAGACGTCTTGAGCTTGGACCCGCGCCGATCCGCCGAAATGAGCAGCGCTTCAAGGTAGGCGAGCGAACCGGGTCCGCGCGCACGAAGGAGCGCTGCCGTCCGGTCGCGCCAGCTCCTACCCGTGATCGACGAGAGGCCGAGCGTGGCCGGAGCGAGCGTGAGTGAGAGCTCGGGGAGCGAACTCACCCCATCGAGCGAGACCGCCGGCAAGATATCACCGTCGCGAACCCCTCGGATCGGCAGACCACGTCCGTCACGCGCAACGTACTCCTGGTCCTTGGGCCCTGCGTGTAGGGCAACACGCACCTTCCCATGATGCGAGAGGACCAAGTAGGCGAGGAGATCGAACTCCTCAGCGGTGCACGCGAGCACCCGCTCTTCGAGCTCGGTCGGTGTCGAACCGTCCGTGGCGGGTACGGGCGCCTCACCTTCACCGATGAGCACTAGCGCCTCAGCCCACGGTCCCAATAGCGCGGCATGCGTGGGCTCGTATCGCTGGAGCACCGCGAAGAGGGCGAGGCAACTCGCCAGCTCGTGGCGAAAGCCGCGCCGCTCTTCACCGTCCTTGCTCCGATACCGGCAGGGTCTCTGCCACGTACCATCGGGCGCCTTCGCGAGATCGACGCGAGTCTGGTAAGCGCCACGTTCTTCGATCACGGCCTGGAACGCTGAATGCGCTTTGCCGAGGTCATGCCAACGCCCGGCAAGCTCGACCAGCTCGGCGAACCGCCCGGGGACGAGAGCCGCGGCGATCCGCGCCGCAAGGTTTCCCACCTCGGCGTTGTGGGTTGCGATCGTCTTATAGGCGGTCGTGATGCTCAGTGCCTCGGTGTCTTCCAGGTCATCAGCCGCGTCCTGTGCCTCAGGTGATGGTGAGTCGAGCGTCATCACCTTCGATTTCGACTCAGCATCGAAGCCTCGGTCTTCACGGTAGCCTCCCGTATCCGCGGCAACGCAGACCACGGTTCCAGGAATGAGCGCCGCCCGCTCTGCGATCTCCCACTTGCCCTCGATCCAGTCCCAAACCCAGGCGCGACGCGATGGCAGGAGGCGCGGCGCCGGCTTCGTCTTCGTCTCCTTGCCACAAAGCCAATCGCGCGCGGCAAGGAAGGGCACTCCACACAGCTCCTCCCGCGAAGGCCGACGCCTATCTGAGGGTCGAGGGATGGGTTCTCCCTTCTTGGCTGACGGCACCTCGAGCCAGAACACTGACACGTCTCGCTCTTCGCCGCTGCGGATGAAGGAGCTAACATCGATGTCTGCACCAGTCAGGTCAGGGGTTGTATTGAAGAGCTCTTCCAGCTCACGACGCAAGAGGAGCTGCTTGGGCTGATAGGGATAGAGCTCCTTCCGCCCGCCATCGGTTAGCTCACGCTCGAAGTCCTCGATGCTGGCGATGCCGACGTCCTTCACCTTCGCCGCCAGAGTATCGATCGCTCCCTGTGCTGCCTCGAGCTCCTCGGGGGAATACGGAGGCGCAGTCTTCTCGTCACGACCTCGGTCGATCACCACCACGCTCCCCGAGCCGCCATAGCGAGCGCAACGACCAAAACGCTGCACGAGGCTCGACCACGGAGCGAGCTCCGTGACGAGAGTGGTCGCGCTGATGTCCACGCCAGCCTCGACGACCTGCGTCGCGACGATGATGCGATCCACCCCCTGCTTGCACGCTTCCCTGCCAAGGAAGGCTGTCTTCCAACCCTCTCGCTCACGTGGCCGGAAGCGGCTGTGAACCAGCCGCAGATCAGTCGTCACGCCTAGCTTCTCGAGCGCCTCATAGGTGCGGTTGGCCCGGTCAACCGTGTTGCAAACAACTAGCGTGATCCGCCCGTGCTCGCCACTGGCTGGCGCCTTCTCGTGAGCCTCCTTGACCACCTTCGCGAACGCACCGTGGTTGATGGCTTCGATCTGCTGGATACTGAGCGCCTTCTTGATGGTCGCGAGGCCAGCGCCGAGCGCACTGGCGGTGAGCTCCGTGGGGCTCGCCGTCCACATAGGGTGGTGGTTCACGGTATCCACGCTCTTCAACCAATCGGGCTGGAGCGTTGCGCTCATCCACCAGCTCAACCTCGGCTTTAGCGAGCGCCCAGCTGCCGCGTCATCGTCACAGAAAGCCTGGAGCTGGGCGCTGGTTGCGAGGCCAACATCCATGAGCTGAACCTCATCGAGCACCCACAGCGCATCGTGGCTGAGGAGACCAAACTCCATTGGCCAGCGAGCACGAGGTGCACCATAGCCACGGTTCAGAGCGCGTGAGAGGGCCATATCCTGCGTCGCGATGAAGACCGCGCTCTCCTCAGGGTAGAGGTTCCACTCGCCGCCAGGGTCAGCACCTCCCATGAGGAGGTGGACGCCCACCTTACCTTGATGGTCCTCGTCAGGCTGCCAGAGCAGCTGCAGGCGTTCGAGGCACCTTCGCACCTCGTCGGCGGTCTGCTCAACGAGTACGCGCATTGGCAGCGTCCAGACGAGGCGCCGGGGCCACCGCTCATCATTGCGCTCGACACGGTGATAGAGCCAAGCCCCAAGTACCCCGAGCGTCTTCCCGTAACCCGTTGGGATCCGGATCACACGCGAGCGCGGCTCCTCGTCCCGGGCGAGCGCCGCCTGCCACTCGCGCGGCTTCATCGCTGCACCCCCCTGAGCTGACGCGAAGCGCGCGAACCACTCTGCAAACTCGCGTTGCGAGCTACCTGCCACAGCAGCCTCCCTCACCCATCATCGTGCGAGCCCTGCATCCACCGTCAGGTTCCCGCCGCCAGGCGCCAATGCGCTGCTGGCACGCGCCGATGAAACCAGCGAAAGTCTCAACAAATGTAGCGAATTGCAGCGACATCAGGCCCCAAACACCCGACCGTACCAGGCGCACGCCGTAAGGCTCAACACCTGTTTTGGTCGCGCGCTCATTTCGCTCGCAGGTTGTCCTACCTTGTGCTCCACGCAGCTGCAGCCCGTGTGCTCGAGCGCGTCACGATGACGCAGCGCGCTGCGGCGGGCAAAACGTGACTGAGCCATGCAGCGGAGCGGCGCGCGGGATCGCCGCGCCTCGCGCTTCAAGGAGCCCACAGCGTGAGCTCACACGGCAGGCTCGCGAAGCGGACTCTCTGGCCAGGCTCGCTCATCGGGCTCCTACGCCTGACCACACAGCACCCGCATCGCACCCATCCCAGCCGCACCGCGCCCGCACCCTTGCGATGCCGAAACTCGCGTCCTACACTGCCCCTCGCTCATTTCGAGCCCTGACGAGGGCGACCCGTACCAGGCAAGCACGACGGGCCGTGGAGGAGATCCACATGGCTTGGTTTGTTTTGATCGTCGCTGGGTTGCTCGAGGTGGTTTGGTCGTTGGGGCTCAAGCTCACGCAGGGTTTCACGCGGCTCGTGCCGAGCGTCATCACCGGCGCGGCCATCGTGCTGAGCATGGTGCTGCTCGGCCGCGCGGTGCGTACGTTGCCCATCGGCACCGCCTACGCCATTTGGGTGGGGATTGGGGTGCTGGGCACCACGATCGGTGGGGCGGTGCTCTTCAACGAGCCGATGCCACCGCTACGTATCGCCTTCATTGGGCTCCTGCTCGTGGCGATCGTCGGGTTGAAGGTGACGGCGAGCGCTTAGCTGACTGGGCCGGCCACCGACTGCGTCACCGCGCGCCGCGACCTGGCGCTACCAACCCCCAATCCCCCACTGGGCAGGTGGGCACCCTAACCACGCGCCTCGCGGCACCTTGCACGCCCCCCCGCGCACTCACAGCAGCGCCGTAGCTGCCTCACAGCGCCCTCTCGGCGTGGCTGCACGGATGGGCGGTTGTGAAGGCGAAGGGATGGATCTACCCTGAGCCCCTTTCTTCGGGCTCGCTGGTTGTGGCGCGCTCCGAAACCTCCCAGGCATCAGGAGCTTCGCGTCCATGGCACCACGTCTGTTCCCCGCGCTCAAAGTGCAGCAGTCCTCCCAGACCATCTACCTCGTCAACTTGGTGGCTCAGGACGTCGAGCGCCTGGTCCGGTTCGAGGTCCTGGGGGATGAGTCCGCCCCCAAGCGGCGCGCCTCCAGCCGCAAGGCGTCGCTCGTCAACTGGGCTGACATTGAAGGCCGCATCGAGGAGAAGGACGAGGCCTATCAGCGCCCCATCCTCAAGAAGAAGCTCGGGGAGATCGCAGACTATGTGCTGGGGGTGCTGGAGAGCGGGCAGCTGCCGCCCCTGCCCGGCGCCGTGCTGCTGACGACCGACGAGCCGGTCGCCTTCCACGCTGAGGGCATGAGCCCGTTCGTGGGGAACCTGGTCATGGATGATGACGAACCCTCGCTCCGTGTGCTCGACGGGCAGCATCGCCTGCTGGCCATGTGCGCTCTGCTCGCCTCCACTCAGCTGGATGAGGCCACCAAGGCGAAGGTGCGGGATCTGCAAATCCCCGCGGTGCTGTTCGTGGGCCTGTCCCCCGCGGCCATCGTCGAGATGTTCGTGACCATCAACTCCAAGCACACGCGCTTGAACCCCTCTTTGCTACTGAGCCTGAGCGGACGTCAGCTGTTTCGGGATGAGCGTGACGCTGAGGTGCACGACATCATCAGGACCTTGAACGAGGACGCTGCGTCGGCGCTCCGCGGGGAAATCAAAATGCTCGGCGTGGGTTCTGGGCGCATCGCACAGGCAGGCATCGCGCAGGAGCTTCGTAGGACCGTCGAAGCAACCCGGAAGGACGCCGCAGAGGCCGGCTGGCTCAGCCAGTACGAGCAGGGTGTGGCCGGGCTCTACAACGAGTATTTTCAGATCGCGCAGGACGTGTTCCAGGGCGGCTGGGGCCAGCCTGGCTACTCCACCCACAGCGCGCTGGCGTTGCGCGCGCTCATCCAAGCGTCCCACGAGGTGCTGCGGCGGGTGTTCGCGCAGCTACAGGGAGGCCAGGCGCCCAGGGAGGCCATGGCGGCGTTGATGGAGCCTTGGCGCTCGCAGATCGGCGCGGTCCGCTTTGAAACGGCGGGGCGCTGGCGAGAGCGCGCCGGCGGCGGCGGCAAGGAGACCACGCGGCTGCTCGCGCGAGAGCTGGTGGAGGCGCTGGCCGCCGAAGGAGGGCCCGCAGATGAGTGAGGCGCAGCTCCTCGGTGTCGTTGATGACCATGAGGACGGCGTCCTGGACGCCGTCGAGGACGCGCTGCACCAGCAACGCACCAGCCGGGAGCAGCTACGCCAAGCCCTACGCCCCCAGCTCACCGCGGCGCTCGTGCGTGGCTATGAGGTCGGCTACCGAGCGGCGATGGCCACACACGATCGCAGCGTGGCGCGGCTCCAGGCTAGCGCGGACACCGATGTAGATTTCCTGGCGGCTCCGCCTTCCCCCACGAGCACCCCGAGCGGTGAGTTCATCGCGCCGGTGGTCGATGGCCCGGAGGTCGATCCACTCGCTGCGCCAACCCAAGAGCACGCCTACGACTGGGCAGCGTTGGGTGAACCCGCGTCAGACGAGGACTCAGCCTCAGACGCCGCCTCCGAGCTCAACGAGAACGACGACGACGAGAACGAGAACGACGAGGAGGGCGCGCCCATCATCCCGCCACCCGCGATCGACGATGAGGGCGGCGACAACGAGGGCGCGGGGGATGAAGAGGAGATCAGGCGCACGCGCAAGTCGAGCGAGGAGATCGAGGCACAGGCGGAGCAGATCTTCGAGTTCATCCAGAAGAATCCCGGCACCAGGGCCAGGGAGGCGCGACAGGCGCTCGGGCTAGAGCCGACGGAGTGGCGTAGCGCAGTTCAACGACTGACCGAAGCCGGGCGGATCTTCTACGTGGGCTCCACGCGCGCCAGAATTTACTTCCCTATCCCGAAGCGCAAGGACGGCAGGCCGAAGAAGCTCACCGCGACGACGTTCATCCTCGCGCTAGACGAGCTCGAGCCTGAGACCATGGTCGAGGCAGGCGCTGAGTGGGGCCTCACCTTCAACGCCACCTACGTGCACCAGATCCGCAGCAACGCGCGGCGCCACCTCGCTCGAGCCCAGGCGCTCCAAGACGCGCGAGCATTGATGGTCAGGTACCCGAATAACCCGGAAGGCTACCAGGCGCTACGCCTCGCTCACTTCCACGCCAAGCGTACCGACGCCATGTGGACAGCCTGCCAGGCGCTGACGACGCTGAACGCAGCAGATGAAAGAGAGCGCGCCTTCTACGAGACGCATCGCGCTAGAGGCACCAGGCCACCCCTAGGTACGATCACAGCCGACCTCCTGCGTGACCGCGTGCTCCTCACCGATCGCGTGCTCACCACGATCGTCGACTACCTGATCCCAGCCCTGCTGGAGCGCTATGGGCGCCCCACCGCGTCCCTCGGCTACACCGACGCCCATCGGGTGGACCCCGCTCGCCACTCCCTGCTGACGGAGGCAGCGCAGCTCCTGGGCCTCCAGCTCCACCCCGTCTATCAACACGCTGGGGTCCCTCGCCCCCTGTTCTTTATCCACGGGGATAATCCGACGATCGGCGTCGGCGCTGAGACGTCTCGCGTCACCAGCCCGAGCGAGGCCGCCTTCCTGGCTGGGTGGTACACCAGCTACCTGCTGCCTGGGCACTACGCGCGCCCCTTGGTGCGCTCCGAGCCCGAGCTGCGCCGCTGGGTCCACGCGGCGCTGAGCCTCTCCCGCGGCGAGCCAGTCGGTGGCCTGAATCCCCTGGAGCTTGCCACACTGGAGAAGCAGATCGATCCGGATGAGCGCGCGGACATTCGCGAGCAGGCCGGCTCCTGCACCCCGGAGTCGCTCGACATCACGACTTGGCTCAGGAACGTTGACATGACAGCTGACCGCGTCGGCCTGCTGTTCAGTAACGACCTGGTGCAAGCGATACACAGCATCCGAGGAGGCTTCGACCTCGGTGATGAGGCAACGGCGTTCCGGGTGGATGGCCTCCGGCTGTGGTCCGTGAGCGAGGACTACCTCGAGCTACGGTCCTTGCTGGGAATTGCTTTGACTTAGCCCACCCGCCGACTGTGTCACCGCGCGCCGACGACCGGCTCTACCAACCCCCAAAAGTCCTAGCTTGGCAGGGGGGCGCACTGAGCCATTGCTCACTGCGCAGAAGCGAGCGGCGTCAGAACTTCATCGACTAAACTGCCGTGTTTTTTGGGGGGGTGGGTTGGTAGCTCAAGCCGCCGCAGTCGCCGTGCCGCCCACCGACTGCGTCACCGCACGCCACTGACCCGGCTCTACCAACCCACAAAACCCGCGGCTATGCCCCTTGGCGCCCTTGCAGCGCGCTGCGCGTAAAGTCGGCATGGCTGACGGCACCCACCCTACTTCGTCCCGTCTACTTTCAGCTTCTCCGTCTCTTCGCGCGCTACGGCTTGGAGGCGGGCTTTGAGGCGCTTGGAGTAGCCGGGTTTGTTCTCCTGCTTCACGCGGGAGATGGCCAGGGCGTCTTCGGGGACGTCGCTCGTCACCGTGGTGCCGGTGGCGACGTAAGCGCCGGGGGCGACCGTGACGGGTGCTACCAGCTGACTATCGCTGCCGATGAAGGCGTTCGCGCCGATCACCGTGCGGTGCTTCTTGAAGCCATCGTAATTGCAAAAGATGGTGCCGGCGCCGATGTTGGCGTTTTCGCCGATGTCGCCGTCACCCAAGTAACTCAGGTGGCTGGCTTTGGCGCCGCGCCGGAGCCGCGTCTTCTTCACCTCGACGAAGTTGCCGACGCGCGCCTTCTCATCGAGCTGCGTCTCGGGCCTGAGGTGCGCGAAGGGGCCCACCTCCGCCCACTCACCCACCACGCTGCCGATCACCACGCTGTAAGGCTTCAGCATGGCGTTCTCACCGATCTTCGAGTCGGTCACCACGCAGCCCACGTCCACCATCGCCCCCTCAGCAACCTCCGTGCGGCCACGCAGGCTCACTCCATCATCGATGATGGCGCCGGAGGCGATGGTCACCGTGTCGTCGATGCGCGGCGCGCCGCGCACCGTCACCCCCGCGCGCCCGTGCTGCACCGCGATGCGCTGATACAAGCGCCGCTCGGCCTCGGCCAGATCCGCGCGGTCGTTCACGCCGAGCATCGCCTCCTCCGAGCCCGCCACGCCGAGCGCCCCACCGCGCGCCGCCGCCGCCGCGATGACGTCCGTGAGGTACAGCTCCCCCTGCGCATTGTCGGCGCGCAGGCCCTCCAGCGCTTGACTCAGGAACGGAGCGTGCGCGGCGTACACCCCCGCGTTCACCTCCTGGATCCGCGCCTCCTCCGCGCTCTCGAGATCTTTCGCTTCGCGGATCGCCCGCACCTCCCCCGCCTGATCACGCAGCACGCGGCCATAGCTGCCCGGCTCGCTCAGCGTGCAGGTCATGAAGCTGAGCTCCGCGCCCGGCGTATGGTCCAGCGCGCTGACTAGCGCCTGGATGTCCTCCGCGCGCACCAGCGGCGTGTCACCGCACAGGATCGCGACCCGCGACGGCGAACGCGCGCTCGTGAGGCCCACGCGCGCGGCGTCCCCCGTGCCGCGCGGCGGATCTTGCACCGCGAAGCGGACCCGCTCGCGACCGAACGCGCCGCTCAAGTAGGCCGCGATGGAGTCATGGTTCTCTGGACTGACCACCACCACCACCCGCGACGCGCCCGCGGCCAGCGCCGCCCGCACCGGGAAGTGCACCAGCGGCCGCCCCGCCGCCGGGTGCAGCACCTTGCTGAGCGCGCTCTTCATGCGCGTCCCTCTCCCAGCGGCCAGCACGATCGCCACGAGGTCTTGGTTCGGCATCGGGCGGTTCTGCCACCTCCCGCGCGGCCTGGCTACGGCGCCGTCATCACCCAGCGCTTCCGGCCCGCCTACACCAACGCAGAACCGCTCACATCACCGCAGAGCACCTCACACGCCACCTCGACACCACCGCCGAGCCACCCAGCGCTGCTCACGTCACCTTCACACCTCCACCCAGCGCTCACCTTGCAGTCGTAAGGACGGGTCTCAAACCGCCCTCACCTTCAGCGCACTCACCACGGCTTCTAGCTCGGGAGGGGGTTGGACGGGTAGTCACCCTACCGCACCATGCCGCAGCGCGGCATGCAGCCGCTGCCACCTCCTTCAGGTCCCCTGGCCGATTCTCGACCCAAGCCGGACACGCGGCGGATACACTGCGACATCATGGCACGGGACAAACGACGAGCTGCTCCCTCCACTCCTCGCCGCTCCCCCCGACGCTCCCCTCCCAAACGCTCGCTGTTCGCCCTTGGCTGCGCCTTCTTGCTGGCGCCGTCGTGCTCCGAGTTCGACGACACGCGCAAGCCCGCGCCCGCCTCCACCTTGGGGGACGACGTCTACTCCGCGCTGTGTAACCGCGTGGGCGCCGCCGCGCTCACGGAGGACCTGGAGGGCTTCTCCTACCGCTCGATCTGCAACATCAATTCCGCAGGGCAATACGGGGACACCGTCGACGAGCGCTACCTGGGGGTGGTGCAAGGCAGCGCCGCGCTGACGCGCGCGCTCGCCATCAGCAAGCTCGAGGCGCTGGCCCAGCGGCGGCCGCAGCTGATCCGATCCATCAACGCGACTTTCCCTGCGGAAACCATCCAAGATCCGTGGACCGGCGAGCAGGTGGCGGGCCACGTGGCGCTGAGCCGGTTCTTGAAGGGCATCGCCCCGCTCTACGACGCGAACCCCATCGAAGAGCCCGCGCAGGAGGACGCGCTCCCCAGCGTGACGCGCGCCGCCGGCCGGCTGTTCGCGGGGCTCGCTGGATCGGGTCGGGACACTGACCACCTCCCGACGGACCCCGCGCTCGACGCGCGCGCCACCGCCGCGCAGACCGCCCTGGCCAGCATCTCCGGGCGCCAGGGCTACCGCCCCGCCCGCGTCGCGCTCGGCGCGCTGCGCCCCACCCTCGCCTACCCTGAGCTGCGCCAGCTGGCGCAGGCCACGCTGCCCCACCTCGAGCCCGGCGGGCGCCTCTACGATCCCATGCAAGACGTGCTCGGCATGACGGAGCACGAGCTCGCGACGTCGGTGGCCGAGCCGCTGCCCGCGCCGCTCCAGCTCGACGCCTCGCGCCAGGCGCTGAACCGCCCGCGCACCAAGCTGGAGGTCGCGCGCGCCGCGCTCCTCAGTGAGGACCCGAGCTTCGGTCGCGCCGCGGCGACGCCGAGCTACCTGGTGCAGCGCGACTCCCGCGGCATGGCCCTGCCCAACCCAAGCCTCTTGGGCTCGGTGTTCATCGATCAAGACGGCGACGGCAGCCCGGACGTGGACGCCCTGGGGCGACTGCTCGGCCCGAGCGGCCCCGCGGCGGTGGATCCGCCGTTCGTGGTGCCCGGCGCCGAGCGCTTCACCGCGCCGGACGGCTTCGGCCGCGCGCTCACCGCAAATGGTCAGCCCGTTTACCAATACGTGGACACCAGCCGCACCCTCACCGCCGCCCTCACGCGCGATCTGGAGCCGCTGATCGATCCGGACCCCACCTCCACCCGCGGCAGCACCATCATCGACCTGCTGCGCGGCGCGCACCTCTTGTACGGCGAGCCCGTCAGGGTGCCTGCCCCGTGGGCCGAAGGCGGTGAGCACCTGGGCTTCGACACGACGAATTCCCCGCTGCTCGACTTGATCCACGCCGTGGGCCAGGTGCTCGCGCACCCCCGGAGCGACGGCTGGTTGAAGCTCGCGGAGCAGCTGTTCGCGGAGCACGAGGCGGACCTCGCGCGGATGATCGGCGCCGCGCTGCACGCGCGTGAGGTGAGCAACCGCCACCCGGAGGTGCAGCTCGCGCGGGAGAGCACCTTCTGGGACGAGCTGATCCCGGTGGTGGTGAAGGTGCTCCGGAACGAGGGGCTGCTCCGCCGCGTGCTCACCTCACTCCGTCATCCGAACGTACTGAACCACCTCACCACCGCGCTGGCGAACTTCAACACCTACGCGGACCGCACCACCTACGACCCGCGCGACCTGAACAGCAGCACGCTGCAGAACCTCAGCACCGGCGACACCCACGAGCCGATCCAGGTGCCTGTCGATCGCAGTCAGCCGGACACCGTCGGCAACCAGAGCCAGTGGTACCAGGCGCTGCAAATCATCCACGACATGAGCGGCGTGAACGCCTGTAATCGCCCGGGGGCGAAGGTGCGGGTGAAGCTGCTCGGCATCGACGTGGCGTGGCCGCTGATCGGCTCGGGTTACCAGGAGTGCGAGCTGCTCAGGATCCGCGACATTGGCCTCGTGTACCTCGACTCCTTGATCGACCACTACGGCGACCCGCGGCCGCCCGAGGGCCTGATGGAGATCGAAGATCGCCTGCTGAGCGGCATCATGAACCTCGCCAGCGGCATCGTCAGCGTGGATCAGGTGTTCGAGCAGTCGAGCCGCATCCAGGGGATGAGCCTCAACCCCACACCGCAAGCCTTCAATCGCCTGGTGTTCTTCGGCACCACCAGCGACAAGTTCGGCCCCGCCTTCGGGGGTCGCTTGCCTGACGAAGATCCGTTCATTGGCACGAGCAGCAGCGCGGCGGACACCAACCGCTTCATCAGCAGCCTCATCGACCCGATCAGCACCCGGGTGTGCCCCACGCGGCGCAACGCCGCGCACAACCTGGACCTCGCCGACTGTAGCCTGAGCAACGCGAACGATCTGCTGCGGCTGCGCGGCCGCGGCGCCATTTTCACGTGGGAAAAGCACCAGTTCTACACCGGCATCGCGCCGGTGCTCCAAGCCTTCGACGACCCGGAGGAGAACGGCGAGCTGTTCCTGGAGCTGATCGGCGTCTTGTATCGGCACTGGCCGAGCCCGCGTCACGGCCCGGAGTGCTCGAAGACGGGCACTTGGGAGCGCGACGCGCCGAACTACAACCCCAAGTATTGCGCCGAGAGCGGGCTCAACGCCTACGAGCCGATCCTCGCCGAGATTTTCCGCTCGGATTTGCTGCCGGCGCTGGCGCGCCTCTCGGAGGTGCTCGAGAGCCTGGAGGTGGACGACACCCGCAGCGGCCGCCGGGTGGATGGCGTCACGCTGCTGCGTGAGCTGGGGCTGGCGCTGCTCGACACCGAGTACGCAAACTCCGTGCAGCTGCGCGACCGTCAGGGCCGCCGCACCACGAGCTTCAGCGATGGCTCACGCCCCAATACGCCGCTCACGCCGTTCGAGCTGTTCGCGAGCACCATGCGGCGCTTCGACGACGAGATGGCGAACAGCGTCCGGCGCGAGCCCTGGCGCCGCGCCCGCTCCACTTTGGTGGACACCTTCCTCACCATCGAGGGCACCGGCGCCAACTCGCGCTTCAGGAACACCGCCACGCCCAAGGCCGCGCCCACCTTGATCCAGGTGCTGAGGCAGCAGACCAACGCCCAGTGCCCCACGCGGGAGGCCGGCGGCTCCCCCTGCGCCTGGGGCACACGCGAGATGGCGGAGCGCGCCGGGGAGACCTTCAGCGGGCCCACCTTCGGCACCGTGATGCACCTCATCGACCAGCTGAGCGAGGAGGAGGAGACGCGCACCGCGCTCGTCAGCTTGCTTCACTACCTGCTGCGCTCGGAGAGCGGCAACGACGCGCTCACCTCCACCCGCACCTCGCTGAGCGATCTGCTGCAACTCCTGGGTGACGACGAGCGGATGCCGCCCATCTACAACGCCATCTCCTGGGCAGCCTCCCCACAGCTCACGAGCGACAGCGGCGGCCCGCGCCCTGGCGCGGTGGATCGCGCGCTGGCCTTCGCCCGCGCCTTGACCGAAGAGCCCGTGGTGAACGGTGAGGCCACCCCCAACCCCTACGACCGTTACCGCATGCTCGATCGCATCCTGCGGAACCTGGTGACGCCGCTCGACCCCGGCTCGGAGGACAGCCTGACGCCCATCGACGTGTTCATGGACACCCTGGCCGAGGTGAACCGCATCGACGCCGCGGAGGGTGACGCGCCGCTCGACCCCCAGGACTTCGCCGCGGTGTTCGGGGTGCTCAGGGATTTCATGCTGAGCGAGCAGCGCGGCATGGAGCAGTTCTTCGAGATCGTGCGCGGCAGGAACGGTGGCTGAAGCCGTGCCCCTAGGTAGCAGCGCTCCAGCGCACAGTCATCCCCATCGGCGCCGCCGAACGGCGCTCGCCGGCGCCCTGATCGCCGCGGGGCTCCTCGCGAGCAGCCAGGCAGGGGCCGCGGGGCTCTACTTCTCCGACCGCGGGGTGCGTGGGCTCGCGCGCGGCGGCGCGATGGTCGCGGGGGCTGACGATGCCGCCTCCGTCTACTACAACCCGGCCGGCCTCGCCTTCACCGGCAACCAGCTGCTGCTCGACGCCGCCTGGCTGAACTACAGCGGCACTTACCAACGCAAGGCCCGGCTCGAGCAGACCGACCCCAACACCGGCGAGCCCACCGGGCAACGCTTCGTTCGCACCTTCGAGCCGGTGGAGGGCACGAGCCCCCTCGTCCCCATCCCCACCGTGGTCTACGCCGATCCGCTCGGCACCGAGCGCTTCAACTTCGCGCTCGGCGCCTGGGCGCCCTACGCCGCGATCACGAGCTACCCGGAGACGGTGGGCGGCGGGCGCCCCGCGCCCCAGCGCTACTCCCTCATCTCGCTGGATGGCTCCGCGCTCGCCATCGTCGGCGCCTACGCCTCGTATCGCCCCATCGACGAGCTGGCGCTCGGTGTCGGCGTGGAGGTGCTGGGCGGCTCCTTCGAGACCAGCGTCGCGTTCTCGAGCTGCGTCCCGGATCGCTTCATCTGCGCGCCCGAGCAGCCCGACTTCGACGCCATCACCAAGCTCGCCGTCGGCCCCATCATCGCGCCGAGCGGCGTGCTGGGCCTCACCTTCGTCCCCAGTGAGGACCTCCGCTTCGGCGCCTCCTACCACTTGCCGTTTTGGATCCGTTCGTCAGCTGACGTGAAGGTCAGGCTCCCTAGCTCACCGCTGTTCGACGACGCGCGCCAGGAAGGTCAGAGCGCCCGCGTCGCCTTCGACCTGCCCGGGTACCTCCGCACCGGCGTGGAGTACCGCGGCCTCCCCGACACGCGCATCGAGCTCGCCTTCGTGTGGGAGAACTGGAGCGCGCACGACACCATCTCGCTGAAGCCGGAGGACATCCGCCTGGTGGGGGTGGAGGCCTTCCCGGAGGAGTACCGCATCGGCGACATCGAGCTGCCGCGCGGCTTCGAGGACGCGTACAGCCTGCGCCTGGGCGGTGAGCATCAGCTCAGCTTCGCTGACTACGCGCTCGATCTGCGCGCCGGCATCATGTACGAGAAGTCGGCGGTCCCCGCGCCGTACCTCAGCGTGACCACGGTGGACGTGGACAAAATCACCGTGGGGCTCGGCGGCGGCCTGCACATCGGCAAGTGGCGCTTCGACGCCATGGTCGCGCGCGTGTTCGGTCAGTCCGTGGACGTGGGCGTGGACGAGGCGCAGATCACGCCCATCTCACCGCTCCGCGCCAACCCGCCGGACCGCACCCACACCATCAACGCCGGCCGCTACGAGGCCAGCGCCCTCGTGCTCGGCGTCGGCCTCGCCTACCAGTTCGACCAGGCCGAGCCCGCCCTGGCGAGGGCCGCCGAGCCGCCCGCCAACACGGCGCCAGAAGAGCCCACCGCCCCCCCAGCGCCCGAGCCGCCTGAGCCACCCGCGCCGCCGAGCGCTGAAGGCGAAGTGGAAGATCTCGATTGAAACGTCAGGCAGCCTCTTACGAGGCGAAGTGGAAGATCTCGATTGAAACGTCAGGCAGCCTCTTACACCGTCAAAACGACTGTCTTTTGTAGGGGCGGGTTTCAAACCCGCCCTCACCCAGTGCCGCGGTCACCCAAGGTCGGGCGACCTCGAAGGCGCACGCGGCGCGGTGCCGTCCAACCCCCAAAATCCCTAGCCTGCGGCGGGCTCCTCGTCGATCTTGCTGCGGTTCACGATGAAGGCGAAGCCCGCGGCCGTGAAGAACATGATCAGGCTGTAGATGGCCGCTGGGATCGACATCGCGGCGTTGTTCAGCAAGGTCGTGGCGATCACGATCGCGAGGGTGCCGTTGTGGATCCCCACCTCCATCCCAATCGCCACCGACTGCCGCTTGGACAGCCGCACGAGCCGCGGGATGAGGTAACCGAGGCCCATGCTCGCGAGGTTGAAGAGCAGCGCGGCGATGCCCACCTGCTTGAAGAAGTCCACCAGGTTCTGGCGCTGCCCCGCCACCGCCGCCGCGATGATCAGCACCAAGAACACCGCGGAGGCGATGCGCACCGGCTTCTCCATGCGGAGCGCCAGGTTCAGCTTCTTCGCGCGCACCAGCATGCCGATGCCCGTGGGCACCAGCACCACCGCGAACACCTGCAGCACCTCCTTCACCTGCAAGGGGATGGTGGCGCTCTCTTGCATGAAGAGCTTCATCGAGAGGTTCACGATGATCGGTAGGCTGATCACCGACAGCACGCTGTTCACCGCGGTGAGCGTGATGTTGAGCGCCACGTCGCCCTTGGCGAGGTGACTGAAGAGGTTGGCGGTGGCGCCGCCGGGTGAAGCGGCGAGCAGCATCAGGCCCACGGCGAGCACCGGGGGCAGCCCCACGGCCTTCGCGATGCCGTAACACACGAAGGGCAAGATCAGCATCTGACACACCAAGCCCACGATGATGGCCTTGGGCATCACCACCACCCGCTTGAAGTCCGCCAGCGTGAGGCTGAGCCCGAGCCCGAGCATGATGATGCCCAGGGCCAACGGAAGGAACACACTCGTGACGATGCTCGACTCCATGGATCTCCACCTCGCCCCGCACTGAGGGGCCCTCATTCACTGCACGGTTTTCAGGGCAACGGTCGACGCGGGGGGCTCGCCAGGGAGGCTCACCAGATTGGCTCGCCAGGGAGGCTCACTAAGGAGAACAGGGCCCGCGATGACCGCAAAAGGGCCCGCACCCTAACACGGGCCCGCTGACCGACGCGAGCTTGACCGCGATTGACGTGCCTCGAGGCTGCGCTCAAAATCGGGGGATGCTTTGGGTACGGCGCCGGTGGGTCGGTGTGTGTGTGGCAGCGATCGGCTTGGGCCTGATCCCCGCCTGCGGTGGGGACGACGGAGCCACCCAGTCAGGGCAGAGCGGCGGCACCAGCGGCAACGGCGGCACCAGCGGTAGCGGTGGCACGAGCGGCACCAGCGGCACCAGCGGTGGTGGTACCGGCGGTTGGGCGCCCACCGAGTGCAGCGCGGGGGACGTGACGGACTGCTACAGCGGCCCGCCGGGGACGGACATCGTCGGCTCGTGTCGCCCCGGGGTGCGCACCTGCCAGCTCGGCAAGTACAGCGACACCTGCGAGGGTGAGGTGCTGCCAGTCGAGGAGATCTGCAATGGCCTCGACGACGACTGTGACGGCGAGGTGGATGAAGGCTGCAGCTGCACCGAGGGCAACACCCAGGCTTGCTACTCCGGCCCCGCGGGCACCCAGGGCGTCGCGGCGTGCAAGAGCGGCATCCAGACTTGCCAAGCGAGCGGCACGTGGTCGCCCTCCTGCGCCGGCGAGGTGACGCCGAGCGTCGAGGTGTGCAACGGCATCGACGACGACTGCAACGGCGTCATCGACGACGTCAGCAGCGTGCACCTCTATCGCCTCCAGTTCCCCGGCCTCACTTGGGACTCACAGCTCCTGAGCAACGCGTGGACGGGCCCCAACGCGCCGCCGCCGTGCGCCGAGATCGCCACGGTGTTCAACGCCTACGACTTCAATCAGCTGATGGTGTTCACCACCACCGGTCAGCTCTACTTACGTGAGGACAGCGTGTGGCGAGCGCCCGTGCCCGCCACCTCGCGCTTCCAAGAGCTGCCAGCGACGCTCGACGCCGTGTACCAGCTGCCTTGGACCTGGCTGGGCACGCCCACCCCGGAAACACAGGTCACCTTCTCATCTTCGCCCATCGCGTACCGCTACACGTATCACGGCAACGGCAACACGCCGCTCGCCGAGCTGATCAACCAGGGCCCGGCGCACGTCCGTAACCGCTGGGCGTTCGAGCGCATCGATCCACCCATCACGCCCAGCACCACGGGGGTCCTGGTGCACTTCGTGAACGACGAGCTCCATCACATGGATATGTCAGTCCAGGTGACGAGCTGGCCTCATCCAAGCAGTCACCCTTACTTCAGCCAACGCGGCGCGCCCGACGCCACCCGCTGCACCGCCGCGTGGTTCGACATGCCAACTCAGCGCGCGTACTTCATCTGCCCGTAGCTGAGCGATGCGTGATCCCACGCGACGAGCCGGCGCACCTGCTCTCGAGTGAGACAGCGGCGCGCGCCGATTGACTCATCCCAGAGGCTCCCTCAAGATCACAGCATGCTTGGGACGGCGCGGTGGTGGGTTGGTCTGTGCGTGGCGGGGCTCTCGCTCGGCGCGTTCGCTGGGTGCGGCGGGGACGGCGGCGCCGCGTCGGGCAACGGCGGGAGCGGCGGGAGTAGCGCGGCGGGCAACGGCGGCACCGCGGGCAGCGGTGGGGTCGCCGGGAGTGGGGGCACCGCGGGGACCGGCGCGGGAGGCAGCGGCGCCGGGGGCAGCGGCGGCTGGGCGCCCACCGAGTGCAACTCGGGCGACGTGACTGACTGCTACACGGGCCTGGACGGGACGCAGCACATCGGCTCCTGCCGGTCAGGGCTCCAGCAGTGTGTGGCCGGCAAGTACAGCGAAACCTGCGACGGGGAGGTGCTCCCGGCCACCGAGATCTGCAATGGCCTCGACGACGACTGCGATGGGGAGGTGGATGAGGGCTGTAGCTGCACCGAGGGCAACACCCAGGAGTGCTACTCGGGTCCTCCGGGGACGCAGGGCGTCGCGGCGTGCAGGAGCGGCATGCAGACCTGCGAAGCCGCGGGGATCTGGTCGCCGATCTGCGATGGCGAGGTGGCGCCGAGCGTCGAGACCTGCAACGGCGTCGACGACGACTGCAACGGCGTCATCGACGACGTCACCAGCGTCCGCCTCTACCGCCTCGCCTTCCCAGCGAACACCTGGAGCTCGCAGCCCCTGCGTGAGGCGTGGACCGGGCCCAACGCGCCAACGCCGTGCACCGAGATCTCCGCGGTGCTCTTCGCCCACGACTTCAACCAGCTGATGGTGTTCACCTCGTCAGGTCAGCTGCACATGCGGGTGGGCAGCACCTGGCAGGCGCCGGTGCCGGCCAGCTCACGGTTCCAGGGCCTGCCCGTGGTCTTGGACACGGTGTTCCAGCTGCCCTGGGCGTGGACGGGGACTCCCCACGTGGAAACACACATCACCTTCTCCTCGTCGCCGCACGCGCCCTACTACGAGTATCGAGGTCAGCCCATGGCGCAGACGCTCCTACTGTCGCTGAACCCCTCCGCCAACGGCCCCCCGCGCCCCAACATCCGCGACAACTGGTCCTTCGAGCGCCTCGACCCGGATCTGAACGACACGACCTTCGGCATACTCGTCAGCTCCCTTGACGGTAAGCTCTACCACATGAACAAGTCTACCCAGTGGACCAAGTGGGACAACCCCGCCACTCACCCCTACTTCGCCGCGCCCGGCGCCCCCGACGCGAACCGCTGCAGCGACGCCTGGTTCGACATGCCAGCCCAAGTGGCGTACTTCATCTGCCGCTGACGCACGTCGAGATCGAGCAGCCCTCCGGTCCGCCGCTGCGGGCGATGACTTGGTTGGGTCAGGGGGTTTGCCTGTCGCACGCCGCGCGGCCAAGTCAGGGCTGCGCCCCGTCATACCCCGCGATCGCCACGCGCCCACCGTCATGACCCTGCAGCACCATGACCCTGCGGTGCTGTGTATGACGCAGCGCCATCGAGCCGCGAGCCATCCAGGTCGCGAGTCATCGAGGCGCCCCTGACCCGAACAGCTGCGTCGCGGCGTGGCTCGACATGCCGGTGCAAGCCGCCTACTTCATCTGTGGTCGAGGCGCCGTTCGGTTTGACTCGCGGGGGCAGGCTCCTCAAGATGAGGGGTGATGCACCTTCAATCGAGGCGGTCCTGGTGGCTAGCAGCGAGCACGGTGGCGCTCACCCTCGGCGTCATCCCGGCGTGTGGCGGCGGCGAGACGGAGTCGGGTAACAAGCCGGGCTTGTCGGGCGGCGCGGGCGGGACCGCGGGCTCCGGTGGCGCTGCGGGCAGCGGCGGTACGGCGGGCGGCGGCTCGGGCGGCTGGGCGCCCGCCTGCACCACTGGCGAGGTGATGGAGTGCTACTCCGGCCCCGCCGGGACGGCGGACCATGGCTCCTGTCGCCAAGGGACGGCCACCTGTCGAGCCGGTGTGTTCGGCGCCTGCGAAGGCGAGGTGCACCCGGCGGAAGAAATCTGCAACGGGCTGGATGACGACTGCGACGGCGAGGTGGATGAGGGCTGCAGCTGCACCGAGGGCAACACCCAGCCTTGCTACTCCGGCTCCTCGGGGACGCAGGGCGTCGGCCCCTGCAAGGCGGGGATCCAGGAGTGCCAAGCGACCGGCGACTGGTCCGCCTGCATCGGCGAGCAGGCTCCGCAGCTCGAGACCTGCAACGGGGTGGACGACGACTGCAACGGCGTGATCGATGACGTCACGAGCGTCCGGCTCTACCGGCTCGACACCATCTCCGTGCTGTGGACCTCCCAAGCGCTCAGCCACGCCTGGACGGGCCCCAACGCGCCATCTCCTTGCACCCCCATCGCGACGGTCTTTCACGCTTACGACTTCAATCAGCTGATGGTGTTCACCACCTCGGGTCAGCTCCACCTGCGCGAGCACGGCAGCTGGCAGCCGCCGGTGCCCGCCACCTCACGCTTCCCTGGCCTGCCCGCGCCGCTCGACGCCGTGTGGCAGCTGCCCTGGGTTTGGCACAGCGCAGGCGGCGGACCGATGCGGACGGACGTCACCTTCGGGGCAGCTCCGAACTACGCCCGCTACATCTACTTCGGAAACACCAGCCCGGAGGGTCCCTACACCGGGCCGCTGACCTTCAAGGTGAACGGCCCACCGCGACCCGACGTCCGCGATCGGTGGTCGTTCGAACGCATGAGCCCGGACGGCCCCGAGGAGACGCTGGGGCTGATGACGAGCTCGGAGGACGGCAAGCTCTACCAGATGGGCATCGATCTCGAGTGGCACAACTGGCCCAACCCCCGCTCGCACCCCTACTTCGCCGCGCCTGGCGCCCCTGACGCGAACACCTGCGTCGCCGCGTGGTTCGACATGGCGAGCCAGACGACCCAGTTCATCTGCGACTGACACTCGTACGGCTGAATGACGATGGGCGAGGGCAGCCACGGGGGCTGCCCCTACGGGTGAATGACGGGGGGTGAGGGCAGCCACGGGGGGCTGCCCCTACGGGTGAATGACGATGGGCGAGGGCAGCCACGGGGGGCTGCCCCTACGGGTGGGCGCGGCGCGCCCTCCTCAAGGCTCGTCAGTAGAGCTGACATCGAAGAGCGAGGAGCCGCGAAGTCAGCCTCACTCACCACTCGGGGCTCAGCGGCTCACGGCGTGCCGGCGCGGAGCGGCGGCGGCTCGCTGCGATCGGGCGCCGCGGCCTCGTCCACCGGGGGCAGCTCCTCGCGCTTCACCTGGCTGTCCTCCGCGCTCTTCGCGCCGGCGCCTGCCTTGGCGTACACGATCAGGGTCTCCCCCGGCTTCAGCACCTTGGTGCGCGCGATGCGGTTGATGCGCTCCATCATCCCCACGCTCATCCCGTAGCGCTGGCCGATCTTGGTGAGGGTGTCACCCGGCTGCACCGTCACCCGCAGCCGCTGGCGCCCCTCCTTGCCCTCGAAGTGCGCGAAGAACTCCTCGCTGCCGGCGGTCAGCACCAGCGGCTGCTCCGCGACCCGCACCTGACCCAGGTCGAAGCTCGGCTTCACGAACAGCTGGAGCACCATCCCCGGGAGCAGCCGCGCGCTGGTGTCCAGCCCGTTCCAGGTGATGAGCTCTGCGCGCGACACCTCGAAGGCCGCGGCCACCGCCTCCAGGCTGTCCCCCGTGAGCGCGGTGTAGAACACGCGCCGCCGCCCTGGGTAGCTGAACTGACGAGGTGGCACCACCGCCACCAGCTGCTCGGTCACCGTGCGCTTCGCCGGCTTCGCCTTGGGGACGAGCAGCACCTCACCCGCCTGGAGCCGCTCCCCCTTCTTCGCGCCGTTCAGCGCCCGCAAGGCCTGCTCCGTGAGCCCCACGTCAGCGGCGATTTGCTCCAGGGTGTCACCGAAGCGCACCGCGTAGGGCTCATATTTCGCGTCGATGCGCGCCACGTGGGCGAGCCCGGCGCGCGCCTGCTTGCCGCTGCCGCGCGGCAACTTCACGCGCCAGGTGGCGGGCTTCGCCTTCTCACCGGCCGCCGCGGCCGGCGGCACGCGGCTCGCGAGGTAGTGCGGGTTCAGCGCCTCCACCTCCGCCTTGGGGCGCTTCGCCGCGGCGGCCACGTCGGTCAGGGTCACGCCCTGGGGCACCTCCACCACGTCGAACTTCTCACGCGGATCGGGCTCGATGTGGTCCAGCCCGAACACCCGCTTGTTGTTCATCACGATCGCGATGGCGGCGATCTTGGGGACGTAGAGCGCGGTCTCCCAAGGGATGCCCGCTTCGTAGCGGGAGAGCTCCCAGAAGTCGTTGGTGTTGTACTTGCGGATCGCGCGCGACAGCCCGCCGTGGCCCATGTTGTAGGCGGCCATCGCGAGCTCCCAGTTGCCGAAGCGCGTGTGCAAATCGGACAGGTAACGGATCGCCGCCTGCGTGCTGCGCTCTGGGTCCAGCCGCTCGTCCACCCAGCGGTCCACGGTGAGGCCGTACATGCGGCCCGAGTCAGGGATGAACTGCCACAGCCCCGCGGCCCCGGCGCTCGAGTAGATGGTCGGGTTGTGGCCGCTCTCGATCAGCGAGAGCCACACGAGATCCGTCGGGAGCCCTGACTTGGCCAGCTCCGCCATCAGCGCTGGCGCGTAGCGCCCCGACTTCTTCGCCCACACCTTGGCGATCGCCTGGCCCCGCGGGTTGCTCTTGTAGAACTCCAGGTAGGTGACCACCCGTGGATCGAGCCGCACCTCGAAGTTGGGCATCGTCAGCTGAGCGAGCCACCCGGCGCGCGCCGCCTCCGGCGCCTGCCCTGGCGTGAGCGCGCCCTGCGGCGGCACCCCCGCGCCAGCAGCTCGTGGCCCTGACTTCTGCGGCAGGCCCCAGGACCAGCCCGGGGTGGCGCCGGCGAGCGGCCGCTTGAACAGCACCTGATCGGCCGCCACCAGCGCCTGGATCTCCTCGTCATCCAGATCGGGCTGGCCGCGCACGGGGCCCTCCGCCAGCGCGCGCCGCGTCGCGGGGTCCGCGGCGCTGCCCTTGGCACCCTTCGGCAGCGTGGGGCTCGGACGCCGCGGCGCCGGACCCTGCTTGTGATCGACGGGCGGCGGCTTGCTGGGCTCGGGCTTGGCGTCCGGCTTGGCGTCGGGCTTCGGCTCGTCCTTCGCGCCAGCGTCTTGGGTGTCGGCGTCTTTGGCGTCCGCGTCCTTCGCGCCGGCGTCCTTGTCATCCGGCTTCGCGTCGGCGCCCTCTTCCACCTTACGCTGCCCCGCGCCGGCACCCGGCCCGGTGCGCGGCGGCTCCTTCTCCTGCGCCAGCACGGCGCCTGGCAGGAGGACAGTGCACAGCCAAACCCCCAACCCCAGACCCAGATGGCGGATCCGGGATCGTCGCTGAACGCCTTGCGATGGGAGCGAGATCATGGCTCCCGAGTGGTACCGGTCTGGCCCAAGCCGGTCAAACCTCTGCCGCCGTTCGCAAGGATGTTGATCCAAACGCACAGCTCCTGGCAGGGGCGCCGCTCGAGCGTATGCGGTGTCTTGGCTTCGAGCGCGGGCGGGTTTGAAACCCGCCCCTACACAGGGGTCGGGGCGCGGCTTGAGCGCGCTCGGTGCCTTGGGCATGCTCCGCCGCCATGACGGTACGCATCGAGAAAGACACCATGGGTGAGGTTCAGGTCCCCAGCGACAAGCTCTGGGGAGCGCAGACGGGGCGCAGCCTCGAGAACTTCAAGATCTCCAGCGAGCGCATGCCGCTGGAGCTGCTCCGCGCCCTCGCCCTCGTCAAGAAGGCGGCGGCCCTCGTCAACCAAGACCTCGGCGCCGTGGACGCGAAGCTGGCCGGCGCTATCGTCAAGGCAGCTGATGAAGTCATCGCGGGTCAGCACGACGACGAGTTCCCGCTCTCGGTGTGGCAGACGGGCAGCGGCACGCAGTCCAACATGAACATGAACGAGGTGCTCGCGAACCGCGGCAGCGAGCTGCTCGGCGGCGAGCGCGGCGAGGCGCGCCTCATCCACCCGAACGATCACGTGAACCGCGGGCAGTCCTCGAACGACGTGTTCCCCTCGGCGATGGCGGTGGCGGCGGTGACCGCCGTGCGTGAGCGCGTGATCCCCTCGGTGACTCGGCTGGCTGACCTCCTCGCCGAGAAGGCGGCGGCCTTCGACGACGTGGTGAAGATCGGGCGCACCCACCTCCAGGACGCCACCCCGCTCACCCTGGGCCAGGAGATCAGCGGCTGGGCGGCGCAGCTGCGTCATGGCCTGGCTCACCTGGAGCAGGCGGTGCCTCACCTGGGTGAGCTCGCCCTGGGCGGCACCGCGGTGGGCACCGGGCTCAACGCCCACCCGGAGTACGCGACCCGCGTCGCGCAGAAGCTCGCCGAGCTGACCGGTCACCCCATCGTCACGGCCCCGAACAAGTTCGAGGCGCTGGCCGCCAACGACGCCCTGGTGTTCGCCAGCGGCGCGCTCAAGACATTAGCGGCTAGCCTGACCAAAATCGCGAACGACGTGCGCTGGCTCGCCTCCGGGCCGCGCTCGGGCATCGGCGAGCTCTCGATCCCGGAGAACGAGCCCGGCAGCTCCATCATGCCCGGCAAGGTGAACCCCACTCAGTGCGAGGCCCTGACCATGCTGTGCGCCCAGGTGATGGGCAACGACGTGGCGATCAACATCGGTGGCATGAGCGGCAACTTCGAGCTCAACGTGTTCAAGCCGCTCATCGCGCACAACTTCCTGATGAGCTGCCGGCTCCTGGCCGACGGCTGTGACAGCTTCCGCACCAACTGCGCCGTGGGCCTCGAGCCGAACCGCGCGCGCATCGCCGAGCACGTGAAGAACTCGCTGATGCTGGTCACCGCCCTGAACCCACACATCGGCTACGACCGCGCCGCGAAGATAGCGAAGAAGGCGCACGCCGAGGGCACCACCCTGAAGGAGGCCGCGCTAGCCCTCGGCTTCGTCACCAGCGAAGAGTTCGACGCCTGGGTGAAGCCGGAGGACATGACCGGCCCCAAGCGCTAGCTCATCGCCGTCGTGACGCCTGGCCCAGCCGGAGCATGGTCATCAACGCTGACCCTCAGCTCCGTGGCATTTCGTCAGTCATCCGCACCTTCCTCGAGATCAGGGCTTGGGGGTTTGGCACCGCGCCGCGCGCAGCGCCCCAGGCCGCCTCCCCCAGGTGCCCCCGGCCGCCCCAATCCCCGCCGCTGCCCCACCGTGCCGAACCCTCGTGGCTGCTCCAAGGCTCGTCAGCCCATCAACCCATCGACGGGGGCACGATCATCATCAGCCCATCGTACCGTAGGGGCGGGTTTCAAACCCGCCCCCCGCTAGATCGACGGGGGCACGATCATCATCAGCCCATCGTACCGTAGGGGCGGGTTTCAAACCCGCCCCCCGCCAGTCAGCTCGCCTTGCGCGCCTTCAGCATGCCGGGCACCGACAGCACCACGATGGCGCTGATGACCAGCGCCGCGCCCACGCCTTCGCGCCAATCCAGCGGCCGGCTGACGCCCAAGGCGTAGAGCGTCAGGGTGGCCACCACGCCGGCGAGCAGCGAGGACGCGCGGTTGACCGGCACCGAGAAGGTGTTCTCGCTCTTGTCCAAGAGCACCAGCGCGCCAAAAATCCCGGTGCCCTGGCTCAGCACCCCGATGAGCGGCGGCCACAGCGCCTGCGCGCTGAAGGGCACCTCCGTGAAGCCCGCGCGGATGTCCGCGAAGGGCCCGCCGATCAGCGCCAAGAGCCCGAGCGCCAAGAAGGCCGCGGGCGTCGACACCAGCTGCTCCTCCACGAAGTAGCGCCGCGTCACCTCCACGTCGTCGCTCTTGGCGAGCTTCGACATGAAGCGCAGGCGCACGAAGTAAGCGATGAGGTAAGCCGTGACGTCGATGATGGCCACCAGCGGCAGCGCGAAGCTCTCATCGCGGCCCACCAGCGTCACCAAGAGCGAGCACAGCGTCAGGCCGGTCGCTACCCAGGAGATGAGCTGCACCTTGCGACGCGACAGCGCGTCCACCAGCGGCGCCATCGCCAGCATGCCGCCGCGCAAGAGCAGCATCATGAACACGATCGAGGTGCCATCGATGGTGTAGGCCAGCGTGGTGGTGGTGAGGACGGTGGCGCCGCACAGCCCCGAGAGCGCCGTCCAACGCGTGGGCACCGGCACGCGGTAGCGCCCCAGCTGCCGCTTGGTGGCGCTCCGCCACCAGCCGGTGCCCAGCAGGAACGCGACCATCGCGAGCATCGACGCGAAGGTCGACAAAGGTAAGATAGCCTGCCCTGAAATCGCCTCCCCCAGGTGCCCATCGGAGAGCGCCTTGGTCAGCGCCGAGTAGGGGACGTAGGCCATGAAGTAGCCGAACGCCCACCACCAGATGCTGACCGCCTTCGGCTCCGCGCTGTTGGCTGTGCTGCTCACGGCTTCGACTGTGTCACATTTGTGACACGCGCGTCGCGCGCCCGTGGATCGCGACACCAGATGGCACGAAGCGCACGCGACTCGACGCGCGTCGGACGGCCCGCGGGCCGCACTCGGCCATTCAGCTGACTAGATCGCGGATGACTGCGATGCGCCGACGCGCGCCGTCAGCCGCCCAGCGCCGCGAGCCAGGCCGCGATCGCCGGTAAGGGCAACACGTCGTTAGCCAACCCCCCCCGAACCACGGCCCCCGGCATGCCATACACGACCGCGGTCTCCTCGCTCTCGGCGATCACGCGCCCACCCGCCTCGCGGATGGCGCGAGCGCCTTGCAGGCCGTCGTCCCCCATGCCGGTGAGAATGACGCCGATGGTGCGTGGCCCTGCGACCTGGGCGGCGGAGGTGAGCAGCCGATCCGCGCTCGGCACGTAGCGATCGCTCGGGTCGGGGAAGCGGATGCGGAGCCGCGCGATGCTCGAGCCACCCTCGCCCTCGAGCTCCATGCATTTGCGCCCGGGGCACACGAAGGCCGTCTGCTCGGTGACCTCGTCGCCGTCTTGCGCCTCACTCACGCTGAGGTGCGAGCGCCGATCCAAACGCTCCGCGAAGGTGCGCGTGAACTTCTCGGGCATGTGCTGCGCGACCACCGCCGCCACGCTGCGACGCTCAGGCAGCTTGGCGAAGATCTCCATCAGCGCCGTGGGCCCACCCGTAGACGACGCGATGGCCACCAGGTGACGCGGGGCGACCCGAGGCGCGCGCGGGCGCTGGGCCGACAGGAGGCCGGCGGAGAGCGGCTCGGAGCTCCGCGCACGCGAGAGCGAATCCGGCCGGAGCGAGCGCACGAGCAGCACCTTCTGCAGCAGCGCGCCGCGCACGCCGACCATTTCCATGTCTAAATGACGGTCAGGCTTGGCGATGAAGTCGAGCGCGCCCAGCTCGAGCGCCCGGAACACGTTCTCCTTCTGCGCGTAGCTCGACACCACGATGACGGGCGTCGGCATCTTGCTCATCAAGATGCGGAGGAAGGTGAAGCCATCCATCTTCGGCATCTCGAGGTCCAGCGTGATGACGTCCGGGCGCAGCGCGGACACCAGCCGGAGCGCCTCCTCACCGTCAGCCGCGGTGCCCACCACGCGCACCTCTGGGCTCGCGCCGAGCGCCTGCGCCACGCTCCGCCGATTGAAGGCGGAGTCATCCACGATGAGCACCTTGATGGGCTCGCTCATTTGAGCCCCGCGATCGACGTGGTCGAGGACAGGGGAGCGCCCGCCAGTGGACGGCGATACACCAAGTCTTCAGTGAGGTGGACCAGCTCGAACGCCGTCGAGACGTGGATGAGTGACTCGGAGTGCCCCAGCATCAAGTAGCCGCCCGGGAGCAACCTATCATAAAGCATGTCGATCACGCGCCGCCGCGCCTCCACGTCGAAGTAGATGAGCACGTTACGACAGAACACCGCGTCCACCCGGCCCACCAGCGGCGCCGCGCTCGGGTCCAATAAGTTCAGCTGACCGAACTGACAGCGGCGCCGGATGGTGTCCACCACCTGGTAAGCTTGCCCGCCGCGCACGTCGCCCGGCACCTCCGTGAAGTAGGTGTCGAGCAGCGACTTGGAGGTCACGCGGAACGCCGAGCCACGATAGATGCCGCTCCGCGCTCGCGCCACGCTGGCGCGCGACAGATCGCTGCCGATGACCCGGACGTCCCAGCCATCGAACAGCCGCGTCTGGTGGATCAAGATCGCCAGCGTGTAGACCTCCTCCCCCGTGGAGCAGCCCGCGCTCCACACCGTGAGCCGGCGACGGGCGCGGTTCGCCTCGTAGAGACGCGGCAAGAGCTCATCGCGGAAGCCGTGCAGCTGATACTCTTGGCGAAAGAAGTAAGTCTCCTTGGTGGTGAGCAGCTCGATCGCCTCTTCCATCTCCGCGCGGCCGCGCAGGTGGAAGCGGAGGTACTTGTAGTATTCGGAGAAGCCCGAGAGGCCGAGCGCCTCCACGCGCTCGCTGAGCCGGCGCTCGAACAGGTAGGCGGCCTCATCATCGAAGTGGAGCCCCGCGCGCTCCTTGATGGCGTCCCGCAGCAGCCGGAAATCATCCGAAGCGAGGCGCCAGGGGCTGGACGAGGCGGCGCGGGTCACGCGTGCTCTGAGCGCGGCGGGGGTGAGGTGGTGAAGCGACCCGAGGCCGAGGCGAGCCGCGTCAAGGCGCGCGCCACCGCCTCACGCACCGAGCGATCCGTCTCGAGCGCGTGGCGCGCCGTGAGCAGCTCGATGGTGCCAGGGCCGCCGCGGCGCCCGATCAGGTCGGCCGCGAGGCGCCGCACGTCCCAGGCTTCGTGATCCAAGCAAGCGCCGAGGTGGGTCACCACGCGTGGATCGGGGTGCTCCGAGAGCGCGCTCGCGGCGGCCTTGACCACCTCGGGCTCGGGGTGGGAGAGCGCCTCGATCAGCCCGCTCAGCGCCTGGCCCGCGCGCGGGCCGAGCTCACGCGCGAGGCCGCCGAGCGCCTCCACCGCGGAGACGGCGACCAGGGCCGAGGCGCTGCGCGCGAGGGGCCGCAGCGCCGCCGCGGCGCGTGGGTCCTGAGTCTCGCCCAGCGCGGGCAGCGCCGCCGCCACCACGATTTCGTCAGGAGAACGTTCGATCAGCTCGAGCAGCCGCTCCACGCCGAGCGGCTGACCTTCAGGGGAACGCGCGCGGCCCAGCGCGCGCACCGCGGCGAGCTGCACCTCCGGCTCCTCGTCGGTCAGCGCGAACACCACGATGTCCACGCTGCGCGCGCTCCGCACGCTCCCCAGCGCCTCCGCCACCGCGCGGCGCACCACGGCGCTCTCGCTGTTCAGCTCGCGCGCCAGGTACTCGAGATCTTGATCCAAGTCGCCGAGCACGGGGCCACCCAGCAGGGTGATCACGCAGGCGACGAGCAGCGCCCCCGTCTCGCGCTGGGCGGCGGCGCGCGCCAGCGTCAAAGTTTCCTCACGGAAATTATCGGCGACCAGCGACAGCGCCTGCTCCGCCGCCTTGCGGAGCCCTGGGGGCGCGCTCAGGGTGAGCCAGCGCTCGCAGGCGCCGAGGCAGCGCACGTCCCGCACCTCCGAGAGCGCGAGCAGCGCCGCGCGGGCAACTTGCGGCTCGCTGGCGGACAGCGCCGAGACGAGGTGCTCCGCGGCGGGGTGCGCGGGTGAGCCGCGCAGGAGCCGCCCGAGCACCCCGAGCACGGCAGGCCGCGCCGAGGAGCCCACCGTGAGCTGCTCGACCAGAGGCTCGATGGCGTCGACGCCGATCCAGAGCAGGGCAGCCTCCGCCTCACCCGCCAGGGTGTCGTGCTCGAGCCCCGAGAGCGCCGCCCGCGCCGCCTCGCGACCGCCGAGCACCCCGGCGAGCAGCAGCGCCGCCCGGCGCCCAGGATCGGCCTCCTCACCACCGCCACCGGGCGGCGGCGCCTCCGTCGCGAGGTGCAGCAGCTTCTTGCGATCCGCCGCGGCGAGCCCCTCGAGCGCGCGCCGCACCGCCGTCCGCGCGCGCTCCCCTGACGCGGCGAGCTGACTCAGCGCGATGGCCGCCGTCACCCAGCCGCTCCCACGCGCGCGAGAGAGCGCGCCGACGAGCGGCGCCGCGGCCTGGGGCTCGCCGGTGCGCCCCGCCGCGAGCAGCGCGGCGGGTAGCAGCGCGCGCGCAGTGAGCAGCGGCGTGAGCACCGACAGCGGCAGCACCACCTCCAATCGATTCAAGCCATCCAAAGCAGCGAAGCGAACGAAGGGCTCGGCGTCGTCGAGGCAACCCTCGAGCAGCGCCACCGCGCGCGGGTAGCTGCCGATCGCCGCGCTGCCGACGGCCTCCACCGCCGCCGCGCGCACGTTGGGGTCGGCGTCCTCCAGCAGCGCCGCGAGCCCATCGAGCGCCCGCGCGCCGCCCGCCGCCGCGAGCGCCTCGGCCGCCAGCTTCCGACCGTCGGCGTCGAGCGACGGGAGCCGCTCCACCAAGCCCGCCGCGGCGACCTCACCGAAGTGACCGATCGCCTCCACCGCCGCGTTGCGGAGCCCCACGTTCTCGCCCGGCGCCAGCGCGTCGAGCAACGCCGTCAGTAAAACGGATGAAGGCGAGAGCTGCTTGATGACGCTCACCGCCTCCTTGCGGATGCGCCACTCCTCGTCCCCGAGCGCCTCCATCAGGCGCTCCACGCGATCGGCGCTCGGCTCCTCCGCCAGCGCCGCGATCGCCTGACGCCGCGCCTCCACCACCGCCGACGCCTGATCCCGAGGACGCTCGACGCTCACTTCATGCCCTCCTTCGGCGCGGAGAGCGCCGGCGCGCCCACACCTTGCGTCAGCTCATCGAACCGACTCACGTCGAGCACGAAGGTGAGCGTGCCGTCGTGGGTGGTGACCCCGACGATGCCGCGCACGTCGTCCCCAACCCCCAGCTCGGGCGCCGGGCGCAGCGCCTCGCCTGCGGTACCGAACACCTCCGTCACCCGGTCGACGATGAGGCCCACGGTGCGCCCCCCGGACTCCACCAAGATCCACTTGTCACGCGAGCGATCGCCGCGCGGGGCGACGCCGAAGCGCACCCGCAGGTCCACCACGGAGAGCACCTCACCGCGGTGATCGGCGACGCCCGCCACCGCGGGGGGCGCGTGAGGCAGCGCGGTGAGCGGCAGCGGGTTCACGATCTCCCGCACCGCGCTGATCGGCACCGCGTAGCCGACGTCGCCCACCACGAAGCCGACCAGGCTCTTGGCGGACACAGGGCGGAACTTGTGCGTCACGCGTCGCCTCCGCAGCGGACGTCAGTGTGACGAACGGTTCGCCGCTCATCGCGCTCCAGTGGACGACGAGGCGCGCTAGCCACGGGCCGCTCCCGACACGATCGCCCCGAGATCGAGCAGCACCAGCACCGCGCCCGCGGGCCGCGCGATCCCCATCACGTGCTCCGCGACGTCCCCGCCGAGCACCCCTTGCGCGAGCTCCAGCTCCGACTCAGCCAACCTGACCACCTGCTTCACCTCATCGACCATCAAGCCCACCACCTCCCCCGAGTTGGCCAGCGCGAGCAAGATGCGGCTCCGGCGCGTCACCGGCGCGGCCGGCAACCGGAGCCGAAGCCGCAAGTCCACCACCGTGACCAGGAGCCCGCGCACGCTGCACACGCCGAGCACCTCGCGCCCCGCGCGTGGCACCAAGGTGATCGGCGGTGGGCTCAAGATCTCGCGGACGCGCGCCAGATCGACCGCGTAGAGCTCACCCGCGAGCACGAAGGCCAGGTACTCGTGCACCAGCCCGCGCTCCGCCGCCTCCGCGAGCTGCGCGGAGCGCCGCGCCGTCATCTGGCCCATCGCCTGTCCTCCCGGCGCTCGCTCAGCTCCCGCGCCTCGAGCCCCACCAGCACCTCTTCCATCAGCGCCGCGGTGTCGAGCACTAGCGCCACCTTCTGATCTTCCATCTCCGTCGCTCCAGCGATCCCTCGCACCCTGGCGAGCGACTCCCCGAGCGCCTTGATGACGATGTCCTGCTGCCCCACCAGGTGATCCACCACCAGCCCCAGGCGCCGGCTGCCCACCTCCGTCACCACCACGAAGCCGCGCCCTTGGCGCTCGTCAGGCAACTGGAACAACTGACGCAGGCGACAGAGCGGCAACGTCCGCCCGCGCAGCGTCATCACCTCGCGCGTGTCCACCACGCGGACGTGCGCCTCCTCGAAGGCGATCGCCTCGCTCACGCTGCTGAGCGGGATCGCGAACACCTGCACCCCCACCCGGATCACCAGGGCGCTCACGATGGCCAGCGTGATCGGCAAGGTGATGGTCATCTTGGTGCCGATGCCCATCTCCGACTGCACGTCGATGACCCCACCGAGCTTGCTGATGTTCGTCTTCACGACGTCCATCCCCACACCGCGCCCGCTGAGGTCCCCCGCCTCCTCTCGGGTGCTCACCCCGGGCAAGAACATGAGCCCCAAGATCTCGTCGCGGCTCAGGTCGCCCACCTCCGCCGGGTCCAGCTTGCCGCCCTCCACCGCGCGGCGCACCAGCGCCACGTCGTCCACCCCCGCCCCGTCATCCTCGATCTCGATCATGACGTGGTTGCCCTTCTGGTACGCGTTCAGGGCGATGGTGCCGGCGGCCGGTTTCCCCACGGATTCACGCTGCAGTGTCCCCTCGATGCCGTGATCGATGGCGTTCCGGATCATGTGCATCAGCGGGTCGCTGAGCTCCTCCACGATGAGCTTGTCTATCTCCGTCTCCGCGCCGGTGATCACCAGGCGGATCTCCTTGCCCACCTCGCGGCTGATCTGGCGCACCACCCGAGCCAGGCGATCGAACACCTGCCCGAGCGGCACCATCCGCACCTCCAAGATCCCCTCCTGCATCTCGCTCAGGCGCCGATCGAAGGTGCGATGCAGGCGGGCCAGCTCGGAGGCCAGTTGGCGCTGACCCTCGGCGCGCAGGCGCTCGGCGGTGCGCGCCACCGCGCCGCGCACGATGGCGAGCTCACCCACGATGTTCATCAGGTGGTCGAGCTTGCGGATGTCCACCCGCACCGTCTGGGTCACGCTGCGAAGGCTGGCGTCCAGCGCGCCCCCGCCAGGCTCCACGGGCTCCTGGCTGATCTCGGAGCGCACCGCTTCGGAGCGCGCCCGCGCGAGGCCCTCCTCGGAGCGAGCTTCTTCGGGGGGGATGGTGACGCTGGTCGCGATGCGGCGGCGCGGCACCTCGTCGATCGTCACGTGATCATCGGCCAGCGACGCGCGCAGCGTGGTCAGGGTGTCGGTCGATGCCATCAGCAGATCGAGCTCGATGGTGTCAGGCCGACTCGCCTCCCCCGTGGGCAGGTAGGTGATGATCTCCCCGTGCGCCTTACCGCGCTGCTTGATGTCCTCCAGCGCCTTATCGATGGTCGCGAGGTCGAACTCCACCCGCAGCCGGAACAGCCCGAGGCCATGCTCCACGCTCGAGCGCAGGCGATGCTCCTCGTACTCCGTGAGCACCGCGAGCACCCCTGGATCGAGCTCATACTCGGCGATCGGGTGGCTGGTGGCCGCCGGCGCCTGACGCACGCCGCGGACGCGCTCGAGCAACTCATCGAGCCCGGGCAGCGACTCCAAGCTCTGCTCGCGCTCCGCGCTCAGCACCTGCCCATAGGTCTCCACGGCGGCGAACAGCAGATCGAGCACGCGCGCGCTGAGGGCGAGCCGCCCGAGGCGAAGGTCATCCAAGATGTCCTCCAGCTCGTGGCTGAGCTGCCCCATCCGGCTGGCGCCGAACAGCCCCGCCAGGCCCTTCAGCGTGTGCACCGCGCGGAACGCCTCGTTGATGAGCGACGGGTCGCTCTTCCCGCCCCGCTCGGCGGCGTCCAAGCTGAGCAGGCTCCGGCTCAGCTGCTCGATGATCTCCTGAGCCTCACTGAAGAACTCCTCGCGCGCTTTGTCACCGAGCTCAACCATCGGGCTCCCCCTCATCACCCGCCCGCCCCGCAGCGCCAGGCTTGGGCTCGGCGAGCGCACCATCAGGCGGCGCATTCGAGCCCTGCGGCGCATTCGAGCCCTGCGCCGCGTCGTCAGCTGCTCTGATCTGCCGCGCGACCTCCTCGCACAGCGCCTCCGCGCTGAACGGCTTCACCAGGTAGCCCGTCGCGCCGAGCGCCAGGCCGCGCTCCCGATCGCGTTCGGAGCGCTGGGTGGAGATGATGAGCACCGGCACGTCTGGGTGCCGCGCGCTGGTGCGGATGAAGCGCAGCAGCTCGAGCCCGTTGATGTCCGGCATGTTGATGTCGGTGATCACCAGCTGGTACGGCCCCCTCGGCAGCAGCCGCAGCGCGTCGAAGCCGCTGGCGGCCTCCACCACCTCCACCTCGTCGAAGCTCGGCTCGGACTCGAGCGCGCTCCGCACGAAGGAGCGCATGCTGGCTGAATCCTCGACCACCAGGACCCGCATCACTCCCCCTCCGCCTGCGCTGCCGCGTCGTTCGGCGCGTCAGGTGCACGGCTCATTCCGTCAGCTTGATCGTCCACCGGGTCCCCCGCCCCGGCGTCCGCCGCATCGGCAGCGGCGCTGTCTACCGTGCGCCGCACCGTGAGCAACCAACCCTCCACGTCGTGCCACAGCTGCGGCACGCTGTTGCCGAGCTGCAGCCCGCCGTGATGCGGGCTGTCGTACTCCTTCAGCTCACCGCGCTTGGCCATCTGCTTCAAGGAGCCGATCGGCGCGCTGGAGACGTTGTCACCGCGCCCCACCGCGAACAGCGTGGGGAGGTGCCTGACCTCGGCGTAAGCGGAGTACACGTCTTGTCCCTCGAGCAGCGCGCCCGGAGAAATCAGCACCAACGCCTTCACGTCAGGCCTCTTCGCGGCCACCTGCGCCACCAAGGTCGCGCCGAGCGAGCTGCCGATCAGCACCACGAAAGCCGGGCTGACGTCTCGCTTGCCGAACTGAATCGCGGCCTCCACGTCGCGCTGCAGCTTGGGGATCTGCTCGCGTGACAGCGCGCCCGAGCTCAGCACACCCCCCTCCGCGTCGCGATGGCTCGCCCCGTGCCCACGCAAATCCAGGCTCACCACCCTGAGCCCCACCGTTTGCTGCGAGAGCCGCTGAAGCAAGTCCTTCCACTCCGCGCGATCGCCATGGAAGCGATGCACCACCACCACGAGCGGGTCGTCCGGTTGGATGCCTGGCAACAGCTCCGCCGAGAGCGGCACCCCGTCTTCCGCCGAGAAGCTCACCTCCTGGATCGGCCGCGCCGGCGGCATGGCGGGCTCCGCCTCTTGCGCCGAGGGCGTGGGCGCCGGCGCGCGCTCTTCATCGCAGCTGCACCCCGAGAGGCTGAGCGCCAGGCCGGGCGCCGCGACGAAACCGAGCAGGGCAGCGCGCGCCGCGCGGCTCCAGGCCAGCAGCGAACGTGAGCGAGCCAAGCGGGAGGAGCCGGGGGACCGCATCGGGGGGGCATCATAGCCCGAGCCGCGCGGCGGCATGGGCCCCTAATCGGTCGCGAGCGCCCGAGGGCAGCGATGAGGCGAGGCAGGTTGAGACAACTCCCCGCGACGCGCAGCACTGAAGTCCGCCGATCCCCCGCGGGGGAACCAGAGCCTCCAGACGCGGGGGGGCTGCGGCCGATCCGTGATAGGCAGTCGGGGCGCCCGCGCGATCGCCGCGCCGAGCGCTCGCCTCCTCCTCACCAAAGGCTCCGCCATGCGCCGTCCCATCGCCCTCTTCGCCGTCACCGCCTGCCTGCTCCAAGCGGGGAGCGCCGCCGCCGCCACCTGGTACGGCCCGAACGATCTGCCCGCGTCGGCGCGCGCGCTGACGCCCATCGCGAGCTCGGCGCCCGCCGCCAAGCTGGCGGAGCGCCTGCTCCAAACCGAGCGGCGCGCCTTCGGGCTCGAGCGCGCGGAGCTGA
This sequence comes from Polyangiaceae bacterium, assembly GCA_019637265.1. GTDB lineage: Bacteria > Myxococcota_A > Polyangia > Polyangiales > Polyangiaceae > JAHBVY01. The sequence continues at coordinate 38,329 of JAHBVY010000014.1, read as the reverse complement.
GCCTCCAGCGTGAGCTCGCCCTCGGCGGGATCCGCACGGTGCGCTTCAGCCAGCGCCACCAGGGGCTCCCGGTGTTCGATAGCCACGTGGTGGTGCGCACGGCGGGCGGCCGGGTGGACAGCGTGGTGGTCGACGTCGCGAGGTCACTCCACGTCGCTCCGAACCCTGCCCTCTCTCCCGCAGAGGCGCTCAGGCATGCTGTCGAGTTCGCCCGCCACAACCCGAGGCTCAGCATGAACATCGCGCCCGCGGAGACCGAGCTGGGGGTGCTCCGCGACGACAGCGTGGGGGGCATCCTGGTTTGGCGAGTCGACATCCCCACGGTCGATGGTGGCTGGCGCACCTACGTGAACGCGAAGAGCGGCGTCATCCACGGGCAGGCGCCGCGCGCGGTGCACGCCCATGGCCGCGTCTACCCGCGTGATCCCGTCACCACCCCGAACCTGGAGGACGTCGAGCTCCTGGAGCTCGTCGCGAGCGATCCCCAGCGCCTGACCGGTTGGAACGGTCACCTGACGGTCACCAACTACAGCGGCGGCGACATCAACCGCGGGTCGATCACGGTGGTGCAGGAGGTGGGGCCCAACTCGGGAGAGGATTTCCTCTACGACCCGCCGACCAACCCGCGCGACACCGAGGACGCCTTCGCCCAGGTCAACCTCTATTACCACCTGACGCGGATGAAGGAGTTCTACGAGGCGAACCTCGCGGTGGACATGAGCGCCGCGAGCTGGAAGCTGACCGCCGTCGCCAACGTGCAGGACAACGGCTCGCTGATGGACAACGCCTTCTTCTCGCCCCAGGGCATCACCGGCGACTTCCGCGCGCCGAACTTGATCGGCATCGGGCAGGGCAGCGTCGTGGACTTCGCCCTCGACAGCGACGTCTTCCTCCACGAGTTCACGCACTACGTGAGCCACAACGCCATCGGGTACAACGGCGGTCAGGTCGCGACGAGCGCCTACGGGCTGTCCCCCTGGGGTGGCTCCATCGACGAGGGGATCAGCGACTACTTCGCCTGCTCCGAGAACGGCGACCCGCTGCTCGGGGAGACCTCGCTCGGCGCCCTCGGGGCGCAGCGCAACCTCGCGGCGCCCACCAAGACCTGCCCCAGCGACATGGTCGGTGAGGTGCACGCCGACGGCGAGCTGATCGGGAACCTGGGCTGGCACCTCCGCGAGGAGCTCGGGAAAGAGGTGGCCGATCAGCTGGTGTGGGGGGCCGCGAGCCTGCTCACCACCACCAGCACCTTCGGGGACTTCGGGCGCGGGCTCAAGCAAACGGCCGCGGCCATGGAACAGGCGGGCACACTGACGGCCGCCGATCTCACGACGGTGGAGGCCGCCGTCACGGCGCGCGGGTTGGATCAGTGCGACAACGTGCTGCCCCTCGAGGCGGGCAGCCCCGTCGCCACCAACATGCTGGGCCTCGACATGGTCGCCCAGCTGCTGGGCGGTGGCTGCCAATCGGCCAAGCAGTTCGTGACCCTAACGAGCCTGTTTCACTTCGTCTCCCAGGCAGACACTGGCGCTCACGGCATCCGCTTCGACGTGAACCTGTTGCCGCAAGGCAGCGGGGACCTCGACTGGGGGATCTACGTGCGCAAAGGGCAGCACGTGGGCATGAGCCGCCAAGGCTTCATCCCCGAGGTACGGGACTATGACTACTCGGTGGCGGGCCTCACCGGCAGGGCGGGCGAGATCGTGATCGACGCCGACAGCAATCCGCCCTTCGACCCGACCGCGGAGTATTACGTGGTCCTGTCGCACCAGAACTGCCCCTTCAGCTCGCCGGAGATCAGCGTCACGCACCTGGGCGAGCCGAGCACGGGCGGCGCGGGTGGCGCCGGCGGCGCGGGCGGCAGCGCCGGTACGGCGGGCACCGGCGCGGGCGGCAGCGCGGGGCTCGAGGGCACGGCGGGGGTCGCTGGCAGCGCGGGCTCGAGCCAGCTGACGGATGAGGGCGACGTCTCCGGCGGTGGTTGCGGCTGCCGCGTCGCCGACTCGAAGACTCAAGGTCGGTCGTCGGCGCCGCACCTGGGTGGTCTGCTCGGCTTACTGCTTGGCCTCGGCCTCTGGGTGCGGCGGAGGCGCTGACGATGGCCTTGGCCGCGCGCCTCGTCAGCGCCACCCTCCCACTCCAGCTCCCGGCGCTGCGCCGCGTGCTGGCGTTGCCTCCGCGCACACTGCGGCGCCTCGCCGGGGGGCCTCACGTGGTGGAGGGCCTCACCCTGGCGCCTCAGCTCGCGCTGCTCACCCGCCTCACGCGCGCGCTGGGGCCCTCGCTCGCCCATGGCCAAACCCCCGAGAGCGCGCGGGCGCTCTCGAAGATCACCTGGAAGGCGCTCGGCGGGGAGGCGCGCCCCATGCGCCGCGTGCACGACACCTGGATCCCCAGCGGCTCGGCGCCGAACATCACCCAGACGAAGCTCAGGGCGCGCCTCTACACCCCCCACGGCGCGAAGCCCGGCGGCCCTGCCTTGCTGTGGCTCCACGGCGGCGGCTGGGTGCTCGGCGACATCGACACCCACGACAAGGTGGCGCGGCGCTTGGCTGACGACTCCGGGGTCACGGTGTGCTCCGTCGAGTACCGCCTCGCCCCCGAGCATCATTTCCCCACGGCGCCGCTCGACGCCATCGCCGCCTTCCGCTGGCTGGGCGAGCACGCGGGCGCCCTCGGCCTGGACCCAGCGCGCCTCGCGGTGGGTGGTGACAGCGCCGGCGGGAACCTCTCGGCGGTGGTGTGCCAGGCGCTGCGCCACGAGCCCATCGCCCCCGCGCTCCAGCTCCTGCTCTACCCCGGGCTCGACTTCCGACTCCAGACAGCGAGCGTGACCACCTTCAGCCGGGGCTACCTGCTGGAGGGTCCCGATCTCGTCTGGTTCCGTGACCTCTACTTCGGCGCGGGGGACTTCACGCTGGACCCGCTCGCCTCCCCTGGGCTCACCGAAGATCTCACCGGGCTCGCCCCAGCTCACATCTACACGGCGGGCTTCGACGTGCTGCGTGACGAGGGGCGCGCCTACGCGAAGCGCCTCGGCGGAGCCGGCGTCCCCACGGTGGACGTGTGCTTCGACTCCCTGGTGCACGGCTTCGCCAACCTGACGGGAGTGGTCCCGGACGCTGACGAAGCGCTGCACCAGATCAGTCGAGGGCTCGGCGAAGCGCTGAATGACCGGGCAGCGCAATGAGTGAGCCGCCCAATGGCCAAGCTCAATGAGGTGAGCTCAATGACCGAGCCACTCGACGACCAAGCCGCCCGCGGCCGAGCTGCTGAGTGACTGGAGCCGTCTGCCAGCGCACCAACCCGCTTGGGCACCGTCTAACCACCTCCACGGGAGGCTCTTGTGTCCGGCCACGGATGCTCTAGTGTGTGTGGTTCGTGTCCCAAGCGAAGCCCACCGACGCTCCCTCCGTGCATCCCACGAGCGGGCTGAAGCCGCGCGCAGCGCAGAGCGAGCTTCCCCCCGAGTCGAGCCGGGCGGCGCAGGCCTTGTTGGCGCGCCTGCGCTCCGCGGCGCACGACCTCGAGCAAGAGCTCTCGAGCCAAACCTCCGAGCTGGAAACGCTACGCCAAGAGCTGGCGCGGGCGGAGGCCTCGGGTCGACGTCACCTCGAGCGCCTCGCCGCGCTGGAGGTCGAGCTCCAAACCTTGAGGCGCGCCCCCGCGGCGGGCCCCGATCAGGTGGCGCTGCAAGAGGAGCAAGACGCGTTCTTGGCGCTGCTCCTCGACGATCATGAGCAGGAGCTCACGGCGCTGCGCCGGGAGCGTGATGACGCGCTGGCCGAGCTCGCGCTGCGCGACCACCGAGCCCAACGGGGAGCCGCCGCGAGCGCTGAGCTCGAGCGGCTCCGGCGCGAGCTGACGTCCGCGAGCACGCGAGCGCAGGAGGCCGAGCAAGCGCGCGACGTGGCGCTGCGCGCCGCCACGCGCATGAGCGAAGAGCTCGCGCGCCTGCAGGGCGAGCTCACGCGGCGCCCTTCACCGAGCGGGGACGCAGCACCCCACGTATCAGCGCCAACAGCGCGCCCCTCGCCACCCCCCGAGCTGGCAGGTGCCCTGACCCAAGTGCAGCTCGATCCGCGCAAGACCCAGCCCGATCCACGAGTCCCGCGGCTCAGCGCCCGCGCCCCGCTCAAGCCCGCGCGCGAAGCCGCGCCCACGGCGCGTGAAGGGCTCCCCGCCGCGCGCCCACGCTCCGCGACGAGCGCGCCGAAGCCAGCCGATCTCCGCACCGCGCCCCAAGGACGCCCGGCGGCTCAGCGCGAGGACAATCGACGCACGCAGCCGGCGCGCCCACTCGGCACCCAGGCGCTGCAGCCCGCCGAAGAAGATCTCCACCTGTGCGGCCCCGACGGCGCGCGCCTGGTCCCCGTCGAAGACGACGAGCCCACCGCCGAGGCGAGCCCCACGCCCGCGACGAGCGAAGGCGCAGCCGCGAGCCCAACCGCCACGAGCCCAACCGCGAACTCACCCTCGACGACCCCGACGCAACCCTCGCTGCCCATCCAGCACGTGGCTGCGAAGCCGCCGCGCCCAGAGCCACGCGTCGAGGTGCAAGACGCGAGCAAGCCCGGCTCCCCCGGCAGCTACTCGATGCCGGAGGACGCCGCCGCCCGCGTGGAGGTGGTGCCCGTCAGGCGCAACAAGCCTTGAGCGCGCCATGAACCTTCACGAAGCGTCGACGGCGCGCGGCTCGCAGCGTTTCGCGGTGCGGTGCCGTCCAACCGGCTCTTCAACGCCTCAAAGCTCTACTCGGTGTTCTTCAGGTCCGCGCGGAGCCGCCTATGAGGTCGACGACCGTGACAAGAGCGACACCTAGCGCATGAACACGTCTCTCGATGACTCCTCGTCGTGCACCAAGAGGGAGTGCACCCCCAACCTGCGATCCAAACCAGGCACTGTGAGGCGCGGGTTGACCGTCACTGTTGCGACGGCATTCGTTGCCCCCAACCCGCGATCCGAACCAGGCGCTGTGAGGCTGCGACCAGCCGCCACACGTCGGTGCGGGTTCTCTCATCCGGGTGCCCTTGGTAGAGCAGCCACGTGAGCTCTCCCCGCCACACGCTCGCGCGCACCCTCGCGGTGGTCGCGCTCGGGCTCGCCTGCATCTGGTTCAGTAAGCTGTCTTTGTTCGTCGGCGTGCTGGTGCTGATCAGCGCCGCCGCGACGCTCTCTCGCGGCGGTGGTGGGCGCTTGCTCGTGGGGCTCCACGTGCTGGCGGGGGTGCTCACCCTGATCGGGCTGCTGCGCTTCGTCGTCACCGAGGCGGTGCCCGGGGTGGTGGCGGGAGGGGAGCGCGCGGCCAGCAAGCTCGCGGTCTCCAAGCTGCGCGGATTGGTGGTCGCGCAAGACACCATGCGCCGCTTCGCCTACGTGGATCCCGACGGTGACGGCATCGGCTCCGCCGTGTGGATCCCGGAGCTCGGCGGCGATATCCCGCTGCGCACCGGCAGGCCGCTCACCGCGGCGCTGCTCAACCGCGAGCTCTCGGGGCGCATCGACACGCCGCTCGGGCCCGCCGCGGTGGGCGGCGCTTACCTCTACATCGTCTGCCTGCCGAAGCTCGGCGGCGGCTTCACCGCGCAGCCCGGAACGCCCGTGGACGAAGAGCTCGCCGAGCGGCGCTGGGTTGGCTACGCCTGGCCCGCCGCCGAAGTGCACGGCGTGCAGGAGGCCTACTTCATCGATGAGCACGAGACGATCCTGGCCTTCGACAACGACGACGGCGGGCAGCCCATTTACAGCGGGGAAACACGGCCTCCGGCGTGCGACGCCGCGCTCCGAGACGACGCGCGTTGGGTCCCCTGGCAAGGCAAGAAGCCGCGCCAGCGCCTGCCCGGCGACACCGCCGCGCCGTGAGCCGTGCTAAACATTCGGAGCGCTGTGCGGATGGAATGGATCGGAGACGTCGAGACGGCTACCTGACGATGGACGCGCGCCATGGCTGACGACGACTCGACCTCCGAGCTAACCGCGCCCGATTCGGCGAGCTCGAGCGCGCTCCGTGAGGCCGCGCCCGAGCCACCCGTCGTGGCGCGCTTGGTGATCGAGATCCGCTCGGACGGCACGCGCACCGTCGCGCGCGGCGCGCTCGAAGACACCACGCTCGGGGAGCGCGTCACCGTCGAGGCGCACGGCACCACCCCGCTCGCGCTGGCAGCCAAGCTCAGCCGCAGCCTGCTCACCACCCCGCTCCTCGCGCGGCAGCTGTCCAAGGCGGCGGGCGGGCTGCCGAGGAGGGTGCTCGAGCAGCGAGCGAGCGCGGAGGAGGCGCACGGCGGGGAGAAGCCAACGGATCGGGGGCCTAGGACGACAAACGGTTTACCGTTTGTCGTCCTCAAATCAGCAACTGGAGCGCCGAGAAGAGAAGCAGCAAGCGGCGAAGAGCCCGAGAAAACGCGCCCTCGCCCTGCATGGGGGCGTTTTCTCGGGCTCGCGGGGTGGCAAACTGATCGCCGCTCTAGGGGGGCTGCCGCTCGCGCCCTCATGGCCCTATTGGGTCGCTCGAAGGATGACGACCCCGCGTGAAGCGCGCACCAGCGCGCCCCCCGAAGAGCCAGGCAGCGAGCGCGGCGACGCAGCTGACATCCAGCGCAGCGACGCAGCCGTCAGCCCAGCTGACACCCAGCGCAGCGACGCAGCCGTCAGCCCAGCTGACACAGGCGCCCCGCAGGCTCGGAAGAGCTTCGCCCGACGCGCGCTCGGCTGGGCGCTGCAGGGCGTCGTCGTGGTGCTGATTTTCCTCGGCGCGAGCCACTACCGCACGCGCACCCTGCTGCCGAGCGACGGCTCACAGCAAGCCCCGCAACTCCAACTCGCCATGCTCGACGGCTCGCGCTTCGATCTGGAGGCGCTGCGCGGCAAGCGGGTGCTGGTGCACTTCTGGGCGACCTGGTGCGGCGTGTGTCTCCAAGAGCTCGGCACCTTGAATCGGCTGCACGACGCGCTCGAGCCGGACGAGGCGCTGATCACCGTGGTGGCCGACGGCGACGATCCGGAGGCGATCCGGCGCTTCGTGAAGGAGCATCAAATCCGCTACCCGGTGCTGCTCGGCGACGCGGCGGCCATCGCCGCCTACCGCGTGCAGGCGTTCCCCACCAACTACTACCTCGACGCCGAGGGTCGCATCCGCGGCACGGACGTGGGCATGAGCACCCGCATCGGGATGCAGTGGCGCATCGCCGGCGCCAAGTAGCCTTCGCGCCCAGCACCTCGGCAGGGCACCTCGGCGGGTCACCTCGGCAGGGCACCGCATCACCTAGGACGACCCACGGTCTACCGCTCATCGCCCTCCAATCCGACAGTTGGCGCGGCGCGAAGGGGAACGCGGCGTCGCGCCTGGCACGGCCCAGCGACTCAGCGCATGCTCCCGCCCTCCGATGGACGCTCAATACCAGAGCGAGCTGAACCGCGACGTCGCTCCGGCTCAGCCCGGTGAGTTCGCGCCGCTCACGCTGGGGCCGCTCACGGTATCTCCCCCCGTGGTGCTCGCCCCGATGGCGGGCGTCACCAACTACCCGTTCCGCGCGCTGTGTCGCGAGTTCGGCGCCGGCCTGTACGTGAGCGAGATGATCACCGCGCGCCCGCTGGTGGAGGGCCGCGACCGAACGCTCAGGTTGGCTGACTTCGGCCCCGATGAATCGCCGCGCAGCCTGCAACTCTACGGGGTGGATCCGTACTACGTGGGCGAGGCGGTGGCGCGCCTCGTGGGCGAAGGCAAGGTCGACCACCTCGACATGAACTTCGGCTGCCCGGTGCGCAAGGTCACGCGCAAGGGCGGGGGCGCCGCCATCCCGCTGAAGCCACGGCTCCTCCGCCGCATCGTCGCCGCCGCCGTGAGCCGCGCCGGTCAGGTGCCGGTGACCATTAAATTCCGTGTGGGAATCAATGAGGCGCTGATCACCTTCATGGAAACCGGGCGTATCGCCGAAGGAGAGGGCTGCGCCGCCGTCGGGCTCCACGCGCGCACCGCCGCTCAGCTCTACGACGGTGAGGCGCGCTGGGAGCGCATCGCCGAGCTGAAGCAGGCGCTCCGCATCCCGGTGCTGGGCAACGGCGACATCTGGGAGGCGGAGGACGCGCTGCGCATGATGCGGCAGACGGGCTGTGACGGCGTCATCGTCGGGCGCGGCTGCCTCGGGCGCCCTTGGCTGTTCCGTGATCTCGCCGCGGTGTTCGCGGGCGAGGCGCCGCCCAACCCACCCAAGCTCGGCGAGGTGATGCGCATCATGCTGCGCCACGCGGAGCTGCTCAGCGGCTGGTGGGGTGAGGCCCCGGCCATGCGCGCGTTCCGCAAGCACGCCACTTGGTACACCAAGGGCATGCGCGGCAGCGCCAAGCTCCGCCATGCCTTCATGCAGATCACGAGCCTGGCTGAGCTCGCTCAGCTAGCCGCCCAAGTCGATCCGGAGGCTCCGTTCCCCGTGGCCGCGATGCGGGTTCCGCGCGGCAAGAGCTCGGGCACGCAACAAGTCGCGTTACCTGACGGTTACCTCGATCAGCTCGACGACGACACCCCGCCCAGCGCCGAGGCCGAGTCGGCCGACAGCGGGGGCTGAGGCTTGCACCGTCGTCACCCCTCGAGACGGCGCAACGCGGGAGTCAGCCGACGGCGGGGGCTGAAGAGTGGCGGGCGGCGTCAGTCCCGCTCGAGCGCTGCGACCCCATGCCGCGATCGAGCAGCTTCCGCCTCATCCATGAATGACGCGCGCGCAGGCGGGCCGCGGCGTCCGTCCGAGGATGGATGGCCAGGGCTCGTCTTGCGGTGGTTTCCGGGTTTGGGGGTTGGCTCGCGCCGCCAGGCCATTTCGTAAAAAGGCTGTCATTTCGGCACCTTGCGTGATTTCCTCCGGGACGCGCCGCGCCCCCTCGACGCGGCTAGCTCTGCTGGCGACGAGCAAGTCGGTGCTCTAGACTGCACCCCGAAGTCGTTATGGAAGCACTCAAGGGTTTTCTGGCCTGGCGCTGGACACCGTTCTTCGCGCTGCTCACCGTCGCCTTGGTGGTCAGCCTGGTGACGATCCTGGTGGTGCCCTCCACGCCGCTCGTCCTGTTCGAGCCCGAGCCGGTCAAGGCAGCCGCCCTGACGGAGCGCGCGCCCAGCACAACGCTGACGAAGAGCGGCCTGGGCGCCACGCGCGGCAGCGCCATCAACAGCAAGGCGGGCGTCAGCGGCGGCGCGAGCGGCATCGCGAGCAGCCCCGGCCGGCGCGGCAGCCTCCAACGGATGATCGACGCCAACCAGGAGAACGCTCAGCAGCCCCCGAGCCGCCCGGAGCACGCCGCGCGGCGCTTCTCACGAGCCGATCCGGAGCTCGCCGCCCCTCCCCTCCCGCCACCGCAAGGCGACATGCAGGAGGAGGAAGAGGAGGTCGAAGAAGAAGTCGAAGAAGAGGTGGTGGAGGAAGAGGCGGAGGAGGCCGCTGAAGGTGCGGGCGGCGCCGAAGGCGATGGGGACGGCGAGTCCGTGAACGACGTGGGGATCGATCGCCCCCAGCTCCTGAGCCCCGGCGCCCTGCGCGCCATCCCGCGCATCCAAACCCCGCAGCGCTGACGCGATAGTCCGCCCTCGTAGGGGCGGGTTTCAAACCCGCCCTCACGTGATTGCCGTACGGAATAGGCGGCTCAGTCCGCGTCGCGCGAGGCGCGCAGGCGCTCGAGGGCGCGCCGGTCCGCCTTGGTGGGCCGCCCGGTGCCGCGGTCGCGCACAGGGATGTCCAGCGGATCGCGAGGCGGAGGCGGCGGTGAGTGATCGACGTAGAGCTCGCGCGCGGGCGCTGGGCCGAGGCGCTTTTCCGCCAGCGCCACCACCTCGAGGATCGTGAGGCCGCGCGGCGCCTGCGCGCGGATGCGGTCGCCGGGCTTCACCTGCGTGGCCGGCTTCACGTCGCCGTCGTTCAGCTTCACGCGGCCGCCGGCGCAGGCGGCCTGCGCGTCGGTGCGCGTCTTGTAGATCCGCGCCGCCCACAGCCAGCGATCGATGCGCACGCTCGACATGCTCGCATCGTAGATCGAACGCGCGTCGATCGACACGGTTCGGGTCGCCAACGGGGCGCCGAGGCGTGTAGCCTCGGGAGCGATGGCGTCTTCACAGCCGGCCCCCAGCGACCTGCCAAACCCCCATCCCCCCATGCAAAGCGCGCAGGGCTATCCCGTGCTCCCGAGCCGCGTCTCGTCGCGTGACGAAGAGCACCAGAAGAACCGTGAGGCGAACCTGGAGTCGCTCGCCCAGGTGGAGGTGGCGCTCGCCAAGGCGCGCGCGGGGGGCGGGCCGAAGTACACCGAGCGTCACGTGGCCGCGGGCAAGCTGCTCCCGCGGGAGCGCGTCGAGCTGCTGCTCGATCGCGACAGTCATTTCCTCGAACTGTGTGCGCTCGCGGGGCATGACATCTCAGGGCACACGACGGGCGCCAGCAGCATCAGCGGGGTGGGGGTGGTGTCCGGCGTGGAGTGCTTGGTGAGCGCCAGCGACGCGACGGTGAAGGGCGGCGCCGTGAATGAGTACGGCGTGCTGAAGAGCCAGCGCCTGGGGGAGATCGCCGCGCAGAACCGGCTGCCCGCCATCAACTTGGTGGAGAGCGCCGGCGCGGACCTGCCCAACCAACACAAGATCTTCGTGCCCGGTGGGCGCGGCTTCCGCGAGCTCACGCGGCGCTCGAAGGAGCGGGTGCCCACGGTGTGCCTCGTGTTCGGCAGCTCCACCGCGGGCGGCGCCTACATCCCGGGGATGAGCGACTACACGGTGATGGTGAAGCGTCAGGCGCAGGTGTACTTGGCGGGCCCGCCGCTCGTGAAGATGGCCACGGGTGAAGACGCCGATCACGAGGAGCTCGGCGGCGCCGAGATGCACTCGAAGGTGTCCGGCGTGAGCGACTACCTCGCGGAGGACGAGCGCGACGCGCTGCGCATCGGGCGCGAGATCATCGCGCACTTGGGGTGGAAGAAGCTCGGGCCAGCGCCGGCTTCGAGCTTCGAGGCGCCGCGCTACGACGCGGAGGAGCTGCTCGGCATCGCGTCGGCGGACCTGCGGGTGCCGTTCGACCCGCGCGAGGTGATCGCGCGCGTCGTGGATGGCTCACGCTTCAGCGAGTTCAAGCCGAGCTACGGCTCCACCCTGGTGACGGGCTGGGCCAGCGTGCATGGCTACCCCGTGGGCATCCTCGCCAATCACGGCGTGCTGTTCAGCGACAGCGCGAACAAGGGCGCGCAGTTCATCCAGCTGTGCAACCAGACCGACACGCCGCTGCTCTTCTTGCAGAACATCAGCGGCTTCATGGTGGGCAAGCGCTACGAGCAGGAGGGCATCATCAAGAACGGCGCGAAGCTGATCAACGCCGTGAGCAACAGCACGGTGCCCGCCGTCACCATCATGACCGGCATGAGCTACGGCGCGGGTAACTACGCGATGTGCGGCCGCGCCTACGAGCCGCGCTTTTTGTTCAGCTGGCCGAACCATCGCATCGCCGTGATGGGCGGCAAGCAGCTGGCGGGGGTGCTCGACATCATCCAGCGCGGCGCGGCCGCGAAGCGGGGCACCGAGGTGGACGAGCAGCACCTCGAGATGATGAAGAAGATGCTCGAGCTGCAGATCGAGAGCGAGTCGAGCCCGCTGTTCGCGAGCGCGCACCTGTGGGACGACGGCGTGATCGATCCACGGCACACCCGCGAGGTGGTCGCCATCAGCCTGTCCGCGGCGCACAGCGCGCGCGTCGAGGGCACCACCAGCTGGGGCGTGTTCCGCCATTGAAACTGAATGACCGACTCACACCTGCAGAGCACGGCCCGAGGCGCGAGCGACCGCTCTTCACCGCGAAGAAGCGCGGATAACCCGGACCACCGCCGAGCACCCTGAGCCCATGATGAAGCGGCCCTTCCTTCAGTCGTACGGCGCCATCGGCAGTCTCACTGACAACCACAAGCGCCTGTGCTTCGCGCACCGCGGCGGCGCGAGCCTGTGGCCCGAGAACACCTTGGAGGCGTTCCGCGGCGCGCTCGCGCTCGGCGTGACCCACCTGGAGAGCGACCTACGGCAGACCCGCGACGGTCACTTGGTGCTGTTTCACGACGCGCGCGTGGAGCGCGTAACGAACGGCCGCGGCTACGTGCATGAGCACACCTTGGCCGAGCTCCAGGCGCTCGACGCGGGCTACCGCTTCTACCAAGACGGCGGCTACCCCTACCGCGGGCGCGGCGTGCGCATCCCCACCCTGGAGGAGGTGCTCGACGCGCTGCCCGAGGCGCGCCTGAACCTGGAGCTGAAGGGGCGCAGCCTCGCGGTTGGCGCGCGGCTGTGGCAGCTCATCGAACACCGTCAGATCCACGAACGGCTGCTGGTGGCCGCGGCGAACGACCTCAGCGTCCAGCGCTTCCGTGAGCTGTCACGCGGTCAGGTGGCCACCAGCGCCGGCAGCCGTGAGTGCCTGCGCTTCGTCGTCTCGGTGTACACCGGCACCTGGCGCTTCATCACCCCGGAGTACGACGCCTTGCAGCTGCCGCTCGCGCTCGGGCGGCTCCCGGTGGTCACTCGTCGCTCGATCCAAATCGCTCATGAGCTCGGCGTGCAGGTCCACGCCTGGACGGTGGACGACCCCGAGACCATGCGGGCGCTGTGGCGACGTGAAGTGGACGGCATCATGACCGACCGCCCCGACCTGCTCATGAGCTCGCTGTAGCTCGTCCGCCCCTCATGAGTCGGTCGCATCGTGACGCGGCGCCCATGACGCGGATCCTCGCTGAGACGACGAACGGTTCATCGTTGGTCGTCCTCGAATCCGACAGCGAGAGCGGCGCGAAGGGGAGCCGCGCCATGAGCCGTAGAGACTCTCGCCCCACCTGAGCGCGGCTTTGAGCTACCGTCTCGCCCCATGGGTGTCAGTCGTATCCTGGTCGCCAATCGGGGCGAAATCGCGCAGCGCATCTTCAGGACCGCGCACGAGATGGGGATGGGGACCGTCGCGGTCTACAGCGAGGCCGATCGCGGGCTGCCCTTCGTACGCGAGGCGGAGCAAGCCGTGTGCATCGGGCCCGCGCCCGCCAGCGAGAGCTACCTCCGCGTCGAGGCGATCCTCGCGGCGGCGCGGGCGACGGGGGCCGACGCGGTGCACCCCGGCTTCGGTTTCCTGGCGGAAAATGCCGACTTCGCGCGCGCCTGTGAGGCCGCCGGCCTCACGTTCATTGGGCCCAGCGCCGACGCCATCGCTCGAATGGGCTCGAAGCGCGAGGCCAAGCGCCTGGCGGAGGCGGCCGGGGTGCCGGTCATCCCGGGCTACGCGGGCGACGACCAGAGCACCGAGGCGCTGAGCCGCGCGGCGCTTACGATCGGCTTCCCGGTGCTGATCAAGGCCAGCGCGGGCGGCGGCGGCAAGGGGATGCGCGTGGCTCTGGCGGAGGCGGAGCTCAGCCACGCGATCGAGGGCGCGAAGCGCGAGGCGGCCAGCGCCTTCGGCGACGACAGCCTCTTGATCGAGCGCTACATCAGCGCGCCGCGCCACGTGGAGATCCAGATCCTCGCGGATACGCACGGCAACCTGGTGCACCTGCTCGAGCGCGAGTGCTCGATCCAGCGGCGCCACCAGAAGGTGATCGAAGAGGCGCCGTCCGTGGCCTTGGACGCCGCGCTCAGGGCGCGCATGGGCGAGGCGGCGCTCGCGGTGGCGAAGAGCGTTTCGTACACGAGCGCCGGCACCGTCGAGTTCATCTTGGACGAGCAGAAGAACTTCTACTTCCTCGAGGTGAACACCCGGCTCCAAGTGGAGCACCCCGTCACCGAGGCGATCACCGGGGTCGACATCGTGCGCGAGCAGATCCGCATCGCCCTGGGCGAGCGCCTCGAGCTCACTCAAGGAGAGCTCGTGCCCCGCGGCGCCGCCATCGAGTGCCGCCTCTACGCCGAGGACCCGGGCCAGGGCTTCCTCCCCACCACCGGGCGGCTGTGCGATTTCTGGCTCCCCGAGCAACCGGGCCTGCGGGTCGACAGTGGGGTGGAGGCGGGCACAGAAGTCAGCATCCATTACGACCCGATGCTCGCCAAGATCATCACCTGGGGCGCTGATCGGGAGGAGGCGCGGCGGCGCCTGGTGCGCGTCCTCTCCGCGGCCAGCGTGCACGGGGTCGTGACGAACCTCGACTTCCTCCGCCAGGTGCTGGAGCACGAGGCCTTCATCGCCGGGCGGCTCAGCACCGGCTTCATCGCCGAGCACTTCCCCGCGCCCGCGCCGAGCGCGCTCCCCGAAGGAGGCCTCGAGGAGCTCGCCTGTGCCGCCCTCGCGTGTGACTTCGAGGCTCGCCGCGCGGAGCGCGCGCTGCTCCCGGGCCTCACCCCGGGCTTCCGCAACAACCCGAGCGCGCCCCAGCGCACCTCGTACCAGCATCAGGGCGCCACCCTGATGGTCAGTTATCGTGCCGAGAGCGCGCGGCGCCTCACCATCACGGTGGGCGAGCGCACGTTCGGCTTCGAGGTGCTGAGCTGGCGCCCGCCCGAGCTGAGCTACGAGGTCACCACCGAGGGCGCCCCAACTGGCGGCGGTGCACAGACTGGCGGCAGTGCACCCGTTCGCCGCAGTGCCCCCATTCGCCGCAGTGCCCGCGTGGTTCGTGATGGCGAGCGCTGGTTCGTCAGCTCGCCGCTCGGCGGCGTCACCCTGACGGAGCTGCCGCGCTTCCCGGAGCAACAGGCGCAAGTGGAGCCCGGCGCCGAGAGCGCGCCGATGCCTGGGCGCGTGGTGCAGCTCTTGGCCCAGGTGGGGAGCTCGGTGGAGGTGGGCGCGCCGCTGGTGGTCTTGGAGGCCATGAAGATGGAGCACACGGTGCGCGCCTCGTCGTCGGGGGAGCTCACGGAGGTGCGGGTCGCCGTGGGCGATCAAGTGGAGGGCGGCGACGTGCTGGTGGTGGTTCGTCCCAGCGAGTGACCACCGAAAGCCGCCAAAAACTCGCCCGGGTCGGGGGCCCGGTGTTAGCCGCTCCGGGATGCGCTCTGGAAAGCCGCCCTCCCGCGCTGGCAGCCGGCTCCGCCTCCGCACCTGGTCAGGTGGCCTGCTACCGCTGCCGCTCACGGCGCTAGGCCTCGTCGCCTGTCAGGCAGCGCCGCCGCCGGGAGACACCAGGGCCCAAGGCCCCATCGAGATCGTGGTCGCGGTGCCTGGCGCCGCGCCTCAAGAGCGCGCCCCGGGGCGCCAAGCTCGAGCCAAGGGCCAGAGGCGCGCGAGCGCTCCCGGCGCCACCAAGCAGGACGGACCCCACGCGGCCCTGGATGTACCCACGTCGGCTGCTCACGCCAAGTCTCCCTCGCAACCGCGCGACCCTGAAGATCCCACGACCCGTGACGCTCCAGCACCCGGCGCCGCGCCCAGCACCCTCGCGCAGGCGCCCAAGCAGCGCGTCCCCCAGCTCGGCGTCCCCGAAGACCCCAAGGAGCGCTCCCCGCTGCTCCTCGCCAGCTACGCACCTGGTCAGGCACCTGTCCTGCTCGACGACGACGGCGCCCTGCTCCCCCAGACGCGCGAGCTGCCCACGGGTCAATCGGAGTTCTTCCGCCAGCTCGGTCCCGCCCTCTTCAGCGCCATCATCGAGAACGACCCGAGCCGCGTGCTGCCCTACTTCATGCCGGTCGAGGTCTACAAACAGCTGAAGGACAGCAAGAACCCGCCGCGCGACTGGCGTTATCGGCTCCACGCGCAGCTGAAGCGCGACATCGAGCGCTACCACCGGCGCCTGGGCCGCGACCGCAAGCGCGCGAGCTACGAGGGGCTCGAGCTCAAACCCGCGGACGCCGTGTGGCTCGAGCCGGGCCGCGAATACAACAAGCTCCCTTACTATCGCCTGTTCGGCTCACGGCTCGAGTACCGCGACGCCAAGGGCACCCTCCGCCACCTGAACCTCTCCGCGCTGATCTCGTGGCGCGGCGAGTGGTACATCGTGCACCTCGACGGCCTGCGCTGAGCGCCCTGGTGCTCGGTAACCCAGGTTCTCGGTAGAGGGTGCAGGCCCCGCCGCCCCCATGCTAGCGAGGCGCGATGCTCGCGCGCCGCACCCTACTGAAGCTCGCCCTGGTCACCCCGCTCGGCGCCTCCCTGGGCGCGCTGGGCTGCACCCCGCGCGAGCTCAGCGTCCCCCCAGGCGCGCCCGGTAAAGGCGCCAAGCGCCCGAAGCTCGTCATTCAAGAGCTCGGCGACTTCGAGTGCCCCTTCTGCGCCGAGGTGCAGCCGGTGCTGGAGGAGGTGCTGCACCACTACGGGGAGCAGGTGAAGCTAGTTTGGCGCGACTACCCGCTGACGCGCATCCACCCCCACGCCATGGGCGCGGCGGAGGCGGCGCGCGAGGTGCGCGCGCAGCTCGGCGAAGCGGGGTTCTGGCGCTTCCACCGCGTGCTGTTCGCGCGCCAGGGCGCCCTCGCCAGGCCGCAGCTCGAGACCTACGCCGAGGGCCTGGGCGGCGTCGACCTCGACCGTTTCCGCACAGCAATGAAGCAGGAGGCGCACCGCCCCGCCATCCTACGCGAGATGGCGGAGGTGGACAGCCTGGGCATCGACCGCGTGGGCACGCCCGGCTTCTTCATCGGCGAGGACGTGCTGTTCGGAGCGCACCCCTTCGCCACCTTCCGCGACCTGATCCAGCCGCACCTGAGCTGAGCCTTATCGTCAGCCAGGGCGACTGATGCGGGCAGCGCCTCATGATGCGGTGCCGTCCAACCCCCAAAACCAGCTACACGATACGCCAGTTATCATGACGAATCGCGTGACGTCGCCCAGGCGTCCTCGTGGGGTATAGACAGTCAGCGCCGCTGACACACCGCGCAGAAGTGAGTGCTCCGCTGCCCCACTTGGATGCGCTGAATCAGCGCGCCGCACTCGAGGCACGGCAGCCCGGTGCGCGCGTACACGCGACGCTCGTCTTGATAAGCGCCGTCGCTGCCATCCGGCAGCACGTAGTCACTGATGCTCGAGCCGCCGGTCTCGATCGAGCGCCGGAGCACCCACTTCACCGCTTGGATCAGCCGCTCCCAGTCGCTCGCCGTCAGGCGCGAGGTGTCACGCGTCGGGCGAATGCGCGCGAGGAACAGCGCCTCGTCCGCGTAGATGTTGCCGACCCCCGCGAGCACGCCCTGATCGAGCAGCGTCGCCTTGATGGGCGCCCTACGCTGACGAACCTTGGCCTGAATCGACCGCGGCTCCGCCTCCAGCGCGTCCACCCCGAGCCGCGTCAAGCGTGCGTCCGTCTCCCCCGCCGCGAGCCACAGCACCTTGCCGAACTTCCGGGTGTCGCGGAACAGCACCTGGGGCCCGCCGTCCTCGAACTCGAGCACCAGGTGCAGGTGCTTGTCCGCGCGGATCGAGCGCGCCGTGAGTGGGTCGTTCCACTGACCACGCGCGCTCTTGCTGAGCAGGCGCACGCTCTCGGCGCCTTCACCGAACAGCTGCCCTGTCATCCCCAGGTGGAGCAGCAAGCGGCTGTCGTCGTCGAGCTCGAGCAGCAGGTATTTTCCATGACGAATGAGCGCCGTGGGCGTCCTCCCCGTGAGGCGCCGCGCGAGCTCCTTGGGGGGCGTGATGAAGAAGTAGCTCGGCTCCGTGGTGTGCACCCGCTTCACCTGGCGCCCCACGAAGAGCCCCTCGATGCGCTGACGCGTGACCTCGACCTCAGGCAGCTCCGGCATGACTCGAACGGCACGCTAGCGCCAACGCGGGTCCTCCGCGACCAGCCACACAAGGCTCTCCGCCACCCGCTCCCCCACGGCGCCGCCGTAGGTGTGCCCCGCGCCCTCGGCGTGCTCGAAGCGCGCCTTCACGCCGCCCTTCCTGAGCGTCCGCTCGCTCCGCGCGTAGGCCTCCGCGCAGCGCCCGAAGCCGCACACCAAGGCCACGCGGTCGCCACCCTTCCTGACGAAGCGCTCAGCCGCGCTCACGCTCCAGTCGTCTTGCTGCCCCTCGATGAGCAGCGCGCGCGCGAACGGCGCCTGGTGCTCCATCAACATCAACGCGCCCATCACCGCGCCTTGGGAGTACCCCGCGTACACCGCCTGTTCGAGGTCGACGTGCTCGGCGTAGGCCTCCTCGAGCGCGCGGAGGTTGGCCTTCACCGCGCGACCCAGCCAGCGGTGATCCGGATAGTAATGTTGACTGACATCAGGCGGATCGCGGCGATTCGTCGGCGCGCCGCGCACGCACAGCACGAAGGCGCGATCGCCGACCAGCTGCTGCCAACGCTCACAGTGAGGCTCGGGGCGCCCCGTGGCGCCGTGCGTCGCCACCAAGAGCGGCCGCGGGGGCGCCGCGCGAGGCACCCACAAGACGGCGCTGGGGAACTCAGGGACAGCCAGGGTGACGAAGCTGCCCGCGCCAGGGATGAGCCGCGAGTCCTCCGATTTTTTTGGGGGTTGGTCGGCACCGCCCTGAGTGGCGCCGCGCGCATCAGCCTCAATGACTGACGATTTAGCGCCCGTCTCCGAGTCATTTACCTGCGGCGCGCCCTCCCCCGAACGCGTCGGAGCTGGCTCCGCCGCCGGCGCCCTCTGTTTCCCTGCGGGAACGCAGCTCACGGCGGCCCACCCCACGGCCACGCCGAGCCACCACCTCCTCACCCGCTGACGCACGGCGCCGACTCTACCGCGCCGCGCGGAGCGTGCACGATCCAGCACGAGACGGCCCCGCAAAGCGAGCGACGCGATCGCTCGTCATCCCCGAACGAGCCCACCCTTCAGCTAAAAATCGGCGCACGACGCGCCCAGCTACGCCCCACACCCTCATCACGACGCAGCGCGCCAAATCCGTGAGCGGGGACCATCCACTCACGTCTCGCCTTTCCGCTAGCGAGCCCCTGACGTTCGGATAGCATGCGCGCCTATGGCCTCCTTCAAGCTCCGCCTGCGCCTCGCCTCCCTCGCCCTCACCCTCCCCCTCGCTGCCCTCGCCTGCGGCTCGGACGACGAGCCCGGCGGCTCGGGCGGCACCGCCGGCAGCGGTGGAACCGGCGGCAACGGAGGCACCGCGGGCACGGCCGGCACCGCGGGCACTGGCGGCACCGGCGGCTGGGCACCAGAGGTCAGCTGGCCTCACCTCGAGTGCGATCCGCTGGTCCCCGACTACTGCGGCTACCCGTTCCCCAGCAACGTCTACACCGTGGCCGGGGATACCCCCACGGGCCGCCAAGTGCAGATCCGCGGGCGGGCGCTGCCCACCTCCTTCCAGGGTCCCCAGCTGAGCGGCGCGCCCTGGGACAAGAGCGACGGCTTCTCCACCGGCGTCGCCGCCATGACCTACATCCCGAACGCTACGACAGCTGGCCTGCCTACCTCGGCCACCATCGCGGCGTCGCTCGATCCGGGCTGTCCCTCGGTGTTGATCGACGCCGAGACCGGCGAGCGGATCCCCCACTGGGTCGATCTCGATCAGTCGAACCCGCCGCCGGACGCTCACAAGAGCCTGATGATCCGCCCCGCGGTGCGCCTGAAGGACAACGCCCGCTACATCGCCGCCTTCCGCAACGTGCAGACCACGAGCGGCGCCGCCACCCCCTCGCCCGCGTTCCAGGCGCTGCGCGACGGCACCTCCTCGAACGAGCCCTCCGTAGCCGAGCGGCGCGGCCTCTACGCCGACATCTTCGAGCGCCTCGAGTCGGCGGGCGTCTCCCGGGAGGATTTGGTCATTGCCTGGGACTACACCACCGCGAGCCGCGAGAACAACACCGCGTGGATGCTGAAGCTGCGCGACGAGTCGCTCGCGGAGGCGGCGCCCAGCTACACCATCACCCAGGTGGACGAGAACTGGGATCCGGACATCGCCTACCGCATCCAGGGCACCTTCGAGGTGCCGCTCTACGTGGATGACCCAGCGCCCGGGTCGAAGCTCATCTTCGATGAGGACGGCGCGCCGATCCGCAACGCCGCCACCCCCACGCACTCCGTGGAGTTCCAGCTCTTGATCCCCGAGAGCGCGCGCACCACGCCTGCCAAGCTGGTGCAGTACGGCCATGGGCTGCTCGGTTCCCGCACGCAAATCGAAGCGGGGCACTTCCGCACCTTCATGAACCAGTATGGCTACGCCTTCTTCTCGGTGAACCTGGCGGGGATGGAGCGGATCGACGAGAACTACATCCAATCCATCTTGGGGTCGGGGGAGATACACCGCCTCGACACCATGTTCTATCGCCTCCACCAAGGCTTTTTGAACAACCTGATGGCGATGCGCATGATGAAGGACTCCTTCTCGGCGGACGCCACTTATGGTCAGTACCTCGACCCAACTGAGCGCTACTATTACGGCATCAGTCAGGGCGGCATCTCCGGCGGCGTGTACATGGCGCTCACCACCGACGTTCAGCGCGGCGCGCTGGGCGTGATGGGCCAGTCTTACAACCTGCTCCTCAACCGCTCCGTCGACTTCATCCCCTTCTACGCGGTCATGCGCGTCACCTATCCGGACAGCCGCGATCAGCAGCGCGTGCTGTCACTCTTGCAGATGCTGTGGGATCGCGTGGAGCCGAACGGCTACACGCCCTACATCCAAAGCAACACCTTGCCGGGTACGCCGAGCCACCAGGTGCTGATGCGCGCCGCGCTGGGCGACCACCAAGTGACGACGCTGGGCGCCGCGATCATGGCGCGCGCGGTGGGGGCGCAGCGCCTCGAGACAGGCGTCGGCGACGTGTGGGGGCTGCCGGCGGCGTCCAACATCGCGAGCGGCTCGAGCTACATCGAGTACGATTTTGGTCTCCCCAGCGACCCGCTCTGTAACCGCCCGATGTCGCTGTGTGAAGATCCTCACGGCAAGCTCCGCTCGCTGGAGGAGGCTCGTCAGCAGCTCGACCTATTCCTGCGCACCGGGGAGACGCGGAACTTCTGCACGAACGGGGAGTGCAAGTTCCACCACCTGTCGGGCTGCACCGCGGCCGACGAGGGCAAGAACCTCTGCCAGGACTGACGCCCGGCGAGCGTTTGCCGTTGCAGTCAGGGCGGCGGCGAGAGAAAGTGGCACGGTGGACCCTATTTCGCGGGCCCGGGAGCGGGTGGGCACCATCCTCGACGGGCGCTATGAGCTGACGCGGCTGCTCGGCGCGGGGGCGTCGGGCTCCGTCTACGACGCCACGCACCGCTACACGGAGCGCCGCGTGGCGCTGAAGCTCCTGCACCCCGAGCTCAACAGCTCACGCGAGCACGTGGGGCGGTTCCTCCGCGAGGTGCGCGCGATGAGCGCGCTGGCGCACCCAGGCGTCGCTGCGATCCTCGATGCGGGGCGCACGCTAGAGGACGTGCCCTACTTGGTGACGGAGTTCCTCGAGGGGACGGACATGGCAAGCTCGATGGAGCAGGGCCCGCTCGAGCACTGCCAAGTGCTGGACATCGGGGTGCAGCTGCTCGACGCGCTCGCGGCAGCCCACGAGCGCGGCATCGTTCATCGCGACGTCAAGCCGGACAACGTGTTCCTCACGCCGCGCGGCGAGGCCGTGCAGGTCAAGCTGCTCGACTTCGGGATCGCCAAGCGCCTGCTCGCGCACTCCAGCACCGCCCTCACCGCGGCGGGCACCACCGTCGGCACCCCGCACTACATGAGCCCGGAGCAAGCGCGGGGTGAGCTGGTCGACCATCGATCGGACTTGTGGTCCGTCGGCGCGCTCCTGTTCCACGCCTTGAGCGGTGAGCCCCCCTTCGAGTCGCGCGAGACCGCGTGCCTGCTGAGTCGCATCGCCACCGAGCACCCCGTCTCCCTGGGAGCGCGCTGCCCCAGCCTGGACCCCGATCTGATCCGCATCGTGAACCGCGCGCTGGAGCCCGACCGCGCGGAGCGCTGGCAAACGGCGCGCGAGATGGCCAACGCCCTGGCCCTCACGAGCTACACCCACGCTTCTTAGACAGTGACCATAACTACCTGTCGTTTCCGTGGACGCGGCAGGCGAGTGCCCTCAAGGTAGGGGAACACCGGAGGGAACATGACGAGGAGGCAGGGCGGATGCGCAGCGCGTGGGTGATCTTGGGACTTTGCTCGATCGCCTGCGGCGGCAGCACGACGGGCGACACGAATGAGGGCGGCGCGGCGGGCTCGGGCCATGGCGGGACGGCGGGCGCGGCAGCTTCGGGCGGCGCAGCGGCTTCAGGTGGTTCGGGCGGCACAGCGGGTGCGGGCGGTGCGTCCGCTGCGGGCGGCGCGGCGGGCTTCGGGGGCACCTCCGGGGCAGGCGTCGACTCCGGGATCCCTTGCGTCGAGCGACCGGACCCACCGGGCTTCAAGCCCACCTGCGTCGACCTGGGGGAGCTGACCTTGGACGCGCTCCACTTGAAGCCCTCGGGGGGTGTCTCGGCGGGTGCGGAAGGGATGCTGACTACCCGGCTCAACGACGTCACGGGGCGCGGCTTCACGTGGTACCCCGGGGTCGAGGTGGAGGCGAGCCACCCTGGGGTGCAGGGCACCGGCATCCAATTCTTCGGGGTCCTCCCCTGCAGCGGCAACGACCTCGAGCTCCCCGTCCAAGTCGATGCTTCGGTTCCCCAAGGGACCGAGGTCACGCTCACCGCGCGCGTCACTTGGCTCGACGGTCCCTGTGAGGGCACGGCCGAGCAGCGCCTCACCTTCACCGTCCGCTGAGGCACCGTGGGGTGCTAGACCAAGACGCTGTGACGGATCCTCCCACGCACTGGCTGCTCGGCCTCGGCCGCGCCATCCGTCTCGGAGCATACCCCACGGTCGTCGGGCGCGAGGAGACCTGTGATCTGGTGATCGTGGATGACCCGCTCGTGTCACGCCGCCACGCCAGCTTCTTCATCAGCCAGGGGCAGCCGCGGGTGGAAGATCTGATGAGCCGCAACGGCGTGTTCGTCGAAGGCCAGCGGGTGGAGCGCGCGCGCGCGCTCTCGCCCGGTGAGCAGGTGCAGCTCGGCTCGGTCACGCTGCGCGTGGAGGAGCGCTTGCTCTCGGAGCTCGAGACACCCGCGCCGAGCACGCGGCTCAGCTCGACCACCGCGGACACGCTGGGGCCCGACTCGGAGCATGGCACCGTGTTCGCGCTGCTCGGCGGGGTCGCGCAGAAAGCGCTGAAGCTCGGCAACCTGACGGAGGCCGAGCGTGTCCTCGCCCCCGCCCTGGAGCTGGTGCTGTCGGAGGCCGAGCGGCTGGGGCGCCTCGATGGGCCCACGCACCAACAGAGCCTGAGCTTCGCTTGTCAGCTGGCCGCCGCAACGCGGCGCCCCGAGTGGCTGAGCTACCCCATCAAGCTCCAGCTCGCGCTGGAGCGGCCCCCGCCCGCGGAGATCGTCGATCAGCTCTACCAGTTGATCGTCAAGATCGAACGCCCCGAGCTGGCGCCGCTACGTGATCTGGTGCGCTGCCTCAACGGCCGCCGCGAGGCGCTCAGCGCGAGCGAGCGCTTCCTCGCATCGCGGGTCGAGGGGCTGCTGCGCCTCGCGGAGCGTTGACGCACCGCGGCTCCCGTATTGGGGCATGAAGCCCGGCGGCGTATGGGGGCATGAAACCCGACGGAAACAAGGTGTTCCTCGAGTGTCTCCGAGCCTCGACGGCGGATTCGGCAGTGGACCTGCTTGCCGCTTCAGGCTCGAGTTTCCGTATTGCGGCCGCGCAAGATTGGTGCGATAGCCTGCGCATGACACGTGGAGGCGGGGGCGCGCCACTCGAGGGCGGCGAGGAGAACGCACGAGACACCATCCCCGACGGGCTGGAGGCCAGCGATTGGCTCGATTCGCCGGTGGACACCATCCCCGCGCCGACCGCGGAGCTCGCCTCACAAGAGCCGCGCACCTGGCCTCAACCGTCCGAGGTGATCTGCGCGCCCACCTCGCTGAAGGCGCCCAAGCCTCCGCGTATCCACATGGACACACCCACCTTCCCCATGCGCGCGCCCGAGCCTCAGCGTAAGAACTGAGCGCGTGAACTTCTTCGGGCACCTGACGGTCGCCACCTGGTACTCGCGGGAGCCGGCGCTGCTGCTGGGCGCGATGCTGCCCGACTTCGCGGCGTTGCTCGGCGCGCCTGCCCCCACCGCTACGAGCGAGCCACTCGCGCGCGGGCTCGCGCTGCACCACGACACGGACCGCGCCTTCCACGGCGCCCCGAGCTTCGTCGCGCTGAGCCACGAGGCCTGCCGCGAGCTGATCCAGGCTGGGCTCCCGCGCGGCGCGGCGCGCGCGGTGGCCCACATCGGCGTGGAGATCGTGCTCGATGGTGTGCTGGCGGAGACCGATGAGCGGGTGTCGGCGTACCGCGCGGCGCTGGCCGAAGCCTCCCGCGTCGAGCCCGCCTTGAGCTGGCGCTCCCTCGCCTCGCCCCCCGCCGGGCGCCTCCAAGCGCTGTGCGGTTGGCTCGCGCCGCGTGACATCCGCCATGAGAGTCGAGATCCGGAGGTCATCACCCAGCGCCTCGAGCGCACGCTGGCGAGCCGCCCACGGCTCCGCATCCCACCGGGCGACCTCAGGCAGGTGACGGCTTGGGTCGAGCGGACGGGTGCCGCGGTGCGTCGCGAAGCGGGGCCGCTGCTCGCCCAGGTGGAGCGCGGCCTCGCCGCTCACGACCCGCGCTACGCAGCTCCGGTCCACCGGGGCAGCGACGATCTGGCACCTTGAGTCGCTCGGCTGACGGGAGCTACCGTAGGCCGATGGCCACCACCTACTGGGACTACCTCCGCCTCGATCGCCTGCTCGATCTCCAGGGCGGCATCGAGGGCGACGAGTCCGCCCTGATGTCCGATGAGCTCCACTTCATCATCGTACATCAGGCTTACGAGCTGTGGTTCAAGCTCTGCCTCAGGGAGCTGCGGCTCGCGCGCGATCACCTGGCGGAGCCCAAGGTGCCGGAGGAGCAGATCCCTTACGTGGTGCACCACCTGCGTCGCGTCACCAGCATCCTCGAGCTGTGCGTCAGCCAGTTCAAGGTGATGGAGACGCTCACGCCGCAGGACTTCCTCGCCTTCCGCGACAAGCTGATGCCCGCCAGCGGGTTTCAATCATTCCAAATGCGCGAGCTCGAGATCGTGCTCGGCTTGGAGGACGACGTGCGCCTCCGCTACGGCGGGACGGATCCACTGGAGCACGTGCGCACGCTGGCCCAGAGCTCGCCCGGCGGTCAGCACGCCTGGGGCCGCATCGAAGCAGCGCGCGGCGAGGCCACGCTCAAGTCGGCCCTGGACGAGTGGCTCTACCGCACCCCGGTGCAGGGGTCGGGCCCGGACGACCCAGGCGACGAGGAGGTCGTGCTGGGTTTCCTCACGGAATACTATGAGAAGCTCGTGGGCATGAACGCCCAGAAGAAGGCCGACATGCTCGAGGCGCTCGGCAAGATCACGAGCAGCATCGAGCAGCGCTTCGCCGACGCGGAGGCCTACGCCCATCGCTTCTTGTTCGCGGAGGACGTGGAGCCCGAGCGCCGCGCCCGCGCCCGGCGGATCCGCGCGGGGGTGCTGTTCGTGGAGGCCTACCGCGAGCTGCCGCTGCTCGCCTGGCCGCGGCTCTTGCTCGACACGGTGGTGGCCACGGAAGAAGAGTTCGTGATCTGGCGCTCCCGTCACGCGCGCATGGTGGAGCGCGTCATCGGGCGACGGATCGGGACTGGGGGCTCAGCCGGCGTGGAGTACCTCGACTCCACGGTGCACTACCGCGTGTTCAAGGACCTCTGGGCGGTGCGCGCCATCTTGCTCCCCAAGGCCGAGCTGCCTCAGCTCCGCCGGCAAGAGGCCTACGGCTTCGCTCGGTGAGCGCTCATGGCGTTCATCAGGTCGAGGGTGGGGGGGTTAGACGGCACCGCGCCGTGAGCGCTGCGAGTGCAGCGCCGCTTGTCGCGGGGAGGCGGCGCTGCAACGCTTCACGGGTGCCTGTGAGCAAACGGCTTGTCGGGGCGAGGTCCGTCGAAGCGGCGCGCGGCCCCTCGACGGCACGCCCGCGCGCCCTGACGGATCGGGGCTCAGGGTCCGGGAGGTTGGGCACCGAAGAGCCACCCTGGCAGCACGATGGACACCGCTGATCTCCCGCTGAAGCTCGTGGCGCCGCTCACGTTGGGCGAGTCGCTGACCGTCGCGCCGGGCGTCCGCGCGGAGCTCGAAGAGGTCTCGAGTGAGCTCGGGCTGCAGCTCCGCTTCCGGCTGCCCACGGCGAGCGCCATCGTGGAGATCGAGCCGCGCTCCGAGCGCCCCACCGCCGCGCGCGGCGAGCACTTTCAGTTCGCTTACCGTACCGGAGACAAAGACCGCCCGCTGGACGCCGCGCTGGGCCGCGCGCTGTGCCTCGCCGTGGCGAAGGCGGCGCGCCCCAACGAGGTGCGCGTGAAGGCGCAGCTCACCGAAGCGGCGGCGCGCGCCCGAGCAGCGGACCCCAGCGCGCGGATCCGCGAGGTGGAGGTGGAGCAGCTGCTGCAGAGCTGGGGCTCGCTCGGCGAGCGCTACTACACGCTGAGCCCCTACGTGGGCTGCCTGATCGGCTGCCGCTTCTGCTACGCCCAGAGCCGGCTCTCGGTGCTGCGTGAGCTGCAGGGGCTCCCGGAGGCACCTTGGGGCTCTTGGGTGGACGCGCGCGTCAACGCGCCCGAGGTGCTGGAGCGCGAGCTAGCTGCCTCCAAACACTGGCCCGTCAAGTTCTGCCCTATCGTGAGTGATCCTTACCACGCCATCGAGCGCAAGCTGAGGCTCACCCGGCGCTGCCTCGAGGTGCTGCGCGATCACGGCGCGGGGCGCTCCGTCATCGTGCTCACGCGCTCGGCGATGATCGCGGAGGACGCCGCGCTGCTCGCCGAGCTGCCGAGCGCGTTCGCCGGTATGAGCCTGCCCACCGCGGATGACGACGTGCGGCGCGCGTTCGAGCCGCGCGGCGCATCCATCCCTGAGCGCCTGTCCGCGCTCCGAGCGCTCCGCGAGCGCGGGGTGGACACCTTCGCCATCGTCCAGCCGCTCTTACCGGGCAGCATCGACGCCCTGGCGGAGGCGCTCGCCAGCGCCGTCCGCTCGGTGCGCATCGACGTGCTTCGCGGCGTGGAGGGCGCGACGCAGGAGTTCAGCGACCCGCGCTTCGAGGCGGCGGCCAGCGACGCCTGGCAAGCGGCGCGCGCCGCTGAGCTGGCGGAGCGCCTGACCGCGCTCGGCGTCGAGCTCTGGGAGCGCGAGCTGCCGCCCGGCGTGCGATACGCTCAGGGCAGCTGACCTCCACCCGATCGCTCGCCAGATTTCCCGGGGTGGATTGAGCGCCGTGCGGCGGCGGCTTTGCGGCTGGACCGCGGCGCCTCGCTCCGGGTCGGCTGAATACGGCGCCAGGCAGCGACCTGCCAAACACCTGAACCCCGACCTGTCTCACGACTGCGTAAAGTCTGAATCATCAATCTTTTCAATGGTTTACAACTTTTGTGCGTATTTTTGTTCACGGCCCTTGATCATCTGGTTCAACCAGCCATACTGGTTGAACCAGCTCAGCCATGAACGCCCCGCTCACCGCCGCATCGCCGCTCCTGACGCTCGACGTCGGGCTCCGCGCCCTCTTCGCCCCACGGCTGGCTGGGGACGCGGGCGCGGGGTGGGCGCACGCGCCAGGCGGGCGCTCTAAAGTGAGCGGCATGGACGATCCGACCCCCAGCTCGAACATCGCCGACACCATCTTCCGCGACCTCCGCCGCCAGATCTTGGTGGGTGAGCTGGCCGCAGGGCAGCGGCTGCCGGGCGAGCGCGACCTCGCCTCCACCTACAAGACGAACCGCAACACCCTGCGTGAGGCGGTGCGCAAGCTGGAGCAGGCGCGGTTGGTCACGGTGCGCCACGGCCAGGGCGTCACCGTCAGCGACTTCAAGAAGACCGGCACCATGGATCTGCTGTCGCCGCTGCTCGAGGCGGGCGGATCGCTGCACGAGGTGATCCATATCCTTGAGGATATTCTCCCGGCGCGCGAGCAGGTGCTCGAGTTCGCTACCCGCATGGCGGTGCGCCGGGCGGATCGCAGCGACATCGAGCGCCTCACCGGCATCACGGATCTGCTCATCACCGCCTTCGAGACCAAGGACGGCGCGCTGATCGGCAAGGGCTTCCACCGCTGGCTGGAGGCGCTGATCGACACCGGGCACTCCACCGCCATCCGCTGGATCGCCAACCCCTTCCTCGACGCCTACCGCGACCTGCTGGAGAAGTACCCGGCGCTGTGGGTGCTCGAAGGCAGCTTCCCTACCTACCTGCGAGAGACCATCAACGCCCTCGCGGACGGCGACGAGGAGCGCGCGATCCTCGCCAGCCGCAAGTACTACCAGCGCGTCGACCGTGAGTTCGTCGGGCTGCTCAAGAGCGTGATCCAGCCAGAAGCCCAACCCCAACCCTAACGAGGCCCCCATGTCCCAGTCGCCCCGCCCGCGCCGTGAAGCCCTGCCTGATGCCCTGCCCACCCCCAAGCGGCAGCTCCCCATGCAGCGCACGAACGACTTCGCGAGGCACCCGAAGGACGGCTGGACCTACGCGGACCCTTACCCGATGAGCGATCGCTACCGGGCGCGCCTCCACGCCATCATCGAGCGGCTGTGCCCGCCGCCCCCGGCGCCGATGAGCGGCGATCTGCTGACCCAGATCGAGCTGCACGTGCGCGGCTTCATGATGTACATGCACCCGCTCGCCGGCCGCGGCCTGTGGCTCGCGTTCATCTTGCTCGACTGGGCGCCGCGCCTGCTGTTCATGAGCTGGCGGCGCCTGGGTGATCTGGATCGTCAGGCTGCCGATCGGGTCATCTCGCGCATCACGAGCACCCGCTGGATGCCGCTCCGCCTGCTGGTGGTGGGGATCCGCGGCTCGGTGCTGAGCGCTTACTTCGATCTCTCGGAGGTGCACGAGCGGCTGAACTACCGCCCAGTGCCGTTCCTGAAGGAGCGCGTGGCGCTGCGCGAGCGGCTGGTGGCGAGCCCCGCCCTGCTCGGCGCGACAGCGCTGGCCGCCGAGTGATCGGATACACTCAGCTGATCTGACGAGCTTTCGAGCGATCCCGAGACCCCGAGGCGCGACATGACCATCCTGGCACACGAAGACTACGAGGCGGACCAAACCTTCGAGACCGACGTGGTGATCGTCGGCACCGGCGCGGGCGGCGGCGCGGCGGGCGCGACCTTGGCCGAGGCGGGCTACCGCGTGATGTTCATCGAAGAGGGCGGCTACCACCCCACCTCCTCGTTCAGCGCGTACACCACGGAGAGCGTGCCGCGCCTCTATCGCGACGCGAGCGCCACCATGATCGTCGGGCGCGCGCCCATCCCCTACGTGGAGGGGCGCTGCGTCGGCGGCAGCACGGTGATCAACGGCGGCATGGCCTATCGCCCACCGGAGCGCGTGCTCGCCGACTGGGAGCGCATCACCGGCAGCGCCGAGCTGGGCGTGGAGGGCCTGGACGCCGCCTTCAGCGAGGTGGAGCGCCGCATCAGCGCGAACTTCCAGTCAGAGCTGTCCATCGGCGAAGACAGCCGCATCATGGAGGCCGGCGCCAAGAAGATGGGCTGGCACTACACCACCAACCGCCGCAACCAGAGCGCCTGCGTCGGCGCGAACAACTGCTCCTTGGGGTGCCCCACCGGCGCCAAGCAGTCCACCCTCGTCACCTACCTGCCGCGCGCCTTCGAGCGAGGGGCAGTGTGCCTGACGGAAGTGCGAGTGGAGAAGCTCCTGATCGAAGGGGGTCGCGCGGTGGGCGTGGTCGGGCGCGCCATCAACCCACGGACGCGCCGCGCCGATCGCACCGTCCGCGTGCGCGCCCGCGCGGTGATCATCGCCTGCGGCGCGGTGCAGACGCCGCTCCTCTTGGCGCGTCACGGCCTCGGGAAGCCGAGCGGCCAGCTCGGCAAGAACTTCCTGTGTCACCCGAACGCGAAGGTGCTCGCCGTGTACCCGCAGAAGGTCGACGGCTGGAAGGGCGTCAGCCAGAACACGCAGATCCGAGAGTTTCACGAGGACGGCATCCTGATGGCGGAGAACTTCGTCGCGCCGGGGGTGCTCGCCGCTTACCTCCCGTTCCATGGCGAGCGCGCCTGGGAGCTGATGAGTCGCTACGAGAACATGGTGCTGAGCGGCGTGCTGGTGGAGGACTCCAGCTCGGGCAGCGTGAGCCGCACCCTGCTCGGCATGCCGCTCGTGCGCTACGAGCTCACGGCGCTCGATCATCAGCGCTTCAAGCGCGGCGTGAAGCTGCTCGCGCAGATGCACTTCGAGCTCGGCGCGGAGCGCGTCATCCTCCCCTTCACGAACCAGCACGAAGCGCTGGGCCCTGACGATCTCGAGCGCATCGACACCCTGCAAACGGACGTCAACACCCTCGAGCTGTTCACGGTGCACCTGATGGGCACCGCCCGCATGGGGGCGCGCCGCGAGGGCTCCGTCGTCAACCTGAACGGTGAGCTATGGGACTTGCCTGGCTGCTACGTCGCCGACGCCAGCCTGTTCCCCACCGCCATCGGGGTGAACCCCCAGGTCACCATCATGGCGCTGGCGACCCGCGTCGCCGAGCGACTCCAACTGCACGCCAAAGCAGCCTGACGAACTAGTTTGAGGGAGGGGGCTAGTGGGTTGGACGGCACCGCGCTGGGTCGGTCACGCGAGCCCGAGCCCTGCCGCTCCGCACACCGCGATCGGCGCTACGGCTCGGCACCGCGCTGCAGCTCAGCACTGCGACTTGGCTCAGCACCGCGACTTGGCTCAGCACCGCGGCTTGGCTCAGCACCGCGGCTGGAGCTCACCGCTCGCGATCGACCGCGGCGCGCAGCTTGAAGCCGAGGGGCTCCCCCGAGGTGGTGAGCTGTGTCCCGTGGCGCTCGACCTCCACCTCGAAGCGCCGCTGAGCAGGCCGACTGATGACGCGGGCGCTGCTGGCGCTCGCGCCGTTCGCCTCGCACGGGTCGCAGACGCCGCAAGGCTCCCCCCCCGGCAGGCCCAAGTATCGATGAAGCGAGACGAAACGGCAGCCCGCCTCCGGCTGCTCGGAGGCGAACGCCCCCACCTGCGCTCGCCGCTGCACGTCGCCCTCGCTCAGCGTCTCCAGTTGGTCGAGTAGGAACTCGCCGCGCTTCATCAGCTGAGCGGGGGAGAGCGCCCGGCGCACCCAACCGCCCATGCGCACGACCAAACCCGCGTCGACCAAGGCCTCGACCAGCTCGGCGGTGGCGGCCTCGGACGCGCTCATGCGCGAAGCGAGCTCGCTCACCGTCACGGGCACGTCCTCGCCGCGCTGGAGCAGCTCGAGCAGGGCGGTGAGCGCCGTCAGGCTGGGGCGCGCCGGGTAGCACTCGAGATCCTCCGGGCTGTAGAGCATCAGCGCGTGCGCCGGCACCCCATCGCGCCCCAGCAAGCCGAGGTCCCGCACGTACTGCTCGAGCGAGGCGGGCGCGCGGAAGTGGATCAGGTAGCGCAAATCCCCACGGCAAGTCCCGAGCCCATAGCCGCTCGGGGCGTCGCGATCGTCCGTACCCACCGCCGAGAGCCCCACGAAGCCGCTCTCTGCGACCATCACCGCGCGGCGCCCCTGATGCGCGAAGGCGTGCTGCTCCGCGAAGCGCGCCTGGTGCGGCATGCCGCTGTGGTAGCGGTAACTCTTGATGTTGAGGGCGCCGAGCGCCTGATGCACCGCCTCCACCTCGCGCGGGTTGCTGCAGATCACGACGCCGGGCGGGTCGAGCGCGGAGAGCTCGCTCACCAGGATGCGGCGCCGCGCTTCGGGCTCACACCGCAGCACTTGGAGCCGGATGTTCGTGCGCACGACCGGCGCGTCGAACACCACCGGGTCACGGAGCCTGAGCCCATCGATCAAATCCGAGCGCACCGCCGCCGAGGCCACCGAGGAGAACGCCATCACCACCGGCCGCCCCAGGACCTCGAGCACGTCATCCAAGCAGGCGCTGCTCGGCTCGAACTCTGAAGAGAACTCGGAGAACAGCTGCGCCTCGATCAAGACAGCCAGGCTCACTGATGCTTGACCCAGAGCGCGACTCACCGCCTCACGCTGCAGCATGCGCGGCGTGACGAGCACCACGAGGCTCCGCGCGAAGCGCACCCGCTCCACGAGGGTCCGCCGATCGTGAGTGCTGAGGGTGTCATCCAGGCAGACCGAGGGAACGCCGCGCGCCGTCAGGTGATCGTGATGCACCTTCAGCCAGGTGGACGCCGGGTGCACCACGATCGCTGGGTGCTCCATCATCGACGCGGCGACCAGCGCCGTGCCCACCTGACGTGAGCCGGAGGGGAGCAACGTCAGCGTGTCGCGGCCGGTGAGGGCCATGCTGATGAGGCGCCGCTGCTCCTGGCTCAACCGGCGCCCGAGCCGCTCCGCCGCGCGCTCGATGCCGGCCTCCCGCACCGAGGACGCCACGGGGACGATGGGAGCCGCCTGGAATGGGCTGAGCTCGAAGCTGCTCGCGATGCGGCCGGTGATCCCGGCGGGGGGCGGCCCCGAGCGCGAGCCCTCATAGGTCAGACGCGAGCCCTTGGGCACGTGCCGCCCGTAGGGTACCTGCGGGCCGCTAGGACTTGGAGCGCGCGCGGCGCCTTGACCCGGAGAGCCGTCCGCGTCCCCCCCCCGACGCTTCACGCCCATTGGAAGCGGCCTCGGGCTCGATGGTGCGCCCGCCTCACCAAGCGCCTCGGTCGCTGGTGGCGTGACGACAGGAGCCGTCGCTACCTCACCGCGCAGGGCGCCGCCGCGGGCCGGGGGAGACCCCGTGTCGGACGAGGCGCGGGACGCCTCCAGGCGCCGAGGCTCCGTGTGCTCCGAGCCCAGGCGCTTCCTGGAAACTGGGCGGCTCCCGGCAGCTGAGCGTTCATCGGACACTGAGCGCTTGCCAGATACTGGGCGCTTGCCGACTCCAGCGCGGCCCTCAGCGGCGGTAGCGCGCGCTCGCGCGAGGGACGCTCCGCCGGGCCGCTCGCTCCGACGACCCGGCGGAGCCCAGCCGAAGCCACCATACGCGGAGCTCCCCGTCTCGGGGACGTCGCCGTGAGGGGCCGCACCGGTCGTCAGCCCAGGGGACTTGGGGATGCGGCGGATCACCCTCGCGTCGTCAGTCAGCTCTGCTGAATTCGAAGCACGGCTGGGCGCTCCAATCGTCAGTTCTGGTGACTTGGGGGCGCGGCGGACCACTCTTGCGTCGTCAGTCAGCTCAGATGACTTCGAAGCACGGCTGGGCGCCTGGGGGGGCGCGGCTCGGGAGGGAGATTGTGCAGGGAGCCGCGCGGACGCTGAAGTGGCCTTCGCTCCAGACGCGCCCCCGCGGGAGCCGCGATCCGCGGCGAGGTCGGCGCCCGTGGCTTGGCGCGCCGGTGCAGCGACACCAGCACCCGGGACGGCCAGGTACGCCTCCAGCGCGTCCAAAAAGCTGCGCGACTTGGAGGCTTTGGCTGCCGCGCGCGGCTTGGTGGCGGCGCGCGTCGACTTGCCGCGCGCGGTGGAGGCCGGCGCCTTGGAGGTGGCGCGCGCGGGTGCCTTGGCCACCGCCGTGCTGCGGCCCGCGAGCGTGGCGCTCGCAGGCTTCGCAGCGGCGCGCGCAGGCGCCTTGCTGCTACTCGGCGCCTTCCTGCTGGCGGCGCGCGCGGGCGCCTCCTTGCTGGCGCTGGGCGCCTTCGTGATGACCGCGCGCGCAGGCGCCTTGCCGGCGCTCGGCGCCTTCCTGCGAACGGCGCGCGCGGGTGCCTCGCCGCTCGCAGGCTTCGCGCCAGCGGGCGCCTCCTGACTGACGGCGCGCGCCGGCGACTTGGCGTTGGAAGCTCCACGCGCCGATGATTTCTTTACGGATATTCGCGCTGCGATCGCTCGCGCCATACCTGAACTCTCCGCGGTGCTGACGAGGCTCGCCTCGCCGAACGACGCCCGCTCATTCAGCGAGCCTCGAATACGGCCCCTGGCTCGAGGCCGGCTTTGTTTACCGAAGAGTCGCGGGCAACCCACCCCACGCTCTCCCAATGGCCAGACCCTAGCACCCCCGCTGCGACATGTGAACAGAAAAGCAGTGGTCCTTCATTGAGCCACCTTCGTCGCGAACCGCATCGTCACGAGCCGCACCCGTCATGACCGCCCACGAACCAACCCTTCACGAGCCGCACCGTCATAGACCACCCTACGAGCCAACCCGCCACAACCCATGGCGATCAGAAGACCTTGCTCGGTCTGCTGCGAGCTGCGCTCGCCACGCTTCGAGGGGGAAGCTCTCGAGCCACGCGCTGCGACTGGGCTACGCCGCGCGACGCGGGCGGCGATCGATACCGCTCAGCACCCAGCGCTCCAAGGTGCGCCCGAAGCGATCAGGCTCCTCACGGCCCGCCAAACGGTAGGTCGCCTCCACGTAGGCCGGTTGGTACCGAAGCCGCGCGGGGAGCCGCGGGTAGCTGGTGCGGAGCGCCAGCACCGAGGCCTTGAACGCCGCGCGATCCGCGGCGGACCAGGGGAGCCGATACGCCTCGCGCAGCCGCGCGGGCATCAACCCGGCCGTCATCGTCTTGATCCAGCGGAACGCTGGCACGAAGCTCGCTTTGGGGCTCGAGAACAAAAAGCGCCGCATGTCGAGGGCAGGCTTCGTCACCACCAGGGTGTCCGAATCCCACATCGCCTCACAGTACGCCTGAAACGCGTGAAAGTCAGGTGGCTGAACCGACGCGGGGATCCCGAACAGCGCCGCGAAGCGCCGCGACTCTTGGTAATACGCGTCCTTCTCCGCGTAGCTGAGCGGGCGCACGAGCAAGTCATAGACTTGGAGCGCCGTCTCCACCAAGGAGGCGTGCACCCAGAACAGCGCCTCCTCGTCATTCGCATCGAAGCGGCTCCCCGCGGGGAAGCGACCGGCGTCCTCAGGTATTTCCCCATGGATTTTTGAGTGCACCAGGTGCACCCGCCGCGCCGAGCGCAGCGCGTGATTCAGGTCGCCGAACACCATCGCGAAGACGTTGTCAAAGGTGCGGCGAAAGCGCCCGAGCGGGTCCGTCTTGGTGGCCGAGAACTGGTCCACCCCGTAAGCGATGAACGGGTGCGCGGTCTGGAGCAGCGCCGCGCGCCCGCCCCCGACGAACAGGATCGCCTCACGCGCGATGTTCCAATTCACGCTCCCAGGACCATACAAACCTACCCTCGGGTCGACGACCGTGCGCGACAGCTCAGCGAGGCTCGACTCCAGATCTGCTTTGGTGACGCTCATGGGCCTCCGTGGGGCTCACACCCTCCCTTCAGCGTCCACTAAGCGCGCGCCCGCTGCAAGCGACACCGTGACGCGACTACCCGTCCAACCCCCAACCCTACTGGCCCAGAGCGCTGATTCGGTTGCCACCAACAGGCCTCTGCTTGGGGCTGCTTCGAGAAGAACGGCTGCCGGTGCTTCCGCCCGTCGGCATCACGCCGGAGGAGGCCGATCGGATCGCGCCTTCACTCACGCGAGAGTTTTTCGCGGAGGTCGTCGATGTCGGTCTGAATCATGGACACCCCGATCGAGCCCAGCGACCGCAAAAAATCGACACGGGGCATATCGCAAAGCTCGGCTGCCTGACCAGAGGAGAGGCAGCCCAACTCGAACAGCTTGGCGGCCAGTAGGAAGCGTGCTTCCTGGGCAAACTCGGCTCCTGCCCGTCAGCGCCAGCACCCCGGGAGGGATGGAGATGGTGACGTCCATGGCCCGAAGCGTAGCACGCCGCACGCTGACCGGCGCGCGGCTGGAGAAGGAGATCCTCCGCGCGATGAAGAAGAACGGCTCGACGGAGCCGAAGTTCAAGACCGACGACCACTCGTTCTTCGCGACCATCCTGCCCATCCCCCCAAGGCTAAGCTGAGAGCGAGGCGCTCGACGGAGAGGTGACCCGCCAAGAGCTATGGGACGCGCTGGGCCTCGACAGCCACGACCACGGGAGGAAGCTGCGTTCGCAGACGCCTAACAGGAAGAAGTGACCGACGAGACGAAACTCCAGCACCCTCCGCCCGTTCCGCACCACGACTGAAGCCGCGCAAACCCGGCGTTTTCGACCGCATCGAGAGCGCGGTGGCGCTCGCTGTTGCCGAGCAACGTGACTGATGGGCGGTCACGCGGGGTTGGTGATGACCATCGTCGGGGATGCGTGGTGGCGCGCGAAGTGTGAGGGGCACCCGGCCCGTGCGTGGGTGGGTGGGCGCCTTGGAGGTCACGCTGCTCGGGACGCTCGACTGACAAGAGCACGTTGAGCCCGGAAACTCGACGGCGTATCATGGCGCGCTTGGAGTCTGATGCCGTTGCTAGCCGTACATGCCGTCGACTGTACTACTGGTTCGTCGCCTGACGGCGCCGAACATGGAGCCCCGACGTCTGACGAGGTCTTGACCATCAAGGAGGTCGCCACGAGGCTCGAGCTCGCGGAGGAGACGGTCGACGCGACGGTGCAGGCCAGCAAGCTACCTGCCTTCAAAATCCCTGGGCAGTGGCGCATCGAACGGGGCGAGCTTTCCCGGTGGCTCCACGCGCAGCCGCGCGCCAACCGCAACACCGATGGAGGTCACGATGGCCAGCAGTGAGAAGAAGCGCGGGCGACCGCCGAAGGCCGCAGGGACCAACGCCAAGGCGGGCAAGAACGGCGCGTCCGACGCCGTCGTCGGCTTCGAGGAGAAGCTGTGGCAGATGGCCGACAAGCTGCGCAACAACATGGACGCGGCCGAGTACAAGCACGTCGTCCTCGGCCTCGTGTTCCTCAAGTACATCTCCGACGCCTTCGAGGAGAAGCGCACCGCGCTCGAAGCCGAGGCGAAGTCCGGCGCCAACCCGGAAGATCCCGACGAGTACCGCGCCGACAACATCTTCTGGGTGCCGAAGGAGGCGCGCTGGGCGCACCTGCAAGGCCACGCGAAGCAGCCCAGCGTCGGCAAGCACGTCGATGATGCGATGGTTGCCATCGAGGCGCAGAACCCGACGCTCAAGGGCGTCTTGCCGAAGGACTACGGCCGCCCCGCGCTCGACAAGACGCGGCTCGGTGAGCTGATCGATCTGGTCGGCACCATCGGCCTCGGCGACAAGGACAACCGCTCGCGGGACGTGCTCGGCCGCGTCTACGAGTACTTCCTCACCAAGTTCGCCGCCGCCGAGGGGAAGAACGGCGGCCAGTTCTACACGCCGCGCGGCGTGGTGCGCGTGCTGGTGGAGATGCTCGCGCCCTACAAGGGCCGCGTGTTCGACCCGGCGTGTGGCTCGGGCGGCATGTTCATTTCGAGCGAGAAGTTCGTCGAGGCGCACGGCGGGCGCGTCGGCGACATCAGCATCTACGGCCAGGAGTCGAACCACACAACCTGGCGCCTCGCGAAGCTGAACCTCGCCATCCGCGGCATCGACGCCAACATCGCCCACGGCGACAGCTTCCACGCGGACGGCCATAAAGACCTGAAGGCTGACTATGTGCTCGCCAACCCGCCGTTCAATGACAGCGACTGGGGCCAGGCGCGGCTGAAGGAAGACGTGCGCTGGAAGTACGGCTTGCCGCCGGCCGGCAACGCCAACTTCGGTTGGGTGCAGCACTTCCTCCACCACCTCGCGCCCACGGGCATCGCGGGCTTCGTGCTCGCCAACGGCAGCATGAGTTCGCAGCAGTCCGGCGAGGGCGACATCCGCAAGGCTATCGTCGAGGCGGACCTGGTCGACTGCATGGTGGCCCTGCCCGGGCAGCTCTTCTACTCGACGCAGATCCCGGTGTGCCTGTGGTTCCTCGCGCGCGACAAGAAGAACGGCCTCGGCGGGCGCGGCAAGAAGATGCGCAACCGTCAGCGGGAGACGCTCTTCATCGACGCCCGCAAGCTCGGCACCATGGCCGACCGCGTGCACCGCGAGCTGAGCGACGAGGACATCGCGAAGATCGCCGGCACCTACCATCGCTGGCGCGGTGACGGCGAAGGCACGTACGAGGACGTCGCGGGCTTCTGCAAGAGCGCGAAGACCGAGGAGATCGCCTCACACCAGTTCGTGCTCACGCCGGGCCGCTACGTCGGCGCCGAAGAAGTCGAGGATGACGGCGAGCCGTTCGACGAGAAGATGAAGCGCCTGGTCGCGACGCTCGAGGAGCAGTTCAAAGAGGGCGCACGGCTGGAGAAGGAGATCCGGAAGAACTTGGGGGGGTTGGGGTATGGGGGGTGAGCTTCTCGCTGGCGCGGTTCCCGAACACTGGGAGCTCACGACGCTTGGTGATGTTTGCCGTCGAGGAGGCGGTAGCATCCAGACGGGACCGTTTGGGAGTCAGCTCCACGCTTCGGACTACGTCCCGATCGGCGTCCCCTCGATCATGCCGACGAACATCGGCGATAACCGCATCATCGAGGACGGAATCGTTCGCGTCACAGAGGCTGACGCCGACAGGCTCGCGCAACATCGCGTTCAGATCGGCGACATCGTCTACAGCCGTCGAGGTGACGTCAAAAAAC
>JAHBVY010000013.1 GCA_019637265.1 Polyangiaceae bacterium | reverse complement strand
ATGCGACTCGAACAACCCGAGGTAGGGCCACTCCGTCACCGTCGACGCCTCGCGCAGGACTGGATCGATCAACACCAGCCTCGCGCGCCGCTGCCAACCTGAGCCCACCACGTCCACCACGAACAGCCCAGCCCTGGCCCAGCTCAGCGCCCGCACATTTGTTGCCCACCCCGTTCCGTGCTCGGCCCACTGGGCCTGCGCGCGTCCTACCCCTCCCCGATGTCCGTCCTCGGGAGCCAAGCTCCCTGCGGGCGGCCATGGGAGGGGTCAACTCGAGCGTTGCCG
This sequence comes from Polyangiaceae bacterium, assembly GCA_019637265.1. GTDB lineage: Bacteria > Myxococcota_A > Polyangia > Polyangiales > Polyangiaceae > JAHBVY01. The sequence goes on along the minus strand of JAHBVY010000013.1, from coordinate 96,648 downwards.
CGTGGAATCGTACGAGCCAGCTCAGTCAGCTGGTTGCCCCGGACCAAGATCCGCAAGGCGAATGCGAGAGAGCATCATCTGGGAGGTCTGCACGAACACCTCCTCGCAAGACACAGCGAGTGGCGCTGTGATGGCAAAGTGCTGATCTTGGCTGAGTTTCTGGCTGTGCACGATCCAGCGGTGGCCATCGCTCAGGCGCGTCACGTGAAGCTCGTAGTGATCCGTGGGGTGCACCCGCGCCCGGTAGCCGCACCCCACCGTTGGCCTGAATACGAAGGACGACCAGCCGGTCGGCTCGCTATGGAGCCGACGCGCCGTAGCCCGCACCTGCTCCGGGTCGAGCGAGTAGGGAGCCGTGTACAGCTCGAAGTCCGTCCACCCCGTGCTGGTCCGAGTGCCCTCTGTCCACACCCAATCCTTGCCGTCCGTCACCATGTTCGATGCACCGCGCGCGTTCCCCGCACCGAAGCGCATGAAGGGCCGGCTCCCCGTCGCTGGCTGCCAAATCTGGGTGCCAGGATTCTGACCCGTCACCGTCGTGAACACCGAGCCATCCCGCGCGAACACGTTGGTGAGCAAGCTCGGCGAGTCCGCGATGGGGAGGATGCTCGCCTCCTCGTCGGAGTCCCAAGAGCGCACGAATACTCCATTCGCCCACCTAACGATGTGATCGTCAGATACAGTGAAAGTCGAGGGCCGTGCGCCTTCGAGGTAGAGAGCCAACGGCTTACTCCGAGACCCAAGCTCGGAAATCACGGCCCCCTCGTAGGTGCCCTCCTTAGCGGGAAGCACATTGAGCACGAAGTGGCGTGAGCTGAACTCCGTCGGCGCCACCTCACAGGTCTTATTGCTCGGGTGCACGCTTAGGGCAGCGTTGAGGATGAGACCGTCTGCGTCGGCGAGGATCCGATAGCGACGCGCAATACCCCTGACTCCACGCATGAAAGCCAGCAGGACACGGTTCGCCTCCGCGTCGAACCAACCCCAGAGGTAAACGCCGTGGTCGAACGACCCATCCGGTGAGTCGGTGTTCATCACGCGAGCTGGGATCGGTGGGTCGGTCGGGAGTATCGCCTCATCCCACACGATCGGGCTCGGCATCTCTGCCTGCGATCCCGGGTAGTAGACATCGCAGTTGCCCACGCCCGGTGGGTACTCGAGACGCTCCCAGCACGGCGGCACCCCAGCTGGCACCGCCGCGCAACCCGCGGTGCCAGCTGAGCCTCCAACTGCGCCAGCACCGGCCGCGCCCGTCCCCCCTGCGCCGCTGCCGCCTGATGCCCCGCTACCAGAGGCGGCAGCGCTGCCGGCAGTACCTGACGACGAGCCGCCCTCACTCCCACCATCGCCCTGAGGTGCGGGGTCATCCCCCGCCTCCCCAGAGCAGGCGCCCGCCACCAAGACGGGCACCGAGAGGGCCGTCACCAGGGCAAACGCCCGTTGCCGTGCTCGGCTCAGAAGCATCGCCCTAGATCATGCCAGTTGCCGGAGGAAGAGAACAGCCGCTCCTTCCGCTCGGGCGTCACCTTCCCAGCACGATCGCTGACGAGCAGGGTATAGCCGTACGCGTCCACCACCGGCCGATACGAAAGCTCGCCAGCTCCCAAGCGGAAACCCTGGAGCTGCACTTGCTCGTCACCCAACGCCAGTCGCGCCACAGCATGCGTACGCAACAGCTTGCTCGAGGCCGCCAACAGCAACTCGCCATCCTGGTCCGCCGCCAAGTGATGCGACTCGAACAACCCGAGGTAGGGCCACTCCGTCACCGTCGACACCTCGCGCAACACCGGGTCGATCAACACCAGCCGCGCGCGCCGCTGCCAGCCCGAGCCAACCACGTCCACCACGAACAGCCCAGCCTTGGCCCAGCTCAGCGCCCGCACATTACCCAGCTCCACGCCTTCGATCACATCCCACAGCCCGTGCTGCAGATCGTACAGCCACACCTCGCGCGAGGGACCCACACCAGGCTCCAAGCCGCCCACCACGGCCAGCTGCGCCCGAGCACGGGAGTACGCCGAGTGAGTGCCGGTGCGTGATGGCGGCAGTAGATCGCCCTGCACGCTCATCAGCGGGTGGGCCAGCAAGCCATCGCCACCCACGATCAGCTGGCGCAGCTCGGCCAGCTCACCGGCATCCACCACGCGCTCTCGCAAAGTGTAGACGGAGTTCAGCACCTGCGTGCCGTCCGCGCTCACCTGCACCGCAGCCGGCGAGGTCAGCCCCACGCCCAGCTCGGCGTTCGGCTCGGCTGCCGCCACCCAGCCTGGCTGGGTGAGCTTCGAGGCGAGCGACTGGCTCAGCTCCTGCTCCACGGTGGGGTACAGCTCGCCAGCCACCCCGAGCCACACGAGCTCAGCCTGCCTCACGAGGGTCAGGATGCGTGGGTCGCGATTCGTGAGCCCAGGAAGGCTGCACACCGGACACTCCTCGATGCTCGGGATCCCCAGCGCCTCGGGGCAGTGCTTGCAGAACGCGAGCGGAACTGGTGTTCGCGTCGGCGCCTTCTCAGCCTTGGAGCGCACCTGGAGCGGGCTCATCAGCTGGTAGTGGCTCGCCAGCGCGCGGTCGCGCTCTGGAGGCAGCTCCTGACCATCCTCCAGCAGGTGGATCCAGTTCGCGCGCGGTCCTTGCGCCGCGGGCTGGCTCACGCCCACCCCGGTGTCGCCCAAGATCCAGAGGCGGCCCGAAACGCCCCAATCCGGGATCGGCAGCTCACGGGGGTTTGCGTTGAGCACCGCGCGTGGGTCGGGCAACCAGTTCCCCAGATTGACCGGACCTGAGCGCCAGGCGTCGAAGTCGGCGAGCCAGGACCACTGCCGGCTGCGGCGCTCACCTGTCCGGTAAGTGAGCGCGCCAAGCTCCCCAGAGGGGTCTGAGCCCAGAGTGATGCGATGCCAGACGTTGGACCGAGTCTCCTCTCCTCGGAATGCTACCTCTTCCGCTAGCTGGAAGTTGGTAAACCTAGATTCGTGGCAACGATTACCGAATTCGTTGTCATCGATGCAGTACCGATACAGGCTCCTCGACACGGACACCGCCACCTCATTACCTCCCGCGCGTGGACGCGCGCCGAGCGGGGTGTGGACGATGTTGGTGACCTCCGAGACCTGATACCGGTAGATCGGGTTGTTCGCTTCGTGAACCAGCCTGCTCTCGGTGGAGAACTTCGGGCAGGGGACCGGCTCGCAGGCGTCGCCCAGCACCTCCGCACCCTCGGCGATCTCTGAGTCTTCGTTGCAGTTGGTCTGCGTGGGGTTAGGGACGTAAGGACAGTTGTCCAGGCGCCCGTTCGCGTCGAAGTCGCACACACCGTCCCCGTCGCTGTCGTTCATCGGATCATGAACGCAGCGGTCACACATGTCGCCGAGCCCGTCACCGTCCTGATCGACCTGCGCGGGGTTCGGGAAGTTCGGGCAGTTGTCATCCGGATCTTGAATGCCGTCCCCGTCGCGGTCAATCACGTAGTCGACCAGCTCAGGTGCGACAAAATACTCCTGCCTGACGATCTCGGGAGCGGCACATCGGCGCCCCCCTTGCTGCCACTCCGCTCGTTTATAGGCAGTATACCTGTTCGATTTCGCGCCTGCGTCATCAATTTCCTTAAGGATATATCCTCGACATCGGCAACGCAGACGCCTCCCGTCGAGACCCAGCCGGCTCACAAACTTGGCCCAGCGCCTCGTGTGCCTTCAGGCTGTGGCGGTGCGCCTTCCACTGCTGGTGCCGCTCGCCGTTTTGGTGCTGAGTGGCTGCCTCAAGTCGCGCCATGGTGCGCCGGCCGAGAGTAGCCACGCGGCGGAGTACGCGGGCTACGCGGGTCATGTGCCTGGGCCCGACGGCGTGTACTACGGCCCCCACCCGCCGTACCCCGGGGCGCACTACCACACGCCCAACGGTGGTCAGTCTAGCTCATCAGCGCCGCCCGGCGCTTACCCAGCGCCATACGGCTACCCGCCGCTCGCGGGGACACCGTACTCGGCTCACCCGCCGCAGGCGCAGCCAGAGGGAGCCCCGGCGCAGCCGCCCGCGGCGCCACCCGGCGGCGCGCCGATGGATCCGCTCCCCGCGGCTCCACCGCCGGGCGCCGAGCCCGCGCTGCGCTACGCCGCGCTCAGTGGACCTGACTGCCTGGCAGAAGCCGCGCGGCGCGGCCTCCCCATCGAGCAAGTGCCGGCGCGCGCGAGCCTGAGCGCCGTACAAACACCGGTGCGCCTCACGGGGCCGCTCGGCGACGTCTTGGTGGTCATGAACGGCAGCCAGCGCCCGGGCGCGATGGGCGACTACGACATCCTGGACTGCCGCTTGGCGCTGGCCGTCTCCGACTTGGCGAGGCTGCTCGCGGCGCGCGGGGTCACCACCATCCACCACGCGAGCCTGCTGCGTCAAGGCGCCGTGGTGCGCAGCACCGGCAAGCCGAGCCAGCACGCCATGGGCCTCGCCATCGACGTCGCGCGGCTGTCCATGAGGGACGGCTCCCAGGTGGTGGTGAAGCGTGATTTCCCTGCGGATATTGGCGCGCCGGTGTGCGTCCCGCGGGAAGATCCGGCGCAGCGCTGGCTCCGCGGCGTGGTGTGCGAGGCGCACCAGGCGAGGCTGTTCAACCTGATCCTCACGCCGAACTTCAACGCCGATCACCACGACCACCTCCACCTGGATCTCGCGCCGGGTAAGGCCTGGTTCAACCTGCGCTGAGTCCGCGAGCACCTCGCGCCTCGACAACGGAGCCGCTGGAGGGGTATCAGGCGCTGTGCGGCACCGTGCGGGTGACACCTTGGACGTCCGCGTCGAGTCCTTGGGGCTCGATGGGCTGGGGCGTGGCGCGCTCGGTGGCGCGCCTCTCGGTGGCGCCGATTCGAGCGACGTTTGGGTCGGTAACGGCCTCCCGGGTGAGCGCGGCCGCGCGCTGGTGACCCACGCGGGGCGGCGGCGCTTGGTGCTGCGGATGCTCGCCTGGGAGGGGCCGCGGAGCGCCCTGCGTCGAGCGCCCGCCTGCTCTCGGTGGACCCCCCAGAGCCCCTGCCGCACCATGCACCTGAGCCGCGCGGCAGAGCTCGATCTCAAGCGGCGCGCGGTGTGCGAGGCGCTCGACAGCCAAAAAGTCAGCACTATTGTCCATGACTGCCAAGGCGACGAAGCTGCGCTCGGCTGGCGCTCGCGCGTCACGCTCGCGCTGAGTCGCGATCGCGATCAGGCGTGGCTCGGCGCCTACCGGCGCGGCACGCACCAGCTCCAACCGATGGACGCGTGCCTGCTCCCGGAGCCAGCGATCACCGAGGCCATCAGGCGCCTCCTACCCGTGCTCACGCGGCATCGGCACCTGCTGCCGCGCGCCGCGCTGCGCGACGACGGCGGCTGCGGTGAGCCCGCCACGGCGGAGGCGCTGGCGCGCTCGGTCAGGCGCTCAGTCAGGTACCCTGCGCATGCCCAGGAGCTGAAGCATGGCCTCCGGCACCTCACGCTGCGCGCGAACAGCCGCGGCGAGGTGATGGCCTGCGTGCTCGGTGACACCTCAGGGGAGGAGCTGCGGACCGCGCTCCGAGCGCTGGCAGAGGACGCGCTGCGCGAAGCCAAGCTCCACAGCTTTTACGCCGGGCCGACCGGGCCCGGTGACGTGATCTTCGGCGCCGAGCCGCCTCGGCTGCTCGCCGGCGCGAGCACCTTCTTGGAGGAGGTGGACGATCTTCAGTTCGAGCTCTCACCGCGCGCCTTCTTTCAGGTGCACCGAGGGGCCGCGGCCAAGCTGCAAGCGGAGGCGGCCGCGCTCGCGGTCGGGCCGCGGGTGCTCGACGTGTTCTCGGGGGTGGGAGCGCTGGCGCTGCGGGTCGCCCGCCAAGGGAGCCAAGTCGTCGCCGTGGAGTCCGTGCCTGAGGCCGCCACCCTGGGCGCCGCCAGCGCCAAGCGGAATGGGCTCACGGCCCAGTTCATTCAGGGCGATGCACTGACTAGCCTGAAGCACCTCGCGGAGCCCTTCACCAGCGTGCTGGTGAACCCGCCGCGCAAGGGGCTCGGCGAGGGCGTGCACGAACAGCTCGCGCGGCTGACCCGAGAGCGGCTCGTGTACGTCTCCTGCAACCCCAAGAGCCTGGCGGCGGATCTCGCGCGGCTCGCGGGCATGGGCCTGATGACGCGCGCGGTGTGGCCCTTCGACCTGTTCCCCGCCTCCGAGCACGTGGAGGCCTTGGCGCTGCTCGAGCGGGTGAGATGAAGCTCCCGCCGCTCATCCGTGGCCAGCTCGTCAAGCGCTACAAGCGTTTCCTCGCGGATATCCTCTTGGAGGGCGGCGAGCCGATCACCGCGCACGTGGCGAACCCGGGCGCTATGACGGGCCTCGCCGCGCCGGGCAGCGAGGTCTACATGAGCCAGAGCGACGACCCGCGGCGCAAGCTCCGCCACAGCTGGGAGCTGGTGCGCGCCGGCCGGGCGCTCGTGTGCGTGAACACCGCGCGCGCCAACCCGCTAGTGGAGGAGGCGCTCCGGAGCGGCGCCATCGCGGAGCTCGCGGGCTTCTCCGCGCTGCGACGCGAGGTGCCGTATGGCGACAGCCGGCTCGACTTCGAGCTCCTGTTCGACGACGCCGATCCATCGACACCAACGCGCTGCCTCGTCGAGGTGAAGCAGGTGACGCTCGACCTCGGGGATGGTGAGAGCGGCTTCCCAGACGCCGTCACCCAGCGCGGCGCGCGGCACCTCCGCGAGCTCATCAGCGCCCGCCGCGCGGGCCACCGCGCGGTGCTGCTCTTCTGCAGCGGGCGCAGCGACACCGAAGCGGTGCGCCCCGCCGCGCACATCGATCGGGCTTACGCCGAGGGGCTCCGCGAGGCGCACACCGCCGGTGTGGAGGTGCTCGCCTACGCCGGCCGCATCACCCAGCGCGCCCTGACGCTCACCCGCCGCGTCCCCGTACGCTGGTAGCCACCTAGTCAGGATCCACGGTCTATATTTTTATCCATGATAATTCACGGCGCCGCGACGCCACATCGGGACCACTGCCCGTTTTTGGGGGGTTTGGCAGTACACCTGCCCGCTTCACGAGCCGCGCGCAGCGCAGCGCACGCAGGGAGGCCGCGATGGACGCTCGGCGCTCACGGCGCGCGGCGCCTTGGAGGGCGCGAGGTGCTGCGCCTCCGGGGTGACGCCGCTCTGCGGCTTCGCCAAGCGACGCACCGGGACCACGGCCACCGGCTCAGGGCGCACCTGCTGTGCCATGGGCGCCGCGCCCACTCGCGGTGAGAGCCATGCCGACGCCCAGGAGCCCAGCGCGCCGAGCTGAGCGACCGCGAGCCAAGCCACCACCATGAGGTGCGCCCACGCGAACCAGCGCCGCACCGGGTGGCGCTCACTCGCCGGTGGCATCAACCGTGCGCGAGCCAGCTTGAGCGACTCCCGAACACGCAAAGCACACAGCGCCACCCAGCCTGCCACGGCGCTCCACGATGCGAGCGCCATGCCAGCGATGGACTGGTGCTGGAGCATGGAGGCACCTAGGGTGCCCAACCCCCAAAAAATCCAGGATTTGAGCCCCCAACGTCGCTGGTGCGGGCCACTCCCCCGCACCAGCGCAGTGCCGTTCTGGCAATCGACGGCGCATGCCCTGACAGGCTGTCCTCAGTGAGGGCGGCCACGAGGGGACCGCCCTCGACCGCCCGCTGGGCCCCTGCCCTAGCAGGCCAACTGACCACCCGTCGGTCCCAGCGCATCCCCGCGGTAGCCGGCATGACACCTGACTAGGTGTCCGTCGCCGACGAGGACCGCCGGAAGATCAGGCGCGGGCAGCCGTGCGCACCGACGGCGCCGCCTTGTCCGCGCGACCCGCGTCCACCGACGGCGACGCGCCCTGCTCGAGCAACCTGAGCAAAAGCTCGTAAGCGTCGCCCGCGCGCGCGACCTGCTCACCATCGAGCAGCTCGGACAGCGCGAGGCCATCGGAGACGGCGAGCACCAGGGCGGTGACGATCTCCGGATCGTACTCCGCGTGGCTCACGCCGGAGCCGCGGACGGCGCCCAGCAGCTCATTGCGGAGCCGCTGACGGGTCTCCGCGGAGCGCGCCTTGAGCGCTCCATCACGGTGAGACTCAGCCCAGAACTGCAGCTGCATCGCGTAGTCGGCGAGCTCACCCTGCGCGGCGCGGAAGAACGGCCGGAGCAGGCTGCGGAGATCACGCGATGCGTCACCCACCGGCGACAGCGCCGCCTGCACCCGGGTGAGCAGCTTGCGCTCGGCGAGCGCCTGGACCGCGTCGACCAGCGCCTGCTTATTCTCGAAGTAGTAGTGGACCACGCTCTTGCGCATGTTCATCGCGCGGCCGACCTCGGACACCGTGGTCTCGCGCACGCCGCGATCCGCGATGAGCTTGGCCGTTGCGTGCAGGATGGACACCGCGCGGGGGCGTGAGGCGCGGTTCTTCACGCCGTGCGACTTCTGGGTTGGGTTGGACTGAGTGACGTCTTGCTCCATGGGTGCAGAGCCTGCCTCAGAACGCACGGCTGAGAAGAGAGAAAATGCTTCTCAATTGCAACATATCGTTGGCGGCTCGGTCACAGGACCGGAGCAGCGTCAAAGAGATCAATCATTCCCATAGGTTAGCTATGTTGACGCGGCGCGGTATCGGGCGCTGGGTCGAGCGTTGGTTGTGGTTCAGAATGAGCGTCGGACGCTGGGTCGCATGGGTCGGCGCCTGTTTGGCGCCTCGACCGCGGATGCCTGGACGGGCCTGAAGCGGCGCCTGGGAGCCCGCGATCCAATGTGGGTGCGGGGAGGCGCGGCTCACACACTGGCGCACAGGGTGGCAGGCTGGCGCCCTGCATTCGCCTCCGTGGAGGAGCGTGCTTGGTGGGCGGGTTTGGAACCCGCCCCTACATTTTTCCTCAAGGGAATATACGGCGCTAGCCGGGCAGCGGGCTGGTTCGAGGACCGCCATTTATTTCCTTACGGAAATAATGGATCTAGCCCGAACGGCCCTGTGGGGGAGCGTGTCGAGGGCGGGATCGAGGTCCGATCCAGTGTTTTCCTTACGGAAATAGGAGGCTACTTCACGCGGCTCTCGCAGCCGAAGTAGATGTCCACGCTGCCTTCGCCTTGCTGCACCACCGTGCTCTGCGCTTGCTCGCAGGAGCTGGGGCACAAGATCACTTCGGTGGGCTCGCTCTCGTCGTCGTAGTACCAGCCGCCGTCGGTGCCGCAGCCGCTCTGACCGCTCACCTTGAACAGCTCGATGTCGCCGGCGGGCGACGAGATGGCGACGTTGACCTTACCGGGGTCCACGTCACCGGTGTTCGGCTGGGGGATCGCGAGCTCACAGTCGATGCGCGCGGCCTGCTCCACCGCGGTCGCCACCTGATCGAAGAACGGGCCCCACGCGGGCGCGCCGGCGCAGATCTGTGCGCGCACCCCGCCCGTCTTCTGGACCAGATCCGTGTAGACGCGGCCTGAGGCGGGCGGCTGATCCGCCGGAGGGAGGCCCGGGTACTCGCACTTGAGGTCTGGGTTGGTCTCGGAGCCCCAGGCGTAGATGCCGCTGAACGTGTAGCCATCGAACAGGCCACCCCAGCTCGGATCCAGAACGCCAGGCGGCAGCTCCGCGCCACCAAACAGGTTTGAGGCCCAGTTGCCTCCGCCGCCCCAGGTCTCGAACTGGCTGGCGGTCAGGCGCGAGTTGTCATCAGTCACAATGACGATGCTGCGGGTCGCGTTGGGCCGCAGCTCGGCGCGCCAGTTGGCGTCCTCCGCCGTCTTGGGGCCGCGCTGCTGACCCACGTGGTAACCAGAGGTGTCGCCCAGCGTGCCCAGGAACTGCTCGAGGGGCTGCGTGCTGTGGATGTTGATCGACGACTGGAAGAAGCGCGGGCCGTTGCCGCAATCCGCATCGCCCGCGAGCGGCTCGGGCACGCACATGCCGTAGAGCCCGCCAGTTTGCGCGCCGCGCCCGCGCAGGGCGAGCATGATCACCTTGTAGTCGAGGTCTTTGCTGCCGACGGTGTCGGCGAAATCGTTGATGCCCTGCTGCACCTGCGTGATGGCCGGCTGCATGCTGGCGGAGCTGTCCACCACCCAGATGATGTCCACCGGGAGCTTCTCCACCACGGCAGACTCCTTGGCGATGGCACAGGCCGCGTCGGGATCGAACGGGGAGCTGCCGCCGCTGCCACCGCCATCGAGCACGGTGCCGCCGCTGCCGCCCATCGCGCCGAAGCCGCCGCCGCTACCCGCGGTGCCGCCGCTGCTGCCCGCCGCGCCGCCTGAAGCGCCATCCCCACCCGAGCCCGAGCTGCCGCCCGGGCTCCCCACTTGAGTGCCTGGCCCCGTCGCCTCACAGGCGGCGATCGCCAACAGCGAGCCCACGGCCAACCCAGCCCAGCGCAAGTCACCCATGAGCGGCGATTAGCAGCGCGATCCGGGGCTGTCCACGGGGGAGGCACGGCGTGAGGTGATGTCTCCCGACTGTCACGAGAGCCGAGGGGGCTCGCATTTCGATGCGCTTGGAATGACGGTGAGCCGAGGGGGGGCAACTAGCGCCTCGGCGGCTGGGGATGTAAGCGTCGGGCGGTGAGGTTCACGCGCTCCGTCCCCACCCTGCTCGCGCTGCTGGGCCTGCTGATGCTGATGCTCGGGGTGGCCTGCGAGCGGCAGCCGAGACGACCCGCGGGCGTGAGCTCGCCTCAGCCACCCGCCGAGGCCGCGCAGACGACGGGTGACGCCGCGCCCGAGGTGGACGCCGCCGAGCGACCCCTCACGCTGGAGGAGCGCGCGCGGGATCTCTCGCGGCGCCTGATCGTGCTCGATGGCCACGTGGACCTCCCGTACCGCCTGATGAAGCAACGTGAGGCGGGCTTACCGATGGACGACATCGCCACGCGCACGGGCGCCGGCGACTTCGACTTCCCCCGCGCGCGTGAGGGCGGGCTCGACGCGCCGTTCATGAGCATCTACGTGGCGCCCCGCTATGAGCGACGTGGGGCCTTCCAGCGCGCCGAGGAGCTCATCGAAATGGTCGAGCGCATCGTGCGGGACAACCCCGAGCGCTTCGCCCTGGCGCGCTCCCCGGCCGAGGTGCGCGCGAACTTCGAGACCGGGAAAATCTCGCTGCCGCTCGGGATGGAGAACGGCGCGCCCCTCGAGGGCAAGCTGAAGAACGTGGCGCATTTCCACGCGCGCGGTGTCCGCTACATCACCCTCGCGCACGGGAAGGCGAATCACCTCTCGGACTCCTCTTACGACGCACCGCTACACCGCGGGCTCAGCGCCTTCGGTAAGCAGGTGGTGCGCGAGATGAACCGCGTGGGGATCCTGGTGGATGTCTCCCACCTGTCGGACGCCGCGTTCTATCAAGTGCTGGCGACGACGGAGGTGCCGGTCATCGCGTCGCACTCGGGTTGTCGCAAGTTCACGCCCGGTTGGCAGCGCAACGTCGACGACGCGATGCTCGACGCGTTGAAGAAGAACGGCGGCGTCATCCAGATCAACTTTGGATCCATCTTCCTCGACGACGAGGTGAGGAAGCAGCGCGCCGGATTGTTGGGGAAGCTGAGCACCCAAGCGCGAGGCAAGGGCCTGGTGCATGGCAGTCCGGCTTACGAAGCCTTCAGCGTGGAGTTCTGGAAGGAGCACCCCACGCGGCGCGCCACGGTGGCGCAGGTGGCGGACCACATCGACCACGTGGTGCAGCGCATCGGGATAGACCACGTGGGCATCGGGTCGGATTTCGAGGGGGTTGGGGATACGCTGCCCGTTGGCTTGGAAGATGTGTCCAAGTACCCGAACCTGATCCAGGTGCTGCTCGAGCGCGGCTACACCGAGCCGCAGATCGAGCAGATTTTGTCAGGTAATGTGCTCCGTGTGTGGCAGCAAGCGGAGGACCACGCCCGCGCGCTCGCCGCGGGGGCGGACGCCGGCAAGGGCTGACGCGCAGGATGGTGCGACAGCGCGCCGCTACGGGTGGGAGCCGCGCGAGGCGGCGCACCCACGCGACGCCGCGGGTCGACGCAGAGCGCGAGGCGAGCAGCGCGAGGCGAGCGGCGCGAGGCGATGACGTGATGGCGGTGCGACATCGCGCCGGCGCGATGTTAGGCTCGGGCCTCGGATACGGAGGAAGAGCGACATGAGCGGACGACACCACGAGCACGGCGACCACCACCACGGCGGCGATCATCACCATCACCACGGCGGCGATCACCATCACCACGGCGGCGACTCTCATCACGACCGTGACGAGCGCGGCCCTCAGGGGACCGAGTTCCTGCACCTGGAGCCGACCGCGATGCTGGTGGGCGAGGCGATGGCGCTGGGCCCCAGCATCGTTCAGGAGATCTTGCGCGACGCCATCCGTCAGCGACTCGAGGCGCGGATCGGCGCGGAGCTGCGCGCATTGGGCACCGCGGTGGCGGATGAGCTGGCGGACGATCTCGACACCAACCTCGCGATCGAGCGCTTGATCCAGGAGCGCCAAGCCGTGCGCGAAGGGCTGGGCGAGCGGCTCGCGACGAGCCTCTTGGAGGAGCCCGCGGCGCCCGCGCCGGCGCCGGCCAAAGCCAGCAAGCCGGCCAAGGCCAGCAAGCCCGCCGCGCGGAGCCGGGCGCGCCGCAAGGGCTGAGGCCGTCCCCATGGGGGGGTAGCCCAGACGGTCATTCAAGCTGACGATGAGCCGCTCTGCGGAGGCGGGCCTCCAGCCCACGGCGTGACGCCACGCGGCATGCGCTGCTCCGGCGTGCTGCGTGAAGCCTGGGGTGGAGGCGGGGGCCGTGCCGGGCGCGCGCCGCGTGATATAGCGCCGGCGTGAGCTCCCCGGCAGGCCGCGCGGTCACCCCTCCCCTCGCGCCGGCGCCGACCTCAGGCCTCTCGCTGGGCACGGCGAGGCTGTGCATCCTGGCGTCGGCGGTGTTGTTCTCGACGGGGGGCGCCGCCATCAAGCTGACCACGCTGAGCGGCGCTCAGGTCGCGGGCCTGCGCTCGCTCGTCGCGGCCTGCGCGCTGTGGCTGGTGTTCCGTCAGAGCCGGCGCGGCTACGGGCTCCCGACGCTGCTCGTCGGCCTCACCTACGCGAGCACCATGGTGCTGTTCGTGTTGGCAAACAAGCTGACGACCGCCGCCAGCACCATCTTCCTCCAGTCCACGGCGCCGCTCTGGGTGATGCTGGCGGGCCCGTGGCTCTTGAAGGAGCCGATCGAGCGGCGAGACATCGGCTTTATTGGGGCGGTGGCGCTGGGCCTCGTGCTGTTCTTCTTCGAGCGCACGCCGCAGGCCACGGCGCCCAACCCGCCGCTCGGCAACGTGCTCGCCTGCGCCTCCGGGGTGGCTTGGGCCGGCACCATCATGGGGCTGCGCTGGCTCCACAATGAGGGGCGTGAGAGCCTGACGGCGCTGGTGACGGGGAACGTCATCGCGGGGCTCGTGTGCCTGCCGTGGGCGCTCACGGGTGAGCCGGCGCTCAGCCAAGCGGGGCTCTCGGACTTCGTCGCGGTGCTGTACCTCGGCGTGGTGCAAATCGGGCTCGCCTACCTGCTGCTCACGCTCGCGATGCGCACGCTGCCCGCGCTGGACGCGAGCCTGCTCATCTTGCTCGAGCCGAGCCTGAGCCCGCTGTGGGCGCTGTGGCTCCAAGGCGAGGTGCCGGGGCTGCCGTCGATCGCTGGGGGACTCTTGCTGCTGGGCTCCAGCATCCTTCGGGCGCTGGGCGCACGGCGCCGCGAGGCGACGTGACGGCTCCCCCCAATCCCCGAACCAAGCCTGTTTTATCCTCGGAAAAGCTGTGGTACCGATGCCGAATGCGGACAATCGTAGCGGCAGTCGCCGTCTTGGGCGTGGCCCTGCTCGCTTGTAAGAGCGAGACCACGGGCACGGTCACCGTCAACGGCGCACCCTTCGAGGTGAAGCAGTGTCGCTCCGGGCAGGCCAACACCGGCGCCACCTTCAGCGGCATCTCGCTGTTCGACGACAAGGGGAACCAAATCCGCTTCGCCGGCAAGCCGGAGGGTGGCTTCCGCCTGTTCCACTTCGCGCCGGGGCAGCCGCTGGGCACGCTGGTGGGCGAGGACTGCGGCACCCTCGTCATCAACCAGACCAACACCCAGATCAACGGCGTGTACAACGTCGAGGGCAGCGTGAGCGCGAACTGCACCGGGAGCGGCTTCACCATCATCGCCGCGCTGAACTACGCGGCCTGCCACTGACGTGAGCCGGGCCTCCCTGCCGCTGGAGCCGCCGCAGCGCGTGGGGTGCGGTGCCGTCAAACCCCCTGATCCCGCCCCCTGATGGGCTATGCAGTCAGCTGAGCTGACTGACATCACACCCAAGCGCCTCACCGTCAGCTATGCTGACCGATACGCCGCCTTCGCGGAGACCTGGACATGAGCGCACCGTCACCTGAGTCAGCTGGGCTGACCGATACGCATCGCGCCTTCGCGGAGACGTGTCGGCGCTTCGCGCGGGAGCGCATCGCACCGCACGTGGTGGAGTGGGAGGAGGCGGGCAGCTTCCCGCGCTCGCTCTACACGGAGGCGGCCGAGGCGGGCATCTTGGGGGTGAGCTTCCCGGAGGCGTACGGCGGCGGCGGGGGCGACTTGCTCCACTCGATGCTGAGCGTGGAGACGCTGCTCGAAGGCGGCTCGAGCGGCTTGGTCGCCAGCCTGGGGTCGCTGGGGATCGCGCTGCCGCCCATCATGGCGCTCGGCACGGAGGAGCAGAAGCAGCGCTTCGTCCCGAAGGTGCTGAGCGGTGAGCACATCGCGGCGCTCGCGATCACCGAGCCCGGCGCGGGCAGCGACGTCGCGGGGGTGAAGACGCGCGCGGTGAGGGACGGCGACCACTACCGCCTCTCGGGCGCCAAGCTGTTCATCACGAGCGGCGTGCGGGCGGACTTGGTGACGGTGCTGGCGCGCACGGGGGAAGATGCGCACGGTGGGCTGACCTTCTTCGTGGTGGAGCGCGGCACGCCGGGCTTCAGCGCCAGCCGCGCCTTGAACAAGACGGGCTGGTGGGCGAGCGACACGGCGGAGCTCAGCTTCGACGACGTGAAGGTGCCGCTCGATCAGCGCCTGGGCGAGGAGGGCAGCGGCTTCCTCGCCATCATGCAGAGCTTCCAGGCGGAGCGGCTCTCGCTCGCGTTCTATGGCCACGCCACCGCCGAGATCGTGCTGGCTGATGCGATCGCCTACGCCAAGGAGCGCCAGGCCTTCGGTCGGCCGCTCACCGGTTTTCAGGTGACGCGCCACAAGCTCGCGGAGATGGCCACCAAGACGCGGGTGGCCAAGGCCTTCAACTGGGAGCTGGCGCGCCGCGTCGCCGCTGGGGAGTACCTGGTCACGGAGGTCAGCATGGCAAAGAACTTCGCCGCCCAGGTGGCGCAGGAGGTCTGTTACGAGGCCGTGCAGATCTTCGGCGGCATGGGGTACATGCGCGAGACGCGGGTGGAGCGCTTCGCGCGGGACGCGCGGCTCTTGCCCATCGGCGGCGGCACCACCGAGATCATGAATGAGATCATCGCCAAGCAGCTCGGGCTGTAGCGGATCCATGAGTGACGGTGACATCGGCGTGGACATGGGCGGCACCCGCATCAAGGTGGGGCGCGTCTTGGAGGGCCGCATCACCGAGCAGCGCGTGGCGCCCACCGCGGGGGGCGGCCCCCTTCAGATCCTCGACCGGGTCGCTGGCTTGGTGAAGGAGCTCACGCCCGCGCCGCCTCACGTCGGCTTCGCGATCCCCGGGGAAACGGACGCGAGCGGCGTGTGCTGGCGCCTCCCCAACGTGCCGGGCTTCCAGGGCCTGAACATCGGGGCCGAGCTCTCGCGGCGGCTCGGCTGCCCGGTGGTGGTGGAGAACGACGCCACGGCGGCGGCGCTCGGCGAGCGGGAGCACGGCTGGGGCCGCCGCTACCGCGACTTCTTGGTGGTGATGCTGGGCACCGGGGTGGGCGGAGGCTTGGTGTTGGGCGGCCAGCTGCGCCGCGGCGCGCTCGGCTTCGCGGGGGAGATTGGTCACCTGCAGCTCTCACGGGATGAGGCCGCGCCGAAGGACAGCGCCGGCCTCAGCGGCACCTTGGAGGCCTACGCGGGCACCCAGGCGCTGCTCAGGAGCTTCCATGAGCTGGGCGGTGAGGGGGCGGAGGTGCGCGACATCGCCGACAGCGCGGCGCGCGGAGAGCAGGCAGGGGTACTTACCTTTGAGCGGATGGGGGCTGCGCTGGGTGAAGGCTTGATCAGCATTCAGCACCTATTGGACTTGGAGGCGGTGGTGTTCAGCGGAGGGATCTCGGCGTCGTTCACGCGGCTCGAAGCGCCGATGCGCGCGGCGATGCGCGAGCGAGCTTATGCGCCGCCGCTCGCGGAGCTGCCGCTCGTGGTGAGCGAGCTGGGGGACGCCGCGGGCGTGGTGGGCGCGGCGCTGCTCCCACGGTTCGCGCCCTGAATAGCGCGCTTCGTGGCACGCTGCGCTTCGTGGGGGCAGGCGCGCTTCGTGACGCTGAGCTTCACCGCTGATCAGAGACTGAGCGCCCTGAGCGGTGCGACCGTGCTAAGCCCGGACGATGCGCGCCGTGGTCGTGAAGGAGTTCGGAGGGCCTGAACAGCTCAGTATCACTGACTTGCCAAACCCCCAGCCCGGCCCCGGGGAGGTGCTGATCGCTGTGCGCGCCACCGCCCTGAACCGCGCGGATCTGCTCCAGCGCCGCGGGCTCTACCCGCCGCCTCCGGGCGCCACCTGTGTCTTGGGGCTCGAGTGCGCGGGGGTGGTGAGGGCGCTGGGGCCTGGCGTTACCACACGGAAACTAGGTGAGCGCGTGATGGCGCTGTTGCCCGGCGGTGGCTACGCCGAGCAGGTGACGGTGAGCGAGCGGCTCGCGGTGCCGATCCCGGAGGGCATGAGCTTCACGGACGCCGCCGCCATCCCAGAGGCCTTCCTCACCGCGCAGGAGGCGCTCTTCACCTTGGGCGACTCGAAGCCGGGGCAGCGCGTGTTGATCCACGCGGCGGCGGGCGGGGTGGGCTCCGCCGCGGTGCAGCTCGCGCGGCGCGCTGGAGCGCGCGTGGCGGCCACCGCCGGCTCCGAAGCGAAGTGTGAGCTGGCGCGGGAGCTCGGCGCGGAGCTCGCCATCAACTACCGAGAGGCGGCCTTCGGCTCCGCGTGCCGCGAGGCGTTCGGTGGCGTGGACTTGGTGCTCGACTTCGTCGGAGGGAGCTACTGGGAGGAGCACGCGAAGCTGCTCGCGGAGGGTGGCAGGTTGGTGGTGATCGGAGTGCTCGGCGGCGCCAAGGCCACGGTGAACCTCGGGCAATTGCTCGCGCGGCGCCTGCAGATCTTAGGGCTCGTGATGCGCTCCCGCTCCCTGGAGGATAAAACCGCGATCACGGAGCGCTTCGTAGCGAAGAGCCTCCCAGGCTTCGTGAGCGGCGAGCTCGAGCCCGTCCTCGATCGCGTATTCACGTTGGAGGAGGTGCGGCTCGCGCACGAGCGCATGGAGCAAAACCTCAACCTCGGGAAGATCGTGCTCGAAGTGTGAGGGGGTGGCTCAGCTGACGAAATCGCGCGGCTCAGTTCGATCAGCCGATGAGCCCGCGAAGCAGGTAGTCTTCTCAACTGACGGTAGGGGCGGGTTTCAAACCCGCCCGCACAGACAGTTTCAAGTCCCAATCGGGCGGAGCCGCACCAGGCCTGGCCCTGGCTTCACCCGCGCCTGACACGCGAGCCGGGAGCCCTCACCGTCGTCGAGCAGGTCGAGCAGATCTTGCTCCTCTTCACTCGCCGGCTCGAGCAGCTCCGCCCCCTCGAGCACCTGCACCTGGCAGGTCCCGCAGCTCGCCGAGCGACACGAGAAGGGCACCGGCGCGAGCACCTGATCACACAGGTCGACCAGCGACCCACCTTCCGGCACGTCCACTGCCTTGTCGCGCGCCTTGGCGCCACCCACGAACTCGATGCGAGGCACGGGGCTCGCTTAATCGAAGGCGCGAGCCGGCACAAGTCGCGACCCGCGGTGAGGGCGAATGATGATTCACCCCACAGCAGCGCTGAGCGCTCAGCGAGACTCGCGCCTTCGCTAGCTGACTCAGCCGTCCATGAAGGTGACGGCGCGGTCCTTCTCGAAGCCGAGGCTGTTGTAGAAGTTGAGCACCCCGGTGTCCGCCTTCACGAGCGGCGTCACCTTGACCTTCGCGGCGAGGGTGAAGCTGTCACGAAGCCAGCTGATGAGGCGCCGCCCCACGCCTTGCTTGCGGCGCTCCGGATCCACGAACACCTCTTGGATGAACAGCACGAGCCCCGTGTCACGCTCGAAGGAGTACGCCAACACGGCGCCGATGATCTGCCCCGCGTCCAACGCTACCAGGCAGCTCTCCGGCTCGATGCGCTGAAACTTGGCGAGGTACCGCTGCGCGCCCGGCTCGTTCCAGCTCGAGCCGTAGGCCTTCAAGTAGAGCCGCGCTACTTCCGGGAGGTCCGCCTCCCCCATGCGTCGAATGTCCATGCCCCCGATCTAGCTCAGGTGCCCTGCCCGGCGCCACCCGCTACCCGCGCGCCATGACAGCACACCGCGACATTCAGAACTGACGGCGACTGTCGAGCAGCAAGGTGACGGGCCCATCGTTCTCGATCGACACGCTCATGTGCGTCCGAAAGCGCCCTGTCTCCACCACGGCGCCACGCTGGCGCGCCACCTGACAGAAGTGCTCGAACAGCCGCTCCGCGCCCACCGGCTCGTGCGCCGCGGTGAAGCTCGGGCGACGCCCGCGCCGCGCGTCACCGAGCAGCGTGAACTGACTCACCGCCAGCAGCGCGCCCCCCACCTGCTCGAGCGACAGGTTCATCTTCCCGTCCGCGTCCTCGAACAGGCGGAGCCCCAAGACCCGCTCCGCCAGCCACTCGGCGTCGCGCTCGGTGTCCCCCACCGCCACCCCCACCAGCACGCAGTAGCCGCGCTCGATCGCGCCCACCTGGGTGCGCTCGGCCCCCGTGATCACCTCCACCCGGCAGCGCGTCACCCGCTGCACCACGGCTCTCATCGGCTTACCTGTTAGCCTACCTGACTGCTACAGCCGCACGCCGAGTCGCTCATGAAACCCGAGCGGCTCACGCCGCGCGCTCGAGACGGCGCCCTTGAAGGGCAGCCCCCGCGGCTCCGCCCGGCGACGACGACCGAGCAGCACCAGCACGAACAGCAGCTCGAAGAGGAGCAGGGTCAGCACCATCCCGGGAGCGTCACGGAAGAACTCCATGCCTCCACTTGATGGAAGACGCGCGCGCTGGACAAATATCTGACGCGGAAAAACCATGCCGCAGCGCGCCAAGCTCCCTCACACCAGGCACCCGAACCAAACTCCCTGACCGCCGCTCCCCCACTTCCCCCGCATTGACGCCCTGCGCCAGGGTCACCCAAGGCTTCGTGGGTTAGCGGGGTCCCTCCGCCCATGACGCCCTGGCCCCACCGCTCGCCACCGATCCGCGACGCAGGGCACCTCGGTCGGGAGCGCTCGCCCCACCGCCGGTATCCGCCGTTTTCGAAGCTGCTTGCTTGTTTGGGGGTTTGGCAGGTCACTTACTTAGGCTGCGCAGAAGGTGCCCCCCCGCCAGCGCTGGAGCCCCCGAGCTACACCCGCCCAGGCGTCGCCCTCAGCCGCGAGAGCTGCAGCTGCCTCGCCTGCGTCACCGCGGGCGCCTGCGAGGGGCGCGCGCCCCTCGCCCGCGACGAGCAAGACTGCGTCGACGGCTTCAGCTTCGAGCAATCCACCCGCATGGAAGCCGTGGTCACTAGCTGTCAGCCGAGCTGCTTTCAACGCACCTGGAGCGTCCCCGCCGAGGTCCCCTGCGCCCGCTACCAACCCGACGACTGCTGCCCGGAGTAGAGCGCTGCTCACCCCTCGGCAACAGGCAGCTACTCGATCAACCGTCCCGCACGACGTCGAGACTCGTCGGTCACAGGCATCACGTACAGGCAGGCGTCAAACGCCTCGACCCCCGACTCGGTAGGGGCGGGTTTCAAACCTGCCCCCTCACTCGGCACTCGAATGTGCTCACCCCTCGCTCAGCGCCTCGCGCAGCCCCTCCTCCAGGCTGCGTGGCTCGAAGCCCAGATCGCGCTCGGCCTTCCGCGTATCGAAGCCGACCCACAGCGGCACCGGCAGCGTGACGACGCGCGGGCCGCCGCCCGCCACGCGGATCAGCGTCCGATACACCTCGGACAGGGGCACCGGCGGCGCGGCCAGATGGTAAGCCTCCCGAGCGGTGTGCGGCCTCGCGAGCGCGCTCACCGCCGCCAGCGCCACGTCCCCGGCGTGCACCAGCGGCACCCCCACGCTGGGCACCACGAGCAGCGGCAGGCGTAGCCGGCGCCGGAGGCGCGCGGTGAGCTTCGGATCCCGCGAGCCATACACCGGGCCAGGCCGCAGGCTGGTGAGCTCGATACCGAGCCGCTCCGCCTCACTGAAGGCGAGCTCCTCCGCGCGCGCCTTGCTGAGCGAGTAGCGCCAATCCGTCGTCAGGTCGCTCACCACCCAGCGCCGCCGCCACGGCGACGTGACGCGGGTATCGACCTGCTCGGCGTCTTCCTTCAGCCACACCCGCGGGCGATTCCTATAGACAGCCACGCTGCTGATGTAGACGACCCGCGTGACCCCCGCGCGCGCCGCGGCCATGAGCGTGTGGCGCACGCCGGTGGTGTTCACGCGCACCAGCTCCTCCAGGCTGCCCTGGTTCGAGCCGAGCGCCGCGTTCGCCACCACCGCCGTCGCGCCCTGAAAGGCGCGCTCGAGCGCCTGGGCGTCCGCGAGATCCGCCTGCCGCAGCGCCACCCCTCGCTCCGCGAGCCACCTCGCGCGCGCCGGGCTGCGCACCACCCCCGTCACCTCGGCCCCCGCCGCAGAGAGCGCGAGCGCGAGGTGAGACCCCACGAAGCCGCTCGCCCCAGTCACCGCGACGCGCTCACCCTCGAGCCTCACGTTACCCACCACCTCCGCCCCATATCACCCTCGCAAGGACACGCCAAACCCCCAAACCATGAGGCAGCTATTCTGACTAGCCATCCTGACGACGCAGTGTCACCCATGGCTAGTAGGGGGTTTCAAACCCGCCCGCCGCAACACCCTCGTCGGGATGCCGCCCTCCTATGCAGCGCCCTACAGGTGATACAGCATGAAGTACACCGCCACGCCGCTCACGGACACGAACATCCAGATGGGCCAGGCGTAGCGCGCCACCTTCTTGTGCTGCAGGAAGCGCCCGCTGAGCCCGCGATACAGCGTCAGCAAGACCAGCGGCACCATCGCCGTGGCGAGCAGCACGTGGGGGATCAGGATGGCGAAGTAGACCGCGCGGATCGCCCCCTGGCCTTGGAAAGGCACACTGCCCACCTGCGCGTGGTGCAGCAGGTAAGTCACCAAGAACACCCCCGACAGCGCCGTGGCCATCAGCATGCTGCGCCGATGCGCCTCGCGGCTGCCCCGCTTGATGAAGTAAAAACCGAGGCTCAGGAACACCGCCGCGCTGCCGTTCAGCACCGCGTTCAAGGTGGGGAGGATCCCTGGCTCACCCGGCGACGCGCGCCCCGGGAAGGCGTACAGCACGCTCATCACGAGCAGGCACACCACCACCGTCAGCGCGCCCACCACCCACTTGGCCACCCTTGGCTCTGGCGCGCTCCGCTCCACATCGACGCTCACGAGCGTCAGCTAGCGCATCAGCTCACTCGTCACCAGAGCGACAGGCAAAACTCCTCCGAGCCAAGCGAGGAGGTGTGGAGCCACGGCGTGAGCCGCTCCGTTTTTTTGGGGGTTCGACTCCCTCCTAGTACACGACGTGAGCCTCCCAAGAGACGCGGTTCATGTGCCAGGCATCGCGGTGGTCACGGTCCTCGTCCTAATGAGCGTTCCGCGCGGCCCCGAAGAGCGTCGAGTGGTGTCTGGAGGCGTCGAAGAGCCGGTTCGACTCCCGCTTCACGCGCCGAGCGGCGATCGGCTGAGCGCCGCGTCAAACCGGCTCGCGCCCGCGCTGACGCAGCACGGCGTCCGCCGCCATCACGCCGCGGTACTGCGCCTCCTCGAACAGCGCGAGCCCGGAGAGATCCGAGTGGGCGAAGTGGAGACGGCCGAGCGGCTCCGCCGCGCGCGCCCGAGAGGCGCCCCAGATGAATCCGGGCGTAGGCCTGACCATCGCGTGCCCCCAACGCCACACGTCGATGCGCTCCACCACGTCCTCGATGTCGGGGTGAGCGCGCCGGAGGTCCACCAAGATCGAATCGACGAGCCCCGCGTGGTCCGCCGCCAGGAGCCGCTCGCGCGCCTGCTTCGGATCCGCGTCGGTGAAGGGATGATAGTAAGTCCACACGCTGGGCCCGCGGTCTCGCAGGGTTTGGTGGGTGGCGACCACGTAGCCGAGCGCGGGGCTGTCGTAGATGACGTTGTCCCACGCCTGCTCGAAGCCCACGCTCTTGGGCTGCCTCGAGACGTGCAGGTTGGCCACCATCCAAGCGCCGTAGCTGAAGTCACCCAGCGCGCCCTGCTGTTCGCGCAGCGGGCGCACCACCCGCGCAGCCACGAACTTCGGGAGCGCCAAGATGACCTGCTCGGCGACGTAGCGCGTGAGGCCGGTGTCCGGTGAGTAGACGGCGAGCTCCACCTCCGTCTCCTTCGGCACGATGTCCGTCACCAGCTGGCTCAGCGCGAGGCGCGGCCCGACCACCTCCACCAGGTGCTTCACGAGCCGCCCGTTACCCTCCGGCCAGGTGATGAACTGGGCCCCCTCGGGGCCACCCAACCCGCGGCTGCAGAAGTAGAAGAGCATGGCCCAGGCGCTGGTGTGGGCGAGGTCGAGTCCGTAGTCGTCGCGGGTCGCGTACTCGACGTACCAGCGGACACGCTGTGAGCGCACGCCGTGCTCGGTGAGGAAGTCCGCGGCGCTCTTTTTATCGAGCGCCTTCACCTCCGGCGCATCGGACGAGAGCGCCATCGGGAGCGCGAACGCGCGCCGCCCCTTCGCGTCGCGGAAGCGCGACCAACGCGCGATCTCCGCCTCGAAGCGCCGCAGATCCGCGAGGTCTTCGGCGCTGGCGCCGGCGGCGGGGAACAGGCCTTGATGCCAGCGTCCGTCGATGAACAGCCGCTCGTCAGGCTCTCGTACGATGAGCTCCTCCAGCGCCTCCGGCTCGCCGCGGAGGTCGCCCTCGAGCGCCTTCATCTCCGAGAGCAGCGCCACCAGCGCGCGGTTCTCACGGCTCGGGACAGGGACGTAGTGAGCGCCCCAGGGGTACGGCACCACGCCGCTCGTCCCATAAGCGGAGGTGCCCCCAGGCTGTCCCTCCAGCTCGAGCACCACGTAGTCTGTCACCCCCTGACGCTCCAGGCGCCACGCGGCCGAGAGGCCGCTCGGGCCTGCCCCCACGATGGCGACCCCCACCCGCCGCGGCGCGCCGCGCGCCTGCTCCACCGCCGAGCCCCGCAGGCGATGCCCCAGGTCCACGCTGCCGCCGACAATTTCCCCAGGGATTTTACGCCGGGGCAGGCCC
The DNA here is from genome assembly GCA_019637265.1 of Polyangiaceae bacterium. Taxonomy (GTDB): domain Bacteria; phylum Myxococcota_A; class Polyangia; order Polyangiales; family Polyangiaceae; genus JAHBVY01. The sequence goes on along the minus strand of JAHBVY010000013.1, from coordinate 73,168 downwards.
CGCTCGCAGCCAAGGGCCGCGAGCGGCGCCCCCAGCAAGAGCCGGAGCAGATCGCGCCGCGAGGCCTCGTTCACGCGCCCTCGATCACTCGCACTGCGCCTGCCGGATGCACTGCGCCTACCAGATGCACTGCGCCTACCAGATGCACTGCGCCTACCAGATGCACTGCGCCTACCAGATGCACTGCGCCTACCAGATGCACTGCGCCTACCAGATGCACTGCGCCTACCAGATGCACTGCGCCGCGCCGATGAGTGGAGCTCAGTTCTTGCAACAGAAGGTGACCGGATCGGTCGCCGTGGCGGTGCCCGTCGACTGCCCACCGCTCGGCGCGCAGCTGCCACCCGTGGGGGTGCCCGGCGTGTAGCGGAAGGAGAGCGTCAGCCCCGGGGCGGCCGGGGTGCAGGTGGTGCCCGGGTCGGTCACGGTGGCGTGCGGCGTACCGATGCAGCCCCCGCCCGACCAGATGTCCACTTTGTCCCCGGCGCACTCGACGCCACTCGGTGCGCCGCAGCTGCACGGCGTGCACACCCGCTCGTCGACGAAGTTCCGATAGTAAGTCCTCTTGGCGTCGAACGGGCTGGGGCAGTCGTGATCGCCGTCCCGATACACGCACACGCCGCGATCGAAGGCGGCCGCCGCGGGGGGTAGGCAGGTGTTGGTGCCCCCACAGCCACCACCTTCGAGCGCCGTCGGCCCGCAGCCGCGCACCCGGATGCTCCAGGGATCGCCACCCAGGGAGCCGCCTCCGCTCGGCAGGCAGCTGCCGCCGGTGACCACGGGCGCGTTCGCCTCAGCGCTCACGGGTGCCTCGGGCGGAGAGCCTGGCTCCAACGAGAAGCTCTGACACGTCGCCGAGACAGGAAACGACCAGGCACCTGCCCCACTGCAACCGGCCGCCACCCACAAACTCAGACCGCGGTGCAGCCCGTAGTTCTCTGGAATGATGCCAGGGCAATCCTGAGTGGCCTCGCAGTTGACCGGCAGACCGCAGGCAGCGCCATTGGGCGTGCCACAGTTGCAGGCGGCGCAGTTGGCTGGCTGGTTCGGCTGGCTGAACGCGCTGATTTCAACGGTTGGGTACTGCCCACCGCACGCCGTGGGGGTCGACCCGAACGGACCCTCCTGCGCCGCCACTGGGCCGCTCCAACCGTCAGGCAGGTTGACGCACTCGTAACCCGCGCCCACGCAGTCCGGATCCGCGCAGTCGATCAGGCCATCTTCGTCGTCATCGATCCCGTTGTGGCAGTTCGTCTCCCCCGAGCCCCCGCTACCTCCTGCGCCGGTGCCCGCCACCCCGCCGGTCGCGCCATTGCCCGCCACGCCGCCCGTTGCGCCATTGCCAGCCACGCCGCCGGTCGCGCCGTTGCCAGCCACGCCGCCGCTGCCGCCCGCGCCATTGCCCGCCGTCGCGCCGTTGCCGCCGTTGCCGGCAGCACCACCGTTGTTGTGGAACTCGCTATCCGGGATGAAGTCGTGCTCGGGGAACGAGCAGCCACTGAAGAGCGCGAACGTGGCCGCCGTGAGGCCCAAGCCGAGGCCAAACCGAGCACCCAGGTTCATGCGTCGAGCGCGGGGGGCGCCAGAGACCTGTGCGTGAATTGGGCGTGTCATCATCAGAAGCTCCCTCGCAGCGTGACGCCAGAGAAAGCCGAGCTGCTGCCCACGTCCACTCGGAGACCGCGAGCGTCCGCCGGGGCTGGCGACGACTCACCCTGGGTGAGCAACATCACCGCGGCCACACCGAGGCCGACCAGGCCGACCCCGAGCGTCACATTGGTCAGCATCGCGTACGTTTCACCGCTCGACTGCTTGTCTTCGAGGGACTGTGGGCAGACGCTGCCGCGGCAGCCGTCGTTCAGCTCGTTCTCGACGCCGTTCATCATCAGGTAGAAGACCCCCGAAGCCACCAGGCTCGCCGCGCCCACTCCCCCGATGATCCAAGGCAGCGGCGAGCCAGGCTCCGCCGCGACGTCAGGCACCCCGGACGGATCGTCCGAGTCGTCCGGCGGCGGGCCGTCCGTGGGCGCGGGGATCAAGTCATCTGGGATGACCAGCTCCACCTCCTTCACCTCGCCCTCGGCCACCTCCACTTGCTGCTCGAAGCGCTCGCCACCGGCCAGCCGCACCAAGATGGTGTGGGTCCCCGGATCCACCGAGACCTCCTTGCCGAGCTGCGCGGCGCCCAGCTGCACGCCGTCCAGCTCGATGCGCGCGCTCGCCAGGCCCTCGCCGCGCGAGATGAGCAGCTTGGGCACCCGCGCCTCCAGCTTCTCGCGCGCGGCGCTGATCTCAGCCAGCTCCTTCGCGCCGGCTTCCTCCGCCTCGTACTCCGCCAGCCGGTACTCACCGAGCGCCTCGTTCAGGCGCCCCAGCTCCTCCTTGCAGCGAGCCATATGGAAACGCACCTGCGGTGTGAGCCGCACCCGCGCCACCTCCTCGAACTTGGCGAGCGCGCCCGCCCAGTCCCCCGCGGCCTCCAGGCTGAGCCCCTGGCGGAACGCGCGCCGCGCCTTGGCGAGCTCGTCCTCGCTCTGAGCGGCGGCGTCGGTCGGCCCAAAGGCGGGCGCGACGGCGCCGGCGCAGGCCAGCGCGATCAAGAGTCTGTGAGTGAAGGGGCGGGGCATGAGCGCACTCCTACAAGCAACGCGAACGGAACAGAAGCCCCCAGCATCACGGGGGGACGCTCGAGTGTACCCCGAGGGGCGAGCCTCGCGCTCGCCCAAAGGCACGCTAAACGCGCGCTCCTTCGTCTCGGGCCCGGCGCTCGGCCTCGGCGATCAAACGCGAGTAGGCGTCGAACTTCGGCGTCGGCTCGTCGGCGCCGCGCCTCGCGGGGGCGCCAGGGCTCGGGGTGATCCGCGCGCGGCCCGGCGGCTCCGTGAAGGCCTGGACGCTCGAGCTCCGCGCGCCAGCATCCACCCGCACACCGCCTTGGGCCGTGAGCCAGCTCACCAGCCGCTCCAGCTGCTCTGGGGGCGTGCCGCGAGAATCACCGAAATCGAAGCTCCGGGTGTCCACCCGCGCGATCCAGGGCACGGTGATGAAGTGGATGTCCGCCGCGAGGTAGGCCTCCGTGGGCGCCGTCGCCAAGCTCTCGCGGAAGCTCTCGATTTCAGCGGTGCTCGGCTTCACCGCGCGCAGCGTGGTGCTGCTGCCGCGCGCCTTGACCGGCTCCACGGTGACTTGCCCCTGCACCACGACGAGCAGCGCCCCCCAAGGGATGCTCATGCTGCGACTCTGGAGGTGGAGCGTGAGGCCCTGCTCGTCGCTCGAGAGCGCGCGCAGGGTGACGATGGGGCGCTCCGGGTCGTGCGCCACCAGCGCGTCGACCACCGCCGACCGATAACCCGCCGCCATGAGCCGATCGCGGAGCGCGCTGGCCTGCGCCTGGTCGCCGAGGGCGCGCACCACACCCCAGGTATCCGGCTTGAGCTTGGTGCGGAGCTCGTACGCCACGAGCCCCGTCATCCGAGCGAGCTCGTCGTACTGATCGTTTCGCCCCTCGAACGGCGGGCCCAAAAGCACCAACACAGTCAGCCTCCCTCCGGCGCCAGCATAGCCGAGGCGTGCGCTGGAGCACTATTTTCTCCCGCGGCACACGGGCGCACCCCGGCTCTGCTCAGGGATCAGGTTTGGGGGCTTGGCAGGTCGCTGGGTGTCACCGCCCTGCGCGCTGGGGCGGGTGCCCTTTCGCGGTGGTGTGAAGGCGCACCTCCGAGTGACTCCCCCGTCGCCCCCCTGCGCCACGCCAAACCCCCAAAAAACCCTTGGCAAACCCTCGCTTGCCCTCACGAGTAGGCACTCCCCGACCGTCGGCGCACCAGGGAACCGTGGGAGGATCCTGCAGCAGCGACGAAAGTCGCGGCGGCTCCCACGGTGAGCGCTGCGGAAAAGCGAGGCTCCGTGCGAGACGGGGTACTTTCGAGTGGGAGTGTGATAACTGTCGGCTGGCGGCGGTCCTCAGGGCCGAGGCGCTCCGCGGTGGCGGCTCTCCGTGCACCGAGGCGCGGCCTAGGTCAGGCCCGTCGAGGAGGAAGGCGATCAAGATGGATCTCAGCTTGGCACCGTTCGTTAAGACGCTGGTCGCGTCGCTCGTCTACTGCCTGATCGGCATCGTGATGTTCGCCATCAGCTTCGTGATCATTCGGATGGTCACGCCCTTCTCCATCCGTAAGGAAATCGAAGAGGATCAGAACACCGCCCTCGCCGTGCTGATCGGGTCGGTCATCCTTGGCCTCAGCATCATCATCGCGTCCGCAGTCGGCGGCTGACGCCCTGCCCTGCGGTCCTGGGGAGGCGCGGGGTTCTAGGGAAGCGCAGAGCTCAACTGGGGAAGCGCAGGGTTCAGCCGGGGCAGCGCAGGGCTTACCCGAAGCTGCCGCGGCCAGCGACTCGGCAGACGACACCGGCGCTCAGCCGAGCCCAGGTGGCGCCGCGGGCGCTGCGTCCGATGGCTCCGTAGGCGCTGCGCCCCCCGGAGCTGCGGCGAGCGCAGCGCCCCCCGGCGGCGCTGATGCTGGCGGCGCTGCCACGGGCTGGGGGCCCGAGGGGCCGGGCCAGGCGAAGTCGATCAACCAGGCCGCGGTGCTCGCGATGGTGCTGGTGATCGCCACCGCCGGGCTCATCTACGAGCTCGTGATGGCGGCGGTCGCGAGCTACGTGCTCGGCGACTCGGTCACTCAGTTCTCCACCATCATCGGCCTGTACCTCTCGGCGCTCGGGCTCGGCGCGTACATCTCGCGCTTCGTCGACCGGCGGCTCGCGCTGCGCTTCATCGACGTGGAGCTGGCCGCGGCGCTGATCGGAGGGCTCAGCGCGCCGCTCTTGTTCTTGGCGTTCTCCTACACGGCGTCGTTCCGCTTCATTTTGTACGGGATGGTGATCGTGGTGGGCACCCTGGTAGGCCTCGAGCTGCCGCTCTTGATGCGGCTGCTCGGTCGTCAGTTGTCCTTCAAGGAGCTGATCGCGCGGGCGCTCAGCTTCGACTACGCGGGCGCGCTGCTCGGCTCGCTCGGCTTCAGCCTGCTCTTGGTGCCGAACCTGGGCCTGGTGCGGAGCTCGCTCGCCTGTGGGTTGCTCAACGCGGCGGTGGGCCTCGCCTCCACTTGGGTGCTCCCCGGCTCGGACGCGTCCGAGACGCGCGCGCTCGGGGGCGCTCGGCTGCGCGCGCTGGTGGTGATGGGGGTGCTCGCGCTGGGGCTCATGCAAGCGGACCGCGTGACGGGGCTGGCGGAGCAGGCGCTGTTCCCGGGCAAGGTGTTCTACGCCGAGGACTCGCGCTACCAGCGCATCGTGCTCACCGAGGCGCCGGGCGCCGCGCCGGGCAGCCCGTTTCAGCTCCAACTGAACGGCAACCTGCAGTTCGATTCTCACGACGAGCACCGCTACCACGAGGCGCTGGTGCACCCAGGGATGCTCGCGGCGGCGCGCCACGCGAAGGTGGCCATCGGCGGCGGCGGCGACGGCCTCGCGGCGCGCGAGGTGCTGCGCTGGCCTGATGTTTCCCGCGTGGATTTAGTCGACCTGGATCCAGCGATGACGCGGCTGGGCCAGGAGCACCCGCGCCTGGTCCTGTTGAACCAGCGCTCCCTGCTCGACCCCCGCGTGCACATCACCAACACCGACGCCATGCCCTGGTTCCGCGACAGCGGCGAGCAGTTCGACGTCATCTTGCTCGACTTCCCGGATCCCACCAACTACTCGCTCGGCAAGCTCTACTCCACGCGCTTTTACCGTACGGTATTCGAGCGGCTGGCTGACGACGGCGCGCTGGTGGTGCAGAGCACCAGCCCGATGTTCGCGCTGAAGGCCTTCTGGTGCATCGAGACCACGCTGCGCGAGGTGGGGTTCATCACGGCACCTTACCATGTGTTCGTCCCCGCCTTCGGCGAGTGGGGCTTCGTGCTCGCCAAGAAGGCGCCGTTCACGGCGCCGCGCGAGGTGAACGTCCCGAACCTGCGCTACCTCACCAGCGAGACGCTGGCCGCGGCCTTCGTGTTGCCGCGCGATCTGGAGCAAGTCGCCGTGCCGCCCAACCGCCTGGACAACCAGGCGCTGGTGCACTTCTACCTGGACGCTTGGGCGCGCTGGAATTGAGCGCGCTGGTGCACTACTTGGACTCCTGGACGCGCTGGAATCGAGCGCGCCGGAGCTGAAGCGCGCCGGTGCACTACCTGGACGCTTGGGCACGCTGGAATTGAGCGCGCTGGCCGTGACCGCGCGGAGCGGGTAAAGCCGCGGCGTGTCGACCCCACTCGTGGAGCTGTTCACCGCGCTGCGCGGCGCCTCCTCGGCGCAGACGTGGTCGCGCGGGGTGGAGCTGGCGCGCGAAGGTCAGGTATACGCCATAGATCAAGCCGACGACCAGGTGAGCTTCAAGGTCACCGACCCGCGCGCGCGGATCGCTCCGGTCGCCACGCTGTATCCAGAGGACGCCGAGTGGGATTGCAGCTGCGGGGTGGACCCCTGCGCGCACGTCGCCGCCGCGGCCATCGCCTTGAAGCGGGCGCGCGAGACGGGCAGCGCGCTGCCAGCCGCGCCGAGCGATTTAGGGCGGCTCGTGTACCGCCTCAGCGTGGTGACCAGCGGGCCGCAAGCCCCGGAGCGGGTGAACGTCGAGCGCCTCGTGGCGCGCGGAGCCGAGCTCACGGAGGTGACGGGCTCGCTGGCTGCCTTGCTCGGCGCGCGCGGCGAACCGGCGGCGGCGCTCGACGTCGGGCCACCTGACTTGGCCATCGATCGGGTGCTCACCGGCAGGCCTCAGCGCGCGTTGCCCGCCGAGCTGTTCGAGGGCTTGCTCAGGCACCTGGCGGAGGTGCCGCACGTGGAGCTCGATGGGGCGAAGGTGCTGGTGAGCGCCGCCCCCGCGCCCCCGCGCGCCGTGGTGGAGGAGACGCCCGGAGGTTTCCGCGTGCGCATCGAGGCGCCGCCTGGGCTCGAGCGGGTGGTGCTCCCAGGGCTCGGGCTGATCGCGGGGACGCTCAAGCCGCTCGGCGCCACCGAGCTCACCGGACGGCGGCTCCAGAACCTGCCGAGCGTGCGCGAGGTGCCGCGAGCAGCGAGCGCCGAGCTGGTCAGCGACATCCTCCCGGCGCTGCGTGAGCGGATGCCGGTGGTGGTGAACGCCGCCTCGCTCCCCAAGCCCACGCGTCACCTGCGCCCGCGGGTGGAGGTGAGCGTGACTCAGGAGGGTGGCGCGCTCAGCGCGCTCGCCACGCTGGTGTACGGCGAGCCCCCGGTGGCGCGCGTCGACGGCGAGCACCTCGTCTTGCTTGGCGCCGAGGTGCCGCTCCGCGATCTCGAAGCGGAGCGCGCGGGGGAGGTGGAGGCGCGGCAAGAGCTCGGGCTCATCGTGGGGCGCCGCCAGCACTTCACGGGGGACGCCGCGATCGGCTTCGCCAGCAAGCTCGAGCGTTTCCGCGCGGCAGGGAACGCGGTGAGCGGCGCGGCGGGCCTGCGACGCGTGGCGAGCCTCACCCCGCGGCTCGATCTCGCCTCCGGGCGCTTCGATCTCAGCTTCGAGGGCCAAACCGAAGCGGGCGAGCGGGTAACCGCCAGCGCGAGCGCGGTGCTCGGCGCCTACCAAGCGGGTCTGCCCTTGGTGCCGCTCGACGACGGCGGCTTCGCGCCGCTGCCCGCTCAGTTCCTGAGTGAGCACGGGCACCGCGTAATGGCCCTGCTCGCCGCCAAGGAGCCAAGCGGTGAGCTAAAAGGCCACGCGCGGCCTGAGCTCTTACGCCTCGTCAGGTCGCTCGACTACCCAGCGCCGCCCGAGCTGAGCGCGCTCGAGCCGCTCATCGACGGCTTCCAGGGGCTCCCGCAGGCCTCGCTGCCGCGCGCCTTGAACGCCACGCTCCGCGACTATCAGCTGGAGGGCGTGCGCTGGCTCCAGTTCATGCGAAAAGCGAAGCTCGGCGCCGTGCTCGCCGACGACATGGGGCTCGGCAAGACGCTGCAAGCGCTCGCCAGCCTGCCGGAGCCAGGCGGCGCGCCGACGCTCGTGGTGTGCCCCACCAGCGTGCTCGGCAACTGGGCGCGCGAGGCAGCGCGTTTCCGCCCGGATTTACGGCAGTGCGTCTACCACGGCGCGCGGCGCGATCTAGACAATCAAGCTGACTTGGTGCTCACCAGCTACGCCCTGCTCCGGCTCGATCACGCCGCCCTCGACAAGCGCGGCTTCGGCACCCTCATCTTGGACGAAGCGCAGGCGATCAAGAACCCCGAGAGCCAGGCGGCGCAGGCCGCGTACGCCCTGCGCGCCGCGTGCCGCATCTCCCTGAGCGGCACCCCGGTGGAGAACCGGCTCGACGAGCTGTGGAGTCAGCTGCACTTCACGAACCCCGGGCTGCTCGGGGGGCGCGCCGACTTCGACGCGGAGTTCGGACGCCCCATCGCGGACGGCAACGCCGGGCGCGCCGCAGCGCTCCGCGCCCGGGTGGCGCCGTTCGTGCTCCGGCGCTTGAAGCGCCAGGTGGCGAAGGAGCTGCCACCACGCACCGAGGTGACGCTCAGCGTGGAGCTGACGGGCGCCGAGCGCGCGACCTATGACGCCGTGCGCGCCGCCACGCAGCGCGAGGTCGCTGAGCGGCTCGGCGCCTCCGGCGTGTTCGCGGCGCTCGAGGCGCTGCTCCGGCTACGTCAGGCATGCTGTCATTCAGGGCTGCTGCCAGGCGGCGCACGAGAGGGCGTGAGCTCCAAGGTGGCGCTGCTCGTGGAGCACCTGGAGCGCGCCCACGCGAGCGGGCACAAGTGCCTGGTGTTCTCGCAGTGGACGGCGCTGCTCGACCTGGTGGAGCCGGCGCTCACCGCGGCCTCCCTCGAGTTCGTGCGCCTCGACGGCAGCACCACGGATCGCGACGCGGTGGTTCAGCGTTTCCAAGAGGAAACAGGACCTCCGGTGATGCTCATCTCGCTCAAGGCGGGCGGCACCGGGCTCAACCTGACCGCGGCGGATCACGTGTACCTGCTGGACCCGTGGTGGAACCCGGCGGTGGAAGATCAGGCGGCGGACCGAGCGCACCGGATCGGCCAAGAGCGCCCCGTCATCGTCCACCGCCTGGTGGCCGCGGACAGCGTGGAGGAGGGGATCCTCGCGCTGCAAGAGCACAAGCGCAGCGTCGCCGACGCGGCGCTCGGCGGCGCCGACCGAGCCGCGCAGCTCACCCGAGAGGAGCTCTTGGGGCTCCTCGCGTGAGGCTAGACAGCGTGCGGCCTGACCGCACGAGACGAGCGTCGGAGGGTGAGGGCGGCCACGGGGGGCCGCCCCTACGTGCGCCGCCATTCAGCGGCGCGCGCTGACGTGGAGATTCGGTTAGACTCGCGCGCCCCCGAGAGGAGAACCATGACCACACCTGAGCGCATCGGCCTCGTCGCCTTCTGGAAGAACTACGACCGCAAGCTGAACCTGCGAGCCGCCCAGCTCGCCGACGAGCTCGGCTACGACTCGTTCTGGCTCCCCGAGGCGTGGGGTTACGAGATCTTCAGCCTGCTCACCGAGATGGCGGTGCACACGAAGCGCATCAAGCTCGGCACCGGCATCGTGAACGTCTTCTCGCGCACGCCGGGGCTGCTCGCGATGCACGCCGCCACGCTCGACGAGATCAGCGAGGGGAGGCTCATCCTCGGCGTCGGCACCAGCGGCAAGCGCGTGATCGAGGGCTTCCACGGGCGGCCCTTCGACAAGCCGCTCACGCAGGTCCGCGACGTGATCCGCGTGACGCGCGCCCTGCTCGCGGGCGAGAAGCTCTCGGACGCCGGCGCCAAGCTGAACGACTACCGCCCGTTCGAGCTCGCGATGACGCCCACCCGGCGCCACATCCCGATCTACGTTGCCGCGCTGAAACAGCAGGCAATACAGAGCATCGGCGAGCTCGCGGACGGTTGGATCCCCACCTTCTGGCCTTATGTGGAGTTCAAGCGTGGGCTCGAGTGGATCGAGGCGGGCGCCGCGAAAGCGGGTCGCGATCCAAAGGAGATCACCGTGGCGCCGTTCACCACCGTGATCCCCACCGGCGGCAAGATGGCGGAGGACCAGGCGCGCCAGATCATCTCGTTCTACATCGGCGGCATGGGGGACTACTACAAGGAGCTCCTGAGCGACTTCGGCTACCAAGAGGAGTGCGACCGCATCGACGCGCTCTACCGTGACAAGGCCACCCGGGCAGAGGCCGCGGCGGCGGTGACGCCCGCGATGATCGACGCCCTGGCGGTGACGGGGGACCCCGCCCAGTGCGTGGCGGAGCTCCGGCGGCGCCGTGAATACGGCATCAGCCTGCCCATCTTGAACCTGCCGAACAACATGCCCTGGGAGCTGGTGGAGCTGTTCATCCGCGCGATGGCGCCCAACGCCTGATTTTGGCAAGCCACCTGACGAACGCACGAGTCCCGGAGGCTAACGCGCCGCGCCAGGCGTTTTAGTCAGCTGCGCGCTCGGATCGGGGGGTTTGGCAGTGCCCCTCACGACAAGGTCCCACGTCACCCCTCCGCGCGCGAACGGCTCGCGCTGTGGCCGCTCGACTAGCCGCCGAGCTGCTTCACGAGCCGCCGCCCGCGCTCCTGGCCCATCTCGATGCCGCGCCGCACCTTGCGCTGATCGCGGGTGAGGCGCGCGAGCGGCATCCCCTCGGGAGGATCCACCAGCATCACCTCCCCCGCGTCCACCGCCTGACGCAGCCGCTGCATCACGCCGTTGTGGAGGTGGTGCTGAGTGAGCGAGAGCTCGCGGATCGACTCGGGGACGATCCAACGCACCGCCAGCCGCTCCCAGGCGCTCGGCGGCGGCTTGGCGGTCTGCATCGGGCGCGTCAGCACCACCACCGTCGGCCCCGTCACCTCCGTATCGAGCGGCTCCTCGAAGCACACCGGGCACGCGACGCCGCCATCGATGTAGCCGCGGCCCTCCACCTCCACCACGCGGTTGTACCCTACGGGCAGCGCCATCGCCGCCCGCAGCCACTCGATGAGGCTCTCCTGATCGGGCCGCGCGATCCGCATCGCGCTGGTCTCCACGTCGGTCACCGTGAAGTACAGCGCCGGTGAGCCCTGGGTCGCGCGGGCGCGATCCAGTAAGCCTCCCGCCTCAATCACGTTGTCGAGCATGTCGTCCACGCCGAGCCCCGGCGGCCCCCACGGCGTGAACTGCCGACGCCAGCTGATGAAGCGCGCGCTCGGCGCGTGATCGCGCCACAGCCTGACGGCCGTCTCCATCTGGCGCGCCGCGAAGAACGCCGCGTTGATGGCGCCCGACGACGAGCCGATGACCACCTCCACCGGCACCTCCGCCCGCTGAAGCTCGAGCAACATGCCCGCCGCGTAGGCTGCCCGCATCCCGCCACCTTCCAGCACGAGCCTCATGCCGGACCAAGCTAGAGAAGGCCTGACCCGAGCGCCAGCCGAAAAAGGCGGGCCGCGACGCCGAGCAGACGGAGGCCGCCAAGCAACGTGGCTATGCGAACGGCGCGGCTAGCAACGGGCCACTACGCGAACAGCCCGTGGCGACGCTCCATGCGGAGGCGCTCAGCGACGAGCGGCGCTGGGATGCGACTCCCGGCGCGAACAGGCGTTACCCAACCCCCAAAAACAAACCCCAGGCGGCGACCTCAGCGCATCGGGCCAAGCGAACGGTATGGCCAAGCGAGCCGCGCGGCCAAGCGAACCGCGCGGCTAAGCAAACGTCAGCCGCATGCCCTCACGCGCCACGGTGGCGCCGGACCACATCGCGCGCGCGTCCGTCTCCACGCGACGCATGAAGTCATCCTCGTGCTCCGGATCGTGGTGGAAGATGGCGAGCTTCTTCACCTCCGCCGCGGTGCAGAGGCGCACCGCCTCTTGCCACGTGGAGTGCCCCCAGCCCACTTTGCTCGGGAACTCATCGTCGGTGTAGGTGGAGTCGTAGATGACGAGGTCCGCGCCCTCAATCAAGCCGAGCACCGTCTGATCCGGCGCGCCGGGCACGTGCTCCGTGTCCGTCACATAGCAGACCGCCTTACCACATGATTCCACGCGGTAACCCGTGGCGCCGTTCGGGTGGTTGAGCGGCGCGGTGCGGATCGTCAGGCCAGGCGCCAAATGCAGCGTCTCCCCCGCGTTGAAGTCAGAGAAGCTGAGGTTCGCCTTCATCGCCTCGAGCGGCACCGGGAAGGTGGGCTGCGCCATCTGACCCGCGAACACCTCACGCAGCCCCCCACTACCGAGGTGCCCCGCGAGCAGCTCGAAGTCGCGCCCCGCTTGGAAGCCAGGCTCGAAGAAGGGGAAGCCGTTGATGTGATCCCAGTGGGTGTGGGTGAGCAAGATGTGGGCGCGCCGCACCTCGCTCTCCATGAAGGCGCGCCCCACCCCACGGATCCCGGTGCCCGCGTCGAGGATCAGCCGGTGCTCCCCGCTGAACAGCTCGATGCAGCTGGTGTTGCCGCCGTACACGATGTGCTGCGGCGTGGGGCACGCGATGCTCCCGCGCACCCCCCAGAACTGAACTCCAAACGCCATCCCAAGCTTCGCCGAGCACCCAGCGCACGGACCACCCGCCGCAGAGCACCAAGCCCCGTGAAGGTACCCCTTCGGGGGGCACGAAATCCACTCTAGAGACCTGGCACGCCCCACGGGGGCAACCGTCTGTCGTTCGCACGGGGGATCAGGGGGGGGGTGCAGTCCCTCCTGGAGCCGATGGAAGTCTCCCAGGGGCTCTGGTTAGCTTCGGATAGCGTTGGGGTCACGGTCCTCGACCTCACCAGAGAATCCATGCAGCCTTGAAGAGCACCCTGCCACTTCGTGTGGTGCTGAAGAGCTGGTTGGGGTTGGACGGCACCGCGCCGTGAGCGAGCCGGGGCGCGACCACCGCGCGGCGTTTCCCTAGCCGCTGCAGGCCCCACCTTGCGCAACCCTCGCCGGGCGACGGGGCCGCAACGCAAGAATCACCCGAAGTCAGCCTACAGCACGCCGCTTTGCCTGCGTTTTTATGGCGCGGCGTTTGATTCCTCGATGAGAAGCACGCCGAGACAACTACGTTCCCGGCACTGGAGGTCCTCATGGAACACCGCTCGATCCTTGGCTCGGCCTGGCGCCCTCACCTCCTACCCGCGGGGGCCTGCGCTGGTGCCTTGATGTCCTTGACCACGCTCGGCCTGGCCGCGCCGAACGACCCTGCCCTGGAGCTCGACGCGTCGAGCCCGGCGGCGGACGCCGTGAGCGAAGCGCCCGAGGCGCCGGAGCCCAAGACCGAGATCAGCGCCCGACCCGGCGAGGGCGTGCGCGTCGCGAGCGGTGACTTCTCGCTCACGCTCGGCATGCGCGCTCAGGTCCGCGCGACCTTGGAGGACCAGCGCGCGACGGACGACGACGCGACGCTGGGCCTGAAGCTCCAGCGCATGCGGGTGACCGCCAAGGGCACGCTGTTCGATCCTCACACCCAGCTGGCGCTGGATCTCGATCTCGCCCAGCTGGGCGCGACGCCGCCCGCGCGCACCACCCCGCTGCTCGACGCCTTCGCTCAGTTCTCGCACCTGCGCGATCTCACGCTGCGCGTCGGGCAGTACAAGGTGCCTTTCCTCAGGGAAACGATCCAGGCCGACGGCAAGCTGGAGCTGGTGGACCTGAGCCTGATGCAGCGCCGCTTCAGCCTGGATCGCGACGTGGGCCTCGACGTGGGCTCACAGGACCTGTTCGGCACCGGGGGCTACCTCCGCTACAACCTGGGCGTGTACTCCGGCCAGGGCACGAGGAACCTCGAGCAACGGCCCTTCGGGCTCATGTATTTGGCGCGCGTCGAGGTGCTGCCGCTCGGCGCCTTCGACGACTACTCCCAAGGGGACCTCGGGCGGAGCGACCTCGGTGTCGCCCTGGGCGGGGCGGTCGGCTACGTGGACGGCGCGCGGCAGCGAGCGGGCACCCTCGGGGGCGCGTTCAACGACGGCGGGACCGCTGACTACCAGGTCGCCACCTTGGACTTGGTGCTCAAGGTGGCCGGGGTCCACCTGTACGGCGCAGTGGCCTTCCGCTCGGGCGATCGAGACGGCGGCGGCGCCTTGGACGAGAGCGGGGTCCTGATCCCGGTGGAGGACGCTCACAACGGTTGGGGCCTGGTCGGCCAGCTGAGCTACGTCATCCCCACCACCTCGGCCCTGGTCGCCTGTCGCTACGCGGCCAGCACCGCCGGCAGTGACAGCGCCATGACCAATGAGCGCGAGGTGGGCGGCGGCGTGAGCTACTTCTTCCACAAGCACGCCCTGAAGCTCCAAGCCGACGCGCTGCGGGTGTGGCAGCCCAAGCTCGGGATGTCCGAGGGGACCGACCAGGTGCGGCTCCAGCTCCAGATGGTGCTGTAGCGAGACAGCGGCGCGGCGCGGCGCCCGGCACCGTGACACCCGACGCACCCCGCGAAACGCCTTCAAAACGCCGCGCAGCGCGCTGCCAAACCCCCAACCCTCCTGACTTGTCACCTGGCTGACACACAATCGTTGCCCGACTGCCCCAGCACGCCGGGGCGGCGTTGCTAAGTGTCCGCGCGGATGTGCGCCCGGGCCCTGTTCTGGATCGCCGCGCTGGTGGTGAGCCTCGTCGGGTGTCGCGGCGTGGACCCGGATGGCTCGGTCGGCGGCGTCGTCAACCTGAACGGCGCGGGCGCCACCTTCCCCTTCCCGCTCTATTCGAAGTGGACCTTCGAATACTACCGCCAGCACCCGACGGTGAAGATCAACTACCAGAGCATCGGCTCCGGCGGGGGGATCCGGCAGCTCCTGGCCGAGACGGTGGATTTTGGTGCCACCGACGCGCCCATGACGGCGGACGAGCGAAGGAAAGCGCCTCGTACCATCCACCACATCCCCGCCACCCTGGGCGCCGTGGCGGTGGCCTACAACCTGCCGAGCGTCCCCACGCTCCGGCTCTCGTCGGAGACGCTCTCCGCGATTTACCTTGGGGAAATCACCAGCTGGAACGACCCGCGGATCGCCGAGGTGAACCCAGGCATAGCGCTGCCCGAGCAGGGCATCACCGTGGTGTATCGCAGCGACGGCAGCGGCACGACCGCGGTGTTCAGCGACTACCTGGCGAAGGTCTCGCCGCGCTGGAAAGAGCAGGTCGGCGCGGGCAAGAGCCTGCGTTGGCCCAAGGGGCTCGGCGCCAAGGGCAATGAGGGCGTGAGCGGTCAGGTGAAGACGACCGCCGGCGCCATCGGCTACCTCGAGCTGGCCTATGTTCACACCGCGAAGCTCCAGGTGGTGGCGCTGAAGAACCGGAGCGGTGAGTTCATCACCCCTTCGGTGAAGGCCGTGACCGCCGCCGCCAGCGGCGTGAAGCTGCCCGAGTCGCTCACCACCTCGATCACCGACAGCGCGAGCCCCGGCGCCTACCCGATCGCCTCGTACTCTTACCTCCTGGTCTATGAAGACCACCCGAAGAGCGCCAAGGCGGCCGCCCTCGCGAGCTTCCTCCTGTGGTCGCTGCGCGATGGCCAGCGCTTCGCCGAGAAGCTGCACTACGCCCCCCTGCCGGAGGAGGTCGTCACGCAGGTGGAGGCGCGGGTGAAGCAGCTCACGACAGGCGGCAAACCAGCGCTCCCCTGAGCCCTGGCTGCCTTGCTCCTGATTGTCCGTTACCCTGACTAGCTGCGCTGAGCGCTCCACCCTCCTGACCACTTGCTCCCCAAGCCAACCGAGCCGCTCGTGTCCTCCGTCTCCAATCCACCCAGCATCGTGCGCCGCACCCCGCGCTGGCTCCCCCTGTTGGGCCGCAGCGCGAACCCGGGTGACGCCGTATTCCGCAGCGTCTCGCGGCTGTTCGCGCTGCTGATCTTGGTGCTGGTGCTGGCGATGGCGGCGCAGATGGCGTTCGCCGCGGAGGAGTCGTTCAAGGAGTTCGGCTGGGGCTTCATCACCAGCCAAAAGTGGGACCCCGTGGGGCAGCGGTACGGTGCGCTGCCTTTCATCTTCGGCACCGTCGTCTCCTCGCTGCTCGCGCTGCTGCTCGCGGTGCCGGTCGCGCTCGGCATCGCGATCTACCTCTCGGAGCTGGCCCCGCTGTGGCTCCGTAAGCCGATCGGCTTCTTGGTGGAGCTGCTCGCCGCGGTGCCCAGCGTGGTCTACGGCCTGTGGGGCGTGTTCGTGCTGGCGCCGCTGATGGCCACCACGGTGGAGCCCGCGCTGCGCAGCACGCTCGGCTTCTTGCCGCTGTTCTCAGGGCCGAACCAGGGGTTCGGGATGCTGAGCGGCGGCGTGATCTTGGCCATCATGATCTTGCCGACCATCTCCAGCGTGAGCCGCGAGGTGCTGCAGGCGGTGCCCGCCAACTTGCGTGAGGGCGCCATCGCCCTGGGCGCCACCCGCTGGGAGGTGGTGCGCGTCGGCGTGCTGCCCTACGCGCGCCCAGGCCTGGTGGGCGCGGTGATCTTGGGCCTGGGGCGCGCGCTCGGCGAGACGATGGCGATCACCATGCTGATCGGCAATCGCCCGGAGATCAGCGCCTCGCTGTTCGCCCCCTCGTACACCATGGCCAGCGTGCTCGCGAACGAGTTCGCCGAGGCCTCACAGGACCTGCACCTGGCGGCGCTCGCGGAGATCTCGCTCTTGCTCTTCGCGGTCACCTTGCTGCTCAACATCGTGGCGCGGCTGCTCGTGTGGCAGGTGTCGCGCGGCGAAGCCAAGGGGGCGCGGTGAGCACGCGAGCGGCGCCGCTGCTCGAGGCCAGCGACTCGAGCTACAAGCTCCGCAAGGCGAAAGATCGCCTCATCCGTGGGCTGTGCGTGGCGTTCACGCTGCTCGCCTTGGTCCCGCTGTTCAGCGTGCTTTACTACCTCACGGCGCGCGGGATCGGCGGGGTGAACCTGGCGTTCTTCACCGAGCTGCCGCGGCCGGTGGGAGAGACCGGCGGTGGCATGGCCAACTCCATCGTCGGCAGCGCGCAGCTGGTGGGGCTCGCTTGTTTGTTCGGGATCCCGCCGGGGCTGCTCGCGGGGATTTACCTCGCGGAGTCAGGCAAGGGCGGGCTAGCCAAGGTGATCCGCTTCACCGCGGACGTGCTCGCCGGCGTGCCTTCCATCACCGTCGGCGTGTTCGTCTACAGCTTGCTCGTCTTGACGCTGGGGCGCTTCAGCATGCTGGCCGGCGCGGTGGCGCTGGCGGTGCTGATGGTACCGACAGTCACCCGTACCACTGAGGAGCTGATGCGCCTGGTGCCCGAGCAGCTGCGTGAGGCGGGGCTCGGGCTCGGGCTCCCGCGCTGGCGCGTCACCTTGAAGATCACGCTGCGCACCGCGCTGCCCGGCATCGCCACGGGCATCATGCTCGCGGTGGCGCGCGTCGCCGGTGAGACCGCGCCGCTGCTCTTCACCGCGTTCTCCAACCGCTTCTGGAACGACGGCATCGATCAGCCGGTGTCGTCGCTGCCCGTCCAAATCTACACCTACGCCGTCTCCCCCTTCGAAGACTGGCATCAGCAAGCCTGGGCGGCGGCCTTCGTGCTCGTCGTCTTCATCTTGATCCTCAACATCACCGCGCGCCTCTTGGTGCGTCACCGGGTCAAAGGCCGATGAACCTCGAACCAGCAGAGCCCGTCGTCACCGCCCCCACCCCGAAGGTGAAGGCCCCCTCAGCGCCCGGCGGCGCTGAGGAGCCCTCAGCGCCCGAGGTGAAGCTCTCCGCGGAAGATCTCCGCGCGCGCTTCGGCACCACCCAGGTGCTGAAGGGGATCTCGATGCCGATCGAGGCCCGCACCGTGACCGCGGTGATCGGCCCCTCGGGCTGCGGCAAGTCGACCTTCGTCCGCTGCTTGAACCGCATGCACGAGGTCGCGCCGGGCGCGGTGGTGGAGGGCCGCGTGCTGCTCGATGGTCAGGACATCTACGGCGCCCAGGTCGATCCGGTGCTCGTGCGGCGCCATATCGGCATGGTCTTTCAGAAGCCCAACCCGTTCCCTACCCTGTCGATTCAAGACAACGTGCTCGCCGGCCTGCGCCTGAACGGGACCCGCGTGCCGAACCCGGCCGAGGTCGTGGAGCGGCGGCTGCGCCAGGTGGCGCTGTGGGACGAGGTGAAGGACGGCCTCGACCGCTCCGGCACCAGCCTCTCCGGCGGCCAGCAGCAGCGCCTGTGCATCGCGCGGAGCCTCGCCCTGGAGCCGGAGGTGCTCTTGATGGACGAGCCCTGCTCGGCGCTGGACCCGATCGCCACGGCGCGAGTCGAGGAGCTCATCCACGAGCTGCGCGCCGACTACACGATCGTGATCGTCACCCACAACATGCAGCAGGCCGCGCGCGTCGCCGACACCACCGCGTTTTTCTACATGGGAGAGCTGGTGGAGTACGACCAGACGGACGTCATCTTCACGCGCCCCAAGCAGCGCAAAACGGAAGACTATATCACCGGCCGCTTCGGCTGAGCCACCCTCCCACGCCAGGAAGCGCGATGACCCGTCATACGGATCGTGAGTACGCCCGCGAGCTCGACCTGCTGCGGGAGCGGGTGCTCCTCATGGGCTCCAAGGTGGAGGCGATGGTGGGCGACGCGATGCAGGCGTTCCACGAGCGCGACACCCAGCTGGCGCGCGCCACGCTGCGCGCGGATCATGAGGTGGACCAACTCGAGCTCGAGATCGACGAGCGCTGCCTCAAGCTGCTCGCCCGGCGTCAGCCGGTGGCGAGCGATCTGCGCTTCATCACCACCAGCCTGAAGCTCGTGACCGATCTCGAGCGGGTGGGGGACCTGGCAACCAACATCTGTGAGCGCACCCTCGAGCTCTCGCTCGAGCCGCCGGTCGCCATCGATCCGCGCCTGCCTCGCATGGCGCAGCTGGCACAAGAGATGCTCGCTGATGCGCTGAACAGCTTCGTTCAGAGCGACGCTCAACGCGCCCGCGCGGTGGTGGAGCGCGACGCGCTGGTCGACGCCGCCTACGCCGAGACCTTCCCCGCCTTGACCCAGCGCATGGTCACGGAGCCTGACGCGGCTCAGCGCCTGCTGTCCGTCGGACGTTACCTCGAGCGGGTGGCGGACCACGCGACCAACATCGCGGAGATGGTGGTGTTCATGGTGGAGGGCAAGGACGTCCGCCACACCTTCCACGCGGTGCGCCCCATGGACAGCTGAGCCACCCAGCACACCGCCAAACCCCCACCCCTACCCGAGGGTTCCGTGGGGGGCCGGACATCGCCGACGCGCCCATCGATGCGGCACCCATCGCCGACGCGCCGCTCGATCGGGGGGTTGGACGGGTAGTCATTGCCCCACGGCGCACGCATCGACGCCGCGCCCGCCAGCGGCACCCCGTCAACGCCAGTTGGAGCCTCGACGCCTCGTGCAGCGCGCGGGCAAGGCGGGTAGAGTGGGGGGGATGAGCGAGCTGGGCTTGGGGGTTGGGACCAACGTGACGTCGCTGGACAAGGCGGCGCGCCTCGAGCTCCTCCATCGCGTCGGGATCGCGCTGACCGCGGAGAAGAACCGTGACCGCCTGGTCGAGATGATCCTGCTCGAGGCCAAGCAGCTCTGCAACGCCGACGGGGGCACGCTGTACATCCGCACGGACGAGGACACGCTGCGCTTCGCCATCATGCGCACGGACTCGCTCTCCATCGCGCTCGGCGGCACCACCGGCCGCGAAATAGAGCTGCCGGAGATCCCGCTCTACGACGCCGAGACGAAGGCCAAGAACCTCCGCAACGTCGCCACCGCCGCCGCGCTGCTCCGGCGCTCCATCAACATCCCCGACGCCTACGACGCCGAGGGCTTCGACTTCAGCGGCACCAAGCAGTTCGACGAGCGCAACGCCTACCGCTCGCGCTCGTTCCTCACCATCCCGCTCTACAACACCGAGAGCCGCGTCATCGCGGTGCTGCAGCTCCTGAACGCGCGCGACGCCGCGGGCAAGGTGGTGCCCTTCAGCGACGAGGTGGAGCGCATCGTCCAGGCGCTGGCGTCGCAAGCCGGCATCGCCCTGGACAACCAGATGCTGCTCGATGGCCAGCGTAAGCTGCTCGAGAGCTTCATCAAGCTGATCGCGGCGGCGATCGACGCCAAGAGCCCGTACACCGGCGGGCACTGCGAGCGGGTGCCGGTGCTGACGGAGATGCTCGCCGAGAGCCTTTGCCGCGCGGATACAGGGCCGTTCAAGAGCTTCCGCCTCACGGAGGAGGAGTGGTACGAGCTCCGCATCGCCGCCTGGCTCCACGACTGCGGCAAGGTCACGACGCCTGTCCATGTGATGGACAAGGCGACCAAGCTCGAGACCATCTCCGATCGGATCGACACGGTGCGCGCGCGCTTCGAGGTGCTCCGGCGCGACGCCGAGCTCCGAGCGCTGAAGCGGCAGCTCGCGGGCGAGCCCGCGGAGGCGGCCCAGGCGACGCTCGGCGCGGAGCTGGCGCAGCTGGATGAGGAGCTCGCCTTCCTCGAGCGCGCCAACACCGGCGGGGAGTTCCTGGCCCCAGAGCTGAAGGCGCGGATCCGCGAGATTGGCGCGCGGCGTCTGCGCCAGGGCGAGCGCGAGGTGCCGCTGCTCAGCGACGACGAGCTCGAGAACCTGTGCATCTCCCGGGGCACGCTCACCGAAGCCGAGCGGCTGATCATCAATGGTCACATGGTGCAGACGATCCAGATGCTGGAGGCGCTGCCCTTCCCCCGTAACCTCGCCCGCGTGCCCGAGTACGCCGGCGGCCACCACGAGAAGATGGATGGCGGCGGCTACCCACGGGGGATCTACGCGGGTGACATGAGCGTCCCCGCGCGCATCATGGCGATCGCCGACGTGTTCGAGGCGCTCACCGCCGACGATCGCCCTTACAAGCGCGCCAAGCGGCTGAGCGAGGCGATGAGCATCATGGGGTACATGAAGCAGGACAACCACCTGGATCCTGAGCTGTTCGACCATTTCGTCAGGAGCCAGACCTACCTGCGCTACGCCGAGAGCTACCTGGACCCGGGCCTGATCGACGCCGTCGACGAAGCGGCGCTGCTCGCCATCACGCCGCGACCCTTCGAGCTCCCCCCTGAGGAGGCGCGCGTCCAAAGGAAGCGCGAGTTCCTCCCCGAGTACCGCGCCCGCCCCAAGCCTTGAGCGCCTTCGTCAGCTACAGTGACGATGGCCGCTCGCCGTACCGTCAGTCACGGTGACCATGTAGGCGCTCGCCGCGCCGTCAGTCACGGTGACCCTATAGGCGCGCTCACGCAAAGACCATGTGAGCGCGCTCACAGCCGCCCATACACCGGCAGCGCCGCGCCGCTCACGTCAGGGTTCGTGAGCAAATGGAGCACGCTCGCCGCCAGCGCGTCGGGCGACACCCAACGCGAAGGATCCGCGTCTGGCATCGCGGCGCGATTCTGAGCCGTGTCGATCACGCTGGGGAGCACCGCGTTCACCCGCACGCCTTGGCCCCGCACCTCCGCCGCGGCGGCCTGCGCCAACGCGAGCAAGGCCGCCTTGCTCGCGGTGTAGGCGGCGCTCCCGGCGCCGCTCGCGGGCTCCACCGCGCTCCTCGAGCCGATCACCACCACCGCGCCGTCCTTGGCGGCGCAGAGCGGCGGCAGCACCGCCCGCAGGCTCACCCAAGCGCTCACCAAGTTCAGCTGGAGCAGCTCCTCGAGCTCACCCGGCGGCGCCTCCGTGATCGGCGCGCCGCCGCGCCAGCCACCCGCGACCAGCACCGCACCCGAGAACGGCTGGAGGCGCCCGGCGACCGCGAGCCGCTCCCAGCCCCCGGCGTCGGCGACATCGAGCGTCCCCGTCTCCACGCCGAGCTCGGCCGCGAGCTGGGCGAGGCGCGGCGCCGCCTCCGCGCGATCGAGCGCCAGCACCGCACCACCAGCCCCGGTGAGCGCCCGGCACACCGCGCTGCCGAGCGCGCCCGCCGCGCCGGTCACCAACGTGCGACCCAGGGTCAAGTGCACAGCCACGTGTCAGAGAAGCAGATGCAAGTGACGGGACCATAGGCGCACGACCCGAGGACCAAGGTGCAAGCGGACCCATTCGGTGGCTGGGTCGAGGGGCAGGTGAGGGGACCCCCTCCGCCTCCGGCGGGGACGCTGGCCGCGCCGACGGTCCAGTCCGCCGAGTAGTAGCTGGGTGAAGCCCCGGTGTACCCGACGCGGGTGAACGCCTTGGTGGGCTCGTCGGCCGCGGAGATCGCTGGCAGCGTGGAGTTGAAGCTGACCCCGCTCGGGAGGCTCACGGAGGTCGAGTACCAGCGCATGGCGTCGATCACGTTCGCAGCCGTGCAGGTCGCGCCCGAGCACAGGAGCGCCGCGCCCGCGGCGTCACCCAGCCACGCGATGCTCTGAGACGCCTGGAAGGCGCCAGGGCTCATCTGACCCCCCGTCTCCACGATCCGGAGCTTCTCCATCGGCGCCAGCGTCTGGGTAGGCAAGCGAATCGCCACCTGATCGCTCTGCACCCGCGCGTGCAAATACACGTCCCCCAGCGCCGCGCTGCAGGTCGGGTGCCGGTTCTGGATCACCGCGTAGTCGCCGTCGCCGGTGAACACCTCATCGAGCACCAACCGAGGGGTGGCGCCGCCCGCAGGGCAGCTGGTGCATTGCCCGGCAGAGCACACCTGACCACTCGAAGCGCAGTCCGTCCCCCCGGGGACGGGCCCTGAGCCGTTCGCGTTGCAGGTGGTCGCGACGTTGCCGCTGCACATGGATGCACCAGGCTCACAGACGCGAGGCACGCACAGGGTGGTGACCGGATCGCAGTAGTGACTCGACGAGCAGAGCTCGACGAACTGTGAGCTCATGCCATCGGCGGAACATAGGCGCGCCTCCTGACCCGAGCAGAAATACTTCGAAGGCTCGCACTCGCGCTCGGTGCAGGCGCCCGCTTGGCAGAACTGCGGACACTCCTCGACGAGCGACGACGAGAGCCCGTCCGGCGCGCATCGACGCACCGAGGTCCCGTCACAATAGGTCGCATCTGGATCGCACACGCGCGGCACGCAGCTCGCCACCGAGCCCGCCTGCACGCACACCGCGTTCGCCCCACACGAGACGCCGCTCCCCCACCCCACCCCGCCTGCGAGGCAGCTCTGGACGGCGTTCTCCACGCAACGACTCGAGCCCTCCGCACAGACGCTCAGCTCGCAGACCCCCGCGGCGCAGTGGTAGGCGCTCGGGCAGTCGCTGTGCTCGATGCAGTCGGCGCACACACCGCGCACGCGATCACACAGCTGCCCATGCGGCGTGCACTGGTTGTCCGACTGACAGGGGCGCAGCTCGCGACACTGGTTCGCGACGCAGGTCTTTCCATCGAGGCAATCCGTGGTCTCCACGCACTCGACGCAGCGCTTCGAGTCGGGCTCACAGATCTGCTCGTCGCAGTCGAGGCTGTTGCGACAGGGCGTGTAAGGCACGCAGCGCCCGCTGATACAGTCCGCGGTGCCGTCGCAGTCCTCCACGCCGACGCACTGTTCACAGCGGCCCGTCCGCGGGTCGCAGATGGATCCCGAAGGCGCGTCCACGCAGTCCAAGCTGTTACGGCAAGTCGTCTCGGGGATGCAGCGCCGATCGACGCAGCGCGCGTCGCCATCACAGTCCGTCTCGAACAGGCACTCGACGCAGCGGCCGAGCAGCTCGTCGCACACGCCCTCCTGACAGTCACCTGGGTCTGTGCACGTGCCGCCACCCGAGCCCCCCGATCCTCCTGAAGCCGACGAGCCACCGAGGCCCCCGGAGCCGCCGTTCCCACCGGAGCCGCTCACGCCACCCGCACCCGCGACCCCCGCGGTGCCACCGGAGGCGCCGGGCGTGCCCCCACCCCCACCGCAACCGACCACCAGCGTCCCCACCAAACCCAAGACAGCAAAACGAATCATCCCCAACTCCAGCTGAAAGTGCCGTGCGCTTTACGCCCTGCCGCGTAGCACCTTCCCTCCCCCACTCCCACTCAGTTTCTTTACGGATTCTCGCCGTGCGGCGAGGCGCGGCGCGCCGGGGCGCAGGCGGTGGCGACCAGGTGCCCAGCGCACGCAGCGTCCGCGGCGCGGTGCCGTCCAACCCCCAACAAAAAAAGCTTGAACGCCGTGCGTGTGCCGCTGTGCGTCATCGCGCCTGACTCGCGGGCCGGCTCAGCTGCCGCACCTCAACGCAGCGCGCGCGCCGCCTTCACCGCGAGGACCTCATTCGCGATGCGCCCGTTGTACGGAGCGGCGATGGGGTCCCCGTGCTCCACGATCAGCGCCTTCGCCTGCGCCGGCGTGAGCGCCGGTCGCACCGCGAACAGCTTCGCCGCCAGGTTCGCGACGCCCGGCGCCGCCATCGAGGTGCCGCTCAGGGGCACCGTCTCTCCGGAGGGCACGAGGCTCGGCACCTCCACCCCGAAATCGAAGATCGGCACCAGCCTCGAGTGCGAGTTGGTGAAGGCCGCCCAAGAGCCGAAGCGATCCACCGCGCCCACGCTGAGCACGTTGCCCTTCTCGATCCCGGCGGGGACCACCCCATACTCCTCCACGTCCTGGTTCGAGTTGCCCGCGGCCACCACGAACAGGGTGTCCGGACAAGCATCGAACACCCACGCCCAGTTCTTGTGCCGCGCCGCTTGCACCACCTCGGCGCGCGCCTTCACCGCCTGCTCCGTGGGGTACTTGTCTTGCTCGTAGCGGAGCTCCGCCTCGAGGTACTCGCGACTGAAGCCGAGCGACGCGTTCACGACCCGCACCTGATGACGCTTGATGAAGGCTGCGATCGCCTCCACGTTCTCGCGCTCCTTCGCGAGCTCGGCGTCCGTCGGGCCGCGGTGGTGATACACGCGCGACTCACCGGCCCACGCCGAGCGGAAAATGGCGAGTTTCGCGCTGGGGACCCCCTGCAGCATGATGCCCGCCACGTGGGTGCCGTGGGCCCACTCACCCACCGCGTCCAGGTTCTGCTCCAAGCGATCGAGGGCCGCGGCGTTCTCCACCCCACGCATCAAGGCGAGCACCTGCTGCGCCGCCTCGCTGGTGGCGATGCCCGCCCGCAGATCCATGATTCCACGCAGAAATGGCTTGTACTCGCTGAGCACGGCCTCCGGCGGCTGGTACAAGAGCTCGGTGTGCGCCGCCTCGTCCACGATGCCGTGCACGTCGTCGACCACCCCATCGCCGTCGTCATCTTTTCCGTTCGGCAATTCGTTCGGGTGCGTAAGCAGCTGCTTCTTGAAGAGCTCGGGGCTCGTGCCCACGTCCCACACGCCTACTACGACGGGCTTCGCGTCCCGCGCACCCGTCAGGTTCACTGTCTGAAACGCGTAGGGCTTCTCTGGCGGCAGCGCCTCGTGCTCCTTGCGCACCGCCGCCACCGCGGCGAGGTAGAGCGCGCGATGCGCCACCACGTCGCCCAGCACCTGCTCGGTCATCAGCACGCTGGTGGCGCCGTCCAGCGTGAGGAGCTGCCCCTTCGCCTGCTCCACCCGCGCCGTCAGCTGCTTTTTCTCTTGGAAAAGCTGGAACACCACGGTGGAGGAGCCGAGCCGCGCCCGCGGGAGCTCCCGCAGCACCGCGGAGACGGCGGCCTCACCCGCCGCGGCGTCCTGAGCCCGCTTTCGCGCGATGATGCTGAGCAGCGTCGTCCCCGCGAACGCCGAGTTCCGATTCTTCGCGCGAGCGCGCACGAAGCGCACCAGGCCCTCCGCGCGGTCGAGCTCACCCTCCGCTAGCTGGGCGAGCGCTAAATTCAGCACTTGCTCCGACGCCCGCCCGCTCAGCTCCGGCGCCTGGCTCGGGTCCGCCGCGTAGCCAGCGAGCGCCGCGAGGTTTATCTCCGGAGCCAGCTCCTTCAAGCGCTGCTCCGCGCCCTCACGCACGAAGCGCACCAGCGCCTCACCTTCGAGCGTGGCCCAAGTGAGCGGCAAATCCTCGGCGATGGCGGCGCTGCTCGAGGGGACAGGGGTTGGACGGGTAGGCTCCGGTGCGGCTGTGCCACCGCACGCAGCCACACTGGCCCCAAAAAACAAACCGAGGCCAGCGCACAGCCCTGCGCGGCGCGCCGCGACGCCCGCACGCAGCCCGCCGCTCGTCACTTCTCCCCACCGCCCAGAACCCGAATCAGCCGCTCGCATCGGCCCCGGTTACCTCCCCGAGTCGCTCGCCGCAAGCACCAGGCGCGATGAGCCGACCCAGCACCCCACGAGCGGCGCCGCGGCGCTGCGCTCGACGTGCGCCGCGCTGCTCCTCACCGGTGAGCTGACGTATAACGCCGCGGCCGTGTCCGCTGCACCCGAAGCCCCATCGCCGTCGCCCGCCGCGAGTCGGGGCGCTGGGGCGCAGGGCGATGAAGGCAGTGTCACTGACAGCGTGCACACCACCGCGCACGCGGCGCTCACCACGCTTCTGACGCGCGCCCGCGCGGCGCTCGGCGTCGCCACGCCCCTCGAGTGGCTCCTGCTCGTCGTCGGGCTGGGGCTGACGTGGCGCTACTTCTGGTTCATGGACGATGCGTTCATCTACTTCCGCTACGTCGATAACCTGGTCTTCCTCGGGCGCGGCCTGGTGTTCAACCCGGGGGAGTACGTGGAGGCTTACTCGAGCCCGCTGTGGACGCTCCTCTTGGTGCCGCTCCGCGCGACGACCCTCGACTACTACACGCTGCTGCGCGCGCTCTCGCTCCTCACCTGCGGCGCGTTCTGGCTCACCGCGGTCCACCTGAACCGGCGCCTGTGCCCACCCGGGCCGCGCGCGAGCCTCGGCGTCGCCTTGGCGATGACGCACTACGGCGTGCTGTCTTACTTCTCTTCCGGCCTCGAGACGCCGCTGGTGCAGCTGATGGCCTGCGTGTTCGCGCTCGCCTTGCTCTCGCCCACCCGGCGCCTGTGGCAAGCGCTCGCGGGGCTCGCTCCGCTCGTGCGCCCGGAGCTGGCGGTGCCGCTGATGGTGCTCGCCGGCTGGCTCTTCATCACGCGCCGCCGCGCGCCGTGGTGGCTCATCGGCGTCGCGATCACGACGGGCGCCGCGTGGCTCGGCTTCCGCATCTACTACTACGCGGATCTGTTCCCCAACACGTACTACCTCAAGGACCAGACCGAGCTCAGCCAAGGCCTCCACTACCTGGTATACAGCACGAAGTCCCATCACCTGCTGGGGGTGCTGGCGCTCGGGCTGCTCGCCGCGTTCGTCCATTGGCTGCTCGTGAGGCGAAGGGCGCGGTCACCAGGCAGCTCAGCTGACGCTATCGCAAAAAAAGACGCCCCACTGACGAGATCTACCCCCCCGACGGGGCGCGGCGTGCGGCTCGGCCTGCTCCTGTGCGCGCTGGCGGCCACCGCCTACCCGATCAAGGTGGGCGGCGACATGGTGTACTACCGCTTCCTGGCGTTCCCGGTGTGCGCTGGCTTCTTGGCGCTGTCCGGCGTGCTGGAGCAACTATTGTCACACGGGAATGTTCGGCTCCGCCGCTGGCTCTCGCCGGCGCTGGGGCTCACCGCGGCGGGCCTCAGCCTGCTCGGCTACCCCGAGAAGCTGAGCGCGCACCCGGCGACGCTCACCGCGCGGGTCGGCCACTATCACGGCATCGGGGACGGCGCCTGGCACCGGCAGCTGGAAGAGCTCGCGCCGAGCCGCGATCGCGCGCGCTTCGACCGCGAGCGCCGCGCGAGTTACCGCGCGGCGACGCCCGAGCAATTGCGCGGGCTCCGGGTGGAGGCGGGCGGCTGGTGCGCCGCGGACTACCGCAAGTGGGACCGCGTCATCGTCCACGAGTGGGGGCTCACGGAGCCCGCGCTGGCGCGCGCGACGGTGCGCGCGGATCGCCCGGGACACAAGCTCGGCCTCAAGCCCCTGGCGCGGCAGCTGGCCCTGCTGAAGCGCCGCGCCGCGCTCGATCCGCGAGCGCCGCGCGACATCGGCTTCTACCGCCACGTCGCGGCGCAGAGCGACACGCCGCGCTGGATCCGCGACAATTTGCCTGCCCTCGAGGTCATCGAGCAGAAGACCTACAATCGCCACGTGCTCAGCGAGAACCTGCGCCTCGCCTTCGCGCGCCCCATCGTCCACATCCCTGACCGTCAGCCACCACGCCCAGCCAAGCGCTGACGGCAGATCCCGCGCACGGAACCCAGCCATGACCGACGCCGCCTGCTTCCGCTCCACCAAGAGCTACTACGACTTGCCCTGCGCGCACCGTCAGCACCGGCACGCCGGGCACTGCCGCTACATCCACGGCTACAGCCGGAGCGTGCACTTCGTGTTCGCCGCCAGCGCGCTGGACGAGAACCACTTCGTGGTCGACTTCTCGGCCCTCACGCCGCTCAAAACCTGGCTCGAAGATCTCTTCGATCACACCCTGCTCATCAACGAGGACGATCCCGAGCTCCCGCTGTTCCGGCAGCTGGAGGAGCGCGGCGTCGCCAAGCTCCGCGTGGTGCCGAACGTGAGCATGGAAGCCACCGCCAAGCTGGTCTTCGACTTCGCCGACCCATGGCTCCGAGAGCAAACCCAGGGCCGCGCCTGGGTGGAGCAGGTGGAGCTGCGCGAGAACCAGAAGAACAGCGCGCGCTACTGCCCGCTGCGGCAGTAGTCCTAACCCTCATCCGTCCTCCAATCCAACTCTTCACGGAGGATCAGGGCTCGGGGGTTTGGCGAGGCGCTCCAAGGCTCAGCCGCACAGTGCCCCGGGTAGAGGCAGCGCTCAGCCGGACGGCTCGCGGCGCCACGAGGTGCGCGCGAAGGCCGCGTGGTTGTGGATGCTCTCGTGGTTGTCGGCGCGCACCTCGAACCATGCAACGCGCGGATCTTCCTTCAGCTGCACGGCGACGTTGCGCACCATGTCCTCGACGAACACCGGGTTGTCGTAGGCTTGCATCGTGACGTGGCGCTCATCGGCGCGCTTGAGCAGCGGGTACACCGGCGCGCTGGCGGAGCGCTCCGCCAGCGCCACCAGCTCCTCGATCCAGATCATCGAGGCAGGCGACAAGTCCACACTCTGCACCCGCATCGAGAGCGCGGAGCGCTGGTTGTGCGCCCCGTAGTCGCTGATCGCCTTGGAGCAGGGGCACAGGCTGGTCACCGGGACGGTCACCTCCAAGGTGAAGTCAGCGACCTTGCCTAGCTCACCCGTGACGACGCGGCCCTCGAAGGCGCACTCGTAGTCCATCAGGGCCACGGCGCCGCTCACCGGCGCCGCTCGCTCCAAAAAGTAAGGGAATTTGACGAGCACCCGAGCGCTCGGCGCCGACAGCCGCGTGGCCAGCTCCTCCACCAGCTGTGGCAAGGTGCCGAGGCTGATCTCACCGCGGCGCGCCTCCAGCACCTCGATGAAGCGGCTCATGTGGGTCCCCTTGAACTCCTGGGGCAAGGCCACGCTCATCTCGAAGGTGGCCACCGTCGCCTGGCGCTCGCGCGCCTGATCCCACACCCGAATGGGGTAGCGGAGGCCGCTCACGCCCACCTCATCCAGGGGGACGCCGCGCTCGTCCTGGTGGCTCTGCAGATCTTCCATGCTGCCGGAGCCTGGATGATGGACCCAGGAGCGTCCAGCGCGACAGAGCCCCCAAAACCCGATCCCCTGGCTGCCGCTTCACCGTCACGGTCCGTCGCCAACGCGTCAGCCAAGTGTCTGGCCGCGTTCCTCCTTCTCAGACGCTAGCGTTTCAGATAGAAACACTGAGCATGGGGAAGTACCTGCGGCCGCGATCGGTTGGTCCAAGACGCCTGCTCTTCGCGCTCCTCGCGCTGTTCGGTTGCCTGCTCTGGCCCCAGCGCGCGCAAGCGTGGCTGTTCCACGAGCACCATGAGATCGGCATCGGGGCGGTGAATCAGCTGTCCCCGGCGCGCCACAGGCTACTCACGGCGCTGTGGTCCGAGTGGCGCGCGCAGGTGAACCATGGCGACCTGCTGTGCCAAGAGCCCGCGGCCGGCTCCTCGCGACTGAAGTGCAGCGGAGCGGAGTGCCCGACGCTCCCTGGCGAGCCACGCGAGATCAGCGACTGCGTCGACTTCGCGATGCTCCCGGCCATCGCCGCGGATCACTCCTGCTCCCCAGCCGAGCTCTTGCGCACGGTGGCGCACAGGCCATGGCTACGCGACGTGATCCGCATCTCGTTCGAGACGCGCGGCCTCCTGGAGCGCGCGAAGGATCGCGCCGAGCGCCTCGACGCCTGGCACGGCACCCACATCAAGAACGAGATGGTCGACAGCCAGTACCTGAGCCGCGCCAGCGGCAACGACGCCCACTTCATGCTGGCGCGCGACCGAGGCGACACCCTCGAGAGCTACGCGAGGCGGAGCATCGCCGAGTCGAGTGAGATCAACGCCATCGGGCTCTACCTGGCGTATCACCGGGTCGCGCTCGAGCTCGCGCTCACGCTGTCGAAGACGCCCGAGGGCGCGCCGGGTCGCCTCACCCTCCTCCAGCGGACGCTCGCCGCTGAGGCCTTCGCCCTGCATTTCCTCGAGGATTCGTTCTCCGCCGGCCACACCGTGGGCACCTGGGGCAAGGCCCCTGACCGGATGGGCACCCACGATTACTACTGCGAGCACGGCATCGACGCCGAGACTTGGAGCGGCCGCCGTTACACGGCTCATGGCGATGGGCACCTGAAGCCCAAAGACCACGAGCGCGCCGCGTTCGCCGTCGCGTCGAGCCTGAGTCAGTTGCTCGACGCGGCCGCCGGAGACTACAGCGTGCGCGACCGCCTGCCGCGGCTCACGGACGACGAGACGCGCGCGCTGAGCGGGCTCGACGCCTGCAAGGTGACGCGCAACCCCACGATGCTCGCCGCGTTCGCCTCGCACCCGCTGGCGCTGGAAGTCCTGAACCAGACGCTGCGCCCCGCGCTCGGCTCGAACGACGCGCACCTGCCCCGCTTCACCAACGAGGTCGGCGCGTTCGTGCGCTTCTACTCAGGGATCCGAAGCGGAGGAAACTTCAGCGGCTACCAGAGCCCCGCGCCGGCGCTGGTGCCGCGCCTGCACACGGACCTCGAGGTGGGCCTCGCCATGGGCTACGGCTTCGAGGGCATCGTCACCAGCAGCACCGATGGCGTGGTGTTCCTGCAGCTGAGCGGGGTGGCCGCCGCGCGTGAGAAGGACCTCGCGTGCCCGAGCCCGTGCGTGGACGATCGCACCCACGGCAAAGCGGGCGATCGGGTGCCATCGCGGCTCGGGTTGGGGGTGAGGCTCCGGCTGCCGCAGCTGCTGCTCCCAGCCGACACCCTGGTGCTGCTACCGCTGGTGATGGCCTTCGACTTCCAAGCGGGTAAGCAGCTCGGCCTGATGGCAGCCGACGGTGGTCTATTTCGCCTGTGGAAACGCATCGGCCCGCACCAGCTCATCCTGTTCCGCGAGGTGGGGGTGAACATCTACGGCGCGCTGTTCGGCACCCCGAGCTTCAAGCCAGTGAACGGCGAGCGCGAAGACTTCACCGCGGTGGAGCTCGACTTCCCGTTCTACGAATACCGCCCGCTCCGGCGCTTCGCCGAGCGCCAGACGGCCACCGGCATGCTCCAGGTGGGCACCTCCGTCGATCTGAATCCCTTCGAGACGGCCTACCTCGTGTACGTCCGCTTCGGCTTCGACGGGCGGCTGTACCTCTAACGCCCGGCCGCTCGAGTGTGCCACCATGCGCCCGTGGCGCTGCTCCTGCACCCGGATGACGTCCAGCTGACGGGGCTGGTGAATCAGCGCGTCCCCTCGAGCGTCGCGGAGCGGAGCTACCAGGTGCTGAGGCCGCTCGGCGCGGGCGGGATGGCGGTGGTGTTCCTCGCCTTGCGCCACGACCCGCGCGGCATCTCGCCGGTGGTGCTGAAGATCCTCACGCCGCGCTTCGTCAGTAACACTGGCAATACCGCGATGCTCTCGTTCATGAAGGAGGCGAACGCGCTGAGCGCCTTGAACGAGCGCGTGCCGCCCTCGCCTCACGTGGTGCGGCTGCTCGACGCCGGCACTTTGAACGCAAGGCTGACGAATCATCCCAGCGAGCCAGGCAAGCCGATGGGCCTGGGGTGGCTCGCCCTCGAGTACATCCACGGCGACGCCGAGGGCACCACCCTGACGGAGCGGGTGCGCTACAGCATCGCGCGCACCCGCTTCGCCTTCGAGCCGCTGCGCGCGGTGGACTGCATCCGCAACATCGCGAGCGGGCTCAGCGTGGTGCACGAGCTGGGGATCCTCCACCGTGACCTCAAGCCGACCAACGTGCTCTGCACCGGCTTCGGCGATCGCGAGACGTTCAAAATCGTCGACTTCGGCATCGCGCGCAGCGCCGAGGCGGGCACCTTCATGGACGCCGGCATCGGCACGCCCGGCTACTCCGCGCCGGAGCAAATCTACTCGCAGGGCGCGAAGCTGGGCCCCCCCTGCGACGTGTTCGGATTTGGCAGCCTCACTTACTACATCCTCACGGGGCGGCCGCTGTTCCGCTTTGAAACGCTGATCGACATGGTGCGCGTGGTCGGCGGCGCCGAGCGCGACAGCGTGTGCGAGAGCGAGCACCTCTCGCTCGAGCTCCGGGGTAGTCAAGGCGCCTGCGCCGCGGTGGACGCCGCCATCGCCCGCGCCACCTCCGCCAACCCGAGCCAGCGCCCCGCGACCGCAGAGGAATACTGCGAGGAGATCACGCGGGCGCTGCTGATCCCCACCGGGCTCGGGCGCAGCACCTTGAGCCGCATGCCGGCCTTCTCGGAGCAGTCGGCGCCCTCACGCGGGGGCTGGCAGTGGCTCACGCGCCAGCGCCCGTTCGAGCCAGGCTACGCGGGCTCCGACGTGGTGGTGAACGCCGCCTTCGACGGCGCCTCGGGCTGCCTCGCGACCACGACGCACGCCCTCATGTACTGGGATGGCGGCGCGTGGCGCGCGGTGCCATCGCGCGGCGGCGCGGGGCTCGACGCCGTGAGCTGCACCGGCGCTGGCCAGTGGCTGGTCACGAGCCGCGACGGCGGCGTGCACCACTTCTCCTACCATGGCCTCTCGGAGATCGTGCGCGGCGAGGGCTACCGCTTCCAGCGCCTGTCCGGGGTGCTGCGTCAGCTCTTGGTGCTGGTCAGCCAACCGTACCGAAGTGGCTTCCCGAGCGGGCCGCCGGTGCTGCATCGGCTCACTCAGCGCGGCATGCTGCCGCCGTTCCCCTTGGAGCACTTCGCCAGCGTGAACGACCTGGCGCGCCTCGACACCATGCGCTGGCTGGTGGTGGGGCGCAGCACGCAGGGGCACGGCCTGGTGGCGATCTTCCGCGCCGTGGACGGCGCCTTGGACTGGCTCCAGGTGCCAGAGGTCGCGGCTTACCTCGCCTGCACCACGAACCCCGACGTCGGTGACGCGGTGGTGGTGGGGACGGAGGGCACCATCGTGCACCTCGACGACGACCAGTGCCGCGCGGAGCGGATGGGCGCGCCGGTGCCGCTCTCGGTCGTGTGCCTGGACCCGAGCGGGGGCACCTGGGCCGCAACGACAGGCAGCCTGTTCTACCGCGCGCCCGGCGTCGCCAGCCGCTGGCAGTGCCCCTGGCACGATCCCTCGTGGACCACGCCGTTCAACGCCCTCCACGCGAGCGGCGGCGTGGTGCTCGCCCTGACCGCCGACGGTGCGATCTTGGAGGGGCTGAGCCAAGTGCAGAGCCAGGGCGGCGTGAGCTTCGGCGGCGTGGCCTGAGGCTTTGGCGCAGGCTCGTCAGGCCGCGTGCAGCTGGCGAGCGGCCGCACGCGGCTGACGAAGCGGGCGCGCTCGGTGGCTTCGTCACCAAGTCGCCGAAGAGCCCTTTGCAGCGCCGCGGCGCTGCACTAGGAACAGCGCCCAGACGATGGTTTAGCGCGCCGTGAAGCGGATCGGCGCCCTGAACGGTGACTTAGAGCGGCTTGCCAAACCCCCAATCCAACGATCGAGGCGGAAGCAAGTCGAGCATCCCTCAGCTCGCCGCCAAACGGGCACGAGAAGCCGCCCCCCCTCAAGGCGAGGGGGCGGTTTCTCCCGCCCTCCGCTTGGCGCCGCTTCCCTTCACGATGCTCTAGTTGTTTATTCGAGCACGACGAACGGAGCCCGTTCGTCGTGCTAGGCACCTCAACCAGGCACTGCCTGACCCACCGCCCCCGCTCCGGGGGCCTCACCAAGGACCAAGCAATGAGTGAACCGATCCGGCGCGTGGGCGTCATCGGCGCGGGCGTCATGGGCAGCGGCATCGCCGCTCACCTCGCCGGCGCGGGCGTGCACGTGGTGCTGCTCGACATCGTGCCCCCGAACCTCGACGAGAAGGAGCGGCAAGATCCGAAGGCGCGGAGCCGCTTCGCCGAGAGCGGGCTTCAGAACGCGCTGAAGAGCAAGCCCGCCGCCTTCTTCCACAAGGACTTCGCCAGCTTGGTCGTAACCGGCAACCTGGAGGACGACCTCGCGAAGCTGTCGGACTGCGATCTGGTGATCGAGGCGATCATCGAGCGCCTGGACATCAAGCGCGCGCTGTTCGAGCGCCTCGAGTCGGTGCTCAAGCCGGGGGCGATCGTCGCGAGCAACACCAGCGGCCTCCGCATCGCGGACATGGTGCAGGGCCGCGGGGAGGCGTTCAGGAAGAGCTTCCTCGTGATGCACTTCTTCAACCCCGTCCGCTACATGAAGCTGCTCGAGCTGGTGGCGGGCCCGGAGACGGACAGCGCGGTTTACGACCGCGTGGCGGCGTTCGGTAAGTGGACGCTCGGCAAGGGCATCGTGCAGGCGAAGGACACGCCGAACTTCGTGGGGAACCGCATCGGCACCCACGCGATGATGCTCGGCATCAATCAAATGGTGGCCGACGGCCTCGCGCCGGAGGACGTGGACGCCATCACCGGGCCGCCCATGGGCCACCCGAAGAGCGCCAGCTTCCGCACGGCGGACATGGTCGGCCTGGACACACTGGTTCACGTCGCTGACAACTGCTACGCGGCGCTCACGGAGGACCCGGAGCGCGAGGTGTTCAAGGTGCCTGACTACGTGCGCACCATGGTGGAGAAGCGCCTGCTCGGCAACAAGACCAAGCAAGGCTTCTACCAGAAGCGCGGCGACGAGATCCTCACGTACGACCCTTACACGAACGAGTACCGCGCGCGCGGCGGCAACCCGGAGATCCGCCAAGCCTGTAAGAAGATCGCGGGCGAGGAAGATCCGCGCGCCCGCGTGAAGGCGCTGTTCGAAGATCAGGGCCCGGCGGGCGCCTTCGCCTGGAAGGTGAACAGCCGCGCGCTGCTCTACGCCGCGCGCCTCACCGGGGAGATCTGCGACAGCATCACGGCGATCGATGACGCCATGCGCTGGGGCTACAACTGGGAGCTCGGCCCGTTCGAGGCTTGGGACGCGATGGGCTTCGAGGCGGTGCTCGCGCGCCTCGAGAAAGACGGCCTCGAGCTGCCAGAGAGCCTCGCCAGGATGAAGGCGGCGGGCGCCAAGGCCTTCTACCAGGGTGACCAGGTGTTCGAGCTCACCCAAGGCAAGTACGTCACGCGCCAGGCGGACGCGCGCGAGCTGCCGCTCGTCGCCGTGCGCCGCGGGGAGGCTCCCGTGCTCCGCAACAGCGGCGCAGAGGCTTGGGATCTCGGTGATGGCGTGCTGGGGCTCACCTACACCAGCAAGGCGAACAGCGTGGACCCCGACGTGATCGCCATGCTCGGTGAGGCCACGGCCCGCGCCGAGCGCGACTTCCGCGCCTTGGTGATCGTCAACCAGGGTGACCACTTCTCGGTGGGCGCCAACCTGTTCGGCGTGGTGGTCGCGGCGCAGCAGCAGCAGTGGGACGAGCTGGAGCGCATGATCCATGGCTTCCAGCAGGCGTGTCAGCGGCTGAAGTACAGCACCATCCCGGTGGTCGCGGCGCCGTTCGGGATGACGGTGGGCGGCGGGCTCGAGGTGTGCCTCGGGGCCGACGCGGTGCAAGCGCACGCGGAGACTTACGCGGGGCTCGTGGAGGTGGGGGTTGGCCTCATCCCCGGCGGCGGCGGCTGCATGAACCTCGTGTGGCGCGCGCTGGAGTCCATCCCGGAGGGCGCGGACGTGCTGGTGGATCCGTTCATCGCTCAGGTGTTCAAGAACATCGCGATGGCGAACGTCGCCACCAGCGCGCACATGGCGCAGCGCTACGGCTACTTCCGGAGCACGGACGGTGTCAGCTTCGATCGCGCGCGCCTCTTGTACGAGGCCAAGCAGCGCGCCATCGGCCTGGCGGAGGCGGGTTATCACCCACCGGCGCCGCGCGCGCACAAGCTGCTCGGGGAGAGCGGCATCGCCACCATCAGCATGCTGGTGGACACCCTGGTGCAAGGTGGCTTCGCCACCGAGTACGACGGCTTCATCGCGCGTAAGCTCGCTTACGTGCTGTGCGGCGGAGCGAGCGGCGCCGCTTCGCCCGTCACCGAGCAGCGCATGCTCGATCTCGAGCGAGAGGTGTTCCTGAGCCTGTGCGGCGAAGCGAAGAGCCTCGAGCGCATGCAGCACATGCTGATGACGAACAAAGCCCTGCGGAATTGAGGGAGAGGAAGAAGACCATGGCAAGCATTGCAATCATCGACGCGGTGCGCTCGGCGGTCGGCCGCGCGCACAAGGGCTCCCTCGCACACAAGCGCCCTGACGAGCTGGCGGGTGACGTGATCCAAGCGCTGCTCGCGCGCAACCCCGGGGTGAAGCCGGAGTCCGTGGAGGACTTGGTGCTCGGCTGCGCCATGCCAGAGGGCGAGCAAGGCCTCAACATGGCGCGGCTCGCCGGGCTGCTCGGCGGGCTGTCGCAGGACAGCAGCGCCATGACCATCAACCGCTTCTGCAGCAGCGGGCTCCAGGCGCTCTCCCTCGCGGCGGGCGCGCTGGCGCTCGGCTCACACGAGGTGGTGATCGCGGGCGGCGCCGAGAGCATGAGCATGGTGCCGATGACCGGCTTCAAGATCAGCACCTCACCCAAGCTGATGCAGACGATGCCCTCCGCCTACACCCCCATGGGGCTCACGGCGGAGAACGTCGCGACCCGCTTCGAGGTGAGCCGCGCGGATCAAGACGCCTTCGCCGCCAAGAGCCATGAGAAGGCGGCGGCGGCGCAGCAGGCCGGCAAGTTCGACGAGGAGATCGTCACGGTGCAGGGCGTCCGCTACGACAAGAGCGGCCAGCACCAGGAGTTCGATTTCCGCACGGATGAGCTGGTGCGCCCCGGCACCACGGTGGAGGCGCTGAGCGCGCTGCGCCCGGTGTTCAGCACCACGGGCAGCGTCACCGCGGGCAACAGCTCGCCGCTCAGTGACGGCGCCGCCGCCGCCATCCTCACCACCGGAGAGAAGGCGGAGGCGCTCGGGCTCACCCCCAAGGCCTGGCTCCGCCACTTCACCACCGTGGGTTGCGATCCGGCGATCATGGGGATTGGCCCCGTGCCTGCCGTGCGGAAATTGCTCGCGCAGACAGGCCTCAGCATGGATGACATCGACGTGTTCGAGGTGAACGAGGCCTTCGCGTCGCAGTCGGTCTATGTGCAGCGCGAGCTCAAAATCCCCAGCGAGAAGCTGAACCCGAACGGCGGCGCCATCGCCCTGGGTCACCCGCTCGGGTGCACCGGGGCCAAGCTGGTCGCCACCATCATCCCCGAGCTGAAGCGCCGCGGCGGCAAGCGCGGCGTGGTGACGATGTGCATCGGCGGCGGCATGGGCGCCGCAGGCCTGATCGAGCTCGCCTGAAGCTGCCGCACGTGGGGCGCCCGCAGCACGCTTCGGCGGGCAGGGTGCCCCACACAGCGCCCGATGAGCCCAGTACAACCTGACTGACTGATAGTTTTTGGGGGGGTTAGACGGCACCGCACCCGGGAGGCACCGCGCGCTGCGCTCGACGGCGCCTAGTTCGTCACCCAATCTGACGATGTGAGGGCGGGCGGGTTTGAAAACCCGCCCCTACGAGCGCTGGGCGGCGCAGAAGGACTCCACCAGCTCGTACAGCACGCGCTGCCCCCACAGGTAGCCGGCCACCGGGATGCGCTCGTTGTGGCCGTGGTACATCTGGGTGAACTTGAGGCTCGGGTCGTCGAGGCGCACCGGGGAGAAGCCGTAGCAGGTGGCGCCGAGCCGCGCGTAGGCGAACGAATCCGTGAAGCCGGGGATCATGTAGGGCACCGGCACCGCGCCTTCGTCATGCTGCCTCACGGCGTCGCAGATGGCGTCGAACAGCGGGGTGTGGGTGGTGAACTGAGTGCCGTCGTGGCTGTTCAACACGGACAGCTCGAGGTCGTCCCCCACCACCTGCTGCACCTCGCGCAGGAAATCCTCGGTGGAAAATCCGGGGAGCACGCGGCCATCCACCGTCACGCTGGCGGCGCCGGGGATGACGTTCACCTTGCTGCTGCCGCGGAGCATCGTCGGCGCCGCGGTGTGCCGCAGCATGGCGTTCAGCCCCATCGCCTGATCGCGCTGGGCCTTGTCCAAGAGGTCGAGCAGCGGGCCGCTCAGCGTGGGGTGGAGCAGCAGCGGCAGCACCTGACCCTGGGGGAAGCCGGCGCCAGCGGCGAGCCGCGTGAGGAAATCTTCCACCACGCGGGTGTTGTGCTGCGGCAGCCGCGTGTGCCCCAGCTTCTCGATCGCGCGCGCGATGCGCAGCACCGGGTTGCCCGCGTGCGGCATCGAGCCGTGGCCCGGCTCCCCGCGCGCCTTCAGGGTGAACCAGCAGATCCCCTTCTCACTCACCTGGATGGGGTAGAAGCGCGCCCGCCCCATGTGCAGCGTGTGACCTCCTACCTCATTGAGCACGTACTCCGCGCGCACCAGCTCCGGGTGCTGCTCCACCAGGAACACCGCGCCCAAGTCGCTGCCCGCCTCTTCATCGGCCACCGCCGCGAAGATGACGTCACGCGCGAGCGGCACCCGCCGCCGATGCAAGGTGATCAGGGTCATCAGCCCCATGGTCACCATGTTCTTCATGTCGATGGCGCCGCGCCCCCAGATGCAGCCATCCGCCTCGGTGGCGGCGAACGGTGGGTGCCGCCACTTGTCCGCCTCCACCGGCACCACGTCCAGGTGGCCATTCAAGAGCAGCGGGCCAGCGCTGCCATCGCCGCGCAGCCGCGCCACGAGCGACGCCCGCCCCGGCGCCGACTCGAGCACCTGATGCTCGATGCCCTCCCGGGTGAGCAGCGCGCTGATGTAGCGCGCCGCTTCGATCTCGTTGCCCGGCGGGTTGGTGGTGTCGATGCGGAGCAGCGCCTTGAAGTGCTCGAGCGACTCACGCCCGAGCGCCTCCCAGGCGATGGGTGAGCTCGGCTGACTCAGCGACACGCCGACGGCATACCTGCGCCTTTGAGCGCGCCGCGCACCGCACCGAGGATGGTCCCCGAGCCTTGCCCCTGCGCCACCATCGAGTGACACACCGCGGCGGCCTGGCTCATGTACACGTTGTTCGGCGGCGGCGCGCTCTTGGCGTTCTGCGCCAGCGCGTTGCAACAAGCCTTCAGGCTGGGCGCGGGCGTCCCGGTGCCGACCACCTTCTTGGCGTCCGCGTCGGCGTCCACCCCGGCGTCCTCCGGCTCCAGCGCGAGCTCCGTCTCCTGAGTGGGCTCCGCGGTGGCGGTGGGCAGCGGCGGCGGCGGCTCGTCCTTCTTGCAGCCAGGCACCCACAGCGCGATCGAGGGGGCCAACAGGCCCAACAACACCGGGATCGCCGCACGCTTGTTCGAGTTCAAAGTCATCCTCTCGTCTCCTAGCTTGATCGCCGCTCGGTACGCCGCGGGTGGGCCCGAGGTTAGCTCCATGACGGCCCAAGACCTAAAAAGGTCCAACGGGCGGCTCTAGCCTCCGTGGAACCTAGCCCATCCCTCCCAGGCGCGAAAGGCTCGAGCAGGGGGCTGATGGGACCCCGCGCGGGGCCTGGCGCGGCGCGCTCAGCGCGATGCCAAACCCCCAAAAAACCCAAATCCAACAGCCACGACCGCGCCCTCAGGCCCGGCAGCACCCCCACCCCGCGTGACGGGATGGGGCCCGCTGTCAGGTGATGACGCCAGCCCCACCCGGAGGGGAGCTGGCTCGCGGTCTCAGGAGCACCCCATGGAGTTGCCGCAGTTCAGGCACTTGTAGCAGGCGCCGTTACGGACCGTGATGTGGCCGCAGCCGTCGCAGACCGGCGCGTCCCCCATCATCTCCTCCAGCTGCGCGTCGAGCCCGCTGCCGCGCGCCTCCGTGACCGGCGCCGCCAGCGTAGCCGACCCGCCAGTCGCCTCCGCTGACGAAGCCCCCGCCGACGAAGCCCCCGCCGACGAAACCAAGAGCTCCTGCTGACGGCGCGTCTCCACCGGATCCGCGATCACCGGCTGCTCCTCCGGCGGCACCTGCGCAAAATCGTAGCGCTTCAGGTACTCCACCCCCAGCACGCGGAAGATGTAGTCCACGATCGAGGTGGAGAACTTGATGTTCGGGTGCCCCACCACCACGCCGTGCGGCTCGAAGCGGGTGAAGGTGAACTGCTCCACGTAGGTGGACAGGGGCACGCCGTACTGGAGCCCCACGCTGACCGCCATCGCGAAGCAGTTCATCAGGGAGCGGAACGCCGCGCCCTCCTTGTGCATGTCGATGAAGATCTCGCCGAGCGAGCCGTCCTCGTACTCGCCGGTGCGGACGAACACCTTGTGGCCGCCGACCGTCGCCTCTTGGGTGAAGCCCGCGCGCTTCTTCGGGAGCCGCACGCGGGTGCCCGTGGGCCGCACCAGCTGAGCGACTTGCTTCGCGGCCTGCGCGTCCGCCTGGGACTCCTCCTCCTGATCGCTGCTCCCGCTGCTGGTCGATAGCGGCTGCGAGGCCTTGCAACCATCACGGTAGAGCGCCACCGCCTTGAGGCCGAGCTTCCAGCCCTCCTCATAGATGCGACGCACCTCGTCCACGGTGGCCTCGTTCGGCAGGTTCACTGTCTTGCTGATGGCGCCCGACAGGAAGGGCTGCGTCGCCGCCATCATCTGGACGTGGGCCATCGGCGCCAAGTAGCGCTGTCCGGTGCGGCCGCAGCGGTTCGCGCAGTCGAACACCGGCAGGTGCTCCTCACGCAGGTAGGGCGCGCCTTCGATCGTCATGCGCCCGACGATGACGTCACCCGCCTCCTCGATCTCCTGCGAGGTGAACTTCAGCGCGCGCAGCAGGTTGAAGCCGGGCTGGCTCATCCGCTCCGCGGTGATGCCGAGCCGCTGGTAAGTGTCCTTACCGAGCACCCAGGGCGAGAAGGCGAGGTTCAGATCGAAGACGCCGGGGAGCGCGTCCTCCACCTTCCGCAGATCCTCATCGGTGAGGCCGCGCTCCTTCAGGCTCTGGCGGTTGATGTGGGGCGCGCCGAGCAGCGTGTTCGTCCCGGAGACGAACGCGACGATCTCCTGCGCCTCCGCGGGGCTGTAGCCGAGCCGCGCCAAGGCGAAGGGGACAGCCTGGTTGACGATCTTGAAGTAGCCGCCGCCGGCGAGCTTCTTGAACTTCACCAGCGCGAAATCGGGCTCGATGCCGGTGGTGTCGCAGTCCATCAAGAGGCCGATGGTGCCGGTGGGCGCTAGGACGGTGGCCTGAGCATTGCGGTAGCCGTGGAGCTCACCGAGCCGCACCACCTCGTCCCAATCTTCGCGCGCGGCGCGCCACAGCTCCTCCGGGCAGCGGTCGCGGTCGATGCCGTAGGCCGCCTCCTGATGCATGCGCATCACGCGGAGCATGGGGTCGCGGTTCTCGGCGAAGCCATTGAACGCGCCCTTGGCCTTGGCCACCTCCGCGCTCACGCGGTAGGCGTGGCCACACAAAATGGCGGTCAGCGCCGCGGCCATCGCGCGCCCCTGCTGCGAATCGTAGGGGATGCCGAGCACCATCAGCAAGGTGCCGAGGTTCGCGTAACCGAGCCCGAGCGGCCGGAAGTCGTGGGAGTTCTTGGCGATGCTCGCGGTGGGGTAGCTCGAGAGATCCACCAAGATCTCCTGGGCCAGGAAGAACAGCCGCACGGCGTGGCGGTAGCCCTCCACGTCGAAGCGACCCGAAGCGTCGAGGAACTTCGTCAGGTTCAGTGACGACAAGTTGCACGCCGAGTTGTCGAGGA
Organism: Polyangiaceae bacterium; assembly: GCA_019637265.1. Lineage (GTDB taxonomy): Bacteria > Myxococcota_A > Polyangia > Polyangiales > Polyangiaceae > JAHBVY01. The sequence goes on along the minus strand of JAHBVY010000013.1, from coordinate 31,257 downwards.
ACATGTACTCGGAGCAGGGGTTCGACGCGTTGATGCGCGCCGTGTTGGGGCAGGTGTGCCAGCGGTTGATGGTGGTGTCGTACTGGACGCCCGGATCCGCGCAGCTCCACGCGGCCTCCGCCACCATGCCCCACAGCTCGCTCGCGTCGTAGGTGTCCACCACCTCGCCCGTGGTGCGAGCGCGGGTCTGCCACTTGCCGCCCGTGGTGGCGGCCTGCATGAACTCATCGCTGACGCGGATGGAGTTGTTGGAGTTCTGACCGCTGACGGTCTTGTAGGCCTCCCCGTTGAAGTCCGACTCGTAACCCGCGGCGATCAGCGCGCGCGCCTTCGTCTCCTCACGGACCTTCCACTGGACGAAGTCCACGATCTCCGGGTGGTCCATGTCGAGGCACACCATCTTCGCGGCGCGCCGGGTGGTGCCGCCGCTCTTGGTCGCGCCGGCCGCGCGATCGAGCACCTCCAAGAAGCTCATGAGCCCGCTCGAGGTGCCGCCGCCGGAGAGCTTCTCCTGGCGGCCGCGCAACGCGCTGAAGTTGGTGCCGGTGCCGGAGCCATACTTGAAGAGCCGCGCCTCGTGGCGCACCAGCTCATAGATGCTCATCAAGTCGTCATCCACCGACTGGATGAAGCACGCGGAGCACTGCGGGCGGATGTACGCGTTGGGCGTCTCCTCCACGTCGCTCACGGTGCCTTCGCTCCAGGCCCAGTTGCCGCCGGAGCCGGTGATGCCGTACTCGTGGTAGAGGCCGCAGTTGAACCACACGGGGGAGTTGAAGGCGCCGTACTGGTTCACCAGCAGGTAGGTGAGCTCCGCCTCGAACACCTCGGCGTCCTCTGGGGTCGCGAAGTAACCGCCGAAGCGCTCGCCCGCGGCGCGGATGGTGTGCGCGACGCGGTGAACCACCTGGCGCACGCTCGTCTCCTGCCCCGAGGCCTCCCCACCCACGCCGCTCTTACGGAAGTACTTGCTGACGACGATGTCGGTCGCGAGCTGAGACCACTCACGCGGGATCTCCGCGCCCTCCATCTTGAACACGACCGAGCCGTCCGGGTTCGTGATCACGCTGGTGCGGCGCTGCCACTCCACCTGATCGAACGGACCCTGCCCCGCCTCCGTGTACCGGCGCGTGAAGGCGAGCCCCGACGGAGCCCCCTTTTCACGCCCCGCCTCGGAGCTCGTCTTGTTCGTCACCGTCTCCTGCCCCACCATCGACTGCGCCATCTTCGATTCCTTCCCATCCTAGCCGCCCAGGGCGGCGAACCAGTCCCGCCCACGCGGTGACCCACCAACCACGCCGCCGAAAGGCAGCCCTTCAAACCAATCGAACCCGGCCGCCCAGGCAGCCCATCAAGCCTGCTGCCTAAAGGCAGCCCTTCAAACCCAGCTGCCCGAAGGCAGCCCATCAAGCCTGCTGCCCGAAGGCAGCCCATCAAGCCTGCTGCCCGAGGCAGCCACCAAGCGACACGTGAGCCCGCGCCGCCTCATGCACTGAACACTTGTCACTGTATACTCGCCCCCCGCTCGCCACACCAGCCCTCGATCGATCTACACAGGTGCTCAGCCCTCCCCCCTCGAAGCTGCTCGGCCGTCACTGGACCGCCGTGCAGGAGCGCCCGCAACAGGTGTGCAGCAGCGCAGCGCCGGAGGTATCTGGGACGCCCGCTCAGGATCCGAGCGAGGAGGGATCCATACCCCAACCTGTTGGGGTGGGGAAGCACAAAAACCCAGCATCTAGTGGGACGGGCCTCGTGGCGCGAAGCGACACGGCACCTCCGGCCGAGCTCCTGTGGGTTCGCGGGGGTCCGGAAATGCTGAACTTCTGAGGCCTGAACACAGGTTACGAAGAGAACCTCAACAAGCAGGTCACAGGTTCTCCACCTCCCACTGGGGGGTCATCCGGCGAATCGGCCATGTGGCCGATTTTCTGGGGACGGTTTGGGCGGGAGCTGGGGGGTTTGGGCTCGGGTCGAGGGGCTCAGGGGTTGGGGGTTTGGCAAGGCGCTGAAAGCGCCGAAAGGGCTCGTGCGCCGGCCAGCACCACGGGCGAAACACACGGAAGCGCCGCGCCGCTCCGCGGCGCATCGTCTTTGGAGCCTATGCTTGGTTGGCGGAGGGTCACACGGTGCCGAAGTCAGCAGAGAGAGGTCGCGCGATCGAGCTAGTGCTCGGCGTGCTCTTCCTGGCGGCCGTGGCGCTGCACGACTGGCGCGCCATCCAGGAGGATCGGTTCGCTGACTGTTTCTGGCTGTGCAACGTGAGCGCGGTGGGCCTCGCGCTCGGTTGGCTCCTCGCCTCACCGCGGCTCGTCAGCGCCGCGGGGATCTGGATGTTGCCGGGGTGCTTGGTGTGGCTCGCCGACGTGTGGCTCGCGAGCTCGAGCATCATCCCCACCTCCTACGCGGTGCACCTCGGCGGGGCGGCGCTCGCATTGGCTGGCGCGCGGCGCTTCGGGGTGCCGCGCTGCGCCTGGCTCGGCGCGCTCGCGTTGCTCGCGGCGGTGGTCTTGTTCTCACGCGGGTGCCTGCCGGAGGCCGCCAACGTCAACGCAGCCCACGCCGTCCCGAGCGGCTGGGGTGTGCTCGGCGCCACCCGGGGGCGCTTCATCGTCGCCACCCTCGTCCTCGCGACCGGCTCTGCTTGGCTGTTCAGCTGGGTGCTCACGCGCGTGGCGACCGCGCGCCGCACCCCATGAGGCAGCGCCGCCGACCGCGCGAACCAGCGGACGGCAGAGCGGACGGCGGAGCGGCCGGGAAAAGCGAGGCGGCCCGGCTTGTGTGCCAGGCCCGTGTCTGTAAGGCTCAAAGCGCGGATGCAAACGCTTGGCGAGATCCAGCCGGGGCAGACCCTCGGTCGCTACGAGTTCCTGATACCGATCGCCCAGGGTGGGATGGCGGCGGTGTGGGCGGCGCGGCTGCACGGCACCCGCGGGTTCTCGAAGACGGTCGCCATCAAGACGATGCTGCCGACCATCAGCGACGATCCGATGTTCGAGCAGATGTTCCTGGACGAGGCCACGCTGGCCTCGAACATCCGCCACCCGAACGTCTGCCAAATCCAAGACCTCGGCGAGCAGGACGACATCCTCTACCTGGTCATGGAGTGGGTGGATGGTGAGCCGCTCAGCGCGCTCCGCCGCGCCGCCGCCAAGGTGGGCGGCGTCCCTCGTCACATCGCCGTGCGGATCGTGGCGGACGCCTGCGCCGGGCTGCACGCGGCTCACGAGCTCAAGGACGAGGCCGGCGTGAGCCTGGGCCTCGTCCATCGCGACATTTCCCCGCAGAATATCCTGATCACCTACGACGGGGTCGTGAAGATCGTGGACTTCGGCGTCGCCAAGGCCGCCGGGCGCAGCGCGACCATCACCGGCGCTGGGCAAATCAAGGGCAAGCCGCCATACATGAGCCCGGAGCAGGCGCTGGGCGAGGCGATCGACCGCCGCACTGACCTCTTCGCCCTGGGGATCATCCTGTACCAGCTCACCACGGGGAAGCACCCTTTCCGTGGGGAGACGGACGTCATCACGCTCCAGAACATCGTCTCCGATCGCCCCGTCGTGTCGCCCCGCGCGTTCGACAACGACTACCCAAAGCCGCTCGAGACGGTGGTGATGCGGGCGTTGGCGCGCGACCCGAACGAGCGCTTCCAGACGGCCGCGGAGTTCGAGTCGGCGCTCGATCGAGTGTTCCCCCCCAACACCCCAAGGCTCCGCACCGACGAGGTGGGGCGCTTCGTGACGGAGCTGCTCGGCTCCCGGGGCGAGGAGCGCCGTGAGGCGCTGCGCGCGGCGATCCGCGCGGCGGACGAGCGCTTCCAGGACAACCAGGAGCGGATGCAGCTGAGATCGATGCCTGACCTGATGAGTCAGGTGTCGCTGCCGCGCGTCTCGCGGACCCACACCGGGCTGGAGCGCACGAGCGGCGTGAGCTCCGAGGTGACGTGGTCCCAGCCGTACGACGTCAGCTCCATCCCCCCGCCTCCCAGCACGCACGGCACGCCCTACGGCACCGAGGTGCCCACCGCGCCGCCGCGCAAGTCCCGCGGCCTCGGGCTGATGCTGGGCGGCGCCCTGACGGTGCTGCTGCTCGGTGGCGGCGCCGCCTTGCTGATCGCCAGCCGCTCCACGGATCAGGCGGTGACGCCCACCCCAGCGGCCGCGCCCCAGAGTGAGGTGGAGCCAGCACCCGACACGCCAGGCACCCCTCCCGAGGGGGCCGAGCCCGAGGAGTCGGGCATCAACCCTGACGATCTGGCCCAGGAGCTCCCCGCGAACGAGCCGCGACCCGTGGCCGAGCGCAAGCCAGGCGCCGAGGCGTCAGCCAAGGTGGAGCCCGCGCCCAAGGCCGAGCCCAGCCCTGAGCCGAAGCCGGAGCCCAAAGCCGAGCCCAAGCCAGAGCCGAAACCGGAGCCCAAGCCCAAGCCTGGTCCGAAGCCCGGCTTCGTCCCGCCCCAGGTCACCGACCCAGGCTTCTGAGCCTCACTCCCGCGCTCCCACGAACGGATCGAAGCCCCCGCTCAGGCGTCGCTGCCGCGCGCCGTCGTCGAGCCAGGCGCCGGCTCCCGCCTCCACCCGGCCCACCTCCTGACCACCCGGCGCGCGCCACTTGGGCGGCGCCGCGACCAGCAGCGCGTAGTCCTCACCGCCCGTCAGCGCGAGATCGAGCGCGCTTTCACCGAGGCGCGCCGCGAGCCGCGTGAGCGCCCCGGGCAAGGCACCTTGGAGCGCCGCGCGGCTCAGCACCAGGCGCACCCCGCTCTGCGCCGCGAGCTGCCCCGCGTCCCCCGCGAGGCCATCGGAGACATCGATGGCGGCGTGAGCGCCCCGCAGCGCGAGCCCCGCTTCGAGCTGAGCGCGCGGGCAGCGCCAGGCGGCGACGGCGAGGCGCGCGGCGTGATCACCGCGCGCGAGCCCCCGCGAGAGCAAGAGCAGCCCCGCGCGCGCGAGGCCCACCTCACCGAACAGCCACAGCCGATCCCCGGGGCGCGCCCCCGCGCGCCGCAGCGGGCGCCGCGCTCGCCCGATCACCGTCGTGACCACCGAGAGCTCACCGCCGCGGCTCAGGTTGCCCCCGATCACGGGGCAGCCGAGCTCCTCCGAAGCGCGCGCCTGCCCCGCCGCCAGCGCCGCGAGCCTCCGGCGCGTGAATCCGCGCGGCAACGTGAGCTGCGCCACCGCCGCCACCGGCTCCGCCGCCATCGCGGCGAGGTCGCTCGCGGCGGCCTGGAGGCTCCGGTAGCCGACGTCCTGGAGGCTCAGCCACCGGAGATCGAAGTGCGAGCCCTGCACCTGGGCATCCACACTGACCACTAGCTCCCCCCCCACCCACTCGAGGCAAGCAGCGTCGTCGCCGATGCCGAGGCTGAGCCGCGAGCCGAGCGCTGACGCAGCGGGCCCGAGCGCCGCCCGCAGCACACCGATGAGATCTGCCTCCGCCACGCTAGCGCTCCACCCCGCGCGCTTCGATGCGCCGCTCGTCTCTCGGAGCGCCCGCGCTCGGCGACGATCTCACGCTCGGCGTGCTCATGACCCGCCGCGACCCAGCCGCTGCCACGCGCCGCTACCCCGAGATGCTCGCGCGCCGACGCGGCACCGTCACCACGAAGCGCGTGCCGCACGGGCTGTTGTCTTGAATTTCCACGCGGCCATCGTGGGCGTCCACCAGGCGCTTCACGATCGACAAGCCGAGCCCGGTGCCGCCCGCCTCTCGGGTGGAGCTGCCGTCCACCTGATAGAAGGCGTCGAACACCCGCGCCTTCTCATGCTCGCTGATCCCGATGCCGGTGTCGGCGACGACGAGCGACATCGCGGGGCGCTTGGTGGTGAACAGCACCATGCCATCGGCGTCCCCCTCGCCAGCGTCCACATCCATGAAGGAGGCCGCGGCGCTGAGCTCCACGGTGCCCCCCTCCGGCGTGAACTTGATGGCGTTCTCGCTCAGGTTGAGCAGCACCTGACGCAGGCGCTCAGGGTCCGCCCACAGCGTGGGGAGCCCGGCGCCCACGCTAGACGTCAGCTGCACGCCCTTCCTCCGCGCGGTGGGCTGCAGCGTGCTCGTCACGTCGTCGAGCAGCTCCGCGACGTCCACCTCGCGCTTGTGCAGGCTCATGGTGCCGCTCTCGAGCTTGGAGAGATCGAGCAGGCCCATGATCAGCTCGAGCAGCTGCTCCCCCTTCTCGTGGATCGTGGTGACGAACTCCCGCTGCTCGGCGTTCATCTCCCCCGCGATGCCCTCGGAGAGCATCTCGCTGTAGCCGATGATGGACGTGAGCGGCGTGCGAAGCTCGTGGGACACCGTGGCGAGGAAGTTGCTCTTCAAACGATCGAGCTCCTTCAGGCGGTTATAGGCCTCCTGCAGCTTCGCGTTCTTCTCCTGCAGCTCACGGAAGCTGTCGCGCACGCTCGCGAGGTGCATGTTGGTGGTGAGCAGCGCCTTGTGGCCGCTGAACAGGATGAGATCCAGCGCGCCCTTCAGGTGCCGCGCGATCAGCGCCACCGTCTCCGTGGTGGCGAGCGGCAGGCGCGCGAACAGCGCCTTGAGCTGCTCTGGATCGAGCGAGGGCTCGAGCTCGACCAGCTTCGGGTCCACCTCACGGCGCTCCGGGGAGCGGAACGGGCCGAGGATCAAGCGGCCTATTTGGCGGTTGTCGTAGTCGAGCCCGAACACCTGATAGACGGCGCCGGTGATGCAGTGCTCGGTGACGTCCGCAGGTCGCGGATCGATCGCCCTCACCCGCCGCGCCAGCTCCACCAGCGCCTCGCGCGGCGCGCTGAACTCGTTCAGGTAGGCGTACAGCTCGGGCTGCTCCGCGACGGCGCTCAGCAGGATCCCCTCCTCGCTGTAGATCATCAGCTGGATCTGGAACAGCTCGTAGAAGCTGCCCGCCATCTCGCGTAGCGCGCTGCGATCGACCAGATCGTCCAGCGTGAGGCGTGAGGCGGTCAGCTCATCGAGGCTGCGCTCCGAGCGGGCGGCGACGGGGGAGGGCGGCTCGGTCATCACGCCTCCTCCCCGCGCAGCACGTCGAGGGCGCCGCCGACGCTGGCGGCGAGCACCTCCGCCACCGGCTGACGCCCGCCGAGCTTGCGGTTCACCTCCTCGAGCAGACCAGGGATGTTCAGCCCGAACTTCCCAGCCAAATCGTGCTCGGCGTTCAGGTGGCTCATGGTGAGGTGGAGCAACCCGATGAAGCTCTCCACGACCCCTTCGCCGCGGGTGGCCACCGCCAGGTACACCGGCTCGCGCCCCTTGGCCGCGAGCTGAGCTATCTCCTCGTCGCTGCGCACCGACGGCAGATCGCGCTTGTTGAACTGGATGATGAGCGGCATCTGACGGAGCATGAGGCCGTGGGCCTTGAGGTTGCCCTTCAGGTCCATGAACGACTCCGCGTTGCTCTGCGCCTCGCTCTCCTGCGAGTCGGCGATGAACGCCACGCCATCAGCGCCTTGCACCACCAGCCGCCGCGTGGAGGCGTGGATCACCTGGCCCGGCACCGTGAAGACCTTGAGGCGCACGGCCAACCCCCCTGAGCCCTTGAAGGTGAGCGGGAGCAGGTCGAAGAACAGCGTGCGGTCGTCGCGAGTGTCGAGCGTCATCAGGCGCCCCGAGCTGTCCGCGTCGGACGCGCGGTGGAGCGCCTGGAGGTTGGTCGTCTTCCCGCTCAGCGCAGGCCCGTAGTAAACGAGCTTGACCGTGAGCTCTCGCGCCGCGAAGTCCAGTTGCACCCGAGTGGCCTCCAGAGTCTGTCGGCTCCTGCTCGTGGCGCAGGCGTGGCGCAGACCGCTCCCCTGACCCTAGCATGAGGAGCCCCAGCCAAGGAATCTCCGTGTGCAGCCTAAGCGCGAGTAGAATGAGGCCGTGGCGATGAGCACGGCGACCTGGGTGCTGATCTGGGTGGGCGCCACCTCTCCCACCGCGAGCGAGCAGCGGGCGCTCCAGGACTACGCCGAGACGCGGATGATCCGCCTCGTGGAGCCCGCCAAGCCGCAGCCACCCCCTGCCCCGAGCGAACAGGCGGTGGAGCGCGTGGAGCGAGCGCTCAGCGAGGCGCGGGTGCTCAGCTCCTCCCTCGAGCACGCGGCGGCGCAGGAAGAGCTCACGCGCGCGAAGGAGCTGCTGCTCGAAACCCCTGGCCTACCCCAGGCGCCTTGGCTCATGGCGGAGTGCCTGCGGCTCAAGGCCTTGATCCACGCTCGATCGGCCGACAGCGCGGGGACAGCTCGAGCCCTGTGGCGTGAGGCCGCGCTGCTCGACGGCGGGCGCTCCCTCGCGGTGGGCGAAGTCATCGAAGACGCGAGCGACGACCTCGCGGCACCCGAGCGACCCACGCGCCGCGTGACCCTCGACTACGACGGCCCCGATCAGGTGTTCGTCAACGGCCGCCTCGCCCGGCGCCCGTACCGGGTCGAGGCCGGAGATGGTCCGGTCCACGTACGGATCGCGAGCGGGGGCCAGGAGCGTTGGGCATCTTGGCTGACCGTGCCCCAGGGGGTGAAGCGCCTCGCGCTCCCGAACCCTCACTCACCGTGTGAGGAGGGCGTGTTCGATTCCGCACGGAAACATCCCGATCGCCGCGGCGTGGCGGCGGGGGTCGGCTGCCCGCGCTGGGTGCTCGCCCGCTCCGCGCCAGGCCCCGCGGTGAGCCCCCAAGCGGGTGCCAAGGCAGGCGCCGAGCCCAGCTCGAGCGTCCAACTCCGGAGCTGCGAGGGTTCTTGGTGTGGGGGTTGGGTACGCTGGCGGGCCAGCTCACGGCGCCTGTTCGTGCCGTCAGCGGAGCCCCTCGTGGCGCAGGAATGGCCCACTTGGGCGACTTACGTGCTGATAGGCGTCGGCATCGTGGCGACCACCAGCTTCACCCTGTGGCAAGCCGGCGCCTTCGACGCGCCCGCCCCCGGCCGGCGCGGGTGGGTCTACCAGCCGCCCACCACCGCGAGCTTCTGAGCGGAATGGTTAGCCGCTCGAACCAACCTCCGGTCAGGCGAGCGCCGCGCCCCAGCGGGTCCGCGCCCGCTCGATCGCCTGCTCCACGCGCGGCCGCGCGGGGCCGCCGAACACCGCGCGGCGCTCCACCGCGCGCCGGGGATCCAGCGCCTCCGCCAGCGCCTCACCGGTGAGCGCCGGGTGCGCCGCCTCGAAGGTCGCAGCAGGCAGCCGTGAGAGCTCCACGCCGGCGGCCTCGGCGGCGCGCACCAGGCCACCCAAGATGTGGTGCGCCTCCCGGAACGGCACGCCCTGGGTGACCAGATAATCAGCGACGTCGGTCGCCACCAGGTGGCCGCGCGTGAGCGCGCCTTCCATGATTTCCCCACGGAATTTAGCGGTGGCGAGCGCGCCGGTCAGCGCCGCGAGCGAGACCCGCGCGTTGTCGCAGGCATCGAACAGCGGCCGCTTGTCCTCTTGGAGGTCGCGCCCATAGCCAAAACAGAGGCTCTTCTCCAGCACCATCAGGCTCACGGAGGCGCCCACCAACAGCGCCGCCTTGCCGCGCACCAGCTCGGCGACGTCGGGGTTCTTCTTCTGCGGCATCATCGACGAGCTGGTGGTGAAGCCGTCCGCGAGCTCGATGAAGCCGAACTCCTGGCTGCTCCAGAGCACCAGCTCCTCCCCGATGCGCGACAGGTGCACACCCAGGATCGCGAGCGCCGACACGAGCTCCATCAGGAAGTCGCGGCTGGCGGTGGCGTCGAGGGAGTTGGCGGTCGCGCGATCGAAGCCGAGCGCGTCCGCCACCCACGCGCGATCGAGCGGGAACCCGGTCCCCGCCGCCGCGCCGGCGCCGAGCGGGCACTCGTTCATGCGCGCCAAGGCGTCGTGGATGCGCCCGAAGTCGCGCCAGAGCAGCTCCTGCCACGCCATCAGGTGGTGCGATAGTCGGCTCGGCTGACCACGCTGGAGGTGGGTGTAGGCGGGCATCAGCACGTCCAGCTGCTCCTCCGCTCGATCGAGGATCACGCTCGCCAGCTCCGCGACCGCCTGCGCTACCTCGGTGCCGCGCCGCCGCGCGTAGAGGCGCAGATCGGTCGCCACCTGATCGTTACGCGAGCGGCCGGTGTGGAGCTTGCCGCCCACCGGTCCCACCAGCTCCACCAGCCGCGCCTCGATGTTCATGTGGACATCCTCCTTGACAGGATCCCACACGAACTGGCCCGCCTCGATCTCCTCGGCGATCCGATCGAGGCCGCTCTGGAGCTCGGTCGCCTCCGCCTCGGTCAGCACCCCAGCGCGCTGAAGCCCACCGACGTGCGCCTTGGAGCCATCGAGGTCCTCCCGCCACAGCCGCCAGTCGACGTCCACGCTCTGGTTCAGCTCCAACATCGCCTGATCCGCCGCCGCCAAGCGACCACCGCGCGCCACGCTCATGCGCCCCGCTTACACCCATTTCAGGTCGCTTGTCACGCCGAGCTGGCTGAGCTCAGCGTGGTGGGTGCTGCGCGATCCGCACGACCCCCGAGCTTGGACCTTCGCCATCCACCCAGCAGCGTGCCGACACCATCATCCCGCGCCTACGCCGCGAGCGACCACGCCGGCACTTCAATCTGGGTCAACCTCCGCGCCGCCGTCTTCGACCTCATCACACGGCTCCGAGAGTTGATTGGGGTCGACGCCCTCCGTCACGCTCGACAAGTACGACGACCCGGTGTAGCGCCCGCGCACATCGAACTGGAAACAGACGTCGTTCCGGGGGCGGCGCAAGACCACCGGTCGCATCGCGACATCACGGAGTACAGCATCGAGCGCGTCACGATGAGCCTCGCAATCCGCCGCGCGTTCATGCGCATCGTCGAACGCGGCTTGTTCGCTCAGGGCCCACCCAAGGTAGGCGTTGCCAGCGACCGAAGGCACGAGCAAAGCCAAGGCTAGAATCAACCAGACGCTCCCTACTTTCACTCGGGTTCTCCGTCCGGATGTCTGTCGCCCCTGCGAGGGGCTGGATCGGATTGATCATGTTGGATGCCGCTCGTCGCGCTCGACCGGTACCACGAGCCTGAGTAGCGCCCGCTCGCGTCGAACTCGAAAGAGACCTCGCTCACGGTGTGTGTCAATGGAGTTGTCTACCCCATTCATGAAGATGCTGTCCTAGCGAGTGGGGTGGTATGATTCGTGCGTTTGGCAGGGTTGAGGTAGACGGCGCCAACAGGCCGCCAGTTGCGGGTCTTGCCGCTCCATCGGCGGGGGTGCTGGCGCTGCGCGCGGCGGTAGACTTTGTCTCGCCCCGCGAGGACGGCCTTATCGCGGCCGGCGTGGCGGTCGCTGGGCGTGACGTAGCGGATGCCGCTGTGCAGATGCTCATTGTTGTACCAAGCAACGAAGCTAGCGACCCAAGCGCGCGCAGCCTCGATGGTCGCGAAGGGCTTCCGGGGGTACCCAGGGCGGTACTTGAGCGTGCGGAACAGAGCCTCGGCGTAGGGGTTGTCGTCGCTCACCGCAGGGCGGCTGAAGGAGGGTATGACGCCCAGGCGCTGGAGCGTCGCGAGCATCGTGGAGCCCTTCATCGGACCGCCATTGTCAGCGTGCAGGACGAGCTGCTTAGGGTCGACCTGCTCGGCGCGGGTGGCGTCGCTGATCAACGCGGAGGAGTGGGTGGTGCTCTCCTCCTGCTCGACCTGCCAGCCGACGATCTTGCGGCTGTAGACGTCGACGATCATGTACAGATAAAAGTACGTTCCCCTGACGGGAGCCTGCAGGTAGGTGATGTCCCACGACCAGACCTGGTTGGGGGCGTAGGCGCGGTGTTCCTTTGGCTTCCGGCTCTTGCGTGGGCGAGCGTGACCCCGATGCGCGAGCTCGCCGGCCTCGCGGCACACGCGGTAGAAGGTGGACTCGCTGCCGATGTACTTGTTCTGGTCGGCCAGGAGCGGCACGATCTGTCGGATGGAAAGGTCGCAAAATTCGGGGCTGCGGACCGTGTCCAGGATGTTCTGGTGCTCCTCCGTCGTGAGCTTGTGCGCTGGCGAGGAAGCCGCCTCGCGGCGCTTGTCCTCGCCGCCGCCCTGCGCGCGCCAACGCGTGAGCGTGCGACGTGTGATGCCGATGAGCTTCGTGGCCTCCTTCACCCTCGCGCCGTCGGCGACAGCCTCGTCAATGAGCGCGATGGTCACTCGTCGCTCCTCGGGTCCGTGGAGTCGTCCTCGTCCCCCCAGATAGCCTGGACTTTTTTTTGGAGCACGAGCAGCGCCGCCGCCTCGGCGAGCGCCCTGTCTTTCCGCCTCAGCTTCCGCTCAAGCTCGCGCACACGCTTCTGGTCTGCCGAGCTCTTGGCACGCGCTGAGCGAGCGGGGGCGAGGCCCTCGAGGGCAGCAGCGCGCCACTCGTCCAGGGTGGCCCTGTGGAGGCCCTCACGACGAAGGTACGCACCGAGCTCGTCGTCCCTGAGCTGCCAGGTCTCGCCCAGAACGCGTAGCCGTTCCGCGGCGCTCCAGTCCTCCGTGCGGCGCGCGGTTCGAGAGGACGGAGGTGGGGTGCTGGAGGAGGGCGGCATGGGCCTAATCGTACCTCGGGCCGCTCGGACCCACCGGGAAAGCGTCCCCTGAGCGATGCCGGTCTGAGCTGAGAGCGCCGTCTGGCTCACCGCCTCCGGCCCCAACATCCGCTGCACCATCTTCGACTTGAATGCCTCACTGTATGAATTCACCCGTCATGCCTTGCTCCGCTCCCAAGGAGGAAAGAACGGTCCCTGGTCCCAAATTTGGGGGACCAGGAACCCGGACAACTCCTCTGACACAGGGGGCTCAGGGAACGGCCAAACAGCTCCGGCGGCGCCCCAACATCACGCAGCACATCATCGAGCACGTCACGGTGAACCTCACACTTTTCCACGCGCCTAAGTGGATCGTCGAGCCACAGGGCTCGGTCGATCAGGGTGTATCCCAGAGCCGCGTTGGCAGTGAACGAAACCACGAACAAAGCCAGGACTAGAATCAACCAGACACTATTCACCTTCACTTGGACCCTCCTAAGGGGGGGTTGCCCACCCCGTTCCGTGCTCGGCCCATCGGGCCTGCGCGCGTCCTACCCCTCCCCGATGTCCGTCCTCGGGGGCCAAGGCCCCCTGCGGGCGGCCATGGGAGGGTCTGCCGACAGTAAGCCGACTGCTGCCGGGTGAACATGGGGCGTCAGAATGACTAGTGCGAGGACGAGCGCTTGGAGGGAGCGCCAGAGCTCTTGCAGGCGGGCGGCGGGGCGGGTTGGGCGTGATTGGCGAGGGTTACGCTCTTGTTTGGTGGGCGGAGCCCGACGCGGGTCGAAGGTGCTCGGGCGTGTGAGGGGAGTGGGCGCGCCTCGCTGTGAGAGGGCGAGCAGGGTAGTGCTGGCCAGCAGGCCCGCGGGGATGGGGCGCGATAGATGTGCGGTGTTTTTCCGCACGGCATTCATTGCGGGTGGCCCTCGGCGAGGGGTACGTCGCGGAGCCCGCGCGGCTGGGCTCCGCTTGGAGCGCGCAACCGCGGCGCCAGGCGGGCGCTGTTTGGCCCCTCACGGTGGGAGCCTGGCACCGCGCCTGCGCGACGGGGCGCGAAGCCCAGCCGCTCTGCTGGGCTTCGGAAGAAACCATGAGTCACGCCACCAAACGCGCCGCCTTGCTTGCTTCCCGTGCCGCCACCATGCGCCATGACCCATCGCCGCCAGAAGCCATCCTCTGGGCGGCGCTCGTCAGCCGCAAGCTCGATGGGGTCGCTTTCCGTCGCCAAGTGACCATCGCAGGGTACATCTGTGACTTCGTCGCCGCCAAGTGCAAGCTCATCGTCGAGGTCGATGGTGCTCACCATCAGCGGCAGCGGGCGGCGGATACCCGGCGGGACAGGAAGCTCCAGCGCCTTGGGTACCGTGTGCTGCGCATCGAGGCGCAGCTGGTCATGCGGCGGTTGCCTGAGGCGCTGGAGAGGGTGCGGGAGGCGCTGGATGCGCCTCCTTTGTGAGGCAGTCACTTGCGGTCTCGTCCGCCCTGTCTCGACTTCATAGCCAGAAACCATCGGACTCCATGTATAATAATGGCCGGCGCCGATCCCCAGTCCACTACGAGCGGCACCCACCAGAATCTCGCCAAGTTCAGAGGTAGCAACAACGTCGCGGCTACACCAAGTAGTCCAGCCAGCAATGGTGTCCAAGAAGACGTGCTCACACGCCGAACATGACCCAACCAGAAAACAGCCCAGCTTAGAGCACCGATCCACAGAAACCCGGAACAGCAGACAATTCCCAGCACCCAGCGAATAAGCTCCATATTGCTAATCTTCATCCGGAGAATGCTTGACTGAGGACTTGGGGCGTACTGCAGCGAACGGTGCCTGCCGAATCGTGATTACCACGCGGTATCCACCGAATCGGGACCGGCCCAACCTAGACAAAGGGCGGTCCCCAAAATTAGAACTGCGGCAAAACCGCCATATCAAGGTAGCACGTATATTGAAATGCGTTCCCCGGGTACTTTGACTCATAAACCGACAGGCTAAATCGAGTTGCTTCGAGATCTCTGTCAGACCATCTGGACATAGCGGCAGGAATAGTCTCGACCGCGTCAGCAAGGTCATACAGCTGCTGCCACGCGTTGCGTTGTGCCGTGACCCATCAGCGACGCCGGGGAGACAGGCAGCGGGGTGGGTGTGCAGCCTCTGGGCATGCGGAAGATCAGGATGGAGGCGGAGGCGCGGAGGTGCCTCGCGCAGGTTGAGGCGTCAGGGCGGTCGCTCGCGGGGTGGGCGCGGGCTCATGGTGTCGACGTGCAGTCGCTGTATGGGTGGCGGAGGGCGCTCAAGCAGCGCGGAGACGGCTACTTAAGGGTGACCGGTGAGGGGGTGTCGGCGCCGACGTTCGTCGAGTTGGTGGCGGCGGCCGAGGGGCGCGACGTGCCTGACACGGCTGCTCGGTACGTCGTGTGCCTGGAAGGGGTGCGCATCGAGGTGGATGACTCGTTCCGCGCCGCCACGTTGGCGCGGCTCGTGAGAGCGCTGCGCGCGTGCTGAGCTTGCCGCCGACGTGGCGCGTGTTCGTGGCGGTGGAGCCGTGCGACATGCGTCGGTCGTTCGATGGGCTGGCGGGCGCTGTTCGAGCGCTTGGGCTCGATCCGGTGAGTGGGCACGTCTACTTGTTCTTCAATCGGCGACGACGGCTCGCCAAGGCGCTGTGGTTCGATGGCTCGGGCTGGTGCCTGCTCAGCAAGCGGCTCGAGCAGGGCAGCTTCCAGCTCCCGAGGCTGAGCGGCGACGAGAAAACGGTCGCCATCAACGGCGCGGCCTTCGCCTCCCTGCTCGCCGGCATCGACTTCACCGTCGCCAGGCAGGGGTGGTTCCGCGCGGAGAGCACTTCGCGTCGATAGGGGATCGACATCCAAGATCAGGTGTGATCGGGTAGCGCCCGTGACCACCGCGGACTACCTCGCTGAGCTCGCCAGGCGCGACGCGGAGCTGAGTGTCATCCGTGCGGAAAATGCACGACTGCGGAAGCTCGTTGAGAGCCAGACTGAGCAGCTGGTGGCGCTGACGGAGCGGATCGCTGAGCTTATCGCCGCCGTTGAGCGCAAAAAAGGCAAACCCCCGATCCCGAAACCCGTCGCGCCAGCGACGTTGACTGAGGCAGAGCGCAAGGCGTTCGAGAATCGTCCGCGCCCACCCGAGAAGCCGCTCGAGCCGAAGAAGCCCAAGCAGCGCGCCAAGCCCACGGGGCGCAAGCCGCTGCCAAAGCACCTGCCCGAAGAGGTGCACCACCTGAGGCCCACAGCCTGCGACCACTGCGGTGAAGCAGCGCTCGATCAGGTAGACGAGGTGACTGAAGAGAAGCTGCACGTCGTCAAGGAGCACCAGCGGCGGCGCGTCGTCACGCGTGTCACTTGCCGCTGCCGGAAGTGTGGCGAGCGTGATGACTCCCGGTAATACTGCCCGCGCCGTTTCCACGCTCGAAGATCACGGAGAGTGGCTCGCTTGGCTGATGCATCAGAAGTTCTCGCTGCTCGTGCCGCTCGACGCGTGCGCCGCGATCTCAAAGAGCGCGGCATCGCCATGGCGATGAGCACGCTGGTCAGCGTGGAGCGCGCTGCTGATTCGCTCGCGGCGATCGATGGCTACCACTGGAAGCAGCTGCTTGCTGGGCGTTGGATGGCGACGGACGCGACGGCCTCAAGGTGCTGGTGAAGGTTTGCCCGAAGCTCATAACGGCTACCTTGAGCAGTTTCACAACCATGAAGCCGTGGTGTTTCAGTACGCGGCGACGCGATGGCGAGGGCACGGAGAGCAAGCTCGCTGGTTTCCGCGGGACGCTCAATGCGGATCGCTGAGCGACGCCTGAATGGCGGTACGGTGAGCACGTGCTCGAAGCGGGCTGCAACGCCCACGCGCGTCGGAGGTTCCGGGACGCGGAGGCGACGCAGCCAGCGCCGCGCTCGAGGGAGGGGAAGTTCATCGGCGTGATGTACGGCGTCGAGGAAGACGCCTGGAAGGAAGCGCGCTCACGGGAAGGCGCTGCTCGCGCGGCGCCGCGAGCGCGCCGGGCCGATCGCCATGAGCTTGACGAGTGGCGGGCGGCCACGCCCCAGGCTTGTTGCCGAGTGAGCCCTGGCGCAGGCGATCGGATACTACGATCGGCACCGGAAGCGCTGCTGCGCTCGAGGATCCAGAGGTGCCGCTTCGACAACCTGCCACCGAGCGGCGGTTTCAACACGTCGCCGGGCTGCGCCCGAACATGCTCTTCGCGGGCAGCACCGAGGGGGCGCACCGAGCCTGCGTGCTGCTGGGCGTCTCCGCGACCTGTCGCACCATGGGCGTGAATTTCGAGCAGTACCTCGCCTGGGCCTTCGAGCGCTTGGGTACGCACCGCGAGCGCTTCGGCCTGCCGGTGAGCGAGCTGCGCCAGCGGCGTTTAAGCTGACGCTGGGCGGCTGAGGGGTTGGGGGCCGCTGGCTGCGGCGGGAGGCACACTCAGGCGCGGGGTGCATCCCGGTGTCGCTGATCGGTCACGTTGTGCCAGCATCCTGGCCTCAATCCACGCCCGGTGTAAGATAAACAATAGCCGCAGTTGTAGTTCAGCGTCAGGCATGACTACCCTGAGGCACATACAAGCCCATGTCCGAATCGTCAGTGGGTCACATTGTACAGACGCGGCCAAATGCGAGGATCAAGGCAAAGGGCGGCTTGTTGACTTCGGCGACTTCACTTGTTGCAGGGAGAACCCATTTCCAGAAGCATCGCCGGATATCATCACAACTTGGCCGATCTTTAGCCCATTTAGCTGTTTGATGTAGTCCGAAATTGCGCCAAGGGCATCAGTAACTGATGGAATCACACGGCCGCTATCGGTGTGTGTCAATGGAGTTGTCTACCCCATTCATGAAGATGCTGTCCTAGCGAGTGGGGTGGTATGATTCGTGCGTTTGGCAGGGTTGAGGTAGACGGCGCCAACAGGCCGCCAGTTGCGGGTCTTGCCGCTCCATCGGCGGGGGTGCTGGCGCTGCGCGCGGCGGTAGACTTTGTCTCGCCCCGCGAGGACGGCCTTATCGCGGCCGGCGTGGCGGTCGCTGGGCGTGACGTAGCGGATGCCGCTGTGCAGATGCTCATTGTTGTACCAAGCAACGAAGCTAGCGACCCCAAGCGCATCCAAGCCTCGATGGTCGCGAAGGGCTTCCGGGGGTACCCAGGGCGGTACTTGAGCGTGCGGAACAGAGCCTCGCGTAGGGGTTGTCGTCGCTCACTGCAGGGCGGCTGAAGGAGGTATGACGCCCAGGCGCTGGAGCGTCGCGAGCATCGTGGAGCCCTTCATCGGACCGCCATTGTCAGCGTGCAGGACGAGCTGCTTAGGTCGACCTGCTCGGCGCGGGTGGCGTCGCTGATCAACGCGGAGGAGTGGGTGGTGCTCTCCCTCCTGCTCGACCTGCCAGCCGACGATTCCGTGCGGCTGTAGACGTCGACGATCATGTACAGATAAAGTACGTTCTCTGACGGGAGAGCCTGCAGGTAGGTGATGTCCCACGACCAGACCTGGTTGGGGGCGTAGGCGCGGTGTTCCTTGGCTTCCGGCTCTGTATGAGCGTGACCCCGATGCGCGAGCTCGGCCTCGCGGCACACGCGGTAGAAGGTGGACTTTGCTGCTGATGTACTTGTTCTGGGTCGGCCAGGAGCGGCACGATTCGTCGGTCGGAAAGGTCGCAAAATTCGGGGTTGCGGACCGTGTCCAGGATGTTCTGGTGCTCCTCCGTCGTGAGCTTGTGCGCTGGCGAGGAAGCCGCCTCGCGGCGCTTGTCCCTGCCGCCGCCCTGCGCGCGCCAACGTGAGCGTGCGACGTGTGATGCCGATGAGCTTCGTGGCCTCCTTCACCCTCGCGCCGTCGGCGACAGCCTCGTCAATGAGCGCGATGGTCACTGTCGCTCCTCGGGTCCGTGGAGTCGTCCTCGTCCCCCCAGATAGCCTGGACTTTTTGAGCACGAGCAGTGCCGCCGCCCGGCGAGCGCCCTGTCTTTCCGCCTCAGCTTCCGCGCTCAAGCTCGCTAACACGCTTCTGGTCTGCCGAGCTCTGGCACGCGCTGAGCGAGCGGGGCGAGGCCCTCGAGGGCAGCAGCGCGCCACTCGTCCAGGGCAGGCCCTGTGGAGGCCCTCACGACGAAGGTACGCACCGGAGCCGTCGTCCTTGAGCTTGCCAGGTCTCGCCCAGAACGCGTAGCCGTTCCGCGGCGCTCCAGTCCCCGTGCGGCGCGCGGTTCGAGAGGACGGAGGTGGGGTGCTGGAGGAGGGCGGCATGGGCCTAATCGTACCTCGGGCCGCTCGGACCCACCGGGAAAGCGTCCCCTGAGCGATGCCGGTCTGAGCTGAGAGCGCCGTCTGGCTCACCGCCTCCGGCCCCAACATCCGCTGCACCATCTTCGACTTGAATGCCTCACTGTATGAATTCACCCGTCATGCCTTGCTCCGCTCCCAAGGAGGAAAGAACGGTCCCTGGTCCCAAATTTGGGGGACCAGGAACCCGGACAACTCCTCTGACACAGGGGGCTATCGATCAGGCGCGCAAAGATGTCGTTGGTCGTCAACTTGCGGCCAACGAAAACCACTATCCCCAAATCAACGGCCAGCCTTGATCTGGTACCCCAAAAGGTAAAGTCATCATTGTCGGCGATTGGCACAAGAAAGTCAGATGACGCCTTATTGGGATCATCTGGATCGAAGGCGACAAGCATCTTCTTGGTTGTCAGAGAGTTCTGCATTATTCCCACGGACGGTAATAGCGATGGTGTGTTCTGTGTGTCTCAATATCTATAAGCCTCATATTGGCCGGAGTATCAGGTCCTCCAATCGATAGCGGTTTGACGTGGTCCACATTGTAGCCAGGAGGCACTTTTGGCTCTTCTGGGAAAGTGGGGCCAATGGATAGCGTAGTTTCTGGCCGCCCGTCACGGCGCTCGCAGCGCTGGGATCGAGTAAACGTCCCACTAGCGAGCGCCGCGCCGGTCTCCGGGGGCGTCATGAGGCCCTCCGGTGGGGCGTGGGGAGGCCGAGAGCTAGGAAGCGCTTCACACCATCGTCAGTACGCACTGGGTTGGCAACCATGAAGCGGAGCTTGCGGAAGAGATGCTGGTGATCACGATAGCCGCGTCCTCGACGTACGAGAGGCTCCCCAGTTGTTGCTGAGAGCCTCAATGTGGCCGGTCGGTGGACGATGTTCGGCAAGCGCGATGATCTCGTGCCAGTGTCGTCCAAGCGAGTCGAAGTTTGCGCATGGGGATGTTGGCGCGTCGCTCCGTGCGTCGGAGGATGCATGAGCCCTGCCGTGATCGAGGCCCTGTCTGGTGCGCGAAGGACCAGCCGCAGCTCCTCAAGTACCTGATACGCGGGCGAGCTTGCCGTTCAGCCTGAAGACCTGGGTCAGCCGTTTGCGGTCGTCCTCCTTCACCCGTTCCCAGGGCCGAAGCACGAGCCACCGCGTGCCACACTCCGACAGCGCAGCGTAGGGCCTGCACGGAAGAAGATCGAGCGGCAGCTCGGAAACCGCCTCCCGGCCCGCTTGACGTGAAACGGGTCGTGGACGAACGGGACCTTTTGCGAGCAATATCGTCGCCGCGAATGGTATTGAAGAAGGGCCGATGCATGTCAGCAGCCACGACGCGAATCGCCCTTCTGCTCCTCAAGAGAGACGCCAGCCAGGTTGCCACCGTGACCTCGCTGCGTCCATAGCCCCCACCAGACGGGCTCCCCGGACTCGAGGTCGCTGATGATGGTGACGAACTTGTGCTTCCTGCGGTGGCGGCGGCCGAGCCACTTCATCGATCCCGACCTTCGTGAGCGTGGGGTTGCGGACGCGTCCTCTCCCACCGCCCGATCGCCGCACACTCCGCGCGTCGAACCGTGCTCCAGTCGAGTCCGTACTGCTGGGTGACATGCAGCACTGGCATCGAGAACGCATCCAACGACGTGCTGCTGGAAGCGCTTGGTTTGCCGCTGATGTGGCTCAGCCCAGCTCAGCTGCTCGACGGAGTGGCCGCGACATCGTTTGCAGTCAACGCGGATCGGCGGCGTAGACAAGAAAGTCACCTCACGCCCCGCCCACGGGCAGATCTCGCCAGCGGCGCGCGAGCTGCTCATGGCGCGGCCCCCGATGGCACCACACTTCGCGCACCGCGGCGACCACCGACGCCTCAGCGTGATCTCCAGGCTGCAAGATGGCGGCGCGCCCTCGCCACTCGTTCCGGCACGACCCGCCATCCCCGTTCTTAGCGCTCAACCATCACTGAAGCCCGGAAACCCTACGATCTGTGTCAGAATCCTGCTGCGCTGTCCCATTCCTGTTCCTCCCGATTCCTCTGGTGGAAGCGAAGAAGAACAGC
The DNA here is from genome assembly GCA_019637265.1 of Polyangiaceae bacterium. Taxonomy (GTDB): domain Bacteria; phylum Myxococcota_A; class Polyangia; order Polyangiales; family Polyangiaceae; genus JAHBVY01. The sequence continues at coordinate 10,463 of JAHBVY010000013.1, read as the reverse complement.
CGGATGGTCCGGTGTCGATGGGGCAGCGCGCCTACAAAGACATTCGCCTCGGCTACGCGGTACCGCCACCCCCAAGGACGAACTCGTTTGGCCCTCCAGAGGCCACCGATCCCCCCTCAACCGTGGCCCCAGTTCTCAAGAAGAGCGCATATTTGAGACGCAAGAAAAGCTTCCTCCTCATCCGTCGTTTCACTTGCGTATCCTCCAAACAGCCAAGGAATCTCGATTGTGTTAAAATCTTGCTCAGTTATCATTCGGCTGCCCTCGTACTTGATTAGAGCATCTTGTACGCGCTGCTTGTCCGACTCGTCCTCAATGGTCCCCTCCAAGAAGATCATATCGTAGTGCTCCTCAAACCGCGGCCAGAATAGCCCTGAGTAGAATAGTGCCTGCCGCAGCGCGCTACACGCATGCAGAAAGTCAAAGTAGCCGAATCCCGTAGCGTCCTGCTCCGGCCAGAGTCGTGTTGCTGCTATGATTGGGCCAAATTCACTCATGGCTCGTACCCTTTCGGAAGCTCACCAGGGCGCGGCTTACGCGGCACCTTAGGCGTTGCGCTTGGTCCCTTGCCACGCTTTGGTTCTAGAATGAGTGGCGGGTCCATTCTGCCGTGAGGCCCCCCTGTCCGCGGAATTTGGCGCTTGGCACTATACCAGATTGAATGATCCGCCACAAATTCTCACCAGAAAGTCCCTGCCTGGAGTCTTGTCGATGCATATTCCAATAGCTGCAGTGGCTGCGCTCGATTCAACTCTACGGCAGTAGCGCGCCAGCTATCGGACGCCTAATCCGCACTGGGCGGTCTCGGCCTTGGTGGGCCCACGGCTCCGACAAGCGCATCGAATCCGTCAAGGCAGATCTTGTTCTTGGGCACACCAAAGACATCTGCCTGATTTTGCATTATCGCGAGCACCTCGCGATAAGCTGCCTCCCGGCCCTCATCGAAAGGCGACTCATTCCTTTGGTTCTCACTAGCTATCTCAGCGGCTTTCTCGCGCAATAGATATACGACATCTCGAATATAGCCAGCGTACGCACTGCTCATCATCTACCTCAACAGTTGCAGGACGATCGATTGCTGCTCAGCAAAGGTTGCGATCTCTTTCTGCCAGTGACCGATAAGACTCTGCTGGTGCTCAGGCCGCAGCTTATTCCAGTTCGGAACGTGCTGTGCCGGGTTATCGAGAAAACCCTCGTGCTTCTCAATCCCTTTCTGCAAACTCCGCGCTGTTCGCTCAAGTTCAACTCGTGACATTGATCTCGCACGCTTCAGAAACCCAGCGTGCCTCCCACCTCTGCTAGCAATCGAGAAAGACGACTCCGCGGCCCCCACGGATCTAGGTGCGGGCACTTCTCCCTGTCCACCGGTTAAGCCGGCGGTGCCTCTTGGCCCACCCGTTGGGGTCGCCTCGGTGGGTGCGACTGGCGCGGCATCTGCCGTCCCACTCGGTGGATTCACCCCGCCCTTGGCGCCGCCTCCGCCCTTACTGCGCCCAGAGGCACGAGCCCCGGAGGTGACCTTGATAGGCATTCTTGCGCCAGCAGCCGTGCTGACTACTGCGGCCCCGCCGTACAGCCTCTGTTCGCCTATAGTCGCAACGTCGCCCCAAAGATCCTCGCTCTGTGAAAGGGTAAACTGTAGCTTTGTGGCTTTTGCCTCGTTGATCAGCAGCCTTCCGGTCGACTCGAGATTGCCTGTTCCCACACCAAAAGCATCTTCTGCACCCTTCGACGCTTCGTAGATGGCAGCTGGCACATCGCCTTTTCGCGCAGCCTCTATGCTCGCTTTGGTCTGCTCACGTATGGCGTCTCCCATTGGAATGACGGGCATCGCAACGTTCAGAATTGCCTTAAATAGCCTCTTGCCAGCCTCCTCGCGCGTGGTCTTCGCAGGCTCCTTTTCCCCTCCTCGAGTCTTCTCCAGCCCCAACGGGTCCACGCTCTTCAGCACCTGCCCGCTGACGTAAGCGTACAGGTTGGGGTCCGCTCCCAAGCCGTGCACGGTCAGCGGGTCAGGGCTCGCCCAGCGCTGCAGAGCCGGCGCGTAGAAGCGCTTCCCAAAGTAGACTAGGCCAACCTCGATGTCCTCTTCCTTCCCAGTAAACTTGTAGTCTTCTCTAAAGCTGTTCCACCTCGTGGGCCGGTAGTCGCTCTCGATGCCTCCGTAGGCGTAGTGGGTGCTCTTCTCCACCAATTCACTGGTGGCCAGGTCCAGCACGGTGTTGGTGCTGCCTAGATGGTCTCCCAGCTCCAGGAAGACGTGCACCGTCTCGCCGCCCGAAGACGGCACGCTGCCAGGAGCTTCATAGGCGAGCCTCGCTAGCCGCGCAGAGCCGGCTAGGAGGTAGATGACCTCGGTGCTTGGGTTGAGGGCGTAGTCCTCCTCCAGCGGCAGGTACGCGGTGCGGCGCAGCTCCAGGCTATCAAAGACGTAGAGCGTAAAGCTCTGCTCTCCCGCGGGGTCCACGGCGCGCTTGCTGACCCTTTGGTCGTTGGCGTCGTAGCCGTAGTGCAGCTCCACCGCGGCGGGGCCAGCGGGAGCGGCAGTGTCCTCGACGTCGAGGCTCGCCGCGTCCCAGCGGCGGGCGGTGACCAGGCGACCCACCTCGTCCCAGGCGTAGCGGTAGACCTGGGCGCAGTGCCCGGCGGGGATGCAGGGGCCGTCGCGGTCGACGCGCAGCTCGGTCAGATTACCTGTCAGGTCGTAGCTAGTCCGCAGCGCGCCTTGCCTGGGGCTGCCGGTCGCGCGGTTGTCGGCGCGCTGGAGCTGGTAGGCTCGGCCACTGACCGGGCCATGCTCCGCTGCGCCGAGGCTGCGGTCGTAGAAGCCATCGGCGTCATCGCCGCTATCGGTCAGGTTACCTAGCCAGTCGTAGGCCCAGGTCTGGTAGCGGGCCCTCTCCGGAAAGGACTGCCGCGGAGCAGCTTCTGCTCGCCGCGGGTCAGGCAGGCCCTCGTGCGGGTCTTGGGTTGCCCACCCCGTTCCGTGCTCGGCCCCTTGGGCCTGCGCGCGTCCTACCCCTCCCCGATGTCCGCCCTCGGGGGCCAAGGCCCCCTGCGGGCGGCCATGGGAGGGGTCTGCCGAGAGCAGGCCGATGGCTGCCGGGTGAATATGGGGCGTCAGGATGACTAATGTGAGGACGAGCGCTTGGAGGGACCGCCAGAGCTCTTGCAGGCGGGTGGCGGTGCGGGGTGTGCGTGATTGGTGAGGGTTGCGCTCTTGTTTGGTGTGTCGGCTTCGGTGGGCTTGACGTGGCGCGAGAGTGCTCTGGCGTGTGGAGGGAGTCGGCGTGCCTCGCTGCGAGAGGGCGAGCAGGGTGGCGCTAGCCAGAAGACCTGTGGGGATAGATGGACGTGCGGTATTTTTCCGCACGGCATTCATTGCGGGTCGCCCTCTGCGTAGGACGGGGACCGAAGCCCGAGCGGCTGGGCTCCGCTTGGGGCGCGCAACCGCAGCGCCAGGCGGGTGCTGCTTGGCTCCTCAGGGTGGGAGCCTGGCACCGCGCCTGCGCGAGGGGACGCGAAGCCCAGCCGCTCTGCTGGGCTTCGGAAGAAACCATGAGTTACGCCACCAAACGCGCCGCCTTGCTCGCTTCCCGTGCCGCCACCATGCGCCATGACCCCTCGCCGCCGGAGGCTACCCTCTGGGCGGCGCTCGTCAGCCGTAAGCTCGGTGGGGTCGCATTCCGTCGCCAAGTGACCATCGCAGGGTACATCTGTGACTTCGTCGCTGCCAAGTGCAAGCTCATCGTCGAGGTCGATGGTGCTCACCATCAGCAGCAGCGAGCGGCGGATGCCCGGCGGGATAGGAAGCTCCAGCGCCTTGGATACCGTGTGCTTCGCATCGAGGCGCAGCTGGTCATGCGGCGGTTGCCTGAGGCGTTGGAAAGGGTGCGGAAGGCGCTGGATGCGCCTCCTTTGTGAGGCAGTCACTTGCGGTCTCGTCCGTCCTATCCCGACTTCATAGCCAGAAACCATCGGACTCCATGTATAATAATGGCCGGCGCCGATCCCCAGTCAACTACGAGCGGCACCCACCAGAATCTCGCCAAATCCAGAGGCAGCAACAGCATCGCGGCTACACCAAGTAGTCCAGCCAGCAATGGTGTCCAAGAAGGCGCGCTCACGCGCCGGACATGACCCAACCAGAAAACAGCCCAGTTTAGAGCACCGATCCACAGAAATCCGAAACAGCAGACAATTCCCAGCACCCAGCGAATAAGCTCCATATTGCTAATCCGGAGAAGGCTTGACTGAGAGCTTGGGGCGTACTGCAGTGAACGGTGCCTGCCGAATCGTGATTACCACGCGGTGCCCACCGAATCGGGACCAGCCCAGCCTAAACAAAGGGCGGTCCCGGAAATTAGAACTGCGGCAAAACCGCCATATCAAGATAGCACGTATATTGAAATGCGTTCCCCGGGTACTTTGACTCATAAACCGACAGGTTAAATCGAGTTGCTTCGAGATCTCTGTCAGACCATCTGGACATAGCGGCAGGAATAGTCTCGACCGCGTCAGCAAGGTCATGCAGCTGCTGCCACGCGTTGCGTTGCGCCAGCATCCTGGCCTCAATCCACGCCCGGTGTAAGATAAACAATAGCCGCAGTTGTAGTTCGGTGTCAATCATGATTAATCAAATGTGACATTCATGAGCGGAATGGACGGCATCTGACCTGGCAACCCCAGGGGTTGCACCTGAATGGGTGTGTGAATTGGAGGCTGAATCATCAGGTAGCGAGAGTCCATGGGAATGGACAGCTTGGGTGACATTAGCTGGTCGAGTCGTAATGTAATATTAATTGGGCGAAACCCGGGCCGGAAAACAGTTGCAGGGATCTCGGATATCCCAGCATTTCGCAGAACAAGCGAACGTCGCACACCGTTTTCTATATAGAAAAGGTTCTGCGGGGCCTTCGCGGACTCCCCCCCCTTCCCGACCAAACCTGCTAGACCTCCTTCACCCGCCCCTGTTGCCTCTTGCGCTGGCCCCTTGGGCTTCGGTGATGTTACCCCTGTGGATACCTTTGTTGGGGGTTCATTCGTAGCACCCTTGGTTGCGCCCTTGGTTGCGCCCTTGGTTGCGCCCTTGGTTGCGCCCTTGGTTGCGCCCTTGGTTGCGCCCTTGGTTGCGCCCTTGGTTGCGGCTCTTGCTGCTCCCCTCAGCACCCCCCTGAAGATGCCCCTCACCAAGCCGGGTAATCCGGTACCAACAGCTGCGGCATCTATCAAGGTCGCAGCAGGCTTAGCTGCAGCTTCGCCGCGAGCCCGGTCACTTGAGAAGTCACCTGTGGCGACCTTGATAAGATCTTCAGGAAGGCTCCAAAGGCCAGACGCTAACTCGGCTACAAACTCACCAAATCCTATTATCTCGTCGGTAGCACGCCCTAAAGTCGCGTCATACAAGATCTCCGTGCCTGCTGCCCCGGGGGACATCTCAGCTCGTCGCTGACCGTTCGCAATCAGATTTTCCTTGATGCTCTTTGCGGTATCTACAAGTGGGCTGATAATGAGTTTATCAATAAACCCACCCAAAGCATCCCACAGGTCAAGCCCCAACGGGTCGACGCTCTTCAGCACCTGTCCGCTGACGTAAGCGTACAGATTCGGGTCTGCCCCCAAGCCATGCACGGTCAGCGGGTCGGGGCTCGCCCAGCGCTGCAGCGCCGGCGCATAGAAGCGCTTCCCAAAGTAGACAAGGCCGACCTCGATGTCCTCTTCCTTCCCAGTAAACTTGTAGTCTTCTCTAAAGCTGTTCCACCTCGTCGGCCGGTAGTCGCTCTCGATGCCTCCGTAGGCGTAGTGGGTGCTCTTCTCCACCAATTCACTGGTGGCCAAGTCCAGCACCGTGTTGGTGCTGCCCAGGTGGTCTCCCAGCTCCAGAAACACGTGCACCGTCTCGCCGCCTGACGAGGGCACGCTGCCGGGAGCCTCGTAGGCGAGCCTCGCCAGCCTGGCGGAGCCGGCTAGGAGGTAGATGACCTCGGTGCTCGGGTTGAGGGCGTAGTCCTCCTCCAGCGGCAGGTACGCGGTGCGGCGCAGCTCCAAGCTGTCGAAAACGTAGAGCGTAAAGCTCTGCTCTCCTGCTGGGTCGACGGCGCGCTTGCTGACCCGCTGGTCATTGGCGTCATAGCCGTAGTGCAGCTCCACCGCAGCTGGCCCGGCAGGGGCGGCAGTGTCCTCGACGTCGAGGCTCGCCGCGTCCCAGCGGCGGGCGGTGACGAGGCGACCCACCTCGTCCCAGGCGTAGCGGTAGACCTGGGCGCAGTACCCCGCGGGGATGCAGGGGCCGTCGCGGTCGACGCGCAGCTCGGTCAGGTTGCCTGTCAGGTCGTAGCTCGTTCGCAGCGCGCCTTGCCTAGGGCTCCCCGTCGCGCGGTTGTCGGCGCGCTGGAGCTGGTAGGCTCGGCCACTGACCGGGCCGTGCTCGGCGACGCCCAGGCTGCGGTCGTAGAAGCCATCGGCGTCGTCCCCACTGTCAGTCAGATTACCGAGCCAGTCGTAGGCCCAGGTCTGGTAGCGAGCCCTCTCCGGGAAGGACTGCCTCGGGGCAGCTTCTGCTCGCCGCGGGTCAGGCAGGCCCTCGTGTGGGTCTTGGGTTGCCCACCCCGTTCCGTGCTCGGCCCCATGGGCCTGCGCGCGTCCTACCCCTCCCCGATGTCCGTCCTCGGGGGCCAAGGCCCCCTGCGGGCGGCCATGGGAGGGGTCTGCCGAGAGTAAGCCGATGGCTGCCGGGTGAACATGGGACGTCAGAATGACTAATGTGAGGACGAGCGCTTGGAGGGAGCGCCAGAGCTCTTGCAGGCGATGGCGGGGTGGGCGTGATTGGTGAGGGTTACGCTCTTGTTTGGTGTGCGGAGCCCGCCGGGCTTGACGCGGGTCGAGGGTGCTCGGGCGTGTGGGGGGAGTGGGCGTGGCGCGCTGTGAGAGGGCGAGCAGGGTGGTGCTGGCCAGCAGGCCCGCGGGGATGGGGCGTGGTGGACGTGCGGCGTTTTTCCGCACGGCATTCATTGCGGGTCGCCCTCGGCGAGGGGTACGTCGCGAAGCCCGCGCGGCTGGGCTCCGCTTGGGGCGCGCAACCGCAGCGCCAGGCGGGTGCTGCTTGGCTCCTTAGGGTGGGAGCCTGGCACCGCGCCTGCGCGGCGGGGCGCGAAGCCCAGCCGCTCGGCTGGGCTCCGGAGAGAACCATGAGTTACGCCGCCAAACGCGCCGCCTTGCTTGCTTCCCGTGCCGCCACCATGCGCCATGACCCATCGCCGCCGGAGGCGCTCCTCTGGGCGGCGCTCGTCAGCCGAAAGCTCGATGGGGTCGCATTCCGTCGCCAAGTGACCATCGCAGGGTACATCTGTGACTTCGTCGCCGCCAAGAGCAAGCTCATCGTCGAGGTCGATGGTGCTCACCATCAGCAGCAGCGGGCGGCAGATGCCCGGCGGGATAGGAAGCTCCAGCGCCTCGGGTACCGCGTGCTCCGCATCGAGGCGCAGGTGGTCATGCGGCGGTTGCCTGAGGCGCTCGAGAGGGTGCGGGAGGCACTATAGTTGAAGTAGCAACACGGCCGCTCGCCCCCAGGAAGGAGCGTGTTCCACGCTCCAGAGGACAGAATCACCTCAATATAGCTCCAGTTCTCAAGAAAGCGGTAATAGATGATGTCACAAGGTCCGATCGCCGACTGCGCGGAGCACAGCTGATGCCCAAACGAGACCATACCCAATCGGCTCTCTTGCGCCGTCCCCTATTGCAGAAATCTGCTGCCAATCATCTTCCAGAGACCCGAGAGTGAGTTCGCTCGGCACTACAGCCGGCTCGACGAGCATATCTCTTGGCACGAACCAATAGAGATCGGCATCTATATCCACAGTCTCCCCGTGCGCCTCTTTAGTGTAGTCCAACAGCTTATTGAGCGAATCCTTTAGAATATCGATTTGTATCTTCATGGATCTACCTTGCCAGAGTGAAGCTGTTCAATCTGTTGTTGAAAATTTCTAATCTCGCCCTCGAGATGGCGTATTCTGCCGTCAATGATTCGCTGCTGCACCTCTGGACGACCTGCATTCCTTGCCAGATCGCCTCGATTGTCGAACGCGAACGGGTTCTCTATGTAGGCAGCTAGCTTACGCTCGTGTTCAGCGAGCCTCGCCTCAAGCGAGCGTATTGACCGCTGGGCAGCCGTCGACAGCGTCCCCCCGCCTGCCCGTCCACCCTTTCCGGTCAGCTTGGTAGTGTCCTTCCCGCCTGCTGTCGCGCCTGCCGGCACGGAACCTGACGCGACTGACGGTGGGGCCTTCGATAGTGGAGTTGGGGTTGTATCTACCTTGGTAGGTGGTGGATTGGGTGTCTTTGGCTCCTTGGTGGCTAACCAACTGCCTGAGCCTCCCTTCGGGGCAGCAGAACCCTTGGGAATTGGAATGGCTACTACGCTAACTACAAAGACAAGATCATTGGTAGCCTTGTTGGCCACTGACACACCGTCGCGAACTATGTCATCGCTCTGACCCGTTATTATCTTGGCCTTTGTATCCAGGTCCTTTACATGACTGACGCCGGCATTCCAAAGTGCTTTCACGCCCCCTGTCCCGACCATGGCTGTGTCTTCCATGGCGCTCCACATTTCGTGAGCAGCTTTCAGCGGATCCCGCTTTGCCACCGCCTCCGCAGTGGCGCCCGCCCCCTGGAAAACACGCTCTGTAGTCCCAATAACGGGGTAGAGCGTTCGGAGATAGTTCGCGGTCAACGATTGGGTCGCCTCGCATAGTGTCATTTTACCATCAGGGCTAGGTTTACACCTCTCAAGCCCCAACGGGTCGACGCTCTTCAGCACCTGCCCGCTGACATAGGCGTACAGATTCGGGTCCGCCCCCAAGCCATGCACGGTCAGCGGGTCTGGGCTCGCCCAGCGCTGCAGCGCCGGCGCATAGAAGCGCTTTCCGAAGTAGACTAGGCCAACCTCGATGTCCTCCTCTTTACCGGTAAACTTGTAGTCTTCCCTAAAGCTGTTCCACCTCGTGGGCCGGTAGTCGCTCTCGATGCCTCCGTAGGCGTAGTGGGTGCTCTTCTCCACCAATTCACTGGTGGCCAAGTCCAGCACCGTGTTAGTGCTGCCCAGATGGTCTCCCAGCTCAAGGAAGACGTGCACCGTCTCGCCACCTGACGAGGGCACGCTGCCGGGAGCCTCGTAGGCGAGCCTCGCCAGCCTGGCGGAGCCGGCCAGGAGGTAGACCACCTCCGTCTCCGCGTTCAGCGCGTAGTCCTCCTCCAGTGGCAGGTACGCCGTGCGCCGCAGCTCCAGGCTGTCGAAGATGTAGAGCGTAAAGCTCTGCTCCCCAGCGGGGTCCACCGCACGCTTGCTGACCCTTTGGTCGTTTGCGTCGTAGCCATAGTGCAGCTCCACCGCCGCGGGCCCGGCAGGGGCGGCAGTGTCCTCGACGTCGAGGCTCGCCGCGTCCCAGCGGCGGGCTGTGACCAGGCGACCCACCTCGTCCCAGGCGTAGCGGTAGACCTGGGCGCAGTGCCCCGCGGGGATGCAGGGGCCGTCGCGGTCGACGCGCAGCTCGGTCAGGTTGCCTGTCAGGTCGTAGCTGGTCCGCAGCGCGCCTTGCCGGGGGCTGCCGGTCGCGCGGTTGTCGGCGCGCTGGAGCTGGTAGGCTCGGCCGCTGACCGGGCCGTGCTCCGCTGCGCCGAGGCTGCGGTCGTAGAAGCCATCGGCGTCATCGCCGCTGTCAGTCAGGTTACCTAGCCAGTCGTAGGCCCAGGTCTGGTAGCGGGCTCTCTCCGGAAAGGACTGCCTCGGAGCGGCCTCCGCTCGCCGTGGGTCCGGCAAGCCCTCATGAGGGTCTATCCAGGCGTCGTCTTGGTCCGCTGGCTGCCCATCGACCGCCGTGTAACCGATGTCCTGCCGCGTCAGCCGATACAGGTCGTCGTACTGCATCTGACGGGTGACCGGCTTCGCGCCCGCCGGCCACTCATCAGGGTTCCTTAGGTCTGAAATCTGGGTGGGGTTACCCACCACATCATAACTAAAATGGTCATTCTGGAGGACGAGCTGGAGCGTGCTCGGAGACCCAGCCGGCGGGGTGTAGGAGCCGCTCGGGGTCGTCCACAGCGCGGGGGGCCCGCGGTAGGTCTGCACCGTGCTGAGCCGCCGCCGGGTGTCGTAGTTGAATTGGGTCGTCGTCGCGGCCAGGTCGCCGTAGGTGATGTGCTCGTGCAGGCCATCGGCAGCCCTGTGCACCTCACTCACCAGCGTGCCGTAGCTGCTGGTCACCTGCTTCACGGTGCCGCGCTCCGAGTAGTGCAGCGTGACCTTGCTCTCGCCGCCCACCAGAAACTCCGGGCTCTGGGCGCCACTCGAGGCCGTCTTGACGCGGTCGGCGGTGTCGAGGTGCAGCGCCTTGTGGTACCAGCGGCCGCCGTAGCGCTCCGTCAGCGCGTCTGCTGGCTCTCCCGGGCGCGCCAGGCGCACCCAG
>JAHBVY010000012.1 GCA_019637265.1 Polyangiaceae bacterium | reverse complement strand
GACCGGGCGTGCGGAAGGGCCATTCGAGTCGCAGCCACCGCACCCCAAGCTGCCGAGCAGCGCCAGGATGAGTAGCGCGCCGCGGGTCGAACCAGCCTCGTGTTGCAGGGGCATCGCGCGCGCCGCCCCTGCCTGCTGGTGGTGCCACGGTGATTCGTCAGGTTTCCGACTCATGGCAGCAGTTCCGCGCGGAAAGGCACGTGGTGCAGGTGGACGCCCGGCAGCACGTTGAGCTCGTGGGCGAAGAAGGCGCCGCGGAGGGCGCCCTCCTCCCAGTTCCCCAGTGTGACCGCCGCGCGCATCATCCTGACCTTACGGGAAGCGGGTGCGAGGCGGCGATGCCTCAGTCGTCACAGACCCAGCCGATGTTTGGGTGGTCGAGGTCCAGATCGACCAGGTACATGTGGGTACCGTCGCTCCAATAACCGTAAAGGTGGTGACCGTGGAGCGAGGGGTAGCCGATCTGGAAGCCCTCGCGGGTGCACTTCTTGCGGGTGGCGAGGTCGAGCCGGACGTGGCGGGTGGCCGCGTAGTCCAGCCCGCTGGCTGTTGGGTAGGTTTTGGCGCAGGTGGGGCAGGGCTCGCGCCACATCACCCAGTCCGTCCCCACCACAGCGTTGATTTTAGCTACCCCGTTGGCCGGTGAGTCGAAGGTGAGGCGCTCGGTTTTTCCTGTGGGGATATCATGGAGGTAGATCTCCGCGGCGCCACGGTAGCCCATGTAGCCTGAGGGCTCGCCTGGTGGCCGGTGGTCGACCCACACGATCTTCTTTCGGTCGGGGGAGCAGCCTCCTGCCACTTGGAGTGCGCCGCCATCGTCCAGGTGGGTTAGCTCACCTGTCTCTTCGTCGATGCGGTCGACGCGTCCAGTGTTGGTGTTGACGCAGTAGATGGCGCCCTGGGCGGTGCAACCCTCGCGGCAATCGAGTGGGCGGTTGTTCAGCTGGCTGATCGCGCCGGTCTCCAGGTTGGCCTTGAACAGCCCCCTCCGCTCCGACCAAATCACGTGCTTGTCGGTGAGTGTCAACTCCGAGAAGCCATGTTCCCTGGAGTCTTCGAAGGTGTGGTAGACGCGGCGAGTGCGCTCGGCTGCGTTGATCACGGCGATCTCGCCTTTGGGCCAAGAGTCGAAGCCAAAGTGAGCGATGTGGTCACCGTTGACGCGTGCGAAGGTGGAGGGTTGGTGGACGATCCAGGTCTGATCCGATCCCACCTCGGCAAAGGCCAGCAAGTCTGGGTTAGTGTCCGCCACCCAGCGGGTGCTGTGGCCGTGGCCCCAGGCGGCGTGGAAGACGCGCACCTTGAGCGCCAACCGGCAGCCTGGACCACAGTCCGGGAGGCTACCGGCATCCAAGTCCACGCTGGCGTCCAGAAGCGGCTTCGCGCCGCCGTAGCTCACGTCCGCGTCGCGAGCTGCGTCAGGGTGGGCGTCTGGTTTAGGGCTGGCGTCAGTGAGGTGCCCACCCGCGCCGCCGTTGCCCGTTGCATCTGCGCCACCGTCCACCGGGCGCGCGGAAGGGCCATTCGAGTCGCAGCCACCGCACCCCAAGCTGCCGAGCAGCGCTAGGATGAGTAGCGCGCCGCGGGTCGAACCAGCCTCGTGTTGCAGGGGCATCGCGCGCGCCGCCCCTGCCTGCTGGTGGTGCCACGGTGATTCGTCAGGTTTCCGACTCATGGCAGCAGTTCTGCGCGGAAAGGCACGTGGTGCAGGTGGACGCCCGGCAGCACGTTGAGCTCATGGGCGAAGAAGGCGCCGCGGAGGGCGCCCTCCTCCCAGTTCCCCAGTGTGACCGCCGCGCTCGGCGCGAGCAAGGTGCCGGCGAGCGGGCGCACCCAGGTGAGCGGGCTCGAGCCGAGGTAGGCCAGCAGGATGCGCTCGGCGCCCGCGGGCCCGCCCTCCCAGTTGCCCAGCATGCTCAGCTGCTCCTGAACGAAGATCCGCACCGGGCCGGCGCTGGTGTCGAGCTCCACGCGAGCGAGCGGGAGCGCCTCGAAGCGCTTGAAGAAGTAGCTGCCCGCCCTCAGCTTGAGCGTGGCCTTGGGCAATAGCTTTGCTCGCGCGTAGCTGCCGGGTGCGAGCGTCCGCGTGACGTGAGGCAGCACATCCACGGCGCCGCCCGCGGGCGGGAAGGCCACCTGGAAGCAACTCAGGTCGCTGAGCTGTACGGCCGCACCCTGGCTGACCTGCCCAGCGACCGCTCCGTGGTTGATCACGCTCCCGCTCGCGAAGGCGTCGCCGGACAGCTGCGCGCCGATCCCGATGCTCAGGTTACCTGCTGTCAGCAGGGAGCCGAGCGAGGCGCCAATCCCCACCCGCGCGTCTCCCTGGCTTGCGGCGTTGGCCAGGCCGTTCACGTTGAACAGCTGGGCGCCCGCACCTACCCACAACTGCGAGGCTGAGTAGGCCACCTGCACCTTCAGATCGAGAGGCAAGCACTCGGGCGCCGACCACGTCGCGCCCTTGCTGGCTCGTCGAGCGATGCCTCGGCCATCTTGGCCGGCCCCGACGCTGACCAACTGAGTACCGTCAGAGTAGCTAACGAGAGCACGCGTGGCGTGCTCTGGCTTGGGTGTGGACGAGTCGGCGACGAGCAGGTGGGGGGCGTCGCCTGCGAACGGGATGAACCAGACATCGTCGTGCGCCCCCGCGGCGTCCGCGCCACCAGACAGCAGCAGCCCCTGGCCGTCCACGCTCGGGGTGAGGCGCGCGCCTGCGCGGGCCAGCGGCAGTGCCCACTCCGTTGCCTCACCGGAGTAGATGTCCACCGTCCAGCCGCCTGAGCTCGGTGTGGGCGCGACGTACAACCTCCCGCCAGCGAGGGTGACCGTATCTTGAGCCAGTGAGGCGGCGAGCACGGAGAGCGGCTGGGGGAGCCATCGCTGCAGCGCGGGGTCGAAGCTGAACAGCTCGTCGAGCTCCGGCTCGATGAGCGCGACCGCTTGGCCGCGGGGATCGCTGATCAGGCGTGCGTGACTGGTGATCGCGGTGGGGAGCGTGCCCTCCGCGGTCGGCGTGAACACGACGCGGTCGGCGTCTTGACCGATCGCTTCGAGTCGCACCCACCGCGCCTGTTCGGTGGAATGCTCCACGAACAGCAGGCTGGGGGCCACCTCCCCGGCGCTGAGTAGCGTGACCTGCCCTGCTGCTCCCGCTGCCCAGTGGTTCACCTCGTCGAGCGCCAATGACAGGATGCCGGTGTCGGCCTTGCCGAGGTACGTGTCGAGCAGGCGGCCGCCGCGGCGCTGCCAGAACCAAACATCCGTGAGTATGAGATCTCGGAACAGCCCGCTGCCCAAGCGGTCGCGCTCCGCCGGCCGCACCGTCCACTGCCACCAGCGGGAGAAGCCGCAGCCTGCCACGACGCAGGGGTCGAATAGTGGCTCCTCTTCGCAGTGACTGCCCGGCTGGGTGAGCCTGATGTAAGGCCCTCGGACCTGAACTGGTGTCGCGAAGGACGAGCGCAGGCTGCGGCTCTCGCGCCCCGTGATGTCGTGGAGCACCGCGCCAGCGTTGATGCGTTCAGGCTCCGGGAACCTCGCGTCGACGGGCGTGTTGAAGGCGAGCCCTGGGGGTGAGCTGAAGGACGCTCCTTCGAGCGTCGCCGTCCACAGGCCGTAGTTGCCGGCCATGTACTCGAGACCACCAGAGGGGGTAATGCCTGGGTAGTGCTCCGGCGAGGTCGTGACGGAGCCCGATGGGAAGTGATCCGGACTGTTCTGGTACTCTTGGAACCAGTCCCAGGTCACGGTCGTCGAGGTGTGGTTGGGCAAGGTGAGGGGTAAGCAGTAACCGTACTCGTCCAATGGGCACCCCGGCCGTTGAACGGGGCGCCAAAGCTCGCCAGGGTCAGTCTGTGGTTCTGCCCACACAAGGCGCTGCTCGTAGCAAGGGCTAAGATCATTAGTCATGCAGTCATACAGAGGGCCGCTCGGGCAAGCGCAGCGGAACGGCTGCACCTGGAACTCCCGATTGTCCCCCGGATCGTGCAGCGCTGGGTCGTTCGCGCTCTTGCCTGCCTGGACGCGCACCTGCAGCTCATATTGCTCGGCGCCGCCTTTCTCATAGCGCAAGGACGTGGAGCACTGGCTCACCGTGTCGTACGGCTCACCGAAGCTCGTCCACTGCGTGAGGGTGGCGGGGTACGGGTCGCAGCGGTTCCCTCGGTAGAGGAAGCCGACGTCGCGCCGACCGTCATCGAAGGCGAAGTTGAAGTCCTCACCCCAGGCGTTCCAGTTGGAGGTTGGGTCCCAGAGCGCGCCCCCGCCGGGCACCGTCGGGCACAGGTCCTCCCCCTCCACGTGTCCATCACCATCCGAGTCCCAGAACCCCCCACGAGGATGAAAGCGGGACGATGTCACCCACGGGGACTCGCTTCCGGTCCGGCGGTAGGACGGCCAATCTTCAGAGCCGCCGCCAACGTACTGATTCCGGTAGAACGGATCTGGATCACAGGCCCCGTACAGGGCGTCTCCGTCGGCATTCGGATCGTCAGCGTCGTTGGCATCAAACGGACACCGGTCCGTCGGGATGACTGGCTCAGTTGATGGTTCAGTAAGGCAGATGGAAGAGCGAGCATAACCATAGATGTCTGGCGTCCCATCTCCATCGAGATCTAGCTGACTTGGACGGGAGAACTTGAGCTGGCCCCATATTCCACTTACGTCATAGAACGTCGGGTCTATGATACTCGGGCTGTAGCCCAGGTTGCTTAACTCGCGGTCTTGGAATCCCTGTATTGGGACGCTCACCCCGCGTGAGAAGTAGCACATGTTTTGCCACGACGGGAAGCAGCGGCAGTCCTCGCCGCTGGGACCAAATGCCCCATGGCATTCCTCGAGTACTCCGGTAGGAACGTGCCCAACTGTAGGACCACCGAGCTGTGTCCCCGGGGTGATGACCGCGCCATGGCCGCGGTGAGCGTCATCACAGTCGATGTCGAAGGTGACCTCATAGGTCGAGAATCCGCTGAACACGTAGGAATGGTGTTTACCGGCAGAGGGGTAGACGACGGGGTGGGTGTCATTGAAGTAGCGCTGATACTTGGCCTCGTGCTGCGTGATCTTGCTGGGGTGTCCTCCCTCGCAGAAGAAGTGCTCGTCCTCCGAACAGCCATCAAAGGAGATCAGCCGCGCCATCCACGAGTTGCTTCCACGCATGATTTCGACGTTCACGCCGTAGTACATGACGTCGCCAGGATGGGTGTTATCTCCGCAGGCCAGGAAGAACCCGCCATCAAATCCGCCATCCTCCCTAAATAGCGCCAGCATCTTGAGCTGCACCTGCCAGGGATTCGGTGTGGAACCTTCTCCTTGAGGGAGCCGCCGTGAGGTGAAGAGGACGTGCGGCTCGTCCGGTCGTCGATGCTCCTCTACCCAGTCGAACCTGAAGGTGGGGACGAAGCAGTGGGCGATCTCTTTCTCGATCTCATCGTCCAGGCCGTTGCCGTCCTGATCGAACTCGCACTGGAGATCCTCCGGGAGGGATTGTTCCAGCACGAACGGCGACCTCGACAGGTTGCAGAGGGTGGGCTGCTTCTTGTAGTCGCCAGGAGCACCCGCCGCGAGCCCGGGCACCAACAGCAACAACAGGAAGGAGGCCACGGACGCGAGCCGCGCGCCGACCTTGGGTCCAAACGATGACTGGAGCATGGCGAACCTCGAGTGCCAGGGAGGCACCGCCGCCCCCTTGGCGACGCGCCCCGCCCGGCTTGGGGCAAGCTCCGATGAGAACCCCCCCTGCCTAGATGTGGCAGCCGGAGGGTACGCTAAGGTGTGGCCGCTGCGGTAGCAAATACGACGGGCTGACAGTCGATTTCGGCCAGCGATGGGATTCACCGTGTTTTGCGTGCCTTTGCGGCTGTGGGGCGGCTGGCATCCATGGAGGGGCTGTTGTCTGACATTTCCATACACTGACTGAACGGGCGCCTGGTCGGATGTGGCGTGCGAACGACGCCCGTCAGCTGAGATTTCTAATCATTTCGGGTACTTACACGTGCTCCGCGCCCACGGCGCTGATCAGCGAGGGCGTGATGGCTCGTGGTCGGATCGAGCGCTGGGCGTTCGACGAGTGCGCTCAGGCCTCGGTGCGGTGCTTCCTCGTCGAAGCCACCCGTGGGGCACGTTTCGCGGCGACCTGCGTGGTGCGGGCGGGCGTCATGAGTAGCGCTCCAATACGCACAAGATATTTCCTTAAGGAAATATTTGACGCCTCATCGTGTGGTGACGGACATCGCGGTGCCGTCCAACCCCCAAAAAACAAGCCTGCAATGCGTGCCCTCGGGTGCGCTTGGTGTGCTGCAATGCGCGCTTTGGATGCGCTCGGTGCATGCTCGCACCGGACTTGCTCAGTGTGGCGTGGGCGCGAGCTCGTGGAGGCTGAAGGTGACGTGTTTGCGGGTTGGATCTTGGGGAGCGACGGAGTGGTCGTAGATGTGACTCGGGATCGTGAGCTCGCTCACGGTGCGGCCGGCGTGCTTGCGGAGGGCGGTGCAGGTCGGGGACTCGGGGGTGCCGTCCACGTAGCACTGGAGGCCGAGGTAGATGCGGGCGCAGGGCTGCTCGCGGAGTGAGGCCAGGGCGGCGTCCACGTCTTGACCGGGCTCGAGGGCGACGCTCGTGTAGGCAGAGCCCAGCTCACCGTGCACGAAGCGCTCCCCGACGCGCTTCCAGCGCACCTCCCCCAGGTGCGGCCCAACGTACTCGAGCACGGTGCAGCCCTCCGGCACTTGGGGCCTGAGCGAGTGAGTGAAGCGGTGCTCCGTTGGTAAGTTGAGCGCCGTGTAGCGGATGAAGCGGAGGTGGAGGAGCGGGGAGAGCACCAGCACCACGGCGGCGAGCTTCGCGAGCTGGGCGCGGCGCTGATACAGCTCGTCGAGCCCGATGCTCGCCAGCAAGATGAAGGGGACCACCAGGTGCAGGTGGTAGCGCGCCTGCATGAGCGGCTCCGGCGGCAGCACCACGGAGCTCGTGATGAAGAAGATCAAGAGCCAGCCCGCGAGGAACAGCGCGAGCCGCCTGCGGACCTGGAGCATCCACACGAGGCCCATCATGGCGAGCAGCGTCGCGACGGGCGGTGTCATCTCCAGACGGATGAGCGTGTTGTGCTGGTAGCTCGTGAGCGCGTGACCGGCCTGGAGCGGCAGCGCCCAATAGGAAATTTCACTGACTTGTTCCCCGTACTGATTCAAGAACTTGGGGAGGGAGATGCTCAGCGTGAAGGCGGCGATGACGCAGGTGACGTAGCCCCGCCGCGCCCTGGGCACCCCCGGCACGAGCCACAGCGCCACCACCGCGAAGAGCGCTGGGTAAATCAGGTTGAGCGCGCGCAGCTCGAGGCTGGGGATGAGCACCAAAGGCAAGAGCAGCACGCTCGCCCAGCGCCACACGGCGCGCGGGTGCTTCAAGGCGTCGTGCACCAAGGCGAAGCCCAGGCTGCTCATCACCAGGGTGGCGATCAGGGTGCCGTCGGTGTGAGCGAACCTGATGTGACTCGGCCACACCGCGAGCAGCCAAGCGGCGAGGGTGGCGACGCGATACGAGCCCAGCATGCGCCGCGCGTGGATGAACACCACCATCGGGCCGACGAGCCCGGCGATGAAGTTCACTCGGTAGATGAGCTCGGTGAAGTAGAAGGGCCGCTCGTGGCTCCGGGCGGTGAGGAGCGGCGACTCGAGCAGGCTCGAGACGTAAGTCGGGGCGCGCGAGAAGGGCCACGCCTCGAGCGCCGCCACGGGTGAGAGCCAGAGGCGAAGCAGCACCCCCGTCAGCGCGGCGAGGAGCGCCCAGCGCCCGAGGGGCTTCGGCGCTCGCAGCACGTCCGCCGCGAACAGGCCGACGACGAGGCCGACCACCAGGGCTAGCAGGAGCAGCGGGTCGGTGAGCCAGATCAGCAGCTTCGGCAGCTCCACGAACGAGGGGGTGGTGTCGTGCCAGAAGCGCTCGGTGTCGTTCTTGCGGATCGCCTCGACCAAGGCGTTCGCGGCTGGGAGACCGGCCTCGGGCGGCGAGCCGCCGTAGCTGAGCTGGAAGTTCTTCGTCGTCGTGAACGCGCTGTCGAGCTTGGGGACTGGGTGCCGCAGCGTCAGCGCGAGCACCTCGGGGGGCTCGCTCTGGCTGTGCAGCTCGACGACGATCGAGGTCTGCCGGATGTTGACGTTCCACAGGCGCCAGCCGGGCGTCACCTCCTGACCGAGCTGGTACGGCGCGAACAGCGCCAGCACCTCTTGCTCGCGCCCGGCCTTGATGATCGGCACCTCGGCGCTGGCCGGGGCGGGCCAGATGACGCTGAGCGCCACGGCGGCGAGCCACCAGAGCCGCACGCGCAGGGCGACGAACGGGTGACCGCAGGATCGACGCGCTGGGTGCCACACGCGGCGAGCATAACCCGCTCGCCGCGGGCAGGGTGCGGTCAGTCGAGCCCGCGGCTCAGTGCGTGATCACCAAACTCCAGCTGTTCAGCGTGCCCGCGTCGCCGCGCGCCTCGTCCAGCACCACCAGGCGCCAGGTGCCGCGCGCCTCTTCCCCACGGAAGTCGGCGACGTCGAAGCTCCGGGGCTGGAACGCGCCGTCACTCGCGTCCGCCTCGAGCAGCAGCACCTCACCCGAGCCGAGCTTCTGCAAGCGCAGGGTGAGATCCCCCTGGTAGGGGTGGGTGATGTCGACGTTCACGGTGAGCGTCTGAATCGAGAGCGAGTCCGTGATCTCGATGTCGCTCGAGACCGAGCCTTCATCAGGGATACTGACGTTAGCCTCCGTCTCGTAGCGCGCCGTCTCCGACGCGCCGCAGCCGCCCGAGGGGCAGCGCGCGATGTGGAGCCGCCAGCCGTTCAAGGTGCCGGTGTCGAAGCGCGCGTGATCCGTCACCACCAGCTGCCAGGTGCCAGCGGCGTCCTCCCCGATGAGCTGCGGCACGTCGAAGGTCTGCACCAGGTCGTCGGCGCCCGCGCCACGCCGGTCGTGCAGCACGACCTCACGGCTCCCCTTGACCAGCTTCACCGTCAGATCGCCGCGGTAGGTGTGGCTGATGTCCACGTCCACCGCCAGGCTGCCGATCTCCCCGCCGTCCGTCACGACGATCTCGCTGACGATGCCGGCGCTGTCGTTGTCCGGGATGGCCTGGCTGGTCTCCTGACTGTAGGTGAGGGTGCCGGTGACGCAGGCGGGATCCGCGCTGCAGTCGCTGTCCTCGCAGTCGATGGCGCCGTCACGGTCGTTGTCCAAGCCGTCGTTGCACACCTCATCAGGCAAGCTGACGACGGGCAGGTCGCTGGCGTAGATGTTGGCGTACTCCTCCACGTAGCGCATGGAGAGGTAGCCGTAGCCGTCCCCGTGGGGATTCGAGACGCCGAAGCTGCCGGTGCCCCAGCTGTTCTTGAAGATCCAGAAGCCCTTCTCGCGCAGGGGGTTGCCTTGGGCGTCGAGCACCGGGTTGCCGCGCTCGTCGCGCTGGTCGATCTCCAGCTCGTCATCCCAACCGACGATCAGGATGGAGTGGCCGGCGCGCTTCTCCAGGCTCTTGGTCTTGTCGGTCTGGTTCGGGTAGCTGACCACGCCGCGGCGCCACAGGGCGTCCGACACCGGCAGGGTGGAGCCGCGGTGGTTCCACGCCTGGTAGAAGAAGGTCATGCCAGCGACGACGGCCTGCTGGTTGTTGTAGAGGAACGCCTTGACGCTGTTCTTGCGGGGGCTCACCCAGCGGCCGCGCGGCAGGCGCCACTTCTCCGCGTTCTCCGCGGCGGCGGGCGGATCCCCCAGGGTGTAACAGCGCACCGGCTGCTTGTCCCCGGTGCACGCCGGATCGTCCGCGGCCGACCACGGCCGCCCGATGTACGGCCACGCTGCCTCCTCCGGGATGCCGAAGCGGTTGATGGCCTCGATGTTGCGGTCCGCGTTGGAGCCCTCCGTGTCAGTGAAGGCGCCGACCTCCACCTTCGCGGACCACTGCAGGTACTGCTCGGAGAAGTCGGGCTCCGTGATCGTGCCCTCGGCGATGTAGAGGTGCTCCATCAGCGCGACGGTGGAGAAGATGGAGCACACGCCGCGCGAGGCCTGGCTCTTCACCGGCGACTGCACCGCGAGCAGGGCGGTGTAGCTGGGCGGGTAGCTCGCGTCCGCCTTGCCCTCATCGGCCAACGTCTCCGAAGGCGGCGTGTCGAGGAACAGCGCGCCTTCATCGGACAGCGGCGCGTCGCCGTCCAGGTGCGTCACCTCCGTGGGGCTCACGTTGGGCTCGCTGCCCTCCTCCGTGCACCCGAGCGCCACCGCGAGCAGGAGCAGCGGAGCCCCCAGGGTCAGCGAGCGCCTGGGACGGGGGAGCAAGGCGGAGTGGGAGGAACGGTGGGAAATGACGCGCATCGCGGGTGCCTCTTCAGGAGCTGGCCCCCAGGCAGGGGGGTCGGTGAGGGCGACGGCTCGCCCTGCCCACGGTAGGAGGAATTATCCTACCTTGTAGGTGCGTGCATTACCTTGACGCCAAGCCCTGGTCAACGGATCAGTTGGGGGTCTCATGCTGTCTTCTTGGGCGCGCTCGGGGTTGACGCAGGGGCTGCGCTGGGTCCTGCGGCTGCGTCTCATGGGAGCGCCGCGTCCGTTGGGGGCGCTGCTCCTTGGCCTGGCCGTGGTGCTGCCGGTCGCGTGCGGCTCCTCGCCGGACGACGCCAACCAGCCGCCCAGCCTGGCTCCGCTGGCGGACGCCGCGGGCTACGTGAATCAGCCCATCAGCTTCGGCCTCGTGGGGAGCGACCCGGAGGGGGCGGCGCTCGTGTTCAGCTTCAGCACCCAGTCGTCGGGCCTGACGAGCCACGCGACGCTCGAGGCGGCGGGGCGCGACGCGGCGGTGTTCAGCTGGACGCCGCAGGTGCCGGACATCGGCGTCCACGTGGTGGATTTCACGGTGAGCGACGGCAGCAAGTCAGCGACACGCACCGTCACCATCGAGGTGCGCTCGAGCGGCGGCGGGGGCAGCCCGGTGTTCCGGCGTCCGGTCGGCACCGGCACCACCTTGGACCTCGCCGTGACCTCTTGCGTGGAGCTCGAGGTCGAGGTGGAGGATCCTGACAGTCAGGGGGTCGAGCTGACTCTGGGCGCGCCGCTGGTGCCCGGCGCCGAGCTGCGGCAGGAGACGGGCCTCACCGCGAGCCTGCGGTTTTGCCCCAGTAAAGAGGCGCTCCAGGCGGAGGATCTGTTCACGCTGCGCTTCGTGGCGGACGACGGTGACAACCCAGCGGTGACCAAGAGCTTCGTGGTGTTGCCGAAGAAGCCCCAGAAGGCGGACTGCCCAGGGCAAGCGCCGGTCATCCAGCACACCCCGAGGGACCACGAGGGCCTCTCGGATGTGGTCATTGAAGCTGACGTCAGCGACGATCTGGGGATCAAGTTCGAGCCGCTGGTCCTGTACTCGACGGAGGACCCTGGCTCACCGCCGGCGCTCAGCCGCATGGTGCAGATCGGGATGACGCGGGTGAGCGGCGGCGCGCGCTCGGGCCGCTACCGCGCGGTCGTGCCGAGCCCCGTGGCGACGCTCCCGTCAGGTAGTCAGCGGACCCTGTATTATCAGCTGGTGGCGCGCGACGACGACGACGCGCTGGGGGACTGCGACCACTACACGGAGAGCCCTCCGGGCGCGGTCCACAGCGTGCAGGTGACGCACGTGGGTGGCGGCGGCGGGCTCGCGGCGTGTGAGCCGTGCAGCGCCGACGTCCAGTGCGGAGGCGCGGGCGACCTGTGCGTGATGATCGGCGGCGCGCCCCACTGCGCCACGGCTTGCGGCGGCGCTTGCCCAGGGGGCGCCGCCTGCTCGAGCGGGGAGGTCTTGAGCCAGAGCGGCGCGCGCGCGCGCCAGTGCCTGCCCGCGAGCGGCAGCTGCGCGGCGGCGCCCGTGTGTGAGGACGACGCCTTCGAGGAGAACGACACCCGTGAGACGGCGAAGCCGCTCCCGCGCGGAGACACCTTACTCGTCAGTTGCCCGAACGGTGACACGGACGACGAGGACTGGTTCGAGCTTGCGGTGAGTGAGTCAGGACAAATCCGCGTGGATATGTTGGGGGATGACGCCACCGATCTCGACCTCGCGCTCTACGACTCCGCGGGGCGGCTCCTGGCGCGCTCGAGCGGCTACACCTCGGAGGAGTCCATCGTCACCTGCCAGCCGGCGGGGCGCTATTACCTACGCGTCACCGCCTACGGCCTGGCCAAGAACGATTACCTGCTCGACTGGTCCCACGCGCCGATGACCTGCGCTGGCTCCTGCGACGACGATGACGCGGAGCCGGACAGCAGCGCGGCCACCGCGCGCCCGGTGGACCTCGACCTCGGCACCTACCGCAGCGACACGAACGCCATTTGCCCCGGCGATGAAGACTGGTTCGAGCTCTCGATGTTCGCTGGGGAGGAGCTCCACAGCACGCTCGGCTTCACCCAAACCAGCCCCGCGGAGGATCTGGATCTGCTGCTCTATCAGGGCAGCACCCTGCTCACGCGCTGCACCGAGACGGACGTCTCCGGCTGCTCCAGCAATGGTCAGAGCAGCACCTCGAACGAGCGCCTGGTGTGGCCCATCGTCAGCTCAGGCACCTATTACCTGGTGGTGCGCGGCTTCGCCGGCGCGAGCAACCTCTACGACCTGTGCATTGGCCTGAACGCCAGTGATTGCCCCTGAGCGGCCTTGGCGTATGGGTTTTGGGGGGTTGGCTCACGCTCGACGTCGCTCGACGTCGCTCGCAGGTGGCGCTGGCGCGCGGCGTGGCGCCGCTCGGCGTGGCAGATGGTTCGCCATACTGACGCTTTGCTCGCCGCTCGCGCTCCAGCTCGCCTGCGGTGAAGACGCGCCGCATCCGGTGCGCGAGCGCGCGGCGCTCACGGATCTGGTGATGACGGAGCTCTTGCCGCGCGCCGTGGTGGCGGGCAGCCCGCTCTTCGTGCGCGGGAGCTTCCCGGAGGTGGCGGAGGCGCTCCGCATCGAGCTCGTGGGGGAGCTGGGGGGCGCCCCGGTGTCGCTCGACATCGCGCTCACGCGGGGCGACGGAGGGCTCCACGGGGAGTGGCCGGCGGGCGCGCCGCTCGGCGCGGGGACGCTCACGGCGCAGGTATTCGGGGTGGACGCGGTGGACGCTCGGGCTCACCGCTCGCCGCCGCTCGCGGTGACGGTCACCTCCGTTGACCAACTGTCCCCGCAGATCCAGGAGGCGCCCTCCGGCGTGGCCTACGTGAACGACGCGCTCGTGATCGCGGGCGATGGCTTCTTGCTCGGCGGCGCCGAAGGCGAGAGCTTCGCGGTGCTCACCGGCTGCTTCGCCCGCGAGGGCGCCGCGTGTGAGCCGATCGCCGAGCAGGCGCTGCGCGCCGCGCCGGTGACGGCTTTTCAGCGCGATCGGGCGGCGTTCCCCCTCGCGCCGCGGGTCGTGGGGATCCACCCGGGGCGCTTCACCGGTCAGCTCACCGTACAGAATCGCGGGCGGGTGAGGACCACGGAGCAGGGGCCCGTGTCGCTGGTGTTGGACGTGATCGGGGCGCGGGTGCTCGGGGTGGGTCCGCTCAGCGCCAGCTTGGGCCAGCGGGTCACGCTGAGCGGCGGCGGCTTCGTGGGGCCGAGCGATGACGACCCCACCGCTGCTTTGACGCGCGTGTCGCTGGTGGGCGACTTCGTGGCTCGAGGAGGCCGCGCTCCGGTGAGCTTCGAGCTGATCCCGGAGTTCATGTCGGGGGGGAGCCTGAGGTACGTCGTGAACGAGGAGGACGAGCTCGGCGCGCTCGCCGACTTGCGCACCGGGCAAGGTAGCTTCGAGGGCACCGTCACCCCGATCGTCAGCTACGGGGGTGATGAGCGGGTGGGGGAAGGCAGCGCCGTGAGCCTGAGCCTCACGCCGGTGTCCCAGGTGGTGTACGTGAAGTTCCTGCCCTCCTACGTGGAGAGCTTGCGGCACTTCGGGCTGCGCGCGGTGGACCGAGAGGTGCGCCGGCGCGCGCTCAGCGTGGTGCGGGAGCTGTTCTTGGGGGTGAGCCTCTCGCTGCGCGAGGAGGAGCCAGAGGATTTCGCGCTCTACACCCTGGTGGAGGTGGCGGGGCCCGATCCGAACGGGCTCGGCCTGTTGGGCTACGATAATTCCCCAGGGAAAGACGTCGGCAACCTGCGCCTGGACGATCGCATCGGCGGCCTCAACGCCCTCACGCAGGAGAACGGTGATCCGGGCTACGGTGGTGTGTTCGTCGAGAGCCTGTTCGGCTTCAGTCAGCACCCCGGTGGCTTCGCTCAGCGCCTCGCCGCCGCGGACCCAGCCTTCGATCACCTGTTCGATCCGTTCCGCCCCGATCGCGGCGGCGCCCCGGTGCTCGCCACCGAAGGGGCCCCGGGCCCGGTGACGGATCTCGCGGCGTGCGAAGGTCGCGCGCCGCGGGAGCTCCAGGTGGCTTGCGCGGTGCACGCGCTGGGGAGCTTGATCGGCGACACCCTGGCGCACGAGCTGGGCCACGCGCTCGGCCTCGCTCAGCCGGAGGGCGCCGCGTTCCACCACGCCACGGACGCCCCCGGGAGGCTGATGGACAGCGGCGACCACCGCCCCTTCCGTGAGCGCGCGCGCCTCGCCGGCGCCGCCCCGGTGATGTTCTGCACCGACAGCTACGCTTACCTACAGCGCATCCTACCGTCAGGCGAGCCGGACCCCATCCCCACCCGCGTCAGCTGCGACTGACGCTCACCGATCGCGACTCGACTCCTCCAGCACGGTCGATAGCGCGCCGAGCAGCGCCTCGAGCTCGGCGTCCTCTTGCTCGACGTTCAGCCCGGCGAGGCTGAGCAGCGCGTAGCTGTCGTCCTCCTCGTACCCCTGGGAAGAGCCAAGCAGCAGCTCGTCCTCCGCGCTCAGCTCACCCAGGCTCTCCTCCGCGCTGGGCGACACCTCCGCGACCGCGGTGGCTGGTGTGGGGTAGGCACCGGCGGCGGCGATGGGCTCACCCGCGGTAGGCGCCTGACCCAAGCCGATGAACAGCGCGAGCGCCGCCGCAGCCGCGGTGGCCACGCCAGGCGCGAGCCAGCGCCGTAAGCCCGACTTGGCTGTCTTCGAGGTGGCGCTGCCCAGGCCACGCGCGTGCGCCATGAGCCGCGCCTCCGCCTCCACGCTGAGCGGCTCCTGGTGCGCGTCGAACAGCTCGCGCAGCTCCGGCTCCTGACGCGCCGCGAACGTGGCCGCTTCACGCTCCGGGACCGCCCCGGCGAACGCCATCATCCGCGCGAACGCGGCCTCGCTCGGCTCCTCTTCCGCCGGCAGCCCCGCGAGCCCCGCGTGCGCCGCTTCGAGCGCTTCATCCAAGCTTGGCAGCACCCCTGCCAGTTGCTCCAGCGAGTGCAGCGACTCGCGCGGGGGCTCCTCGGACGCGCTCGCGAACAACTCACTCAGCGCGGCCTCGTCCGCCTCGAGCTCCAGCAGCTCCTGCTCCGTGAGGTCTTCGATGTGACGGGTCATGGCTGCTCCCCTTCGGCGCTCCTCGACTTCGCCTGCTTGGTGTCCTTCGAACCCTTGCCGTTACCCTGCAGCTCCTTTGAGCCCTGCAGCTCCTTGGAACCCTGCAGCTCTTTGGAACCCTGCGCCACCTCGGCGCCATCGAAGTCAGCCAGGCCGGCTTCGGTCAGCTTCTGCTTCAGCTCCTTCAGGGCCAGGTGCACCAACACCCGAGCCGAGCCCTCCGTCGAGCCCACGCACTCAGCGATCTCAGCATACGTCAGGTTGGCGTCGAGCCGCAGCATCACCACCTCGCGGCGCTTCTCCGGCATGCTGGCGAGCACCTCCTGGATCACCGCGCGCGTGCGGTGGGCGCTGAGCAGGTCGAGCGGTGACGCGGGCCGCTCCGGCTCGGCCGCGGCGTCCTCCCGCGTCTTGCGGCGCCGTTCCCCGCGGAACAGGGTGTGGGCGCGGCGCGCGGCGATGGAGGCGAGGAACGCCTTGAGCGAGGTGTCTGGCTGGTAGCGCCCGAGCTCGCGGTAGGCGATGGCCAGGCCCTCTTGAACCGCGTCCTCAGCGATCGCCGCGTTGCGGCATGAGCGCATCGCGAGCCGGAACATCAACCCCAGGTGCGGCCGGACCAGCCGCGCGAAGGCCTCGCCGTCGCCGTCCAACGCCCGAGCCACCAGCTGGGCCTCCAGCGACACGACCTCTGCTTCTGCCATATCCCCCCGTTTTAGGCTCCGCGAGCCCGCCGGCGCCAGCACCACGTGGGGTGGCTTCGGGCGGGCCAGGGCGACGCTCAGGGTATTGGGTTCTCGCACGAGGTCTGGATCGCCACCAGCGCCGCCGCCGTTAATCCGGGTGGCTTCCGAGCTGTGAGGTAGACATATCGAATACGATAGCGTGCTTTATGCTTCAGGGCAGCTCCGGTGCTCGGTGCGCGCGGCTCTTCTGAGGCTCCTGCTGACCGCTGAATGGCCTGCGGGTTTGGGGGTTGGACGGCACCGCGCCAGTACGGTGATGAGCGAGCGAGCCCTGCTCGCTGCTGAACGCGGTGGTCTCGACCTGGCCCCAGCGTCGCCTGGAAGGCAGGGTCCTCGGTGCGCTGGTGCTAGCGTAAGGGCTCATGATCAACGCTGTCCGAGGGCCTGCGCGCATCCTGCTGATCGGCGCCTGCATCGTGGTCATCGTGGCGGGCCTGAAGCAGGCGGAGCCGCTGATGGTGCCGCTGGTGTTCTCCGCCTTCTTGGCGGCGATCAGCGCGCCGCTGATGCTGTGGCTCGAGCGGCGGATGCCAGCGCTGCTCGCCGTGTCGATCGTGGTGCTGCTGGTGCTCTTGGCGCTCGTCGGTGTGGGCGCGGTGGTGGGTGGCAGCGTGAATCAGTTCGTCGCGGCGGCGCCCCGCTATCAAGAAGGCGTGAACCAGCTGCTCGCGGGGGTGGGCGCGCACCTGGCGGACATGGGGATCGAGATCGACCGCGAGCTGCGCGAGGTGCTGAACGCCAGCGCGGCGGTGGGCCTCGTGGCAGGTACCCTGACGAGCCTGGCGGGGATGCTCTCCAACGTGGTGTTGGTGGTGCTCACCACCGCCTTCATCCTGTTCGAGATCACCACGCTCTCGAAGAAGGTGCGCGCCGCGCTCGACGACCCCACGGCGGACCTCTCGCGCTTCACGAAGATCGCCACCGAGATCAACCAGTACGTCGCGATCAAGACGTACGTCTCCCTGGGCACTGGCCTCACGGTGGGCTTGTTCTTGTGGGTGGTGGGCGTCGACTTCGCGCTGCTCTGGGGGCTGCTCGCGTTCCTCTTGAACTACGTGCCCAACATCGGCTCGGTGATCGCGGCGGTGCCGGCGGTGCTGCTGGCTTTGGTGCAGTACGGGCTCGGGCGCGGGCTGGTGACGCTCGCCGGCTACTTGGTGGTCAACCTGGTGATCGGCAACTTCATCGAGCCGGCGTTGATGGGGCGGCGCCTCGGGCTGTCGCCGCTCGTGGTGTTCCTCAGCTTGCTGTTCTGGGGCTGGCTATGGGGCCCGGTGGGGATGCTGCTCAGCGTGCCGCTCACGATGATCGTGAAAATCCTCCTGGAAAATAGCCAGTGGTACGGCGCCGCGGTGCTGCTCGGCGGGGATCCTGACAAAGAGACGCCCAGCCTCCCCCCGCCGCACGTGCGTCGCAGCGTACCCCCAGGGCGCCCCAGCGTGCCCCCAGGGCGCTCGAGCATACCCCCACCATCGCGCCCCAGCGCGTGATATAGGTCAGCTAATCTGACTGAATCGACGTATGGATCTGCCTGGCGCGACGCATGATCCGCCGCGTGATGGTGGTGCGCAGCATGCTGCGCCCCGGGTGGTGCGCAGCGGTCAGCTGGGCTGCCGTGTGGGGCGCAGCAGGAGATCGTGCACCTGCATGTGGGGCGGCGCCTCCAAGACGTAGCGGACGCTCTTCGCGATGTCCGTCGGCTGCAGGACGGGGAACTGGCTGTACGCTGCCTGGGCGCGCTCCACGCTACCGAAGTAGCCCTGGTGGAACTCGGTGGCGACGTAGCCAGGGCTGATGCAGCTCACGCGGATGTTGCTCTGAAGCTCACGCAGCTCCTGGCGCAGGCCCTCGGTGAGCGAGCGGACGGCGTACTTGGTGGCGGAGTACATGCCGCTGCCCTGGGGCACGCGGTGCCCCGCCATGGAGCCCAGGTGAATGACGTGACCGTCGTCGCCGCGCCGGCGCATGTCGCTCACCGCCTCCGAGGTGCACACGCACAGCGCGAGCACGTTGAGCTCCAGCATCTCGCGCCAGGCGGCGGCGCTGCCCCCGATCAGCGGTGTCTCACGCCCGAGCCCGGCGCTGTTGACCAGCACGTCCACCCCGCCGTGATCCGCGCGGATCCGCTCGAACAAGCGCGCGACCGCCTCGGCGTCACGTAGGTCCACCGGGGCGGCGGTGGCCCCCGCACCCAGGCGCGCCGCCAGCTCCGTCAGGCGCTCGGGCCGACGCGCCGCGAGCACGACGTGCATCCCGAGCTCCGCCAGCTCCGTGGCGACGGCGGCACCAATCCCTGAAGAGGCGCCCGTGACGAGGGCCACGCGGCCTGACCAGCGGCTAGTGGGTGACATGGCGCGAGCCTAGCTCATCTATCCGCTGGTGCGCGGCGGTGCTGCGGTGCTGGGCGCGGCGCCGGCTTGTGGTAGAGGCGCGCCGTGCGCGAAGCCGCGTCGAACCCTCACAGCGCGGAGTCGCCCGAGCAAGCACCTCAGAGCGCGTCGGCGTTCGGTGAGGCGAAGGCGCTGGTGCGGCTGGCGGCGCCGCTCGCGCTGGCGAACTTGGGGCAGGTGCTGCTCGGGGTGGTGGACACCGCGGTGCTCGGTCGGCTCGGCGCGAGCGAGCTGGGGGGCGCTGGGCTCGGGAACAGCTTGTACTTCGCGATCACCACCATCGGGCTCGGGGTGATGATGGGGCTCGACGCCTTGATCGCGCAGGCGCACGGCGCAGGGGAGGCGCGGCGCGCGCGGCGCACGCTGTGGCAGGGGCTGTGGCTCGCGGGGCTGTTCTCGGTGCCGCTCATCCTGGTCATCTTGCTGATCGCCTCGCTGCTCCCTCACGCGGGTGTGCCGCCGGAGGTGGCGGCTCAGGCGCAGACCTACATCCACGCGCGCTGCCTGGGGGTGGTGCCGTTCCTGATGTTCGCGGCGCTCCGGAGCTACTTACAGTCAGTTGGGCGCCCTAGCCCGATGCTGTTCGCCTCGCTGCTCGTCAACCTCCTGAACCTGCCGCTCACCTGGTTCTTGGTGTTCGGCGACGCGGGCTTCGAGCGGCTAGGTTTCAACGAAGTAACACTCGGGATCCCTGCGCTCGGGGTGGCGGGCGCGGGCATCACCAGCGTGTTCTGCGCGGCCGTGCAGGTGGCGGTGCTCACGTGGTTCGTGCGGCGGGTGCCGGTGCCGTCAGGGGAGCGCTCCCTGCGCCGCCCGGTGCCCGCGCTGATGCGCCGCGCGGTGCAGCTGGGGCTCCCGGTGGGGTTCACGCTGCTGGCGGAGGTGGGGATCTTCGCCCTGACCAACGTGGCGATGGGCAACCTGGGCCAGACGGCGATCGCGGCGCATCAAGTGGCGATGATCTTGGCGAGCGGCACCTTCATGGTCCCGCTGGGGATCGGCGCGGCGGCCAGCGTGCGGGTGGGCGCGGCGATCGGGCGCCGTGACGCGCTCGGCGTGCGCCGCGCGGGGGGCGCGGCGCTGGCGGCGGGGGTGTGCTTCATGAGCTGCGCCGCGCTGGCGTTCTTGCTGGTGCCGGAGCCCATCGCGCGCCTGATCACGGACCAGCCGGAGGTGCTACGGGTGGCGGTGCCGCTCCTCTTCGTGGCGGCGGTGTTCCAGGTGTTCGACGGCGCGCAGACGGTGCTCGCCGGCGCCCTGCGCGGCGCGGGGGACACCCGAGTGACGCTCGCCTGGAACCTGGGCGGCTACTACTTGATCGGCGCGCCCATCGGCTTGTGGCTCGCCTTCCAGCGCGGTTGGGGCGCTCAGGGCCTGTGGTGGGGGCTCTCCGCGGGGCTCGTGTGCGTCGCCTTGGGGCTCGCGTGGCGATTTCATCGCGTCAGTGGCCGCCCGCTCGCGCGAGCGTGATGGGGCGCTGAGACTCCAGGTGCGCCGCGTCGCATCGGAGCGCGCAGGGCGATGCCAAACCCCCAAAAGAAAAGCGCGCAGCTCACGCAGGTGGCTGGCATCGGTCAGGGAGGATGTTCAGTCATATTGACTATACGTCGAGCGCTCCATGAGGTGCGCACGGAGCGGGGGCGTGGAGCTACTTCGCTGTGCGGCGCCACACCAGGAGGTGGTTGTTGGCTGGGAGCGCGCGTTGCTCGCTGAGGCTCAGGCCCGCTTCGGCGGCGAGCCGCTTCAGGTCGGTGACGTCGCGTACGCCCCACAGCGGGTTGCGCCGGCGCAGGCTCTGATCGAACTCGCGGTTGCTCTCCGCGAGGAACACGCCATCGAAGCGATACGGGCCGTAGGTGATGAGCGCGCCCGTCTCGGCGAGCGCGCTTGCGGCGCCATGGAACAAGCCACGGCTCGCCTCCCAGGGCGAGATGTGCACCATGTTGATGCACACCACGGCGTCGAGCGCCTGAAGGCCCCAGGGCGCCGCCGCGGCGTCCAGCTGGAGCGGCTTGAGGAGCCGCGCCGGGTGTGATTCCGCACGGTAACACTCGATGCTGGCCAGCGCCTCGGGAGAAGGGTCGCTCGGCTGCCAAACTACCTCCGGGAGCAGCTGGCTCAGGTAGTGCGCGTGCTGACCGCTGCCGCTCGCCAGCTCGAGCACCCGGGCGCCGCGTGGTAGCAGCTCGAGCAGCGCCTCACCGATGGGGCGCGAGTTACGCGCGGCGGCTTCAGAGAAGGCCTTCATGGCCTCAGTATGCTCCCTGGCGCTGCGCACGCCGTGGTGATCAGCGCGCTTGACGCCGCGCTCAGGTCGGGGACGGATAAGCGGCATGGATGAGGCTCATGTCTTGGGTGAGAAGGTCGCCTTCGTGCGCGCAGGGGAGGGTCCGCCGCTGGTGTTCCTGCACAACGGCGGCACCTCGCACAGCATCTGGCTGCCGGTGATCGAGCAGCTCCGCTCCGAGTTCACCTGCGTGGCGATCGACCTGCTCGGCTACGGGGCGTCCTCGCACCCGGAGGGCGGCGCCACGATGGATCTCCACGTGGAGGTCCTCGCCCAGCTGCTGCGCCAGCTCTCGCTCCGTGACCCGGTGCTGATCGGCAACTGCATGGGCAGCGCCATCTCGCTCACCTTCACCGCGCGTCACCCGGGCGCGGCGCGCGCCTTGGTGCTCGTGAACCCGCTCACGCGGCGGACGCTGAGCGCCGGGCGCTTGGCGCCCTTCGTGAAATTCCGCGCGGCATTGCCCGGCGCCGCGGCGCGCGTCTACGGCGCCGCCAGCAAGCTCCGCCTGCCGAGCTGGACCGCGCGCCCGGTGCTCGCCACCCAGCTCGGCAAGAGCGGGCGCCGTCAGGGCCTCCAAGCGCACGCGCCGCTGGTCGCCTGCCACGCCTCGAATGGCCAGCTTGGCTCACTGCTCTCGGTGCTGGACGATCTCGACGCATACGGGTCGCTCGACGACTTCGAGCGACCCGAGGGGCACCCACCCACGCTGCTCCTCTGGGGCGAGGAGAACCAGGTGCTGCCGCCCCGCGCGATCGAGCGCCTGGCGCGCGCGCTGAAGCCGGAGGTGAAGGCTGGCATCCCCGGCGCGGGGCACCTGGTGATGCTGGAGGAGCCTTCGCTGGTGGCGGCGAGCATCCGCCGCTTCGTCGGCTCGCTCACGGCGCCGCGCGAGGTGGTGGCCTCGTGAGCGCGCTCGATGAAGGCGTGTTCGACCTCGCGGGGATCGTGCGCGACGTGGCGCGACGTCACCCGACGCGCGTCGCGGTGATCGAGCCCCGAGCGTCGGGCGGGCGCTTCTATTACGAGCGCTACAGCTACCAGCGGCTGTCTCGCGAGGCGGAGTCGGTGGCGGTGGGGCTCCGGGAGATCGGGATCCGGGAGGGCACGCGCGTCGTGTACATGGCGCCGCCTTCGTTCGAGGCCGCCGTGATCCTGGTGGCGCTCACGCGGGTGGGCGCGGTGAGCTTGATGATCGACCCCTCCGTCGGCTACCTCAACGTCGCCGAGCGCCTGCGCCGCGTGTCACCGGAGGCGATGGTCGGGATACCCATCGCGCACGCCGGGCGCGTCGCGTTTGGTTGGGGGCCGCGCCTCATGAAGCGCGCGATCGTCGTGAACGGCCGCTTCCCGGGCGCGCACACCTTGGCCTCGCTGCGCCGCGCCGCGCCGCTCGAGCCCGAGCGCGCGCGGGTGACGCCGCGTGACTCGGCTGCGGTGCTCTACACCACGGGCAGCACCGGCCCGGCGAAGCCCGCGGAGTACCTGCACAGCAGCTTCAGCGCAGTGCACCGCGTGGCGCACCACAGCTGGGCCTTCTCGGAGCAACCCATCCCGGTGGATTTGGTCGCGTTCCCTGCCTTCATGACGGTGGCGCTGAGCTTCGGGGGCACCTCGGTGGTGCCGCCCATCGACTTCGTGCGCCAGAAGCCGGCGACGGCGCCTGCGCCGGAGATCCTCACCGTGATCAATGACTGCGAGGTGCAGAGCCTGTTCGCTTCGCCGGCGCTGCTCGAGCGCCTGGCGCGTCACGCACACGACGCGAAGCAGCGGATGCCGTCACTCCGGCGCGTGATCGGAGGCGGCGCGCCGCTGTTCCCTGAGCTGATGCGGCAGCTGACGGAGGTGATGGGGGAGGGCGCCGAGGTGTGCTCGAACTACGGCGCGACCGAGGCGCTGCCCTCCACCGAGATCGGCTCGCGCGAGGTGTTGGCGGACGAGGCGCTGCTCGCGCGTGGCCAAGGGATCTGCGTGGGGCGGGCGCTGCCGGGCGTCACCCTGCGGGTGGTTCCGTTGACTGACGGTGTGATGGCGACGACCCGCGCCGACGCGGAGCTGCCGGTTGGAGAGGTAGGTGAGCTGATCGTCAGCGGTGAGAATGTCAGTCCGCGTTACTTTGACGACGCGGCGAGCACCGCCAAGAACAAGGCCTACGACGAGAGCGGCCGCGTGTGGCACCGCCTGGGGGACGTGGGCTACCGGGACGCGCAGGGGCGGCTCTGGGTGCTGGGCCGCGCCGGGCACGTGGTGCGTACGGAGCGCGGGCTCTTGTTCCCGATGCGCGCGGAGACCTTGCTCGATGGTCATCCAGAGGTGCGTCGGAGCGGCCTGGTGGGCGTGCCTTCGGGCGCCCACCAGCTGCCCGTCATCTGCGTGGAGCTGCGCGCGGGGGTGCGCACTGCTGAGCGGCCGCGCATCCAGCGTGAGCTGCTCGAGCTGCTGAAGGCGCACGAGCACAGCCGCCCCATCGAGCGGGTGCTGTTCTCCAGGGGGTTGCCCGTGGATCCGCGTCACAACGCCAAGATCGAGCGCCCCAAGCTCGCGGCGTGGGCCGCCAAGCAGCTCGAGCGGTAGGGCTCGGTGTCGTCGCCAGTGGGCGACGGCTGTCGCTCGGCCACCACGACAAAAAAATCAACGGCGCGGGCTGAGGGGGGGACGGCCCGCGCCGTTGGGGAGAGTTCAGCAGCGCGGGCCTGGGGGGGGGGGGGAACTGGCCCGCGCTGCTGGAGAGAGTTCAACGGCGTGGGCTTGGGGGGGGGTGGAGCCCACGCCGTTGGGAGAGTCAGCAGCGCGGGCCTAGGGGGGGGGAGCAGCCCGCGCCGCTGGGGAGAGTTCAACGGCGCGGACTTGAGGGGGGGAGGGCCCGCGCCGTTGGGAGAGTTCAACGGCGCAGGGTCGAGGGGGAGGGTACCCCGCGCCGTTGGTCAGACTGTGTTTTCAAAGAGGCGTGCCCATCCAAGCGAATGGGAGCCGAACAACGCGGCGACGTGGGCAGAGGCCGCCCGGTGTCGCCTGCCACAACCTAAGCAGGTACTGTGCCAGCCATGGGAGGGCATGTTTCGTCACTTACGCCCTACGTACGGTCTCCAATCTTTCAAAGTTGAAAGCTCGCTTTGCGGATCTGCTCGGCCCGCGGGCCGTGCGTCCCCTTTCAAACGAAGGTGCGGACTTGGATGCTGCTCACGGTCTCGCTGGCCGCCTGGATGTCGCTGATCACCACGATGGGGTCCCCCGGCTGCACTCGGTTGCGCCGCTTCAGGCGCTCGAAGGCCATGGTGATCGTCTTCTCTGGGTCGCGGGAGAAGTCGGTGACGAACGGCACCACCGAGCGTAGGAGCCACAGCTTGCGCCGGGTGCTGCTCATGTTGGTGAAGGCGTAGATGATGGAGTGCTGCGGGCGGAAGCTGGCCACCTGTTGGGCGAGCAGGCCGCGCCGGGTGATGACGACGATGGCCGGCGCGTTCAGGGAGTCCGCCAGGCGACACGCGCTGCGCGCGAGCTCCTCCCGCGGGCTCGCCGGCTGACGCTCGAGGTAGAAGTTCAGGCTCGGCTCCTTCTCGATGCGCCGGGTGAGGCCGTCGAGCACCTGCACGCAGCGCGCGGGGTGCGCGCCGGTCGCCGTCTCGCCGCTCAGCATCACGGCGTCCGCCTGCTCGTACACCGCGTTCGCGACGTCGGTCACCTCGGCGCGCGTCGGCATCGGGTGCTCGATCATCGACTCGAGCAGGTGGGTGGCGACGATCACGGGCTTGCCCGCGATGGCGCAGGCGCGCACCAAGCGACGCTGAATCACGGGCAGCTCCCGGAAGTCGACCTCCACGCCCAGATCGCCGCGCGCGACCATGATGCCGTCCGCCTCGCGCAAGATGGCAGGGAAGTTGTCTACCCCCTCCTGGTTCTCGATCTTGGCGACGAGGCGGATGTTGGTGCCGCTCGCCTCGATCAGCTCGCGCGCCTCGAGCACGTCGTTCGCCGAGCGCACGAAGGACAGCGCGATGAAGTCCACCTCGTTCTCGATGCCGAACTGGATATCTTTGCGATCTTTGTCGGTGATGCTCGGCAGGTTCACGCGGATCCCAGGGAGGTTCACGTGCTTGCGGGAGCCGAGGGTGCCGCCGTCGAGCACGCGGCACTCGAGGGTGCGGTCCTTGATGCGCAGCACCTCGAGGTTGATGAGGCCGTTGTCGACGGTGACGCGATCGCCGACCCTGAGATCGTTCACCAAGTCGTCGTAGCTCACGTGGACGCTCTTGATCTCCGGATCGTCTATTGGGCTGACAGTCAGTGAGATCACCTCACCCACCGTGAGGTCGATGCTCTTCGTCAGCACCCCCGTGCGGATCTCCGGCCCTTGCAGATCGAGCAGCACGCTGATGGGGTGGTTCAGCTTGGTGTTCAGGCTCTTGATGCGCCGGATCACCTGCAGGTGGGACTCGTGATCGCCGTGCGAGAGGTTCAGCCGCGCGACGTTCATCCCGGCGCTGGCGAGCTCTTCGATGGCCTCCCTGGAGTCGCAGGCGGGGCCCAAGGTGCAGACTATTTTGGTGTGGCGGAAGTCCCGCCGCGGCGGAGCTTGGGTGTGGCTGGGCACCCCCCTCGATAGATCAGGCGGGGTGCTCGCGCCTACTGGGTGACGCAGGCGCCGTGAGCGCACGGTGACGCACGCTTGGCTGGTGGTGACGCCCAGGGACGGGCGCTGCTCCCCAACCCCCCCAAAAATCCACCGCAGGGAGTCCGGCACCTTTTACATAACTGATTGAAATCATTGAAGAATCTCAAAATGCGCTGACACTGGAACTGCGAGGTTGGTTTGGCTTCGGTTTCTGCCTACTGTCCGCGCTCCCCAGCTGAGGCCCCATGAGCGAACCCGTCGACGACTCCGAGAACGCTGCTCCCACCCCCGAAGAGGCGCCTGCCTCTGAGGCCCCGCCTGACGCCGCTGTGGTCGAGGAGGAGGTCGGCGCCGGCGCGGCCGACGCCATCAAGCAGCTCGGGCTCGGCGCGGCGATCGCGTCCCTCGGCTACGTGTTCTGGATCGTCGGCGCCATGGAGATGGTGGAGCGCCTGGCGTTCTACGGCGTGAAGGCGGTCGCCTCCATCTACGCGACGGACCCCGTGTCCAAGGGTGGCCTCGGCATCACGCCCTCGCAGTACGGCGACATCACCGCGGTGTGGGCGCTGGTGCAGTCCTTCGTGCCGGTGTTCACCGGTGGCCTCTCCGATCGCTACGGGTACAAAGAGACCATCGCCGTCAGCACCGCGATCAAGATCTGCGGCTACATCTTGATGGCGTTCTTCCCCAGCTACTGGGGCTTCATGGTCGGCGCCATCGTGCTCGCGCTCGGCACCGCGGTGTTCAAGCCGGGCATCCAGGGCACCCTCGTGAACTCCACGCGCCCAGAGAACAGCTCCATGGCCTGGGGTATCTTTTACCAGACGGTAAACATCGGTGGCTTCTTGGGGCCGCTGGTGGCGGCCTACATGCGCGGGCACTTCGGCTGGCAGCAGGTGTTCTTCGTGTGCGTCGGCATCATCGCGCTGAACTTCCTCTTGCTCATCACCTACAAGGAGCCGCTCAAGGAGGAGCGCCTCGCGCGTCAGAAGGCCATCAAAGAAGGCAAGCTGAAGCAGGACAACCTGTTCGCGGACTCCATCAAGGAGATCAAGAAGACCCACGTGTGGGTCTACCTCGCGATTTTCAGCGGCTTCTGGTTCATGTTCAACGCGCTGTTCGACGTGCTCCCGCTGCACATCAAGGAGTGGGTGAACACCGAGCACATCGTCAGTGACCTGTTCGGCCCCGGGGGCACGCAGAACTCGGTGTTCAAGTTCTTGCTCGGCATGAACCCGGAGGGCACCGCGGTGAACCCGGAGGGCATGCTGAACCTGAACGCCGGGCTCATCATGGTGACGTGCTTCTTCTTCGCGTACTTGAGCGGCAAGATGCGCGCGACCACCAGCATCGTGGTGGGCACGCTGCTCGCGACGCTCGCCATGTTCTTGAGCGGTTACTCCACGCTCGGCTGGCTCTCGGTGATCGCGATTTTGGTGTTCAGCACCGGTGAGATGCTCTCGAGCCCGAAGTTCAACGAGTTCATCGGTAACTTCGCGCCCAAGGGCAAGAAGGGGATGTACCTCGGCTTCTCGCAGATCCCGGTGGGTGTGGGTTGGACGCTGGAGGGCTTCATCGCGCCGCGCCTGTACGACGCCTTCGCCTCGAAGGAGCGCTTCTCGAAGGAGCTCCTCGCGGAGCGCGGGATGAGCGCGGCGGACATCAAAGCCATCCCGGGCGGTGAGGCGTTCCACACCTTGGTGAAGTTCACCGGGGAGGATCATCACGACCTCACGCGCCTGCTCTACGAGTCGCACGACATCGGGATGATGTGGACCATCATGGGCGGCATCGGCATCATCTCCGCCATCTTGATCTGGCAGTACGGCCGCTGGTTCCGCGCGAAGTAGCTGGGGCTGAGCTTGCCGCCCGGCGCACGCAACGCGCTGTAGGGGCGGGTTCCGCGCGAAGTAGCTGGGGCTGAGCTTGCCGCCCGGCGCACGCAACGCGCTGTAGGGGCGGGTTTCAAACCCGCCCACTTTAGGTCCTTACAAAAACACCGCGCTACGCAGCAGACTCCCCGCTTCTCTAAGAGGGTTTTGGGGGTTGGACGGCACCGCTCACCAAGGCCTGCTCCGTGAGGCGCGTGTCGCCCGTGTGCAGGCGCTCGAGGGAGAAGTGAGCGAGCAGCTCACGCGCCGAGAGCGCTGCCGGTGCGCCAGCGACGCCCTCGAGGTTGAGCCCCACGCTCTCCGCCGCCCAGCCCACGAGGCGCTCCGGGGAGACGCCGCGCGCCCTGAGCGCCTGGAGGCTCACGGCGTCGCTGCGCTTGGCTAGGCGCTTGCCGTGCTCGTCCAGCACCAGCGGCAGGTGCGCGAAGCGGGGCGGCTCGAAACCCAAGGCGGCGTAGAGCAAGCGCTGCTGCGCGGTGCTCTCCAAGAGATCGCGGCCGCGCACCACCTGCGTGATGCCTTGCGCGTGGTCATCGACCACCACCGCCAGCTGATAGGCCGGCGCGCCGCCGTGACGCGCGATGAGGAAGTCGCCCGTCAGCTTGGCTAGGTCGAAGCGCTGAGCGCCGTACACCTCGTCAGTGAAACGGATGATGCCAGGGGGCACCGCGAAGCGCACCGCAGCGCGCCCAGCCTCCCTGGTGGCTGCTTCGAGGCTCGCGAAGCGGCCACGGCAGGTGCCGGGGTAAGCCGGCGCGCGATCCTCCGCGTGCGGCGCCGACTGGGCGCGCCGAATATCTCCACGGGAACAAATGCAGGGGTAGGCGACGCCCGCCTCGAGCAGCCGCTCGAGCGCCGTATGGATTCGAGTCAGCGTGTCTGACTGCCGGTGCTCCTCGTCCCAGTCCAGCCCGAGCCACTCGAGATCGCGGCGCAGCGCGTCCTCGGCCAAAGGTACCACCCGCGGCGCGTCCAAATCCTCCACCCGCAGCACCACGCGCCCACCCGCTGCCCGCGCGGCGCACCAGGCGAGCAGGAAGGAGCGCGCGTGTCCGACGTGCAGCGCCCCCGTGGGGCTCGGAGCGAGGCGGCCTACCAGCACGCGGGGAGCTAGGGGGCGACGGCCGTCGCCCCCGCGGTGCGCTGTGGCTGTCTTCAGGCCAGCCCGCCGTGGCGGTACAGCGTGACGACGGCGGCGCCCCCGAGGCCCAGGTTGTGCTGCAGCGCGACCTTCGCGCCCGCCACCTGGCGCGCCTCGGCTTGGCCACGCAGCTGCCAGTTCAGCTCCGAACACTGCGCGAGGCCAGTGGCGCCCAGCGGGTGCCCCTTGGAGATGAGGCCACCTGACGGGTTCACCACCGTCTTGCCACCGTAGGTGAAGGCCTCTTCATCGACGAAGCGCCCGGCTTGCCCTTCGGGGCACAGGCGCAGCGCCTCGTAGGTGATGAGCTCGTTGCAGCTGAAGCAGTCGTGCAGCTCCACCACGTCCACGTCCTCCGGGCCGAGCCCCGACTGCTGGTACACTTGGTCGGCCGCGGCGCGGCTCATGTCGTAGCCGACCAGCTTCATCAGGCTGCCTTCGTCGAAGGTGCTCTGCGTGTCGGTGGCCATCGCCATGCCGAGGATCTCCACCGCCTGCTTCTCCAGGCCATGCCTTCGCACGAAGTCCTCGCTCGCGAGGATCGCCGCGCCGGCGCCGTCCGAGGTGGGACAGCACTGCAGCTTGGTGAGCGGCTCGTACACCATCTTCGAGGCGAGGATGTCGGCCAGCGAATACTCGTCACGGAACTGCGAGTACGGGTTGTTCACCGAGTGCTTGTGGTTCTTCCAGCCAATCTTGGCGAAGTGCTCCGCGGTGGTGCCGTAGCGCTCCATGTGCTCGCGCCCGGCGTTGCCGAACATCTGCGGCGCGGGCGGCGCCGGCGCGAACTCGCGGAGCTCCATCATGCGCAGCATGTGGCGATCCATGGGGTTCACGCGGTCCTGATACTTGGCGCCGAGCGAGCCCTTCTCCATCTTCTCGAAGCCAGCGGCGAGCACGCAGTCGGCGAGGCCCCCTTCCACGAGCTGCTTGGCGAGGAACAGCGCCGTGGAGCCGGTGGAGCAGTTGTTGTTCACGTTGTAGATGGGGATGCCGGTGAGCCCCAGCGTGTAGAGCGCGCGCTCACCGCTCGTCGACTCGCCGTAGCAGTAGCCGATGGCCGCCTGCTGGATCTGGTCGTAGCCGATGCCAGCGTCCGTCAGCGCGTTGCTGCCGGCCTCCTTCACCATGTCCGGGTAGTCCCAGTCCTTGCTGCCCGGCTTCTCGAACCGCGTCATCCCGACGCCCACAACGAATACCTTCCGGCCCATGCGCGCTCTCCTGGTGGTGGGTGCTGCTCTTTGACGAGCGCCTCCCGCGTACGTCATCGCCCGCGCGCCGGCAAGGCGCCGGTCGGGCGCCCGCGGGATGCCCGCGATTTGTGGCGACGCGGCGCGCGATCAGTCAATCTAGCAGACTGTCTGCTGAACTGACAGAGAGTCGCTGTGCCTTCCGCGTCGCGGATCAGCGGCGCGCCACCAAGTAGCAAACCCAGGCAGGTTGGTTGTCCACCACCTTGCGCGGGCGGTAGCTGGTGTCGTCCTCGTCGCTCGCGACGTCCCAATACACCTCGACGTGACTGAAGCCGGCCTCCTCCAAGAGCTCGCGTAGCTCCGGCAGCGTCCAGAAGCGCCACGCGTAGGTGAAGGCGCGCTCGAGGGCGGTGCCGTCCTTGAAGCGGAAATGGATGTGGTTCACCACCCGGTGGTCGATGGGGTTGAACGTCGCTTGGTCCCACACGTAGGTGAAGCCACCCTTCACCTGGCGCGGCTCCTCTTGCACGCTCATCGCCTCCGTGCCGCCGTAGGCGTCCAGCGTGAACAGGCCGCCTTGGGCGAGCGAGCCATGCACGCTGCGGAAGTAATCGAGCAGCGCGCGTCGATCGGTGAAGATCCAGTAGCTGAAGTTGTAAGCGCACACGACGTCGAAGCGCTCGGCGCGGCGCGTGCGCACGTCGTCTTCCAGCAATGTGAGGCGCGCGGCGGCTTCACCCAGCTCCGCGACGTGGCGACGCCGCCCGCTCGCGAGCACCTTGGGGTCGAGGTCGACACCCGTCGCCGTGCGGCTCGGGTGCGACGCGACCCAGCGCGTGGACAAGAGCGCGGTGCCGCAGAAGTCCTCGCGCAGGCTGCGGGCGGGCGCGCCGCACAGCTTCTTCGACCACCGTTCGATGAGCTCGATCTCGGCGTCGGGATCTTGCACCGAGCGCTCGTACAGGTCGTGGCGATCGCAGGTGGCGGCGCTGAGTGCTTGGCGCTGCTTGGGCGCCTTCTTCGGCTGCGCCGCGCGCTTGGCTGCCTGCTTCGGTTGCGCTTGGCTCTTGGGGAGCGCCTTCTTCGGCTGCGCCTTCTTCGGCTGCGCCGGGGTGCGCTTGGATGCCTTGTTTTGCTTGGGCATGGGGCTCGCTTCGGGGACGGCGCTCGGGACCTGAGCGCGCCGTGTCCTCGCTCGATGAGATCGAGGGGTCGCGCCTCATAGATCAGAATCGCGAGCAGGTGTACCCGTGCGCGGCGCGCTCAGCGGCAGCGGATGGCGCGCGCCCAGGTGCGGCGGTCGGCGGTGTAGGCGAAGAGCCCACCTCGCGGGCCGCCGGCGAGCGACACGTTGGCGAAGGCGCGCGAGCGAGCCACCACCGCCGCGCGCGTGACGCGCCCTTGATCCACGATGCCGAGGGAGAGCTCTTGCAGCGCGCGCGGCTCGCTCGAGGCGGGGTGCGCGAAGAGCACCACG
The DNA here is from genome assembly GCA_019637265.1 of Polyangiaceae bacterium. Classification (GTDB taxonomy): domain Bacteria; phylum Myxococcota_A; class Polyangia; order Polyangiales; family Polyangiaceae; genus JAHBVY01. The sequence continues at coordinate 67,820 of JAHBVY010000012.1, read as the reverse complement.
CTGGTCTTGCACACGGTGGCGCTGGCGACCGGCGCTGGATCGATCCCGTTCGGGTAGGCGAGCCAGCTCACGTCGGCGCGCGCGCGGAGGCGGTCCCCGAGCTGAAACGTCGCGAGCCCAAACTCGGTCGTGGTGCGCGACACCGCCACGAAGCCGAGGCGCTGCCCACCCGATTCGCCAGCGACGATCTCCGTCAGTGGATCGGCCGGTCCGCCCACCCACACCACGATGTCGTCGCCCAGCGCTGGGCGCCGCGCCTTCATGCTCAGCGGGCGCGCGTGCAGCGAGGTCATCCCGGTGCGCGCGTCGAGCGAGAGCGCCACCAGGCCGCTCGACGTGCGCGTGAGCGCGACGCTGATGGCGCTGGCGGCGTCCTCACTCAGGGTGGAGGTGCCTTCACCCTCCACCCACAGCCGCGCCTTGAGCGTCTCCTCGCCGGCGATGTACGCGACCATCGCCGGCTCGCCGCGCGCGAGGCTTGGCGGCGTGGCCACGCGCGTGCTGTGGCGCGCGTCCTCGGCCAGCACCTCGAGCTCACCGCCCCTGAGCGCGCGGCGCAGCAGCTGGCGCCCGGCGACCCAGTAAGCATGGCTACCCAACACGGCAGGGCCACGACGCATCGCCACCAGCTCCGTGGCGGGGAGGTCGAGCGCGGCGATCTGGGTGCTCCCGGGAGGATCCGCCGGGGCGCGCGGCGTGTAGGCGGCGAAGTGCGTCTGGTTGTCACGTGAGATGACCACCAGGCCGCTCGAGGTGGGGGTGGCGGGCCCGGCGGGGGCCACGTCGGCGAGCTCATCGAGCACCCAGCCGGGCGGCAGCTCGAACTGTTCTGCCGGCGCCGCGCCTGCGTGGGACCCAGCTGGAGGCGCGTCCGCCGTCAGATCACCGCTCGCGCCCGAGGACGCCTGTTTGGGCGGCTTGGCGGCGGCGTCGGCGGGGGACGTGGCGCTCGCTGCTGGTTCGGGCGCCTGCTCGGTGCGGGTGCAGCCGAGGCAGGGGAGCAGCAGGAGCCAAGCGCACCGCACCCCTGATTTGTGGCATGGGGGCGCGCCGCGGAGCAACAGGCGTGGCCACGAGCTGCGGGCGCGCGGCGAGCGGGCGGCGTGGGTGGTATACCGACGCGCCATGAAGGTGGTTCGAAGGTTTTGGGGTTGGGGGTTGGGGGTGCACCTGTTGACGCTGAGCGCCTCGTTGGTGGCGCTCGGGTGCGCGGCGCGGGGTGAAGGCGCCGTGGAGGCGCCGGTGAGCGTCGGTCCGGTGGAGGTGGTGGCGCTCGGCCCCGATGGCTACACGCTGGGCGGCGCGCGCGTCGTCTCCGCGGAGGTGGTGGCCGAGGAGCTCGCGAGCCGCTCGGTGCGCGCGGCGCGCCTCGAGCTCGCGCCGGGGGCCACCTTGGCCGAGCTGGTGCACGCGCTCACGCACCTCCGCGCGCGGCACATCACCGACGTCCAGGTGGTGATGGCGTCCCCCGGTGGCGCGCCTTCGGCAGGTGCCCTGACCGGCTCTGAAGGAGCGGCGGGTGGCGACGTGAGCGACGCGCCGGGTGCCCCCGAGGACGGCGCCGGGGCCGCCGCAGCGAGCCCAAGTGCGGTCGCGAGCGCGCCCCAACCAGAGCCCCCGTCGCCCCCGCCCGCCGAGGTGGAGAGCCTGCCCGAGGTGGTGGTGAAGAACATCGGCCTCCACATCGGCGGCGGCACCAACACCGATGAAGAGAAGGCGCCGTTCCGCGCCGCCATCGAGCAGCGCTTCGACGACCTCCGGCGCTGTTACAAGCTGGTGGAAGATCCCACCAAGGGCGGCGTGTTCGGCGTCGACCTGCGAGTGGGCCGAAACGGCGGCAAGGCGACCGTCTCCCAGCCACGCACCTCGATGCGCGGCCAGCCGTTCCGCGACTGCGTGATCCGCAGCTTCGAGTCCGTGGAGTTCCAGCGCCCCGCCAAGGGCCCTACGGTGCTCAGCTACTCCGTACGTTTCAGTATGGAAAAATAGGCTGGGGGTGCCTGTGCGCTCCGGCGAAGCGCGCTTTGGCGTCGAGCAAGAGACCTAGTGAATGCAGCGCTGGGGGCAGCGCTGCTCCAGGTTCCATTGGAAGCGGCGCAGGCGCGGCAGGGGTGACTCGGGGAGGGCGCCTTCGGCGCAGGCGTCCTCGAGCGTGAAGGGCGCGCCGTGGCGCTCGCCTTCGAGGCGGACACCAGCGGGGCTCAGTTGACACCAGCGCCGTGCGGCGAGCGGCAGCGTCTCGCTGTTGTAGATGCGCTCCGTGGCGCCCGCTGGGGGAGAGACGCCCGGCGTGCGCGGGGTGATTTGAGTCAGCTTCACTGTCGAATCGTGGATCCGCACGGATTCAGGCACCAGCAAGTGGTTGTGACAGCCAGGATCCACTCGGAGGTTACTCAGCATGGCGCCGGCGTGCTGCATGTTGACGCCCAGGTAAGGCGTGGCGCCCAGCGCGAGCCACGCCGCCGCCGCGAGGCCTGTCGCGTAGCGCGCCTCTGGACGCTGCAGCTCCCGGAAGGCGCCGAACCAGCGGTAGGCGTCGCCCGCTGCGTGACGGCGCGCTGCTTCAGGGTCATCCGTGCCCCCAACCTCACTCGCCATCGCTTGCGCTGTGCCCACCGCCTCGCGGCGCCGTAGCCACGCGAGCGCCACCCACGTCACCAGCGCCCACATCACGCCCTCCTTCACGCACCAATCAGGGTCCGTCTGCCAGCGGTCGTGAGGGGCGATGAGGAGGCTGAACACGGCGGGCGGCACCGCGAGCGCGATGATGAGTCGCCAGGAGCGCTTCAAGGTGCGCCCCAGGTGACGGAGCTCGGCGTCGGTCATCAGACACACCCAGCCGGAGGCCATGGTGAAGACGAAGCCCGAGTCGAACAGCACCGTGAGCGGGATGTGCATGAGCACGGCGAACAGCGCCGCGTGCGCTGGGCGCAGCACCGCGAACACCACCAAAGAGAGCTCCACCGCGATGAACACCGCGGGCCAGGCGCTGGAGCTGGCCAGGCGCTCGATGGCATGCACCCCGTAGTGCTCCGACAGCACCGTGAGGCCCAGGCTGGCGCAGCTCACGCTCGGATCCAAGAAGTCGCGGTTCAGCTTGTGGAAGCCGGCGAGCAGGTACACCCCGAGCGTCAGCGCGCGCACCGCCGCCGCCAAATCCTGCTCGAGCCGCGCGGCGCGCCCCGCCTTGCTCCCGATGAAACACAGGCAAGCTGACAAGGCCACCAGGCCGAAGTACGCGGACTGCGTGAGCTGGTCGCTGTGAAACAGCACCTCGAGCACCACCGCCACGAGGCACAGCGCCCAGCCGAGCGCGCCGCCCGTGAAGAACAGCACCGCCGCGCCGAGCCAATGCAAGAGCGACACACCGAGCCAATCGGGTGCCGTCGCGTCAGGCAAGGTGAGCCGCAGCCCGGTGGCCACGGCGTAGAGCCGCGTGTGGACACGGTAGCGGAGCGCGCCGGTCGGCCACCAGAGCCACGCCGAGCGCTCGGGCCGGAATGGGGAGGCGTCAGGCGCACTCACCATAGGGCTCAGCGCTCCGGGCTGAGGCGCGCGAGCGCTTGGAGCGCGCCTCGGAGGCTCGGGAACAGCTCGCGGTAGATGGCGAACAGCGCGTCGTAAGCGGGCGCCTGGGCTCCGGGCTCATGCCGCTCGCCGCGGCTCGTGAGGGTGCGCGCGGCAGCGGCTGCCGAGGGGAACACGCCGGCGCCCACCGCGGCCAACACCGCGGCGCCGAGGCTGGTCGCCTCTCGGTTGCCCGCGGCGACGATCGGGCGACGCATCGCGTCGGCGAACAGCTGCCGTACCCAAGCGGCGTCGCTCAGGCCGCCCAGGGTGACCAGCTGGCTGATGGATCCAGCGCTGGCCTCCACGCCGCTCGTGTGCAGGCGTTGCTCCAGCGCCAGCCCCTCGAGCGCCGCGCGGTACAGGTGGTGCGCGCCGTGGTGGCCTCGCCAGCCGATCGTGATGCCGCTCGCCGCGTCGTCCCAATACGGGTTCATCACGCCGGCCCAGTAGGGCACCAGCATCAGCCCCTCGGCGCCCGGCGGCAGCGAGCGCGCGCGCTCGGCGAGCGCCTCGAGGCGCGCGTTCTTCTGCGCGTGCGCGGCCTCCGCGGCGCTCGCAGTGCGCTCAGCGCCTCCAGTTTCAGCACCTTCAGGGCGCCCAGCGCCTCCAGTCGCAGTGCCTTCAGCGCTACCGGCGCCACCGGCGTCATCCGTTTCCGCGAGGAGACGACCCGCCAGCCAGTCAAACGTGAAGGTGCCGCCCTTCAAGTCCGTCTCCAAGAAGTAGCTTGGCTTACCCGTAAGCCAATCGGCGCGCGGCGCGGCGGAGAGCATCGTGCGGTAATTGAGGTCCGTCACGTAGTCGTGGCTCAGGGTGCCGCTCACCAGCGCCGTGCCGAGGTTCAAGTACGCCTCGCCCGGCGCGCACACCCCGGCGCCTAGGCCCGCTGCCTGACCATCGCCGGCCCCCGCGAACAGCGGGGTCCCGGCGCGTAGCCCGGTGTGCGCCGCTGCCTCCTGGGTGAGGCCGCCCAGGTGCTCCCCGGGCACCGCCAAGCGTGGGAGCTGGTGCTCGCGAACCCCCAAAAAATCGAGCAGGGGCGCGGCGTAGTCGAGCTGTGTCAGGTGGAGCAGCCCCATCGGGTCCACGCTCGCGAGGGAGCTCACGTGACGGCCTAGCAGGCGGCGAGCGATGAAGCCGTGCACGCAGCTGATGTGACAGCGCGCGCGGAGCTCGGGCGCCTCCTCGAACCACGCCGCGAGCTTGTAGAAGGAGGCGGTGGTGCACGGCGGCTTGCCCGTGGTCTGGTGGAGGAAGCTCGCGCCGAGTGCCTGCGTCGCGCGGGTCACTTGGACCTCACCGCGCTGATCCATCCAAACTCGGGCAGGGCCGAGCGGCGCTCCTTCGGGGTCCGTCAGCACCACGGTCTCCCGCTGGTGCGCCAGGGAGACACCCACCAAGGAAGGCAGCCTATCTGACATCGCGTCGCTGAGCGCGCGACAGGCCTCACCCAGCGCCCGGTACCACTCGTTCGCGTCCTGCTCCCAGGCGAGGGGCGAAGGATTCGTCAGATCGATCGCGGCGCGCCCGGTGAACAGCGCCTTCCCGGCCTCCTCCCCCTCGAGCCCCCAGGCGATGGCCTTCACCGCGCTGGTGCTGAGGTCGACGCCGAGCGCCCAGGGGAGCCTCGATGCGAGAGGGCGCCGCCCGGTTCCCTGCGCTCTGGCTCCCGGCGGACTGGGTTCCTGTGCCATGCTCGCGCTCAAATTTCCTGATGGAAATGATATATCAGCCCGAGAGCCCGGCGAAGCAGCGCGGGAAGGGCACCGCGACCGGCGCGCCCTGGAGCGCGACCTCCCACAGGTGCATGAGGAGCGGCACGCTGCCCGCTTCGAGCGCGCCCGCCTGCTCGAGCCTGGGCACCGCTTCACGCATGATCTCGAGGATGGCGAGGCACTCCAAGGTGGCGCCCTCCATGAGGCGAACAGCCTCACTGACGGAGTGCCCCGCGCCGAGTAGGCGCCCGAAGCGCCCGGTGCGCCCGCCGTTGCAGGTGACGTCCAGGTCGCCCACGCCGGCGAGGCCCACCACGCTCGCCACCTCCCCGCCGAGCGCCGTCACCAGCCGCAGCATCTCCACGCTGGCCTGCGCGAACACCGCCGACTCGTGGTTGTGCATCGCCACGCTGCCAGGCTCACCGCCCGCCGCTTGGTGCAGCCCTGCGCCGAAGGCGATGCCCATGGCGTAGGCGTTCTTCAGGGCCGCGCACACCTCCACCCCCACCAGGTCGTCGCTGGGGAACCCGTGGTAGTAAGGTGTGCGCACCATCGCGGCGAGGCGCCGGGTGAGCTCTGGATCGCGACCCGCCATCACCACGCAGGTCTCCACCCGGCGCGCGAGCTCGCCGGCGATGCAAGGGCCCGCCACGGCCACCGGCGCGAGGCCCGGCGCTGCCGCTTGACCTCCCCGCTCGGCCGCCGTTCGCAGCTGCGAGACGAAACGGTCAGGTAACGTGATGAGCTGCTCCCCATCCCACTCGAGGCCCTTGGTGATGAGCATCACCGGGCGCTCCCCGAGGTGCGGCGCCAGCGCCTCCGCTGCCCAGTCGATCCCGGCGGAGCTGACGCCCAGCCCCACCACATCTGCCTCGGCGACGGCCCGCGGCAGCTCCGAGAGCGGCAGCGGCTCGAGCGCCTCGGGGAGATCGAGCTTCAGCGTGAGGTGGTGCCTTCGCGCCGCGAGCCCCTCGATCAGCGCGTCGTCCAGGTGAGTCCCCACGAGGAGCACGCGATGCCCGGCGTCCAGCAGCGGGACACACCACGCGCTGCCCATCATGCCAGCGCCGAGCACGGTGATCGTGGCCATGGCTGACTCTAACGCATTACTTCGCGCTGCTGGTCGGCGTGGGTTTGGGCGGGAACGGGAAGCCGGGGGGCAGCTCGGATGGGAGCTTGGGCAGCTCGGACGGGAGCTTGGGGAGATCCTTCGGCAGCTCCGGGATCCCCTTGGGCAGCTCCTTGGGGAAGCCCTCGGGGAGCGGGATGTCTTTGAGATCGGGGAAGTCGCTCAGGTTGGGCAGGGTGAGCGGCTTGAGGCCGCAGCCCACGCCGATGAGCTTGGCGACCTTGGCGCTCTTGAGATCACGCGAGTCGGCGTCCACCACCACGGTGACGCCGACCGACCCCTTGAGCACGCTCTTCGCGACGTTGCCCGCCAGCTTCCCGAGCGGCCCGAGCTGCTTCAGCTTGTCCTCCACCGCGGCCGCCGCGAGATCCGCGCACGGCAGGTTCGCGAGCAGCTTGAGCAAGATGCGCGCGTGGTCATCGAAGCGCTCTACCTCGCCGTCGCCCTTCAGCTTGAAGCTGCCGGCTGTGACGGAGGTCTCGGTGAGGCTCAGCTTCTTGCGCTCGGAGTCGAGGGCGAAGCGGGTGGTGAAGTGGGTGCGGTCGCCGAAGTCGTAGTGGCTGAGCTCGTCCGGCTTGGGTGGGGTGAAGCCGATGAGTGTGGCGGTGAGCTGACCATTCACCGGGCCACCCATCAGCTCGGACTCGAACTCGAAGCGTGAGCTGAGCTCGAGGGTGACGTCCTTCGTGTCGATGGGGACGGCGAGCGGCCCTGCCAGGCGATCGAGCGGGAACTTCGCCACCTTGAGCTCGGCGTAGGGCGCGTAAGCGCCGCTCTCGCGGCCTGGCGTGTGCACCACGGTGAGCGAGACCGGCGCCTCTTCTCCCGCCGCCGCGCCAAACCCCATGGAAACCTGCGCGCGCTCCCCCGACCACGAGGCGCCGAGGGCCCCGGTGTCCACCCCCGCGATGGTGGCGCCGCTGGCGCTGAACCGGGCGCCGCCCTCGCTGGGCGCGACCTCACCGCCCTTCAGGCTGAGCCAGGGATCCTTACCTTCCGCTTCGCGCCAGGTGACGTCGACCTCGCGCGCCGTCATGGCGTTGCCGTACAGGCTCGGGTGCGCTGACGTCCACTCCGAGAGCTCCAGGGCGAGCCGCGCGGCGGAGCCGGTGACCTTGAGGTCCACGCCGGTCAGCTCGAATGACTTGGGGCTCTTGTTGTCGAGCTCCACCTGCGAGTCCCGGATCTCCCCCGTGAGGCCCTCCACGCCGATCAAGCGGAAGCGAGTGTTCGTCAACTTGGCTGATTTGAGGTTGAAGGGCACCTCCACGCGCTCGGGATCGATCTCGACCCCGCGCTCGCGCGCGCTCTCGATCACCAGCTTCCGCGTGTACGGCCCCCAAGCGAGCCAGCCGGCGATGGGGAGCGCGATGAGCACGAGTAAGAAGACGCCACCGATGAGCAGGAGCCAGAGGGGGACGCCGCGTCGCTTCGCTGGCGCTGGCGCTGGTGCGGGCGAGGGTGCTTCCGCGCGGTGCTCAGGTGTCTCAGACTGTGCAGCTTCTTGGGCGCGTGGGGCCTCCGCCCCCGGCTGGTGAAGCTCGCTGGGCTCAGCTCGGGCGTCCTCGAGCAGCACGGTGCGAGGCGCGCCTCGAGGTGGTTCGTGAGGCTGACCCATGGGGGGTGCGGCCTGCGCGCTGTGGTCTGCTCCGGGCGAAAGACCTGCTGACTGACCAGGTGGCTGACCACCGGGCGACGCGGCCAGGGATGGGTGGGCGGCGGGCGGCGCTTCAGCGGGTGACGGCTGCTCCGCTGGGTTTGCCTGGTTTTCGGGTGGCGCTGCTCCGTCGGGCGGCTCGTCGCCTGCGCCGCCGTGCTCCTTCATGCTTTGAGTGCCTGCCATCGCGTCTTGGCACGAGGCTAGCACAGTGGCCGAGACGTCAGCGCGGCGGGTGAGGTATCCTCGAGCGCTCAGGGACCCGAACCGAGGAGATGGTATGAACGCACGTGGCCTAAGCAACGTTCGGACCGCGCAGCTCGAGGGCGAGCGCGACCCATGGAGCGCCGCTCGGCGCAGGCGTTCGCTCCAGGCGGGCGTGCTCGCGCTGGGCTGCGGTGCGGTGCTCTCACTGGGCTGCGGGAGTGACTCCGGTGGTGGTCACCTGGGGGACGCGGGGTTGTTCGGCGGCAGCGGTGGGGACGCGGGCAGCGGTGCGTCGGGGGGCAATGGAGCATCGAGCGGCAGTGGCGCTTCGGGTGGCGATGGTGCGTCAGGCGGTGATGCGGGCAGCGGCGCGGGGGGCAGCGGCGCGACGGGCGCATCCGGCGGCAATGGTGCTTCAGGCGGCAGCGGCGGTGCGCCGCAGAACCTGACGGATCGCATCGAGGTGAGCACGGTGGGCGTCGGTCAGGGCGTGGCGGGCGGCGTGAGCAACTGGCGGATCTGGGGGCGCGGCTCGCTCCACGTGGCGCCCGTGTTCACGGTGCCGCGCGGCGATTGCAGCACCCTGGTTTGTTACACGGCGCAAGGCGGTGGCGCGCGGCTGGTGGAGGTGAGCCACGAGGGGGCGCGCGTCTCCGAGCAGGAGCTGCATGCGTCGCGCGTCTGTCGTGGCTTGGCGGCGGCGCCTGATGGTTCGTACGCCGCCCTACTGTGGGACTCGAGCGCGCAGCGCATCTACGTGCACCGCTACGGCGCTGCGGGCGCCGCGCTGAGCCCGATCACCGAGCTGACCAACTCCGACAACAAGCCCACCGACTTCGGCATCGGTGAGAGCCGGCTCGAGTACGGGAACGGCCGCTACGGCGCCTATTACCATGTGCATTCAAATGACGGGCACGAGGGCGACACCCTGAAGTGGGTGGACGCGGCGACGGGCGCGGAGAGCACCGGTTGGGGCTGGGGGTGCTCACACTCGATGAGCAACCTGCTTCGCTACAACCCAGCGGGTCAGCAATTCATGCCAGCGTGCGTGACCGACTGCTACCCCGGCACGAATGGCAGCTTCGCCACCAACTCTCAGGGCGGCATCTACCTGAACCACCGCACCTCGAAGGTGATGGACGTGAACGCGGGCTGCAACGGCAGCGTGGCGGGGGAGCTCGGCGGCGCGGCGTTGGCGCCCGCGGGCTTCAAGCTGGTGTTCAACGCGCACCAGGCGCCGCTCACGCTCGGGCAGCAGTCTTACGACCGCACCACCATGAACCAAGACATCGGCTTCGCCAGTATCGGCGGCTCACTCGAGTCCTCGCCGGTGGTGTGGCTCACGAGCACGCCCGGCGTGGATGAGGCGGACGCGACCATCGCCAGGTGGCAGCCTTCGGGCGGCGCCGCGGAGGAGTACCTGGTGGGCTACGCGGTGCCCGGCTCGCCCTACACTTACTGGCTCGGGCGCGTGAGCCCGAACGGCGAGTGGTTGGCGCCGGCGGAGGACGTGAGCCACGTGGTGGGCTGGGGTCGCCGCGACGACCCATTCCGCACGGATAAAAACGGCGACGTGGTCTGGAGCTGGTTCAGTGGCCCCGGCAGCACCGAGCTCCACCAAGCGCGCGTGAAGACGGGCGCGAGCTGCACGCCTTGATATTGGTTCGCTAGACTGACTATCTCGCTGCCGCCCAGCGAGGTGCAGGCAAACCCCCAAACCCGGCGCCCTTCGCTACGTAGGGCGCCGCGTCGCGGTCACTAGGCTGCGATCCGTCAGGTCGGCTATCTGTCTGCTAGGCTGACCACGCCTCCGCGGATGCGCCGCCGCAGGAGCGCCACACACGACGCGCCCGCTACTTCAAGGTGCCGGTGATCTCGGCGGCGATGTCGTCCAGCTTCGCGGCCTGCTTCCCTGGAGCCGGGCCGGGTTTGGGCGCCGGGCCAGCTGCGCCACCACCCGTCTTCTTCGGCGCGTCCGCCTCGGCCTGCGCCTCTTCCGCTGCCTTCTTCGCGGCGGCGGCGCGCGCCTTGGCCTGCGCCTCTTCCGCGTCGGTCACCTGGATCGCCTTGCGCGTCATCTCGAGGTGCGCCTTCAGCTCCTCGGGCGTCATCTTGCTGGTGTCCGCCGGCGCCACCGCGACCCCCGCGGGCGTGCGATCCTCCGGCAGCTTGTTACCGCCGACGACGCTGCTCAGTACGAGGCCAATCACGGCGAGCAGCGCCACCCCGGCTCCGATACCGAGGTAGAGCGGCTTGATGCCCTTCACGGGGATGGCGTCCTCGGCGTCTTCTGCGGGGCTGGGCTGATGATCAGACATGGTGTTCCTCTTGGGGCGCCGCGCCCCGCTGCGCAAGGATACGAGATGAACCCACGCTGCGCACCCTCCGCGGCGAAGAGGCGTCGATTCGCTGCATTTCAAGGGGATTTTGGGGGTTTGACGGCACCGCGCTGCGCGCGCTGAGTGGCACGCGACGACCCTGTCGAGAGCGGTGAGACACGCGTCAGCCCGTGGTGCCGCGCGGCGCCATGAGACGGACGCGAACCCCCCGATCCAACACCCCAGCGAGGCAAGACGCTGCCAGGCCCACCACCAAGCCCTTGCGGGCGTTCCATAGAATTCTATGTTCCACGGCATGCGGAACGCCTCAACTAGCGGAACGTCTACGCGGCAGGTCTTGGAAGGCTTGCGGCGGCGGTTTCCGCCTGGGTGGAGCCTGGAGCGCGCGGACGCGACGTTGGGGCTCGTTGGGCCGGACCGTCGTAGCGTTCGCCTCCCGCTCATCGTTCGTAAGGGATTGGTTCCGCGCGATGTGCCCGCGCTCCTCGGTCGCGTGAAGCAGCCGGTGATGGTGGTGGCGCCCTACCTGAGTGAGCGTGTCCGCGAGCTGCTGGCGCAGGGAGGGGCGAGCTACGCGGATGCGACGGGCAACGTTCGGGTGGTGGTGAGCCGTCCAGCCGTCTTCATCGAGGGTGTGGGATCTAGTCAGGATCCAGAGCGAGTCCCCCGTCCGCTCCACAGCTTGAGAGGTGCCGCGGCAGGGCGCGTGGTCCGAGCGCTCGTCGAGCTCGAGCTCCCGAAGGGCGTGCGTGAGCTGGCGGCCGCTGCGAGCACGCCCCTCGGGACCGTGTCCCGCGTCGTGAGCTTCTTGGAGGCCGAGGCGCTGGTCACTCGCGACCAGAGGAAGCGGGTCTTGGCGGTCGATGCCTTGGCATTGCTCTCACGGTGGTCAAAGGACTATACACTGACTAAATCCAATGAGCTGCACCAGGTGCTCGAGCCTCGTGGGCTGCCCGCCTTGTGGCGGAAGCTCGGCGGGCTCCCGCGCTACGCGGCGACGGGGTCCACGGCTGGGCCCGGCATCGCCCCGACGCGGATCGCGATGCTCTACGTGGACGATCCTGAGGAGGCCGCGCGCTCGCTGGACCTCGTGCCCGCCGAAGCGGGCGCGAACGTGTGGCTGCTGCGCCCGTATGATGAGGTCGTGTTCGAGCGAACGCGCCAACGGACCCTACTGTTCGAGGGCGACGGACGCCGCCGGGCTGTTCAAGACAGCGAGGTAGACATCGTCACCGTGTCCGCCGCTCAGGCCATCGTCGATCTACTCTCGAGCCCCGGGCGCGGCCCAGAGGAAGCTCAGGCGCTCATGGAGACCTGGGGGAAGGGGGAGCAGCGTGGCGCGTGAGGTTGACTACTCATCGCGCCTGGCCACGGCCTTGACCACGCTCGCTAGCTTACCCTCCAGATCCTCCCCTCGGCTAAAGCCGCGTGCGCGAATCAACGCGAGGTCCGCGCGCACGACTTCGAGGTCGACGCCACCGACCGCGAGCAGCTGCTCTGCGTCGATTCGGTCCTTGAGCCGTGACTCCCGCATCGAGAGGATCTTCATCGCGAGGAGCTCTTCACCGCGAGCAACGCGTAGCGTGCCCACATGAGGAAGCTCCATCGGTTCGGCTCGCGACACGATCTCCTGCTCGAGCCCTGTGCTGGCGAACAGCAGGTCGACGACCACGCCTTCGGGGCTCTCGAGCCTCACAGTCGAAAGTCGATGCAGGGCGTCGTGCTCGACGACGGCGATGGGTCGGTATCCTGGAAGGTCGCGGACGAGCATCTCTGCGTCGGCGTCTGAGCTCACCAGAACGGCGATGTCGACGTCACGCGTGAAGCGAACCTCGGCGCGAACGGAGACCGCGAGACCGCCCACGAGCGCGAACTGTCGACCGCGTGAGGTCAGCTCGTTAGCAATGCTTGCTAGTGCTCGCTCTGGAGCTGATACGTCACTCATCCTGCTGCAGCCAAGACCGGAGCATGGCCTCGACCTCGTCGTCCGAGGTGTGTGGATGCTCGTGCCGAAGGGAGGTGCGCTTGAGCCGAATCCCCGCCGCCATGGCCTCGAGCGCGTGCTGAAGCTTCACGGCGGGCGGCGTGGCCCGCGCCCGGCGGAGATCATCATCGCGCAGGCGATCCATGGCGCTGAGGCTAGCACGTCGCGTAGGCGGCGCTCACCCGCGGTATGGCTCACGGCTCGCCATCATCGCTGCCTGTACTTGGACCTCACAGTCTCAGCGCGCTCGCTTCACCCGAACGCGCGCCCCGCGGCCCGCTCGAGCGCGCTGCGCGTCAGCCGGTACCCCGCGTCAACCGTCAGTATACCTGATGTGGTGTGAAGCCGCATGGCGTCACCCTGTGGCTCGAGCCGCTGGATGATTTGATAGGGAACCAAGCGCTGGGTGCCCTGACAGATGAGGAGCGCGTCGGGCAGCAGCACCAGCCGGTGTGCGCCGCGGCGGCCGCGGCTATACAGAATGACCAAGCAGAAGATCAGCCCGGGCAGCAAGGTGACGAGGGGCAGCATCAGCGCCAGCCCGAGCGCCAGCTGGTTCGCCGCGCACACAGGTGGGCGTGACCAGGGGAGGATCCACACCCCAAGGGGCGCGTCGTGAGGGCTGCGCTCCGCGAGGGTCGCCAGCGACTCTGCCGTGCTGCAGGCGGCGCGCCACGGAGCTGCTTCACGCTGGGCGAGGTTGGTTAGGTTAGCTGACGTAACGCGTTGCCCCAGCTCCAAGGCGCGGTGCGCGAGCCTCAGCTCCTGTAAGATGAGCGGCGCCTCGGTGTCGAGGTCACGTGGGGCGACGCTCGAGAGCAAGGAGCTGCCCCAGGCCAACACCCAGGTGACGGAGTTGGGCGCGACCAGGCGCGCTGCGAGCGTATCCCGGTAGGGGATCACGCTGAGCTTAGGACGCCCGAGGTGGGGCATCAGCACCAGGATGCCGTCCGGGCCGAAGGCGATCGCCTGATCGTTCGGCGTGGCGCGCAGCCTCTGTGCCCGATGTCGGACCCAGAGGGCTTGAGCTGCCAGGGCCGCGATGGGGATCAGGCCGAACAAGCCGAGCGCGAGGACGAGCCGCGCCAGCTCGGTCCACCCGATGATGAAGCACGCCACCGCGGTCGCCAGCAAAAGTAAGGTAAGCATACTAGTGCCGATGAGCAGCCGCGCGGCGATGGCCAGGAGGTAGCGCGTCATGCTGCCCGGGGCGCCGAAGAACACGCGGTGATCTTGGGGGGCGTGCCTGGCTCGCAGCGCCGTGGCCTGGGACGCGAAGGGCTCAGGCAAGCTCTCGAGCGGGGTGAGAGCGAGGGCAGGCCCCTCAAGCGCTGCGCCGGTGAGCACGGGCGCGCGGGCTTCGGGCGCTTGGGCAGCTCCTCGCAGCGCCCGCCGCAGGAGCAGCGCGGCTCCCACGCCAGCCAGGAGTGAGAGGATGAGCCCCACGATGGTGAGCACCACCATCGCCGTGCGCTCCATGTTTGCAACCAGCTCACCCTCAGCGGCTCGCTCCGCGGGCGTGGTTCGCACGAAGTAATACTCGCCGCGGCGATCGGGCTTGCTCCGCTGGCACCGCACCAGTGGGTCGCCCTCGGCGAGCTTCCTCAGGCGTACCTCGTAGCGGTCCGCGCCCACGTGCTTCGGGGTGCTCCTGGGCAACAGGGGGACATCCTCAAGGCGCTTGAAGTGACGCTGCTCCGTCTTCATGCGGAGCACCGTGTCCGCGTCCGTGAAGGTGACGTCGAGCATGCCCCCGGCCTCGAGCTCGATGCGCGCGCTGCGCACGCCGAGCTCGCCCTGGGCCATCGTGATGCGTTGGCCTTGGGTTTCGGCGACGACCCGGAAGTGGCCGAAGACCATCGGATCGCCAAATGGATCCTGCGATGGCGGGGTGGTGGCCCTCAGGACGCCGCCCTCGCAGCGATCCGGTGGGCCCTCGCGGTAGAGCGTCCAGGCGATCAGCCACGACACGCCCGCGAACATCACGCAGCTCAGCACCAGCACCCAGCCGAGGACGCGGAGGTTGACTTTGCCTGCGTGGAGGGGTGCGCTCATGAGTAGCTCGCCGCGCCTGTCACTTGAGGAGGACTCGGGAGATTACCGCTGCAGATCGCACAAAATCACGCGTATTTGGGCGCTTTAAGCGCAACTTTAAGGACAGTTTAAGGACAGTTTAAGGACAGTTTAAGGACAGTTTAAGGACAGTTTAAGGGGCCAAGCGGCGCATCACGTGGCTCCTTCAGGCGACGCGAGCTGTCGCGACCGCGTGGTAGCGTAAGGCAGCTTAGTTGACGGATTGGGAGTTTGGCGAGGCAACGGAGGTGATGAGGATGAAGCGAACGGTTTTCACTTGGGCGCTCGTGAGCGGCGCGGTGGCGTGGGGCGCCCTGGCGTGCACCCAGACGAGCAGCAGCGACGACCCTGACGCGGGCGTTGGCGGCGTCGGGGCCCAAGGCGGGACGGGCGGTCAAGCAGGCGCCGCGGGCAGCGCAGGAGCAGCAGGTAGCGGCGGCGCGGCGGGCAGCGGCGGCGCGGCGGGTAGCGCAGGAGCAGCGGGTAGCGCGGGCGCGGCGGGCAGCGGTGGCGCGGCAGGCAGCGGTGGCGCCGCGGGCAGCGCCGGAGCAGCTGGCACCGCGGGTACCGGCGGCGGCGCCGCGGCCTCTTGGACGGTTCGTTCGCACACCTGTCCAGGCATCAACCGCACCGACGCCCTGCTCGACGACACGGGCGGCGGGCTCTACATCGGCTGCGGCACCGGCGCGGTGGGCACCGGCCTCTACCACAGCCAAGACCTCGGGCAGACTTGGGAGAAGGTGGTGGCGACGGGTGTAAGCACGCTCGACACCTTCCGCGTCAACTCGATCGAGCGCGGTCCTGACGGCGCCTTGTACGTCGCCGGCACCGAGGTGGGCGCGGGCAGCGAGACCGTTCTGCGCGTCGACACGAGCGGCGCTGAGCCCGTCACCAGCGCCATCCTCACCACCGTGAACCAGGTGGGGCGTCAGTTCATCGTGGGCAACTTCCGTCAGCTGAGCAGCGGCGCGGGCCTGGCGGAGAGCCTCAACGGCACCGACGCGCTATTCCGTGCGGATTCAAGCGTGCCCGCTAGCGCGGCGAGCTGGACCACGGCTGACCCAGCCGTCACCGGCGGCGTCCCCACGCAGATCCTCGATTTGACGGTCCATGGTGACAAGTTCTACGCCGCGGGCGGCACCATCAGCGATCCGCCCTATGTGTTCGTGCCCAAGGCCTCACCCACGAGCCCCTACGACCTGCTCGCCATCCAGCTGCCGCGCGCCGCGGGCGGCACGGGGGAGATGGAGGGCATCGCCGTGACGGACAGCCTCGTCGTCGTGGTGGGCGCCAACCACACGCACCACACCGGCCGCATCTACGTGAGCGGCCCCGCGCCGACCCAGACCAGCGACTTCGCTGAGCACGATCTCTCCGTGCTCTACGGCAACCCGGATCAGTACACCTGGGCCCGCGGCGTGTGCGCGCGCGGCTCACGCATTGTGGTCGTCGGTGAGCGGCAGCCGCTCGGGAGCAACTCGGGCTTGGTGTTCGAGTCAACGGACGGCGGCCAGAGCTTCACCAACATCACGCCCGAGGGCGTCAGCGCCACGGTGAGCAAATGCACGCTGCGCGATGACGGCACGCTGATCGTCGCGGGCGCCTCACAGATCGGCGTCTACCGCTGAGCTCGATCGAAGCCGCATGGAGTAAGGTCACCCTGGCAGCGCGCCGGGGTGGCCTTCACGTGCTTTGTGCGCTTCAGGGCGGGTGGGGTTGGCTTGCGCCGCGCGCCCGTGGGAGACGCTCGCGGGGTGCGCTGCGCGACCCTGCACGCGGATGAGGTGAGATGAAGCGCGGTGTGATCACGTTCCAGGAGCTCCCGCCGTCGCTGCAGGCCGTCTACACAAGCGGCGCGCTGCCGGAGGAGCCCGGGTGGTCGTTCGCTGAGTACCGCTGTGGTCGCGTGAAGGAGAGCCTGACGGTCGCGCTGTGCGGCCTCGGCGGGGTGCTGCTCTCGATGGTCGGCGCTGAGTTCGTAGACCACCTGATGAACTCCGCGGGCGAGACCCTCGCTGCGCTATCTAGTAAGGGAAACTGGCTAGTATTCGGCATCGCGGTCCTCGTGCCCCTGTTCTTCTGGGGCTTCGGCCTGCTGTGCCTGGCCGCCAGCTGGGAGGCGCTCCAGCGCCTCCGCCGCAAGACGGCGTACCTCAATGGGCTGGCTCAGGGCCGGCGATCGAGCGGCTTGTTGCTCAGCCCAGAGGCCCTCGTGTGGCGCGTCGCGGAGGCGCCTGAGCTGGTCGTGTACCTCGCACGCGCTGACGTCACCGGCGTGGAGTCCCAGCACCATCAAGGCGAGACGTATTGGGTGCTCGTGTGGGGCGCCGGGGGGTCCTCAGAGCGGGAGGGGATCAGCAAGCGGTCGATTGGGCGATGGGTCCATTCGGGCGCTGAGGCGCCTCACGCGAGGGCGCCTCACGATCCGGCTGAGGTGGTCCGGGTGTGGTGGGAGCGTCGCCCCGCGGCGGATCCCCAAGCGGCGCCGCCGCCGCGAGCGTCAGCGGCGGGTCTGCTGCCCCGTCAGGCCTCGCGCCAGCTGCGCGCGCTCGCCTTCAGCCTCGTGGCGCTCAGCGGCGCGCTCGCCGCGATGGCCTCGTGGGAGCTGCTGATGAGGGGCCTCGTCGTCCCGCGTGAGGACGGCGGCGCCTTGGCGGCGTGGCTGCTCCTGGCGGGGCTGGTGGCGATCCCCATCGTGGTGATGTGGACGCTCGGCGTGCGGCTCGCGAGGCTCGATCGCGCGGCGTGGGTGGGGCAAGTGGCCATGGGGATCGTGGCGCCGATCGGCTGCGCGGCGCTCTTCATGGCGGGCCTGGGCGATGGGGTGTGGGGTTGGGCGCTCGGCGCGGTCGCCCTGGTGCAGGGCGCGTCGCTCGCGGTGCTGCTGCGCCAGGGCGTGCGTTGGCGCTTCGGTATCGGCCCGGACGCCGTGCTGGCGGAGATCGACGCGCGTGAAGAGGTTCGGGTAGCTGACCTCGCGGCGCGCTTCCAGGTGGAGCCAGCGGACATCGAGGCGCTGCTCGAGCGCTGTATCGCGCTCGGCGTCTTCACCGGCGCCTGGGATCGCGAGGCGGGCGTGGTGTTGTCGGTGGACACCCTCTTGGCGCGTGAGGAGCTGAGCCGGTGCCCACACTGTGGCGCGGCGCTAAGCGCCCTCGGCAACGTCGCCCACTGCCGCTACTGCGGCACGGAGTTCGCGCACCTCACGGGCCTCGACTACCCGATGCCGAGCCCCATCGGCGTCGACGTGACGGTGGCGATCGATCGCGTGCTGATCTACCTCGCGAGCTTCCTCGCGGCGGCCTGGGGCGCCATGTTCTTGGCTCAACGGGTGAGCCCGGTGGACGGCTTGGCTGAGGCGCTCACGTGGCTGGTCCTCTGCGCGGGCCCGCTCGCCTTGGCGCGCGCGACGGTAGCGGTGGGTCGCGCGCTCGAGGCGGGCGCGCGCTCAGGTTGGGCCCGCCACCTCTGGCTGCACCCGTGGAGCCTGCCTTACCTCACCCGGCGCCGCGTGCGCACGCTGTACGCCGCGGCGATCGAGCCGCTAGAGCAGCGCCTGGCCGCGGAGGGGGAGCTCTCGTTTCAAGCGCTCGCCTCGCACATGCGCATCAGCGACACGCACGCCAGCGAGGCGGCGCTCTACTTGAGCGCCAGCGGCACCTTCGACGCGATCATCGACTGGCCCAAGCGCCGCTTGCTGCGCCGTGATCGCCTCGCGCAAGATGGGCGCACCCAGTGCACGAGCTGCGGCGCGCCGCTGCGCCTGCATCACCGCTGCGCCTTCTGCGGCACCTTGGCGCGCCAGGAGCTGCCCGCGAACGCAGCGCGAGCGCCTTGGCGCTCGCCGCGGCGGGCGGAGAGCGAGCGAGCTTGGGCGCGGGCTCGGCGCACCTTGAGCTTGGCCGCGCTGGCGACCGGCTCCTTCGCGCTCGGCACCTGCAGCCCCTCACTCAAAGACAAGAAGGCTGACGAAATAAGCCAGGGCGTCTCGGCGCCACCGGGCGTCTCGCCGGGGGCTTCAGGCGCGCGCGCTCCTGGACGCCAGCCGAGCGGCGCCCTGAGGCGAGGGAGCCCATGAGGTCACAGTCACTGACTAAACGCCGAGGGGCTGAGGAGCCGTGAGCTTCGGTTGGATCGCGTTTGAAGCGCTCCCGCCCACCGTGAGGCGGAGCTTCAGGACCGGGCGGGTGCCAGCGCAGCTTGGGTGGTCGGTGGTGGAGTACCGAGGGGGTTGGCTGTTCGACCTGGTGGTGCTCCTGTTGGCCCTCCTCACGGGCCCGTTCTTCGTGGCGCTCGGGGCGGAGGCCCTCTCAGAGTACCTGAGCGGCGCTCATGAGGCGGAGGGGCGGCCTGAGATCGCGTTCGCCATCCTGTTCCTCTTGGTCGTCGGCGGCAGCGGGCTGTGGTGGCTGTGGCGCAGCGCGGTGAGCCTGTGGCGCCACCTGGTCTACCGCCTGCGCCGCCTCCAGGGCCGTCACCATTACGGTTTGGTGCTTGGCCCTGACTACCTCGCCTGGCGCAGCCCGATCGCGCGGCGCGTGCTGTGCGTGCCGCGCGCCACCCTCACGGAGGTGCGGACGACCCCCCCACCCGAGACGAGCCGCCGCACTGATCTTCACCTCATCTGGCAAGAGCAGGGCGCGAACAGGAGCGCTCGGATCGGGCACCATGAGCTTTGCCTACCGAAGCAAGCAGAGCAGGCGCCGCGCGACCCGAGCCAGTTCGTCATCGACTGGTGGCGTGAGCGCCCGACGAGCGATCCGCAGGCCGCTTCGGCTAGCGTCAGGCAGCCTGACGTCAAGGTGCTGCGGGGCGGCGCCGTCACCTCGATCCGCGCGCTCGGCTTCGTCCTCATCGCGCTCAGCGCGGCGCTCTTCACCGGGCTGATGGTCGAGCTTCACGCCTCCGGCCTGCCGCTGTCGCCGACGGGCGGCGGCGGGCTCGCGGGGCTCATCGTCGCGGCGGGGCTGGTCGCGGTGCCCATCCTCGTGATGCTGACGCTCGGCGTGCGCCTGGTCCGGCTCGATCGCGCGGCGTGGGTGGGCCAGGTCTTAGCTGGGCTCGTGGCGCCGCTCGGCTGCGCGGCGCTGCTGGCGCTGGGGCTCAGCTTGGGCGCTTCGCTGATCTTGGTGGTGGTCGGGCTGGCGCAGCTCTTGTCACTGCCGGTGCTGCTCAGCCGCCCTGTGCGCTGGTGCTTTGGGATCGGCCCCGACGCGGTGCTCGCGGAGATCGACGCGTGCGAGGAGGTTCGTGTAACTGACCTTGCGGCGCGGTTCCAGGTACAGCCCGTGGTGATCGAGGCGCTGCTTGAGCGCTGCATCGCGCTCGGCAGCTTCGCGGGCGCGTGGGACCGTGAGGCGGGGCTCGTGGTGTCGGTGGACACGCTGTTAGCGCGTGAGGCGCTGCGTCGCTGTCCGAACTGCGGCGCGTCGATCGACGCCCTGGGCAATGTCCTCCACTGCCGCTACTGCGGCACTGAGTTCGCGGAGCTCAGCGGGCTCGACTACCCGATGCCGAGCCCGATCGGCGTCAATGTCATCGCCGCGAGCGATCGCGTGATGGCCTACGTGCTCAGCGTGTTCGCGCTGATCTGGGGCGCGGCGCTGCTGGCGGAGCGGGTGCGCCCGACCAGCGGCCCGCTCGAGGCCTTGGCCTGGCTGTTGTTCGGCGGCGGCCCGCTCGTCGCGGCGTGGGTGCTCTCGGCGGTGGGTCGTCGGCTGGAGGCGGGGCGGCGCGCCGGCTGGCTCGGCCAGATGCTGCTGATGCCCTGGACCATCCCCTACCTGCTGCGACGCCGCGTGCGCACGCTGTACGCCGCGTCGCTGGGCCCGCTGCGCGCGCGCTTCAATCAGACAGGTGAGCTGACGTTCACTGAGCTCGCCGCGCACATGGGTATCGGCCCTGAGCACGCTGGGGAGGCGGCGCTCTACCTGAGCGCGAGCGGCAGCTTCGACGCGATCATCGACTGGCGCAAGCGCCGTCTGCTGCGCCGTGATCGCCTCGCGCACGATGGGCGGACGCAGTGCACCAGCTGCGGCGCGCCGCTGCGCCTACATCACCTCTGCGCGTTCTGCGGTACGCCCGCGCAGCGTTCACGCTCGGCGGCGCCGGAGCCGCTCCCCAAGCGGCTCGAGAGCGAGCGCAGCTGGGCGCGTGTGCGTCGGACGATCGCGATCGCCGCCTTCGCCGTGGTCGCCCTCGCGTTGGGCAGCTACAGCACCCTGGTGCAGCGGCCGCCTCAAGCCGGCGCCGTAGCGCCCAAGTCGAGCGTCCCGGTGCAGCCTAAGGCGCCGTAACTCGTCCTCAGCTCGCGAGCTAGAGCGCACGCGTGGCGGCAAACGGCTCGTCTCTGCTAGCAGCCTAGCGGTTCAGGGCGGGTGGGGGTTGGCTTGAAGCGCGCGGCGCCGCATGACGATCGCGGGGTACAGCTGACGCCACTTGGGCGCTTTTCAGTCGACCGATGGGGTGCGAGAGCGAGAGGCTTCGCTACACTCCGCTCCCCCATGGGCAAGGCGCCGAATGTGTGTGCCGCATGACGTGCATGGACACCGGCTCCACCGAGAGTATGATCGCCGAAGAAGGCACCGAGCTTGGGCTCGTGCTCATTCAGCAGCTGGGCGGCGCGCCTGAAGACGACGCGCGCCGCGTCCTGGTCACGGACGGCCTGCTCCTGGGGCGCGACAACCCCGCCTTCGTGGCGCGCTACCCGGCGCTGTCGCGGCGCCACGCGGAGCTTAAAATCGAAGGGGAGCGCGCGCGGGTCGTGGATCTCAAGAGCCGGCACGGCACCTTCATTGGAGGGCGCCGCGTTGAGCAGGCCCTGCTCGCGCCGGGTGAGCTGCTCGAGCTCGGCGGGGCTGGCTTCGTGCTCACCCGCGCGCCCGCGCGCTTCGTGCCGGCTCGGCACCCGCGCTTCGCCTACGCCTCGTTCGCCTTCGCGGCGGCGCTCGAGAGCGTTCACGCGGCGCGCCTCTCACGTCGCCCAGTCCTCCTCGTCGGCGAGCACGGCGTCGGCAAGACGGCGCTCGCTGAGGAGCTGGCGGCGCCCGAGGCCGCGAGCTCGCAGCGCGCGCTGCTCGTCGATCGCCTCGACGAGGCAACACAGGGCGCTCAGCGCGCGCTGCTCACGGCGCTGCGTGAAGCGGAGCACAACCCGCAGGCGCCGCGCGTGATCGTCACCTCATGCGAGCCACCTGAGGCGCTGGTGGCGAGCGAGAGGCTGCTGCCGCAGCTCGCCTCGTACCTGAGCGCGTGGGTGATCCAGGTGCCCCCGCTCGCGGCGCGCCCCGAGGACATCCTCCCGATTGTTCGTCGTCACCTGACGGCGCTCGATCCGAGCGGGCCCTGGACGCTGCACCCGCGGCTCGCCAGGCGCCTGGTGATGAGCCCCTGGCCAGGCAACGTGCGCGCGCTGCTCGCGGAGGTCGAGCGGCTGCAGCTCGGCTCGCGCGATCGTCAGCTAAACGAACGGCTTGAGGCTGAGCCACAAAGCGCCTCAAGCGCGCTCCGGGTTGGCGTCGACGGCTCCTGGATTGAAGACGCGATGGGCAATCGAACTGACATCAGCGGGCGCCGGGTGCTGCGCAGCGTGCTCCGCGCGCTGGTCGAGGCTCAGCTGAGTGGCGAGGAGCTGCTCACCCCGAGCGCCGTCGCCGAGCGCACCTGGCCAGGCGAACGCATGCTCCCGCGCGCCGCGCTCAATCGCGTCTACGTGGCGGTGACCAGCCTCCGAAAGCTCGGTCTGGGTCGCGCCATCGAGCACGTGAATGGGGGCTACCGCTTCGCGGAAGGCGCCGTGGAGATCGTCTCCTAGCCGTCTTCAGTGAGCGCCGAGTGCTCCCAGGGCGCTTCAGGGGTCGCAGCGAGTAGACTGCTAAGCAGACTATTTAGTCGATGGCAGGCGCCGTGGAGATCGCCTCATAGACTGCGTCGGCGAAGCCAGGCGCGATGACGCGCGCGAAGGCGCCAGGCACGCGCACGCCGAGCGCGCGGAGCTCGGCGACGGCGCGCGCGCGGTCCTCGAGTCGCTCTTCAGTGGGTGAGAGCGCCGCGCGGAGGCACCTCGCGACCAGCGGCTCGAGCAGGAGCTCGGCGCTTCGCCCCTCCTGCTCGGCGACGTCCAGCGTTCGCAGCGCGCGCGCTGGATCGCGGTCGGTGATGGCGAGCCCTGCTTCGAGGAGCGCCGCGCGCGCCGTCGCGTAGCCGAGGCCCTCGCGGCGTAGGGCCCACAGCACCGCGCGGAGCTCGAGCCGGTCGGCCTTCGTCGCGCGCCCGCCCGCGATCGCGGCGACCAGGGCGCGCGCCAGGGTGTAGTGACAGCAGACGCGCACCGACTGGAGTCGCTTCACCAGTGAAGTGCGGAGGAAGCTCCGAGCCTTCCCCAGGCGCTCGAGGAGCGTCGCGCCCCGCCCCTCGTACAGGGAGATCTCCACCTCGGCTTCGGCGCCGAGCCAGTGCTGGATCAAGAACGTCGCGCGCTCCTCCGGCCACTTCACCTGGGAGACGAGCTGCCGCGCCGCGAGCGGTGCATCATCAGCGAGCCAGACTATCAGCGAGCCGAGGTGCGACGTCGTCAAAACGAAGAAGTCGCCTCGAACCTCGGCGCCCTCCACCAGCTCCGCCGCGTGTCGGCGTAGCTCGGGGAGATCGCCCAGGGTGCGCAGGCAATGCCCACGCACGAGCTGGATGCTCCCGAGCCACCAAGCGTCGCCGCCGAGCGTCGCGACCTCCCGCTCGGCCTCGGCGAGCGCCGCGACCACCGCGCGGCTCGGCCTCTCGTGCTTCGCGAACGTCGCGCGCGCGACCCGCTCCCACGCACGCGCCCGCGGCGGGAGCTCTTGCGCGGGGAACAACGCGTACGCTGCCGCGATGTGGCGTTCGGCGTGAGCGCGCCCCTTCGCCGAGCCCGAGCCGACGAAGAGGGCCTCGACCATCAGCGCCTCGGCGCGCGTCTCGCGGTCGGGAGACGCGAGCGCGGCGAGCAGGGCGCGTCCTTGGAACAGTCGCCCCCGCGCGTGGTCCGTCATCCCGAGGCCATCGGCGACCGCGCGCAAGAGCGGGTAGCTCGAAGCGTCGCGCGGCGAAGGAGCGACCCCGCCTCGCAGCGCCCGGCGCAGCTTTAAGTGCGTGAAGAACAGCGCAGCGATCAGCTCCGCCTCCCCCTCGGGCAGGTGGAGACGGGTGCGCCGGAGCAGCGCTCCGAGCACGGCGCGTCCGCGGATGAGGTCGCCGCTGGCGAGGTAGTGCCTCGCCGCGCGCATGCGGTGCACATCGGCTGCGTCGCCCGCGCCCATGAGGTCAGCCACGCGCAAGAGCTCGTCGGCCGCCTCGACGGCGGCGTGTGCCCGCTCGAGCAGGTGGGCGCGCCTGAGGCGGAGCGTCAGCTCGTCGGCCTGGGTGTGCTCGACGCTTGCGAGCCTTGACGAGGCCTGGGTGCGTCTCGCTGAGCCCCCTCCTCGTTCTGCCGAGCTGCGGCGCTCCTCATCAGTCAGTGGGTATGACCTGAGCTCGATCGCCTCTTCAATCAGGCTGGCAGCTTGACGATAGGCGCCGACCTCTTCGGCGCGCGCCGCCGCGTGGAGCGCGAGGGCTGCGGCCTCTTCGGCGCGTCCGGCGCCTAGGAGGTGCTCCAGGCGAGCGGGCAGGTCGGGCGACTGGGGGTTGGGGTCGAGGGTGGCGAGGATGGCTTCGTGGGCGCGGCGTCGTGCGTCGCTCGAGAGCGTGCTCACGATCACCTGGCGAACGCGATCGTGGTAGCTGCGGTAGCCGACACCTCGGTGGGGGTCGAGGCGCACCAGCTGGTCATGGCGCAGGTGCTCCAACGCGCTGGCGACGTCGCCGCGCGGCGCTCTGACGCTCGCGGCCAGCCTCGCCTCGTCGAGTGGCGCCTCACTCACCGCGAGGTGACGGAGCAGCTGCTGCTCGAGCCCAGGCAGGGCGCTGACGCGTGCGCGCAGCACGTCGTCGAGCTCAGCGATCGATTCATCGGATCGCCTGCTCAGCTCGTGAATGAAGAGCGGTCGGCCCCCGCTGCGCCGCGCGACCGACGCGGCGCGTTCGGGCGATGAGCCAAGCTGAAGCGCGAGAGACACCGACTCATCCGCCGTGAGGGGAGCGAGCGACAACGCTTGCCTGGCGCAGGGGAACACGAAGGGCCTCGTGGTGTCGTGCGTCGGGCGGCGGGAGAGCACGAACAGCGCCGGGCGGAGCTGGGGCGGGCGGAGCAGCGCCGAGAGGAGCGCCGTGCTGTCCTCATCGGCCCATTGCATATCGTCAATCCAAATGACGACTGGCGCCTGCTGCGCGTGACGCTCGAGCACCGCGCGCGCGGCAGCGTGCACCTTCGAGCGCTGTAGTGGGTGTGCATGACTGACGAACAGCTCGTCGCGCGCGAGCACGCCGTCAAAGGCGTTGAACGGCACCCGCTCCTTGGGGCTCGGCCGCCCCACGAAGACCGAAGCGTGAGGGCAGAGCGCGCGTATCTCCGCGAGGGCTCGCTCCACGAGCGTGGACTTGCCAATCCCCGACTCCCCCTCGATGACGACGACGCGGGTGTCGCCCAGCGTGACCGCGTTGAAGGCGTCGCGAAGGAGCGTCAGCTCCTGACGACGGCCGATGAACGCTTCACCCTGCTCCTGCGTGTCCGTGATGGGTGCTCGCAGCTTGGGATCGCGCTCGAGCCACGCGTCGACGAGGCGAGTGAGATCCTCCGGCGCTGACGGACAGATTTCCCGGAGGCTTGACGGCTCGCGCAGTTGCTTGTCGAGCATCACCTGCGCACCGCTCCCGGCGAACGGGGGACCGCCGGCGATGAGCTCGTAGAAAATGGCGCCCAGCGCGTAGGCATCGGCGGCGGCGGTCACGGGTGCGCGCTGTGCCTGCTCGGGCGCTGCGTAGGCGGCGGTGCCAATGAACCGTCCCTCGACCTCACCCACCCGCGCCGCCAAACCGAAGTCGAGGAGCACCACGCGCCCATCGCCTCGAACACGGATGTTCGAGGGCTTGAGGTCGCGATGCACGTAGCCGCGCGCGTGAAGGAACGAGAGGACGCTCTGGAGCTGCGCGAGCGCGCTGCGCAGGCGCTGCTCCACGTCAGGGGTGAGCGGCGCCCGGGGCGCCCGCGAGCTGGCGGGGCGCGAAAGGGCGCCGGTGTCAGGCGCTTCCGGGGCGTCCGTCAGCAGCGATCGGGTGTGGCTGTGGGTGTCAGGCGCCAAGTGGTCAGTAAAACTATCTACGCCGCGCACCCAGGCGTCGAGCGGCGCGCCGTCGATGACCTCCATCGTGAAGAACCAGTCATCACTGACGGTGAAGAGCTCATAGAACAGGGGCAAGCTCGGGTGCCGGAGGTCGGCCAGCGCACGAAACTCGAACTTGAACCGCTCACGCGCCTCCGGGCTGAGTCGCTTCAAGCTCTTCAACGCCACCCGGAGCCCCCGCTCCCCATCGATGGCCTCTTCGACGACGCCAAAGGCGCCTTCGCCCAGGCGCCTGACGACTTGGAATCTCGTCTCGAGCGACTCTCCCTGCGGCATCAATCAGCGTATTCGAGGATCGTTGGGTTGGCGTGGCGCTCGATGGCAGCGCTTGGGGTGAGGCGTGGTCGGCGCCCGCCTGATACGGTCGACGCCGTCGGGCGCTGGGTGCCATGTGGCGGCGTCGAGCGAACGCGTCTGACGTCAGGTATCCTCACTTCGGCGGCTTCATGCTGCCCAGGCGCTTGCGCGCTTGCTTGAGCTCTTGCTCGGCGTCGAAGCCGGGCCGCCAGAATTGACCCTCTGCTTGCGCTCGCTCGATGCCTTGGTCGTAGCAGTACGCGCGCTCCGCTTCGTCCCAGCAGATGCGCAAGATGAGATCGTACTGTTGGTTGACGAAGTGCATCTCGGGGCGCCCGGTGCGCTGGTTCCACTGGGGGTCGGTGTAAAGTGCCATCGGGGTGCTTCCCACCGTAGCGCGCGGATCAACCGAAGGGCCAGAAGCCTCGCTTCTTCGGCTTGGGCGGCGCCGTGGCCTTGGGCTGCTCACGCGGTGGCGCATGGCGCTCGCCACCGATCTGATGCGCACGGACCCACGTCGCAGCTTGGCAGAGGTGGCGACGCTGGTTGGCTACAGCGACCCTTTCTCCTTCAGCAACGCCTATCGCCGCGTGCGCGGTCACCCACCCTCCGTAGCGCGCCACCGCGTGAGGTCAGCTCGTTAGCAATGCTTGCTAGTGCTCGCTCTGGGGCTGATGCGTCAAGCATCGCGCTGCAGCCAAGACCGGAGCATGGCCTCGACCTCATCGTCCGAGGCGTGTGGATGCTCGTGCCGGAGGGAGGCGCGCTCGAGCCGAATCCCCGCCGCCATGGCCTCTAGCGCGTGTCGCAACCTCACGGCGGGCGGCGTGGCCCGCGCCCGGCGGAGATCATCATCTCGCAGGCGATCCATGACGCCGAGGTTAGCACTGGCCGCCTCCACTTGTCGCATGCGGATCACGGCGCTGCTAATTCGAAATTAGTTGCGGACGCAACTAAATGCATGCTAGGGGGCATGTGATGGTGGATGGGGTCGAGGCACTTCGCTGCGTCACGCAGCGGTTCTTTCGCCGTTTCGGGGCGCTCGCGGGGGACCGTACGCCCTGTGGAGAGCCCCTCTCGATGGCGCATGCGCACGCCCTCATGGTGCTGCTGGCTCGAGGCGAGCTCAGCCAGCAGGCGCTCGGGGCGGAGCTGGGGATCGACAAGAGCAACGTCGCGCGGCTCTGCGCGAAGATGGTGCGCGAGGAGCAGGCGCGGCAGCGCGCGAGCAAGCTCGATGGCCGCAGCCGTCTGGTCTCACTGACCGCGCGTGGTGTTCGGCTCGCGCAGCGTGTCGAGGGCGCCAGCCGTGCGCGCTTCGCCTCGTTGCTCGAGGGGATCCCCTCGGGACGTCGCGCCGATGTCATCGCGGCGTTGGAGCACCTCGTCAGTGCGCTCGACGCCGCCGCGCCCTCCACCGAAAGGAGCCTGCCATGAGCCCTCCCACCCTCGTCTCCTCGCTCTACTTCGTCAGCCTCACAGCCCTCATCAGTTGCGCACCCGAGCCTCCTCCGGTGCCCGCCGCGCAGCCCAGCGCGGAGGTCGCGTCACCTCACGTCGACGCATCGCCCGCGCCCAGCGCTGCGTCCGCCGTGGAGGTGCTCGACGCGATGGATACGCGCACCCCAGTGCCGCTCTTGCCCATGATGGCGCACCACCAGAAAGAGAACATGCGGGACCACCTCGTCGCGGTGCAGGAGATCGTGTCGGCGCTCGCGAAGGAGGACTTCGTCGCGGTGGAGCGCGCGGCCAAGCGCATCGGCTACTCGGACACGATGGGACGCATGTGCACGCACATGGGGGCGGGCGCGCCGGGTTTCACGGAGCAGGCGCTCAACTTCCATCGCACTGCGGATCGCATCGGGGCCAGGGCGCGGGACAGCGATCGCGAGGGGGTGTTGAAGGAGCTGGGCGCCACACTGCAGACTTGCACCACCTGCCACGCTTCTTGGAAACAGCAGGTCGTCGACGAGCCAACCTGGCGGCGCGCCACCTCTCAGGCGCCTCCCTCGCGCCCACATTGAGCGCGGCTGGAAGCGCGCGGTAGCGTCCACCTCCACCTGATCTCGGGCGGGGGCGCCCGAGCGCGCCAAGGCTCGTGCGCGGAGTAGCCAAAGCTCGGAACGTCGAGTAGTCAACGTGGATGCGGCGAACCTTTAGGCGAAGCGGCGCGAGTCGCCGCGCTCACCTCGTGCTCTTGGCGCTCGGAGGCGCGCTGTCGTTCGGCTGCGGTGACGACGCGCCCAGCGCGGCTGGCCCAGATCGTCAGGTGGGCGACGCGAGCCCGGCCGACGCGACGCGCGCCGATGGAGGCGTGGGCTCGCTCGAGGGGATGCCGGAGATCCGCTTCGATGGGCCGCTGTCTCCCGTGGCCGCCGACGACGTGACGGCGCGGCTGCACTGGACGGCGACCAACGCTCAGAGCTGCTTCGGGATCGCGGCGCCGAGCGGCGTCACGGGGTGGACCCAGGCGTGGCCCAGCGTCACCACCGCCAGCGACGGCTTCTTGGTTGGGGCGCTGCCGCGGCACGCCACCGAGGCGAGTCACTATGACTTCACGCTGCGCTGCTACGGCGAACAGGACGCGATCGATGGTGAGCCGGTGGTGGCGTACCGAGACAAAACGCATCGGGTCACGCTGCTGCCAGGTGAGGAGCCTGGCGGCTGGACCACCTGCGAGGGTTACATCGCGTCGCTGAGCCCGAGCGAGCGCGCGCATTTCGACGCCTACCGCGCGGAGCCGCGCGGCTTCACCGCGGTGACGACGAGCTTCACCGCGCACACCGGGGATGTGCTCGGCGTTCACATGGGGGTGATGGGCACCCGCGGCGTGCCGCTGATCCCAGGGAAGCTCGATGACCACGAGTACGCCGCGATGACCTTCTCCTTGCCGGAGGGCGATCCGAGCAACACCGGCAAGTTCTCGCTCGTTACCCAGCGGGTCACTGCGCACGTGCCGGCGAGGGAGCACGAGCTGCTCTTGGCGATCAGCCCCTGCCCGGGTGACTTCAGGCCCCGCGATCCAGACGCAGAGGATCCTTACCTGCACGGCAGCTGCCGCAGCCAGTACACCTCCACCCCGAACGTGCGAGGATCCATCAGCCTGCCTGACTGGTGCCCCATCCCCCCCGGGCAAACCATGTACCTGAACATCGCGCTGAGGGACCTGTACCGCGCGCCGGGTGAGGTCATCCCAGCGGACTACTGCGACCCCAACGTCTCCTACTGCGGCATGGGCGCGCTCATCAGCAACTGAGGCTCCATCCACCTAGTTACAATAGCCCTCGAGTGAGCTCGTCGCGGTTTGGGGGTTGGACGGCACCATGCCACAGCCCACCGCGAGCTGAGTCGGTGCTCGAGATGGTGGCCTAGCTCGGTGGAGGCGCGCGCTGGTCGCAGCAGGTGCCGTCGTGATGGCTTGTGACGATGGCGCGCGCTGGCTAGAGTCGGCTCATGCGGAGGCTCGTTTACTTCATCGCAACAACGGCGGACGGCAGCATCGCGGGGCCGAACGGGGAGTTTGACTTCTTCCCCATGGAAGGCGACCACATCGCGGCGCAGGTGGCGGAGCTCCCGGAGACGCTCCCGCGCCACGTGCGTGAGCTGCTGGGTGTGCCCACGCGCCAAGCGCGCTTCGACACCGTGGTCATGGGGCGCGCGACTTACGAGCCCGCATTGTCCGCCGGGTTGACCGATCCCTACGCGCCGCTCGAAACCATCGTGTTCTCCCGTACCTTACCGGCTCGAGCCGAAGGCGCGCTGCGCGTCACGAGCGAGGACCCGGCTCAGGTGGTGCGAGGGCTCAAGGCGCGCGAGGGCCGCGACATCTGGCTGTGCGGCGGCGGCAAGCTGGCGTCGGCGCTGGCGGGTGAGATCGACGAGATCATCCTGAAGGTGAACCCAGTGCTCGCCCCCGGCGGCCTCAGGCTGTTCCACGACAGCGCCACCCCGCGCGCGCTCACGCTGCGCTCCCGCCGCGAGTTCGAGAGCGGCGTCTCCTGGCTCTCGTTCGAGGTGAGCTGACCAACGCGCTCCGGCGCAAAACAGGCAAACCCCCCGATCCCCCTGGGCTCGTGTGGAGGGAGGCTCCTTCATCGTGGCCGCGGCGATCACGCCGAGAGCGCTTGCTCTGCACGCCCAGTGAACGCCCCTTGCGGTCTAGGGTACGGTGGCGCAGGGTGAGGTCGGTGCGTGGCGAGGTGGTCCGTCGAGGAGGCGCTTCATGACGAACGATGAGCTCTCAGAGATGATCGCGCAGGGCGAGAGCTCGGTCGTCGAGTTCAAGCGTGACGACGTGCGCCCTGAGCAGCTCGCCAAGGAGATCGTGGCGCTGGCGAATTTCCAGGGTGGCCACGTGCTGCTCGGTGTGGATGATGATGGCAGCGTCCCTGGGATCCAGCGCCCCGATCTCGAGCACTGGGTGATGGACACCGTGTTGGGGCGCTATGTCCATCCCCAGATCCTGCCCTTCTATCAGGAAGTTCGCCGTCCTGACGGATTGCGCGTCGCGGTGATCGGTCTGGCGCAGGGTTCCGCCAAGCCGTACGTCGTGCGCCATCACGGACGCGAGGAGGTCTACGTGCGGATCGGCAGCACGTCGCGGTTGGCCACGCGCGAGCAGCAGGCGAGGCTGTTCGCCACTGGAGGGCTCTTGCATGCCGAGCTGCTGCCCGTGTCCGGGACTGGCCTCGCTGACTTGAGCGCCGAGCGGATCGATGACTACATGCAGAACATCCTCGGCGACGTGGACTCGCCGACCGATGCTCGGGGCAAGGAGCAGCGCCTGGAGCAGCTCGGGTTCCTGACGACGGACACGACGCGGCGCTCCGTTTGTACGGTCGCCGGGTTCGTGTTGTTTGGTCGCGGCGTTCAGCGTGGCCTGCCGCAAGCGGGGGTACGGTGGATGGCCTTCGCGGGCGTGGACAAGGAGTACGCGGCGCTCGACGACGCCCGTCTGCAAGGCCCGCTGGTGGGGGTGTGGCGTGGGGGTTTGGGTGAGGGGAGGAAGCTCCTGGAGCCGGGCTTGGTGGAGCGGGTGATTGAGCGAATGACACCCTTCATCTCCAGCGAGCCTGATCAGGTCGATGCCTCTTTGAGGCGGCAGCGGCGGTGGGACTACCCGCTCGCGGCGGTGCGCGAAGCGCTCCTCAACGCGATGATCCACCGAGACTGGACCCGTTCGGTCGAGGTCGAGGTGGTCGCCTACAGTGACCGCCTCGAGATCACCAGCCCCGGCGCGCTTCAGAACTCGATGACGGTCGAGAAGATGTTGGCCGGGCAGCGGTCACCGCGGAACCCTCTCCTCGTCGACATCATGCGGGACTACGGCTACGTCGACGCGCGAGGGATGGGCGTCCGCCGAAAGATCGTGCCGCTCGTCCGCGCCGAATCGGGTGAAGATGCCCGCTTCGAGGCGACGGACGACTACGTTCGGGTGATCCTGCCAAAGAGCACTAGAGCGCCTGGCTCCCGCTGAGGTAGCCAGCTTGCCCCAGCGCAAAACAGGCAAACCCCCAAACCCAACGCCCAGGATTCGGGGGGCGCTGCTACAAAGTCAGCTTAGCGTACTGACAGCCGTCTAGGGACGCTTCGCGTTTTGGGGGGAAGGGGGTTCACTCCCTCCGAGCTACCCATGTGAGGCACCCACAGACGCTTTTCTTCCTTGAGCACACTGTGGTCACGGTCCTCGACCTCACGCGCGGCTCCAGGTGTCCTTGAAGAGCGCCATCCCGCGTCAGGATCGCGTTGGAGAGCTGGTTGGACAGCACCGCGCCACAGCGCACCGTGAGCTGAGTCGGTGGTGAAGTCAGCGCGCGCTCACTCCTGGTCGTGATCTTCGCCGGCGCGGTGCAGCTCGGCTACGGAGCGCACCAGGGTGCGCTCGGCGTCGGTGAGCGGCGCCTCGAGCTCCAGGAGCTTCTCGAGCGCGATGGACAGGAGCACGAACTCTGGCACCAGCTCATCCAGGCTGCTCCAGCGTGCCGCCATATCGACCTTGCACTGCGCCTTGATCTCACCCATGTCGGGGCTGCCGCTGCTCGTCAAAAGCTCCATCATCGAGAGGTTCGGCACCCCGCACACCGTCGCGAGCGGTGGGAGCAGCGTGTCGATCAACAGACCATTCGTCATCGTGGTCTTCGCGCTCATCAAATCCAGCGTCCACTCTTGGAGCGAGCTGAGCGCCTCGGTCACGTCCGCTGGGATCTTGAACTCGGGGGACATCGCGAGGCCGACCAAGGCGATGCGCGCCTGTTGATGCGGGCTCTGACCCTTGGCCTTCTCCACCCGCTTCGCCGCGGCTGCGGCGCGGGGGCTCACGTCACCCGCGGTGGGTGGGGTGGCGGCTGGTGTGTCGTCAGGGGCCGATACGTCGGCGCTCGACTCCGGCGCTGGGGCGCTGCCGCCGCAGGCGCTCAGGCTGAGGGCGAGCAGGGACGCTGCGCAGGAGAGGGACAGGTGGAGGGTTCGGTTGGGCGTTTTCATGAGGTTTGGCGGCGCGATGCTACTCCCTCGTATCTGCGCTACAAGGGGGCACGTCGACGCAGGGTCGGCCATCCGGCCGAAGTGCCCGCCGTCACGATGCTCAGCGATGATTCTCGGGGATCGGGGCTATCGGAGCTCCCCCATCGCCTCCCACGCTGCCCCCCGACGCTTCGTTTTGGTCCGAGCCACGCCGCGGCCTCACCCCGGCGAAAATTAACGACGCCGCCCCAGGTGGCGATGGGCGCTCTTGTTACGGCTGGCGTCGGTCGCCGGCGTTGATTAGCCAAACCCCCTGAAGCTCGCGCCGCGAGCCAGTGCGAAGGAGATCGGAATGCGACGGATCCAGTCAACCAGTCTGTTGGGCGCGTTGCTCGTGGTGGCCCTGCCCCTCGCGTGCTCTCAGGAGCCACAGCAACCGGCGGAGCAGAAGCAAGAGGTGACCGAGGCGGCTCCCTCCGCGGAGGCGCCCGAGGCTTCGGAGTCTGGCAAGCAGCCGGGCAACCTGAAGCGCCACCTGCGACGCCCGGGGCCTGGTGGGGGTCCTAGCGCGGCGCTCTTGCACGCCGCCTCCGAGCTCGAGCTCACGGAGGCGCAGCGCACCAAGATCGCGGCGCTCCAGCAGCTCCGCCCGGAGAGCAAGCCGGAGGTGGACCACAAGGCGTTCCAGACGGCGCTGGCGGAGGGGGTGAAGGCGGGGCGCGTCGACGAGAAGCTGATCCAGGAGCAGCTGGACAAGGGCAAGGAGGCTGCCGAGGCCTTCCGCGCGACGCAGCTGAAGCAGTTGAACGAGCTGCACGCGGTGCTCGAGCCAGAGCAGCGCGCCTTGCTGGTGAAGGAGGCGAAGGCGGGGCTCGAGGAGCAGAAGGCGCATCGCGCGGCGATGCTCAAGCGCGTGCGGCCAGGCCTGCTCCAGGAAGGCAAGGGCGCTGACGATGCGGAGGGCGCAGCCAAGGCGGGCGCAGCCAAGGACGGCGCAGAGGAGGGCAAGCCGCGGCTGCCGGGGCTACGTGGGATGCGTGGGATGCGCGGCGGCATGAACCCGCTCAGCGCGTTGACGCGTGGCCTCGAGCTCACGGAGGCGCAGCAGGAGAAGATCGACGCCATCGCCGCGAAGCTGCCCAAGCCCGCGGAGGATGATGGGGACAGCCCCATCGATCGCCAGCAGGTGCTGCTCGACGCGTTCGTGAAGGATGACTTCGATGCCACCAAGCTCGACCTGAGCCACGGCATGCAGCGCCCCGAGTCTTACCTCAGCCACATCAACGAGGTGCTGGCGGTGCTCGACGCGGGGCAGCGCGAGCGCCTCGCGGAGCGCCTCACGCGCGG
The DNA here is from genome assembly GCA_019637265.1 of Polyangiaceae bacterium. Lineage (GTDB taxonomy): Bacteria > Myxococcota_A > Polyangia > Polyangiales > Polyangiaceae > JAHBVY01. Next base: position 33,785 of record JAHBVY010000012.1, on the reverse strand, counting down.
CGGTGATCGCGCTCAGGGCTTCGGGCGCGGCGGCAAGTTCATGGGTAAGAAGGGCATGATGAAGGACAAGCTCAAGGCGCCGCCCGCGGACGACCACGACGACGAGTAGTCGCAGCGGGAGACCGCAGCCCAAGCTGTCAGTGGAGCTGATATCGAGCGTCGCGCGCCGGCCATCATGAAGGTGGTCAGGCGCGTGGCGCTTTGGTCATCTGCCAGCAGGGCGTCGTGCGTCGGCGTGGGCGGCCCAGCGCACACCAGGAGCCCCGAGGTGTGGTTGGGCGCGACCGATTGGTTCGCCGCGAAGGGCGGGCTAGAGTGCGCGCGCGATGACGGTCTACCTCACGCGCGAGGGCGCGCAGAAGCTGGCGAAGGAGCTGTCCGAGCTGCTCACGGTGGAGCGGCCGCGGGTGGTGCAAGAGGTGTCCGACGCCGCCGCGCAGGGGGACCGCTCCGAGAACGCCGAATACATTTATGGAAAGAAGCGGCTGCGGGAGATCGACCGCCGGGTGCGCTTCCTCCAGAAGCGGCTCGACGCCTGCGAGGTGGTGGAGGTCAGTGACCAAGACACCGTGCGCTTCGGCGCCATCGTCACGGTAACTGACGAAGACGGCGTGGAGCGCGAGTATCAGCTCGTGGGGCCGGACGAGTCGAGCCCCAGCGCGGGGCGCATCAGCTTTCAGTCGCCGATCGGTCGCGCGCTGATGAAGCGCCGGGTGGGTGACGTGGTGCAGGTGTCGCGGCCCGCGGGTGATCTGGAGCTCGAGGTGATCGGGATCCGTTACGGCTGATGCGGGGCGCTGCGAACAGTGGCTGGCGCTGCACGCTGCGATCGCCGGGCAACGCCGCGCGTCGCTAGCCAACCCCCACGAGCCCTCGAGGAGAGACGGCGGCGAGCAGGGCCTTGAAGGTGATGGCGCGCGGGTGGGCGCGCTGCGATGGATTGACGCAGGGAGGGGGGCTCTGCCGGCGACGGCCAAAGCGCAGGGCTGGTGGGCTTTGGATCGTGAGGGGACCCGGGTTTTGGGGGTTGGGAGGGCCTCCGCAAATACGCTTTCGCCCCGCCGCTGGTTCGCGGTAAGGCCAGCGTGCGCCGCGGGCCACCCGCGGACGAGAACCCGGGCGCTGCGAGCGCCGAGACCGAGACCGCGTGCGCTGAGAGCCGAGCCCCGCGCCGACCGAGCGCCAAGAGAGGAACCCTGACATGGCAGACATCCGTTTCGATAACCGCGTCGCAATCGTCACTGGGGCTGGTGGTGGCCTCGGCAGGAGCCACGCGCTCTTGCTCGCCAGCCGCGGCGCCAAGGTGGTGGTGAACGATTTGGGCGGCAGCTTCGATGGTCAGGGATCGAGCCAAAGCATGGCGGACAAGGTGGTCGAGGAGATCCGCGCGGCGGGCGGCGAGGCGGTCGCCAGCTACGACGGTGTGGACACCCTGGAGGGCGCCGAGAAGATCGTGGCCAAGGCGAAGGAGGCCTTCGGCAAGCTCGACATCGTGATCAACAACGCGGGCATCTTGCGCGATGTGTCGTTCGTGAAGATGACGATCGAGGATTGGGACAAGGTGCTGCAGGTGCACCTGACGGGCACCATGAACGTCTCCAAGGCGGCCTGGGGGCTGCTCCGCGACAATAAGTTCGGCCGCGTGGTGAACACCACCAGCGCCGCGGGGCTGTACGGTAACTTTGGTCAGGCGAACTACAGCGCGGCCAAGCTCGGCATCGTGGGGCTCAGCAACACGCTCGCGATCGAGGGCGCGAAGTACGACATCAAGGTGAACACCATCGCCCCCATCGCGAAGAGCCGCATGACCGAGACGGTGATGCCGCCCGAGGTGCTGGAGAAGCTGCTGCCGGAGTACGTGTCGCCGCTGGTCGCTTACTTGGCGTCGGAGGGCTGCGCCTCGAGCGGTGAGGTGTACGCGGTGGGCGGCGGCTACATCAGCCGCGTGGCGATCGTGGAGGGCGCCGGTGTGGGCCTGAAGCAGCACTCGCCGGAGGACGTCGCGAGCGCCTGGGAGCAGATCAGCGACCTCTCGAAGGCGCGCCCGTTCGAGAACGCGATGACCGCCGCGGGTCAGGCGATGCAGCACGTGCTCGGCTGAGATCATGAGCGCCGACGACGCGCCGTCGCCCAGCGAGAGGACCGCTGAGCCCACGCTGCCTGGCGCCTCGCTGGGCGCTGGGGTGGGCGCCGCGCCGGTGGGCGGCGTGAAGGGCGGCCCGCCGCCGCGCAGCTCACGCTGGCCGGTGGTGCTGCTCGTGCTGCTCGTGGTCTTGGTGGGCCTGCCGGGCTTGGTGCTCACGGCGGCGAGCTTCCGCGCGACGGATCTCGAGCGCTTGAACGCCGAGTACGCGCCGTTTCACCAGGTGCCTGAGGTCGCGAAGGCGCCGCGCGAGGCCTGCGGCTTGAACCAGGTGAAGGTGACGGCTTGTGAAGCGGCGCGCGCCACCTCGCGCGTGACGCAGGAGGTGCGGTTCCCGTCGTCGATCGCCGACAAGGGCCTCGCCGAATTATCAGGTACGCTGACACTACCGCAGGGCGTGGAGGGGCTGCGCCCGGCGGTGGTGTTGATCCACGGCAGCGGGCCGTTCACGCGCCAGCTGGAGATCGGCGGCGACCTGGTGCGCAAGCTGCCGCAGCCCTTCGCCTTGTTCGATGAGCTGACGAGCTGGCTTTCTGACCAGGGCTTCGTGGTGCTGGCCTACGACAAGCGGAGCTGCATCCGCTGCTATGGTTCGAGCAGCTTCGACCCGCAGCGCTTCAGCTTCGACGACTTCGAGACGGACGCGCGGGACGCGCTGCGCTACCTCGCGAAGCGCCCCGAGGTGAACCGGCGCGCGCTGGTGGTGCTCGGCGTGAGCAAGGGGGGCGGCACGGCGGTCTTCGTCGCCAAGGACGAGCCGGGGGTCGTTGCCGCGGTGAGCCTCTCCGGCTTGCTCGAGGGGTTTGGCAAGGCGCTCACCGAGCAGCTGACGCGCATCGCCGAGGTGCGGAAGGGCCAGCTCGACTACTTCGCCTCGATGAACGTGTACGTACAGCAAAAGCAGTACGGAAAATGCCTGGCCCAGCTGGAGGGTGACGCGTATCAGCCGGACGCGCAGTGCCTGGGCGGCGGCGTGACCCAGCGCGCGCTCAAGGAGTTCGACGCCAAGAGCCAGCGCACGGTGGACGCGCTCTTGGCGCTCCCGGTGCCCGCCTTCCTCTCGCAGGGCACGCTCGATCGCAACGTGAGCCCGGAGCTCTTCATGGGGCTCCGGGAGCGCGCGGCGGGGCGCGACGTGGAGCTGCATTTCATCCGCGGGATGGATCACTCCCAGACGGACGCCTTCGCCGCGCAGAACCAGCTGCACCCGGAGCTGCTCACTCGGCTCGCGGCCTTCTTCGCGCGGGTGCCCACGCCCCCCGCGCCGCTCGGCCTGCTTCAGTCACCGCATGAGCCCGCTCCGGCTGAGCCTGCACCAGCTGTGTCCGCTCCGGCCGCGTCCGCGCCTGATGCGCCTGCCCCTGCGCCCGATGCGCCTGCGCCGTAGCGGCCTTGGCCGGCCCTCGCAGCTCGTCAGGACACCTCATCAGTTGCCATGGCGATTGGCCCATCCCCTACTGGCTCCCTGACAGCGCGCCTGGCGTACGCGCTGAAGCTCGCCAGCTGGCCCAAGCTGCTCGTGCCCTGGCTCCTGGGGCAGGCGCTGGGCATCGCCGCCGCGGAGCGGCTGAACGCCTGGGCGCTCGTCATTGGGCTCGGCTTCACGGTGTTCTTGCTTATGTTCATCGTGCTCCTGAACGACTACGCCGACGCCGAGGTGGACGCGCTGAAGCGCCAGATGTTTCCCGACGGATGCAGCCCCAAGACGATCCCTGATGGCGTGCTCAGCGCTCGCGTGGTGCTCCGGCTGGGGCTCGGCGCGGGGATGCTCGCGCTGGCCTTGGCGCTGGTCGCGCAGCTCACGCGGGTGGCGGGCCCGCCCATGGGTGAGGACTCGATCGTGGCGCCGTTCGCCACCCTGTGCTTGGGCCTGTTCATCGCCTACAGCCTGCCGCCGCTCCGCGTGAACTACCACGGCGGCGGCGAGTGGCTCGAGGCGCTGGGGGTAGGGCTTCTACTCCCCGCCTTCAACTTCTACCTCCAAGCGGGGCGGCTCGAGCCGCTCTACGGCGAGCCCTCCTTCGGCGCGCCCCCGTTCGAGGCGGCCCTCTCCGCCGGGCCCATCTGGGGCTCGCTGGCAGGCTTCGTCTTGCTCTCGAGGGCGAGCGCGGTGGCGAGCGGCCTCTCGGACGAGGAGAGCGATCGTCTGGGTGGTAAGCGCACCGTCGCGAGCGTGCAGGGCAACGCGGACGCGCGCGAGCTCACGGAGGAGATGCTGCTCGGCGGGGCCTTCGTGTGGATCTTCCTGGGCGCTGCATTGCTGTATGGAAATAAGTTCACCGGGGTGCCTTGGGTCCTGGCGGGGGTCGTCTGCGCCCTGCTGTTCGTGCCCGTGCGGCGCCTGAGCAAGTCCGCGAAGACGAACGCCTTCGCGGCGCAGGCGCGCTACAAAGCGGCGCTGCACCGCGCCATTTGGCTGTCGACGGCGCTGCTCGCGGTGAGCGCGCTCGTCGCGGCGCGTCTGACGTAGGGGCGCAGTCGGGGTGAGCTGCGGCCGCCCATGAGCTCGTGATGCGGCCTGTCTAGGGTGGGGGGGTTGGGGGCTGGACGGCACCGCGGTGTCTCACGCTGCGCGGTCGATTGCGCCATGGTCAGGCGTGCGTTATGCGACGCGGATGGAGCCAGTTCGGGTGTGCTTCGTGTGCCTCGGCAACATCTGCCGCTCGCCCACGGCGGAGGGGGTGATGCGGAGCTTGGTGGCGCGGGAGGGGCTCGCCTCTCGGATCGAGGTGGAGAGCGCCGGGACCGCGGCTTATCACGTGGGAGATCCTCCGGATGCGCGCTCCACGGCGCACGCGAGGCGCCGCGGCATCGCGCTCACGGGCGCGGGGCGACAGTTCGTGACGGAGGACTTCGCGCGCTTCGACTACGTGCTGGCGATGGACACCGACAACCACGCCGCGCTCTCGCGCTTGGCGCGGAGCCCCAAGGCGGTGGACGACGCACCGAGCCGCCTCCACCTGTGCCGTGACTTCGATCCCCAGGCGCCGCGCGGCGCGAGCGTCCCCGATCCGTACTACGGCGGGGACGCTGGCTTCGAAGAGGTGCTCGATCAGTGTCAGGCGGCGTGCGAGGGCCTCTTGGCGCATATCCGTCAGTCTCACGGACTTTGAGGGAGCAGCGGGTGTCCTCGGCGCGTCAGGTGCTCCCGGAGCCGCTCAGGAGCGCCCTCGAGGCGGCGCTCGGCGCCGAGCCCGTCGCCGCGCGGCCGCTGTCGGGCGGTGACATCAGCCGCGCGTTCCACGTGTCGTTGCGCGGCGGCGGAGAGGCCTTCGTGAAGACGCACCCGAAGCCGCCTCGGGGCATGTATCAGGCGGAGGCGCGCGGCCTCGCGTGGCTCGCCGAGGCGGGCGCGCTGCCGCTGCCGGAGGTGCTCGCGGTCTCGGCGCCCGAGGCCGAGGTGCAGCTCATCGCGCTCAGCTACCTGGCGCCCGGGCGCCCCGCGCCGGACTTCGACGTGAGGCTGGGGGAGGGGCTCGCCGCGCTGCATCGGAGCCTGCCGGCGGACGCGCGCCCCGGCCTCGATCACGACAACCACATCGGTTCATTGCCGCAGGGAAATGCTAGCGTGCCGGGGGGCTGGGCGGCGTTCTACGCGGAGCGGCGGCTCTTGCCTCAGCTCGAGCGCGCCGCGCGTCACCTGAGCCGTGCGACGCGCGCGGCGTTCGAGCGCCTCATCGGGGAGCTGCCTTCACGCGTGGGGGAGGTGGAGCCGATGGCGCGCCTCCACGGCGACCTCTGGAGCGGCAACCTGCACGTCACCTCGGAGGGCGCGCCGGCGCTGATCGACCCCGCGGCTTACGTGGGTCATCGTGAGGTGGACCTGGCGATGATGGCGCTGTTCGGTGGCTTCTCACCCCGCGTGCTCGAGAGCTACCAGGCAGCGTACCCGCTCAGCCCGGGGTATGAGGCGCGCGTGCCGCTCTATCAGCTCTACCCGCTCCTAGTGCACGTGAACCTGTTTGGCGGCAGCTACGTGGCGTCGCTCGAGCGCACCCTGCGCGCCGCCTTGGAGGCCTAGTGCCGCGCGAGCCTGAGCCCCAGCAGGCGCGTGAGCTGCTGCGAGCAGCGGACGCGGAGCTCGAGCGCCGCGGCGCGCCGAGGCGCTCGCTGTGCCCCGAAGAGCGCCTGGCGACGCCGCTCGCGGCGCTCGGCGTGCGTTTGTCAGCGGAGCTGCCGATAGGCGCGGAGCTCGCCTTCGCGGAGGCGCTCTCGGCGATCGCCCTGGCGGAGTTGGGCAGCTTCCCTGGTAATCTGTTCTGGGATTTGGACTTCCTCGCCGCGAGCCTGGCGCGCCAGGCGGCGGTCGCGGCGGAGCCCACCCGTCACTTACAGCGGGTGGCGGAGGAGGTAGTGGCGCTGCAGCGGGTGTTCGGGGGTGAGGAGATCCACTTTCGCTACGCGCACGATTTCATCTATGGATATGATTGGGCCAAGTGGGTGAAGAAGGCGCCAGCGGAGCGCGCCCACGTGGGGCCGTTCGAGCTGCCGTTCCTCCGCGCCCTGCGCCGCCGCGGCGACGAGCTCTTGCACCTGATCTGTGTGAACGACGCGGAGTACCCGAAGCTCACCGAGCGCGATCCTGACGGCGCGCTCGAGCCGCGCAATCCCTTCGGCTTCGCGCGGGAGCCTTGGGCCGAAGAGCAGCTGCACCGCCTGTTGGCGGCGGAGGGCGCCATCCCCGTCGAGAGCTGGCGCCTCGACGCGCGCCCCGTGTGGGACCGCCCCTACCAGGAGCTCCGCGTGGAGCGGGCCCTGTCGCTCGGCCTGGCGCGTAAGTAAGCTACCCTAATCAATCAAGACAACCAGCCGAGCGCCGCCCAACCCAGGAACAGGGCGCTGATGGCGGCGCCGTGGCGGAGCACCACGTGGCGCCCCACTGGCTTCCCTCGCAGCGCGCCGAGCACGCTGGGCAGCACCAGGGCGCAAGCGATGAACGCCACCGCCGCGGCGTGAGCGATGGAGGCGTCCGGGACGACTAGCGGTGTGGTGAGCGCCGCGAGCGTGATGCAGAGCGCGCTGTCTCGCGTAGCGCGGAGGGGGCCGCGCCGCGCGGCGTAGCTCCGTTTGTTCGCCGCGACGTCCGCCGCGTGATCGGGGATGGAAGTCGTTAGGTTACCTGCATAACCAAGCAAGACCGCGCCGAGGAGGCTGAGCGGTGAGAGCGCCGTCCAGGGCGCCCCCTGCGCCGTGAAGCCGACGAGCGGCAGCACCCCCCCAACCCCCAAACCCTGAAGCCACTCTCCATGGCCGCGATAGGAGAGTCGAAGTGGCGGCAGGCTGTAGGCCACCAGGAGACCGATCGCCGCCGCGGTGAGCCCCAGCCAGGCGAGCCGCCCGGTGGCGCGCGCCGCCGCGAGCCCATACCCCATGAGCAGGAGCGCCGAGAGGCCCGCCGCGAAGCCCACCGCTGCCCGCGACAGGCGCCCCTCCGGGATCACCCGCGAGCCCCCCGAGGCCCAGGTGGGGTGCTGGTTCTGCGCGTCGGCCTCGGCGTCGGCGGTGTCGTTGGTGAACACGATGAAGAGCTGATCGAGCAGCCCAAAGCCGAGCGCCAGCGCTAGCCCACCCCAGCTGAACGGCACGCCCCAGCTGCTCCCTTCATCGCCGCCCCCGGCTGCCAAGCTCGCCCCGAACACGAGCGGCGGCACCAGGTTCCCTGCGGCGAGCGGCCGCGCCGCTTGGAGCCAACTCCGCGCGCTCGCCAGGCTCACCACGTCCTCCTGCCCCCTTGGCGCGCGCCGCAGAGTGCACTACCCCGGAGCACCGTGCTGACCCCGCTCTCGCCCACGAGCGATCCTTTCGCACATCGCCTCCAGCTCTTCACGGGCAAAGGTGGCGTGGGCAAATCGAGCCTGGTCGCGGCGCTGGCGCTCACCGCGGCGCGGCGGGGGCACCGGCCGCTGATCGTGGAGCTGGGGCACCGCGCGAGCATGGAGGCGGTGTTTGGTCAGGGGCCCATTGGCTACACGCCGCATGACGTGGGGCGCGGCGTGGCCGCGATGAACCTCGGCGTGGAGGGCGCGCTGGTCGACTACGTGGCGGACAACCTGCGCCTCGGCGGGCTGGCGAAGCTGGTGCTGGACAACGGCGCGCTGTCGCGCTTCCTCTACGCGGCGCCAGGGGTGACGGAGGTGGTCACCCTGAGCAAGCTGCGGCAGCTGGCCCTCGAGCGGCGCCCGGAAGGGGACGCGCGCTGGCACCCCATCTACGTGGATTTGGACGCCACGGGGCACGCGCTGATGCTGCTCGAGCTGCCGCGCGTGCTCGACGGCCTGATCGGTGCGGGGCCGCTCCGGCGCTTGCTCGCGAGCGTGAGCGCGCTGATCGCCGATCCGGATCAGACGCTGCTCCACTTGGTGACGCTGCCAACCGAGCTGCCCATCCAAGAGACGCTGGAGCTCTACCGTCAGCTCGATCGGGGTCACAAGGTGCAGCTCGGGCGCCTGTACGTGAACCAGGTCCCTGACGAGCCGCTCAGCTACCGCGCGGTGAGCGCGATGGATGAGCTGTCCCGCGCCGCCATCGTGCAGGACGAGCGCGAGCTCATGAACGACCTCGCGCTCGCGCGGGTAGCGCTCCGTCGCTACGCCCAGGTCACGGACCAGCTGAGTCGCTTGGCCGCCGAGGTGCGGATCCCGGTGGTGCGGCTGCCGCGGCTCGCGACCGGCGAGGTCACGCTGGAGGAGCTCGAGCGCCTCGGAGAGATCGCCGCGCAGGGCGTGATGGATCGGGGTGCTGTCGATCGCCGGGCGGCGCCCGATCGCAGGGCGGCTCCCGATGGCAGCACGCCATCGCGCGACGGGGTCGAGCGATGAGCGGCGTAGCTCCGAGCAGCGCGCGGCCCTCGGCGCCTCCGCCGAGCTCCCGCGCGGCATCACAGCGCGGCTATGACCGAGCCGATCCGCTGATCGAGCAGAGTCGCCTGATCGTGTGCGTGGGGCCCGGCGGGGTGGGGAAGACGAGCGTCGCGGCCACGCTGGCGCTGGAGGCGGCGCGCCGCGGCAAACGCGCGCTGGTCTTGACCATCGATCCTGCGCGGCGGCTGGCCACCGCGCTCGGCCTCGACGGCCTGGACGACAGCGTGCGCCAGGTAGAGACGGCCGCGCTCACGCGCTGGGGCGCGCGGGTGGAGGGGCAGCTCTTCGCGGCGATGCTCGACACTCGGGCGAGCTACGACGCCCTCATCCGGCGCCTGAACGGCGACGCGCGCGCCGCGCAGCGCATCCTGGACAACCGAGTGTACCAAGCCTTCTCGCGCACCTTGGCGCGCAGCCACGCCTACGTGGCGATGGAGCGGCTGTACGACGTCACCTCGCAGGGTGAGTACGACTTGGTCGTGCTCGACACCCCACCGACGCGCAGCGCGCTGGACATCTTGGACGCCCCGGGGAGGCTCGTCAGGTTCTTGGACGATGACGTGGTGCGCTGGTTCACGAAGCCGCGACTCGGTGGGCGGCTCTCGCGGCTCTTGCCTACGGGTAGCGCGGCCGCCACGCGGCTGCTCGGGCTGCTCGCGAGCCAGCAGCTGGTGGAGGAGCTGATCAGCTTCTTCAGCGTGCTCCTGCACCTCAGGGAGGGCTTCCGCGAGCGCGCGGCCGCGGTGCAGGAGCTGCTCCGCGCGGAGGAGACGGCATTTTGTCTGGTGTGCTCACCATCTCGCACCAGCCTTTGGGACGCCGCTTACTTGCGTGAGGGGCTCGTCTCGCGCGGGGTGCGGCTCAGCGCGACGGTGTTCAACCGGGCTTACGTCCCGAGCGGCGACGACAGCGCGACGCCGCTCGCCTGGGCTCCGCCCGTGGAGCCCAGGGAGCGCCTGAGTGCGCTGGGCCTCACGGCGCTCAAGGGCGCCGCGGTGCACAAGAGCGCCGCAGTGCCGCGGCCCAGTGAGGCGGCGCTGGTGCTGCTCAGCGAGCTCAGCCATCTGCGCCAAGACGCCGCCGCCTACAACCACGCGGCGCAGGCCGCGATGGAGCGCTTCCAGGAGCGGCTGCCACCGGGCAGCCTGCGCGTGCGGCTCCCCGAGCTGAGCGACGACCCGCGTGACTTGATCGACCTGCTGCACCTGTCTCGCGCGCTGTTCACCCCGGGCTGAGCGGTGGCGCTTGGGCTGACTGGCGGTGAGCGCGGTGCTTCGCCCCCGGGGGTGCCGCTTCCCCTGGGAGCCGCGTCGCCGCCGGGGGGCAGGCTCGAGGCAGCGCGTGGAGGCCCGCGCCGAGCGTTCGATGGCCGCGCGCCGGGACGCGCTTGGCGCTTGGCGGCTGAACGCGCTTCGGTCAAGCTGGGGTGAATGGGGGAGCCCGCCGGTGCCAGCCGAGTCGCCATCCTGGCGCGTGACCTCACCTGGGCTGACGAGTCCGGCGGGGTGCTCCCGTTCTCTTACGCGGCGCGCACGCTCCACGCCTCCTTGCTCTCGGCGCCCGATTTGAGCGACGTGGAGAGCGTCGTCATCGACCTGAAGAGCGACGACCCCGAGGTGTTCTTCGAGCAGCTCCGTGAGTTTCGTCCGACGCTGGTCGCCGCCTCCACGTACATCTGGTCGCTCCACGTGTTCTGCCGTTTGGCGGAGCGTGTGCGCCGTTGGGATCCTTCCGTGCGCTTCATCTTGGGCGGTCCCGCGGCGCGCCCCGCGGTGTTCGCGCTGGCGCCGTATCGGCCTTACGCGCGCTTCATCGATGGGTTGGTGATCGGCGAGGGGGAAGAGGCGATCCGCGAGGCGACGCGGCGGCACCGCGCCGCCGACTGGCCGCGCGGTGTACCGGGCCTCTTGGCGCAGAGCCCGCTCGGTTGGCGTCCGGCGCCACTCGTCAGTAAACCTGAGCTAGATGACTACCCGTCGCCGTATCAGCTCGGCGTGGTGCCTCAGGACTCCATTGGGTTCTTGGAGACCTTCCGTGGCTGTCCCATCAGCTGCGCCTTCTGTCAGTGGGGTGATGAGGCGGGCACCCGCGTTCACTCGGCGGAGTACCTCGCCTCGCACCTCCGCGGGATGAAGGACGCTGGGGTCGAGACGATTTACCTCTTGGACGCTGGGTTCAACCTGAGCTCACGCGCCTTCCGGAGCCTGCGCGCGGCGGAGCGCGAAGCGCAGGTGCTGAAGGACATCAAGGTGCTCGGCCACCTGTACCCCACCTACGTGAAGGACGAGCACCTCGAGTTCTTCAACGAGATTGGTCAGGTGGAGATCAACGTGGGGCTGCAGAGCCTGGACCCAGACGTGCTGAAGCGCCTGGGGCGTCCCTTCGACATCCCGCGCTTCGAGCGCCTGCTCGGCGAGATCGGCGGGCACTCGGAGGTGACGCTGGAGATCATCCTGGGGCTACCCGGCGACAACGCGGAGTCGTTCCGGCGCACGTTGGATAGAGCCATGGAGCTGACCTCGCTCGTGCGCGTGTTCTATTGCTTGGCGCTCCCGGATGCCCTGCTCGATCGCGCGGAGGAGTTCAACGTGGTGTTCGATCCGGACACCTTCATGGTGGCGTCTTGCGATGGTTGGAGTGAGCCCGTGTTGACGCGCGAGTGGGAGCGGGTGCGTGAGTTGGCGCGCACCATGGGCCGGCCTAACTTTGGCCCGAATTGGCTGGATTTTCGCACCGGTGTCTCGGCGGGCGCGCGTGAGCGGCGCTCTGAGCCCCCCGCAGTGCCCGAGCTCCTGGGCGGCGCGTCCGCCTGGCTACGGGCAGAGGCGCTCGCCGCGAACCCGCGCTGGGAGCTGGGGGAGATCCGCCGCCACCCAGGGCGGGTCATCCTTGAGTTCAGCCAAGGCTTGGTGCTGGAGGTGGCGGCGGTGGACCCGGGCGCGGAGCGCCGCTCGTTCATGCAAGTGGGGGGGCTCGCCTTCTCCTATCAGGGCCAGTTGCCTGACGAGCGGGTGAGGGACGTGCGCGCCTTCCTGGAGCGCTTCGCGCCGGTCGTGGCGGGCCGGAGCATCGATGAGCTGTAGGCGCTCTGTAGGCGGAGGCCATGTCGCCGCCGTGCTAGGCTCGCTAGGCTGTTTGGGCGGCGCCGCGCGGCGACTTGCCAAACCCCCGAACCCTCTCTGATGATCCGCGAGCGCGATGGAAGAGCAAGCGTCTGTGGTTGAAGATCCACACGTTCAGGATTTGATCGATCGCGGCTACACCGTGTTCGAGCGCGCCTATTCGCCTGAGGAGGTAGCTTACCTGCGCGGGCTCTTGATCAGCGGCTGGGAGCGGATGGGCTCGCCGGCGCTGCGCGCCTCGCCCCCGGTGCGCCCCATCCCCGAGGCGGAGATTGGCCCCGCGGGGATCGTGTTCCACAAGCTCCTCATGCTGGACGCGGACATCGCCCCGCGGCTCTTCAAGCCGCGCATCATGTCGGTGCTGCGCGCCGTGCTCGGCGACGAGATGCGCCTTGAGTTGCCAGCTGGGGTGCTGAGCGACGACAGCCGCCCGTTCTTCGATTGGCACACTCACATCGATGGCGTGGATGACGCCTACCTGAACAACCAGCGAAGCTTCGAGCAGTACGAGCGGTCGCAGCGCGTGACGCACCTGCTCTACCTGGACGACATCGGCGCGGACAGCGGGCAGCTGCTCGTGTACCCCCGCGCCGTGACCGACCCCACGACGCCGCCCTTCAACACCCGGCTTGAGCGCTGGGAGGGCGAGGTGGTGATCGAGTGCCCCGCGGGGAGCGTCGTGGTGATTGAGCAGTGCACCTGGCACGCCGCGCGGCGCAAGATGTCCCCAGGGATCCGCGCGTTCATCGGCAGCTACTTCCGCTCCGGCAGCGCGCCTGAGACGCCCTTCGCTGACGCCACCTTGAAAGACTGGCGAGGCGACGACGCGCTGTTCGCCTCCCTGGTGAGGCCGTGAGCTTCACTGACTTCAAGCGGGTGGCTCCATGACCGCGGCGACGCGCGCCGCGGCGCTCTCGGAGGTGGGCTACACGCTGCTGCCCTCCTTGCACCCGGCGCACGAGGTGGAGCGGCTCCACGCAGCGATCGCCGAGGTGTACGAGGGGTTGGGCGCCCCAGGGACCCACGCGGTGCCCCCGCAGCACCCGGCGCCTGACGTGGAGATCTCGGTGGTGGGCTTAGTGATGCACCAGCTCGGCAAGCACTGCGGGGCCTTGGCGGACGTGCTGCTCAGGCCGGAGGCGGTGGCGGTGGCGGAGCAGGCGCTCGGCCCAGGGATGTTCCTTGAGTACACCGCGGCCGTGGTGAACCGCGGTGAGCGGCCGTTCTTCCCCTGGCACATGCACGTGGGCGGGGTGGACAACGTGAAGTACCGCAAGGAGGGGCTGTTCCCTCGCTTCGAGCGCCTGGAGCGGCTCACCATGTTGACCTACCTCACGGATCTGGACCCGGAGCACGGGGAGCTCTTGGTGTTTCCACGTAGCATCACCGATCCCCAGGAGCCGCCTCACTCACCGAACGAGCCGAGCTGGCCCGGCGCGGAGAAGATCGCGTGTCGGCGCGGCAGCGTGGCGTTGCTCGACCAGAGCACCTGGCACGCGGCGCTCCCGAAGCAGAGCCCGGGCCTCCGCGTGTTCATCGCCTGCTATTTCGCGGCGGCCCACGCGAGGCCCACCTCCTGGGTCGATCGCTCATGGGAGGGGCTCGCCGCCGAGGGCTCACTGCTCGCGTCGACGCTGAGAGCTCAGCCGAGCTTGGCTTAGCGATCGGTGGCGCTGTAAGCTGAGCTGACTAGGGGGTGACGTTTACAAGATCAGTTGATCTTACTTCGAGGTGCTCGGCAGTCGACGCCAAGGCGCCGGGGGCTCCGAGAGATCGGGGCTCGCGGCTCGCCCGGGCAGCGCCTCCCACTCGCTGACGCGCGCCGCCGCCCAAGCGCCGAGCTGTGCGAGGAGGGTAGGGCTCTCTTCGGCGCTGCGCGCCCTGAAGCTGAGGGCGTGCGCTCGGGTGCGGAGGTAGGCGCGCGGCGTGTGCTCGCTCGGCTCGATGAATAGGCCCACCTCCACCGCGCCGGCGCTGAACACTGCGGCGGGCTCCAGCGCGTGGACGGGGTGCGCGGTGCCGGCCGGCTTGGCGTACAGGGTGACGCCCCTTGGGCTCCAACCGAGCTGACGCAGGGTGTCGACGGGGAAGGGGAAGTGAGCTGCCAGCGCGCTGAAGGGCTGCCCGGTGAGCTCGCCGCAGGCGGCCTCGAGCGCCTCCTGGTTTTGATGGCGGGTGGCGGCGAACACGGCGCGCAGCGCCAGCCCCGTGGGCGTGAGATCGTGAGAGACGACCCAGCCGCTCGCCCCGGTGAGCTCCCTGAGCGCGCTCGGGAGCGTGACGGCGATCTCCGGGCGCGCTCGGTGCTGATGGTACAGCTTGATGACTTGTGCCCCATCCTGGTGCGCGTTGAGCCCCACCACGTGCGGCGGTGACGTAGCCCATGCTGCCCTCCCTGCGACCTGCGGTGTCCCAACGTCACTCGACTCCGGGTCGAAGCGCTGGCTCTCATACCCGAGGCGCCGGGCGAGCTCCGCGCGCAGCGCCTCCCCGGCGTCGCTCGCGTTGGCGTACAGCTTGGCGAGCGGTGAACGGCTCGCGACGTCCCAGCCGACGATCAGCGGGAGCGAGAGCGCCTCCGTCGCCTCGATCACGCGCTCGCAGGCCTCCAGTCGCGGCACCCCGAGCGATCGCGCGATCGCGCGCCCGAGCTCAGCCGGCGCGCGCTCGATCATCATGCGGCCCCCACGCACCTGCCCGTCAGCGACGCGGATCGACGCTTCCAGGCTGTCCGGGCTCCTGATCACACCGAGCGTGGTGGTGGCGAGCGCCCGCGCGGCGTCGCTCGTCACCGCATCCTCCAAGGAGCGCACGAGCCCGGCGTGGAGCGCGGCTTCGCTAGGCACGGGCATGGCCTCGCGAGCATGCGGGAGCGCGCCCCGGCACGCAATCTGCCCCGCTTGCTCTGACTCGGCGCCCCTGCCAGACTGAGCCTGCCGTCTAGCATGTCGCTCACCTACCTCGATCCGTCGCGCCTCGAGACGTTGAACCTGCTGGAGGCCTCCGCGACGGATCGCTACTTTGACTATTGCTTGGAGCCGTATCGTCCGCGGCGCCCCTTTCGGGGCAAGCACCGCGCGGAGAACCTGCTCTGGCACTCCGTGCTGCACGCCGGGGTGAAGAGCGCGTTCCAGGCGCCGCTCCGCGCGGTTCAAGAGCACGTGGGGCGCGATTTGACCGTGTGGGGCGTGAAGTGGGACGGCAGGGAGCTGTGGTGGGAGCTCTACTTCTACGATCCGGCAAAGGAATCGGAGCACGCCACCTTGAGCTCCATCGCCGGCGCGCTCGCCCCCTTCGCCCGGGTGCTGCCCCAGGTGAGCGAGCACGTGCCGTACATGATGGTGAGCTTCGATCTCCGCGCGGATACGTTCGCGCGCGGCGAGGTCCCCTTCGTGAACCTGTACCTCACGGGTGAGACGGCCCACGCTGGGCGCTCTTACCGCGTGGGAAAAGACAGCGCCGAGCTCGAGAACACCTACCGCTTCATGGAGCCGAAGCGCCATGTGGACGACGTGCTGTCCTTGGTGAAGAGCAGCCTGTTCACCTCCTTCACCGAGCCTCAGGTGCTGTCGCAGGTGCTGATCCCGGAGCTCTTCGCCTGCAAGAAGGTGTGCGTCAGCAAGAAGCGCCAGACGGACGCCGTCTACTTCTCGGGCATCGACGTGAGCCAGCTGCTCTGGTTCATGCGGCGCTTCTCCTACCCGGCGCCGCTGGTGCAGTTCTTGGAGCGCCACCAAGCGAGCTACGAGCACCTCTACTTCGACGTGGGCGTGGATTACCGAATCGGGCCGAGCGGCGGCGTGGAGTACCCCAAGACCAGCTACTATGGGGTCCTCTGATGCAGAGCTACAAAGGGCGCTTCGAGCCGACACGCTTCGAAGATCTGACGGTCACGGTGGATTTCCACTGTCATAGCGCCTGTCGATTCTGCATCGTTCAAGAGGGGATGAACTACTACAAGGGCCTCCCCTTCGACACCTATCGGCGCGCGGTGGACGACAACCGCGAGAAGCGCCGCTACCGCCGGGTGACCTTCACCGGCGGTGAGGTGACGATGGAGAAGAAGCTGTTCGACTACGTCGACTACGCCCACGCGTCGGGCAGCTTCGAGCACATTCGCCTCCAGACCAACGGGCGCCTGATGGCCAACCCGGAGTTCGCCAAGCGCCTGGTAGACGCCGGCATCGACGAGTTCTTCGTGTCACTTCACGGGCACGACGCGGCGACGCAAGACTACATCTCTCAGCGCGACGGCAGCTTCGACGAGGCCATGCGCGGGATGGAGAACCTGAAGCGCCTCGGCGTGTGCCTGATGACGAACACCGTGCTCACGACGCTCAACGTCGCGCACCTGGCGGACATCGTGGAGACGGTGCGTGACCTGTCACCGGTGCGAATGGAGTGGTGGAACTACCTGCCGATGGAGGACTACCACGACGCGCGTGGCCTGCTCGCGCCGATGAGCGAGCTCGCCCCCGCGTTGGTGCAGGCGCTCGCGCGCTGTGAGGCGCACGGCATCGAGGCGGTGGTGAAGTACGTGCCGCGCTGCCTCCTTGGGGGCTACGCGCACACGCAGGACAACACCCAGTCCGACGTGGTGATCGTGGAGGAGTTCTACGACAAGTACCCGAAGTTCGCGTGCCTCTACGAGGCGAAGTGCGAGCACGCCGAGGCCTGCCTGGGGCTCCACTTCCCGTACATCACCAAGTTCGGTTGGGAGGAAGCGCGGCTCACGCCGTACCCCCGCACCACGCCGTGGGAGGAGCCGGAGTACGGTCAGTGGGTGGGGACGGATACTCCTGGCGCCGCGGAGGCCGCGCCCGGGAGCTCCCACCCCGCGTGGGTGGCGCTGGTGGAGGGCGTCGCGGAGCAGCACGGAGCGAAGCTCACGGACGTGATCCTCCAGCGCCGCGCGTGCGTGTTCCACTTCGAGCTGGGCGGCTCCAGCGTGGACGTCGTGCTCACGGCGCGGGTGGAAGAGGGCCCCGCGCTCATGCGGAGCCGCTCCTTCAACCTCCACTACCGCAACGTCGTCGGCGAGGCGAAGCCCGAGCTCTCCAGTTTGGTGAAGGCCGCGGTGACGTCGATCGTCGATCGCGATCCTGGCGGCCTCCACCTGGATCCGAGGAAGGGCCTGGTGGGCGCTGAAGTGTTCCGCCGCCGCCCCCGGCGTCTCGCGGCGAAGTAGCGGCTGCGCAGGGCGACCACGCCCTTTCCCCCCTTGCTCTGCTGCGGCTAGGCACCTAGGTGTGAGTGATCCGCCCGCCGGGTGGAGGATCGTCGATGCGTCGCCCTTCCCCACAGCTCGTCTCGCTCCTCGCGCTGCTGGTCAGCTCGGGCGTGGTCTCGCCCGCCTGGGCTCAGGCGCCGTCCGTGCCCCCGGTGCCGCCGTCTGGCTCGGCGTCAGACAATGAAGTTGACGAATCGGGCGGCCCTCTACTCGCGGAAAGACGGGCTGATCCCGTGGAGGAGCCGATCGAGGTGGACGCGGTCGCCACGTTGGTGGCGGTGGTGCCGGGCGCGCTGGTTCACGGCTTGGGGCACTACGCCGCGGGGCACAGCACAACCGGCGGGCGCCTCTTGCTGACTCAGGGGATTGGCCTCGGGGTGCTGCTCGGCGGTGGCGCGGTCCTCGTTCTCACGGGGGCGTCACGCGACTTCGTGGGGCCGTCAGCGGCGCTGGTGATCGGCGGCGCCGGGCTGTTCGGGATCTCCTACTTCGCTGACATCTACGGCGTCGCGGTGCCCGGCGAGCTCCGGGGCCGCGCGAGCGGCCGCGCCTACTCCACGAGCGAGCTCGGCATCGCCTACGTGAACGATGCGCAGTTCGATCACCGCTGGTTCCTGACGGCGGGCTTTGAGCGCTGGCTGGGGCCGGTGCGGCTGAAGCCCACGGGTTGGTTCAGCCTCGGGCACCCGAACGAGCGCCTGCGCCTCGAGGTGACTCAGCGGCTGCACGGCGCGATGCCGGGGGCTCCAGCGCAGGACGGCAGCTCCTTCGACCTCAGCCTGGCGGGCACCCGCCACGACTTCTCGCCCGAGCGCTTCGCGACCACGACGCTCGAGGGCACGGTGGGGGGCCGGCTCGATCTCGTGCGCCTGGGCCCGACGCTCCGCGGCAGCTTCGCGGAGATGGCCGTGGGCTGGGCGTTCACGCGCACCGGCTATGACGTGCGGGGGCTGAACGGCGCGAAGATCCCCGCCGATCACTCGGAGATTTTGCTTTACCGTATGGGATTTGGCAGCTACCTGCCGGAGGGTCAGGGGGAGCTGTCGCTCTATTATGATCACCGCCATGACGGCTACGCCGCGGGCTTCTTGATGGGGGGCCTCGGCAGCGGGGTGGCGGGGCACTTCGGGTTTCAGGGGCGCTATTTCCCGAAGAGCCGGGCGCTCCAGGACAGCTTGGGGGTAGGGCTCGATGCGCAGGTGGGCTCGGCGCGCGTCCTTGGGCTCTCGCTGCTGTTTCGGGAGGCGATGTGATGGGTGATGTCGAACGCGGCTCGGCACCAGGAGGCGATATGAGCAGATATTCTGTCCAATCGGTGAAGGGCGCCTCACGTCGAGGGGGCCTGACGTCAGCGTGGGCGCTGCTCGCGGCGGGCGCCTTCACGGCGCTCGTCGGTTGTCAGAGCCGGCCAGCGGAGGAGCGCGCGCGGCGCGATCTGGAGGTGGGGCGCGCGTCGGGGCATGGCGTCTCGCTCCGCGTCTCGGACGGGCTGGCGGTGGTTCGTGAAATCCGGGTGGAAAATGGTGAGGGTCGCCTGTGGCTGTGGTCGAGCGCGCCCAGCTGGGAGCTCACGCTGAGGCGCATGGACAGTGCACCTGAGCGCCTGCGGCTGAGGCTCTCGAACATCCCCAAGGACGCGGCGCTCGAGGTGGTGAGCGGCGCGGCCCAGGTAGTGAAGCTGCCACCGACTGACCCGAGCGCGCCACCCAGCGCCGAGCTGAGCTTTCAGCTCACCACACAGGACGCTGAGCTCCGCTTGAGGCTCGCGTCGCCCGCCTCCAAGGTGGAAGGCCCGTTCGCCTTCGCGGTGCTCAGCGACATCCAAGAGGCGATCGACTCGGTGCAAGATATTTTCCGCCGGGTTAATCTTGAGCCCGTGGTGTTCCTGCTCGGCGCCGGTGATCTCACCCAGCAGGGCACCCACGAGCAGCTCACGCGCTTTCAGCGTGAGCTCCAGGGCCTGAGCGTTCCTTACTACACCACGCTCGGCAATCACGAGCTCGGCCAGAGCCCGTCGCTCTGGCACGACTACTTCGGTCGCGGGAGCTTCCACTTCGGTTACCGCGGGGTGGCGTTCACCTTGCTCGACAGCGGCAGCGCCACCTTGGATCCCATCGTTTATGATTGGCTCGATGGCTGGCTGAAGGCCGCCTCGGGGCGCGTGCACGTGGTGGCGATGCACATCCCGCCGCTCGACCCGATCGGCGTCAGGAACGGCGCCTTCGCGAGCCGCAACGAGGCGGCGAAGCTGCTCGTGAAGCTCGCGGAGGGCCACGTGGATTTGACGCTCTACGGTCACATCCACTCGCTGTACGACTTCGAGAACGCCGGGATCCCGGCGTACATCTCGGGTGGGGGCGGCGCCATCCCGGAGCGCTTCGACGAGATCGGGCGCCACTTCTTGGTGGTGGACGTCGACCCAGCTCAGGGTGTCACCGGCGTGCGCGCGGTGCGCGTCGACTAGCCCCGAGCGCTTCGTCAGCGTGGTTCACGAAGTGCGCTCAGCTCCTCGTATCGACCGTCACCGCACATTTCGTCAGCGTGGTTCACGAACTCGGTCAGTCCCTCGCATCGACCGCCGCCGCACGTATCGTGAGCGTGACTCACGACGTGGCTCGGGTTTTGGGGGTTTGGCAGGTCCCTGCGCTGCCGAAATGGCGCTGAAGCTCAGAGTGGCGGTGGGTGGCGCTCGAGGTGCGCCTTCACGGCGTCCCCCATCACCTCGCCGCGCCAGCCGGGGAGGGCGCTGAGCGCGGAGCCACCCTGGAGCAGCTCCCCGCGCAGCTGCCGCAGCACGCGCATCGGGAGCGCGAGCTCCGGCGCCAGCTCCAGCTGGGCGCACACCTCGGCCCGTAAGGTCGTCAGGTAGGCGTCCAGGCGGATCTCACGGAAGGTGGCGTAGGGCTCGGGGTCGATCGGGCGGAAACCCTCCGACTGGGCGCTCCGCGCGGCTTCGCGCACCAGCGCTGCGAGCGCCGCGCCGTGCCGCTTGCCGAAGCCCATGGGCACCCCCTTGATGCGACACAGCTCGTCCGCCGTCTCCGGCAAGCGGCTCGCGATCGCGAGCATCGCCTTCGGCGCCGGCGCGGCGATGCGTCCACCCGCAGGCTGCGCGTTGTACCAGCCGATCAGCGCCTCCAGCGCCGCCTGGCTCGGCGCCCCGAGCTGCCAGGCGTTGCGGAACGACTCCAGGCTGAGCAAGGGTGGTGGCTCCTGGCTCGGCGCCAGCGCCTCGTGGCAGGCATCGAACAGCGCCGGCAGGCGCCCCTTGGCGCTCAGCCGTTCAGAGAGCGCGGCGCGCAGCGCCGGCAGCTGCTCGATGTCGCTCGCGGCGTACTCGAGCTGGCTCTGCGGCAGCGGGCGGCGCTTCCAATCGTCAGCTTGGTGTGCTTTCCCGGCGCGCAGCCCGAGCAGCCGGAATTGAAGGTATGCCAAGCTGACTGAAGGCTCAGGCCCCAAGAGGCCCCAGGCGATCTGGGTGTCGAAGATGCGCGGCGTCTCGCGGAGGTTGAACTGCTCCCGGAGCAAGAGCACGTCTTGCTGCCCCGCGTGCAGCACCCACTCCACTTCGGGGTTCGCGAACACCGGGATCAGCGGGTCGAGCTTCGGGACGCGCAGGGGGTCGACCAGGTACACCCGCTCCCCGCTCGAGACCTGGAGCAGGCACAGCGTCCTGCCGTCGCGGGTGGACTCGAACTCGGTGTCGATGAACAGCACCGGCTGTCCGCTGAGCTCACGCGCGACCTGAGCGAGCGCGGGGGAGGAGTCGACGAGGCGCATGCGAGGCCGTCTATCAGATATTGAAGTGGCGCGGGGCGTCGGATCCATGACTCGAGTCTCACGGTATCGCGCGGCGCCGAGGTGGTGCCGCTCACCGCGCGCGGCGCTCCCCAACCCCCCGATCCGATCCCCTGTGAAGCTCAGTACGCGGAAGATTCCGCTGGCATCGGCGCGATTCGGTCACGAGGGCGTCATGAGCCACGCGGGGAGCCCACCCGAGCGCCTGAACCCAAGCGCCGAGCGTAGCGGCTCACGCTTGACAGAAGCGGCTGCTTGGGTGAGCGAAGGCGCGTGGCGGCGAGCTATTTCGACGTAGACGGCACGCTCGTGCGCACGAACCTCGTGCACCCGACGCTGTTCTACCTGCTGAACCAGGGCACCCCCATCCAGACCGCGCGGCGGCTCGGGCGAGCGCTGCTCGGCGCGCCCAGGATGGCCTTGGCCGAGCTGGTGGACCGGCGGACCTTCAACGAGCTTTTGTTCAGCTCCTTCGGGGGGATGAGCGAAGACCGGTTGATGATCTTGGCTGATGAGGCCTTCGACACGGTGCTGAAGCGCGCGCTGTACCCCGGCGCGGTCGACCTCGTGCGCCGCAGCCTGGACGTGGGGCGTGACGTGGTGCTGATCAGCGGCGCGCTCGATTTCCTCTTGGAAAAGCTCAAGGTGCACCTCGGCGCCACGGACGTGATCGCCAACCGCCTGGAGTTCAAGGACGGCATCGCCACCGGGAAGCTCCTGAAGCCCGTGGTGGCGGGGCCGGAGAAGGCCCGGCTGATCCGCGAGCACGCCCGCGCGGGGCAGCACGACTTGGACACCTGCTACGCGTACAGCGACAGTTACTCTGACTTACCGATGCTGAGCGTCGTGGGGCACCCCGCGGCGGTGAACCCCGACGCGCGGCTCCGCATGCTGGCCAAGGCCTACAGCTGGCCCTGCTTCGAGCTCGGCGCCCCCAACCGCGAGACATGAAATGAACCATCCCTGTGTGGTGACCTTGGAGCGCGACAGCGCGCCCCGCGTGCTGTTCTCTGGCGACTCCTTGGTGGAGGTGGACCTGCCGGCGGGCACCCGCGTCATCTACCCCAAGCCGCCAATGGCGGGCCTGCGCGACGTGGACGCCGCCATCCGCTACGCGATCAATCACCCGGAGAACAGCGAGCCGCTCTACGCGAAGCTGTTCCCTGGCATGAAGGTGACGATCGCGATCGACGACATCTCGCTGCCGCTGCCGCCGATGCGACGCCCCGACGTGCGTGAGCGCATCCTCACGGTGGTGCTCGAGGTGCTCGCGGACCACGGGGTGGACGACATCGAGATGATCATCGCGACGGCGGTGCACCGGCGCATGAAGCCGCACGAGATCCGTCATCAGGTGGGCGATCGCATCTTCGACGCCTACTGGCCCGACCGGCTCTACAACCACGACGCGGAAGATCGCGACAACATGGTCGAGCTCGGCACGACCGAGCTCGGTGAGGTGGTGGAGCTGAACCGCCGCGCGGTGGAGAGCGACCTCATCATCTACGTGAACGTGAACTTCGTCCCCATGGACGGGGGGCACAAGTCCGTCGCGGTGGGGCTGTGCGGCTACCGCAGCCTGCGCGCGCACCACAACCCGACGACCATGCGGAAATGCCACTCCTACATGGATCCTGGCAGCTCCGAGCTGGCGAACAGCGTGGAGCGCATGGGGCGCCTCGCGAACTCGCAGCTCAACGTGTTCACCATCGAGACGGTGCTGAACAACCGCATGTTCGACAGGAACCTGGACTTCCTGGCGAAGAACGAGGACGAGCTGACCAGTAAGGAGCGCTTACTGCAGCAGGGCCTGCTGGCCACCCTGAAGCGCCTGCCTCAGCCCGCGCGCCAGGCCATCTTCGACAAGTTCCCGGCGCCCTACGAGGTGATCTCGGTGGTGGCGGGGGAGACGGAGGCCGCTCACAAGAAGACGCTGGAGAAGAACTACGCGCAGTACCTGGTGCCGATTCAAGGTCAGGCAGACGTACTGGTGACCGGCGTCCCGTTCATCAGCCCTTACAACGTCCACGCCTTCCTGAACCCGCTCTTGGTGCAGGTGATGGCAGAGGGCTACCTGTTCAACCTCTACAAGGGCCTGCCGCTGGTGAAGAAGGGCGGGACGCTCATCATCACCCACCCGTGCACGGACAAATTCGATCACGAGCAGCACGCGCCGTACATCGACTTCGTGCACCGGCTACTGCCGGAGACGCGGGACGCCATGGAGCTGCACCGCCGCTACGAGGCGGACTACGCGCGGAACCCGGCGTTCATCCAGATGTACCGCACGGGCCACGCGTATCACCCGGCGCACCCATTTTACATGTGGTATTGGGGTGAGGCGGGGCGGCAGCACCTGGGCCGCGTGATCGTGGTGGGGGCGGACAATGAGTACATCCCCAAGCTGCTCGGCTACGAGACGGCGCCGAACATGGATGAGGCGCTGTACCGCGCGCGCGGCGGGCAGCTCCGGAGCCTGGACATCACCTGCCTCCACGTGGCGCCGATGATGATGGCCGAGGTCTCGGCCGCGCCAGGGGTCGGCGGATGAGCGCGGAGACCTTGGGAGCGGCTTCGTCAGGGTCACTGCCGGCCGGCGCCGCGTCGAACAGCGCCGCGCACGCCGCGGCGGCGCTCGTCCCTGTGAGCCCCAGCGCCTCCAAGCAGAAGGGCCCGCTTCGCCTGCGTGAGGTGCTGATGGGTCGGCGCCTGGTGGTGGTGGGCGGCACCGGCTTCCTCGGCAAGGTGTGGTGGGCCATGGTGCTCCACCACTTCCCCGAGCTGGAGCACATTTACCTCGTGGTGCGCGAGCGCCGCGGCCAGACGGCGGAGCAGCGCTTCTGGGCGGAGATCGCGACGTCCGAGGTGATGACGCCGCTCCGTGAGCGCTACGGCGACCGCTACGAGGCGTTCATGCGCCAGAAGCTGACGCCGATCCCCGGCGACGTGTCGCTGCCGTTCTGCGGCTTGGGGGAAGATCTCCGCGCGGAGCTCCGCGGCAACATCGACGTGGTGGTGAACGCGGCGGGCGTGGTCGACTTCGATCCGCCGCTCGATCAGGCCTTGGACGTCAACGCGTTTGGCGTGCAGAACCTGATCCGCCTGGTGAAGGATCTGAGCACCAAGCTGATGCACACCTCCACCTGCTTCACCGCGGGGGACCGCACTGGGTTCATCGAGGAGCTGGATCCCAGGCAGTGGCCGTTCCCGCTGAAAGGGAAGCTGAAGGAGGCCCACTGGGATCCCGAGCGGGAGATCGCCGAGTGCCTGGACGTCATCCGGCAGGCGCGGCACCGCGCGAACGACAACTTTCGTCAGAGCCACTTCTTGGATCAGGCGCGGCACAACTTGGAGCAGCGCGGCGAGCCGGCGCGCGGTCCGGCGCTCACCGACGAGATCGAGAAGGTGCGCCGCCGCTTCATCGAGGCGGAGCTCGCGCGGCTCGGCACCGAGCGCGCCAAGTTCTGGGGCTGGCCCAACACCTACACCTACACCAAGTCCATCGGTGAGCAGATCATCGTCGGCTCCGGCGTGCCGTGCACCATCGTGCGCCCCGCCATCATCGAGTCGAGCTGCGAGTTTCCGGTGAAGGGCTGGGCGGAGGGCATCAATACGTCAGCCCCGCTCATCTATTCGCTGCGCGAAGGGCAGATGCAGATCCCGGGGTCGGACAACTACCTCGACTTCATCCCCTGCGACATGGTCGCCGGCGGGATGATCCTGTCGCTCGCCGAGCTGATCGAGGGCACTCACGAGGTCGTCTATCAGTACGGCTCGAGCGACACGAACCCCTGCACCATGCGCCGCTTCTTCGAGCTCTCCGGGCTCTACAAGCGAAAGTATTATCAGCGCACTGGGCGCGGCGGCCCGGTGCTCTCCTACGTGCAGGCGCACCTCGAGGGCGCGCTGCTCGACGAGCCCACCTTCCGCAAGCTAGGGCCCACGGCGGTCGCGCGCGCCTCCAAGGGGCTGTCCAAGCTGCTGAAGGGCGTGGGGATTGGTCCCGCGCAGCCCATCCTCTCCCCGTTGTCGAAGGCGGTGGCTTCGTTCGGCTCGCAGCAGGAGAAGGTGGGCGGCGTGTTGGGGCAGTTCATCCCCTTCGTCTGTCAGTATCACTACATTTTCCGCTGCGATAACACGCGCGCCGCCAACCTCCGGCTCTCGGACGAGGAGCGGGAGCTGGTGATGTGGCGGCCGGAGACCATCGACTGGCGTCAGTGGTTCATGGACGTCCACATCCCGGGCCTCGAGGCGCACGTGTTCCCGCTCATCGACGAGCGGGTTCGTAAGGAGCGCCCGCCGCCGCGCCACCACGAGACGCTCACCGAGCTCTTGTTCGAGATGGCGAGCCGCTACGACTTGGCGGTGGCCCTCCAGCGCACGGAGCCAGACGGCTTGTCGCGGCTCAGCTTCCGCGAGTGGCGCGATCGCGGGCTCGCCGGCGCGCGTCGCTTGGCGGAGGCGGGCGTCATGCCGGGGGATCGCGTGGTGCTCGCGGGCGCCAACCACCCGGCGTGGCCCATCGCCTTCTTCAGCATCTTGCTCGCGGGCGCCACGGTGGTACCGGTGGAGGCCGGGGTGGAGGCGCAGGTGCTGGGCAACCTTCAGCGCGCCTCGGGCGCCCAGGTGCTGGTGACCGATCTCGCGGTGCGTGAGCGCTGTCAGGGGGAGGTCAGTGAGCAGGCGACCTGGCTCGACTACGAGGAGCTGACCCGCGCTGGCTCACTACCCGCGTGGGGCATCGCGTTGCCGTCGCCCTCACCGGCGGACGATCCGCTGCCGGCGCTCGCGCCGGAGGTAGTCAGTGAGGCTGAGCGTCGTCGCGCGGCGCCCGACGGCCTCGCGTGCCTCATCTACACCAGCGGCACCACGGGCAACCCCAAGGGGGTGATGCTCACCCACAAGAACCTGGCGGCGCTGGTCGCGAGCCTGGCGCCGCTCTTCCCGCTCAAGAAGCGCGATCGGGTGCTGAGCGTGCTGCCGCTGCACCACACCTTCGAGCTCACCTGCGGGATGCTGCTGCCGCTGTCGCGCGGCTGCCGCATCGTGTACCTGGACGAGCTCTCCGCGGAGCGCTTGGAGGTGGGGCTGAACGAGGGGCGCATCACCGCCATGGTGGGCGTGCCCGCGCTGTGGGAGATGCTCGAGCGGCGCATGCTGACCAAGGTCGCCGAGCGCGGTGAGCTGGCGTCCAAGCTGTTCGACATGGCGGTCGAGCTGAACCGCGGCTTGGGCAAGAACCTCGGGGTGGACGCGGGCCGCTTGCTGTTCGGTCAGGTGCACGAAGCGCTTGGGGGGCACCTCAGGTACTTGGTGAGCGGTGGCGCGGCGCTGCCGGAGAGCACGCACCAGCGCTTCAGCGGGCTGGGGCTGCACCTGGCGGAGGGCTATGGCCTGACGGAGGCCTCGCCGGTGCTCACGGTGGCGAAGGGCGGGCCCCGGGCGCGCCCAGGGCACGTGGGCAAGCCCATCCCTGGTGTGGAGATCCGCATCCATGAGCCCAACGCCGAGGGCGTGGGCGAGGTGCTCGCGCGCGGGCCGAACGTGATGCAGGGCTACGCGGGCGACGAGCAAGCGACCCGCGGCGTGCTGTCGGAGGACGGCTGGCTCCACACGGGGGATCTCGGTCGGGTGGATCGCAAAGGCCAGCTGACCATCGTGGGCCGCGCCAAGGACACCATCGTCACCTCCAGCGGTGAGAACGTGTACCCGGACGACGTCGAGGCGCGGCTGGGTAAGGTGGAGCACATCGAGGAGCTCGCCGTGCTCGGGGTGGAGGACGGCCGCGGCGGCGAGCGCATCGCTTGTGTCGCCGTGCCGGAGGAGGACAGCGCCTTCGATCGCGCGGCGCGCCACGCGCGCGCTCGGCGTTCGCTGGACAAGGCGCTGGCCGCCTTGCCGCTCGCCATGCGGCCGCAAGTCGTCACCCTGCTCGACGTGGCGCTGCCGCGCACCACCACCCGCAAGGTGAAGCGCCGCGAGCTGCAGCGGCTGCTCACGCGGGTGGCGCCGCTCAGTGAGCGGCCACCGCCGCGCGGCCCTTCGGACACCGGGCTAGACGCCGCGAGTCAGATGGTGCGCACCGCGATCAGCGTCATCACGCGGCGCCCCACCGCGGAGCTCCGCCCGGAGCTCACGTTGCGCGGCGATCTCGGCTTCGATTCGCTGATGCTGCTCGAGCTCTTGGTGGCGCTCGAGGGTCAGTCGGGGCGCGCCGTGGACTCAGAGCGCTTGGCTGACTGCCTCACCTTGGGGGACGCCGAGCAGCTGATCCGGGAGACGCGGGTCGCGGGTCGCGTGCCGGCGCTCGATGTGCGCATCGAGACCGAAGAGGAGGCGCCCATGAGCTTGCCGGAGCCGGTGCGGCGCGCGGCGATGGAGTGGCTCGGGCGCGGCCAGATGGGCTTCTACGATCGGGTGTTGAAGACGGAGGTCACGGGCCGCGCCTACATCCCGCACAACCGCAACTGCCTGGTGGCGGCGAACCACGCGAGCCACCTGGACATGGGGCTCGTGAAGTATGGCCTGGGCAGCTATGGCAAGGACCTCGTCTCCTTGGCGGCGCAGGACTACTTCTTCGAGGGCGGGCGCCTGCGTAAGGCTTACTTCGAGAACCTGACGAACTTGGTGCCCATGAGCCGCGCGGGCTCGCTGCGGCAGAGCCTGCGCCAGGCGGGCGACCTGCTGGAAGAGGGCAAGGTGCTCCTGGTGTTCCCGGAGGGCACCCGCAGCGTGGACGGCGCCATCCACGAGTTCAAGCCGGCGGTCGGGCACTTGGCGCTGCAGCGCGGGGTGGACATCTTGCCTGTCTACCTCGGGGGCACCTACCAGGCGCTGCCGAAGGGCGCGGTCGCGCTGCGCAGCTTCAAGGTGTCGGTGCGGGTGGGCCCGCCGCTCGAGATCGCCGAGCTCCGGCGCCTGACGGAGGGGCTGTCGCTCACGGAGGCTTCACGCCGCGTGGCGCGCCTCACGCAGCGCGCAGTGGAGGCCCTGCGTGATGGTCAGGTGCTCATCACCAAGCGCCTCTCGCCGGAAGATTTGGCGACCAAGAAGATCGAGACGGTGGGGGACTTGTTCCGCTACCTCGAGGCGCGCTTCGTGCCGGGCGCGCTCGACGCGCCGACCAGCTACTACTTCACCTTGGGTGGCGGCGAGCGCTGGAGCATGCAGCTCGACGCGGAGCGTTGCCGCATCGCCCAGGGCAAGCCGGACGGCGACGCGGACTGCGTGCTCAAGACCTCGCAGGCCATGTTCACGCGCATCGTGCGTGAGGGCTACACCCCCACCCCTCAGGAGTTCATCGCCGGCACCGTGAAGTCGAACAACATCGCCCTGCTCCTGAACTTCCAGAAGGCCTTCGGGCTGACTGGGGAGGCGAGCTGACCATGGCGCGGTACTGGGTAGCGGGCGCGACGGGCTTCCTCGGGAGCCACCTGGCGTCGCAGTTGATCGAAGCCGGGCACGAGGTGACGCTGGTGAGCCGCTCGGGCGGCGACGTCAGCGGCATCCCCGTCAGTCCGCTGGACATCCTCGATGAGGCGGCCGTCGCCGCCAGCGCGCGCGGGCTCGATGGCGCGTTCTTGTGCGCTGGCAAGGTGAGCCGCGACCCGGCGGATGCGGAGGAGCTCCACCGCGTCCACGTCACCGGGACGCGCGCTGCCTTGGCCGGGCTCGCCGCGGCGGGCGTGCCGCGCGTGGTGTACGCCAGCACCAGCGGCACCATCGCAGTGGGTCGTGACCCTGACCAAATCTTCGACGAGCAGAGCGACGCGCCGCTCGAGCTGCTCGCGCGTTGGCCGTACTACCGCACCAAGCTGTACGCCGAGCGCGAGGCGCTGGAGGCAGCCGCGCGGGGGCAACACGTGGTGGTGATGAACCCCACCTTGCTGCTCGGCCCCGGGGATGTCCGCGAGTCGTCCACCGGGGACGTGCGGCTCTTCCTCGAGCGGAAGGTGGTGGCCACGCCAGCCGGTGGGCTCAGCTTCGTGGACGTGCGCGACGCGGCGTCGGCGCTCATCGCCGCGATGGATCGCGGGCGAAGCGGCGAGCGCTACCTGCTCTCGGCGCGGAACATGACCATCGCGGCGTTCTTCCAGCGCCTGGAGCGCGTCTCGGGGGTGCGGGCGCCGCTCCTTCGTTTGCCCAAGGCGCGGTCGCTGGCGCTCGGCGCGAGTCGCCTGTTCTCACGCGCGGTGCGCGCGCTGGGCGCCGAGCCACCGGTGGACGACGTGAGCGTGGAGATGGCGCAGTACTTCTGGTACTGCGACGCGCGCAAGGCGGAGGAAGAGCTCGGGTTTCAGCCGCGCGACGCGGGGGAGACCCTGCGCGACACCGTGCGTGATCTGATCGACCGCGGGGTGGTGTTCCCCGAGGGGGTGCGCGAGCTGGGTGCGCGCTAGCCGCGGCCAGGCGGCGTCCCGTTCCTCTTTGACCAGGGGTAGCGCCGCCCAAGTCGACGACTGAGCCGCGTGGGTTTTTGGGGGTTTGGCAGTGAGGCGAGCGGCACCGTGAACCGACCAGACGAGGCGCCTGACGGATCCGTAAGGGTGACTGACGTGTCAACCCAGTCTCCCGGAGCCGAGCTGATGGCGCGCATCACGCGCGGCGCGGCGCACGTCGGCGTGATCGGCATGGGCTACGCCGGGCTCCCGCTGGCGCTCACCTTCGTCGAGCGCGCCCGGGCGCGGGTGACGGGCTTCGACGTGGATCCTGACAAGGTGGCGCGGCTCCGCCGCGGCGAGACCTACATCCAGCACCTGGGCGCGGAGCGCGTGCGGCGGGCGCAGGCGTCGGGGTTGTTCGATGCCACGAGCGATCTCGCGCGCCTGAGCGAGCCGGACGCCCTCTTGATCGCGGTGCCCACGCCGCTCACGCCCCAGCGCGAGCCCGATCTCCAGTATGTGCTCAAGACAGGGGAGGCGGTGGCGGCGGCACTGCGCCCGGGGCAGCTGGTGGTGCTCGAGTCCACCACCTACCCTGGCACGACCGACGGCCCGCTCCGCGCGCTGCTCGAAGGCTCTGGCCTCACCCTGGGGCGAGACTTCTTCCTCGCGTTCTCACCGGAGCGCGAGGATCCAGGCAACAAGGTGTACTCCACCGCCAGCATCCCCAAGGTGGTGGGCGGCGTGGATGACGCCTCCGGGCGGCTCGCAACCGCGCTCTACCAAACCGCGATGGAGTCCGTCGTCCCGGTGCGCTCGGCGCGCGTCGCCGAGGCCACCAAGCTGACCGAGAACATCTTCCGCAGCGTGAACATCGCGCTCGTGAACGAGCTGAAGGTCGTCTACGACCGCATGGGCATCGACGTGTGGGACGTGCTCGACGCCGCCGCCACCAAGCCGTTCGGCTTCATGCGCTTCAGCCCCGGCCCCGGCTTGGGTGGCCACTGCGTGCCGCTGGATCCGTTCTACCTCACCTGGAAGGCGCGCGAGTTCGGCGTCACCACGCGCTTCATCGAGCTAGCCGGCGAGGTGAACGTCGCCATGCCGCGCTACGTGATAGACAAGCTGCAAGCCGCGCTGAACCAGCGCGGCCAGGCGGTGCGTGGCAGTCGCGTGCTGGTGCTGGGGCTCGCCTACAAGCGTGACATCGACGACCCGCGCGAGAGCTCCGCCTTCGAGCTGATGGATCTGTTGATTCAGCGCGGCGCCGAGGTGAGCTACCACGACCCCCACATCGAGGTGGCGCCCAAGATGCGGAGCTGGCCTGACCTCCCGCCGATGCGCTCCACGCCGCTCAGCCCGGAGCTCTTGCGCCAGCAAGACGCCGTGCTGATCGCCACCGATCACGCCGCGGTGGACTACGCGGAGGTGGTGACGCATGCTCGCCTGGTGATCGACAGCCGAGGCGTGTATCGGGAGCCGCTTTCTAACGTGGTGAAGGCGTGAGTATCGCGGGCGCTGCGTTCCTGGGCGCTCCGCCCGCGGAGCGCTGTGTCCGACCGCTGCCTGAGAAACGGCGCGCCGCGTCAGTCGGTCAACCAGTCTGATCACATGTCTCTTGGGGGTGTCGATTTCGGACGAACGCCCTTGCGTTCGCGAGTGGACCCTGTAAAGGGGGTGAGGCTGTGCTTTTCGCCCCGGTGAGGGGCTAGGGGAGCGGGCGACTTGGGTAGGGTGATACCGCGTGGAAATAGTCACGCAGGGCCGGTCGGGGTTTGTGCGGCTCGTGATGAGGAGGTGCCAAATGGGCGGATTTTGGCGTGTTTCTGCTGGGTTGCTGGGCGGGCTGCTGGCCTGGGGGCTCTCGGGGTGTGGGGGTGATTCGAAGGAGCCGGCCGCGAGCTGCGAGCCTGGACGAATCGTCAGTTGTCCTTGTCCAGGTCGGCCTGATGGTGCCCAGGCGTGCCTGGCGAATGGGAGCGGCTGGGGCGCGTGTGAGTGTGGCTCTGGCGGTTCGGGCGGTACCGCGGGCTCGGGGGGCGCTGCGGGCTCGGGTGGCACTGCAGGCTCTGGCGCTGCGGGTGGGGCTGGTGGCTCGGGCGGGGTTGGGGGGTCTGCTGGCTCAGGTGCCACGGCGGGCTCGGCGGGCACTGGCGGCACGGTGGGTGGCTCGGCCGGTTCGGGTGGGGTTGGAGGCGCAGGTGGTGGCCCCATCGATGAGGGCTGCCCTGCCACGGGCCGTGGCCCGGCCATGGTGCGGGTGAACCATCCGGACGGGGACTACTGCATCGACCGCACGGAGGTCACCAAGGGGCAGTACAAGGTGTTCCTTGACGAGATGGAGGGGGACTACTCGGGGCAGCGGACGGAGTGCGTGGGTAACACGACGTACGGCTTCAGGGATTGCAACTCAACCTACTACCCCAACGACAACCCCAACGCCCCTGTCGCCTGCACGGACTGGTGTGATGCGGACGCGTTCTGTCGTTGGTCCGGTAAGCGCTTGTGTGGCCGCATCGGAGGTGGGGATCTCCGCTTCAGCTACGAGTCCAGCTTGGAAAGCGAGTGGTACAATGCCTGCACCGCCGCGGGTGAGTTCCAGCCGCCGGGGAGCTGCGGCGGTGACGCGAGTGGCACATACCTAAGTTGGCTGGAAGTTACCGGGACGGGTTGCCTCGGAAGTGTGCCCCCCTTCGATCAAGTCACCCACCTCGTGGGCAACGTGAGGGAGTGGACGGCTGAGTGTCACAGGCCGATTTTGTCTCTCGAAGATGAGTGCGTCGCGAACGGTGCTGGGTTCACTGACTATAATCGGACGCCGAGCCGCTACGTCTGCACGAATAAGGTCTCATATGTACGATTTGAACAGCGTAACGATGTTGGCATCCGCTGCTGCGCCGAGGTGACGCCATGAATCTTCAGCTAGCCATGAAACGGATCCTGTGGACTTCAGTGTGCCTCGTAGGCGCGGCTTTACCGGGCTGTAAGCCGAGTGCTGTCGACGACCCAATTGGTGACGTCCCCCCGGCCGGAACGCCGCTACCTCAGCGCTCGGAGATCCCGGTGGAGGTGCGGGTAGAGGACGAGTGGTTGACCGTGAAGGTCTCTCAAGAAACGCTCGAACAGTTCGCGCTTCAGTGGTGCCTGGCGGACAACGTCCAGAGAGCTGACCAAACCCTATGCGGGGCTGACCGTTTCTCCAGCGGTTTGCTCGTAACCCACATCCCTTCCGAGCCTGTGGTGTCGTCGCCGGATGCCTTCGGCCTGTGCCACCAGGGGCTGTGCGTGCAGCGCGTGCACACCTGCGCTGGGTATTTCCTTGAAGAAATAAGCCGCACCCCCACTCCAAAGCGCCTCACCCCCCAAGACATCGAGCAAAGCCATTTCAGCACCGATCAGATCGCACTCGCCGCCTCGGACGTGGAGCGCCTCAGGCAGGTCTCCTCCCGTTCGGGGATGAGTCTGGGAATCAGTGAGATCCGTTTCCAGCCGCTCAAGGCGGACGCCAAGGCGGCCGCGCTGCGCGGAGCGCTCAACCAGTACCGCCACAGCACCCAGTGGTCGCGCCTGTTCGCGACAATGCAGGTCGAGGACGGGCAGGGCGTGTTCACCTGTGCCGCTCGCTTTGCAGCTCAAGACTACGAGAACGAGATGTCGCCTCCGGGTCTGCTTACCAGGCTCAAGCGCAACGAGCGAGGCCGCGAGCCAACCTGGTCCGATGTGCTGCTCCAGAGCTACTTGGACGCGTCAAACCAATACTCCCGCGCCATCTCGCTCACGACGGACGCCATGCGCGCGGCGGCGCAGGTGCAGATCGACGGGGGCAACGCGGCCCCGGATGAGGCGGCGACCGCTTGGAATGGTCAGGTCAACTCAGCGGTAGCCGTCGCTCGTCTGCTGACGATGGCGCCTTCCCAGAGCACGGTCATCCAACCCGGGCCGGGGCTGCACACCCTCGGGCTCGCCGGCTGCGGCGCCCAGGAGGAGGGCGGCGGTCGACTGGGGCCGACTGGGGTGCCCGTGTGCCCGCCGATTGCAGGTAACGATAGGGTTCGTTGGGCCGTCGAGCTGCTTCGTGGCTATCGCGTGGCGCCCACGGTCAACGCGGCAGATGGCCTCGCCGTAATCATGCGCTTTGGCCAGGGGCTCTCGTACCAGGGGACCGATGAGGTGCTCCAAGAACAGGGCGTCAGCCGCGCGGACATCAGCCTAGCGGTGGACTACCTGTGCGCCGAAGCGGCGCTCGAGGGG
>JAHBVY010000011.1 GCA_019637265.1 Polyangiaceae bacterium | reverse complement strand
TCCTGACGAGCGACCCAGCCTATCGCGATCCGACCAACCGTAGACGATTCCACGCGGCAACGCTCGAGTTGACCCCTCCCATGGCCGCCCGCAGGGAGCTTGGCTCCCGAGGACGGACATCGGGGAGGGGTAGGACGCGCGCAGGCCCTTTGGGCCGAGCACGGAACGGGGTGGGCAACCCAACAGGAACGTCGACGCGTGAGCGCGGTACGATCACTCGAAGATCTCTGTCGGTGCCTCGATGCTGGGGAGGAGCTTCGCCCAGGTGCGCAGCTGCTCGACAGAGCCACTGCGCACGCGCTGCACCAACGCCTCCTCGAGCGCGCCGAAACGCGCTTCGAGGAGCTCGAGGAGCATCGCCGCGCGTCCTTCTGCGTGGCCTTCATGCCGCACCGCGTCCAGGCTCTCGTAGCCGCGGCGGGCGAGCAAGTTGGCTAGGGTTGCGTCGAGCCCTGCGTCTCGTTCGATCAGCGCGCGCACGGGCACGGGGCGCTCGAGCACGCCCGGCGCGGTCAAGGTCTCCTCGATCCCATAGACCCGTATGGGCTCACCTGCCTCATGCACCTCCACGTACGGGACCGGGGCGCTCTGCGGCGCTGCGGTCGCTTGCCGAAGCGGTGGCGGGGCGAGGCGTACGACCCACACGAAGCGCGTGCCGAGGCCCAGGAGCTCGTCGATCTTCTCTGCGAGCTCGGTCTCGTTCTGTCCGCGGTCCGCGTATTCGACCGCCAAAGCGGGGACGCCGGGCACCCATCCAGGTTCGTCCGGGATGGCGCCCACGGCGACGTCCGGTGCGCGCATGGTGGATGGATTGGGCGAGAAGCCGGTATCGACCCCGGCGGCCTCCACGGCAGGGTCGGACGCCAACACCGCGCCCCCCAGCAGGTTCGCCTTGCCACCGCGTGCGCCCGTGGGCAAGCACTCGACGACGTGTCCGCGCGAGAGCTCGTACGGATCACCCGCGCTCAGTTGATCGGCTCGAAATGGCCCCTGCGCTTGGATGTCTCTGGCTCGGCTCATCACTCGGCAGTGTATCACACGGCCGGCGAAAGACAGCCCGGGGGAGAAGAGCGCTGCTGCCCGCGCTCCACCATGCGGACGGGAGAGGTGGGTGTCGTTCGTCGTCGTGGTCGCGAAGCTCGCTGCGTTGAGCGTCCGTGGTGACGTGGCTGGACGGCGCATGAGCGCTGTCCTCCGTCCCGCTCTCGAAGTCGAAGATTCCGCGCGGAACCGACTTAGGGCTCGGGCTTCGGGGGGCGCTGGGTTTGCTCGGCGGCGCGGGGGGAGGCGCCGGGGAAGGAGCTGGCGCGGCGGCCGGGGAGGATGGAGGGGGTTCGGCCTTCGGCGGCGCGGCTGGGGTCGCCGACCAGGCGCAGGCACTCGCGCACCACGGACTTCAAGGTGTCGAACACGCCTTGCCCGGTGCGCGCCACCGCCTCGTGCTCCTTCAGGTCGCGCGGCAGCCCGAGCTCGCGGCGCAGGGTGGCGGTGGGCAGCACGCCCTCGAGGTCGCGCTTGTTGTACTGCACCACCATCGGCACCCGCGAGAACTCCATGCCCTGACGCTCGAGGTTGATCTCGAGGTTCTGCATGCTCTGGATGTTGGCCTCCAGCGCGTCAGGCTGGCTGTCCACCACGAACACCACGCCATCCACGTTGCGGAGGATCACGCGCCGGGTGTCGTCGTACGCGATTTGACCGGGCACCGTGCACAGGTGCAGCCGGATGGTGTACCCCATGAATTTGCCGAGGTGCACCGGCAGCAGGTCGAAGAAGATGGTGCGCTCGCTCTCGGTGGTGAGGCTGAGCAGCTTCCCGCGGTACTCCGGGCGGCTGTGGCGATGGATGTGCTCGAGGTTGGTCGTCTTACCGCCCAAGCCTGGCCCGTAGTAAACGAGCTTGAGCAGCACTTCCTTCCTGCCGTGGTGGATGGTGGCCATGGTCAGCGCTTGGCTCACGCGCCGCCTGGACGAGGCCAGGCGAGCCGACGCGAGCCGCGAGAGCGGAGCGCCAGCGATGCGAGCCCTCTCAGCCTACCACAGGCGCCGCCCACCTGGCTCACTCTGGTCGACTCGCAGGCAACCCACGGGCAACTCACTGGGCGCGCCTCGTGCTCCTCCGAGCGAGAGCGCTGGGTCCTTCTGAGCGCGAGCGCTGGCTCCTCTGAGCGTGAGCGGCTCTTCTTCTGAGCGCGAGCGCTCCTCACGCAAAAAATGCCCACGTGAGGGTTCCCTCACGGTTGCTGGGTGCTACGGTCGCGCGCCATGAAGCACACGGTTCCTCACGATCTGGGGCAGGCGAAGGCCACTGAGGTCTGCAAGAAGGCGTTCGACTCGTACAAGGAGCGGTTCGCCAAGTACAACCCCACCGCCACCTGGAAGAGCGACACGAAGGCGGACATCGGCTTCACCGCCAAGGGCATCAACCTCAAGGGGAGCCTCGAGGTGCTGAGCGACAGGATCGAGATGGACCTCGACGTGCCGTTCCTGCTCCGCCCCTTCAAGGGCACGGCGATGTCAGTCATCGAGGAAGAAATCCAGGTGTGGATCAAGAAAGCCAAGGCCGGCGAGCTGTGACGGGAGCGCTGGGTGTGGTGCAGGCGCTTTCGTGAGGGCGGGTTTGAAACCCGCCCCTACGGGTCATGCGGCTGAAGGCCCTACAAGCTCGTGTAGCTGACTAGACCCTATGAGCTCGTGTGGTTGACTAGATCCCACAGGACTGTGCGGCTGAAGGCCCTACAAGCTTGTGTGGCTGACTAGATTCCACAGGACTGTGCGGCTGAAGGCCCTACAAGCTCGTGTGGCTGACTAGATCCTGCAGGACTGTGCGGCTGACTTGGTGGGGGTGCCGTCAGGTGAGCTGTTGAGTCAGTGGATCAGGCAGCTCGAGTGGTGGCCTCGAGGCTCACGCCAAGAGGTCGACGTAGCTCGCGGGGCGTGTGGCGCGGGCGATTTCGGCGCGCTCGAGGGCTGCTAGCACCTGGAGCACCGCGGCCTCGTCGTAGGCGTCCCCGATGATTTGGAGGCCGATTGGTAAGCCCAGCTTGTTCGCGCCGATGGGCGCGGTGCCGGCGGGGACGCCGGTGAGGTTGGCGAGGAACGAGAAGCGGCACGCGTCCTCCAAGGCGGGCGGGTCCAAGAAGCCGTCCGCCGCCTCCTCGTCGGTGACGGGCGGCGCCACGCTGGCGGTGGTGGGCAGCGCGAGCACGTCCACCTGACGGAGCAGCTCGGCGGTCTGCTCGCGCAGGCGTCGCCGCAGGCGCTGCGCGTCCAGGTAGTCGTCCGGCTCGAAGGCGCTCATGCCGCGCAGCAAGAGCTGCACGTCGGGGCCCAGCTCGCTCAGGTGCTCGGCGCGCTCCACGCGCAGCGCGGCGTACGACTCGAGCCCAATGGTCAGGTAACCTATCGCACTGGCGTGAGCCGCGAGCGGCAGCTTCACCGGCACCAGCTCCGCGCCCAGGCGCTCCAGCGCGCTGAGCGCGGTTTGGCCAGCCGCGCTGACCTCATGCGCCGCGTGGTCCCACTCGCTCTCGATCACGCCCACCCGGAGGCCCTGCACGCCGCGCCCGAGCGCCTCGACGAGGGAGCCAGGCGGGAGCTCGGGCTGCGCGAGGGAGGCTTCATCCCCCACGTCGGCGCCGCAGGTCGCCTCCAAGAACGCCGCGAGATCGAAGCTCGAGGCGCCGATCGGCCCCGCGTGCGCCACCGAGCTACCGCCGCGCGAGCCGTGCCCCGTCATCGGCACTCGCCCGAAGCTCGGCTTCAACCCGAACACACCGTTATGCGCCGCGGGGATCCGGATCGAGCCGCCCCCGTCCACGCCGAGCGCCACCGGCGCCACCCCCGTCGCGACCGCGACCCCCGAGCCCGTGCTGCTGCCCCCCGCGAGGTGCGTCGGGCGGTGCGGGTTGCGCGGCATCAGGCGGTTGGTGTTCACGCCGAGCGGCGAGAGGCCGTACTCCGTCATCGGGCTCTGCCCCAGCAGCACCGCGCCCGCCGCGCGCAGGCGCGCGACCGAGGTGGCGTCCGCGGGCGCCGGTGAGTGCGGCTTCCAGCCCGTCCCCAGGCGCGTGGGCAGCCCTTGGAAGTCGACCTCCTCCTTGATCACCATGGGGACGCCGTCCAGCGGCCCTCGCTGTTTTCCCGTACGGAATCTCTCGGCGGCGGCGGCCGCCGCGCGCTTCGCGCTCTCCTCGGCGAGCAGGGAGAGCGGCGCGAGGCTCGGGCTCCGCGCGCCGAGGGCGCGATTGGCGGCGAAGGCGCGCTCGCACAGCGCGTTCGGATCGAGCTCACCGCTCACGAAGCGCGCGTGGTAGTCAGCCGAGCTTGCCACGCCGCGCTCCCGCGGCTCCGTCCCTCGCGGCAGGGGGCCCAGGCCCTCGCTGGCTCGCGCGTGATCGGCGCGCGCGCGAAGCGGCAGGATCGAGGTGGGCAGCGCCAGGCGCGCGGCGTCCGGGAGGCGCTTCAGGTCGTCGATGCCGAGCTGCTTCCGCAGCACCTGAGCGGTGAGGTGATGCGCAGGCGTGTGCAGGACGAGGCGGATCAGGGCGTGAAACGCCGCACCCGAGATGCGGCCGCGAGGGAGCTCCAACATGGCCCCATGCTACACAACCGCCGCGCCGCTGCTTCGCGAAAGCGCTGCCCGGGCTGACCTGGCAAACTCATGGGTCTGAGCGTGTCGGGAGCTGACGAACAGGGGAGCGCGGGGCGCCGGCCGAATCGCGCGCGGCGCATCTTGATCGGCGCCTTCGTGGTGGGTGGGTTGCTCATCACGGGGGCGACGCTCAGCCAGCAGCTGGAGCTCGCGCGCCTCGAGCGCGCCTGCGCAGCGGGGGCGACGGAGAGCTGCTTTCAGTTGTGCTTCAAGGCGCCGGCCTTTGAGCAGGCCTGCGCCCAAGTGGCGGAGGCCTGCGAGCGCGGCAGCGCCCCCGCGTGTGAGGCCCAGCGCACCCTGGAGCAGCGCGCGGCGCGTCGCGCTTGGTGAGGTGTGTGGCGCGGTGCCGTCCGACCCCCCAAACCCGATCGTGCGGCGGTGCGGTGTCGATGTAGGAGCGAATGATGATTCGCCCTGGGGGGCTCACCGTCAGGTGATCTGATGATGGCGCGCTTTCGTGCGGTGCGCGCCCGCGGTGCTCACACGGGGTCGCGGCGCTTCAGGATGATCAGGATCAAGAACAGGATGGAGAGCATCATCCCGCTGAGCACGACCGGGGGTAGCCAGGTGAGCTCCCAGTGCTCGAAGCCCCAGGCGCCGTTGAATGAGCTGCTGGCGATCTGCGCCTCGGCGCAGCGGAACTTGCCGGCGGTGAGGAAATCAGGGG
Organism: Polyangiaceae bacterium; assembly: GCA_019637265.1. Taxonomy (GTDB): domain Bacteria; phylum Myxococcota_A; class Polyangia; order Polyangiales; family Polyangiaceae; genus JAHBVY01. The sequence continues at coordinate 104,242 of JAHBVY010000011.1, read as the reverse complement.
CGCTGGTCGCGTCCGCCTTCTTCAGATCGATGATCCACGCGGGGTCGTTGGCGATGGCGAGGCGCTCCTGCGCGATCACCCCTTCGAACCCCCAGCGCGCGGGCACCGCGTACATGGGCCACTTGAGGTAGGGGTTGGTGGTCATCGGCACCATCAGGCCGCCGAGCACCACTTGGGGGATGAGCGCGATGGGCGTGAGCGCCATGGCCGCCTCCGAGCTCTGCACCATGGTGCTGAGCAAGAGCCCGAGCGCGACGGAGTTCATGCTGACGGCGACCAGCATCGCGAGATCGATGGCGAACGCCTGTGGCCCGCCGTTGAACCCCAGCGCGAAGAACACGATGGCCAAGAGCACCGTGCACTGGATCACGCAGAACACGGACAACAGGAGGAACTTGGAGAACACGTAGTTGAACAGCCCCAGGTTCACCATGCGTTCTCTGAGGTACACCGCGCGCTCGCTCACGATCTCTCGGGCGGCGTTGCTGGTGCCGAACCACACGGCGCTCACCACCAGGAAGTTCGCGGCGCCGGAGTTGTCCGGCGTGGTCTGCATGCTCGCGAGGGTGTCCCCGACGCCTGCCCCCAAGCTCCCAAACTTACGGCCGAGCTCCTGCAGCGCGCCCAAGCACCAGTAAGGGATGGCGTCGTTCTGGAGGCCGAACACGCCGGCGAGCAAGACGCCGATGATGGGCGCCTGCGCCAGCATGATCACGATGCCGCTCACGTCGCGCACCTTCACCTTGAAGTAGCGACTGAGTAGTAAGCCAAACTGACCACGACCCTTCGGTCGACTGAAGGAGACCTGCTGCGAGGAGCCGGAGCCCACCGCGCGCCTCCCGGAGTACATCTTTTGGAAGGTGGGGTTCTGTGGGCTGAAAAACTCTTGGTTCCATTCGCGCGCCGCGATGCTGCGCGCCTGCTGCCGGCTGGCGTTCGGGTTCTGCGCCTGCAGCTGCTGCAGGATGGGCGCCTCGCGCTGATTCAACATGTCGAACATGTCGCGCGGGTTGTCGATGTCGTTCGGCAGCCCCTGGCGCTCACGGAAGCTGCCGAAGAAGCGGTAAGCGTCGGGCCTGGTGGGGCCGTAGAAGATGGGCACGCCGCCGGTGCCGAGGATCAGCGTGAGGTTGAACTTCTCGAACTCGTCCTTCGCCGGCTGGTGGATGGTGGTGATGATGGTCTTGCCGGTCTGCTTCGCGAGATCGGCGAGCAGCTGCACCAGGGCGGTGGTGTCGTCCGCCGCGAGCCCGCTGGTGGGCTCGTCGAGGAACATGATGATGGGGTCGGTCACCAGCTCCATCGCGATGTTCACGCGCTTGCGCTGACCACCGCTCAGCACCTTCTTCTCGGGCTTACCGATCTGCAGGTGCTGCACGCTGTCCAAGCCCAGCTGACGCAGCGTGGTCTCCACCCGGCGGTTGATCTCGTCCTCTGAGTAGTCAGGGGGTAGCCGGAATTTGGCGCTGTAGCGCACGGCCTCCCACACCGTGAGCTCAGGGTGCACGATGTCGTCCTGCGGGACGTAGCCGATGCTGCCGCGCAGCACGTCGTAGATGGCGTACAGGTCCTCCCCGTTGATCCGCACTTGGCCGTGCGTCGGGGGCATGTAGCCGTTCAGGGTGAGCAGCAGGGTGGTCTTGCCGGCGCCGCTCGGCCCCATCAGGGCGATCAAGTCGCCGGGCATCGCCTTGAAGCTGACGCGGTCGAGCAGCGTCTTCAGCTCGCGCGGGTTGTCACGGTCAGGGACCTGGACCACCAAGTCCCAGGCCTCGATCTCGTACAGCGGCCGGCCCGCCCACTGGGCGGAGTCCTCCACCACCACCGCGACCTCTTGCGCCTCCTCTTGAATCAAGAGGGGCATCGGCCCGATGAACACCTTCTCCCCGCTCTGCACCGGGACGCGTTGCCCCGCGGGGATGCGCTGGCCGCGCACGTAGGTGCCGTTGGCGCTGCCGCGATCTTCCAGGAACAGCTGCCCCTGCACCTTGTGGAGCAGCGCGTGCTTGCCGGAGATTTGGAGGTGGGGGATGACGATGTCGTTGTCTTCGGTGCGGCCGATGGTCTTCACCGCGACGCCGCTCGCGCCGCCCATCTGCACCTGACCGATCACCGTCTTGTGCTTGCGGCGTGGGGAGGCCTCACCCGCTGCGCCCGCCGCCGCGATCGCGGCGCCCGCGCCCATCGCCGCGCCTGCCATCGCCGCGCCGCCACCGGCTTGCGCTGGCGCGCCGTACATCACGCCGCCGATTTGTTGCAGCATGCTGACGGGGAGCGGCACCGGGCCGACGGCGACCAGCGTGCTGAGATCCACCGGGCGCGGCTGCTCCGGGGTGAGCCGCTCCTGCCCCACCCAGGTGCCGCTGGTGGAGCCATGATCCGTGATCGAGAGCGGCTGCAGGCGCAGCGTCGCGTGGCGCCCGGAGACGTTCGGGTGGTGGACGACGAGGTGATTGCGCGCCGGGTCGCGGCCGATGCTGATCTCACCGGGCTGCGCCGGGAGCTTGCCCTGCTCGAGCAGCATCAGCGCGATCGCGGGGTGCGCGTTGGGCACCGCCGACTGGCCCACCACGAACTGGGTGCGGAAGTCGAACGGGATGGGCTGACCCGGCGCCACGGGGGCGCCGTTCGCGGTGGTGGGGCCTGCGCCCGAGGCGACGAGCACGAGGGTGCCGCCGCCCTGATGCATGATGCGGGCGTGATCGGGCGCGACGCCTGGCCCCCCGAGGCGGATGTCGCAGCTCGGATCGCTGCCGATGGTGATGGTCTGCTTGCCGAAACCAGGGATCATCGTGTCTTCACGCCTCTCGGATCGGGGACGCGAGCGCGCTCACACCTCGCGGTCGCGGCTCTGCGGGGCAGGACTTTCGCACAGTTCACCACGCCTCCGCCACCCGCCGCTCACGATGTGAAGGACGACGGAGCGAGGTGGCCGGGTGCTCGGGATGCGCGCCTGGTTCGCGCGAGCGCGCCGCGCCAGGCACTTCGTACGGAGGGAGCTTGGTTGGGGGTTGGACGGCACCGCCATGGGCGCGCCGCCTTGGGCGGTTCCTGGTCCGCTGGCGGCAAACTGATCCGCCGCTCTAAGGCTCCACCGGCGCGTGACCCCCAGAGGGAGCGGCCTGTGGGGGAGCGCCGTCGGGCGTGGCGGCGTCGCTCCCTCGCGTGTTGGGCACCGTGGGCTCGAGGACCTGCGGCTCGGAGTTGGGTTTCAGCTCGAGCACCCCCGCGTCTTGAGCTGGGGCGTCGATGAGCGGCGCCTCGGGCTCTGGCCGGGTGCGCGCGCGCCCGCCCAGCAGCCACCACAGCGTCACGGCGACCAGGATCACCCCGGCGATCAGCGCCGCGATGGGCACCAGGTGCTGGGTGAACGGCGGCTTGGGCCGATGAATGGGGGTGGGGGGCCCGAAGCTCGGAGGATCGATGAGGGTGGGCGGCGCGCGCTCGGTGCGCGGCACCTCGTCACTCACCGTGGGTGAGATGGTGGGGAAGAGTTGGGTCGCGGCTCCCGCGCCCTGAAACTCTGCGGCGCCTCGAGACCCTGCGGCGCCTTGAAACTCTGCGGCGCCCTGAAACCCTGCGGCGCCCTGAAACCCTGCGGCGCCTCGAGACCCTGCGGCAGGGGCGCTCGTGGGATCGTGGGGCGGCAGCTCCACGGTGTGACCGACCACCGTCTTCGCGAGGGCGGAGACGGCATCGCTCGGAGCCACGGCCTCGAGCAGCTCGGTCTTGGGACCCGAGCGCGCGGGCGCCTCGACTACCTCGACCACCTGCACCGTGATGTTGTCGTGGCCGCCGCGTTGGTTTGCGAGATCGACCAGCTGCTGACACACCACGGCGGGCCCGCTCGCGAGCCCCCGCGCGGTGCCCGTTGCCAGCTCAGCGTCACTGACCAAATCCGTCAGGCCGTCGCTCGCGAGCAGCAGCACGTCCCCAGCGAACAGCGCGAAGGGCCCGCTCGACTCGACCTCTGGCTCTGGGGCGATGCCGAGCGCCCGCGTGATTTGGTTGGCGTCGGGGTGATCTTGCGCGGCCTCGGGCGAGAGGACCCCAGCCGCGACGAGCTCCGCCACCACGGAGTGATCCCGCGTGAGCCGAGTGGGGTGCCCCTTGCGGATCAGGTAGCAGCGCGAGTCGCCCACGTGGCCCAGGTAGAGCCCCTCCGGGTGGATCAGCGCGGCGACGCAGGTGGCGCCGGGGCGTGAGGCGGCGGGTGCCTCCCTGCCCAGCGCGTACACCTCGCGCCCGGCGCCTGCGATGGCCTGCACCAACACCTCGCTCGGGGGCGAGCCCTCCGGGGCGGCGATCACCCGCGCCAGGATCTCCCGCACCGCGAGCAGGCTCGCCTCGCGCCCCGCCACATGCCCCCCCATGCCGTCGCACACCACCGTTAGGTGCCCGAACGGTGTCTCCGCGTAGGCGGAGGCGTCCTCGTTCACCTGCTTCGATGGGTCGCGCCCCGGATCGCTCAGCTCAGCGAAATCGATGACGACGCCTAAAGCGGTGCGGTGCATCCTACTCGAGGCTCACGCTGAACTCTGCGGGCCCGAAGCGCAAGAGTGATCCAGGGTGCACCCGCTGCCAGTTGCCTGGCGTGATGCGCGCGCCGTTGATGAAGGTGCCGTTGTTGCTGTGGTCGTCGCGCAGCAGCAGCTCACCGCCGTCGAGCTTGACGCTCGCGTGCAGGCCGCTCACCCGCGGCTCGGTGAGGAGGATGGCGCACTGACTGCCGTCGCGCCCCACGCGCATTTCGACACCTGGCATGACCGTGAACACCCCGGCGGGTCCTTGGAGGACGGCCCTTGAAGCGGCAACGCCCGACCGGTACGGGTCAGGCGGTGCTTTCATGGGCTGCGCTGGGGCGTCCGTGGTGACGCCGTATTTGGGTGGCTCGGCCCCGTACATGAACTCAGGGCTGACCACCGGGGCACCGTCAGGGGGCCTGTCGGGGATGTCGGCTGGTGCCGCAGCGGCGGGGGCGATGGAGGGGGCGAAGCCGGGCGGCGCTGCCGCTGGGGTGGGCGGCGCGCTCGCGATGAGGGGCGCCCCGCCACTGACGCCGCCAGCGATCGGCGCGAAGCCCGGGGGCGCCGCCGCCGGGGTCGGGGGGGCGTGAACGACCCCCCCCACCCCGGCGGCGGGGGAACCCGCCGCGCTCATGCCCATCATCGCCCCACCGGCGATCGCGCCCGCGCCCAAGGCCGCTCCGCCCGCCATGAGCCCCGCTTCAGGGCTGAGCGCACCCACGTTCGCGGGCCCACCCGGTGGGGGCCCGACGGGTGGCATGGCGGCCGCGCCGTACGGCCCGCCTCCACCGTAGCCGCCCCCGCCGTACTGACCGCCTGCCGGTGGGTAGCCGCCACCTGCCGGTGGGTAACCACCCCCCGCTGGCGGGTAGCCGCCCCCGCCGCCGTAACCCCCGGGCGGCCCATAGCCACCCCCAGGCGGCATCGGCGCGGGCGGCGGTGGGCGTCGATTGCGCCCGCCGCTCCGGACGATGACGACCACCAAGAGCAAGAGCACGGTGACCCCGAACAGCCCGACCAGCACATAGAGGATGGGGAAGGGGCCGCTCTGGGTGGCCTTCACTTGGAGGATGGTGTCCGCCGTCACGCCGCTCGTGCGCTTCGCCTTGTTGTCGAACAGCACGACGCGCGCGACGGCCTGGCTCCCTGAGCCGTGCACCATCTTGTCGTTGTCCGGGGCCTCGAACTCGGCGTAGGTGTCATTCGCCTCGATCGCCTTGCCCTTCATCCCCTGCTGGACGAGCTGCTGCTGAGCCTTCTTGGCTTGTTCGATGTTGGCGCCGGCGATGGCGGCGGGTGGCGCCTGACCTGCGGGCAGGAAGTAGACCTCCGCCCGGCTGGTGTCGCCGCCCCAACAGAAGTTGCCGAACACCTTGAATTTACCACCTGGATAAACACCGCCGGCGCTCGCGATCTCGTCTTGCGTCAGCTTGTGGTTGACGTCCAAGGGCCAGGTGGTGGGGTCGATGCCCACGGGGACGTCTTTAAAGGTGTTGTCCCCGACGATCGGTGGCTTGACGTTGTTGAAGACGAGGCCGAACGTCTGCGTGACGCTGGTGGCGACGCAGGAGACGCGCCACTTCACCAGGTACATCTTGGAGAAGCGCGTGCGCACGCTCTTGACGATGGTGTCCGCGCGGTGCCCCTGGCCGCCGCGCATGATGGTGTAGAGCCCGCCGATCTCGGGGTTCGCCAGGTTCTGCATGAACTCCATCGAGTTCTGCTTGAACTCGTCGTAGGTCGTGTGCGGGAACCAGATGCTGATGACGGGGAGCGGGCTCTTCGGCAGCGCGGTATTATCCTCAGGGAAACGGCCACCCGTCAGGTACTGTGACAGCTGGATGGCGCCGGGGCCCGTCGTGCTCGGATCGGTGCCGCCGAAGCCGCTCGAGAGCACCACCAAGGCCTGGTGCATCGGGACGTTGATGTTCTCGCCCACGTTGCCGAGGTTCTTGAACGCGTCGGTCACGCCGGTCTTCAAGATGGTGAGCAGCGAGCGGTTACGACCGGAGGACGGCATCACCGCGCCTTGGGAGCGGATCAGCGTGCTGGCCTTGGCCTTGTCCGCCGCGGTGACCCACTTGGAGTCTTTGAACACCGCGCGGTCGTTGAACATCATCACGTTGACGATGTCGTTGCGGCCCATGCTGGCGACGAAGCGCTCGGCGACCTGCTTGGCCTCCTCGAAGCCACCGCGCATGCGCGCGTCGGCGTCGATCATGATGAGCCACGCGGTGCCGACGCCCGGCTGGTTCAGCTGCTCCCCCCAACGATCGACGCTCACCAGCTTCGCCGGGTTGTCGCTGCCGTCGATCTTCACGGAGAAGATGGCGTTGTCCTTGGGGAAGGGGAACACCTCGTACAGCGCGCCCGGCTTCTCGAGCGCCCCGCTCATGCAGTCGTAGAGGCTGTTGCCGGTGAGCGCTGCGCAGGAGCTGGTCGCGTCGCCGACGCGCTTCGTCTGCACGATCTCTGCGACCATGGTGATGAGCGGATCGCCGCTTTCGGTGCTCGCGCGCGGATCGATCCGGAGGATGTGCGCCTCAGGGGCGGCCATCGCGGTGCTCGGCAACCACCAGAGGCAGAGGGTGAGCAGGAGCCACCCGAAGGGGAGCCGGGCGTGACGCGTCGCTGAAGAATGAACCATGTCGGTGCCTGTCGGTCCTTGAACTGAAGCCGGCCGCCCCCAAGTCAGCTGCCCTGCCAACCTAGGGGCGTAGGTGAGGTGCTCAGACGATCTTGACGGTGACGGAGTAGCCGCCGAAGCGGAGGGCGTCGCCATCCTTGAGCTCCCGAGGCGAATTGGCGGGCAGCCGCTCACCAGCCAGGTAGGTCCCGTTGGTGCTGCCAGGATCTTCCAACATGACGCGGCTCGGCCGCGCGGTGGCGTGGATCAGCGCGTGGCGGCTCGAGGTCGTGGGGTGATCGACGGCGACGTCGAGCCCGTCCATCGAGTCCTTACGACCGACCGTGTTGGTGCCGGTGTAGAGGGGCCAGAAGGTACCGAGCTCGTTACCCTCGTAGCTCACCAGGAAGCCGATGAGGATGCGCGGGCCGTCCTCTGCGGGAGCCGGCGGCGGGGCATAGCCTGGCGCCCCAGCGGGAGCCGGCGGCTCGGGCGCCGCAGCGGGGGGTGGCGCGGCGGCGGGCTCGACGCCGGGGGGCGCGCCCGGAGCGAAGCCGGGGGGTGGAGCACCGGGTGGGCCGAAGCCAGGGGGTGGAGCGCCGGGAGGCCCGAAGCCGGGTGGCGGGGCACCAGGCGGGCCGAAGCCGGGCGGTGGAGCGCCGGGGGGGCCAAAGCCGGGTGGGGGAGCACCAGGAGGAGGTGCGCCGGGAGGCCCGAAGCCGGGCGGTGGAGCGCCGGGGGGCGCGCCGGAATCACCGGGGGGGCCGCCCGGAGCACCCGGGGGCGGACCGAAGCCTGGGGGAGCGCCCGGGGGCGCACCGGGGGGACCATAGCCAGGGGGCGGACCGAAGCCTGGAGGTGCGCCCGGCGGTGCGCCGGGGGGACCGTAGCCAGGTGGCGGCATCCCAGGGGGGCCGTACCCGGGGGGTGGAGCACCGGGGGGGCCGAAGCCAGGCGGTGGAGCGCCCGGAGGCCCGAAGCCGGGCGGGGCGCCTGGTGGTTCGCCAGGTGGACCAAAACCGGGCGGGGGAGCGCCGGGAGGCGCCCCAGGGGGACCGTAGCCAGGAGGCGGCCCAGCATCGGGGAAACCAGGGGGCGCGCCGGGCGGGGCACCCGGCGCTGCACCAGGGGGCGCGCCCGGGGGTTGCCCCCAACCTCCTGCACCGCCACCGCCGCCGAGATCGGGAGCGAGCGTCTCCCCGAAGGGGTTGAGGCCAGCAGCTGGGGCGCCGACGCGCTGCGGGTTGTCTGGCCCCCAGCCACCAGGAGCTCCAGCGGGCGCGGGCGGCGGGCCATAGGGTGAGGCGGCCGGCGGTGGACCCCAGCCTGGTGGCGGCGCGGCGGCGGGTGGACCCCAGCCTGGCGGCGCTCCTCCGGGCGGGGCACCTGCTGGTGGCGGCGCGGGCGGGGCGGCCGCCGCAGGCAGCGGGGCCGCGCAGGAAGCGCAAAACTTCGCCGCGTCGTCGTTGTTCTGGCCGCAGCGCGGACACTGGATCATGTCAGATAACCTCCGATTCGTGCGCCGCGCGCGAGAGGGAGCTCCCTCGGCCAGCGCCAGGTCGGCGCGGAGCATACCTGGTCAGTCGGCGTACGAGTACCGTAAGAGTGCACCAGACCGCACAAATCCGCGCCCTTGGCGTGACCCGAGCGGCGCCACCAGGCGCGAAGGGGGCAGCGTCCGCACCAGCGCCGTCACGGGCTCTCGAGGCCCGTGTTGGCGCTCGGCGCGCACCCATCTTTTTCACGCGCAGCACCGAGCAGCGCGGTGCCGTCCAACCCCCCCCAAAAAAAGAAGATGGAACGCAACGAGACCAAGATCAGCGCGTCGGCGTCGATGGCGGCCGCGGGTCCAACCCCCCCAAAAAAAGATGGAACGCAACGAGGGCAGACGCCTTCGCGTTGCCCTCGAGAGCTGGTGCGACCCCGCTGCCTCCGCTGCAGAGGAGCTAGGGCGCGCGGACCGACAAGTCAGTGGAGCGCACTTGACTCAGCCGCGCTCGGCGATCAGCGGTTGCGATCCTTCACGTCGCGGACACGAGCTGCCTTGCCGCGCAGCTCACGGAGGTAGAACAAGCGCGCGCGCCGGACCACACCCTCGCTGATCACCTCGATCTTCTGGACGCGCGGGGTGTGGAGCATGAACGTGCGCTCCACGCCGACGTTGAAGCTCACCTTGCGCACCGTGAAGGTGCTGCGCGCGCCAGCGCGGTGCCGCTTGATCACGATGCCCTTGAACACCTGGACGCGGAGCTTGTCGCCCTCGACGATCTGGTAGTGGACGGCCACCGTGTCACCCACGCGAAACTCAGGGAGATCCGTGCGGAGGTTCTTGGCTTCGAGGGCTTCAATCTTGCTGAGGACGGGGGTGGACATCGCTTTTGCCCTTTGCTGCGAGCGAGCACTCGACGTACCGAGCGCGCTCAATGGACCGGGTGTGCTCCGTGGACCGAGCGCTAGCTGGATACAGCCTGGGCTAGCCGAGTGAGCTTGGGCTAACCAAGCGAGCCTGGGCTGACCGAGTTGGGCGCTCCTCCGTGAGGGGGTGCGGGATTATGCACGGGGGCCCGGGCTAGTCAATGCCCGGCGGACCGTTTCTTCGCGGCTACATGGCCGCGCAAGACGTGCGAGTGGCCACCGCTCGCTTGACCGGCCGCGACCCCGGGGCTATGGGGCCGGGCCGCTCACTGGAGGCTCTCCTCCCTGCAGCTCACCCGGGCCGCAGAGTGGAACCTACCAGGGAGCAGCGGGCGTCGCCAACCGTGGCAGCGCCCCCCGCCGCTCAGGCCCACACCCATCCTTTGAAGATGGGGGCCAGCCTTCCTTCCCAAGTAAGGCAAGCGGACGGTAGCGGCACCCAGCGCTTCATGCGCTCGGGGGCAACGGGCCGGACACCTCTTAGGAGCCAATCGAGATGAATACGAACCCAGGCATTATCGGACGGAAACTCGGGATGACGCAGCTGGTGGCGGCGGATGGCACCGTCACTCCCTGCACCGTGATCGAGGCGCGCGCCATCGTGGTGGCCAAGCGCACCCAAGAGAAGGATGGCTACGACGCGTTGGTGCTCGGCCTCGGCGACGTGAGCGAGAAGCACGTGAACCGTCCGGTGGGCGGCCTGTTCAAGAAGAACCAGGTGACCCCCAAGCGCCACCTGCGTGAGCTGCGCTGCTCGGCGGAGTACGCCGCCAAGTTCGAGCTGGGCCAAGAGCTGGCGCTCGATGAGCTGTTCGAGGTGGGTCAGTTCGTGGACGTGCAGGCCACCTCCAAGGGCCGCGGCTTCACCGGCGTGATGCGGCGCCACAACTTCAAGGGCGCGGTGCGCAGCCACGGCGCGCACGAGTACAAGCGCCACGGCGGCTCCATCGGCTCCAACATGACCCCCGGTCGCGTGTTCAAGGGCAAGCGCATGGCGGGTCAGTCAGGCAATGAGACGGTCAGCGTGCTGAATCAGAAGGTCGCCGGCGTGATCGCGGAGGATGGCCTCATCCTGGTGCGCGGCGGCACGCCCGGTGCGCGCGGCGCCATCGTCACGGTGCGCGGCGCGGTGAAGAAGAAGAACGGCGGGCGCGTCGCGTCTGCCTGAGTTGGCCGAGCCTCCAGCGCCCCCGGCGAGCGGTGAGCCAGGGGCGTTCCCATCGCCGCCGCCGTTCAGCGATGAACGGGTGATCCACTGCAGCGAGCGCCTGCTGGTCGTCGACAAGCCGAGCGGGCTCCCGGTGCACGGCGGCGCCGTCGTGGGCGCTGACTTGGTGGGGCGCCTCGCGGCGTGGCTTCGCGCGCGCGGCGAGGTGGAGTACCTCGCGGTGCACCAGCGGCTCGATCTCGGCACCAGCGGGGTGCTGCTATTGGGCCGTGACCCAGCGCTGAACACAGCGCTCGCTCGCGCGATGGAGGCCCACGAGGTCAGGCGTGAGTACGTGGCGATCACGCGGGACGCGGGGGGGCCGAGCCACGGCGTGATGGAAGACCAGCTCATCACCTCGCGCGGCTCGCGGGGGCTGGAGAGCCGCTTGGTGTCGCGCGGCGGCAAACCGTGTCGCGCCCGCTTCCAGGTGCTGAAGCGCGGCGCTGGGCGCGCGTGGGTCGCGCTGTTCCCGGAGACGGGGCGCACCCATCAGCTCCGGGTGCAGCTCGCGGCGCGCGGGATGCCCGTGCTCGGCGATCTCCAGTACGGCGGGGACGCGGCGCCCGCGGCGCGGCTCATGCTGCACGCGTATCGCCTCGAGCACGCGGGCCTGGGCCTCTCGTTCGAGGCGTCGGTGCCTGCCGCGTTCGAACGCGCGCTCCGCGGTGACTCGGCGCTCGGCTTGGAGGCTCCGCGTGACCTCGAGCAGCGCCTGATGGACGCCTGGGTGGCGCGCTACCCGCTGCCACCCAGCGTGCACGCGCTCAGGCTCGTGCATGAGCTGGGCGACGCGCTGCCTGGGGTATCCATCGACGCCTACGGTGAGCACGCGGTGCTCTCGGTCGCGAGCGAGGAGGCGCGCGTCGCGGCGCCGCGCATCGCTGAGTGGCTGGTGCAGCGCGGCTTCCGTGGGGTGTACTTGAAGCTGCGCCCGCGCGCGGACCTGCGCGCGGAGAGTCGTGAGGCGCTGGCGCCCACCGCACCGCTGGCTGGGGAGCCCGCGCCGGAGGTGCTCACGGTGCTGGAGGGGGAGGCGCGCTACTTAGTACGTTTGGCTGATGGACTCTCCACGGGGCTGTTCATCGATCAGCGGGACAACCGCGAACAGGTGCGGCGCGTGGCCGCCGGCGCGCGCGTGCTCAACCTGTTCTCTTACACCTGCTCGTTCACGGTGGCGGCGGCGCAGGGCGGCGCGCGGGAGACGGTGAGCGTCGACTTGAGCGGCCGCTACCTCGGCTGGGGGCGCGAGAACCTGGCGCTGAACCAGATCCTGAGCGAAGCGCACCGCTTCATCCGCGCAGACGCGGCGGACTACCTGCGCCGCGCCCGGGCGCGCGGTGAGCGCTTCGACTTGGTGGTGCTCGACCCGCCGAGCTTCGGCTCGAGCGGCAAGAAGAGCTTCTCCGTCGCGCGCGACTACCCGAAGCTCGCTGAGGACGCAGCGGCCGTGCTCGCGCCGGGCGGGCGCCTGCTCGCGGTGACCAACCACCGCAAGACGAGCGCCGAGCGGCTCCGCGGCTGGCTCAGTCAGGGCGCGGCGCGCGCGGGCATCGCCACGCGGATCGAGGCCGCGAAGTCGGGCGCCGACTGCCCCGCGTGGCCCGGCGGCGAGTCGCCGACCAAGGCCTTCTGGCTCGAGCGGCGCTAGTCAGCTTGGCGCCGTATGACGTGCGGCCACGATGGCACTAGTCAGCTTAGCGCCGGTATTGTGCGCCGCGCGCCAGCGCTAGTCAGCTTGGCGCTGTATTACTCACCGCGCGCTAAAACGCGTCTTCCCCCGTGAGCGCCTTCCCTAGCACCAGGGTGTGCACCTCGTGGGTGCCCTCGTAGGTGTACACGCTCTCCAGGTTCAGCATGTGACGGATGGCGGGGTACTCCAGTAAGATCCCGTTGCCGCCGAGCAGGCCGCGGCAGCGCCGCGCGACGTCCAGCGCCACGCCCACGTTGTTGCGCTTGGCGAGGCTCACCTGCACCGGGCTCAGGCTGCCTTGGTCCTTCATGCGCCCGTAGTGGAGCGCCAAGATGTCGCCCTTCACGATCTCGCTCGCGAGGTCGGCGAGCGTCGCCTGCACCAGCTGCTTCTTCGCGATCGGCACGCCGAACTGGGTGCGCTCACGGGTGTAGCTCACGGTGGACTCGAAGCAGGCCTTCGCGGCGCCGAGCGCTCCCCAGGCGATGCCGAAGCGCGCCTGGCTCAGGCAGCCGAGCGGACCCCCGAGGCCCTGCTTGCCGGGCAGCATGTTGCGCGCGGGCACGCGGCACTCATCCAGCACGATCTCCCCGGTGGTGCTGGCGCGCAGGCTCATTTTCCCATGGATAGTCGGCGTCTCGAAGCCCGCCATCCCGCGCTCCACGATGAAGCCACGGATGCTCCGCGCGTCGCCGTCCCCCACCTTGGCCCACACCACCGCCACGTCCGCGAAGGGCGAGTTGGTGATCCACATCTTGGTGCCGGTGAGCACGTAGTCGTCACCATCTGGCCGCGCGCGGGTCTGCATCGAGCCCGGATCCGAGCCGCTGTCCGGCTCGGTGAGCCCGAAGCAGCCGATCAGCCGCCCCGCGGCCATTTCCGGGAGGAAACGCTGCTTCTGCTCCTCGTCGCCGTAGGCGGCGATGGCGTGCATCGCCAGGCTACCCTGCACGCTGACGAAGCTCCGGAGCCCGCTGTCGCCGTACTCGAGCTCCTGCAAGATGAGCCCGTACTCCACCGCGCTCATCCCGGCGCAGCCGTAGCCCTTGATGCTGGCGCCGAGCAGGCCCATCTCGGCCAGCTCCGGGATCAGCTCCTTGGGGAAGCGCTCCTCCTCGAACAACGCCGCCGCTTGGGGGAGGTAGCGCTCGCGCACCAGGCGCCGCACCGAGGCGCGGATCATGCGCTCCTCATCCGTGAGGTGCAGGTCGAGGGCAGACAGGGCGTCCAGGCTCATGGGGTCGGTCATGGGATCTCTCGAGGCGGTGCCGCGCTCATGGATGCTCGAAGCGCGGGCGCCACGTTTACCATAGGCAGCAGGCGCTGCTTATCGAAGTGCTCATGGGAGCGCGCTTACTGAAGCCCGCGGAAACTGGGCCAACTCGCGCGCGCTCCGTTAGGCGGCGAGCATGTCGGAGCGGCGCGCGCTTGGGTTTTTGACCGCCTTGGTGGCGTTCACCCTGAATTGCTCAGGGCTCAGCCCGGAGCCGCGCGCCGAAGTGGAGGCGGCGCTCCCGCCCAGCGACGTGGGCGGTGAGGGCGCAGCCGCGCCCGGCACCGAGGCGCCACGCCAAACCCCCCCCAAAAACCTCGGGGTAGAAGCGGAGGTCGCTGCGGGGGCAGGAGCAGCTGCTCAGGCTGACGAGGGAGCCGAAGCTGAATCGACCGCGGACGAGCCCCTCGACTACCTGGCAGATGGCCTGACTGACAGCGCCGCCGCCGACGATCCGAGCAATTCATCAGATAAACTGACAGATAAGGGAAGCTCAGCAGCTAACCTGACGGGTGACGCCCTGCTCGAGGACGCCCCCGAAGCGGCGAAGGAGCCAGCAGAGCCAAACACTCAGCTGGTGCGGCTCTCGGAGCGCGCAGGGACAGGGGTTTTGGGGGTTGGGACGCCCGAGCCGGCGCTGACCGGCGCCCCCACGCAAGACGTCGAGCCCGACCCGGAGCATGCCCTGGTCGCGCTGCGCTACGAGACCTTCGTCTTCGAGCGCCCGAGCTGGCGCGCGCGGAAAATCGGGTACCTGCGGGCCGGCGCCCGCCTGCGCCGCAGCCCCGAGCCTCACCTCACGAGCAAGGATTGTAAGGGAGGCTGGTACCAGGTGGAGCCGCAGGGCTTCGTGTGCGCCGGCAACACCGCCACCACCGATCTCACCCACCCCGTCGCCGTCGCCGCGCGGGTGCGCCCGGATCGCTCCTCGGGGCTGCCTTACGCCTATGGGCTCGCCAAGTACCCACCGCCGCCGCTCTACACCAAGCTCCCCAGCAAGCGTGAGCAGGCGCGCGTCGAGCCCGATGGGCGTCGCGGGGGTGCGCCCGGGTTCCTGCTCGAAGCAGCGCCGCCGAGCTTCCTTCAGGGTGGCGCGCAGTCACCCAACCTGAGCGGCGCGCCGCGCGCTGCGTCCACCGTGTACAGCGGCCGCGCCTTGGGCAGGAGTGGGTTCGCCTTCCTGTCTTTGTTCGAGCACGAAGGGCGCCCGTTTGGGCTCACCACCGAGCTCTCCGTGTTGCCCCTGGATCGGCTGCGCCCCGTCCCGAAGACGGAGTTTCGTGGGATCCCCATCACCGGCGAAGGTCACGTCGCCTTCAACCGCAGCAGCGCCGCGGCGCTCTACTCGGGCTCGCCTCGCGAGGGCCTGAAGGAGGTGCGCCTCCTACGTCACCGTGAGGCGGTGGAGCTCACCGGGGAGGCGATCGGCATAGGCTCCGCGCGCTACCTGAAGACGCTCGAGGGCTACTGGCTGCGCGACACCGCGCTCACCCACATCACGCCCATGAAGAAGGTGCCGGGCTGGGCCAAGGAGGGGCGCACCTGGATTGATGTTTCTATTCTGAAACAAACCCTGGTGGCCTACGTCGGCACGAGGCCCGTGTTCGCCACCCTGGTGTCGACGGGCGCCGATGGCCTGGGGGACCCTGAGAAGACGCGCTCCACGGTGCAGGGGCAGTTCCTCATCCACACCAAGCACGTCACCGCCAAGATGAGCGGTGATGAGCCCGGCGATGAGTTCGATTTGAAGGACGTGCCCTACGTCCAGTATTTCAACCAGGGCTACGCGTTCCACGCGGCGTACTGGCACGACGGCTTCGGGCGGCCGCGCAGCCACGGCTGCATCAACCTCGCGCCGGAGGACGCGCGCTGGCTGTTCCAGTTCACCGATCCGCCGGTGCCCCAGCGCTGGCACGGCGCCATGGCGACGGGCGGCGGCACCCTGGTGCACATCCACCCGTAGAGCCTGCACTCTGGTCAGTTAGACTGACTCTCCGCGCCCGTAGGAGCCCCGTCATGAACAGGCCACAGACGCTCACAACCTGAGCGTCTGATACCACTCGAACAAGCTGAAGCGCCGATCGCTGGTGAGGCGCGCGGTGAGCACTTGGAGCGGCGCCGTCACGCGCCCGGTGTGGAGCTCGAGCTTGAGGCCCTCGGCGCCAGGATCGGGGCTGTCGAACCAATGCCCGCCGAGCTCGGCGCGCACCAGCTCCCCCACGTAGCAGCCGACCCAGCCAGCCGCGCGCGGGTTGGGATCGTGCGAGGCGCTGACGGTAGCCGGCGCGATCACCTCGAGGTAGCGGTCGAGCGCGCCCAGATCGCTGATTCGGTTCCGGAGCGGCAGCCCCAGCTGGCCGAGCAGCGCCGCGATGGGCGAGGTGCGGAGCGAGCGAGCGATGAGCGGCACTTGGCTGGCGAGCGGCCACGCGCCAGGCCACGGCGTGGGCGGCGACACCGCGAGCGGTAGCCGGTGCTGCCAGGTGGCGCTCGTGGGGTGGGGGAGGGTGGAGGCGATCGCGCGCATCAGGCCGTGGCTCGCCCCGCTGGTGAGGCGCGCGTCGACCAGCCGCATCGGCTCCCAGGTGCCGCCCTGCGCGATCACGCGGGCGCCCAGGCCACTCGTCAGATCACCATCCCATCGCCCGCGGTGCGCTTGGCGGAGCGCCTCACCGACGTAGCTGCCGAGCATCAGGGTGAGCGCCGAGGAGTCGCTCGGCAGCGCGGGGCGCGGGCCTGCACCGTAGCTCGCGAGCAGCGCTGCATCGACCCGCGCGATGGACGCGAGGGAGAGGTCGTAAGGGGCGAAGTCGCGGAACAGGGGCGCGGAGGTGAGGTGAGTCGCGCACAGGCTGGCGAGCAGCTGGAGGTTCGGTGGGGCGCCGACGGTGAGCCGCTCGAGCTGCCGGCGGCTCATGAGCTCGAGCGCCGCCAGCCCCTCCGGGTCATGAGCGGCGATCAGGATCTCGGCGTCGTCGAGCAGCGGCGACCAGGCTGGCTCCTGAGGTAAAACGTCAGGTGAAATGCCCGCTCGATCCAGCACGGGGCGCAGCGCCGCGGCCTCCCCAGGATCGCGATCGGCCAGGCGCTGCCAGGCGAGCGCGGCGTCTTCGCTGCGCCCCAGCGCCGCGGCGGCGCGCGCCAGCGCCGCGAGGGCGTCCACCGAGCTGGGGTCGAGGCCCAGCGCTCGCTGAGCGGCGCCCAGCGCCCGCCGGGGCTCGCCTTGGAGCGCCAGCAGGTCGGCGCGCAGCGCCAGCGTGAGGCTCGGGCTCTCCGGGGTGGGTCCGAGCGCTGCGAGGGCCTGCTCGGCCAGCGGGAGCAGGCTGGGGGTCGCGCCACGTCGCTCGGCGCGCAGCGCCGCCGAGGCGAGCGCGAGGTAGCTCGCGGTGCTGCCTCCGTCGGCCTCCACGGCGCGCCGCGCGTGGCTCAGCGCGCGCTCGATCTCACCTTGGCCGAGCTCGAGGCGCGCCACGCTGGCGAGCAGCTCGGGCGGCAGCTCCGGGAGCGCCGCCAGCTCCGCGAGCTCGGCCAGCGCCTCGCGGGCTTGGCCCTGGGCGAGCAGCGCGCGGCAGCGCATGAGCCAGCGCGCGGGGCTTCGATCGTCGCCGATCGCGCTCAGCACCTCCCGCGTGCTCCCCGCTTCGAGCAAGCTCCCGAGCTCGAACAGGCTCAGGCCCCCGCTCAGCGCCTCGCGGCGGATGGATCTCGGGCCGCTCGGCTCGGCGCCGCGCGCTTCAGCGCCCCGCGGCTCGGTGCTCCGCTCTGGCTTCGCGCGTGCGTCGTTCTCACGGCGCGCCCCGTCGCGAGCCGCTTCGCGCGACACCTCACGGCGCCGCTCGCCTGGCGGCACTTCATCAGGGATGCTGACTGGAGCTTGTGCGGGCGTCTCCGAGTAGCGGCCCGCGTCGTCAGGCAGCCGAGACTTCAGGAGGAAGGGCGCGAGCGGGGGCCGCCCGGGTGGCTTGGGTCCGCTCGAAGCCATGCCGCGCTAGCCTATCAGGCCCACGATTAAAAGCAGGGCTGACGAAGCTCACTGCGGCGCCGCGTCGTCGTCGCCCTCGAAGTCCATCGCGCAGCGGAACCCGTGGCCATAAGACTGGGTTTTAGGCAGGGAAGCGTACCGATACGACGGCCACAGCCACTCGCGGAAGCCGCCGTTGAAGGCGCCGCCGCGCAGCACGCGCTTCTCTCCGACCTCCGGGCCGCGCGGATCGACCCGCGCGTCGGGGGTGTAGGTGCCCTCATAGTCAGCCACCCACTCCCACACGTTGCCCACCACGTCGTAAGGGCCGAAGCGAGAGCGCCCCGCCGGGAACTTACCGACCGGTGAGGTGGTGGGGTAGCCATCGTCCGCCTCGTACAGCGCGGAGAGCTCCTCACCGTTCTCTTCGCCCCACTTCACGCACTCCGTGCCGCAGGCGTTCAAGTGCTTCTCCGTGGGCTCTTCGTCCCCCCAAGGGTAGACGCGGCCATCCGGGCCGCGCGTGGCGTACTCCCACTCCGCTTCCGTGGGGAGACGCTTGCCCTGCGCCTTGCAGTAGACGTTCGCCATGTCCCAGGTGACGCAGTTGATGGGGTGATCCGCGCGCCCCTCGGGGTCGTTGATGTTGCAGAGCGGCGAGTACGTCTGCTTCTGCTTCTCGGTCATCGCCGGCCAGCTCACCTCGGTGGGCGCGCGGCGGCACTTCCCGGAGTCCGAGCAGGCTTTGTAGTCCTTCACCGTGACCTGGTAGAGGTCCATGCAGTACGAGTTCAAGGTCACGTTGTGCACGGGCTTCTGGTTGGGGCGCGCGTCGGGGTGATCGGACCCCATGAAGAACTGCCCCTTCTCGATCTTCACGGTGCCCTCGGGGCAGGTGAAGGGCACCGGCTCGGCGGCGGACGCCACCGGCGCGCTCGAGGCCTCCGTGCTCGCGCTCGGGCCGGCGCCGCCCTTGTCATTGTTCAGCGCGAAGTAAGCGCCACCGCCAATCAGGAGCACTGCCAAACCCCCGATCCCCGCGAACAGTAAGCCACCAGAACCTTTACGCTGAGCCGCGACGCCAGCCGGGTCGACCGTGGAGGGGCTCGCGGTGGTCGCGGCGCTGTAGGAGGGCTGCACATTGCCAGGGAAGCTGACGGGGGTGGGGATGCTGGTGGGGCCAGCCATCACGGTGGCGCCGAAGGTGAGGTCGTTCTGCACCGGCATCATGCTGACCGGCCCCGTGATCCCCAGGGAAACGGCGAGCGCGCTGATGAACTGGCCGCAGCTGGGGTAGCGCTCGGAGGGCGCGGTGGCGAGCGCTCGCGCGAACACCGCCTCGACCGCGTCGCTCACCTCGGCGCCGAGCGTGCGGGGCGTGGGGCGCCGCTCGGGGTTGGCGGAGCTGAACGCCAGCTGGATGAAGTCGCCGCCGTCGAGGGCGACCTTGCCGGTGAGCAGCTCGACGCCGACCAGCGCCAGCGCGTAGACGTCCGTCCACGGCCCGGTGGCGCCATGGCTCCGTGAGAACTGCTCGGGGGCGCCGTACTGCGGCGTGAAGCTGGTGATGGCGGTGCCCGTTTTCGCGAGCGCCGCTTGCATGTGGGTGTTGTCGCTCATCATCTTGGCGACGCCGAAATCGAGCACCTTCACCCCGGCGGCGCCGCTGCGCGGATCCCCCGAGATGAACAGGTTGGCTGGCTTGATGTCGCGATGAGCGATGCCGCGGCTGTGCGCCAGGTCGAGCGCCGTCGCCGCGGGCTCCAGCACGCGGTACACCTGCTGGATCGTCCACGGCGGCAAGCCGGCGGCGCGATCGGCATCCATGATGGCGTCGAGCGGGCGCCCCTCGAGCCACTCGAGCACCATGTAGGGCATCCACGCGCCATCGGGCGCGGTGTAGGTGCCCACGTCGCGCGCCTGCACGATGTTCGCGGTCTGGCTCGACAGCTCCGTCAGCAGCGCGCCCTCGTTGATGAAGTCCTGCGTGAGGCTCTCGCGCTGATCTTGCGGCGCCGAGGAGAGCCCATTGAAGAACTTGATGGCGACGGGCTTCTTCCAGATGACGTGCATCGCCCGGTACACCACCGCGAAGCCGCCCTCACCGACCAGCTGCTCCACCTGGTACTTGTCGGCGATCAGCTGGCCGGTGATGTTCAAAGGATCACGTTCAGTCATGGCAAATCTCGCGGGGGCGGTACGCTGCGCGTCCCCTCGTGGAGTGTACCGGAGGCAGGGCCATTCAAGCTAGCTTGGGGTCCTGATCGGTCGGCCGTGGCTGACGCTGCGCTCCTGGTTGACGCCGCGCTCTCGGTGGATGCCGCGTTCTCGGGGCACGCCTGCGTAGCCTCGGTCTGTGTTTCGAGCGGGCCGAGCAGCGCGCCGCGCTCGGCGAGATCGGCGAGCACCCGCGCCGCGCCGGTGATCACCTCCTCCGTGAGCGGGGCGCCGGCTGCTTGGCAGCTCCGCTGGATGGCGGCGCCGAGCGGCTCCCCCGCGAGCAGGCGCTCGAGGATGCTCGCGGCCAGCGGCGTGAGCTCCAGGTAGCGGACCTCATGGCTCGGGCTGCGGTAGACGAGCAGCGCGCAGGGCTCGGCCTCTGGCGGGCTCGTGTCCGCTTCGTCTTCGCTGAGGCAGTGGACGCGGTGCTGGTAGCGCACCAGCCGCGCGGCCTCGATGAAGGCCACGCCCGCCTCGAGCGACAGCTCCCGCGGCTCTTGGTCTCGCGGGCGCGCGAGCTCGGAGCCGACCTCGATGCGCAGCGCCTCGTGGCGCGCCAGCTCCAGGAGGTAGGGCGGGACGCGCGGGTCGCCCGCCCAGCGCGGCTCGGCGAAGTCGAGCAGCTCGCGCGTGGCGTCGCGCAGGTAGTGGGTGCGTGGGCCGACCTCGCTGAGCCAGGCGTCGAACGTCTCCAGGAACAGCTCGTCGCCGAGGCGCCGCAGGGCGCGGGGGATGGCGAGCTCGATGGCGCCGTAGAGGTTGCCGCGCACCAGGTCGCGGTACACCCCGAGGTAGCCGAAGCCGCTCTCGAGCAGGGCCGCGCGATCGGGCTCAGGTAAGCCTACCTGACTCGTCCAGTCGGCGAGCGCGGCGGGGTCCTCCCACGCCACCTCGGGGCCACAAGTCAGCTCAGCGAACGCACGCTCGAAGGCCTCGTCACGCGCGCGGTCGCCGACATCATGAGGGCGATTGTCTATTGGCGGCCCGCTGGGCTGGCTCGCGGCGTGCGTCGCCATCGCCGCGTCGTAGAGGCTCTTGAGCGACGCCACCTCCTCCAGCAGCTCGCTGAGCGGCGGCACCTCGTTGTCGCGCTCCAGGAGCACCGGACAGGGGCCGGTGCGCTCCAGGGTGAAGCGCAGGAGGTCGCGCACCGGATCGATCACGGGCGCGCCGTGGGTGTCGAGCAGCATGCCGCTAGGCTGCCGCGTGTGCCCGGCGACGTGCAGCTGTGTCACGCGGCTGAGCGGTAAGCTGGCGATGAACGCGTAGGGGTCGAACCCGTGGTTCTGCGAGTTGACGTAGACGTTGTTCACGTCGAGCAGCAGGCCCGCCTGGCTCTTCTCCTGAACCAGGCAGAGGAACTCCACCTCGTCCAGCTCACGGCGGCCGAGGTGCGCGTACCAGCTGATGTTCTCGAACGCCATCGGCACGCCCAGCCGGTCTTGTGCCGCGCGGATACGATCCGCGGCGCGCAGCGCGGCCTCGCGGCGGAGCTGGAGCGGCAACAAATCATGCAGCACGCGCGGCCCAGCGGTGCTGAGGCAGAGGTGATCCGAGTGCCAGGGCGACCCCATGCGCTCGATCTCGCGCTTCAGCTCCGCGAGGTAATCGTCAGGTGGCGGATCCAACGCGCCCAGGCTCATGGTGAGCCCATGAGTCACCAGGCGGTAGCGCTCCTTCACCTGGGCGAGCGCCCAAGGCAGGTAGCCGCCGCGCCGCATGTGGTTCTCTGGGCTGACTTCCCAGAAGGCGACCTCGAGCGGTGGCCCCTCGATGACCTCATCCAAGAAGTCCCAGCGCAGGCCGAGCCCAACTCCGCAGTATGCCTGACGGCTCACGTGGTGACTCCATCCGCGTGACACATGGGGCGTCTCACTGACTCTTCAGGGGCGCTCGCCAGCGGGTCGTCCCGAGAGGGTGTCGCCGCTCCAGGCGATCGCGGCGTTGGGTGAGGGTTTTTGGGGGTTTGGCAGTGAGCCTGACGGCACCGCGCCAGGCTCTGACCGCCACGAGGCCACCGTGGCGACCGAGCGCGGCGCCGTCGCTCCATGACGCGCCGCGCGCCAGACGAGCCGACCGAGCGCTCTGCGCGGCGGCCGCCGCATTCAGGCGACCGCAGCTCAGGCGCAGGTGCCAGCGCCGCACGCGGCCTTGGCGCCGCCGGCCTTCTTCGTCGCCGGCTTCTGGGCAGGCTTCTGCGCGGGCTTCGGGGCCGGCTTGGCGCCGCCACACTTGCCCGGCGCGCAGGTGCCAGCGCCGCAGCCCGCCTTGGCGCCGGCGGCCTTCTTCGGGTCGTCCTTCTTCGGATCGGCCGCGGCCGGCTCGGGCTCCTCGGCCGGGGCGTCGCTCGCCTCCGCGGTCTCACCGGCTGCCTCCGCTGCGTCGCCGCTCGCCTCCTCCTCCCCGGTGGCCTCCTCCGCTTCGGCGGCGGCGGGGACCTCCTGCGCGTCGACGACGGGCGCGGCGGGCTCCGGGGCGGCGGCACCGCCGCAGGCGACCACCAAGGAGGCGGCGCTCAGCGCGGTGAGGGTGGCGGTGATGCGGCTCAGGGTAAGCGGGTTGGACATGGTGCGATGGCTCCGTCTGCTGTCATGCACTGAGGGACGTGCGCTGAAGGGATCGATCTGGCGCCAGGTGGCTCAGGTCGAGAAGGTGGCGGAGGATACGCAGCTCCGCCACTCGAGTTTCACACAATCGGTCGCTGGCGGCGAGGCCGCACATCGCGGTGCCGTCTAACCCCCAAACCCAAATCCCGATCCCGCGTGGTGGACGGCTACTTGCCCCGGGCGATGCGGGCGTTGCATGGTGGGGAGGTGCGAACGGGCTGGTGCCTCATCTGCCTTGCTTGCCTCACGGGTTGTGAGCAGGACGAGGTGTTCTACGAGCCCTCGGATCCGCGCCCGGCGGCCTCCACCGAGGCGACCACCAGCCCCAGCATCCGGCTGCGCATCAGCCCCGAGAGTCGCGTGACCTTCGAGCTCGCGAGCCGCGAGCAGACGACGCGGGGCCAGTTCCCGCTGGTGCGCGGCGAGCTGAGCGTCCCGCTCGCTGACCTCACGGCGGCGACGGGGCGCGTCGAGGTGGATCTCGGCGCCCTGCGCCTGACGGACCTGGAGGACGACGCCGAGGCGCGGCTGCGCGCCGAGCGGGCGCGCAACTGGCTCAACCTCGGCGCGAGTCGCCCGGAGGCCGTGCGGGAGCGCGCGCGCTGGGCCGGCTTCACCCTCGCCACCGTGAACCCCAGCGCCGTCAGCGTCTACCAGGCGCGCCGCAGCGCGCTGGCGCTCCCGAGCAGCGAAGCGGGCGCCGGCGACGCGAGCAAGCCCGCACCAACAGCCAAGCAGGCGCCGCCCGCGCGACCTCACGTCATCGCCCCGCGGGCACCCGGTGAGGACGTGGAGCTCCCCGAGCCCGAGGAGTCGTCGGACGAGGCCGCCCCCAGCGACGCAGGTGCCGGCGAGCGGCGCCGCGTCCCGGAGCAGCGCACGCTGCGCGCGGTCTTGAGCGGTCAGCTCACCCTCAATCAGTTCCGCAAGGAGCTCCAGGTGGAGGTGAGCCTCGCCTTCGAGTTCCCCGATCGCGCGGCGCCGGGCGTCGCCCCCACCCGGGTGCTGGTGACCAGCGTGAAGCCGCTGAGGGTGAGCTTGAGCGATTTCGCGATCGAGCCGCGCGACGCGCACGGCGTGGTGGACGCCAGCCAAGCGGAGCTGAAGCGCCGCGCGGGGAGCGAGGCGCGTGTGTCCCTCGCGCTGGTGCTCGAGCCGCAGTAGTCAGTGAGGATGAGCATCGCTCGCGGTGCGTGTCGCGTCGCGCTGTAGGCAGCTTGCCTGCTCATGGTGCGCGTACGCCGTGCTACCGCCACACGCCCACCGCGGCGCTCCAGGCGAAGTAGCGGCGCGACAGGTCCGCCGCCGCCCCGGCGCGCCACGAGGTCCCCTCGTCGAACAGCCCGAACACGGTCCACTCGAACAGCCGAGCGTCGAAGCCGAGGGTGCCGTGGACGCGCGGGCTGCTCCGGCGAAACCGCGCGGGCTCGAGGTAGCTCCCGCCGCGCAGCTTCAGCTGATGCGCCCAGGGCTCGCCCTCCAGGCCGAGCCGCGGGCTGAAGGTGAGCTCCTCACCCGCGCGCGCCACCTCCTGCCGCACGAACGACTCCACCCCGACCGAGTCGTTGGAGGCGCCGGTGAGCTGAACCTCCGAGCTTATCAGGAGGTAGCGGCGAGCGAGGCTCCGAGAGCGCTGCAAGAGCTCCTGCCGCAAGTCGCGCTCGGCGCGCTCCAGGGCCGCTTCGTCCTCCGCGTCCTCGCGCTGGCGCGTCGCCTCGAGGCGCGCCGCCTCGGAGCCGCTCGCGGCGCGCAGCGCGCGCGCCCGCTCCCGGCGCCGCCAAGCCGTGAGCCGCCGCTCGCGCGCGAGCAGCTCGCCCGGATCCTTGAAGCGCGGGTTCAGCGGGCGCGGTCCCAGGGAGAGCGCGAAGCCGAGCGTCCCCTCCCAGGGCTGACGCAGCTCGCTCGGGAGCCAGACGGCGCTGTCCGGGTCCGCCTCAGAGCCGAGCACCAAGTCGCCGTCTGGCGTGCGCCGGATCTGGGCGCCCGGATCGGCCTCCGTTGCCACGCGGAATTTGAAGGAGGCGCCGACGCGGAGGCGCCGCCCCTCCGGCTTGTAGACGGCGCCGAGCACCGGCGCCATGCCGGTGGTGACGAACAGCTGTTCGCCGCCCTCTGACGCCCCGCGAGCGACGCTCAGCGCCACGCTCCGCAAGCCAACCCCCAAACAAAACTCACCGCGCATGAAGCCGTACGCGATGCTCCCCGTCACGTCCGCGAACTGCGCCTCCAGGCTCTGCGCCGGGCCCGCGCCCTCACCGCGGCGCAGGCTGAAGGTCTGCAGCTGCGCGGTGAGCCCGTAGCCCCACGGCCCGTCTTGAAACAGCACCGCGGGGGTGAGGAACATCAGGCCACCCTCCCCACCCTCGAGCTCACCCTCGGGGAGCCCGCTGTTATAAAAGTCATTGCCGCGGAGCGAGCTGGCGGAGGTGAAGCCCACCCCCCAATCGTAATCGAAGCTGTCTATCGACCAGGCGGTGCGCACCGTGGCCGCCGCCGGGTTCTGCGCCAGGCCGTCCACCCCTTCGGCGATCGCGGTGTAGGCGCCGCTCAGGCCGATCACGCGGGTGCTCACGGTGACGGGGCCTTGGTAGAGGTCCACCGTGTAGTCGCTGGTGCGGATCGGCGCGCCCTCCGCGCCGAGGGGCCCTGCGGCGCGCGCTGGGCTCGATGAGGTCAGGGTGACGAACCCCATGAAAGACAGCATGACTGCCCTAAAAATCAGCGATTCTACCAGTGTTTGGCCGCGGTGCACCTTCAGCTCCCCGCCCGCTCGCGCCGGAGCCGCAGCTCGGTGCTGAGCACACCGAACAGGACCCCCACCGCGCCGAGCGCGAACACCACCAGCATCACCCGCAGCTGACCCACGAGCGCGCCGAGCAGCGTGAGCATCACGAAGGTGTCGCGCTTGAACAGCGGCCCGATGCGCGCCATCAGCCCGGTGCCGGAGGTGGTGCTCTGGCTGAGGGGGTACTTGAGTAAGTCACCCGAGCCAATTCGCAGCAAGTAGCGGTACTCGAGGCCGCTCGCGATCACACCGCAAGCGAGCGTGACCACGCCGGTGATGAGGTAGAGGGCGCTGCCCGTCTGCGTGTAGAGGCCCCAGGCGGCGCCCGCGAAGAAGCCGTAGTTGGTCAGATCGTCGCCGATGGTGTCGAGCCACTCACCGAGCAGGGAGCCTTGGTAAGTGACCCGGCTCATCTCGCCGTCGCAGCCATCGAGCACGCTCTGCGCCTGAAACAAGAGCGCGCCGATCACGAGCGATAGGTAGTCACCGCGGGCGGCGATCGCCGCGCCAGCCAGGCCGACCGCCAAGATGAGGACCGAGAGTTGGTTGGGGCGGAGCGGCGTCTTCACCAGCAGGCGGCTGACGGCGAGCGACAAGTAGCGGTTCAAGTAGCGGGAGGTCCAGCCGTCTTGCGGCTTGCGCAGCGAGCGAAACAGCGCCGCTTCGGCGCGCCGCCGGCTGGTGTCGTCAGTGACGCTGATGGGATCGAAGCCCCACGGCGGGTCGAAGGCGAAGCGCGTTTCACGCAGGTCGAGGTCGCGCTCGAGGCCGGCGTCGGCGATCGCCTTGAACAGCCCGCGGTGGACCACGGTGCTCGCTGCCACGTGGAGCTTCGTCACATCGGCGGGGGGCTCGCTTTCGATCGGCAGCGTCAGCTTGGGGTGGATCAGCGCCGCGCGGGTCCTGGCCTCGAGGGAGGGGTCCGTGAGGCCTGACGCGAGCACCACCGTGCGCGCGCCTGCCGCCTGAGCGTCGAGCGCCAAACGGGTGATGAGCGGTAGCCCCGCGACGCGCGCCGTCGCGTCGCTCGGGCCCACATGAAGGACCAGCGCCCAAGTCATGGTACTCTGCCGGACATATGACTTATCCCCCGAGCTTCTCCGTAAGTCGCCGTCCGATCAATCCAGGGCGCTGCCGAGTCAAGGACGGCGGGGCTCAGCGGCGGCACCCGATCGGTGGAGGGCGGGCGGGTGAGGCGCTCTCGAGCGGAGCCAAGAGGAGCGCCTGGGCGCTCGCCAGCTTCGCGTGCGTGCTCGCGCTGCTGGCGCCGGCTTGTGGTGGAGACGATGGCGACGGCGGCGCCGCGGGGGGCGCCGGTGGCACGGCGGGCACGGCAGGGACCGCGGGGGTGGGGGGCGCGCCCTCCATTCGCTCGATCTACCAGGTGCCCGCGAGCTTGGACGAGCTCACGGAGGAGCGTTTCTTCGATCATCCTTGGCCGAGCGACTGGCGGCTGACGCCGGCGGGGCGTGTGCACCTGCTTGGCTACCCCAACCCGCGCTTGGTGCCGCTGCTCCGGACCTACATCGAGTCGATGCACGACGTGATGGAGGGCTTCAGCCCCGTTGCCGCGGGTTACCTGCGCTTCGATGGGCCGCTCGATCCGAGCAGCCTACCTGCCGGGCCGCTCGAGAGCCTGAGCCCAGAGAGCAGCGTGCAGCTGATCGACATCGACCCCGCCTCGCCGGAGCGCGGCTCGAGGCGCCTCTTGACCCTCCACTGGCAGGAGGAGGAGGGCGTGTACTGGCCGTCAGGTACGCTGGCCTTCATGCCCGCCCTGGGTCACCCGCTGCGTCGCGCCACGCGCTACGCGCTGGTCGTCACCTCGGCGCTCCGCGCTGCGGACGGCGGCGCGGTGGGGCGCTCGGAGGAGCTCGAGCAGCTGCTCGGCGTGGAGATGTCGCCGGGCGGCGCGCTTGGGGCACACAAGTCAGCTTTGTTGCCTGCCTTGGAGGAGATCACGGCTCAGGGGGTCGAGGCGAGCGACGTCGTCCACCTCGCGGTGTTCACCACCTCGGATCCAGTGCGGGAAACACAGGCCCTCCGCGACTGGGTGATGGACAACTACCCTGCGCCCACCGCCTCGGCCTGGGAGGCGCGAGGAGGGTGGGGGACGGCGGACATCTACGAGGGGGAGTACGGCCCATCGCCAGATTTCCAGCGTGGCACGATCCCCTTCGCGCGCTTCGGCGACGGCGGTGAGCTCGCCTTCGACGCTCAGGGTGCGCCGGAGCTCCAGCGGGACTTCTCGCTGCGCTTCGCGCTGATGGTGCCCGACCCCGCCGCCTGCCCGATGCCCTCGGAGGGGTACCCCATCACGTTGTACGCGCACGGCACGGGCGGCAACTTCCGGAGCTTCATCGGCGAGGGCGACGAGGGCCCGGCGCTCGCCGAGCGCTGCATCGCGACCATGGGCATCGATCAGATCTTCCACGGCACGCGCCCGGGCGCCGACGGCGGCAACCCCGACATCCTGTTCTTCAACGTCTCGAACCCGGTGGCGGCGCGGGCCAATGGACCGCAGTCGGCGATCGACGTGGTGCAGCAGGCGCGGCTGTTCACCGAGACGCGCATCGAGATCCCGGCGGAGGTGTCGAACACCGGCGCCGCCATTCGCTTCGATCCGACGCGGGTGATGTTCATGGGGCACAGCCAGGGGGGCCTCAACGGCCCGATGTTCCTCGCGGTGGACGATCAGACGCGCGGCGCGGTGCTGAGCGGCTCCGCCAGCATGATCAGCATCACCTTGCTCGAGAAGACGGCGCCCATCGACGTGTCGCGCCTCGTCAGCACCGTGTTCTTGGCGCTCACGGTGCATGAGCAGGGGGAGCTGAATGAGCTGCACCCGGAGATCTCCCTGGCGCAGTCGATCGTGGATCCGACCGACCCCATCCACTACGTGCCGATGCTCCTCAAGGAGCCGCGCGCGGGCTTCGCTCCGAAGAGCGTGTTGATGACGGAGGGGGTCACGCCGACCGGGGGTGGCGACAGCTACTCACCGCCGCACGGGATCGAGGTGCAGGCGGTGGCGCTCGGCCTGCCGCCGCTCGAGCCGGTGGTGCGGCTCCCGGCGGAGCTGGCCTGGACGCCATCCTTGGTGCCGTTCTCGGTGCCCGCCGAGGGCTTGAGCGGCAACCTCGCGGGGGGCGCCGCGACGGGCGCCCTGGTGCAGTGGGACCCGACCCCCACCGGTCGCGATGGCCACTTCGTGATCTACTACGTCCCCGGGGCCATGGACCAGAGCGCTGACTTCTTGCGCAACCTGGCTGACGACCCGAAAGGCAGGCTCCCACCGCGTTGAAGGCGGCGGCGCGAGGCGGCTGCGGAGGGCGTCGGTGGATCGCGCCCCACTGGCTGCGTGTGCCCTGGCCGTTTTTTGGGGGGTTTGGCAGCGCGCTGCGTAACCCGTAAGGGCACCTTACATCAGGTGCCACCGCGCACGCTGCGGTGCACCGCAGCCCCCGGCAGCGCTGCGTGCTCTCCGAAGGCGCGCATCAGCGCCTCGGCGTCGCCTCCCGTGAGCAGCATCAGATCCGCCAGCACGCAGCCCAGCTCGGGCCAGGTGTGGAGGATGAGCGTCGCTTCGTCGGCGACCAGCATCAGCGACAAGCCCTGCGGCTCCCAGCGGTGCGCGCTGAGCGCGGCGCGCCAACCCATGGCCTCGAACGCCGCGCGCGCCGCGCTTCGGAGGTGCGCTTCAGTCAGCGTGTCGGCGTCGCAGGCCGCGTAGCAGAGGCTCAGGTGGAGCGGCGCGCTCACACATCCTCGGGCTGGCGCTCGGGGCCGGGCAGCGTCCGCTCGAGCCAGGTGACGTGGTGGCGGGTCACGGGGTAGGCCGCGAGCAGCAGCGCCGTGGCGCGCTCCCGGTCGAAGGGCGCGCAGGAGAATAGATCCGCGTGGACCATCCCCGCTTCGGGGCGGAGGTGCAGGCTCAGGTGACTCTCCGCGAGCAGCTGCAGCCCCACCAGCAGCGCCGGGCGCTTGGCGACCTGCGGGGCGCCCACCGGGGTGAGGCCGAGCGCGCGCGGCAGCTCCGCCAGCGCGCCGCGGAGCCGCTGTTCGCACGCGAGCTCACTCGGGGCGGCGCCCTGAGCATCGAACAAAAGGTGCCACCCGAGGATCACGCGGCAGGGCTCTAGAGCGGCGATCCGTTCGCCGCAAGACGGACCAGGGCTTGGTGCTGCTTTCCTTCGCGGTCGACGGCGCCTGCCCGGTGGATATAGTGGCGCGTGGCTTATTCATGCACCTTCCGTTGCTTCGCTGGTTGCCCTGGACAGTGGCCGGTCACCACCGCGATGTACCGCTGCCCTCACTGTGGTGGGTTGCTCGACGTCGCGCACGACACCGACGCGCTGCGTGATCGCAGCGCCGCGGCGTGGATGCGGCTGTTCGACGAGCGCTACCGCGTGACCACCTGGCCCTATGGCTCCGGCGTTTGGGGCAAGCGTGAGTGGGTGATGCCGGGGGTGGACGACGACACCGTGGTGTCGATGTACGAGGGCGGCACCAACCTGTTCTGGGCCGAGCGCTATGGTCAGGGACTTGGACTACGTGACTGCTGGGTGAAGCTGTGCGGCAATAGCCACAGCGGCTCCTTCAAGGACTTGGGCATGACGGTGCTGGTGAGCGTGGTGCGCCAGGCCATCCGTGAGGGGCTCAAGGTGAAGGCCATCGCCTGCGCCTCCACCGGGGACACCAGCGCGGCGCTCGCCGCCTACGGCGCGGCCGCGGGGCTGCCGGTGGTGGTGCTGCTCCCGCGTGGAAAAATCAGCACCGCGCAGCTGGTGCAGCCGCTGGCCCACGGCGCGCTGGTGCTGGGCTTGGACACGGACTTCGACGGCTGCATGAAGATCGTGCAGCGGCTGGCGGAGGAGGGCACCGTGTACCTCGCCAACTCGATGAACCCGCTGCGCATCGAGGGGCAGAAGACGGTGGCGGTGGAGATCGTGCAGCAGCTCGACTGGCAGGTGCCGGATTGGATCGTGCTGCCGAGCGGCAACCTGGGGAACGCCTACGCGCTGTACTCTGGCCTCGAGCTGATGCGTGAGCTGGGCGTGATCGATCGCTACCCGCGGCTCGCCATCGCGCAGGCAGAGAACGCGAACCCGCTGTACCGCGCGGTGAGCCAAGGGCGCCGCGAGGTGGAGCCGATCGTCGCGCAGGCGACGGTGGCCACCGCGATCCAAATAGGCGATCCGGTGAGCGCGCCGCGCGCGTTCCGCGCGCTCGACGAGCTAAACGGCGTGGTGGAGCAGGCGAGCGAGCAGGAGCTGTGCGACGCGGCCGCGCGCGCGGACCGCACCGGGATGTACACCTGCCCTCACACCGCGGTGGGGCTGGCGGTGCTGGAGAAGCTCGTGGCGCGCGGCACCATCCAGCCGAGCGATCGCGTGGTGTGCGTGTCCACCGCCAGTGGCCTCAAGTTCACCGAGTTCAAGGTGGGTTACCACGAGGGCAGCGTGCCTGGGGTGGACGCCAGCGGGCGCAACCCCCCCGTCATGTTACCTGCCGATTACGGTCAGGTGGTCGACGCGATCCAGGCGCGGTTTGCGTAGACTCTTCTCGCGTGGCTTCCTCAGTGGTGCGCTGCGCTGTAGGGCGGATTGACAGTGCCCGGTGTCAGTGCGGTTCGCGTGGGGGCGCAGCGCGCTGCTCTGTAAGGTACCCTAACGATGCACGGCCTGGCGCGGTGGGCTCGGGCGCGGTGCAGGCAAACCCCCCAAAAACGAACGACGCGCCCCGGGTGAACCGTGGCGCGTCCATCGCTCGTAGCGCTCGCTACCAGAGTGGAGCTGGCTCAGAAGCGGAACGACGCGGCGGCGCCACCGCCGCTCGGCGCCATGTACGGCGACACCTGGAAGCCGGCCCAGCGCTTCTTCTGGAGGCGACGCGCCTCGGCCGCGGGGTCGTCATTGCCCGTGACCAGCAGCACCACGCCGGTGATGCCGAGGGTGATCGCGACGCCGAAGGCCATGTCCGCGATCAGCGCGTTGCGCTCCACGTCGTCCGCGCGGTCCGCCGTGGGGTTGTCGTCGTAGTCGCTCTTGGCGCCGAGCGCCGAGATGCCGAAGATGGTGCCGACGATCGCGCTCGCGCCCGCCACGCCCAGCGTGATGTACGCCGGGAGCTTGCTGCGGGACTCCGGCTCCGGCTCGGGGCCCACGTCGGGCTCCTCGGGCGGCGGGGGAGCCACCGGCGTCACCGGCGCAAGCTGCGCCTCCGCCAGCGCGACGTTCTCCGTGGCCTTGCCGCCGGGCACCAGATCGAGCTCCACCACCTGGGTCTCGTAGCCGCTCGAGCTCACCTCGATGCGGTGCTTGCCCGGCGCCAGCTTGAGCGTCATCGGCGTCTCGCCCATCTGCGCCTGACCATCCACGGTGACCGACGCGCCCGCGGGCTCGGTGGTCAGCTGGAGCTCGGCGGGCGTCTGCTTGAGCGTGTCGAGCCGGCTCTTCGCGTCGTCCACCTTGTCCGCGCCGGCGCGGGCATGGTCAGGGTTGCTGAGGAAGCTCGAGTAGGCCTCGATGGCCTCGACGATCTTCAGCTGCTTGTCGATCGACTTGGCGATCCAATACTCCGCGTGCGGCGTGGGGATGATGCTGTAGGCCTTGCGGAAGCTCGACTCCGCGGCGGCGAAGTCGTCCGCGGCGTACGCCTTCTCGCCCGCGGTGTAGGCTTCACGCGCGTCCTTCTTCTCTTTCTCGGTCGGTGCCTTCTTCGCCGCGGCGGCGCCTTGCGCCAAGGCCACGGAGGGGACCGAGAGGCTCGCGACGGAGCCCATCAAAACGGCCGCCAGCAGGCGGGGTGCGAGGGAGAAAGTGCGGGGATGTTGCATAGGCCTCCAAGCGGCTCAGTGGCCGCGTGCCCGAGGCTAGTCCGCACCGGCGCTCGCGGACAAGCCCAGCTGTTCTCGAAGGGGCGGTTTTGCCGCGGGGCCAGGCGATTTTGTCGCAGGGTTGCCCGGGTTTTTGGGGGTTTGGCGTGGCACCTCCGGGGCTGCGCTCCCGGCTGCCGCGGGTGCGGCGGGGGTCTTCGAGGCCG
Source organism: Polyangiaceae bacterium (assembly GCA_019637265.1). GTDB lineage: Bacteria > Myxococcota_A > Polyangia > Polyangiales > Polyangiaceae > JAHBVY01. The sequence continues at coordinate 71,889 of JAHBVY010000011.1, read as the reverse complement.
CGGCCGTGGAGCCGGACGGCCCCGTGAAGGCGCCAGCGAACGCGCCTTTTGGCGGCGGGTCGATGTACGCTGTCACCACGGCGAGTCCCGTCTCGTCAGGTGAGCAAACGGTGCCAGAGTCACGACCCAGCAGCGAGTCAGCCGCCGCCGGCGCGGAGGGAGGCGAGGGTGCGCCGAGCGCGCGCGCGGTGGTGGGGATGTGGGTGCAGGAGGCGGAGACCCACGCGCTCCCGCGTCGCACCGGCGCGCGCGCCGAGCAGGCGTGGCTGCGCGGGCGCTTGGTCCAGGCGCGAGCCAGCGGTGATTGGGAGGCGGAGCGCGACGCCAGCGTGCAGCTCGCGCGCGCGTTGGCGGCGCGCGGCACGGAGCTCGACCTCGCGACGCGGCTCGCGCGGCGAGCGCTGGTGCTGGGGGAAGATCCGCAGCTGCGGGAGGAGCTGAGCGGCTGGTTCGCGGGGCTCGGTGAGCCGGGCCTCGCGGCGGCGACGCTGCGCCCGGCGGCGTTCGAGCGGCGCCCGGAGCAGGCCGCGCTGGTGCTCACGCGCATCGCGGTGTTCGAGGCGCGCGCGGGCGCGCCGGAGGCCGCGGTGGACGCGCTGCGCGAGGCGAGCCAGCTCGCTTCATCGGACGCCGTGGTGCTGGAGCTGCTCGGCGCGGTGGGCGCGCATTCGCCAGCTGCCCTGCCTATGGGTCAGGCGGCGGACGCCTACATCGAGGCGGCGCGGCGCCGCGACGCGCGCGGTGAGCGCGCGCCGGCGTTCGAAGACTTGCTGCGCGCCTTCGAGCTCGACCCGAGCTCCGCCATCGCCGCGGAGCTGCTCGCCGGCGCCTTGGCGGCGCGCGGGCGCGCGGGCGCGGCCGACGAGATCTTGCGGGAGCACGCGCTCGCCAAGCCGAGCAGCGCCGCGGCGACGCACCTCCGGCGCATGCGCGAGGCGCTGGCGCGCGGCGAGCTGGCGATGGCGCTCGCCGCTGGCTTCGACGGCGGCTTGGATGTGGAGCTCGACCCGGAGTCGGCGGAGCGCGCCACGCGTCCCGGGGGTGAGCCCTCGAGCTTCGACAGCTTACTTGCCCAAGTGGGTTTGCCGGAGCTGCTCGCCGCGCGGCTCACCTTGGGCGCGGAGTCTCTGGCGGGGCGCGCCGCCGCGGCGCTGTGGTACGCGCTGGGGCGCCTCTACGCCGGGCCGCTCGGCGCGCCCGAGCGCGCCGTGGAGGCTTGGGGCGAGGCGCTGGTCGCGGATCCGAGCCACGAGGACGCCAAGGCGAGCCTCCGCAGCCACAGCGCCGCCACGCGCGATCACGCGCCGGTGGTCGACGCGCTGATCCGCGTGGCACGTCAGCCACGCGTTCCATCGGCGCCGACGGAGCCCGTCGAAGCCTGCCTGCGCGAGCTGATGGTGATGGCGGAGCAGCGCCTGAGCGATCCGAGCCTCGCGCTGTGGGCGCTCACGCGGCTCCAGGCGATCGGTGACGATCCGGAGCTCGAGTCGGCGCGGGACAGGCTCCGCCCCCGCGCGCGGCTCCAGCAGGTGGCGACCGACAACGCGCGCGCCGCGCTCGAGCAGGCGACGCTGGAAGAGCGCCCTCAGGCGCTGCGGCGCTTGCTCGCGAGCCTCCGGTTTCAGCCCGATCGGGTGGACGAGCGGATCGAGATCTTGGAGGAGCTGGCGGCGAGTGAGCCGACGGAGCTCGCTTGGAGCGCCGAGCTCGGGCGGCTCTTGACGCGAGAGCAGCGCCTCGAGCCGCTCGAAGCGCGGCTCCGCGTGGAGCTCGGCGGCGCGCCGCGCGGTGACGCCGAGCGCGCCCGGCTCCGGCTCGCGGAGCTCGCGCGGCGCCGCGGCGATCTGACGGCGGCCCTGGCGCAGCTCGCGCCGCTCGTCGAGGCAGGCACGGCGAGCCGCACCGCCGCGTCCATGGCGCTGATGCTCGCGGGGCGAGTCGGCGATCAGGCGCTGCGCGCCAAGGCGCTGTTGCGACTCGCTTCACCGCTACCCAAGAGCCTCCGCGCGGTGCTGTGCTGCGCCGCTTCGGAGGCCGCGCGCGCCGCGGACGATTCGGACGCCGCGTGGCAGGCAGCGAGCGCGGCGCGCGAGGCCGATCCGGGCAGCGCGCGCGCGGCGGCGGAGCTCGCGCGGCTCGCGCTCGAGCGGCGCGGCGCCGACGCGGCGGGTGCGATCGAGCAGGCGCTGGGGCTGGTGGTGCCGCGCGCGGGGTGGTGCCGCGCGCTGGCCGAGGTGCTGGAGGCGAGCGGGGAGCTGCCCACCGCGCTCGCGTGGACGCAGCGCTGGTTGGCCTTGCGCCCTGGGGATCCAGCGGCGGCCGCCGAGCTGCTGCGGCGGGTGACGCTGAGCGGGAGCTCCGATCGGCTCGCCGACGCGCTGGGCTGGTTGCTCTCGCAGGCGCAGCCGATGGCGAGCCTGGTGCCGGCGTTGGCCGCCGCGCTGGTGCGCCTCGCGGAGCTCGACAAGAGCCGCGCGGGGGGCCTCGCGCGCCGCGCCCTCGACGTGGTGGGGCCGCGCGTGCCGGCGCTTCGTGAGGCCATCTTACGAGTGGCGGACACCGTCGGGGAGCGCGGGCTCGGCATCGCGGTCCGCGAGCGTGAGCTCGCGGCGGCGGCGCCGAAGGGGGTGCCCGTGGAGGAGGAGGTCGCGATCCTGCTCGACGTCGCCGACCGCCGCGCCGAAGCGCGCGACATCGACGGCGCGGCGGGCTGCCTCGCGCGCGCCGCCGCGGCGGGCGCTCCGCCACGTGAGATCTTGAGGCGCGTGGACGCCTCACCTCCGCCGCGCGGCTCGGACGGGGAGATCGCGCTGCTCCGCGCGCGCGCGGAGGCCCTGCGCCAGCTCGGGGAGGAGGCCACGGTGGCGCGCCGGCGCGCCGAGCGCGAGCTCGGCGCCGCGCTGTGGGATCTGGCGTCCGATCACGAGGGCGCCATCGAGGCCTGGAGCCGCGCGGCGCTGCTCGCTCCCGAGGACGGCATCCTCACCTTCGCTCAAGATTTGCTCACCTTCGCTGGCGCGGTGGTGTGCGTGGACCGCGTGCGGCGCTTCGCGGAGCAGATCGAGGAGCCGAGCGCTCGCGCGCGAGCGCTCGGCGTGGCGGCGGACGTCGCCGTCAAGGCGGGGGACGCCACCTCCGCGTTGGCGCTCGCGGTGACGTCGCTGACGCTCGATCCGCGGCGCGGTGAGGTGCTGGCGGTGGTGGAGCGCGCCGCGGGCGCCGCCCCAGCCGACGTGGAGGCGCTCGAGACGTCGTACGGCCTCGCGGCTCAGGCGGTGCTCGGGCGCTATGGTGAGCGCGCCGTACATTACCGTGCGGCAAAGAACCTGGAGCGGCGCGGTGAGCTGCGGCTCGCGCTGACCCACGCCGTGCGCGCCTTCGAGGCGGTGCCAGCCCCCGGGGTGACCTTCGTGCAGATGGTGCGCCTCGCCGAGCGCGCGGGCGATCCGCTCGCGGCGCTCACGGCGCTCGAGCGCGCGTCGGCGAGCAGCGAGCGCGACCATGAGCGCGGCGAGTGGCTGGAGCGCGCTGCGATGTTCTCGGGGCGCGGTGAGGCGGGGCAGCGCCAGCGGCTCGAGGTGCTGCTGCGCGCCTTGGCGGTGCGCCCGGAGGTGGAGGTGCTGACGGGCCTCGGCGCCGCGGCGCGTGAGCTGCTCGCGCTCGCGCCGCAAGAGCGCGACGTGCTCGAGCTTCGGCTCGAGCGCGCCCTCCGCGCGCTGCTCAAGAAGCTCGAAGCACCCACTGAGGCGCGGCTCGCGCTCGAGGCGGTGTCGGTCGCGCTCGGCAGCGTGAGCTTGCCGTCCTTGGCGCTGGACGCGCTGGTGGTGGCGGTGAGCCTCGACCCGAGCGAAGCCGGCTACGAGGAGCTCGTCCCGCTCGCCCCCGAGCTCGCGCGCGCCGAGCAGGCGCCGGAGTGGCTCGCGGATCGAGCGCCGTCGGGCGGCGGCGCGCCGCTCCTCGCGCTCGCGTCCGCCATCGCCACGGCGCTCGAAGATCACCGCGCCGCGGCGCGCTTCTTGGTAGAGGCGGGGGTGAGGGACCCCTCGCGCCTCGATCTGCTGCGGCGCGCCGAGCAGGCGATCGCGGCGCTGCCCGAGGAGGATCGAGCGGCGCTCGAGCCGCGGCTCGGCGAGGCGCGCTCCCCTGAAGATCGCCTCGAGGCGTGGCTGCGCACCGCGGGAGAGCAAGTGGCGCGCGGGGCCTTGGTGGAGGCGCGTGAGCTGTTGCTCCAGGCGCGCCCCCTGGCGGACACCGCCGCGCGCCGCGCCAACGTGCTCTTGCTCCTCCGGCAGGTCTACTCCGGGCTGGGCTCTCGGGACTCGCTGCTCGGGGTGCTGAGCGAGTTGGCGGCGCTGCCGGAGCTGGAAGCCTCCGCGCGCCGCGGGGTGGTGCGAGAGCAGGCGGCGTTGCTGGCGACGCGCGGGGAGGCGAACGCGGCGATCCGGTTGCTGCTCTCGCACTTCGAACAAGACAGTCAAGCGATCGAGCTGCTCACGGACGTGCTCGACATCGCGCAGCAGGCCGGCGACGTGCAGCATCAGCTGTTCGCGCTGCGGAGCCTCTCGGAGCAGACGACCGACGAGGCGGCGCGCGCCAGCGCGACCGCCGCGCTCGCGCGGCTCCTCGAGGCTCAGGGCGATCTGCAGGGCGCCCGGAGCTTGTGGGCGCAGCGCGCCAAGCTGGCCCCCGACGACCTGGAGGCGCTGGCGGCGGAGCAGGGGGTGGCGGAGGCGCAAGGCGACTGGGACGCGGTGTCGAGCCTGATGGCGCGGCGCGCGGACAAGAGCTCGACGTCGGGCGCGCGCGATCTGCGCCTGGCGCGGGTGAAGCTGCTCGATCAGCAGCTCGGGCGCAGTGACGAGGCGCGCCGTGAGCTCGAGGCGCTGCTCAGCGAGGGCGGGGAGGATCTCGAGGTGGTGAGCGCGCTGGCTCGCCTCCACGAGCGCCTCGGCGATCAGCTGCGCGCCGCCCCGCTGTGGCTCCGCGCGAGCGCGCTGGCGAGCGAGAAGGCGCGCGCGTCGTCGCTGATGCGCGCGGCTTGTGAAGCCTACCTGACGGGTGGCGACGTGGACGGCGCGCGCCGGGTGCTGGATGGGCTCGAGGTGTGGAGTCAGTCGGAGGACGTGCGGCGGCTGCGGGTGGAGGTGGAGCGCCGCAGTCAGAACCCGCTGGCGCTGGCCGAGGCGCTCGAGGAGCTGGCGCTGAGCTCGATGGCGCAGTCGGCGGAGCGCGCCGCGCTCCTGGTGGAGGCGGCGGAGGCGAGCGAGCGCGGCGGTGATCTCCAGCTGGCGCTGGCGCGCGCCCAGCGCGCCGCGCGGATCGCCTCGGACGCTGCCACGCCGCAGCTCTACGCGCGTTACCTCGAGTACCGCTCGCGGCGCGCCGGGGGCCGAGAGGACGCTCGGGTGACGCTCAGTGAGCTGGCTGGCGTCACGAGTGAGCTTCGACCGGAGCAGCGCGAGCTGCGAGCCTTCCTGGTGGCTGAGGCGATGGACGTGCTGGGGGATCCCGATGGCGCGCTGCGCGAGCTCGTGCGCGCGCACGCGGAGGTGGGGGCGCTGCCGCTGCTCGAGCTGGGGCTCGCGGAGCGGCTCGCGGCGCGCGGGGAGGTGAAGAGCGCGCTGCCGCTGTTCGAGGCGGCGCTCGAGGGGGATCTGCGGGCGCTGCGGCGCGCCGGGGACGTGGCGCTGATGGGGGCGCGCGTCGCGCTCGCGGAGGGCCGGCTGGAGGAGGCGGGGCGCCTGCTGGAGACCGCGTCGGCGCAGCCCGAGAGCCGCACCGAGGCGCTCGCGCTCCAAGCAGAGCTGCGCGAGCGCCTGGCGCAGGGGCGCTCGGTGCCGCCGGAGGCGCCGTCGCCGGCCAGCGTGAGCCAGCTGTTCGAGGAGGACGCTGCGCGCTCCGCCGCTGCGTCAGAAGAGCTGGCAGATCTGCCAGGCGCCTCCAGTGCCCCGTCAGAGTCACTGTCCGGCTCGCCCCAGAGCACCCCGTCAGGGTCACTGTCCAGCGCGCCCAGCGCCCTGCCAAACCCCCCCTCGAGCCCGCCGCTGCGGCCGTCGGCGCCGCCGTCAGGCTCGCCCTCGAGTCAGCCGTCAGCCAAGCTACCCAGCCAGCCTCCAAGCGCGTCGAAGCCGCCGTCAGGCTCCTCGAAGCCTTCATCAGCCGAGCTGCCTAGCCAGCCTCCGAGCGCGCCCCCCTCGGCCGAGGCGCCGTCGATCCCGCCGACGCGGCCCAGCATCCCGGACGCGCCCGCCGCCGAGCGCGCCCCGAGCGTGCCCCCGCCCGCGCCGCTGCCCCGTGAGGAGCCCGGCGAGCCGCCCCCGCGTGAGGAGGTGCTGGGGCCGTTGCCCGGCGCCGCGCGGCCCGCCATCTTGCCGCCGAGGAGCTCCCGCCCGCCGCCGCCCTCCTCGCGCGCCTCGCGGCCGCCCAAGTCAGGCTCACTGACTACCGGGTCGAGCGCTGTCAGCGCGCCTGATTCCCAGCCCGGCTCGCACTCCGCCTCGTCCAAGGCTGAGCCTTCCAGGCCTTCGGCGCCGCCCTCCTCGGGCGCTTCGGCGTCGCCGTCGGGCGCGCCACCTTCGAGCGGCGCCGAAGGGCGCCGCGTGAGCTCGGTGCCGCCGGGGAGCGATCTCTTGCGCGCCGCGGCGACGGAGGAGGCGCAGCCGCTGAGCCAGGAGTGGCGTCGCTCGGCGCGCTCGTTCGCGGCCCATGGCACGAGCGAGGAGCGCCTGCTCGAGGCGCTCGAGGCTGGCTCGGTGGAGGCGGGGCGCGAGCTGATCCGGCAGCTGCGTAACCGCGCTGACCGAGCGCGCGATTGGGTGCACGCGTGCCGCTTGGTGAGCACGCTGGTGCCCGGCGATCGTTGGACCTTGGAGCAGCTGTACGAGGCCACGCTGGCCGACAAAGACATGAGCTATGCGCGCGCCATCGAGCACGTGCTGCGTGCCTTCGATGGCGGCCCCCAGGTGGAGCCGCCGCCCCTCGAGGCGCAGATGGAGGAGCCGGAGCGCATCCACCGCATGCTGTTCGGGGAGAGCACGGGCGCCGCGGCGGAGGCGCTGGCCCTGGTGTGGGAAGGCGCGGGGCACGTGTTCCGGCGCGACCCAACGAGCTACGGCGTGACCGGGGTGGAGCGGGTGCCGCTCCATGCCACGACTCAGCTGGCGCGGGCTTACGGCGCTGCGGCGCGCATCCTTGGCGTCGCGCGCACCCCGCTGTTTCAACGTCGGAGCACCGGCGCGGTCACGCTGAGCGTGGTGCTGCTCCAGCCCCCGTCGATCATCCTCTCCGGGGAGGTGCACCAGGTGACGCCGGCGCTCACCTTCCACTTGGGCGCGATGCTCGCCGCCACCTTGCCCCAGTACGTGCTCCTGTTTGGTTCGACGGAGGCGCAGGTGAGCGCCATCTTGAAGGGCCTTGGGCTCGCCTTCGGTCCGCCGCGCGCCGCGCCTTCGGGGCTCGGCTCCGCGGCCATCTTGGCGGAGACGCTGTGGGAGAGCGTGCCGCCGCGCGCTCAGCGTCGCCTGCGTGAGCTGTGCGATGATCTGGACGCGCTCGACCCCACGCACGCGATGAGCGCCGCGCGGCTCGCGATCCGCCGGGCGGGGCTGTTCGTGTCGGGTGATCTGCGGGTGGCGCTGGCCGAGGCCTGCGCGGAGGAGGGCATCGCCACCCGGGGGATCGACGCGCCCGGGGGCCTGGCCGCGCTGTGCGCCGCGAGCCCGGCGGTGAGCGACCTGGTGCTCTTGGCCACCAGCCCTGAGTACGCCGCCTCCCGTTGGCGCTCCCCCGGCGTGGGTCAGCGGCCCCTGTGGTCCACCTTCTGAGCCCGATGCTTCCCTACTCGCGATCGCGTTCGACAGCGGCACCGATGCGGGCGCTGTGGTCTACTCCCTGAGCCTGATGTCTCCCTTCGCGCGTCCCGACGAGGCAGCCATGTCGTGGTCCCCCCCGGCTGACGGCCCAGTCGCGCGCGCCGAGGTCGAGGGAGGGCAGCGGCGCCGTGTTCTTAAGTCATTGAAATCATTGGTGAATTCTCTGAAAGGGCGCTCGGGCTCAGCCAGGGGTGGGGGTTTTGGGGGTTTGGCATGGCTATGGCTAGTGGTGCTGGCGATGGCTCAGTCCGCCTGCCTGCTCGGCGACCCACCGGAGTACCAGTCGCGGCGGCGGACGCCGCCGGTGATCCTCACCGCCAGCGCCGAGCCCACCCCCACGCGGGTGATCCGCGCCCGGCAGTCCGAGTTCGTGGAGTTTCGCCTGCTCTACCGCTCGGAGGACGCGGGGGAGGCGATGGCGGCCATCCTGATCCGCAATTTCCGCGTGGATGGCGCGCTGCCGACGCGCGTCGCCGGCAACGAGTATGAGCCCAGCTCGAACCTGTACCCGGATGAGGGCGACCCCACCGAGGTCACCATCCCGCACACCTTCGGCGCCGGGGACGCGGGCTGCAACAGCTACACGCTGCTCCTCACCCACTCGAGCAACTTGAACGTGCTCGGGTTGCCGCGCAGCAATGATGACGTCGCCTTCGTCACCTGGTGGGCCAACGTCGACGACACCAGCCCCGGCAGCACCACCGTGGAGAGCTGCGGAGGTGAGCCATGAGCGCGCCCAAGTCGGTTCACGTGCTCGCGGGTAGGGGCGGGTTTCAAGCTCGCCCGCCGTCAGGTCGTGGGGACGTGCACACCGAAGCGCGCGCGCACGTCAATTTCCGCGAGGAATCTAAGGCCCGCCGCGTCTCACGGCGGTCATGGCGCAGTGCCTCGTCATGGCGCGGTGCCCCGTCATGGCGCAGTGCCTCGTCATGGCGCAGTGCCTCGTCATGGCGCAGTGCCTCGTCATGGCTCGGCGCGCTGGCCTTGCTCGCGCTGAGCTCCTGCGGCGTTTCCACGCTGGAAGATGGCGACCACGCGCCCTCGAAGAACAGCTGCGAGTCCACTGACGAGTGCGGCGCCAACGCCACCTGTTGGTCGAACACCTGCCGCGCGAGTCGCGGCGTCCACGACTCGCTGCTCTTGGTGGTGACGCCCGGCAGCACCACGATGGGCGTCGGCGGGGTGCGCTTCTTGGTGCCGCAAGAGCACCTCGCGGAGCCGCGCCCCTCGCTGGATCTGGAGCTGGCGCCGCCCTCGGTGGTGCGCGGCACCGTGACGGTGGATGATCGCGCGCTCGCCTGCGACGTGCACGTCACCTTCACCCCGGTCGATCGCGTGCGGGGGCTGCCGCCCGATGAGCACACGGTGCGGACGGCGTCTGGGAAGCTCGAGGCGAGCATCCCGGCGGGCAGCTACGAGGTGTACGTGCAGCCCACCAAGGAGCCCACCTTCGCCTGCGATCTGGCGCCGCGGCTCCATCGCGAGGTGAGCGTCGGCGCGGGCGCCTTCGAGCTGCCGCTGAGCTTCGGCAGCAGTCAGCGGCTCCACCTGGAGTTCAAGGTGGGCGGGATGGATCTCGCGGGGTGGCGCGCGGTGGTGCTCGACTCGGTGACGGGCCGGCGCCTCTCGGGGGAGCGCAGCTTGAGCGCCGAGCTGTGGAAAGATCAGAGCTACGTCGCGGAGATCGAGTTCAACCCGGTGGCGGGTGACGCGCTCACGGGGCAAGAGCTGATCCAGCTGGCGCCGCCGGAGGGGGTCCTCGCGCCGACCTTGGTGTGGAAGCGTGAGGGCTTGGAGGTGTTCCAGCCGGGCCAGCTCGCGATGGATTTGCGCGGCGTGGATCTGGAGATGGGCAGCTACGCTGGCTTCATCGAGGGGCCTGATCGACGTCAGCAGGCAGGTCGCCTGCGCTTCACGTCGCTCTCGCTGACCGGGCTCGGCGGCGGTTTGTTCGGGGTGTTCAACGCCACCGCGGAGGCGGATGAGTCAGGGGCGTTTTCCATCTCGGCGTTGCCGCTCGGCACCTACCGCGTCCACGTGACGCCGGCGGAGGGCAGCGGTCTCGGCGCCAAGGAGGTGGAGATCGAGGTGACCGGCAAGGGGCAGGGGGGCGCCACCATCGTGCTGGAGGCGCTGGCGCCCATCTCGGGCAGCGTGGTCTTCGATCAGCCGGGGCGGCCGGGGGTGGCGGGCGCCACGGTGCACGCGGTCGCGATGCCGCGGCAGGTGGAGTTCCAGGCGTTCCGCGCGGCGCTCGGGGAGCGACCGTTCGTGCCGCGCGCGTCGTCAGGGATCACGACCAGCGAGGGCACCTTCAAGCTCGACGCGGATCCTGGGACTTACGATCTCTCCGTGCGCCCCCCGGCTGGCTCGAACTTGCCGTGGCTGGTGCGGACGCGCGTCGCGGTCCCGCTGACGCAGAGCACGCTGGGGGAGCTCTCGATTCACGCGCCGGTGCTGCAACCAGGCACCGTGAGCATCGGGGGCCAGCCGGTCGCTGGTGCGAGCGTGAAGGCTTACGCCTACCTCGGTGAGGACGGGTTCGTCGCGGAGCGCGCGCGGGCGGTCGGCGTGGTCGCGGTGGGTGAGGCCTACACGGACGCGCGCGGAGGCTTCGTGTTGGCGCTCCCGTCGCGTTGACGTGGCTCACGTCGACACCAACCGGGTGGTTCGACTTTTCGGCCGGCCGGGGCTGGTTGGTCGCGGGTGACTATAATAATGTAGTGACGTGGAACCGAGCCGCCTCCCTCAGGATGAGCCCGCGTCGGAGCGCGAGCGGGCCCTCGCGGGGGCGCTGCACGACGTCTCCAACGCGATGACGGTGGTGCTCGGCTGGCTCGACGCCGCCGCCGCGGAGCTGGGCCCGGGTGAGGCTCGCGAGGCGCTGGCCATCGCGCAGGAGAACGCGCGGCTCGGGCACGCGCTGGCGCGGCGCGCGATCGGCGCCGAGGTACGGTCAGGTGAGCTGCTCGATCGCAGCGTGCGCTGCGTGGCGCGTGACGCCGCCCAGGCGGTGTCGATCGAAGCCGCGCGGCGCGGCGTGCGGATCCACGTGGACGACGCCGAGGTGGATGACGCCGTGGTGCTGGAGGCGGCGAGCGCGCAGCAGGTGCTCACCAACTTGCTGCTCAACGCGGTGGCCTTCTCGCCGCCGGGCGGCGTGGTGGCGCTCTCGGTGGCGGGGGATGGGGAGGCGGTGCGGTTCTCGGTGCTCGATCAAGGCGCGGGCGTCCCCGAGGAGATGCGGGCGACGCTGCTGACCAGCGGTGTTTCCACACGGGAAGGCGGCGCGGGGATCGGGCTCTGCCATTCGGCGGACGTCGCGGCGGCGCGCGGGGGTGCGCTGACGCTCGGCTCGCCGGGCACGAGCGGGGGTGACGGAGCGCGCTTCGACCTCCGTTGGCCAGCGAGCGCCGTGCGCTCCTCCACGCGGCACTCGTTTCAGAGTCGCCCGCTCTTGGCAGGCAACGCGGGGCTCGCGGGCTGCTCGGTGCTGGTGGTGGAGGACGACCCGAACATCATCCAGCTGCTCGAGCTGGCGCTCTCGGGCCGTGGGGTGAGCGTGTGCGCCGCGCGGTCTCAAGAGGAGCTCGCGGCGCTGCTGGGTGCGTCGCGCTTCGACGCGGCGCTGGTCGACCTATCGCCGATCGCGGCGGACCCAGGCGGCTGGCTCGGGCGCCTGCGGGAGGTGTCGCCGGGGCTGCCGGTGGTGATGATCACCGGGACGGCGCTGGAGGTGCCAGGGCTCGGCGGTGAGCGCCTCGCGTGGGTGCGCAAGCCCTTCGAGGTGGGTGAGGTGGTGACCGCGCTGTGCGAGCTGGTGGAAGCCAGCTGGTAGCCAGACAGGGTCGCTGCTCGGTGCCACTGGTAGGGTTGCTGTTTGCCGCTCGGTGCCAGTAGGCCGCTGCTCGCCGCTCCTCCGCTCGCCGGGTGCGGTGGGTCGTTTGGGCCAGGACCTGACCTCACGTGACGAGCGTGGGGGGATGGGGGTTGGACGGCACCGCGCTGGCTCGAGTCGGGGCGCGAGCATCGAGAGGCGATGCTTGGCGCCGGGAAGCGTCGCGCGGCCTCGAAGGCGAGAGACTTTCGCGGCGGCGAGCGGAGTTCGCTTGACAATTTTTAGGTTTCGCCTAGCTTCCGGCCTCCCAGCCCAAGTCCAAGTGCCCGTGAGGGCCCAGCAGGACACACCACGCGAAGGTGGCGGAATTGGCAGACGCGCTAGCTTGAGGTGCTAGTGGGGTAACTCTCGTGGGGGTTCGAGTCCCCCCCTTCGCACTGACTGGGCGCCGCTCGAGCGGGCGTCGCTCGAGTAACAGCACGGGCGGTCGAGCCGCCCTCACGTTCGACTGGCCGGCTGGGTTTCGGGTCGGCTGGGTTTCGAGCCGGTTGGGTTTTCGAGCGGCCTTGGCTTCCCATGGGCCGCCTGGGTTGGGTATCGTCCGCCCCGAAGCGGCCGCGCCCTCTCGCGTGGCTGCGATCAGCACGTGAGGTTTCATGAGCGGCCATTCCAAGTGGGCCACAATCAAGCGGAAGAAGGGCGCGAAGGACGCGGCGCGCGGCAAGCTCTTCACCAAGCTCAACCGAGAGATCGCCATCGCCGCGCGGATCGGCGGCGGCGACGAGAGCGGCAACCCGAGGCTGCGCAAGGCCATCCTCGCGGCGAAGTCGCAAGGTGTGCCAGCTGACGGTATCCAGCGCGCGATCAACCGCGGCACCGGGGAGATCGAGGGCGCCATCTATGAAGAGGTGCTGTACGAGGGCACCGGCCCCGGCGGCACGCTGTTCCTGGTGGAGGGCGCGACGGACAACCGGAACCGCACCGCGCCGGAGCTCCGCAAGGTGTTCGAGCGTCACAACGGGCAGATGGGGCAGTCGGGCACCGCTGGCTGGGCCTTCGATCACCTGGGCTCCATCGTGATCGAGCGTGAGCCGGTGACGGAGGACGAGCTGATGGAGCTCGTGGTCAACGCCGGCGCCGAGGACTACCGCGACGAGGGGGACGCCTGGGTGGTGTACACCCCGGTGACTGACCTCGACAAAGTGAGCACGGCGCTGGAGAACGCGAAGCTCCCGGTGCGCGAGTCGAGCCTCGTGTACGTGCCCAAGAACAAGAAGCCGCTCACCGGGCGGGACGCCGAGGTGGCGCTCAACCTGTTCGAGGCGCTCGACGACCACGACGACGTGCAGAACGTGTTCGCGGACTTCGACGTCTCCGACGAAGAGCTAGCGCGCCTCTCCGGCGATTGATTCGCCAGGCTGACGTTTGGCCCGGGGTCGGGCGCTCAGCTGCCCGGCACGCGGAACACGACGCCCGCGAAGTAGGTGAACACGGCGTGGCTGATCAGCACGGGCGGCAGGCGCCCCAAGCGCGCCGCCGTGAAGCTCCACACCAGGCCACAGCCCAGGGCGGCCAGGGGCAAGAGCGGGTTCAGGCCGACGGGCTCCACGCGCGTGGCCCACATCGCGGGTAAGAGTGAGGCCGCGTAGAGCAGCGCGGTGAGGATCCACCCGCGGCGCAGGCCGAACCGCTGCTCGAGCTGCCCCAGCACCAGCCCGCGCCACACCAGCTCCTCCAGCAGGGCCACGCTGAAGAGCAGCAGCGTCAGCGTGAGGCTCGACTGAATGACCTTCGAGTCCCCAATCTGCGCGAAGAGCCGCAGCACCCACACCCGCTCCATCGCCGTCGCTGGCAGCAGCTGCTCGCGCACCACCCACGAGGCGCCCACCAGCCCCAGCCCCAGCAGCCCGCCGAGCCCCACGTCGCCCCAGCGCGGCGTCAGGCGCTCTGACAAAGTGCCCTCGGACCAGAGGTGATGCAGCGTGAGCGAGCCGAGCAGCAGGTAAGGCAGCCCGATGCCGAGGTACATGGTGGCGCTGCCCGCGAAGTCGAGCCGCAGGAAGTAAGCGTGGCTGGCGCCGACCACCAGCACGACGAGAGCAACGAGGGGCATCAGCTCAGGAGATCAGGCGGAGGGTGAGGGGAGCGAGGCGCTTGTGTGTGACGGCGAGCTGCGACGAACGAACGCTCTCAAGCGGCGCGCGTCACCGCGAAGCGCTCTGGAGGGTTCCGCGGATCCCTAGCAGGGTCAAGCGACGGCAGAACCGACGAGGCGCGCGAGCACCCAATCGAGGACGTGGTCGGCGACGGCGGGCTTCGGGAGCTCGGGCAGCGCGGTGTGGCTCGCTTCGCTCACCAGCACCGCGACGTTGTGCTCGCGCCCGAAGCTGTCGCGCGCCAGGTTCGCGACCACGAGGTCGACGCCCTTCCTCTCCAGCTTGCGCCGCGCGCGGAGCACCAGCTCCGTCTCCTCCGTCTCCACCGCGAACGCCACCAGCACCGGACGCTTGCCGCCGCGCTCGCTGGCGAGGGCGCGGATGATGTCCGGGTTCTCCTTGAGCTCCAGCGTCAGGCCCTCGCCGCCTCGGGTGAGCTTCGTCGCGTGCGCTTGCTCGAGCCGGTAGTCGCCGACCGCCGCGCACATGATGAGGGCGTCCGTGCCCGAGAGCGCTGGGCCCGCCGCCTCCGAGAGCGCCGCTTGCATCTCGAGCGCGCTCCGCACGTCCACCCGCGTGACGTCGAACGGCGTGGGCAGCTCCGTGGGCCCCGCGACGAGCGTCACCTCGGCGCCGCGCGCCGCCGCGCGCTCCGCGAGCGCGAACCCCATCTTCCCCGTGGAGCGGTTGCTGATGAAGCGCACCGGATCCACGTCCTCCACCGTGGGCCCGGCGCTGATCAGGAGCCGCCGCCCCTGCCAGGCGTCGAGCGACAGCTGTCGAATGATGGCGCCGTACACCGCCTCCGGCTCCGCCATCCGCCCCTCGCCGAAATCACCCGACGCCACCTCACCGCTCACCGGGCCCACCCACGTCACCCGGCCGTCCTCCGTGAGCTGCCGCACGTTGCGTTGCGTCGCCGGGTGGCTCCACATGCTCGGGTGCATCGCCGGCGCGACGATCACCTGACCGGTCGCACACAAGACAGTCGCAGTGACTAAATCATCGGCGCGCCCCGTCGCGAGGCGCGCCAAACAGTCGGCGGTGGCTGGCATCACCACCACGGCGTCGCTCTCCGCTGCCAGCTCCACGTGCAGCTCGCCCCCAGTGTCGGCGTCGAACAGCTCGCAGAGCGGGGGACGCCCCGTGATCCCCGCGAAGGTGGCGGGCCCGACGAACTCCCGCGACGAGCGGCTCTGCACCACCTGCACCTCGGCGCCCGCGCGCACCAGCAGGCGCGCGAGCAGCGCCGCCTTGTAAGCAGCGACGCTACCCGTCACGCACAGCGCGACCCGCTTCCCGCGCGCCGGCAAGTACTTCTCCGCCGCTGACTGACGAGGTGAGGCGCTCTCATGGCTCATGGCGCGCCACCCTACCTCAACGCCGGCCCCATCGCCGCGGCGCGACGTTTCGGCTCTGAGCCGCTGCTCGCGGCGCCCCGCAGGCGATGCTCTTTGAACGTGCAACTACTCGTAATCATTGATAAATCTACCGTTCACGGGGTGCCGGCGGTGGTGTGGCGGAGCGCGCGGGTGCAGGCCTTCGGGCGGATGTCGCGGAGGCGCGGCAAGGTGAGGGTCAGATGATGAGCCTCGTGACCGATCAGCGACGCGTCCAGCCCTGCGCCGAGCAAGCCAGCTCCCCTCGGCGGCGCGTGGCGCGTCGCTTGCTCTCGGGGTCCCCAGCTGACTCCGACCCTCGAGCAATGCTGGCGAGGCGCGCGAGCCCACCGGCGACGTGAGGGGATTCAAGCATGAGTGTTCCAACTGAAGGCGAGATCAATGTGCATGGCTCATTGGACGAGATCGTCGCCAGGGATCATTTCCTGAACAAGTCCATCGATGAGGGTGAGGCCCTGTTCCGAGACAACAGCGCCTACTATCAAGAAGATCTCATGTGGATGGGACCACGCGCTTTCGCGTTCTACCTGCAGTCAGCGTTCAACTACATGAAGAGCGACGACGCCACAGGCGACGACCACTTCGTCGCCTGCATCCTCGATGTCATCAGCTTCCGCCGGCAAGAACAGGAGTTCGTGTTGGCTCACGACTGCGCCATGGAGCTCATCGCTTACGTGATCGACCACATCGACAAGTTCGCTGTCGATCACGACATCTACGGCAACCTCCTCCAGAAGTACGAGCACCTGAGAAGTCAGCTTGACGGTCAGACTTGACGACCCCCCGGCTGATGTCCGATGCTGAAGGGCTGCGCATCCAGCGCCCGCCATCATCGCTCCTCCTGCCCGTCGTTGGCAGCCGCGAGCGCCTGGCCTTGTTCGGTCAGTCGATATTCCTTGTTGTGTTGCCCGTGACGCCCGGACGCCTTGATGTACCCTTGGGAGAGGGCTGGGTAGATGTAGCGCATGTAGAACGAAGGATCCGCGCCGTCTTCCCTGAGCAGCATCCCGAGCTCCGCGCGGGTCTTCGCACCCTGTCGCAGTAGCGCCGTCAGTCGAACGGTCGTCGGGCGAATCTCCTTTGGGTCGCGTCGCGCTGCTTTGCTCGGTCTGCTCGGCTTCGGAGGAGGCCTCCAGCTCGTCGGTCTGCTCGGCCCGCTCGGCCTGCTCGCTTGGGTCAACACCGGTACGCGCGTAGTGGGCTTGCGTCTGACTTTCAGTGGCACCGGGCGCGCGACGACCTGCACTTCATGCAGCGCGTCAGCCACGCAGGACACCATGAACCGCACGAAGGGGGCAGCGTCCGAGGCTTGGATGCTCGCTTGCAAGGAGCCGAAGTAGTCGCCCCGGCGCTGATGAATCACGCCGTCGACAGGCAGCCAGCTGAAAGGTTCTCGCCACCTCACGAGTAGCAGCCGTTGCCACAGGCGTGCGATGCGTCCGTTGCCATCGTTGAACGGCAGGATACGGAGCACCTCGTAGTGAAAGAGTGAGCTCGCTATCAGTGGGTGATACTCGCAGCGCCGCAACCAGGTGAAGAGCTGTCCCATCAAGTGAGGCACCTCATCCGCGGGCGGCGCCGCGTACGCCACCTCCTCACCGCGAAGGACGTTGAAAGGCGATGTTCGGTAGCGCCCGGGCGCCTCAGCGAGCTTCGCCATCAACACCCCGTGCGCGCTCAGAAGATCGAGCTCCCTGCCTCCTTCCCACCCATCGAGCGAGCCATGGGCAAGGGTCGCGTTCCGCGCCTCCAAGAGCTGTTTCTTGGGGGCACGAAACGTATCGCCGGAGAGGAGTCGGTCGAGCTCAGTGTGGGGCAGTGGGTTCCCCGCCAGGTTGAGGGTCCCAGCCAGAGCCCGAACATACATCTCATACCAGAGCCGCGTGGCATCGGCGTTCGCAGGCTGATGCTCGAGCTGGGTGACACGCGCCGTGAGTCCCTCGAGCTTCAGCGCGAGATCCTGGGTGAAGGAGAACGGAGGCGTCCAGCCTTCGGAAGCTGACGGGGGCTGACGGGGTGCGCGCGGCGCTTCACCACGCGCTTCACCCTGTGTGGAGACCTTCGCCTCTGAAACGTTCGCTAGGCCAACTACTGGTGGCTTGGGCTCCGTCGGCGCCTTCGGCGCGGCGTGCTCCGCGTCTGCTAGCGCGCTGGCCGCGACGTCAGAACCACGGACGAGATGGGGCGTCGCGTCAGCGCTCGAGGAGACCCCGACGACCGGGGTGGGCGCCTGGGAGACCTCCGGGGTAGGTTCGAGGACAGGCGGGCTGCCCTTCGACGCGACGGGCGCCGCAGCGAGGTTCGGCACCTCCCGCAGCGCCTCATCGATGCACGACAGCATGAAGCCGACGAAGGGGAGCGCATCTGCGGTCTCCGTGCTGGCCTTGAGGGTCCGGAGATAGTCGAGGCGGTGTCGATACACGACGCTCTCGAGCGGTAGCCAGTGGAACAGCTCGCTGTAGCGCGCCAAGAGCGCCGTTTGCCAGAGCCGCCCCAGGCGTTCGTTACCGCCATCGAAAGGACGGGTGCTCACGAGCTGGTAGTGGAAGACGGAGCTGGTGATCAACGGATGATGGTGCGTCGAGCCGAGCCACGCGAAGAGCTCCTTCATCAGCCGCGGGACTTGGCCCGGGAGAGGCACCGAGTCGGCGACGCGGGTCACTTCGAAGTGCGTCACGTCGAACCCTCGATAGCGCCCGGCGTTCCGCGCCAAGCCCGTCATCATCAGGCGGTGAGCGGTCATGAGGTCGCCCTCGTGTCGTTCAACCCAATGAGGCAGGCGACCATACGCCGCGAGCGCGTTACGCGTCGCCAGGATGTCCCCCACCGGCGCTGATACTTGCTCGCCCGCGTGCAGCGCAGCCACTTGCGCTTCGGTCAGCTTGCTGCCTTCGAGCGCCAGGGAGCAGGTGACGGCCTGGATATGCGCCGCGTGCGTCGCGCGCAGGCTGTCCACCAGCTCGGGTCGTGCGCTGAGCTGCCTCACACGCTCCGCGACTTCTAGTGCCAGTGACAGCGCGTCGAGTGAGGAATGGGGTGCGTAGCTCATGACTACGTCGCCTTCCTCTCGAGGCTCGACGCGAGCGCCTGACCCTGGGTGGTCAGCCGGTACTTCTGGAGACGGTTGCGTGTCTCGGATGACATCTGCTCGCGCATACCATGCGCGAAGGTATCGGAGTTCGTGGGAGCGGTACAGCGTCGCCTCGCGGCGCAGCCCTACCCGAACCCCAATAGCCGTCCGCCTTGGTAGACGATGAAGCTCATCACCCAGGCTAGGGCGGTCATGTAGGCGAACATGAAGAGGGGCCAGCGGTAGCCTTTGGTCTCGCGCTTGACCACGGCCAGGGTGCTCATGCACTGGCAGGCGATGGCGAAGAAGACGAGGAGCGAGAGGCCGACCAGGGGGGTGTAGGTGGGCTTGCCCTCTCGGTTCATTTCCGAGCGGATTTTCTCGCGGAGCGGGGCGGCCTCTTCGTCTTCGGGCTCGCCCACGCCGTACACGAGGCCCATGGTGGAGACGAACACCTCGCGGGCGCCGAACGCGCCGATCAGGCCCACCCCGATCTTCCAGTCGAAGCCGAGGGGCGCGATGCTCGGCTCGATCGCCTTACCGACGCGCCCGGCGTAGCTCTGCTCGAGCGCCGCTGCTTGGTGCGCTTCGGGCGACTCGCCCGGCGCTGGCTCGCCGGCGCGCGGGAAGCTGAGCAGCACCCACAGCCCGAGCGTGCACACCAAGATCACCCCGCCGGCCTCCTTCAAGAAGGAGCCAGCGCGCTGCAGCGTGGCGCGTAGGAGCGCCTTGAAGCTTGGCACGCGGTACGGCGGCAGCTCCAAGATGAGCGGCACCCGGCGCCCCTTCACCACCGTGCGGCCGAGCACCGCGGCCGCCGCGAGCGTCATCAAGATCGCGAACAGGTACATCGCGACCATGAGCAGGCCCTGCACGGGCAAGAAGCCGAGCACCGTGCTCGGCGGGAACAGCGCGCCGATGATCAGCGTGTACACCGGGAGCCGCGCGCTGCACGTCATCAGCGGGATCACGAGCATCGTGAGCAGGCGGTCGCGCTGGCGCTCCATGGTGCGCGTCGCGAGCACCGCCGGGATGGCGCAGGCGAAGCCGCTCAGCATCGGGACGAAGGCGCGCCCGTGGAGACCGAGCGAGCGCATCACGCGGTCCATCAGGTAGGCGACGCGCGCCATGTAGCCGCTGTCCTCGAGCAGGCCGACGAACAAAAATAACAGCAAAATCTGGGGCAAAAACACGACCACGTTGCCCACGCCGCCGAGCACGCCCTCCGTCACCAGGTCGCGCAGCAGGCCGCTTGGTGCGACGTCCTTCACCCAGTCTTGCAGCGCGCTGATGCCCGACTCAATCAGCCCGATCGCGGGATCTGCCCAGGCGAACAGGCTCTGAAACACCAGCAACATCACGCCGAAGAAGATCAGGAAGCCGAACAAGGGGTGGAGCAGCACGCGGTCCACGCGGTCCGTCAGCCCCAGCTTCTGGGTGAGGGGGGCCGCCTCGGGCGCGGCGAGGCCCTGCACCAGCGCGTCCAAGTACGCGTAGCGCGCGCTGATCACCTCGAGGTCGACGTCAGGTAGCTCTTCTCGTTCGAGTACCTGACGACAGGCCGCGCGGAGCGCCTCGGGGATCCCTTGGAGCTCGTCTTGATCGTCGATGCTGGTGAGCGCCCACAGCGCCAGCGCGCGGCGGCGCGCTTGGCTATCTTCCGCGCTGAGCCGGTGCGGGGTGGCGAGCCAGGCGTCGGGGATGGCGGCTTCGATGGGCCCCAAAGCGGCCACGAGCTCGCTCGGGTACTTGGGGGTGGGCAGCGGCGCCAAGGTGGAGCTGCCCGCGCCTGCACCTAGCGCACCGTCATCCACACCCGCCAGCGCGGCCTCGTCGAGCGTCGCGAGCAGCGCCTGTTTCAGCTCAGCAACACCAGCACCGGTGCGCCCGTTGGTCGCGACGCAGCGCACCCCGAGCGCCGCCTGGAGCCGGCCCAAGGGTAAGTCGCCCTCCACCTCGTCCACCAGGTTCACCGCGAGCACCAGCGGGATCCGCAGCTCGAGCAGCTGGAGCGCCAGGTACAGGTGCCGCGCGAGCTGCCCGGCGTCCACCACCAAGAGCACCACGTCCGGCGCGCGTCGCTCGCCGAGCCCCAGCGTCACGCCCAGCGCGATCTGCTCCTCGGCGGAGCGCGCGCTGAGCGAGTAGGCGCCGGGCACGTCGGTCAGCCACGCTTCTCGTCCTGGCGCCAGGGTGAGCCGGGCTTGGCTCAGCTCCACGGTGACGCCGGGGTAGTTGCCGACGCGCGCCTGAGCGCCGCTCAGGTGGTTGAATAAGCTAGATTTACCGACGTTCGGGTTGCCGAGGATCGCTACCTCGGCGCGTCGCCCTCCCGAGGACGCACCCTCGGCGCGCGCCTCGCGCCCCTCTTCAGCGTCAGTTTGGCTTACGATCTCGGGATCGGCGCGGTCCTGGGGCGCATCGTCAGGGGTTGTCATGTTGAAACTGGAGCCACGTCGGGGAGCCTCACGCAGGCTCGAGCACCGTCACCAAGAGCTGACGCGCCTCGGCGCTGCGGATGGAGAGTCGCGTGCCGCGGACGCTGAGCTCCAGCGGGTCGCCGAGCGGCGCGACGCGCACCACCTGGAGCAGGGTGCCGGGTAGGAGCCCCAGCTCGAGCAGCCGGCGCCGGAACGCGCGCTCCCCGTCGACGCGCTCCAGCCGCAGCCGCGCGCCGCGCGGCGCCGCGTCGAGGGTGCACGGCGCAGGTGGGCTCGCGCAGCACCCGGAGCTGGGTTGGGGCCTTTCAGACATGAGCGCGGAGGGGAGGGTAGGGCGCGCTCGGCGACCCTGGCGGCACTTTTCAGCGCGGGGGACCGTGCGGCGTGGGCGCGATGGGGCGATCCTGGACCTGATTCTCGTTTTCAGCAAGGGCGTGCCCTGCGCTCAAGGGTCGCACCCCACGCGCGTTCACCAGGGAGGCCAGCGCCTAAGCTCGCGGGCTCGGGCGCTCGCTCGCGCTCGCCCAGCGGGTGAGCCACCGGAGTGAGCCAGCAGATTGAGCCAGCGCTTGCCGTGCCACGCCTCGTGGACGACACTCCGCGCCCCCGAGGTTCGAGCGCCTCGCAGGACGGCCCCTTGGCGGAATGGCAGACGCAGGGGATTTAAAATCCTTTGCCCGTGAGGGCGTCCCGGTTCGAGTCCGGGAGGGGCCACTGGTCAGTCGAACGTTGCATGCGAGCGCGCCACGGCTCGTCATTCTTTAGGGCGGCCACGAGGCGGCCCCTGCGTCCTCAGCGCCACACACGCCTGAGGCGCCGCTCGGGCGCCACTTCGCAGATGGCGCCCGTCTCATCACGGCGCCGGCGCTGCAGCACCAGCGAATCGCCGAACAAGAGGGAGCCCGTGACCACGATCTCACGTTGCTCCCAGCCCCCCGCTTCGACGCGCCATTCACCTAAATCTTCGGGCAATGGCACCTGCTTCAGCCGCTTGCGCTCCATCTGCGACAGCAGGCTGATGGCGATCGACAGCGCGAGCGGCAGCGCCAGCCACAGGTACATCATCGCGGTGTGAGCGCCTCCGCCAGCGTGTCCATCGCCCGCGCCAGCTCGAAGTCGAGCCTAGTCAGCCTACCTGCATCGTGGGTGGTCAGGGTGACTTCCACTCGGCTGTACACGTTCTTCCACTCCGGGTGGTGGTTCAGGCGCTCGGCCACCTCAGCGACCTGGGTCATCCAGTGGAACGCGTGCGCGAAGTCTGGGAAGCTAAACTGACGGTGGATGCGGTCTCCCTCGAGGCGCCAACTCGGCAGCGCTTCGAGGGCAGTCGTGAGCTCGGCGGCGTCCATCCCGCGACGCTAACCGCCTCGCAGCGCGCGAGCCATGACGCCTTGCGCAGCGCGCTGCCAAACCCCCAAAACCCGATCCGTCAAACCCCTCCCCGAAAGCCCTGGGTTCCCAACACCCCCCCGAACGCCCCTCTCGCGTCCTGTCGGCGCTCGCATCGCCCCGCATCCCCGCCGCCTCGTTCCCCACCGCAGTCGCTCCGCTCACCTTTATCTCCGTGTTCTTTAGGGGGGGCGAAAGGGAGCGGTTTGGCATGTCACCGCGTGGCACACGCCGGCCAGCGGGCCTGATTGCACGCAGCGCGTCATCCGTGCGCAAATGTCGCGTGAGCGCGCCAGTTGAATTTGTTAGTGTGACCGGATGCGTTCTGGACTTTGGGTGCCCGCGCTCGCGGTGCTGGTTGGCTTGGCTCATGCTCAGGAGGCGGCAGCGCAGAGCTGCGATCCTCCCAAGATTTTGCTGGTGATGGACGCCTCGTCGTCGATGCACCAAGCGGTCGGTGGCATCACGAAGTGGGAGGCGGTGCAGTCCGCGGCGGAGGCGGTGTTCGCCGCCCACGGTGACGCAGCGCAGTATGGCTTGATGACGTTCCCGGGCGCGGCGGGCGGCTGCGCGCCGGGCGACATGCTGGTGCCGATGGGGGCCGACTCGGGCCCGACCATCGTGAGCGCGCTGCAGAGCCTGGTCATCCCTTCTGACAATGCCACCCCCGCGGGGCAGACGCTGATGAAGGCCTCGCAGCTCGCCGAGCTGCCGGACTACGTCATCTTCATGACGGACGGCTGGCAGTTCTGCGACATCGACACCTCCGGTGCGCCGCGCTGCGCGACGTCGAGCGACTGCGCGCTGATGGGCGTCAGCACCTGCCCCACCTGCAACTCCTGTCAGGGCGGCACCAGTGATCCTGCGTGCGTCGGGCAGAACGCGGATGGCTGCTACTGCGTGCGGAGTTGGCCGGTGCTCGGGGTGGAGGCGCTGGTGAACGTGGGCGTGACGCCCTTCGTGGTTGGCTTCGGGTCCGCCACGGACGTCGTCACCTTGAACCGCGCGGGGCACGCGAGCGGCATCGCGCCCGCCGGCTGCGATCCAAACGCCAGCACGCCGAGCTGCTACTTCCAGGCGACCAGCCCCACCGATCTCACGACGGCGCTCGACACCATCGTGGCCAGCCTGGTCACCGAGACGTGCACCGGGGAGTGCGGCATCGAGGGGACGCGTCAGTGCACCTCCTCTGGGTGGACGGGCTGCGACGCGCCCGACACCGTGGCCTGCGTGACGGACTGCGGCACCGGCATCCAGACCTGCGCTCAGGGCGAGCTCAGCGAGTGCAGCACCGCGTGTGGCGCGGGCGGCACCGGCGGTAGTCAGGCAGGCGGTGCAGGTGGCACGGGCGGTAGTCAGGCGGGCGGCTCAGGTGGCACCGGTGGCAGCGCCGCGGGCGGCACCGGGGGCAGCGGCGTGAGCGGCAGCGCCGCGGGCGGCACTGGGGGTGAGGCTGCATCGAGCGCGGGTGGCGCGGCTGGCAGCGCCGCGAACGGCCAAGGCGGCAGCGCCGCGAGCGCCAACCAAGACGTGGGTGACGAGGGCGCTTGTGGTTGTCGTCAGGTAGGCGCTTCATCGAGCGGCGGCTTCGGCGCCATCGCGCTCTTCGGCGCCGCGCTGCTCGGCCTCCGTCGTCGCCGCGCGCGCTGAGAGGGCAGCCACGGGGGGCTGTGCTCCTACGGTTCGGTGTAGGGCAGCCACGGGGGGCTGCCCCTACGGTTCGGTGTAGGGGGGCTTTGGGCTTTTTGGGGGGGGTTCACTCCCTCCCGGTGTGTGACGTGGTCTTTGAGAGATGCTGTTCATGCGCCGAGCGTCGCTCTTGTCACGGTCCTCGACCTCATGGGCGTCTTCGTGCGGCCTTGAAGAACATCGCCCGCAGCCTCGGGACGTTGAAGAGCTGGTTGGACGGCACCGCGCTGCGAGGGTTTGCGAGGTAGCACCGCGCGCGCTGAGGGCAGCCACGGGGGGCTGCCCCTACGGTTCGGTGCAGGGCTTTTTTCTGGGTTGGGTGAACACTCGGGGAGGCTCTGGGTACCCACGTCGACCCACGCCTTGCTTTGGCAGGCGGGTACCGCGCATCGGCTTCAGTCAGATTAACTGACTCGAGTTGGATGCGGCGTGTTGCGTCGCGCGGCTGTCGCTGCGCGCGGGAGACGTTCGTGTTCCAGAAAGTCAGTGTCACGCACCAAATGATGCGCCGCGCGCGCGTCGCCACCGGCGCCCTGCTCGCGGCGCTGAGCGCTCAGTCGTTGGCGGCCGCTCAGGGTGGCGAAGGTGTGGAGGCGCCGAGCGACGCGAGTGATGCCGCAGCGGAGCACGACGGTGAGGCGCCGAGCGGCTCTGAGGGCTCCAGTGGGGCGCCGAGCGACGCTGAAACACCGGACGACGCGGAGCTCTCGAGCGACGCTTGGGCTGAAGGGCCTGTGGACGACGCGCTCTTCGACGACGAGCTCATCTACGAGGCGACCGCTGAGATCGAGGCGGCGCCGACGGGCGTCACTCGTCACCGCCTGAGCGGGGGGTCGCTGCGGCGGATCCCAGGCACGCGCGGCGACCCGATCCGCGCCGTGGAGGTGATGCCGGGTGTGTCTCGGAGCGGCGGGGACCCCATCCTCCGCGGCGCCGCGAGCGATGAGAGCCGCGTGTACTACGACGGGGTGCCGGTGCCGTCACTGTATCACCTAGGCGGGCTCACCAGCGCGTTCCAGGGCCACCTGATTGGCCGCGTGGACTATGAGCCGGGGAACTTCTCGGCGCGCTACGGCCGCGTGAGCGGTGGCATCATCGCGCTCGAGAGCCGCGCGCCGCGGAGCGATCGGCTGCACTTGATGCTCGATCTCTCGCTGCTCGAGAGCGCGTTCTCCGTCGAGTCGCCGCTCGGGGGAAGGACCGCGGTGTCCCTCGCCGCTCGCCGCAGCAACCTCGACTTCTTCTTCGAGCAGCTGGTGCCGGAGGACGCCTACAGCGTGGTGGCGGCGCCGGTCTACTGGGATTATCAGGCTCAAGTCAGTCATCAGATCGATCGGCGCCACGCGCTCTACCTCTCGAGCTATGGCAGCCGTGATAGCTTCTCGCTCCTATTCAGCGAACCTGACGAAAAGGATCCATCGCTGCGCGGCACCCTCGGCGGCGCGGCGGAGCTCCACCGGGTGCAGCTGGCGCTCTCGAGTGAGCACTCCAGCTCGGTGACGAGCCGCGTGCAGGCGACCTACGGCCGCCAACGGTTCGAGGTCCAAGTGGGGCCGCTCATGAGCGGCTTCGCGACCCATGAGGTCTTCTCTCGCGGTGACCTCACTTGGCGCGCGTCGCCCAGCCTCGAGCTCTCGCTGGGGACCGACACCGAGTACAGCGCGCTCGACGGCGACTACCAGGGGGGTCGACCGCCGCCGAACGAAGGGGACCCGGGGGTGGATGAGGCGAGCCGTCAGCTCGTCGAGGTCGTCGACACGATCCACAACACGCGCTTCGGAGCCTACCTGGAGGCCACGCTGCGCCCCGTCACGCCAGTGTCCGTCACCGCGGGGCTGCGCGGCGACTACTACGCCCACCTCCGCCACGCCACCTTCGATCCGCGGCTCTCGGCGCGCTTCGCCGTCAGCGAGCGCACGACGCTCAAGGCGGGCGTGGGGCGCTACTCGCAGGAGCCGCTCTACTACTACTCGGTGCGCGGGATCGGCAATCCAGACATTGACCCTTACTATGCCATCCACGTAAGCCTCGGGGTCGAGCAGACCTTCGACGTGTTGTCGGTGAGCGCGGAGGGCTTCTTCAAGCACCTCGAAGATCGGGTGGTCGCGACGGGAGGTGGTCAGTCACCCTACTTCGTCAACGAGGGCCAGGGGCGGGTCTATGGCGCCGAGCTGAGCGCGAGGCTCGCGGCGGGCGCCACCCAAGGCTACTTCGCGTACACGCTCTCGAGGAGCGAGCGTGAAGATCGCGCGGAGCCGACGCGGCTGTTCGATGGCGATCAGACGCACGTGCTCTCGGCGGCCTTGAGCCAGGGGCTGGGGCGCGGCTGGGAGGTGGGCGCGCGCTTCCGATTGACGAGCGGCGATCCGTTCACGCCGGTGACGCGCGCCGTGTTCGACGCCACCACGGGGCAGTACGTGCCGGTGTTCGGCGCGGTGAACTCCGAACGCTACCCCACGCATCATCGGCTTGATTTACGGGTGGAAAAACAATGGAGCATCGGTCAAGGCACGCTCGCCGCCTACTTGGATCTCTTGAACGCGTACGCCGCACAGACCCGCGAGGGCACGCGCTACAGCTACGACTACCGGAAGAGCGAGGCGGTGAGCGGGCTGCCCATCTTCCCCAGCCTGGGCGTGCGGGGGGAGCTGTGACGGCGCCGCAGGCCGGCGCTGGGGCACAAGTCGCGATGGCCGCGTCACCGCTCGTTCGAGGGGTTTGGGGGTTGGACGGCACCGAGCCGTCAGGCCTCGAACGGCGAGTCACCGCGAGTCGCGGCCCTCGCGCGCCGCGACTCGCGCTCTGGTGCGCCCTCTTGACGATGGGGTGTGACGACCCGATGAGCTACCCTCAGGACATCGTCGAGCTCCGGGTGCTGGGCGCCCGCGCCGAGGTGAGCGCGCGCCCAGGCTACGCCTGGCCAGAGCCAGGTGAGGCGGTGGACATCCGCTTCTTGTTGGCGGCGCCCGGCGCTTTGCCGGAGCTCGTGTGGCGCTTCGAGGCCTGCTTGATGGACGCGAGCCCTGACGGGAGCGTGCTCTGTCGCGAGGAGGCGTTCGTGGAGCGGGAAGGGGAGGGCACGCCGAGCTTCAGGGTGGAGCTGCCGCTCGCGGCGGGAGGCGCGGCGCAGCTCGGCGTGCGTGGGGTGCTGTGTGAGACCGGTCGGCTCGCGGCGCGCGGGCTCGAGTGTGAGAGCGGGCGGCGCCTGGACGCCGCCGTGCGACTCGGGATCGCCGGGGAGGTGCAGAACCGCATCCCCGAGATCACCGAGGGGGCCTTCACCTTGGATGGCACGCCGCTCAGCGCGGAGCAGACAGACAGACCATGTGACCAAGTGGCCGAGGCGCCGCGGATCGCGTCGAATGCGCGCGCCACCTTGCGGCTCGAGCTAGGAGCGTCGATGCGGGAGAAGCTGCCGGCTGACCGCCGCGGCTTCGATGCGCTGGGCGAGCACGAGGCCTTGCGCGTGGACTGGTACGCGACGCTCGGCAGGCTGACGCCTGCTGCGAGCTTCATCGAGGCGGACGCGCCGCTCGCTGACTCCGAGGTGCAGGCCAGCTGGCGCGCGCCGGAGGTGAGTGAGCCTGTCTGGGCGCGGCTGTTCGTGGTGGCGCGCGACCGGCGCGGTGGCAGCTCGCACCTCGAGCGCGCCGTGTGCGTGATGCCATGAAGCGGCGCTCGGGGCCCGTTCGAGGCGCCGTGCCGAGCGCCCGTGCGCGCGGCGTGAGCGCCCGCGCGGCCATGAGCCTGCTCGGCAGCTTCGTGGTGCATGGCGTCTTCGGGTGGCTCGCGCTGAGCGCCCGCGCGGAGCCACGCGAGGCGCCGCGGCGTGAGCTGCTCGTCACCTTGGACAGGGCGCCCCAGCGCGACGATGACGCGCCCCAACCCCCAAAAACCGAAGCCCCAGCCGAACCGCCGAGCGATCCGGGTCCCGCCGAGGCGCCACCAGAAAATGCCGCGCGGAAAATTGATCCGCCTCCCCAGGAGCCGCCCAAAGAAGAGTCCCCCAGCGCCTCGGAGCCCACCGAGGCGCCCGCCGCCGACCCGCCGGAGCCCGGGCTGACCGACGCGCCTGCGGGGGCCGATGACCCTGCGATACTCCAAAGCTCATCGAATGGTGATCCGGGATCACGAAGCGGCGGCTCATCGCCGGCAGGGCGCTCCGCCGCCAAGACTCGCGCCGTGCCCCAACCCAAGGCCGCACCGAAACCAGCGGCTATGCCCCCCGAGGTCCCCGTCTCCAAGCTCCGATCGCGTCCGCGCGCGCCGGCGCTGGATGGCGTGCTGGCGCAGCACTACCCGGCCGCGGCTCGCGCAGCGGGGCTGAGCGGTGAGGCGACGGTGGCGGTGCGGATCACCGCACGTGGCGTGGCCGAGGTGACGCGCGTGATGAGCGAGAGTGGTCCTGGTTTCGGCGCCGCCTGCCGGCGCACGGTGCACGGGAGCGCCTGGTCCGTCCCGGTGGACACGGAGGGGCGCTTCGTCGCGACGCGCCTCGTCTATCGGTGTCGCTTCCGCGTCGATCGCTGAGCAAGCTCGGCATACAGTCGCGCCCCATGGCAAGCGCACGAAAGCCCAAGCCGAGAGACGCCGCGCCGATTGTGAGTGAAGCAGACGACCCGCGCGCCCGTTCAGAGCCGATCGTGGGTGAATCTGACGATCGGCATGTCCGCTTAGCCGAGCTGGCTCGCGAGATAGAGCACCACGAGCGGGCTTACCGCGCGGGGAACCCGGAGATCCCGGACGCGGTGTTCGACGACCTGTTCGACGAGTACCAGGCGCTGGCCGACGAGCTGGGCGTGGACGACGCCGAGCGCCTCGACCAGCGGCCAGGCAGCGACCACGTGGAGGGCTTCGAGCAGGTGACCCACGCGGTCCCGATGCTCTCCCTGGAGAAGCTCAGCACCGCGCGGCGCGACAGCGCGGGGAACGCGGTGCCCATGTTCGAGCAGCTGAACCACTGGCTCACGCGGCGCGCGGCGGAGCTGGAGCTCGACAGGGGCTCGCTCGCGCTCACCGCGGAGCCGAAGGTCGATGGAATATCAGTGTCACTGACCTATAAGGATGGCAAGCTGACGCGCGCGGTGACGCGCGGTGACGGTCGCCGGGGTGACGACATCACGCGCCAGGTGCTCGCCGCCGGTGCGGCGCCGGCGCGGCTCACGGACCTGCCGGGTGAGGTGGAGCTCCGTGGTGAGCTGTATTGGCCGCGCTCGGCCTTCGAGCGCTACAACGCGGAGCTCGTGGCCTCGGGCGCGGCGCCGCTGATGAATCCGAGGAATGGCTGCGCGGGGCTGATGAAGCGCAAGGAGCCGGAGGGGATCGGCTCCGCGGGGATCAGGTGCTTCATGTATCAGCTCGTCTCGCAGCCTTCGAAGCTGAAGCTGACGAGCCAAGCGGAGGTGCTGCGCTTCCTGCAGGCGCGCGGCGCCCCCGTGTACTTGGACAGCGTGCTCACCTCGACGAGCGTCAGCGAGCTGGTCCAGTTCTGCGAGGCCTCCGGCGAGCGCCGGGCGGAGCTGGACTACGACATCGACGGCATGGTGATCAAAATCGACGCGCTGAACCTCCACGAGCGCCTCACCGGCACGGGCCACCACCCGCACTGGGGCATCGCCTACAAGTTCGCGCCCGAGCGCCGCGCGACGCGCCTCCGCGACATCACGGTGCAAGTAGGTAAGTCAGGTAAGCTGACTCCGGTGGCGGAGCTCGAGCCGGTGAAGCTCGCGGGCACCCTCGTCTCGCGCGCCTCGCTCCACAACTTCGTCGAGCTCGCGCGCAAGGACGTGCGGGTGGGCGACACGGTGCTCGTGGAGAAGGCGGGGGAGATCATCCCGCAGGTGGTGTCCGTGGTGCTCGAGGAGCGCCCCGAGGGTACAGCGCCCTTCCCGCGCCCGGAGCGCTGCCCGCGCTGTGAGAGCGAGGTCCTAGCGGAGGAGATCTTCCTCTATTGCCCGAACCCGAGCTGTCCGGAGCAGCTCTCGGAGCGGCTCCGCTTCTTCGCCAGTCGTCAGGCGATGGACATCGATGGCTTGGGCGCCGCGCTGGTGGAGCAGGTGATCGAGAAGCTCGGCGTGCGCTCGCCCGATGCGCTGTTTCAGCTCCGCGCGGAGCAGCTCGCACAGCTCCCGCGGATGGGCAAGAAGAGCGCCGAGAACGTGATCGCGGCGCTCGAGCGCGCCAAGGGGCGGGGCCTCACGCGGGTGCTCGTGGGGCTCGCGATCCGTCACGTGGGCACCACCACCGCCGAGGTGCTCGCGAGCTATTTCCACGACATGAATACCCTGCTCGAGTTCGCGGCGCGCTACGTGAGCGGGGATGAAGCGGCGGTGCAGCTGGTGGCGCCGGACAAGGGCTCCGGTGTGCTCGAGGGCCTGGCGCGTCGCTCGGCGGACGTCATCTTCAGTGAGCTGAACTCGCAGGGGGTGCGTGACGTCATCCGTGGGCTCGCGCAGGCGGGCGTGTTGCTCTCGAGCCTGGAGGAGGAGCGCCGCGAGGTGGCGGAGCTGGTCGGTAAGCTCTTCGTACTGACAGGCACCCTGCCCAGCATGACGCGCGGGGAGGCGAGCCTCCTGATCAAGCGCGCGGGGGGGAAGGTGTCCGGCTCGGTCTCGAAGAAGACCGACTACGTGGTGGCGGGTGAAGAAGCGGGCAGCAAGCTCACCAAGGCCCAAGAGCTGGGCCTCACCGTGCTCGATGAAGCGGGCCTCAGGGCGCTGCTAGGGGAATAGGGGGGGAGTAGGGATCTGGCGTAGACAGCCCTCGACTAGGCAGGGCGCTTGTAAACGGGGCGCTGCTTGTAAACGGTGTCTCCAATCGAGCGTTCCAAGGCGACGCCGGCGGCGGTTCCTCGCGGATTCAGGGCCTCGGGGAGAGGGCCTCGAGAATCCGCTTGCGCTGCTCGCGGACACCTGTTCCCATCCGGCGAATGTGGCCTGTCCTGTCTAAACGGGACAGGCCGTCGGGTGACCTGTGAGGCCATCTGGGAGTAGGACAGGTGGCCCTGGGGGTCACCTGCGCCTGATGAGAGCTTAGAGTGGGAGGCAGCGCATGACCAAGGAAGTCCAGGGTTTTGGGGTGTTTGGCAGTGAACCGAGCGGCTCGAGCAGCCCACCCCGCGCGCCCCGCTCCTCTGCGCGCCCCTTCAGCTTGGCTGGCGCCGCGGCGATCCTGGCGCTGGCGTCGCTCAGCGCGGGCGGCTGCAGCAAGGACAATAACGTCAGCCAGTCGAACCAAGTGGACGTGGGCAAGCAGTGTGACGGCCCGGAGGACACGGGCTGCGGCCCAGGTGGGGTGTGCGTGCTGGGGGTTTGCCGCCACGGGTGCTCCACCGACGCGGAGTGCGCTCAAGGCGCGCTGTGCCTGGGCGATCGCAGGCCCTACGGCTGCTCGCTGCCGAGCGAGCTGGCCTGCTCCAGCCACCAGCCGTGCCGGAATAGCCTGGCCTGCGCGCCGGACGGGAAGTGTCGCATGCCCTGCAGCGCCACGGCGCAATGCCCGCGCAACGAGCACGCCTGCATCGCGAACGTGTGCGTGAGCGACTCCGAAGAGAACTTTTCCGAGTGGCAATCCTGTGAGGGAGGCGCGGTCCGCTGTGAGGGTGAGGTGGTGATGGCCTGCCACGACAGCCGGGTGGGCTGGGCGGAGCAGCGGCGCTGCAACACCGCGGAGACCTGCCTGGACGGCGCTTGCGAGCCCCACGTGTGCACCCCGGAGGCGACCGCGTCCAGGTGCGAGGGCAGCCAACCCATGCGCTGCCAGGCTGACGGCCTGGGCCTGGAGGCCGTCGGACAGCCTTGCGCCGAGGCCTGCGTGGCCGGCGCCTGTGAGCCCTGGGTGTGCGAGCCGAGCTCGGTGTTCTGTGATGGAAACAGCAGCGTCACCTGCGCGGCCGATGGCCTGAGCGAGGCGAGCCGGATCCCTTGCGCGGCGACGGAGCGCTGCGTGGAGAATGGCCACTGTGAGCTGACCGAGTGCGTGGCAGGCACGCTGACTTGCAGCGGCGCTCAGCCGCGGCGCTGCAACGCGAGCGGCGACGGCTACGAGAACCACGGCGCGGTCTGCCCGGAGGCCTGCGTGGCTGGCGCCTGCGAGCCCTTCGTGTGTCAGCCGGGCAGCACGTTCTGTCAGGGCAACCAGCGCGTGGTGTGCGCGGCGGATGGGATGAGCGAGGTGAGCCGCACCCCCTGCGCGTCGGGGGAGACCTGCGTGGCCGGCGTGTGCGAGCCGCAGGTGTGCACGCCTGAGTCCACGCCCTCGCGCTGTGATGACTTGCAGCCGCAGCGCTGCCGCGCGGACGGCATGGGGTATGAGGACGTGGGCGCCGCCTGCGCTGACACGTGCGTGAATGGAGCGTGCACGGTGTGCACGCCCGACGAGCTGAGCTGCAATGGGCAGCAGCCGCGCCGCTGCCAATCAGATGGCATGAGCTACGTAAACAACGGCGCTCCTTGCGTGAATGGGGTCTCGGTCTGTCAGGCTGGGTCCTGCGTCCCGCTCGTCTGCCTACCCGATGCCGTGAGCTGTGATGGGAGAGAGCTAGTGACCTGCGCTAGCGATGGGTTGAGCGAGCTCAGCCGGGAGGCTTGCGAGGGCACGTGCCAGGGCGGCCGCTGCGAGATGGTGGACTACCCCCGCTGGCCGATGCCCGGGACGCCCGGCCACGCCCTCGACTACACCGTGAATGCAGCTGACGGCACGGTGCTGGACAACGTGACCGGCCTCCTGTGGCAGCGCGCGACCGCCTTGACAACCCTCACTTGGGCGAACGCTCGAAGCTACTGCGACGGCCTGGTCTTGGGGGGCCGTGACGACTGGCGGCTGCCTGAGCGCATCGAGCTCGTGTCCTTGGTGGACTACACCAAGAACAACCCGGCCGTCGATGGCGTCAGCTTCCCGAACGTGCTCAATTTGGGCAATAGGTACTGGGCCAACACACCTCAGTCTGCAAGCTACCAATGGTACGTTCAATTCAGTGATGGTGATGTGTCCTCAGCCACCAGGGGTACGAGCCAAGTCGTACGCTGTGTGACTGAAGGTCGCTCGATGCCCCCGATCCCGAGCGAAGGCCACTTCTTCGAAGTGAACGCCAGCGACACCATCGTGACGGACGTCGCGGCGGGCCTGGAGTGGCAACGGGTACAGACCACTTCAAGGAGCTGGGTGAATCAGGGTGATTACTGCAATACCCTGGATCTGGAGGGAGTGGGCTGGCGTTTACCGGAGCTCTCGGAGCTCCTCACGCTGATCGACGGCCGAAAGGGTGGCTCGCCCTATACCCTCACGACGATCTTCCCGACGGAGTCGGTGTACTACTGGTCAGCTACTGACCTCGTGAGTAATCCTGTGAGGAAATGGGTTCTGCGCTTCTCAGATGCTGACCTCACGTCCGGCACTGCCACGAATCCCTGGGCTGGTCGCTGCGTCCGGAGCCTGTGAGCCAGCGTCAGGCTCGGTAGCGCCAGCTACCCGGCGCGCTAGGACGGCGATACAAGGGCCTCGTGCCTGCTCACGACGTCGTCATGAGCCGCGGCCGCCTCACCGCGGCTCGCGGCGCGCCGTACGCGGCCCGCACCCCTGAGGGGGGCGTCGACGCCGCGGGAGCGCCGCGCGCCGCGTCCTTGCAGAGCGCACACGGCGCACTGAACGCCTTCCCCCCGAGCGGGCACCAGGTGCCGTGAGTTGGTCTCGGTTTCCCCGCGCGGCGCTGCTCGCGCTGCCCTTGCTGTGTAGTGCCGGCGTCGCCTTGGCTGCGCCTGCTCCTGATGCGAGCGCGCGCGCCACGCCGAGCGCGCTCCGCTTGGTGCTCCAAACGGGGACCCACGCGGTGGACGCGGCGGCCATCAGTCAGGCGGTCGAGCGGGAGCTCGGCATCCCAGTGCAGCTCGGCGCTGGGGCCGCCGCGGACACCCTGAGCTTCGATTGGGTGTCGAGCCCGGGGCACGTGGTCGCTTCGTTCGTCGACGCCCAGGGGCGCCGTACGGCGCGCACCATCGCGCGCCCGGAGCCCGCGGCGACGCCCGAGGTGCTGGCGCTCCTGGCGGGGAACCTGGTGCGCAACGAGGCGCGCGCGCTGCTCGCGCAGCTGGCGGGGGAGGGCGCTGCCAAGCAGGGCGAGGGAGACCCGGGGGGTGATCCGGAGGGCGCCGTGGACGCTGCCAGTGAAGGCAGTGTCGCTGATGAGAGCGCGGTGGGTGGCGCTTCACCCGCTGCAGAGGAAAAAGACAGCAAAACGGACGGTAGGAGTGACGCGGAGGGTGAAGGCAGCGAAGCCGCTGAAGGCTCACCCCCAGCGCTCCGCCCAGGCGCGCTGCACCTCAGCCTGTTTCACCCCATCGCCCTCGATAGCCACAGCGAGTCGCTGAGCGTGTCGGTGGAGCTCGGCCTCTTTTATAGCTACATCGGCGAGACGCGGGTGCTCTCGTTCAATCCCTTGGTGAGCCGCCATGAGCACGGAGCCACGGGCCTGCACCTAGGTGGCCTCGTGGCCTGGGCGGGGGGTGAGGTGCAGGGGCTTCAGCTCGGGGGGCTGACGACGGGCGCCGGCGCCCTCGAGGGGCTCTCGCTCGCCGGCGTGCTGGGCTACGTGGGCGGGCGCGCGGAGGGCGTCCAGGTGGCGGGCGCGGTGGGTATCGTCAAGGGTCCTGTCAGTGGGTTTCAGCTCGCCGGCGCCGCCAGCTACGCTGGGGATGTCGAAGGCGTGCAGCTCGCCGGCGCGTTCAGCTACGCGAGCTTCGTCACGGGCGCTCAGCTGTCAGGTGGCCTGAACGTGGCTCGGGCTCGGGTAGACGGGCTCCAGCTCAGCAGCGTGAACGTCGCGGGCTCCGTGAGCGGCGGTCAGCTCGCGGCGGTGAACGTGACCGAGCAGATCGATGGCGCGCAGATCGGCGCGGTGAACGTGGCGCGGCGGGTCAGCGGGGTCCAGCTCGGCGCCGTGAACGTCGCGGAGGAGGTGGACGGCCTGGCGATCGGCGTCGTGAGCCTCGCCAAGAACGGACGCCAGCAGCCGATGGCGTGGGTGTCGGCTGGTCAGCGTAGCCACCTGGGGGTGAGCCTCGAGGTGGGGCCCATCTACTCCGTGCCCTACGTCGGCGCCGATCTGTGGGGTGACGAGCAGCGCTTCGAGTGGGGCTACCACCTCGGCCTCAAGGCGCGCCTGGGGCCCGCGTGGGGCGCCATCGACGCGGGCTACGGCTCCGAGCAAGAGCGCCTCGACACCGCCATCACCCCCATCGAACGCGCCCGCGCGCTGCTCGGCGTGGAGGTGGTGCCGCGCACCCTCACCCTCTTCGCCGGCGCCGGCACCCGCACCACCGAGCTCAAAGACCTCACGGTCGAGAGCCACTTTGGTATTCAGGTGTTCTGACTACACCGCACGTGAGGCTTGGCTCGCTTCGCGCTAGAGGCGTGCTGGTCGATCGTCACCGTTGCGACCGCTTGACGACTACTGAAAATGGTAGTAATAAAGTAGTCCTTGTGAGGGTTTTGGTCACCAAGTCTGCGGCGAAGGACCTTGAGAAGCTGAGTGCCCAGGCTGCGGTGCGTATTCAGGCCGCGGTTCACAACCTAGCGAACTACCCCCACGTCGCTGGCGTCAAGGCCCTCAAGGGGAAACTGCGGGGCATCTACCGCGTCCGCGTTGGCGTCCATCGTATTCTGTTCACGGTTGCTGATGACGTGTTGACCGTCACCTCGATTGATGACCGTAAGGAAGCGTACTAGTCATGGCACCTACCCACACCGTTCTCCTCACTATTGACGGCACTGAGTACGTCGCCCTTCCTCGGGCGGAGTACCTGCGCCATTTCGGAGGCGCCGCGGCCGAGAGCGAAGCGCTCTCGCTCGAACAGTTCGACGACTTGGTGCGAGCCAAGGTGGGTCGCGATCTGAAGGCTGCTCGGGTCCACGCAGGTCTCACCCAGGCTCAGCTCGCGAAGAAGCTGCGCCGCGCGCAGACCACGGTGAGCAAGAGCGAGGCTGGCAAGATCCAGGTGTCTGAGGCCTACATCCGTCAGGTGCTCAAGGTGTGCGGCCTGAATGAGGACTTCAGCGCTAGTTGAGCGTCTGCTCAGGAACGGGTGGCGTACCGGTAACTATCCGAAATCATTGGGTATTGGGGGCGACGGCTGGGCTCGCGCCGCGCGGTGGTGGCGGCGTTTGAACACGGGGGGTGGGTGCGGGCACTGAGCGCACCCGGTATGACTTGGTCCAGCGTGAGCGTTCGCCTACTCGAGTCCACGGCCACAGGTGATCCGCTCGTCGTGCGGCTGGCGCAGGGCGAGCCGGCGGCGGTGGGGGAGGTGTACGACCTGCATCACCGGGCGGTGCGCGCGTTCGCCGCGCGGCTGCTCGGGGACGCGGCGGCGGCGGAGGACTTGGTGCACGAGGTGTTCATCACCTTGCCCAAGGCGATCCGGCGCTATCGCGGCGACGCGTCGCTGCGCACCTTCTTGATCTCGATCGCGGTGAACCACGCGCGTCACCACGTGCGCTCGGCGGTGCGTCGGCGCGCGGCGGTGGAGCGCCTCGGGCGCGAGCCGGAGCCGCCGCACGCCGTGGACCCGGAGCACGAGGCGCGCCGTCGTCAGCTCGCGGCGCAGCTCACCCGTGCGCTCGATGCCATCCCCGTCGACCAGCGCGTGGCCTTCGTGTTGTGTGAGGTGGAGGAGCGGACGAGCCGTGAGGCGGCGGCCATCGTGGGTGTCCCGGAGGGCACCGTGCGCACGCGGCTGATGCACGCCAAGCGCAAGCTACGCGAGCTGTTGGCCTCCGAGGCAGGGAGTGAGGTGGGCGGTGAAGGATGATCTGCTGAAGGAGGCCACCCGCGCGTTGCGTGAGGTGGGAGATCGAGCCGCGGCGAGCGAGCTCACTCGGGCGCGCGTCCTGCGCGAGGTCCAGGGTGCGCGTCGCGCGCGCGGTCGACGCTTGGCGGTGGGCGTGCCGCTCGCGGCGGTGTTCGTCGCCAGCGCGGCGGCCGCGCAGGTGAGCGGCGTGCTGCCTCAGGTGGCTCAGCGCGCGCTCAGCGCGCTGGGGGTGACCTCAGCGGAGGCGCCCCAGGTGGACCCAGGCGCTGGGGCCCAGCCGCGCGTCACGCCCGGCGCTACCCAACCCCCCGATCCCCTGGGAGCAGCGCCCGCCGATGAGGATCCATCGCCTGAGGACGAGACCCCAGGCGCTGCGGACGGCGTAGATACGTTACCTGACGATAAGGCTCGAGCGGATTCAGACACATCAGCTGATGATTTAGCTGAAGCGCCAAGCGGTGATCCCCAAGCTCCTGAAGGGGGCAGGCACAGGGGCCTGCCCCTACCTGGTCATCACGCCCCATCGGCGGGTGAGCTGTCGGGCGCGGCGAAGGTCGCCTCCGCTAAAGCGCCGGCTGGCAAAGCACCAAGTCCCACGGGCGCACCAGCAGCTAAAGAGGGTGAAGCTGACGATTCGGCCAAGCGCATGGCGGGGACTGAAACACCGGATCCAGATTCAGTCAGTGAGGCGGACCTAGCCCACCAGCGCTACCTGGCGGCGCATCGAGCCCACTTCGGCGCACAGGATCACGCGCGAGCCCTCGCGCTGTGGGACGCCTACTTGAAGGAGCACCCGCGTGGCCGCTTCGCGACGGAGGCGGCGTACAACCGCGCCCTGTGCCTGGTGCGCTTGGGGCGTCACGCCGAGGCGCGCGCCGCGCTCACCCCCTTCGCCGAAGGGCGCTACGGCGGCTATCGCCAAGCGGAGGCAGCCGCGCTCCTCACGGCGCTCAAGTAAGGGCGAATGATGATTCCGCCACTACCTCCCACCGGATCATGGCTCCATCAGAGTGATGATTCGCCCCCACCTCCCGTTCGCTGCATCGATGGGGACCGCGTCCGCGCTCCGTGGTGAGCGGCGCTCGAAGATGGATAACTGACTTATCGTCGCCGCTGCCTGCGACAGACTAACAATCGGGGTCCCCTGGTTCGCACTCGAGCAAGGCGAACAGGTACTCACCGCTCCGCGCGACGCCGCTCGCGACGAAGCTGTCCAGCACCCAGGTGTAGCTGCCGGGGCCGAGCGTCACTTGGATGGCGCGGTCGGCGCGCTGGAGGCAGGCGTCACCGCTGGGTGCGCTGAGCAGGTGTAGGTCGATGTCCACGTCGCCGCGATCGAGCACCACCGCGCGGAGCGACGTCGTCTCCGTGAGCTCCAGGCGGTACACCACCTCCGGGCCGGACTCGTCCTGGTTGGCGTTGCAGCCAGGGTAGCTGTCTATCTGCGACTCGGCGCTGGCGCGACTGTCGCCGTGATGGGTGAACGGGAGGCGATCGATGATCAGCGGATCGGCGGCGGTGCCGCGCCCCTGGTACCCGGCAGGCGGCGTGACCAGCGCGGGCTCGCCTTCGAGCACCCCGCGGCGCAGCGCGTCCAGCGCCTGCATGCTCGCGAGGTTGCGCCGGTTGTAGTTGTACTGGAGCCCAGGCGGCTCGAACACGCAGGGTTGGGTGCCGCCGCTCGAGTAAGCGTTGCCGTGGATGCCGTCCGAGATGAGGCCCTGATTGGGTAGATCTTTCACCAGCAGGTAGAGGCTCAGGTAGGGCAGCTGACGAGCCTCGGCCAAGCCGCGCGTCACCACGTCGTAGGTGGGGACCCAGCGCGCGGCCACCGCGCTGTCTCCGCGCGGATTCAACCCCGAGACGATGGTGATGATGCCTTGCTCCTCGAGCTCATCCAGCAAGGTCGCGAGGTGGTCGTAGAAGGGGAACAGGGCGCTCAAGTGCGTGGCGCCTTGCCCCATGTCGTTGGTGCCGTAGTTGACGAAGGCAAAACGCGGGTTGATGGCGGCGATCTCTTGGTCGAGCGGGGAGGGGTTACCAGTGATGGCCCAGCTCGCGCTGCGCCCGACGACGGCGGCGAGCGTGGCGCGGTCGAAGGGGGTGGCGCCTGCCGCGTTGCCACCGCGGAAATACTCGATGCCGGGCAGGAGCTCGGTGTGCTCCGCGAGCTCCAGGCGGTAGCCCGGGCGCGCGGGGCCGGCGAAGCAGTAGAGGAAGTGGGTGCTCACGGTGCCGGAGGCGCCCACCTTCATGAACACGTCCTCCGCGGCGCCTGGGCGCGCCGCGCGGATGGCTTGGGCGCGGCTCAGGACGCCCTGGGTGATGGGCGAGGCGATTTCATCGTGGAAATAGCGCGCGAACCGATCGTCAGGTGACGCGCCCCCAACCCCAGCCACGCCTCCTGCCCCAGCCACGCCTCCTGCCCCCGCCAGGCCTCCCGCCCCGGCGGACCCGCCCGTCCCCGCGCTGCCAGCGAGCCCACCGCTGGCGCCCACGCCGCCCGTCCCCGCGCTGGTGCCCCCCGCGCCGCTCGTGCCCCCGAAGCCCTGGTTGGTCGCGGTGTCCTCGCCGCCGCAGCCAACGAGCGAGGCGAGCGCCCCGGCCACGACGAGCCGACAGGGAGCCGAACGACTCAGCGAAGCAGGGCGACGCGCGGAGGGGAGTGCCATCGCGCGCAGCGTAGCACCCCGCTCACTCTGGCCGACCATCCACCCGCGGGCTGGTCAGCACCACCGCGTAACCTATCACGAACGCCAGCGCCGCCAGGCTGAGCAGCGTGCCCGAGATGAGCACCCACACGAAGTATTGCGTGGGCGCCACGAGCGGCCCGAGCACCCGCACCCAGCTCGCGACCATCAAGAGCCAGAAGCAGGCGGTGGCGGTGGTCGGCGCCGACAGCATGCGCCCGGTGTGCCCCAGGCTCACCCGCGCCATCATCCCGAAGCACACCGTGACCAGGCACCCCACGGTCAAGGCGTGGAGCGCCAAGGTCGCCGGCGCGAGCCCCAGCGCGCTGAGCCCGCGCAGCGCCACCCCGATGATGAGCCACAGGTGCGCCGCGTGCAGCACCCACACCAGCGGCACTGACGAGGTGCGGTGCGTGCGCCACCCCAGGCTCCGCCACACCAGCGAGATCGTCAGCACACCGAATAACCCCGCCGCGAGCTTCGGCCAGGCGTCGATCACGCCCGTCACCTCGCCGAGCACCACCAGCAGCATCAACGCGGCGCTCAGCTTGTCGGCGCGCGGCGAGCCCTCCACCCGAGGATCGCGGATGCCGTTTCGCGTGAACATGGGGAACACGCGCCCGCTCATGATCACGATGAGCAGCAAGATGACAGCCAAACTGCCCATCTGAGCCCGCCGCGTCACCACGGAGGCATCCATGATAATCCCCACGTGCCAGGCGATGTTCGCGATCGAGAGTAGCGCGAGGATGCCCACCATCGGCAGGTTGCGCGTGTTCTTCGCCGCGAGGATCGGCCGCGCGATGGCGATCGCCACCACGGGTAAGAAGGCGCCGTCCACCACCGCGCGCAGCGCGGGGCTCAGGTCGGGCAGGAGCCACACCACGCGCCCCAGCACCCAGAGCAAGAACACCGCGAGCAGCGGGTAGCCGGTCACGGTGTCACGCTGCGTCCAGTTGGTCACCGCCGTGAGCAGGAAGCCGGCGATCACCGCCGCGGTGAACCCGAACAGCATCTCGTGAGCGTGCCAGCCCATGTTCGCGACCTGGGACGGCGCGTGGCCCGTGAAGCTCAGCGCCCACGCCGGGATAGTCAGCCAGGTGAACAGCGCCGCCCCAAGGAAGAACGGCCGGAACCCCTTGCGCAGCCACGCGGGGCGGGGGTCGGCAGCCGCAGGGGCGGTGAGGTCCTCAATCGGCAGAAACATGACGTTACGTCATGCAAAGGCGGGGCCGCGCGCTGGATGCTTCTAGGGTTGGGGGTTCGACTCCCTCTTCGTGCACGAAATCGGGTCACTGTCAGGCGCGGTTCATGTGTGGGGCGTCGCTGTGGGACGGTCCTCGTCCTCATGAGCGTCTCCGTCTGGCCCTGAACAGCGTCGGGGGGTCTCCGGAGGCGTCGAAGAGCCGGTTCGCCCCCGCTGGGTGGCTCCCTCAGCCCCTGCGAGCCCACCGCGAGCAAACGGGCCGGAGAAACCTATCATCGCGCTGCCTACCTGACGCGCGGCATCCAGCCGCAGGTCACGCCGGGCCCATCTCCGTGAGCCGTCAGGAGCCGAGCCCCACCCTGGCTTGCGGCTCGAGGTCGCGCAGGATCGCGCAAGCCATGCGTGGTCAAAGAATCTGGCGATAAAACTGCGCGATTTCGCTGAAATCGTTCGCTGCGGTGTGGGGATTGGGGGTTTGGCGGGCGCTCTGGGGTGGATGTGGTATGGCCGGCGCCAAGCGCTCGCGGGACGG
Source organism: Polyangiaceae bacterium (assembly GCA_019637265.1). GTDB lineage: Bacteria > Myxococcota_A > Polyangia > Polyangiales > Polyangiaceae > JAHBVY01. Next base: position 30,803 of record JAHBVY010000011.1, on the reverse strand, counting down.
CACCGGAAGGTGGCAGGGCTCCTCGTCCACGCCGAGCAGAGGATACGGCCGCCCTCCCGTGAGGGTGGGCTCCCGGCTCGAGCTGGGCGCCGCGCCGTACGCTGGGCCCACTAGCCGAGGAGGTCACATTGAGAGGAAACGTCACTTTTGCCAAGCGTCAGCGCGAGCGTGAGCGAGCGGAGCGCAAGCAGGAGAAGGCGGTGAAGCGAGCGGAGCGGCGCGCCGAGCGCGACACCGCGACACCCACCGAAGAGGGCGTGGATCCCGACATCGCCCACATCGTCCCCGGCCCACAGCCCGTCGAGGACGAGGACGAGTAGGTCCTCGTCGACCGGTGTGGGCCATTGACCTGACGAAATGCCCGCGCGGCGAGCCTGAGCCATGACCGAAGCCGCCCCGAGCGCGGCCACGCCCGAGGAGCTCGCGCCGCTCGGGCGTCGGCTCCCGCGCCACGCCTCGCAAGCGACTGAGGACGCGCTGCTCGAGGCCTTCCTCGCCTACGTGGAGGAGACCGGCCTCACGCTGTACCCGGCGCAGGAGGAGGCGGTGCTCGAGCTGTTCGCGGGGAAGAGCGTGGTGCTCAACACCCCGACCGGCTCGGGCAAGTCACTGGTCGCGCTGGCTGCCTGTTTCTACGCGCTGGCGCGCGGCGAGCGCGCGTTCTTCACCGCGCCGATCAAGGCGCTGGTGAGCGAGAAGTTCTTCGACCTGGCGCGGCTGTTCGGGCCGAGCCGGGTCGGGATGATGACGGGGGACGCGAGCATCAACCGCGACGCGCCGATCATCTGCTGCACCGCGGAGATCCTCGCGAGCCTGGCGCTGCGTGAGGGTGAGGCAGCCGACGTGCAGTCCGTGGTGATGGACGAGTTCCATTTCTATGGCGATCGGGATCGGGGGGTGGCCTGGCAGGTGCCGCTCATCACCCTGCCTCAGGCGCGGTTCCTGCTCATGAGCGCCACCCTGGCGGAGCCGGAGCGCTACGTGGAGCAGCTGACGCAGCTCACCGGTCAGCCCGCCGCCTTGGTGCGCACCCGCGAGCGTCCGGTGCCGCTCGACTACGAGTACCGCGAGCGCCCGCTGCTCGAGACGATTCAAGAGCTGCTCTCCCAGGGGAAGGCGCCAGTCTACATCGTGCACTTCTCGCAGCGCGCGGCGAGCGAGGAGGCGCAGCGCCTGACCAGCTTGGATTTCCTCACCAAGGCCGAGAAGCAGATCTTGAGGGACGAGCTCAAGGGCACGCGGCTCGACAGCCCGTTCGGTAAGGAGCTGGCGCGCTTTTTACCTCATGGAATTGGCGTGCACCACGCCGGGATGCTGCCGAAGTATCGGCGCCTGGTGGAGCGCCTGGCGGCGCGCGGCCTGCTCCGCTTGATCTGCGGGACGGACACGCTCGGCGTGGGGGTGAACATCCCGCTCCGCACCGTGCTGTTCACCCAGCTCTGCAAGTTCGACGGCGACAAGACGACGCTGCTCACGGTGCGTGAGTTCCAGCAGATCGCCGGGCGCGCGGGGCGCCGCGGCTTCGACACTCAGGGCAGCGTGGTGGTGCAGGCGCCCGAGCACGTGGTGGAGAACATCCGGATCCGCGCCAAGGCCGCCGAGAACCCGAAGAAGAACAAGAAGCTTCACCTAAGGAAGCCGCCGGAGCGCGGCTACGTGCCGTGGAGCGGGGAGACACTGACGCGGCTCTCGCAGGGCGAGCCGGAGCCGCTGGTCTCCCGCTTCCGGGTGAGCCACGGCATGCTGCTCTCGGTGCTGGGGCGTGGTCAGGATGGCTGTCAGGCATTGAAGCGGCTGATCGCCTCGAGTCATGAGCCGCGGGTGAGGCAGCGCGCGCAGGGGCGTGAGGCGATCGCGCTGCTGCGCTCGCTGATCGACGCGCACATCGTGGTGCTCACGCCGGAGGGGCCGCGCCTGGCGGGCGATCTCCAGGATGACTTCTCCTTGAACCGCGCGCTCGGTTTGTTCGCGGTGGAGGCGATCGGGGCGCTCGATCCAGAGGACCCAAACTACGCCCTGAGTCTGCTCAGCGTGGTGGAGTCGGTGCTGGAGCAGCCGACCCAGGTGCTGCTGCGTCAGGTGGCGGTGGCGCGCGAGCGGCTCTTGCGGGAGCTCAAGGCGGAGGGCGTGGAGTATGAGGAGCGCCTCGCGCGGCTCGATCAGGTGACGTACCCGAAGCCGGAGGCCGACTTCATCTACGGCGCGTACGAGGTGTTCCGTGAGCGCTACCCTTGGGCGGTGGCGCACGCGGTGACGCCGAAGAGCGTGGTGCGCGATCTGTACGAGCAGGGGGAGACGTTCAACGGCTACGTGAAGACGTACGGGCTCTCCCGCGCGGAGGGCGTGCTGCTCAGGTACCTCTCGGACGCTTACCGCGCCTTGAATCAGATGGTGCCCGAGCGTTACCGCACGGAAGCGGTGGATGACGTGGTGCTGTGGCTCGGCGCCGAGCTCCGCCGCGTGGACGCGAGCCTGCTCGCCGAGTGGGAGGCGCTGAGCGGCGAGCGCCCCCTCGAGCGCGCCCCGGAGCCGCCGGCGGAGCGCGACATCACGAGTGACCGCCGCGCCTTCACGGCGCTGCTCCAGAACGCCGCGTGGCGCCTGGTGCAGCAGCTGGCGCGGCAGGATTACCACGCGGCATTGAGCCACCTGAGCGACTTGGCGGAGGCGCCCTCGGGTGAGGCGTTGGACGCGGACGGCGTGCGTTGGACGGAGGAGCGCCTGGCGCAGGCGCTCGCGCCGTACTTCGAGGCCTACGGGGAGATCCGCACGGATCCGAAGGCGCGCAGCCCAGCGCACCTCGTGGTGCAGGCGCAAGGCTCCCATTGGCGCGCGCGGCGCGCGCTGGTGGATCCGGAGGAGGACCTCGCCTGGGCGCTCTGCCTCGAGGTGGACTTGGAGGCGAGCGCGCGCGCCGCGCAGGTGGTGCTGCGGCTGACGAGGGTGGAGGAGGGTTGAGGAGGGATCCGCTGCGTTCGTCGATGCGTCGACCGGTGATGCGCGCGATGATATCCGTATAGATATTGACGTGCGCGGTGAGGCGGCTGCGACACAGGTGTCGCCCCCTGGCTACAGCGTCCGGGGTGTCGGTGAACGACAGCTACGTCGGGCGAATACCTCGAGGTAGCGCCCCTCGACGTGAGTGCTGAAAAGCATGAGGAAACGGAGGTGGGCGATGCGAAGGGGGGCACGGCCAGAGACTGAACGCGGGATGTGGTACCTTGGGGGTGCTGGTACATTGGCTGCAATAGACGCTGCATGAGGTCCACCTTGAGAAGCTCACTTTGCGTGCTCCCGCTCCTGTGTCTGCTCGCTGCTTGCTCTGGCGGTGAGTTCAGCGGTGGCCAGGGGGGCACGGGTGGCACCGCAGGTGGTGGCAATGGAGGGACGGGGGGTGACGCTGGAGCCGGCGCGAGCGGCGCAGCGGGTGGCACCGCGGGCGTGAGTGGCAGCGGTGGGACTGGGGGCACTCCAGGCGCTGCGGGCGCGGGCGGCGTCGCGGGTGCGAGCGGTGCGGCGGGTGCTGCTGGAGCCGCGGGTACAGCGGGCGCTGCGGGTACTGCTGGCGCAGGTGGTGTGAGCGGCGCTGCGGGCGCTGGTGGTGCCGCGGGCGCTGCGGGGACTAGCGGTAGCGCGGGCACAGGCGGTGCGGCGGGCACGGGTGGTGCCGCGGGTACGGGTGGCGCTGCGGGTGCCGCGGGCACTGGGGGTTGCGCTGAAGTGTTCTGGTATCCTGACCGTGATGGCGATGGTTATGGGCGCGACAGCGGGGCGGTGAGGTCATGTGACGAGCCACCGCTGAGCGGGGGCGACGTTTGGGTCACCCAAGGTGGTGACTGCAACGACGACAACGTTGACGTGAACCCGGGGCAGACCCGGTACTTCGGTACGCCCTACACGCCGATGGTGGGCGGTGAGTCGTATGACTACGACTGCAGCGGTAGTGAGGAAGGCAACCCAAGTCAGTACGGCGCGGCGCCGGTCTGTGGCTCCACTTTCCTCAACTGCCCGGGCGGCAAGGGCTTCGCTGGTCTCAACCGGCCAGGCAACCCGCTGTGCGGGAGCAACAAGCTCGTCTCCTGCCGTGTCAATGGCGTGGTGTGCGACCAGGTCACGGAGGCCGTCGCGCCGAAGGAGTGTCGCTGAGCCGCTCGGCTGGCCGCGTCTCGTAGAACCTTGCGGCCTGGCTTGAACTTGGGCGCCGGCGAGAGGCTTCCGTCTGGCGTCCAGAGGGCGTTTCTGCGACACCATGGGGCGCTGCGACGTCTCGTCGCGCCACGTGTTGCCCATGAGCGATCCGCGCGATTCCGAGGACTCCGCCACCTGGAGTCAGCCGCTCCCCGCGTCGGGTAGCGATGGCCCACCCTCGCGTCGGCTCCCGCCGCCGCCCCCTCCGCCGCGGCCCACCCAGGTGGGCTTGGCGCCGCCGAGCTTGCGGAGCCCCGGCTCGGCTCCCCACTCAGCTGCTCCGCCACCCCCACCCCCCCCGCGTTCGGGGCCCGTTTCCGCTGGGCCGCCGCCCCCTCCGCCTTCGCTGCGCAGCGCGCCCCATTCGGCGGGCCCCCCGCCGCCCCCATCGCTCAGGTCGTCTGCGTTGAGTAGCGCCCCGCGCTCGTCGGGTCCTCCGGCGCCACCTAGCTTGCGGTTCCCGCCGCCGAGTCAGCGCGTGAACCCGCTCCCGCCGCTGGTCGCGCCAGGGCTCGCGGCGATGCCCGCCACCTCCGCTGGGGCGCCGCCACCGCCCGCGGCCGTGCCTTGGGGGGGCCTGCCAGGGGGAGCGCCTGACCCCAGCTCGAGCCGCGGTCCCGAGCAGCAGTGGCCGTCGGCGCCCACCGCGGTGGGTGGTGCGCAGGCAGCGCCTAGTACCCCGCGGCTTCAGCACACTCAACCGCTGGCTGCCCCTCCACCCAATCTCCACGAACAGCCCAGCGCGCCGGCGAACGTCGCCGAGGAGGACGACTTCGGCGATTGGGATCCGCTCCCTCAGTTGCCGGCACCGCAAATGCTGGGCGCGAGCAGCTCGCCGAGCGCTCCGCCGCGCGGCCCCATGCCCCTCCGCCCGCAGCAGCCGACGCAGGTGGGCCTCGGGCCCATCATCCCCTCGGACTACGATGAGGCCGACGACGCGCCGACGCGGGTGGTCGAGCTGGATTCGCTGCGCCCCATCGGGGCGTCAGGTGCCCTGCCTCCGCCGAGCGTTCCGCCCACGCTGCCCGCCGTTCCTGGGGCCATCGCCGCGCTGGCCGCGTCGGCAGTCAGTGTACCTGGCCCTAGTGTGCCCCCTGCGCCCGCCGTCCCCTCGGTGGTGGTGGCGCAAGAGCCGCAAGTCGCGCCCCCCGCGGTGATGCCGCACAGCATCCCCACGCAGCGCAGCGCCCTACCGCACGGCATCCCCACACAGCACAGCATCCCGCCGTATAAGCCCAGCTCGCGCGTCGGGCTCTGGGTGGGGCTGGGGGCGCTCGCGCTCACGTTGGTGGCGCTGGGCGCTGCGGCCCGGGCGCTGCGGGGTGGCCCGGGGGAGCTCATCATCAGCGTCGCTGGTCCCGGGCAGGCCGCGGTGGACGCTCCCAAGATCTTCGTGAACGGTCAGCTGAGCTGTGAAGCCTCGCCGTGCCGCCTCGCCAACCTCGCGGTGGGGCCTCAGTTCGTGCGGGTTCAGGCGCCTGGCTACCAAACCACGACGGACTTGGTGGTGAACGTCGCGCGCGGCGAGGATGCTGTTTTGCGTGTGGATATGGTCCCCGCCAGCGGCGGCCAGGCCGTGGCGAGCGCGGGCGCCGAGCCCGGCGAGGCAGCGCAGCCTGGTGAGGCAGCGCAGCCTGGCGAGGCAGCGCAGCCCGGCGCGGAGCCGCCGAGCGAGCAGCCCGGCGCCGCGGCTCCAAGCGCGGAGGCGACCGCGACCGGGGCCTTGAGCGCCACGGATTTCCCTGCGGATACACCCGCGGCCAAGCCCACCCCCGCCTCGGGGCCAGCGCCGAAGGCGGCCGCCCCCAAGACGGGCGCTGCGCCAGGCGTCGCCAAAACGGGCGCCGCGCCGGCCGCCGCAGCTGCGGGGAAGGGCACCTTGCGGATCAACTCGGTGCCCGCCTCCAACGTGCTGGTGAATGGGAGGCCGCTCGGGAGCACCCCCAAGGTCGTGAGCGTGGCGCCGGGGAACCACACGGTGGTGTTCGTGGGGCCCAATGGGCGCCAGGTGCGCTCCGTGCGGGTGAACGCGGGCCAGACGCAGGTCGTCGCCGTGCGGTTCTGACCAGGTATTTCACTCAGGGTGCGCGCATGTAGCATGATGTGCGCAGGCAAGGAGGTGCTGAGTGAAGGACCGAGGATGGCGGCGCGGGGCGCGTCGCGCGGTGGAGCTGCCGTGTGGGCTGATCGCGGGCCACAGTGAGGCGCCGGAGCTGGGGTGGGCGCTCGATCTGAGCCGCACGGGCGCGTGGATCGAGACGCCGGAGCCGCTCTCGGTGGGGGAGGAGCTGGTGGTGTGCGTGCAGCCGGGCATCAGCTGGCGCGGCGGTGAGCTGCAGATTTTTGGTGAGGTGCAGCGGGCCGAGCGGCGGTGCGTCGCGGGCGCGATGGCGTTGGGGATGGCGGTCGCGTTCCAGGGCCTGAGCTTGGACGAGCGGATCCGCCTCGCCGGCTGGCTCGGGCGGAGGCCCACGCAAGCGAAGCGCGCGTGGCCCGAGCGCTGCGAGAGCCTGGCGCCGCTGCTCCACTGAGCCTCACTGGGTCGCAGGGCTACGTGAGCCCCTGAGCGGGGTGGTTCCCCTGGCCAGGTGCCCCGGGTGCTGGCAGAAGTGCGCGATGCGCATCAACTGGTTCCCCGGGCACATGAACAAGGCCCGTCGGGAGATCCGCGAGGCCATGCGCCAGACGGACGTGGTGATCGAGGTGCTCGACGCCCGGTTGCCGCGCTCGAGTCACAACCCCATGCTTGGTCAGCTCACCTCACGAGCACCCGTGGTGCGGGTGTTGGCCAAGGCAGATTTGGCTGATCCCGCGGTGACCGACGCCTGGCTTCAGCACTACGCGCGGCGCGGTCAGGCCGCCGTCGCGCTGGTGGCGAGCCGCCAGGCGGACGCGGCGCGGCTGCTCGGTCTGTGTCGTCAGGTTGCCTTGCCAAGGCGCCGCCCGGGCCGCCCCACGTCGGCGCTGGTGGTCGGGATCCCGAACGTGGGCAAGAGCACGCTGTTGAACAGCCTGGTGCGCCGCAAGGTCGCGAAGGTGGAGAACCGCCCGGCGGTGACCCAGCGCACGCAGCGCAGTGAGGCGACGGACGATCTCTCGGTGGTGGACACGCCCGGCGTGCTGTGGCCGCGGCTCGACGATCAAGAGGCCGCGACCCGGCTCGCGCTGAGCGGCGCCATCAAGGAGATCACCCTCGAGGTGGAGAGCGTCGCGCGCTACGGCCTGGGGCTGCTCGCGCAGCGCTACCCAGCGCGCTTGGTGGAGCGCTACGGGCCGCTCATCGAAGCGGCGCTGCGTGGTGAGGCGCCGAGTCAGGGCAAGGCGGCGGGCGACGGCGTGTGGGAGGCCCGCGGGGCCGAGCCGAGCGAGGGCGCCTCGGGTGGGTCGAGCGGGGAGCTCCCGCCCAGTCATTCGCTTGGGGATCCAGGGGTTTTGGGGGTTGGGGCAGCGCCGCTCGGGGTGTTCGACGTCGTCGGCGCCCTCGAGCGGCAGCGCTCGGTGGACACCCACCTGCTGCTGGTGGCGCTGGGCCGCGCGCGGGGCTGCCTGGTGCGCGGCGGTGAGGTGGACCTGACCAAGGCCGCGCGTATTTTCCTCACGGATTTGCGCAGCGGGCAGCTTGGCGGCGTGAGCTTGGACGTGCCGGACGAGAAGCGGCTGGTGTTACCGCCGCCCCCGCCGCGCGATCACGCGCGGGACCGAGGCGCCGCGCGCGCCGAAGCGCGGCGCGCGGCGGCCAAGTCAGCTGGCCGTACGACAGGCGGCCGTGCGACAGACGGCTCCCCGTCACCGAGAGCGCGCGCGGCGAAGCCCACGGCCAAGTCAGTGGTTCGTACGAATCGTGGCTTGGCGGCGAAGCCCGCCGCGAAGCCTGCGAAGTCGGCGGCGAAGCCGCGGCTCTCCCTCAAGAAGCGCGCGCGGGGTTGAGGTGCGCTGGCTATCCATTGGCTTGCTGAGCGCGCTGGTCGGCTGCGAGATCGTGCAGTCGGCGATCCCGATCGACCTGGAGGAGGAGCCCAGCTCTGCGCGCGACGCCGGGCCGCCGCCGCACCGGCCGTACCCCGGCGCGCCGTGCGGTGAGGCGCGCGCCACGCTCTGCGTGCTGGGCGATGAGGCACCGTCAGATGCCGGCTCGGGTGACGCGGATCAGCTGGATGACGCGGGCTCGGGTGACGCGAGTGACTGGGGCGACGCCGAGGCGGGCGCCGAGCCATCGGAGGGGCGTGGTGACGCAGGGGGCGACGGGAGCGACGTCGGAGGTGAGGAGGAGGCGGAGTGGTGCGCGCTCAGCTGCACCCTGAGCTGTGACGATGGGCGCTATACCTGTCACGGCCCGGTGCGCTGCGGTCGGGGCACGGCGGGGCGCCCGCCGAGCTGCGGAGCGCTGCCGTGAGGTGCAGCCGCCGCGCGCTCTTGGGGCTGCTCGCGGTGGCGCCGTGTGGCTGCGTGGTGCGCGCGCCCGAGGAGCGCTTCGAGGCGGTGCCTTCGCGCGCCGCCGCGCGGCGGCAGCTCACGGAGCTAGCCTATGAGCACCGTCGCCTCTGGCTCCGCTACTCGGCGCTCGAGGCGGGCGACGCTCCCGAGGCGGCGCGCGCCGCGGCTCATCAGGAGGTCGCGCGGGTGCTGTTCGAGGCGGAGCGGCTGCTCGAGTACCACGAGGCGCTGCTCACCCCGCGGCGGCGGCTGTTGTGGCAGCTCGGCGCGCTCGGCGCGCGCCTCGAGTCCGACGCCGAGACTCGCGCGCTCACCGAGGCGATCCGCGAGCGCTCCCAAGCGGTGCTCGATGGGGAGCCGCTCACGACAGCTCAACTGACGGAGCTCGTCACCTCACCCGACGCCAAGCTGCGAGACGCCGCGTGGCAGTCGCGGCTGACGCGCCATGAAGCCGTGGCGCCGCTGACCACGCGGCTCTTGTTGCGCCGTCGCGTCGCGGCGCGCGAGCTGGGTGAGGACACCTTCCGCGCGCTGATGAGGCTCCGCCACCTGCCGGGTGAGCGCACCCGCGGCCTGACCCAGCGCTTCGTTCGTGGCACTGAGCGAGAGCTCCAGGCGCTCGTGCATCGCATGAGGGTCGCGGCGCGCCCCCCGCGCCTGGCGGCGGAGCACGCCGACTGGCTGCTCGAGCGCGCGACCTCGAGCCCCGCTCCCTGGTTCCCCGCCGAGCGGCTCCCGCCCTTCGTCCAAGGCGTGGCGCGCGATCTCGAGCTGCCGCTCGCGGCGGTGCCCCAGGCGCCCTCGGTCGCCGGGCGCGCCGGCTACGAGGCGGCGCTGCGTGAGCTCTCCGCCGCGGCGCTGCGCGACTCCGTCAGTGAAACGGACCCACTGTTGCAGGGCTACCCCGGCGCGCTGGGCCTGAGTGAGCCGGCGTTCGATGCGGGCGTCGCCTTCGCGTTCACCGCGCTGCTCGCCGACTCCCAGGTGCTGAAGGAGCGCCTGGGGCTGTCCCCCCGCGACGCTGAGCGCGCCGCGGCGAACGCGCGCGCCCGCGCGCTGTTCGAGGCGCGCCGTCACGTCGCTTGGGCGGCCTTCGAAGAGCGCGCGCTGCAGAACCCTCAGCAAGATCTGGTGCGCACCGCGGCCGGCTTGCACCGGCGCCTCACGGGCGTCGACGGCATGTTGCTGTGGACGGAGCACCCGCGCCTGCTCCGCGCGCCGCTCGTCTCCCAGTGCGAAGCGCTCGGCGCGCTCGTCGGCACGCAGATCCTCGAGGTGCTCGCGGTGGGGGCGAACCCCCAAAAAAATCGACCGGCGAGTCACCCAGGTAAGACGGGTGCCAAGCAGTCGCAGGATGCGACGCCTGGTGCTCGGGGTGCGACCTCTGGCCGAGCGGCGCAGGGCCTGGCGTCAGGCTCGCTGACGTACGCCGCGAGCACCGCGTCGGGTGACGGGCGCTCAGCCAGCGCCCTGCTGCGCGATCATATTTTCTCTGTGGGAATGAGCCAGGGCGGTGATGAGAAGCTCGTGAAGCTGACCGGGCGGCGCCTGGGCGTGGAGGCGATGCTCGGCTGGGTGCGCCCGAGGCGCCCACCGCCCTTCAGGAGGCCTATGACGCTCGACTGACGGCTTGGGTTGACGGGGCGAGGGTGGAGGCGCTAGCCTCGCCGCGCGGGCGTTGGGCTCGCTCACGAAAGGTGGTTTCTAGGATGCGTAAGCTTGGAGCATTGGTGGGTGCGGCGCTGCTGTGCCTGACGTCACAGGCAGTGGCCGAGACGGATGATTCGTTCGAGGAGAGCGCGGGCCTCCGCAAGAGCTCGGGGTATGGCTCCGCGGGCTGTGGCCTCGGCAGCCTCTTGTTCGAGCCCAGCAACGAGATCACGCAGATCTTCGCGGCGACGACCAACGGTACGTCAGGGACTCAGACGTTCGGCATCACCTCGGGCACCAGCAACTGCGATGGCTCCGGCTACTCTGGCGGCAGCGCGGCGGTGTTCGTGGAGACGAACCGCTCGGCGCTGGCCAAGGACGCCGCGCGCGGCAAGGGCGCGACCATCGCGGGGCTCACGAGCGTCGCGGGCTGTAAGAGCGCCAAGGCCGTGGGCCGCTCGCTGCAGCGTCAGTTCAAGACGGTGTTCTCGAGCGCCGCCGCGAGCGACGCCGAGATCAGCGAGAACGTGCTGCGGGTGCTGAAGGAGGACAAGTCCCTCGCCTGCACTCACATCATCTGAGCTGCACTGTAAGCTGAGCTGCACTGTAAGCTGAGCTGCAGTGTAAGCTGAGCCGTAGCGTCATCTGAGCCGCGGTATCAGGCGATCCAGGCGGGCTGATGCCCGCGTGGGCGAGCCGCGCCACCTGGGTAGTGAGTACGCCTCACGATTCGGATTGGCGCGGTTCGTTTTTTGTGGTCCGCACCATAGATAGTGAATGTACCTCACGATCTGGCGCGGTCTGGATAGTCAGCGCTAGAAGTACATCAGGCTCATGGCGTGGGCCGACCGCGACTCGGGGGAGAGGCTGCCCTCGAGGCTCAAGGCAAAATCCCTGACCAACTGCCAGCGCAGCGTGCCGTCCCCGCGCCAGGTGAAGTGCGGCTCTTGAGCCGGCAGGTAGCTGAGCTCGCCCGCGCCGAGCAGCGCGAGGTCCTCCGTGAGGCGCAGGCGCAGCCCACCCGTGGGGCCGATGCCGGCGCGCAGCCAGTCGAACAAGCCGTCGCGATCCACCGGGGCGAGCAGCCGCGCGTCCGCGAGCACCCAGGTCGTCAGCGCGTCGCCGAACGGGGCCACGGCGAAGCCCGCGCCGAACTGGAGCACGCCCGAGAGGCAGCCGTCGCAGCCCGCGTCGTAAGTCCGCCGCGCGCCGACGTTCAGGGCCCATGACCAACCGCCTTGAAAGCGCCCGAGCGGGGACAGCGAGGTGATCTTCACCAGGCTCAGGTGCTCGAGCGAAACGGAGGGATTTTCCACCTGATAGCGGAGCTCGAGCGGTAAGAACTCGATGGCGGCGAAATCGGGGTAGCCGGCGCTTGGATCCGCGAGGTCGTGGAGCGCGAGCCGTAGGTTCAAGCGATGTTGGTAGCCGCGCTCGGTTTGGTAGCCCGAGCCCAGGCCGAGGCGGGTGGAGCCGTGGCCCCGATGCGGCATCTTGCTCAGCGGGGGATCCATGACGTGCTCCTCGCTCTCGATGAGCAAGGCCGCGCGCCGCTCCAGCAGCTGGTGCTTGCGCTCCGCCCCGATGCGGTCCCCCTCCTCGCCTGGCGCGCGCACCAAGTCGCGCGCGAGCTGGAAGTCGAACAGATCGAGCGCCACGTCGAGCACCTTCGCCTGACGCGCCTCGTCATATTCCGCGGGGAATGGCGCGCTGGCGTCTGCCATCAGGCGCGCGAGCACGTCGCGCTCATCGCTCGTCAGTGAGTCGAGCCGCGCGTGAAACTGGCTGCGATTCGAGGGGCGGTAGTGCACCCGGCGCACCAGGCCTGGTTGATGGTAAGCTGCTTTGACGGTGTCCGCCGGGATCACGGGCCAACCGACGCGCGACAGCAGGTTCAGCCGCGGGCTCGCGACCTCGAGCAGCCCCAAGATGTGATAGGAGCAGTTCTCGCTGAGGTAGAAGTAGTCGAAGTGGTTGAAGCCCATCTCCCACAGGTGGGCGATCACCATGCTGAGCTCGGCGCGGGAGAGGTCGAGCTCGTACTCCCACAAGTCGCGCGACTCGTAGTCGTTGTACTCGCGCACCTTGACGTAATACGGGATCTGACTGAACACCCCGGGGAAGAGGCCTGTCAGCCCGCGGATGCCGTAGATGAGCGCGTTCGAGGTGTCGGCGATCGCGGCGTAGTCGATGCCATAGTCGAGCAGCTCCACGCCGCCTCGAGCGCCGCCCCGGTGGCGCTTGTTCACGCGCAGGAAGGTGTGCCCGAAGGCGCTCGCGGGGTTGTTCAGGTAATAGGACGAGAACACCAGCACCAGGGCGTCCGCGTCGAGGCGAAGGACGAACTCTTGGAACCTGGGGCACTCACGGCGCGGCAGCTGGCTGAAGTCGAAGCCGAGGCGTGCGTTGAGCCAGGCGAGCCGCGCCGGGAAGCGGCAGTAGGGGTGCTCCAGGTCGCTGATGGGGGATGACCAGTGCGGGTCGAAGAAGGCGCGCAGCGTTGCCTCGAGCTCGGCCTCGGGGTTCGTCTTGCCGTCCGCAGCCAAGAAGAAGTGCTTGCCGTCGGCCTCGCTGCGGACACCACCGAACAGGGTGCCGCGGTAGCGCAGCAGGCGGCGCCACATCAAGTCGTCAGCCAGTTTGGCTGACTTCGCGCGCCGCACCAGCGCCTCCACCGCCGCCTGGCGACCCTTCGCGTGAGGATCGGGCGCGCGTGCCTTCTTGGCGCCTGCTTGGCGCTTGGCGTTCGGTCGCTGCTTGGCGTCCGCTTGGCGCTTGGCGTTCGGCTTGCGTTGGGGCTTCGCAGCGCGCGGCGTCGCGTCACTCGGAGCCGCGTCACTCGGAGCCGCGGCGGGTGACGCTTCAGGAGCGGCGCTCGCGGTGTGCGCTGAGGCCGTGAGCAGCAGTGAGAGCGCGAGCGCGAGCCGCTTCATCTGGAGCTGATGGGGTAGGCAGCCATCACCAAGAGGAACATCGCGGCGCGCCGCGTCTCGGGCGTGACGCCGGTGAAGGTCACCTCCATGGATGGATCGCTGAGGCGCCCGTCCTCCAGGATGTGGAGCCGCTGATCCCGATCGAGGACGTGCAGCTCGCCGTCCTGGTTCAGGCGCAGCGGGAGGTAGTCGTCCTCACCCGTCATGATCTCACCCTCCTCCGTCAACTCGGCCAGCACCTCCCCGCTCGCGTTCACGAAGCGCCCGCTGCGCTCGAGGGTGCCGAGCTCAGCGCCGCCCATCAGCCCCACGCGACCGTCGGGGTGGAGGGTGATGGTCTTGTCGCCGTGGGTCATGCTGAGCTGACCGAGCGTCAGGTGTCCTGGCTTCCCCGTCAGCTCCTCCGCGGTGACCTCCGGCGCCGCCGTGTTGGCGGGTGGCGGCGGACTGCCGGCGCAGGCGAGCAGGAGGGACGGGACGAGGAAGAGCCAGCCGGTAGCGCGCATCGGCCGCGGGATATCTCGCGCCGCGGGTCAGGTCAATCGGCGCTGACGCCGTTCGGTGCTGGTGCGTGCCGAGCCACGCGAGATCCCCCTTGCGGCGCTCGGCTCGCTTTGCTCTGAGGGTCAGATGAGCGTGAGCATGGATGACGAGGCGAAGCCGCCCCGGGTGTTGATCATCGCGGGCAGCGACTCGGGCGGTGGCGCGGGGATCCAAGCGGACATCAAGACGGTGACCGTGCTGGGGGGCTTCGCGATGACGGCCATCACCGCGATCACGGCGCAGAACACCTGCGAGGTCGCGGAGGTGGAGGCGATCGAGCCGTGGCTCATCCAGCGGCAGATCGAGGTGGTGCTGAGCGATCTGGGCGCCGACGTGATCAAGACAGGGATGCTGCCTACACGCGGCGCGGTGAAGGCGGTGGCGGCGAGCCTTGGCAGCCACAGCGTGCCCCTGGTGGTCGATCCGGTGCTGGTGGCCACGAGCGGCGGTCGCTTGGCGGAGAGCGACGTGGCGCGGGCGCTCTTGATGGACCTCATCCCGCGCGCGTCGCTGGTCACGCCGAATCTGCCCGAGGCGGAGGCGCTGAGCGGGGTCCACATCGAGTGTCGTGAGGACTTCGAGCGCGCGGCGGACACGCTGCTCACGACGGGCGTGGGCGCGGTGCTGATCAAGGGCGGGCACCTGCCTGGCGACACCATTTGCGATCTGCTCCGCACGGCGGACGGGGAGCAGGTGTGGTTCGAGGACGAGCGCATCGTCACGCGCTCCACCCATGGCACCGGCTGCACCTTGGCCTCGGCCATCGCCACCAACTTGGGGGAGGGGCACACCTTGAGCCACGCGGTGCGCCTCGCGCGCGAGTACGTGCGCCAGGCGATGCTCGCCGCGCCCGGCTTCGGGAATGGACACGGCCCGCTGAACCACGCCTTCGCGTGCCGGGCTGGCGCGACGTCGCCCTGATGTGTCGATGGGTCGGGGCGAATGATCAGTCGTCGCGAAGGGCGGGATTTTTTGGGGTTGGACGGGTAGTCGTTGCTCCACGGTACACGCGCGCCTTGCCTGATAGTGGGTCACCCGTCGCAACGCGATGACGCCCTGCGCTGCCCGGCTCCAGCCAGCCCTTGCCACGCGCTGGCGCGCTCAGATGATGGGCTGCGGCGTAGCCGCTTGACGCAGCCTGCGGGTTCAAGCGACACCGCGTCGAGAGCGCGAGGGTGAGCAGGAGGTGAAGCGTGGACGAGCTTGAGAGCTATTTGAATGGGCAGTGGGTGCAGGGCAGCGGCGCCCCGTGGCAGCTCCGTAACCCCACCACCGGGGAGGTGCTCGCCGAGTGCGCGCCGGGCGGCTTCGATTTGGCGGCGGCGCTCGAGTACGCGCGCACCGAGGGTGGTCCACGGCTTCGCGCGCTCACCTTCGCGGAGCGCGGCGAGCTGCTCGCGCGCATGAGCCAGGCGCTCCACGCGGAGCGCGAGGCGCTGATCGAGGTCGCGGTGAAGAACGGCGGCAACACCCGCAGCGACGCCAAGTTCGATCTCGACGGCGCCTCGGGCACCTTGATGGCTTACGCCGAGCTCGGGCGTCGCCTCGGCGCGCGCCGGGTGCTCGAAGACGGTGAGCCGGTGGACATCGGCTCCGGCTCGCGGCTCCAAGGGCGTCACGTGCTCGTGCCGCTCCGCGGCGTGGCGGTGCACATCGGCGCGTTCAATTTCCCGGCGTGGGGCTGGGCCGAGAAGGCCGCCTGCGCGCTGCTCGCGGGGATGCCGGTGCTCACCAAGCCTGCTCCAGCGACCGCGCTCGTCGCCTATCGGAGCCTGCGCCCGGTGATCGAGCGCGCCGAGCTGCCGCGCGGCGCGCTGTCGCTCCTGTCGGGCGACGTGGGTAGCCTGCTTGACCACTTGCGTCACGAGGACGTGGTGGCGTTCACCGGCGGTAGCCGCACCGCGCGCGTCGTGCGCGGGCACGCGGCGCTGCTCGACCGCGGCGTGCGCGTCAACGTCGAGGCGGACAGCCTGAACGCCGCGGTGCTGGTGCCGGACGCGGAGGAGGCCACCTTCCAGGCGCTGCTCCGCGACGTGGTGCGCGACATGACGCAAAAAGCGGGGCAAAAGTGCACGGCGGTGCGCCGCGTACTGGTCCCTGAAGCTGACCTTCAGCGGGTCACGGAGGCGCTGAGCGAGCGCCTCGCGGAGATCCGCGTGGGCGACCCGTCGGTGGAGGGCGTGCGCGTGGGGCCGCTCACCACGAAGGAGCAGCAGGGCCGCGTGCGCGCCGCGGTAGAGCAGCTCTTGACCGGCGCGCGCATTGCCTGGGGGAAATTGGATGGCTTCGAGCTGACGTCGGCGAGCGCCAGTGAGGGAGCGTTCGTGGCGCCGCTCTTGCTCGTGGCGGAGGACGTGAGCGCGGCGAGCGCCGTGCATCGGGTGGAGGCGTTTGGCCCCGTGGCCACGCTGGTGCCTTACGACGGCAGCGCCGAGCGAGCGGCGGAGCTGGTTCGGCTGGGGGAGGGGAGCCTGGTGACCAGCGTGTACGGCGACGACCGCGAGCAGGTGGGGAGGCTCCTGCTCGAGCTGCTCCCGCACAGCGGTCGCGTGGTGGTGGTGGACGCCAAGGTGGCGGACCGCTCACCCGCGCCGAGCCTGGTGTTGCCCGATCTGCTGCACGGCGGGCCAGGGCGCGCCGGCGGCGGTGAGGAGCTCGGAGGCCTGCGCGGCCTCGCGCTGTACCAACAGCGCGTCGCCGTTCAAGGCAACGGCCCGCTGATCGCGCGCTACCTCCAGGTGTGACGCGCCGTCTGCTGCTGTGGCGGTAGGGGCGGGTTTCAAACCCGCCCTAGCTAGGGTAGCTGTGCGCACAGCAGTGGTCAGTCATCTTGACTTTGTGCGCCGCCGCTCAGCTCAGCAAGAACTCGCGCAGCAGCTCGGCGGTGCGCTCCGGCTGCTCCGTGCTGAAGTCGTGGCCGGCGCCGGGCAATAGCTCGAGGCGCGCGCCGGGGATGGCGCGCGCGAGGCTCCGCGAGTGATCTGCGTGGATCAGCTCGTCCGCGTCCCCCGTGAGCACCAGGGTGGGCTGCGTGAGCTGGTGCAGGCGCCCCGTGGTGCGGTGGGTCGCGCCCGCGAGCAGCTGCCCCAAGAAGCCGCGCTTCGACGGCGGCAGCTCCCGCGCCAAGTCGCGCCAGCTCTCCACGACCTCCGGCCGCCGCGCGATGAAGTCGCGGGTGAGCGCCAGGCTCGCGGTGCGCGCCATGGCCTCATCCGGTGGGAGCCGCCCGGCGCTCAGCATCCGCCAGATCACCCGCGGCGCGATGCGCGGCCCACCGCCAGGCCCTGAGCGCGTGCACCCGAGCACCAGCCGCCGCACCCGCTTCGGGTGCCGCAGCGCCAGCTCCTGCGCGATCATCCCGCCGAGCGACATCCCGAACACATCGACCTGCCCATAGCCCACTTGATTGAGCAGGCGCGCGGCGTCATCCGCCATCACCCGCGTGGTGTAGGGCGGCGGTGGCACGTCGCTCCGCCCCATGCCGCGGTTATCGAACAAAATCAGGCGGAAATCGCGCTCCAACAGCGGGGTGAGCTCGCCCCAGTGGAGCAGGTGCCTCGCCAAGCCCCGAATCAACAAGAGCGGTGGGCTGTCTTCCGCGCCGCGCAGCTCGTAGTGGAGCCGCACACCGCCTACCCCGAGGGCCACGCCACGCCGCTCGCTGATGACGCGAGCGCCGTGCTCGGTGGCCAGAGGAGCCGCGCCAAACCCCGAGCTGCCAGGCCCCAAACTGCTGTGCCCCGAGCTGACGGACTCGGGGGCGCTCGAGTCGGCGGCGCCGGACCCGGCTGCGCTGGGGCTGGCTGCTTCGGGCTCGGCTGCGCTGGAGCTGGGAGCCGACGTGAGGTGATTGTCAGGTGAGCTCATGATAACGCGGTGAAGTGAGCGAGCCCAGCGCCACCACGAGCTCCGCTGGGCGTCAGCTGTAAGCGCGATCGAGGCGGTGGGCGGCGCGGATGATAGCGCCGTGCACCCGCTGGTGCCACGCCGGCGCTGACGCGATGCCGTCCGCCGGGTGGATGAAGTCGAGGATCTTCGGGCCCACCCCCGCGCGTGGGCTCGCCACGGCGCGCAGCACGCTGCGCCCGCTCACCTCCACCATCTGCTTCACCACCTCGTCTTGCATGCTGGAGACGCGGATCGCCATCTGCCGCTGGTCGAGCCCCAGCGCCGCAAAATCCTCACGGAAAACAAAGCCCGACGCCATGAGCAGCAGCGTGCACTCCAGCTGAAAGCGCGCCGTGGCGCGCGCCTCCGCGCGGCTCATGCGCTCGATGAGCTTCGGCGCGTACATCACCCCGAGCCCCACGTGGCGCGACTCATCGCGCTCGAAGTAGGGGAGCAGCTCGTGCAAGATGGGGCACAGCTCCGACTCACCGATGCGCCGGAACATCACCACGGCGTTGGTCTCGAACAAGAGCTGCATCCCCACCAGCTTCTGGCACAGCGTGGGCGCGCTCAGCACCTTGGTGAAGAGCCGGTTCGGCAGCCCGCCGATGCGCTCGGAGGTGCCCAGCTGGCTCACGTAGTCGCGCAGCACGTAGAAGTGCCGCGCCTCGTCGAACACCTGCGCCGTGGCGGCCATCTTGGCCTCCAAATCAGGGATCTCGAGCGCCAAATCCGCGCTGATGTTCCACGCCGCCAGCTCCCCCCACATCAGCACCGTCATCACCCGGCGCAGCGCGTCGCGCGTCCGCGGCTCGAGCCCCGCGCCGGGCGGACCGTGACGATCGATCAGCGCGCCCAGCACCGCGCGCCCATCCCAGCTGTGCTTCTGCGTCAGGTGGTAGAGGCGCTCGAGCTGCCGCGTCTTCTGGTCGGCCTGGCGCTCACCAGTCGCGACCGGATCGAGCAGCTGATACGGAGGGAAGTTCTCGGGGGTGAATCGCATGGGGCCTCGTGGTGGGGTGAGCTCGGGGCTTCGGTGGCGAGCGGCGTCGCCTGGGGTTCTGGGTTTTTGGGGGGGTTGGATCGCTCAAGATGGTAGTTCAAGAAACTGTCTAGTCGTCAGCGGCCGAAGCCGCGCTCGGCGGTGTCGCGTTTCTGTCCACCCCGGAGGATGGAGGCGAGCTGGGCGGCTCGGTGAGGATGCCGATCGCCTCGAGCAAGGTGACCTCGCGCGCCAGGTGCTCGAGCTCGAGCGGGCGATCTTCATCCAGGTGGCTCAGCACCACCTTCTCGAGGCCCCCCACCATGAAGCGCGCCGTCAGCTCGACGTCCAAGGGGCGCACGATGGACGCGGCGATGGCGCCCCGCAGCTCACCGGCGATGGCGTCCAAGATCACGGCGTCCAGGCGCTGGAGCGCGCCCTCCACCACGCCCCCCACGCCGCGCGCCGCGCGCAGGATGAGCCGCGTGGTCTCCGCGTCATCGAACACCGCTTGGAGCACGCCCAGCAGGCGATGCTGCATGAAGGCCACGCTCGCCTCGCGCGTGGGGCGCGGCGCGCTCGAATCCGCGGGGAAACGCACGGGGGTGCGCGCCGCGAAGCGCTCGGTGATGCGCTCGTAGATCTGCTCTACCAGCGCCAAGAGCACGTCGTGCTTGTCGCTGAAATATTGATACAGCGTGGCACGGCCGATCGCCGCGCGCTCGCAGATGTCCGCCACGCTGGCCGCGTGGTAGCCGCGCTCCGCGAACACCGCGAGCGCGGCCTCCAAGATGTGCCCCTTGCGCGCCGCCGCGCGCTGGTAAGTGCGCTTGGCGCGCTGAGGCGGCGCGCCAGGCACAGGGTGGGGGGCGGGGCGGTCCTGCGCACCGTGGGCGGGCTGAGCAGGGCGGCGCGCTGCGGCTGGCTCGGAGGACTGGGAGGAGGGAGGCGGCTGCATCATGGGCTCAGAACTGACATGTCAGTTCTGAGCCCCGAGGAGGGCAGCGTCAAGCCAGTCGCTGCGCTTTGGGTGTAAGTCATTGAAATGATTAAATAAGTTGATGCGAGCCGCGCACTCGCCCGGTGTGTGCGCTTCGCGGGCTATAGTTGCGGGCATGCCTGGTCGCGTTTCGTCTTCGGCTGGGCGTGGTGGGTGGGGGCTTCGGTTGGGAGCGCTCTTGGTGCTGGCGTTCTCGGCGCTGTTCTCGGCTGCTGCCTGCTCCACCGATAGTGACGCCCTCGCCAAGCGCCCGAACGGGGGCGCGGGTGGTCGTGGTGGGAGCGGTGGCTCGGGCGTGGGCGGCGCCGGCACGGGGGCGGGTGGCAGCGGCGGCACGGAGCCGACGCCCGTCGAGCCGGATGGCAGCTTCGAGCTGCGGCTCCTCCACGGCGCGCCGGACGCAGCGCGCGTGCGCTTGTGCCTCCAGCGGCTGCCGGCGGGGGAGACGCCCGCCTGGCTCAGCGCCGCGGGCGTCGATGAGTTACCGTACGGAAACATCGTAGACCTGCGTGCGCTGGCGTTCGATCGCATAACTGACGGCCTGCGGGTGGTGCTCATCACGGGGGAGCTTTCGCTGGTGGCGTCGCTCGCTTGCCCCGAGGCGGTCGCGACCGCGCGGGCGCTGATGGAGCAGCACCAGGGCGGCGCGGGCGGGACAGGTGGCAGCGGCGGCGGCGCGGGCGTCGGCGGCAGCGGTGGCGCTGGTGGTAGCGCAGGGGTGGGTGGCAGCGCGGGCGCTGGGGGCGCGGGAGGTACGTCCGCGGGGGCAGGGGGCGCTTCGGCGGGCGCCGGGGGCGCAGGGGGTGCTGGCGGCAGCGCAGCGACGGGCGGCGGGGGCGCGGGCGGCGCAGCGGGCTCCGCGAGTGGTGCCGCGGGGACGAGCGGCGCGGGCGGCGCTTCGGCGGGGGCTTCGGGTGCGGGCGCGGGGGGCGCGCCGCTGACGGACGCGGGCAGTGACGCCGAGGCAGGCGATGACGCGGGCAGCGACGCCGGGAGCACACCAACCCCCGATCCCCCCCCACTCCGAGTCGCCGAGCTCCCTGCTGTCCCTGCAGGCACCTTGCGTGGCGATCGGAGCTACCTGATGGTGCTCACCGGCTGCGTCGGTGGCCCGGCGTTCACGCACCCGTCGGAGGGCCTGGTGTGCGGCGCGAGCTACACGCCGCGCGCGCCCACGCTCGAGCTCTTGCTCGTCCAGCTGAGCCGCATCACGCGGCCGCTCGCCGTGGGGATGCAGTTCCTGAACGCGTCGCCCGCCGCGCGTGAGCTCGACCTGCGCTCCACGCCGCGCGAAGGCGCCGTGGGGGAGGCGCTCACCATCGCCGCGCGGATCCGCTATGGGCGCCTCGCGCCGCGACCGCCGCTGCTCGAGCACGCCGCTGCCAACTACGGGCTCCCCGCGACCGAGAGTGATCTGCAGGCGGTGATGGCCGGGGCGAGCAGCGGAGGCACCCTCACCACCTGGGCCGAGGCGCTGCCTTCGGGCGTGAGCCTGACGAATGGTCAGAGCTACGCCGTGGTCGCGTTCGGACCCATCCCGGGGCTCAGCGCCGCGGCGTGGTGGCAGGGGCCTCGGGTGCTGGCGCTGCCGAACCAGCCTTAGAGCGGCGATCAGCTTGCCGCCAGACGGACCATGGAAACCGCTCCCATGCGAGGCGAGGGCTCGGTTTCCCTGGCCCTCTGTTCGGTGCTGCTTCCCTTCACACAGCGAAGGTTGTCGGATTCGAGGACGACAAACGGTAAACCGTTCGTCGTCCTAGTCGATGCTGCTAGAATTTCCTTAGGGAAAATCTTCTGGCGCGCGAGCTCAGAGGCGCCGTTGAGCTGCGTTAATTTCCTTGTGGAAATGATCATCACGCGAGCGGCCGGGCACCCGATGGCGCGCACAGTGTGACGCCAGCCAACGCTAGTGGTGCAGGTTCAGCTCGGCGTGCTTGGTGCGCGCTTGGTTGATGTAGGGGCTGTTCGGGAAGCGGCGGATGAAGTTCCGGAGCGTGGCCTTCGCGTCGTTCCAGGCCTTGATCTCGATCTGCGCTTCCGCGAGGAGATACGTCGCGTCGTCCATCACCTCTTTGTCCGACGAGGCCTCGGAGAGCTTCATCAAAATCGGGATGGCGCGGCGTTGATCGCCGAGCTGCTTCAGCGCCAGGGCGAGGTTGTACTGCGCCAGCGGGGAGTGGGCCGCGTTGGGATCCAGCCGCAGGCTCTCCTCCAGGCTCTGACGCGCCTCGTGCCAGCGGGCGGTGCGCACGTGGTCGAGGCCATCTTGGTAAGCGACGAGCGAGAGCTCCGAGCGCGCGCGGCTGACCGCGTCCTCGATCACGGCGCGCTCGGTTTTGGTCAGGCTGACCTCCGGGTTCTTCTCCCAGCGCTCGATCAGCTCGCGCTGCTTGTTCTGCCGCACCAGGTCGTAGAGCTCCACCGCGTGCTTGCTGGTCTCGGTGCGCCCGGTGCTGCGCGTCTTCAGCGCCTGAAGCTCGGCCTCCACCCCCTCCAGCTTGGCCAGGCGCGCGTTGGCGCTGGTGGTCACCGCCTCCACTCGCGCGTCCCACGCGATCTTCAGCACCACGAGCAGCACCGCGACGCTCACCACGTAGATGGTCGCGTTGTTGAGCCACACCGCGCGTTCGCGCTGCTGCTGACGCTTGGCCAGGCTCTTGAGATCGGCGGCGAGGGCGTTGACCAAGTTGTTGGTCTTGATCGTGAGCGAGCGGCTCTCCACCACCTCTCGGCGCAGCTCGCTGAGCTCCCGTTCCGACTCGTCCATGCCCAGAGCCTTGGCTATCGCGGGGCCCGTGGGTGCGCAAGCGGCAGGGGATTTGTCGGTGTGAGCGCGCCGCTCAGGCGCTCGGCTACGCCCCAGCGGGAACGCGGCGCTAGGAGGTGCGGTCGGGTTGGGGGTTGAACGCGGGGCGCCCTGCGGTTAGACCGCCGCCTCACGAGCCGCCAGCGGGGGGCTCAGGTGTCAACTGGTGGCCCGCCGGGTCGCCCCACAGGGAAGCTTCGACGACATGGATAGCAGCGACATCCGTAAGGGCCTCAAGATGATGTGGGATGGACAACCCTACGTGGTGGTCGACTTTCAGTTCGTGAAGCCAGGCAAGGGGCAGGCGTTCACCCGCACCAAGATGAAGAACCTGCTCACCGGCAACGTGCTCGAGCGCAACATCCGCTCGGGGGACAAGTTCGATCCGGCGGACGTCGAGGAGCGGTCGATGCAGTACATCTACCCGGAGGGTGAGTCCTACGTGTTCATGAACTCCACCACCGGCGAGCAGGTCTCGGTGAGCGCGGAGGCCGTGGGTGACAGCAAGGATTTCCTCATCGACGGCATCGAGGTGGGGATCCTCATTTACCGCGGCAACCCCATCAACATCAGCCTACCGCCCCACATCACCGTGGAGATCATCGAGTCCGAGCCCGGCGTGAAGGGCGACACCGCCAGCAACGTGACCAAGCCGGCCACCATCTCCACCGGCGCGACCATCAACGTGCCGCTGTTCATCAACCCCGGCGAGTGGGTGCGAGTGGACACGCGCACCGGCGAATACCAAGAGCGCGTGAAGAACCCCCACGGCTGAGGCGCCGTGATGTGGCTCCGCGGCGCTGGCGCGCTGCGGAGCACGTGGCTCTGCGGGTTGAGTTTTGGGTTCGTGGCGCTGACGTATGCGTCGCAGGCGTGCGGAGCGCGAGCGGCTGCGCCAGAGGAGCCAGGCGTCTAGTCAGTAGCGCTGCTGTCTGGGGGGGATCGGGGGGTTGGAAGGGCTAAGCCGAATGGCGCCGCGGTGCGACGGAAGGTCGCCGAGCGGCGCCGTGCGGCTCAGGCGTCTCCTCAGGCTCGTCTTCAGCGGTCGCTAGCTGCTCTGCTAGCTCTGAGGCGAGCTGGCAGAGCGGTGACAAGAGACTGGCTGGGCTCCCCTTGGCTGTCCAGTTAGTCAGTGGCCCGAGCTGATCGAGCGTGGTGCCGGGCGCGCGCGGTGGGGCGAAGCTGAAGTGCATAGGGGGGAGCGGCGCCCGCAGGCGATCATAGTCAGCTAAAGTGACGTTGCTCAGCATCACGGTGGGCGCCGGTTCACTGGGGGCCGCGAAGGCTGGTGCTCGTGGCGCTCGGTCGCTCTCTTCGCCCTTCGCGGCAGCGCGCTCGCCTGGCGCCGTGCGCTCGCTCCGGGGCTTGGCTGCTCGCTTACCTCCGCGCTTCGCTGCCTTCGTGGTGAGCTGTTCGGCAGTGGCCGCCTTCGTCGCTCGGGGGGGCGCCAGTGGCTCGGCGCCGCGGGCGGCGCGCAGTGCCTCGAGCACCTCCCTCCTCCCTCGGCCGCGCAGCTCGAACAGGAGGAAGGGGTCACTGTCGAGCGCCGCGCCGAGCACGTAGTGGGTGGCCGCGACGTGCTTGCATGGGTCGCCCCAGTCCGGGCACGAGCAGCTCGTCGTTAGATCGCCTTGGTGCTCGGGGAAGAGGCTCGCGCCCGCCTCCTGGAAGATCTCATTGATGGCGCGCGGCATTTGCTCGGCGAGCAGCTCAGCCGAGAACGCCGCCTGCTCCGCCATCAGCCGGATGGCGCGCTGCCACACGGCGTGGGTGAGCTTGGTTAGCTGGATCGTGACCGTGTAAGGCCGGGCGCGTGAGCCCGTGACCTTCGCCTTCACCCCGCTGCTCGTCACCGTGAGATCATGCGCGCGCCCTGTGCGCGCGTACGTGCGGCCCCGCGCGAGGCGCGCGGAGTCCCCCTGCAGCACCTCTTCGAGCGCTGAGATCCAACGCTCTCCCCACCAGGTATGGCTGGTGCCCTTCACCTTGATGCCATGCTCGGGGGGCGGCTTCTTGGGCGCCGCTTTAGGCCAACGGAAGCGGCGATAGCTCATGAGCGCACCTCCTTGGGTGCGCCCCGCCGCGCGGGCGCCTTGCGCTGCGTGGGCGCCTTGCGCTGCGCGGGCGCCTTGCGCTGCGTGGGAGGTGGAGGCGCCGCGCTGTCGTCCTCGTCATCGAGCCCGGCGGCCTTCTCTGAGAGCGCGAACAGGCTCCGCAGCTCGCTCGTGCCGAGCTCGGTGATCCACTGCTCACCGGCGCCGACGATCTTCGAGGCGAGCTCGCGCTTCTGCTCGAGCAAGCGGTCGATCTTCTCCTCCACCGTGCCAGCGCAGAGCAGCTTGTGCACCTGGACGGCGCGTCGTTGGCCAATCCGGTAGGCGCGGTCCGTCGCTTGATCTTCCACCGCCGGGTTCCACCAGCGGTCGAAGTGAAACACGTGGCTCGCCGCGGTGAGGTTGAGGCCGGTGCCGCCCGCCTTCACCGAGAGCACGAAGATCTGCGGCCCGTGGGGCTCCTCTTGGAAGCGGCGCACCAGCTCATCACGGGCGCGCTTCGGGGTGCCGCCGTGAAGGAAGGCTACCTCACGACCTAGGCTCGCGCTGAGGTGCGCCACCAGCTTCTCACCCATCTCACGAAACTGGGTGAAGACGAGCGCCTTGTCGCCCGCCAGCACCGCCTCCTCCAGCATCTCGGTCACGCGCGTGAGCTTCCCTGACCGATTCATGAGTGGCCCTGACTCACCCAGGTACTGCGCGGGGTGGTTACAGATCTGCTTGGTGAACATGAGCAAGGCGAGCACGCGCCCGCGCCGAGCGATGCCGTCCGACGCCTCGATGCGCTGCAGCTCATCGTCAACGACCGCCTTGTAGAGCGTGGCTTGCTCCCGCGTCAGCGAGCAGACCACCTTCATCTCGTGCTTCTCTGGCAGATCTTGGATGATGCTCTGGTCGCTCTTGAGGCGCCGCAGGATGAACGGGCCCACGACGCGGCGCAGGCGGGCGGCCGCGCGGTCGTCCCCGTAGCGCTCGATGGGGAGCGCGAAGTCGCGCGTGAACCCCGAGAGCGGGCCGAGCAGGCCGGGGTTGGCGAACTCCAAGATGGACCACAGCTCCGCGAGCCGGTTCTCGACCGGCGTGCCCGTCAGGGCGAAGCGCTGACTCGCGCGCAGGCTGCGCGCGGCGCGCGCCGTCGCTGAGGCCGCGTTCTTGATGTTCTGCGCTTCGTCCAAGGCCACGACCGACCAGCTGACCTTCGAGAGCAGCGCGGCGTCGCGGCGCAGCAGACCGTAGGACGTGATGACGAGCGCGCCCGCGCGGTTGGGGAAGTCGCCGGGAGACTGGGCGCGGTCAGTCCCGTAGTGCGGCGTGAGCTCGAGCGAAGGCGCGAAGCGCGCGACCTCCCGCTCCCAGTTGCCGACCACCGACGTGGGCGCGACCAGCAGCGCGGGGCGCGTGTCCTTCGGTGACTCCTCGAGGCGCCGCAGCAAGGAGGCGAGCAGCTGCATCGTCTTGCCGAGCCCCATGTCGTCAGCCAGGCAGGCGCCGAGCCCGAGCGAGCCCATCGTGCTGAGCCAGCAGAGCCCGCGCGCTTGGTACGGCCGCAGCGTGGCCTGGAGCGCCTTGGGCGGCGCGAGCTCCTTGGTGTCAGCGCCTCGCAGCCGCTCGATGAGATCGGCGAAGGCGCCTCCGGCGGTCACAAGGACGGGGAGGTCACCATCATGGACCTCGCCTGAGAGCACCGCGGGGAGCGCCTCGCGCGCGCTCAGCTGTGAGCTGCCGCGGGCGAGGCGCTTGCGGATGTCTCCGAGCTCACGCGGATCGATCGCCACCCACGCGCCGCGGAGCTGTACGAGCGGTCTCTTCTGCTTCGCGATCAGCGCCAGCTCGCGCCGCGTGATCGCTTGGTCGCCGATGACCGCCTCCCAGTCCACTCGGAGGAGCGCGTCCAGGTGCAGGCCGGAGGCCCCGCCGACCACGCCTGGCGTCTCCTTCTGCTTGCCGCCCACGCGCATGCGGAGCCGAAGCCGCCGCTGGCCGCTCGTGGTCAGCTCGCCTGGCACCAGGACACCGAAGCCAGCTTCGGTGAGCCTCGCGGCGCCTTCATCCAGGAACGCCCAGGCAGCGTCTGGGGTGAGCTCCACCTTCTCGGGGCGCGCCTCGGTCAAGCAAGACGCGAGCGGCGGGAACACGCGCGCGGCGCGCCCGAGCGCCCCGAGCAGCGACTCTTGCGGATCGCGGAAGGCGCGCCCCAGCTTCTCGAGGCTCGGCCCCCGCGCGCTCCACACCTCCGCGGCGGGCACCACCAGGCTCAGATCGTCAGGGGACTGTAACAAGAGCCGGAGCTGAAACGGCGCCTGATCCGTCGGCGGCAGCTCGAGCCGGAAGCAACCCCGGAGTCGATCGCGGGCGCCCAGCAGCGGCTCGCTCCAGCGCTCGAGCTCATCCATCACCGAGCGCTCCGCGAAGCCCGCGGTCTCGAAGCGGCGCTCAGAGCTAGTCAGCGCCGCGTACCAACGCTCGGGCCAGGGGCTGCTCTTCGGAGGGAGCTTAGCCACGCCCTTGGGTAGTCCCGGCGGGATCCCCCCGGCGCGAACCAGCGCGTCTGCTACGGCGTCGAGGTGACTTCGAAGCAGCGCCTCCGGCGCCCACACGCCGCGCCCCGGCACCGGCACCGCGTGCGCCGCGGGCGGCATGCACCTCGCGAGCGCCGTCACCCTCGCCGCGTCGTCCGCTGCGTTGAGCGCTACCGCCCAGCGCGCCTCGACGGCCTGGCCGCGCCGCGTGAGGGTGGGGACGAAGCGCTCGCGCGCCACGAGATCCAGCGCGAGCTTACTGGCGAGGCTCCAAATAGTAAGCGAGCCTGATAGTGTGTCCGCTTCACCCGCTGGGACCACCGCGAGCGCGGCGGTCGCGCTGAGGAGCGGCAGCTTGAGCCCCGCCACGTCGCGCACGCCGCGCGCGGTTACGAGCGCCGCGGTGGCGTGGCTGGCGCGCTCCACGAGCCTCGTGAGGGCAGCTGGGAGCGGCGCCTCGCCCCACAGGAAGAACGCCTCCTGGTCGGGCAAGAACACGAGCGGCATGACGGCGGCACCATGCCACGGGTGGCCTGCGCTCGCGAGGCGTGGCGTGTGGGTCTCGTGGCCACCTGGTAGCGCCTCGCGGGGTTCGATCGCAACGCGCCGGTTCGGGATCAGGGGTTGGGAGGGCTCAGCCGAGCGGCGCCGCGCCGCGACGGAGGATCGCTTGGAGCCGCTGTGCGCTTTAGGACAGCGAATCGCCGCTCTAGTGAGCGCTCACGGAGGCCGCCTTGATCTGGGCCATCATCAGGAACATGGGCCTCGGGGCTGGCCGTGAGTCGGACTGCCCTTCGAGCGGCTCGAAGGGGGTGAAGCCATACTTCGTGTAGAAGGACACGGCGTCCGGCTTCGCGTCCACGATGACCCCTGCGCACCCAGTCTCATCAGCCATCTTCGAGGCGAGCCCGAGGACGAAGCGCAGGAGCTCCCTACCGATCCCCATCGACCTGGCGGAGCGGTCGACAGCGAGCCTCCCCAGACCGAGCATGGGCACGGGGTAGCGCGGCAGCCTCCGCTGCAGGCGCTCCGGGAGGGAGTCGACGCTGACGTGGCGTGGCGCGACGGTCGCGAAGCCAAGGACGCGCGAGCCCTGGATCGCGATGTAGGTCACGCCGAGGTAGTGCCGAAACTGGTTCTGACCCGCGTAGCGATGGAAGAAGCGATCAAGCGCCTCGTCACCTGACTGGAACGCTGACCGATCATCATCCGGACGGAGCGCTCTAATCTCCACTTTGCATCAGCTCGCGGAGCGCTGCTGTTGGCACCGCCTCTTCAGCTTGCTTCATCATTTCTTCAAACGTCTCGCGCGAGACGGCGACCCGCGGGTGCATGATGTACTCAGCTGGGATCTCGTCGAGGGCTTGCAAGTGATGCAGGAGCGCTTGCTCGATGAGGTGACCCTTCTTGACACCCGTTCGCCGGACGTACTTCTCCATCAGCTCGCGCGTGGCTTGCGAGATGTGGGCTGAAACTTGGGTCTCTTTCGACATGGCGCCTCAGGTAGGAAATTCTACGGTTTTGTAGAACGGCGTCAAGCGCTCCTGCTGCTACGGAGCTGAGCCGGCCTTGCTTGGGCTCGTGCTGCCGCCTACGATCGTGGGGTGGCGGTCCAGCTCACGCGTCTTGCGCTCTCCAACTGGCGGAATTTCAGGACCGTCTCCGTTCCGCTTAGCCAGCGCACCTTCGTCGTTGGACCGAACGCGTCCGGGAAGAGCAACCTGCTCGACGCGATCCTGTTCCTCCGAGACGTTGCTGCTCGCGGCGGTGGTTTAGTGAGGGCGGCCCACGACCGCGGGGGCCTTGAGCACATCCGGAGTCTCCACACGAATGTCGGCAGGGTATCCATCGAAGTCGGCGTGCAGGTGGACCTGGACCCCGATGAGTGGGGCTACCTGCTGGAGGTATCAGGCGCCGAGACGAAGGGCGATCCGCTCCGGGTCGAGCGGGAGCGGGTGACCCACGGCGCTGAGGTCCTCTTGGATCGTAGCGAGTCGAACGAGCGTGACCCAAGGACGCTCATCCAAACGAACCTGGAGCAGATCAGCCAGAGCTTGGCGTTCAGACCCCTGGCTGACGCGCTCGCCAGTATCAGTCATGCTCATGTCGTCCCCCAGGTAGCGCGCGCTCCTTCGCGCGCCGAGGAAGCCTCGCGATGCGAGGCGCCAGGGTCCGACTTCATCGATCAACTGGCGCGGCTGAGCGAAGGCTCGCAGCGGCAGGCGCTCCGACGGATCGAGGAGCTCTTGAAGCTCGCCGTCCCGCGCTTCGCCGAGCTCAAGGTGGAGCGCGACGAGCATGGACGCCCACACTTGGAGGCTCGGTACGAGCACTGGCAGCGCCCAGGCGGCTGGCAAAGCGAGCGGGAGTTTTCGGATGGAACCCTGCGGTTCATCGGGCTCTTGTGGTCGATTGACCATGGGACAGACCCGCTCCTGCTGGAGGAGCCTGAGCTGTCGCTCCACCGAGATGTGATCAGGCAACTACCGAGGCTGTTCGCGCGAGCCAGCCTGAGGACGGGGCGGCAAGTCATCGTGAGCACACACGCGGAGGAGCTGATCTCAGACCTAGGTGTCGACCCGTCCGAGATCCTCATCCTCTCGCCGTCCGACGGGGGAACGACGGTCACGCTCGGCAGTGAGCGCGAGGAGCTGCGGCTGGCTGCAGAGGCGCGTATTCCGCTTGGGAAGGTCGTCACGGGGATCACCAGGCCGAAGGACATCGAGCAACTCTCGCTGCTGACTGAGAACTGACCGTGACCGTCGCGCTCGTCGTCGAAGGGGATACGGATCTCCCCTACGTGCGTCGGCTCGCCGCTGACGCTGGGCTCTCGCCTTGGACGGAGATCGACTGCGGTGGCAAGTCCCAGCTCGATCTAGAGCTACCAGGCTACAACGGCGCGGCGCACGGTTCGCCGTGGTTCGTCCTGCGTGACCTCGACAACGACGCGCCGTGTGCGTCAGCGCTCGTCGCCAGCTTCGACTTGCCCCCCGCGCCCTGGATGTGTCTGCGCATTGCCGTACGAGAAATTGAGGCTTGGGCCTTGGCGGATCGTAAAGCCATCGCCCAGTTCTTTGCGGTCCGACCGATGGCGGTCCCATCGGATCCAGATGCTGAGGCTGACCCTACGCAGACCCTGGTGAACCTCGCGCGCAGCTCGACGAGCGTTCGGATCCAGAGGGGCATGGTCCCCGCGGCTAGGGCGTCCGTATCTGTGGGCCCGCTGTACGAGTCCCTCATCATCGAGTTCGGCGAGCGCGCGTGGGATCTCGATCGCGCGAGCGAGAACAGCGCGAGCCTTCGAAAGGCGCGGCAACGGCTCAGAGAGCTCGGCGCGCGATGGAGGCAGCACACGGGCGGTTGATGATTGCGAGCGTCGCTCGTCAGCTGCCTGCCCTAAGCATTCCACCAAGCGCGGGGCGTTGATGCCCAGGCCTCGTTCCTCGCACTGCCCGACAGGCTCCTATGAGATCCCTAGGTTCTTGGCTTCATCGGGGGTTAGCCCCATGGCGACCGTGACGCGCAGTGTTTCTTGCTCACCTTTCCACGCTTCGTAGGCATCAAGGACGATTCGAGACCGAACGGCTTGATCGAGCCCGAGCCACTGGCTCCAGATGACGAAGACGTGGATACCGCCGGTGGTGCTCCCCTGCAGCACGATGTCTGGTTCCCCTGTCGCTTTGGGGTTTCGAAGCTCTTGCACCAACTCCGCGCGGAGCTGGTCCTCAGTGGGCTCGGTGACACGGTTGAGGGAGTCTCTGATCGGCATCGGTCGTGCCAGGTCGAGGTTAAGGCACGGTCGAGTT
>JAHBVY010000010.1 GCA_019637265.1 Polyangiaceae bacterium | reverse complement strand
AGTGCAGCATCCGCGAAACCGTGGTCTCGTGGAGCACAACGCCGAACTCGCGCTCGATCACCTGGGCGACGAGTCGCACCGTCCAGAGGGCCATGCCAAACCCGAGCTGTCTCGGATCCTTCCCGAGAATGATCGTGCTCAGCTCCGCCTTTTGTTTGTCCGTCAGTGTCGATGGGCGGCCCGGAACAGGCTTCGCCACGAGCGCGGCCTCGCCGCCAGCGCGGTACGCCATCATCCATCGCACGACAGTGGTCCGGTCCATCTGCAGAGCGCGCGCAACGTCCGACTGCGATTCGCCCTCGAGCACGCGTGCCACCGCGAGCCGACGCAGCTCTTCGAGCGTCGCGTGGTCGAGGCTCCGACCGTCACGCTTTTTCATGAAGTTGAGCATACAGCGTACTACGCGAAAGTCGATGCGTTTCTTCCGCATTCAGGAGTAGGTGACGTGGGTCGAGCCTACGTCCTTGACGCCTCGGCGGAGGACGTCGCGGCTGGACTTCCCCCCATTCTGGGCTTCTACACACTCAGCATGGCAAACGACAGCTCGGCTGCCACAGCGCTGACGCTGCGCTGGCCGCCTGAACCGCCGCTGGGCACCGAGCGTAAGCGCTGCACCAACCCCACCTGGGCGCTCGCACGCGGTCGGACTCAGCACCATGCGTTCGTCCCTCCGGCGAGCTGGTTCTCCTCGATCGCGCGTTTCGACCAGTGTTCGTCGATGGCCTGGACAAACTCGGCGCGAACCAGCTTCGCGCGCGCCGTCAGCATGCCGTTCTCTTCACGTCGCACGTAGAGCCCTTCCGCGGGGCCCTCGGTGAGCTGCGACTGCCCGAGGAGGCGCGTGAGCGATTCGACGGTCTGCTTGCCGCGCCCAAGCTCGGGCACCGCTAGGACATCGAATTGCTTGGCCAGCGCGTTGCGCCGCTCGACATCCCAGAACTCCTTACGCGCCCTGTCGTAGACGTCGAAGGCGAGGAACCAGTCGGGCAGGCGCGTGTAGCGCACGCTGTGTACCGCGTAGCACCACTCACCGAAGAGCATGAGATTCGGCGCGAGCGCATCGGCAAGCGCATGCCGCCGTGAAGCCAGCCAACGTTTGAGCGGTTTCCACTGCCCCTTCGGCGCGTCGAGATCGAGAAAGCTGCCCCGATTCTGCGCGCGCAGCGCGCCATCGTTGCCCACGGAGAACCCAAGGTTGGCGCCGTCGATCTTCTCTTCGACTATGACCTCGCTGGACAGTAGATAGCTCACCTCGTGGCGCGCGAGCACCTTGTCGCTCCGTGGGCTTCCCTTACCAAGCCATGCCACGTGCGGCGTGTGGGGGAAGCGGAAGAAGTCGTCGCTCATCGCGGCCTCCCCCTCCGCCCCTTCTTCTTGTCGTCGAAGCCCTGGATGTCGTGAGGGCACAGAAACTCGACGCTCACGCCGTGGTCGCGGAGCGCAGGCGCCCAGCCGAGCCACTTCGAGTCGGCGGCCTGCGCGATAGGTGGGTGGCCCCCATGCGCCACCGCGACCGCGACGAATTTACGATCGGGTGGGTCGAAGTTCGCGAGCCGCACATCGTCAGGGAAACTCTTGAAGCCGCGCACCGAGTGCTCTTCGAGCTTCACCTGGTCACACCGCTGCTCGTTGGCGTTGTTGCGTAGAAGCCACTTCACGAAGGCATCGCCCGCGCGCTTGCCAATCTGAGGCGTCGTCTTGTTCTGGTACTCCTTCAGGATCCGGTAGCCGTCGTCGATGGCCACGCGACCATCCTTCATGATCGCCTGTAATCGCCGTGTGCATGAGACGACGCAGGCTTCGCTCACGTCCTGGTGCTGCCGGTTCGCGACCAGGATCACGTTGGTGTCGACGATGGCGGTCGTCATCGGCCTACTCGTCGCTTCGACGCGGCCTCCATGCGCGCGACAATGTCGCCCATGTCGTCACCGAAGAAGTTGTCGGGCCAGTTGGTGATGTCGCCTAGCTCGTTGACCTTCAGCTCTTCGAGCTCTGCCCCCCTCGTTGTCGGCCTCGCGAAGTAGATCGCGACGTCTTCGGCACGGAGCGCCTCCTCGGCGATGCGGCGCTGCAAGCGGTTCAAGAAGTGCTCGGAGTGGGTCTCGACGATGAGCTGCACGTTGCGCGGGCGACCGTGCTCGTAAGCTTGCACCGCCGAGATGAACGCGTCCGCCAGCTCGGCCTGAACCTGTGGGTGCAGATGTATCTCGGGTTGCTCCATCCACACGATGGACTCGGGCGGGCAAAAGAACGCCTGCACCAAAGCCGGCAGTACCTGCGACACGCCGAACCCCACGTCAGGCAGCGCCACCTCGGTGAGCCCGCCGCGCGTCTTCACCCGCACCTCGTAGTCCTTGCGGCCGGGCGCGGTGGCCTTGACCGTGAAGCTATCGATCACGCCAAGGTCTACCAGCCACTGCGCGATGAACGGCATGAACGCTTGCTGACGCTTGCGTTTGCCTCGGTTGAGCTTTCTGCCGGCAGACTGCGCAGCGAGGATGCAGGCGATCGCATACTCACCCTTGGGGCCAACCGTCTCGGGAGTATTGCCGGCCCAGCCATAGGTGCGGTGAGGATGATCGCGCAGCGGTCCCAGATAGCTCAGCACGGAGAGCGTGCGTTCAACCTCGAGCGCGAAGGTGGCGAGAAAATCGGCGTTCTGAAAGCGAGCTAGAGAGTGATCCGAGACGCGGTAGAATTTCTCGGGCGGGTCAAGCGGCCACTTTCGGCCAACGGCGCGCACGAGCTTGTAGGGGTCCGTCTCGAGCTTCACCGGCTTGCCGCTCTCATGCTCGAGCGTCGCCGAGAGTTTGGGGGCTCCCAGCAGCTCGTAGCGGAGTCTTCGCACGACGGGCTGCTCGTTGGTCCCGACGGCGATTACGCTCATCAAAGACAGCCTGTCGCCCTGGTACTTCTGTGTTTGGTCGAGGGGGTTTTGGACCTCGATGCGGTGGGGTGTGCTCCACTCGAAGCTCAACTCGAGCGCCGCCTTCTTGTCGTGGGCGTGCAGCGTCTCGACGAAGGTCCCCAGATCGATGAGCGAGCTGTCGTCGCCGGTGTGGAGCGCGCGCTTCCGATCGGCTGAGGCGGCGGTCTGCTTTAGCGCGAGGAGGAGGTGCCCGAGGCTGCTCTTGCCCGCGCTGTTGGCGCCGAAGAGCACCGTCAGCGGCGCGAGGCGGATCTCGCCCGTGTCCTTCCAGGCTTTGAAGTTCTTGATGCGAAGTCGGGTGAGCATGGGGGTCCTTAGCCGAAGAGCTTGCCCTGGCGATCGCCGCGCGTAGGCGACGCGGAGGTGGATGTAGAACTGACGGCGGGCTTTACACTCGACTCGTTCCTGGGCACCCGGTCAGGATGCCCCAGGCGGCGTGGGCCTACAAGAGCCGGCTAGGGCGATCGCGGCTCGTGTCGAAGGCGACGACAGCTCGGCTGCCACAGCGCTGACGCTGCGCTGGCTGCCTGAACCGCCGCTGGGCACCGAGCGACTGCAGCGCCGCGCGACCCGTCACACATCTACCAACCCGCCCCCTCGGACGCAGGGGAACGGAGCCACCGAGCGCCGCTCGCGCTCACCGCGCGCTGCGGCTGCGTTGACCCCGTGGGGGCCCGCGTGGTGTAGTCAGGGCCGAGGCGCTGCTTGATTGACACCAACTTGAAACCGACTGAGCCCGTCTATGGTCCGGGGTGGGCTATCCAACGCGTCGGGCCGTGGGTGCTGGGGCACTGGGACGTTCCGCTCAACCCACAGCGGGTGGCGGCCTGCGCGCGATTGTATCGCGCGGCCGTCAAGGAACACGGCCGGTTGATCGTGCTCGCGGTCTTCGCCGGCATGCCGTTCGAGCCAGACATGCTCATTGGGCAGAAGACGCGACGGGACGTCACCTCCCTGTTTACCGAAGTGCGCTCTGCTGTCACGGCCCTCATCTTTCCACTGGAGGGGAGCGGCATCCTCGCGGCGGTGATGCGCTCGGCGGCTGCAGGTGTCGTGTTGGCGCTCCCCTTCCGGCTCCCGATCTTCTTTCCATCTGACTATGAGGAGGGATTACGGCTCGCGCGGGAGCGAGGGCTCTTCGACCTCGTATCGGAGGACGTCATCCGTGGGCAGCTGGCGGAGCTTCGCACCATCGCGCGCGGCGAGCGGCCAGGGGCGCAGGTATCGTCGGTGGGCTGAGTGGTCGAGCGGTGACGGCGGCATGAGCGCGCTTCTCGGAAGGGGGGGGTTGGTACATTCGTGTCGGCCCCGCGCGGCGCTGCAGTCGCTGCTCACCAGCTGATTGGACCGCCGCACTTGCCTCGCCGGGATACTTAGCTAAATTACTTAGCCATGGCCGTTCGCTCCTTCTCCGTTCATGAGGCAAAGACGAACCTCTCGCGGCTCCTCGAGGCGGTAGAGCGAGGGCATGAGGTCGTCATCACGCGTGGCAAGACGCCGGTCGCACGGCTCGTGCGGTTCGCGCAGCCAAAGGTCGAGCGGCGGTTCGGCGCCATGAGAGGACGCGCCAAGGTGACTGACGATTTCTTCGCGCCGCTGCCCGAGGAAGAGCTCGCTGCTTGGGAGTGAACCGTGAAGCTGATTCTCGACACTCACGCGCTGCTCTGGTGGCTGGATGGCGATCGTAAGCTCTCACGCAAGGTTCGCGCTGTGCTCGAGGCCTCCGAGGCGGAGGTGCTGGTGAGCGCCGCCACGGTCTGGGAGATCACGACGAAGGCTCGCCTCGGTAAGCTCCCTGGGGCACTCGATGTGGCGAGGGACGTCCTCGCGTGTGTGGCTGGTCAGGGCTTCGAGATGCTCGACATCACCGGCGCTCACGCCCAGCACGCCGGGTCACTGCGTGGCGCTCATCGCGATCCGTTCGATCGGATGCTCATCGCGCAGTCACTCCTCGAAGGGGCCTCACTCGCCACGAACGAGGAGCTGTTCGACGAGTTTGGTGTCGCTCGCTTCTGGTAGTTCTGTGGCGGTCAGGCGCACGTGGTGAGCTTGCAGAGGACCGTCGTGTCGCGCGAAGTCGCCAAGGGCCCTACTTGCCCTGCAGGGCATCGACGTCTACGAGATCCTGAGGCCGAGCGCTAGCGCGTTTGTTCTTGATGAGCGCGGCCAGACCGATGACCGGGATTGTGCGGCCGTCGATGTTTAGGGTGCTCCCCTCGGCGATCGCTTCGTCGAAGGTGATTCCATCAGCGCGATTGATGATGTCGATGCGCTGGGGCGGCACACCGATCTGAAGAACTCCATCATACGACGAGAAGTCATCGACGTTCACCTCGAAGGCCGCGAGTGGCGCGCCAAAGGCTGCGAGAGCGGCATAGACACGCTCGGCATTGCTCGGGTCGGCCTGTACGAGGATGTCGAGATCCTTGGTGGCGCGGGTGTGTCCGTGAAAGGCAACCGCATAGCCGCCAACGATGACGAAGCGCGCTCCTGCGTCATGGAGCTCCACAAGCAGGTCGCGGAAGTCGTCGTTTAGCTCAACCATTGGAGCTATCCGCACGAGGGATGAAGCGCACTGGTAAGCGGTCCCTTGGAATTTTCTGCGCTAGCTGGCCTGCGACGCTGAAGGCTTCGATGGAGAGTCGGTGGGCTAGCGCGACCGCCTCGGCTCCCCGTACAGGAGAGAAGTCCACCTCTGGCTCACCCACCTTCCCGCGATGCAGAATCACTTTGCTGGAGCGTTGCTCGGCTCGCTCCCTACGTGCACGGTCTTCGGGGGTCACCGAGCGAGCGTAGCATCGTGTCACCTGTGCGGCACCAAGCCCATGTTTAGTCGGTGAAATGGACGGATGACATCCAATGGCTTGCTTAGGATGCGGCGTGGCTTGCACAGCACCCCTACCCAATATCCCTGCGCTTCCAGGAATGAACCCCGGCACCTTCCTCGCCGGCGGTGGGGGTGACGGCGGGCGGTGGCGGGAAGGCAAGCGCCCCTCCGCTCGCACCACGCCGCGCGTCGCGCCAGGCGACTAGTTCGAGCCGTCGAAGGCCTGCGTGAAGGAGAAGGTGAAATCCCCCGAGCCCTTCTCCTTGCCAGCGGTGTCTACCACCGTGAGCGGCCCCTTGAAGCTGGCGGAGGTGGCCCAGCCACCGTTGGGGATGAAGACCAGCGAGCCCATGAGCTTCATCCGCAGCCGCAGGCCGTTCGGGAACTTCTGCGTCAGCGTGGTGGACACGGTGAAGGTCACGTCGGTCGCGCCGATCTCCTTGAGGATGAACTCCGAGCCGTCGAAGGTGGTCTTGCCGTCGTCCTTGGCGCCGAAGAGCTTGACCAAGGCATCGTTGGGGGGCACGAATTTTTCCCCCAGCTTCAGCGGCCGGTCCGGCAAGAAGGCCGTGTCCTCGTTCTTGTCGAAGATGCCGGAGAACTCCTCCGTGATGAGCTTCACCAAAGAGCTGGCGACCTTGGAGCCGCCGCTGTCTTGCGCGCTGAGCTTGCCGTCGTCGCTGCGCGTGACGGTGTAGACGGAGCCGGACAGCGGGCTCACCGTCTTCTTCTCCGCGTTGGTGCCGGTTTGGGAGGTGGAGTACAGCTCCTTGACGTCCAGGTCCGCCTTCAGCACGCGGTGCTCGTCCGAGGTCTTGACGGTGTAGACCACCTCCGTGCGGGAGTTGTCACGCACCGTCTGATTTTGCATCGTGACCTTCGACGCTATCGTGCGCACGACGGTCCCGCGCGTGCCCGCCTTGGGGGCACGCCGCTGAAACGTCACCTCCGCATTGGCGGCCGGCGCCGTCACGTTGGGCTCCGGCGAGACGCCGGGCGCCCCACCGGCCTCCGTACGCTTGCACGCCAACAGCGCGCCGCCCAACACCACGATGACCGGAAGTAGTGATCCCACCCGCATGCTGACTCCTCCTTACGGGGCCCGGATGCTAGTCGCCTGAGCGCCGCT
Organism: Polyangiaceae bacterium; assembly: GCA_019637265.1. Lineage (GTDB taxonomy): Bacteria > Myxococcota_A > Polyangia > Polyangiales > Polyangiaceae > JAHBVY01. Next base: position 105,806 of record JAHBVY010000010.1, on the reverse strand, counting down.
TCGCAACCGAAGGTGGCGGCACCGGGGGCGCGCTAACAAGGCGGTGCGCGCAGGCGGGAGCCCGAGGTAAGGCCCGAGCGAAAACCTGACGCTGCGTCGCATGACCACGGTCTAGCGCCTACCAACCGCCCCCCTGGCGAGGCTCAGCGCGCGCCGAGGTGGGATGCTGCATGGCTCGCACAGCACCCCTCTCGGCGACTTGATAGGGCACTTGGACGAAGCCATCGTGGCGCGACCAAGTGCGCGCGGATATAGTCAGATTATCTGACGAACTGGTGGGCTACCGGATTGTTGGAGCCCGCGGCCTGGTTCATGAAAGCCCGCGGGATCTCACGCCCCACCCCAAACTCGTGTACCTTCGGGCCTGGCGCTTTGGGCTCGTGGGCTCCATGCATGCGCCGCAAGCGTTGGAGGTGACTCGAATGACGGATGAATACACGCCGCCCAAGGTGTGGACCTGGGACAAGGCGAGCGGTGGGAATTTCGCCAACATCAACCGGCCCATCGCGGGCGCCACGCACGAGGCTGAGCTGCCGGTGGGGGAGCACCCGCTCCAGCTTTACTCGCTGGGCACGCCCAACGGGCAGAAGGTGACCATCCTGCTCGAGGAGCTGCTCCACGCGGGGCACACGGGCGCGGAGTATGACGCCTGGCTGATTCAGATCTTGAGCGGCGATCAGTTCGGCAGCGGCTTCGTCGAGCTGAACCCCAACTCGAAGATCCCGGCGCTGCTCGACAGGAGCGCTGACAAGCCGCAGCGGGTGTTCGAGTCGGGCGCCATCTTGCTTTACCTGGCGGAAAAATTCGGCGCCTTCCTGCCCGCCGGCGCAGCCCGTACAGAGGCGCTCTCTTGGCTGTTCTGGCAGATGGGCTCGGCGCCGATGCTGGGCGGCGGCTTCGGGCACTTCTACAACTACGCGCCCGTCAAGCTGGAGTACCCCATCAACCGCTTCGCGATGGAGGTGAAGCGTCAGCTAGACGTACTGAATCGGCGCCTGGCGGATCACGAGTACCTGGCGGGTGAATACTCCATCGCGGACATCGCCTGCTGGCCTTGGTACGGCGGGCTGGTGAAGGGCGTCATCTACAACGCCGCGGAGTTCCTCTCCGCGCACGAGTACACGAACGTCATCCGCTGGGCGGAGGCCATCGCCGCGCGCCCCGCCGTGCGTCGCGGCCGCCGCGTCAACGACACCTGGAGCGGCGGAGGCGTCGCCGAACGCCACCAAGCCAGCGACTTGGATCAGCCCTGAAGGGCGCCACCCGCAGCGCCAGTCAGCAAGCAGAGCTGTAGGGCGCATTTCACCCCGGCGAGCAGAGCTGTAGGGGCGGGTTTCAAACGTTTCAAACCCGCCCGCCTCGATGGCGGTTAGCAGTGTGACTAGTCAGGTGGCCGTCTAATCGCGCCAGCGCACCAGTGACCAGCGCCTCGAGCGGGGGGATCGGGGGGTTGGCTCACGCCGCGGGGCGTTTTGTGGCGCTCGCTGCCGTCACCGAGTGAAGCCTCACGACGCGCCCTGGGCGTCGCCCCAGCTAGCGTCCTTACAGCAGCGAAAGCCGGTGCTGTAGTCGTGGTAGTCGAAGCCGTGGCCGATGGTGCGGTACTCGCAGCCTTCGCCGTTTTGGTAGGTGTCCATGAAGAAGCCGCCCATGAAGGTGCCGTCCGCGTCGGCCACCCACTCGTGGAGGTTCCCCACCATGTCGTACACCCCGTAGTCGTTCACGCAGCCCTCGAAGCTGCCGGTCGGCGCCGTGGTGTGGTCCATCAAGAGCAGGCGCCGGTCGTTCATGAACTTCGGGTGCCACATCAGCACCGGATCATCTCCAGGCGCGCTGTGCTGCTTGAAGAGGCGCGGCACTGGGTGGTTGTCCAGCACCTTGAAGCGATCATTGCACACGTTGGGCTTGCGTGTGTTCCCATAAGGATATTTCGTGCGCTGCGGCCCGCGGCACGCCGTCGCCCACTCATCGATGGCGCACAGGCGCTTGCCGGAGGCCGCGCACACCGCCTGTGCCTGCTTTCCGCTGATGTAGCCCTGCGGCCTGCGCCCGGCGACGCTCACCGCGCGCAGCTCGCGCTCGCGGCCGTCGATCAGGTCGTTGTGGGGCCACACGCGCGCCTCGTCGCTGACGTACACCAAGGAGGCCTCATAGCGATCGATGCAGTAGGCCCCCTTGAAGCGCGTGACCGCCGTCATTTCATCAGGGCAGCTCACCGCAGCGGGCGGGGGCAGCGGCGCGGGCTCGCTCGATTCCGCGCGGATTTCTTCGGGCGTCACGGCGAGGCCGGCCTGGGCGCCTTCGGTCGCGGCGCTGCCCCCCGTAGGGCTCGGTGCCGCGCCACCCGGCGGTGCCCCGGGGTGCGATGCTGCGGGCGGCGCCGCCCCAGCGCACCCAACCCCCAAAAAAACAAGCCACGAGAGCGCTACGAACGCCGCACCTGGACGCGACCCCAACGCTCGCGTGCGCTTCGAACCGTCGCCTCCACGCCTCTCCCTCAGCGCTCCCTGCCGCTCAGCGCTCCCTCCAGGCTTCACTCCCAACGCTCCTTCACCTCGATCCCTCGGGCGCGCACGGCGCTGAGGAATGGATCCAGCGGCACACAAAGCTCACCCGGGAGCACGCCGCGCGCTTCGACGGCGCCGGCGGCGAGCATGTAAGCGACGGCCGCTGCGGGGTAGGCGGTGGTGCGCGCCATCGCTGAATGCCCGGTGACCGCGTCGTGCAAGTCGATGATCTCGTAGCTCAGCCTCCGCCGCTCACCGTTCAGGAGGCCGTCCACCGTCACCCGCACCAGCACCACGTCCGTGTCGTCGTCGTTCAGGCTCGCTTCGAGCAGCGCCTCCACCAGCGGGCGCGGCTGCACCCCTTGAAACGGCTCGTCCGAGAGCAGGCCAATCGCGTGCATCCCCGCGAAGGCCGCGCAGTGCCCCGGGTAGCGGATGGTCTTATAGTCAAGGTTTCTGACCTTACCGCGCAGGGTGCGAGGCAGGGTAGAGGAGCCGCCCGAGGTGTTGAACGCCTCGAGCTCGCCGTAGGGCGCCGGGAAGGTGATGCGCTCCACGTCGGTGAGCGACGGCACGCGCGTGGGCTTGCCGTCGATGAGCACCTCAGCCGGCTCCAGGTACTCGTTGATGAGCCCGCGCACCGAGAACACCAGCTTGTAGTTCAGTGGCGGCTTCGGGTGCGCCGGCAGCCCGCCGACGCGCAGCTCGAGCTTCTCCACGGAATCGAAGCGCGAGACGCCGAGCGCCCCGATCAGCCCCGCCATGCCCGGCGCCAGACCACAGTCCGGCACCACGGTGATGCCAGCGCGCTCCGCGCGCTCACTCAGGGCGAGCTGCCGCTCGACGACGAACAGGTTCCCGCCCAAATCGCAGAGGTGCACCTTCGCCTCGATGGCGGCGAGCGTCGCCGCCTCATTGAAGCGATAGTCAGCCGACGAGAGCACCACGGAGTAACCCTCGATGACGGGGCACAGCGCGCTGGGGCCGCTCGTCATCAACTGATCTAGGTCGAAGGTCTGACCTTCGATGCGCGCGACGCGCACGCTGCGCGGCCCGCCGTGCAGCAGCTGCTCGAGCTCCTTGCCTGCTCGGGTGAGCAGGTCTGGGTCTCGATCCACCAACTTCACGTGGGTCATCCCCGGCTGCCGCGCGAGATCCCACGCGGCCGCACGGCCCATCCGCCCAGCACCCAAAACCACCACCTTCATGGCGCGCTCGTAGCACGTGCCCGCCGCGCTTGGCAGAGCGGTGACGCGCCGGCGGATCGCGCGCGCGACTCGATCGTCACGCTCACCGTGAGTGTCCCGCTATCTCGATGCCGACCGCGCTCGCCCGCGGGGATCGACGCCGCTCACGCGAGGTGAGCGCGGCGAAGGAGCACACCCCCAAGGGGGGTTGCGGTGCTCCTCGCAGGAGGCCAATCTCGGCCGCATGAAGATCTCCCCGCAAGACAACGGCCACCCCGCCACCCTGCACGTTCAGAACGTGATCGCCGGGGAGGAGCGCGCCGTGTCGCAGACGTACGCGAGCCGGAGCCCCGCGCATCGTGAGGACGTGGTGGCGCTGGCGCCGCGCAGCACGAAGGAAGAGGTGCGGGAGGCCTGCGCCAAGTCGCGTGCCGCGCAGCGCGCTTGGGCGCGCACGCCGGCGCCGGCCAGGGCTCAAGTGATCGGGCGGCTGGGGCAGCTGCTCCGCGAGGAGAAGGAGTCGCTCTCGCGCTTCGTGAGCCGAGAGATGGGTAAGCCGATTCGTGAGGCGCGCGGCAGCGTTCAAGAGGCGATCGACACCTGCGACTTCTTCCAGAGTGAGGGCCGGCGGCTCTACGGGCAGACGGTGCCGAGCGAGCTCTCCAACAAAGAGCTCTACACTTACCGTCGCCCGGTGGGCGTCGTGGGGGTGATCACCGCGGGCAACTTCCCCATCGCGGTGCCCAGCTGGAAGCTGGTGCCGGCGCTCCTATGTGGAAACAGCGCGGTGTGGAAGCCGAGCGACGACGCGCCCGGCATCGGCGCGCTGTTCGCGGACCTCTGGTACCGCGCGGGGCTGCCGCGCGAGGTGCTGAGCGTGGTGCACGGCGGCGGCGCCGAGGGCGCTGGTCAGTTCCTGATCGAGATGATGGATGAGGGCCTGCTCGACAAAATCTCGTTCACCGGCTCCACGGAGGTGGGCAGGCTGGTGGGTGAGGTGTGCGGCCGCAACTTGAAGCGCCCCTCCCTCGAGCTCGGCGGCAAGAACCCGCTCGTCATCTTGGCTGACGCCGATCTCGACTTGGCGGTGGACGGCGCGCTGTGGTCCTCCTTCGGCACCGCGGGGCAGCGCTGCACCAGCTGCGGCAATATCATCGTGGATAAGCGGGTGCTGCCGCAGGTGCGGGAGCTCCTGGTCAAGAAGGCGAGCGCCCTCAAGATAGGTGACCCCATGAACGAGGGCGTGGACTACGGCCCGTTCATCAACGAGCGCTTCTTGGAGCGCTGGGTGGCGCAGCGCTCGATCGGCATCGAGGATGGCGCCAGCTTGCTGCTCGACGGTCGGCGCGTCACCCCAGGCAATGAGCCGGAGGGCTTCAGCGGCGACGCGCAGCACGGCCTCTACGCCACGCCGCGCATCTTCGAGCACGTGAAGATGAACATGCGCATCGCGCAGGAGGAGTGCTTCGGGCCCACCGTCAACCTGGTGGAGGTGGACGGGTTGGATGAGGCCATCGAGGCAGCCAACGGCACGCCCTACGGACTGTCGAGCGCGATCTACACCCGCGACGCCAAGGCCATGCTGCGCTTCAAGGAGGAGATCCAAGCGGGTATGACCAGCGTGAACAACTCCACCACCGGTGCCGAGGCGCACCTCCCGTTCGGCGGGAACGGCGCGAGCGGCAACGGCTCGCGCGAGAGCGGGATTTGGGTGATCGAGTCGTACACGCGTTGGCAAGCGGTGAACGTGGATCTCGCGGGGAAGCTCCAGCTCGCGCAGATCGACCTGGAAGACGCCGCGCCGCCGGAGAAGCCCGACTGGTCACAGCTCGTGCGCTGATCGTCTCGCCTGACTCACCCTTGGACGTGGCACCCACCGCTCTCAGCGTGACGGCGGAGGGTGCCCGACGACTCCATACGGAAATCCTCTACCCCAGCACCGCCCGTAGGTTTCATTCGTGAGCCGTCTTCAGCCCCGCGTTCGCGCTCGGCACGAGATTTCGCGCGCTTACCGGGCGCTCTGCTTGGCACGATAGCTGCCTAATCGCCCCCGCTCATGTCCAGTAAGCCACCCATGCCCGATAGTGGGCTCCGCTCGACGCCGCACCTCCGGGTGTTGGTGGCGGAGCCGAACGTGAGCGCGCGTGAGTGGCTCGCGCCCCTCGTCCGTGAGGTGGGCGGGCATATGATCGAGGTGGAGACGGGCCTCGAGCTCCAGCTGGCGCTGGCGCGCGGTGGCTACGACTTGGTGGTGACCCACGCGCGCCTGCCCACGCCGAGCGGGCTCCAGGTGTTGGCGAGCGCGCGGGCCGCAGGGTCCACGGTGCCCTTCATCGTGATCACGTCGTTCGAGCAGGGCAGCGTGCGGGTGTTCGTGAGTGACCAAGAGGGCACGGTGCTGTCGAGTCGCGTCCTGAACGCCGAGCAGTTGACGACGCTGATGGCCGGCTTGGTCCCCGGGGCGAAGAGCACACGCCAGCTGGGGTGAGGCCCGGTGACGTGCGGTGCCGAGGCGCCGCTCGACGCTGAGGCCGTGGAGGTTGGAGGTTTTGTTGGGGGGGTTGGACGGCACCGCGCTTTAGCGCGCCGCGCGTGGTCTTGGGCGTCGCCTGGCGGTGCAGTGCCAAACCCCAAGGAAAAACGCTAAGCTCGTCGGATGGAGCCGAAGACGCAGGTCGAGATTCAGCTCGGCCACATGTGCAACAACCGTTGCGTCTTCTGTGTCTCCGGCCAAGAGACGGCGCTGGGGCGCGCGCGCCCGCTCCCGGAGGCTCCCATTTTGGAGCGGCTGAACGAGGCCTTCGCCAAGGGACATCGGAAGCTGACGCTGCTCGGCGGCGAGCCCACGCTGCAGCCGAGCTTCAAGGCGGTGGTGGCGCACGCGGTGGCGCTCGGCTTCGAGGAGGTGGTGCTGTTCACGAACGGCGTGAAGACGGCGCGGCCGGCGTTCCTCGATGAGGTGCTGGCGCTGTCGCCGCGCGCGCGCGCGGCCAGCGCCTTGTCACTGGCGAGCTCGGGCGGCTACTTCACGTGGCGCATCAGCATCCAGGGGGCGACGCGTGATTCCCATGAGGGAACGACGCGCAAGGAGGGCTCCTTCGGGCGGATCCTGCGCACGATGGAGGCGCTGGCGGCGCGCGGTGAGCGCGTCACCGTGAATATGTGCGTGGTGGGGTCGAACTACGCCTCAGTGGACAGCTTCCCTGAGCTCATTGAGCGGTACGGCGTGCGTCAGCTGCACCTCGACATGGTGCGCCCGATGGACGCGGGCGCGCGCACGGAGGAGGAGTTCGCCAGCATGATGCCGAGCTACGCGCTGATGGTGCCGCCGCTCGCGCGGCTGGCTCAGGGCGTGCGGCCCGACTTCGATCTGAATATAGGCAATTTTCCTTACTGTTTCGCGCCGGAGCTGGCCCGCTACATCCACCACGATGGGGAGGAGACGGACACCATCGCGGTGGATGGTGACCAGGACCTGAGCCGCCCGTGGAACAAGTATTTCGTCAAGCGGCGTGACAAATTCAAGCCGGCGGGCTGTGAGGGCTGCGTGTTCTCACCGCGCTGCAGCGGGGTGTTCCAGAAGTACGCGGAGCTGCACGGCGTGGATGAAATCCGCGCGGTGACGCCAGAGCGCCTGCGCGAGGTGGATCCGGAGCTCACGCTGTTCTGGGCGCACATGACGCCGCTCGCGGAGCGTATCTCCAAGCTCGAGCTGCCGGGGGTGCGGGCGCGCGCGTGGCTGCACGGCGATCGGGAGCTGCGAGTGTCGCTTCAGAGCGAAGGGGCACTTCAGAGCGAAGGCGCGCTCGAGGTGGCGCTGTGCCCGCCGGGGCTCGGCGCCGCCAGCACGAGCTTGTTCAGCGTGCAGCTGGTGGCTGCGACGGGGCCGCGCCCGGTCGTGCTGTCATGGCTCCTCGGCTTGTGGGAGCTCCTCGCGCAGGGCCACGAGGTGTGGCACCCACCGGGCGCCGACGCGCTGACGGGGGGCGCCACGAAGATCGTGATGGGGCAGCTCCGAAGGCTGCGTCAGGCGGCGCCTTTCGACGGCGTGAGCTGGCGCGCGCTAGACATAGAGCCTGACGGACGCCGCGCGACGCTGCACCTCACCGCGGTGGACGGCGGTGAGGCTGAGCTGTGGGTGGCCGAGCAAGCCGGGCGCCCGAGCGGCGGCTACCGAGTGTTGGGCGAGCCCACGCCCGCGCTGCGCCAAGGCCTCACGGAGCTGCTCGCCTGCCTCCGCGCCCCGCGCGTCGAGGCGGCGCGCGCCGGGTGAGGTCGGGCGGTGGGTTGGACGGCACCGCGCTGGATGAGCTCAGAGAGCGCGACGATCAACCCGGCAGCGGGATGATCGTCTGCTTCCACGAGTCGCGGGCCTCGATGCGCGCCTGCCAGGCGCGGAAGTGCTCCGCCTCCCCGATGGGCAGCCCAGCGACCTTTTCATACATGAACACCGGCGCCAGCGTCAGATCAGCGAGGGAGAGCGCGTCCCCCGTCAGGTAGCTCCGCTCGGCGAGGTGCGCGTTCAACAGCTCGATACAGGCTTGGAACTCGGCTTCGCCGTACTGCACGAGCGATGCATCGGGGTCGCCCAGGCCGAGCAGCCGCTTGATGAAGCGCTCCCAGTTGAGGATGGCGGCGGCGGGGGAGAGCCGCGCGGCGCACCACGCGATCCAGCGGTTCACCTCGGCGCGGGCGGCGGGCTCGGTGGGGTACAGCGCCTGCCCCGGGGTTTTATCCGCGAGGTATTGCACGATGGCGTAGGACTCCCACAGCACCAGATCGCCATCGACCAGTACGGGCACCTTGCCAGCTGGGTTGAGGCGCAAGAAGTCGGGTTGCCGCTGCGCGCCTTGACCGAGGTCCACGACGACGAGCTCGGGCTGGAGGCCGAGCTCGATGGCGGTCATCACCGCGCGACGGGCGTTGGACGAGAGCGGCGAGTGATAGAGCTTCATTAGGATCTCCTGGGGTGCTTAGGTCAGTTAGGTGAACGAGCTAGGGTGTGGGTGTTACCTGCGCCTGGCTGGTGCTGGAGCGCGCGAGGCGTGGAGGCGCGGTGCCGTCCAACCCCCCAAAAACCGGCTGAAGCGCGGCTCACCTGAGGAGCGCCGCCAGCTCTTGCACGGCTTCGGGTGTCTGAGCCTCCTTCAAGAGCAGGGGCAGCTCCGTGCGCGCGACGGGCAGCGCCGCCAAACGCGCCAGGCTCTCCTCTTGCACGCGCTCGCGGATCACGCGGCGGATGCCGCCGCTCAGCGCCTCGTCTCCGGGGAGGCTGCGGTTGAGCGTGCGATCTTTCAGCAGCTCATGCTGCTCTTCAGGGCTGAACAGCGGCTCGATGACGCCGTTGATGACGAGGCGCGCCACCGGCAGGCGGAGCTCATTCGTCAGTGCTTCGTACAGCTCGAGCGTCTCCGAGGTGGGCATGTCCTCCGGCAGGGTCACCACCACCACGCCGCTCTGCTCCGGGTCGCGGAACATGGTGTAGGCGCGCTCGGCGTCGCGGCGCAGGATGCCCGGCGGCACCACCTCCGTGATGATCTTGGGCACCCGCAGCATGTCCAAGCCGTGACCCGTGGCGGGCGCATCGAACAGCACCACGTCGAAGCGCGGAGCGCCGTCGTCCTGCTCTTCAATCGAGTGGTACCAGGCCTTGCCCAGCATCGCCCACTCGTAGAGCCCCGGCACCCCCTTGAAGAAGCCGCGGGTGAAGCGGTTGTCGAAGACCGCGCTATACATGGTGCGGCTTCGGAGGATCATGAGGCCGTACTCCTCCATCGCGCGCTCGGCGGTGATCTTCACGGCGTAGAGCCGCGGCTTCACCTCACGGAGATCTTGAGTCAGCGCCGGCACGCCCAGAAGCTGCGAGGTGCGCTCCTTGGCGTCACACACCGTGAGCAGCACGCGCTTGCCCTGCGCGGCGAAGCGCTCTGCCAGCGCGGCGGCGATGGTCGTCTTCCCAACGCCGCCCTTGCCCGTGACGAACAGGAAGCGGCGGTCCTCGAGTGGTCTCATGCCTCAGGCGATCTCACGGCAGCGTAGCGGCAACATCCGAGCGGTCCGAAGGCGCTCGCGGCCGGTTTCTAAAGCAGTGATCTGCGTGCTGCAATGCGCGAGAGCACCTGGAGACGGAAAGCGTGTGCGCCCGGCCTTCGATGGGCTAAGCAGCGGAGGCGGAGCCCTGGATGCGCGTCGCGCTGATACAGATGAACCCCACCGTGGGCGCGGTGGAGGCCAATGTTTCCCAGCTGCTCGAGCGCGCGCACGCCGCGCGAGCCGCTGGCGCGGAGCTGGCCGTCGCCTCGGAGCTCGTGGTCACCGGCTACGCGCCGCGCGACTTGCTGACGCGCGGTGCCTTCTTGCGCCAGGTGGCGCAGGGCACGCGGCGGCTCATGGCGGAGGCGCCGCCCGAGCTGTGCCTCGTGTTCGGTACCCTGGGCGTCGGTGTGCCTCCCCGTGCGCTCACCGAGTCAGACAGTCACTCAAGCTGTCTAGGTAACGACGCGGTGGCGCTGTTCGGTGGTCGCGAGGTCGCGCGCGCGCGGAAACGGGCGCTGCCCAACTACCGGGTGTTCGATGAGGCGCGCTACTTCACGCCGGGCAGCGAGACCACGGTGCTCGAGCACCGCGACGCGCGCATCGCGCTCAGCGTGTGTGAGGACGCCTGGGTCGGGTGGCAGCTCGAGCACGGTGAGCGGCGCTACCCCGCGGATCCGCTGGCGAGCGTCGCCGCCCTCGACGTCGACTTGGTGCTGACCCTCTCCGCCAGCCCCTTCACGCTGCACAAGCATCGTCAGCGCAGCGAGGTGTTCGCGCACTTGGCGCGGCGCGCCGCGGCGCCCCTGGTGGCGGTGAACCAGGTGGGCGGTAACGATGAGCTGATCTTCGACGGGAGGAGCCAGGTGTTCGACGCCGCGGGGCGGTGCCGCGCTACGCTGCCCGCCTTCGAGGAGCACACCCAGGTGGTGGACCTCGCGGCGCTCTCAGCGAGTGAGCTGATCAGCGCACCTGACGAAGAGCCCACGGAGGCGCTCCTCTACCGCGCGCTGGTGCTCGGCGTGCAAGATTACGTGCGGAAATGCGGGATCCGTAGCGTGGTGCTGGGGCTGAGCGGTGGCATCGACTCCGCGCTCACCGCGGCGATCGCGGTGGACGCGTTGGGCGCCGAGCGCGTGCTGGGCCTGGCGATGCCCACCCGCTACAGCTCGGAAGGCTCCCTGACGGATGCGCGGGAGCTGGCGGAGCGCCTCGGGGTGGCGCTCAAGGTGGTGGACATCGACCCGCTGTTCGCGAGTTACCTCAGCGTGCTCGAGCCCGCGCTGGATGGAGCGGCAGCGCCGCCGCCCGGAGACGTCAGCCTAGAGAACATTCAGGCGCGCATCCGCGGGACAACGGTGATGGCCTTCGCCAATCGCTTGGGGGCGCTGGCGCTCACCACCGGGAACAAGAGCGAGGTGGCGATGGGCTACTGCACGCTCTACGGCGACATGGCGGGCGGGCTCGCGGTGCTGAGCGACGTGACGAAGACGTGGGTCTATCGCTTGGCGCGCTACGTGAATCGCGACGCGGTGCGCATCCCCTTGGCGAGCATCACCAAACCTCCGTCCGCGGAGCTCCGTCCGGGGCAAGTCGATCGAGACTCGCTGCCCGCTTACGATTTGCTCGACCGCATCTTGGAGCGCGTGCTCGAGGGGGGCATGGGTCACGCCGAGCTGGTGGCGGGGGGCCTGCCCGAGGCGGACGTGAGTCGCGTGCTCGCGCTGCTCCGCGCGAGTGAGCACAAGCGGCGGCAAGCGGCGCCCGGCTTGATCGTCACCGGGGCCGATCTCGGCTTGGGTTGGCGCATGCCGGTGGCGCACGGCCACCGCGACGAGCGCTGAGGCGCTCACACACCGCTCTGACCAGCGGCTCCATCAGCGGCTCTCATCGACGGCGCCGAGAGGCCGGCGCTGAAAGGACGCGCACCGCGCGGCTGCTTGGCGCTTCGGGGCAAGCTGCGTTAGGAGCCGAGCATGAGCCCCTCGACGTCCCCGCGGCCAACCCCAGCGCTTCGTCCTTCGCTGCGGCGCGCCGCGCTGCTCAGCCCGCTACTGGTCAGCGTACCAGTCATTACCGGGTGCCCCTCGGATCCCAAGCCAGGTCCCAGTGCGAGCACCTCCGCGAGCGCCGTGAAGGCCGCTCCCTCCGGATCCGTCGGCGTGGCGCCGCCCAGCCTCGGCGGCGCCTTCGAGATCGCCCCCGGCGTGTTCGCGGTGCCCAGCGGGCCGAGCCTGCTGCTGGAGCCGCTCAAAGGCGCGGGCCCCATCCGCTTCGGCGCCAACCTGGAGACCATCGAGCGCCTGATGGGCTCCACCTGCAACGTCAAGCGAGATGACTACTGCAGCATGCCCAGCTTCGCCCTCGAGTTCAAGCTGACGGACGGTCTCCTGACGGAGATCCGCGCGCACCGCGTGCAGCGCTTGGCGGCGGATGGCGTCTCCTACGGCGTGCTCAACGGCGCGCTCGCGCCCGACCTCAAGCTCGGCACTTTTCGCGGCATCGTGCTGGAGACGCTGGGCGCGCCGCGTCGCGTCGATCCAGTGACCCAAGCCAACTCCTTCGGCACCTTCGAGGTGGCGCACTACGAGGGGCTCAGCCTAGAGTTCGATCAGCTGCCTAATTCAAACAACGTGCTAGGCGGCGTCGTCCTGCGCTCCACCGTCGAGCTCCCCCCGCCCCCCCAAGCCGCACCCAGCGCCTCCGCACCGTGACTGTCAACCTAGCGATGCCTAGCTAGAGCCGCCGCCTAGCGCTATGCTAGGCCCATGCAGCGTGACATCATCGTGCGCGGGCGGCTGGCTGGGCCGCGTCGCATCGATCTCGACGACGCTGTCGATGAGCTATCGGGCGAAGTCGAGGTGGTGCTGCGCCCCATCAAGGCGAAGGAGGCCGAGCCGGCCAAGCGTGACCTCTTCGAGGTCATCCGCTCCTTGCCACCCGGCACGCGAACCAAGGAGGACATCGACGCTCAAATCGCCGAGGAGCGCGCGTCTTGGGGCGATCCATGACGCGTATCGCGCTCGATGCGTCGGTGCTGATCTATTTCGTCGAAGGTTCCGATACGCTGCGGGAGCGCATCGTTCGCAGGCTCGACTGTATCCGAGCTGACCCTGCTGGCTGCGTGATCGCATCTCGCATTGCTCGGATGGAGTGTCGAGTGAAGCCGCTTCGTGACGCAAACGTCCGCCTGCTCTCTGAGTATGAGGCCGTGTTTGAAGCGGAGCGGTTCATTCTCGCAGATGTCACCAGCACGGTACTCGACCGGGCGGCGGACCTTCGCGCCCGCCATCGCTTCAAGACGCCTGACGCCATCCATCTCGCAACTGCGGTAGAAGCAAGCGCCGACGTGTTTTTGACTGGTGATGTCGCCCTAGCGAAGTGTGGGGACTTGAAGGTCGAAGTCTTCGCACCCTGATCTCACGCGGGTGTAAGGGGCGGGTTTGGGGGTTGGTCCATGCCGCGCGGCGCTCTCAGAAGCCCAAGTCGATCTCGGGCTCTTCGGTGCTCTCCGCTGGGGTCGCGTGGTGAGGCGCCTGCGAGCGGCGTCCGGTGCGCACCGAGGTGTCCCCCGGGGAGGCACTGGGAGCGCCGAGCGCGGACTCATCGGAGGCGCTGGGAGCGGAGTCACCGGACGCGCTGGGCGCCAAATCGTTCGTGTCACTGACTGGACTGGCGATATCGTGTGAGTCACTGACTGACTCGTCATTCGAGGTGGCCTCATTGGAGGCGGCGGCTGAACGGCTCTCTAGGCTGGCCAGCGCGCGTAGTATGGCGGCGCGCTCGGCCTCCGCGGCTTCCCGCCTGGCCTGCGATGGATTGGGGCCCATCACCTTCTCGACCAGCTGGGTCGCCTGCGGTCGTACGGCGTTCGTGAGGAGGCCGAAGAGCAGCAGCCCCGCCGCGATCATGAGCAGCGTGCGGGGCACCGAGCTCGCGGGGGGAGCCCCGGATGATTCCGTGCGGAGATGTCTCGAGCTGGGCTCGGTGGCGTCGCTGCGGTGCTTGATCGGGACGAAGCGGGCTGCGTGGGGGGAGTTCTCGGGGCGTTGGCCGGTGGTGTTGGGGTGGTGGATCATGATGGGTCGGTGGGTGGGCTGAGGGTGGTAGGTTGGGATGGGTGGCGGCTGACCGCCGGCCGGGGTGGTGGTGCTCATGGGATGAGCGTGCGGGGGCACCTGATGGATGGGCTGCGAGGCTGATGAGCGTGCGTGGGGTGGCACCTGGTAGATGGGCTGTGGGGCTGACGAGGGCGCGCGGGGTGGCACCTGATGGAGGGGCTGCGGGGCGTACGAGGGCGCGTGGGGCGGCACCTGGGGGGCGGTGGGCAACGGCTCGGACGTCGGGGGCGGCAGAGTGAGGGCAGGGGCGGGTGCCGCCACGCGGCTCTCCAACCCCCCGAACCCCTGAACCACGGGCTCCCAGCAGCCCGCGTGGGCGATGGGTGGCTCGTGGCGGAGGGCCTTGGGTGGCTCTGGGCTGAGGGACTGGGCCGCCTTGGGGTGGAGCGCCTTGGGCGGCTCGTGACGGAGGGCGTCGAGGATCGTCTGCTCAGCTGACTCGAGCGCGCTCCTGGCGATCTCAGTCGTCAGTGCAAGTGACTGTTCGACGTCGCTGGGGGCGCGCCCCGTGAGGTCGAGCGGGGAAGCGCCGCCTGGGCAGGTGATGTCTTGGATGTAGGGCGAGGCGTCGGCCCAGGTGGCGTCCCAGTCGATGCCCTGAGCGCCTGGCTCGGTGCTCGCTCCCTCGCCGCTGGGCTTGGGGCTTTCGGCCGATTCGCCGCCGGCCAGCAGCCAGGCCGTGGGGAGGCCGACTTCGGTCGGCGCGTCGAACACCGCCGCGGTCCAGGGGACGGTCCGCTCGCCAGAGGAGGGGTCGTGAGCGTCAGGGTCGAGGTCGGGCGATGAGGTGGGCACCCGCGGAGGTCGGCGCGCGCCGGCGCGAGTTGCCTACCAAGTTACCCGGGCGTGATTCATGCAAGCCGGCGCGGCGTGCCTGCGCGGAGCCCGACCAAGGCGCGAACTTGTCGCTTGCGTTTACGAATTTGGCTAGAAGCGGGCCGCTTGGAATCCGTGTCTCCCTCAGCGTGGCGGTCTCGGGTCCGCGCGCTCGCCGCGTGGCTCCGTGCCTACGGCCCCTTGGTGCTCGCCGTCTCGCTCATCGTGGCGGACGTCGCACTGCGTCATCGCGCCGTGGGCTACGAGAATCCGCGGCGCTGGGGCGGGAAGGAGCTGCTCGTCTACTCCATTGGCTGCGTCTGGTCGCTCGCCACCTGGTCGCTCGCGCGCGAAGCGCTGTGGCGGTTCGTCGGGCGGCCGCGGCTGTTTCGGGCGCTTCGGGTGGCCTTGGCTGCGCTCACCGCGGTCCTGATCTCAGTCAGCTTTGCTTACCTGAAGAACTTCGATCAGGCGCCCAGCTGGCAGGTGCTGAACTTCGCTGTCTCGGAGCCGATGTGGCTGATTCGCTTGGGGATCTGGGGCCTCAAGCCGAGCGATCTCGTCACCTTCTTACTCCTGGGCCTCGCGGTGCACTGGCTGCTGGCGCCGCCAGAGGCGCCGCGAGTGATAGGTAAGCTCCGGCGCGCGCTCACTCGAGGGGGCGCGGTGCTCTACCTCGCGTTCACGGGGCTCATCACAGCCGTGCCGGGCATGCAGTCGCCGCTGCCGGTCGACGCGAACGCGGCGGCGGCGATCGTGCAGTATGGGCTCGGTCAAGGCCTGTCTCAGCGTCACCTGGTGGCGCCCGCGCGGCCACCGCTCACATCGCGGCCTCATGAAGGTCAGCCTAACGTACTCGTGATCGTGCATGAGTCGCT
This sequence comes from Polyangiaceae bacterium, assembly GCA_019637265.1. Classification (GTDB taxonomy): domain Bacteria; phylum Myxococcota_A; class Polyangia; order Polyangiales; family Polyangiaceae; genus JAHBVY01. Next base: position 90,264 of record JAHBVY010000010.1, on the reverse strand, counting down.
GCGGGCGGACGCCGTCTTCACGGGGCTCGACTACGCCAACACGACGCTGGACCCGAAGCAGGTGTCGCCGTATCAGTCCGCGCTAGTAAGCAAGCGAGCTGACGGGTTCTTCGTGTTCCCCTTCGCGCGTAGTAACGCCACCGCCACGGAGTCGAGCCTGCCGAGCATCCTCTCGGGCGTGGATCTCGGCGGGGAGTCGCAGGCCTACGGGCGCGCGCAGTCTCTGTGGTCCGTAGGCAAGGCGCGCGGCGCGAGCACGTTTTTGTTCGCTGCGGAGGCCTACTCCTGGTCGCATTTCGATGAGTATTTCATCGATGGAAACGTGGACAAGGCGCTGACGGGGACGGAGCTCTCGGAGGCGGTGCCCATGGGGAGCACCTCGGCGGACGACGGCGCGGTGGTGGACGCCGCGATCTCCCACCTGGAGGAGCTGACCCGGCGCCGCGCGTTCTTCGTGGGGGCCATTCACTTCGACGCCACGCACCTCCCGGGCTGGGCTGGCCCGGGGACGCCTCAGTTCCGTGGGGAACCGGGGGAGGTGGAGAGCTACGGGCGCGCGGTGCGCTACATCGACGGCTTGGTGGAGCGCATCATGGGGGCGCTGTCGCGGTTGGGTCTCTTGGAGAACACGGTGGTGCTGGTCACCTCCGATCACGGCGAGAACCTGATCCCTCGGCGCACTCCGGACCGCCTGGGCGCGTACTACGAGCCGACGGTGCGCATCCCGGTTTGGGCGTATGTGCCGCCCCCATTGCTGCAGAGAAATCCAGACTGGGGCCCCATGCTGGACGCTTGGCGCCCCGGCAACGTGCAGAACCAAGACTTGCTCCCCACCGTGCGCGACTTCTTGAGCCTGCGAGACGAGCCGCGCTTGAACCCACCGCACCTGACGGGGCGGAGCCTGCTCGGGCCGCGCCCCGAGATTGACCAGATGGCTGGTCAGAGCACCTGTGCGTTTCGCGCCTGGGCGCTGGAGGGCTTCTTCTTGGTGCGTGGGCGGGTGAAGGTCATCGTCTCGAACGATCAAGCGACGCCCCAGATCTACGATCTGGAGGCGGACCCCAAGGAGCAACGGAACCTGTGGTCGGATCCAGAGCGCCAGCGTGAGGCGCTCGTTTGGATCCGTGAGGCCGTGGAGGCCGGTGAAGAGCGGCGCGCGCTGTGTCGGCGGATTGGCAGCGTGTGCCCTGTGCCGTAAGCGCCGTGGCTGTGAAAGGCGCGCTGCCTGCTGTGCCCTGGATTCACACCTCCGGTGTGCTGCGCGCACTGACAGGCGTTGCCGCGTGGAGGAGCCAGTGTGGCATGGCCCTCGCTTGCGGTGCCCCAGGCACCGGGCTATCTCGCCGGGAGCTGCGACATGACCGCTCCTGAGCTCACCTTCTCTGTCGTCATCTGCACGCTGAACCGAGCAGCGCTCCTGACTGATGCGCTGAAGAGCGTGGGTGAGCTGGAGCACCCGGCCAGCGACTTCGAGGTGCTGGTGGTGGACAATGGCTCCACGGACGACACGCAAGGCGTGGTGCGTCGTTTCGCGGAGGGCTCGCCACTCACCGTGCGCTCGGTGGTGGAGCCCGAGCGCGGGCTCTCTGCCGCGCGGAACCGCGGGATCCGCGAGGCCAAGGGGCGCTTCGTGTTCTTCACGGACGATGATCAGCTGGTGCACCCCCACGCGCTCCGTGAGTTTCAGCGCGTGGTGAGCAGCTACGACGCCCGCGTGGTGCAGGGGAAGATCGAGCTGTTGTTCCCGGAGGGGCGGCCCGCGTGGCTCGAGCCGCCGCTCACCCACATGCTGGGGGAGACGGTGGACGCCCCTGAGGGCCCTGCCCAGCTCGATCTCTATGGCGGCAACATGCTCCTGCTCCGCAGCCTGTTCGATGAGGGGGAGGGCTTCCGCCACGACTTGGGCAAGGGCACCTCGGGTTGGTCGGAGGACGTGGAGCTCTCGCAGCGGCTGAAGGCGCGGGGGGAGCGCGTGGTGTACGCGCCCACGGCGCGCGTGTTTCACGTCATTGGGCCTGACCGTACCACGCTCAGCTTCTTCCGGAGGACAGCCTTCGAGAAGGGCTACTCGGATGGCATCACGGCCCCGCGGCGCGTGGGCTTCGCCGCGCGAGCGCTCGGCTCGCTGGCGCTGCGCTCGACGCTGGCCGTGGGGGCGCGCGCGCTCGGTGGCCGGGCGGCTGGCCTCCACTCACAGACGCGAGCGCTGAACCGCCTGGGGCAGCTGTGGGGTCTCATTCGTCGGCCTGACTGATCGATGCGTGTCGCGGCGTTGACCACCTTCCACGAGCCGTGCGGCATCGCGACCTACAGCGAGGCGCTGCTGGCCGCGCTGCGCGCGGAGGGCGTCGCGGTCGACGTCATCGCGCCGACGCTGCGCGCCGGCACGGAGCCGCGCGGTGAGCAACCGCCGCGCAGGTGGCGTCGCGACCGCGCCAGCTTCGGAGAGGGGCTTCAGGTGTTCCGTGACGTGGTGCGCCTGAAGGCGGACGTGGTGCACCTGCAGCTGAGCCTCGGCTTCGTCTCGGTGCGCTTCCTCGCGGCGCTGGCGCAGGCGTGCCGCGTGGCGGGGCTCCCCGTGGTGGTCACCCTGCATGACCGCTCCGGCGACGGGCTGCTGCGTAACCTCAGGCTGGCGCGCACGTTGGCCGCGCTGCGCGGAGCCACGCTGGTCGTTCACAATGGCTCCCACGCCAGCGAGGCGCAGCGTCACGCTGGCTCGGTGGTGCGCGTCATCCCCCATGGCATCGCGGCGCCTCTGCCGCGCGATGGCGCGGCCTGCAAGCGCGCGCTCGGCGTTCCCTCGGAGCGCCCGGTGATCGCGCATTTCGGCTTCATCCACCCCGACAAGGGCATCGAGGCGGTGCTCCACGCGGTGGCTGCGTTGCGCGCCCGGGGGCAGCTCGTCCACTACCTGGTGTGCGGCGGTGCGTTCCCCACGGGCGTCTCGCAAGCGCACCTCCGTCACCTGCGCGCGGAGGCCACGCGCCTCGGCGTAGCCGAGCAGGTGAGCTTGGAGGGCATCTTCCTCGACGACGCGCAGGTGTCTGAGCGCCTCGGCGCGGCAGACCTGATCGTCCTCAACTACCAAACCGGCCACGCCCAGACCTCGAGCGGCGCCGCGCGCCACGCCTTCACCGCCGGTCGTCCCATCGTCGTGTCCAGCGCGCCCATCTTCGATGATCTGCGGGGATCGCTGTACACTTTGCGAGCGTCGCCTGGGTCACCCGCCGCCCTCGCGGATGAGCTCGCGTGTTTGCTCGCTGACGACGCGCTGCGCGCGAAGCTCGCCAGCGCCGTGACGGTGCGCGCCGATGCGGACAGCTGGCCGAGCGTTGCTCGTCAGCATATAGACCTATTCAGCGAGCTGCTGGGGAGCCAGGTGTGAGCGCAGAGGAGCCTGGCGCTTCGCGCCGTTCTGCGCGGCAGGCTTCACGGCGCCTTGCCCACGTCGCGTTCCGCGACTAGCCTGCCGAGCTGCTATGACGGATACTCCCCAAGTCGAACCGGGGCACTACGAAGACGCTTCCTACGACACGCGAGAGCGGTTCCTGACCTACTGGCATCAAGCCGATGAGGTGCGACAGCGCAGGCCGCAGAACATGCTTGAGGTGGGGATCGGCAACGGGTTCCTACATCGCTACTTGCGCGCTCGTGGTGTGGACGTCCACACCTTGGATTTCGACGAACGGCTGGGCCCCGACACGGTGGGCTCCGTGCTTCAGCTGCCGTTCGAAGACGGTCAGTTCGACTTGGTGTGCTGCTACGAGACGCTCGAGCATCTGCCTTGGGAGCACTTCTCGCCCGCGCTCGAAGAGCTCCGTCGCGTTGGGCGCCGTTGGGTTCTCTTGAGCCTCCCCGATGTCACGCCCTATGCGCGCTTCGACATCGAGGTAACCAAGCCTGGCAAGCGACGAACGGTACGCAAACTGGTCGAGCTGCGGGGCAAAGCGCCGGTGCACCAGTTTGATGGACAGCACTACTGGGAGATCGGCAAGAGGGGGTGGCCCGTGCGCCGAATCACCAGTCTCCTCGAAGGAGCCGGCTTGGAGGTCGAGGCAGACTTCCGAGTGTTCGGGCTCCCGTATCACCACTTCTTCTCGACGCGCATCCGGTGAAGTGACGACTCAAGCGAGCCATACATGACTCAGGTCCCAGTGCGGCGCTCGATCTTGACGGGGTCGTTCTGGGCCTCGGTGAGCGAGGGGGTGACTTCGCTCACCGACTTGGCTCGCCAGGTCGTGGCCGCGCGGGTCTTGCTTCCTGGTGACATGGGTCTGATGGGTATCGTCTTGCTACAGCTTTCGGTGTTGGAGGCCCTCACGAAGACGGGCTTCGACCAGGCGCTCATCCAACGGGACAAGGGGGTAGGCGGCCTGATGAACGTCGCGTGGACCTGGCAGGTCCTACGTGGGCTAGTGCTTGCTGCCGTCCTTGCGGCAGCGGCGCCCTTGTTGGCGCGCGGATACGACCTACCCGTGCTCGCGCCCCTGATCTGGGTGACGTGCCTGCACGTGGTGCTGCAAGGCCTGCAGAACGTGGGGCTGATCTACTTCAGCCGGGATTTGGATTTCAAGGCACTGTTCTTCATCAACGCCGTGCGCACTACGGTGCAAGCAGGCGTCGCTATCCCCGCCATCATCATTCGCCAGGATGTGTGGGCGTTGGTGATTGGGCTGGTGGCAGGGACGCTCGCGTCCGTGATCGTGTCGTTCGTCGCCCACCCACTTCGTCCCAAGTTGGAGTGGGACCTCGCGAAGGCTCGACAGTTACTCAAGTTCGGTAAGTGGATCACAGGGCTGACCATTATGGTCTTCTTGATTGTCCAGGGTGATGCTCTGTTTGTCAGTTGGTATCTGGGTCCTGTCGCCCTCGGCTTGTACATGTTCGCTTACGATCTGGCGGCCTTGCCGACCACCAAGCTCACCTACGTCATTGGCAGGGTGGCGTTCCCGGCCTACTCGCGACTCCAGGCTAAACCGGATGAGATGCGAGCCGTGTTCTTGGATGTGATGCGCGCAACGATGCTAGTTTCAGGACCAGTGTCGGTGCTTCTGTTTGCCATCATCCCAGACATCGTTCACCACGTAGTGGGGGGCAAGTGGGAGCCAGTCATCCCACTGGTGCGGATTTTAGTGATTGCAGGGTGGGTGCGGTCCTTCGCGGCGCTCGCTGGCCCTCTTTTTCAAGGTGCCAATCGCCCTGATCTCGATTTCAAGATGAACCTGCCGCGATTCTTGATCGCAGTGCTCTTGATCTGGCCCGCGTGCGCTTACGGTGGCCTGAAGGGGGCTTCGTACATCGTGCTAGCAGGTATCGTCACCTGCCTCCCCACCTGGTTCTATGGTGTGAAGCTGCTTGTCGGAATCTCGCCTTGGCAGGTCCTGAAATCCAACGTCCTGGCGTGGGTCACCACCGCGGTGCTTGGTGTCACCTACTTAGTGAGTCGCCATCTCTTGCGCGGAGATTGGGTGCGTGACATCGCCTCGTCTCTCGTCGCGATCATAGCGTGGCTCGTGGTCATGGCGGTGGTTGGGTGGCTCACGCCGCTCAGCTTGCTCCAGGAGATTCGCCGGCTCCGCGGTGCGCTCGCGACTAGGTAGCCTGCGTCACCGCGCGGACGCCAGCGCCAGCCAACACGATCGGGCTGCCCGCCTCCAGGTGCGCACATCGAGCGTGCTGCGTCGTTTGAGGTCACGCGCCATGTCCAAGGCGCGGAGCCCGACCAGCGCACGATAAGAGCGTCCCGTCAAGGACACGAACCGCTCTTCGCTCCAGGCTTGGAACGACCGCAATGCGTACACGGCGCCATCGAAATTCTTTACCGCGTCGTTGCCCACCCGGCTCCCCGGATGAACCATGTAGTCCACCAGCACTTCCGGGATGAACACGAGCGGCGCGATGGATGCGATCCGCAGCCAAAGCGCGTAGTCCTGTCCTCCCCTGCGTAGAGCGGTCGAGTCCGGGAACCCCCCCACCTCCTCCAAGCACAAGCGATGCACCACCGCCGTGGAGCAGCCCACGAAGTTCTGCCTCGCGAGGGACTGAAGCGACGGCTGCAGCGAGGCGGACGGGTGCTGCTGGTCGTCCGCGACCTGGCCACTAGGGTGAATCGCTCGGTATCGAGTGAAGCTGAAGGCAGGAGCTCCCTGCGCCTCAAGCCGCTCAATCTGAATCTTGAGCTTCGATGGATGCCATCGGTCGTCAGCGTCGAGGAAGGCGACGTAGCGGCCGGTGCTCTCTGCAATCCCCCGGTTGCGCGCCGCGGCGACGCCGGAGTTAGGCTGCCGGATGACCTTGGGCGAAATCGGGTGCGCCGCTGCGACGTCGCCGGACCGCTCCGGACAGCCATCGTCCACGACCACCACCTCGATCTGCCCGCCGTAGCTCTGCGCGGCTACGCTGTCGAGGCACCCCCTCACGAACGTCGCCTGGCGGAACGCAGGGATGACGACGGTGACGCTGGGAAGTGACGCAGCCATGACGGAAGCTTGGTGAAGCCGGTCTGCATTTTACCCCAAGTGCGCGCAGATCAAGGTGTGGTGCTTGTAGGTGAACTGCGGGGCCAAGGGGGTGATGTCGACGCGCGTCACGCCTGGGAAGCTCGCTAGGAAGGATCGCCACCCTGCGTGGTTCAGGAACATCTCCGGGCGCCGCGGTGCGCGGTAGCTCTTCGAGCGGCCCGCGTACTCGAGCCCGGCTTCGATGAAGTGCGCCCAGTTACGGAGCCGGTAGCTCGGGCCGATGCTGGCCAAGGAGTCCTCCAGGAGGATGAGCTTGCCTTCGCCGCGCAGCACGCGCAGCGCCTCCGTCACCAGCGCCGTCGCGTGCGCTCGTGAGAGGTGGTGCAGCACGTAACCGAAGACCACCGCATCGAAGGAACCGCTCTCGAAGGGGAGCTCGCGACCGTCGTACACGCTCAGGTGAGGCTTGCCGCTCGGCACCTGGAGATCGACACCAAGGCAGTTTACCTGTTTAAATAGTTGGATCTGCTGGATCAACCTGCCACGCCCGCACCCAACATCCAGCAGGCGGCCGTCTGATGGTGGGAGCAGCTGAGCTACTTGCCAGGCCTTGTAGAGGTCGCCGACGCCCGTGTGACTAAAAACAGCATCAGTTCGGTGTCGCAGATTGGCGACATTCGCCGCGACGTACTGAACGCCACGCAGGGCAAACTGCAGCAGACGGGTCCCGGAGTAGAGCATCACTTCGCTGGTCACCAGCGAGCTTTTGCATGGTGCATGCCAGGAGCCGAGTGACGCAGCGCGAGCACACGCCTTCACTCAACCTGGTGCTTCCCCGGGGCTGACAGCAGCTTGGGGTTGGGGTTTGGCAGGTCACTCTGCGGCGATACCAATGCGCTCGGTCAAACGAATAATTTCCTCACGGTAATGCAAGCTAGCGCAGCGCCCAGCGCCTATCCCAGCGCCTGGCAGCGGCTTGCCAAACCCCCAAAACCCGAGCCTGAAGTTGAGCCTCGGAGCCAGGACGGAGGTGCTGGGGGCTGCACGTGCGCAGGAGCTACAGTTGGAGCCAGAGCGCTGAGCACAAAAACCGAAGCGCCCGCGGTGAGGCGGGCGCTAGGGTGAGCAGGGGAACTGCTCGGTTGGGTGGAGCGGCTCAGTCGTCGATGAACTCCGAGACCCGCAAGCAGGCTGGCGGGATGTCCGCCTCGGTCAGGGACAACATGCTCGCGTCGCAGGTGATCAGCGCCGTGATGCCCCTGAAACACTCGACGATGTCCGAGCTAACGCAGACCGACAGGCCTGCTCCGCAATTCGGATCCGCCTCACACGCCTCTGCGAAGCCGCAGAATGGCTCAGGATCAGGACCCTCCGCTTGGGGCCGCATCACGGGCAACGCCCGCATGACCGCGAGGTAGCCGTCCCACGCCGTCAGCCGACGCTCCTCGAACTCGCTCTCCCCATCCGTCTCAGGGTCGAACTCGTCCTCCGGCTGGAACGCTTCGCCGCACGAGAGGATTGCGACACACAGGCCGTCCGCCGCGCGAAGGATATCGAGCAACGAGCTGTTGCTGCACGCGTGCTCACTGAAGTTCGGCGCTCGCTCCGTCGCGGTGTTACCCGCTCGCTCTGTCGCGGTGTTACCCGCTCGCTCCGTCGCGGTGTTGCCGGCCTGCTCCTGCGCCGGATCGAAGCTCGCGTACGACCCGCCGCTGCCCTCGGTGGCGCACGCCACCAGCAGCGCACCCGCGCCCGCCGCCAAGACCCATCCGCTCAATTTCTTCACCATGGGTTACCTCCGCCTCGAAGAACACAAACGTACCGCAGGGGCGGGCTGAAGCCCACCCCCGCGGGCGCGCCACTAGAAGTAGTAGAGCGCCGAGACGTTGCTGGTGAAGATGTTCCAGGGGTTGTCGCCCACCGTGGTGGTGATGAGGGTGCTCGACTGGCTTGCTTCGACGTCACCCTGCTCGGCCTTGCGGCTCTCCATGCGGAACAGCACGCCGACGCTGCCCTGGAGGGCGAGCTGCGGGATGCCGATGAAGCCGAAGTGCACCTCAGCGCCCGCGCGCGCACCGATGTCGAACACGAAGCCGCTGAGCTTGAGGTCGTCCGGATCTTGCTCCACCGTCGAGTTTGCAAAGCCGACGTTGAGCTCCGGGATGACCTGGAAGCTGAAGTGGCCGTCGTCCGCCAGGTTGAAGGGCAGGCCCGCGTGGAGCAGGAAGCCCATCACGCCGGGGTCGTCCGTCTCCACCGTGGTGCCACCCGAGACCGTCTCCGAGCTGCCGCCGCTGGAGAAGAAGCCGAGGCCCACGTCCAGGCCCATGCCCGGGTCGAGCCAGTAGCGCACGCCGATCACCGGCGCGTCGACGGACGCGGCAGTAATCCCGGTGCCACTGAAGCCTGCGATCGGGATCGAGCGGCGCCCGAGGTAGCCCACGCCAACGTGCTCCGACATGGCCGCGTGATCCGAACCACCAGCGGTGGCTCCTGCCGCCGGCAGAGCCAGCCCTGCCTCGGCGCTCGCCTCTTGCGCCAGGGCGCCGCCCGCGAGAGTCAACACCGCGGCGCTCACCGCGCCAGCCAAGCCGAACCGAATCTTCTGTTGCATGCTGTAAGTCTCCAGTATTCCCGAAATGGGGTTCCGCGAGTGTGCAGCGCGAGGTGCTCCCCTAGCCCCTCGGCGCCACCTGCTACGCGCCATTCTTTAGAAGCTTCCGCGCATAACGCAAGAATACAATTTGCGCAAAATGCTACGCACCCAGCGGAAATTCCGCGGGAAGTGGGCCCTTGGTTCACAGCCGCACCCGTACTCTCGTGCGCCCTCCGTTGCGGCTGGAAGGCGCAACAGGTTGAACCAACTCGAGGGAGCGCGACTCGGCTCGCGCAGAGCCTGAAACGCCATGGGAAAACACCGCATGCAGCGGCTGCGCTCCGTCGCCGCACCCCACCGCCGTGTTGCCCGATCCCATCGCTGCGCTCTAGCGCGGCCCACTCCTGATGCGTGAGCTGTGGCACTCGCGGTACGCATCCAAGAATTCCCCTACGCATGAAGAAGACGCGCGTCGATGTGCTGCTGGTGGAGCGCGGCCTCGCGCCGAGCCGCGCGCGCGCTCAGGCGTACATCATGGCGGGGCGGGTTTTCCATGTGGAACAGCGAGTGGACAAGCCGGGCCTCGCGCTGCCGAGCGACGCCGCGCTCTCGGTGCGGGGGCTGGAGCGCTTCGTGTCGCGTGGGGGGTACAAGCTCGAGGGGGCGCTCGATGCATTTCGTGCCCAGCTGGACCCCGAGGGCCTCACCGTGGTGGACATCGGCGCCTCCACCGGCGGGTTCACTGACTGCCTGCTCCAGCGCGGAGCGGCGCGAGTGTACGCGGTGGACGTGGGGGAGGGCCAGCTCGCCCAGCAGCTCGCGAATGATCCGCGCGTCGTCGTTCGAGATCGGACCAACGCACGTTTCCTCGCGGAATCAGATTTTCCGGAGCCGATCGATCTCATCACCATCGACGCCAGCTTCATCGGCCTCTCGAAGCTCGCTCCAGCAGCCCGCTCCACGCTGCGCCCCGGGGGACACCTGCTCGCGATGGTGAAGCCTCAGTTCGAGGTGGGTCGAGAGGCCGCGCGCCAACATCAAGGGGTGATCCGCGACCCCGAGCTCCGTAGCGCTGCCATCAGCAATGCGACAGAGTCACTGACTACTGTCGGCTTCGAGATCCTGGCGTCCGTCGACTCCACCCTGCCCGGTCCCAAAGGCAACCTGGAGCGCTTCGTGCTGGCCCGACGCCCGTGAGGTGGCGGCGCCGCCGGCCGCCAGGTGCTGCACAGCCAAGGTAGCGCGCGATCGTCGGTGATTCGCGCACCCGAGCTTTGGCCGCGATCTTGCGTAGGCGCGCCGCATGACGCCGGCTCAGGCGGTAGAGCATGCGCTGGCTCAGCGCGTGGGCGGCGGGAGGCGGCTGGATCCGGCGCTCGTGCTCGGCGTGGGGCTGTCGCTGGGCGGGGTCGCTGTGACGCAGCCACTGGCGCTGTTGGCAGGCGTCCTGATGATGGCGCTCGTCACTTGGCGCGTGATGGGCCATGGGCTTCGCGTCGCCGTGCTGATCGCGGTGGCGGTTGGTGGGTTGCGCGCCACCGCCGAGGTGCAGGGCCATGAGCGCGCTTGGGGGGCGGCGCGGGTCCTGGTCGGGCCGGACTCACGCTGTCAGGGAGAGGGCGCGATCGTGAGCTCACCCGTGGCGCGCGGTGGTGAGCCGTCTTTCCTTACGGATCTCACGCTCTCGTGTGACGGCCGCGCGGTCCCCGGGAGGCACCGGGTGCGACTCCACGGCGGTCCGGATGACTTACGACGTGGCGATCGGGTGGACGTGAACGTTCAGATCGCTCCGGTGCAGATCTTGAGGAACCTGGAGCTGGCCGATCCGCGCCCCGGCGCCGCGCGCCGCGAGGCCACCCTGAGCGGCACGGTGCTCAGCCTGGAGCGCACCGCGAGCGGCTGGGGGCTCAGGCACACCATCGACGGCGCTCGTGCGCACGCTCGGCGCCGCATCTTGGCGACCTTCGATCCGCTGGCAGCGCCCATGGCGCGCGCGCTGGTGCTCGGTGAGAACGACCTCGACCCAGAGGACGATGAGGCTTTCCGCCGCAGCGGCCTCGCCCACCTGCTAGCCGTCAGTGGAACTCACTTAGTGTTCGCCGTGGTGAGCCTGGTGGGGTTGATGACGGCGCTGCTCGTGCGCGTCACCTGGCTCTCCTCGAGGATCTGCGTGGCGCGCCTGAGCGCCGCCGTGGGCTGCCCGCTCGCGCTGCTCTACGCCGACTACGCGGGAGGCAGCGGCTCTGCTTGGCGCGCGGCGTTCATGCTCACGGCGGTGTTCGCCGCGCGGGTCGTCTCGCGCCGCGCGGGGCCTGCGCGGAGCCTCGGGTGGTCCTTGTGTGCCGGGGCGGCGGTCGATCCGCTCGTCGCTTACGACATCTCCTTCTTGCTCTCCGCTGCGGCCACCGTGGGGCTGGTGTGCGTCGGTTCCCCAGCGCTCGCCTGGGCCGAGCGCCTCACCCTCACGGGCAAGAGCCGCGTGTTTCGCTACCTCACGGCGTCCGTGCTCGCCACGGTGGGCTCGATGGTGCCTTGCGCGCCGCTGCTCGCTTTGATGAGCCCCGACCTCACCCTGGCGGGCGTCCTGGCGAACGTGGTGGCGGCGCCGCTCGGGGAGATCGTGGCGTTGCCGCTGTGCCTCGCGCACGCGGTGATGACGCCGCTCCCCAGCCTCGAGCTCGGCGCCGCGCGCGTCGCAGGTGGCGCGCTGCTCATCGTACGTCAGGTGGCGCACCTGAGCGCGGACGCCAGCGCGCTGGCCTTCGCGGTGCCGCCGCCGGGCGCGCTGCACTTGGTGGTGTTGGGCGCTGGAGGCGCCGCCACCCTGATCGCCGCTTGGCGCGGTGCGCGGCGACGCGCGTTGGCCTTCGGAGCGCTCAGCTTGGCGCTGCTCGGAGGCGCTGAAGCGTGGGTGCGCTGGGCTCAGACGCCGCGCGGGGTGCTCCGCGTGGCGCAGCTCGACGTGGGTCAGGGAGACGCCGCGTTGGTGGACCTCCCGGATGGGCGCCTGATGCTGATCGACGCGGGCGGCTCACCCATGGAGGGCGCCGGTTTCGATCCTGGCGCGCGCGTCATCCTGCCTATTCTGCGCGAGCGACGGCGCGCTCACATCGACGTGGTGGTGCTCACTCACCCGCACCCGGATCACTACGGTGGCATCACGAGCGTGCTCGAGGCGGTGAGCGTGGGGGAGCTGTGGGTCTCTGGTTCGCCTGGGGGTGCGAGCTATCGGCGCGCGCTCGCCAAGGTGCCGCGCGTGCGCACCAGCGCGGAGCTGTGCGACGCCCATCTCAGTGGTGCTGACTACCGGCTCGAGGTGATCGGGCCCTGCCCGCTCGCGCCGGAGCTGGGTGAGAACGACAACTCGCTGGTGCTGCGCTTCGAGATGAACGGTCGCGCGCTCCTGTTCACTGGGGACGCGGAGGAGGCGCAGGAGCTAGCGCTGCTCGAGCGAGGCGCGCGCCTCGACGCGGATTGGCTCAAGGCAGGGCACCACGGCAGCCGCACCTCCACGAGTGAAGGCTTCTTGCGCGCGGTGCGCCCTGCGCTAGTCGGGATCTCCTGCGGGGTGCGTAACCGCTTCGGGCACCCGCATCAGGAGGTGATGGATCGCCTGAGCCAGAGCCACATCAGCACCTGGCGCATCGACGATCGAGGCAGCCTGGAGCTCACGCTGCGCGGAGGTGAGCTCCACTACACCGGCTTCGCGCTGCGCGGTGAGTCACGCCGCGTGCCGCCGCAGGCGCGGAGCCCAGCGCTCGCAGGCGCCGAGCCGTGAGGGTGAGCGTTGACGTCCGGCGGAGCGCTCTGTACCTCACGCTGATGGAGCCAGCGAAGCCGCCCGTCGACATTCGAGAGGGAATATCGGTGATCTTCACCGAGGAGCAGATCCGCGCGCGGGTCCAAGAGCTCGGTGAGCAGATCACCCGCGACTACGCGGGCGGCAACCTGGTGCTCCTGTGCATCTTGAAGGGGAGCTGCCTGTTCATGGCCGACCTCGCGCGCGCCATCGCGCTGCCGCTCCGCATGGAGTTCATGGGGGTGTCGAGCTACGGCGAGGACACCAAGACCTCGGGGGTCGTGCAGATCACCCAGGACGTCAGCACGCCGCTCGCCGATCTCGACGTGCTGATCGTGGAGGACATCGTCGACACGGGGCTCACCCTCAGCTACCTCCAAGAGCAAATCCACACGCGGCGCCCCGCCAGCGTGCGCGTCTGTTCGCTGCTCCACAAGCCCGCGCGCAAGGTGAGGGAGATCCACATCGACTACCTCGGCTTCACCATCGAGGACCGCTTCGTGGTGGGTTACGGCCTGGACTGGTCGCAGAAGCTCCGCAACCTGCCGTTCATCGGTGAAGTGACGGATCCCAGTAAGCCTCGCTGAGCGTCTACCGATCGCCGCCGCGAAGCCGCGCCAGGCGCTCGCTGATCGCCTTCTCCAGGCCTTGCTCGCCCGGTTGGTAGAAGCGCGCGCCGACCAAAGCGTCCGGCAGGTACTGCGCCTCTACCCAGGCGCCGGGGTGGTCGTGGGGGTACTGGTAGCCGCTGCCGTAGCCTTCGTCCTTCATCAGCTGGGTGGGGGCGTTGCGGAGCGAGAGTGGTACGGGGAGCGCACCATAGCGCTGAATCGCCTCCTTCGCGGCGGTGAAGGCGCGACCCACCGCGTTCGACTTGGGGCAGCTCGCCAGGTAGAGGCAAGCGTGGGCGATGGGGTACAGGCCTTCGGGCATGCCCATGCGACGGAAGGCGGCGTCGGCGTCCACGGCGACGCTGAGCGCGCGTGGGTCGGCGTTGCCGACGTCTTCACTCGCGAAGATCATCAAGCGCCGCAGCACGAACAAGGGATCGTCCCCCGCCTCCAGCATGCGCATCAGCCAGTAGATGGCGGCGTCCGGATCGGAGCCGCGCATCGACTTGATGAGCGCGCTCACCACGTTGTAGTGCTCTTCGCCGGACTTGTCGTAGAGCAGCGCGGGCGCGCCCGCGGCTTGCTTCACCAGCTCGAGGTCGAGGGGCGCTTCGGGTGAGGGGCGCAGGGTGAAGGCCGTCTCCAGGAGGCCCAAGGCGCGCCGCGCGTCACCGGCGCCGAAGCGCGCGATCGCCTGCAGCACCTCCGGCTCGGTGGTGACCGGCGCTTCGAGCCCCTTCGCCAAGCCGCGCGTGGCGTCCGTGAGGGCGCGCTCGAGCAGCGAGACCAGCTCCGCCTCGGTCAGCGGTTCCATACGGAAAACGCGGGCGCGGCTCAGCACCGCGGCGTTCACCGCGAAGGAGGGGTTCTCCGTGGTGGCGCCGATCAGGCGGATGGTGCCGCTCTCCACGTGGGGCAAGAAGGCGTCTTGCTGTGCCTTGTTGAAGCGGTGGATCTCATCCACGAACAGGATCGTGCTCTGCCCCTGGTAGTCGCGGCGCTCCTTGGCCTGCTTGATGATCTGCCGGAGCTCCGCCACCCCGCCGAGCACCGCGCTGAAAGGGACGAACTCCGAGCGGGTCGCCTGCGCCACCACCGCCGCCAGCGTCGTCTTCCCTGAGCCGGGCGGCCCCCACAGGATGAAAGAAGGCAACCTGTCTTCCTGGATCGCGCGCGCCAAGAGCTGCCCTTCACCCAGCAGGTGCCGCTGCCCCACCACCTCGCTCAAGCGCTGCGGGCGCATGCGATCGGCGAGCGGCGCGCCCGCCCCTGCGCGCCCTGCGCTGGAAAGTAAGCTCTGCTGCTGGCCCGCCATCACGAGCCTCGCGCGCCGAAGATGGCGGTGCCCACCCGCACCTCGGTGGAGCCCGCTTCGATCGCCAGCTCCAGGTCGTCGCTCATCCCCATGGACAGCTCCGGGAGCCGCGCCGCGCCCCCGTGCTCGCGCTGGAGCGCGGCGAGCGCCTCGAAGTGGCCTCGCGTCAGCTCAGCTGCCTGACCCGCTGGGGGGATCGCCATCAGCCCCATCAGCTTCAGGCCGGGCAGCGCCTCGATGTGCGCGAGCAGCGCGCCGAGCTCGCTCGGAGCGCACCCGGCCTTGCTCGCCTCCGCCGCGAGGTTCACCTCCACCAGCACCTCGACGTGGCGCCCCAGGCGCTCCGCGGGCGCGCTCAGCGCCTCCGCGACGCGCGGTGAGTCCACGCTGGACACCCGCGTCACCCAGGGCACCACCTGTTTTGCTTTGTTACGCTGCAAATGGCCGATCAGGTGCCAGCGAATGCCCGGCAGCTCGCGCAGCGCCTCTGCCTTGAGGGCCAGCTCCTGCACGTAGTTCTCCCCAAACGTGCGCTGCCCCGCGGCGTACGCCGCGCGCACCGCGTCCGCCGGGTGACGCTTGGAGACGGCGAGCAGCGCCACCGCCGCGGCGTCGCGCCCAGCGCGCGCTGCCGCCTCCGCCACCCGGCGCTGCACCGCCGCGAGGCGCGCGGCGATGCCCTCAGGAGGCGCCTTGGACGCTATCACGTCAGCCATACTGACTCATCCTCACGTTCCTCGCGCGATCACCTCGGTGTACACCTCGAAGGTGCGCTCGGCCATGCGCTCCACGGTGTACTCCTGCGCCCGCTGGAGGCCCAGCGCCCGGAGCCGCGCGCGCTCCGCGTCACTGTTCGCCAAGCTGACGATGGCCTCCGCGATCGCCGCGGGTCGCTCTGGATCCGCCAGGAGCGCCGCTCCTTCGGCGATCTCCTTCAGGCTCGAGCCATCGCTGGTGATCACCGGGCAACCGGTGGCCATCGCCTCCACCACCGGGTAACCGAAGCCCTCCGCGCGCGACACGAACAGCTGGGCCCGCGCGCTACGGAGCAGCGCGCTGAGGTCAGCGTCGCTGACGTAGCCGAGCAAGCGCACCGCGCCGCCCACCCCCGCGTCCTCAGCCTGGCGCGCGGCGCGGCTCTGCGTGGCCTCATCGAGCCGCGCGGCCCACGCCAGCGTCAAGTCGAGCCCCGGCGCGCGCTCCCGCGCGATCTTCAGCGCGCGCAGCATGCCGTCGTAGTTCTTCCGCCAGTCCCCCGCGCCTATGTAGAGCAGGTAAGCGCGCCCCGTCAGCCCATGGCGCGCGAGCGCCTCGGCGTCGCCTGGCGCAGGCTCCGGGCTGAAGCGACTCAGCTCCACGCCGTTCGGCACCACCGATATTTTCCTCGAGGAAATTCCCAATAGGCGAACCAAGTCAGCGGCGGTGGCCTCGCTGATGGCGATGATGTGGTCCGCCGTGTGGTAGCGGCGGCGATCCAAGCGGAGCCGTCCCGGGGCCCAACCGTCGCGCCACCCGAGGTAGTGCTCGGGGTAGTTCAGTGGGATGAGGTCGTGCGCCGTGATCAAACGCGGGCAGCGGAGGTCGCCGAGCGGCGTCGCGTCGGGGTGACCTTGGTGGTAAAGTAGCGGATCCAGGCGATGCACGGCGTGCGCGCCGCGCAGGCGCACCCGGTAGGCCCAGGCGGTGTGCCCTAGGATGGGCGCCTTCATGAGGCGCTCCACTTCGGCGTCCACGTCGTGGGCTACCGTCATGTTACCTAACCAACCCAGCTCGCTCAGCCCGAGCAGCTCGTACCCCGGGTGCCGCGCGACCTCCGCGCTGAGCGCGCGCCCCAAGGACGCCACGTAGCGCCCGATGCCCCTGACGCGCGCCTCGGTGCGGAGCACCGAGAGGTCGATGACTAGCGAGCCCACGGCGATCTCAAGGGGTGGGGGAGGCGCCTGAGCCAGCTGGTGGCGCCGCGCTCGGAGCTGGCGCCGCGCCAGCCTCGGCGCCCGATGGCGCCGCGCCGGCTTCCCCGGCGCCCGCGTCCGGTGTGGGCGCAGCCTCCTCGACCTGGCCCGGCTGGTGCTTCAGCTCGCTGCCCAGCTTGCTGAGGCTCACCTCGGCTTGGCGCACGGTGAGGCTGTCCCCCGTGGACGCGCGCAACGTGCCCTTGAAGCCCTCGCCTTCGCGCTTGCCCATCAAGAGCGCGCTGGTGACCTGCGTCCCCGGCCGCGGCATGAGCTGCACGCTGAGCAGCTCCTCCTCCAAGGTGCCGGTGGCCGTGAACTCGCCGAGCGGCCCCGTCAGCACCCCGAACACCACGCCCTCTTCGTCGATGCTCAGCTCGAGCTCGCCCTTGCCAGAGTAGGTGCCGCCGTCGTCGCGCTTCCAGTGGAGGACGGCGCCATCCTTGGCCTCCATCTCGATCAAGAAATGCTTCGCCTCGTACTCGCCCGACCAGGTGCCCACGAACCAAGGCAGCGGCGGCGGTGGGGGCGCGCTGGGCACAGCGGAGGCCGCCGAGGGCTCACTGGGCGGCGCGGCCTGCTTCTCATCACAGCCCACGCTGAGCCACCCCATGGCCACGCTGAGCGCGAGCGAAGCGCCACGCGCGCCCATCCGTTTGGTCAGGCCCACTGATGGTTGCTGGATTCGCGCGCCGCTCTTTACAGCGCGCTCGCCGCCACGAGTCAGACGCCCTGATGGTCGTACGGCCTGATCGTCGCCACCACCTCGGTGAGCGCCGCTCACTGCGCCGCCTCCAGCTGGGTGATGCGCACGCCGATGTGCCCCTCCACCTCCACCAGCTCACCTCGCGCCAACGCGCGGCCCGCCGCGCGGAGCACCACGGGCGCGCTGAGGCTCACGTCCGTCTCGAGCACGTCGCCCACCGTGAGCCGAGCCCATTCAGCAGCGCTCAGCGTGACGCTGCCGAGCTCGACGCGGATGAGGATGGGGGCATCCATAACGGGGTGTGTGTCGGTCATGAGCAGCTCCTCCGGCGCACCATAGCCCGAAGTGTCGCTCGCGGCCTCGTCAGAGTGCGCGCCGTCGAGGCTCCAGGGCAGCGCAGTGGTGAGCTCCGTGATCCGCGCCTGCCCACGGGTCACCGACGCCTGCACCGCGCGTTCGCCCCCCGGCGCCACCAGCGCCACGCGCCCGCTGCGCTCCGCGTCGAGCCACAGCGGCTCCCCAGGGATCCAAGCGTCGCCCACGCGGAGCTCCGCCAGCAGCCGCCGATGACAGGGGCTCTGCCCCACCACGAGCGGCAAGGCGAGCGGCAGCGCGCCGAGCTCCATCAAGCTGCGCGGCGAAGGCGGCGTCACTTGCACGCCGCGCGGGTCGGCCCAGCCGTATACGGCGTAAGGCTGACCACCAAGGATCAGGGTGGCCTCGGTGAGCAGCACCTCCGCCGCGCGCCAGGGCTCGATCGCGGTGAGCACGGCGTCCTCCCCCGTGCGCCGCGCGAGCTCCGTCACCAGCGCCGCCAAGGCGCCGTGCAGCACCGCGTCCACGGTGGCGTCCGCCCGCGCGATGCGCGGTGGCCGGTCGAGCATCCGCGTGAACAGCAGATCGGCGAGCTGTGGGCCAGCGCCGAGGCCGAGCCGCAGGCCGCTCGGATCCACGCGGAAATAGAGCATCACCGCCTGACGCGGCGGCTGGCTGAGCTGAGCGCTGTGCACCACCAGGTCCGCGTCCAGCTGGAGCAAGGTGGACAGCTCACGGGTCCATCTCGGGACATCGACGGCGCGCGCCAACGCCTGACGCACGCCGCGCCCCAGGCGCACCTCCTCCCGCACGAGGCTCTCCAGCGCCTGCCATGGGTACGCCCGCACCGCCCGCGTCACGCGCCTTGCTTATCACTTCGGCCGAGCCCGGTGAATCGAGGCGCGGTGCCGTCCAACCCCACCCGCCCCTCGCTTCAGGAGCGCTTCACAGGCTTCCATCCGCGATTCGAGGGGGCTGACCGTCGTTCCCCAGGGCCGCTCCTGGAACGTCGCGAGGGACCTCGCAGTCGCGGCTTGTTTTGGGGGTTAGACGGCACCGCGCTGCACCCCACTGTTCGGTTGAGCAGTGAGCCCACGCAGCACTCCGAAGTGGGCTGGTGGCTGTGGTAGGCTCCGGTGGCGATGCGGAAGCTCAGTTCGAACCGAATGGTGTGGGTGGCGGCGCTCGCGCTGCAGTGCGCCCTCGTGACCCCCGGGGTGGCGATGGCGAAGGACGTGGTGAAGCGTGACCCGAAGGGCGTCCAAGGGATCAGCCCGTTCTGGGAGGCGGTGAACCGTGGTGACCGCGGCTTCATCGCGCGCGACTTCGACAAGGCGATCACGGAGTACCGCGACGCCATCGCCAATGAGCCGCAGAACTCGCTCGGCCACTACCGGCTGGCAGAGGCGCTCATCGCCAAGGGCGACTTGGACGAGGCGGACGCCACGCTCCAGAACGCGCTCCGCTTCTCCGGGAACAACCCGCCGCTACGCGCCAAGATCGTGTTCGTGCAAGCGGACGTGAAGGAGCGCCGCAAGGACTACGACGGCGCCATCGCGAAGTGGACGGAGTACGAGGAGGCGGCGGCCAAGCCAGAGGCCAAGGGTTTCCCCGCGACCGCCGCGGAGCGCAAGAAGCGCATCGAGACCTGGAAGCAGATGGTGAAGGAGTACGGCGAGGTGAAGGAGCGCATCGCCAAGCGCCTCGCCGAGGCGACCAAGTAGGCTCGAGTCAGCCGTGCTCGCTGTGGCGACTCGGTGCGGTGCCGTCTAACCCCCAAAACCCTGAACCGAACGCCTGTCCGTTCGCGAAGGCTGCGCCGTTCAGCTGCGCTGTGTAACGGTCAGCCACGCTGTGTAGCGCCCCGTCACCGCACGCGGATGGCGCCGTTCAGCGCGTCGTCCAGCTGCCGCGCGAAGCGCTGGAACTCGGCGTAGGCGCCTGGCTGCACCCGCCCGGAGCCGAGGTAAATCTCCCGTGATAGGGTGAGCACCTGACCTTCCACCCGGTCGCTCACTCGCCCCGAGTGTTGCTGGAAGCTGCCCTGATAGGCCGGCAGCGCGCCGTCCACCCGCAGGCCCTCCGGCAGCACGATCTTGAGCTCGCTCTTGATGTGCGTCGCGTCCGAGAGGAAGAGCGGCGTCTGGCGGCTGGGCAGCGTGGCCAGCTGGGCCACGCGCGGTGAAAAGGGCGGATCAATGACGAGTGCCCCCGCCGAGAGCTGCGCGAACACGCTCATGTCCGCGGTGAGCTTCAGCGTGAGCGGCGCGTCCACGTCGTCGCGGCGCTCGATCTCGAAGCGCACCAGGCGCGCGCCGCGCAGCTCGGCGCCTAGCAGCTTCGACTCGATCACGTCCTTCAGCTGAGACTCCGGCAGCTGGGCCAGCGCGCTGCGTAGCCCCGCGGCGTACTTGCCGTGGTAGCGCTGGGTGAGCTCGATCTCCGCGGAGCCGTTCTTCTGAAGGCGCACCTCGCCCAGGTGCTCGATCAGATCGAGCCCGCCCTCCTTGGGTACCGTGACCGCGACCGCGCGCGCGCCGCCCAGCTGGTAAGCCGGCATGCCGCGGATGTCGTCAGGGACGTAGCCGAAGGGCAGGAACTTGGTGCCCAGGGTGAGCCAGGTGTCGCCCTGCTCGGTCTTCACCCGCAAGACCGCTTTGTTGTACTCCGCGGCCTCACTGAGCGTCCCCACCGCGGGCGTCGAGAGCCGGCTCTTGGCGACCACGTAGCGCGCGTCGATGTTCAGCGCGCGGCACAGCGTGATGAAGGCCTTCCAACGGTTACCCTGCTTGCCGACGATCACGCGGCGACCGTCCGTCTCCTCGCCTTCTTCGATGTTGGCGATCACCCAATGGTAAAGCTTCTTGACTTGGGCGCTCGGGCGCCGCTCGGGCTCCGCGATCTTCCGCGCGATGGCGCGCACCCGCGGGTCCATGGGTGAGAGGTCGAGGGCGCCGTCGTTCAAGTGCCTCAGCCTATCCTCCAGCGTGACCCCCCAGCCCACGTGGACGCTCGGCAAGAACTCCGTGACCGGCGCGCTCAGCGGCTCCACCGGCGCCGCCGGGTTCTTCGTCACCAGCCAGTCGCGGACCTCACGCGCGCCGTCCTGCGTGAGCTTGGGCTCTGGCACGTCGCCGCGCGCCTCGATCACCAGCGGCTTACCGCGCGGGGTCACCAGCACGAACTGGCTGCGGAAGAAGGCGATGTTTTCCTCTCGGAAAAACCAGCGCGGACCGTAGTACACGCGCCCCTGCTGGGCATCCCCCGGCTGAGAGAGGATGTACTCTCGCTCGATGTAGTCCCCCACCTCCAAGTGCGGCATGGTCACCGTCGGCTTACCGCTCACGAACTCGGGCTCCAGCTTGGTGCCATCTCGCTTGATCACCCGCATCTTGAGCACCATGCCGGCCGGCGGCTCTTGCTCCGCCAAGCGCCCGATCGCCTCCCCGCTCTGGAGCCGGATGATGTCGTGGGTGAGCATGCGGCTCGAGCCATCGGAGCGCACCACCACCGCCGAGTAGTCCAGCACCCGCGCGGCGGTGCCCTCCATGTGCTCACCGCTCGCCTCGTAAGCCGCGATGACGTCCTCCGTCTTCACGCGGTAAGGCTCGAGCTCCGTCACCCCCTCCACCAAGTCGATGGCCTCGCTGAGCGCCGCCGGATCGGCCCCGGCCGTCACCGCCGCCACCAGCGCCTCGCGCAGCGCCCCGTGCTCCCCCGTCGCGAAGCGCGCGTCCGCCAGCGCGAGCCGCTTCACCACGTCGCGGGGCTCTCGCTCGAGCGCCTTCTCGAGTCGGCGGAGCTCGTCGCCACCCTGACCCGCGCGCACCAGCAGGCCCTCCAGCCGATCGAGCAAGTCTTGCCGTTCCGGACGGCGCGCGCTCAGGCGCTCGAGCTCCCTCTTCGCCGCGGCGTAGTCCTGCCGCGCGAGCGCATCGTCCAGGCGCACCTCGCTGTCAGGATCGAGCTCCAGGATGCGCTTCATCAGCTCATCTGACTTCTTGAAGTCACCGCGATCTTGGTAAGACGCGAGCACCTCCGTCAGCACGTCAGGATCCCTGGGGAAACGCTCACCCAGCCGATCGATGACGGCGAGTCGCTCTGCCTCCCAGCCGAGCTCACCGTACACGCTGGCGAGGGCGCTCGAGATGCTCGGCACGTCGGGGAACTCCTCCGCCAGCGCCTGGAGCGGCTTCACCGACTCCGTGAGCCCCTTGGCGCCCTCTCGCAGCGTGAGCGACACGCGCGGCGACCAGAGCGACGGATCGCGCTTGGCCGCTGCTTGGTGGAGGCTCCGCACCAGGTCGTCGCCCTGCGATCCGCCGTAGATGGCGTCCCCGCTGGCGAACATCGCGGCCGTGGTCAGCGCGACCCCGGTGGCGCGCGTCGGCTGCTTCACCAGCGGCTGGATCAACACGCTGGCGACGTCGTCTTGGTTCTCCACGTGGGCGAGGGAAGCGGCCACGAAGCGCAGCAGGTCGTCCGGCGCCTCCCCCTTGATGTCGCCGCGGGCCGCCTCGACGAAGCGCATCAGCGGGTTCGGATCGGCGAGCTTCGTGGGCGGAGTGATGGCGTAAGGCGCCGCCGCGTCGGTCGAGCCGGTGACCTTCGCCGGGCGCCCGTCCAAGGTCAGCACGCGGAGCGAGGTGCGCGCCTCTGGCAGCCGCGCCAGCACACGATGGCGCCCCGCCGCGAGTCGGAGCGCGACCCCGAAGCGCGGCCACTCCCCCCAGCGCCGCGGGTCGCGGTCGAGCACCAGCGCGTCGTCCACCCACATCGCGACGGCGCCTTGCGCGACCAGGATCAAGTCGCGCGTCTCCTCGAGCTCGAGGAATGTTTCCGCGTAGAAAACGCCTGGTGGCGCCGGCTCTGCGAGCAGCCGGGTGCAGCCGCGCGCCTCCGTCTTCAAGATCCGCGGCACCGTGGCCGAGCCCGGCGCCGGCTTGAAGCGGCTGGGCCACGGCCCCGGCTGCTCCGCCTCGAAGCTCCGCACGGCGTCCGCCGAGACGCGGCGACCGAAGGGCCCCGCCAGCCTCAACTGAGGGACGCAGCCAAACTCCGCCACCGAGCGCGAGACGGCGCCCTGCTGGGCGCTCGCCAGCTCCACGTCGGTCACCCACTCGACCAGCTCCGCGCGCGCGCGCCAGCCGATGTGGCCAGGGGCCTTCAGCGCGGCCTCGACGAACCCGCGCTGGGACTCCCACAAGTCGCCCGCGGCGAGGCTCCGCGCGCCGATCCCCTCGTGCGCCGCGTACCAGGCGAACAGCTGAGCTTCAGGATCCTCCGAGTCGCGCGCGGCGGCCAGCGCCGCGAAGAAGTGGCCGCTCACGCCCTGGGTGCGGCCGTGGTGCAGGTCGTCGATGCCGCGCAGCACGTGGGCGCGCGCGCTCTTCACCCCTAGTTTGTCGAGCACGTCGCGCGCCGAGGCGGCGCGCTTCGCGTCGCCATCCACGGAGAGCAGCTCGGCTTGATACCAGCGCTCGGCGGTGGCCGGATCGCGCGTGGTGGGGCCCTGCTCACGCAGCTCGTCCAGGCTGCTCCGCGCCGGCGCGGAGCCAGCGCACCCCAGCGGCGCGAGGGTGACGGCGCCGAGCATCAGGGCCGTCAGGGCACCGAACAGCTTGCCGCGAGCGGCGCCGCGCCGCGCCGAGCGGCTCGCGCTGCCCGCGCGCTCCGCGCCGCGCGCTGCAGTCCTTGAGCGCGCCGCGCCGCGCTGCGTGCCACTCAGCCGCGCCATCACTCCACCACCAGCCGCTGGGAGAGGGCGCTGTCCGCCTCGATGCAGAACCGCTTCCACGCGGCGTACTCCGCCGGGCTGACGCGCGCCTTCGTGATCTGGAGCTTGCTCGTCACCTTCACCTGACCTGGGCTCTGCTCCACCTTCACCTCGTAGCTGCCGAACGGCGAGGCGCCGCTCCGCGCCGCCGGCGCCGCCAGCACCTGCTTGCCGGCTGGCAGCTTCACCACGAAGGTGTCTTCCATGGTGCCGATCGGCGGCAAGCTCACGTCTTGTTTCCGTGTGGATAAAGAGGCGAAGCTCGGCGTCAGCCGGTAGTTGCTGGTCACCGCCATGCTGAGCCTCCCGGACTCCACCCGCGCGAAGCGCGGCGCCTCCCCCTTGATCGTCAGCTCCACCGGGCGCTCCGGATCGTCCAAATTCCCCACCAAGATCCCCTCCTTACCCGGAGACAGCTCGAGCCCTGGGAACTCCTGGCCGATGTCGCGCTGCACCCGCTCGCGGCGCGTCGCCTCCGCCTGATACCGGCGCCGCCAAGAGGGCGCCGACACCCCCTGAGTGCGGTAGCTCATGGTGAGCCGCGCGGCGCCGTCCGCCGCCACGACCGCCGTCACCTGGCGCGTCTGCGCGGCGCGCGGGTCCACCTCGGGTAGTGTCACGAGCTTACTATTGCCCTCGTTCACCAGCAGACCCAGCGCGCCGAGGTCCATCGATGGGAGCTCGTTTATCCCGGCGAACTCCGCCGTGCCGTCCAAGTAGAGGTCGAGCTCCGGCACGTAGGCGATGGCGTGATCGAACGGCGCCAGGCTCGCCACGCTCGAGCTGAAGCGGCCGCGCATTCCCGTGCGCAAAATCACGATGGTGGAGTCGATGCCGAGCTCGCGCAGCATGGAGACGATGACCGTCGCCTTGTCCTTGCAGTCGCCCCAGCCGCGCGCCACCGTCTGCACGCAGCGCCGCGGCTTGTAGCCGTAGATCCCGAACTCGAGCGCCACGTAGCGCGTGTTCTCGGTCACCCACGCGTACACCGCCTTCACCTGCTCGAGGCGCGTCGTCTTCCCCTGGGTGATCTGCCGCACCAGGCGTCGCGTCTCGTCGTCCAGGTCGAACTGATCCTTCGCGAGGCCCCAATACCAGCGCCCCATGGCGCGCCAGTCCTTGAAGGTGGAGACGTGCACGAAGCCGAGCACCTCCGACCACGGCGGCATCGAAGGCTCCGCCGCGACCTTGGCCACCTTCGACATCTGGAAGCGGTGGATCTGCTGATCGCCGCGATCTTGCCGCTGACGCTTCAGCCCCGGGAGCCGCACCGTGTCGATGTGGAGCGTGCGGCGCTTCGGCGCGATCAGCACGTACTCGGCGTGCCCCACTGGTTCGCTCGATTGCAGGTACTCCACGGCCCCGAAGTAGTCCGCGAACTCATTGACCGGCGTCACGTCATCGACGCGGTAGCGCAGCTCCACCACGTCCCCTGGCTCGAGCCGCGGGAACTGCACGTAGAAATTCCGCGCGGAGGTGTACATGGCGATCGCCGGGTTGTCCGCGGCGGCCTCGCCGCTCTCGACGGCCTCGTCCACCGAGCCGTCGGCGCGGTGCACCCGCGCGCCGCGCAGCTGCACTCGCTGCGAGTCCGCCTGATATTGGAAGGCATACTGACGAGAGCTGGCCGCGGCGGCGTTGGTGAGCGGCTGGAACACCACCTGGCGGAAGCTGCTGCTCAGCCCGTTGTCGAACACCGTGGTCACGGTGAGGTCCACCAAGGTGCGGCGCGCCTCGCCCTTCGCTGGTGCCAAGCGGTCTTTCAAGAACCGCGCGGGCGACCACGCGTAGGCTTCGTCCGCGCGCGCCTTGGGTGGCTCGATGTGCTCCAGGTACTGGCGCACGTCCTGATCTTGAGGCCGCACTTGGAGGATCTGCCGGAGGAGCGCCACCTGCTCCTCACGTTGCCCCAAGCGACCTTGCAAATCCGCCAGCGCGCGCAGCGTGCCCACGTCCTCCGGCGCCAAGGTCAGCGCCGCGCGGTACGCCACCAGCGCCCGCTCGGGCTCACCCAGCATCACCGCCGTGGTGGCGCTCACCCCGCGCGCCCACTGACTGTCCGGATCCACCTCGAGCAGGCGGTTGATCCAGTGCTGCGCCGCGTCGCGGTCGCGGCGCGCTACGGCCAGCGAGATGACCTGGGTGAGGTAGGTGCGGTCGTCCTGATGCCCCGCGGCGTAGCGCCGCTCCACTTCGTCTGCCTCCACGCTGCGCCCCAGCGCCTTCAGCTGCGAGGCGTACATGTTGAGCAGCGTCACCGAGCTCGGGTTGCGCATGGCGGCGCGCTCCAACGTGGCGAGCGCCGTCTGCCGCAGCCCCGCCTCGTTGTAGAGCTCCACGCGGCCCTGCAGCGCCTCGAGATCGTCCGGCGCGAGCGCCAGCACGCGATCGTAGTAGGGCACCGCGTCGCGCCAGCTGGGGCTGGTGCGGAGCAGCCGCGCGCGGGCGAGCAGCACCCTGACGTCGTCCTCCTTCGCCAGCGCCTCGGCCTTGGTGAGCCAGCTCGCGTACTTGTTGCGATCCTCCGCTAGCTCGCCGGCGAGCAGCAGCCGCTCCACCGTGGGCTCGGCCTCCGCCGCGCGGCGCGCGTAGTCCCGCGCCCAGTGCTCCTTCGCGTCGTCGCCACTGGTCAGGTAAAGGTACCGTGCGTAGGCGTGCAGCGCCGCGGCGCTCGGCTTCCCCGCGATGCTCTCCTCGAATGCCTGCACCGCGCCGAAGACGCCCTTGGGCGCGACCTGCTCCACGCCTCGAGCGCCGGGCCGCGCCACGTTCTCCGCTGCCTGCGCGCTGTGCTCGAGCGAGCCCGAGAGCTCCAAATCCGGATCGGGGCTCCCGGAGGCGTCCGCCAGGCGCACGCTGCCGAGCGGCGCGCTCTGATCACCGCACAGCTTCAGCGTCAGCTGGTTGTAGCCGGCGGCGAGCGGCACCTGGGTCGCGAAGCGCTCTGCGTCGTAGCCACGGTAGGCTTCGTCCGAGAGCACCTGGCGCCCGTTCCAGAACAGCTTGAAGCTGCCTCCCGCGCCAACCCAAGCGCTGATGGTCCGCGGCTTGCCCGAGCGGCTCCGCACGAAGCTCGTCAGGTACCCGCAGATCCGCTGCTGGGGTCGGAGCAGCGAGCCCAAGTCCACCCAACCGTCAGGGAACGCGTCGGGTACCTCGCGCCAGCGCACCGGGCGCTCCTTCCCCGAGTAGGCGCGCCCGGGGACGATCGCCTCCGCCAGCTCGAGCTCCGGCTGGAACGCCTGCCCGAGCCCCGCCTTCCCCTCGTTGTCGAAGGGACCCACCACGAGCCAGCGATCGACGAAGCCGAGGGCGCGGAGCTCTCGGCGCGCGGCGGTGAAGTCGCCGCGCCGCATCCGCGCGTAGGCCGCCAAGATCCCCGCGTAGGCGCGAGGTGACGGCGCGAGGCGCGGGTCCTCCGCTGCTAGTCGGAGCAGCTGCTCCACCTGAGTTGGGTTGGCGCGATCCCAGGTCGACCACAGCTCACGCAGCGCCGCGTAGGCGTGAGCGCCCCGGGCGGCGCGCGGGTTCAGCTGTTTCAGCTCCTCGGCGCTCCGCTCGAGCGCGGGGTGGAACCACTCGGCGCGCGCCTCTCGTGGCGCGCCCAACCCCAGGGCCACGAGCGCCATCGCGAGCGCCGTCACTCCCGGGCGGCGGACCGGACGCCGCGCCCCGCGCGATAGGGCGCCCCTCACCCGAGGCGATCCCTGGTTTGAGACCTTCACGCCCGCCTCCTACCCTTGGCGCGGGGAGATGTCGATCCCACCGGGCGGGTGGCAAGTGCCGCATGAGGCTACGTGCGGCGCGTCGCGGTGATTACCCGTCCAACCAGCTCTTCAACGCCTCGCGGCTCTACAAACGCTCCTTCAAGGCCGCACGGAGACGCCCATGAGGTCGAGGACCGTGATCCAAGCGGCGCGCGGCGCATGAACGGCATCTCTCAAATGGCCGCAGCATGTACTAGGAGGGAGTGAACCCCCGATCGAACCTCCGGACGCCACGCTCAGCGCCGACGTTCGCGGCGCACGGGGAGGGGGCGGGTGAGCGTGGGGGCAGGCCGGAGCGAGCGGGTTTCACGGGGCGCTTGGCGGTTTGGTTTTTGGGGGTTTGGCAGCGCGCTGCGTGGCGCCGAACCTGCCGCCCAGCGCGCGACCCTGGCAGGCGCCCTGGCCGCCGTGTGGCTACTGCGGCTCGGCTGCCTCGCGGCTCCACTGTAGCTCGCAGGGTTTCACCGGAATCGCTGATCACGAGGCTGGGTCATGGAGGCTTCGGTCACAAAGGCCGAGCGAACCGCTTGCTGGTAGCGGGCGGCTCATATAGGGTCCCTGACGCTGCCCCTTAGGGCGCGCGTTCGTCGCCGAGGCGTTGCCTCCGGCGGCAACTTGGTGGAGGCGCTGATGGTCAACCCTCAGATGGTGATGTACGAGGAGGAGTTCAACCAGATCCAGACGGTCGTGGACCGCCTGGTTCGGGAAGCGAACGCCAGGGTCGTCTTCATCGTCGACAAAAACGGTCAACTCATCGCCGCGAGCGGTGAGGTGGACAACATCGACACCACGTCGCTCGCGTCGCTCACGGCGGGCAACATCGCGGCCACGGGGGGCATCGCGAAGCTCCTCCGGGAGAATGAGTTCGCCACTCAGTTCCACGAGGGCGAGAACGCGAACATCCACATTCAGCTGGTGGGCAACCGCGTCATCCTGGTGGTGATCTTCGACTCGAAGTCGAGCCTCGGCTTGGTGCGGCTCCGCGTGCGCAAGGCCAGCGACGAGCTGAATCGGATCTTCGAGGCGCTGCTCAGCAAGGTGCAGGAGCCCGGGAGCGACTCGCCCTTCGCCGAGATCACCGACGAAGACATCGACAACCTCTTCAACGACTGAGCCTATGGCCGCGCTGCAGGCCCTCGTCGCTGCCCAGCCTACGAGGCCCTCAGCCGACGAGACCCTGCGCCAACCAGACAGAGCGCGGCAAAGAGCCAGGCGTCAACCAGTAGACATTCAGCACTCGGCTCTCGACGAGCCAAGCGTGAGCCAGGTGAGGTAGCGTGCGATGAGCTTCATCAACTACATGGCCCGAGAGATCAACTGCAAGATCGTCTACTACGGGCCTGGCCTCTGCGGGAAGACGACCAACCTGCAGTACATCTACGAGCGCACCAATCCGGACGCCAAGGGCAAGATGATCAGCCTGGCGACGGACACGGATCGCACGCTCTTCTTCGACTTCCTGCCGCTTTCCCTTGGGGAAATCCGCGGCTTCAAGACGCGCTTCCACCTCTACACGGTGCCCGGGCAGGTGTTCTACGACGCCAGCCGGAAGCTGATCTTGAAGGGGGTGGACGGCGTCATCTTCGTGGCGGATTCGCAGATCGAGCGGCTCGAGGCGAACCAGGAGAGCGTCGACAACCTGCGCACCAACCTCGCGCAGCAGGGGTACTCGCTCGAGAAGGTCCCCTACGTGATCCAGTACAACAAGCGGGACCTCCCCAACGTGGTGGACGTGGAGGAGCTGCGGTCGCTGTTGAACCCGATGGGCGTGCCCGATTACGAGGCCAAGGCGCGCACCGGTGAGGGCGTGTTCGATACCCTCAAGGCCGTCTCCAAGCTGGTGCTCACCGAGCTGAAGCGCGGCGGCTGAGGCCGCGGTCGGCCGCGTCAGTGGGGGGGCGAGCCGCGCCCCTGCGGCGTGCCGCGAGCGATCAGGTACACTGACGGCCCGCCATCCCGTCCACCATTGCAGCCCGCCGGGCGCGTGCGCCTCTCGTGGACGCTCGCAGGTCGGCCGGGCTGCGCCCCGAGGCCGTTGCTGTCGATCCGTTCAGGAGGCCAAGGCGCTCGGCGTCACGACGCACGTTCTGCTTGAACATGACTGCGTTCGAGCGTAAGCCCTGCCCCCCATGTTCCTGTTCACGAAGAAGCCCCGCAAGACCGACCGCACCCGCTCCGCCCGCAAGACGGCGAAGAACAAGGCGAAGAACAACCGCCGCCGCGCCAGCATCAACCCGAACTGATCAGCGCCGCTGAGCGAGCGGCGGCTGGTCGGCTTAGCTGACGAGGTCTGGTTGCTGTTCGAGCACGGCGAGCGGTGGCCCGTTTCGTCGTGCTAGCGGCGGGTCAGGAGCTTGCTGAGGAGGGCTTGGGAGTAGCCCGAGAGCTCCTTGAAGACGACGCCCATGCCGGGGGGATCGGACTCGACGCGCACCACCTCGCCGGTGCCTTCGATCGTCTCGATGTCGTCCATGATCACCGTGAAGCGCAGCTCCACTTCAGAGCCCACGGGGAGCGGCGTCTTGGTTTTGATGAAGACGCCGCTCTGCGAGATGTTGGTGACGTACTCCTGGATGAACTGATCGAAGGAGTCGAACTCCTTGTTGATGGTGAGCCGCTGCTCTCGCCTCGCCACTCACTTCCCCTCGAGGTCGAACTGCTCGATGTGGTACTCGCGGCGCGCCGTGAACTCGATGCGCCGCATGTATCGGCGCTCGGCCTCGACGACGGCGTCGCGCTCCTCCGTCTTCAGCAAATCCACCACGGCGGGGTGCGCGTTCACGTGCACCGAGTACCCCGGCAACTGGTGCAGCTCGCGCCGCACCTGACGCAAGATTTCATAGGCGATGGTGGTGCGGCTCATGATTTGCCCGGTGCCGTCGCAGTAGAAGCACGGCTCGTGCATGGTGCGCCCCAGGCTCTCCCGGGTGCGCTTGCGCGTCATCTCGATGAGGCCCAGCTCACTGATGCGGTTCAGCGTCGTCTTGGCCTTGTCCCGCTCGAGCCGCTGCTCCAAGGCGCGCCACACCTTGTCGCGGTTCTTGGCGTTCTCCATGTCGATCAAGTCGAGGATCACGAGCCCGCCGATGTTGCGGAAGCGGAGCTGGTAGGCGATCTCATCGACGGCCTCCAGGTTCGTCTTGAGGGCGGTCTCTTCGAGGTCCTTGCTACCCTTGCCGACGTAGCGCCCGGTGTTCACGTCGATGGCCGTCAGCGCCTCTGCCTGATCTAGGATCAGGTAGCCGCCGCTCGGCAGCGGCACCTTGCGGCTCAGCGCCCGCGCGATCTCGTCCTCGATGCCGTACGCGTCGAAGATGGGATCTTCCCCGGTGTAGAGCTCGATGTCCTTCACCCGGGTGGGCATGAACATCTCCGCGAAGCGGATGATGCGCGCGTACTGCTCCTTGTCGTCGATGACGATCTTCTCGATCTCATCGGTGAACAGATCGCGCACCACCTTGAGTACCAGATCGAGCTCCTCGTAGAGCACCGTGGGGGCGCGCGCCGACTCACGGCGCTTCGCGACGTCGGCCCAGAGCTTGAGCAGGTAGCCGATGTCCTCCTTCAAGTGCTTCTTGGTGAGGCCCTCGGCCACCGTGCGCACGATGAGGCCACCAGTGGGCGGCTTCACGGATTCGATCGCCTTGCGCAGCCGCTGGCGCTCGTGGAACGACCCGATGCGCTTGGAGATCCCGATGTGCTCCACCGTGGGCAGGTACACCACGTGGCGACCGGGCAGCGACACGTGGCTGGTGACGCGCGCGCCCTTGGTGCCGATGGGCTCCTTCGAGATCTGCACCACCACCTCGTCACCTTCGCGTACCACCTCGGTGATCGGCACCGAGCGTGAGACGCGCGCGGGCGTGGCGCCGCGCTTCGGCGTCTCGGTCCGCGCTTCGGCTTGCTTGGAGCCGCGGCGCTGGCGCTTGTCGCGACCCCGACGCTCTTCAGCGGAGCGCCGGCCGGACTCCTTCGGCGCCTCTGGCTGGGGCGTCGCGACGGCGGCTGGTTGCTGAGCCGCTTCATTGCCACGACGACGCCGCCCGCGCCGACGACGCCGACGGCGCCCATCGCCACCCTCTGCCGACGCGCCTGCCTCTTCGCTGGAGGCCTCCTCGCCAGCCTCTGGCTCTTCGGGGAGTGGATCCACGCGGCGGCGCACCCGGACGCGCGTCGGCTCACCCTCGGCAGCTGGCGTCTCGGATCCATCAGCAGTGGCCGAGATGATCTCTACGTCGTCGGTGTCATCTGCCGGATCGTCGTCTGCGCCATCCGCGTCGTCGTCGCGTGAGGCGTGCGTCGCCTCGACCCCGTCATCATCATCCGCGTCGTCGTCCGACTCATCGTCGTCGTCTGCGTCATCCGACTCGTCGTCGTCCGACTCATCGTCGTCGTCCGTGTCATCTGACTCGTCGTCATCCGACTCATCGTCGTCGTCATCTGACTCGTCGTCTGTGTCCTCCGCATCGTCCGACTCATCGTCGTCGTCTGCGTCATCCGCGTCGTCGTCATCATCTGCATCGTCCGACTCATCGTCGTCGTCCGCGTCATCCGACTCGTCGTCGTCCTCTGACTCATCGTCGTCATCCGACTCGTCATCGTCTTCATCGGATGCGTCGTCCTCGTCGTCGTCCGACGTGTCGTCCTCGTCGCTGTCCAACGCGGGGGATATCACCTCGACGTCGTCATCCTCGTCCTCTGATGAGGCGATCGGCACGTCGTCAGGGTCGCTCACTGCATCGCTCAGGGCCACCGCATCGCCTGCGTCGCGCGACTGCGCCGCTCGGGCGCTACCAACCCCCCGATCCGAGCCCGCACCCGCATCCGAAGCGGCCACCGGACCGGCCTCGGCCCCCTCATCGTCCGTGTCGGACTCCAGGTCGCTCTTGCGCTCGACCGATTGGGCGGCGCCCGCGAGGTAGTCCTCGAAGTCGTGAGGGCGGATCAGATCCTCGACGTGGAGGAACGCGGCGCGGTCCATCCCCACGTCGATGAAGGCCGCCTGCATGCCTGGCAGCACGCGCGTGACCTTCCCCAGGATGATGTTACCGACGGTGTTGCGCGCTCGGGCACGCTCGATTTGGAGCTCGGCGATGACGCCGTCTTCAATCAGGGCGACGCGGGTCTCCCGCAGGGCGACATTGATGACGAGTAGGTTTCGTGCCATGGGCGCTCAAAGAAGGCTCGACCCGCGCGGTGCCTGCCAACGCGCCCGCGGCCGCACCGCGCTTGGAGGCGACATGGCTCTCGCGAAGCGTGATGCGCTCCTGAGCGACGGTGCGCTCGAGGGCGATGCAACGTTGGTGGACGACGCGGCGGGGGGACATGATCTGGCGGTGGCGCCCAGGCTGGCCACATGCCGCCCCGGAGCCTCCTGCCTCCTCCCTTCCCACCGCTCGGGTGCCAAGTCAAGCGGCGAAATCTCATGTAAATTCGGTGTGTTCCGGCCTGCGGGGGCGCCGCGAAGGGCCCCTGAGGTTGCGCGAAGGCTTGGGGCGGGGCAGGCACGGGGGCCTGCCCCTACACGGTCGGCGGCCTGAGGTTGCGCGAAGGCTTCGCCGATCTCAGGCCTTCGGGCCGGCTCCTGCCAGCTCATCACCACGTCAGCTGCGGGCACCGCAGAGTATCGATAGGAGGGCGCTGTGCCCGCCTGGTGCGCTGGACGCAGTACGCTGCGGCCATGGCTCGCGCCCCTCGCCTGCACAGGCCCGCCGTCCGTTCGGAGGCCTCGTTCCTCGCCTCGACGGGACCCCGCTCCATGCTGCTTGGGCTGCTCGTCTCACTGGGGTCGCTGCTCCCTGCCTGTGGCCCCTCCGCTGGCGGCGCCGTGAGCACCGGTCAGGGACCCGATCCTCGATCGTCAGGCTCCCTAAGCAGCTCCGCTGCGTCGGCGGAGCCCGACCCATCTGACGAGCCCGAGCTCAAAGCGCGCTGCGAGCCGCCGAGCATCACCGTCCCACCGCCTCGCAGCGGTCCGTTGGAGCCACCGCTGCCCGCCATCGAGCGGCCGGAGGCCTTGGCTCCCTTCTTCGATCAGGTGCTCGCTCACCTCAGGGGAGAGCTCGATCGCCCCCTGCGCATCGGCTTCTACGGTGACAGCAACCTCACCCTCGACTTCCTGAGCGGTGAGCTCCGGCGCGTGCTCCAAGGGATCTATGGCGACGGTGGGCATGGCTACGTCGCGGTGGGGCGCCCGTGGCGTTGGTATCAGCACGTCGACGTCAGCCACGACGCCTTCGGCAACTGGCGCTTGTATTGCCCCACCACGCTGCGCGAGCCGAAGCACGTCTATGGCTCCGCGGGGATCGCCGCCGCGACTCGCTCGCCCGGCGCCTACGCGCGCTACGCCACAGCGCCGGAGGGCTCACCGGTGGGCACCCGCGTGAGCCGCTTCGGCGTGTACTACCTGGGCCGCGAGAAGCCGGGTGAGTTCGCCATCGTCGCAGATGGTAAGGAAATAGAACGAGTGACGGCGGAGGGCTCCTCCGAGGTGCGCTTGGCAGAGGTCAGCTTACCTGATGGGCCGCACCGGCTGGACGTGGTGGCGAAGAGCACGCGGGAGCTCAAGCTCTTCGGGGTGGTGCTGGAGCGCGACCGAGGCATCGTGGTGGATTCGCTCGGGATCGGGGGGGTTGGGTACTACGCGCTGGCGGAGCTCGAGCCGAAGACCACCGAGCAGATGCTCCGGATCCGGAGCTATGATCTGGTGATTTTCCTCTTGGGAACCAACCTGTTCCGCGCGGGGGACAACCCCAAGGCGCTGAAGCAGATCCTCGAGGTGCACCGCCGCGCGAACCCGCGCGTGGCCGTGCTGGTGATGAGCCCGCCGGATCAGGTGGCGAACGCTGGCGCCTCCCAGTCGCGGCCCGCCATCGTGAAGGTGTCGCGCGCCTTGGCGGCGGCCGCCGCTGAAGAGCAGGTGGCCTTCTGGGATTTCCGCGAGGCAATGGGTGGGGAGGCCTCCATGGCGCGCTTCTCTCGCCATGGGCTCGCGGGCGGCGACCTGTATCACTTCACGGAGAAGGGCGCGGCGTTCATGGGCAGCCGCATCGCCCACGTGCTGTCGCGCGAGCTCGAGGCGCACGCGCGCGCTCAGTGCGAGACGAAGCGCAGGTAGGGCGCTCTCCTGGAGCACCTCGTCAGCGCACCGAGCTGGTGCTCACCAATAGCGCGCCGAATGGGTGCTCGGCGCGGGCGCGGCTCAAGGCTCGCGGTAGAAGCGCGGCACCCGGCGCGAGACGGCGGTGAGCACCTCCCAGGGGATGGTGCCGAGCTGCTCGGCGATCTCGGCGGCGGAGAGGGTGTCCTCACCCAAGAGGCCTTTTTGGGTGCCCATCAACACCACCTCGTCGCCCACCTCGGCGCCGGGGATGTCGGTGACGTCCACCATCGTCATGTCCATGCTCACCACGCCCACGATGGGCGCCCGCCGCCCGCGCACCAGCACGTGACCGCGGTTCGAGAGCGCGCGGCTCAGGCCGTCCGCGTAGCCCATGGGGAGCGTCGCCACCCGCGTCAGCTTTTCTGCGCGGAAACTCCAGCCGTAGCCGACGCCTTGTCCCGGCTGCACGTCGCGTACGCTGATGAGCTCGCTCTTGATCGACATCACCGGCCGCAGATCAGGACAGCCGACCTCACCAGGCGCCACCCCGAACAGCGCCACCCCGGGGCGCACCATGTCGAGCCGGCTCGCCGGGCTCGAGAGCACCGCCGCGCTGTTCGCCGCGTGGCGCACCCGCGCGGTGAGCCCCAACGCGGCCAGTGTTCGAGTGGCCTCTTCGAACAGTGAGAGCTGCTCCGTGACGCCCTCCGCCGTGCTCAGATCCGCGCAGGCGAGGTGCGTCATCAACCCCTCGAAGCGCAGCTCCGGCAGCGAACGGAGCGCCTCACCCAGCGCCTGCACGTCGCGCGGCAGCGCGCCGAGCCGCGCCATCCCGGTGTCCACCTTGAGGTGCACTGGCGTCACCTCACCGCCGGTGAAGCGCACCTCCTCCGCTAGGGCGTGCAGCTGACCCACGTCGCTCAGCACCGGCGTGAGCTCATGGCGCAGGAGCTCACCGTAGGCGCGGCCATAGTAAGACCCCATGACCAAAATCGGCGCCTTGATGCCCGCCTCGCGGAGCTCCACCCCCTCCTCCAGCAGCGCCACGCAGATCCCCTTCACCCCAGCGCGCTCCAAGGTGCGCGCCACCGCCTTCGCGCCGTGGCCGTAACCGTCAGCCTTCAGCACCGCCCACACCTGAGCGTCGCCCGCGTGGCGCTCGACCACGTGCAGGTTGTGGCGCAGGTGCGCGAGGTTCACCTCGGCGCGGGTGGGGCGCACGCTGCTCGCCGGCAGCGCACGTCGCGGGCGCAGCACGCGCGGCAGCGGCGTGGCCAACGCGGACGTCATGCCACCGAGCAAAGGATGGGGAGCTTCCATAGGGTCTCTCACCGGTAGCGCCGGCGCTCGAACGGGGTCAACTAAACGCGAAGGAAAGGGTCGCAGGATGTAGGTGCGTCAGGTGCTGCCTCCGTCTCACATCGAGCAGCGGCTCAAGGCTCACAACGCCCTGCGCAGGTGGCGTACTCCGACGCGCAGCTCGCGTCGCCGCCCGAGCGGCACTCATTGAGCCGCGCGTAGCAGGCGGCTTCGCAGGCGCCGGGGCTGTCCTCCCTGGCGGCGAGGGTCGCTTGGGTGGGGTCGTCCAGCAGGGCTCGAGCTGGGTCTTGCTCCGCGTCCGCGGGCTCACCGATGACCAAGGGCTCCGGGCGGTCGTCCCCCGCGGTGAGTGAGGCGACCCGGCGCTCGGCGTGGCGGACCCGATCGCGCGGCTGGTCGGCGGTGTGCGTCTCCAGCCACTCCTGCCAACAGAACAGGCGGTGGGTTGGCGCTGCCCGCGCCTCCAAGTCGAGGCGGTAGCAGTGCTCGAAGCGGACCTCGCTCTCGTGCAGCGCCTCGAACCCCGCGCCGCACCCCGGGAGCGCGCACAGCGCGAGCGCAGCGGGGAGACCAAGCCAGGGGAGGCGACGCACGGCCGGATCGTGGCCGCTTTCAGCGCGCCGCGCAATAGGGGCTAACCTGTTGATATGATTGGATTTTTAGTGAATTCTGTGAGCGGGCGGGTTTGAAACCCGCCCCTACCTCGATATCGCGTGCTGAACCATCCCGCGGTTCAGGTCCCGTCCGCCCTTCGGCACGTCGCCTCGATATCGCGTGCTGAGCCATTCCACGGTTCAGGCGGCGTGTGTGGGCGGGTTGAAACCCGCCCCTACCTCGATATCGCATTCCACGGTGCAGGTCCCCGTCCACCCTGGCGCCGCTTCGAGTCGGGGAACGGGCCGCGTCTTTGACTTCTGAAACACCGCCTCAGAACCGGGCGCTGGGAGCGGGAAGGAGGGCTCGGCCTGCGCGTGATCACGACCTCGGCGCGTTGGGTGACTCGCTTGGGGGTGCTATGGGGCGGTATGTTCACGGGGCTCGTGGAGGCGGTCGGGTGCTTGAAGCGCCGGGAGCGGCGGGGCCCGGGGTTCGAGCTGTGGATCGAGGCGCCCTTCACCGAGTACAGCCTGGGTGAGTCGATCGCGGTGGCGGGTGCTTGCCTGACGGTCACGCGCTTTGGGCAGGGTGGCTTCGCGGCGGACGTGAGCCAGGAGACCGCGGCGCTCACGCGCTTGGGCGCGCTCCCGCTGGGCGCCCGCGTGAACCTCGAGCGCAGCCTGCAGGTGGGCGCGCGGCTGGGAGGCCACTGGGTGAGCGGTCACGTGGACGGCACCGCGGAGCTCTCGAGCCAAACCCGCGCGGGTGAGGCGATTTCTCACGCGTTCCGTGCGCCGCCGGAGCTGATGCGCTTCATCGCGGCCAAGGGCTCGGTCACGCTGGACGGCGTGTCGCTCACCGTCAATCGCCTGCTGGGGCCGCCGGCGTTTGAGGGGCAGGCACGGGGGCCTGCCCCTACGGGACCAACCGGGCTTTCGCAGGAGGCCCTGCCCGACGGCTTCGAGGTGATGCTGATCCCCCACACGCTCCAGGTGACCACCCTGGGTGAGCTCGTCCCCGGCGCGCGCGTGAACTTGGAGGTCGACTTACTGGCGCGCTACGCCGTGCGTTACCTCGCGGGCGCGTGGCCGCGAGGCGACCACGAGGCGGCGAGCGAGAGCGACACCGCGGCGCGTGACGCTCACCTGAGAGGCGTGCTAGCGAGCGCTGGCTTCAAGCTCTAGCGCTGCCCAAGGACGCACCGTGCCCGACGCCCCCTCCCCCGTGACCCCGCTGAACGACGCGCTCCTCACCCGCGTGAAGGCCGCCATCGAGGCGCTGCGCCGCGGCGACACCATCGTGCTGATCGACGAGCAGGAGCACCTCACGGAGGGCGCGCTGCTTCGCGCGGCGGATCAGGTGAGCCCGGAGGCCATCAACTTCATGGCGACGGAGGCGCGCGGCCTGGTGGCGCTGGCGCTGTGCCCGGAGCAGGTGGAGCGCCTGGGCCTGCCCATGATGCAGCGCGCCCGCGACCGCGCGGCGAAGAGCGCGTTCACCGTGAGCATCGAGGCGGCGCATGGCGTCACCACGGGCATCAGCGCCGCCGATCGCGCGCGCACCGTGCTCGCCGCCATCAACCCCGACGCTGAAGCGGGCGACGTGGTGACGCCGGGTCACGTGTTCCCGCTCAAGGGGCGCCCGGGCGGCGTGCTGGTGCGCAGCGGGAAGACGGAGGCGGCGATCGATCTCGCGCGCCTCGCCGGGCGCACCCCCGCCGGGATCCTGTGCGACGTGCTAGCGGAAGACGGCAGCTTGGCTGACCGTGAGGCGCTCGAACGATTCGCCGCGCGGCACCAGCTGGCGCTGGTCTCCATCGCCGACGTCATCAGCTACCGCTTGCACACGGAGCGCCTGATCCGCCGCGTGGATGAGCTCACGGTGGAGCTGGACTCGACGGGGAGCGCGTGGCGCGCGGTGGTCTACGAGGCGAGCGTGGAGGGTCGCGAGCTGATCGCGCTGGTGAAGGGCGACCTCGCGGAGGCAGAGGGGCCGGTCTTGTGCCGCATGCACGCGGGCTCCACCTTGGCGGACACGTTTGTTTCCACGCCGCGCGAGGGTGGGCGGCACCTGGCGGAGGCGATCGTCGCGATTGAAGCCGCGGGGGTGGGCGTGGTGGTGTACTTGCCGCCGCGCAGCGCGCTCCGTGACGAGCTGCGCGCCTTGCGGCGTGGTCAGGAGGGCGCCCCAGAGGAGGCGCCCGGCGCGCTCCGCGAGTACGGCTTGGGCGCGCAGGTGCTCCGTGATTTGGGGCTCCGGCGGATTCGGTTACTCTCGAATAGCCCGCGTAAGCTGGCTAGCATCGGCGCGTATGGGCTCGACATCACGGAGCGCGTCCCGTTGGTCTCCATGAGCTCGCGGTGACGCTCATCGCGTCGACGTCTCAGCCGCGGTGATACTTCCACCGCAGCGACATCTCAGCAGTGATATTTCCACCGCAGTGACACTTCCATCGTGGAAACTCTAGGCGCGCCCTGGCGCGGTGCCGTCCAACCCCCAAAAAGAACACGCTCAGGAGATCCATGGCCTCACGCAAAGCACGCACCACCCCCGAGCCCGAGCTCACGCTGCCGGACGTGGTGGAGGGCGATCTTCGAGTGGAGTCGGGCGATCGCTACGCGATCGTGGCCGGCCGCTTCAACAGCTTCATCACGGAGCAGCTGGTGGCGGGCGCGCTGGATACGCTTACGCGGAGCGGCGCCGACCCGAACCACATCATGGTGGTGAAGGTGCCGGGCGCTTGGGAGATTCCGCTGGCGGTGGCGCGCGTCGCCCAGAGC
This sequence comes from Polyangiaceae bacterium, assembly GCA_019637265.1. Lineage (GTDB taxonomy): Bacteria > Myxococcota_A > Polyangia > Polyangiales > Polyangiaceae > JAHBVY01. The sequence goes on along the minus strand of JAHBVY010000010.1, from coordinate 51,164 downwards.
CCGCACATCGACGCGGTGATCGCGCTGGGCGCCGTGATCCGCGGCGGCACGCCCCACTTCGATTACGTGGCGGGGGAGGTGGCCAAGGGGGTCGCGGTGGCGGCGCTCGCGGCGAAGAAGCCGGTTTCGTTCGGGGTACTGACGACGGACTCCATCGAGCAGGCGATCGAGCGCGCCGGGACCAAGGCGGGCAACAAGGGCGCGGAGGCGGCGCTCGCGGCCATCGAGATGCTGAGCGTGGAGCGCGCCCTGCGCCTCGCGGGGCTCTGACATGGGAGCGCGCACCAGCGGGCGCGAGGCGGCGCTGCAGATGCTCTTCGCGCTGGAGGCGACGCTGGAGACGCCGGACACCATCATCCACCGCTTCTGGCGGGAGCTGCCGGGCGACGCGGAGGGCCGTGACTACGCCGACCAGGTGCTGCGCTCCACCTGGGAGACGCTCAGCGAAACTGACGAGCGCATCCGTAAGGCGAGCATCAACTGGCGCCTCGAGCGCATGGCGCGGGTGGATCGCAACGTGCTGCGGCTCGGGGCCTGGGAGCTCGCGCACATGCCGGACATCCCGCGCGCGGTGATCATCGACGAGGCGGTGGAGCTCGCGAAGCGCTACGGCACCGCGGAGAGCGGCTCGTTCGTGAACGGCGTGCTCGATCGCATCGCGAGCGATTTGGGCCGCCAAGATCCGCCCAAGGGTTAGTCAGTGGGTCTGCGTTTCAAGGACTAGTCAGTGGATCTGCGCTTCGTTGCCCCCAGCTCGAGCCGGCTCGATCTCGCCGGGGAGAATTAGTCAGTGGATCTGCGCTTCGTTGCCCCCAGCTTGCGCCGGCTCGATCTCGCCGGAGCCGAGGTGCTGGTGTGCTGCCTGGTGCAGGGGGAGCGGCCGCCGGGCGGCGTGGCCGGGCTGATCGACTGGCGCTTCTCGGGGAAGCTCTCACGGCTGTTGCTGCGCGGCTTCGTGACGGGGGAGCTGGGGGAGGTGGTGCTGCTCCCCGGCAGGCCCAAGCTGCCCTTCGACAAGCTCTTGTTCTTCGGGTTGGGCGAGGCCAAGGGCTTCGATGAGCGCGTGTACCGCATGACGGTGGAGCGCATCTTGGAGCGCCTGGCGGGCCTGAACACGCGTCGCGCGGTGGTGGAGCTGCCGGGGCGCGCCGGGGAGCTGATCTCGGCGGAGCGGGCGGCCGCGGTGCTGCTGGAGATCACCGAGGAGCGCCCCGAGCACGACAGTTGGACGCTGGTGGAGTCACCTGAGACGCAGCGCGTCATTCAGAAGCTGTGGGCGCTCGATCGGCGCCGTCAGGCTTGAGCGCGTTCGAGGCGGCCGTGGGGTCGGGCGGGCTCTGAGCCGCGGTGGCGCGCTCTACGAGAGACCGCTAGCGGCAGCTTCTCGGCATCGAGCGGGCTCTGGGCCGCGGTGGCGCGCGCTGCTGGTGCGCTCGCATGCTCGGGGGTTGGGGGTTTGGCAAGTCACCGCGCCCCCCGTGCCTCCGCACCGTCACACGGGGGACGAGGCGCTGAGGAACATTCGCCAAGGAGCGGCGTAGGAGATTGGCCGAGCGCTGGCAGTTCTGTTCGAGACGGATTCTGCGACGCAGGCTAAGCTCACCCGACCCACACGGCTCGTCACTTCGCGTTGGAGGCTCTCGTGCGACTACTCCCCCTCACCTCGGCTTGCTTGCTCGGCCTCACGGCCCTCGCCTGTGGCACCGGCGACGCGACCAGCGTCCACGCCGGCGCCACCGACCACGAGATCATCAACGGCACCCTGGACACCACGCGCCAGGCGGTGGTGGCCGTGCTGGGTGAGCAGAGCGCGTGCACCGGCACCATCATCCACAAGGACGTCGCGCGCGGCCTGGGCTACGTGCTCACCGCGGCGCACTGCGTGGACCCTTCGTTCCCCCCGGTGCAGGTGCGGCAGGGCGACAACTTCATGAGCCCGACGCGCACCTACTCGGTGCTGCACTACCAGGAGCACCCCTCCTACGGCGGCGGGAACATGCGGTACGACGTGGGGATGATCACCATCTCCGGGGTGGACGCCAGCACCCCCACGATGGAGGTTGGTCCGTCAGTCTCCGTGACGAACGGGATGCAGGTGATGAGCGTTGGCTATGGCCTCACTGGGCCTGGCGACAACACGCGGCGCTACAACATCACCAAGAACCTGAACGGCGTGAGCCAGGCCATCATCACCTACAGCCTCTCGGGTGGCGGGATTTGCTCGGGTGACAGCGGCGGCCCGGTGCTCACCACGGGCAGCAACCAGCAGGTGATCGCGGTGCACTCCGCGGTGGACCGCGCCACCTCGAGCTCTTGCTCTGGGGACGGCTACAGCATCCGCGTCAGCGCCTATTGGGACTCCTTCATCCGCCCCTACATGGAAGAGGGCTTGGAGGTGAACTGCTCCACCTGCTCGGACGCGGCGCAGAACGGCGCCTGCGCCAGCGCCGTCGATGCCTGTATCGACAGCCAGCCCTGTTACGATCTGGCGATCTGCCTGAACGAGTGCGCCACGAACGAGTGCATTCAAAACTGCGCCAGCACGCACGCCGCGGGGATCCCGCTCTACAACGCGATCATCGACTGCACCTGCAGCGCCTGCTCCGACGAGTGCGCGGCGGAGTGTGTGGGCCCGAGCTGCGGCTTCCAGTTCCAGGATGACAGCTGCACGGCCTGTCACGAGGCGAACTGCTGCAGCCAGGGCTCGGCCTGCGCGGGCAACGCCGAGTGCACCACCTGCGTCACGGCGGACGAGCCCGCGGCGAGCTGCGGGGACAACGCCGAGCGCACCGCGTGGTTCAGCTGCCTCGAGACCAACTGCGCCTCCGAGTGCGGGTTCAGCAGCGGTGGCAGCGGCGGTACGGGTGGGGTCGGTGGTAGCGGCGGCAGCGGTGCTGGCGGCAGCGGTGGCACCGCGGGCACCGGCGCGGGCGGCAGCGGCGGCACCGCGGGCTCCGGTGGCAGCGACGCGGGCACCGGTGGGGTGGGCGCCGAGGGCGGCTCGGGTGGCTCCGGCGCGCAGGGCGGCTCCGGGCCTGAGCCGCGCACTGGTGACGATCGCTTGAAGAGCGACGGCTGCTCGGTGTCGGCGGGCGGCGCTGGTTCGAGCAGCTCACCGTTTGCGCTGGGCGCGGGGCTGCTCGGCTTGCTCGGCTTGGCCTTCCGTCGTCGGCGCTGAGTCGTAGGGCGGGGGCGCGAGGGCGACGACGGGTTTACCGGTCGTCGCCCTCGGTGCGTTTTGGGTGGGCTGACTGTCTAGTGGCGGCTGCCCGCTACAGCACCAGCACCCAGATGTCGTACAGCGCGTGGGTCCACACGGCGGGGGCGAAGCCGCGGAAGTGGTAGATGGCGGTGAACACCAGGCCACACACGGCGCGGAAGACGAAGCTCTTGGGCTCGAAGGGGTCCCCCAGCTCACCCACGTAGTGCCAACCGCTGAAGATCAGCGCGCAGATCACGGCCCAGCCGATGGTGAGCCACAGCTTGCTCAGGGGCAGGAGCGAGGGCGTGATCAGCACCAAGAGCTTGAGCCCCAAGCCGTACAAGATCACGCGGAAGGCAATTTCCTCATAGAAACCCGCGCCGAGGCTCATGATGAAGCCCGCGAAGGGACCGCCGATCACCGCGCCGAGGAACACCTTGCCCACCACCCAACCGGCGATCAGCCGCATGGCGATGGCGTAGAGCACGCTCTCCCCCGCGAGCCACGCGAAGCGCTCCGGGCGCAGCGCCCCGCGCTGCCGGAACAAGAGCAGCGCCCCGACGTAGGCCGCCCCGATGCCCAGGGTGAGCCCGGTGTAGGCGAGCAGGCTATTGTCCGCGAGCGCCATCAGCTCGCGGGTGGTGACGTCCGCCGCGTTGCGGATGGGCAGGAACACCACCCCCAGGTGGTAGAGCACGAAGATGGGGAGGGTGAGCACCAGATCGGTGATCGGCCCGCTCTTGGTGGGCTCCTTGACCGGGGGCGCAACCTGCGCGAGCTCGCTCATCCGCCTGGGCGCAGATTATAGACGATCCACAGCACCAGGCCGACCCAGAGCAGCACGATGCCCACGAAGGGGCCATCGCGCAGCATCTCCTGCGTGGGGCTCTCGGCGCTGGGGCGGCTCCGCACCAGCTGGAGGAAGCGCACCACCCCGGCGACCACGAACACCGTGCTCGGCCACAGGTAATCCGTGCGGAAAAATGCGCGGGTGCTGCTGTCCAGCGTGTACGCCAGGTACACCAGCGTCGTCGCGATGGCCGTCACCACCAGCGCGACGTCCAGGCCGCGCGCGCTGTAGCGCTCGAGCGCCGCGCGGGTCTTCTTCTGGTTGAGGAGGCTGGCGGCCAGCTCATGGCGCCGCTTACCGAACCCAAGGAACAGGGCGAGCAGCGCCGTGCAGGCGATCAAGTAATGCGAGACGTCTATCTCGGCGGCGTAGCCGCCCGCCTCCACCCGCAGCACGAAGCCGAGCGCGATCAGCCCCACGTCGAGGTAGGGGACGTGCTTCAGCTTGAAGGAGTAAGCCAGGTTCTGCGCGAAGTAGAGCGAGGCGACGATGAAGAACGGGATATTGATGAGCAGCGCCAGCGTGAGCGCCACCGCCACGAGCAGCACCGCCATCACCCGCGCCACGCCGAGCGGCACGCGCCCAGAGGGGATGGGCCGGTGGCGCTTCACCGGGTGCACCCGATCCGACTCGACGTCGACCAGGTCGTTCATGGTGTAGACGGCGCCGGCCAGCAGGCAGAACACCCCGAAGGCGCTGCCCGCCCGGGTGAGCAGCGCTGGATCGAAGATCTCCCGGGCGAACACCACGGGCGCCAACACGAAGGCGTTCTTCACCCACTGGTGGGGGCGGACGGTGCGGATCACCCCGCCCAGGCGCCACAAGAACCCGCTCCCGGGCTCGCTTCCAGGTTGGCTCCCGGGCTCGCTCGGTCGCGCTTCGGCGTCCGGGGATTCTGTAGCGTCCTCGCTGGCACCGCCCATGAGCCCCGGGCCTATAGCGCAGTTCGCGGCAGAATTCGGGTTTTCTGACGGTATTCTGACGCCAACTTTCCTGCGCCACGCGGGGGTTTGGGGGGTTGGACGGCACCGCCTTGGGGAAGGCTGCGCGCTCAGAGCGCCCCCCGTGAGCGCGCCTCGTGAGCGCCGAATCCAAGTGAGTCGTGGAGGCTGGACGAGCGTGCGCCGTTTCGCGGCGGGCACGTGCGGCGGGTTTCAGAGTAAGGTCACAGGACATGCTCCAGCCCATCGAGTACCTGGAGTTCGCGCTCCAGCATTTCGTCAGCACGGAGTACGACTTGGCGTCGAGCGGCGCACCCACCGTCGCTCCCCAAGAGCTGGGCTACGAAGCGCCGGACGACGCCGACGCGCGGCTCCGCTTCACGTATGCGATCGGGGGGCGCTACCAGGTGCCCATCACGAACCTGGTGCCGACGCTCGGTGCCTCGGGCGCGCTCGACGTGGTGTGCCGCGGGCTGCTTGGTCACGGTGACGTGGTGGCCGTGGAGCAGCCCGGGTACGAGCCGCTGTGGCGGGTGCCCGCGGCCAGCGGCGCGAAGGTGGTGCGCTTCGAGCGCGCGGAGGACCCCGCCGCGCTGATGCCGACGCTCGCCGACGCGAAGCTGGTGCTGCTCTCCAACCCTCACAACCCCACGACCACCCACGTCCCTGACGAGTGGCTCCATCAGCTGGCGGCGCTGCTCGGCCCCGATCGGCTCTTGGTGGTGGATGAGGCGTATCGCGAGCTGTATCAGCCGGCGAGCACCGCCTTTGGCCCCCCGAACCTCATCTGCATCAACAGCGTGACCAAGTGCCTCGGGGTGCCGTGGGCGCGCGCCGGGTGGATCAGCGCCCCCGCTGACACCACCTCGCGGCTGCGGCGCGTGGAGATGTTCTCGGTGGGCGCCGCGCCGCCGAGCTGCTTCGCTTGGGGCGCCGCCGCGGTGGAGCAGGCAGGGTGGCTGCTCGAGCGGGTCACCCGGATGCAGCAGGGTAAGCGGGAGCGCGTGCTCGAGTGGCTCGACGCGCGGCGCGAGCAGCTCGCTTACGTGGAGCCGCTGCCCGGTTCGCTGTTCGTGTGGGTGCGGCACCTGAAGCTTCACGACGTGACGCCGCACGTGCTGCGAGGGATCGAGGAAGAGGGGGTGGTGGTCGCGCCGGGTGGTTTCTTCGGCGCGCCGTCTTGGTTCCGCTTGGCCTTCACCCTGAGCGCCGAACGACTCGATGAGGGTTTGGAGCGGCTCGGGCGAGCGCTCGAGGTCTGAGCGTGAGCGGTGAGCTGAGGGTCCCCTTGGTGGTTGGGACGGTGCTGATCGCCGCGGGGCTCGGGGGCCTGGTGGTGTGGGCGGCGATCAACGAGCGCGGCGCGGGCATCGCCTGCCTGAGCGGGCTCGTGGCGAAGGGGCCGCGCTGCTGCGGTGAGGGTCAGCGTATCCTCGGGGATACCTGCGTGGAGGCGCCCACCGGCTGCCCGGAGCAGCTGTCACGCCTCACGCGGCCTTCGGAGGAGGGCTGCGCCGCCCCGGAGGCGCGCGTGGCGATCCGCGGAGGTTCCCTGACGATGGGTCCGAGCGACTGGGAGTCGCAGGGGGTGATCGAGGCGCGCGTGGTGCGAGTGGAGCCGTTCTTGATGGACGCTTATGAGGTGACCATCGAGCGCTGGAACGCTTGTGTGCGGCGCGGCGCCTGTGAAGGGCGGGTGGATGACGAACCAGGGCGGCCCGTGACCTCCGTCACGCCGCTCGGCGCGGGCGAGTTCTGTCGTCAAGCGGGTGGGAGCCTGCCCACCTCCGATCAGTGGCTGTTCGCGGCGATGGGGGAGGGCTCGCGTCGCTTCGCGTGGGGGCATACGGGGCTCGTGTGTCGCCGCGCTGTGTATGGGCGCATCAAGGGGCCGTGCGGCTTCGGGGGACGCGGCCCGGAGCTGACGGGGATCACACCAGGGGGCGCGAGCCCGGAGGGCGTGCAGGACTTGATCGGCAACGTCGCGGAGTGGGCGCGGGAGCCGGACGGCACCTACTACGCGCGCGGCGGCTCCTACCGCTCGCAGGGCGCGGCGGAGCTCAAGAGTTGGTCCTTCGAGCGGGTGCCCGAGGGGCCGCGCGGTCAGCGCGAGCCGCACGTGGGCTTCCGCTGCGTGTACCCCGCGACGCGCTGAGCGCCTTCTCCACCCTCTCCAACTCGGCCCGCAGCTGGGCGGCGCGGCGCTGCAGCTGCCCGCGCTTCTCCTCCGAGAGCTCGCTCACCCGCTCGAGGTCCCCCACCAGGTTGAAGTGACCGTCCGTGAACGGCGCGAGGCGCCCCAGCGCGCGCTCGAAGCGCGGCATGGGCTGCTTACCGGCGCTGCGCGGGTGCTTCTGCCGGAGCTGGGCGATGTGTAGCTCGAGCCGCTGCGTGGAGAGGCCCTCATCCACGGTGCGCTTGGCGAGCGCCGCCTGGTACTTCTCTTCCACCAGATCCAGCCGGGCAGCGACGCCGAAGCCGAAGGGGCAGCTCTCAGGCGTGTACTTCAGGTTCTGGAGCACGCGGTAGGCGGCGCAGCAGCGGTGCAGCGTGAGCTTGGTGATCGTCAGCTTCTCTCGATCGACGATCTCGCGGTTCGACATTTGGTCGAAGTGCTCGAAGACGATGCGCCCTGTTTCGTAGGCATCCTTCAGGGTGAGCGGCGAAGGTGGCTGCTTCCGCACGGCGGCGGGCCACTTGAAACTTCCGCCCTTCTTCTTGGATCCTCTCGCCATGCTGCGACCGTAACCGATGGTCTGCGCGCGCGCCAGCAGAACTTGGGCGCCGCGGCGCTGACAAAACCGCGCGGCAATGCGTCACGATAAAAGCCGCGCGGCAATGAGTCATGTGCTCGAGTCGGAGCAGCGAGCAAAGCCGCGCGGCAATGCGCTTCGCCGTGCGCGCTCATCCCTCCGGTGACTGCGGTGACGCGCGGCGCACGCCCCGGCTGGACCAACCCCCCGATCCTGCTCTGCTCGTGGCTGCTCTGGCTGATGTGCGAGGCGCTCAGCAGCTCACGGGGCGCAGCGGGTAGGTGATGACCTCGCTCGAGGTGGTGACCGTCACTGTGTAAGTTTCACTGACGGAGGGCGCTGGGCTGATGGAGATGGACAGGGTGGTGTACGAGCCGTAACCGCCCGTGAGGTTCTCCGTGGTGACGCTCATCTCCTGGCCGTCGCTGTCGCGCACCACCCGCACCGTGGCGCCGCTCAGGCTGCCTCGGTAGTGGAAGCTCCAGGGCCAACGGAACGCCGCGGAGGGGCTGTACCCAGGGGGTGGCCACGAGGTCCACTGCGGGCTGGGGAAGCTGAAGCTCGAGGAGAACACGCCCAGGCACTGCGCGTTGCCGTAGCTGCCGCCGCCCCCGTAGTAACCGATGCCCACGGGGCCGAGCGGTGGATTGAAGATCCAGCGGCGGTGTCCGAGCGAGGGCACACCCCAGTCCTCGACGAACTGGTCGATGGCGTTCGCGGGGTGACCCGAGCCCCAGGCGAGGTTCGAGCTGCTGGTGCCAGCGAGGCCCGTTTCCGTGTAGCAAGTCGAGCCCGGCGGCGGATGGTGCGCGTCAGGCACGGTGCCCGGTGGGTTCCACGAAGCGAGCACCGCGCACCAACGGTTGGTCTCGTTGCGTGAGGCTTCGTCAGCCGTAGGTCCTAAACCGACGAGCCAGCGGAACATGTTCAAGCGCCGCACGGTGTCGTTCAAGCCGGCGCGTGACAGCGTGCCAGGGTCACACTGGCTGCCCCCCGAGGTCCAGGGGCTGGAGTCGGTGACGGTTTGCCCCCAGCGCCACATATCGCACACCTGCGCTTCGGTGTGAGCGAGCGGATCCCCCGGGAGGTTCGGGGTGCAGCTGCCGCCCGACGCCGTCCACCCTGGAAGGCAGTGGCACTGAGCGTCGCTGGGGTCGCAGTACTGATCGCTGCCGCAGCTGACGCCGTCACACGGGCCCACGGGCCCCGAGCCGCCGACGCCGCCCCCACTGCTCCCACCACTGCCGCCGGTCGCACCCGAGCCGCCCGCCGCGCCGGCGCCACCCGCCGCGCCGGCGCCACCCGCCGCGCCGGTGCCACCCGCCGCGCCGCTGCCGCCGTCGCCACCGGTCGCGCCGGTGCCGCCCACGGCGCCGGTGCCGCCCGCTGCGCCACTGCCGCCCGCTGCGCCACTGCCGCCCGCTGCGCCACTGCCACCCATCGCGCCGCTGCCCGCGTCGCCGCCGCTCGCGCCCACCCCGCTGCTGCCGCCGTCACCGCCGCTGCCGCTGACCGCGCCGCTCCCGGTGCCCCCGGTCTCTTCGAACTCGATGGAGTCGTAGTCGAGGAGATCCGCGCAGCCCAGGGCGCCGAGCCACGCGCTGCTCACCAAGACCGTCCGCCAGCTTGCGTGTTTCATCCTAGAAACTCCCTTGAACGCCGAGGCGGCTCAGGCCCACCTCGGGGTGCCAGGTGACACCGGATGGCCGCGGCGCCCGCTTGGAGCTCGCTCCGCCCTCCGTCGTCTTGGGCGCGGTGAGGAGCAGCGCGGCCCCCGTGATCAGCCCCGCGCCGCCGATGATGAAGCCCACGGTGGACCACATCGCCTGTCGTTCGCCCTCGTCGTAGCGGCTGCGCAGCCCCGCTGGGCAGCGATCGTTCGGGCAAGCGTCGCGCAAGTCGTCGCGCGTGCTCTGCGCGGAGAGGCCGAAGTAGCCGCCCACGGCGACGCCCACCACGCCCACGCCGAGGCTGACGTAGCCCCAGGTGCGCTGCGAGATCCCGTCCTTCTCTGGCGGGGCGGCGTCCTGAGCCACCGGCGGAGCCCCCACCGGCAGCGGCTCCAGCGCGACGCGCAGCGTGACGCGCTCACCCTCGGTGAGCTCGAAGTTCTCCGTCAGGGAGCGGTAGCCCTCCTCCGCGGCGAAGAGCTTGTGGCTGCCTGGGTCGAGATCGATCTCCACCTGGTCGCTCGTCAGGGGCTCGCCGTTCAGCTCGATCTCGCCGCTGAACTGGGCGTCCACGTCGAGCCGCAGCTTGGGGATGCGAGCGTTCAGCGCCTCGAGCTCCGCCTGCGCGCGGCGCACCTGATCGCGCGGCGCCTTCGCGTCCTCGACCACGTGGGCCAGCTCGCTGCGCGCCTCGAGCAAGCGCCCCAGGCCCGCCTTGGCGCGCGCCAGTCGCCGTCGATTCGCGGGGGTGTCGTGCAGCCGGCCGGACTCCTCGAACGCGGCCAGCGCGGACTCGAAATCGCCGGCGGCCTCGGCCTTGCGCCCCTCGTCAGCCAGGCGATTCGCCGTCGCGATCTCCTTCCAGGTGGGCTTGGCGAGGCACAGGGGCGAAGCGCTCAGCGTCACCGCGCACAGCGTCAGGGCGATGAAGCGGCGCGGCGCGGCGCGGCGATGGAAAGGCAGAGCGCTCACGCCGAGTAGTTTAGCGGCTCTTCAGTGACACTGCAGCGGTAACCTGACGGCGGGCGGGTTTGAAACCCGCCCCTACTAGTGACGTGTGTCAAACCAAGCCGCGCGGTTGAAGGCTCCGCGATGCTCACGGCTTGTCCGTGCCGTAGCCGGGGCCGAGCGCGCCCTTGAGTCGCAGGTCGATCCCCTTGACCTGCTCGATGAACTCGTCGAGGCGCTCTCGGAGCAGGTGACTGTCGTCGAGCCGCTGGGTGGCGACGCGCACGAAGGGCACCAGCGTTTGCTCCATGACCTTGATCTGCATCGACAGCAGCTCGTCGATGTGCGGCGGCGCTTCGTTCTTCACCGTGAGCGCCACCTTGGGCTCCGTGAGGCGCGCGAGCGACTCGTTCAGCGCCTGCACGTGCGCCTGCACCCAGCTCAGCTGATCGGGGCTCTTGGCCGCGACGCCGCTGATGGTGTCGCGGATCGAGCTCAGCTGCTCCGCGAGGTTCGTGAGCTGGGAGGTGACGCGCACCACCGGATCCGTATCGCTGCCACCGAGGTCCAGGTGGCGCTTGAAGCCCTGCTTGATCTCCGCCCAGCGCGCCGCTTGCTCCGGCGACAAGGTGCCGCGCAGCTCCGCCAGCTTCAAGAGGTTCTGCTCGGCGCCGCTCGTCAGGGTTTGTGACTCCCCAGCGTAGTGATCGTCGATGAGCGACACCAGCTCGGCGTCGTTCATGGCGGAGACCACCTTCTCCGCCAGCTTCGCCATGTTGCGGTAGCTGCCTTGGAGCTTGAACGGCGGCTCCGTGCGGAACTTGTCGTCCATGGACGCCGAGGCGATGTACGCCAGGTTCACCTTGAGCAGCACCTCTTGCACCTTGAACAGGCGCTCGAGCACCCCGCGAATCTCAGAGACCTCCACGGCGGAGTAGTCGCTCGTCAGCTCGGATGACGGCACCTCTTCACCCTTCGCGATGCGGATGAAGGTGTAGAGATCTTTCTGGCTGCGGCTGGCGAGCGGCGCCAGCACGCTGTTCGAGGTGACGGCGTTCTCGATGTAGCTGAGCGCGAACACCTCGTCCCGACCGTCCAAGACGTCACCCAGGTTGTAGGTGTCCGCGCGGTTCGCGAGCATGTCCGGGATTTGGAATTTGTCGCCGGACTCCGTGTAGGGGTTGCCGGCCATGACCACGCAGAAGCGCTTCCCGCGCAGGTCGTAGGTGCGTGTTTTGCCTCGCCAAACCCCCTCGATCCTGCGCTGCGCATCGCAGAGCGAGATGAACTTCTGGAGCAGCTCGGGGTGCGTGTGCTGGATGTCATCCAGGTACAGCATCACGTTGTTGCCCATCTCGAGCGCCAGGTTGATCTTGTCCACCTCTTGGCGCGCGGTGGCGTTGGGCGCCTCGCTTGGATCCAGGCTGTGCACGGCGTGGCCCAGCGCGGGGCCGTTCACCTTCATGAACACCAGCCCCAGCCGGCTCGCGACGTACTCCATCAGCGTGGTCTTGCCGTAGCCGGGCGGCGAGATGAGCAGCAGCATGCCCATCAGGTCGGTGCGCTTCGCGTCCCCCGCGGCGCCGAGCTGCTTGGCGAAGTTGTCACCGATGAGCGGCAGGTACACCTCGTTGATCAGGCGGTTGCGGACGAAGGAGCTCAGCACCTTCGGCTTGAACTCGTCGAGCCGGAGCCGCGCGCGCTCGCGCTCGAGCAGCGCCTGGCGCGCCGCGCGGAAGGCGCGGAAGCCCGGCACTCGCACGTCGAGGAAGTGGCCGAGGCGCGCCTCGAACTCGTCGATGCGGAGCGCGAGGCTGCCGTTTGCCAGGCGGCGGTGATCGCCGAGCAGCCCGGTGACCTCGAGCTCGGTGCGCCCGGAGCTCGGCGTGTGATCGACCAGCCGTTCGCTCAGCATGAACACCGCGGCCTCGGTCGCGATGGGCTGGGCGTGCCCCGTGGCGCCCGGCTGCAGCGATGGCGTCGACGAGCGCTCCGCGACCGCCGAGAGCCACGCGCGCACCAGCTGGAGCTGCGCGCCTGGCTCCCCCTCGAGCTGCTGTAAATCCGCCTTGAAGGCGCCGAGCGCGCCGCTCTGATCGAGCTCCATCGTCAGCCGCGAGCGCAGCTCTTGAGCAGCTTCACTGACGATGAAGCTCACGCGCTCCGCCGCCAGCTCCTCCACCAGGTAACTCGCGGCCGCGGCGGCGCGCTCCGCTAGCTCCGTGAGCCCCACCTCCTCCGCGAAACCGCGGAGCGCCGGCGTGAGCTCGGTGGCTAGCTGCGTGAGCCCCGCGCGGTCCCCCAGCCGCTCCGAGAGCCGCCCCAGGCTCTGCGCGCGGCGCTGCCAAGAGCCCTGCGCGCGCCGCTCCGACTCACCCCCGCGCGCCAGGCTCGCCCAGTACCAGGTCGCCAGCGCGCGGGTCTCCGGGGAGAAGCGCAGCAGCCCCGCGGACTCACGCAGCGTGAGCACGCCGCGCAAGATCTTGGCGGCGTCCGCGTCGTGCAGGCCGCGCTCATAGCCCTCGTCGTAGCGCGCGGCGGCGATGCGGCGCACCAGCTCCTCCAGGCTGCCTTCGGTGCGCTCCGCGTCGTGCAGCGCTTGGATGCTGAGGCCCTCTTCGCCTCGCGAAGCTTGCCTCAGGATCAGCGCGGCCAGGTACTCGCCGCGGTACACTTCATTCGTTTCGCTGACGAGCTGTTGCTCCCAGTAGTCGCGGTAGCGGTTGAACTCCGGGTCGTCCACCGGCTCGCGGAAGTCCGTCCCGGTGAGGGACAGCATCATCTCCACCTGGCCCGACTCGGAGCTGGTGGGCAGCAAGGTCAGCTCGATCGTCTGACTATTGACGGAGAAGCGGTGCCGCCCCAGGCGGATCAGCTCGGCGCCGCCGCTGCCTTCGAACAGCTCCGAGCGGTCCCGCAGCCCGCGCAGCGCGTCTTGGCGCGCCTGCTTGAGCCGGGACTCGAGCTCATCGGCCTTGGGCGCCTCCTCCAGCTCCGTCAGGCGCGCCGCGAGGTCGCGCACCTTGAGCACCATGGGGTCGCTGGCGAAGTACGCGTTCAGCGACTGGTCGTCGGTGAAGGTGAGGCTCCGCCGCGCGACGCCGCTCAGGATGCGGTCAGCTGCCTGGACTAAGTTCTGGGCGCGCCGGGCGCGCTCGTCGAGCAGCTGCTGCTTCTTCTGGTTGAAGGCCTCGTAGATCTCATCGCGCTTGCCGGCGAGCTCCGCGACGAAGTCGTCGAACTCACTGAACTTCGCCTCGAGCTCCTCGAGCTGCACCATCAGGCGCGCGAGCTGCTCTTCACAGGCCACCGGCGTGTCCGCCAGGCTGATGCTGCTCTGCACGTTCTGGCCGAGCAGCTTGAACTGCGCGGCGAACTCCGCTTGCCCCTCCGCGGACTGCAGCGCGCGGCGGCGGCTGTGCAGCGTGGCGCGCACGCGGTTGAGCCCGCCGAACACCTCGCTGATGCGCTCGAGGATCTCGGTGCGCGCCGTGGGGTCCGCCACCTCCAGCGTGCCCACCACCTCGCTCATCACCGTGAGCCCTTCGCCGGTCGCCTCCACGCGCTCGGCGAGCGGGACGAGCTCGGGCGTCTTGGTCACCTGCTCGATCGCCTCGAGCAGCTCCGTGAGCTGCTGGGTGAGCGGCGCGAGGGCGGCGTCTCCCTGGAGGAAGTCCGCCGTGGCGCGGCTCACCAGATCGAACTCTTGCACCACCCGCTGCTCGAGCTCGACGACGCGCTCCGTGTCCATGTAGCGCAGCTCACGCAGCCCGATCAGGTGCCCGCGCTGGTTCCTGAGCTCCGTGAGGGCGCTCATGAACTGCTCCACGCGGGTGAAGGAGCCGGGGCGGATGCCGGTGAGCAGCGCCTCTTGCTTGGCCACCGCCTCGCTCAGGGCGGTGACGGCGCGCTGCTTGATGGCGGTGACTTTGTCGAACTCATCGACGATGAGCTCGGCGGTGCTCTTGATCTCGGTGAGCACCGAGAGGAGATCGAGCGCCTCCTCCTGACCGAGCCAGAAGTAGTCGTCCTGAGCGCGGACCACCGCGCCGATCAGGTCCTCGTAGATCTGCCGAGTGGGCTCCGTCTCGGCGATCATGCGGCGGATGCTCAGGCAGTCGCTGATGCCGTGCACCAGCTCGGCGTTGCCGATCTTACCCAAGGCGCCGCCCTTGGCTGGCTGCGCCGCGGCGTACTCCTGAGAGACGAACGGTGTCTGCCAGAACTGCATCGGGTGGACGCGCGTGGCCTCGTCCGATGACTGCCGGAACACGACGAGCCGCCCGTCGTCGAACAGCGTGTAGCCGGTGCAGAGGATGGGATTTTGAACCTCTTTGCGGATGAGGTTGTAGGAGAAGAGCGCGTACTGACCCGTCGCGCGGTGGTAGAAGACGTACAGCACGTCTTCGCCGTTGGGGGAGCGCACCAGGCGCTTGAAGACGTAGCCCGTGAAATCGCCATCAAAGACTTTGTGCTGACCATCCATCAGCACGTAGCCGCCCGGGAAGATGACGCCGTGGTCCTCCGGGAGCTGCACGCAGGCGGTGCCGATGGCGTCGATGCGCACCACGGTGCGCGGCCGCGTGGCGTACACCAGGTAGCGCCAAATGCGCTCGTTGTACGGCAGCACCTTCAAGAGGATCAGGTGGCCGAGTTTTGCATAGGCAAACTGACCATCGTCCAGGGCCTGGCGCGGCTCGTCCACCGGCTCGGCGTAGATGCCCTTCCCCGTCTCGGTGTTGTCCTCGATCTTGATGGTGAGGTCGCCGTCGCTGCACTCGACGAACACCTCATCCAGGATGTTGATGTGGGGGTGCTTGCCGCCCACGTGCTGATCGCGCGTGGTGGTCGTCCACTCGAAGTCCTGCGCCGGCGGGAAGGTGTAGTCGCGCTCCCCGCGGTTATCGACGTAGCTCGCTTGCCCGCTCGCATCGAGCGTCCAGCGGAAGACGCGGATGTCGTCGATGCCCCCGCCAATTTGGAACACCGCGAGCAGCTTGCCGTCCCCGCGGGACAGCTGAATCAGGCGCGCGTCCTTGTAGTATTTGTAGAGCTCGACGAAGTGCTCTTGGAAGCGCGCGTCCTCCAGGAACTGTCGCGCGGGAGCGTCCGCCGGGAGCTCCCCCACGTCGAAGCCGTCATCTGACTTGACGAAGCGGTGCAGGCTCAGCACGTCCGACACCTGCGTCTCGGTGCGGAGCCCGATGAACACGTTGTAGCCGAACAGCAGCTTGCCCTGGACCATCACGATGTCGCGCGGCACGCAGTTGTTGGCGGTGCGCACGCGCTCGTTGCCAAGTAGGGTGAGCTCCTGACCACCGAAGGTCTCGCGGCGCCGCTCGTTCAGCTGCTCGGCGCGCTCGCCCAAGCGACGCGCCTGCTCCAAGAGCCGCGCGCGGATGATCTCGTAGCTGCCGCCCTCGACCTCCGCGCCGCCCGCCGGCTTGTTGTCTGTGTCCGCCATGCTCAGGGTACCTGACTTGCAGGGGTCGCCATCGGCGCGCCTCGAATCCAACAGCTAGGGGCTGCACCCGAAACGCGCCGCCCAGGGCGCTACTTCAGGCCGAGCTCCTTGGCGCGCTCGAGCAGCGCCGCGAGCTTCGGGCGCTCCTCGTCGCTGAGCTCACCCATCAGCTTGTGGAGCACCCCAGCGATGGAGAGGTTCTTCAGCGCCTCGCTGCTGAAGCCGGGGCTGCTCAGCACCTGCTTCACGTCCTCCCGCAGGCTGGCGTCGCCGTCCAAGTATTCGCGGAACACGCTCTTCAGCGAGTCGCTCTGATCGAGGGCGCCGTCGGCCGAGACGCCCAGGCTCACCGTCTTGAAGAAGCGGTCCAAGAACTGACCGTCCCCGCCCACGATGTTGATCTTCGCCTGGCCCATGGCGGAGCCGAGCACCTTGGCCTGGTGCTCCGCGATCTGCTGGCGCGTCTGGAGCGCGGCGAGCTCCACCTCGGTCGCCTTGTCGATGCGCAGGCGGTACTCCTCGTGGGCGCGGCTCTGCGGGTCCAGCGCCTGCATCGCGGCGGCCTTCTCCCGCAGCCCGACGGCCTCCGCCGACATCTTCTCGCGGATGGCGACGGCCTCGGCGGCGCCCAGCTTCTCCGTCGCGGCGGCGTCCGCCTCCTTGATCTTGGCGGCCGCGAGGCCCTTGCTCTCCTCGCCCTGAGCCTCGGCGAGCAGCATCTCGCGCTTGGCCAGCGCCTCGGCCTTGCCCACGCGCTCCACCGCCTCGGCGTCGGCGTTGCGCAGGCGGACGGTGACCATCCCCTTCTCCTCTTCGCCCTTGGCCTCGGCCTGCATCGTCTCCAGGGTGATCCGCGCCTGCGCGGTGCCCACCTTCTCGATCGCGATGGCGTCAGCTTCCTTGACCTTCACCTCGGCGAGGCCCGCCGCGGCGACCTCCGCCTGGGTCGCCTCGGCCAGCCGGATCTTCGCGCGCGCCTGCTTGTCCGAGGCCTCGAAATCCGCCTCCGCCAGGGTGAGGGTGCGCTTGGCCTGGTGGCGCGCCGCCACCTCCTCGGCCTCCGCCTCCTTCAGCTTGTGGGTGACCTTCTCTTGCGCGGCGGCCTCGGCGCTGATCACCACGGACTCCCGCAGGCGCTTGGCCTCGGCGATCACGCGCAAATCCTTGATGCGCTCCTCCTCCTCCGCGACGGACTTCTCGACGGCGATGCGCGCCGCCACCACGTCGGCGATGTGCTTGCGCTCCACCTCCAGCGCCTTCTCCTTCTCGATGCGCTGCAGCTCCACCTCACGCTCGCGGCTGATGGCCTCGAGCGCGCGATCCTTCTCGACGCGCTCGGACTCCACGCCCACCACGCGCTCGCGGTTCTTCTGAGCGACCTCCACCTGACGCAGGCGGTTCTCGTTCTGGATGGCGACCTCTTCCTCTTGCTTGATGCGCGCGAGCTCCCAGCGCCGGCGCTCCTCCGCCTGAATCTTCAGCGTCTCCGCCTCTTCGCGGGCGCGCAGCGTGGCGATCTCACGCTGCTGCTTGGCCTCCGCGTCCGCCTGCTGACGCTCGAGCTCGAGGATGGTCTCTTGGGCCTCCACGTTCTTCTTGTGGATGGCCTTGCGCTCCTCCTGCTTGAGCTCGTTGGTCTTGACGTTCATGTGCGCGGTCATCTCGGTGATCTTCCGGATGCCCTGCGAGTCCAAGATGTTGGAGGGGTCGAGCGAGGCGAGCGAGGTCTGCTCCAGGTAGTCGATGGCGGCGTCCTCCAAGACGAAGCCGTTCAGGTCCTTGCCGATGACCTCGATGATGCGGTCACGGAACTCCTCGCGCTTGGTGTAGAGCTCCTCGAACTCGAGCCACTTACCCACCGTCTTCAGCGCCTCGCCGAACTTGGCGTTGAAGAGCTGCTCCAGCGTGTCTTGGTGGCTGGCGCGGCGGCTGCCGATCGACTGCGCCACCTTCAGCACGTCTTGGCTCGTCTTGTTGACGCGCACGAAGAAGGTCACCTTGATATCCGCGCGGATATTATCCTTGCAGATGAGGCCCTCTTGGCCGCGGCGGTCGAGGTCGATGCTCTTCACCGAGATGTCCATCACCTCCGCGCGGTGGAACACCGGGATCACGACCTTGCCGGTGAAGGTGACGATCGGCTCGGCGCGCATGGTGTTGACGATCAGCGCCTGCCCCTGGTCCACCTTCCGGTAGAAGCGGGTGACCAAGAGCAGCAGGCCGATGACCACGGCGGCGATCGCGCCGATGCCTATCACGAAGGTGGAGAGCTCAAAGTTCATTCGGTACCTCGTTCTGGCGCTCGCGGCGCCGATCACTTCTGGGCGTCACAGCCCCCGTCACTTCTTCGCTAGCGGTGGCGCCCTGCTTGCGCGGCCCCTGGGGCGCCCAGCAGATCGTCGATGGGCTCCACCTCGTACACGTCGTCCTCGATGGAGATGATCATCACGCGTTGACCGCGCTTCAGCTCGCGCTCGGAGTCGCAGCGGATCTCGAGCAGCAGCGCGTGAGCGTCCTCGTCCAGCAGCCCTTGACCGTACTCGCGATCCACCCGGCCCGTGCGCACCGTGATCACGCGGCCGACCAGGTCGTCACGGCTCGTCGCGTGATGCGTGTGGAACAGCGGCGCGAGTGGTACGGTGAGCAGACGAGTGATGAAGTAGGCGAGCACCGCGCTGGCGGCGAGCAGCAGCGTGCCGGTGATGCCGCGGGAGAGCCCCGAGATAGGCAGCAGGTAGTGCGAGCCCAGGTGGGTGAACAGCCACCCCCAGAACGCGATCAAAGACAGCGCCACCGTGAGCGGCACCCGCCGCAAGCTGAAGGCGCTCGGCGCGTCGATGTCCGAGGCGCCCAGCTCCACGCCCTCCAGATCGAGATCGACGTCCTCCGCGCCGCCCAGCGCGTCGAGCCCCACGGCGCCCAAGATCACGAGCAGCCAGTAGATGAGCATCAGCGACAGCAAGCCGGTGAACAGCACCGCTGGGTAGCTGAGGCTGGCTTGCAAGAACTCGGTCATCGGTGGCGCCCCCGGCGGCGAGGTTAGTCAGAGTCCGCCGTGAGTTGCGCAAAAAATTCTGGGGCGCTCATCGCGTCCTCGCGCGCAGGCGTTCTACGTCGCGAGCGCGCGCTTCCTGCCTCCTCGCGAGGGCTTCGAGCGCCTGTTCGATCGGGTCTTGGGTTTTGGGGTTGGACGGCACCGCACCAAGCGGGCACTGGACGTCCGCTCACTGTACGGGCAGCGCTCGTCTGCTCACCGCGGTCCGCTCGGTGTGCCATCGAGGCGACGCGTATCGCCACCCTAGGTGCCGTCTCGCGGTGACTGCAGCGACGCGCAGCGCGAAGCGGCGGTACCAACCCCCAACCCCCCTTCGAGAATGAACGGCGGGTGACGCGCTTTGGCGCTGGGGCGCGGCACATCCGCGCGGATCCAGATTAGGCGTGACTTCAGCTGGTAGGGAGCGCTGAAGCTGGCTATCAGGAGACGAGCATTCGAGGCTCGAGCGCCGCGCGGAAACCGACCGAGCGGACGCGATCGGAGGAGACGGATGAAGCTAGGTGTCCCGCGGGAGATCGCGGAAGGTGAGCGGCGCGTCGCCGCGACGCCAGAGACGGTGAAGCGCCTGATCAAGCTCGGGTTCGAGGTGCTGATCGAGGCTGGAGCCGGCGCGTTGGCGTCGTTCCCCGATGCTCAGTACGCGGAGGCGGGCGCAGAGCTCGTGCCCGACGCGCGGTCGCTCTGGTCGGCGTCGGACGTGGTGCTCAAGGTGAGGCCACCTGTCGAATCGTCCGAGCTCGGGGTGCATGAGGCCGAGCTGCTCCGCGAGGGCGCCACGCTCATCAGCTTCATCTGGCCGGCGCAGGCGGGCCCGCTCCTCGATCGCTTGGCGGCGCGCCGCGCGACGGTGATCGCGATGGACCAAATCCCGCGCATCAGCCGGGCGCAGAAGATGGACGCGCTGAGCTCGATGGCGAACATCGCTGGCTACCGCGCGGTGGTGGAGGCGGCGGCGGCGTTCGGGCGCTTCTTCACGGGGCAGATCACGGCGGCGGGGAAGGTGCCGCCCGCCAAGGTGCTCGTGATCGGCGCGGGCGTCGCTGGGCTCGCGGCGATCGGCGCGGCGCGCGGCCTCGGCGCCATCGTGCGCGCCTTCGACACGCGCCCGGCGGTGAAGGAGCAGGTGGAGAGCATGGGCGCGGAGTTCCTCGACCTCGCGTTCGAGGAGGACGGCACCGGTGAGGGGGGCTACGCCAAGCAGATGAGCCAGGCGTTCATCGACGCGGAGATGGCGCTGTTCGAGGCGCAGGCGCGCGAGGTGGACATCATCATCACCACCGCGCTGATCCCCGGGCGCCCGGCGCCCACCCTGATCACCCGTCAGGCGCTCGAGCTGATGCGCCCCGGGAGCGTGGTGGTGGATTTGGCGGCCGAGGCGGGCGGCAACTGCGAGCTCACGGTGCCAGGTGAGCTGACCGTTCACCAAGGCGTGAGCGTCATCGGCTACGTGGACTTACCGAGCCGCCTCGCGCCCACCGCGAGCCAGCTGTACGGCACCAACCTGGTGCACCTGCTCACGGACATGGGCGGCGGCGAAAATTTCCGCGTAGATAAAGAGGACGAGGTGGTGCGCGGCGCCTTGGTGCTGGATGAAGGTCAGCTCTGCTGGCCACCGCCGAAGCGGGAGGCGCCGCCGGCGCCGCCTATCGAGCCGGCGCCGAAGCCCATCGCCCCGCCGCCGGAGCCTGCGGTGATCGCGCGGCGCCGCGCGAAGCAGAGCGCGCTGGGGCTCGCTTGCTGCGGGGCGCTGCTCGCCCTGCTGGGCCTGGTGGCGCCGCCGGCCTTCCTCGGTCACCTCACGGTGTTCGTGCTCGCGTGCTTCGTGGGGTGGCAGGTGGTGTGGAACGTGACGCCGGCGCTGCACACGCCGCTCATGAGCGTCACCAACGCGGTGAGCGGCATCATCATCGTCGGCGGCATGCTGACGCTGGGGGGCCCGCTCACGAGCGCCGCCACGTGGCTCAGCGCCGCGGCGGTGCTGCTCGCCACCATCAACATCGCTGGAGGCTTCTTGGTCACCCAGCGCATGCTCCGCATGTTCCAGAAGTGAGGCTCGCGTGACGCAAGGTCTGACGACGGTCGCTTACATCGCAGCGGGGGTGCTCTTCATCTTGAGCCTGGGCGGGCTCAGCTCTCAGGAGTCGGCGCGGCGCGGGAACCTGTACGGCGCGCTCGGCATCTTGCTCGCCATCGGGGCCACCGCGGCGCGCATGTCCGGCGGCTACCCGTTGCTCGCGGGGGTGGTGGTGGTGGGCGCGCTGATCGGCGCCACGCTCGCGGCGCGGGTGGCGATGACGAGCATGCCGGAGCTCGTCGCCATCTTGCATAGCTTCGTCGGCGCGGCGGCGGTGTTGGTCGGGTTCGCGACTTACCTCGCGCCGGGGCAGGCGCTCACCGGGGTGGAGCACACCATCCATCAGGTGGAGATCTTCATCGGGGTGTTCGTCGGCGCCGTCACCTTCACGGGCTCCGTCATCGCCTTCGCCAAGCTCCGCGGCAGCCTCAGCGGCAGCCCGCTGCTCTTGCCGGGGCGCCACGTGATAAACCTCTTGATCGTCGCCGCCTCGGGCTACCTGCTGTGGCGTTTCCTCGCGGTATCAGAGCCCCTGGGCCTCATGTCGCTCGGGATCATGACGGCGCTGGCCTGTGTGCTCGGCGTGCACCTGGTGGTGGCCATCGGCGGCGCCGACATGCCGGTCGTGGTGTCGATGCTGAACAGCTACTCGGGCTGGGCGGCCGCGGCCGCGGGCTTCATGCTCTCGAACGATCTCTTGATCATCACCGGCGCCTTGGTGGGCTCGAGCGGCGCCATCCTCAGCTACATCATGTGCCGCGCCATGAACCGCTCGATCGCGAGCGTCATCTTCGGCGGCTTCGGCGCCGCCGAGGGCGCGGCGCCGACTCACGGCGCGGCGCCGGTGGGCGAGCCCACGCCGCTCACGGCGGATGAGGTGGCCGAGCTGATGGCGGAGGCGCGGAGCGTGGTGATCGTCCCCGGCTACGGCATGGCGGTGGCTCAGGCGCAGCACCCGCTGTTCGAGGTGACCAAGCTGCTCCGCGCCCGCGGCGCCGAGGTGAGGTTCGCGATCCACCCGGTGGCGGGCAGGCTCCCGGGGCACATGAACGTGCTCTTGGCAGAGGCCAAGGTGCCTTACGACATCGTGCTCGAGATGGATGAGATCAACGCCGATTTCCCCGAGACGGACGTGGTGCTGGTGATCGGCGCGAACGACATCGTGAACCCCGGCGCCCTGAGCGACGCAGCGAGCCCCATCTACGGCATGCCCGTGCTCGAGGTGTGGCGCTCCAAGGTGACGGTGGTGATGAAGCGCAGCATGGCCTCCGGCTACGCCGGCGTGGACAACCCACTTTTCTACATGGAAGACACCCGCATGCTGTTCGGCGACGCCAAGAAGAACGTGGACGCCATCCTCACCGCGCTGCGCGAGCGCGGCAGAGCGGCAGAAGCGGCTTAGAAGAACGCCTCCAGCCCGATGCTTGGGATGGTGACGGGGCCCATCTCCTCGGTGCGGCAGATGGAGCCGCCGCTGGTGGTGGGGTAGCACTCGAGGTCGAACGGCTCTTTGTTGAGGGTGGCGTTGGCGACCTCGAACACCAGCGCCCAGGAGCCGCGCTCGCCGAGGCGCCAGCGCTTCTCTAGCCGTAGGTCCTGGCGCCAGAAGGGGGGGATGCGCATAAGCCCCTGATCCGTGTCCACGGGGAAGCCCGAGTAGAACATGAAGCGTCCGCCGGCGCGCCAGCGCCGGCCGAGGTCGAAGGAGAGCGCGGCGTTCAGCACGTGGGTGCGGTCGAAGCGAGAGGCGAACTTGACGCGCCGCAGGCTGCGCTCCGAGCGCGACAGCGTGTACGAGATGAAGCCCCCCACTCGCTCCGTCAGGCGCCGCCTCAGGTACACCTCCAAGCCGTACGAGTGCCCCAAGCTCCGGCGCAGGAAGTCGTCGTTCGCGGAGTCGTCTTGCTGCGACGTGCCGAGCGCGTCCGTCATATTGAAGAAGGTGTTGTGGAAGGCCGTGAGGCTGCCGGTGAAGCGCCCAGGTAAATCCACCTCCACCCCCGCGCTGTGTTGCAGCGCGCGCTGTAGCCCGCGGTCGAGCCCCGCGATTTGAAAGCCGGGCACGGGCACCACGAAGGAGGGCGGCTGGTGCGCCAGCCCCAGCGCGTGCAGCAGGCGCGCGCTGGGCGTCACCTCGTAGCGCGCTGAAACGCGCGGCTCCGCGGCGAACGCGAGATCCCCGTTCGAGTAGTAGAGGTCGAAGCGCAGCCCCGGCGTGAGCGTGAACCAAGGCTCCGGGCGCCACTCGAGTTGCCCATAGCTTCCGATCACCCAATCCGTGCGCCCAGGGACCAACTCATCCAGGCGGTCGTCGTCCTCGTCGTCGCCTACCTCGAACTGCACGTCGTAGTAGTCCAGCGCCGCGTCGAAGCCAGCGGTCATCGTCAGGTCATCGAATGTTTGATCGCGCAAGGCGTGGCGGAGGTTGATGGTGCGGTCGCGCACGAACTGACCGTCCTCCACCTCGGTTTTGTCGAGCCCCACGTAGAGCGCCGTGCGCGTGCTCATGCTCGCGCTCACGCGCCGATCCCAACGGAGATCGATGCGGTGGAACTCGGTGTTGAAGAACGTCTCCACCTCGCCGTCTCGCCGCTCGCCGAGGTAGTCGTAGGCGCCGAAGCTGAACAAGGTCAGCGTGTCATCCGACGTGAGCTCGTAGCTAGCGCGCGCTTGGTAGTCCCAGTAACGGAGGATCGCCTCCGGCGCGAAGGCCGAGATCATGAGCCCGGTGTAGCTGTAGCGGCCGCCCGCGAGCGCGGTGCCGCGGCCGTTCGCGAACGGCGCCTCCACCAAGGCACCGGCGTCCACCAGGCGCACGTTGGCTTCACCATGCAAGGCGTCGGTGCGCGGCTCCGCCGTCTCCCCGGAGACGACGCCACCCGCGAAGCGGCCGAAGCGGCTCGGGTAGCCACCTGGGTACAAGTCAACGTCTTTGACGATGCCGGGGTGCACCACGGAGGGGCCGAGCCCAATGTGGTAGAGCAGCGGCACGCGGATGCCGTCGAGGAAGTAGCCCACGTTGCCCGGCGGCGCGCCGCGCACGAAGAAGAACGGCACCCCGCTGAAGATGGGCGTCACGCCGGGCAGTGCGTCGATGGCGCGGAACGGATCACCGAAGGCGCCCGGGAGCTGCCGCACCTCCGCGCGGCTCATGCGGGTGGCGCCGGTGGGCGTTCGTGCGCCGAGCACCAGCACCTCGTCCTCGGGCACCTGTTTGGCGGTGGGCTCGTCCGTGGGCTGCGAGCCTGGCCCAGCGCTCGCATCACCACCCGCGCCATCGCCGCCGGGTGTTTCATCCGTGTCCTTGTCTCGAGCGTCGGGCGGCGCGTCCACGTCGCTCGCGGCGCCGTCGTCCGCCGGGTCGGGCGCCTCGCGGGTGAACTGGACTTGGAAGCGCACCCGCGAGGCCACCGGCTTCTGGCCGCGCAGCGCGGGACGGAAGCGCCAAGTCAGGGCAGCTTCCTTCGCGCGGCTGGCGTACGGCTCGTCACCGCTGATGACGCGCGCCGCCGTCACCACGCCATGCGCGTCGATGGTGAGCTCGAGCAGCACCGTGGCGTCGCCCTGTGCGCCACTCGGTGGCTCCACGTGGGTGGAGCTGATGGGGCGTGGTGGCGTGAGCTGCGCGGGCTCGGCGTGAGCGTTGGACGCGCTCGCCCCCACGAGCGCGAGGACGAGCAGCGCGCCAAGCCTGAGCTGCGAAGCCGCCATCAGCCGGATGGTGGCCTGTTGGCTGACGAAAAACTACCGCCCAGCGTTTCGCCGTGAAGAGCACTGCCAAACCCCCAAACCCGGAGAACGCCATGGGGGCTCACCCATGGGGAAACAGCCCACCGAACAGCGCTCCCCGGCTCACCCGAGAGCCAGCGCACCCAAGGACACCGTACGGCTCGCTCACCGAGGGGACAACAGGTCCGTTACCCTGACGGTAAGCGAGCCGAGCGAGCTCAGAAGCACCAGTACGCGGTGAACACGCCGTCGACGTTGGACTCTTGGTTACCGGTGCCCGTCACCTGGTACACCATGAAGGGGATCTCGGCGTTCAGGTCGACGCGGAGCACCTCCAGCTCGCCTTGAAGGGTGCCGCCGCCGCCCCAGCAGTCGTCGCCGCCGCGGTCTGGGCCGCTCTGGGAGATGAAGCCGTCGGCGTCCAGCAGGTCGATGCGCGCGCCGGCGTAGAGATCGCTCGTGTCGAACACGGCGGTCGCGTTGGCCGTGCCGCAGCCGTACACCCAGCGCTCGTCGCAGCTGCGGTGGTCATTACCCCAGACTAAACGGACTCGGTCCAGATCGTTCGAGGCGCCCGCGGCTCCGCCTTGCGCGCCCCAGCCGGAGCCGCCCGAGCCCCAGTCAGTGCCGCCCGCAGCGCCTGACGCCGGGACCCAGGAGCCGCCTGAACCACCCCAGCCCGAGCCGGTGCCGCCTTGACCACCTGAGCCTTGGCCCGGCAGGTAGGGCGCGTCCTCGAACTGGAGGATGGCGTCCGTCGTGTCTTCGGCGCCGGGCTCGATCACCCGACCGCCTTGGCCGCTGCCGCCCACGCTGGTGCCCGCGCTGCCTGCGACGCTGCTCGATCCGCCAGCGCCCCAGCCGCCCGTACCCGAGCCGCCGCTGCCGGAGCCGCCCGAACCGCTCGAGCTTCCCGCGCGGGCGCCGGCACCACGACCCACTCCGTCACCGGAGTCGTCCAGGGAACCGGTGGCGTCACCACCACACGCGACGAGGATGCAGCTGAGCGCAACGAATGAGGAGGTGAGGAGGGTCTTCATGCCTCCGAGTACAGCACGAACTGTGCCAAGGCAATGGTGTATAACCCATGGAAATCATTGATTAAAATCTCTCGCCCCAGGCTGTGCCAGGTTGTGCCGAGTTGACCGAGGGTATCGCTCTGCCCGTGGCGCGCCGCTCCGCTGGCTCGATCGCCTGGGTGGGAGGTGCCGTGATCGAGCCCCCAGATGGCGCCCGGTTTTTGCCCGCGCCCGGTCGAGTTCGGCAGTCTGTCGATTGGGTGCGATTCACGCGCCCGCGGAGAAGGTATGGCCTCGGTCAAGCGCACGATGATTGCCCAGCAGGCGTTCGACTTCGCCGGCCTCTTCACGATCCAGTTTTCCCGTCTGAAAATCGCCGGCGCCTGCGTGCGCACGCCGGAGCTCTTGGCGCCCGAGACGGACAGCACCGGCGGCGGCAAGCAGGCGCTGCAGCACATCTCGCTCAAGCCGGACGTGCCGGGTTACCCGCCGGTGACGGTGGGCTCGGTCAACGTGGCCGCAAAGACAGGGCAGCTGCGCACCTACGCTTGCCTCTACAAGATGGCGCAGCAGCGGAGCCGCCCCTTCGACATCGAGCAGCAGAGCTACCAGCAGTTCTTCGATTCCGCGCGGATGTTCCTGGGTCAGCAGGGCTTCACGGTGCAGATCGAGCTGGAGCCCCCCACCGCCTTCGTGGAGAAGCCGGTGCGGCCGCCGAGCGGTGTGCCGCGCGTGGTGATGTGGCTGCTCATCGCGGGGATGTCGCTGGCGCTCATCGTCGCGCTCCTGGTGGCCGCCTACGTGAAGTTCCTACGTTAGCGCCCGAACACCACGCGCTCGCTTTGGAGCAGCCGCGCGGCGAAGGCGACCGCGGCGAGGCTCAGCAGGGTGGCGCTCAGGCTCGCGATCGCGATGGCGCTGCCCGTGACGTCCTTGCCGCCGAGCACGTCGCCGAGCAGCGCCGTTTGCCCCAGGATGGGAACCAGCGTCATCCAAGGCTCGGTGGCGGTGGGCGACATGGTGAGCCACATCCCCGGGAGCATCGGGATGAAGAGCACCACCGAGAGGTAAGTCTGCGCCTCCTTGTAGGAGCGCGCGAAGGTGGCGATCGACATCTCGAGCGCGCTCGCGAGCGGCGCGATGGGGAGCACCAAGAGCGCCATGGTGAGCGCTTGGCGCAGGCTGAGCTGAAACGGCAGGCCGATCTGCGCCAAGTCGACCTGGTTCATGCTGAGCGCGCTGAGGCCGAGGGTGAGCCAGGCGCTCACGAGCGCGAACAGCGTGGCGGTGAGCCACTTCCCCAAGGTGAGGGCCACGCGCGGCGCCGGGTTGATGAGCAGCGGCTCGAGTGAGCCGCGCTCGCGCTCACCCGCGGTGGTGTCGATGGCGACCTGCATCCCGCCGATGAACGCGGCCATCAAGGCGAGCATCGGGAACAGCCCGAGCACCTGCGCCGCGAGCGCCGCCTGAGTGCTGGCGTCGTGGCGCTCGATGGCGATGGGGCTCGCGACGCTCGGGTCCACGCCGCGCGCGATGAGCCGCAGCGCCCCGATGCGGCCGGAGTGCTCCAAGATCGCGCGCTCGGCGCGCCGCGCCAGGCGCCGGCTCTCCGCGTGGCTGTCGTCCAGGAAGAGCTGGACGTCAGCTGGCCTGCCTGTAGCCAGGGCCTCAGCATAATCAGCGGATATGACGAGGACCGCAGGCAAGCTGCGCGCCTTCACCGCCTCCGTAGGCGCCGCGGCCTGCTCGGGGCTGACGTGGGTGAGATCGAGCCCCGCCTGACGGAGCGCGCTCGCCAGCTCCGGAGCGCGCTCCGCGCCGACCGTCGGCAGCTCGAGCCGCCCGGAGCTGGCCTCGCGCTGCACTAGCAGGTGGAACATGCCGCCGATCAAGAGCGGCATCAGCAGCGGGAAGATCAGCGCCGAGAGCAGGGAGCGTCGATCGCGCGCGGCGTCGATCAGCTCCTTGAAGAAGACGGTGCGCACCAGGTGGAGCACTAGCAGCGACTCCCTGATGTCAGTGACACGAACGCCGTCTCCAAATCCGGCGCGCCCGTCTGCTCCAGGAGCTCGCTCGGCGTACCCTGCGCGACCACGTGCGCGTCAGCGACGATCACCACGTGGTCGCACAGCTCTCGCACCTCTTGCATCAGGTGACTCGAGAACACCACGCTGCGCCCGCGGTCACGCAGCGCGCGCAGCACCTCGCGCACGCTGCGCGTGGCCATCACGTCGAGGCCGTTGGTGGGCTCGTCGAACACCAGGTTCTGTGGGTGATGGATCAGCGCGCGGGCGATGGCGACCTTCGCGCGCTCCCCTTGGGAGAAGCCGCTCACGCGTCGCTTGGCGATGCTCTGGAGCCCCAGCTCTTCGATCAGCTGCGGGACGCGGTCGCGCAGCACGCTCCTCGAGAGCCCATGGAGGCGCCCGAAATACTCGATGTGCTCCACCGTGGTGAGGCGCGGGTAGAGCCCGCGCTGGTCGGGCACCACGCCCAGGCGCCGCTGCGCGTCGCGTGGGTCCAACTGGACATCGATGCTGTCCACTTTCACGTGACCCGCGTCGGGCCGCGTGAGGCCGTAGATCATGCGGAGCGTGGTGGTCTTGCCGGCGCCGTTCGGGCCGAGCAGCCCGGTGATGGCGCCGTCCGGCGCGTGAAAGCTCACGTCCCTGACCGCCTGCACCTCGCCGAAGCGCTTCGCGAGCGCGTGCGCCTCGATCACGGGCCGGGCCCCAAGGCGTCGAGGAACAGCGGCGGCGGGGTGTGACCTTCGAGGCAGCTCGCGTCGAGGCCCTGCGCGTCGCCGCGGCGAATGAGCTCGGTCATCAAGCGCGGGACGCAGCCCACGCTCAGCGTGCCATGGGCGGCGCCGGGCACCACCAGGTGCAGCCCGCGCGGCAGGCCTGCCTTCGCCTGCTCGCCCCAGCGCGGGGGCGTGACCGGGTCGAGCTCGCCCGAGAGGATCAGGGCAGGGATACTGATGATTAGGTTTTCTGACGGTATGCTTCGCAGCGCGCCATCAGCAAGTGTGCCTGACGGCACACCTGCGTCAGTCGCCACGGCGCTGGGTGACGCGCCCAACCAAACCTCACAGGCGCGGCGAAACTCGAGGACGCTGCTCTTGGGGACGAAGCTCCGCGCGGCGGCCTCGTCGAGCTCGGCGTCGGTGATGCGAGGGACGTCCTCGGCGCAGGCCACCGAGAGCATCAGCCCCAGGCTGACGGTCGCCTGGGTGCCGCGGGCGACGGCGTGCACGGCGGCGGCGAGGCCCCCGAGCTCGCCACGCGCCACCTCACGGATCAGGTGGGGCACCAAGGCGGTGAGCTCGGGGGAGTAGAGCAGCACGCGGATCGCGCCGGCGAGGCCGGCGCGCGTCAATGTCAGCTCAACGGACTTACCCGTGGCCGGGTGCGGGATGGTGCGGGTGAGCGGCTCCTCCGCGAGGCGCGCGAGCAGGGCCTTGAAGTCCGCCGCGAGGTGGGGTGAGCGCGCGGCGCAGGCCGGGGCTCGTTTGCAGCGCTCGAAGACGAGGTCGAGGGCGCGTTGGGCGTCGGGCAGGGCGTCCAAGAACAGGCGCATCGCGGGCGGCGCCACGCCGTCGAGCACCAGCGCGCGCGCGCGAGTGGGGTGGCGCGCGGCGTAGCTCAGCGCGAGCCGCGTGCCGTAGGAGGCCCCCACCAGGTTGATGGTGTCGTAGCCCAGGGCCGCGCGCAGCTCGTCGAGGTCGTCCGCCGCGGCGGCGGTGGAGTAGTGCGCTGGGTTCTTCCCGAGGCGCGCCCGGCAGGCGCCGAGCGCCTCGAGATCGAAATCCTCACGGAAATACTCGGTCAGCTCGTCGGGGGTGTCGCAGTGGAGGCGCCCGGAGCGCCCGGTGCCGCGCTGATCGAGCAGCACGATATCGCGCTCTTGGCGCAGCTCTTCGAACAAGGGCGCGAGCTCACGCGTGAGCTGGGTGGCGCTCTGACCGGGGCCGCCCGCCAGGAAGAAGACGGGGCTCTCGCGCCTGGCGCCGTGCGCTGGGAGCACCACGTAGCCGAGCTGGAGCCGCGCTGTCGGGCCTGCCCCAGCGCGATCTTCCGGCACCTGGAGCTCGCCGCACAGCGCGCTCACCCCCCGCACGTCGCACGCCGTCGGCTCCGTGGTGCGCCCTGGCGCCGCTCCGTCGCACGCGAACCCCCCGATCCCCCCCAAACCGAGCGCCCAGAATGTTGCCGCGAGGAAACGTGAGGTGCTCCCGCGCCAGCGCCCGGTCAGGCGTGGCCGAGCGCTGGCTCCGCCTGAGCGCACCGATGCCTGAATCCGTGGACCGCGGGGGTGCTCCACTGCCGGCGTCCTCGTCGTCTGCGTCTGGCTCAGCGGACGGCCTTGAGGAAGTCGCGATCGAGCACGGTCTTACGCCCGTCGCGCGCGGCGTTCTTGATCGCCTCCACGCACACGCGCCTGACGTGGTCGCTCAGCACCTGGGCGACTTGGTCCGAGGTGTTGAAGCCGGAGCGCGCCTTGATGTAGTGCTTCAGCTTGGAGATGACGATCAGCACGTCACGCGGCAAGTCGTCGTCTGAAGGTTCCTGGTCTGGCTCACTAGTCATGTCGGCTGACTCTGCTCCGCGGCGCACGACGCCGAGGCGCGCCTCACGCTGCATGGGGGTGAGGTCAGGTGGGCTGTCGTGGCGCGGGTCGCGCGTTGGTTCGTTGCCCTGCTTAGGTGCTTCGCTCGGCGCTGCGCGCGCCTTGCTCTCGCCCTGAGGGCGCTTGCTCTCGCCCTGCTTCGAGCGCGCCTCCTCCGCCTGGGCTCTCGCGTGCTCCGCTTGGGTGGGCGCGCGGCGCTCTTCCGCCCAGGCGTCGCGGTGGCGCATCATGGGCAGGTGCGCTTCCCAACAAGGCAGGGAGCAGAAGTAGAGCCCGACGCGCTGCCGGTTGCACGTGGACACGCTGCACGCGTAGTACGCCTGCTGGAAGCCGATGGGCGCGCGGCAGCTGCTGCACAGCTTGAAGTGTTCGTCGCTCAAGGGAACGAAGGGCAGTGTTCAGAGGTGCCCCCCGCTCGTCAAGAGCGCGGATACTTCAAGGCCCTTGCGGCGTGGGAGCGTGCTCAGGGCGCCGAGTGGCTCGAGGCCTGGCGTTGGCTTCGGCTCCGCGCGCGGCTGGGTCGAGCGGCTGGGTCGAGCGGCTTGAGGTGCTCAGCTCGGCTGACGCCGGCTCTTCAGCCAGGCGTAGAGCTCCTTCAGGGTCTCCTTGTCGTCGGGGTCGGCGCCCACCGCGCCGTAGAACTCGATCGCGCGGGTGCGGCGGCGCGCGGCGAGGTCCACTTGACCCAGGCGCTCGAGGGAGCGCGCCTCGGTGGTCATCAGCCGCGCCAAGATCCGCACGGTCTCCTTCGGGCCGAGCAGGCTGACCAGCGTACCGGTGTCCAGCTCCTCGAAGGTGTGGCGGTCCACCCGCAGCGCCTCGAGGTAGCCCTGCTGCAGCTGCTTCAGCGCCGCCTCATCGTCTCCTCGCACCTGCATCCCGACGGCGCGCGCCATCGCTTCGAGCGCGCGCTGGAGCTGCTTCATGATGAAATCGTCGCGGAGCACGGCCTCAGGGTGCCACGCGGCGCGCCCACCGCAACTCGATAAACGGGGCTCGCTCCGGGGCGCGTGGTGCAAACGGGTAGGGTCATTGGGAGGCAACGCTGGCGGGCGTTTGGTGGAGCTCGTGGGAGCTGGGCGGCCGCGCAGCGCGCACGCCGCCGACGCGCGTGAGGTGCGCTTGGTGCACCCCTTCAGAGCGACTACAAGGCGCCCATGGACTTCGCTCATTCGCCGCGGGTGCTCGCGCTGATGGAAAAACTGACTGACTTCATGCGAGATGAGGTCTACCCGGCGGAGGCGGCGTTCGAGGCGGCGCTCGACGCTGGGCCCACGCGTTGGCAGGTGCCCCCGCTGATGGAGGAGCTGAAGGCCAAGGCGCGCGCCGCTGGTCTCTGGAACCTGTTCTTGCCCGACAGCGAGTACGGCGCGGGGCTGACGAACGTGGAGTACGCGCCGCTCTGCGAGGTGATGGGTCGCTCGTTCATCGCGCCGGAGGTGTTCAATTGCAACGCGCCGGACACCGGCAACATGGAGGTGCTGGTGCGCTACGGCACGGAGGCGCAGCGCCGCGAGTGGCTGGAGCCGCTGCTCCGCGGGGAGATCCGCTCTTGCTTCGCCATGACCGAGCCGGACGTCGCCTCCAGCGACGCGACCAATATCCAGGCGCAAATACGCGCGGAGGGAGACAGCTACGTCCTCAGCGGCCGCAAGTGGTTCACGAGCGGCGCCGGCGACCCGCGCTGCAAGATCTGCATCTTCATGGGGCGCACCGACGACAGCGCGCCGAAGCACCAGCAGCAGAGCATGATCTTGGTGCCGATGGACGCGCCGGGCGTGGAGGTGACGCGCATGCTCCACGTGTTTGGCTATGATGACGCACCTCATGGCCACGCGGAGGTGATGTTCAACGAC
Organism: Polyangiaceae bacterium; assembly: GCA_019637265.1. Classification (GTDB taxonomy): domain Bacteria; phylum Myxococcota_A; class Polyangia; order Polyangiales; family Polyangiaceae; genus JAHBVY01. The sequence goes on along the minus strand of JAHBVY010000010.1, from coordinate 18,974 downwards.
GTGCGGGTGCCGAAGCACCACCTGCTGCTCGGTGAGGGGCGCGGCTTCGAGATCGCGCAAGGGCGCCTGGGGCCGGGGCGCATTCACCACACGATGCGCACGATCGGGATGGCGGAGCGCGCGCTCGAGCTCTTGTGTCAGCGCGCGGCGTCGCGCGTCGCGTTCGGGCGCCGCTTGGCGGAGATGGGCGTCAATCAACAGCTGATCGCCGAGTGTCGCATCGAGATCGATCAAGCGCGCCTGCTCACCTTGAACGCCGCTTGGAAGATGGACCAAGCGGGGAACAAAGCGGCGCGCTCGGAGATCGCGCAGATCAAGGTGGTGGCGCCGCGGATGGCGCTCCGGGTGATCGATCGCGCGATTCAAATCCACGGCGGCGCCGGGGTGTCTCAGGACACCTTCTTGGCGCGCGCCTACGCGCACATCCGCACCCTGCGCCTGGCGGATGGCCCCGATGAAGTGCACCTGGCCCAGGTGGGGCGCCTGGAGCTCAAGCGGCAGCTGAGCTGACCCTCAGATGCACTGACGCTCAGGCGCGCCGCTTTGGGCGTGCGTCGTGGGCGCTTCGATGCGCTGAAGGGCGGGCTCGAGCCCGCCCGCCTTCCATCGTGAGCCGACCTGACGGGCTTGCTGCCGCAGCCTAGCGTCAGCGCCCGTACAGCTCTTGGCGCAGGGCGATCAGCTCCTGACGGAGCGGCACGATGGACTGGATGCTGATGGTCTGCTTCTGACCTTTCATGGCGCGCGCGGCGTGCCATTTGGCCATCCCCAGGCGCACGCCCACCATCACCATGCGGTGCCCCTTGGCGCCCTTGCGCAGGCGCCCTTTGAGGCGACCGAAGGGTGAGCAGATGAGGTCCAAATCTTCCTTCGTCATGTTGCCCATCAGCACCTCGTCCTCGAGGTTCTTGCGCAGTGTTTTCCCTTCGCGCGCGACGAGCCAAATCACCATCGACATGAAGAGGATCAGCACGATGAAGTACATGATGAGCAGCAAGAAGACCAAGGGGATCCCCGTCCAGCCGCTGAGCACCGCGGTGAAGTTCCACAGCGCGTGGAAGAACACGCCAATGAAGTAGCCCGTGATGGGCGCGACCCACTTCACCCACCCCTTGGTGCTCTCCCGCGCGAGGCCCACTCCGAGCCCGATCATGGCGGTGTACAGCGGGTGCCCCCACGGCTTCAGGATCCCGCGCATCACGAATTGGAAGGTGAACTCACCAGCGCCGGTGCCCGCGATGTTCCCCTTGGCGATCGCGCTCGAGTAGTAGAGCACGTTCTCCGTCATCGCGAAGCCGAGCGCCGCGAACACGCCGTAGATCATGCCGTCCACGACGCCGTCGAACTCGCGGCGCATGAACCAGAACATGCCGAGCACGGCCATGCCCTTGAACGCCTCTTCCACCAGCGGCGCGCTGATCACCGCGCCGAAGAAGTCACCGCCACCCTTCCCGGCGATGGCGTAGCCCAGGGTGCCCATCATCGTGTTGATGAAGCCAGAGAAGCCCGCCGCCGCCAGCGCGCCCCAGAGGAACGCCATCGCGAGCGCCCACCACGGCTCCGGGTCGAAGCGGTCCACGATCCAGGGGACGGTCATGTAGACCAAGCAGGCGGGGATCGCGAACATCGCCGCGATCACCTGCGCGAACAGGATCTCCCCGAAGTAGTCCGTCATCGCCGGGGTGACGATGAACATCCAGAACAAGAAGAAGGACCCGATCAGGCAGCCGATGGCCCACAGGCTCACGCCGAGCCAAGCCAGCTGCTTCTCCTTCGAGGTCGTGGGTGCGCCAGGCATAGACCCGGACGGTATCGTGAAACCGACGGGGGTAGAACGGAGATTGTTTGGGGGGACATCGAACAAACTCGCCCCGGCGGGTAGCGGGAGATCGATCAGGGGGTTGGACGGCACCTCCCCGGTGAGCGCTGCGAGCCCGCGCCGCTCGCGCCGCTCCTGTCGAGCGCCGCTGCCGGTGCTCAGGCGCCCGGAGGCCTCGCGAGGACTCGCGTTGGGTGAGGCGCTGCACGGCGCGGGATGGCTTCACACGTGGTAAGTTCCCCGGGTGACAGCGCCTTTCCCCCGTACGCTCCGCCCCTCGCCGCTGCCGGTGGGGCTCGGTGCCCTTCGGCGCGGCAGGGGCCGCGCCCTGCTGCCCTGGCTTGCTCCCGTTTGGTGCCTGGCTTGCGGTGGTGAGGACCCAATTGAGCATGGAAATACGGACGCGGCGTGCCGCGCCGCGCCGCCCGCGCCGAGCGCCTTCACGCCGATGTCGGGGCCTGGTGGCCCCACCCAGAGCTTCAGTGAGGCGCCGGCCAGCACCCCCTGCGCCTTCTTGGATGGTGGGGAGCACGACACGGATCACCACAACACCGGCTTCATGCTGGATGGCTACCTGGTGATGCCCCTGGTGCCCGAGTGGGGTGACGGGGTGATCAGCGTGTTCGACTTCAGCGACGCCTGCGCGCCGAAGGCGCTACACCACGAGCGGGCGCTGGCGATCCGTGAGACCCACGCGACGGGCGTCAGCACCCACGCGGGGCGCCACATGGTGGTGGCGCACCTCCAGGGGCTGAGCTTCTGGGACATGAGCGAGGTCACGCGCCCCGCGCGCGTCGCCGATCTGGTGCTGCCTGGCGTCTTCTACCCGGACGCCTACGCGCGGGTAGTGATGAGCCTGTTCTGGCAGGCGCCCTACGTGTACGTGGCGGGCTCGGACAACGGGCTCTACGTCGTGGACGCCACCGACCCCGCGAACCCCACGCTCGTCACGCAGTACCGCTTCGAAGTGCCGCTGCGCGCCGGCGGCATCTTCGCCGTCGGGAACCTCCTGGTGGTCACCGCGGCCGAGGGCTCCCGCGTGGCGCTGCTCGACATCAGCGATCCGGCAGCCCCCCAGCCCATCCCTGGCGGCACCTTCGAGGTGACGGATGAGGCGGGCGTTCCTCGCGACGTGTATCACTCCCATGTGAACGGCGACAAGCTGCTGTTCGCGCGGAAAGGCGGCGGGGGCGGGCTCATCATCTACGACATCAAGGACCCTTCGCGCCCAACCTATCTGGGTGGAAATAGCCCTCCCCACAGCAACGGCGGCTACGTCTACCTGAAGGACGACCGCGCCTTCGTCGGTGATTCGTCCTTCGCGTCCGTGTTCGACATCAAAGACCCTGCTCGGGTGACGCTGGAGCACACCTTCTACCTCCAGTCGGTGGATCCCCCGAAGGAGAGCCCGGGGGACCTCGACACCTTGCTCCCGATCGGCAACGTGGTGATCGCCTCGAGCGACGAGAACAACCGCTCTCAGGAGCACCCGAGCGGCGACGTCGCCGACCGCGCGAGCCAGGTGTTCGCGATGGACGCGGCGCCGGACACCTTGGGGCCCATCGTCACCATGGTCAATCCTCCTGACGGTGCGCAGGGCGTCGCTCGCACCAGCCGCGTGGGGATCACGCTGAGTGAGTTCGTGGAGCTGGGGTCGGTGTTCGCCGGGTCGTTTCACGTGGTGAAGCAGGGCTGCCAGGGGCCGCTTCAGGGGCACTACTCGGGGCAGGAAGGGATCCTGAGCTTCTGGCCCAAGGAGCCGCTCGAGGCGAACACCACCTATGAGGTGGTGGTGCCGGCGGGGGGGATCATCGACGTGAACGGCAACCCAACCCGCGCCGCCTTCCGCGCGAGCTTCACCACGGGGGAGTAGCGATGGGCCCTCGCGGCGAGGTGAGCCGGTGGGCCTTGGTGTTGGGCGCGGTATCGATCGCGATCGCCTGTGGGGATGAGGCGGCGCCTTCGGGTGGCGCGCCCCAGCTCAGCCTGGGGGAGCTCACGGGGCCTGAGGTCGGCTACGTGGGGGAGCCGGTGTGCTTGCAGGTGGAGGTCAGCCCGGCGCGGGCCGAGGTCAGCTACGTGTGGGGTGACGGCGCGCGCGGCGCTGAGCCGTGTCACGCGTTCGAGCGTCCGGGGCACTTCCTCGTGAGCGTGGAGGCGCGCGCCGGGAGCCAGCGCCGTACGGCGAGTCGCGCGTTGGCTATTGTGCCGCGCCCGCTGGCGCTCCCACCGACGAACAGCGCCACCCTGACCATCTCGGGGCCGTCGCTCTTCGTGGTGAACGCGGACGCCGGGAGCGTCACGGAGCTGGACGTGGAGAGACTGCGGGTGATCCGGGAGACGCCCGTTTGTACCAACCCCCGAACCCTCGCCCTCGGCAGTCAGGGAAATGAACGATGGCTGGCGGTGGCCTGCCAAGGGAGCGATGAGCTGGTGCAGCTGCCGCTCACGTCGGGGGGCGCGCCGGTGCGGCTGTCGTTGCCGCGCGGAAGCGCACCGTATGGGGTCACGGCGGATCCGCGGGGTGGGGTCTTCTACGTGAGCCTGACCTTCGGTGGGGAGGTGGTGAGCGTGCCGGTGGGCGAGGCGCGCATCCAGGCGCGGCTCTGGGTCGCGCCGGAGCCACGAGGGCTGGCCGCGCTGCCCGACGGCCGCGTGCTGGTGACGCACTGGCGGGCTAGCCAGCAGGGCAGCCGGCTGACGCAGATCGAGGTGAGGTCGCCGGGGGAGCTCACCTCATGGCAGGAGCTCTCGCTGCCGCCGGACCTGGGACTAAACAGTGATACTGACAATGACGGCGTGCTCAGCTTCATGAACCAGGTGGCGCCGTCGCCCTCGGGGCACCAGGCGTGGCTGCCGGCGCTGAAGGCGAACAACCAGACGGGGCTGTTTCGCACCGGGCGCGACCTGAGCTTCGACACCACGGCGCGCGCGGTGCTCGGGGTGCTGGAGCTGCCCTCGGATGTCGGGGCGGCGCCCGTGGAGCGGCGCGGCGGGCGCCACGCCTTCGACGACCTGGACTACGCCTCGGCGGTGGTGTTCTCGCCGAACGGCGCGCTGGCCTACGTGGCCATCTCGGGCAGCGAGCGCGTGATGATCTTGGACGCGTTCAGCTTGAACCTGGCGGGGTCGCTCGTGGAGGTGGGCGCCGCGCCGGATGGCCTCGCGCTGAGCGCGGCGGGCGACCGGTTGTTCGTCTCGGCGAGCTTGTCGCGCAGCGTGCGGGTGTATGACGTCTCGGACTTGAAGGTGGGGTCGCCTCTGTTGGCGGACGTTTCGGTGGTGCAGCAGGAGCCGCTCTCGCCGCAGGTGCTGCTGGGCAAGCAGCTGTTCCATCGCGCGGCGGATCCGCGGATGAGTAAGTCGAGCTACCTTTCTTGCGCGAGCTGTCACCAAGACGGTGAGGGTGACAACCTCACCTGGGATTTCAGTGGGCGTGGTGAGGGCCTGCGCGGCACCATCCCGCTCGCGGGCCGCGGCTCACTCCCGCTGGGTGCGCTGCATTGGAGCGGTAACTTCGACGAGGTCCAAGACTTCGAGCTCGACATCCGTGGGCCCCAGCAGGGCGCTGGTTTCCTCGCGGAATCACACTTCGCGCAAGCGGGGCCCAGCCTGGGGCCGCCGAAGGCGGGGCTCAGCCCCGAGCTGGACGCGCTGGCGGCCTACGTGCGGAGCCTCGCGCGCTTCGGGGTGAGCCCGCATCGGCCGCCGGAGGGCGCCGCGATCGAGGCCGAGTGGCTCGCCACCCGGCGAGCGGGGGAGGCGCTGTTCTTCGCCGCGGAGACGGGCTGCAGCAGCTGTCACGCGGGGAGCGCCTTCACCGACAGCGAGCTGGTGGACGGCGTGCCGCGGCTCCACGACGTGGGGACGCTCGGCGCGGGTAGCGGTCAGCGCCTGGGCGAGCCGCTCACCGGCCTCGACACGCCGACCTTACGCGGCTTGTGGAAGAGCGCGCCTTACCTGCACGACGGCTCGGCCCACACCCTGCGCGACGTGCTAGTGGAACGCAATCCTGACGATCGCCACGGCACCACGTCACACCTCAGCGAGGCAGAGCTCCACGCGCTCACGGTGTACCTGCTCACGCTGGACGATCTCGAGCCGTGAGCTCGTCAGTGCTCCGCTGAGCCAGGAGTCGTCACGCAGCAGGCCTTGGTGAGGCGGTGTGGCTTCCAGGTGCAGCTCGTCAGCTCAGGTGACGTGAGGCGCTAGCCAGGCGCTGGGGGCAGCGCCTGGAAGCGCGCGAGCAAGGCGGGCGGCACCGGGATGGGGCGGAAGCCCTCCGGCGAGACGAACACGTGCGCCGTCTGCGCCACCGCGGCGACGCGGCTCGAGGCGTGGCGCAGCACCTGGTGCGCCAGGGTGACGCGGCTGCCCTCCACGTGCGCCGCGGCGAGGATCAAGGTCAGCTCGTCGCCGAAGCGGAGCGGCTCGAAGTAGTCGACCTCCACGTGGCCGATGGGCGCCGCCCAGCTCCGCGCCGCGAGCACCTCCGGCAGCGGGCTGCCGACGCTGGCGAGGAAGTCCGTGTAGTGGTCGTGGACGTAGTCGAGCACCCGCGCGAAGAACACGATGCCCGCGGCGTCGATCTCGTGGAAGCGCACCTCGCGCCGCGAGCGGAACGCCGGCTTTGGTACGGGTCCCTGACGGAGCGCGCGCGCGTCGAAGCGGAAGGGCTCAGCCAAAGCGCGCGTCTCCTGAGCGCGCGGGTCGCCGCCGTGGCGCGCGGTGTGCGCTGACAGGCGCGTCGAAGCGGAAGGGCTCAGCCAAGGCGCGCGTCTTCCCACCGCTCGCAGCCCGCGGGCGGAGGCACCCGCGCGGTGATGAAGGCGAAATACTTCGGATCCTCCTCATCGAACAGCTCGGGACCCCCGGCGCGCAGCGCGTGCCCGAGGTGCGCCTCCGCGCTCTCACCCAGCTCCAGCTCGATCTGCCCCAGGCGCAGCGAGAGCCAAGGGCTGTCTTCGCCCCCCTCCTCCGCCGCCCGAGCGCGCAGGAAGCCGGCGCGCGCCGCCGTAAAATCCCGCATGGAAAAATGAAGGTCGGCGATGGCGGCGATCACCGCGGCGCCACCCTGATAGGCCTCCGCTGGCTCCGGGAAGCGCGCGAGCGCCGCCGTGAAGCGCTCGAGCGCCTGAGCGAGCTCGCCTGCTTCGTGCAGCTCATTGCCCTCATCCGTGAGCCGATCGATCGCCGTTTGCAGCGACTCAGGCAGCGGAGCGAGCTCAGTCGGGTTAGCCACGGGCGCTGTCTAGCGTCAGCGCTGGCGCGCCACAAGGTGCCACGCCGGCGCGCCACCAGAGGCGTCGCGTGGTGGCACCAGGCGCTACGCTGGCGCGGCGCGCCCATTACGCCGCGCGTTGATTGGTGCCACCGCGGAGCGGGGAACGCCCGGCGCGTACGGGCTTCTGCTTGTCGTCCTTTTAAGCCGCGCGCTGGTCGGCACCTTGGTGCTCCACGACGCACAGCCGCGGCCGCTCATCAGCGACGAAGCTGACGATGGCGGCGCCCTCCGGATGGCCACGCCAAGGACGTGCCAGCGCGCCGATCAGCACGCCGGGGGGCACGGCGCCGGGGTGGATGCCCGCGGCTTCGATCAAGGCCTCATAGCTCCAGTCGCCGTCTGGATCGGCGAAGAAATCGACCGGGGCCGCCTCAGCGGAGACACGATAATGACGCACGCGCATGACTCACTCCAATGAAGAAGCCTGGGCGAGGGACTGCGCTTCCAAGAGCAAGGCCTCGCCGCGGCCTGGTGGGTTGGTGGGTTGGGGATCCAGCTTGGGGATCGGGTTGGGGGTTGGGACAGACAGGGCCGACAAAGACCGCCGCGGGTGGTTGCGCTGGCACGCGAGCCCGCGACGTGAGAGCAACCCTAGCGGGTCACTGAACAAAACACCAGTGGTTTCTGTTCAGTGGTTGCTGATTTCCGTAGGCCGACTCGAACTACGCGAAATCATTGGACAAATGGTGGTGTCATCGACCCCTGGAGCTCCCCAACCCCCCCAACCCGAAACCCTGAACAGCCGCGAGGAGGCCGCTGGGGACGGCACCAGCCCTTCTCCCGTTCCCGTGCAGCAATGCGCCTCCGTCGTGCGCCGCGGAGCGCCACGCCAGCTGGCGGGGCTTGACCGCGCGGTGGTGCGCCCGCATGGCGCAGGGATGGCAGAGCTGAAGGTGGGAGAGCTGGCGCCCGAGTTCACGTTAGAGACGCAGGCGGGGGAGCCGTGGTCGCTGGCGGAGCAGGTGCAGCAGGGGTCGGTGGTGCTGTTCTTTTACCCGAAGGACAACACGCGGGTGTGCACCGCGGAGGCTTGTCAGTTCCGTGACTCGCACGCGGTGTTCGTGGAGCACGGCGCGACGGTGGTGGGCATCAGCTCGGACAGCGTGGCGAGCCATCAGGCGTTTGCGGGCAAGCACGCGCTCGAGTACGTCTTGCTGAGCGATCCAGGTGGCCGGGTGCGCGCGCAGTTCGGCATCAAGAAGGCGCTGGGCTTGATCGATGGACGCGTCACCTTCGTGATCGACCGTGAGCGGCGGGTGCAGCACGTGTTCAGCTCGATGCTCAACGCCGGGGCGCACGTGGAGGAGGCGCTCGCCACGGTGAAGCGCTTGAACGGCTGAGGCTGCCCTCGCGGCTAGTGCACCTCTGGGCGATGGTGTAAGGCGCCGGCGTGACGGACACTCACGCCGCTGGTCGCTCGATCCTCCGCACCCTCCGTGAGCGTTCGCGGCTCGCGCCCGACGTCGATCCGAGCGCGCTCCGAGTGCTCTACGGTCCGCCGGCGCTGAGCCCCTTCCGACGTGAGCGCCTGACCACCGTGGTGCAGCGGGCTTGTCCGCGGGTGACGAGCCTCTCCGCGGAGTACGTCCACGTGGCGCGGCTCACGCACGGCGCTGAGCTGGATCCGCGCGGAACCGAGGTGCTGCTCAGCCTGCTCAGCTACGGGCCGGCGCTGCCGCCTGCCTCGCGAACCGGCCGGCTGCGGCTCGTGGTGCCGCGGCTCGGCACCCTCTCGCCTTGGTCGAGCAAGGCGACGGACATCGCGCACGGCGCCGGCCTCACGGCGCTTCAGCGCATCGAGCGCGGCGTGGCCTACTATTTAGAAGGTGACCTGACTGACTCTGAGCTCGCGGCGGTGGACGGGCTGCTCTCCGATCGGATGACGGAGGTGGTGCTGAGCCAGGAGCCGGATCTCGCGGCGCTGTTCGTGCAGCACGCGCCGAGCTCGTTCCAGCGCGTGGCGCTCGGCGGCGACGTGGCTTCGGGGGCTTCGGCGCTCCAGCGCGCGAACCAGGAGCTGGGCCTGGCGCTGGCGCCCGATGAGATGGAGTATTTGGCTCAGGCGTTCCACGCGCTGGGGCGTGACCCCTCGGACGTGGAGCTGATGATGTTCGCGCAGGCGAACAGCGAGCACTGCCGCCACAAGATCTTCAACGCCAGCTGGGTGATCGACGGCGAGCCCATGGCGCACAGCTTGTTCCAGATGATTCGGAACACTCACCAGGTGACGCCCGATCACGTGGTGAGCGCCTACCGTGACAACGCGGCGGTGATGGTCGGCGCCGAGAGCGCGCGGCTCTTCATCGACCCAGTCAGCTTTGAGTACCAAACCGAGCGCGCCCTGCTCCACAGCCTGATCAAGGTGGAGACGCACAACCACCCCACGGCCATCTCACCCTTCCCCGGCGCGGCCACTGGCTCCGGCGGGGAGATCCGCGACGAGGGCGCTACGGGGCGCGGCGCGAAGCCGAAGGCGGGGCTGGTCGGCTTCACCGTCTCCAACCTGTGCGTCCCCGGCTTCGAGCAGCCGTGGGAGGCGGGCTCGCTGCCGCCGCCGAGCCGGATGGCGAGCCCGCTCACCATCATGCTGGAGGCGCCGCTCGGCGCGGCGGCTTACAACAACGAGTTCGGGCGGCCCTGCCTGCTCGGCACCATGCGGAGCCTGGAGCTCGAGTTCCCACACGTGAATGGGGAGCCCGAGGTGCGCGGCTACCACAAGCCCATCATGCTCGCCGGCGGAATCGGCAACGTGCGGGCGGAGCTGGCGCTCAAGCAGAACATCCCGCCGGGCGCGCCGCTCCTGGTGCTCGGCGGGCCCGCGATGTTGATCGGCCTCGGCGGCGGCGCCGCGAGCAGCCTCAGCTCCGGCGCGGGCTCGGAGGCGCTCGATTTCGCCTCGGTGCAGCGTGACAACCCGGAGATGCAGCGGCGCTGTCAGGAGGTGATCGATCGCCTGGTGTCGCTGGGGGACGAGAACCCCATCCACAGCATCCACGACGTGGGCGCGGGCGGCCTCTCCAACGCGCTGCCCGAGCTGGTGAACGACTCGGGTCGCGGCGCGCGGCTCGAGCTCCGCGAGGTGCCGAGCGCCGAGCCGGGGCTCTCGCCGCTGGCGCTGTGGTGCAACGAGGCGCAGGAGCGCTACGTGCTCGCGCTGGCGCCCGATGGCCTACCGCTGTTTCAGGCGATCGCCGAGCGTGAGCGGTGCCCCTACGCGGTGGTCGGGTACGCCACCGAGGAGCAGGATTTGGTGCTCACCGATGCGCTCTTCGAGGCACGGCCCATCGAGCTGCCGCTCGGCGTGCTCTTAGGCAAACCCCCAAAAATGCTGCGAGAGGCGACCACGCCGCTGCCCCGGAGCACCGCGTTCGACCTGACGGCGGTGCGGCTCGAAGAGGCAGCGAAGCGCGTGCTCCAGCTGCCCGCCGTCTCCGACAAGAGCTACCTCATCACCATCGGGGATCGCACGGTGGGGGGGCTCACGGCGCGCGACCAATTCGTGGGGCCACGGCAGGTACCCGTGGCTGACTGCGCGCTCACCCTGATGGACCATGAAGGTTTCCGTGGGGAAGCGATGAGCCTCGGCGAGCGGCCTCAGGTGGCGCTGCTCGACGCGGCGGCGTCGGCGCGGCTCTGCGTGGGCGAGGCGCTGACGAACCTGGCTCCGGCTGGCGTGGGCTCGCTCCGTGAGGTGAAGCTCAGCGCCAACTGGATGTGCGCGGCGGGGCACCCAGGGGAGGACGCGGCGCTGTTCGCGGCGGTGAAGGCGGTGGGGCTCGAGCTGTGCCCGGCGCTGGGGCTCACTATTCCCGTGGGGAAAGACTCGATGAGCATGAGCACGCGCTGGACGGAGGGCGCTGATGTCGGGGAAGGCGCTGAGCGCGATGGAGAGCGCCGTGAAGTGCATCATCAGGTGACCTCACCGGTGTCCTTGGTGGTGTCGGCGTTCGCGCCGGTCCTGGACGTGCGCCGTCACGTGACGCCGGAGCTTCGGCTCGAGGCGGACAGCGTGCTCCTCCACATCGACTTGAGCGGTGGCTCCGGGCGGCTCGGCGGCTCGGCGCTGTGTCAGGTGTATGGGCACGTGGGTGACACGCCGCCCGACGTGGACGACCCAGCGCGGCTCGCGGCGCTGTTCGAGCTGACCCATGAGCTCGTCTCTGAGGGGCTCTTGCTCGCGTATCACGACGTGAGCGACGGGGGGCTGTTCGTGACGCTGTGTGAGATGGCCTTCACGGCGGACGTGGGGCTCAGCGTTGAGCTGCCAGCGCCGAGCGGCGTGGGCGCTCAGGGTGACGCCGAGGTGCTGCGCGCGCTGTTCGCGGAGGAGCTGGGCGCCGTGCTCCAGGTGCAGTCAGACAAGCTGACGGAGGTGCTGGAGCGTGTCTCCCGGCGCGGGCTTGAGCGCTTCACCCAGGTGATAGGCGTGCCGGTGCAAACGGGCGAGGGCGCGGGGCAGCTCCAGGTGCGCATGGGCTCAGAGCTCGTGTACGCGCAGCCGGTGAAGACGCTCCGCGCGTGGTGGTCGGAGCTCAGCTGCCGCATGCAGCAGCTGCGCGACAACGCCGAGGTGGTGCGTGAAGAACAGGAAGGGCTCCTGACGCGGGCGCCGCTCTCGGCGCGGCTCTCCTTCGACCCGAAGGAGGACGTCGCGCGGCCCTACACCTCGCAGGCGGCGGAGCGGCCCCAGGTCGCCATTTTGCGCGAGCAGGGCGTCAATGGTCAGCTCGAGATGGCGGCGGCGTTCCAGCGCGCGGGCTTTCGCGCCGTGGACGTCCACATGAGCGACTTGATTCAAGCGCCTGACCTGTCGCGCTTCCGTGGGCTCGTGGTGCCCGGCGGCTTCTCCTTCGGCGACGTGCTGGGCGCGGGCGGGGGTTGGGCGAAGCGGATCTTGCATCGCGAGGCGCTCCGGCGCTGCTTCTCCGAGTTTTTTCATAGGGGAAATACATTCAGCCTCGGGGTGTGCAACGGCTGTCAGATGCTGAGCAACCTGCGGGAGCTGATCCCGGGCGGCGCCTCGCTCCCGCGCTTCGTCAGGAACGCGAGCGAACAGTTCGAGGCGCGCCTCAGCTTGGTGGAGATCTGCGAGTCGCCTTCGGTGCTGCTCGCGGGGATGGCAGGGAGCCGCCTGCCGGTGTCCGTGGCGCACGGCGAGGGCCGCGCGGAGCTGGACGCCGCGGCGCTCGAGCGATTGTCTCCGCAGGTGGCGCTTCGCTTCGTCACGCCTGCGGGTGAGGTCGCGGCGCGCTACCCGGAGAACCCGAACGGCTCACCCGGCGGCGTCACCGGGGTGTGCAGCGCCGATGGGCGCGTGACCTTGATGATGCCGCACCCAGAGCGCGTGGTCCGCTCCGTGCAGCTCTCCTGGTGCCCAACAGACTGGGACGCTGACGAGAGCCCCTGGCTGCGCCTGTTCCGCAACGCGCGGCGCTTCGTCGCGTGAAGCGGGCAGCGTACGCTGAGCCTTTGACGTCGAAGCAGCGCGCCACGTGGCACGTCGCTTGCCGCACCCCCAAGCCCTCGAACGCGTTTCTGCGCCGCGCGATCGCGCTCTCGGCGCCTGGAGCGCGCTTTTCTGCGCGTGTTTCAAGATCCTGCGACGTGACCGATCAGCGACACCGGGATGCACCCCGCGCCTGAGTGTGCCTCCCGCCGCAGCCAGCGGCCCCCAACCCCTCAGCCGCCCAGCGTCAGCTTAAACGCCGCTGGCGTCAGCTCGCTCACCGGCAGGCCGAAGCGCTCGCGGTGCGTACCCAAGCGCTCGAAGGCCCAGGCGAGGTACTGCTCGAAATTCACGCCCATGGTGCGACAGGTCGCGGAGACGCCCAGCAGCACGCAGGCTCGGTGCGCCCCCTCGGTGCTGCCCGCGAAGAGCATGTTCAGGCGCAGCTTGGCGACGTGTTGAAACCGCCGCTCGGTGGCGGAGTTGTCGAGCGGCACCTCTGGATCCTCGAGGAAACGCAGCAGCGCTTCACGGTGCCGATCGTAGTATCGAATCGCCTGCGCCAAGGGCTCACTCGGCAACAAGCCTGGGAGCGTGGCCGCCCGCCACTCGTCAAACTCCTTGGCGATCGGCCCGGCGCGCTCGCGGCGCCGCGCGAGCAGCGCCTTCCCCGTGAGCCCTTCCTTCCGGGCGTCTTCCTCGACGCCGTACATCGCGCCGATGAACTTCCCTCCCTCGAGCGCGAGCGCTGGCTGCGTCGCCTCCGCGTCCCGGAACCTCCGACGCGCGTGGGCGTTGCAGCCCGCTTCGAGCACGTGCTCACCGTACACGCCATTCAGGCGATGCTCAGCGTCCGCGGTGAGCGTCCCGCGGAAACCAGCGAGCTTGCTCTCGATGCCCTCGCCATGCTTCGTCGCCGCGTACTGAAACACCACGGCTTCATGGTTGTGAAACTGCTCAAGGTAGCCGTTATGAGCTTCGGGCAAGCCCTTCACCAGCACCTTGAGGCCCGTCGCGTCCGTCGCCATCCAACGCCCAGCAAGCAGCTGCTTCCAGTGGTAGCCATCGATCGCCGCGAGCAGATCAGCAGCGCGCTCCACGTAGCTGACCAGCGTGCTCATCGCCATGGCGATGCCGCGCTCTTTGAGATCGCGGCGCACGCGATCGAGCGGCACGAGCAGCGAGAACTTCTGATGCATCAGCCAAGCGAGCCACTCTCCCGTGATCTTCGAGCGTGGAAACGGCGCGGGCAGTGACGCAGGAGTCGTACGCTCGCCACACTTCCGGCAGCGGCAAGTGACACGCGTGACGACGCGCCGCCGCTGGTGCTCCTTGACGACGTGCAGCTTCTCTTCAGTCACCTCGTCTACCTGATCGAGCGCTGCTTCACCGCAGTGGTCGCAGGCTGTGGGCCTCAGGTGGTGCACCTCTTCGGGCAGGTGCTTTGGCAGCGGCTTGCGCCCCGTGGGCTTGGCGCGCTGCTTGGGCTTCTTCGGCTCGAGCGGCTTCTCGGGTGGGCGCGGACGATTCTCGAACGCCTTGCGCTCTGCCTCAGTCAATGTCGCTGGCGCGACGGGTTTCGGGATCGGGGGTTTGCCTTTTTTGCGCTCAACGGCGGCGATAAGCTCAGCGATCCGCTCCGTCAGCGCCACCAGCTGCTCAGTCAGGCTCTCGATGAGTTTCGCCTGACGTGCATTTTCCGCACGGATGACACTCAGCTCCGCGTCGCGCCTGGCGAGCTCAGCGAGGTAGTCCGCGGTGGTCACGGGCGCTACCCGATCACACCTGATCTTGGATGTCGATCCCCTATCGACGCGAAGTGCTCTCCGCGCGGAACCACCCGCGCCTGGCGACGGTGAAGTCGATGCCGGCGAGCAGGGAGGCGAAGGCCGCGCCGTTGATGGCGACCGTCTTCTCGTCGCCGCTCAGCCGCGGGAGCTGGAAGCTGCCCTGCTCGAGCCGCTTGCTGAGCAAGCACCAGCCCGAGCCATCGAACCACAACGCCTTCGCGAGCCGTCGTCGCCGATTGAAGAACAAGTAGACGTGCCCACTCACCGGATCGAGCCCAAGCGCTCGAACAGCGCCCGCCAGCCCATCGAACGACCGACGCATGTCGCACGGCTCCACCGCCACGAACACGCGCCACGTCGGCGGCAAGCTCAGCACGCGCGCAGCGCTCTCACCAGCCGCGCCAACGTGTCGGCGCGGAACGAGTCATCCACCTCGATGCGCGCCCCCTCCAGGCACACGACGTACCGAGCAGCCGTGTCAGGCACGTCGCGCCCCTCGGGCGCCGCCACCAGCTCGACGAACGTCGGCGGCGACACCCCCTCACCGGTCACCCTTGAGTAGCCGTCTGCGCGCTGCTTGAGCGCCCTCCGCCACCCATACAGCGACTGCACGTCGACACCATGAGCCCGCGCCCACCCCGCGAGCGACCGCCCTGACGCCTCAACCTGCGCGAGGCACCTCCGCGCCTCCGCCTCCATCCTGATCTTCCGCATGCCCAGAGGCTGCACACCCACCCCGCTGCCTGTCTCCCCGGCGTCGCTGATGGGTCACCCTGCGACGCTCCTCGCTGAGACGGCTAGACTCTGAAAGGGCATGGCGGAGGACCACCCAGGCAAGCGGCTCGTCGGCAAGTACGAGCTCATCTCGAGGCTGGGTCAGGGCGGGATGGCGGTGGTGTGGCGTGCGCTCAACCATGGACCTGACGGTTTCGCGCTGCCGGTCGCCGTGAAGCGCATGCACCCTGGGTTCATGGGGCAGTATCACCTGCGGCAGCTGTTCATCGAGGAGGCGCGCGTGGGCGCGGGGCTGCGCCACCCTGGGGTGGTTCAGGTGCACGACTTCGGGGTGGATGAAGCGGGTGAGCCGTTCTTGGTGACCGAGCTCGTGCTGGGGCTGCAGCTCGGCGAGTGGAGCCGCGCCTTCACGCGCGCTTCGCTGCGCCCGCCGTGGCAGATCGTGGCGGAGGTGGCGGTGCAGGTGCTGGCGGCGCTGGACGCCGCGCACACCCGGGTGGACGATCGGGGTGAGCCCGCCGCTATTTTTCACCGGGATTTGACGCCGGACAACGTGCTGCTCGACCTGAGCGGCATCGTTAAATTGGCTGACTTTGGCATGGCGCGCGCGATGGACCGCGGCCGCATGACGCAGCCCGACATCGTGAAGGGCAAGCTCAGCTACCTGGCGCCGGAGCTGGTCTTGGGGGTGAACCCCAGCGCGCAGAGCGATCTATTCAGCCTCGGCGTGGTGCTGTGGGAGGTCTTGTCAGGTCGGCGGCTGTTCGACGCCAAGACGGACATCGAGGTGGTGGACCTGATCCGCGAGGCGCGCGTGCCGATGCTCAGCGTGGATCGCCCCGATCTCCCGCTCGCGCTCACCCAGATCGTGCACTGCTCCCTCGCGCGGCGCCCCGAAGAGCGCTTCAACTCCGCGCGCGAGATGATGCAAGACTTGGTGATGGCGCTCCGCGTGCTCCCCGAGCCCGTAGATCGTCAGTCACTCTCACAAAGCTTCCAAGCAGCCTACGATCGCGAGGTAAAAGAGCGCCTCGAGCTGAGCTACGACGTGAAGCTGTGACCCATCAGCGACAGTTCATTCCGATGCAATGAACTGCCATCCGCGCTTCATCGCGAGATCACGTAGCTTCTTTGAGATGGTCTTCCGCTCGCTGTTTGACTTTCCATGGAAGTCGACTGAAACATGCTCGGGGTCCGGACTGCCGTCAGGCTCGACGAGCAGGCCTTCGCTGGTGCACTCGACGACCTGCACGCCAAGGACACCGACCGATCGTAGGCCGCGCAGCTCGGTAAAACGGCGACACGAGGCCTCTGCTTCAATGCGGCTCCCGTCGTCGAATGACAGGCGGTCGCGGTCCTTCGGCGTAGGGCGAAACGCCTGGCTCCCCGGCTGTTCGCCCTCAAGAAAGGATGGATGAATCTGACGCCAGAGCAGGGTGACTGGGTTCATGGGGCGACCTCGCCGTCATCCACCGCTTTATCGGAGAAGAACGCGTGCATGGCCTGTCCAAGCACCTGAAAGTCGTCGAACGGGAAGTGCTTGTGGTTGACCTGCCCGGTGTCGAGGTCTAGCGCGTGCCATTCGATGACCAGGTCCACTGGATCGAACTCGATCGACAGGTCGAGCCGACCGATGAGCCACTCCGCTTCGACTCCGCCTTCAGGTGTGGCGTAGAGCCGAGGCAGAGGTGCTTCATCGACCAGGTGCTCGTCTAACAAGGCGCGGATGCGGTCCAGCAATGAGTGGTCCAAGGCCCGGCCATCCTCGCCGTCGAGCCAACCTGGCCGAAGCCGCTTCAGCTTCTCGAGTTGGGCGCGGGGATCCAGGGAGTCGAGGAGTTCGATGGTATGAACCTCACTCACTTGTCGGAGCTGCTCATCTCGATCAAAGCTACCAATTCCCTCGATGCGAAGCCACGCTGACCCAAAGTCCGCGACGCGCACCTCATTCAAGTCTTGCAGCTGCTGAACTGTCACATTGGCGGACACACGACGTTCGTCAGCGAGGTCTAGAGTGATAACCCGCTCCTTCGGGCGTACGTCGCCGAGGCGAGCAATGAGCTGGACCTCGTCCGAAATAGCTTGCACCTCAGCGCGGGTTAGGAGCAGGCGGCGCCGAACTTCCTTCGTCAACTCGACGCGTTGGCCCTCAAGGCTACCAAGGTCGATGGTCTCACCATCACGAAGGCCGCGACCAAAACGCTCAATGTAGGGCCACGCGGCTTTGGGGAGGATCGGGGCGGGGCGGTCATTGTGCGCGGCAGCTACGGCGCTCAAGTAGGTGTCGCGGGCAGATCGAGCGGCATTCAGCTCACGCTCAAACCCGGGGAAGAGGGCGGAGCCCGTCACGAGTAGCGCGATAGAGACGGCCACGCTGCCTGGCTCCGTTCCGGCCAGGTGTAATGTCAAGGAGTCGCTGAAGCCGCGGGGTAGCCGCTGGCGGTCTGGATTTGTGTTGATGAACTCCGCGCGCGCGATCTCCAGAATAATCCCTTGTAGCGCCTCGAGGTCTTTCACGAGCGCTAGCGGCAGGGTGTGGGCGCGGAACCGCTCGCCCTCGAACCGCGGAGATAGCAGGGTCTCTACCTTCATGCTGTGCACCCTCATGGTCGATCCGATGGCCCGATGAACACAGGGATCACTATAGCGCTAGCCCCGCCCGAACGTGCTCCTGACCGCGCTGGCGGCGCGACCCGCGGCGCTCGCCGCGTCACCTGCGGCGCTAGCGAGTCCGTCAGCTGCGCTGGCGACACGCCCGGCGGCGCCGCCCAGCGTGCGCGTTGCGCCCGAGAGGCTGCTCGCGGTGCCGGCGAACCCCGGGAGCTTACCTGCAGCGCTCCGCGCGGCTCGCTCCCCCAACTCGCGCGCCTTCTCGGCGAGGGAAGCCATGCTGACGATCGCCTGTGGCTTCGTCGTCGCCACGCGCCGATACGCGAGCAGCCGTCCATCGCCGAGCGCCGCCTGCACCTCGCGCAGCAGCTCACGCTCGTGATCGGGCGCTGGGGGGCGCGCGAGGCTGCGCCCCGTCGCCAAGCGATGGAGCTCGAACAGCGCGCCGGGGTGCAGCTGGCCGCGCCGGTACCAGGACTCCACGTCGGGGAAGCTGAGCGGCAAGTAGCCCTTCGGAACGCGCCCGATGCCCACTGAGCGGCCGCTCAGGATCATCAGATCGCCAGACGGGTGATAGAGGTGGATCGCGCGTGCTGCCATGGTGTGCCTCCCGCCGCGCGAGGCGGCGCCGAGCATTCTACATCGGCGCTAAGCCGGGTGCTACGCCTTGACGGGTTCCTGGCCCTCGGCCTACCCAGCGGCCTGGGCGCGGCTCCCGACCTTGCGGCCGGATAGCGCCGCTGGTAATCTGTTGGGGCTGAAACTGGGAGAGCCTGGGGCTCGGTTCGCCGACAGCGCGGAACCCTGAGGGAATGTGGGGTGCTGCGCCGGTCGGGCATTGCGCTGGTCGAGCGAGAACGTACTGGGAGGCCGATATGAGTAAAAGCTTGGAACTTATCTATCAGCCAATCCCTCCAGATGAATCAAGTGAAGCGTTGGGTTCAGCCGTCGGGCGGGTGATCGCCGAGAGCGGTGCGATCGCGATCGCGAGTCCCTATCTTAGCATCGAAGTCCTGCTCCCCCTGGTCGAGGGGCGGACTTTCCGGCTCGTAACCGATCAGTATGCCTGCTTTGAGAGCGGGGGGAACGAGAGACTCTTCGGGTTTTTCAGAGAGCACCTCAGTTGCATCCGAAGTGTTCGCGGACTTCACGCGAAGGTGGTGCTCGGTGAGCAGGCTGCTCTGTTTGGGTCAGCAAACCTAACGATGAATGGTCTCTGTCATCGCTTTGAGGTGGCTGGTGTCGTTCGAGGAGACCACTTGGAGGAGCTCAGGAAGTGGTTCGAAAGCT
>JAHBVY010000001.1 GCA_019637265.1 Polyangiaceae bacterium | reverse complement strand
GCTGAGTCCCGGTGGACTCAGAAGGGACACGGAACCACCGGGTGGGCGTGGCTAGACGAGTTGCTTCAATGGGGCTGAGTCCCGGAGGACTCAGAAGGAGGTCCATGAGCGCCGCAATTAGCTCATTCGCCGCTTGCTTCAATGGGGCTGAGTCCCGGAGGACTCAGAAGGGGCGCCGCGGCCCTTGCCCTGGCCCTCGATCGCATCGCTTCAATGGGGCTGAGTCCCGGAGGACTCAGAAGGGTGCTGCGGCCCCAGAGGGGGGTATTTCATGTAATGGCTTCAATGGGGCTGAGTCCCGGAGGACTCAGAAGGGACGCTCCCCGAGGAGTTCCACGATATCACTTCGATGCTTCAATGGGGCTGAGTCCCGGAGGACTCAGAAGGACTGCTTGGTCATGTACCCCGGACCAAGCGCCCTGATGCTTCAATGGGGCTGAGTCCCGGAGGACTCAGAAGGCTCAGGCATCCTCATCCAGCGCGGCTGGCAGTACGTGCTTCAATGGGGCTGAGTCCCGGAGGACTCAGAAGGTCGCCTCGCGCTGAGCGAGCGCGCGTCGGAGAAGGAGCTTCAATGGGGCTGAGTCCCGGAGGACTCAGAAGGTTGCACGGGGGCGCGGCGTTCTTCGGGCGGGTCGGGGCTTCAATGGGGCTGAGTCCCGGAGGACTCAGAAGGCCCCTGCTCAGCGCTGCCAAGGTCACGCTGCCGAGTGCTTCAATGGGGCTGAGTCCCGGAGGACTCAGAAGGGTATTTTTAACTGCCATAATTCATTCCCTTTTTATAGCTTCAATGGGGCTGAGTCCCGGAGGACTCAGAAGGCTCCGAAGTCCCACTGCTGCGGAGCGTGGATGTGGCCGCTTCAATGGGGCTGAGTCCCGGAGGACTCAGAAGGAGCCGAGAGCTCGCCCGCGAGTGGGCGGTTCCGCACGGCTTCAATGGGGCTGAGTCCCGGAGGACTCAGAAGGACCAGCGAGCACCATCCGCATGGACCACGGCTCGCTGCTTCAATGGGGCTGAGTCCCGGAGGACTCAGAAGGAGCCGCCGGCCTTGCTGCGACGTCCAGTAGACGCGGCTTCAATGGGGCTGAGTCCCGGAGGACTCAGAAGGCACCGCGCCGCGGAACGCCGTCCACGCCGCCAGGTAGTGCTTCAATGGGGCTGAGTCCCGGAGGACTCAGAAGGCTGTTTATCATTGCTCATGAGATGCGAGCACTGCTCGCTTCAATGGGGCTGAGTCCCGGAGGACTCAGAAGGACGACCGTCATCACCTCGCCGTCAGCACCAACGGCTGGCTTCAATGGGGCTGAGTCCCGGAGGACTCAGAAGGATCGGAGCCAAGAGCTACATCGGCAACGGCAAGATCCGCTTCAATGGGGCTGAGTCCCGGAGGACTCAGAAGGCCTGCGCCGTTCTGCCCCGCGTACTCGTGCACGACGCTTCAATGGGGCTGAGTCCCGGAGGACTCAGAAGGCATCAGGGCTACACCACGCGTCTATGACCCCAAGGAGCTTCAATGGGGCTGAGTCCCGGAGGACTCAGAAGGGCGGGCGACCTGGGACAGGGCTCGCCCCACCTGGTGGCTTCAATGGGGCTGAGTCCCGGAGGACTCAGAAGGGAGGTGTCTTCTGCCCCGGTTGGAGCGGGATGAGCTTGCTTCAATGGGGCTGAGTCCCGGAGGACTCAGAAGGCGGAAGGGTTCACGATTGATGGCAAGTTCCAAGACGCTTCAATGGGGCTGAGTCCCGGAGGACTCAGAAGGATCCCAACGTGGCCGTTGGAGCCCGTCAGGTCGCCCACGCTTCAATGGGGCTGAGTCCCGGAGGACTCAGAAGGCTTGCCCATGCCGTGCTGTGACGCGAGCCACAGCGAGCTTCAATGGGGCTGAGTCCCGGAGGACTCAGAAGGATGGTGCAGTCCTACTTCGGGCGCGCCGTCACCGTGCAGCTTCAATGGGGCTGAGTCCCGGAGGACTCAGAAGGGGCGTCAGGATCCCGTTCCTGATGCCGACCTTGAAGGCTTCAATGGGGCTGAGTCCCGGAGGACTCAGAAGGTCGAGACGCTCGCCGCCGTGCACGTCGCGGCCGACGCGCTTCAATGGGGCTGAGTCCCGGAGGACTCAGAAGGGGCGGCGGCTGAAGTGCTCGACGGCGATCAGCTGAAGCTTCAATGGGGCTGAGTCCCGGAGGACTCAGAAGGGCTGAGCTTCGGTGCGCTGGCGAGCCAGCGCGCCCGGCTTCAATGGGGCTGAGTCCCGGAGGACTCAGAAGGTAGTTTTTGAAACTGAAGTGGATAGAATTCCTCTCATGCTTCAATGGGGCTGAGTCCCGGAGGACTCAGAAGGATAAACCAGGGGTGGGGCTTCGAGGTTGACCTCATTGCTTCAATGGGGCTGAGTCCCGGAGGACTCAGAAGGCACCCAGAGATTGGGCTGAAGGTGTACGGGCTAGCAGCTTCAATGGGGCTGAGTCCCGGAGGACTCAGAAGGCTCGAACTGCCTGGTCCCAGCTGCTGCTGAGCCCATGCTTCAATGGGGCTGAGTCCCGGAGGACTCAGAAGGGGCGACCCGGTGGTCAACTTCCTTGGGGCGGTAGCCGCTTCAATGGGGCTGAGTCCCGGAGGACTCAGAAGGACGATGGGCCTCGCTGCCCAGTTCGCTGAACTGGGGCTTCAATGGGGCTGAGTCCCGGAGGACTCAGAAGGGGTTCGGTGGCCTTCTCGGAGGTTTTACGACATGGGCTTCAATGGGGCTGAGTCCCGGAGGACTCAGAAGGCCGGGAATCGCGTGTCCCGAGGTCGAGCCATCGCGCGCTTCAATGGGGCTGAGTCCCGGAGGACTCAGAAGGGAGCTTATCGACCAGCTCGATGATGAACTTGGTGCCGTGCTTCAATGGGGCTGAGTCCCGGAGGACTCAGAAGGCCCCGTAGCAGGTTCACCACCCCGAGCTCGGTACCTCGCTTCAATGGGGCTGAGTCCCGGAGGACTCAGAAGGTCGCCTCGCACAGGTACCTCAGCCAGTTCCCCTCAATGCTTCAATGGGGCTGAGTCCCGGAGGACTCAGAAGGAGGGTCACCCGATGCACCACCGACTACGACACGTGATGCTTCAATGGGGCTGAGTCCCGGAGGACTCAGAAGGTTGCCGCTCTTGCTCGGGTCAGCAGCATAGGGGTCGCTTCAATGGGGCTGAGTCCCGGAGGACTCAGAAGGATGTGCTGGTGCTCCCGAAGCGGCCTAGCTTCATCGGGCTTCAATGGGGCTGAGTCCCGGAGGACTCAGAAGGGTCTCTTGCTTGTGGGCCGGGCCACTTGGGGTCGAGCTTCAATGGGGCTGAGTCCCGGAGGACTCAGAAGGACCCCTCGGGATGGGTGGGAGGCCCACCTGTTCGACGCTTCAATGGGGCTGAGTCCCGGAGGACTCAGAAGGCCTGCCTGCCAACGTGGGGCGCTTCAGGTGGAACAGGCTTCAATGGGGCTGAGTCCCGGAGGACTCAGAAGGACGTGAGTTCGACGCCGATGACGTGCGCGACTCTGGGCTTCAATGGGGCTGAGTCCCGGAGGACTCAGAAGGCTCACCAGTCAGCACCGGTGCCTTGCTTCCGCGCGGCTTCAATGGGGCTGAGTCCCGGAGGACTCAGAAGGACGGGTGTTTACAAGTGCAGTGTCTCAGTAGAGCCGGGCTTCAATGGGGCTGAGTCCCGGAGGACTCAGAAGGAAGAACAAAGATATTCTTATAAAAATCAAAGATTATGCTTCAATGGGGCTGAGTCCCGGAGGACTCAGAAGGAGCCTCGATGTGCATGATGCCGTATTCGTCATGCCGGCTTCAATGGGGCTGAGTCCCGGAGGACTCAGAAGGTTGTTCGGTCAGGTTACCAGGTGGATAATCCAACTGGCTTCAATGGGGCTGAGTCCCGGAGGACTCAGAAGGGCGTCGCGTCGGTCGCGCCCAGCGCTTCGCGCTCTGCGCTTCAATGGGGCTGAGTCCCGGAGGACTCAGAAGGCGGCAGCGAGGTGACGTGGACGATCCCATCCGGGGCAGGCGCTTCAATGGGGCTGAGTCCCGGAGGACTCAGAAGGGGGTCGCGGAGCAGGGAGGCTTCAGCTACGACGAGATGCTTCAATGGGGCTGAGTCCCGGAGGACTCAGAAGGACTAATTGTCACGGTATAATTCTCAATCAGATTTGAGGCTTCAATGGGGCTGAGTCCCGGAGGACTCAGAAGGGGCTACTGTGCTGGTGCAGGTTGGGCAGGCGCTCAAGCTTCAATGGGGCTGAGTCCCGGAGGACTCAGAAGGATGCCGTCTACTGGAGAGGTCGACCATGAGCACACCCGCTTCAATGGGGCTGAGTCCCGGAGGACTCAGAAGGGGCGTCAAGTGGACGGCCGGAGCATCGGCCGCAAGGCTTCAATGGGGCTGAGTCCCGGAGGACTCAGAAGGGCGGCTGAGGCTGTGATGGCGCGCTACCAGAAGGCTGGGCTTCAATGGGGCTGAGTCCCGGAGAACTCAGAAGGCAGAAGCTGCGCCGACACCTGGCCCACGTTGAGGGTGCTTCAATGGGGCTGAGTCCCGGAGGACTCAGAAGGCCCAAGCTACCCCCGCACCCCAAACCCCCTCACAGGGCGCTTCAATGGGGCTGAGTCCCGGAGGACTCAGAAGGCGAACGGCGAGGTGAACCCGAACCAGGGGATCCCGCCGCTTCAATGGGGCTGAGTCCCGGAGGACTCAGAAGGTCAGGGGGTGGAGCACCTGGATTGCTCCCAAAAGTTCGCTTCAATGGGGCTGAGTCCCGGAGGACTCAGAAGGCTCGATGAGGCCAACATCCCGCGCTTCGCGAACGGGCTTCAATGGGGCTGAGTCCCGGAGGACTCAGAAGGGTCGTCGTCATCATCCGCCGCCTCGCCGTACGGGCCAGGCTTCAATGGGGCTGAGTCCCGGAGGACTCAGAAGGCCATCGGGGTCAGGTGGAGTTTGCCGTTTGAGACTGGCTTCAATGGGGCTGAGTCCCGGAGGACTCAGAAGGCGGGCGCAGTCATCCGCCTGGCTCGATTCCCTTACGGGCTTCAATGGGGCTGAGTCCCGGAGGACTCAGAAGGCCAGCGAGCACCATCCGCATGGACCACGGCTCGCTGCTTCAATGGGGCTGAGTCCCGGAGGACTCAGAAGGCGCATGCGGCGAGGCGAGCTTCGGCGCGCGAGAGGAGCTTCAATGGGGCTGAGTCCCGGAGGACTCAGAAGGCCCCGACGGCCCCGACAAGTAGACCCTGGAGAAGGAATGCTTCAATGGGGCTGAGTCCCGGAGGACTCAGAAGGCCGCCGAAGATCGCGCGCCGAGCGTCGAGCCCCGCAGGCTTCAATGGGGCTGAGTCCCGGAGGACTCAGAAGGTGGGCCGACATCGGCGCGTTCACGATCTTCAAGTCGCTTCAATGGGGCTGAGTCCCGGAGGACTCAGAAGGCCGCGTCAACGCGGCGAATCGCAAGTACAAGCGGAAGCTTCAATGGGGCTGAGTCCCGGAGGACTCAGAAGGTCCGATCACAGGGCGCCGCGCGTCGTCAGGCAAGCGCTTCAATGGGGCTGAGTCCCGGAGGACTCAGAAGGTCCGTCGGCGTCCATGTGGTGCCCGTAGTCACGGGCGCTTCAATGGGGCTGAGTCCCGGAGGACTCAGAAGGAGGTTCGCGATCTCCTCGTCGGAGAGCGGGCGCGATGCTTCAATGGGGCTGAGTCCCGGAGGACTCAGAAGGTCGGCGGGCTCGAGATGGACTTCACCGAGCACATCGAGCTTCAATGGGGCTGAGTCCCGGAGGACTCAGAAGGTCGCTGACGCTGGTGTCCACGCGAACGCGGATAACCAGCTTCAATGGGGCTGAGTCCCGGAGGACTCAGAAGGCGGCCGCGCGTTCCCAGGTGCCTACGCCAAGTGATTCGCTTCAATGGGGCTGAGTCCCGGAGGACTCAGAAGGATCCCGGCGACGTGGGAGACGCTCCGCGCGCAGCTCGCTTCAATGGGGCTGAGTCCCGGAGGACTCAGAAGGCGATGCCGCCGCGCATCAGTGCGGGATCACAAAGATGCTTCAATGGGGCTGAGTCCCGGAGGACTCAGAAGGGTGGCTCCTGTCGACGGGTGGGATTCGTCAGATCGATGCTTCAATGGGGCTGAGTCCCGGAGGACTCAGAAGGTTACCGCGCAGCGTCCGCATGTCGCGTAGCCAGCCGCGCTTCAATGGGGCTGAGTCCCGGAGGACTCAGAAGGACTTGTTCAGCCCCGCGCCGCGCGCGTTCGTCGGCCGCTTCAATGGGGCTGAGTCCCGGAGGACTCAGAAGGTCGTCATTCCTGCTGGAGCGCGGCGCTGGCTGAGGATGCTTCAATGGGGCTGAGTCCCGGAGGACTCAGAAGGCAGGGTTGGGCTAGGGCGGGGAAACGGGCCTTAGATGCTTCAATGGGGCTGAGTCCCGGAGGACTCAGAAGGGTAGGCCGCATCGGGTAGCCCGCTATAGTCAAGGCGGCTTCAATGGGGCTGAGTCCCGGAGGACTCAGAAGGACAATCCAGAGCCTGATGCGCTCACTGCTGGAGGATTGCTTCAATGGGGCTGAGTCCCGGAGGACTCAGAAGGACCCTGACCCGCAGGACAACTACTTCGACCCGGAGGGGCTTCAATGGGGCTGAGTCCCGGAGGACTCAGAAGGATGTCCATCGGCGTTCCGCAGGGGCCGGAAGTCACGGCTTCAATGGGGCTGAGTCCCGGAGGACTCAGAAGGCCTCTACTTCATCGGTGCCGCGGGGCTCATCGGTCGCGCTTCAATGGGGCTGAGTCCCGGAGGACTCAGAAGGGCGGTCGACGCGAAGGAGCTGCTGGTGCGGCTCGAGCTTCAATGGGGCTGAGTCCCGGAGGACTCAGAAGGTCGCCGCTACCTGCTTCTGAAGAAGCCCACCACGAAGCTTCAATGGGGCTGAGTCCCGGAGGACTCAGAAGGACATCGCCGAGACCTCGTCGACGCTCTTGGGGACATGCTTCAATGGGGCTGAGTCCCGGAGGACTCAGAAGGCAGAGGGGCTCCGGGGGGCCCTGAGGGGTACCCCCGAGCTTCAATGGGGCTGAGTCCCGGAGGACTCAGAAGGTTGGGGCCGCAGCACTCATAGCACACCCGTAGATCTAGCTTCAATGGGGCTGAGTCCCGGAGGACTCAGAAGGGCGGCTAGGAAGGGTCAAATTAAGAAAGACTCAATCTGCTTCAATGGGGCTGAGTCCCGGAGGACTCAGAAGGTCAAGAAGTAGCCACGATGGAGCTTCGCTATGACATGCTTCAATGGGGCTGAGTCCCGGAGGACTCAGAAGGGGACTCGGTTTCGCTCGCGGGGCTGTCGCTCTCCAGGCTTCAATGGGGCTGAGTCCCGGAGGACTCAGAAGGGGCTGACCAGGACGCGGGTCGCAAGGACAAGCCGCGGCTTCAATGGGGCTGAGTCCCGGAGGACTCAGAAGGCGCGCGGATCGTTTTGGGGTCCAACAAAGCCCCGCCGCGCTTCAATGGGGCTGAGTCCCGGAGGACTCAGAAGGCCGGAAGCCCTCGCTGCTCGGCTCGAGCGCGAGCGCGCTTCAATGGGGCTGAGTCCCGGAGGACTCAGAAGGCGACGTGTCGCCGACCTACCTGTCGCTGATCGAGCGGCTTCAATGGGGCTGAGTCCCGGAGGACTCAGAAGGTCAGCGGAAGCAGTGACGCGGGCTGACCATACATCAGCTTCAATGGGGCTGAGTCCCGGAGGACTCAGAAGGCAGACCCTACGCCTTCAGAACGACCGCATGGCTGCCGCTTCAATGGGGCTGAGTCCCGGAGGACTCAGAAGGGAGAACCGCTGCGTCGAAGACAGCCCCCTCCACCTTGCTTCAATGGGGCTGAGTCCCGGAGGACTCAGAAGGGCGACAGCGCGCCAAGGTCGCGGGATAACAACGACGCTTCAATGGGGCTGAGTCCCGGAGGACTCCGAAAGGCCGCCAGGTGTAGCCCGACCTCGCCCGTCGCCGTGTGCTTCAATGGGGCTGAGTCCCGGAGGACTCAGAAGGTAGCGCGTTGCGCGCCACGATCACCATCCGCTCGCCGCTTCAATGGGGCTGAGTCCCGGAGGACTCAGAAGGGTTGTGTAGCCCCTGCCCGCCAGCCCACACAAGCGGAGCTTCAATGGGGCTGAGTCCCGGAGGACTCAGAAGGTCTTGACGGCGAAGGGAGATAGTCAGTCATGATGAAGCTTCAATGGGGCTGAGTCCCGGAGGACTCAGAAGGCGGTGAGCGCCAGCTTCCCGCGCGCCGCCAGGATGAGCTTCAATGGGGCTGAGTCCCGGAGGACTCAGAAGGATCCACAAGACGCTGACCGACGAGATTGACGCGCTGCTTCAATGGGGCTGAGTCCCGGAGGACTCAGAAGGCAAAGGCTTTCATCCCTTCAGGCCTTGCTAAAATATGCTTCAATGGGGCTGAGTCCCGGAGGACTCAGAAGGGCCGTGCACGGCGTCAGCTGCAGCGTGCGCTGGAGCGCTTCAATGGGGCTGAGTCCCGGAGGACTCAGAAGGGCGGAGATGGTCGCGCAGCGCGCGGCGGTCGAGCAGCTTCAATGGGGCTGAGTCCCGGAGGACTCAGAAGGCTGTTCATGAGCCTCTATCTGGAGGAACAGATGATGCTTCAATGGGGCTGAGTCCCGGAGGACTCAGAAGGGACCGACACGATCGAGAACAAGAGCGACATTGGCGGCGCTTCAATGGGGCTGAGTCCCGGAGGACTCAGAAGGCGCGGATCTGTCGCCACACAAGGACTACCTAACCGGGCTTCAATGGGGCTGAGTCCCGGAGGACTCAGAAGGAGCTCGACCTGTGGGGGGGGGAGGAGCGGATCCCGGCTTCAATGGGGCTGAGTCCCGGAGGACTCAGAAGGGAAGCAAGCCCGAGCGGACAAATCCGCGCGGCAAAAGCTTCAATGGGGCTGAGTCCCGGAGGACTCAGAAGGTTGTCCGCCGCGCCGCCGTAGTCCCCGATCCGCGCGGCTTCAATGGGGCTGAGTCCCGGAGGACTCAGAAGGCAGCTGGAAGGCCCCAGTACATCGACGGCGGGCCGAAGCTTCAATGGGGCTGAGTCCCGGAGGACTCAGAAGGCGCGGAACTGGCCACCGCGGTCACTGACGCAAGCGCGCTTCAATGGGGCTGAGTCCCGGAGGACTCAGAAGGTCGCCAGCGTCGAAGTCGCACTCCCATTCCCGCAGGGCTTCAATGGGGCTGAGTCCCGGAGGACTCAGAAGGCTCACACTCCAGCCCCGCGCGGCAGTTCTTACGCGGGCTTCAATGGGGCTGAGTCCCGGAGGACTCAGAAGGTTTGACCGGATCAGGCCGCTCTCGGCGGCGTGGCACCGCTTCAATGGGGCTGAGTCCCGGAGGACTCAGAAGGGCGTGGCGCGCAACGACCACGGTCAGCGCGTGCTGAGCTTCAATGGGGCTGAGTCCCGGAGGACTCAGAAGGGCGCGCGCTTTCCCGTGGGTGCTACCGCAAGAACGTGCTTCAATGGGGCTGAGTCCCGGAGGACTCAGAAGGAGGGGCCATCACCACATCGAGCACGACGGTCGACGCTGCTTCAATGGGGCTGAGTCCCGGAGGACTCAGAAGGCTACGTGCCCGAGGCACACGAGGTGCGACACTTCCAGCTTCAATGGGGCTGAGTCCCGGAGGACTCAGAAGGCACCCGCGCATCATCGCCGCCGAGGGCACGCTCCACGGGCTTCAATGGGGCTGAGTCCCGGAGGACTCAGAAGGGGCGGGCCATGCGCGGTTTCCGCGCGGATAGGAGCAGCTTCAATGGGGCTGAGTCCCGGAGGACTCAGAAGGCCGCGCGGAAGCGCTGGGTGGCGGCTCCGGATCTCGCTTCAATGGGGCTGAGTCCCGGAGGACTCAGAAGGTTAGACCGATCGCGAAAAAATCGACCGGTCCCCGTAGCTTCAATGGGGCTGAGTCCCGGAGGACTCAGAAGGCATCCACACGGTGCAGTGGCTGGGGCGCGCACTTCGGCTTCAATGGGGCTGAGTCCCGGAGGACTCAGAAGGATCCAGCTCCGCGCCCACCTCCTGCACCAGCTGAATGCTTCAATGGGGCTGAGTCCCGGAGGACTCAGAAGGCTGGTCGGGCGTAGCAGGAGCAGTGCCCTCCCAGGGAGCTTCAATGGGGCTGAGTCCCGGAGGACTCAGAAGGAGAGCGCGTCATGAGCAGCTTCCACCGCGAGCAGCTGCTTCAATGGGGCTGAGTCCCGGAGGACTCAGAAGGCGTGCGACACCCTGGTGTCCATCCTGCCTGAGTTCATGCTTCAATGGGGCTGAGTCCCGGAGGACTCAGAAGGCACTCGACCAAGCGCTCACTCTTCCAGCTTCAGGAGGCTTCAATGGGGCTGAGTCCCGGAGGACTCAGAAGGCGTTGCCTTCCGTCCCCTCTACCTGCGCAGCGAAGGGCTTCAATGGGGCTGAGTCCCGGAGGACTCAGAAGGGCCCGCCTCTCGCGGCGCCGCGGAGGAGCTCCATCAGCTTCAATGGGGCTGAGTCCCGGAGGACTCAGAAGGAAGCTCCAGGCCCGACACCCAGGACTCCCCCTGCTCGTGCTTCAATGGGGCTGAGTCCCGGAGGACTCAGAAGGACCATGGTCCGCCGCGTCTATGGGCGCCCACGGGATGCTTCAATGGGGCTGAGTCCCGGAGGACTCAGAAGGCCCACGTGGCAAAGCCTACGACGTCAGCCCACTCCCTGCTTCAATGGGGCTGAGTCCCGGAGGACTCAGAAGGCTCGCCGACGCGGAGACCGCGCAGCTGGTGACGCAGCGCTTCAATGGGGCTGAGTCCCGGAGGACTCAGAAGGACCGCCCAGAGTGCGCCGTCGCGCACCTCGAGGCGGCTTCAATGGGGCTGAGTCCCGGAGGACTCAGAAGGCAGATCGTCTCCAGGCGCCAGGCAGGGTTCTTGACCGCTTCAATGGGGCTGAGTCCCGGAGGACTCAGAAGGTGGTCGCCTCTGCAACCCCACCGGAGCAAACCGTCATGCTTCAATGGGGCTGAGTCCCGGAGGACTCAGAAGGAGAGCCAGTGCCCCACGTAGAGCACATCAGCTTCCTGGCTTCAATGGGGCTGAGTCCCGGAGGACTCAGAAGGGAGGAAGGCGTTGGTGTGGTAAACGACCTCCCCCCTGCTTCAATGGGGCTGAGTCCCGGAGGACTCAGAAGGGATGGGCGCCGACATGAAGGTGCTCGGCGCGAGCGCTGCTTCAATGGGGCTGAGTCCCGGAGGACTCAGAAGGGCTGTCCGCCACACCGGTGAAGCCGCACACCTCGGTGACGCTTCAATGGGGCTGAGTCCCGGAGGACTCAGAAGGGACTAGGGCAATGGGAAGCAGGCCGAGAGTCGACCAGCTTCAATGGGGCTGAGTCCCGGAGGACTCAGAAGGCAGGTAAAAGCCGATTTCGAAGCTGCCGTAGTAACGGCTTCAATGGGGCTGAGTCCCGGAGGACTCAGAAGGCATCAGGGCCGCGTGGTAGCGGCCCTTCAAGGAGGTGCTTCAATGGGGCTGAGTCCCGGAGGACTCAGAAGGCGCACCATACCCGGCCCACCATGACCGCCTCGCCCCAAGGCTTCAATGGGGCTGAGTCCCGGAGGACTCAGAAGGGTGGTGTTGACGCGTGAGCGCGCTAGCGCTTGGCGCTGCTTCAATGGGGCTGAGTCCCGGAGGACTCAGAAGGGCGGCGCGTCCACCAATTGCCGCAAGGAAACGCGGTGCTTCAATGGGGCTGAGTCCCGGAGGACTCAGAAGGTGAGCACGAGCCGCCGGCGCCAAAGGAGCGCGGCGCGCTTCAATGGGGCTGAGTCCCGGAGGACTCAGAAGGGTCCACGTCTTCGGCCTCCTCCACCTGCCGCTTCAGGCTTCAATGGGGCTGAGTCCCGGAGGACTCAGAAGGGCCCCAGCGCTGGAAGGAGGTGCAACGACAAGCTCGCGGCTAACGAGCTTCAATGGGGCTGAGTCCCGGAGGACTCAGAAGGCAGCCAACAGAGCGTGGACCCGCTCTCCGACGAGGAGCTTCAATGGGGCTGAGTCCCGGAGGACTCAGAAGGCAGCACCGGGCCGCACAAGGCCGCGCAGCTCCAGCTGCTTCAATGGGGCTGAGTCCCGGAGGACTCAGAAGGGTGAAGCCCAACTCGTTCTGGGGTGCGCACATCAGGCTTCAATGGGGCTGAGTCCCGGAGGACTCAGAAGGCGCTGTTTTCGTCCGCTGCGTGACGCAGTGTGACGGGCTTCAATGGGGCTGAGTCCCGGAGGACTCAGAAGGGCCAGCGCAGGGTGCAGACAAGGGCTGAAATGCGCTAGCTTCAATGGGGCTGAGTCCCGGAGGACTCAGAAGGACTTCGTCAGCCTTCCCGGCTCTGATGCGTGGCAGATGCTTCAATGGGGCTGAGTCCCGGAGGACTCAGAAGGGTCCGCTGCGAGGCCGTGCGCTCCTGGCGCCGAAAAGCTTCAATGGGGCTGAGTCCCGGAGGACTCAGAAGGCGACGGCAAGCCCTGCCCGATCTGCTGCCGCGTGAGGCTTCAATGGGGCTGAGTCCCGGAGGACTCAGAAGGCGCGCCGCGCGACGTAAGCGTGCAGGCTCACGCGGAGCTTCAATGGGGCTGAGTCCCGGAGGACTCAGAAGGGAGGGTGCTGTCCGCGAACCTGCGCCCCGCCTCGCCGCTTCAATGGGGCTGAGTCCCGGAGGACTCAGAAGGCTGCGCGGGCTCCGGAATCTGCTCGTGCAGCTCCCGCGCCGCTTCAATGGGGCTGAGTCCCGGAGGACTCAGAAGGGCGTCGCCATGCCGGCGTACCAGACCCAGATCACCTGCTTCAATGGGGCTGAGTCCCGGAGGACTCAGAAGGCAAGCATCAGCAACGGCTGTCGCTGCGTTCCAGGTGCTTCAATGGGGCTGAGTCCCGGAGGACTCAGAAGGCCCCGCGGCGAACTGCATCCGCGCGAACTCACGCTGCTTCAATGGGGCTGAGTCCCGGAGGACTCAGAAGGTAGGACCAGCCGAACATCGGCGCGAGTTCCCGCACCGGCTTCAATGGGGCTGAGTCCCGGAGGACTCAGAAGGAAGCAAGCGCGAGCAAGCAAAGCCGCGCGGAAAGGGCTTCAATGGGGCTGAGTCCCGGAGGACTCAGAAGGTCGCAAGTAGCTTTTCCGCGTGGAAGGAGTTGGAGCGGCTTCAATGGGGCTGAGTCCCGGAGGACTCAGAAGGTTCGGGGAGTGCTCGGGGGCTCCGCCGCTGCCGAGCGGCTTCAATGGGGCTGAGTCCCGGAGGACTCAGAAGGGCGCGCGCTCGACGTCGTGCAGGGCGGCATCTACGCGCTTCAATGGGGCTGAGTCCCGGAGGACTCAGAAGGCCCGGAGGCGTTTCCGCGTGGGTAAGGGTAGGATGTGCTTCAATGGGGCTGAGTCCCGGAGGACTCAGAAGGCCGTCCAGGAGGTCTTGCCTCACCCGCAGGTGAGCGAGCTTCAATGGGGCTGAGTCCCGGAGGACTCAGAAGGGGTCTTCTGAGAGAGGGTCTCGAGGACCTCTCGCTCGCTTCAATGGGGCTGAGTCCCGGAGGACTCAGAAGGTCAACGGCCTGTGGCGCGTCAACCGCAAGGGTGAGAAGCTTCAATGGGGCTGAGTCCCGGAGGACTCAGAAGGTCGGCTCAAGATATCGGGCGCGGCCACCCTGACGGAGCTTCAATGGGGCTGAGTCCCGGAGGACTCAGAAGGGGGCAGAAGCCGCCGAATCTCACCAGGCCCTCACCGAGCTTCAATGGGGCTGAGTCCCGGAGGACTCAGAAGGACTCAGTACAACGCGACGAGGCGAAGAGTGATGGCCGGGCTTCAATGGGGCTGAGTCCCGGAGGACTCAGAAGGCTGCCCAAAGGCAGCCGCGCGAACCACGCCACGCGCGCTTCAATGGGGCTGAGTCCCGGAGGACTCAGAAGGCCCTACAGGTTCCTTTACCGCGCCTGGCACGCCACGCTTCAATGGGGCTGAGTCCCGGAGGACTCAGAAGGTGTTCTGCTGCCGAAGGTTAAAGCGCTGCGACCCACGCTTCAATGGGGCTGAGT
This sequence comes from Polyangiaceae bacterium, assembly GCA_019637265.1. GTDB lineage: Bacteria > Myxococcota_A > Polyangia > Polyangiales > Polyangiaceae > JAHBVY01. The sequence goes on along the minus strand of JAHBVY010000001.1, from coordinate 1,960,378 downwards.
CCCGGAGGACTCAGAAGGCACGTGGCAACTCCCCCCGCGCCTGCTTCTCCTGGAGCTTCAATGGGGCTGAGTCCCGGAGGACTCAGAAGGGCGGCGGAGCGGGGTCACGCTGATCTCATACCTCGAGCTTCAATGGGGCTGAGTCCCGGAGGACTCAGAAGGCGGATACTAGGCGGCGCCAAGCTGCCAGACGGGGTGGCTTCAATGGGGCTGAGTCCCGGAGGACTCAGAAGGTCCAAGGTCCCGTAGACGTCGAGAATTGCCGCGCGGGCTTCAATGGGGCTGAGTCCCGGAGGACTCAGAAGGACGGATCGGCGCTAGCTTCGGCTGCCTGAGCCGATGCTTCAATGGGGCTGAGTCCCGGAGGACTCAGAAGGCGTGTCCACCATGCAGCGCGAGTCGAGCACCGAGAGGCTTCAATGGGGCTGAGTCCCGGAGGACTCAGAAGGGCGGCGGCCACTGCCGGCTAGGCCGGCGGCGAAGGGTGCTTCAATGGGGCTGAGTCCCGGAGGACTCAGAAGGGTCGGCACCGAGAAGAAGCCAGCGCTTGGACTGAGGCTTCAATGGGGCTGAGTCCCGGAGGACTCAGAAGGGTCGCGCCACGTTGCGTGATGGGTGTGATGGTCAGCGCTTCAATGGGGCTGAGTCCCGGAGGACTCAGAAGGGCAATGGGGCTGACCAGGACGCGGGTCGCAAGGCGGAGCTTCAATGGGGCTGAGTCCCGGAGGACTCAGAAGGTGAACAGCTGAAGGAAGAGATCGGGCGCATCGCCAAGCTTCAATGGGGCTGAGTCCCGGAGGACTCAGAAGGCAGATCCGCTGAGGCCCGGGTGCTGACCGCCAGCACCTGCTTCAATGGGGCTGAGTCCCGGAGGACTCAGAAGGCGCTGCGCGTACACGTCGACCCCGTAGTCCCGCACACAGCTTCAATGGGGCTGAGTCCCGGAGGACTCAGAAGGTGGGCGTCAAGTGGACGGTAGGGCGCAAGAAGGACGCGCTTCAATGGGGCTGAGTCCCGGAGGACTCAGAAGGCTTCGACGGCACCTGGCGCGCGATCCAGGGCGAGAAGGCTTCAATGGGGCTGAGTCCCGGAGGACTCAGAAGGAAGCTTGAAGCCGTCTACGTCCAGGTAAGCCACGCGGCTTCAATGGGGCTGAGTCCCGGAGGACTCAGAAGGAGAGCTCGCCGCCACCTGGCCCGAGCCAGCAAGCAGGCTTCAATGGGGCTGAGTCCCGGAGGACTCAGAAGGCACCGACGCCGGGCGGCGGCTGGTGCCTGGACATGGCTTCAATGGGGCTGAGTCCCGGAGGACTCAGAAGGCCCCTGGTAGCCCGCGGAGCCAGCTGACGACGAGCGGCTTCAATGGGGCTGAGTCCCGGAGGACTCAGAAGGCCGTCATCTGCGCGTACAGTGACCGCGACGCAGAGACGCTTCAATGGGGCTGAGTCCCGGAGGACTCAGAAGGCATCGCGGGCATGAACCTCAAGCGGGACTTCGACACGCTTCAATGGGGCTGAGTCCCGGAGGACTCAGAAGGCAAGGTGGTACCGCTGCAAGCGCCTAAGGCGCGGAGGCTTCAATGGGGCTGAGTCCCGGAGGACTCAGAAGGCAGCCCACAGCACCCCGAGGGTGCGATGTGCCGGCGCTTCAATGGGGCTGAGTCCCGGAGGACTCAGAAGGCAGTGAGCGTTTCCTCGAGGAAATCGAGGACAAGCAGCTTCAATGGGGCTGAGTCCCGGAGGACTCAGAAGGCGATAGACCACAATTGGCGCAAGCGGGCAGTCATCCTGCTTCAATGGGGCTGAGTCCCGGAGGACTCAGAAGGCATCGCCTACGAGATCACCATCTTCGATGAGCCGCTGCTTCAATGGGGCTGAGTCCCGGAGGACTCAGAAGGCCATTGCACCCGCTCCGCGTGGCGGTGCGGCGCGATGCTTCAATGGGGCTGAGTCCCGGAGGACTCAGAAGGGAGCGCTCCACCAAGGCGCTCAGCGGCGGAGTAAAAGCTTCAATGGGGCTGAGTCCCGGAGGACTCAGAAGGTTCACCGGCCAGCCCGCGTTGGTGAGCTCGACCTCGGCGCTTCAATGGGGCTGAGTCCCGGAGGACTCAGAAGGAGCCGTTTCCGCGCGGAGAACCCGGAGACGTGCACCCGCTTCAATGGGGCTGAGTCCCGGAGGACTCAGAAGGATCGTCGGTGAGGTAGCCCTTGCCGAGCGCGCGGCGGCTTCAATGGGGCTGAGTCCCGGAGGACTCAGAAGGTTGTGCACGCGCGACGGATACTCGGGGGTGTTCGTCGGGCTTCAATGGGGCTGAGTCCCGGAGGACTCAGAAGGCGACGTTCATCTCGTCGGGCTTACTGCCAGCCCCCGTGCTTCAATGGGGCTGAGTCCCGGAGGACTCAGAAGGAGTCTTGACTTTCCCCGAGACTGTAGATCTCGGGAAGCTTCAATGGGGCTGAGTCCCGGAGGACTCAGAAGGGCGGCTCAGGGTCTCGGGCACGGCCACGCTCACCGAGCTTCAATGGGGCTGAGTCCCGGAGGACTCAGAAGGGAGGTGGATGGCACGGAGATCAAGCGCGGTATTGTGCGGCTTCAATGGGGCTGAGTCCCGGAGGACTCAGAAGGGGCCGACGTACGACGAAGAGTTCCCTACCTACCCAACGCTTCAATGGGGCTGAGTCCCGGAGGACTCAGAAGGGAACTCGGTGGGCGGCTCCTCGTTCTCAGCTACCTGGCTTCAATGGGGCTGAGTCCCGGAGGACTCAGAAGGGAGCTGCGCGGCGACGTGCTACGCAAGGCACGGGACGCTTCAATGGGGCTGAGTCCCGGAGGACTCAGAAGGCAGAAACCACGGGCGAAGCGCGCGTCCCGAGCGGACGCTTCAATGGGGCTGAGTCCCGGAGGACTCAGAAGGGATACCGAAGCACCCCGTCAGCAGCTCGGCCGTCGTGCTTCAATGGGGCTGAGTCCCGGAGGACTCAGAAGGTGAGGAGACCAACTGATGGCAACGACTGGTATGCGGCTTCAATGGGGCTGAGTCCCGGAGGACTCAGAAGGAGTCGACTCGGAGAAGGCGCTCAAGGCGCTCCACGCGCTTCAATGGGGCTGAGTCCCGGAGGACTCAGAAGGCTGCGCGACCATCTCCGCGGTGTCCCACTCGCTCGCGCTTCAATGGGGCTGAGTCCCGGAGGACTCAGAAGGCCCTCGCGGCGCGGCATCGTGATCTGCGCGGTGTGGCTTCAATGGGGCTGAGTCCCGGAGGACTCAGAAGGCCTCCTCCCGAACCCAAACCGCGCCCGCATCGAGAGCGCTTCAATGGGGCTGAGTCCCGGAGGACTCAGAAGGAGCTTCGTTCGGTACATGTCCTCCCACCCGATGTCATGCTTCAATGGGGCTGAGTCCCGGAGGACTCAGAAGGGCTCCTGACGCCTCGAGGTGGGCTGTTCTACGCGCCGCTTCAATGGGGCTGAGTCCCGGAGGACTCAGAAGGGCTCGAGACCCTCGATGCGGGCGGTGGCGGCGATGAGCTTCAATGGGGCTGAGTCCCGGAGGACTCAGAAGGCGAAGTTTTGGCCGGCTGGCGCCTCGCGTGCCAACGCTTCAATGGGGCTGAGTCCCGGAGGACTCAGAAGGCGGGATCACTCGGTCGATGTGCACCGGCAGCGCGCGGCGCTTCAATGGGGCTGAGTCCCGGAGGACTCAGAAGGTCTATGGTGATTGGCTAATCGAGGAGGTGGACAGTGGCTTCAATGGGGCTGAGTCCCGGAGGACTCAGAAGGGCGGCGCCACGAGGCGCGCGTCAGCGCGGCGCGCAGGCTTCAATGGGGCTGAGTCCCGGAGGACTCAGAAGGGCGCCCTTCCAGGACGTAGGCATCCTGGAGCAGCGGGCTTCAATGGGGCTGAGTCCCGGAGGACTCAGAAGGCAGCTCTACCCGATCATCACTGGCGGCCAGTCAGCCAAGCTTCAATGGGGCTGAGTCCCGGAGGACTCAGAAGGAGCGCGAGGCGCAACGTCGCGATCGCGTGCGATCGGCTTCAATGGGGCTGAGTCCCGGAGGACTCAGAAGGCACCGCGCCGCCCGAGGCGGTGTACGGGATGATGGGGCTTCAATGGGGCTGAGTCCCGGAGGACTCAGAAGGCGGGCTGGTGGTGGCGGTGACAGCCGGTCTCTTCGGGCTTCAATGGGGCTGAGTCCCGGAGGACTCAGAAGGCGGTGGTGACGTCAGAGAGCACGCCCGCCAGGTATCCGCTTCAATGGGGCTGAGTCCCGGAGGACTCAGAAGGTCGCCTGACTCGCCCGACTTTCGCCCAGATAGTCGGAGCTTCAATGGGGCTGAGTCCCGGAGGACTCAGAAGGCGGTGGGCTGGCGATGGCGCCGAAGGATGGCATCGGGCTTCAATGGGGCTGAGTCCCGGAGGACTCAGAAGGGAGCTGGAGCCTGTCGTCAATGTAGATCTCGATCGGCATGCTTCAATGGGGCTGAGTCCCGGAGGACTCAGAAGGTCGGCGAGCACCGGATCGGTGCCCGGAATCAGACGCGCTTCAATGGGGCTGAGTCCCGGAGGACTCAGAAGGGTCACCACGGGCACGGTGCAGGGGACGACGCATCGCGCGCTTCAATGGGGCTGAGTCCCGGAGGACTCAGAAGGACACGGAGCGGACGTAAATCATGCAGATTGCCGCAGAGCTTCAATGGGGCTGAGTCCCGGAGGACTCAGAAGGGGGTCGACGCCTGCCTGGGCGCGCTCACTGTGGGCCGCTTCAATGGGGCTGAGTCCCGGAGGACTCAGAAGGCAACGCGACTGCGCAAGCGTGGCGAGGTCGACGTTGCTTCAATGGGGCTGAGTCCCGGAGGACTCAGAAGGTGGCACCTTGGCCGATGTTGCGGCCGTACTCGGCCCAGCTTCAATGGGGCTGAGTCCCGGAGGACTCAGAAGGGAGGCTGGACCGCGTGCTGGACGCGCTGTTTGGCGCGCTTCAATGGGGCTGAGTCCCGGAGGACTCAGAAGGCAGCCGTGCCGTTGTGCCAGCGGGCGCGATCGCCCAGCTTCAATGGGGCTGAGTCCCGGAGGACTCAGAAGGAGCACCACCGCAGCGATGGCGGAGGCGCCAGTCACACGCTTCAATGGGGCTGAGTCCCGGAGGACTCAGAAGGGGCGCCGGCGAGCGCTGGTTCAGTCCGCGCATCCTGCTGCTTCAATGGGGCTGAGTCCCGGAGGACTCAGAAGGGCTGGCGACCGGCGAGGGCAGCCCTGACGGCCAGCGGCTTCAATGGGGCTGAGTCCCGGAGGACTCAGAAGGATCGACGAGGACGGCCGTGTGATGGCCGTCAATGGTGCTTCAATGGGGCTGAGTCCCGGAGGACTCAGAAGGTAGCGCGATCCGGTCGCACGCGACACCGCACCGCAAGCTTCAATGGGGCTGAGTCCCGGAGGACTCAGAAGGCTCTACCGCAGAGCGGCTCATGTCCATGGGCGTCCAGCTTCAATGGGGCTGAGTCCCGGAGGACTCAGAAGGCAAGGACACGTGCCCAATTGAACGGAAGCAGTGCTCGCTTCAATGGGGCTGAGTCCCGGAGGACTCAGAAGGCCGGCCACCGGCGGACCATTGCCCGCATCTCCTGAGGCTTCAATGGGGCTGAGTCCCGGAGGACTCAGAAGGCATGGCTGTTGTTACGGGGGCGCTGCAGAGCGTCGCGCTTCAATGGGGCTGAGTCCCGGAGGACTCAGAAGGCGACGTCCCTCTCGACGGCACCATCAACGACCTGCCCGCTTCAATGGGGCTGAGTCCCGGAGGACTCAGAAGGCGCTGCCTTCGCCGCCTGACGCGTCCGCGATCTCCGGCTTCAATGGGGCTGAGTCCCGGAGGACTCAGAAGGATCACCGGCGGCCTCTCACCGATCGCGCCTGCGGGCGCTTCAATGGGGCTGAGTCCCGGAGGACTCAGAAGGCGCGGGAGCTCGACCGTCGAGCCCGACATGGGGATCGCTTCAATGGGGCTGAGTCCCGGAGGACTCAGAAGGGCCGGCGGTCTGCCACTCGTCAGCCGATATGGTGGAGCTTCAATGGGGCTGAGTCCCGGAGGACTCAGAAGGCTTGCGTCCGCGCTCGGGAACGGGTCGCCGAACGGAGCTTCAATGGGGCTGAGTCCCGGAGGACTCAGAAGGGCCATGCGGAAAATCTCCTCGTCAGGCCGGGTTGGTTTACTTCAATGGGGCTGAGTCCCGGAGGACTCAGAAGGGTGAGGATCGAGGCAGAGAAGCAAGCGCGGGCAAGCGCTTCAATGGGGCTGAGTCCCGGAGGACTCAGAAGGGTTGAGAAGCAGAAGGAGTCCGCGGAGGCGGACAAGGCTTCAATGGGGCTGAGTCCCGGAGGACTCAGAAGGTCTTCGCGCCGTGGGGCGTGACGGTGACGAGTGACGGGCTTCAATGGGGCTGAGTCCCGGAGGACTCAGAAGGAGGCGCCGCCGGCGCCGAGCTCGATCCAGATCTCGCGGCTTCAATGGGGCTGAGTCCCGGAGGACTCAGAAGGCACCGGCGGAACGGACAGCGAGGGTGACGGACGCAAGCGCTTCAATGGGGCTGAGTCCCGGAGGACTCAGAAGGCTGGCTACAGCCAGGGGACGATGTATGTGCTCGCGCAGCTTCAATGGGGCTGAGTCCCGGAGGACTCAGAAGGAGGGTCAGCTCTGGTCACCGTGCCCATCGTGAACAAGCTTCAATGGGGCTGAGTCCCGGAGGACTCAGAAGGTGCGCTGCCTTTTTCGACACGTTCAAGCACAAGCTGCTTCAATGGGGCTGAGTCCCGGAGGACTCAGAAGGGGGCACAGGGTCAGCTCTGGTCACCGTGCCCATCGTGCTTCAATGGGGCTGAGTCCCGGAGGACTCAGAAGGACTCCGATCGCGGTCGCCAGCGCGGCCGGCGATCGGCTTCAATGGGGCTGAGTCCCGGAGGACTCAGAAGGTCACGCAGCGCGTCCTTGCGGCTCTGCACGTGGTCGCGGCTTCAATGGGGCTGAGTCCCGGAGGACTCAGAAGGGGGGCGCGCACATCAGGCAGCGCATCGCGTCGCAACTGCTTCAATGGGGCTGAGTCCCGGAGGACTCAGAAGGCTAGGGAGCAGGGATGATGAATCGGACTGACGAGTGCTTCAATGGGGCTGAGTCCCGGAGGACTCAGAAGGCCTGCGGCTTGCCGATCGCCTCGACCACGGCCAACGGGCTTCAATGGGGCTGAGTCCCGGAGGACTCAGAAGGGGTGCATCCGGACGACAACGGAACGACATGGGAAGGAGCTTCAATGGGGCTGAGTCCCGGAGGACTCAGAAGGGTCCCGTTGGCCGCCGCGTCGTCAGCCTCCAGCGCCTGCTTCAATGGGGCTGAGTCCCGGAGGACTCAGAAGGCTCGGGACACGCGTGTCACCGAGCAGCAGATCGCCAGCTTCAATGGGGCTGAGTCCCGGAGGACTCAGAAGGCGTCGCGTCGGTCGCGCCCAGCGCTTCGCGCTTTGCGGCTTCAATGGGGCTGAGTCCCGGAGGACTCAGAAGGGGCGCAAAGCTCGCGAGAGCGGCCGCCACGGCCGAGGCTTCAATGGGGCTGAGTCCCGGAGGACTCAGAAGGGCAGCGCGGCGCCCGAGCTCGCGATGGACGACATCCGCTTCAATGGGGCTGAGTCCCGGAGGACTCAGAAGGCGCCACGATCGCCGCGGGGCTCAACTACGAGCGGGTGCTTCAATGGGGCTGAGTCCCGGAGGACTCAGAAGGCGTAGAACTCCACCTCGTCCACCTTCTTCAGCGCGCCGCTTCAATGGGGCTGAGTCCCGGAGGACTCAGAAGGTGCGCTTTGCGCGGCGGTCTTGCCACCGGTCCCTCACGGCTTCAATGGGGCTGAGTCCCGGAGGACTCAGAAGGGGCGTCCGGTGGATTGCCGGATGCACCAGTGAGAGCGCTTCAATGGGGCTGAGTCCCGGAGGACTCAGAAGGGACAAGGACGGACCCTTCAGGTTCACCCTCGCCGTGCTTCAATGGGGCTGAGTCCCGGAGGACTCAGAAGGCGCTCGGGGCCTTCGCTGATGCGAAGGCGCAAGGGAAGCTTCAATGGGGCTGAGTCCCGGAGGACTCAGAAGGGGGCAGCGCTGAAGTAGGCCTGACCGTCGTAGCCGATGCTTCAATGGGGCTGAGTCCCGGAGGACTCAGAAGGATGCGGGTTTCACCCAGGCCGAGCTTGCCAAAAAGATGCTTCAATGGGGCTGAGTCCCGGAGGACTCAGAAGGCGGGACGAGCGCGGTGAGCCACTGGATGCTCGGGAGGCTTCAATGGGGCTGAGTCCCGGAGGACTCAGAAGGTGCGTGATGGGTGACGTCACCCGAGCCTCGCCGATCGGCTTCAATGGGGCTGAGTCCCGGAGGACTCAGAAGGCTTGCGGGTGCTGGTGTACGGGCCGGAGGGCGTGGGGCTTCAATGGGGCTGAGTCCCGGAGGACTCAGAAGGCCCGAAGGGCCGGCAACGATCACCTCGATGAGGTTCGGCTTCAATGGGACTGAGTCCCGGAGGACTCAGAAGGTCGCGTCAAGGGCGAGTTCCCCCTCGCCGAGGACGGGCTTCAATGGGGCTGAGTCCCGGAGGACTCAGAAGGCAAGGCGCGCGGTCAGGAGCTCGGCGCTGAGCAGCGGCTTCAATGGGGCTGAGTCCCGGAGGACTCAGAAGGCCTCTGGTCGCCTCTGCAACCCCGGAGCAAACCGTCATGCTTCAATGGGGCTGAGTCCCGGAGGACTCAGAAGGGGAGCCGAGGTGAGGGTCTGGGCCACCACGACCGAGGCTTCAATGGGGCTGAGTCCCGGAGGACTCAGAAGGGCGCTCCACCAGCGCATCATCATCGCCCTGGAACTCGCTTCAATGGGGCTGAGTCCCGGAGGACTCAGAAGGCTTGTGAGCGCGCGCAAGAAGCGGCCTCCGAAGCCGCGCTTCAATGGGGCTGAGTCCCGGAGGACTCAGAAGGGTTCATGAACCAGACGACCGGCGGCGCCCCGGCGGGTGGCTTCAATGGGGCTGAGTCCCGGAGGACTCAGAAGGGACGTACCCATGAGCAGAGCCGATCATGGTAAAGTTGCTTCAATGGGGCTGAGTCCCGGAGGACTCAGAAGGTGGTCCCGTTCGGGTTGGTGCGGATGCCCGCGTTGATGCTTCAATGGGGCTGAGTCCCGGAGGACTCAGAAGGTCCAGGTGATCCAGGCACCCAAGCGACCTAACCCATTGCTTCAATGGGGCTGAGTCCCGGAGGACTCAGAAGGACTGACGGCTGATCCAGCACGGAATTTTCCGTGCGGCTTCAATGGGGCTGAGTCCCGGAGGACTCAGAAGGGACATCTGGGCCGAGAGCGAAGCAAGCAGCGCCGTGCTTCAATGGGGCTGAGTCCCGGAGGACTCAGAAGGAACCGTCTGTGACGCCACCACGGCGATCGCAAACCCGCTTCAATGGGGCTGAGTCCCGGAGGACTCAGAAGGGGCACCTGGATCCTTGGGACGCCTGTGGACATCTCGGCTTCAATGGGGCTGAGTCCCGGAGGACTCAGAAGGACGGCCAGATCGCGCGGCCGCCTGACGACTGAGGCGATGCTTCAATGGGGCTGAGTCCCGGAGGACTCAGAAGGTGACCCGCCCATGGCAAGCGCATCGTCCCTAGTGGCGCTTCAATGGGGCTGAGTCCCGGAGGACTCAGAAGGCGACTTGAGGCTGACAAGCGCCAAGACGATCGCGTTGCTTCAATGGGGCTGAGTCCCGGAGGACTCAGAAGGGGCGCGGCCTGGGTGACCGGGGTGTAGCCTTGCGCGGCTTCAATGGGGCTGAGTCCCGGAGGACTCAGAAGGTAATCTCACGCACACGAACCGGACCCCTGGCCATCTGGCTTCAATGGGGCTGAGTCCCGGAGGACTCAGAAGGTTCAGACCTGACGACCCGTTTCCTTATAGAGTATTAGCTTCAATGGGGCTGAGTCCCGGAGGACTCAGAAGGCGAGGTCGAAGTCGTGGTAATCGAGGAGTTCTACAAGCTTCAATGGGGCTGAGTCCCGGAGGACTCAGAAGGGTGCCTTCCAGGTGAGAGATGGGCTCCATGGCCCTCAGCTTCAATGGGGCTGAGTCCCGGAGGACTCAGAAGGGCCGTCAGGGAGCGGGGGCTGGGTGTCAGTCGGATCAGCTTCAATGGGGCTGAGTCCCGGAGGACTCAGAAGGAGGAAGACCGCGGCGAGAGCCGAGGCGCCCGTCACGCGCTTCAATGGGGCTGAGTCCCGGAGGACTCAGAAGGGTGCCAACCGCATTGTGTTCGAGCCTGGGGACGGCGAGCTTCAATGGGGCTGAGTCCCGGAGGACTCAGAAGGCCACACCGTTGCAGCGGCTGGGGTCCGGACACCCAGGCTTCAATGGGGCTGAGTCCCGGAGGACTCAGAAGGTTGCGGCGCGCCGCGGTGGTACCGCACCGCGCGCCTGCTTCAATGGGGCTGAGTCCCGGAGGACTCAGAAGGCAGTCGCGGAGCACGAGCCGCGAACGTATCCGCGTGGCTTCAATGGGGCTGAGTCCCGGAGGACTCAGAAGGGAAGGGGAGCGGGTTGTGTAGCCCCTGGCCACCAGCCGCTTCAATGGGGCTGAGTCCCGGAGGACTCAGAAGGATGACCCACTCTCCGCGGGGTTCCTGCGCGATGATCCGCTTCAATGGGGCTGAGTCCCGGAGGACTCAGAAGGTTTCCCGCAAGGTCGCATGGCGACGCTGGCCGACACGCTTCAATGGGGCTGAGTCCCGGAGGACTCAGAAGGCGGGCGCTCTGGGCGCGGCTCAGTTCCAGTACAGCTTGCTTCAATGGGGCTGAGTCCCGGAGGACTCAGAAGGCTGTTCCGTCAGGGCTACGGCGGCACTCAGCCGTTCTTGCTTCAATGGGGCTGAGTCCCGGAGGACTCAGAAGGGCTCGCGACGGCCACGCTGGCGCTGCCCGAGGCGCAGGCGCTTCAATGGGGCTGAGTCCCGGAGGACTCAGAAGGCTCGAGCTCGCCCGAGGGTGACGGAGCGCTCGGCGGGCTTCAATGGGGCTGAGTCCCGGAGGACTCAGAAGGATGGTAGCCCTTGGCTACCATGCAAATCCTGAGAGTGGCTTCAATGGGGCTGAGTCCCGGAGGACTCAGAAGGTTGCACCGGGGGCGATGCAGAGCGCCGAGCGCCGATGGCTTCAATGGGGCTGAGTCCCGGAGGACTCAGAAGGTGGTCGCATCCTTGGCCTCATCAACATCGCGATCACGCTTCAATGGGGCTGAGTCCCGGAGGACTCAGAAGGTCTCGCGTGAAGGTGCTCTGCGACCACGGCTCTCGCGCTTCAATGGGGCTGAGTCCCGGAGGACTCAGAAGGAACCCGCGGACTTCAACGCGGTGTTCATCGGCTGGATGCTTCAATGGGGCTGAGTCCCGGAGGACTCAGAAGGTGGGCGGAGCCAAGGCCGAGCCCACCCCTGCCAAGCCGCTTCAATGGGGCTGAGTCCCGGAGGACTCAGAAGGCGACGCGTCGATCGCGTGCCAGTTGAGCAGTCCGCTGCTTCAATGGGGCTGAGTCCCGGAGGACTCAGAAGGCAGGTCCTCTGCCTGCTTGGCCCCGAAGCCCATCGTGCTTCAATGGGGCTGAGTCCCGGAGGACTCAGAAGGGGAGGAGCTCCACCAGAAGCACGGCCTCGACACGCTGCTTCAATGGGGCTGAGTCCCGGAGGACTCAGAAGGAAAAAGCACCCGCCCTCAAAAAAGCCCTTGCACCCGGCTTCAATGGGGCTGAGTCCCGGAGGACTCAGAAGGACCGAGGAGCTGGCGCAGCTGCACCACGAAACCGAGCTTCAATGGGGCTGAGTCCCGGAGGACTCAGAAGGTCCCGTGGCGCGGTGCCGAGCAGCTCTTGGACTAGCGGCTTCAATGGGGCTGAGTCCCGGAGGACTCAGAAGGCTACCATCGCATGCATCGCCAGCACGCGCGCGCCAGCGCTTCAATGGGGCTGAGTCCCGGAGGACTCAGAAGGGTGTGCGGTGGCGTCGTCATCACCGGCGTGGACATCGCTTCAATGGGGCTGAGTCCCGGAGGACTCAGAAGGAACCCTACCCGCTGACTGGCAGTCTGCGGATCATCCCGCTTCAATGGGGCTGAGTCCCGGAGGACTCAGAAGGCGAAAGGCAGTTGCAGTGCCTCGAGAAATCCAGTCGCTTCAATGGGGCTGAGTCCCGGAGGACTCAGAAGGCTATCTCGGCGCTCCGCAGCGCTGGAAAGAGATATGGCTTCAATGGGGCTGAGTCCCGGAGGACTCAGAAGGCTCGCAGCCCGCGACGGCTGCGACCTGATGGTGCGGGCTTCAATGGGGCTGAGTCCCGGAGGACTCAGAAGGCCAGTCGCTGCCCTGGGGGATCGGGAGAGTCGCCGGGCTTCAATGGGGCTGAGTCCCGGAGGACTCAGAAGGCCGCGAGAACCGCTGAGTGACCCCGCGCACCCCTAAGCTTCAATGGGGCTGAGTCCCGGAGGACTCAGAAGGATTGCCGCGCGGTAAATGCCGGTGAGCTTGCGCGCATCGCTTCAATGGGGCTGAGTCCCGGAGGACTCAGAAGGCCGCTGGAACAGCGCGGCTGGTCGTACGTCACCCGCGGCTTCAATGGGGCTGAGTCCCGGAGGACTCAGAAGGGCAGTTGCTCACCACGTGGGCGGAGGAGCACCCGGGGCTTCAATGGGGCTGAGTCCCGGAGGACTCAGAAGGCCTATCGGCAGACGGAACGGCGCCAGGCGTCACCCTGCTTCAATGGGGCTGAGTCCCGGAGGACTCAGAAGGAGGGGCGAAGGGGAGCGACGCGGGGAGCTTGGTCGAGCTTCAATGGGGCTGAGTCCCGGAGGACTCAGAAGGGCTGGACGCCGCCACCGTGCGGTGAGGACACCTCACGCTTCAATGGGGCTGAGTCCCGGAGGACTCAGAAGGCTGTACGCGCGGCATGAAGCCCTACGAATTTCCGCAGGGCTTCAATGGGGCTGAGTCCCGGAGGACTCAGAAGGGCGCCCCATTGGCGCGCAGATCTTGACGGGCGCGCGGCTTCAATGGGGCTGAGTCCCGGAGGACTCAGAAGGGCTGGCCGCACCGTCTACCGGTGATGCGTAGCGGCGGCTTCAATGGGGCTGAGTCCCGGAGGACTCAGAAGGGGAGCGCATCCTTTGACTTCGCCGTCTGCGCTGCGTGGCTTCAATGGGGCTGAGTCCCGGAGGACTCAGAAGGGAAGTCGTCAGCCTTGCCAGCGCGGAGCGCGGCATGCTTCAATGGGGCTGAGTCCCGGAGGACTCAGAAGGCGAGTGCGACGAGTGCGAGGGGGGGGAGGAGTCATGCTTCAATGGGGCTGAGTCCCGGAGGACTCAGAAGGTCGCCGAATTGCCACGCGGCAACGTCGCGGGCGCGGCGCTTCAATGGGGCTGAGTCCCGGAGGACTCAGAAGGAGGTCACCCAGAAGGTGACCGGGCGCGGCCAGTTGGCGCTTCAATGGGGCTGAGTCCCGGAGGACTCAGAAGGCGCTCGAGGGGAGCACGTTGGGTGAGCGCACCGAGATGCTTCAATGGGGCTGAGTCCCGGAGGACTCAGAAGGCACCTAGGCGACCCAGGCGTGCCCACCCATCCCACAGCTTCAATGGGGCTGAGTCCCGGAGGACTCAGAAGGACGAGGCGGGCGCGGTGACGGTCGCGGACGTGGGACCGGCTTCAATGGGGCTGAGTCCCGGAGGACTCAGAAGGCTCCAACGTCAGGTGTGTGAAGTGGGGTGTGCCGTTGCTTCAATGGGGCTGAGTCCCGGAGGACTCAGAAGGGTTCGTCAGCGCGCACATGCGGTGCATGTCGTTCTGCTTCAATGGGGCTGAGTCCCGGAGGACTCAGAAGGTGGTCGTAGCTGACGGCGGCACCGTCATGGAGCGCGCTTCAATGGGGCTGAGTCCCGGAGGACTCAGAAGGACCGTAGAGCATGCGCTGGCTGTCGATCGCTGCGGCGCTTCAATGGGGCTGAGTCCCGGAGGACTCAGAAGGCGAGCGCGGGGTACACGTAGACGTCCTGCACCTGGAGGCTTCAATGGGGCTGAGTCCCGGAGGACTCAGAAGGCGGCGCCAGCCTTACCACCGGCGGCAGGGACTGCGATGCTTCAATGGGGCTGAGTCCCGGAGGACTCAGAAGGGAGAGTGCACCGTAGCACCCGCCTGCAGGTCCTTGAGCTTCAATGGGGCTGAGTCCCGGAGGACTCAGAAGGATGTGGGCCGACATCGGGGCGTTCACGATCTTCAAGTCGCTTCAATGGGGCTGAGTCCCGGAGGACTCAGAAGGACCTGTTCGCTGTGCGCCGCGCCAGGAGCCCCCTGGGCTTCAATGGGGCTGAGTCCCGGAGGACTCAGAAGGCCATGGCACAGCTTTGCTGCGCGGTAAAGGTGTAGCGCTTCAATGGGGCTGAGTCCCGGAGGACTCAGAAGGTGGATAATGCGCGGCTCGTGTGCTAGGAGCCCCTTATGCTTCAATGGGGCTGAGTCCCGGAGGACTCAGAAGGACGGGCGAAGAGCGCGTCCCGAGCGGACGAGCAGGAGCTTCAATGGGGCTGAGTCCCGGAGGACTCAGAAGGCTGGCCCTGGCTGAACCCACGCCCGTACTGGCCCATGCTTCAATGGGGCTGAGTCCCGGAGGACTCAGAAGGCTCAAGGACGTGGGGAGGCAGCAGCGTGGCCAGTAAGCTTCAATGGGGCTGAGTCCCGGAGGACTCAGAAGGCGGCTCATCGCTGCCGTGGTATCGCGCGGTCGCGAAGCTTCAATGGGGCTGAGTCCCGGAGGACTCAGAAGGGCGAAGGAGGCGGCGGGGCGGAGCGCGGCGACGCTGGCTTCAATGGGGCTGAGTCCCGGAGGACTCAGAAGGGAGACGGGATGTGAGCTTGCGGTCGATGCCCTCGAGGCTTCAATGGGGCTGAGTCCCGGAGGACTCAGAAGGCTGGCCAGGCGATCGTTTCGCTAGGCCCATCCCACCAAGCTTCAATGGGGCTGAGTCCCGGAGGACTCAGAAGGAGGGTCATGGGTCGCAGGGACCCGGAAGGAGAGCAGGCTTCAATGGGGCTGAGTCCCGGAGGACTCAGAAGGAGGTAGCACTAGCCATTGATCACCCGATGAGTTGAGCTTCAATGGGGCTGAGTCCCGGAGGACTCAGAAGGTCGTCCCGCCGCCAGTGGCGGTGTCCTCGCCGCATGCTTCAATGGGGCTGAGTCCCGGAGGACTCAGAAGGAGTCCCACCGGTCGCCGTACGTGTTCAGCGGGTTGTCGCTTCAATGGGGCTGAGTCCCGGAGGACTCAGAAGGGTAACTCTGAGTCAAAGCTGGCATGTCTCAAGTCCTCCGCTTCAATGGGGCTGAGTCCCGGAGGACTCAGAAGGACCACTGGGTGTGCCCGTCATGCCGCGAGCGCAGGCGGCTTCAATGGGGCTGAGTCCCGGAGGACTCAGAAGGACCTCCGGGCGGGGGCACTTTTTTAGGGGGGTAGCGGCTTCAATGGGGCTGAGTCCCGGAGGACTCAGAAGGAAGGGCCAGGAGCGTCGTCAAGATGATGAACTTGCGCAGCTTCAATGGGGCTGAGTCCCGGAGGACTCAGAAGGCGATGTCGCCACCGTTCGCCATCGCTGAATCCGCGGGGCTTCAATGGGGCTGAGTCCCGGAGGACTCAGAAGGATCCTGACTCGGCAGCGCGAGACCGCGGCGGCCGAGGCTTCAATGGGGCTGAGTCCCGGAGGACTCAGAAGGCCCTTTGGATCGATCAGAGTCATCAGGTCATCCCGTCGCTTCAATGGGGCTGAGTCCCGGAGGACTCAGAAGGGCGGCGCGCGCAAGCTGTCGTCGGTTGTTTCCGCGTGGCTTCAATGGGGCTGAGTCCCGGAGGACTCAGAAGGAACCCGCACGACGTGGTCATTCCGCCGGGATACGAGCTTCAATGGGGCTGAGTCCCGGAGGACTCAGAAGGAACCTGGGTCACATCGCCCTCATCCCACAGGCACCCGCTTCAATGGGGCTGAGTCCCGGAGGACTCAGAAGGACCACCCACATTTTCTCATCTCCTCTCGTAAAATCAGCTTCAATGGGGCTGAGTCCCGGAGGACTCAGAAGGCGGCTTCAGCGAGCGCGTAGCCTGGCGCTGTGTGCTCGCTTCAATGGGGCTGAGTCCCGGAGGACTCAGAAGGAACGCTGTCAGCGGCAGAGCTTGCGGCGGTAGTGCGCGCTTCAATGGGGCTGAGTCCCGGAGGACTCAGAAGGCCTACGTAGCGGCTACGGGGCGCGGGCGCACCACGGAGCTTCAATGGGGCTGAGTCCCGGAGGACTCAGAAGGGTTGTAGCGTTCCTGCAGACCATCCAGATACTCGAAGCTTCAATGGGGCTGAGTCCCGGAGGACTCAGAAGGCGTCGTGGAGCTGTATCAAGGGCTAGGTTTCCACGTGGCTTCAATGGGGCTGAGTCCCGGAGGACTCAGAAGGGACGCCGTGAAGCACCAGATGCGCCACGGGCTTCTGCGGCTTCAATGGGGCTGAGTCCCGGAGGACTCAGAAGGTCTTCTGGGCCAGGGCTATCAGGTGCCGGGTCTGGTGCTTCAATGGGGCTGAGTCCCGGAGGACTCAGAAGGGTGTACTCCTGGGTAGGGGGCTCGCCGATGCCGCCAGGTGCTTCAATGGGGCTGAGTCCCGGAGGACTCAGAAGGTCGGTGCGCCGGCGAGCCGGCGCGCCCACAGATCGTGCTTCAATGGGGCTGAGTCCCGGAGGACTCAGAAGGGCGACCGCTTGGGGTCCTCCGCCGCGTGTGCGTGCTGGGCTTCAATGGGGCTGAGTCCCGGAGGACTCAGAAGGGGCCCGGGCAGTGATGCGACATCGATTTCAAGCTCGCTGCTTCAATGGGGCTGAGTCCCGGAGGACTCAGAAGGAGCACGATGCTCCCGAGCCCCTTCAGCGGGTTGTCAGCGCTTCAATGGGGCTGAGTCCCGGAGGACTCAGAAGGGTCCGCAAGGTGGTGCGCGAGGAGCAGTCATCAATGCTTCAATGGGGCTGAGTCCCGGAGGACTCAGAAGGAGGCACGAACAGTTCGCACACCATTGCCTGTCAGAAGCTTCAATGGGGCTGAGTCCCGGAGGACTCAGAAGGGTAGACGTCCTCGGTCCCCACGTAGGGTGGATCGAGGCTTCAATGGGGCTGAGTCCCGGAGGACTCAGAAGGATCGTCACCTCTCCCGGGTCATGGTGCGCGGGAACGTGCTTCAATGGGGCTGAGTCCCGGAGGACTCAGAAGGTTCCACGCGGACACGCCACCGCGAGCCAAAGGACTCCTGCTTCAATGGGGCTGAGTCCCGGAGGACTCAGAAGGCGCGGCGCCGTCCGTCTTGGTTCCGCGCACGTAGACGCTTCAATGGGGCTGAGTCCCGGAGGACTCAGAAGGCGGCGCGCGCTTCGTGACCGGTACGCTGGAGTCGTCGCTTCAATGGGGCTGAGTCCCGGAGGACTCAGAAGGCCCGCTCGTCGCGGTGACCGGCGGCAACGGTGCGGGGCTTCAATGGGGCTGAGTCCCGGAGGACTCAGAAGGGCGCGAGCTGCTCGCGCGATGCCGCGCGGCAACGGAGCTTCAATGGGGCTGAGTCCCGGAGGACTCAGAAGGGAGCGCGCGCTGAACCTCGCGGTCCATCTCCGCGAGGCTTCAATGGGGCTGAGTCCCGGAGGACTCAGAAGGGAGGAACAGGTCGCGGTGCGGGTCGAGGCAGAGAAGGCTTCAATGGGGCTGAGTCCCGGAGGACTCAGAAGGCCTTCGTGGTGGTGCGCTTCCGCGCGAGCCGGAAATGGCTTCAATGGGGCTGAGTCCCGGAGGACTCAGAAGGGTGTCGCTGACCAGATCCAGGGCGGCTTCGACCGCGTGCTTCAATGGGGCTGAGTCCCGGAGGACTCAGAAGGAGGGGGCACTGTGAACTACGGACGCAGCCCCTGGCGGCTTCAATGGGGCTGAGTCCCGGAGGACTCAGAAGGACCGGTGAAGGTCGCGCCCGTCAGGCGCCCGGGCGGGCTTCAATGGGGCTGAGTCCCGGAGGACTCAGAAGGAGCCCGCTGACGATGTGCGCAAGATCTCCTGGCAGGCGCTTCAATGGGGCTGAGTCCCGGAGGACTCAGAAGGGAACCTTGCGCTCAACGTCGCGCTCCGCGAGTGGCCGCTTCAATGGGGCTGAGTCCCGGAGGACTCAGAAGGCTGAAGCCGAGCGGCGCGCCGCGTCCAGATGGCATGCTTCAATGGGGCTGAGTCCCGGAGGACTCAGAAGGCCTTCACGCGCAGGTGAGCAGTAGCGCGGAGCGCCGCGCTTCAATGGGGCTGAGTCCCGGAGGACTCAGAAGGCGCCGAGGAAGCCTTGCGCGAGCGCTGGCGAGCGTCGCTTCAATGGGGCTGAGTCCCGGAGGACTCAGAAGGAGCTGCGCCAGCTCCTGCGGCGATCGCACCTTCATGCTTCAATGGGGCTGAGTCCCGGAGGACTCAGAAGGGACTCCGGGTGTCGACGGCACCACGACCGAGGCGACGCTTCAATGGGGCTGAGTCCCGGAGGACTCAGAAGGAAAAAGAGGCCGCAGTCAAGGCCTGGAAAATCAAAGCTTCAATGGGGCTGAGTCCCGGAGGACTCAGAAGGACCTTGCGGGCAAACACCACCTTGCCGCGCAGCATGCTTCAATGGGGCTGAGTCCCGGAGGACTCAGAAGGTTCGGTGCGCTGGGGAGCCAGCGCGCCCACAGATCATGCTTCAATGGGGCTGAGTCCCGGAGGACTCAGAAGGGCGCGCTGAGCGTGCCGCCGCTGGCGCGGCGGCGATGCTTCAATGGGGCTGAGTCCCGGAGGACTCAGAAGGGAACCCCCGGCGCATCCTGGGGGTGGAGGTGCCGAGGCTTCAATGGGGCTGAGTCCCGGAGGACTCAGAAGGGCTCGCTCACGCCTCGGACCCAGACGCCGGCGGCCATGCTTCAATGGGGCTGAGTCCCGGAGGACTCAGAAGGTCGCCGCCGCGGTTGCCACCCGCTGCCGCGATCTTGGCTTCAATGGGGCTGAGTCCCGGAGGACTCAGAAGGCCCGCAGCTCGTGGAGCTCGGCGTGCCGAAGGACCACGCTTCAATGGGGCTGAGTCCCGGAGGACTCAGAAGGCGCGGTCGCTGAGATGTACCGCAGGCACGCGCTGAAGCTTCAATGGGGCTGAGTCCCGGAGGACTCAGAAGGGGGGCGCGTCGTGGAGTCGCCCGAGGTGCGGATGGCGCTTCAATGGGGCTGAGTCCCGGAGGACTCAGAAGGCGACTGCTGGATTTCGCAGTCGCTGGGGGCGCTTGACGGCCGGCTCGCGAGCGGTGCTGGCGAATGGACGCTAGGGTCCCGGATTGGGGGGCTGGTTCGATACTTCGGGGGCACGTGGGGACCGTATTCTGTAAGGATCGAGCGCTTGCGAGTGAGGCCCGGGGGGAGCATCGCGCCGGGCCGCTCGCGCGCTCGGGCGATGCTCAGCCCCTCCATTCTACCAGAGGACTCGGCTGGTGGGGAGCGAATTGGTGTGCTCGGCGAGGTGGATCTTGCGCGATACACGTCGCCTTGGCGGTGGGTACGGCCGCCATCGACGTCCAGCGTACCATCAGGCCTAGGGGGGCCGGGTTCTTCCGAGCCTGTCCGCGCTCGCGTGGGGGTGCAGCATCGGCGCTGGGTTCTCCCGACGCTCGGCACCCGGTGGAGCAATCCGCGTCACGCCACCGCCTTCGCCGCCAAGAACCAGAGCTCGGTCTCGGGCAAGAGTCCCCGGGTGGAGCAATCCGCGCGGCGAGGCCGATCCTTCAGCGCAAGCGCGGCATATCGAGAGCCGGACCAGGACCGGGTGGAGCAATCCGCGCGGCGAGGCCGATCCTTGCGGGATGCACTCACAAGGGACGTCGCCCCCCTTACGGCGCTTGGCGAGGCTCGGTCCTCGCCGGGTGCACTCATGTACGGCGGGTCACGGAACGCCGCCGGGGCACGCAGCATGCGCATGTATCCGACGAGCGTGAGGGCTGGACGTGGCGGGTCAACGGGATGCCGCTAGGGTGCACATCGTGTGGTGGCATATTAAACCCCTTTCACACACCTGAGCATTTGTGAGGTAGGTTACTCTCATGCTGGCTTAAAGCTTGCTCTCATAGGGGTATGAGCGACGTGGGGCTCCTGATGGTTTCTTGGTGCGATCGCGAAATGCGCGAATTTCGCTACGATGGGTGGGCGTTCTGATGTGGTGCGCAGCGTTATCGTCTGCACTATTGTTCAGTCGCTCGCCGCGTCAGAGGATCTCTCGATGATCGCGATCAGGCTTCGATCACCAGGTGCTGATCGCGGTCATCGGGTTGCGGCCATGGCGCTCGCCTTCGGAAGTTTTTGTGTGGTGGCCGCCGCAAGCGGTGATCGGAGCAGCATTCGCTCGGGATCTCCTTGCTCCGTTCGTAGATGAAGAGCGATGATGACGAGTTCGGCGGAGTAGGAACCGGAGGAGTGACATGAGCGCATGGCCGGGTGATGCGGGAGAGGTTCAGGCGGCGGCGCCGCTCGTGCCTTCGAGTGTGGTCTTGGAGGTCTTGTACTGCGAGCGCGCTGTACACATCGCGTGGGTCCAAGGCGAGTGGGACGACAACGAGTTCACTCGGGATGGCGCTTGGGTGCATCGCAAGGTGGACAAGCCGCGGCCGCTCAAGCGGCCGAAGCACTTGCGCGGTAAGGAGGACGCGCCAGAGGAGCCGGAGCGGCCTTACCAGGCGCGCTCGGTTTGGCTCTCGTCTCCCAGCTTGGGGGTGACGGCGAAGACGGACGTGGTGTCCGTCGATGGCGGCTCGGTGGTGCCCATCGAGTACAAGCGGGGGCGGCAGCCATCCGTGCTGGAGGGAGCGCTGCTCGAGCATCGCGCGCAGCTGTGCTGCCAAGTGCTCCTCCTGCGCGAGCAGGGGTACACCTGCGATCACGGTGAGATCTACTACGCGGAGGACAAGCGCCGCGTGGTCATCGAGATCACCGAGGGGCTGATCGCCACCACGATGGCGGCGATCGCCCGCGCCAAGGAGCTCTACTTCCAGCCCAAGCCGCCGCCTCCGCTCTACAACAGCCCGAAGTGCCGCGGTTGCTCGCTGGTCGGCATCTGCCTGCCCGACGAGACGAACCACCTCGGCGCCGCCAGCGCGGAGCCCGTGATCATTCCCGCGCGCGCGAAGTCATTGCCGCTCGCGCCCTCGCGACTCGAGGAGCGCCCATCAGTAAGAGAACCAGACCAATCCTTGCCCAGCGCCGACGCGGAGCCCACGCCGAAGGGCCACACGAAGGTAGACGCTGTGCCCGGCGCCTCTCAGCGCACCCCCAACCCCCTCGAAAATCCCACGGACCAGACGCTGCACCCCAGCGCGAGCCCATCGCTGCCCTCGGAAGGTGACCAACAAGTCAGTGAACAGGACCTCAAGGCCAAGCTGATCGCTGACACCTCCGCCGCCATACTCAAAGCCCTCTCAGAAGGCCACCAAACTGACCAACCAGCGTCACCCGGTGCACCCAAAGCGACACCCCCCACACCCAGTATACCCCCCGCGTCACCCAGTGCACCCACCGCCCGCGCAGAAGACCAACTGCCTGACCACCCCGCGTCACCCAGTGCACCCAAAGCGTCACCCCCCACACCCAAAGCGTCACCCACCGCCCTCTCAGAAGACCACTCACCTGACCAACCCGCACCTCCCATCGCCCCTACAGCACCACCCACCGCTCCCGCTCAAGAGTACGCCACCCTCACCCCGCAAGACATCGCCGCTGGCGCTGCCCTCAGGCGCCTGCACCCGGCGCGAGACGACAAGGCGCCGCTCTTGGTGCAGGAGCACGGCGCGCGCGTCGGGCTCGATGGCGAGCTATTGAAGATCACCTCGCGTGAAGGCACGGTGACCACCGCGCGCCTCCCCAACACCTCGCACGTGGCGCTGTACGGCAACGCGCAGATCTCCACTCAGGCGGTGGTGGAGCTGCTCCGTCGAGGGATCCCGGTGTGCTACTTCAGCACCGGCGGCTACTACCTGGGGCGCACCTTGGCGCACGACTCGAACCAGGTGTCGCTGCGCGTCACGCAGTACGACGTGCTGCGCGATGACGCTCGGCGCCTCGAGCTCGCCGCGGGCATCATCTCCAGCAAGATTGCGAACGCTCGCACCCTGGTGCGCAGGAACGCGACGGGGGACACCGCGGTGCTGCTGCGCGAGCTGAAGATCCTCTCGCGCAAGGCGCTCCGCGCCTCGAGTCAGGAGGAGCTCTTGGGCATCGAGGGCACCGCGGCGCGCGCCTACTTCTCAGCGCTGCCGAACGTGATCAGGCCACCTGACGGCAGCACCCCGGCCTTCGACTGGAACGGTCGCAACCGCCGGCCACCCACCGACCCCATCAACGCGATGCTGTCACTTTGCTACACGATGCTGACCAAGGACTTCACGCTCGCGATTCAGCTCGCCGGGTTGGACGCGATGTTCGGGTTCTATCACCAGGTGCGCTTCGGGCGGCCTTCGCTGGCCCTCGACTTGATGGAAGAGTTTCGGCCCATCGTTGCCGACTCGATCGTGATCAAGGCGATCAACACCGGGGAGATCACGGCCGCAGACTTCATCCACCAAGCAGGCTCTTGCACGCTCACTCACGCCGGTCGGCGCCGGCTGCTCGGCGCCTACGAGCGCCGCCTGGGTGAAGAGGTCACTCACCCTACCTTTGGTTATCGCATCAGCTATCGCCGGGTGTTGGAGGTGCAGGCGCGCCTGTTCGCGCGCGTCATCGGCGGTGAGCTGCCGAGCTACCCAGCGTTCCGCACGCGTTGAGACGGGAGGAAGCATGCGTCGCGTCTACGTCGTCACCTATGACATCTCGAACCCCAAGCGCCTGCGTGGCGTGTACAAGCTGATGCAGGGCTACGGCGATCACGTGCAGTTCTCCGTGTTCTGCTGCGCGCTCAGCGCCTCGGATCTAGTGGAGCTCAAAGGCCGCTTGAGCGCCGTCATCCACCACCAAGACGACCAAGTGCTCTTCTTCGACCTCGGCCCCGAGCAAGGCCGCGGCTCCACCTGCGCCGCCTACGTCGGCCGCCCCATGGCACCGCGCACCGCCGGCCCCGTGGTGGTGTGATGCCGCCCTGAGCAGCCCTGGCGCGGACCGTTCCAGATTTTGGGATTGGGGGGGGGTGCACTCCCTCCTGATGCGCGATGTAGGTCCCCAACGACGCTGTTCATGTACTGGGCGGCGTTGAGATCACGGTCGTCGACCTTACGAGCGGATCCCTGAGCCCTTGAAGTGCGTCTCACGACGCTTCAGGACGTTGAAGAGCCGGTTGGACGGCACCGCGCCATGCCGCCTCGCACGACGCACCTGGGCGCCGCGCCAGTTGTTCGCGGCGTGCTACAGTCCACCCGAGGTTTCGTCGTGACCCTGCCAGCACGCTCCATGTACGCCGCATCCTTGGCGGTCCTAGATATCCAGGGAGCGCTCCGTCGGCTCCCGGCCGCCAAGCAAGCCTCGGTGGTGTGGACGCGGAAGCCGGTGGAGGAGGCGATCCGTCGGCTTCGCACCGAGCCCCTCACGGATGAGCTGTTGGTGACGGTGTCGCAGGGGCTCCGTGAGCCGGTGCGTGCCATGGCATCCGTGGTTTGGCGTGCGCTTGCTGAGAGTGCGGAGGCAAGCCAGTCGGTGAGCTTGACGGACCTCGTAAATGAAGAGGTCGCCTTACTAGTGGCCTTCCTCGACGATGAGGACATCGCCGACACCGTCGCCTGGATCATTGGGTTCCTGCGTTCGGTGGACGAGGCGATCTTGTCGCATGTCGGCGCCGCTGAGCTTGCTCAGGCGCTCGAGCACCCAGAGGAGGAGCTTGAGCTCCCAGCCTTCACCCGCGGGTGGGTCGCGCTCATGGCGGCGATCGAAGAGGCGCGCGCTGGTGGCGACGTTCGCCGGACGACGGATCTGATCGATTGCTCGTTCCTCCAGTTCAAGGAGGTGCGCGATTGCTTGCGTCAGGAGGGGATCGAGATCTTGCCCTTCGCGGAGGAAACCCGTGAGCAGCGCAGCGAGAGGCTCCTCGCCACCGTGGAGCGGCTGCGGTCATCCTTGACCGATGAAGACTGGCGAGTCCTCTCGGAAGCTCGCATGACGGACTTTCGATGACGGTCGTCGACACGAACGTGATCAGTCGGTTCCTCCATCGTGAAGCGCGGTCCAAGTACCCGATTGAGCATGGGTTCGTCGAAGGCTTGATCCAAGCTGGTGAGCTCGCGGTCTCTTACGTGACCCACTTCGAGCTAAGGCGAGGCATCGAAGAGCTGGTCCTGCGAGGGGAGGGGCGGCGTCGGCTCGTGGGGTTGGAGAAGCTCATCGAGCGAGTGGAGGTGTTGGGGCTCGACGTCGCGGGAGGGCGAGGGTGGCTCCTCGCGGCGAGGTTGTGGGCGAGGGGTAGGGCGGTGAAGCCAGCGATCAATTTTTCGGAAGCCGACCTGCTGATCGCCACGACGGCGGCGATCCACGGTCGACCGTTCGCAACGTCAGAGAGACGCCTCGCCGAGAACCTGCGTCAGATCGGCTTTCCGTCGGACGTGTGGGTCGTTCCAGTATCGACCGAGTAGGTCGGCTCACACCGCGCACCGCGGGCCCCGTGGTGATGTGATGCCGCCCTGAGCAGCCCTGGCGCGGACCGTTCCAGATTTTCGGATTGGGTGGGGTGCACTCCCTCCTGATGCGCGATGTAGGTCCCCAACGACGCTGTTCATGTACTGGGCGGCGTTGAGATCACGGTCGTCGACCTTACGAGCGGATCCCTGAGCCCTTGAAGTGCGCCTCACAGCGCTTCAGGACGTTGGAGAGCCGGTTGGACGGCACCGCGCCATGCCGCCTCGTACGACGCGCAGTCGATGGCGCCGTCCTGGGTCGTGCGGCCGTGGCTTGACGGCGGGCAGGGGGGCGCACCAAGCTTCGGGCATGCACGGGGGTCCGGATGCGAGCGGGCCACAGGGGCTGAACGAGTCTTCAGACATGCCCCGGTGGGTGGTCGTGTTGCTGGTGCTGTTCGCGGTGCTCGGCGCGTTGGGGGGAGGTTTTGCGATCGCCAACGCGCTGACGGACGCGCCGCCGGAGCGGGTGGTCACGGTGCGCGCGACGCCGCCGGTGCTTCAGAGCGTGCAGGAGCTGGCGCGGCTCGAGACGGTGTCCTTCCGGATCGAGCGGGTGGTGCAGCTGAAGGAGGAGCAGCGGCGCGCCTTCGGCTTGCTCACCGCGGAGGACTCCATCTTGCTCGTGGCGGCGGCGGACGTGAGCGCCGGGGTGGACTTGCGGAGCCTGAACGCGGATCGCGTGGAGGTGGACGACGCGAACAACCGCGTGCGGCTCAGGCTGCCGGCGCCGGCGGTGTTCACCATCGCGCTCGATGAGGAGCGCACCTTCGTCCACTCGCGCAACACCGATCTCCTGGCGAAACCCAACGTGGCGCTGGAGAGCCAGGCGCGCCGCGCGGCGCTCAGTGAGCTGCGGGAGGCAGCGCTGGCGTCAGGCATCTTGGCGCGCGCGGAGGCGGGCGCGAAGCGCACGCTCACGAGCCTGCTGATGGCGCTCGGCTATCAGCACGTCGAGATCCACTTCGACGCACCCGCAGTGGACGCTGGCGCACCTCGGAGCGATTAGTCACGATACCTGACGCAGCGCGCTCGCCGTTGCCTATTCCTGTCAGGATTGGTCATGGCAGCTGATGCCGAACCCACCGTGCAGGTGGGGGCGAATCATCATTCGCCCCCACGTCACGATACCTGACGAATCACGCCTGGCGACGCATGTGGGCGCCTTCAGCGAGCGTGCTCCAACGCGTTCAGCGCTAGCCAACCCCCAAAAAACCTTGAAACGCCGCATAAAACCTACCGCCGTCTGTTCCCGCAGCAGTCGAGCACGGCGGCGCGGATGGTATTCTTGAATGCCGTATAAACCTACCGCCGTCTGTTCCAACAGCAGTCGAGCACGACGGCGCGGATGGGCGCTTGAACGCCGTAACCTACCGCTGGCCGTTCAGGGCGCTCTTGCCGTTCGCGGCTTCCGGCAGGTGGTGCGCCATGCGGCGGCGTTTTACCTCGAGGTAATCCCGCGAGTATGAGTTGGGCGCGATCACCATGGGGATGCGCCCCGCCACCTCCACGCCGAGCTGACGCAGGCCCTCCAGCTTGGCGGGGTTGTTGGTGATGAGCCGAATGGACTCGAGCCCCAGGTGGCGGATCATCGCCGCGGCCACGTCGTAGCTGCGCGCGTCCACCGGGAGGTGCAGCCGCTCGTTCGCCTCGATGGTGTCCGCCCCCGCCTGCTGCAGCGCGTACGCCTTGATTTTGTTGGCGAGGCCGATGCCGCGACCCTCTTGCCGCAAGTAAAGTACGACGCCCTCACCAGCCTCCGCCACGTAGCGCTGCGCGCCCTCCAGCTGCTCCCGGCAGTCGCACTTGAGCGAGCCGAACACCTCACTGGTCAGGCACTCTGAGTGGATGCGCAGCGGCACGTTCGACTTACCGCGCACGTCCCCCACCACGAGCGCCACGTGCTCATCGCTCAAATCGGGGTGCGGCTTGGGGCCACCCCAGCGGAACACCTGGATGTCGAACTCACCGAAGCGCGTGGGCACCTTGGCGGCAGCGAGCGCCTCGAGGCCGTGATTCTTCTCGGACATGGCTGGCTGGGCGACGCAAGGGGCGGCGGCGTTCGGTGCGTGGCTCACCGAAGTGTGAGCGGCGCGCCTCTAGTTAGCAGCCACATCCGCGCGCCAAGGCCCCTCCATCGGCAGGGACCCCCGCGGACTCCAATGCGAGACCGACGAGGAAGATGAAGCGCAGCGCTCGCCAGGTCAAGTAGCCTTGCGGATTTTGCCCAGGCCTCACGGAGGAGCCTTGCGAGGAGCTCACGAAGATCAGCCGAGCTGCTCCAGAACGATGCGCCGCGAAACCTCTCGAAGGATCAGCGCGTAGGGGCGGGGGTTTGCCTGTTTCGCGCCTCAGCCCAGTTATCTTGGGCGCTCCGCAGCGCTCACGGACGACGCTGAGCGCACAGCTCGAGCAGCGCCGCTTCGAACACCGCGAGCGGAGGGCGCGCCGAGCCACCCTTGATCGCCATGTCCACCCCCGCCAGCGTCTCGAGCCAGCGCTCGAGCTCCGCCGTGGACACGCGCCGGAGCTGCGCCTCCAAGTCGCGCGCCTTGAACGGCGGCGCCCCGGCTGCCTTGGCGGCGTCGGCCGGCGACGCGCCTGATTTCCTCGCGGAATCAAACGCGAGCAGCTGGCGCGCCGACCACGCGAGCAGCCCCACCAGCGCCGGCGCGCCGTTCGGGTCGAACACGTCGGAGAGCGCCGAGAGGCAGCGCCCCACGTCGCGCCGCGCGACCTGATCCACCAAATCAAAACCCGTTTGGCTGGTCACCCGCACGATGCACTCGGCGACCATCGCCTCCGTGATCCGCTCGCCAGGCCCCGCGTAGAGACAAACGCGCTCCACGGCGTCGTCGAGCTGCGCCAAATCCGTGCCGCCAATCTGCGCGATCAGCTCGGCGACGCCTGGCGCCGCCGCGTGACCGCGCCGCTTGATGGCGCCCGCGACCCAGCTCGGCAGCTCCTGCGCCTTGGGCGGCGTGCACTCCACCAAGAAGCCTTGCTTTTGCGCCAGGATGAACAGGCGCCGCCGCTTGTCCAAGGTGGCGCTCGAGAGCACCAGCACCGTGGTGCTGACGGGATCCTCAGCATAGTCAGTGAGCTGGTCTAGTGCCTGAGCGCCCTTGCCCTTGGCTTTGGGTGCGTCGCCGCGCGGCTCCCAGCGATCGATGTGGCGCACCAGCACCAGGCGCCGCGCGCCCATCATCGGCAGCGTGCGCGCCGCGCCGAGCGCCGCCTCCACGCTGGCTTCACCGGCGGTGAGCTGGTCGTCGTTCATCCCCGGGATCCCACCGAGGGTCGCCGCGTCGCGCAGCGCGCGCAGCACGCCATCGTGCAAGAAGCGCTCGCTGCCGTGCACCAGGTAGACCGGCCGCAGCGAGCCTGCCTGCGCCTCCGCCAGGGCCTCTTCAGGGGTCATGGCGCAGGCTTATAGCAGCCTTGCGCCGCGCGGGTCAGCGCGTGAGGCTGAGCCTACGGGACGTGGTCAAGGCGTGGTCAGCGCGGAGCGGCTGTAGTAAAGACGCGCCGTCTCATGCCCGGCGAGCGCTCATTGGATCACGCGACGGATGCCTCAGCGGGCTGGGTGCGCGGCGTGCGAGCGCTCAGGCTCACTGGGCAGAGCTTGGTGGCGATCGGTAACTTCGATGGGGTGCACCAGGGGCATCAGGCGGTGCTGGCGGCGGCGGCGGCGCGGGCTCACGCCGCGGGGCTCACGCCGCTGGTGCTCACCTTCGATCCGCACCCCGCGGAGGTGCTCGCCTCGGCGACGCTCGATCGCCTGACCCCCACCGCGCGCAAGGCGGCGCTGATCCAGCGCCTGAGCCCGGAGCTCACGGTGGTGGTGGAGCCGTTCACCCGCGAGCTCGCGGCGCACACGCCCGAGGCCTTCGCGCGCGAGTTCTTGCGCGAGCGACTCGCCGCCGCTCAGGTGCTGGTGGGGGAGAATTTTCGCTTCGGGCGCGGGCGCGCGGGGGACCTGAGCACGCTGCGGGAGCTGGGTGCGGAGCTCGGCTTCCAGCCATGGTCAGAGCCACTGACGGGTGACGCGGCGGGGGCTATCTCGAGCTCGCGAGCGCGTGAGGCGGTGCGCGCGGGGGATTTGGAGTTGGCGGCTCGGCTGCTCACGCGGCCGCACGCGCTCACGGGTCAGGTGGTGCACGGCGACGCGCGCGGGCGTCAGATCGGTTTCCCCACGGCAAATCTCGCGGAGGTGGCTGAGCTCATCCCGCCGCACGGGGTGTACACCTGCTTGGTGGACGATCTCTCGCGTGGTGAGGAGCCGGGGCGCGCGCTCGCCACCGGCGTGGTGAACATCGGGCGGCGCCCCACGGTGGACGCGCGAGCGGAGGCGCCGGTGAGCGTGGAGGCGCACCTGCTCACCGGGGCGGATGGTCAGCCGTTCCAGGCGGAGCTGTACGGCGCGCGGCTGCGCCTGCACCTCGTGCATCGCCTGCGGGAGGAGCGGCGCTTCGATGGCCTTCCGGCGCTGGTGGCGCAGATCGGGCGCGACGCCGAGGCAGCGCGCGAGCGCCTCGCGGAGCGGCGCTGGCCAGAGCCTGGCGCGGCGTGGGTTTAGGTAGGGACGCAGCACGCGGCGCCCCCACGGGATAGCCAGGATGCAGATCGTGGTGCGCGTTGCCACGGGGAACGTACGACGACAAACGGTGAACCGTTTGTCGTGCTAGCTTCGGGGCGTGGACCGCACGTCGCTAGCGCGCCTCTCGCGTCAGGAGTTGATCGAGCACGTCAGGGCGCTTGGCGTCTCGCGCCCGGAGGTGATGACGCGCGACGAGCTGA
The DNA here is from genome assembly GCA_019637265.1 of Polyangiaceae bacterium. Lineage (GTDB taxonomy): Bacteria > Myxococcota_A > Polyangia > Polyangiales > Polyangiaceae > JAHBVY01. The sequence goes on along the minus strand of JAHBVY010000001.1, from coordinate 1,930,840 downwards.
CCGACGAGGCGCTGCGGCGCGCTTACGGTGACGGCGCGGAGAGCCGCCGCGTGCGTGGCTGGTTCGGGGTGGCGCGCGATCTGCTCGCGGGGCTCGTGGAGCAGGGCCTGCATTTGCCGGACGCCGCGAAGGTGATCCGCGGGGAAACGGTGGTGGACGAGGCGCCGCGGCGGCCGCTCGCAACCGTCACCTTGGCGGAGATCTACGCCGCCCAGGGTCACCTGGAGCGCAGCGTCGGGGTGCTGGAAGAGGTGCTCGAGAAGGAGCCCGAGCACGAGCACGCACGGCGCCTGCTCGAGTCGCTGAAGGAGCGCACCTCGCCGCCCGGAGCAGCCCCGCGCGCCTCGGAGCCGGAGCCCATCACCGTGGCGTCCCCCGTCGCCGTGGCGTCGCCCGTAGCGGAGCCGGTTCCCGTCGTTGAAGATCCGACGCCTGACGCGCCGCCCGTTACCGATGGTTCGTCTTACGAACCATCTGCCGCTGAGTTGGCAGGCGGTTCGCTCACCGACGCGCCTTCTCCCGCTGACACGCCGCCCGTTGCCGACGATCCCACACCTGACGCACCCCTTGTTGCTGGTGATTCGTCACCCGAACCAATTCTCGTCGAGGCGGCTGGCGATTCACCCGAGGCGCCTCCGGCAGCTAGTCCGTCTCCCGCCGTTTCTCTCGGGCCGTCCGTCGCCGATGGTTCGTCTCCCGCTGTTTCTCCCGCGCCGCTCGTCGCGGCGTCGCCCATCAGCCCAGACAGCGCGCTTTTGTTCACGCAGGGGGCGCGGGTGGTGGTGAGCTGGCGGCTCTCGCAGCCCACCTTCGAGCGTTGCCTCGCACGTCACCCGGCGGGGGCGCCGGTGGTGCGCGTGGTGTGGTGGGAGCCGGGCGCTCCTGCGCGACGGATCGAGCGTGAGGCGATGTTGACGCAGTCGGAGGGTGAGCTGGTGCTGGACGCCGAGGGCACGACGGCTGAGGCGGTGGTGCGCGGGGCGATCGGTTGGCGCGCCGGTGACGTGTTTCAGCTGGTGGCGGTGGCCGCGGTGACTGAGCTCTCGGAGCCGGCGCCGGTGTATCGGCCGCACGCCGCGGTGCTGCTCGGTGATCTGGATGAGCGTCGCGTGAGCGCCCGAGGCCTCGCGTCGCGCTACGCGTAGACGGTGCGCGGGACGATACGTCGCGCCCCTACGCGCGGGTGCGCTGCGGATGCGCTCCATGCCCTTGGGTTTTGGGGGGTTTGGCGTGTCCACGCATGTCGGTGCGCTGCGTAGGCGCTCGGTGCGCCGCGTCGCGACGCGATCGCGCGGTGGCCGCCGGTGGTGGCGGGCGGCGGTGAAAAGCCAGAAACCCCGCGTGCGCTGACGTCGACCCACCGCGCCATGTCAACGCGCCCCACCGCACCCTCGCACCGCACTCCACTACTCACCGTCGCTGTCCTCGCGGCGCTCTGCTGCCTCTGCGTCACCTCCAGCGCCACGGCGAGCGACGGCGCGGGTGCCTCGAGCTTCATGCTGCGCGCCGGGGTGCATCAGACGTCACTGGGGCGCGAAGGCCGCGTGCTGTTCGAGCTGAAGCTGCCGTTAGGATCCCTAACGATGGGCGCGCCGCGGCGCGTGCGCCTGAGCGGGCTGCGCGAGGGTGATGGTGAGCGCAGCGATGAAGGGAAGGATGGCGGTGTGGAGCGACCCGCTGAGCTGCCGCGCGATCTGCGGCTCTCGAGCGCCGACGTGGAGCGCTTGGTGCAGTACGCTTTGGGCGCCGATCGCACGGCGTCACGCGCGCGGCGCCTGAACCGCTTGGCGTCGCGCGCCAAGTCATCAGCCTGGCTGCCAGAGCTCACCCTGCGCGGCGGCCGGCGCAGCGATCAGACGCTGCGGCTCACGCCAACCGCCAGTGATCCTTACCGCTACTCCCAGTCGGACGGCACGGATCTCTACGGTGAGGCGCGCGCCGCGTGGAAGCTCGATCGGCTGCTGTTCGCGAAGGAGGAGGTGGTGCTGGCGCGCCAGCACCAGAGCGAGCGGGCGCGGCGCGATCAGGTGGTGGAGCGGCTGCTCACGGCGCTGTTCGCGTGGCAGCGCGCCGAGCTGGCGAGCCGCGATCCGGCTTTGGATAGCGCGGCGCAGCTGCGGAGCCGCCTGGACGCGCTGCAGGCGCGCCTGCGCCTCGATGTGCTGACGCGTGGCGGCTTCAGTCGCCTGGTGCCTGCTTCATCGCGATCGGGTCGTAAGTGACTAGGACGAGTGCTGCGGTGGGTGGGGTGGCCGCCACGCCGGTACCTGGCGAGTGGTGGGTTTCCGCCGTGAAGCGGATGCTGCGCCTTGAGGTGCCTCGCGCGGAGGCTCTCAGTGCCGCGCGTCTTGCAGTGCCTTGAACGGAGCGGTGCCGTCCAACCCCCAAAAAATAAGCACGATCCGCTAGCGGCGAGCGTTGGTGACCCCACGCTCTTGGGCCGCGTCGGTGAGGTCGGGGCGTGCGCGTTCGAGTTCGTAGACAGCGGCCTACGCCTGGGGCGAAGGCCCCGGAGGCTTGGCGCCAGGCGGTGGCGATCGGGCTGGCGTTCCCCGATCGCGAGGTGTAGAACCCGCGCACCATGCTTGCTGATACGCGTAGCAAAATCGCCGACCTCCAAAGGCGCCTCGAGGCGCTAAGGGGGCATCTTTGACCTCGCTCAGCTAAAACGGGACGTCGCGGAGCTGGACTCCGTCTCGAGCGTCGCTGGGTTCTGGGATGATCAGGAGCGCGCGCAGGCGCTGCTGCGGCGTCGCTCGGCCGCGAACGACAAGATCGAGCTGGTCACGCGGCTGGAGAAGGACGTCAGCGATGCTGATGAGCTGTTCCAGCTGATCGAGGAGGAGGGGGACGAGGCCTCGCTCCCCGAGGTGGATCAGCTGCTGGTCCCGATCGACGCGGAGCTGCGGCGCGCCGAGCTGCAGCGCATGCTGAGCGGGGAGGCGGATCACGCGGGCGCCATCGTCAGCATCAACAGCGGCGCGGGCGGGACGGACGCGAAGGACTGGGCAGAGATGCTGCTCCGCATGTACCTCCGCTGGTGCGAGGCCAAGGGCTTCAAGACCGAGATCATCGACCAGGAAGAGGGTCAGGAGGCGGGCATCAACGCGGCCTCGTTCACCGTCAGTGGTCCGAACGCTTACGGCTACTTGAAGGCGGAGCGCGGGGTGCATCGCCTGGTGCGCATCAGCCCCTTCGACGCCAACGCGCGGCGCCAAACCAGCTTCGCTGCGGTGGAGGTCACGCCGGACATCGAGGATGAAATCCAGATCGACGTGGCGGAGACGGATCTCGAGATCACCACGATGCGCGCGGGCGGTAAGGGTGGCCAGAACGTGAACAAGGTGGAGTCCGCGGTGCGCATGCGGCACCTGCCCACCGGCATCATGGTGGTGTGCCGCATCGAGCGCTCACAGCACCAGAACCGGCGCATGGCGCTGAAGATGCTGAAGGCGCGCCTCTACGAGATGGAGCAGGCGCGGCGCAGCGGTGAGAAGGACCGCTACGAGGCGGCCAAGGGCAAAATCGACTTCGGCAACCAGATCCGCAGTTATGTCATGCAGCCTTACCAAATGGTGAAGGACCTGCGGACGGATCACGAGGACACCAACGTGGAGGGGGTGTTGGACGGCGAGTTGGACGGCTTCATCGAGGCCTACTTGATGAAGAAGAGCGAAGGCGAGCAGGCGAAGTCATGAGCGAGGAGCGGCCGCGAGAAGCCGGCGAAGAGGCGTTGATCGAGGTGCGGCGCGGGAAGGCCGCGGCGCTGCGAGCGCGCGGGGTCGATCCGTTCACGAACCAGGTGGAGCGCGGCGCGCGGCAGAGCGTGCAGGCGATCCGTGAGGCGTTCGCGCCGGCGCTGATCGGGGAGCGGAGCGAGCTGCGCTACGACCCAGAGCAGGTGGCGGCGCTGCAGCGCCAGGTGGGCGAGCCCATCGTGGTGATGGGGCGCCTGAAGGCGCGGCGCGGCTTCGGTAAGGTGAGCTTCCTGGAGCTGGAGGACGCGAGCGGCGCCATCCAGATCTTCGCCAAAATAGACAGCCTGGGTGAGCATTTCGCGCTGCTCGCCGACATCGACCTCGCGGACCACTTGGAGGCCGAGGGCGAGGCGATGGTGACGAAGACAGGCGAGCTGTCCATCGAGGCGCGGCGCCTGAAGCTGGTCACCAAGGCGCTGCGCCCGCCGCCGGACAAGTGGCACGGCCTGTCGGACGTGGACTTGCGTTATCGGCGCCGCTACGTGGATTTCGCCGTCAACGCGGAGGCCAAGCAGGTGATGGTGGCGCGCACGCTCATCATCCAGGGCCTGCGGAGCTACTTGGATGGGGAAGATTTCCTCGAGGTGGAGACGCCCACGCTGCACCCCCTGGTGGGCGGCGCGGCGGCGCGCCCGTTCGAGACGCACCACCACACGCTGGACATGCAGCTTTACCTGCGCATCGCGCCGGAGCTGTACTTGAAGCGCCTGCTCGTGGGCGGCTTCGAGCGGGTGTATGAGTTCGCGCGCTGCTTCCGCAATGAAGGCATCAGCCCGCGGCACAACCCCGAGTTCACGATGCTCGAGTTCTATCGGGCCTACGCGGACTACCGGGTGCTGATGGACATGGCGGAGGCCTTGTTTCGCCATGTGGACGCCGCGCTGGAGGCAGGGCTCACGCGGCGCGGTCGTGCGGCGACTTATGCCGCGTGGCGCGCCGAGCGGCGCTTCACCCTGAGTGAGCCCTTCGCGCGGGTGCCGATGCACGTGGCGGTGGCGCGCGCGTTGGTGTCGATGGGCATCGCGTCTGAGGTGGACGGGCTCTATTGGGCGGAGGTGCTTGAGATGCCGGCCGCTGAGTCAGGTGAGATCAGGGCCAAGCTGCGAGCGCGGGTGAACGCTTGGATCGCGAGCGAGCTTGGGTCCATCGCGCTGACGGAGGGCCTCTCGGAGGCGGAGCGCGCCGCGGGCGATGAGCGGGTGCGTCGCTGGGCGAAGTCGAACGAGCGCAGCGGGCGCGTGGACTGGAAGAACCTGCGCCAGGGGCTGGCGGCTTGCGACAGCGACGGGGAGCGCCTGTTCGCGGCCTACGAGTACCTGGCGGAGCCGTTCCTCACGGAGGACTACCGCTCGGAGAGCGGTGAGCACAGCGTACCGGTCTTGATCACGGATTACCCGTTCGAGGTGTCGCCGTTGGCGCGCCGCAGCGACGCGGAGCCGAGCCTCACGGATCGCTTCGAGCTGTTCGTGGATGGCCGCGAGATCTGCAACGCGTTCAGTGAGCTGAACGATCCGGATGATCAGGCGGCGCGCTTCCGCGCTCAGGTGGAGAAGAAGGCGCGCGGCCAGGACGAGACGATGGACTACGATGCGGACTACATCCGCGCGCTGGAGTACGGCATGCCGCCGGCGGCGGGCTTCGGGCTCGGGGTCGATCGCCTGGTGATGCTGCTCACGGGGCAGGCCTCCATCCGCGACGTGATCGCCTTCCCGCTGCTGCGGCCCGAGGCGGGATGAACGCCGCGAGCCTCACTGAGCTGACGCTGCCGCTGGCGGCGCTGCCGGACGTGGGGCTCGCCTGGCTGGCGGCAGGGCCGCTGGGTTTGCTTGGAGCGGCGGAGCCGTCGTGGTTCCAGCGCCTGACGGCGTGGCTGGTGGGCTCGCTGGGTCTGGCGGGGCGGATTGGTCTGATCGCCGTCCTGGTGGCGGTGGTGCTGTACCTGCTCGTGCGCTGGATCCGCCGCATGAGCACCCGCGGGCGCCGCGCGGTGCTGATCGGGATGACGCTGCTCGGCCTGCTCGGCACCCTGAGCTTCGGCGTCGTCGCTTGGCTGCTGCCGGAGCAGCAGGGGCGCGCCTTCGTGTGGTGGCACCAGGCGGTGCGCGGCGGCGCCGCGCTGTCGGTGATCTGCTTCACCATCGGCGCGCTGGGGCTCGCCATCCCGCGCCTGCTCGACCTGATCGAGCGCTCGGGCTTCAAGGGCTACATCGCCGCGCGTCACGTGCGCTCAGGCAAGAGCGGCTTCCTGACGGTCATCAGCATCCTGTCTATTTCGGGCGTGGCGGTGAGCACCTTCGCCTTGTGCGCGGTGATCAGCATCATGGGCGGCTTCGGGCAGGACCTGAAGCGCAAGATCCTCGGGAACAACGCGCACATCCACATCGCCGCCACCGAGATCGGGGGGTTCGGCGGCTGGCGTGAGAGCATCGACGCCGCGCGGCGGGTGCCCGGCGTCCACGCGGCGAGCCCGATCGCCGCGGGGGAGGCGATGGCCTCGAGCCACTCCAACACCGGCGGCGTGATGCTGAAGGGCGTCGACACCGAGAGCATTGGTCAGGTAATCGACCTGATTGACAACATCGAGGCGGGTCGCTTCGAGTATTTGGTGGATCCGAGCAAGCTCACGCGGCTCGCGCCGGATGAGATCATCGGCTACGGCCCCGGCGGGCGTCCTTATTACAAGGGCCCCATCGCCGACTGGCAGCGCAAGGTCGCGGTCGGCGACGACAGCGCGCCCGAGGTGTACCCGGGCATCATCATCGGGCGCGAGCTCTCGAAGACGCTGAACGCGCTGGTGGGCGACGAGATCACCCTGGTGGGGCCGCTGGGGGAGCTGGGGCCCATGGGGGTGATGCCGCGCACCCGTAAGTTCCGGGTGGCGGGCATCTTCTACTCCGGCATGTACGAGTACGACTCGAGCTTCGCTTACGTGGACATCGGGGTGGCGCAGCGCTTCCTCGACCTGGGTGAGCAGGTGACCAGCATCGAGGTGAAGCTCTCGCGCGAGGAGGACGTGGGGGTGGTGGGGCCCGCCATCGTCAAGGCGCTGAGCCGCGATGACGTGCGGGTGCGCGACTGGAAGGAGCTCAACCGGAGCCTGTTCAGCGCGCTCGAGCTGGAGAAAATAGTCACCTTCGTGATCTTGTTCCTGGCCTGCATCGTCGCGAGCTTCTGCATCGTGTGCACGCTGCTCTTGATGGTGACGGAGAAGAGCAAGGAAATCGCGATTTTGAAGGCGGTGGGCACTTCAGATCGGGTGATTTTGGCGATCTTCATGAGCGAGGGCATGATCATCGGCGCGATAGGCACCGTGTTCGGTGTGGTCACCGGCGCCATGGCCTGCATCGCCTTGAAGGTCTCCGGGGCGCGCTTGGATCCTGACGTTTACTACGTGGATCGCCTCCCCATCAGCATCAACGTGACGGACTACCTCTTGATCGCGCTGTGCGCGATGCTCGTCACCACGCTGGCCACCATCTACCCGGCGTCCGCCGCGAGCCGGCTCCGGCCAGTGGACGGGATCCGCTATGAGTAGGGGCGCCGCTCGCCGCGCCGGCGCCGGCGCTCTTCAGGGCCGCATGGCTCTTCAGGGCCGCATGGCTCTTCAGGGCCGCATGGTTGATTCCGCGAGGAAATATGATGCCGCTCGTGTTTGGAGGCAGCGCCTGTGGGGACGCGCTACGTCAAGGGGCTGGAGTTGAATCATGGCAGAGCCGCTCGTCGTCATCTCGGGCTTGAAGAAGTCGTTCCAGCACATGGGGCGCACGCTGGACGTGCTGAAGGGCATCGACCTCGTGATCGAGGCCGGGCAGATCCTCGCCATCGTGGGGCAGTCCGGCGCGGGTAAGAGCACCCTGCTCCACTGCATGGGCACGCTGGACCTCCCGACGTCGGGGTCGATTCGCTTGGATGGTGAGGAGCTCACCACCATGAGCTCCACGCGGCTCGCCGCGGTGCGAAACCAGAAGATTGGCTTCGTGTTTCAGTTTCACCACCTGCTGCCGGAGTTCAACGCGCTCGAGAACGTGATGATGCCGGGGCTCATTCAGGGGCGCTCACGCAAGGAGATGGCGGAGCGGGCGCTGCCGCTGCTGGAGGAGGTGGGCCTCAAGGAGCGCGCCACGCACCGCCCCGGCGAGCTCTCCGGCGGTGAGCAGCAGCGCGTCGCGGTGGCGCGCGCCTTGGTGCTGGCGCCCGCGCTCATCCTGGCGGACGAGCCGACCGGCAACCTCGACACCTCCACCGGCAGCGCCATCCACGATTTGTTCTTCGAGATCAACGCGCGCCACAACACGACGGTGGTCGTCGTCACTCACAACCTCGCCTTCGCCGAGAGCATGCCGCGGGTGGTGCGGATGCGTGACGGCAAGGTGGAGCAGGACAACCAGGGCGAGCACCACGCCGCGCGGCAGAGCGCTGCGGTTGGGGTGGGCGGGGGAGCTGTGGCACCTGAGGTGCCGTCAGCTTAGTTGACTTGACGGCTGACGAGCCGTGAGGGGCGCTGCCAAACCCCCAAAACCCGAAGACAGGGCGGTGATGTGCGCGCCTGGAGGACGACGGTCAGCCTTCGCCCAAGACGGCCGCGAGCGCTTGCTTGCCGAGGCTGCGCGCTTGGTCGGTCCAGGAGAGCACCACGGCCAGGCCCTCGAAGCGCGCCGAGCGAGGATCCTCGTACTCCATCATCAGCTGCAGCGCGATCAGCACGCGGGTGCGATCGCAGTGCTCGCGCACCACGGGGGGGAGCGTGGAGTACACGACGCCCGCCGAGTCGTTCACCACCGCGTCGCGGTGCTCACTCGGGGCCTGGCGCGCCATTTTGTAGGCGCGCATCAGGTTGGTCGCCACGTCCTTCAGCTGCTGCGCGCTGTAGCCGCCGAGCTGCCACGCGTACCACGCGCGGGTGATGGCGGCCTGAGTCGTGGCGTCCCCCTGACCGCGCGCGATGGCGTCCTCGATTTGCAGCGCGAGGAGCCGCCCCATGCGCATCCACTCGGGGGCCTGGGGGTGGAGCTCGGCGCCGTACACCGCCTGAGTGCTCGCTTGCGACGCGACGAGGCGCGCGCCGGAGTCGGGGCCCGGCGCCATTTCCGGGTGGAGAAGCTGCGTGTGCCCGAGCGGCGACGCGATGGAGATCGTGCGCTGCCCCAAGTCGCTCTGGGCGATGGTGCGCTCGAAGTCGGAGGACGGCGCCTGGCTCTGCGGGATGACGCGAGTGGTGTCCCAGCCAGTGGGGGCGCTCACCGGCGGGGTGACCGGGGGTGGCGGCACCGCTGAGGGCGCGGCGAGCTCGCCGGAGTCTGGCGGTTGGTAGCCGTGAGGGTAACGCGTGGTGGGGGGACCCTCCGCCGCCGGCGGCCAGCCAGGGGCGTCAGGGTAGCCAGGGGGTCGTTGTTTGCTCACGAGCTTGCCTGCTCCTCGCCTTGCTCGGCGCTGCCCTCGGGCCGAGCGCGCTCGGCGTCTGACGCGAGCGTAGCACGCGGGGAGAGCGGGAGGGCGTACACGGGCTCGCCCGGGGTGGCCCCGAGCTGCTCCTGGTCCTCGCGCGTGAGCTTCACTGCGCCGGCCTCGATCACCGCGGGGACGCGCAGCGCGGTGAAGTAGGGAGGAGCGTCCGTGAGGCGCCCCACGAGGTGGATCACTCCGGCGTCACCAGGCGCCACCGCGGTGGGGAGGGCGAGGGTGTGCCTGACCAGGGTGACCCGGTCGGTGTCGGCGATGAAGTGCGGCCCACCGTCGAACGGATCGACGCGCTCGGCGTAGGTGAAGCCGATGCGCCGCAGCATCTTCTCCACCCCCTTGGTTTGGGCGCCTACCTGACCAATCACGCGTTGCGCGTCCTCACTGAGCAGGCTCGCGTGGATCACGCCCGAGGGGAACAGATCCCGAATGAAGGCTTTGTCTTGGCTCGAGAGGAAATCCGCCTCGGCGTAGCTCATCCCGGTGAAGCGGCGCCCGAGCGCCTCCCACAGGTGACTCGTGCCGTCGGGGAGCAAGGGCGGCAAGAGCTCGGCGATGAGCTCGTCCTTGAAGTCGCCGCGCCGCGCCGCGATGAACAGGAAGCGCACGTAGGAGATGAGCAGTCCGAGGCGCTCGGGCGCTTTGCGGTAGCTCGGATCCACCACCAGCCCACCCAGCTCCGTCGGGCCATCGTACGAGAAGCCGAGGCGGAGCAGCTGATGATTGAAGTGGCGATCGACGGCGTGGGAGTATTTCTCCTCGGGGATGACGTCGAAGTAGATGTACGGCGCCTCACGCTGGCCGTGCTGGGCCACGATCATCGAGGTCCCCACGGCGCGCTGCTCCACCAAATCCCACAGCACGAACACGTAGCGCCGCTGGGCTGGCGGCACCGCGCCGGAGAAGCTCGCCTCCGAGCCCATGAGCAGGCGCCGGATGGACTCACGATCGTTCGGGAGGTTGACGGAGTTGAGGAAGCGCGCGAGCGCGAGCAGGGCGTCTTCGTCCTGCGGTCCGGCTCCTCGGATCTCGTAACGCTGCATCGCTGCTCCGCTGGGACTGACACGGAACGCGCGGCGCGCAAAGGTGCCGGGCGCCTCGGCTGGCGGTGCGCTCCAGGTGCGGTGCCGTCTAACCGGCTCTTCAACGCCGCCCGAAGCGGGAAGCGCTCTTCAAGGACGCTCGGATCCTCCCGTGAGGTCGACGACCGTGATCACCACGCCACCCGTAGCAGAGCCAGCGTCCGATGGAGATGCGCGTAGGATGTCTGGAGGGAGTGCACCCCCCAAACCCCAAACCCCGCGGAGGCTCGCGACGCCTACGAGCTGATTCGAGAGGGGCCCTCCTTCGCGAAGTTCGTGCTAGAGCGACCCCGTGACTGAGCCGAGGCTATTCACCGGGACCGCAACCTACCTGACCGATCCGGCCCTGGAGTCCGCCGTGAACGCGGCGCTCGTGCTGGAGCGCCCGCTGCTCGTCAAGGGCGAGCCGGGCACGGGGAAGACGCTGCTCGCCACCGCGGTGGCCGAGGCGCTCTCCAGCCCGCTGATCCACTGGCCGGTCAAGTCGACCACCCGCGCGCAAGATGGCTTGTACGTCTACGACACGGTGCAGCGTTTGTACGACGCGCGCTTCGGGGACGTGGATGGCGAAGGGGTGAAGGACATCCGTCGCTACATCAAGCACGGCCCGCTGGGGCGCGCCTTCGCCGCGAAGGAGCGAGTGGTCCTGTTGATTGACGAGGTGGACAAAGCCGATCTCGAGTTCCCGAACGACCTGCTCCACGAGCTCGATCAGATGCGCTTCCAGGTGAGCGAGACGGGGGATGAGGTGGTCGCGGCGCAGCGCCCGGTGGTGATCATCACCAGCAACAACGAGAAGGAGCTGCCGGACGCCTTCCTGCGGCGCTGCGTGTTCCACTTCATCGACTTCCCGGAGCCGGAGCTGATGAAGCGCGTGGTGCGCGTGCATCACCCCACGGTGGACGATGAGCTGGCCGACCAAGCGATCGCCGCCTTCTACGATCTGCGCGCGACGCCGCGGGTGAGGAAGCGCCCGAGCACCAGTGAGCTAGTCGATTGGATCGCGGTGCTCGCGCGCTCGGGCGTCGCCGCCGATCGCATCAAGCGTGAGCTGCCCTTCGCCGGCGTGCTCCTGAAGAAGGAGCAGGACACCCAGGTGGTGGCGGAGGCGCGCAGCGGACGCAGCCGCCGGTTTTAGCGCCGGGTTGCTACGTCAGGCCCGCTGACGATAGGTCACGCCGGGTTGCTACGTCAGCCCCGCTGACGATTGCCAAGCCAGGGCGCGGGCCAGTCGAGTTAGGGCTCGGATTTTTTGGAGGTTGGACGGCACCGCGCCTGAGCGCCACGCCAGCATTAGCGTCGCGCGGCACTGATGGTGAAGGAGGCTGTCAGATGGGGTCGAACTCGCAGACGTACGCATAGCTGTCGTTGCAGTAGGTGTCGTTCCATTTGCCGTCGTTGCGGTACAGCGTCGCGCAGTGCTCGTAGCGCCAATCGTTGTTCTGCCACTTCCTCGCGCAGTTGGGCTCGCCGGCCGCCCAGTTGCGGCTGTTGTCCCCCCAATCAGCGCCGGGGAACGACTCATTGGGATGAGTCACCCACCTGTAGGGGGAGCTGCCAGTGCAGGCCTGATTCGAGCTCCGCGTATCATTCGCGCCGATCCAGATGTTGGCTCCAGCGGCCACCGCCATGCCTTGAACGAAGTCGTTCTCCGCTTGAGAGGTGATGGTGACGAGGTGTCCGTTGCTGTTTGCGCACCGATCACGCGCGGTGCTCCAGCTCACCGCGTCGGTGTACAGCTCGTAGCAACTGTTCCCGAAGGCCGTGCTCCCACCCGGGCAGGTCACCGTACCACCCGAGCCACCCGTCCCGCCCGTGGCCCCCGTACCACCGGTCGCGCCGCTGCCGCCTGCTCCACTTCCCCCCGTCGCGCCGCTACCACCAGCGCCGCTGCCACCTGCGCCGCTACCCCCCGCGCCCGAGCCCCCGGTCGTCGTCGTGCCGCCGGTGCCTCCGGTCGCGCCGGTGCCCGCCGCGCCTCCCACGGAGCCCCCCGCGCCCGCGACGGCGCCGGTGCCACCCGAAGCGCCACTGTTGCCCGAGCCCCCGCTGCCCCCCCAGGCGCTGCCCCCCGCGCCGGAGCCCCCGTTGCCGCTGCCGCCCGAGCCGCCGACGCCACCCGTCAGGAACCCGCCCTGACCACCCAAGGGGACCTCCGTGGTGCCCGCTTCGGCGCCGGTGCCGCCCGCTTGAATCAAGCGGATTTCCCCGGTGCCTGCGCCATCCAAGGTGCAGGCGAGGGTGAGCGGCGCGAGCGCGCCAAGCCAGAGGGTGCGGGCGGTGGAGCGGGAGAGGTGGGCCAAGGTACCCCAAGGGTAGCAAACCTCCGTCCGACGCGCTGCGTCGTTTACTCCGTCGCGACTTCGCGGCTTCGGACGGGCGTGGCATGACTTCGCGTGGCTGCTTCGTATGGCCGCGTCCCGTGACCGCTTCATATGGCCGCACCGCCTGCTCGAGGCGCACGACGGTGAGGCAGCGGTCTCCCATCGAGCGCATCGGTAGTCGCGCTCTGAGCGCCGTGATAAGTCCGCGCGCGATGACGAGCTGGTCTTTCCCCCGCGCTGAAGCCCTCCCGACTTACGCCTTCGTCGCCACCGACGCGCTCAAAGCGCGCGTGCGCGCGAGCGGCGCCGACCTGATCGATCTGGGTCTCGGCAACCCCGATCACCCGACCCCGCAGGCCATCGTCGATCAGCTCCACGCCGCCGCCGACGTCGGCAGCCATCACCGCTACCACCCAGGGCGCGGCTTCCCGGCGCTGCGCGCGGCGATCGGCGCTTGGTACGAGCGGCGCTATGGCGCGCGCTTCGATCTCGATCGGGAGGTCATCGTCACCATGGGCGCGAAGGAGGGCATCAGTCACCTGTGCCTCGCCATCCTCGATCGCGGTGATTACGCCGTGGTGCCAGACCCTTGTTATCCCATCCACGCGGGCGCTCCAGGCATCGCGGGCGCCAGCGTGGAGGGTTATGCGTCGGGCCCCGGGGTGGATCCTGCCAAGTCCGTGGCTGACGCCATCGCGCGCGTGGAGGCCAAGGGTGGCCGCGTGAAGCTCGTGATCGCCAATTACCCTCAGAACCCCACCGGCGCCGTGGTGACGAAGCAAGCGCTCGGTGATTTGGTGCGCGTGGTGCAAAAGAGCGGCGCGCTCCTGCTGCACGACCTGGCCTATGCGGATCTCGATTTCGCGAGCCGCTACGCGCCCAGCATCTTCGATTGCGGTGTTCCGGTAGAGGAGGTGAAGTCCTTCGCGGTGGAGGTTTTTTCCATGTCGAAGAGCTACCACATGCCCGGTTGGCGCATCGCGTACATGGTGGGGCAAGAGCGGATGATCGGCGCGCTCGGGCACCTGAAGACGTACATGGATTACGGCACCTTCATCCCGCTGCAGGTGGCGGCGGCGTGGGCGCTCGAGCACGGTGACGCGCTGGTGAGCGAGATGCGCGCGCTGTATCAGCGCCGCGCCACGGCGCTCGCCGAGGGGCTGCGCAGCGCCGGCTGGGACAACGTGAGCGAGCCCAGCGGCACCATGTTCATTTGGGCGCCCCTCCCCAGCGTGTGGTCAGGCCTCACGGCGGCTCAGGTGGGCGATAGGCTGATCGAGCGCGCCCACGTGGCGGTGGCGCCTGGCACCGGCTTCGGCCCGGGTGGTGAGGGCTTCGTACGCTTCGCGCTGATCGAAGATCCACCGCGCCTCACCGAGGCCTGCCGTCGCATCGGCGAAGCGCTGCGCGGTTAGCTCGCGCGGCTGACTCTGAGGCGTGGTTGGCTCGCGTGGCTGACTCTGAGGCGCTGCGCGGTTAGGTTGCTTAGCTGACTCTGGGGCGCTGCGTGGTTAGCTCGCTTGGCTGACTCAGGCTGCTTTGCGTAGAGGGTTTTGGGGGGTTGGCTAGCGGTCAGCGTCACTGGCCACCTCTCGCGTGGTGCTTCAGGTTCGCGCTGTTCGGCTCAGGCATCAGCTAGCTCGCGCCGCGCTCCAGCACGCGCTGGATGCTGTCTGGGATCAACCCATAGCCCTCGGCGGCGTCGAGCAGGCCCGCGTTGTCCGGCAGCTCACTCAAGAACAGGCGGGCGTACGAGGTGCGGCTGAGCCCCTGGAGTCGCTGCGCCAAGTGCGGCAGGCCGCGGCGCACGGCGTTCTGCGCCGCTTCCAAGTCACCCGCCTCCGCCGCGGCGTCGTGCAGCGCGAGGAACACGGTGCTCTCATTGAGCAAGCTGTGCGCCCCCGCGGCGAGCAGCTCCGCGGCGCGCTCGGTCAGCTCCAAAGCGCGCGGTAAGTCGCCGGCGCGGCGCTCGGCCTCGCCCCACACCGCGAGCGCGACCGGGAGTAAATCGCGGTTCCCCGAGGCTTGATAACCCTCCGCCGAGAGCTTGAGCAGCGCGCGCGCGCCGAGGGTGACGTCCGCGCCGCTCCGGAGCAGCTCCCAACCGCGATAGAACAGCACCCCGAGGTTGCTGCGATCCGTCGACACCCAGGCGCCGCTCGCCGCGGCGTCCGCCGCGGCGCGCGGCTCGGCCAAGTAACCATCCAAGCGCTTGTCGCCGCCGAACGTCGCCGCGAACCCCAGCAGGTTCATCTGCGCGTGGCGCACCGCCCCGCGGCTACCGATCGCCTCCGCCAAGGCGTAGCCCGCCTCGAGTGAGCTGCGCGCCTCCTTGCGCGCCCCGATGGTCGTCAGGGCAAAGCCCAAGTTGGTGGTGAGCATCGCCTCACGCTCCTTCAGCCCGGCGCGCTCGGCGGCGCGCACCGCGCTGCGGCGGGCGTCCAACGCGGCGCTCAGCTGACCCAACGTTTGCCGCAGGATGGCTCGCGTTTGCCAGCCGTCCACCGCC
This sequence comes from Polyangiaceae bacterium, assembly GCA_019637265.1. Classification (GTDB taxonomy): domain Bacteria; phylum Myxococcota_A; class Polyangia; order Polyangiales; family Polyangiaceae; genus JAHBVY01. The sequence continues at coordinate 1,915,710 of JAHBVY010000001.1, read as the reverse complement.
GCCGCCAAGTGCCCACCTTCTTCGGCCAGCGCGAGCAGCTGCGCCGCCTCGGCCTCCGCCTCCTCGAACTGTCCGGCGAACGCCAGGCGTGAGGCGGCCACCGCGGTGGAGCGCACCTCCTCGTCGCTCAGCCCCAGCGCGCGCGCGCGCTCACGGATGGAGAGCAGCCGCGCGGTGACGTCGGTACCCGAGCCGCGCGCGGCGTCGTAACGCGCCCGCGCGCCTTCGGCGCGCAGCGCGCTCGCCTCGTCATAAACATTGGCCTCCAGCTCCCCCACGCTGGTCTCGCGATCGCTGGCGCGCGGATCCAGGCGCGCCCAGGCTTCGTCCAGGTAGAGCGCTCTTCGGAAGCCTTCCTGACGGTTCTCGGCGAAGGCCAGCGCGCGCTCGGCCATTTGCAGCGCGTCGCTCAGCGCGTTGGCGGCGAGGGCGCGCTGAGCGGCGCGCTCCCAGTGCGCCGCGGCCTGTTCATGCTCCCCGCCGCGGTCGTAGTGCCCGGCGACGGTCGCCGCGTCCTCCCCCACGGAGGCGAGCCAGCCCGCGGCCAGCGCGTGGAGCTCTTGGCGCTCCTTTTCCCCCAGCGAGTCGTAGGCCACCTGGCGCACCAGGGCATGCTTGAACGCCCACTCGCGCGCCTCGCCGAAGCGGCTCGCCGCTTGCTCCACCAAGATCTCCGCCGCCGCCAGCTCGCGCATCAGCGCTTCGGCGTCGGGGACCCCCAGCGCCTCGAGCCCCGCGTCCCAGCAGCTGGTGCCGAACACGCTCAGGCGCCCGACGGCGTCGCGCGAGGACTCGCTCAGCGCGTCCAGGCTGACTTGGATCGCCGCCTCGATGGTGGGGGCGCGCGCGGTGTCGCGCCCCGCCGCGGCGAGCCGCGCGAGCTCCTCCGCGAACAAAGGTAGCCCAGCTGACTGCTGCGCGATCTGCTCCGAGACCAGCTCGCTCGCGCGCTCACCCATCAGCGCCTGAGCGATGGCGAGCGTTGCCTGGGGCGACAGCGGCTTCAGCTCCACCCGCACGTGGTCACGCCCCGTGAGCCGCCCCTCCACCTGCCAGAACTCCGGGCGCACCAGGAACAGCACCATCAGCGGCAGCCCCGCCGCGCGTCCGAGCAGGTGGTTCACGAAGTCGACGCTCTCGGGGTCCGCCCACTGCGTGTCCTCCAGCACCACGATGGTCGCCTCCGCGCGCACCACCGCCATCACCAGCTCGGTCATCCCCAGCCACAGCACGTCGCGCGCGCCGCGCGGATCCGTGCCCTCCGGCAAGGCTTGGTTCGCGAGCATGCGCGCGATGGAGGCGCGGGCCTCGTCGCCTATTTGCGCGTGATCGGTCAGCCGCGCGTCGAGCGCCTCGCGCGCCTCCTCCGCGGTGATGCCCTTGGCGAGCCCGATGATGCTGCGCACCACGTCCGCCGCGGCGCCCAGGGCGTGACCCTGACCATAGGCGTCGCTGCGCTGGAGGATGACCCGCGTGCTGCCGCTCAGCCGCGCGAGTACCTCACGGCGGAGCCGCGTCTTCCCGATCCCCGGCGGCCCGCTCACGCTGACCACCACCGGCGTGCGCTCCTCGCGCGCGCGCTCGAAAGCGCTGAGGATTTTGTTCAGCTCACGATCGCGCCCCACGAACGGCGCCCCGCCCACGCGCTGCCCGCCCTTGAGCAGCTCACCCACCACCGAGGAGCCGTCGTCGCGGCTCAAGAACTCGTAGCGCCCGCGCCCGAGCTCCGCGGTGGTGGTGTCGGCGAGGGTCTGCCCCAGCTCCGCTTCACGCGCGAGCGACGAGGCGCGGTCGACCACCTCCCCGATCGGCTTCACCGCCCCCGAGTCGTGGTGGAGGCTCACCCGCGCGCGCCCGGTGGCGATCCCCACCCGCGCGCCGACGCGCGCCAGGCGCCGCCCCAGCTCGAGCGCGGTGGTGGCCTCGGTGCCCACCGCGCGGCGCGCGCCCAGGTGCGCGACGATCGCGTCCTGACCGAGCGGCACCGCGTCGGCCCCCCGCGCGCGCAGCAAATCCAGCGCGCGTTCACGGCTGGAGCCCTTGCTGAAGTGGATCGCCACGATGCTGGTGAGCAGGCGTGAGGCGCTCGACCCCAGCCGCTGCGACACCACGCCCTCGCTGGCGCCGAGCCCCGTCACGCGCTGCGCGTCGGCGAGCGAGCGCTCGAGCAAGGTCGCGAGCTCGGCGGCGGAGCCCGGGCGCTCCGCGGGGCTGGTCGCCAGCATGCGGTAGACGAGATCATCGAGCGCCTCGGGTACCTCCGGGCGGATCTCGCTGAGGCGCGGCGCCGAGGTGGTGACCAGGCGCGCCAGGGTGGCGATGGGGCTCGGGCCCACGTGCGGTGGGCGGCGAGCGATCAGCTCGAACAACGTGGCGCCGAGGGAGTAGATGTCGCTGCGCGCGTCGACCGCCGCGTCACCCCGCGCTTGCTCCGGTGACATGTAGTCAGGTGTTCCTACGATGTCACCGGTGTGGAGGACCTGGCTGTCGTCGCTTCGGGCGACGCCGAAGTCGACCAGCTTGGGCAGCGCGCCGAAGCTGGTGGCGCCGCTGTTCGAGACCAGGAAGATGTTGCCCGGCTTGATGTCGCGGTGGATGACGCCCGCCTGGTGCGCCGCGGCGAGCGCGTGGGCGACGTGGATCGTGAGCTCCACGGCCTCCCCGAGGCTGAGCGGGCAGCGCGCCTGACGAGCTGCCAAATCCTCCCCCTCGAGCCACTCCATCGCCAAGAACGGCTGACCGCTCTCCGGCAGCACGCCGCTGGCGATCACCTGCACGATGCTGGGGTGGCTGAGCTCCGCGAGCAGCCGCCCCTCGTGCACCAAGCGCGCCTCCTCCTCCGGGGCCATCCCGACCTCGGCGGCCACCACCTTGAGCGCCACGGCGCGCCCTGTCTCGAGATCCTCCGCGCGGTACACGACGCCGACCCCCCCGCGCCCTACCTCCCGCTCGATCTGGAAGCGACCCCCGAGGCACTGACCGTCCATCGCCCGTCAGCCTAGATCAGTTTGCCGCCGAAGCGTCGCTCAGTTCGTCGCTGGGAGCGGTGGTAGCTCACGGCCGTGGGGCTCGGTGCCGTCCAACCCCATTCCGATCTGCCAACCGCTGATGGGTGGGTTGAGACGCAGTATGCCGCGGCGGCAGGAGCCTCAGCGGCGTCGGCGTTGGGCGGGGCGCCTTCGGGTGGGCAGCGGGAGGGGTGTGAGGAGGTCGCCGCCGGTGGTCAGCTGGGGCAGCTCGCTGGTGGGTCTCGGAGGGGGCTCGGGGGGGTCGGGGCGGAAGCCGGCGCGGGCGAGATCGGCGACCGTCACCACGCTGGTCAGCGCGGTCTGCACCAGGCGCTCCACCCAGGCGTCGAGCTCGCGCTCGTTGCCTGACCAGGCGTGCTCGATGAGCAGCGCGACCACGCGGCCCTCGGCGCTGAGTGGTTCGCCACGCTGACGAAGGCCTTCGCGCGCCAGGCGCTCGAGCAGCATGGGCCTGAGATCCTCCGCGCGATCGATCAGAGAAGGAATACTGACGATGCGCTCCCCGACCCGCGCCGCGAGCAGTGAGCTCAGCTGGGGGCCCTGCCGCCCGCTGGGGCTCTCGCCGCGCCGAGCGCTGGGCTGCGCGCGGGTCAGGAGCAGGGTGCAGTCCGTGGGGGCCGCCAGCTCGTCTTGGATTTCGCTGGGGAGCGCGGCGGCGTCTTGGATCACCAAGGTGCCGGCGTGGGCGAGCAAGAACGGGGAGCGCGCGCCGCGCCACGTCTCGAGCTGGTGGTACTCGCTGCGGGCCGCGTCGATCACCACGAAGCGCGCGCCTGGGTCGGCGCCCTCCAGGTGCGCCTTGGCCGCCCAAGGGACCGCCGGGGTGCCCTGCGGGTACTCGAGGAGCAGCGCGGGGTGGGTCGCGCCCTGGGGTCGCTCGAGCAGCTGGGTCAGCCGATCGAGCGCCGCGCGCGCCGCGGGGCTGTAGCCAGCGCCGATCAGCGACTGGGCTAATAGCTCGGGGTGCTGACGGTTGGCGTCGGCAGCGGCGTCGAGCGCCGCCTGGAGCCGGTCCTTCGCCTCGAGCGCGGTGCCGAGCGCTTCGGCGGCGCGCTCCTCGCGTTGCCGTGAGCGGCTGAGCGCCGAGGCAACTTCCATCAGCGCGCTCAGGCGGTCTGCGAGGTTTCTTACGGCGCGCGCCTCGGCGAGGCTCATCGGCGCGCTGCGGGCGCCGCGCGGCAGCAGCACGAGGCCCGCGGGGCCATCTTCGTCGCTGATCACGGTGACGCTGAACGCGCCGCGCGCCTCGAGCCAGCCGAGCAGCGGGCGTACGTCAGGTCGACGGACTTGCAGCGCGCGCAGCGTCTCGGCGCGAAGGGTGCGCTCGGGCTCCTCCGTGGCTAGCTCGTACAGCGCGCGGGGCGCGTCGGCGGTGGCTTCGTGGAGGTAGCCCGCGACGTCCACGTGGAGCACCTCCGGTGGGTCGAGCTGCCACAGCTCCGGGCGGCTGGTGGGCACGTTCGAGAGCGCGCCCAGGGCGGTCAGGGTGCGCTTCAGGGCGGTGATGGGCTCGGGGGAGAGCGCGTCCTCCGTGGCGGCGTCGAGCGCCGTGAGCCAACGCGTCTGCTCCGGCGACAGCGGGCGCGCCACGCTCTTGGCGAGCAGCCCCACCGCGACGCACAGCGCGCCCGCCGCGAGCACCAGCGAGCCCGCGTGCTCGGGTAATTGCCGCGCGGCAAATCCTGCGATCAGCGCGATGGGCGCGCCGAGCAGCGTGATCACCACGATGCCCCGCAGCGCGCGGCTGACCGCCTGAGGATCCGGCACCAGGAGCGTCCAGCTCACGCTGAGCGCCGCGAGGATCATCGCGATCGGTAGCACCCGATCGGGCGGCGCCACATCGAGCAGCGCCGCGGGGACCGCGACCAGGAACGCCGTCAAGCTGAGCATGAAGGCGCCGTGCGCCCGATCGGCGACGCCGAGCTCGAGTCGCCGGAGCACCCGCGCGCGCCAGCTCGCCGCCACCAGCACCAGCAAGCTCCCGATGCCCGCGGTGGCGCTGGCGTAGTCGCTCGCCACCGGATCGAGGCGACTGGCGGCGACCGGCGCCAGCGCGCGCATGAGCGGCAGCATCACGGCGATCCCCCACAGGAAGGCGACCAGGGCCGCCGCGTCCAGGGAGCGCGCCTGTCGCGGTGGCGCGAGCAGCCCCGGCGGGCTCGGCACGCGCGCCAAGGCGACCAAGATGCCGACCGCGAGGGTGGCGACGCCCACGTTGGCGGCGGCGTCGAGCCCCGGCTCACCCGCGGGGCCCGCGCGCGCGACGAGCCACAAAGCGGCGCCCCACATCGCGGCGCGCACGCCGGAGCGCGTCGCCGGATCGATCGAGTCCACCCCCGACTCGGGCGCGCGCGTCCTGCGCCAACCCCACACCAAAGCGGGCAGGACCAAGACCCAGCTGAAGCCGCGGAGGCCCTGGTCCGTGAGCGCCGTGGACAGCCCCACGTAGATCAGGCTGCCGAGCGGCAGGAGCCAGCCGCGGAGCCCCATGGCCCCGCTCGGCTCCGGCGTCACCCCGGAGGATCCACGCGGCCCTGACGTCACGTGCCCACCGTACTTGAGCGCCGGGCAGCGGGCCAATCCGGCACCTGGCAGCGCCCCGCCCATCGACTTTTTCAGCGCCTGGCAGCGCGATGCCAAACCCCCAAAAAAAGAAGCTCACGTGGAATCTTCGGATCCTGGCGCTGCCGTGGAGCGGGCGCTTTCGCGCGCTGGGTTGGCAGGCACGAGGCGATTCGCGAGACTACGCCCATGCCACTCACCCCCGCGCCCGGCTCAGGCCGCCGTGCTCCTGGCCGTCGTGCGCTCGACCGTCGTGCGCTGGGCCACCTCCTCGGTAGCCTGTGCGCGCTGGTGCTGGCGCTCGGCTGCAGTCGCACCGCGCCCGAGTCCGTCTACCCGCCCGCTCCGCCCGGCGCGGGGCTGCCGTTCCTGCCGCTCCCCGATGACAACGAGCTCGAGCTCGACGAGGAGGACGAGGAGGAGACCGGTGATGAGGCGGGCCCCGCCGACGACGCTGACGCCGACGATGACGAGGCTGACGACAGCGACACGGACGAGTCGGCCGACAGCGCGGCTGCCGACAAGCCCGGCGCTCAGGCGGATGGGAGCAAGCCGGTCCCGAAGCACCGCTGCGGGCGTGTCGCGGCTGCTGGCGCCGCCCCCAAGGGCGAGCGCTGCGGCCTCAAGGCGCTCGCGGATGAATGATCCTGAATTCTATCAGTCGCCCTGACGGCTGCACGACTCGAGCTCGGTCCTCATGAAGAAAACTTACGTCCTCGATACGAACGTCCTGCTCCACGACCCGCACGCGATCTTCAAGTTCGAGGACAACGAGCTCGTCTTGCCCATCTACGTGATCGAGGAGATCGATCAGTTCAAGCGCGACACCTCGGAGCGCGGCAGGAACGCGCGCACCATCTCACGCTTGCTCGACTCGCTGCGCGAGCGCGGGGGCTCGCTCGCGAACGGCGTGCGGGTGGGGGAGGAGGGTTGGCTCCGGGTGCACGTGCCCGCGCGGCGGCCCGTCCTCGCCATCGCGCTCCACCCGGACTCGGGCGACCACGCCATCCTGCAGACGGCGCTCGAGCTGCGCGACGACCAGCCGGACCAGCCGACCATCTTCATCACGATGGACGTGAACCTGCGTATCCGCGCGGATACGCTCGGGCTCCGCACCGAGGTGTACGAGAACCAGGCGGTGGAGCCGGACGAGCTCGACACCGGCGTGGTGGAGGTCGCGGTGAGCGCGGCCGAGCTCGACCACTTCTTCGCGGAGGGGGCCCTGAGCCCTCAGCAGGGCCTGCACCTCTACCCCAACGTGTGCGTGATGCTGAAGGACGACAGCGCGCGCCCGCGCACGGCCCTTGGCCGTTTCCATTCGGATAAAGGTGAGGTGCGGGCGCTGCTCACGCCGCGCGAGGGGCTGATGGGGATCCGCCCTCGGAACCGCGAGCAGTCGTTCGCGCTGGACCTGCTGCTCGACGACTCGATCAAGCTCGTCACCTTGGTGGGCATGGCCGGCACCGGGAAGACGCTGTTGGCGCTGGCGGCGGGGCTCCGGCTGGCGGTGGAGGACGGCGCCTACTCACGCCTGCTCGTGAGCCGCCCGGTGATGCCGATGGGGCGTGACCTCGGTTACCTGCCAGGCGACGTGAACGAGAAGCTGGGCCCGTGGATGCAGCCCATCTTCGACAACCTCGAGTTCCTGTTGGTCGCGGGCGGCAGCAAGCGCCGCGGCGGTCGCGGCGTGGATGACCTGCTCCAGAACGGTCAAATCGAGGTGGAGCCGCTCACCTACATCCGCGGGCGGAGCCTGCCGCACCAGTACGTGATCGTGGACGAGGCACAGAACCTGACCCCCCACGAGGTGAAGACGGTGATCACCCGCTGCGGTGAGGGCACCAAGATCGTGCTGACGGGGGATCCGTTCCAAATAGACAACCCCTATGTCGATAGCGCCACGAACGGTCTCAGCGTGAGCGCCGATCGGCTGCGCGGTGAGCGCGTCACCGGGCACATCTTGCTCCAGAAGGGGGAGCGCAGCGAGCTCGCCAACATCGCCGCGAGCAAGCTGTGATGCTTCGATCGGCTCAGCTGACGACTCTCCGCCGGGTTCGACGGTGAGGCGCGCGGTGGTTAGTCGTCAGTTAACCTGTCAGTGGGCGTCCGAGGCGATCCGGTGCGCCTCGGGGCGCGCCGCGCGGGTGAGGGCGAGCCCATGAGCTTCGGCCGGCTGGTTCGTGAGGGGGACTTACTCGTTCGGTTCCTGCTCCGCGCGGAGGCGGAGGTCGCGTTGCTCTCTCGGGTGCGCCCGGTGCGTCCACCGGGTGAGCTCGAGCGCGTCCGTGAGAGCTTCCTCCGCGGCGCGCCGCGTGAGCCCATGGGGCGGCTCCGCCCGGCGCCGCCCCTCAGCGAGCTTCGGGGCGCGCTCGAGCTCGTCGCGACGCACCTCATGGCGGAGGGCCCGCTCGCGACGCTGTACGCGCAGCGCGCCGGAGAGCTGGCGCTGGAGGCGGGCATCGTGGAGCACCTGGGCACGCCCGCGGCGCGTGACTATTGCCTCCGGCGTTTCCCCGAGCCGCGGGGCGAGGCAGGTCGTCAGGGGCACGTCTGGTCAGCCGCCTGGCTCGAACCGGCGCCGCCCGAAGCGGGGCCGCGCTACGCGAGCGATGACGCCTCGGCGCCCGAGAGCCTCGGGCGTCAGGTGGAGGCAGAGCTCAGGCGCCTTCGGCTCTCGGCGCGGGTGATGTTCGACGCCGCGCTGCAGTCGAAGGCGGCGGTGGCGGAGGGGGTCGTGCTCTTGCGGCCTGGCGTGCTGCTCAGCGCGGACGAGGCGCGGCGGATCGCGGCGCACGAGGTGCGGGGCCACGTGCTGCCTCGTGAGCGGGCGCGGAGCGAGCCGTTGGGGCTCTTGCGGGTGGGCACCGGGGGCGCGGCGGACGACGAGGAGGGGCGCGCGCTCCTCATCGAGCGGCGGCTCGGGCTGCTCACCGGCGCGCGGCGGTTCGAGCTAGCGCTCCGCCACCAAGCCGCGCGCTGGGTGCGAAGCGGCGCCTCGTTCGTGGAGGTGGTGGAGACGGCGCTGGCGCTCGGCGCCGATCTGGGCTCCGCGGTGGAGCTCGCGGATCGCGCGCTGCGCGGCGGTGGGCTGGGGCGTGAGCTGGTTTACCTGCCACGGCTCCATGAGGTGGAGCGCGCGTTCGCCGCCGAGCCAGGGCTCGAGGCGTGGTTCGAGCGGGGGCGGGTGAGCGTTTCGGCGGCGCGGGTGCTCAGCGCGCGCGAGGCTCAGTCGAGCCTGAGCTCCGCTAGCACCGGCGCGTGATCCGAGGGCTGCGGGAGCGCGCGCGCATCGCGATCGATGGTCGCCGTGAGGCAACGCTCGGCCAGCGACTCGCTCAGCAGGATGAGATCGATGCGGAGGCCGTGATTGCGGCGGAACGCTCCCATGCGGTAATCCCACCAGCTGTAGTCGCCGCCCGCTTGGTGGTGGAGCCGGTAAGCGTCCACCAGCCCCAGGCTCATGAGCTGCTTCAGCGCCGCGTGCTCATCCGGGTGGAAATGGAGCTGCCCCTGCATCGCCTCGGGGTCGTGGACGTCGCGCGCTTCGGGCGCGATGTTGTAGTCGCCGCACACCGCGATCCCCTTCGGGGCCAGCCCGGCCTCCACATCACGCGCCACGGTGCGCCGCAGATCGGTGAGCCACGCGAGCTTCTTTGCGAAGTCAGGGTGGTTGACGCCTTTACCGTTCGGGACGTAGGCGGAGTAGACGCGCACGCCGCGCACCGTCGCGGCGATCAAGCGGGGCTCTTCGTGGTACTTGGGGGCGGGCGCGTCGGGCGGCGCCGCCAGCCCGATTTGGACGTCCTTCAAGAGCCGCGAGCTCAAGATCGCCACCCCGTTGTAGGTCTTCTGGCCGCAGAAGGCGACGCCGTAGCCCGCGCGTTGGAGCTCCTCCGAGGGGAAGTCCTCGTCCACCACCTTCGTCTCTTGCAGGCACACCACGTCGGGCTCGTGGCGGTCGAGCCAGGCGATGAGCTGCGTGAGGCGCACGCGCAGGGAGTTGACGTTCCAGGTGGCGATCTTCATGAGCGGGCGGGGGTTGGTAGCGATGTGCCGGTATGAGCGGCGCCACAGGCGTTGGGAGGTCGAGAAAAATGGAGCGCGGCCCTAGTCATCGGGGGCGGCGGGCTCCAGTAACACGCGACGTGCGCGGTGAGGTCGTGGTGTGCCAGAGAGCCCAAGGACAAGCAACGGGCGCGCCCGGCGCTTCCGTGGGGTCATCGGGTGTGGGCGTGCGGGCCGGCTCAAGTCGGGCTTGTCTTGGCGCAGGGCTTGAGTTAGCCCCACGCGAGCGGCTGGCGCGGGCGCCGAGCTCGCTCCCTGCTCAGGAGGGGGCTCGCGCGCAGAGGGAAGCGTTCGTTTCATGAGGATCCCCAACCATCGGTCCCCGCGCCTGAACGAGGCGAACACTCACCCTGGGTCGGCTCACCGCGCAGCGCCTGCGCCGCGCGCTGTTGCTGGCGTGCGCTCTGTTGCTGGCGCTCGCGCGGGGCTCAGTGTGCTGTTGGGGCTTGGCCTCGTCGCGCCCTCGGCGCTGGCGCAAGAGAGTGGGTCGGGCTCGGTCCCCAGCGGTTCGGCGGGCGCCGTGGTGAAGCCCGGGGAGAAGCCCAAGGCGCCGGTGGTGGTGCCCCCCAAGCTGAAGCACTTCGAGTCGGCGCCTTACCCTGAGAAGGCTCAGGAAGAGGGCATCGAGGGCAACGTCGTCCTGGAGCTCACCATCGACAAAACGGGGCGCGTCACCGCCGCCAAGGCGGTGGAGCCCGCGGGGCACGGCTTCGACGAGGCGGCCGAGGCGGCCGCGCTCAAGTTCGTGTTCGAGCCGGCCACTCGAGATGGTCAGCCCATCGCCGCAAAGATCCACTACCAGTACGCCTTCACCCTCACCCCGGCGGAGCCCGAGGGCACGGGGGAGGAAGGGCCCGCGGAGCCACCGCCCGGCGCCACCACCGGCAACATCGGGGGGACGCTGCGCATCGCTGGCACCAGCGGTCCGCTCGCCGGCGCGCAGATCGTCATCACCAGCAACGCGGGGGTGCAGACCGGCACCACCAGCGACGCCGAGGGCCGCTGGCAGGTGCAGGGCCTTCCCGCAGGGAAATACGACGTCGAGATCAGCGCGCCGGGCTACTCGCCGGGGCGCTTCCCGTTCGAGATCGAGGCGGGCCGCGAGTACGAGTTCGACTACGCGCTGCCGCCCGAGGTCGAGGGTGAAGAGGTGACGGTGCAGGGCGTGCGCCCACCGCGCGAGGTGACGCGGCGCACCGTCGCGCGGCGGGAGATAGCGCGCATCCCTGGCACCGGCGGCGACGCGCTGCGCTCGCTCCAGAGCTTGCCGGGCGTGGCGCGGCCGCCGGGGCTGGCGGGGCTGCTCATCGTGCGGGGCTCTTCACCGCAGGACAGCGCCACCTTCGTGGATGGCAGCAACGTCCCGCTCATTTACCACTTCGGTGGCCTCTCGAGCGTGGTGCCGACGGAGCTGCTCGATCGCATCGACTTCTACCCGGGCAACTTCAGCGCGCGCTACGGCACGTTCATGGGCGGCATCGTGGACGTCGCGCTGCGCTCGCCGGACACGAGCTGTAGTGGTCCCTACGGCAAGGCCTCGGAGGAGACGGGCTGCTACCACGGCATGGCGCAGGTCGACTTGATCGACGCCCGCTTGATGCTGCAAGGGCCGATCGGCCCGCTCAAGAACTGGAGCTTCGCGGTGGCGGGGCGCCGCAGCTGGTTCGATGTGTGGCTCAAGCCGGTGCTCGAGGCCGCGGACGCCGGGGTCACCAGCGCGCCGGTGTACGACGACTACCAGCTGATCGCCGAGCACCGCACCCCGAAGGGCAGCCGGCTCAGCTTGCGCTTCTACGGCTCGAACGATCGCTTCGAGATCTTGATCAAGGACCCCATCGCCGAAGATCCGGCGTTCGGCGGTAACCTGTCTTTCTCCACCAGCTTCTACCGCGCGCAGATGCTGTACCAATCGAAGCTGACCCCGGAGCTCGAGCTCACCAGCATGCTCTCGGTGGGGGAGACGAACCTGGCGTTCTCCGTCGGGAACTTCCTGTTCGATCTGAACCTGGTGCCGATCGAGGTTCGGAACGAGTTCGGGTGGACGCTCGGCTCGGGCGCCAAGCTGAACGTGGGCATGGACACCACCGTCATGCCCTATGACTTCACCGTCAGGGCGCCGAACCCGCCGCGGCCGGGTGAGCCGGACCCAGGCCCGTTCGCGGCGCGCCCGCCGATGGAGCAGTCTCGTCAGGGGGTTGGGTATCGCCCTGCGTGGTACGCGGAGGCGGAGCTGTCCCCCAGCGCGCGCATGCGGGTGGTGCCAGGGCTCCGCTTGGATCACGCGCGCGACGCCGGGCAGACGGATCTGAGCCCGCGCCTCAACGCGCGCTACGACATCGTGCACCCGATCCTCGATGGGGACGAGGCGAGCGGTCGCGCGGCGCTCCGCACCACGGTGAAGGCCGGCGCGGGCGTCTACTACCAGCCGCCGCAACCCCAGGAGACGGATCAGGTCTTCGGGACGCCGGGGCTCGAGTCGAACCGCGCCCTCCACTACGCGGTGGGCGTGGAGCAGGAGCTCTCACGCCACATCGAGGTGGGCGTGGAGGCGTTCTACAAGGACCTGGACAACCTGGTCAGTCGCGCGCCCTCGAGCGCCGGGGGCTACGAGTACGGCAACCAGGGTGAGGGTTACACCATGGGGCTCGAGACGCTCCTCAAGTACAAGCCGGACCGCCGCTTCTTCGGCTGGGTCGCCTACACCTTGAGCCGCAGCGTGCGCCGCGAGTCGCCGGATGAGGAGCAGTACCTGTTCCAGTACGATCAGACGCACAACCTGACGATGCTCGGCAGTTACCGGCTCGGCCGCGGGTGGGAGTTCGGCGCGCGGTTCCGCGTGATCTCGGGATCACTCGACACGCCAGCGCTGAGCCCGCCGGCGCTCGCCGGGCTCTTCGCGGCGGACGCGGGCTCCTATGCGCCGATCCAAGGGCCTGCCTTCAGCGAGCGGCTGCCGCTGTTCCATCAGCTGGACGTGCGCATCGACAAACGCTGGCAGTTCGAGGACTGGCGCCTCAGCGCTTACCTGGACGTGCAGAACGTCTACAACAACGCGGCGCGCGAGGGGATCCTCTACAACTACAACTACAGCCGCCGGAGCTACCAAGAGGGCCTGCCGCTGATCCCGAGCCTCGGCTTGCGAGGGGAGTTCTGATGCGTCTTCAAGCTCGACACCGCACCTCGGCGCCGCTCGAGGCCGTCTCATCGCAGCGCCGCGTCGACGCGCTGAAGGCAGCCGCTGCGTCGCCGCGCGGTGCGCTGACCGCTTCATCGAGGCGCTCGTCGCCCGGCGGCGTGGGCGCCTTGACCGCGCTCACGGCGGCGCTGTTCGCCATGGGCTGCGGCGCGGAGTTCGATCCCCCGCACAAGGTCACCTCGCTGCGCGTGCTCGGCGTCCAGAAGGACAAGCCTTACGCGAAGCCGGGGGACGACGTGACGCTCAGCTTGCTGTGGCACGACAGCAGCGAGCAGGCGCCGCGCCCGGTGCAGGTCGCCTGGTACTCCGGGTGCTTCAACCCCCCGGGTGATCTCTACTACGGCTGCTTCGAGGCGCTCTCGGGCGGCGGCGGCAACGTCGGCTTGGGGGAGCAGCACACCGTCAGCATCCCGTCTGACATCATCTCCAGCCGCCCACCGCCGCGCGATCCCGAGCTGGTGCCGTATGGCCTCTCCTACGTGTTCTTCGCGGTGTGCGCGGGGCAGCTCGGCCCCGCGCCGGCGGAGCAAGGCTTCCCCGTGGCTTGCTTCGACGACCAGGGCAAGCAGCTCGGCGCCGATGACTTCGTCGCGGGCTACAGCGGCATCTACGCCTACGATACGTTCGAGAACCAGAACCCGGTGATCACGGGCTTCGAGTTCAATGGTCGCGTGGTGGAGCCGGACTGCATCGGCGCCGAGTGCCTGAGCAACCCGCCGGCGCCGAGCGACGACTGCAGCCGCGTCGCCTGCGTGGACAGCTGCGCTGACGATGGCGACCCGACCTGCCCGGGGATCGCCTTCCGCCCACTGATCTCGAGCTCGGTCGCCGAGGTGGATGACATCGCCCTCGTCTCCGAGGGGCGCAACCTCACCGAGCAGATGTGGGTGAACTACTACATCGAAGACGGTGGCCTGAAGTCCTCCGTGCGGCTCTTGAACGACGCCACCAAGGGCTGGAACGAGGACTTCGGCACGGAGTATTACGCGCCCAAGCAGCCCGGCGACTACAAGCTGTGGGCGGTGGCGCGCGACAACCGCGGCGGCTCCGAGTGGATCCGCATCACCGTCCGGGTGCGCTGAGTTTCAGCGTCGCAGAGTCTCTGCATCGCAGAGCCTCCGCATCGCAGAGCGCCAGTCAGTGTACCGAACGATGGCGCCTCCAAGGGCTCCAGTCAGCGTAGCGAACGACGGCGCCTCCAAGGGCTCCAGTCAGCGTAGCGAACGACGGCGCCTCCAAGGGCACCGCGGCACAGCACCTACTCAACACCCGGGCGCGAACACGTACACCTTGGCCGAGCCGGTGATGCCCGGCGTCAGGAGGTAGCCGAAGTGCAGCCCCGCCGCGGCGCCGAGCGTGCTCGGCCCCTCGGGGATCCCGGTGCGACCCGACCCGAGCGTCAGGCTGGTGCCGTTGAAGCTCACGCTGCGCACCACGGTCTGGCTGGTGTTGGCGGGGTCGGCCATCGTCACCATCGCTTGGGTGTCATTCAGGATGGCCGCGGGCCCAGCGAGCAACGCGTTGATGGAGGTGCCGGCGGTGTAGCCCGCCTCGAGATCCACCTGCGCCGCGCCGTTGAACTCGGTCGCCGAGCCGTGAGCCAGCGGCCAGTAGGCGCGCACCGCGTCCGTGGTGCTGCCGTCGCTGCTCGCGTTGGTCACCCACAGCACCGCGCCGTTCACGCCGCTGGCGAACTGATGGGTGTTCGTCGAGGTGGACACGGGGCCTGTCTGGGCCAGCAGATCCACCACGCCAGCGTTCTGAGACTGCACGGTGCCGGCGTCCTGCTGGAAGCTGAATTGGGGCGCTCGATTGCCGCTCTCGATGCCGAACGCGATCGTCCGGGTGCCGCTCGAGGCCACGATGCGCGCGCCGGAGGGGAGCCCGGTGGAGGGGTGGAGGGCGAGGGAAGCGCCGCTGACGATCGGTGAGCCCACGAGCCCGGTGCGGAACAGCTCCGCCGTCGGTGTGGGCTTGACCACGAAGGCGCTGCCCGGGGTCGCGGGGAAGAGCAGGGTGGGGTTGTCGGGGGTCAGGAGCCCGGCCGATTGAGTCGTCAGGGTGCTCAAGCGCACGGCGGTGGGGCGATCGATCCACGCGACGGACAGGGTGTTGCCTGCGTTGCCCCCGAGCATCCACAGCCGCCCCGCGCTCGCCGCGATCCGCGTGACCGCGAAGGCTGGTTGCCTGACGGTGACCTCGCGCGGTGACCTGGGGTTGGTCATGTTCCAGGCGAGGACGCCCTTCGTCTCCGTGCCGATGAACAAGAGGTTGTCCAGCGCGGCGATGCAGGCCTTGGCGTCCCCGCCGCAGCCGATTTGGTCCCCCACGGTGAACTGATGCGCCGCGAAGAGGTAGCTCGAGGAGCTGAGATCGCAGCGATCGCTGGTGCCGCAGGTGCGCCCGGTGCACCCGTCAGGGGGGCAGACTTCATAAGCGCACTCGCCGGCGATGCACACCGGCGTCAGGCAGGCATGCGTTGGCTCGTCACAAGAGCTCTGATCGGTGCAGGCACCGCTGTCGGGGACGCTGGCGTCGAGGTCGATGGTGCCCGCGCTGCCGCCGTCCCCGGCGCTGCCGCCGCCCGAGCTGCCTCCCCTACCTGCGCTGCCGCCGTTCGCGCCAGCGCCCCCGCGGCCACCCGCGCCCGCCTCGCCGCCCGCGCTCTGGTCGATCAGCCCCTCATCCAAGTCCAGCTTGCAGCCCACCGCCGCCAACCCGGCGATGGACAGCGCGGCGAACCAAGCCCTCGGTGTCGTTCCAGCCAGCGCCATCAGAAGCTCCCCAGGGCGCGGACGCCGCCGAGCGACAGCTCGAGCTTCGCGCTCGGCGCGGGCTCTTTACCTTCCCCCGGCTTCAAGATCAGCAGCGTGACCCCGAGCCCGGTGAGCACGCCGCCCGCGATCAGCATCACGTTGGTCTTCAGCTCGAGGCCCTTGGCGTGATCGTAGCTTTCACGCGCGGGGCTCGCTTGGTAGCTCGCCTCGGCGCTGTTCGCCGACAGGCCGAGCAGCGCGCCGCCGAGGAGCCCCGCGACGCCCGCGCCGAGCGAGACGAAGCCCAGCGTCTGCCACGGGGAGCCTCCAGCGAGCGACTGCTCGTCATCGGGGGTGATCGCGCGCCGCTGAGGATCCGCCAGGCGCCGACCTGGCTCCCCACCCTGCGACTCCCGCGCCTCGGCGTCGATCTCCAGTAGATCACCGACCTTCACGTCGACGGGCCGGCGATCCACCGAGCCGTCGACCCGCAAGATCAACAACACGTGCTCCCCCTCCGTCGCGTGCAGCCGCACCGGCGCGCGAAACTCGGAGTGATCGTCGAGCTGCACGCGGGTGCTCTCGTCCCCCAGCACCTGGATCACCCCGAGCTGCTTCTGCAGCGCCTCGAGCCGCTGTCGCGCGCGCTCCGCTTGCGCCGCCTCGAGCTTCGGGGTGGCGAGGGACAGCGAGAACGCGTCGGCGGCGCGCGCCGGCTCCCCCGCGAGCTCCCAGGCCTGCGCCGCGGTGTACAGCGCGACCGCGTGAGGGCGCAGGCGACTCGCGGCCTCGAACGCCATCGCGGCCTCGCGGTAGCGCTCCTCCGTCATCGCGCGCCGCGCCTCGTTGTAGAGCCGAGCCGCCTCCGCTCGCGTGTCGCCTTCTCCGCCCGCCTCTGGCTGGGCGCTGGCAGGGGGCGCTGAGCTCAGTAGGAGGCCGAGGGCCAGGAGACACGCGGCACTCTGCCGAACGCTTCGCATCACCTGTTCATCTACCCCCAATCCTCACGGGCGGCTAGCGGGTGCGGCGCCGCGCGGGCGATCAGTCGAAGGGATTGTCAGGGATATCGACCGGTTTGGGCGCGGGCTTCGGCGCCGGGGCTGGCCTCTGGCTGGGGCCCGGGCGCGGCGTGGGGCTCGGGCGCGGCGCTCCGGCCACGCTGCCGGTGGGCGCGCGCGCGGTGAGCACCAGGTCGACGTTCGCGGGCGTCTCGTACTCGAGGTTGAGGATCAAGTCCTCATAACCCTCGGCGCGGGCCACCAGCCGTTGGGTGGTCCCCGGGCCCGGCCGGGGCACTTGGTTGACGCCGCTCTTGAGCCACACGTCACCGAGCTGGAGCTGCACCCCCGAGACGGGGACGGTGCGCACCGTGATGTAGTCGCTGGGCGCTGCGGCGGTGGGCACCGCGCTGGGCGCTGGGGGCTCTGTGGCTGCGCTGGGCCCTGTGGCTGCGCTGGGCCCTGTGGCCGCGAGCGCGGGCGGATCGCCCTTCGACAACGCCAGCCAAGCGCCGATGACGGCGCCGCCGATCAGCACGAAGGCGCCGAGCCCCACCGCCACGCCGAGCAGCGCGGTGCGCATGGGGCTGGTCTGAGTGGGTGAGGTGACGTGGCTGTGCGCGGCGTGGGTGGTGGGGCCGCTGGCAGGGATCCCGGTGAAGCCCCCTGACGAGCCGGGCTCGATCACCGCCATGCTCTCGCGCCCGCTGCCGCTGTTCGGCGCGTCCGCCGCGGCCTGGCTCTGGCGCACGAAGTGCTTGATGCGCTCTTGCCGCTCGCTCACCAGGTGACCCACGCGCTCCTGCACCTCCGCCCCGATGTGCGTCTGCGTGACCACCGCGCCGGCGCGGACGATCCACGCCTCGAGCGCCGTCTTCAGCTCGTCCGCCGTGGCGTAACGATCGTCAGGACTCATGGCCATCGCCCGCAGCACGATCGCCTCGAGCTCCGGTGGATAGTCCGGGACGTGCGCGCTCGGCCGCTCGAACTGACCGCTCAAGATCTGCCGGATGATCTGCACCTGGTTGCCGCCCGGCGCGGTGAACGGGCGCTTGCCGGTGCTGGCCTCGTAGAGGCAGGTGCCCAGCGCGAACACGTCGCTGCGACGGTCCACCGGCTGCCCCGCGGCCTGCTCCGGGCTCATGTAGGGGGCCTTGCCCTTGATCTGCCCCGCGGAGGTGATCTCGCTGGTCATCCCGAGCGCCTTGGCGACGCCAAAGTCAGTCACCTTGACCGCACCGTTGATCGCGACCAGCACGTTCTGCGGAGAGATGTCGCGATGCACCACCTCGAGGCGCTGGCCGTCGTCGTCGACCAGCTCGTGCGCCGCGTGCAAGCCGCCGGATGCCTCCGCGATGATCTTGGCGGCGATGCGCGGCTCGAGGCGCCGTGGCAGCGCGCCCTCCACGCCAGTGCCCGGCTTGAGCAGCCGCGCGAGGCTCTCGCCCTCCACCCACTCCATCGCGAGGTAGAGCACGCCCTCCTCCTCACCCAGATCGAAGATCTCGCAGACGTTCGGGTGATGCACGCCCGCCGCGACGCGCGCCTCGTCGAGGAACATGCGCTCGAAGGTCTCGTCCTGCGCGAGGTGCGGCAGGATGGTCTTGATGGCGACGACCTTGCTGAACCCACGCTGGCCGTGCTGCTTCGCTGCCCAGACGCGCGCCATGCCGCCTTGAGCCACCGCGATCAAAATCTCGTAGCGGCCCAGGCGATCTCCTGGGGCGATGTCGCCCGAGCCTCGCGAGCGCGGGTAGTTCACGACCTCCCCATATATCAGGCTCCTGCCTGACGCACGCCTCACGACGCGTGCGCGGGGTGACACGGCGGGGACACACCGGTCTTGCACCAGGGGTGAGATATCGCGACCTGTTCGTGGCACTTTGGGCAGGGTCGGCTGCGGCGTTCGTGGCGAGTCCGTCAGGGTGGGTTGGCTTCTACCCCCTTGGTTTTTTTGGGGGTTTGGCGAGTCACTGTCGGCCCACGGGCCAGTCGACGCGCGGGGGGCGAGGCGCCCGTTGACGAGGGGATGTCACCGCCGAAGGGTTGCCGCGTGAGACTCCTGTGGTCCCTGTTCGTCAATTGCTGGCTCGTCCTGTGGTGGCCGCTCCGTGCCTTGCGCTACCGCGCGGCCGCGCCCCCCGGCGCCTTCTTGAGCCTGAAGCTGGATGGCCCCGTGGTGGAGCTCGCGCGGCGGCGGCGCTTCTGGGCTCGCGGGCCGGCCCCCACCTCGCTGGCGGCGGTGCGGCGCGCGCTCGCGCTCGCGGCGCGCGATCCGCGGGTCGCGGGGCTGGTGGTCAGCTTACATGACGTCGGCGCGGGCGCCGCGGCGACCCAGAGCCTGCGCGGCTTGCTCGAGGACTGGCGCAAGTCAGGTAAGCTGCTTGTAGCCTACCTGCCGATGGGCGCCTCGGGGCGCGAGCTGTACCTCGCGAGCGTGGCGAACCAGGTGTACCTGGCGCCGGAGACCTGGGTGCTGCCGCTCGGCTACTCCGTGGAGTCGCCGTACCTGCGGCGGGTGCTCGATCGCTTCGGGGTGGAGCCGCGGGTGTTCGCGCGCGGCGAGTACAAGACCGCCGCGGAGCCGATCAGCCGCGAGGTGATGAGCGAGGCGCAGGCGGAGCAGCTCGGCGCGCTGTTGGATGACTCTTGGGAGCGCCTGGTGACGAGCCTGATGGAGGGGCGCGGGGTGAGCCGTGAGGAGGCCGAGGCGTGGATCCATCGCTCGCCGTACGACGCGGAGGAGGCCGAGGCCTTGAAGCTGGTGGACGGCGTGCTGGACGACGACGAGCTCGAGCGGCGGCTCGGGGAGCTCGCGGGGCGCGCCGCGGGTGAGCGTGCTCCGGTGCTGCCGCTCGGGCGCTACGCGGCGCGCCGCTCGCTCGCGCTCCGGCCGCTCTTCCGCAAGCGTCACATCGCCGTGGTGCAGCTCTCTGGCGCCATCGTGAGCAAGGCGCAGGGCGGCGCGCCGCTCGGCGTGCTGGCGGTGGACGACGACGTGCGCGAGGTGCTCGCCGAGGTGCAGCACGATCCGAAGGTGATGGGGGTGGTGCTCCACGTGAGCTCGCGCGGCGGCAGCGCGCTCGCCTCGGATCGGATTTTGCGCGCGGTGAAGCGCCTGGCGGCGGAGAAGCCGGTGGTGGCCTACCTGGGCGATGTGGCGGCGAGCGGTGGCTACATGGTGGCGCTCGGTGCGAGCGCCATCGTGGCGCAGCCCGCGTGCGTCACGGGGTCGATCGGGGTGGTGGCGGCGAGCGTCACCGTGGAGGGCCTGGCTTCGCAGCTCGGGGTGCGGGTGGAGCGCATCGCGCGCGGTGAGCACGCGGGCATGATGTCGCCGCTCCGGCGCCTGAAGGAGAGCGAGGCCGAGCGCATGGAGGCGCTGATCGACGCGGGCTACCGGCGCTTCGTGCAGTCGGTGGCGACGGCGCGCGGCAAGGCGTTCGAGGAGCTCGAACCGCTGGCGCGCGGGCGCGTGTGGAGCGCGCGCGCGGCGCATGAGCGCGGCTTGATCGACGAGCTCGGCGGGCTCGAGGTCGCGGTGGAGCGGGTGCGCGCGGCGCTCGGCGGTGCGCGGCTCATGCCCGTCGCGGTGAGCACCAGCGCCGGCGGTAGCCCGCTCACGGAGCTGCTCGGGCGCGGTGTGGCGCTGGGCGTCGTGGGCCAGCTCGTGAGCTGGCTCTGGGGTGCTTGGGGCGTGAAGCTGACGCAGGGCGCGCTGTCGGGCGGTGCGCTGTCAAGCGGTGCATCGTATGATGCGCTGACGGAATGCGGCGACGCCGCGCAGCTGACGCAGGGCGCGCTATCGGGCGGTGCGCTGACGGAATGGAGCAGCGCCGCGCCGGTGACGCAAGGTGCGCTGTCTGGCGCGCTCGGCGGCGCTTCGCCGCGCCTGAGCGGCGCCGGGCTGTGGCTCTGGTGTGAGTTGGATCCGCGTGACTTGAGCTAGGCGCAGAGGCACCTGACGGGAAGCCGTGAGGTGCACTGCCAAACCCCCCCCCAAAAAAACGAGCGGGGCGCTGAAGTCAGCTTACGTGACTTATTGCCACGTTGCGTGGAGGGCGGCCACGGGGGGCCGCCCCTACTAGGCGCGGTGGCCGGGGGCCGCCCCTACTAGGCGCGGTGGCCGCCACCCGTTGCCGCGACAGAGTGGATCCCTCAGGGGCGATACGAGGTGCCGATCAGGAACTCGAGATCGTCGCTCGCGAAGGGGTTCCTGGCGATCACGGTGCGCTCGCCGTCCGTGGGTGCCACGCGGACCACTTCGAAGACGGTGCCCTCGGTGCTGACCAGCGCGTCGACGCCGTACAGCTGGCCGTCGGCGCCGGCGACCGCGGAGGTCGGCATGAAGTCCACCAACGCGCCGAGCGCGCTCGTGCCGGGCGCCCAGCGCACCCACTCCGTGTTGAAGCCGGCGAAGCGCTTGATCAGCGCTCCATCAGTCAGCCAGACGAGCTGGGCGTAGAACTCACCGCCAGTGAAGCTGACCTCGGGGGTGACGGCGAGGGTGCCGAGGTTCACCGAGAGGATACCGTGGCCCGTGCGGTCGCTCTCCATGCAGCCCGTGTTCAGCAGGTACAGCGTGTCGCTTGCCGCGTGGTAATGTACCGCGGTGGGGTTGATCTGCGGGAGCTCCAGCGCGACGCCGTCGGTTGAGCCGTTGAGGTCGACCCAGGTGTCGGTGTCGAGGTCGCGCGCCAGGAGCAGGCTGCTCGAACCGACGCACATCACCTGGTAGTCCGGCGCCGCTGGGGTGTTGAGGTCGATGCGGCCCAGGGTGAGCCAGATGCGGTTCCGGGCTGCGTCGTACCAAATGTGATCGGGCTCGCTGCTGCCGTCGGAGTCTTCGCTGTGCTGGAACTCGCTCAGATCGAGGGTACCCGTGACGGTGCCGCCGGCGAGGTCCACCACGGCGATGTGCGAGGCAGCTTGTAGCGGGACGTAGGCGGTGCCGCTGGCCGCCACCGCGACGCCCACCGGGTTCAGGTAGCTGGAGCCCGGGACCGCGCCGCTCAAGTCGATGGTCTGGGCCGCGGCGCCTTGCGTATCCAGCACGTGGAGCGCCGCGTTGCCGCGCTCGATCACGAAGGCGTGGTCGCCGCTCACGGCCGAGACGGCGTCGCCATCGGACACGCGGAGCGGCGTGTGAGCGGTGCCGCTGAGCGATACGCTGACGAACTCCGTGGCCGAGCCGTAGTCCGTGACCGCCGCGATCAGCGCGGGGGTGTCCGAGATGCCGCCGGTGCCGCCGGTGCCCGCCGTGCCACCCACGCCACCCGTAGCACCGGTGCCCGCGGTTCCGCCCGCCGCGCCGGTGCCCGCGGTGCCACCCACGGCGCCCGTACCCGCGGTGCCGCCCGCGCCTGCGGTCCCCCCGGAGCCTGCGGTGCCGGCCGTACCGGCCGTCCCCGCGTTGCCGCCCGAGCCGCCGGGGCGCTTCGAGTCTTCGTCGTCGCTGCAGCCCACGACGCACGCCAAAACCACTGCACTCGTAATCAAGTATTGCTTCATGTCGATCCTGCCTTCATCGCCCGCCGCGATGGTCGCGCCGAAGGGGCAGGCAGGTGGAGGCAGGCGGGGCGCAAGCGCACCTCCCGCAGACACCCGGCACTGACACCCCGCAGCGCGATATGGGGTTGCTCTCGGAGGCTCGGTCTCCTGGCTCCCGGGTCATCCTTCGAGCGGTCCTTCCCAGGCCTGAGCCCAGTGGGTCGCAGCGTGAGCTGCGCCGCCGTCGTCGCCGGTCACAGTGGCGGGGGCCGCGCCGGTGTCGCACCGGCTTCCCTCGCCTTCGAGAGGCGCCCGTCATGGGCGCAGGCGGGGGCTAGCACCACGGCCGCCCGGAGTCACCCGAATGCGGCGTCACCCGAATGCGGCGAGGCCGAGAGGCCACGTGCAAGACCGGCAAGCAAGGCGCTCGAGGATCGCCGCGAGCGCGCCGCCGCTGACCACCCGGCGGCCGCCGAAAGACCTGCTCGGTATGCGCTGGGGCTTTCGATTGCAGATCTCGAGGATATGGGTGACGCTACGGACCCTCTAGGGTGCTCTCGCGCTCTCGGGGCGGGCGGGGGCTCTGGACCCGCGACCTCACGCCGCACCTCGCTCGCACTGCCGCGCTTCTCGAGTTGACACATGACCGCACGCAACCTGCCGCCCCTCGGTCACGGCACCATCGTCAATGACCGCTACGAGATCCGCCAGAGCCTCGGCAAGGGCGGGATGGGCGAGGTGTTCTTGGCATACGACCGCAGCACCCAGCAGACGGTGGCGCTGAAGATCGTGCGGGAAGAGAGCCGCATGCCCGGGGACGACGAGGCGCTGCGCCAGGAGCTGCTCCTGGCGCGCAGCGTCAGTCACCCGAACGTCTGCCGGGTGCATGACTTGGCGCCGAGCCCCTGGGGCCCGATCTTGGTGATGGAGCACATCGCGGGTCAGACGCTCCACACCCACATCCGGCGGCGCAAGGCGCAGGGCGGCTACACCGCGGACGAGTTTCGCAAGATCGCGAGCGAGTCCAGCGCGGGCTTGGCGGCCATCCACGCGCAGGGCTTGGTCCATGGGGACTTGAAGCCGGGCAACGTGATGGTCACCGCCGACAAAGCCGTGATCCTCGACTTCGGCTTCGCTCAGGAGCGCGCGCGGCTCAGCGCGCGGCGACCTGGGGCGCCGCCCGATGGGGGCACGCCGAACTACATGGCGCCGGAGCGGCTGCGCTCCGGTGGGGCCAGCGCGGAGGACGACATCTACGCGCTGGGCCTCACGCTGTGGGAGATGTGGACTTGCCGCGTCCCCGAGCCCGGCTCCCGGCCGCGCGCCAAGCCGATGCGCCAGCAGATCATGTTCGACGTGCCCGCTGGGCTCAGCGTCGACGAGATCAAGCAGATTTTTCGCTGCCTCAGCGAGGACCCGACGCTCCGTACCGAGGCGCGCCACATGCGCTTCTTCAACCCCTCCGCGCTCACCACCAGCCAGGCGCAAATCCCCCGTGAGCGCCTGTCCCCCGGGCCACCGCTCGGCCGCTCCATCACGGAGTCCTTCACCCCCGGCGCGCAGGCGCTGCTCGTCACCTTCGCCACCAACGCGACGGACGCCGCCGGTCACCTGTTCCCGCTGAGCACCCCGGAGGTCACCCTCGGGCGGCGCAGCAATCAGGACATCTCCGTGCCGGAGGCCACCGTCTCGGGTCAGCACGCGGTGGCGCGCTGGCGCTCGGGCTCCTGGGTGTTCGAGGACTTGGGGAGCACCAACGGCACGTACGCTGACCACAGCTACGATCGCAAGAAGTCAGTCACCTTGCTTCACGGCAACGAGATCCAGCTGGGTGAGTGCCGCGTGAAGCTCGTCAGCTTCCAGAACGGCTCCCCACAGCACGAGCGCGCCAAGGCTTACCTTCGGCGCCGCGATGGCCTCACCGGCCTGCTCCAGCGCGACCAGCTGATCCGGAGCTTGCAGGATGAGCTGCAGTTCTCCGAGTGGAACGACGTACCCCTGTCGGTCGCGCGCTATGAGGTGCGCGGCCCGAACCGCCTGGTGAGCGAGCGCCCGACCATCTTGGAGATGCTGGCGCTGAGGCGCGCCGCGCAGCGCGTGATCGAGCTGACGGAGATGCTCCTGCTCTGCATCACGCCGGTCACCGCGGGGCGCATCAGCCCCTTGAAGTTCGCGGTGGCGATGAGCGGCCCCGGCATCGACGAGGCGCGCCACCTCGTGGAGCAGGTGGTGTCGCAGGTTCAAGGCTTGATGCCGGACGCGCTGGATCTCGCCGCGACCCTGGTCAAGGCGGAGCCAGGTCAACCGGTGCAGTCGCTGCTGGATAGCTAGCGGCCGCGGCAGCTGGCTCGCGCCGCCATCACTGCTACCACCCCTCCCTCGAATGCCTTCTGCGCGACCCTCCTTCCCCGTCTCGAGCGAGCCCAACCTCCGCCGTCTCGGCGTGGGCGGTGGCAGCGGGGGGGGGCGTGGGGATCGGCCTTTGCGCGCGCAGGTGGTGGTCGCCGCCTGCGTGGTGCTGGTGTTGATCGCGGTGCCGCTCTACTTGCTCCGGCGCCCGAGCTCGAGCTTGGACGGCGCGGTGACGAGCGCGGTGGCGACCTCCTCCGGGCTCCCGATGTTCACGCCGGACGCGGGCAGCGAGGAGCGCGTGCGGCTCGGCCCGGTGCAGCGCGTGAAGTGCGCCGCCTCCCAGAGCGCGCGTGGTCAAGAAGGAGCGCTCTGCGACAAGCTCTTGTTCTTCGAGGAGGCGCTCGCCAAGGCCATCAAAGACAACGTGGACTGCGCCCCCCGTGAGCCGAAGCAGGGCACCATCAGCTACGCCATGAGCATCGACTTCGGGAAGCGCACGCTGGCTGTGTTCCCGGGGCAGAGCGGTGATTGGCGCGGCCCCCAGGCCAAGCGCGCCGCGCAGTGCGTGAGCCGCTCGTTACCCCCTGTGGACTGGGACAAGATGCGCCATCAGTACCGCTATTACCTGATCGCGATCCTCGCGACGTACCCCCCAGCGGCCGCGAACGCGGGTGAGCCCGACTTCGAGTAGCGTCAGTCACCAGGACTATTCGGAACGCGTCAGGTCGACTGGCGAATCAGGCGCGAGGCACTTCGGAGCGGGCGCCGAACGCCTTCACGGTGCCGACGCTCTCCGCGCTTCGGCGCTCAGGGTTTTGGGGGGTTGGACGGCACCGCGCCGGTAGGAGCCTGCGAGGGCGCGCCTCGAGTCTCCGGCTCCGCCCCATCCTCAGCGGCCCTTGCAGGGCCCTCGAGCGGCGCGCCGAAGTGGATGCTGCCTTGAACCGACAGCTCGCGCACGGCCGCTTCCATCACCTGGCGCCGCTCGTGCGGCGCGGTGCGCTCACGCAGCGCCGCCAGGCGCGCCACGTGGCGCGCGGCGTGGCTCCGATCGAGCAGCGCCTGGAGCTCGACGCGGAGCCGCGCCGAGAGCCCTGGTGCGCGCCCGCCGGTGCCGATGGCAATCGTCAAGTCACCTGACTTAGCCAGCGCAGGATGGCTGTAGCTCGCGTCCGGCTGATCGGTGGCGCAGAAGAACACGCGCTCGCGCTCCGCGGCGGCGAACAGCGCCGCGCGTTCGTCAGGATCACGATCGACGTAGACCGCCAGCCAAGCGAACGACAGATCGCTCGGCGCGGGGCGCCGCGCTGCGTGGCGGAGCTGCCCGCCGGCGGCGAGCGGCGCGAGCGCCGGGTCGAGGCGCTCGGCGACCACGAGCAGGTCGGCGCCGGCTTCGACCAACGCCTGAGCGCGCCGCGCTTGCTCTGGGCCCACGCCGAGCACCAGCGCGCGGCGCCCGGTGAGGTGCAGGCTGACGGGGAAGACGCGCATGGCGGGAGTGTGCCTGGGAGGGGGGCTCGGTGCACGGGGCGCAGCGTGCTGTGCCGCTACTGTTTGGGCTTCACGCGCGGCACCGCGGCGGGGGTGCTGAAGTGGCGCTCGCGCTCGGCCTTGCCGACGCGCTGGAGGAACAGGCCGGTGAAGGTGCTGAACAGCGCGTCGCCGGGGACGGCGGTCCCGGTACCTGACGGCCGGCTCACCCAGCGCTTGAGGCGCTTCAGCACCTCATCGGAGACCGGGTTCACTTGCACCTTGGTCACCGCGTACACCGCCTGCCCGGGGGAGGCTTGGGACCGATCCGCGATGAGCAAGGACCGCGCCTTGCCGCAGCGCCGGAGCACCCCCGAGAGCGCCGCCACCCAGCGCCGCTGCCGTAGGCCGGGCTGAGTGATTTCCACACGGTAAGCTTCCTTCCACACGTGCCAGGTGATCTTGCAGGTCTGCACCGTGGTGGAGATGGGCTCCTTGACGCCGGGTCGGTAGATGGTGCCGGTGAACACGATGGTGGTGGGGAGGCCGCGCCGGAGCTTCTTTTGGATCTCCTCGTCGATGACGTCCGTGAAGGAGACCGTCATGTAGAGGCCCTTGCGATCGGCGTCCCAGTGGAAGCGCGCGCGTCGCGTGAGCTCTTCCTCCTCCTGCGCGGCCGCGGTGGGAGCCCAGAGCGTCAGGGTGAGCCCCGTGGCCAGCGCCAGCAAGCTGAGGTAGCAAATGGTCAGGGCGCGCGTCATTCCGTCTCGCCCTGAATCGGTGGGGCGAACCCCAAGGCGCTGGAGAACGCGAACGCGAAGGCACCGGCGTTGGTGTCGAGGCGGAAGCCCAGGTTGCCGGTGAGGTCGATGGGGACGCGCGCGAGGCCCGAGTAGCCGCTGGCGGGGCGCGAGAGGTCCAGCGGGTTCGCGACGATGTAGGCGCCGGCGCTGGCGAACAGGTCGATCCCGTAGACGGAGCGCGAGCCGCGGTAGAGCGGGATACGGTACTCCGAGCTGACCTTCCCCGCGTAGCGGCCATAGCGGACCTCCTGGATCGCGGTGCCGAGCAGGTTGGGCGGCGGGCGCCGATCGAAGTTCAAGCCGAGCACGCGCCCGGGCAAGAAGTCGCTGAAATCCCCGACGTAATACTGCTCGAAGAACGGCGCGTCGCCGCTCAGCGCGCCGCCGAAGAGCGACATGGAAATGACGTGATCGAATGGTAGCCGCCACCACCTGTCGAGGCGGAGCTCCACCCGCTGGTAGGGGTAGTCACTGCCCGCTGGCGTGAGGCTCACCTCGCTCACCGCGGAGAGGAACCAGCCGCGCGTCGGCAGCACCGGTTGATCGCGGGTGTCGTGCTCGAGGGTCGCGCGCAGCGTCGACAGCACGCTGCGCCCCCGGAGCACGTCGAAGTCAATCGGCTCCCTCGCGTCCCCGCGCAGGTGTGAAGCGGCGTCCGGTGGGGAGGCGTCGATGGATTCCAGGCGGTAATGGAGCCACAGCTGGGTGGAGATGGAGAGGTCCCGTCCAACCCCCAACGAGCCCCCAAAACGCTTGTAGGTGACGGTGGCGTGCGGCGTCACGCGCTCCGCTTGTTGAGCGGGCGCGACGTAGCGCACCTCACGGTTGCCGAAGAAGTCGCGAGCGTCGTTGTAGAGCAGCTCGCCGTTGGTCATCCAGCTCCCGCCGAGGAACGCCGGATCGAGGAACCTGAGGCGCAGCGCCAGCTGTCGGCTCGCGAGGCCGAGCGCGCCCCCGAGCAAGATCCCAGTGCCCGCGAGGTTGGTCTCCGCCGCGTCGAGCCCGGCGTAAGGCGTGAGCGGCTTCGGCGTGCCCTCGTTGTCGGCGTCCTTCGAGAGCCCCATCCACAGATCGCTGACGACGAAGGTGTTGCGCTCGGACACCTCCACGACCAGCACCACCTTGCCGGGCGCGGTGCCCTTCTTGAGGGAGAACTGGACGTCCCGGAAGAAGCCCGTCCCGAGCAGGCGGTAGCGCGTCAGCTCGATCGCAGGGTCTTCGACGTTGAGCTGATCACCCGTTTGAAACGGGATGTAGCGGAGCACCACGCGATCGCGGGTCCGGGTGTTGCCGCGGACCTCGATCGCCTCGAGCGTGTAGCGCAGGCCGGCCTCTTCCTCCGCGAAGTCGGGGGGCCGCTCGCGCAGCTCCTCCTCCGGGGGAGCGCTCGTCAGCGCCTCGTCGTCAGCGCCCTCTTCGGCGCGCGCGCCGGGCGCCAGACTCAGCGCGAACAGCGCGAACAGCGTGGCTGTCAGTCGCGCGGCCATCCTGGCCGCTCAGCGCAAGACGTCCACGTAGCGCGGGACCACCAGGTAGATCACCTTGATGCCGTCACGCCCGCCGAGCTCCTTACCTCCCGGCGTTTGCACGCGGAGCAGCGCGCGGAGCACCGTGAGCGCGCCCGGCTTGAGCGTGTCATTCCTCGCGGTGACCTCGAACTCCACCGTCTGATCGCCGCGCACGCTGTAGAAGGTGGTGGCGTCCAGCGTCGCGTAGGGGAGGGGCGTTTGGGTGCTGGGCACCGGAGTGACGCTCTGGATCAGGCGCGTGGCGTCGAAGGGCAGCCCCGTCTCGGTGTCGATGCGGTTGTGGTACTCCGGGTCAGGGATGCCGTCTCCATCACAGTCCGTGTTGCCCGGGCAGTCATAGGACGTGGTGCGCGTGGTGACGTTGTTCAGGCCTTGCCCGGCGAGCAGGCCGATGAGGCGCACCACCTCCTCCGCCACCCGGCCATTGGCGGTGGGGTCGTTGACCAGCGGCAGCTCGCGCCCGCCGAAGGTGGGGTCGTAATACAAGCTGCCCGTCTTCTGAGCGAGGTCCACCAGCTCGGTGCGCGCCGGCGCCGCCGAGCCGCCGCCCGCGGTCTGGACAGGGACACCGACTATCTTGGCGCCGACCGCGTTCATCGCGGCCACCACCTCGGCGTAGCTCTTCGAGCCGCCCGCTTGACTGGGGTCGTAGTTATAGGTGGCGGTGGGGCCGTTGTGCGACGGGGCGTCCGTGATCACGACGAAGATGGGGAGCTTGCCTGGCCGGAGGCAGGCGCGCCCGAGCAGCCCCGGCTCGCAATTGGCCGCGTGCGGGCTCCAGATCCCGCCGTTTTGCGCGGGGGGACCGCCGGTGAAGGCGAAGGGCGAGCTGTTCACCGCCATGAAGAGCGCCTGGGTGAGCGCCTCTGGGGCGTCCTCACCGCCGCTGGCCGTGAGGTCGTCCAAGATGGTGCGGACGTTGGTCGGCGCGGTGAACACACCGCCGGTGTTGATCGGCTCGGTCAGGTTACCGTCCACCCAGCTGCCCGCGGCGCAGCCGTCGTCCAGCGAGCCGCCGACGCAGAAGCGGTTGGTGTAAGGCTGGTCCCCGCTGTTTCCGTACGGAAGCCACGGCACGTCCTTGAAGCTGCCGATCCCGAGGTAGGCGCCGGGGATCGCCGGGATGGGCGGGACCGCCGTGGTGGAGCCGTTCAGGATGGTGGGGATGATGGTGGTGTCGAGTGACGACTTCACGTTGTCGATCGCCGGCTGCATGCTGCGCGTCGTGTCGATCATGAAGTAGACGTCGGCGTCCTTGATGCCGGTGGAGAAGGGGAAGCGCTGGGTCTTCGGGCCTTCACCGTAGGGCACGATGAAGTAGAGCGACGCGTTGGTGGGCTGACTGGATGCGTCACAAGGATCGCTGCCAGCGGCCATCTCCACGATGTCGACGATGGTGTCCGAGTCGCAGTCGGCGTTCACGCGGCAGTCCACCGCGCAGCCCTTGACCTCGTCTTCGTCCGGGACACCGTCGTTGTCGCTGTCCAGATCTTGGAAGTCGGGCCCGTCGAGATCATCGTCGGAGTTGGCCACCGGTGAGCAGGGGCCGGTGCGGATACGGCCCTTGGCGCCCGGCCGGAGCGAGGGGTTCGCGGCCTCCTCCGCGTCCGGGATGCCGTCGTTGTCGCTGTCGAGGTCGAGCTTGTCCGGGATGCCGTCGCCGTCGGTGTCCCCGTCGCCCTCGATCATGTCGGCGATGCCGTCGCCGTCGCTGTCCGTCTCATCTGTGCACTTGGGATCGTTGGGCTCGATCACGTCAGGGAACGCGGCGTCGAACAGCGAGCCGCCGTCGCCACCCGTGCCGGCCGTGCCCCCGGACCCGGCAGCGCCGCCGGTCCCGATGTTGCTCTGGGGGGTGTCGTCTGCGCCGCTGCAGGCGACGGCGAGCGCGCAGGCCAACGTGAAGCCACCCCCAATGATCGAAGCCCGTCGCAGTCTCATGTTCATCACCAAGCCCTCGGCAAGCTAATCCCAGCGATCGTGGGCTCCCAGAGACTGGCCTCCTTCACGCGCGGCTTGCTCGAGCCGGCGCGAGCCCTCCCGCGAGTCTAGCCCAGACTGCGCCGCGATCGTAGGGCTTGCCCGTGACTCTTGGGTTCGCGTCTCACCCTTGCGCTTCGCGTCTCCCCCTTGCGCCTCGCGGCGATGCGTGAGGGCCCAGGTTCTGCGCTGGGCCTACGCTGATGGGCGTGGTAGGGGCGCGTGCAGCGCCCCGCGCGCTGCGGGGGCAGTCGCACCGAGCGCGCTGCCAAACCCCCAAACCCCCTGCTCCCCCCGTCCAAGTGAGCTCATGACGCAATCCCTGTCGAACAAGCTAGCGGTGGTCACGGGGGCCTCGGCCGGCATCGGGATGGCGATCGCTCGGCGCCTGCTCGACGCGGGCGCGCGGGTGGTGGTGGCGGCGCGCCGCGTCGAGCGCCTCAGGACCTTGACGGAGCCGTTCGGGGAGCGGGGCAGCCACCGCGCGCTGGACGTCACGAGCGAAGACAGCGTGACGGGCTTCGTCCACTGGGTGCTCGAGGAGCACGGCGCGCCAGACATTTTGGTGAACAACGCGGGGCTCGCGCGCGGCTTGGGTCCGGTGGTCTCCGCCTCCGAGGCGGACTGGCGTGAGATGATGGAGGCCAACGTGATGGGGCTGATGCGCCTCACACGCGCCTTCTTACCGGGGATGCTCGAGCGTGGCTCCGGGGACTTGGTGCAGATGAGCTCGATCGCGGGCGTCCAGCCTTACCCGAACGGCGCGGGCTACTGCGCCAGTAAGGCCGCGGTGGAGGCGTTCTCGCTCGCGCTGCGCCGCGAGCTGGTGGGGACGGGGGTTCGCCAGCTGGTGATTCAGCCGGGGATGGCGGAGACGGAGTTCTCCGAGGTGCGGTTCCACGGTGACGCGGGTCGCGCCAAGGACGTCTATCGCGGCGTCACCCCGCTCAGCGCAGAGGACATCGCCGACTGCGTGTGCTTCGCGCTCACGCGCCCGCCGCACGTCAGCATTCAGACCTTGCTCGTCACCCCCACTGCCCAAGCGACCGCGACCGAGGTCGCGCGGCGCCCGAGCTGACGACGCGCGTGGACTGGTCACCCGGAGACTCGCTAGGGCAGAAGTACCAGCTGATCCGGCTGCTCGGCGCGGGCAGCGCCGGGAGCGTGTGGGAGGGCGAGAACACCTGGGTGGGCCGGCGTGTGGCCTTGAAGGTGCTGCACTCCTACCTGGCACACCACGCGGAAATTCGCGCGCGGTTCCTCGCGGAGGCGCGCGCGTCGGCGCGCATCGCCAACCCCCATGTCGTGGATGTCTTCGACTTGGGGGAGACCGACGATGGCACTCCCTTCATGGTGATGGAGCTGTGTGAGGGAGAGACGCTCGGCTCCATCTTGGAGACGCGCGGCGCGGTGGGGGTCGGCTACGCGTGTGAGATCTTGATGCAGGTGTGCAGCGCGCTCGAGGCCGCGCACGCGCTGGGGATCGTCCATCGTGATCTCAAGCCGGCCAATGTGATGGTGATCCACCCCACCCCAGAGACACCCTTCGCCAAGGTGCTCGACTTTGGGATCGCCACGGGGGTTCACCAAGGTGGCAAAGATCCTGAAGAGCGCGACGTGTGGGGGACGGTGCACTACATCGCACCCGAGCAGGCGGCGGGAGACGCGGTGGATCACCGCGCGGACATCTACGCGGCAGGGGCGATTTTATATGAGCTGCTCGCGGGGCGGCCCCCGTTCGAAGGCGCGATGAGCTCGATCGTCTTGGCGGATGTCCTCACGCGGCCGCCCAAGCCGTTGTCACGCTACGCCGCTGGGCTCCCGGTTGGGATCGAGGAGCTCGTCCATCGCGCGCTCGCGAAGGACCCTGAAGACAGGCCTCATAGCGTTCGAGCGCTCCGCGCCGTGCTGTCGTCCTTCGTGGTGCAACCGGAGCGCCGCGCACGCGCCGCAGCACCGTCAGTATCACAGACGGAGCCCCCGCTGCCGCTGGTGTCTCGTAGCAAGCGCCTGTCCCTCGAGCTGGTCAGTGACTCTTCCGTTCCGCCCCCGTTTCCGGAGTTGCCTGCGGCGCCATCCGGTCCCCAATCGGCGCCCTCTTCAGCGGTGCCAGGCTCGGCGCCTGGGCGCCGCGTCGATCTCACGCCCGCTTCTGAACGCCGCCCGCCGCCGCTCCCGCCGCGCCGGCGTTGAGCGGCGAGGGTGATAGCCATTGGGATGGGGGCCTCTCCCCGCGAAAGCGGGTGAGGTGGACATCAAGCGTCAGTAGCCTTGACTTAAACTGAGTGAGGTGAGTTGGCCGTGAGTTGGCGAGGCGCCCATACGACGAGAGCCGCCTGGCGATCCTGACGAGGCAGGGGCCAGACGGCTCGAGTGAATTGAAGGGGTTGGTTAGGCGCTGTAGGGGCGCCGCTTGCTGCGCCCCGCGCTACACCGTTGTCGTCAGGGGCGCTCGTTGCGCCCCTGCTCGCTGCACTCTCAGGCGACGCGGCCGCCGCGGCCGCCCGCGTTGTAACGCGTGGCGCGCTTCTCACCGCGCTTCTTGAGGCGCCCCTCCTTGAGGAGCTTGCGCACGGGGAGCGCGAGATCCTTCGTGGCGAGCCCGACGCCGCGCCCGATCTCCTCGATGTTGGCGTTGGGGTTGTTCTCCACGAACTGAAGTACCGCCGCAGCCATCTGGCCGAGCTCTTCCGGCGTGCGCTTGCCGCCGCGCTTGCCCTTGGAGCGGCGCGCAGGAGCTGCCGGGCCCGCTGGGCGGGCGGCGCGCGGAGCGGCGGGGGCGGCGATGGCGCGCCTGGGGCGCTCCCCCGTCGTCTGCCCGATCGCAGCCTGAATCTTTTCGATCACTGCCTGTTGAACGAGCGCGGAGAGCTCCTCCACGAAAGCATCAACACGCGCCCGAATTTCATTGGAGTCTGCCATTGGCGCTTACTCTTGCCGCTACGATATCCGCCTGTCAATGGGAATTGTGACTTGACCGAGTCACACAGAAAAAAGAATGGGCACCGACTCACGCTGACACTCGCTCACGCTGTTTCGGGTGGCTTCGCCACGTGCTTTTCGGTGGCTTCGCCGCGGAGTCTTGGGTGGCTTCGCCGCGGAGTCTTGGGTGGCTTCGCCACAGTGCTCCACGTCGCGGTGCCGTCTAACCCCCAAAAACAGGCGCACGGGACTTGTCATAGCGGCGTCATAGCCGCGCCGGCGGCTCAGTCGCCTGAGCTGGGTGAGGCTTCTTCCGATGCGTCTTCGGGGGTCGGCTTTCGGAGCAGTGAGGCGATGATGCTCACGGTCAGGACGCCCAGGATCACGCCCAGCGACACCCAGTTCGAGATCTTGAACCAGCCGTGGACCACCATCTTCACGCCGATGAAGGTGAGCACCACCGCGAGGCCGTAGTTCAGGTAGTGGAAGCGCCCCATCATGCCCGAGAGCAAGAAGTAGAGCGAACGGAGCCCCATGATCGCGAAGATGTTCGAGGCGTACACCACGAACAGATCGTCCGAGATGGCGAGCACCGCGGGCACCGAGTCGACGGCGAACAGCACGTCCGTGAACTCGATCACGAGCAAGACGAGGAACAGCGGCGTCGCGTAGCGCACGCCGTCCTTCACCGTGAAGAAGCGCTCGCCGTCGTACTCCGTGGTGGTGCGGAAGAAGCGGCGCGCCAAGCGCAGCACCGGGCTGTTCGCCGGATCGACGTTGTCATCCCCACCCATCGTGAGCTTGACGCCCGTGTAGATGAGGAAGGCGCCGAAGATGTACATCGTCCAGCTGAACTTCGCGAGCAGCGCGGCGCCCAGCAGGATGAAGATGGCGCGCATGACGACGGCGCCGAACACACCCCAGAACAGCACCCGCTGCTGGTGCTCGTCAGGGACCTTGAAGTAGCTGAAGACAGCGAGGAAGACGAACAGGTTGTCTACCGACAGCGACTTCTCCACCACGTAGGCGAGCAGGAACGGGACGGCGATATCGCTGCCGTGCTCGAAGTAGAGGAACACGTTGAAGCCGAGCGCCACAGCCACCCACACCACGCTGCGGATCGCCGCTTCCCGGAAGGAAACGTGGTGGGAGTGGCGGCCGAAGATCAAGAGGTCGAGCCCCATCGTGACGACGAGGGAGACGACGAAAATGATCCAGTCTGTTGTATGGACGACGGTCACGAGTCGGCGGCTGTAACACGAGGTGCGGGGGACTGCACGGAGCGCCGAGCGCCCGTCGGCGTGAGGGCGCGGAGCGCGCGATGGAGGGAAATAATCGATGTTTCGTGCCCCTCGGCGTGAACGTTAGGGGCTTGACTTCGGGGTTACGCACACGCCTTCGGACGATCTGCTGGAGCGCCGCCCGAGGTCTGCGCGCGCTTCGGACGGTGGCCTCGCGACCAGCCTCCGAGTGGCCCGCCTCGATCCGCATCGCGCAGCGCGAGGGGTCACCGCCAGCGCCGCGCTGGGAGCGTGATGGTCAGATCATCTGCTCAGGGTGACCCTTGGGCGCGCGTGGCGTGAGCCTGAGCACGCGGGCTCCCAGATCCATGCGAATGAACGCGAGCATGCTGAGCAAGATGGCGAGCACGCCGCCCGCCGCGAGCCAGCGGTTTGGCTCGGTGCGCTCATACACGTTGCCCTGCCCGATGGGCATCTCGGTGCGCGGGTCGTACGGCAGGCCGTAGCGCTCCGCGAGCACCTTCATGGATGACAGGTGGATGACCGGCACACCGCGCTTCGCGAACCGGAGCATCACGGAGTCGGCCATGTCCTCTCCGCTCGGCGGCGATCGATTCAGCCCCGGGCCAAACTGCTTCTTACCCACGTGAGTGCCGACGGAGGCAGAGCCGCCGCCGACGTTGATGTAAGCGCGGATGGGGCGCTCCCCCGCGCGCCGCTCGTACAGCGCCATGCGCTCGTCGATGGCGTGGGTGAGGGAGTCTGCTTCGATGCGCACGGCGCCGCTCCGCGCGATGGCTTCACGCAGCAGCTCGCGCCCGGTGTCGCTCATCCCCACGCCGCGATCATCGATGCCGCCGAGGCTGGCCGCGAGCGATCGAAACTCGATCAGGTGGTGCTTCTCCAGCGTGGCTTCCATGTCGAGCCACAGGTAACCCACGTGGTTGGCGCCGAACTCACTCGACGCCGTGCTGGCGATGATGAGCGGCGTCGCGCCGAGGGTGGCGAGCGCCGCGTAGGTGGAGACGTTGAGCGCGGGGAAGGAGCCGGAGACACCCACCGCCACGAGATCGTCTTTGCCCACCTCCGCCTGCTTCAGCAGGTGGACGATCACCGCGGCGAAGTTCGGGTTCGCGCTGGTGAGCTTGGCGTCGAGGTAGCCGGTGTTGGACGTGACGGGGGTGATGCTCTCCCCAATCACGCCGGTGCCCGCGGGATCGAAGCGCGAGTCGATGGGGATCGCGCGGCGGACCTTCTCACGCTTGATGGCCGCCATGGAGTCACGCGCGAGGCGCGCCGCCGCGAGCTTCTCTCCGCTCCACGGCTGCTGCTTCACTTGTGGGAAATGAGTCACCGCGAGCAGGCTCACCACCGCGACGCCGGTGATGAGCATCAGCGCGGCGCGTGAGACCCCAGGCGGGCGCCAGTAGAGCTTCTTCACGCGTCGAGCTCCACGCCGACCACCGCCACCAAGATCAGCCGCACGACGATGGACGCGGTGGTCAGCGCCGTGAGCGTCTCCACCACCCCCTGACGATCCAACCAGATCGCGATGAGGCCCGGGATGATGTAGCCGATGACTTGCGCCTCGGGCCCCCCCAGGCTGACGCCTGGCAGCGCGCGCAGCCCCATCCCCACCGCGTAGCCCACCAAGATCATCAGCACCGTCCGGCGCCGCCCATAGATCACGAGGAAGGCGCTGAGCGCGTGGACGAGCAAGAAGGTGATGAGCCCCGCGCCCACGGTGACGAGGACGCTCAGGGGGTTTGACCAGGCCAGGGCGAGGTAGCCAGGCACCACCATCCCGCCCGCGGCGAGCCCGAAGGCCTCGGTGAACAGGAGGCTCACGGCGAGGCCGATCCCGACGGAGAGCGGCAGCAGGTCGATGTTCATGACAGCGCCCTCCGGCTGTCTCCGCGCGGAAGCGAGGGGAGCTCGTCCCAGCTCCTGGGCGCGGGCTCACGCACGCCTTGATCGACGCGGGCGCGGTTCTGGAAGTAGCGGACGAGGCCCAGCCCCTGACCTCCGACGTTGCCGAGCCCCATCACCAAGGCGGAGCGCGGGACCAGGTCGAGCACCCGCTCGAACAGCTCGCTCACCGCGAGCCCCTCGGCGAACACCAGGCGCGTGGCGTCGAAGCCGGCGCGCGCCGCCTCCCGCGCGAACAGGTCAGTGCCCGTGCCCATCAACACCACGAAGTCGGCGCGCGGCCAGGCGACGAAGGCGCGCGCGAGCTCGCGTGAGCGGTCGGGCCGATCGCTCCGGCAGTTGAAGATGATGATGCGTGAGGCGAGGCGCGCGTGCTTGCGACAGGTGGCGCGCCAGATCTGCTCGCTGCTCACCGGGTCGTTGGCCGCGAAGCCGTTCACGAAGGCTATCTCCCGCCCGAAGAAGTCGAGCAGGTGCTCGGTCATCGCGCCGGGGTCGGGCTTCGCGCGCCACATCCCTTGAAGGGCCGTTTGACGGTCCACCCCGAGCTCACCGCACACGGCGAGGGCGAGCGCCACGTTATCCGGGTGCTCGGTGTAGCTGAACCCAGCGAGATCGATCTCGCTTACCTCCGCGACCTGCTCCCGCGTGATGGCCACCAAGGAGGAGCCGCGGTCACGAGCGGCCGCCTCCAATACCGGCAGGTGCTCCTGCTCCGCGGTGAAGAGCGTGCCCTGCTTTGGGATCATACCGGCCAGCGCCTTGGCGACGTCGACCGGGGTAGGGCCCATCACCTCCAGGTGATCGGGGCGCGCGTTGGTGATGACGCCGTGGGTGGAG
Source organism: Polyangiaceae bacterium (assembly GCA_019637265.1). GTDB lineage: Bacteria > Myxococcota_A > Polyangia > Polyangiales > Polyangiaceae > JAHBVY01. The sequence continues at coordinate 1,878,548 of JAHBVY010000001.1, read as the reverse complement.
CGCACCAGCTTGAGCTCACACAGGCTCTGCAGCTCGGGGCTCAGCGCCATGCACTCGATGACCAACGCTTCGGCGCCCAGGTAGGCAGCCGTGGCGACGATGCGCTTTTGCTCGATGATGTTGGCGCCCGCGGGGCGATAGATGGGCACCTCCCGCGCGTCGGGGAGGATCATTCGCGCCAGCGTCCCCGTCGTCTTGGCGCAGGTGCGCTTGCCTCCTGCGCGGAGCCCCGCGGCGATCAGGCGCACGACGCTCGATTTGCCTCGCGTGCCGTTCACGTGGACGCGGATCGGGATCTGACGGAGCCGGTGAAGGTGTAGCCCCAGCTCCACGGCGGCCAGCGCGATCAGCGCCCAAGTGACGGTGAGGAGGAGCGCGAAGCCGCTCATGCCCGCTCACCATACACGGAGTCTCGTCGCTAGCGGTAGAGGGGCACACACCGGCACGGGCCGTGTGGCGCTTGCAGCAGGCACATGGCGGGATGGCTCGGTTGGGGGTTGGACGGCACCGCAACGGGGCACGCTGCGCGGGTGCGGAGCCCGGCGCTCGCTCAGCTCCGTCTTCCTTCGTGCTCCAGTTGCTCAGCAGGGCGCGTCGAGCGTTGCTCGCGGAGTCCTGCTGAGCGAGCTGGAGCCTGAGGTCACCACGGGACGATGGGGCCGCTTGCGGGCACCAGGCGTGTCCGGGTGGTGATCTGAGCGATGCCCAGGGTCGCCCGATCGCCATGCAGGGTGAACGGGATGCGCCGGGTGACGCCCGCGGCGTGCACCACCGCGGTCCCGCTCACGGGCCCATGCCCGCTCGCCCTCACCACCTCGATCACGTACTCACCGGTGGGCGCGGCGCGCAGGGCGAGCCCCTCACGCTCGGTGCTGGTGACGTGACTGGCGCTGATGACCGAGCGCGTGGGCGCGCCGAGCCAAGACACGCGATGGCCGCTGGGGTGGAGCAGCGCGATGTCCAAGTCCACGCGGCTGCCCGTCCACTCGACCTCCACCCGCAGATCGCCTGACAGGCGCTCCTCGGGGACTGGCGCGTCGGCGAGCCGCTGGGCTGCTTGGCGCAGGTTGTCGGGGCTCGCCTCGAGCAGCCGATCGGCGAGCCAGCCGAGGCCCGATTGACGCGCGCAGCGCAGCGCCTCACCGAGCAGCTTCGAGTCGCTCCGCAGCTGCGCGATGGCGAGGCTGAAGCGGCAACCCTGCTCGGGCTTCCCCGCCCAGCGGTAGAGCCGCGCCAGCCGCTGCTGTCCTGCCACGTCTCCCGGCGCAACGTCAATCACGCTGCCTAGTAGCCGGATCGCCCCGTCACGGTCCCCCGATCGCGCCAGCAGATCGGCGCGCGCCGTGAGCGCCTCGGGGTCCAGTGGGTCGCGCCGTGACCACGCCTCGGCCAAGCTGCTCGCGCGGTCCAGCTCGCCGCTCACCGCGAGCAGGTTGTACAGCTTCTTGACGGCGTCGCGGCGGTTCTCGTCGGCGCGCAGCTCGGCCTCCGCCGCGGCGATGCGATCGCTGGTGGCGCTCTTGGGGCTCAAGCGATCGGTGGTGATGACCCCCACCCGCTCATGCACGCGGCGCATCGGTATCATGCCGCCGCGCCGCATCGGGCGCGCCTCGTCCGCGAAGGGAGCGGGCGCCTCCATGCTGGTGCGCGGCGGTGGGGCAGCGGGCTTCGGCATGGCCTTGGCGGCGCTGCCGCTCGCGGCGCGGTGGTCGTCGTAGCCGAGATCGATCGGGCGCCGCTGGGCGGGGGACTCGAGCACGTCGGCGTCGACCTCGGCCGTGGCCACCGCCTCTTCGTCGCCGCTCCACTCGGGCAAGTAGCGCGTGTTGTCGAGGCCGAACGCCTTGAACATGGCCGGGCTCTCCAGCACGAGCAGCGAGGTGTGGCGGCTCGCGATGTTGAACCGCTGCGAGAGCTTCACCGCCTCTTGTTTGGCGCCGTCCGTCGCTTGAAGCTCGAGGTCCGCTATCTTGGCGGCGGCGAACAGCCGCGGCACGAAGGTGTTACCGCGCTCGCTGGTGGCGGTGAGCGTCACTGGGTAGCTGCGCTCGAAGCGCTGCCCGCCGAGCGCTCCTGTCAGCTTGACCTCACCCTCCACGCGGTCCCCCACCATGCGCGCGACCACCAGCTCCTCACCGCCAGCCAAGATGCTGTTCATGCGGCTGGGGGCGATCTCGGTCAGCCCAGGCGGGAGCTCCACCCGGACATCCTCGAGGCTCGCGCCGTAAGTCGCGCTGAGCACACCGTACGCCGCCTCGGAGAGCCGCTGGCCCGGCACGAACGGCAGCACCACCCCACCACCGCCTCGCGCCATGGCGTTCAGCGTGTCGAGGTCGGCGTCCGCGCCGATCGCCACCGCCGTGAGCGTCCCGCTGCCCGAGGGCAACGCGCGGCGCACCCAGTCCTCGATGAACGCCGGGCGGATGGCGCCTAGCGTAGGCGCGCCGTCCCCGATGTACACCACCCGCAGCGCGCGCGAGCCGTCTCGCGGCGCCGCTCGTCGGGCGGCGTCCACCGCGCCGCCCACGTCCGAGCCACCCTCCGGCGGCTTTTCCTCGAGGAAACGCTTGGCGGCCTCCGCCGTCTCCATGCCGGGCTGCAGCATCCCGGTGTTCATCCCGCGGCAGGTGGTGTCGCAGGCGATCACCGTGACCCGATCGTTCGAGTCCAGCTCTCGGATCACGCGGGTGGTGAGGTCCGAGGCGCGCTGGTAGCGCTCGCCGTACATGGAGCGGCTGGCGTCGACGACGAACACGAAGTCGCGGTGCTGGCTGGCGTCCGCGCGCGGCAGGCTCGGCTTCAGCGCGATGGCGACGTAGCTGCCGCCGCTCGCGTCCTGCTTGGCCAGCTCGTCGCCGCTCGGCTTGTAGGTCCAGGCGGTGAGCTCGCGGTCGCGGTCGGGGAGCGCGTACTCCACCACCAGATCGCCCGCGGGCTTGAAGCTGGTCCGCTCGAAGCTGCGTCGCGTGGCTTGGTCGGCGCCCTGCTCGTGCTCCATGGGGTAGCCCAGGGTGCTCACCCCGAACGCTCCGTCGTGGCCGCGCACCTGGACATCCATCGAGAAGCGGTCGACCTCGGTGGTGCCGCTCGGGTCGTGAGCCAGCGGGTAGGTGTAGCGACGCACCCCCGCGCTCTGCTTGATGACCTGGCTGTAGGCGAGCACCACGCGCCGCGCGCTGCGCTTCGGGATCGGGAACACCCGGAGCTCGAAGCGGCCGCCGCGCTGCCACTCGAGCAGCGCCGGATCGCGCCAGGGGCCAGGCACCCAGATGATTTCCTCGCGGATTTGCTGACGCACCTTGGGCGCCGCGTTGGCGATCGTCCCACGCCAGATCGCCGCCGCCCGATCGCGCTCGACGAAGGCGCCCTCCTCGAGCTTGCCGTCCACGTCCAGCGCCAGGCGCTCGATCTTGGCGTCCGGCGGGAGCGGGAAGCGGAAGATCCCCTCGAGCACCTCGTCAGTCTGATTGGTGAAGACCTCCTCGATCTCGGTGCGGGCGATCTGCCCGACGATCCGCACCTTCAGCTGGTGCGAGGTCAGCCGCACGGCGCCCTTGCGCTCGTCCGTCTCCCCCGGCTTCTTCGCGCGGAGCTCCCCCAGCCCTCGAAGATCGTGCTCCTCCTGCTCGCGCTGGCTCGTGAAGTCGCTCCAGGCGAGCGACTCGGCGAGCGCCGTGGTGGTGGCGGCGTAGGGCGGGAGCCCTGAGTACAGGCGACCCTGCTCCCCGGCGCCGATCACCACCTCCGCGCCGTTTTGGTCAGTGAGCTTCACCGAGCCGCGGCTGACGTCGACGCTCGCCGCCTGGTCCGCGAGGGTGATGGCGAACTTGGTGCCCAGCACCTCCACGTGGCCCTCCGGCAGCGCGAAGCGCGCGCGGTCGGCCTGAGGGGTGATGTCCGCCGCCAGCCGACCCTTCAGCAGCTGAGCGCTCCGCGCCTGCCCCGGCGTCAGCCGGAGCTCGCTCGATCGATCCAGGGTGAGCTGGCTGCCATCGGCGAGCGACAAGCTCACCCGCGTGTTCTCGTCGGTGCGGATCGAGGCGCCAGGGACGAGCGCCGCGCCCGCCTTCGCGGCGCTGCAATCGCCCGCCTTGTCGCAGACGCTGAGCCCCGAGCCGAACAGCTCGGTCACCTCGCCGCGCCAGCCATCGGCTACGGGGCCCTCCTCGGTGGCTCGCTGAGTCGAGACGATCCAGGTCAGGCCGACCGCCGCTGCCAGCCCGGTGAGCCCGGCGGCGGCGTAGGCGAAGCGACGCTTCCGCGCGGTCGCGATGGAGATCGGCGCGGCGGGCTCGGCGCTCGGCTTGGCGTCGCTCGCCTGCTTCTCCCCTTGGGGGGCGTCGCTCGTGGCACCTTCGGCGGTGCTCGTGGTCCCCGGGCTCGCGTCGCTCGCCACGGCGGCGCCGCTCGCTGCTACGGCGGGGCTGGTCGCCTCGGCGGCGCTGGAGGCCTCAGCGGCGCTCACCGTATTGGGATCGGGAGACTGTCCATGGCTCACGGCGGGCAGCCGCTCAGTGACGGGCGCGCCCTCCGCGGTGAGCGCGGGTGCGTTCAGCAGAGTAGGCATTTCAGCTGACTGCGGCTCGGCGCCAGCGGCCTGCTGGGCGTCCAGCGCGCTCAGCACGCGCGCGGCGAAGTCCGTCGGGAGCGTGAAGTCGGCGCCCGCTTGGCGCGCGAGGATCACCGCTTGCTCGGCCTCGAAGCGAGCGTCGCGGTGGGCGGGGGAGCTCGCGACTAGATCGAGCACCTGCTCATCGGCGGTGCCCTCGATCAGGTCGACGAGGTGGTCATCGATGCTTGGCTGACTACGTGGATCGGTCATCTCGTCACTCCCGTTCGCTGCCCGAAAGGGCCTCACCGTCGGACATGGCTTCTCGCAGGCGCGCCAAAGCGCGCGACACACGCTTGCGCGCGGCCACCTCTTCGATGCCGCACGCGTCCCCCACCTCTTTGAAGCTGAGTTCCGCGCCATAGCGGAGCACCAGCGCCTCACGTAGGCTCGGGCGGATCTCGGCGATGGCGCTCCTCGCCCTCACCGCGCGCTCTTGGCGGATCACCCAGTCTTCTGCGTGCTCATGGGGTGGGGGGGGTTGGACCAGCCTGAGGCGCTGCTCGCGCCGGCCCCGACGCTCGAGCGCCTTCGCGCAGCGGCGCCGGGCGATGGCGAACAGCCAAGCCTTGAAGCTCCCCTCCGCGCGCCACCCAGCGAACCCCGCGTGCGCCTCGAGCAAGATCTCCTGCGTCGTGTCCTCCGCCTCCGCCTGCGAGCCGAGCAGCGCCATGCACAGCCGCCCGACGCTCGCGGCGTACTGCTCAGCGCACAGCCGAAGCGCCTCTCGGTGCTCTCCCACCTGAATCAGCCGAGCGAGCTCGGCCTCCGGCTCCCCGGCGCTGGCGCTCCTCTCCATGGTTGCCTCCGCGGTCATCGAGTCGTCCCTCCCATGCTCGAGAGCGTACCGGTGTCCGGGGCGGCTCCGCTCGCCGTTCCACCTGGGTCTACTGAGCGCGCTGCGACGGTCACGGCATCAGGTGGCGACGTCGCCCCGGTTCGTGACTCTTCTTTCTCTACATTTTCAGTGACCGTGAGGCGTTGGGCCGCGCAGCGCGGCGAGCGGCGCTCAAAAAAGCCAATGATGTCGAATGGTTACGCCGACAGCACCGACTCCGTGGCAAGCGGATCGCGGTGCTCTACGCTGTGGCCATGGGCTGGCCCTGGATCGCGCTGCTCGGGGTGCTGGCGAGCGATGGGGAGCCGGGCCCGCTCCAGCTGGATCCACCCCAGCTGTTGGCGCGATCCGAGGGCGCACCGAGCGCCGCGCACCTCGACGCATCCCATCCGACGCATGAGCAACCCGAGCCGTCGTGGGGCGTGCCCCTCGCGCACAGCGCTGGGTTGATGGTGGGCATGCGCCTCGGAGCGGCGTGGTTGTGGCCGGAGCCGTTCGCGCGCACCGACGTGAGCGGCTGGCTCGAGAACTACCAGACGGCGTTCACCTCGGCGCCGTACTGGGACGGCTCCCAGCGAGCGTTCGAGTGGGATGGCGACGCGTGGTGGATCAACGTCGTGGGGCACGGGCTGTTCGGCAGCGAGCTCCACTACCGCACGCGGCGCTGCGGTCACTCGGTGCTCACCGCGCTCGCCTTCACCACCGCGGCGAGCGCGGTGTGGGAGTACGCCTTCGAGGCCAACGAGGTGAGGCCGAGCGCGCTGGATCTGTGGTTCACGCCGCTGTCCGGGCTGGTGCTGGGGGAGGCGCGGTACTTGATGTATCGCGAGGCCGGCAAGCTGCGCGGCGGGCTCCGCCACGTGGTGCGCGGTGTGCTCGACCCGCTCGGTGAGCTCGAGCGCGGCCTCGGCGCGCCGTGCTGAGCTGTTCAGCTGACGATTGGTGCACTCCGCCTCTGTGCGGAGTGTTTTTGTGCGGGCGGGTTTGAACCCGCCCCTACCTGATCACGAGGACTCGCGGCGCTTGGTGGGACCTGATCGCGAGGACTCACAGCGCCTCTCATTGCACCATAGAGCCGCTCGGGTGCTCTCATGGCAACCGAACCCCCCCCAAAAAAAACAGTATGACTGACTTAGAGGGTGGTCAGCGCAGCCTCAGAACACCGGGGGTGGCTCGTACACGGGCTTCACGTCGGCGCCGCCGGCGAAGGCGAAGGACGCGGGCCCCGAGTAGCCGTAGACGGTGATGCCGAAGGGCTCGGTCCCGCTCACGCGGTGCCGGCCCTCGGACACGGGGCAGCGCTTCGCCACGTAGGTGATGCCAGCCACCGTGCCCGCCGGCGCGGTGGTGCAGCCGGTGAGCGGTTGGCCGTCCATGGTGAGCACGTTCGACTCGGTGGTGCTGACGACCAGGTCGTTGCTGGGCCAGGTGGGCGGGATGAGGAAGGCGTAGTCCCGACGGTATTGTTCGGTGGGTGGGAAGATGGTGAGCGACGGATCACCGCGGCCCTGCTCGGTCGTCTCCTGGCTGACCAGCAGCTGACCAATCATCACGGGCTTGGTGGCCGTCGCGACGAAATCCACCTTGGTCCACACCTCGCGCAGCTCGCCGGGAGCGAGGGTGAACTGGGCGTCCCCGCCCGGGAGGTTGGTGGTGATCTCGGTCGTCTCCGCGACCCCGAGGAAGCGCACCAAGTCCTCCTCGACGTCGCTGGTGCCGCGCGGCGGGCTGCGCGTGATCACGAACTCACGACCGAGCGCGGTGACGGGGAAGATCTGCTCTTCCAGGTGGTCGGTGCAGCAGCTGCCTGCGTCCGACGGCATGTTGGGTCGCCGGATGGAGGCCGTTTCCGTGCTGGAAAAGACGGAGACGGGCTTCGAGCTCTCCACCCAGGTGCCGGTGAGGTCGCCGGGCATGCCCTCGGAGCCGAGGTTCAGCACGTCGAACGGGCCGATGGTGATCTCGAACTCATCCCCCGTCTCCATCCTGGGGATGTGCACCGTGTCCGTGTTGATGCGCCCACCTGCCTTGATCCGCACGCGGGTGTTGGGCTCCACGCCGATCACGGTGACGAACGAGCGCTCCGGGATCCCCGGGATGTTGAAGCCGGGGACGGCCACCGGCTTGGCGGGCACGTAGCCGAGGATGCGGTGCAGGGTGCCGAGGCCGGAGCGCGGCAACAAGAGCGAGGCGTCGTTGGTGTAGGTGTTGGTGAAGGTGTTGAACTGGTAGGCGACCACCGGCGCGGTGGTGGTGATGCGGAACGCCAGCGACGTGAGCTGAGAGCCGGGGGGACCGGGCGGGTCGCTGACGATGGGCCCGGAGATCTCGGCGGTGGGCAGGCCGATGGGCTCGATGCCGTCCACCGGGATGACGCCGGTGTGCACTACTTGGAGCTGCAGCGGCTGCCCCACGGGCGCGACGTTGCGCTCCACCGTGACGTGCGCCGGGGTGATGCCCGCGTTGGCCAGCACCACACCCCAGGGTGACTCCGCGGCGGACAAAGGGAGGATGGTGCGGACGCGCTCATTGGGCAGATCCACTGCCCAGAACTCACACCCCACGTTGGAGGGCGAGTCGGCCTCCTTCTCACACTCCGTGGTGCAGCGCCCCTTGTTGCAGAGCAGCCCCTGGCCGGCGTCGCAAGTCTCGATGAGCGAGCCCACGCTGCCGTCCGCGTTGCAAGCGTGGACCTCGTTACCGACGCAGGTGTTCTCGATGGGATCGCAGGCGACGCAGCCGAGCTCGGCGATGCAGGTGAGGTTCTCCGCGCCGCAGTCGCGTGGCTCGCCGCTGCCGGTGCAGGGTTGGTACACGTTCTCGATGCAGGGGATGCACACGCCGCCCCCTGAACCGCCGTTGCCGTTGCCGCCGTTCGAGCTGCCGCCCGACCCCTTCACGCGTTCGCCTTCGCCCGTGGTGGAGCACGCCAGCGAGAGGGAGAGGCAAGACAAGAAGAACAGCGGCGCCCAGAGCTTCATGGCGGGAGAATAGCCAAGAGCGCGCTCAATAAAAGCACGAGGGCGCGAAACTGAATGACACGCTGCGGCAGATCGCGCGTCACCGCGCCTCGGCTCGAGGGGTGGGTTGGGTTCGGCGTGGCGCTTGTCCGCTCGCACTGCAGTCTGCCAATCTGACGCGATGAAAGTACCGGAGACGCCGCTCACCCCCGACGCCGAGACCCGAGCATCGCTCCGGGTGCGCTTCGGTGAGACCGACCTGATGGGCATCGTTCATCACGCGGCCTACCTCAGCTACTTCGAGCTCGCGCGCGTGGAGTACCTGCGCCGCCGCGGGGTGATCTACGCGCGCTGGGCGGAGGGGAGGCACCTGCCGGTGGTGTCCGCCGGCCTCGAGTACCTGCGCTCGGCGCGCTTCGACGACGAGCTCCAGGTGGTGGCGCGGCTCGCGGTGCTCACCCGGGTGCGCGTCGGCTTCTCGTATCAGGTGCTGCGCGGTGAGGAGCTGCTCTGCCGCGGGGACACGATGCTCTGCTGCGTGGACGACGCCGGGCGCCCCCGGCGGATCCCTGACGACTTGACGCAGGCGCTGCTCGGCCCCGAGCAGGGGTAGGGCTCGCGCGCCGCCACCCGAGCGCCGCCATTCGAGCGCGGAGCCGGGCTCAGCGCGGCGCCAGCTCACCTGACGACAGCCGTGCGTACAGCGCGTCGTCGATCGGCAGGTAGCTGCCCTCGTCCAAGAAGTAGAGCTTGTCTTCCCCCACCAGGCGCGGGTCGTAAGCCTCCCGCCGGTACTCCACCTTCTGGTGCTTCAGCGTCTGCGTCACCCGCATCTGGCGCTGCACGCGCGCGAAGTAGGGGCGCTGGTAGGCCGGCAGCCGCTCCGTGACGAAGCTCGCGAAGGCGTCGATGTCGAAGCCGTCGTCCACGTTCAGGCTCGCCATCCCCGCGCGGCCTTCCATGCCCGTCACCGTCACCCCGTAGACGTTGCTCTCGAGCACGCCGGGCGCGTCGTTCAGCACCTCCGCGACCTCATTGGTGGAGACGTTCTCGCCCTTGAAGCGGAAGGTGTCCCCCACCCGATCGGCGAACGACGCCCAGCCGTCCTCGTGGCGCACCAACAAGTCCCCCGAGTTGAAGTAGACGTCGCCCACCTTGAGCACGCCGTGGACCACCTTCTTGGAGGTGGCTTGCTCGTCCACGTAGCCATCGAAGCGGGTGACCGCGTTGATGCGCCCGAGCAGCAGCCCCGTTTCTCCTATGGAAACTTCGCGGCAGCGCCCGCGCTGGTCGCGCACCAGCTCACCCGTCTCGAGATCGCAGCGCACCAAGATCTGCCCCGGGCGCAGCCGCCCCACCATCCCCGGGCGCCCCTCGATGTTGAACATCGGCGCGTTGCCCTCGGTGGCGCCGTAGAACTCGCGCATCGCCGGGATGTTGAAGCGCCCCGTGAAGCGCTCCCAGATGTCCGGCCGGAGCCCATTGCCCACCCCGATCTGCAGCCGATGGGTGCGCTCGTTCGGGCGCTCGGGCTGATTCAAGAGGTAGCGGCACAGCTCGCCGATGTACGTGAAGCGGGTGGCGCCGAAGCGCTCCACGTCATCCCAGAACGCAGAGGCGCTGAAGCGCCGCCGCAGCGCCAAGGCCGCCCCGCTGGTGCACGCCGCGCCCCAGCCCGCCCACTGCGCGCTCGAATGATAGAGCGGCAACGTGACGTAGATCACGTCTTCAGGGCTCGCTTGATGCACCGTGAGCCCGAACACGTGCGCCGCGAGCAAGAAGCGGTGGTGCGTGATGATCGCCGCCTTGGGCAGCCCCGTGGTGCCCGAGGTGTAGATGAAGCACATGCCGTCACCGCTCTTCGTCTGCTGATGACGGCGGGGCACGGCGCGCGCGACGCTCGCGTTCATCTCCTCGAAGTCGGAGCTGGGGCCGCCTGGCTCCTCCCGCTGGGCCAAGAGCGCGGCTTCAGGCAGGCTCAGCGAGCTGGCCACCTCACGCACGCGGGCCGCGTGCTCGGTGCCGAGCACGCACAGCTTGGGGCGCCCGATCTCGATGGCGTGGATCAGCGGCTCGCGCGTCAGGTTGGTGTTGATCAGGGCGGCGGTGGCGCCGACGCGACCCAGCGCGGTCTCGATCAAGAGGAAGTCTGGGCGATTGTCCATGATCAGGGACACGCGATCGCCCTGCCCAACCCCCCGATCCGCGAAGAAGCTCGCGTAGCGATCCACCGCCTGATTCAGCTCACCCCAGGTGAGGCGCTGATCCAGGTAGAGGATGGCGGGGCGGCCCGGGTAGCGCTCGGCGTTCAGCCGCACGAGCTCCGAGGCGCCCCAACGCGAACCGGGGATGAGCCGCCGCGCGTGGCGCAGGGTGCGCCCGGTGGCCTTGAGCTCGATGAGCGTTGAACGGAGCCGCGCTGATAGTCCCATGAGTCACCTCGTGATCGTGCGTCAGTCGCGCGGCGCCTTCGGGTCGGCGTCCTTCGCGTTCGGGCCGAGCAGGGTGCCGCACATGGTCTTGCACAGCGTGTCGTTCGCCTTGCAGGTGCACTCCCCGCGCTGCTTCAGCTCGAGCTTCTCCTTCATCTCGTCCACGGTGAAGCGCGCCAGGCGCTCCACGCGACCCATGTCCCAGCGGGCGCGCCGCTGGTGCATGGTGAGCGGATCGTTCTCACCGCCGTCCGGCTCCGCGCAGCAGCGGAAGCTCAGGAAGTAGTAATAAAAGCCCTCGTCGTGGGTGTAGATCTTCGGGCGGCACTGGTTCCTCACGCCTTTGTACCAAGGCCCCCCGGTGTGCACGCTGGAGTATTTGCCGCGCCAGTCGCTGCTGGTCTGCTCGCTCTGCACCACCTCATCCGCGTTGCCCGGGAGGTCGTGCACGCCGTAGTCGCTCACGCACTCCGGTTGGCTGCCTGAAGGCACCCCGCGCCACAGCCGCGCGAGCTCCTTCGGATCGCGGCGCGCCACCAAGGTCATGTTGGGGCCGTCCCACGGGTGGTCACCGTTGCACTTGGTGGCGTCCCGAGAATATCCATATGGATAAGGTTTGAGCTCGGGCCCCTCGCAGGACATCGTCCACTCGCTCTCGGTGCACATGCGCTTGCCCACCGCGGCGCACTTCACCTGCGCCTGGTAGAAGTTGTTCATCACCTCGGGCCGCACCCCGGCGACGTTCGGCCACTCGTACTTGTCGATGCAGAAGCGCTTCTTCACCTTCTGCCCCACGCAGCGGCTCGGCGCCTCGAACTCCTCACACACCGTCTTCTTGTTCGACTTGTCGAACCAGCTCTTCTTGCACTTCTGCTCCACCTGGGTGCAGTAGTCGCCCTCCACGAGCGCCATGTTCTCGGGGCAGGCGCTGGGGCCCTCGGACGGAGCGCTCGCGTCAGCGTCCGTGGAGCTCACCTCCGTGAGGGAGCTCGCGTCCAGCGCGCCGGCGTCCGCCTCAGACGCCACGTCGGCGTGGCCCAGGTGGTTGCCTTCATGGGAGCTGGGCCCGCGCGGGCTCTCGGCGGGCTCCGGGGGCGTCGCGGCACAGGCGACGACGACGGCGAGCGGGACAGCGAACAGACGACGCATGTCGCTCCACTAGACGATGATGGCGGCTGCGCCAAGTCGGAGCGGCCTTCATGTCAAGGCTCAGCGTGGCCGCGCGCCCTCACGTGGAGGCTCGAGCCCAGCCTCGCGGCGGTACTGGTGGCACTGCGGGCTGCCGCGCTCGAACTCGCGGCAGGTGGTCCCGCGGTCTGCGTAGATGGAGCACGCGTGGGGGCTCGCGGCGGTGCCGAGGTATCGGCAGGCGCCGTCCTCACGGGTGGGGAAGGCGCGCTCGCTGAAGTGGCCCTCCACCAAGCTCGCGACCAGGTCGCTGCGCCCCGCGCGCTGCCAGCGCACGATGTCCTCCGCCGGCACCAGCACGTGCCCGGGCCCCGCCATCCGGCAGCAGGCCGAGCAGGCGAGGCAGTCGAGCGCTTCAGTCAGCTGAGATGACTCATCGAGTGTCACTTCTGCCTCAAGACGTAGAAGAAGTCGCGCTCCTGACTCCGCGCGACGTAGCCCGTCTTCGTGTACTTCATCTTGGGGAGCAAGCTCCGCGTCACCTGCAGCGCGCCGTCCGTCTCTTGGAAGAACAAGAAGCGGGTGTAGCTCCAGTTGATGTCGAGCTGCGCCGCGCTCTCGACGCCCAGGTGCAGCATGGCCTGCGCGATCAGCTCCGGCGTCTGCTCCTCACCCACGGCGTAGTAGAGCGTGCGCTCATCGCGGCTCACCGCCACCGCCGAGCGACGGATCTCGAGCTTGCCCTCGGCGCTCAAGCCGTAACGGCGCTGCTCGTGGGACTTCACCTTGGGGCTCGTTGCGCCGTCCTCCACCAAGCACCAGGGGCTCTGACGAAACGCGGAGAGGCCCTCACGCTCGCCGCGCAGGCGCTCCCAGCTGGCGATCTTGACGCCGCCGTCCGGCAGCAACGCCACGGTGCACAGCTCATCACGTGGGCTGACTAAATCGACCTCGCCGAGCCCCATGCCGTGGCCCCCGTGGCGCGTCATGAAGCCGCCGTTGAACACCGCCGCGAGCCGTGATTGAGAAGCCTCAGGGACCATCCCCGGGCGCGCTTCGGGTGGGAGCGCGTCGCTGAGCGGCTCCTTCGAGCCGGCGGCCAAGTGCAGCTCCACGCGGCTGAGATCGATGGCCGCCACCTGGACGTAGCTGAAGCGCTTGAAGGGGTGGGGGCGGAGGCTCGTGGTGTAGACGATGGGCGCGCCGTCGACCTCGCCTGCTTCGGGCACCGGCGTCCACTCACCGTCCCCCGGTTGGGCGCTGCGCTCGAACGGCGGCGCGAGGTTCGGTGGCGGGAACACGCCGGACGCCAAGCGGCTCGGCGGGGGTGCGGCGTCGGGCGCCTTCGTTTCACTGGAGCCTGCCGTGTCCGCGGCGCCCTCGGCGCGCGGCTCAGCGGCTGGGCTCGCTGGCGCGGGTGGGGGTTGCGACGCGTCGCGCGGCGGCGGGGCCTCGGCGCAGCTCAGCAGCGCCAGCGCGGCGCTCAGCGTCACGCCGCGCCCTCTCCCTTGAAATGCAGCGCTGCGCGGCGCGAGTCGGTGGGCCCTCCTGAGCATCGCGCGAGCATACTCGACGAGGGCGCAGGTGGCTCCTCCGATGCGCGCGTGGTAGCGCCGGCACCGTAGCGAGGACGAGGAGCGACGAGTGCGGCGCGTGGGTGTGAGATCGCGGCTGGGTCGTGAGGGGCGCTTCGTGGGTGCCCGCCTCGTGAGGTGCGCGCTGCGCTCCGGCAAAGCGCCGCGCTTCGTCAAGGCGCCTGTCATGGCGCCGCAGCTCGTCATGGCGCTGGGTGTCGTGAGCGTGCTGGGCTGCGCTTCAGCGAGGCCCGCCGCGAGCCCCGCGGATTTCCACGCCTCGGCGCTCGAGCCGCCGAAGCAAGCGGCGTGTCGCGTCCACACGAGCCCCCCGCATCGAAGCTGGGGCGCGCCGCTGCCGCTCGCTGCCGCCGTCGGTGAGCAGCCCTTCGGTCACGTGTTCCGCGCGCCCGCGGTGCTCAGCGTGGGCGCCTCGGGCGTTCTAGTCAGCGCGAATGATGGATTCTTCAGCCTCACTGCTCATACGGAGCTCGAGCGAGCGCGGGTGTTCCCACGGCGCGCCGAGCCGCGTGGCGCTTACACGCTGTTGCCCGGCGCGAGCGGCGCGCTCGAGTCGGTGCAGGGCGACGTCGCGGCGATCGAGCGACGCCTCTCGGGGCCGCTTCGGCCGGCTTCGGATGATCGGGTGCGCTGGAGCTTCCGCTGCGACGAGCTCAGCCTGAGCCGCGTGGAGTACGACGCCTGGGCGGCGCTCTCGCTGCTGCCCAGGACCGGCTATGGCTACGTGAGCGGCGGGCAGCGCCTGACGCTGCTTCAGGCGCCGCGCGATGGAGGGCACCCCGAGCCAGAAGGTCCTGAAGGCTCACCAGCGCGCGGCCCGGAAGCACACGCCGGTGGCTCGGGCTCAGGAGGTGCGGATGACTCACCAACACGAGACGAGGTCGTGGTTCACCTCGCGCGCGGTGAGTGGCTCGAGCTCTCGCTGTTTCAACAGCGCGAGGGTTGGGTGCGCGTGGGGTACGCGCAGGGGGGTGAGCTGGTGAGCGGCTGGGTGCGGCGCGAGGTGCTCCGCTTCGAGCCTCGGTCAGCCGCGCGCGTCTCCTACGCGGGGGGTGAGCGCTACGCCTTGCCGCGCCGGGTGGACGCCCGGCCTTGCGCGGTGGACGTTGCCATCGGGGTGTGGCGCGGGTCACGCGCGGCTCAGGTGGGCGTGCTGCGCGCGGGCGCGTCGCTCGCGTGGGATCGAGGGAGGCCGCTACCCGAGCGCGGGCTGGTGCCGGTGCAGATCCCTCACGCGAGCTGGCTCGAGCTCTTCCCTGGCGCTTCGCTCGTGGCGCGCGCAGCGGAGCTCCGGCGCTGTGACGGCGGGACCTCGGAGTAGTGATCGGCGCGGAGCACGTCGCCGCCCGCCACGCGTCGCTTGGCGCTGCGCTGACGTCGCAGCCGTCGGGTTGCGAGCCATCGGCTCGCCAGCTACACCCCCTGCGTGGTCCTCCCGCCTCCGATCGCAATAGTCAATTTAGCGAATCGAAGCGTCGAGCTGCATCAGTCCGTCCTGAGGACTCATCCATGAGCTGGTCCGCTTGGGGTTTTGGGGGTTTGGCATGGCTCGGCGTGTCGCTGCTCAGCGCACCGTCCCCTGAAGTGCTCCAGAGCGCTCCGCCCACCGACCAGGCACCAGGCGATAAGTCACCGAATGACGAGGCACCGCGAGACACCGATCCATCACCTAGTGACCCTGACCAAGCACCCAGTGAAGCGGACCAACACTGGTGCGCTCCGGAGCTCCGCCGGCTCGAGCTCAGCTGTGACGACTGCGCGGTGTGCGCCTTCGAGCTAGGCTCGAAGGAGCCGACCGACACCTTGGTCATCTTCCTGCATGGCGTGGTGAAGGGGGACTCTGGCTGGCAGCACAACCAGCAGCGCGCGCTGGTGCGCGCCGCGCGCGCGAACGGCTTCGATCTGTTGGCGCCGCGCGGGCGCCGTGGGGTGGGGCCCAAGGATATGGAGCGCTGGTGGACGTGGCCCACGCGCAGCGCGCTCCAGGCGGAGCACGAGCCCAGCCTGTTCTTGGAGTGGCGTGAGGCGCGCGCGCTGCTCGAGACGGGTCGTGAGGCTTACAAACGGGTGCTCCTCATCGGCTTCTCGAATGGGGCGTACTATGCCTCGAGCCTCGCGCTGCGCGGCGCCTTCGAGGCCAACGGCTACGCCACCTTGGCGGGAGGCGGCGCCAACTACTTGGAGCAGCGGGCCCGCGGCGTGAAGCAGCGGCCGCCGATCTACGTGGGGTACGGGCTCAAGGACACCAGCGCGCGCAAGGACGCGGACGGCTTCGGGAAGCTGCTGAAGCGCCTCGGTTGGCCGCACCAGGTGAAGGCGCGACCGAAGGTGGGCCACAGCATGACCGACGCGCAGCTCGCCGAGGCGCTCCGCTTCTTGAGGCGCTAGCAGTCGCGGTGCCGTCCAACCCCCCCCCAAAAAAAAGGGTAAAACGAGGTGGCCCCCTCGACTTGCCTCGTTCAGCGCCGGGGGGCGAGGCGCACGTGGGTCACGCAGCTGAGCGCCCCGGCGGCGCGACAGTCACCGGCGTCCACGCCGAGCACCTCCTCGCCCATGGCCTGGTGGATGATGCGTAGGGCCTCGCGGTTCATCTTGCAGATGAAGCAGTGGTAGCCGCGCCAGCCGCTCACGCGGTTGGAGACGGTGCGCCCGTCCACCCACGACTCGACGCGCCCTGAGTCGAAGAAGCGGCCCCACAGCGCCTGCGAGTAGCGCGCGTAGCGCTCGGGGGTCACCAGCATGCGGAAGAACAGGCGGTGGGTGCCGTGCAGCGTGGCGTCCATGATCGCGCCCTCGCCGCGCTCGGCGAGATCGTCCAGCTCGCGCTCGCTCAGGCCCTCCGTCAGCCCGTCGAGCAGCTCATGTACCAGCGCCGACGGGTACCAGGTGCTGGCGATGATGCCCGCGCTCGGCCGCTCCGGTGCGAGCAGCGCCTGGTGCTCGGGGCGCAGGCGGCCGATCACCGCCCGCAGGCGCTCAGGGTCGCCCGAGGTCGCGTACCACTGGACGAACGCCGCGATGGAGATCCCCTTCATGCGGTCCTGCGGCGGTGGGTCGCGCGGGTGACGGCCCAGCATGGGTAGGCGCAGGCGGGCGCCGCGCGGCTTGTCAGGCGCAGGACGCGGCGCTGGGCTTCGGTCGGCGGGCGCGCCGGGGTCAGCCGGCGCGCTGACGTCGGGCTGGGTATCGTCCGGATCGGAGGAGCTGGGCAATGCCCCATTCTGCCAGCACCTGGCCGCGCTGAGGGGCGAAATGCGGGGCAGGTGCTCGAGGCCTTGGGCTCACGCGGGTGGCGCGCGCTGCCTTGGAGCAATTGCATCAGTAGTGCAATAGTAAGCGCACGCTTCACGCCGAGCGTGTTGAACCTGTAGCTGATTTGCGATAGCCGGACCGCGTGTGGGTGCCGCTGGCCGCCGCGCTGGGATCTGTCTCGCTCGGGGCAGCGCTCGGCCTGTTGCCGGGTCCGAAAGGGCTCTGGCTGGGGCCGATCCGTAGCTTCGCGCTGACCGCGTCCGTCGCCGTGGTGCTCACTCATTTGCTCCCGGAGGCGTACGGGGCGCTCGGCGTGCGAGCGCTGGTGGTGTTCGCCGTCGGGTTGCTGTTGCCATCGCTCGTGAAGGGGCTGAGCGTCCGTCTCCGCCGCGGTCAGGGGGAGCGCGCGGGGCTCGAGCTCGGTTACGTGGGCCTCTTGGTGCACCAAGTGGGTGACGGCCTCAGCATGGGGGCGCTCTCGGAGCACGATCACGTGGGGCACGATCACCACGACGTGGTGCTCGCCTTGGCGGCGCACACCGTGCCGGTGGCGGCGATGGTGGTGCTGGCGTTCGGCGGTGCCGCGCGGAAATACCAAGCGGGGGCGCGCGCGGTGGGGCTCGGGCTCAGCGCGGCGCTGGGCGTGGTGCTGGGGCACTGGGTGACGGCGGGGGTGGACCAAGTGGTGGCGTGGGTGGCGGGGCTCACGGCGGGCCTGGTGCTCCACGTGGTGGCGCACGACCTACGCCAGAGCCCGCCGCGCGGCGCCCTCGAGCGCACGTTGGATCTGGGGGCGGCGCTGCTCGGGGCGGCGGTGGGCGCGCTCGGCTCCTTCGGCTCCCACGGGCACCATCACGCGGAGCCATCGTCAGGTGCACTGCTCGCTCGGCTCGCTCACTTCGCCTTCGATGCGGGGCCGGCGCTGCTCTTGGCGTGGACGCTCGGCGCGCTGCTCAGCGCCGCTTGGTCCTCGCGTAGCGATGCAGGTGGCGCGCCGCGCGCGGCGTGGGCGCTCGGTGCGGGGGCGCTTCGCGCCAGGAGCTCCGGTGCGCGGGGTGGTGGCGCTTTGGACCTCGGCGCGTGGGCCTTCGCGGCGCCGCTCTCGAGCCTCCCGTTCGCGCTGCTCTCGCTGGTCTTTTTAGGCGCTCCGCTGACCTTCGCCGCGCTGGTGACGACGGCGCTCCTCGCGTGGGTCTCCGGGGCGCTGCTGGGCAGCGCGCCGGTGAGTGATGCTGACGGTCAGGGCACCCGTGAGGGTGACGCATCGCGCGCCGGCGTGGCGGCTCATGGCGCTAGGGATGAGCGCCCCGCGGGTGAGGTGGCGCTCGATCCGTCGCGCGTCGCGCCGAACGGCCCCACGCCTTCGAGCCTCACGGCGCGTAGCCAACGGGCGCTCGCGCTCTTGGTGGACCATCAGGGGGCGTGGATGGTGCTTGGTTTGGCGCTCGCGGCGGGCCTGGAGCAGGTGATGCCCCCTGGTGCGCTTCGCGGCTCGCCCGGGCTGCTCGTGCTGTGGGTTGGGATCTTGCTGATGTTGGCGCAAGTCAGCGCACCTGCCGCAGTGCCGGTCGCCGCGGTGTCGATCGCCAAGGGGCTCCCGCCGGGCGCGGTGCTCGCGGTGTTGATCTTGGGTGCCGCGCTGCGCTTGCGGCTGTTGCGTGAGCTCGCGGCGCGGTCCGGCGCCCGCGCGGCGGGCGTGGTGGCGCTTTGGGTCCTCGGGGCGGCGGCGCTCTGGGCGCTGAGCGCCTGGCTCCCGCTCGGCGGTGAGCACACCCGCGCGGCGGTGACGCCTCACTCACACGGCCTCATCAGCCGCCTGGCCACCTGGGTCCTGGTGTTGCTCGTGGTGAGCCGCATCTGGCGCCAAGGGATCCGCGCCTGGGTGAGTGAGCTGCGGGGATAGCTCGCTTAAATGACTAAGTGGGTGGGCGCGGGTTCGACCGCTCCTCTGTTTGGCTCCCAGTCGCGCCGCTCACGGGGGGGAAGACGAGCAGCGCCGTGCGGTCGCGGTGCCGTCCAACCCCCAACCCCCAACCCCAAAACCCAATCACTCGAGCGGTGGGAGTATCGTGACCAGTAGGGATTTGGCGGACGACACCGCTCGCTGAGCGGCTCGAGCCGTGATGTCGATCCGTTTCAGCTCTCGTTCCGCGCGTGAACGTGCCGCACACTAGGCGCCGTATGCCATCCCACGCATGCCGCCAATGTGGGGCGCCGCTCGAGCTCGGTACGAACCCTGGGGTCGTCGTGTGTCGCTACTGCAAGACCACGAACGACACGCGTGTCCCCGCGCAGGGGTTCGCGCCGCCGCAACCGCCGCAGCCGTTCGCGCCGCCGAGCCCGCCGCCCACGTGGAGCGCGCCGCAGCAGCAGCAGTCCGCGCGCAAGGGCGGCTGGCTGGTCTGGTTGTTCTGGTTCGCGATCTTGGGCGTCCCGCTCTTGGGGGCTCTGCTGGGCGTGCTCGGGAGCGTCATCGGGACGATCGTGGCGATCGCGGTCGCGGTGATGGCGCACTGAGGGTGAAGTGGCGCATAATGCGCCGCGTATGCCGCCTCACGCTTGCCGTAACTGCGGCGCGCCGCTGCCCCTGGGCGCGAACCCTGGGATCATCGTGTGTCGCTACTGCAACACGTCGAACGACACGCGCGCTCCGGCGAAGGGGTTCGCACCGCCACGGCCGCCGCCAGGGTTGAATCTCCCTCCGCGGCCGCAGCTCTTCGTCCCCCCGCCGGAGCCGATGCCCGTCGTGAAGACGGGCGGCGCGGGGCGCGTCTTGGCGCTGGTGATGGGGATGTTCGCCGTAGTGGCCGTGATGGGCGGGGGCCTCTTCGCGAGCCTGCTTCGGAGCACCACTTCGGCCGTCGCGGGTGGTGGCACGGGCCTGGGAGGGGTGAAGGCAGCGCTGGCCAACGAGCATTGGGGTAGCGGGGGTTGCCTGGTGGACGCCGACGGCGACGCGGTGCTGGACGTCGTGGGCCTCAGCGGGGGGGTGTCCGGCAGGCACACCCCGACGATCGTGAATGGCGCCACGGGTGAGGTGCGCTGGCGAGGTCAAACGGGGAACGACAAGACGAAGGTGCTGTGCGCCGGGCGCAATCACTTCCTGGTGACCGGTGGGGACTTCAGCGCGCGGCTCATCACGGCGCGCTCGCCGAGCCAGGAGCGGGTAGTTCAGCTGCGTGACGAGGCACAGTCAGCCACCCTGGGTAACGGCTGCGTGTCGGTGCGGACCAGTGACGGCAGCTCGATGGGGATCCAGCTCGCGACGGGCGCCACTGGCGCGTGCGAGGTGGCGGACAACCCCTGGCGGCGGGAGCCTGGGATGATCGGGCTCACGGACCGTCAGACGGAGATCACGTCAGGCAAGCGCCGCTACACGTTGACGCAGCGTGAGAGCGGGACGCCCATCCTCACCCTCAGCGCGTCGGAGGGAGGAAAAACGCTCTGGACTCAGGAGACGCGCTACCGCAAGGCGACGTTCGCGTCGGCCGTCGCGCCGGCCGGCGGCACCGTGGTGGTGTTCGGCGCGCGGCTGGCGGACGACAAGAAGGGCATGCTGATCGGCTTCGACGCCGCGACTGGAGCCGAGCGCTACGCCGTGGAGCTCTCGGGCGTGAGCACCTGGAAGGTCGAGATGCTGCAGTTCAACGGGCAGTACGTGATCGCGTCCTACTGGACCGGGCTCTACGCGTTCAATCCTGTAAATGGCAAGGTGGCCTGGAGCCTCGGCGGCTAGCCCACCTCGCACGCGCAGCGAGGTGCTGACCGGATGCGCTCCGTGCGTCGCCGGTAGGAGCCTTGGGGACACCTCCCGGCTAGAGTAGGCTCTGGGTCCCCGACCAGGTCCTCTCGTGCCGGAATCCACCAGCCGCGCTCCCGCCCGCCCCGCGCCCGACTCCGGCGATCGGGGTCCAGCTGCCCCCGAGGTGGCTCAGACGGCGTTCGCGGGTGAAGGTGCCCCCGGCGCCCGAGCCGTCACCTCCCCCGAGGTGGCCGAGACGGCGTTGGTGAACCGACTCAGTGTGCCTAGCCCCCAGGTGCCCAGCCCCCAGGTGCCCGGTGTCCATGTGCCCGGTGCCCATGTGCCCGGCGTCAGCGCACCCCATGGCCGGCTCGATTCACGTGAGGGCTACGACCCCGATCAGAGCGACGAGGTGGAGCTGCTCGACGAGCTGCTCGGCACCGTGCTCAGTGAGACGTACCACCTGATCGGCGTGCTGGGGGAGGGCGGCATGAGCCGCGTGTACGAGGCCTCGCACGTGCGCGTGGAGGGCAAGCGCTTCGCCGTCAAGGTGCTGCGCGTCGATTTGGTTGGGCGCGCGGACGTCGCGCGGCGCTTCCGCCGTGAGGCGCGCGCCATGGTGAACGTCAGCCACCCGAACGTGATCGACATCCTCGATCTGGGTGAGACACCTGACGGTCGGCCCTACCTGGTGATGGAGATGCTGAAGGGCGAGAGCCTCGGTGACCGCCTCGACCGCGAGGGTAGGCTGCCGGTGGAGCTCGCGGCGTACATCATCCGCGGGGCCTCGGCGGGGGTGGCGGCGGCGCACGAGCAGCGCATCATCCACCGCGACCTGAAGCCGGACAACGTGTTCTTGATGGGCGATCCAGCGCGCCCCAAGGTCAAGGTGCTGGATTTTGGTCTGGCGCGGCTGACCGAGCTGGAGGGCAGCGAGCTCACGCGCACCGGCGTGGTGATGGGCACGCCGGGCTACATGGCGCCGGAGCAAGCGCGCGGCGAGCAGGTTGATTACCGTGTGGATATTTATGGCCTGGGCGCGATGTTGTACACCGCGCTGACGGGGCGCCCGCCGTACGAGCGCGAGACCTTCCAACAGACGGTGCTCGCGGTGATGACCAGCGAGCCGCCGCGCCCGCGGAGCATCACCCCCAGCATCCCCACGGCGCTCGAGCTGGTGATTCAGCGCGCGATGGCGCGCGAGCCGGAGGCCCGCTTCGCGAGCGCGGACGATCTCTCCTTGGCGCTCGAGGGTTTCGACTCCCTGAGCCAAGCGGCGCTCGCGCCGGGCCGGGCGCCGCACATCTCGCAGCTCGCGCTGGCCAAGGAGGCGAGCCAGGCGGAGTCGGCGCGGGCGTCGCTGGTCATGTGGTCGCTGGGCGGCTTCATCGCGCTGATGGTGGCGCTGGTGGTGGCGGTGAGCGGCGCGCTCGAGGTGCTGGTGTTCCACCGCGCCGCGACGGGCGTGGAGCTGGCGCTGATCGGGCTCGCCATCTTCGGCACGCTGGCCACGCCCTCGCTCTTGGTCTTCGGGCGCGTGCGGCGCAGGATTTGGGGCAACAGCCCCGAGGTGGTGCGCTGGGTCGGTGAGCTCAAGCGGGTGCTGGTGGCGATGGCGGTCGCTTACTCGCTCGCGGCGCTCGCGGTGCACGTCTACGTGGGCCTCAGCTGGCGTGGCGCTAGCATGGCCGAACGAGGTTTGGTTGGGGGTTGGGCGGGGTGGCACAGCGTGTTCTTCACGATCGCGCTGCTCGCCGCCGTGGCGGCGACGTCGTGGACCCGCTCGCGCGGCAAGCTGCTCCGGGCCCTGCTCGGGCCAGGCCTCAGCGCGTTGGTGCTGAGCCTCTCCGTGGCGCTGCTCTACTTGGGCTACGCGCGCGGCGCGGCGCACGCGCCCAGCGCCGCGAGCCAACTGGGTGGGTCGGAGTCAGGTGAAATGACGATCGCCGCCGCCGAGCCGGCGCTCGCGCCGAGCGCGAGCGGCGGTCCGGGCCCGGCTCAGCCGGTGGAGCTCACCGCGGACGCCACGGGGGTCCGCTTCGCGCCGGCGAGTGAGCTCGGCGCGGCCAAGGCCAAGGGCCTGGCGGGGCTGCTCCCGCTCAAGGAGCGTTACCCTGAAGATCCCGACGTGCTGCGCGCGCTGGCCATGGCGCTGGGGCAAGACCCGCGCACCTACACGGAGTCCACCGTGGTCTTGCGGCAGCTGTTCCAGCTGGCGCCGAAGGACGCGACGGATCGGCAGCTTCGGACCTTGGTGATCAAGATCGCCACCAGCCCCGGCAGCTCCGCCGAGTCGGCGCTGGAGCTGATGAGCAGCCACATGGGCAGCGCCGGCCCGGACCTTTTGTACGACTTGTACCTCACCAGCACCGCGCTCCGGCCGCGCCTGGTGCGCCTCTTGGAGCGCGACGAGGTGCGCGAGCGCGCGACGCCGGCGCTGAACATCGCCTACGAGCTCCGCTCGGCGGAGAGCTGTCAGGCGCGGCTGCCGCTGCTCGAGCGCGCCAAGCTCGAGGGTGACGAGCGCGCCTTGGCCACGCTGCAGATGCTGAGCAGCCGCACGCAGCGCGGCTGCGGCGCGGGCAAGCGCCGGCCGTGCCCCCCGCCTTGTGGTCAACACGCCAAGGCGTTCATGGCCACCGCGGCCGACATCCGCGCGCGGCTCCAGCACGGCGCCCCCACGAAGGACAGCGACGCGAGGGACCTCGACGCCGGCCCCTGAGCGCGGTGGTGCCTGTCCACACGTCAAGCTACCAACACCCGTGAGGGCAGGCCCCCGAACCTGCCTCCGGGTTCACGATGCCTGCCCCCGGGTTCACGATGCCCACCCCCGTAGGGGCAGGCCCCTGAACCTGCCCCTGGATTCACGATGCCCACCCCCGTAGGGGCAGGCCCCCGTGCCTGCCCCCTTCAGCGCTGCGCCATGCGGTAGAGCAAGAGCCACGCGGCGACCATCGCCGTGGCCCAGGTGAGGAAGGCGCCCACGCGGATCACGGTGGCGATCGTGTCGCAGGAGTTCAGCAGCCGCCAGTCAGTTAGGAGCATGGACCAATCGTGCTCGTAGCGCCCGCTGAACGACACCAGCGGCAGCCGCTCCTTGTTCGCGTCCTCCACGTAGGTGGCGACCTCCCAGGCGCTGAACGCGAGCCACGCCTGCCCCACCCAGATCCCAAACCAGTCACGTTGCCTAACCAATAGGTAGACCGCTACCACGGCGGGGACGATGAGCTGCATCAGGCTGCCGCCGAGCAGCATCCAGGTGCGCCCGAACGGCGCGAACACGATGTGCCCGAGCTCGTGCAAGCCGAGCGTCAGCCCAGCGAACCAACTGCGGTACAGCGGATCGGCCAGGTGACGGACGCCGGCATACGCGAGGTACAGCGCGAGCGCCCCGCGCGCCCAAGGGCTCCGCCCCTCCTCGGCGTAGTCCACGGCGTCCTCGTACAAGGCGTGGATGAAGCTCCTGAGGCGGGTGAGCACGGTGCGCGGGTGACTGTTTTCGTTGGGGGGTTGGACGGCACCGCGCCGCGGACCCTGAGGCGGGTGAGCACGGTGCGCGGGTGACTGGGGTGAGGTCAGCGGATGAAACCGCCCGGCAGGAGGAGGGAGGTGCGTCGCGCGGCGGAGGCCAGGGTACGAAGCATGGTGCTGACGGGGCAGGCGCGGCGCATCAGGGACTTGGGCGCCATGAACCAAGCCAGTAGCGCCTCGCCAAACCCCATCCCCCGAACAGCTATGCTGACAAGGCAGGTGGCGGACTCGACTCACGAGCCACGGCTTCGCCGAATAGGCAGCTCAGTTGACGAGCGCGTGAAGCAGCACCTGCCCCGGGAGGGTGACGGGGCCCGCCGCCTCGGTCAGCTCGAGCCAGCGCGCGAGGGTGTCCGGCAGCTCGGCGGGGAGCGGCCTGAAGTGCAGGGCGAGGAAGGCGTCCTTCGAGCTGGGGGAGGCCTCCCAAGCGCGCACCACCAAGTGCTGGATGCCCGCGGCGCGCGCTTCCTCGCGGAACTTGTCGAGTAGCGCCTCGGCGACGCCGTGCTCGCGGTAGGGCGGGAGCACCGACAGCTCCTCCACGACGCCCACGCCCGGCTCCTCATCGCGCCAGGCGCCGAAGCCGACCGGGACGTCGTCCGCCTCGGCGACGCGGACGTTGTGCTTGCGCGGGAGCTGCGCCAGCTCCTTCAGGGTGAGCGGGGCGGCATCGGCCCCGTGGGACTGGTGCTCGGTTTTGACCACCGTGTCGATGGCGAGCACTGAATCGACGTGGGCTTCTTGCAAGCCAGAGACACGGAGCTTGGCAGGGGCGGGGACGCTCATGGGCCGAGCGTAGATCGGCGAGGCGTGTTCTGACAGCGCTACGTCGTGGCGGCGTCGATCGAGCGGCGCTGAGCGGGGGCTGAGTCCTTGGTTCTCTACCGTGTGGGTTTGGGGTAGACCGGGGACATGCTCAGGCAACTGTTGGGGCGCCCGCTCGCGGGGCGGGGAGCGGCGCGGGGTACGGTCTGGCGCGCTGACGTGCAGCGCGGGCGTCCGCGGGGGCCATGGCGCAGCGCGGCGCTGAGCGCGGTGGTGGCCTGGGGAGCGCTCGGGTGTCAGGCGACGACCCCGGAGCCGTCGGTGATGCCGCTCGGTACGGTGCGGCTCTACGAGACGGGCGTCGGCTACTTCGAGCGGGCCGGCATCATCAGCGAGGGCAGCGACACGCTCCCGGTGCCGGCGTCCCACGTCGACGACGCGCTGAAGACGTTGGTCGTGTTGTCCGATGGATCGAACGTCCAGGTCGCGGGGGTGGAGTTCGACAGCGTGATGAGCCGAGGCCTGGCGCGCTCCCTCGCGGCGCTGCCCCTGGACGCGGAGCAAGAGGTCAGCTTCACCGACGTGCTCACGAGCCTCAAGGGGATCGACGTGGAGGTGATCGTCTCCGGTGAGCAGCTCCGAGGGCGGCTGATCGAGGTCCGCACCGCGCCACCGCTCCGCGACGCGACACCGGTCGTGAAGGAGCTGGGTCGTGAGGCGACCCCGCCCCCTCGAGGGACCCCGCCGGAGCCTCCCGCCGACACCGAGGAGGACCACTACCTCACCTTGGTGGCCGAGGACGGCGGGGTGCGGCGCTTCCGCGCTTCGCAGGTGAGCCAGCTGCGCCCGCAAGACCCCGCGCTGCAGAGCCGGCTCTCGGCGGCGGCCTCGGCGCTGTCGGGTCGCGCCGCGCAGATCCAGCGTGGGCTCCGGGTGCTGGCGACGGGCGGCGCGCGGGTGCGCCTCGGCTACATCGCGGAGACGCCGGTGTGGCGCGCGACCTACCGGCTGCTCTTGGCGAGCCAGAGCAACGCCAAAATCGAAGGCTGGGCGCTGATCCACAACGACACCGATGAGGTGTGGCGCTCGGTGCGGGTGGAGCTGGTCAACGGCCGCCCGGATTCCTTCTTGTTCCCGCTCAGCGCGCCTCGCTACGCGCGGCGCCCCCTGGCGACGCCCGCGGAGACGCTCTCCACGGTGCCCCAGCTAGCAGACAGGACACCCGATCAAATCTGGGGTGACCATGCGGACGACGAGCTCGGCGGGGGAGGCACCGGCTACGGGTCGGGCTTCGGCTCGGGCGGCGGGCGGCTCTCGGGGAGTCATGGGGTGCGGGTCCCACAGGTCAGGGCGGGCACCAAGGAGAGCGGGGAGATCAGCATCGGCAACCTCGCGGAGATCGCGCAAGCGGCGGGCCTCGAGGCGGGCGCCCTGTTCAGCTACGAGCTACCAAGTCAGCTCAACTTACGCGCGCATGGCTCGGCATTGGTGCCGTTCACGAGCCAGACGATCGCCGCGCGGCGCCTCACCTGGTTCGAGTCGGCGGGGGAGGCGGGGCGCAGCGGGGCGCGCATCAGCAACACCGGGAGTCAGACGCTCCCAGCGGGCCCGGTGTCGGTCTACGAGGCGCGCGCCGCCGGCGCTTCGAGCGGGTTCAGCGGGGAGACGGGGCTGCCGCGCCTGAAGCCGAAGGAGCGCGCGTTCTTGCGCTTCGGGGTCGACTTGGACGTGGAGCTCGAGCTCGATCGCGAGGTGAAGACGAAGCCGCGCGAGGTGCCGCAGAAGGTGCGGTTCGAGAACGACGCGCTGGTGGTCCACTTCGTCAGGCATCGTGAGGTGGGCTATGAGCTGCGGAACCGGAGCGGCGCGGCGCGCGACGTGTTCTTGGCGCTCGACGTGGTGAAGAACGCGAAGGTGGAGGGCGCCGACGAGCTCGACTACGACCTCGAGAGCGAGACGGCGCTCGCGGTGTTCAAGGTGGCGCCCGGCGCCACCGTGAAGCGGCGGCTGCAGCTGAAGGAGGCGCTCGGCCGCACCACCCCGGTGGCGAGCCTCACCTCCAAGGCCGTCACCGAGCTGAGCCAGGAGGCGGATCTCCCCGAGGCCGAGCGGCGGGCGCTCGCGGCGGCGGCGCCGCTCATCAAGGCCGTGGAGCAGGCGGAGGAGGCGCTCGCCGAGGGCAAGCGTGAGGTCACGCGCCTGAGCGGCGAGCTCGAGCGCATGCAGGAGCACCTGAAGGCGCTCGGTGACAAGAGCGGCTCGCCCGCGGGGGCCAACCCGCTGGTGGTGCGGATCCTGGACCTCGAAGATCGGCTCTCGCGCGCCGAGCGGCAGGTGGAGACGCTGACCACCCAGGTGACCGATCGCGGCAAGGTGGTGAAAGAGCACCTGAAGGCGCTCGGCGCGGACGTACCCGTGGCGGGCGAGCCGGCGAACTGACGTCATCGTCGTCGGGCGTGCCGAGCGGCGCGCCCGGCGCAGCAGAGGCACTCGCAGATGGACGAGGAAGCAAAGCAGCTCATCACCTTGCTCGAGTCGAGCTTGATGATGAACCCCAAGGACCCCGTCAAGCGTTACCGGCTCGGTCACGCGTACCAGAAGAACGGCGAGCTGGAGAAGGCGGCCCAGCAGTACCAGCGGGCGATTGGACTTCAGCCTGACCATTTCCTGGCGCACTACAACCTCGGTTTGGTGCGCCTCGAGCAGGGGGAGCCCGAGCCCGCGCTCGAGGTGCTGGCGCGGGGGGCGGAGCTCAAACCGGAGCACCTGGAGGTGCAGCTCGCCTGCGCCGAGACGGCTTGGCGCCTCGAGCGCTTCGAGCTGGCGGGGGTGCGGTTTCGCGCGGCTTCGGAGCTCGCGCCGGAGCACGAGACGGCGGCGCGCCAGGGTGGCGACGCCTTCTTCCAGATTGAGCGCTACGAGGACGCGGCGGGTTGCTATGAGCGCGCGCTGACGCGTGGCCAGGACACCTCCCTGATGCTCCGCTTGGGGCGTTGCTATGTGGAAACAGAGCGCTGGGAGGCCGCGCAGCGGATCTTGAAGGAGCTCACGCTGCTCGAGCCGGACGCCGCAGACGGGTTCAAGCTGCTCGGGCGCGCGAGCGCGGCGCTGGGCGAGCTCACCCACGGCATCGACGCCTACCGGCGCGCGCTCGACTTGGACCCGGAGTACGTGGAGGGGCACCTCGCCATCGCGCGGACCTACGCGGCCGCCGATCAACACCCCGCGGCGGTGAGCGCGTTCCGGGTGGCGCTGCGCTTCCTGCCGAAGGACGCCAGCGTCCACTTCGATTTGGGGTGCTCCTTGCTCGCCTCGGACAAGGCAGGTGAGGCGGTGGAGAGCTTCGAGCGGAGCCTGGGGCTCGCGCCGAACGCGCCGCTCACCTGCTTGATGCTGGGCGACGCGCAGCGCGCTCAGGGGGAGCTCGGGGAGGCGCGGAAGGCGTACCGCGAGGCGACCCGCTTGGACGCTGAGCTGACCCGTGGGTGGCGTGGGTTGGCGGAGGTGTGCGCCTCGCTCGAGCTCTCGGAGGAGGCGCTCGCCGCCTACCAGGAGGTGGTGCGGCGTGAACCTGACGATGGCGGAGCGCAGCTCGCGCTGGCTGAGCTCTTGCTCGTGGCGGGGCGCGATGAAGAGGCCGCGAGCGCGCTGAAGGAGGCGCTGCGCCTGAACCCGGATGACGCCGCCTTGCTCGCGCGAGTGGGGGAGGTGCTCGTGCGGCTGGGGCAGGGTGAGGAGGCGCACCCGCTGCTGCTCCAAGCCTCGCGCCTGTTGCCCAAGGATCCGGGGGTGCGGCTCTGCCTCGGCGTCGCCTACAACCAGACCGAGAAGTGGGAGCTCGCCAAGCAGGCGCTCGAGCGGAGTCTCGCGCTCGGACTGGAAGCATCGACAGGTGTCGTGACGTTCTCGGCGGCTCGCGCCGAGCGTGAGCTGGGGCGCGCCTGCAGCGCTCAGGGAGACACCCGTGAGGCGGCGGCGGCCTACGAACGCGCGCTGGCGGGCGAGCCCAGCTACCGCGATCTGTGGCGTCCGTTGGGGGAGCTGCGGCAGGCGTTGGGGGATGCCTCGGGCGCGGCCGAGGCGCTCTCGGCAGCGGCGTCGGCTTTTCCGGAAGACCTGGAGCTGCAGCGCGTGGCGAGCAGAGCGCTCGCGGGGGTGGGGGATCACGAGGCAGCGGTCCAGGTGCTGCGGCGCGTGCTCGACGCCGAGGAGGACGACTACAAGAGCCTCGGCGCCTTGGGTGACTCGCTGAATCGGCTCGGGCGCTTCGCGGAGGCGCGCTCGGCGCTCAAGGAGTGCGTGCGGCTGCGCCCGGACATGGAGCAGGCGCTGAAGGCGCTCGGGCGCGCGGCGCTCGAGCTGGGGGAGCGAGACGAGGCGATGGACGCCCTCACCCGCGCCTTGGAGCTCGATCCGGACTACGTGCCTGGC
Source organism: Polyangiaceae bacterium (assembly GCA_019637265.1). Lineage (GTDB taxonomy): Bacteria > Myxococcota_A > Polyangia > Polyangiales > Polyangiaceae > JAHBVY01. Next base: position 1,849,265 of record JAHBVY010000001.1, on the reverse strand, counting down.
TACGCCCAAGTGGGCCGGCTCCTCGCGGAGCAGGGCGAGCACGCGAAGGCGCTGGAGCAGCTGGCGCAGGCGGACACACGCCTGAGCCAGCGGGTGGACAGCGAGGATGAGGCGGTGGCGGCGGAGGCGCACCGAGAGCTGGTCGCGCTCCAGGCGCCGCTCGGGCGGGTTCGGCTCGCGTTGGGGCAGCACGAGCTGGCGAGCCGGAGCCTGAGCGTGGCCACCCACGCGAGCCCCGGGGACAGCGGGCTGTGGCTGGCGCTGGGGCAGGCCTGGCTCGGCGCTCGGGAGGCCAACGGCAGTGGGACTGACGGTAGCCGGTCATCGCGGGACGAAGGCAGCGAGGCTGATTACCTGACGCAGGCGCGGGAGGCGCTCAGTCGCGCGAAAGACACGCTAGCTGACGATGCCGGCGTCGAGCAGCGCCTGAGCGTCCACCGGCTCCTCGGGGAGGCTTGCGCGGCGCTCGGCGATGACGCGGGGGCGGAGGCGGCGCTCGGCGTCGCGACCGAGCTCGACCCGGATTACCTGAGCGGCTACGTGGCCTTGGGGGAGCTCCGCGCCCGGCGGGGGGATGACGCGGGCGCGGTGCTCGCGCTGGAGCGTGCCGTCAGCTTGGCGCCCGATCGGGCGAGCCTGTACGCCAGCTTGGGCGCCGCCCTCGAGCGGCTCGGTCGCTTCGAGGAGAGCGCCGCTCGGTTCGCGCGGGCGGTGTCACTCGGCGGTGGTGACCCGGCGATTTTGCTCGCGTTGGGCCGCGGTCACTATGAGAGCGGGCGCCTGGACGAGGCGCGGCGCGCGCTGGAGGAGAGCCTGCGCCGCGGTGGTGACGATCCGCGCGCGCTCCAGCTCCTCGCGGAGACCCTGCGCGCCGCCGGGGACTTGCGTGGCGCGCTCAGCGCGTATCAGCGCACCGCGCAGGCGCTCTCGGTGGCTGCGCCAGCGCGCTCCGTGGAGCGCGGTGAGACGGAGAGCCGCAGTGCAGCAGAGGGCCGCAGTGCAGCAGAGGGCCGCAGTACAGCAGAGAGCCGCAGTACAGCAGAGAGCCGCAGCGCAGCTGAGCGATGCAGTGAGGCTGAGGAGCGAGTGGCTGGGCTCGCGATGGAGCTGGGCGAGCATGAGATCGGCGCTGCGACCTGGAGGCGCTTGCTCGAACGTGAGGCGACGAGCGCGCGGCACCTCGCGTTGGGTCGCTGCTTGCTCGAGTTGGATCGAGCCGAGGAGGCGGCGCGTGAGCTCGAGGCGGCGCTGAGCCTCTCACAAACCGGCGCTTCGCCGGCGGCGCCGCGCGCCGAGATCCAGCGCGCGCTGGGTGAAGCGAAGCACCGCTTGGGTGACGCGAGCGGGGCGCGCGACGCCTATGAGGCGGCGCTCGCCGAAGCGCCGGAGGACGTCTTGGCGCACGCTGGCTTGGGTCGCGCTCGTGAGGCGCTGAACCTGCTCGGCGCGGCGATTCAAGCCTACCAGGCGGTGATCCAACGCCAGCCTTCGCACCTGGACGCCCAGCTCGCGTTGGGTCGCTTGTACGCGGCGACCGAGCGTGATGAAGAGGCGGCGCAGGTGCTCGAAGGCGCGCTCGCGGCGCTGCCGAGCAGCGCGTCGCTGCTCCAGAGCCTGGGTGAGGTGGAGCTCCGCTTGGGGCGCTCGGCGAAGGCGCGTGAGCGCTTCACGCGCGCGCTCGAGCTGGCGCCGGATGACGCCGCGCTGTTCGTCGGCTTGGCGCGCGCGGAGCAAGCAGGCGGCGCCGCGCAGGCCGCGCGTCAGGCCTTGCGGCAGGCGATTCGGATCGCTCCGTTGGCTTCGAGCCATGAGCTGCTCGGGGACGTGGAGGGCAGCCTCGGGAGCCTTCAGGAGTCGCTCGCCGCTTATCAGCGCGCGCTCGAGGGCGCCTCACCGGTGGAGGCAGAGCGAAGCCGGCTCCGGCTCAAGATCGCGGAGACGCTGGTACGGCTCGGGAACCTGACCGGCGCGGAGCAGGTGCTGGCGGAGGCACTGCAGCGTGCTCCTGACGATATCTCCCTACTCGAGCGCCGAGTGGAGCTGCTCGCTCAGCTGAAGAGCGCGGAGCTGGTACCGGCGCTGCGGCAGCTCGTGGCGCTGGCGCCGAGCGAGGCCAGCTTGCTGCAGCTGGGGGAGCTGGAGCTGCAGGGAGGTGAGCACCTCGCCGCGCGAAGGACGGCCGAGGCGCTGTGCGCGCTCGCGCCAGGCTCGGAGCCTGGCCAAGCCTTGCTCGCGCGCGCCCAGCTGGCGCTGACCTCCGGAGCGCTCAGCTCGGCGCAGCAGGAGGAGCGGGCTGGGCAGTTGGAGGCCGCGGCGGCGCATTATGCAGAGGCCCTGACGATCGAGCCGGGGCAGCCCGAGGCCCAGCTCGGCTATGGGCGAGCGCTGGTCGGCCTGGGTCGCTTCGAGGCCGCGCGCGAGCCGCTCACGGCCTTCGCCGAGCGCCACCCCGATCAGGCCGAGCCGCTCAAGCTCTTGGGTGAGGTGGGCGTCAAGCTGAAGGACATCGACCTCACGCTCTCGGCGCTTCGCCGCGCCGTGGAGCTCGAGCCGGAGTACCTGCGGGGTCACGTGGTGCTCGGGCGCCTGCTGGTGAGGACGGGCCACGATGAGGAGGCCGTCTCCCACCTCGCGGCAGCGGCCCGCGCGCGGCCCGATCAGGCCCCGCTCCAGGTGAGCTTGGGTGAGGCGCTCCGCCGCTTGGGCCGCGCCTTCGAGGCCGCGCGCGCCTTCGAGGCCGCGCTCGTCATCACCCCTGATGATCGTGAGCTGTGCGCCAAGTACGCGCTCATCCTCTCGGGGCTCGGCGATCCCCGCGCGCTCGAGGCGCTGCTGCGCGCTCATGAGCTCGGCGTGACGGATCGCGAGCTGGTGCTCACGCTCGGCGCCGCGCTCAGCGTGAGCGGGCGGGCGGCGGACGTGCGCCGGGTGCTCACGCCGGCGCTGGCGGCGGAGCCCGACCCGCGCGGGCAGGCCTTGCTCGCCGCCGCCCTCGATCAGCTGGGCGAGGCTGAGCTCGCGCTGGCTGCCTACACCGAGGCGCTCGCGCTCGATCCCAACTTGGCCGAGGCGCACGCCATCATCGGGCGCTTGGCGGCGGCGCTGGGGCAGCACGAGCGCGCGCGGCAGGCGCTCTCGGCGGCGCTCGCCCACCGCGACGACGAGGCGCTGCGGCGGCTCTACGTGGAGGTGTTGGGGCACCTTCAGGACCACGCAGCCAAGGCACGGGAGCTGACTATCCTGTGCGCGGCGCACCCTGAGGAGGTCGAGCTCTTGCGTCAGCTCGTTTCAGCGCTCGAGGCAGAGGGCGATCGCGCGCAGCTCTTGGAGGCGCTGGTGAGGCTCACGCAGGCGGCGCCGAGCGAGCTCGCTGCTTGGCGGCGCCGCGCGGCGCTGGAGGTCGAGCTCCAGCGTGACGCGGAGGCGGCGCTCTCGCGGGTGGCTGAGCTGACGCCAGGCGACGGCGGCGCTCGGCTCGCGCTCGGGCGCTGGCTCGCTCAGGCGGGGCGTCACGCGGAGGCGCTCGGCCCGCTCGCTGAGGCCGCCGCCCAGTTGGGTGAGCTCGAGCCGTGGCAGCTCCTCGCGCAGAGCGCTGACGCCGCTTCAGACGCGCCCCGCGCCATCCAAGCCTACGAAGGCTGGACGCAGCTGAAGGCAGACGACCTGACAGCCTGGCGCGCGCTGAGTGAGCTCTACGCGCGCGCTGGGCGCGCCCAGGACGAGACGCGCGCGCTGGAACGGATCGCCGCGCTCGGCGGCGCGTCCGCCGAAGCGAGCCTCGAGCTCGCGCGGCGCTATCAAGCGGATGGACGCGCGCGCGAGGCGCTCGCCGCGTTTCAGCGCGCGCTCGCCGCGGCGCCGGATGACGCCACGCTCAGGCTAGCGGTCGGCCAGAGCTTGGTCTCGCTGGGCGAGCACCGTCACGCCGCGGAGGCCTTCCACCGCCTCACCCTGCTCACCCCGAAGAGCGCCACGGCGCACCTCGAGCTGGGCCAAGCCCGGGCTCAGCTGGGCGAGCACATCGAGGCCATCGAAGCCTTCGCCGCGGCGGCCGAGCTGGACCCGACGCTCGTCGCGGCGCACCGAGGCGAGGGCCTGTGCCGCGCTCGGCTCGGGCACGCCGCGGCGGCGCTGCACGCGCTGGGCCGCGCGCTCGAGCTGGCGCCGGACGACGTCGAGATCCTGCGCGCTCAGCGCGACGTGAGCGAGAAGGCGGGGGACCACGAAGCGGCGGCGCGCGCGCTCACCGCGCTCGTGCGCCTGGAGCCAGAGGCGGAGGACTACCACCGCCTGGGCGTGGCGTATCAGCGCCTGGGGCGCCACGACGAGAGCGCCGCCGCGTTCAAGCGCTGTTTACGCATGGATCCTGACCATGCCCACGCCCAGTACGCCCTGGGCGCCTCGCTGATGCACACCGGGCGCACGGAGGAGGCGCTCACGGCCTGGGAGCGCTCCACCGAGTTCTCGCCGGAGGACCCCACGTTGTTCGCCGCGCTCGGCTTTGGCTACCTGAAGGTGGGGCGCACCGAAGACGCCGCCAAGGCTTGCCTGCGCGCGGTGGAGCTCGGGCTGAAGGACGTGAGCGCGCTGCTCCAGCTGGCGCGGCTGTTCGAGCGGCTCAGGCGCAGCGAGGACGCGGTGGTGGCGTACCGGCGGGTGGTGGAGCTGGATCCGGACCAGCTGGAGGCGCATCGTCAGTTGGGCGCCGCATTGACCGAGCTGGGCGATCATCAGGGCGCGGTGGAGGCGTACCAGGAGGCGCTCTTGCTGGCCTCGAACGACGCTCAGCTCCGCTACGGGTTGGGGGTTGGCTACGCGAACCTGGGGCACGAGGCGGCCGCCCAGAAGCAGCTCGAGGCGCTGAAGGAGCTCGACCCCCAGCTCGCGGAGGAGCTGGCCTTCATCATCGAGAACTAGTGGGCGCGATTGTCCTCCAGGGTAGGACACAGCGTGCCAAGGGGCACGGCCTGCCGTCGCGTGGGGAGGGTGTTAGCTTTGGCTTCATGTCGAATCGAAGTGAAGGACCAGGCTGGTCGCGGCGCGCGTTGCTCTCGGCGGGTGGGGTGACGGCGGGGGGCGTGCTGCTCGGGTGTGAGGCGGCGCCGAGCGCTCCCGTGAAGGCGCCCCCGCGCGACGTGGTGCTCCAAGCGGAGCCGCTTGGCCTGCACTTCAGCGCGATGGATCCCTTCTTGTTTTGCGCCTATCACGACGACACATTTCCGAGAGGAAACGATCGCCTGGGCCCCGTGGCCGACCTCGCCGGGCGGCAGCTGGGGAGTGACTTCACGCTGAAGGACGGCTTTCGGATGTACCACGGGCATGAGGTGCCCGGCTTCCCTCAGCACCCTCACCGGGGCTTCGAGACGGTGAGCCTCGCGCGGCGAGGCTATGTCGACCACGCCGACTCGCTGGGCGCCACGGCACGCTACGGTCAGGGTGACGTCCAATGGATGACGGCTGGGCGCGGCATCGTGCACTCGGAGATGTTCCCGCTCACGTCCATCAGTGAGCCGAACCCGCTGGAGATGTTCCAGGTGTGGCTGAACCTGCCCGCATCAGACAAAATGTGTGAGCCGAGCTTCCACATGATGTGGTCGGAGTCGGTGCCGCGCGTGGTCACGCTCGACGCCGATGGGCGGCAGACGGAGGTGACGCTGGTCGCGGGTCGGCTCGGCGACGTGCGCGCCCCGAAGCCGCCGCCTCACTCGTGGGCTGCGCGCGCCGACTCGGACGTCGCGATCTGGACCTTGCGGCTCGCCCCGGGCGCGCGCTTCACCATCCCTCCCGCGCAGCCTGGATCGAACCGGATGCTCTACTTCTTCAAGGGATCGCGGCTCGAGGTGGGCGCGCGGGTGCTCGGCCCGCGCACGGGCGCGCGCGTGATCGCCACCGAACAGACGCCGCTGGTCGCGGGCGACTCGGTGGCGGAGGTGCTCATGCTGCAAGGGCGGCCGATCGGCGAGCCGGTGGCGCAGCGCGGCCCATTCGTCATGAACACTGACCGTGAGCTGCGGCAGGCCGTCTTGGACTACCAGGCGACCCGCTTCGGGGGTTGGCCCTGGTCGCGTCACGATCCGGTGCACGGCGCGGGGGACGGTCGCTTCGCGCGTCACGTCGATGGGCGGCTGGATCGCCCGACGTAGTGGCGTCGAGCGTCGGGACGTTTGGCTGACGGCGGTGCGTCGTCTGCGACTGGTTGGCCGTGCTGACGGGGTGCTGGCGGCAGCGCGTCGGCCGTGATGGGTCCTCCATGCTGACGGTAGCGCGTCGAGCGTGACTGGGCTGTCATGCTGACGGTAGTGCGTCGGCTGGGTCCGTCGCGGACTAGTATTCCTACGTAGGAATGAAAGGAGCGCTGCCTCGGCGCGTCGCCGTGAGCGTGGCTTCCCTTCGAATGGCCATGGGCGCCAGCGCTTGACAGGGGTGTTCAGTAAATAACGATAACGCCGACGATCACGTGCCTTCAGGATGGCGGTCAGGAAGGAGGTTCGTGATGACTTTTCTCGATTCTAAGCGACTGTGGCTGTTGGCGGTGGTGGGCGTGGTGGGTTGCGCCGCGGGTGATGAAGGTGTGAGTGAGCCGGTGGGGCGCGCCAGCGCTGAGCTCCTTTGCTCGCACTGCGACGACGGCAACCCTTGCACGCTGGACACGTGCAACCTGCTGACCGGCGCCTGCACTCACCTGGGCGTGTGCTGTTCGGACAACACGGACTGCAACGATGGGATCGTGTGCAACGTGGGTCAGTGCTTGCTCGGCACTTGCCTGTTCAACCCGATCCTCGGGTGTGAGCCGCCTGGCTCCGGCGGAGCGGGCGGTTCGGGCGGCGGGGTCGCGTGCGGCACCAACGCAGATTGCAGTGATGGCGACCGCTGCACCATCGACGTGTGCCGTCCAGACGGGACCTGCGGTCATGGTCGGGTCCCGCTGTGCTGCGACAGCGCCTCCGATTGCGATGATGGCCTGCTGTGCACCATCGGCAGCTGCGTCTTGGGCCAGTGCCTGTTCGAGCCCATCACCGGTTGCCAAGAAGGATCGGGTGGCAGCAGTGCCGGCGGTAGTAGCGCGGGTGGCAGCAGCGCCGGCGGTAGCAGCGCTGGTGGCAGCAGCGCCGGTGGCAGCAGCGCCGGTGGCAGCAGCGCTGGTGGTAGCAGCGCCGGTGGCAGTAGCGCTGGTGGTAGCAGTGCGGGCGGCAGTGGTGGGTCTACGGGTGGGACTGACTGCACCACGGAGCTCGATTGCTTCGACGGGGATCCTTGCACCCTCGACCTGTGCGTCGCGCCGGTGATGCTGTGCGTCCACGTGGATCTCGGGATCTCGTGCGGCGGCTCCGGCGCTGGCGGCAGCAGCTCGGGTGGCAGCAGTGCCGGCGGTAGCAGTGCCGGCGGCTCTGGTGCGGGTGCCAGCAGCTCGGGCGGTAGCGGTGGGAGCTCGCTGGGGGTCGGCGGCGGCGTCACGAGCGGCGGCACCGGGCCCGTGGCGGGTAGCGGCGGCGCGGCGGGGCACGCGGGTGCGGGTGGCAGCTTGGTTGGCGGTTCATCGGCGGGCGGTGCCGCCGGTTCGTCGGCGGGCGGCTCGTCAGCTGCGGGCAGCGGCGGGACAGCGGACAGCGGTGGCGCGGGTGGCTCGTCAGCGGGGATTTCCGGTGATGGCGTCGGGGGTGTGGGCGTCGCCGGCGCGGTGGGCTTCGGTGGCTCCGCGGCGGGCGCGAGCCCAGCAGCGGATGACGGGATGACCCTCGGCGGTGGCTCTTGCGCTTGCGATCTCAGCGCCGAGCCTGGCGGCGGGCGCGGCGCGTACGTGACGCTGCTCGCTGGCTTCGCCTGGCTCTTGGGGAGGCGCCGTGGCGCGCGGGGACGCCAGTGACGCGCTCACGGCAAGAAGCCCAGCGAGCATCGGAGGAGGCGGCGCGCGCGCGGCGCGCCGCCGAGCTCTCGAGCGACGGGGGGCTGGAGTCGCCGGAGGAGATCGCCAACTACACGGTGCTCGCTCGCATCGGGCAGGGGGGGATGGCGAACGTCTACCTCGCGCGTCAGTGGGGCGCGAACGGCTTCGCGCGCAACGTCGCGTTGAAGGTGCTCCCTTCGAGTCGGCAGGGGGAGCCGCGCTACGTCCGCATGTTCCACGACGAGGCGCGGCTCGGCGCGCTGATCGATCACCCCAACGTGTGTCGGGTCCTCGACTTCGGCGAGGCGGGCGGCGTCCACTACATCGCCCTCGAGTACCTGGTGGGGGAGCCGCTCTCGAGGGTGCTCACGCAGGTCGGGAAGGATCGAGCGTGGATCGAGCGCAAAGATTACCATGTGCAAATGGCTCGCGCGCTGGCGGGGTGCTGTGAGGGACTCCACGCCGCGCATCAGGCGGTGGATACGACCGGCGCGCGCCTGAACGTCGTGCATCGCGACGTGAGCCCTCACAACCTGGTGTTGCTCTTCGATGGCAGCGTGCGCGTGGTCGACTTCGGGGTAGCGCGCTACGACCAGCGGGAGCACCCGACCACCACCCGGATGCTGCGCGGCAAGGTGGCGTACATGTCGCCGGAGCACATCACCGGCGGCGACACCGACGCCAGGGCGGACGTGTGGTCGATGGGGGTCGTGCTGTGGGAGGTGCTCACGGGGGCACGCCTGTTCCGTCGCTCGAACGACGTGGAGTCGATGCGCGCGGTGGTGGGTTATCCCGTCCCACACCCTGCCCACCTCAACGAGGAGGCGCCCGGGGAGCTTTGCCAGATCGCGCTGCGAGCGCTGCAGCGCAACCCCGCGCACCGCTACCGGAACGCAGCCGAGATGGCGGAGGCGCTCCACCACTTTGCCTCGGGGAGCGGGTGCTCGGCTGGAGCCTCGGGGCTCCGGCGCCTGATGGGGGAGCTGTTCGAGGGAGGTGAGCGCGAGAAGTTCGAACTCTTGGCGCGCTTCAAGGGGGTGGCGGCTTCGGGGGTGTTCAGCGTGCAAGGCCGCGCGACCGCGCCGTCGATCCCCAGCGCCGAGCTGCCTTGCGCGCCCCAGCTGCTGGAGCACCAACTAAAAGACAATGAAACTGATGATGACGTGACTCGGGTGATGCGAGGGGATCGGCCCGAGCTGGAGCCCACCGCCCTGGTGCCCGCCGCGGCGCCGCTGGAGCCCACGGCCGTGGTGCCGGCCGCGGCGCTCTTGGTGCCGCCTGCGGCGCTCCCGGACCTCGCGTCGCGACCGAGCGCGGCGTCTCCTCCTCCTTCGGTGGCGGCTGGCTTGGCGGATCGGGCCCCGGACGTCGCATCGCAACCGAGCGTAGCGTCTCCGGAGCTCACCGTGGAGGTGCCGCTCTTGCTCACGCGGCGGAAGCCGGCGTCGCGCGCCGCCTGGCTGGTGCTCGTGGCATCGGCAGTAGCCCTGACGCTCATCGTGCTCGGGGCGAAGCCCCAGCTCGGGCCCACGCTCGAGCAGCGCCGCGCCCAGCCCCCCGATCTCCCGGTCCACTTCCTACCCGTCATGTCCTTCGCGCGTGGGGCGGCCGAGCCGCCCACGCTCGAGCGTACGCGCCGCTCGCCTCGGTTGGGCGGCGAGTCACCGACGGCTCCACTCGCCTCCGCGTTACTGGCTCGAGCTGCGCCAAGCGGGATCGAGGAGAGATCGGGATCGCTCCAGGTCCTGAGCCCAGCGCCGGTGTGGGTCTATCAGGACGGTCGCTACCTTGGCGTGACGCCGCTCACGGTGAAGCTACCGGAAGGCACTCACGCGCTGGAGATACGCTATCCTGACGGACGCAGTGAGAGCTACTCCGTGCGGCTCGACCGGAGCCGCGCGGTGTCGCTGTGGCTCCCCGAGTGACGCGGCCAGGCAGGGGCTGGCAGCCCAACGGCCCGGGCTGACGAGCCAGGCAACGGGATCGCGGGGCCACGTGGTGCCTCGAGCCCGCCCCTGGGGAGGCCACGATCTGCGGTGTTTTCCCAGGTTGGAACGAATCGCGCCAGGAAGGACATGCAATCACGCATGCTAATCCTATAATGGCGCCTGAATGGGATCTCTTACCCCCATCACCGCGGGCTCAGACGCTGAGGTCTCCGCTCCTGACTTCCCGGAGGTCGCCGGGTATCGAGCGCTGCTCGAGCTGGGGGCGGGTGGGATGGGTGACACCTGGCTCGGGATCACGACGGACCCGAACCAGTTCGAACGTGTCGTGGTCCTGAAGCGGCTGCGCGCCAAGCACAAGCCGGACCCAGACGCCGCGCGTCGGTTCATCGACGAGGCGCGCACCGCCGCCAGCGTGATCCACCCGAACGTCGTCGGGGTGCACCAGGTGGGGCGCGATGAGCAGGGTCCCTTCCTGGTGCTCGACTACGTGGAGGGCGCGACGCTCGAGCAGCTGTTGGACTTCTACAAAGTGGTGCAGCGGCCCCTCGCGCCGAAGGTGATCGCGCGCGTCGCGCTCGACATCGCGCGCGGGCTCGCCGCCATCCACGGCGCTTGCGACGCGCGCGGCCGCGCCCTCGAGATCGTCCATCGGGACCTGAGCCTGCAGAACATCCTGGTGGGGCTGGACGGCGTCACGCGCATCGCGGATTTCGGCATCGCCAAGAGCGCGCTCACCACCGTGCTGACGGACAGGAACTACCTGGTTGGTAAGCTGCTCTACCTTCCTCCGGAATACCTGAAGCAGCTGCCGTCGGGGCAGGCGCTGGACGTGTACTCGTTCGGGGTGAGCCTGTGGATGGCGCTGGCGGGTGGGCGGGCGCCGTGGGAGTTCCGCTCGGAGGTGCAGCTCTCGTGGGCGATCTGCGAGGTGGGCGTGCCGAGCCTCGGGACGGTGGCGCCCGAGCTCCCCGCGGCTTGGATCGAGCTGGTGGATCGCGCTTGCGCGAGGGACCCCGCAGAGCGCTTCGCCTCTGGCGCGGAGCTGCTCGCGGCGATCTTGCGGTTCAAGGAGGAGCAGCCAGGGCTGATCGCCTCTCGAGAAGAGGTGGAGGCGGCGGTGAGCGCCGGCTTCGGTCCGCGCCTGTCGATGCGCCGGCAGCGCGTCGCACAGCGCCTCTCGGAGCCCACGCCGGAGCCCAAGCCGTGGCGCTCGTCGCACCCGAGCTTCACGAGCGAGGCGGGGCTGCCCCTCATCGTGGAGGAGCCGAAGGCGGAGGGGTGGGCGCTGCCTCGTCAGGGGAGCGATGCTCGCGCGCGTCGGGGGCTGAAGTTGGGCGCGCTCGCGCTGCTCCTGATCGCGCTGGCGGCGCTCATCTGGCTGCTCGCGGCGCGCTTGTCGCAGTCATCCGCGCCGAGCTCGCCGCCCGCGGGAGATCACGCTGGCCAGCGTTAGGGAGGAGCACCATGGGGATCACGGAGCGACGGGAGCGGGAGCGGGCGCGGCGGCGCCGGGAGATCTTGGACAACGCGTGGAAGGTCGCGAGTGAGGTGGGGTGGAGCGCCTTCAGCGTGGAGAAGGTGGCTGCCAGCGCCGAGCTGGCGCGAGGCACCATCTACACCTACTTCCCAGACCTCGCGACCCTCGTGCTCGAGCTGGGGAAGGAGGCGCTCAGTGAGCTCTCGGTGTCGCTCGGTTCGGCCGAGTCGCTGGGCGCGGCGCTCGATGTGCCGGTGCGGTTCGCGCAGCGCTCGACGGCCGCCTTCAATCTGTTGTTCCCACGACAAGAGGCAGATCCGCCGCAGCTGATGAGCGAGGGCCTGGCGGAGGTGCGGCGTCAGGCAGCGGAGCTGATGGGGGCCTTGCAGCGGCTGTCGTCCGGCGTGGAGACGCAGCACCTGCCCGCGGACGAGCGCGAGGCCGCCGTCTTCCTCTCGGGGATCGGGATGGCCGGCGCCTTGATCCCCGAGCTTCGGGCCAGCACCAGCCTGCGTCACCGTTGGCAGGACTTCTGCTTGAAGGGGATGGTCGCGAAGCCGGACAAGTCGGGTACGGACTAGCCACATCGGCTCGCGAGCGCGGCACCTGACGGGCGCGCTGCTCCTTCGGCGCGTGGTCCGCCGGTGCGCCCTGGCGGCGGCGATCGCGAGCTTGACTCTCTCCGTTCGGGGGGTACAGGCGCGCCCCGCCATGAACCGGAAGCAGCACCAGGACGCACACCTGGCTCCGCTCCGTAGCCTCCCGGCCTCCGCCCTGCGCGCCGTCTTGAGAGACGGCTACGGGCGCGACCAGCTCAAACAAGATTTGATGGCCGGCTTGGTCGTGGGGGTGATCGCGCTCCCGCTCGCGATGGCGCTCGCGATCGGTGTTGGGGTGCCACCTCAGCATGGCCTCTACACCGCCATCGTCGCGGGCCTCGTGATCGCGCTGCTCGGTGGCTCGCGGATGCAGGTGAGCGGGCCCACCGCCGCGTTCATCGTGGTGTTGGCGCCCATCTATAGCCGCTTCGGGCTCCGCGGTTTGCTGCTGTCGGGCCTCATGGGGGGCGCGATGTTGGTCGCGATGGGCGTGCTCCGCTTCGGGCGCTTGATCCAGTTCATCCCGCACCCCGTCACCACCGGCTTCACCGCGGGGATCGCCACCGTGATCGCGACGCTCCAGCTGAAGGACGTGCTCGGCCTGAGCGTGCCGCGCGACTCGCCGCACTTCCTGGAGAAGGTGGGCATCCTCGCGGGCTCCCTCGGCACCGCGTCGCCCTGGGAGGCCTTGGTCGCCGCCTTCACGCTCGCCGCGCTCTTGGTGACGCCGCGCATCACGCGCCGCGTGCCCGCGCCGCTCATCGCGCTGCCGCTCGCGGCGCTGCTCGCCTTCTTGCTCAGCCGCTTCGTCCCCGGCGTGGAGCTCGCCACCATCGCCAATCGTTTCCAAGTAGAAATAGGCGGTAAGACGGTGATGGGGATCCCGCAGCTGCCGCCGCTCCCCATCGCGCCTTGGGCTGCGCCGGCCAGCGAGACATGGAGTTTCAATTTTGAAACACTGCGGGCGTTGGCGGCGGGCGGCTTCGCCATCGCGATCCTCGGCGCCATCGAGTCGCTGCTCTCGGCGGTGGTCGCCGACGGCATGGCGCACACCAAGCACGACCCAGACTCTGAGCTGCTCGCTCAGGGGGTTGGGAACCTCCTGCTCCCGTTCTTCGGCGGCATCCCGGCGACGGGCGCCATCGCGCGCACGGCCGCCAACGTGAGGGCGGGCGCCGTCTCACCGATCGCCGCGGCGCTGCACGCGGTGGTGGTGCTCGCCGCGGTGTTGGCGCTGGCGCCGCTGCTCGGGTACCTGCCGATGGCGGCGCTGGCGGCGCTGCTGCTCGTGGTGGCTTGGAATATGTCGGAGGCGCGTCACTTCGTGCACACGCTCCGGGTCGCCCCGAAGAGCGACGTGACGGTGCTGCTCACCTGCTACGCGCTCACCGTCAGCTTCGACATGGTGGTGGGCGTCTCCGTGGGGATGGTGCTCGCGGCGCTGCTCTTCATGCGGCGCATGGCGGAGGTGGTGCACACCAAGCTGAGTCAGCGCGTGCCGGAGGCGCCCGAGCCGGCGCCGGAGGGCGTGCTCTTCTATCAAATCTCGGGGCCGCTCTTCTTCGGCGCCGCGCAGAAGGCGATGGCGACGCTCGAGTCGATTGGGAAGCAGGCGCGCGTCGTGATCTTGATCTTGAACGAGGTGCACGCGATGGACGCCACGGGGGAGGTGGCGCTCGAGAGCGTGCTCCGTCACCTGCGAGAGCAGCGCTGCAAGGTGGTGCTCACCGGGGTGTGCCCGCAGCCGCTGTTGGTGCTGAAGAAGGCGCACCTAGAGGAGCAGCCCGGCGTCTACTTCAGCGACACCGTGGCCGAGGCGCTCGAGATCGCGCGCGGTGAGCTCGAGCGGGAGCCGGTGCTCAAGAGCCGCCCCGCTTGGCTCGGATCGACGGACGGCTCGTAGAACGGGGGCCAACCCCCAAAAAAACAAACCCTCAGCCGCGCCCAGGCTCAGCGTTTTCCGTACGGGAACACTGGGCGCCCCGCGCGCGGATTGACGCGCAGGCGCGCTCATCAGCCTAGCGTACGAAGGCGCTCAGAAGGTGCCGCTCACCCCGAGGGAGTTGAGCCCTACCCAGGGGGTGACGCTCGGGCCGCTCGCGGCTTGCTTCTCTTTGCCGGAGAGGATGAAGAGCACCACGCCGGTGGCCACCGCGGCGCCGCCCACGATGAGGCCCACCGCGCCCAAGCTGCGCTGGCCGGCGGCGTCGTCATTCAAGCTGTCGGATTCATTGCAGGCGGCGGGGTTGAGCGGCGTGCGACGGCTGCAGCCGTTGGCGGGATCGTCGAACAGCTTGTCCGAGTCGCTCTGGGTGCCACCCGCTTGGATCATGAACAGCGCGCCGAGGCCGAGCCCCACCACGCCCACCCCGAGCGAGATGAACGCGCCGAGGCGCATCGGGGACATGCCGGAGGTGTCGATGTCGTCGGTGCTGCCGCTGAAGCCCTCGCCCGGCTCCTCGCCACCTGGAGGCGTGACGTCGCCGCCCGCCGCGGGCGTCAGCGTGATCTCGATCGACTCTCGCCCGGCCTCCTCGAGGGTGATCTCCTGGGTGGCCGGCTCGAAGCCAGCGGCGCTGACCGTGATCTGCCGTGTCCCAGGATCCACCGGGCGCTCGACGCCGATCAGCGCGCTGGGGACGAGCGCTCCATCGAGCTTGACCTCGGCGCTGCCAGCCGGCGCGCCGGCGATTTGAATCGTCAAATAGGCGATCTTTTTCTCGACCTCGGGGAGCTCGGCGGCGGCGTCGCGCTTGGCGTCCCTGAAGGCCGCGGGAGCCGTGGCCGGCAGATCCTCACGTAAGATCTTGTTGTAGAGCTCGCGCGCCTTGACGAAGCCCCCCAGCTTCGCGCTCGCGCGCGCCGCGTAGAGCAGGTGAGGCGGCGCGTGCATCAGCGACTCGGCGCGCTCGAAGCGATCGAGGGCCTCCCTCCAGTTCTCGGCGTTGTAGGCGCTGAAGCCCTGCTCAGCCAAAGACCGCGCGGCGGCGCGCTCCTCATCGGTTTGAGCGGCGGCGGGCCAGGCACCCAAGGTGAGCGCGGCGATCAGCGGGAGCGCGATCCGCGCGGGGGCCCGGCCACGCGGTGAGGGTGCGAGGGGGCCAAGCGAAGGAGCAAGTTGGGAACGGCGGCGGATCATGATGGGGCGGATGCTAGCGCCACGGCTTGGGTTTTGCCTAGCGCCAAGCGGAGGTGAGCTGGCTCGGCGTGGCGAAATGGGGTGAGGGCGGCGATCTCGGCGCGGTGGCGCGGCGAGCTGGCATCGCGCCATCCGCCGGCGGCGGTCTCGATGTCCCCCTACCCACGGCGTGGGATGTCCAAACGAATTTTCCGTCCATATGGGTTTGCTTCACCAAGCAAAAGCGCGATCATACCGGTCATCATGGGACTACAGCCGGGCGAGATCATCGACGGGAAGTACCGCATCCTGAGGCTCCTCGGCGAGGGCGGGATGGGCGCCGTCTATGAGGCGGAGAACACGAGGATCGCCCGGAAGGTCGCCATCAAGGTGCTCTTGGGCGACGCCGCGGGGCGGCCGGACGTGGTGCAGCGCTTCGAGCGGGAGGCGCAGGCGGCGGGTCGTATCGGGTCCGATCACATCCTCGAGATCTTGGATTTCGGGAACCTCGCGAACGGCGATCGCTTCATGGTCATGGAGTTCCTCGACGGTGAGGAGCTCTCGAGCCGCATCAAGCGCGGGGTGCTGAAGCCCGAGGAGTGCGTGCCGCTGTTTCTCCAGCTGCTGGAGGGGCTCGAGGCGGCGCACGCGGCCGGTATCGTCCACCGCGACCTGAAGCCCGACAACATCTTCATCGTGCGGGAGAAGGCGGGCCGCCAGGACTTCGTCAAGATCATCGATTTCGGGATCTCGAAGTTCAATCAGCTAAACGATCCGGATCACGAGAAGACCAAGACAGGGATGCTGATGGGCACCCCTTACTACCTCTCGCCGGAGCAGGCGCGGGGCGCGGCGCGGTCCGATCCGCGCAGCGACGTCTACTCCTGCGGCGTCATCCTGTATCAGTGCGTCACGGGGATGGTGCCGTTCGACGCGGAGACGCTGAACGAGCTACTTTTTGCCATCGTTTTGAGTCAGCCGCGGCCCATCGCGGAGGTGGCGCCGCACCTGGATCCTCACTTCCGCGCGGTCATCGACAAGGCCATGGCGCGCGAGCTCCACGACCGCTTCCAGTCGGCGAAAGAGTTTCGCGAGGGGCTGCTCGCCTGGTCCCAAGGGCTCGGTTTCGTTGGGGGGTTGGTCGGTACCGCGCCGGGCGCAGCACAGCCAACCGCCCAATCGGGTGGCACCATGGCCATGCCAGCGACACCCGAGGCCACGGGCCAGGTGCCAGCCCAGCTGGCCCCCGTGGCGGCTCAGGCCCCGAACCTGCCGACGGACACGCGGGCGAGCTGGAGTCAGTCGCAGCCCGTCGTCACCCCCAAGCGCTCGAACCTGGGGGTGCTCATCGGCGCGGCCGCGAGCGCCTTCTTGCTGCTCAGCGTGGCTGCCCTCGGCGGCTGGTACCTCGTGAATCGATCGTCAGGTAACGTGGCGGGTCAGGTGGAGGCAGACGCGGGCCTGCTGGTAGACAATGCACCTGACGCAGCGGGCGCGGAGGCCGACGCCGGGGGTACGCTCAGTGCGGACAGTGGCGCTGACGACCTGGAGGCTGACGCTCAGGTGGCGGGTGAGCCCACGGGCGATCCGGTGGACGAGCCCCAAGGTGAAGATCCCCAAGGCGAGCCCGCGCCGAAACCGAGCCCCGCGGCGCAAGCGCCGCGGCCCGCGCCTGGCCCGCGCCCGGCACCGGGCCCAGTCGCTGGCCCCGCACCGGGCCCACGCCCCGCACCCGCGCCATCACCGGGCAAGAAGCCCGATTTCGGCTACTGAGGTGCGATTCAGGCGCAAATCGTGCGTGGCGCGGCGGATGTCGCATGACGCGAGAGCAGGGGGTGGTACCCTCCGCTCCAGGGGTTGTTCCCACTTAGAGAGGGTATGAGGAGACTTATGGACACTCGGCTTTGGATGATGAACTCACTCCCCGCCAAGGGGCTGAGGGGCTCGGGGGTGTGCGCGTTGGTCGCGCTGGTCGCCGCGTGCAGCGCCGAGGAGCGCCCGCGCAACACGGGGGGTGACGGCGGCACGAGCGGCAGCGCGGGTGCTGCGGGCAACGGGGGCAACGGCGGCACCGCCGGGACCTCGGCGGGCTCGGGTGGCGTGGGCGCATCGGGTGGCGTGGGCGCATCGGGCGGCACCGCCGGGGTGGGCGGCATCGGAGGCACCACGGGAGGCGTCGGTGGTACCGGCGGTACGGCGGGAGGCACTGGTGGTACCACGGGCGGCACTGGTGGCTCCGTGGGTGGTGCGGCCGGTGCTGGTGGCTCTGTGGGTGGCGCCGGCGGCACGGGCGGAAGCAATCCCTGTGGCAACGTCGACCCCAACTGCGAGTGCTCGGGCACGACGGTCGTCGGTCGCGACGCCGATGGCGATGGGGCCCGGAGCAGGGCCTGTCTGGCTGCGCCGGGTACGGACTGCGACGACGACGACGCCAGCTTCCAGCAGAACGCTTGCGGTGGCTGTGGCAGGTCGCTGGCAGGCACCCCTGGTCAGGCCTGCGGTCAATGCGGGGCCTGGGCGTGCTCCGGACAGGAGGCGGTGGCGTGCAACCCGCCGAGCACACCGCTCCTGCGCTGCAGCGGCGGCACCCGTCAGATCTGCTCCACCGGTGGCAACTGGGCGAGCCACGCGACGCAGTGCTCCGGGGCCACGGCGGTTTGCCTGAACGGCAACTGTGTGCAGTGCACCCCGGGGAGCTACCAGTGTATCTCCTTTGGCAATGGGGATACGGGCGTCGTCCCATGTCTAGCCAACGGCATGTGGCACTCGTCATGGACGCTGTCTTGCAATGGCGCGGCGGGTTACGCCTGCAGCTCGACCATGGGCGCGTGTTGCCACAGCGTCAGCGGGGCGTGTACCAGCGCGCTGGTCCCGCGCGATGGGGACATGGTGATCCCGGAGGCTCCCGCGGAGGCGCCTCTTCTCTGGGAGCAGCAGCCGGCGGCGCCGGGTGAGTACGCGCAGCTGGTCCCCACGGCTGACGTCTTGAGCCTGGCGCTCGGCCTCGCCTGAGCCACCCGTGCTGGTGATCGGCAGCCGCGCCGTGCGGCACCACTTCCCCGAGTTTCGTAAGCCGCTCGACTGGGATTTGGTCGGCACGGCGGAGGAGGTCGAGCGCCTCGCGGGCGCGCTCGAGGAGCTGCCGCGCGCGCCCAAGTCGGCGGCTGATGTCCACCAGAAGCGGCTGTTCACCTACGGCGGCCGCTTGGTCGAGGCGATCATCAGTGACGATGACTGGTACTGGGAAGAGGTGACCCAGGCGCTCGCCGGGGGCCCGCGCATCAACGAGCCCCTGTTCGGTGAGCTGCGCGTCGCTCACCCAGCGTACGTGCTGCTGACCAAACACTGCACGCTCGCCTACCCGCTTTACTTCTGGCACAAGGCCGTCGAGGATTTCTATTTCCTTAGGGATAGGATCCCCGCGATGCCGGCGCACGTCGCGGCGCTGGCGCCCGCCACCCTCGAGCACGCGAGGGTGATGTACAAGAACTTCCACGAGCAGCTGGAGCACCGGGTGTGTCACCCGAGCTGTGGCGTGGCGTATGGCCCCCACAACCATCAGCTGCTCCATCAGCACCTCGCGCTGCGCCCTGAGCTGGGCCCCTGGGCGCAGGACAGCGCGGCGTGGCAGGGCTTCCCGGAGGTGCCAGAGGAGGAGCGGCTGCAGCGGATGCGGCAGCTGTTCGCGGAGGAGGTGATGGTGGTCGCCGCGGAGGAGCTGCTCCGCGCGGGGCGCGACTTCGCTCGAGCGGAGGCGGAGTACACGACCTGGGCGCTGCGAATCGTCAGCACCGGCACCCTCCCGGTGACGCTGCGCTACCTGCTCGTGAACCACCTGCGGGAGGTGCGCAAGCTCATCCCCCAGGGCTGGGCTCAGCGCCTCCACGCGCTCCCGTTCGTCCCCGCACGGGTAGACAGCATCCCTGTGCTTCAGCCGCGCGCGGGGCGCGGGGACAGCGCGGCGGGCGGCGCCGAACGTCAGCCCGCCATCCTGGGCGCCGCGCTCGGTTGCAGCGCGCCGCACGCGGTGTGCTCGGCGCTAGCGCCCATGGCGCCCTTGCCGCACTAGAGCGCCGATCAGTTTGCCGCCACGCGAGCCCGGAGAAACGCGCCCTCGCGCTGCGTGGCGGCAGTTTTCCGGCCCGCTCGATGGCGACCGCTCGGTGCGCTTCGAGGTGACGTCACGCCAGGGGGTGATATCCTTCGGCCAGGCGCTGATCCCACTTGGGCACACCTAGAGGAGACTGATGGACACTCGACTTTGGACGAAGAACTCGCAGCCGGCCAAGGGACTGAGGGGCTTGGGTCGGGAGGGCGCAGGGGTGTGTGTGCTGGGCGCGCTAGCGCTCCTGGTCGGGGCGTGCAGCGCCGAGGAGCGCCCGCGCGATCCAGGGGGTCAGGGTGGTACCGGCGGCAACGCGGGCACTGCCGGTAGCGGTGGCACCGCCGGCAGTGGCGGCACCGCGGGTACCTCGGCAGGCTCTGGCGGCGTTGGCGGCACCACCGGTGGTGTGGCGGGCACCGGCGGCACCGGAGGGGATCAGTGTGGCAATACGGACCCCAACTGTCGTTGCTCGGGCATCGACATCGTCGCGGTGGACGCCGATGGCGACGGCGCGGGGACCATGGCCTGCTTGGTGGCGCCGGGTGAGGACTGCGACGACGCGGACCCCGCGTTTCAGCAGAACGGCTGCGGGGGGTGTGACGTGCTGGCGGGTGATCCAGGGCAGCCCTGCAACGACTGCGGCGTCTGGGAGTGCTCAGGCCCCAACGCGCTGACGTGCACGGTGCCGAGCCCGGCGCCCACCCAGTGTAGCGCCAACGTACGGCAGGTGTGCTCCACCGGGGGCCACTGGGCTAGCTCGGCGTGCACCGGGACCCTCCCGGTGTGCTTGGGTGGCAACTGCGTGGAGTGTACCCCCGGCAGCTTCAGGTGCATGGACTTCGGCAATGGCGACACGGGAGTGGTCCCCTGCATGGCCAACGGCATGTGGTTCTCGTCGTGGACGGTGTCCTGTTTCGGTGCCCAGGACTACACCTGCAATGCCTCCGTCGGTAAGTGCTGCCACAGCAGCCAAGGCTGCACCGGGATGAACCTGCTGCCGCGCGATCGGGACCTGATGATCCCGGAGGCGCCAGCGGAGGCTCCCTCGGCGGCGCCCCCCTCGGCTGAGCCTGGCGAGTACGCCCAGCTCGTCCCCACGGCTGACGTCTTGGCGCTGGGGCTCGGCTGAGCCGCGCTCCGCGGCCCTCACTCAGCGTCCAGCCCCAGGCGACGTGCCGCCCCAACTGCCCGTCACCTGACAGGCCCACTGACTTTCGCGCCGCGACGAGCACGTGGCCCCCAGCCACGCTGCGCGGCTCCGTCAGTGGGCCTGCTCATGTCCCTCGCGGGCTACTCGCCCGCGCCGGTGCCCTCGACCTTCGCTTGGCCCTTGGGCTCCCCCGTGAGCTTCTCACAGGTCGTCATCGAGAAGCGCGCGTCGATCTTCGGGTCCGTCCCGATCACGCGCCACACCTGCTCTTGCCGCCAGTCGAACTGCGGGTCGAAGGAGATCCGCACGGTTTTGTCGCCCGTGAGCCCCTCCGCCGCGAGCGCGGCCGCGAGCTTCTTGATGGTGCACTGCGGGAGCGCCGGGGGCGCCACGTTCTTCCACTGATTGGTCGCGTTCCACTTCTGGGAGTGGTCCACGTTGATCGAGGTGAACACGAACTTCTTGATGCTGTCCTCGCGCATCGACTTCGACGCCTGAGTCACCCGGCTCGGCGAGATGTACTCGACGCTCGCGCCCTTGGAGACGTCCACCGTGCCGTCCGCGCGCACCGCCTGGAAGTTGGTGGACCACCAGTAGGCGTCCTTCTTCCACTTCTGCGCCGGCTTCGCGACGCTGGTCATCATCTGATCACCATCGGGGCGCTTCGAGTCGAGGCTGAGCGAGCCGTAAGTCGACTTGCCCTTGGGCGCGATGAAGCGATCCTTCAAGAGCGCGAAGCCGAGGCCGCCGCCGCCGACCACCACCACCATCACGATCATCCCGATGTAACGCAGCACTGGGGTGCCGCTCCCCGCTGACATCGCGGCCGCGATGTTGGCTCCCCCGGATGCCATGTGCGGGCTCCCGCCCGGCAGCGTGGCCTGGGTGTGGCAGCTCGGGCACATGCCGATGCCAGCCGCTGGGCTGATCCACACGGTTGCCCCGCACTTGGTGCAGGGCGTCTGAACGTATCCAAAATTCGCCATACTCTCTCCTCGGCGGTCATCCTACTGAGGGTGCTGAAACGTCGGTAGAGGAAATTTCCGCGGCTCTAGGGGTGCCAGCGATTGCGGCGCCTCGCGCCGTCTGACGGAGCTACCAACCCCCGAACCCCCTGCGGCTACCTTCAGCACGCCGCGATCTTGGCGCCAGCGCCAGCGCGAAACCCCCGCGGCGCCGACCTTCATGATGCGAGGTGCTGGCGCGTCGTGGTGCGGGCTCGGCGTGGCGTTGCTTGACTTGTGCTTCGTAAGGTCTACCTTGGGCGCTCCTGCTTGCAGGAGACTCCACGGGGGCGATCGGCTTCGACGTGGGGACTGATCGGTGATCTGCGTGTGATGGCGCCCGCCCCATCTCTAAGCGGGCCGTTACTAATTGCGAACGACAACGCGATCGCTCTCGCGGCCTAAAGAACCGCAGAGCCGTCCGAGGGTGAGATTGTCTTGGTAACCCAAGGGCGTCAGCACGAAGGCTGGGTACCCCGAGAGCGCTCTCGATAGGGGTACTGAGATCAGTGAGGGCTAGGTCGTGACCGAACTCACGAACCGTGTCTCAGCGGTACTGAGGCTACGCACGTGAACGAAGGTCATCAGGATGCCTCGCGGACCCGGGTTCGATTCCCGGCGCCTCCACCCTGTTCGGAAACCTGTTGGGTTTCCTCCCGGCCCGCCGGTCATCTGTCGAGCCTGTACTCCGCTCGGGGTCGCTGCATGTCCAGCTTGCTGGACTGCGTACAGGAACGAGCGATTCCCGGCGCCTCCACCACTTACTCCCTCCGAGGAGTCCAGTTTGGGGTGCCCGTGCTAGCCTTGGGGCATGTCGGGCGGTCTACGTGCGCGGGTGAAGGGCGGCCGGTTGGTCTTGGACGAGCCAAGCTCGCTCCCTGATGGTACCGAGGTCGAGCTCATCCCCGTGGACGAAGATCTCGGTGCTGAGGGTCGCGTGCGGCTCCACCGCTTCCTCTCCGAATCGCTCCGTGACCACGTTCCGGGTACGGGCATCCCTGCTGACGAGATCATCGCAAGGGTTCGAGCGAGGCATTGAGCTTTCGCGTCGAGTTCACCGGCCCGGCGGCGGCCCAGGTCGATGCTGCTCACACGTGGTGGCTCGCGAACAGGCCGGCAGCACCGGAGCTCCTGGGCGATGAGCTCGCTGACGCGCTCGAGCTGCTCACGGCAATGCCGCTCAAGACTCAGGTTTGGGGCGATGTCGATGGGACGCCTGTTTACAAGCTGCGTCTCCCACGAACGCGGTACGCTCTCTATTACACCCTATTGGGCGATCTCGTCACCGTTCGCGCGCTCTGGCACGGGGCGCGTGGGACCGACCCGCTCATTGGATAGGTCCTCTCAGCGGCTGACGCGGACGATGGGGACGCGGGGGCCGGGGGTCACCGTGAGGCGCTTCAGGCCTTGGAACTGTTCGCCGTCGATGATGGGGGCGAGCAGCTCGTCGCCCAGCGCCTCGATGATCATCTCGGTCCCTGACCGCTCCCTCAGCTGCTCGCTCTGGATGGCGCCGCCGCGCACCAGCGCGGGGATGGCGCGGATCATTTCCCGTGGGGAAATGGCGCCTGCCTGGAAGTGCAGCCGGCCGTCGGGCGCGGCGAGCGGGAACACGCGGAACACGCCGCCCAGGGAGATGTCGAAGGCGCCCGCGTGGAGCGCGCCGTGGCGCGTGGTGGGCAGCTCTTCACCATCGAGGGTGACGCGCGCCTCCGTGGGCTCGAAGAGGGCGCGGGCGTGCTCCTGATAGCGCTTCAGCACCCCGAGCTTCAGGAGCTGGGCGGCGTGGCCGAGCACGGTGCGACCCACGATGGTCACGATGGTCGCCGCGCGCGGGTCTTCGACGGCGTAGTATTGATCGAAGAAGCGTTGCCCGGCCCCCCCCGCGGCTAGCGCGAAGCCAAGGCGATCGAAGGGCGCTCCCGCCGCCGTCTCGCCCGTCAGGCGCAGGCTGTCGATCTCCACCACCTGGGGCGCTCGACCTCGACGGATGTTGGTCAGGAAGGCGTCTAGAATGGTGTCTTGGTTCCCAAAGCTGCCCACCTTGTGCGCCACGAAGTCGATGGTGCCGCCGGAGGTGGGTAGGAGCGGGATGAGCCCTCGATCGCCGCGCAGCTCACGCAAGAGGTTCAGCGTCCAGTGCAGCGCGCCATCACCGCCGTCGCACACCAGGTACTCGACGCCCTGGCTCAAGAGTCGCTCGATCGCCGCCGGGAGCTCATCCGGGTGGTGCGTCTCGATCACCTCGCCCAGCGCGCCCACCTGCGCCGCCAACGTCTCCTTGCGCCCTGACCGCGCCTCACGGCGGTTCTTGCGAGAGTTCGGGTTCAGGAGGATGCCGACGCGCATGGGTGGTGCACTGCCTCTCAACCACGGATCGGGGCACCACCACAAGCGCCGCTGCACGCTGCGCGCGCGGCTGCGCGCGAGGTGCGAAGCCTCGTTCTCGCCGGGGGAGCGCTGGGAGTCGGGCTCCGCAGGCGTCACCACGCGGATAGGCCATCACGGCCCTGGCCGCGATGCATCGAGCGACCCTCAGCGTACCGCAGGCTTGCCAGCTCGCCGTGCGTCAGGCTGCTCCACGCGGCGCTTCAGCGCCCCGTTCATCACCGCGAACCCACGCGCGGTGCTCGCCATCCGCGACGCGTAGCGCGCCGCGAGCAGGCCACTGAACCGCTCCCCATGCACCAGCCGCGTCCGCTCGCCATCCAGGCGAGTCAGCTGAAAGAACTGCTCGCCGTCGAACAGCCCACGAAACAAGAGGCGCCCCAGCCAGCGTAGCTCACGCTCGGGCTCCAGCCGGGTGATGGTCGGGCGCCAGCGCATCTCGTGCCCACCGGGCTGCGCCACCGTCACGCTGAGCCGCGCGCCGACCTCGAGCGGCCCGGTGATGGTGGTGAGCACCGGGTTCCAAGTGGGGTAAGCCTCGAAGTGGGTGAGCGCCCCCCACACCTCACTGGGAGGGGCGTCGATCTCGATCTCGGTCTTGAGCTCCATCCCAGCCAGGACAGCATAGCTTGCCCGAGGTTCGGCCGAACAACGCTTTCCGGCGCGGCCTGCTCGCCCAGGGCGATGCTCGGCTTGGGTGGGGAGCAGCGGGCGGGTCGTGGTCAGAGGATCCTCGGCTGTGCTACCAACTCGCCATGCTGACGGAACGAGGACGGCAGGGTGCTTTGAAACAGCGCGGCTCACGGCGTGTGCTCGGGCGCGGCGTGGTGGCCTGGCTCGCGCTCGGCGCGTTGGGGGTCAGCGCCTGCGATCAGAAGCCGTCGGGCGGCGCTGCGCCAGCGCCCAGCGCGAGCGCCTCGGCGCAGGGCTTGGAGGCGTGGCTCGCCGATGAGAGCGCGCCGCTCACCGAGGACGTGTACCGCCGCTTCATCCTGGCCTTGACCACCTGTCAGGTGAACGAACGAGGTATCGACCCGCGTTGTCAGGCCTACCGCGACTTGAAGCAGGCGCGCGGTCGCACGACGAACCCCGCCGACTTGGTGGCGATGAACGAGGTGCTGAGCAAGGAGCTCATCGGCCACGAGCACGCTGCGGTGCGCTGGCAGGCGACGCAGCTGCTCAAGGCGGTGTACGGCCTCAAGCCGGACACTGAGAAGCTGGTGCTCGAGGCGGCTCGCAAGGAGAAGGAGCCGTCGGTGCTGATCGCGCTCACCCGCGTGGTGGGGGCCAAGCACCAAGAGCGCCCCGAGGTGAAGGATCTGTTGATGAAGCTCTCCGAGCACGAGTCGGAGCACGTGCGTCAGGAGGCGATGAGCTGGTTCCTCACCGCGTTCGGGACGGGGGTGGAGGGCACCTTCGAGCGCGTCCTCGATCGGGTGGAAAACGACCCTTCGATCAACGTGCGGCGCTTCCTCTGTGGCCGGCTCTACGGGAGCGAGGACGAGCGGGCGATCCCCGTGTTCGAGAAGTACCTGAATCAGCCGGAAGTCGACATCAAGCTGTTCGAGGGCTGTTGGCAGGGCGTGATCAACGCCTGGACGGGGTTCCCGAAGCCGAAGAAGCCCAGTCAAGCTGCCTATGAGCTCACGCTGAAGGTGCTCGAGCGCAAGCCGCGGACGCGCACCTCCCCGCCTTGGACCAGCTTTCGCAACCTGCGCGCCGCCAAGCTGGATTATCCCGAGCGCGACGATGCGGGGCAGGCGTGGGTTCAGGCGGTGAAGCCCTGGTACAAGCCCGAGCGGCTGCTCAAGGCGCTGGAGAGCATCGCGCTCGATCGCGAGGCGTACTGGATGACGCGCACCGCGGCGCTGGACGTGCTGCGCGACCTGGGGGCCAGTGAGGCGCGCTTCCAGGCGCTGGCCAAGGCCTACGAGAAGCCAGAGAAGGACGATTTACACGTGCAGCGCAAGATCCAAGAGATCTTGCGGCGCGTGAACGAGCCGCCCGGCGCGCACACGCAGCCGCGGTTCGCGCCGCGCCCACCCCCGTCAGTGATGCTGCCTGAGTAGCTCCACCGGCAGTCAGCCGCTCGCCGGTTGGAGCACGCTCTGCGGATTCGGGTTTGGGGGTTTGGCAGTGCACCTGTCTACCGGGTGCCCTCTCAGGACATGCCGTAGGCGGCCCTCATCTCCGGATCACGGCTCGCGATCAGCTCCGCGAGCGACACCATCACGCGGCACTGCTTCACGGTGGCGTCATCCTGCATCTTGCCGTCGATCATCACCGCGCCGGTGCCGTCCCCCATCGCCTCGATCACGCGCTTGGCCCAGGCCACCTCCTCGGGAGGCGGGCTGAACACGCGGCGCGCGATCGCGATTTGATTCGGGTGCAGCGACCACGCCCCGACGCACCCCAGCAGAAACGCGTTGCGGAACTGGTCTTCGCACGCGACGAGATCCGCGATGTCCCCGAAGGGCCCGTAAAACGGCAAGATCCCCGCGGCGGCGCAGGCGTCCACCATGCGCGCGATGGTGTAGTGCCACAAGTCTTGCTGCACGCTCGGGCGCGCGTCGCTCGGCGACTCAGGGTTCGGATCCGCGCGCACCACGTAGCCCGGGTGCCCGCCGCCCACGCGCGTCGTCTTCATGCGCCGTGAGGCGGCGAGATCCGCCGGGCCCAGGCTGAGGCCCTGCATGCGCGGGCTGGCGTGGGCGATGGCCTCGACCTGGTTGACCCCGGTCGCGGTCTCCAAGATGGCGTGGAGCAAGATCGGCCGCGTGACGCCGTGCCGCGCCTCGAGCTGCGCGAGCAGCTGATCGGCGTAGTAGATGTCCCAGGGGCCCTGCACCTTCGGGAGCATGATGACGTCCAACCGGTCACCCAGCTCCCCCACCAGCCGCAGCATGTCGTCCAGGAACCACGGGCTGTCGAGGCTGTTCACGCGCGCCCACAGCTGGGTCTCGCCCAGGTCAGCCTGCTTGCCTATCGAGACCAGGCCCTCGCGCGCGGCCTGCTTGCGGTCGGCCTGGATCGCGTCCTCCAGGTTGCCGAGCAGGATGTCCACCTTGGCGGCGATCTCCGGCACCTTGGCCGCCATCTTCGGGTTGCTCGGGTCGAAGAAGTGGATCATCCGCGAGGGGCGGAACGGGATCTCGCGGAGCGGGTCGGGGGCGCCCACGGCCAGGGGTTGGAAGAAGTCTTTCGCGCTCCTCATGAGATCTCCAAGCGGGTGAGGGGGGACGTTGGGCCGCGGTCCTAGCACCGTGCACGGGGGCTGTCAGTCGCGCGCGAGCCTTGGCGGGGGACGTGGAGCGGCTTGCCAAACCCCCAAACCAAAACTCGAAACCCCGAACGCTGACCCGATAGCCACGGGCTCCAACCGAGCCCCCCAACCCCGAGCCTCCAGGCTATGAGTCAAGTGCCTCAGGAGCCATGGAGCACCTGGGCGTCGAGGGTGGAGCGCCGGGCGCCTGCGACGCAATGCGCGCGCCGCTCGCGCGAGGCTGCGGTAAGGGACGTGCATGAGTGAGCTCTCCCCGGCGGCGGACGCGGCCGCCCGGCGCTTCGCGCGAGTCGTCTGGTGGGCTGCCGGTTACACGCTGTTCGTGATCCTGTTCGGCGCGGTGGTGCGCATCACCGGGTCGGGCGCTGGCTGTGGTCAACACTGGCCCACCTGCCACGGCGAGGTGGCGCACATGCCGCGCTCGGTGGAGACGCTGATCGAGCTCACGCACCGCGTCACCTCGGGAGTGTGCCTGCCGCTGGTGCTCTTCCTGTGGTACCGCGCCGCGCGGATATTTCCGCGTGGACATGCGACGCGGCGCTACGCGCTGTGGGTCACCGCGCTGATGGTGGTGGAGGCGCTGGTCGGCGCGGGGCTCGTGCTCTGGGATCTGGTGGGTGACAACGCCTCCGCCTCGCGCGCGGTGTTCATGGCGCTGCACCTCATCAGCACCAGCCTGCTGATGGGGGCGTTCACCCTGATGGCCTGGACGGCGGGGCGGGGTCAGGCGTCGCAGGGCTTCCGGCTGCGCATGGGGGCGGGGGACGGACGCTGGCTCGGCGCGCTGCTCGTCGGCTTCGTCCTGGTGTCGATGCTCGGCGCGGTCACCGCGCTGGGAGACACGCTGTACCCCCTGGCTCCCGACGCGAACTTGTCGGATCGAGTCACCGGGGCGCACTTCCTGGAGCGGCTCCGGGTGGCGCACCCGGTGTCCGCCGTGGCGCTCTCGGCGGGGCTCTGGTGGCTCCTTCAGCGCTTCGAAGAGCGTGGCTCTGGGCCGGCGCTTCGCGTCGCTCGCTTGGGGCGCGCCTTGTTGGTGCTGCAGCTCGTGGTGGGGGTGGTGAACGTCGCGCTGTCCGCGCCGGGGTACATGCAGGTCACGCACCTCGCGGTCGGCACCGCGCTCTGGTGCACCCTGGTGTTGCTCTTGGCGATCCAGGCTGCGACAGCTCGCCGCTCGGAGCAGGCGCCCTGTGCCTCGGCCGTGACATGAAGGCGCGGAGGTAAGACCTTGGAACCAGGTAGGGCAGCGCGCGTGGTTTGCGCTAGAACCGTGCGATGCGCTTCGCTTCTCCTCGTCTCCACGCCCGTTTGGGCTCGTCGCTCGCCCTGTGCCTCGGCCTGGGTCTCAACCTCTCCTGCGGTAGCGACTCGGAGGAGCCCCAGGCCCCGGTGGAGCCGCTGCCGGGGGTGGCGCTGCGCTTCGAGTTGGAAGCTGAGCTGACGGACAGTCGCTTTTACGACTTCCCCTACCCGTCGGACACGCGGCTCACGCCGCGCGGTACGCCGGATCTGGCGGGCTTCCCCAACCCGAGCAGCAACCCGATGTTCGCTGGTCTCGTGGAGATCGCCGGGGAGCACCCCGGCTTCCCGGTGGTTCCGGTGGCTTACTTTCAGTTCGAGGCGCCGGTAGCGGAGCAGATCCTGGAGCAGGTGATCCCCGCGGAGACGAGCTCCTCCATCCTGCTGGTGGACGTCGACCCCAGCTCACCCGAGCGCGGGCGGCTCTTCCCGACCATCGCCAAGCAGCCCGCGCCTGACATCTACGTGCCCGAGGGCCTGCTCGCGGTGGCGAGCTTCCCCGGCCTCGTGCTGCACCCGAACCGCCGCTATGCGTTCGTCATCCAGCGCTCGCTGGGGGACGCTTCGGGCGCGCCGCTCGGCTCGCCCAAGGCGCTCGAGCAGCTGAAGCGCGGGGTCGATCCAGCAGGGCCGCGCGGCGCCGGGCTCGCGGCGCAGTACGCCTCGCTCTGGGAGACGCTCCGCGAGCTGAAGGTGTCGCTCTCGGACGTCGCCGCCGCCACCGTGTTCACCACGGGCGACGTCGTCCAAGAGACTCACGATTTGAGCCAGGGCCTGCTGGAGAAGCACCAGGTGACGATCGACGGTCTCCACGTGGACCCGACGGACGGCGCGGATCACCCCCGGATGTGCGAGCTCCACGGCACCGTCAGCTTCCCTCAGTTTCAGACGGGGGAGCCGCCGTTCAACACGGGGGGGCGCTTCGTGTTCGGTGAGGACGGCCTGCCCGTGCAGCAGCGGAGCGAGACCGCTCGCGTCGTGATCTCGCTGCCCAAGGGGGAGATGCCGGCGGGCGGCTTCCCGCTCGTGATGTACTACCACGGCTCCGGTGGCATCGCGACGCAGGTGATCGATCGTGGGCGCGTGACGGAGCCCGAGGGTGAGCCGACGCCCGGCGAGGGCCCCGCTCACGTGCTGGCGGCGCACGGCTTCGCGGCGGTGGGGAGCTCCCACCCGGTGAGCCCGGATCGCCTGCCGGGCGCGGGGGAGATCGCCTACCTGAACTTCGAGAACCTGGCGGCCACGCGCGACACCTTCCGTCAGGGGGTGGTGGAGCAGCGGCTGTACCTCGCGGCGCTGTCGGAGCTCCGCGTCGCGCCCGAGCTGGTGGCGGCCTGTGAGGGCCTCAGCCTGCCCGCGGGGGAGGCGGCTTATCGTTTCCGTACGGAACCGGTGCTCGCCATGGGCCAGTCCATGGGCGGCATGTACACCAACATGATCGGCGCGGTGGAGCCGCGGATCCGCGCGGTGGCGCCCACCGGCGCGGGGGGCTTCTGGAGCTACTTCATCAAGGAGACGCGGGTCGTCGGCAACCTGTCGCTGCTGGCGGGCATCATCCTGGGCTCGAGCCAGTCGCTCGATCACATGCACCCAGCGATGCAGGTGTTTCAGACGGGCTGGGAGGCGGCTGATCCGATGGTGTACACCCCGCGCCTCGCGCGGCGGCCGCTCCCAGGGCACCCGGCGCGCCCGGTGTATGAGCCGGTGGCGCCCGGGGACAGCTATTTTTCCACGAAGATTTACGATGCGTTCGCGCTGGCCTACGGCAACCAGCAAGCGGGTGAGGTGGTGTGGCCGGAGATGCAGATCTCGCTCGCGGTGGAGGGCTTCGACGGGCTCGCGAGCTACCCGGTCTCGGACAACCGCGTGAGCCATGATGGCTCCGCCTACACCGGGGTCGTGGTGCAGTACGAGGGTGATGGCATCTACGATCCGCACGCCATCTACGGGCAGCTCGACGCCGTGAAGTACCAGTATGGCTGCTTCTTCGAGAGCTTCTTCAAGTCGGGTCACGCCGTGGTGCCCGCCCCGGCGCCGCTCGGCACGCCGTGTCCCCTGTAGGGCAGGGCTGCGCGCCTGCCCCATTCGATGCGCGATGATCGTCCTCGAGCGGGCGACCACGGGGGGTCGCCCCTACGTAGGCGATGAGCCAGCGCCGAGGCCGAGCGGGTGGTCACTTTTCGAGGGCGGCCGCGGGGGACTCCTCGCTCTCGCGGTACCAGGTGGCCCAGCGCTTCACGCCCTCTTCCAGCGGGACGCTGGGCTGATAACCGAAGGCCGCTTCGGCGCGCGCGGTGCTCGCGGCGGTGATCAGGCTCTCGCTGGGCTCGAGCTGCCCCAGCACCACGTCAGCTGATTTGCCGAATTCGGCGGCGAGCAGCTCGATCAGGCGCCTCACCACCACTGGCTGGCTGCGCCCGAGGTTGAAGGTGCCGAACCCGCGACCCTCCGAGACCCAGCGCGCCGCGCCGAGCACGCCGTTCACGATGTCGTCCACGAAGGTGAAGTCGCGCTGCGTGTCCTCGCCGTGGAGCCGGATGGGGGCGCCATTCAGGATCGACTCGGTGAACTTCGCCACCGCCATGTCGGGGCGACCGCGCGGCCCGTACACGGTGAAGAAGCGCAGCACCGCCACCGGGAGCTGGTAGAGGTAATGGTAGGTGTAGGCCATCAGCTCGCTCGCGCGCTTGGTGGCGGCGTAGGGGGAGAGCGGCTCGGCGGCGACGGCCGCTTCATCGAAGGGCACCGCCGTCGAGTTGCCGTACACGGAGGACGTCGACGCCAGGCAGATGGGCACCCCACCACGACGCACCGCCTGCGTGAGCACGTTGAGCGCGCCGAGCTCGTTCACCATCAGGTAGCGCGCTGGATCTTCCACGCTGGCGCGCACCCCCGCGCGCGCCGCGAGGTGCACCACCAGGTCGGGGCGGCAGGCATCGAAGGTGCGCTCGACGAGCGCCGCGTCGCACACGTCGCCCTCCACCAGCTGGTAGCGCGCCGAGCGCTGGGCCGCGCGGACGTTCCGGCGCTTCTGGGCAGGGTCGTAGTAGGGGTCGAAGTTGTCGAGCGCCGTCACCGCCGCGCCTTGGTCGAGCAGCCGGTCCACCACGTGCGAGGCGATGAAGCCCGCGCCGCCCGTCACGAGCACTGTGTTCATGGGGTGACCTTGCCGTAAAGGCGGCGCTCTAGCAATCTGGGCACCCCGAGAGCGAGTGACGCTGGAGAAGCGATGAGTGAAGAGCGATCTCGAAGGCCGGCGTGCAGCGCCACCGCGACTGAGGGCGACCGCATCGCGCCGACGGCGCACTACACCGCGTACGCGTGGTTCCGTCTGGGCTTGCCCTACGCGGAGTGGTTCAAGACGGCGCGCGGCGCACGCATGCACCTCGCCTTCCGCGGCACGGAGTGGCTCGCCGCGTGCGTCTCGGGCACGCCGAGCCTGCTGCAGTACCTGGAGTATCGGCACCGCGCGATCGATCACCGGCTGACGGCGCGGAGACCAGGGCGCGTGGTGGAGCTCGGCGCGGGCCTCAGTCGCCGCGGGACGACCTGGGCGCTCGATCATGGCGCTTCGTACGTCGAGCTCGATTTGGCGCCGATGATCGCGGCCAAGGAGCGGCACCTCGCCAAGCTCGATAAGTCAGTGCGCCTGCGCCTCACGCGGCTCTTGAGGCTCGAGGTGGCCGACGTGCTGGCGGCGACCTTCGTGAACCAGCTCACCGAAGCGCTCCGTGGCGCCGAGCGCCCGGTGGTGATCGCCGAGGGCTTGCTCGGTTACTTCGACTTCGACGAGCGCGAGCGCTTGGCACGCGCGATCGCGACGGCGCTCCGCCAGAGCGGCGGCGGCCACTTCCTGTGCGACTTGCGTAGCCGCCCCTCGAAGCGCGCGGGGCGCGTGGCCGTCTCCGCGCTGAAGGCCGCCATCCGCGTCGTCACCCGGGGGCGCGGCGCGCGCGAGGACTTCCCGAGCCGCGAGGTGATTCGCGAACGCTTCCTGAGCTTTGGGTTCGATGAGGCGAACGTCTGCCCGGCGTCCGAGGTCCCTGAGCTAGGCCACCTCGCCGGCCTCGAGCTGCCGGTCGACGTGTGGCAGTTCGAGGTGAAGCCGCGCGGGCTGAGTTAGTCACGTAAGGTGACTTCACAGGCTGAGGCGCCGGCGCTGCACGGTCAGATAAACAGACGTTAGGCCCCTCGGCCGATGGACGGCGCTGGTCGTCATGTATACTGACTCAAGCGCGGCGGCGCCGACCTCGGCGTGTGCTAGCTTGGGCTCCGATGAAGCAGCTAGGTTATGTGGGTTGGTTGGGTCTCTTGGCGGCGCTCTCGAGCGCGGCGTGCTCGGGGGATGAGGGTGGCGGTGCGAAGCCCACGTCGGACGCGGGGGTCGATGCAGCCGCTGATGCGGCGGTCGACGCGGCGGTGGACCCTTGCCCCGCGCATTGTGAGCTGCTCAGGAACTGCGGGGCGATGCCGAGCGACGCCGATTGCGCGGAGCTGTGCGAGGGAGGCCTCCCGGAGGCGCCGGTCTACTCCGAGTCCTGTCGGAGCTGCATCGACGGGCGCTGCGATCAAATCAGCACCTGTGTTCAAGACGAGCAGCGCTGCGGCGCGCCCAGCGTGGAGGTGATGCTCTCCATCGACTCGTTGCCGCCCGGCGCGGACACCCAGGTGCGGATGACGCTGTGGGGCGGCGCGCCGCTGGTGGCGACCAGCTCCAAGGAGGTCGGCGAACAGGGGGTGGCGGTGCTCAGCCTGGGGCGCTCGGGGCAACCTGGGCTCGGCTACCGGCTGCGCTACTTCACCGACGCGGATGGGGACGGCGTGTGTCAGCCGGGCGTGGACATCACGGGGGAGGGCGAGGTGTTCATCCAGGAGCCGTTGTCGCTCATCTACGCCTTGGTGGGTGCGCCTCCCGAGGCAGATTTGTGCGCCGAGTTCCCCTCCAAGCAGGCGCTGTGCGAGACGCGCTGCGACGAGGCCGCGCGCTGTGGGAGCGCGGAGGCGGGCGCGGGCTGCGTGGAGTGGTGCCGCGCGGAACCAACGCGGCCCACGTTGGACTGCCTGGATTGTCAGGCGGGCAGGAGCTGCGCGGAGCAGGCGCTGGCTTGCCAGCAGCCGGGCGGCGCCTGCGAGGTGGGCTACGTGCCGCCGGACGTGACGCTCCTCATCGGGACCGGTGAGGCGATGTTCCCCGACGAGAACGGGCGGGCGGTCTACGCGAAGGTGCGCAACAGCGCGGGGCGCCTGCTCGCCGAGGGGCCCGAGGCGATGATCCAAGACGGCGGCTTCTTCATGAACTTCGGGGAGATCGTGTGGCAGGAGCAGACCTACACCATCACCTTCTTCATCGACACAGATGGTGAGGGCAGCTGCGGGAGCGGTGACCTGGTGTACGATCTCGACGTGACGGTGGGTGATGACACCGTGCTGATCTACTCCATCTTCAATCGCGACGAGATCACCGACAGCAGCTGCGAGCGCTACGACGCGCCATGAGGCGTGGCGCAGCGTGACGTCGCTGGGTGCTATGAATTACCACATGGTAAATCGAGGCAGCGTCTGCGTCGCCTGCGGTGCCGCCCAGCGCCGCGCGGCGCTACCAACCCCCCCCTCCCGAACCAGATGAGCCCCGGGTGGCCGATCCGGCCTTGACTTCAGGCCCAGGGCGAGGTTTTAGGAGGCCAGGCCCCCGTAGCTCAGAGGATAGAGCAGCGGTTTCCTAAACCGTTGGTCGGAGGTTCGACTCCTCCCGGGGGCGCCAGCGAAGTCAGGCTGCCGTACGTTGTCCGCTGCACCTCCGGAGGGCGCCGAGCTCGAGCCCGCGGGTTCCGTTGGTGCTCGCCCATCATGGGCGTCGGGTATTGGGGGTTGGACGGCACCGCACCCGAGCGTCGCTGAGAGCGAGCCACCGAGCGGCCCCCCCTTGGCCGCCCGTGGTGATGAAGCGGTGATGAACCGCTTGTCGTCCTAGCGGATGCCGTCGCAGCGGCCGGAGGCGGCCTGGCTTTGGTCGTTGTCGGTGCGGCACTGGACCCAAGCGTGCGGGGGGCCCCCGTCGTCCACCACGGCGTACACGGGGGTCGCGCCGCTCGTCAGCTCAGTTGACGGGGAGGCGATGTCGAGGGTGACGTCCTCGGCCTGCGCTGGGCCCAGGGTGCGGGTGGTGACCGCCTCGCCGAGGCGCGTGCCGCCAGCGGCCGGGTCCCCCAGGTAGAAGCCCACCACCACGCCGGGCGGCACCGCGGCGAGCCCGATGTTGCGGACCCGCGCGACCAAGCTGTAACCCCGGTCGCAGCTCGGGCGTACCTCCACCACCAAGTCAGGTGCACTGAACTCACCCGAGGGCTGGATGTTCTGACGGAAGTTGTTCAGCCGCGGGTGGCTCCAGTTGCGCTCCTCTTGGAGCGGGATGGAGCCATCCTCGTTCACGTTGGTGACGTGGTAGGTGTGCTGGTTCCACACCCGGCGAGTGCGGACCCACTTGCCAGCGGTGTCACCGAACACCCGCAGGCCGCGCACCTTGCGTGTGGTGTCGTCGAGGCAGGTGAGCCCGCTGTAGTCATTGGCGATCACGATCAAGTCAGCGTGACCGTCGTTGTCCACGTCGGCCACCAGCGGGTACTCCGTCAGGGTGCCGCTGGTGTTGCAGGTGCTCCACAGCTCGTCACCGTTCGCTCCGTTGTAGATGCGCAGGGTGTGCTCGTCCGCGTACACCACCTCCGCCTGGCCATCGCCGTCGAAGTCGAACACCGAGCTGCCCGTCGCGGCGGAGGAGCAGTCCTTCGTCTCCTTGAGCCACATGTTGGTGGCGTCGTTGGGGACGGTGGGGTCCAGCAGCTTCAGCCCGTCGAGCACCGTGTAGCCGATGCCGGTCGCGATCGCGACGTCGGGGGTGCCGTCGCTGTTGAAGTCGGCGATGGTGGGCGGCCCGCCGCCGCGCGTGGCGCCCGCGGAGCCGGGGGCGCAGTGGTTGGTGAAGGTGCCGTTGATGTCGATGTCTTGGCGCACCGTGCGCACGCCGTTCGGCTCGGCCGCGTCGTAGACCCAGACGTGCACCATATGCGTGCTGCTGTTCACGCTGACGATCTCCGGGGTGCCGTCGCGGTTGAAGTCGCCCACTGCGAGGTATGAGCCGCCGAGCGGCTGGGTGGCGATCTGAGTGCCGTGGCGGTCGTAGATCCCGGTGAGCCCCACCACCTCCAGGTAGCCGTCGCCGTCCACGTCGGCGAAGGTGCCGGCGTTGCCGCCGCTGATGGGGAACTTGGTGTTGCCGGTCGCGCCGTCGAGCACCGCGCCTCCGATCAACACCTCGGCGATGCCGTCTTGATCCATGTCGGCGATGGCGGGCATGTGGCAGCCCGTGGCCGTCGAGACCCACATCGGCGTGCCGTCGGCGGCCACGGCGCGCGCGCGGCCGTCCTGAGTGCACACGATGATCTCGTTGCCTGGGAGGCCGTCGATGTTGCCCGCCGCCAAGTGGGCGCCTGGGTGCAGCCGGTCATCGAACGGCTCGTCAGGGTAGTAGCTCCACTTCTCGACGACCTGCCCATTCACGATGCTGATCGCGCGCAGCGTGCCGTTCTGGCTGTAGATGGCGGCGCCGTTGTCACCGGTGGCGGGGCGGGTGGTCTTGAAGGTGGTGAACAGGATCTCGGGGATGTCCTTCGCGTCCACCTTGCCGTCGCAGTTGTCGTCGTCCAGCTGGATCACGATGGGCGCCATCATGATCTGGCCGTCCTCATGTGTGCCCTCCCAGGTGTGTTTCAGCGTGGGATTGAACTCGCCGACGGGCGGGCGGTACTCGCAGGCTTGCAGGCATTGGATCGGGTCCCCGGGCTCCTCACCGTTGGCGCAGGTGGGCGGCCTGGTGAGGCAGCGGCCGGTGGCCGGCGTCGCGCCCTCGACACAGGCGGGCGCGCCGCCGTCGGGCGTCGCGCCGGCGTCAGGGGAGCTGGCGGGCTCGCCCAAGGAATACTCGCAATACTCGTTCGCGCCGCAATCGTCGGAGTCCACGCAGGTGCCCTTGGGCACCTCACAGGTCTGGAACGAGCAGACCTCGCCGCCGCCGCAGCAGACGTTGCCGCAGGCCTGCACCGGGTCACAGCAGACGCCTTGGATGCACACCCCACCGTCGCACTCGCTACAGCCAGGGCCACTGTCTACGTGGATCGAGCCGCCCGTGCCGCCGAACGTGCTGCCACCTGGGTTGGTCCCGCCGGTGCCCGCGGTCGTGCTGCCACCTGACCCACCGTTGATACCGCCACCGCCGACGGTGGACCCATCGGAGCCACAGGCGCCGCTGAGGGCGACGGCGCCGACCAATGCGAGGGATGAGCCAAGGAGGCGAGGCGAGGGCTTCATAGTCCCCAGGCTAACTGAGCTTTCGCGAGAGTCTACCGAAACCGGACCCTCGCTCGCTCGCATGTGCGCTCGGCTCCACCGCCTGCTCGGCTCTACATCTCCGCCTCCATGTTGGTGGCGTGCGCTCGCGAGCATCGCGACGGAGCGCATCCGTGCGATGTCATGACGAGTTGGATCCAGTTTGAGGCGTTCGCCGCCCAATCCTGATCGCGGCTTCTAGTCACAGCGGACGCGCCGCGTCACCGCCGAGAGGGAGTCGCGGGCGCGACGTCGGTGAGCCCTATCGCGCGCCACCTGCGGGTCACGCGCGCGTCACCGGTGCGCGCACCACCGCCAAGTGGCCTCGAGGCCCTCGCCGAGCGACGTCGCTTTGCGCCACCCCAGGCGCTCGGCGATGCGGGTTGGGTCGCCCACGCGCCGGCTCCCCTGCGTCCAGTCCGGCGGCTCGTGACGCTTGGTGAGCGAGCTCCCGCTCACCTCGAGCATCAGGTCGACGAGCTGATTCACGCTCGTGGCCTCCCCGGAGGCGACGTTCAGCACCTCACCCGTCAGCTCGGCCTCGGCCGCGCGGAGCGTCGCCGTGACGACGTCATCCACGAACACGTAGTCCAGGCGTTGTTCGCCGTCGCCGTACACCACGGGCTGCTCGCCGCGCTGGATGTGCTCGAATGTCTTCAGGATGACTGACTTATAGCCCATGCCCGCGAACTGCCGCGGCCCGTAGACGAACAGGTAGCGCAGCGCGAGCCAGCTGATGCCAAACTCCGCCGCGGCGTAGCGGAGCAGCTGCTCACCGGCGAGCTTGCTCACGCCGTACACCGTGCTCGGCGCTGGTAGCTCGTCTTCCTGATAGTCAGCGCCGCTCATCCTACCGTAGGCGTAGAGCGACGACGCGAACACCACTCGTTTGACGCCGCGCCGCGCCGCCTCACACAGGAGCGCGAGCGTGCCCTCGATGTTCGCGCGCACGACGCGCGTCGGATCATCCTTCGACTGGTTGTGCTTCTCGGCGGCGAGGTGGATGAGCAGATCGGCCTCGAGCGGCGCCGCGAGCGCCTCGATCGGATCGGTCCCCAGCGTGTGACGGATGAGCGCGACGCGCTCCGCTTCGGCCCCCAGATTGGTCAGGTCGCCATAACGTAGGCTGTCGATCACCGTGATCCGCTCGGCGCCTGCCGCGCTGAGCGCTCGCACCACGTGGGAGCCGATGAACCCCGCTCCGCCCGTCACCACCACCCGCTTGCCCGAGAAGTCGAAGCCCGACATGGTGCCTTCCTACACCAGCCAGCGCGGCGCGTGGTGGCGCTCGATGCGCCGCGGCGCGGTGGCGCTGCTTGGCGAAACTCAGCCTGTGACCTGGATGTGGCCGTTCAAACCGCGTCGACCTGGACAAGCGTCGAATAGCGCTGAAAGTCTCGCGCGTTGCGCGTGGCCAGCCGAGGGATCCCATGCGCGAGCATGGTCGCGATGATGTTGCAGTCGTGCACTTGCTTGCCTCGAACCCCAAACTCTTGGATCAAGACAAGCAGGTTTCCGAGCACGGCCTCCGTCTCCTCGAGCACGCGGGCGCCCATCGTCCACACCTCCAGCGCACCCAGCGCTTCATCCAATTCGAAGACCCGATCACTCACGGGTTGTCGGGTCAACACGGCCAGGAACTCGCGACAGACTTGGTTGCTGATGCACAGGTCATGCTCCTGAGCTATCGCTTCGTCGATGAACGCTGTCGCCGCATCGTGGGCCGGATGTACCGCCACAGTTGCAGCGACGATGAGGCTCGTGTCGAGAAAGAGCGCTGAGTTTGTCACCCTTCACCGGCCGTCGTCTTCGTAGAGTTCTTCGCGAGCGAGGGCTCCGCCGATCCACTGACTCCCTCCGCGCAAGGTCGGGAGCACCAACTTGGGTCTAGCTGATGTCTTCCGTCGCAGTTGGGCAGCTTCGGCAACGACACGCGCCTGGTCCTTCGGATCCAGCTGTGCAAGCTCGCGCACCAGACGCTCCACGTGATCGCTACTTTGAGCCATAGGTAGAAGCCTACGACCTTCGGTCCTGACCGCCAAGTCACGGGTCCTCGTCACCAATCCATGGATGGCGCGCGTTCGCGCGCTATGCTCGCGCGCCTATGCCGGAGCTGTCGGTCATCGCTCCTTGTTACAACGAGGAGCTCAACGTCCCGGAGCTGGCGCGGCGCGTGGTTCAGGTGTTCGAGCGGGGTCAGCTCCGCGGCGAGCTGCTCTTGGTGGACGACGGGAGCCAGGATGGCACCGCCGCGGCGATCCGCGCGGCCGCCGAGGCGCACCCCGGGGTCGTGATCCCATGCGAGCACCTGACCAACCGCGGCATCACCGAGGCGTGGCGCACCGGGGTCAGCGCGGCGCGCGCTCCGGTGGTGGCGATCATCGACGCCGACCTCCAGTACCAACCGGAGGACTTGCTCCGGCTCTATCGCGAGCTGAACGAGCACCACGTGGACATCGTCCAGGGCTGGCGCAGTCAGGTCGGGCGTGAGCGCGGCGCGCGCTACCACCTGAGCCGCGGCTTCAACACGCTGCTCAACGTGACCTTCGGGATGAAGCTGCAGGACAACAAGAGCGGCTTCCTGATCACCCAGCGGGAGATCTTGGAGGACCTGCTCAGCTACCAAGGGCGCTACCACTACTGGCAGAGCTTCATCATGGTGGCGGCGCACGCCAAGGGTTACTCCTACAAGCAGATCGAGACTTTGTTCGAGAACCGCCGCGCGGGGCAGAGCTTCCTCGATGGCTACGCGTACCGCGCGGCCGCGAAGAGCTTGGTGGACCTCGGGAGCGCCGCCTGGGAGTACCGCGTGGTGAGGCAGCCTGCGGGCGCGGGGCGTCGCCACGGTGAGCGCGTGGTCAGCGAGCGCGCCCCGAGCGAGCAAGCGGCGAAGGCGCGCTCGAAGCGCACGCCCGCGGAGGCGGCGCGCTGGCGCGCCTACATGGCGTCGTTCGACGCCACCCATTGGATGATCACGCGCGACGTGGAGCGCTACTACGAGTCGCTCCGCGAGACCGAGTGGCTGAGCCCGTCCGCGCTGCGTGAGCTCCAAGACGAGAAGCTGCGGCGCCTGGTGAGGCACGCTTACCGTAACGTGCCCTACTATCGTGAGCGGATGCGCGAGCGCGGGCTCACGCCGCAGGACATCCGGGGCCAGGCCGACTTGTACAAGCTGCCCTACCTCACCAAGCAGGCGGTGCGCGATCACCTGTACTTCGACATCCTGAGCGAGAACCACGACAAGGGTCAGGTGCTGCGGGTGACCACCAGCGGCTCCACCGGGGAGCCGTTCGTCTGTTATGCTGACCGGGCGCAGCTCGAGTTCCGCTGGGCGGCCACGCTGCGCGCGCAGGAGTGGACGGGGTATCGCTTCGGTGATCCCTCCGTTCGCCTCTGGCATCAGACGCTCGGCATGAGCCCGGCGCAGGCGGCGCGGGAGCGGCTGGACGCCCTGCTCTCACGGCGGAAGTTCATCCCGGTGTTCGAGATGTCCGAGGCGCGGCTCGAGGCGCTGGTGAAGGAGATGATCGCGTGGCAGCCGGTGCTGATCGATGGCTACGCCGAGGCGCTCGACTTCTTGGCGCGCTACCTCGGGGGGCGTGGGGAGCTGGGGCTCCGGCCCCAGGCGGTGATGAGCAGCGCGCAGACGCTGCCGGACAAGAGCCGCCAGCTGATCGAGTCGGCTTTTGGGTGTCGCGTGTTCGATAAGTATGGCTCGCGCGAGTTCTCCGGCGTGGCCTACGAGTGTGAGGCGCACGCGGGGCACCACGTGGTGGGGGAGGGGTACCTGGTGGAGATCTTGCGGGAGGGCGAGCCCGCGCGCCCAGGGGAGGTGGGTGAGGTGGTGATCACCGATCTCAACAACCGGTGCCTCCCCTTCATCCGCTACCGCATCGGCGACTTGGCGGAGGCGATGGACCCCAGCGCGGCGTGCAGCTGTGGCCGGGGCCTGCCGCGGATCGGCCGGATCGAGGGGCGCGTGCAGTCGATCATCCAGGGCACGGACGGCCGCTACCTCCCCGGTACGTTCTTCGCGCACTACCTGAAGGAGTTCGATCACGCGATCCAGCGCTTCCAGGTGGTGCAGGAGCGGCCGCGCGCCATCACGCTCAGGCTCGTGAAGGCGGGGCGCTACTCAGACAGCGTGCTCGAGGAGGTGCTCAGCACCTTCCGCCGTTACTTGGGGGAGGATTTGGTGATCGACGTGGAGTTCACCGACGCCATCGAGCTGATTCGCACCGGGAAGCACCTGGCCGCGGTGTCCAAGCTCGACGTGGACTTCCAGCGCCACGCGCCCCACCTCGATGGCCGCCGCCCGGTGGCGGCCTCGTGAGCGCCGATGAGCTGGCGCAGGAGGAGCCGCTCACCTTCGACCCCTCGGAGTTCGAGCATCGCGTCGCGCTCGAGCGGCGCCACTACTGGCATCGGCACCGCAAGCAGGTGTTGCTCGAGGCACTTCAGCGGGTGAGCGGCGCGCGCTCGGCGGCGGATCCCCGCGGTGCGGCGCGCCTGGTGGAGGTGGGCTGCGGGATTGGGACGGTGGCGACCCACCTGAACCTGGCGGGGTACCAGGTGGACTACGCCGAGCTCCACCGAGAGGGCCTCGAGCTGGCCCAGGCGGAGGCGGAGGCGCAGCTCGGCGCCGCGGCGAAGGCGCGGCGGTTCTTCGAGCTCGACATCCAGTCAGCGGAGCTGCCGAGTGGCTACGACGGCGCGCTGATGTTCGACGTGCTGGAGCACCTGCCTGACGACGTGCGCGCCCTGTCCCACCTCCGCGCGGGGCTCACCGGCGCTCACTCTTCGCGCGCTCGGCGCAGTTCGTTCGTATTACTGACGGTGCCTGCCTTCCAGCTGCTCTGGTCGCCGTGGGACGAGGTGGAGCACCATCAGCGGCGCTACACCCGCGCCCAGCTCACGTCCGTCGCGCGCGCGGCGGGCTTCGAGCTCGAGCGCGCCACGTACTTCTTCGCGCCGCTGTTCTTCGCCGCGCTCAGCGTGAAGGGGCTGCGCGCGGCGCGCGCTGCGCTCCTGGGCGCGCCACCGCCAGCTAAAATGCCCGAGCTGCTCGAGGCGCGCGATCTCCCGCTCGTGAACCAGCTGGCCCTGCGCGTGCTGCAGCCGGAGCGGCGCTGGCTACGGAGTCGCAGCCTGCCGCTCGGCACCTCGCTGCTCGCGGTGCTGCGCCCGCGTTAGCGGGCGCAACGCTCCGCTGCGCCGCGCTTCGACAGTCAGGCAGACGGTCGAAGCTCGGGCGCCGCGTGCAGTCGTTGGTCTGACGATGACGCCCCGCTGCTCAGCAGCGCCCCTGATGGACTCAGCGCGCCGCCCGTCCGCGCAGGCGCGGGCGCACCTGCTCGCCGTGGATGATGTTTTGGGTGCTGTCGCGCTCGAGGAAGCGCTGAGGGAAGCCGGGCGCGCTGCTGCTGATCTCGTTCAGCCGCGCGAGCTGCGCCTCCGAGAGCGTCACCTGGGCGGCGCCCAC
Organism: Polyangiaceae bacterium; assembly: GCA_019637265.1. Taxonomy (GTDB): domain Bacteria; phylum Myxococcota_A; class Polyangia; order Polyangiales; family Polyangiaceae; genus JAHBVY01. The sequence continues at coordinate 1,807,144 of JAHBVY010000001.1, read as the reverse complement.
CGCGTCCTCGAGCTGCTCCACCTTTCGCATTCCCACGATCGGGATGAAGCGTAGGCCGCGCGCGGCGACCCACGCCAGCGCCACCTGGGCGGAGCTGACACCCAGCTCGTCAGCCACTGAGTCCACCGCGCGCGCGATGGCGAGGTTGTGATCCGAGGTGCGCCCGCCCGCCTCATTGCCCTTCTTGCGCAGCGAGTCGATCTCCCCGCCGCGGGTGTACTTGCCGCTCAGCACCCCGCCGCCGAGCGGCGCCCAGGCGAGCACCGAGAGCTCGAACTCCTCAGCCATGGGGAGCAGCTCGTGCTCCACCGTGCGCTCGAGCAAGCTGTACTCGATCTGAAGGCCCACGAACGGCGTCCAGCCCTTCAGCTCCGCCAGCACGTTCGCCGCGGAGGCCACCCAGGCTGGGGTGTCGCTCACGCCCAGGTAGAGCACCTTACCAGCGCGCACCAGGTCGTCCAGCGCGCGCATCGTCTCTTGGTAGGGCGTGTGGTGATCCCAAGCGTGCACCCACAACAGATCGATGTAGTCCGTACCCAGGCGCGAGAGGCTCGCCTCCACCGAGCGCACCAGGTTCTTCTTGTGGCCGCCGCCCGCGTTCGGATCGTCGTGATCCATGGTGAGGGAGTATTTGGTCGCGAGCACGGTCTTGTCGCGGCGCCCCACCAGCCAGCGCCCGCAGATCTGCTCGGTTTGCCCGTTGTGATACTTGTTGGCGGTGTCGATGAAGTTGCCCCCCGCCGCCTCGTAAGCGCTGAGCACGGCGTGGCTCGTCGCCTCGTCCGCGCCGAACCCCCACTCATCTCCGAAGCTCATGGTGCCGAGGCACAGCTCCGACACGCGCAACCCAGAACGCCCTAGCAGTCGATATCCCAGCATCGCTCTCTCCCTGAAGCCACGGGCCGCGTGCATCGCAGCCCTCCCATTCACTATCACGCTGCGGTGCCGTCTAACCCCCAAACCCGCGTTCCGAGGTTCCAACAGGGTTTCACGGCGTCGTGGCAGGTGGCGATACCGGGCAGTCGTTCGGGTCGCAGGGCGCTGAGGTTGCAGGGCGCTTGGGTTGCGGGTCACTCAGGTAACAGGGCCGCTCGCTTCGCTGTTCGGCGGGGAGTCTCGTTCTTCGGCCAGCTCGATGCCCGTCGCCAGCTTGCCGTCGTGGCCGCGGATGTCGGCGTAGAACGCGCGGATGCGGTCCATGTCCGCGCGCACGTCGCCGCTCGGCATGAGGCTCGGCCCCACACCGCCCACGCGCCGGCCGTAGTCGAGGAAGCCGAGCACGATGGGGACGCCCGCCTCCCGCGCGATGTGGTAAAATCCGGATTTCCACCGGGTATTTCCGGTGCGGGTGCCGCTGGGCGCCACCGCGAGGTACATCGAGTCCGCCTCGCGGATGCGCGTGGCCACCTGCTCCACCAAGCCGTGGCGCGCGCGCCGATCCACCGGGATGCCGCCCAAGCGTCGCATCAGCCCGCCGCCCGGCCCCTCGAACAGGGTGTGCTTGCCGAGCCAATTGAGCTGCATGCGGAACGTCCAAGCCACCGCGAGCATGAAGGGCAGGTCCCAGTTGCTCGAGTGGGGCGCGGCGATCACCACGGCCTTGGGGCTATCCGGCAGCTCGCCGGACACCGTCCAGCCGGCGCGCTTCAGGTACTGCTGACCCAGAGTGTGGGTTACGGGAGGGCGCGTCATACCTAGGCCGTGCCCGAGCGGCCTCCCTTCGTCAATCGACGCGCGGCGCCCTGACACGAATGTGACAGAGCGCGCTCCGCCACCAAGCGCCGGGTGCGCTCACTCCGGATCACGAGGGGTTGGGGGTTTGGCAGGTCGCTGGTCGCGCTGTCGAGCGCGCCGTGTCGGGTTCGAACTCACCTCAGGTGACTCTCAGTCACCTCGACTGACGAATGGGTAGTAGCGATGACTAGACAGTCTGATTGACAACTGGGCGCGTCGCCTGCCGTTACATCGAGATGCTGCCCTTGCGGAAGTCGCTGGCGGCGATCTGCACGTTGATGCACACCGGCTTGCCGCTCTTGCTGAGCGCCTTCGCTTCGTCCAGCACCTCGTCCACCCTCGAGGGATCATCCAGGAGCAGCCCCACCCCACCGTAGCCCTCCGCCACTCGGTGGTAGTCGGTGCGGCGGAGCTGGGTGCCGACGTCGTCCCCCAACATCTCCCCTTGCTCGCGGGCGATCTGCGCCCACAGCGCGTCCGTGCCGATCACCGCGATGGGCGCCACGCCGTGGCGCAAGTAGCTGTCGAACTCCGAGAGCGAGTAGGCGGAGGAGCCGTCCCCATAGATGAGCCACACCTCGGACTTCGGGCGGACCAAGGTGGCGCCCAGCGTGAAGCCACCGCCCACGCCCAAGGTGCCGAACGCGCCGGGGTCGAGCCAGGACAGCGGTGCCCGGGGCCGCACGATGTAGCTCGCGGTCGCGACGAAATCGCCGCCGTCCACCACCAGCACCGCGTCGTCGCTGAGCTTCTCCTCGAGCCGCAAGAAGAAGTGCAGCGGGTTGACGTATTTCCCCGCGGAAGCGCTCGCGCCCTGATCGGCGATCTGCGCGTCGCGGGCGTCCTCCCGGGCGCGCAGGGTGCTGAACCAGCCGGCCAGGCGCTCCCCCGGCGGGCTCACGCGCTCCGAGAGCAGCTCGAGGAACTGCCCGGCGTGGTACTGCACCGCCACCTCCGGCTTGCGGTTCTGCTTCAGCTCCGCTTGGCTCAGGTTGACGGCGACCACCGTCGCCTTGCTCCCGATGGCGCGCCCGTAGCTCAGCCGGAAGTCGAACGGGAAGCCCGCCACGATCACCAAATCGGCCTCTTTCAGCGCGCCGCCGCGCTTGTGGCGGAACTGGATGTCGCTCCGCCGCCCGAGCAGGCCGCGCGCCATGCCGCCGAGGAAGGTCGGGATCCCGATCTTCTTCACGGCGCGGGCGAGCGCCGGCGCGTCGCGCACACCGACCAGCGTCTGGCTGCCGATCACGAGCACCGGGCGCTCCGCCTTCTCCAGCAGCTCCGCCACGCGCGAGAGCTGATCCATGTCGAGGGCGGGCGTCGTCTCGCCGTGGTTGCCGAACGGCAGCTCCACGTGGGGCTGATGGAACTGGCGGAACAGGTAGCCCTTGATCAAGAGCTCCAGCGCCTTGCCGCCGAGGTTCTTGGCGTCCTTCAGGCCGGCCTCCTTCAGGAAGATCTCCCGCACCATCGCCTCCGGGTAGAGCAGATCCACCGGCACCTCGACGAACACCGGGCCCGGCACGCCGCTCGAAGCGAGGTCGAAGGCGCGCTCCACCGTGGGCCGCAGCGCCGCCACCGTCTTACAGCTGGTGGCCCACTTGGTGATGGGCTGCATCAGGCTCAGCTGATCGATGTCTTGCAGCGAGCCGCGGCCCTTGAGCAGGGTGGCGGTGGCGCCGCCGAAGAGCACCAGCGGCGTCTGCGCCATCTGCGCGTTCTTCACCGCGGTGACGGTGTTGGTGACGCCCGGCCCCGCCGTGACCGCCGCGACGCCCGGCACCCCCGTCATCCGCGCCACGGCGTCCGCCGCGAACACCGCGTGCTTCTCGTCGCGCACGTCCACCACCTGGATCCCGCGCGCCTTGGCGCCCACCAAGATGGGTGAGATGTGCCCGCCGCACAGGGTGAACAAGGTCTCCACGCCGCGCGAGGCCAAGACCTCGCCAATGATCGCTCCACCGTTTCGGTCCGTCATGGCTCTGCTCTCTCCGCTTCGGGGCTCGCCCCTGGAAGCAATGGGGTCTCGAAGCAACATGGTCGCCCGGGGGCGTCAACCTCGGCTCGCCTCTACCGCAGCGCGTAGCGGCGTGCCAGCGCGCGGTTTCGGTTGATCTTCAGGGGCGCTCGCACATCATGCGCCGCATGAGCACGCTCGCCCTTCGCATCGAAGCAGCCCTCCGTGACGCGGTCACTCAGGCGCTCGGCCCGGAGCACCGAGAGGCGGACCTGATGCTGCGTCCGGCGCAGAACCCGCGCTTCGGTGACTACCAGGCGAACCTCGCGATGAGCCTGGGCAAGCAGCTCGGCGTGTCGCCGCGGGAGCTCGCCCTTCGCATCGTCCAGGCGCTGCCGCAGGAGCCGCTGTTCAAGGAGGTGAGCGTCGCCGGGCCCGGCTTCATCAACCTCAGCCTGACTGACCAAGCGCTGGCGGAGGAGGGCGCGGCCATGCTCGCCGACCCCGAGCTGCACGTCCCCAAGACGACGGCGCCCGACGTGGTGGTGATCGACTACTCGAGCCCCAACGTGGCCAAGGAGATGCACGTGGGGCACATCCGCTCCACCGTGATCGGCGACGCCATCGTGCGGGTGCTCGAGCGAGTGGGGCACCGCGTGCTGCGCCAGAACCACCTGGGCGACTGGGGCACCCAGTTCGGCATGCTGATCGAGAACCTGATGGATCGCCGCGCGGCGGGCGACCCGGTGGATCTCAGCGCGGCCTGCGACCTGAACCCGGTTTACCGTGAGGCAAAGCAGCGCTTCGACAGTGAGCCTGAGTTTCAGGAGCGGGCGCGGCAGCGGGTGGTGGCGCTGCAGTCGGGGGACGCCGAGACGCGCGCGCTGTGGCGCCAGCTGGTGGACTCCACGGTGGCCTACCTGGACGTCATGTACCGGCGGCTGGGGGTGAAGCTCGAGCCCGGCGACGTGTGCGGGGAGAGCCACTACAACTCGCGGCTCCAGGGGGTGGTGGAGCGCCTCCAGGCGGAGGGGCACCTCCAGGAGAGCGACGGCGCGCTGTGCGTGTTTCCTCGAGGATACAAGAACAAGGAGGGGGACCCGCTGCCGATGATCGTGCGGAAGGCTGACGGCGGTTACCTCTACGCCACCACGGACCTGGCGGCGGTGCTCTATCGCAGCCAGGACCTCGGCGGCACCCACCTCTTGTACGTGGTGGGCCTGCCCCAACGCACGCACCTCGAGATGCTGTTCCAGGTGGTGCGGGACTTTGGTTGGGTGGGGGAGGGGGTTCGCTTGCAGCATGTCGGCTTCGGGTCGGTGCTCGGCCCCGACCGGAAGATGCTGAAGACCCGCGCCGGGGAGAACATCCGCCTGAAAGATCTGTTGGATGAGGCGGAGGCACGCGCCAGCGCCATCGTCCGCGGGAAGAACCCGGAGCTCAGCTCGGAACAGGTGGAGACCATCGCGCGCGCCGTCGGCGTGGGCGCGCTAAAGTACGCAGACCTGTCGAGCGACCGCATCAAGGACTACGTGTTCGACTGGGAGCGCATGTTGGCCTTCGACGGCAACACCGCGCCCTACCTGGTGAACGCGTACGTGCGCATCCAGTCGATTTTCCGTAAAGCAAATGTCAGCCCGGAGGCGCTCGATGGGCGCGCGCTGCTGCCCGGAGATCCTGCTGAGCGCGCGCTGCTGCTCACGCTCACGCGCTACGGCGCCGCCGTTCAGGCGGTGGCGGAGAGCCTCGAGCCCCACCGCCTGTGCGGCTACCTGTACGACGTGGCCTCGGCCTTCCACCCCTTCTACGAGCGCTGCCCCATCCTCCGCTCGGACGTCCCCGAGCAGGCGCGCAGCAGTCGCCTGGTGCTGTGCGCGCTCACCGCGCGCGTGCTGCGCGAAGGCCTCGATCTGCTGGGGATCCAAGTCGTCGAGCAGATGTGAGCTCCCCGCGTCGGTGCGCCGCGCAGGGGTCAGCGGAGCTAACGGTGACAGTCCGGCCGCGAGGAATAGGAGTCAGCGCGCTCGCTCAGAGGCGTAGGGCGCGCTGCGGGCGCCACCACGATTCGCGTCGCTAGCGGTAGCTCACCTGGAGCTCGAAGCCGCCCCACTCGTCGTCGTTCGAGGTGTCGAGGAACAGGTAGTAAACCTGTCCTTCGGTCGCGTTGAACAGCAGGCTCACCGGGGCGAAGTTGGGGTCCGAGGCGCAGGCGATGGGCGACGGGCCACAGGTGCCCTCCGACACGTAGACGCTCTTCTCGAACGGGCCGGTCGCGTAGAGCAGCACCTCACCGCTTCGTGGCGCGGTGAGCGCGAACACCAGATCCCCACCCCCCTGGGAGCCGCCGCCACAGCGCGGGTTGTAGTGATCCCGCGCGGAGCCGTTCGAGCCCTTGATGGTCCAGCACTCGGTGCCGCTGGGTAAAGCCTGGCCGCTGCACGTGTCGGCGGTGGACGTCGACGTCACCGTCAGGCAGCCACCCGAACCACCTCCCGAGCCCCCTGAGCCTGAGCTACCCCCTGAGCCCGAGCTACCACCCGAGCCTGCGCTGCCGCCTGAGCCGCCGGTTGCGCCGCTGCCGCCCGAGCCACCCGCCGCGCCGCTGCCCCCAGCGCCATTGCCGCCCGAGCCGCCCGCCGCGCTGCTTCCGCCCGAGCCACCCGCCGCGCCGCTGCCCCCAGCGCCGCTGCCGCCCGTTGCGCCGCTGCCACCCGCGCCGCCGGTCGCACCGCTTCCGCCGCTGCCACCCGCTCCGGCGCTGCCACCCACACCGCCGGCACCACCGCTCGCCGCCTCCCCGCCTGAGCCGCCGCTATTCCCCGCGGAACCGGCGTCGCCGCCGCTCGCTCCCGAGGCGTCGGGGCTCAGCGGGATCTCACCGAAGCCCACGTCGGTGGCGCAACCCACGCCAGCTAGCGGCAGCAGCAGTGGGATGAAGGTCAGGGTGTGACGAGTGATCCTAGGACGCACGGGCTCAGCCTACCTGAAGCGCACCGCGGGAGCCATGCGTCACCCTGAAAGGGCGCTCCACGGCTCCCGCCGCGCCTCCGCCTCGTGCGCCAAGGCAGCGCGCCGCCGATTCGAGCACGACGAACGGGGCACCGTCAGTTGGGCCCGGTTTCGTCGTGCTCGGTTTCGTCGTGCTCGGTTCGTCGTGCTCGGGCTTGCTCAGTCGTCGGAGACGAGCTGCGTGAAGACGATGGTGGTGGGGCTCGCGGCTGAGTCGCCACCTTCCACGCTGATCGCCAGCTCGAACTTCAGCTCGGGGACCGAGAAGTCCTTCAGGGTGCCCTTGCGGCTGCTCTCGTTGTAGTCGAGGTTGCCGAGGCGGCTCCACTGCGAGGCGTTGTTCTTGCGGAACCACACCACGAAGCCGGTGCCCTTCGGGTCGAGGTCGGCGGGCGGCTGGAGGAACTCGACCTCGATGGTCAGGCGAGTGGTCTTGGTGTCTTCCTGAGTCTTGCCGTCGATGCGCGCGATGGCGCCGGTCGCCGGTGGTTTGCCCTTCACCTCGTACGAGAGCCCACCACAGCCAGCGGCGAGGGTGGCGACCGAGAGGATGACGGCGACGGAGGTTTTACGAAGCAGGTTCAGCATGATTTTGATGGACTCCAAGGTTCTGACTGGGAGCGGCGCGAGGCGTGGCCGAGGGTAGGGCGCTGCAATCAGCAGGGTGCCCTCGGCTCGCTTGCTCGCGGTCGCTCGAAGCTGGGGGGAGGTTGCTTATGGATGTGGGCGCCCGCGGCTTCGCTGGGCGACGCTCGCGAGCACTGCAAGAAGCGGCCCCAACTGCGGAAGGGGGCCCTGACGATCGCAGAGCGAGCCAAAATTCAGGCGAATTCGCGGAGTGTGACGGCGCCCGCCCGGCTTCGTGGTCCCCGCCTGGAGGACACCAGCGACAGGGCCTGTCGTCTCCAAACCTCAGGTGGTGCTCGCGGTGCTCATGGGCGTTGCCACCCCGGTGAAACCGGCTAGGTAGTATGAGCGGCGCGCTGGCGTCGCCGCTCGCCAAACCCCATCGCCAGCTTGCCAACCTCTGTCCGCGGCCCACATTCGCAGAACCTCATGTCCCAACCCCAGACACAGCCCCGCCCCAGCGTCCCTGGCGGGCCGCCGGCTCCGCCAGGGGCTCCTCAGAAGCCTCAGCCGTGGGGCTTGATGATTCTGCTCACCGTGCTGTTCGCGGTGTTCTGGGGTTACAACAACCTCTCGAACATGGGCAGCAAGGGGCCGGCCATCCCCTACACCCAGTTTTATGAGCAGTTGACGCAGGGCAAGGTGGAGCAGGTCACCCTCCAGGGGGACCGCGTGAAGGGCCGCTTCAAGGCGGGGGCCGACGGGGAGTCGGGGAAGGTGTTCACCACCATCCTACCGACGCAGGAAGATCAGGAGCTGCTGCCGGAGCTGCGGCGTCAGAAGGTGGAGGTGGAGGTGGTCTCCGCCGACCCGAACATGCTGATGCAGCTCGTGCTGCAGCTGCTCCCCATCGCCATCATCATCGGGATCTTCGTGTGGATGGGGCGCCGCACGTCGCGCATGCTGTCGCAGGGCGGGCCCTTCGGCGGGCTGGTCAAGGGCCGCAGCAAGCGTTTCAACCAGGAAACAGATCTCAAGGTCACCTTCGCTGACGTGGCCGGCGCCACCGGCGCCAAGACGGACTTGCAAGAGGTCGTCTCCTTCCTCAAGGAGCCGGAGCGTTACCAGCGCTTGGGCGGCAAGATCCCGCGCGGCGTGCTCCTGGTGGGGCCGCCCGGCACCGGGAAGACGCTGATCGCGCGCGCGGTGGCGGGGGAGGCGGGGGTGCCGTTCTTCTCCATCAACGGCTCCGAGTTCATCGAGATGTTCGTCGGCGTCGGCGCGGCGCGGGTCCGCGAGCTGTTCGAGGAGGCGAAGAAGGTCGCCCCGGCGATCGTGTTCATCGACGAGATCGACGCGGTGGGCCGCGCGCGTGGCGCGGGGCTCGGGGGTGGGCACGACGAGCGCGAGCAGACCCTGAACCAGATGCTCAGCGAGATGGACGGCTTCTCGCGTAACGACCTCACGATCGTGATCGCCGCCACCAACCGCCCGGACGTCTTGGACCCGGCGCTCTTACGCCCCGGGCGCTTCGATCGGCGCGTGGTGGTGGATCGCCCGGAGCTCCGCGCGCGCGCTGCCATCCTGGGGGTGCACACCCGCACCAAGCCGCTGGCGAGCGACGTGGACCTCAACCTGGTGGCGCAGAACACGCCTGGCTTCTCCGGGGCGGATCTCGCGAACCTGTGCAACGAAGCTGCGCTGATGGCGGCGCGTCGTGGTGGCAATGAGCTCACCATGGACGACTTCAACCAGGCCTTCGACAAGATCATCCTCGGCAACCCGAGCGAGGCGGTCTTGCTCCCTGACGAGAAGCGTCGCGTGGCGATCCACGAGTCGGGGCACGCGCTGGTGGCGCACTTGAGCCGCGGCGCGGACGCCGTGCACCGCGTGACCATCATCCCGCGCGGCATGGCGCTCGGGGTCACCCAGAGCTCGCCGATGCCCGACCGGCATCTGATGCTGCGCTCGGAGCTGATCGCCAGGCTGCGGGTGATGCTCGGTGGCTACGCCGCGGAGCGCGTGGTGTTGCACGAGGTGTCGAGCGGCGCCGCGAACGACCTCCAGAAGGCGACGGACACCGCTTACCGCATGGTGGCAAACTACGGGATGAGCGACGCGGTGGGCCCCGTGTATCACGACCACAAGAGCGATCACCCCTTCTTGGGGCAGCGGATGGCCACCGAGAGCGGCACCAGCGACGCCACCGTGCACCTGATAGAGCAGGAGATCCGCGAGCTCATCAGCGGCGCGGAGCGTGAGGCGGAGGCGCTGATCGGCGAGAATCGAGAGGCGTTCGACGCCCTGGTGGCGGCGCTGCTCGAGCACGAGACGGTGGAGCGCGCGGAGCTGCTTGAGCTGCTCGGCCCCGGGCGCTCGGAGCCGCCGCTCGACGAGCAGCCGCAAGCGGTGCACTGAGCGCTTCGCCGCGCTGCGAGCGCAGCGTACTGCGCCCTGACTAGTGACCGGAGGTCGCGGCAGTCGCGTGGCGTCCTTCGATCGTCCGCTTGGTGCCTCTCGTCCAACCCAAAACCCCAACGCGGTCGATGTCACGGGCTATCGTCTGTATCACTGACTAACTCCCAGAAGCTGCGGTAGCCGCGCGTCGCTTGGCGCGCGTGGAAGGCCTCGAAGCGCTGGAGCAGCGTCGCGGTGCGGTGTCCCGGCAGCTGCGCCGGGTGCCGCCGGCCCTGGTCCAGGTAGGCGCGGACGAAGACGCTGTCAGGCTCGGTCGGCAGCGCCTTCAGGTTCGCCACCCAGCGCGCCCAAGTGGCGGGCTCGGCGAGGTACTGCTCGACGTTCGAGGTGTAGAACACGCGCACGGGGAGCGCGTCGCGGCGAAGCTCGGCGGCGATCTGGCGTAGCGCGTGCTCTCCCGCGAAGTCACCGACGACCGGGATGACGCGGTGGCTGTCCTGGAGCGCCTTCACGAACGCGTAGTCCTCCGCGGTTTCAAGGAAGGAACCCTGACCTTGATGTCGCGCCGAGAGCAGCTCCTCGAGGCTCGGGTAGCTGCGGCCGTTCTCCTCATGCAGCGTGAAGCGGAGCCCCAGCCCGGCGTCGATGAAGGCCTGGTGAGCGCGCCACAGGGTCTCTCGGTCAGCCTCGCTGAGCTTCACCCCCAACGCCTCGATGTGCCGCGCCAAGCGCGCGTGGACGCGCGCCGCCTCATCGGGCGCCGGTCGCCCCTCCGGCAAGCGCGCGATCACCTGAGCGACCCCCTCGGGGTGCTCGGCGCTCGGCGCCTTTCGCCCTGCTGCTTCGAGCGCGCCGTCGTGCCCCATCAGGCGCGCCAGGAAGGTCAGCCGCCCCGGCGACTCCGCGAAGATGGCCTTGTAGAGCAGGTGGAGCAGCGCGTTCCCACGTCGAATATCGAGGATGTACGCGCGCTCGGGGCGGGCCTTGGCGATGTAGCTGAAGTTCTGCTCGGGCCCCACCCCCAGGTACGCGCCGCCCGGGCGCCCTCGAGCGAGCTGGGCCGCTACTTGAAGGTAGGAGGTCTCGTTGGAGACGTAGTTGTCGCTGAAGAAGCTGCGATCCGGCTCAGACAGCTGAGCGAACCGAGCGCTGAACAGGGCGCTGAACAGAGCGCGCTGCTCAGCGGATGGTTCGTCATGCTCGCCTCCCCGAGTGTCCCCCAGCGCGGCGCTCGGATCCTCTGGCGAAGCGACGCTCGACGCTGAGCGTGCTGAAGGGAGAACGGGCGGAGCCTGAGTCGCTCCCGCGCTCCCCATCGATGCCGAGTGGTCCTCGGAGCAACCCAGGAGCGTCCCAGCGGTGAGCGACGTCACCAGCAGCCAAGCGAGCTTGGTCAGCCAACGGTTCGATCGCGGGGACGGCAGGCGCCCTGCGCGGGTCGCCGAGCCGCCACGTGCGGGCGCCGGCTGCGAGCAGGTCGCCACGCGGTGCCAGCGGCGAGCTCGGGGCGTTTGTTTTTGGGGGTTGGTAGCCACGGAGTCCTACGAACGCCGCTGCCTAGCGCCGCGATTCCCCGAACGGGGCCGCTCAGGTGCGGCGTGCTAGGCTCAGGGCGTACCAGCGCGCTCCGGCACCGCCGGGGAGGAACCTCCGGGCCCAGCCCCGTGTCGAAGCTCCTCATGCCGCACGAACCGACGCCCCAGCCCACGGATACACCCCATCGGGGGCGGTCGGCCGCGCCTGAGCCGGGCGGGTCTGAGCCGCCGGCTGCGGTGCGCTCGGTGCGAGGGAGCGGCGCCGAGGTTCCTGGGCGTCCGCGCTGGGGCAAGCTGCTCGGTGCGCTGGGCGCCTCCGTGGCGCTGCATGCGCTGGCGATGGCGCCGGTGGTGCTGCTGGTCGCGCCCTCGGTGGCTGAGCCTCCGCCGCCACCCGACGTGTGGGCGGGAGACACCTTCGACGTCGCGTTGGGGGACGTGGTTGCGACATCGGGTGACGGCGCTGAGACGTCAGAGCACGTGACCGATCCGTCCGCCGAGCCACCCGCTGAGGATCCCACGGGTCGAGATCCGATCCCAGCCACGAAGCCGCCGGCCGCGCCCCGTGAGGTGACCGTTGATCGGCCGCCGCCCGCTCGGCCGGCTCCGGCGCCGCTCGCCTTACCGCCGCCCAGGGCCCTGCCAAACCCCCTGGAGCCCACCGAGCAGGAGCGTCCGCCTGGCGACCGCTTCGCGGGCCGCCCCGATCGCGCGTGGCGAGGTCACCGAGGTCCTCGGCGTCGCGCCGAGCGTCGCGCGTGGCGCCCGGATGAAGCGCGCCGGACGGCGCGAGACGAAGCGCGTCGAGAGGCGCGGCGTGGCTCTCGGCGGGCGTCCGCGGCGTCTGCGCCAAGCGCTTCGAGCGGCTCCCCCGGGTCGTCAGATGGCGAGACCACGGGCGCGCCGGCCGCGTCGGGCACGCCGGGCGCCGCCGGGCTCCCGCGCGGCGTTCGTCAGCTCCCCACCGCGCTCACCCGAGTGCTCCCGCGCGCCGCCGTGGGTGACGCGCGCTTCACCCAGCGCGCCCCGGGTTCCCTTGGGGAAATTCAGTTCACGATCACGGTGAGCGACACCGGAGCCATCACGGAGGTGACCTTCGCGCCCGGGAGCGACGCGCTACTCCAAGGCTTGGTGGAGCGCGCGGTGCGCTTCCTGGGCAAGGGCCAGTTCGCGCTGCGTGAGTCGGCGGAAGGCACGCTGGGCGGCGTGCAACGCGTGACGCTGAAGGCGACGCTCAGCCAGGGCGCGCCGGATGAGGACACCGACGATCCGTCAGCTACAAGGTCCATTGGCTTCGAGCCACCCAGGCCAACCAGCGACGGCGTGCGGCGCGGCGTTGGCTACTTCGAGCTCCAAGGTGGGCTGCGCCTGGATCTCGCGACGCAGTTCGCGAGGGACTGAGGGGCCGAGACGCGCGAGCCCTGCTCCACCCGTTGTGGGCACAGCCGTGCGCTGCTTCAGCGAGGTGTCGGCGAGCCAGCGTCCGCGACAATCGAGGCAGGCGCGAACATCGAGCCTGCGATTCAAGCGCCAGGCGTCGCCAGCGATGGGCGCGAAATCCTGGGGATCTTGCGCTGTGGATCACTTCGCGCCGTGGACTTGGCACTGTGGATAACTCAGAGCAGCTGTGGATAAGTTGCGAGTTGGGCGCGGATCTGGTTGCGGTGTGCGTCCTTTTTCGTGAAGCTGGTGAGCTTCACCCAAGGCGCATCAGCGCGGCGCTTGCGGGGACTCACGCTGTCCGCGCCGTCTCCCATGCGCTGTTCCAATGCTGTTCTCGTGTGCCGTCCGAACCCAGCGACTGGGTTGCGCAGGAGGATCATTATCCATATGGATATGATCACCTGTGGATAACTCATGGATAACTTGGTAGCTGTCGATTCGCGTTTTTTGAGCTTGCATAAGTGGTGGCTTGGGTTCATAAACAGGTCTGGAAGTTCGCGGGCCATTCGGGCCGCGGGCATCTCGAAGGTAGAGGTCACTCGGGGCACCTCGGGCACAGCTTGCTGAGCCCGGTCCTCGCGCGGTGAGGGAGCGTTCAAGAGCTCTCATCGGGCGGGGTCAAACAGGGTGTTGACACCAGGCTTGCCGCGTCAGGCCTGGGTCGAGCCAGCGCGAGCTGGTCCGCGGGTGGTCGATGGGGCTCTGGCTCCTCCGGGTTCGTCAGCTTTCGCGAGCGGGCGGTTTCGGGTGGGCCTTGACGGGCTCGGCGTCGCTGGGTGTCTCTAACGCACAGCGGCTCGGGTTTCGTGACGAAGGGGCCTTCGGTGATGGGCGAGTCGGCGGTGTGTCCTACCGGGAGCACGCTGGGTCGAACGTCACCGGCCGCCAGCGGGTGCGTGGTCGGTGTCGATGGGCACTGGGTCAGGCACACTCACTGTTGGTGGCCACGTGCTGTGTCGCAGCACCGCGGTGCAATTCGTTGCGTCGTGGTCGCTTCGCGCAGCCAGCCCAAGCGGCACGGTGTGCCCGAGCTACGGCTCGGGCGGTTTCGTCGGGCAGCAGCAGGCTGAGTGGTCTTCGGGTGTTCGTGGTGGTGCTCGTGTCTCCCATGACAAGTGGCAAGGTCTCGAGTGGTGAGCGCGCGCCTTAGGCGGCGCCTGCTCACTCGAGGCAACGAGGATCCCTCGGGGGGCTTCACGGCCGCGTCGGTCACGCGTCGCGGTCCGGCCCCCCTTCGGCTCTGGATCCTCCCTGTAAGCTCAGCCGCCCTGTAAGCTCAGCCGCCGGCGGAGCTTCACCGCTTGCAAAGGCGGACCGCTTGCAAAGGCGGACGAGCAGAGGCGTCGAAAAGCGCCTCACAGGGAGCTCAGGGTGACGGGTGTTTCGGTGCGGTGTCGTGCTTCGGTGCACGCTGCGCCAGGCGTCTTGGGAACCTCAGAAGCTCGTCGCTTCATCATCGGGTCACCGCCTTTGGCAACTGCCAAGGGGCGCTGGCCGCGGTGGCTCCACCGGGGAAGACAACGCCCCGAGTGGCGCAAGGCGGCGAGGCGGAAGCCGGGCAGCTGGCGTGAACCAGCTGCTCTGCCTGCGGCGCGTGGCGTCCCGTGAGGGGCGAGGCGGGCCGTGGGTCACGAGTCTGGGAGCGCGGGTGCGCGTCTTTGACATGCAGGTTGCAATGACTGGTCGAACGCATCTTGGGTCGGCTCGGTCGCTAGCGTGAGCTTGCGGCAGGGTGGGTCTAGTGCCGAGTGAAGTCGGGCGCAGGCGCGCGTAGAGAACCTACGCGGCGTGTGGCGCTCGGTGGAGAGAGGCATGAACGGGTGCGCTGGGCAGGAGTCGGTTTGAACGCCGATTCCCGCCTGGGTCTGGGCTGCTCGCTTGGCGAGTGGGCTCAGGTGTTTCGATACAGGAATAGATGCGCTGGAGCGCGTCTCGTGGGTCCCTCTAAACCAGGGCTCACGGGCGGTGCTCCAACCCGCGGGTCAAGCCTCTGGCTGGCCATCGGTGGTGACGCGCAGAGCCCTCCGTCAGGAGGGCCCTTCGTTAGGGCCCAACGGCTCCGCAAGGAGCCTGGTGGGAGCGGCGGTCGACGTCTGAACAAGGCTCGGTCACCGCGCTGCGATGCGCCCAGGTGTTTCACCTTGGCGTAAGCGTCACCGGGCCGAGAGGTCACTGGAGAGGAGCTCGCACAGCCGGGTAGAGCCGGTGGTGTGAGCTGCCCGTAGGGTCTAGGTGTTGGGTCGTCTTGGGTGCGGCTCCCTCAAAGGAGCGCTCCTTCAAAGGAGCACTCCTTCAAAAGGAGTACAGAGTAGGTCAGGTTCGGTGACGAACGGGGTCTGCTCGGGTTCGCCGGCGTCGCCGCTGTGCGACGCTGATACCAGGGCGCCCGTGGGCGAGTGAGCTGCTGGGAACGGCAGCGCGGCGCCCGCGCTCACCTGAGCGCATCAGCGGAAGGGGTTAAGTGGTGTCAGGCTCCCTCAGCCTTCATCGATGACGCGTAGCGCTCCCAAGGAGCACTCCTATCAAGGAGCAGGCTACGCCGAGATCGGGGCGCAGGGGGTCTGCTGTCCGGTGGCAAGTGCCGCCGGCTTCGGGTGACGGCAAGCGGGCTTCGGCCTGCGGCTGCTCCCAGCGGAGTGTTACCGCGCGGAAAGGGTAGCACCCCGCGTCGTGTCAGCTGGTTTGGTGGTGGCGGTGGTCTTAGGCCGCTGCTCGTGGTCTTGGTCACTGTTCGTGGCCTTCGGCCATGAAGCCGAGTCAGGGCGCGCCTCCTCGAGGGTTCGGTTTGCTCGGCAACGAGCGGCCCTCCTCGTAGAGCGCGCTGGTGCGGCGCCGACGACAGTCGACGCAGCGCCCTTCGGGGCCTTTCAAAGGGGGCCTCGCAGTCACGACGAAGTCGGTGCAGGCGTCACGCCGTGTGTGACGGCCGTTTTTTACGGTGGTGAGCCACGCTGTCAGGGTTTGTGTTCTCACAGCTCTGGGGCGGGGTGGGTTCTTGCCCACGCTTCGCGTGGGAAGGAGGCCGAGCCACGGTTTTTCTCGGCTAAGCACACCTTGGGGACTAGCCATCGAACCTCCGCCAAAGCTCGGCGCGCGAGCTCACCCGCTCCCCCTCGGGGGTTGCCGCTTGGCCCACCAAGCGGTGGGTCGAGTGTCCTTGGTGTGTCCCGGAAGGGTCATCAGGGTTCGTCAGTCCTGAGGGCTGTCAGCGCGCCCGCTCGAGTCTTGCCCCGCCAGCGCGAACTGCGCGGAGGCAGAGGAGAGAACCTGCATGAAGCCGTCGTGTGTCACGGCGCGTCGCGAGCGCGTCGTGGAGGTCGATGAAGGCGTTGAACGCACGCCGGAGGGGCTTGATTGCCCCCCACCGACCAGCGCACTTCCCAGAAGCGATCCGGGTGACCGGGTCGCTTCTGCTTTTTTGTCGCGCGCTTTCAAGTCGCCTTCGATGCGTCCTTGAACCGAGCGCTTGGCGCCGCCGCTCAGCCGCGCCCGACGACCTCGATCGGTGAAATGGGGAAGACGCGTGGGTCTTTGCCGCGATCGAAGCGCACGCGGATGATGTTCCCCACCGCGACCTTGGGCATCGACTCACTGCGGACGAGCCACGCCTCCTCGTCGCGAAACGACGCGCCGCCAGCGGCTGGGGTGACGTCCACCAGGGCCAGCACCAGCGTGCCCCCCTTCACGTAGTCCACCTTGAGGACAGCCACCTTGACGAACCGCGCGCGCCCCTCGGCGCCGAAGTTGTAGACCAAGGCAGAGACGAGGTGCGGCGCGATGAAGCGAACGAGCAGCACCGCCGCCGCGAGGCACGCGAGCGCCAGCAAGGCGAGCCCTAGCTCGCCCTGAACGGCTCGCAGCGCAGCCCACCCAGCGCCCGCGAGCAACCCGCTGATCAGCAAGAAGACGATCAGCATCGCGCCCCATTGCATCGGCATGCGGCGCGTGAGTCGGAACAAGAGCGGCGTGATGAGCTGCTTCACCGCCTCTGAGGCCTCGGCCTGCGTCACCGCGGCGTGCTCTGCGTAGAGCGCGATGGCCTCATCCTGGCGCCCGGCGACGACGAGCTGCTTCACCTGCTCGACGATGGCGTGCGGCACCTGGTCGGCGGCGAGCCTCACCGGGCCAGGCGCCGCGGGATCGGCCACGACGCGCACGCTGGTATTGCAGTAGGCGCACAGCGCGATCTGCTGCGTGGCCTGGAGCGGCAACGGCGCGCCGCAGTGGGGACAAGTCAGGGTTTGTGCCTGCATGAATGCTCCTCGGCGCTACGAGGCGCCGGGTGCTCGCTGACGGTCAGCGTGACGTACTGTTTTGCGGCGCCGTGGGAACGATGCCTCACTGGCTCGCCGCGTGACGCCGCGCAGCGAGGGACCACGCGGAGCGGAGCGGCTCACTCACTCGGCGCGTCGGTGGGCTCGTCACTGAGCTCGATCAGCGTGTTGAGCGCTTCGATCTGACGCTTGGCGCGGAGCTCGCGCTGGCGCACGGCCTTCAGCTCGGCGTCCAGCTTGCGCTGCTCGACCTCGATGGCCTTGAGCGACTCCTTCAGCGCGTCACGCTCGGCCCGCAGGACGTCGGCCTTCAGCTCTTGGCGATCACTCATGGCCCCTCGCTAGCAACGCCGCCCGAAGGAGTAAAGCGCTAGCCGCGCCACACCGCTCGGCGCTGCTTGCCCATCGCCAGACGCCTCGCGTGTCGCGTTGGCGCGCGGCGCCGCTCGCCTCCGTCACCTCGCCGGTCAGCTGTGTGGTCAAACGCCGCGGGGGAGGCGCGTGTCACCCAGCTTCAGGATGGCGCGGAAGTGCTCCGCGGTGACCGGCACCACGCTGAGGCGGCTGCGCCGGATCAAGAGCAGCTCCGAGAACGCGGGGTCGGCCTTCAGCTGACTGAGGGTGACCGGCACCTCGAAGGGGACGACGGGCTCCACGTCAACCATCGACCAGTCGCCTTCGGTGGCGGTGGGGTCCGGGTAGGCCTCGCGCGTGATCTTCATCACGCCGACCACGCTGCGCTCCTTGACCGAATGGTAAAACAGCCCGAGGTCATGGGCCCGCATCGCGCGCAGGTTGTTGCGCGCCTCGAAGTTGCGCACGCCGTCCCAGCTGCCGCGCCCGGCCTTCACCAGGTCCGCATAGGAGTAAGCGTCGGGCTCGCTCTTCAGTAACCAGTAGCTCTTGGCCATGCTCCCACCAGTCAATCAGGCTTACGGTATGGTTAGATAGGCTCGCGGTGGCGTCATCGCTCGGAGATCGCGTGGTTCAGTCAGTCGAGCTCACGGCGCCGCCCGCCAGCTCACGGCGCGTCATGTCAGCGCCTCAATCGATCCTGCTCGGCGTTCCGCCGTTCGGGCACTCCACCAGGGTGGACACCTCCACGCCGGGCCCTGGCATCGCCTGTCGCCCGGTGAAGGCGATGCCGACGCTCATCGAATCGCAGGGAGTGCTCGGGTTCTTGCCGCGCGCCCTCAGCATGTCCATATTTCCACGTAGATAATCGGAGAGCAGGTTCGCCTCCGCCTGACTGATGGTGCCGCCGCCCGGCAGCGCGCCGCCCGCGCACAGGCCCATTTGGTTGAAGGCGAGCAGCATGTTCTGCTGCGTGACAGATCCGGCCAAGAGGCCATCTTCCACCGTCCACAGCCCGTCGTTGCCGAGCTTCGGCCGCGCGACGAACACGCCGCCATCGAGCAACATGGCGAAGCCCGCCGAGTCGGCGTTGTCAGCGATGAAGCGCATCAGCGCCGCGTTCGGCAAGTCGCCCACCAAGTAGCCATCGCGCACGTAGGCGTCGGGATCGTTCAGCGTGGAGCTGGGCAGCTCACCTGATGGTGCCGAGCCGCTCAGCATGGTCTGGTCGACGCGCCAGGGGAAGTTCGCGAGCCAGGGCGCCCGCGCCGCCCAGTCGCTGCTGGGGCAGGACCAATCGTCCAGCGTGCGATCCAGGCCGGGCGACATGAAGAAATCGAGCCTCACCTGGTCGTCGTCCTCGGTGCCGTTGTAGCCGCTCACCTTGATCAGGATGCTGAAGCTGCCGCGGTGGAGCTCGCAGTTGAAGGCGTCCTCCGTGATGCCGAAGGGGCGGCCCAGGTTGGGGTGCTGCGCTGCCACGGGTTGCAGCCGCGCGAACATGTTGTCGCGGCAGCCGAAGCCGTCAGGCGGCACGCCAATCCCCGCGCGGCAGGCGACCTCGTTCTTCGGCGCGTCGGCGCAGTTCGGCGCGTTGGTGCAGGTGCCGTCGAGGTTCAGACCGAAGAACTGCCAAGGGTCGGCGCCGCTCGGGTGATTCACGGGCGCCGACTCACCGAACCACACGCGATCGATGGCGATGTAGAAGACGGGCACGTCAGCGCCGCCCGTCGGCGCGGGGCGATCGGCGGGCGTGGGCGCGCGATGATCGGCGCAGCCCTCCGGTGTCGTCGTCGACCACCAGCACGCTCCGGCCGCGCAGTCGGTGCCCCCAGCGGCTCCCGTGCCGCCGCTGCCCGCGTTGCCGCTGCTGCCGCCGTTGCCCGCGCCGCCGTCGAGGCGCGGATCGGGCTCGAGCAGGGCGTCCGTGTAGATGTTGCAGGAGGCCACCGAGAGGGCCGCCCCGGCCACGGCCCAGATGGAGCGGGAGACGATGCGCGACGACACGGGCGGAAGTCTACCCTCGGTCACGCGCGCGACTCCACCCTGACCCCTGAGGCTCCATCGTTTGGACGCCCCCGAGGTCGTCATTTTCCACGCTGAGCGGAGGCGTCGGTGCCCCATGGAGAGTCCCCCGCGAGCTACGGCGCCTTCGCCGCGGCGGCGCGCAACCGGGTAAGCTTGGGTCTTTCAGGGTTCGACTCCCTCTCGGCGCGCCTCGCCCACACTGGTTTTGGGGGGCAGGGGTGGGTTGGACGGCACCGCGCCGCGCGGCGCCGCGAGCCCACCCGGTTTCCCTGAGCGAGCGGCTCGGAGGTGCCTCATCGAGCGGCGCTCAGTCGAGGTCGCGGCCATCCAAATCAATCAGCGTGGGACAGTGGTCGCTCAGCTGGGTGAAGGCGGCGACCTCCGGCGCCTTCAGCCCCACGCCGCAGCGCGCCACCTGGCACACCCCGGCTGATACGGGTGGGCTCGTCGCCTCCTGCATGGAGCGATGGGTCGCGATGTGATCGAGGGCGGAGGGCGCGCCCTGGTAGTAGTGGGAGCAAGCGGCCGGCGTGAGGGTGAAGCCCGCCTGCGCGAGCTCCCGGGTGAGCACGCCTAGTTCGTCTGCGTGACTGACTTTGGGCGCGCAGCCGCTGCAGCCCATGCTGTTCAGGTCGCCGAGCAGCACGAAGTCTGGATCGCCCAGCGCCTGGGTGCGGCTCTGGAACAGCTCGCCGAGGCGCGTGAGGGACGCGCGGCGCAGGCCGTAGGAGCGAGCGTCAGTGCCCGACTTGAGGTGCACCACGGTGAGCTCGAAGTCGAGCCCCGAGGCGGCCTTCACGCGCGCCGTGAAGCCGGGGCGCAGGCGATCCTTGCACGCATTTCCGTGCGGATTCAAGTGAGGCGCGCTCACCACTTGGCTTATCTGGGCGCGGCGCTCGTCGTACAGCACGCCGACGCGCTGGCGCCCGTCGCTGGGGCAATCGTCCAAGCGGAGCCGCCAGCGGCCCCCCGTGAGGCGATCCAGCGAGGCGAGCAGCTCTCGACCTTCGCGCGACTCGGCGCCGCGCGTGAGCTCCTGGACACCGAGCACGTCGACGCCGAGCCAAGTGAGGGCGCAGCCGAGCCAGCTCAGGTGCGTTGGGCGTCCGCCGGGGCCGCCGGTGGGGAACCAGCGCAGGTTCCAGGTGCCGACGCGGAGCCGCGACGGCTCCTTGGCGAGCCGATCGCCGGCGGTGACCGCCGCTTCGCAGGCGGCGGGGGACGCCCAGATTGAAGCATCAGGTAGACTGTCTACTACCTCGCGCGGGCGGCCCGCGGCCAGGTAGCGCGCCGTGATCCAGCCGCGCTCCCCGGACGGCGCCTCGATCTCGAGCCAGCGCTCGTCGGCGCTCCAGCGCTGGACGCGCACCTCGGCGCCGCTGGGCACGCGCCCTGAGACGGCGCTGCTCCCTTCGCTGGGGTGCAGCGGCACGCCGAGCTTGGAGCGGGCTTGGAGGCGGACGCGCTCGCGCGAGTCGGGCTTGGCGCCGCCTGGGTGAGGGGCGCGGGTTGGGGATGCGCTGGATGAACGGGGCGGTGCGGCGTCGTGCGGGTGGGAGTCATCAGGTGTCCGTCCTGTCGCCGTGGGGGAGCCGCTCGGCGGCTCGGCGCGTGGCGGCTCGGGGCAGCCGACCAGCGTCAACGCCAGCGCGCACAGCGCGCCCCAGCGACGGACGCTGAGTGGGCGAAGCTTGGGAGGCGAGCGCACCACGCGACCGTAGCACTCGAGGGGCAGGTGACGCCGCGGCCCCTCGCGTCTATGTCCGCGGCGTGGCCTCCGTACATGAGCATGACGAAGCCGGCGTGCGCCGGCTCACGCTGGACAACCCGCCCCTGAACCCGCTGGCCGACACGCTGCTCGAGGCGCTCGTTGCCGCGCTCGATCGCGCCGAGGCCGATCGCGTGGAGGCGTTGGTCTTGATCGGGGCGGGCGACACCTTCGTCGCAGGCGCGGACATCCGGCGCCTCGAGGTGCTGGCGCGCGGTGAGTCCCGCGGCGCTTCGACGTCACCGCCTGGCGTTGCGCCCGAACGTCCGCGGCCCGCGCTGGGTGAGCTGATCCGGCGCTTGGAAGACTGGCCGGCGCCGGTGGTCGCGGCGATCGATGGCTTCGCGTTGGGCGGCGGTCTCGAGCTGGCGCTCGGCTGTCACCATCGGGTGGCGACGGACGAGGCGCGGCTCGGCTTGCCCGAGCTCGCCTTGGGGTTGATCCCAGGCGCGGGCGGTACGCAGCGCCTGCCACGGCTGATCGGGCTCGAGGCGGCGATGGAGCTGATGCTGAGCTCGCGCCAGCTCGAGGCGGAGGAGGCGCTCGCGCGAGGGCTGGTGGATGAGCTGGCGCCGCGCGTGGAGCTGCTCGCGGTGGCGACGCGGGCGGCCCGGCGCCTGACCGGCGCGCCGCTCAGGCGGACGCGGCTGCTTGGCGATCGCGTCGAGACGGGGGAGGCGGCGCAGGCGCTCGCTGATGCAGCGCGCGGGGCGCTCACGCGGGAGCAGCGCTTGGCGCGGTTCCCCACGCTGTGCCTGGACGCGACGCTCGCCGGTGCTCTGGAGGGAGCCGAGCGCGGCCTCGAGGTGGAGCGCGCGTGTTTCCGCGAGTGTTTGGAGGATCCTGCCGCGGCGGCGATGATCTACCTGTTCTTCGCGGCGCGCACCGCCAAGAAGGCGGGCGCCAAGCTGCGCGGCGCGGAGGCGGAGCCGCTCCTTCGCCGACTGCTCGAGCCGCTGGCTGAGGCCACAGCCTGGCTCGCGTCGCAGGGGGCATCGCTTCAGGAGATCGAGGGTGAGCTCGAGGCGTTCGGGTGGTCGCTGGAGCCAGTCATGGATTTCTACATGGAAATAATTGGAGCGCAGCGTGTCGGCGACGCTCGGCGCGATCCGAGCGCTTCCGCCTCGAGTGCCTCTGGTCAGGGTAGCTGTTCGGTGCCGCGGGAGGAGTGGCTGCCACGGCTCTTGTACCCGCTCGTGAGCGGCGCCTGTCAGGCGCTGGCGGAGGGCGCCGCCGCGCGCGCGAGCGACTTGGATCTCGCGCTCCACCTCGGCGCGGGCTTCCCCAAGCTCCGCGGCGGTCCGATGAAGTGGGCGGATCGGCTCGGGCCGGCGGCCGTCTTGGAGGCGCTCGCGCGTTGGCACCAGGCGTCGGGCGCGGTCGTGTTTCAGCCGAGCCCGGCGCTCGAGGCTCGAGCGAAGCGCGGGTGCGGCTTCACCGATGAGTGAGCCAGGTGCTCGCGGCGCGCTGAATCGCCGAGTTGCTGACGCGCGCGCCGTGTGGTTGGCTCGCGCCGCGACGTGATCTTCCGCATCTGGCGTTTGGGGGCGGCTCTGCTCGCGTGGCTGCGGTTCATGTCGTCGTGGCTCGCGCTACCTCGGCTCGCGTCGTCATGGCTCGCGCTGCCGTGGCTCGCGCTGCTGTGGCTCCCACTCGGCTGCGACCGCGCGGCGCCGGCTCCAAGTGAGGGCGACGTACGGCTGGTGTCCTTGACGCCCGCCGTCACCGAGACCCTGCTGGCGATCGGCGTCCGCGAGCAGCTGGTCGGCGTCAGCACCTACTGCGAGTTGCCCACCGGTGAGCCGGCGCGCCCGCGGCTCGGTACGGCGCTCACGCCCGAGCTCGAGGCGATCGTGCGCGCGCGCCCCACCCACATCCTCAGCGAGCGCCACGTGGGGGCTCGCAGCGAGGGGCTCGCGCGCGTCGCGCCGCTCACCGAGCTCCCCTGGCTCACACTGCAAGACATCGCCGCCAGCACGCGCACCCTCGGCCGCATCGCGGGACATCCTCGAGAGGCCGAGGCCCTGGCGCAGCGCTACGAACGAGAGCTCGCGCCAGCGCCGGAACGCGAGGGGCCGCGCACGCTGCTGGTGCTCGGTGGACCGCCCACACCCACGCTCAGCGAGGTGTGGTTCGTCAAGCGCGGCAGCATCCACGGCGCGCTGATCGACGCGCTCGGCGCGCGCCACGCGGTGCTTCGCGACGTGGCGGGCGTGCCGCGGCTCAGCGTGGATGAGGTGATCCGGATCGACCCGGAGGTGATCGTGATCTTGGTGCTGCCCGGGCCCGGCGCGGCGCAGGCGGCACGCGGCGCGTGGGAGCGCCTCACCCCGCTCACGGCGCTCGGCGCCGGGCGCCTGCACGTGCTCGAGGCGCGCGAGGCGTTCAGCAACGGGCCCAGCATCCTCGAGCTGAAGCCGAAGCTTCGCGCGCTATTGAGCGCTCCGCAGGCGCCCTCAGGTGAGCAGGGTGACTGATCTCGTCTTCGATCGCGTGGGGCTCAGGCTCGGCGCGCGCGCGGTGCTCGAGGGCGTGTCGCTCCGAGTGGCGGCGGGGGAGTTCGTGGCGCTCTTGGGGCCGAACGGCGCGGGGAAGACGAGCCTGATCAAGCTGGGGCTCGGGCTCGCGCTGCCCAGCGCGGGTCAGATCAGCCTGGGTGGCGCGGCGCCGCGCGCGCTCTCGCCGCGGGAGCGCGCGCGGCGCGCGGCGTGGCTGCCCCAGGCGGAGCGCCCGAGCGAGCCGGTGCCGGTGATCGAGCTCGTCAGCTCAGCGCGCTATTTCGCGCGCGAGCCTCACCGGGAGGCGCGCGCCCGCGCGCTCGCGGCGCTCGAGCGCGTGGGCGCCGCGGCGCTCGCCGACCGCTCGGTGCACGAGCTGTCGGGCGGTGAGCTGCAGCGTTGTCAGCTGGCGAGCGTGCTGGCGCAGGGTGCGCCGCTGGTGCTGGTGGACGAGCCGGGCAGTCACCTCGACCCGCGTCATCAAGTGGCGATCTACCGCTTGCTTGGTGAGCTGTGGCGCGAGGGGCACGGGATCCTGTGCGTCACCCACGACGTGAACCTGCTCGCGCACGTGGGCGGCGATCCGCGCGTCGTGGGGCTCTTGGACGGCGCGCTGACGCTCGAGAGCCGCTGGCTCGCGCCGGCGCTCGCCGGGGAGCTGAGTCAGCTGTACGGGGTGCCGCTCCAGGCCGCGAGCGGAGGCGGCGGGCGCGTGTTTCATATCTCCGCGGAATCTAACGGAGCGCGCCCGTGAGGTGGCTCCTGCACGGCCTCGTCTGCCTCGCGGTGCTCGGCGCGGCGCCGCTGTTGGGCGCGCCGCTCGAGGGCGCCGCGGGCGAGTTCATCTTGCTCGAGCTGCGGGTGCCGCGGGTGCTGGTGGGCGCGCTGGTGGGCGGCACCCTGGGGCTCACTGGTGCGGTGTACCAGGCGCTGTTTCGCAACGGGCTCGCGACGCCCAGCACGGTGGGCACCATGGCGGGCGCCACGCTCGGCGCGCTCGCCGCGCTGGTGCTCGGCGCGGGCGCGCTGCTCGGTTTACCTGGGGTCGCCGCCGCCGCCTTCCTGGGCGCGGCGCTGGTCAGCGCCCTGGTGCTGTCGGTTGCCGCACGGAAAAGAGCCACCATGGGCGACGTGTTGCTCGCCGGCATCGCGGTGACGCTGGCCTCCTCCGCGCTGGCCTCCGGGCTCCAGTTCACCGCGGACAGCCAGGCGCTGTTTGCCGCCACGCAGTGGTCCCTCGGGCACCTGCCCCAGGTGGGCTACGACGCCCTCGGCTGGCTCGGTCCTCTCAACCTCGGCTCGGCGCTGGCGCTGCTCCTGCTGGCGCCGGCGCTCCAGGGGCTCGTGGGCGGTGAAGAGCTGGCGGAGACTCAAGGGGTGCCGGTGCGCCGCGTGCGACAGGTCGCGCTCGGCGCGGGCTCGCTCGGCGTGGCGGCCTCCGTCGCCTGGTGCGGGCCGATCGCCTTCGTGGGCCTGGTGGTGCCGCACGTGCTGCGCGGCTTCGGGGTGATCACGTATCGTCAGCTCTTGCCGCTCAGCTGGCTCTACGGCGCCGCGGGCCTCGTGGCGTGTGACACCGCCGCGCGCCTGCTGCTCCCGGGGCGTGAGCTGCCCGTCGGGGTGCTCACGGCGGCGATCGGCGCGCCCGCGCTCGTGTGGGTGGTCGCGCGCCGTCGTTCGCTTGGCTGACTATGAGGGGCCTCGCAGCGCAGCGATATATCGTCAAGGTGACTGACTTGATGCGCCTCACGTCGCGGTGCCGTCCAACCCCCTTTCCCCCTAAAACCGCGCCACGCCGCCGATGGACACCACGTGGCCGCGTTGGGTGACGCGTCCGCCGTTGATGGCGTGGAACGAGCGATCGTCGGGGCTCCCCGAGCCGGCGATGGCGGGCATCTTCCCCTCGCCGCCGTTGTCGAGCCCGGAGTTCCACAGGAATTGGTAGCCCGCCTCCACGTCCACCACCCCGAGGCGCGTGACGAAGCCGCCGCCCACGCCGCCGCGCAGCCCCGTGACGCCGGTCACCGTCAGGTACTCGTCCTGGGTGGCGGGCGTCTCGACCCAGGTGCCCGCGCGCAGCCCCAGGCGGCCCCGCTGCACGTTGTACTGCCCGCCCAGGCGCACCCCGAAGCTGTCTTTCCAGCCGGTGGGGCGCGACGCGTCCTTCGGCACCAGCCCCGGGAGGCCGAGCGGCTGGAACGGCTCCGTGAACTCGACGTCGATGCTGCTCCCCGCGGAGTTGTTGGACCACGTGAGGTTGAGCTCCAGGTCGAAGACGTCGTCGCGCAGCGGATCGCGCACGCTGTATGTATCCGCGCGGAAACGCTCGGCGAGCAGCCCGCTCGCGGGGCCCGCCGGCACGTGGTAGCGGACGCCGATGCGCGCCTCCATCGGCACCGTGATCTTCACCTTCACGCTGTCCTTCCCCACCACGTCCTCGCTCCTGGTGGTGACCGAGCAGCTGAGGTTCGGCACCTCGCCCTCCGGCGTGAGGGCTACTGCCTCGTCCACCTCGGACTGACTGCAGACGCGCGTCGGGGCGCCGTTTCGGTTCAAATAAGCGGTGATCGCCGCGTCGCCGGAGGCGCGGATCGCGTCGGTCCACTTGAACCAGCCCGCCAGCTCCAGGCGATCGGTGACGCTCGCGTGGGCGCTCACCACGAAGCCGGGGATGAACAAGTCCTTGACGGAGAGCTGGCTCAGGTTGTCGTTGCCGAACTCGTCGTGAGGGCGGCTGGCGGCGACGGTGCTCATGGAGACGGCGTCGAGATCCAAGAGCGCCAAGCCGCTGATGAAGCCAGCCCCAACGCGAAGTTGATCGGTGACGGCGTAGCCGACGCTCAGCGTGGGCATCAGGATGGTGCCGACCAGGCCCGTCGAGAGGTAGCGCTGCGGCGCGGGGATGTCGCGCTCGGCCTCCACCGGGACACGGTTCGTCGTCTTGACGAACAGCGGCCACTCCACGGCACCCAAGGAGGCCGGCGGGCTCACCGCGACGCCGATCGCCAGGCGCTCACTCACGCGCCAGTTGAAGGCGAGGTTCGGGATGAAGCGGGGGAAGCCCGAGTGCTCGTTGCACACCTCGGGGTAGGGGTCGGCGTTGCCGCGCTGGCTCGGATCCGGGTAGACAGGCTCACCGCCTGGATCTTGGCGCTGGAAGCAGATCTTCTGGGTGACGAAGTTCATGCCGACGCCGAGCGAGGTCGGTTGCGTCGCGAGGGCCGCGGGGTTGTAGAACGCCGCCAGCGGGTCGGTCGCGGTCGCCAGCCACGCGCCGCCGCGGCTGAACTGGGCCACGCCGTTGTCGGGGAACTCGATCGGGGTGGAGGCCTCCGCCGCCCCCGAGAGCCCGAGCAAGATGACCAGCGACGTGAGCGCCGTGAGTGAGGTGCTACGGGTGAGAGCTCGCATGTCTGCCTCCAAGCAGACACAAGAGACCAGACCTTGTCACCCGGGGTCAACCGGCACCATCACCTGGGTCGGCTAGCAGCGTTGCCGCGGCGGATGCGATGCGCCCTGGGGCAGAGGCGGGTCCGCGCCCGAGAACCGCCGAGCTGCTGCTGGTCGGCCAGGCGAAACAAGGTCACTCGGAGGGGACCGGCACCAGGCGGCCGCGGCGACCCACGCGGAAATAACGCCGGATGACGCGGCGTGGCGCGGTGCGGCGCGCGCCCATCAGGTGCTCCAGGGCGCTCTTCACCTCGGGCTTACCGGGGCGCGACTCCACGCGCATCAGCCACGAACCGTACGGCAACGTGACGCGCACCCGCGACTCCCACACCACCTGCGGTGAGGGCTCCAGCCGCTCCACCTCGGCGCCGGGCAGCGCGGCCAGGTGCTGCCAACCGTCGCGCGGCGCGCGCCGCCACAGCCAGCTTACCTGACGGGTACCGCGGGGCACGATCGCCTCGAACTGAGTGACCTCGACCAGCTCCGACGTGGGTTTTTGGGGGTTTGGCATGGCAGCGCGCGGCGCTCTCCCCCTACCGACACGATGGGTCCACCGCTCAGCGCTGGATAGTCAGGGTGACTGATAGTCAGGAGTATTGGGCGGCGGCACGATGCCGTCGTCCGGCGGCTTGGTGCCCGGCTTGGGGGTGAGTTTCGGCGCAGGCCCTGGGGCGGGTGGCGTCGTGGGCGGCGCGCCGGGCTCTGGGCTCGGCTCGGGTAGGTTCGGTGGCGGCGCCGCTTGGAGCACGCCGAGCGAGGTGGGGGGCCGCGTGGGATCGCAGCCAGGCCCGAAGCCGGTGGCGTCGATCTCGAACTCCACGTCACCGCGGCGATCGCGCGTGTCATCGGTCACGGTCGCCTCGATGCGCACCAGGCGCGTTCCGGCGCGCGCAGGGGAGCAGTAGCTCACCAGGTACTCGCCCTCCAGCTTCTGCTCCATGCGGTTGATCAACTGATCGGCGGCGCCGTAAATATCGAGCTCCTCATCGACGCGCGCGCCGCCGTTTCGCCCGAGCTCGCGGTGGAAGGAGCTCTCGTCAGGCCCTGCGACCAACGCGAACACCTGGTGCTCGGTGCGGTCCAGCTCACGTATCAGGGCGTCTTGGGGCACTCGGTGCGCCAGATCCGTGCCGCGCGTGATGACGAGCAGGCTCCCGCGGCGGATCGGGCGCGCCACGCCGCCGAGCGCGCTGGAGAGGCGGGTGAGGGTGGTGACGACCGCGCCGTTCAGATCACGCGAGGCGTCTCGCGCCTCGTCGGGTACCGCGAGCTGGACGCCCGTGGCGCCCTTCTCGACAGCTCCAATGACGAACGGCTCGGGGCTGCCGTCGAAGCCGAGCACCGTCACGTCGCGGCTCTGGGCCAGGCGCCGCGCGGCCTCGTTCATGACCTCGAGCAGCGCCGGGTCGGGCTTGCTCAAGTCCACCAGCAGCACCGTGTGGTGGTAGGCCACCAGCGCCCTGTCCAGCAGCGTGACCTTTGCCTCTGCCGTCACGTCCTGCTCATCTTCCAGCACCGTGAGCTGACTCGCGGTGAGGCCGCCCACGCCTTCGCCCCGCTGCTCAATGGTCAGGTAAGCTGCTACTTGGCTCGGCGCCTCGTAGCCCGAGGCCACGCGCTCCACCTGCAAACGACCGAGCAGCCCACAGCCCGTCACCGCGAGCGCGAGCCCGGGTAACAGCGCACGAGTGAAGGCGCTCATTCCCACACCACCTCCGCGCGCCGCGCGTTGTGCAGCATGTCGGTCATGCCGTGCGCCAAGTGCTCCGGCAGCTCCGTGCTGCGGAACAGCCGCACCTCGGCGATCTCCGCGGGGTTGTTCGGCGGCTCCACGGGCTCGCTCACGCGGGCGTGGACCACGATGGTGACCGCGTGAAACCGCAGATCGCGGTCCGGGCGGGAGTACACCCCAGCCACGCCGCCGAGCTCCTGCACGCGCACCCCGGCCTCCTCCGCCAGCTCCCGCGCGATGGCGACGCGCAGCGGCTCACCCCACTCGAGGGTGCCGCCGGGCAGCGCCCACTCGCCGGTGTCCGTGCGGCGCACCAGCACCCAGCGCCCGTCGGCGGTGCGCGCTGCCGCGGCGATGCCGATCACGGGGCGCCGCAGCACGTGACGCGCGGCCTCCTTCACCACCCCCCAGACCCCGAGCGGGATCGCGAACCTGGGTTTGGCGCTTGGGCTCTCGGCTGCGCTCGGGCTCTCGCCCGCGCTCGGGCTCTCGCTTGAAGTGAAGCTCACGATGACCTGCTGTCCCTGGTTGAAGATGCGGCCGGAGTAGCGCCGACTCACGGTCAGGGCTCGGCAAGGATGGCACAGGCGCGCGAGCGTACCATCCGCCACGCGCACGCCGCGCGCTCAGGCCCTACAGCGGGCTTCACGCGAGGCATTTTGTGCTACGCGGGGGCGATGCGGGCTCGAGCAGGAAGCGGGTGGGCAGACCCCTGCGCCACCCTGGTGCAGGGCTCGGGCGCCGCGAAGGCGAGCGCCTGGGTGTTGAGCGCTGTGCTCCCTTGCGCGCTCGGCGGCTGTTCGCAGGGCGAGCCACCCGGCGCGGAGCCAAACCCTAACCTGGGCTCCATCGTCGTGGAGGCTGACGGTGAGCTCGACGCGGGTGACGAGGGGGGCTCGGTCCCGAGCGACCTGCTCGGCACGCTCGAAGACAACCTCCCGTTTCAACCCACGGGCAAGCGCATCGCGAGCATCGCGTGGCGCACCTGGGTCTACACCGACACCGGCCCGAAGCGCACCCGCTTGGGTTACCTGCGCGCCGGCGCCGTGGTGGACGCGCGCGAGCCCGGCCTGGGCCCGAACGAGGGCTGCGCGGGCGGTTGGTTCCGCATCAATCCGCGCGGCTTCGTGTGCATCGGCAAGGGCGCGACGGAGGACGTCGAGCACGACCCGGTGGTGATCGCGAGCGAGGTGCGCCCGGTGCGCGGCCAAGGTTTCCCTTACCTTTACGCGATGTCGGGGGAGGTGGCGCCGCTCCTCTACTTCAAGCTGCCCACCATGGCGCAGATGGTGAACGTGGAGGGGGATGGCGTCGCCGGGCGTGCTTCCGCGTGGAAACAGATGTCGCGCATCAACGGCACGGCGGATCTCCTGGGGCCGATCAGCGCGCCGCCGCGCTGGCTGCTCTCGAACGATCTCACCAAGCCCTACGGCGTGGAGCAGCCGCTCCGCTACTCGGTGCACGCCGGGAAGGCCAAGGCGGACAGCGGGTTCGCCATCGCGCGGACGTTGGAGCATGAGGGGCGCACCTTCGGGCTCACCACGGAGCTCGATCTGATCGCGCTCGATCGCGTGAAGATGGTGAAGCCGAGCAGTTTTTCTGGGGTGCACCTCACGGAGACGCAAGATCTCCCGGCGGCGATCATCGATCGTCACTACGTGCAGCGCTACGAGGCGGGTGAGGACGGCAAGCTGCGCCCTTCAGGGAGCTACAGCCACCGTCAGGGCCTCGCGCTCACCGGTAAGAAGCAGGGCACCGGCGGGCTCGTGATGTACGAGACGGCGGACGGCTCTTGGGTGCCGAGCGATGGCGTGCGCCTCATCCCGCATCGCACCGAGTTCCCCAGCTTCGCGACCGGCGGTCGTAAGTGGATCGACATCAGCATCAAGGAGCAGTCGCTGGTGGCTTACGAGGGGCGGCGCCCGGTGTTCGTCACCCTGGTGAGCACGGGTCGCGGCGGGCTCGGGGACCCTGAGAAGGTGCACGCCACGGTGCGCGGCACCTTCATGGTGCACACCAAGCACGTCTCGGCCACGATGGACGGCGACGACGACAAGACGGACAGCTTCAACCTGCGCGACGTCCCCTTCGTGCAGTATTTCCACAAGGGATATGCGCTGCACGGCACCTACTGGCACGATGAGTTCGGTAAGGTGCGGAGCCACGGCTGCGTGAACCTGTCCCCCAAAGACTCCGCCTGGCTCTTCGAGTGGACGGATCCCCCCGTGCCCAAGGGCTGGCACGGCGTGCTGAACCACGAGCGCGGCACCGTGGTCTACGTACGGCCTTAGTTTTTTTGGGGTTTGCCTGCACCGCGCCGGGGACGCACCGCGCCAGGCTGTGAGCCGCGAGGCTCAGCGCAACAAATCCACGCGATCCGCGAAGGCCTCGTACACCAGCGGCCGCGCTGGATCGTCCACTGGCAGCATGCCGCGCACCTCCACGCCGCTGCCCGCCGCGAGCGGCTGATCGATGGTGAACACGCGCTCGGCGTCGACCAGCGGCGGGGCCGCCACCGGGCTGTCGCTCAGCACCTGGCCCGCGAGCGCTCGGAGCTTGAGCCCCAGGCGCTCCCGCGGCGCGCCCTCGTCATTGTAGACGCAGGCCTGCACCGCGCGCGGGTTGCCGGTCGGCTCCACGCGCAGCTGACACACGCGCAGCGGGCGGCTCGCCCACAGCACCCGATCGAGGAAGGCCGCCTCGTCCTCGCGCAGCGCCTCGCGCAGCTCGGTCGCCGCGCCCAGCGCGCGCGAGTCGCCCAGGTAGGCGAGCAGGCGCGCGCCGTGGAGCCGCACGGGGCGATGATTCGCCTTGAGCAGCTCAGCCAGCAAATCAGCCGCCGCCGCGCCTTCGCCGCTCGGTGAGATGGTACCGGTAGGCGCGTTCAGCGGCTCGAACTCGGTGCCGCGCGCCTCCACACCCCACTTGATGGCCTGGCCGGGGCCGAGCGGCCCCTCATAGTAGACGGAGCGGTGATCGCCCAGGGTGCGCTGACCGTCAGGATTCCTGCCGTAGAACTGGAAGTTCAGGCTGAGCTCGCGGACCTCTTCGTTCGAGTTGTTGACGGCCGCGATGTCGACGTACATCAGCGTCCGATTCCCACGCGTGAATGTCCGGTGGTTGAAGCTCAGCAGGCTGAGCTTGGGGAGCGCCTCCGGCCACAGCAGCGAGTCGCTGCGGGGGCAGCGGCAGCCGCTGCCGGTGCGAAGCTGTGGCTCGCTGCTCGGCTGCGCGGCCTCTCGAGGCGCCGAAGGCTGCGCGGCGGTGACGGGCGACGGCGCGGCGGGTGCTTCGCGCGGGGTGTCGCCAGCGGGCTCCGGCTCCGGGGCGCGCACAGCGGGCGGCGGCGCTTCGGCGACCTGCGCGGTGGTGCGGCCTTGCTGAGTGACGTAGCGCCCGGTCACCAGCGCGCCGAGCAGGCAAGCGCTCAGCGTGAGCACGATGCCCGCGGTGCTGCGCGGCAAGAGCGCGCCGAAGCTGGGGATCAGCTCGGGCTTGGGCGCTGGCTCCGGGGGACGGTCGCTTTGGATCAAGCTCGGGAGGTAGCGCCGCAGCTCGTCGGCGAAGGCCTGACGCAGGAAGGCCTCGCTCGGTCCCCCATCGAGCAGGCGGCTGCCCCAGGAGCCGAGCAGCAGCACCAGCGCGCCACCGAGCGCCGCGAGCAAGGTGGTGGCCGCGGCGCCGGCTCGCGGCGCGAGCTTCGGTAAGGTGAGCGCACCAAGCAGACTGACCACCACCGCGCCGACCAGGCTGGCGAGCCAGAACACCCGCTCGCGCCGCAGCTTCTCCCGCGGGTGCACGCGCTGTCCCAGCGAGAGATCCGTGAGCACGAGGCGATTCAGCGGCGTGAGCTGCGGATCGATCTCGAGGTAGATCTGCTCGCCGTCGATGCGCGCGCTCTGGAGCGCCGCGTACGGCACCAGCACCCGCGTGCCGCTCGTCAGCGCACCCGGCGCGTAACCTTCCCCGAACGCGCCCGCGCCGAGGTAGGTGAGCGAGAGCCCCGCCGGGCCGAGCGCGAGCTCCACCGCGCCGACCACATTGCTGCGCTCGGTAGCTCGGGCGATGGCGCACAGCTTCATGCGCGGCGGAGCCTAGCTCGCCCGTCTCCGACAAGCGAAGTGCACCCCTGTGCAGTGGCACCCACCCGCAAGGTCAGCCGAGGCGCCCCACTTGCAGCGCGCCGCGATACGCGTAACTAGCGGAAATCATTGGCACTTTGTGTGGCTTGGCAGCGGGAGTCAAGCGCAGTGACGGCGGCCACAATCACCCAGGTGATTCGCGCCGCCGCGCGGCGCCGCTCAGCGGGGGCGAACCCAAAAAAGAAGACCTCACGTCACTCGCGTGATCGATTCGCCTTCCTCACCAGTTCGGAGGTCACCTACCTGAGCCGCGCTCTGCTGTCCTCAGTCGGTACTCGTACCGCTTGCTCCGCGGCATGGCGCTCGTGTAGGTCGTCATCTGAGCGATCTATATGCGGGTGCGGCTAGCTCTCCAATGACATGGCGAGCGAGGGTGGGTGCCTTCCATTGGCCCTCGCGTGGAGTTTGGCTAGGCTCTGCAGATGAGCTCCCGGGGTGAGCTTCGTGCGGAGCGCAACTTTTATGCCCTCGTGTTCGTGGGGGTCGCGCTGTTCGTGCTGCTCTTGGTGGTGGGCTTCGTGGAGGGGGCGTT
This sequence comes from Polyangiaceae bacterium, assembly GCA_019637265.1. Taxonomy (GTDB): domain Bacteria; phylum Myxococcota_A; class Polyangia; order Polyangiales; family Polyangiaceae; genus JAHBVY01. The sequence continues at coordinate 1,773,703 of JAHBVY010000001.1, read as the reverse complement.
CGCGGCGCTGGGGGTGTGCTTCGGGGGAGCGGGGGTGATCGCCCTGCGGTTCAGCGGCGCGGTGCGGACGCACTCGAAGCAGCACGAGCTGCTGCTCTTGCCGGGGCCGGACCAAGGGAACCCGCGGGTGACGCGGCGAGTGGGGGTGGGGCTGCTCTTCGCGGCGGTGGTGGCGCTCTACGTCGCGTGGGAGAGCAGCGGGATGGGGGCCTCAGCGCCTTGAGAGTCCTCCGTAGTCGTGCGGTGAGCTGACTGGCTGCTCGGTAGTTAGAGTAACTTACTATGGCCAGCGTGCGGGCTCATGTGAGCACCAGCGGACGTGAACGGTCAGAAGAGCTTACCTTGGCTGGCTGCCTCACCGAGGGGGATCCCGAGGTGCTCGTAGGCGCGTCGGGTGGCGATGCGGCCGCGTGGGGTGCGGCCCAGGTAGCCCTGTTGGAGCAGGTAAGGCTCGTAGACGTCCTCCACGGTGTCGCGCGGCTCGGCGAGCGCCGCGGCCAGCGTCTCCACGCCCACGGGGCCGCCATCGTAGGTCTCGATGAGGGTCCTGAGGAGCTTGTGATCCATCTCGTCGAGGCCGGCGCTGTCCACTTGGAGCCGCGCGCAGGTGAGCTCGACGATGGCGGAGTCGATGCGCCCCTTGCCCTCCACCTCGGCGAAGTCGCGCACCCGCCGGAGCAGGCGATTGGCCACCCGCGGCGTGCCCCGTGAGCGCTGCGCCAGGGCGCGCGCGCCGGCTTCGTCGCAGTCGATGCCGAGCAGCCGCGCGGAGCGTTGGATGATGAGCTTCAAGTCTTCGACCGGGTAGAAGTCGAGCCGCAAGGTGACGCCGAAGCGCTCTTGCAGCGGTTTGGTCAAGAGGCCTGTCCGGGTGGTGGCGCCGATCAAGGTGAACGGCTTGATGTCCACCGAGATGCTCTCGGCGTAGGGGCCGTCGCCCGTCATGATATCTATGCGGAAATCTTCGATGGCGGGGTAGATGGACTCCTCCACCGGCGCGCTCAGGCGGTGGATCTCGTCGATGAACAGCACGTCCCCGCGCCCGAGCCGCGTGACGAGGCCGGTGAGCACGCCCTTGTGCTCCACCGCGGGGCCGCTGGTGGTGAACAGCGAGACGCCCATCTCCGCCGCGAGGATGCCAGCGAGGGTGGTCTTGCCGAGGCCGGGCGGGCCGCAGAGCAAGATGTGATCGAGCGGCTCGCCGCGGCGGCGCGCGGCCTCCACGTACACCCTGAGGTTCTCTTTGTGGCGGGCCTGGCCGACGAAGTCGTCCAGCGACTGGGGGCGGAACAGGCGGTCGAAGCGCGCGTCCTCGGAGCTGGCTTGGCTCTCCACCAGGCGGTCGCTGGCGGGCGCTTCCGGCGGGCCTTCGCTGCGGGGCGGCTTCTTCTTCACTGCCATGGCCCGGGTGTAGCGCCCCGGCGAGGGCGCGTACACCACCCGTTCAGGGTCGCCGCGCGCGGTGAGTCTCGGAGCGCGAGACCCGAACACGCTCCCGGGCGCTTCGCTATCCCTTGGCTACCCCTTGGCGGGGGGCGGGGGTTTGGCTAGGTAATGGGCGTGGCGCGGGTGCGACAGACGGGGGTGAGTCTCAGGGGGGCGTTCAGGGGGAGCATCGCGCTGTGGCTCGGCGTGAGTGGGCTCTTCGCGGCGCCGAGTCATGCGGCGCCGAGCGGCGCGGCTTCGAGCGCTGGGCGCGCGGTGGGCGCATCGAGCGGCGAGGTGGGTGCATCGAGCGCCGTGACGCTCAGCGATCGGATTTTGTCAGAGGGCCTGACGAGCCTCGGTCGCGGGCGGATCTTCAGCAAGGGCTACGAGACCTTCATCTACGCCACACCGGACAAGACCAAGCACCAGATCGGTTACGTACGCGTGGGGCACAGCGTGCGGCTGCGCCCAGACGCGGACGGGCAGGTGCGGCCGCAGCGTGGCCCCGCTTGCGCAGGGGGTTACTACCCGGTGATGCCGCGCGGCTTCGTGTGCCTCGATAGGAGCGCCACGCTGTCGCCCGAGGGGCGCTACACCAGCGCCATGAGCGGCCTGGTGCCCTCGACTGAACCGCTTCCGTACGGATACGCTTTGTCCAACGGCACCCCGATGTATCGGCGGCTGCCGACGCGCGCCGAGTGGGAGCGGGAGGAGCGCCACCTGGGCGCGCCGGGGACGCATGGCCCGCTGAGCTGGGGTAACAAGGGGCACGAGGTGCTGGCGGTGAAGGAGCTGCCGCAGGTGACGGGGGAGCTGCCGTGGTTCTTGGACGCGGGTGGGGCGGCGGGCAGCGCGGCGCCGCTCGGCCTCGTGCGGCGCAGCATCCCGCTCGGCTCGATGCTGGCGTACTCGCGGGTGTTCGAGCACGAGGGGCGCCGCTTCTTGCTCAGCGCGGATGGCACCGTGGTGCCGGCCGATCGCACGCGGCCGTTTCGAGAGGTGAGCTTCGAGGGCGTGGAGCTCGGCGGCGAGCGCTCGCTGCCGCTCGGTTGGTTTCGTCAGGAGGGCGCCGCACGCTACCGAGTGAGCGGGAGCGCGGGGGCGCTCGAGGCGACGCGCGATGGAGGCTTCCCGCGGCTCGGCCACGTGCGGCTCGATCCCAGCGCCAGCGCCGAGCCGATCGGAGGCCGCCGGCTCTTGCGCACCCTGGAGCGCGCGCCTTCGGGGGAGCCATGGTGGGTGGATGAAGCGGAGGTGACGCGGGTGGATCGCCGTGAGAAGCTCCCGTGGGGGATCACCGGCGCAGACAAGTGGATTTGGATCAGCCTCACGCGGGGCACGCTGGTCGCCTATGAGGGAGAGCGCCCGGTGTTCGCGACGCTGCAGAGCCCTGGCGTGGGCGGCGTGCCGGTGCGCGGCCGCGATCCGGTGAAGCACAGCACCACGCCGATGGGCATTTACCGCGTCACCTACAAGCACCGCGCGGCCACCATGAGCCCTGAGTTCGGCGAAGACAGGAGCTTTTGGATCGCGGACGTGCCGTACACCCAGTATTTCGACGCGCCCTTCGCGATCCACGTGGCCTATTGGCATGACCGCTTTGGTCAGGGGATGAGCGCGGGTTGCGTGAACGTGTCGCCGCGCGACGGGAAGCGGCTGTTCGAGTTCACCGCGCCGCACGTCCCTGAAGATTGGAACGGCGCGCTGGCCGGAGCGGCCAACGGCCGCGGGACGTTCATCGTGATCGAGCGCTAGTCGCTTACCAACAGGTTAGCTGACGATGTGGGGCGCGGCGCGATCGGGTGCTCAGCGCAAGATGCCGACCAAGCGCGGTGATGGGGTGAGCTGGATGTGCAGCTCAGTGGGGCGCGGCGGCGGTTGGCGCTTGGAGCGGAGCTCCACGACCAAGTAGCCGACGCCGATCGGGCGCGGGATGGTGAGGGCGGAGCGCGGCGCGGCGCTCAGGGTGCCGCGGCTGAGCTCCCGCCCGCTCCCATCGTACAGGCGCACCTCGATTGGCACCGGGGGCTGCCCGAAGCGATACGCCGCGAAGTCATGGATGATGAGCTGATCGCCGAGCAGCGCCTCGTACTCGATGGGGCTGATCAGGGTGAGGCTCACCGCGAGCAGCTGCTCCGCGCGGTCGCGCAGCGCCGCCGCCAAGCGCCGCTGCTCCACTTCATCCCCACCCCCCGCTGCCATAGCGGCGGTGAGCGTTCGTGGCGAGAGCGCTGCGATGCGCTTGAGGGCCCAGTAGACGTCGGCTGGTAGCAGCTCGTCGAAGGGTTCGTAAGGCGTGCTGGTGACGAAGCCGCGCACCTGCGGGGAGGCGCTCAGCAGCGTGAGATCGCCGCTCTGCGGAGGGCGATCACGGCCGCTCAGCCCCAGGGTGACGAGGCTCCGCCAGGGCGAGGTGGTGATGAGCCCGGCCGCCGTCTCCAGCGGCGCCCCGTGGGTGAGCCGTCCTGCGCCGAGGCCCTCCGAGAGGTGCACCACGAAGTGACGCAAGTGGCCGCTCGGTGCTGCGCCGACGTAGACGTCGCGGGTGGACTGCGCGCCCATGCTCGGGATGTCGAGCCAACTCGCGATCGCGACCAAGGCGCGGAGGGTGCGTCGGTGCTCATGCGCGATCTGATCGTTGGGATCATCCGGGCGCATCCCGCGCGGTGGGGTGAGCCCCACGTCGACTCCCGATGGCCACTCGGTGGCGAGGGCGATGCGCCGGTCGACACCGGGCGCGAACAGACGCTCGAGGCGCGCGTCCGGCTCGAAGTCGTCTCGGCTGAGCGCGACGCGGTGCGCCGGCGGGGTGAGGTAGCCCAAGGCGCGCACCAGGCGCGCGGCGATCGGACCCGCCGCGGTGACGCTGTTGGGGACCCCTCGAGGATCGACCTCGAGCTCGTAGCCGACGCCGCGCGCGTCGATCGCGCGGAGCCCCTGGTGGCTCGCGCGCGGCCGCCCCCGGATCAGGCGGAGCGGCGGCACGGGCGGTCCACTCCCGAGCCAGGCCTCCTCGAGCGCCGCCTCGTCGAGCGGCTGGAACCAGCTCGAGTGGGGCACCTCGTCCCAAGCGTTCACGTCGCCCGCGCGCGGTGAGCGCACCGGGCTGAGCGCCAGCACCAGCGGCCGCCTCAGGTACACGTCCGACCAGCGCACCGGCTCGAGCGGCTCGAGGTGCGCCGGGATGGGGATGGGCGCGTCGTCAGCGACCCGCTGGGCGGGCGGGGCGTCGGCGAAGCGCGTCGGCAGGTGAGCGCTGCAGCCCATCAGACCGAACGCGCCGAACGCCACCATCCAGTTCTTGATACTGACCATCACGATCAAGTCACGCTAGCTGACAAATAGGAGAATGAAGAAATCAAAGCTGACTCGAGTGGACACGGAGGCCCTCAGTCGCGGTGCTGGCGATCGCCAAAGCCGGCTCCTACGCCGAGGTTCAGCGTGATGTTGTAGCCCTCGGGGCTGACGACGGTGGTGAGTGAGCCGAGGCTGCCGGTGCGGGTGAAGACGTCGAAGCCGAGCCCGCCGGCGTAGCGTGGCGCTCCCTCGGTGAGCTTCGGCAAGTCGGGGGACACCTTGGCGGCGTCGACGAACAGGCGGGCGGCGAGGTAGCGCATGACCGTCCAGCGGTAGTCGAGCGAGGCGACCAGGGAGGTGATGTCGCGGCGGTTGTCGTTGCCGCGAAAATCAGGCTGCCGCGTGAGCTCGTTCCAGGGGATGCTCCCCGTGACCGGCGTCATGCCGTCGAGCACCAGGCGCGGGGAGATCACGTTCGAGCGCTTGTAGACCTCGAAGTAGCCCGCGATGCGCCCCCCGGTGCGGATGAAGGTGACGTCCTCGGGGCGGAGCGTGAGCGCGTGCCCTGCGTAGGTCTCCAGCTGGAACCCGGGGCTCGCGCCGCTGCGCGTGGCGCGGGTGTCGATGCGCAGCGCGGCCTCCTGGTAGACGACGGTGCGCGCGGCCAGGCCGCCCGGGAGTGCGTCCACGTCGAACACGCGTGAGAAGGCCTCCTGACCAGCGCCCACCGTGTCGCGCTGATGCCGCCGCGTGAGGCTCGACGAGATGAACAGCTCCACGTCGCTGAGCGGTCGCGTGCCGAGGCTCATGATGAAGCGCTCGCGCACCTCTTGATAACGCCCCACTCGCTCACTGGCGTCGGCGCGGAGATGGCTCCGTGGGTCGTCCTCCGGGCGCTGTCCAACCCCCAAAAATCCCCTCGAGCCACGCACGTCGTGCAGCATCTCCAGGCCCAGCACGAGCGGCCTCGGCGCCGGCAAGGTGGCGCGCAAGCGAGACTCCGCGACCAGATCGCGTGGCCCCCCCGCGCCCACGCGCACCGTGCTGCCGAAGCCGCGATCGCGCGCGAGGACGCGCATGCCGAGGCTGAGGTCACCCGCTGTTTCCACGAATAAAGTGGGGAACACGCGGAGCTCGCCGTGCGGCGGGTTCAGCGTGTCCTCCACCCGTGGGATCACCTGCTCGTCGTCGATCAGGCCCGCGGTGTGCGCTGACGCGAAGAACAGGAGCTCCACCGCCTGGCGTGGGTGCCACAGGATCGAGTCGAGCACCTCCCGCACCGCGTCGCCCCGCTCGCGCCCACGCCGCGCGACGCCGCTCACCGCTCGCGGTGGTGTCTTCTCGTCGATGCCCGGGTTTTGGGGGTTTGGCGTGTCACCGCGTGGCTCGCCCGGCGCGTCATCGGCTGGCGCCGTCTCGGCCGTGGGCGGCTCCTCCGCGCGCGCCTCACCCAAGAGAGAGAGGCTGAGCCACCCGATCAGGCTGACGGCGCACGCGGCTCGGCTCACAGGCTATGAACGTAGCCCAGGGTGGGCCCGAAGGCGGTGAGCGGCTTGATGAAGTAGCGCCGCGCCGAGAGATCGAGGCTTATCCCACCGTGGCCGGCGATGGGCAGTTCGAGCCCCACGCCGCCACCTGCGAACAGGCTGCCGCCTTTTTGCCACACGGAGACGTCCCTTTCGCCGAGGGTGCGGCTCCGCACGGTGACGCCATCGATGCGCCCAGCGGACTCCGCGAGCCCCCCGTTCAAGAAGATCAGCGCGCGGACTCGCTGGCGCGCGAACGGCGCCTCACCGAGGTAGGCAGCGAAGCGAGCGTCCAGGTGGAAGGGCAGCACGCGCTTGCCGTCGCTGCGTGAGGGGTGCCCCAGCAAGGTGACACCCCCGCGCGCGCCGAGGGTCCAGCGATCACCCAGCACGTGATCGTAACCCAGGCTGACGCGCAGCGCGCCGAGGCCCGCCGAGTTGAACGAGCCTGGCGCGAGCGGATCGGCGTCGAGCTCCGCCTCACCATCCACGAAGCAGGAATACTGACCTTCGTCCACCGAGCTCGTCGCGCAAGCGGCGTCCGAGGAGATGGGCGCGACGTCGAGCGAGGCGCTGAGGCTCAGGCGGCTCCGGCGGACGGAGGCGCGCACCGCTTGCGTTATCTTCGGCGGGTCGTTGATGCACACCCCTTCATCACAGCGCCCGCCCACACCGGGGCAGTCGTCGTCGAACTCGCAGGTGAGGATGGGCTCGCCCTTGACGCAAGACTTGGGTGGCAGCTCACCCGGCAGGTGCGGCTGCTTGAAGTCCACCGCGCTCTTCAGCTCCACGCGCCGCGGCGCGCCTTCGGTGCCCGCGCTGCCGATGAGGTTCCCGCAGCCGTTGTAAACGGAGATGACGTAGGTGAGCTCGCCAGCGCGCTTCGAGGCCTCACAGGGGAGCAGCGCGCCGTAGCCGCCGGACATGGGCTTCAGCTGGAGCGTGCGGGGCGCTTCGCCTGGCGCGCGGTACTCCACCTTCACCTCGCCAACCGTCATCGTCTCTGACGTGAGCTCCGGCGCCGGGATGAAGAGGGGCACGGGGTAGCTCAGCGCCTGCTCCACCCAGCCAGCGTCCGGCAGCAAAAGCGGCGCCTCCACGTCGCAGCGGAGCTGGCGCTCTTCTTCCTCCAGCGCCGCTTGCTCCGCGCGGATCTGCTCTTGCTCCAGGCGCTCCTCCTCGCGGCGCAGCTCCTCTTGCTTCAATCGCTGCCGGCGTAGATCTTTCAGGCGCGCTTGGTGCTCCGCGATGCGCGCCGCTTGGGCCTCCTCCACCCGCTTCCGGCGCGCCGCTTCCTGCTCGCGCCGTCGCGCGGCCTCTTCCTCGCGCGCTTGGAGCGCGGCCTCGAAGGCGCGCGTCACCGCGCCGTCGGTCAGCGACTTGTCAGGCTTACTGTCTGGATGCAGGCGCAACATCTCTTGGAACGCTGCGCTCGCGCTCTCCTGGTCGTCGAGCGAGCTGGCGTACACGATACCCAGCGTGCCCCACACCGCGGCTTCTTCGTGGGGGCTACAGTCACCGCTCCTACAGGTGGCGATGGCGGTCTTGAGCCGAGACTCCGCCTTGAGCGGGTCGCCCTGCTTCAGGTCCGAGGTGGCGACCCGCCGTAGCTCGCTCACCTCCGCGTCCGAGGCGGCGCCGAGCGCCGGCGCCGTGCAGGCGAGCCAAGCCGAGAGCGACAGGAGTCCAAAGGCGAGCCGAAGGGCAGGGGAGGTCATGGGCCCACATCCTGCCAATCTCGGGCCCGCCTGCTAAGGCGCTTGGGTGAAATAAACGGCGCCTCGATGACCGAAGGCCTGATTATTTCGACCGGGCGCCTAGGACGACCAACGGTTTACCGTGGGTCGTCCTCAAATCCGACAACTAGAGCGGCGCGAAGGGAAGCAGCGTTAGGCAGAGGACCAGGGGAACCGGGCCCTCGCTCCGCATGGGGACGGTTTCCCTGGTCCGGCCGGCGGCGAACTGATCGCCGCTCTACGCGGCATCACGCCGCGGGGGCGTCCGCGGCGCGCAGCAGCACCCGGATCCTCGGGTGGCCGCGCGGGGAGGTGAGCGCGCGCACGCTGCCGCCGTGCAGCCGGATCACCGAGCGGACGAGCCCGAGGCCCAGGGCCAGGCCCCGGTGTTGGCGCGTGGCGCCGGCGCGCGACGGGTCGAGCAGCGCCTCGAGCCCCGCCGCGGTGGCCTGCGCGTTCGGGACGTAGATGTCGACGCAGATCCGCGTGGGGGAGCTCCGCGCGACCACGCGCACCGGCTCCGACGCGTCTCGCGTGCGCACCGCGTGGCCGATCAGCGTCGCCAGGGCGCGCGCCGCTCGCACGGGGTCCACCGAGAGGCGCCGCGCGGGCTCGTCCACGTGGATCTCGATGGGCGCTTGGTGATCGGCGCCGAGGTCCAGCGCCTTCACCCGGGCGGACTCGATCAGCTCGCCGAGGGGGACGTCCGCTTCCACGAGTGACAGCTGGCGCGCCTCCACCCGCGCGGCGTCGAGGATGGTCTCGATCAGGGCGAGCAGCTCACGGCCGCGGCGATCGATCAGCTCGAGGCTCTCCAGCTGACCGCTCGTGAGCGGCTCCTGACGCACCAGCTCGGTGAAGCCCAGGATGGCGTTGAGGGGGCTCTTCAGATCGTGGCTCACGCTGGCGAAGAACAGGCCGCGCATGCGCCGCGCCGCCTCACGCGCGTCGATGGCGCGCTCCTGAGCGCGCGCGAACTCATGGAAGCGCTCGGTGAGCTGCGAGATGGCTGAAGTCAGCTCAGCTACCTGATTGAAGCGCGCCGGGCCGAGCTCGGGGGTGCTCCGTAGGGCCTCGGTGCCGAGCCCGCGGAGGCCGTCGGTCGCCAGGCTGAGATCGCGCAGCAGCTCACGGCCGAGCAGCGCGCCCGCTGCCGCCGCGCCGAGCGCCGCCGCCAGGCTGATCAGCAGCGCGCTGAGGGAGACCACGGGCAACGTGCTGGCCTCGAAGTAGATCCGCGCGGAACCGCTATCGAGCGGCGCGGTCAGCTGGACCACGCCGTCCCCGACCCGCTGCACCCGGTAGTTGTCCCGCTCGTCGCTCACGCGTGCCCGAAACTCAGCCCGCTGGCCCGCTTCGATCGCCTCCGTGAGCCCAGCGCCGCGCACCAGCCCCGGCTCCGGCTCCAGGGCGGCGCGGGCCATGGCGCGCGCGGTCTCCTCGCGGCTCTGCTCGTCGCTCTGGCGCAGGTGACTGCCGGCGATCAGCGCCGAGCCGAGCGCGACGAACAAGACGGGCGTCGCCACCGCGGCGATCAATCGCCGCGGCACCGGTCGAACGCGACCCAGGTGCTGCGCCTCTTCCACCACCTCGGCCATCACGTCCGGCGGCGCGGACTCGATGGCGGGCAAGAGCGCCGCGCGGATCAGCACCAAGAGCGGCAGCGACGCCGCGGCGGTGATGACCGCGCAGAGCAGGCTCAGGCTGATGCCCGTCGTGCGATCGAGCAGCGCTGGCCTGAGGTTCGTCGCCAGCGCGGCGAAGCACACCAGGTGCGGCGCCGCCCAGCGCAGGGTGGCGCGGAGCGGCGCCTTCAGCAGATCCGCGAGCTCGTGCGGCTCGATGGCGCGTGATCCGAGGGCCAGGGCGCGGAGCACGAAGCGGTGGCGCCGGAGGCCTATCCAGGTGCGAAGCAGGGCGAGGCCCCCGCCCAGGAGGCCCAACAGCGCGATGCTGCGCGTGGCTTTGGGGACGACGGCGTGGCCGAGCAGCAGCAGGTCGGACGCGGCCAGGCTGAGGAGCGCGGTCACGCCCAGGCTGAACAGCGCCTGCCACACGAGCACGCGCCGGGTCATCCGGCTCGCGGCGGCGGTCATGGTCGCCCCCGGGTGCTCGCGGCGGCGTGCTCTTGCGAATGGCGCGACGACGTGGGGATGGGCTCCTCGGCGACGCTCGGCAGGTGCACGGTGAAGCGCGAGCCTTTGCCGAGCTCGCTCTCGAGCTCGACGCGGCCACCGTGCATGCGCGCCAGTCGCCGCGCGATGGCGAGGCCCAGGCCCGTGCCGGCGCGCCGCGCGTGGACGTCCCCGGCTTGCTGGAACTCCTCGAAGATGGCCGCCTGCATGTCCCGGGCGATGCCGGGCCCTGTGTCAGTGACACTGACTGAAGCGCCGCTCGTCGTCTCCTGCACCGAGACGATCACCGAGCCTTCGCGCGTGAACTTCACCGCGTTGCTCACGAGGTTGCCGAGGATCTGCCGTACCCGCCGCTCGTCGGCGTGGACCTTCGCCGGGCCTCCGGTGAGCTGCACCACCAGCGGCCGATTCATCGCGGCGCCGCGCGCCTCCGCCACGACCCCGCGCGCCACCTCCCATAGGTCTATTTCACTGACGGTCAGGCTGAGCTCGCCCGACTCCATCGCGGACAAGTCCAAGATGTCGTTGATCAGCGCCAGGAGGTGGTCGCTGCTCTGGCGCACCACCTCCAGGTTCTCGCGCGCTTCGGTCGAGAGCGGGCCCTCCACCTCACTCAGGAGCAGATCGGTGAAGCCGCGCACCGCGTTGAGCGGCGTGCGAAGCTCGTGGCTCAGCGCCGCGAGGAAAGCGCTGCGATCGCGATCGTGGACGTCCGCCGTGCGCAGATCTTCCCGGTAGGCGCGCTCGGCGGCGGCGAAGCGCTGCACCAGCTGGTTGAACGAGTGCGTCAGCGCGCCCACCTGATCCACGCTGCGCACCGGCACCAAGCGGCCGCTCGGCTCGGTGCGGTGCTCGGCCATCTCGCTCACGCGCTCGCGGACGAAGCGCACGTCCTCGATCACGTCGCGGGCCAGGGAGTAGCCCACCACCACCGCCAAGCCCACCAGCACCAAGGTGAGGAAGGTGACGGAGTTCACCAGGCTGGGGATGGCGGCGGGCGTCTCGGGTGCGCTGACGAAGCTCAGCAGCGTGAGGTGGGCCAGGGGCTCCCCGAGCGGCGTGGCTTGGAACCGCACGCGGCCGAGCTCGGTCACCGTCTCGCCGCGCCCGCGCACGAGCAGCGCGACGATCTCGCCGGTGTTCGGGGGGGAGAGGCTGCTGTCCACGGCGATGGCGCCGTCTTGGTTCACCAGGAGCAGCTCGGCGCCGGAGCGCCGGGCGGCGCGCTCGAGCACCTGGTGGCGATCTTCCAAGCTGGTGGCGCGCACCCGCGCCGCGAGCGCCTCACTCAACACCTGGGCGCGCAGGCTGGCGGCCTCGTCGCTCTGACGCCGCAGGTCACGCACCCCGACGATGACGATCAGCGCGGCGACCAGGCTGCTCAGCAGCCACACGAGCAGCGGAACGAACGGTGACAGCGGCACACGCTTGGCGCGCGGTGAGCGTGGCGCGTAGCTCTTGCTCGGGGGCACCACGCTGACGCGCGCTTCACCGCTCACACGGCTACCCCTGAGGGTCTCTTCAGGCGCCCCCTTCGGCATCATCACGATCGGGGTTTGGGGGTTTGGCGTGGCCCTCCGAGGCTGGCGCGCCGTCGGGTACACCGTCAGCTGTGCTGTCCGTCACCTTATCTGACGGGTGAGGAGGCGACCCACCATCGCGCGCTACATCGTCAGCTGCGCTGCTCACTTCAGCGTCGTCTGGTGTTGGCGGTGCATCGTCAGGTACACTGCCCGCTTCGTCGTCAGGGGCACCCACCAAGAACAGCGGCGTGGCGCGGTAGTAGCTCACGGCGCGCAGCGTCAGCACCTTGCACACCGCGGCCAAGGGGAGCGCCAGGAGCACCCCGAGGAACCCGAACAGCTCCCCGAAGACCATCAAGGCGAGCAGCACCCACACGGCGCCGAGCCCCAGCTTGTCCTCCATGATCCGCGGGGTGATGACGAAGCCCTCGAGGATCTGGATCACGGTGTAAGCCCCGATGACGAGCAGGTACTGCGAGAGCGGCGCCCCAGCGAGCAGGCACATGAGCAGCGCCAGGCCCAGGGCCACCGCGCCGCCCACGTAGGGGATGAAGGCGATGATGCCGGCGACGATCGCGATCGGGATCGCGAGGCGCACGCCGATGAGCGAGTAAGCCACGCCGTACATCAGGGTGAGCAGCCCCATCACCAAGAGCTGCCCGCGCACGAACTCGCCGAGCAGGTCGTCAATCTCCCGGGCGATGTCCACCACCTGCGGCCTCACTCGCCACGGGATCAAGTCGCGCACGCCGGCCACGATGCGATCCCAGTCGTAGAGCAGGTAGAAGGCGAACACCGGGACGATCACCAGGTTGGCGATCAGGCCGATGGCGCTCGTGGTGCCGCCCCAGATCGCGAGCAGGGCGGCGCCGGTCGGCGCGGCCACCTTCCCGGCGAGCCCCTGGGCGTTCATCCCGACCTGGCTCAGCGCGTCCTTGACCGAGTGCGGGGGCGTGATGCCGTGGGAGAGCAGCCACGGCTCGGTGCGGGCGACGAGCGCCGTCAGCTGATCGGGCAGCTCGGCGACGAAGGCGGCGATCTCACGGATCACCGCGGGCACGACCAGGAGCGCGACCAGCACGCCGATCAGGAGGCCACCCACGAGCAAGATGGCCACCGCGGCGCTGCGCGGGATCTTGCGCTTCTCCATGCGGTCCGCCAAGGGGTCCAGCACGTAGGCGACCATCACCGCGAAGAACACCGGGGTGAGCGCCGAGCGCAGCTGCATGATGAGCCAGCCGACGACCGCTATCCCGAACAGCGCCCATAACCAACGTGGAAACAGCGGCGCGCTGCTCCCTCGCGCTCCCCCTCCCGCGCTCACGCCGGCCTCACTTCAGCGCGCGCGCCAGGTAGTCTGCTCGCCTGTCCAACAAGCGGCGACGTCGAGCCCGCGCCGCGCCGCGGCGACGTGCGCTTCGAGCTCGCGCGGGCGTGCAGCGGGTGCGCGCGTGGGCCCTCGGCGCGGTGCCGTCCAACCGGCTCTTCAACGCCGCTTGGAGACTGGAGGCGTTCTTCAAAGACGCGTGGATCCTGTCGTGAGGTCGAGGACCGTGACCACAGCGCCACCCATGGCGAAAACAGCGTCCCCCGGAGGCTCACGTGGGGCACCAGGAGGGAGTGAACCCCCAAACCCTCGAGCCGCGGGTCAGGCCCTAGCGCTCTGCGTGCCCAACAACGAGCGCTCATGACGCACCTCGTGGCGCTCGGTCGTCGGTCGCCAGCTTGGCGAACACCGCGTGATCGATCCAGCGCCCGCTGATGTTCTCCGCCTGACGCGCGATGCCCTCGAAGCAGAAGCCGAGGCGCATGATGACGCGCAGGCTCGCGTAGTTCTCCGTGGCGGCGGCGCAGCGCACTCGGTGGGCGCCGAGCGTCTCGAAGGCGAAGCGCAGGCAAGCAGCCGCGGCCTCCGTCATCAGGCCTTGCCCCGTGACGTCGCGCCGGAGCCAGTACCCGAGCTCGCACGAGCGGTGGAGGTGGACGATGGCGTCGAGGCCCACCACGCCGAGCAGCTCACGCGTGGCCTTGCTGCGGATGGCGAGCCGCACCGCGCGCCCTGCGTCCCAGTCTTGCGCGCACACCTCGGCGTAGCGCTGACTCGCCTCCGGGGAGTTGTTGAACGGCACCCACGGCAGCCAGCGCTCGAGGTGCCAGCGTGAGCCATCCACCGCCGTCCAGAGGTCGGGGCCATCCGCGGGCTCGATGGGACAGAGTAAGGTGCGGAGCCCCTCCACCGGCGCGCCGCGGATGCTGGTGCGCGAGGGGATGGTCAGCATCTGACTCGTCACGGGGCCTCACTGCACACGACCCGCACCAGGTAGCCCTCCAGCTTGCCCGCCTCGAAGTCACGCCAGGCGACGAACCAAGCGTCAGGCGTCGCGACCAAATCGGGGTAGGGCTGGAAGGCGCTCATGCGGCCAATCACGCTCGGCTCTTCGATGCCGTCGGGGGTGATGCGCGCGAACATCACGCGCTTGTTCTTCAGCTCGAACCACGCGACCGCGATCTCTTTTCCATTCGAGATGGCGGAGGGGCGGTTCCCGAGCGCCGCGATCTCTCGGCGCCAGATCGGCTCGCTCGACGAGCTCGCGTAGTAGGCGGCCATCGCACCCGCCTTCTCGTCGTCCCACACCACGTAACAGCCACCCTCCGTGCAGGCGATGCGCGGCTCGGCGTGACGGCCCTCTTGGGCGCTGGCGCGGTGCAGGGTGCCCACGTGCTTCACGTCCTTCTCGGCGCCTTCGACGCCGCGCTTCAGCTGCGGGTCGTCGAGGGCGATGGTCAGGACGTTGATCGAGCTCATGCGTGGCTTGCCGAGCTCGAAGGCGATGTGCAGGCGCCCATGCGCGACGTCGAGCGCCGGGCGCCGCGCGCTCTGATCGGTGCGCCCGAAGCGGGTGAGCTGGACGGCCTCTGCCAGCGGCTTCAGCTCGGCGTCCAGGTGGCGCGCGATCAAATCGCCCTGCTCGTTCTCCTGCCACACGGCCCAGAACGTGCCGTCCGCGAGCCGCGCCAGGCTCGAGGAGACCTCCCCCTGCGTCGGCTTGGAGATGCGGCGCGCGGGGCCTGCGATGCGGCCATCACGCTCGACGAGGCGCGCGTAGATGCCTGGATCTTTCCCCTGACTGTCCGAGTAGAGCAGCGCGAGGCGGTCCCCGGCGGGGATCAGCTGAGGCTGGCCCGCGCTCTCCGCCTCCGGGGTGAGCCCGCGCGCTGGGGTGACGCGCCGCAAGGCGCCGTCCAAGAGCACCCCGAACGCCTGGCGCCGGCGCGAGTCCTCGTGGTTGTCCACCCACACGAACAGCGTGCCGGTGTCCGACACCGCGGCCGTGGTGCGTGAGGGGCGGGCGGTGTTGTCGTAGGGGCGAGGGCGGCTGAGGCCGGTGAGGCGACAGCGCCCTTTCTCGGGGCGCAGCGCGGTGCCCGCTTGATTCAAGAGCCCACGCGCGACGCGGGTGCCGCCCGCGTTGAACGCCTCGCGGAACATGGCGAGGGACTCGGCGTGCTTGTCGCTGTTCAGCAGCTGCTGGGCGGACGCGATTTGCAGCGCGTAGGGCGCGGCCTCCAGCGGCTCGGTCGGAGTCGCCGCCAAGGGTTGAGGCGCCGTTTCACTCGGGGCAGTCGGTGTGGAGCTGGTGGGGAGCGGCGCGGCGGCGGTGGGCTCCGGCGGGTGCACGACGTAGAGCCAGAACACGTAGCCGCCGATCGCCACCGCGGTCACCAAGAGCAGCACCGCGACGGCCTTCTCCGAGCCCGAGCTGCGCGCCGCCGGCGGGGGAGCGACCTTCGGCTCGGGCACCACGGGGGCGAGCGCCTCCTCCCCCGTCGCGCTCGAGGGTTGGGCCAGCGACGGACGCTGCCCCGCGATCCCGTCCCATGAGTCGGGCTGCAGCGGATCGACCAGGGCGTCCACCACCTGGCCTTCTTCCTCGCTGTGGAGCGTCGCGCGCTTCAGCGCGCCGGGGACAGGCTTCAGCGCTCGCTCGAGCGCGATCGCGAACTCCTTGGCGGACTGGAAGCGGCGGTTGGCGTCGCGCTCGAGCGCCTTGAGGAACCAGTCGTCGAAGCCGCCGGGCAAGTCGGGGCGGAGGCGTGAGGGGCGAGGGATGGGCGCGCCGGCGATCTGCGCGAGGATCATCGCGACGCCTTGGTCAGAGTTCCAGACGGTGCGGCCCGTGAGGCACTCGTAGACGATGCAGCCGAGCGCCCACAGATCGCAGCGGTGGTCGACCTCCCCCTGGCCCTTCGCTTGCTCGGGGGCCATGTAGGCCGGCGTCCCGAACAGCGCGCCCTCGCGGGTGAGCCGCGTGGCCTCACCCCCTTCGTTCGCCGGCTCGTAGAACTTCGCGAGGCCGAAATCGAGGATCTTGGCGACGGTGTCGCCCTCCTCGGTCAGCGCCATGAAGATGTTCTCAGGCTTGAGGTCGCGGTGCACGACGCCCGCGCCGTGGGCCTTCATCAGGCCCTTGGCGGTCTGGGTGGCGATGCGGAGCGCCTGATCCACCGAGAGCCGTCGCTCGCGCGAGAGCAGCTCGTACAGGCTCTCGCCCTCGAGCAGCTCCATCACCAAGAAGGGGCGATCGCCCCATTCGCCCGAGTCGTAGACGTCGCAGATGTAGGGGCTGCGGATCGCCGCGGTGGCCCGCGCCTCCCGCAAGAACCGACCGAGCACCACGCGCGAGTTGACCAGCTCCGCTGCGAGGATTTTCACGGCCACGCGCTTGCCGATCTCGATGTGCTCCGCCTCGTAGACGGCGGCCATACCCCCGCGGCCGATCTCCTTGGTGATCCGGTACTTGCTCGCCAGCACCGTGCCGGCGGGGACCTTGGACGTGTTGGAGGGGGGCATCGATGCGAGGGCTCGTGGGCGTGGCGCTGAGGAGCGGGGCAGAGGGACGCTAGGTCGAGGTCAGGAGCCGCCGAAAGCGAGGCGGCAGCGTGGACTCAGGCCCAGGGCCTAGGGGAGCGCACGAGGAGAGAGTATGCCAGTAGAGCACACGTTGCTTGAGGTGCCTCTGCTCGTGAGCAGGGGCTAGGCGACCGACGGCGGTGGCGAACGCCTTCTCGGTGTAGGTGGGGTCCAGCAAGAGGCCATTTTTCCGCCCAAGCTCGACCGCCTCTTGGGCGCTCGCGCTGGGCCAACCATAGCCTTTGCCCGTGTGCGCTGCATCCATCACCACCGGGCGATGCCCACGCCAACCGCCCCGCGTGAGGCGGGCGAGCAGGCGCACCAACACCTGCGCGATGCGGTGGGGTTGCATGACGGGCGCCGCCACCACCCGCGAGCGGAGGCCCGCCTGCTCCAGCCCCACCGCCAGGCCCGCCGCGGTGCCCCCGGAGCCGACTGCCACCACCACCTCGTCCGGCTCGGGGAGCTCCCCCGCCCGCACTTGGCGACCGAGCTCGAGGCCCGCCTCCACGTAGCCTCGGGCGCCGAGCGGCGAGGAGCCGCCCGGGGGGATCAAGTAGCTCCTCCGGTCGAGCATCGACTTGATTCCGCGTGGCAATTCATAGGACGGCGTGCAGTCGGCGCCGCTCGCGAGGGTGGCGCGCAGCATCTCCTCGACGGCTGGGCTCGAGGGTTGGGGGAACAGCACCGCGCGCACCGAGAGGCCGAGCGTCAGCGCGTAGCGCGCGGTGGCGTACACGTGGTGGCTCCCGGCGGCGCCGAAGGTGACGACCTGGCGCGCGCCGCGCTCGGTGGCGTCCGCCAGGATCAGCTCGAGCTTGCGCACCTTGTTGCCGCCGTAGAGCGGGCTCGTGAGCCCGTCGTCCTTCAGCCACAGCTCGCGGCCCGCGCCCCATGGGGTGACGAGGCGGCGGACGGGGGTGGGGTAGCTCCCGAGCGCGAGGGAGGCAAAGCTCACGCGCTTGAGCTACCATCGCCGGCCATGATCCGAAAGATCGCCGTGAACACGGGGGGCGGGGACGCGCCAGGGCTGAACGCGGTGATCCGCGCGGTGGTGCTCAGCGCCCAGCAGCGCGGCTGGGAGGTGTGGGGGATCCGTCAGGGGTACCGCGGCTTGATCGAGGAGCAGGAGGGCGGCCTCATCCCGCTCGATCGCAAGGCGGTGCGCGGCATCACGCACCTCGGCGGCACCATCCTCGGCAGCACCAACCGGGGGGATCCGTTCCAATACCCGCGGGCGGTGGGGGGTGAGCTGGTCCCGACAGATATGTCAGGGAAGCTGATTGATCGCTTCAAGGAGCTCGGCTTCGACGCCTTGGTGGCGATCGGTGGGGATGGCTCGCTCCGGCTGGCGGCGAAGCTGCTCGAGCGCGGGCTCCCGCGGGTGATCGGGGTGCCGAAGACGATCGACAATGATCTGGCGGGGACGGACGTGACCTTCGGGTTCCAGACGGCGGTCGCGACGGCGACCGACGCCATCGACAAACTGCACTCCACCGCGCAGGCCCACGAGCGAGTGATGGTGGTGGAGGTGATGGGGCGCTACGCAGGGTGGATCGCGCTTCATGCCGGGCTCGCGGGCACCGCGGACGCGATCCTCATCCCGGAGATCGAGTTCGACATCGAGCGCGTGTGCGAGAAGGTGCGGATCCGCGAGGAGCGCGGGCAGCCGTTCTCCATCATCGTGGTCGCCGAGGGCGCGCGGCCCAAGGGCGGCACGATGCAGTTTCGCACCCAGAAGGGGAAGTTCTCCGAGCACGCCGTGCTGGGGGGGATCGCGGAGACGGTCGCTCAGCAGATCCAGGAGCTCACCGGCAAGGAGACGCGCAGCTTGGTGCTCGGTCACCTGCAGCGGGGCGGCACGCCCGTGGCGTCCGATCGCCTGCTCAGCCTGCGCCTCGGCGCCGCGGCGACTCACTACCTCGCAGAGACCAACCACAGCGGCATGGTGAGTGTCCACGGGCTGGCGCTGGAGCTGACGCCGCTGGAAGAGGTGGCGGGCAAGGTCCGCACGGTGCCGTTCGACAGCGATCTGTTGCGAACGGGCCGCGCCCTGGGGGTGTGCTTCGGGGACGAGCCCGAGGGCGCGCTGCGCGGCGCGCCCCCGTCAGTCCGTCTGACTTGATGCCAGGTGTCGTGAGGGCGCGCGGCGCGCCCCCGTCAGTCCGTCTGACTTGATGGCTCAGGTGTCGTGAGGGCGCGCCGGGTATCCCCGTCAGCCTGACTGACTCGACTGCTCAGACGTCGTAGTAGAGCTGGTACTCCAGCGGGTGCACCGCGCGGCGGACGACCGCCAGCTCGTTCTCACGCTTGTAGTCGAGCCACATCTGGATGCAGTCCTTGGTGAAGACGTCGCCTTGCAGCAAGAACTCGTGGTCGGCCTCGAGGGCGTCCAGCGCCTGATCGAGCCCGAAGGGCATCGCCGGGACGCTTTGGAGCTCCTCGGGGCTCAGCGAGTAGAGGTCCTTGTCCAGCGGCTCACCGGGGTGGATCTTGTTCTTGATGCCGTCGAGCCCGGCCATCAGCATCGCCGCGAAGGTGAGGTAGGGGTTGGCCGTCGGGTCAGGGTAACGGACCTCGATGCGCCGCGACTTGGGCGAACTCGAGTAGGTGGAGATGCGGATCGCCGCCGAGCGGTTGCGGCTCGAGTACGCGAGGTTCACCGGCGCCTCGAAGCCGGGCACCAGGCGCTTGTAGCTGTTGGTGGTCGCGTTGGAGATCCCGGCGAGGGCGCGGGAGTGCTTCAAGATCCCCCCGATGTAGTAGAGCGCCAGCTCGCTCATCCCAGCGTACTCGTCTCCGGCGAACAGCGGCGTGGACCCGCGCCAGAGGCTCTGGTGGATGTGCATCCCGTTGCCGTTGTCGCCGGTGATGGGCTTGGGCATGAAGGTGGCGCTCTTACCCGCTTGGTAAGCGCAGTTCTTCACCACGTGCTTGAACCACATCAGCTTGTCCGCCATCGCGAGCAAGCTGTCGAAGCGCATGTCGATCTCGCCCTGACCGGCGGTGGCTACCTCGTGGTGGCTCACCTCCACCTCGATGCCCACCTTGGCCAGCGTGAGACAGATGTCAGTCCGCAGGTCCATCTGGGTGTCGGACGGCGACACCGGGAAATAGCCGCCCTTGTAGCGCACCTTGTGCCCGAGGTTGGGTCCCTCGTCAGCCCCCGTGTTCCAAGCGCCCTCCACGCTGTCCACGCGGTAGAAGGTGTGATTGGGCGCGGTGCTGTAGCGCACGTCGTCGAAGATGAAGAACTCCGCCTCGGGCCCGAAGTACGCGATGTCCGCGATGCCGGTCTGCTTCAGGTAGGCGATGGCCTTCCTCGCGATGTAGCGCGGGTCCCGGCTGTAGCTCTGGCGCGTCAGCGTGTCTTGGATGTCGCAGATGAAGCTCAGGGTGGGGTGCTTCGTGAACGGATCCATCACCGCCGTGGTCGGGTCCGGCAACAGCAGCATGTCGCTCTGGTTGATGGGCTGAAAGCCGCGAATCGACGAGCCATCGAAGCCGGCGCCCTCCTCGAACAGGGACTCCGACAGCTGGCCGAACGGGATGCTGGTGTGCTGCCACTGACCGAGCAAGTCGGTGAACTTGAGGTCCACCATCACCGCGCCGTTCTTCTTGCCAAACTCGATCGCTTCCTTGGGTGTCATAGCTGCCTCTGGCTCCTTGGGGGTGAGGGCGAGCCCGGCGCAGGTTCATCGCCCGCGCGGCGCTCGCCGACGTCTCATGTTCCTTGGGGTGGGGGTGCAGCGCCGGGCTTCACGGCGTGCTCCTCCATGGGGGTGTTGGGTGCTGCGGCGTTGGATGCTGCGGCGTCAGATCGCCTCTTCACCGCGCTCGCCGGTGCGGATGCGCACCGCCTCGTCAATCGGACTGACGAAGATCTTCCCGTCGCCGATGCGGCCGGTCCTGGCAGATTTCTCGATCGCGTCGATCACCTGGTGCGTGAGCGAGTCAGGCACCACGATCTCGATGCGCACCTTGGGCACGAAATCCACCACGTAGGCCGACCCACGGTAGATCTCCTTCTTGCCGCCGGTGCGGCCGAAGCCCTTCACCTCGGTGACGGTCATTCCCTGGATGCCCACCTCGCTCAGGGCATCCTTCACCTCGTCCAACTTGAACGGCTTGATGATCGCTTCGACCTTCTTCATGGCTCCTCCCGGTCGCAGCCCGGCTGGGCGGATCACTAGCGGGCGCAGGTTTCGGGCGTGTTTCGCAGCCGGGTCGCGACGGGTTTTTTGTGGGCTTGGCGAGGTTTCAGCGCGCGCAGCGCGCGGGCGGCGTGGCGTGGCGCTTCGGCTGCAGCAGTGGCGCTGGAGTGTCGCGCAGCGCGAGCGCGGATCCTCGCGTGGTTCGTCCGTCGAGCGTTTTCTTTTTTTGGGGTTGGTCCCGCTGGGGTCCGCCGCGCGCACCGCAGTCAATGAGCCAACCTGACGGTGGGTCGCGGCGCTGGGGTGCGCCTCGCGGGGCGTGCGCCGTTACCCAACCCCCAAAACCCGAACGGTCAGAGTCTTTGACGAGTCAGCCCGGTGAGGCAGGCGCTGCTCGATGTGTAGCGCTGCGGCTCAGGCGGGGGAGCCGACCGTGAGGACCTCTGACGAGTGACGTCGGTCGAGCCCAATGGCCAGCGAACCTGACGGTTACTTGGGCGGCGGCTCGGTGATCGGCACTGAGGCGTCGGTGACGTCGAAGGTCAGGTTGTCGATCAACACCGTGGAGTTCAGGATGTCGTCGCCCGCGTCCCAGATGGCGAAGCGGAGGCGATACTCTTGGCCGGGGACGATCGGCACCACGGTCTGCAGCCAGCCGGTGGAGGCGGCGGGCTCGAACCCGGTGCCGGCGAGCAGCGCGGTGCCTTGGGGGCAGGGGAAGTGCTTACCGCCGGCGGTCTGCGACTGGCACACCTCGAGGTAACCGTTGTTCACCGACACCGGGTTGCCTTGGCTGTCGAAGCTCACGTTCGCGCTGATGGCGCCGGGGGGCGCGGGATCCATCAACGCGACGAAGAAGTCGTTGAACTCCGAGCAGATGTACTCGGGGAACTCGAAGGTGTAGAACATGAAGTCGAACTTCAGCGCGTTGGCGTTGGTGGGCGCCTTGATGCGCAGCTCGATCGCGGCGGGGTCGAAGCCGTTACCCGCGCCGGGCTGCACGCCGGGGCAAGCGGGCGCGGGTACGGGGAAGCCGACGGGCAGGCCGCTCCGCGTACCCATGTCACCGAAGAGGCCGCCCGACGGGTGACGGTAGCCAGGCTGGTTGGCCGCGCGTGCGGTGCCCGACGACAGCGCGAGCATGTGGTTGCCGCGGCGTGGCGTCGCCGCCCCGAACGAGGGGAGGATGCCGTGGCTCAAGGAGTTCATCCCGTTCGTGCCGTCGGCCTTCACGTAGGCCACGCTCCGCACGCCCCAGCTGTCGCCCGACTGCGCGCGGCACAAGTCGAGGGCGCTCAGGGCGTCCCCCGGGTAGGTGGAGGCGAGGTCGATCGACATCGTGCTGCAGCCGTCAGGCTCATTGTCTTTGACGCCGTCGCAGTCCTCATCGACGTTGTTGCCCGGGAAGTCGAAGGCGCCCGGGTTCATCAGCTCGGTGCAATCGTTGCAATCGCCTTGGGCCGGGGTGAAGCCGTCCCCGTCGCGGTCGACGTTGGGATCACCCGCGGTGCACGGGGGCTCGCCTTGGAGGATGCCGCCGCCCGAGCCGCCGCTCCCGCTGCTCCCCCCGGCGTCGTCCTCCGGGATCAGCGAGCCGCCGAAACCATCCCCGCTGCTCCCACCTTGAGCGCCGCTCCCGCCTCCGCTGCCTCCTTGGGCTCCGGCGCCGCTCCCGCCGCGCTCGATGGCGGAGCCGCCAGATGCATCAGAGCAGCCCAAGCCGAGGGCTGGGACCAGGACCAAGAGGGGGGCGACGTAACGCATCAGAGCACCTCGATCGGGGTTCGCGGCACTCTAATGTAGCCGACCGCGCGCGAGCGAGCACGTCAGGACGCTTCTCCGCGTCACCGCACTCGTGGCGGAACGTTTCAATCTGAGCGGCCTCGTCTTCCCGCTCTGGCGCACCCGACCTCCGCCACCGGCCCGCTGCACACCTGACGAGCGGCTGCTGCACTGCGTGTTCCCCACGCACATGAGCGCTGGGTGCGACGAACGGTCAGCCGTTCGTCGCATCGTGGTGTTCTGACAGCGCAGCGTGCCTGACGGCAGCGTCAGGGCTCAGCGCTTGCGGCCGCGCGAGGCCTTGCCCCGCTTCGCGCCGCGCTTCGGGGCCTTGGCTGCTGCTTGGGGCGGCTTCGCAGCCTTGGCGGCTTTGGCTGCCTTGGCCGTCTTGGTGGCTTGGGGTGCCGGAGGTGCCTTCGCTGGCTTGGCCTTCGCGGGCTTGGCTTGGGGCGGCTTCGCTGGCTTGGCGGGCTTGGCGATGGGTGCGCGTTGCGCCTTGGGAGCGGACGCCTTGGGGGTGGGCGCCTTGGAGGCAGCGGTCTTCGTTGCCTTCTCTGCCTTGGGCGCGGGCGCTGCCTTGGGCGTCTTCTCCGCCTTGGGTGCGGGCGCTGCCTCGGCGCGCGCTGCGCTCACCTTGCCGCGCAGGAGCTGCTTCAGCTCCTTGGCGCGCGTGGTGCGCTCCCAGCTGAACTCCTTGCGACCGAAGTGACCGTAGGCCGCGGTCGCGCGGTAGATGGGGCGGAGCAGATCGAGCTCCTCGATGATGCCGCGCGGGGTCATGTCGAAGTGCTCGCGGAGGTAGGTCTCCAGGGTGGCCTCCTCCACCTTCCCGGTGCCGAAGGTGTCCACGCGGACGCTCACCGGCTGCGCGACGCCGATGGCGTACGCGAGCTGGACCTCCGCGCGCGAGGCGAGCCCCGCCGCCACGATGTTCTTCGCCAAGTAGCGCGCGTAGTAGGCAGCCGAGCGATCGACCTTGCTCGGGTCCTTGCCGCTGAACGCGCCGCCGCCGTGGCGGCCCGCGCCGCCGTAGGTGTCCACGATGATCTTGCGGCCGGTGAGCCCGGCGTCACCGCAGGGGCCGCCCACCACGAAGCGCCCGGTGGGGTTGATGAAGTAGCGGGTCTGGTTGTCGAGCAGGCGCTTCGGGATCGCCTTCTTGATCACGCGATCCATCACGGCGCTGCGCAGGTCGTCGTAGCTGACCTCGGGCGCGTGCTGCGTGGAGATCACGATGGTGTCGATGCGCGCCGGCTTGCCGTCGACGTACTCCACGGTGACCTGGCTCTTGCTGTCGGGGCGGAGGAAGTCGACGTCGCCCGCCTTGCGCACCTCGGCGAGGCGCCGGGTGAGGGTGTGGGCGTAGACGATGGGCGCGGGCATCAGCTCCGGCGTCTCGTCGCAGGCGAAGCCGAACATCATGCCTTGGTCGCCGGCGCCTTGCTCGGTGAACAGGCCCTGACCCTCGCTCACGCCTTGCGAGATGTCTGGCGACTGCGGCTCGATGGCGACGAGCACGCCGCAGGTCTCCCAGTCGAAGCCCATGGCGCTCGAGCTGTAGCCGATCTCCCGGATCGTCTTACGGGCGACGGTCGCGAAATCGATGAACGCCTCCGTGGTGATCTCGCCGCCGATGACCACGAACCCGGTCTTGATGAAGCTCTCGCAGGCGACGCGGCTCTTCGGATCTTGACGCAGCGCCTCGTCGAGCACGGCGTCGCTGATGGCGTCGCAGATCTTGTCGGGGTGGCCTTCGGAGACGGATTCTGAGGTGAACAGGTAACTTGACATTCTAGGTCCTCACACAGGGGCTAGCTCGAAACCGGGCGCGACCCTAGCAGCGAGCGCCAAGCTTGTGAACACAGCCTCTTGGTGTGGTGCGGGCCGAGAGTCCGGCGATCCTTGACCGCTTTGCGTGAGAATGAAGGCTCACCTGGGCGGGTCGCGGTGCGCTGCGACCGCACACCGCCGTGAGGCCGGGCTGTATCGCGCTGAGAGGCTCAGCGCGGCGTGAGCAGCTCGCGCAGGGCGCGCACCAGCTCGCGGGCGTCCGCTGGCTTGGTGATGTAGGCGCTGGCGCCCGAGTCGTAGCCGCGCAGCGTGTCGAGGCGCGCGTCCTTGCCGGTCACCATCACGATCGGCAGCGCGGCGTAGCGTGGGTCGGCCCGGAGCCGGCGCGTGAGCTCATAGCCATCCATCCGCGGCATCATCACGTCGGTGGAGATCGCGTCGAAGCGCTCGCGCAGCGCGAGCTCCAGCGCCTCTTGCCCGTCGCAGGCGGTCACCACCTCGAAGCCCGCGGCGACCAGCTCGCGGCGGATCGCCTCGCGGATGACGTCGCTGTCCTCAGCGACCAGCACCCGCCCGCTGCCGCTCGGGGTGCTCGCTTGGATCGCGGGTGCGTGGCTCCGCCCGCCCTCACGCACGCGGGCCGCGACGTCGGCCAGGTCGACCACGAGCAGGATGCGATCGCCGACCAAGGTGGCGCCCGCGGCGCAGGGGGTGCCGACCAGGAGCGGCCCCAGGCTCTTGATCACCACCTCGTGGCGCCCGAGCACTTGCTGCACCAGGAGCCCGAAGCGCTCGGTCCCGAGCTCGACGATGATGACGCTGTGCTCGGTGTTGTCGCCCAGCGCGGCGCTGCCAAGCTCCCCCAAGCCGAGCACCTCCGCCAAGTCGACGACCGGGATCAGCTCGTCTGCCACGCGGAGGCAGGGGCTGTCACCCACCAGCTCGAGCGACCTCTTCGCGACGTGCTGGGCGCTGGCGACCGAGTCGAGCGGGACGGCGACCAGCTCCCCGCCGGCGCGCGCCACCAAGATCTGCGTGATGGCGAGGGTGAGCGGCAGCCGCAGCTCGAGCGCGCTCCCGCGCCCGAGCGTCGACTCCAGGTGGATGCTGCCCTTCAGCTTGGTGATGGCGTCGCGCACCACGTCCATCCCCACCCCGCGCCCGGAGACGTCGCTCACCGTCTGGGCGGTGGAGAAACCCGCGCGGAATATCAGCTGGAAGCTGTCGGCGTCGGACAGCTCCATGGCCTCCGTCGGGGTGAGCAGCCCCTTCTCCACCGCCTTCTGCCTGAGGCGCTCTGGATCCATCCCGGCGCCATCGTCAGAGATGGTGACCACCACCTGACCCCCGCGCTGCGCCGCGCGGAGCAGCAGGCGACCCGCGCTCGGCTTGCCGGCGCGGGCGCGGACGTCCGGCGCTTCGATCCCATGATCGACAGCGTTCCTCACCAGGTGGAGCAGCGGATCTTCCAGGCGCTCCACGAGCACCTTGTCGAGCTCCGTCTCCGCGCCCTCGAGCTCCACGAGGACCTCCTTGCCCAGCTTGTGCGACAGCTCGCGCACCGTGCGCTGGTACTTGGAGAAGAGCCGCGAGATGGGCACCATCCTGAGCTTCATGACGTCGTCGCGCAGCTGGCTCACCGCCAGGCCGAGCGTCGCCAAGCTCGACTCCAGATCTCCCTGGCTCTCCCGCAGCACGCGCTCGGTGCGCTGCAGGTCGTCCCCGAGCTGATCCTTGCCGCGCCCCTCCGCCGTGAGGCGCGCTGGCGTTGGGGCGGATGAAGTCAGATTGCCTGATGGTAGCGCGGGCAGTGAGCCTGATGAGGTCGCGCTCGAGGCGCTCGGAGCGCTCGGAGCCGCCAGCCCGAGCTGTCCTCGGCTCAGGCGTTGCCGCAGCTGGCCCAGCTCGCGCACCAGCGCGCTCTGAGACTCCGCCGCGTGGGTGAGCTGACCGCGCGCCAGCACCACCTCCCCCACCAAGTTGAGCAGCCGATCGATCTTCTCGAAGTCGATGCGGAGCGTCGCCTGAGCCGCGCGCGGCGCCGCGAGGCCTTGGGCAGCGGCTACGCTCGGCGCGGAAGCGCCCAAGGTGGAGGTGCCTGGCGTAGAGGCCTTCGGCGCCGCGAAGGGGACGCGCTCCGGATCCTTGAGGCGCTCGAGCAGCGTCGAGATCTCGACGTCGATGGGCGCGCCCGCGCGGGCGCGATCGACGATTTGGCGCAGCACGTCCAGCGTCTCGAGCAGCACGTCGATCAGCGGACGCGTGGCTTGGCGCTTCCCGTCGCGCAGCTCACCCATCAAATCTTCCGCCAGGTGCGCCACGCGGTTCATCTGCGTGAGCCCCGCGAAGGCGCTCGAGCCCTTCAGCGTGTGCAGATCGCGGAACAGCTCGCCGATGAGCTCACGATCGTCGCCGCGCGACTCGAGCAAGAGCAGCCGCTCAGCGAGCCCTTCGAGGCGCTCGCTGCACTCATCGAGGAAGGCCGCGATCATGTCGGGGTCGAGCTTCGGTTGCCATGGGGAAACGGAGTCGCCCGCCTCGGTTTGGGGGGTTTGCTCGTCTCCCGCCGGGGCGCTCTGTTTCAGGTACGAGCGGAGGCGCTCTGCGCGCCCCTTCAACTCCGACTCGTTGACGCGCGCGCCGCTCTCGTCCCCGGCGCCGAGCGCCTCCACGGAGAGCTCCAGCGTCTCGATGGCGCGCTCGAGCTCCGCCTCGGGGGCGTCTAGCCCCGCGGCGCTCACGGCGTGGCTCAGCTCGCGCAGCCCGTCGGCGCCGAGCAGCGCCGCGTCCACCGCCAAGGGGATGAGCGCGCTCTCGAGCGCCAGCTCTCGCGCCTCCGCTTCGGCGGTGAGCGCGCTCCGCGCGGCTTGCAACCGGAGCGGCGCGAGGCCGAGGAACAGCTCGTAGAGCTCAGCGGAGGCCAGGGTCACGGGGCGGGAGGATAGCCCTCCGCAGCTCCCGCGTCTTCAGGGTCCTCCACGGCGTCTTCACGGCCGCTCGAGTCCTCCGCGTCGGCGCCGCTGGCGTCCTCGGCGTCCGCGCTCGGGTCGCTCGCTCGGCTCGGGCCTCGCGCGTCCTCCGTCTCCGTGGCCTGGCGGTGGCGCCGCGCCGGGGTGCGCGTCAGCCGCACGTGGAGCACCTCCTCGCCGCGCACCAAGGTGAGCTCGATGGGCTGCCCCACCTCACCGCTGAGCAGTCGGTGGACCGCGCTCGGGTCCATGCGGCGCACGTCGAGGCCGTCGATCAGGATCAGCTCGTCGCCCGGAGCGAGCCCGGCGAGCCCCGCCGCGAGATCTTCCGGCACCTCCCGCAGGGTCACCCGGCCTCCAGGATCTTGCGCCAGCACCGCGCCGATGGTGCCGCGGCTCGTCTGGGTGCAGGCGCCGAGCGCCGCGAGCAGGGCGAGCGCGGTGGTCAGCCGCGCGGCCCTGTTCATGGCGTCGGTGAGTTTCACTGACTAGCTCCGGTAGCCCGCGTTGACGTCGACGTAGCCATGACCGAGATCGCAGGTGGTGTAGGTGAAGCGCCCTGGACCGTCACCCAAGCTGACGGTGATGCCGTAGTGCTCCGCCTGCATCACCGCGGTGGCTCGCGCCTCGGCGTCGCCGCCCGTGGCCATGCCCTGGTCGCACACCAAGGCCTCGCCGATCTGGATTCGGGCGCGCGCGGGGTCGAAGGGCACCCCCGCGCGCCCCGCGGCCGCCAGCAGGCGGCCCCAGTTCGGGTCCCTGCCGAACAGCGCCGTCTTCACCAGCAGCGAGGTGCTGATCACGGTGGCCACCTGACGAGCCTCTGCGTCCGACGCGAGCCCGGTGACCGTGATGTCCACCGAGTGCTCCGCGCCCTCGCCGTCGCGCGCCATCAGCCGCGCCAGCTCGCGACACACCTCGTCGAGCGCCGCTTCGAGCGCGCCAGCCCGCGGCTCCCCACGACGCCCGGAGGCGAGCAGCAGCACGGTGTCATTGGTGCTGGTGTCGCCGTCCACGCTGCAGGCATCGAAGGTGTGCTTGCTCGCCGCGATGAGCGCGCGCCGCAGCGCCTCGCTCGGCGCCTGGGCGTCGGTGAGCAGGTAGCTCAGCATCGTGGCCTGGGGCAGGCCATCCATAAGCTGTGGGTGGATCATCCCGGCGCCCTTGGCGATGCCGAGCAGGCGCGCTGGGCCCAGGGTGGTGTCGAAGGTTGTGCTGACGACCTTCGGGAAGCGATCGGTCGTCAGGATGGCTTCCGAGAAGGCGTCCGCCTCGGGGCTTAAGGCTTGGACCAAGGCCGCCGCGTGCTCCGCGATGCGCTGGGTGGGTAACAGCTGACCGATGACGCCGGTGGAGCAGGGGAGCACCTGCGCGGGATCCACCCCGAGCGCTGAGGCGACCACCTGGGTCGTGTCGCGCGCCGCCTGCAGCCCGGGCTCACCGGTGCAGGCGTTGGCGTTGCCGCTGTTCACCAGCACCGCGCGCGCCTCCCCCGCCTGCACCCGCTGATGACACAGCGTGACCGGCGCCGCGCGCACCAGGTTCTGCGTGAACACCCCCGCCACCTTGGCGCCGCCCCGCGCCGCGATCAGCCCGAGATCGAGCCCGCCGCGCTTCTTGATCCCCGCCGCGATCCCCGCGAACTCAAAGCCATCCACCTGATACGTCGTCATCACTCTTCCTCGTGCATGCGGCGGGCGCCCGCCACGGGCTCAACCACAGCGCCTTGGCGGGGGCGCCCGCCCTTCGGCGGCGCCCCAAACTCGCGGTCGGCGTCGTCGCTCGCCTGCTGGCTTCGGAAGTACGCCATCTGCTCCGGCGTGGCGACCTCCATACCTTCAGCGCCTCTGCGAAGCTGAGCCCTGCTCCAGTCTTCTTGCTCATGGTGGCCTCCTTGGGGTCATGCGAGACGCCGTGATCACACGGCCTGCGGGTGAGCCGAAGGCTCCGGGGCTCACTTGGAGGTGGGGTCGAAGTGGGCTTCGGTGTCACCGGAGTCGATGCTCAGCTTCATTGGCACCCCGAGTACCTTCAGTCGCTCAAAGTCTACGCGCGCGGCTGGCGCGTTTCCTAGACCGCGGTGGTAGCGGAGCAAAAAGTCAGAGCCCGCCCATGGCTCTTCCCCATCATCCACAAAAAAACTCGTCTCGACCTTGCTGCTCCGGAAGAGCAGCAGGTGTTGTTCTACGCGGCCAGACTTCCATTCCGCTTCGCCAGTTCGCTCGAACTCGAGGCTCAAGACGCGCGCGATCTTGCTCACAGCTTCTTCTGCGGAACACCCAAACCTGAACCAGATTTCCGACGTTTCACCCATGGTCTTCTCACCACGCGCGCCAACGTGGGGTCACCACATGGTCATCAGGGAGCGTCATGCGCGCCTCCTGGATGAGCTCCTCGCGCAGTGGGCGCACCCGCTGCTCCCCACCTGCTCCCCGTGGGGGGAGGTAGAGAGCGCGGAGCCTCTGGGTTCTCTGCGGAGCCACCTTCCGGACTTGAACCGGAGACCTACGGTTTACGAAACCGTTGCTCTACCGACTGAGCTAAGGTGGCGAGGGCGCGGGATGATACGTGGGGCGTCTTGCGAGTCAAGGCACGATGACCCCGGCGCGGTTGATAGCCGGGGCAGGGCGGGTTTGAAACCCGCCCCTACCGGCGCGCTTGGGTGCGGTGCCGTCCAACCCCCCCCGAGAAAAACCTGCAAAATTTGCCGGAGCACGAACGTAGCGCGCGAAGCCTTCTGGAGCGGTCATTCGTGCTCTAGCGGGCGCTGGAGCGGGCTGGGAGCGGCTCGGGGCGCGCAAATCGAGCGCCTCCTGTGAGAGCTGCGGTGTGTCTTTACGGGAAGAACTGACGCACCCTGGGGCTTGTGGGCGGTGGCACGCGTCCTGAATAGTGCGCGCCGGAGGTGCAAGCATGAGTTCCAAACCCCAAGTCCTGGTCGCCGGCATCGATTTCTCAACCTACGGCGTGAAGGCGCTGAGTGGCGCCCTGGAGCTCGCGAGCCAACGCGAGACCAAGGCGCTGCACGTGGTCCACGTGGCGTCCCCTTACGAGACGGGGGTGCGCCTGGAGGTGCCCTCGGAGATGGACACCCCCGAGCGGCTGGATGGCCGCGTGGTGGACGTGGGGGAGGCCGCTCGCTTCACCCAGGATTGGGTGGATGACTGGCTTCGGGCCTACAAGCACCAGAACGGTGAGCTACCCTGTCCGGTGGTGATCCACCTGGGCCAAGGGGACCCGGCGAGTGAGCTGCGCCGCATCGCCATCGAGGTGGACGCCGACTTCATCTGCGTCTCGAGTCATGGGCGGCGCGGGCTGCGGCGCGTGCTGTTCGGGTCGGTCGCCGAGGCGATCGCGCGCGACGCGCCGTGCAACGTCATCGTGATCCGCGACCGCGCGAGCCCGGAGATCGAGCCGCCGCTCACCCCGGAAGAGGAGGCGCTCGCCGCCGCCGCGCGGGAGCAGAAGCTGGGCCGCCGCCACACCTACCACTACTATGATCGCAAGGTGCAGGCGGCGCGGCCGCCGAGCGTGGTCGGCACGCTCAAGTCCTGAGCCGCAGGGAGACTCGAGCTCGGTGAAGCGCCGGGCTCGATGGAGACTCGATGAAGGCGCGAGCCGCGTGAGGCAGTGAGTCTGCCATCGTCAGACTCACTGCCCATCGCCTGCGCTCTCGGTCTGCCATCAGTCAGACTAACTGCCCGGTCAGACTGACTACCCGTCGCGGCGTCCCTCAGTTGCCCAGCTCACCGATGTTGGGATTCGCCGCCAGCTTGCGGTAGATGGTGGCGCGCCCGATGCCGAGCAGGCGCGCGGCCTGCGCCATGCAGCCGCCCGTGCGCTGGAGCGCTCGCTGGATCGCGCGCTGCTCGAGCACGCGGAGGTCGAGCACCTCGGGCTCCTCGCTCTGGGGGCGCGCGCCTTGGATCGCCGCGGGCAGATCGCGCAGCTGGATTTCGGGGCCTTCGGTGCAGAGCAGGGCGTGTTGGATCACGCTCGCCAGCTCGCGCACGTTGCCGGGCCAGGGGTAGGCGGTGAGCGCCGCCATCGCGTCGGGGTGGAGGCGCATCGGGCCACGCGCCGCGACCGCGAGCTCCGCGATGTAGAGGGCGATCAGCGCCGGCAAATCTTGGCTGCGCTCGCTCAGGGGCGCGAGCTCCACCGGCGCGCCGAATCGGGCCACCAGCTCGGGCGCGAACGCCTTGCCCCCCGCCTCCTCGGGTGCGCGCCGACTCGAGGCGATCAGTTGCAGGTCGAGGCTCGGCAGCGCCGCTGCCAGTCGCCGCTGCGCGGCGAGGCTCAGCTGGTCCACGTGGGTGATGTGCAGCACCCCGCCGCGAGCCGCCTCCACTAGGCCGGGATCCTCACCATCGCCGAACAGCTGCTGCTCGTGCTGTGAGGGGTCACAGGCGAGGCAGCTGAGCAACGCCTGGGGCTCACTCCCGCCGCGTCCGGCCCAGACGGCGTGCGCGACGGAGCTCTTCGCGGTGCCGGTGGCGCCGACGATGAGCAGGTGGCTGTGGGTACGGCTGGCGTGGAGCACCTGCTCTTGGAGGCGCAGGGTGGGTGGGCTGGTGCCGATCAATGCCGGCGGACGTTGGCTTGGGGAAGGGATGGAGATCATAGCTGCCGAGGCCCAATGCAGCGCGCGGGCCAACCTTCGAGAGATGTCGGCCGTCTGCCCTGGGGCGGGGCTAAGTGGGCGAACTCCGGACCAGCACCCGCGGCGGCAGCGAGCCAGGCCTTCAGACTTGAAAGGGATCGCCCGCCTGCGAGTGTCGTTTCGAGACGACGCCCGCAGGGGTAGGGCGACGACGCGGCCACGCTCGAGCAGGTCGGTTTCCCGCCGCTTCGCCGGCGAACGGCTCGGGAGAGCGCGCGTCGACGCCGCGCTGGGGATGGCCGGTGAGGGCCACCCGTGGTGAACAGGGGCACTGCGATTGAGGGCAGGCACGGGGGCCTGCCTCTACGGTCAGCTGAGCTGTTTGAGAGCGGGGGTGAGGGCGTGCTCCCAGCACCAGGCGCGGAGCGCTGGCCAGTCGGCTTCGTGGAGCTCGCCGAGGGGGCTCGGCTTGGGCAGGCTCACGGCCTTTTGCGGTGGAGGCGCGGACTGCTCCTGGGCGCGCCGCGCGGCGCTGGCGAGCGACGCGATGTCGACGCCGCGGCGACGGCACCAGCCGAGGGTGTCCAGCGCGAGCCGCGCGTGGCCGAGCTCGTCTTGGGCGATTTGGAGCAGGACGCGCGCCAGCGCGGGGCAGCGCGCCGCCATCCCGACGCGGTGGAGCGCGAGGGCGGCGGAGGCCTCGGGCTCGAGCCCTTCGGTGAGGGTGGCGTACGCCAGCTCTTGCAGGGTGGTGGGGGCGGGGGCGGGCAGCTCGAGCTCCGGGAAGCCGAGCGCGGGTGCGCCGTAGCGACGCGCGATGCCGAGGCAGGAGTCGGCGTGCGCCTGCTCTTCGAGGCTGGCTGCTCGGTAGCGCTCCAAGAGCTCGCGGGGGGCGCCGTGCCAGGCCAGCAGCCGACGGGCGCGCAGGAAGGAGGCGACGCTCGCGTGCTCCAGGGCGGCTTGCTCCAAGAAATGGCGCGCGAGGCGCGGGCGCTCGGACTCCGGTGGGAGCTCGAGCGCCGCCAGCGGGCTGGCCTCACTCGGCTCGTGCAGCGTGGCGAGCAGCGGGCGCACGAACCAGGCGACGCCACCCAGCACGAGCGGGCGACCCCCCGGCGCCTTCTCGCGCCAGTTGTAACAGCAGATGGGGACGTTGCCCTGCGCCGTGCGCTGCATCTTGCTCAGGATGGGATCGTGGAAGCCGATCGTGCTGCGCGGCATCCCGATGTACTCCGGCGTGCGGTCCTGCCCGGCGGGGATCTCCTCGCCGTTGATGAACTTCGCGCAGCCCTCGACCTCCGGGGAGCCGACGAAGCGCATGGCGTTGGTCGTCCTTGGCGCGGCGCACCAGCGGCCGGCGGGCGGGTGTGGGATCTCGCCCGCGCTGCCGCTGCCCGTGGGGGTGAAGCTCGCGGTCGTCAGGGGCATTGCCGATGCCCCGGGGCCAGGCCGCGGCTCACTCGGGCTTGGATCGCACGCCACGCTGACGAGCCCGAGGCCGCCGAGCAGCCACGCGAGGTCTCGCTGCATCGCGGGAGCATAGGCCAGCGCGACGAGCGGGCTACCGTTCGTCGTGCTCAAAAGAGAAAGAGCACCGGGGAGGAAGCCGCACCGCCCGTTTGGCGGCGATCGGACGGTGCTCTAGAGTACCTTCCATGTCTCAGCCGGCCGTCGCTGCGTCTCAGCCGGCGCCGCGCGCTCGCTTCGGGCCGTGGCTGTGGGGTCGTGAGGTCGACCTGCTGGTGTTCGGTGGGACGACGCTGCTCGCCTTCGCCTTGTTGTTCGCGCTGCGGAGCGCGGGGCTCGCGCCGGGTGAGCTGCCCGCGTGGGGTTGGGTGCTCTTGGTGCTGGGCGTCGACGTGGCCCACGTGTGGTCCACCCTGTTTCGCACCTACCTCGATCCGGAGGAGCTGCGGCGACATCGGTTGCGCTACTGGTTGGCACCTGCCTTGGCCTACGGCATGGGTGTGGCGCTCTACAGCCAAGGCTCGCTGTGGTTCTGGCGGGTGCTCGCTTACGTCGCTGTCTTCCACTTCGTTCGCCAGCAGGTGGGGTGGGTTGGCCTGTACCGCGCCCGGGCCAACCGGGCAGGCGCCGAGCAGGGGATAGTAGACAGAGTCATTGACGATATGGCGGTGTACGCCGCCACGCTGTACCCCATCGTGCACTGGCACGCCCACTTGAGCGAGACGCGCTTTCAGTGGTTCGTGCAAGGCGACTTCGCGCAGGTGGGCGCGTTGGCGAGCGCCGTATTGCCGGTGATGCGCGGCGCGTGGGTGCTGGCGCTCGCGGTGTTCGCGGCGCGGCAGCTGTGGCTGCTCCGCGCTCGCGGTGAGCTCCAGGTGGGCAAGATCGTGGTGGTCACCACCACGGCGCTCATTTGGTACGTCGGCATCGTCGCCACCAATAGCGACGTGGAGTTCACCGTCACCAACGTGCTCGCCCACGGCGTGCCCTACCTGGTGCTGCTCTATCACTACGCCCAGGCGCGGCGGCGATTGGCGCCGGGGGCACCTGGCTCGCACCTCATGCGCGGCGGGGTGGCTGCGTTCCTCGGCACGGTGCTGGTGCTGGCGTTCGTGGAGGAGCTGTTCTGGGACAAGCTCGTGTGGCGCGAGCACGGCTGGCTGTTCGGCGACCCTTACGGTGAGCTGGGGCACCTGGGGCTCACGCTCTTGGTGCCGCTCTTGGCGCTGCCGCAGTTCACTCACTACCTCTTGGATGGCCTCTTGTGGCGCCGCCAAGACAGCCGCGAGAACGCCGCCCAGCGTGCTGCGATCGGGCTTTGACGCCGCGCGCCGTGAGCCAACCCCCAAAAAGAAGGCCGCTAGCGCGCTGGGAGGTGACGGGTGATCCCTCGGCTCGCGTTCGGCGACGCCCGATCCGGCGGGCGGGCTGGATTCGGTTCGCGAGTTTCCCTATGACGGGGGCATGACGGACTTGGAGGTGACCCGTGAGGGCGAGCTGCTGTGGGAGCCGAGCGCGGCGACGCTCGAGTCAGCCAGGCTGACTGACTACCTCCGGTGGCTGCGCGTGGAGCGGGGGCTCGACTTCGATGACTACCAGGCGCTGCACGCGTGGTCGGTGGGCGAGGTGGAGGCGTTCTGGGCTTCCATCGCGGAGTACTTCGAGGTGCGGATGGTCGCAGACGGCGCTGACCCCGGCGCGCCGCCCCTCGACGCGAGCTATTTCCGCTCGGCATCTCGTGAGGCGGTGCTCACGCAGCGGGAGATGCCGGGCGCCGAGTGGTTCCCTGGGGTCACCCTGAACTACGCGGAGCACGCGCTGCGGGAGCGGAGCGAGCGCCTGGCGGTGATCTACGAGGACGAGGCGGGCGCCGTCACGGAGCTCAGCTTCGCGGCGCTGGCCGAGCGGGTGCGGCGGGCGCGCGCGGGCCTTCGGCGGCTGGGGGTCGCGCGTGGGGATCGCGTGGTCGCTTATTTGCCGAACCACGTGGAGGCGCTGGTGGCGTTCCTGGCGGCGGCCTCGCTCGGCGCCGTGTGGTCGAGCGCCTCACCGGAGTTCGGGGTGAAGAGCGTGCTCGATCGCTTCGCGCAGATCGAGCCGAAGGTGCTGCTCGCGGTGGATGAGTACGTGTACGGCGGGCGCCGCTTCGACCGCCGTGAGGAGCTCGCGCAGATCCGCGCGGGGCTCGTGAGCCTCCAGCACTCCGTGGTGGTGCGACGTGGAAACACCGAGGCGCCGGAGGGGTGGCTCGACTTCGAGGAGGTGCTCGGTCATGGGGGGACCGCTTCAGTGAGCGCCACTGACGAGCGCTCGGAGAGGGAGCCGCTCGACTTCGAGCGAGTGCCGTTCGGGCACCCGCTCTACATCCTCTACTCGAGCGGCACCACGGGCCTGCCGAAGCCCATCGTGCACGGCCACGGGGGGATCTTGCTGGAGCACCTGAAGAGCCTCGCGCTGCACTGCGACTTGGGCCCGAAGGATCGCTTCTTCTGGTTCTCCACCACGGGGTGGATGATGTGGAATTACCTCGTGAGCGGGCTGTGCGTCGGCGCGGCGGTGGTGCTCTACGAGGGGAGCCCGGGGCACCCGGATTTGGGGCGGCTGTGGCGCCTCGCGGAGGCGCACCAGGTGACTTACTTCGGCACCAGCGCGCCGTATTTGATCGCGTGCCGCAAGGCGGGGCTCAGGCCTGGTCAGGAGGTGGACCTATCGCGGCTGCGCGGCTTGGGCAGCACGGGGGCGCCGCTGCCGGCGGACGGTTTTGGCTGGGTGTATCGAGAAGTCAGCGAGCATGTCTTACTGGGCTCGGTGAGCGGGGGCACGGACGTGTGCACGGCGTTCGTCGGCTCGTGCCCGCTGCTCCCGGTGCACGCGGGGGAGATCCAGTGCGCGGAGCTGGGCGCCTGGGTGGAGGCGTGGGGCCCCAGCGCCGAGCCCGTCATCGATGAGGTGGGGGAGCTGGTGCTGCGGGCGCCGATGCCATCGATGCCGGTCGGCTTCTTCGGCGATGCGAGCGGGGAACGCTACCGCGAGGCTTACTTCTCGACGTTTCAGGGCGTGTGGCGCCACGGCGACTGGATCAAGCTCACGCCGCGTGGGAGCTGCGTGATCTACGGGCGCAGCGACTCCACGCTGAACCGCGGCGGCGTGCGCATGGGCACCAGCGAGTTCTACCGCGTGGTGGATGGCTTCAGTGAGCTCGCCGACAGCCTGGTGGTGGACACCGGCACCTTGGAGCAAGAGGGCGAGCTGTGGCTGTTCGTCGTGCTCGCGCCGGGGCAGGAGCTCACGGAGGAGCTCGCGGCGCGGCTGAAGCGCGCGCTGCGCACCGAGCTCAGCCCGCGGCACGTGCCGGATCGGTTGATCCCGGTGGCGGACGTGCCGCGCACCATCAGCGGCAAGAAGCTGGAGGTGCCGATCAAGCGGCTGCTCGCGGGGGCGCCGCGCGAGCGCGTGATCAACCCAGGCACCCTGGCTAACCCGAGCGCGGTGGACGCCGTGCTCGCGGCCGCGCGCGGCGCGTGACCCCAATGATTTCCGCGGGGATACTGAGGCGCTCGCTGGCGACGCGCGCGGCGACGGGGGAGCTGTCGATGCCCACGAAGCGCCGCCCGAGGCGGCGCGCGACGGCCAGGGTGGTGCCGGAGCCGCACATGGGATCGAGCACCCAGCTGCCCTCGTTCGTCGCCGCGTGGAGGACGCGCTCGAGCAGCGCTTCGGGCTTCTGGGTGGGGTAGCCCGTGGTCTCACGGCTCCTGGGGGTGTTGGCGCGCATCGCGGGGCAGTCGTCCCACACGCTGCTCCGCACCCGGCCGACGTCGGCGAAGTAGCGGTACGCCTTGCCGCGGACGACGCGCTCGCGGTAGCGGCGCCCGTCGGCGTCCACGTGGCGGAAGTGCCTTTGCTGGCTGATCTCGGCGTAGGGCTCGCGCAGGCTCGCGTGCGCTGCGTTCCAGAGCAGGTCGCCGTGCGGCGCGTAGATGAGCAGCGTCTGATGGGTGACGCGGGGGCCGTGGCCGCCCCGCGCGCCGTTGCCCGGCACCCAGATCACCTCGCCGCGAAACGCCGCGCGGCCGAACAGCGCGTCGCACAGGCACTTGGCGTCGTGCACCAAGCGGTGATCCAGGTGCAGCCACAGGCTGCCCTGAGCGCTGAGCCGCGCCCCGATCGCGACGAGCCGTGGCCGCATCACCGCGGCCCAAGCGTCCACGCTGGGGAACACGTCGCGGTAAGCGGTCTCTCCCCGGCTGCGCTCGCCGCGCTCCTGACGCGCGCCGAAGAGGGTCTGGGTCGCGAACGGTGGGTCCAGGTAGGCCAGGTCGAAGCGGCGCCGGGGCGGCAGCGCCGCGAGCACCTCGAGGCAGTCCCCATGGTAGAGCGCTCCCCCGCGGCGACCTCCGCTCACCGATCCGCCCATTGACGGCACACGGGCGGGTCCAACAGCGGGCGGGGGCTCGCGCTCGCGTGAACGACTGGTATGGCGAGCGGTGAGGCGTGCCCCGCTGTGCCCGCTTGGGCGCCGCTCAGGTGCCCTGGCTGATGCTCGAGCGCGCTGACGAGCTCGCCCGCTGACTCGACGTCAGTGGAGCTGTCTTCGTCGCTCGGCGGCGGCTCGCCCGCGGCGATCAGCGTCATCAGCGCGTCGTCGCTCAACTCGAGCGCGGGCGGTGGGGGCAAGAACTCCCAGGCTGGTCCGCCGCCCTGACAACCGCTCACCTGCGCGCTAGGGCTGCAGGCGATCCGCATATGGATGTGGTCGTCGTGAGGCGCGCTGTCCCGCGGCTGGTGCAGCACCGTTTGGGCGTACCACACGAGCGCGTCCGGCTCGCCCTTGGCCATCGCGTACTCGATGAGCAGGGCTTCGATAGGCTGACTGACGAACAGCCACTGCACCCCTATTTCCGCGTCGCTGAGCAGCGCGCGCACCAGCGCCCACATGCGCGGGATGTCGAGCGCCAAGAAGTCCTGCTCCACCTGCGCGAGGCCATCGCTGCCCACGCGGACGAAGCCGGGCGTCGGCACCGGCGCGCCGTCCGGCGTGGTGAGGTACCAGAGCAAGTCCACGTCGCGCCCGGTGCGGTGCGAGCGATGATTCGGGATCTTGCCGCCGTGCTCCGCCGACAGATCGCCGAGGACCAGCGGCGCGCCGCCCGGATGCTCGCGGGTCACCGTCTCCGCCGCGCGTATCAAGGCGCGCACCAGCTCGGGCCGGCCCCAGTAGTTCTTGCTCCAGGGCCGGTAGCGGACGAAGCCGGGCCCGGAGCGCGGCAGCTCCAGGGCGCCCGTCTGCACGCCGTCGTGGGGCACCCCCACGCTGCCCTCGAGGCCGGGCGCCAGCGGCGTGGGGACGCTGCCGCAGCCTAGGAGGAGCGCGCTGAAGAGGGCGCCTGGAAGGAGCCTCACTCTTCGAAGCCCCCGGCGAGGTAGCCAGCGATGCGGCCTTCGATGGCGCGCACCGCGGCGGGGTTCTGGAAGGACTCCGTGAGCTCCAGCTTGTCGCCGCTCTGGCTCAGGTAGCCTTGATCGCTCAGCGCCAGGAGCGCGTTCTGCACCAAGGGCTTGCTCACCGCCTCGCGGCGCTCGAGCTCACCGGCGAGGAACATGCGACTGCCGACCGCCAGCGAGCGCTTGACGAGCTCCTTCTCGGTGAGCGGCCCCTTCACCAGCGCGAGCAGGCCGCGCGCGGCCACCTGGTACCCCTCCAAGAAGTTGCGGAGGCAGCTGGCGTAGCAAATGAGCCACTCCTTGCCGCTCCAGTCGAGGCGCCCGGGGCCTGGGATCAGCTGATCGGCGGCGGCCAGCTCCACCTCGCCCGCCTCGAACATCGACGCCAGCGTCTCGTCGAAGATCTGGTCGAAGCTTTTATCTGCGTGGAAACGGAACTCGAACTTGAACAGCCGCGACAGGCGCTGCACGCGCTCGCGCACCACCTGACGATTCACCGGGCGCGCGTCCTCTGGGCGCAGCGCCAGCGCGATCAGGCCGCGCTCCACGAAGAAGTGGATGATCATGTTCTTCGAGGTGTCGAGGCTCACGCGCCCGCTGTCGGGCAAGGTGTAGATGAGCTCGCGCGGCGCCTCGTGGCGCGGGCGCTTGCGGCGCTCCCGCTTCACCGGGGCGGGCGCGAGCGGATCGTGCGCCTCGACCAGCTCCGCCTCGATGAACAGCTGGATCGACTCGCGGATCGCCTCGGCGCGCAGGCTGCCGCTCGGCGTCGCGAGCGATGGCGTGACGCGGGCGCCCACCTCGCGCAGCACCGCGAGCAGCCTCCTCGCGCGTTGCACCAGCTCATCGTGGCTGATGCCGCGGCGGTCGTGGCTGAGCAGGGTGAGGGCGGTGAGCGCGCCCGGGGTGACGGCGGAGACCGCGTTGATCTCATCCATCACGCGGTTGGCCAGGCGCCGCACCAGCGCGCGGCGCTCGCTGACGGTCAGCTCGCCTCGGGTGCTCAGCCCCAGCTCACCACGGACGGCGCTCAGCGTGAGCGCTTCGCCGAACTCGAGGTTGATGCGGCCGTAACGGTGACGGAGCACCTCCGTGCTGCGGAGCAGCCCGCCCGCGTCCTCCCGCTGCTTCTCGGCGCCGCCGAGCTCGCGCTCGTAGCTCTTGGCCTCCACCATGCGCTCGTAGCCGATCGAGATCGGGATGAAGTGCACCTGACGGCTCTCCACTTGAAGCGCGGCCTCCACGATCATCGAGAGCAGCCCGAGCTTGGGCGGGAGCAGCTTGCCGTTTCGACTGCGGCCGCCCTCCAGGAACAGCTCGAGCGGGAAGCCGTCCTTGATCAGGCGGCGGATGTACGTGTCCACCACCGCCGCGTAGAGGCGGTCCCCCTTGAAGGTGCGGCGGATGAAGAAGGCGCCGCCACGCCGGAGCAGCGGGCCCAGCGGGAAGAAGTTCAGGTTGTCACCCGCGGCGATCAGCGGAAGCTGCAGGTTCTCCTCGTTGAACACGTAGCTCAAGATGAGGTAGTCGACGTGGCTCTTGTGGCTGGGGAGCAGCACCAGCGTGCCCTCCTTGGCGAGCTCCCGGATCCGCTCTATTTCCGCGCGGTTATATTCCACGCCCGCGTAGATCTTCTTGAACACGCGGTCGAGCGCGACCTCCATCGCCTTCACCGCGCCCGTCTCCGGCGCCGCCTGCAGCTCGCGCAGCATGCTCAGCGCCTGCCCGGTGAGCGCGCCGCGATCCGCCGGGCGATCGCCGGCGAGCTCTTGGATCACGTGCTGGAGCTTGGGGCTCCGCGCTATCTCGAGGCGCACGCGGTCGGGGGGCTTCTCGGCGGGGCCGGTGACGCTCCGGCGCTCGCGCTCCACGCGGCGGAGCAGGGCGTAGGTGACGCGCCGCACCCGCACCTCATCGGTCAGGTCAGTGGAGCTCTCGAGGAACTGATGGAGGTCCAGCGGCTCGGCGGCGCGCAGCGCGACGTGGCGGTAGTTGTAGAGGAACTGACCCATCGTGCGCAGCGGGCTCGGCCACTCGCGGGGGCCGAGCAAGAGGTCGATGGCGTGCATGCCGCGGGTGTCGGGCCCTTTGCTCCACACGAACACCTGCGGCACGAGCAAGATGGGCCGCGGCGACTCGCGCTGCAGCTCGATCAGCGTCTGGATCAGCGCGTCCCCTTCGCGCAGCCCGCGCCCGTGGCTGGCGCCGAGCGCGACGTCGAGCACGCCTGGCGGGCGCTTCAAGAAGAGGTTCGCTGAGCTGCCTTGTTCGAGGGCGGCGCGGAGCTGCTCCGACTCGCTCGGCTCGGGGCCGCGAAACAGCGCCTTCCAGGGGCTCTGCTTCATGGGGCTGAGCACGCCGAGCCGAAGGTCGTTGGTGAAGCCGATCTGCGGCAGTCCGTAGCGCTTGGTGAGGTGATCCAGCGCGAGGAAGTCGATCAGGTTCAGGCTGCGTTGGACGTAGACGACCGTGCCACGCGCCGCCACGTCGCGGACCTTCTTCACCCACGCCTCGTCGACCTGGATCTGGTCGAAGAAGCGCCCGTACAGGGCGTGGAGCAGCGGGTTGGGGGTGTAGGTCTGGGTTCGGTTGCCCTTCGGCATGGTCCCTCGCGGCTCACGCTCCGAGCCGGGCTCGACCATACCATCAGCGTCGGCTCGGCGCGGGGGTGGCGTTGTTGGGGGGCAGGACTTCAGGCTCCGGGCGTCGCGGGAGCGGCGGCGTGCGGCGCTGGATCTCGGGGATCGATCGGGGGTTTGGCAGCGCGCTCAGTGGCGCCCGGGATGGCGGCGCGCGGGCTCGCTGGGTGTCTTCGTGGATTCGTCGGGCGTCCTCGTGGATGGGGAGCTGGGCTGTGCGGGTTGATTTGGCGGCTCCGTCGGTCGGCGGTAGGAGTGGGGCGTGGTCGATGCCGAGGCTCAGCAGCGCGCTCCAGGGCGTGAGCGGCGTGGTCAGGGCTTGCTCGCGATCTTGCTCGTGGCGCTCCCCGTGGCTTGGACGCTGGGGTGCAAATCGAAGCCGGCGCCGGTCACGGACGCGGGCGCTCCCGAGGGCGGCGTGGCCCTGCCGGCGGCTCCGCGCTGCGTCGAGCCGAGTCGCGGCGCGGCGTTCTTGATCGGGCAGCCGAGCCCCGAGGTGGACGCGGGAGAACAGGCGCTCGACTTACCATTCGCGATCGAGGTGGGGCGCGCGGCGCCACACGGCGAGGGGTTCGTCGTCACCGCGCTGCGCTCGGTGGCGGGGCAGACCCGCGCGGTGCTCGCCAGCGT
Organism: Polyangiaceae bacterium; assembly: GCA_019637265.1. Classification (GTDB taxonomy): domain Bacteria; phylum Myxococcota_A; class Polyangia; order Polyangiales; family Polyangiaceae; genus JAHBVY01. The sequence goes on along the minus strand of JAHBVY010000001.1, from coordinate 1,731,666 downwards.
GACCGCCGACGCGGCGGGGGGCCGCTTGATCGAGCTCGGGCGCGTGCACGGCGACGTGGACCCGCCGCGCCTCAGCGCGCGCGATGGGCGCCTGGTGGTGGGCGTGGTGGATCACGACGCGACCAGCACCATCGTGCGGCTCGCCAGCGTGAGCCAGCTCGTGGCGGAGCCGCAGATCACCTGGGGCGCGCTGCCGCGCATCGGCAACGATGAGTCGCAGGCCTTCGACTTGGGGCTCGGCGCCACGCGGGGCGTGCTGGTGTGGGACGAGTTCCGTAAAGAGGATGGCCACGGCACGCTCTGGAGCCTGACGTTCGGTCTGGATGATCCAGGCAGCGTGACGCCGGCGCGCTTGGTGTCGGTCAAGGGGGCTGACACGGAGGCGCCGCGGCTGATCTCGCGGGACGGCGGTTACTGGCTCGCTTACGTGGCGCACGCGCGCGGCGAGCGCCGTCAGGGTGGGAAGCCGAGCCCCGACATCGATCTCGAGAGCTTGGTGGAGCTGGGCGAGCGCTGGGTGGAGCTGATGCGGCTCGACGAGAGCGGCGTGCGCGTTGGGGAGCCGCTGCGCGTGAGCCGTGGCGGCCATGCCTTGGTGTTCGATTTGGCTCCAGGACCTGACGGTTCGGCGTGGATCGCGTGGCGTGAGGACGCGACGTCGCCAGGCGTGGAGCGGCGCGCGATCTGGCTCGCCAGCGTGGACGCGGCGGGGCAAATTCAGCAGCGGGTGATCGAGGACGATCGGGTGGGGGCGGGGGTGCCGCGCTTGCTCCCAGCGGCCTCGGCGGGGCGCGCGGGGTGGCTCGCGCTGGCTACCGTGGGAGATCGCACGAGCTTCGCGGCGCTCGGCGCCGATCTGTCGCTCGGGGAGCCGCTTCTGCCGGATCCGCTGGTGGGGGCGGGGGAGATCCTCGCGGCGCGCGGTGATCGGCTGCTGATCGCGAGCCCCCGCGGGCTCAGCGCCGAGCTCGGCGCGCGCGACTGCAAGCCAGCGGCGGCGGCGGCGCCGCTGGCGCCCAGCGCCGAGCCGGGCCCGCCCGTGGAGCAACGCGAGCAGGAGGAGCCCCAGCTGCTGCCGGCGGCGCCTTAGTCAAGCTAGCTTACAGGTGTGGGTGCTAGCGCGTGCGCTTGAGTCAGGTTGAGTGACTCACACCGTCGCGCCGGTGTCGGCGTCGATCGACTCTCGTTGCGGTGCCGTCTAACCCCCAACCCCCCTGGCGATGGCTTCGAGGGAAGTATAGGATGCTGACTATTGCGCCAGGGCTGCGCGCTTCAAAGGGTGCGGCTCACAGGTGTGGGTGCCAGCAGGCGACGCGGTGGTGTGAGCCGGGTGTCAGCTCGGTGAGCGGCGGGGCCTCCACGTCGCAGCGGCCGGGCTCCGCGTGGGGGCAGCGCGGGTGGAAGCTGCAGCCGCTCGGCGGATCGATCGGGCTCGGGACGTCGCCTTCGAGCAGGATGCGCAGCCGGCGTCGCTCAGGATCGGGGGTGGGGACGGCGCTCAGGAGCGCGCGGGTGTAGGGGTGATGGCGGCGCTCGTAGAGCGAGGCGGCGGGCGCCGTCTCGACGATGCGCCCGAGGTACATCACCGCCACCCGGTGGCTCATGTACTCCACCACCTTGAGGTCGTGGGAGATGAACAGGTAGCTCAGCTTCAGCTCCTCTTGGAGGTCGAGGAGCAAGTTGACTATTTGCGCTTGGATGGAGACGTCGAGCGCGCTCACCGGCTCGTCCAGCACGATGAACTCCGGGCGCACCGCCAGCGCGCGCGCGATGCCGATGCGCTGGCGCTGGCCGCCGCTGAACTCGTGCGGGTAGCGCCCCAGGGCCTCCGAGCCGAGGCCCACGCGCTCGAGCAGCTCGGTCACCTGGCGCAGCTCGTCGGCTGGGCTCTCGGCCAGGCGGTGGATCTGCAGCGCCTCCGCCACGATTTCACGCACCGTCATCCGTGGGTTCAAGGAGGCGTATGGATCTTGAAACACGATCTGCATGCGTCGGCGGAGCGGTCGCATTTGCCGCGCGGAATACCTGGAGATGTCGAGGCCGTCCAAGCGGAGGCGCCCGGCCGTCGGCTCAACCAGCTTGAGCAGGGTGCGACCGAGGGTGGTCTTGCCGCAGCCGCTCTCGCCCACCAGGCCGAGCGTCTCCCCGTGGCGGACGTATAAAGAAGCTTGGTCCACCGCGCGGACGAGCTTGGTCTTGCCGAACCACCCGCTTCGGACCGGGAAGTATTTGGACAGCTTATCTGCCTGAATCAGCGGCTTGCGGGCCTTCTTGTCGACCAGCGCCGGGCCCGCTTCGCCTGTGCTGGGTATGGCGTGCTCGCTGGCGCTCGGTTCGGGCTGAGCGTTCTCCGGCGCCGAGCGCAGATCGTCCGTGGGTGTGACGCGTTCGCTGGACTTCTCGCGCGTCATGTCAGGGCCTCGCCCTGCTTCGCGGTGCCTGACGATCCTGTTCCTGGCGACCCTGCACCTGACCCGCTGCCTGGCTCCGCGAGCGGTGAGGTGGCGCTGAGCGCGGTGCCCTGGCTGAGCTGATCGGCGAAGTGGCAGCGGCTCTCACGACCCGTCGTAGCCCCGATCGGCATGAGCGCCGGCTCCTCACGGTCGCAGCGCGTCAGCAGCGCGGCGTCGGTCGGCAGGCTGGGTGCGCCTGCCTCATGCGTCGGGGGCGCCTCGACCGCGGAGCCACGGCGACGCAGCCAGCAGCGGCCGGCGAAGCGGCAGCCATCCGGTAACGCAGCGAGGCTCGGCACCGTGCCCTCGATGGTCGCGAGGCGTGGCGGCTTCTCACCGCCCATGGGGGGTACGCTGGCGAGCAGGCCGCGCGTGTAAGGGTGACGTGGGTCGCGGAACAGCTCGCTCGCGCTGGCGCGCTCCACCACGCGCCCGGCGTACATCACGACCACGCGGCTAGCGAACTCAGCGACGACGCCCAGGTCGTGGGTGATGAACAAGATGCTCATGCCGAGCTCGGACTGCAGGCGCCGGAGCAGATCCAAGATCTGCGCTTGGATGGTGACGTCGAGCGCGGTGGTGGGCTCGTCGGCGAGCAGTAAGGTGGGCTCACAGGCGAGCGCCATCGCGATCATCACGCGCTGGCGCATGCCGCCTGACAGTTGGTGAGGGTAACTGTCGACACGCGTCTGAGGTGAGGGGATCCCCACCAGCCCGAGCAGCTCCACCGCGCGCGCCTTCGCGGCGCGGCGCGAGAGCCCCCGGTGCAGCCGCAGCACCTCCCCGATCTGCGCTCCCACGGTGTATACCGGGTTGAGCGAGGTCATCGGCTCCTGGAAGATCATCGAGATGCGCGCGCCGCGCAGCTTGCGGAGGGCTCTCTCTGGGAGCCCCACGAGCTCCTGTCCCTCGAAGCGCACCGAGCCGCTAGCGATGCGCCCCGGGCTCGGCACCAACCCGAGCAGGCTGAAGGCGGTCATGCTCTTGCCGCAGCCGCTCTCGCCGACGATGGCGAGCGTCTCGCCAGCCCCTAGCTCGAAGGAAACGTCGTCCACCGCGCGCACCGGTGCGCCGCCCCCACGCCCCGGGAAGGCGGTGGTGAGCCCGCGCACCTCGAGCAGCGGCGCGCTCGACTCCTGCAGCGCCTCGAGCTCATCGGCTAGAGCGTGGCCGGGGGACGTCATCGACTGGTCCGGGGGCGGGGATTGGGCGCAGCCTTGTCCCGGGGCGCCTTGTCCCGAGGCGTCGCGCTCTTGGGCTGCGCGCCGCTCCTGGGCTGCGCACTGCTCCTGGGCTGCGCTGGCTCGCCTGATCGCGGCTTGCCGTCCGGCGCGCCGCGCTCGGGGCGGCCCCGACGCCGATCGCGGGGGCGCTCACGGCCCTCGGAGCGCTCGCGGGAGCGGGCCCGCGGACCGCGCTCAGGGCGCGCGCGTCGCCGCTCGTGGGCCGCAGATATTTCCGTGTGGAAATAGAGCTCCAGCTGGGGCGCGGCGCCGCCGCCGAGCCCCGTGGCGTAGGCGTGCGGTAGGCCCTGGCTGCTGCTGGAGGCGACCACCACCCCGTGCGAGCTGTGCGGGTTGTCGAGCCAGCGCTGCACCAGCGCCGTCACGTCGACGCGGAGCGGGAGCGAGGTGCGCGACAGGCCAGCGCTGATGGGGTGCCCGCGTCGTGGCGCGCTGCGCCCGGCGGCTCCCCTGGGCCACGGCTCGACCAAGCGCGCGACGGACACCTCCACCAGCTCCGGGCTGGCGGCGCCGCCGGGCAGCAGCGTCAGGATCAAGAAGGCGCGCTCGAGGCGCCGAGCGCCACCCGGCACCGCGCCAGCGACCGCGAAGTCGAGGAGCAGCTCCTCGTCCGCGGCGCCGCCCAGGTGCACCGCCTGTGGCTGCCCCGCGAGGCCACGGTGGGAGGTCACCAGCCAGCGCCCGGGCGTGAGCACCAAGCGCTGACTCTCGGCGGCGACCGGCTCGCCCCCTTCGGGCACGCAGGTGCTGGCGAGGCACTCCTGCCCCGCCCCGCAGCCCCCCGAAGAGACACAGGGTGACCGCGTGGTGATGGTGCACCCCAGCGTGAGCCCGGCGCTCAAGATGGAAGCGAGCGCGACGGTGAGGCGGCGGGTGGAGGTCGCGGCGTGCTGCACGGCCGCGCAGCCTACCGCAAAACGCGGGCGGTTGCGGCGAGTGTCGCGCGGAGGCACGTCGGCTCGGTCAGCGGCGGCGCCGGCGCTGGAGCAGGATCTCCGCGGCGCTCAGCTGGCGGCTGGGTGCGGCGGGGGCTCCGGGCGCTGCGCTCGTGCCCTGAGGCGCGCCGCCTGGCGTCACGGCGGCTGGCGGCGCTCCCGGCGTCACGCGCGCGCCGGACGTCGCCGTGGGCGCTGCACGTGGGTGGGGCGCCGCGCGGGGCTGGTAGGCGGGCGCTGCGCGCGGCGCCGAGGGTGGTTGGGGCGGTGCATAGTTCGATACACTGACGCTGGCGTCAGGCTCACCGCGCCTGGGCGTGAGCCCCGCGTCGGCCTTCGCCTTGCGGCCGAGCAGTGCGCCGAGGGTGCCACCACCGGGGCTGTCTTCAGTTGGACGGGCCGCGCGCGCGCGCCTGCGCCGGAGGCGGGCCGGTAACGCGGCGAGCCAGGTCGGGACGGCGAGGCGCCGCGCGCCGACGCCGAGCAGTAAGGTCAGTGCAGCGACCCAAATCAGCAGATCGTCGATGGCGCGGTAGGCGAAGCGCCGCGACACCCGATCGTGAAATAGCCCAGCCAGCGTGTCGCGCTCCTTGCCTCCAGTGAGCGCGGCGATGCGCGCGAGCAGTGCGCGATCCGTCCCGGTGGGGCGGAGCTCGTCGCCGAACGAGAGCACCGCGCCCGTCGTGCCCACGGGCTCCTTGGAGAGCTCGTCGATCCCGGTGGCGATGTAGGGGCCGGGCACGTCGATCGGCACCCGCGCCGCGTAGGCGCCAGCGCCCGTCGCCTCCAGCGCGACCTCTTGCTGGTAGCCCTCGGGCCCCGCGACTCGCACCTTGAGGCGCCGGAAGCTCTCGGCGCGGCCATCGTCGTCCACCAGCGTCGCGCGCACGTGCAGCTCGCCGCCGCCCGCGTCGGCTTCGAGCCGCACGCGGGGATCGTCCCCGGCGCGGGTGATGTCGCGCGCGAGCTGCGCGAACAGCTGCTGCGCGCCGCCCCAGTGGGTCCACGCCGAACCCCAACGATCTTTGTAGTCGCTGGTGAACACCGCGCTCCGCCCGATACCCACTGACCAAGTGGCGAGCAGCGGATCCGCCTCCGGCCCCTCCAGCAGCACCTGCGCGCGCCCTTTGGGGATGGTGACGACGTAGCCGTTCAGGCTCGGCATGGCGCTGAGGTCGACGCCGCGCGTGGGCGCGGCGCGCAGGCGCTCGGCGGGGGTGAAGCGCACCTCGTTGATCGCCGAGCGCGCGGCGAGGATGGTCTCCTGGGCGAACACCGCGGGGAGGCGACTGGCGTCTTCGATCAGGTAGAAGCGGCCGTCGCCTATTTTGCTCATGCGCTCCAGGGCGGGGACGTCCGAGCCGCGCCCCAGGGCCACCACGCTGGTGGTGATGCCGCTCACCTTGGCGGCCTGAATCAAGTTGAAGGCGTCCGTCTTCTGCTCGGCGTCGCCGCCGTCCGAGAACAAGAGCACGTGCTTCAGCGCGACCTTCTCGCTCCGGAGCGCGGCGTAGGCCTCCTTCAAGCTGATGTCGATGTAGATGCCGCCGCCGCCCGGCTTCACGTCGCGGATCTTCTTGGTGATCGCGGCTTTGTCGGTGAGCGGACCGAGCGGCACCGTCCAGGTCACGGCGGTGTCCACGTGCATCACGCCGAGGCGATCCCCCGTGCCGAGCAGCTCCGCCGAGCGCGCCGAGGCCTCGTTCGCCAGCTCCAGCTTGCTGTGCTTCCCCGCGGAAGCCGCCATGGATCCGGAATAGTCAATGATGATGACCTCTGCCAGGGTCGCCCGCTTGCGCTCCTGTTTGAGGTCGAACGACACCGGGCTCACCTCCTCCACCGGCGTCTTGCCGAACCCTCCCGGCCCGAGCGATCGATCGCCGCCCATGAGCAGCAGGCCGCCGCCCAAGTCGCGCACGTAGCTCCCGATCGCGTCGAGCTGGCCTTGGGAGAGGAGCCGCGCGGGGATGTCGCTCAGCACCACCACGTCATAAGCGGCGAGGCCGGCGATGTCGGCCGGCGTGGTGGTGGCGCTCCCCACGTCGACGCGGAAGGCTGCGTTGCGGAGGGCCGCGGCGAGCGGCTCGGCCTGACCCACGTCGCCCTCGAGGATCAGCGCGGCGGCGGGGCCGCGGACGCGGACGAAGGCAGAGCCGGTGTTGTCCTCGGGCGCCTCGTCGTGGGTGGGGTCGACGGCGGTGATTTTCACGTCGAAACGCCGCAGGCCAGGGCCAGGCGCCTCTTCCCGCAGGTGCACCACGTCTTCCCCCGCGCGCACCTTCACGCGCCCGCGCTGGGTGCGCTCGCCGTCTTTGTGGATCTCGATCTCGATCTCGGAGTCTTGAGTCGCGTGGGTGACCACCCGGAGGCCGATCGCCTCGCCCTCGCTGGCGCGGCTCGGGGTGCGCACCGAGACCACGCGCACGTCGGGCACCACGCGCTGATCCAGCGGCACCACGTCCACCGGGACGTCGGCGGCCACCGCGGCGGCGGCGGCGTCCAGGGCGTCACCGCGCGTCGCCACGCCGTCGCTCAGGATCACGATGCGCGCGGCGGAGTCCGCCGGGACCTCGGCCAGCGCGCGGCGGATCGCGGCGCCGATGTCGGTGCCGTCGCGGCCGATCTCCACCTCCTGCGGCGCGGGCAGCCGGCTCCGCGGCCTCAGCGGATCCAACGTGGCCGCCTGGGAGGCGAACGACAGCACGCCGATGCGGTCGTCCTCGCGCATGCTCAGCTCGGCGACCTGTAATTCCGTGCGGATACGACCGACGGCGTCGGGCACCAGATCCATGCTGCGGCTCTTGTCGACGGCGATCAGCACCGCCAGGCGGTCGAGGGGCCGCCCCAGGGAGAGCCCCATCGCGGCCAGCGCCGCGGCCAGCGCCGAGGTGGTGAGGAGCAGCTCCGTGAGCCAGCGCCGGGTGCCGCGGCTCGTCAGCTGGAGCAGCCGCAGGGTGATGAAGGCGAGCGCCAGGGCCGCGATCAGGCTGACGAAGGGGCGCTCGATGCGGACGTAGCGCTCCGGCACCAGGCCCACCCAGACGAGGCCCAGGTAGGCGAGGGGAGCTACGCCGAGCAGGTGACCCACGAGCAAGATCGGCCGCCGCAGCCCGAGGCGCCGGACGGCGAACGTCAGCCAGGCGGCGAACGTCAGTGTGCCGAACAAAGTGATGAGGGCGGGCACCAGCGTCACCTGGGACCTCCCGATGCAGCGCGCTCGCCCTCGAGTACCTGACGGCGCTGAGCAGCTAGCGGCGCCGAGAGGGTGCGCGTGGGGGCGCGCGGCGCGGAGGGCGCCCGGGCGCGGGAGCGACGCGTGAGCCAGAAGGCGTCGAAGCCGATGAGGGCGAGCGCGAGCAGGGCGAGCAGCCACAGCCAGGGTGTCAGGGCTGCGTCCGTATCACCCCCGGGGCCCGCCTGCGCGGCGCTGGCGGCGACCAGCTCACGAGGGCGCGTGTCGCTCTCCGCGGCGCTCGTGAGGTTGGCGACGGCGAGCGCGCTGCCCGGCGCGCTGTCGGTCCAAGCGGCGTGATAGAAGCCGGCCCGAGACACGTCCGGGATGATGGCGAGGCCAGCGCGCGCGACGAGCTGTTGCTCTTCACCGCTCGGCGGGGTCAGGGCGACCTTCTGGACCTCCGGGGGTAGGCGAAGGCGAAGGGGTGAGCCCGTCAGGGCACCGCCGCTCACGCCGCGAGCGCGCCCGGCGCGCGCCTGCTCCACCAGGTTGCGGATGAAGAGCACGAAGCTCGCCTTGAGTGGCCAGTTGCTCTCACCGACATCGAAGCCGATCAGCGTGCCCGTGCGGCCCGGCAGCGGGAGATCGCTGATGAGGGTGCCCTCACGGGATCGGACCAGCGCGTCGCGCTCACCTTCGAGCTCGAGGCGCCGCGCCTTGCTGACGCTGACGCCATCCAGCGTGAGGAAGCGGAGCCGCGCGTCGGCCTCGTTCCAGGAGGTGATCGAGGGTTGGTCGATGGCGTCACCCACCACCACGCGATGACAAGGCCCCGGCGGCGGGTTCAAGATCAAGAGGTCACCGGGGGGCAGCGTCTCGGGGCAGGCGCCGTCGATCACCACCAGTGAATCCGCTGGTAGGGCGGCGGTGCCGAGGGCGCTGAGGCTGGCTCCCAGCACCTCCACGTCGGGGTCGGCCTCGAGGGCGCGGCGGACCCAGGGGTTGGCGCCCTCCGGGATCATCACCACGGGGAGCTTCTTGCTCGCGGGCACGCGCCCATAGGCGCGATCGTCGGCGGCGAGCGCGTCACCCGGGCTCAGCTCCAGGATGAGCCCGGTGCCGCGATCGCCCGGCATCGGCTCGAAGGTGAGCACCACCGGTGTGCTCTCCCCTGGTGCTAGCCGCAGCTGCCGCGAGGCGAGGGGCTCCGTGACGCTGCGCTGACGGAGGGTGACGAACACGTCGCGCGGGCTCGCGCCGAAGTGCGCCACCACGGCGAACGCCTGGAGCTGATCGCGGCGAGTCGCTGGATCCACCCCCACCCGCACGTCGACGCGTGTGATGGCGGTGTTCTCGATCGGCTCGCCCACCTGGATCACCTTGAGGGGGATCGCGGTGTTCACGAGCCCCGATGGATCCGCGAGGGCTCCATCCGTAATCAGGACGATGCGCTGACTACCCGAGAGGGAGCGCAGGCGATCGGTGGCGAGCGCCAGCGCCTCGGTGAGGCGCCCCTCGACCTCGCGGGCCTCCAGCTGGCGGATGGCGGCGGTCAGGCGCCGGCGATCGCGATCGAGCGGTGAGGTGACCTTCGCCTCGCGCCCGGCCTCGATCACCATCACCTCGGTGCCGGGGCTCAGCGCGCCGACGATGGCCAGCGCCTCGCGCCGCGCGAGCTCGATCCGCGTGGTGTCGCCGCTCTTCGCGGTCATCGAGGCGCTGGTGTCGATCACCAGCGCGATGTGATCGCCCGCCACGCCCCCGCCGCGCGTCGCGGGGCTCGCGAGGGCGAACGCCAAGAGCAAGATCGCCAGCGCCTGGAGCAGCAGCGGGACCTGGGGCACCAGGCGCCGGAACGGGCTCCGCGCGAGCAGATCGCGCTGCGCCTCTGCCCAGAGCCAGGTGGAGGCGACGGGGCGCACCGCGCGCTGGATCTTGAGGATGTACAGCGCGATCAGCGGGACGAGCAGCGCCGCGAGCGCGAGACCGAGGGGGCTCCTCAACTCCATGGCGAAGCAGCCTCCCCGAGCCGGGCGTAGCTCTCGTCGCGATCGCGGCGGATGTCCGCGATGATCCGATCGAAGGCGGGGAGGCCCACGCGCTTCAGCGTCTCGGCGTTGGCGCGGGCCACGCGTTCGCGCAGCGGGCGCTGATCGGGGCGAGGCAGCTGTTCGAACGAGAAGCTCTGGAGGTCGATGAAGTGGGTGCCCTCCGCCGGGCCCTGACGCATGCGCTCCAGCACGGAGCGGCGCACCAGCTGGATGGTGGGATCCGGCGAGCGGCGGATGGAGGGCACCAGGCGCTCGGGCTCCTCGCCGCTGCGGACGGCGCCCGGGTGGAAGGTGGCGGCGGCGAACGGCACCTCACCGAGAGGCCAATTTTGTTCGTCACCCTGACGGATTGCGGCGACGAAGCGATCGAACTCCGCGTAGTCGAGGGTGAGGCGCGGGTAGATGAGCAGCCCGATCTCGAGCTCGGGCGCCGCGGCCAGCTCCTGGATCGCCGCGAGGCTCGGCTCGAGCGCCGAGTGTGGCTGGAGCAGCACCCGCTCCGACACCCGCCCCTCGCGCCGCGCGCGCTCTGCCCACGGGCAGAGATCGAGCCCCTCCACCACCTCCAGCTGGTAGCGGCGGTAGACACGGAGCGCCTCACGGATCAGCGCGTCATCGTCCACTCAGTCGACCTCACGTGCGACGAAGCGCCTCACGACGGGCTCCAGGGGCTCGCCGCTGACGACGCGGAGGTAGCACGCCGCGTGACGCCGGGCGAAGACGCGCAGCTCCTCGATCAGGCCCGTGAGCCGCGCCACGTAGGCGTCCTTCGCGTCGGCGTCCAACGTGAGCTCGACCCGCTGCCCCGTCTCGGCGTCCACGAAGGTGAAGTCACCCTCCAGCTCGGGCTCGAGCTCCTCGCGGCTCAAGATCTGGATCAGGCAAAGGTCGTGACCCGCGGCGCGCGCCCGCCCCAGCGCCTGGAGCACCGGGCCGGCGTCGTAAAAGTCGCTCATCACCACGAGGAGTCCCGGGCGCCGCGCAGCGAGCTGCACTTGATCCAAGCTGCGGCTCAAGTCGACCTGACCGAGCGGCTCCACCCGCACGAGCTCCCGCAAGAGGCTCGCGAGCGCGCTGCGACCGCGCTTCGGCGCGGCCACTTGAGTCAGCCCAGCTGACCCTTCACGCCCCCCTGCGATCAGCACCTGGGCGCGCTGCGAGCCGGCCAGCGCGAGGTAGCCGATGGCGGCGGCCAGGCGCCGCGCGGTGTCGATCTTGCGTGGCTCCCCGAAGCCGAGCGACGCCGAGCCATCCAGCAGGAGCCGGAGCACGACGTCTTCTTCCGCGCGGAATTGCTTCACCACCGGCTCCCCGGTGCGCGCGTAGGCGAGCCAGTCGATGCGCCGCGGATCGTCGCCCGGGGCGTAGGGGCGGTGCTCGTCGAACTCCGCCGAGCCGCCGCGGCGCCGGCTCACGCGCTCACCGCTCGCGCCGCTCCGCGCCTTGGGCTCGAGGCGCCGGCGCATCGCCTCGAGCTCGGTGAGGAACGCGGGCGTGAGCAGCTCCTCGGCGTAGCTCACCGTTCGGGCTCCTCGATCCGGAGGGTGTGGGGCGCTCGACTGATGGGTGCTTCACCTGCGTTCGCGGTCTCATGCGCTTGCGCGCTCGGGTCATCGACGGGCAGGTTGTCGACGGGTGGGCTGTCGACAGGTGGGCTGTCGATAGCGCCCGCGCCCGCGGCCTGCTCGTCGGCTTCCAGCGCCGCCTCCAGCTTGGCCAGCGCCTGCGCGTGCTCGCGCAGCGCGCGCCGCACCCGGAGGCGCGCCGCCTGGTACAGCACCAATCCGAGCAAGCCCCAGCCGCCGGCGCACAGCGACCCCGCCACGACGTAGGTGTCGATGGCGCCCCCGGTGGTAGCCACGTGACCGATCAGCACGAAGGCGAAGGTGGGCGAGGGCGCCGCGAGGATCAGCGCGCTGTCTTGGTCCGCCAACGCGCCGCCGATCGCCATCACGATCCACGGCCCCACCGAGATCACCAGCACCGCGACGCTGGCGAGCACGCGGGGCACGGCGGCACCTCCCGCCCGCGCGCGGAGCCAAGTGGACAGGCCGATGGTGAAGCTGAGGAAGCCCGCGGCGTAAGCCGTGAACAAGAGCAGGCTCAGGCTGTGAACGTCCGCGCGCAGCCTGCCCATCACGAGCTCGAGGGCGATGCCCGCCGCTCCGGTGGTCACGAGCGAGCCCACGCCGAGGACGAAGAGCAGGGTGTTGGCCTGGAGCACGCCGGGGCCAAGGAACCGCTTGAGGGCGCTCGTCCGGCGCCTCTCCCAGTGCACCCGCACGCGCCTCGAGGGGCCGAGCGGTTCGCCGGCGAACACCAGGGTGACCGTGAACAGCACCAAGAGCTGCAGCGTCAGCGCGATCAGCGTCGCGATTTGACTCGCGGTGCCGGCGGCGACGATGGCGACCAAGCTCGCCAGCGTCATGCAGGGGCCCGTGACCAGGAACCAGCGGCGGATACCGCTCGAGCGATCGTCGCTCGGGCCCGCCATGTTGGCGATGGTGGACTCGTAGAGGAACCACGCGGGGAACACCACCAGCGCCAGCGGGATCACCACCAAGTAGGCGAGGTACTCGAAGCCGAACGGCGCGCGCGCGTAGGCGATCGGGAGCCACACGGGCGCGCCACCAGGCACGCTGGACCACAGCTCATTCACGCCCTCGGCGAGCACCGGCCCACCCAAGACGTACACCAGGTTCGAGAGGGGGAAGGCGACGATCAGGGTGATGAGGATGGCCGCCGCGGAGCTGTTGAAGCGCGACGACACGCTCAGCCCGAACGCCACGGAGAGCACCGCCACCAAGAACAGCACGACGAAGGCGGCGATCACCTCCGTGGCGGTGACCCCACCGAACAGGAATGGCAGCACCCCCACCGGCGCCAGCATCACGATGTACATCGTGATGTAGCTCAATGCCGCGAGGAATTTCCCCCGCGCGATGGTGGTGGCGCCGAGCCCGGTGAGCATGAGCGCGTGCCAGGTGCGCCCGCTGCGCTCGCTGGCGATGGTGCTGGCCGCCACCGCCGGCCCCAGCCAGGTGACGACGGCGAACGCCAAGGAAAAGTAGGTGTGGTAGAGCACCATGCCCACCTTGGCGGGCTCGGTGGTGGTGCTCGCCAGGCCGCCGATGGAGCACATCAAGAGCGCCATCACCGCGGTCAGCGTCGCCAAGATGAGCGGCGTGCGGGTGAGCCGCGCTGCCTGGCGCATCTCCCGCATCCACACTGGGTTGGGCTCCTGACGGATCGCCTGGGCGCGGTACGCCGCGCGCTCGAAGCGCGTCGAGGTGGGTGGCGGTGGGATCAGCGAGGGCCGCCCGGTCTGCGCGCTCATTGCAGGTCCCCCCGCGTGTACTCGAGGAAGATGCGCTCGAGCTCGTTGCGCTCGGGCTCCACCCCCACCAGCGCCACGCCTTGGCTCACCAGGTGCCGCACCACGTCCGCCACGAAGGCGTCGCCGCCCGAGTGGCTGATCGTCAGCTGACCTCCGGTCCCCGCCTCCACGCCGAGCACCCCGCCCCCGCCTTGCAGCAGCGGGAGCACCTGGCGCGCGTCACCCAGCACCCGCAGCTTCAGGCGCCGGGTGCTGACCATCGGCGTCGGCGCGCCGCCCTGCGAAGCGCCCGCGTAGGCGCCCGCCTCGAGCCGAGCGCCGATCTCCCCGATGGGCCCGGCGATCACCAGCTGCCCCTTCTCCAAGATGCCGATCGAGGTGCACACGTCGGAGAGCTCGGTGAGGATGTGACTGGACAGGAATACTGTCTTGCCCAAGTCCTTCAGCTCGAGCAGCAGATCTCGGATCTCGATGCGCGCGCGCGGGTCGAGGTCGCTCGCCGGCTCATCCAAGATCAGCACCTTGGGGTCGTGGAGCAGGATGCGCGCGAGCTGCAGCCGCTGCTTCATGCCCTTGCTCAGCGCGGCCACCAGGCGGTGCTGGAGGTTGCCCAAATCCGTGAGCTCGATCACGGCGTCCACCACCGCGAGGTCCGCCACCCGGAACGCGTCGGCGAAGAACTCCAGGTACTCGCGCACGCTGATGCGGTCATAGACGCCCGCATGGTCAGGCATATAGCCTATCAGGCGCCGCACCTCGTCAGGGTCCAGCGCCACGTCGATGCCGTCGATCTCCACCCGCCCCGCCATCGGCTCGAGCAGGGTCGCCATGATGTTGATGGTGGTGGTCTTGCCGGCGCCGTTCGGCCCGATGAAGCCGAAGATCTCCCCGTGCCCCACCTCGAAGCTGACGTCCTTCAGCACGTCGCGATTGCCGTAGCGATGCCACAGGTGCCGCACGCGAATGGCCGGGGCCTGGTCCGCCTCCGGTCGCGCGGATCCGGGGTCTGCGAGCGCTTGGCTCGCTGCTTCTAGGGCAGGGGGTTTGGCGTGGCCCTGATGGGCTGCGCCCTGCGCGTCCGTGTCGTGGCTCACGGAGCACCTCCCCAGCCAAGGACACGCACCAGCACCTCGTCGCGATCGAGCCGGAGCCCCGAGCCTGAATCACGGCCCTCACCGCCATCCAGCTGCCCGATCAAGGTGGGGGCGTCTTCGGGCCACCAGTCGCAATCACTGGCGCTCTCGCTCAGCGCCAGCCACGCCTCGGAGGCGCCTCTGGCGTCACTCTTCAGGCGCTTGGGGAAGTACGCCGAGCGCAGCGGGCTGCTGACGTCGTCCTGCGGGCTCGTGCGCCTCCCTTGGCCGATGCGCGAGTCCGCCAGCTCACCCTGGATCACGTTGACGCTGGCACCATCAGCTATCTTGTCGAAGTAGCGCGCGGATTCGTTCGGTAACTTGACGAGCACACCCACCAGGTCTCTCCCGAGCCGGTTCACCACGGTCGCCCCCTCCGCCGTGGGGATCAAGCTAACCCCCCCCCCTAAACCCACGAAGTCATCTTCCCTCACCACCACCGTCTGCCAGGGGCGCCCCTGAATCGCGTCGAGGCGCGCCCCATCGCGCTCGACGATCAGCTTGCGGTTCACGTCGAGATCGCGCCCCATGAGGTCGAGCACCGCCTCGCGAGAGCTGCCCTGCACCGTGAGGCTCTCGGTGTTCGAGGCGTAGAACCCGCGGTAGCGCGTGATCGGCGCGCGCGTCATCCCAGCGCCCGCCTCGATCAGGCTGAGGTGCCGGGCGCGTCCGCTGAACCCCTTCGCCACCACCCCGAGCCCGACGATGAGCGCCGAGGTGCCGAGGGCGTAGAGCGGCAAGTGCTTGAACGCGCGGAGCGGCTTACCCACCTTGGCGGCGCTGAAGAAGTTGATGGGGCCCGCGAACGCCGCGTAGAGGAGGAGCAAGAGCGAGGAGATGACGATCGTCCAGCGCGTGCCCTCGTTGGGGTCGAGGTGCCTCCTGATGACGTCGGTGTTGCCGGCGTCCAGCGGGCGCATGGCGTAGGGTGAGCTGAGCGCGTCGCCGCGGAGCGTGGCGTGGCGGAGCAGGTGCTTCACCTTCAGCTGCACCCACTTGTCATCCACTTGGGGCGCCTGGGTCGCATCGAACGCCAAGAGGTGCACCTCCCCCAAGCCATAGCTGGCGGAGGCGCCCCACAGGCTCGGCTTGAGGTTGCCCCCGGTGTAGCCCACGAGCCCCGTCGCGGTGGCCGGCTCGGGGGTGGCGGGCTCCCAAGTGGGCGTGGGGCTGCGGCTCGTCGGGTAGTGGGCGGGGACCTTGAAGCGGGTGGTTTGGTACAGCTCGCGGTGCGCTGCGATCGGGCTCACCGTGCCACCGACGAGCTTCGGTAGCAGGCCGCCGCGTAGATCTTCCGGGCGACTGACCACCACCGCCAGGGTGCCGCCCGAGAGCAGCCAGTCGGCGAGGGCCAGCTGCCGCTCGCCGCTCAGCTGCGCCAGCGTCTCGCTCTTGGCGAGCACCACCGTGACGCTGGCGTACCCCGCGGGGTGGCGCGGGAGCATCAGCTCACCCTTCACCACCTCTGGGCCCGACACCACCACCACCGCCTCCTTGTCGGAGCGATCCCAATGTCGACCCGCTAGGTAGAGCGCCTGACCGCGTATCCCAGGAGCGATTCGGCTGGGCTGCTGGAGATCGAGCAGGAGCGGGGCGGGGGGCAGGGGGCTGCCCAGCTCGAGCGACGCCAGCTCCCCGCCCTCGGCGCCGTAAGCGACCAGCTTGAGGTCGGGCACACCCGAGAAGCCGCGCATCGGCAGCTCCACCTGCACGACGCCGCGCCCGGAGAGCGACAGCGGGGCGCGCACCTCGAGCAAGCGCTCCGAGGAGTAAGGGAGGCTCCCCACCAACGCCAGCTCCCCCTCGATGGCGTGGTCAGTCACGTTCTCCACCCGCGCCGAGATGCTGAACCAACCTTCGACCGGCGTGCCTTTGCCGAGCAATAGCTCACCGCTCAAGAGCAACTGCGGTGCTTGCTTGAGCTCCACGTCCGAGCGGCCGAGCGCGCTGCTCGGCAACAGGGCAGCGCTCAGCAGCAGCGCGGCGCTCAGCAGCAGGCGGGCGCTCGGCAGCAGGCGGGCGCTCGGCAGCGGGCGATTCCTTGGCAGCAGGGAGGCGCACAGCGAGCCGCTCGGCGCGAGCAGCCCAATGAACTGCAGCGTGAGCAGCCGCAGCGCGAGCAGCGGTAGTGATCCGAGCGAACGAGTCACCGCGCCTCGAGTGCCTGCTGAACCGGCTCTGGGCGCGTGGGCACCGCCGCGAGCACCTGCTCGACCACCTGATCGGTCGTGATGCCGTCGGCCTCGCCCTCGAAGGAGCGGATGATGCGATGCCGCAGCACCGCGAGCGCCACGCGCTGGATGTCGGCGAAGGCGACGTGAGCGCGCGCCTCGAGCAGCGCGACCGCCTTGGCGGCGAGCACCAGCGACTGCCCACCCCGCACCCCCGCGCCGAAGCGCACCGCGCGCCGCACCAGATCGGGCGCGCCCGCGCCCTCGGGCCCCGTGGCGCGCACCAGGCGCGCCGCGTAGCGCAGCACCGGCTCCGCCACCGCGATCTCTCGGCACAGCGCGCGCAGCTCCAGCACCTCCGCCGAGCTGAGCACGCGGGGAGGCTCGCCCCCGGCGTGCCCCGTGGTGCGCGCGAGGATCCCAGTGAGCTCGTCCTCGCTCGGGCTCGGCACGAGCACCTTGAGCAAGAAGCGATCGAGCTGGGCCTCCGGGAGCGGGTAGGTGCCCTCCATCTCCAGGGGGTTCTCCGTGGCCAGCACGAAGAACGGCTCGTCGAGGCGGTGGCGCACCCCGGCGATGGTGACGGCGTGCTCCTGCATCGCCTCGAGCAGCGCGCTCTGCGTCTTGGGCGTGGCGCGGTTGATCTCGTCAGCCAAAATGACTTGGCCGAAGATGGGCCCACGGTGCAGCTGAAACTGCCCGGTGGAGCCCCCCGTGGCGCTCATCACCAGCACGTTGGTGCCGGTGATGTCGCTCGGCATCAGGTCCGGGGTGAACTGGATGCGGCTGAACTGCAGATCGAGGCAAGAGGCGATGGTGCGCACGAGCAGCGTCTTGCCGAGCCCCGGCGCACCCTCCAGCAGCACGTGGCCGCCGGCGAGCAGCCCCCACAGCGTCTGATCCACGACGGCGGACTGACCGACGATCACGCCCCCGATCGCCTCGCGGAGCCGGGTGGCGGCGCCTTGGGCGAAGGCGAGCCTCGCCTCCAAATCGCGGGGAGCTAGGTCGCTGGTGGCTGCTGTCATGGCGTGGGGACGGTAGCAGGGGCGGGCGCGCCAGTGCGCCGAATCGGCGGCGCCGCGCTGAGCGACCCTTCGGTGCGCGGGTCAGGGTTGGAAGTAACGTCCGACCTGCTCACGGTACTCCTCGGGTACCTCGGAGCGCTCCACCCCGCCGATCTCCTGGGGTGCCACGCGGCCCAGGCCGCCAGCGCCGCGTTGGTTGGCCGTCTCGCGGCCCCCCGAGCTGCTCGAGCGCCCCAGGGTGGCGCCGTGGAGCCCTCCCTCCTTGTTCCACTTCGCGTTCGCCTTGGAGCGCAGCTCATCGCCCGAGATGCGCTCCTTGCCCGTCGCGCCGTGGTCCCCCTCACCCTCATCGCGATCGCTCCCTGGGCCGCCCTGTTGCCCCGGGCTCTGCCCCTGGCTCGGGCTCTGCCCTGGCTTCTGGCCCTTCGGTCCTTGCTGGCCCTGTTGACCCGGCTGATCGCCTTGACCTGGAGCCGGCGTCGGCACCCCGAGCCCCTTCTGAGCCTCTCCACCGCCACGATCGGCGTCGTCCAGGCCCTGTTCTCTCCGTGAGTCATCGCTGCCCTGCGGCTGACCGAGCTCCTTCAGGGCGTCCTGCAGTTGCTGCCGCTTCGCAGGATCTTTCAGCGCCTCCGCCAAGTCCTTCAGCTGCTCGGGGCTCATCGCGCCGCCGCCCCCTTGCTCCAGCTGCTTGCCCAGGTTCTCGGCGAGCTGGCGGCGCTCCTCTTCGGTCATCCCCTCGAGCGCCTCACCGAGCGCCTCCGCCAGGCGCTGACGCGCCTCCGGGCTGCCCTGCTCACCAAACTCCCGCAGGTCCTTCTGGCCCTGCTCGCCCAACCGTTCGCCTAGCTGACGACCCAGCTCACGCAGCGCTTGCGCCCCCTCGCTGCGCTCCTCGAATCGCTTCTGCTGCTCCTCCAATGACTCCGCGAGATCCTTCGCGCCGCGCTCCTTCGCGGCCTTGGCCGCCTGCTCCAGCGCCTCCTTCGCGGCGTCGCGCGCGCTCTCCTCGGCCTGGTTCGCCAGCCGCTGCATCTCGCGGTCGAACTCGGTCAGGTCTCCATCGCCCAGCGCCTTGGCGGCGGCCTCCAGCTTGTTCTCGCGCAGCTTGCTCAGCGCCGCCTCGAGCCCCGCGCGGTTCTTGGCGTCGCCGTGAGAGAGCTTTTCCGCCTGGATTTGATCGCGAAGCCGGGCGATGCGCGCCAAGGCCTCGCGCTTCTCCAGCCCCTGCTTCAAGTCCTCCCGTAGCTTCTCCGCCTCCTTCGCGATGGCGTCCAGGCGCTTGCGCTGCTCCGCGTCGCGCGCGTCCAGCTCCGTCAGCTGGATGATGCGCTCGAGCCCCTTCAGCTCGTCCACCTGCACCAGCTCGGCGCCGGGCGGCGGCGGCGCGGCCTCGGGCACCCGCGGGAGCGCGATCAGGCTCAGGTACACGATGCCTGCCAGCGCCAGCGGACCCAGCGCGTGGCGCCGCGCCAGCACCCGGGGGCGCACCCGCGCGGGCTCCACCTGCTTCAGGTGCTCGGCCGCCTGCGTCACCACCAGCTGACGCGCGGGGTCGTTGCGCTCCGCCTCCCGCAGCAATTCGACCGCGGTACTGACTACCTCTTCCCCTCCGGTGCGCGCGTCGAGGTAGAGCGCCACCTCTTGATCGCTGAAGCGCCGCCGCACCGCCCAGGCGAGCGCCGCGCCGGCGCCGAGCACGCCGAGCCCAACGGCCCACGGCCTGAGCGCGCCGGCCCTTAGCCACCAAGCTAGACCGGCCGCAGCCGCGCCCAGCACCAGGCCATAGGTGAAGCCGCTGAGCACGTAGCTCAGCGCCAACCGGCGCCGTACGCGCCGGGCCCAACGCTCGAAGCGGGCGTGGAACGCCCCGGCGGGTTCTCCCATGGGCGGTATCATACGCGCGTCCTGGCGAAATGCCTGGCCCCCTCCGGTCGATTCCCGGAGCCCGCTGCACGAGCTGGCGGTGAGGTCGTCACGGGCCTGTCTCCCCGCGCAGCTCGCGGGGAATTCGAGGGCAGGGCAGGGGGTTTGGCATGGCGTTCGCCGCTGTGCGCTTCGATGTGACGCTGCAGGAGCGACGTCTGGCACGCTCGATTTCCTGGCGTGGCGCGCGCCTCGGCGCGAGGATGCCGCCATGCGTGCGCCATCGGGTCTCCGTTTCGTCCAGCTCTTCGCCGTGGGGGCGCTCATCGCCGGGACGTGGGGCTGCGGGAGCGATGAGGCGGAACCCAACCCCCAAACCCCCGAGCCCCAAGCGTTCACCGTGCTCACCTACAACGTGATGTGCTCGTTCTGTGGCGGCGGTGAGTACGACTCCTGGGATGAGCGGCAGCGGTACTTCGCGGACATCTTCGAGCGCCACGACGCGGACCTGATCGGGCTCCAGGAGCTCGCGTTCACGAGCGAGGTCGATCAGATGCGCGAGCTGCTACCCGGTTACGAGGCCCTGTATTACGCCGCGAGCGACAGCCCCGTCACCTACCCGGACGCCAGCATCCTCTACCGCGCGTCGCGCTACGAGCTCTTGGAGCGCGGGGAGTATTGGCTGAGCCCGACGCCCGAGGTGCCGAGCTCGACGGGGTTCTCCGAAGGGCGTCAGCTCCCGCGGCTCGTGGTGTGGGCCAAGCTGCTCGACCGCGCGAGCGAGCGCGCGGTCTATTTCGCGTCGACCCACGTGGACAATAACTTCCCCAGTCAACAGCTGAGCGCGCCGCTGATCTTGGAGCGCATGGCGCCGTGGGTCCTCGACGCGCCGGTGGTGCTGCTCGGGGATTTCAACTCGAAGCCGGACACCGAGGCCTACCGGCTGCTCATCGAAGGCGGGCTCGTGAACACCCAGGCGCTCGCCGAGCGCTGGCTGGTGGACACCAACGAGAGCCCAGCGCCGAGCTACGATCTGGACGATCGCATCGACCACATCTTCGTGAGTCACGGCGACGATTTCAGCGTCAGCGAGTGGCGCGTGGACATACACCAGTATCAAACAGGCCCTGGCGCGCCCCTCCGCTACGCCTCGGACCATTTCCCCATGGTAGCCACGCTGCGCTCCACCGGTCGCTGAGTCGCGCCTCCGCCATTTTCCCCATGGTAGCGCTGCGCTGGTGGCGCCGGGAGCTGCTCGGCCCGCGAGCCCGCGCCGCGCGTCTCCAGGCCCTGCGCATGGTGAGCACGGTGCATTGTTTCAGTAGAGATTGAGCGTGTGAGGCGCGCGATCGAGATCGAGCCCGCCAGCCGACCTCGCCGCGAGAGGCGTCACTCCCGCGGTTGGGTGACAAACGGCTTGGTCAGGTGGCTAGGCCCTGGCAAGCTCCACGCGTGACGCGGCTGCTCTTGGTCGAGGACTACCCGCCGCTGGCGACGGTGGTCGCCATCGCGCTCCGGCGTGGCACCGGCCATGAGGTGGTGCGCGTTGGCAGCGTGTCGCGTGCGGAGGCAGCGCTCGCCGAGCGCGGCGTCTTCGACGTGGCGGTGCTCGACATCGACCTGCCGGATGGCTCGGGGGTCGATCTCGCGCGGCGCCTGATCGAGCGAGGTCAGGTGTCCGCCTGTGTGTTCTTCACCGCCTCACGCGACGAGGCCGAGCGCGCCGCCGCGCGCCAAGTGGGCCCCGTGGTCGACAAGCTGGCGACGATGGACGAGCTGGTGCAGGTCGTGCTCACGCACCTCGGCGCCTCGGCAGAGCACGCGCCCAAGCTGCGCGAAGCGCTCAGATCCGCCCAAGGCAGTGACGGGGACCTGACGTCAGGCTCCGGTACCAGGCCCCGCGTGCGCTGAGCCGCTACATCAACGGTACTGCTCGAGGAACTCCCAGGCGTCCACGCCGCGCCCCGCCGCGGAATCATCTAGCGCGCGATCGAGGGATGCGTGCAGCTCGGCTCGCTCTTCGTCATCGTGACCGTCGTCTCGCACGAACACGACATCCTCGAGCTCGTCTACGGGCAGGACGACCAGCTCGGTACCGTTCGGTAAGTCCGTCGGCTCATCAAGCTGAATGCGGCCGTTCTCGACACGGATTTTGTGCGCGGGCATGCGCCCGAGGATAGCACCTCTTCGGCATCTGGCGGAGGGTGCGTTCGTCGAGGTTGACCACGTCGCTGCGTTCATGCCGCCGTGAGCGCCTCGGATGCGGGGGAGGCGCTCGCGTGACGAAGGCGCTCGAGGACTGACGCTCGAGCCCCCCGCTTGGCAGCGCCCGGCGCTTGAGCTAGCCACGCAAGGCGCGCTCCGCTGGGTCCGGAGACATGAGCTCGGAGACGTGAGCTCGGAGACATGGGTTCGGAGACATGGGCTCGAGGCGCGTGGTCTGGAGGCGTGATGAGTAAGAGAGTGACGGTGCCCGAGCTTCGGGCCAGGAAGCAGCAGGGGCCGAAGATCGCCATGCTGACGGCTTACGACGCCACCATGGCGAGGCTCCTCGACGAGGCTGGGGCGGATGTGCTCCTGGTGGGCGATTCGCTGGGGATGGTGGTGCAGGGCCTCACCAACACGCTGCCGGTGACGGTGGAGGAGATTTGCTATCACGGGCGCGCCGTCGCGCGCGGCACCTCCCGCGCGCACTTGGTGCTCGACATGCCGTTCATGAGCTTTCAGCACTCGCCGGAGCGGGCGCTCGACGCCGCTGGCAAGCTGATGAAGGAGGGCAGCGGTGAGGCGGTGAAGCTCGAAGGGGGTGAGCCGATGGCAGAGACGATCCGTCGCATCGTCTCCGCGGGGATACCCGTGATGGGGCACGTGGGGCTGCTGCCGCAGTCGGTGCACGCCATGGGCGGCTTCCGAGTGCAGGGTAAGGGGGAGGACGACGCGCTCAGGATCTTGAAGGACGCGCAGGCGGTGGAGGCTGCGGGCGCTTACGCGGTGGTGCTCGAGGGCCTGCCGGCGGACGTCGGGCGGCGCATCACCGAGGCGCTCAGCATCCCCACGATCGGCATCGGCGCGGGGCCGGCCTGTGATGGTCAGGTGCTCGTCTGTTATGATTTCCTCGGGATGTTCGATCAGGTGCGCCCCAAGTTCGTCAAGCACTTCGCGGAGCTGGGCACGGAGATCCGGCGCGCGACCCGGGCTTACGTGGAGGAGGTGCAGCGCGGCAGCTTCCCCGCCGCGGAGCACTCGTTCGGGATGGCGGCGCCGCGGCAGCTGGGGGAGTCGACCGGCGCTGAGGTCGCGGCGACGAAGCCACCCGCCTATGGCCCGGCGGACGAGGGCTCGTGACGCTGCGAGTGGTGAAGGAGGTGGCGGCGTTTCGCGCCGCCTGTGATGAGGCGCGCACCCGCGGCGTGCTGGGGCTGGTGCCGACCATGGGCGCGCTGCACGCGGGGCACTTGGCGCTGGTGCAGCGGGCGCGCGAGCTGAGTCAGACCGTGGCGCTGACGCTGTTCGTCAACCCGACGCAGTTCGGGCCAGGTGAAGATTTGGCGCGTTACCCGCGTGATCTCGAGGGGGATCTCGCGCGCTGCCGTGAGGCGGGGGTGAGCCTGGTGTTCGCGCCCGAGGTCTCGGAGGTGTACCCCGCGGGGGAGCGCACGCGGGTGCGAGTGAGCGAGCTCACGGAGGGCCTGTGTGGCGCGTCGCGGCCCGTGCATTTCGAGGGGGTGGCCACGGTGGTGACCAAGCTGTTCGCCGCGGCGGGGCCGTGCGTCGCGGTGTTCGGTCGTAAAGATTACCAACAGCTGAAGGTGGTGGAGCGGCTGGCGCGCGATCTGCTCTTGCCGGTCACGGTGGTGGGCTTGGCTACGGTGAGGGAGGCTGACGGTTTGGCGCTCAGCTCGCGCAACGCTTACCTGAGCGCGCAAGAGCGCGCGGCGGCGCGCGGCGTGCCGCTCGGGCTCTCGGCGGCGGCGGCGGCGTTCCAGGCGGGCGAACGCCAGGCTGAGGCGCTGCTTCGCCTCGCGCGGCAGCCCATCGAAGCCGCTGGGCTCGCGCTTCAGTACGCTGAGCTGACGGACGCCGATCAGCTGACGCCGCTCACCGGCGCGGTGCCCGAGCGCGCCTTGTTGGCGGTGGCCGCGCACGCCGGGCGCACCCGGTTGATCGACAACCTGGTGCTGGGGGAGGACCCGGCGCCGATCGCGGAGGCTGCGCCGGCGAGCGCCTCGCAGGGCTCACCGAGCGGAGCCGTCAGGTGAGCGCCGGTGTCGGTCGCTTCATCGTGCTCGAGGGCATCGATGGTAGCGGCAGCACCACCCAAACGCGGCGCTTGGCGGCGTCGCTCGGCGAGGCGGGTCACGCGGTGCTCACCACCTGCCAGCCGAGCAGCGGCCCGGTGGGGACGCTGATCCGCAGCGTGCTGCGGGGCGAGCTGCTGGGCCCTGCCTCCTCGGCCGGGGCGGGCGCGCCGCGGCCGTTTCAGTGGTCCACCTTGGCGCTCTTGTTCGCGGCCGATCGGCTCGATCACCTGACGAATGAGGTGGAGCCCGCGCTGAGGGCGGGGCAGGTGGTGCTGTGCGATCGCTACGATCTCTCGAGCCTCACGTATCAGTCGCTCACCGCGCCGGACCGCGCCTCGGGCTCCGTAAGTCGGGCTGATGAGACGGTTCAGTGGATCCGCGCGCTGAACAGAGAGGCGCGGCGCCCTGACTTGACGCTGGTGCTCGACGTGAGCGCGGAGGTGGCGGAGGCGCGCCGTCAGGCGCGGGGCGGTGCGGAGGAGCTGTACGAGCGCCGCGAGCTGCAGGCGCGGCTCGCGGAGCGCTATTTGCAGGCCGAAGCGCTGGTCCCGGGAGACCCCCTGGTGCACATCGCTGCGGACGCGGAGGAGCAGGTGGTGGCGCGCGCGGTGCGCGAGGCGGTGCGCGACGCGCTGGGGATTTAGTCGGCTAAAATTTCCTCGCGGATTTGTCTCCAGGTCCTTGGAACGCAGAAGCTTGTAGCTCCCGACGCAGCGCCGTGAAGAGGGCAGGCACGGGGGCCTGCCCCTACGGGTTTGGTTGAACGTCAGCTGACCTGATGAGGTGTCAGGCCTTCACGGCGTGCGGGTGCACCCCGGCGGCAGCTCGGGGCCGATGGCGGCGCTCAGCGCGCAGCGCCGCACGGCTTGGATGTGCGCGTCCGCCGGCACCAGGCGCCGGTAGGCGAGGCTCATCGACTTGCCGTCGAGCTGGACCCCGCGGCGCGGCCCCTGCTGCTCCAGGAAGGCGCGCAGCGCGGCCTCGTGGCGACCCGGGATCGGGTGCTTCTGAGTCCCTTTGGCGACGCGCCCCGCGCGCGGCGGCTGGGGAACACCAGCGGGCCAGGGCAGCGGCTCCTCTTTTGCGTGTGAAAAATCCCACAGCATCAGCTCGATCTCCTGGGGCACCCAGGGCACCGCCCCCGGCGGCTCGAAGCTCGCGAGCGCCTCGCAGGCGGCCAGGAAGATCTCGGTGGGGACACCCGGTGGGGTCGTGCCGGGCCGTGGCGGCGAGCCCAGGCGCACACCGTAGACGTCGAGCAGCTTCCAACCGTCAGCATCACGTACCAAGAGCTGGAGCCGCGGTTGGTCGGTCGGCGCGCGGACTGACCAGCGAGCGGGCAGCGCCAGCAGCTCCGGGGTGATGACGCGCGCGATGAGCTCCCGCGTCTCCTTCGGCGCCACCGCGGTCACCACCTGAGCCTCACGCTGGGTGATGACGGTGCCGTCCTCGTAGATCACCACGCGCGGCACCTCCGCGCCGAGCACGAGGGCATGGGGGTTGGTTTGTACCAGGACTACCTGGGGCCGCTCACTAGCCTTGTCAGGCTCACTCACCTGCACCCTCATGGATCCCGCATCGCCGCCCCGTCCAACCCCCATCCCTGATCCCCCTCCTGCATTCGACAGCGAGCCTGACGCGCCACTCGGCCGCGGCGCGCCGCCCTTCACCCGGTCGCCCGGGGCTTCCTTCAAGGGATCGCCCTTCGGCTCGGAGAGCCGATTGCAGCCCATGAGCGCGAGCGCGCAGCCAAGCGCGAAGAGCGCGCGGCACGCTGTCTTCACGGCCTCAACGCCGGTGCTACCGCGCTGAGCAGTGATGCTGACATGGCCCGGCTCGCCCCGCTGCACGAGCCAAGGCTAGCACGCCTACTCCAGCTCCACCGTGTGCTGCTCCACGGTGACGCCGAATGAGCTCGTCTCGATCAAGGTGTAGTGCGCGTAACCCCCGCCCGGCGCTTCACCCACCGAGCCCACCCCCACCACCCGCGTGCCCTCCACCGCCCAATCGAAGGCCACGTGGCTGCCGCCGCACACGATGAGCCGCGCGGTCTCGTCGCCGATCAGCGCCACCATCTCGTCCTCCGAGAGCTCCGGGCTGAAGCACTCGGTGCGATCCATCGGCGAGCCGTGCAAGATCAGCATCTCGCTGTCATCTTCGAGCGGGAGGCGGGCGGTCTCCGGCAGCTTGCCGAGGCGCATCACGATCAACTCCCCAAGCTGCTCATGCAGCTCGAGCAGCCGATCGAGGCGCGCCTGCTCGGCGTCCGTGCGCGCCGTGAGGCTCTCGGGCTCCAGCGTGGCGATGGCGCGATCGAGCAGGCCTTGAGTCACCAGCGCCTGCTCGTCGAGCAAGAGCTTCCAAGTCTCGAGCGGCTTGGGACCAGGGAACAGCAGGTCGCCGCACACGATGAGCTTGTCCCAACCCGAGTGGGCGCGGGCGACGTCCAGCACGAGCCGGAGCGCGTCGGCGTGACCATGGATGTCCGAGACGCAGAGGAAGCGCATGCCGCTATCTCGCACCGCCGCCCGCCGCGCGCCACCGCTTTGCAGGGGCTTGGGGCGCAGCGTGCTGAGCCCGTACGGGGCGCCCTCGCGGGGAAACGCGGCGCGCCGTTTCACAGCGGCGTCCTAGGGAACACAGCGCGCCCGCGGCGCGTCGAGCAGCGCCCTACCGCCGTGGCGTCTGCGCTATACGGTGGCGATGTTCGCGCCCGCCGATCTGCTCGCCCTCGCGGAGCGCATCGACCCCGCTCGGGTGGCGGAGGCGCGGCGTGAGCTCGGCGCCGCGAGTGGAGGCCGAGGCCGCCTGCTCGGCGTGCTCTTGAGCGTGGCGTACCCGCCGCTCGCGCCAGTCCACGGTTGGCAGCTCGACGCCCTGGATCGAATCGCGCGGGAAGGTTGGTGGGGGGCGCGCGGCCCTGGGGAGATGACGGGCCTCGCGCTCGCCGCCATCGACGACTTCGGCGACGCCGAGGCGGTGAAGCGCGGCCTCCGGCGCGCTGCGTGGCACGAGCGGGCGCGCATCGCGCTGCGGGAGCTGTTGCCGCGGGAGCTGGGCGGCGCGAACGTCGAGATCACGGCCTACGAGCTCAGCTCGCTCGCGGAGGTGATGGTGGAGCTCGCCCTGGTGGAGGCGTCGCGGCACGTGGCCGCGCGCTTCGGGGAGCCGGTCGTCGCGGCCTCCGGTGAGGCCTCGGCGCTGGTGGTGCTGGGGATGGGCAAGCTCGGTGGCAGCGAGCTGAACTGCGGCTCCGACGTCGACTTGATCTTCGTCTATGACACTGACGGCACGACTCGTGAGCTGAGCTTACATGAGCACTGGACGCGCGTCGCGCGGCGCCTCACCCTGGTGCTCGAGGAGCCCACGGAGGATGGCTCGGTGTGGCGCGTCGATTTACGGCTGCGCCCGGAGGGCTCGCAGGGGGCGCTGGTGAACTCGGTGGCGGCGGCCGAGCGCTACTACGAGACCTGGGGGCGGATGTGGGAGCGCGCCGCGCTGCTCCGCTCCCGCGCCATCGCGGGCGATCGGGAGCTCGGCGCCTTGCTGGATCGAGAGGTGGTGCAGCCGTTCGTGTACCGGCGCCGGGTGGACCCCGCGATCGCGAGCTCGATGATCGAGCTGACCCGTCGCGCGCAGGTGGAGCTCTCGGAGGCGCCCGAGCGCGACTTGAAGCTCGGTGAGGGGGGGATCCGTCAGGCGGAGTTCTTCGTGCAGGCGCTCCAGCTGATCTGGGGCGGCGCGGAGCCGAGCCTGCGCACGCCGAGCTTCGCCGCGGGCCTCACCCGGCTGCGCGCCGCGGGCCTGGTGAGCGACCGTGAGGCGGAGGAGGTCGGGGAGGCTTACTGGATGCTGCGTCGCGTGGAGCACGCGGTGCAGTGGGTCAGCGGGCTGCAGACGCACCTCGTCCCGAGCGACTCCGCGCGCGCCGCGCACCTCGCGCGGGTGCTCGGCTTGGTTGACGAGGCGGCCCTGGCGCAGGCGCTCGGCGCGGCGCGCGCCTCCGTGGCCGAGCACTTCGCGGCGCTCGCGCCGGAGATGCCCACGCCCGCAGCGCGCTACGGCGCGGTGCTGGTGCACCTGGACACCGGCGGGCTCGCGCTGGAGAAGGCGGTGACCGAGGCGCTGGGGCGTGACGACGTGGCCGAGCACCTGCACGCGCTGGCGCGCCACCCGCTGGGCCTGCTCGGCTCCGTGAGCTTGGAGCGCTACCCAGGGCTCGGTGACGCGGTGATCGACGCGGTGCTCCAGAGCGCCGATCCAGAGCTCGCCGGGCGCAACCTGCGCTCGTTCTTCCAGCGCTTCCGCGACCCCTCGGCGTACGTCAGGCAGCTTTACGAATCGGGGCACAGCCTGCGGCGCCTGGTGAGCGTGCTCGGCGCGAGTCAGTTCGTGGGGGACGCGCTGGTGGCGCGCCCCGACCTCATCGATCTCCTGCTCTTCACCGCCGGCGCGCCGGATGAAGCCGAGGTGCGCCAGGCGGTGGCGGACGACGTGCTGGCGTTCGAGGCCTGGCGTGTGGCCGCTTGGGACGTGAGCCCGGCGGAGGCGCGTGAGGTGTTGGCGTCGGCGCTTCGGCGGGCGCGGATGTGGGCGCTGGTGCGGATCGCCGTGGCCGATCTCGCCGGGGAGCTCCGCACGCGTGAGGCCACGCGGCTCCTCAGCACCCTGGCGGACGAGGTGCTGAGCGCCGCGGTGCGGTTCGAGCTGGAGGAGGCGTGGCGTTCGGTCAGTGAAACTGACGTGAGTGGGCGCGTGAGCGACGCGAGCGATCAAATCAGTGAAGCTGACCTAGATGCGGACAACGTCAGCATAGACGCCGATGACTCGGCCACCACGAGCGGCGATGACGCCCCGCTCAGCGTGGCGCCCTCAGGCCTCGCCGTCATTGCCTTGGGGAAACACGGGGGGCGAGACATCGGCTACGGCTCGGACCTGGACGTGCTGTTCGTCTACGAGCCGAGCGCGGCGCCGCCCGGGAGCTACCCGGCGGAGTTCTTCACGCGGGTGGCGCAGCGAGTGATCCGGCTGATCTCGGCGCCCCACGCCGCGGGCCCGGGCTACGAGCTGGATACTCGGCTACGCCCGAGCGGCTCGCAGGGGCTCTTGGTGACCCACGTGGGCGCGTTCGCGCGTTACCACGGGGTCGCCGAGGCGCCGGGCGAGGGCCCTGCCAGCACCACGAGCGCCACCATCGGCGCGGCTTGGGAGCGCCAGGCGTTGGTGCGCGCGCGCTTCGCGGCGGGTGATGAGGCGCTGGCGGCGCGGCTGCTCGAGGTCGCCTCGCGCGCTGCCTATGAGGGCGGTGCGCCGCCGCCCGAGGAGCTGCATCGGCTCCGGCTCAGGATGCAGCACGAGCTGTCCGGTGAGCGCGGCGCGCGGCGCGATCTCAAGCTGGGCCGCGGTGGGCTGCTCGACATCGAGTTCGCGACCCAGTGGCTCCAGATGCGGCACGGGCACGACCCGAGCGTGCGCACCACGGACACCCTGCTCGCGCTGGAAGCGCTCCGCCGCGGTGGTTACCTCGGGCCCGAGGCGTACACCACGCTCCGCGATGGCTACCGCTTCCTGCGGCGTCTGGAGCAGCGCGTCCACGTGCGGCGCGGTCAGGGGGGCGCCGTGCTCGATCCCGCGTCACCCGACCTGACCCAGCTCGCGCGGCGCATGGGCCTCCGGGCGCGTCCGGCGCGCGTGCGCGGTGAGCGCACGATGGGGCCCGCGGAGCAGCTGATGCGTGACTACGAGCGGGTGACGCTCGGGGTGCGCCGGGTGTACCTGGAGGTCTTGGGGCAGGAGCCTGCTGCTTCGGACGGCGAGACGAGGGTATAAGGCGGCATGACCGAGCCCCTCAGGTTGACGGCGCGCCCGCGCCGGAGCCGCGTGAGTCGCGGCGTGCGCGCATTGGTTCGTGAGACTGACCTCACCGCCTCGCACCTGGTGCTCCCCCTGTTCGTGCAAGAGGGTGAAGAACAGACGCCGATCGCCGCCCTCCCCGGGCACGCTCGCCTGTCCATCCAGGGGCTCGTCGCGCGCGCTCGGGAGGCGTTTGATTTGGGCGTCCCCGCGGTGGCGCTGTTCCCCGCGCTGGCGAACGAGCTGAAGGATCCGCGCGGCAGCGAGTCGCTGCGTCCGGATGGCTTGCTCCAGCGCGCGATCCAGGCGCTGAAGCGCGAGCTGCCGGGGCTCACCGTGATCGCCGACGTGGCGCTCGATCCGTACTCCTCCGATGGTCACGATGGCCTCGTGGTGGGCGAGCGCATCGACAACGACCAGACGTTGCCGCTGCTCGCGCAGATGGCGGTGGCGCAGGCGCGCGCGGGGGTGGACGTGGTCGCGCCGTCGGACATGATGGATGGTCGCGTGCGGGCGATCCGCAGCGCGCTCGACGCCGCGGGCTTCACGGAGGTCGCTATTTTGAGCTACGCCGTGAAGTACGCCTCGGGCTTCTACGGCCCGTTTCGTGAGGCGCTGGACTCCGCGCCGCGCGCCGGTGACAAGCGGACTTACCAAATGGATCCCGCGAACGCGCGCGAGGCGCTGGTGGAGATCGCGCTGGACGAGGCGGAGGGCGCCGACTGGCTGATGGTGAAGCCGGGGCTGCCGTACCTCGACGTGGTGCGCCTGGTACGTCAGCACACCGCACTACCGGTGGCCGCGTACCACGTGAGCGGGGAGTACGCGATGCTGAAAGCGGCGGCGGAGAAGGGCTGGCTCGACTTCGATCGCTGCCTGCTCGAGAGCCTGCTCTCGATGCGTCGCGCCGGCGCGGATTTCATCCTCAGCTACGGCGCGCTGGAGGCGGCGCGCTTACTCCAAGCCGGCGTGACGCCGAGCTGAACGCGCTGGCCAGGGCGCTCGCTAGTCTCGGTCGAGGTCTCGTGCGAGACTGAGTGTGTGCCGCTCGCCTCCCTCCTCGCCAGCTCGAGCATCCCTCGTCAGGACCACGTTTCGAGCCGGGGCGTGGTCCGTCGGTCAGTCGACTCGAGCCAGGTGGCCCCAGAACGGAGCGCGTCGTGTCGCTGAAGATCGATCAGGACCACAGCCGCTTCCGCGACATCGTGCGCGGAAAGATCCGCAAGAACCTCCGGGAGTACATCTCGAGCGGTGAGCTGGTGGGGCGCCAGGGGAAAGATCTGGTGTCGATCCCCATCCCCCACATCGAGATCCCGCGCTTCACCTTCGGGCAGCAGCAGGGCGGCGTGGGGCAAGGCGACGGCGCGCCGGGCGACCCGATCGGCGACGGCGAGTCGGGGCGCGGCCAAGCGGGTCAGCAAGCGGGCGAGCACCTGCTCGAGGTGGACGTCACCTTGGACGAGCTCGCTGATTTGCTGGGGGAGGAGCTCAGCCTGCCGGCGATCGAGCCGCGTGGGAAGAGCGAGCTCGTCAGCTCGAAGGACCGCTACACCGGGATCCGCACGGTCGGCCCCGAGAGCCTGCGGCACTTCCGCCGCACCTACCGCGAGGCCTTGAAGCGGTCCATCGCGACCGGCAGCTACGATCCGAAGAACCCGCGCATCGTCCCCCAGAAGGACGATAAGCGTTTCCGCGCGGCAGCCACCGAGACGGACCCCGTCGCGAGCTGCGTCGTGATCTACATGATGGACGTGTCCGGCTCGATGGGGGACGAGCAGAAGGAGATCGTCCGCATCGAGTCGTTCTGGATCGACACCTGGCTCCGCAGGCAGTACCGCGGCATCGAGAGCCGCTACATCATCCACGACGCGGTGGCGCGCGAGGTGGACCGCGACACCTTCTTCCGCACCCGCGAGAGCGGCGGCACCATGATCTCCAGCGCCTACAAGCTCGCCGCCGAGCTGATCGACAACCACTACCCGCCGGCTGAGTGGAACATCTACCCCTTCCACTTCTCGGACGGTGACAACTGGTCGATGGACGACACCTTATTGTCAGTTGAGCTGATGAAGCAGCGGCTCCTGCCGCGCGTCAATCAGTTCGGGTATGGTCAGGTGGAGAGCCCTTATGGCTCCGGGCAGTTCGTGAACGACCTGCGTGAGCACTTCGCGGACGAGCCGCGGGTGGTGACCAGCGAGATCCGCGATCGAGACGCGATCACCCAGAGCATCCGAGACTTCTTGGGGGGAGGGCGCTGATGGCGGAGTTCGCCACCAAGACGGGCATCCCGGCTTACCTCCGCCGCGAGCAGCGAAGGGTCGAGGAGGTCGCCAAGGGCTATGGGCTCGACTTCTTCCCGGTCGTGTTCGAGATGCTGAGCTACGACCAGATGAACGAGATAGCCGCTTATGGCGGCTTCCCGAACCGCTACCCACATTGGCGCTTCGGGATGGACTACGAGCGCCTGGCGAAGAGCTATGAGTACGGCCTCTCGAAGATCTACGAGATGGTCATCAACAGCAACCCTTCGTACGCCTACCTGCTCGAGGGCAACAGCTTCACTGACCAAAAGCTCGTGATGTGCCACGTGTACGGGCACGTCGACTTCTTCAAGAACAACTACGCCTTCCGCGCGACGGATCTAGACAGCCAGGGCCGCACGGTGGACCCGGTGCACCAGCCGCCGGACTACGCGCCCAACCGCCGCTGGATAGACAAGATGGCGAACCACGGCGCGGCGGTCCGGCGCCTGATGGATCGTCATGGCATCTCACCGGTGGAGGAGCTGATCGATCAGTGCCTCTCGCTGGAGAACCTGATCGACCCGCACGCGCCCTTCGTGGTGCGGCGCCGCGCGGCGGAGGAGATGGACGAGCCGCAGGCGCTGGAGGTGCCGCGGCTCCGCGCCAAGGATTACCTGGAGCCCTTCATCAACCCCGGGGAGTACCTGGAGGCGGAGAAGCAGCGGCTCTTGGAGGAGCGCGACAAGGCCAAGCGCACGCCGGCCGAGCCGCGCCGCGACGTGCTGCAGTTCTTGATGGAGCACGCGCCGCTCGAGCGCTGGGAGCGCACCGTGCTCGGGGTGATTAGAGAAGAGGCGTATTACTTCGTGCCGCAGATGCAGACCAAGATCATGAACGAGGGCTGGGCCTCGTACTGGCACAGCCGCATGATGACGGAGCGCGTGGCCGACGCGAGCGAGATAGTCGAGTACGCTGACAACAACGCGGGCGTGATGAGCACCGCGGGTGGCCGCTTGAACCCTTACAAGCTCGGGGTGGAGCTGTTTCGCCACATCGAGGAGCGCTGGGACAAAGGCCAGTTCGGGCGCGACTGGGAGGAGTGCACCGAGCTCGATCAGAAGCAGCACTGGGATCTGCGGCTGGGGCTCGGGCGCGAGAAGATCTTCGAGGTGCGCAAGCTCTACAGCGACGTCACCTTCATTGACGAGTTCCTCACGCCGGAGTTCGCCTTGGAGCAGGGGCTGTTCACCTATGAGTGGTCCAGCCGCGCGGAGCGCTTCGAGATCGCGAGCCGTGAGTTCAAGCAGATCAAGGAGCGGCTGCTCTCCCAGCTCACCAACGCCGGCAGCCCGGAGATCGACGTGGTGGACGCCAACCACGAGAACCGCGGTGAGCTCCTGCTCGAGCATCATCACCGCGGCGTGGATCTCAGGAACGACTACGCGGGCGAGTGCCTGAGGGCGCTGGTTCGCTTGTGGAAACGCCCGGTGTGTTTGCTCACGCGGCGCGAGGGCAAGTCGGTGATGCTGCGCTTCGACGGGACGGCGCACAGCGCGCGCGAGCTGAGCGAGACCAAGGAGCCGAAGGGGGAGGCGGGCTGATGGGCTTCACGCGGGATCCGTCCCATTGGCTGCTCAGGCTCTCGCCGGAGGAGTGGATCCAGGCGGGCTTGGTCGAGCTGCGGCGCGCGGAGGGGGCGCTCCATCGGGGGCAGCTCGCGCCAGGTTATGCGGGGCTCAAGCGCGCGGCGGGCATGGCCTTGAACGCCGCGCTCATCACGCAGCCGCGCGACGCGTGGGGGCGCACCTACGTGGAGCACCTGACGGCGCTCGAGGAGGATCTCGAGGCGCCGAGCGCGGTGCGGGAGGCGGCGGGCGCGCTCAGGCGACTCAAGGCGGGCTCGGGCACGCTCATCAACCTGCGCACGCCGTCGAGCGAGGCGCGCTGGGTGGAGGCGGCGAAGACGGTGATGGCGCACGGTTACGCGCTGACCTACGGCTCGTCACGAGCGGATGAAGTGAGCCGTGAGCCTGACGGAGCGCCGTCAGCGAAGGCTCCTATTGAAGTCAGTGAATCTGATGAAGCGTCCTCGGGAGCTTGGGGGGCAGGGGGTTCGGGCCCGCTCCTAGACAACACGGCTGAAAAGGAGTCCCCGTGAATCGCCGCGCGGCTCGACCTCCAGCGTGGGTGGGCACACCCCGCTGCTTCGTCGGCGGGCGCGCCTTAACGACAGGTGTCAGAGCGCGGCTCATCGCGCCTCCCTTCATCGCGCCGTCCTTCGTGGCGCTCTCCTTGATGGCGCTCTGCCTCACGGCTTGCGGCGCGGGCCCCGCGTCTGCTCCGGAGTCACCGCCCCCGCTGGCCCCCGCGCCTCCGGCCTCCGTCGGCGCCCCGGCGCCCTCTGCTAGCACACCCGCAGGTGTTGCTGGGGCCGCGTCGTCAGCGACCTCCGAGGAGCCGAGCGAGCCCCCGTTGCCGCCCGCGCCGCCGGGACCCCCGCCGGGCTCGCTGGCGCGCGGCGATGGCGGCCCAGCCGACGCCGCGCTCGCGCTGGGCGACGCGGCCTACCTGGCGGATGACCTGCCCCAGGCCGAGCGTCATTTCCAGGCGGCAAAAAAGCAGGCGCCGCGCGATCCGGCGCCGGCCGTAGGCCTGCTCCGGGTGGCGCTGGCCAAGACGGGCTTGGTGACGGACTACGCCGTGGCGCCCAAGGACGCGCGGCTCCTGAGGCTAGTCAAGGAAGCTGACCGTATCATCGCCCTCGATCAGAGCTACGGTCCGGCGCAGGTGGAGAAGGGGCGGCTCTTGCTGATGCTCGGCGACGCGAGCGGCGCGCTCACGGCGCTGGGTCGCGGCGTGGAGCTGGCCCCGAACGATCCGGAGGCTCACTCGGCGCTCGGGGTGGCGAAGCTGGCCCTGGGGGAGACGGAGCCGGCGCTCGAGGCGTTCGAGCGCGCCGCGGCCCTCGACGGTCGGAACGCAGCGAGGCAGACCAACCTTGGCACCGCCTACCTCCTGCGCGGCCGCGTGAGCGAGGCGCTCACCGCGTATCGACGCGCCGTGACGCTGGCCCCGAAGGACCCGCGCGCGCGCGGCGACTTGGGCACCGCTTACCTCGCCGCGGGGCGCCCGAAGGAGGCGGTGGTGGAGCTCGAGCGCGCGATCGCCCTCGAGCGCCGCGCCACCTTCCTCTCCAACCTCGGCTACGCGCGTCAGCTGATCGGCGACCTGCCGCGCGCCATCGCGACTTACCGTGAGGCGATCGCCCTCGACCCGAAGCTCGGCTCCGCCTGGATCAACCTGGGCACCGCCCTGGCGAAGCAAGGCGATCTGGCCGGCGCAGAGCAAGCCCTGCGGCGCGCCGAGCAGCTCGATCCAACCGACCCCCGCGTGAAGGCCAACCTGGAGGAGCTGGCCGCCCTGAAGCGTGACCGCAAGCCGTGAGCGCATCAGCGCCTCGGGCGCGTTGCCTGCGCCAAGCCGTGTGCGCAGGGGAAGGGGTGGGCGCAATCAACGCCAGCGCTCGGAGGCGGGTGCGCTCGCCGCGCGGTTAAGGCTCAACCAACGCCAGGGTAGGGGCGGGTTTCAAACCCGCGCTAGCTTCGGCGCGGAAGGCAACGCCTACGCGCAGCAACCAACGCCAGGGTAGGGGCGGGTTTCAAACCCGCCCACTGACGGGCTCGCCCCCGGCGCTCTTCGCCGTAGCTCGCCGCCAGCACGGAATTACTTCGTGTGCTAAACACTTCGTGGTACGAAGCCTGAGCTGGCGCCGCCTCTGCTCGCCGCTGCGCGGGTGGTGGGGGTGGCGCGCGGCCGAGCGCTCCCCTCAGGGCTCCCTCAGCGTGCATGGCCAAACCTCCATCCACCGATTCAGAAGCGGCTCGGCCCGAGCTCGATCGCGTCGTGGAGGCGGTGCTTTACCTGTACACCGAATCGCGGCGCATCACGAAGGGGGTCGCGGGGCAGTACGGGCTCACCGGGCCGCAGCTGGCGGTGGTGAAGCTGCTGGAGCCGGTGGCGCGGCTCTCGCTGAGCGAGCTCTCGTGGCGGATCCGCGCCAAGAACAGCACCGTGAGTGGCATCATCGACCGCATGGAGCGCGAGGGGCTGGTGACGCGTGAGCGCTCCCTCTCGGATCGGCGGGTGGTGCACATCTCGCTCACGGAGGCGGGGCGCCAGCTAGCCTGTGAGATCCCGGTGGAGCCCTTCCACATTTTCCGTACGGTTTTATCAGAGCTGAGCCCGCGGGACGCGCGGGATCTCAAGCGGGTGCTCACGCGCCTGGCGCGGCGCGTGGAAGAGCTGGTGAGCGAAGCTGGTCCCGAACCGGGTAGGAAGGTGAACGAATAATGACTCGAGCTGTCGATAACAACTCTGCACGGGATCCTGACGTGTGCGTGATCACCGCGGCACTGACCGGCGTGCTGGCGAACCGCAAGCAGTGCCCCGCCATCCCATATACCCCCGTGGAAATAGCTGAGGAGGCGCGGCGCGCCTACGAGGCGGGCGCCACCGTGGTCCACCTGCACGCGCGAAACGACGATGGCTCACCCACCTTCTCCCCGGAGACGTTCGCCGCCATCAAGCGGGAGATCCAGGCGCGCTGCCCGGTTATTTTGAACTTCTCCACCGGGACCATCACGAATGACGTGGGCGACCAGGCGCGGTACCTCAAGGAGTCGCGCCCCGCCATCGGCGCCCTGAACATGGGCACGATGAACTACTCCAAGTACTCACGCTCGCAGCGGCGCTTCGTGTTCGACATGGTGTTCCCCAACACCTATGAGAAGATCATCCTGCTGCTCGAGGCGATGAACGAGGCCGGGGTGAAGCCCGAGCTGGAGTGCTTCGACGCCGGACACACCCACGGGATCTGGCCGCTGCTCGACATGGGCGTGCTGCGCCCGCCGTTTCAGTTCTCGTTCATCGTGGGGGTGCTGGGCGGTATCCCGCCCACGGTGGAGTCGCTCCAGCTCCAGACCAAGATCATGCCGCCGGGGCACGAGTGGGAGGTCATCGGCATCTCTCACGGGCACTGGCGCATGCTGGCCACGGCGCTGGTGCTCGGCGGCAACATCCGCACCGGCCTCGAAGATCACCTCTACCTCCCGAGCGGGGAGATGGCGAAGAGCAACGGTGAGCTGGTGGAGGTCGCGGCGCGGCTCTGCCGTGACACCGGGCGCAAGGTGGCGAGCATCGAGGAGGCGCGCGCCATCTTGCAGGTGGAGGCGGGCCGCTAGCGCTCGCTCGGGGCGCAGCGAGGGCTCGCTCGCGGATCTCGGGCAATCTGTCGTATTGATTCCATATGGAAAATAGAGATTACCAAGCGCTGCTCGTAAGCCAATCTGGCGCTGTCTGCACCTTGACCCTGAACCGCCCCGCGCGTCGCAACGCGCTCAGCGCGGGCCTGGTGAATGAGCTGCTCCACGCCTTGGAGGACGCCCACGCCGATCCGAGCGTGCGCGTGATCGTGCTCACCGGGGCGGGGGACAGCTTCTGCGCCGGCGGCGACTTCAGCCAGATGAGCGGTGAAGAGCAGGGCCTCCTGGAGGTGAAGGGCGGCTTCCCGGAGCTCTTGCTCGCGCTGC
Organism: Polyangiaceae bacterium; assembly: GCA_019637265.1. Classification (GTDB taxonomy): domain Bacteria; phylum Myxococcota_A; class Polyangia; order Polyangiales; family Polyangiaceae; genus JAHBVY01. Next base: position 1,694,288 of record JAHBVY010000001.1, on the reverse strand, counting down.
TCGACACCACCAAGCCCATCGTGGCGCGGGTGAACGGTCACGCGCTGGGTGGCGGGCTCGGCTTGGTGGCGGCCAGCACCTTCGCGGTGGCGGCGGAGAGCGCTCAGCTGGGCACCCCGGAGATCCGGGTGGGCCTGTTCCCCTTCATGATCCTGGCGGTGCTCGGGCGCGTGGTCTCGCGGCGGCGGCTCACGGAGCTGTTCCTCTCGGGGGAGCGGCTGAGCGCGGCGCAGGGGGTGTCGCTCGGCTTGCTCAGTCAGGCGGTGCCCGCGGCGGAGCTGGACGCGGCGGTGGCGCACTACACCGAGCTCGTGACGAGCAAGAGCCCCAAGACGATCGAGCTGGGGCTCCGCGCGCTGCGCGACAGCGAGGGGCTGCGGGTAGAGGAGCAGCTGCCGCTGCTCAGCGAGCGCCTGATGCTGGCGCTCGGCACGGAGGACGCGCAGGAGGGGCTCCGCGCCTTCCTGGAGAAGCGCCCACCGGTTTGGGTGGGTCGTTAGTTTGACGAACGACGCAGCGCTCGGAGCCTGAGGCGCGCGATGAGCGCGCCGCGGGGCCCCGCAGTGACTGCAGCGGTTCTGAGCGTGCAGCAGCGGGGGCGAACCCCCAACCCCCGTGCTGGTGTTGGTCGGGCGGATTTTAGGCTCAGCGGCGCGGCAGCACGAAGCGCTTCTCACCGCTGCGGATCCGCACGCTGGCGGGCGCTGAGGCCACCACGCGCCCGGTGAAGGCGTCCACCCCGGCGTCGTCGCCGCGCGTCTGGGCGTCGAGGCGCGCGCGCACCAGGTAGAGCCCGGGTCGATCGAAGGTGCGCCGTGGGCACAGCTCCACCAAGCGGCTCACCACTTGGATGCTCTTGCCCGGCCCCAAGGTGGTGAACGACTGCGCTTCGGGCGCGCGGGTGCGCGGCTCCGGCTCACAGGTGCGGAGACCGTCAGGGCCCATGACCTCGAAGCTCAAGAGCTCACGCCGGAAGAAGACGCTCAAGGAGCGCTCGCGGCTCGGGTTCTTGAGCTGGATGGTGATGGTCGCGGTGCGCTCGGCCTCGGCGTCCGAGCCGACCATCGCGGTGAGCTGCGGCGTGGGCGGGCTGAACGGATCGTCCTCGTCAGCTTGGCTGGCTTCTGGCGATAGGGCGCCGTCTGGAGACAGCGCGTCCTTCGACCAACCCGCGTAGGCGCTCTTGAGCCCGAAGCCTTGACCTTCGATGGAGCGGAGGTGGGTGCTGAGGCTGGGGGCCGGGCGCTTGGCCTTCGCCGCGGCGGTGGCTTCTGCCGCGGCGCCCGCGCGCCTCGATTGGGCGCTGCGCGCGCGCTCGGCGCGCGGCGGCTCCGGCGGGCTCACCACGAACGGCGCGCTGAGCTTCTCCGTCTTCACCGCCTTACCGCGTTGCCAGCTGGTGGTGTACACCCGCGGCCAACCGAAGCGCGGGTGCACCACGGAGCCCGCCACCAGCTCCGTCTGCCCGCCCGCTGCGAAGCAATAGAGCCGCGGATCGAAGCGCTGCTCGAAGGTGTCCCCGGGGCGCAGCAAGATGGCGAAATCGCGATCCACCGCCTTGGGGAACAGCCCCTCTGGGAGCCGGCAGGTGCGGCGTTTGGTGCGCTTGCCCGGCACCTCCACCTCGAACCAGAGCAGCCGCGGATCCGCCACCACCACCACCGGGTGCTCCCCGAAGTTGGTCAGCTGGTAGCGCCACGGCAGCTCCGGGCCGTGCTGGGTCACCGTCAGCTTCACTGACGAGGGCGCGGGGTGCTCGCTGTACTGGAGCGCCTCGCCTCGCGCTGGGGGCTTTGGCGCGGGCGCGCCCGGGGCGGCGTCGGCCGTCGCCACGGCCGCGAGCGAGGCGAAGGTGAGCCCCAAAAACCAACTGAAGCGCATGCGGCCACGCTACACTCGAAGCCAGGGCCGGGCAACGCCAGGGGGCCTGGCGAGCGGCTCGGTTGGCTCGGTCGGCTTGGTTGGCTTGGTTGGCTCCGGCGACCGCGGTGAACGGCCGTGGTCGATTGGGTGGACGCCCGCGAGGCGCTCGGTTGGCGCTATTGAGCCAGCATGGCACACCGGCGGCGCGCCATGTCCCACCGCTCCCGACTCTACCCGCTGCTCGATCTCGATTGCCTCGCGCTCCACGGCATCGAGCCGCTCGCCGCGGCGCGTGAGCTGCTCATCACGCGCCCGTTCGCGCTCCAGCTCCGGGCCAAACGCGCGTCCGCACGGGAGACGCTCGAGTGGCTCACGCGGCTCGCGCCCTTGTGTCGCGAGGCCGGGGTGCCGCTGGTCGCCAACGATCGACCCGACGTCGCTTGGCTCGGCGGCGCGAACGCGGTGCACGTCGGGCAGCACGATCTGCCGCTCCCGGAGGTGCGCCGGCTGCTCGAGCTGTTGGCGCCCGGTGACGAGCTGGGCGGCGCCGCGCCGCTCCGGGTGGGGATCTCCACCCACGACCTCGGGGAGCTCGAGCGCGCGTTAGTAACTAAGCCAGACTATGTGGCCTTTGGCCCCGTGTTCCAGACCCGCTCGAAGCAAGATCCCGAGCCCGTGGTGGGCACGGCGGGCCTCGCGCGCGCCTTCGAGGCCTGCCAGCGCGCGGGGGTGCCGCTGGTGGCCATCGGTGGCGTCACGCGGGAGCGCGCCCCGGAGGTCGCCGCGCACGCCGCCGCGGTGGCGGTCATCAGCGACCTTTACTCAGGTGGATTAACCGAAGTGCGCCAGCGCGCGGAGACGTTCCGGCAGCTACTGGGCGAAACCCCAGGGCTCGCCTGATCTGCTCACGCCGTGCGAGTCACGGCGCTGCGCGTAGCGCGGGGTGGTGCGAGGCGCCTGAGCACGGACACCAGGCGCTCCACGGTGAGCGCGGGCGCCGCGTGGTGCTCCAGCGCGCGCACCGACTCCAGGATGGCGCTGTAACGGCTGGCTGCGCGCTCGGCGGCGTCCGCGTCGGTCTTCGCCAGGGCGCGGGCGCGCGCGGCGATCTGGTGAGCCACGAACATCAGATCGCTCGCCAGCTCCTGACCTTCGCGCCCGCGCAGGTTGAGCCCCGCGATCGCCGTCGCCAGGTCGGGCGCGACGAGCGCGCTGCGCATGGCGTCGGCGAAGGCCTCGCGGCGCGCCGTGGCCTCGGCGTCCGCCACCTCCAACGCGCGCTCGGCGGAGCCCTCCGCGAGCGGGGCGAGCGATGGATCGCGCGCGTGCTGACGCAAGATCTCGGCGATGGCGGCGTCGGGCAAGGGGCGGAAGCGCACCGTCAGGGTGCGTGACCGAATCGTGGGCAGCAGCTCCCCGATGCGGTCCGTGAGCAGCATGAAGTAGGTGTTCGGCCTGGGCTCCTCCAGCGTCTTGAGCAGGGCGTTGGCCGCCTCCTGGGAGATCTGGTGGGCGTCCTTCACGACGAACACCAGCGCCTGACCTTCATGAGGCCCATAGCGCTCGCGCTCGAGCACCACCTTGCGGATCTGCTCGACGCCGATCCCCTGCTTCTCACGCTTCTTCAGGCTGGCGTTGTAGAGCGCCGCGCCGACGAACACGACGTCCGGGTGCTGGGGGATGCGCGGTGGCTCCGCGCTGATCGTCACCGCGCGGCGGCAGGCCGAGCAGGCGCCGCACGCGCCCTGCTCGGCGGTGGGCGTTTGGCACACCAGCGCCGCCGCGAGCGCCAGGGCGGCGCGCTCCTTACCCACCCCCGCCGGCCCCTCGAAGCAGTACGCGTGGTGCACGCGCCCCGCGCGCAGCGCGAGCCGCAAGGTGTGCACCGCGATCTCCTGGCCCAGGATCGCGTCGAAGCTCATGCCGCCGTCCTCCGGGCTCCGCCCGGCTCGCGGGCGATCTGGCGGTGCGGCTTGGTTCGTCCTGTTGACTTCATACCACGACCCGGCTCGCTGCCATCGAGCGGCGCGCTCAGCCGCCCCAGCTCAGCCCACCGCTCTCGGCGACCCCTGGCCAGGAGTCCACGTAGCGTGAAGGTTGGCCTGGCGCCGAGTCATCGATCCAGAACGGGTGGCCGCTGCCGAACGGCCTCACGTCCACGTGGACGAAGGGGTGGTTCGGGTAGTAGCCGCAGCCGACGTCCTTCAGCTTGCGGCAGTATTTGAACAAGTCTTCGTTGGGGACGCCTTGAATGAACAGGTCGAGGGCGCGGCCCTTGCTGTGCAGGCTGCTGTGGCTGTCCTTGCGGTAGCCGCTGATGAGGTACACTGACCGACCAGGGAACGCGAGGGCGAGCTTGTTCACCAGCCACACGACCCGCGGGTGCAGCAGGCGCACGCCGTCGAGCCACTCGCCGTGCTCGGCGGCGGTGGGGTCGGGGTAGGGCGGCAGCGGGAGCTCGGGCCGCGGGCTGCCCGGCGGGCGCGCCATCACGCTCAGGCGGTCGAGCGCTTCGGGCGCGATCGAGCCATCGCACTCGAGGAGCACGAAGCGATCGTACTCGGCGCCGTAGCGCCCGATCGCCACCGCGCGCGGCGCCTGGGCCCAGGCGGGGCAGGGGGCGCGCAGCGGCGCGCTGGCGAACGGACCCTCGGGCGCGGGGGGCGCGGTCAGCGCCCAGGTGGGGAACACCTCAGGGCCGTACCAGGGCGCGGCGGCCGTGAGGCCCGGGCCCTCGAGCGGCTCGAACCACGCGCTGGTGGGGGCAGCGGTCAGTGAGGGCCACGGCGCGGCGAGGGGGGCGCTCTCTGTCAGGGCCAGCAGCTCGGCCTGCGCTTCCTCGGGTGTGAGCAGGGCTCGGAGATCGTCAGGTGAGCTGAGATCATCCTCAGGCAGCAGGGCTCGCGGATCGTTCCACACGAGCCGCAGATCGGAGCGCAGGGCGCGCTGACCGAAGCGGCCGAGCCAATACTCGTCGGCTGGGTGATGGCGCTCCACCGCGGGGTTGACGAAGCGCTCGAGCAGCGGCGCTTGGGTCCAGCTGGGGAGCCGGTAGCCCTGCGCCTCCTGCCCGATGAGCCACGAGGTCGCGGTGAGCGGCGCGAGATCGCGGGCCGGTAGCTGGGGCGCGAGCGGCTCGCGCAGCTTCACCCGGCCTCCGCCCCACGCCGCGTTCGTCCCGGCGTTCACCCCTGGGCCGTGATTCAGCGCGAGGGCCCCGGGCGCCGCCTCGCTGGCGCCGGTCACGGCGCCCGCCGAGCCGGAGATCGACCCCGCCACGACGAGCAACGCGGCGGGCAGCGTGCGGCGATCGGGCACCATGCGAGCTGCACCATGCAAGACGGCGGCTCGCGGCGCAACCTCTCGCCCGCGCCTTGCCACGCCGTGTGACCCCGCGACCTAGGCCTCGAGCCGGGCTCAGCCGGCCTCGGTCCCCGACTGGACCTGCTTGAGCCCCAGGCGGAGCAGCAGCAAGAACAGCTGGTAGGCCTCGTCCGTCTTGGCCTGGTCCCCCTCCAGGTAGTCAGCGACGCTCAGCCCGTTCAGGACGGCGATCACCAGCGCGCTCACGGGATCGAGCAGAGCGTCGTAGTTGCCCGCGTCCTCGCCGAGCACCTCGGCCATCCCGGCCTTCACCAGCTTGCGGCTGTCTTGGTGGAGCGCCGCCGCGCGCCGCTTGAGCTCCTCGTCGCGGCGTGAGGCCGCCCACACCTCGATGTTGAGCCACACCGTGGCTCGGTTCTGCTTGATGCCCGACCACAGCGCGCTCATCGCGCTCATCGTGCGCCGCGCAGGGCTGTGGCCGGTCTCGGCCTGGCTCAGCGCCTCGCGCACGGCGTCCAGGTGCCGGTGGTAGTTGTAGCTCTGGACCTCGTGTACCAGCGCCGCTTTGCTCGCGAAATAGTAGTGGACGATGCTCTTGCGGAGCCCCAGCTCCTTACCTATCTCGGCGAGGGTGGTCGCGCTGAAGCCCTTCTCCGAGAAGCACTTGGCTGCGGCCGCCAAGATCGAGGCGACGCGGGGGTTGCTCCAGTCCACCGCGCGCGGCGCTGCTTCGAGCTCTGCCTCCCCACCAGCCCCCTCGGCCTGAGGGTCGCTGGGGGGCGCCACGGGATCTGTATCTGCCATGTCTCTCCCAAGGTGATCGTGTGGTGACGCACACGACGTCGTATGCAGAGCCTACGGGCTCTGCGCGAAATGCCAAGCGACCACTGTCAGCCGAAACGGCGTTGTAGGCAACGGCGAAACTCGGGTGCGGGTTCGATCAGGCTGAGCGGGTCCCTGGCGCGCACCCCCGGCGCGCGGGCCTTCGCCCGCGCCACGTGCTGAAAAGCGCTCGCCGCCGTGAGCGACTCCCGCTCGCACAGCACGGCGGCGACCACGCTGACGCTGCGGCTCATCCCCGCGGCGCAGTGCACCAGGACGTTCCCCGCCTGGAGGCGCCGCGTGATGAACGGCAGCGCGACTGACAGCACCCCCTCGAACTCGTGCTCCCCGTTCCCCCCGTCGGCGATCGGCATCTCCAGCCACTCGGTCTCGGGGCACTCCGGCGCGTCCACCCGATCTTCAGGGAACAGCGGCATCGGGCACAGCGACACCACGGCGCTGAACGGCGCCGGACGGCCGTCCAAGTCCCGGCGCACGCCGGCGAGCGCCGCGAGGCCCGAGGCGTAGTCGCCCAGATACAGCCGCTCTCGAATCATCCACACGGTGCTTGGCCCTGCGCGCGACGCCCCGCTCTGACTCTAGCGGGCTCGGCGGCTCGCGGCGCTACGAACCCCCCGAGCCCGAAATCCCAGGAGACCGAGCCCTCGGGCCGCCTTCGTCGCCCACGAGGGTGCGGTGCGCGACCCCTGCACATGGTCAGGCCAGCGGACCATACTCAGGCGTCGTCTTCGTCGCCCTCGTCGTCGTCCGCTTCGTCGCCAGCGCCCGCGTCCGTCGGGGGCGCCCCGTCCTCGTCATCGGGCTCGTCGTCGAGCTCCAGCTCGTTGTCGTCCGGCAGCGGCGTCACCACCGGCGCCACGTTGGGTGTGCTCGCGGGTTGACCGCCGCCGCACGCGAACGCGAAGAGGGACACGAACACCACCCACCAACCAGTCGAGAGACGCATGGGCGGAGGCTAAACAAATTACGCCGGCTGCGCAGCTGAATCGTGCGGGCTCGACGTGAGCGCGCGGCGAGAGCCTCGGGTGTTCGAGGGTTTGAGCAGCGTTCGATGACGCGCGGACCGCGTCGCGCGCGCGGATTGGCCACGGATGAGCCCGCGGCGTGAGCCCAATCAGCGCTCGGCGTGAGCCCAATCAGCGCTCGGTGCGAAGCTCGGTACGAAACACCGGCATCCCCGCTTGCTCGATCCAGCCGGCGGTGCCCGTCTTGCCCTTCTCGCGGTTCTCCCGCAGCTCCACCTGCTTGGGATCGTCATCGCGGGGGCTCTTGGTGATGATCAAGAGCTCGTCGGCGAGGTACTCTGGGGCCTGATCACCGGTGACGCGCTCGCGGCCGTCGGGCGCGGTGCCCACGCGGATGATCTGCTGGGTGGGGGGGTAGGTCTCGTCCCAGCGCTCACGCACGGCGTGGGTGCCCTCGCGGGTGATGCGATAACGCCGCAGGCGGAAGCCTGGTACGCCACGCTGACCGAGCACCCGCACGCCCTCCTTCAGGGACGAGTCCGGTCGCTCCACCTCGTCGTAAGGGAGCGACGCCATCACGCGGCGGATGAGGGTGACGGTGTTGCCCGGCTTGGGTCCGAGGATCTCGGCGCGCACCGTGCCCCCGCGCACCACCTGGTGCAGCACGATGGGGAAGTCTTGATTGTTTTTGATACGGAAATTGATGGTGGGGTACACCACCACCGCGTCCATCCCCATCTTGATGTAGGAGCTCGGGCGCGTGTGGGGGTAGCGCTCGGTGATCTCGAGCCCGGCGAAGAACGCCGCGCCGTGCAGGGTGCCGGAGATTTGGCAGGTGCCGCCGCCGATGCCGTCCACCAGCTCACCTTGGGCGATCACCGCGGCGACCTTGTAGCCCGCCGCTTCGTCGCGCGGCCCCACCACCTCGTTGAAGTCGAAGACCTCCCCCGGGAGCAGCACGTGACCATCCAAGCGTGAGGCCGCCAGGCGCAGGTTGAAGGTGCGGGCCGCGGCGCGCGGGGAGCGATCGTACGGGGTGTCGAAGGCGCCGAGCACGTGATCGAACTGCACGCCTTCGAGGTCCTTCGCGATGCGGTGGGGGAGCTGCTCCTGGAACACCACCTTCGCGCTTGGCTCGCCGCGTGACAGCGCCGCGCGCAGGGCGTCCAGCGTGGCGTCGACGTCGAGCTGCCGCCCGCGCACCTCCGGCACCAGCTCACGGCGCTCGAGGTCGAGCCGCGCGTCCACCGGTAGTCTGTCTAGCTCACCTTTCAAGGACAGCAGGGTGGGCAGCGCGGCGTCGACGTTGACGTGGATCGCCACCGGCAGCTCGAGGGGCTGTTCGCGATCGCCCCGGCGCCACACGCGGCGCATGGGGCTCGTCGGATCGCGCGCGTCGCGCACCAGCTCGCTCAGGCGCAGGGTGTCTATCTCCACGCCGAGCCGCCCGGGCTGCAGCCGCCTCGGCTCGTCGCCGTCGATCGTCAAGGTGAAGCGCCGCGCCACGTAGCCGCGCACGCGCTCGAGCGCGCGGCTGGTGGCCTGGTCGTCGAGGGCCAGGGGCGCGCCGAGCAGGAGCACCTCGGGCGGCCGCTCCGTGGCGTCGTCGGGCGGCGGCGCCTTGGGGATCAGCAGCACGGCGATCGCCGCGCCCGCCAGGGCAGCCACGAGCAAGATGGCGGCTCCACGCAGGGCGGCGCTGGGCAGCTCTCGTCCGGCGACCTTCATCGAGGCAGGCATCTTGGAAACCGCCCCTCGCTCCGTCAAGGCGCTGCTTCGGAGCCTCCGCCGAACGCCGCACTGCGCTACACAAGCCCACCGCGCGCTTGTCTGCTGGCGACGGCGGCGCGAGCTGGTATGGCCTCGGGCGCTCCCGAGCAAGCACACGAATCCACCAGCGCGACTCAGAAAATGGCACCGTCCGATCCTAAAGATCCGAAGGCTGACGATCCGAAGGGTGCGGAGACGTTGGGTAAGGCGCCCAAGCAGAAGCCGTCGCGCGCCGGCGAAGCGGGCCTGCCGGAGGCGCTGCGCGAGCGCTTGGCGGAGCTGCCTACGACGCCGGGTTGCTACGTGTTCCGCGACTCGCGCGGTGAGCCGCTCTACGTCGGGAAGGCGAAGAGCCTGCGTGGCCGCGTCCGCAGCTACTTCCAAGACAGCGGCAGCGACCTGCGCGCCTTCATCCCCCTGCTCCGGCGCCACGTGCACGACGTGGAGACCTTCGTCACCGCTACCGAGAAGGAGGCCGCGATCCTCGAGAACGGCCTCATCAAGGAGAAGCAGCCGCGCTTCAACGTCAAGCTGCGCGATGACAAAGAGTTCCTCACGCTCCGGCTCGATCTGCGCGGTGAGGCGCGCGGCGGGCACCGCTACCCGCGGCTCACCTTGGTGCGGCGCTCAGCTGACGATGGCGCGCGCTACTTCGGGCCGTATCACTCCGCCACTGCGGCGCGCCGCACGCTGCACCTGGTGGAGAAGCACTTCCAGCTCCGCACCTGCAGCGATCATGAGCTCGCCTCGCGGCGGCGGCCGTGCCTCCAGTATCAGATCAAGCGCTGCCTCGCGCCGTGCGTGTTCCCGGTGGACGAGGCGTACTACGCCGAGCAGGTGAACGCGGTGGCGCTGTTCCTCACGGATCGCCATGACGAGCTGACCCAGGTGCTCGAAGAGCGCATGCAGGCGGCGAGCCGCGCCTTCGAGTTCGAGCTCGCCGCGACCTATCGTGATCAGCTGGCGGCGGTGAAGCTCACGCGCGAGCGTCAGCGGGTGGTGATCACGAGCGACGTCGATCAGGACGCGCTCGGCCTGTTCCGCGCGGGGGATTTGGTGGAGGTGGCGGTGCTCCACGTGCGCAAGGGCCGCGTGGTGGAGGCCAGCACCTTCTCGCTCTCGCGCGTGGAGCTGCCGGACGACGAGCTGGTGGCGGCGTTCCTCCGCGATCACTACGGTGACGACGGTCGCGCCAGCAGCTGGATCCCTGACGAAGTGCTGGTGCCGACGCTGCCCGACGCCGCGCAGGGCGTGGCGGAGTGGCTCTCGGAGCGTCGCGCGGCGCAGCTCACGGCGCGCGGTGAGCGGCCGCGGCGCTGCCAGGTGCTCACGCCGACGCGCGGGCCGCGCGCGGCGCTGTGCGCGCTCGCGATGGAGAACGCGCAGCACGCGTTCCGCGAGAAGCAGCGCGACAGCGACGACGTGCTGGAGCGCCTCGCCCGCGTGCAGCAGAAGCTCCGGCTCCCCACGCTGCCGCGGCGCATCGAGTGCTGCGACATCTCGCACCTGGGGGGGAAGGACACGGTGGGCTCGGTGGTGGCGCTGCTCGACGGGAAGCCAGACAAAGCGCGCTACCGCACCTACCGCGTGCGCCTGGCGTCGGCGGGGGATGACTACGGCGCGATGTACGAGGTGCTCACGCGGCGCTTCGCGCGAGGTTTGGCGGCGCCCGAGGTGTCGTCAGAATCAGTGACGAACACGGTGGAGGAGCGCGCTCCCGAGCGGCTGAACAGCGCGGAGGAGCTCGATCACGGTTCACTGTCAGAGTTACTGACGAACGGCGCAGAGGAGCTCGAGGATGATTCATCAGAACAGCTGACGAACGGCGTGGAGGAGCTGGACGTCGCGGAGTCGTCAGAACAGGCGACGAGCGCCGCGGGGGGGCAGGCGCGGGCCAGCGAGGTGGACTGGTCGCTGCCCGATTTGTTCGTGGTGGACGGCGGTCGAGGTCAGCTCGGGGTGGCGCTCACGGCGGCGCACGACTTGGGGCTGCACAGCCTCCCCATCGTGGGCCTCGCGAAGGAGCGCGAGCGCCCAGGGCAAGAGAAGGTGGTGGATAGGGTGTACCTGCCGGGGCAGAAGAACCCCATCTCGCTGCGGCCCAACAGCCCGGAGCTCTACCTGTTGGCGGCCGCGCGGGACGAGGCGCATCGCTTCGCCAATCGGGGGCGCAAGCAGGTGGGCAAGCGCGAGCGCCTCGGCTCGCGGTTGGATCAGGTGCCGGGGGTGGGGCCGGTGCTGCGCCAGCGACTGCTGAGCGCGTTCGGCTCCGTGGTGCGGATCAGCCGGGCAACTGACGAGCAGCTGCTTCAGGTTCGGGGGGTTGGGGAAAAGCAGGTGGCGCTCTTGCGGCAGCACCTAGCGCCGAGCGACGCCTCGGATCCGGCTCCTCCTGGTGAGCCAGCGCCCACTGTCGTCCCGCCCAGCGGCGCTCAGGAGTCCCCGCCCAGCGCCACACCACCCGGCGCTGCGCCACCCGGCACTGCGCCACCCGGCACTGCGCTACCCGGCACTGCGCTACCCCGCTCTAGCCCACCACCGGACCCAGAATCGCCAACCTAGTTGGCGTCATGCCAACTTAGTTGGCGCTTTTCGGTGCTGGAGTCCCCGATCCCAGGGAGAACGACCCTCACTGGCTTGGCGCGCGGCTTGCTTCGCTCTCATGGTCAGCTCCCTCTGTATTCCTCCAGAACGCCGTATTTCCAGAGCCTACGGACCCTCCCTTGAGCGCTCTGCCCTGCTGGCAGCCGCCCACGCCCCATTGACAGCCACACTGGAGCCCTCGTAAGCTCCGCCGGCTATCGGGTGTCCGCGTTTCCAGCCGCGGTGCAACTCAGGCGACCGCGAATGGCGAGCAGCCCAAGACCACGGCCAGCAGTCCAAGACTACGGCGAGCAGCCGCAAACTAGAGCCAAGCCACCCCCGAAATCCTGTGAGCCCTGGGCATCCGCCCCGGGAATCCCCAGCCAAGCCAGACCACCGTCAAGGAGCTCGAGGTTGATGAAGACCCGCTCAGATCGTTCAGTTCAAGGATCCGCCCCCACGCTTCGCGCCGCGCGCCGCTCCCCTGGCTCCGTCCACGGTGGCGGCGGTGCCCGCCGTGCTGGGTTGGCTCGCCGCGCGCTGCGTTGGGGTCTCGGCGGTGCGTCGTTCTGCCTCCTGGGCAGCGCCGCCACCGTGGGCTGCCTCGATCGGCCCGTGAGTGAGCTGACCCCGAACACCTCGAACCTGTTCGTCGATCAGATCGTGCAGACCGCCGTCGACAAGATCGACCTGCTCTTCATGATCGACAACTCGGCGTCGATGGCCGACAAGCAGCAGGTGCTTCGGGACGCGGTGCCCGACTTGGTGAGCCGCCTGGTGAACCCGTTCTGCACCGATGGCAGCCAGCCGCCCAACCCGGACGCAGACTGCCCCGCGGGCACGGAGCGTGAGTTCAATCCCATCTCGGACTTCCACCTCGGGGTGATCACCTCGAGCCTCGGTGACGCGGGCGCGAACGTGGTGGGTGGCTGCGACATGGGCGTGTCGCCGGGGGATGACCGCGGCCGGTTGCTCGGCAGCGTGCGCTCCGGGCTGGCTGGGGAGGCGGCAGGCTTCCTGGCGTGGCGCGCGGACACCGCGGGCCTCATCAACGACTTCCAGGCGCACGTGGCCGGCGCCGGTGAGACGGGCTGCGGCTACGAGGCCTCGCTCGAGTCGTGGTACCGCTTCCTGATCGATCCGAACCCGCCAGCGGAGCTGATCCGGGTGAAGTGCCGTGACACGGACGCGCAGGAGAACTGCGTGGGCTTCCGGCGCGACGAGAACGGCCAGGTGATCTTGGACACGGTGCTGCTCGAGCAGCGCGCCGAGTTCTTGCGCCCGGACTCGCTCTTGGCGGTCATCATGCTGACTGACGAGAATGACTGCTCGATCCAGCGCGGTGGCTCGAACTGGCTGGCGGCGGCGCCGAACAGCCTGCGCTTCAAGGCGTCCTTGGCCTGTGAGGCGGACCCGAACTCCCCCTGCTGCTACGCCTGCGCGTCGCGCGGCAGCGCGCCCAGCGGCTGCAACGACTACGCGTCGGAGTGCGGTCACAGCGGCACCTTGGGCGGTGACCAAGCGAACCTGCGCTGCTGGGATCAGAAGCGCCGCGCTGGCATCGACTTCCTGTACCCCATCGACCGCTACGTCGAAGGCCTGAAGTCACCGCAGGTGACGGTCGGCTACAACGGCTGCACGCCGGTGAGGGCGCCGAACCCGCTCTACCTCGATCTGAAGAACGAGGGGCGGCCAGTGCGCGATCCGAGCCTGGTGTTCTTCGCCGGCATCGTCGGGGTGCCATGGCAGGATGTCGCGACCAGTCAGGAGACCTGCGATCAGAACCCGGAGGCCTGCCCGCCTGCCAACGGCAGCCTCAAGTACCTCACGGCGCCACAGCTCAGCTCGCTGAACCGCTGGAAGACGATCCTCGGGACCCCGGTGTCACCCAACTCGGAGCAGCAGAACTGTGAGCGGAGCCTCGCGGCCATCCGTCACAACTTCCGCGACCCGGAGGATCCGTTCATGGAGGAGACGGCGTTCGAGCGCAGCGGTCGGAACCCGATCACGGGTGATGAGCTGCCTGGTTCCCCCGGCACGCCCAACGCGCTGAACGGCTACGACTACAACTCGGCGATCGGTGACGCGGTCGACGGGGAGCGCACCGACCTCCAGTACGCGTGCACCTTCCCGCTGGCCAGCAACCCCTGCGCGACGGGCGGCGACTGCGACTGCGAGAACGCGACGGACATGGACAAGCCTTTGTGCTCGGGCATCGGCGTCCAGACGCACGCCAAGGCATACCCTGGGACGCGGCTCTTGAGCGCGCTGCACGGCTTCGGTGAGAACTCCATCGTCGCCTCCATCTGCCCGAAGACGATGAACCCGGGCGACGCGGACTATGGCTACCGCCCCGCGGTGACCGCGATCATCGACCGCCTCAAGGAGGCGCTGAGCGGTCGTTGCCTGCCGCGTCAGCTGGCGCCCGACGAGAACCGCTTGGTGCAGTGCAAGGTCATCGAGGCCGCGCCACAAGCAGGGCTCAACTGCGGCCGCGCGGGTCGTGGCGAGCCCACCGCCGCGGTGGTGGAGGCGGTGAAGGCGGAGCTTCGCAAGTCGGAGCGCTGTGGTGGCAACTCGGGTGTCGATTGCGACAGCCTCACCTACTGCGAGATCCTCCAGGCGGGTGATCCGACCACGGGTGGCACCTCGGCGCAGCTGGACGAGTGCCTTGAGCGAGAGGTGACCAGCAGCGTGACGGGCTGGTGCTACATCGACGCGAACCAGGGCAACGAGGTGTTGATCCAGAACTGCAAGGCGACCGAGCGTCAGCTGCTGCGCTTCGTCGGGGAGGACACGCCGGTCAAGGGCGCGACGACGTTCATCGCCTGCCGAGGCGCGTCGCTCGACGACAGCTTCGACGTGTCGTTGGCGGACTGAGTCCCCTCGTCGGGGCGAATGATGATTCGCCCCGACATCAGCTCCAGGCAAAGCGGCGGGTAGCACTCAGGTGCTGCCCGCCGCGTGCTTTTGGGGGTGCCTGTTTCGATGGCTGGGGCGCAGCGCGCTGTGTGCTGCGACGTCGCCTTGCGCTGGGTACATCGGTATTCTGAGCACGGCGACTTCAGTCGCTGACATCGCCTCGCGCGGAGCGTCGCGCGTCAGCGTCCGAGGCGGCGTGTTCTCGGTGGCTCACGAGGGTGCTAGATCACGGGCTCGTGGAAGCTGGTAAGCGCAAGATCCTGATCATCGAGGACGAGCCTCACATCGTGCTCGGGCTGGAAGACGCGCTCCGCTTCGAGGGCTTCGAGGTCGAGAGCCGTACCAGCGGCAGGGCGGGGGTGGAGGCGGCCAAAGTCACGCGGCCTGACTGTATCTTGCTCGATCTGATGCTGCCGGACATGAACGGCTACCAGGTGTGCGAGACGATCCGCCGGAGCGATGCGGTGGTGCCCATCTTGATGCTCACCGCGCGCTCCCAAGAGGCCGACAAAATCCGCGGTCTGGACTCCGGCGCGGATGACTACGTCACCAAGCCCTTCAGCGTGGGCGAGCTGGTGGCGCGGATCCGCGCGCTGTTCCGCCGCGCGAATCGCCCCTCGGAGCTGTTCAGCTTCAAGGTGGGCCCAGCGACGGTGAACGTGGCGGCGCAGGTGCTGGAGAAGGACGGCGAGGCGGAGAAGCTCAGCTTCTACGAGGTGGAGCTGCTCAAGCTGCTCTACGAGTACGCCGGTCAACCGGTGAAGCGCGAGGACATCCTCGAGCGCGTGTGGGGGGTGGAAGGCAACCCCTCGAACCGCAGCATCGACAACTTCGTGGTGAAGCTCCGGAAGAAGCTCGAGCGCACCCCGAACCAGCCGGAGCACATCCTCACGGTCTATGGCTACGGCTACAAGCTAGTGCCGTAGTGAGCCCGCCGTGGTTAGGGGGTGCTGCGCGCTGCTGCGCCGTGCGAAGCGCCTGCTGGTCTTACTTGTAGTGAGCCTCCGTGGTTTGGAGGTGCCGCGAGCGAGCGGCGCGCGGAGGGCGTTGGGCTCGTCATGGCCCCTCCGAGGCTGGGGGTCAGGGAGACTGCGCGTCTGCTGCGAGGGGGAGCACGTTGCGCGGATCGCACACCACGGTGTTCGAGGCGTGGGCCAGCTGACCGCCGCTCAGGGTGCTCAGCTTCACCCCCTCGCGCACCCGGCGCACTTCGAGGTGCAGGTGCACCACGCCGGGGCTGCCGCTGTCGCCGACGAAGCCGAGCAGCGCTCCGTCACTCAGGGAGCTGCCTTGAGTGAGCCCCGGCGCGGGACCCTCCAGGTGCCCATGGATCATCAAATACTCTCGCAGCTGCCCGCCTTCGCGCAGCGCGTGACGGGTGACCACCGAGAGGCCGAACAGCTCGCCGACGTAGATCACGTCGGCGTCGGCGATCTGGTGCTCGAGCCTGAGCAGCCGCACCTCGGTGCCGCGGCGCTGGGTGACATCGATGCCGCCGTGACCCACCGCGCCGAGGTGCGCGCCGCGGCGCTGCTCGCTGTCCGCCAGGTGCAGATCGTAGCCGCTCACCACCGAGCCGCCGCCCTTCGCGAGCGGCACCGGGTAGCGATACGCCGCGTAGTCAGCGGGGCGCTCCGGGCGGCGTGGGATCTGCTCGTAGCTGACCCAGGAGCCGCTCCGATCGCGGTGTTGGCCGCGCTCCGCCTCGAGCGGCGCGAGCGAGGTGAGGGCGCGCGTCGGCGCTGGGATGCACACGCCGTGGTCTGGCAGCGTGCCGCCGGGGCAGGCGGCGCGCCGCGGGTCGGCGTTGGGGCCTAGCGCGGCAGGGTCCGTCGCGGCAGAGCCCGACGCGCCCGCGGTGGGCTCGCCCGGCTCGGGGATCAGCGCGCCCAGGGCGGTGAGCGCGGCGGCGGCGGTCGCCGCCCAGATGGGGGCCATCTGCACCTTCGGACTATAGCGCTCGGCGCGGGTCCAGCGGATTGATTCGCTCTCCGAGGGTTGGTAGCTGACGAGGAGTGTCCAGCGCCTTCAGCTTGAGCCCCGCCGACGCGGCCGTGATCGAGACCTTCGTCGTGCCGCGCTACCTCCGGCTGTACGGCGAGCTGGCGTTGGAGATGGTGCTCGCGGGCGGGCCGATCCGGCTCGCGCACATCGGTTGCCGCACGGGCTACCCAGACCGTCAGCTGGTGACGCTCCGCCCCGGGAGTGAGGTGGTGGGCGTGGACGCGAATGAGCCCGCCATCGAGCTCGCCCGGAACAAGGCGCGCGCCCAGGACGCCGAGCTCGAGTACCAGGTCGCCACCACCTTCCCCACGGAGCTGCCGAGCGGCGCCTTCTCCCACTGCCTGACGCTGCACCCCACCGTTTCCCCGCGGCAGCGGGTGCTGCTGCTCCGCGAGCTCCAGCGGGTGCTGTACCCCGGTGGTCAGGCCTTGGTGGCGCTGCCGCTCCGCGGTTCCTTCATTGAAATAGACGACCTGCTCCGCGAGTACGCGCTCAAGCACGATCAGGGTGACTTCGGTAAGCGCGTGGAAGCCGCGGTGGACGCGCGGCCGAGCCTCGAGTCACTGGAAGAGGAGCTCGAGGCCGCCGGGCTGGAGGACGTGGACATCGAGGTGCGGCAGACACAGCTCGCCTTCGACAGCGGCCGCGCGTTCGCGGAGGACCCCGTGACGCGGCTGATGCTGGTGCCCGAGCTCGAGGCCGAGCTGGAGCTCGAGCAGCTGTCGGCGCCGCTCCGCTATGTTTACGACGCCATCGATCGCTACTGGTCGGAGGCGAGGTTCGAGCTGACGCTGAATATTGGCTGCGCTAGCGCGCGGCGGCCTTGAGAGGCACCTGGTGAGGGTCAGTGGTGCTGGCTCGACTTGGTGGTCAGGGTGACTGATATGGCGGGCGCGCGGTGACTGCGGCGCCGCGTGGGGGCTTGTGTCGGGACCAACCCCCCCCAAAAAAACTGACACGCTGACTCGTAGCGGACCGAGTCGCGCTCGAGCGCTTGGAGCCGCGAGCCTGTGGCGCCGACTCGCCTCGGATAATCTGTGAGGAGCTCTGACTAGTAGCGGTACTGCCAGATGAGGTCCATGGCGGTGCCGGTGTTGCCGATCTGGGTGCGGAGCGACCAGTTGGGGAGGAAGCGGTAGTCCACCGTGCCGGTGAAGCCCTCCTTCACGGTGTCGTCGATGCCGCTGTTGTCGGCGGATTGATAGGTGCCTTCGAAGTAGATGGTGCTGCTGGCGCGGTAGGCGGCGGTGTACGAGGGCGCGGCCTTGCTGGTGGTGTCGGTGCGGAGCTCGACGCCGCCGAGGGGGGTGTCCGCGAGGAGCTCGTTCAGCCCCAGCGCCGCGACGCCGCCGCCGAGGTTCACCGCGGCCGAGCCGGTGCTGCCACCGTCCGCCCCGCCTTGGGATTGAGAGGCCTCACCGGTGGTGCTCACGCCGCCCAGCATCAGCGCGATGATCTCGGGCTCCGGCAGCGGTGGATCGCTCCTGAGGTTGAGGGTGGCGTTCTTCAAGGTGCCGCGCACGTCCACGTAGACCGTGGTGCCGTCCGCCGCGCGCCAGGAGGCGGTGGCGTTCAGGTGAGGGTCCGTCGGATCATCGGTATCGAAGCTGACCATCCCGCTCTCGATCACGAAGGCCTTGCCCACCGCGGGGATGCGACCGCCGGGGACCACCTCGATGAAGCCCTCGAGCGACAGCTTGCGCTCCAGGTACACCACGGGCTCGCCGCGCACGTACACTTCCATGTCACTGCGGGTGACGCGCACCTCTCGCCCCAGCTTGATCGGGATGATCCACAGCGTGGGGTTGTCCTCCTTGGACTCGCGCGGCTCGCGGATGAGCTG
The DNA here is from genome assembly GCA_019637265.1 of Polyangiaceae bacterium. Classification (GTDB taxonomy): domain Bacteria; phylum Myxococcota_A; class Polyangia; order Polyangiales; family Polyangiaceae; genus JAHBVY01. Next base: position 1,676,171 of record JAHBVY010000001.1, on the reverse strand, counting down.
CATCACGTGGACGTTCGGGTTGTCCTCCACCGGGTACACCGAGCGCGAAGAGGAGCGCGGCAAGCGCGCTTCGAGGCGCTGGAGATCGATGGCGAGCTCCATCGCATCCTCCTGGCGCTCCAGCGTGAACTCGGCGTAGCCGCTGCCGGTGCCTTGGCTCACGCCCTCGAGCAAGAGCGGCACCTGGTCGATTTGGAGCCAGCCGGCGCCGCGATCGAGCGCCAGGCCATCGAGTCTGAGATCGGCGCGGCCGTGGACGTTGTCTTTGTCGGAGCGCACCTTGGCCTTGAGCCCGCTCAGGGTGATGGAGGTGCCGGCGTCGTCGCTCTTGGCGGCGATGTTCAGGCGCACGTCCTCCAGGGTGAGCCCGAGCGTCGTGATCTGCAGCAGGCCTTCGCGCACCGTCGCGCTGCCGTTCACCGCGCCGCCCCAGGTGCTCGCGCTGGGATCGATGGGGTCCTCTTCGCGTCGGATCGTGGCCTTGAGCTTGGCGTCGACTCGACCACCCACCTGACCAAACAGCCCGGTGAGCAGCGGCTGCAGCACCACGGCGTCGTAGTTCTTGGCGGCGACGTCCACCTGGATGATTCCGCGCGGATCCAAGCCGGGCAAGAGCTCGGGCCAGGCCAGCGCGGTGCTCACCTTGGCCTCCACGTGGCCCTGGCCGTCTTCCATCCGCAGCACCGCCTGGGCGTCCTCCGTGGACTTGAAGCGGATGCGCCCGCTGCCGAGCGCCACGCGGTCGATCACCGGGCTGATGACGCGCACGTCGGCGTCGAACAGCGGCAGCCCCTGCCAGCGCTGGACGCTGACGCTGCCGCTCAGGGTGGCGGCGATGTGGTCGTCGGCGAACGGCGCGAAGGCCTGGAGCGGGAGATCGACGAGATCCAGTCGGCCGCCGATGCGCCACCAATCGCCGGCGAAGCTGCGCCCCGCGAGCAGCTCCGACCAGGGGGCGTGCCCGGAGCTCCGCGCGTAGGCCACGCGCCTGGCGGCGCCGCTCGCGTCGGGCAGGGTGAGCTCGGCGGTGGCCTGGAAGTCGCCGCTCGGGGAGTCGTAGGTCGCGCGCACGGTGGTGTTGAACGGCTGCGCCAAGCGGCTCGACTCGGGGCGCGCGCCGCTCGCGAACACCACCGCGTCGAGCACGGGCGCCTTCACTTGCCCGCGCGCCCACAGGTCGGCGCCGACGCTGCCTTGCAGGCCCTTGGGTTGGAGCAAGGGGGGCAGCTCCTGGATGCGCCGGGTGGGGATCGAGAGCCGGGCCTCGACGGGGGCGTCGAGCAGCTGCGCGATGGCGGTGCGCCCGCCGTTCGCCAGCGCTTGGTCGAAGTCGTAAGTGGTGGTGCCGGTGAGCGTCGCGAGCAGCGAGCCTCGATCGCGCAGGTTGACGGTGGTGAACACGCGCCCCGTGGCGGAGTCGATGGTGCCGCTCGCGCCGAGATCGATGCCGGTGAAGCTGAGCGGCTCGTCACCGCCGTTGCCCAGGCTGAGGCTGAGGTCGTGGGTCTGGGTGATGAAGAACACGCTCGGGAGGTGCGCTGGATCGTCGCGCCGCAGATCGACCATCACCTCGCCCTTGCCGGTGAGCGCGTGCACGCCGTACGTCGCGAGCGGGAGCGCGGCGGCGTCGAGGTTCAGCTCCTTTGCGTGGAGCTTGCCGGTGCCGGTGACGCCGAGCCAGGCGCGCGGTGAGAGCACGTCCTTCGGCAGGTCCGCCTTGAAGCTCGCGCTGAGCGCGCCCAGGTTCGCGACTTCACCGTGGCCATTGCCCTCGAGCGAGTCCTCGTTCAGACGCCCCTGGAAGGTGAGCGAGACGCCCTCGACCCCCATCAGCGCGCCGCCGGTGACCGCCAGGTTCAGCTGGCCTCGTGAGCCCGCTTCGGCCAGCTCGAAGTCGCCGCTGATGGACAGTTTACCTTCCAAGGTGCGGCGCGGCAGCCCGATGGCGTGGGAGATCGCGGAGAGATCCACGTCGCGCCCCTCCGCGGCGCCGCGCAGCGCGCCATCGGTCAGTACGGCTGACGCAGTCAGCTCGCCGCCGGCGCCGGTCAGGCTGAGGTCTTGGAGCGCGATGCGTCGCTCGGTGACGCTGAGGCTTTTCGCCTTGGCGACCAGGGTGGTCTCGTCGCGCACCACGTCGACCTCGAGATCCGCGAGGCGCGTGGGCTGACCGCGGAGCGGGGGGGAGAGCTTGCCGCGGGCGGTGATGGTGGGCCGGTAGTCGCCGCTCAGGGTGACCTTGAGGCGCGGTTCGAGCAGCCGGCCGGAGGCGCGCGCCTCCACGCGATCGAAGGCCAGGGGCGCGGCGCTGAGGCTCGAGCCAGTCAGGGTGGCGCCGAGCGTGAGCGCCTCCAGGCGCGTCACCGGGCCGGACAGGTTGCCCGTGAGGCGGCCGCGGCCGAGGCGCACGGAGGTGGCGCTCAGGTCCTCCGCGGTGGCGTCCACCGACGCCTTCACCACACCCCGCTCGATGCTCCCACGCACGCTCACGTCGAGGAAGCCGCGGGCGTAGCTGCGGAACCTGGGGGAGTCCGTGAGCGCGAAGCGGCGCGCCCTCAGGTCCAGGTCGACGCGGCCGCTCGGGTGGATCAGGAAATCACCCCGGATCGGTACGCCCGGCTCGTGGATCGTCGATTTGCCGCGGAAGCCGAGCTTGTCGAAGCTGGCGTTCCAGTCGATCAGCGGGACATCCACCCCGGCGATCTCGGTCGGCTGGGTGCGGGCGTTCACGTCCACCACCATCTCCCCCGCGCGGTTCCAGACCTGCACGGTGGAGGTGGCGTCGATGCGCGTCTCGGGGGCGTCCTTCACCACGCTCCGCAGATCCACCTTGCGGAACGTCGCGGTCAGATCCAGCCCCAGCTCGGGCGCCAACGTGATCGGGCCGCTCGCCTCGACCTCGGCCTGGCCCACCTTGAGGGTCGCCTGGGTCTCGAGCTTGGGCAGGGTGCCTGCGGCCAGCACCCGCCCGGAGAGCACGTCGTGGAGCGGCCACTCGGCGATCAGGGCGCGCATCGCCTCGGGGGTGGCCTTGGGGAGGTCGAGGCGGGCGTCGAGATCGCCGCCTTCGCTCTTGAAGAAGGCGCCGAGCTCGACGTCCCCCAGCTGCCCGTTGAAGTGACCCCAGATCGCCCCAGGTGATTCCACATGGAAATCACCGGTGCCGATGGCGTCGGCGCCCGCGAGCCCGCGCAGGGTGACGCCGAAGCGGCTGACGTCGATGGTGAGGGCGTCGGGGGTCGCGACCAGCGTGCCCTTGGCGCTCACCAGGGTGAGGTCGAGGGTGGGGAGGTCACCCAGCTGACCCCGCACGTAGGTCTGGCCGAGCTCGATGGTGGGGATCCACACGCGGATATGCCGGCTCGGGCCGCTGGAGGTCCCGCCCTTGCTCGCCTTGGGCTTGGGGCTCATGGCGGCGACCAGGCTGGGGTCACCGTCCGTGTTGGGCAGGATGTGCCAGGCGGTTCTATCCGCGCGGATATGGTTGATCACCAGGCTGGTGTTGGCGCCGCCGAACAGCGCGTCCTTGCCGAGCAAGACCAGATCGGCGCGCACGCGCACGCCGTTCAGGGTGACCACCTCGCGGTCTTGGTCGTCGTACAGGTGGAGCTCGTCGACCTCCAGGTGGCGCGGCGACAGGTGGCTCAGGCCGACCACCTCGAGCCGGCCCTGCATCGCGCCGCTGTAGAGGTAGCCGATGGTGGAGGCGAGCACGCGGCGCGACGCGGGGCGATCCAAGTGCAGCGCGAAGCCCACGGCGGAGGCCGCGGCGAACAAAGTGGTCACCACCACGGAGGCCAGCGCGCCGGTGGCGAAGCGGACCAGGCGCGAGCGCTTCCGCGGCGGCTCGCTCTTCGCGCGTGGGTGTTGACTGCCAGGTGGCCTGACTGAGGGGACCCGCCGCGCGACGATCAGCTTGGCGCCGGGCGCGAGCGGGGGAGGCTCTGGCGCGTGCTCGTCGTCCTCTGGGCGCGGCGCCCTCGCGCTGGCGCGGCCATCGGCGCGCTCACCCGGGGCTGGCGTGGCGCCCTCCGCTCCCGGTCTGGCGCGCGGCGCCACTAGAACGCCTCCCCGAGCCCGAGGTGAATCGCGATGGGCAGGCCGAGGATCGTCCCCGGGTTGCCCTCTTCCGGCCGCGGGTTCGCCTCGCCGATCTCCTGGGCGAACGGCAACCGGTAGCCGATGTCCGCGCGGATGGCGCCGACCGGCGTCTGGTAGCGCACCCCGGGGCCCGCCGAGAGGTGAGGGAAGTCGAAGCGGATGCTGGCCACCTCGCTGGTGACGTCCGAGCCGTCCAGGAACAGGGCGCCGGACAGCGACTGGGTGATGTCGAAGCGCGCCTCGAGCGAGGCCTCCCACAGCGTGAGCCCGCCGAGCGGCCGTCGTCGCGTGCAGCGGCTCGGGAGCGAGTCACCGGCGCAGTCGGTCTCGTTGGGGATGAGGAAGCCAAGCACGCCGTGGGGCCCTACTCCTCGGTAAGGGTAGCCGCGATTCGAGGTGGGGCCACCGGAGAAGAAGCCTCGGAACAGCAGCACCTGCTGGTTGCGGATCACGGCAGGGTCGTTGATGTCCGGTGTCCCGCGGCTCAGCGCCGACTCATAGTTCGACGGAAATAGGAAGCCGAAGCTGGTGCGCACGGCCAGCACCACCCGGCGCGAGAGGGATTTGTAGAAGGTCGCCTCGGGGCGCAGCCGCACGTCGGAGGCGTCCCCACCGAAGAGGTAGCCCGCGACTTGCACCGCCGCGCGCAGCGTCGCGCCGTTCCTCGGCGTCATCCGGCGGTCCCGAAAGTCGAGCACCGCGAGCAGCTCCGGGAAGGAGACGATCACCTCGTCGACGCCGTCGCGCAGATCTTTGTCGTTGTAAGAGAAGGGGAAGCTCGTTTGGATATTGTAAGAGGGCCTGAGCACCGCGCGCTGGGAGAAGAAGGCGCGCTCCACCCCCGCGCTGAAGCGCAGCTCATTGAAGCCGACGATGTTGGACTCTTGGTCGTCGGTCTCACCCTCGTAGAGCAGCGGGTAGCGCAGGTACTCGGCGGTGAGGATGCCGCGCGTGCGCCCCTCCAAGAACGAGGGCTGAGAGAGCTCGGAGCGCACCGTGGTCTCGAAGAGCAGCCGGCTCGGGCCTTGAATCGACGACTCGCTCGAGGGGACGCGCGTGGGGAAGAACACGACACCGGGCTGACCATCGATGCTGAAGCGCCGGAGCCCACCCAGGAAGTTGCGGTGCTCCCAGCCGGCCCTGAGGTGCGAGGAGAGCCGGAGCGAGTCGAAGCGCACGCCGCCGCCGAGCTTCAGCGCGCGCAGGTGGCTCGGGCGCACGATGATGGTGATCGGCACCTTGCCGCTCTCGGGCTTGGTGGTGTCCTGACGGACGTCCACCGTGGCGAACACCCCCAGCTCCACCAAGGCGGTCTGCGCGGCCTCCAAGTCGGCGTGGGAGTAGTCATCCCCCTCGCGGATCTTGATCGCGGCGCGCAGCACGTCCTCCGGGAGATCGTCGTGCCCCTGGATGTGGATCTTGCCGTACTTGGCGGGGGGCCCCGGCTGCACCTGGAACACGGCGGTGGCCGAGTGGTTCGCGATGTCTACCAGCGCCTTGGCGTCGACCGTCACGAACGCATAGCCCATGTCGGCCAGCGCCTTGCCGATCCCCTGCTTGCTCTCCTCGAACTGGGCCTCGTCGAAGATCACCCCCTCGCGCAGGGTGACGGCGCGCAAGGCCGCCATGCCGCCAGGAGTGCTCTCCACCCCGCTCACCGAATACTGACGGAAGACGACCGGCGAGCCCTCTTCCACGCGGATTTGAACGTGCACCCGGCGCTCGCCCACGCGGATCACCCGGGCGGCGCTCACCTTCGCCTCGTAGTAGCCGCGCGCGCGGTAGTAGCGCTCCACGCGCAGGAGGTCGCGCGCCAGCACGTCTTCGTCGAACACCTCGTAGTCGAAGACCACCCCCTCCCAGATCCCGAGGAAGCGCGACGAGGTGGTGGTGGCCAGCCCCGCGAGCAGGTCGCTCGGCTCCACCGCGCGGGCGTTCTCGATCTCGACGCCGCTCACCACACTGCGCCCCGCGGGGTAGCTCTTGGCGCAGCCGAGGGTGACCCCCACCAGAAGCAGCGTCAGGGCGGCGATGAGCTCCCACCTGGAGGCCACGGCCGAGCTCGAGCGAGAGCAGTGGATAGTCAGGCTGACTACTTCATACCCGGGAGCTTACCCGGCTCGGCGGGCTTCTCCAGGTACTCGAGCTTGTCGAGGGTCATCACGCCCATGATGGGGTTGGCCTCGGTGCCCGTGGTGTGGCGCGTGTAGGTGCCGCCGTAGGTGCCGGTGATGCGCACCTTGGCGCCCGTGTTGGGGACGGGGTTGGGGATGGCCACATCGAAGCGGACATCCTTGTGATCTTCCGCGTTGTCCTTCTTGTACTTCTCGACCGCGTCGTAGATGTTCGCGAAGTTCGACGCCCAGCCCATCACCTTGATGGAGTCCTTCTCTGCGGCGTCCTTGGTGTCACCCACCCAGAAGGCGGGCACCGGCGGATCGCAGTTGTCACCGTCTGCCTTGCCCGTCTTGTGGACGGCGCAAGCGGGCGCCTCGCCGAGGTTCGTCTTGGTGATGTAGCCGACCAGCTTGATCTCTTTGTCGGCGACGTCCTTGTTGTGGACGCGGCTGCGGAGCGAGTAGCTGGCGCCCCACACGGTGTACTCGTCCCCGTTCTTCAGCGGCTTCTGCGGGACGTTGGGCACCGGAGGCAGGTTGGCGGGGACGCTCGGGGCTCCGCGAGGCGTGTACTTGACTTCGTCGCCACCACAGCCGAGAGAGAGTGAGCTGAGGCAGAGCGGAACGAGGAGGAGACGAGCGCTTCGGTACATGGGATCGCAATACCTTCCTGAGGCCTGTAGTGGCGAGCTATCACGCCCCGCGCCTGACTCGCAAGAGGCGCCTGGGCGAGGCACCCTCAGTCACCTGAGCAATTTCACTCAAGATGGAAGCTCGCACTGTCATCGTAGGGGATGTCCATGGCTGCGCCGATGAGCTGGCCTCCTTGGTCCAGCAGGTAGGACGTCAGCCGGGAGATCGCTGGGTGTTCGTGGGGGACCTCGTGGGGCGCGGTCCGGACACGCCCGGCGTGCTCGAGCAGGTGCGGCAGCTCGGCGCGCAGGTCGCCTTGGGCAACCACGAGCACCGCGTGCTGGCGGCTTACGAGGCGCGTGAGGCGGGCCGCGCCGGTCCCAGCCTCGGCCCCGGGCACCTCGCGCTGCTCGACCGCCTGGGCCCCGAAGACTGGGCGCTGCTCCGCGCCATGAAGCCCTACCTGGAGCTGCCAGAGCATGGGCTGATCGTGGTGCACGCTGGGCTCGACCCGCGGCTGCCGCTCCCGGCGCAGCGGCTCGAGGTGCTGATCCACATGCGGAGCTGGGACTACGGCGAGCCCAGCGCACGTTTCCGTGAGGAATCTTGGGCCAGCGACTACCCGGGCCCCACTCACGTGGTGTTCGGGCACAACGCGCGCCTCGGCCTCCAGCTGCACCCCCACGCGACCGGCGTCGACAGCGGCTGTGTCTACGGTGAGCGCCTGTCCGCCTTGGTGCTGGGCCCAGGTGAGCGCCCGCTGCCACCCGCCGAGCGCCACCAGCAGATTCACCAAGTGAAGGCGCGGCGCCAGTATTACGGTGGCTAGGACGACAAGCGGTTTACCGTTTGTCGTCCTCAAATCAGCAACTAGAGCGGCACGAAGGGAAGCAGCGCTGAGCAGAGGACCAGGGAAGCCGGGCCCTCGCCCCGCATGGGGCCGGTTTTCCTGGTCCGTCTGGCGGCAAACTGATCGGCGCTCTAGTCGCGGTGAGTGACAGGCGATCGGCGCGCCGTTATGCTGCGGTCATGCGCCCTTCGCTCTGCCTGCTCGCGCTCACCGCGCTCCTCCTCCCAGCCTGTGGCTCGAGCGACGATTCGGGTGGTGGGGGTTCCGGCGGCTCGGGCGGCAGCGCAGCCTCTGGTGGCGCCGCGGGCACGGGCGGCAGCGCTGGGGTAGCTGGCGCTGGAGGCACCGCCGCTTCGGGTGGCTCGGCAGGCACGGGGGGCAGCGGCGGCACGCCTCAGGTGACGCTGGGTGAGCCGATCGAGATCCCGAGCGAGCAGCACGGCGAGTGGGTGTGGATCGAGATGCCCGAGATGAAATGCTCGGACGGCACCACCGGCGGCTTCGCGGTCAACTTCATCGAGGACCGGAGCGAGCTCGTGATTTACCTACAAGGCGGCGGCATTTGTTACGATGCCCTGACTTGTAGCGCGGGCGGTGCGCCGAGCACGGTGGGCGCCGATCCGCTCCGCACCGCCCTCGACGGGTCGATCCGCGAGCACCGCGGGATCTTCGATCGCGACGACCCGAACAACCCGCTCCGCGGCAGCAACTTCGTCGTGGTGCCGCACTGCACCGGCGATCATCACACCGGCAACCAGGTCTCGACCTACGGCGCCAAGGACTATCACCACGTCGGGTACACCAACATGACGCGCGTGCTCGAGCGCGCCGTGCCCACCTTCCAGGGCGCCTCTCGGGTGGTCCTCTCCGGCTTCAGCGCGGGCGGCGTCGGCATCACCGCCAACTACCATCAGCTCGCGACCGCCTTCGAGTCCGTGGGGCAGAGCCCACCCTACCTGGTGATCGACTCGGGCCCCTTCATGCGACCTGACTACCTGTCACCAGCCGCTCGCGAGAAGCTGCGCGAGAGCTGGGGGCTCGACGGCACCGTCGGCAGCTTCTGCCCCACCTGCTTCACTGAGGGCTTCCACGACCTCTATCGTCGCAACGCCGAGCTCCACCCAGGGCTCCGGAGCTCGCTCCTCTGCAACACGCGCGACAGCGTCGTGGTGACCCTCTACACCGTGTTGAACCTCGGCAGCACGAGCTTCAGCGCCGCCAAGATGGAAGAGGGGATGAACGACCTGGCTGACTATCAGGCGTCGATCGCCGCCGAGTTCGCGCCGGGCGCGCACCGCGTGTTCTACGTCGACGGCACGGAGCACGGGCTGCTCAACATCAAGCCCATCTCCGGCTCACCCGGCTTGTCAGAGTTCCTGACCGCTCAGCTTGGCACCGGCGATTGGCAGAGCGTCCGTCCGTGAGCCGCGGCGCGCAGACTGAATAGAGACACGCCAAACCCCCCCCCAAAAAAATAGGACGGTTGGATCGGGGGGTTGGACGGGTAGTCGACGTAGCCATCCGCGCGGCAGCGCCGTTCACGCGCCGGGCGCCGCTTGGATCACGGTCACAGGCCTCATGGGCGTCTTCGTGCGGCCTTGAAGGAGCGTCGTGTAGAGCCTCGAGGCGTTGAAGAGCCGGTTGGACGGGTAGTCGACGTGGTCATCCGCGCGGCAGCGCCGTTCACGCGTAGCGTGGGTGCGCTGGGTCGAAGAACGCGACGGGCGCGGCCAGGCAGGCATCGGGGATGCAAAACGCGTCGACCACCGCGCGCGAGTCACGCGCGACCTCCGCGAGCAACGCCTCCACCTCCTTCCGGAGCGCGCGCGCCTTGCTCGGCGCCAGCAGGCCCGACTCCAAGAACCACGCCGCGCGGCGCTCGAGCGTCGCCAGCGCGTGGAGCGCGCCCAAGCGCTCGAGGGTGTCCTTCGCAGCGCCAGCGGGCAGCGCCTGCATGCGCTCGCAGAACCACTGGTAGCCGAGGCGCTCGGCGTAGGCCTCGGCGGCCGCGACCAGGTGCTCTTGGATCGCGAGGATGGCGGTGTCCATGGGGACCCCGGCGGACAGGCGCCTACGCAGCCGCTCTGCTGCCGTTTCGATGAGGCGCGCCTCCCGATGCCGCAGCAAGGAGAGGTGAAGCTCCGGATCGCGCAGGTGCGCGGGCTCCACCCGGCGCGTGGCGATCGGGTTCTTCTCGGCGGCGCGCGAGAGGGCGTCACCGCCGAGCTGCACCAGCAGCGCGAACCAGCTCCGCCCCTCGAACGAGGCTTTGTAGCCCGCCAGCAGGCCCTTGGCGACGAGCTGAGCCAGCACGATGTTGTCGCCCTCGAAGGTCGTGAAGATCTCGACGTCCTTGCGAAGGTCAGGGATACGATTCACTGACAAGTAGCCCTGACCACCGCAGGCCTCGCGGCACAGCTGCGCGGTGTCCACGCCGTGGCGCGAGCCCGCGATCTTGAGCGCCGCCACTTCCACCTCGAGCTCGCGGGTGTCCACCGCCTCGCCGGCGAGGCTCCGCTGCATCGCCGCGCCGTAGCGGTCACGCAGCGACTCGAAGGCGAAATGCAGCACCGCGGTGGTCGCCAGCGGCACGCACAGTCGCCGCTGGTGCGTCGGGTACTCGATCAGCGCGCGCTCGGCGCCGCCCTCACCGAACTGGCGTCGCGCGTGCGCGTAGCGGAGCGCGATGGTGAGCGCGACCTTCGCCACGCTGACGCCGGCGCTCCCGACCGAGACGCGCCCACCCACCAAGGTGCCGAGCATGGTGAAGAAGCGCCGCGCGGGGCTCTCGATCGAGCTCAGGTAGCGGCCGTCCTCGGTCACCTGCGCGAAGCGATCGAGCAGGCTCTCGCGCGGCACGCGCACTTGGTCGAACCAGAGTCGCCCGTTGTCGACCCCGAGCAGCCCCATCTTGTGCCCCGAGTCACCGATGCGGACGCCGGGCAGCGCGGCGCCGTCGGCGCCTCGGATGGGCACCAAGAGCGCGTGCACCCCGTGCTGCTCCCCCGCCACCGTCAGCTGCGCGAACACCGTCGCGTGGCTCGCGTGCCGCGCCGCGTTCCCGAGCCACTCCTTGCGCGCCGACTCACTCGGCGTGTGCACCACGAACTCTCGGGTGCTCGCGTCGTAGGTCGCCGTGGTCTCCAGCCCCGCCACGTTGGAGCCGTGACCCACCTCGCTCATCGCGAAGCACCCGAGCAGCTCGCCTCGCGCCACGTCGGGGAGGAGCGCGTGGTGACGGTCGGTGCCCAGCAGCAGCAGGCTGCCGCCGAACAGCCCGAACTGCACCCCCACCTTGACGAGCAGCGACAGGTCGCCGAGCGCGAGCGTCTCGAACAGCGCGGTGAACGCGCGCAGGTCGCCCGCCTGAAACACGCCGGGGAAGGCGAGCTCACCGAAGCCCTCGGCGGCGAGGCGCTCTGTCCACTCGAGGACGCGCTCCCGGTACTCGGCGCCGGGGAGGCCATAGGCGCGGAGCCCTGGGTCGTCGAGGAAGGCGCGCACCCGGGCTCTCAGCTCGGCGTGCGGGCCATCGAACGCCGCCGCGAGCGCGGCGCTGAGCTCCGCGTCGTCATTCGTCAGATGAGCTGACTGAGTGGCCGAGAGCACCGGCGCCGCGTCGATGCCCAGCGCCGCGAGCACCTGCTCCATCGCCTCGCGATCCTCCTCCGCAGCCAGCTCCCTGGCGAAGCCCGCCAGCGTGCGCCGCGCGTCTGGCGGCAGCGAGCTCGCGGCGCGCTCGGTGAGCTCGCTCAGCGCTTCGAGCTCGTTCGGGGTCGGGGGTTGGGCGAGCCACCCTTCGAGCACGCGGCGCGCCGCCGGACGGAGCCAGGGCTGCGCCTCGATCCGCGCGGCGATCGCGCGCCGCTCCGAGGGTGAGACGTCTCCATCGGACCAGGCGATGAACAACAGCGGCACGAACGGTCGCAGCTGAGGGTCGTCGAGCTCGGACACGCGAGGTGCAGGCGCCATGGGCGGCACGATAGCCCTGCGCTGATGGAGTCGCTACCGCGTGAGCCGCGTCACTCGGGCTGCGCGGTGAGCCAGCGCTCGAGGCCGCGCGCGGCGTGGGCGCCGTCCCCCATCAGGTCCAGGTAGGTCTGGGGGCGCTCGCGCCGGAGCGCGTCGGCGCGCGCGTAGCCCACGCGCTCGAGCTCGGGCATCAGGCGCACCAGCTCGCTGACGAGCAGCGCCTGCGTGGCGTCGAGGCGCGTGGAGAGCTCACGCGAGGTGGCGGGTGCGGCCAGCTCGAGGCGCCGCGCGCGACCCAGCACCTCCGCGCTGTGCCCGTAAAACTTGAGCCGCTGCACCGCGATCAAGAGCCCCGCGTCGGGCGACACCGCGAGGCTGCGCGCCAAGGCGTCGTACAGGCTGCGCTCGTACTGGACGCGCCGCATGAGCAGGTCGAGCGCCGCGTGGAGCGCCGGGCGCGCGCTGACGTCCCCCGCGTACAGGCGGAGCACCGCCTCGGTGAAATGCAGCCCGCCGCAGTGGTGCCCGAAGATCCCACGCTTGTCCTGCTTGGCGCGGTGGAGCGCCCCGCCGATCTCGAAGGCGCGCTCGGGCGGCCCTTGGTAGTCGGCGATGGCCTGGGTGGCCTCGGTGAGGTGCCGGAGCGCGCCGGCTCGCAGGGCCGCGCGCAGCGCCTCCGCCTTGGGCCCCTCGGCGTGGAGCGTCAGCGCGATGAGCCAGGGGGAGTCGATCCACTCGGCCTCCTTCTCCGGTGGGCGCGCGTTCGCCAAGCTGGCGTCGAGCCAGTCAGCGAGGCTGACTTCACCGCTCGGCGTGCGAAGGCGCGTGTCCTTCGGCACCCCCACGTCGAGCAGGGTGGCGAGCACCGAGTGCGGGTGCGGCTCCCCGGGGGATACCTCGGTTCCGCGCGGAAACGACCAGCGCGCCCCGTCGCGCTGGAGCTTCGCGCCGATCCGCGCCAGGGCGCGTTGCCAGGCCTGAGAGGTGTGGGCGTGCTCGCCCGCTGGCGACTCGCTGCTGAGGGCGATCAGGCCGTGGCTCAGGGCCCACGGGCTCTCGGGGCCGGACAGGTCCGAGCGGACAGCGTCTCGGAGGGCGCGCAGGGTCGTCTCTGCCTGGACTCGGGTCGGGGGTGGGTTTGGCATGGCGCCACTCGCGCCCGGCGCGGCGCCCGGTCCGCCGTCACCCTCCTGCCCAGGGAGACCCACGAGCCGAGCGCTCGCCCCAGGTGCCGCCTCATCGCCGCTCGCGCCAGGTGCCACCCCCGCGGCGCTCGCGCTGGGCAGCGGCCCCCCGAGCGTGCCCGCTTCATGATGACGCCGCAGCTCCAGGTACACCCCCGCGCAGGCGGCGCCCACCAAGAGGTAAATGAAGTTTCGGCTACGGGGCTCCACGGCGAGGGGGCCGCGGATGAGGCGCGGCGAGTGCTTCGCGGTATACACCGCGGAGCGCAGGCGTTCACCCGCGCGTTGGAGCTCGAGTGACAGGGAGACTACGGGTCGCGGTGGAGGGGCTCTCGGCGGGTGAGCTCACCCTGCCCGACGCGGCCTCGCGCTACGTGGCGCGGGTCCATCGCGCGCGGGTGGGGGATCGCCTGGAGCTGTTCGATCCGGCGCGGGGTGAGCGCGCTGAGGCCGAGGTGGTGGCGCTGGGGCGCGCCGTCCGCTGCCTGGTGCAGGCGGTGGAGCGGGCGCCTGACGTGGGGGCGTTGCCGGTGCGCTTGGCGCTCGCGCTCGGGAAGGGGGATAAGCCCGAGCAAGGGGTTCGTGACGCCACCGCGCTCGGGGTGCGAGAGGTGGTGCTGCTCACCAGCGCGCGGGTGCAAGGCGCGCGGCGCGGTCCGGAGCGCCTCGAGCGCCTGCGGGCCGTGGCGGCTTCGGCCGCGCGGCAGTCAGGGCGGGCGACGATCCCTTCGATCAGCGGGCCGCTCGCGCTCGAGCGCTGGGCGACCGAGGCGCCGGCGTCCACCTTGCTCTTGGATCCGCGCGGCGAGGCGTCTTTGCTTGGTGCGCTGAAGCAGCTCGCGCCGGTCGACGGGGCGCTGGTCACGCTGTTGATCGGCCCCGAGGGTGGCTTCAGCGACGACGAGCGCGCGCGCCTGGTGCAAGCGGGAGCGCACCCGGTGCGCCTCGGCGCTCACGTGCTGCGCACGGAGACGGCCGTCACCGCGGCGCTGGGCGCGGTGGCGGCGTACTTCGGCGCGCTGTGAAGGCGCTGGGCGCGGTGGCGGCGTACTTCGGCGCGCTGTGAAGGCGCTGGGCGCGGTGGCGGCGTACTTTGGTGCGCCGTGAACGCGCGTTGGAAGAGCTGGTCCTAGGTACTGACGAGGTGTCCTATAGTCTGGGCCACTGACGTCGTGGAGACGCTCGGTCCTTCACGCGACGCTTAGTCTGGGTCACTGACGTCATGGTGACGGCGCTCGGCGCTTCACGCGACGCTGCCGAAGGTGGGGGGAGGTGGCGTGTGATCGCTGAGCGGCGCCCGGGGGTGCTTCGGGGCGGCCTTGGTGCTCTGCATGCGGCAGGTGGCATGGAAGATCCACACGGCGATCAGGGCGGGGATGAGGGCGATCAGCAGGCTCATGGGGACTCGGTTAGAGCAACCACCGTGCCGGCTCGAGGCAGCGAGGCGCGGGGAGTGAGCCGCGATCGTGCGGGGGCCGCGCGGATTGGGCCAAGTCCGCTTGGTTCGATGCGCGGCGTTCCGCGGGAGCGTGGGGCGGCGTGTGGTGGGCTCGTAGGGGCGCAGCATGCTGCGCCCCTACCTGGTGGTGCAGACCGCGGCGCGCTGGACCACGGCGTGTGGCCGTGGGGCCACGCGATGGCGCGGAGCCACGCGATGGTGCGGAGCGCCGCGTGATCGCGATCGGTCGTGGGCGATCGCGATCAGCTCGAGCCATGGCCGTCACGGGCACGCGAGCGTCTGCACGGTTGGCTCGCGATGCCGCCTGAGGACGCTCAGTTGGGGCGAACCCACCCTCGACACGGTTCTGGACGAGGAGCTCGTGCACCAGGAGGGGAGTCGAACCCCCATCCCCGCTCCCAACACTGAATGGCTGTTCATGTGGGTGATCGTCGGGAAATTGCGACGAAAAGCGCTTCGAGTCGAGTTGTTGACAGCTGGTGACCTGACCCGTAGCTTCGGCCACCTGTGGGAAGAAGTGGGGCCTAGTGGCGCCTTATCCCATGGAATGGAAAACGAAGGATGTTCCGCGGGCAGTTCGTGCAGAAGATCGACCTCAAGGGTCGCGTCAGCATGCCTGCGCGCTTTCGCGAGACGCTGGCGAGCACCGGGGACGCCCGCTTCATCCTGACCCCCGCGCCGTTCGACCCCTGCCTGCACGTGTTCGGCCTCCGCGCGTGGGAGGAGATCGAGCGCAAGATCAGCGAGCTGCCGAGCCACGACCGCCACGTGGTGCGTTTCCGCAGGCAATACGTCTCGGCGGCGGTGGAGTGCGAGACGGACCGCGTGGGGCGCGTGCTGATCCCCCCGCACCTGCGTGAGCGCGCGCGCCTCGAGCGCGACCTCTTGTGGGCGGGCATGGGCAAGAACGTCGAGCTCTGGTCCAAGGACGAGTGGGAGCGCGCACTCGACATCAGCCCTGACGATGAACAGGCGTACCAGCGCGCCGTGGAGCAGTTCCCGCTATGAACCTAGGCGAGCTCATCCTCCCCGAAGTGGAGCCCCAGATGCACCTCACCGTGATGCGTTCCGAGATCGTGGAGGGGCTGTCGCCTCAGCCCGGCGGGGTGTACGTCGACTGCACGGCCGGCGGCGGTGGTCACTCGGAGGCGCTGCTCGAGGCGGGCCCGCTCAGCCGCGTGGTGGCCTTCGATCGCGACGTGGAGGCGGTGGCGCGCGTGCGCGAGCGCCTGACGCCGTTCGGTGAGCGCGCGACGGTGGTGCACGCCGACTTCGAGGGGATCGAGGCGTGGCTCGCTCAGGCGGGGATTGCTCAGGTGGACGGACTGGTGGCGGATCTCGGCATCAGCAGCTTCCAGCTCGACGACGGTGAGCGCGGCATGAGCTTCCGCTTCAGCGGGCCGCTCGACATGCGCATGGACCAAACGCGCGGGCCCACCGCGCAGGAGCTGATCGCGAGCCACAGCGCGGACGAGCTGGCGAACATCATCTATCGGCTCGGGGAGGAGCGCCGCTCCCGGCGCGTCGCGCGCTGCATCAAGCAAGCGGAGGAGGCCGGTGAGCTCTGCACCACCGCCGACCTGCGACGCGCGGTGGTGCGCGCCGTGGGGCCGCGTCGCCTGGGCGGGGTGGACCCGGCGACCAAGACCTTCCAGGCGCTGCGCATCGCGGTGAACGACGAGCTCGGTCAGCTCACCAGCCTGGTCGCCATGTCCGCGCGGATTTTGAAGCCGGGCGCGGTGGCGGCGTTCATCTCCTTCCACTCCCTGGAGGACCGCATCGTGAAGCGGGCGTTCGTCGGTGACGAGTGGGAGCGGCTGACGAAGAAGCCCATGCTCCCCACCGAGGCCGAGCGCGCGGAGAACCCGCGCTCGCGCACCGCCAAGCTGCGGCTCGGGCGGCGCTCGGCGGCGGAGGAGGCGGACGCCTCCGAGGGTGACGATGACTGATCTTCGTTTCCGCACGGAGCTAGCGTCATGAAGCGCTCCTCCGCGCGCCCGTTCATGGTGCTGTGGCTGCTGGCGGTGGCCGCGGCGACCAGCGCCTTCGTGCTCTACCTCAGCTTGCGGGTGGAGTCGGTGGAGCTCGGCTACTCGCTGGGTCGCGCCCACGCCCGCGTGGCGCGCCTGCGTGAGGTGAAGCGCGTGCTCGAGCTGGAGATAGCGAGCCACAAGACGCCGGAGCGCGTGGACTTGGTGGCGCGCACCCTGCTCGGGATGAGCGAGCCGAGCCCGGATCGCATCTTCCCCGCGGGCCCGCTGCCGAGCGGCGCCGACGCTGAGGACGAGGAAGAGGCGCAGGGCGAGGCGGGGCCCTCCGTCGCTTCGGAGGTTCCATGAAGCTCTTCAAACGTGGCGCGAGCGAAGCAGCGCAGAGCAGCGCGCAGCTGCAGAACGGCGCGCGCTCGCGGCAGCGCAAGACCAACGCGCCGCCGCCCCCCTCCAAGAACCCCCCGCAGCCCTCGCAGAAGAATCCGCGAGGAAAATCGGCGGCGCCGGCCCGCGCGCGCCAAGAGCCGCTGATGATGCCTACCACGCCGGAGCGCCGTCGCGGCATCGCGCGGCGCGTCGGCGTGCTGTGCGGCGCGCTCGCCGCGGCGCTCGGCCTCGTGATCTCCTCCGGGTACACGCTGATGGTGAGCGATGGGGAGGTGTGGCGAGAGGTGGCGGAGAAGCAGCGGCAGCGGCGGCTCCACGTGCAGCCGAAGCGCGGCACCATCTACGACAAGAACGGCTCCGCGCTGGCGGTGAGCGTGGAGGTGCCGAGCGTGAGCCTCGACGCCATCGAGCTGATGCGCGGCGTGCCGCGCGATCGCGAGCCGGAGGTGGCGCGCGCCGCGGCGGTGCAGATCGCCGCCGCGCTGAGCCTGGACCCAGCCAAGGTGGAGCGGCGCATCTTACAGAAGCGGCGCTTCGCTTGGCTCAAGCGCCGCATCAGCGCCGAGGAGGCGGAGAAGGTGCGCGAGCTCTCGTCGCGTGAGCGCGGCAAGGCGCGGATCCAGGGGCTCTTGGTGCAGGGTGAGGGGCGCCGCTACTACCCGCGGCGCGAGCTGGCGGGGCCGCTGCTCGGCTTCGTGGCGCCGGACGGTGAGGGTAAAGACGGCTTGGAGGTGAGCCTGAACGAGGAGCTCGCCGGCAGCGTGGAGCAGCTGAATGGCCTGCGCGATCGCTCCGGGCGCCTCTTGTTCGCCGACGGCGTGGCCGACGAGCAGGCGTTGGCGGGACACAACGTGTACCTGACCATCGACCAGCACATCCAGTTCGTCGCCGAGCGAGAGCTCGCCGCCGCCGCGCGGACTTACGAGGCGGCGGGCGGCAGCGTGGTGGTGGTGGAGCCGGACACCGGGGCCATCTTGGCGATGGCCAGCTGGCCTGGCTACAACCCCAACGACTACCGCGAGAGCGAGGCCTCGCAGCGCCGCGATCGGAGCCTGAACGACCGCTTCGAGCCGGGCTCCACCATGAAGATCTTCACCATCGCCGCCGGGCTGGCCTCGGGCGCGATCCAGCCCACCCAGCGCATGTACTGCGAGAAGGGGCTGATGGCGGTGGACAACGTGACCATCCGCGACACCCACCCCGCCGAGTGGCTCAGCATCAGCGAGGTGCTCGCCTACTCGTCGAACATCTGCTCCGCGAAGATCGGCCTCTCGATGGGCGGCAACAAGCTGTACGACGCCCTCCGCCGCTTCGGCTTCGGTCAGGCGACGGCGCTGCCGCTGCCCGGTGAGTCGAGCGGCACCCTCAGGCCGCGCGGCAGGCCCTGGGTGCAGGTGGAGACGGCCGCGGCCTCCTTCGGACAAGGCATCAGCGCCACCAACGTGCAGCTCGCGATGGCGACCGCGGCGATCGCCAACGGCGGGAACCTGATGGAGCCCATGATCGTGAGCCGCGTGGAGACGGCCAGCGGTGAGCTGGTGCGCGAGGCGGTGCCGAAGGTGCGCCGGCGGGTGGTGTCGCGCACCGTGGCGCGCACCGTGGCGGAGATGATGGTGAGCGTCACCGAGGGGGAGGGCACCGGCACCGAGGCCGCGGTGGATGGCTTCGAGGTGGCGGGTAAGACGGCCACTGCGCAGAAGACGGATCCGGCGACGGGCCGCTACTCGATCGACAAGTACGTCGCCTCGTTCGTCGGCTTCGTCCCGGCGCGAAACCCTCGGATCGCGATCGCCGTGATGCTCGACGAGCCGATGGTCGATCACGCGGGCGGCGCGGTGGCGGCGCCCATCTTCCGCCGCGTGGCGTCCTCCGCGCTGAAGTACAAGGGCCTCACCCCCAAGGGCACGACGCGCGCCGACGTGACCAAGCTGGGCAGTGAGCCTGACCCCGCGCAGGCCGTGATCGAGACATTGCGCCGCGAGCGTGGCCTCACCCCGGGCGTGCAGGAGGTGGCCGCCGCGGGTAAGCCCGGGCGAGGTCAAGTCAAGGTCCCTGACATGACCGGCTGGCCAGCGCGCGAGGTGATGCTGAAGCTCGGCGAGCTGGGCGTGAAGGGTAAGCTCTCGGGGACGGGCCTGGTGGCGCGCCAAGAGCCGCCGCCTGGCAGCGTCCTGGATCAGGGCGCGGAGCTCGCCGTGGCGTTCGAACCGGCGAGGTAGCGCGTGCCACCCGAAGGCTCCTCCTCGCCGCCCGGCCCGAACGCAGATTCATCAGAGTCATTGACTGACTCGGAGGCGCCCAGCTCATCCGAGCCGGCTGACTCGGAGGCACCCAGCTCGTCTGAATTACTGACTGAAGCGCCCGGCTCGGGCACCGCCAGCCTCGCTGAGCTCACCGAGCTGCTGGCCGACCTCGAGCCACGGCTCACGGGCAGCTCCGAGGTGAGGGTGAGCGGCATCACTCAGGATTCGCGCCGCGTCCTCCCCGGCGACTTGTTCGTGGCGCGGGAAGGGCTACGCCAGAGCGGCCTCGCTCACGTGGCCGACGCCGCCGCGAGAGGAGCCGCGGGCGTCCTGACCGACGCGCGGGGCGCGCTCTCGCTCCCGCTCCCGGTGCTGCAGGTGAGCCACGCGCGGCTCGCGCTCGGTCGCGTCGCGGAGCAGCTCCTGGGCTGGCCCAGTCGCCAGCTGCCGCTCGTCGGCATCACCGGCACCAACGGCAAAACGACCACCGCCTGGCTGTGTCAGCGCGCGTTCGAGGAGGCTGGGGTGCGCACCGCGCGGCTCGGTACGCTCGGCTTCAGCCTGGGTGATGAGCTCACCCCGTCACCGCTCACCACGCCCGAGGGCGATCAAGTGAGCCACTACCTCGCGCGCGCCCTGAAGAGCGGCGCGCGCGCCTTCGTGATGGAGGCCTCGAGCCACGCGCTCGAGCAGCGAAGGATCGATGCACTGACCTTCCGCGTCGGCGTGTTCACCAACCTCTCCCAAGATCACCTCGACTACCACCCCACGCTCGCGGCCTACGCCGAGGCCAAGGAGCGCCTGTTCTTCGAGCTCTCGCCGGAGCTCGGCGTGATCCACGTGGGGGATGCTCACGGAGCGGGGCTCGCCGCGCGCCTCAGGAGCGCAGGTCGTCAGGTGCTCACGGTGGGGCGCGCCGAGGGCGCGGACATCCGCCTCGTGAGCTCGCGCGTCACCGCGCGCGGGACGGAGGGGGTGCTCACGGTGCTCGGCGAGTCGCACCCGCTCGTGACGCCGCTCGTGGGGGAGCACAACCTGGAGAACCTCCTGTGTACCTTGGGGGTCTCCGTGGGGCTCGCGCGGTGCGTGCGCCCGGGAGAGCTCGCGCCGGAGCTCGCGCAGCTGCTCGAGGCGCTCCGCCTTGTCGGCTCGGCGCCAGGGCGCCTCGAGCGCTGCGACGGTCCGGAGGACGACGTCACGGTGTTGGTCGACTACGCCCACACCCCCGACGCGCTCCGTCGCGTGCTCGTGGCGGCGCGCGGCTTGCTGAACGAGGCGGGCGGCAGCGGGCAGCTCACCTGCGTGTTCGGCTGCGGCGGCGACCGGGATCCGATGAAGCGCCCGCTGATGGGGGAGGTGGTGGCGCGGGCTGCGGACCGCGCGATCGTCACCAACGACAACCCGCGCTCCGAGTCGCCGCAGGCGATCGCTGACATGATTTTGCCCGGATTCGAGGCGCATGCCATGAGGCCTGAGGTGATCCTCGATCGCGCTCTCGCCATCACCACCGCGCTCCGTGAGGCGGCGCCTGGGGACGTGGTGCTCATCGCGGGGAAGGGTCACGAGCCGTATCAGCTGATCGGCGATCAGGTGCTCTCCTTCGACGATCGCGCGGAGGCTCGCGCTGCCTTGGCGGAGCGCCGGGCGCGCCGGCAGGCGTCGTCCAAGGACGCCCCGTGAGCACCCCGATCCCGCCCAACGAGGCGAGCTTCAGTCTCCAGGAGCTGCTCCAGGCGACATCAGGTAAACTGATAGTCATGGGTCCTGGTTCTTCTACGAACCAGGTGGTGATCGACTCGCGGCGCGTGAGCCCAGGGTCGCTGTTCGTGGCGCTCCGCGGGGAGCGCTTCGACGCGCACCAGTTCCTGCCTCAGGTGGCGGAGCTGGGCGCCGCGGTGGCGCTGGTGGAGGCGCCGCGGCCGGAGCTCGGCGCGCTCACCCAAATCCAGGTGCCGTGCACCCTCACGGCCCTGGGGGACGTCGCGCGCGCGCACCGCCTGCGCTGGGGAGGCCTCGTGCTCACGGTGGCCGGTTCCGCGGGGAAAACGACGACCAAGGCCTGCGTCGCGGCGGCGCTCGAGGCGCTGCTGCCTGGCGCGGTCCACGGCGAGCGCGGGAACCTGAACAACCGCGTGGGCGCGCCGATGGTGCTGCTCCGCTGCCAGCCTCACCATCAGATCGCGGTGGTGGAGGTGGGGACCAATCAACCGGGGGAGGTCGCGGAGCTCACGCGCATCGCGGCGCCCGACCTCGCGGTGTTGACCCGCATCGACTACGAGCACAGCGAGGGCCTGGGCGAGCTGGACGCGATCGAAGCGGAGGAGGGCGCGGCCCTGCTCGGCCTTCGCCCGGGTGGGGTGGCGATAGGCAATGAAGATGACCACCGCGTGCGCCGGCAGTTGGATCGGGGGGTTGGGGTGCGCCGGGTGAGCTACGGCGAGTCGCCGTCTTCCGACTACCGGCTCCTGAGCCGCACTCCACTGGGGCACAGCGGCGCTCGCCTCGAGGTTTCGTGCGCCGTAGAACAGTCAGGCAGCCCCACCCAAAGCACCATCACCCTCGAGACCCCGCTGCTCGGCGCGCCCGGCGCCCTCGCCACCCTGGCCGCGCTCGCCGCGACGGACGCCGTGGCGGCGCGCTTGGAGCGGCCCCGCGTGAGCCCCGAGGCGCTGAGCGCCGCGCTCCAGGTGCCGCAGGTGATCGAGCCCGGCCGCCTCGCAGCCCAAACCCTGAGCGACGGCAGCTTACTCCTCGACGACAGCTACAACTCGAACCCAGGCAGCGTGCTGTCGTCGCTCGCCGCCGCTCACGAGCTGGCCACGGCGCGCGGCGCGCGGCTCCAGGTGGTGCTGGGTGAGATGCTCGAGCTGGGCGAGCTGAGCGCGCGGGAGCACGCGCGGGTGGGCGCCGAGCTCGCGGCGTTCGCGCCGAGTGGTGTGATCGCGGTCCAGGGGGAGGCGGCGCGCTTCTCGGAGGCGGCCGCGGCGCAGGGGATCCCGTCGGTGTTCGTGGCGGACGCGGACGCCGCGCTCCGGCGCCTGATCGACACCCATCGCGCCGGGGACGTGCTGCTCATCAAGGGATCGCGAGGGGTGAGGTTGGACCGCGTGGTGAGCGCGCTCGCCTCGGGGGCGCTCGGGGCCCCGGCGCGCGCCGCCGGCTCGGTCGAGTGAGATCAGGTCATGTTGTACGAGCTCCTCTATCCCCTAAGCACCAAGTACAGCTGGGCCAGCTCGCTCAACGTCGTCCGCTACATCCCGTTCCGCGCCATCATGGCGACGCTCACGGCGATGGCGCTGTGCTTCTGGCTCGCGCCGTGGTTCATCCGCGAGCTGCAGAAGAAGCAAATCGGTCAGGTGATCCGTAAGGATGGCCCGGAGAGCCACCGCGTGAAGGCCGGCACCCCCACCATGGGCGGCGCGCTGATCCTGCTCTCGGTGCTGGTGCCCACCATGCTGTGGGCCGACGTGAAGAACCCCTTCGTGCTCGCGACCGCCGCGGTGACCGCGGGCTATGGCCTGATCGGCTTCATCGACGATCGCCTGAAGATCCAGGGCAAGAACACCAAGGGCCTGGCGGGGCGCTACAAGCTGCTCGGTCAGGCGTTGATCGGCGGCGCGGCGCTCGCCTACGTGTTCTTGCATGAGCCGAGCCTCCCGGCCGAGTGGCTCGAGATCCGTAATCGCCTCGCGATCCCCTTCGTGGCGTTCTCGAAGCACCCGGTGGAGCTCAACCTCTACCTCTACCTCGCCTTCGCTCTGTTCGTGGTGGTGGCCATGAGCAACGCCGTCAATCTGACGGACGGGCTCGACGGGCTCGCGATTGGCCCGGTGATGATCAACGCCGGCACCTACGTGGTGTGGGCCTACGTCGCTGGCTTGGTGTTCTTTGGGCGGCCCATCGCGCAGTACCTGGACATCGCCGGGATGCAGCAGATGGGCGAGCTCGCGGTGTTCGGCTGCGCCGTGATCGGCGCGGGCATCGGCTTCCTCTGGTACAACACCTACCCAGCGCAGGTGTTCATGGGGGACGTCGGCTCGCTGGCGCTGGGAGGTGGGCTCGGGATGATGGCGGTGCTCACCAAGAACGAGCTCCTGAGCGTGTTGGTGGGGGGCATCTTCGTGTTGGAGGCCGTCAGCGTCATCACCCAGGTGGCGAGCTTCAAGCTGTTCGGCAGGCGGGTGTTCTTGATGGCGCCCATCCACCACCACTTCGAGAAGAAGGGCTGGCCGGAGCCGCGCATCATCGTGCGCTTCTGGATCATCTCGGTCTTGCTCGCCCTGGTGGGGCTCGCCTCGCTCAAGTTGAGGTAGCGATGCAGCTCACGGGCAGGCGGGTCCTCGTGATCGGGCTTGGGAGGAGCGGTCGCGCCGCGGCGGCGCTGTGCCTCGCGCGCGGCGCTTACGTGACGGTGAGCGACGTGCGAGCTGAAGCGGCGCTCCGCGCGGAGCTGGCTCCGCTGACGGCGCACGAGCGACTGTCGATTGTGTCAGGCCCCCTCACTGAGCCGCTGCTGGCCGACGCCGACCTCGCGGTGGTGAGCCCTGGCGTGCCCCCGCAGCCGGTGCTCACCGAGGCCGAGGCGCGTGGCCTCGGTGTGATCGGCGAGCTGGAGCTCGCGGCGCGCGATCTCGGCGCCCGGCAGCTCGCGGCGCCGATCCTCGCGGTGGGCGGGACCAACGGGAAGAGCACCACCACGACCTTGCTCGCCGCGCTCATCGCCGCGAGCGGCGCGCGGGTGTTCGCCGGCGGCAACCTGGGCCAGCCGCTGTCGGAGATCGCGCTCGAGGAGGCGGCGTATGACGCCCTGGTGGTGGAGGTGTCGAGCTTCCAACTCGAGCGCATCGACCAGTTTCATCCGCGGGTGAGCCTGCTGCTCAACGTGAGCGCCGATCACCTCGATCGCTACCCGAGCTACGAGCACTACGTCGCCGCCAAGGGCAACAGCTTCGTGCGCCAGGGGCCGAACGATCACGCCGTGATCCCGCTCGGCGACGCGCCCATCTTGGAGCAGGCGCGGCGCGGCGCGGGCCGGCTCGTCACCTTCGGTGTCGCCGCTCACGGAGCCACCCCAGCGTTCGAGGCGCGGTTCGGCGCCGAGCCCGTCGTGATCGAGCACGCCGCTGGTCAGGATACCAGCATATGGGCGCAGCAGGCAGCGCCCCACCAGGGCGCTGGCGCGCGGTCCCTAGAAGAAACTGAGCACGTCTATTCGCTCGCTGGGGTGGATCTGCACGGCGCTCACAACGTGCTCAACGCGGCGGCGGCGATCGCCGCCGCGCGCGCGTTGGGGATCGACCGAGCGGCGATCACCGCCGGGCTCCGCGCCTTCCGGGGTCTGCCGCACCGCATGCAGCGGGTGGCCACCGTGGGGGGAGTGACCTTCTACGACGACTCCAAGGGGACCAACGTCGGCGCGGCGGTCACCGCGGTGCTGGGGCTGAGCGAGGCGCGCTGCGTGCTGATCGCGGGGGGCCGCGACAAGCAGGGCTCCTACGCGCCGCTAGCGGAGGCGCTGGCTCAGCGCGGCCGCGCCGCGGTGCTGATCGGGGAGGCGGCGCCGCTGATCGCCGCTGCCTTGGGGGATGAGGTGCCTCAGGTTCGGGCAGGCTCGCTCCAGGAGGCGGTCCAAATGGCCCACTCTTTGGCCCACCCTGGGGATGCGGTGTTACTGAGCCCTGCCTGCTCGAGCTTCGATATGTTCACGAGCTACCATGAGCGCGGGGTGCGCTTCGCCGAGGCGGTCACCCAATTGTCAGCCTCTCTCGGGGGCCCGGCCTAGTGCTGCGCGCTGCGTTTTCGGCCGTCGCCGGGCTGTTCAAGCGCTCGGACCGCACCGGGCCGGTGGACACCGTGCTGCTCGCGGTGGCGGTGGCGCTGCTCGGCTTCGGGGTGGTGATGGTCTACAGCGCCAGCGCCTACGAAGGCACGGTGGTGTTCCGCGACGCGCAGTACTTCCTCAAGCGCCAAGCGGTGTACGCCGGGCTCGGCGTGGTGGTGATGCTGCTCGTCAGCCGCATCGACTACCGCCGGCTGCAGCCCTTCACGCGGCCGATCCTGATCTTCTGCTTCGTGCTGATGATCCTCAGCATCACGGGGCTCGGTCACAGCGGCGGCGGCGCCACGCGTTGGCTCCGGCTGGGGCCCGTCAACATCCAGCCCTCCGAGGTGGCCAAGCTCGGGCTCATCCTGTGGCTGGCGTATTCCCTCGGGAAGAAGCGCGACAAGGTCAAGCGCTTCACTTACGGCTTCGTCCCCCACCTGGTGGTGGCGGGGCTGTTCACGGTGCTCTGCCTGCGTCAGCCCGACTTCGGCGGCGCGGTGGTGCTGCTCACCTTGACAGCCGGGCTGATGTTCGTCGCCGGCGTGCGCTGGGTGTGGTTCGTGCCCATCGGCATCGTGGGCGGCGTGCTCGGCTTCATGGCGGTGCGCTTCGCGCAGTACCGCTGGGAGCGCATCCAGGCGTGGCAAGACATGATCCACCACCGCCACGATCTCGCCTACCAGCCGTTCCAGTCGGTGCTCGGCTTCGGCTCCGGTGACCTCACCGGGCTCGGCCTCGGCAAGGGCTACCAGGTGCTGTACCTGCCGGAGGCCCACAACGACTTCATCAGCTCGATCATTGGAGAAGAGCTGGGGTACCTCGGCATCGTCTTGCTGCTCGGCTGCTACGTGCTGTTGGTGTCACGTGGGGTGCGCGCGGCGCTCGCGGCGAAGGACGAGTACGGCAGCTACATCGCCTTCGGGATCTCGCTGTTCGTCTCGGTGCAGGCGCTGTGGAACGTGGCGGTGGCGATGTCCATCATGCCCACGAAGGGCCTCACGCTGCCGCTCGTCAGCTACGGTGGCTCATCGCTGCTCGTGAACTGCGCGGCGATGGGGATCTTGCTCAACATCTCGCGCGAGGCCTTGGTGCAGAAGAACACGCGGGTCGCGGAGGCCGGCCCGCTGCCGGAGGTGAGCGCGCTCGTGATGAGCGACGCCAACTTCGGCGGCGAAGCGCCGGCGCCGAGCCTCGCCGCGGAGGCGTCGTGAAAGAGACGCTGCTCTTCGCCGGGGGCGGGACGGGCGGTCACGTGTTCCCGATGCTCGCGGTGGCGGCGGCCGTCTCGCGCGAGCACCCGGAGCTCGAGCTGGTGTTCCTCGGCACGCCCCAGGGCATGGAGCGCGAGCTGGTGCCGCAAGCCGGCTACCGCTTGATCTTATCAGATGTACTGCCCATTCGCGGGGGCGGGCTGCCTCAGGCGGTGCGCGGCGCCGCGCGCGCCGCGCGGCTGCTGCCCGAGGCGTTCCGGTTGATCCGGGAGCTGAAGCCGCGCGCCGTCTTCTCCATTGGGGGCTACGCCGCGGGCCCGGTGTGTGTCGCGGCGCGGGCGCGCGGGGTGCCGCTCGGGCTGATGGAGCCGAACAGCGTGATCGGGATGGCCAACTGGCTCATCGCGCGGCTGTGCGATCGCGCGTACACCGCCTTCCCGGAACCGGAGCGCCACTTCAAGCAGCGCAAGGTGCTGCGCGCAGGGGTACCCATCCGCGATGGCTTCGTACCAGTGCCTTACCAACGCCAGGGCGCCTACAAGCTGTTGGTGCTGGGTGGCAGTCAGGGCGCCCAGGCGCTGAACCGCGCCTTGCCGGAGGTGGTGCAGGCGCTGCGGGCGCGCGGTCGCGAGCTACGGGTGGTGCACCAAGCGGGCGCGGGGCAGGCGGAGGAGCTGGAGGCGCGCTACCGCGCGCTGGGGCAGGCGGGCTCGGTGGAGGTGCGGCCGTTCATCACCGACATGAGCGCGCAGCTCGCCTGGGCCGACTTGGTGGTCGGTCGCTCGGGGGCCAGCGCCGTGAGCGAGGTGTGCGCGGTGGGGCGCGCGAGCTTGCTCGTCCCTTACCCGTACGCCGCGGGGGACCACCAGCGGCTGAACGCCGAGAGCCTGGTTCGGAGCGGCGCCGCCGAGCTGCTCGCGCAGGCGGACGCCACGCCAGCGCGGCTGACCGACGCGGTGGACGCCTTGCTCTCCGAAGCGCGCCTCACGGCGCTCGCAGCGCAGGCAGCGGAGCGCGGCCGGCCCGACGCAGCGACCCACATCGCCCGCGACTTCTTGGCGCTGGCGGGGCTCGCCGGCGCGCGTGAGCGCAGCCGTGAGCCGGTGCCTGCCCGCCTGGAGGTGGGCTGATGTTCCGCGGGCGCGTGCGCCAAGTGCACTTCATCGGCGTCGGCGGCATCGGCATGAGCGGCCTCGCGGAGATCCTCCGCACCCTGGGCTTCGACGTGTCGGGCTCCGACATGAAGGAGGGCGAGACCACGCGGCGCCTCGCCCGGCTCGGCGTGCGCATCGACATCGGCCACGCCGCGGAGAACGTACGTGGCGCTGACGTCATCGTCTACTCGAGCGCCATCCGCGAGAGCAACCCGGAGATGCAGGCGGCGCGCGCCGCGCAGATCCCCGTGATCACCCGGGCGGAGATGCTCGCGGAGCTGATGCGGGTGAAGTACGGCGTCGCCATCGCCGGCTCTCACGGCAAGACCACGACCACCAGCTTGGTGGCGACCCTGCTCCGCGCCGCGGGGCTCGACCCCACCGTGGTGGTCGGTGGGCGCATGGAGGCGCTCGGCACCAACGCGCGGCTCGGCGCCGGCGACCTATTGGTCGCAGAGGCTGACGAGAGCGATGGCTCCTTCCTCCGCCTCACCCCCACGGTGGCCGTCGTCACCAACATCGACCCGGAGCACCTCGACTTCTACGGGACGCACCAGCACATCAAGGACGCGTTCGTGACCTTCATCGAGAAGGTGCCGTTCTACGGCCTCGCCGTCCTGTGCCTGGATCACCCCGCGGTGCAAGATCTGCTGCCGCGGGTGCGGCGTCGCCACGTCACCTACGGCCTGTCGCCGCAAGCCGACTACTCGGCGCGCGCGCTCTCGCACCGCGGCACCACGAGCAGCTTCGTGGCTTACCGGCGCCGCGAGCCGCTGGGCGAGTTCGAGCTCAGGATGCCGGGGCGCCACAACGTGCTGAACGCGCTCGCGGCGATCGCCGTCGGCGACGAGCTCGAGGTGCCGCTCGACGAGATGAAGGAGGCGCTCGCCACCTTCGGCGGGGTGGCGCGGCGCTTCAGCGTGGTGGCGGAGGTGGGCGGCGTCACCCTGGTGGACGACTACGGCCACCACCCCGCCGAGATCCAGGCGACGCTCACCGCGGCGCGCGGCGCCTTCTCCGGCCGTGTGATCGTTGCTTTTCAGCCGCACCGCTACAGCCGCACTCAAGACCTCTTCGACGACTTCGTGCGCGCCTTCAACGACGCGGATCACGTCCTGGTGACTGACGTTTACCCCGCGGGGGAGGCGCCCATCCCCGGCGTGGACTCGGAGGCGCTGGTGCGCGCGATCCGCGAGCACGGCCACCAGCAGGTGAGCTACGTCCGCGACCGCGCGGAGCTGGCGAGCGAGCTGGGGAGGCTGGCGGCGCCGGGCGACGGCGTCATCGCCCTCGGCGCGGGCGACATCAACCGCGTGCTGCCCCACGTGCGCGCCGCGCTGGAGAGTCGTAAGGCATGAGAGCGAAGCGGATCGAGGCGCCCGACGAGCTGGGCTACGTCCCGAGCGAGAGCCCGCCGCCGCCTCGCGCGCGGCGCAAGCGGGGCGCGGCGCCTCAGGCAGCCAGGCGTACGAACGCAGATCTGCCCGGCTTCTGGTCTCGGCTGTGGAGCGGGGTGAAGCTCGCCTCCGGCGTGCTGGTGGTGCTCGGCGCGGCGGTCGCGCTCGCCTGGGGCCTGCACCGCTACGCCCTGACCACCCCGCGGTTCGCCATCGAGAAGATCGACGTCACCGGCGCCAAGCGGATCCGCACCGATCAGATGCTGAAGCGCGCCGAGGTGAAGCGCGGCGACAACCTGTTGGCGGTGGACGTGGAGGCGCTCGAGAAGAAGCTGCTGGAAGATCCGTGGATCGTCAGCGCCAAGGTGGAGCGGCGCATCCCGCAGACGCTCGCCATCCGGGTGGAGGAGCGCGAGGTCGCGGCGCTCGCGAGCATCGGCGGGGAGCTGTTCTTGGTGTCGCGCAGCGGCGAGCCCTTCAAGCAGCACGAGCCGGGTGATCCGCTCGACTTGCCCGTGATCACCGGGGTCAGCGCGGAGGACTTCGCACGCGACCGCGCGCGTCAGATCGATCGCATCGCCGTGGGGATCCAGGTGCTACGCCAGTACGCGCGGGTGCCGATGAGCAAGGTGCACGCGCCGCAAGAGGTGAACCTGGGCGACTCCGGGGACGTGGTGCTCACCATCGGCAAGAGCGGGATGGCGCTCCACTTGGGCCGCGGCCCTTGGCGCAGCAAGCTCTTGATGGCCTGGCGCGTGATGGGCTCGTTGTCGAAGCAGGGGCGGCTGCCGCGCGTGGTGTTCCTGGACAACCGCGCCCACCCCGAGCGCGTCGTGGTCCGCATGAAGTAGCTGAAGAACAGCTACACTGACTTATGACGGGCGCCGAGCCTGGCGGCGTGTCGAGGGCGCCTCGGTGGCACGCGCGGCGTCGCGCGGCGCTCCCCAACCCCCCCAAAAAAAGAACCCTGAAGCGGCGTGGGGAGCCGCCGACCGGGGGCACAATTCTTGGCCCGACAAACGGCGCCATGGCAGCGTCGATTCGACCCTGGCGCCCACAAAAAAGGCGCCTCCGGCGGGGGCCACCGTGGTCAGTGGCCCTGACACCCCCTCGCTAGCAAGACGCCCCTCAGGAGCCGAACACACGCCATGCACAGCTACACTGGTCTCAGTCAACCCGAGATTGTCGTTGGGCTAGACCTCGGTACCACCAAGGTGACCGCGGTCGTCGGGGAGGTCGACGGCGACGGCATCACCATCCTCGGCGTGGGGAACGTGCCCTGTCGTGGGCTGCGGCGCGGGGTGGTGAGCAACATCGAGTGGACGGTGCGCGCGATCCGCGAGGCGATCGACGCGGCGCAGACCATGGCCGGCGTGGAGATCACCACGGTGTACGCGGGCATCGCGGGCAGCCACATCCGCAGCCACATGTCGGACGGCGTGTGCGCCATCAGCGGGCGCGAGGTGACGGCGCATGATCTCGAGCGGGTGCTCGAGGGGGCGCGCGCGATCCCGGTGGACGCCGATCGCATGATCCTCCACGCGCTGCCGCGCGAGTACATCGTCGACACCCAGGATGGCATCCGTGATCCGATCGGCATGAGCGGCGTGCGGCTCCAGGTGCGCGTGAACTTGGTCACCGCCGCCACCAGCTGCGTGCAGAACGTGATCCGCTGCGTGGAGCGCTGCGGCCTCAACGTGGCCGACGTGGTGCTCGAGCCGCTCGCGTCGAGCTACGCCGTGCTCAGCGAGGACGAGAAGGAGATCGGCGTCGTCGTGATCGACATGGGCGGCGGCACGACGGATATGCTCGTCTACGCCGACGGTGGCATCGCCCACACCAGCGTGATCCCGGCGGGCGGCAACAACATCACGAGCGACGTCGCTGCGGGGCTCCGCACGCCGATGGGGGAGGCGGAGCGACTGAAGCGCAACTACGGCTGCGCGCTCGGGCGCATGATCGGCGACGACGAGGAGATCGAGGTGCCCGGTGTGGGCGGCCACCAGGCGCGGCGCGTGCCGCGTCAGCTGCTCGGCAACATCATCGAGCCGCGCGCCGAGGAGATCTTCCGTGAGGCGCGGCGCCGCCTGGAGGACGCCGGTTTGGTGCACCAGGTCGCGGCGGGCGTGGTGTTGACGGGCGGCTCCGTGCTGATGGAAGGCATGGTGGAGAGCGCCGAGGAGTTCCTCGGCATGGCGGTGCGGCTCGGCTTCCCGGTGGGGATGAAGGGCATCGTGCAGCTGGTGCAAGGGCCGCAGTACGCGACCGGCGTGGGGCTGGTGCAGTACGGCGCCGAGCACCTGGCGCAGGCGGCGGCGCGCGGCGGCTACCACGACCTCTATGAAGACAGCTTGGAGCCCGAGCCAGCGCCCGCGCGGCGCGGCAAGAGCGGGCTCTGGGGTTGGATCAAGGACGCGTTTTAGAGCCGGCGGAATTTCTGCCGCCGTTTATTAGGCCAGCTGAGAGGTTTTAGTTCAGTAAGCAGCGACGCAGCGAATCGAGCGTGACCCGGCCTTGGGCGGGAGGGAGGCAGCCCTCACACCCAACGAAAGAAGGCCGATCGCGCCGGCGCGAGGCGACTTGTTCGTGCCTCCACTGGGAGCGCACACCGGGAGGTAGCGGAGATGAGTTTCTCGATCGAGTTCGATGAGGAGTCGCAGGAGTACCAGGCGCGCATCAAGGTGATCGGGGTCGGTGGCTCGGGTAACAACGCCATCAACACCATGATCCACTTTGGCCTGGATGGCGTGGAGTTCGTCAGCGTCAATACCGACGCCCAGGCGCTCAACGCCAACCTCGCGGGGCTGAAGATCCCGGTGGGTCAGACCGTGACGCGCGGGCTCGGCGCTGGGGCGGATCCTGCGCGCGGTCGCAAGGCGGCTCTCGAGGACGTCACCCGCATCAAGGAGGCGATCGCGGGCGCCGACATGGTGTTCGTGACCGCCGGCATGGGGGGTGGCACCGGCACCGGCGCGGCGCCGGTCATCGCGCAGCTGGCGCGTGAGGCAGGTGCCCTGACGGTGGGCGTGGTGACCAAGCCCTTCGTGTTCGAGGGGCGCAAGCGGGCCCTGCGCGCCGAGGAGGGGCTCAAGGAGCTGAGCGAGCACGTCGACACGCTGATCACCATCCCCAACGAGAAGCTCGTCACGATGGCGAACGAAGACCTCAGCTTCGTCGAGGCCTTCCGCAAGGCGGACGAGGTGCTCTACCAAGCGGTGAAGGGGATCAGCGATCTCATCACGCAAGAGGGCATCGTCAACGTCGACTTCGCCGACGTGCGCACCGTGATGGAGAACATGGGCCGCGCCTTGATGGGCACCGGCTGCGCCAAGGGTGAGGGGCGCGCGCGCCTCGCGGCTCAGGCCGCCATCCAGAGCCCGCTGCTCGACAACATCAGCGTGGACGGCGCGACCGGCGTGCTGATCAATGTGGTCGGTGGCCCTGACATGAAGATGCGCGAGATCAACGAGGCCGCCACCTACATTCAAGAGCAGGCCCACGAGGACGCGAACATCATCTTCGGCGCGACCATCGACGAGAACATGTCGGAGGCGATCAAGGTCACCGTGATCGCGACCGGCTTCGAGCGCCCCGCGGAGGAGCCGCAGGAGCTTCTGCGCCAGGTGAGCCGTCAGTCCTTTGAACGGCCTCGGGCGGTGGAGGTCGCGAGCGAGCGCCCCGCGGCGCGGGTGCACCGTGAGCCGCCCGCGCACGAGCTGGAGGAGCTCGATCGCGAGCCACAGACGGTGTACTCCACGCGTCGCCCGGCGGCGGCCGCGGCGGCCAGCCTGCAAGCTTCCGCGAGCGGTCTGCCGAGCGTGCGGGAGCGCATCACCTTCCCGTCCAACGTGGACCGCGACTGGGACACGCCCGCTTACCAGCGGCGCGGTGGCGGCGGCTGATTCGTCAGCACCGCATACGGTACCCAGCGTCGCTCAAGTCAGTCATCCTGTCTGATGCAGGGCGGTCCTCGTGGCCGCCCTGTCGCCGTTTGGGGACCTCGCGATGGCACCCCCACCTCACCCCCACCTCGATCGCCGTGTGTCGTCCACGGGGCCGCCTTGGCCGCCGTCACCTGACTAGCCTCCGATGGGTGGCGCGCAGGGCTCGCGGGTTTTGGGGGTTTGCCTGTTTTGCGACGTGAGAACCGCTCCAGGCGCTGCTCGAGGCGCTGGTGAAGGCGATGAATCGCGCCTACTGGCCGTCGCTGCGTGATACAAGATCTGGAGGCGCGCGACGCCGAGCGGCGCCTCTCGATCTCCATGCGCGCTCAGACCACCGTGCTCGTCGTCGATCCGGAGCCGAGCTCCGGCGCGCGCCTCGCGCAGCTCGTGGCGCCGATGGACGTCGAGGTGCGCCAGGCGACCAGCGCGCGCGCCGCGCGGAGCGAGCTGGCCGCGCATGAGTTCTCGCTGGTGGTGCTGGAGCTCGATCTCCCCGACACCAGCGGCCTCGAGCTGCTGAGCGAGCTCGCGCGTCGCTACGGGGAGATCCCGGTGGTCGTCACCACGCCCGCGAGCAAATCGGGGGACGGGGTGCGCGCCGTGCGCGAGGGGGCGAGCGATTTCCTGTGTCGACCCTACGAGGAAGAGGAGGTGCTCTACGTCTTCCAGAAGACGATCCAGAGCCTGGAGCTGATCAGCGAGCCCCCCAAGTCGACGCTGGCACGCGAGCGCTCGGCCATCATCGGCAGCTCCCCGGTGATGTCGGAGCTGGAGCGCACCCTCCAGCGGGTGGCGGACGGCGTGGCCACGGTGCTGATCCGGGGCGAGAGCGGCACCGGTAAGGAGCTGGTGGCGCGGCGCATCCACGAGCAGTCGCCGCGCAGCGCGGGGCCGTTCATCAAGGTGCATTGCGGCGCCCTACCTGACAACCTGCTGGAGAGTGAGCTGTTCGGTTACGAGCGCGGCGCGTTCACGGGCGCCACTCAGCGCAAGCCGGGGCGCGTGGAGCTGGCGGAGGGCGGCACGCTGTTCCTCGATGAGATCGGCGACATCACCCAAGCGATGCAGGTGAAGCTGCTCCGCGTGCTGCAAGAGCGCGAGTACGAGCGCCTCGGCGGCACTCAGACGCTCACCGCGGACGTGCGCTTCGTGGCCGCCACGCACCGTGATTTGGACGCGATGGTGCGCGCCGGCTCTTACCGTGAGGATCTCTATTACCGCCTGAGCGTGGTGCCGCTCCAGGTGCCGCCGCTCCGGGCACGCCCCGATGACATCGCAGAGCTCGCGGTGCACTTCGCGCGCACCGCGGGGCTCGCCAACGGCCGCGGCGCGATGGGCATCGACCCCCAGGCGCTGGAGCTATTGCAGCGGCACCGCTGGCCCGGCAACGTGCGGCAGCTCCAGAACTTCATCGAGCGGCTGGTACTATTGGCTGACGGCCCGCGCATCACCGCGCGCGACGCTCAGGTCTGGCAGCCGGCGGTGGAAGGCTTGGAGGCGCCCTCCGAGGGCCTCGAGCCGCCCGCGGCTTCGCTCGGAGCGCCCGGCGCGGCGAGCGAAGTCGAGGAAGAGGAGGTGGTGTCACTGGCCCTCACCCTCGCGCGAGCGGAGAAGCGCGCCCTCGAGCGCGCGCTCCAGAAGGCGGGCGGTAACCGCGCCGCCGCCGCCAAGCTGCTCGGGGTCAGTCGCCGCACGCTGTACTACAAGCTGCAGCACCACGGGGTGAGCTAGCCTGTCAGTCAGAATAGCTGACTCGAAGGCCGCGAGGTGAGGCGCCGTGCGCGGCGCCGCTCACGGCTTGGCGCCCTGGATCTTCCGTGGCGCCGCGGCGAGCCCGCCCTCGCGGCGGTCGGACCAACCGTAGGCCACGCCCTCGTGCAATAGGAGGCTGTTGGCGTCGCCGATCGGGATCGTCTTCTTGGAGAGGATGTGGCCGAGCGCCTTCAGCCCCTCGAGCACCTGGGGCGCTGGCGGGCGCTGGCGCTCGTAGCGCACCTCGTCGGGGAGCAGCCCGTGGTGCAGGCGGCCCGCCTCGATCGCGTCGCGGAGCGGCATCCCATGGTCGACCACGTTCGTGAGCACCTGGACCACGGTGTTCGGGATGGTGTCACCGCCGGGTGAGCCGAGCACCAGGATCGGCTCGCCGTCCTTCAACACCAACGCGGGGCTCATGGAGCTCGTCATGCGCCGGCCGCCCTGCAGCGTGTTGTGCCCCACGAAGCTGAAGGCGCCGACGGTGTTGTTCATCACCACGCCCGTCCCCGCCGCCACGTAGCGCGCGCCGAAGCCGCCGGAGAGCGTGGTGGTGCAGCTGACCACCATGCCCTCTCGATCGATCACGCTGAAGTGAGTGGTCTCCTCCGATTCGGCTCGAAGCTCCTTCACCAGCGGGTGCAGCTCGAGCGCGGGGGTGGCGCGCTCCCGCGAGATGGGGTGCGCCGTCAGCCAGCGGCTCGCGTCGAGCCAGCCCGCGCGCAGGCCCGCCTGCTCGCGCGCGTCGCTGTCGGGGTCCACCACCTCGAAGCGGCGATCGGCGTGGGCGCGCTTGGCGGCCTCGATGAAGAGGTGCGCCGAGGCGACCGAGCCGCGCGGCAGCCGGTGATAGCCCTCGCGCTCGAGCAGGCCGAGCAGCACCGCCGCGGCCACGCCCCCCGCTGACGGTGGCGGCATCAGCTCCACGGTGAGGCCGCGGTAGCCCGCCGTGATCAGCGGGCGCTCCTTCGCGCGGTAGTCCTCCAGATCCTTCAGGGTGACGCGCCCGCGCGTGCCCATGGCGCGCACCAGCGCCTTGGCGGTTTCCCCACGGTAAAATCCGGCGTCGCCCTCCTTGGCGATGCGGGTGAGGGTGAGCCCCAGGTCCTTCAGGACCAGGCGCCGCCCGGCGGCGAGCGGCTTCGCGTTCGGCGCGTACAGCCGGCGCGCCTCGGGGTCGGCGCGCAGGGCGCGATGGTTCCAGATCAAGGTGAGCGCCGTGCGGTCGCTGATGCGCTGCCCCTCGAGCGCCAACCGGATCGCCTGTTTCATCACCTCCGCGCGCGGGAGCCGCCCGAAGCGCTCGTGCATCAGGTTCAGGCCAGCGACCGTCCCGGGGACGCCCGACGCGGCCGGCCCAACCCCCCGATCCTTCAGCATGGCTTTGAAATCGGCCTCCGTGAGGCCTCGGGGCGCGGCCTCGCGGGCATCGATGGCGACCGTGGGACCGCCAGGAGGTCTGACTAAGACGAAGCTGCCGCCGCCCAGGTTGCCAGCGCTCGGGTGGGTGACCGCCAGCGCGTAGGCGACGGCCACCGCCGCGTCCACCGCGTTGCCGCCCTGCTCCAGGATCCGCACCCCCGCCTGAGTGGCCTGCGCCTCCACCGAGGTGACGACGCCGAGGCGGCTCGCCACCGCCCCCGCGCCGCCCGTGAGGCGCAGCTCCGCGGGCTCGACGGGAGGCGCTGGGCTGCCTTCAGGGCCGGCGCCGCTCGGGGCGCTGGGGGGCGCCGCCGCGCTGCTGAGCGGCTGACCCGTGGGACTCGAGCCCGCAGCGCGCTGCGCGGAGCCCGCGGGCTGCTCGGATGGGCTCGGCTCGGGCGAGCCG
Organism: Polyangiaceae bacterium; assembly: GCA_019637265.1. Taxonomy (GTDB): domain Bacteria; phylum Myxococcota_A; class Polyangia; order Polyangiales; family Polyangiaceae; genus JAHBVY01. The sequence goes on along the minus strand of JAHBVY010000001.1, from coordinate 1,640,124 downwards.
GCCGCGCGCCCACCGCAACCCGCGGTGAGGCACGCCGCGAGGGTGATGGGAGGGAGCGCCGTGACCCACAGCCAGAAGCACGCGCGACGCCGCATGGGGGCTTGGGTCCTCGAGTGGGTGGGCCGAGTGAGGTCGCTGAGCCGCCCGACGCTGCGATCGAAGGGCAGATTTCCGTGTGGAATCAACCTTGCGGAGGGGGCTGCTGGTAGTATTGCTCTGCCCGGGCGGCGTGCGCCGGTGCCGCTTCGCTCGGGAGGCTCACGGCGTCCTTGATTGGGAGCGGCGCGCCGCCCTCCGCCAGGTACGCCGCATAGATCTGATAGCGGAGGTGAGTCTGCGCGAAGGTGATGATCGCCATCACGACGTACGCGCCGACGCAGAACGCGAGGAGCCCGAGGAAGATACCCACCGTCGTGAGCAGGGCGAGCAAGAGCCCATAGCCGAGCGCGCGCTTCCAGGTGGCGCCCGCGTAGCGCCAGATGCTGCCGAAGGAGAGCGCGGTGCCGAAATCCTCACACAGCTCGGCGCGCAGCGTCGCCGCGTTCAGGAACACGGTGAGGAACACCACCAGGAGCACGCTGCTGAGCCCCATCGTCGCGAACACCAGCAGCACGCCGATCTCCGGCACCCCAATCAGCCCGCCCAGCGCCCCGGACACCATCGTGAGGATGATGGTGACGATGTACCAGAGGAACATCACCGGGAGCATGAACACGAACTGCACCCCGAACGGCACCAGGCCGCGCTGCAGGTAGTGCACGAAGTCATTGAAATCGAACTTGGGGATCGGCCGCGGGTGCTGCCGCACCAGGCGCTGCAGGATCTCGGCGTGCCAGCCCATCAAGGTGATGGGACCGACCACCGGGATGAACTGGAGCAGCAGCCCGAACGCGATGTTCATGACGCGGTTCTCCCGATCTTCGAGCGCGAAGCGAACCGCGCGCATCACCTCGATTTTGCCGGCGGTGAGCGGTGGGCTGGGGGCCTCTGCACCGGGCGCCTGGAACTGCGGGAGCATCGCCATGGTGGCGACCCATATCACACATTGGCCCCTGGAGCGCCGAACAGCCCGCCCCGCCGCCCCAGCTTCTCGTGGGGAGCCTCAGGGGACCACGACGATCCCCGGATCGATCTCCGCCCAGCGCATCAAATCGCCTGCGGCGCAGCTCACCACGGGGACCCCGAGCTGCCGCGCCTCGCGCACCACGCTGGGCGCCCCCTCGTCGCGTGAGGCGGAGAGCAGGCCGTCCGCCGCCGCGAGCCAGGTGAGGCAGCGATCGCGCGGGAGCGCCCCGGTGAACTCCACGTGTGGAAAAGCCGCCTCGAGGCGCGCGCGCTCGGGCCCATCGCCGATCACCACCACCCGCACCGGGCGCAGCGCCGCCAGCGCGGAGGCCGCGGTGAGCGCGACGTGGGCGCGCTTGCTGGCCACCAACCGACCCACCACCAAGAGCAGCTCCCCGCGCACGTCGAGCGCCGCGCGGGCCTCCTGACGGCTCGGCACCCCACCCAAGGAGAGCGCGCAGGGCGCGACGCGGCGCCGCGTGAAGCGCGACAGATCCGCGAGCCGCGCGAGCCCGTCGAGCTGCGCCTGACTCATCGTGCGAAGCTCCGTCAGCGAAGCGCGGGTCGCGGCCAGGTGGATGACGCCGCGCGCGAGGGGGCGCGGCAGCCGCGCGAGGAGCCGCGCGTCGCCCCCGTGGACCAGCAGCTCCACGCGCCGTGCGCTGCCGCGCGGAAACACCGGGACCGCCGAGGGGACGAGCCAGTGCAGCGCCGCGTGATCGAAGGGCCCCTCGGCGCGGCTGAGCCGCGTGATCGAGCGGCGCGCGCCGAGCAGGAAGCGCATCAGGCCTACGGCGCGCTTCAGGCGCTGCCCTGGCTCCATCAGGCGCGCGGCGACGCCCGGCGCTCCGAAGGCAACATTCGCTGGGAGCTCGACCAGCCGGAGCCCGAGCGCCGCCTCGCGGGGTGACTCGGCCGCGGGGATGACCAAGGTCACCTGCTCACCCCGCGCGAGCGCCGCCTCGACCTCACTGGCCACGAAATGCCCGCTCGGGTCGCCCGCGAACGCGGGGTAAGACGTGCTGACCACCAAGGTGCGCGTCACGCCGCGCTCCAACGGTCAGTCATGCTGGCGTTACCGTGGCGCCGCCTTGGCGCCGCTCGTCGCGGCCCTCGCGCGCCGGCTCCCCGCCATTCGGTCAGTGCCACTGACAGCACTCAGCGCGGGAGCTCCGGGTGGATCGCGCTGACGTCGGTGCCATGCGCCTCCGTCAGGTCGCCGAGCAGCCGCAGGTAGGTGAAGGAGTAGATGCCGCCGGCGTGACCATCGCCCCAGGTGAGGGCCAGCGCGTAGTTGCCGACCGGCTCGATGCTCGTCAGCTCCAGGGTGTGGCGCGCGGGGCCGGGCGGCTTGAACTCGATGCTCCCGCCGTGGCCCTGACAGCCCGCGCAAGGGCAGTAGCCGCGCAGCACGTCGTGGGGCAGGGTGGAGGTGTGCCCGTCGCGCCACGCGATTTCGAGGGAGAGCGCGCCGTGCGGGGCCTTCACCCCAGCCGGGCGCGTGCGGGGGTCGGTCGTCATGGCGGTGTTATAGGTCAGGCGGTCACGCTGTGCTGCGGCGGGTCGTCTCGCGCGAGGGGCCTCACGGGTCGGTGCCGTCCAACCCCCACTCCCGCGCACTTTTCCAGGAGAGGGGGGTTCGACTCCCTCTTGGTGCACGAAGTCGGCTCACCTCAAGACACAGGTCAGTACCAGGAGTAGCCGTGGTCACGGTCCTCGTCCTAACGAGCGTCTCCGAGCTGCCCCGAACAGCGTCGAATGGTTTCGGAGGCATGGAAGAGCCGGGTCGCCCCCACTGCTTGGCGCCGTTCGTCGTCGCGAGCCCACCGCGCGGCCTGATCGCGCGCCTGGCCAGCGTTGGGTGGGTCTGGTGGTGATTGGAGCGGAGCAGACGGGGCGGATAGTAGAGCGCCTGTTCAGGGTGGGCGTCGATATCGCTTGCGCGGGTCGAGGGCGTCTGTCATACAGCTCGCCCCTTGGAAAACCCGTCTGAAGCAATCCAGTGTAAGCCCCTCGAGGTCTCCGTCGGAGACAAGGGGATTGAGCGTGCCATCAAGCACCTGAAGCGCAAGATGGCCGGTGAGGGCATCCTGCGCGAGCTGAAGCGCCGGCGTCACTACATGAAGCCCAGCGTGAAGAAGCGGAAGAAGATGAGCGAGGCCGCTCGTCGTCGCCGCAAGCGCGAGAAGATCATCCCGCTTGCGCTGTGAGCCGCGCTCATGCGTGACGTGCCGTGACTGACGCGCGGCTTCGGCTGGGCACCCGCGCGGTGCATGGGGCCGCGCCGGAGGCGGAGCTGGGCGCTGGCTTGGAGCCGGCGCTCGTGCTCTCGAACGCCTACCACTTGGGGACGGCGGACGACGCCGCGGCGGCGTTCCGCGGCGAGCATGACCGCCCTGTCTACGGGCGTTGGAAGAACCCCACGGTGGCCCACCTGGAGCGCCGCTTGGCGGATCTGGAGGACGCCGAGGCGGCCGTCGCTACGGCCAGCGGCATGGCGGCGGTGAGTGGCGCGTTGCTCATTTCGCTCACCGCGGGCGACCACGTGGTGGCGCCCCTCAGCTGCTACGGGGAGACCTCGCGGCTCTTGCGTGAGTACCTGCCGCGGTTCGGCATCCAGACCACCTTCGTCGATGGGAGTCGGATCACGGCGTACGCCCAGGCGGTGACGGAGCGCACCCGCGTGCTCTACGCCGAGACCCCGTCGAACCCCATGCTCAAGCTGTGCGATGTGCACGGGCTCTCGCTCTTCGCGCGGCAGGTTGGCGCGCGGGTGATCTGCGACAACACCTTCGCCACGCCGGTGCACCAGCGCCCGCTCACCCTCGGCGCGGACATCGTGGTGCACTCCATGACGAAGGCGCTCGGTGGCCACGGAGACGCGATTGGCGGCGTGATGTGCGGCTCCGCCGAGCTGATGCACCAGGCTTCGGAGCTGGTGGTGAAGGGGCTCGGCGGCGTGCTGGCGCCGTTCAACGCGCTCTTGATCGCCCGTGGGCTCAGCACCTTGGCGCTGCGTCAACGGCAGGCCAGCGCGAGCGCCCTGGAGCTCGCCGAGTGGCTCAGCACGCGCGCCGAGCTCGCGCGGGTGTACTACCCAGGGCTGCCTGACCACCCGGGGCACGCCATCGCAGAGAGGCAGATGGATGGCTACGGCGCGCTGCTCTCGTTCGAGCTCCGCGGCGGCTACGAAGCGGCGCGGCAGCTGGTCGAGCGCGTGCGGCTGTTCAGCCACGCGGTCAGCTTGGGTGACGTTCGCAGCCTGATCGTGCACCCGGCGTCCACCACCGCCTCCACCATGCCGCGCATCCTGCGTGAGCGGGCGGACATCGGCGACGGGTTGGTGCGGCTGAGCATCGGCATCGAGGACGTGGGGGACTTGCGGCGCGATCTCGAGGCGGCGCTCGCGAGCGTGCGCTGAGCCGTCGTTGGCATCTCGGTGCGCCCGACTGACTGAGCCCCGTAACTTGGCCGCCCTCGGCCCCTTTGGTTAGGAGCAGGGTGCATGGAGACCGGCCGACACCCGACCTCTCCCCCGCCTGACCCGCGACGGAGCCGCGCCCTCGATGAGTCTGCCGAGGAGGCGTACGCCTATGAGGCGGAGGACGAGGGACCACCGCTCCGGCTGCGGCACCTGCTCTTGCTCCTAGTGTTCGGCGCTGCGTGCTGGGTGGCCTACCCGCGCGCCATCGCCGCCTGGTCGCTCCACGATCAGGCGACGAAGCTCGCGGACTACGCGCTCTGCATGGCGGGGCCCACCGGCCCGAGCCTCATCCGCGACAACCCCACCGAGTTCAAGCGCGTGCTCCGGCGGCGGCTCTTGTCGGCGCTGCCCGCCGATCGTCCGTTCGAGGCCTGCGCCACCTTGGGGCGCGACCTCACCAAGAGCGAGGCGGTGGAGCGGCTGCACCTGATGCAGGCGTGGTCCTTCGCGGAGTACGGCGGGGACGGGGCGGACGCTGCGAAGCGCGGCGATCCCGCGGCGACGCTGGATGAGCTCCGCGTGGGCGTGAAGCCGCTCAGCAAGCTGGCCGAGCAGGGCTGGCCCTTCGTGCGTGGAGGCTACAGCCGCCTGATCAAGCCGAGCTCCACCGCCAAGGGCGCGCCGCACCCGAGCGAGCTGCCGGAGCCGGCGGTCGGCAAGGGGCTGCCGTCTTGGCGGGTGCAGTACCGCGCGGTCAAGAGCTACGGCGCGGGCGCGTTCACGGTGGCGATGGGCGCGTCGGCGAACCTCGCGGCGTTCCAGACGCGGGATGGCGGAGTGGGGTGGCGCCCGGCCACGATCCAGGGCGCTGAGCTGTCGAGCTTCGCGGAGCGCTGCCCAGCGGGGGAGGGGCGGGCCTACACCGTGGCGCTCGACGCGGACGGTGAGTATTGGGTCGTGACGTCCCTCGTGGATGGCTTCGAGCCCTTCACCACGCGCTTCGCCTTCGCGAAGGAGCAGCTGATCGCCGCCAGCTGCGACGAGCAGGCGCTGGTCGCGGTGACGCGGCGGGCGAACGGCTCGGAGGTGAACGTCGCGCTCTGCCCCGCGCGCCAGCCATGCCGCGGCTTGGCCTTGCCCGACCTCGGCCTCAGCGGTCAGAAGCCGCGTTACCCCATGGATATCGCTCGCAGTCAGGGCACCACCATCATCGCCACCACGCGCCACGGGATCGTGCGCGTGGCCTCCACCCGCGATGACGGCAAGACCTGGACGCCGTTCACCGTCGCCTTCGATGAGGCCTCGAGCTCGGTCAACACCGCGGTCAAGACGCCGTCGCGGCTGCTCGTGTTGGACGACCGCCTGATGCTCTACGGCGGCGCGCCGCGCCCGGAGATGACCTACCCGGTGCTGATCTCGAAGGACCTCGGCGCGAGCTGGTCGACGCCGTGAGGTGAGTGCCCTGGTAGTCAGATAGGCTCACGCTGCGCGGCGAGGTGCTGCTCCGCCAGCGCGCGCAGCTCGGGTGGGAGCTCCAGGCTCTGCATGCGGCTCAGGTCCGTGCACACCACCACTTGGTCGATGACGGCGCACGCGCCGCCTTCGCTCGCGGTTGCTTCAGCCGTGGCCGCCCCGCGCACCGCGGCGCGCGACAGCTGGTAGCGGAGTCCCAGGCTCCGGGCGCCGACGCGCGTCACCTCGAGCTCGATGCGCGCCACGTCGCCGTAACGGAGCGGCGCGCGGAAGCTCGCCTCCACCTGCACCGCCGGGAGCCCGATGCGCCGCTCACCGACGAGCCCCGCGTAGCCCCCGGGGAGCGCCCCGCACCAGCTCTCCATCGCCTCGTGGCAGTAGCTGAGGAAGGTCGGGAAGAAGAGCAGCCCTGCCGCGTCGATCTCCTGGAAGCGAACGGGGCGTTCGTAGCGATACATGACGCGGGCCAGCGTAGCTCCTGGGCCAACCGAGCGTAGCTTCCGAGTCAGCCGAGCGTAGCTCCTGGGTCAACCGAGCGTAGCTCCCGAGTCAGCCGAGCGTAGCTCCCGAGTCAGCCGAGCGTAGCTCTCGAGCCAACCGAGCGTCCGTGGGCCTCTGTGTCGAGCGGGTGCCGCCCGACGCAGCCCGGTGATCCCGCCGTGAGACGGGCCCAGCTCGGGACGTGCTCGCGTTTGGTGAACGAGCTGCAAAGGGGCGTGGGTCGGTGTTGCGTTGAGACCGGTTTTATCCGACACTACGGTCATGCGTCGTCTCATCGTTGGCTCTCTGGTCTTGGCCGTTCCTGCCCTGCTCCCCCTCACGGCTTGCGGGAGCTCCGGTGACGGAGGTGGCAATGGGGGTGCTCCCTTCGGTGGCAGCGGCGGTGTGGCGGGGAGCGGCGCCACGGCTGGGTCTGGTGCTTCGGGTGGCGCGGCGGGGAGCGGCGCATCGGGGGGTATCGGTGCCTCGGGCGGCAACGGCGCAGGTGGCAGTGGTGCTGGCGGTAGCGGTGCAGGTGGCAGTGGTGCTGGCGGTAGCGGCGCGGGTGGCAGCGGCGGCACCGTCGTCGACTCCGGCATCCCTGACGTCACCTTCACTTACGATGCGCCCATCATCGTGGAGGACGCCTGCGCCGCGACGCGCATCGAGGCGGAGCCCATCCCGCTGGACATGTACATCGCGTTGGACGACTCCGGCAGCATGGGCAGCGACTGCAACGTGGGGTCCGGCACCAACTCCAAGTGGTGCTACGCCGTCAACGCGCTCGATGGCTTCTTCAACGCACCCACCTCGGTGGGGATGGGCGTCGCGCTGAACTACATCAACAATCGCAACGGCTGCGTCGGATTGAACGCGCCGCCAGTGGGTCTGGACACCTTACCGAACCACCTCACCGCGTTGAGGAACTCGCTCAACGCAGCCGGCCCCACGGGTATCACGCCCATCGAGGCCGCCCTGCGTGGGATCGCGAGTTACACCGTCGCCAACCGGCGAGCCGGGCGCCAGATGATCGGCATCCTGATCACCGACGGCGCGCCGCAGACCTGCAGCTCGAACGACACCACGCTGCGCGACATCGCGCGTGACCTCTACAACAACCACGGTATCCCCACCTTCATGGTGGGCATGACGGGCGCGAACTACACCCGCCTGGAGACCTGGGCCAGTCTGTCCGGCGGCGCGGTCCACACCAACTTCTGTGGTGGCGGCATGGCATCGTGCCGCCATTACGACGTGGGCAACGGCAACCCGGCGGCCTTCATCGACGCGTTGCAGCAGATCCAAGCGTCGGCCATCGGCTGCACCTTCTCGCTACCGCAGCCGGACAGCGGCTTGCTCGATCTCGATGGTATCAGCGTGATCTACACGCCGGGTGGTGGATCCGCGGAGACGCTGGTCCGGGTGACTGACGAGAGCCAGTGTGGCACCGCGGGCGGCCGCGGCTGGTACGCGGACAGCAACACGGCGCCCACCCAGATCAACCTGTGCCCCAACCTGTGCGACGTGGTGAAGGCAGACGACAGCGCGCAGATCGACGTCGAGGTTGCCTGTCAGGGTAGCTGACGATAAAAACGCGCGGCCGAGCGCAAGTTAGGGTTTGCGCCAGGCGGCGCGCTGGCAGAGACTAAGGCCATGCGCTACTTGGTCGCCGGCTCCCTCGCGTTTGCCATGCCCCTCCTGTTCCCGCTCGCCGGGTGTGGGGATTCAGGTGACTCCGGTGGGGGGAACGGCGGCTCGCTGTTCGGCGGCAACGGTGGCAGCGCGGGCTCGAGCGGCAATGCCGGCTCGAGCGGCAATGCCGGCTCGAGCGGCAATGGTGGCGCGGCGGGTACGGCTGGTCAGGGAGGGGCCGCGGGGAGCGGTGGCAACGGGGCCTCTGGTGGCAACGGCGCGGGCGGCGGCAACGGCGCGACGAGCGGCAACGGTGGCAACGGGGCCTCTGGTGGCACCGTCGTCGACTCCGGCATCCCTGACGTCACCTTCACTTACGATGCGCCCATCATCGCGGAGGACGCCTGCGCCGCGACGCGCATCGAGGCGGAGCCCATCCCGCTGGATATGTACGTCGCGATGGATGACTCCGGCAGCATGGGTAGCGACTGCAACGTGGGGTCGAGCACCGCCTCCAAGTGGTGCCGTGGGATCAACGCGTTGTACGGCTTCTTCGAAGCGCCCTCCTCGGTGGGGATGGGCGTCGCGCTCAACTACATCAACAACCGCCCCAGCTGCTCGACCTTGAACCAGCCGGGCGCGCCCACCGGCGTGGGGCTCGACACCCTACCGAACCACCTCACCGCGCTGAGGAACTCGCTCAACGCAGCCGGCCCCACCGGCGCCACCCCCATCGAGGCTGCCCTGCGGGGGATCGCGGCCTACACCGTGGCGAATCGCCGGCCTGGCCGGCAGATGATCGGCATCCTGATCACCGATGGTGACCCTTACACCTGTAACGAGAACGACACCACGCTGCGCAACATCTCGCGCGACCTCTACAACAACCACGGTATCCCTACCTTCATGGTGGGCATGACGGGCGCCACCTTCAGCCGCTTGGAGACCTGGGCCAGCGAGTCGGGCGGCGCTGTCCACACCAACTACTGCGGCGGCGGTATGTCTTCCTGCCGTCACTACAACGTGGGCAACGGCGATCCGGCGGCCTTCATCGACGCGCTGCAGCAGATCCAGGCGTCGGCCATCGGCTGCACCTTCTCGCTGCCACAGCCGGACAGCGGCTTGCTCGATCTCGATGGCATCAGCGTGATCTACACGCCGGGTGGCGGCTCTGCGGAGACATTGGTCCGGGTGACTGACGAGAGCCAGTGTGGCACCGCGGGCGGCCGCGGCTGGTACGCAGACAGCAACACGGCGCCCACCCAGATCAACCTGTGCCCCAACCTGTGCGACGTGGTGAAGGCAGACGACAGCGCACAGATCGACGTCGAAGTCGCCTGCCAAGGCAGCTGACGAGTCCCCTTTCCCAGGTGATGTCAGGGTAGCTGACGTCGCCTGCCAGGGCAGCTGATATCAGCGTAGCTGACGTCGGTCGGTCGAGCGGGTTTGGCTTACGAGGGCACGAGTGGACGGGTGGCTCACCCCCGTCTTTGGCTCTGGCAGGTGCCGCGCGTGGGAGAGCCGGGAGCTGCCAGCGCGCTCCACGTGGGGTTGGGGGTTTGGCAGCTGCCGCGTGACCCTGGGCTTCAGTCGAGCGGGTCGCGGTGTATGGCAGTGTAACTGACCACGCTAGCCTCCGCGGCGTGCGATGCGCGCTAGGCTTTGGGTGACCCAGCCGCGGGTGGGGTGGGTCACGGGGTCGGCCTCACCGGCGAGGATCACCAGGGCGCGCACCTGCACTTGGGCGGTGCGCGCGGCTTGGGAGTCGCCGCGCTGCTTGTGTACGGCGACCAGGCGCCGCCACGTAGCGAGCGCCGCGGGCCACTGCTCGGCCTCCACGTACCAGCGCGCGGCGAGCTCCAGGCGCTCGCGGTGATCGGGCTCCAGCCGGAGCGCCTCGGCGAGGTCGGCGAGCGCCTCGCTGGGGAGCCCCATCGTATGGCGCAGGCGGGCGCGCCGCTCGAACGCCAGCTCGCGCCCCGCGCCGAGCCGCGTGGCGAGGGTGTAGATGCGCTCCGCTTCGACGATGTCCCCCAACACCTCGCGCACGCGACCGAGCCCCACGTAGGCAGGCGCATAGCTGCTGTCGAGCTGGATGGCGCGGGTGTAGGCGGTGAGGGCGCGCGGAAGCTCACCGCGCGCGTGCCAGGCGTTGCCACGCAGCGTCTCCTCACGCGCCGCACGGGTGGCCCAGTTGAGCGGCGCCGGAGGTGGCTCGTCGCGCGGCGCCCGAGGCGCGGCGTTGGGTGGCGTGGCGCTGGGTGGTGCGGCGCTGGGCTGTGCAGCGCTAGGTGGTGTGCCTGAGGCGCTGCCGCTGGCGTGGGGGGGCGCCTGGGGTGCGTCAGGGAAGCGCGCCACGCCAGGCTTGGACTCAGCGGACGCGCGCGCCGAGAGCAGCGCGCTGAGCGCGCCGAGCGCCAACACGAGCCTGAGCCGAGGGGGGCGCGCCACGCCTCACTTTGACGGCAGAGGCGGCCAGGCTCAAGGGTGCTCGAGAGTGACGGTTGGGGTCGTGGCCACAGGGGCACCTGCCGCGGCTGGGGCTGGTGGGATGTGGCTGCACCTGGGGGGCTGCGCAGAGCCGCGCGGCGCTGCCACGGTGCAGCGCCTTGACACTGCCGCCTGAGAGCGATGCCAAACCCCCAAACCAATCGTCAGGATGATTGATGATGGACGCTAAATGCCTGACGTCACCCGCGCTTGGCCGTACTTCTCACTGACGCTGAAGATCACGAGGTCGCGCGCCTCGCTGCGGCCGATCCACTTCATGCGCTCGGCCTCGTCTTCCGGCAGCGGCCCGCCGTGCAGCGCGCGGAGCGCCGCTCGCGGATCGCCGATGGCGAGCAGCGCGGTGCGGTTGCCCCACTCGTGGAGCGCCGTCGCGAGCTGACTGGCGCGGTTGCCGATGCTGCCGATCACCTCCAGCGCCAGCACCGGGAGATCGTCATCCAGCTGCTTGGGCAGCGACGCGCGGAGCCGCCCGGTGGCGACCGCGAAGCGCTTGGCGTCGGCGCCCTGCGGGCGGAAGTTCTGCGCGAACAAGCCGAGCATGGCCGCGAACGTGGGCCATAGATCGATCGGCGCCACGCGCGCGAGCGCCGACGCGCGGCCCTGGATCAGCTTCAGCGCGCGGAACACCAGGAAGTAGAGCGCGGCGTCGTCTCCCGCCTCGAGCAGCTCCTTGCCGATCAAGATCTGCGGCGGGGTGGAGCTGACGGGTGTCACCGTGAAGCCCTGTCCTGGCGCCACCAGCACCGAGAGCTCACCGATGCCGAAGGCGCTCGCCAGCTGCACCAGGTTCTGGCGCAGGGCCTCCGCCTCCATCGGGAGCGGCTGCGCCTTGAGTAGGCGCGTGTCCATCGGGTAGGCGGCGTCCATCACCGCGCCGGTCTTGGCGATGAAGGCGCGGAGCGGCAAGGTCAGCAGATCGGGCGCGAGCACGTCGTCCAGCGCGCGGTTGCCCGCGGCGGCGCCGACGCCGCGCACCGCCACCGGCTCACCCGAGGTGAGCGCGGAGAGGGTAGCCAGGGTGACTGACTGGGCGTCCGAGTCGCCGCGCAGCTCGGCGACGACGCCGAGCAGCTCGAAGAAGCTGAGGTCGAAGCGCCCGGTGCCGAGCGCCCGGAGCGCGTCGCTCGCGGTGCGATCGAGCAGCATGCTGAGCGTGCGTGTCTCACCGGTGCGCTGGTACAGCGCGGCCAGGCCTCGCAGCACCTCGGGATCCGTGGGCGTCGCCTTGCGGAGCTGCTCGAGGATGTTCTCCGCTTGGCGCGCGTCGCCGAGCACCTGCTCGTGGATCACCGCGAGCGCGATGGTTCGATCGCGGCTCTCTTCGGGGGAGCTGGCCTGGCTCAGGAGCTCGTTCTGCACCGTGAGGGCGCGGTCCCCCGAGCCGCCCGCGGAGTACACCCGCACCAGCGCTTCCCGCGCCGGGACGTCGCTCGGCTCGCGCTTCAGCACCTCACGGTAGGCCACCTCGGCGCGCTCCGGGTTGGGGATGGAAGCCTCGTAGATAGCGCCGAGCTGACGGTAGATTTCGGCCTGGCGTGCGGCGTCGGGGACGTGGCGCGCGAGGCGGATCCACGCTTGCTCGGCCTCCGGCCAGTCTTCCTCGGCGGTGCACAGCTCGGCGAAGGCGGCGAGCGCCTCCACGTGCTCGGGGTTCGCATCCAGCGCGGCGACCAGCGCCCCGCGCGCCGCCGCTGGATCCCCGATGTCCGCCAGCGCCTTGGCGCGCGTCACCTCGAGCGCGACGCGCTCGTCGGGATCCGAGGTGCGACTCAAGCGGAGCTCGAGCAGCGAGGCGAGCGAGGTGGCGTCGCCCTCCTCCACGTACAGGTCACGCAGCCTGTCGAACACGTCGGCGTGGGCGACGTCGATCCGCGCGGCGTGCCCCAGGGCGGCCCGGGCGCGCGCTGGGTTCGACGCGCGATCGAGCCACAGCACCCCTGCCTGGTACCAAGCCTCCAGTTGGTGCCGCTCCACGGCGCTCGCGCGCGCCGCGGCCTCGAGCGCCTCCGCGGCGCGCTCGGCGTCCCCGCTCGCCTCCAGCACGTCCGCGCGCGTGGTGAGCGCGACCAGGTGCTCCGGCATGCGCTCGGTCGCCTGATCGAGGAGCGCCACGGCCTCCTCCTGCTGGCCGCGGCGCGCCGCGGCCTCCGCCGCGCGGATATACAGCGTGGCCGCGTCGAGATCGGCCTCCGCCACGGCGGCCAGCTCCTTCAGCACGGGCAGCGCGAGCTCGTCGTCGCCAGTCGCCTGGGTGTAAGCGGCGAGCTGACGTAGGAGCCAGTAGGGGCGGGGGCTGGGGTGGTTCGTCTGGTAGACGATGTCCTTGGCGCTGAGCCAGTCGTCGACCTTCTTCGTGAGGCGTGAGGCCAGCGTCGCGTGGGCGAGCCCCGTGTCCGCTGGGAGCGCGGTGGAGAGCGCCCGCTCGACGCCGACCAGATCTTCTTCGCGCCGGGCGGCGAGGTAGGCGTGCTCGAGCTGCCGCAGCGCGGGGAGGTGCTGGGGTAGCTCCTCGAGGATCGCCGAGTGCCACAGCAAGGCGCTCGAGGAGTCGCCGCGCGCGCGGTCGATCTCGCTCAGGCGCTCGTACAGCTCGCAGGCTGCGGTGCCCGTCGCGGTCTTGGTTTGCGCCAGGAGCAGCTCGGCGAGATCGGCGGCTTGCTCGGTGCCTGGCGCGGTGCGCTCGCGGACGATGGCTGCGAACGAGCCGCCCTCCGCCAGCACGGCGTCTCGCGCCGCGCGCGCCGCCGCCTCAGCGTCGCCGCCCTGCTCGTAGTGGAGCGCCGCGTCGAGCAGCAGCCGGGCGCGCGTCGGCGCCGGCGCCTCGGCGGCGACCGCCTCACGCCACGCCCCGCGGTCGGGCGCGCGCTCGGGGCTCATCCGCTCAGAGAGCTCACGCAGCCCCACGTCGCCGGGCCGTGCCCGCACTGCCTCGCTGAGCAGGTACGCGGCCCCTTCGAGATCTTCGTCGGCCGAGAGCAGCGCCTCCCGGACCTGATCGAAGGCGCGCTCGACGTCGCAGGTCGCCGCGTCGCGCCGGCGCTGGAGCCACTCGGTGAGGCGCGGCACGTCGCCGGTCAGGCGCGCGCCGTACTCACCCGCTCGGTAGCTGAACGGGAGGCTCGGGTCGGCCTCGTGCGCGCGGTCGAGCAGCTGTTCGGTGAGTTCGGGCGCGTCGGCTTGGATGCGCAGCGCGGCTTCTGTCAGTAAGAGTGACTGACGGCTCGCGTCGCCCGCGGCCTCCGCGGCGGCTTGGAACAGATCGCTGACGCGGTGGCTCCCGCTGCCCTCGAGGAGCATGCGCACGGGCGCCTCCCAGGCGGGGGCCTGATCGTGGGCACGCTGATACGCCGCGCGCGCCGAGGACGCTTCTCCGGCGAGCTCATGCGCGAGCGCGACCACCAGCTGTCGCTCGACGGGCGCATCGAGCGGCGCGATGCCGGCGAGGGCGTCGGCTGCCCCCGCGCGATCGCCCTGCTCGATGTGACGCTGCACCTCGAGCAGGCGCTTCAGCGCCGCGCTCCGGTGATCGGTGGCGCCAAGCTCGCCCGTGAGTGACGGCCCCAGCGCGTTGCGCAGTCGCTCCGTCGAGCGGAACGAGCGCGCCAGCTGCTGCTCGGCAGCGCCCACGGTCGCCTGCTGCGCCGCCAGCTCCACTTCGCCGAGGTGGGCGTAGGCGGCGGCCGCGAGGGGACGCGTGTCCGATTGCTCGGCGAGGGCAGCGAGCACCTCCGCCTCGGGCTCGGCGCCGCTCAAGGCCGCGATGGCCGCGCGATCGGCCTCCGTGAAGGTGGAGATCGCCGCGCGCCGCAGCGCCAGCTCGACGCCCGCGGGCTGCCCCGCTTCGAGCGAGCGCGCCGCCAGGGCGTGCAGCAGGTGGCTGGGCGGCGTCTCGTGCTCCTGCTGCACGAGTTGGGTGAGCAGGTCGATCGCCAGCTGGCGGGTCTCCGCTCGAGGCGCGAGCAAGGAGGCGCTCACCCAGGCCACCGCGCGGCTGAGCTCGGGCACGCGGCGGAGCGCCATCAGCGTGCGCCCGGCGGCCGCTCCATCACCCGCGGCGAGGGCGAGCCGCGCCGCCTCCAGCTGCGCCTCGGGGGGTGCATCGTCTGCGGCACTGACCGTACGCCGCGCGTTCACGCGCGAGACCGCCGCGCCGAGCGCCTGGAGCGCCGAGTGGTCTGGCAGCCGCAGCTGAGCTGGGCCCGCGCCCGCGCCGAGCTCCTCCGCCAGCTTGGTCACGAGCAGCCGCGCGTCCCCCGGGGTGAGCCTGAGCGCCACGTCCAGGCGCTTCTTCTGCGCCTCCGCGTCGTTCAACACCAGCCGCTGGATCTCCGACGCGAAGTACGCCGCGTGAGAGCGGCTCTCCGGCGTGGGGCTCGTCAGCGCCTCTTGGTCGAGCGCCGTCGCCACCTGGCTCCACTCCTCCGTCGCTTGGGTGAGCCAGCGCTGCTGACGCACGCCCAGGGGGAGCTTCTGCGCGCGGTTCGCCTGCGCGGCGGCAGCGCGGGCGCGCTCGCCGTCCCCCGAGAGCGCCCACAGCTCGCTCGCCACGATCCAGCAGCGCGCTTTGGCAGCGGCGTCCTCCTGCGCCTCGGCCTCTGCCTCGAACCAGGCCGCGCGCGCCTGCCAGCTCGTCAGCTCCCCGCGCGCCGCGAGCGCGCCAGGGGCGTCTTGCTCCGGCTCCTCATGCGCGTCGCCGTCACCCGCGCTCGCGAAATCGCCGTGACCGATCGCGGCGCTCGCGAGCTCCTCGGGCGCGAAGGAGTCGGCGAGGACGTCTTCCTCCGCCTCGCCCACCTCGAAGGGCTCGAGCTCCGAGCTCTCGGTGACTCCTTGCAGGGCCTCGAGCGCCTCGAGCTCAGCGGCGTCTGCGAACAGCCCCACCTCGCCGCCCGTCAGCTCAGCTGACTCTTCAGCCACGAACAGCGCCTCGTCGCCCGTCAGCTCGACTGACTCACCGGCCTCGAGCAGCTCCCCCGCTTCAAACAGGTCAGCTGATGACTCCACGCTCAGCTCTTCCAGGCTCTCGGGCGCCTGCTCTTCCAGCGCCGAGAGCAGCGCGTCCGCCTCCTCGTCCGAGGCGTTGGGCTCGGCGGGCAGCTGGTGCGTGAGGGGCTGCGCGCTCGCGCGCGGGGCGATGGGGCTCACCGCCTTCAGGAACGGCTCGCGAGGCGGGAACCCCGCGGGGTTCACCGCAGGGGGCTTCTGGGTTGCGTCGAAGCTCGGGCGCGGGAGCGGCGGTGGGCGGCGGCTGGACGGCAGCGGGGGCTTGCTGCCGCCTGGGGTTGCCAGGACGCCCGGCGGGACCGAGGGGTTCGGGCGCACCACGACGTGAGTCTTGGTCTCGTCGTCCATGGGGAACTCCCGATCGGACGGCTCGTGCAGCTTCGGCCCGGCCTCGAGCGGGCTCCACTCGCCGGAACCTCGGAAGGCGTCCTGCCGGCGCGGCGTCTCCAGCGCTTCGTCAGCGAGGCGTTCTGGCGCGCGACTCAGGGCCTTCAGCGCGGCCGCCGTCTCGCCGGTGTCGGGGAGCGTCTCCGCGGGGGGGCGCGCCGGTGGCAGCTGATCGGCGCTGCGGCGGCTCGGCACGGGCAGCGGCGTGGAGGTGGGGTCGTCCGAGAGCAGGCTGTCGAGCAGCGCGTCTGGCTCGAAGTCGAGCCCGCCGAGCTCAGCGCCGATGTCGCTGGGGCGCGCGCTGCGCCCAGCGAGCCCACGGTGCTCCGCAGAGGGGGTGGGGGCCGGGGTCGGGCCCGGCTTCTTGGGGTAGTCCTGATCACTCATCTTACACCCATGCCCAGGCGGGCGCGCAGATCGAGGTAGGCGGGAGACAAGACGAAGCTCAGTAGGCGCGTCAGCCGAGAGCTCCCCAGCTGAGTTTGTGGGGGCGTCCCGCGCGCGGTGTTCTCGAACAGCCAGGTGACCTGAGACACGTCCCCGGCGGCGACCGCGGCCATGCGGTCGAGGGTGCTGTTCGCGGCGTTCACCCAGCGGTCTTGCACCCACTGGATCCCATCGGGGTTGCTCTGTGCGAACGCCACGGCGATCGGGGGGAGCGTCTTCTTGAGGCGCCGCGGCAGCGCCTTGCTGAGCTGGCGCTCGAACTCGCCGAGCATGGCGTAAGCGGGCGTGGCCACGTGGATGCCCACCGAGCGACACGCCGCGGCGACCAGCGCCGCCACGTCGCCCGGGTCGCGGTGACGGAGCAAGGTGGTGCCGCGGCGGAGCGCGAACAGCTCTCGCGCCGCCAGCGCGCGGTGCGCTGGTGATAGGGGTGCGCTGACCTGGCTCCCCACCACCACGGTGGGCTTCTCCAGCGGGAGCCCGAAGATCCCCTGCGGGTCTTGGCCACCGACGTACAGATCGAAATCCCCCAGGCCCAAGGCCCCTGCCCAGGCCGCGAGCTCGTTCCTGATGGGCAAGCCCGCGCGTGGATCCACGCGGTCGCGCTTGCCTACCCCGAAGGCGGCGAGCCCTGGCCCGATCGCCTCCGACAACACGGGCGCCAGCTCGAGCAGCAGCTGGACGATGGGGCCCGTGTCCTCGGCGTCGAACAGCTCCGGGAAGGCCTGGGTGCTGCCGTTCGCCTCCAAGATCGCCATCTGCGGGGTGCGCGCGACGCGCAGGTCGAGCCCGGTGAGCTCGGCGTCGATCGCCGGGGTCCCGGCGCCCAGCGCCGTGAGGGCGCCGAGCGTCGCTTGCCTGAGCGGCGCCTCGGCCAGCACCTCGGCCACCCGAGCCAGGCGGTTCACCGCCTCGACGTTCAATGGATCTTGAACAGTGCGGCTGACGAGAGTCGCTCGCGCGCGGGGGACCAGCTTCACCTGGAGGCTCTCTGGCAGCGCGCCGCTGAGCAGTAGATCGAGCGCCTCACCATCTTCCGGCGCCTCGCCGAGCAGCACCTCCACGGCGTAGGCGGCCTCCTCGGGGCGCGCGCGGCGGTCGCGGTGGATCGCCATCGCCAGCCGCGCGGCCTCGACGCGCCCTTCGGATGTTTCCCGCTCGAGCATCAGCTTCTCGAGCAGCTCCGCCGCCTGATCCCAGGCGCCCGCCTTGCCCGCGGCGCGCGCCAGGCGCTCGCGGATGGGGAGCGTGCTCAGGCCCGCGCGGTAGAGCGCGGTCAGCACGGTGAGCGCCTTGTGGATGTCGTCGAGCTTATTCTCGTAGATGTCCGCCGCCGCGACGCCGCTCATCAGGCGCTGCTTGGTCGGCGCCTCATCCAGCTCCGCGAGGCGCCCCAGGTACTCCGCGGCCTCCGCGAAGCGCCGCGTGCTGAGCGCGATCTCGCCCATCAGCGCGAGGGCGCCGACGTGCTCCGGCTCGAGCATCGTGACGTTCTCCAGCGCCGCCAGCGCGGCGTCGAGATCACCCGCCTTGCGCAGCACCCGCGCCCGCTCCCAGAACAGCTTGACGATCTCCTCTGGGTCTTCCGCCACCTCCAGCCGCCGCTCGATCAGCTCGAGCAGGGTGGCGCCGTCCTTACGCCCGCGGACGATGCGGAACAGGCGATCGAAGGCGACGTCGCGGCGGATGTCGCGCTCGATGGTGCGCGCCAGCGCCAGCTCCCCGCGGTCGGCGTCGCCGAGCTCGTCGATCAAGATCAGCGCCGACGTCTCCCACAGCTCGGCGCCGGTGGCCGCGTCGGACACGGCGTCGCCCAGCGCGGCGCAGGCCTCCGCCATCAGCTCGCGATCACCGCTCGCCTCGGCGGTGGCGCGCAGCCCCTCCCAGCCGATCACCTCGCTCGGCAGCGCCTCTGTAACCACGCGGAAACAGGCCTCCGCCGCCGCGTAGTCCTGCGCGGCCAAGTAGTTCCAGCCGGCGAGGCCACGGGCGAGGGCCGCGCTGTCTTCGCCGAGGCCCTCGTCCACGCCGCTGAGGGCGCGTGCGCGCCGCCGAGGGCCGCCGCCCGGCAGGGCGAGCTCGAGGTTGGCGAGGCGCGAGGCGGCGCCTCGCGGTGGCATCAGCTGCCCGGGCGCGTGCCCCGAGAGCAGGCTCACGATCCGCGCGCTGGCGGTGAGGCTCTCCCCCGCCTCGCCGGGCAGCAGCGCGCCGAGCCGCGCGCGCGCCGTGATCTCTGGCTCCAGCTGCGCGCTCGCGAGCGCCTGAGCGAGCCACTCCAGGGTGGCGTCCGTCGCGGCTGCGCGTGATGGATCGGCGCGGAGGCTAGCGGAGGTGTGGGCGCCTGCTTCGTTCGCCCAATCGCGCGCGAGCTCCTCCAAGCGCTCTGGGCCGTCGCCTTCACCCAACGCGCGGAGGTAGCTGTGCGCGCGCGTCAGCTGCCGCGCCCCATCGCCCAGCCGCGCGAGCTCCAAAGTGCCCTGCTCCTCGCCAGAGACGACGCTGGCGAGCGCCACCGCGCTCACCAGCTCGCTGGGCTCGAGCGTCAGCTCCACTGACGAGAGCGCCTGGCGCGCCACGTCGGGCTCGGCGCCCGCCTCGAGCCCCCAACGCTCGAGGGCGCCTGCGGCGCCCGCGCCGCTCGCCTCGAGGGCGCGCCGTCGCGCGTTTGCGTCGTCGGGCGTCGCCGCGCGGAGCGCCCACACCAGGAGCGGCCCACCCGCCGCGGGGGCGAGCTCCGCGCTGCGCGACAAGGCGTCCACCGCCACGTCGCGGGCGCCGCGGCGCCAGGCGATCAAGGCCGCTTCGATCCACAAGGCCGCGGCCTCCGCGGGGTCGTCCAGCTGCTCGGCGAGCGCGCTGAGCACGCCCTCGGCCTGCTCGAGCTCGCCCAGGCCTTCGAGCACGGCGGCGAGCGCCGTCGCGCTCAGGCTGTCGCTCGGGTCTTCCGTGTGGAGCTCGCTCAGGGTGTCACGCGCTGCCGCGAGATCGCCCGAGAGCCGCGCGCGGACGGCGGACAAGAGCGCGAGCGCGCGCCGCTCGTCGGGCGCCGTCTCGGCCGTGAGGAGCGCTGCCAAACCCCGATCTCGAGCGCCGGCCGAGGCCTCGTTTTCGGCGTCGGCTTCGGGCTCTCCTTCTCGCGTGAGCGGGAGCACGAAGGCCGACAGCGCGGGCCCGAGCCAGCTGCCGCCAGGCGCATTCGTCAGGTTAGCGAACGCTTCCTCCGCGCCCGAGTGGTCCCCGCGCAGCAGCTTGGCGCGCCCGAGCTCGAACCACAGGCTCGCCTGTTCGGAGTCGGTCGCTCCCGCCGCGAGCAAGCGACGCGTCGCCTCCAAGTACCAGGTACCGTCGCCGCTCTCCGCCGCGAGCATCCGCGCGACGCGAGCCACCAAGCCAGGCGAAGCGCCGAACATCGCCGCTTGCGACAGCGCCGCTCGGGCGCCCTGACTATCCCGCGCGACGCGCGCCCACGCGTCCGCTGCCGCGAGGAAATAACGCGCCTTGGCGTCGTCCGTCGGCAGCTCATTGGCGGCGGCTTCGAGCGCCGAGGCGAGGGCGGGCGGATCCGACCCGCCGATCAGCAGATCGAGCTGCAACACGCGCGCCGGGATGCTGCCCGCGTCGTGAGTGAGCGCTGAGTTCACGGCGCTGAGCGCCGTGGCGCCGTCGTTCGCCGCGGCGGCGGCCTCCGCTATTTTGAGCCACAGGCTCGCCGCGACCGCGCCGGTGGCGCCGAGCTCGAGCTCACGCCGCGCGAGGGCGGCGGCCTCCTCCGTGTGCCCGGTGGCCTCCGCCGTGAGCATGCGGGCGCGCAAGAGGTGCGGATCGTCCGGGAGCTGCTCGGCGGCGCGCGCCAGCACCTGCGCCGCCCTCGGCAGATCGCCGCTGGTGCGATGAGCCTCCGCGGCGCGCAGCCAGGCATCCATCGCGTGGCCCGGCGTCAGGCGATACGCCGGCACGCCGAGCGCCGCCGCCGCTTCGGGGGGTGCGCCGGCCTCGGTGGAGCGGATGAGCGTCGCTTGGGCATCCAGCGCGCGGCCCACCCAGTCGAGGCGCTCGCTCGCTCGGCCGAGCCGCTCCAAGGCGAGCAGCGCGCGGAAGGTAGCGGGCCCTTGCAGCGCGATCGCCGCCTCCAACGCCTCCGCGGCGCGCTCGACGTCGTCTTGCTCGCGCCGGAGCTCCGCCAGGTCGATGAGGAGCAGGCCCTTCCAAGCGGGGTCCTGGGTGAGCTCCGCGCGGCGACCGAGCGCGCGCTCGACCAGCTCACGATCGTCCTCCACCCAGCCCACGAACTCGAGCGCGAGCCACACGCTCTCATCCTCGGGTGTCAGCGTGGCGGCCTCCTCCAAGGCCTCACGCGCGGCGTCCGGCTCGCCCTGGTGGTCGATCAGGTAAGCTGCGTTGTCTAATAGCGCGCGGGAGCGCTCATCGGGGCGCTCGGCGACCTTCACGAGCCGATCGAGCAGCTTGCCGAGGTTCTTGAAGGACTGGCGGCGCTCGATGATGCTGATGAGCCGCTCGAGGGGCTCACGGAAACCGGCCTCGGCGTTCACCGCTTGGAGGTGGTCGCGCGCGGCGCTCGCCTCGTCGCCCGCCGTCTCTTCGAGCAGCCCGATCTCGTGCAGCAGCACGGCCTTCAGCGCGGGGCTGTCGCTCGCGTCGTGCTCGGCGCGGAGGCGATCGATGGTAGCGGCGATCCAACTCGGGTCGGCGGCCTCGACGGGAGGGGTGACCTCGGAGGGACTGGGGGTCTCGGGGTGTTGCATGCGGTGTCAGGGAAACGCGCGCGGACGCCTTCGCCGCGGGTGGCGACAGAGCGCTCCCACTCTAATCCGTTGTGGGTCACCGTGACTAGGGCTCCGCCGCCTCACGGCTCTGGAGGGCCGAGCCACATGGATCGCGCCGTCGCGGTGCCGTCCAACCCCCAAGAAGAAGCCTCGGCGCGGCGACGCTCAGACTTCATGGCGCGAAGGGGGCGATCTTCGATCGGGGGTTTGGCGAGGCGCGGCGCGCACCGTCTCTGGCTCGTGCGCCATCACGCCACGCGCGCGCTGTTGCTGCGCGGAGTGGATCGGGGAGCCCGCTCAGCGCAAGCGCTTCATCACCCAGTAGCCTCGTGGTGTGTCCACGGGGTGCGGCGAGACGTCACCCACCTTGAGCGTGAACAGCGAATACTCCACCGGAGGCTCTAGAATACCTCGGTGCATCAATCCGAGATCGGGGCTCCCGCTCGGCGCCTCGGCCACGACGCGCGCGAAGTCGGTCGCCGCCTGCTCGATCGCTTTTTCAGCGGCGGCTTTGGCGTCGGCGCGGCTCGGCGCGTCGCTGGGCGCGAACTCGGCGCCGGCGTAGGGGAACAGCGCCGCGCCGAAGCGGACGGCGTGAGGTGCCGTTTGGGGGAGCGGCGGCACGAGCCCGCCATCTTCCCAGGTGCGCCAGCCCGAGTAGGCGTAGAGCGGATCGGGCTCGGCGTCGCCCGCGTCGATCACGAGCTCCGCGTCCGGGAGCGCGAGCCGCAGCTCACTCAGCCCCGCTTCGGGGAGCGGCAGCGTGATCTCGGCGGGCTCCGCTGGCGGCGGTTCGGCGCGGGGTCGCGCGAACCAGATCAGGGCCCCAGCGGCCACGATCGCGACGGCTCCAACGGCGCGCGCGGCGCGCGGTGATCCGACCTCCTGCGCGATGGGGCTGGGGGCTTCGTTCGGCGCGGTCGAGCCCGCGTCTTCCGGGGTGGCCTCGTCTGGCGCTTCGGGGTCTCGGGTGGGCGGGGACATCCAGATCGCGCCTCCGCGGATCGAGGGCGCCACCCAGGGGAGCGCGCGCTAGCGGAGGCGCTGGTTCTACAGCTGTGGGCGGGCGGGATCCAGGCGGCCTCCGGAGGGTACCAGAGAGCGGCGCCGCTCAGCCGCGCGGCGGCCAACCGAATGCGCCTGATCCGAGAGAGGTGCCCCGAGCTGGACGAGGGTCGAGAAATCACGACAAGGTCCGCGGACACGACTAGGCTTAGGGGCTAGATGTTCAAGGTCGAGTGCCCCGGTTGCAAAGCGCCGTATCAGGTCGATGAGCGTCGCGTCCCCCCCACGGGCCTCAAGATGCGCTGCCCGAAGTGCGGGACCACCTTCAAGGTGGAGCCTCCGCCTGGTGACGATCGCCGCACCGGGCCGAGCCCCGTGCTTGGGGGCTTCGACACCACGAGCGGCCCGCCTCCGGTGCCTCAGCGCGCGCGGCGCGCCACCCACATCGGCGTCGGCATCAGCGGTGGGGTAGGGGTCAAGGCGCCGCCGTCGCCCGGTGGCGCTGCGCCCGATCGAGCCGTGCCCGGTGGCGCCCCGGCAGCGCCTCGTCCCGCAGCCCCGCCGCGCCCCGCCGCGCCCCGCCCTGCTCCCGCCGATCCCGGCATCGGCTTGCCCGCGCCCGTCGCGGGCTCGGCTGGCCGTGGAGCGCAGGGGGGTCGTGATCTCCCCGCGCCGCGGGTCATGCCGCCGGCCGATCTCCCGCGCCCCGTGGCCCGCCCCGCGCCAGACGACGAGCTCGATCTCCCCGTGCTGGGGCGCGGCCCCGCCGAGGGAGCTCGCGGTGCTGACCTGCCGAGCCCTGGGAGGCCACGGCCGCCCGCGCGTCCATCGTTTGGGAGCGGCGCGGGCGCCCCGCCGCGCCCCGGATTACCTCGTGGGAATACGCCCACGCCGAGCGACGACGAGTGGGAGCTGCCGGAGGCCGATCTGCCGGGGGTCGTCGACCGCTCGCGTGAGCACCCCACCGCGCCTGCCCTGCGGCTGGGCGCCTCCGCGCCGGACGACTTCGGCGACTTGCCCGCCACGCGCGACGACGATCTCGACGTCGATCTGCCTTCGCTCAGCGGCGCTGACGATCTACCCGTCGTCGGTAGGAAGCCGGGGCTCCCGCCCCCGCGCCGTCCGGCGACCTCGCTCGACAGCCCCTTGCCTGGGCCCGTCGCCGAGCGACGCGGCGGTGGCCTGCCTGCGCCGCTCGATGACTTCGGTGATCTACCCTCACCAGTCGGTGATGCCTTGGACTTCGATCTGCCGGCGCCCGTCGGTGGATCCCTCGACGTGGATTTGCCCTCCCTCGGCGGCGATCTGCCGGCTCCGGTCGGCTTCAGCGACCTGCCCTCACCGGGCGGGGACTCGCTCGACGTGGATCTGCCGTCGCTGGGCGGTGATCTGCCGTCGCCGGCTCGTGGCTTCGGTGATCTGCCCTCACCTGCGGCCGACTTGCCGTCGCTGGGAGGCGACCTCCCGTCGCCAGCCGCCGGCCTGCCGTTGCCAATCAGCGACTTCGGTGAGCTACCGTCGCTGGGCGGTGATCTGCCGTCGCTGGGCGGCGAGCTGCCGTCCGTCGGTGGTGGGCTGCCGTCACCCAGCGCGGGCGCCCGCGCCGAGCCGAGCCGTGAGGCGGCGGCGTTCGGCGAGCTGGATCTCGGCCGGGTGCCACCGGCGCCGAGCATCCCCGATCTCTCGGGCGAGCTCGGGGGGCCAGTGCCGAGCTTCTCGGAGTTCTCGGGTGAGCTGGGAGGCTCCGCGCCGAGCTTCACGGAGACCGAGCCGGGCCAGGGCTTCGCGCCGAGCGGTCCCGATCCGTTCGCGCTGCCGCCCGACCCAACGCGGCGTCCAGCTGACGATCAGGCCGTGGTGCGCGCGAGCGGCGGCGGGGTCAGCTACGGCGAGGTGAACCTCGGCGGCGACGAGGGGGGGCGTGACGTCTCCCTAGACAGCGCGGATGACGACATGGAGTTCGGCGCCATCCCGCAGGAGGATGGCGTCGCCGCCAAGGCGCCGGCGGCCCCGGTGGTGGTGGCTGCGCCGCCGCCGATTCAGGCCGCGATGGCCGCCGAGCCCGTGAGGAAGCCGCGCCGCGGTCTCAAGGTCGCGCTCGGGCTCGGCGTGGTGCTGCTCCTCGCCGGCGGCTCGCTCGCGCTGCTGCCCGACGTGGGGCCCTTCGGCGCTTACTGGATCGTCGATCAGGTGAAGCGCGGCGACAACCAGGAGCTCGTCCTGCGCACGGTGACGACCAGTCAACAGGAGATGGCGAAGGACAGCTTCGCGAGCGCCGGGCTTGCGCTGGATGGCGTCAGTCGTCAGCGCACCGCCTCACCGCGGCTGAAGCAGCTGGGCGCCTATGGGGCCTACGTGGCGTTCTTGAAGGTGCTGCGCTTCGGGCCCGACTCGGCCGTCACTTCGCGCGCGAAGGTTCAGCTCGAGGAGCTGAAGGGTCAGGAGGACGTCGAGTACCTGAAGCTCGCGCGCGCGGCGGAGGCCGCGGTGGAGGGCAACCTCGCCAGGGCGCGCCAGCTGCTCGCCGGCCTGACGAAGGGCGCCACCGCGCTCGACGCCTACGTCACGCTCGGGGAGGTGGAGCTGTTGGCCAAGGACGCCAAGGCCGCGGAGGCCGCCTGGACCGAGGCGGGTCGCCTCGAGCAGGGGGCGAGGACGGGCTACGGCCTCGCCCGCGCCAAGCTGCTCGCGGGGGATCACGCCGGCGCCGAGGCGCTCGCGAGTCAGGTGATTGAGGCGAGCCCCGAGCACGTCGGCAGCCGGGTGCTGCTCGCGCGCTCGGCCTGGCGACAGAACAAGGAGGAGGAGGCGCTCCGCTTGCTCGAGGCGGTGGGTGAGGGGGCTGACCAGGCGAGCCCGGCGGAGCGGGTGGACGCGCAGACCCTCACCGGAGACATCCACCTCCGCCGCTCGAGAATTACCCACGCGGAAAAAGCCTATGAGCAGGCGCTGGCGATCGCGCCCAAGGCGGCGGGCGCGCTCGCGGGGCTGGGCGACGCGTTCTACCTCTCCGGGCGCTACAGCGAGGCGCTGGCGCGCTTCAAGGCGGGGGTGGAGGCCGATCCAGACAGCGTGGTGGCCGCGGTGGGCATGGCCAAGACCTTGATCGCGCTCGAGCGCTTGGACGACGCCAAGGCGCTGCTCACCAAGCTCGCGGCCTCCCACGCGAAGGACGCGCGGGTGGCGGTGTGGGTGGGGCGCGCGGAGGAGGCGCTCGGCAACCGCGCGGAGGCAGAGGCCGCGTACAAGCGCGGCATCGAGGCGGGGCAACCCGAGGTCGCGGTGGTGGACTCGTACGTCGCGCTCGCGCTGCTCATGAGCCAGCAAGGGCGCGCGGAGGAGGCGGAGCAGCAGCTCACCGCCGCGCAGAAGATGCTGCCGAACTCCCCCGCCATCTTCAAAGCGCTGGGCGAGGTCGCGCTGGCTCAGGGGCGCTACGAGGACGCCGTCGCCCAGTTCAAGAAGGCGCTCAGCCTGGACGCGAAGGACGTCGGCGCGGAGTTCCGCTTGGGGGTCGCGCACCGCCGGGGTCGCGACTTCGAGGCGGCGCGGAGCGCCTTCGAGCGCGTGGCGGAGGTCGATCGCGATTACCCCGGGCTGGCGCTCGAGCGCGGCCTCCTGTTCGAGGCGGCGGGTCAGAGCGAAGAGGCGCTCAAGGAGTATGAGGCCGCGCTGGCCAAGGCCCCGACCGATCTGGACCTGATGCTTCGGGTGGGTTGCGGCAAGGTCAGCGCGGGGCGCGGCGAGCAGGCCGAGCAGATGCTGCGTCAGGTGCTCCAGCAGCGCCCGAGCTCGGCGGAGACGACCCACTGCCTCGGCCGCGCGCTATTGCTCAAGGGCAACAACCTGGCGGAGGCGCTGAAGAGCCTCGAGCGCGCGCGTGATCTGGACCCGAACCGCGCCGAGTATCACCTCTACGTCGGCTGGGCCGCCAACGAGGCGGGTAATCACAAGATCGCCGAGGAGGCGCTCGCCAAGGCGCTGGGGCTCGACCAAGGCCTCGCCGATGCGTACTGGCAGCGCGGCATCTTGCGCTACCGCCAAGGCGCAGTGAAGGACGCGATCGCCGACCTGCAGCGCGCCCTCACGCTCCGCCCTTCGCGCTTCGAGGCCCACGCGGCGCTGGCCGACTCCTACTACGACCTGGGGCGCGAGCGTGACGCGCTGGAGGAGTGGCGCAAGGCGATCGAGGCGGATCCGAAGAACGCCACCTGGCGTTTCCGTTATGGAAAATTGCTGGCCGCCAACCGCCAAGACGGTGAGGCGCGCGAGCAGCTGCAGAAGGCGCTCGAGGTCGGCGAGCAGGAGACGCCCAAGCCGCGCTGGCTGTGGGAGGCGCATCGCCTCTACGCCAAGGCCCTGGGCGGCAGCCAAGAGGCCACGCGCCACTGGGAGGCCTTCCTGCGTGACGGCCCGCGTGACTCCCCTTACCGCGCGGAAGCGAAAGAGGCCCTGAAGCGCCTGGGTCGTCCCTGGGACGGCCCCTGAGGCGCTCTGTCAGAGACGCTAACGAGTGACTCGCTTGGTCAACGTCACTGACAAGGCACCGTACGCCTCTGGCGTCCCGCGAGCCCGGGTCCCGATCCCTCGGATAGGGCTTCTTTTGGGGGGGTTGGGGAGCACCGCACGTCTGTCAGAGACGCTAACGAGTCGCTGCGCGGCTACTCGAGGAAGCTCTTGAGCCCCCTGGAGCGGCTCGGGTGGCGCAGCTTGCGGAGCGCCTTCGCCTCGATCTGGCGGATGCGCTCGCGCGTGACGTCGAAGTCCTGACCCACCTCCTCCAAAGTGTGGTCGCTCTTCTCCCCGATGCCGAAGCGCAGGCGCAGCACCCGCGCCTCGCGCTCGCTCAGCGTCGAGAGCATGGCCGCCGTCTGCTCCTCCAAGCTGCTCGTCACCAGCGCGTCAGCTGGGCTGACGGCTGCTTTGTCCTCGATGAAGTCGCCGAGGCTCGAGTCTTCGTCCTCGCCGATCGGCGTCTCCAGGCTGATCGGCTCCTTGGCGATCTTCTGCACCTTGAGGATCTTCTCCACCGGCAGCTCCATCTTCACCGCGAGCTCTTCGGGCGTCGGCTCACGGCCGAGCTCCTGCACCAAATAGCGCGAGGTGCGGACTAGCTTGTTGATGGTCTCGATCATGTGCACCGGGACGCGGATGGTGCGCGCTTGGTCGGCGATGGCGCGGGTGATCGCCTGGCGGATCCACCAGGTGGCGTAGGTGCTGAACTTGTAGCCGCGCTGGTACTCGAACTTCTCCACCGCCTTCATCAGCCCGATGTTCCCCTCCTGGATCAGGTCGAGGAACTGCAGGCCGCGGCCGGTGTACTTCTTCGCGATCGACACCACGAGCCGCAGGTTCGCCTCGATCAGCTCGGCCTTGGCGCGCTCGGCGCGCTGCTCGGCCACCTTCACTCGCTCGTAGAGCTCGAGCATCTCGCCGCGCAGGATCCCGAACTCGGCCTCGGTGGCGCGCGCGTCGCGCTCGGCGTCCTCGTAGGCCGCCGCCGCGCGCCTCACCGCGACTGGATCGGCGCGGAGGTCGCGCGCCAGCTCCGCCCAAGCGTCGGGCTCACCCAGCGCGGCCTCGGCGCGCGCCGTGACCTCACCCTTCGTCACCCCGAGGGCGCGCTCGAGCTCACCGAGGCGCGCGTTCACGCGGTTGATGCTCTGCACCGCGCGCTTCAATGAGGAGACCAGACCATCCACGGTGCGCTTGTTGAGGTTCAGCTCGCGCAGCGTCTTCAAGGCGTCTTGCTTCAGCGCCGTGAGCTCCTTGGTGGCGGCGAGGCTGGCGCGGCGGCGGCGCGCCTCACGGATCTTGCGATCTTGGCGCTTCAGCTTCTCCAGCAGGCGGAGCGCCGTGCGGTCCGCCTTCTCTTCGTCGAACTCGCCCTCGTCCGCCGGCTCACGGATCAAATCCTTCACGCGGATGCTGTGGCTCTTCAGCTGCTCGCCGAGCACGATCAGCTCGCGCACCGCCACGGGGGTGTCGAGCACCGCGCCGAGCAGGTCCTGCTCGCCCTCCTCGATGCGCTTGGCGATCTCCACCTCCCCTTCGCGGGTGAGCAGCGCCACGCTGCCCATGCGGCGGAGGTAGATGCGCACCGGGTCGCTCGAGCGGACCGCCTCGTCCGCGCTGGTCGTCAGCGGCTTGGCCTTGCTGGGGGCCGGGGCGCGCGCCGGGGGTGCCTCCGCGGCCTCGGCCTCGGCTTCGGGCGCGCCCTCGGCCTCGGGGGACGAGGCCACCTGATCGAAGCTGAGGAAGGCGCCCGCGCTCGCGTCACCCGCCGCGCTCAGGCGACGTGAGGTGCTATTCGTCGTGCGACCTGACTTACGCTTCGCCGCGCTGGCGGGCTCCGCGTCGCCCTGCCTCGTCTCCGCCACGGGCTCGTGCTGCTCGTCCGCTGCGTTCGCTTGCTTTGCTCCCACCGTGTCCCTCATGGCTCACACCGGGCCGCCGACCGCTGCCGCGGTGGGCGCTCCTCTCTGATGACCGAGCGGCGCCAGAGCCCGCTCAGCGGCGACGTTCCCTGGCACGCCTGAAGCGCTCGCTCAAGAGCGAAAGCTCCTGCTCGAAATCCCCCTGGGCCGCGGCCTGTCTCAGCTCATCCACCACCCGCGCTCCCTCCTCGGTCAGGGTCAGCTGCTCGATCTGCTTCAAATTGGCGATCAGCTCGCTGCGCGCGTCGTCGAAGCGCTCGTGCTTCGGCGCGGCCAAGCGCCCCGCGGCGAAGCGCTGGATCGTCACGGGCAGCGCCGCGAGCACCCGCTCCGACTCGAAGGGCAGCGCCTGAGCGCGGAGCGCGACGTAGGCGAGCGCCAGGTCCCCCTCGAGGAAGCCCGACGCCGCGACCCCTGCGCGGTCGCTCAGTAAAGCTGGGAAGTCCAAGAAGGCGCCGAAGATCTCCAGCGCGATCTCCCCCTGACGGTTGCGGCTCCGCGCGCGCTCCGGCGGCAGCGGGGGGAGCCTCGAGGCCTGGACGTCCCACGCCGCGGGGCCACCCGTGTTCGGAGCGCGGGGGTCATCCACGTCGACTCGCAGCCCCGCCATCGGGCCCGGCGCCGCTCCGCTCGGCGCGAGCCCCAGACCGGCGGCGAGCGACCTGAGCGTCGCTGGGTCGCTGATCCCCAGGCGCGCCGCGACGGTGTCGACGTAGCGCTTGCCGAAGGCGCGCACCGTGGGGTCCTCCTCCTCCGCCAACAGCTGTCTGAGGCGCGCGACCCGCTGCGCTTGGTCGAGCGCGCCCGACATGCGCTCGTCCAGGGTGGTCTCGATCAAGTGCTCGAGCATCGAGCGCCCGGCTTGGATCACCCGCCTGACCGCTTCGGGCCCGCTCTCGCGCGCCAAGTCGTCAGGATCCACACCGTCGGGCAGGGTGGCGACGCGCGCGGCGATCCCCACCTGGCGGCACGGCGCGCGCGAGGCCTCCACCGCGCGCCGCCCGGCGTCGTCCCCGTCGAACAGGAGCACCGCGTTGGCGGTGTAGCGGCGGATCTCGCGGCCTTGCTCGGCGGTGAAGGCGGTGCCGAGCGGCGCCACCACCTCGGTGAGGCCGCGCGCGTGCAGGCTCACCACGTCGAAGTTGCCCTCCACCAGCACGCAGCGGTCCAGCTCTCGGATGCGACTTCGCGCTTGGTACAAGCCGAACAGCACCTCGCGCTTCTTGTAGACGGGGCTCTCGGGGCTGTTCAGGTACTTGGCAGGTGGTTCACTAGGCTGACTGCTGAGCGGCGTGGCGCGCGCCGCCGCCAGCTGCTGTTCACTGGGCTCCGGCAGCGCGCGTCCGCTGAAGGCCACCACGCGGCCGCGCAGATCGAGCACCGCGAACATCAGCCGGTGTCGGAACCGATCGTAGTGCCCTGGGCCGCTCTTGCGCGGCACCAAGAGGCCCACCCGCTCGGCGGCGAACAGGTTCGCGCCCTGATCTTTCACGTGGCGCCCCAGCGCGTCCCAGCTGTACGGCGCGTAGCCGACGCGGAAGGCAGCGAGCGCCTCCTGCACGGCGCCGCCCTGAGCCGGGTCGAGCCCGCGGCGCGCGAGCTCGTCGCGCGCGAAATGCGCGAGCGGGTGCTCCCGCAGCATGCGCTCGTAGTACGCCGCGGCCAGCGCGCCGGCGTCATACATCTCCTCCACGCGCCGGCGCTGCTCGGCGGCCTGCCGCCGGTCGCTGTCGGTGCCGCCCTCCACCACGACGATCCCCTCGCGCTCGGCGATGTGACGGATCGCCTCCGGGTAGCTCAGCCCCTCGTGCTCGATCAAGAAGCCGATCGGGTCGCCCTTCGCGCCGCAGCCGAAGCAGTGATAGAAGTTGCGCTCGTCGCTGACGTGGAAGCTGGGAGTTTTTTCCTTGTGGAAAGGACACAGCCCGATGTGAGACCGACCGCGGCGCTCGAGGCTCACGTACTCGCCGATGATGGCGACCGCCTTCATGCGCCCCTTGACTTGGTCGATGGTCTCCTGGCTGATCACCCCGGTCGTCCTCGTTTATCAGCGCCCCTGACAGCGTCGGTCTGGAGCGCCATCCTGTCGTCGGCGCGCCAGCTGGATTCGGCGCCCCACCGGGCAGGCGGGCGGCTCCGCCGCGAGCCCCCGATGGTAGCGCGGTGGCCCCGGATGTCGTGGGTCCTGGGGGCCGCTATTCGCGTTGGCAGGGGGCAGGGGTCGTGCTAGACGCCGCCCGGGCCTCGGCCGGCAGGCAGCTGGCGGCCTTGGTTTCAGGCGGCGGCCCGCGTGTGGCCTCGCCCGCAGAGAGCGCGAGCTCCCAGTCAGAGTCACCTCGAGCCCGCCCTGGCGGGCGCCCCACCCAGCAGCGGCAGTCCGGCTCCCCGGCCCACGCCGCGCACGACCTCAGCAGAGCGAACATGGCGGAAACTCAAGCGGTTGTAGGCAAGATCACCCAGGTCATCGGGCCGGTCGTGGACGTCGAGTTCCCGGCGGGCAAGCTCCCGCGGATCCTGAACGCCATCGTGGCCACCAACCCGAACATCTCGAGCGAGAAGGACAACCTGGTGCTCGAGGTGGCGCAGCACCTCGGCGAGTCGGTGGTCCGCGCCATCGCGATGGACGCCACGGAGGGCTTGGTGCGCGGCGCCGACGTGCGCGACACCGGCAGCCCCATCCAAATGCCGGTGGGGGAGGCGGTGCTCGGCCGCATCCTGAACGTCATCGGGCGCCCGGTGGACGACGCCGGCCCGGTGGACGCCAGCAAGACGCTGCCCATCCACCGCGAGCCGCCGAAGTTCGTGGAGCAGTCCACCTCGGTGGAGATCTTCGAGACCGGCATCAAGGTCATCGATTTGCTCGCGCCCTACCGTAAGGGCGGCAAGATTGGCCTGTTCGGCGGCGCCGGCGTGGGCAAGACGGTGCTCATCCAGGAGCTCATCAACAACGTCGCCAAGGCGCACGGCGGCGTGAGCTGCTTCGCGGGCGTCGGTGAGCGCACCCGTGAGGGCAACGACCTCTTCCTCGAGATGGCGGAGTCCAAGCTCGAGTCTGGGGAGCCGGTGCTCAGCAAGACGGCGCTCATCTTCGGTCAGATGAACGAGCCACCCGGCGCGCGCGCTCGCGTGGCGCTCTCGGCGCTCACCTGCGCGGAGTATTTCCGTGATGAGCAGGGGCAGGACGTGCTCCTGTTCGTCGACAACATCTTCCGCTTCACCCAGGCGGGGTCGGAGGTGTCGGCGCTCCTCGGCCGCATGCCGAGCGCCGTGGGTTACCAGCCCACGCTGGCGACGGAGATGGGCGCGCTGCAAGAGCGCATCACCTCCACCACCAAGGGCTCCATCACCAGCGTGCAGGCCATCTACGTCCCCGCGGACGACCTCACGGATCCAGCGCCGGCCACCACCTTCGCGCACTTGGACGCCACCACGGTGCTCTCGCGCGCGATCTCCGAGCTCGGCATCTACCCCGCGGTGGATCCGCTCGACTCCACCTCCACCATGCTCGATCCGCACATCGTCGGTGAGGAGCACTACCGCGTGGCGCGCGAGGTGCAGTCCACCCTGCAGAAGTACAAAGACCTTCAGGACATCATCGCCATCTTGGGCATGGATGAGCTGAGTGAGGACGACAAGCTCCTCGTGGATCGTGCCCGTAAGATCCAGCGCTTCCTGTCGCAGCCGTTCTTCGTGGCGCAGCAGTTCACCGGCCTCCAAGGGCGCTACGTGCCGCTCAAGGAGACCATCGCCGCGTTCAAGGAGATCTTGAGCGGTGAGCTGGACGATCTGCCGGAGCAGGCGTTCTACCTGGTGGGCAACATCGAGGACGTGAAGGCCAAGGCTCAGAAGCTCAAGGCCGCGAGCTGAGCGAGAAGTAAGGTATGGCGACTCAAACCACCATCGAGCTCGAGATCGTCACGCCGGATGGCCTGGTGCTGGACGAGCGGGTGACGGAGTTCACCGCTCCCAGCGTGGACGGCGAGTTCGGGGTGCTCCCGGGTCACCGGCCGCTGCTCGCGGCGCTGGCCACCGGGATCGTGAGCTACCGCGTCGGGGGTGAGGAGGCGAAGGTGGCGGTGGGCCCCGGCTTCGTGGAGGTGAACCACGACAAGGCCGTGCTCCTGACCGAGCGCTTCATCGCCAAGCCGGACGTGGATCCGGTGCGCGCCCGCCTCGAGCTCAAGGAGACGGACGAGGCGCTCGATCGCTTCCAGGGTGAGCCCGGGAGCCCAGCGCACCTCGAGCTGGTCGCCGCGGAGCTGTGGGCCGCGACCCAGCTCGAGCTCTACGGCGATCCGCCGCCGCCCATCGTGCGCACCTTCACCTTCGCGAGCGCGGACCCCGAAGGTTACGGCGAGGCGAGCACCGAAGCCGCCGCTGCAGAAGCCGACGACGAGGCGTGAGGCGTCGCGACCCCGCCTCCCACATCGCTCTGTGAGCCCACGTCGTCTGTGACATCACGTCGTCTGTGAGCCTGTGACATCGCGGGGGCCGCGAACGTGCGTCACCCGCGATATCCCGGGGTAGGGTGAGGGCAGGGGGTTCGGTTGGAGCCGGGAGATGGTTCGCGTCACTGACTGAGCCGCGTGGCGCTGCGCGGCGCGTCGGTTGACAGTGGGCTCGCGCCGCCGCGCGGCTTCATGCATCGGGGGCGAACCCCCACCCGCTCACTCGTCGTCTTCGGCTTGCTCTTCGGCGGAGCGTTGGGCGCGCGCCCGCGCGGCGGCGCTATACAGCGCGAAGCGCTGATCGAGCACCAGCTCGCCATCGACCAAGACCCGGATGTTCCACTCGCCGAGCGGGTCCCCCGGCGCGAGCTCGAGCGGCACCTCCAGCCGATCCGTGCCGGGGCGCACCTCTGCCTCCCCCAGGGCGGTGATGCGCGAGGTGGGGGTGGGGCGCTTGCCGCGCGGCGCCGGCTGATCCACCTCCCAGGTCACGCGGCGCGCGGCGGCGAGCGGCGCTGGAAATTCCAGGCGGAAACCTTGGCTCTGCTTGGCGCGGTCGATCTCGAACGGGATCTCGTCGCGCTCCTGCACCTGGCCCCCGTAGAAGATCCCGAACGAGGCGCGGACCTCGGGGCGCTGCTTCTCTGGTGCGGGGCAGCCGCCGAGCGTGAAGCCGAGCGCCAAGCCAAGGAAGGCAGTGAGCCTGATGACTCGGCTCACGGCGCCCCCACCGCGGTGAAGCAGCGCTCCATTCGCGCGAAGTCGCGCGCGTGGAGCGCCTCCCCGCGCAGATCGAGCGAGATGTCGGCGCGCGCCGCCGCGGCCTCCACCTCCGCTAGGCCCAGCGCGCGCCAGGCGTTGCGCAGCGTCTTCCGGCGCTGCTCGAAGGCTTGGCGCACCAGCTGACGAAACAGCGGCGTCTCCTCGGCGATGGGCGTCTCCAGGCGGGTGAGGCGCAGCACGGCGGAGTCGACGCGCGGCTGGGGGTAGAAGGCCGTGCGGCGTACCGTCAGCGCGCGCTCACAGCGGAAGGCGGCCTGCATGAACACGCTGAGCGCCCCGTAGTCGGCCTCGCCCGGCGCCGCGACCACGCGCTGCGCGACCTCGAGCTGCACCATGTAGACCGCGCGGCAGAGCTCGCGCGCCAGCCCGGCGGTGAGCGACAACAGCGGGCCCGTCAGTTGGTAAGGGAGGTTGCCGGTTAGCACGATGGGCTGCTCTGCGCGCTGAAACGCCCCCGGGTAGTCGAAGGTCTTGGCGTCGGCCTCGTGCACCTGGAGACGCCCCGCGGCGAGCTCCGCCGCGAAGCGGGCGTGGAGGTAGGGCACCAGGTCGCGGTCGCGCTCCACGGCGATCACGCGCGCCGGGTGCGCGAGCAGCGGCGCCGTCAGCGCGCCCATGCCCGCGCCCAGCTCCACCACCGTCTTCGCGTCCTCGGCCGCGAGCTCGGCGATGCGCCGCGCGATGTTCTTATCCGCGAGGAAATTCTGACCGAAGCTGCGCTTGGCGGTGAGCCCCAAGCTCTGGAGCTCGCTCTTCGGTCCGCGCGGCTCAGCGGCTGACACCGTCCGCCTCCTGACGAGCGGGCGCGGCCTTGGCGCGGGGCCGCGCGACCTTCACGCCCAGGCGGCGGAGCGCGCGCTCGCCCTTGGCGCGCTGCACCTCGGCGCGCAGCTCGAGCGCGTCGGCGACGGCGCGCTCCACGTCGCCGCCGCGGGTGAGGCCGGGCCCGAAGCGCATCGGGACCCAGGTGAGCTGGCAACCGCGGCGCGGGGTGCTCTTGAGCTGGGCCTCGAGCTCCTGACGGCCGCTCAGATCCCCCGCGGTGGACCAGATGAGGACGCTGGTCGGCTTGGGGCGCTCGCTCATCGCGCGCCGTAGCGCGCTGATGATGGAGCGATCCGTGTGCGCCTGCTCCGGCTCCTGGCGTGGCGGTGAGCCCATCCCGAAGGCGGCCAAGTAACCGCGGAGGACCCGCTCCCGGGGCGTCATGGCGCGCGGCTCCGGGAGGTCGAACGGCGCGCGGCCCTTCACCTCGACGGCGCGGCGCGCGAGGCGATCGAGCTCGGTCACGCGCACGTCCGAGGCGCCCTCGGGGTCGAGCGGGCGCAGGTGCTCGAGCACCCGCAGCGCGACGTCCGCCTCGTCGAGATCGGAGCGATCGGCGTCGAGGGTCGCGGTGTCGTGAGCCAGCGCCGCGTGGATGGCGGCGAGCTGCGCTGGGCCCGAGGCGGGGGGGAGGCAGCTCAAGACGCGGGCCGCGCAGATGGCGAGGCCCACGCGATCACCGCGGCGGAGGTGTCGGTTCGCCGCGGCCGCCACCTCGTCGATCGCGAGGTCGAGCGGCGCGCCGCCGGGCACCCCGGACCAGAGCTCCACCGAGGCGTCGAGGATCAACCACACCACGTCGCGCTCGTCTTGCTCGTACTCGCGCACCATCAGCTTGCCGCGGCGCGCGCTCGCCTTCCACGCGATGCGCTTGAACGGATCCCCCGGGCTCAGCTCGCGCAGCTCCTTCAGTTCGGAGCCCTCACCAGCCGGGCGCCCCGGCCGCCCGCTCTCGCTCACCTGACGGCTGCGACCGCCGCGCGCGCTGTGGATGCTCAGCGCGGCCGGCCCGGGGAGCACCTCGATGCCGTACGGGTTGGCGAAGGTGAGCGGCACCTCGAACAGCCCCGGGCTGCCTTGCACTTCGAGCGAGAGGCCATGAATGCCATGGCGCCCCACGCGCGGCGCCGTCACGGTGACGGTGACCTCCATGCGGCCCCCCGCTGGCACCTCGCCCTCCGCCGGATCGACGCTGAGCGACAGGTGCGGTGAGGCCACCGCGCGCAGCCCCACGTAGCGCGCCGCGCGCGTGTCGCGGTTACGCACCTCCGCGCGGAGCAAGAGCCGCTCACCGCGCGCGATCCGCCGCGCGCGCTCGGGCTCGCGCCACAGCATCTCGAAGCCCGCCGCGCGGATCCGCGCGACGGCGATCCGCGTGACCGCGCGCGCGATGGCGAGGCCCAAGAGGAGCGCGCCCGCCCAGGCCAGGACCGCGGTGAGGCGCAGCGCCACCGCCGCGGCGACCGCCAGGATGGCGGCGATCGTCAGATCGACGGCGGCGCGAGTGGGGTGGATCTGCAAGCGGTGCCTCGGGCGGGGTTATAGCGGCTCTGGGTCGTCGCCGCAGCGCGCGCCGCTGGCGCATAGCTCGAGGTAGCGTTGGAGCAGCGCCGCGGCGGTGTTGGCGTCGCGGCTCACCCCGATGCCGTGCTCGTACAGCTGGCTCAGCTGGCGGCACGCCGGGGCCTCGCGCCGCTGACAGGCCTCCGCGTAGAGCACCAGCGCGCGGCGGCGGAAGGTGAGGGACTTCGTCTCTTGGCCCCCTTGCTCGGCGTAGTAGTGACCCACGTCGAGGCAGGGCTCGGGCGCGCCGCGCGCGCAGCGCAGCTCCGCGTTCGCGACGTCGCTCGCCGCGAGCAGCGGCCGGGCCTTGAGGGTGGCCTTCGGCGCCGCCGTCGTGAGCGCGGGCGGCTTCAGCGCCACCGGTGCGGGTGGATCCGGCGTGCGCGGAACCACGGAGCTTGGCAGCACTTCTGGCCGAGCTTCGGTGGGTAGGGCCTCACGCGGCGCCGGCGCCTCGGGGCGCCCCAGCGCGAGCGCGATCAGCGCACCGGCGGCCGCGCCCACCAGGGCGCCCCACATCCAGTGCTTGTTCTCCGACACCTGCGCCACCTAACGTGCATCATCGCACGGTGACTCCGCGCGAGCGAGCCTCCACGAAGCCCCGCTGGGCGAAGCGCGCCTCGCGCGCCGCCGCGTTGTCACGGCTCACGCTGGGCTTCTTGCTCGCCTTGGCGCCGCGCGCCTGGGCCGCCGACGACTCGGAGGACGAGGAGTACTCCGAGCTCGAGCAGTACACCCTCGAGCGTGAGCTCGATCACCTGACCGAGGTGGGGGTGCGCCCGGTAGTCGACGAGGCGCCCGAGGGCAAGACGATCGAGTCGATCGAGGTGGTGGTGCTCGACGTCTTCGACGAGCAGGATCCGGTGCCGCTGTTCGTGAACCAGCTGCACGTGCGGACGCGCGAGCGGGTGATCCGCCGGGAGCTGCTGCTCCAGCAGGGGGGGAGGTTCCGTGGGGATCTCGCGCGCGAGAGCGAGCGCAACTTGCGTGCCGCGCGCCAGCTCTCGCTGGTGCTGCTGGTGCCGCTCGTAGGCAGCACCCCTGACAAAGTGCGGCTCCTGGTCATCGCGCGCGACGTGTGGAGCCTGCGCCTCAACTGGGACGCGCGGTTTCAAGCGGGGAAGCTCGAGCGGCTCTTGATCCAGCCGAGCGAGCAGAACCTGTTCGGCACGCACCTCACGCTGAGCGGCTTGTTCGCGCTGCAGCTCGATCGCTACGTCGCGGGCGCCGCCTACATCAACCCGCGCGTGGTGGGCACCGGGCTCCAGAGCAGCGCCTACGCCAACCTGATCTTCAACCGCGACACCGGGCGCACCGAGGGTTCGTATGGTGGGATGTCTTTCGGGCAGCCGCTCTACAGCAGCCAGGACGAGTGGTCCTTCGGCGTCACCCTGGCGTGGCGCAGCGAGGTGGTGCGCCGCTACGTCGGCGGGGTGCTCGCGACCTATCCCACCAGCGTGGGCCGTATCCCTTACGAGTACCACGCGGAGCGCGTCGCCGGTGACTACCGGCTCCGGCGATCGTTCGGGCGCCTGAACAAGCTCGATCTCTCGATCGGCGCCGAGGCGACGCGGCGCGTGTTCGCGGTGCGCGGCGTGGCGCCCGCCGCTGCCGAGGAGTTCACGGCGCGCGCGGTGCCGCGCGGAGACACCCGGGCGAGCCCCTTCGTGCAGCTGGAGGCTTACTCCACGCGCTACCACCGGAGCCTCGAGATCGAGACGCTCGGCCTCCAGGAGGATCTGCGCCTGGGGCACCAAGTGGCGCTCAAGTTGTACCCCGCGGCGGAGGCGCTCGGCTCCAGTCGCGACCTGCTCGGTAGCTTCGCGGCGCTGGGTTACAGCCTGCCGCTCGGCGATGGGCTCATTCGCTTGCTCGGCTCATCCCTGACGGAGCTCGCGGGCGAGCGCTCCGACGCGGAGGTGACGGCGCAGCTCCGGGTGGTGAGCCCGCGCTTCGGCGCCGGGCGCCTGCACTACGACGCGCTGGTGGGCAACCGCTACCGAAACTACCTGAACGATCGCTACGGCTTGGGCGGGGAGACGCGGCCCCGCGGCTACCCGAGCTTCGCCTTCATCGGTAAAGATCGCGTCGCGAGCAGCGTGGAGTACCGCTCCACCGCCGTGCGGCTGTGGGGCGCCGAGCTGGGGGCGGTGGCCTTCTACGACGCGGCCAGCGCCTTCAACGGTTACCAGCGCTTCGCGCTGAATCACTCGGTGGGCGCCGGGGTGCGCGGCCTGCTCCCGATGTTCGATCGCGCGGTGTTCCGCGTGGACTGGGGCTTCCCCATCGCCAGTCGTCAGTACACCACCCTTCCGGGGAACTTCGTGTTCACCTTCGCTCAGGCCTTCGATTTACCGCAGCTCACGGTGCCGGACGTCAGCACCGGCTTCTCGCTGCTCGAGCCGTGAGGCGCCGCCCGGCGCGGTGCCGTCTAACCCCCCCGAAAAAAAACAGGCACCCTAGTTAGGGTGCCTGCCTGGTTGCCCGCGGCGCAGCGCGGCGCGATGGACCCAGCCAGTGCATCTGACTGCTCGGGGCACCTCAGAGCGCGTACCGAGCTAGACAGCGTACCTGCCTAGAGCCTCCTGAACGCTCACTCGCCGCCGGCGCCGATCACTGCCGCGGGCGGCGCTCACTCGCCGCCGGCGCCAATGACATAGTGGAGCACGGCGCGCTCCTCGTCCTTGGAGATCTTCGCCATGGGGCCCATGCGCTCGACGATGCCGGGCCACTTCTCCGCGCTGTGGGAGCTGGGCGGGTACAGCTCGTGGCAGGTGCCGCACTTCTGCTCGTACAGCGCCTTGCCCTGGGTGAGGGTGGCTTCGGAGGCGCTGGAGTCGTGCGCCTGAGCGCGCTGCACCATCTGAGGGGAAATGGCGCTGCCGCCGCAGGCGCTGGCGAGCAGCGCGAGCGCACCGAGCGCGATGTGAACCTGACGCATGAACGGTCCTCCTTGATGTCTGATTGGATCTCGTGATCGGGGGTGAACGATGAGCCGTGGAGCGGACCACTCGGGTCCTGAGGTCTCGTGGGCTCCACGCGGGCGGCTCGATCAGGGGTGCTGACCAGCGCGCCGCCCGCGGCGCTATACTGGCCTAACTGCGCGGCGGTAGCCCACTTTGTTCAGGGCGTCCTGGATCACCGCGTCGCGCGCCCTCGTGTCGCCCTCCAGCTCGGGCAGCAGCACCAGGCGGTGGGCGAGCACGGCGGCCGCCGAGCGGCTGAGATCGTCAGGGCTCACGTAGGGTCGCCCCGCGAGCACCGCCTGCGCCTTGGCCACGCGGAGCAGCCCGAGGGAGGCGCGCGGTGAGGCGCCGAGCACCACCTTGGGGTGGCGCCGCGTGAAGGCCGTCAGGCCCACTGCGTAGTCGTAGAGGTCGTCCTCCACGTGGACGCGCGCGGCCACCGACTGCAGCCGCAGCACGTCCTCCGGGCTCAGCACCACGCCGGGCTCGGGCGCGCTGACGCCGTGCGCCTTGAGCATGGCGACCTCTTCACTGGCGCTCGGGTAGTCCATCGGCACGCGCACCAGGAAGCGATCGATCTGCGCCTCCGGGAGCGGGTACGTCCCCTCGAGGTCGATGGGGTTCTGCGTCGCCAGCACGAAGAACGGGTTCGGCAGCTCGAAGCGGTCCCCCTCGATGGTGACCTGGCGCTCCTGCATCGCCTCCAGCAGCGCGGACTGCGTCTTGGCGGGGGCGCGGTTGATCTCGTCAGCCAACACGACGTTGGCGAACACCGGGCCCGGGCGCAGCGAGAAGGTGCCGTCGCGCGGCGAGAGCACGTAGGTGCCGGTGATGTCGGCGGGCAGCAGATCCGGAGTGAACTGGATGCGGCGCACGGAGCAGCCGAGCACCGCAGCGAAGGCCTTGACCAGCGTCGTCTTGGCGACGCCGGGCACCCCCTCGAGCAGCACGTGGCCCCCGGCGAGCAGGCAGGCGAGCAGCTGATCGATGGGCTCCACCGGGCCGACGTACACGCGGCTCACCTGGCGCCGCACCTCACCCAGGCGCTCGCGCGCGGCCTCAATCTCGTTGATTTGAACCGGTTGATTCACGTCCTGCTCCCGAGCGGCGCGCGCCCGCATTCCACGCACGACCGGCGGACTACGGAAACGAAGGTCGTCTGGTTTCCGAGCTTCGCGGCGGGCGCTTGCATCTCATGGCTTCGAACCGCTTG
The DNA here is from genome assembly GCA_019637265.1 of Polyangiaceae bacterium. GTDB lineage: Bacteria > Myxococcota_A > Polyangia > Polyangiales > Polyangiaceae > JAHBVY01. The sequence goes on along the minus strand of JAHBVY010000001.1, from coordinate 1,599,677 downwards.
CTTCACGTCACGCTCCCGAGCTCCGCCTCGATCTCCGCGAGCCGCTGGCTCACCTGCTCCCGCATACGCTGAACCCCCCCGCTCGTCACGCGAATCGACTGCGAGGTGACCACGCGGCGCTCCACGTGGGCCAGCTCCTCCAAGGTGCGCTTCAAGGCGCTCAGCGCCTCCCGCGAGACGCCGCGCCCCTCGAGGCGCGTCACCAGCTCGTTCGGTCCCGCGAGCTGCTCCGCGCCCAGGCGCTCCCCGAGCGACTCCACCAGCGCGCTCTTCAGCTCCAGCATCGCCAAGGCGCGGTGCGTGGTGGGCGCCGCCAGCACCGCCGCGCGCCCCGCGATGCCCCCTTGCGCCACGAGCGGCGTGCGCCGCGTGTAGCGGGGCAAGATGCGCCCGTAGGCGCGCGCGCCGATCTTCCCCATGAACACCGCGCCGCCCAGCGCCACCAGCGCGCCCAGCGCCAGCGCCACCCAATCGGGCAGGCCCTCGGCGCGGGTGTCGTCGAGCAGCTCCAGGAAGCCCTCCCAGTAGTCCTTCAGCTCATCCGCGAAGCTCGGCGCGCCGCCGTAGTGCCCCGTCTGCTTGAAGCGCCCCACCACCAAGAACACGCGCCCCCCGCGTTTCCCCCAGGAATCATCCTCCACCAAGTAATCGAGCAAGCCCTCCGCCGTGGCGCGATTGCCGGGGTAGCGCAGCATCAGGTTGATGAAGGCAGAAGGATCCCCCATCACGAACAGGCGACCCCGCTCCGCGATGATGCCGGTCACCGCCAGCGTCGCGTCCGGCTCGCCGCTCGCCGGCAGCGTGAGCACCGCGGTGAGGTTCGGGTGCTTGAGCGCCGAGGGGTGATTGGTCACCACCTGCGTCACGTCGCGCACCACCGGGTGCCGCCCTTGTTCGTGCCCCGCCACGTGCTGCACCGCGGGCAGCGCCACCGCGAGGTTCGGGTTGTCGCGCAGCGCGATCGCCGGCCGGAGCGGCGCCGGGATGCGCTCGATCTGGAAGCGCCGCAGGAAGGCCGCGCTGCGTCCATGATCGTCGAGCACCGCCATGCGCCCGCCGTCGCGCATGAAGGCGCTGGCCTCCGCGTAGTCGATCTCCACCTCCGGGTGGACGACGATGACGGCGTCCTTCTCGGTCAGCTCGTCCCAGTCGAGCGTCGCCACCAGCTTCACGCGGCCTTCACCGAGGCGCTCCCGCGTCAAGGTCAGGAAGTCGCTCATCCCCTCCCAGGTGGTGTCGTTGAAGCCGAACGCGGCATGGACAGGCAGGCTACCGAACAGCACCCCCAGCGCCAGCAGCAGGCTCACCAGCGCCTTCCCGAGCTTGCCCCGTGGCCGCGCGCGCCGAGGCTCGGCGCGTGACGTGTGCTCCGAGCGGGGCGTCGGCGCACGACGCACGAGGGGAGGCGAGGGGAGAGGCAAGGCGGTGCACCATACCGCGAAGGCGCCGCCGGGGCGGGCTCGCAGGGTCGCGCGGGGCGGGCAGCGGGGGCGAACCCCCAAACCCTGATCGATCGATGCCCTCAGGGGAAGATTCGGCGGTTCGGCCGGTCCCAGAGCGAGGCGCGGGTATGGCAGCGCGATCAGGGCCTCGACGTGACGCGGTGTCCGGGTCGACGAGAACGAAGTGTGGTGTGCTGCCGCTGTCAGCGTCACAGGGTGTAGGGGAGGGGGGGGGGGTTGGTCCCGCTCCGTGTCGCAGCGCGTCGCTGCAGGCGCCGGGTGACGATGCCCGGCAGCTCCGTGGCCCAGCGATGCGGTCGCTTGGTGACTCTGAAGCCTGGTGACGCTGCCTCAGCGACACTGCATGGACCTCAGCCCTTGGTTCGTCTACACCCACGTGCACCGCCAGGCCGCGCTCGCGGCGCGTGACCTCGCGGCGTCATCAGTTTCGTCACCACCCCGGCCTTCAGGCCTCGCGCTTGAAGTGAACTTGACCACAGGTTCAGCGTTATTAGAGTAGTTGGATTAGTGCCCTGGTCGCCCTGAAGGCGTCCATCACCGAGCGAGGTCGCGCATGCTACCGCCCTTCATCATCGAGCAGATCCGCCGACTGGAAGAGGAGGCGCGCCGTCAGCGCGAGGGCGATCAGCCGCGGCTGGAGCTGCCGCTCGACTCGGGGATGCCGCGGCCGCGCCGCGAGCGCGAGGAAGAGAAGCCCGAGCGTGGGGTGGTGATCCTCGACATCGTGTGAGGTGGCGCTTCGTTAGTGAAAGGGGGGCGACTATCGGCTATGAGGCCCGAGGCGTCGCGCTCGGCGTCGCTCGGCGGTGCCTTGGCGCACGCCCGAGCAGGCTCTGAGCGGCGTCCCTCGAGCTGCCTCATGCGAAGTCAAGTCACCTGCCTGTCCGTCTGGGGCGCGCTCCTCGCCGCGGGTTGCTACCCGCCTGGGGATGGGGCCGAGCCGCCGCTCGATCGCATCTACTTCCCGGTGGGGGTCGCGGTGTCGCCCGACCAGAGCCAGCTGCTCGTGGTCAACAGCGACTTCGATCTCCAGTTCAACGCGGGCTCGTTCCAGGTGTTCGATCTCACGCGGCTGCGCGAGCTGGCGCGGGAGACACACGACGCCGAGGGCTGTGGTGCGCTCGGTGAGCGCTCGGTCGCCGATCGCGCGCTGACGCCGGGGCGGTGTCGCGCGGTGAGCCCCACGTCGCCGCCCGGCGGCGGCACGCTGCTCCAGGAGAGCATCTCCATCGGCGCCTTCGCGACGGACATCTTGCTGCGCGAGCGCTTCGACGATGGGGACGACCCAGCGACGCCGGAGCGTGAGCTCACGGGCTGTCAGGCGAGCGTCGGCGCGGAGCAAGGGGACTGCGCTGAGGGTGTGTGTCGCCCGTGGGTGGCGGTGGACGCGAGCGAGCCCGGCGTGAGCTATCGCGGCTACTGCGCGGTGCCGCGGGGGTTCCGGGTGTTCATCCCGGTGCGCGGCGACGCCACGCTGCACTTCATCGACTCGCAGGGGGGTGATTACGACTGCGGTCAGCGCGGCGCGAGCGGCGCCTGCGATGACAACCACCGCCGTGGGGATGATCCCCAGCAGGAGAACACGCGGGGCCTGCGGATGCCGCCGGAGCCTTACGGCATCGCGGCCAGCGCCGACTCGGAGGCGATCGTCGTCTCGCACCAGAGTGAGGGCCGCGCGTCGCTGTTCGTGAACTCGTGGGTGAGCGGGCCGCGGCTGGAGTTCGTGGTGGATGGCTTACCTTCGGGCGCGGTGGGGGTGGCGGCTTCGCCCGAGCCGCTCGGCGCGCAGCTCAGCGGCAGCCGGCGGCCCTCCTTCCTGATGAGCTTCCGTAACTCGCCGAGCATCGAGCTGCTCCGCTACTTCGACGACACCGAGTCGAGCGTGCCGCGGCCGTTCTTGAACCGCTCGGGCAGCGTGCCCATCACCATCAACTCGCTGAGCTTCGACTCGCGCGGCATCGGGGTGGACGCCACGCGGCGGCAGCAGTGCGAGGCGCGCTGCGTCGCGGCGGCGAGCGGCGTGAGCCGTGAGGCGCTGGAAGAGCAGCTCGGCTGCCTGGAAGACTGCGTGACGGACGTGTCGCTCGACGTGTACGTGGCGAATCGCTCGCCGGCGTCGCTCTTGCGCGGGCAGACGCGGGAAGATGGCTCGGAGCTGCCGCTGTTCTACGACTCCTTGGTGCTCAGCCCGGGGCCGAGCCGGGTGGTGCAGGGTGAGGTATTGGCGCGCTGCAGCCCGACGCAAGCCGCGGAGGACCCGTGTCGCCGCCGGGAGGCGCGGCTGTTCGTGCTCTGCTTCGACTCGCGCAAGCTGTACGTGGTGCAGCCCACCACGGGGCGCGTGGAGTCCGTGATCCAGACGGGCCGCGGGCCGCACGCGTTCGCGACCGACGTGAGCACCGCCGGCGCGTCGCACGCCCTCGGCTACCTCGCGCACTTCACGGACTCTTACATCGGCGTGCTCGATCTCGATCAGGGCAGCCCGAGCTACGGCACCTTCATCGCGAACCTCGGCACGCCCACCCCCCCGAGGGCCTCCAAGTGACGATCCAACGCGCTCCCCTCCGCGCCGCGCCGCGCGCTGCTGGCTCGCTGCACGCGGTGTCGCCGGGTTGGTCAGCTGTACGGTCTGCTTGGTCAGCTGCGCGGTCCACTTGGTCAGCAGCAGACGCCCTGCGCGCGCTCGGCGCGCGGCTGCCGCTGGTCGCCATCACGGCCTACGCGGCGACCCAGCTCGCTTGTCAGGACGCGCCGGTCTCGCTGCCGCTCCGGTCGCTCGAGCGCAGCGGTGAGGTCGCCTTCGTGTGCGTGAACCGCGCGGGCGGCGCGCCCGAGGGTCGCTCCATCGATGACTGCCCGGATTTCGATGAGACCGATGATGGCGGGGAGCTGAACCAGCTGCTCGCCCTCGTCACCCAGACGGCGCGCGGGGAGGTGGCGGTGGTCAACCTCTCGAGCGGTCGCGTGGAGGACATCGATCCGGGCTCGCCCGGCTTCAACTTCCTCCCGGTGGGCGCGCAGCCGACCGGCATCGCCGCGACGCCCGGCGGGCACGCCACCTTCGTGGGCGCTGGGGAGCTCGGCCGCGAGGCGATCTTCGCGTTGCCCTCGTCGTGCATCACGCGGCCTCAGGCGGGCGACGCGCCGCGCGATCTCACGACTTGGTCCGCCTGCGCGCTGCCGGTGCCGCCCGCTGAGCTGCGCGTGCTCTTGGACGCGCCCGCCGCCGATGGCAGCGTGCGCGAGAGCTGCTCGGGGGCGGCGACCGAGCCGGGCGCTCAATTGGGCCGCGCTTGCCCCGCCGACTTGAGCGAGGAGCCTGGGCCGCCCGGGCGCCGCAAGCTGCTCGTCAGCTTGCCTGATTGGGGTGAGCTGTGGCTGCTCGACGCGCAGCGGATCCTCGACGCGGAGCCGGGCTCGTTCGACTACTGCGAGCCCGAGGTGGTGGTGAAGCTGAGCGGCGCGACGCCCGCCGCGCCCCCCGCGCAAGAGGTCCCGGCGGAGCTGGGTGAGGCGCCCGAGCCGGTGGCCTACGAGCAGACGGACTGGGCGCCGTACCCTGCGGGGATCACGGAGTCGCGCGGGACGCTCTACGTCGCGGATCGCGGCGCGCCGCTGGTGCACCGGATCGACGTGCGCGACGTGTGCGCGCCGCAGGAGATCGAGCCGCTGTTCCCGGTGCGCTTGGATCGCCCTGGCACCACGGTGCTCACCTCCCAGCTGGCGGTGAGCCCCATCACGCGCTCTGGGGAGCGCTTCCTGTACGCGACGGATGAGCTGGAAGGCAGCGTGATGGCGTTCGATGTCAGCGAGGGCGCCTCGAACCTCACGCCGCTCGTGCGCCCGCGCAGCGAGCGCACCCCGTTCGAGCCCGCGGATCGCATCCGCTTCGACGCGCCGGTGCGGGCGCTCACCTTCGTCCAGCGGGACATCCCGGTGCTCGACGGCAACGGGGTCGGCATCGGCGGTCGCCTATGCGACCCGATCACGGACAGCCTGGGCGCGGAGTACCGTCCGAACGGGCAGCTGACCGCCGGCGCGCGCCCGGGGCAGCTGCGCGGCATCTTCGGCATGCTGGCGCTGACCAGCGGTCAGATCGCCGTCATCGACGTGGAGGACTACGACGCGCCCTGCCGCCGCCCGGTGGCGGCGAACGCCAACGCCACGCCGGATTTCCGCGGCTGCGCCGGGGACCCGAGCCAGGTCGCCTTCTTCACGGAGGATGGGCGCGCGGACGGCACGCCCACCGTGAGCGGTGAGGCCAGCTGCCACGTGGTGACGCCGCACCGCGCGCGCAGCGCCGTGATGGTGAGCACCTCCACGCGCTCGGGGATCCGCTCGCCCGGGTTGCGTTCGCTGCCGCGCCTCAGCCGGGACGGCGCCGCGCTGCCGGTGGGCTTCGAGGGCGACGCGGCGAACCACCCGAAGCTGCTCGCCACCAGCTTCGCTGACGGTAAGGCCCCCGAGCTGTTCGTCGCCGGTCGCCTGTTCAGCACCGGCGCGGAGCCGCTCCTGCCCACCAGCCCGAGCAGCGCCACCACCAACTCGCTCGCGCTGATCACGGACGAGGTGCGCGCCTTCCCCTTGGAGGAGGAGCTGCGGCTCACCTATGAGGGCGCGATCGTCGAGCGCCCCGCGGGCTACCTGAGCGCCGACGCGAGGAAGCTCGAGGACACGAGCGGCGCCTACTGCCGCCGCGGCGTCCACGATCAGGCGCTGGCGCGGCTCGCCGGTGAGGAGCTGGGGCTCGAGGGGGAGGCGCTCGACACCTTCGCGCGGAGCCACGGCGACTACGTTGCCATCACCGAGCCGCTCTTGGACGAGGACGACGCGTACTGGGATCTCGCGCGGCGCGAGGGCCTCGGGTGCAGCTACGATGCCTGCCGCGCTGGCTTCGGCACACCGGAGACGCCCACCACCGCGCGCGACTTCACCATCGTGGAGGCCAGCGAGCGGGAGCTCGTCGTCACGCCGCGTGAGACGCCGCGCGCCGCCGAGGTGATGAAGTGCTGCTTCCCTTCGGCCACCAAGTACAGCGTGCGCGCGGGGCGTCACTGGGTGCTCACGGGGTCGCGCAGCGGCTTCCGACACCAGGTGATGCCGGACCCGGACACCGGGCGCTGCGTGCCCGATCCGAGCGGCGCCAAGGCTCACCATCGGAGCCGCGCCTATGAGGTGAGCTGCGCGGGCTCGGCGTGCGGCGGCATTGGTCAGGCGACGCGCTTCGATGAGCAGGGGCGCCGCGTGCCGGACACCGACGCGGTGGCCTGCCTCACCAGCTCGAGCAACCCGCCGCGCGAGTGCGTGTTCCAGAACCTGACTCACCGCTTCGTCGTGTATCGCGGCGCGCTGCCGAGCGAGCGCGACATGCGCTTCACGTGGCAGGTGGCGGGCGGCTTCACGCCGCTCAGCATCAGCCTCGCCGCGGAGAGCTCCGCGGTGAGCCCGCTCTCGATGCAGCTCCTGCCACAGACGGGGGAGCTGGCGGTGACCGACGCGGCGACGCAGGGGCTCTTGATGGTGAACCTGCGCTCACTGGCGGTGTCGCGCGTGTTCTATTGAGGTGCGCCTGGCGTGAGCTGGGTGTGCGCCGAAGCGCGCCGAGTGAGCGCGCTGCTTGGCGTTGGGTGTGCCGAAGCGCGCTGAGTGAGCGCGCGCTGAGCGTGGGCGCTGGGTGTGCTTCGGGGTGTGCGCCGAAGCGCGCCGAGTGAGCGCGCTGCTTGGCGCTGGGTGTACCGAAGCGCGCTGAGTGAGCGCGCTGAGCGTGGGCGTTGGGTGTGCCTCGCTCGGCGTTGCGGCGCTCTCGGAGCTCTGAGATAAAGCGCCATGAGCGCGCGCAGCACCCCGTTGATGCAGCAGTTTTACGCTGCGAAGCGCGCCTACCCGGGGTCCATCCTGTTCTTTCGGATGGGGGATTTTTACGAGATGTTCGAGGAGGACGCGGTGATCGCCGCGCGCGCCCTCGACCTCACGCTCACGAGCCGCAACAAGGGCAAGCCGGACGAGATCCCGATGGCCGGCGTGCCGCACCACGCGGCGCACGGCTACGTCGCGCGGCTGCTCGAGCAGGGGTATCGGGTCGCCATCTGCGAGCAGATGGCGGACCCCTCCAAGGTGAAGGGGATCGTCCCGCGTCAGGTGGTGCGGGTGCTCACGCCCGGCACCGTGACGGACCGCGAGCAGCTCGACGCCTCACGCAACAACTGGCTCGCGGCGTTGGAGCTGGGGGAGGGTAGGGTGGGCATCGCGCTGCTCGATCTGTCGACGGCGGAGCTGAGCTGCGCCGAGCTGACGGACCTGACCGCCTTGCTCGGCGAGCTCAGCCGCGCAGCGCCGCGCGAGCTGGTGCTCGGCCCCGCCGAGGGCGCTCCGGAGGAGCAGCTCACGGCGGCGCGCGCCGCGCTCACGGAGGTGCTCCCGGGCGCCGCGCAGCGTGAAGACACGGCGCTCAGCGCGGAGGAGGTGACGCTTCGGCTCGAAGGGGTGGCGGCGGATGCCGCGGGCCTCGGGGAGCTGGCGGCGCGCGCCTGCGCGCGGGCGCTGCGCTTCGCCGCGGCGTGTAACCCGGAGCGCTCCTTGCCCGTGCGGCGCGTGTCCAGCTGGGATCCGCGCGGTCACTTGGTGATCGACGCCATCGCCCAGCGCCACCTGGAGCTGGTGGAGTCGATGAGCGGCGACAGCAAGGGGACGTTGCTGGCGGTCATCGATCTGACGCGCACCCCGCTCGGCGCGCGCTTGCTGCGGCGTCGCCTGCTGGCGCCCCTGCTCGAGCTCGGTCCCATCCGGCGCCGCCTCGATCAGGTGGAGCTGTTCGTGGCCTCACCGCGGCTCCGGCGTGAGCTCGCGGAGCTGCTCTCCGGCGTGGGCGATCTGGAGCGCCTGACCACCCGCGCCGAGCTGGCGGAGGCGACCCCGCGCGACCTGGGCGCGCTGCGTGACGGCCTGGTCGCCGCGAAGGGCGCCCTGGAGCTTTTACATGCGGAAACAAATAGCGCCGCGCGCGTCACCCTCGGCATCGACAACGCGCCGGAGGGGAGCCGGCTGGTCCCCGCGCTCGGCGCGCTCACGGAGACGCTGTGCCGCGCGCTCACCGAGCGCCCCCCGGCGCAGGCGAAGGACGGCGCGGTGTTCCGCCCCGAGTACGACGAGGAGCTCGCGCGCCTCGACGACCTGAAGCACAGCGGCGCCGACGCCATCACCGCGCTGGAGGCTCGGCTTCGGGAGGAGCTCGGCCTGCCCAAGCTGCGGGTGCGCTACACGCGGGTGTTCGGCTGGTACGTGGAGGTGGGGCGCTCGCAGGCGCGCCAAGTGCCGGAGGCGTGGCGCCGCAAGCAGACGGTGGCCAGCGGTGAGCGCTACACGCTGCCCGAGCTGGATGATTTGGCGGACGCGATCGCCAACGCGGAGGACCTGCACCGCGAGCGTGAGCTGGCCTTGCTCGCCGAGCTGACCGCCCACGCCGCGTCCCAGGCGGACCCGATCCGCGAGCTCGCGCGCCGGGTGGCGGCGTGGGACGTCGCGTCCAGCCTGGCGGAGGTGGCGCACCGCTACGACTACGGTCGCCCGGAGGTGGTGGACGCGCCCGAGATCGCGATCGAGGACGGTCGGCACCCAGTGGTGGAGCGCCTGGCGGCGGCGGGGCGCTTCGTCCCGAATGACGTCACGCTCCACGCCGAGGGCGAGCGCCTGATGATCGTCACCGGCCCGAACATGGCTGGTAAGAGCACCTTACTGCGTCAGGTGGCGCTCATCACCATCCTGGCGCAGATGGGCAGCTTCGTGCCGGCGCGGAGCGCGCGGGTGGGCCTGACGGATCGTGTGCACTCGCGGGTGGGCGCCAGCGACAACCTGGCCCGCGGCGAGAGCACCTTCATGGTGGAGATGCGGGAGACCGCGGAGATTCTGCGCTCCGCGACCGCGCGCTCGCTGGTCATCTTGGACGAGATTGGCCGCGGCACCTCCACCTTCGATGGCCTCGCCATCGCCTGGGCGGTGGCGGAGCATTTGGATGAGGCCGTGCGTTGCCGCGCGCTGTTCGCGACGCACTACCATGAGCTCACGGCGCTCGGTGAGGCGAGCCCTCACGTGGTGAACTTCAGCGTGAGCGCGCGTGAGCTGGACGGCGACGTGGTGTTCTTGCACCGCCTGGTGCCAGGGCCCGCGAGCCAGAGCTACGGCGTGCAGGTGGCGAAGCTCGCGGGCCTGCCAGAGTCGGTGCTCGCGCGGGCGCGGGGCCTCCTGGAGGGGTTCGAGGGCTCAGCGCGCTTCGTGGACGAGCGCGCCGTGAACGGACGCCCGCCGGACGGCAGCGCCGCGAGTGAGCGCGCGCTGGAGGAGCCAAGCCCGCGCCCGCGGCGTCGCGCCCCCGCGCCCCGCGTCCCGCAGCTCGATCTGTTCGGCGCGCCGGCGCCGCAACCCATCGGCGACGAAGTGCTGAGCACGCTGCGCCACGTGGACGTCAACCGCCTGACACCGCTCGCGGCGCTCGAGCTCTTGGTGCGCCTGAAGAAGAAGCTTTAGCCGGATCTCAGCAATCGCTGTCTAGGATCGACAGCATATCATCCGATATGATCTGACGATCCCCAAAGCGTGACTTGACCCTTGTTTGAGATGCCAGGTCAGTCACCGAGACCGGTAGCTTGTCGAGCTTGACTGGAGTGATTGGCTCTGCGACTAATCGATAGGGTCCACCATTTGGGTCGCAGTCGAACGCGTACAGCCCGCGCTCCGCGACGAGCCTCCAGGTGTTGATGGTACCAGGGGGAAGGGTAGGGTAGAATTTGGCCGTAGTCGAGGCGGGGAGACCAAGTACCATATCAATCGCTGCGTCATGAGCCGCGGTGTTGCGCAAGAACACTGCTGGCGCGTGTCCTGCTCCGGCGGTGCTAAACAGCGCAACGTGTCCGACTTCATCGCACCCGAGCCAGTCGAACTCAAGCCCCACGATATCCTCGGCAGATTTAGGAACTGAAGGGCTCATCGCCGAACTCTACTCCAAGCTGTAGGAGTTGCCATGACATTGCTTCCTCCAGCGCTCATCGAGCAGTGGATCGCTGACTTCCTCGCTTCGACTGATCCTAGGAAGGAGTGGTTGAAGGCGCCGGTGCGGCTTCATCGGTTTTTGCCGCTCTACGTCGGGTGGATGTCGACGCTCGGCCTGCGCCCCGATGGTTCGTTCGTTCGATGGGATCAGGAGGCGACGCCACCCAGCTTGCGACTGCTCGCGAGCCCGTTCTGGCAGCGGCTGGCGGTCTGTCGGGGTATCAAGGAGCACCCGGAGCTCGGGGCTTTGCTTCCACCGCGGCCCGCCGAAGCCGTCACGTGCCAAGTTTGCGGAGGCACTGGGACATGGGTGAGGGCGCCGGAGATCATTTGTGAGTGTGGAGGCGTCGGGTGGTCGGTCCCAGGTGAGGATAAGAGAGATTCTCCAGGATGATCGGCTCGTCGGCTGGGTGGGAGGCGAGGACTCTCGGTCCGAGCGGTTTTGGGATGTTAGAGATGGAATATGACTGTGGCGTATGGTGGAAGAGCAGATCGAAATGCTCGCTCTTCTTGAGAACTGGGGCCACGGTTGAGGGGGGATCGGTGGCCTCTGGAGGGCCAAACGAGTTCGTCCTTGGGGGTGGCGGTACCGCGTAGCCGAGGCGAATGTCTTTGTAGGCGCGCTGCCCCATCGACACCGGACCATCCGGCTGTTCTTCTTCGCTTCCACCAGAGGAATCGGGAGGAACAGGAATGGGACAGCGCAGCAGGATTCTGACACAGATCGTAGGGTTTCCGGGCTTCAAAGTGATGGACGTGACCTTCAAGAACGAGGATGGCGAGGTCGTGGAACAGCGTGGCGAGACGCCGCCGCCATCTTGCAGCCTGGAGATCACGCTGAGGCGTCGGTGGTCGCCGCGGTGCGCGAAGTGTGGTGCCATCGGGGGCCGCCGCCATGAGCAGCTCGCGCCCCGCCGCTGGCGAGATCTGCCGTGGGCGGGGCGTGAGGTGACTCTTGTCTACGCGCCGATCCGCGTTGACTGCAAACGATGTCGCGGCCACTCCGTCGAGCAGCTGAGCTGGGCTGAGCCACATCAGCGGCAAACCAAGCGCTTCCAGCAGCACGTCGCGTTGGATGCGTTCTCGATGCCAGTGCTGCATGTCGCAACGAAGTACGGACTCGACTGGAGCACGGTTCGACGCGCGGAGTGTGCGGCGATCGAGCGGTGGGAGAGGACGCGTCCGCAGCCCACGCTCACGAAGGTCGGGATCGATGAGAAGTGGCTCGGCCGCCGCCACCGCGGGAAGCACAAGTTCGTCACCATCATCAGCGACCTCGAGTCCGGGGAGCCCGTCTGGTGGGGCTATGGACGCAGCGAGGTCACGGTGGCAACCTGGCTGGCGTCTCTCTTGAGGGAGCAGAAGGAGGCGATTCGCGTCGTGGCTGCTGACATGCATCGGCCCTTCTTCAATGCCATTCGCGGCGACGATGTGCTCGCAAAGGTCCCGTTCGTCCACGACCCGTTTCACGTCATCAAGCGGGCCGGGGAGGCAGTTTCCGAGCTGCGCCGCTCGATCTTCTTCCGTGCAGGCCCTACGCTGCGCGCTGTCGGGTGTGGCACGCGGTGGCTCGTGCTTCGGCCCTGGGAACGGGTGAAGGAGGACGACCGCAAACGACTGACCCAGGTCTTCAGGCTGAACGGCAAGCTCGCCCGCGCGTATCAGGTACTTGAGGAGCTGCGGCTGGTCCTTCGCGCACCAGACAGGGCCTCGATCACGGCAGGGCTCATGCACATCCTCCGACGCACGGAGCGACGCGCCAACATCCCCATGCGCAAGCTTCACGACTCGCTTGGACGACACTGGCACGAGATCATCGCGCTTGCCGAACATCGTCCACCGACCGGCCGCATTGAGGCTCTCAACAACAACTGGGAGACCCTCGTACGTCGAGGACGCGGCTATCGTGATCACCAGCATCTCTTCCGCAAGCTCCGCTTCATGGTTGCCAACCCAGTGCGTACTGACGATGGTGTGAAGCGCTTCCTAGCTCTCGGCCTCCCCACGCCCCACCGGAGGGCCTCATGACGCCCCCGGAGACCGGCGCGGCGCTCGCTAGTGGGACGTTTACTCGATCCCAGCGCTGCGAGCGCCGTGACGGGCGGCCAGAAACTACGCTATCCATTGGCCCCACTTTCCCAGAAGAGCCGAAATGCTGAAGTTGAGGCATGTTCCAGTGTCGCAGCCTCTCCGAGAACATGGTGAGGTGCTCGGTTGTCCTTGATGGTTCTTCTCGTTCGCTGGTCGCTTGGTGTCATCTGCTGTGCCGGATTTCTATGGATTGGTTCGCTTAACTGGGCGGTTTTCTGGCTGGGTCATGTCCGGCGCGTCAAAGCCCCGTCCTGGACGCCGTTATTGGCGGGGCTGCTCGGTACGGCTGCGGTGTTATTGGTGCCTCTAGATTTGGCCAGGTTCTGGTGGATGCCGCTCGTGCTGGATTGGGGGTCGGTGCCAGGTATTGCGCATGCCATCATCTGGCACTTGTTTGTAAAGCGTGATAATTAGCCAAATTGAGAGCATAGTCCTGATCAGTCGCGCCCAGGTCCCTGCAAGAGCTCTGGCGTCCTGTCCAAGCGCTCATCTTCACACTAGTCATCCAGGCGCCCCACATTTATCCAGTCGCGAGCAGCTTACTGTCCGTTCACCCCTCCCATGGCCGCCCGCAGGGGGCTTGTCCCCCGAGGACGGACATCGGGGAGGGGTAGGACGCGCGCAGGCCCCTGTGGGCCGAGCACGGAACGGGGTGGGCAACTGATTAGCGCTTGGGTGCAGGTGGCCTGGGTGCGGGTGGGGTAGCCGTTTTACCGTCTTCGGGCCAGGCGTGTTTGGGGTAGCGGCGGCTCAGTTGGCGGCGGAGCTCGGGGTAGCCGCGTTGCCAGAAGCCGGCTAGGTCGCGGGTGATTTGGACGGCGCGGCGGTTGGGGGCTAAGAGGTGCAGGGTGAGGGGCAGGCGGCCTGAGGCGATGCGGGGTGTGTCCACGCAGCCGAAGAAGTCTTGCAGGCGCGACTCCACCCAGGGCTCCTTGCCGGCGGCGTAGCGGATGGTCAGGCGGCGGCCCGAGGCGAGCTTCAGCTCGCGCGGTAGCTCGCGCTCGAGTCGCGCGGTCAAGGGTGGGGGTAGGGACACCAGGGCGCGGCCCTCGAGGGCGCGGGCGTCGACGCCTCGCAGGTCGATGGCGCCTTCGAGGGCGGCGGTGAGCAAGGCCTCGCGGGTGATCGGCTGGTGGTCAGCTTCACTGCTTCGCAGGACGTCAGCGTGACTGGCATCGCGCTGGCTGAGTTTCGCATCCGCGCCACGAACAGCACCCTCGCGCTGTGGACCTCCGCGGTTCGGTGCGCTCCGGTGCTCGTCGTCGTTGCGCTGCGCTTCAGCGCTCGGTCCATCGAGCTCGGCGAGCAGGCTCACGCGGGCGGCGAGCTCACCCAGGCGGTCGTCCGGGTCGAGGCTCGCGAGGCCGCGCTCCAGCACCCAAGCGGTGAGGGCCCGGGTGGCAGCCTCTGAAGGTGGCGCCGCCGCGCGTCGCTCATCGAGGCAGATGGAGCCGTAGTAGAGCCGCGCGGTGAGCTCCACGCGCTCGGTCTCTGGGTTGAAGGTGAGTGTGTCCTGGTCGCGAAACTCGTCAGCGCATTGTTCGAACAGCTGCTCCTCGGAGATGGCGCAGGCGAGGCTCACCTCCACGCCGCGCGCTGCGCGTTGGCTCGCCTCCAAGACGATCAAGAGCGGCGCGTCGTGCACCACGCTCTCCTCCGCGAGCCGCGCTGCTTGCCCCGTGCAGAGCACCAGCGCGCGCCCGGAGCGGCGCCCAGCGACGCGATCGGCGTAGCCCGTGAGCAGCGCCTGGCTGAGCCGCGCCGACACCTCACTGGGCTGACAGTCATCATGGCGTACCTTCAGCAGCCGTCGGAGCTGCTCGGCGCCGCGCGCGATGCGCTGAGCTGCCTCATGAGAGAGCCCCACCGCGCGACACGCGCGTCGATCGAGCCCGCGATCCTGTGCCTCACGAAAGCACTCGATGCGCTCCTCGAGATCGGAGTCGCCCCGCGCACCCCGGGCGCGCTGCCGCTCGAGCTCGCCGCGCTCCCGTGGGTCGCGCTCGGTGAGCAGCGTCGCCGCCAGCGCGCCCGTCTCTCCCACGCCCAGCTCACAGGCAGCGATCGTCACCCGAGCGGCCCTGGGTGACAGCGGGAGCTTCGCCATCCGGTGTCCGATATGGGTAAGCTTCCCTGAGGAGTCCGTCGCGCCGAGCCGCGTGAGCAGGGCGTAGGCGTCGCTGAGCGCGCTCGGCGTGGGCGGCGAGAGCCAGCAGAGCTCACTTGGCGTGAGGCCGCCGCGCCCGAGCTGCAGCACCAGCTCTGCCAAATCCGCGCGTAAAATCTCGGGCGCGAGGTGCCCCGGGCGCTGGCTCAGATCCAGGGCGCTGTAGAGCCGGACCACCTCGCCCGCCGCGGTGCGTCCCGCGCGGCCGGCGCGCTGGGTGGCCGACGCTTGGCTGATGGGCTCCACTTGGAGCGAGGTGACGCCGGACCACGGCGAGTGACGCGCGACGCGGGCGAGCCCGGAGTCCACTACGCTGGTGGTGCGCGGCACGGTGACCGACGACTCCGCGACGTTGGTGCTCAAGATCACGCGGCGCTCGGGCCCCGGGCTCAGCACCTGGCTCTGCTCGCTCAGCGGGAGCTCACCGTGGAGCGACAGCACGCGGATCCCTTGCTCAGCGAGCGGTGCCAGCGCGCTCGCTGCCGCGCGGATCTCGCGGGCCCCGGGCAGGAACACCAAGACGTCGCCCGTCGGTCCCTGGGAGAGCTGGCGCCGCACGGCGCTCGCTACGCGCCGCTCGAGCGCGCGGTCGTCGGGCGCCTCTTCGTGAGATATCCTGACGGGGTAGCTCTGCCCTGCGCTCCGCACGTTGGGGCAGCCACCCCTCAACCCTTCACCCAAGAAGGCGGCGATGGGCGCGGCATCCAGGGTGGCGCTCATCACCACCAGCTTGAAGTGCGGTGAGCGCTCCATCTCCCTTCGCAGCAGCGCCAGGAGCAAGTCCGTCTCCACGCTGCGTTCGTGCACCTCGTCGACGATCACCGCTTTGATATGGGACGGCAGCGCGGCGCCCGGCGTCGACAAGAGCTCTTGCAGCAGCACCCCGGTGGTGACGTAGACGATCTCGGTGCGCGCGCTCACCCGGCGCTCGAAGCGCACCGCGTAGCCCACCCGTTCACCCACCGGCTCGCCCAGCTCCGCCGCCACGCGATGCGCCAAGAGCCGCGCCGCGAGCCGCCGCGGCTCGCTCACCCACACCTGACGCGCAGCGCTCACGCGCTCGCTCGGTGAGGAGCCAGCGCGCGCCGCATCGCCCCAGGAGCCCCCGGCCACCGCCAGCGGCACCCGGGTGCTCTTGCCCGCGCCGGGTGGCGCCTCCACCAGCACCGCGCGCGCCTCACCGAGGCGCGCTACCAGCTCCGGGAGACAGTCGTCGATGGGCAGGGCTTGCATTGGGCGGCCTGCCTCTGTCACCAAGGGGGTGATGACGCAACCGGGCGACCCACCTCTCTCCCACGCGCGGCGCCGCTTGGCGCTGTTCGATCTCGATCGCACCTTGATCCGCCGCGACACTGCCTCGCTCTACATGCAGCACCAGCGGAGTCAGCGCCGAGTGCGCCTGCGCGACACCGCGCGCGTCGCCTACTGGCTGCTCCAGTACACCTTCGGAGTGGTGGACGCTCAGCGCGTCGCGGCTCAGGCGATGGCGAGCATGGCGGGGCGCTCGGAGGCGTCGCTCGAGCGCATCATGCGCGAGGTGTACGTGCTCTACGGTCGTCAGCTCGTATCACCTTTGGCGCGGGCGGCGGTGCGCCGTCACCAAGCCGCCGGGGACTGGGTCGCGATCGTCACCGGGGCCACGCGCTACTCCGCGGAGCCGCTCGCCACCGAGCTCGGCATCGACCACCTGATCTGCACTCGAGTGGAGGTCGCGGAGGGGCGCTTCACCGGACGCGTGGTGGAGCCCATGTGCTACGGCCCCGGCAAGGTCGTCCTCGCGGAGCAGGAGGCCGCGCGCCGAGGCCTGAGCCTGGATGACGCCGCCTTCTATACGGACAGCATCACGGACTTACCCCTGCTTGAGCGCGTGAGCACCCAGGTCGCCGTGAACCCCGACCCGCGCCTCCGGCGCCTGGCGAGCCAACGCGGCTGGCGCATCGAGCAGTGGTAGACGTCGAGCGCTGCGTCAGCGCCGATTGGACTGCGAGCGACGCGAACCCCTTCATGAGACCTCCTGAGTTTTCGTGTGGATTTCAAGCTGAATCCCGCTGAGGATCCGCGCCGCTCGCCTCGAGGCGGGCTGCGTGGTTCCGCGCGGCCGAGGCGCGTCGGGTTTGCGGCGCGGGTGTGCGGGGGCGCTTCGAGCTTGTATGGTGGCGATCGAGGGACCAAGCGGCCGCACGCATGCACGATCTGATCGGACGAGACGAGGCGCTACGGACCCTCACGCGCTGGGTGCGCGAGGGGCGCTGGGTCACTGTCCTCGGGCCGCCTGGGGTCGGTAAGACGGCGATCGCCAAGGCGCTCGCGGCGAGCTGGTCGGAGCCGAGCTTGGTGGTCGAGCTGCGCGGGGCGCGGACGTCGAGTGACGTGTTGGCGCGGCTGCGCGCGGCGGTGGTCGCCGATGGACGCGCGTCGACGAGCGAGGTCATCGCCTTGCTCGGTGAGCAGGCGTCGCTCTTGGTGCTCGATGAGGCGGACGCGCTGCCCGAGGTGGTGGCCCAAGTGGCGGCGGAGCTGCTCAGCAGCGCGCGCACGAGGCTCCTGGTGACGAGCCGGGTGCGCCTGCATTCGCCGGAGGAGCGCTGCTTCGACTTGCCGCTGCTCGAGCTGGCGGCGGCCAAGCAGCTGTTCGTGCGGCTGGCGGAGCGGGCGAGCCCAGGGCGCGGCGGGGTTGATTCGGACGCTGACGTGGAGCTGCTGGTGGAGCGGCTCGATCGACTGCCGCTGGCGCTCGAGCTGGCGGCGGCGCGAACGCGCGCGCTCTCCGTCACGGAGTTGGTCAGCATCATGGACCAACGCTTTCAGTGGCTGCGGACGAAGCAGCAGGGTGATGGGCACCTGAGCCTGGAGACGGCGATCCGCACGTCGCTCGACGCGCTCGGAGCGAACGAGCGGGGCGCGCTGGCGCGGCTCTCGGTGTTCACCACGCCGTTCTCTTGCGCCGACGCCGCCCGGGTGCTCGAGCTCGAGCCGGCCGTCGCGCTCGACGTGGTGCAAGATCTGCTCGATTGCTCGATGCTGCACCGCGCGGAGACGCGCGCTGATGGCGTGGCGCGCTTCGAGGTGCTCGAGACGATCCGCGAGCTTGCCATGGGGGGTGCCGCGGCTGAGGTGGCCGAGGCGCGCGCGGCCCACGCGCGTTACTTCGTGGAGCGCGGCGAAGAGCTGGCGGCGGCGGCTTCGGGCGAGCAAGGCGGGAGCGTGCTCGAGCTGCTCGCCGGCTGCGCGCCAGAGCTCGCGCAGGCCTTCGAGCACCTGGCGCAGAGCGACGCGCAGCTCGCCTCGCGCCTCGCGTTGAGCCTCACGCCGCTAGCCCTGGCGCGCGGCCCGCTGGAAGCGCACGAGGCGCGGCTGGCGCGTTGCCTTCAGGGGCTCGAGCTCGGCGCCGATCCTTTGCGTGCGCATTTGCTGCTCGAGTCCGGCACCTCGAAGTTCATGCGCTTCGATCTCGAGGCGGCGCAGGGCGATCTCACGGAGGCGTTCCGCTTGGCGTCGGAGCACGGGGACGCGACCTGCGCGGACCGCGCGCGCACCACCTTGATGCTGGCGACGCAGTGGCGCGGTGACGTCGTGGCCGCGGGGCCGCCGCCGCTCGGGCCACGAGCGCCGTTCGCGTTCTTGGCGGGCGGGTTGCTCGCGCTCCACCGCGGCGATCTCGACGTGGCGATCCGGGAGGCGGCGCGCGGCCTCGATCAAGCGCGGCTCGCCGGTGATCTCACGCAGCAGGCGCGGCTGCTCGCGCTGCGCGCGCTGCTGTTTCACGAGTGCGATGAGCGGCGCTCGGCGCGCGCCCACTTCGAGCAGGCGTTCGCGCTGTTCGCCGACACGAAGGACGAGACGTTCGCCGCGATCGCGAGCCTTTGGCAGGCCTTCGTCCTACTGGACGAGGCGCGCCCGGATGAGGCCGCGGAGGCGATGGCGAGCGCTCAGGCGCGGCTCGACCGCGCCGGGATGGTGGTGTTCTGCGCGTCGGCGAGCGGCTATCGGTCAGTTGCGCTGCTCTTGGCGGGGCGCCCGGAGGAGGCGCTCGTCGCGGGCGACTCGGCCATCCCCACGCTGCGCGCCGCGCGCGACGTGTATCGCACGACGGTGTTCCTCGCGGCGCGGGCGCTCAGCCTGGCGAAGCTGGAGCGGCTCGCGGAGGCGCGCGAGGCCCTGGATGAGGCGCGGGAGCTCGCGGCGGGGCCAGTGAACCCCAATCTCAAGTGCGTGCTCGCGGTGTGCACTGAGGTCCTCGAGGAGCTGCGTCGCGGCGGGGGGTATGAGCTCGCGCGCGACGTGGTGCAGTGCGCGCGGACGCGCGCCGAGGTGTCGAGCGACGTCCGCTTCTTCCTCGAGGCCGCGGAGCGGCTCGGCTTCGTGAGCGCCCGCGCGCGGAGCGCTTCGGTGCAGCGGCTGTGGGTCAGCGCCGGGGGGCACGAGGTGCGCGTGGGGGAGCTGCGGATCGACCTGCGGCGTCGTCAGCCGCTCGCCCGTTTGATCCGGCACCTGGCAGAGCGCCACGCCGCCGCGCCAGGGCAGCCGACGACCACCGCGGAGCTGGTGTCCGCGGGCTGGCCGGGGCAGCGCCTGATCGCGGCGGCGGGCGCGCAGCGGGTGTGGGTCGCGGTGGCCACGCTCCGCAAGCTCGGCCTGCGCGACGTCATCGTCAGGAGCGACCTAGGCTACAGCCTCTCGCTGGAGGTGGCGCTCCAGCTGGACCCAGCGTAGCGCCCGGGCCGAATTTAAGGCGGATTTCAGGGAGGCTTCAGCGGCGCGCTTGGGTAGATGCGGCGTATGCCGAAGCGTTTTCCGATCGCGTCGCTCCTGCTCATCCTCGCGGCCACCCTTGCCTGCAAAAAGGGGCCGGGTGACGGTGGCGGCGAAGATGAGGAAGCCGATCCGAAGCGCCTCGCCCAGGGGAGTGACAAGCGGCTCGGTGCGGCGCTGCGCGAGTTGGGCGAGCTAGCGCTCACCTACGGTCTGGGTAAGGAGCCGAAGGAGGGGTCGCGCTTCATCTGCTCGCAGACCCCACCCAGCACGAGCAAGCTTCGGGGCACCATCTTCGGAGTGCCATCATCGGATCCAGCGCAAGTTGCCGCCGTCACGCTCCACAATGTAGTGGTCCGCGGAGGCACGGAGTGCACTCTGATCATCACGGCGCTGCCCGATGGTGTGGCGCACCTCTCCTCCGTTCGAGGGTGTGCGGGCGCTAGCGGTACCGATGTCAAAGGATACAGCTTCGCGAAGGCGCTCCCTGAGCTTCGCGACTACGGGTACTACGTGGTGGAGACGCTGCGTGTGGGCGGCTCCTTTCCCCCGGTGCCGACGCGCGAGGAGTTGATCGCCAAGCACGGTGGGAATCCGGGGCGCTGGAGCTTCGTCGGGCCGCTCGAGAACACCGCACAGCCTCCCCCCGTTTCGGCCGAGACGAAGGGGTTTGAGCCTATTGGGTATGGGGGCCGCATGTCCTTTCGCGTGAGCATCCGTTCGTTGGGGGACAAGACCATGCAGGTCAATGGCGAACTCAACCTCGTCGACGACAAGCCGTGCGCGGTCTTCTACGACCAGGCCGCGTCCGAGGTGACGCATTGAGACGGCGCGTGGGACTCAACGGGAGGCGAAGCTGCCTTTTGGAGTGGGTTACCCGTTGGGTTCGGGGGCACACCGCGTGAGCAGCGGACATGAAAGGCAGTACACATGATGAAGCAGGCTGTCAGGGTACGCCATTTGGGCTCACAGCTCGGTGCGCGAGCACCCCGACCGGCGATTCGACCCATTGGAGTCCTGAGCGCGGCGGTGCTCTTCGCGCTGGGAGCGCTCAGCGCGGGGGGGTGCAGTAAGGACAATCACGTCAGTCAGTCGATCCAGGTGGAGGTGGGTAAGCAGTGCAGCGGCCCGGAGGACACGGGCTGTGGCCCGGGCGGGGTGTGCGTGATGGGGTTCTGCCGTCATGGCTGCGCGACGGACGCGGAGTGCCCTCAGGGGGCGCTGTGCCTCGGCGATCGCAAGCCTTACGGCTGCTCGCTGCCGAGCGAGATGGCTTGCTCGAGTCACCAGCCTTGCAGCACCAGCCTGGCGTGCGCGCCCGACGGGAAGTGCCGCATGCCGTGCAGCGCCACGGCGCAGTGCCCGCGCAACGAGCACACCTGCATCGCCAACGTGTGCGTGAGCAGCTCCGAGTCGAATTTTTCCGACTGGGAATCCTGCGCGGCGGGCGACACCTACTGCGAGGGTGACGTGGTGATGGCCTGCCACGTGAGCCGCGTGGGCTGGGGAGAGGTGCAGCGCTGCACCGCGGCGACGCGGACCAGCTGCGTGGAGGGTGCCTGCGTGGGTTGGGAGTGCACGCCGGGGGCCGCGAGCTGCCAGGGGAACCAGCCGCAGCGCTGCCGCGCCGACGGCTTGGCCCTCGAAGATCATGGTCAGTCTTGCGACCAAGCGACCTGCGTGGAGGGCGCCTGTGAGCCTTGGGTCTGCGATCCGGGCGCAGTGTTCTGTGATGGAAACAGTAGCGTCATCTGCGCTACTGATGGCTTGAGCGAGGCGAGCCGCAGCGCTTGCGCGGCGGGGGAGCGCTGCGTGATGGGAGGCTGCGAGCCCACCGCGTGCGCGCCAGGGGAGGTGATCTGCAATGGTCGCCAACGGAGGATCTGCAACACCAGCGGCGATGGCTTCGTCGATGACGGCGCGCTCTGCGCCGAGGGCTGCGTCGGCGGCTCGTGCGTGGACTGGGTCTGTCAGCCGCAGTCCATCTTCTGCGATGGCAACGAGCGCGTCGTGTGCTCGGTGGATGGGCTGAGCGAGCTGAGCCGAGCTGCCTGCGCGGCGGGGGAGACCTGCGTCAGCGGCGTGTGTCAGCCGCAGACGTGCACGCCGGAGGCCAGCGCCTCTCAGTGCGCGGGGCAGCAGCCCCGACGCTGCCGCGCGGATGGACTGGGGTATGAGGACCATGGGAGCGCCTGCAGCGGCAGCACGACCTGCGTCGCCGGGGTGTGCGAGCCCTGGGTGTGCGCAGCGGGCACGAGCTACTGCGACGACAACGTGCCGATGGTCTGCGCGGCGGACGGCCTCGCCGCTTCGCCGCGAGGCGCAGAGTGCTCGGGCGGGCTGACCTGCGCCGGGGGCAATTGCTGCACGCCGAACCAGCGGAGCTGTGACGGCGCTCAGGTGCTGCAGTGCGCGGCAGATGGACTGACTATCTCGGTGGTCGAGACCTGCAGCGGGGCTGAGCCGCATTGCGAGCTGGGCTCATGCCAGCCTGCGCCGCTGGTCGACTACGAGGGCTACGCGCGCGGGCCGCTGCCCGGCTCGCCTGGGCACGCCGTCAGCTATACCGTCAATAACACTGACAAAACCGTGCTGGACAACGTGACGGGCCTGCTATGGCAGCAGGAGGTGGCGTCCGGCACGCACAGCTTCAGCGCAGGGAAGACCTATTGCAGCAACCTGGTCTGGGGCGGGCGCAGCGACTGGCGGCTGCCCACCCGGATGGAGCTGCTCTCCATCGTCGACCTCACCCAGCGGGATCCAGCGATCGATGGCGCTGCGTTCCCGAGCACGCCGCATGGCGCGAACATCGACTTCTGGTCGGAGACGGCGCGCCCTGGGGAGAGCCAGGGGTGGGTGGTGGCGTTCGCGCAAGGCATAGCCCACGTGATCGCGACCACCGCCGCGCGTCACGTGCGCTGCGTGGCCGACGCCACGCCACAGGCTCCCGTGCCGGCGAGCGGCCACTTCTTCGAGGTGACCGGGAACACGGTGCTCGACGCGGCGACCGGCCTCGAGTGGCAGCGGGAGGTCTCGGCCTTTGGGTACAGCCAGGTGGGAGCCGGCGACTACTGCGCGGGGCTCACGCTGGACGCCAAGACCGGCTGGCGGGTCCCCACCCTGCTGGAGCTGCACGGCTTGGTGCCAGGTCGTAAGTCGACCTCACCCTATCAAGACACCAGTATTTTCCCGGCGGCGACCCCCTTCCCCGACGTGACCACCTGGTCGAACGCGCTCGTCTCGGGCGCCTCGGGTGGTTGGGTGGTGTTCGCCGGCAATGGCCACGCTGCCGTCCACCCAGTAGCGAACGTCAACCGGGTTCGCTGCGTGCGTCAGCCGGATCCGTGAGCCGATGGCCGATGAGTGAGCGCCCCCAAAATACATCAGCTTAGCTGATGGAATGGGACTTGGATCTGGGTTTGGGGGTTTGGCAGTGAGACTGATTGCCTCGTAGCAGGCTCGTGCGCTGGGGGTGCGCCTGGAGCGCGCTTCAGCGCAGGCGGATGGCGTAGGTCAGCTTGGCGACGCTCTTCAGCACGCCGGGGACGCGGCGCCACAGGTGGATGGAGGGCGGGCGCTTCTCGGAGAGCTGCACCGGGATCTCCACCACCTGGCGCTCGGCGCGGTAAGCCCGGATCACCAGCTCGCTGGCGAACACGTCTTTGTCCACCACGCAGGCATCCACCAGATCGATCAGCGCCGCGCGGCGGAAGGCCTTGAGGCCATGGGTGTCCGTGCCACGGAAGCCGAGCAAGAGCCGCAGCAGGGTGGTGTAGGCGATGCTCGCGGCGTGGCGCGTGAACGGGCGCTCGTCCGCCGCCCCGGCGATCAGCTTGGAGCCGATCACGAGCTCGGCCTCGCCCTGGCGCAAGAGCTCCACCGCGGCCTGATGGAACTCGGTGTCACAGAGATCGATCTCGTCACACAAGACCAGCTCGCCGCGCGCCGCCTGGATGCCGCGGCGCAGCGCCAGGCCGTAGTTGGGCTCACCGACCGAGAGCGTGCGCACCTCGGGAAACTGCGCGACGAGCGCCTCGGCGAGCTGAGGGGTGCTGTCCTTGGAGCCGTTCTCCGCGAGGATGATCTCGAAGCGCCAGCCGAGCGGGCTCAGGCGCTCCAGCAGCTCGGTGACGGCGGCTTCTAAGATGCGCTCCTCGTTGTAGACGGGGATGACGATGGAGATCTCGGGTGCCATGGGCTCAAGCGATGATGTCAGAAGAGCAGACTGAGCGGCGTGTCCGGCGCGAGGGTGAGTAGTCAGGATGGAAGTCTAGTGAGGGCGGCTCTCGAATAGGGGGTCAGGCGGTCAGCCCAGCTGCGGCCGCGCGCGCCGCCTCCCTGCCGAACAAGAGCGCGTCTTCCATCGACGAGTAGTTCCACCCGCCGTAGCGCCCGGTGGAGTGGACCTGCGCGGCCTCCAAGAAGGGGCGGATGACCTCCAGCGCGGGGTAGTAGTGGTGATCGTAGATCACGTAGGCGTGATCGATGCGGCGTAGGCGCGCGAAGCGGAGCGCCTCGGCGGAGGGCAACAGGCCGAGCTCCACCAGGCCCGCCGTCACCTCCGGGAGCAGCGTCGCGAGATCGGGCTCGCTGCGATCGGCCAGCTCCACGTAGTACGAGGAGCCGCCGGGCGGCGCCATCTCCTCGGAGAAGTTGGAGTAACAACCCACGCGGTAAAACGGCAGCCGCGCCTCCGGCACGTAGACCCAGTGCAGATCGTTTCCGCACGGAGCCGAGCTCGCGACGTCCAGGTAGTAGAGGTGGGTGCACCGGAGCAGCTCCTTCGCGCGCTGCACCTCCGCCGGGAGCTCCATCAGGCTGAGCAGCCGATTGAGCGGCGCGCTGCTGATGAGCTGCTGATAGCGCGTGACGTGGCCGCCCTCGAAGTGGAGCTCGCGGCGCGCCACGTCGATGGCGACCGGGCTCGCGCTGAGGTGCACCTGCTCGCGCGCTTGGGTGGGGAGCGCCTCCAGCATGCCGCGTGGCAGCTCGCCGATGCCAAGGCGCGGGTAGAGGAAGTGCGCGTTGTAGCCGAGCTCGCGATCGTTCATCCCCACGGCGCCGGCGACCACGTCTTCGAGCTTGGGGAGCGGGACGAAGCGCTGACACCAGGCGGCGGTGATCTCCCGCGGGTGCACGCCCCACAGCCGCTGGTTGTACGGGATCATGAAGTGATCGCTGATGCCATCGCCGAAGTGGCGGCGACAGTAGGCCTCGAAATCTCGCGGCGGCTCTGCTGGCTCCGGCTGAAAATGCGCGCGCAAAAAGCCGAGCAAGCACTCGCCCGCCACCTCGGGCGGCAGCCCGAAGGTGTTCGCTTGGTACGGGTAGCGCGTGTAGACCCCGTGGGAGTACACGCGGCTCCGGCGCGCGACTTCCACCACGTCTCCACCTAGCCAGCCCAGCACCTCCGCGCGCACCTCCGGATCACGCAGGTGCAAGAGGTGCCCCGTGCGGTCGAAGCGGTAGCCCTGCTCCGTCAAGGTGATGGCGTGGCCGCCCACCTGGGGCAGACGCTCGAACAGCGCGAAATCGACGCCTTTTTGCGCCAGGCGGTGCGCCGCCGCGAGGCCAGTCAGGCCAGCGCCCAAGATGGCGACGTCGGTGCGAGGGGGCAGCGGCATGGCGGGTTACAGGGGCGGGACGCTAGAGAATGCGGGGTGAGGTGTAAAGCGCGGCCAACGTGGCGCTCCTCTGCGCTCTCGTCTCGCTCATCGCTCCCGTCGGAGGCTCGAGCGCCGTCGCTTCACGCAGGACGTCAGTGCGCCTCCATCCAGGTGGCGCCGTGCCCCACCTCCACCACCAAGGGCACGTCCAAGGTGTAGGCGCTCTCCATCCGCTCCTTGATCGCGAGGCTCGCCTCCGCGACCTCTGCCTCTGGCACCTCGAACACCAGCTCGTCGTGCACCGTCAAGATCATGCGCGCGCCGGGGGTCACCGGCTCACCCAGCGCGAGCATGGCGAGCTTCAAGATGTCAGCTGCGCTGCCTTGAATCGGGGTGTTCATGGCGATGCGCTCGGCGGCGTAGCGCTTGCCCCGGTTGGCGCTGTGAAGGTCGGGGATCAGGCGCCGGCGCCCGAGCAGGGTGCGCACCGCGCCGCCCGCGCGCGCGTGCTCCAGGGTCTCATCCAGGAAGCGCCGCACGCCGCGGTAACGGCGGAAGTAGGCGGCGATGAAGGAGCTCGCCTCGGCGCGCGGGATCTTCAAGCTGCGCGCGAGCGCCGCCTCCCCCTGACCGTAGATCACGCCGAAGTTCACCGCCTTGGCGCGGCGCCGGTGCTCGGCGTCCACCTCGCTCGCCTCCACCTCGAAGATCTCCATCGCGGTGCGGGTGTGGATGTCCTGGTCCGAGTTGAAGGCGTCGATCAAGACCGGGTCTTGGCTCAGGTGCGCGAGCACTCGGAGCTCGATTTGGGAGTAGTCGCCGCTCACCAGCTGGTGGCCCTTCGGCGCGATGAACGCGCTGCGGATCCCGCGCCCCAGCTCGGTGCGGATGGGGATGTTCTGAAGGTTGGGCTCGACCGAGCTGATGCGGCCGGTGGCGGCCACCGTCTGGCGCCAGCGCGTGTGGATGCGCCCCGTCTCTGGGTTGACCAGCGTGGGCAGCGTGTCGATGTAGGTGTTCTTCAGCTTGGCGAGCTGGCGGTGCTCCAAGATGACGTGGGGCAGCGGGCTCTGCTCGGCCAACGCCGCGAGCGTCGCCGCGTCGGTGGAGCGCGCGGTCTTCGTGCGCTTCAGCGGCTTCAGCTTCAGCTCATCGAACAGCAGCGTCTCGAGCTGGCGCGGCGAGGCGACGTTGAACTCCTTGCCCGCCAGCTCGTGCGCCTCCGCCTCGAGCGCCGCGAGATCGCGCTCGAACACCACGCTCTGCGCCTCGAGCTTCTGCGTGTCCACGAGCACGCCGCGGCCCTCCATCTCACTCAGCACGCTGGTGAGCGGCAGCTCCAGCTCCTCCATCACCTCCGTCATCCCCTCGTCCGCCACGCGCTGCCCCAGGCGGTCCCACAGCCTGAGCGTGAACACCGCGGCGGCCGCGGCGTGGAGCGTCGCGTCGCCGAGCGGTACCTGGGAGAAGGGCAGCGGCCCGCCGCGTGGGCGCTTGGTCAGGCTCTCTGATGTCACGAAGCGCGCGTCGAACTCGCGCGCGACGATCTGGGGCAGCTCGGGCGGCGACTCCGGATCGAGCAAGTAGCTCGCGATGCTGGCGTCGAACGCGAGCCCGCTCAGGCTGAAGCCGTGGCGCCGCAGCAAGAGCTCGTCCCCGGAGCTGCGGTGGCAGGCCTTCTTGGTCTTGCTGTCGGCGAAGAGCGGCCCCAGCGCCTGGTGCACCGCGGTCAGGTCGAGCGCGCTCGGATCACCGCCGATCGGGACGTAGTAGCCCTCGGTCGGCGACAAACCGAGGCCGAGCCCGACGAGCTGGGCGTGGCTCTGCGCGTTCTCCACGTCCGCCTGGACGTGCAGCCCCAGGCGCCCTTCATCGACCGCTCGCCTGACGAGCTCGGCGAGGCGCTCCGCGCTCACCACGCACTCGAGCGTGAGCTCGGCGGCCTCCTTCGGCTCGGGATCCACCGCCGCGCTGGGGTCCATCGAGGCCGCCGCGTACTGCTCCTCTTGATCGAGCGCCGCCAGCTGCCGTGAGAAGCCGAGCTCGGCGTACAGATCGCGGAGCCTCCCCACGTCGCGGCCGCCGTAGTGGAGCGCCTCGCGGTTGAACGCGATGGGGCAGTCGGACTTCAGGGTCACGAGCCGCTGGCTCAAGAAGGCCTGCTCGCGGTGCTCCGCCAAGGTCTCGCGCAGCTTCTTCCGCGCCACCTGCTCCAGCCCGGCGTACACCTGCTCCAACCCACCGAACTGCACCAAGAGGTCGCGCGCCGTCTTTGGCCCCACCGAGGGCACCCCGGGCACGTTGTCCGAGGTGTCGCCCATCAGCGCCAGCAGGTCGCGGAGCTGCGCCGGCGACACCCCGAAGCGCTCCTCCACCTCCGGCAAACCGAACACCTTGTTGCGCATGGTGTCCCACATCACCACGTCGTCACCGACCAGCTGCATCAGATCTTTGTCGGCGCTGACGATCACCACCCGCATCTTGAGCTCGCGAGCGCGCGCGACCGAGGTCGCGATCAGGTCGTCCGCCTCCACGCCGTCCTGGATCAGCACCGGGATGTTGAAGGCGTCGATCACCTCCCGGGCGCGCCCCACCTGGGACTTCAGATCGTCCGGCGTCGGGGGCCGGTTGGCCTTGTACTTGGGGTAAATTTCTGTACGGAAATTACCGCGCTTGGCGTCCATCGCGACCGCCAGCATCGCCGGGCGGCACTGGCGCACCAGGCGCTCCAGCATGTTGACGGTGCCGAACACCGCGTGGGTCGGCTCGCCGCTCGGCGAGGTGAGGGGCGCGATGGCGTGGTAGGAGCGGAACAGGTAGCCGCTCAGGTCGACGATGTAGACCACGTCGGGCGCGCCCGCCTCGAACAGCCTGGTTGCCATGCCGAGGCTCTAGCCGAATCGGGCGGCGACGTGGGGCGCTACCTGGACGGGAGCGCTGGGGCGCACCTCCAGCTGCCACCCCCGTCAGCGCAGTGACCTGCCAAACCCCCCCCAAAAAAAACGGCCCACAGCCGACACCTGTCCGACTGGCCGGCCAGGAGCTGGCGGGCACCCCTCACGGGCCCCTCGAGCGTCGGATCGAGGCGCCAGTCGACCCCTCACGGATGGGCGCGCTCGCGTAACTCATTGAACTTACAGGCGAATTCACTTCCCTACAACCTCATGCAAACAATTACATTGTGGTGACAATCGGCCGGAGCGGCGATGGTACGAGGCGTCCACCCGCATGGTGACTGCCTTCGTCGTCCTCTATTTCGGTGTCCTGATCTTGCTCTGCGCCTACGGGCTGCATCGCCTCCACTTGGTGATGTCCTGCGCCCGCCACCGCCGGCGGATCGACCGCGTGGCGGAGGTGGCGCCCGTCCCGGAGGACGAGCTGCCCCGGGTGACGGTGCAGCTGCCGCTCTACAACGAGGCCACGGTGACGGCCCGCCTGCTCGATGCGGTGGCGCTCATGGACTACCCGGCGGACCGCCTCGAGGTGCAGGTGCTCGACGACTCGACCGACGAGACGCGCAGCATCGCCGAGGCCAAGGTGCGTGAGCTGGCTGCGCAGGGGCTGGACATCGTCTACATCCGTCGCCCCAACCGCCACGGCTACAAGGCCGGCGCGCTGGACTATGGCTTGGCGCGCGCGAGCGGCGAGCTGGTCGCGGTGTTCGATGCGGATTTCGTTCCGCAGCCTGACTTCCTGCGGCGCGTGGTGCCGCACTTCCAGAACCCGAACACGGCCATGGTGCAGACGCGCTGGGGTCACATGAACCGCGACCACAGCCTCCTCACCAGCGTGCAGGCGCTGATGCTCGACGGGCATCACATGGTGGAGAACCGCGCGCGCTATGGGTCGCAGTGCTTCTTCAACTTCTCCGGCACCGGGGGGATCTGGCGCGTCGCGGCGATCCACGACGCGGGCGGCTGGGAGCACGACACGCTGACGGAGGATTTGGATCTCTCGTACCGCGCGCAGCTGAAGGGCTGGCGCTTCGTGTACCGTCAGGACGTCGTCACCCCGGCTGAGGTCCCGGAGGACTTGTCCGCCTTCCGCGCGCAGCAGTACCGCTGGGCCAAGGGCACGGTGCAGACGGCGCGTAAGCTGTTGGGGCGCGTGATGCGCTCGGATTTGGGCCTCACCCAGCGGGTGGAGGCGTTCTTCCACCTGACGCCGCACTTCGCTTACCCGCTGATGCTCCTGCTCAGCATCTTGATCCTCCCCGCGCTCATCCTGCTGCCCGCGGTGGACGTGAAGACGATGTTCATCGTCGATCTCCCGCTGTGCTTCGGCGCCACCGGGTCGCTCGCCACCTTCTACTGCCTGGCGGAGCGCGCGCAGGGGCGCAGCGTGTTCGGCGCGCTGAAGCGGCTGCCGGCGCTGATCGCGCTCGGCGCGGGTCTCAGCCCCCACCTCACGCGAGCGGTGTTCGATGGGCTCAAGAACATGAGCGGTGAGTTCGTGCGCACCCCGAAGCGTGGGAGTCAGCTCGGGCGCTACCGCCAGGCGGCGCAGCTGCCGTACATCGAGATCGGGCTGTGCCTGGTGAGCATCGCGAGCGTGGTCGCCTCGATCGAGACGGGCCACTGGTTCGCGACGCCGTTCACCCTGCTGTTCGCGCTGGGGTACGGCTACGTCGCGCTCACCGTGACGCGCGAGCAGCTGGCTTCGCGCGCCGTGAAAGAGACCGAGCCCGAGCAGCTGCCGCGCGTTGCCTGAAGCCCGCGAGCCGCCCGAGCCCGAGCACGGAGCACGGAGCACGGAGCACGGAGCGCTGCAGCTAGCCAAGCTAGAGCACCGGGTATTCGTAAACGATCCGGGTCTGGACGCGGGGGGACCGGGCGTCTAGGTTTGTGCGGCCGCGCCCTGTGCTGCGCGGCGGCGCGCTGAGGGTCGAATGACGAAAGCCGACATCGTGAACGCCGTCTACGCCGACGCGGGTGGGGGCTACTCCAAGAAGGAGTCCGCGGATTTGGTGGACGACATCTTCGAGACGATGAAGGAGGCGTTGGCGCGCGGCGAGAAGATCAAGATCTCCGGTTTTGGGAACTTCGTGCTGCGCGACAAGCGCGAGCGCCAAGGGCGGAACCCGCAGACGGGGGCGCCCATCGTGATCCACCAGCGGCGGGTGCTGAGCTTCAAGGCGAGTCAGATCTTGAAGCAGGCCCTGAACGAGGAGCTCTACTTCGACCTCAGCGGCGAAGAGGGCACCCCGGCGTGACGGCGCAGTCATCGTAGGCAGTCATTGGAGTGAGTGGGCCTTCGCGGTGGGCGGCGGAAGGGGCTTGCGGCGGCTGGCGCGGCGCGCGAGCATGCGCGGGTGGCGGATCTCAAAGCGGCGCCGGTGAAGCTCTACTACCGCATCGGTGAGGTGTCGGAGATCGTCGGGGTGGAGCCGCACGTGCTCCGTTACTGGGAGACGGAGTTCAAGACCATCCGCCCGCAGAAGTCGCGTAAGGGGCAGCGCATCTACTCGCGGCGCGACGTCGACAAGCTGCTCCGGGTGAAGGACCTGCTCTACGTGCAGGGCTACACCATCGCGGGAGCGCGCAAGCAGCTCCGAACAGCGGCGCCCGAGGTGGCGGAGGTGGCGCCCGATGCCAGCCCAGCGCCCGCGCTCGCTGAGGCGGATGCGGGCCGCCAGGCTGTGGAGCCGCCAGCCAAGCTCATGCTGGGGCTCCGTGATCTGCGGAGCGAGGTGTTGGGGATGCTGCGCGAGCTCGAGGGCGCTCGAGCCGCGTCGTCCCGCAGCGTTTGATTCGCCGCGGCGTTGGTTCGCGCCGTCCCTCAGGTTGATTCGCCGCAGCGTTTGATCGCGCCGTCGAGCGCGCCTCACGAGCCGGTCTGACGAGCGCGGTCCGATGAACGCGCTTGATGAACGCGGGTGACGCGGTGGTCGGGGGTTTTGGGGGTTTGCCTGCACCGCGCCGCGCGCACCCGGCCGAGGTGATGGGCGCCCAGGCGATGGGCGTCGAGGTGATGGCGCTGGCGCCCATCGCCAAGCAGCGCGGAGGTAGGTCGTTGTTTGTCAGGGTGCGGCTCATGCCTTGACTCGCTCCGCCGAAACGACCACACCCGCCTTGCTAGGAGGCGTGATGGCAGAAGGACTGAACCGCGTGATGCTACTCGGAAACCTCGGGGCGGACCCTGAGCTCAGGATGACGGGGGGTGGCCAGGCGGTCCTGAAGCTGCGGCTCGCCACCAGTGAGTCTTACTTGGACAAGAACCGCGTGCGGCAAGAGCGCACGGAGTGGCACTCAGTGGTCGTGTGGGGCAAGCGCGGTGAGGCGCTGGCGAAGTTCTTGGAGAAGGGCTCGCGGCTGTTCGTCGAAGGCAGCCTGCGCACCTCCAGCTATGAGGTGGATGGTCAGAAGCGCTACCGCACGGAAGTCATCGCGCGTGAGGTGATCCTCGCGGGGCGCGGCGGCGGCGGCGGTGGGCCGCGTGAGGGCGGCGGTGGTGGCTACGGCGGTGGGGGTGGCGGCGGCTACGGTGGCGGTGGCCCCGAGCCCACCGGTGGCGGCGGCTACGATGACGCTGACTACGGCGGTGACGACGACATCCCGTTCTAAGCCGTCCGTCGTCTTAGCCGGCGCGTCCATCATCACCACGCCGCGCGCTCGAACGGAGTCCTGCGTGGGGGCTGTTTGGGCTAGCTGCTCGGGCGGACTCGGGTAGATTGTCGCCGATGCGACTGAGCTCGAGTGAACTGGGTGCGCGCGGCCTGAGTCAGGCGCGCCTCAAGGCGGGGCGCGTGGGGGGGTGGCTGTGCGCGGCGGTGCTCGCGCTGGGGACCGGCTGTGACGATGGAGCGTCGAGCAAGGGCGCCCCCTCGGCGAGCGCGGTCGTCGATCTCTCGCCGGTGCCGGCCCCCGCGGCTCACCTGGCGGACATCGCGGTGGCGGCGCCGAGCGCCACCTGGGAGCGGCTGCGCGCGCTGGCTGGCCCGGGCGCGGCGCTGCTCCCTTCGAGCTTCCCGGTGTTGGTGACGACGCTCACCGGCTTGCCGCCCACGGTGTCCTCCAGCGTGGACGCCAAGGTGCCCGTGCATGGCGCCCTGGTGGAGGTGGGGGAGGCCGAGCTCGCGGTGGTGATCGGGGTGCACGTGCGGAGCGGCCGCGAGCTGATCGCCGCCTCCTCACGCGGCGCCGACGCGCGCTTCGACGCGAAGCCGGACACCGCGAGCGGCGTCACCGAGCTGATCGCCAAGAACCCGGGCAAGGACGCGACGCTGGGGCTCGGCGTGATCGGCAACTACCTGCTCATCGCCTCGCGCCGCGAGGCCCTCACCCTGGCGGGGCCCTACGTGGCACGCACGCTGCCAGGCAGCCCGCCCGCGAAGGAGCCCATCGTGGTGACCTCGCCGAAGGAGGTGCTGAGCGGCACCCTCGCCAAGCGGATCCGCGAGGTGTGGAAGAAGCGCCGCGAGCAGCTGGAGGCGGCGGACGTCGAGGCGCGCAAGCAGCGTGACGGCAGGGCACCTGACTTTGGCGATCCGGCGGCGGCGGTGCTCGGCATCGACGGCGCCGTGAGTGATCTCGCGGCGATCCTCGAGGGCGCCGAGGTGGCGCGCCTGGTGGTGCGGCCCGAGGCGGCGCACCTCGAGGCCGAGCTGAGCGTGGTGCCGAAGGCGACTGGGGAGGCCAAGACGCTGGTCGACGAGATGGTGGTGGGGCCGCTCACCGCGCTCGGCGCCCTGCCGCGCGACACCGCGGCGGCGCTGTTCAGTCAGAGCACGGCGGCGGGGCGCGCCGAGAGCGCCAAGGCGAGCGAAGAGAGCTTCGCCAAGCTGCTCGGTGAGCGCCTCCCCGAAGCCGATCGCAAGCGCCTCGGCAGCGCGCTCACCGCGCTCGCCGCGGGCCGCGGCGATCACGTCGCGCTCTTCCTCGCGCGCTCGGGGGTGCCGGAAGATCGTGAGCTGTCGGTGTTCCTGCGCGGCGGCGTGACGGACGCAGCCGAGCTCAGCCGTGGGATCCGTGAGGCGCGCGCGCTGCTGCAGCTGCCCGCCTTCGCCGAGCCGATCCGGGAGTTCATCGGGCCCGTGAAGACGCAGCTCGGCAAGGGCAAGGCCGACGGCGTGACGCCAGCGCCCGATCGCATCGCGATCGAGCTCTTGCCCAAGGCGACCGCCGCGGGCAAGGCGCCGGCCCTCAAGGTGGAGTCGCGGCGCTTCGAGTTCCTGTGGCGCGCCGCACCAGAGCACGGCTTCCAAGCGGTGCTGGCGCAGGAGGCGGGGCCCGCGCTGAGCCGCTTGGTCCGCCTCACGGAGCAAGACAGCTTGGCTGCCCAACCCAGCTTCGCGACGCAGCTCGAGCGGGCCAAGCTCGAGGCGACGTTCGCCGCGCTGGTGCAGCCGAACCTGCTGGGCTCCGCGCAGGGGAAGGAGTCCGCCGTGCTGGTGGTGTTCGGGCGCCGTGAAGGTCAGGCTACCTTGCGAGTGGACATCGATCAGCTCGCGCTGCAGTCCACCGCGCGGCTCTTCCTCAGGCGTTAGCCCCATGCCCTACGACGAAGTCACCCTGGTCACGGGTTACCCCGCGTTCCGCGGCCGCAAGATGGTCGACCACCTGCTCAAGGTGCGGCCGCGGAGCCTGGTCTACGTGGTGGTGCACGAGAAGCTCCGGCGCGAGGCGGAGCTGCACCAGGCGGGGCTGAGTCACTCGGAGCGCGAGCGGCTGGTGGTGATGGAGGGCGACGCCGCCGCGATGGATCTCGGGCTCTCCGGCGCGGAGTACCGCGAGCTCGGCTCGCGCGTGAACCGCATCCACCACCTGGCGCAGGTGACTTACCCTGGCGTGTCACGCGCGATGGCGATGGAGGTGAACCTCGGCGCCACGCGGGAGATCTTGGAGCTTGGCAGGAGCTGCAGCGCGCTTCAGAGCATCGTCATCCACTCGAGCGCCAGCGTCGCGGGGGATCGCAGCGGCGTGGTCTATGAGCACGAGCTGAACGTCGGTCAGTCGTTCCGCTCGCCGGTGGAGCAGACGCTGGCGCGCGCCGAGCGCATCGCGCGCGCCAAGATGGGGGAGCTGCCGCTGTGCGTGGTGCGGCCGACGCACATCGTGGGCGACTCGCGCACGGGGGAGGTGGATCGCTTCGACGGGCCGTACATGATGATGCGCGTCATCCTGAGCACGCCGAGCGAGGTGCCGATCCCGCTGCCGGCTCGCGGCGACGCGCGGCTCAACTTGGTGCCCATCGACTTCGTGGTGGCCGCCGCCGAGCACGTGAGCCGGCTCCCCGCGGCGGTGGGGCGCACGCTCCACCTGGCCGATCCGCAGCCGCTCGACGTGCGCGAGGTGTTCGAGCTGGTCGCCGCGGCCGCGGGGCGCAAGCTCTCCACCCGCTTCATCCCGAGCCCCATCGCCCAGGCGGTGCTCGGCGTGCCCGGGCTGAGCCACATCTCCGGGAGCCAGCGCGCCATGATCCACCTGCTCGCGACGCGCGTGCGCTACGACAGCTCGCACGCCGACGAGCTCTTGAGCGGCAGCGTCCGCTGCCCGCCGCTCAAGAGCTACCTCGAGCGCATGGTGGAGTTCGTGCGGCTCCGGCTGGAGAGCTCGCGTAAGGGGGAGCCCGAGTGGCTGAGCGAAGACGAGACGAGCCTGGGGCCGACGTGAGCGACCCAGAGCCGCCGGCTCCTGTCAGCTCTCCTAACGGTCAGCAGCCCTGCGCGACGCAGCCGGCGGAGGAGCGCCGATCGCTCGCGTCCAAGCTGCAAGCGCCCTTCGCGGCGGCGCTGGTGGTCGCGAGCCTGGTGGTGATGGTGACCTGCGGTCGGGCCTCGAGCGGGGCCGAGGCGCCTTCACGAGGTGAGCCGGGCAGCGGCGCGCAGGGCGCCCCGCTGGGCTCCGCCGTGGTGGCGCCGAGCAGCGCTGAGTTTCCACAAGGTAATATGGGGAGCGCGTCCGCGCAGCCGCTCGGCAGCGCGGCGCCCCCTGGCTCCGCCGCGCTGGAGCTGGGCGATGCGGGCGCCGCGGCGGCCCCAGGGCCGCTCGAGCACTTCCACGCGGCGCTCGCGGCGCTCACGAGCGGCGAGCGGAGCGCCCCGGTGCGCGTCGCCTGGCTCGGCGATTCGCACACCGCCGCCGACTTCTGGACTGATTCCGTGAGGAAACAAATGGGCGCGCGCTACGGCGTCGGTGGCCCCGGCTTCGTGTACGTGGGCCTGAGTCGCTACCGCCACGCCTCGCTGGCCATCGAGGTGGACGGCAAGTGGTCCCAGCTCCCGTCACAGCCCGCCTCGTCATCGCCGCTGAAGGACCCCACGCTCGGCCTCGGGGGGATCCGCACGGCGCCGGTCAGCGCCGACGCGCGGGTGCGCCTGCGGCTGCGCGAGGGCGCGCTCAAAGGTCAGGCCCGCTGGTCACTCTGGTATCGCATGCCTGACTCCGCGAGTCGCCTCGGGGTGTCGCTGGGCGGTGACGAGCGGCGCGTCACCGCGCGGAGGGTGGGGGAGGTGGAGCAGCTCCAGCTGAGCGGGCCGGCGAGCGCGGCGCTCACCATCGCGCGCCGTGGTGGTCAGCCCGAGCTGTTCGGGCTCACCGTGGAGGGGAGCGAGCCGGGCATCGTCGTCGACACCCTGGGCATCAACGGCGCGCGGGTGGCGACGGCGCTGGCCTGGGGGCGCGAGTCGTTCGTCAGCGCGCTGCGCGCGCGGGCGCCGAGCTTGGTGGTGATGGCGTACGGCACGAACGAGGCCGGCGCGAACACCCCGGTGGAGCGCTACCGGGAGCACTTCCGCGCGCTGCTCGAGCGGGTGCGTGAGGCGGCGCCCGAAGCGAGCTGCGCCCTGTTCGGCCCCACGGATTGGGTGCGCGGCGGGCGCACGCTGCCGCGCATCGTCGAGATCGACGCCTTGGAGCGCGTGGTCGCTCAGGAGCTCGGCTGCGCCTACTTCAGCACCTTCGAGGCGATGGGGGGTGAGGAGAGCGCGCTCCGTTGGTCACGTGAGGTGCCGCCGCTCGCCGCTCAAGACCTCATCCACCTCACCCCCAAGGGTTACGGGCGCCTCGGCGAGCGGGCCTTCGAGCTGCTGGCGCCCGCGGGCTCTCAGAGGTAGTCAGGTGAGCGATGTATCCGCGCGTGTCGGGCGTGGAGGCTCCTGAGGGCGTGGAGGCTCGCATTAGTCAGCCGGGCGCCATTTGGGCTTCTGCTGAGCTGAGCCGCACGCCGCCGCTTAGGCCCTCGGAGCCCGCTGGTGAGGCGCCTCAGCGCTCCTTCGCCAGGTGCGCGTCGTAGCCCGCCATCAGCGCGCGGAACACCCAGCTCGCGAGCACCTCCGAGCCGCTGCCCGTCGGGTGCGTGAGGTCCGCTTGGCCCAAGCCGCGCGTCACCCAAGCGGACATCGAGCCCGGCCCGCCCATCGCGGTGTAGGTGTCCCAGAACGCGCAGCCCACCTCCGCCGAAGCGCGGCGCTGCTCCTTCACCAGCGCTGGGATCACCGCCATGCTCTGGAGCGCCGCGCCGCGCTTCTCGGCGCGATCCATGGCGCCGAGCACCAGGCAGCCTGCGTTCGGCACCGCGCGCCGCGCCTGCTCCAGCACCGCCTTCATCGTGCGGTGATAGTCCTCCATCGGGTAGGCGAAGCCATCCCCGCTCTCGTTGGCGCCGAACTGGAAGATGAGCAGCGCCGGCGCGCGCCACCTCAGCTGCTCGGCCCAGTGCGCGTCGTCTTGCTGATCCAAGAAGCGGATCCGCGCGCCTTGCACCCCGAGCGCGTCGAGCACCACGCCCGGCGTGTCGCGCTCCATCACCACCCCGAAGGCGCGCGAGGTGCCGCGCGTGGTCACCACCTCGAGCTCGTGGCTGCCGTCCGGCACCTCGATGCGCTCGTAGGCCACCTCCGTGCGCTCACCCTGGGTGCTCAAGGTCTTGTGGAGCTCGCCGTTCAGGTTCAGCCGCAGCTCACCGCCGTTCGGCTCGCGCACGTAGGCGATCTCGAAGCGCGACACGGCGCGCCCGAAGCGGCCGCTCTTGGCGGTGCCGAAGCGCGCGCGGGAGCCCGGCGGCGCGCGGAAGCTCACGCCGCCGAGGCCATACAGCCCGTCCGGGGTGAGCGGGCCGACGATGCGGCTCACCTTCCAGCCGCTGGAGGCGAAGCGAGAAATATCGTTATGGAAATAAGCGGGCCAGGCGTTGGCCATCAGCACGAAGCCATGGCCCGCGTCACCGAACTGCTCTTGCAGCTTGCGCCGCAAGGTGCCGCTCACGTAGTCCGAGACCACGATCGAGTCGCCGTGGTGCAGCACCCGCGCGATGGCGCCCGGCTCCTTGCGCTGCACGGCGCTGAGCGCGCGGTAGAAGCCGTCGAGCGCCACGCCGCTCGGATCCTCGATCGGCACCGGCGGCTTCTCCACCTCGATAGGTGGTAACGGTGCCTGACCACCAGGTGCGCCCGGGCGCACGCGGCTCGCGCGGTTCAGATCCACCGTCTCGGGCTGCGCCAGCTCGGGGCGCTCGGTGGTCTCGGTGGGGAGCGTCGCCTCGCCCAGCTCGAGCACCGGCGCGGGGACCGCTTCGGTGGCTTCGGCGGGCTCAGGCACCGGCTCGAACAGGGCCACGCGATCGAGCCCTGGCGCGCGCCCGAACAGCCAGCCCAGCGCCACCACCAGCGTCGCCGTGATCACCGGCGTCGACAGCAGCGCGCGCGCCGGCCGCTGCAGCGTGGGGCCTTGAACCCGGACCTCAGCCTGATCCTGCGCCGCCACGGCTCACTTGGCTGAAGCGAGCAGCGCCTCGGCGCGCGCGGCGCAGCCAGCGTCCCCCAGCTGACGGCACAGCCCGCGTAAGATCCGCAGCTCTTGGGCGCTGGCGTTGCCCGAGTTGGCCTTCGCGAGCAGCGCGTCCTTGGCGGCCGTCTTCTTCGCTCGGTCGCCGCTCGCCGCGTCGTCGATGGCGTTCTTCGGCGGAGCCTTCGGGGTGGGGGCGGCCTTCGGCGCCGCGGCGGTCTTCGGCTCCGCGGCGGCCTTCGGCGCCGGGGCGTCGAAGGGGTTCTTGCGCACCAGCCCGTCGTTCGGCGCGCTCGCGGGCGCCGCGGCCTGGCTCGCCTCCACCTTGGGGATCTGCGGCAACTCGCTGACGTCCACGCCGTCGCCGCTCAGCTTCTCGAGCTCGGCGCTCGCCTGCTTTCTCCGCGTGGAATCGACGCCGGTGGCCTTGGCGATGCGGTCGAGCAGCTTCTTCTTCTCGTCGAGGTCGTCCGTCTCACTCGCCTGCTTGAACAGGGAATCTGCCCACTTCGCCTCGATCTCGCGGAAGTCGTCCGACTGGCGTGCGTTGCTGCTCTCCGGGATCCCTTCGTTGACGCGACGGTGCGCTCCCTCCAGGTCCCCTTGGTCGAGCAAGGCCTTGGCCGCGGCGAGCGTCTCCGCCGCTGGATCGGTGGCGGTGGTCACCGCAGCGGGGCTCGTCTCCTGCGCCTTGGGGCCGCCCAGCGTGTACATGCCGAGGAGCACCAGCGCGCCCAGCCCCAGCACGCCCAGCGCGAGCTTCGCCACCGGGGGCAGCCCCTGCGGGCGAGCCTGCTCCGAGGGAGGGTAGGCGAGGAAGCCATCGAGGGACGCGGGCGCCATCTCGATCTGCTGGCTCTCATCGGCGCCCGGTTTGTAGATCTGCCCGGCGGGGATGAACTTGAGCACCACGTCCCCGAGCTCGATCAAATCCCGCGAGTCGACCAGGCCCTGCTGCAGCTCGACCCCGTTGATGCGGACGCCGTTGGCGCTGCCCTTGTCGAGCAGCTCATAGCGGCCGCCCGCCGCGGGTCGGATCTCGGCGTGAGCCCGGCTCACCGAGCTGTGGTTGATGGAGATGGGGCACTCCTCCCCGCGCCCGATCATCAGCGGTTCCTGCGCCAGGGGGAACTCCGCGCCCGGCGTGGGACCCACCAGCATCACCAGGCGATCGGGCTGATCGAGCAGCGCGATTCCGCGCGGCATGGCGGGCAGCGTGGCGCCAGGGGCACCCTCGACCGCCACGGCGCTCTCGTCCAGCAGCTCCAGCCGGTAGTCGCCGAGCTGCACCAAGTCCCCATGCTCCAGGGGGTGCACTCCGCCCACCCGGGTGCCGTTCACGTAGCAGCCGTTGTAGCTCTCGAGATCCTCGATCACCCAGCTGCTGCTTTGGCGCCGCAGGCGCGCGTGGCGCCGCGAGATGTTGCGCTCAGTCAGGCGGACGGCGCTGTCCTCAGCCCGACCCACGGTGTACTCGTCCCGGGTGAGGTTGACGACCGTCGTGTTGGCCTGATCATCGGCGATCGAGAGCTTCCACATGGGCGCGTCTAATCCTGCCTGCTAACGGGCCTCAAGCCAAGGAGAGTCGCGCTCCAGCCCCACGTCGCGGGCCTTGGCGCACCCCCTCCGACCGCGCCGCTCGACCTCGGAGAGGCGAGCGACACCACCAGCAGGGCTCAGGCGCGGCGCACTAAAGCTCAAAACCTCCCCCAGGTCGAGGCACAAGGTGGCCCGAGGGTGGCTTTCGTCAGGGCTCGCGGTCGCCGTTGCTGTGCTCGAGGGGGATCGGGGGGTTCGACGGCACCGCACTGTGACGCCACCGCCAGCAAGGACACGCCAGGCCCTCACGTGGC
Organism: Polyangiaceae bacterium; assembly: GCA_019637265.1. Lineage (GTDB taxonomy): Bacteria > Myxococcota_A > Polyangia > Polyangiales > Polyangiaceae > JAHBVY01. Next base: position 1,559,981 of record JAHBVY010000001.1, on the reverse strand, counting down.
GCCGCGGCGCGCCCGCGCGCCCACCGACCCAGGTCATCCCACGAGCAGCCGGTGCACCCGGTCGTGGATCCGGGGCCGCGCCGCGCGGAGCCTCGGGTTGTCCCGCGTGGGGCACACGCGGTTACTCAGCACCACCACCACCACCTGAGCCTCTGGATCACACCACAGGCTGGTCCCGGTGAAGCCCAGGTGCCCGAAGCTCGCCAGGCTGAACCGCGTGCCCGCGGAGGAGCCCTCCGGGGACCGCCCATCGAAGCCGAGCAGGTAGCTACCCCCAGCGCGCGGCTCGAGCGCCGCTCGCAGCGCCCCAGCCGGCAAGCGACCCACGCCCGGCGTCGTCAACTCCTCGAGCAGTGACCTGCCAAACCCCAAAACCCCCTGGACGTCCCCGAAGAGCCCCGCGTGTCCGCACACGCCCAAACCCCCCAGCGCGAAGGCGTTCTCGTCGTGCACCACCCGCCACACCCGTCCGCCGCGCCAGGCGACGTCCTCCGTGGGGGCGACCTGACGTGCGGCGTGCCGCCCGCCCTGCGTGAGCTCCGCGGCGGCGCAGCAGGTGCCCCCGAGCTCCCAGGGCGTGAGCACCTGCTCGAGCAGCTCGGCGAGCGGGAGCCCGCTCCTGCGCTCCAGCGCCGCGCCCGCCAGCAGGTAGCCGAGGTCGCTGTACAAGGCAGGCGGGCTCACCTCTTCGCTGCCTATGGCCTCCGCGGCGATGCGCAGGGAGGCCTCACGATCGACGGGTGAGCCGCGCGTGAGCGGCTCGTACAGCGGGCGATGCGCCTCGAGCCCGGCGCGGTGGCAGAGCAGCGCCTCGAGCGGCGTGGGCTCGCTCGGGGTGCCGATGGCCGCGGGCAGCAGCGCGCCGAGCGGGGTGCGGAGCAGGGCGGGGTCGCCGCGGGTGAGGCTCAGCGCGGCGCAGGCGACGAACGGCTTGGTGACGCTGGCGAGGTCATACAGGGTGTCGAGCCCGACCGGGGTGGCGTCGTCAAGGGCCAGCTGACCCACCGCCGCGGCGCCGATCTCCCAGGGCGCGGTGACGCTCGCCCGGCGCGCGGCGGCGAGCACACCGCCGGGGCTGGCGGGGAGCAGCTCCTCGCGGGCGATCGCGCCCAGCTCCTGGCTGAGCGCCCGGCAGCTCGTTGAGTCCAGCACCTGACTGAGCGACGTCACCCGTTCGGTTTAGAGCGCCCGTGTCCCGCCGGGCAAGCCGCGTGGCAGCGGGATGTGGCGCTGCATGCTGCGCCCGACGGGCGAGGGCGGCGCGCGGCGGGCGCGGCGGGGTTTTGACCAGGTGCGCGCCCGCGCGGTACGCTGGCAGGTGCTGTTCTCCCGAGTAGGCGGGCCCAGCAGGATCTGGTTATCGATGGCTGAGTTTGCATGGGAAGCGCGCGCCAGGAGCGGTGAGGTTCGCAAGGGCGTGATGGAGGCGGAGACGGAGGACGCCGTCAACGCCAAGCTTCGCCAGCAGCAGCTCAGCCCGGTCAAGGTCAAGAAGCGCAGCAAGGGCTTCAATATCCAGTTCGGCTCCGGGGTGAGCACCAAGGAGCTGGTCACCTTCACGCGCCTCTTCAGCACCATGGTCGACGCCGGCTTGCCCCTGGTGCAGTGCCTGGACATCCTCGCCAACCAGCAGAAAAACAAGCTCTTCGCTGGGGTGCTGCAGGACGTGAAGAGCTCCGTGGAGCAGGGCGCCACCTTCAGCGACTCGCTGCGCCGGCACCCCAAGGTGTTCGACGAGCTGTTCGTCAACCTGGTCCAAGCGGGCGAGGTGGGCGGCATCCTCGACTCCATCATGGCGCGCCTCTCGGTCTACTTAGAGAAGCGCGCCAAGCTCGTGAGTCAGGTGCGGGGCGCGCTGGTGTACCCGGCGATCGTGGTCACCGTCGCCGCTGGCGTGCTCACCATCTTGCTCACCTTCGTCATCCCCGCCTTCGAGGGCATGTTCAGGGACTTCGGCGGCGGCAAGGCGCAGCTGCCGAAGCTGACCCAGTTCATGATCTCGCTGTCGAACGGCTTCATCACCTACCTGCCGCTGATCGCGCTGGTGGTGTTCGGCGTCATCTTCGGCGTGGGCTACGCCAACCGCACCCCCAAGGGGAAGCGCTTCTTCCACCGCATGCTGCTGAACCTCCCGATCATCGGCGGGGTGCTCCGCAAGATCGCGGTCGCGCGCTTCACGCGCACGCTCGGCACGCTGCTTCAGTCCGGTGTGCCCATCTTGGACGCCCTGGAGATCTGCGCGAAGACGTCAGGCAACGTGCTGATCGAGGAGGGCATCATGCACGTGAGGCGCCGCATCAGCGAGGGTCAGAACATGGCTGACCCGCTGATGGAGGCCAAGGTCTTCCCGGACATGGTGGTGCAGATGATCGCCGTCGGTGAGCAGACCGGCGCGCTCGATCAGATGCTCAACAAGATAGCTGACTTCTATGAAGAGGAGACGGACATCGCCGTCGCCGCCATGACCAGCATGATCGAGCCCATCTTGATGGTGGGCGTCGGCGGCATGGTGGGCGTGGTGCTCGCCGCGATGTACCTGCCCATCTTCGACCTGGCTGGGAACATCAAGGGCGAGTAGCGCGCCGCGCTTGGAGCGTTCGTTTCCGCGTGGCTCGTTCGCAGCGTCCGTCTCGCGTGGCTCGTCCGCGGCGCTCGTCCACTCGCGGGGTTGGTCTGACGGCCTGACATGCGCTTCTCCCTCGGGATCCCCGACGCGCTCGCGGGCGCGGCGCTGCCGCGGCGCCTGGTGTGGCTCACGGGGGCGCGGGTGCTCTTGCTCGCCATCTTGCTCGGCAGCCTCGGGGTGCGCGCGAGCCTCGACGCGTTCACCCCTAGGGCGGCGCTGTTCACCTTGGCGAGCTCGTTCGTGCTCGCCGGCGTGTACGCGGCGATCTTGCGCTCGGGCCGCTTCGTCGAGCGGCTGGCGGACGTGCAGCTGGTGTTCGATCAGCTGGCTTGGACGGTGCTCGCGTACCTGTCGGGCGGCGCCTCGAGCGGCGCGGTCTCGCTGTACGGCCTGAGCTGCGCCGTGGGGGCGTTCCTCACCGGGTTTCGTGGCGCCAGCATCGCGGCGCTGTCCGCGGTGGCGTTCTACGCGACGCTCGTCATCTCACTTGACCAAGGCTGGCTGCTGCCGCCTCCGGATCAGCCGATCGAGGCCTATCGCTGGACGGCCACCGAGCTGCGTTACCACGCGATCGTGAACATCTTGGTGATCGGCGTGGTGATGCTCTTGAGCGGCACCTTGGCCGAGCGCCTGACCAAGACGGGGGGGCAGCTGCAGGCGGCGGAGGAGCGCGCGGAGCAGGCGGAGCGCATGGCGGCGCTCGGTCGCTTGGCGGCGGGGCTCGCCCACGAGATCCGAAATCCTCTGGGCTCCATCTCGGGCTCCATCCAGCTCCTGCGCGACAGCCCGGCGCTCGCCGAGGAGGACAAGCAGCTGTGCGAGATCATCCAGCGTGAGTCGGCGCGCCTGAATGACCTGGTGACTGACATGATGGATCTCTCGCGCCCCCGGCGGCCCAACCTCAGGCCGATGGATCTCGCCGTCACCGCGCGCGAGGTGGTGGAGCTGGCGTCGAGCTTCGGACGCTCGGTGAGCGACGTGCGCGTGGTGTACCTCGGCTTGCCCCACGCGGAGGTGGTGGCGGACGGCGCGCAGCTCCGGCAGCTGGTGTGGAACCTGGTGCGCAACGGCGTGCAGGCGAGCAGCGCGGGGGACGAGGTGCGCGTGCGGCTCGAGGAAGATCAGGACGGCTACCTGCTCAGCGTGGAAGACGACGGGCTCGGCATCGATGAGGCCGCCAAGGCGCAGCTGTTCGACGCCTTCTTCACCACGCGCTCGAAGGGCACCGGGGTGGGGCTCGCCGTGGTGAAGCGCATCGTCGACGAGCACGGCTTCGAGATCACGGTGGACAGCGCCGAAGGCCGCGGCGCCCGCTTCCAAGTGCGCACCCCGCGCGCGCCTGATTCAGGCGCGGTGTGACTCACGCAGCGCGTCCGAGGTGTCGCCTCATGGCGTCCTCCTCCTGACTCCAACAGACCTCCCTGTCCTCCTGTCCGCGTCGAGCGCCTCCTCGGCGCTGCCCACGGCGATCAGGTGGTTCATCCGGCGCACCTTGGAGATGGTATGGTCTTGGGGTTGGGGGTTTGGCAGGTCACTGTAGGTCGCTGGCTTGGTGCCGCGCGGTCGCGACTGAGTGACGCCCGGGAGGATGAGACCGAGCACGCCGCGTGAACTCGCGGCGCCGCTCGCGCTGTGCCGCGGAGGCACAGGCCGCGCGTTGGAGGCCGCGTGGGGAGAGCGCTGGGGAGCGCTCGCTCGCTCGATTCGAGCGGCCCCGTGGCCGATCCAATCTACCTAAACTCTTGAAATCATTAGATTTTTCGCTGACTGGCCGCGCGCTAACGCGGCTTGATGTGGCGGCTTTTGGATGGATTGGCACCCCAGTTGCGTATCACCGCACAGACCCCATGATCCGCGAGCTTGTTATGACCCGACATCGCCTCCTCAGCCTCCTCTCCTTGGTCCTCGCTCTGGTGCTGCCCAGCGTCGCGCTGGCCGGCACCGCGGAGGACTTCGTCAAGACGCGCCAGTCCGAGCTGACCGGTCTCCTGAAGAAGCCAAAGTCCGAGGCGAACACCAAGGCCATCCACGGCGTCTTCGAGCAGATCCTCGACTACGACGAGCTGGCGAAGCGCTCGCTCGGCTCCGCCGAGTGGAAGCGGCGCAGCGCCGAGGAGCGCGCCGAGTTCACCTCGCTGCTGAAGTCACTGATCCAGAGCGCCTACGAGAAGAACCTCCGCAAGACGCTCGGCTACTCCGTGAGCTTCAAGGGCGAGACGAAGGATGACGGCGTCGCCCTGGTGCGCACCGTCGCGAAGAACACCAAGGACGCGCGTGAGGAGCCCATCAGCATCGATTACCTGGTGAAGGGCTCGAAGGATCAGCGCATCGTCGACATCGTCACCGAGGGCTCCAGCCTCACCCGCGGCTACCGCAGCCAGTTCCGCCGCGTGCTGAAGAAGAAGGGCTGGTCCGGCTTGATCGACACCATGAAGAAGAAGCGCGACGAGGGCTGAGTCACTAGGTCAGCTCCCATCACCTTCACCCCCGCGGTCGGCGCGCTCGGAGCAGCCGGCCGCGGGTCGTTTTTGTCTCTTGGTGCAGTCCACAGCCTGAGCCATCGAGGAGCTTCCATATGCACCTATCGAGGTGCGAAGGTAGGGGCGGGTTTCAAACCCGCCCTGACTCGTGGCTGCGGCAAGCGTGTGCGGAAATAGCGCCTTGGGATCGGCGCCTGATACCATCTCGTGGTGGTCCGTCCTGCCCGCGCCTTCGGCAACAGCCCGGCGTCGCCCCGTGAGCTGGGCGAGCGCTCGCCGCTCCGGCTAGCAGCGGCGCGCGGGGCGCTGGCGCTGGAGCTGTACGAGCCGATCGAGCTGGGGCCGCTCTCGGTGAGCGAATTGGTGGTGAGCCTACCTGGCTTGAATTTCCCGGTGGATTTGTCTGGGGGCGTGCCGGCGTTTCGGCATCGGCGCGGGGTGCTCGAGCGGGGGGAGTTGACGCTCGCCTTCGCGGACCTCGTGCGTTGGGCGAGGCGCGGGCTCGCGGCGGCGTTCGGTGACGGGGAGCAGGCAGCTCAACTGACCGAAGTGCGGCTGTGGGGGGTGCCGGGTGGGCTCGCGGTGGGTCTCCACTCGGGGACGCAGGCGCTGGCCTTCGAGCTCCTGTGGGCGCCGGCGGAGGGTGACGTCGACTTGGTGGTGAGCGCCGAGCGCGGCGCGGGGTTGGGTGAGCCGGCGCTCGGGCGCGCGCTGCGCGCCTTGGACTCGTGCCTGGGGCGGCTGGGGGAGCGCTCGGGGCGGCGCTATCGCTTGGGCCAGCTGGCGACGGCGCTCACGCGGCGGCTGTTGCCGGCGCTCGGCGCGCGCGCGCCCGAGGCGCGCGGGGTGCGCTTCGGGGAGCTGGTACTTGGAGCTGACGAGCTGCTCCTGCGCTTCGATCGGCGGCAGCCCCCGCTCCAGTACAGCCCGCGCGTCGCGCGGGCGCTGGAGCTCGCGGAGCTGACGCGCGAGGCGGACGATCGGCTGGCGGCGGGGGACGCGGCGGCGGCTCGTCAGCTCTACCTGACGGCGCTGGGTGAGGCGCCGCGTCATTTGGAGATCGCGCGGCAGATCGCCGAGCTGGACGTGTGGACGGACGACCGGCGCGAGGCGGCGCTGGGGCTCCTGGTGGAGTGTGGTCCGGTGGCGGCCGCCGGGGTGGTGGGGGTGGAGCTCTTGGCGCACTCGGGCGACTTGCACGGGGCGCAGGCGGCGGCGGAGGCGCTGGCGAGCGCCGAGGTGTTCGCGCCGCTCGCCGCGCTCGGGTGGCTCGAGGTGGCCGAGCTGGCGCGCGCCGGCGCGGCGGAGCTGGGCGCGCCCGCGGGGGCCGTGGAGCACGCGCTCGAGCGCGCGGTGGCGGTGGCGCCAGCGCTGGAGGCGGCGCGTTGGGCGCGGGTGGAGCACCGGCTCGAGCGGGGTGAGCTCACGGGGGCGCTCGGCGACTTGGAGCAGCTGGAGGCGATTCAGACCGTGGTGAGCGGGCGCCACGCGGTGTGCCTGCGCGCCGGGCAGCGCCTGCTTCAGGCGGGCTACCTGCAGCACGCGGGGCGCTGGTTCGAGCGCGCGGTGCGCTACTGCCCAGAGGACGCCGAGGCGACCTGGGGCCTCGCGCGGGCGCTCTCCTCAGCGGGCCGCGGCGCGCGCGCCGTGGCGCTCTTGGGGCGCGCCATCGAGCTCGGTGAGCGCGCCGCTCGGGTGCCATCAGGGGCCCTGATCGATCTGGCGCAAATCCTCGCGGAAATGGGCGATGTCCCGGCGGCGATCGCGCGCTTGCGCGCGGTGACCGGCGGCGACGCGGACGCGCTGCGCGCCCGCGCGCTCGAGGGGCGGCTGCGCGCGCGTCTCGGGGACTTGGCGGGCGCGAGTCAGGCCTACGGGCGGCTGCGGGCGGCGCTCCAGGCGCTCACGAGCCACGACGCGCAGCCCAGCTTCGCTGCGGGGGGCGCCGCTTGGCTCGCCGAGGCCGCGCGCTTCGAGCGCGAGCGGCTGGGTGACTGGCACGCCGCGGAGCGGCACCTGGCGGTGGCGCTGCGGCTCGCGCCGCATGACGCCGAGATCGCCGCGGCGTACCGCACGGCGGCGGAAGAGGTGGCGCGGTCGCGCGCAGGCTTGCCCGACGGCGCACCGCTGACAGACGCCTCGCGGGAGACGCGGCTGGTGGCGCTGGACGACGCGAGCAGCCCCTCGAGCTTCGGGATCGACTTGCCGGAGCGCGCAGCGCGCTCCGTGCCACCGCCGTGGCGAGCGACGCGCACCGCCGCGCGGCCGGAGGGCGCCGTGGTGCCTCCAGCGAGCCCCCGCTCGGCTGAGCCCAGCGTGGCGCCCGAGCGCGCGGAGTCCGAGCGCGCGACGATACCTTGGGGGACGGAGCAGACGGCCGACGTGCTCGACTCCGAAGAGGACTCGGGTGAGGCGGCGCTCCACGAGGCGGCCGAGCGCTTGCGGCGGCGCTTGGAGGCGGATCCAGAAGATGACAACGTCGCCTTGGAGCTGGCGCTCAGCTTGGAGCGATTGGGCGCCGATCTCGAGCTCTACGCGCTCTTGTCGGCGCGGCTCGAAGACAGCGACGCGCCGCTCCCGGAGCTCGCGGCCTTGCTCCGCGGCGTGCTCGTGCGGCTCCGGGATGGCGCGCTCGCCCGAGGCGCGCAAGAGGAGGCGTGGCTCTACGCCGCCGCCCTGGCGCGCGTGGTGGGGTGAGCGCGCTGCCACCCCCTCGTGGTTCCGCGCGGTCGCGATGGGGTCGCGGTCGGCTCGAGGCGTCGGCCGCCTGCGCGTCGAAGCGAGCAGCGTCAGGCGTCGTCGCGGCGCGCCGGAGGCTCGAACTGGATCGCTCCGAAGTCGCCGACCGCGATCAGCCCGCGCCGCGAGTAATGTAGATCGCGCACCCGGAGATCGAGATCGGCGTCCTGCGGGCGGATGACGCCGATCACGCGGCTCTCGAGCTCGAGCGGATCGACCGCGTGGATCCGCGCTTCGTCGAGCAGCGGATCGTAACAAGCGACGAACAGCAGCATGGTCTCGCCCGCTGGCCGGCCGCTGGCGAGCGCCGTGACCCCGGTGAGGCTCAGCTCGGTGTAGCTGAGGCCGCCGTCGGAGGACAGCGCGAGGCCGTGGCGCTCCGAGCCGAGCGCTAGCAAGCTGCCGCTCGCGTGGAGCTTGAGGTCGCTGCTGCGGAGCCAGGCGGCGGGGGCAGCGTCACTGACGATGGGGCACCAGCTGACGCCATCGTCGAGGGAGCGCAGCAGCTCGTACTCGCTCCCCAGCGCCACCATGGGGAAGCTGCGGTGCCCCAGGCGCGCGATCGAAGGGTGGTTGGCCGTTGGCTGATCGTCTGGGGACATGGCGACGACGGGTCGCTCCGAGAGCACGCGGGCGGGCCACAGCCCGGGCAGCTCTTCTTCCATCTCGGTGAGCGGCTCACTGAGATCCAGCTCCCGATCGTCGTCGTCGTCCGGAGCCAACTCCGGGAGCGCCGCGCCGTCGAGGGCCCAGGCTTCGAGCGGACCCTCGTGATCGTCAGGATCTTCCGCGGCCGGTAGCTCGACGAGCTCACCCACGTTCAGCGCCTCGTCGTCCTCTTCATCGGTGGAGCTCGCGAGCGGCAGTTGGATCAGCCCCAGGTCATCGAGGGGCAGCGCGGTGTCCGGCTCGTCATCGCCTCCTGCCATCAGCTCGGGGAGCTCGATGCCATGACTGAAATCCTCCGGCTCATCGTCGTCCGCCGCGTCGTCGAAGCTCAGCTGTAACAGCTCGCTCGGATCGAGCAGCTCACTCGGCTCGTCGTCTGCCTCGAGCGGCGGGAGCACCGGCAAGATCAGGTCGTCCTCCGGTTCGCTCGCTGAGCGCGTGGGCGCTGCCGTGTTGCCTTGCATCGGCTGGGGTAGTACGGCCGGGCGCGATGCGAGGCAAGCTGCCGGCGCCCGTGGCGGGCCCTGAGGTGTCGCTCCGGCGGCTACGGATCGCCGCGCGCGACGTCGTGTACTTGAAGGGGATCCTCGAGGCGAGCGAGGGGCTCGCGCAGCTGTTCGCGGAGCGAGGCGGCGAGGTCACGCTGGTGGTGCACCCATCACGCGAGGCGGAGCTCGACGAGCTCCTCGGTGAGCTGCGTGAGGAGCTTCGGCTCACGTGAGCCCTGCGCGCACCACGGCGCAGACCTCCACACACCACCTCACACACGTGGCGATCCTGATCGATGGCCGCCACGCGCCTTGCCAAGGCAAGGTGAAGGCGCTCGAAGCCCGCGAGCGTGGAGGTTCGGGTTTGGGGGGTTGGACGGCACCGCAGCGTGAGGTGCTGCAGCTCTCGGCGCCAATGGGAAGCAGAGCCTGGAACTCCCGCGAGAACTGGAGCGAGTGCGGCGCGCGTTGCGAGCCCACCCCACATCGCTTACGGTGACGACCTCCATGGGCGAGCCCCCCGATGCCCCTGACGTAGGTTCGGCGTTCGAGCTTCGCTCGTCGCGAGCGGATCGCACCCCGCTGCCCACCGCGGCGCGCGTGGGGGTCGAGCCGCGCGTCGTCGACGCGTGGTGTGCTTGGCTCGACGCGCTCGCGAGTGACGCGGAGGCCGCGCTCGCGGCGGCGATGGCGTACAAGGCGCTGGACGCGGAGGGGCGCGAGCGTTGGCTCGACGTGCTCGAGCAGGACGCGCCGCGGGTGTCGGTGCCGCGCATCGCGGTCTACGCGCCGCTCTTGTCGGTGGAGGCCGATCCGGTGCGGCGACAGCGCTTGCTCACGGCGATCGGCCCGGCGGAGGCCGAGGCGAGCCCGCGCGTCGCGCTCCGCTGCCTGTGGGGTGAGGTGGGGGATGGGCAGCGGGTGGTGGCGATCGTCAGCCCACTTTACCTCGACTTCGTCCAGGTGCTGGCCTGCGCCTACGACGACCGGCGCGGCTTCAGCTGGGTGAAGCACGACCCAATCGTCGACGATCGCATGGCGCCGCGCGGCGGCCATCAGATAGGCGGCGTGCGGCTCGAGCCCACGCCGCTCAAGCCGGTGGTCGACGAGCTGGCTTACGCCATCGTGGCGCACCAGCGCAGCGGGCGTGAGCTGCCGGAGGCGCTCTGCATCTTCGCGGATTTGTTCGGGCAGCAGCCGGAGCCGGAGACGCTCCGTGGCTGAGCGCGCCGCGGCGGTGGGCGCGCCGCTCGGGAGCAGGTGAGGGCAGCGCCCGTGCAGCGCGTGGAGCTCTCAGGTGGCGGCGTGTCGTCACACAGCACCGCGTCGCTGCAAGGCGCCGTGTCGTCGCGAGGCGGCGTGTCGTCACGAGGCGCTCGGCTCGCGGAGCACGTCCCGTTCGTGCGCCGCGTGGCCGCGGTGGCGCTCGGTTGGGTGCTCGCTGGCTTGGTGATGGGCTGCGGCGCACCGGGGGCGTCGGGCGCGGCGTCACCGAGCAGCGAGTCGTCAGGTGACGCGCTGCGCTTCAGCTTCCCGCTGCCGGATGGTGGCCACGTGGAGAGTCAGGCGCTGCGTGGCCGCGCGACGGCGGTGCTCTTCATCACCACCTTCGATCTCCCGTCGCAGGCCTTGGCCAAGCGCGTGGATGAGGTGCTGCGTCGCCAGCGCCCGCGCGCGAACGCCGTGGCGGTGGTGCTCGAAGCACCCAAGTACGCCGACCTGGCGATCGCCTTCCGGGAGTCGCTCGAGCTCTCCTACCCGGTGGCGATGGCTGACGTCGCGACCCTGCGCGGCGGCGGCGCCTTCAAGGACGTCACCGCGGTCCCGGTGCTCGTGGTGCTCGACCACGCGGGGCGTTCGATCGCGCGCTTCGATGGTGGCGCGCCTCCCGACGACATCCAGCGCGCGCTGAGCCGCGGCTCGCGTTGACGCGAGCGCCCAGCCTCGCGCTGATGTCGCGCCGCCTCGACCTGCGTCCAGCGCCAACCAGCGCACCCTGCGATCGCCGCGCACCGTGCGCCATCTCTAGCCAACCCCCCTCCCCCCTTGCCCTCGCTTGTACGGAGCGCACCGCTTCGGAAGGCTCGCGCTGCGCGGAGTCGTCGTCGGTGGTTTTGCGCCGGAGCGGTAAACCGTTTGCCGCGTCCGTCAACGCTCGCTAGAGGTCGCCGCCGAGCGCCGGGTGCGCGCTGCTGCTGGCGCCTGCGCGCCACTTTCGAGAGGTGAACGTCATGAGCAAGGGTGTGAAGAAGATCGTGCTGGCCTACTCCGGTGGCCTCGACACCAGCGTGATCCTGCTGTGGCTCAAGGAGCAGTATGGCGCGGAGGTCGTGGCGTGGTGCGCCGACGTGGGGCAGGCGGAGGAGCTCGACGGGCTGCGCGAGAAGGCGCTCGCCACCGGCGCGGTCGATTACGTGCAGGCCGATCTACGCGAGACCTTCGTGCGCGACTTCGTGTTCCCGGCGTTCCGCGCCAACTGCCTCTATGAAGGGGAGTACCTGCTCGGCACCTCGCTCGCGCGCCCCTGCATGATCCAGGGCATGATGCAGACGGTGGCGGAGCAAGGCGCCGACGCCATCGCCCACGGCGCCACTGGTAAGGGGAACGATCAAGTTCGCTTCGAGCTCGGCGCGATGCACTTCGACCCCGACGTGCGGGTGATCGCGCCGTGGCGCGAGTGGGACTTGAAGAGCCGCACGGACTGCATCGAGTACGCGAAGGCGCGCGGCGTGCCGGTGACGGCCACCGCCGAGAAGCCGTACTCGATGGACAGGAACCTGCTCCATTTGTCGTTCGAGGGCGGCATCTTGGAGGACCCTTGGGCGGAGCCGCCGAGCGATATGTTCATCCTGAGCGTGAACCCGGAGGACGCGCCGAATACGCCTTGCTACGTGGAAATCGACTTCGAGCGCGGCACCCCGGTGCGCGTCGATGGGGAGGCGCTGAGCCCCGCGGCGTTGCTCGCGCGCTTGAACGAGATCGGTGGCGCGCACGGGGTGGGCCGGGTGGATTTGGTGGAGAACCGCTTCGTCGGCATGAAGTCGCGCGGCGTGTACGAGACGCCAGGCGGCGCGCTGATCCAACGCGCGCATCGCGCCCTCGAGTCGCTCACCTTGGATCGCGAGGAGATGCGGATCCGCGACGGCTTGATCCCGGAGTACTCCACCATCGTGTACCGCGGGCTGTGGTTCTCGCCGGAGCGCGAGATGCTGCAGACGCTGATGGACTCCATCCAGACCAGCGTCACCGGCACGGTGCGCCTCAAGCTGTACAAGGGCGGCATCCAGGTCGTGGGGCGCAGGAGCCCCGAGTCGCTCTACCGTGAGGAGTTCGCCACCTTCGAGCGCGACGACGTCTACGACCAAGCGGACGCCGAGGGCTTCATCCGTCTGAACGCGCTGAGGCTCCGCATCCGCGCCCTGCGCGAGCGCGCGCGGCGGAGCACGAAGTAAGGCCGTCTGGCCTTGCCAGGGACGACTGAATCAGTGGCCTGACCGAGCCCGTGACTCGCTCGCGGGAGGTTCGGCCTCACGGCGACACCCCCGTCGGGGTCGCGCCGTGATGCTTGAGGCTTCAACAATCGACAGACGTGAGCTGTGTGGGTGCGGAATGGCTGGCCGAGAGGCCGGGGACCGCGCTAGAGTCCTGTGCGTAACGGAGGCTGTGTGGTGAGCTTTTCTCGAAGGTTGCTGGGGTTCGTGTGCGTGTCGTGCAGCGTCTTGGCCTTGGCCTGCGCCGAGGGAGAAAACCCGGGCATCTTCGATGACGCCGGGACGAGCGGCGCGAAAGGTGGTCAGGGTGGCACCAGCGCCAGCGGCGGCCAAGGCGCCAGCGGTGGCAACGGGGCGGGCGGCCAAGGCGGCACCGGGGCCGGCGGTCAGGGCGGCACCAGCGCGGCAGGCGGCCAGGGCGGCACCAGCGCGGCAGGCGGCCAGGGCGGCAGCGGTGGCTGCAACCCCGCGTTCTGCCCGAACAACGGCATGGGCACGCCGTGCTGCAAGCCTGAGGACGACAGCTGCGGCGTCGACGTCGGGATGGGCTGTCAAGACATGCCCGCGGCGGACGCTGGGACCGCGGGTGGCGCCGGAGGCACGGGGGGTAGCAGTGGTGGCGCCAGCGGCAGCGGCGGTAGTGGCGGCACCGTGGGTGGCACCAGCGGCAGTGGCGGCAGTGGTGGTGCCAGCGGCAGTGGTGGTACTGGCGGCGGCACGGGTGGCAGTGGCGGCGCGAGCGGCAGTGGCGGCAGTGGCGGCGCGAGTGGGGGCAGCGGCGGCGCCACGGGCGGCAGCGCTCCCTGAGCGGCAGCGCTCCCTGAGCGGCAGCGCTCCCTGACCCGCGCGCGGATCGGAGGGCCTCGCGGGCGCCGTGGGCCTGCGTGGCCTCCGGTTCGCGTCTGCGAAGCTTGATTCGCGGGGGAGCGCGATCCTGAGCGCGCGGCGCTCATGGGGCGCCGCGGGGGACCCCAGGAGGGGGAGCAGGTGAATTGGCGTGGCGTTCGTCGGTCCCATCGCCTTTGCCGTCGTGCATCGGTCGATCGGCCGATGGGGGCGCGAAGCGGATGACGCGGCGCATTGCGAACCGGTGTCGGGAAGGTGCCAAGACGGCTGATTCTGCGGTAGATCGGGAGGTGATGGTCGACAGGGCTCACTCGGTACTCCGGCTGATCGCGTCTACCCCCACCCCTGAGCCGCTGAAGCGGGGTGTGGAGCACCTCGATCGCCTGCGCAGCCATGGCCGTGAGGCGCTCGCCTTCGCGCGTCAGGCCTCGCTCATCCACCGCGACTTCGGGCCGGTGCTCCCGCCGCGCGTGTCGCGGGGCGATCACGTGGTGGTGCTGCTGCACGGGTTGTTCGCCACCGCTGGCGTGATGCGCCCGCTGCGCGCGCGGATCGAGCGGGAGACCGGCGCCCACACCGCGAGCTTCAGCTACATCCCGGGCCCCGGCGTGGCGCACGTGGCGTTGGGGCTGGCGGAGCTGGTGGATCAGCTGCCGCTCGGCGTGCACTTGCACCTGGTGGGGCACAGCTTCGGCGGCGTGGTGGTGCGTTATTTCGTGCAGGAGCTGGGCGGCGCGGAGCGGGTCCAGCAGACCATCAGCTTGGGTAGCCCCTTCGGCGGCACCGAGCACGCGCGGCTGATGCCCACCACCGTGGGTCGCGACATCGAGCCTGGGAGCCCGGTGCTCGAGCGCCTGCGGCAGCGCGCCGCGCAGGTCAGCGTGCCGCACCTGTCCATCTCCGCGGTGGACGACGTGGTGGTGACGGGGCCGACCCACCTGCCCGAGTTGGGGGACCACGTGGTGCTCCCCAACTGTGGCCACAATGGCCTCTTGTTCGATCCGCGCGCCGCGGAGCTGGTGGTGCAGCGCATCCAGCAGCGCCGCGACGCTTGCGCCTGAAGCGGGTGGTTTGGCGCGCTGGGGCATGGTAACGCCGCGGCTCGATGCAGCGCGTGATCTCCCCCGTTAGGCTCTTGGCGCTCGCCTGCGTCGCCTTGCCGCTGTCGCTTACGGGCACCGCTCAGGCGGACGTCTCCTCGTGGCTCTACGTGGGGGGCGGGGCCGGGCTGTTGTCCGACGATGGGAGCTCGGGCCGGCTGGTGCCGGCGCTGCAGCTGGAGACGGGCATGGGCACGCCGCCGGCCAACAGCCTCATCTTCGGCGGGGTGCTGCAGACGCGCACTTACTTCGGGGAGGGGACGGATCTGGCGCTGCTCGCGCGCGGCACTACCCACGGCTACGCCAATGGTGACTGGGGCCTGGCGCTCGACGTGGGTCCTTACTTTCGCTGGTGGGGCGCGGGCTCTGAGGGCGCCTTGGTAGGGGTGGGGATCGGCGCGCCCTGGGGCATCACCCTGAGCGGCGTCGCCGGGTTCGGCAGCTACGGCGCGACCACCTTCGGCGCCACCCTGGGCATCGATCTGGCGCGCTTCACGGTCTACCGCCGGAGCGGCGACGCGTGGTGGAAGAACCCATTCCCCGCGTACCGCCCCGACGAGCCGTTTTAGAGCGCCGATCAGTTTGCCGCCACACGGTGGGCGGGTTTGAAACCCGCCCCTACACGCGATCGAGGGCGGCGACCAGGCGATCCAGGTCGGCCACCGTGTGGCGCTCGGTGACCGCGATGAGTAGGTCAGCTGACCGATTGGGATCGCTGCGCCCCAAGTCGTAGCCAGCGATGATGCCCTCTGCTTCGAGCGCCCGGCACACCTTCGCTGCGCTGCCGCCGCGCACCCGCACCGCAAACTCGTTGAAGAACGGCGCCTCCGAGAAGCTCGGCTCATAACCGCTGAGCTTCAGGATGGCCGCGCGGAGGTAGCTCGCCTTCGCGAGGCAAGCCTCCGCCACCCGCTGGAAGCCCGCCTTACCGAGCAGCGAGGTGCGGATCGCCAACGCGAGCGCGATCAGGCCCTGATTGGTGCAGATGTTGCTCGTGGCGCGCTCACGGCGGATGTGTTGCTCCCGGGTGGCGAGCGTCAGCACGAAGCCGCGCTGCCCCGCGCTGTCCGTGGTCTCCCCCGCGATGCGCCCCGGCAGCTGCTGGAGGAACCGGCGGTCGTCGCGGCACGCGAACAGCCCGACTCCGGGGCCGCCGAACTGCGGCGGCACCGCCAGCGCCTGACCTTCGCCCACCGCGATGTCCACGCCCAAGGCGCCCGGTGACTCCGCCACGCCCAGCGCGTAAGGCTCCGAGGTCGCGCTGATGAGCAGCGCGTCGCGCTCGTGAGCGCGCTCCGCGAGCGGCCGCAGATCCGTCAGGGCCCCGAAGAAGCTCGGGTAGCCCACGATCACCGCCGCCGTGGCGTCGTCGATAGCCGCTGAGAGCGCCTCCAGATCATCGCCGCCCGTGGCCGCCGCCGGGACACACACACAGCTGGCCTCGTCACCGCGACCCGCGAGGTAAGTGCGCGTCACCTGGAGGTACTCCGGGTGGACCGTCTCACTGACGACCAAGCGATCCCGCTTGGTGAGCCTCCGCGCCATCTGCGCCGCCTCGGCCGCGGCGCTGGCGCCGTCGTACATGCTGGCGTTCGCCAGCGGCAGACCGAACAGCTCACTGACGATGGTCTGAAACTCCCAAATCGCCTGCAGCGTGCCCTGCGCCACCTCCGGCTGGTACGGCGTGTAGGCGGTGAGAAACTCACTCCGGAGCAGCAGCTGATCGACCGCCGGCGGGATGTGGTGCGCGTACATCCCCGCGCCCAAGAACGACAGCATGCGCGCGCCCTGGCTCTTGTCCGAGAGCTCGCTCAGGTGGCTCATCAGCATAGGCTCGTCGAGCGCCGGGGGTACGTTCAACAGGCCCCGGAAGCGCGCTTCGTCAGGGATGGTGTCGAACAGCTCGTCGACGCTCGCCTTGCCGATCACCTGGAGCATCTCGGCGATTTCGGCGTCGGTCTGCGGCAGGTAGCGCATCAGCCGTCTCCGAGCTGTGCTTCGTAGGCCGACGCCTCGAGCAGCTCACCCCCACTGACGCTCTCCACCTGGATGACCCAGCCGGCCTCCCAGCAGTCCTCGTTGATGAGCTCCGGCTTGTCCTCCAGCGCCGCGTTCACCGCGGTCACCGTGCCGGACACCGGTGAGAACAGGTCGCTCAGCGTCTTCACGCTCTCGACGGTGCCGAACACCGCGCCCGCCTCGAGCGAGTCGCCAGGCTTCACGGTGACGTCCACCAAGGTGATGTCGCCCAGCTGCTCCACCGCGAACGCGGTGATACCGATCTTCCCGTCGGCTTTGAGCCACTCATGGTCCTTCGTGTACTTGCGGTCCTGCTTGACCTCGGCTGTGCTCATGTCGTTCCTCCAGTTGGGGCCTGGTGTCCTCTGTCGGGCCCCGGCGAGTCGTTCGGGGGGGTGACGGCAGCGCTCGGCGTGCGCCGGTGCTGCGTCTCGTGGGTGTGTCTCGGGCTGCGATCCAGCTGGCGCATCGAGGCTCGGAGCGTCAGATGGACCCGTGGATGGGGGGATCGGGGGTTTGGCATGGCCTTGCGTGTGGCGTCATGGCGCTCCCCACTTCAGTCAGCTGGGCTTACTGGTTGGCGCTCGAGGGGCGGGCCGCTTGTAGAACGGTGTCTTGACCACCACGGCGTCCACCAGGCGGCCGCGGGCGTCGATGCTGAGCGCGCTGCCGATGGCGGACAGCGCGGGCGGCACGTAGGCGAGCCCGATGTTCTTGCCCAGGGTGGGCGCTGGGCCGCCCGAGGTGACGATGCCCACCTGGGCGCCGTCCTGCATCACCGGGTAACCGCCGCGCGCGATGCCGCGTGAGGTGCACTCGAAGCCGATCAGCGAGCGCTGGGGCTCCGCTCCGCCGAGCGCCACCAGCGCCGCTTTGCCGATGAAGTCCGGCTTGTCGAGCTTCACGGTCCAGCCGAGCCCCGCCTCGAGCGGGTGCGTCTCTTCGCTCAGCTCGTTGCCGTAGAGCGAGAGCCGGGCCTCGAGGCGCAGCGTGTCGCGCGCGCCGAGGCCGCAGGGTAGCAGGCCGTGCGGCGCGCCCGCTGCCATCAAGGCGTCCCACAGGCGGGGGGCGTCGGCCGCGGCGCAGAACAGCTCCACGCCGTCCTCACCGGTGTAGCCGGTGCGCGCCACGGTGGCCTGCGCGCCGGCCAGCTCGGCGCGCTGGAAGCGGAAAGGGCGGATGGATGACGGATCCACGCCGAGCCCGGCGTCGCTCAAGATCTGCAGCGCGCGCGGGCCTTGGAGCGCGATGAGCGCGGTGGCCTCCGTCTCGTCGCTCAGCGTGGCGCGCTTCACGTGCTGCGACACGTGCGCCAAGATCTTCTCGTAGTTCGAGGCGTTGCACACGATGAGCACGTCGTCTTCGGCGGTGCGGTAGACGATGAGATCGTCCAAGATGCCGCCGTCTTCGCGCAGACAACAGGTGTAGAGCGCCTGACCATCCGCGGCGCGCGTGAGGTCATTCGTGATCAGGTGGTTCACCTCCGAGAGCGCCGCGCCGCCGGTGACGCGCAGCTCACCCATGTGCGAGACGTCGAACAACCCGGCGCGCTCACGCACCGCCTGATGCTCCGCGACGATGCCCGAGTATTGGATCGGCATCTCGTAGCCAGCGAAGGGGACCAAGCGGGCGCCCAGGGCGCGGTGGCGCAGGGTGAGGGGGGTGGCACGGAGGGAGGTCATGGCGAGCGGACCTTACTCGATCGCACTGGCTCGCTGGGTGATGTTCGAGGCTCCGCGCGACGTCCTTTCAGGAGCCAACGCGGAGCGCCGCTATTGCAGGGCTTTGGGGTTCAGCGGGGTGCCGTCGGGGTTCATCCCGGCGCGGCGCCAGCGCTCGGCGTCGGTCAGGCCTTCGGGGGGCGGGACCGGCGTCACGTCGCGGACGCTGAGCTCCGAGCCGCCCCCGCGGCGGGGCGCCACCTCCAAGCGGTAGATCTTCGAGGCGTCCCCCGCCAGGATGCGCGCGCGCGGGAACACGGTGCGCGCGGCGCCGACCTCCACCTCGGCCACCGCGACGCGTTGACGCACGTAGTTGGAGAGATCTTCCGGGCTGACGGGGCCGCTGGCGTGGGCGCTGTCGCGGAAGCGCCGCTGCACCTTGAGGGCGCGGGGCAGGGTGAGACCAAACAGCGCGTCGCTGCCCTCCGCCAGCTCGCCCGGCGCGAGGTGATCCAGCGGTGGGGCAGGGGCACTGACGACTTGGCTGCTCAGATCGGGCACAGCGCTGCTCGCCGACTCCTGCTGGCAGGCGCCGAGCGTGAGGATCAGGGGCAAGCAGAGGAGGCGCTTCATCGTCGGGGCTGCGCCCCTCTTACTACAGGCCCTCGACGAGCGCCGCCCAGGAGTCGATGGTCGCGATGGCTGGCGGCGACGGGAGATCGAACGAGAGCGTGTTCGTCTTGCCGCCACCGACCGATGAGCCTGCGGTGCCCGTGTGCATCACGAGCTGGAACTTACCGGGGTTCACGTTGGAGATGGAGCGGTGCGTGCCCGAGCCGAGGTACGGATCCGCGAAGCCCGTGTCCACCTCGTTGCAAGACGGCAGCTGCGCCACGCCCACCCCGAAGATGGTGGCGCCCTGATCGATGAGCGACGTGGTGGCAGCGCTGATGAACTGCGCGAACACCGGGACGGTCGCCTCAGGATCCTCCGGGATCCGCGGCGCGCCGCCATCCGACGGATCGGTCGCTGTCTTGGGGATGAGGTAGTCCACGCCCCACACCCGGCTGTTGCCGGTGTTGCACACCTGGCTGGCGCTGGTCTCCGGTTGGAAGGTGGAGAAGAACAGCGAGCCGTTGAACAGCGAGATGGGCCCCGCCACGCGCTCGCCGTTCTCGAGCCGCGTGTACCAGTTCGCCTTCGAGCCGAGGCTGCCGTCGGCGGCCACTGTCTCGGTGATGGACCAGACGAAGTTCGACTGGGTGCCGGCGTTGAACACCTCCTGATCGCCCGTCGACAGCGCGACGGTGATCTGCCCGATGGAGTCCACGCTCAAGACAGGTGGCATGACGATGGGCTGCCCCGCTGCGGCGCCGAAGCCGAGGTTCGTGGGGTAGGCGTCCCAGAACAGATCCATCGTCCAGTCCGCCGGGTTGGTGGAGGCGGTGTTGATGCGCCACAGCGAGCCGTCCGCGTCGCCCACGAAGATCCGATCGGCGATGGTGCCGGTGTCGCCTGGGTAGGCGACCGGCTGCCCCGTGATCGGCGACTGGATGTCGACCTCCGTGGTGCGATCGGTGAGGGTGCCGGGGATGAGCCCTGACGGGCGGAAGCTGCGGATCACCTCACCGGTGTCGAGGCGCACGAGGGTCACTGAGCGCGCGGCGTTGGCCTCCGCGGTGTAGCAGCGGACGCTGCTCCGCTGGGGGAAGTTGGTGTTGGGGATGCTGATGGTGCGGGTGCAGTCTGCGGCGGTGCGCTGACCACCGGTGCCGCCCGGGAGCACCGCCACGGCGACCTCCTTCGGGGAGGTGGTGCCGATGAAGAGCGTGGTGATGAGGGGCGTGGGGGTGGAGGGCCCGAACAGCGGCTCGCCGCTCGAGGTCTTGGTGAGCTGCCACAGGAACTTCGGGCCCTTGGTGCCGTCGGTGCTCGGCACCGGATCGGTCACGTCGATGGCGAAGTAGCCGCCGGTGGTGCCGCTGGAGCCGAAGCTCTGCACCAAGACCGTGCGCCAGCGCCCCAGGCCGTCTTGCGCCTCGGCCGCGGTGCGCTCGAGGTTGAAGGTGCTGCCGCTCACCGTCGCCACCACGTCGCGGATCACCGGCACGCCGTCGAGCAGCTGCTTGTGCAGCCCGGGGTACTGCGTCTTGAGGCCCGTGAGCACGGCGGGGGGGGCGAAGGCCCACAGCTCGTTGTTGGTGAGGGTGTCCACGTTCATGTCGAACGCGTGGAGGAAGCCGTCGTTGGTCGAGGTGTAGAGCACCAGCGGGCGCGCCTCTTGCTCGATCACGAACGCGTCGTAGGATTCGTCCCGCACGAACTCCGAGGGCCTGCCCACCACGCGCGGCGTGGAGTGGTAGATGTCGCCCACCAAGTTGCAGCCGCCGCTGTTGCAGCGTGAGTAGACAGTCCCATTGTCGAGCCCGAGCGTCCAGTTCAGCACGCGGTCGCGGCACTGCACCGCGTTCGAGAGCCCCACGCAGTCCCCCGCCGAGATGCCGAGCGCCTCGGGCACCGAGCTCGAGACGAAGCCACCGGCGGGCCCGTTGTAGGGCGTGCCGCCGTACACCCCGGCGCCGTCGTCGCTGAGCACCCGGGGCCGGATGGAGTACTCCGACTGGATGGTGCCGGTGCCGCCGTGCACGTCGCCGCGCACCGAGAAGAACTGCCGCGCGCTGCCGACGCCCGAGTTCACGTTGGCGACGAAATCGTCACCCTTGTTGGCGTCGATGCTCTGGAGCACTGGCTCGATGGGGTCGGCGGGGTTGGCCGGCGGCTCACACACGATGCGCTGACGCTCGAGCACGGCGGACCACAGATCGAACTGCTTCGGCGTGAAGGAGGTGTGGACGCGGTACGAGCCAGCGAATGAGCTGCGGACGTTCGCGGTGCCGGCGAACACGGGCAGCGTGCGGCTGGTGGTGGGGACCAGCTGGGACAAGATGTTCGACAGGCTCTGGCGCAGCTGATCTCTATCCGTGGGGAAAAAGGCGCGCTCGGTGCCGCCGTTGTAGGCGATGCGGCTCAAGGTGCAGCACACCTGCAGCGCTTGATCCCCCGGGTTGTCTGCGCAGATGGTCTGCGAGGCGGGGGTGCTGAGGTTCAGCGAGCTGCAGTCAATGGGGGTGGCTGATGAGCCGTAGGTCACCTGGTTCACCGCGAAGCCCACCACGAACACCGGGGTGCCGGCGTCGGAGAGCTGCTTCGCGATGTCCTCCGCGCGGGCGTAGGGGCAGCTGCCGCCCGACTCACAGAACGGCCGCAGATCGAGGTTCGGCTCACCGTCGGTGAGCAGCACCACCACGTTCTTGCGGCAGCCTTGGCTCACGTACGGATCGTGCGCGGGGCCGAAGCGCTCGGCGCTGTCGAGCGGGTCGTTCGAGTTGTCGAGGTAGAGGTAGGCGTGCGCGTCGGCCAGGATGCCCGCGATGGGGGTCGCGCCGTAAGGGCGTGTGGAGAGCAAGATGTCTTGGATCCGATCGGCGCGGGTGTTGGCGTCTACCGCGCCCGCGGTGGGGGCGCCGAAGCCCACCATGCGACCCTCCCACGGCGGCGCCGCGGCGTTGCGCGCGCCCACCTCCTGATCGAAGTCCACCGCGCAGCCAGCCGGGCGGCCCGCCCGCGGGCTCCCGACGTAGTAGCTCCAGGTGCCGTTCATTCCCGTGCCGAAATTAGCCGAGCTGCCGCTCAGCCCGGTGCCCGGGTCCGTGTGGGTGTCGAAGGTCATCAGGCCGAAGCGCACGCGGCCACGGAAGGTGTCGAGCAGGCCGTCTTGCGCCTGGGTGAAGTTGGTGCAGGTGGTGCTCGGGTTGGAGTATTCGTGGAACCTGAGCCAGTTGGCGGGGTAGGAGTAGGGGTTCGAGGTGAGCGCGCCGAGCACCGCCGAGTTGGGCCCGGGCGTGCAAGTGCCGCTCAGGATGCGGTGGTAGGGGTTCGTGTACTGGTAGTCGTAGATGGGCGTGCCACTGACCAAGTTGAACTCGTTCGCGAAGGCGGTGGAGCTCCGGTCTTGGGCGAAGCAGCTGTAGTTGGCGACCGAGCCCGTCATCACCTCCACCAGATCCGCCCAGCGGCTCTTCTCGCTGGCGGCGCTGTTGCCTGGCACGCAGGTGGGGAAGCTGGAGGAGGAGGAGAGGTACTCCATCGAGCCGGACGTATCCACGAGGAAAAGGACGTTCGGCAGCGGGGGGTTGACGTCGGCCTGGGCGCGCGCCTCGCTGGGCCAGCCGAGGAGCAGCGCCAGCGCGCCGCCGAGCAGCGCGCCGCGCCGGAGGCCGCGCGCGCCGCTCGTAGCCGCCGCGCGCAAACCGTCAGCATGACTGTCCGTGGCGCGCGTCGAGTCGCTCAGTAGGGCGCCGCGTGCAGGCAGGGCGCCGGGCGCAGGTAGAGCGCCGCGCGTGGGCGCGCCCAGGCGCTGCCCAAGAGGCACCTGCGTGAGCGGGTCGTTGGGCGCCGCGGTGGAGGGCAGTGGGGGGGTGAGCTCATTCATGCGCATGGCCTGTGGCTAGTGGTGAGCTCCGACGAGGGTCACGACGTGGGAGCGCATGGTGGCGACGCCAGCGGCGCGGGAGCTCCCGTCGTCGCACGCGGTGCCAGCGGTGAAGGGGCGCACCGCGCCTTGCGCGGTGAGGGTCAGCCGCACGAGCTGAAATGAGGGGTTCTGACCGTCCACTTGGAAGCCAGCCAGCGCGCCGGGGGCTTTGGTTTGCTCGGTGAGCTCCACCACGAAGTTGCCGAGCATCTGGCCATCCGCGTCCGAGGGGGGGCCGAGGGAGCCGGGCACGGTGGTGGTGGGCAGCTCGAGCAGCGGCGTCTCGAGCGCCGCCGAGACCTCCTGCATGTAGAGCTTGTAACAACTGGCGCGCTGCCCGGTGAGCGCCGCGAGCTTGGCGTTGGCCTCGCAGGTGTCGACGCCCCCCACCATCTCACTCAGGATGGCGTCGGCCTCCCCGCGCGCCATCCGTGTGGTGACGCCGCGCACGCCGTACTCCGCGATGTACTGCGTCTGGACGGCTTGGCGATTGTAACCGCTGGCGACGTTGACCAGGCTCGCGGCGCGCGCCGAGAAGATGCCGATGGCGGTGAGCAGGGTGATGACGAGCACCACCACGAACAGCGCCGCCCCGCGCTCGTCGCCGCGCCCACGGCGCGCCGCAGCGCGAGCTACAGCACCGCGCGCCGCAGCGCGAGCTACAGCACCGCGCGAGGCCGCGCGAGCAACACCTTGGAGCTCAGCGGAGCGCCTCACCAGGTGACTCCCAGCTGGTTGGTGAGGGCGATGTCGGCTTGTACGGTGCGCACCCGCGCGTAGCGGCGCTCCGCGGCGTCAGCGGCGGGGTTCAGGGCCAGGCGGTAGAGGCCCGGGGCGATGGTGGCCGAGGGGGTGATGTTGGCGCTGCGGTCGCCCTCTCGAGAGCGGACGCTGAGCCGCGCGCGCACGCTCCGCACGTGTTGCGGTCGCGCGCTGGTGCCCTGGGTGTCTCCCGCGATGGCGACGACTTGAGCGTCGTTCGGCTCGGCGACCTCCAACACCTGGTGACCATCGCCGAGCCCGACGGTGCTGGCGGTGACCCCGAACGACAGATCCACCGCGAGCTCGGCGACCAGCTCGAGGCTGCCGTCGATCTCATCGCCGGCGGTGTCCAGCTCGACGCGCACCAGCTCGACGCGCGTGTCATCGGCCATGACCTCGGCCGCGCTGTCGGCGAACAGCGCCGCGTGAGCGGCGTCCGAGCTGACGTCGCGCAGCTCGTAGCGCACGAAGTTGACGACGCTGGCGAGGCCGCCCGTCTCGAAGCCCTTGAAGCCGCACTGGGTGGCTGACGAGTCGGCGCGGACGATCAGCCGCGGCGCTTGGGTGAGGGAGACGATGGGCTGACCCCCGTTGTAGCTGGTGGCCGCGATGGTGCCGTACTGGTGCTTGCCGGAGGAGTCGACGATGCGCATCCCGCGGCCGGCCTTGAACACCCGCGCCAGGTTCTCCGGGCCGAGCCGCGCCATGGGGCCGCTCAGCACCTGGAGGTAGACGTCGTAGCCAGAGCCCGCCTCCGCCACCATCCGGATCGGGAACTCATCCCCCGAGTCGTAAGAGCCAGCGAGGGTGATGGCGTCGGGTTGGATGTTGCCGTTCACCGCGGTGTCGAGCACCGGGTGCGCCTTGAGGTGATCGGTCTCGATCCGGATCGCGGCCAGGTGCGCGAGCTCCGTTGGCCAGTTGGCGGCAGCGTCGGTCACGCTGCCGCACAGCGCGGGATCGCGCGCGATGTTGGGGCTGCCGAGGAACCCGGCGCGGGCGACGTCCGACTTCAGGCGCTCGAACCCCACGAGCGCTCCGAGGGTCGCGTTCGCGACCCGCGTCTCCTGCTGGTAGAAGCGAGAGCCGAAGCGCGCTAGCGAGAACACCGCGATCGAGATGAACAGCCCGCCGGTGACGGCGACCATCAGCTCCGCCAAGGTGAAGCCCCGCGCACCGCGACGTGAGGCGATCATCGCTGCGCGGCCTCCTGCCGCACCGCCGAGGCGTTGTAGACGAAGTGATAAAGATCTGGGCGCTGACCGATCTGCGCGGGGTCGTCCGCCGCCGAGCACAGCGGCTCGCTGCTGATGCCCCCGAGCACGCCCTCTCGGAGCCAGAACACCCGCACCTCCGCGCGGATCAGCCCGTTGCCGACGCTGCCCTGGTTGTCGCGGCTCAGCCAGTTGAGCCGGAGGTGCGCGCAGAACACGGTTTGATCTGTGCCGTCCACCGGGTTGCCCAGCGCGTCGAAGCCGGGGCCGAAGGCGCGCGTCGCGACCCAGTCGGGCCGGAACCAGGCGCTGGTGTTGTTCACCTGATCGAGCCAGTCCGTGTCGTCCAGATCGCTCGCCGCCGAGGGGTTGCGCGGGCCAGGGAAATTCCACTGCGCGGCGTCCGCGTTCAGTTGATCCATCCAGGCCTGTGCGATGTGGGTCGCCACCGCGAGGTTCTTCGCGTGCTGATTGGAGGCGAGGGTCACCTTCTGCATCGCGATCACCCCGGAGACGCCGATCGCGAATACGCCGATCGCCATCATCAGCTCCACCACGGTGTAGCCACGCCGGCTCCGCAGCGCCCTCATAAGCCGAGCCTCGCGGTGCCGTTGGGGAGCAGCACCACCCGCCGCACCAGGCCGAACGGCGTGCCGCCGGCGTAGCGAGCGACGGAGGCGTTCGGTACTCCCGTCAGTGGGTCGAAGCTGCCCGAGCTCGCGTAGCGCACGTAGGTGCGGCCGAGCGGCGTGTAGCAGATGTCCATCTCGTCGGTCTCATTGCCGGCGACGTCCCGCATCACCACCTGAATGTCGGCGTACTCCCCGCGGATCCCCACATCGAGCAGCGACAGGCGCCGGCTGTCGTCGTCGAGCCAGAGCCGCGCGCAGCCGTTCGACGGCATCTCCGGGCAGCTCCCGCCGGTGCCCACCACGCCCTCCCGCACCTCGAGCGACCCGGCCGTCCCCCGCTGGTAGCGGACGAGCACCGCGCTGCCGCGCCCCATCGCGCGCATCCGCCCGTTGCGGTAGGTCATGCTGACCACCTGCGCCAGCTCGTTGGTGCGGCGATCCTTCAGGCGCTTGGTGATGTTGGGCACCGCGATCACCGCCAAGATCCCGATGATGACCACCACCACCACCATCTCGATCAGGGAGAACCCGCGCTCACTGCTCGCCAGGCGACGGCTGCCAGCGAGGGCGACGACGCGGGCTAGCCGCCGTGGGCTGACCGTGCGGACCAGCCAGGCCGGGAGCGCAGCGAGACGAGTGAAGGGGGAGGCTTGCGAACGCATGCGGTGACGTGCCTCAAAAAGTGAAGGCTCGGCAGGGCCGGCTGAGCAAAGGCCGTGCCGAAGCTGCGGGCGGCCAGCCGCGCCCAGGCGTCGGCGACTAGCGTGTAACCATGCGAAATCATTGGGAAAGTATTCTGAGCCTGAGGGCGCCGGTGAGGCGCTCTAACAAGTGTTTGCGCCAGCCTGAAAACATTGCGGAGCGCCCCCCAGTGCGCGGCGCCGTCTGGCGCTGAGCCCTGCCTGCCCAGCAGTACCCGGCGCCGATCATAGGGCCCGCGCCAGTCGGCTCGCAGCGCGGTGCCGTCCAACCCCCCCCAACCCAAACCGTGAAGGAGGAGGCACGGGGGACGGGCACGGGGGGGCCGGTGGTTCGCGACGGGTAGGCTCACCTGGGGTGCGGTGGTATGGGGGCGCGATGGTTGAACTCCGTACCTGGGCGTTGATCGGCGGTTTGCTCCTGGTGGGCTGTCAGGAGAAGCAAGCGAGCGAAGGCTCGGCACCTCCCCCGATCGAGAGCTCCAAGCCGGGTGCCTGCGCTTCGGGCGGTGGTAAGGTGGACGATCGCAAGACCGCGGCCTTCTTCCCGGGGGTCTCGGGGCAGTACTGCGTCGACCCCAACAACCCCTCGCGCAGCTATGGGGACGCTGCTCAGGGGACCCTCGACCAAGCCTGCACCGAGCTGCTCGATGGTGAGTGCGAGAACTACAAGCAGCACGGCCTGAAGCGGGTGGTGATGGTGCGCTACATCGACGGGCAGGGCTCGCCGGGGGCCGTCAACATCAACCTCTCGGAGTACGCGACCCCCGAAGGGGCCTACGGCTTCTTCACGAAGCGGGTGGTCGGGGACGAGGATCCCGCCGAGGAGGCTCCGAAGCCGCTCGAGGCGGGCGGCGCGGGGTCGATCGGCAGCGGCATTGCCTACGTGTGGCGCGGCAACTACCTGGCGGAGCTGAGCTACACCAACGAGCTCGACTCGCCGGACAAGCTCCGGGAGAACTCGGCCAAGATCCTGCCCATGCTGGCGAGCGTGCTGGGCGAGCAGATCCAGGGCGCGAAGGAGCTCCCCAAGGCGGCCGCCCGGCTGCCGGGCCAGGACCAGATCACCCTGGGGACGCGCTACCTCCTGACCGACGCGCTCGGGATCGCCGGGACCGGCGCGGGCGCCGTGGGCTTCTATAAGCGGGGCGATAAGCGCTTCCGGGTGGTGGTGCTGCCGGCGACGGACGAGGCGGGCGCCAAGGACCGCCTCGGTGCGCTGAAGAAGCTCTCCGGCTCGAAGAAGCTGGATGGCGTGGGCAGTGAGGGCGTGAGCTTCTCCTGGCGCGACGCCGATCAGGGGCCGCTGCTCGAGGGCGTGGCCGCGGTGCATGGCGACTCGGTGCTGGCGGTGGTCGATGAGCCGCTCGCGCTGGAGGCCGATCAGGCCGCGGAGGAAGCTCAGAAGGTGAAGCTGAGCGCCGACGAGAAGCTCGAGCAGCTGAAGCGGAGCCTCGGCGACTGAGCCCGCCGTAGCGCCAGCGGGACTGGGTGCTGAGGTGCTCTCGAGCGCGTCAGTTGCAGCGCCCTGGTCAGCGCTGCGGCTTGGTGCGCTGGGTGACGCCGCGCGCGGCGCTTTCCCTGCCGCGTGACCGAGGGGTGTGGTACCTGGGGGCGACTTTCATGGCGCTCCGCGTCGCTCGAACGGGTCGGGCGGCGCCGAGCCCGCCCGGTAGAGAGGTCAGCTGGCGTGGAGTTCGAGCTTCCTGAAGAGCACCGCATCCTGAGGCAGACGGTGCGCGATTTCTGCGAGCGTGAGGTGCGCCCTCACGCGCGGGAGTGGGACCGTGAGGAGCGCTTCCCGCATGAGATCGTGCCCAAGCTGGCGGAGCTGGGGCTGCTCGGGATCAAGATCCCGGTGGCGTACGGCGGCTCGGCGATGGACATGCTCTCGTACGCCATCGTGGTGGAGGAGTGCGCGCGGGTGGACGGCTCCTTGGCGCTCACCGTCGCCAGCCACAACGGGCTCGGCACCGGGCACGTGCTGGCGTTCGGGACCGAGGCGCAGAAGCAGCGCTACCTGTCGCGCGCGGTGACGGGGGAGTGGCTCGCGGCGTGGGCGCTGACGGAGCCCGGCTCGGGCTCCGATTCGGCAGGGATGCAGACGACCGCGGTGCGCGACGGCGACGACTGGGTGCTGAACGGCACCAAGATGTTCATCACCCAGGGCTCGGTGGGCGGCTTCACGGTGGTGTTGGCGCGCACCAACAAGGCCGTGAAGCCCCAGCGCGGGATCACCGCCTTCATCGTCGAGCAGACGACGCCCGGCTACCGCGCCAGCAAGAAGCTCGAGAAGTACGGCTGCCGTTCGAGCGACACCGTGGAGCTCACCCTCGAGAACGTGCGGGTGAAGGACGAGGCGCGCCTCGGTGAGGTGGACCAGGGCTTCTACGACACGATGTCGATCCTCGATGGGGGTCGCGTCTCGATCGCCGCGATGGCGCTCGGCCTCGGCCGCGGCGCGCTGGGGATGGCCGTGCGCTACGCCAAGGAGCGCAGCCAGTTCGGGCGCCCCATCGCGGATTTTCAGGCGATCCAATGGATGCTCGCCGACGCGCAGACGCGGCTCGACGCCGCTGAGCTCCTGATCCACCGCGCGGCGACCTTGGCCGATCAGGGTAAGCCCTTCAGTCAGGAGGCGTCGATGGCCAAGCTGTTCGCCAGTGAGGTGGCGACCGCGGTGTGTAGTGACGCCCTGCAGATCCACGGCGGCTACGGCTACACCCGGGAGTTCGACGTCGAGCGCCACCTGCGCGACGCCAAGCTGTGCGAAATCGGTGAGGGCACCAGCGAGGTGCAGCGCCTGGTGATCGCCAAGCACCTGCTGGCGTAGGGGCGGGTTTCAAGCCCGCCCGCGGTACGTTTCCACGTAGGAATATACGCCGCAGCGCCACGAGCCCCCAAGAATTACCACATGGTAATCCTTCTGGGTTCGGGGGTTGGTACAGCCTGAACGCCCCCCACGGCACTGCAGTCACTGCACCCCCCTCGCGGCGCCTCCCCCCGTAGGGGCGGGTCCTGAGACCCCCGCTGTACGTTGCTACGTAGGGGCGGGTTTCAAACCCGCCCGCGGTACGTTTCCACGTAGGAATATACGCCGCTACTTCGTGCGCTTGATGATGTGGAAGCCGAACTGCGACTCCACCACCTGAGACACTTGCCCCACCTCGAGCGCGAAGGCCGCGTCGGCGAACGGCTTCACCATGCGGCCTTGACCGAAGCTCCCGAGGTCACCGCCGCGCTCGGCGCTCGAGTCCGCCGAGTGCTCCTTCGCCAGCGCGGCGAAGTCGGCGCCCGGCGCCTGCGCCTGCTTGGCGATCTTCTCCGCCAAGGTCTTCGCCTCCTCCTTGCTGCGCTCCGCGGTGGAGCGCTCGGCGCCCTTGAACGGGATCAAGATGTGCGACGCCGAGATGGTGGGGCCCGCGGCGCGCTGCGCCTCGATCTCGGCGCGGCGCTTCAAGATCGCCTGCATGTCGGCCGGCGGCCGCTTCAGCTGCGGCACGCTCGGGATCGAGGTGGGGATGGTAGCCGCTGCTGGCTCCGCCTTGGCGTGAGACTCCTCCTCCGCTGCCGGGGCGCGTGAGAACACCCCCAGGAAGCCCAGCAGACCGATCAAGAGCAGCACGATGAGCACCGCCCAGGGCGCCCACCAGGTGGGGTCCGTCTCGGGATCGTAGGGGCCGCTCGCGGTGGCGGGCGGCGCCTTCGCGGGGCGACCGCGCGCGGGCTGCGCGGTGGCGGAGCGTTTCCGTGGGGAAGCAGGCTCCTCCTCGTCTTCGTCGTCCTCGTCGTCGAGGTCTTCGTCGTCCTCGTCGAGGTCGTCGTCTTCGTCGTCCTCGTCCTCGTCGAGATCTTCGTCGTCCTCGTCGTCGAGGTCCTCGTCGTCTTCACGCTCGTCGTCGAGGTCTTCGGTGGGATCGTCGACTGGCTCTTGCTTGCTCTTCTTGGCCATGCGCAGAGGGCGATAACAGAACGCGCGGGGGTGAACCACCGCTGTCCAACCCCCAAACCCCCCTCACGTACGGCCATCGGGCCGGGACGGTGCGCCTAACTATTGGAAATAGCTCAGCTTTTTGGCAGCGCTGCGGTGCGCAGGCGCTCGAGCGCCTCACCCTCGAGATCCACGTGGCGCCGCCGAGCGTCAGCCGACGCCCGGCCGCGTCTGGCAGCTCCGGCCGGCGCACGGGGGTCAGCGCAAGCGCGGAGCCGCGCTCAGCCTTCGGTCTGCATGAAGGCGCGAGCGATGACCGGCTCCGGGCGACCACCGGCGAAGGCGCGCAGCGCGATCACGCCGCCGCCCAGCTCGAAGCCCTCCGTGCGGATCGACTCACCTGGCCAGACCGGCTTACGGAACTGAGCGGAGAAGCTCCGCACGCGATCCCCGTCGCCGCCGAGCGACTTCAGGATCGCGGCGCGCGCCACGAAGCCATAGCTGCAGAGGCCGTGGAGGATGGGCGCCGGGAAGCCCACCAGCTTGGCGAACTCCGGATCGGCGTGCAGCGGGTTCTGATCGCCGGAGATGCGGTAGAGCAGCGCCTGCTCCGGGCTCGTGGTCTCTTCGTGCACCCAGCTGGGCGCCTGACCATCCGGGATCTCGGGGACGTCCTGCTTCGGGGGCGGCTCACCGCCGAACCCGCCCTCCCCACGGAAGATGATGGAAGACTCCGTCTCGAACACCAGCTGATCGCCGATCTCGGTGCGCGTCTTGATGATGGCTTGGGCCATCTTCTTCATGTCGTAGATCCCCTGCAGCGTCGCGACGGTCTTGGCGACGCCCTCCGAGGGGATGCGCTTGTGGATCCGCACGGTTTGCCCGCCGTGCAGGATGCTGGCGAGGCTCCCTTGGGTCTTCGCCACCATCTCGCCCATGGGCGCGAAGGAGGGCACCACCGCGAACGTCGGGTAGACCTTGGGCCCCTTGGCCTCATACACGTAGCCGAGCTCGTCAGCCTTGGCACCGATACCGAGGGCGTAGGTGGCGAGGGTCTTCCAGTCGTAAGGGTACTCGTAGACGTCGGTCTTGGCGCCGACAGCGGACAGATCGAGGGCCATGGGGCTTACTCCTTCGCAGGCCGCGCAGCGCGGCGGACGTCGGGGTTTAGTGAGGCCCGTCACGGACGTCAATCGCGCCCATGTCGCACCCGCGGTGCGCTTCAGCGGCGCGCCCCGCCGCCACGGTGTCGCGCTGCGACGTCGTGAGGCCGCGTCACCACCCCATCCCAGTGGCCGCCGCAGGTGGGCTCGTGTATCGCCGTGCGATGGCGCCGGGGCTGGTCGAGTCGTGGCTCTCGGTGGTGGAGCTGTCCGCCGCCGATCTGCGCGGCTGGGGCTTGGCTTACGCGCGCGTGGCGCCGACCATCACCTTGGTCCCCGCGTTCGGGATGCGCGCGGTGCCCGGCCCAGCGCGCATCCTGCTGGGGCTCACCCTGGGCCTCGCCATCGCGCCGGCGCTGTCTCCCATCGAGGGCGGCGGCATGCCGTGGCCGGCGCTGATGCTGTGGCAGGTGGCGCTCGGGCTGCCGGTGGCGATCGTGGCGGCCACCGGGATCTGGGTGCTGGTGATGGTGGGCGGCCTGGTGGATGAGCTCGGCGGCTCGCGGGCAGAGCTCCAGAGCCCGATCTTGGAGCGCCCCATCGGGCCCGTGGGGATGCTGCTGGGGTTGCTTGGCTGCCTGCTATTCCTGGAGTCGGGGGGGCCCACGCGGGTCGCCGCCGTGCTGATGCAAGAGCAGTCAGTTCATTTGACGACGCCGGCGCTGCGCGCGGTGCTGCACCTCACGTCGGGGATCCGCCTGGCGGTGGCGCTGGCGGCCCCGCTGCTCGCCGCCTCCTTGGTGCTGCAGCTCGCCTCCGCGCTGATCACCCGCGCCGCGAGCCCGGCGCACCTGTCCCCGGTGCTCGAGCCGCTGCGCTCACTCTCCCTGATCGTGCTGGTCGCGCTGCTCCTGGATCGCATCCTGGTGGCGTCCACGAGCGCGCTGATGGCGCTCGGCGGCGCTTGAGCCGGACAGGGTTGAATTGCCGTGCGGAATGGGTGCCGACGTAGGTTATCAGACGCTCTGTATAATTGCCTGGTGGAAAATCATCCGCGCCAGGCGCTGAGATCGCAGCTCATGGGTTTGGGGGTTTGGCATGGCACTGCACGCCAAGGCGCTGGGAGTCACAGGTTCAAGCGGTAGGCGACGCTCAGCCCGAGGTCGAACATCAGCACGCGGCCCGAGAGCGAGGCCTCGTCACCGAGCGGGCTCGTCGCGGACTCACTGGGGAGGAACCAGAACGCGGTGCGGAGGCTGGTGCCGAGGCTCCAGTTGGGCGCCAGCGCGATGGCCACGCCCCCCGCGAGGCCGACCGTCAGGCCTTCGGTGCGCACCGTCACGCCGGGGGCGCCGATCAGGGCGCGGTCGTCTTCGGTGTTCTTCGGGGTGAAGCGATCGCTCAGGACCACGAGGCCCGAGGTGACGCCGAGCCACGACTCGAAGCTGCGCTGGACCACGGCGTAGTAGCGCGCGGTGGCCTCGATGGTGAGGTAGCGGCGCGCGTGGTCACGGGTGATGCCGGGTGGGTCGCGGCGGGGCGCGTCGGTGGAGGGGGTGAGCGCCATGGTGAGGCCTGCGCCGAGGGCGAGCTCCTGGCTCACGCGGAAGAGCTGCCACGCGTGGAGCTCGAGGCTGGTGTCGCCCGTCTCGCAGCCTTGGCTCACGTCCACGCACAGCTCCGCCTCGGGCAAGGTGAGCAGGCCGAAGCCGAGCTCGGCGGCGCCGTGCGGGCGGACCAAGTCGCGCGGCTCGGGCAAGGTGCTCGACTCCGCGCGCGCGCTCGGCGCGAGCAATCCACCGCCGAGCAGCGTCAGGCAGCCAACCAGACCCACGAGACCCCGAAGGTCAGGTCCTTTGACCTTGGAGTCACCGCGCCTGGAGCCCCTGCGCCTGGAGTCACCGTGTTTTGCGCTGCTCACCCGGCACGCTCGCCGCGCGGATCGGCGCTCGAACGAACGCGCGGCGCGCGGTGAACGCCGATCGATCACAACCAGCGCCCCCCCGAGGGCGCGGGTGCGGGGGCTGGCTCTGGCGCCGCGCTGGGGGCGGCCGGAGCTGCGCTGGGAGGCGGCGTGGCGGCGGGCTTGGGTGGCGGTCGCCGTGGGGGTGGCTCCGCGCTCGGCGCTTCGATGCTCGGCGCTTCGGGCGGCTCCAGCTGGCGATCGAGCTGGCGCACCAGCTCGCGCGCCGCCTCGAGATCGGGATCGAGCTCCACCGCGAGGCGGCCTCGCCGCCGCGCCTCGGCGGGCTCGGCGAGGGAGGCGCGGGCCTCGGCGAGCGCCTGCGCCGCCGCGCGTCGCCGCACGTCGAGCAGCCCCGGGTGTCGGGGCCAGTGCCGGAGCGCCGCGTCCGTGAGATCGCGCACGTTGTCGTCCGGCGGCTCGCTGAGGCGCCCCGCCTCGAGGGCGGCGCTCGCCTGCGCGACGTAGCTCTCCGGGGTGAGCGTGCGGCGCTCGAACACCCCGAACCCGAAGGCCGCGGCCAGGGCGAGCCCCGCGCCCAGCGCGAAGCAGGCGAGCCACACCAGCGCGCGTCGCCCTGGGGTCATCCCCGGCGTCAGCGGTGGGGCGCTGAGCGCCGATGAAGGCAGCTCAGCGGACGAAACCGGCCCGGCGGATGGTGGCGCAGCCGAAGGGGGCCCCGAAGCGGACCAGTGGGCTGACGAGCTGGGTGGACCGGAAGCAGGCGGCGCGCTCACTCGGGGGTCACCCGTGGAGGCGGGGGGCTCAGGGGTCAGGTGGGCGTACGGATCGGAGGCGCGCTCGCCGAGCGCTGACTGATCGAGGCGAGGCGGCTCTTGGCCGCGCTGCGGCGCGCGCTCGCTGAGCGGCGTCTCGTGGGCTCCGTGGAGGCCCTCTCCAGCCCCCGGCTCCGTGACGCTCGGGCGTGCCCAGCTCGGTCGGCTCGGGCTGAGGGAGCCGCGCTCGCGCGCGCTCTCTGGTGGATCGAGCAGCTCGGTCCCGCTGTGGCGCCCGGGGATCCCTGGCTCGATCAGCTGGGTCCTGCTCGAGCTGCCGTGGGGTGAGGATCGTGGGGAGTCGACGGGCTCCGGATCGATCAGCGTGGTCAGCACGCGCGCGGTGGCGACGCTGACGGGGCCCTCGGCGCGCGCGCTGGCTTGGATGGCGCGCGCCAGCGCCTCGGCGAAGGCGCGCCCGCTCTGCTCGCGCGCCTCCGGCTGCTTCGCGAGGTTCTTCGTGATCAGCTCGGCGATGGGGGCGGGCAGCGCGCGACAACGCTCGAAGCTCGTGATGTCGGGCGCGGGGCGGCTCGAGTGCTGGATCAGCACCGCCACCGGGTTGTCCCCGTCGAACGGCGTCTGACCGGCGAGGCAGCGGAACAGCAGCGTGGCCAGCGAGTAGACGTCCGCCGCCGGCCCCACCCGCTCGCCGCGGGCGCCTTCGGGGGAGACGTAGCGAGCGGACCCGAACACCGCGCCGGTGTGGGTCGCGATCGAGTCCTCTCCCAGATCGGCGCGCGCCACGCCGAAGTCGAGCACCTTGGCGAAGTCCGGGTCGCCGCCGCGGCGCACCAACATGACGTTCTCGGGCTTGAGGTCGCGGTGGACGATGTGATGCGCGTGCGCCTCGCCCACCGCGTCGCTCACCTGCAGCAAGACGTGGAGCGCGCGCGAGAGCGGCAGCGCGCCCCCGGCCGCGGCGAGCGCGGCCTCCAGCGACACGCCGTCCAGGTGCTCCATCACCAGGTAGGCCTCACCGCCGATCCGCGCGTCCCCGTGCGCCGAGCCGAGCGAGCGCGGTAACGTCCCGGTGAGGTACACCTGGATCACGTTGGGGTGCGACAGGCGGCTCGCGACCTTCGCCTCTTGGTGGAAGCGCTTGATCAGGGTGTCGCTGCTCTGCAGCTCGCGGTGGAGGATCTTGATGGCGACGTCGCGCGCCACGCTGAGCTGGTGGGCGCGGTAGACGCGCCCCATGGCGCCCGTACCGATCAGCTGTTCGAGCCGGAAGTCCTCCGCGATCGTCAGTCCAAGGTACGGATCACCCCCCGCCTCGGTCCCGGCCTCCGTGAGCGTGGAGCCGTCCACCGGGCAACGCAGGATCTCGGCCGTGAAGGCGCGGTTGCAGCTCGGGCAGCGCCGCTCCCCCATCACGCCCCTGACGCTCGCGCTGCCATCAGGTCCTGTACTAGAGCGTTGATTCGCCCGCCGCCAGCGGCGCGGCGCCTGGGCTGTGGATTACTTGGGGATCCACCTATCGAAGCAGCAGCCGACGGTGGCTCACGCGGGTTTTGGGGGTACGCGGAGCGCGCGCGTTGTGGCAACCAGCGGCTCCAGAATCCACCGCCCCGGGCTGGCGCTGTACTAGGCTCTCGCCTCCTTGTTCTCGGCTGATCCACCGACCCCCCCGGCGTGCCTCTCGGAGGCGACGCCCCGCTCGTCGCGCCGCGTCGCGCGCTGGGCGGGCCTGCGCTTGCACGCGGCGAGCGCCCGGGGTGCGGTGCTCGCTCGCTCGAGCGCTGAGGAGGCGCGGTGAGCGGGGGCCCTGGCGAGCCGACTCCGTCCGCGCCGCCCGAGGAGGAGCCCGACGCGACGTCGGGTGACGCCGCGAGCACCCACGGAGCCGACGCGATGTCGGGTGACGAGGGTGCCGAGGCGACCGAGCCCACCGGTCAGGACGCCGCGCCAAGTGGTGAGCTCGGCGAATCAGCTGACGATCGACCCGCGGTGGCCGATGGCGCGGTGAGCCCACCGGTGGACACCCTACCCACGGCTGACGGCGCCGCGGCGGAGCGGGCGCCCGATCAGCCGACCGCGAGCAAGCCGAGTGATGCGCTCGCGGCGCCTGACGCCGAGGGTCGGCCCGATCACGCGGTTTACCGCGTGACGCTGGAGGGCTTCGAAGGGCCGCTGGACCTGCTGCTTCACCTGGTGCAGCAGCACGAGCTCGACATCCTCGACATCCCCATCGCGTTCATCGCCAAGAAGTACACCGAGTACCTGCGGCTGATGACGGAGCTGGAGATTGACGTCGCCGCCGAGTACCTGGTGATGGCTGCGACGCTCACCTACATCAAGTCGCGGATGCTGCTGCCGCCCGATCCGAGCCAGGCGGACGAGGACGCTGAGGAGGGTGAGGAGGAGGATCCGCGCGCCGAGCTGATCCGCCGGCTGCTCGAGTACCAGAAGTACAAGGCCGCGGCGGAGGAGCTCGGGGGTCGCGATCTGCTCGGGCGCGACATTTTCCCACGTGGGATCGACGCGCCCACGGTGGAGGGCCCGGCGCCGCTCGCGCCGATCGGTGTGTTCAAGCTGCTGGGCGCCTTCCAGGCGGTGCTCGACCGCGCGAAGAAGACGCTCGACCACACCATCGACTACGAGCAGTTCTCGATCACCGAGAAGATTGGCCAGCTGTCGGAGCTGCTCAGTGAGCGGCCGCACGTCCGCTTCGAGGAGCTGTTCGAGGAAGATCAGTCGCGCGGGGAGATCGTGGTGACCTTCCTGGCGCTGCTCGAGATGACGCGCCTGCGCCTGATCCGCATCGAGCAAGCGGGCCCCTTCGAGACCATCCACATCAGCCTGGCCGTGCTGCCCGGCGCCGAGGGCGCCGAGGCGCTCGAGGCACTGGACAGTGATGGTGACGACTCAGAGCCCGCCGCGCTGGGTGACCCTGACGAGCTCGCTTCGGGTGAGGCGCTCACCGCGTTGGATGGAGCGGACGCCGAGGCGCTGGACCGTCGCCTTGATGAATTCGATTCAGGCGCCGAAGCCCGAGACGATTCGCTGGGCGAATCACCTCGAGGTGCCGGGGCGGGGGACGGTGCCGACGAATCGGCGCTGGATGAGGGCGCCCCAGAGGACGCGCTCGAGGCGCCTGGCGACGCTGAGCCGGCGAGTGACGAACCGTCGAGCGATGAGCCGCTGAGCGACGAGTCGCCAAGCGAGGACTTGTTCGACCGAGGGGCCGATCTGCCCCCGCGCGGCGCGACGCTCGAGTTGTTCGACAGTGAGCCAGACGATGAGGCCTCCGGCGTCGAGGCGCCCGCCGAGGGAGCGGGCGGCGCCTCCAGCCACCAAGACTCCCTGAGCTTCGAGGACTTCGAGGCGCTGCTCAGCCGCTCGGATGAGGACTTCGAGGACGCCTTCGGTGCGGAGCTGAGGGCCTCGGCGGCTCACGCGACCTCGAGTGACGAGCCCGCTGAGCAGCCGGGCGCTGAGGTGCCCGCGCCGCGCGATGACGAGGACGCGGGTGAGCGTGAAGCGTACGAGGACGCTCACGAGGCGACGGAGCCCGTGGAGGACGCGGAGCCGCTGGGAGCGGGGCTCGCTGAGCCGCTCACAGCAGAGAACAGTGAACCTGACGATGAGGTCCCTGAGGCAGCGCCTCGGGGTGACGAGCGAGAGTGATGGCG
Organism: Polyangiaceae bacterium; assembly: GCA_019637265.1. Lineage (GTDB taxonomy): Bacteria > Myxococcota_A > Polyangia > Polyangiales > Polyangiaceae > JAHBVY01. Next base: position 1,522,614 of record JAHBVY010000001.1, on the reverse strand, counting down.
AAGGCGAAGCGGCAGAGTCGAGCGGGGCAGGCCAAGGGCGGCAAAGCGGGCTCACGGAGCGGTGGGGATCCCACCGCGCTCGAGGGCTCGGCGAGCGAAGGCGCGGGAGTGAAGCCTAAGGCCAGGCGGGGTCGTGCGCCGAAGGTGTCTCCCGGGGAACCTGAGGAGTCGGCGGGCGCTGACGCGGCGGCTGCGCTGGACGAGCCTGGTGGGGAGCCGCCCGGCGCGGTGCAGGCAAACCCCCAACAATCCAAAAAACGTCAGGCGAAAGCACCAGCGGGCCGCGCGGCGAAGGCGCCCACGAAGGCGAAGGGCGCGAAGGGGAAGGCCAAGGAGGTACCGGCGAAGGCTGCCGATGAGTTGGTCAGTGAGTCTGTCGATGACGCGATGGCCGCGGCCGATGACGCGCCGGAGAAGGGCGCGAAGAAGCGGGCCGCGAAGAAGCGGGCACCTGCGGAGGTCGCGGAGGACACCGCCGTGGCGGATGAGCTAGCGCCGGCGAAGGGCGCGAAGAAGCAGGCTGCGAAGGGGAAGCAGGCGCCGGCGAAGGCTGTCGTGGGAGAGACCGCGGCGGTTGATGAGGTGTCGGCGAAGGGCGCGAAGAAGAAGGCTGCGAAGGGGAAGGGCGCGACCGCGAAGCAGTCGGCGCCTGCGGAGGAGAGCGTGGCGGCTGATGACGCGCCGACGAAGGGCGCGAAGAAGAAGGCGCCCGCGAAGAAGGGGAGGGGGGCGAAGGCTGCGGCGGCTGGCGCCGAGTCCGTCGAGGGGTCGGTGGAGTTGGAGTCAGCTGAGCTGACTGATGGGGTGTCAGCTCAGCTGACGGATGGAGACGCCGCCTTGGAGGAGGCTCAGGGCGAGCTGGGGTTCGACTTCGAGGAGGGGAGGGGCGCCGCGCGGCTCGAGGTGACCGACGCGGAAGGTCAGCCAATCGAGCCTTCTGAGGAGGACACCGAGGCTTACTTGCGCGGCTTGGTGGAGGCGGTGCTGTTCGTCTCCGATCGCCCGCTCAGCGTGAAGGAGGTGGCGCGCGCCGCGAAGCTCGACAAGAAGCGCACGCAGGAGATCCTGAACGCGCTGAAGCTCGAGTATCAGGGCCGCGGCCTCGTGATCCACGAGGCGGTGGGTGGCCTCAGCTTCCGCTCGAACCCCAAGTACGGTGACTACGTGCGCACCCACCTGGCGCAGCGCCCGGTGCGCCTGTCACGGCCGCAGCTCGAGACGCTGGCCATCATCGCTTACCGTCAGCCGATCACGCGCCCGGAGATCGACGACATCCGCGGCGTGGACTGTGGTCCTGTGCTCAAGGGCCTGCTCGAGCGTGAGCTGGTGCGGATCCTCGGGAAGAAGGATGAGCCGGGGCGCCCGATGCTGTACGGGACGAGCGACGCGTTCCTGGAGCTGTTCAGCCTCGACTCCTTGAAAGATCTGCCGACGCTGCGTGAGTTCACCGAGCTGAGCGACGAGTCGCGCACGCAGTTCGAGACGACGCTCGGTGAGGAGGCGCCCGCCGGTCCCATCCAGTTCGATGACGAGGACCCGCCGCGCTTCGAGCCCTTCGTCGAAGTGGATGACGCCGATGAGGACTCGGAGGCGCCGGGAGAGGCCGCGGGCTCGGTGGATCTGGGCGAGGCGCGCGATCTGGGCGCCGAGGGCGAGCTGGGTGAGGACGACGACGCGGGTGATGGGACGCGCGCTCCGGAGCAGCTCTCTTTCGATGACGAGGACGCCGACGCGGAGGCGCTGGGCGCTGGTGAGGATGACTCACCAGCGGGCGAGGCGTCCGACGCTGGGCTCGAGGAGGGTCCCGAAGACGCGGAGGACGCGGCCGCCGCCGCCCGGTTGTGGGGCGACGAGGACGATGATGACCTCGATGATGAGGACGATGACGACGACGACCTCGATGATGAGGACGATGACGACGACGACCTCGATGATGAGGATGACGACGATGATGATGACGACGACGACGACGATTGAGCGCGCCTAGTCGCACGGTTGGCCGTTTCGTCGTCCTGGCGGCGCGGGAGCCGTCGAGCGCTGCGGGTCGCGTCCTCGTCAGGTGGATTGACCTGGTGGTCAGCCTTAACGACCCGATCCGGTGGAGGCTGGATCGTCCGTGTGCCGGACGGACTCTCGGCGAAGCTCAGCTCGGCGCGTCGTCGTAGCGCTCGGAGAGCTTCTTCACTTCGTCGAACAGCGCGGGGTGCGCCAACAGCTTCCGGATCACGAGCCACAGCTCGGGATCCGAGAGCCGCTGCATGCCGGTCAGGCCCTTGGGCTTGCCGCGCGGCTTGCGCTGGATCGAGGTGGGCCCCGCTGCCTTCAGGCGTTGCATGGCGGTGACCCAGCGCTTGGTGGGGAACAGCTCACCCGTCTCCCAAGCGAGGACCTCTTTTTGCTCGAGGCCGAGCGTCTCGGCCAGCTCACGCGCGGTGCACTTCAGCTCGGCGCGCAGCGCCTGGATGTCTTCGGGGCTCACGCGCTGGACTATAGCCGCGCGCGGCAGAACGCTCACAACTGGGCGCGGCGCTGGACGATGGAGCCCGGGTGCCTGCTGCTATCCCCAAGCTCCCGAGTCCCTTGAAGATCCTGCCCGGGCTGCGGCCCCTCCGGGCCGCCGGCTGGTGCGCGGCCTGCGTTTTCACGCTGAGCAGCTGCGCGCCGCCGGAGCCCCCCACGCCGCCGGAGCCGCCGGGGAGCGCTCAGCTGGAGCTCCGGATCCACGGCGCGCCGAGCGAGCTGGGGGTGAGCCGAGTGATCCGGATCGAGGTGCTGGGCGAGGGGCTGGACGCCGGAGAGTGGCTGTTGATCGAGGGCGCGCTCAGCGCCTACCACGAGCGGCGCCTGCGAGAGCGCAGCTTGCCTGACTCCCTGCTGAGCCGGGTGGTGCCTTCGCGGAGCTGGGCGGAGGAGGGCGCGGTGTGGCTCGCGCCGCAGCGCGCGCTCGCCGCGGGGCAGCGCTACAGCGTCGGTGTGCTGGGGCTGGGCTTGGTGCAGGAGCTGGACGTCTCGCCTGCGCCGCCCGAGCTCTTGGCGGCGGCGTGGCCGCCGCCGGGCGTCGTGGGTCATGAGCAGGTTTACTGTCCAGCTGGGGTAGGGCTCGGTTCGGGGCCCGAGGCGCTGGGCGGCGCGCTCGCGCCCGGGGCGGTGCCGTTCGAGGTGCTGCCTGGGGTGGGCGACACGGGGCTCTTGGCGGGGGCTTGCTTCACGCTGCGCGCGGCGCCGCGTGAGGAGCCGAGCCTCGCGCCGCTCGAGATCGCGGGGCATTGGCTGGAGGTGAGCGAGCTCGCCGCCGCACTGGAGAGGCCGACCCCGGAGCCGCCCGCGTGCCCTGCGCCGCTCGTCGCGCTGGGGCCCAGCTGCACAGAGGTGTTTGACCGCTTCGCGCGCGTCAGCCGGGTGGGCCCGCCGTCGCTCTGGCTCCTCGAGCGGGGTGGTGAGGAGCCCGAGCTGGTGCGCCCCGGGGCGCGCTGGATCTTGCGGGGGCTCACGCCGGGTGAGGCGCTGCACCTGGGGCTCACGGCGCTCAGCGTCGGCGGCGTGGCTCAGCGTTATTCCGCGCGGATTCAAGCGGCGGCGCCGCTCGGGCTCCCCATCATCAGCGAGGTGCTCGCGAACCCGAGCGGCCCGGAGCGGGCGCAGGAGTGGGTGGAGCTGCTCAACATCGGCGCCGCCGAGGTGGAGCTCGAGGGTTACACCTTGGAGGACGGCGGCGGCGCGGTGGTGCTCCCGGCGGCGCGGCTGCTCCCCGGCGAGTACGCGCTGCTCGTCACGGAGGCTTACGATGCCAGCTACCCCTTCGATGTGCCGCCAGCGCCGGGCACCCAGCTGATCCGCCTGCCAGAGCTGGGCAAGGGAGGCCTGTCCAACGCGGGGGAGCCGCTCTTGCTCCGCGATCCGAGCGGGCGCGCTGTCTCTGGCGTGCCGCCGCTGAAGAGCAGCAAAGACGGCCAGAGCTGGGTGCGGCGGGAGCCGGAGCTGCCGGATGAGCGTGAGTCCTTCGTGGAGCACCCAGCGCCAGGCGCGTCACCTGGCGGACCGACACCTTCGCTGTGAATGTCAGTACAGCGTACTATGAGCGCGGCGCGCGGCTGACTCTGGTGCGGTGCCGTCCAACCAGCTCTTCAACACCTCGAGGCTCTACTCGGCGCTCCTTCGAGGCCGCACGAAGACGCCCATGAGGTCGACGACCGTGACCCAAGCGACGCGCGACGCAGAGCAGCATCTCTCGAATGATCACATCACGCACCAAGAGGGAGTGCACCCCCAAAAAAAGAAGATGAGCCAAGCGCGGCTCAGGTGCCGCTGATGGTCATGCTGGCGACGCGGAAGGTGGGCGAGGCGATCGACGACTTCAGCTCGAGGTCGCTGGCGATGAGGTCGATGCCCTTCAGCATGCTGTCGAGATCGCTCGAGATCGTGATCTCGCTCACCGGGAAGGTGAGCTCACCGTTTTCGATCCAGTAGCCGGCGGCGCCGCGGCTGAAGTCCCCGGTGATCGGGTTGAACCCGAAGCCCATCATCTCGGTGACGTAGAGGCCGCGCTGGGTCCGCTGGATCAGCTCCTCGCGCGGCAGCTCCCCTGCTTCCAAGATGAAGTTGCTGGTGGACGCGCCCACCGAGGCGCCGCTCCGGCTCGCGCTGGCGGTGGACTCGAGGCCGAGCTTGCGCGCGCTGTACCAGTCGAGCAGGAACGTCTCGAGCTGGCCACCCTTCACCACCTGGCTGCGCCGCGAGGGCATCCCTTCGCCGTCGAAGGCGCGCGAGCCGGGCGCGCGCGGGAGCAGCGGATCGTCGATCAGATTGACCAAGGGGCTCGCGACGGCGGTGCCGCGGCGCTCCGTCAGGTAGCTTGACTTGCGCCAGATGGCGCCGCCGGTGATGCAGCCGGCGAAGGTGCCGATGATGGAGCGGGCGGCGTCAGCGTCGAAGATGACCGGCGCTTCACAGGTCTCCACCTTGCGCGGCCCGAGCTGCCGTAAGGTGCGGCGCGCGGCCTCTTCACCGACGAAGTCGGTGTCCTCCAAGTCCTCCAGGTGCCGCCGCGCGGTCCAGTAGAAGCCGCGGCGGTTCTTGCCGCCTTCGTCCTTCGCGACGGGTGACACCACCAGCGAGGCGTAGGAGCCGCGGCTGGTGCCGACGAAGCCATTCGAGAGCACCAGGGCGCGCGCGCCGGTGGTGCGCGCGAAGGTGGCGCCTTCACTCAAGGTGAGCCGCTCGTCATAAGCGAGCGCTACGCGCTCCGCCTGACACGCGCGCTCGATGGCGGCGGCGGCGTCGATTCGCTCGACGGCGGGATCGTACAGATCGAGATCGGGGTACGGCGGGCGCGCGAGCAGCGCCGGATCCGCGGGGCCCTCGGCGGCGTCCGGCTGGCTCAGATCGAGCAGCGCGATCGCGTCGCTCACCAGGCGCTCCAGGCCCGCGGGGGAGAGATCGCTGGTGGCGCTCAGGGCGACGCGTTGATCGCGCAGCACCTTCATCGACACCCCGCGGTGCCCCGCCTCCTCCACCAGCTCGGGCTCGCCGAGCCGCACCTTGGTGGACAGCTCCCAGCCCGATCGAGCGCTCACCTCGGCCACGCTGGCGCCGCGCTTCAGCGCCGCTTGCACCAGCTGCTCCGCCAGATCGGTCAGCTCCTGAGTGTCGTCCTTCATCGCTCGGGTCTCTCGTGGATTGGGGGTGGGCGGTTAGCCAAGGCTCGGTCGTGGTCGGCGCTCACGCGGGGGCATGGCTCGCTGCGGCGGCTGCAAGCGGGTGAGCGCGTGGGCGGTCCAAGCGGCGCCTACCAGGAGCGCGGTGAGCATCCAAGCCAGCGCGTAGCCGAGCTGGGTGCCCCACACCTGGTTGACGCCGAAGTCTTCGTGGAACTGACGGTAGGTGCCGAACACGCGCAGGCGCTTGGCGCTCACGACGAACAGCACCAGCGCGGCGATCGCGGGGCCGGAGCCCAGGGTGAGGAAGGTGCGGGTGCGCGTTTGATCGGGGCGCATCGCGAGCAGGAAGCCGAGCGGCGGCGCGCACACGTCGAGCGTGAGCCACAAGAGCGGCACCGCTACGGGGAGCTCCCCCGCGTTGAACCAGTACGCCACGGCCCAGTCCTCGGCGAACGCCAGGAAGTAGCCCGTCACCGGCGCGTAGACGAGCACGCTGAACCCGCTCACCACCAAGAGCCCGCGGTACCTCAGCGCGCCGCGGTCGTGATCGCCCGCCTTGAGGGTGATCCACGCGAACGCGACGCCGAGGCAGAAGCCAACCAAGGGCCCGAGGAGCGCCGGCACGGCCCGAGTTCTAGCGTCCGGTTCTCGGTGCCACAAGGCAGCTCCGGTGATGTGGCGTGAGCGCGCGCGCCTCCGCGGGGAGGTGGGAAGCCCGCGGCATCTCGACTATATGCCGAGGGTGGATTCCGAAACGTTGCGAGCGCTCCTCCTCGGCGTACAGCGGGGGGAGGTGTCGATCCAGAGCGCGACCGAGCGGCTCGAGGTGTGGCCGGTGGAGGAGCTCGGTTACGCCGTGGTGGATCATCACCGCGCGGTTCGGCAAGGCATGCCCGAGGTCGTGCTGGGGGAGTCGAAGAGCCCCGAGCAAGTGGTGGGGATCGCGCGGGCGCTCTTGGCGAGGACGGGTAACGTGCTCGTCACGCGGGTGGACGCGGCCAAGGCCGAGCTGGTGTGTCAGGCGGTGCCTGAGCTTCGCTATCAGGAGGCGGCGCGGGTGCTCGTCAGTGAGGCGCGCCACGTGACGCCGCTCGGTAACGCGCCGGTGTGCGTGGTCACGGCGGGGACCAGCGATGTGCCGGTGGCTGAAGAGGCCGCGGAGACGCTGCTCGCTTGTGGGGTGGCGCTGGAGCGCGTCTACGACGTGGGCGTGGCGGGGCTCCATCGCGTGCTGGGCCACCTGGATACGCTGCGCGCGGCGCCGGTCGTCATCGTGATCGCCGGGATGGAGGGCGCGCTCTCCAGCGTGGTCGGCGGGCTGGTCGCGGCGCCGGTGATCGCGGTGCCGACCTCGGTGGGGTATGGCACCGCGCTGTCCGGCTTCACGGCGTTGTTCGGGATGCTGACGGGGTGCGCCGCGGGGGTCACCGTGGTGAACATCGACAACGGGTTCGGCGCGGCGCTGGCGGCGTTCCGCATCCTCCGAGGGGCGGCGCAGTGAGGCCTTCGGCGCCGCCCGGCGCGGGGGATGAGCACAGCCACGCTGACCCTGCGCACGGTCCCGTGCAGGGCGCTGCGGACAGTCATACTGACCAGGCTCAGGGTCACAGTCACGTGCAGGGCGCTGCGGACAGCCACACTGACCATAGTCACAGCCATGAGCATGAGCGCGGGTCGGGGGGTTGGACGGCACCGCCCCGAGCGCACAGCCACGAGCACGCGCACAGCCATGACGACGCGCACGACCACGAGCACAGCCATGAGCACGCGCATGACCATGAAGACAGCTACGCTGGCCACGCGCACCGTCATGACCATGGCCACGAGCACGCGCATGGCCATGACCACAGTCACACGCACAGCCATGAGCACGGCCATGCGCACGATTTCGCGATCCGTTTTCAGCCTGGAGACGCCGAGCAGCACCGCGCGTCGCTCGAGGCGGGCGCAGGGCGCGGCAAGCTGCTCCTGCTGGATACCGCGAGCGGCATCGCCGGCGACATGACGATCGCCGCGCTGGTGGACCTCGGGGTGCCGCTCTCGGTGGTGGAGCGCGCGGTCAGTGCGCTCCCGCTCAGCGGCTACGAGCTCCGCGCGCGGCCGGTGCTGGTCGGTGTGTTGGGCGCGACCCACTTCGAGGTGGTGGTGAAGAGCGCGCAGCCCGCGCGCAGCTACGCTCAGATCACCGAGCTGCTCGAGGCGAGCGAGCTCGCGCCGCCGGTGAAGGCGCGGGCGCAGCGCGCGTTTCGGATCTTGGCGGAGGCGGAGGCCGCCGCGCATCGGGTGGCGGTGGCGGACGTGCATTTCCACGAGGTGGGCGCGGTGGACTCCATCGTCGACATCGTCGGCGCCAGCGCCTGCTTCGAGCACCTGGGCGCCGAGGTTTGGGTCACGCCGCTGCCGCTCGGACGCGGCTTCGTGCGGTGTCAGCACGGGCGGATCCCGCTGCCGGCGCCGGCGACGCTCACTTGCCTCCGCGGGTTTCACACGGTGGACGCGGGTATCGAGGGCGAGCTGGTGACGCCCACCGGCGCGGCGCTGGTCGCGGCGACGGCGCGGCCGGTGCGCGGTTGGCCCGGCGGCACGCCGCTACGGAGTGGCTGGGGCGCGGGCACGCGGGAGCTCACGGATCGTCCGAACGCGCTGCGCGCGGTGTTGCTCGAGCGCGCGGAGGCTGAAGCGGAGCACGCGGTCGAGCTGATCGAGGCGAACGTGGACGATCTCACCGGGGAGCTCGCGGGGCACGCGCTCGAGCAGCTGCTCGCGGCGGGCGCGCTCGACGCGTGGATCACGGCGGTGACGATGAAGAAGGGGCGCCCCGGTTGGGTGATCGCGGCGCTGGCGCGGCCGGCGCTGGCCGATCGGGTGAGCGCCGCCTTGATCCGTGAGACGAGCACGCTCGGGGTGCGCCGGCGCGGCGCCTCTCGGGTGGAGCGCCCCCGGCGCGCCGAGCGCGTGACGACGCGCTACGGCGAGGTGGGGGTGAAGATCGGTGAGGGGCCGTTCGGGGCGCCGCAGATCAAGCCAGAGTTCGAGGATTGTCGGCGCCTGGCGGCGGCGGCGGGGGTGAGCGTGCGCGAGGTGATCGCGGAGGCGCTCGGCGCGGCGCGCGCGCTCACGGCGCCGTGAGGTGCTCCGCGCGTCGTCTGGCGCGGCGCACGCAGCGTGCTGCCAAACCCCAAAAAAAGAACAAGGAAATGATTAGTCAGAACCGCGCGCTCGCAGACATATCCTCAGGGAAATGATCAATCGGGGCGCTCGAGCTCGAAGCCCACCGCCTCCCACCCCAGGACGCCGCCCTCCAGGAAGGAGACGGGCACCCCTTGCTGCGCGAGCTTGTCGGCGAGCTCCTTCGTCTTGTCGCCGCTCCGGCAATAGATCACCGGCTCACCCGGCAGCATGTGGAGCTCCGCCAGGCGCCCCTCGATCTCGTCCTCCGGGAGGTGCGTCGCGCCCGGCAGGTGCGCGCGGGCGTAGACGGCGGCCTCTCGGGTGTCGACCAGGCTCACCTGACCGCGACGCAGGAGCTCGGCGACCTCCTCCGGCTTGAGCGCGCCCGCGGCGCGAGGGAGCAGCGGCTCGAGCAGCGCCCGCAGCTCGGCGCGGCGTAGCGCGCCGGCGCGCCCGCCAACCGGCTGCCCTTGGTGGAACACGACGAAGGTGGGCACCGACTGGATCCCCATCGCGCGGGCCAGCATCTTGCTGCGGTCGATGTCGACGGTGACGACCTTCGCCTTCCCCTCGAGCTCGGCGGCGACCGCCTCCAGCTCCGGGGCGACCGTCTTACACGGGCCGCACCACTCGGCGCCGAACTCCACCAGCACGGGGAGCTCGCTCTGAAGGATCTCTCGTTCGAAGTCTTGCTCAGTGATTTCGCGCAGCGCCATGGGCGCTTCTTTAGAGCACGGGTTCGCCCGCCGCCAGGCTCGTTGGGCGCTTGTTCGCGGGTCGCAAAAGCGACGTCCCTGGTCTCGAAGGCGCGCCCCACTGCGGTGCCGTCTAACCCCCCCCCCCAACCCGCTAGGCTCCTCAGCCCTGCTCGGGGCGCCGCACGCGGAGGAGCACGCCGAGCAGGCCCAGGCTGAGCAGGGCCGCGCCGCCGAGCCAGGCGATGCGCGCGCCGCCGCTGGTACCGCTGGTGCCCAGGGTGAGATCGAGCCCAGGGAGCGACGCGCCCGCGAGATCGAGGCTGACCACCAAGGCGAGGGTCCACAGGATGCCGCTCGCTGCCTCCGCCGCCAAGAGCGGCAGCACCCCTGGCAGGAGATCGCGCCGAACCCGGCGGCCGAGCGGCGCACCCAGGGCGCGCGAAGCTTCGGCGAACGGCTGGCGTGACAGGCGCCGGAGCTCACCCGCCAGGGAGCGCGCGATGCGCACGCTGCGGAAGAGACCCACCAGCCCGAGCAGCGTGAGGAAGTGGGGGCTCCACATCAGCACCAGCAGCGCGCTGACCAGCGTCGGCAGCACCCCGAAGAGCTCCACCAAGCGCCTGAGCAGGCGCGCCCCGGGCGGCGGACCGATGGCGCCGAGCAGCGCCAAGCCGAACCCCAAACCGACGCTCATGAGCGAGGCGCCGGCGCCCGCCGCGGTCACCATGAGCGGCCCAGCGCTTGGCTGATGTGAGCCGCCGCCCGCGAGGCTCCCCAAGCTGACGATGAGGCCGAGCCCCAGGCACAGCGCCGCGGCGCGCAGGCTCACGGCTCCTCCTCCGCGCCGAGCCTGGGGTCGAGGCGACCCAGGACAGCGTCACTGATGATTTGCGCGAGGCACACCACGGTGGTGAGCGCCAAGAGCAGCCACATCATCCAGCCGACGTCACGTTGACTGACGGCCTCCAGGGTGCGCGCGGCGAGCCCTGGCCGCCCGGTCCCGAGCTCGATCACGAGGCAGGCGGAGAGCCAGCCCGGGAGCGCCGTCGGGAGATCGGCCGTCAGGTAGCTGACGCCCGCGCGCGCGCGGCGCAGGAGCCGACGCCACGGGGGTAGGCCCAGCGCGGCCTCGAGGCGCGGGGCGTCGCGGGGCAGGTGAGCCGCGGCCGCCTGACGGGTGACCAAGAAGGCGCGCAGCGCGCCGTACAGCGCCATGAGCGCGGCCGCGACGCGCTCCGAGGAGCCGAGCGCCGCCACCCCCATCAGCGGCAGCGCCGAGATCGCGAGCCAGTGCCAGCCGAGTGGCCTCGCGGGAGCGAGGAGCAGCGCCGCGAGCGAGAGCGCCGCCGCGCCCGCGAGCCCCATCAGCCCCAAGCTGAGCGTCGGCGCCGAGGCGGCGCGGAGCTCTGACGTCAGATGTTCTGACCGATCGAAGACGGTGGCGACGAGCCAGTCGCCGTACTGCGTGTCGCGCACCATGGCCACCAGCCGCTCCCCGCCTTCCCGCGGCGTGAAGCGCGCGCGGCTCTGGCGCCACCACCGCTCGTAGTCGTCAGCCAGCGCGTCCGCCCGCGCTTCGGTCGCCTCCGCGCGGTCGCTCGGCAGCTCCCAGCCGAGCCCAGTGATGTGCGCCAGGGCCGCGGTCAGGCGCTCGGTGCGCGCGACGCGCTCGTCGCTCGGTAGCTCGCGCGCCGCGGGATCGCCGAGCTGACGCATCAGCTCCGGCAGCGCGAAGGTGTCGAGCGCGATCACGTCGCCCTCGCGCAGCGCGGAGCCCTTCAGCGCCAGGCGGCTCACGGCGCGCGCCGCGACCTGCTCACGGAAGTCGAGCGCGCGATCTTGCCACAGCCGCGTCCAGAACAGCACCGCCTGCTCCGGGTCACTCAGTTCGTCCGGCTCACCAACCCCCATGCGCTCACCGAGCGGCTTCAGCGCCACGGCCACCCGGGCGCGCTCCGTGGGGCTCAGGGTGTCGAGCAGCGGGAGCACGGTGGGCAGCGCCGCGCCGCCGAGGACCACCAGCTCCGCCGCGGCGGCCTCGGCGTCAGCGCCGCCCGCCGCGACGCGCCGCATGGCGCGCTCCGCGAGCTGACCCAAATGCACCGGGCGCGGGTTGAAGAAGCGCGCCTGGCCCTCGGTGGTGCCGAGCGACGAGGTGACGCCCCAGAAGCCGAGCAGGCTCAGGGCGAACAGCGTCGGGATGATCCAGAGGACCCGCCGCAGCGCTCGGCGCATGTCAACTGAGCGCCAAGATCCCGCCCGCGATCGCCGCCACGCACAGCGCGCCCAAGACCAGCAGCCCGACCACCGCCGGGGGCAGCCCGGTGGTGGGGATGTCGATTGGATCGGTGCTCGGGTCGTAGCGAGGCGGGGTGTTCGAGTCGGACGTGCGCGCCTGCACCGCGGCCTGGAGCGCCGCGGAGTCCAGCCCCCCGACCATGGTGTGCGAGACCCGCAGCCGCCGTGACTCGCGCGCCGCCTCCTCGCTCAGCTCGGCGCTGTCCGGATCGTGGATGGGCGCCGCGCGCACGGTGGCGTCCGCGCTGGGCAGGTTGCTGATGGCGTACTTGGTGTAGGCGAGGGTCTCGTCCGGGCCTGGCTCGGGCAGGTCACCCTCGAAGCGCGCCACGATCACCGTGATGTTGTCGTGGCCGCCCGCCAGGTTCGCGCGATCCGTCAGGACCTTGCAGGCCTCGAGTGGATCAGGGTGGCTGACCAAGATCTCCCGGATGTCGTCCGCCCGCAGCATCCCGCTGAGCCCGTCGGAGCACACCATCAGTACGTCGCCCTGACGCAGATCCGCGTAGGTGAGATCCACCTGGACGGAGTCCGCGGTGCCGAGCGCCTGCAGGATGATGTTGTTGTGCTCGAAGGTCTCCGCCTCCTCCTCCGTCAGCTGCCCTGCCTCGATCAGCTGGTTGACCAGGCTCTGGTCGCGGGTCACCTGGGTGAGCCGGTTGTTGCGGAGGATGTAGGCGCGGCTGTCACCCACCTGACCCATGAACAGCCGCGAGTCGATCAGCGCGGCCACCGTCGCGGTGGTGCCCATCCCGCGGCGGCTGCGGTCGGCGCGCGCTTCGCTGAAGATGCGCTGGCCGGCCTCCTCCACGGCGCGCACCAGGCGCCGCGCCAGGTCGTCCCGATCCGTCGGTGCGTCGCCCTCGGCGAGCTTCTCGTAGATGATGTCGACCGCCATCTGGCTGGCGACCTCGCCCGCCGCCGCGCCGCCCATCCCGTCGCACACCGCGAGCACGGTGCCGCGCTCCGCGACGACCTGGTGCCGGTCCGCCTCCATCAGGCTGCGGCTCCTGCGGGTCAGATCGGCGACCAGGAAGTTGTCCTCGTTGTGCTCGCGGATCTGACCTACATCCGTGCGCCCGAAGAGGTGGATGCGGATCTCGCCCTGCGCTCTTTCGCCGTGGTCGCTCATATCAGCTTGGTGGCCCGGTCCGTCTCCAGACGAAATAGGTGTTGTCCGATGCGGACGTGGTCTCCATCCGAGAGCGACTGCTCTCCCCGGATGGCGAGGTAAGTGCCGTTCGACGATCCTAAGTCACGTAGGCTGAAGTCACGGCCCGAGGGGTCACGAGTGATGCCGGCGTGGCGGCGGCTCATGAAGGGGTCCGCGGTGAAGACGATATCACCTGCCTCGCGTCCGATCACCGTCTGGTCGCGGGTGAGGTGATACACGTCGCGGGTCACCCCCTCCACCGTTCGCTGGCTCAGGCGGGCAAACCGGGGCGCGATCGGCGAGCCGAACACCTGGGTCCCCCGCTCGATGGCTTGGCCCAGCCCTGCCTCTGCCTCGCTCACCACCTCGAACCTTAACACCTCCAGCCCGACCAAGAGCAAGTCGCCATTTCGCAGCGGCTCCGTACGGGTGAGGCGAACGAACACGCCGTTCAGCGACCCCAGGTCACGGATGTAGTAGCGGCCGTCCCGGAGCAGGACCCGCGCGTGCCGCGGCGACACGTAGGGGTCGTTGGGCAGCACGATGGTCCCCTCTTGGCGGCCGATATCGACCTGATCGTCGTAGATGGGGTACTCGCGACCGGGGCTGCCGTCCTGGGAGATGACGACCAGCTTGCCGCGCGCCACTGGTGCTGGCTGCTCACTCGGCGGCGCCCCGCTCGCGCGCACGACGCCGGGCTGGGGGACGGTGGCGGGCGCTGGCTGCTGTGAAACGGCTGCCTGGGAGGCGGGCTGTGCGGCGGCCACGTACTGCAGCGGCGGGTGCTCGAGCGGCGCAGGGTAGGGCGGCGCCGGGGGAGCGTGGAGCGAGGCTTGAGTCGCGGGGGCGGGGCGGGACAGCGCCTCGCTCGGATCCCGACTCGCCTCGCCCTGCTCGGGGCCGAGCGCCGCGCCGCAGTGCTTGCAGTAGCGCATGCCCGCGTCGTTCGGCTGCTGACAGCGTGGGCATGGGCTCGTCGCGAGGCTCGCCACCGGCGCGTTGGCGGGCGCGCCCACCGTCTCGCCGCAGGCCTGGCAGTAGCGGTTCGAGCTGGGGTTCCGCGTACCGCATCGCCCGCAGGCGCTCTCCGCCGCGCGCGGCGCGAACTCGAAGTCAGGCGCCATCGGGCGCGAGGCCTGAGATGGAGGTGGAGCGTCCACCAAGAAGGCGGTGCCGCTCGGCGCGCCAGGCTCTCCATGCACGGGGGCCGGCGCCGCCTTCAGGCGATGGCCGCAGTCCATGCAGAACGTCACATGGTCCGGGTTCTCCCGCCCACACCGGTCACACCTCACAGCGGGGAAGAGGACAACTACCCGGCACTCGAGTCAAGGGTGTTCCCGGTGAGGATCTCACCAGCGGCCGAGCGGGCCCCGGAGCTCCAGCGTCAGCTCCAGGCCCACCAGGTGGGTCAGGCCGAAGCCGAGGTAGCGATCGGCGCGTCGCTGACTCGCCGAGTCCGTCCAGCCCCGTAGCAACAGGGGCCGGTAGACCAGACTGCCGCCCACCACCGTGGTGCGGTTCAGCTGCAGCTCGAGCCCCGCGCCGACGAAGGTGGTCACGCCGCCGGTGTCGCTCCCGAACTCATTGCCGTAGAGCGCCATCCCGAGCCCCCCCGTGAGGTAAGGGCTGAGCCGCGCGAGCGGCGCCGTGTAGTAGCGGGTCTCCGCGCGCAGCTGCTGCAAGATCGCCAAGCGCATCAGGTTGGCAGGATCTTGCCGCGAGAACTCGTACGCACCGCCCACGTACCATGGGCCGCGCGCGCGATAGCCCGTGCGGATCGCGAGCCCCAAGCCCGAGCCGAGGATGCACGGCGTGCGTGAGCTGGGCGGGCACACGTCACCCCCGTGGGCCAGCGCCTCGGTGGTCATCCCCACGCCGTATTGCACGTAGTGCGAGGCGGGCAGGGGTTGACGCCTCGGCTCTTCGGCCCACGCGGAGGTGGAGGCGGTGACCACAGCGAGGCCCCACCCCCAGCGTCCTCTGCGGCGCCGCGTTGGCATGCCCGTGGTTTACCCCAACCTGGGGCGTGTTCGGGAGGTCTTGACGCCCTGGCGAAGCTTCGTCTAAAGCCCGGTCGAAAGCGCAGGGAAGCTCTTCTATGGATATCTACCTCGACAGGCGTGCGGTGCGGCAGATCCGGTTGTCCGCTCAGGAAGCGATCGAGGAGGGCGACACCGAGTCCCTCCGCGAGGACATCCTGGAGAGCTTCACGGAGGAGCAGGTCGAGGAGATCGAGCGTCGCCTGGATAGCGGCGATTTCTACGAGTTTCTCACGGATATCCTCGACGAGTGGGATGGGGACGATACGGACGAGCTGTTCGAGCTGCTCGAGACCCAGCTCGGTGAGGTGGGCATCGATTTGAAGACGGAGCCGCGCCCGGACGAGGACGAGGACGAGCCCGAGGAAGAGGCGGACGACGACGAGGACGAGGCGGAGGACGAAGACGACGCCTTCGAGGAAGAGGAAGACGCCGACCTGTAAGGGTTCCGCCTGGCGTCCTTGTTCTTGAGCAGCCTGCTGCAGCGGTTTTGGGGGGGTTGGGGGTTTGGCATCTCGCTACCCCCGCTGGGGTGGCGCCAAGCACCCCGCGCGGCGCCGTTCAGGGGCGCTCTTCGGCTTCAGCTTCGGGCTGCAGCTGGCGCGCGATGTACGGTCGGCATGACTGACTGAGCGGCGGTAAGTCCTCGCACACGAGCCCCGCGCAGGCGGCGTAGCGGCTCTTCGGGTCGTTGTCGCGGAGCCAGCGCATGGCGGAGCAAGCGGCGCGCCGATCGCCCCGCGCGTGGTGGATCTTCGCCTCCTCCCAGGCGGCGTCATCGCGCAGCACGTGGTGCGGGAAGCCGAGGCGGAGCTCGCGGAAGGCGCGCGCGGCCTCCATCGGTTGGTTCAGGGCGTCGCGGTACAGCACCGCGATCCGGTGCTGGCTCTCGCCGTAGCGCGGCCGCTCGTAGCTGCCCGACAGGCTCGAAGGCTCCCGCTCGCGCAGCATGCGCTCGAGCAGCGCGATCGCCTCGCGGGGTTGCCCCAGCTCGACCTTCAGCTCGGCGGCGTGGAAGAGCGAGTCGTCCCACAGCGCGCCCTTGGGGTAAGGGTACCTGTCCGCGACCCACAGGTAGCGCCTGACCGCCTGCTCGCGCTCCCCCATGGTGGCGAGCAGCCGCGCGTAGCTGTAGTGGAGGCGCTCGCCGAGCGGGCCGTCGCCGTGCTTCGAGATCTGTGACTCGAGCCAGCCCCGCGCCGCCGGCAGGCCTTGAGTCTCCTCCAGCCAGGTGAGGCTGCGGCTCAGCGCCGAGGCGGCGTGCGCCGGGTAGCGCTCGATCACCTGGGCCATCTGGGCGTAGCCCGCCGCTTCGTTGCCCATCTCGATCTGGAGATCGGCCAAGTCGTAAGCGGCGCGCGGCGCGCGCGCGGTGTTCGGCGCCTCGGTGAGCAGGCGCGTGAGTAAGGCGCGCGCCTGATCGTGCCGGCGCCCACGCTTGTAGGCGGCCGCGGCGCGGTAGAGCGCCTCGTAGCGCTGGCGTGCGTTGGGTGCCTCCTCAGCCACCCGCTCCCAATGGGCGGCGCTCTCCAGGTAGCGCCCGGCGCCATAAGCGCGCAGCGCCGCGCTCCGCGAGCGCTCGAAGCCGTCGCTGAACGACGGCGCGCAGCCCCAAACCGAGGCGGCGACGAGCGCCGCCACGAGCCACCTCACGTCGCGACCTCACGCAGCGCGTCGCTCAGGATCTGCCCGGCGCGCGTCACCTGCTCGGCGCTGACGTCGAGGTGAGTCACCACGCGCAGCTGGGTGGCGCTCAGCTGACTGACGAGCACGCCGCGCTCGCGCGCGAGCCGAACGAAGCGCGCAGCACGCTCGCTCGCCGTGCCGTCACGCTCGCTCGCCGCGCCTTCATGCGCGAGCTCGAACACCACGATGTTGGTCTCCACACAGCTGGGATCGAGGCGCACCCCCGGCGCGCTCGCGAGCACCTCCGCGAGGCTCCGCGCGCGCTCGTGATCCTCCGCCAGCCGCTCCAGGTGATGCCGTAAGGCGTAGCTCGCCGCCACCGCCAGGATCCCCGCTTGGCGCATGCCGCCGCCGAGCATCTTGCGCAGGCGCCGGCAGGCGACGATCAAGTCAGTGGGACCGACCAGCGCCGAGCCGACCGGCGCGCCCAGCCCCTTGGAGAAGCACACGCTCACGGTGTCGAAGGGCTCGCACAGCGCGCTCGGTGAGAGCCCCGTGGCGGCGGCAGCGTGCCACAGGCGCGCGCCGTCCAGGTGCAGCGCGAGGCCGTGCTTCCGCGCGGTCTCGGCGACCGCCTCCACCGCCGCTCGTGGGAACACGCGCCCCCCGGAGGCGTTGTGGGTGTTCTCCAGCGCGACGAGTGAGGTGCGCGGCAGGTGATAGGCCACCGGCTTGATGGCTTGCGTGAGCTCCCCGGCGTCGAACCAGCCGCGGTCCCCCGCCACCACGAACTGCACGCCCGACAGCGCGGCCCCCGCGCCCGACTCATACCAGGCGAGGTGCGCTTGGCGCCCCACCACCACCTCGTCGCCGCGGCGCGTCTGGCTCATCAGCGCCAGCTGGTTGCCCATCGTCCCCGACGGGACGAACAGGGCAGCTGCCTTACCTAGTCGCGCGGCGACGTCCTCCTCCAGCGCGCGCACGCTGGGGTCCTCCCCGTAGACGTCGTCGCCCACCTCCGCCTGGCTCATCGCCTGACGCATGCCCGGGGTGGGGCGCGTCACGGTGTCGGAGCGGAGATCGATGAGCGACATCGGCCGCAGCCTAGCAGCTGGGCGGCGCCGAGCGGTGATCTCCCTCGCGCTCTGCGAGCCCCGTGACGAACAGCTGATACGCGACCAGCTGGCACGCTTGCGCCAGGTTGATGGAAGGCTGCGCGGCGGCCATCGGGATCCGGAGGCAGGCGTCGCACAGCGCGAGGTCGGCGTCGCTGAGGCCCGTCTTCTCGTTGCCGAACACCACCGCCAGCTGCTCCCCCTCTCCGCGAGAACCAGCGCCGGCGCGCCGCACCAGCTCTTGCGCCGCCGTGGTCAAAGGCAGCACGCGCCGGAGCCCGGTGCGCCCGCTGGTGCCGAGGCTGAAGTCGACGCCCACCAGCGCCTCCGCCAGGGTGTCGACGCGCGCCGCCTGGCTGAGCACCTCGTAGCTCTTCACCGCCATCTTCACCGCCATTGGGTGCTCCGGGCGCGCGAGCCGTGAGGGGCCCACCAACGTGAGGCGCGTGAGCCCCATCACCTTCATGGCGCGCGCCGCGGCGCCCAGGTTCTCGGGGTAATGCGTGCCCACCAAGATGAAGCGCGTGGCCGCCGCCACGGGGAGCACCAAGCGCTCCTTGCTCGCCTGCTTGGAGGGTTTTGGGGGGTTTGGCGTGTCACTCACGGCGCGCTCCGCGCGCCGCGCCGTGCACCATCGCTCACCTTGCGGGAGCTCAGGGCGTCCCTTCGAGGCACCCTGGCAGATGAAGGCGCCCTGATGCTCAGTGGAGCTGACTCATGGCCCCCGCTGACGTCGTTGGACAACCCATCGAACCAATTCAGCCTGGCACCCGCCCCAAGGCGCTCCGCGTCACTGGACAGCCAAACGAACCCATCGGCGCCAAAGCTCGACCCATCGGCTCGGCGCGCTCCACTCGGCGCACCCCCAGACAGGCCATGCAGCCCGTCGCTCTCGAAGCTCAGCTTCCAGCGCGCCCT
The DNA here is from genome assembly GCA_019637265.1 of Polyangiaceae bacterium. Lineage (GTDB taxonomy): Bacteria > Myxococcota_A > Polyangia > Polyangiales > Polyangiaceae > JAHBVY01. The sequence continues at coordinate 1,503,939 of JAHBVY010000001.1, read as the reverse complement.
GCGCACCCCCACCGCGGGCCTCGCGCAGCGAAACCCGATGTAAGGGCGCCGCACGTCGGCGTCCGCGGCGAGCCGCGCGGCGCTTCGGAGCCACGCCGCGCCGCTCTGGAAGTGACCTCCGCGCGCGATGCGCGCGCCGGAGGCGGCGCCGCGCGGATCCAGCTGGCGGGTGGTGTCGTACGGCCCGTAGTGATCGGCCACCCACTCGGCCACGTTGCCCGCCAAGTCGAGCACCCCAAGGGGTGTCGCCCCGGAGGGGAAGGAGCCGACGGGCGCCAGCTCCGCGAAGCCGTCGCGCGCGTCCGTCTCGTCCCAGCCCAGGCGGCCGTGGTTGCTGCGCCGCGAGTGGTAGTAATTACCCCAGGGAAATTTACGCTCGCTGGGGCCGCGCGCCGCCGCCTCCCACTCCGCCTCCGTCGGGAGGCGCGCGCCGCGCGCGCGGCAGTAGTCGCTCGCCTCACGGTGGGTGACCATGCCGCGGGGGAAGCTGGGGTGCTCGAAGCGCTCGCCGCCGTCGGCGCCGAGCGGCGCGCAGCGCCCGAGCTCCACGCAGCGCTGATAGTCAGCTACAGTGACTTCGGTGCGGTCGAGCCAGAAGCTCGACACGGTGACGGTGTGCTGCGGCATCTCGTCGGCGAACATCGCCTGATCGCACAGCTCGCCGTAGGCCTCGCGCCCGCACAGGAGCAGCGCCTCCACCACGTCCATCGGCGTGGAGCCCATGGAGAACGTCACCGCCGGGATCCGCACCATGCCCCCCGCGCGCGCGCCGAGCGGCACCAACCCCCGCTCCGTGGTCACGCGGGTGTAGCTGAGCGGTGGCGGCGCGGAGGCAGTGGCATGCAGCGTGGCCGCCTGCGCGGTGGCTCCCGAGAGGAGCGCGGTGGTCAGGCACCCGAGCCAGACGGCGCGCGTCGACGTCACCCGCCGCACCTCAGGGGAGCTCTGAGCCAGCGGGCTTGGCAGAACCGTTCGTGATTCTGACTAACTGACCTGTGGAGATGGCCCAGCAGCTGTTCGACGCGATCCGCGCGGCGCGATGCATGGCGACGCTCATTCACTGGCAGGAGGCTGTGCAGTGAGCGCCGTAGCATTCGCCGAAGGCGTTGAAGGTGTCGATGGATTCCTGGTTGAGGAAGGCGCTGCAGTGAGCCTGAACGCACTGGTCGAACTCGGTGGGGTCCGTCACTTGGGCGCAGTGTTCGTCCAGGCAGAATTGCAGCTCGCCGCAGTCGGGCACGGCGGTGCCTGGTTCGCCGAAGCACCGCGCGAGCTCAGCGCAACAGGCGCCTTCCAAACACTCGCCGCAACTTGAGGTGCCAAAGCCGACGTTGCTACAAGGTCCACCCGTCCCTCCGGTCCCCGCAGCACCTCCGGTCCCCGCAGCACCTCCGGTCCCCGCAGCACCTCCGGTCCCCGCAGCACCTCCGGTCCCCGCACCGCCTATCCCACCATTCCCACCTGCGCCCCCCATCCCCGCGGTGCCGCCCATACCCCCTGCCGCGCCGCTGCCGCCGCCACACTCGACGGTGCACTGATTGGGGCCGTTCCCCAAGCAGATGCAGCGCTCATAGCAACCCGCGCACTCGCTGCAGTCGGCGGGAGCACCCGTGGTGGCCGGGTGACAGTTGGGGACGGTGTCTCGTCGCTCCTGGGTGGAGCAAGCACCGATGGACGCGCCGGCCAGCGCCAGGACCGAGAGCAAGGTGAGCGGGAGCAACCTCATCAGGCGAGGGTACCGGGACACCTTCAGCCGTCAAGGGCGCTCGAACGCTGGGCCGAAGGTGCGGCCGCGGCGCCTGGCGGCCCCGAAGGACCACCGTGCGCGCGCCCGCTTCAGCGCTCGATCACTGGCAGACGGACAAACAGCTGTCTTGCACGCAGCTGTTGATGCCGTTCAGGCCGTTCACGGCGTCCTGTGTGAGGAAGTCACTGCAGTTGGCCTGAGCGCACTGGTTCAACTGATCGGGCGTCTGGGCGCTCGCGCAGTTTTGCCCGAGGCACTCGTTCAGATAGGCACACGTGGGCGGCTGCGCATCGTTCATGGTGCCGAAGCACGCGGTGAGCTCGTTGCAGCAGGCGCCCATCATGCAGTCGCCGCACGCCTGGCTGGGGAACTGCACCGCCGCGTCGCAGGTGCCACCACCCCCGCTGCCACCAGCGCCAGTGCCGCCGGCGCCGCTGCCGCCAGCGCCGTTGCCACCGGTCGCGCCGGTGCCGCCCACGGCGCCGGTGCCGCCCATGGCGCCGGTGCCGCCCGTAGCGCCGTTCCCACCTGTAGCGGCGGTGCCGCCCGTGGCGCCGGCCCCAGCGGTACACACGTCCGCGCACTGCTGCGGGGTGCCGCCTTGGCAGGTGCAGCCCTCATAGCAAGTGCTGCACTTGCTGCAGTCGGCCGGGGTCGATGCGGTCGCGGCCTGGCAGTTGGGGTTCGACTTGCCGCCCTTGCTGTCCGAGTCGGAGCAGGCGCCCAGGGACACGCCGAGCAGAGCGAAGGTGGAGAAGATGGCGAGGGGGATGAGCTTCATGGCGGCGAGGGTACCGGGGAGCCCCCTGCCGTCAAGGGTCCTCGCAGGCTGACACCACGCGTCGGGCTCGAGCGGCTCCAGGTGGCTCAGGGTGTATCGAGAACGGCTCGTGACGCCGCGCGCCATTTCACCTCACGGCGCGAGGACCCGCGCCACTGGCTGGCGTGGTGTCCGTGGAGCGCCCGTCAGTCGAGCTGGCATCGACCGGCCGCTTCCATCGACAGAGCTTCAGCGCCCCGGCCGCTTCATCGACAGGGCACCTCACGGTGCGGGCGCTGCAGGGGCGGGGGGAGCCGCGGAGCCTTCGGGGCTGGGAGCCTTGGCGGCGGGGGCACCTGCTTCGGGCTCCACGCCGCCGTCCAGCGCGGCGCTGCTGCCGTCGGTGCGCTTGATCCGCGTCTTCGGGCGCTTCTTGCGATCCGGGGGGCGCTCGGCCAGCACCGCCACGGGTTGGTCGGGGCTCTCGGGGGCCGCGGTGACGATGGCCACCGGGGCGCTGGCGCTCGCGGTGGTGAGCTCCCTGGAGCTCAGCTCACCGCTCACCTGGAGCAGGCCCAGGGCGATCACCGCGCCCCCAGCGACGACCCCAACCCCCACCCTCAAGCCGCGGCCCGCGGCTTTTTCCACGTGGAGACGATCGGGGGCGGTCGGGATGGCGGTGCGCGGCAAGAGGCGCAGCGCCTCCGCCAGGGCGCGGCCCAGATCTTCCGTGGAATCGAAGCGGGAGCGCGGCACCTTGCTCATCCCGCGGGCGAGCACGGTGTCCACGTGCGGGTCGAGACCGCACACCGCGGCGATGGTCGGCGGCTCCTCGGTGGCGATGCGGCTCGCCACCGCCACGGCGTCATCCCCAGGGAAGGCGCGGCGCCCGCTGATCGCCTCGTACAGCGTGGTGGCGAGCGAGAACTGATCGGACAGCGGCGTGAACTTACCATTGGCGATCGCCTCGGGCGCCGCGTAGGCCGGCGTCCCCAACACCCCGCCCTCGTGGGTGAGGGTGGAGTCAGGCAACCTGGCGATCCCGAAGTCCACCAGCTTGGGTCCGTGCTTCGCCAGGATGATGTTCTCGGGCTTGATGTCCCGGTGGAGCACGCCCGCCGCGTGGGCCGCCGCGAGCGCCGCGCCGAGCCCCAGCGCCAGCTCTGCCGCGGCGTCGGGCCCCAGCGGCCCCTGCTCGAGCTGCTCCTTCAGGTTCTTCCCCTCCACGTGCTCGAACACCAGGTAGAGCCCCAGCCCCTCGGCCTCGCCCATGTCGTGCAGCGCCACGATGTTGGGGTGGGTCACCCGCGCGGAGGCGCGCGCCTCTTGCTGCATCCGCTCGAGCAGCGTCGCGCGTTGGTCAGGGGTCAGGCCCAAGTCGCTGCGCAGCAGCTTGATCGCCACGGGGCGATCGAGCACCGGATCGTGCGCCAGCAACACGCGGCCCATCGCCCCGCTCGCCAGCGGGCGGACGATTTGATAGCGGCCGATGCGTTCCGGTAGCTCATCCATCCGGGGGCAGGGGTTATACACCCAGAGCACCCCTCGGGCTCACAACTCAGGCTCGCAGCGTCAGGCGCGCGCCGCCCCCGAAACGGCGCTGGCCCTGCCCGGCGTCGCGTGACCCGCGTGGCTACTTCTCTTCGCCTTCACGCGGGCGCTCATCGCCTTCGCGCTCTTTCTTCTTGCCTTGCTTCGGCTTTTTGTCCGGCTTCGGTTTCGGGGGCTCGCCGTACTCCGCGCGGAGCTTCTTCATCAGCCCGGTGGAGAGCACCCGCTCGTGGTACTCGGGCATCTTCGGGAGCTGCACGTACACCTTCACGCGCCCGTCGGCCTCGATGATCTCGATGGAGCCGTGGGTGGGCTCCTTCTGACCCGAGGGCACGTAGCGGAACAAGAGGTACGCGGCCTCGGCGTCGCGCTCGGTGATCTCGTAGCCGAGGTCCACCCGGAGGTAGCGCAGCGCGCCGCTGAAGGTCTGATCTTTGGAGTAAGCCGAGCTGTCCTCCACGCGCGCGTCGGCGGTGGCGCTCGACGCCAGCTGCGAGCTCGCGATCATCAACGCCAGGCCGAGTGGGCGCAGCCAGCGCCCAAGGAGCCCACCTTGCTCGATCTTCACCGTCACTCGGAGTGGGGTTAGCGCTCCACGTCGCGCTCAGGCAACTTTTCGGCGTTCGTAGGGGGAGGGCAAGGGGGCCCGTCGGACGGCGCTTCACGGCGGCGCCCTGGCAGCCAGGCCAGGAGCGCCGCGAGCAGCGTCACCCCGGTCTGCACCACGTATTGGATGAACACGAAGGCGGCGCCCCGGTTCGTCACTTCGTCCAGCGGGAAATACAGCGCGAGCGACGCATAGACGCTGATCTGGAAGGCGCCGAAATAGCCGGGCGCGTTGGGCATCAAGATCCCGAGCGCCAGCACCCCCATGCTCACGCACGCGATGAAGTAGTCCATCCCGGTGAGCCCACAGCCCACCGCGAGCAGCTGGGTCGCCGCGGCGTTGCCGAGCCAGTACACCAAGGTCAAGAGGAGGAAGGGCGCCGCGTAGCGCCCCTTGGGGAGGAAGCCGAGGCCCAGCGCCAGCTGCTCCACGCGCGCCGAGATGAAGCGCCCGAGGCGCGGGCTGAGCCAGCCGAACAGCGCGCTCACCAGGCGCCGCGCGAGCTGGCGCCGCGCGTAGAACAGCGCCATCGCGAGCATGGCGCAGGCGAACAAGGCGAGCGTCAGGTAGGCTGCCTTGGGGATCCAGCGGACGGGGACCGTCAGCTCGCCGATCTGAGTCGGGAGCGGATCGAGCGGCGTCGAGCACACCAGCCCCAGCGCCAGCAGCACGCTCACCATCAGCCCATCGATCACGCGCTCGGCGGCGATGGTGCCCGCGGCACCCCACCCGCTGATGGACGTCTCCTGGCGGATCAGCACCGGCCGCACCAGCTCCCCGGCGCGGAGCGGCAGCACCACGATCGCGGCGAACCCGATGAAGGACACCCGCGTGAGCCGCGCGAGCGACACCTCACCCAGCGGCGCGAGCAGCCAGCGCCAGCGCACCGCGCGGATCCAGTGCACGAAAGCGTAGGCCAGCAGGTAACCGCCGCTCGCCCACCACGGCACCTGCGCCAGCGCCTCCGCCGAGGGCACGATCGGCAGCGCGCCGCGGCTCAAGAGCCACAGCGCGACCGCGCCAGCGAGGAGCGACAGCGCCAGCCGGAGGAGCGCGCGCCGCCGCCACGGCGCTGGGTCGCTCACGCCTCCACGCGCCCTTCCAAGATCTGAAGCGGGCCCTCACGCAGCAGGAACGTGACCTCGTCGTCCCCGTAGCGCGCCCGTACCAGCTCGATCCCCCGCGCCACCTCGTCCACGTCCGCCGGGCGGTGCGCGTCGCTGCAGGCCGCTTGATACAGCCCGCGCTCGAGCAGCAGCTCGGCGCTCTCCCGCGGCGCGCGGCCATACTTGCCAGCGAGCGAGGCCACGTCGAGCAGCGCGACCGCGCCGGAGTCCACCAGCCGCTCGAGGGTGTCCGGGTCCTCCCAGATCCGCCGGTAGCGCTCCGGGTGGGCGATCACCGCGCGGAGCCCGCGCCGGCTCAGCTCGAACAGCTGGCGCGTGAGGGTCAACGGCAGCTCCTGATCATAGAACTCGAGCAGCACCGCGCGCCCGCCGGGGTAGGGGAGGCCTTCGCCCGCCAGCAGGCGGCCGTACACCACGTCGTCGAAGTAGTGCTCGCAGGAGAGCCCCAGCTCGGGCAGCGTCGGATCGCCACCCAGCGCCTCGAGCGCGCGCTGGTAGGCCGCTTGGAGCTCGGCGCGCTGGTTGTCGAACAGCCCTGGCCGCATGTGCGGGGTGGCGATCACGCGGCTGAAGCCGATTTCGCCGAGCCGCACGAGCATCGCGCGCCCCTCGGCGTGGCTGCGCGCGCCGTCGTCGATCCCCGCCACCCAGTGGCAGTGCAGGTCGATGAACGACGTCGGCATCGCGCCGGGTATAGCTCAGAACCCCTGGGGCGAGGTCAGGCGCTCATGAGGATGCGCACCGTGCCCGCCGAGGCGTCGTCGATCGCCGCCTGCGAGCCAGCGCCTTCGGCGCACAGCAGCACCGGCATGCCGCGCACACCCAGCGCCCGCGCGCGGCCATCACTCGCGCTGGCCCAGCCCTCGGCGGCGGCCAGGGCCGCGAGCTCTTCACAGCGCTGGATGTGCCCCGCGCCCGCGATCAAGAGCCCACTCGCGTCAGCCACCGCGAGGGACCGCGCCCCGCTGCGGCGCCGCGCGGCGTCGAGCAAGCGCCCCAGGGCGATGACGGGATCGGCGCTGCGGTGCTGTCTCCGGTCTTCTGATGAGGAGGCTTCGGGGCGTGGCATCGGCGAAGGATCGCAGAGCGCGAGCGTCGCGGCCAAGTGAGCGGCGCGCGGCGCGAGGTGCCCCGCATCGACGTTGAGACGCTGGACGCGGGGCGGTTTCCCCTGGTCAGGCGCTGGCGGGCCCGTGCTAAGGCACCGGCCCATGAGCCTCCCCAGCCTGGAGCCGCTGATCGAGACGCGCCGCGTGGTGCTCTGCGTGGGGTGTGGTGGTGTGGGTAAGACGACGGTCGCCGCGGCGCTGGCGCTGGCCGCCGCGCAGCGGGGGCGCCGCGTGCTGTGCCTCACCATCGACCCGGCGCGGCGGCTGGCCAACAGCCTGGGGCTCGATCGCATGACCGGTGAGGCGCAGCGGGTGGACGAGGCGCTATTTCGTCAGGCAGGTGTCCAAGTGCGCGGCGAGCTGACCCTGATGATGCTCGACACCAAGCGCACCTTCGACGAGCTCGTCACGCGCCACGCGTCGAGCCGTGAGGCGCGCGATCGCATCCTGAACAATCGGCTCTACCAGTACGTCTCCACCAGCCTGGCCGGCACCCAGGAGTACATGGCGATGGAGAAGCTGCTCGCGGTGCAGCAAGACAGCTCCTATGACCTGATCGTGCTGGACACCCCGCCGACCAGCAACGCGCTCGACTTCCTGGACGCCCCCGAGCGCATCACCCAGGCCATCGACAGCGCGGCCATGCGCTGGTTCATCCAGGCCTTCGAGAGCTCCGGGAAGTTCAGCTTGAACCTGGTGGCCAAGAGCGTCGCGCTGGTGCTGAAGGGGATCGGCAGGCTCACGGGCGGCGGCTTCCTGGAGCAGATGGCGGAGTTCGTCACGGAGCTGAACGACTTGTTCGGTGGCTTCAAGTCGCGCGCGGCGCAGGTGGCGGCTGCCTTCCGCTCGCCGGACTTCGCTTACGTGCTGGTGACGAGCCCCGCGCCGATGGCGATCCGTGAGGTGCTCTACTTCGCGGAGCGGCTCTCGGAGCAAGGCATGGCGCAGGACGCCTTCGTGGTGAACCGGCTGCACCGCGCCCCGCGCTCGGTAGCCACCCTGACCGAAGCGGAGGACGCCATCCAGCGCCATGGCCTCACGCTGGGCGAAGGCGCGGCGGAGCGCCTGGTGCGCGCGGTGACCGAGGAGCAGCAGCTCGCCGATCTGGATCGGCGGCACCTGGCGACGCTGCAAGCCGCGCTCAAGTCGAAGCAGGGTGAGCCCACCACCCAGGTGCTCATCCCGGCGCTGCCGAGCGACGTCCACGACATCGCCACCTTGGTCGGCATCGCCGAGCTGCTCGCGCCCAGCGCGCGCGCCGCGTGAGCCGATCGCGCGCGCCGTGCCCTGTGAGCAGACGAGGCACGTAGCGCGTCATGAGCCCCGCATCATCGAAGTGTTTCAGCGGGCTCGGGGGGTTGGACGGGTAGTCACCGCGAAGTGCCCCACGGGTGCTCTGCTTCGGTGAGGGCGCGCTTCGTCGCGTGCTCAGCGCCCCCTTCGCTATACTCGCCCGATGGAGGTCATCCTCACCCATGAGCTGACCGACTTCGACGCGTTCGCGTCGGCGGTCGCGGCGCAGAAGCTCTACCCCGGCGCGGAGATCGTCTTCGGGCGGCGGGTCGCGCCCGCGCTGCGCGACTACTTGGCGCTCCATCGCGACCGCTTCCGCACCCTGCGCTACACCGACATCGATCAGCGCGCGGTCACCCGGGTGATCTTGGTGGACCACCGCCGCAAGAGTCGGCTCGGGGTGTTCGGCGGCATCTTGCAGCGCCTGGAGGCGGGGGACGAGACGCTCGACGTGCACCTCTTCGATCACCACCCGGCGGTGGGCCCGGACGACGTGGTCGGCTCCTATGAGCTGGTGGAGGCGGTGGGCTCCGCCACCACGTTGCTCGTCGAGCGCATCAAGGCGCTGGGCCTCGCGGTGGACGTGGAGGAGGCGACGCTGTTCGCGCTGGGGATCTACGCCGACACCGGCTCCCTCACCTACGCCAGCACCTCGGGGCGCGACGCGCGCGCGGTGGGTTGGCTGCTCGATCAAGGCGGGCGCTTGAAGACGGTGAACCGCTACCTGCGCCCCGCGTTCACGGCCAGTCAGCGCGAGCTGATCAAGCGCGTGCTCACCGCGGTGGAGACGCATGACTTCGCCGGCGCCGCGGTGGGGATCGCCTGCGTGAAGCTCGACAAGATGGTGGGTGGCCTCGCCGAGATCACCACGGCCGTCGCTGGCTTCGACGACCACCTGGCGCTGTTCGTGTTCTACGACATCGGTGACAAGCAGGTGCAGGTGGTAGCGCGCGGCACCTCGCCGGTGGTGAACGTGGGGGAGCGCTTGGCGCCGCTCGGAGGCGGTGGCCACGCCGGCGCCGCCGCGGCCAACGTGAAGGGCGCCTGCGCCGCCGAGCTGATCGATCGGCTGGTGCGCGGCTTCAAGGCCGAGCCGCCGAAGCCGCGCCGGGTGGATGACGTGATGAGCCGGCTGGTGCGCACCATCGCGCCCGACACGCCGCTCGTGGAGCTCAGCCACAGCCTCCGGGTGTGGCGTCACACCGGGGTGCCGGTGGTGCGCGATGGGGGCGTGGTGGGCATCGTCTCGCGGCGCGACGTGGAGCGCGCGGAGGCTGATGGTCGCATGCATTTGCCGGTGTCGAGCTGCATGTCACGCCCCGTGCACACGACGCGCCCCGACGCCTCGCTGGAGGACGCGCTGCGCGAGATGGAGCGCCACAACGTGGGCAGGCTCCCGGTGCTCGACGGCGCGCGGCTCGTCGGCATCCTCACCCGCAGCGACGTGCGCGGCGTCTTGTACGGCCCATCCCCCGAGCGTGACGCGCTGTCGACGTCAGCCTGACGTTCCATGAACGGCGCGTTCGTCAGTGACGCTGACGCGAGCCCTTTCAGCGACGTGCGTCAGCTGCCAAACCCCCAAAACCCGCGGAGAAAATGGCCTCTGCGTCGAATCACGAGGCCTCGCGGGGATACGTCATCCAGGCTTACGAACATCACCTCAGCGAGGCCTCGCGTGGGTACGTCATCCAGGCTTACGAATGCCGATGCGCCGCCGCACGCGCATAATGGTCTCTTGGGCGCGGGCTCGCGCCTTCTCGGCGCCTCGCGCCAGCACCTGATCGAGCGCCGCTTCGTCGCTGCGGAGCGCGCTGTAGCGCGCGCGCTGGGGGCCTAGCTCGGCGTCGAGCGCCTGCGCCAGCGCCTGCTTCAGGTGCCCCCAGCCGTAGCCGCCGGCGCGGAGCTTCGCCGCTTGCTCCGCCGCCTGCTCGGCGCTCGCCACCAGCTGAAACAGCGTGAAGGCGGTGGTGCCCTCGGGCTCCTTGGGCGCCTCGAGCGGCTCCGAGCCGGTGACGATCTTCATCACCGCCTGCTTCAGCTCGCGCTCGCCAGCGAACAGGGGCACGTAGTTGTCGTAGCTCTTCGACATCTTCCGCCCATCCAGGCCCGGCACCATCACCTCGCTCTGGATCCGTGGCTCCGGCACCACCACGGTGCCCTCACCGAACAGGTGGTTCACCCGCACCGCGACGTCGCGCGCGAGCTCCAGGTGCTGCTTCTGATCGCGCCCCACCGGCACCACGTGCGCGCCGTAGAGGATGATGTCCGCCGCCATCAGCGCCGGGTAAGCCAGCACCCCGGCGTTCGGCGAATCGCCGCGCGCCAGCGCGTCTTTGTAGGCGTGGCCGCGCTCGAGCTGCCCCGCGGGCAAGAGGCACTGGAAGATCCAGCTGAGCTCGAACACCTCCGGTACGTCTGACTGACGAAAGAAGATCGTGCGCTCCGGGTCGAGGCCGCACGCGAGCCACGTCGCCGCCACGTCGTACACGTGCGAGCAGAGCGCCTTCGGATCGTGGGTGGCGGTGAACGCGTGGTAGTCCGCGATGAAGTAAATCGACTCGAAGCGCTCGGTCAGCTCGAGCGCGGGCCGGATGGCGCCGAGGTAGTTACCGAGGTGCGGCGTGCCGGTGGGCTTGATGCCAGTCAGGGAAATTTGCACGGGGCGGCAATCTGCCGCGCGCTCGCGAGCAGAGCAAGCGGCTCACGCCACGGCGTTCGTTACCAGGAGCGAGGCTCACAGCGCGTTCGGACCTCGAGGGGTCGCGGCGCGTCGGCGATCGGCAGCGGAGCGTCAGCGTCCGAAGTTCTGCGTCCAGTGGTGCCCGTAGCTGTTCGCGCCCTCGTAGGCGTAGCCGACGCCGAGCAGGGTGAAGCGCGGATCCATCAGGTTCAGGCAGTGGCCTGGGCTGTTCACCCAAGCCTCCACCACGCGCGCTGGGGTGGGTTGCCCCGCGGCGATGTTCTCGCCCACGAAGGAGCCCGGGAAGCCCGCGGCGTGGGCGCGCTGCATCGGGGTGTGACCCTCGGGGCTCGTGTGATCGAAGTAGTTTCGGCGCGCCATGTCTTGGCTGTGATCGCGCGCGGCGCGGCGCAGCGCCGGGTGATCGGCGAGCGGCCCCGCGGGCGCCATCGCTTGCCCACCGCAGACCGCGCCTTGGGCCCGCCGCTGGTTGCTGAGCTGCAGCACCTCGGCCTCGAAGGCGACCCACTCGGCAGGCCAGTTGCCGGCGGGTGGTGGCGGTTCGGGCGCGGGACCAGGACCAGGGGCGGGACCCGGGCTGGGACCGGGCGCGGGCTGGAACGGCCAGGGGAAGGGGAACGGCTGGGTCGGATCCCAGGTGGGCAGCGGCGGCAGCTCGGCGGGGAGCATCGGGAGCTGGCTCAGCAGCACCCCGAAGCCGGTGATCGCGGTGCCCAGCAAGCTCGGCGGCTGTTGAGGTTGACCCGGAGGCTGACCATACGGGGGCTGGCCGTAGGGCGGTTGACCGGGAGGCTGACCGTAGGGTGGTTGTCCGTGCGGCTGACCAGACGGGGGTTGTCCGTGTGGCTGACCAGACGGGTAGGGCTGCCCGGGGTAGTAGCCGGGTTGCCCGTAGCTGGCTCGTGGGTATCGGGGGGTTCGCTCACGCTCGCAGGCGCTGAGCCCGATCGACAGCGCCATCACCGCCGTGAGCCGCGCTCCTAACGCCGGAGCGCTCATCAGGCGTCGCGCTTGGGGAGCTTCTTGGGCTCCTCGCTGGGCTCGCTGGCGTCGCTCCGCGCCTCGGGCTCGCTCAGGCCGCGCTTGAAGTTGCGGATCCCTTCGCCGAGCCCGCTGCCGACCTGCCCGAGCCGCTTCGGCCCGAACACCAACAGCACCACCAACGCCACGATCAACCAGTGGCCCATGCTCATCGCGCCCATGGCTCTCTCCTCTTCAGTTCGCTTGGGCCTAGCACCTCGCCCAGGCACTGACTAGCTACGCCTCGCTGCGGCGCGTGCGCTTGCGCAGCGCGAGGCGCACCGGCACCGACTCGAACCCGAACGCGCTCCGGAGCTGACCTATGACGAAGCGCTGGTAGCTCTCGGGGATGACCTCCGGCGCGCTGCACATCGCGACGAAGAGCGGCGGGTTGGTCTGCGCCTGGGTCACGTAGTAGATGCGCGGCGCTTTGCCGCCGCGGGTCGGCGGCGGGCGGCGCTCGAGCACCGTCTCGAAGAAGCGGTTGAGCTCGGAGGTGCCCACGCGGCGATGCAGCTCGCGGTGCGTGCGCTTCACCTGGCGCATCAGCGCGGTGACGCCCTCCCCCGTCTTCGCGCTGAGCGGCATCAGCTTCGCCCAGCGTGCGAAGCTCAGCTTGCGCTCGGCGTTAGCGAGCGCCTCCTTCCTCTCACGCGGCGAGAGTAGGTCCATCTTATTGAGCCCCACCACCAGGCCCCGGCCGCGCTCCGCCGCGAGGCCGAGCAGGCGCTGCTCTTGCTCGCCGATGCCACAGCTGGCGTCGCACATCAGGACCACGATGTCGGCGCGGCCCACCGCCTTGAGCGAGCGCATCACGCTCTGGCTCTCCACCTCTTCATGCACCTTGGCGCGCTTGCGGATCCCCGCGGTGTCGATCAGGCGGTAAGCATGGCCGCCCACCTCCACCAGGCTGTCCACGGCGTCGCGCGTGGTGCCGGGGCGGTCGTCCACCAGGGAGCGCTCGCTGCCGCTCAGCGCGTTGAAGAGCGAGCTCTTGCCGGCGTTCGGGCGGCCGATCAGCGCCACGCGGGGCACCTCGGCGTCCTCCGCCGGAGCCAGGGCCGCCTCGGGATCGACGGGCGGCAGCGCGGCCATCAGCGCGCGCTCCAGCTCACCCAAGCCGCGCCCGTGCAGCGCGCTCAGCGCGTGCAGCGTGTCCACCCCGAGCTGGTACAATTCACTGACGAGCACCTCCTGCTTGGGGCCGTCCACCTTGTTGGCGCAGTAGAGCACCGGCTTCCCGCTCCGGCGCAGGAGGCGGATGGCGTCTGCGTCGGCCTGCGTCGGCGGCGCGCTGCCGTCGAGCACGCACAAGACCACGTCCGCCTCGGCGATCGCCGCCATCACGTGGCGCGCGATGCCCTGGCTCATGGGGTCGTCCGTGGTCGGATCGAAGCCGCCGGTGTCCACCACCGTCACCGGGCGCGCCGCGAGCCAGGCGTCGGCGTAGTTGCGATCGCGCGTCACGCCTGGCGCGTCGTAGACGATGGCCACGCGCTGCCCCACCAGCCGGTTGAACAGCGTGCTCTTGCCGACGTTCGGGCGGCCCACCACGGCGATCAGCGGGCGCGACGCCGCGATCGCCTCCTCGGTTGCCTCCTCGGCGTCGGCTCCCGCGTCAGGCGCCGAGTCGCTGAGCGTGGCGCTCGACGTCTCTGGTCGGTCGCCGCTCACGGCTCCCCCTCGGCCTCGGTCGCGCGCTCAACCGGTGAGCCCACCTGACCGGGCTCCTGCTCTCGAGCATCCACGTGCTCCGCCGGTGAGCCATCCTGACTCGCATCAGGCTGGAGCGATCCGGCGTCCGCGGGCGCGTCAGCCTGACCAGGCTCCACCTCTCGCCCCCCACGCACGGCGACCTCCCCCGTCTCGGCGATGGAGTAGCCGAGCTCGTTCAGCTGCCGCGGGACGTCCTTCCAGCGCTCCGTCACCCGCACGAACAGCGTGAGGTGCACGCGGCGCCCGAGCAGCTCCTCGAGCCGCAGCCGGGCGGCGGTGCCCACCGCCTTGATGCGCTCGCCCCCCTTGCCGATCAGCACGCCCCGCTGACCCACTTTTTCTGTATGGATAGTCGCTTCAACGCGCGTCAGGCGCTCCCCCTCGTCGAAGCGATCCACGGTGACGGCCACGGCGTGGGGCAGCTCGGCGTAGCACTGGAGCATCACCTGCTCGCGCACGTACTCCCGCACGAAGAAGGTGAGCGGCCGATCCGTGAGCAGCTCCGGATCGTAACCCGGGGGCCCCTCGGGGAGCCGCGCGGTGAGCTCCGCCACCACCGCCTCCACCCCGCTCAGCTTCAGCACGCTGGTGGGCACCAAGGCCTCGAACGGGTACACCTCGGACAGCGCCTTCAGGTAGGGCAAGAGCCGCGCCTTGTCGCGCAGGAGGTCCACCTTGTTGACGACGGCGACGGCGGTGGTCCCTCGAGGAAGCTCCGAGAGCAGGCGCCGATCCGCGCTGTGGACCAAGTCAGCGTCACTGCCGTGCAGCGGCGGGCGCTTCGGCAGGTGCCCCACGTCGGTCATGAACAGCACCAGGTCGTGGGTGCGCAGGGCCTCCAACGCGGCGGCGTTCATGCGGCGCCCCAGCTCGTGGCGCGGGGCGTGGAGGCCTGGGGTGTCGACGAACGCGATCTGCGCGTCCTCACGCTGCGCCACCCCCAACAAAAGGTCTCGCGTGGTCTGGGGCACGGGGGAGGTGATGGCCAGGCGCTGGCCGAGCACCGCGTTGAGGAAGGTGGACTTCCCCACGTTGGTGCGGCCTACGATCGCGACACTGCCGAAACGCATGGGCGCGGAGTATGGATGGCTTTGACCGCGACGCCACCCCAGCGTGGGCCTCGTTCGCCCGACTCGCGTCTCTCGTGGGCTTGCTGACGGAGTGAGGTCCAGTGATAAGGTCCGCCCATGAGCGAGAGCCCCGCGTCCGTCTCCTCGGAGGAGGCAGCGTCCGAAGCGGCGCCCGAGGCTTCGCCTGTGGGCGCGCCGCCCGAGGTGAGCGACTCGCCAGCGGCCGCCGAGGAGGACGCAGAGGGCGATCCAGGGGCTTCGGACGCCGCGAAGCAGCCACGTTCGGCGCGTGAGGCGGGGGAGGGGCCCCGCTGGCTCCCGTGGCTCGCCGCGGTGGTGGCGCTGGTGAGCCTGCTGCTGCCGATCGGTTGGGCGGGGATCTGGGAGCCGCCCGAGCTGCTCCGCGCCGATCAGGCGCGGCGCATCGCGCTGAACGTGATGGGCGCCACGGGGCTCGAGCTCGAGGGCGCGAACAACGCGGTGCCCACCCTGGGCGAGCTGTCGCGCGGGGAGCTCCCGCTCACCTCGATGGCGCTCGGCTTCAAGCTGTTCGGGCTCCACGAATGGGCAGGCAGGCTGCCGCTCGCGCTGTGGGCGCTGGTGGGCGTCGCGATGACTTACCTCCTGGTGCGGCGGCTGATGGGGCGTCAGGCGGCGGCGCTCAGCGCGCTGGTCCTGTGCACCACGCCCATGTACTTCCTCCACGCGCGCACCATGCTGGGGGACGCCGTGACCTTCGCGGCGGTGGCGCTCGCCGTCTCGGGGCTGGGGCTCGCCGTGTTCGACCGGCGCGCGACGCGGGGGCTACAGGTCGGTTGGCTGGTGCTGGGCCTCTTGGGTGTGGCGGCGGGCTTCGGGTCGCGCGGGGCGCTCTTGGGGGTCTCGGTCCCCTGCTTGGCGGTGGGCCTCGCTTGGGTGCTCTCGGGGGTCACCCGATCGCGGTCATGGTTCGGTGCCCTGACGGGCGCCCTCGCGCTGACGCTCGGCTTGGTCGCGCTGTGGGTCGGCCTGAAGGCGCTGGCTCGAGCCGACACCGCGCACTACTCGATTTGGCTCGGCGCTCAGGTGGAGGTGGCGCGCCAGCGCCCCACGTTCGACGCCGTGATCCGCCAGCTGGGGCACGGCGCGCTGCCCTGGAGCGCGGTGTTCCCCATCGCGCTCGCGCAGCTGTTCATCTGGCGGCGCGGCGCTCAGGGTGACGCCGAAGGCGCCGAGCGCGATGCGCCGAGCGACACGGCGCGCGCTGAAGGTGAGCTGGGCTTACGGTTGATGCTGGTGCTGTGCGCGGCGCTGGCGTTCGCGGCGCACGCGACGATGGCGCCGGTCACCGGTGAGCTGCCGTTCGTCGCCCTGTTCGCGCTCGCGGCGATCATCGGGGTGGGGCTCGGCGCGGCGTCGCGCGATTTCCCAGGCTCGCTCGCGGCGGGGGTGGTCGCGGTGGCGCTCGCCGTGGTGTTCTACACGGACTTCAAGAACTTCCCGGAGAAGGGCTTCACGGCTTACGCCACCAGCGGCGGGCAGTTCCCGGAGAGCTTCAAGGAGACGGCCACGCGGCTCATCAAGTACGGCCTCACGGCGTCGGCCGCGCTGTTCGCGCTCTTGTACTTCGAGCGCGGGAAGGGGCGCGCGTTCGATCGTCAGCCTTACGCCGAGTACGCCGGGTGGCTGCGCGGCACCACGCGTCACTTCAGCGTGCTCTTGCTGGGCACCGCGGCGGTGGCGTTCGCCGTCCTGAGCGAGCTCAGCGCGCGTTGGCTCCAACTGCCGCCCATCGAGGGGCTCTCCAGCTCACTTCGTGGGGTGCTGAGCCGCGCGTGGCTCATGATGTTGGCGCTGGCCATCGCGCCCTTCGCTTTGATGGCGGCGATCGACGCCGCGCGCTTCGTCACCGAGCGGCTCCGGGTGGGGCGCTTGATGCTGGCGGGCGCCTCGCTCGCCGGCTTCGGGCTGGTGCTGAGCCTCGGCTACTACCCGGCGCTGGCCGCGCAGGTGTCGCCGAAGGAGGTGTTCGAGGCGTACGCGCGGCTGGCTGGCCCCGGTGAGGAGCTCGCGGTGGTGGAACAAGAGGCGGGCAGCGCCAGCTACTACGCCGGCGTGCAGGTGGTGAACCACCCGAACATGAACGTCGCCGGGCGCTGGCTCCAGACGGACACCGCCCGGCGCTGGCTCGTGATCCGCTCCGCGGATCTACCCCAGCTGAACGCCAAGCACCGCGAGCAACACAAGCAGAACCTCCCGGTGTTGAACGCGCGCTCGAGCGAGATTTTACTCGTGAGTAACCGGCTGGCGCCGGACGAGACCAACCAGAACCCGTTCCAGAGCTGGCTGCTCGACGCGCCGCGCGAGCCGCAGGTGTTGGTCGGCGCGGATCTGGATCAGCTCGTGAACTTGGGCTGGGAGGTGACCGATCTCGAGGGCCGCCCGGTGCCGACCGAGGAGGTGGACGGGCGCGCCTGGCCGGTGGTGCGGCCTCAGGTGGAGTACCGCTTCGCGATCCACTGGCGCGTGAAGCGCGCGATCACCGGCAACTGGAAGACCTTCATCCACATCGACGGCCACCGCCGGCGCTACAACGGCGACCACGACACCCTCGAGGGCAAGTACCCGGTGCACCTCTGGCGCCCTGACGATCAAGTGGTCGACTACCACACCATCCGCCTCGAGCCGCATTTCAGCCGCGGCCACTACGAGGTGCTCTACGGCCTCTACATCGGGGACCGGCGGCTCGAGGTGCGACAAGGCGCCCACGACAAGAACCGGATCCGCGCGGGCTGGCTGATCGTGAGGTGACGCGCGCGTGGCGCTGGGGCGCTGAAGCGAGGGAGGTGGCGTTGCTTTGAGCGGCCGCCCGTTGTCGTGCTAAGGCCAGGGGGTGAGCGGCTCAGGTGAGGGACGGGCGCCGAATCGGCGCGAGGCGGATCGGGTGGAGGTCACCTGGACTGTCGATTGCGAGACGGAGGACACCTTCCTCTACGCGGCCATCTCCAACATCTCGGCGCTCGGGATCTTCGTGCGCACGCTGACGCCGCTCGCGGTGGGCGCGCGCCTCAGGCTGCGTTTCGCGCCAGACGGCGCCGCGGCGCCGACCACGCTCACCGGCGTGGTGCAGTGGATCAACACGGCGCGCTTGGGGCCCAACCCAGGCATGGGGATCCAGTTCGTCGACTTGACGGCGGAAGATCGCGAGCGCCTGGTGGAGATGGTGCGCACCATCGCCTACGTGCGTTCGTCAGGTGAGCCGACGGTCAACTGAGCTGGCTGGAGCGTCGCCTCCGGTGGCGCTCGCTTGGCTGAGGTGCGGCTCGCGTCGCCGTGATGGCGCGGTGCCGTCTAACCCCCAAACCCCGAGCCTCAGGCTGCGCTGAGGCGCCGATGACGCCGTGCAGCGGATCGCCGAGCGCGGCTCGTGGGTGCGTCGCTCGTTCGAGTGGGTTGGACGGAACCGCTCTTCACCGTCCCTTCGAGCGCACAGCCGCCTCATCCGCGCGGCCATGCTGCCGACCACGCGCGGTGAGGTGCGCTGGCCTTGCGTCTGGGTGCTCGTATTCGCACCTGCGAACCGCGCTTCGCAGTCGCGAGGACCGGGCGCTCGCGAGACTTGGCTCAGCGCGTCATGAGCTTCGCGCCGCAGGCTTTGCGGCCTGACATCGGCGTGGAAATGCCGTGGTCCTGGCCGGGGTGCGGTACTAAGACCGCACCGGGCGTCGCTCTGAGAGCGGCCGCGCCGCGCCGGCGCTTCGACGAGGTCAGCGGCCGGCAGCGGCTGGGTCTGAAGGCCGGCGCTCCCAAGCCGGCGCCCTGAGGAGAGGACTCTATGGTTCGCAACCCCGCAGACTACCGCACCCTGCTCTGGACCTTCGTGCTGACGCCGGGGCTCTTGATCTTCCTCTATTTCCGTCCGGATTTAGTGGTCTACCTGTGGCCGCTGAGCTGCTACTTCGCGCTCTCGTGCGGCATCGTCGCGCACAACCACAACCACACGCCCACCTTCAAGAGCAAGGGCGCGAACCAGTTCTTCGGCACCTGGATCTCCCTCTTCTACGGGTACCCCACCTTCGCCTGGATCCCGACCCACAACCTGAACCACCACAAGCTGGTGAACAAGGCAGGGGACGCGACCATCACCTGGCGCTTCACCAACCGCCACAACGCGCTGGTGGCGATCACCTATTTCTTCGTCTCCAGCTACTACCAGAGCGAGCCGATCAAGACCTTCATCCGCAAGGCGAAGGAGAAGAACCCGAAGCTCTACCGCCAGATCATCTCGCAGTATGTCATCGTGTACGGCACCCACGCGCTGCTCTTCGGGCTGGCGGTGGCGCTCCACGGCTTCAAGACAGGCGGCCTGTTGTGGTTGCTCGCCGCGGGGATCCCTGGCTTCTTCGCGCTGTGGACCATCATGCTCTTCAACTACGAGCAGCACGTCCACGCGGATCCGTTCTCACGTCACAACCACTCGCGTAACTTCGAGGGCAAGCTGCTGAACTTCTTGCTCTTCAACAACGGGCTGCACACCGCGCACCACGAGAACGCCGGCACCCATTGGGCGGATTTGCCCAAGGTGCACGCCGAGCTGCGCCCCCACATCGATCCGCGGCTGATCCACCGCAGCGTGTGGTGGTACTGGTTCCAGCAGTACGTGCTCGCCATGTTCATCCCAAAGCTCGGCACCACGCAGGTGGGGCGCCCGGGCTTCGAGCCGCCGGACACCGACACGGTGGACACCCGGACCGACGAAGTGGAGCTCGGGGAAGCCGGCTCCAACGCCGCGATGGTGTAGCGGCGACTGACTACTCTCCGGAAGGGGGGCGACCAATCATTCGTCCGTAGGGCGATTAATCATTCGCCCCTACTAGTAGGCGTCGCTCGCGCCCGCCTCAGCGGTGGGCGCGACGGGCGCCGCCGGCGGAGCCGCTCCCACGCCGGGGCGCGCCTTGGACGCGCGGGGCGCCGCCTGCGCTGGCTCGTCGAGCTGCGCCAGCGCCTTGCGCGCGCGCGTGCCGTAGCTCGGGACGCTCGCCAGCGCCTCGTAGTGCTGCCGCGCGCGGTCCAGCTGACCCGTCTGGCGGAAGCAGTCGGCGGCTTGGAGCCGCGCCTCACTCGCCACCGCCGTCCCCGCGTAGCGCGTGCTGACCGCCTCGAAGCGCGGCCCCGCCACGCTGCAGCCCGAGGCGTTGCGGGCCGCTTGCGCCGACATCAAGGCGGCCTGGGCGGCGTTCGGTCCGCCCTCGCGCTCGACCTGATCGAAGGACGCGCCGGCGGCGACCCAGTTGCCCTCGGCGTAGGCCGCGGTGGCCAGCTCGAAGGTCGTGGGGGCTTCGTCCTTGTCCGTCAGGCCTCGTGACTTGGCCTCCTCGCGGGCGGCAGCGGCGGCGGGCGGTGGCGCGAAGGCGCCTCCCCCTGGGGCCCTGTCCTCCTGCTGGTCCAAGCGGGCCACGGCCTCGGGCTGCGCGGGCACGATGGCGACGCCGGGCCCCTCCGCCTCGGGCACGCCGCGCTCGGTGACGCTGATGATGCCCGTCTCCCCGGGGCGGGCGCGGATCAAGAGCAGGCTCGAGCCGATCAGCAGCAGCAAGAGCGCGGCCATCGCCAGCTGAGGCCGCATGGCGTAGCCCGCCATCACGCTCACCGCGCGCCCGAGCCGCTGCTTGAGCGGCAGGCTGCGCCGCGCGGCGCGCTCGGCGAGCAGGATGCGCGCCTCCAGATCGTCAGGCGGCTCGACCATTGGCACCACCCCCACCTCGCGGGTCGCGCGCAGCCCCGCCATGATCGAGCGGCAGCGGGCGCACTGCTCCAGGTGGCGCTTGGCGGCGGCGCTCGTCAGCTCGTCCAGCTCTCGATAGAGCAGGTCCAGCGCCACGCGGTCGAACTTCTCGCAGTCCATATCAGCTCGAAAAAACAGCGAGGGACGCTCAGCGCAGGGCGCGCGCGTACTCCTCGAACTCACACAGCGCCTCACGGAGGCGGTCCAGCGCGTAGCGCATGCGGCTCTTGACGGTGTTCTCTGGCACGCCGGTGATGCTCGCGATCTCTTTGAAGGGGAGGTTGGCCATCTCTCGCAGCAGGAACACCTCGCGCTGCTCCGCAGGTAGCTTGTCAATGGCGCTGACGATCGTCGCGCCCACCTCGGTGGCCACCACGCTCCGATCGACGGACGCGCTCGGGTGCGGATCGGCCACGGCGTCGAGCAGGGTGCGGCTGTCGTCAGGGCCGCGTGGTTGATCGAGCGACGGGTGCCGGCGCAGGGCGAGCTTGCGGAGGTGATCGACCGAGAGGTTGCGGGCGATGGTGTAGAGCCAGGTCGAGAAGCGGGCCTCGTGCTTGAACTCCGCCGCCTTCTGGACGACGCGCATGAAGACGTCTTGCGTGACCTCCTCCGCCAGCGCCGGCTGGCGCAGGTGCCTCAGGACGAAGTTGAAGATCGGACGCTTGTAGCGCTGCACCAACGTGGCGAAGGCCTGACGGTCCCCCCGCTGGTAGCGCACCATGAGCATCTCGTCCGTGGCTTCAGCACGCTCCCCTGTCATGCCGCTACCTGACAGCTCGGATCTCAGACGAACGCCGCTCAGCGACTCCCAGTCCTCCGGCTCCGCGTGGCTCGCTCCACCCTGAAATGGAGCCGAGCAGCTCCCAGCGGATGGAAGCGGGGCTGCGCTTCGAAGCGAGGCCGCGCCCGGAAGCAGTGCTGCGCCGGAGGACGACACCGCGCTGGGAGACGATGCTGCGCTGGAGGACGACACCGCGCTGGAAGGCGATGCTGTGCGGGCCTGGTTGGCCGCTGGGCGCGCGCTGATAGCCATGAAGGCGGCTTCGACGCACGCCGGTGAGATTCGATCTGCGCACGATGGGTCCTTGCTGCAGCGGCGGGGGCTCGCCGCGAGCGGGGGAGGCGCTGGGCGCCTGTCTCTGTTTGGCCTGCCTTCATCAAAGAAGTCAACAAGCTCGCCGCGCACGGGTTTTGGGGGTTTGGCATCTCACTGCAAGGCGCTCACCGAGGGCCACCCGCCTTCGCGCCAGCGAACCGAACCAAGCCGGCGGAGCCCTTGTTCCGCCCGCGCAGCGCCGCCCGACCCGAGCTGAATATTGGCCAATGGGCCAATCGTAGTTGGACCGCTCGCTTTCGGAGCTCCTGGGAGCGCGCTCCGCGCCGGCTCCTCCAGGCTTGGCGTCACGGCTCGAACGAGAGCGGTGCCGTCCAACCCCCTGGATCCCCTAATCCCTTGGGCGGCGCGTGAACGGGAGCTGGGCGCGACTGGCTGATGCTCCGGCCACTCAGCCGCTGGGCCGAAGGAGACGGATGGCTGGATGGAGGATTTGGGCCCCGCGGCGCCGCGTGAAGGTGCTACGCTCGCGTGCGCCGGGCCGGGGGTCCGTGCCTTAGCGTTGGAGAGGTTGCAGATGATACAGCGGAAGGCCTGGTGGGTGTTGCTTGCGTTGGTTTGGTCAGCGCCGGCGGTCGCGCAGACCGAGGGTGAGGCGGCGGCGCCTGAGGCGGCTGGGAGCGAGGCTCCGGCGGCGGCGCCCGCCGCGGGGCAAACCCCAGCGGGCCAGGGTGAGGCGGCAGCGCCTGCGGCGGCGGCCGAGCCCGAGATGGACGGGGCCACGTACCAAGTGCGGCTGCGCGATCTCGAGGCGCGGGTGGACGAGCTGAAGGAGCAAATCCGCCGCAGCCACACGCGGCTCAGCCTGCTGTCGGAGACCATCCTGGGCGGCGGCGTGGGCGGCGCTCGCGCGGAGATCGTGTTCACCAACGAGCTCTCGAGCGCGTTCAAGCTGGTGCGGGCGCTGTTCGTGCTCGATGGCGCGGTTCAGTACAACAAGAAGGATGAAGGTGGGGCGCTGGCCGATCAGCGGGAGATCCCGATCTTCACCGGCTCGGTGACCCCGGGGGATCACACCATCCAGAGCCTGATCCAGCTGCGCGGCCACGGTTATGGCGTGTTCTCTTACCTTCGTGGTTATCGCTTCGAGGTGAAGTCGAGCCACTCCTTCACGGTGACGGAGGGCAAGACGATCCGCGTCGACGTGACGGCGTGGGAGAAGGGCGGCGTGACCACGCCGCTCGAGCAGCGGCCCGCCATCCGTCACAGCGAGCGCCTGATGACGGGGACGAGCACCGCCACCAGTCAGCCTCAGCCCGGCGGGTCCAAGAAGAGTGGGGCCTCCGGCGGGTTCAGCGTCGGTACGGGAGGGAAGTGAGCGTGAGCCGCGGGGGCCGTCGGGTCCGCAGCGCGGCGCAGGCAGCCGTGACTCGCCGCGTGGACGTCTGCTCGGGTGTCACGGCGTCGCCGCGTTGGGGGCGTGGTTCGCTGTGGGCGGCGGGCGCGCTCGTCGCCACCCTGGCTTGGCCCCACGAGGCATCCGCGCTCGACGCGGCCGAGGCGCGGGGCCGGGCGGAGACCGAGATCCGCGCGGTCGCGGGCGCCACCGGTCAGGTGCAGGCGGCCGTGGCCAAGGCGCGCGGCGCGAGCCAGACGAGCCCCGCCAAGCGCGTGGTGAGCGGGGAGATCTTGCTCCGCTCGAAGGACTACGAGCGCGCCATCCGGGAGCTCAGCAAGGTGGTGGAGCTCCACCGTCAGGGCAAGGCGTCACCCGCCGAGCACGCGGACGCTCTGTTCTTGCTGGCGGAGGCCTATTTCCTGTCGGATCAGCTGCTGTCCGCGCGGCGGCACTACACCGAGATCGTGGAGGGCGGCGCGGCGATGACGAGCTACGCCGGGCGCTCACTCAGCCGCTTGGTGGACATCGCGCTGCGTACCGATCGCTTGGAGACGCTGGACGAGGTGATGGCGCACCTCGCCAAGCTGCCCGCGTCGGACCGCACCGGCTCGCTCCAGTACGCCCGGGGCAAGGCTCACTACACCAAGCGCGAGCTCGCGGCGGCGCGGAGCGCGCTGGCCCAGGTAGCGCCCGGCTCCGAGTGGGAGCCTCAGGCGAAGTACCTGGTCGGCGCCATCGAGGTGAAGGAGGCGACGCCGCCCCCACCGCCCGAGCCAGAGGAGGGCGCACCAGCGGCGCCCAAGGCTCAGGTGCCGCGCGCGCGCTACGCCAAGGCGGTGGAGGCCTTCCGTCAGGTCACCCAACTGAAGGCCGACAACGACCGCCACCGCCACGTGGTGGATCTCGCCTGGATGGCGCTCGGCAGGTTGTTTTACGAGAGCGACAGCTACTTGGACGCGGTGCAGGCCTACAGCCACGTGGACCGGCGGAGCCCGGAGTTCAACCACATGCTGTACGAGCTCGCCTGGGTGTACGTCAGGTTGGGTGACTACCAGCGCGCCGAGCGCGCCTTGGAGGTGCTCGCCATCTCCGACCCGAACAGCCTGCGCTTCGCCGATGGCTCGCTCTTGCGCGCGGATCTGCTGCTCCGCTCGGGTAAGTTCGAGCCGGCGCTCCAGCTCTACCAGAGCGTCCGCGGCCAGTTCGATCCCGTCCACACCCAGGTGGACCGCTTCCTCAAGGACACGACGGATCCCACCGTTTACTACGAGAAGCTGACCGATTCAGAGCGCGTGGTGGAGGACGGTGAGCTGCCGCGGGTGGCGCTCGAGTGGGCGCGCGAGGTGGCGGAGGGGGATCGCGTCTTCGCGGTGATCGATGACGTGAGCCAGAGCCGTGAGCTCGTCCGTGACAGCCGCCTGCTCAGCTCGAAGCTGCGCGTGGTGCTGCGCTCGTCGACGCGCGCCAAGGCGTTCCCGGAGCTCAAGGCGGGGCTCGAGCAGGCGCTGGCGCTGCTCAACCGCATCACGGTGGCGCGCGGTGATTTGGCGCTGGGGCTGGAGGACGTGGACAGCTCGGCGCAGAGCGGCGCGCTCGGCGCCGCGCGCGCCCGGCGCCGCGCGCTGATGAAGCAGCTCAGCGGGCTGCCGCGCACCGAGGGGGACTTCGCCGCGCGCGAGGTGTCAGGGGAGCGGCAGTGGAACCGCGTGTCTCAGAGCCTGCAGCAGCTGACGATCGCCTCGGACGGGCTCCAGGCGGTGATCAATGGGCTGAAGCGGGTGATGGCGGACGCGGATCGCCACGGGGTGCAGCAGGATCCCGAGGCGCGCAAGCGCTTCGAGGCGGAGATCGCGGCGAACGAGCGCGACCTCCAAGCTTACCGCGCGCGCATCAAGGAGTACCGGCGGCAGATCGAGCTTGGCCGCGTCCAGGTGGGGTTCGGCGATCAGCGCTACGTGGACGACGCGAAGCTCCGCACCGCCTTCCGTGAGGCGCTCACGGAGGAGATCAACCTGGCTGCGAAGGGGAGCGGCGGGCTCGCGGCTTACGCCAAGTCGATCCAGCCGGTGCTGGAGCGGGCGCGCACCGCCGAGCGGAACGTCCAGGAGGCTTACGATCGCCTGGACGCGCAGGTCGCCTCCCAGACCACGCGGCTCGAGCAGCAGCTCGCGGAGGAGTCGGCGCTGGTCGAGCGCTACGCCGAGCAGCTCGAGTCCCTCGATCAGCAGGCGCGGGTGCTGGTGGGTGAGGTGGCCATGAAGCACTTCGCGCTGGTGCGCGATCGCCTGAAGAGCATCGTGCTGCGCGCGGACACCGGCGTGGTTCAGCACGCTTGGGAGGTCCGAGAAGAGGCGCGCACCCGCGTGACGAACCTACAGCGAGAGCGCTCGCGCGAGGAGGCGAGCCTCAACGACGAGCTGCGTGAAGTGATCGACGACGCAGGAGACGACGAATGATGCGCAGGAAGGTTTCGAGCAGCCTGGTGGCGCTCGCTTGCGTCGCGGGCATGGGCGGGGCGACGCCTCGGGCACAGGCGCAGCCCACGGCGCCCGCTGGCAGCGCAGCGCCCTCTGGCAGCGCAGCGCCTGCCGGCAGCGCGGCGCCTACGGGTAGCGCTGCGCCCGCCAGCAGCGCAGCGCCTGCGCCCGCCATTCGGCGCAGCGTGGCGCCACCTGCCGATCCTACCCCGGCTCAGGTCCAGGGGCTGCGCCAGCTGCAGTCGGAGCTGAAGGAGTACGAGAAGGGGGCCAAGAGCTACCGCAAGGCGCTCACGATGATCGTGCGCCATCACTACGAGGAGCGCCGCCGCCGGGTGCTCTCGACGCTCGACCGCGAGATCGACATCGAGCAGAAGAACCTGGTCGCCGCGCGCGACGAGGCGATCAAGCGGCTGGAGGAGTTCATCGCGCGCTACAGCGGGGAGAACGCGCACCCCGTGGCCACGCCGGACGCCATGTTCCGCCTGGCGGCCCTGTATGAAGAGCGCGCCCGCGTCGACTTCGACGCGGATCTGACGGACGGCTTGGTCCCCGCGATCTCGCTCTACCGGCGCATCATCCACGAGTACCCCGGCTACGAGGAGCTGGCGGCGGTTTACTACTACCTCGCCCACGCGCTCACCGACGCGAACCGGCTCGAGGAGGGTCAGCAGGCGTTCCGCGCGCTCGTGTGCTCGAACCGCTACCAGATCAAGGACCACCCCGACGACGCCTCCAAGCTCTTGGTGGAGCCGTTGGTCCAGGACCATGACGATGCGTTCTGGAACGAGTGGTACAACAAGAACCCCATCCCCCTCGATCAGGACGTGCGCCGGCGGGCCAACATCGCCAAGGCGCCGGTGGATGAGGAGCTGCTCTTCCGGGATCCTTACCCGGACAGCTGCCGTGGGCTGCCGCAGGTGCTCGAGCCGGGGCAAGAGCCCCGCTACGAGGCGGAGGTGTGGTGGCAGCTCGGTAACCACCACTTCGATCAGATCGATCCGAAGGGCGGCCCCTACAACTTGAACCGCGCCGTGCGGGCCTACGAGCACTCCATGAAGGTGGAGAAGCCGCCGCTCTACGGCGTCGCGCTCTACAAGCGCGCCTGGACCTACTTCAAGCAGCAGCGCTACCAGACCGCGGTGGAGTGGTTCATCAAGCTGCTCCACTACGCCGACGAGCAGGAGGCGAAGACGGGCGACCCCGGCGCGGATTTCCGCACGGAAGCGTACACCTACATCGCGGGCTCGCTCACCTACGTGGACATGCAGGGTCCGCCGCCCGAGCACCCGCTGATCCCGCGCAGCGACGTGCTCGACTTGGAGACGGACCCCCTCGTGGCGGAGCAGAAGATGGCGATCGCCATCACGCGGGTGCAAGACCCCGCGCTGATCCCCCAAGACAAGAAGTGGACCGTCGAGATCTACAAGAGCCTCGCGCAAGAGTTCATCGAGATCACTCAGAACCGCAACGCGATCGCCACGCTCGAGCTCACGCTCCAGAAGTTCCCGATGGATCGCGACGCGCCGCTGATGCAGAACCGCGTCGCCGAGCTGTACGATCAGCTGTCCAAGCTCGCGCCGGATGGCTCCAGCGCGCGCGAGGAGTACGCGAGCAAGGCGCTCGCGGCGCGCACCAAGCTGGCCGCCTACGTGGGCACCACGCCTTGGACGAACGCGAACCGGGACGATCCAGAGGCGCTGCAGCAAGCGGAGCAGCTGGTCCGCAACGGGCTCAAGCGCGCGGCGGCGGACCACACCAACAACGGGCGCGCGCTGTACGACCGCGCGCGCGAGCTGAGCGACGCCGGTGAGCAGGTCCGCCTGCTCGAGAAGGCGGTGGCGGAGTACCGCCTCGCGGAGGTGGGCTGGGCGGCTTACCTCGAGCAGGAGCCGAACGCGCTCGACTCGTATGAGAGCCGCTTCTGGCTCGCCGACGCTCGCTACCAGGTGGTGCGGCTGCAGGTGGTGATGGAGCGCTCACCGACGGTGGCCGAGGTGAACGCCGCGAAGGAGGCGCTCGTCGCGGTCCGCGACTCGAACGAGGACGACAAGTACCTCCAGCCTTCGGCGTATTACCTTGTGGATTTGTCTCAGCTGGTGCTCACGGACTTGTACCGGCGTCATGAAGCCTCCGGCGGCACGGACGGCATCCCCAAGGTGGAGGAGGTCGAGTTCACCGGTGAGGGCACGAGCCGCAAGGTGGTGCAGAAGGTGGTCCCGGCCGCGGTGCTCGACGCGGTGAAGGCGCGCGAGGACTACAACGCGCGGATCCCGCTGGCGCGAGATCCAGAGAAGAACGGCCACCTCTACGCGTTCCAGGCGGGCGACTACTTCTTCGTCTACGGCCAGTTCGCCGAGGCGCGTAAGCGCTTCACGCCGCTCTACACGGAGTATTGCGGCAAGAACGAGTGGGGCTACAAGGCCTGGGAGAAGCTCATCAGCATGGCGAACTTCGAGGGCGACGCCCAAGAAGCGCGTCGGCTGGTCGAGGGGCCGAGCTGCGCCTACAACCCGGAGTCGAAGGCGGCGGAGGACAACATCCGCAAGCCGGTGCAGTCGGGCCTCGCTTATCAGGACGCGGCCAAGCTGTTCGAAGAGGCGGAGAAGATGCCGGACGGCCCGGAGCGCGCGAAGAAGTGGCGCGCCGCGGCCGCTGCCTACAAGGCCGCGCTCGACGCCGCCCCGGCGCGCGACGAGGCGCCCGAGGCCGCGATGAACGGCGCCTACGCCTACAAGCAGGTGGGCGAGTACGACAAGGCGATCGAGATGTACGAGCTCTTCATCGCCCGCTACGGCAGCGAAGAGAAGCTCCAGGAGCTGAAGAACGGCAACCCGCGCAAGTCACCCCCGGTGCCCGCGGAGCCAGCCAAGTACGAGGAGCGCGTCGGCTACTTGAAGCAGGCCTACGACGCGCTGGCGGGCTCCTACGTGCTCTTCTTCGACTACCCGAAGGCGGCGGAGACGTTCGACACCATCAGCAACGTCGAGCACTTCACCCCGGAAGATCGCCGCGGCGCCGCGCGCCAGGCGCTCAGCCTGTACTCCAGCCTGGGTGACGAGGGCGGGATGGCGCGCTCCAAGGCGCGCTTCCAGAAGCTCGGCGCCTCACCGAAGGAGCTGGCCGAGGCCGACTTCATCATCGCGAGCTCCGAGGTGAAGAAGTGGGATGAGCTGAGCCCCGACGAGGGCGGTAACCTCGCGGCGCGGCGCAAGGCGCAAGCGGCGATGGAGGGCTACTACCAGCGCTACGAGAAGCAGGACGCCGCCGCGCAGTACGTGGTGGAGGCCGCGTACAACGTCGCGCGGATGAAGCGCGCGTCGGCGCAGCGGGACACCCAGAAGTGGTGGCAGAACACCATCGCCGCCTTCACCAAGTGGAACCGCCTGGCGCCACGCAAAGACAACGTCTCCACCGCGCTCGGCAGCCGCGAGGCGGACATGGCGGCCGAGGCCGACTACGTCCAAATCGACGCCGATCTGAAGAAGAGCTTCGACTACGACACCGGGCACCACCGCTACAAAGGCACGGTCACCGAGGTGATCACCAAGTATCGCGCGGACGCCGTGGAGGGGAAGAAGTGGCACGACCGCCTCCAGAAGGTGATCGACACTTACGTCAGCCCCACCTGGACCATCGTGGCGCGCGCGCGTCAGGGCTCGGTGTACGACTCGCTGCGGACGGGGCTCTACAACACGCGGCCTCCGGAGCTGAAGATGTTCTCCGCCGCGCAGGAGAAGGCGCTGAAGCAGGCTGAGGAGAGCGACAACCCGGAGCTCCAAGAGAAGGCCGACGAGATCCGCGTGAAGATCCAGCAGGCCTGGCGCGACACGCGCGACAAGGAGATCAACAGCGCTGACGAGATCGCGGTGGTGCGCTACTCGGAGGCCGTGGTGCTCTCGCGGCGCTACAACATCTCGAAGCCCGAGGTGGTGCGCGCGATCCGTCGCTTGGCGTTCCTCACGGACGTGGTGGGGGAGGCGAAGATGAAGACCTACACCACGCGGGTGAAGGACCTGAACTACACCGAGGGGATGTTCGTGCGCATCCGCCCCGGCGTGGTGGGAGAGCCCGCCGCGGACGGGATGCCCAGGCCGCTCCCGGTGGCGAACTGATGGAGGCACAGATGCGCTTTGGATTGCTGCTCACCATCGCCCTCGCGCTCTCGAGCGTCGCTTGCGCCAAGAAGGGGGGCCCCGGCGCGGAGACGCCGGTGGGGCCTCCGCCCGGCGCCTCCACCGGGGGTGGCGCGGTCGCCACGCCCGACGGCGGCCAGTACGCCCAGACAGATGGCCTGTCGAGCGGTGAGGCATCGAACCGCCCGGTGATGAACGCGGCGGCGGCGCAGGCCTACGCCGCGGGCATGGAGGCGTTCAAGGTGGGGGATCTCGACGCCGCCAAGACGCAGTTCGAGGCCGCGATCGCCGCCGACAAGAACGCTTACCGGGCGTACTTCTCGCTCGGCAGCGTGAAGGAGCGGCTCGACGACGAGGACGGCGCGGGGCGCGCCTACCAGCAGGCGCTCACGGTGGTGAAGGACTACGAGCCGGCGATCGTGAGCTACGCGCTGCTGCTCGCCCGCAAGAAGCGCTTCGGGGAGGCGGAGTCATTCCTGCAAGGGAAAGCCACGGCGATGCCGAAGAGCGCCGCGGTGCCGGCGGCTCAAGCCGAGCTGAAGAGCCAGCAGAAAGACTCCGCGAGCGCTCAGCGCCTGGCGCAGACGGCATTGAAGCGGAACCCTGACTATCGCCCCGCCATGGTCACCCTGGCGCGCGACCACTACCGCAACCGCCGCCTCGATCTCGCGCTGTACACCCTCACCGCGATCTTGGATGGCTTCGGTGAGAGCCCGGCGCGCGACGCGAGCAACGCCGAGGCGCGCCTGTTGCGCGCGCTCATCCTGCGCGAGACGGGCAAGCGCTCGGCGGCGCTCGAAGAGTTCAAGCTGGCGGTGGCGTCGCGCCCGGATTTGGTCGAGGCGCGGGTCAGCCTCGCGGCGTTCATGCTCGAGTCCGGCAACGCTCAGGAGGCAGCGAACCTGCTCGAGGGAGCGCTCAAGTACGACCGCCGTAACCTCCTGGCGCACCTCAACCTGGGGGACGCTTACCGGCTGCTCGGTAAGCCGGACGCCGCGTTGAAGGAGCTCGAGCTGGTGAAGAGCCGCGAGCCGAGCCTGGCGAAGACGTACTACAACCTGGGCCTGCTCTACCTGTTCGGGGGTCAGCTCCAGGGCGTGGACAAGAAGATGGCCGCCGAGCGCGCCATCACCGCGTTCGAGAAGTACAAGGAGCTGCACCCGCGCCCACAGCCGGGCGATCCGGATGACACGGATGAGCTGCTCGTGCGCGCGCGGAGCCAGAAGTCGATCGCCGAGGCGGAGGCCGCGGAGAAGTCCAAGGCGCCGAAGGCGCCGCCGGCCGATCCCGCGGCGGCTGACAAGGCGCCGGCACCCGAGAAGAAGGAAGGCAGCGCGAGCTTCTAGCCGCGCAGGAGGACGAGCCATGAAGCGACTGAGTGCGTGGCTGATCATCGGGGCCGCTCTGGCCGTGGTCGTGTTGGGGTCGTCGCCGGCCGCCGCCCAAGGCGGGAGCCGGGTGGTGACGATCAGCGAGGTGACCATCGTCGGGCGGGTTCAGAAGCCGATCGCCGCGGTGGACGTGAGCCGCATCCAACCGAAGCTCACGCTGGCAGAGCTGCGTCAGCCCTTCCTCGATCGGATCGAGGAGGCGCTGTACCGCGACCCGTTCTGATGCGCTCCGCCAGGGAGGGCGCTGGCTTTTCGTCAGCGGTGCGCCCTTTGACGGCGCAGCGCCCTTCGTCAGCGGTGCGCCCTTTGACGGCGCCGCACCCTTCGTCAGCGCAGCGTACCGCATGATCTGGCCGGTCATCGCCTGGGGTGTCGGCGGCGCCTGCTGCTTCGTCAGCGCGCGCCGCTACCAGCGCCTGCTCGCGGTGGATGATGGTGCCGAGCTGGCTTCCAAGCTCCGCCTGGGCTCGCGCGCCGAGCTGGAGCAGCTCCAGCCTGAGCTGCCGGGCGGTCTTCGCGCCGAGCTGGTCGCGGCTGCCCTCGCGGCGGAGAGCGCCCGTGAGGTGATGGCGGAGCTGAACCTGAGCCTGGGCCTCCTCAAGCATGAGCTGAACAGCGCCGGGCTCGTGGCCAAGAGCGCGACGCGCATCGCCGTGGCGGCCAGCGGGTTCTGCGCGGCGGTGGCGCTCATCCAGTGGTTGAGCGGGCGCGGTGGTCTCCCCACGCTGGCCCTGTGCATCGCGGCGGGCGTCGTCACGGGCGCGGTCTCCGCGTGGCTCGCGCGGAGGGCTCAGCGCCGCGCGGGCGAGCAGCTCACGGCTTGGGGCACCGTGGCGCGCAGGCTGACGCGCTTCGCGGAGACGGAGTGGCCCGGGCAACTCTGAGGGTTCCGGGATGGCGCGGCCGTCCAACCGGCTCTTCAACGCCCCTCGCTACCATGAGGCGCTCTTGAGGGACGATGGATCCGCTCATGAGGTCGACGACCGTGCCCCCAGCGCCTCTCAGCAGATGAACGGCGTCAACTCGAAGAGGTACATGGCGCATCAGGAGGGAGTGCACCCCCAAAAAAACCCGTGGGCCATGGCGCACCGGCAGCCGCCAAACCCCAACCCCGTGAAATGCACGCGCCACCAGGACGACGTGAAGACCCTTCGGCGACGGAACGCGTACCCAGTCGGCTAGGAGCCCATCTCATCGAACCTGGGCCTGGCACCTTTGGATCGTGCTAGGCTCGGGGCGCGCGGTGGTTTGCCGCTCTGAGGGATTTCGATGACACAGCAGCCAATGCAACCTGGCGCGAGCCAGCGCCCTGGGCAGATGACCGCCGTCATGCGCGCGGTGATGGCGACCGGGCCGAAGGTGCTCCGCATCGGGGTCGTCCAAAGCGGCCGGGTGATCGAGGAGCGCATCATCAAGCAGCGCACCCACGTGACGGTCGGCCCCTCCGAGCGCAGTCAGTTCGTGGTGGCCACCGGCAACCTCCCGGCGAACTTCAAGCTGTTCGAGCTGGTGGGTGGCCAGTACGCACTGAATTTCCTTGATGGAATGACGGGCCGGGTGGCGCTGCCCACCGGCATCAGCGACTTGAACGTGCTGCGCGGTCAAGCGCGCCAGGTGCAGCCTGGCGTCTATCAGATCGCGTTGTCGGAGGACTCGCGCGGCAAGGTGGTGATCGGCGACGTCACCTTCTTGTTCCAGTTCGTCGCGCCGCCTCCGGTGCAGCCGCGTCCGCAGCTGCCGGTGTCGGTGACGCGCGGCGCGAACAGCATCGACTGGCCCACCACGGTGATCGCGGCGTTCTCGTTCTTGCTGCACCTGATGGGGATCGGCCTCATCTACTCGGACTGGCTCGATCCCGTCGTGGACGATGGCCTCGCGGTGAAGGGCTTGGTGGAGATGGTGGAGAAGCTGCCGCCGCCCCCGCCCATTCAGGAGTCCACCGAGAACCTCGAGGAGACCGACGCGAAGGACACCAAGGAGACCGAGAAGCAGCCGGCGAAGAAGGCCAGCTCGGCTCCCGCCAAGACGGCGGGCACGCAGGGTGGCGGCAGCGGCAACATGAGCTCGAAGGAGGCCGCCGCGCTCTCGAACCAGCTCGAGCAGCTCGAGATGCAGACCCTCGGGGCGCTCGCTGGCGCTGGGCCCGCGACGGCCGGCGTGCTTCAAGATGGTGAGGTCACGACGGATGCGCTGGATCGCGCGGCGGCGAGCGGCGCGGGCGTCGGCAGCATGGGCCCCGGTGGGCTCAGCCTCCCGGGCGGTGGCGGCCCGATGCGCCCCGGCGCTTCGGGTGGTGGCCTCGGCAGCATCGGCGCCACCGGCAAGACCGGCGGTGAGGGCACCGGCACCGGCGGCACGGTGAAGGGCCCCACGGGCTCAGCCAGCGTTGGCGGGGCGGCGGTCGCGGGTGGCAACGTGACCAACGCGAGTCAGGTGGTGGCTGGGATGCGCGCCGGCTTCCGCGCGTGCTACCAGCGCGGGCTGTCTCAGAACCCGGACGCGCAAGGCAGCATTCGGCTGAGCATTCGCGTGGGGCCGGGCGGTGAGGTTCAGGGCGTGTCGGCGGCGGCCAGCGGCAACCTGCCCGGTTCGGTGGTGAGCTGCGTCCAATCGCGCGCGAGCGCCGCGCAGTTCGCCCCGCCCGAGGGTGGCAGCGCGGTGATCAGCGTGCCCGTCACCTTCGTGAAGCAGTAGCCGCGCCGTCGACACGCGGAACCACCTTGGGGGCGCGGCATGCTGCGCCCTGACTCGGCCCAGCGTTCGATTTCTCACGTCGAGTGAGCCGCGGCGCGCTGGACACTGACTCGGTCCAGCGTCCGTTTTTGGGGGTTTGGCATCGCGCTGCGAGCCGCGCTCAGTGAAGTTGGCACCCACCGTGGTGCCGCGTGAGCCACTGCGCGCAAAGCGCTGAATGGCCTTGGCCCTTCGCGCATCACACCCCCCCGTGAGCCCCGTCGTCCAGCCCGCCCGCGAGCACGGCCTAGCGGCCGGCGCGGCCAGGTGCGATGGAGCCTCGAGGCCGAGTTATGAGCAGAGCGGAAGTACGACCAGGTAGGGGGGTCGTTGACACTCGATTGACCGCTCCGTATACTCGCCCACGCTTACTTTTTAGAGGTTTTCGTTGAGAGGGAGGCGCGGCTTGAAGCTTCGAACCAGGACGCAGTTGGGCGCGGTGATCGCGGCGCTGTTCGTTGGCGCAGTCGCCACCGCGCAGAGCGCGGGTGACGGCGCGTCGGATGGCGCAGGCAACCCCGTGGAGCTCGAGGCGCAGCAGGACGTGAACCTGACGCCCGCTGAGCAGTCCGCGCGCGCCGATCAGTACCTCGGCGAGATGGAGCGCACCGGGTCGATGATCCGCAAGCAGCTCCAAGAGGCGCGCCAGGCGCGCGACGTGGTGAAGGTGCTCTGCTTGGATGACAAGCTGAACCAGATCGACGTCGCGCTGCGCTCCTTCAAGGATCGTCAGGCGAGCCTGAAGACGGCGGTGGAGCGGGGCGATACGGATCGCGCGCGCCATGAGTTCTCAGTGCTCGGTGTGCTGCGCGATCGGGGCCAGAGCCTGGCAGCAGAGGCCAACCAGTGCGTGGGCGAAGAGGCGGCGTTCATCGGCGATACGGAGGTCGAGCTGACCATCGACCCGGGCATCGTCGATACAGACCCGTCAGAGTACCCTGACGACCCGCTCATCAGTCCACCGCCGGTGGTGAGCAGCCCGACCAGCTGATGAGGTCACCTGTCTGCTGTTGGTAGGCCCGATAGAAATCAGGGCAAGGTGCTCGGCTCGCTGCCGGGCTCGCTTGTCACCGCTTGTACCTTTTTGGACTGATTGATGAAGAAGCACTTCACGTGGGCGGCCGCCCTTGCGCTGACTCTGTTGCCCGGCGTCGCTGCCGCGCAGGGTCAGCCTTGGCTCGCCGATCGACGTCTCGGGGAGGGGCCCGGCATCCGCACGGGGGATCTCTCGCTGCATCCAGGCATCGCGGGGGAGCTCGGCTACGACTCCAACTACTTCCAGCGCTCTTCGGAGGAGAACGAGCTCGCCGCGTGGCGCTTCCGGCTCACCCCATCCCTCAGCCTGAAGACGCTGAGCGGCCCCCGCGCGCCCGATCAGCACCGCGCCTTCAACTTCGAGGCGAACCTGTCGGCGACCTACAACGAGCTCTTGGCGGCGGACAGCGACTTCTCGGATGAGGTGAGCGAGCAACGCCACATCAGCGGCACCGCGGGCCTCAAGCTGGAGATCGCCCCCACGCGCCCTTGGGGCGGCGACGTCTACGCAGACTACACCCGGATGGTGCAGCCCTCGAACACCCCTGAAGACAGCCTGGCGTTCGATCGCCACGCGGTGCGCGGTGGCCTCGGGGTCGTCTGGCGTCCAGGCGGTGGCCTCTTCGATTGGCGTTTGGGCTACGAGTATCAGGCCACGTACTTCGAGGAGGACGCCTTCCAGCACCTGGACAACGGCCAGCACTCCATCAAGACGCGCGGCCGCTGGCGCTTCCTGCCGCGCACGGCGCTGATGTACGACGCCTCGCTCGGGTTCCTGCGCTACACGCGGGCTGATGGATCTGGGGGTGCGGGCGCGCAGCAAGACTCCACCCCGCTTCGGGCGCGGGTCGGGCTGAACGGGCTCATCACGAACCGCTTCGCCCTGCTCGCGATGGTGGGTTGGGGCGCCAGCTTCTATGAGTCGCGGGATGGTAAGCCGGTGCACGACTTCGACAGCGTCATCGGTCACGGTGAGCTGAAGTGGTTCGTCAGCCCGCAGCCCGATTTGGACAGCACCTCGGCCTCGGTCGGCTTGTCCTCCATCGCGCTCGGCTACCTGCGTGACTTCCGCAACAGCTACCTCGGGGATTACTACCAGCAGGATCGCGGCTACCTGAAGTTCGATTACTTCTTGGGTGGCGTGGTGGTCTTCGGGGTGGAGGGTGGCCTCACCCACGTGAGCTACCCGCAGAGCTACTTCGCGAGCGGCGCCGCGCGCTTCGGCGCCTTCGGTGAGAACCGGGTGGATGCCTCGGTGTTCGCGGAGTACCGCACGAGCGACAGCTTCGGGCTGAACGTCACTGGGCGTTACAACGCCAACCTGACCAAGAACGAAGTGCCGACCTCGGAGACGGATCCAACGTTGACCGACGATCTGCGGTTCAACCGCTACGAGATCTACCTCGGCGCGCGCTGGTTCATGTGACGGCGGCGCGCGCTACGCTGACTGGCTTGGCCGCGGCGGCTTCGTTCGGGCGCCTGACGCGTTGCCTCGTGGCGGTGCTGCTGGCCGCGTGGCTGGTGGCGTGTGGCTCCTCGGGGCCCGCCGTGCGCGGCAACCTGCCACCCGTGGCGGAGTCGAGTCGGCTCGGGCCCGGGGACGTCTTCAAGATGCAGATCGTCGGCGAGAAGGATCTGCCAGAGGAGTACGAGATAGCGAGCGATGGTACGGTAGCCGTACCTTACCTCGAGCGCCTGAAGGTGACGGGCCTCGAGCCGCAGGAGGTGGCCCAGCTCATCACGAAGGAGCTGAAGGAGCAGCAGATCCTCCAGCGCCCCGTGGTGATAGTCAGGGTGGAGGCTTACAACAGCCGTAAGGTGACCGTGCTGGGTGAGGTGCAGAAGCCAGGCAGCTTCCCCTACGCGCCCGGGCTCACCCTGATCCAGGCCGTCTCTCAGGCGGGCGGCTTCAACTCCATCGCGAGCCTGGGTCAGGTGCGCCTCACGCGCCAAACGCAGGACGGCGACGTGACGGTGGTGGTCTCGGCGGACGCCATCAACGAGGGCGCCGCACCCGACATCCCGCTCCAGTCAGGGGACCGCATCTTCGTTCCCCAGCGCGTGTTCTGATCGGTGGCGCCGCGCCCGACATCCCCGCTCCAGTCAGGGGACCGCATCTTCGTTCCCCAGCGCGTGTTCGGAGGAGGGCGGGGGTTTGGCAAGTCGCCGTGAGGCGCTGAAAGTACGGCGGGGCGGGGTGCTTCAAGGCTGTGCGCCCACAGCGGTTCCTCGAGCACAGCACCCTGGGTTGTGCGGCTGAGACCTTGACGATGCAGGCGCTGTGAGACAGCATGCCTGCATGGAGCCGAAGGCACATCAATACACGATTCGAAACGTGCCGGCGCGCATTCACCGCGCCTTGCGTGCGAAGGCTGCTGTGCGTGGCGTCAGCCTGAACACCCTCGTTCTGCAGGTGCTGGAGGCCGAGGCAGGGTTGGTTCAACCGAAGGCGAACGACGACCTCGACGATCTGTTCGGGACGTGGGTTCAGGATGAGGCGGTGGACCGCGCGCTGGCAGAGCAGCGCGTGGTGGATTCGAGGGACTGGGAGTGAGGCTGGCGCTCGACACGAACACCTATCGTCTGATCATGGAGGGTGATCCCGACGCGGTTCACCTGGTGCGGAGAGCTGAGCAGGTGCTGATGCCGGTCCCGGTATTGGCCGAGTTGCGGTTCGGATTCCTGAGTGGAACCCGAGGGCGTGAGAATGAAGCGTTCCTAGTACGCTTCCTCGATCGTGCGCGCGTCGTGGTGCTCAGCTGCGACGAGGAGACGGCGGAGCGCTTCGCCACGCTCAAGCTGCAGTTGAAGCGGCAAGGAACGCCCATCCCGATCCACGACGTGTGGATTGCTGCCCTCGTGCTTCAGCACGGCGCCACCCTGTTCACCAAGGATTCGGATTTCGCGCGCATCCCTCAGCTACCACGCGTATGAGTGCGCTCACAGCGCGCCGAACTGGTATTGGAGGCTGAGTAGGCCGTGAAACGCGGGGACGCCCAGGGCGGCGCTCAGGTGAGTGTCACTGACGGGCTCGGCGCCGCTGCCGGGGAGCGCGCCTTGGGGAGGCGAGGTTCGCTCGGTGACGCTCAGCGGCAGGGCGCCGCCGCCGGCCAGCAGCACGCGGAGCTCGGGGGTGGGCGTCGTGGCGATGCCGAGCAGCCAGGCGGCGGGGCGCTCGAGGCGCTCCGACGTGGCGCCGCCTGCGCTCTCGGTCGTCACCCAGGAGAGGCCCGAGGACACCGAGAGCTCCGCGCTCAGGGTGAGCCAGCGCGGCAGCGCCGTGAGGCGCGCTCCGAACAGCGCGCCGAGCTCGGTGCCGTGCTCGGCGCCGCCGAGCTCCACCGGCTGCCGGAGCCGCGCCCCGAGCGCCGCGCTCAGCTGGAGGCGGCCGCGTTGGTAGCTGCCGAGCAGCTCGGGCGCCATGACGAAGCCGCGCTCCCCCGCGTGCGCCGACTCATCGCCTAGCGGGAGCAGCAGGGTGTTGCTAATAGCCGCGCGGAAATCATCGACGTGGAGCAGCTGGAAGCGCGCCTCCAGGCGCGGGTCGCCGAGCGCCTGCTGGGGCAGCGGGCTCGCGCTGCGCGAGGTGACGGCGCGCGCGCCCGTGCCCTCTTGAAACAGCACGAGCGGCAGGCTGAGGCCCAGGTCGAGACCCTGGCCGAGCCCGAGGCGCGCCCCCGCCGTGAGCCCCACGCGGTGCTTCACCACCGGGATCTCGCGGCCCGCTGGGTCGGGCGACGCGGCCTCCAGCGTCAAAGGGCTCAGTGAGTATTCGCCAGTGAGGCTGACTGAAACCCGGC
Source organism: Polyangiaceae bacterium (assembly GCA_019637265.1). Lineage (GTDB taxonomy): Bacteria > Myxococcota_A > Polyangia > Polyangiales > Polyangiaceae > JAHBVY01. The sequence continues at coordinate 1,465,446 of JAHBVY010000001.1, read as the reverse complement.
CCGCGGCTTCAGGCTCGGGATCTGGCAGCAGCAGGAAGGGGGAGGCGCCCGGCCTCACCCACAGCGCGCTGGCGGGGACGCAGGGTGACTGCCGCGAAGCGGGTGTGCAGTCCGCGGCGCGCGCCCTCGCGGTGCAGAGCAGCAGCGCGAGCGGCACGGCCAGGGTGAGGCGCTTCATCGTCAGGCGGAGGATAGTCGCGGGGCGCGCGGGTGCACAGCGAGCCGCCATCCAGCGGACACCTCGTGTCCTCGGTAGGTCACCCCACGAGCGGAGCACAGCCATGCCAAACCCCATGCCCTCTCCCTCGAGGCGTCAGACGGTGAACGTCGCGAGCAGCTCATCGCGGCTCGCGGCCTTCCCTCGACGACCAAGCGACGCGACGTCTAGCTGAACCTTGCTCTAGCGCCGATGGGCTCGCTGCTGTAGGCGCGCTCAGTCATGCAGCCCCGCGTCTCCGCCGCCACGCCGCTCATCCTGGGCTCTCAGTCGCCGCGCCGGCGCGATCTGCTGGCGCAGCTCGGCTTGCCGCACTGGGTCGCGGTGGCGGAGGTGGATGAGCGCGTCCTCGCGGGTGAGGAGCCGGGCGACTACCTCGAGCGCATCGCGGCGGCGAAGCTCGAGGCGGTGGGGGGCCTCGCGGCGGTGCGCGAGCGGACCCGAGAGGCGCCTCATGCGCTCTTGGTGGCGGACACCACCGTGGTTTGCCAGGGGGAAATCCTCGGGAAGCCGAGCGACGCGGACGAGGCTTTCGCCATGCTCACGCGCCTCGCGGGGCGCACCCACGAGGTGATGACGCGCTTCGCCTTGGGGGTGGCGTTTCGGGGCGACGCCCGGCTCGTCACCGCGCACACCGAGCTCACGCGCGTCACCTTCCGCGCCTGTTCTCCAGCCTGGCTGCGCCGCTACGCAGAGTCGGGGGAGGGTCTCGACAAAGCGGGCGCCTACGCTGGCCAGGGGCTCGGCAGCTTCCTCATCAGTCGCCTCGAGGGCTCGTACACCAACGTGGTGGGGCTCCCGGTGGCGCAGGTGGTCGAGGCATTGGAGCGCCTCGGGTGGCTCGAGGCCTTCCCGCTCTGATGGCTCGCAGGCGCCTCGATCCGGGCTGGCTCGCGTTCGGCGTCGCCCTCCTGGTGCGCGCCGTCGTGGTGCTGCTCAGCGCGGAGCGTTTCCCCGCGGCAGCGGACGGCGCGTTCTATCAGGTGGTGGCCGAGCGCATCGCGCAGGGCGATGGCTACACCTGGCTGTGGCCGGACGGCGCGGTGACCTACGCCGCGCATTACCCGATCGGTTACCCCGCGCTGCTGGGCGCGGTGTACGCGGTGTTCGGCGCGGCGCCTTGGGTGGCGATGACGGTGGCGGCGCTGCTGGGCGCGCTCTCGGCGCTCGCGGCGTCGCGGCTGGTCGGCTCCCTGGGGCGTCGCGCGGCGCTGGCCGCTGGGCTCGGCGTCGCGCTGCACCCGAGCTTGGTGCTCTACACGCCGGCGCTGATGACGGAGGGCGTCGTCGGCTCGGGGGTGCTCTTGCTCGGGTGGCTGACGCTGGCGCGCGGCCGCGCGGGGCGCTGGGGTTGGCTGCTCGCGGGGCTCGGGCTCGGGGTGCTGTGCCTGTTCCGGCCTCAGGTCATCTTGCTGGCGCCGGCCCTCGCGTGGCTCGCGACGCCTGCGAGGCGGGCGGGCGGCGGCGCACCAGCGCGGGCTATTTCGACAGAGAAATTGACTGATGAGCCGAGCCACGCGTATCAGACAGAGAAACTGACTGATCCAAGCCGAGCGCTTCGGACAGAGCCACGGATTAGCGATCCTCGAGGTGACAACTCAACAGTTGAGCTGACCGAATCGGTCGCCCGCGCCCGCCTCGGCGGCTCCCTCCGCTGGCTGGCGCGCGCCGCCGCCATCACCCTGGTGGCGCTGCTCGTCACCTCGCCTTGGACCGCGCGGAACTGCGCGAAGATGGATCGCTGCGTGTGGGTGAGCGCCAATGGAGGGTGGAACCTCCTGATCGGTACGGGCCCCGGCGCCACGGGGGCTTGGGTCCCCGTCGAAGAAGTCGGCTTCCCTGATGAGTGCCGCGAGGTGTGGGGTGAAGCCGAGAAGGACGCGTGCTTCTCCCGCGCGGGGCGGCGCTACCTGCAGCGCGATTTCCTGCGCTGGCTCGCCCTGATCCCGAAGAAGCTCTCGTACACCTTCGACTACGGCGACGCCTCCGGGTGGTACTTGAGCCAGTCGAATCCGGAGGCCTTCGGGGAGCGGGCGCGCACGGTGGCCTTCGTCGCCGAGCTGGTGGGGTTGCGGCTCACGGCGCTGGTGCTCTTCGTGGGCCTCGTTCGCTTGGCGCTCCGTCAGGCTCAGGGCCGGCGAGCGCGCTCCCTCGTCATGGGGCTGATCGTGCTGGGCGCGCCATGGCTCTTGCTCGAGTGGCTGTGGCCGACCTACCTGGTGGTCTTGGTGCTGGCGCTCTGGCTCAGGCCGCGTCACCCGGCGCTGGTGCTCGGGCTGTGGACGCTCGCCACCACCGCGCTGGTCCACGCGGTGTTCTTCGGCGCTTCCCGCTACGCGCTGGTGGCGGCCCCGGCGCTGGTCGCGTCGGCGGTGGCCGCCTGGGTTTTGACAGGGCGCCGCGAGGAGGGGGATACTCGCGGGAACCAGGGCGCCGCGCCCGGAGGAGAAGCCGATGCCGCTGATTACGATCGAGGAAGCCGCCCGTCGCCTGGCGCGAGCCATCGCCAGTGATCTCAACCTCTACAACGAGGAGAAGATCGTCCGTGGCATCGAGAAGGACAGCTTGTTCGAGGAGCTGGTCGAGGAGATCGAGGAGGGCCGCGCCTTGTACAAGAGCCGCGTCGCGGAGGAGCTGTACTCGCGCAACCTCTACGATCGCGCCTTGGTGGACATCCTGGTGAAGTCCAAGGGCCACCTCAAGAGCCGCCTCTGGTAGCCCGCGTTCGCCTCCCTGCGGGCCGCCCGGTGATGCGCGTCGACTTGGGTGCCGCGCGGTGGTCAAGGGAGCAGACCAACCCCCAGAAAATCCATCGCCCTGAGCCCGCCCGTCTCGCGATCCGGTCGTCAGTCGGGTGGACGAGCGCGCCGCGTACGCAGGCGGCGTCAGCTGGGCGACGCCGCGGGGCGCTCCGGTGTCACCTGTGGTCGTCAGTCAGGCTTGCTCCATGAGTGAGCGCTTCGTGTTGACGGAGGAGGAGGCGGTGCGCGGCTACGACGCCCGCGGGCGGGCGCGCGCCGAGCGGCTCGATCGCGTGCTGGCGCGGCGCTTCCCTGACGTCTCGCGCGCCGAGCTCCAGCGCTGGATGCAGGAGGGCCTCGTCACGAAGAATGGCGCGCCGTGCAAGCCCTCGGACAGCGCGCGCGCCGGTGATGAGCTGTGCGTGCGCCGTGGGGCACCGCAGCTCAGCCGCGCGGAGCCCGATCCGAGCGTGGTGCTCGACGTCGTGTATGAGGACGAGCACCTGGTGGTGGTCGACAAGCCGGCGGGCTTGGTGGTGCACCCCGGCGCGGGGCACCCGAGCGGCACCCTGGTGAACGGCCTGTTGGCGCGGCCCGGCTTCGAGGCGGCGCCGGTCGATCCGCGTGACCCCGCGGGGTACCTCAGGCCGGGCGTCGTGCACCGCTTGGATCGCGACACCAGCGGCCTGCTCGTGGTCGCCAAGCACGCGGAGGCGCGCGAGGGGCTGAAGCGGCAGTTCAGTGAGCGCAGCGTGGCGCGTGAGTACGAGGCGCTGACCATCGGGGTCCCCGCGGAGGGCGTCATCGAGACGATGCACGCGCGGAGCCCGCTGCACCGCCGACGGTTCACGTCACTGACGAACGCGGGGCGCCTGGCGGTGACCACGGTGACGCTGGTGACGAGCTTCAATCACTCGGCGAAGGTGCGCTGTCGCCTCAAGACGGGGCGCACGCATCAGATCCGGGTGCACTTGCTCGAGCAGCGTCGCACGCCGATCCTGGGCGACGTGACCTACTGTCTCCCGGTGAGCGACGAGCGGCTGGCGGCGATCGGGCGCGAGCTGGGTCGTCAGGCGCTGCACGCGACGACGCTCGGCTTCACGCACCCCATCACTGGGGAGGCGGTGTCGCTCCGGCGCGAGCCGCCCGCCGACTTCCAACGCGCGGCGCAGGCGCTCGCGGCGCTGTGAGCGCGGCCCGAGGGCGCCCGCGAGGAGCATCCATAGTCAGATAATCTGACTCATGCGGATCACGGTAGGGGCGGGTTTCAAGCCCGCCCAGCTCTCAGCCCGTGGCGATCATCAGTTTTACTGATGTTTCAAACCCGCCCAGCTCTCAGTCCGCGCCAATCGTCCGCTTCACTGACTCGTAGGGCTTTTTATTTTTTGGGGGTTGGTGTGCACCTCGGCGCCCCGCGCGGCGCTCACTAGCGCTCGCCAGGCAGCGGCGCTCGCAGCAGGTGCGGGAAGCGCCGCTTGAGCAGGGCGAGCGCCAGGAAGCCGACCAGCACCGCCCACCACAGCGTGGCGAATCGGATCAGCAGCATGGCCGCGGTGGCGCTGCCCGCGTCCACCCCGCCGAGCTGCACCAGCTGCTCTTGGATCAAGGTGTCGGCCACGCCGAGCCCGCCCGGCACCGGGACCACCGCGCCCGCCAGGGTGGCGACCGAGAAGAAGAACAGGCTGAGCGTCACGCTGACGTCCATCCCGAAGCCCTGGAGCAAGAGCCACAGCGCGAAGCCCTCCCCGCCCCAACCCACGATGGAGAGCGCCGTGGGGAGCAGCAGCGCGCCGGGGCTGGCGACGACGCGGAGCGAGTCCATCGCTTCCCGGAGGCGCGGCGCGAGCGCCGCGAGCCGCCCGCCGCGCGCCTCGAGCCGCGCGATGAGCCAGGTGACCGGCGCGCGCCACAGGATGAGCACCAAGAGCACGCTGACGAGCCCGAGCCCGATCAGCGCCCACTTCAGCCCCCCCGCGAAGCCGATGCTCCCGAGCAAGATGATCACGATCACCCCCAGCACGTCGGTCAGGCGCTCGGCGATCACGATGGGCGCGGTGCGCGCCACCGGCACCTGGTGCGTCTCGGAGAGCACCGCGCTCTTGAACACCTCGCCCACCTTGCCCGGCGTGACCGTCAGCACGAAGCCCGACAAGTACACGAGCAAGCTCTCGAGCTTGGGGACGCCGCGCACCTCGAGCCGCGCGAGGTAGTATTCCCACTTGGCGAAGCGGAGCCCGTAGTTGAGGCTCGCGAGGCCGAGCGCGGCCGCGAACATCCGCCAGTCGAAGCCGCGTAAGCTGGCGCTCACCTGGGCGAACCCGGAGTAGATCACCAGCGCGCCGTACACGACCACGCCGAGCAAGAGCGCGACCAGCACGCGCCGGAGGAAGCGACTCACGAGCGCCCCGTACCGCTTCGGTGCGCGCCCGGGCGTCGCCGGAGCGCTCGCCAGGCGAGGCCCGCGATCACGAGCGACGAGAGCCCGAGCGCGCCGATCTGCCACGGCGCGGCGGCGAAGCGGCCGGAGGCGAGGCCGACCGGGCGATCCTCGATCCGCTCTTCGCCGTCCGGCGTCGCGGCGCGCGCCGGCGTGACCCCGAGGCAGTAGCCGAGGCTGATCGCGAGCATCGCCGTCCGCGCGCCACGCGCGAAGCCTGCGGGCGACGCTCGCCGACCGAGCGGTGCGATCCGATCCGCTTGCGACCCCATGGCGGCGTTCGCTTACACGCCGCCCAGAGCCGCGGCAACTCTCATCACCCGCTGGCTCGGCGGAGCCCCTGAGCCGCGGCGCAGGGGTTTGGCAGCCCGGTTCGCCTGCGCCCTTCACGGCGCGCCGTTTCGAGCTAAGCTCGCGCGCCCCCAAGAGCCCTGCTTTTGTTCGCTGCTCGAGGAGTCTTTGTGTCTGTCGCGCCGATTGAAGAGTCTCAAGATGTCGTCCTGCTCGAGCGCTGCGCGGCGGCCTGCGGCGCGCTGCGGGAGCAGGTCTCGCGCGCGGTGGTGGGTCAGGAGGAGGTGGTCGACGCGCTCCTGATCACGCTGCTCGCGCGTGGGCACGCGCTGCTCGTCGGCGTGCCCGGCCTCGCCAAGACCTTGTTGGTCGCCTCCGTGGCGCGCGCGCTCGATCTGAGCTTCGGTCGCGTGCAGTTCACGCCCGATCTGTTGCCGGCGGACATCACCGGGACGGACGTGCTGAACGAGGTGGAGGTGGGCGCGGTGGTGCGGCGTGAGCTGAGCTTCATGCCCGGCCCCATCTTCCACAACCTGGTGCTGGCCGACGAGATCAACCGCACCCCACCGAAGACCCAGGCCGCGCTGCTGCAGGCGATGCAGGAGCGCCGGGTCACGGTGGGCGGGAGCACCCACCGCCTGCCCGATCCGTTCCAGGTGTTCGCGACTCAAAACCCGATCGAGCAGGAGGGCACCTACCCGCTGCCCGAGGCGCAGCTCGATCGTTTCCTCCTGGAAATCCACGTGGGCTACCCCACGGCGGCGGAGGAGGAGGACATCGCGCGCCGCACGACGAGCGGGGTGGAGCCGGAGATCCAGCCGGTGGTCACTCGGGAGGAGGTGCTGAAGATGGGCGCCTTGGTGCCGCGGGTGCCGATCACGGATGAGGCGGTGTCGCTCGCGGTGCGCGCCGCCCGCGCGAGTCGCCCGGAGGCGAGCACCGCGCCGCCGGAGGTGCAGCAGTACGTGCGCTTCGGCGCGGGCCCCCGCGGTAGTCAGGCGTTGGTACTGGCCGCGAAGGCGCGCGCCGCCAGCCGCGGCGAAGCGGTGGCGGACGTGGAGGACGTGAGCGCGCTCTTGCTCTCCGCCCTTCGCCACCGCCTGGTCTTGAGTTACCGCGCGGAAGCGGACGGCGTGAAGGACGCGGACGTGGTGGCGGCGGTGCGCCGCAAGCTGGGGGTGTGAGGGCATGGCACCCGCCGCGCTGCTCCTCGAGCTCAAGCAGCTGATGATCCGCGAGCTGGATCTGCAAGGCGTCGAGCCCGCGGACATCGAGGACGACGCGCCGCTGTTCGGCGCGGGCCTCGGGCTCGATTCGCTGGACGCGCTGCAGCTGGCGATGGCGATCGAGGAGGCGTACCAGGTGACGATCCCAGAGGGTGAGGCCGCGAAGCCCATCTTCGCGTCGCCGCGCGCCCTCGCGGCGTACGTCGCTCAGCACCGCCCATGACGCGTGAGGTAGCGGTGACGGGGCTCGGGGTGATCACCGCCCTGGGCCAGGCGCAGGAGACGTTCGCGCGCCTCGCGCAGGGGGAGAGCGCGCTCTCGAGGGGCGCGGGGCAGGCGCCCGTCGCCCGCTGCGCGCTGCCGCCGGAGCTGGCTCGGCTGCCGCGCACCGAGGCGCTCAGCCTCGCGGCCTTGGTCGCGACGCTGATCGACGCCGGCCTCGAGGAGCACCTGCTTTTGGTGGGCGAGGCGTCAGGAGCCGAAGCAGGCACTGAGGCAGGCTCCGGGGGAGGCACCGAAGTGGGCGCGCATTCGTCAGATGAACTGATGGATAGTGAGCTCGGTCTGGTGTGGGGGACCACCACGGGGGGCCTCGCCGAGCTGGAGCCGCTGCTCGGCCTGGTGTCGCCGGAGACGCCGGACGAGGAGCTCACGGCGCTGCTCGGGTTCCCTATCTCCCGCGTGGTGACGCGGGCGCGCCAGCGGCTGCTCGGCGTGGGGCCGGCGCGCACGGTGTGCTCGGCGTGCTCGAGCGGTGCGCTCGCGGTGGCGGTGGGCGCGGAGTGGATCCGGAGCGGGCGGGTGGCGCGGGTGCTCGTGGGCGGCGCCGACGCGCTTTGTCAGACCACCTCACTTGGCTTCGGCGCCCTCGGGTTGCTCGATCCGCAGGGCGGCAGGCCCTTCGCTCGCAGTCGCGCGGGGCTCAGCTTGGGGGAGGGGGCAGGGGCCTTGGTGCTCGAGTCGCTCGAGAGCGCGGCGCGGCGCGGCGCGCGCGTGCGCGGCTACTTGTGCGGCGTCGCGGTGGGCTCGGAGGCTCACCACGTCACGCAGCCGGATCCTGCAGGGCGGCGCGCGGCGGCGCTGATCCAGAGCGCGCTGAGCGACGCGGGCTTCACGCCGGACGCGGTGGGTTACGTGAACGCGCACGGCACCGGGACGCCGCACAACGACGCCGCCGAGCGCGTCGCGCTCGAAGCGGTGTTCGGGTCGCAGGGCACTTCAGCGGATGGGCAGGGCGCTTCAGAGGAACTGCGAGGCGCGGAGCAGCCGCGTGCCCCGGCGGGGGCTCCGCAGCGCGCGCCGCGGGTCGCTTCCAGTAAAGGTCAGCTGGGCCACCTACTCGGTGGCTCCGGCGCGGTGGAGGCGGTCATCACGGTGCAGGCGCTGGAGGCCGGCGTGTTGCCGCCCAACGTGGCCGCGGACCTCGAGCCTTGGAGCGCGCTGATCGGTAGCCAGGCGGAGACAGCACCCTGTGAGGTGGCGCTCAGCAACTCCTTTGGATTCGGGGGCATGGGCGCGGTGCTGTGCTTCGCGCGCTCCGCCCCGGCTCGTTTGGCTCGCACGGGCGCTCCTCGGAGGCCGGCGGTGCCGGTGTACTTGGCGCGGAGCGTGCTGACGCGCCCTGGCGAGGGGCCCCTCGGCGCTCATGCGCCCGGCGCGCTCCCCGAGCGCGCGGCGCTGCTCGACGCCGCGCGCTCGAGGCGGTTCGATCCACTGTCTACTTGGATCGCCTGGCTCACGAGTCAGCTGCTCCCGGAGGGCGGCGATGACGAGACGGCGCTGGCTCATGGGACGGCCTTCGGCCTCATCGAGCCAGCCGCGCGCTTCCTCGCGCGCGCTCGGGTGGCGCGCCCGGCCCCCGCGGATTTCCCCAACCTGCTCCCGAGCGCGGCGTCGGGGAACGCGGCGCTCTACAGCGCGATCCGTGGGCCGGTCGCCGCGGTGAGCGCCGGCGCCGCCTCGGCGCACGCGGCGGCGCACCAGGCCATCGAGTGGGTCGCCGCGGGCGTCGCGCGGCGCGCGCTCTCCTGCGCCGCCGAGCCGCTCGATCCGCTCGCGCTGCGGGTGGCCGCCGCCTGCTGGGACGCCGCGCCGACCGAGTGGGCGGCGGCGGGGCAGCTGTGGTGTCGCGCGCCCCAGCCGATCCAGGTGGTGGCGTTCGGTGATGGGCTCACGCTGCCTCGCGCGCCGAGCGGCGTGGCCCGCGCGCTGCTCGCGTCGGACGATGGCAGCCTGGCTTGGGATGACGACGGCTGGGGCGAGCTCGAGCGCCCCCGGCTGTGCTCAGTGGAGGGCTTGGGCAACGCGGCGCTCGCGCGCGCTGCTGAGCGGCTGCTCACCGGGGAGCTCAGTCAGGCGTTGGTGGTCGATGTGCGCGAAGGGCGCCTCTCGTACACCCAGCTCGCGCGCGTCGAAGGAGCCGAAGGATGAGCGCCTCCAGGCACCGCGCGGCGGTGAGCGCCTTCGGGGGCGCCGGAGCACCCGAGGGGCCCCGTTGAGCGCGGCGCGGGTGGTGGCGAGCGCCGCGGTGAGCGCCTTGGGGCGCGGGCGCGCCGCGGTCCTGCCGAGTGGCCCCAGCGCCGTGGGCTTCGATCGAGCGCTCGCGGCGCTCGGGCTCGGCGCGCCGCGCGCGGCGCGCGTGGAGCTGACCCGGGAGGGGGCCGTGGATCCGGCGCGCGCGCTGCTGGCCCTGGCGGCGGAGGAGCTGACGGCGGCGCTGGATCAGCGCGCTCCAGGGTGGCGCGCGCGGCGGCTGTGCGTGGTGCTCGGCACCTCGTCGGGCGGCATGGTGAGCCAGGAGGCGGCGTTCGAGGCTTTAGCCAATGGAGCTGACGTTTCACCAGCGCTCGCGGCGCAGGCCAGCTACTTCGGTCCGCTCCAGGGGCTCGCCGGGATCCTCCCGAACGCGCCCCTGGTGCAGGTGTACGCGGCCTGCGCCAGCAGCGCGATGGCGCTCGGGGTCGCGCTGCGCGTGCTCCAGAGCGGCGCCGCCGATCTGGTGATCGCCGGGGGCTACGACGTGATCGCGCCCCTGGTCGCCGCGGGGTTCGAGTCGCTCGGCGTCGTCACGGCGAGCGAGCCGCGCCCGTTCTCCCTGGCGCGCGACGGGCTCGCCCTGGGTGAGGGCGCGGCGCTGCTCGCGCTCACCCGCGCCGAGCCATCCATCAGCAAGGCTTACGATACAGCCGTGCAGGGCTCCAAAGCGCCCGATGCAGCGGAGGCAGCCGCACTATCCGTCAGTGAGTCTCACGAGACGGCTGCGCAAGACTCCGCGGCGGCACCCGATGCAGAGGGGGCAGCCGATCGCAGGGAGCGCTCTGCGCGGTACCTGCTCGGCTTCGCGGCGAGCTCGGACGCGGCGCACCCCACGGCGCCCGCGCCCGGTGCGCCCGGCCTCGTCGCGGCCGCGCAGCGCGCCCTCGCGGAGGCTGGCGCCGCCGCTCCCGAGGAGGCGCGCGGCCCTCGAATAGTAAATACATCTGACGAATCGAGCGCCTTGGCCGCAGCACAGGCTGGCCTGGATGAAGCCTGGCTCATCAGCGCCCACGGCACCGCCACGCTCGCCAACGATCGCGAGGAGGCGCTGGCGATCGCTCAGCTCAGCGCGCGCGCGCCGGTGCACGCGTTCAAGGCGCGGGTGGGGCACACCCTGGGCGCCGGCTCGGCGCTCGAGCTGCTCGCCGCCTTCGAGTGCCTGGAGCACGGCGCGCCGGCGCTCCCGAGCCCTCCCCATGAGCTGGCGCTGAGCGCGCCGCGCCCGGCGCACCCGCGCGGCGCTTCGCGGGTGCTCAAGTTGGCGATGGCGTTCGGCGGCTGCAACGTGGCGCTGACCGCGGCGCGGTCCCCCATCAATATTTCCACGACGGAACGATATGGCGCGCGGCTCGCTCAGGTGGGCTCCCCGGTGCGCGAGCCAGAGACGGAGCGGCTCGCGCGGCTGGGGCGCGCAGGTCCGCTCACCGCGCGCCGCCTCGACGCGCTGAGCGCGCTGTGCGCCAGCGCCGCCTTGAGCCTGCTCTCGGCGGAGGAGCTGCGAGCCTTCGAGGGCGAGCCGCTGGGTGTTTCTGTGAGGAAACGAATCGGCGTGGTGGTGGGCACCCTCGCCGCCACGCTGAGCCACAACCAGGGCTACCACGCGGAGCTGATGCGGCGTGGTCATGGCCGCGCGCCGCCGCGCGGCTTCCCGGCGACGAGCCCCAACCTCGCGCCGGGCATGGTCTCCATCCTGTTTGGGCTCGGCGGTCCTTGCTTCAGCGTGGGGGCGGGGGCGGCGGCGCCGCTCGAGGCCTTGTTCGTCGCCACCCAGCTGATCGAGGCGGGGGACGCCGATGAGGTGTGGGTGATCGCGGCGGACGTCGTGACCGAGGACGTCGGACGCCTGCTCGCGGCGGCTGGGCTCGAGCTCTTGCACGGCGCGCTCGCGGCGCGCGTGGTCCGCGCGGCGGACAGCGAGCCGCGGCTCGATTCGTCTGCCATTTTGGCGCAGCTCACCCACGTGGAGCGGAGCGCTTCGTCATCTCGTCAGTCGGGCGGCGCGCCATCACCGCGTGAAGGCTGGCCGCGGCTCTTGGAGTGGCTCCAAGGCGACGGAAGCGGTTGCGCGCGGGGCCCAAGTAAGTAGTCTGCCGCGGAATGGACGGGAGTGAGGTCGTGTTGGCAGCCCGCATGAAGGCCACGAAGCGCGCGGGCACCGCTCGAGGGGGGAGCCGCGTCGGGCTCTCTGTTCGCGTCGGGCTCTCTGCCGTCGCGCGGGCGCTCACCTTGGCGTGCGCGCTGCTCGTCGTGCTCGGTTGCAAGACGCACTACATCCCGAACACCGACGTCGAGGACACGGACTTCAACCAGCGCGTGATCGAGTTCTGTGAGCAGTACCGCCGGGCCGTGGAGCGCCAGAACGTGGCGCTCTTGCTGAAGCTGGCGGACGAGAACTACTACGAGGACGGCGGCAACATCGACTCCACGGACGACATCGACTACGCGGGGCTCGAGGAGTACCTGCGGAGCAAGTTCCGTGAGACGCGCGCCATCCGCTACGAAATCCGCTACCGCAACGTGAGCAAGGGGCGCCGCGACGTGATCCAGGTGGACTACACCTACAGCGCCAGCTACCGCATCCCCACGCACCAGGGGGAGGTGTGGCGGCGCAAGGTGGCGGACAACCGCCTGGAGCTGATCCCGGACGGTGAGTCCTTCCGCGTCATCAGCGGGATGTGAGCGCTCGAAATCAGCGCCGCACGATGGCGCAGCTCTGACCGTCCACGCGGCGCGTGAGCTTGGCGGCGGAGGGCGCGGAGCCATCCGCGTCGGGCTCGTCCTGTTGGCTGACGAGCCACAGGCCGCGGCCCTCGCGGGCCTCGTGGCGATACTCGAGGCTCGCGGGGCGCTCGCGGTTGAGCCCGGCGGCGACTGCCTTGCTCCACGCCTCTTGCCCCGTGCAAGTCGGCTCGGCTGCGATCAGCGCACCTGGGCGCGCCACCTCGGCGGCGCTCGTGTCCTCTACCGTGGTGCGCACCACGTAGACAGTCACCCCGACGGGGTTGCCGGGGAGCGCCACGCGGCTCGGCACCCCGAACACGTGCTCGATGACGCCGCCCTGGCTCAAGTCCACGAGCCCCGCGCGCGCGCCGGTCGCGCTCACCTGCACCAGGGTGGCGTCCTCGTGCCACGCGCGAGCGCGCGTCTTGGCGTCCACCAAGGCGTCGCTGATCACCCAGATCTTGGGGGGCGGCTCCGCAGACGCTTCTGGCTCCGCGGATGGCCCCGCCAGCTCCACCTCGGTCGGCGCTGGGCCCGACTGCGCGACCAACAACAAGACCGCGATCACCACGGCGGCGCCCGCCACCATCAGCCAGATGATCATCGCCTGCAGCGACGGACCCCGGCGCGAGCGCTTGCGGGCGACCGACGGCGCCAGCTGCGACACCTGCGGGGGCGCGATCGGGGCTGACACCTGCGGAGCGGGCAGCTGGACTGACGTTTGTGGTGGCGCCAAGCCAGCCGAGCCGAGCGGCGCACCACACTTCGGACAGTGGCTCTGACCAGTGGTGGGCGCGCCACACCGCGCGCACGGGCTTGGCAGGGTCATGGGTTGGGGAAGTCCTCTTGGATGTTGGTGATGCGGTAGCGCTCGGTGTCGCTCTGAAGGTAGAACACGAGCTCGTCACCGAACAGCCTCGACGTGCCGACCTTCGTCACGCGCGGCTTCACCACGATCACGACGAAGTCCGGGGACAGCCCCAGCGCGGAGCCTTGAGCGCTGAGCTCGCCGCCCCGGGTGATGGTCAGGTCACTGTCTTGAAACAGGGTCACGCCCTGGAGCGCGTCGTAGTCCAGGGTCGCGAAGCGCCGCCGCCAGCGGGAGAACGTCTCGTGGGATCGGGAGGGGGCCATCTCCTCGAGGATGCCTTGCTCCGACTCGTTCACCACGGCGCGGAAGAACCGCCGCACGGTGCTGCGCGCCTGCTCCAGGCTCGGGGGCGCGATCAGGGTCACCACGCCCTCCTGCGTGTCGGCGTCCAGCCTCGGGGGTGGGAGCTTGACCACGCCGTGGGGCACCCAGGCTGGGTCGACCTCGTCGCTCGATCGCGCGGTGTCGGGCGCATCGGGGGGCGCCGCGCGCTGGGCGCAGGCGAGGCCGAGGCTCGCCGTCAGCCACACGGCGCTCATGGCGATGGCACGCCGGGTGTGAGCCAGCGAGCGCGCGCGCGGCTCCCGGAGGGGGCGCGAGCGGCGGCGCCGAGGGACACCCTCGAGACGGCTCTGAAACAGGTGAGGCGAGCGCACTCCGCCGAGCTTACAGCGGTTCCACCGCGCTCACAGTGGTTCCACCGTACTCACAGCGGTTCTGCGGCGCGTACGGCTCCCAGGCCTACAGCGGCTCCGAGGCCTACAGCGGCTCGAGCTCCGGATCTTCGGTGCGTGACAGGGTGAGCAGCGTGTCCTCGGGGACGCGCTCCCAGCGTGAGCCGAGCGGCGCCGCTCCCGAGCTCAGCACGTAGAAACGCGCCTGATCCAGGCCTGCGACGCTCGCAGAGCTCGCGGCGGGGCTCCCGGCTCCCGGCTCCGTGTCGCCGAGCAGCTGAGTCAGCTCCGCCCGCCCCTCGATGCGGCGGAGCCCCATGTCCCCGCCCCGATGCACGGCGAACAGGTGCTCCCCCTCGGTGAGCAGGATGTCCCCGCGGGCCTCTGGTGCGCCCACCTCCTGGGTCAACCGGTCCACGAGGGACATGGCGGAGCGGAGCGCCTGCCGCACGTGCGTCGGCTCCACGTGGTCGCTCGCGAGGTGCCCCGCGTCGTGGAGGAACGAGAGCACCAGGTAGAAGAAGCACTCGGTGTCGGTGTCCCCGCGGACGTTTCGTCGTAGGAACTCCGGCTGAGATTCCAGCATGCGCCCGCGCAGGCGGTCGAAGTGGGGGATGGTGCCGGTCTGCGCCATCAGCCACTGGCGGTAGCGGAAGGGGTGCGTGTTTTCCGTGCGGAGATCCCCGATGGTCGGCCGCCGCACGTGACCAATCAGGAGATCTGACCGCACGCCGCGCGTCACCTCCACCAGATCGATGACCGCGCGATCGTCCAGCGGGCGCCGCCGCAAGAGCACCTCCCCCGTTTGGTAGAAGCCAACGCCCCAACCGAGCGACTCACCCGCGGGCGCCTCCACCGTGAGCACGGACGGCGTCAGCTCCAGGATCCTGGAGCCGACGTCTTGTCGATTGCCGATGAAGGCGAACATCCTCATTTGAGGTCTCCTGAGTGGCGGCGTGACGTGGCGACGTGGGCCCCCTGCTCATGAGGTGGGCGGGTGTTGCCCGCGGCTCATGTAGGACCTGGGTGCGGAGCGCTTCATTCACAAGCCTACGCGAACGAGCGGAGGATGCCATCACGACACCCATGTCATGCCAGCCTGTGGCGCCCGCGCGCACCTCACCTCGCTTGGAGCAGCCGTTGTTTTCGGATCAGCAGCGCGCTTGGAGCTGTCGATGCCGACATGAGGCTGACTACCGCTGGCTCATCCGGGCTTCGACGTTTCATCTCTTCAGGGCTTGGGTCCGGGTTGGGGGTTGGACGGCACCGCACCGCGAGCGCCGCACGCGCAGCGCCGCGAAGCGTCACGCAGCGCGCCGTGAGGCGCGCACACGCAGCGGTGAAGTGCCACGCAGCGCGCCATGAGGCGCGCGCGCAGCGCCGTGAAGCGTCACACAGCGCGTGAAGCGCGCACCGTACCTGTGAGCGCCTCACGCAGCGCGTCGTGAGGTGTCACCCAGCGCGGTGCCGTCCAACCCACCCCAAAAAACACCGAGCGTCACTCACGGCCAAACGGCCGTTCAAGGTGACAGGCGGCTCAACATGCGGGGGAAGGGGATTGTTTCCCGCACGTGGGGCAGGCCGCACAGCCAAGCCACGGTGCGCTCGATGCCAAGGCCGAAGCCGGCGTGGGGGAAGCTGCCGTAGCGGCGCAGATCGAGGTACCACTCGAAGGCCTCCTTCGGGAGCTGGTGCTCGGCGATCCGCTGTTCGAGCAGCTCGAGGCTGTCCTCGCGCTGGCCGCCGCCGATGATCTCGCCGTAGCCCTCCGGCGCGAGCACGTCCATGCACAGCGAGAGCGCTGGGTCCTCCGGATCTTGCTTCATGTAGAAGGCCTTGATCGCCGACGGGTAGCGCTGGACGATCACCGGCCGATCGAACTGTTCGCTGATGATCGTCTCGTCCTCGGCGCCGAAGTCGTCACCGAACGTGACCTCTTTTCCTGCCTGCTGAAGCAGCGTGATGGCCTCGCGGTAGCTGATGCGCGGGAACGGCGCCTTCACGCGCTCGAGCCTCGTGAGGTCGCGCTCCAGGCTCTCGAGCTCCGGGCGCCGCGTCTTCAAGACGTGATCGACGATGAAGCACAGGAAGTCCTCCGCCAGCTGCATGTCGCCGTCCAGGTCCATGAACGCCACCTCGGGCTCCACCATCCAGAACTCCGCCAGGTGACGCCGCGTCTTGCTCTTCTCCGCGCGGAAAGTCGGACCAAAGCAGTACGCCTTACCAAACGCCGCGGCGGCCGCCTCCATGTACAGCTGCCCGCTCTGAGTCAGGTAGGCAGGCTGACCATGATAGTCCGTCTCGAACAGCGTGCTCGTCCCCTCGCAGGCGTTGGGCGTGAACACCGGCGCGTCCACCAAGGTGAAGTCGCGCTCATCGAAGAAGCGCCGCACCGCCTGGATGATGGCGTGGCGCACCCGCAAGATGGCGTGCTGGCGGCTCGAGCGCAGCCACAGGTGGCGGTGGTCCATCAGGAAGTCGGTGCCGTGCGCCTTGGGGCTGATGGGGTAGTCGTGCGCCTCCGCGATCACCTCGAGCGCGCTCACCCCGATCTCGAACACGCCGGGCTGCTTCGGGTGCGCGCGCACCTCGCCCACCACGCGGAGGCTGGTCTCCTGACCCAGCTGCCCCGCGCGCTCGAACAGCGCCTCCCCCACGTCTCCCAGCGAGACGATCGCCTGGACGACGCCGGTGCCGTCACGCAGCTCGAGGAAGTGGAGCTTCTTGCTCGAGCGCATGTTCTTGAGCCAGCCCTCCAGGCGAACCACGCGGCCCACGTGCGCCGCGAGCGCGCTGATGAGCACGCTGCCCGTCGAGGTGGGTGCGTGGCCATCGGACGCGCCCTTGGCTTCGCTGGCGGATCCCGCGCCTGCGGCGTCCGCGATGCGCAGCTCGGCGCCGCTGGCGTCGGGCGAACCAAGGACTGTCGGGCTCTGGGGCACTTTGGGGGAGTCGGACATAGCCCACGCCGCATAGCTCCATGGACGCCGGGTGTGCTAGCCTCCGGCGCCAATGATCGGGCTTAGCGCGGGTGAGAGCGGGTCACCGAAGGAGCCTGGTGCCGCTCGGCGCCTGGTTCGAGGGCCGCGTGCAGCGGCGGGCGTGGCGCGCGGGCTCGCGTCCTGGGCGGCGCTCGTCTTGGCGTGCTCGGGCGCCGGGTGTGGGGTGATCTACCCCGAGCTCTCGCCGCCGGTGCGGTCCGTCCCGGCGGGCGCCCAGCTCGATCCGCCGCCTCCGGGCGATCTCTACTTCATCGCGGTGAAGGGGGCGCAGATCCCGGAGCGCACCCGCGATGGGCGCAAGTGGGACTCCGTGGGGGGCAGCGCCCCTGACCCTTACGTGGTGATCAAGCTGGAGGGGCGTGAGCTTCTGCGGACGCCCGTCCAGTCGAACACCCTGAGCCCCACCTGGCCTGGCCAGAAGCGCGCCAACTACCGCGTGCCCCGCGGCTCGCGACTGACGGTGGAGCTGTGGGATTCGAACCCGGTGAACAACCACCCCATCTGCGTGAAGCGGCTCTCGAGCCTCGCGGACGCCTACCAAGGGGAGCTCAACTTCGACTGCCCGAGCGGCGCTCGGGTGTCGCTCCAGGTGGAGCCAGCGCACGCGAAGCTAGGGCTCGGGCTCTACTATGAGCTCCGGACGAGGAAGATCTTCGTGACGCGGGTGCTCGAAGAGTCGCCGGCGCGCCGCGCGGGGGTGGCCAAAGGTCAGGAGATCGTCGCGATTCAAGATCGCCTCGTGGCCGAGCTGGAAGAGGGCGCGCCGCAGAGCCTGATCAACGCCAACGCCACCACTGGGGTGAAGCTCACGCTGCGCGCGCCAGCGGGTGACGAGCTGGTGGTCACGCTGAAGAATGGCCCCATCTACCCCGTGGTGGGTGAGTCGATCGGCATCGACTGAGCCGCGTGGGGCAGCACCGGCGAGCCAGGGCGCTCGACCGATCCGCCGAGCTGAATCGGCCTCCCTCGATCCTCCTCGGATGACGCCAGCGAGGGTGACGATCGACAGCTGACTTGTCTAGCTGCGGCGGCGCGCCTCGGCCCGCGCCTCACCCTCCTCCAACGTCGTGCGGTTGCGGGCGGCCCCCCGTGGCACTAGACGAGAGGGGATGTCGAGTAGCTGGCCTGGGCAAGTGCTTTCGGGGATCGAGGGGGATTTCGCCTGGGTTCGGCGCCCGGAGCTCGAGGCGATCCGGGTGACCGGGCCCGATCGGCAGAGCTGGCTGCACGGGGTGCTCACGCACGACGTGCTGTCGCTCCGGCCGGGCATCGCGGGGTGGGGCCTGTCCTTGAACAAGCCAGGGAAGATCCAGGCGGAGGTGTGGACGCTCGCGGGGGAGGAGGAGCTCCTGCTCTTCACGCCCGCTGGTCAGTCAGCCGATCTACTCGCGAGCCTCGATCATTTCTTGATCATGGAAGACGCCGAGCAGGAGCCGTGCCCCGAGGTGGAGCTGGTGATGCTGATCGGCCCGGGAGCAGCGGGGGCCGTGGCGGGCCTGTCGGCGCGCGCCTTCGGGGAGCTGGATTTTTTGGGGTTTGGCGGGGCGCT
The DNA here is from genome assembly GCA_019637265.1 of Polyangiaceae bacterium. Taxonomy (GTDB): domain Bacteria; phylum Myxococcota_A; class Polyangia; order Polyangiales; family Polyangiaceae; genus JAHBVY01. Next base: position 1,447,182 of record JAHBVY010000001.1, on the reverse strand, counting down.
GGCCGCTGTGCCGCGCGGCGCCGAGTTGTCGCTGTCCCTGACGAGTGAGCTCTCCCCTGAGCGCTACGCCGAGCTGCGGGTGGAGCGTTGGCTCCCCGAGTGGGGGGCTGACTATGGCCCCGAGAGCAACCCTCACGAGGCGAGCCTCGCGCATCGTCAGCTAGGCGCCCAACCCATCGATTGGCAGAAGGGCTGCTACCTGGGTCAGGAGGTGGTCTGCATGCAGGACCTACGCGGCAAGGTGCGGCGCGCTTTGTTCCCGGTGGCGATCGACGCCGCGGAGCCGCCCGCTGCGGGGGCCGAGGTGCGCGCCGGTGAGCAGGTGGTGGGTGAGCTGCGCTCGGCGCGGGTCAGCGCGGCGCTGGGCCCCGTGGGGTTCGCGCTGCTGAAGACGGCGGCGCTCGAGGGGCCGCTCACGGTGGACGGGGCGCCGCTCCGGGTGCTGCGGCGCTGAGCGCTCTTGGTTTTGAGGCTCGTGGGGTCGCGGTGGCGCTCCGTGGTTGCGGGGAGGTGCGGGGGCTGAGTAGCGTCTGGCGGCGGCGCGGCGCCGTGGGACACTCCGGAGAGCCATGAGCGAGCGAACGAAGCAAGGGTACGCCCGTCGCAGCCCGAGCGGGCTGCTGGTGGCAAGTGGTGCGCTGGGGTTGATCGGCGGCACGCCCCTCGTGCGCTTGATGCGCATCAGCGAGGGCGCCACCCTGTGGGGCAAGGCGGAGTTCGTGAACGCCGCGGGTAGCGTGAAAGATCGCCCCGCCTTCGCCATGATCCTCGCGGCGGCCGAGGCGGGTGAGCTCGTGGAGGGCGCCAGCATCATCGAGGCGACCAGCGGCAACACCGGGATCAGCTTGGCGATGATCGCCGCGGTGCGCGGCTATCGCTGCGTGCTGGTGATGCCCGAGGACATGAGCCTCGAGCGTCGCTACATCCTGCGCGCCTACGGCGCGGAGATCGTGCTCACGCCCGCGCAAGAGGGGATGGCCGGCGCCGTGGCGCGCGCCACGGAGCTGCTCCGCACCACGCCGGGCGCCTTCATGCCGAGTCAGTTCTCGAACCCAGCGAACCCCGGAGCGCATGAGCGCGGGACCGCCTTGGAGATCCTCGAGCAGCTGGAGGGCGACGTCCGAGCCTTCGTCGCGGGGGTGGGGACGGGCGGCACCATCACCGGCGTGGGCCGGGTGCTGCGCGAGCGCCTCGGCAGCGAGGTGCGGCTGGTCGCGGTGGAGCCGGCCGCGAGCGCGGTGCTGAGCGGGAAGCGGCCAGGGATGCACGGTATCCAAGGGCTGGGCGCCGGCTTCGTCCCGGAGAACTTGGATCGCGCGCTGCTCGATGAGGTGCTGCCGGTGACCGACGTCGCCGCCGAGGCGATGGTGCGGCGCTTGGCGCGCGAGGAGGGCCTCTTGGTGGGGCCTTCGTCGGGGGCCAACGTGCACGCGGCGCTCGAGGTGGGGCGCCGCCTCGGCGAGGGCAACGTGGTGACGGTGCTCTGCGACTCGGGCGAGCGCTACTTGTTCTGAACCTGATGGGCGGTGCGCTGCCAAACCCCAAAACCCAAGTGATTGTGCTCGCCCCATGCGAAGGTGGGGTGCTGTTGGCGGTCACCCCGGCTTACCTCTCCCTGCGCTGGGCGCATCGGCGTTCGCTCGGTGCCTCTGGTAGGGTGTGCTAGAGCGCGTCGATGTCGCGTCCGTTCGAGCGCCCTAAGGCAGCGCCCCTACCTCCGCCGCAGCAGCCGCTGCTCGGCTCGGTGCCGCGCGCCACGCCAGCGCTCCCGCGCGCGCAGGCGATCAGCGCGGCGGTGGCGACGGTCGGCTTCGACTGGCCGAGCGTCGAGGGCTCGCGCGAGAAGCTCACGGAGGAGCTGGGGGAGCTGGACCGCGCGGCGAGGAGCGGTGACCGCGCGGCGGTGGAGCAGGAGCTGGGGGATGTGCTGTTCGCCGTGGTGAACCTCGCGCGGCACCTGGGGGTGGACGCCGAGCGCGCGCTCTGCACGACGTGTGACAAGTTCGAGGCGCGCTTCGCTCACGTCGAGCGCCGCGCGCTCTCGGTGCACGGCGACTGGCCCCGCGACGCCTGCGGCGCGCCCACGCGGGGCCTCCCCCTCGAGGAGCTGGACGGCTACTGGGACGAAGCGAAGCGGGAGGAGCAGGGTGGCTGACGAGAGCGGCTCACCGCGCGCCGTGTCCAAGCAGCGCTCTGCCGCTGAGCAGCGCTCTGCCGCCGAGCTGCATCCAGTGGCTCGTACCCCTGACGAGTGGCGCGAGCTGCTCACGGCGGTGTCCGAGCGGCCGTTCCGCGCGGCGCAGGTGTTTCGCTGGATCCACCAGCGCGGGGTGATGGACCCCAGCGCGATGACGGACCTCGGGCGCGGGCTCCGCGAGCGCCTGGGCGAGCTGGGTTTGTCAGATCCACTGACCGTGCGCGAGGTGCGCCGTTCCCGTGACGGAACGCGCAAGCTGCTGCTCGAGGTGCGCGGCGGTGGGCTGGTGGAGTGCGTCTTGATCCCGATGTCGCGCCCCGGCGCCGACGAAGAGGACGCCGACGCCGCCGCGGCGAGCCTCGATCCGGACGACGTCCCGAACAGCCGCGAGCGCGTCACTCTGTGCATCTCCACCCAGCACGGCTGCGCCATGGGGTGCGTGTTCTGCGCCAGTGGTCGCGCGGGGCTCCAGCGCGGCTTGGGTCCCGAGGAGATCGTGGCCCAAGTGCTGATCGCGAAGCGCTACCTCACCCCCGAGGAGGATCTACGGAACCTGGTGTTCATGGGCATGGGGGAGCCGCTCCAGCACTATGAGGTCACGCGGCGCGCGATCGAGCTCATCACTCACCCTGACGGTTTAGGGATGAGCCCGCGGCGCATCACGGTGAGCAGCGTGGGGCTGGTGGGCGGGATCCGGCGGCTGGGCGAGGACTTCGCGGGGAAGGTGGGGCTCGCCATCAGCTTGCACGCGCCGGACAACGAGACGCGGAGCCGGTTGATCCCGATCAACGAGCGTTACCCGGTGGAGGAGCTGATGCGCGCGCTGCGCGCCTACCCGCTGCCGCGGCGGCGGCGCATCACCATCGAGTACACCTTGATCGACGGCGTGAACGCCAGCCTGGACCACGCGCGGCGCTTGGCGATCTTGCTGCGTGGGCTGCGGGTGAAGGTCAACCTGATCCCGATGAACCCGGTGGAGGGCGCGGGGCTCACCGCGCCGCCCGCCGCCGCCGTCGCAGCCTTCCGCGCGCACCTGCACGCCGCAGGCGTGTCGTGCTTCGTGCGGGTGCGGCGCGGGGACGACGTCGACGCGGCCTGTGGTCAGCTGGCGCTGAAGGGGGAGCCGATCCGGCTCCGGCGCGGTCGGCCCGCGGATTGAGTCGCTCGTGCGGCGCTGAGCGGTCGCGGTGGCAGTGAGCGCGCTGAACGGCGGTGCGCCGAGCGAGGTGGGCCGAGTGAGGTGGGGTGCGCTGAGCGGCGATTCGCGATGCTCGGCAGCTGGCTGCTTCGTCAAGCCTGCGGCAGGCGCGGCCGAATTTGTTATGCTCACGGCCCATGAGCGACCAAGTCGAGGTGGTGCGGGAGGCGGAGGCCTGGGCGGCGGACGATCCGAGCCTGACTGACGCCGAGGTGCTGAAGCAGCTGATCGAGCAGCAGGCGTGGGATGAGCTGTCCGAGCGCATGGGCGCGCCGCTCGAGTTTGGCACCGCGGGGCTCAGGGGCCTGGTCGGCGCCGGTCGCTCGCGCATGAACCTGGCCAACGTGGTGCGGGCGACGCGCGGCTTCGCTGACTACTTGCTCTCGCGGGTGCCTGACGCCAAGACGCGCCCCGTGGTGGTGGGGCGTGACGCGCGCCTCACCAGCGCCGAGCTCGAGGAGGCGACGCGCGGCGTGCTCACCGCCGCGCGGATCCCCGTGCGTCACTTCACGCGCCCGGTGCCTACCCCCATCGTCGCTTACGTCGCGCGCCAGCTCGCCGCGAGCGGCGCCGTGTGCGTCACCGCCAGCCACAACCCACCGGCGTACAACGGGTACAAGGTGTACGCGGAGGACGCCGCTCAAATCGCGCCGCCGGTGGACGCGGAGATCGCGCGCCGCATCGCGCAGGTGGGCTCCACCAAGGCGGTGCCGAGCGGCGGCTCCACCGAGCTCTTGGAGGCGGTGCCGGAGAGCTTGATCGATCGCTACTTCGCGGAGCTCTCGGCGCTCCGGCCAAGGCTGGTGGCGGACCGCGCCTTCCCCATCGTCTACACGCCGCTCCACGGCGTGGCCGGCGAGTTCACCTTGCGCGCGCTGGCGGAGGCTGGCTTCGCCGAGGTGCACCCGGTGCCGGAGCAGCTCGCGCCGGATGGTCATTTCCCCACGCTCGATTTCCCGAACCCGGAGGAGCCCGGCGCCTTGGCGTTGGCGGAGGCGCTGGCCGACGAGCATCACGCGGAGCTGGTGCTCGCCAATGACCCTGACGGGGACCGCCTGGCGGTGGCGGTGAAGAGCCCCGCGGGGCGCTGGGTGCAGCTCACGGGTAATCAGGTAGGCGTCCTTCTGGCGGACTACCTGCTCGCCGCGGCGCCGCTCACCCCGCAGCGCCTGGTGATCTCCACCATCGTCTCCACCCCCATGACCGCGCGGCTCGCCGAGGCCTACGGCGCGCGCACCGAGCGCACCCTGACGGGGTTCAAGTGGATCTGGCGCGCGGCCTTGCGGCTCGAGGAGCAGGGCGGGGTGCGCACCACCTTCGGCTTCGAGGAGGCGCTCGGTTACTCCGCGGGGCACCTGGTGCGCGACAAAGACGGCATCAGCGCGGCGGTGCTGTTCGCAGATTTGGTCGCGGCGCTCCGCCAGCAGGGGCTCACCGTGCTCGAGCGCCTGCAGCAGCTGGCGCGCGAGCACGGGCTGTGGGTCAGCGTGCAGCGGAGCGTGACGCTGGTGGGGCAGAGCGGGGCGGAGGCCATCGCCCAGGCGATGGCGCGGCTCCGCGCTTCGCCGCCGTCGCGGATCGGGGAGCGGGATGTGGTCAGTGTCACGGACTACATGGTGGGCGCCGAGGCGCGCCCGGAGTGGCTGCCTCAGGCGGACGTCGTGGAGCTGTCACTCGCGGATGGCCGGGTGGTGATCCGCCCGAGCGGCACCGAGCCCAAGCTGAAGATCTACGTGGACCTCGCGCGCGATGTGCACGACGCCCTCACGGTGATTGGTGTTGAGTGTGAGCTCACGCCTGAAGCTCAGGCGCTGGCGGACGACGTGGTGCGGCTCCTGGGGCTGTAGACCGCACGCCCTGCCAGGATGTCGTCGCGCGGGGGGCGCGGCGTGACCCAACCCCCCCAAAAAAAACACGCGCCACGTTCAAGGACTGGAGCTGCGTGTCCTCCGTCGGATAAATTCCTCAAGGAAATAGCCTGAAGCTCGCTGCTAGTAGCAGCGAGGCATCAGTCAGCGTCGAAGGGGATGCGCTCGGAGGAGTCGAGCGGCAGCCCCGCCTCCAGCTGATCGAGCAGCGAGCTGGCGGTGCCCACCACCGTGATCCGGAGCTTGTCCGGCGTGAGCCGCGCGAGGCTCGCGCGCGCCTCCGCCAGGGTGACCTTCGGGACCTTCGCGGTGTACTCGCTGTAGTAGCTCGCGGGCAGGTCATAGAGCGCGGCGTCGAGCTGCTGGCTCACGCGCTTGGCGGCGCTGTCGGTGGAGAACGCGTGGGAGCGCGCGAGGTAGCTCTTGGTGCTCTCGAGCTCCTCCTCCGTGGGGCCCTCCTTCACCCAAGCGCGCAGCAGATCGAGCTCGAGCTGGATGCAGCTCAGCGCGTCCTCCAGCTTGGGGAATGTCCACATGGAAAAGCTGCGACGGCGGCGGTCGACGGCGAGGCTCGAGTAGGCGCCGTAGGACCAGCCGCGCTTCGCGCGCACCTCTTGCGTGAGCCGCGAGGTGAAGGTGCCGCCGAACACGGTGTTGGCGACCGAGAGCGCGAGGTGGTCTGGGTCCAGCGGGTGAGTGCCGAGGCAGCCGATCAGGATCTGCGTCTGGGTCCGCTCGGGCTTGTCGACGAAGCTCAGGTGGATGCCGGGGCGCTGAGTTGGATCTTCGGTGGGGTCGTGCAGCGCCGGGCCGGCGGGCAGCGCCCGAGCGAGCTCGTCCGCGAAGGCCCGCGCGGTGGCGAGCTCGATGTCGCCCGCGAACGCGAGGGTGATGTTCGAGGCGACCACCAGCTCCCGATAGCGCGCGTGGATGTCATCGAGCGTGATGGCAGCGAGGCTCGCGCGCGTGCCGCCGGTGGGGCGCCCATAGGGGTGGCCCGCGAACAGCCGCCGCGCGAACCAGCGCCGCGCCAGGCTGCGGTCGCTGTCGAGCACCTCGGTCAGCTCGCTCTCAGCCTCACGCCGCAGGCGCTCGAGCTCGCCGGGGTCGAAGCCGGGCTCCGCGATCACCTCGCGCATCACCGCGAGGAAGGCCGGGAGGCTACGCGAGATCACGCTGCCATGCGCGCCCGCGGTGCTCTGACCCGCGTCGACCCACAGCGCCGCCCCCAGGCTGTCGATGCGCTCGTCCTGCGCGCGCGGATCGCGCCCGCCCCCGGTGCGCCGCATCAGCCGCAGGGTGAGGCTGGTGAGGCCCTCCTTGCCTGGTGGGTCGGCGATGGAGCCGAGCCTGAAGGCGACGGACACGTGGACCAGCGGCAGCGCGTCGTCGCGCTCGAGGAGCACCGGGATCATGACGCCTCCCGCGCCGCCGCGTCGCGCGCTCTTTCGCCGGGCTCGCTCGAAGCCGCCCCCTCGCTCGAGGCAGGCTCGTCAGGTGCTTCACCCAACAGGCTCTCGTCGGGCACCACCTCGATCAGCGTGCGTTGATGAGCGCCCAGGTAGCGCCGCGCGGCCCAGCGCAGGTCGCTCGGCGTCACCCGGCGCATCGCCGCGAGCCGCTCGAAGGCGGCGCCCGGCTGCCCGAGCACGATCTCATACAGGCCGATGGTGCTCGCCTTGCCTTCGACGCTCTCGAGGCCGCTCACCAGCCCGAGCTCGAAGCGGGCGAGCGCGCGATCCAGCTCAGCTTGGCTGACCAGCTCCGCCTGCAGCCGCGCCAGCTCCTCGGACACGATCGCGAGGATCGGCGCCGAGGCGACGCCTTCGCGCGCCGTGATGGCGATCTCGAACAAGCTAGGGTCCTTCAGGGGGCCGAGGAAGCTCCGCACGTCGCTCGCGAGCTCGCCCTGGGTGATCAAGCGGTGGGTCAGGCGGCTCGCGCGGCCGCCGGTCAAGATCTCGCTGAGCAGCGCCAGCGCCGGGTGATCGGCGTCGCCCATGGCGGGGGCGTGGTAGGCCAGCGCGAGCTTGAGGGTGGGGGTGGGCAGGGTGAGCGTGAGCTCACGCGCCTCGAGCTGCGGCGGCTCGGGCCAGGTGTCCTCCGGTGAAATCGTCGAAGGCGTGAGCGCGCCGTAAGCGTCGCTCACCAACCTGAGCAAATCGAGCGGGCGCGCGTCACCGACGACCACCACGCACGCGTTGTTCGGCGCGTAGTAAGCGCGATAGAAGGCCTCGCAGTCCTCCACCGTGAAGCCTTGGATGTCCTCCGCGGAGCCGATGGTCGGCGAGCGATACGGGTGGCGCGTGAGCGCGGCGCCCCACAGCGCCTCGTTCAGCCGCCCGTCCACGTCGTCATCCACGCGGAAACGGCGCTCGTTCAGCACCACCTCCTTCTCGCTCGCGAGCTCCGGCGCGCGCAGCACGAGGTGCGCCATGCGCTCGGCCTCGAGCCCCACCACGAGCCCCAGCTGATCACTCGGGACGGCGATGGTGTAGTGCGTCCAGTCGAGCCAGGTGGAGGCGTTGCTCTCCGCGCCGGCTTGCATGAGGCGCCGATCGAACTCCCCCTTCGCGAGCTGCTCGGTCTCGTTGAACATCAGGTGCTCGAACAGGTGCGCGAGCCCCGTCTTGCCGGGGCGTTCGTGGCGTGAGCCGACGCGATACCAGGTGTGGTAGGCGACCACCTTCGCGGAGTGGTCCTCGCACAGCAGCACCGTCAGGCCGTTGCCGAGCTGGTAGCGCTGGATGACGAGCCGCGGCCCGAACGGGGCGCTCGGCAGCGCCGTCACCCGGGCGTGCTCGGTTCGGTCGCGGTTCAGCTCCTCGAGCTCTTCAGCTTGCATCATCAGGCTTCACACGCGTCGTCTGTCAGTGGCTCAGTCGAGCGGGTCCGGCGCGGAGGCACATCAGCGCCTCCACCTCGAGGGTGGCCGAAGCGATCGAGCGCAGCGAATCAGTCAGGTTCATGAGCTAGCCCCGCCCCTCGTGGTTACGAGTCGAGCTTCAAGATGGCGAGGAAGGCCTCTTGAGGTACGTCCACCTTGCCGAACTGCTTCATGCGCCGCTTGCCCGCCTTCTGCTTCTCCAGGAGCTTCCGCTTGCGGGAGATGTCGCCGCCGTAGCACTTGGCGGTGACGTCCTTGCGCATGGCGCGCACGTTGGTGCGCGCGATGATCTTGGCGCCGATGGCCGCTTGGATCGCGACGTCGTACTGCTGGCGCGGCACCAGCTCCTTCATCTTGCTGGCGAGGGCGCGCCCGCGGCTCTGGCTGAAGCTCCGGTGGACGACCACGCTGAGCGCGTCGACGATCTCGCCGTTGACCATGATGTCGAGCTTCACGAGGTCCTCCGCGCGGTAGCCGCTCAGCTCGTAGTCCATGCTGGCGTAGCCGCGGGAGGCGCTCTTCAGCTTGTCGTGGAAATCGATGATCACCTCGCTGAGCGGCAGCTCGTAGGTGATGACCACGTGGTCCTTCGTGGCGAAGTGGATGTTCTGTTGGATGCCGCGGCGCTCTTCGCACAGCGCCACCACCGCGCCCACGTACTCCGCCGGCACGTGCACCACCACCCGCATGATCGGCTCCTCGATGCGCTCGAGCACGGCGGGCGACGGCATCTTGGAGGGGTTGTCCACGCGGACCATTTGGTCACTGCCGCTGACGTACGCCTGGTACACCACCGACGGCGCCGTGGTGATGAGGTCGAGGTCGTACTCGCGTTCGAGGCGCTCCTGGATGATTTCCATGTGGAGGAGCCCGAGGAAGCCGCAGCGGAAGCCGAAGCCGAGCGCGTCGGAGGTGTCGGGCTCGAACTGGAACGATGAATCGTTCAGGTGCAGCTTCGAGAGCGCGTCCCGCAGGTTCTCGTAGTCCGCCGTGTCCGTCGGGTAGATCCCGGCGTACACCATCGGCTTCACCTCCTTGAAGCCGGCGAGCGCCTCGCTGGCGCCACCCGCCAAGGTGGTGATGGTGTCGCCGATCTTGCAGTCCTCCACGCTCTTCATGTTGCCGGCGAGGAAGCCCACTTCGCCGGGGCCGAGCTGCTTGAGGGAGGTGGGGTGGGGCGAGAAGCAGCCGATCTCGGTGACCTCGTAGCTGCGCCCGGTCGCGAGCATCCGCACCTTGTCGCCCTTGCGGAGGGTGCCCTCGAACACGCGCACCATCACCACCGCGCCGCGGTAGGCGTCGTACCAGCTGTCGAAGATCAGCGCGCGCAGCGGGCTCTCCGCCTCACCCTTGGGCGGCGGCACGCGCTCCACCACCGCCTCCAGGAGCTCCAAGACGCCGGCCCCCGTCTTCCCGCTCACCATCATCGCGCCGCTGCAGTCGAGGCCGATGACCTCCTCGATCTGCTCCGCCGTGCGATCCACGTCGCTCGATGGCAGATCTATTTTGTTGAGCACTGGCAAGAGCTCGAGCTGGTTGTCGAGCGCCAGGTACACGTTGGCGACGGTCTGCGCCTGCACGCCTTGAGTCGCGTCCACCACCAGCAGCGCGCCCTCGCACGCCGCGAGGCTACGGCTCACCTCGTAGCTGAAGTCGACGTGCCCCGGGGTGTCGATCAGCTGCAGCTGGTAGGTGCGCCCGTCCTTCGACTTGAAGGGCAGGCGCACGTTCTGCGCCTTGATGGTGATGCCGCGCTCGCGCTCGAGCTCCAGCTTGTCGAGGAACTGCTCCTTCTTCTCGCGCGCCGAGAGCGCGCCCGTCACATCGAGGATGCGGTCGGCGAGCGTGGACTTTCCATGATCCACGTGGGCGATGATGGAGAAGTTGCGGATGTGGCTCGTGTCAGTGGCCATGCGGGGGAGCGCTTCTACCCCTGATCGGGGGCGCGAACGCAATGTGTAGCGCGGCTCGAGGGTGCACTGCGGCTCGAGGGCGCTGCGCTGTCGTCCGGTGCCGTCGCGGCCTGCACGCCCCGCTGCGCCGAACGACTGGGCGCCAACCCCAAGCTCCGACGGCCCGCCTCGGCGAGGCGCCCGAGAGCGGAGCGGTGGCGGCGGGTGCGATCACTTCTTGGCTGGGGGGGCGTCCGTCAGCGTCATCTGCCCCGGCAAGGCGTGCTCGTAGTGCTTCAGCACGAGATCGATGCCTTCACGAATGTAGACCGCGACGGGCACCTTGGTGCGGTCATGCAGCAAGCGCAGTTTGTCGTTCTGCTCTGGCGTGATGTAGACCGTCGTCGAGATCTTCTTACGTGACATGGGCGCTCTTCCCGGGCGGCAGCGGCGGCCGCTCAGCGGCGGTGATGACTGCCGTTACATTAGATTCCCATACGTGTATTGTCAATCCACCCGTGGCGCCCTCACCCCCAAGGGGGGCGAGCCCCAGTGTCGAAAATTATTCAGTGATTTCAATTAGTTACGTGGTGTCTCGGGCGGCTTCGTAGGTGGTAGCAAGGGATCGATCGCCCGGAGCGATCTGGGGATTCGGGTAGGCGGCGGCCTGGAGCTGGTCCGGCCAAGTGGCCGAACGATGGGACGAGGGATCGGGGGGTTGGACGGCACCGCGATGGGTGGGCCACACGTCGCCCCTTCCATGGACCGAGCAGTCGCTTGGGCGGCCCCAGGCAGCACGCGCTGGGTCACCTCGTCAGCGTCGTCTTGCGGCTGGGTGGCGGGGCCGGCTCGCAGGCGGCTTCCGTGGCCGCGTCGCCTTGTCACGCTGAGAGCCGGGGCCTACCATCCAGTCGGCGGCTCGGGAGAGCGGCAGCTCGGGGCGGTACCCGACGAGACGAAGGCGACACCTTGCGCAGACTGGCGAGCTCGATGGATAGGGTGGGTGTGGGGCGGGGCGCCGCGCGTGCGTCGCTCATGGCGTTGGCGTGCGGGCTGACGGCGCTTGGCTGCAGCGCGTCCGTCTCCAGCGCCCACAGCGTGGATGGGGAGGGGGTCACGCGGCGTGACACCACCATCACTCACGAGCCGTGCGACGTGCAGAGCTCGAGCGCGCGGGGCACGGACGTCAACGGCGACGGCACGCCGGATTTGATCCAGGTGTTCGACGGCGCGCGCGAGCTGTGCCGTTCGGTCGATCTGAACTTCGACGCTCGTGTCGATACCTGGGTGTACTTTGACGCCTCGGGTCAGGTGCGTCGCCGCGAGAGCGACTACGATCGCGACGGCCGCATCGACGAGATCGCGCTGTACCAGGCCGGCGTGCTGACCGAGCAGCACCGCGCCACCACCCTCGGGGGCCGCCTCGACACCTGGCACTTTTTCCAGGGAGGAAAGCTGTCACGCACCGAGCGCGACTCCGACGGGGATGGCGTGATCGACCAGTGGTGGGAGTACCCCGATCCGGAGCGCGAGGAGTGCCCCCGCATTCACTCGGACGTGGACGGGGACGGCCGCCCGGATCCTGGCGCCACCGTGGACGTGTGCGGCGAAGGCAGCGGCTACGTGCCCCCGGCGCGGCACACCCCGGGCCCCACGGGCCCCACCTTCCAACCTGGCGGTCAGGGTGACGTCCCGGTCGAGCTGGAGGGTCAGGGAGATTCAGCGGAGCCCGGCGCGGAGGAGACGCCATGAGGCAGCGAGTCGATCAGGCGCCAGAGGCGAGCCGCCCCGCGCGATCCACCGGGCCGATGCCGGGCGGGAGGATCGGGCGTCGGGGGTTGGGCGTGGCCCTGTCGGTCACGGCGGCGGTGGCCTGCGTGGTCGCCTGCCGTGGCGGCACCGAGAGCGGCGGCAGCGCGCCGCCGCGGACGGGCGTCGCCGTGGACCCGATGGCGACCGGCGACGATCGCTCGCGCTGCGACTTCCGTGGGAGGAGCGATCGTGAGGTGGTGGAGTCGCGTGGGCCGGGGGCGAACATCCCCAACGTGCGGCGCGTGTTCGCGGTGCTGGGGGAGGGCGAAGACCGGCGGCGGGTGCTGTTGTGCCGGGAGATCGACACCAACCTCGACGGGATGAAGGACGTCGTCCGCACCTACGACGACAAGGGCGAGTCGCTGCGCGAGCAGGCGGACACCGACTACGACGGCCAAATCGACACCTGGATCACCTTCGCGGCGGGCCGCGTCGCCAAGGTGGAGACGGATCGGAACCGTGACGGGAAGCCTGACGAGTTCAGGTACTACGTGCGCGGCAAGCTGAGCCGCGTGCAGCGCGACACCAATCACGACGGGAAGCCTGACGTGTGGGAGATCTACGGGGAGGGCGTGCTCGAGCGCATGGGCGTCGACTTGGATCACGACGGTCAGGTCGATCGTTGGGATCGCGACGAGGTGGCGCGGCTCGCCGCAGAGAAGGCCGAGCGTGAGCGTGAGGCAGCGGAGGAGGCCGAGCGCAAGCGGCTCGAGCTGGAGGCCGCCGACGGCGGCGTCACCGACGCGCGCATGAGCGCGCGCAAGCGCAACTAGAGCGCTGTCGTCCTAGAGCGCTGTCGTCCTAGAGCGCTGTCGGATTTGAGCACGAGAACGGTCGACCGTTCGTCGTCGTCCTAGAGCCGGGATCAGGCTAGGTGAGCTGGGCTGACTGAGGAGCCGGTGCGATTACGGCGTGCTGGTGCCCTCGCGCCCGTAGCTGTCCTCCAAGCGCACCACGTCATCCAGCTCGGGCGTGGACACCTCGAACACCCGCACGTCCTCGCGAGCGCGCATGCGGTGGATGGTGCCGGGGGTGACGTGGAACACGTCACCCGGCTTCATGATCCGCACCTCGAGGTTCGGTGGCTCACCGAGCTCGAGCTCCATTTCCCCCGTCTCGATGAACAGCGTCTCGTCCTTCACGCGGTGGTACTGGCGACTCAGCTGGTGCCCCTGCTTGATGAAGAGCACCTTGGCCACGTAGCGCTCGGTGTGTGCCCAGATCAGCTCATGGCCCCACGGCTTCTCGACGCGTCGCATGCGAGCCACTTCTAGCGCACCGATCCGGTCGCTACCAGTGAGCGCGATGAGTGGCTGGGATGAAGCGACTGGCGGAGGCGAGAGGAACCCAGTAGCAAGCGCCCATGGCTGAGGAACGTCTGCAGAAGATCGTCGCCGCCGCGGGGCTAGCGTCGCGGCGTGGCGCCGAGGAGCTGATCAGCGCCGGGCGCGTGCGGGTGGATGGCCGGGTGGTGACGGAGCTGGGGTTCAAGGCCGACCCGCGGCGCTCCAAGATCGAGGTGGATGGGCAGCGCCTGGTGGCGGAGCGGCCGGTGTACCTGGTGCTCCACAAGCCGCGCGGCGTGGTGTCCACCATGCATGATCCGGAGGGGCGCCCGACGGTGGCGGAGCTGGTGCGGCGCGCGCCGGGTCGCGTGGTGCCGGTGGGGCGCCTCGACTACCACACGAGCGGCGTGCTCCTGATGACGAACGACGGCGAGTTCGCCAACGCGCTCTTGCACCCGAAAAAATCCACGCAGAAAATCTACGTGGCCAAGGTGCAGGGCGAGGTGAGCGACGTGGACCTCGAGCGCTGGCGCCAGCCGATCGAGATCGAGGGCAAGCGCACGCGCCCGGCGAAGGTGCGGCGCCTGCGTTGGGAGCAGGGCAAGACCTGGCTCGAGATCGAGCTCCTCGAGGGGAGGAATCGTCAGATCCATCGGCTGGGTGAGGCGGCGGGGTTCCCGGTGATGCGGCTCGCGCGCCTGTCCTTCGCCGGGATCACGGCGGAGGGCCTGCGGCCTGGCGAGTGGCGCGCGCTCACGGCGCGCGAGCTGGTGGAGCTGAAGCGCGTGTACGGGGTGCCGCGGCGGGTGTCGGCGCAGGCGCTGCCGGAGGAGAGCCGCGGCGGGGCGCTGGTGTCTGGGCGGCGCGGGCAGGGGGGGCCAGGGAGGCGGGCGAGCGCGTCGCCGAGCGGGGGTCGGCTTCCGCGCGGAAGCGAGTCGTCGCGGGACACCTGGGTGGAGGCCGCCGCGGGGAAGTCGTCGCGCGCGCGGGCGGCGGAGCGTACGGGGACCGCGCGCGCGGGAGCGGGCGCGCCGAAGCGAACGGGGGGCGCAGCGGGGAGGCCTTCGGGCGTCCCCAAGCGAGGTGCGGCGGGGAGCCGCGCGGGCTCGGGCGCTGCCCCTCGTCAGGCGCCAGCGCGTCCGTCGCGGCGCGGTAAGTAGCGCGGTGCCGTCTAACCCCCACTCGTTCGGGCAATGGATAGATTAGATCGAGTGACTGACAGTCAGGTCAGCGCTTGGGGATCGCCGTGGGGTTGACCACGGCGGGGTCGCGCGCGCCGCGTGGGAGCTGCCAGTGCTCGTCGAAGCGACCGCCGGCGAGCACCCTCGCGTGGCCGAGCAGCTGCTGCCCCGTGGCGGGGAGCATGTCGGCGTCGAACACCAGGAAATCGGGGATCAGCTGGGGTAGCGCCGCGCTGAGCCAGTAGCCCTGGGCGGTGGCGGCGTCGATCACCACGACGCTCTTGCTGGGATCCTCCGGGTGCGGCTGGATGTAGATGGCGCCTACCCCGTCGCCTTCGAAGCGCTCACCGCGCAGGGTGAGCGCGGCGCCTTCCCGCGAGGAAAATAGCTGCTCTTTGAACGCGCGGCTCGTGTGGTTGTCGTCGGCGCCGCCGATGAGCAGCAGGTTGTGAGCGCTCCTGTCTCGGGCGCTGAGCTCGGTGTCCGCCGAGATGGTGTAGTGCAGATCGGCGCGGCCGCGCGTGGCGAGGAAGCCGCGCGCTATTTCGCGGGTGACGCGCGCCGTCTGCGGGCGGCGCGTGCCGTAGACGATGCGGGTGGGCTGCAAGAAGAGATCGCGGATGGGGCCCTCCGCGCCGGGTCGCTTGCGCACCTGCTCGCCGCCCTGATCGTCAGCCTCTGGCTCCTTGGTGACGCGCCAACCTTCAGCGCCCCGCTCCAGCACCGCGCGCTCCGGGAGCTCGAGCGCCGCGCCGTCCACCTCGACACCGAGCGGCCACGTGAGCCCAGCGGGCAGCGGCGGCAGCAAGCGAAAGCTCGTGACGCCGTCCGTCGTGATGACAAGCTTGCCTGACTGAACGCGCGCCTCGAAGCGCGCCAGCGCCGGGCCATGCGCGAGGGCGAGCAGCTCCACGAAGTGGCGCTTGCCGTAGCGGAGCTGGGAGGTGACCAGGCGGAGCGAGCTTAAGGGCGCGCTCTTGCGGCGCTGACCGCTCAGCCACGGCCACATCGCGGCGCGCGCCCACACCTTCTCCCAGGCGTTGTGCCCGATCTCGGGCCACACGTCGGTGATCGGGTTCTTGAGGGCGCGCGCGCGATCGACCAAGACGCGTGAGTTCTCCAGCGGGTGATCGAGGGTGCCGTGGGCGACGTACATCGGCAGCGCGCCGCCGTTCTCCGCCCAGCTGGCCGGGGAGAAGTGGTGCATCTGCTCGAGCTCCCAGTCGCGGATCGGGCGCCCGCTGGTGTCCCGGCGCACGAAGTAGCTGTGGTAGCCGGAGAGCGGCGACGCCGCGCTGAAGCGCTCCGGGTAGCGGAGCGCGAGGTGCGCCGTGCCGGTGCCGCCCATGCTGACGCCGCTGATGCTCACGCGATCGGGATCGACAGGGAGACTACTTAGAGCCCAGTCGATCACGTCCAGCGTGTTCTGCTCGCCGGCGTCGCGAAAGAAGCTGTCGCCGTGGGCGTGCGGCGCGATCACGACGCCGTCCACCACCGGGTGCTCCGAGGCGCTGCCCAGGAAGGCGCGCAGGATGCGCTCCGGTGTGCTGCCGTAGCCGTGGAGCAGCACCACCAGGGGGTAACGGGCGCTCTGCGAGCGGCCGCTGTAGTCGCGCGGGAGGTGCAGGCTCAGGGGTTGAGGCTGACCGTCGAGGCGCGAGCGCAGCGCCAGGTGCTGCACCCCCGGAGCGAGCGGCGACTCACCGCCCTGGGCTCGCTTCGTGAACGCGGTGAGCCGCTCCCGCGCGCGGCGCTCGTCAGCCCCGGTGACCCCTTGCAGCGCGCGCCGATGCCAGCTCAGGGTGTCGGCGATGAAGGCATGGTCAGGTCCACGTCGTATCGCCTCGGCCTCCACCCGCGCGGCGAGCTCGAGCGCCTCCTCGGTCGCTGGCTCACGACGCGCCGTGAGCTGACGGCGCTCACCCCCGAGCCCGAGCGCCAGCTCCACCGGCTCCCCCGCGCGGCGCGGCAGCGAGACCTCGAAGTCCCGCGTCCCCTGCGCCCCGCTCGGGAGCGCCCCCACCCTCAGCCGCCGCGCGGCGCCCGCAGCCCCCAGGGTGATCTCTGGGATCCACCCGCGCTCCGCCAGATCCCCCGGGCCCTTGGGTTCAATATATCCGTATGGAAATTGTAGCCGGAGCTGGGCGCGCCCGGGGCGCAGCGTGAGCGAGCTCTCGAGCAGCTCCGAGGCCAGCCGCGCCCGATCGGCGTCGGTCGCGCCCGGCAGCGCCCAGCTGAGGCCCGCGGGTGGCAAGCCGTCAGCCTGTGAGACGATGCGTACGCTGAGGGCGAAGTGCGGCAGGTCCGACGCGGCCCAGATGAGCAGCTCGTGGCTCCCCGCCTCGAGCTCGAGGGGGACTGGCTCGAAGCCGCGGCCGCGCAGCGCGTCCACGGGGCGCTCGTAGACTTGCTTGCGGTTCAGCCACACGGAGTAGCGGCCGTCCAAGCCCACCAGCAGGTAGCCGGGCCCGGGCGCCTTCACCTCCAGCCGGCCCGCGAGCGCGGCGAAGCTGCCCGGTCCGCCGAGGGCGCGCCGCAGATCGATCGCGCCGCCGCGGTGCCCCAGCACGCGGAAGCGCGCGCCGGACAGCTCGGCCCCCGCGTGAGGCGAGGCGCTCCCCGGGTCGAAGCGGCGCGCGGCCTGCGCGCTGATCGGGCCGGCGACGAGCCAAGCGCCGAGCGCGCCGTCGGCGCCCGGCGTCAAGCGGACCTCCGCGCGCGCCGGGGCCTCTGCGTACGCCCGGCTACTGACAGTGAGGCTGACTCCTGACAGGAAGACGGCGAGGGCGAGCTTCGCGGCGAGGGTGAGCCCAGCGCCGAGGCTCGAGACAGCGCCGAGGCGTGAGACTGCCCCGCGCTGCGCGCCCCTCATGTACGCCCGTGCACCAAGGTCCGAAGCTGGTCACGGAACATGATGTAGACCTTGCCGTCGGCGTCGGTCTCCACCACGTAGCCCTCACCGAACTTCCGGTGCAGCACCAGATCCCCCTCCTTGAAGGTCGCGTCGATGGCGTAGCGGCGGAAGGCCGCCTCCGCCGCGCCCGCCACTCGCTGCTCCCACTCGCGCAGGCGCTCGGCCTCGTTCTTGGAGCGCGCCGTCTCGCGAGGTGTTTTTGGCTCCGCCTTGGCGCGTGAGGCGCGGGGCGCCTTCACGGGCGCGGCGCCCTTGGGCGCGCGGTAGTTGTGGGTGGAGTCACAGGTCAGGCAGATGACCCGCTTGGGCGTCGGGCCCACCATGGCCACGATGCGGTGACCCAAGTCTCGGCGGCACTTGGTGCACCAGGCGTCTATTTCACTAGCAGCTGACAGGTTACTCACGTTCGCTTGGATCCTCGTCGCTATCGCGCTTCACGCGCATACTCGCCTTGACGTCGGGCTTCGGGACGCCCGCCTTGGCGTCGTTGGGGATGAACCGCACCTCGGTCTTGATCTCGAAGGAGAGGGTAGTGAGCACCTTGGCAATTTCCTCAGAGAAATTCGTGTGCTCCAAGAAGTCGCGGATCTCTTTGGCTGTCACGCGGTAGAGGCCGTTCTTGGTCTCGTCGATCTGCGACAAGATCAGCTGGAGCGCCTCCTTGGGCAGCTTCAGCTCGCTCACCAGCTGCCGCACGTTCCCGTCGCTGATGCGACCGTACCCTTCACTGACCTTCTCCGTGACCTTCTCGTAGCCCGTCTCGACCAGGCGCTTGATGATCATGGGGACCAAGCGCTCGAGGCGACGCCGGTCGCGCTCGCTGAACACCCGTTCGTCGAGCTCGTCGTCGTCGTCTTGAGGATCGCGGGTCACGGCGTGGGCCTACCCTCTCGCACCACGTCAGTCAATCTAGCGGCTCGCGGCCTAGCCGGACGGAGGAGGAGCGCGCGGCGTGACCGGGGCTCATGGGGGAGGGTCGCCGCGCGTGCTGATGAAGCAAGCTCGGCGTGCGGTGTGCCCGTTTGGAGCAGGTCACGGAGCTGCACGAGCGCGGTGCCGTCCAACCCCCAAAAAACCACGGCGACCAGCGACACGCGGGTAGGGCGTCGAAGCGGCCCGGCGTGGAGTGGACCGTCCGCGCTGTGTGCTGGGGATCGGGGGGGGTTGGCGAGGCAGTGCGCGGCGCTATGGCTGGCGCCGATCTCTCTGGTTGTCATCGAGCGATAAAAGGTGAACCGTTCGTCGCTCCAGGAGCAGCGCGAGCGCGCTGAGGCTCAGATCACCATGAACGCACAGATCTTCCGAGAGCGCCGCCGGCGCGTACTTGAGGCGATGGGCTCCGGGGTGCTCGTGATCCCCGCGGCGCCGGTCGCGATCCGAAACCACGACGTGGAGCACGAGTACCGTCAGGACTCCGACTTTTATTACCTGACCGGCTTCGAGGAGCCGGAGAGCGTGCTCGTGCTGAGCAGCGAGGCGCCCGAGGCGATGACGCTGTTCCTGCGTGAGCGCGATCCGGAGCGCGAGGTGTGGGACGGCGCGCGCGCGGGGCTCGAGGGCGCGCGTGAGACGTATGGCGCCGACCGGGCGTTCGCGATCGGGCAGCTGGATGAGGAGCTGCCGCGGCTGTTCGAGGTGGACCGCGTGTTCTATGCGTTCGGGCGCGACCCCCAGTTCGAGGCGCGCTTCTTCGCCGCGCTGGGCGCCGCGCGGCGCCGCGCCAAGACCGGCGCACGTTTCCCTACGGAAATTATTGATCCGGGCAAGGTGCTGCACCGGCTGCGGCTGCTCAAGTCGGGGGAGGAGCTGCAGCTGATGACGCGCGCCATCGACATCACGCGTGAGGCTCACGTGCGGGCGATGGCGGAGGCCGCGCCGGGCAAGTATGAGTATGAGATCGACGCGGTGCTGTCGCAGGTGTTCCGGCGTCGCGGCTCACCCAGGCCGGCGTACGGCTCGATCGTCGGTTCGGGGCCCAACGCCACGGTGCTGCACTACCGGAGCAACAACCGCCAGATGCAAGACGGCGAGCTGCTCCTGATCGACGCTGGCTGCGAGTACGAATACTACGCCTCCGACATCACCCGCACCTTCCCCGTGAACGGCAGCTTCAGCGAGCCGCAGCGGGCCATCTACGAGGTGGTGCTGGAGGCGCAGCTCGCCAGCATCCGCGCGGTGCGCCCCGGCGCGACCCTCGACGACGTGCATCGCGCGAGCGTGGAGGTGATCACGCGCGGCTTGGTCCAGCTCGGCCTCATCGAGGGACCGGTCAGTGAGGCGATCGAAGAGCTCCGCTACCGCCCTTACTACATGCACAAGACCAGCCACTACCTGGGGATGGATGTCCACGACGTGGGCCCCTACTTCGAGGGCGGCAAGCCGCGCCCGCTCCAAGCCGGCGTGGTGATCACGGTGGAGCCTGGGATCTACATCGCAGAGGAGAGCGCCGCGCCGGAGGCGTACCGAGGCATCGGCGTGCGGATCGAGGACGACGTGCTGGTGACCGATCAGGGCCATCGCGTGCTCAGCGCGGCGATCCCCAAGACGGTCGCCGACGTGGAGGCCGCGTGCCGCGGGGAGCTCGGCTAGAGGAAGGGGCGGTGGGCTGTCCGTCGCTAGGATCAGCCAAGTGATCGCGGCGCGTGGCGATGGGGGCCTCGCGCTGCGAGCTGGGCGCGCGTGCGCGGCGCCGCTCGTCGCGCTGCTGTTCACGGGGGTCGCGGCGGCCCAGTCGCCGCGCGTCAGCGAGCGGGTCGAGGACGCGTCGTCGGCGCCCTCATCGACAGCCGGTGCTGACGCGGCGCCGGGTGTCGATGCCGCCCCGCGAGCCGCGTCTCCCGCGGCGCTCGGCCCCGCCTTCGAGCTCTACGTCGGGGGCGTGCTCGGCACGGGGCTCCGCTTCAACAACCCGTATCGCCTCGCCACGCCGCTGGGCGACGACCCTGGAGGGCTCTCGCGCTCCGCCGTGTACACCGATCTCCACGTGGGGGCGCAGGTGGGGCCGGCGCTCGGCTTCCAACACGGCGCGCAGCTCGGCCTCGCGGTGGCGCTCGAGGGGATCCCGCAGGAGGTGCTGACGCTCAGCTACGTGCTCGAGCGGCGCTTCGGTCCGCGGCTGTCCGCGGCGCTCCGGCTCGGCGTCCCCATCGTGCTGACGCCGGACAGCACCGTGGGCTTGGAAGCGGGACTCGTGGGGCTGCTGGCGCTTACGGGTGGGCTGAGCGCGACCGCCGAGCTCAGCTACTCGCAGTTCTACGGCGCCGCGACCCACGAGGTGAGCCCCACCGTGATCCCGATCCTGGCGGGGGCGCTGGGGCTGCGCGTCGCCTTCGAGGCGCTGCCATGAAGCGAATGAGACCGTCAGGCAAGCTGCTTTGGCTCTTGGTGCCGCTGCTCGCCGCGCCCACCCCGGGGGACGTGGGCGGCTGTGGCAGCGCGCCCGCCGAGCTGGATCCTCCCGTGTTCTTCGCGAGCCGCGACGCCATCTTGTGCGACGCCTGTGGTCGCTGCGGCTTCGATAGCACCAGCTGCCGCGCCGCTTGCTCGGCGCCAGATCGGCGCGGCGACCGCTTCCCCGATCGCTGCGTGCCGCTGGTGCACGATGGCGTGGTGTGCCTCCGTGCGCTGTCCCACGCGAGCTGCGATGAGGTGGCGCGCTTCGTCGACGACGTGCGCCCCGAGATCCCAACGGAGTGCGACTTCTGTCCGGAGGGTGGGTGAGCCGGCTCAGCTCACCGCACGCCGGGCGCGCGCGCGCGCCGGCGCTCTGTGTCGCTGGGTCGCGCGGCGTGGCCGCAGTGCTCTGCGCGGCCGCGTTCACCTTCACTGGGCGCGGAGCTGCGCTGCGCCTCACCGCTTTAGGCGCTCTCTTGGCCACGCTGCTCGGCTGCGGCGGCGTCGGGCTGCAGCTCACGACCTCACCGGAGGAGTTTCACAGTTACCGCGTGGCGCGCGCCACGCCCGAGCTGGAGGGGCGCTTGGTGGCGATCACGGACTACCTCGAGCGCTACCCGGACGGCGCCTATGCGGAGGATCTCCGGCGGCGCTTCGCGGCGGCGGAGCCCGGCTACTACCAGCGGATGAGCGGCGGTGAGCGGGGCCTCCGCCGCTACCTCGAGCTGCTCCCGCGCGGCCCTCACGCCGAGGCGGCGCGGGAGCGCCTAGCGGTCCTCGCGCGGGTGCGCGAGGTCGAGCGCCGCCGCGCCGCGCGCCTCGACGCCGAGGCGGCGGCCCTGGCCAGCAAGCTCAGCCAGGCGGAGGCGGGGCGCGAGCGCTTGATCCGCGAGTATTCACGCTGGCTCCGGCTCCTGAGCGAGCTCTCGAGCTTCGGCCAGCGCACGAGCGAGCTCTCGGGTGAGTGGCTCAGGGCCTGGCGCGCGGAGGATCCCCCCGCGCGTTGCCGCGCGGATACGTGCACCAAGCTCCTCAACTTGGAGTACGTGATCCCGGCGGGCAAGCGCCTGCGCGCGCGGAGCGCGGTGTTCGACGTGAGCCTGCGGCTCGAAGGCGGGCTCCTGGTCGAGGCCAGGCTCACCGGCCCGCGGCTGTTCGATCGGTTGGGGGAGGCGCTCAGCCTCACCCCGGTTGGTCAGACTGACGCCCTAGCTCGGGTGGAGGCCATCGCGCGGGTGGTGCAGCTCTCCTCGCAGATCATCGAGCGCCGGCTGCCGGAGGTGCGCTGCGGACGCGAGGCGGTGGGCGCGGTGCTGATCCGACGCCAGTGTGAGGGGGTCCTGCTCGAGCTGATCGCCGCGGAGGATGATCTCGCGGAGGACCACGTCGTGATCCGCCCCGCGCCGGCTTCAGAGATCGAGGTCCCTGAGTAGGCAGCGCTGTCGTTGGGCGCGCTCCGAAGACTACCCGTCCGACCCCCCGATCGAGCCGTCCCTGAGTAGGCAGCGGCATCGAAGGCGCTCGGTCGCCACGTCGAGGTCCCTGAGTAGGCGGCGGCTTGCGGCGCATCGGTGGACGGCGCTATAGCGACGGGGCCATCGACTTGGGCCGCCGCGATGTCTTCTGCTCCCCGAATCCCTTACGTCGAGATCGCCGATCTGACGCTCATCCCGCGGGATTTCTTCGGGGGTGGGGTGCCGCCCGTGGATCTTTCGATCAAGCCCTTCGGGGCGCTGGTGGCGATGGGGGTGGGGCTCGGGAGTTACCTCGCGGTGCGGCAGGCGCGGCGCCTGGGCTTCAACCCGGCGGCGTTCACGTCGTTCTGCTTTTGGGTGTTGGCGGTGGGCTTCTTCGGCGGCCACTTCTTCGACACCTTGTTTTACTTCCCGGAGCGCGTGGTGGAGAACCCGCTGTCGCTCTTCATGGTGTGGAATGGGCTGTCGAGCTTCGGCGGCTTCATGGGCGCGGTGATCGGCGCCTTCGCGTGGCAGCTCCGTTACAAGCGCTCGATGCTCCCGTATGGAGACGTCGTGTGCAGCTCGTTCCCGGCGGGCTGGGTGTTCGGGCGCGCTGGGTGCGCGGTGGCGCACGATCACCCGGGGGTGCTCTCGGACGCGTGGTACGCGGTGCAATACCCAGGCGGCGCCCGGGTGGATCTCGGCCTCACCGAGATGGTGCTGACCATCCCGCTCGCGCTGCTGTTCCTCTGGTGGCGTCGGGAGCCACGCCCGTGGGGCTTCTACCTGAGCCGCTTCGCGCTGCTCTACGCCCCGGTGCGCTTCGTGCTGGATTTCTTCCGAGCGCGTGACGTGGCGATCAGCGACAACCGCTACTTCGAGCTCACGCCGGCGCAGTGGCTGTGCCTGCTGCTGTTCGGCGTGGGGTTGTGGCTCGCGCGCTCGGTGCGCCGACGCCCGGTGGAGCCCGCGCCCACCTTCGACGGCTTTGGTCAGCCGCCGGAACCGGAGCCCGAGTCGAGCTAGTCTGGGTGTGGGTCAGCTCACCTGACTGTAGCCAGCCAGCTGATGACGTCGGCTCCCAGGTTGAGCCGGTCGCGGTGTCCATCAGATGGATCGACTATTTCTTTTTTGGGGGTTGGACGGCACCGCGCTCGAGCGCGATGAGACCATCAGCTTGACTGACGAAGGTGTCCCTCAGTTGAACTGACGAAGCGGCGCGCCCGCCTCGATGCGTCGGCTAGCTAGGTGAGCAGCTCGAGCGCCCCCGGGAGCACTTGAGCGCTGAGCGGGAGCCTCCCGGGTGTCTCGCCGTCGTTGTCGATCAGCGCTTCGCCGCGCAGCACCTCTGCCTCCACCCGCGCCCCGCGGCGTGTGAGGATCTGCGGCGATGCTCCGTGGGTGCCGCGGTAGATGCGCGGGGTGAGGGCGAGGCTCTGCGCGCGTGACAGATCGCCCAGGGCCACGACGTCGAACAGCCCATCCGCAGGATCCGCGTCGGGCGCGATGTGCATCCCACCGCCGAAGAACTGCCCGTTGGCGACGGCCACGTTCAAGATGGGCCCTTCGATCCACGGCTCCCCATCCACCGAGACCCGCACTGGCACGTTGCGGTAGCGCGCCAGCGCGCGCAGCGTGCCGAGGAAGAAGGCGGCCTTCCCGCCGAGCCACTTGGGCCCCGAGTTCACGAGCTCGTCGGTGAGGCCGCCGATCCCGAAGCTCATGATGTTGATGAACGCGTGGCGCGCGGTGCCGCCGCCAGCGTCGGTGCACTCGAGCGAGCCCAGATCGATGCGCTTGGGGCGCGCCCGCTGGATCCGCTGCGCGGCCTCCTCCACCGACTCACCGAAGCCGAAGGTCTTGCGGAAGTCGCCGCCGGTCCCCGCGGGGATCAGCGCGAGGCGCGGCCCAGGGCGCGCGTCGCCACTCGAGCCCAGGTAGGCCTGGGCGCACTCGTTCAGCGTGCCGTCGCCGCCTGCCACCGCCACCACCTCGACGCCTCGCTCGCGCGCTTCGTGCACCAGGCGCGTGGCGTCGCCGGGGCCCGCGGTCTCGGTCAGCTCGAAGGCCAGGCCGGCGCGGGTGAGCGCGGCCTCGATCGGCGCGCGGCGCACGGCGGCGCGGCCGCTGGCAGCCTTCGGGTTCAAGATCACTCGGACGCGCGGCGACATGGGGCCGCATCACACCACGGCGCCCGGCGTTTGTCAGCGGCGCTGCGGCGCGGCCTCGAAGCGCGGCGCCCGCCTGCGACAGACCCGAAGGATGGGCGCTCCTCACGCAGCGATGGATCGGACGCGTGCACCGCGGGCGGTGTGCTCTCGCCTGGCGCCGGGCTCGCTGCTACGCTTGGGGTGAGTAGGTTGACGAGGCACCGACCCAAGGTAACGTAACCGTTCCGCGGCGCTCCGCGGTGACACATCGAGGGGACGAGCAGACACCCATGGAAACCGGCGACGGTCGCAAGCTCTTCGTAGGGGGTTTGCCGGATGTCATCAGCGAGGACGTGCTGCGGCAGCTGTTCGAGGCGACGGGGGGCACGGTGGTCGACCTCAGCCTCCCTCGCGATCGCGCCACCGGGCGCCCACGGGGCTTCGCCTTCGTGACCATGAAGACGGCGCCCGAGGCCGAGCAGGCGCGGCGCGCGCTCGATCGCTCGAGCCAGGCGGGGCGCACGATTTCCGTGCGGGAATTCCACGCGTCGGAGCGTGGTGAGCGGCCGCGAGAGCCGCGGGATTATTCGCGGGATCCGCGCGACTCACGCGGCCCTGGCCCGGGCGGGCCGCGCGGTCCTGGTGGGTCGGGTGGCCCGCGGGGCGCGGGTCCTGGCGGGCCGGGCTCGTTCGCGTCGGGGGATCGCGGTGATCGCAGTGACCGTGGAGATCGCCATGATCGTGGAAGCGACAGCACCCTCTACGCCGCGAACCTGCCGTACGACGTGACTCGGGAGGAGATCGAGGGGCTGTTCAGCGAGCGCGGGGTGAGCCCCATCTTGCGCGTGCACCTCCCCACCACCCCCGAGGGGCGTGGCCGTGGCTTCGGGTTCGTCACCGTGGAGAGCGCCGAGGCTGCGGAGCAGGCGGCGTCCGCGATGGAGGGGGCGTCGCTGCGGGGGCGCCCAGTTCACCTGTCCATCGCCCGGCCGCGGGCTGAGCGCCCCGCCTTCGGCGCGGCGCCCCAGGCCGCTTGGAGCGGCCCCGGGCGGCGGGACGAGCGCCCGAGCCCTGGCTTCGCGCGTGCGCCGACCGAGTCGGGCCCCCGTGAGCCACGGGTGGAGCGCCGCTTCGATGAGCTCGGGCCGCCGCCTCCCCCCGAGGGCTTCCGCGGTGGGGGCGAGGATCGGCGCCGTAAGGATCGCGAGAAGGTGGAGCGCGGTGACAAGAAGAAGCGCGCCCGCGCGGCCAAGCGGGGAGGGCGCGACGACCGCGACGATCCGAGCCGCTGGGATCGCGACCGCTGGGACGACGACTAGCCGCCCAAGCTGGGCCCAGTCGCATGACCGGTGAGGCGCAGCCCCAGCGCGTTCCGGGCGCCCGGGCGCGGCCACCATCGGCGCTGCGTCGCGGGGCGAGGTGGGTCGATCGTCCGGGGTCGGGTACTACCTCCGAGGCTGTTATATAAGTACCCGAATTGATTGAAGTAATTAGCGAGCCTCGCGCCGTCGCCGGGCGCCCCGGGGCGCCGATTGCGTGGCGCCTCCGGGGCGTGCTACGTACGCCCCTCGCTTGCCGTCCGGAGGGCCTCGGCCCTTGAGCGCTTCCAATGGCTTTCGCCCGTCCCCGCGTACCGGCGCCAGGGCGTGGCCCCCTGCCCCCTCAACCCGAGCCCGTCCGCATGAGGTTTGCTCCGCTCCACTCCTCCGAGCTTCGCTCGTCTCCACGAGCCCTCTGCTGAGCTTCGCTCCACTCCCCTGAGCTCTGCTTCACCCTCGAGCCCTGCTCCACTCTCGAGCCCCGCTCCTCTGCCCCCATGATTTTCGACTGGCTCTACGGCCTGTTCTCGAATGACCTGGCCATCGATCTCGGCACGGCCACCACCCTGATTTACGTCAAGGGCAAGGGGATCGTGTCGTGTGAGCCATCGGTGGTGGCGGTCCAGCGCGACTCGCGCGGGGGGAAGAAGGTGCTCGCGGTGGGGCGCGAGGCGAAGGAGATGCTCGGGCGCACGCCAGGGAACATCCAGGCCATCCGGCCGCTGCGCGACGGTGTGATCGCGGACTTCGAGATCACCGAGGCCATGCTCCGCTACTTCATCAGCCGCGCTCACAATCAGCGCACCCTGGTGAAGCCACGCATCATCATCTGTGTGCCCTTCGGGATCACGGAGGTGGAGAAGCGTGCCGTGAAGGAGAGCGCCGAGAGCGCTGGGGCGCGCGAGGTGTACCTGATCGAGGAGCCGATGGCGGCGGCCATCGGCGCGGGGCTGCCCATCACCGAGCCGAGCGGCAACATGGTGGTCGACATCGGGGGCGGCACCACCGAGGTCGCGGTGATCTCGCTGGCGGGCATCGTCTACTCGCAGAGCGTGCGCGTGGGGGGCGACAAGATGGATGAGGCCATCGTCGCCTACATGAAGCGCAAATATAACCTCGCCATCGGCGAGCAGACGGCCGAGCGCATCAAGATGACCATCGGCAACGCTTACTCGCTCGACCAGCAGGTGACGATGGAGGTCAAGGGGCGCGACATGGTCGCTGGGATCCCCAAGACAATCCTCGTCAACTCGGACGAGATCCGTGAGGCGATGTCCGAGCCCATCAACGCGATCGTGGAGGCCGTGCTCGCCGCGCTCGAGCGCACGCCCCCCGAGCTCGCCGCGGACATCGTCGACAAGGGGGTGGTGCTCACCGGTGGTGGCGCGCTCCTGAAGAACATCGACGTGCTGCTGCGCGAGGAGACGGGCTTGCCGGTGATGGTGAGCGACGATCCGGTGAGCGCCGTGGTGCTTGGCTCCGGCAAGACGCTGGATCACATCGAGCTGCTGAAAGAGGTCACTATCGGCTGAGCTCCCAGGCGGGCGCCCAGCCGGACCTGGGCAACACGGTGCGACCAGTTGGTATGTTGCCCTGACGGATGCCGCGCTCGAGCGCCACCGCGCCGTCCGGTCGATGGCAGGGCGGCCGGGTCGGGCGAGGTGCGGCGCTTGGGCGCGTCACGGGCGCGAGCTAACCTCGCGGGGTTGGGGGATGCTGAGGATCTGACTCATGGGCTCATGGAAGCGGTACCGCGACACGATCTTGGTGGTCTTGTTGCTCGCGCTCCCCTTCTTCGTGCTGCGCACGCGGATTCGGAAGCCCGAGAACATGAGCGTCGTGGATCGCGCCGTGGTGCGGGTCACCGCGCCCATTCAGTACGCCTCGGCGGCGCTCGCGCGCGGCGTGTCGCGCTTGATCGGCGAGTACGTCTACCTGGTGGACGTCAAGGCGGACAACGACAAGCTGGCGTTCGAGAACGCACGGCTGGCTGACGAAGTGCGCCGGCTCGAGGCGGAGCGCGCGGAGAACCGTCGCCTGCGCCGCCTGCTCGGCCTGCGCGAGGAGCTCCCGCAGCAGACCTTGAGCGCGCTGGTGGTGGGCAAGGACACCACCGAATACTTCCGGGTGGCGCGCCTCACCCTCGATTTGCCAGGTCAAGAGGTGCCGCAGCACACGCCGGTCATCAGCATCGAGGGCGTGGTGGGGACCGTGCTGCGCGGCGCGGGCGACAGCGTGGACGTGCGGCTCACGGTGGACAGCGGGTTCGGCGTGGACGTGGTGGTGGAGCGCACCGGCGCGCGTGGCTTCGTGCGCGGCGTGGGCGACCGGAACCGCTACGCGGTGAGCGTGGAGTACGTGAAGCGGACGGACGAGGTCGACGTCGGCGATCTGCTGCTCACGAGCGGCGTCGGTTGTCGCTTCCCCAAGGCGATCCCCGTGGCGCGCGTCACCAAGGTGGTGAGCCGCGACTTCGGCATCTACCAGACGGTGGAGGCGGAGCCGACCGTCGACTACTCGCGGCTCGAAGAGGTGTTGATCGTCCTCACCGACACCGAGCGCTGCGCGCCGCCGGAGGCCACCAGGCGCTGAGATGCGGACGCTCGGGCTGATCGGGGTGGGGCTCTTGCTCGCGCTGCTACAGGGGAGCCTCTACCGCCTGTTCGATCCGCTCGGTCGCTTGGTGAACGATTGGTTTGGGGTGAGCGCCGTCCGCGGCTCACCGAGCCTGGTGTTGCCGCTCGTGGTGTACCTGGGGGTGCACGAGCTCTCGATGCCGCGCGGCGCGCTCATCTCCTTCGCGCTGGGCTACCTGATCGATGTGTTCTCGGGGGCGCCGCTCGGCTTGTTCACCTTCGTGCTGGTCGCGGTGTGGTGGCTCTCGCGCGTCGCTGGGGTAAGGCTCACGGCGCAGACCAAGCTCACGCAGATGTCCCTCGCCTTCTTCTTCGCCCTCATCGAAGCCGCCATCGTGCTGATGCTGCTCGCCATCTTCGGCGCGGACGCGCATCGCCCGGCGGAGCTGGTGGGGGTGGTGGTGCCGCACGCCATCGTGACGGCGCTGTTCGCGCCGTTCGTCTTCGCGGTGGCGGCGCGCGTGCACGGGGCTGCTGGGGTGAGCTCGAGCGGGGGGCCGCCGTGAGCATCCTGGTGCAGCGCTCCGACGTCGGTGAGTTCCGCCGCCGCTACAGCTGGATGGTGCTGTTCGTCCTGTTCGTGTTCCTGTTCCTCATCGGACGCCTGGTGCAGCTGCAGATCGTCGAGCACGACGTGCACCGCTCGCAGGCGCTCCGCAACATCGTGAACGAGCAGCGGCTCGCCACCAGTCGCGGCGTGATCCGCGACGCCCACGGTCGGGTGCTGGCGGGTAACCGCCCCTCCTACAACGTGCACGTCGTCCCCGCCGTGATCGATCTGGAGAAGACCTGGCCGCGGGTGGTGGAGCTGATGGGCCTCCCCGCCGTGGAGGCGAACGAGCTCGCGGAGGACATCCGGGCGCTGCGCGGCGGCCGCCGCCGCGAGCAGCAGACGCTGCTCAAGGTGGACGTGTCACGCGACGTGGTCGCGGCGCTCAAGACCCACGAGCGCGAGCTCACGGGGGTGGAGGTGACGCCCGTCCCCGTCCGCTACTACCCCCACGGGGAGCTGGCGGCGCACTTGCTCGGCTACATGCGCGAGGTGGATCCAGAGATCCTCGCGCGCCTCGAGGGTCACGGTTACCGCGCGGGGGATCGCATCGGCGCGGTGGGGGTGGAGCGGCGCTGGGAGAGCTACCTCAAAGGTCAGCGCGGCTGGCGTAAGGTGCTCCGCGGGCGTCAGGCGATGACCAACCGCGAGGAGCTCGAGGAGCAATACCTGGATGAGCCGCGTCGGCTCGATCCCGTGCCTGGTCGGGACATCTCCCTGACCATCGACATCGAGCTGATGGCCGCCATCGAGCGCGCCATGCGCGGCCACGTCGCGGGCGCCGTGGCGGTGGTGGACGTGCGCACCGGGCGCATCCTCGCGGCGCTGTCGAAGCCGAGCTACGACCCGAACCTGGTGAGCGGCTCAATGGGGAAGAAGGTCGTTCAAGACAACTTCCGCAAGCTCTACAGCGACCCGCTGAAGCCCACCCTCGACAAGACGGTGTCCGCTGCTTACCCGCCCGGCTCCACCTTCAAGCCCTTCGCCGCGCTGGCCGGGCTCGCGGACAAGCTCATCTCCAGGCGCTCGGTGGTCGACTGCCGCGGCGGCTACGAGTACGGCCGGAGGTATTTCCGCTGCACGGGCATCCACCGCAACGTGCAGCTGCACGAGGCGCTCGTGCGCTCGTGCAACACCTACTTCTACGAGCTGGGTGAGCGGATCCACATCGATCGCCTGAGCGCCGTGGGCATGGACTACGGCTTCGGCGTGAAGACCGGCATCGGCATCAACCCCGAGACGCGCGGCCGCATGCCGACACGCGCTTGGTACACGCGGCACTACGCGGGCGCCTTCCGCGGTGGCTTCACCCTGCTCAGCGCCATCGGGCAGGGGGCGTCCACCGTGAGCATCCTCCAGCTCGCGCTGGCGTACGGCGCGCTCGCGAACGGCGGCACGCTGTACCAGCCGCAGGTGGTGCGCAGCATCGAGACCAGCGACGGCACCATCGTGCAGGAGTTCCCGCCGCGGGTGCGCCGCCTGGTGAGCGTGGACGCCGAGCACGTCGGCTGGATCCAGCGTGGCCTCACCGGCGTGGTGACGGAGCGCGAGGGCACCGCCTTCGCCGAGCGCATCGCGGGCGTGGACGTCGCCGGCAAGACCGGCACCGCCCAGGTGAGCCGCAGCACCCCGCAGGGCGTGGACCCAGACAAGGTCTGGTACTTCAACCGCGATCACGCGTGGTTCGCCGGCTACGCCCCCAGCCGCTCACCGGAGATCGCGGTGGTGGTGCTCATCGAGCACGGTGGGGCCGGTGGTAAGGCCGCCGTGCCGGTCGCGATGCGCATCGTCCAAGCCTGGCAGAACCTGCGCGAGGCGCGGCTCTCCGAGCGCACCTCTTCGCGCCGCGAGCAGGGGTCGGTGCCGTGAGCGTCGAGCACGTCAGCGCCCCTGAGCACATCATCGGGGCGGCGTACGTCAGTGCCTCTGAGCACATCATGGGGGCAGCGTGCGTCAGTGCTCCTGCCCGTCGCTCTGGGTTGGGCTCCTATGGGGGGAGTGACGATGCTGCGCGGTGACCGCGTTCGGGGGCGGGACCACTTCGATTGGCCGCTGTTCCTGGTGTGCGCCACTATCGGCGTGGTCGGCATCGTCAACCTGTACAGCGCGACCAGCGTGTACTTGGAGGTGGCGCGGAAGAAGGCGCTCGCCGACATCTACGTGTCGCAGGTGTACTGGATGGTGGTGGGCGTGCTGCTCGCCATCTTGGCGTCGGCGATCGACTACCGTCACTTCGAGCGCTTCGCCTACGCGTTCTACGCCGTGGGGATGGCGACGCTGGTCGCCCTCTTGATGTTCGGCACCGGGATCCGTGGGGCGGTGCGCTGGGTCGAGATAGGCAGCTTCACGTTCCAACCCTCGGAGTTCACCAAGATCTTGCTGGTGCTCGCGGTGGCGCGCGCGGTGCACGACGATCCGCGCACGGAGCCGCGGCGCGTGCTCGATCTATGGCTCCCCGGCGTGCTCACCGCGATACCGTTCTTCTTGATCTTACGGCAGCCCGATCTGGGCACCGCGCTGGTGCACGTCATGGTGGTGCTGTCCATCATGGCGATGACCAAGGTGCGCCGCGGCAGCCTGATCGCGCTCATCGTCGGCATCAGCGCGTTCAGCGTGTTCGCATGGAACTACCTCCTGCACGACTACCAGAAGGCTCGCGTGACGGCGTTCCTCGATCCGGAGGCCGACAAGACTGGCTCGGGTTGGCACGCCTTCCAGTCGAAGACGGCCATCGGCAACGGCGGGTTCACGGGGCAGGGCTTCATGCAGGGGACCCAGAACCAGTTCGGCTTCCTGCCTGATCAGTTCAGCGACTTCCCCTTCGCCGTGTTCGCTGAGGACTGGGGCTTCGTTGGCTCGGCCCTGCTGCTCGCGCTCTACGCGTTCCTGTGCATCTGGGCGGTGCACATCGCCTCCCAGGCGAAGGACCGCTTCGGCGCAGCGCTGGCCATCGGGATGGGCGCCATCATCTTCTGGCACACCCTCGCCAACATCGGGATGGTGCTGGGCGTGATGCCAGTGACGGGGATCACGCTGCCGTTCTTCTCTTACGGTGGCTCGAGCATGCTCTCGATGTGCATCGCCTGTGGCCTCTTGATGAACGTCTCCATGCGACGTTGAGCCGCAGTGTAGGGCCGCCCTAACCCAGGTGCAGGCCGCGACCCTTTTGGAGGCATCTGGTGTGAACCCTTTTGGAGGCATCTGGCTCCAACCGGGCGCCTACTCCGAAGAGCGCTCGCGTCGCCTCGACCCAGCTGGCGGCGCCGAGTTGGGCGCTCTAGAGAGCGGGCATCCCACCACACCACGAGGACCAAGGAGACCAGCATGCCCGAAGGGACCCCAGTCAGTGAGCTCGAGCTCCACATCGCACAAGAGGAGGCGTATCGGTTCCAAGTCCGATTTGGTAAGGACTACGCACCGCTCGTCGTGGACGAGCCGCCTCCGCTCGGGAGAGACTCAGGGCCCGATCCGGCGCGGCTGCTCGCCGCCGCGATGGGCAACTGCCTGGCGGCGAGCCTCGTGTTCTGCCTCGGTAAGCGCGGAGCGAAGCTCACGCACGGCCTCGAGGCGCAGGTCAGCTTGCAGACGGTACGGACCCCTGAGCGCCGCCTGCGCGTCGGCAAGGTGAAGGTCACGCTGCGGGTCCCGGAGGGCGTGCCCCAAGAGGCGCTCGACGCCTGCCGCGACACCTTCGAAGACTTCTGCACCGTCACCGCCAGCGTACGGCAGGGCATCGACGTCGAGGTCGCGATCGAAGGGGCGTGAAGCGGTCAGGGCGGCGAGCGGGCTGCTAGGGATCGACGCGCACGTAGACGTCGAGCTCGGCGCGCTCGCGGAAGAACACCGTGCGGTAGGAGCGATCGAGGCGATAGCGCTTGGGTAGGAGCTCGTTTCGCACGTGCTGGGTCACCTGCCAGGCGCCGCTCTGACGACCGCCCCACAGCTCGAACAGCGTCATCCACAGCCGCTCGCGCCGCGGGTGGATCACGATCACCTTGGGCGGGTTGGCCTCGAGCGCCGCGATGTCATCGGCCGCGAGCCGCCGCGCGTATTGATCCGCGAACACGATGGCGCCCTTGATCGGCGGCCTCGGGCGCCCGAGCAGGCGCTGGAACTGGACGTCCTCCGGCAAGGTGAGGACGGTGTCCTGTTCACCGGTGAGGTGGCGCACGCGCAGCGCGGCGTGCACCACCTCCGCGCCGCGCTCGTTGACGTAGAGCCCCGCCCAGTGACCCGAGCGTCCGACGGGGATGTGATCGTCCAGCGCGCGATGGAACTTCGGCCCCAGCAGGCCGAGCAGCACGAGCCCGATGCAGGCGTACTTGGCGTAGGGGAGCTCGGCGCGATCGAGCGCGATGCACAAGAAGATGAAGGCAAGCGGCGTGATCGGGTTGTTGTCGTAGAACGGGCGCAGGCCGGGGAACGAGGTGTTGTGGAAGAGCGAGGTGGCGAGCACCGCGATCGCGAACGCCGACACCTGGTGGCCGAGCACCGGCGGCTCGTCGCGCCTCGCGCGCAGCTGACCCACGAACAGCGCGCAGCCGAAGAACAGGCCGAAGGCGGGGATGTTCTGGGTTTGCTTGAGCCAGTACACGCCGGGCCCGAAGGTCTCGCGGGCGCCGCTCGCGAGCAGGGCGATCGCCGCGCCGAACACCAACACCACGCCGCCCGCGATGATGAGCGCGCGGCGCGGGGTGAGCGACGGATCGCTGGCTGAGCGCAGCGTGAGATCGCCCTGGCGCTTCACCCAACGCAGCAAGACCGCGATCAGGAGCAGGCTGAAGAAGAACGAGGATGGGTAGGCCTCATGACGAAATAGGTAGCTGAAGACGTTGAAGAAGAGCTTGTAGCTGCCGCCCTTCAGCTCCGAGCCATCGACGAACGCGGCCTGCCAGAAGGCGGCCGGCGTGCTGCCGATGGCGAGCAGCACCGCCAGCAGCGTGAGCCACCCGAGCGCGAGCCCAGCGCCCCACGAGAGCACGCTCTGGCGACTGATGAGGCGCGCCGGGCGGATCCACTGGATGACCATCAGGTAGCCAAAGGCGCTGAGCCACCCGAGCAGCGCACCGGTCGCCGTGCTCTGCTTGAACACCAGGGTGAGCCCTGTGAGGTAACCCGCGCCGAGCCAGAGCCAACGCGCGCCTGGCCGACCTTCCTTGAGCAGCCCGTGCAGGCCGAGCACCAGGCCGCTCCACACCACCACCTGCGCCGTGTGGTCGTAGGTACATTCCTTGTGGATTTGCAGCACCGTCACCAGCGTGGCGATCGCGACCAGCACCGCGTTCAGGCGCCCCACCAGAGGACGCGCCATCGCGTAGCCGAGCAGCGCCATCGTCAGGTGGCCTATCGCTGCGACCCACAGCTCTTGCAGCAGCAGCGCCTCGCCGGTGACGCGCTGGATGAAGCTCAGGAGCAGGAAGCTCCCCGGCGGGATGGGGAGCACGAAGTCGATGTACGGCCGCTCGCCGGTGCCGAAGCGCTCCGCCACCGGTCCCACCCAGCCCGTGAACTCCATGTCCCCCATCATGAAGTTGTTGAGGCGCCGCACGTAGAGCGACGCGAAGCCGAGGAACAGGGTGACGATCAGGCCGAGCAGCGCCAGGGCCAGGCGGCGCTCACGCAGCGCTCGGTCCGTCGCCTTGCGGGGCTCCTTGGCGGGCGCCCCGCGGGTGTCGTCAGTCGACGGTACCGATTCGCGGCGCTGATCCGAGAGGGCGCTATCGTCAGTCGAGAGTACCGATTCGCGACGCTCGCCCGAGTCGTCAGCTGACGGTGCTGAATCACGAGCTGCGTGTGGCGGTGGCTCGATGACCGCGTCGTCCGGGGGCGTGGTCGCCGACTCGCGCGGCGCTTGCCTCTTGGCTGCGTCGTCAGGGGGCGGGTGCGCCATCTCGCTGCGGACGCTACGACGCGAGCGCCGGTTTGGGCGAACGAGCTGGCGCCGTTTCGACAAAAGCGGGCGCGGTGTCGCGAAGCTGACGGCCCGTGCCCCATGGAGCGAGCAAACGCGAGCAGTGGGGTGGTGTAGGTCCGACGCGGGTGTCGGTGCGCGAGGTAGGTCCAGGTGGGGGACGTGAAGTCGCTCCATGGAAGCGCCGTCTGAGGAGGGTGGCGCGGGCCGGGCGCTGACGCGTCGCAGCTCGTCTTTTCTCGGGGGGGGTGGGGAGCTTCGGCGAGAAATCGCCTTGAATCATAGGAGCTCCGTGATGAGCTGCGAGCAGAGGAGGTGCGCCGTGACGCAGCGCGCGAGCGGCTGCGCGAGGCGAGATCGGGCGGAGGGGGCCCAGGCTGTCGTGGCTCAGCGTGAGGCGCTACCGAGCTTGCGCGGAAAGTTCCAGCGTGTGTGTGATGGTGAGCTGGCTGTCATGGGTACGTGAAGAGTCGCGCTTCGAAGCGCGCTCATCTGGATTCCTTTTCCCCAGATGGCAGACTTCGGTTTACACTGCGTCCAACGGCCGTCGGCTCGGCTTCATCCATTCCCTCTCCCGTAGAGGAGGTCATCGTGCGAACCAGCTCTTCTCGCCTCACCTTGCTCACCTTGGTCTTCAGCATCTCGAGCCTCGTCATCACTGCCTGCGCTGGCAGCGAAGACGGTGTGTTCGATGAGAACGGCGGTACCGGCGGTAAAGGCGGCACCGCAGGAACTGGCGGTACGGGTGGTACCGGCGCCACGGGTGCAACAGGAGCCACTGGCGCGACGGGTGCCACCGGTGCCACGGGCGCGACTGGGGCCACGGGTGGCAACGGTGCGACGGGCGCTACCGGAGCAACGGGTGGCAGTGGCGCAGGCGGCAGCGGCGCTACCGGCGGCGTGGGCGCAGGCGGCAGCGGTGCTGGCGGCAGCGGCGCCGGTGGTAGCGGCGCGGGCGGCAGCACCGGGACCTGCAACCCGGCGTTCTGCCCCAACAGCGGCTCGGGCACGCCCTGCTGCGTCACGCTGGATGGCCCCTGCGGTTACGACGTGGGCGCGGGCTGCCAGCAGCCAGTCGGCGACATCTGAGCCGAGCAGCTGTCGAACAGCAGCCCTGGTCTCCGCTCAGGGTCTCACTTCGAAGCCGTCGCACTCCGTGCGGCGGCTTCGGTGCTTTTGGGGCGCGCGCGTAGCGTCAGTCAGCCTAACGAACGCAGGGGCGGATCGGGAGAGCGCCGCGACCTCGAGCCGCTCGGCGAACGCACAGCGCGGTGCCGTCCAACCAGCTCTTCAACGTCGTGCGGAGCCTCGGGGATTTCTTCAAGACCGCGCGAGGACGCCCATGAGGTCGAGGACCGTGACCCAAGCGACACGCGACGCGTGAACAGCGCCTCTCGAAGATCACGTCACGCACTAGGAGGGAGTGAACCCCCAACCCCCAACCGTCCCCAAGGCTTCGCGGTGAAGTAACGTCAGGTCACGGTGTTGGTTGATACGTCGAGCTGACGGACAACCGCAGCTCACTCCAAGCGGAACAGGTCCTCCAGGTCCTCTTGGGTGAGCTTCTTGGCGCCGCCCGCGTCCTCCGTGAGCACGCTCGCCACCAAGTCCTTCTTCTTCTGCTTGAGCTGGAGGATCTTCTCTTCGATCGTCCCGCCCGCGACCAAGCGGTACACGCTGACCACCTTGCTCTGACCGATGCGGTGCGCGCGATCGGAGGCTTGATCTTCCACCGCCGGGTTCCACCAGGGGTCGAAGTGGATCACGGTGTCCGCGGCGGTGAGGTTGAGGCCCGAGCCGCCTGCCTTCAGGCTGATGAGGAAGCAGGTGACCGTGGGGTCCTCCTGGAAGCGATCGATGCGCTCGGGGCGATCGGTCGTGCTGCCATCGAGGTACTCGTAGTTGATCTTGTCTTCGTCGAGCGCCTTCTTGATGAGCTTCAGCATGCTGACGAACTGCGAGAAGACGAGCACCTTGTGCCCGCCCGACTCGCACTCGGAGACCAGCTCGCGCAGCGCCATCAGCTTGCCGCTGTCCTCGTGGCTGAACTCGCGTGGCAGCCCCAAGAGGCGCGGATCGCAGGCGGCCTGACGGAGCCTGGTGAGCCCCGCCAGGATGTGGAGCTGGCTCTTGGCGACGCCGACGCGCTCGACCTCCCCCATGACTTGTGAGCGCACCTCGCGCAGCACCTGGGTGTAGATCGCGCGCTGGTCGGGCGCCAAATCGACGATTTGGTCGGTCTCGATCTTGGGGGGCAGATCTTTCACCACCTCGATCTTGGTGCGCCGCAAGATGAACGGGTGGATCACGGCGCGCAGCCGCGCGGCCTTCTTTGAGTCGCCCTGATCGATGGGGCGCGCGAAGCGCTCCTCGAACTTGGTGAGCGGACCGAGCAAGCCCGGGTTCACGAACTCGAAGATGCTCCAGATCTCGCTCAGGCGGTTCTCGATCGGGGTGCCGGTGAGCGCCAAGCGGTGCCGCGCGCCGAGCTCCTTGGCGGCTTGCGCGGTGGCGCTCAGCGGGTTCTTGATGTTCTGAGCCTCATCCAAGATGGCGTAGTCGAGCTCGAGCTTCTTCAAGAGGTCGATGTCGCGCCGGAGCAAGGCATAGCTCGTGATGATGACGTTGGCGGTGCCTAGCTCCGCCTTCTGCTCGCGGCGACCCGCGCCGTGCCACAGCGCGGTGGTCAGGCCCGGCGCGAAGCGCTCGATCTCACGCACCCAGTTGGAGACCACGCTGGTGGGGGCGACGATCAGCGCGCGCAGCGCCTTCTGCTCGTTCTTCAGGGAGAGCATCAGCGCGATGGTCTGGATCGTCTTGCCGAGGCCCATGTCGTCGGCGAGCACGCCGCCCGCGCCGAGGTCGTGCACGAAGCGCAGCCAGCTGAGGCCCTGCTCTTGGTAAGGGCGCAGCGTGGCCTTGAGCCCGCGCGGCTTCTTCATCGCCTTGATCGAGTCGATGGACGCGAGCTTCTTGAACAGCTGCTTGGTGGCGGCGGCCACCGTGGCGTTGTCGGTGTGCTCGAGCAGCTCCTGGATCCGCCCGGCGTGGGACAGCGGGATCTTCCCGTTCTTGCCCGCCGCGGCCAGGAGCTCCACCTCGCGATCGATCAGCTGCTTGACGCGCTCTGGATCGAAGGGGGCGTAGGTATTATCAGTCAGCCTGACATACTTGAGGCCCTCCGCCAGGCAGCGGCGGAGCTCGTCGCGGTCCACCCCGATCCCCTCGCTCTCGTAGCTGATGTTGACGTTGAGCCAGTCCATCCCGCTCGAGACGCGCGCGCTCATCTGCACGGGCTTGCCGCGCACCCGCGTCCCAGCCAGCTCGGTGGGGAGGAACAGATCCCAATCGCGCGGCAGCTCATCCGCGCCATGGGACCAGAAGTCGATGGCGGCGGCGCCCTCGGCGATGAAGGACTCCCCCGTCTCGTCCGCCTTGAAGCCCAGATCGAGCAGGCGCTGCACCGCGGCCTGCTGAGCGACGATGTCGCAGCGGATGCAGCGCGCGCGCTTCTGCCCTTCCAGCGCCGGGAGGATCAAGACGGGCGGGGAGATGCCATCGGCGCGCACCTCCACCTCGAGGTCGTCGTACTCCGCCTTCAGGCTGGCGTGGGCCTCCGTGATCGAGCCCCCTGCGCGCAGTCGGAAGGTCGGCTCGAGATCGATCACCTCCGCCACTTGGGAGAGATCGGGCAGCTCCGCGCCGACCTCGAGCGCCACGCGCGGCAGCCCGCTCGTGATCAGCGAGATGAGCTCCCCCGCTGGCTCGGCGATGGTCGTCGTCTTGAGCAGGCGCCGGAGCGCGGCGGGTGACACCTTGCGATCGAGGGGGCGCGCCACGCCATCACCTGTTTCAATGTGCCAACCCGGCGAGCCCTCGAACCAACCACCGCTCGAGAGCGAGAACCGCCGCGTGTCGCCCACGCGCTCGAAGGTCGCCTTGGCGACGATCGTCTCGCTCCCCACCAGCTCCAAGTCGAAGCGGGGGCGGAGCTCTTCATCGGCGAACCGCAGCCGCATCAGCGCTGGCTCGAGCAGCACCCGACGATCGCGCAGCAGCGGCAGCAGGTCGGCGACGTCTTCGCCGCGGATGTCCACGGCTGGGTGGCGCGGGTTGCCGCTCTCGAAGCGTGAGAGCACGCGCAGCGCCTGGCGATCGGGGGTGGGGGAGACCGCCT
This sequence comes from Polyangiaceae bacterium, assembly GCA_019637265.1. Taxonomy (GTDB): domain Bacteria; phylum Myxococcota_A; class Polyangia; order Polyangiales; family Polyangiaceae; genus JAHBVY01. The sequence continues at coordinate 1,408,354 of JAHBVY010000001.1, read as the reverse complement.
GCCAGGCCAGGGCGACGCTGGGGAGCAGGGGTTGCCGCGCCTCGGTGTCGAGCACCGTCACCGTCAAGCCGCCTTGGCGCACGTGGAGGCGGTACTCGAGCTCCAGCGTGCGGGTCGCGCCCTTCGGCGTCAGCCAGGCGCCGATCCCAGTGCTGCGCGCGGCGGCTTCGGTGCTAGCTGACTCCAGCTCGATCCCGCCGGTGGCCTGCAGCTGGGCTCGGCGCCGCCGGTCGCGGCGACGGCTCGCCTTGCTCTCGCCGTTCGGGGCGCTCGCCGCGGGTGGGGCGGGGGGCGTCGGGGCTGGTTGCTCGCGGCGTGGGAGCTTGGCGCGCGCCTGGTTCCGGACGTTGATGAGCAGCGCGGCGATGTGCTTGCAGTTCTGCCCCGTCTTCTTGAACGCTGGGCAGGTGCAGGTGGCTTGGATGCCGTCGTCCGTGAGGGAGATCTCCACCTCGTAGGGCTCTGGGTCCGAGCCTTTGACGCGGCCCGTGGCCTGGACGTCCCCCACGCCCACCTGCTCCACGCTGCGCCGCTTCTCGTACTCGAGCCCACGCAAGAAGGTGCGGGCGCCGAGCAGCTTTCGGAGCCCGCGGTCGGAGAGGGTCGAGAGGGAGTCCGAGAGGCGAGACAGAGGGGGTTGGGTCATGTGTCGAGGTCCCAAGGCGCCGCACGGAGCGCAGCGCGCGTCAGCGCTTTGTGTATCCGTGCGGATACAATCACGTCAGCCATAGAGGTAAGGTGCCGCGGCGAGCACCGCGGCGGCGGCCGCCAGCATGAACAGGTGCGCGGCGGGCCCGCCCACGTTGCCGAGCACGTCGGCGACGGCGGAGGCGCCGAGCGCCCCCGTTCGAGAGGGTGAGGCGCGGCCAGCGACCGAGCGCTTCACGGCGGCGAGCGCATCGCGCGCGCGATCACCGGCCAGGGCGAGCACGATGGCGGTGCCCGCGCCGGCGACGGTGAAGGTGAGCAGCGCCGCGATCGCCACGCCGGCCTGCTGACGGTAGCCGAGGGCGAGGGCGAGGGCGAGGGCGAGGGGCAACGCCAGCCCGTGGAGCAGGGCGCGCGATGAGCGCTCCAGCGCGACGCGGCCTGCCAGCTCGATGCAGGTCTTGTAGATGGGCGTGAAGTCTCGCAGCGCGCCGCCGCTCGCCTGAGGCGCCTTGAGCTGCCGCTCGACCTCCTTGCCGAGCAGGCTCGCCGCGCGGCCGGCGCGATCCATGCTGGCGCCCGCGTAGCTGAGCGCGGCGGCGACCCCGAGCAGGGCCGCCGTGAACGCCGCTGGGTGCGTGATGGAGAGCGGCGTGGTGAGCCCCGCGATGGAGGGCGCGGCGCTCACCACGAGCAGCACGCCCGAGGTGCTGGCGATGAGGAGGTACCCCGAGGCCCCGCTGCTCGTGGCGATGGCCGCCGCTTGCAGCGCCTCCGCGCGGCGCTCGGCGTCCGCGCTGCGCGGCGCCCGCGAGAGCTCCGCGACGCCGCGCGCGTTGCGCGACAGCACCGCGAAGTGGGTGATGGCGCTCTGGAATGGACCGGGGCCGAGCATGGCCGCCGCCGCCACCGTGAGCGCGAGGGCGCCCGCCTCTTCGAGGGCGCTCCGCGCGCCGAGCCAGTGCGCGCCGACGAGCGCCGCCGAGAACAGCCCGATGGGCAGCAGGGTTGACGTGAGCGCGCTGCCGATGCCGTAGATGGTCAGGGACCCTGCGCCATCGCGCAGCGCCTCGCTCTGACCGCGCCCCCCGGCGCGCTGCCACCCTGCCCCGAGCGCGAGCAGCTGGCTCACCAGCACCAGCCCGACCAACCCGAGCCCCCCCGCCGCGGCGATCCACCAACCCTTGGCGCCGAGCAGCCAGTAACAACTCCCGAGCAGCCCCGCGAGCAGCACCCACCAGACCACCAGCTGCCCCCGCAAGAAGGCGCGGCTGAGCCCGCCAGACTCCGTCGTCCGCACCACCATCAGCCCGATGGACGACGCCACCACCCCGAACGCGCGCACCAGGAGCGGGAGCACCATCAGCCCGAGCGCGCCGGGCACCGCGGCGCGATTGGCGGCGAACGCCGAGGCGCCGATCACCAGCATCACCACCTGGGTCGCGCTCGCCGCGACGTAGGTCACCGCGCTGCGCCCCGTCACCTGACCCACGTGGTCACCGACGAGCTGCGCCACCAGCGCCGGGTTGCGCACGTCCGAGGCGTCGAGCTGCGCGGCGCGATCCGTGGCGAGCTCCCCACCCACGTCGCCCGCGGTGTGGAACACGGCGCCGGTGCGCTGGAGCAGCAGCCCCACCGTCACGGCGCCCAGCGTGAGGCTAGGCAGCAGCGCGGTAGCGCCCTGGATCAGCTCGGGATCGGCGCCCGGTTGCAGGCCGCCCCGGAGCCCCATCACGAGCATCGCGAAGGTGACCAGCGTGAGCGCGCTGACCGTCTCCGCGAGCAGCCCCACCACCCCGCCGCCCCGCATGAGTACGCTGGTGGCGTGGTCCAGGCTCAGGCGCGCCGCGGTGACCGAGCGGGCGCTGCACTTGTGGGCGATGTGCGAGGCGATCGACGCGTTGAGGATGCCGCCTGCGCCGCCCAGCCAAACCCCCAATAGACCCCACAGCCCGGCGTCCAACCGGCCCACCGCTTGCCCTGGCACGAACCCGTAACAGGCGAACACCAGCGCGCTCACCACCAGCAGCCCCGCCAGGGTGGCCTTGACCTGACCCCAAACGAAGCTCTGCACCGCGCGCTCGATGGCCAGGCCGAGCCGCCGCAGCTCGGCGCCCCCGAGATCGCGCGCCACGAGCCAGCGCGCCAACGCGACGGCGAAGCTCAGGCCAACGGCGTTGACCGCAATCACAAGAGCAAACTCGATCACAACGCGAACTACCGGAGGCGTCGATTCATCCTCGGAGGTCGGGAGTCACACCAACCCCGAGGGCCATCGACCCACGCGCCCCAGCGGGCGGACCGTGAGTCTGTGCGCCTGGGTCATGCCCCGAAGCTCGTGGTGTGAGCCGCGAGCCGCCCCCGCACACGCTCCAGCGGTGAGGTGCGGCCGAAGAACCAGTCCCTAGGGCTCTGCAGCAGGCGCAGGCCACCGTAGCATGAGGATTCGAGCGGCGGCAACCGTGAAGCGTGCTCCGGCTCAGCTCTGTTTCCGACCCGGCTGGGCTTGGCTGGGTGTCCCGCTTCTGACTCGGCTTGGCCGGGTGTCCCCCCTAACTATTGCTCCGGCTTGCCCTGCATCACCATCAGGTGAAACTGCCCGAACTCGCTCTGACCGAGGGTGAAGAGGACCTCGCTCAGGGTGCGGAAGGGGGTGCTGGCATCGGCCACGATGATCGCCTCCGAGGGGGCGTTCCGGTCGAGCTTCTTGGCGTCCCGCACCGCCTGGTCCAGCTTACGAGCCTGCTGGAGGATGCCTCCGAGGGGGGCGATGTACAGGTCGTTCGGCCCCTTGCGCTTGTGGCGCGCCCCGACCCCCGACTGCACTTGGGAGTCGCGGCTCGGCAGGGTGAGGACCTGCTTGTCGTCCACCATGAGCAGCGTCTTCGAGATGGTGATGACGACGCCCTCCTCCGAAGGGGGCGTGTTGCGCGTGGTGACCGGCAACGTGAGGTCGTCTGACTGGGGGATGGAGGCGCTCGACTCCCCGAGGCTCTTCAGCAGGAACACCAGGATGATGGTCATGATGTCCAGCATCGCGGTGATGTTGAGGAAGTTGATCTCCGGCTCGGCGGCGTTGCGGCGCGTGGCGGTGCGGAGCGCCGCCTTGTAAGCGGCGACCGAGGCGCGCGGCTGACGAGGCGCGGGCGGCGGCGCAGCGGCTGTCATTTCACCACCGCGAAGTTGACGGAGGGGAACAGCGGGTCGCCCTCACGCGTGGTGTTGAGCGCGTCCATGGCGCTGGTGATGACCTGCATGTCCGTCCCGGGGTTGGGCGCGAGGTTCACGTTGGTCTCCTCCTTGAAGTCCTCGGAGGCTCCCTTGAGCTTCGTGGCGCAGGCCTTGAGCGCGTCGTAGTCGTAGGCGCCGCCCCGGCGTGGGATGGTGACGCCGGAGCCGATGCCTTCGCACCCCGGCGCGACGTTACCGCCCGAAGCCTTGATGGAGAAGCCGTCGTTGACGATGAGCACCGTCAGGTTGAGCGAGACCTTCGCGTTCTCCTGACGGATCCCGCCGGAGCCGCTGTTCGGTGGTGTGGTGTCGATCGTCGCGGTGAAGGTGACCGCGACCGTCGCCAGCACGAAGATCAGGATGTTCACCACGATGTCGAGGAAGGGGATGATGTTGAGCTCACCACCCTCCTCGTCCGGGGAGAGCTCCTTCGGCTGACTCAGCCGGCGGATCTTGCTCCGCTGAGCGGTGCTCAGCGGCACCGCCGCGGCTGCTCCGGGAGACGCCATAAACGCCGACCCCACGGGGGGCTAGTGCTGGCCCCGACGGTTCTGGATCGTGAGCAGGTTGAAGGTCCGCTCCATGGTGGACTCCAGGTCGTGCTGGATGGCCTTCGCCCGCGTGTGCAGGATGATGTGCGTGATCATGCAGAACACCGCGATCCCGAGGCCGAGGGCGGTGTTGTACATGGCCTCCGCGATACCGTTCGAGAGCTTCTGCTGCTTGATGGCCTGAGACAGGCCCGGCGCCGCGATCGCGTTGAAGGTGGCGATCAGACCGGAGACGGTGCCCAAGAGCCCGATCAGCGTGGCGATGTTCGCGAGCGACCAGAGCGCGCCGATGCGCTTCTCGGCTTGCGGCTTGAGCTCGCTCAGCTTCTCGCTGAGCGCCGCGTCGATCTCCGCCTCGTCCTTGTTGGCGTTGGTCAGGCCGGCCTTGACGAGCTGGAGGATGGGGTAGTCCTTCGCCTCGCAGTTCTTGATGGCGCGGTCGATGTTGCCGGCGAGGACGAGCTTCTTGATCTGCGCGAAGAACTCCGTGGAGTTGACGCGGTAGCGGGTCACTTGAAACAGGATCCGCTCGATGACGATCGTGAGCACAAAGCCGGAGCAGATCAGGTTCATGACGATGAACGTCGGGTTGTGCTCGATGGCTTCGAGAAGCTGGCTAGATCCTTCTGATGCAAGAAGCAGGAGCTGCATTCCGCTGGTTCCCTCTCTCTGGTTTCCGCCGTCTCTGAGCTCACTGAGCAGGCGCTGGTCTGCCGACTGCTTGGTCAGCCCGCGAAGGGCGCTGTACCTTGCCCCGGGTGAGGCGCGAGCGACTATAGCCGCGCCACGAATCGCCGCGCAAGCACCCAGCTAGAGCGGCGATCAGTTTGCCACCAGGCGGACCACCTCCACCTGCTCGCGTTGACACGCCACGCTTGACACGCGGCGATGGACCCCTCGCGACGTGTGCGGTCGCGGCGACGCGTCGCGGTGAGGTCGTGGCGGTCGTGCGCTCATCGTGTCCCCGTCGTGTCCCCGTCAGGCATCGGCCGTTTGTCCGACACGGCCTTCGTGACGTCACCGGATCGGGGGGAGGGGGTTTGGCAGCTGACCGAGCGGCGCCGTCATGGCTCCGTCCCCCAGGTGTCCCTCCCAAGCGAGGCCCCCGCGGCTCAGAGCTGTCCAACCCCCAAACACCCAGCTCGATCGCCCACCAGGAGCCCGTCGCCCGCGCCTGCGCGCCAGCCTGCGGGCCGGTCCCGATCGGCGCTAACTATAGGAATATCGGAACTTTTTATCGATACTCTAAGACGCGGCGGGCACCCAATGGTCCTTGACTGGCCTGGGTCGGCTTCAGCATGATGAAGCGGTAACGGCCCACCCCTGATGGGTAGGTCAACGCCGGATACCTGTTGTTGTTTGTCGTTCCAAAGGCCTGTTTTTTGCGGTTTCACGACGGCCTGCTCCTTTCGTTCCACGGAGGAGGCCCCGTCGGCTCTCCGTTCGGAAAGCGGGGGGCCCGCGTGAGTAGGCAAGCAACCGGTCACTCGGCGAGCAACAGGTGCTCCAATCAGACAGCTGGCCTGGCGAGGGCAGAGCGAATCAGGAGAAGGTAAGGCAATGTCTTCAGTATGGCATCACTTTGAAGCGGGCGGATGGGCGATGTACCTCATCCTGTTCTGGTTGATCTGCGCGATCGCGGTCATCGCAGAGCGCACGGTTTACCTGGTGAGCGCGACGGTCAACAAGGACGTGTTCCTGGCGACCATGCAGAAGTGCATCCTCGCGGGTGACGTGGCCAAGGCCGTCAAGATGTGCTCCGCGGAGAACGCGCCCCTCGCGCGCATCGTCCAGGCGGGCCTGGTGAAGGTCAACCGCCCTGATGAAGAGGTCCAGGCGGCGATGGATGAGGCGGCGCTGCGCGAGATGCCCCGCATCAACAAGCGGACGGGCTACCTCGGCCTGTTCTCCAACCTCGCGATGCTTTGTGGTCTGTTCGGCACCATCGTCGGTCTGATCAAGGCGTTCAGCGCGGTCGGTGGTGAGAACGTCGACCCGAGCACCAAGGCGGCGCTGCTCGCCCACGGTATCTCGGAGGCGATGAACTGCACCGCGTTCGGGCTGCTCGCCGCCATCGTGGCGCTGATGGGCTTCGCCTTCTTGAACGGCAAGACCCAGGGGCTCGAGGACGACATCAACGAGGCGTCGGTCCACGTGCTGAACCTGGTGGTGGCGAACCGTCAGAAGGTCAACCTGCAGGGCATCGAAGCCGCCGCGGAGTGAGGCGTCCCTCACGACGTGAGTTTAGAGGGCCGCGTTTGGAGCTCACCAAGGCGGCCCACCCTCGCAGCGCGGCGCTGCGGGTGGTGATGGTGATGGCCTCGGCGTGAGGCTCATCACGTTAGGATTAGGGTTCCGGAGGTAGTCAGATGGCTGGTATCGACACTGGGGGAGGGCATGGCGGCAAGCGGGCCTTGAACCAGGAAGTCCCACTGATTCCGTTTATCGACTTCTTGCTGTGCTTGGTGATGTTCCTGCTCGTGACCGCGGTGTGGAGCCAGATGGCGCGCATCAACGCGAACGCTCAGGTCCCCGGCCCACCGCAGGATGAGCCGCTGGAGAAGCAGGAGAAGCCGAAGACGCTGCACGTCGAGGCGCGCGGTGATCGCAAGTTCCAGCTCATCTGGAAAGAGGGGTCGACGGTGATCAACACCATCGACGTGGAGCGCAAGAAGGTGAACGTCGGAAACGACTACCGCTATCCAGACCTCGCCGCGAAGATCAAGTCGGAGTGGGAGGCCAATGGCACCCACCGCAACAAGACCGATCCGAAGCTGGATCAGGCCGTGCTCAGCACGGACAACAGCACGCCATTCGCCGATGTGATCGCGGTGATTGACGCAATCTACACCCCCAAGCGGGAGATGACGATGGGCAACACCACTGAGCTGGTCCCTGCCTTCAACGTCAGCTTCTCGATGAACTGAGGCACCATGTCTGGCGACAAGCCCCTTTCACGGTTTCATCAGCCCATTGCCGTTCCTGGTCGGCGGCTGCTCCACCACATCAAGCTCGGCTTCGTCCGCAAGAAGGTGGTGGGCGGTGGCGGTCGGTCATTGAACCAAGAGGTCCCGCTCATCCCGTTCATCGACTTCTTGCTCTGCATCGTGCTCTTCCTCCTGGCGAGCTTCTCCGCGACGGGCGAGCTGCCCCTCGACAAGAACGTGAAGCTGCCGAACGCAGAGAACGTGATCGACATGGTGGAGGCGCCGATGGTCGCCGTCACCGGCACGCAGATCTTGGTGGATGGGGTGCCGGCGGGTAACACGCGGCAGATCGAGGACGCCCACGAGAAGCGCATCCAGCGCATCGATGAGCTGTTCCAGATGCTCAAGGCCAAGCGCGAGCTCTGGCGCACGCTGAAGCCAGATAAGCCGTTCCCCGGCGTCGTGATCCTTCAGGTGTCCAAGGAGGTCCCCGCGCTGGTGGTGAAGAGCGTGTTCCAGACCGCCGCGCTCGCGGGGTACCCCAACGTGAGCTTCATGGTGGGGCGCCTGGGAGAGGAAGAGGGCAAGTAGTAGCCCGCCTAGAGCACTCTGTCGCGGCGCGGTGAGCATCGCGATGGAGGACGAGCGCCCACCCCATACGAGGTGGGCGTTTCTTTTGCGGGCAGGCTGGTCAGGGCGGGGTGAGCAGGGCAGTGTGGGCGGGCGGGGCAATGTGAGCGGGCAGGGCAGTGTGAGCGGGCAGATGGGCTTCGAGGTGCGTCGGTGAAGGAACGCAAGGAACGTGGTCTCCCCACCCTGAACCAAGCGCGGGCAAGCCGGCATCGACAGCTGGTGCTCGGGCGCACCAAGGTGCCCGCCACCTCGCCGCAGTTCTGGCTCTGGACGGTGGTGGTGTTCGCCGCCTTCTCCGGGATCTACTGGTGGGTCAGCGAGAGCAAGCTGGCCAGCGGCAAGAGCGCCACGCTGGCGAAGCAGCGCGCGCTCGGGCAGACGGCGCTCGCGGAGCTCATCCCGCTTCGGGATCGGGTGGAGGGTTGGACCGCGGAGCTGGCGGCGGAGCCGTGGCCGGGGGACATGGCGCCGCGCGTGAAGCTCACGGACGTGCAGCGCGAGCCGGGCGTGTACTTGCGGCTGCGCAGCGAGCACGCGCGCTCGAGGGAGACGCTGAGGCGAGCGGCGGCCAGGTCGCTGCACGACGGCTTCACCGCCTGCTTCTTCGAGCAGAGCAGGCCCCTGGTGGCCGACGCGCCCGCCTGCAAGGAGCAGGTGGACTGTGAGCCTGGCTTGATCTGCAGTGAGTGGGATCGCTGCTTGAAGCCAGTGCAGCCGTACAACCTGCGCCTCACCTTCCGCGCGATGCGCGTGCTCTCGAATGAGTGGAGCGACGAGGTGAACCAGGTGAGCTCGGATTTCGGGCTGCGGGTCTACGACCTCGACCTCGATCGGACCATCCGTGGGGACGTGCCGATCGCGGCGGAGGTGCTGGAGCGCGCGCGCTACGTGACGATCGTGCTGGATGAAGATCCACCGGGTGGCTTGCCAGCGGCGCTCGAGGCCGCCCCGGGGGAGCGCCAGGAGTCGGAGGAGGAGCGGGTGCAGCGCGCGGCTCACCCGGCGCGGGTGGGCGTGTGGGACCTGAAGCAGCGTGAGCGCGTGGTCTTCCTGCGCGCGCAGGCCTCCGGAGCGTTCGTGCCGGTGGGCGCGCGGGTGGTGACCGATCCGCAGAACGTCGCGGCCCAGCAGCGGCAGGCCAACAGCTGTAGCCTGGCGCTGGCGGTGAAGGAGCACCTGGGGCGCGGCTCGGCTGGGGCCGACGTGCCCGATGCTGGCGCACCAGCTAGCGACGCAGGTGACGGCGCGCCCGATGCCGGCGCCGCCGCAAAAGACAGCACAACGAACGGCGACGCCGGCGCGAACTGAGCCTCCGCCTGGCGCTACGTCAGCAAACCTGACCGCGCCCGCACCTCGCTGACGCGGGGCTGGCTAGCCGCGCCGACCCTTCGGCGAGCTGAGCCGCGAGCCTTCAGTCTTGCTCGAGGAGCCGGCGCGCGATCACGTGCGCCTGGATCTCGTTGGCGCCCTCGAAGATGGAGAGCACCCGCGCGTCGACCAGGAGCCGCGAGGCGACGTACTCTTCGGCGTAGCCGTTGCCGCCGTGGATCTGCACGCAGGCGTCCGCCGCCTCCCAGGCGGCGCGCGTCCCCGCGAGCTTGGCCATGCCCGCCTCGAGGTCGCAGCGTTGGCCACGGTCCTTGGTGCGGGCGGCGAAGAAGCACAGCTGACGGCTGGCCATCACCCGCGCGATCATGCGGCCGATCTTCCTTTTTACACGTGGAAACTCGAAGATCGGCGCGCCGAACTGGACGCGCTCCTCGGCGTACTTGAGCGCCTGATCGAGCGCCGCCTGGGCCACCCCGACCCCGCGAGCCGCCGTCTGGATCCGAGCGCTCTCGAAGGTGACCATCAGCTGCTTGAAGCCCTGGCCCTCCACGCCGCCGAGCAAGGCGCTCTGCTCCACCGGGAACTGATCGAAGCCGATCTCGAACTCCTTCATCCCGCGGTAGCCGAGCACCTTGATCTCGGTGCCGGTGATGCCAGCGTCGGGGAAGCCCTCCGTCTCCGGCGCCGTCTCGCTGCCGCGCGTCTTGGTCGCCAGCAACATGGACAGCCCACCGTACCCATCGTCGTCGGCGCTGGTGCGCACCAAGAGCGTCATCAAGTCGGCGCGCGTCGCGTGGGTGATCCAGGTCTTGGCGCCGGTGACGCGGTAGCTGCCGTCGGTGGCGCGCTCGGCGCGCGTCTTCAAGTGGGCGAGGTCCGAGCCGTGGTTCGGCTCGGTGAACACCGCGGTGGGGAGCACCTCGCCGCTCGCGAGCCGCGGCAGCCAGCGCTGCTTCTGCTCCTCCGTGCCGCCGCCGAGGATCAGCTCGGCGGCGATCTCCGCGCGGGTGCCGAGCGAGCCGGCGCCGATGTAGCCGCGGCTGAGCTCCTCCGTCACCACGCACATCGCTACTTTGTCGAGGCCCTGCCCGCCGTACTGCTCTGGGATGGTGAGGCCGAACACCCCGAGCTCGGCCATCTTCTCGATCAGCTCGAGCGGGATCAGCACGTCGCTGCGGTGGATGTGCTGCGCGATGGGCTCCACCTCCTGCTGGGTGAAGCGACGAAACTCGGCCTGAATGGCGACGAGCGTCTCGTCGCCGAGCGCCGGGTCCCCAAAGCTGTGCGCGCTCTGAGCCGCCGCGGCCAGCTCACACAGCGCCTCGCCCGAGGCGTAGCGCTCGCTCACCGCGCGCACCGAAGGCGCGTCGAGCGTCTCCGCGCGGAGCGCCGGGCTGACACCGAGCTCCGTCAATGAGACTGACTCACACGGCCCGAGCTCCACGCCGCCCCCCAGCTGACGACACAGCTCGCCCACGTAGGCGCCCGCGATGCGCCGCTCCAGGTCCGCCGGCCTCTGCTCGCTCACCGACGCAGCCCAGCGCGTCACCTGGCGCGCCGCCTCGAGCTCCGTGGCGAGGTACGCCAGCCCATGCGCCGCCAGTTGGTGCTGGTTCAGGAGCCGCGACGACACGCGCCCCCCTTGGGTGACGAGCTGACGCACGTGGCTCAGCGCCTGACCGTACAGCGCCTCGAGCGCGGTGAGGGCGGGCTGGAGCTCAGCGGCGATGTCGACGGACGGGGTGCTCATGGCGCGGCCTTAGCACGACGCACGGGCCAGCCGCCTCGCATTTTGGCGCATCGTGTCATAGGCTCCGCGCCCGATGGCGAAGCCCGTTTACGACCTCGGTGAGATCCCAGAGCTTGGCGTGCTGCCCGAGCGCATGCTCGCGCAGGTCATCCGCAAGGAGCGCTACGGTGAGCCCCGCGACGCGTTCCAGCTCGAAGAGCTGCCGCTGCCAACCCTGGGGCCGCGTGACGTGCTGGTCTACGTGATGGCGGCGGGCGTGAACTACAACAACGTGTGGGCCGCGCTCGGCGTGCCGGTGGACGTGATCGCGGCGCGTCAGAAGGCTGGCGAAACCGAGGAGTTTCACATCGGCGGCTCGGACGCGAGCGGGGTGGTGTGGGCGGTGGGCTCGGAGGTCACGAGCGTCCAGGTGGGGGACGAGGTGGTGGTCCACTGCGGGGTGTGGGACCCGCAGGATCCCCACGTGCTCGCGGGGAAAGATCCGATGCTCGCCCCGAGCCAGCGCATCTGGGGCTACGAGACCAACTGGGGGAGCTTCGCCCAGTTCACCAAGGTGCAAGATCACCAGTGCCTACCGAAACCGCCGCAGCTCACCTGGGAGGCGGCCGCGGCTTACATGCTGGTGGGCGCCACCGCCTACCGCATGCTCCACGGCTGGCCTGGCAACGAGGTCACGGGCGGCGACCCGGTGCTGATCTGGGGCGGCGCCGGTGGGCTCGGCTCCATGGCCATCCAGATCGTGGCGGCCGCCGGAGGCCGCGCCGTCGCGGTGGTGAGTGACGACAGCAAGGCGGACTACTGCAAGCAGCTCGGCGCCGTGGGGGTGATGAACCGCAAGCAGTTCACCCACTTCGGCATGCTGCCGCACTGGACTGACGACGCCGCCTACGGCCGCTGGGTGAAGGGGGCTCGGGGGTTTGGCAAGGCGTTCTGGGAGGCGCTCGGGGAGCGCCGGAACCCGACGATCGTGTTCGAGCACCCCGGGGAGTCCACGCTCCCCACTTCCATCTTCGTGTGCGACACCGGCGGCATGGTGGTGATCTGCGCGGGCACCACCGGCTACAACGCGACGCTCGACCTGCGTTACCACTGGATGCGGCAGAAGCGGCTCCAGGGCTCCCACTTCGCCAACGACGCGCAGTCGGCGGGCGTCAACGACCTGGTCATCCAGGGCAAGGTGGATCCGTGCCTGTCGCGCGTGTTCGAGTTCAGCGAGACCGGTGAGAGTCACCAGTTGATGCGCGACAACAAGCACCCGAACGGCAACATGAGCATCCTGGTGAACGCCAAGCGGCCCGGCCTCCATAGCCTGGCCGAGGCGCGCGGCTGAGCCGCTCACGTCAGCTCGACAGGCGACCCGCGCCACTCGGGGCTTGGTCAGCTCCACGGATGAACCCTGGCGTCACGCGGGGTTGCTCAGTCAGCCCTGCCGACGATCTCGCACGCCAGGTTCAGCGTACGATCCGCGGTCAGCTCTACGGATGACTCAGCTGCCTTCGGCCGCTGCGCGCGTGAAGCGGAGCTTCACCTCACCCCCTTCGACGTCCACCTCCACGTGGCCGCCCTCCGCGAGCTCACCGAACAGCAGCTCGTCGCCGAGGCGCGACTTGATCTCGTCCTGGAGCACGCGGCCGAGCGGGCGAGCGCCGAAGTCGCGATCGTAGCCCTTCTCCGCGAAGTAGTCCCTGGCCGCCGCGGTGAGGGAGAGCGTCACCGCGCGCTCGCCGAGCTGCTCCTTCAGCTCGAGCACGAACTTGTCCACGATGTGGCCCATCACCTCCGGGCTCAAGGGATCGAAGGCGATGCGCGCGTCCAGGCGGTTCCGGAACTCAGGGCTGAAGGTGTTCTTGAACGCGTGATCGCCGTCGCCGCGCGTCTCCGCCTGACCGAAGCCCAGCTTGCGCCGCGCCAAATCCGCCGCGCCGACGTTGCTCGTCATGATCAAGATGACGTTGCTGAAGTCGGACTGCTTGCCGTTATTGTCAGTCAAGCGCCCATTGTCCATCACCTGCAAGAGCACGTTGAACACGTCGGGGTGCGCCTTCTCGATCTCATCGAGCAAGAGCACCGCGTGCGGCGTCTTGGCGATCGCTTCCGTCAGGAGGCCGCCCCGATCGTAGCCCACGTAGCCAGGCGGCGCGCCGATCAGGCGGCTCACGGTGTGGCGCTCCATGTACTCGCTCATGTCGAAGCGGATGAGCTCGATCCCCATGACGCGCGCCAGCGTCTTCGCCACCTCCGTCTTGCCCACGCCGGTTGGGCCGGTGAAGAGGTAGGAGCCGATCGGCTTGTTCGGTGGCCTGAGCCCGGCGCGCGCCAGCTTGATCGCGGTGGCGACCTCGCGCAGCGCGCGCTCCTGCCCGAACACCGCGCGGCCCAGCTCCGCCTCCAGGTCTTTCAGCGCGCTGCGATCATTGGCCGACACCTGGCGCGGTGGGATCTGCGCCATGCGCGCGACGACCTCTTCGATCCGCGCGACGTTGACCACCGCGCCCGCGCCCTCCTCGAGCTTGGCGTCGGCGCCCGCCTCATCCATCAAGTCGATCGCCTTGTCCGGCAACTTGCGGTCGTGGAGGTGCCGCTGCGCCAGCCGCGCGGCGGCGATGAGCGCCTCTTCCTCGTAGCTGACCTGGTGGAACTCCTCATACCGGGGCTGGAGCCCCTTCAGGATTTGCACCGTCTCCGCCTCGCTCGGCTCCAGCACCTCGATCTTCTGGAAGCGCCGGGCCAGCGCGCGGTCGCGCTCGAGGTGAGAGCGGTACTCTTCAAAGGTGGTGGCGCCGATGCAGCGCAGCTTGCCGCTCGAGAGCGCCGGCTTCAGCAGGTTGGAGGCGTCGATGGTGCCGCCGCTGGTGGCCCCCGCGCCGACCACGGTGTGGAGCTCGTCCACGAACAAAATGGCGTCCTTGATCGCGCCGAGCTCCTTCAGCACCGCCTTGATCCGCTCCTCGAAGTCGCCGCGGAACTTGGTGCCGGCGAGCAGCGCGCCCATGTCGAGCGCCCACACGCTGGAGCCGCGCAGCGGCTCCGGCAGATCGTCAGCCGCCATGCGCGCGGCGAGGCCCTCCACCAGGGCCGTCTTGCCCACCCCCGCGTCGCCGACGAACAGGGGGTTGTTCTTGCGTCGCCGCGCGAGCACCTGAACCGCGCGCCGGATCTCTTTCTCGCGCCCGATCAGCGGCTCGACGTCTCCCTCGCGCGCCTTCTCAGTCAGGTTGACTGCGTATTTATCCAGGGCGCGGCCGGGCGCCTGCTCGCCGGGGCCTCCGTCGCCCGCGTGGGCGACGTCATCGTCGTCTTCGTCCGCGCCGCGGCTGACGCCGTGGGAGACGAAGTTCACCACGTCGTAGCGGGTGACGCCGTGCTCCTCGAGCACCTGCGCCGCGAGGGTGTCCTGCTCGCTGAAGATGGCGATCAAGAGGTTGAAGCCCTTGAGCTCCTCCTTACCGCTGCTCTCCACGTGGATCGCCGCGCGGTGGAGCACGCGGTGGAAGCCGCGTGAAGGTGAGCTCGCGACGGCGCCCTCGCCGGGCACCGCGGGGAGCTCTTGCTCGAGCACTCGCTCCAGGCTCTGCTTGATGCGCGTCACGTCACCGCCGCTCTGGCGCACGACGCTCGCGGTGTGATCGTCGTGGAGCAGCGCGTAGAGCAGGTGCTCCACGGTGGCGAGATCGTGGCGGCGGCGCTCCGCCTCACGGATGGCGAGTGAGCAGGCGATCTCGACCTCAGGGCTGAGCTTCATGAGTCCTCCTCACCTTCGCCGAAGCCCTCGGGCTCCGCGGTGCAGCGCAGCGGGTGACCGTGCTCCCGCGCGTACCCCATCACCTGCGCCACCTTCGTCTCGGCGACGTCGCGGGTGAAGACGCCGACGATGCCGTAACCCTTGTAGTGGATCTGGAGCATGATCTGCGTCGCTTCGGTCTCGCTCTTGTGGAAGAAGCGCGTGAGCACATGCACCACGAACTCCATCGTGGTGTAGTCGTCGTTGTGGAACACCACGTTGAAGCGCCGCGGGCGCTTCACCTGAGGGCGATCGGCGAGCTCGAGCCCGCCGTCTTCCTCCGACTGTCTCCGAGTAGCCATGCTGTTTCAGGGGGTCTCAGAGCGGGGGAGTGAAGCTCGGCTCTACCAGACGAGGGCCGCTCGGCTCGTGAATCTTGGGAACGCGGCTTCCCGAGTCAAGCGGCGGTCAGGCGCTCGCTCGCGGCCCACCGCCGCGCAGCGACTGTTCATGCAGCGACTCGCCGGGCGCCGCGCGCTCCGTTCAGGCAAACCCCCAAAAAAGAAGACACGCGCCAGGCTCAGCGTCATCGAGGTGGCTCGTGGCGCGCCCCGCCGCTTCACATGACGCCGTCAGCGGAGCTTCGTTGGAGGTCAAAAACGCGCGCGCCGACCGAAGGAGGTCGGCCGGCGGTGAACCACCCTGCCCGAAACCGAAGGCCGAAACGACCTCGAGAGCGGGACGAGCGATCAGGTCGCGGTCTTGGCGGGGGCCTTGGGCTTGTCCGCCTCGGCGTTCTCCTGGGCGCGGTTGGCCAGCCACTCGTTGTTCTTCTTCGCGCGGCGGACCTTCTGGCGGCGCCGAGCGCGTGCGTCTTGCGGGGTTCCCATAGTGGCGCGGACGCTAGCGCAGCGAAGCGAGCTGGGCATCGAAAAAGTGCGCGCGTTGCTCGGGCGCACGTGGCGTGATAAGCGCCGGCCCCAGATGGCTACTTTGAAGGAGCTTTTGGGGGTTGGGGAGCGCCGCGCGGCGGTGATCGACGATGCGCTGACGGTGCTCGACGCGGAGGTGGCGGACAAAGGGGGCGTCAGTGGCTTGGCCATCAAGGCCGCCTACGCCACCGTCAAGGGGATCCAGCCGGGGTTCGTGCGCAAGGTGGTGAGCCACTTGTTGGACGACTTCCTCGATCGCCTCGACCCCGTCTATCAAGAGGCGCTCCAGGCCGGGAAGCCGCCGGGGGAGCACTTGGTCGCCGAGCGCGCCCGGGTGGCCTCCGCGCTGCTCGAGGTGACCGACGCGCGCGCCGAGTCCAGCGACAAGCCGGTCATCAAGAAGGCGTACCAGCGGCTCCGCCCGAGCGCCGCTCGCCACGTGGAAGACGCCGCGCCGCGCCTGGCCGCGATGCTCGAGCGCCACACCGCCTGACAGCCACCGCCCGACATCAGTCAGGCAGCCGTTCGTTCGTCCTGGCCGCTGGGGAGTCGGTGCCCGTTTTTTTACGGGTTTGGGGGTTTGCCTGAACGGGGCGCGCGGCGCCCGGCGAGTCGCTGCGCGAACAGTCACTGCGCGGCGGCGGACTGCGAGCGCCTAGCGGCCGCTCGACGCGCGCCGTCTTTGCTGTGGTGCGTCAAGCCGCCCCGCTGCGGGCGCGCTGATAGGCAAGGAGGTGCCTTGGCGGGCGCTCGAGACCTGCAGCGCTCGAGACTGGCGGGCGCTCGAGATCCGGTGGCGCTCGAGATCCGGCGTGGCGCTTGAGATCCAGTAGAGCGTGGCTGGGTGCTCGGGCTGCTTGACGCGGGCGCCGAAGGGGCAGCTAATCTGGTGGGAGCGAGGGTGCGGTTCGGTCCTCGAGTGAGATGAAGTCGAGTGACGACGGATGAACTGACCCCCGGCAAGCGGCTCGGCCGCTACGAGCTGCTGCAGCGGATCGGTCGCGGCGGGATGGCCACCGTGTGGGTCGCGCGCGATCACGCGCCGCGCGTGGAGGACGAGCGCCTCGTCGCGCTCAAGGCGATCCACCACGAGCTGGCGGGTGATCAGGAGTTCGTCGATATGTTCATCGACGAGGGGCGCCTGGTCGGCGCCATCCGTCACCCGAACGTGGTCGAGGTGTACGAGGTCGGCGAGGTGGACGGCGTCATGTTCCTCGCCATGGAGTGGGTCGAGGGGGACTCGCTGCACGCCCTGATCGCCGAGTCGGGTAAGCGCCGCCCCATCCCGCCGGAGATGGCGGTGCGCATCATCGCCGACGCGGCGCGCGGGCTGCACGCGGCGCACGAGCTGTGCGACGCGAATGGGCAGCACCTGGGCGTGGTGCACCGCGACGTCTCCCCGCACAACATCCTGATCGGCACCGACGGCGGCATCAAGCTGGTGGATTTCGGCGTCGCCAAGGCGATGGGCAGGTTGGGGGAGGCGACTCAGGCCGGGCAGCTGAAAGGTAAGTTCGGCTACATGTCGCCGGAGCAGGCGCGCGGGAAGTCGGTAGACAGGCGCGCTGACATCTTCGCCTTGGGGATCGTGCTCTTCGAGCTCACCACCACGCGGCGCCTGTTCCGCGGTGAGCACGACGCGGAGACGTTGCACTTGGTGGTGAACGGGAAGATCCCGGAGCCGCGGGGCATCGATCCGGAGTACCCCGAAGAGCTCCAGCGCATCGTGCTGCGCGCGCTCGAGCGCGACATCGAGCTCCGCTACCAGACGGCGGAGGAGCTCGCGTCGGACCTCGAGCGCTACCTGTTGGATCACCGCATCGTGGTGCCGCGGAGCGGCGTCGGCTCGCTGCTCCGGCGCGTGCTGGGGGAGCGCATCGAGCAGCGCCGTCAGGGGATCCGCGCGGCGCTCAAGGCGGGTGGGGCGCCGCTCGCCGCGGTAAACTGGGACGCGGGGCCGCTCTCGGGCACGGGCTCGGGCGTGGGCTCGGCGCCGAGCCAGACGAGCGGGCTCGGCTTCGCGGGGGGCTCCACGAACGCAGGGGTGCCGCACTCGGTGAGCGTGCGGACGCCGGCGCGGAGCAACACCTGGCTGTGGGCGACGCTCGCGGGGGTGCTCTTCGTGGTGGCGCTGGTGAGCGTGGCGCTGGTGCTCCGCCGTGGGCCCGCCACCACCGTGGTGACCTTGCAAGCGCCGCCACCCGAGCCCGCGGCCGCGCCGACCCCGGCTCCATCGCCCGCTCCTGCGGCGCTGCCCAGCGGGGAGTCGATCGATGGCTTCGAAGTGGAGGAGGACGCTGGGGCCGCCCTGCAGCGCCCGGTCCCCGGTCCTCGCCCCGCTGCCGGCCCGCGTCCGGCGCCCGGCCCTGCCGCGGCGCCAGCTCCTGCTCCGGTCCCCGTGCCGCAGACCACCAGCACCCTGCCGCGCGACAACCCCTACCGCTGATACCCGTCAGGTAGACGTACCTTGGGCGCGGTGGCGTGAGCCGTCAGGCGCCCGTGCGCTGCACGACTCGTCAGTTAGCCGTATCGGTCCGCCCCGAATCGTCAGCCAGCCGTACCGGCGATTGCACCGCGTGAGCCGTGAGGCGCTCTCACCACGTGCCAGGTGCCTCCCGTCACCCCGCGAGCCGTCAGCCACCCGCGCGATCAGGTGCCGTCAGGCACCCGTGCGATCGTGCCGCTCGAGGTGCGGTACACGAGGCGCGGCCCGCTGTGCCGCAGCAGCCTCGCGTTGACGCTGGCGGGCACCGCCTGCTCCACCACCCGCGCGTCCAAGTCGTAGCTGAACACACCGCCTTCGCCGAGCTCCGAGTCACTGGCGATGAAGGCCAGGCGCCGCGCGTACGACACCAGCTCCGTCGCGCCCGTGAACCCGCTCAAGATCCGCTGCTCCGGGGGACCGCTCCCATCGCAGCTCGCGCCGAGCAGCGGGCGCTGCCAAATGCTCCCGTCGGCGCGGGCGACGAACAGGCGCGTGCCGTCGCTGGCCAGGCTGGTGGCGTCGCTCACCTGGGTGGCCAGCGCCGCCGCTCGATCGCCGCCGGCGTAGGGCACGGTGTAGACCCCACCATTGGTGGTCCAGTAGACGCAGCCGCGCTGCGCGACCAGGGCGCCGCCGGTCCGGTTGCCGGTGGGGTCGGTGTAGATGGCCTCCAGCTGGCTGCCGCCACCGGCCATGTCGGCGCGCAGGATGTGTGGCTGACCGGGCCCGGCCGTCTTGGCGACGGCGAACAGGTAAAACGGCGCGGAGGTGGTCGCTACCATCGCCGTGACGCGGCCCATGCGGTGCGCGTGGGTGAGCTCTACCGCGGGGTTGGTGCTCTCGGGCTCCTTGAAGAAGCGCACGATGCGGCCGTCCTCCGTGGCCTGATTACCGACCCCCAGGTAGAGGAACAGGCTCTGGGGTGGGCCGAGGATGTACGACGCGTTGTCGAGCGCATCACCCCCCGCCGCGGCGCCGCTACCGCCGGTGAGGGGCACCTTGGTGGGCGTCTGGGTCGAGGTGTCGGCCAGGATGTAGTAGGCGAAGCTGCCGTCGACGCTGATCAGGGAGTTACCAGTGGCTCCGGCGATGGACGTCGCCGGGAACCGCGCTGGGTCGTGGGGCAGCACCTGAATGGGCGTCTCCGCGTCGCTGGCGTCGTTCACGTCGGGGCCGGCGTCCTCCAAGATGCCGCCGGTACCCCCGGCACCTCCACCGGCCGCTCCGCCGCCGCCCACCCCCGCGCTGCCCGCGGCGCCGCCCGTCCCCGCGAGCCCGCCCGTCGCCCCCGCGCCGGCGCCGCTCGCGCCGTCGAGGAGCGACTCATCCAAGGACTTGAAGCAAGCGCCCGCGAAGAGCCCCGCGGCGAGGATGGAGAGGAGGCCGGCGGACGGGGTAGCACCCCGCCTCACCTGAACCGCGGGCTGCCGATGTAAGCTTGGGCCGAGCATTGGGGAGTCATGTTAGCATTTGCGCTAAGGATCCTACCGCCTCGATGAACACTCAGCTCAGCTTCCGCCGCAGCGTGCCCCTCGATCTCCCTCGGGCGGTCGTCACCAGCCGCGTCGCCTCCCAGGCGACCGCGCCCTGCTTCTCGTCCTGGTTCACGTCCTGGTTCACCCCCACGCCCGCGGCGGGGCTCGTCGCGTCCGACTCGCGCGACGGCTCGATGAGCCGCGGGGTGCCCTTCGGTCGCGCTCGTCAGGTGAGGCGTTGGGCGATGCTGCTCGGGCTCGGAGTGGGACTCGGGCTGACGGGCGTCGCCGCGCCGCTCGCCGCGGAGCCGGAGGACGCCGAGGCTGCGCAGGAGGGTGAGGGGGACGCCGCGCGCCGCTTCTTCGACGCCGCGCAGCGCGCCTTCAGCGAAGGGCGCTACGTGGAGGCGGCGCACGGCTTCGAGCAGGCCTACAAGCACAAGCCTCACCCGGCGCCGCTCATCAACGCGGGGGACGCCTGGGACAAAGCGGGCGAGTACGCCAAGGCGGCGCGCGCCTATCAAGCGGTGCTGGCGCTCGCCGCCGCCAACGAGCAAGACCGCATCGACGCCACCGATCGGCTCACCCGCATCTCTCCCAAGCTCGGCGTGATCGAGCTGGTGGGGAGCCAGCAGCTGCGCGCGCGGATCGGCGATGAGGAGTTCCGTGGCGGCGCGCGCGTCTACCTGTTCCCCGGCGAGCACCGGGTCACCCTGGTGGACGTCGATGGCTCCGGTGAGCGCGTGATCGCGCTGGTGGCCGGCACCGAGCGCAGCGTCGACCTCACCACCCTGCTCCCCGCCAAGGCCACCACCGGCGCCGCCGATGAGGCGGGCCCGGCTCAGGACACGCCGGAGGCGTCGACTGGGATCCGTCCGCTCACCTGGGCTGCCTACGGCGTGGGTGCGTTGGGGCTCATCGGTGGCGTGGTGTTCGGGTTGCAGGTGAACGCGGCGGAGGACGACTACAACCAGGCGCCGACCCAAGAGGCGCTCGATCGCTTCAAGCAGAACCGCCTCCTGACCAACATCGGCTTCGGCGTCGGCTTGGTGGGCGTCGGGGTCGGGACCTTCCTCTTGATCCAAGATCTCGATGGCCCTAGCCGAGTTGGCCAGCGCGGGCGCTGGGTGGCTGGGCGCGTGGCGCCGCCCGTCGATCTCCAGGTCACCGAGGATCGGGCGATGCTCACCGCGCGAGGACGTTTCTAGTCGCGAGTGTCGAGGCGCCGCGCGGCTCGAGGGGACTTTAGATTATGAGTGTGGGGAAGATCCTCGTCGTCGACGACCAGCGCAACATGCGCACCACCTTGGCCATGATGCTGCGCGGGAGCGGCTACGACGTGGACGAGGCGGAGGAGGGCAAGCAGGGCTGTGAGCTCGGGTCCACCGGCGCTTACGACGTGGTGCTGACGGATCTCCGGATGGGGGAGACGGACGGCATCGACGTGCTGCGCCAGATCAAGCGCGAGCAGCCGATCACCGAGGTGATCGTCATGACGGCTTACGGCACCATCGAGAGCGCCGTGGAGGCGATGCGCCTCGGCGCCTTCGACTACATCCAGAAGCCGTTCACCGAGCAGGAGCTGCAGGTCAAGGTGCAGAAGGCGCTCGAGAGCCGGCGCCTGCACGGTCAGGTGCAGCTGCTCGCCCAGGAGTTCCGCGACAAGTACCACTTCGAGAACATCATCGGGCGCTCTCAGGCGGTGCGCGACGTGCTCGGCCGCGTCGTGAAAATCGCGCCGACGGACGCCACGGTGCTCATCACCGGGGAGAGCGGCACCGGTAAGGAGCAGGTGGCGCGGGCGATCCACGCCAACAGCCGCCGCGCGGACAAGCCGTTCGTGATGGTGAACTGCGCGGCCATCACCGAGACCCTGCTGGAGAGCGAGCTGTTCGGTCACGCGCGCGGCGCCTTCACCGGCGCGATGACGGCGCGCCGCGGTTTGTTCGAGGAGGCCGACGGCGGCACCTTCTTCTTCGACGAGATCGCGGAGACGACGCAGACGTTTCAGGCCAAGCTGCTGCGCGCGATTCAAGACGGCGAGGTGCGCCGCATCGGCGAGAACCGCGCGGTGCGGGTGGACGTGCGGGTGATGGCCGCCACCAACGTGGACCTGGCGCAGGCGGTCGAGGAGAAGACTTTCCGCAAGGATTTGTACTACCGGCTCAACGTGGCGCGCTTCCACCTGCCGCCGCTGCGCGAGCGGCGCGAGGACATCCCGCTGCTCGTCGAGTTCTTCCTCGAGAAGTACAACCGCAAGATGAAGACGCGCACCAAGCTGGGGGACGGCGTGATGGAGCGCCTCCAGCAGTACGAGTACCCGGGCAACGTGCGCGAGCTGGAGAACATGGTGGAGCAGGCGGTCGCGCTGGCTGCGGGCGGCCTCATCACGCTGGATGACATCCTCCCCGAGGCGCCGCGCACCCCCGCCACCACCACCGGCAAGACCTTGGCGGATTTGGTGGACGCCGCCGAGCGCGCCGCGGTGGAGGGCGCGCTCCGCACGTCGGAGGGCAACCGCGAGCGCGCCGCCGAGATCTTGGGCATCAGCTCCACCACGCTGTGGCGCAAGATGACGCGCCTCGGCGTCTCCTACGACGCCCGCAGTCAGAGCAGCTGATCGGGTTGGGGGTTGGGTAGCGCCCTACGCGACGAGCGGCTAAACCCGGCCCCGTGCGCGCCGAGCTGTTCGACTATGAGCTGCCGGAGGCCGCCATCGCGCAGCGTCCGAGCGCCGAGCGAGGCGGCGCTCGGATGCTGGTGCTCGGGCAGGCGTTCGAAGATGCCGTCGTGTCCTCCTTCGCGGAGCGCGTGCCGCCCGGCGCCGTGGTGGTGCTGAACGACACCCGGGTGCGCCACGCGCGGCTCCACGCCACCCGCGCTGGCTCTTCAGGGCGCGTGGAGCTGTTCTTGCTCACGCCGCTCGGCGAGGAGCGCACCCGCTGGCGCGCCCTTGGGCGCGCCAATCGGCCGCTCCGCCCCGGCGCGCGCTTGGTGCTCCCTATCGGTCACGCCGAGGTGGAGGCGAAGGACGCCGATGGCACCCTCACGCTGCGCCTCGAGGGCCTGGGGGAGGGGGAGGCGTTGGAGCAGGCGCTCGCCGGCTTCGGTCACGTGCCGCTCCCACCTTACGTCAAAAGACCTGACGATGTAGAGGACGCCGCGCGCTATCAGACCGTGTTCTCGCGGGTGCTCGGCTCCGTGGCGGCGCCGACGGCGGGGCTGCACCTGACGGAGGCGCACCTCACGCGGCTCGCGGCGCGCGGCGTCACCCTGGCGTTCGTGACGCTCCACGTCGGGCTCGGCACCTTCCGCCCGGTGTCCACGGAAGATCTGGATCAGCACCCGATGCACGCGGAGTGGGTCGAGGTGCCGAGCGCCACCGCCCAGGTCGTCAGTCAGGCTGTTCATGACGGGCGTCAGGTGGTCGCCGTGGGCACCACGGTGGTGCGGGCGCTCGAGTCGGCGGCGAGCCCCGAGGGGGTGGCGCCTTTCCTCGGGGAAACGCGGCTCTTGATCCAGCCGGGCTACCGGTTTCGCGCGGTGAGCTCGCTGCTCACCAATTTTCACATGCCGAAGAGCACGCTGCTCGCCCTGGTGAGCGCGCTCGCGGGGCGCGAGCGGCTGCTCGCGGCCTACGCCCATGCGCTCGCGCGCGGCTATCGGTTTTTGTCCTACGGTGACGCCATGTGGATCCCTGAGAGGCTGAGCGATGGTTGAGATCGAGGTGACGGCGACCTGCGGTGACGCGCGCGCGGGGGTGCTGAAGACACCCCACGGCAGCATCCCCACGCCCATCTTCATGCCGGTGGGCACCCAGGCCACGGTGAAGTCGCTCAGCCCCGCCGAGCTCGACGAGGCCGGCGTGCGCCTGTTCATCTCCAACACCTACCACCTGTGGCTGCGCCCCGGCTCGGAGCTGGTGGCGGCGCACGGCGGGCTCCACGAGTTCGCGCGCTGGCCTCACGCCATCGCGACCGACAGCGGCGGTTACCAAGCCTTCAGCCTCGCGGCGCGGCGTGACGTGAGCGAGGAGGGCTTCGCCTTCCGGTCTCACCTGGATGGCTCGAAGCGGCTGCTCTCGCCGGAGGAGTCGATGCGCGTGCAGGGGGAGCTGAACGCCGACATCGCGATGCAGCTCGACGTGTGCGCTCCCGCGGGCTCGAGCTTCGCCGATCTGGTGGACGCCGCGGCGCGCACCACGCGCTGGGCCGAGCGTTGCCTGGCGGTCAAGCGACCTGACCAAGCGCTGTTCGGCATCATCCAGGGCGGGCTGTCCGACGAGCTGC
Source organism: Polyangiaceae bacterium (assembly GCA_019637265.1). Taxonomy (GTDB): domain Bacteria; phylum Myxococcota_A; class Polyangia; order Polyangiales; family Polyangiaceae; genus JAHBVY01. Next base: position 1,384,383 of record JAHBVY010000001.1, on the reverse strand, counting down.
GCCTGCGCCACGCGCGTGAGCTCGAGGCGCTGCCGCTCGATGGGCTCGCGCTGGGCGGGTATAGCGTGGGGGAGCCGCCGGAGGCGATGCACGCGTCGCTGGTGAAGCTGGTGCCCCAGGTGGATCCCAAGCGGCCCCGCTACCTGATGGGCGTCGGGACGCCCAAGGATCTCATCATCGGCATCGGCGCGGGGGTGGACGTGTTCGACTGCGTGCTGCCGACGCGCAACGCGCGAAACGGACAGCTTTTCACCCGGACGGGGCGGCTGTCCATCAAGAACGCGCGCTACGCCCGCGAGCTGATGCCCATCGACCCGGAGTGCGGCTGCCCTGCGTGCCGCGGGGGGTACTCCCGTGCGTACCTCCGGCACCTGTATCGAGCCGGCGAGATCCTCGGGCACCGGCTGATGTCCCTCCACAACGTGCACTACTACCAAGAGCTGGTTCGCAGCGCGCGCGAGGCGGTGCTCCGCGGTGATTACGCCGAGTGGGCGCACCGCACGCTCCAGCGGCTCGGCTAGCGTGCGGCGCATCGCGACGGCGAAGCACAGCCTAGCGCGGCGCGCGCGGCGCGGTGCAGGCAAACCCCCGAACCCCGAACCGCAGCACCCCGCGTGGTGAGGCGTCACCAAGTCTGCTCCCCGCGTGACGGGAGCGCGGCAAAGTTTGGTACCCTGGCGTGAGGTTCTCGTAGATAATCCCACCCGGCGATGAGCAAGAAGCAGATCGGCCGCATCCTCCTCCAGCAGCGCGCCTTGACGCCGGAGGAGCTCGAGAAGGCGCTGGCCGAGCGCGGTGCGTCGGGTGGGCGGCTCGCCTCGCGGCTCGCCGAGCAGGGGACGATCGACGACGTCGCCGCGCTGAAGGCGCTGAGCGAGCAGCACGGGATCCCCGGCATCGACCTCAGTCAGATCTGCTTACGGCTCGATGACCTCGAGCTCTTGCCACGGGAGATCGCGGAGAAGCACCTCATCTTGCCGGTGCTGGTGAAGGACGACCGGCTGTTCATCGCCATGGCCAACCCGGCCGAGAAGAAGGTGGTGGACGAGCTCGAGTTCGTGACCGGCAAGAAGGTCTACGCCTACATCGCGCTGGAGGGCGCGCTGAGCCGCGTCATCGAGGAGGCGTACAGCCACAAGGCGCGCGGGGAGGACTACTACATCGGGCCCCGGTGTCCGCCGGAGGTGCTCGAGCGCCTGGGGCTGACGCCGGGCGTCGCTTCGCAGGGCGATCCGTTCGCCGAGGCGCCGCTGTCGCTCAGCCCCGGCTCGTCCGAGCCGGGTCGCACGGAGATCGCGGTGGGCTACGCCTCAGGGCCAGGGGCTGGCTGGGAGGCGCCCGGGGTGGTGGTGGATGACGCCGTGGGTCGCGCCTCGCGAGCGGACGAGGTGGAGGACGACGACTTCGGCGATGTCTCGAAGGAGCTCAGCGTGGTCGCCGATCTGCCCGACGGCGGTCCGCCGCTCGCGCCGGGTCACAAGACGGTGTTGGTGGTGGACGACGAGGCGGAGATCCGCCGGATGCTGGCGCGGCTGTTGTCGTCCAAGGGCTACCGAGTGGTGGAGGTGGATCGCGGCCTCGCGGCGCTGCGCATGGTGAAGGAGCACCGGCCTGACCTCATCATCCTCGACGCGATGTTGCCGGAGGTGCACGGCTTCGAGATCGCGCGTCGCATCAAGGGCAGCCAGCGCTACGGGGCGATCCCCATCATCATGATCAGCGCGGTTTACCGCGGCTGGCGCTACGCGGAAGACCTGCGGCAATCATGCGGGGTGGAGCACTACATCGAGAAGCCGTTCAAGATCGCCGACGTGACGCGGGCGGTGGAGAGCGCGCTCCAGGGCGCCACCTTGGAGGAGTCCAAGGATAGTCAGGCCATCTCCGAGGAGGCCGAGCGTGAGCTGGCGCTGGGGGTCGCGGCTTACCAGGCGGGGCGCGTCGATGAGGCCATGGCGCACCTGCGCCAAGGGATCAGCATCGACCCGCTCGCCTACCGGCTCCACTTCCATCTGGGTCTTTTGTACGGCAAGCGCGGCCTCGTCTACGAGGCCATCAGCGAGCTGGAGACCGCGGTGGAGATCAACTCACGGCATTTCCCCGCCGTGAAGAACCTGGCCATTTTGTACCAAAAGGCGGGTTTTCGGAACAAGGCGACGGAGACTTGGCAGCGCGCCCTGAACCTCGCGCCAGACGAGGCCACTCGGACCTCGATCAAGGAGCACCTGGTTAGTCTGCTGTAGGATCCAGAGGCCTGCTATAGGCGTGCCTGCTCCAGGGTGGGTGCGCTAGGCTCCCCCGAACGCCCTCCCCCCGACGGGGCGCCCGACCCCGGCATTGACCGCATGAAGTTCCTCTGCCCGAGCTGCAAAGCGAAGTACCAGATCGCCGACGAGAAGGTCGCGGGTCGCAACGTGAAGATGAAGTGTCGCAAGTGCGACTACCTCATCCACGTGAACCAAGCTGCCCTGGCCTCGGAGGCGCCCGCGGCGCCCACCGGTGGGGTGGCTCCGAGCGCCGCTGCGGTGGCTCCGAGCGCCGCGGCGCAGCCATCCGCGGCGCCCGCCAAGGCGGCCCCCGCACCGCGGCCCGTTGCCGCGCGTCCCAGCGCCGCAACGCCAGGCTCTTCTCCCACGGCCTCGCCGCTTGCCCCCGCGGCGTCGCCGCGCGCCCCCATCGCTTCGCCGCGCGCTCCAGTCGCTGCAGCGCGCCCGGCGTCGCGCGTGGGCTCCTCACCGCTGGCTTCGCCGCGCGCTCCGGCCACTGCACCGCGCGCTGCCACGGCGCCGCGTGCTGCAGCGCCTCGCGTCGCCGGTGCGCCGCGGCCCACGGGTGTCGCTGGCGCGCGCCCCAGCGTTGCCAAGCCTGCGGCCTCGGCGCCCTCGCAGGGGGCGTTGGCTTCGGAGCCCGCTCTGAGCCGATCATCCAGCGCATCGCAGCCGCTCGTCGAGCAAGACGAGGCCGCCCGCACCGAGCTGGGCCTGCCGCCCGAGCCCTCCAGGCCCGAGGCGAGCCAGCCGTACTCCGAGTCGGAAGACGACGTGACGGTGATCGCTTCGGCGGGCCTCGCGGCCGCGCTCACGCGCGCGATGGATGAGGGCGCTGGGAGCGTCGCGGCGCAGCCCGAGTGGTTCGTGGGCGTGGGGGGCAGCCCCGAGGGCCCGCTCACCCCAGCGGGGCTCAAGGAGCGGATGGCGTCGGGTGTCGTCACGCCGAGCACGCTGGTGTGGAAGGAGGGCTTCGAAGACTGGCGGCCGCTGTCGAGCTTCCCTGAGCTGATGACGCTGCTCGAGGAGTCGAGGAGCTCGGCGGCGCCGGTGTCTCCGCTCGTGGGCTTGGCCGTCGCCAGCCTGGCGGCGAACGTGCCCCAAGCGGCGGCGCCGACCGGCGCGGGCGCTTCGAGCGCTGAGGGTGCTGCGAGCACGGGCGGCGCTGCGATGGCTGGTGCAGCGGCTCCCGAGGACGACGATCTCGGGTTCGGCGCGCTGGGCTTTGGTCAGCCGCGCCCACTATTGGGGCACACGCCGCAAGGCACGCCAGGTGGAGCGCCGGCTGAGGCCGCGCCCACGCACCCCGCGCCGATGGAGTCGCTGTCCTCCATCGCGCCGATCACGGGCTCGGAGGGCGTCGTGCGTGAGGCGCGCGTCTCTTCGGCGCCGCCCCCAGCGCCGCGCGGGATGAGCGCGGGGCGCGCTTGGTTCGCGGTGGTGGCGGCGCTGGCGCTGGGCGTGACCATCGGCGTGGTGGTGCTCGGCGGACAGAAGGAAGTGGTGAAGTACGTGGAGGTCCCGGTGCAGATGGGTGAGCCGAAGCCCGCCTCCGCCGAGACGCCCAGCACCTCAGACACGGTTGAGCAGCCCTCCGAACAGCCCGATGCTGGGGGCCCCGTCCCAACCCAGGTGGTCGGGATGAACCCGCGCGTCGCTGGCACGCCCGGCTCAGCGGCGCCCGCCGCGAGCGCCGAGGAGACGAAGGGGGGAGGCCTCGCGGGTCTTCAGGGGCTGAAGGATGGCCCCTCGGGGCCGAGCGGCCCCGCTGGCTCGTCAGGTGGTACGGCCAAAGCGGGCTCGGGGCAGCCGCTCGACTCTGCCTCGGTGCAGCGGGTGGTGAGCACCTACACCGCCAGCGTCCGCCGCAGCTGCTGGCAGCCCGCGCTCAGCACCCGCGACGCCGACGCCCCGAGCACCGCGCGAGTGAGCGTCACGATTCAGGTCGCGCCGAGCGGCTCGGTCAGCAGCGTCAGCACCTCCGGGGATCCCAAGGGCTACCGCGGGCTCTCGTCGTGCATCGCGGCGCGCGTGCGCGGCTGGCAGTTCCCGCCGGCGAGCGGCAGCACCACGGTGAACGTGCCCTTCGTGTTCGCGACGCAGTAGGCACCTCTACTGACAGGGTGGATCGCTCCAAAAAGAACACTGGCAGGTCCGAGGACCTGCCAGTGGCTGTTGGGTGCGTAAGCCGGGTTCTGTGTCGGCGCCGGGTCGCCCCGACGCCGCTGGAGATCATTCCTCTACGAGCCCCGTCACCGAGGCCCTCCAGCAGCCTACCCGGGAGCTTGGGCGGGCAGCCCTCGAGCGCTCCTCTATTTGGCCTTGCTCCGAGCGGGGTTTACCTAGCCGTGCGCGTCACCGCCCACGCGGTGGGCTCTTACCCCACCATTTCAACCTTACCAGGCGCTGCCTGGCGGTGTGTTTTCTGTGGCACTTTCCTCGGGGTCACCCCCACCAGGCGTTACCTGGCGCTCTGCCCTGTGGAGCCCGGACTTTCCTCCGAGAGGCGCCGCCCACCACGTGGACGACGCGCCCCCGGCGACCTCCTGCGCCGCAACAGCGCGCTCTCTTTAGGCGCAGGCCCCGAGCGGCGCAAGCTCGCTCTTCAAGCAGCGTGCGCCTCGAGCAGCATGCGCTTCAAGCAGCGTGCGCCTCGAGCGGCATGCGCTTCAAGCTGCGGAGTCGAGCTCGATCGGGTCGTAGCCGCGCGCCCGTGAGAGCTCCACGATCTGCGCCTTCAGCTTCTTCTTGGCGCGCGCCTCGAGCTGCCGCGCGCGCTCACGGCTGACGCCCAGGCGCCGGCCAATTTCCGCGAGGGAAAGCTCGTCCTCCTGGTGCGCCATCAACCGCTCCTCCACGATGAAGCGCTCACGCGGGTCGAGCACCTTCACCGCCTCCTCCACCGCGCTGCGCCGGAGCGCCTCCACCTCGTGATCGTCGACCGCTTGCTGATCGAGGTCCTCGGAGACGAGGGTGTCGAGCAGGGTGGCGCCCGAGTCGTCGAACACCTTGGTGTCGAGCGACAGATCGCGCGACTCCAGGCGCCGCAACATCGACCGCAGCTGCGTCTGAGTCACGCCGAACTGCTCCGCCAGCGCCTGGTCCGCCGCCTCGCCTTCGCCGAGCAGGTTCGTCACGCGCACGCGCTCACGGCGCAGCTTGAAGAACATCTTGGAGCGGAGCGCGCCGGACCCAACGCCCACCAGGCTCCAGGAGCGGATGATGTAGTTGAGGATGTACGCGCGGATCCAATAGGCAGCGTAGGTGACGAAACGGTTGCCCCGCGCCGGCTCGAACTTGCTCAGGGCGTGGACCATCCCGAAGTTCCCCTCCGCGATCAGGTCGCCCATGGGGAGGCCGTAGCGGCGGTACTTGAGGGCGATCGCAACCACGTAGCGGAGGTGCGCGGTGAGCAGCTGATCGGCCGCCGCCTGGTCCTCTTGGGTCAACCAGGCGTTGGCCAGCGCCACCTCTTCCTCGCGGGTCAGCTTGGGGATCGACTGAGCCATGCTGATGTATCGGGAGACTTCAGGGTTGCTGTAGGCCATGCGATTTTACCTTACGTAACGGAATGACTGGGTCCGCGGAGGCGGGGCTCGGAGGGTTCGGGAGGGGGGTGTCGCTCTAGCGTCGACCCGGTTCGGTTTGTTCCCGAGTCACCTTTAACTTTAGTGTGACCCAAATTATTAGGGCGAGACCCAACTTTACGCCAAGACCCCGCGGGAGGTTTCAGCGCGAGCGAGGAATTTTTCTATCGAGCCCCAAGCCCCGAAAAACCGCGTCCCATCCGCTGGATCCCACGCGCTGGTCCCATTGGAAGAGGAGGGTAGCGCGAATGACGCGCTGTGTCATCCCGGGCTCGGGCCGATGAGCAGGGCCCAGGCACCGCCTTTCGCCGACTCGAGCCGTGGTGACCGCCGAGGGGTGGCGTTCGCCGCAGGCGTCTCTTAGACTGGGCTGGTGGGCCGCTTCGCGAGCCCCTAGGAGCGAGTCATGATCACGATCACCGAGTTGGCAGCTGACAAGGTCAAGGAGATCGCCGAAGCAGAGGGGCTGCAGGGTCAAGGCCTGCGCCTCCGGGTGATCGGCGGGGGCTGCGCAGGTTTCCAGTACGACCTCTACTTCGAGGACGCCCCCACCGACATGGACGAGTCGTTTGAGTCGAACGGCGTGAGGCTCTACATCGACCCCCTGAGCTACCAGTACCTCGAGGGGACCCAGGTCGACTACGTGGAGGGCGTCCACGGCTCCGGCTTCAAGTTCGGCAACCCGAACATCAGCGGCAGCTGCGGCTGCGGCTCATCCTTCTCGGTCTGAGCCGACCGTTGGCCTCCGCGAGCGCCTCGGCGCTTCGGGAGGGTTGGCTCTTCGTAGAGGCGCGAGGAGGGTTGGGGGTTTGGCAGCGCACTGTCAAGCGCCGCGCCAGGTGACGCGGGGGGCGCAAGTCAGCGTTACTGACGAAGTGCGTCGAGCGCCGTGCGTCACCTTAGCTGACGAAATGCCGTCGAGCGCTGTATGTCAGCTTAGCTGACGAGATACCGCCGAGCGCCGGGCATCCCTCAAACTGACGAAGTGCGAGCGCCGAGCGTCACCTTGGCTGACGCATGGGCTAGCGTCGCTCGCCGCGCAGGAAGCGGACCAGGCCGCTGCTGCACACCAGGGCGTAGCGATCGGGGCCGAGCTCGACCAGGCCGGCGTAGCTTGGGCAGCTCAGCTCGTCCTGGCGCGTCGTGGCGCCGCCGGGGCGCACCACGCCGATCCCGGTGCCATCGCTCGCGAACGCGAGCCTGCCGCTCGCGTCGATCAGCACGAGGGGGGCTACGACGGGCCCCGTCCCGGTGACGGGCACCGGGACGCTCCGCGAGCGCTCGCTGCCTTCCTTGTCGTGGTGCACCAGGAGCCCCGCCGCGGCGATGCTCAAGGTCGCTTGGTTGGGCAGCACCGCGTAGCGGGTGACGTGGACACCCTCGAGCTCCCAGCGTCGGTGATGGGTGGAGGTCGGTAGATCGATCTCGAACAGCTCCGTCCGCGTCGTCCCGGCGCCGCCCAGCGCGAACAGCTGTCGCCCCCGTGGGGTGAGGCCCCTCACGGCCGTGGGTAACGTCGTCAGCTTGCGTGGGGGCGCGGGCGGGCGCCAGCCGTAGACGGTGTTACCCAGGGCGATCAGGAGCTGACCCTCACCCCGCACCACCTCCGCCACCGCGGTGTTGAAGCTCGCGCGGTCGAGCAGCCTGCCCCGCGGCGATACCTTGAACACCTGATGCACCAAGTTGAGCGCCAGGCTCCCGTCAGGTAACGCGACCAGCTGGACGGGGCGCGGGTTGGCGAATGAGCGCGCCAAGAAGCGCTCCTCGCCGCTCGCGTCGACTCCGAACAGGCCCTCGCTGGTGGCGATCACGCGGGTGCCGTCGCTGGTGACGACGACGCTCGAAGTGGGGAAGCCTGGTAGGGTGCGGCTCCATTCGAGCGCACCGTCTTGGCCCAGCTGGAGCAGGTGCCGCGTGCTCGTCACCACCAGCAGCTTGCCCGCGCGGTCGGCGACGGGCGCTGGCAGGATGCTGCCCTCGACGCGCGCCTCCGCGACCGCTTTGAACCGCGCTGGCAACGCGCTCTGGGTGAGCCCCGCGGGCGCGCTCCGCGCACCCTCGATCACCACTCGAGTGGCGACCGCCGGATCGCCCGCCTGCGCCGGGGTGGCGTAGGCGCAGGCGATGAGCAGGGGCACGGCGACGCGCAGTGGCTCGCTCCGGAGCCGGCAGACCGCGCCGATGAGGCGATGGGCAGCTCGACTCACGCCGCGCTCGGCGCCACCAGCGACGCGCGCCTGCTCAAGGCGGAGCGCTGCGGCAGGGACTCGGGGGGAGGGCGCGCGCTGCATCGTCACTCGCTCAGCAAGAACTCCGCGTACACCTCGGGGACGAGCTGTCCGGTGCGCGGCCCTGGGACGCCGCCCTGCACCTCTCCGAACACCGTGATCCGATCGCCCACCTGGGGCGTCGCCTCGCCGGCGTAGACCACCCGCGTGAGGCAGCTGGCTGCGCCGCACCCGGCCACGTCGAGCAGCAGCACCTGACGGCCGTGCGCGCTCGAGGCGTCGCTCACGCGCCCCGTCCACGCGACCTTGACGCCACGGCTCTCACCGAGCGCCGCGCGCACCTCGGCGAGGCGCTTCGTCGGCTGCTTGCGGAAGCTCTCCGCAGCGGCGGCGAGTGAGTCCATGCGGTGGATCGTCAGTGGGATGAACCGGGGTGCGTGGTCCGCGAGCGTCGCCTTCACGCGGATGGTGGTCTCCCCGGGGCTGGAGATCGCCATCGCTTGAGCGAAGCGCCCGGCGTCGCCGCGCTTGATGGGCTGACCGGTGACGGTGACGTCGGCGCGCGGATCCGCCACGCCGGACAACATGAAGCTCGGCTTGGCGGTGGTGAGGCGCGGCAGCGGGGCGTCGACGCCCAGGGTGGCGATGCCGATCCGGAGCTTGGCGCTGCCCCGCTGAGGGGCGCCGCCCGGCGGGGTGATCTGGTACTCGACGTCGCGCTCCAGGCGCTCGACGCGGCTCGAAGGGCCGGTCAGCTGCAGGCTCAAGTCCTCACGCCACACCCCGCGGCCGTTCGTATCCAGTGAGAGCGGCTGACCTTGAACCTCCACGGTGGAGCCAGGGCGCGCCTCGACCACCAGCGCCAGCGCGGGTGGGTCTCGATCCTTGAGCGCGCCGAGGTCGATGTGCGCGCGGTAGTCGACGCCAATCGGGAGCTTCAGGGTCTCCGTGCGTCCGCCGCGGCTGAGCGAGATGGTGAGCTCGTGATCGCCCACGCCGAGCTGCTCCGAGAGCGGGAGGGTCGCTTGATGGGCGGTGAACACCGCGCTCGCCGCGCCGCGCTCGACGCGGCTGCCATCGGGGCACTCGAGGCAGCTCAGGGCCAGCGCCTCACCATCAGGTGAGCTGACGAGCTGGGCGCTGACGGGGGTGCTGGGCCGGAGCAGCCAGTAACCGACGCCCATGAGCACGCCGAGCAGGCCGAGGGTGCCGACGAGCAACCAGGGCCACAGGGGGCGTCGGCGCGGTGAGGTGAGCTGCGGCGCCGCCACTGGCGCCTCGGTGGGGACGGGCGCGCCCCCCGGCGCGCTGTGGGTCGGCGCGATGCCGGGCATCGCCACCCCGAGTCGGGTTTGATTCTTCGAGGGGAGGTGCAGCGGGCCTGGCGCGGCTGGCGCTGGCTCGGCGGCGGCGCCAGCTTGCGGTGCGCCCTCCGCGGCTTGCGGCAGGGCAGCTGACGGAGACGGGGGTTGCTGCGCCGCGGCGTGTAACGCAGCGGGGGAGGTGGGGGCGATGCCGAGCAGGGTCTGCTTGGGGTTGGCGGCGCTCGGCGGCGCCGCGCCTGCCGCCGCTCCGGGGATCACGGGGGCGATGCCGAGCAGGGTTTGCTTGGGGTTCTCGGGTGGCGCCGGTGGTGCGCTCGGCGCGCTCGGTGCTGCCGCTGGGGGTACTGGCGCCGCGGGCGCGCCCGGGATGACGGGGGCGATGCCGAGCAGGGTTTGCTTGGGGTTGACGGGCGGCGCGGCGGCTGGCGCAGGTGCAGCAGCGGGTACGGCAGCTGGGGCAGGCGCTGCGGCGGCGGGTGCGGTGGCTGGTTCGGGTGGCGCAGGTGCGGGTGCTGGCTCTGGCGCCGGGGCTCTGGCGGCTTCTGGTGCGACGGGGCCAGGGCTGTACTGGAGCCGGGTCGGGAGGGAGCCCCCGTCGGGCTGCTGGGGCTCTACCGCTGGTGCAGGGTCGAGCGGCGCGCCGAGCGCCGCGCCGCAGACGACGCAGCGCTCCGTCCCATGGTTCACGCTGCCGCAGCCGCTGCAGACCCTCATTCGGCGCTCACTATACCCTTTGCGGCGCGGCTGCACGGCTCTGGCGCGCGGCCCCGGGCGAGAGCTTGGCCCAGCGTGAGGCGAGCGGGTAGACCGAGGGAGGCTACCGGTGGGCCGCCTCGAGCCCACCCTGAAGTCGCCCTCACGCCGCTCCCGGCGGGGCGGTCACCGAAGCGTAACCATTTGTAATCATTAGATAAAATGTTGGCGAAACGGATCATCCCCTGCCTCGACGTGCGCGCTGGTCGCGTGGTGAAGGGGGTGAACTTCGTGGCGCTTCGGGACGCGGGGGATCCGGTCGAGTGCGCTCAGCGCTACGACGCCGAGGGCGCCGACGAGATCGCCTTCCTGGACATCACCGCCTCCCACGAGGGGCGGAGCGCGCTACTGGGCGTGATCGAGCGCACCGCGGACGTGGTCTACACGCCGCTCACGGTGGGCGGCGGCGTGAGCCGTCAGGAGGACGTCCAAGCGCTGCTGGCGGCGGGCGCCGACAAAGTGAGCATCAACACGGCGGCGGTGGAGACGCCCGAGCTCATCGATCGCTTGGCGGCGGCGTACGGGGCGCAGGCCATCGTGGTCGCGGTGGACGCGCGGCGTGGGGACGCGGGCTGGGAGGTGTTCACCCACGGCGGGCGGCGCGCCGCTGGGCGTGAGGCGGTGGCCTGGGCGCGGGAGCTCGCGGATCGCGGGGCGGGGGAGATCCTGCTCACCAGCATGGACCGCGACGGCACCCAGGTGGGCTACGACTTACCGCTCACGCGGGCGGTGGCGCGAGCGGTGAGCATCCCGGTGATCGCCTCGGGCGGCGTGGGGACGCTCGAGCACCTGTACGCGGGCCTGACGGAGGGTGGCGCCAGCGCGGCGCTCGCCGCATCTATTTTCCACGACGGAACTCACAGTATCCGTGAGGCAAAAGCCTACCTGAGGCAGCGCGGCGTGCGCATGAGAGAGGAGCGAACATGACGGTCAACCTTTCGCAGATCATCTTGGCGGCGGAGGCGCGGCGCGCTTCAGTGGCGGGCGAGGTAGCGGGGTATTTGATCCTGGCGGCGGCCGATCAGCTGCTCAAGGCGCCGCGCGGCTTCGAGGCGGCGGACCTCACGCTGGACGAGCGCGGTGAGGTGAGCGTCGGGCGCGGCGCGGCGTGTGAGAGCGAGCGCTGCGGGGAGCTGCTCCGCACCTACCTGGGCGAGCTGCTCGGGGTGTCGCGCCCGCTACCCCCCGCGTTGCTGCGCGCGACGCGGCGCTCGGGCGGCGTGGCGGAGCTGGTGCGTGAGCTGGAGGCCGGGCTCATCCCGGTGAACCGCGCGGCCGCGCGGCGCGCGCTGTCGCGGCTGAGTCGAGAGGTGAGCGCGGCGTTGCCGAGCCTCGCGGAGGCGAACGCGGAGCCAGGTCGCGTGGCGCCGGTTCAGGGTCACGCGGCCGAGGGGCGTGTGGCGCCGCGCGCGCCGGCCCTCGAGCGGCCGCAGCGCGTGGCGTCTCCACGGGTGGCGGACGTGACGGAGGCGCCAGCTTGGAACCGGCGGGGTGACGCCACGATGCGCGCGCGCGACCAGGCGTCACACCGCGCGCCCCGCGCTCTACAGAGCCACGCGGTTTCGCCCGCGCCGCGAAGTGATGCGCCACGAAGTGATGCGCCGCGCAGCGACCCACGGCGGAGCGAGGTGCCGCCCAGCGATCTCCGCGGCGACACCCCGCGCACCGATCTCGCGCAGACGGACCCTGCGCCGCCGCCGCCCGACGTGCTGTGGGCGCCCGAGGTGCCGCGCGCGCCGCGGGTACCGACGTTCGCCGCCACGGATGATGAGCTCACCTGTCAACAGCCCGCCGTCGCGCGGCGCCGTGAGCGTGAGGCGCTCGCCTTCGCGGAGGTGGAGTCACCCATCGACGGCCTGCTGCTCGCGGACGGCGACGCCACGGAGCGCGTGCCCGTGGCGGAGCTGGCGCAGGGCTTCGAGGGCGCGGGCGGCTTCGAGCTCCAGGTAGACAGTGAAGCCGACTTCGAGCCGCCTCAGATGCACAGTGAAGCTGACTTCAGCCCCCGCCAGATGAGCAGTAGAGCTGACTCAGAGCAGCTGGGCGCGAGCCTTCACACGCCTGGTGAGGCGCCCCGCTCGGCGCCATCACGAGAGCCACGAGCGGAGCCGAGCGTGGCCTCCATGCTGGCGCCCATCGTCGCCCCGCGCTCGGCGTCCAGCGCCACGCCAAACCCCCAAACCCTCGAACCGTTGGGTCCACGGGCGCTTGGGTCGAGCCAGGTGCGCGATCGTCAGAGCGACGTCCAAGAGCTGCTCACGGGTTTCCAGGTGGCAGAGACGCGCAGTGATCTCGAGCTCAGCCGGGTGTTGAAGTCGATGGCGGGCATCGACCTGACGCCGCTCGCGCCGCGCGTGGCCGAGCGCTAGGTGTGGCCGAGCGCTAGGCAGCGGCAGGGCGCGTGGCGAGCGCGCAGTGCTCACCTCCGCAGCCCAGGGCTGACGAGCAGCGCGCGGCGGTGCTCCAGCGCGCGAAGGGTAGGGGTGGTGCCACCACGAGCACGGCCTGGAGGCGCACCGTGAGCGCGCACCCGGGTGGCGGAGGGCGGCTCGCGGGTGGTGGTCTCATGCGGGGGGCGCTGGGGCTGGGTGTGCTGGGCCTGCTCTTGGCTTGGTGGCTCGAGCCTCAGTATTTTGCGGGGAAAAGCGCCGGGATTTGCGCGGTGCGCGTGGTGTACGCGGCGCCGGTGGAGGAGGCGTCGCTGGTGGGCGCGGGGCTCACGCGGCCGGCGCCGAACGGGGCCGAGCTGGCGGTCGCCTGCCAGGAGCCGGGCTCACTTCAGTATCGGGTGGGGGGCGAGCGCCGAGAGCAGCCGTTGACCCCGGAGATGCTGCGCCGCGGCGAGGTGACCGTGGTGGAGCTGCCGTGATGAAGCTGCATTGACCTGCGACGAAGGTGTGCGATCCTCCGCCCCATGCACGAGCAGAACATGGCGATCCTCAAGGGTCTGTGTGCGGTGGCCTGGGCAGATGGGCGCGTCGCCGCGGAGGAGCGGGAAGTGATCGACGCTTTGCTGGAGGCCTTCGGGGCGTCGCGGAGCGAGGCCGCTGAGATCCGCGCTTACGCCGCGACGGAGAAGCGCCTGGCCGACGTGCCGGTCGCCGATCTCAGCTACGACGACCGCCGGCTGCTGCTGCAGCACGCCGTGCTCCTCACCTACATCGATGGGGAGCAGGCGGACAGCGAGCTGAAGATGCTCGAGTCGCTGTGCGAGGTGCTTGGCATCCCGGGGGCCGAGGCGTCGGGGCTCTTGAACGCCGCCTCCGAGCGCGCGAAGAAGCTCCTGAACCTGCTCGATTGATCCGCGCGGAAGCGAAGGCGCCGCAGCGCTCCAGCATCCTCTGCAGCGCCGCCATCCGTTGTAGCGCCACCATCCTCCGCAGCGCCGCGGGCTCTATGAGTGCGCTCCGCTGACGCTGGGCTCGGCTTCGCCTGCGGGCGAAGGTCTGTCGTGTTCGGGAGCGTGGCGCGTGGGTTTTTTGGGGGTTTGGCAGCGCGCTGCTCGGCGCCGCCCCAGTCCCTGGCGTCCGCTGAAGTAAGCCGCTGCGCGCGGTGAGAGCGTCTCGACACAAAAGGCTTGGCCGAGGTGGTCCCGGGGCTGCATGCTGGGAGAGCATGCGGATCTTGGTCGTCGAGGATCAGGACTCGATCCGGAAAATGATCGAGGCCTTGGTGCGGGCGCGCGGCTACGACGTGGTGGCGGTGCCCAACGGCGCCAAGGGGATCGACGTGGCGAGCATCGATCCGCCGGACGTGGTGCTTCTCGATCTGATGCTCCCGGGGCAGTACGACGGCTTCGAGGTGTGCCGCCGGCTGCGCACGGATCCGACGACCAGCAAGGTGCCCGTGGTGATCATCAGCGCGTTGGATGATCAGGAGTCGCGCGCCAAGGCCGCCGCGGCGGGCGCCACCGCTTACTACACCAAGCCCTTCAGCCCCATCGCCCTGCTGAAGGAGATCGATCGCCTCCGGGCGCAGATCGAGGACTGACGTGCCGCGGGCGGGTTTGGAGTCGCCGGGTGGGTGATAGGGGTGAATAGTCAGTCATCCTACTTAGTCCCGGCGCCTTTCCGCGCGGCATCACGCTGTAGGGGCGAATCATCATTCGCCCCCACTCAGCGCCAGCTGAGTGAGAGCTCGAAGGCGGCGCCTTCTTCGAGGGTCAGGCTCGCGCCGAGGTCCGCCGCCAGCGCGCTCGCAACCAGGAGCCAGCTGCCGGAGGGGCGCCCCATCGAGGCGGGATCCACCGCGCCCGAGGCCAGCTCCGCCCAGCTCGCGCTGGGGATGGCGGGGCCACCGTCTTGCACCGTGATCCGCCGCGCGCTCGCCTCCACGCGGAGCTGGACGGCGCCGCCCGCGGGCGTGGCGGCGATCGCGTGATCGAGCAGCGCGCGGATCAACAGCGTGAGTGGCTCGCCGCGTGAGCTCAGGGTGGGCCCGCCTTCGGCCTCGAGCTCGAGCTTCACCGCGTGGCGCGCGGCGCGCGCGCCGGCTTGCTCGACCGCCGCTGCCGCGACCGTCGAGAGATCGAGCTGTGTCTCGCCGGCGCTGGTGTCCAGCGCGGCGAGCCGTGAGAGCTCCCCGATGAGCTCGTAGCCAGTGGAGACAGGGCCCTCGAGCGGGCCTCCGGGCTCGGCCTCCGAGAGGTGGCGCAGGCTGGTGAACAGCTCGCGCAGGGGGCGCGCGAGGGTTCGAGCCATGGCGACGAGCGGCGCGAGATCTTGGCGTGGGGCGGCGGGGCTGGCGCTCGTGCGCGGCAGATCGCCAGCGGAGAAGGCGGCCGCGAGCTCGCGGGCGTAGACCTCGCCGAGTTGCTGCGCCTGCTCCAGCTCGCGCCGCAGCTCCCCCAGCTCCTCCGCGCTCGAGTCCGCCGGGAGCATGAGCGACTGCGTGCCGCCGTCGAGCTCCAGCCGCCCACCGTGGCGCGTCGCCATGCGGCTCAGCCAGCGCTGCTCGGTGCTGCCGAGCGCCTGAGCGTCGGGGCCGAGCACCACGGTGATCCGCACCTCGCTCCCATCGCGGCGGATCTCGAGCTCGGGCGCCTCCGCGAGCTGCGCCTGGCCCTGGGTGACCAGCACCTGGAGCATGCGGCGCAGCGCCGCCTCGTCACCGAACACCTCGGTGCCCGCGCCGGGTGCGAGGCCGAGGTGGTGCAGCGAGATGCGCGCCTCGGGCGCAACGTCGCAGAGCAGCGCCGCGAGGTCGATGCGCCCGCGCCGGCTCGGGGTGGACTGGAGATCCGACAGCAAGGCGATGGCGTCGTCCAACGCGTCGAGCGTCGTCTCCACGCCGCCGGGCGCCGCGCCCAGGATCGCCACCTCCGGCAGGCTGGGCGCCGGGTTGACGGACGGCTGGATGCTGGGCGGCTGGACACTCAGCGCGGTGACGCCGTGGCGGAGCGACTGGGCGGCGCCGCGAGCCTCCTGCGCCAGGAGCCAGCTCAGTTCTTGGCGGGTGAGTCGGTCGTTTCCCATCGGCGCGCCGGATCATGCCAGGCTTTGGGTGCCATGGGTTCAACAGTTTGGCGCGCCTCGCGGCCCTCGAGTGGGAGCCTCCTCACGGCCCTGCTCGCCGCGCACCTGACGCTCGGCTGTGGCAGCGGTCGCGTCCCCGCGCCGATCCAAAACGACAGCGACGCCGCCACCGACGCCGCGCCCCCGGACAGCGGCGCCGACGCCACCCCGCCCGACCTCGGCGCCCCCTGCGTGGACGATGGTCAGTGTGACGATGGCATCGCCTGCACCATCGACCGCTGTGATCCGGTGTACCTGCGCTGCCGTCACACGCCCGATGACAGCCTGTGTTTCGACGCGGTGTACTGCGACGGCCTCGAGCGCTGCGATCGCTTGCTCGGCTGCGTGGAGGGGGAACCCATCAGTTGTTCTGACAATGACACCTGCACCATCGACGCCTGCGTGGAGGAGACGCAGACCTGCGTCCACGCGCCGCGCGACGCCGACGGCGACGGGGACCCCGACAAGAACTGCGGCGGCGGCGACTGCAACGACACGAACCCCGCCGTCTCGAGCCTGGCACTCGAGGTGTGTGACAACGGGGTGGACGACGACTGCGACGGCGAGATCGACGAGGAGGACTGCGCCGCGCGCGCCCACGATGATTGTGCAGATGCCCTGACCATCGACGCCCCGGGGACCTACCGGATGAGCACCGCCGGCGCCGAGCGCGATCACGGCTCGGTGTGCTCCGACCCGGGGCACGTCGACGTGGTGGCGGCGATCGTGACGAGCGAGCTCTCGGACGTGGACGTCTTACTGCGCTCGAGCCAGCCGAGCGCGCTGGCCCTCGCCGCGCTGTGCGGCGACCCGAGCAGTGAGCTCGCCTGTGACGCCGCGGTGCCCACTCAAACGGGGGAGCACTTCGCGCGGCTCTGGGCGCGCTCGCTGCCCGCCGGCGCTCACCCGCTGTACCTGTTCTCGCCGAGTGGTCAGAGCCACGACCTGACGGTGCGTTTCCGCGAGGCATCGACCGCGCCGAGCAACGAGACCTGCGGCACCGCGCAGCTCATCGCCGTGGGCGAGCCGGTGACGGCGCAGGTGGTCGGGGTGAAGAAGGACGTGGAGAGCCGCTGCAGCGTGGCGGTGGGGGAGCTCGTGTATCGCTTCACGCTGCCCCAGCCGAGCGACGTGCGGGTGTTCGCGTTCAGCTTGGACGGCGTGGGGCAACCCCAGCTCTCGCTCCGCCGCGAGCCGTGCGTGGGCCTGGGCGCGGAGCTCACCTGCCAGACGGGGCCGTCGCCCTCGCTGTTCGCGCGCGCGCTGCCGGCGGGCGACTACTACGTCGCGGTGTCGGCGACCGCGCCCACCGAGGTGGACTTCGTGGTGGAGGCGAGCCTCCCCAGCGTGCCGCCGGAGGACGAGAGCTGTGAGTCGCCGCCCCAGCTCACCCTGGGCGTGCCCCAGGCGGTTAGTATGGATGACCACACCAGCGACGTGGAGCTCAGCTGCCTCACGAGCGGCGCGGACGCGGTGTACGGGCTCACCCTCATGGCGCCGAGCGACCTGATGCTGACCCAGCGCGTGTCCGCGGGGGACACCGGGGCGGTGGCGCTGCTCGACGCCGCGCAGGGCGAGGTGTGCGGCGCCGAGCTCGCGTGTGAGCGCGGCAGCTCCCCGGTGCGGCTCCGGCGCCACGCGCTGGCGGCGGGTGACTACCAAGTGGTGCTGAAGAGCGCGCGCGGCGCGCCGGTGGAGGTCACCGCGCTCCGTCGACCGGCGGGGGTGCCCAGCCTGGTGGCCTTCGCCGACACCTGTGAGGAGGCCATCCTGATCCCGCCCGAGGGTGGCTTTTTCCAGGGCAACACGGCGAACGCCAACGCGGACTACGCGGCGGGCTGTGATCTCGGCGCGCAGCCTGCGGGGGGCGCGGCGGACCAGATGCTGCGCCTCGTTTTACCTGAGCGGCGCCGGGTGATCTTCGACATGCAGGGGAGCGGCTATCAGACGCTGCTCAACGTGCGCCGCGGCCCCGACTGCCCCGGCACCGAGGTCCCGCGTGGCTGCGCGGCGGGCTACGTGCCTGGCCGCTCCTACCTGGACCTGGAGCTCGACGCAGGGGAGTATTTCGTGCAGGTGGACGGCTACAACCGCGACTCGGGGCCGTGGTACCTGGATGTGTTCGTCGCGCCGCCTTGAGCGCTAAAAAATCCACCGTTCGCGACGTCAGGGGGTAAAGCTCACGGCGCTCATGCTCGGCAGGCCAGGCATCATCATGCTGAACACGTACCGCGAGGCGGTGCGGGCGCGGGTGCTGCACGGGCTGTTCGGGCTCGCGGTGGCGACCGCGGCTTA
Organism: Polyangiaceae bacterium; assembly: GCA_019637265.1. Lineage (GTDB taxonomy): Bacteria > Myxococcota_A > Polyangia > Polyangiales > Polyangiaceae > JAHBVY01. The sequence continues at coordinate 1,366,418 of JAHBVY010000001.1, read as the reverse complement.
CGCCTTCGTGGTGGGGGAGTTCGCGTCGCGCTCGCGGCTGCGCGTGGTGAGCGATCTCGGGGCGGCGTCGATCTCCGTGTATGGCATCGTGGTCGCCGTGGTGCTGGGCGCCAGCTCGCTCTACCGCGAGCTCGAGCTGAAGACGCTGTTCCCGATCCTCACGCGGCCGATCCATCGCTGGGAATACCTGCTTGGAAAATACATCGGCACCTTGCTCACGGTGGCGGTGTTCATCGCGGCGAACGCCGGGGGCCTGCTCATCGCGCTCGGGTTCATGACGGGGCGCTCGGCGGCGCTGTGCCTCGCGGCGGGGCCGGGGGTCATCGCCGCGCTGACGATCGTCGCCTGGCGCGCGCCGCGCGCGCGGACCTACCTGCCCATCTTCGGCGCCGCCCTGCTGCTCGCCTTGGGCGTGCTGCTCAGCGATGGGGCGCCGGACGAACGCCGCGTGATCGCGCTGTCCTGCCTGCTCACCTTGCAAGAGGTGATGATCGTCACCGCCATCGCTACCCTGTTCGCTTCGTTCTCGTCACCTTTCCTGACGGCCGTGTTCACCTTCGGCGTGTTCTTGGTGGGGCGCAGCGCGGACACCTTGGCGAAGATGCCGGAGCGCGTGTTCGGCTCCTTCGTGAAGCAGCTGGGGGAGGGGCTCGCCTGGGTGGTGCCCAACCTGATGCTGTACGTGCCGCCGCGGCCGCTGCTCACTGGTGAGTCGGGGGAGCCGCTCTTCGGCTACCTGCTCCTCGCCGCGGGGCAGGCGCTCGCGTGGAGCGTGGGGCTGCTCGCGGTGGCGAGCCTCATCTTCCGCCGGCGCGACTTCCTCTGAGGCGTGGCACCTCCCCGCGGCTCTCAGCGAGGCTTGCTCTAAGACATGGCGCCCCCCCTGGACCCTCGCGACGCGCTCGACGCGGCACCACCTCCCGGTGTGGCGGTGCGGAGCCGCGTGCTGCGCGGGGTGGCGCTGTCGCTCATGCTCGCGGTGCTGGGGATGGCGCTACTCACCTGGCGTACCATCACGGAGGGCGAGGCGGCGCTCCGAGAGAGCGACGCCGCGTTCCATCAAGGGGAGCTCCGGCGCTCGCTGCTCTTCGCGCGTCGCGCGGCCACGGCTTACGCGCCGGGCGCGCCCCACGTGGATCATGCCTACGCGCGCTTGCAGGCGATCGCGCTGGGCTCGGAGTCGAAGGGCGATCCAGAGCTCGCGGCGGAGGCCTGGCGCAGCGTGCGCTCGGCGGCGCTCGAGACGAAGAGCGTGTGGACGCCTCGCGCAGAGGAGCTGGCGCGCGCCGATCGGGCGCTGGCGCGGCTCGCCACCCAAGGCGCGAAAGATCCCGAGGCGCAGCGGCGCGCGCTGGATCAGCTCACGATGGATCTCAGCCCGCGCCCACGCTGGATCTTGGTGCTCGGCCTCGGGTTCGCGCTCACCGCGATCGGCCTCGCGGCGCTCGCCATCTCGGGGGTGGACGCGCGCGGCAGGATCCGCCGCCGCGCCTTCGCGGTGGGCGGGAGCTTGGCCCTCGTCGGCGTGTTGTGTTGGACTCTCGCGGTGTGGCTAGCCTGAGAGCCTTGCTCGCCGAGTTCCAAGCGCACCTCGCGCACGAGCGGCGCGTGTCTCGGCACACGCAGGCGGCGTACGCGCGCGACTTGGAGCAGCTGGCGGCGCACCTCCAAAAACTCTCGGGCGCGGAGCCCACCCTCGCGCAGGTGAACAAGCTGACGCTCCGGCGCTGGCTCGCCGAGCGCGCCCAGCAGGTGAAGCCGGTCACCCTGGCACGGCAGCTGAGCGCCCTGCGCACCGCCTTCGACTACTTCGAGCGGCGCGGGTTGATCGCGAACAACCCCGCCCAGCTGTTGGCCTCACCCAAGGCTCGCCGCAGGTTACCTGACTTCCTGGGGGTGGACGCGGCGCGTGAGCTGATGGAGGCGCCCTCCGCCGCCGCGCGCCCCGAGCGCGAGGTGCTGCGCGACACCTTGATCTTGGAGCTCTTGTACGGCGCTGGGGTGCGCCTCTCGGAGCTTCAAGGGCTGTCGCTCGGCGACTTCCAGCTCGACGCGCGGGGACCGCAGGATGACAGCGTGCGGGTGCTCGGTAAGGGCAACAAGGAGCGCGTGGTGCCGCTCGGGCGCGCCGCCCGCCGCGCTTTGGATGCTTACCTGACGGTGCGCGCCGCCTTCGCGCACCCCAAGACGGGCGCGCTGCACCCCACGGCGCTGCTGTTGAACCGCTTCGGGCAGCGGCTCGGGGTGCGCAGCGTGCAGCACGTGGTGCAGCGCTATGGCGCGCTCGCCACGGGGCAGGCGCGGGTGCACCCCCACACCCTGCGCCACACCTGCGCCACCCACATGCTGGAGGGCGGCGCCGACTTGCGAGCCATCCAAGAGCTCTTGGGGCACGCGAGCCTCGCCACCACTCAGCGTTACACGCACGTGTCGATCGAGCAGCTGCTCAAGGTCTACGACGGCGCGCACCCGTTGGCGCGGAGTTAGTCAGTTAATTGCCTTGAACGTCAGGGGCCCAGCAGCGCCAGCCCGACGCCGAACAGCATCAGCCCGACGAACACCACGATGGACAGCGCGCTGAGCGAGGCGCCGATGATGGCCATGGTGCGATCGCCCGAGCTGGGGCGTTGATTCAACGCGATGAGCCCGCAGGCGAGCCCGCCCAGGCCAAACACCAAGGTGAACACCCCGCAGCACATCCCGAAGACGAGCGCGATGATCCCCAGCACCAGGCTCGCGACGGCGAGGCCATGGCCGCTGCCCGAGCCTTGCTCTTGGCGTTCGTAGATCTCCGGTGAGACCCCGGGAGGCAGGTTGACGCCGAAACCGCCAGGGGGCCCGCTTGGCAGTGCGGGCTGCACGAGCCCCGGTCCCGGTGGCGCTCCCGCTTGCTGCGCGAAGCCGGGCTGCTGCGCGAGGCCAGGCGGTGCGAAGCCGGGTTGCTGCGCGAGGCCAGGCGGTGCGAAGCCGGGCTGTTGCGCGACGCCGGGCTGCGTGAAGCCGTGCTGCTGCGTGAGCCCCGAGGGCTGCGTGAGCTCCAACGGCTGCGTGAGCTTGGACGACGGCGTGAGCCCGGGTTGCTGAGGCTCGGCGCCGGGCTGTGCTGGCTTCACCGTGGGCGGCCTGAAGCCTTTGGGGGCGTTGGGGTCGTCGCTCATCGCGCCACCGCTTCATAGCAGAGTCCGCGCACCGAAGGCGCGCGCGGTGCGGTGCGTGACGGTGCGCTCACGATACCGCAGCGCTCACGATGCAGCGGCTGTCATGAGCGCTGCGATCGGGTGGAGCGCAAACAGTTGTCGTCACGCGTCAAGGTGGCTATGCGCGGGGCATGAGCTGGTTCCGACGTCTCAGCCACGGCGCGCTCGCGGGCGCGCTCACGGGCTCGATCGCCGCTGCCATCGATGCCTCCCAGGCGCAGGTGGGTGAGGAGGCGCCCGGGCTGCTCGGGCTGTGGCTCGCGAGCCTGGGGCTCACGGCGCCGCTCGCCTTGGGGGTGGGATTGGGCGTCGCCCTGCTCAGCCTGTGGCTCCACCCGGCAGGTCCGCCGTGCCCCATCGCGGGGCCGCGCGCCGCGCTCAGATCGCCCGCGGTGAGCTGGGGGCTCGGGCTCGGCGCGCTCGGGCTCGCGCTGTGGGTGGTGGTGGCGTCGCGGATCGCGCTGTTGGCGTTGGTCAGTGAAGCTGAGCCTCGTCCGAGCGGAGCGGCGGGGGCGCTCGGCGCGCTGCTCGCGCTGTGGATCCTCGGCGCCGTGGTGATCGTCCTGGCGCGGCGCCTGGCCGCGGCCGGGGTGCTCGCGAAGCAAGCTTGGGTGCCTGCGGCGGCGGGCCTCACGCTCGGGCTGGGGTTGATCGGCTACGCCATTTCCAGCGGGAATACCGGCGGTACCGGGGGGCTGCTCGGGGTGTTCGGGGTGTTCAAGCGTGAGGAGCTGGATCTCCGGGGGCCGGGGCTGGTGCTCACCATCGCGCTCGGCGCCTACCTGCTGCCCACGTTGCTGAAGCGCGTGCCGGCGCTGGCCGCGCTCGGGGTCGCCCTGCTCAGCCTGGGCGCGACGGGCTACGCCGCGACCCGCGCCCTCGAGCCGCGCCCCGTGAAGCTGGCCATCGAGCGGAGCGCGCCGCTCGCCAAGCGGCTCTTGGGGCCCGCTCAGCGCCTGACCGATCGTGATGGGGACGGCGTCAGCGCGCGCTTCGGCGGCGGTGACTGCGACGACACCAACCCCGCGATTTACCCCGGCGCGGAGGACATCCCGGGCAACGGCATCGACGAGGACTGCTCCGGTAAAGATGACGTGGAAATCATCCTGGAGGAGCCCACCCCGGAGGTCCCCAAGGACGCCGCGACGTACATCCGAGGGCGCCTCCCCGAGAAGCCGAACGTGCTGCTCATCACGGTGGACACCCTGCGTTGGGATCTCGGCTACGCCGGCAACCCGCGCGAGGGCCTGTCGCCCAACCTGGACAAGCTCGCGGCGCGCTCCACGGTGTTCGAGTACGGCTACAGCCTCGCCTCCTACACCGGCAAGAGCATCGGGCCGATGCTGATCGGCAAGCACACCAGCGAGACCCACCGCGGCTGGTCGCACTTCAATCGCTTCGGCAAGCAGGACACCTTCATCGCGGAGCGAGCGCAGCAGGCAGGGGTCCGCACCATCAACGTGCAGGGCCACTGGTACTTCAAGGCGGACACCGGCGTGGGCCGCGGCTTCGAGGTGGAGGACACCAGCGCGGCGCCCAAGGTGCTGCAGCTGGAGGGTGACCGCACCGTGAACAGCGACAAGCTGACGGACGCCGCCATCAGTCAGCTGAAAGATCCGGAGAACACCGCCAAGCAGTTCTTCATGTGGGTGCATTACCTCGACCCTCACGCCGAGTACGTGCGCCACGAGCAGTTCGACTTCGGCAAGTCGAGCCGCGACTTGTACGACGGGGAAGTCGCGTTCACTGACCATCACATCGGGCGGCTGCTCGACTACCTGGATGAGAGCGGGCTCGCGAAGAACACCATCATCCTCTTCACCAGCGATCACGGGGAGGCGTTCGGCGAGCACGGGCTCATCCGCCACGGCTTCGAGATCTGGGAGGAGCTGGTGCGGGTGCCGCTCATCGTGCACGTGCCCGGCGCCGAGCCAGGGCGCGTGAAGGAGCGGCGCGGCGCGGTGGACATCGTGCCCACCATCATCGACGCCTTGAGCCTCCCGAAGCCGACAGGGGAGGGGACTGATTTCCTCTCCGGGCACAGCCTGCTCCCCGACGTGATCCGCCCGCCAGGGCACGAGCCCGCGCGGCGCATCGTGTTCATCGACATGGCGGCGGGGCCGAACAACGCCGAGCGCCAGGGCTTCATCGAGGGCGATTTGAAGCTGATCGTGAGCGGCGGTCGCCCGCTGGGGCTCTACGATCTCGCGAAGGACCCTGGTGAGAAGAAGGACCTCTTGGATGACGCCGAGCTGAAGGAGCGGGTGCTCGATCGCTACAAGGCGTTCCGGCGCCAGCTCAAGGTGGTGAACGTCAGGCCGGGAGGCTGAGCTTGTGATTCGAGCTCGCGAGTCGTGATCGCGACTTGAGCTCGTGACGTGTGAAGGCAGTCAGCTACCATCACTAGCTCCTGGTGATCGGGATGGGAGGGTTGGACGGCACCGCACCGGGGCGCGCCATGAGGCTAGTCAGTGTACCGGACGGCCTCAGTCCGCGGTGCCCACCGTGATGAGCTTGCCGCTGCTTTCCACCGTGTCGCCCGCCTGCACGTGCACCGCGCAGACCACGCCGGCCACCGGCGCGGTGAGCTCGTTCTCCATCTTCATCGCCTCGACCACCACGAGCGGCTGCCCCTGCTCCACCGTGTCCCCCGCGCTCACCAGCACCTTCACCACCTTGCCGGGCATCGGGCTCTTCACCTCGCCCGCGCTCGCGCCCCCCGCGCGCTGCCCGCGCACCTTCGCCGCCGCGCGGCTGCGCGCCGTCTCCACGGTGGCTTGCACGCGCTGACCACTCGCGAACACCTGCAGCTCACCGGGCACGCTGCCCTGAAGGTTCAGGTCGAACACCCGGCCACCCACCTGCACCAGGTCGCCGTAGCTGCTCTTCTCGAGCCGCGCCTGCACCGGCGCGCTCAGTACCTCACCGTCGCCCTGCGCCTCACCCTGCACCGTCACCGACTGTACCTGGAAGCTTCCTCCCGGCAGTTGGGTCACCTCGACGGCGTGCTCTTCCCCTTCGATGCTCACGAAGTACCGCATGGCGGCGCGGACGCTATCACCTCGCGCTAGGACGACCAACGGTTCGCCGTGGGTCGTCCTCGAATCCGACAGCTTTCGCTGTGTGAAGGGAAGCAGCACCGAGCAGAGGACCTGGGAAACCGGGCCCTCGCCCCGATGGGGGCGGTTTCCCTGGTCCGTCTGGCGGCAAACGGACCGCCGCTCCAGGCGTGGCGAGCGCGCGCCCTATGGGCCGAGCACGGAACGCACCTCACCTCAAAAACTCGCACGCTGCGCCGCCGGCGCGGCCGAGGCATTGGTGCGTGGCGGGGTGGGTGAGGTAGTGGAGGTCTTGGCCGTCCGTCGCGAAGAAGCGGCCCACGAGGTTGATGTAGTAGCGCCCGGTGACCCAGGCCTCACACGGATCCGCCGGGCTGAAGCCGTGCTCGCCGCGCGGGTTCACGTAGCCCATCAGCATCGCGATCAGCGGGGCGTCCGCCGTCCAGGCGTTCGCGTCCGAGCCATGGGGCGTGCCTAGCAAGCGAGGCGCCCAAACGGCGTCGATGGTCTGGGGTGTGGCGGCGCTCGCGATGCGCCCGAGGCGGAGCGGCACGCTGGCTTCACGCTCACCGTAGGGCGCGAGGCCCTCGTCGATGGCGTCCACGTCGAACAGGTACTGTTGGCAGCGCGCGGGGTCCGTCGGCGGCGCCTGACAGCGGCCCTCCACGCACACACCCGAGGGGCAGTCCGCGGGCTCCGCGCAGCTCGCGAGGCAGCCGAAGGTATCGTCAGCTGGGCTGACTCGATTGGGGAAGCAGGCGCCGCTGGTCGGCGTGCGCTCCAGGCGGTTGATGCCCTCGATCACGTGGTTCTCGAGCAGCACGCGGTTCGGGGTGCGATCGCCGAGCGACGAGAACAGCGCCGCGGGGGTGACGTAGTCGGCGTAGCTCGGGTAACGCTGAGCGGCGTCCGGGCGCATGAACGGGATGGCGCCGGCGACGCGGCCCATCGAGATGCCGGCGTTGAGCGGCACGTTCATGTCACCGATGGTGACCATGTTGAGCAGCGCCGTGGGTGGCTGCGGATCGCCCCACGGATCGGGCAGCGGCTTGAGCGCCGCGTAAGGGACGTAGTTCGCGGGATCGCCAGGATCCACCGCGGTGCCGGCCAGCGACATGAAGCGCCGGAGCGAGGGCGTTTGGCGGACGTAGCCGAAGCCCTCCACGGGGGCGCGCAGCGGATCTCCCTTCGCGAAGTATTGGCCTTGGAACCCCGTGCAGCCGCCGTCGGCGTTGCACACCACGCGCTCCGTGTTGCCCGTCGGGTCCACCGCGCCTTGCGCGACGAGCCCCTTACCCCAGCTGGAGTAGCGCGCGATGAGCTTGGCGCCGGGCGTCACCTTGCAACCGCCGTCCGGGTGATACGTGGCGACGGCGTCCGGCTGATCATAGATGGACACGAACAGTCGATCGCCGACGCTGGTCGGCACTCCCACACGGAAACGCCCGCTGCCCAGGCCCTGAGCGTCGTCGCCCGCGACGCGCCCGCAGCGCGCCTCACCGTTGTTGATGTTGTGGACGATGACGGTGCCACCGCGGATGAGCCCCTGATCATCCAGGCACCCGAGCTCCAGCTCGCGGTCGTCGTTGACGTCCACCACCACCATCCGCAGCGAAATCTGACCCTCCTCGCAGGCGGTGATGGGCGCGCCGTCGCGATCTTTCGGGATCTCCTCCGGGGGCACGCCGACGATGAGCGGCCCAAAATTCCGCAGGTAAACGCCCTCGAACACGCCGCCTTGGAAGGTGCGCCCGCCGACGTCGAGCAGCCCGGCGGCGCCCGCGACGGGCGCGGCGCTCACCACGTCAGGGTCCAGCGCGGCGAGCAGCGGCGCGAGGAAGCCGCCCAGGCTCTGTCCCCACGCGTGGTAGCTCACCTGACCACCTACGTCCGGCGTGCCGTCGCCGTCGAAGTCGCCGGGGACGTTGGGTGTCCCGTCTTGGTCGTAGTCCGGCGCCTCACCGCTGCCGTCGAACGACTTGAAGATGCGGAACAGCTGGAGAAGATCCACCGCGCTCTGACGCACCACGTCGCGGGTGTGGAAGATGTAGCTCGTCCAGTAGTCGCCGCCGGAGTCGTTGAGCGGGTCGCCGTCGCGGTTCAGATCGCGCCCGCGGCCAGCGAGCAGCGCGTCACCGAGCGGCGCGGCGCAGGAGCCGCGGAGCAGGGCGCGCGCGAGGGTCTCCGTGTTGCGATCGAAGCCGAGGCCGTGGAACGTGGAGTTGACGCCCACGCTGGCGATCCCTTGCTTGGCCAGGGAGCCCGCGAAGCCCAGGTGCTCGATGTTGGAGCTGGTGTAGCCGTGGCCGTAGTAAGCCACCGGGAACGGTTGCGCGTGCCCGGGCTGCGCCTTCGGCACCGTGAGGATGAACTGCACGCTGTCGCTGTGGACCTCGCCTTCGCCCGTCTCGTAGTCGAGGTTGAAAGACGCCGAGGGGCTAGTGCCCCGGGGGCCACCCGAGATGAAGAACGGCGCGCGGAAGCTGCCGATCACGGCGTGGCTGATCGCCTCCCAGCTCGCCGTCAGCTCTTGGGCCGCGGCGCCGGTGATGCCGAACTGGGTGGCGAGCGTGCTCAAGATCCCGCGGTTGGCCTCGAAGTCGAGCAGGTAGGCCTCGTTCAAGCGGCCCTGGCAGCTCGGCAGCGACGGATCGTCGTACCAGCGCGCGGGCTCCTCCATCCCATCGGCCCGCTGCTTGCTGTCCACCGGCCCGGTGATGCGCATCAAGTCGACCGCCGCCGGGAACTGCTTGGACAGGTAAGCGAACGGACCGGTGCCGTAGAGCCCATCGCGGATCAGCCGCAGATCTTCCACCACCGGTTGGGTGGTGAAGGTCCAGGCGAAGCTCACGCGGTCGAGCCCGGTGCCGGCCACGTCGCCGTAGTAGGCGGCGAGGGACGGATCGTTCAGGTGGCTGAGGAGTTTCCGGGCCCCCCCCTCCTGAGAAGGATGATAGACGAAATCGAAGGGTGACCTGACGGCGTTCCCGTCCAGATCGCGCACCCGATCGGTGATGACCACGGCGTACTCGGTCTTCTCATCCATGGGGATGAGCGGCCGCATCAGCAGGGTGTCCGTCTCCCGCTCGTACCAAGTGAGCAGCTGATCGGCCATGCAGCGGTCGCGCGCGACGTCCGACACCTCCCCCAGCTCCACCTGCGCTTGGCTCGGGCAGGCGGTGGGGTCGATCAGGTTGGGGCGATCGAGCACCCCATCGAAGTCCGTGTCCCACTGGGGGCTGTAGATGGGCAGGCCGTGCGGCGTGCCGTCCGCGGTGCGGCTGGGGTCGAAGAGCCCGGTGCGCGGATCGATGGTCTCGTCCGCCGTCTCGAACAGCAGGTTGCTCTCGAGCGAGCGGGTGTCGTTCCTGAAGTAGCGGCCCTTCTCGCGCACCACGTATTGGAAGTTGCCCTCACCGATGTCGAGCACCACCGGCACGCCGGTGGTCAGGTTCACGAGGTAAACGGCGTCATCCGCGAACTCGAAGTCGTCCCCCACGTGGCGGCGCTTCAGCGCGGCGAGATCGATCGCGGGGCGCGGATCCTTCGGGTCGCGTTTGTCGAAGGCGACGCTCACGCCGGCGAAGGTGCCCCAGCCCTCGAGCTGGTTGAATTTCTCGCGCGCCGACTGCTCGATGTGGGTGGGCGCGACCTGGCTCGCGTTGATGCGGAGGCCGGTGCGGCTCGTGGGGTCGGGCCACATCGCCACGTCGTTCGGCATCGGGATCTCCGGCAGCGGGCGGTGGTGGAGATCGAAGCGCACGGTGGGGCCGTCGCCTGCGGGGGTGCGCTTCAAGCCGAGCGGCGCTTCATCGACGCCGCAGCCGCTCTGCAGCGCGGTGAGGAGGCCGAGCGCGGGCAAGAGCTGCCATGCGCCGAGCGCGAGGCGGCGCCGCTCGGCTCCGAGCGCCGAGCAGTCAGAGCTACGGACCATAGCCGAGCGCCGCCGCGGCTCGACTTGGCGGGGGCTCGGTCGCCGGGTGTGAGGCCCGTCACCCTGTGAGCGCTGCCGCTGTTCGACGCTGAGGGTGGCCATGAGGTCTTGCATGCGCTCTCCTGACATCAGAACTGGAGCCCCACTCGCGCCACCCCGAGGTACTGCGTGCGAAGGTCGCCGCTCGGCCCGGCCAGGGCGCGCCCGGGGAACAGGACGCCGCCCTGAGCGCCGAGCTCGAGCGCCATGCCGTGGTCGAGCGCGAGGCGGTGCTCCACCCCGAGGTCGAGCTCGAGGCCCAAGTCGTGGCTCGCGGCGGGCCCGCCGTCGTAGTTGACGAAGCGGCCCTCCGTCGTGACCTGCACCGGGTCCACGAAGTCGGCCGTGGTCTGCGCGATCACGGCGCCGAATTTGAAGTCGGTGGCGCGCGCCGGTCGGTAGACGAGGGTGGGGTTCAGGTAGGTCGCGCCGAACACCGCGCCATCGCTCGGCAAGAGGTCGGCGCCCGGAGCGACGCGGGCGCTCAGCCGAGGATCCGCCGCCTGGGTGCCCGCGCGCGCCGTCTTCCAGTGGAGCGCCTCGCTGAACATCAAGAGCCCGATGGTGTGGTTCGGATCGAAGCTGAAGCGGCGGGTGGTGCCGTCGTTCGGATCGGCGTCGCCGCTGGCCCAGCCCCACTCGAGCTGCATCACCCAGGCGCCGTAGCGCGCCTGGTCCGCGCCGCGCGTGATCACCGCGCCGAGCTGCGCCGCGCCGCCGCTGGCTCGGATCTTCTCGCGTTCGCCGCTGATGGCCTGCGCTCGCGAGCGCACCTGGTTCGTGGAGCCGAGCATCACCGCGACCTCGTAGGCGCCGTACACGTGGCCCGCGCCGCCAGGTATTTCCGCGTTGAAACGCCCGGTGGAGTCGATCACCACCACCTCGAGGGTCTCGTCGAAGTCGCGCCCGGGCAGCGCCTCCCCGCTCCGCGTCTGGTGCCGGTAGACGCCGTACAGTCCGAGCTCATTGCCTGCGTGCTCGCCGGGCGCGGCGTCGGGTCGGTCTGTGTAGCTGACGGCCAGCACCCCCTGCCAGGCGCGCTCATCGTCAGTGAGGCTGGCGGTCCGGTCCTTGAACACCAGATCGCCCGCCAGCGCGATGGTCAGGCCAGAGTCCTTCCCCAGCGGGCGCGTGGCGAACAAAATCCGCTCGACGATCGAGCCGCCGCGGTAGTCCCCGAACAGCCGCGGGTGGTCGCCGTCGTTCGCGAGCAGGCCGAGGCCCCAATGGGAGGGCTGTTGACCCACCCGCACTAGGCCGATCGGGCTGTTCCAGCTGAGGTAGAGCCAGCGCGGCGCCACCTCCAGCGGGAAGCGCTCGTCCAGCGGCTCCTCCGCGGCGCCCACGTCGATGGTCGGTTGCCCGGCGACGAAGCCGCGCGGCACGTCGATCTGCCCCACCAGCTCCAGATCGTCCTTGAACATGAAGCGCGGCGTGATCCGCAGCCAGTGGGTGAGGCGCAGGGTTTGCCCCAGGTGGTCCGCGCCGTCACGACCCAGCGGGCGGAGCGGCACCTCCGAGAGCCCGGTCAGCCGCAGCTGATATTCCCCGCGGATTTGTCCCAAGAAGGACTCCGGGTCCGGCGGGAGGCGCGGGGCGCGCGCGGTCTCCAGTACGAGCCGCTGACTGAAGCTCGGGCGCGCTGGAGCGGGCGCTGGGGGCAGCGGGCGCTGGGGTACGGCGTCAGCCGTCGCATCAGGCGCCTCGGCGCCCTGATCGTCGGGATCGGGGGGTTGGCCTGCGCCCGTGGCCGCACCTGCCTCCGCTCCCTCGAGCGTGAGCGTCTCGCTGTCCGGCGGTGCGTCGGCCGCGTCACCGGCTTCGCCTGGCGCGCTCGGTTCTTCGGCGCCCGCGGGCTCTTCCGCTGGTTGAGCGAGCGCGCTGGTGGTCAGCCCGAGCCAGCCCAGCGCGATCAGCGCCGGGAGTGATCGCGCGGCGCGCGCGCGTGTGAGTCCGTAGGCCACTTCGGCGCAGGATAGTGACGGGGCGCGCGGGCGAGCAAGGGGCTTGAGCTGGGGGCCTACCAGCGTAGGCTCCGCTCGTGACAGAGCTCGATGTCGGCACGCGTGTCCCGCCTGCGCGGGTGACCCTGGGAGCGCCGCTCGGCCTCGCCGATCTGGCGGCGGTGGCCTACGGCTCGCCGGAGCTCGAGCTCGCGGCGAACGCTTCGCGCGCGGTGGAGTCGTCGCGCGCGGCGGTGCAGCGGATCATCGATCAGGGGGAGGCGGCGCCTCACGTGTACGGCGTCAACACCGGGTTCGGATTCCTGGCGGAGACGCGGATCTCTGCGAACCAGGTGCGGGAGCTCCAGCGGAACCTGGTGCGCAGCCACTCGAGCGGCGTCGGGGCGCCGCTGCCCGTCCCGGTGGTGCGCGCGATGACGCTGCTCCGGGCGCAGACCTTGGCGCTCGGTCACTCGGGGGTGCGCCTTCGGGTGCTGAGCGCGCTGCTCGATCTGCTGCGGCACCAGATCACCCCTTACGTGCCGTCTCAGGGCTCCGTGGGCGCCTCGGGTGACTTGGCGCCGCTCGCGCACCTCGCCTTGGCGCTGATGGGGGAGGGGCAGAGCTTCCGTGGGGAGGCGCGGCTGCCGAGCGCGGAGGCGCTCGCCGCAGCTGGGCTCAGCCCGGTGGAGCTGCAGGCGAAGGAGGGCCTCGCGCTCATCAACGGCACCCAGTACATGACGGCGTGGGGCGGGCTGTCCCTGGTGCGCGCCGAGCGGCTCACGCGCGCGGCGGATCTGGCGGGCGCCATGAGCTTGGAGGCGCTGAAGGGCAGCGAGCGCCCCTTCGATCCACGGCTGATGCAGCTGCGCCCGCACCCTGGGCAGGCCCGGGTGGCGGAGAACCTCCGCGCGCTGCTCGCCGGCAGCGAGATCATGGTCAGCCATGCGAACTGTGGCAAGGTGCAGGATCCGTACTCGCTCCGCTGCATGCCGCAGATCCACGGCGCGAGCCGCGACGCCTTGGGCTACGCCCGCGAGGTGGTGGAGCGCGAGATGAACAGCGCGACGGACAACCCGAGCGTGTTCGTGACGGACGCCGGGGAGGCGGAGATAGTCAGTGGTGGGAACTTCCACGGTCAACCGGTGGCGATCGCGCTCGACCTGGCGGCGATCGCCGTGGCGGAGCTGGGCAACGTGAGCGAGCGGCGCGTGGAGCAGCTGGTGAACCCGGCGCTCTCGAGCGGGCTCACGCCGTTCTTGGCGCGGCCTGGGGGGCTCCACTCAGGCTTCATGATCGCGCAGGTGGCGAGCGCCTCGCTCGTGAGCGAGAACAAGGTGCTGTGTCACCCGGCGAGCGTGGACTCGATTCCATCGAGCGCCGGTAAGGAGGACCACGTGAGCATGGGTAGCATCAGCGCGCGCAAGCTCGCGAGCGTGGTGGACAACGTCACGCGCTGCTTGGCGATCGAGCTGCTCACGGCGGCTGCGGGGCTCGACCAGCGGGCGCCTTTGGCACCTGGCGCCGGGGTGGTGGCGTGTCACGCGCTGGTGCGCGCTCACGTGGCGCCGCTCACGGAGGACCGCGTGCTGAGTGACGACATCGAGCGCATCAGCGAGCTCATCACGAGCGGCGCCTTCGACGAGGTCGCAGCGGCGCACGGCGTGCGCTGAGCGTCAGTTAGGCTGCTTAGTCAGGCGCCGCGGAATACGGGCTCGCGTGAGGCGCTGAACGCGCGCACGGCCTCTTGCAAATCCTCCGTGGCGAAGTCCACGGCTTGGCAAGCGGCCTCGCGCGCGAGCGCTGCGTCCAGCTGGGCGAGCAGCGGTGCGCGCAGCGTCTGGGTCAGCTGACGACTGGCGATGGGCGCCGTGGCGAGCAGCTCCGTGATGGTGGCTTGCACCGCCGTCTCCAGCTCCGCCTGGGGCACGCTGCGAGTGACGAGGCCGATGGCGGCGGCTTCGTCGCCGCGGATGAGCCGCCCGGTGAGCAGCAGGGAGGCGGCCTGCGTGTTGCCCACCCAGTGCGGGAGCAGCACGCTGGTGCCCATGCCTGGGTGCAGCCCCACGCGCACGAAGTTGACGCCCAGCTTCGCTTCGCTCGCGGCGATCCGTAGATCGCAGGCGAGCGCGATGGAGAGCCCCGCGCCCACGGCGGCGCCGTGGATCACCGCGAGGGTGGGGCAAGGTAGCGAGAGCAGCCCGAGGAAGCGGCGATAGAACGCGTCCATCGCGCGCTGGTTTTGCTCGGGCATCGCGCTCGCGTTGGCCTTCAGCATGCCGAAGTCGCCGCCCGAGCAGAAGGCGCGCCCCTCACCGCGCAGCACGAGCAGGCGGGTGGCGGCGTGGGCGCGCACCGCCGAGATGGCCTCGGCGAAGGCTTGGGCGAGGCCCAGATCCAAGGCGTTGTACTTGTCGGGTCGCGCGAGCCACAGCTCGGAGACCTCACCCAGTTCGAGTCGCACGCTCACGGCGCGTCCATTAGCACACGGGTCAGCGCGTCGCGCCGCTCGCGGCGGGCCTCGACCGCGTCGTGGTCGCCTGACGCTAGGCCACGGTCAGCGCGCCGCGCCGCTCGCGGCGGGCTTCGAGGGCGGCGCTCGATGGATGGGGGCGGAGCTCGCCTCTGCTTGAGCGGGCTCCGCGGGCGCGGCGCAGATCACGGTGACGCTCTTCGGCGCGTAGAGGCCGGCGGTGAGCAAGGTGAGCGCGCCGTGCGCGACGTCGGTCTTGGCGTGGAGCTCGGCCCAGCCGCCGGGGCACAGCTCCTTGAGACGGTAAGTGCCGCTGATGTTGACCAGCCCCCACAGCGCGCCGTGATGCCAGCGCTCGTCGGCGCGCGGCGCCGGGTCCCCGGGGGGGAGCCCAGAGTAGGCGTGCTCACGGAAGCAGCCGGTGGCGAGCAGCGTGAGCAGGGCGACCGAGAGCGCCTCCAGCGTGCGACGCGGCGCGCTCGGCGTGTTCCCGGGGGTGCTGCCTGATGCGCTCAGCGCGCTCCTCGGTGTGTGCCTCGGCACGCCTCGCGGCTCAGGGCTGGGTGCGGCAGCTGACATGGAGCTCTCGCGGGGTGTAGACGCCGAGGGTGATCAGGGTGAGCCCTGTGGTCAGGATGCCATTCGACCACGAGAGCTCGGCGGCGCCTTGGGGGCACACGTCGCGCGCGTCGAGCTCAGGGTCGCCCACCAGACCGAACAGGAAGTGGTGCTGCCAGTGGCTCTCGCTGGGTGCCCGCGTGGGGGCCTCCACGAAGCTCACCCGGAAGCAGCCAGCGCCGAGCAGGGCGAGGCTGACGAGGATGAGCCTTGAAGTGACCTGCCAAACCCCCAAACCCACCGTGGACCTCATGATGTCAGGATGATTGACGAACTCAGCATTCCGTCAGGTTCATGGACGAATGCCGCATATCGTCAGGTTCATGGACGATTCTTAGAACCCGAAGGTCTGCTGGGTGAGCCCGGCGCCCAGCAGCCGCCGCGCGCTCTGCCGCAGCTGCTCGGCGTCGGGGGAGGTGCGGAGCGCTTGCTCCAGGGTGTCGCTGGCGCCCCAGCGGAAGGGCGGCAGGTGTCGCCCTGCTTGGAACACTCGCATCGCGCGCTGCGCGTTCCAGGCGAAGAACTCGCGCGCCTGGGGCTCGCGGGTGAGGTACTGCGGGTCGCGCTGCTCCGCTGCGTGCAGCACCGTGAGCGCGTAGATGGTGAACTCGAGGACGGCGAACACTCGATCATTCGTGTTGCCCGCCGGGTACTGCTGGAGCCCCAGGCTGTAACGCTCCATCGCCACCGCCGCGCCGTTCACGTAGGCGTTCCACTCGTCCCACACGTAGAGCGGTCGGTCGTCCCAGTCCTTCTGGCCTGCCAAGTAGTGGGCATAGCGGCTGCCGCGCAGGCTCTGCGGGACGAGCGCGGCGACGTCGGCTTTGCGGAAGCTCGGCTCCAGGACGACCGCGCCCTGGCCGCCGAAGACGTAGAACCCATTCAGCTTGGGGGTGCTCGGCCGCTTGATGCGGAGATCCGAGTGGATGCCGTGGCTGATCTCGTGCGCCATCGTGGAGAGGTCCTCGTGGTTGAACTTGTCCCACGTGGGGCGGCGCTGGAGGATGTCGGTCAGCGAGGGGCCCCATTTCGCGTCGGTGCTCGCGTTGGTGGTCGCCACGCTCACCCACGTGACGCGGGTTCCGAGGCCCGCGGGGGCGGGCTGCGGCTGGGGTTGTGGTTGAGCGTGTGGTTGCGGTTGGGGGTAGGGCTGCGGTTGAGGGTAGGGCTGCGGCGGGTACCCTGGTTGCTGTCCTGGTTGTGGCGGGTAGCCCTGCTGAGGTGGGTAGCCGGGCTGCTGCGGCGGGTAACCGTAGGGCTGCCCTGGGTAGGGCGGCGGGTAGTTGGGGCGCCGTGAGCTCGAGCCGCTCTGGATCTCGCAACTCAGCGTGAAGCACGCCAAGGAGACGAAAAGGAAGAAGCGCCAGGGTCGCATGACGCCTGACGCTACTCCATCCTTTGCCTTGCGGGAAGTTGCTCGCGGCTCTCCCACCCCACCCCTCCAGCGCGCTGCCTCGTCACCTCGCGGGGCGCCAGGTCTTATGCCGGGGGCTGATCCGGCGTGACCTCGACCTTCGGTGGGACCAGGAAGAACACCTCGCGGGTGTCGAGCACCGTGATGCCGTTGCCGATCACCTCGAGCGTCGCCTTGAACAGCTGCGGTGCGCCGGTGGGCGGGACGCTGACGTTCTCTTTCACCACGATGTCGAAGCACACCTTGGTCCCCGGCGTGACGGCGGGGAAGGTGTCGAGGTAGTGATCGCCGTTGGTGTCGATGGCGTTCGCCGCCACGCAGCCCCGCGCTGGATCGCCGTTGGGGTTCGCCTCCAGGTGATCGACGAAGGCGCTGAAGGTCTCCACGGCGTCGCTCGGATCGTCCACGAAGCGCACCGTCACTTCCATGGGTGTCTGGTTGGCGAGGATCTGGATCTGGTTGACCACGGCGTCACTGATGGCGCCGCCGTTCCAGGTGGTGGTCAGCGGCTGACCCGATGCATCCACCGCGCCGGTGTCCCTCGCGAGCTGGTCCAAGAACGCCCGCCCGCCGTTGCCGACGCTGATGCCGATCACCCGCGCCTGAGCCGCGTTGGCGGCGGCGACCAGCTCAGGATAGGTGGGCGCGTGCCCGCCGATGATCCCGTCGTTGTAGCTGACGCCGCCCGGGCCATTGTGGCTGGGAGCGTCAGTCATCATGACCAAGATCGGGACCGCATCCCCGCGGAAACACGGGTAGCCCCAGGTGCCGGTCGGGCAGTCGGTGCGTGGCCCTAATGAGCCAGAGGGTAGGCTCCTGCCTGGCAGGCCCTGACCCGTGATCGCGGCGAACAGGGCCGGCACGTGGCTCTCGGGAATGTCCTCGCCGTTGGCCGTGGCGAAGGTGTTGACCGCCGCTTGGACGGCGCTCGAGTCCACGGTGAGGTCATGCGCGTTGCGGTAGGCGTAGTCTCCCCAACCCGGGTTGCCGTAGGCGCCGATTGGGTAGTCGCGGTTGTCCCCCGCACCGAACCAGACATCGGCGATCACCGTGCGCACGCGGTCGATGAGGCCGGTGGTGGGGGTGGAGACCCCCGCCTTGAGGCTGTCGATGGCGCTCTGCATCGAGCCCGTGGTGTCCATCATCAGGTACACGTCGGCCTTGCGGATCGCGGTGGCGAAGTCGAGCGAGTCACGTCCAGGGGACTGCGGCTCCTGGTAGGGCTCCAGGAACACGAAGTTCCCGCGGGTGCGGGGGCTCTGGTTGGGGTCGAGCGCGTCGCCATCGCAGCTCGCGTCCTTGCACGCCTCGATCTCCACCAGATCGCTGACGCCGTCACCGTCCGTGTCCGGGTCCAGCGGGTTGGTGCCGTAGTGGCGCTCGAGCAAGTCGCTGAGGCCGTCGTTGTCGCTGTCGGGATCGAGGTAGTCAGGGATCCCGTCGCCGTCCGTGTCGCGCGGCACGGGCCCATCACCGCGCTCCTCGGCGTCGGGGTAGCCGTCATTGTCGCTGTCCAAGTCGAGGTAGTCCGGGGTCCCGTCGCCGTCGGTGTCGCGGTTCTGATCGCGCCCCTCCTCGTAGTCGCTGATCCCGTCGCCGTCGCTGTCGGCGCCGTCGTAGGGATCGAAGCCCGCGTCCGGGTACAGATCGATCCCACCCGTGCCGCCGGTGGCGCCCGAGCCGTTGGTGCCGCCCGAGCCACCACCGAAGATGGGTTTACTGCCGGCGGTGTTGTCGGCGTTGCCCGAGCAGGCGAGGGGGAGCGCGGCGCCAGCGGCGATCGCGATCAAGCTGACGGTGCGGAGCATGGAGAGGGTAGGGGGGGAGGCCATCCATGGATTTCGAGGGCTAACCGGCCTCGGGTCAAGTCACGTTTTCGCTCGCGCCCGCCGTGTTGCAAAGTGGGACCTGACCAGATCGCTTTTGTCGCACCCACGGAGGTGCTCGCGCGCGCTCCGCGCGCTCTGCCGCCAGCCGGCAAGCTCGCGGTTTTTCACGCGCGTCAGGCGCTGGTTTGACCTGCTTCGGCCGATCACTCGCTCAAGCCGACGCGGCGGCGCGCCTCGAAGCAAGCGTCGCCGCCCACCTCGAAATCGGCGCAGGCACGCGGGCGATCCGTGTAGTGCGCGCAGCGATAGCGCGGCGGCGCGCCCTGAGTGACTCGCAGCGCCACGCAGCGCCCACCGGGACGCGCCAGGTACGCGCTGTGGTCGTCACGCGACACGAGCTCCGGGTGCCGCTGATGGAACGGCTCCGCGAGCGCGAGCTCCACGCGATGGAAGCCCTCGCGGCAACACGCGCCACAGCGCTCGCACTCGTCCGCGCCGAAGCGCGCCTCGAAGCCCTCACAGGCGCGCTCCGAAGCGGCCACCCAGAGCTCATCGCAGCGGAGACAGCGGAGCGCTTCGTGGGCCGGGGTTTTTAATCGCCGCGCGTCGCCCTCCCCAGTGTCTGCCAATTGCCGCGCGGAATCAGTGCGCCGCGCATCGTCGCCCTCATCCTCCTCCGCGCGCGCCCAGGCGCAGTCGCCGCAGCGCCGCGCCTCCGCGTGATACGGTAGGCCGCTCGGGTGCAGCGCGCCCGCTCGCCTCCACAGCGAGCCCTGGGGCGCGTAGGGGCTCACCGCGAGCGCCACGGCGCGCGTCGCTCGCAGCGCATCCGTCAAGTGTTCTGACCAGGGCCCGGTGAGCGCGCGATGGTAGGCGAGGCGCGCCAAGTCCACCGCGGCGTCGTCGGCTGCGGAGCGGCTGCGGAGCGGATCGAGCGGCAGCGCGTCCCAGTGAGGCCGGTGATCCGTGGTGACGGCGAAGAAGCGCCGGAGCCCGTAGTCCCCCGCCAGCCGCGCCTGCAGGCGATGGCAGGCGTGCTCCTGCACGAAATCCGCGGCGTCGTCCTGACCCATCCCCCAATCGGCCCGCTCGAGCCCACCCTGCCCCGCCACCAACGCGTGGCACACCTCGTGGAAGATGAGCTGCGCCAGGCTGTCGTCGGCGTCGAAGTGCTCACTGCGGCACAGGGTGAGCGCGCCGTCGCCGTCGTAGCTGGCGAACACGGCGTCGCTGCGCTCGATACGGAGCCCGAGGCGCTCCGCCAGCCCGAGCCAGATGAGCTCGAGCGGATCGCGGTAGCGCTGGTCGACTCGGCGAGAGGCCACGGATGCTCCGGCTAGCACGCCGCCGCCCCCCCGCGCCCGCACGGCTCGCGTGGTGCCCGTCGCCCGAGTGACGCGCAGGCGCTTCGTGGACGCTGCGACGGGCGTGGACGCCGCGATGGGTATGGACGCCGCGACGGGCGCTCGATCGAGCGAAAAAAACCTCGCTGGGGGCTCCGCGGATTGCTCCGCGGAGCCGGTCGGGGCGAATGGATTCGAACCATCGACCCCTTGACCCCCAGTCAAGTGCGCTAACCAGACTGCGCTACGCCCCGGACGCCTCCGCGCTCCGCGTTGCCGCGAAGCTCAAAGGTCCCAGCGAGGGTGGCGGGAAGGTAGTCGAACGCTCCCCCATTGCAAGGCCCGAAATCGGGCGACGGGTACTTTGTGTCCTCGACGCTCTTCTGCTTGCTCCCGCCTTCGCTGGTTCGCAGCTCGAGGGCAGTCGTTCTGACGCGTCGAGAAGCACTCCAGGGCGCACAGCGGCTCGCAGAGCGGACGTAAGTCAGCTGCCAAACCCCCAAAACCCGTGAAGTACCCAGCGTCGACTCCCTCAGGGGCGCGCCCTCTCGCGGGCGCCCGCCTCACCCGCTCGCGCCGGGCACCCTCAGCCGCGCCAGGTGTTGCGCCAGGTTCTTGAAGAGCTGCGCGCTGAGCTCGGGGTCCGCGTCACAGATCTCCTGGAAGTCGTCGGCTCGGAGCCGAAGCAGCCGCGCGCGCTGCTCCACCACCGGCAGCGCCTCACGACCCACCACCCCCACCAACGACTCCGGGAACAGCAGCGCCCCGCCGCCCACCATCCGCCCCCCGGGGCACTGCACCAGCCCCTCGAGCACGACGTAGGCGACGCGGTCGCTCGTCACCACCTGAGGCACCGCCTCCCCGCTGCTCAGCTCGATCTCCACCGCCACCGCCAGCGTGGCCAACACCTGCGGCAACGGCACGCCGCTCAGGAGCGGGCTGCTCCGCGCCCCCTCGAGATCGCTCGGCGCCAGCCCGCGGTCCACCTCGGCGCGCTGCACGAAGCGGTCAGCCAAGGCGACGACCACCGCCGTCGCGTTGTCGCGCCCTTGGACCCCCGCCTCCGCGACCAGGGCGTCCGCGGCGGCCTGAGCGGAGCCGCTGCGGATCAGCTCGCCGAGCCGAGCCTCCCCATCGATCTGACCGTGGACGCCGTCGCTGCAGAGCAGCAGGCGGTCGCCGCGCGCGAGCTGCACGAACAGGGTGTCGACCTGGATCGCATCCGTCAGGCCCACTGCGTTCAGCAGGCGGTTCTGCGAGGTCTGCTTGGCGTCGGCGTGGAGCTTACCCTCGGCCTTGAGCGACTCGATCTGCGCGTGATCTTGGGTGAGCTGCAGCGTGGCGCGGTCGCGCGCGAGGTAGGCGCGGCTGTCGCCGGCGTGCGCGAGGAAGGCGCGATCACGCGCGAGCCAGGCGACGTCCAGGGTGGTGCCCATCCCGGCGAGCTCCGGGCGCTGCGCTGCCTCCTCCCGCACCCGACGGTTGGCCTGCTCCACCGCGAGCCGCAGGCAGTTGAACACCCGGCGGCGGATTTCGAGGCCAGGGCTCGCGACGTAACTTCGGATCAGGCGCTGCGCCGAGTCACCGGCGAGCGAGCGCCTGAGCTCGTCCAACGCGAGGCGCGCCGCCTCCTCACCACCCGCGTGTCCCCCCATGCCATCCGCGACGGCGAACAAGGACAGCTCCGGCGCGACCAAGTACGCGTCCTCCAAGGTCTCGCGGCGCTTGCCCTGATCGGTCGCCACCCCGAAGGCAACGCGGAAGTCGAAGTGCGGGACGATGGACGGCACCCCAGGAGGGTAACGGAGCGCTCGCAGCTTGGGGGCGGTTTGTGGGCTCCGAGCTTTGACCCTGCGTGGCTGCGTCATCGGACGCGCGATCCGTCGTCGCCAGCCGCCGCGTCATCGCGAGCTCGGCTCGAGCGCGTTTGGGGTGGCTCTGCTCTCCGGCCAGCGGTAGAGCGCGCGCGTGCGGGTGTTGGCGATCGAGACCGCGACCCAGCTGGGGTCGGTGGCGCTGTGGGAGTCAGGGCAGCTGGTGGCCAGCGCCGAGCACCAGATCCCGAACGCGCACGGCGATCAACTGTGGAGGCTGCTCGAGCGTTGCCTGGCGGAGGCTGGTTGGCAGCGGGGGCAGCTCGATCGCATCGGCGTGGGGCTGGGCCCTGGCTCGTTCACGGGGCTTCGCGTGGGGATCGCCTTCGCGCAGGGGATCGCGCTGGGGCTGAGCCTGCCGTTGGTCGGGGTGGGCTCACTCCAGGCGCTCGCCCTGAGCCTCTCGGAGCACCCCGAAGTGCCCCGCGCCGCGCTGGTCGACGCGCGCCGGGGTGAGGTGTTCGCGCAGTTGGTGAGCGCCGCGGGGGAGCCGCTCGCCGCGCCGCTCGCCGCGCCGTATGAAGGAGCGCGCCAGCGGCTGACCGAGCTGGCCGGGACGGAGCCGCTCTGGGTGGGGGAGGCAGCGAGCCTGATCGGGGCGCTCCGTGCGCCGGGGCGCGCGCTGCCGCACGCGGCGGAGGTCGCTTCCTTGGCGGCGCAGCTGCCGGCAGCGAGCGCGGTGGAGCCGCAGTACGTGCGCCCGGCGGACGCTGTCAAACCAGCGCTCCCCAGCTCACCGCTTTGCGAGTAGCATCCACCCATCATGGACGGCACAAGTGAGGTGCTCGATCAAGAGCGGCTGCTCGCGCGCTTCGGCCAGCGCTTCACGACGGGGGACGTGGTGTTCAGCGAGGGGGACGCCGCCACCCACGCGTTTTTGCTGCAAGAGGGGCGCGTCCGGCTGATCAAGCGGGTGGGCGCGGTGGAGCGCAGCCTGCGGGTGGTACGTCCGGGTGACTTGTTCGGGGAGTCGGCGCTGCTCCAGGGCGCGCCACGTAACTCCACGGCGGTGGCGCTGAGCGACGGCGCCGTCTTGGCGCTCGACCACGAGACCTTTCAGCACGTGCTGTCGGCCAACCCAGCGGTGGGCACCCGGGTGCTGCACCAGCTCATCCGGCGCCTGCGCGACGCGGAAGATCAGATTGAGATCCTGATGCTGCGCGACTCGCAGGCCAAGGTGGTGGTGGCGCTCTTGAAGTCTGCGCAGCACAGCCTGGGGAGCCGCGGCGGGGTGGAGGGCGCGGTCACGCTGTCCGTGTCGCCGCTGGATCTCTCGGTGCGGGTGGGCCTGGACGTGGACACCGTGAAGCGCACGGTGCAGCAGCTGCGCGAGTCGGGCTACATCAGCATCGTCGACGAGACGATCGAAATCCCCGACGCCGGCGCGCTCAGGGAGCTCTACAGCCTGCTCGGCGTGAAGGATCAGATCCGCGGTCCAGCCCCGGAGCCGCGGCGCTCGTAGCGCTGCGCACGATTTACGACGGTTGGGGCGAGGGGGATTGGCGGTGGGGCGACCGGCGGGTCGCCCGTACGTAGGTTTTTCGCCCGTACGCAGGGGGGGCAGGGGGTTGGTAGCGCCCGAGCGTGCGCCGGGGCGTCGCCGCAGTCCCCGGCGGTCACTGAGCGCCAAACCACTGAGCATCCGTTGACGGGTTCGGGCCCCTAAGCTAAGGCCTCGCAGGGCGAGCTCGTGGCGCCCGCGCGTCTAGCCCGAACCCACCGCATGGCTGCCTCATCCCTCCCCGCGTCCAAGCGCAGCCAGTCGGTCGAGCGCAGCTGGTCAGTCGAGCGCAGCTGGTCAGCGCCGCTGCGGTCCGCTTGGCTGCGCGGCGTGCTGGTGGCGCCGCTGGCGCTGCTCACCGCGGGCTGTCCGGACCAAGGGCCAGCCACCGCGGATGACGCCAAGCGCTCGATGTCGGAGTACGACGTGGCGCGCGATCTATGGCTCTCGCGCAACCAGCCCCGCGCGGCGCTGGAGCACGGCTTGCGCGCCGTGGAGCTCGACGACGAGAACGCCGAGGCGGCGCACTTGGTGAGCCTGATCTACCTGCAGTTCTGCGCGGCGGCTGACGCGGGCGTGGGGGATCCGGGCGACTGCCGGTTGCCGGAGGCCGAGCGCTTCGCGCGCCACGCCATCGTGGCGGATCCAGACTACCGCGACGCCAAGAACACCTTGGGCGTGGTGCTGGTGCACCGGAAAAAGTACGGCGAAGCCGTGAAGGTGCTGAAGCCGCTGACGGAGGACATCCTCTACCAGAGCCCGGAGAAGGCCTGGGGTAACCTCGGCTGGGCTTACCTCGAGTGGGGCAAGCTCAGCCCCGCCATCGACGCGCTTCAGCGCAGCATCGCGGCGCAGCCAGGCTTCTGCGTGGGGCACTATCGGCTCGGGCTCGCCCTGGAGAAGAAGCGAGACCTGACCGCCGCGGAGCAGGCGTACTCCGAGAGCCTGGCGACGGATCACGAGGCTTGTCAGGGGCTCCAAGAGGCGTGGCTCGGGCGCGCGCGGGTGCGCGCGGGGCTGGGTCGTGCGGCTGACGCGCGGGCCGACTTGGAGCGCTGCTTGAAGCTCGATCGGGGGACGCGCGCGGGGAAAGATTGCGCGACCCTCAAGCTGAACATGGATTAGGCTCGCCAGCGCTGTGCCTGAGAGCGTCGGTCAGTACCTGCGCGCAGCCCGTGAAGCGCGGAAGCTCAGCCTCGAGGAGATCTCGCGGGCGACGCGCGTCCCTGTGCTCAGCGTGGAGCGCATCGAGGCCGATCAGTTCGATGAGCTGCCGGGTGAGGTGTTCGTGCGCGGCTTCTTGAAGTCGTACGCCCGCGCGCTGGATCTGGAACCTGACGATGTGCTGGCGCGCTACACGGCGAGCCGCAAGGTGGCTTGGGTGACGCCGCTGCCGCTCACCAGCCCCGGCGGCGCTGGGCGCAGCCGGCGCTTCGGGGTGGCCATCGCCTTCGTGCTGCTGCTCATCTTGTTCACGCTGGCGCTCAGCATCGTGCTCAAGCCGCGTGAGCACGACGTGCCGCAAGAGCTGTCCCAAGTTGGTGCACCTGCGCCTGTGACAGCCAAACTGATGATTTAGTCAGGTGTTATGGCTTCGGGCTCGCGGCGGCTTCGTAGCGCGACGCTGGTGAGGAGCGCCGCGCTGCTCTTGCGCCGCACGCCGATCCGCGAGGCGGACTTGGTGTTGGAGCTTTTGTCGTCGGCGCTCGGCAGGGTCAGCGTGGTGGCGCGCGGCGCGCGCAAGAGCCAGCGCCGGTTCGGCGGCGCGCTGGAGCCAGTGCACGAGCTGATGGTGGAAATGGAGGAGCGCGGTGAGGGGCTGGGCGTGCTCGTCGCCGCGGAGATCGCGCGGCCGCGCTTCGGGGTGATCGAGCAGCTGGGCGCGCTCACGGCGGCGGGTCGCGCGCTCGCGTGGGTGCGTGAGGTGGCGCCGCCGCGCGTGCCGGAGGACGCGATCTGGAGCGCGTGTCAGGAGCTGCTCGACGCGCTGGATCGGGGCGTGGCGGGGACTGCCCTCGAGCGCGAGGCAGCCACTCAGGTGGCGCTCGCCAGCTTCGGCATGCAGCTGATCGAGGCGCTCGGGTGGGGCCTCACCCTCGATGAGTGCGTCGCGTGTCGGCGGCCCTGCCCAGAGGGACAGGCGGCCTTCGTCAGCGCTCGCCGCGGCGGCGCGGTGTGCCGCGCTTGCGGCGGCGCGGGCCTCGTGATCGGCGGCGCGACCCGCGCGCGCCTGCTCGGGCTGAGCGCCGGCGGCGCGCTCGCCGCGGAGGACGCCGAGCCCGCCATCGCCTTGGTGGAGGAGACCCTGCGCGTGCACGCGGGGCTCAGCGGCTGAGCTTCCCCGCCTTGCGGCGTGCTCGTAGGGGCAGCCCCCCGTGGCTGCCCGCCGGAAAGTCGCCTAAAAGCAGGTCGCGCGGTATGGCCGGCTGTGCCCCGCGAGGAGAACGCCGATCCGGTCGCAGCGACCGATGGGTCGCCCCCGGACGGCGCCGCAGGCGCGGCGGATGAGGCGGCGCGGCGCGGCGATCAGGAGCGGCGTGAGATCACCGGGCGCGCCGGGATCGTCGCGGCGGGCACCCTCGCGAGCCGCGCGCTCGGCTTGGTGCGCGATCAGGTGTTGGCGGGCGTCTTCAGCCGCGCCGCCACGGACGCCTTCTTCGTCGCCTTCTTGCTGCCCAACGTGCTGCGGCAGCTGCTCGCGGAGGGCGCCGTGCAGACCGCGGTGCTCCCGGTGCTCAGCCAAACCCGCGAGCGCTCGGGGGAAGCCGAGGCCAAGCGAGCGTTCCGGGCGCTGCGGGGGCTGTCGCTGATCGCGCTCTCTGTGGTCAGCGTGCTTGGGGTGCTGGCGGCGCCGCTCTTGGTGGATCTGTTCGCGGGCGGCTTCCGCCAGCACGAGGGGCAGTACGAGCGCACGGTGTCGCTCGCGCGCTGGGTGTTCCCTTATATTTTCTTCATGGGAACCGCGGCGCTCGGCGTGGCCGCGCTGAACACCCATCGCCGCTTCGTGGCGACCAGCTTCGCCCCGGCGCTGCTCAACATCGCCTTCATCGTGTGCGCCCTGGCGCTGCCCGGGTGGCTCGGGGCGCGCGGCACCGACCAGATCTTCGCGATGGCCTTCGGGGTGCTGATCGGCGGGGCGCTCCAGGTGGTGGCGCAGTGGCCGAGCCTGAAAAAGATAGGTTACCTGTCTTTGCCCAGCTTCGAGCTGCGGCACCCCGCGGTGCGCGAGGCGCTGCGCCGCATGGGCCCGGTGCTGATCGGGGTGGGGGTGTACTACGTGGACGTGATCCTGGCGCGGCGCTTCCTCTCGGAGCTCGACGTCGGCTCGCAGTCTTACTTCGCGTACGCGCTTCGGCTCTGTGATTTTCCGCAGGGCATTTTCGTGATGGCGCTGCAGACGGCGACCTTGCCGAGCCTCTCGGCGCTGTTCGCGCGCGGTGAGCTGGGGGAGGTGGCCAAGACCTTCAGCTACGGGATGCGCCTGTCTTTGTTCGTGGGCTTCGCGGCGACGCTCGGGGTGGTCTTCTTGGCGGAGCCCATCGTGGTCATGATCTTCCAGCGGGGTCAGTTCGACGCCGAGGCGGCGCGCGAGACGGGGCGCTCGCTGGCGGCGCTGGGGCTCCACATCTGGCTGGTGGCGGCGGTGCGTCAGCTGGTGGCAGTGTATTACGCGATGGGCGACACCCGCACGCCGGTGGTGGTCGCCGCGCTCGATCTGGCGGCGTTCGTGGCGTTGGCGCTCGCGCTGCGCGGGCCCTTGGGCCACGTGGGGGTGAGCCTCGCGGTGAGCGGCGCGTCGCTGGTGCAGATGCTGCTCCTCTGGGCTTGGCTCGGGCGCAGGCTGCCCGGCATCGATCACCTGGGGGTGATGCGGAGCGGCGCCCGCTCGCTCCTCGCGTCACTGCTGGCGGGGCTCGGCGCCTGGCTCCTCGTGGCCCAGCTCGCGGGGCTCACGAGCCAAGGGGCGCTCGCGCGGCTGGTGCCGGGCCTCGTCGGCTGCGTCAGCTTCGTGGTCTTGTTTTTGGTGGCGGCGCGGCTCCTCAAGAGCGAGGAGCTGAGCGCCATCGGGGGGCCGCTCATCAGGCGCCTGCGCCGGCGCGGCTGAGCGCCTGAGCGTGAAGCGCCCAACCCGTGTCGCGGCGTGGCCTCCGCTGGGGTAGAGCAGCGGGGTGACCGAGCTGCCCCGCATCACCCAGGCGCGCTTCACCGCCGGCGCTACTCACGTAAGCCAGCTGCCGCCGCCCGTCGGCGTGGAGATAGCCTTCGCGGGGCGCTCCAACGTGGGCAAGAGCAGCCTCATGAACGCGCTGATGGAGCGCAAGAACCTGGTGCGCACCAGCTCCACCCCGGGCTGCACCCGTCAGATCGCCTGTTTCGAGGTGGCGGCGACCGACGGCTCACGGGTGACCCTGGTGGATCTGCCGGGCTACGGCTACGCGCGGCGCTCCAAGACGGAGCGTCGTCAGTGGGCCGACTTGATCGAGGCCTACCTGCTCGAGCGACCCACGCTGCGCGTGGTGTGCGTGCTGGTCGACTTCCGCCGCGGCGTGGAGGAGGAGGAGCGCGATCTCTTGGAGCTCCTGCGTCGACCGGCGCGCGTCGCGCGCCCGCCGCTGGGGCTCCTGGTGGTGGCGACCAAGCTCGACAAGGTGTCGATGGCGCAGCGCAAGCCGGCGCTCGCCCGGGTGGAGCAGCAAGCGGGCTTCAAGGTGCTGCCGTTCTCGGTGCAAGACGCCGCGGCCCGCGCGGGGCTGTGGCGTCAGCTGCGGCGCCACGCGGGGGTGCTCGCCACGCCGGAGGCAGGCGCCGTCATGGCAGACGAGGCGCCAGGGAGCGCACCCGAACCCCCCAAACCAGCCGCTGATCGCGCGTGACGTATCCGTGCGGAAACGTTGAGCGCACCCGCCCACGGCGACGCGTGGCGCCGAGCGGGCTCTGATCACTCGGCGTGCCCCGGCTATGTATCCGCGCGGAGACGTTGAGCGCTGGTCAGGCTACGGAACCGAGCCGACCTCTTCCATGCCCTTCAGCTCGCGCTCGCAGTCGCCGTATAGGCTGAAGCGGTGGCGCGTGCCGGGGACGCGGAAGCGCCAGGCTGGGCCCGCTTGCGCGCGGTAATACTCGAGCTCCGCCGGTTTGTCAGTGGGGATGTCTTTCGCGATGGCGTGAGCCCACACCTCTTTCGGGCCGCAGCGGGGCTCCGGCAGCGGCTCGAAGCCCTTCACGCCGCAGCTCGTCTTGGTCTCGTCCTCGTCCTCTTGCAGGCCCTGCGCGGTGATCCGCACCACCTGCTTGCCGCAGTAAGGCCGCGGCGCGCGCCCCTCCGGATCGCGCGGGGGCTGCGGTCCCTCGCCGGCGCGGCTCTGGAACACGTAGCGCACCTCTGAGCTGGGCGCGTTGATGTCGATCACGCCCTCCGAGGTGACGCCCCGCAGCACGATGCCGCGGAGCACCTCACGCGGCGTGCGCTCGCGAGCGGCGGGCAGGGTGGCGACGGCGTCGATGGCCTGAGGGAAGCCCTGGACCTGGGTCGTGTCGGGCGGACCGGGCGGCTCGGGCGGCGTCGGTGTGTTCTTCCACTTGGCCCACCACGCGAGGCACAGGGTGGCGAGGAAGGTGACGAGCAAGATCGACATGCCCGTGACCTTGTCGCGTCGCGGTCCGAGCGCCTCACTCGAAGGGAGCCCTGCGGTGCCTTCGGATATCGCGGCGCCCTTAGATGCTGCGGTGCCCTCGGATACTGCGGCGCCCTCGAGCGCTGCGGTGCCCTCGGATACCGAGTCATGGGTCGCCTCTGGCTTGGTGGCTTCAGTCGCCTTCGTGGGCTCAGTGGGCTCGGGCTCAGTCGAGCGGTCGGGTCCGTCAGGGGCCATCGGCCGGGTCTATCACGCGGCGCGCTGATCAGCCTGGCGAAGAGCCAGGCATCGCGCGTTCACCTCGGCGCCCGCCGCGACGCCCTCCGCGATCTAGCGCAGCGGTCCCGAGGTGCCGGCCGTCGCCGCCGAGCGTGCTGTCTGTAGAGCGCGCTGTCTGTAGAGCACGCTGTAGAGTGCGCGAGCAGCCCGCACCGCTCCAGAAGCCGCGCCGCTCCAGAAGCAGGGCGCCGCTCCAGAAGCAGGGCGCCGCTCCAGAAGCAGAGCGCCGCTCCAGAAGCAGAGCGCCGCTCCAGAAGCAGAGCGCCGCTCCAAAAAGCAGAGCGCCGTGATTTTTTACTGGGGAGTTGCAGGCCCTGGGATTTGGGGGTATGAAACCCGTCCTCGTTCGGCTCCGGGTAGATCCCGGCGCCGGCCCGAGCCCGGCGTGCTGGACACGCGGGGTCTCGGGTGGAGGACTACCTCCGTCGCATTCGGGGCTTCGCTGGGTCTCTTGGGCTCAGGGCCTCTTGGGTCCAGGGCCTCTTGAGCTTAAGGCCCCTTGAGCTCAGGGACTTCGAGCGCGGGTGGAGGGCGGATTGGGCGCATAACTCAGCGGTAGAGTGCAACCTTCACACGGTTGAAGTCACAGGTTCAAATCCTGTTGCGCCCACCATTCGGGGCCACGCTGGTGCCAGCACCGCGGGCCTAGCCAGCGTGGCAAGGCCTGGAGCGGTGACCGCAAGTGGCCCTCCCGTCACCTGCCCAACACGCCCCTGAGCGTGCCACGCTGTCCTTGGGTGGGTAGGGCGCTCCTTCGCTGTGCGGGGCGAAGCGTCAGTCACTCGTCCCCCGCCTCTTCGTCCGATGTCTGAACCAACCCGTGAGGGCGGCGCCGCCGACCTCGAGTCGCCGCGACCCACGAGCCCCAAGGCACCCACGCCGGAGCCCGGCGTCGAGGAGGAGCGCACCCCGGACGCCTCGGAGGAGGCCGCTCTCGAGGCCACGCCCGAGGATCCCTTCGCGGGCGTGATGCGTCCGCTCCGTGTCGCCCTGGAGCGGCGCGGCTTCGGCTCGCTCACGCCGGTGCAGCGCGCGGTGCTCGCGGCGGATCGCCCGGGGCAGTGCCTGCGCATCTCGTCGCAGACGGGCTCCGGGAAGACGGTGGCGCTCGGGCTGCTGCTCGCGCGGGACTTGGCGGAGCCGCCCGTCGCTTCGCGCAAGGGGCCGGAGGCGCTGGTGATCACGCCGACCCGCGAGCTCGCGACGCAGGTGGCGGAGGAGCTCCGGTGGCTGTTCGCCGGGCTGCCCAAGGTGGACGTGGTCTCCGTCACCGGTGGCACCGAGGTGTGGAAGGACAAGAAGCCGCTCGCGGCGCTGCCGCGGGTGCTGGTGGGGACGCCGGGGCGCCTGAATGACCACCTGCGGAGCGGCGTGCTCTCGGCGGAGAGCGTGCGCCACGTGGTGCTCGACGAGGCGGACCAGATGCTCGACATGGGTTTCCGTGAGGAAATCGATGAGATCGTGGCGGCGCTGCCGGAGGACCGCCAGAGCCACCTGGTGTCGGCCACCTTCCCGCCCGCCGTACGTCAGCTCGCCGATCGTTTTCAGGGGCAGGCGGCGGTGCACGTCGCCGGGACGGCGCTGGGTCAGGCGAACCAGGACATCCAGCACCTGGCGTACCTGGTGCGCGCGAAGGAGAGCTACGCGGCGCTGGTGAACGTGCTCTTGCTCGGTCAAGGGGAGCGCACCTTGGTGTTCGTGGAGCGCCGGGTGGACGCTCAAGAGCTGACCGAGATGCTGGCGGGCGACGGCTTCGCGGCGCTGCACCTGAGCGGGGACTTGGCGCAGGCCCAGCGCACCCGCACTCTGAACGCGTTCAAGGCGGGCGTCGTGAGCACCCTGGTGTGCACCGACGTCGCCGCGCGCGGCATCGACGTGCCCGACATCACCCGCGTGATCCACCTGGGGCTGCCGAAAGATCCGGACGTCTACACGCACCGGAGTGGCCGCACCGGGCGCGCCGGGCGTCAGGGGGAGAGCGTCTTGATCGTGCCGGTCACCGCGGAGCGTCGGGTGCAGCGCATGCTCCAGCTGGCGAAGGTGGCCGTCGCCTGGCGCCCGGCGCCTTCGCCCGAGCGGGTGCTCAAGGCGCGGACCAAGCGCGCCCGCGTGAGGTTCCACGAGGCGCTGCGCGCAGAGCTTGGGCCCTCGGAGGCCGAGCTCGGCTACGCCGCGGGTCTGCTCGAGAGTGAGGATCCTGCGCGCGTGGTCGCCACCTTGCTCCGCTTGGCGGAGGAGCCGCTGCCGCGCGAGCCGCTCACGCTGGGGCGCGTGGAGGCGCGGCCCGCGCGTGAGGCGGCGCCTGCTGGCCGCCTGGGCGCTGGGGCGCCGGGCCCGGAGATCGGCTTCGTGCCGTTCTTCATCAACTTCGGGGCGCGCTCGGGCGCCAACGCGAGCCGCGTGATCGCCCACGTGTGCCGCCGCGCGGGCATCGAGGGGCGCGCCATCGGCGCGGTGCGGGTGGAGGAGCGGATGAGCGTGTTCGAGGTGCGCGCGGATTTGGCGCAGCGCTTCGAGCTCGCGGTGCGGCGCCCCGATCCGCGCGAGCCGCTGCTGCGCATCGAGCGTTTCCGTACGGATTCAAAGCGCCCGGGGGGCTTGGGGGGGCCCGGTCCAGGCGGCTTCGGTGGCCCCGGTGGCTTCGCGGGTGGTCCGCGGCGTGGGCGCGCGCCCTGGGTGCCGCCGGAGGGCGAAGCGGCGCCCCGCGGCCCGCTGTCGCCACGCCGCGACGAGCTGGAGCGGCGCCCGTTCCCAGCGCGCAAGCGCTCCGTGCGACGCCACCACTGAGCATTCCTTACTTGCGCCGGGGTCCCGTGTGCTCGGGCGCCGGCGCGCTTCACGCGCCTGACGTCGCCGTCGCTCAGGTGCGTGGTTGGGCGCCCGGCGCCCTGCGTGACGGGCTCGCGACAGATCGGTAGCAACTCGCTCCAGCGCCGTGCCGTCTCCGCGAGCTGTGCTCCAGTTCGCGCGTCGTTGACGTTCAGGAGTGTGCTGTGTCGTTCGAGCGGTGGTCCGTGGGTCTGTTGGTGATGGCGCTGATGTCGGCGTGGGCCGCGCCTGCTCATTCAGTTGGTAAACCTGACGATGTAGTTGGCCCAACGGATGAAGTGGGCGACCACGCCGCGAGCGCTGAGCCGAAGGCGCCGTCGCTCCGGCTGGGTGGCTACATCCAGCCAGGCTTCGTCTATCAGGTCGACACGCCGTTCAACGAGGACGATCACGACGGCTTCGAGTTCGCCAACGCGCGGCTCACGGGGGAGGGGGAGCAGCTCATCGGTGAGGAGCTCGTCATCGGGTTGACCTTCGGCTTCGACGTCGCGACGGGCAGCTTCGACGCCAAGGACGTGTATGGCAGCGTCGGGCTCAAGAGCAGGCTCCTCACGCTCGACGTCGGGCAGATGAAGCAGCCGTTCGGGCTCGCCCTGATGCAGTCGGAGGCGCAGCTCCAGCTGAGCTCCCCCGCGGTGACGCGCGATCTCGCCTTCGGTCGTGATCAAGGCGCGCGGCTGCGCTCGGAGATCGAGCTCGACCCCCTCTTCATCGGCCTCGGGGTGATGTTCGCCAACGGTGAGGGCGGCTTCCGCGCGCGCCGCAACTTGGACGACGAGTTCACCTTCACCGCTCGCGCGGAGGTCGGGTTGGGGCGGCCGAGCTCTAGCGAGGCAGATCTCGACGACTCACCGCTCGAGCTGACTCTAGGTGGTAGTCTGGGCCACACACCTTCCCTCGGTAAGGGCTTCGGGATCGATGACGTCGGGCTCGCGGAGACGCGCTACGGCGTCGACGCTCGCGGGCGCTACCGCGGGCTCTCGGCGCGGGTGGAGCTGATCGCCGGGAGCCGCGCGGCTCGCGACGGTGAGGCCTCGGAGGTCACTCGACGCGCGCTGCTGGCGCAGCTCGGCTACGTGCTGCCCTTGCCGCTGGTGCGCCCCAAGCTCGAGCCCGTGGCGCGGCTCTCGTTCATCGACCTGAACCGGCAGCGCACCGGCTTCGAAGCTGGCGACCCACTCGTCGACCTCACCGAGACGCGGAGAATCGAGCTGGGCGTGAACGTCTACTTGGAGGGGCACCGAGCCAAGCTCCAGCTGGCGTATCGATTGGTGGACCTCCTCGAGGGACCACGCACCGACAGCCAAGGCAACCCGCTGATCGGTGATTCGTTCACGGTGTTCGCGCAGCTCGGTTGGCTCTGACCGACTCACTCATGACCAGGCGACAGGAGAGATCGATGACGCACTTCATCCGGACGTTGGCGCGCGTGCGCGCCGCACACCTTGCCATCCCCTTCGCGCTCGCGTGGGTCGGCTGCCGTGGTGGTGGCGATGACAGCGGAGGCGTGGCGGGCAGCGGGGGCGGCGGCGCAGAGGGGCTGAGCTGCCCGCACCCTGGCACGCTGCCCTTCGCGGGTGAGCTCACTGACTTCGAGGCCGAGGACGCGCGCTTGGCCGCCGCGCTGCCGCGAGTGAAGGACGAGGCGTCGGATCTGATGGGGAACCCAGGGAGCCACTTCGCCTTCACCCACATGCGCGTCGACGAGCCACTTCAGAGCGGCGCCTCCCCGTTCGTGGGACGCAAGGCTCGCTCCGAAAATAGCTCAGGGCTCAGCGCTGGCGGCGTCGCGGGTGAGGCGGTGAGCCTTTGGGTGGAGGGAGCCGGGGGTTGGGATCGCTTGGGGCGCGCCGACACCGACGCCGAGGGGCGCTATGAGCTCACGCTCGGCGCCGCCGAGCTGCCGAGGGTCATCTACAGCGTGCTCGAGGGTGACGGCAGCTGCGCCGAGCACCAGAGCTATCAACTCCCCCGCGGCGCCAAGGTGGTGGTGACGGACATCGATGGAACGCTCACCATCAGCGACGACGAGCTGATGGCGCAGATCGGCGACGGGTCCTATGATCCCAAGCAGAACGGCTCGGCCGCGCTCCTGATGAAGACCTGGGCGGAGAAGGGCTATCAGGTGGTGTACCTCACCGCGCGGCCACACCTGTTCCGCGCGGAGACGCGCGCTTGGCTCCGGCGCCACGGCTTCCCGGACGGCCCCGTCATCAGCGCCAATCAGCTGGTGTTCGGTGAGTCGGCGCGGACCTATAAGCGCGCTTGGGTGGAGCGTGTCCGCACCGGCCTGGGGTGGGAGGTGGTCGCAGTCTACGGCAACGCGGATTCGGACATCGATGCTTACGAAGAGGGTGGCATCGCGAAGTCCATCACCTTCATCATCGGTGAGCTCGCAGGGCAGAGCGGGACCGTGGCCATCCCTGGAGGCGATTTCAGCGCCCACATCCAGGACTTCGTGCTGTCGAAGCCCAACGTCGGCGGCTGACTCCCCGCCGCGCGCAAGCGCTCCGCGCGACGCCACACCGAGCATCACTCACCGCGCTGCCCTGTGCGCTCGAGCTCCGTGCGGCGTCACTGCGGCGGCGGGCGCCGCATGATCCATTCGTCGAGCCCCGGGGCGAGGCCGCTCGGCGTGATCTTCACGGCCTCGAACCCGTAGCGAGCGAAGAACGCTTGGGTGTGCTGGCTGGTGATGATCGCGACGGTGCACCCGGGGTGGCGCCGATCGATGACGTCGAGGCGCTCCTCGATCAGCCGCGCGCCATGTCCAAGGCCTTGCGCGTCTCGGTGCACCAAGCCCCAACACAGGGACACCCGGCTCGCGTCCTCGCGCTCGCGCGCGAAGCCGCCCGCGGCGATCACTCGGTCTGCTTCACGGACTACCCAGTAGGGCCCCGGGAGCGCCGCGAGGAAGCGCTCGTAGTCGGCGCGCTCCTCTCGAACGAAGGACCTCGGGGTGTTGCTGTCGAACGCCGCGAGGCAGCCTGCGAGGTCGCGCTCGCTGAGCGGTTGCCCCGCCTCATAGACGCGCGTCGTCGTGATCGCGCGGCTCACCCGAGGGTGCTCACTTGGAGGGTGCTCACTTGGCGACCTTGGCCTACTTCGTGGTGCGGCTGACTTAGTGAGCGTGACTCACTTCGTGAGTGCGGCTGACTTGGCGCCCGCTCACTTCGGTGCGTTCACTTCGGTGCGGCTCACTTCGTGATCGTGCGGGTGAACAGCTCGTTGCCGTCCTCGTCGTAGAACCAGCCGGAGAGCTGACGGCCCTGCACCTCGATCAGGAGGAAGCCGCCGACCTGATCGGTCTCGAAGAAGGTGGGGGAGCCGCGCCCCTCGAGGCTCGTCATCTTGGCGCCCGCGCCGGAGACGATGAACTCCGTGCCGCACCTGGGCTGCAGCCACTGCATGTTGTGATCGTGGCCGCAGAAGTAGACGTCGATGCGGCCGCAGATCCCCTCCTCCACGAAGGACTTCACGTTCGCGCCGCTCACGACGGGGATGAACGGGATCCCCTCGTAGGTGCCGGCGTTGCCGTGCTTGCCGTTCGAGATGTACGGGTGGTGGCCGAACGCGAACTTCCAGGTGGCGGTGCTGTTCTGCGTCTCCGTGCGGAGCCAGTTGAGCTGACCGACGTCGCCTGCGAGGAACACGCGGTTCGAGTCGAGCGAGAACAGGTCCACCCCGGGGTGGGAGACCTTGAAGTAGCGCGCTGGCATGAACCACTTGGTGGAGTGGTTCGTGTAGTCGATGTAGTGACGATCCTTGGAGAGATCGAGCCCGGTGCCACCCGCGCCGTAGTCGTGGTTGCCGAGCGTGACGTAGAAGGGGAAGTTCAGGTTCGCGTACGGCTGCTCGAACTTGGTCTGGAACTGCGGATCATTCACGCCGCTCACGCCCACGTCGTAGAAGTTGTCGCCGAGCAGCAGCGAGAAGTCGCAGCCACCGCGCGAGGCGCACTCGTTCTCGATCGCTTGAGAGACCTTGTACTGGCGCGTGTTGCCCTCGCCGGTGTCGCCGATCGCGACGAAGCGGAGCACCGGTGTGGCACCGCCGCTGCCGCCGTCGCCTCCGGTGCCAGCCTGCGCGTGGCCACCCGCCCCCGCGCTGCCGCCGGTGGCGCCGCTGCCGCCGGCGGCGCCACTGCCACCCGCACCGCTACCCCCGGTCGCGCCACTGCCACCCGCGCCGCTGCCGCCGGCGCCACTGCCTGCGGTGGCACCGCTGCCACCCGCGCCGCTCCCGGCGGCGCCGCTGCCTGCGGTGCCCGCCTGGCTCGAACCGGCGCTCCCACCGCGACCCGACTGGCCGCCGCCCGTGTCGCCCGAGGAGCCGCAGCCCAGAGTGATGCCAAACCCCACGAGCCCGATCAGGCAGGTGAGGGTGAACCCGTGAGATGGTGTGACGCGCATGCCGACTCCTCGGCCGGAGTCTATCCACGGGTGGCTCATTTGTCGACCACGCAGGCGCCGTGGCGAGGCGCCGCATCCATCACGTGGCCGTCACATCGACTGCCCTCGCGGCCCATTCCATCGCGCGCAGCGAGATGCCAAACCCCCAAAAAAAGAAGGAGCGCAGCTGAGCCCGCCGTCTCGTCGAGGCGACCGGGCTTCGCCGCGGCGTCACGCGGCGGCTCGCTCACGCGACGCTCCACGGCTCCGTGCATCGCGATGAATCTCGCCGCTCTAGTCGTCCCAGGTCACCTCGCACAGCACGGCTCACACGTCGAGGTCGTTCGCCTCTTCCGCGCGGTCCATGATGAAGTGGAAGCGCGCCGCGGGGTCCTTACCCATCAGATCGCTCACGATGCGGTCGGTCTCCAGCGCGTCGGCGATGTCCACGCGGAGCAGCCGCCGGGTGGCTGGGTTGAGCGTGGTGTCCCACAGCGTCTTCGGCATCATCTCACCCAACCCCTTGAAGCGGGTGATCTCCACCTTGCCGCCGCCGCGGTGCGCCGCGAGCAATCGATCACGATCGGCGTCATCCGCGGCCCAGTAAGTCTCCTTACCGATGTCGATGCGGTAGAGCGGCGGCAAAGCGACGAACACCTTGCCCGTGCGGACGAGCTCCGGCAGGTGCCGGTAGAAGAAGGTGAGCAGCAGGGTGGTGATGTGGTGGCCGTCGCTGTCCGCGTCGGCGAGCAGCACGATGCGCTCATAGCGGAGCTTGCTGGCGTCGAAGGTCTTGCCCACCCCGCAGCCCATGGCGGTGACCAGGTCCGTCAGCTCGCGGTTCTCCAGCACCTTCGCCAGGCTGGTCGCCTCCGTGTTCAGCACCTTCCCGCGAAGCGGTAATATCGCCTGACGATTGCGGTCGCGCCCCTGCTTCGCGGAGCCGCCCGCCGAGTCCCCCTCCACGATGAAGAGCTCCGTGCCGGCGCGATCCTTCGCGATGCAGTCGCTGAGCTTGCCTGGTAACGTGAGCTTACCACTGGTGGCCGTCTTACGGCTCACGGCGGCGGAGGCCGCGCGCGACGCCTCACGCGCGCGCGCCGCTTGCACGATGCGATACACGATCTGGTCAGCGACGCTGCGGTTTTGGTTCAGCCACTGCTCGAGCGTCGCGCGCACGGCGCCGTCCACCGCCGTCTGCGCCTCGGGGTTGTTCAGGCGGTCCTTCGTCTGGCCTTGGAACTGCGGCTCCTCCATGAACAGGCTCAGCACCCCGATCAGCCCTTCACGGATGTCGTCGCCGGTCAGCGTCACGCCGCGCGGCGTCAGCTTGTGGGTCTCGATGAAGTTCTTCACGGCGCGGGTGATGCCCGAGCGCAGGCCATTCTCGTGGGTGCCCCCGGCGGCGGTGGGGATGCCGTTCACGTAGCTGAGCAGGTGCTCGTCGGTGGACTCCGTCCAGTGGAACACCACCTCGATCCGCGCGCCGTTCTCCTTCATGAG
Source organism: Polyangiaceae bacterium (assembly GCA_019637265.1). Classification (GTDB taxonomy): domain Bacteria; phylum Myxococcota_A; class Polyangia; order Polyangiales; family Polyangiaceae; genus JAHBVY01. The sequence continues at coordinate 1,328,556 of JAHBVY010000001.1, read as the reverse complement.
CGAGAACGCGTCGTGAATCGGGCGATCGCCGCGCGCCGTCGCGATCTTCTTCAGGTAGTCGAGGATGCCGTCGTCGTGCTTGAACTGCGCGGTGGTGCCCGCCTTCTCGTCGCGGAACTGCACCTTCAAGCCGCGGTGCAAATAGCTCGCGATCTCCAGGCGGTCGCGGATGGTGTCGGCGTTGAAGTCGGTGCGCGGGAAGATGCGCGGATCAGGCCGGAAGAAGACGGTGGTGCCGCTGCCGCGCGCCGCGCCGAGCTTCTTCAGCTTGCCCTGCGCGACGCCCGCGGAGAAGCGCATGGCGTACTCGGCGCCGTCGCGCTTCACGGTGGCGACCAGCTCGGTGGAGAGCGCGTTCACCACGCTGGCGCCCACGCCATGGAGGCCGCCGGAGGTCTTGTAGCTACCGGCGTCGAATTTACCGCCCGCGTGCAGGGTGGAGAAGATGATCTCCAGCGCGGGCTTCTTGAACTTGGGGTGAGGGTCGATCGGCACGCCGCGGCCGTTGTCGCTCACCGTGATCGACTTGCCGTCCTTGTGGAGCGTGACACTGACCTCCGTGGCGTGGCCGTTCATGGCCTCGTCGATCGAGTTGTCGACGATCTCCCACACCAGGTGGTGGAGCCCCGCGGAGCCCACGCCTCCAATGTACATGCCCGGGCGCTTACGCACCGGGTCGAGGCCCTCGAGGACGGTGATGTCTTTGGCGCTGTAGCTCATGATCGCTCTTCGGCTCCGTTCAGGACTCGCTCAGCTCTGGCGGTGGCGCGGCGGGGCCACGCACGGCCGCGACCAAGGTGCCGCGCTTCATCACCTCGCGGCCCTTGCCGCCGCGGCCAGTGAGCTCGAAGCGGCTCCGGCTCACGCGCTGCTCACCGCCCAGGCTGGTGCGCAGGGTGAGCGCGTCGCCCTCGTTCTCCGCCGCCAGGATCCCCACCAGCTCGTCGCCCTTACCGAGCTTGATCAGCTGCACGCCCTTGCCGGGCCCGGAGAGGTAGCTCACCTCGGACACCGCGCAGAGCAGCGCGCGGCGATCCCGCGAGGCGGCGATCAGCGTCTCGTCCCCATGCACGGACACCACGTCCAGCACCCGGTGGCCCTTGGCGGGGCGCGCGAAGCGGCGCCCGGCGCGCGTGCTCGGCTCCGCGAACGGCGCCAGCGAGAAGCACAGGCCGTAGCCGTCGGTGGTCGCCGCGAGCGCGAAGGTGCTCGGGTAGTGAGACTCACTGCCCAAGAGGTCCCCCGTGAGGCGCGAGTCCAAGCTCTGCGCGGCGACGATGGACTCACCGTCCTTCAGCTTGAACAGCTTCTGGATCGGCTCGCCGTAGCCGGTGGTCGCGGGGATGTCGATGATGCGGCAGGTGTAGGCGGTGCCGAAGCTGGAGAAGAACACCGCCGTCGCGCGGGTGGAGCCGGCGAGCCAGGCGAGGATCGAGTCGCCCTCACGGAGCCGCACCTTGGACACGTCCTTGACGTCGCGTTGGCGCTTGACCCAGCCGTCAGTGGTCAGGAGCACCTGGGCATCTTCGGCCACGATCAGGTCCTCTGCGGAGAACTCGGGCTCAGCCTCCACCGCCTCGATCAGCGTGCGGCGCCGGCTCGCCGCGCCCAGGCTCCGCTGCACGTCGGAGAGCTCGTCCTTCACCACCGCCCAGCGCCCGGCGGGCCCTGAGAGCAGCTTCTTGATCTCGCTCACGCGCTTCTTCTTCTGCTTGAGCTCGTCCTGGATCACGAGGATCTCGAGGCGCGCCAGGCGATAGAGCTTGAGCTCCAAGATGGCGTCGGTCTGCTCCGCGTCCAGCTTGAAGCGCTGCATGATCTTGGCGGCGGCGTCCGCCTTGCCGTCGCTCTTGCGGATGAGGTTGATGATCTCGGTGAGCGCATCGAACACCTTGGCGAAGCCGTCCAAGATGTGGATGCGCCGCTCGAGCTGACCTAGCTCGTGCTGGAGCCTGCGCGTCACCACCTCCAGCCGGAACTGGAGGAAGTGCCAGAGCATGCTCTGGAGATCGAGGCGCTCGGGGCGGCCCACCTCGGGGTTCTCCGTGGGCACCAGGCACGTCAGGTTGACGTTGAAGTTCGTCTGGAGCGGGGTGTTCTTGTAGAGGTAGGCGAGCACCTTCGCCTCGTCCGCGTCGGCCTTCAGCTCGAGCTCGATGGCGACGTCCTCCCCGGAGATGTCGCGCACGTCGAGCAGGAGCGGCATCTTGCGGCTGGTGACCACCTCCGCCAGGCGCTCCACCAAGGTGCTCTTGTTCACCGCGAACGGGATGCTGTCGATGATGAGCGTCTTCGTGCTGCGCGAGCCGCGCGTGGGCTCCGCGTGGCGCCAGGTGCCGCGCAGCTTCACCGCGCCCTGGCCCGTCTCGTAGATCTGCTTGAGCTCCTCGGGGGTGGAGACGATCTGCCCGCCGGTGGGGAAGTCAGGTCCCTTGACGGTGCGGCAGAGCTCGCGGTTGCTGAGCTCCTTGCCCTGCATCAAGGCGTCCAGTAGCCGGATGGCCGCGGCGCAGATCTCCTCGGGGTTGTGCGGCGGGATGTTGGTCGCCATCCCCACGGCGATGCCCGTGGCGCCGTTGATCAGCAGGTTCGGCAGCTTCGACGGCAGCACCACGGGCTCCGTCTTCGAGCCGTCGTAGTTGGGCCGAAAGTGCACCGTGTCCTGCGACAGCTCGCCCAGGAGCTCGCCCGCGGGGGGAGCCAAGCGGCACTCGGTGTAGCGCATGGCCGCCGCGGGGTCGCCGTCCAGGCTCCCGAAGTTGCCGGAGCCGTCGACCAGCGGCACCCGCAGGCTGAACGGCTGCGCGATGCGCACCAGCGCGTCGTAGATCGCGCCGTCGCCGTGGGGGTGATAGTTGCCCATCACGTCGCCCACCACCTTGGCGCACTTCCGGTGCTTGGCCTCGGCGGTGAGCCGCTGTTGCCACATGGTAAAAAGGATGCGCCGCTGCACCGGCTTCAGCCCGTCGCGCACGTCGGGCAGCGCGCGGCTGGTGATGACGCTGAGCGCGTAGTTCAGGTAGCGCGCCTGGGTCAGCTCATGCAGGGCCGCCGGGGTGGGGGGGACCTCCCCCCCCTCGTCGTCGCCGCCGCGTCGGCCCTTGCCACGGCGTGGTGGCGCGGCCGAGCCCGCCTCCTGGGCGCCGCGCGTGGTGGCTCGCGCTGGGGTTTTCTTCGGGTTGGCTGAAGGTCGGCGTGTGGCCAATGGGGACTCCGTGGCGCCGCCGAGCGGCTGGTGAGCGCGCAGCGGAGCACCTTTACTTATTGAAGGCGCCTCAGGTAGCCGGTTTGCCCCACCTGGGCAAATAACCAGCACTCACACCGTGCCGGTAGCTTTCGAGCCTGATCGGAACGTGAGCGGCTCGGCGCGCGGTGGGCTGTGATCGCGCGTCACCCGGGCGTTACATTGGCCGCGGAGGCTTCAAATGCGGCTTGGTTCGACTGACACGTGGGTGCGGGGCTTCGGCTCGCTGGTGGTGTGTGGGGCGCTCAGCTCGTTCGGCGGGCTGACCGGTTGCGGTTCGGACAGTGGTTCGGACGACGGCAGCGGCGCGAGCGGGGGCAGTGGCGGCAATGGCGCCAGCGGCGGCAATGGCGCCAGCGGCGGCAACGGCGCCAGCGGAGGCAGCGGCGGTGTGGGTGGCGTCGGCGGCACGGCGGGCGCGGGCGCCAGCGGCGGCACGGCAGGCGCGGGTGCCAGCGGCGGCGCGGCGGGGACCGGCGCCAGCGGCGGCAGCGCCGGCGTGGGCGCGAGCGGGGGCAACGGTGGCTCCGGCGCGGTGACGAGCAACGAGTGCTTCGAGGACATCCAAGATGGCATCGTGGTGTGGGACTACGACGTCCAAGGGATCTCCACCGGCCCGCACTGCAGCGGCACGGATCATCAAGACATCCAGGGCATCGAGCGCATCGTCTACCTCGGTGACTCGATCATGAACGGGACGCCGCCCACGCCCGCGAACGATTTCGTCCGCTCGCGGCTCGACCGGCGCCTCAAGGAGCTGTTCCCGGGCGCCGCCTCACAGTCTTGCGCGCGCAACGGTGAGCGAAACGCCGACTTGATGGCGAGCCAGATCCCGAACTGCTTCCCAGAGAACGTGCGCAGCGCGCGCACGCTCACCCTCATCATCTCGGGCGGCAATGACATCGCCGCGCTGGCGCGGGACAAGCCTGAGCTGGCGCAGGCCACCGCGGCGGCGAATGGCTACGTGAACCAGCTGCGGAGCGCGGTGGAGTGGCTCAAAGACTCTAGCCGCTTCCCGGCGGGTAACGACGTGGTGTTCGCCAACGTCTATGAGTACACCGACACCAGCGCTGACCTCAGCTCCTGTCCGCTCGCGAACCTCGTCGGCCTGAGCGGCACCTGGCTGAATGGCGCCGCGGTGCTCACCGGGATGAACGAGGGCTACGCCAAGATCGCGGCGGACACCGGGGCTGACATGGTGTTCATGATGGAGACCTTCTGCGGACACGGCTATCGCGCGGGTCGCACCGACCTTCAGTGCTACCGCGGCCCGGGCGCCGAGAACTGGTTCGATATCAGCTGCATCCACCCGACGCCCACCGGTCACAACGAGATCTTCAAGCTGTTCATGAACGTGATCGAGAACTGACAGCGAGCGCTATCGATCCGAGCCAGACGAAGAAGCCGCTGTGACGGGCGTGAGCGGTAGTGGCCGCTGTCGGCCATAGAACAGCCGGGCGGCGGGGTGCCGTCCAACCCCCAAAAGAACAGTCTAGATGACAAAGGGCCATTGCGATCACGCCCAGGTGCGCCCGGAGAGAAGCTGGATCGGGGTTTGGGGGTTTGGCATGGCCAAGCAGGGCGCTGGCGACGGCGCTTGCCGATGCGTCGCGCGGTGCTCGGCGAGGCTTGCCAGCGAGCGGTGCTTCACGAAAGCTTAGCGAGGTGAGGCGCGGCGCAGCTGTCTGGGTGGGGGCGCTGGTGGCGCTCGGCGTCGCTTGCGGCAGCTCCGAGGAAGGCAAGCTGGGCGCGGGAGGTAGCTCGGGTGCAGCCGGTCATGCGGGCGCCGCGGGTCACGCGGGCGCAGCCGGTCATGCGGGTGCAGCGGGTCACGCGGGTCATGCGGGCGCCGCCGGTCATGGCGGTGTGAGTGGGTCGAGCGGTGATGGGGGGCTCGAGGACGCCGCGGTGGACGCGTCGCCCGACGCGGCGCCGAATGGACCTTGCCCTGACGACATGGTCCTCGCTTCGCTCGAGGGCGCGGGTGAGCTCAGGGTCTGCGTCGATCGCTTCGAGGCGCCGAACCGTGAGGGGGCGCTGCCCTTCGTCATGTTCACCCTCAACGAGTCCATCGCCTGGTGCGAACAGCGCGGCAAGCGCCTCTGCTACGACGATGAGTGGGAGCGCGCCTGCGCCGGCTCGGCGGGCTACCGTTATCCGTATGGGAATACGCGTGAGCCAGGGCGCTGCAACGACGACAAGCGCTGGCTCACGTACAATCAGGCACTCTTGAACGGTTGGCCCTTCACCTTCGACGCGTCGCCCTTCGACTCGCTCGAGGCGGTGCTCAGCGAGGTGAGGTCGCGCGGGAGCGCCGCCAGCGCCGCCGCCGATCACGTGATGGCGCTGTATCAGGCCGAGCCAGCCGGGGAGTACCCCGGCTGCGTCTCGGAGCCGGGCGTCCGTGACCTGGTGGGCAGCGTGGAGGAGTGGACGCTGCGTCGCAGCGGGGGCACGCCTGGCTTCCGCGGCAACTTGAAGGGGCGCTACTGGGCCGAGACGCGCAGCTGTCAAGACGACATCACGAGCCACGGCGACGGCTTCCGCTTCTACGAGATCGGGTTTCGCTGTTGCCAGGACGCGGCCGCTAGGGAATAGACTCCGCTCCGTCGCCACGTCCCGTCGTTCGCGCTGCGGGGCACAGCGAAGGCGCTCCTTCACCGAGCCGCTCGCGCCGCGGGGCTCGGCGAGGCGCCTGGCGGCGTTATCTCAGTATGCCTGACGATGCAGTGACCCCACCGAGCTCGCCTCCGCCACCTGACAGGGGCGCCCCGCCACCACGCAGCATGCCTGACGAGCTGGCGTCCTCGCCCAGCTCGAGCGGCGCGCCCGTGAGCTCGCGTCGCTTGGGTACGCCGCCGCCGAAGTCTCAGCGGGGCAGCCCGGTGAGCAGCCGGGGTGATGGAACGCAGAAGATCAGCCAGGCTGACGGAGCGGCCGCGAAGAGCAGCCAATTTGACGAAATGGCCGCGCCGGTGAGCTCTCGGCGCGCGGAGCCGGACGCCGAGGCGCTGTTCGCCGAGGGGCGGCTCGATGAGGCCCTGGTGGCCTACAAGAAGCAGCTCCTGCGGCTCGGGAGTCGGCGCGGCCCGGAGCACGCGCAGGTGTTCATCGGGATGGCGCGGGTGAAGGCCGCGCAGGGCAAGCCGGACGAGGCGCTGCAGAGCTACGACAAGGCGCTCGGCATCACACCGCTCGACGCGGCCCTGTTCGACGAGGCCAAGGCGCTCATCGCGCAGGGAGGCGACGTGGCGCGGCTCGCGGAGTGGGTGCGCCGGCGCGCCGACGCCCAGCAAGATCCGGTGGCGCGCGGGCGCGCGCTGGTGGAGCTCGGCAAGATCTGGCTCGAGCATCGAGATTTCCACCGCGCGGTCACCACCCTGGAGGCAGCCGCCGAGGCGGATCCTTCGAGCAGCCAAGCGTCAGTGCACCTGGCTGACGCGTTCCTCGGCCTCGAGCGCCCAGCGCAGGCGGTGCGCGCGCTGGCGCGCGCCGGGGAGATCGAGCAGGCGCCCGCGGCGCGCGCGGCGATCTGGATCCGCGCGGCGAAGCTCGCGCGTGATGGGCTCCGGGGCGGGGAAGAGGTGCTGGAGCTGGCGGGTCGCGCGCTCGCGGCCGATCCGCAGGCGCTCGCGGCGCTGGAGCTGACGAGCGAGGTGCTCGCTTCGCGTCGTCGCTACGCGGAGCTGGCAGAGGTGTACGAGCGCGCGCTCGAGGCGAGCCTCGAGCGTGAGGACTTGCCGGTGCGCTTCGAGATCAGCAAGCGCCTGGGGCTGCTCTACCGCGATCAGCTGGACGACATCGACGGCGCGAAGCGGAGCTTCCAGCGAGCCATCGGCGCCGATCCGGGCGCGCTCGAGCTCTACTACTGGCAGAGCGAGCTCCACGAGGCCGAGCAGCGCTTCGTGCTCGCCGCGCGGCAATTCCAGGCGGCGGCGCGCCACCACGCGGATCGCCCCGACGTGTTCCGTCGCGCGCTGTGGCTGTTCGAGAAGGCGGAGGACGCCGACGCCGCGTGGAACGCCGCGGTGGCGCTCGAGTCCCTGGGTGACGCCGACATCAACGAGTCGCTGCTCGCGGATCAGCACCGGAGCGGCACCGCGCTCAACGCTCAGCGCGCCACGCGCCCCGAGCGCTGGCGCACCGTGATGCTGGACGCGCCGGGGGGCAGCAGCCTGGGGAGGGTGTTCTCGGCGATCGAAGCCGCGGCGCTGGCCGTGCTCGAAGCGCGGAGCCAGCACGCGCGCTGGCTCGAGGGCGCGGTGCGTCAAGATCCCGAGTCCACCGCCACCCTGGTGCGCAGCTTGGGGTGGGCGGCGCGGCTCTTGGGCGTCACCGCGCCTGAGCTTTGGATCCACAGCGCGCCCGAGGTGACGCTGCAGCTCCTGCCCGGCGCCGCGCCGCGTCGCGTGGTCGCGCCGCAGCGCTTGGGCTCGGGGCGTGATCCGCGGGAGCTCGGGGCGCTGTGGGGCTACACCTTGGCTGGCCTCGTCGCGCCGTTCTCGCTGGTGGACGCCTACGTGAGGGACGATCTCGGTCGCCTGCTCTTGAGCGCGCTCGCGCTGGGCGGCGCCGAGGGGGTGGAGCTCGAGCCCATCGCGCAGCAGCTCACCGATGATTTATCAGAGTACATGACGGATGCCGATCACGCGGCGCTCCGCGAGGCGGTGGCCGCCGTCACGGTGCGTGAGCTGGGCGGGCAGCTCGCGGCCTGGCGCGCGCAAATCGTCCTGGGGCGCTACCGGCTCGGGCTGCTGCTGGCAGGGGACTTGGAGGCGCTGCCGAACGTGCTCCCCGATCTGGCCGCGAGCGGCCTCCCCCAGGAGGAGATCCTCGCCGACCTGCGCGGGTTCTCCATCTCCGAGCCCTACCTCGCCTTGCGTCAGGAGCTAGGAATCGAGGTGTAGGGGTTCGTCAGGGACGCTTGGGGGTCTGGTTCACGCAGGCGTAGTCGCCGAGCAGCACGTAGCTGCGCTGACAGCGGATCTCGATGGTGCGGGGCTGGCCTGGCGCCTCTTGGTAGACGCGCACGTGGGAGAACGGGCCGCGCTCCCAGCGGACCAGCTGCGCGGGGCACCCGGGCGCTCCGCAGATCAGCGCGTCAGCCTGGTCGATCGCCTCCTGCGGCTCCCCCAGCGAGTTACGCAGCCCCAGCCCGCTCGCGACCAAGATCAGCGCGAACAGCACTCCTCGGATCGCGTTTCGGTTCACCCTGCTGTCTCCCTGTTCGCGCTACTTGACCGTCTGGCACATCTCCAGCTCGAAGAATGGCCAGTGTACGTCCTTGGGCCAGTAGAGGCCGCAGCCGACGTGCACCAGGTGCTTCTGCAAGATCCCCCGGTAGTAGGAGCCGTTCCTGATGTAGATGTTCTGATCGGTGCGGTCCTTGTCGCACTGATCGCGCAGGTCGGCGCGCGTCGTGATCTCCAGGTACACCAGGCCACCGGCCATCGCCGCCAGGTTGGCGATGGCGGGCGCGACGTCCGGATCCGGCAGGTACTGCAGCACCCCTTGGCAGATCACCAGATCGTGGCGCTTGCGATCGCGCCAGCGCGCGATGTCGCGGTGCTCCCAGCCGTGCTTGGTGCACATGGCCTCGCTCACCTCCGTGCCGAGGTAGCTGGCGCCGGGGCGATTCGCCTCGATCCACCGCTTCCACAGGCCGACGCCGGCGCCCACGTCGAGCACGCTCTCGATGGTCAGGTTGTTGTACTCTGCGAACGAGAACACGAACTGAGCGAGCTTCGCGTGCTCCTCCTCCGAGACGACGCGGGTCTCGGGGTCCTCGTAGAAGCGGTGGTAGTACGCTTCGTCGAAGCGATGATGATCCATAGGGCTAACTTATTTTGCCACGTGCTCGAGCTTCGAGCCTCGATGCCATGAGGGAGGTGGTGATCAGAACGCGAGCTCGGCGCCCACGTTGAGCACCCCGATCGACTGGCTGTACTTGCCGCCGGCGTCGGGGCCGGCGGAGGGCGCGGCCTGATCGTCGAGGATGGACTTCCCCGAGGTGTCTCGGGAGAAGTAGATGACCTGAGTGTAGGAGACCGCGAGCGCGAGCGGCTCCGCCACCTGGAAGCGGGCGCCGACCACCGGGGTCAGCGCGTGGAAGTCCATCAACGCCGGCTCGAGGTACTCGTCGTCGATGGCGTTCGACGCGTAGCCGAGGCCCCAGAAGATCTCCGGGCCGTCTTGCAGGAAGTAGCTGGCGCCGAGGCGGACCCCGAAGGTGTCGCGCCAGTTGCGCGGCTGGTTCACCGTGGTGACGCCGTTCTTGTCCGTGCCGTTCGGTTGGATGTCACACGTCTGGTCCGTGGGCAGCACACAGTGATTCTTCACCGCGCTCCAGGTCTGGTAGTCGCCGAACAGGCGCAGGGCGATCCGCTCGCTCGCGCGGTGCTCCACCCCGAGGCGGAACACGTTGGGCAGGTTGCCCGTGAAGTCCGTGTCCCCCGTGCTGCCGCCCGCGAGCGCGTCGGCGGGGCCGTAGATATTGGTCAGCGTGCCTGACATGCGCACCTCACCGTCGAAGTTCGGCGCGCTCTGCCACGAGGCGCCGACCACCCACGCGTCACCCTGCGTGGCGTAGCGCACCCCGAGCCCGAGGCTGAAGTCGAGGCTCGAAGCCTCGAGGTAGGTGCGCCCCTCGCGCACGATGTTGTCGCTCCCGTCGGCGTTGCGCGCGCGCAGCGTCTTGACCGAGGAGAGCAGCGCGTTCGCCGCGAGCCCGAAAGACAGCCCCACGTCCTTGAGGTGGTAACCCACGCCGAAGCTCAGGTAGCTCGTCCGCAGCTCACCATCGATGGTGTACCAGCGCTGCCCACCATCGGAGAGGCCCTGGTAGCTCGGGTTGCCCTCGAGGTCCTCGTTCTTGCCCCAGCGCGCCGCGCCGCCGAACGGCGTGGAGAAGCCGAGCGCCAGGCCCAGGTCGCCTAGCTTGGTGCTGACGAAGGCCGCGGGGGAGGGGATGATGTTGAACAGCTTGCCCCGGTGGGTGTTCGCCTCGCGCGCGAGCTCCACGTCTCGGCTCCCCGTCTGCGAGTAGTCGCTGGGGGCCTCCGTGTGCTCGTAGCTCGCGCTGCGCCACGCGGTGGTGATGTCGAGGTACACCCGGGTGCCCTGGCTCGCGGCGAACCCGGCGGGGTTGTAGTAGAGGCTGGTGCCGTTGGTGGTCATGGGGGTGCCGTGCTCACCACCCGCGCGAGCCACGGAGAAGCCTGACGCGGCCGCCGGGGTTGCCGCGAGCCACACGGCGGCGCCCGCTGCCGCGGTGAGCAGCGCTCGCGCGCCTGATGGCGCGGCCGCCCGCCGCGCTAACCCGAACCCAGAGCGCCCAACGTTTCGTCGCATCACGCCCTTTTTACCTAGTTGTCGAGAAAAGCTCCATGGGGTTTCACTAGACCGAGGAAACGCTGCAAACCTACTCAGGCGCCCAAGCGCACCTGGCGCAAGGCATGGCCCCCTTGGCGCGCAGCGCAGCCGCTTCGGCGCACGGCGTAGCCCCTCGGAGCAAAGCGCAGCCCACCTGGCCTACTGCGTGCCCCCCTTGGCGCGAGCTGAGGTGAGATCGACCCTTCTACTTGGCGCGCGAGCGTGGCAGATTGCGGCGATGAGACGTGTGGTGAAGGGCGCGAGCCTCGCGCTGTTGGCCTTGGCGGCGAGCCTCGTGGCTCCAGGCTGTGCGGACCCGGAGGGGGAGCTCCAGGAGTTCGCCAAGCGCTGTAAAGAGCAGGTCGACCGAGGGAACTTCGAGGGGGGCACCGCTTGCGATCCCGTGAAGGGCGCCTGTGACACCACCTGCGCCAGCCCCGCGGCGGGCGCCATCGACGGGCAGTTCTACTTCGTGATGTCGCCTTCGGTCGCGACCACGCTCCCCCTCGTGTTCTTGGCGGAGGTGACCACCACGGACGCCAACGGCCCGCTCGAGACGACGTGGGTGCTGCAGCCGCTCAGCACCACCGATGGTGCCACGCCGGTGGGCGCACCGCTCACCTTGGGCCCGATGAGGGTGACTGACGGTGGCCTGGGGCACGACGTGCCGGAGCTGGGCGTGGTGGGTGAGGCGAACCCGATCACCGGCAGCACGCTCCGGGTGGAGGCCTTGAAGATTTTGTCTTGCCCTTCCGATCCGCCAGGTGGGCCGGGCGGCGTGTGTGAGGTGGCGGACTTCTACTGCGGGGTGATCCCGCAGGGCACGGTGGTGGACCCCACCACCCTCGACATCGCTGGTTCCACCTGGACCATGACGCGGGTCAGTGGGCCTGCCGACTACCCAGAACGCCTGACCATCAACTGCGCGGGGGATGAGGTCAATCGACCGCCGCCGCCCTGATTCGAAGCGTCGCTCATGTTTGCGCGCCGCTCGTGTCTCGTGCGCGGCGCACGCGCTGGCTGAAGATCGATGCGGCTCGACGTCGCCGCCACGCCAAACCCAACCCTCCACCAGGAGCCGTTCATGACCCCCGAAGAGAAGCACATCGTCCGCTCATTGATCGCCGTCGCTTGGGCCGATGGTCACGTCGCTGCGCCTGAGGAGGGCGTGATTGATGGCTTCTTGGGGCTGTACGACGCGACCGAGGAGGAGGAGCAAGAGCTCAAGGAGTACGCCAAGGAGCCGCGCTCCTTGGACGACATCCCGTTCGATGAGCTCGACGACGAGGGGCGGGAGATCTTGCTGAGCAACGCGGCATTGCTCAGCGCGGCTGACGGTGAGACGAGTGACAGCGAGCGTGATCTGCTGAAAGAGCTGGTGGAGCGGCTGGGCTTCGATGAGGAGCAGGCGGACCGCATCATCCAGGGCGCCCGCGACGGCGCCATCGCCGCGGGCAACCGGCTGCTGCTCGACGACGCCTGAGCTCAGGCGCGCGCGCTGGGACGCGGGAGCGCTCGACTCTTCGCGCAGCGCGCTAGGACTGGCGGCGAACGGATCGCCGCGCTAGAGCGCGGCATGCTCAGTTGGCGGTTTCAAGTGTGCGCGCTCCTGTGCGCGTCGATCGGGCTCGCGGCGTGTGACGACAAAGTACCGGAGCCGACCACCGTGGAGCGCCGGACGCAGAACTCCGCGACGGCGCCGGCGAAGGACGTGACGGGTGGGATCACCGAGCTGAAGATCGAGGATGAGGTGGTGGGCACCGGCGCCGAGGCGAAGTCCGGTGACAAGGTGCGGGTGCACTACACGGGCACCTTGGTCGACGGCACCCAGTTCGACAGCTCGCGGGAGCGCGACCCTTTCTCGTTCACGGTGGGCGCTCGCGAGGTGATCGTCGGTTGGGACGAGGGGGTGGTCGGGATGAAGGTGGGGGGCAAGCGCAAGCTGAGCATCCCGGGGGACAAGGCCTATGGCGCTTCGGGTCGCCCGCCCACCATCCCGGGTAACGCCACGCTGCTGTTCGACATCGAGCTGATCGGCATCGACTGAGCCCGTTCGCTCAGCTGACGAGGCCGCTGGTAGGCGTCTTCGACGAGGCATCATCAGGTGCGCTGTCCAAGCGGGTTTTTGGGGGGGTTAGACGGCACCGCGCCGCTATCCCCCGTGAGCGCGCGCCGGATCGAGCCCGCCGACTGAGCCCGTTCGCTCGGCTGACGGGGTCCGCTCAGCCTCCGGCGTAGCTCGCTTGCTCTTCTTCCAGCGCGACGCGGATCGCCTGCGCGGCTTGCGTGCGCGCGGCGTCGCGCCAGCCGAGCAGCGTGCTGGTGCCTTGAACCACCGCCACCCATGGATCCGCCTCGGCGTGCAGCTCGCGCACCACGGCGATCACCGCGTCGAAGGGCGTGGTGCGGCGGAGGTTCACCGACAGGCCGTCGTAGATGATCTCCGCGCAGTCGCGCACCGCGGCGTCGAGCTCGGGGCGTCGCGTCTCGCGGATGGCGTGGTGGGCGCGGCGGATCAGGCGCGCGACGCGCACGATGCGCTCTTGGGGTGTGCCGAGCGCCTGGTAGGCGAGCGCCGCGCGCTGGACGCTGAGCGCGGCCGCTCGTGAGGTGCTCCCCTGAGCGATGGCGTGCTCGAGCTCCAGGCTGAGCTCCCGCGCGGCGCGCATCCACGGCGGCGCGTCGGGTGGCAGCGGCCGCAGGGTCACCGGGCCTGAGCTCCTGCGCGGCGCCTGCGCGCGCTCCTCCACCTCGTGCAGGACGGCGGTGCGGCTCGCGAGCGCGAGCAGCTCTTCATCCGGGGCGTTGTGAGCGGTGGAGCGAAGCCCACCCTCGCCCTCCCGTGCGAGCACGTGGGTCGGGGTGTCTGACAGGTACTGAGTCCTAGGGGGCTTTCTCATCCGCGGGGTTTCAGGGTGGGCGGGGCGGCTAGCGGCGCCGAGGGTGGCGGCGCCGCGCTGATGCCCGAGATCGGCGGTTCGTCAGGTATCCTGTGCTGTGTTGGCGTGCGGCTGTCCCTGATGATCGGCATCCAACGCGACGCGGATCGCGCGCGCCGCGTGGGCGCGCCCCGCCTCGGCCCAGCCGAGCAGCGCGCTCGTGACCGTCAGCACCGCCATCCAAGGATCGGCCTCGGCCTTCAGCGCGCGCACCAGGTCCACGATGTCTTCGAACGGCGTGTGCTCACTCACGTGGGGCGGCAGCGCGCTCTTCAGCACCTCCGCGCAGTCGTTCACCGCCTGCGCCAGCTCGGCGCGCTCCGTCCCCCGGATCGCCCGGTGGGCGTGCTGCACCACGCTCGCGACCTTGGCTATTTCGGCGTCGCTGGTGTCCGCGAGCTCCCACGCGGCCCAGGCGCGCTCGACGCTGGCCTCGGTGCTGGCCGTGATGTCAGCTCGGCTGATGGCCTCCTCGAGCGCCTCGGCTAGCCGCCGCGCGCGGTGCATCCAACCAGGCGCTTCGGCGGACAACGGGGACCGCGTGTCGACGCGCAGCGGTGCGGAGGGCGTGCGACGCCCGAGCGGTGGGCTCGGCTCCCAGCGCGGTCCGTCGTCGACGCGCGTGGTGCTCGCAGCGGCGCGGTTTGCCGAGCGGGCAGCTCCCGCCGCACCGCTGCCCGACGAGTCGGCGCCCGCCGCGTCGTTCGACGGGGGACGCTTGCCTCGACTCCCGGTCGCCGCGCCCCGAGCGGCTCGCGCGCCTGGGCGAAGAGCAGGGGCCTTGAACTGGGGAGGGGTCTTATGGTCCACGTCGCCCTGAGCGTACACCAAGACGCCTCAGGATGACGCCTGCTCTGAAGAGACCGCGAGGCTGCGAGCCTCGGGGCCTGCGCGATGGGGCCGCCGGCTGGCTTTCCAACCTCGCGCGCGTGCCTGCTCTTGGACGAGCGAGGCAACCGCGGCTGCGAGGGCAGCGCCAGCGACCCCCGTTCACTTCACTTGATGATCTCGGTGAGCTTCTGGAGCTTCATCGCGAGGCCCATGTCGCCCTCGATCTTCAGCTTGCCAGTGAAGAACAGCTGCTGCCCGTTGGCCTTGCCCTCCACCATGTCGACGTAGTCGCTGGCGGCCATCTTGATGGTACACATCGCTTCGCCATCACCCTCGGTCACGCCGGGGGCGTCCTTGAGGTTGATGATCCAGGTGCCGCCGCCCTCACCGTCGAGGACAAACTTGTAAGTTGCGCCGATCTCCCCGGCCTTGTCCTTGTTCTCGGCGATCTTGGTCGCGGCCTCGGCCATCTTCTCTTGTGCAGTTGCCATTGTCTCTCCTGGTTGGGTTGCCCGGGCGGTGAGCGCCTCGGGTGTGGCTACGCGGCACCGAGTGGCGCGTAGCAGCCTCGAGGTGTCCGAAGCGCCGGGAGGGACGGCCATGCAGCCGACCCGCGACGCGAGCTGGTGTTGTCAGTATCTCTGACTCCCTCACGAGGGACACCCTGGCTCGGCACCGCAGCCGGTTTAGTGGGAGATGGCGCAACAATCAACCGCGTAGCGACGCGGCGACGCGAGGAGCGAGCCCCCCGGCTCTCAGCGTTCAGTGGTCAGGTGCCGCTCGGGGCGGGCGCGGGGCGCTTGAAGCCAGCGCCTGGCGCGGTGGGCTCGGCGGTGGCGGTGGGCTCCGCCGTGGGCTCGGCGGTGGGCTCCGCCGTGGCGGAGGGATCCGTGGTGGGCTCGGCGGTAGCCGTCGCGGTGGGGTCGGCCGCGGGCGTCGAGTTGGCCGGCCGCTCTTGGACCACGACGCAGCCGGCGATGCCGATGCCGAATGAGAGGAGCGCGATGGATGCAAGCTGTAGCTTCATGATAGGGACTCCTAAGGTTCGCCTGAGACGAGGCCGAGCTTACCTTGATTCACGAGCCTTCACGAGCCGTGGCCCTCATTCTCCTCCAGTGGGTCGCTCGGTGGCGCCCGCCGTTTGCCCGCCGCCTGCTCACCCGCGGCGTGAGGCCGTCTCCGATCGGGCGCTCTGACAGACAACACCGTGCCTTGAGCCGGCTCGCGTGGCTGCTGTCGTGCATCGGGCTGAGCTGCAGCGCGCCTCCACCCGAGGTGCCCGAGCGGCACAGCACGCTCGAGCCGTCCGCCGCCGAGCCGTCCGCCGCTGAGCCGTCCGCTGCCGAGCCACCTCAGGCGCTCCCCGAGCAGCCCGCCACCACGCCGCCCAGTCCCCCTGAGCGCTTCCTCAAGGGACAGCTGCACGTCCACTCGTCGGGCTCCTACGACGCAGAGGAGCCGCCCGAGGCCATCCTCCGCTTCTACGCGGAGCGCGGCTACGACTTCGTCGCGATCAGCGACCACAACCACGTGACGAAGCCGAGCGAGGTGCCAGACGGCATGCTCTGGGTCCCCGCGGTGGAGCTCACCCAGAACGCCGCGAGCTGCACCCCGGGGCCACCCCCGGGCTACCGCTGCTTGTTCCACACCGGGGGGCTATTCCTCGCGGATACGGCGCCCAGGCACGTCAGGTTGCCTTATAGGCCAGCGCGCTTCGCCGCCTACCAGCAGCAGCTCGAGTGGACCGCGGCGCACGGCGGCCTCTCGGTGATCTACCACCCGAGCTTTCACTTCGCCGCGGACGCGCGGCTCCTCACGCGCCTCGCTCGTGAGGGGGGCGCGCGGCTGTTCGAGGTGAGCAACGCCGCGCTGGATGGTCAGCACCCCGCCGGACCCGCGCGCGCCGAGCAGCGCTCGGAGGCGCTGTGGGATGCCGTGCTCGGCGCGGGGGTGACGCTGTATGGCGTCGCGACGGACGACGCGCACCATTTCTCACAGGCGAAGGCGCGCGCGCGGAGCGGGCGCGCGGTGTACGGGGGTGACAAGGGCTACGTGCGGGTGCGCGCGGAGCCTAGCTTGGGCTCGCTGCGCCGAGCGCTCGCCGCGGGGGACTTCTACGCCTCCACCGGGGTGGAGCTGTCGCGGCTCACGGTGAGCGCGGAGCGCGTCACCTTCGATATCCATGGGGGAACGGCGCCGTGGTCGACGCGCTTCGTGGGCGCTGGGGGTAGGCTCCTACACGAGCAGCAGGGCGCCTCCGCGAGCTATGAGCCGCGCGGGGACGAGGGCTACGTGCGGGCGGTGGTCACCGACGCGAAGGGCCTCCGCGCCTGGATTCAACCGGTGTTCCTCGCCGAGGCAGCTGCGGCGACTCCATGACGCGCCTCGTGTTTTTTCAGGGTTTGGCAGCGCACCTCGAGGTCGGAGGAGCGCCTGAGCGGGTGCCTTGGAGCGCGGTGTTTCGGCGCGCTTTCAGCGCCACTTCGCGGCGTTTCAGCGCGCTCCGTGTGACGAAGCCGCTCGGCGCTGGTGCGCGCCTCGCCGCGCGGCACGGCTGACACCAACCCCCAAAAAAACTATGGTGCCGCGGAGCCGCAGCCGAGGTGACGGTGTCGGGACCCACGCCACGAGACCCAGGAGAGATGAGCGACGACGCGATCACCGTCGTCAAGGACGTCGACACCTGGAAGACGGCGAGCCCGCGCCAAGATCAGGCGCTGATCGAGCCGAGCGTCGAGCCGCCCGCCGACCGTGACTTCGAGGAGCGCTACCGCTTGGGGCACGTGCTGGGTGAGGGGGGCATGGGGGTCGTCAGGTTAGGTCACGACCTTCGCATCGGGCGTCAGGTGGCGGTGAAGGTGATCCAGGAGGAGCTCACCCACCAAGCGGGGGTGCGCGCGCGGTTCTTCCGTGAGGCGCGGGTGCAGGGGCAGCTGGAGCACCCGAGCATCGTGCCGGTGTACGACATCGGGGTCGCGGGGAGCACCGCCTACTTCACGATGAAGCGGGTCAAGGGGCTGACGCTCGAGCAAGTCCTCGCGGGGGTGCTGGCGGGGGATCCCGAGATGATCGCGCGTTACTCGCAGCGCCGGCTGCTGACGGCGTTCAGCAGCGTGTGCCTGGCGGTGGCCTACGCCCACTCGCGCGGCGTGGTGCACCGCGATCTCAAGCCAGCGAACGTCATGCTGGGTGACTATGGCGAGGTCATCGTGCTCGACTGGGGGCTCGCCAAGCTGCCCTCGGTGGAGGAGCGGGTGGCGGAGCGGGTGGTGCTGCCGGCGACGGACGAGCCCGGGACGAAGGCGGGGAGCGTGCTCGGCAGCCCCGGCTACATGCCGCCCGAGCAGATCCGCGCGGCGGCGAGCGTCGACGTCAAGGCGGACATCTACGCCCTCGGCGCGATCCTGTTCGAGCTGATCACGCTGCAACCGATGCACAACGGGGGCACCGTCGACGAGATCTTCAGCTCCACCTTGCTCGGCAGCGCTGGCAGGCCCAGCGCCCGCGCGCCGGAGCGTAAAATCCCTGAGGAATTGGACGAGCTCTGCCTCGGCGCCACCGCGCTGAACCCCGCCGAGCGCCCCGAGGCGCGCGAGCTGCACGAGCGCATCGAGCGCTTCTTGGATGGCTCGCGCGGCGACGAGCAGCGCCGGGACCTCGCCGACATGCACGCGACTCAGGCGGAGCTCGCGCTCGCCAAGAGCACGCTGGCAGGGGACGCTGAGGCGGCGAGCGCCATGCGCTCACGAGCGCTGCGTGAGGTGAGCGCCGCCCTGGCGCTGAGGCCCAACCACCGCGGGGCGCTGGTCACCTTGGTCAGCCTCCTGAGCGATCCGCCCCCGCACCTGCCGCCCGAGGTGCGAGCCGAGATGGAGCGCCTCCGCAAACAAGATCGCAGCCACTCGGCGAAGAACGCGGTGCTCGGCTACGCGGCGTGGTTCCTCGCGCTGCCGTGCCTGCTGTGGGACGGCGTGAAGAGCTGGCCGGCGCTGGCGACGCTGGGGGCGGCGATGCTCGCCGCGACGGGCTGGACGGTGCTGCTCAGCCAGCTTCGGCGTGTGGAGCGCTGGCAAGGTTGGGTGGGGCTGGTGCTCACCTTCTTCGCCATCGCGGCCACCTCCGTGCTCCTGGGGCCGTTCATCTTGGTGCCCGCCGTCTGCGTGATGGTCGTGTTGATTTACCAAGTCGTGTGGCGGACCGAGCGGCACGCGCGCTGGGTGGTGCTGGTGCTCGGCCTGCTGGCGGTGCTCGGCCCGGCGCTGCTCCAGCTGACGGGCCTGCTCCCGCGGACCTACACGGTGGATGAGCGCGGGCTCTTGGTGATTCCGTGGGCTGTCCACTTGGGGAGCGTCACCGTGTGGGTGGGGTTCGTGGTGTTCCACGTCGGGGTGCTGGTGACCGCGTCTCAGCTCGCGTCGCGCAGCGTGGACGTGTTCGTCGCCGCCGAGCGGAGCCTGTTCCTACACGCGTGGCAGCTGCGCCAGCTGATCCCGGACGGGGCGCGCGACGGGGAGCGCCGCGCCCGTAAGGACTCCTAGGTCTCGGGCCGCCCGTAGCCGAGGATCCCCCGCGCGTCGCGAGGCTCGCCGGGCGGGCTGCGAGCGCGCCCTCGCCTGGTCCGGGCGGGGTCAGGAACTTGGCCAGCCAGGGGGGACTTGTGCATCTGGGGCCGATGCGCCGCGCCGGAACCTTCATCGGGCTCTCTTTGCTCGCCTCGACCCTGGGGCTCCTGGGCTGCAGTGGGCCTGACTTCTTCGGAGGAGGGGAGGAGCCGAGCCTCAGCCGCGTCACCGCCGAGGGCGAGGACTCGCCCGCCGCGGGGGAGGAGGCCACCCCGGAGGAGGACTGGTCGCACATCCCGGTGCCGCCCGCCGACGGCCCGCTGCTCGCGGCGCTCTCGATGCGCTCGCCCATTTATCCCAAGCCCACCCGCGGTGCGCAGCCCATGGGCTACTTGCGCGCCGGCGCGCGGGTGCCGCGCTCGAAGGAGCCGGTCAGTCAGCGTGACTGTAAGGGAGGCTGGTATGCGATCCGCCCGGTCGGCTTCATGTGCGCCGACAAGGACGCCACGACGGACCTCGAGCACCCCATCGTGCGCTCGCTCCGCGTGGAGCCGAATCAGAGCATGCCGATGCCCTACAAGTATGCGTTCGTGCGCGCCATCGCGCCGAACTACCTGCGCGTCCCCACCAAGGCACAGCAGCTCGAGTACGAGATGAACCTGGAGCGCCACCTGCGCAGCTACAGCCGGATGCAGGCGAAGTGGGACGCCCTCGACGTGGGCGCCAATGACGTGCCCTTGGATGAGCGCGGCCACGCGATCGGCGGGATCCCTGACCACGTGATCCCGATGGACATGAGCGTGCGCTACGGCGGGGATGGCCACGACGAGGTGCCGTGGTGGCTCGAGAACGGCGAGCGGAAGATCCCGAACATCTCCCACTTCAAGGCGCCCGAGTACGCCATCATCGCCGACCGCATCAAGCGCCACGCCGGCGTCGCGCTGATCGGCACCTTCGTGGCGGGTGAGGGCGCTGACAGCCGTCGCTTCGCGATCACGACCGACGCCCGGCTCATCCCCGCGGACAAGCTCAAGGCGGACAGCGGCTCACCGTTCCACGGCTACGACATCTCCAAGGTGGGCCTGCCGGTCGCCTTCGCGCGCAAGGCGGGCGCCACCTGGTGGGACCTCAAGGGCGGTAAGCTGACGCGCGGTGAGCGCCTGGGTTGGCGCGAGTTCATCCCGCTCACCGGCAAGGTGCAGAACATCCAAGGCGTGCGGATGGTGGAGTCGCGGAGCGGCCGCTGGCTCCGCAGTGAAGATCTCAAGACGGCGGTGAAGCCGCGCACCTTGCCGAGCTTCGCGCGCCGCGACACCCGCTGGATCGACATCGGCATCGTCAGTCAGACCCTCGTACTATGGGAGGGTGATCGCCCCGTGTACGCCACGCTGGTGTCCACCGGGCGTGATGGCATGGGGGACCCCACCAAGACGCTCAGCACCCCCCGCGGCACCTTCGAGGTGTACCAGAAGCACGTGACCACCACGATGGACTCGCAGGAGGCCGATCACGAGTTCGAGCTCCGCGACGTCCCCTGGGTGATGTACTTCAAGGGCGGCTACGCCATCCACGGCGCCTACTGGCACGACGACTTCGGGCGCGCTCGCTCCCACGGTTGCATCAACCTGGCCCCGGTGGACGCGCGCATCGTGTTCCAGTGGGCGAGCCCGCACGTGCCCGAGCACTGGCACGCCGCCTACACCGGCGAGCAGGTCGAGGACGGCACGCGCATCCACATCCACCCGTAGTGGCTGCGCGCCCCCGCGCGCCTCAGCGCTCGAGCCAGCCGGGCGGGCTCGCCGCGGCGGCGAAGGGGCCGAGCTTCGCCGCGTAAGCAGCGCCCGCCCCAGCGGCGAGCAGCAGCACCAAGATCACCAGCAGCCACAGGCCGAGGCGGCCGCCCTTGGGAGCCGGCTCTTCGTCAGGTATGCTCACTGGTGGGGTGAGCAGCGGATCGCTGGTCAGGGGGGCCTGCGTCAGCGGCGCGTCAGGTGAGCTGACGAACACCGCTTGGGGTGGCGGCGGCGTGGGGGTGAAGGCGGGCGCTGGTGGGGCGCTCGCGGCCAGCTCCGCGGGGTCCACGTCGGGGGTCGAGAGGCTCGGCTCACGTCGCGGGGGTGGGGGTGGCGCGATCCCGAGCATGGTGGTCTTGGTGACGGCCTTCGGCGACGCGAGGCTGGCGTCGGGCTCGAGCTCGCTCGAGGGTGGCTCGGGCTCGATCGAGACTGGGATCTCCTCGGGCGGAGGGGGTGGCACCGTGGGAGCATTCGACGCCGCTGGGTCGGGCTCCGAGTGGGCGCTGACGAGCGAGAGCCGGGCCGCGTCCTCGAGCAGCTTCTTGCTCTGCGGCGCCGCCATGGCGACGGTCACGTCGTCGAAGGTCACGTCGTCGGGCTGCGGCTCACCGCGCTTCCAGTCCCCTGGCTCCTGCCACACGCCGCGGGTGACGGGCTCCGCGGGGGTGGGCTGCGCGGGCGGGGCTGTGGCCGCGGCGGGGGGCTGCGGTGAGGGGGCACCGAGCGAGGCCTCGCCGAAGGGTGAGGGGCGCACCTCGGTCGCGTCCTCGAAGCTCGCCCCGGGCTTGGGCGCTTCGTGCGGGGCCGCGCCGCCGCTCGGGCGCAGCCCGCGGCGCCGCAGCTCCGCCGCGATCTCTGGGATTTCGAAGGGCGTGAGCCAGTCGTCCATGCCCTCCTTCCAGATGAAGGTCTCGTCCGAGATGTTTCCTTGATGAAACGCTTGCACCACCTCGGTGGTGTTCATCTCGTAGTGGTCTTCGTCAGTGACCGCCACCGTCCAGGGCCGGCTCGGTGCGATGGCGGGCGCCCCAGGCTGGCCCGCGCCGGGTGGCTTCGCCGCAGGGCTCTCGGGCGCCGGCGCCGCGCCGAGGGCGGGGCTGAGGCCGCCGAGCAGGGTCTGCGTTTGGAGGGGCTTGGCCACCTCGGGGCCGCCGAGCGCGCCCGTCCCCAGCAAGGTCCGCTGGATGGGTCGCGGCTTGGCCGTCAGCCCGGCTGCCGCTGCGGGCGCCGCGGGTGACGGCGCTTCGGCGGGCGTCGGTGTGGTGGCGGCCTTGGGCGCGGCCGCTTGGGGCGTGATCTTCGGCGCGGCCCCGTGGGGGAGCGCTGCCTGAGGCGCGGTCAGGCCACCGAGTAAGGTGGACTTATTACCCGGGCGCTGAATCGCCGCGCGGACCGCGGTGGTGGGCGTGGGGGTCTTGCTGAGCGCGGGCGCGCCGCCCGCGAGGGGAGCGCGCGGCGGCGCGCCGGGCGCCGCCGCTGGCGGCTTGGGGCTGAGGCCCGCGCTCTTGAAGCTCGCTCCCGCGGGCGCGGCGACGGGCTTGGAGCCCAGGCCAGCACCGAGGCCCTTCGACGCCGCTGGACCGGTGACCACGGGCGGCTTGGGGCTGAGGCCTGTCTTGAGGCCTGGGCTCGCGATCGGTGACCTCTGCGCGCCTGCCGCCTGAGCACCCCGAGCAAGCCCGCTGGCGCCGAGCTTGGCGCTGGCTTGACCCACGAGCCCCGCGCGGACGTCGCTTACCACGCCGCCGGTCCCTGGCGGCGCGGCGCTCGCGTCGAGCGGCGCGGGAGCACGGGTGGCGCTGGCCGATGAGGTGGTGGTGGAGGTCGCGGGCGTTGGCTTGGTGGTGACCGCGGGTTTCGCGGTGGCGGCGGGCGCTGGAGCGGCGGGCTTCGCGGCGGCAGGTGCCCCGGTGGCGGGCGTCGTGGTGACCGGGCGCGCTGAAGTCGTGGGCCGGGTGGCGACTGCGGGCTTCGCGGTGACCGCGGGCGTTGCTGTGGTCGCCGCGGCGGGGCTCGCGGGAGGTGGCTTGGTGCTGGCCTTCGCGGAGCCCGCGTCGGCTGCGGCCGAGCCGAGCGGAGCCCCTAGGTGCCGGCCGTCGGCGATGATGGGCGCGCCGCAGCGCTTGCAGGTGATGCGCACCTTCCGCCCCTGCACCTTGGCGTCGGGGAGCGCGTACTTGGCGGAGCACTTCGGGCAGGCGACGTTCATCGTATTGCGGAGGAGCTTGAGGTTCTCCCGCGTCCCCAGCGGGGTCATGCGCGGGCAGAGCGCCCGTCGGGCACCGAGCTTACTACAGCTTGTCCCGCGCGGGTGAAGCCTGGACAGCGCATGAGCCAGCGGGCGCGGGGGCTCGATCGCGCAAGGCTTGCGTTTCTCGCGGGGTTTGCCCGCAGCGGGCGGCATGGGCTGCGCAGCAATGACGCGCGGAAACCCGCGGGGTAGCCTGGCCCGGCTTAGTGAAGCGCTTCCGTAACGGCGGTTTGCCGAACGCCGCTCGGCGCGCTGCCAAACCCCAAACCCAAAACCCTCGTCATCTCGACCAGGGCTAGCCAGGTGCTCGGGTGCTGACGGCCGCTCCCTGGCGCGAGCTGGCATACAGAGTGTATGAGCGGGGGTGTGAGCGGTGTGTGAACGGCGCGCGCGCTGCGCGAGGCTTGGCGGAGCCGCGAATGCGTCGCGGCCGCCGGTCGCCGTGACACATCGTGGCACACCGCTGAAGGCTCGACCATGACATCCCCTGCTGAAGGCTCCTCCAACAAGCCCACTGAGCCCGAAGATCCATCCTCGGCAGCGAGCGACACCGACGCAGCGAGCGACGCTGAGGGTGCTGGCGCTGAAGGCGCGTCGAGTGACGCCGACGCAGCGAGTGACGCTGGAGGTGCCGGCGCTGAAAGCGCGTCGAGTGACGCTGACTCTGAAAGCGCAGCGAGTGATGCGGAAGGCGTCGCTGAAAGCGCAGCGAGTGATGCGGAAGGCGCGCCGGTGAGCGACACTGACGAAAGGGCGGACTCGAAGCGTGCAGCCGACTCGAAGCGTTCAGCCGATCCGAAGCGCCCAGCCGACTCGAAGCAACCAGCGGAGTCAGTCAAGCGCGCGGGCTGGTTCAGCGAGCGCTACCTGAAGGCCGACCCGCGTTGGCTCGGGGTGTTTCGCGTCGTGCTCGGCGTGCTGCTCTGCGTGGAGGTGATCCGCCGCTGGGTCTACGCCGACGCGTTCTACACGAACCAGGGGCTGCTGCCGAACCACTACTCCTTGTTCGCGCCGCTCGGGCGGAACGTGTTCTCCATCTACCACGCGTTCAGCACCTACGGTGAGGTGAGCGTCGCCTTCGCGCTCACCCTCGTGGTGTTCGCGTGCTTCACGCTCGGCTACCGCACGAAGCTGTTCCACGTCCTGTCGGCCATCTGCATCACGAGCCTCAACTCACGGAACCTGTTCGTGGAGAACGGCGGCACCGTGGTGGTGAACCTGCTCACGGTGTGGACGCTGCTGCTCCCGCTCGGGAGCAGGCTCTCCATCGACGCCGTGCGGCGCTCGCTCGCCCTGAGGCAAGAGCGGAGCGCGCAGGAGCTGAACGACCGCAGCGACAGCAAGGCAGTCGACCTGCCGGTGTACCGACTGGCGATCTTCGGCTTGGCGCTGCAGTGGAGCGTCATCTACTTCTTCAACACCGTGCACAAGCACGGCAAGGGTTGGATGGACGGCTCGGCCATCCACTGGTTCCTCTATCAAGATCGCATCATCACGGGCGTGGGGGTGTGGGTGCGGGAGCACGTGCCGTTCGGGGTGCTCCAGGGCATGACCTACGGCACCTTGGTGGTGGAGGGCCTGCTCGCGGTGCTGCTGCTCATCCCCTTTGGGCAGAAGTGGCTCCGGCGTCTGGCGTTCCTCCTGGCGTTCGGGCTCCACGGGAGCATCGCGCTGTTCAGCCGCCTGGGGCCGTTCTCCTACGTGATGGTGATCTTCTTCATCCTCATGCTGGGGGCGGCAGATTGGCAGGCGGTGTCGCGCCATTTCGGCCGCGCCACGCGGCGCCGTGTGGTGATCTACGACGCGGACTGCGGCGTGTGCCTCCTCACCTGCCGGGTGCTGAAGCGCTTGGATGTGTTCGGGGTCCTGACGTTTCAGGAGAACTCGGACACCGAGGCGCTGCCCGAGGGCGTCTCCCCCGAGCTGGTCGCTGAGACCGTGGTGGTCGTGCGACCTGACGGTAGCTTCGCCACGCACGAGCGCGCCATCTACGAGGTGCTGAAGGCGCTGCCGTTCGGCATCTTGCTGGGGTGGTGGCTACGGGTCCCGGGGCTGTCGAGCTTGGGCGGCGTGCTGTATCGCAAGTTCGCCGCGCGGCGGTTGGACGTCTCGGTGGCGGTGGGGCTCGGCGCCTGCGGGGTGCGGGCGCCCGCGCAGGTCGTCGCTCCGCCTCCCCCGGAGGTGCCGCTCCGGCGTGGGCTCGATCGCGTGCTCGGCGGCGTGCGGGAGCTCTTCGCGCTCGGGCTGATCGTGCTGCTCGGCAGCCAGGTGCTGGTGGACAATGAGTTCTCGCGGCGGCTCGTGAAGTTGAAGCGGCCGGTGTGGGTGGAGACGATCGTGGACTACCCGCGGCTCTATCAGGGGTGGCGCATGTTCGCCCCGGAGCCGCCGTATGACGACGGCACCATCGTGGTCGACGCGCGCACCGTGGATGGCCGTAAGATCGATCCGCTGACCGGTCGCGAGCCTGACTTCGACCCCAACACCAAGACCGGCTGGGGCCACGGCCAGTTCTGGTGCGACTACCAGAACAAGATCCGCTTCCCGGGGCACGCCCACAACCGCAAGCACTTCGTCGAGTACCTCCAGCGGTACCACGAGCGCACCGGGAACCCGAACGATCGGCTCCTGGCGTTCGACATCTGGTGGATCGAAGATCGCTCGCCGCCGCCCGGGGAGACGGAGAGCAAGCCGCTCAGCCCCAAGAAGGTCAGCTCTCACGGCGTGGTCAGGGACAGCCTGGCGACGCCTTGGCTCATGGCGCCAGCGCGGTGAGGCCAGTGAAGGGGCCGGATGAGTCAGCTGAGCCGACGGACGGCGTCGGGCCGCCCGACGGCGCTGCGCCAGCTGCGCTCGAGGCAGGCGCGCTCGAGTCAGCTGAGCTGACGGGTGCCCCCGTGGAGGCGCCCGAGGGCGCGCCGGGCGCCCAGGAATCAGCTCAACTGACGGATAACGCACTGCCGAGCAACACAGGCGTGAAACCAGCAGCCGCGCGGCCCTCGCTCGCGCGGCGCGCCTTCTCGCGGGTGCTCGCGGTGTATGGCGAGGTCGATCCGCGCTCGATGGGGCTGTTCCGCATCTTGCTCGGGGTGCTGCTCTCGGTGGACCTGCTCCGCCGCTACCCTGACCTGTTGGACCACTTCACCAACGAAGGCTGGCTGACCAACCACTACGCCCTGTTCCAGCCGCTGAGCAGCCACCAGTGGTCGCTGTATCTCGCGTTCAGCAAGCCCTGGGAGGTGGAGCTCCTGTTCTGGCTGCACCTCGCGGTGTACCTCTGCTTCACCGTCGGTTACCGCACGCGGCTGATGCACGCGCTGTCAGCCATGCTGTTGGTCAGCATCACGAATCGGAACATCATCCTGGAGAACGGCGGCTACATCGTCCTGATCCTGATCACGGTGTGGAGCCTGTTCTTGCCGCTTCAGCGCCGCTTCAGCGTCGATGCGCTGCGGTTCTCCTTGGCGCGGCGGAGTGAGGCGAGCGTTGAGGCGCTCAATGCGGCGCGCCCCGCGCCCAGCGTGCGCCCGGTGCGGAACCTCGCGGTGACGGCGCTCCTGCTCCAGTGGGCGGTCATCTACTTCTTCAACGCGGTCCACAAGAACGGGCCGGTGTGGCTCGACGGCACCGCGGTGCACTACTTCCTCCAGCAAGATCGCATGATCACGCCGCTGGCGGGCTGGGTGCGCGACGTGATCCCGCGGTGGGGCATCCAGGGGATGACCTACGGCACGCTCGTCATCGAGTTCGCGCTGCCCGTGCTCCTGCTCACGCCGCTCTGGGTGCGGCCGGCGCGCTGGCTGGCTTGGGCGCTCATCATCCTGCTGCACTTGGGGATCGACGTGCTGGTGGTGCTGGGGCCGTTCTCGTGGGCGATGATGCTGATGCCGGCGCTGCTCATCCCGGCGCGGGACTGGGAGCGCCTGGCGGCGTGGCAACGGGCGCGGCGGCGGCCCCAGGTGGCTCTGCTCGACCCAGCGAACCCGAGCGCGTTCGGCCTCGCGCGGCTGGTGCGGCGCTTGGACGGTCATGGTCTCGTACGATTCGAGGAGGGGGGGCCGGGGTTCGCCGTGCGGCGCGGCGAGCAGCTGCTCACGGGGGGCGCAGCTTGGTGGGAGCTCGGGAAGGCGCTCTCGGTGCCGCGCGTGCTGCTCGTGTTCTCATGGCTCCCCGGCGCTTCGGCGCTCTTGGGGTGGCTCTTGGCGGGCGTGGGGGCGCCACCTCCCGGTGGTGTGACCACCGAGGGCGCGTCGCCCCATCGGCTGACGCGCGCGCTGCGGCTCGCGGGGCACGTGATGGGGCAGGCGGTGCTCGTGGTGCTGATGGCCTGTGCGGTGAGCCAGGTGCTGATCGAGAACCGTGCGGTGCCGAAGTCCTGGAAGCCGGAGAAGCGCCCGGAGTGGATGACCGCGCTCATCGTCTACCCGCGCATGTTCCAGGGTTGGTCGATGTTCGCGCCGCAGCCGCCAGGGGAAGATGGCGTCATCGTGGTGGACGCCATCACGCGCGATGGTCGCCGG
This sequence comes from Polyangiaceae bacterium, assembly GCA_019637265.1. GTDB lineage: Bacteria > Myxococcota_A > Polyangia > Polyangiales > Polyangiaceae > JAHBVY01. The sequence continues at coordinate 1,301,042 of JAHBVY010000001.1, read as the reverse complement.
GTGGATCCGCTCACCGGCGAGCCCCCCACGTTCGAGATGAGCCCGGCTCGCGGCTACGAGATGAACCAGATCTGGTGCGATTTTCAGCGTCGCATCGGCGAGCATCGGTTCCGCGGTTACCTACCCGGCTTCAAGGAGTACCTGCTTCGCTACCCCAAGCGCACGGGTCGTCCAGAGGACCAGCTGGTGGCGTTCGAGGTGTGGCAGTTGACCGAGGTGGTGCCGCCACCTGGCGCACCCAAGGCGGTGCCGCGCCGCGCGCGGATGCTCACCCACGGGCGGCTCGAGGAGCCCACGCCCTGGCCTCACGATGAGCCGCGCCCAGCGAGGCCCGCCCCCTGACGGACGCAGGCCGATGATTGCCATGCGGAATCATGGTGCCGCGAGCCTGTCGGTTCGAGCAAACTCCCTGAGGAATAGTGCGTGTTGGTTGGGGCGCTGCTGTCGCGCCCCCAGGCGCATTCAGGGGGGGTAGGGTGGGTTGGACGGCACCGCGCCGCGAGTCAGCTCGAGCGCCGAAACTCCTGCCCGGTGGGGATCGCCATCAGCTCTTGTAAGAGCGTGGGCACATCGCCCCCCTCGTGCAGCAGGCGGTGCACGGCGCTCACGATCGGCAGCGTGAGCCGCCGCGCGCGCGCGAACTCCATCACCGCGAGCGAGGTGTTCACCCCCTCGGCCACCATCTTCATTTCCGCTTGGATTGGCTCCAGGCGCTCCCCGCGCGCCAGCCGCGTGCCCACCTGGAAGTTACGGCTGAGCGGCGACGAGCTGGTGGCCACCAAGTCGCCCACGCCCGCCATGCCCCCGAAGGTGGTGAGGTCGGCCCCCATGGCGGTGCCGAGCTCGGCCATCTCCCCGAGGCCCCGGGTGAGCAGCAGGGCGCGCGCGTTCTCACCGAGCCCCAGCCCCGAGAGCACGCCCGCCGCCAAGGCGATGATGTTCTTGAACGCCCCGCCCACCTCGGCGCCCACCACGTCGCTGCCCCAGTACACTCGGAAGTAGCCATTCGAGAACGCCGCGTGACCGCGGCGCCGCACCTCTTCATAGCGGCTCGCGATCAAGGTGCCGGTGGGCTCCCCCCGCGCCAGCTCCGCGGCCAGGTTCGGCCCCGCCAGCACGCCGATCTTACGTAGGCAGGTCTCCTCCCTGAGGATCTCGCTCATGCGCTTGTGGGTGCCGCGCTCCAAGCCCTTGGTGGCGTGGATCAGGCATTGCTCGCCGCGCGCGGTGTCGCCCACACAGCGCGCCACCAGGCGCAGCGCGTGGCTCGGCACCACCAGCACCAAGAGCTCGCTCTGGCGCACCACCTCCGCTAGATCGTGAGTCACCTGCAGTGAGTCAGGGAGGCTGACACCCGGGAGGTAGTCCACGTTCTCCCGCGCCTCGCGGAGCTGTGCGGCGAGCTCCTCTCGCCGCGCCCACAGGCGCGTCTCGTGGCCGCGCTCGGCGCTGATCTTGGCGAGGGTGGTGCCCCAGCTGCCCGCGCCGATCACGCCGACGCGCAGCGCTTCATCGCTCATCATCCGCCCTCCTGACGAATAGGCCCCCCGGTGCCTCACGCCGCTCACTCAGCGCGCTCATCATCCGCCCTCCTGACGGATCGCCTCGGGCACCGCTTCGCGCCGCTTCAGCTCGTAGCCGCTCAGCCGGTTCGAGTAGTAAAGGAGCAGGTTGCGGTCCTCGTGGAAAATGCGGTCGCCGCGGCGCTCGGCGACGGGGCGCGTGTGGAAGCTCTTGAAGTGGCGCAGGGCGTCGTCCACCACCTGGAGCGGGGTGGCGCCGAGCATCTCGCCGGCGACGAGCGGCGCGCCCGCCTCACGGATCGCGGCGAGTAGCTCGCCCACGCGGCTCACCACCAGGCCATGGGGGAACGAAGGGGCGCCGCCGCCCGTCCGCAGCAGGCGGTAGCGATCCATCCCGGGGTTCGCCTCGCCGAGCAGCTTCATCAGCACCTCGGCCACCACGTGGGTGCTCATCACCACGTTCACGCGCCGCAGCTCACGCACCACCGCCGCCGCGAGCTCCTCGGTGTACTGCTGGTCGCGCTGGGGCTCGTGCTCCGGGGCGCTGCCGCCCACCCCGCGACCCAGGGCGACGTAGCTCGCGGTGTCCACCACGCGACCGCGCGGATCCAGGCTCTGCCCCTGACCATCCACGAGGTTACCCACCACGTCGAGCGGGCGCCCGAAGGTGACCGCGATCTTCCCCTCCAAGGTCGCGATTTCGTTGAAGAAATTGAGCACCCGCCGCGGCCGCGAGAACTCGTCGTCCTCGATGATGTAGCGGCTCTTACCCACCTCACGCAGGTAGTCGTCAATCAGCGTCTCCGCCTCCAGCACCAAGTCATAGCTGATGGTGCACGGCACGATGAACACCCGCGGCTTGGGGCGCCCCTGCTTCAGGTTGTTGATGTACGCCGTCAGCCCGGTGCCGAGCAGGCCCTTCTTCAGGTGGCGCTCCACCGCGCCGGAGCGGCTGCGGGTGCCGCCGGGGAAGAAGAGGTTGTGGTAGCCGAGCTCGAGCGCCACCGTGGCGTACTCCTTCAGCACCTCCTTGTAGAGCGCCGCCGTCTTCTTGCGGTCCACCCGGTAAGCGCCGAGGTGGTTCATGAAGTAGGAGACGAGCGGGCTCTTGAAGAGGTTGAGCCCGGCGCCGTAGAGCAGCGGCGGCAGCCCCAAGAGGTGCGCGGTGTAGCCGAGCACGATGCTGTCGAGGTGCGAGGAGTGGGTGGGCACCACCACCAGCGTGCCCTGGTCCACCAGGCTCCGGACGTGCTCGACCTCGCCGCTCACGTCGATGTGATCGCGTACGCTCGCGGTCCGGCGCCGCACGCTCAAGAGATCCCGCGCGCTCTCGGCGCCCGCTGCCTTGAGCAAGAGCGAGAGCCCCGCCGGCACCACGCTGGTGGACACGCGGTACACGCGCTCATCGAAGTTGCCCACCACCTCCTCCACGAAGCGGGCGAGCAGCGCCTCGATCATGCGCACCAGCTCCGACTCCGAGGCCTTCGGCAGGCGCCGCGCGATGTCGGCGTACAGCGCGAGCTCGCCCGGGGCCGGGGTGTCGCGCTCCAGGCGGCGACGCTCGTGATAGAGCGTGTCACTGACGAGCGTCTCGAGCACCTCAGCGCCTTGCCTGGCGCCGGGACCCTGGCGCGCTGCGCTCACGTGGCGCTCCAGCACGCGGCTCACGACTTCAAGCTGGATCCGCTCGCGGTCTTCAGGCCTCACGGCCCGAGCCTACACCCTCCCTGTGAGTCGCGTCGCGGTGCCGTCCAACCCCCCAAAAAACGAGGACGAGCAGGCCCTCGAACCGGCTGCACCGCGCCTGGCAGCGCCGCGTCAGCCCGTGGCCACTTGGCACCACACCCGCAGGATCAAGGTGCCCTTCTCGGTCCACGGGGTGACGTCCACCCGCTCGATCTGCTCGGGCGTGGTGATGGGCAGGCGGTGCATCAGCTTTTCCGCGACGAAATCCCGCCGCCCGCGCACCGAGGAGAGCCGCCCCGCGTCCGTCGCGCGCACCACGAAGGTCACCATCTCGAACACCTCGAGCCGCTGATCGGCGCGTGGTGGCTCGGTGATGCGCAGCCCGCGCCCGAGCGCCTCCGCCACGGCGTCCGTCTCCAGCTCGCGCAGCGTGTTGCGCCCGACCCCGGTGACGTCCCGCGTGATCACGTCGGGCGTCGAGGTGCGCTGCTTGGGGCGATCTTCGAAGCCCAGCGTGCTCATGCGTGGGCGCACCGCGCTCCCCGCCTCCTCGCTGTCATCCTTCCAGCCTTGGCTGATGGCGATGCGACTCGCCTCGCGCTGCACCTCGGCGGCGATCGCCGCCATCGTCTCGTGGCCGGCGCGCCCTTGGCTGATCTCGATGTCGGGCATCGACTCGAAGCGCGGCCCGCTGCTCGTCTGCACCAGCTCACTCGCGATCGCCGCGAGCGTCTCGCGCCCAGCGGTGCCGTGGGTGATCTCGATCTCCGGCAGTGACCCGCGCGCCGCGCCGCTCGGCACCGGCTGCATCAGCTCCTCCGCGATCGCCGCGAGCGTCTCGCGCCCCGCCACGCTGTGCGAGACGCGGATCTCGGGACCCGAGACCAGGCCCGTCCGCGGCGGGGGGCCACTCTCCATGCGTCGTCGGCGAGCCACGGCCCCACTTTAGCCCTTCAGGCGGGCGGTCGGCGAGCTTTGCCTCACCACGTTGGTAAACGGGGTGCGGCGCGTCAAACCGGGCGCGGCGCGACACGACGCGCGGCCGGCACGAGCGTCCGCGCACCGGGGCGATGGGGGCGGGGGTCGGGTTTCGGTTTTGGGGGTTTGGCAGCGCGCTACCCGCGCCCGAGCAAGTCGCTGGCTCAGCGCAGCACACCGGCGCGGCCGGGGGTCGGGAGCGCGCTCGTCCCCATCAGGTAGCGGTCGATCCCGCGCGCCGCGCGGCGCCCGTCGGCGATCGCCCACACCACCAGGCTCTGACCGCGCTGCATGTCCCCGGCCGCGAACACGCCAGGCTGACTGGTCATCAGCTCGGCGTCCGTTTGGACGTTGCCGCGCGCGTCGAGCTGGACCCCGAGCTGCTCGAGCAGGCCGCCCGGCTCCGGGCCGGTGAAGCCCAGGGCGAGGAGCAGCAAGTCGGCCCGCAGCTCGAACTCGGTCCCCGCGACCGGCGTCGGCCGCCCGGCGCGTAGCTCGGTGCGCTGACAAACCAGGTGAGTCAGCCGCCCGTCTGCGCCGATCAGGCCCTGGGTGGTGACCGCGAAGTCGCGCTCCCCGCCCTCCTCGTGAGAGCTGCTGGTGCGGAGCTTGTAGGGCCAGAGCGGCCACGGCGTGGCGCTCCCGGGCTCGTCCGGCGGCCGCGGCATGATCTCCAGGCTGGTGACGCTGAGCGCGCCCTGGCGTAGCGCGGTGCCCACGCAGTCGCTGCCGGTGTCGCCGCCGCCGAGCACCACCACGTGGCGCCCCTCCGCGCTGATGGGCTCCTCACCGAACGGCAACCCCGCCACGCGCCGGTTCTGCTGCGTGAGGTAGTCCATGGCGAAGTGCACGCCCGCGAGCTCGCGCCCCGAAATAGGCAGATCGCGCGGCACCCGCGCGCCGCCGCACAGGCACACCGCGTCGAAGCGCTCGAGCAGCGCCTCACCGCTCACGTCCACCCCGACGTTCACCCCCACCTCGAAGCGCACGCCCTCCGCCGCGAGCTGCGCGAGCCGCTGCTCGATCACCTGCTTCTCCAGCTTGAAGTCAGGGATCCCGAAGGTCAGCAGACCGCCCAATCGCTCGTCGCGCTCGAGCACCGTGACCTGGTGCCCCGCGCGCCGGAGCTGCTGCGCCGCGGCGAGGCCCGCCGGGCCAGAGCCGATGACGGCGACGTGCTTGTCGGTGCCGATCTCGATTGCGCGCGGCGTGACGAGGCCCTGGCTGAAGCCGTGATCGGCGAGGTGCCGCTCGATCAGCTTGATGTGCACCGGGTCGTCGTTGATGCCGAGCACGCAGGCCGCCTCGCACGGCGCGGGGCACACGCGGCCGGTGATCTCGGGGAAGTTGTTGGTGGTGTGCAGCGCCTCGAGCGCGCGCGCCGGGTCGCCTTGATAGGTGTGGTCGTTGAAGTCGGGGATCAGGTTGCCCAGCGGGCAGCCGGTGTTGCAGAAGGGCACGCCGCAGTCCATGCAGCGCGCGGCCTGATCGCGGAGCTCCCCCGGCGTGACCAGCAGCTCGAGCTCGCGGTAGTCCTTGAGGCGCTCGGCCACGGGGCGCCGCGGCGCCGGCTGACGGCGGTGCTCCAAGAAGCCCGTGATCTTACCCATCAGTCGGCCTCCACCTCGGCGCTCGCGGTCGCCCCCGGAGGCGGCGCCGCCGCGCGTCGCGCGCCCATCTCCAGCTCCTCCGCGAGGCGGAACGAGCGCTCATCGTCGAGCTCCACGCCCTCCGCCTGCACGCGCCGCGCGCGCTCCTCCTCACGCCGCGCGAGGGCGCGCTGGTACTCGATGGGGAACACCTTCACGAAGTGCTGGAGGCTCGCCTCCCAGGTGGCGAGCAGGCTCTTGGCGAGGGGTGAGCCGGTGAGCGCCGCGTGGCGCTCGAGGAGACGGGCGAGCTCTGCGGCGTCGTCCCCGCTCAGCGCCGTGAGGGTCACGAGTTCGAGGTTACAGCGGCCGCGCAAGGCGCCCGGCGGATCGTAGACGAAGGCGAGCCCGCCGCTCATGCCCGCGCCGAAGTTGCGCCCGGTGGGCCCCAGGATCACCACCAGGCCGCCGGTCATGTACTCGCAGCCGTGGTCGCCCACGCCCTCCACCACCGCCTGGGCGCCGCTGTTGCGCACCGCGAAGCGCTCCCCGGCGCGCCCCGAGATGAAGGCGCTGCCGCTCGTCGCGCCATAGAGCGCGGTGTTCCCGATGATCACGTTCTCTTCCGCGCGGAAAGAGCTGCCGCGCGGTGGACGCACCACCAGCGCGCCGCCGGTGAGGCCTTTACCCAGGTAGTCGTTGGCGTCGCCCTCCAAGTGGAGCTCCATCCCGCTCACCGCGAACGCGCCGAAGCTCTGCCCCGCCGAGCCCGTGAACCGCAGCACGATGCTGCCCTCTGGGAGCCCAGCGCCGCGTCGCCGCGCGACCTCACCCGCGAGCATCGCGCCCACCGTGCGGTGCACGTTCTGCACCGGGAGCGTGAGCTCCACCCGCTGCCCGTCGGCGAGCGCCGGCTCACACAGCGGGAGCAGCGTCTGGTCGTAGGCGCGCTCGAGGCCGTGATCTTGCTCGGTCTGCTTCTGGAGCGCGATGCCCTCGCGCGCCGCGGCCGGCGCCAGCACGTCCGTGAAGTCGAGCCGCGACGCCTTCCAATGGCTGCTCTCCTTCACCTTGAGGTAGTCCGTGCGACCCACCATCTCCGACAAGCGCCGGAAGCCGAGCTGCGCCATCAGCGCCCGCAGCTCCTCCGCCACGAAGAACATGAAGCTCACCACGTGCTCCGGCTGACCCGTGAACTTCCGCCGCAGCACGGGATCTTGCGTGGCGATGCCGACGGGGCAGGTGTTGAGGTGGCATTTGCGCATCATGATGCAGCCGCTGGCCACCAGCGGCGCGGTCGCGAAGCCGAACTCCTCCGCGCCGAGCAGGCAGGCGATCGCCACGTCGCGCCCGGTGCGCAGCTGGCCGTCAGCCTGTAAGACGACCCGGCCACGTAGGTCGTTCTTCGCCAGCACCTGGTGCGTCTCCGCGAGGCCGAGCTCCCAAGGGACACCCGCGTGCTTGATCGAGGTGAGGGGTGACGCGCCGGTGCCGCCGTCGTGCCCCGAGATCAAGATCACGTCCGCGTGCGCCTTGGCCACCCCGGCGGCGACGGTGCCGACCCCCGCCTCCGCCACCAGCTTCACGCTGATGCGCGCCTTCGGGTTCACCATCTTCAAATCGAAGATGAGCTGAGCCAGATCTTCAATCGAGTAGATGTCGTGATGCGGTGGCGGGGAAATGAGCGTCACCCCCGGCGTGGAGTGGCGCGTCTTGGCGATGATCTCGTCGACTTTGTGGCCCGGGAGCTGACCCCCTTCACCCGGCTTGGCGCCTTGGGAGATCTTGATCTGTAGCTCGTCCGCGCTCACGAGGTAATGCGTGGTGACCCCGAAGCGCCCGGAGGCGACCTGCTTGATGGAGCTGCGGCGCGCGTCCAAGGCGCGCTCCGGCTGCTCACCGCCCTCACCGGTGTTGCTGCGGCCGCCGATGCTGTTCATCGCCAGCGCCAGGTTCTCGTGCGCCTCCGCGCTGATCGAGCCGAAGCTCATGGCGCCGGTGGCGAAGCGCTTCACGATCTCGCTCGCCGGCTCCACCTCCGAGAGCGCGATCGGCGTCCCCTTGGGCTCGAGCTCCCACAGCCCGCGTAGGGTGATGTGCCCCTGACTCTGGAGGTTGATCCAGTCGGCGTACTCCCGGTAGCTCGTGAGATCTTCCTGGCGCACGGCGCGCTGGAGCGCGGCGATGGTCTGCGGGTTCCACAGGTGGAGCTCACCCTGAGCCCGGTAGTGGTACTGACCACCGACGCTCAGCGCGGCGTCCGACAGCGCCGCGGCGCGCGGGGAGAAGGCCGCGCGGTGGCGCCGGCTCGCCTCTTCGGCGATCACCGCGAGATCCACGCCGGAGAGGCGACTCGCGGTGCCGGTGAAGTAGCGATCGATCACCTCTTCGCTGAGGCCAATCGCCTCGAACAGCTGCGCCCCCTGGTAGCTCTGGAGGGTGCTGATCCCCATCTTGCTCATGACCTTCAAGAGGCCCTTGCACACCGCCTTGATGTAGCGCTGCTCTGCCTGCCTCGGGTCGGTCACCCCCGGCAGCGCGCCGCTCTGGCACAGCGCGCGCACCGACTCGAGCGCGAGGTAAGGGTTCACCCCGCCCGCGCCGTAGCCCGCGAGCAGCGCGAAGTGGCTCACCTCGCGCGCCTCCCCCGTCTCCACCAAGATGCCCACCTTCACCCGCGTGCCGTTGCGGGTGAGGTGATGGTGCACCGCGCCGGTCGCCAGCAGGCTGGGGATGGGCGCCATGTGCGGCGACACCCCACGGTCACTCAAGATGATCAGGCTGTGTCCGTTCAACACCGCGACGGAGGCCTGACGACACAGCTCATCCAAGGAGGCCTTGAGCCCGGCGGCGCCCTCCGATACCGGGTACAGCATCGGCAGCGTGGCGGGCACGCGCACCTGGATGAGGTGCGTCCCCCGCAGCTTGGCCAGGTCACGGTCGGTGAGGATGGGGTGCGGCAGCTCGAGCATCTGCGCCTGATCGGGCAGCTCGAAGAGCAGGTTCCCCTCGCCGCCGATGTAGCTCGAGAGGCTCATCACCATTTCCTCGCGGATAGGGTCGATGGCCGGGTTCGTGACCTGGGCGAAGTGCTGCTTGAAGTAGTTGAACAGGAGCTGCGGCTCGTCGCTCAGCGCGGCCAGCGGCGTGTCCGTCCCCATCGAGCCCACCGCCTCTTGACCCGTCTGCGCCATGGGCGCGAGCAGGAGCTGCAGGTCCTCCTTGGTGTAGCCGAAGGCGCGCTGGCGCTCACCCAGGCTCCGGCTCTCCGTCAGCTCAGCTGACGGCACCTCCTCGATGTCGCCCAGGTTGATCTTGTTGTCGCGCAGCCATTTTCCATACGGTTGCCGCGCGCACAGCGCGCCCTTGAGCTCGCTGTCGTCGATGATGCGCCCCTGCTCCAGGTCCACCAGGAGCATCTTCCCCGGCTCGAGCCGGCCCTTTTGCAGCACCTCCTCCGGCGCGAACTCGAGCACCCCCGTCTCCGAGCCGAGCACCACCGTGCCGCCCTTCGTCAGGGTCCAGCGCGCGGGCCGGAGCCCGTTGCGATCGAGCATGGCGCCGATCTGACGGCCGTCGGTGAAGGTGAGGGCCGCGGGGCCATCCCAGGGCTCCATCAAGCAGGAGTGGTAGGCGTAGAAGTCGCGCTTCAGCGCCGGCATCTCCGGATCGTTCTGCCAGGCCTCGGGCACCAGCATCATCATCACGTGGGGCAAGGAGCGCCCCGCGTGGAGCAGCATCTCGGCGACGTTGTCGAGCGCCGCGGAGTCGCTGCCGCCTGGCGTCACCACCGGCAAGATGTGGCGGATGTCGTCGCCGAACACCTCCCCGGCGAACAGCGTCTCGCGCGCGTGCATCCACGCCACGTTGCCGCGCAGCGTGTTGATCTCCCCGTTGTGAGCCAGGTTCCGGAACGGTTGCGCCAGCTCCCAGGTGGGGAAGGTGTTGGTGCTGAAGCGCTGGTGCACCATCGCCAGCGCGCTCACCACCGCCTCCTCGTTCAGGTCCAGGTAGTAGGCGGCGAGCTGCTCGGCGTGGAGCAGCCCCTTGTAAATCAGGATCCGTGACGACAGGCTGGGGATGTAACAACCCTGCCCGTGCCGCAGCTCGCTCTCGCGCACGGTGCGCTCGATCCAGCGCCGGATCACGAACAGCTTGCGCTCGAAGGCCTGAGGGTCGGGTGCCGCCGTGCCGATGAACACCTGCTTGATGACCGGCGCGCTCTCCCGCGCCAAAGGTCCGCAGGCCTGCTCATCTACCGGGACATCGCGCCAGCCGAGCAGCCGCTGCCCGGTGCCGGCGATCTTGTCCTCCACGATCTGCATGCAGCGGCGCCGCTCCTCGCGAGACTGCGGCAGGAACACGCAACCGACGCCGTACTCGCCAGGCGGCGGCAGCTCGAAGCCGAGCTGGGAGGCCTCACGCCGCAGGAAGGCGTCCGGCACCTGGATCAAGATCCCGGCCCCGTCGCCGGTCAGCGGATCACAGCCGGCCGCCCCGCGGTGCACCAGGTTGAGGAGGATTTGCACCCCCTGACGCACCACGTGGTGCGACGCCTGACCGTGGATGTTCGCGACGAAGCCGACGCCGCAGGCATCGTGCTCGAAACGCGGATCATACAGACCGGACTTATTCGGGAGCGGCATACGGGTGCACTGGAGGGGAGCGTGAGCGCGCGGCTCGAGGCTCATCGCCCTGGCCAGGGGATGGGGGGCAACCCGCTGGCGGAGCCTGATCGGCGACGCGTGAGCGGGAGGGGGGCTCACCCGCGGCGCCCGAGCCCGAGCCCGCCGCGAGGCGACGCGAGCGTATTGGGACACGCTTTGACGCGCCGCGCAAGGGACCGGTGGGCCGTCCGGTGGCTCATCAAAGCTCGGCGCGTGGGGCAGGCTCTGATATCTGAGGAGTATGAGCAGGCCATCGACCGAGGGTAGGGGAGCCAGCCGCGGCTCGGTGCTTGGGCTCGCCGGGGCGGTGCTCGGGGCGCTCCTCGCGTGCAAGGAGGAGGCGCCCCCGCCAGCGCCGGCGCCAGTCCCCATCGCGACTGCCACCGGGCCGTGCGCCCGTGGCGTGAGTGAGGACCCCACCGTCGGCGAGTTCAAGCCGGCTCAGCTGGCGTTCAACGAGAAGCGCTACCCCGACGCCAAGACGGCGCTGGTCGGGCTCGCGACCAAGTACCCGCACAGCGCGAGCGTTCGAGTTTGGCAAGGCGACGCCGCGCTCTACGGCAGCACCAAGCTCATCGAGGCCGCGGACGAGTCCATCGTGTTCTACGGTCAGGCCCTGAAGCTCCACGAGCAGGGCTGCAAGCTCTCGGAGTACGAGCACTATTACCTCCGCGCTGGCTTCGCGAACGCCTACCTGCGGAAGAAGGACGGCAAAGCAGCGCTCGTCCACCTGCGGGCAGCGGAGAAGGAGTTCGACGACGCCGGCATCTACTACCACTCGGCGCGCGCCCACTGCCGCGAGAACGACTTGGACCAGTGCGTGGCGTACTTCGAGAAGACGCTCGTCACCGCGAAGGCGCTCCGTCGCCCGCGCTTCCTCCGCACGCACTACTCCCTGGCGTCGTGGATCAGCCGCTCCCGCACCCAGAGCGAGTTCACCAAGCTCCGCGCGGACAAGCGCTACGCGGCGCTCTTGAAGCGCTTCAAAGACGACTGAAGCCGCCCACCGCGAGCTGCGCCTGCGGTTCGTCAGGCTGACGGTTCACTCGGCGAGCCACGCTTGGACCCAGGCGGTGGTGACGCTCGGCTCGGTTTGAATCGTGAGCGGGTGGTCGCCGGTCTCGGCGGGGCACACGGGGCCTTCGGTGTCGAGCAGGGCGAAGGGGGCTCCGAGGCGCGCCGTGGTGAGCTCGGCGCCGCTGGGGCTCTGCGCTGCGATCGAGACGGCGCGCGCGCCGGGGGCGACCACTGCCGCGCGGAAACACCGATCGAGCGACGTGAGCGTCAGCTTCAGCTGGCCGCGCCCGGCCTCCAGGGTGATCTGCGAAGGCGCCGGGAGGATGGGGGTCATGCCGGGGGCGCAGGCGCGGCCGAGGGTGCCGAGCGCCTCCGTGGGCTCCTCACCGAGCGGCGCGTCGTCATAGCAGCCCGGCTCGAGCACCGGGGCGGCGCCGAGCGGCTCCGTGGAGGGCGCCGCGGGCGCGCCGCCGCTCGCGGTGGCCTGGGAGCTCGACGCGGCGCTCGAGGGCTCCGCGGGCGCGGGTGACTTGCCGCAGCCCGTGAGGGCGAGCAGCGTGAGGAGGGCGGTGAGGCGGCGCACGCCGAGAGCCTGCCCGCGCGGCGCGGGCTTGGCTACTGCGCTTCGCGTCACTGAAGGTGGGCGGGTTTGAAACCCGCCGCTACCCGAACTGAGGGTGGGTGGGTTGAAACCCGCCCCTACCCGAGCTCTGGGTGGTCACTGAAGATGGGCGGGTTGAAACCCGCCCCCACTCGAGTCGAGGTGCGCGTTCGGGCGAGCTACTTCGCTTCGCGCTTCTTCTTGCGATCGGCCTTGCGCTGTTGACTGACGGCGCGCTTCGCGGCGCCGGTGACGGCCTCATCAGCGGCGTAGGCGACCTCACCAGTCACCACGCTGCCGGGCGCTGGGATCTTGGGCTCGATCAACAGCTCACAGTCGAGCTGGGTGTGCTTGTCGTCGATCGGAGTGATGCGCCAGAGGGCGTCCAAGCGCTTGACGTTGCCCTCCGTCATGCGCCCCTCGATGACGCGCGACTCACCCTCCTTGCGCGTGGGCCCGAACTTCACCACCGCCCAGATGTTCGCGGCGCCGTGGAGGATCGGCACTGAGAGGTACACCAGGGTGTGGTCACCCTCCTTGCCTACCACGCGCGCCTTCTTGAACTTGGAGATGAAGCGCGCGTAGTTCTTGAAGTCCTTGGCGACCTTCTCCACCACGTCGGGCTCGGCCTTCACGGCGATCCTCGCGCAGCCTGCCTTGATCTTGCTGCGGTCCGTCTGGCGCTCGTAGCGCTCGGACTTGCCCCGCTTCTTCAGGCGCTCCCCCTCGGATTCGGCCAGGGCAGGGGAGGCGAAGCCCAGCGCGATCAGGGCGGTGCTGGCGAGCAGCGTGCGGCGGGTGCAGGTCATGGGGACTCTCCTTCGGGGGTTCCGGTGACTGAATGAGCGGGCGGGTTTGAAACCCGCCCCTACCAAGGCGGAGGTATCGACGTGGGTGTGGGGCTGAGCAGTTGCCCAAGGTGGAGGTATCGACGTGGGTGTGGGGCTGAGCAGTTGCCCAAGGCGGAGGTATCGAGGTTGGGACTGAGCAGTTAGCGTGCCAGGGACTGTGGCGGGCGCCCGGGGGCGGTGGTTGGCGCTACCAACCCCCAAAAAACTAGCCTGAAAACATCATGACCAAGGCACCAGGAGCTGAGAGGCGTTAAAAACTGGGCGTGGCTTGTCAGGTCGAGCGTCCGAACCCGAGGCCGCTGTGAACGGGAGGCGTTGCGGTGGAGGCACACCCGAGCGGCGCTTGGGGGTACGCCCGGCCCAAACAGTAGCTTCCCGATCGGGGGCCAGGGTCGCCAGGCTCAGCGGGAGGCAAACGGTGGCTGACCGGGTCGCCGCGGGCTCAGCGATAGCCCGAACGGCAGCTCCCCGACCGGGGTTCAGCGACGACGAGGGCTCGGACGGAAGCTGACCGGGTCCGTGGGACTCGGCTCAGACGGTCGCTTCCCGACCGGGGCCGGGGCTGTCTAGCGGGGCCATGGTGCACGAGCCGCTGAACTGGACGCCTTTGTCCATGAAGATCTCGGGGGCGTGGAGGCTGCCCGTCACCTGGGCGGGCACGTACAGCTCGATCGAGCGCGCCGCGCGCACCTGGGCGTCCACCCGGCCGCCGCGCACGATCAGCTGCGCCACGTGGATTTCGCCTTCGACGTCCGCCCCCTCCCCGATGATCAGCAAGTCTTCACTGTCGATCCGCCCGCGAAACGTGCCATCGATGCGGACACGCCCGGAAAAATGCAGCTTCCCCTCGAAGTGGGTGCCGCGGCCGAGCAGCGCGGTGATCTCGCTCGCCGGGAGGGTGGGGTCATCCATCACGCGTGGCTCAGCTATCACACGGGCGCCAAGGACACCAACGGCGCCTTGCCCTGGGTCAGCCGTTAGGATCGCGACAGCGCGCGCTGAACAAACTGACAAGCCCGCTGCGAGGTCCCGATGTAAAAGTCAATTATATCGATGGGTTACGGGTTTTGTGGGTTGGGAACGATTCATGCACTCGTGGCGGTGACGCAGTCGCCTGTAGGTCGCGCGGCCTGGATTGACATCGGACCCTGTCCTGTGTCAGTCCCGTGGCGCGGCTGGGGTCCCTCTCGCTGAGGACTGCCGTGCACGTTTGAGTTCGTCCCCCTCGTTCGAGAGTCAAGAGCCCCCGGAGCCCAGCATGAAGCGCCTCACCTTAGGACTCGCCTTCGCCCTCGCCACGCTCACCCCCTTGGCCGCGCTGGCTCAAGATGCGGAGTTCTCACTCGGTGCGGGCGCTGACGTCGTCCCGGGGGAGGAGTCTCCCCCGGCGGACTCCGGGGTGGAGGACGAAGAGCTGGATGAGCCCTCCAAGCCGAAGCCGGTGCCGTGGAGCTTGGCGCTGGTGTGGGACAACAGCGCGACCACGGACACCGTGGGCATTGGTCAAGATCGTCAGAGCGTCGACCCGACGTACGACATGAGCTTCGCGCTGCGTCCCGGCTACAAGATCATCGCGGAGGAGCGGTGGAGCCTGTCGGTGAGCGGTGAAATCGGCGCGATGCGCGAGTTCACCAACAGCAACATCACCACGCGCGAGGGTGAGTGGTCGCTGACGGACGCGCGGCTCCAAGCCGGGTACAACCGGCTCTTGATGAAGGATGGGGATTTCGCCACCACCTTCGGCCTGGCCCTGCCGGTGCTCACCTTCCCCACCTCGAAGATCAGCGCCAACACCGGGCGCATCCTGGGCCTCGGCACCTCACTGTCGCTCGGGCAGTCCGTGCCGCTGCTCGGCTCCAGCGCGGACGCGCTGCAGACCTTCACGCTCACCGGCGCCGCCGGTTACAGCCACACGCTGACCAAGGCGACCACGCCGGTGAATGGGGACTTCCAGCGGAGCCGCATCACGCCCAGCGGCCTCACGGCGGTCTCCGATCAGCTGAGCACCGGCATGCTCACCAAGCACCAAGCGTCGTTCACGTTGGCGGGCACGCTCGGCATCACCCAGACCATCAGCTGGACGAACAGCTTCAGCTGGCGCCCCGGCTGGAAGTATCAGCCGTCGGAGGCGGGCTGCGTCGCGATCGTCAGCGGCTGTGTGGAGCCGGATGAGGGCGTGGCGGAGTCGACGGACTTCAGCGTGGTGACGGTGTTCGCGTCGGAGGTGGGGATGCAGGTGCTGCCGGAGTTCAGCTTCGCGCTGGGCTACGCGAACGGCACGCTGCAGCTCGGCCCCGAGGGTGAGCGTCGCAACATGCTCTACAGCCCTGACGCGCGGGTGTACCTGACCTTGGTGGGTCACATCGACGCCATGGTGCAGCGCGCGAGCGGCAGTGGTTCCACGGCGGGCGCCGGGTCGCGGCAGATCGCCGCGCGGTAGCGCGGCGTAGTGGGGGCCCAGCGCCGCGCGGTAGCGCAGCCGCGTCGTGGGTGGGCTGGCCTTGGGCGGCGCTTCGTGAGACGCTAGGGCCATGTTGCGTCTGTCTGCCTTGGGTGCTTTGGGGCTCGCCTGCTTGCTCTCGTCCACCGCGCTGGCGCAGCAGGTGACGAAGACCGAGGACGGCGGCTACAAGATCCAGATCGAGCGCGCAGCGGCCCCGGCGCCTGCTCCGGCTCCAGCGCCTGCGCCCGCTGGGGATGGCTCCGCTGCGGAGGCGCCTGCCGCGGCGCCTCCTTCGCAGGCGGGCGGCTACGCCTGGAAGGATCCGCCGCGGCGCTCCCGCCGTCCCGTGAAGATCGATCCGCGCTGGGCGATCGCCACCTTCCCAGGCTTTCGTATGAACGCCGATGGCACCAGCGAGATCAGCGTGCAGCTCAGCAAGAAGCCCGAGGTGGAGGTGCGCAAGGGGGAGCGCACGGTGACCCTGGTGCTGAAGAACAGCTACGTGCGTTGGTCCACCAACACGCTGCCGCTCATCACCACCCACTTCAACACGCCGGTCTCCAGCGCGCGCCTCACCCGCGGTAAGGCGGGGGAGACGCTGCTCGTGATCCAGCTGCGTGAGGTGGCGGACGTGCGCTCGCAGCTCCAGGTGGGGCCGCGCGGAACCAGCGTGCTGCGGGTGAGCATCCCCAAGCCGGCGAAGGACTACGTGGCGCGCGACGAGCGCGCGCCGAACCCGGTGCTGTCGCGGCGCTAGCACGACCACCTTGGGTCGTGCTCGAATCAGACGGCGCTCTAGATCCGCGGGCTGCGCCCGTGTGATGAAGCGGCGGCGTGGGCTACGGGAGTCTGTCCAAAGCGAGCGGCTCGCCAGGCTTACGGTTCTGGCCCCTGACGGTGCTGCTCTTCGCCAGCGAGACCGCCCTGGCGGAGCCACGGGGCGGTGGAGCCGCCTTCGAGGCTGATCTCGACAGTGACACTGCCCTGCTGGCGCCCGGCGATCCCCGCGAGGAGCGGGCGAGGCGAGCGCGGCACACGCAGTCAGCGTCGATCGACAGTAAAGCTGCCTTATCGGAGCCGATCGAGCTGCGCGCGGAGGAGGCGGAGCTCGATCTCACGGGGGAGGCGCTGGAGCTGCGAGGGGACGTGGAGCTGCGCCAGGGGCGGTTCTGGCTCAACGCCGAGCGGCTGCGCGTCGCGCGCCGCGCGGGGCGGCTCCTCGTGCGCGGGCCCGGTGAGCTCAAGGCCTGCGCGGCGGCGCGGCCGCCGGTGACGTTTGGCTTCGAAGCGGCGGAGGTGAGCGCAGAGGGGGACGTGAGGCTCACGCGGCCCGCGGTGAAGCTGGGTGGGGTGACGGTGCTCGGCTTGCCTTCCTTGGCGTTGAAGAGCCCGGACAGCTCGGGCTGGCTGCCGCCGACGCTGGCTTACCGCGGTGGAGATGGGCTGTACGCGGGGCTGGGGTATGAGCTGGGGCTCGCGCGTGGCGGGGGGGAGCGGCCGCCCTCGCGGCTTCGCCTCGCGGCGGGCGCGTACTCACCGCTGGGTCAGGGTGAGGGCGCGGTGTCTGGAGCGCGCGCGGCGGTGGACTACTCCTCGCCCAGCGGGCGCAGCGCGCTGCGCTACGAGAGCCTGGACGGCGGCATGCTGGATCTGGACCTCGTGCATGCTTCGTCAGGTGATGTGCCTTTAGCGCCGGATCGCGCCGCTGGGCGGCATCGGGTGCTCCTGGTGGACGCGCTGCGCGGCGCGCGCGCGCTGCGGGCGCCGCTGGGCGACGGCGCCTTGCGTCGGGTGTCTTTGCCTGAGGATCGCGCGCGGCTCATGGCGGCGCAGGGCTCGGGTGAGCTGTTCGGTTACGTCCAAGGGCGCGCGGATGGGGCGCGCGGCGCGCCCCACGTGGAGACGGTGCGCCCCGGGGCGTTGGTGGGTGCCTGGCGGTCGCTCGCGGTGCTGGGTGGGCTCGATGTGTGGGTGTCGAGTCAGGGCCTGGCGCTCGCGGAGCAGTCAGTGGGTCGAACGGAAGCGGCGGGCTCGGCGCCTGGTGAGGGGCTCTGGCTCCAGCGCGCGGGGGCTGACTTGGGAGCGCCGCTGGGCCCGGTCACGAGCAGCGGCTGGCTCGCGGCGAGCTGGCTCGAGCGCACGCACGATCACCCGGGTGAGCGCGCGCGGCGCGCGGTGTGGGCCGATGGCGCAGCGCGGGCGTCCGTGCCGCTCCAGCGCCGCTTCGCCAGCGGGGGGCGTGAGGCGGCGCGTCACGTGATCGAGCCGGGCGTCGCCGCCGCGGCCCAGGTGATGGACAGTGAGGTAGACGGTCAGTTAAAGGGACTATTTGAGCAGCGGCTGACGGCGCCTGGACGGGCGCAGCCGCTCAGCGCCGAGCTGGGCCTCGCGGCGGGCGGTTGGCTGGGGCGTCGCCGGAGCTTCGCGGAGGGCGAGCTCGCGGTGCAGTCGCTTCCGGTGGGAGGACAGCTCCGCGCCCTTTACCACGTGCCTTGGGGCGAACAGGTGGCGCAGGGGTCTTGGGTTTGGTTCGGGAGGCTGCGCATCGGTCGCCGCGCGGGGCAGCACCTGAGGTTGTGGGTGGAGTCGCAGAGCACGCCGGAGTGGCGCCTCGCGGAGCCGGGCGCGGGGGCGCTCGCGGCGCATGCGGAGGTGAGCGAGTGGCTGTGGAGCTCACCGCTCGTGGGGCATGGCACCACGGGCGCCGCCGCCTGGGTGCTCCCGCTCTCCCCGGTTTGGGCGCTGAGCGCGGGCGCGAGCGTCGACTTGAACGCCTCGCGCGCTGCGTCATCGTCCGTTTCATTGACTTCCGGTTCAGCGCCCGAACAGGAGCCGCGGGACCTGGCGCTGCTCGCGGCGTCCCTCGGCGCGGGCTACCGCCACCCGTGTGGCTGCCTGGGCCTCGCGGGGGAGCTGAGCCACCGCGCCGGGCGTCATCCAGCGTTTCATGAGGGCGCCTGGTGGCGCGGCTTCGACGCCGAGCTGCGCGTCGAGTTGTTGCCCTGACGTTCGGCGCCCTGGGTCGCGGTGCCGTCCAACCCCCTCCCGAAGATCGCCTGCGTCGAGCGCTCGCGGCGGAGCCATTCGCCAGGTGCTCGCGCTTCGGTTATTCTCCTGAGGGTGTCGAGCGATCCCCCCAACTCCTCGCGGGAGCTGACCCGCCCCGAGCGCCTGTCGGGCTCGCGGATCGTGGTGGCGGACGACGATCGCATCACGCGCGAGCTGCTCGCGAGCATCTTGACCGCCCATGGCTTCGTGGTGGAGACGGTGGCCGATGGGCAGGAGGCGGTGGAGCGCGTCGCGCGCGGCGACGTCGAGCTGGTGTTGCTCGACATCATGATGCCGCGGCTCAGCGGGCTCGAGGCGTGTCGGCTCTTGAAGAGCATGACCTCGGACTCCTTCCTCCCGGTGGTGCTGGTCACGGTGAAGACGGACACCGCCAGTCGCGTGGAGGGCCTCAAGATCGGCGCCGACGACTACGTGTGCAAGCCGTTCGACGATCAGGAGCTGATCGCGCGGGTGGAGGCGATGCTGCGCATCAAGAAGCTGCACGATCACGTGGTGAAGGCGCGGCGGCGGCTCGAGGAGCTGAGCGTCAGCGACGAGCTCACCGGCCTCTACAACTACCGTTACCTCCACGCGCGGCTCACGGAGGAGTTCAAGCGCGCGGAGCGCTACAGCGATCCGCTGTCGTGCGTCGTCATCGACATCGATCGCCTCCAGGCGCTCAACAGCATCGGTGGGCGCGAGCTGGGCGACGAGGTGATCCGCGGCGTGGCGCAGGCCATCACGCGCTCGGTGCGCGAGGTGGACGTGGTGTCTCGCTTCGGTGGCGATGAGTTCTTGGTGGCGCTGCCCAGCACGCACTTCTCAGGGGCCATCGCGGTGGCGGAGCGGATCTGGAGAGAGATCGGCGCCGCGCGCTTCGGGGAGGACGCGCACCGCGTGAACGTGTCGCTCGGGGTGGCGCTGTATCCCTCGCGCGATGTGCGCACCAAGGACGCGCTGCTCCGCTCGGCGGACGCCGCGCTCACGCAAGCCAAGCGCAGCGGCGGCGGTCAGGTGTGCGTGTTCCAGCAAGAGGGCTACCTCTACACGCCGACCCTCACGCCCTCGCGGACGGAGCCCCCCGCTGCATCAGTGGGACAGCGCACGCCAGAGGGACGGCGCACGCCGCCCTCCACCCGCGAGCCGCGCTGAGGCGCCTCGCACGCGCGCAAGGCCGTCTGTTCGAGGCGATTCAGACCTCGTGGCGTGACGTGGTGTGGTGGCGAAAACCTCGACGCCGAGCCCGATGGGATGGACTAGGCTACGCCCGGTCATGAGGCGGTGCGCGTACGTGGGGCTAGCCATGGGGCTCACGGTGTCCACCGCGAGCGCGGCGCCGGGCGCTGCTAGCGACGGGAGCGACCGGGGTGAGCCGTACGTCCCGAACGCCGCCGAGCGGCTCTCCAGCCCCGGTAAGGCGAGCAGCGCCCGCACCTACAGCCTCGCGCGCTGCCTCGAGCTGGCCGACCGGAACTACCCCAAGGTGGCGTCGGCCACCGCCAAGCTGAAGAAGTACGAGGCGCAGCTGGCCGAGGCGCGGACCGCCCCGTTCAGCCAGTGGAGCGCGCGGGGTGGCTTCGCGTTGGCGCCCACGGTGCGCGGCTCGTCCATCTACAGCCCCAACACCGACGTCTCGCTCTCCGATGACATGGGCCTCGCCTGGCAAATTGGCATCGAAGGCGTGATCCCGCTGTGGACCTTCGGGAAGATCACGAGCCTGTGGGACGCCGCCGAGGCGCAGGTGGACGTGGGGCGCCACGAGGTGCAAAAGCAGCGCGGCGAGGTGCGCCGATTAGTCTATGAAGCTTACTATGGCGTGAAGCTGGCGCGTGACAGCCTGGCCTTGGTGAAGGACGCGGGCGCGCGCATCGACAAGTACCTGGGCCAGCTGGAGAAGAAGGTCGCGCGCGGCGACGGCGACACCATCGAGCTGTTGAAGCTCAAGATGAACCGCGCCGAGCTGACCGCGCGTGAGAGCGAGGCGCGCGAGAAGTCTGCCCAGGCGCTGGCGGCGCTCAGGTTCCTCACGGGGGTCTCTCGGCTGGACGTCGCCGACACGCCGCTCGAGCCCGTGGGGCACCGGTTGGCGCCGCTCTCGCGCTACCTCTCGGCGGCGCGCCTGTTCCGCCCGGAGGTGAACATGGCGCGCGCCGGGATGCGCGCGCGTCAGGCTCAGGTGCGGCTCCAGCGCGCCAAGTATTTCCCCGACGTGGGGCTCGGGCTCACGGCGCGCTACGCGCGCGCGCCCGAGGTGACCGATCAGCAGAACCCGTTCGTCTCCGACAGCGCGAACATCACCTCCTACGGGGCGGCGCTGGTCCTCAGGTGGAACCTCGACTTCCTCCCCAACCTGGCGCGGGTGGCCCAGGTGGAGGCCGACCTCGAGGAGATGCGCGCCACCGAGCAGTTCGCGCTCGGCGGCGTGGCGCTCGAGGTGGAGAACGCCTTCACCACCGCGCGCGAGGCGCAGCGCCGGCTGGAGGCCTACAGCCAGGCGGCGCAGTACGCCAAGCGCTGGCTCATCGAGGTGCAGCAGGGCATCGACCTCGGCACCATGGAAGAGGAAGACATCGTCGACCCCGCCAAGGAGTACGCGCTCAAGCGCTTCTCGAAGATGAGCGCCACCTACGCCTACAACATGGCGGTGGTGGCGCTCGCGGTGGTGACGGGTTGGGAAGCCGCGCTGCCCACCGAGCCCGAGCCTTAGGCTCCGAGCGACTGCGTCGCCGCGCGGTGGGGTCGGTCTGTACCAACCCCCAAACCCGAGGTCCCGTAGCTAGTCAGTTGTGCTGACGCTGCCGTGATGCGCGAGATCGTGAGCTAGGCGAACCACCGCGCGCTGTCGAAGAGAGCTGGCCCGCGGCTAATGCACGCGCTGACCGGGCTTGGCGCCGGAGTCCGGGCTGAGCAGGAACACCTCCGCCTTGCCCGGCCCCGCCGCGGCGACCATGCCCTCGCTCAGCCCGAAGCTCATCTGCCGTGGCGCGAGGTTCGCCACCATGACCACCAGGCGCCCGATCAAGGCCTCCGGCTCGTAGGCCTCCTTGATGCCGGCGAACACCGTGCGGCGGTGCTCACCGCCCAGGCTCAAGGTCAGCTTCAGGAGCTTCTTGGCGCCCTTCACGGCCTCCGCCTCGAGCACCCGCGCGACCCTGAGATCGACGCGCTGGAAGTCCTCGATGCTGCACTCCGGCGCCAGCGGCTCGCTGGTGATGGGTCCGTCGTCGTCCACGGCGGCTCCCTTACCACCGGGAGCCGCGCCCGCGCTAGCTTGGGCGGCGCTCTCCGCGGCGCTCTTCGTCGCCTCCAGCACCGCCTGCACCCGCGCGGGATCCACCCGCTGCATCAGGTGCTGATAGGGGCCGATCTTGCGCCCCACGAGCGGCGCCTTCACCTGCTCGAAGCTCGTGAGCGGCTCCCCGAGCAGCGCCTCGGTGCCCTTCGCGAGGCTCGGTAAGATGGGCGCCAGCATCAGCGCGAGCTGGCGGTAGAGGTTGATCCCCACCGTGCCCACGGCGCGCGCCTGCTCGAGCTTATCCTGCTTCTTCAGCTGCCACGGCGCCTGGTCGTTGAAGTACGTGTTGGCGCGGTCCGCGTGCGCCATGATCGCCCGCGTGGCCCCCGCGAAGTCGCAGGCCTCGTACGCCTGGGCTACTTCGTCCGCCGTGCGCATGCCCTCCTGGAACAGGCCCCCATCATCAGGGTAGCTGTCTGAGAGGCCTGCCTCGCTGACGAACCCGGCGGAGCGCGCCGCCAGGTTCACCACCTTGTTGACCAGATCACTGTCAATCTTGTTGACGAGCTCGTCCACGTTGAGATCGAGATCATCCACCTTGTCCGACAGGCGCGAGGCGTAGAAGTAGCGGAGGTAGGCGGGGTCCAGGTGATCGAGGTAGGTGCGCGCCTCCACGAAGGTGCCGCGGGACTTGCTCATCTTCTCGCCGTTCACCAGCAAGAAGCCGTGCACGTGCACCTTGGTCGGCAGCTCATAGCCCGTCGCCTTCAGGATCGCTGGCCAAAATAGCGCATGGAAATAGGTGATGTCCTTGCCGATGAAGTGGTGGATCTCGGTGCTCGGGCTGCGCCACCAGTCGTCGAAGGAGCTGCCCGTCTCTCGACACCAGTCCTCCGTGGACGCCATGTAGCCGATGGGCGCGTCGAACCAGACGTACCAGTAGTTGCCAGGGCTATCCGGGATCTCGAAGCCGAAGTAGGGCGCTGGGCGCGAGATGTCCCAGTCGCGCAGCTCCTTCCCCAAGAACTGCCCCTTGAGGAAGGTGGCGACGCTCGGCTGTAGGTGCCCCGCCTGCGTCCACTCCGCGAGGAACTCACGCTGCGCCTCGATGCGCACGAACAAATGCGGCGCGCTCCTGACCTCCGGCGCCTCACCGCTCACGGTGCTGTAAGGCTCCTTCAGCTCGGTGGCGGCGTAGGTGGCGCCGCACTTCTCGCAGCTGTCGCCGTACTGATCCGCGGCGTCGCAGCTCGGGCAGCGCCCCTTGACGAAGCGATCCGCCAGGAACATACCGCGCTTGGTGTCGTAGAGCTGCGCCACGTCGCGCTCGATGACGAGGCCCGCTTCACGCAGCCCCTGCCAGATGGACTCACAGCGGCGGCGGTTGGTGTCCGAGTGGGTGGAGCCGTAGTGATCGAAGCGGACGTCGAAGTCGGCGAAGTCGCGCTGATGCTGGGCGCTCATGTCGGCTATCAGCGCCTCCGGTGAGCGGCCCTCCTGCTCCGCGCGGATCATGATGCTGGCGCCGTGGGTGTCGTCGGCGCAGAAATAGCGGACGTCGTTGCCACGCATCCGCTGGTAGCGCACCCAGATGTCGGTCTGGATGTACTCCACCAAGTGACCCAGGTGGATGGGGCCGTTGGCGTAGGGGAGGGCGCTGGTGACGAGGATGCGGCGCGAGGTCATCGGGCGCCATGGTGCCACGGTGCGCGCCGGTGGCTAGCCCCGCCGGCACGGGTTGTGAGTGCGCCGTGGGTGTTGGCCTGTTTGCAGGGCAGGAGCCGCTACCCTGCCGCTACGGGTTGAAGGGCAGTTGGCCTGCCCTGTTGCAGGGCAGGCGCCGCTACGGAGGGGCAGGCCTGACCCTACGGGTTGCAGGGCGTGCGCTGTTGGCAGGGCAGGCACGGGGGCCTGCCCCTACTGTTTGAAGGGCAGGCACGGGGCCCGCCGCTCAGTGGTTGAAGGAGCGCTTCTTGGTCTCGTACTCGTCGAGCTTCTTCTCGATCGATTGGAAGCCGTTGGTGATCGAGTCGCTCACCATGCGCACGATGGTCTGGAGGTTGCCCTTCAGCGCCTCGTAGTAGCGCTGCCGCTCCGCGGCGTGGATGATGGCGGGCGGGTAGCCTGACTTCAGCAAGATCAGGTTCATCAAGAGCCGCGCCACCTTCCCGCTGTCGATCGCGAACGGGAACACGCGGAGCAAGTCGTAGTGCGCGCGGGCGGCGACGCGCACCGGGTTCCGGAGCTTCTTCGGCTCCGGACCGTTCAGCCAATCCACCACCTGCCGCACCTTGTAGCCGATCTTGTCGGGCGGCGCGTACTCGTGGAAGTAGAGGCGGTGCTGGGGGATGTCCTTGCGGTACTTCAGCGTCTTGAGGTCGCCGTCCTCGGGGTGCAGCGTGAGGTAGATGCGGCGGATGTGATCGAGCGTGATGGGCGCGCGCTTCTTCTCCGCCATCTCGTACACCAGGTCGATCGCCTGCTTGTGGCGGCGGATCTCCTCGCACACGGGCTGGAGGCTCGAGTCCGGCACGATGGCGATGCTGGGGTCGATGGCCGTTTGGAGCTCCTGGAAGGTGTACACCACGCCCTCCAGCGCGCTGTCGTGGTGGATCCACGACATCTCGAACTTCTCACGGTAGTCGCGGCGGAACTCCTCCGACGTCTCCGCGAGGCGCGCCTCGATCGCCGCGTGGCGCTCATCCATCCGCTCCGGGGGAGGAGGCGGCGGCGGCGCGACGCTGGGCGGCCTGAAGGCGGGGATCGACTCATCCTCCGGGCGCACCGGGATCTGCTCCGGGAGCCGGAGGTTGGCGAACTTGCTGCTGTTGGCCAGGGAGCCGTCCGGGTTGCGTGAGGTGCCGGACTGGTTCGGGATCGCGTCCGCGCGATACGCGCGCGCCGCGAGCGCCGGGCGCGAGCCGCCGCGGTTGCGCCCCGCTTGGCGCGCGATCTTCACCTCCAGCGCGCGGCGCTGCGCCTCTTTTTCCGCACGGATACGCGCCTGCTCGGCCTCCTTGGCCTTGCGGTAGGCCTCGCGCTCCGCCTCCTTCTGACGCCGCTCCTCCTCCTTCTTGCGGCGCGCCTCCTCCTTCTCGCGCTCCTTCTCCTCCTTGATCCGGAGGCGCTCCTCTTCCTTCTTGCGGCGCTCCTCTTCGCGCAGGCGCTCGCGCTCGGCCTTGGCCTTGGCGCGCTCCTCCTCACGGCGCGCCCGCTCCTCCGCCTGGCGCTTCTCGCGCTCGGCCTTGGCGCGCGCCTTCTCGCGCTCCTTCTCCGCCGCGCGCTGATCCTTCTGGCGCTGCAGCTCCTTCTGCTGCTTCTCTCGCTCTTTTTCTTTGGCGAGCCGCTCTTTCTCCTTGAGCTTGGCGGCTTTTTCGCGCTCTTTTTGCTTGGCGGCGGCCTCGGCTGCCTTCTTTCGGGCGGCGTCGAGTCGCTCTTTCTCTTTGAGCTTGGCGAGCTTCTCTCGCTCTTTTTCTTTGGCGAGCCGCTCCTTCTCTTTGAGCTTGGCGGCTTTTTCGCGCTCTTTTTGCTTGGTGGCGGCCTCGGCTGCCTTCTTTCGGGCGGCGTCGAGCCGCTCTTTCTCTTTGAGCTTGGCGAGCTTCTCTCGCTCTTTTTCTTTGGCGAGCCGCTCCTTCTCTTTGAGCTTGGCTGCCTTCTCTCGCTCCTTCTCCTTGGCGGCGAGCTCGGCTGCCTTCCGCTCCTTCTCCTTGGCGAGCCGCTCCTTCTCCTTCTGAGCGCGTTCTTTCTCTTTGAGCTTGGCGAGCTTCTCTCGCTCTTTCTCTTTGGCGAGCCGCTCCTTCTCCTTGAGCTTGGCGGCTTGCTCTCGCTCTTTCTCTTTGGCGAGTCGCTCCTTCTCTTTGAGCTTGGCCGCCTTCTCGCGCTCTGCCTCGCGCGCCTTCTGAGCGCGCTCCTTCTCCTTCTGGCGCGCGGCCTGCTCACGCAGCTTCGCGGCGTTCGCCTTCGCGGCGCTCGCTTGGCTCGGCTTCTGGGTCGCCTTCGTCGCCTTGGCGGCCGCCTTCTTGGCGGCTGGCTTCTTGGCTGCCTTCGTTGCCTTGGCCGTCGCCTTCGCCGCCTTGGGGGTGGGCTTCTTGGCTGGCTTGGCGGCCGCCTTCGCAGCGGGCTTCGCCGCCTTGGCGGCCTTCTTGGCTGCCTTCGTTGCCTTCGCCGCCTTGGGGGTGGGCTTCTTGGCGGCTGGCTTCGGAGCCTTGGCCGGCTTCTGGGTGGCCTTCGTCGCCTTGGCGGCTGGCTTCGCGGCCGCTTTCGCTGCCTTGGCTGGCTTCGCTGCCTTGGCAGCGGGCTTCACCGCCTTGGGGGCGGGCTTCGCAGCGGGCTTGGCGGCCTTCTTCGCGGCGGGCTTGGCAGCCTTCGGAGCGGGCTTGGCCTGGCCGGCCTTCGCCGGCTTGGCAGCCTTGGCGCTGGACTTCGCGGCCTTGGTAGCCTTGGCAGGCTTTGCTTGGGCCTTCAACGCGCCCTGGTTCTTGCTAGGTGCGGCCATATACGAGTTCGTCTGTCGGATGTGCCGGGCGACGGCCAGGGGGACCTTGGAGACTAGCCGCGCCTCCTCACTGAACTGCCCCTCCCCAACCCACGGCGGCCATGGTGAGTCAGGTGCGAGCCGCTGGGCTAAACACCTACCTCGGTGAAGGCTCTAACGCTCGCAAGCTACTTTCTTGCGGGTAGCCACGTCAAGCGGCACGCGCGCCCGGAGACACAACGCGACTTGCTCTGGACACGCAGAGGTCACCTCGCTCCCAGCGAGGGGGCGCGCCTTGGAGGGCGGCTCGGCGCTCGCTCCCAGATGGTCAGGTTAGGTGACGAGGTGCTGCGGCGCGTCGAGGGGCTCGCTGGGGCGGCACCTGGAGGGCTCGTGGGGGCGCAGCCTGGCGCATCGCGTCCAGGGCAAAACAGGCAAACCCCCCAACCCAAGGAGGGCCGACCTCAGCCCCGATTCTGCCAAAAATCGGGGAAAATCTCGCTCTTTTCCAGGCGCTCGGGGCGCGCCGTGAGGACCTCGCAGCCCGTCTCCGTGACCAGCAGGGTGTGCTCGAACTGCGCCGAGAGCTCCCCGTCGCGCGTCACCGCGGTCCACTCGTCCTCCAGGATGCGGACCTCCTTGGTGCCCAGGTTGATCATGGGCTCGATGGTGAAGGTCATCCCCGGTCGCAGGCGGAGCCCGCTCCCGCGCCGCCCCACGTGGGAGACCTGGGGCTCATCGTGGAACTTCCGCCCGATGCCGTGGCCCACGAAGGCCTCCACCACCGAGCAACCCACCCCCTCCGCGAACTCCTGGATCGCCGCGCCGATGTCGCCGAGCCGCGCCCCCGGCTTGACCTCCTGAATCGCCAGCTCGAGGGAGCGCCGCGACGTCTCCGTCACCAGCTTGGCGCGCTCCGAGACCTCCCCCACGTAGAAGGTGGCGGACGTATCCCCATGAAATCCTTTGTAAATATGGGTTACGTCCACGTTGATGATGTCCCCGTCGCGGAGCACGTGGTGGGGGCTGGGGATCCCGTGGCACACCACCTCGTTGAGCGAGGTGCACACGCTCTTCGGGAAGCCGTGGTAGCCGAGCGGCGCGGGGATGGCGCCCTTCGCGAGGGTGTCCTCGTGGACGAAGGTGTTGATCTCCTCGGTGGAGACGCCGGGGCGGATGAGGGGCGCGACCTTGAGCAGGGTGTCCGCCGCCAGCCGGCAAACCTCGCGCATCGCCTCGATTTCACGGGGCGACTTGATCTCGACGGAGCTGGTTCGAAAGCGCATGTCAGTTGCTCTTGGCGAGCTCGATCAAGGCGAGCTCCCGCTGGATCCGTTCGGTGATCGAGGCGCTGTGCGCCTCCGCGTGGAAGTGGAACGTGCCCTCACCGGACTCATTGAAGAGCTTGATGAAGAGCACGATCTCCCGGCCCATCAAGCGGGCGTCCTGGCCGTGGATGGCCGCGAAGGAGGGGTTGGTGGGCACCACTTGGAGCTCCACCGAGCCTTGGGGGTGGCCCTTCACCGCGCTCAGCCAGGTGCAGCTCAGGGTGTAGCGCAAGAACTCGCCGCCCCCCTCGCTGCTCACCGTCTGAATTTTGGCGACGCCGATCACGTCCGCCTCGCGCACGCGGGCGGCGAAGCGCCTCCGGCTGTCCGGGTCGCTGCGTTCGGGCATCTCGAACACGCCCGCGCTGAAGGCGTCGTCGAAGAGCCGCGCGGCGTCGGGGGTGTACGGCGGCAAATCGCTCAGCGACGTGCCCTGCGTCGTTTGAGCGCAGCCCATCGCGAGGCAAAGCGCTGCTACAAGGTAGAGCGCCGCCGAGAGGCCATGGCGGGGGAGCGTCCGATGCACCACGTCGAGCGGAGGCTCTTAGTACGCCTCGCGGGAGCGTACCAGGGGGCGCCGCAAAGTACCTGACTTGCTCGAGCTGCGGTGGCGCAAGGTCCAAGCGCCAGTGCGCGGCGCGGCTCATTCCGAAGAGTCTTTCCATCGATCGGCGCCGAGCTGCGTCTACCGGAGGTCGCTCCGCCTTGTTCTAGAGGTGCGGGCAGTGTTAGATGATGGTGATCCGCCGTGGGCGGGTGGAGGAACGAGCGATGACGTGGAACGCGAATGCATCGAAGCCAGGGTTGTCGAGGCTGCGGCTGTCGGGGCTGCGGCGTGGGGTGTCGCTGGTCGGGTGGGCCATGGCGGCCGGCCTCATGTGCAGCGCGGTGACCGCCCCCGCCTCGGCGCAAGCCAAGGGCAAGGCCCCAGCGAAGGCGGCGGCGAAAGCTCCCGCGAAGGGCGCCAAGGAGGACGGGAAGGAGGCGAAGAAGCCACCTCCCAAGCCCGGTGAGATCGTCGGTGAGGTTCGGTTGTCGCCCGCGGGCCTGAAGTGGGGCCTCAGCAACGAGCAAATCGCGAAGATCTACGACAAGGTCTTCGAGGCTGAGTTCGTGCCCCTCTACAAGCGGGTCCAGCCGGGGCCGCGCATGGCGGCGCTGGACGCCGAGCTGGAGGCCAAGAAGGCCCGGCTGCGCCGCAGCGTGATCCAGTTCGACGACACGGCGACGGGCATCGACGAGACGCCGCTGGCGCACGAGTACACCTACCGCAACGGCGAGTCGATGTCGCGCATCAGCCTCCGCACGGGCACGATGCGGCACTTCTTCTTCTTCAACAACAAGCTGTGGAAGATCTACGACGAGCGCCCGCTCACCAAGGGCGGCCGCTTCGGTCCAGACTTCAAGACCGCCGTGGAGCGGCTCACCAAGACCATGGGCGCGCCGCCCATCGTGCTCGAGCCCGATCGCGACATGGGCCGGAGCTTCACGGAGGCAATTTGGATGAACGACGCCATCATCGTTCGCCTGATTGACCGTGAGTTCCAGGGCAAGGTGGGGCTCGTCTACGTCTCGAAGGACGTGCAGAGCAACATCGGCAGCTATCGCAAGAACAAGAAGCCGGACCCTTCGAAGCTCAGCAAGGACATCGAGCACGTCACGCGCAAGGCCCCTGAGCCGGAGCCGGAGCCCAAGTCGAAGCCCAAAGGGGGCAAGTAGGGCGCGGTGAGTAGAGCGTGACGGAGCGCGCGTCGGTAGGGCGCGGAGTGGTCAGCCCAAGTGACCAGCGCGCCTGACTGATCCGTCGGGTGACTGACCGTCAGGTGAGGTACCCAGTGCGTCTTCGGCGTCGGTCTCCCGGCGCCGAGCGCTTTTTGGGGGGCTCGTTCGGGGGTTGGACGGCACCGCGCCGTGAGGCCCATGCGGAATGCCCCTGCACCCCGTGGGGACGCAACGTGCGCCCATAAAACCCAACCGATGCCTGCACCCTGTAGGGGCGCAGCGTGCTGCGCCCGCGCCGTCAGTCGCTCGTGAGGCGCCGGGCCTGCTCCGGGATGATGGCGCCGGAGGTGATCTGCAGCATCAGGCTGGGCTTGGCGCGGCGCAGCAGCGGCTCGATCACCCGGCGCGTCGCCAAGGTGTTGCCAGGGCAGCCGGCGAAGCGCCCGGCGAGGTGCAGGTGCACTTGGTCGCCCTCCGCCTGCACCAGGTAAAGCTCCCCCTCGTCGGCCTCCACCAGCGGGGCGAGCACGGTCTCCAGCAGGTCGAGGAGCGCGGGCGGCGACGAGGGCGACGGTGTGGGCGGCACGGCGCGTTACGCTACCATGAACCGCTCGCTGCGAGCGATCTGCCGGCAAGCGGCTGGGAGCCCACCGCGGGTCCTGCTTCACGCCGCTGCGAGGCCAGGAGCCCGATCGAGGAGCCGGGTTCAGCTCCCAGCGTTGGCCCTGACGTTCGCGCTTGACGATCGCGCGGCGGATTCTTACGGTCCCGGCCCCGCTCTGGCTGGCGCTGTGCCCCTGGCGCGGGGGGCTCACGGTGCTAACGTCCGCGGGCTCTGGGCCGAGCAATCGACCCCCGGCGTGCTCTTCACGGAGCGGCTGCCGGGAGTGAGAGAGCTGAGAGGCCTCAGCGAGAACTCGAGAAAGCTGCCGCTCCAAGCCGCAGCGCCAGCAGGACCTCAGGGCGCCCGCCCTGTGCATCGAAGGAAAATCATGGCCGTTCACATCCGCTTGGCTCGTCATGGCGCCAAGAAGTCCCCATTTTACCGCATCGTGGTGGCTGACCACCGTAGCCCTCGCGATGGGCGCTTCATCGAGAGCGTGGGGACGTACAACCCCACCGCGCAGCCCGCGGCGCTGACCGTCGACCGCGCGCGCATCGACTACTGGAAGGCGAACGGCGCGCAGACCTCGGACACCGTCGAGCGCCTGCTGCGTCAGAACGCCGCCGCGGAGACGAGCGCGAGCTGAGAGCCATGCTCAAAGAACTGATCACGACGATCGCCGAGGCGCTGGTCGATGACCCCGATCAGGTGGAGGTCACCGAGGTCGAGGGCAACCACCACGGCGCGGTCATCGAGCTCCGGGTGGCCAAGAACGACATCGGGAAGGTGATCGGCAAGGATGGTCGCACCGCGCAGTCGATGCGCGTCATCCTCGCCGCCGCCTGCACCAAGGTCGGGCGCCGGGCGCACCTCGACATCGTCGACTGACGTGGCGCGGGGTGGTGCAGGGCGCGGCGCGCTCGATCGTCTGAGCGGCGGACCTCCTCGGCCGCCGCCTGGAGTCGCCAGCGGCGCCGAAGCAGGAGGCGCCGCAGGGCGTGGAGCTGGCGGCGCTGCCCGGGGCGCGGGTGACGCCCGCGAGAGGCGCGAGGCCGGCGGCGCTGCGGTCAGTCAGGCTGACGGCGCGGCGCCCGGCGACTTGATCGCGCTCGGGCGCGTCACGCGCCCCCATGGAGTGCGCGGGGAGGTGCGAGTGCACCCCTACTGGGCCGAGGGGGAGACGCTGGAGCGCGGTGAGGGGCTGTGGCTGCGCACGGCGGAGGGCGCGCGCCGCATCGCGGTGCGCTCGGTGCGCCGCGCCAACGCCGTGCTGCTGATGAACCTGGGGGCTGACGATCGCGACGCCGCCGAGGCGCTGCGTGGCGCGGAGCTGTGCGTGCCGCGCGCGGAGCTGCCGGAGCTGGAGGCGGGCGAGTATTACCTCGTGGATTTGATCGGCGCGCGGGTGGAGCACGCCGGGGAGCTGGTGGGCACCGTGGTGGAGCTCCGGCTGCACCCCAGCGTGGACGCGGTGGTGATCCAGACACCGAAGGGCAAGCGCCTGGAGCAGGTGCTGGCGGAGCCGTGGATCGTGTCGGTGGACACGGCCGCCAAGATCATCCAGCTGAGCAGCCTCGACGGCTTGATTTGAGGGGCGCTCGCCGCATGCAGCTGGGCGTCGTCACCTTGTTCCCCGAGCTGTTTCAGCCGTTCGCCACCACCAGCTTCGTGGGGCGCGCGCAGGAGGCGGGGCAGCTCAGCTTGGCGCTCGAGCAGCTGCGTGAGCATGGGCTCGGCAAGCACCGCAGCGTGGACGACACGCCGTATGGCGGCGGCTCGGGGATGGTGCTGCGGGTGGACTGCGTGGTGTCCGCGATCGAGGCCTTGGAGGCGCGCCTCGGAGGCCGCTCGCACCGGGTGCTGATGACGCCGCAGGGCGCGCCGTTCAGCCAGGCGCTGGCTCATGAGCTCGCGGGTGAAGCGCGGATCACGCTCGTCTGCGGGCGCTATGAGGGCTTCGATGAGCGCGTGCGGTCGCACGTGGATCGTGAGGTGTCGCTCGGTGACTTCGTGCTCACCGGGGGAGAGGTCCCGGCGATGGCGATCATCGAGGCCTGCGTCCGGCTCCTGCCGGGGGTGCTGGGTAACCCGGAGTCGATCGTCGAGGAGTCATTTGGTGAGGGCGGCTTATTGGAGTACCCGCAGTACACGCGGCCGGAGAGCTTCCGCGGCGGTGAGGTGCCGAGCGTGCTGCGGAGCGGTGATCACGGGAAAATCGCCGCTTGGCGACGTGCCGAGGCAGAGCTTCGCACGCGGGCGCGGCGCCCCGATCTGCTGACGGGGGACGACTCGTGAGGCGCCGCGTGGCCGCCGCGCTGATCCACTACCCAGTGCTCGATCGCGCGGGGGGGATCGTGACCAGCGCCATCACCAACTTGGATCTCCACGACATCGCGCGGAGCGCCTTCACGTTTGGTCTGACGGATTACTTCGTGGTGCACCCGGTAGCCGCCCAGCGTGAGCTGGCGCTGCGGGTGCGGGCGCACTGGGTGGAGGGCGCTGGGGGGAGGCGGATCCCCGATCGGGTGCCGCCGATGAGCGCGCTCAGGGTGGTGGCGAGCGTCGATGACGCCATCGATGAGCTCAGGTCAGCTGATGGTCAGCCTCCCGAGCTGTGGACCACCAGCGCGCGCCGCGCGAAGAGCTCGCTGAGCTACCAGGCGGCGCGGGGGCAGCTCCAGGCGGAGGGCCCCAGCGTGCTCCTGGTGTTCGGCACTGGCTGGGGCCTGGCCCCAGAGCTGGAGGCGCGCGCGACGGCCCGGCTGGAGCCCATCGAGTCACCGCGCGAAGACGGCTTCAACCACCTGAGCGTGCGCGCCGCGGCGGCGATCACCTTCGCGCGCTTGCTCGGGTAGCCTCGTGTGGGCGACTTGGGCGGTGCGCCGGAGCGCACTGCCAAACCCCCGAACCATCCAGGATGTCAGTGATACTGACTTGACCTGAGGGCCTCGGCATCGAGCGCCGACCTCGAGCTCCGCGCGGGGTGGGTAGACAGTGAAGCTGCCTGACCCCCCTGGGTCTGGCTCACTGGAACGGGCGGCGGCCGCGGAAGGTGACGCTGGTCACCGCGTCGGGGAAGATGCGGATGTCGTAGTGGCCGAGCGTCACGAGCTTGGTGGCGCCGTCCTCTTGGATGAGGCCGGTGGCGGCCACGCGCGCGAGGCCGGGCGGCACGTTGAGCGCCGACCAGATGGAGGTGCGGCCGGTGCCGAGCTGGGTGCGGCCGGTGTCCGGCAGCGGCTTCAGCTCGTCGTCATTGAAGTAGGCCACGATCGAGCGGCTGACGTCGATGTCCACCATCGCGTTCTGCAGGCGGATGTTGTCACAGTCGTGCACCTCACCACCGATGGCGCCGTTGCCGCGGCTGATGGTGGAGCCCATCGCCACCGTGGGGATCAGCTGGAAATCGCTGTCCGCCAGCGCGCGCTGATCGCGCGTGTAGACGTTGGTCGCCGCGTTGAAATCCGGATCTTCCTCGGTGATGTAGAGGTTGTAGGTGTAGAGCGGCTTCCACTGCGGCTTGCTGCCGGAGGCGTCCGCCGTGCTCGTGACCACCATCAGCTCGGTGTAGGTGGGGACGTTCTCGTAGCGATAGCTCCGGTTCTGCACCAGGTCGTCAGGGCAGTTGTCGTCCTCATCGGGCACCGCGTCGAAGTCGTCGGTGAACACCGCGGAGCCCACCAGCGCGACCTTGTCGCGGTAGCTGGCAGACGAGGGATCGGTGTCCACGGTGTAGACCTCGACCTTCACGTTGCTGAGGTCACAGCCGTTGCTGAACGCCTCCACGATGCCCTCCATGGTGACCGGCTTGGAGGTGCCGACCTCACCGGGTGAGGTGAAGCAGCTCAGGTTCGGTGGGGCGCCGGTGGGGTCGGAGAAGTCATTGGTGTCGCGGGTGCGCTGGAGGAAGCGCGAGGCGCCGCTGCCGCGACCCGGCTCGGCGACCAGCACGCAACAGGAGTCCACCGGGCGCTGACCCACGCGTGAGCAGTCCGTCTCACACTCCTCGCCGCAGTACGCGTCGTTCACCCCGCGCCAGCTGCCGTTGCAGGTGCCAGGGCCGCCCGTCTCATAGGCCGGCGCGTTGCCGCTGCCGCCATTGCCAGCGGTGCCCCCGTTGCCGCCGCTCGCGCCGCTGCCGCCACCTCCACCCCCACCGCCGTCATCGCTGCAAGCGACGAACGCGAGGGCCAACACTGCTGGAGCGAGCCAAATCAAGCCTGGGCGCATAGCATCACCTCGTGGAGCGGCGAGCCGCTCGAGAAAGGCCCGCTGGGGGCCGGATCAACGACAAGAGGCCCCACAGAGGAGCCGGATCAAGAGCGCCTGACGGCGCTGGCGACCTCCGGGCGGCGCCGCGCGAACCGTAGCCAAGATCGGGGAGCCTCGCATGCAGATTCAACGTAGCGCAGGGCGTCAAACGGCTCGCGTCTTGCCGTGAGGCGGCTCGGCGTTCGAGGACCACAGCGCACGGGCTCAGCCTGTTCGGTTGGGGGAAGGTATCCAGTTGGGGTGCCGGGCGTGAGCACCCAGGCAGGTGCCTGGTTCGGGCGCCGACCTGCTCGAGCCCGTCAGCCGAGGCTCGTGGCTCGCGGCGCCTCGAGGCTTGTGGCGCAGGGCGCCCACCGCCATGTTCCGCGCGTGGACGGGCTGCGCGCTGACTCGCTGCTGCTGCGACGCCTGGCGCTGTGGGGCTCCCGGGTGGGGCCCGATGGCTGGCTGCGCGGCGCGCCAGCGGTGTGCGGCTGGGTGTTTGGCGCCGCGCTCGGTGAGCAGCGCCGTCACGTGCGGGAGAACCTGCGCCGCCTGGGGGTGACGAGTGAGCGCGCGGTGTACCGCACCTTCGCGGAGTACGCGGCCTGCTTGGCGGAGAGCCTGGCGCTCAGCGCGGGGCGCGCGGCGACGGTGAAGCTCGAGGTGACGGGGGAGGCGCGGCTGCGCGCGGCGCTCGAGGCGCCGACGGGGGTGGTGGTGGTGACGGCGCACGTGGGGCCTTGGGAGGCCGCCTCCAGCCTGCTCATGCGCGATCACGAGGCGCAGGTGACGCTGGTGATGCGACGTGAGCCAGATCGCCAAGCGGGTGCTTTCCATGACGCGCTCCGGGCCCGCGCCGGGTTGCAGGTGGTGCACGTCGGTGACGATCCGCTCGCGGCGTTGTCGCTGCGGCGCGCTCTGGGGCCGCGCCGGGTGGTGGCCTTGCAGCTCGACCGCGCGGGGTGGCGCTCGGGGCGGCCCCAGGTCTCGATGGGCCCGTTCCGATTGGCGGCGCTCACCGGGGCCCCGCTGGTGTCGGTGCTCGCGGCGCGCCGCGGCCTGTTCGATTACGAGCTCCAGGTGGGAGAGCTGCAGCGTCCGGCGCGTGGCGACGAGGAGCGCGCGCGCGTCGCGGTGGAGCGGGAGCTCTGGAGCTGGCTCCAGGCGCACCCCACGCAGTGGTTCGATTTCCTATAGCGTCGCGGTGGGCTGGCGTCTCTTGGGAGAGTTTGGCAGAACTCGCCCCCTCATGCGGCTTCGCGTTGGTCAGTCAGGGTTGCTCGGGCATTTTGGGCGCTACGCGCGTCAGTTCAATCTGCTCGAGCTGCGGGCTGAGCAAGGCGCGCTGCCGCGCGCCCCGCGCTTGCGTGAGTTCCGCGCGGAGGCGCCCGAGGGCTTCGTGTTCAGCGTGCTGTCGGGGCGCGCCATGGCCGAGCTGGATCCGAGCCCCGAGGGCGAGCGCGCCCTCGAGTTCGCCGAGAAAGTAGCGCAGGCGACGGGCGCCGAGTGGTTCGTGCTCCAGACGGGCCTCAGGGTGAGCCCCGGCCGCGTCGGGCGCGAGCGGTTGGCCCGCGTCGCGGCGCGTTTGCTCGCGGCGGGGCTACGCGTGGGCTGGGAGCCGCGCGGCCCGTGGTCTCATGAGCAGGCGCTCACCTTCGCAGCGGAGCTCGGGATCACCCTGGTGCGCGACGTGGCGCTCGAGGAGGCGCCGCCCGGAGCGGCGGTCTACACCCGGGTGCGCGCGGTGGGCTCCGGTGGGCGCGTCACCAGCGGGATGACCGAGCGCCTCGCCGAGCGCTTGTTCGATCGCGAGGAGGCCTTCGTCGTGGTGGAGGGCGCGAGCGCGAAGGAGCTCCGGCGGCGCCTGGCCCTGGAGCTGGACGTGGGCGAGCTCGAGGCGGACGACGACGCGGAGGACGAGGAGGGCGCCGAAGAGGACGCGCTCGACGACCCGGGTGAGTCTGAGGAGGGCGCGTGAGCCGGCGCGCGGCGGCGATCTCGAACGACCCGCTCGTCGATCAGGTAGCCAGTGATGCGATCGCCGCCGGAGCCAGCGCCCTCGGCGCCTGCTTGACGGGCTTCTTCGCCGCCGCCGCGGTCCATGACGGCGTGCTGATGAGCCCGCTCGGGGTGGTGGTGGGCGGCGTCGGGGTCGGGGCGCGCGGCTTCGATGGGCGGCTGCGGCAGCCCGGGCTCGGGGCGCGGCGCCCGCGCGGTTTCCTCACGGAAACAGAGGTGCCGCTGGCGGCGCGCGTCGCCATCCCCTGCGGGCTCACCGCCGCCGCGGTCGCCTGCGCGTACCAGGCGGGCACCAGCATGGCGAAGGTGGTCGCGCCGGCGGTGGCCTTGGCCAAGCGCGCGAAGGACGAGGTGCGGGTCGAGGCGCTCAAGCGCGTCGGGCGGCAGGGGGCGACCGTGCTGAGGGATCCCCTGTTCGCGCGCCCGCTCCAGCTGCTCGGCGGGCCGCCGGCGGGCGGCTCGCTCTCCATCGACGACCTGGCGCCGCGCCGCGATCTCGATCAGCCGCTGCGCCCTCACGGCGCGCATGGCCAAGACTACTTGGAGCTCCCCTGGGACGGCGACGCGCCGAGCCCCGAGGGCGGCGCGTGGGTGGTGTTGGCGATCGACGTGAGCGGCAGCTTCGCGGGCGCCGTGTTTCAGCGCCTCACGGGGCCCAAGCTGGAGGAGCTGGGCGTGGTGGCGCCGCTCGGCGCGGTCCCTGTGCTCCGCGGGGTACCCAGGGTGCGCCCCGGGAGCCCGCTGCCCGCGCCGCTGCCGATCGCGCTGCGCGTCACCGACGGTCAGATCGACGCCGTCGTGGCCGAGCCGGGCGCCTCTCGGTTGTCGCTCCCCACGCTGGGCCTGCTGCGCACCCGCGGGCGCTTGGTCGAGCGCCTGGCGTAGCGCGGCTGCAGCTCGAGCAACCCTGCAGCCCAAGCAACCTTGCGGCTCAGGTGAGCCGTCCGCGGGCGGGTTTGAAACCCGCCCCTACCTCGACCTGCGGTTCAGGCGACCTGCGATTCAGGCAACCTTGACGCCGCAGCGCTTCGCGTAGGCGAGCACGCCGATTTTGTCGATGGTGCGCAGATCACTCGTGGTGAGCTTGAGCGTCACGAAGCGGCCGAGCTCAGGCACCCACAGGCGCCGACGCTGCACGTTCACCTGCTGCCAGCGTGGCGTCTTGATGTTCGAGTGAGAGACGTGGCGCGCGCGCATCCGCCGCTGACCTGTAAATTCGCTTCTAGCCATGGGAGGGCGCGGACCCTAGCTCATGGGGCGCACCTGTTCAAGGCCGCGCGAGCGGTTTTGGCCGCGACGTTCATGCCGCCGGGCCTCACGATTCTCACGCCGGCTTCTAGGCGCCGGGCTCGTGGCGCCGGGCTGTGCGACGCCTTCATGCCGCCGCCTTTCACGACGCTGGGGACGGGGGCCGTGGGGAGGGGCGCGAAGGCAGGCTGGTGTCGCGGGCGTGGGGAGCCAGCCGGGCGGCGCCCACCTGGAACAGGCCGAGCGCCGCCAGCACCGACGCGCACTGCACCCCCACCGCGGTGGCCACGTAGGTGAAATAACCGTCGTCCGCCCCGGCGAGCGGCGTGAGCTCCCGAGTGGCGATGCCGCAAGGGATGAGCAGCAGCACCAGCGCCGCCCACCAGGAGCCGCCCCCCGACGTGGCCGAGCTGGTGAACCCAAACAGGGAGCACAGGATGACGAGCGCGTTCACCACTGCGGCCACCCGCGACCACACCACCGCAGAGGCGTCGATCGCGAGCAGCCCCTCCGACACCACGAACGGCAGAGCCAGGACCAGAGCCACCGCGAGCAGCCAGCGCGCCGGCGCGTAGGCGCGGTAGAAGGCGCGGAACAGCAAGGCGGAGGGGAGGGTGGTGAGGGCGAGCAGCCGGGTCAAATCCCGCAGGAAGCCGCCGTCGATCGCCATCCCGTGCAGGGGCCCCAGGCCTTGGAAGCCCAGCGCCATCAGGCCAACACCCAGCGCGAGCATCAGGAGCCCGCGCGCCAAGTAGCCGAACGGCAGCGCTGCGGCGCCCAGGGTGGCGGCGGCAGCGCAGAAGGAGAGGGTGGACGCCTCCACGCGCAGCACTGGGTGCCCCACCCCGAAGCGGAACGCGATCCCCAGCGCCACCAGCAGCGTGGCGACCAGCAGCGTCCACAGCCGCACTTCGCGGCCCGCTGGCTCCACGGGGGCCAAGTCTTCGCGTAGCGCGTCCGAGGCGAGCAGCGGCTTCTCGGGGAGCTGCACGGCTGGGTGCGATCCCGAGGCGGGGATGCGCCCCGGGCCTGGGGGAGGATCAGCCGTCATCGTGCGGGGTGCGGGGGACACGGGGCTCTTGGGCGCGGGGGCTTCAGGGCGCTGGGCTCGTCGGGCCCAACGGGACGCTCATCGGTTGCGGCTCCGCTCGGCGCCGGGGCCTCATGCTAGCTTGAGCGCCCCGATGCGCGCCACCACCCTCCGGCAGTAGTCGCGTGTCTTATTGAAATCATTGGGTTTTCTGGCGAGGCTCTGCTCGTCCATGTAGAGCCGCCGGGCCAGCTCGATCTGCACCGCATGGAGCCCCTGCTGGGGGCGGCCGTAGTGCCCGGTGCTGAAGCCGCCGCGGTAGGGCTGATCGTGGGCCACGCTCCAGCCCAGCTCACGCGCTTGCTCGGCGGGCACCTCGATCACCCGCCGATCGGCGCTGGAGTGACCGCGACTGCCGGGCACCACGTCGGCTCGCTCCACGCTCTGACCCAGCGCATCGGGGCGGCCGCGGCTCGGCATCGAGTGGCCGCACACCAGGATGGCGTAGCCGAAGCGCTGCCGCTTGCGCTCGAGGATGAGCCCGATCCGCTCATGATAGGGGCGGTAGAGCCGGGTGAGCCGCGCCTCCACCTGCTCGCGGGTGAGCGGCCGATGCAGGGCCGGCGTGCCGTCAGTCGTGCTGCGCCAGACCAAGCCGTGGGGCGCCGGGGTGACGGGGCCACGGGTGGGTAGATCGCGGGTGGCGAGG
Organism: Polyangiaceae bacterium; assembly: GCA_019637265.1. GTDB lineage: Bacteria > Myxococcota_A > Polyangia > Polyangiales > Polyangiaceae > JAHBVY01. Next base: position 1,262,016 of record JAHBVY010000001.1, on the reverse strand, counting down.
GTGTCCAAGTCACTCGCGGCGCGGTTCAGGTCGCACACGTAGCGGCTCACTCGCGAGTAGAGCAGCGTGGCGCCCTCCGCCGGGGCGTCGGCGTACAGCTCGTCGACGTACAAATCGGCGTCGCGAGCGAGGGAAGAGGCTGGCGCCGCCAAAGTGGCGAGCTCGGTGGCCAGCGCCGACAGGCCCGCGTGGGGGACCTCCACCAGCACGGGCGTCTCGCCCCCCGTGGGCTCCACGACACAAAAGTCTGCGTCTTGCTGGGTTGGCCCGGGCATCCAAGCCCCCGAGTACCACTTTGTCGCAGGGGGCTGAAGGTGAAAGCTAGCCGCGCGGGTGGCTTCGCCGGTGGGCCGCCCGGACGTGGTCGCGCGTGATGTGGGTGTAAATCTCGGTGGTCGAGATGTCCGCGTGGCCGAGCAGGGTCTGCACGCTGCGCAGATCCGCGCCGCCCTCCAGCAGGTGGGTCGCGAACGAGTGCCGGAGCTGGTGCGGGTGGACGCGAGTCGCGAGGCCGGCCGCCAGCGCGTGCCGCCGCACGATCTTCCAGAACGCCTGGCGCGTGAGGGGCCCCCCGCGAGGCGAGGGGAACACCCAGTTCTTCAGCTGCGCGCTCTTTTTTTGGGGGTTGGGGCGCGCCATGAGGTGCTGCTCCAGCCGGTCTAGCGCCAGCCCGGCGATGGGCACCAAGCGCCGCTTCTCACCCTTGCCCAGCGCGCTCACCACGCCGCGCTGGCGATCCAGATCGGTGAGCTGGAGGTGCACCAGCTCGCTCACCCGCAGCCCCGCGGCGTAGGTGAGCGCCAGCATGGCGCGGTCACGTAGGCCCGCGGGTGTGTCCTCCGAGGGCGCGTCGAGCAAGGCGCGCAGCTCGTGCTCCGAGAGCGGCTGGGGCAGCCGCTGGCGCACCCGGGGGCGCGCCAAGCGCGCCGTGAAGTCGCGATCGAGCAGCCCTTCACGGATCCCGAAGCGGACCAAGCCGCGCAGCGCCGAGAGGTGCCGGGCGGTGCTCCGGGCGCTGAGCCCCGCGAGGCTCAGGTCGCGCTGCCAAGCAGCGACCAGCTCCGCGTCGCCTTGCGCCAGATCGCTGACGGCGCGCTCGCCCACGAACTCACACCACTTGCTCAGGTCGCGCCCGTAGGCGGCGATGGTGTGGCGGCTCAGCGCCCGCTCCACGGCCAAGTGGCTCAGGTACACGTCGACCAGGGCGCCCGTGTCCATGCGCCCAGCCTAACGAGCCGCCGCGATGTGGGCGAGTTTGGGTGACGTGCGCGCCCCTCGAGCCGCCGCGCAGGGCGCGCGGAGCAGCTGGGCCGCTCCTGATGGTGTCTCTCGCGCGCGATGCTTCAACCCGCCGCGGCTCGCAGGACGCGGAGCAGCGGCGCGGGATCCGCCTCACGCATCAGCGCGGTGCCGATCAGCGCCGCGTCGGCGCGGCTCTGAGCGACGCGCGCCACCGCCTCCGGGGTGCTGAGGCCGCTCAGCTGGGCGGTGACGATGTCCGGCGGCAGCGCGGCGAGCACCCGCTCGGCGCGCGGCAAGTCGATCTCCAGGGTGTCGAGGTCACGCGCGTTGACGCCAATCCACCGCGCGCCCGCCGCGAGCGCCTGCGCCGCCTCCGCCTCCGTGGTCACCTCGACCAGCGGCGTGAGCTTCAGCGCCGTCGCCGCCTGGTGTAGCGAGCGGAGCGCCGGGCCGAGGCACCGCACGATCAAGAGCACCGCGTCGGCGCCCGCGCTCGCCGCGTGCTCGAGCTGCACCGGATCCAGGATGAACTCCTTGCACAGGATCGGCAGCTCACAGGCGCGCCGCGCTTCCGTCAGGTGATCGAACGATCCACCGAAGGAGCGCGCGTCGGTCAGCACGCTGAGCAGGTCGGCGCCGGCCGAGGCGTAGCGCGCGGCGCGCTCGGCGACGCCGAGGGTGGTGTCGAGCGCGCCGGTGGAGGGCGAGCGGCGCTTGATCTCGCAGATCAGTTGGAGTGGGGCGCGTCCTAGAGCGGCGATCGGTTTGCCGCCAGACGGACCAGGAAAACCGCTCCCATGCGGGGCGAGGGCTCGGTTTCCCTGGTCCTCTGCTTGGTGCTGCTTCTCCTCACGCCGCTCTAGTTGCTGATTTGAGGACGACAAACGGTAAACCGTTTGTCGTCCTAGCGAGAGGCTATGAGGGTTTTGGGGGTTTGGCAGTGCGCTACTCGGCGCCGTCCCCGACCGGTGCGCCGTCTGTCGGGAGTGGAGCGGGAAGTAGCGCGGCGTGAGCCCCTGGTCAGGCGCTGGACCTCGCGCTCGCAGCGCGGCGATCTCCTCGCGCTTGTGCGCGAGGATCGCCTCGAGCACGCCCGCTGGCTTCGCGGCGCCCGTCACCTGGCCCCCGTCGCGTCCATCGCCTCGCTCCCGCAGGCGTCCGCGGTGCGCGCACGAAGAACGACGGGCTGCGTGGTGCTCACGTCGCCCCCGCGTCACGCCAGCGCTCGAGCAGCGCCAGGGCGGCGCCGGTGTCCACCAGCTCCGCCGCGCGGCGCGCTGCCTCCGGCGGCGACAGCTCCTCCGCCACCACCAGCGCCGCGGCGGCGTTCAGGAGGAAGCCGGTGCGCGCCGGGTGCGGCTCACCGCTCAGCACCGCGCGGAGCGCCGCGGCGTTGAACTGGGCGTCGCCACCCACCAAGGCGCCGGGCGCGCTCTCCGGCAGCCCGAAGTCGCTCGGGTGCACCTCGAGCCGGCGCACTTCACCGCGGTCGAGCTCACACACGTGGGTGGTGGTGAAGGGGCTCAGCTCATCCAGTCCGTCAGCGCTACGTACCACCCAAGCGCGCTCCACTTGGAGCTCCTGGAGCGCCGCCGCGAGCGTCGGCAGGAGCTCCTCGCTGTAGGCGCCGAGCAGCTGATGGGTGGCGCGCGCGGGGTTGGCGAGCGGGCCCAGGCAGTTGAACAACGTGCGCACCCCGAGCGCGCGCCGCACCGGAGCGACGAAGCGCATCGCCGGGTGGTGCACGGGCGCCATCAAGAAGGCGAGCCCCAGCTCGCTCAGCTGCTCAGCAGCGTGCTCGGCGCTCTCGGGGAACGGGACGCCCAGCGCCTCGAGCACATCGGCGCTCCCCGAACGACTGGAGACGGCGCGGTTACCGTGTTTGGCCACCACCACGCCGTGCGCGGCGGCGATGATCGCCGCCCCCGTGGATAAGTTCAGGGTAGCCTGACCATCGCCGCCGGTGCCGCAGGTGTCGAGCACCTTGGGGTGCTGGTGCGGCACCTCGACCATCGCGGCGCGCAGCGCGCGCGCTGCCTCGGTGAGCATCGCGTGGGTGATGGGGTGTTGCCGCAGCGCGATCAAAAAGCCCGCGATTTGCGCCTCGGTCCAGGCGCCGGCCAGCACCGCGGAGAACACCGCCTCCACCAAGCCTCGAGGCAGCGGCCCCGCCTCCACCGCCGTGAGCGCGCCCTCGAAGGTGATGTCCGTCACCGCGCGGCTCCGCGGCGCCCTGACGTCGGTGAAGGTGTCCCCATCACAAGGCTCCGAGCCAGTTCTCGAGCAGGGCGAGGCCGTGCTCGGTGAGGATCGACTCCGGGTGAAACTGGACCCCCTCGATGGGGAGCCGCCCGTGCCGGAGGCCCATGATCTCTCCCTCCTCGGTGCGCGCGGTGATCTCGAGCGTGGCGGGGAGCGTCTCCGGGGCGACGATCAGCGAGTGGTAGCGCGTGGCGGTGAAGGGGCTCGGTAGGCCGCGAAACACGCCCCGCTCTTCGTGGAGGATGGGCGACGTCTTCCCGTGCATCAGCCGACCTGCGCGCACCACCTGGGCGCCAAAGTGCTGAGCGATCGACTGGTGCCCCAGGCAGACGCCGAGCAAGGGGCGCTTCGCCTGCGCGATGAGCTCGAGGGTGATCCCCGCGTCGTCGGGGGTACCAGGGCCCGGCGAGAGCAAGATGCCATCGGCGGGGTGCGCGAGCGCCTCCGCCACCGTCAGGCGATCGTTCAGGCGCACGTCGCAGCGGGCTCCGAGCGTCTCCAGGTACTGCACCAGGTTGTAGGTGAAGGAGTCGTAGTTATCGACGACCAGCACCTCTCGACCCACGCTGCGCGGCACGCGCCGAGCCTCGCATCCGCCACCAGGCGGGGCAAGCCGGCGCTCGCCCGTCACTCACGGCGCGCGCCTCCGGAGTCCGTCTGCCCAGCCAAGGGCTGAGTAGCGCGCGGCTCCTGGGCGCATTCAATCTTGCCGAGGGAGACCTCGGCCTGTAGTGTGGCGGCCCTCAATCGCCGCTAGCTCACACCCGGCGCGCCGCCGGGTGCTTCGACTCCCCTGACCGGCGAGGAGCCCTCAATGGCCGAAGAAAAGAAGCCGAAAATCGACCTCAAGGCGCGCCTTGGCAAGAAGACCATCGCGGGCCCCGCGACTGGCGCCGTCCCGCCGCCCGTTGGGATCCCGAAGCCAGTGGGGGTGCCCGCGCCGCCGTTCGCCACCGGCCCGGCGCAGCCCGCGCGCCCCGCGCCGCGGGTGGACGCCTCGGATCCGTACGCCGCCATCGCCGCAGACGACGCGCCGGTGCGCGCGGAGCCAGCGGCGATCAAGATCGAGATGAGCGAGGAGGTGGTGAAGGCCCAGAAGAAGGGCAAGCTCGTCCTCGTCCTCATCGGCGTGGTCGGCGCCGCCGTGGGCGGCCTGCTCGGCTTCACGATGGGCGATCGCACCGCCTCGAACGCCGGCGCCAAGCGCGCCATCGAGGACGCGGCCCGCCTCGCCAAGGAGATCGACGACGCCAACGCCGAGGCCGAGGCCTTGGCGGAGGTGCTGCAGTCGGCGGGCTCGAAGCTGGCGGCGAGCAAGTTCCCGGAGGAGGAGGTCTCGAAGCTCGGCTCCCTGCGGATCGGCTTCTCGGGCGCCAACCTGGCGTCGTCCAACATCGGGCGTTTCCGTGGGGAAACGGTGATGCTGCTGGTCGACTACACGAGCCGCGCTCAAGAGGCGAACGCTCAGAAGGAGAAGCTGCAGGCCGTGCTGAGTGGCAGCAAGAAGGCGATCACCGAGCTGCTCGCGGAGTCCACCGCCCCCAAGGTGCGCTGGAGCGTGTACATGCAGGGCGGCCCGCGCGGCCCCTGGGCGATCATGCAGCCGCTGCCCGAGCCCTTCCTCGTCAACGACAAGGACAAGAAGGACTTCAAGTGGCCTGACAGCTTCAAGATCAAGGACGGCCAGAAGGAGTTCGATCTGAAGCGCTACAGCAGCGGTGATCCGCTGCGTTCGAGCGGCGATCCTTTCATCATCCCGGTGGATCCAGGCAGCCAGGGCTCCGTGTGCCCGAACGACACCATGCTCCGCATACGGCGTGAGGTGATGTCGATGCAGGAGATCTTGAAGGGCAAGAAGGGCACCGGCGCCGACGGCGAGGACGAGAAGCGCGGGCTGGTGGACGCCGGCGCGACCCTCGTGGAGCAGCTGAAGGCGATCGGCGCTCACGCCGGCGGCTAACGACGAACAGTTGCTGGCGCGCATTTCCGCGCGGATAGGGTCCTTCACCCTGGCGGCGGCACGCGGCCGAAGGCGACGCCCTCCGCCGCGCAGATGTCGACGTAGCCCGCGAGCGCGAGGGCCATGCAGCGGCTCGCCAGGTGCACGCGCTCGCTGCGCTCGCCGCGTAGCCGTTGCCACCAGCTGCGCGCCGGGGCCGTCCCGCTGGTGACGCCGACCCAGGCGCCGCTCGGCAGGCGCTCGATGGGCGGCAATTGAGGTAAGAGCGCGGCGCTGGGCCCCAGGCCGTGGAGCGGCCAGCTGCTCGGCACCTGCGGGGTGATCAGCACGCGCGCGGCGGCGCCTGGCTCGAGCGGGGGGCTCGCCATGGCTAAGCCGCGGAGCTGCGCGCGCTCTTGGGCAGCACCGACTCGGGGGCGGCGGCCTCGCGCACGATCTCCACCTCGACCACGTGGCGTTCGTCCGCGCGGGTGACGATGAAGTCGAGCCCGAACTCGCTCACCGTCGCGCCCACCGTCGGCACCCGGCCGAGGCGATCGATGATGAAGCCACCCAAGGAGTGGAAGTCCCCGTCCTCCAAATCCACCCCCAAGTAACGGCTCAAGTCGCCGATGGGCACGCTCGCCTCCACCCGGAGCCGCCCGTCGCCCAGGTCGACGATGGGCGCCACCTCGTGGTCGTGCTCATCCTGGATGTCCCCCACGATTTCCTCGATGAGATCCTCCAAGGTGACGATGCCGCTCACCCCGCCAAACTCGTCGATCACCACCGCCAGGTGATGACGCCCCGCCCGCATGTCGGTGAGCACGGTGGAGCCGGGCTGCCCCTCGGGCACGAAGGGCACCGGGGTGCGCATCAGCGCCTCCACGCTGAACTCCTCGTCGGGGTGATCCGCGAGGAAACGCAGGATGTCCTTCACGTGCAGCACGCCGATGATGTGATCGGGGCGGTCGCGGGAGACGGGGTAACGCGAGTGCCCCTGCTCCGCGACGATGCGCATCACCTCCGCCGGTGGGCAGTCGACGGAGAGCAGCGTCACCCGGGTGCGGGGCACCATCACGTCAGCCGCCGTGACTTCTCCAAAGTCCATCACGTTGCGGATCATCTCGGACTGGTCGTGGCCCAAGGAGCCCTCCACCTCACCCTGCGCCACGAACAGCTCCATCTCGTCGCCAGCCGGGCTCTGCTGCTCGCTGCCGCCCGTCAGGCGGTGCAGCGCGTGGAGCGGGACGGCGATCGGCAGGCTGAGCAGCTCGAGAGGACGGAGCACCCTGAGCAAGAGCGGCGCGCTCCGCTCGGCGCGCCCCTCGGCCAAGCCGCGCAGGAGCTCGGTGGGGATCGTGTAGAGCAGCAGCGCGACCGAGACGGCCGCCAGCGTCCCGCGCCAGCCGGTGAGCGGCATCCAGGAGGCGGTCAACACCGCCGTCGCCACGATGCCGAGCGCTCGCATCACCAGCCAACGGCTGCGGATGGCCGAGCCGTGCTCACGGTAGCGACGGAGCGCGACCTGATCGGCGCCGCCGAGCTTCTCCGCCAGCGCCGCGAGGCGCGTCGGCGTGAGGGCACCCGCCGCCGCTGACGCTGCTGAGAACACAGCGGCCACCAGCGCCGGCACGAAGGAGAGGAGGACGTGTACGGTGAGTGGAGGTGGTGGGCCGGAGTCCAACGCTGACGTGCGCCCCTTTCTTGGTCCGCCTAATCTACTTGAGCCGCGCCAGCGCGCGCAACTCGCGCCAAGCTCGACCCGAGGCAGCCCCCATGTCCAGCGTCGCCCCCGCCGCGCGAGCCGCCGAGCCCTCGGCCGCCCAGCCTCCGTCGAACGCTCACGCCCAGCCGGCGCAAAACCGAATGAAGTTCAAGGAGTTGGTGCCGTCGCCCGAGCGGCGCGGGCCTGGGACGCGTCGCGAAGAACTGTCGGCCGAAGGGCCGGTATCGCCCCATAGGGTGCGGCGCTCGGCCCTCGAGTCGGCCCTCGGCTCGTGGGTTGAGCGGCTCCAAGACGATCCCTGCGCGCGCCAGCTGGGCCACGAGCGGCCAGGCATGGAGGGGCACTCGGAGCCGGTGTTGGGACCCCCGGGCGAAGGCGAGCGCGGAGCGACGCAGGACCTGGAGCACCGCGCCCCGCTCGAGGGCGAGCCGCTCGGTGAGGCGCTGGGGAGCGCGAGCGACGGGCTGCGCTTCCCTTTGGATCCACTGCAGCGAGCGTTGGCGCGGACGCCGCTCGAGGTCACGCCGTCACGCAACCTGTCGAGCTTGGATCCACGTTGGATGGAGCTGGTGCAGCGGGTGGCGTGGGGCCGTCAGGGGAGTCAGTCGACCTTACGGCTGGAGCTGGGGGGCAAGCTGAGGGGCGGCGTGCTGCTGCTCCAGGGTGACGATCGCGGGTCGGTCAAGGTGTCGCTGGAGCTGCCGCCGGGTGAGCACGCCGAGCCCTGGCGCGAGCGCCTCGCCGCGCGCCTCTCGGAGCGCCGGATCCAGCTGGAGGAGCTCGAAGTGCGCTGAGCTTGTGAGCTGGGTCCTTGGTGCCCAGCGAGGTGGACCACGATCTCGAAGGCGCACCCATTGCGGTGCCGTCTAACCCCCCCTGAATAGTCTGTTTGATTGAAGGTCAGTCAAGCGAGCTGTGGCTCGCTGTGCGCGGCGCCTTCGACCCATTGAGCTGCTCGATCGGGGGGTTGGACGGGTAGTCATCGCCTTCAATGAGCGATCGCGCCGGGGAGCCTCGTGGAGGCGACTAGTCAGCGCCGCTGAGCGCCGGGTCGAACCCGCGAACCACTCGGAAGATCTCGCTTGGCTGCTCCCTCGAGCCCTCTGCGTGTCCCCGCGCCTCCGCGCTCGCGCCCTCCGTGTGTCCCAGCGCTTCCGCGCGGCCCAGCGCCACCAGGCGGCCGTCGTGCAGCCAGGCGATGGGCGGCGCGCTCGCGCTGGGCTCCACCGGGTGCTCGGGTGGATCCGTCAGGAAGCAGGACGAATCGAGCGGCTTGCCCTGGCGCGCGCGCTCATAGCCGGTTAGCGTCAGTGACGCTGTCTGCAGGCAACGCCGCGCGATGTGGGTGGCCGTCATCAAGGGGGGGACGCCGAGCGGCGGCCAGGTCACCGCCTCCTCCACGTCGAGCGGGCCGCTCTGGAGGCGGCGGAGCCGCGTCAGGTAAGCCCCACTGCCGAGCGCCGCGCCGAGGTCGCGCGCCAAGGCGCGCACGTAGTAGCCCTTGGACGCCACCACCACGAGGCCGATCTCATGATTTTCCACATGGGTGAGCTCGAGCGAGCGGACTCGCACGGGGCGCGCGGGGAGGTCGAGGTGGCCGCCCGCGCGCGCGACCTCGTGGGCTCGCCTGCCTCCGACGCGGATGGCGCTCACCTGCGGAGGGATCTGGCTCGATCGCGCCCGCTCCGCTTCGATCGCGGCGGCCAGCGCCTCCGAGGTTGGGGGAGGGGGCCTGGGGGATCGCTCGGTGATGTGCCCGTCCGCGTCGAGGGTGTCGCTCTCGGCCCCCAGCCGCAGCTCCGCCGCGTAGCGCTTGTCCGCGAGCGTCAGCCAACCGGCGAGCTTGGTCGCCTCCCCGAGGAGCAGCACCAGGAGCCCGGTGGCCATGGGATCGAGGGTGCCGGCGTGCCCCACGGCGCGGGTGCCGTACACGCGCCGCGCCGCCGCCACCACGTCGTGGGAGGTGAGCCCAGAGGGCTTGTCCACCAGGAGCGCGCCGTGTGCCATGCGCGGGCGGTAGCACAGCCTGGCGCCGCTGTGACGCGCTGCGCCGAAGCCCGCTGCGCGCGGATCCATCGCGTGACTTCGTGCGTCGGCCGGCGGTGGTGTACCCTATACCCGTGGTCTCTCCGCGTCCCTCGCGGCCCCCGGGTTGGGCGACCCCGTCGACGGCACCTGATGGCGTTCGGCTGAGCGCGCCGTGGGTCGGCGCGCGGCTGGCGTACGGTGAGCTGTTCGGTGGCTACCAGGTGCTCGAGCGCCTCGGGGCGGGCGGCATGGCCGAGGTGTTCTCCGCGTTGAAGCTCGGCCCCCACGGCTTCGCCAAGCCGGTGGCGCTGAAATGCATGCTCCCGGAGCTCGCCGCCGAGCCGCGCTTCGTCGCGATGTTCTGTGACGAGGCGCGCGTGATGGCGCGGCTCCAGCACCCCTGCCTGGTTCAGATCCTCGATTTCGGGGAGGTCGACGGGCGACTGTACATGGCGCTCGAGCACATAGATGGCCTCTCCTGCGCCAAGCTCCTGCGCGCGGTGGCCGCCAAGCGCCAGGCCTTGCCGCCCTCCGCGGTGCTCTTCGTCGCCGATCAGGTGCTCGCGGGGCTCGGCTACGCGCACGAGCGCTGTGACGAGGACGGGCGCCCGCTCTTGCTCGTCCATCGCGACGTTTCCCCAGGGAATATCCTGGTGGGGCGCGGCGGCGAGGTGAAGCTCACGGATTTCGGGATCCTGAAGGGCGCCACGCTGTCGCGCCGCACCCTGCCCGGTGAGCTGAAGGGCAAGCTCGGCTACATGAGCCCCGAGCAGGTCGTGGGAGGGGAGGTGGACGCTCGGAGCGATCTCTTCACCCTCGGGATCGTGCTGGCGGAGCTCTTGCTCGGCCGCCCTCTGTTCCCGGGCAGCAGCGAGATGGAGGTGTTGGATCGCATCTGTCGCGGCGACCTGAGCGTGATCACGCGTCATGGTCGGCACCTGCCGCCGCTGTTGAAGGAGCTGCTCGTCCGCGCGTTGGCGCAGGATCCTCGGGACCGCTTCGAGAGCGCGCGTCATTTCCGCGAGGCAACGGATGAGGCGGCGCGCGCGCTCGGCCTCGGCGTCAGCGCTGCGGAGCTCGCGCCGTGGGTCGCGAGCGAGCTCCTGCCCAGTCAGAGCGGCACCCGGCCGCGCGTGGAGGTGCAGCTCCCGCGCGGTCCGCTCGGGCCCGGCGGGGCGCCCGCCGCTCCGCGGAGCGGCGAGGGGCGTCGGGCGTCGGCAGGCCCGAGCACCAGGCCCGGCGCCCGCCTCAGCACCAGCCCAGGCGTCGTCGAGGAGCGCGTTTCATTACGCTCCACGAGGGATCCGCGCGTCGAGCCGCTCGCCGACGAGACGCCACGTAGCGAGGCGCCGCGCCCTGCGGGCGCGCGCGGTGACGCGGCGCGCGCGGCGTCTCGCGCTTCGGAAGGAGAGCTGACCCTCGTCGAGGGTCAGGGCCTCTACCTGGAGCTCCCGGGCGCTGCGCCAGCGGGGCCGCTCGACATCCCGGAGCTGCTCGGGCGCCTCGCGACGGGCGGAGTCCCGCCGGGCAGCCGCTTGGTGGGCGCCGGGGGTGAGCCCTGCGCGGTGGAGGAGCACCCCGTGCTCGGGCGCCTCACGGCGCGCTGGGGGTGCCTCCTGGGGACGCCTCAGGGGAGCCCCTCGCTGCGCTTCGCCGTGCGTGGCGTGAACCTGTGGTGTCGTCTGCTGGAGCTGGCGAGCCAAGGGGCGAGCGGGCTGCTCGTGGTCCAGCGTGGTGATGGAGTCGTGCGTGAGGCTCACCACCTCTACCTGCACCGGGGGCGCCCCGTGTGCGCGCTCGGGAGCGCCCACAGCGAGCTGCTCGGGCAGCGCCTGGTGGCGCGCGGATTGGTCAGTGAGGCTGAGGTGATCCGCGCCTTGCGCCGCGCGGCGCTGAGCGGGCGCCGCTTGGGTGAGGAGCTGGTGCGCGCGGGCGCCTTGCAGCCCGCGCCGCTGCTCCACGTGGTGGGGACTCAGCTCGAGGAGCGGGTGCTCCGCGTGGTGCGTCAGCGCGCGGGGGAGGCGCTGTTCTACCCGGGGGTGGAGGCGCCGCGCGAGCTGCTCGGGCAGCCCCCGCACCCCGAGCTGTGGCTGCGCGCGGCCCGCGAGTGCTTCAGCTCGGCGGAGATCCATCAGCTCCTCATGGGGTGGGGGGATGGCCCAGTGGAGCGCAGCACGCGCCCTGGGGCGCGTGAGCTGCTCGGCGACGCGCAGAGCGCGGAGGCGCTGATCTTGGAGTTCTGTGACGCCGCGCCCAGCCTCGGCGCGCTGTTCGCGCGGCTCGATCGCGATGGAATCGCGTGCGGCGTGGAGGCGGAGCGCGCGGTGTTCCTCGGCTTGTGCGCCGGGTGGCTCTCCATGCCGGCGCCGCGCCGCGCGTGAGCGCGGCTCACGTCGAGGGCGCTGCCCAGCGCTCCGCGCCGCGCCTCACATCCAGTCAGTGGCGCTGTTCATGTCAAGGGCGCTGTCCAGCGCCGTGCGCTGCGCCTCACCTCCAGTCAGTGGTGCTGTTCATGGCGCCGAGCGAGCCGCGCACACCATCAGCGCGGTTCAGGGGAGCCGCGCGGTGCGCAGGCGCAGCGCGTTGGCGATCACGCTCACGGAGCTGAGGCTCATGGCGGCGCCTGCCAGCATGGGCGACAGGAGCAGCCCAAACACCGGGAACAAGGCGCCGGCGGCGATCGGGACGCCGAGCGTGTTGTAGCCGAAGGCGAACCACAGGTTCTGGCGGATGTTGCGGCGGGTCAGGCGGCTCAGCTCCAGCGCGCGCCCGAGCCCCACGAGGTCCCCGCCCACCAGGGTGACGGAGGCGCTCTCGATGGCGACCCCAGCGCCGGTCCCCATCGCGACGCCGACGTCGGCCTGGGCGAGGGCAGGCGCGTCGTTCACGCCGTCGCCCGCCATCGCCACCCGACGGCCCTCGGCCTTCAGGCTGCGGATCAAGTCGAGCTTGCCATGCGGCGTCACCCCGGCCACCACCCGATCGATGCCGAGCTCGCGCCCGACCGCGTTCGCCGTGGCCTCGTGATCGCCCGTGAGCATCACGAGCTCGAGCCCAGCGCGTCGCAGCGCGGCGAGCGCCGCGGGGGTGCTCTGCTTGATCGGGTCGGCGACGAGCAGGAGCCCCAAGAGCGCGTCCTCCTTCGCCACGAAGAGCGCCCCGCGGCCCGCTGCCTGCGCCTCCTCCGCGGCGGCTTCGAGCTCTCCCCCGGGGACGCCCTGGGCGCGCATCCACTTGGCGCTGCCGACCCATATCCTCGCGCCACGAACCCTCCCCCCGATCCCGAGCCCATGCTCTGCCTGGAACCCCTCCGCGGGCAACAGCTCCAAATCACGCTCCCGAGCCGCGTCCGTCACCGCGCGTGACAGCGGGTGCTCGCTCTCACGCTCGATCGAGGCGGCGAGGCTCAGCAGCTCGTCCTCACTCACCCCGGCCATCGGCTTCAGCGCCACGATCCGTGGCTTGCCTACCGTCAGAGTACCTGTTTTATCGACCACCACGGTGTCCACGTCGCCCAAGGCCTCGAGCGCCTCCGCGTTCTTGAACAGCACCCCGAGCTTCGCGCCGCGCCCCATCGCCACCGTGATGGACATTGGCGTGGCGAGGCCGAGCGCGCAGGGGCAGGCGATGATCAGCACCGCCACGGCGTTGAGCAGGGCGTAGCTGAAGCGCGGCTCGGGGCCGAGCAGCGCCCACAGGATGAAGCTCACGACGCTGACCAAAATCACCGCTGGCACGAACCAGGTGGAGACAGCGTCGGCCAGCTGTTGGCTCGGCGCGCGCGTGCGCTGGGCCTCCGCCACGCTCTGCACGATGCGGCTGAGCAGCGTCTCGTGCCCCACCGCCGTGGCGCGCATCACGAGGCCTCCGTTGCCGTTCAAGGTGCCGCCCACCAGCTGATCCCCCGCGGACTTCTCCACCGGGATAGGCTCCCCGGTGAGCATCGACTCATCCACCACGCTCTGACCGGAGATCACCTGACCATCCACCGGCACCTTCTCCCCGGGGCGCACCCGGAGCCGATCGCCCTGCTGGACCGCGTCGAGCGGGACGTCCCGCTCCTCGCCGCTCGGCTCGATCCGGCGCGCGGTGGTGGGTGAGAGCTGGAGCAGCTCGCGGATCGCCGCGCCGGTGCGCTGCCGTGCGCGGAGCTCGAGCACCTGCCCGAGCAGCACCAAGGTGATGATGACGGCCGCCGACTCGAAGTACAGCGGGAGGGCGCCGTGGGAGTCGCGCAGCGAGGCCGGGAAGGCGCCGCCCGCGACCGTCGCCGCGAGGCTGAACAGGAAGGCCGCGCCGGTGCCGACGGCGATCAGCGTGAACATGTTGAGGTGGCGCGTCTTCACGCTGACGAGCGCGCGCTGGAAGAACGGCGCGCCGCCCCACAACACCACCGGGGCGCTCAGCGCCAGCTGTATCCACGCGGAAATATTCGCCGGCAGCGCGTGGCCGAGCGAGGGCACCACCATGGGGCCCATCGCGAGCGCCAGCACCGGCAGGCTGAGCAGGAGGCTCACGCGGAAGCGCCGCGTCATGTCGATGAGCTCGGGGTCGGGCGCCGTCTCCAGGCTCACCAGCGAGGGCTCGAGCGCCATCCCGCACAGCGGGCAGGTACCGGGCCCCAGCTGCCGCACCTCGAGGTGCATCGGGCACAGGTGCTCGAGGGTGCTGAGGTCGACGCCGGGCGGCGGTGGGGGCGGCGGCGTGTGGTGGTGACAGCAGGCGCCGGCGGGCTCGCTGGGAGCCTCAGGCTCCGTAGTCAGTCCATGAGACTGACTACCACAGCAACCGGACACCTCGGGCTCGGGCGCCTCGGTCTCCTTGGCGCACCCGCAGGAGCCAGCGGCCTTGGGGGTGGGCTCCTGCGGAGCGGAGGGGCTATCGTGGCAGGGCTGTGCGCTCATGGTGAGTTGGGGCTCCCGGCGCTTGGCGGCGCGCGGAAGGCGCGCGCGGCTTGGCTCAGGAGCTCACCCAGCATGCATCAGCGCGCGCGCCTGGCAACCGCGGTTCGGCCCGTATGCAGCAACAGGGTTGGGGTGCTCCGCCGAGCACCTCGAATGGAGCGGGGCTGGCGCGGTGATTCAGCCCACCATCCAGGGGAGCGCGCTAGCCTGGTGTTGAGTACGGGCTTGCGGCGCGGGCCGGGCTCGCTAGACCCTGGCCGAGACGATCACGGCGAGCGGCTCACCGCGCGTCGTTTCCAGGCAGCAAATCGCGTGGAGCGCGCCTTTCACGCAGCGCAAACTGATCGCCTCTCTAGGTTGGGTCCCGGAGGTCACGTCATGAGCAAGCATCGAGGAGGGCTGAGTGGTCAGCCGTAGGAACCTGATCGCGACGGGCGCCGTGGCGCTGGGTGGCGCCGCGCTGCTGGGGCGGCGAGCGGAGGCCTCCCAGGTGGACGCCGCGGGGCGCGGCTGGGACCGCAGCTACAGCGGTCGTGGCGCGCCGGCAGCGGCTCCCGGGAGGCCGGGGGTGGACTACCAGCCGGTGGTGACGCCGAACGGCGCCACGCTGCCGTTTCGCGTGGTGGACGGGGTGAAGGTGTTCCACCTGATCGCGGAGGAGGTGGAGCACGAGTTCGCGCCGGGCCTCAAGGCGAGCTGCTGGGGCTACAACGGGCGCGTCCACGGCCCCACGTTGGAGGCGGTGGAGGGAGACCGGGTGCGGGTCTACGTCACGAACCGCCTCTCCGCGCCCACCACGGTCCATTGGCATGGGGTGTTCCTGCCGAGCGGGATGGATGGGGTAGGCGGCCTGACTCAAGCGGCGATCAAGCCGGGGGAGACCTTCCGCTACGAGTGGACGTTCCGCCAGCACGGCACCTTCATGTACCACTCGCATCACGACGAGATGACCCAGATGGCGATGGGCATGCTCGGGATGATCGTGGTGCACCCTCGGCGCCCCTCCGCGGGTTACCGTGTGGATAGAGACTTCGCCTACATGCTGAGCGAGTGGGCGATCAAGCCTGGACGGAAGCGCCCGGATCCGAACGCGATGAGCGACTTCAACGTCCTCACCTTGAACGCGCGCTGCTTCCCCGGGACACAGCCGCTCATCGTGAAGACGGGGGACCGCGTGAGGATCCGCTTCGGCAACCTGAGCGCGATGGATCACCACCCCATTCACCTCCACGGCTTCTACTTCAAGGTGGTGGCGACCGACGGCGGGCAGATCCCCGTGTCGGCGCAGCGCCCGGAGACGACCGTGCTGGTGCCGACCGGCGCGACCCGCGACGTGGAGTTCGTGGCGGATGAGCCGGGTGATTGGGCGATGCACTGTCACATGACCCACCACGTGATGAACCAGATGGGGCACGGCATCCCCAACATGATCGGTGTGAAGCCCAAGGATCTGGACAAGCGCGCTCAGAAGGTGGTGCCCGGCTACATGACCATGGGTCAAGACGGCATGGGGGACATGGAGGCGATGGGGATGCCGGTGCCGAAGAACAGCATCCCGATGGTCGGGGGTAAGGGGCCCTACGACGGCATCACGATGGGCGGGATGTTCACCATCCTCAAGGTGCGCGACGCGCTCGAGAGCTACGACCAAGACCCGGGTTGGTACAACCCGCCGGAGGGCACGCTGGCGCGCGCCGCGACCGTCGCCGAGCTCTCGGCCGACGGCGTCAAGCTCCCTAAAAAAGCCGCAGGGAAATGATTGGCCTAACCAAGCAGACGCATTCGACCCCGCGCGCCGTCGCTCGGCGAGCGGCGCGACTGGACCGCGCCCCCGAGGAGCCAGCGGGCGTTTCTCCGGGCTCGCGTGGTGGCGAACGGACCGCCGCTCAGGTTGGTCGCCACGCGCGGCTGATGCTCCCCACGCTGCTGCTGAGCGCGGTGCTCGGCGTCGGGTGCCGGAGCACCACCCTGAGCGCGCCTGCCGGCAGCGTGAACGACGCGGCCCAGGCGAGTGAGCCGGGGCGGCCGCTGCTGGATCCGCTGGCCCCCGACTTCGACCCGCTGACGTCGCTGGAGGAGCCCATGGGCGGCGGCGATGGGCACGAGCACCACCATCATCACCACCACGGAGGTGAGGTGCCCGCCGATGAGGCCAGCGAGCCACCCGCGATGGGCGAGCACGCAGGACCGCACGACGGATCCGTGAAGCCCAGCGGTGAGTCTGGCGCTGCGCCGGAGCAGGAGGCTCCATGAGGGCCGGGTGGCTCGCCGGTGCGTTGCTGCTCGCGCTCGGGAGCGGCTGCGTCGCGCGCGACGCGGGCCTCGCCGGCGTGCAGAGCGCGGCGGAGCAGCGCATGGGCAAGGAGGTGCGCTGGTTCCACGTGGAGGGCACCGGCGCCGCCGAGGAGCGGATCCGCGAGCTGGTGAAGCGCCCGCTCGACGCCGAGGCCGCGGTGCAGCTCGCGCTGCTCAATAACCCGCGGGTGCAGGCGGCGTTCGAGCGCCTGGGGCTCGCCCGCGGTGAGCTGGTCGGCGCGTGGAAGCTGCCGAACCCGCGGGTGGGCGCCAGCGCGGTGTACTTCGGCGACGGTGAGCCGGAGCTCGGCTTCGACGTCACCATCAGCCTCACGCGGCTCTTGTTGATGCCCGGGCGCGCTTCGGCGGCCGAGGCGGGCCTCACGCGGGCCCAGCTTGAGGTGGTGGGTCAGGTGCTCGATCTGAGCTTCGAAGTACGGCGCGCTCTGGTGGTGTACCAGGCGGCGCACGAGGGGCGGCGCCTCCTGCGCCTGCGAGCGCGGGCGGCGGACGCCAGCGCGCGCGCCGCGGCGAGCCTGCATGAGGCAGGTAACCTGACCGATCTGGAGCTGTCGTCGGAGCAGGTGGGCTACCAAGAGGTGCGGCTCCAGCTGGCGGACGCCGAGCTCGCCGAGCGCACCGCGAAGCTCGCGCTGGGCGAGCTGCTCGGGCTGTGGCAGCTGGGGCATGAATTCCGTGTGGAAACCAAGCTGCCCGAGCTGCCGCCTCCGAGCCCACTGGAGGAGCAGCCGCTCCCGGCGCTGGTGAAGGGCGCGCTGGAGTCGAGCGTGGAGCTGGCCACGCTGCGCGAGCGCTTCACCGAGCACAGCAAGGGCGCGAACAGCGCGTCGCTCGCCGGCGCGCTGCCGGACGTCTCCGCTGGGGTGGAGGTGGAGCGGGGGCACAGCGGCTGGGGTGTTGGCCCCACGGTGCACCTGGAGCTGCCGCTGTTCGATCAGGGGCAGGGGGCGGCGAGCCGCGCGGAGAGCGGCGCGCGCCAAGCGCGCTACGACAGCGCGCGCGTGGCCAGCGCGGTGCGCAGCCGCGCGGCGCAGCTGAAGCAAGGGCTCGAGGTCGCGCGGCGCCGCGCCGAGTTCTATCAGGCGGAGGTGGTGCCGCTCCGGCAGCGTGTCACCGAGCAGTCGCTGCTCGAATACAACGCGATGAGCATCGGTGTGTTCGAGCTCTTGGCGGCGCGCTCGGCGGAGCTCTCGGCGGCGCGTGAGGCCGCGCGCGCGCTGGAGCGCTACTGGCTCGTGCGCCTGGGGCTCGAGCAGCTCGCGAGCGGCCGCCTCGGGCCCGAGGTCAGCGTCGGCTCGGCCGTGGAGCCCGCGCGAGCGAGCGCCGCGCCGCGCCATTGAGCAGCGCGATATCAGCGGCTGCCTAGCGGCAGGTCATGGTGCGGTTAGACAGCTTGACGTACTTACAAAACAGGCCGGCTTCTGGGCGGCACTCCCCCCAGCTGCCCTGCTCACCGCAGGGCGGCGGGTCGCTCTCGTAGCCCTGACCTTTGCACTGGCCGAGGTTCAGCGCGCCACAGCCGGCTGAGACGTTGAGCGCCGGGTTGCGCTCGATCCGGTCGTTGCAGTTGTAGTCGAACAGCACATCGGGGTTGGAGGACGGCGTCGAGAAGTAGCGCGTTTGCTGCGGTTTGACGTCGAAATCCTCGTCGTCGCAGTCCTGCCCACCGCAGCTCAGGGCGAGCTCCCCATCGCCGTCGCAGTCACAAGGACAGTTGGGCTCACCACCGCCCGAGCCGCCGTCACCCGCGGCGCCCGCGACCCCGCCCACCCCCGCGACTCCGCCGGCCCCTGCGAGCCCGCCGGTCCCCGCGAGCCCGCCGGCCCCTGCCGCACCACCCGCGGCGCCGCCTACTCCAGCGCTCCCGGCGCTCCCAGCAGCGCCCGCGGCTCCGCCGCCTGCGGCGCCCGCGATGGGGGTGCCCCCGCCGCCACCCTGGCCCTCCGTGATGGGCGCTGGCAGCTCACCCGCGACCCAAGAGCAGGCGCCGAGACCCAAGAGCGTGAGGACGAGGGCACTTCGGCGCAGCATGAGGCGATGATAGCGGATCCATCACGCGGCGCCCGTGGCCTCGTCACATGGCACTTCGGCGCCGCTCGGCGTGGAAAAGGCAAACCCCCCGATCCCCCAACTCCAGGCGCGATCCCGTCGACTCGAGACGACACCACGCAGCGCACCAAAACCATCCCCACGCGTGAGCCTGTCGACTCGAGACGACACTGCGGTCCACCCTCGCGCCACGGGCTTACCATGCGGCAAAGCGCGACACTCCGCGTCGAAACGCGGCGACGCGAAGTGCCCCGTGCCCTGCGCGCCGCGTCGGTGCGCGCGCACAGCAGGTGACGACAGCGCAGGTGACGACGCAGCGCGAGGGGGGTCGACACCGGTGTCGGTGGGTACCGAGCAGCATGGGCGTCGGAGCGCGCTCCGTCTTCCTGGTTGGTGTGAGCGTTAGCGACTAGGGTTCGAGCATGAGGCGCGAACACTCAGCATCCACGGACGACCGTTCATCGAACGAGGAGCGAGCGCGTCGATCCGTTCATCGCCTGGCGGGGGGTCAGTCCGGCGCGCTGGGTCGCTTCGCGCGCAGGCTCACAGTGGTCAGCTTGGCTGCATTGCTCGGCTCGAGCCTCACGTCGGGCCTGACACCGAGCGTCGCCTTCGCGCAGTCGACGAGCGCTCGTCAGCAGGCCGCCGCACGTTACGACGAGGGGGTCGAGGCCTTCGACGCCGGGGATTTCGCGCGCGCCGCGGCGGCGTTCATGGCGGCGGACGAGCTCGCGCCCAGCTCGGAGGCGCTCGCCAACGCGCTCACGGCGGCGGTGCGCGCGGGCGATCACCTCTTGGTGGTGCGGGTCGCCGAGCGCGCGACGACGCGCGCTGGAGTCGACGCGGAGGTCGTCGCGCAAGCGCGGCGCGCCCAGGCGTACGCGGCGAGCAAGCTCGCGCAACTTTTGCTGAGCTGCGAGCCCGCGCCTTGCGGCCTCACCCTGGACGGCGCGGTGGTGAAGGCGGGCACCCACTACGTGCTCCCGGGCAATCACAGCGTGGTGGCGGTGGCGCGCGACGGACACCGTAGCAGCCGCGCGCTCGACCTGAGCGCTGGGACCTCCTACCGCGTCCAGATGTACGCGACGGCGGCCGGCGAGGCGGCGCGGGCACCCGAGCTCCAAGCCGAGCGGGGTGGGGTGGTCGCCGCCCCCGAGGCGGGGATGATCATCCGCGACTTCCCCTCGGACAGCGGATCGCGTTCGCAGCCCGACGCGGGCCTCGGGCTGCCGCCGTGGGTGTTCTTCACCGGGGTGGGGCTGAGCGCGGTGGCGGTGGGGCTCACGGCGGTGAGCGGTATGGATGCGCTGCAGGCGAAGGACGAGCTCTCGTCACGCCCGACTGTGTCGGAACGGGACGCGGTGCAGGCGAAGATCACGCGCACTGACGTGCTGGTCGGCGTGAGTCTTGGTCTCGCGGTGCTCACCACCTACTTGGGCGTGTTCCAGGTGGACTGGGGTGGGACGGAGGTGGGCGTCGGGCCAGGTTGGGTGAGCGCGCGCGCTCACTTCTAGATCGCGCGCATTTTCTGCGCCATCCACTATGCTAGGTGGTCATGACCAAGGCCGCGATCGGAGCAGAGTACGAGCGCTTGCTCGAGCTGGGCCGCGGCGGCATGGGCGCGGCCTACCTCTCGCGCGCGGTGGGCGCGTTGGGCTTCGAGCGCCTGGTGGTGGCCAAGCGCCTCTTGCCTCACCTGATGGAGCACCCGGAGGCGGTCAGGCGTTTCCTCGCGGAAGCGAAGGTGGCGGCGGCGCTGCACCACTCGAACATCGTCGGTGTCCACTACGCGGGTCAAGACGAAGACGGCTACTTCATCGTCTATGACTACGTCGAGGGGGCGGCGCTCGACGAGCTGGTGGAGCGGCTCGCGCTGCGTGGTAGCCCGCTGCCCATCCCCGTCATGCTGCGCATCGCGCTGGACGCGCTGACGGGCCTCCACGCGGCGCACA
Source organism: Polyangiaceae bacterium (assembly GCA_019637265.1). Classification (GTDB taxonomy): domain Bacteria; phylum Myxococcota_A; class Polyangia; order Polyangiales; family Polyangiaceae; genus JAHBVY01. The sequence goes on along the minus strand of JAHBVY010000001.1, from coordinate 1,241,595 downwards.
CCGCGAAGGACCACGCAGGGCGCCCGCTGAACATCCTGCATCGCGACATTTCCCCAGAGAATTTGCTGGTGGGTCGCGATGGCGTGACGCGGGTGCTCGACTTCGGCATCGCCAAGAGCGCGGTCGCCAGCGTCACGACGGATCAGAACTACCTGCTCGGCAAGCTGATGTACATGGCGCCCGAGTACCTCTCGCGCGCGCCCGTGGGGCCGAGCCTCGACGTCTACGCGCTGGGGGTGAGCCTCTGGGTGTCGCTCACCGGCTCGTCACCATGGCCAGGCTCGAGCGAGGCGCAGCTGGTGATGCGGATCGCGACGGAGGGGGTGCCGCGGCTCTCGAGCTTCGGGCTCGAGGTGCCGCCTGCCGTCGATGAGCTGCTGGCGCGGGCGACGGCGCTCGATCCAGCGGAGCGCTTCGCTGACGCCTCGGAGATGCTCGACGCGATCGAGCGGCTCTCTCGCGACACGGGGTGGCTCGCGAGCCACCGGGAGGTGGCGGCGCTCGTCGAGCGACAGATCGGCGTCGATCTCGATCGGCGCCGGACCCACGTGTCCAGTCTGCTGAGTCGCCGTCAGTTGGGGGAGGGCGGGGAACGTCAGGAGCCCGCCGGAGGTCCTTCGGCGCCGCGCGCCGCCGGGGTACCCCAGGGCGAGGCGCTGGGCCGCGCCGAGACGCTTCAGCACCAAGCGTCAGGGGGTACCGAGACGACGCCCTTCGAGCTGCGTTCTCCTCCCACCTCGATCACCGCGTCGCAGCTCGGCGCTGCGCCGCAGGGCGCTGGGTTACGAGACGCGGAGCTGCAGGGTGCAGCGGCTCGGGCGCACCCCGGTGACTCACTGCGCAGCGATTCATTGCAGCGCAGTGGTCTATCGCAGCGCAGTGAGTCTTTGCAGCGCGGTGGTCTATCGCAGCGCAGTGAGTCGCTGCAGAGCGGGCCCTACGTCGCTCAGGCGCACACCGGTGAGTTGCAGCGCAGTGATTCATTGCAGCGCAGCGCGCAGGTACCAACAGGTGAGCTGCCCATCACGCTGCCGAGCTCGAACGGCGCGGGGGTCGAGCCTCGACAGGCGCGGCGCGCGCGCCTGCGCTGGGCGGTGGGGGCCGGCGTGCTGCTGCTCGGCGGGGGTGTGCTGGCGGCGAGCCTCACCGGGCACGGCTCGCTAGGTCTTCAGGGCAGCGCATCAGCGCCTTCGAGCGGCGTGGAGCTGACGGAGCCGAGCGGCGCCGCCGCGCCCGCGACCCCGACGCCCGCGCCGCAGGCCGCGGGTGGCCAAGCCGTACCGGAGGTCACTCCGTCGCAGGGCGATGGCGTGGCCGCGCCAGGTGATGCTTCCGCGCGGTCGCAGGGCGCGGAGCAGGCGCCGTCCGCGACCCAGTCTTCGGCGCCCACGCCGCGCCCATCCCCCGCCGCCCCCCAGCCCAAGAAGGCGCGCCCCGATCCAGCGCCCAGCCCGCGCCCCCAACCAGCGCCCGAGCCTGGCGGTATCACCAAGACGAACCCCTATCGGTAGTCCTGTTGGCGGCCCGTGTAGTCAGTGGCTCTGTATGATCGCGGCCGCACGTGATCGCGACTCCACGTGGTCGCGACCCATGTAGTCATGGACCCTGTGTAGTCGCGGCCCGTGTGGTCGCGGGCTCCGTGTAGCCCTGCGGTGGCGGTCAGGCGTGGGGCGGCTCGGCGACGTGGATCAGGGCGTCACCGCGGTGGACCAGCGCGCGCTCGGAGCGCCCGATGACGATGCCGGCCACCTTGGTCTTGACGGCGTGCTCCAGCCGCCCGGTGGTGTCGAACACCGTCGCCACCACCTCGCCGACGGACACGCGGCGCCCCAGCGTCGCGTGGATCTCGCACAGGCCCGCCTTACCGGAGCGGATCCAGGTGCTGCGCTGCGACTCGAACGGCTCGTCCTCCCCCAGGGGCGGCGGACCCTCGAGCATCCCCAGCTTCACCAACACGCGGATCAAGCCGCGGGCGCCGATCTCGATGCTCATGGGATCGAAGCGGTGCGCCTCGCCGCCCTCGTAGAGCAAGGCGGGGATCCCCAGGTGCCTGGCGGCGGCGCGGAGGGAGCCGTCTCGGAGCGCGGCGTGGACGATCACGGGCGCGCCGAACGCGCGCGCCAGCGAGCGCGTCGCCGGGTCGCTGAGATCGCAGCGGATCTGCGGGAGGTTGTTGCGGCCGTCCGAGCCCGTGTGGAGATCGATGCCCACGTCCGAGCGCCGCACCACCTCCTCCAGGAACAGGTGAGCGAGCCGCGCCGCGAGGGGCCCGCGGGGTGAGCCGGGGAAGCTGCGGTTCAGATCACGGCGGTCGGGCAGGTAGCGCGAGGTCTGGAGCAGCCCGAACACGTTCACCACGCTGACGGCGATCACGGTGCCGCGGAGCGCCTTGGGGTTCAGCTGCTTCAGCACGCGCCGGATGATGGCGACCCCGTTCAGCTCGTCGCCATGGACAGTGGAGCTGACCCATAGCGTGGGGCCGGCGGCGGCGCCGTGGGCGACGGCGACGGGGATCCCTATTTCGGTGCCGGTGGGCAGCTTGGAGACCGGCAGATCCAGGCGCTGGAGCTCCCCTGGCTCGACCCGTTGCCCACCCAGCTCGAAGACGGGCCTGGCCGGCTGGGGCCGCCTGGCGGGTCGCGCGGGCTTGGGGGTCATGGATCGAGCGAGGCGGGCTTTTAGAGCGGCGATCTCTGATTCGAGCAAGACGAACGGCGACCGTGGGTCGTGTTGGCGCCACGAACGGTAACCCGTTTGTCGCGCTAGAGGTCGCTGTTACACTGCCGGGCCCGTTCGACGGGTCGCCGCCTTGTTTCATCCGGATGCGTTGCTGTTCGATGCCTAGCTGATGCTGGTGTCACCGTCGCGCTCTTGCCTGTCACGATGCTCGCCGCCAACCCATCGCCCTCACCGCCGACCGCGCTCCGCAGCGCTAGCCGTATGGTGGCGGCGGGCGCGCTCGCCGGGGTCTGCTTCACCTTGGCGGACACCTTCGCCCGGAGCGATTGGAACGAGGTGTCGCTCGCGCGTCACCTCTCCGCCTCCGCTTGGCTGTGGGTGGCCTGGGGGGTTGGGATCGGCCTCGGGGTGGCGCTGCTCGAGGTCGCGGCCCAGGCGCTGAGCGGCCTCTTGCGTCGGGTCACGCCGAAGCGGGCGGCGCTGCCGATGTGGCGGCGCGCGGACGTGCTGATCCCGCTGGTGCTGGTGGCGTTCTTGGTCGGGTGGGGCGCGCAGGCGCTGCTCGGGCCGCTGGTGAGCCACGGCAAGGGCGCGCAGCTGAGGCCGCTCACCTGGCCGCTCGGGCTCGGCTTGGGGGTCGCGGTGTTGGTGGGCTGGGCCATCGTCCAACGGGCGGGGCGCAGTCAGCGGACGCTCCGGGTGCTCGGCTGCGCGGTGCTGTTCTTCGGCCTGGCGGCGGTGAGCATCCTGCTCGACCTCACGCTGCTCGTGTCGCTGTACGCCTCGCTGCACACGCTGCTCGAGTCCATCGCGCTGATGTCGCTGATGGCTGGACACTGGTGCCTCTTGGCGGCGCTCGAGCGCCGGGTGCCGCGCTCGGCGCCTTGGGTGAGCGGCGCGGCGGTGGCCGCGGTGGCGGGCCTGCTCGTGCTGCCCTTCTTCCGCGGCATGCTGTTCAATCAGCTGAAGCCCGCCTGGCGCGAGCCGGTCTACGTCGGGCGCCTGATGGCGCGGGTGCAGACGGTGGAGCACCGCATCCGCGGCGGGGAGGGCGCGGAGTCTGCCGGGATGATGCGCCTCAAGCAGACCTATGACCTGACCGTCACCAACCAAGACCCCGCCTGGCTCCAGCCGGGCCCGCTCGCGCCCGAGGTGGAGCAGGCGCTGGGGGCGCTCCGGCCCGAGCCCGAGCAGCTGAACGTCCTCATCTACTACGTGGACACCCTGCGCGCGGACGTGGCCTACGACCCGGTGCTGATGCCGAACGTCGTGAAGTTCTGCGAGGAGGCGCTCTGCTTCGACTTCGCGTACAGCGCGGCCAGCGACACCGTGAGCACCTTGCCCGTGGCGCTCGGGGGTCGCTTCGGTGGGGAGCCGAGGGCGCCGGCGGCGCTCGATCAGGCGGAGGCCTCCGGGCGTGAGACCACGCTGTTCATCCCGCGCAGCGCCGCGGAGTTCCTCGAGCGGGAGCTGCCGAGCTTCCGCTTCAACCGGGTGGAGCGGGTCCCTGACTACAACCCGGGTGAGCAGGTGTGGGGCTACGGCGCCACCCAGCCCACCGCGGCGCGGCTGGTCGATCGCACGATCGAGACGCTGTTCGATCCCAAGCCCGAGCCGCGCCTCGAGGCCGCCGGGGCCGAGCTGCCCGCGGTCGGCGCCGCGGCCGCGCTTCAGGCAGGTGAGTTGACGGTTGGCGCGGGGGCTGCGCTGGACGGGGCCGGGCCGCCGGGGGGCGAGCGCGTGGCGGGGGCGGATGGTGAGCCCGCGCCGAGCGCGGCGCCTGGCGGGAGCCAAGCGTTCTTCAGCTGGGTGTTCAACTTCGACGTGCACAACTGGCGCGAGCTCGATCAGGAGTACATCGACGAGCGCGCGCGGACGCTCGGGGTGAGCGGCGCGGAGGACGATCGCTTCCGCTACTGGGTCGCGGCGCGCGCGGTGGACGAGGAGTTCGGGCGGCTGCTGCGCGAGCTCGATCGGCGCGGCTTGAGGGAGCGCACCCTGGTGGTCCTGATGGCTGACCATGGTGAGGCGCTCGGTCGCCACGGCTTCTGGGTGCACTCGACCTTCCTGTGGGAGAGCCTGGTGCGGGTGCCGCTCGCGATCCGCATGCCGGGCGTCGAGCCGCGCCGCGTGAAGACGCCCGTGTCGCTGGTGGACCTGGGCCCCACCCTGGTGCGCTCGCTGGCGCCGGAGCGCTCACTCTCGGGTTACCACGGGGAGGACTTGCTGGTGCACGCCCTGCCCGCGCCCCCGGCGCGGCGCCTCCCCATCCTCCTCGAGGCCTGGCACAAGACCGAGCGCCAGCGCATCGGCTTGGTGGATCCGGAGCAGCGCATGAAGCTGGTGATCCCGCTCGAGAGCGGTGTGCCGGAGCTCCACCGCATCGACGATCCGGATCCCGAGGCGACCGAGCGCTCGGGACAGGAGGAGGGGCGCGTGGTGTCGCTCCTGAACCAACTGGTGAGTAGCCCTGTCTTCCCGCGCCCGAAGGCGGCGGATCCAGGCGTCGCGCAGACGGAGTGAGCAGGGATCTCGGGGGTTGGACGGTACCGCGCTGGGTAGCTACGTGGCGCACGCGTCGTAGCGAGCGTGGCAGCTCGGGCGCGGTGCCGTCTAACCCCCCAAAAAACCAGTGAGGGATACAGCGCACGATCGAGCCATGTGGTGCCCTGAGGCTTCACGGCCCGCGCGATTGGGGCACGGCGGTAGGACGTGGCGGCAGACCATCGGTGGATCCCACCGCGATGGGGGCGTGGTATGAACGGCGGGTGCCCCGCGCTCTCAGGTCGCGCCAGCGGCTCGGCAAGTACCGCATCGAGCGGCAGTTGGCGGAGGGTGGGTTCGCGACCGTCTACCGCGCGATGGACACGGTGGAGGGGGTGCGCGTCGCGCTCAAGGTGCCGCGCGCGGAGCTGGTGAAGGGGCGAGAGTCGCAGTTCACCCACGAGGTGCGCCTCGCCTCGCGGCTCGATCACCCCAACGTGCTGCCGGTGAAGAACGCCCAGGCGATCGACGGCTACTTCGTCATCGCCTACCCGCTGGGCGACAAGACGCTCGGCGATCGCATGGCGTCGCGCATGAGCGCGCGCCGCGCCCTCGGCTACTTCGAGCAGGTGCTCGAGGCGCTCGCGCACGCCCACGAGCGGCGCGTGATGCACCTCGACGTCAAGCCCGAGAATTTCATCCTGTTCGGGACCGATCGAGTGCGGCTGACGGATTTTGGGATCTCGAAGATTGCCCTCAGCACCCGCACCCTGAGCGGCTCGGGCACCATCGGCTACATCGCGCCGGAGCAGGCGATGGGGCGGCCGAGCCTGCGCTCCGATGTGTTCGCGCTGGGGCTGATTGGTTACAAGCTGTTCACCGGCTGCCTGCCGGTGTGGCCCTTCAAGTGGCCGCCGCCCGGCGTCGCGCGGCTCCGCGCCACGGTGCACCCCGATCTCGTGGAGCTCTTGCGTCGCTGCATCGAGGTGGATGAGGCGAAGCGCCCCGCCGACGCCACGCGCGTGCTCGCCGCTTACAAGCGCCTGCGCTCGCGGGCGCTCCGGCCCGGTGCCAAGCGCCGGCCGAGCGCCAAGGAGCGCGAGACCGCGTGGAAGCAGGTGCGGATCAAGGAGTTCTTGCGTCGCCACGGCAGCGCGCTCGACGCGCGCGGGCGTTGTGAGGCCTGCGACGGCCCCACCACGGAGTCGATGAGCTGGTGCCCGTGGTGCGGCACGCGCATCGCGGTCTACACCGGGCCGACGCGGCTCGCGCGGCGGTGCGAGCGCTGTGGTCGAGGTCGTAAGGCTGACTGGCGCTACTGCAACCATTGCTGGGGCAAGGGGGCAGCGGACGTCAGCCCGCGGCGCTACCCGGATCGGCGCTACGTGCGCGACTGCGCGAGCTGCGGCGGCGGCCTGATGCCGTTCTCCCGTTACTGCCCGTGGTGTCACCACAAGGTCGCGGAGCCTTGGCCGGTCACCCAGGGAGCGGCCTGCGACGGTTGTAGGTCAGGTATTCTGACTGACTTCTGGGAGCACTGCGCCTGGTGCGGGAGGCGCGCGCGGTGAGCAAAGTGAGCGTAGCTGTCCATGTGGGTGCGCTCCTGACGGCGCCCAGCGCGCGGCGCAGGCCACGCGGCGCTCAGTTGGCGGGTGCCCGGAGGAGTCGCCGTGAGCTCGGGTCAGTGTATCTGACTATTGGGGTGAAGCGCACCGTGGGGCGAGCGCGATGGACGTGCTGAAGCTCGTCGCCGCGGCCTCGAGCGAGGTCGAGGAGCGCGTGCTCGAGGCGGGGGTGGTGTGCGCGTTCACGGCGCCGAGCCCCGCGGAGCCCGGGCGGCGCAACCAGGACAGCGTGCTGGTCTGGAGCGTGGGCGAGCAGGTGGTGATCTGCGTGGCGGACGGCGCCGGCGGTCACCCCGGCGGGGCGGAGGCCTCGGCGGAGGCGGTGGGCGCGCTCTCGGAGGCGCTGGCGGTGGCCCCCACGGGGGAGCACCTGCGCGGCGCGATCCTCGACGGCTTCGAGGCGGCCAATCGGCGGGTGAGGGGGCTCGGGCTCGGCGCGGCCACGACGCTGGCGGTGGTGGAGATCGGGCCCGGGTGGCTCCGGAGCTATCACGCGGGGGACTCTGGGGTGCTGGTCACCGGGCAGCGCGGGCGCTTGAAGCTGGTGACGGTGAGCCACGGTCCGGTGGCCTACGGCGTGGAGGCGGGGTTCCTGGATGAGGAGGCGGCGCTCATTCACCACGACCTGAACGTGGTGAACAACCTGCTCGGCTTCGAGGATTTGCGCATCGAGCTCGGCGCGCGGCGACCGCTCGCGCCGCTCGACACGGTGCTGGTGGCGAGCGACGGCCTGTTCGACAACCTGCGCCAGCAAGAGATCGTGGAGGAGGTGAGGAGCGGCCAGCTTGCGAGCGTCGCCGGTGCACTGGTGGAGAAGGTGGGCGCGCGGATGGGCGAGGTGGCGCACGACCTCCCAGGTAAGCCGGACGATCTATCGCTGGTGTTATTTCGTCGCCGTCGAGGCGCTGCGCGCGGCCGCGCGCGGAGACGGTGAGTTAAGCAGACCAAGCCTGAAGCGTGAACCCACGTGGGGGAGCCGCAACGTCGAAGGCGCTCGCATCGGCGCGGGGTGCTCTAAGGCTCGCTGTCTGGGTTGGGCTCCGCGGCGTCCAGCGGTCGATCGAAGCGCGCCGAGCCAGTGACGGGCGGCAGGATGTCGTGCTTGGTGAGCTTGCGTGAGCGGCGCCGCTTCCTCTTGGGCAAGAGCGCGCGCATCTCCTCGAGCTTGCCGAAGCAGAGCAGGCGATCGTGAGCGCGCAGCACGCGGCTGCCCTTGGGGTTGGGGATGGATTTGTCCCGGCGCTCGAGCTTCAGCACCACGATGTCCTTCTCCTGGAAGCCGGAGTCCGCGATGCAGCGGCCGACCAGATCGGAGTCGCGCGGCACCATCAGCTCGGCCACGCCGTAGCCGGCGTTCATGGTCAGGCGCTGGCGCAGGTCGAGCTCTGGGAAGGCCACCTGATCTTCCACGTACTGGATGATGCTGTCCGCCACGTCGATGCGGGTGGCGGCCTCGATCCCCTGCAGGCCTGGCGATGAGTTCACCTCCATCACCTTGGGGCCGTCCACGCTCTCCAGCATGTCCACGCCCGCCATCTTCAGGCCCATGATCTGCGCGGCGCGCACGGCGGTGCGCTCGAACTCCGGGTCGAGCTCCACGGGCTCGGCCTTGCCGCCGCGGTGCACGTTGCTGCGAAACTCGCCGGTCTGAGCGACGCGCCGCATGGCGGCGACCACGCGGTCACCCACCACGAAGGCGCGGATGTCGCGGCCGCGGCTCTCGGAGACGAAGCCCTGGATCAGCACGTTCTGCTTCGCGCTGTGGAGCGTCTCGATGATGGCCTCCGCCACCTTCATCGTTTCCGCGAGGATAACCCCCACCCCCTGGGTGCCCTCGAGCAGCTTGATGATGACCGGCGCGCCGCCCACGCGCACGATGGCGGGCAGGATGTCGCTCCGGTCGCGCACGAAGGTGGTGGGCGGGATGCCGATGTCGTGGCGGCTCAGCATCTGGAGCGAGCGCAGCTTGTCGCGGCTGTTGCTGATGCCGTTGCTCGGGTTCAGGCAGTAGACGCCCATCTGCTCGAACTGGCGCACCACGGCGGTGCCGAAGTAGGTGATGCTGGCGCCGATGCGCGGGATCACCGCGTCGTAGCTGCTCAGGCGCTTGCTGCGGAAGTAGAGCTCCGGGTGCTCTTGCTCGAGCGCGATGCCGAAGTTGGTGGTGTCGAGCACCAGCACCTTGTGGCCGCGCTTCTGGGCCGCGAGCTTCAGCCGGCGCGTGCTGTAGGCGTGCCGCGCTCTCGAGAGGATAGCCAGCTTCATGATGGGTGCGGACGGGTGGGGAGTCGATCGGGGGGAGTCGATGGACGAGGAGTGCGGCGAAGGGTCGCGACGACGCGTGGGGGAGACGCCGAGATCAGCCGCGGCGCTTGTCGGCGCGGCTCGTCTGGGGCGCGGCGCTCGTCGGCCTGCCGCACAGGTAGCGGCGCGAGGCGTCCACCAGGAAGTCGCGCTCGAGGGCGGTGCGACCGATGAGCATGCGGCACAGCATATCGCCGCGCGACACCAGGCTGAGCTCGATCACCTTGTGCACCTTCCCGAGCTCGAGCGTCGTCCGCACCACGTGGCGGTGCTGGAGCTGACCCGTGGAGGGCCGCACCCGGCTGACGCGGACGGGCGAGGCGATGACGTGCTTGAACCGCCCGCTGCGGTCGAGCACCACATCGAACGCCAGCCGCCCGCTCGGCAGCTCACGGATGTGCTCGACGTGGAGCGAGCTGGTGCGCGCGCCGGTGTCGATCTTCGCGACGACGCCGGCGATGCCCCAGTCCGGCAACGCGACGCGCTCCCGCCAGCCGATCAGCTGCCTAGCGTCCACGCGCGTCATCTGGCCCGCCCAAGCTAGTCCGCCCTCTGGGCGTTGTCGACTCTTCAAAACAGCTTCAGCTGTTCGGCCGGTGAGGGCACGCTCGGCAGCGTCGGCGCGGCGCTCCCACCTCCTGGAGCAGGCGCGGCGGCGCCCCACAACGCCTCGCTCAGGCCGGAGGCGCGCTGGATGCGCTGCTTGACCGACTCGGCGAACAGCGCGCGGCTGCCCAGCACGGTGACGTGGCGCCGCGCGCGGGTGACCGCGGTGTAGAGCAGCTCGCGCGTGAGGAGGGGTGAGGCTTGGGTGGGGAGCACGAACAGCACCCGCTCGAACTCCGAGCCCTGACTCTTGTGCACCGTCATGGCGTAGGCCGTCTCGTGCGGTGGGAGGCGCGCGGCGAGCACGCTGCGCACGGCGTGCACGTCGCCCACCGGCGCCTCGAGGAGCTGCGCGCCGGGCGCGGCCACGTCGGCGGGGAACCACGCCCGGAGCTCGCGCCCGGGGCCGCGCGCGATGACCCCGGCGTCGCCGTTGAACAGCCCCAGCTGGTAGTCATTCTGCGTCACTAAAATAGGCTGCCCTTCGTACCACGTGGTGCGCTCGCCGGCGCCGCGTGGGAGCAGCCCCGCGCGGCGCAGCGCCTGCTCACACAGCTGGTTCAGCTGCTTCGCGCCGGTGGGGCCGACTCGGTGCGCCGCCAGCACCCGGAACGCGGGCAGTCGAGCGAGCCGCTCGGCGACGCCGCTCGCCTGGGAGTAGGGCGTGAAGCCCTCCACCACGAGGCGGCTGAGCGCCTCCTCCAGCTCACCGGGCGCGGGCTCGATGAGCGCCACCGCGTCGCCGCGCAGCGCCTCGTGCCCAGGGGACGCGAGGCGCTCGAGCCAGCGCTTGAGCGGCCGCGGCTCGCCCTCGTTGATGTGGCGCGCCAGATCCCCGATGCCGCCCTGCTGCGCGTAGCGGTAGCTCTTGGTGAGGTGCACCATGCTGTCGCGCAGCGCGCGCGCCGCGCCCACGGCGGGCGGCGCCTGCTCGGGGTCGAGGTCCAGGCGGTCGCCCGTGAGCCGCCGCGCGAGGCGCGTGAGCTCGGCGGAGTAACCGAGCGCGGCGGCGGGGTTGAACAGATCCCCCAGCACCGCCCCGGCCTCCACGCTCGCGAGCTGATCTTTGTCGCCGATCAAAATCAGCCGAGCTGACGGGTGCACGGCCTCCACCAGCTTCGTGAGCAAGGGGAGATCGATCATGCTGCACTCGTCGACGAGCACGCAGTCGGCCATCAGCGGATCGTCCGCGTGACGCGCGAAGCGGGTGGGGGTGCGCGGCTGGTAGCCGAGCGCGCGGTGGACGGTGGAGGCCTCGGTGGGGATGCTCCGCGTGACCTCATCCGGGAGCTTCAAGGCCGCGCGCCCACGCGAGATGGACTCCGCGAGGCGCGCGGCGGCCTTCCCCGTGGGGGCGAGCAAGAGGCAGCGCGGCGGTGGCTCACCTGTGGCGATGGCCTGCATCACCAGCGTCGCCAAGATCTTCACCACCGTGGTGGTCTTGCCGGTGCCGGGGCCACCGCTCAGCACCGAGAAGCGCGAGTGGGTGCTCACCAGCGCCGCGACCCGCTGCAGGTCGGGCTCACCCGGCGGCGCCTCGAACACAGCGCAGAGCGCGGCCTTGAGCGCGGCCTCCGCGGGGCTCAACGGGGCGTCGAAGGAGCGGCTCGCGACATCATCAGTCGGGTTGTCATCAGTCAGGCTGTCATCAGTCGCCGCGTCCTCGCGCGGCGTGAGGCGCGCGAGCAGGTTCGCCGCCAGGCGCCGCTGGTAGTCGAAGTAGCGGTGGAGGTAGAGGCGCCCGCGGGGGTCGAGCACCAGGGGCCTGAACTCGGGCTCGGCCTCACCTTGTTTTACTTCCCGGAGCGCCGCGGGATCGACCCGTGCCACCAGCGGGCTCGCGCCGAGCTCACCCAGCCAGCGCGCGGTGCCGGGGAGCCGGGTGGTCACCGGCTGATCGTCGTGACCGAGCAGCGCGCGCCGCGCGAGGCTCGGCAGGTCCAGGCACACGTGGCCGCGCTGCACGGCGCGGCTGGCGAGCGCGGCGGCGAGCAGCACGGGCGGCGTGGCGCTCGGCACCAAGCGCCCGAGCGCCCGCGCGAGCTCCACGTCGACGGCGCCGAGCGCGCCCTGTTGGCGCAGCTCGAGCAGCTCCAGCGGGAGCCTCTTCACGGCGCCCCCTCGGGCTTGCCCACCGCAGCAGAGCTGGGCGCGCCGCGCGGCTCACCCGAGCCGAGCCCGGCTGAATCGAGCCCGGCTGAATCGAGCCCGTCCAAAGCGACGCCTGCGCCGCGCATCGCGCGTGACAGCGCCTCCACCCGCGCGCGCGGGGGCCGCTCGAAGAACACGCCGCTCGTGGCGCCGAGCTCAGGCGCCATCCCACGTAGAAACAAGTAGAACACGCCGCCGAAGTCGCGCTCATACTCGAAGCTCGGGAGCCGCGCCGCGAGGTAGCGCACCAAGGCCAGCGTGTAGAGGTGATACTGGAGGTAGTAGTGGCTGTGGCTCATGGCCTCGGCCAGCCGCGGGGCGGCGTACGCGGCTGGGGTGTCGCCGAGCGTGTTGGTCTTGTAGTCGAGCAGGTAGTAGCGGCCGCCCGGGGTGCGCAGCACCAAGTCGATGTAGCCCTTGAGGAAGCCGCCCACCGGCGCGAAGCCGAGCGCGGCGACGCGCTGGGCGTAGCCGGGGTGGAGCGCGGGGCTCGGGTGCGCGCGGAACACCTCCGCGAGCTGGGCGGCGTCGAGCCGGAGCGGTTCGCCGTCCGTCCCTGCCTGCCCGACGGGGAAGTAGAACTCCAGCTCGTCGAGGCGCGCGGCGCGCGGCACGTCGGCCAGGCGCAGGGCGGGCTCGGTCGCGCTGTCAGTTAGTGATCCTGATGAACCGATCGGGCTCGCGTTGCCGCCTGGCGTGAGGGGCGTGCTCAGCGCCCGCTGCAGCCCGAAGGCGACGTCCTCCGCGAGCCCGGGGTCGTAGCCGTGAGCCGTGAGCTTGCGCGCCGCGAGGCGCGCGAGCGCCGCCTCACCGGCGGTGAAGTCGTGGTGCTCCAGCAGGTCGTGGAAGAAGTGGCCTGCCTTGGTGCCACGAGGGAACGCGAGCAGCGGCAGCTCCGGGGCCAGCACGGGGCCGGCCGCCGCGTCCGCCTCGATTTGATCGCGATCCTTACCTTCCTCCGGATCGAGCTCCAGGGAGGCCGCGCGGCTGGTGAGCCCGGAGAAGCTGGTCGTGCGGTGCAAGAGATCGAGATCGCGCGTGGCCTTGCGCGCCGCGAGCTTCGGCAGCTCGCGCTCGGGCTCGACGTAGTCGGGCGCTCGCGCCGCGGCGCCCCGCACCTCGAGCGAGGGGACCACGGCGGGCAGCTCGGCCAGCTCCGCCACCAGCGTCTGCTTCTTCGCCTTGAGGTGGCCCTTGAGCCAGTCCGCGTCCGGCGTGAAGAGGCCGCCGCCCGGCGGGTGCAACAAATACCCGAGCGCGGAAGCGGTGTAGGAGCGGACGGGGCCCCAGTGCAAGATCACGCGGTGACGCGCCCGCGTGAGCGCCACGTAAAGGAGCCGTAAGTCCTCCTGGAGGTGCTCCGTCTCCGCGAGCGCCTTGGCGGCGCTCAAGTCGACCCCCAAATCCACGAGCAGGGTGCGCGCGCCGCCGCGCGCTGGGTCGTGGAACAGCGGCTGCCGGCGCTCGCTCGCGTGCAGCAGCTGACCCACGGTGACGAACGGCGCGATCACCACGGGGTACTCGAGCCCCTTGCTCTGGTGCACGGTCGCTATCTTCACGGCGCGCTCGTCGCGCTCGAGCCGCACCTGCGCGTCCTCGGCGCGCTCGCTGGGGACGCGGCGCTGGATATCGAGCCAGGCGAGGAGCCCCGCGGGGCCGAGCTGGGCGCTGCGCGCCGCGGTGTGGAGCAGCTCCATCAGGTGGAGCACGTTGGTGAGCCGGCGTTCGCCGTCGGCCATCCCGAGCAAGCGCTCGTAGCTGCCGAGATCCGAGAGCACCTGGCTCAGCATCTGCACCACGCCGCGCTCGGCCCACAGCTCGTACCAGCGGCGGAAACGGCTCGTCCACAGGTCCCACCCGGCGTCGTCGCGATCCAGCGCGTCCACCTCGTGCGCCGAGAGCCCCACCAAGCCGGTGAGCAGCGCGCTCTTGATCAGCCGCGGCTGCCGCTCCAGGGTGGCGTGGAGCAGCAGTCGCAGCTCGTCGCACTCGGGGGGCTCGAACACGCTCTGATCACCGAGCACCACGCAAGGCACTTGGTGCCGCGCCAGGGCCTCGCGCACCTCGAGCGCCTGTTTGTTGGTGTGGGTGAGGACGCCGATGTCCGAGGCGCCCAAGGCGCGCCCCTCGATCATGAACCGCGGCTCGCCGCGCGCGTCGCGCGCCAAGAGCGACAGCACCTCTTGAGCGCACAGCTCGGGTAGATCCTTCGCGAGCTCCTCGTCCAGGGTCACGATTTGCAGCGCGGCCCCCGAGGCTCCCGAGAGCCGCTCGCTGCTGCCGGGGCGCGGCTCCACCTGCGGGTAGCCGACGCGCTCGAGGAAGAACGGTGAGGTCAGGCGCCCGTACAGCGCGTTCAAGGCGCCGAGCAGCGCGGGATCCGTGCGGTAGTTGGTGGTCATCGTGTAGCGCCGCGCGGGGTGCACCGCGCGCGTCGCCGCCAGGTAGACGTTCAAGTCCGCGCCGCGGAAGCTGTAGATGGCCTGCTTGGGATCGCCGATCAGGAACAGCGCTAGGTCAGTATAGTTGACTGAATCGAGGGTGTGGGTGCCTGCGCTGGATGAGTCAGTGTGGTTGACTGAATGGCTCCTGGGGGCTCCTGCTGCGCCTGGCGCCGCGATATTGTCAGGTGCACTGCCAAACCCCCGATCCCCGCCCTCCTCGAGCAGGATGGGGCTGTAAATGCGCTGGAAGATGCGCCATTGGACGGCGTCCGTGTCCTGGAACTCGTCGATCAGCGCCGCGGGGAAGCGAGCGCGCAGGCGCGCCGCCAGGGCGCTGCCGTCAGGTCCGCTGAGCGCCGCGTCGAGGCGCTGCAGCAGGTCGTCGTAGGAGCAGAGCCCACGCGCTTGCTTGCGCTGGGGCACCTCCGCTCGCACGTAGTCGACCAGGCCGGTGACGAACGCCGCCACCTGCTCCGCGCGCTCACGCTCGTACTGAGCGAAGGCCTCGAGCACCTCGGCCCAGGCGCTGAAGAAGGGGTGCGTGGGGCGCGGCTGGCCCTTGCGGAGCGGGAGCGACTGGGGCGTGAGGAGCTCGGCGTGCTTCGGCAGCTCGCGCGGGAGCCGGCCGCTGGCTGCCTCCGTGAGCAGGCGCCAGATGGCGTCGAGCAGCGCCCCGGAGTCGCGGATCTTCTGGCCATTGACGCCGAGCATGGCGCGGCGAAGCCCTCCAGGGTCGAAGGCTTCACACGCCTTCACCAGGGCGGCGACGAGCGGCTGCGGATCGGCTTCGGGCGCCTCGGTGACCCGCGGTAAGATGTGGAGCGCGGGATCCGAGACGGCGCGCGCCGCCAACATCAAGCAGCTCGCGAGGGTGACGTGGTGGTGCTCGAGGCGCGTGAGCAGCTCCTCGTCGGCGTCCAGCGTGTGGAGCGCCCAGTAGTCACGGACCACCTCCTCGAGCAGGGGGCTCATGTCCGGCACCAGCTCCACCTCGAACGGGCTCCGGCTGTCGAAGGCGGCCTCCAGCAGGGCGCGATGGCAGAAGCCGTGGATGGTGGAGATGGCGGCCTCGCCCGCTTGTCGGAGCGCGATCTCGAGCCGCGCTTCGCCGAGCGTCGGCGCGCTGCCGCTCAGAGCAGGGTCCAGCTGAGCGGCGTCCTCGGCGCCCACCGCCATCAGCCGCGCGATGAGCTCAGGCTCTTCGACTTCGCGTTCGTTGGCTCCACCTGCCGCGCCCACGCCCTCGACGGAGCCCGCGCGTGAGGAGCGCCTAGCCCGCACCGCCTCGAGCGCCCAAGCCAGGCGCGCGCGCACCCGCGATTTGAGCTCGGCGGCGGCGGCCTCCGTGAAGGTGACCACCAGCACTTGCTCGAGCGGGAGGCCGCGCTCCGCCACCAGGCGCACCACCAGCGTGCTGATGGCGTGCGTCTTGCCGGTGCCAGCGCTGGCCTCCACCAGGCTCGCGCCGAACAAGGCGACGGCGTGCGCGTCAAACGGCACCCTGCGTCTCCGTGAGGTGCTGGGCGAGCGGCGCCATCACGCGGCGCGCCAGCTCGATGAAGCCAAGCTGACCCGTGGTGTCCAGGAGCGCCTCGGGGCTAGGCCCCGCCGGAAACAGGCGCGTGAGGTAGGGGGCGCGCTCGAACGTGGTGCTCAAGACGGCGCGCGCGGAGCGGACCGGATCGGCGCGGGCGTCCTTTCGGGCTTCGGCGCGCACCCACGCGAAGGCGGCGTCCGGGAAGAACGGCAACGGTTCCCGCGAGCCCATGACGTACAGCGCGTGGAGCTCGGCCAGCCGCTCGGCGGCGTTCGTCACCGGGGCGAAGCGGTGCCGCCGCGGGGCGCTGTCTCCGTACGCAGCGGCGCGGGTGATGAGCTCCGTGGACAAGTGCGTGGGTTGGCTCGGGGGGTTGGACGGCACCGCGACGTCCGTCACCGGGCGGCCAACGACGGGCGCGCGCTGATGGACAACACTACTGACTCGATGCTCCGCCGCGGCGCAGCGCGCGAGGTGCTCGACCCAGCTCGTGAGCAAGTGCTTCGCCGAGGGGCGCACGAACTCGAGGCGCACCGCGCGCGACCCGTACACATGACTGACGACCCCGCGCAGCACCACGGCGGGCGCGCCCGCGCGAGCGGGCAAGGGGACGCTGAGCGCCTCCGGGGTGGGGGAGGCGCCCGCCGTCAGCCCCACGAACAGCTGCCTCAGCTGCTCGGCCTCCGCCGCCAGATCGCGGTAGAGCGCGGCGCCGAGCGCGCCCGGGGGCACGTCTCCCCGCGCGCGCAGGAGCTCGAGCCCTCGCTCGGCGTCGTGCCCCCGGAGCAGCAGCCGTAGCAGCTCGCTGCCCACGCCGTAGCGCGCCAGCGGATCGAGATCGAGGGGCTCGCGATCGGCGAGCTCCGCCCGCTCCCGCGGGAGGCTCGCGCCCAGGTGCTGGGTGAGCAGGTAGCCGCCTGGGTCCTTGAGGAAATGGCTCAGCTCGTCGAGCCGGAGCTCTGGGGGCAGCTCGCGCTCGGGCAGCGCGTGGGAGAACAGCGGGCGCGTCGCCTCACGCGGCCGCTGCGCCGCCGCCGCGCCGCGCGCGAGCGGGGCGCGGTAGCTGAAGAGCCGCGAGCCCGGCTCGAAGTAGCGGGGGCTGAAGGGTTGGAGCGGGTGCTTGACGACCAGCTGATCGCGGAGCGCGCCGCCCGTGAGCTTGGTAGTTTCTCCGTGGGAACGCTCGAGGTGCTCGAGGAGCTCGTCGATCACGACGCTCGGCGGCAGCGCGCTGTTGTCGCGGATGCTCTGGCCGGTGTAGCTGAGGTGCAGGTGCTGGCGGGCGGACAGCAGCGCCTCCAAGAACAGGTAGCGATCGTCGAGCAGGCGCGAGCGATCCCCGCGTCGCGGTGCCTCACGCTGGAGGTCGAACGGGAGCAGCTCATCGCGACGCGGGAACGCCGCTTCATTCAAGCCCAAGAGGCACACCACGCGGCGCGGGATGGAGCGCATCGGCACCAGGGCGCACAGGGTGACGCCGCCGGTGAGGAAGCTCTTGGCGGAGTGGGCATCACTCAGCTGTCGCTCGAGCAGCGCGCTCATCACCCGGGCCGGCACCGCGCGCTGGAAGCCGGTGCTCTCGGCGGTGGTGCGCAGCTGATCGAGCGCCGCCATCGCGCGGAGGTGCTCCGAGGCATGATCGCCGGAGGCGTCGAACAGGCGCCCCAAGCTGCGGCTCAAGGTGGTGTGCCAGTCGGCGAGCGAGCGTGGCTCCGCGAGCTCGTCCAGCACCTCGCTCAGCGTCTCCGCGAACTCAGCGAGCTTGCCAGCGAGCTCCGCCGCGTGGCCCTCCACCTCGTCGTGAGGCAAGCAGCCCTCGAAGGTGCGCTCGCCGCGGCCAGGCAGGCTGTAGCCGAGCAGCAGCCGCTCGAGCCCGAAGCGCCAGGTGTTCTGGTGCAGCGCGGGCTGACCGTGCCGCGCGCGATCGGCGGCGTCCTGACCCCAGCGGATCCCGCTCTGGTCGATCCACTCGCTCAGCTGCTCGAGCTCGGCTTGCTCGACGCCGAAGCGCTTCGCCACCGGCGCGAGCCCGAGCAAGTCCATGAGCTCGCTGGCGGTGCGCCGCGAGGGAGCCAGCGCGAACAGCCGCGTGAGCCCCTCGAGCACCGGGGCGTCGGTCGCCGCGGCGCGATCCGCGATGCGATAGGGGATGAAGCGCCGCGCGCGCTGGGGCTTGCCTGTCTCCGCGGCGCGATCGCGCGCCTCCTCGAACACGGCCTCGAACAGCGGCGCGTAGCGCTCGATGTCGGACGCCATCACCACGATGTCTTGAGGCTGGAGCGTCGGATCGCGCGCCAGCAGATCGAGCAGGGTGTCGTGCAGCACCTCCACCTCCCGCATCGGGCCGTGGCAGGAGTGGATGCGGATGGAGTCATCGAGCACCACCTGGGTGGTGGCGCTCGTCACCTCCAAATCCAGCAGGCTCTGCTGCAAGGCGTGCAGGAGCCGCGGCGCCGCGTCACCAGGGCCGCTTCCCTGAGGTACTGCGCTTCCCTGAAATACCGCGCTTCCCTGAGGTACCGCGTCCTCGAACAACGACAGCGGCTCCTGGTAGTCGGTCGCGTGCTCCTCCACCAGCGCCTGCAGATCGGCGCCGAGCTGCCCGAGGCTCATCAGGAGCGGGTGACCGCTCAGGTGGAGCGGGGCGAGCTGCGGCAGCGAAGGGCGCCGCTTGGGCGCGCGATCCGCGAACCACTCGCGCGAGGGGACGAGCATGAACAGGTGCACCTCGATCAGCTGCGACAGCGCCGTCAGGGTGCGGAGGTAGAGCGGCGGCAGGCTGGAGAGGCCGAAGACGCACAGCCGCTCGGGCAGCTGATGCGGCTCCCCCGTGCGCGTCAGCTCGGCCACCCGCTCGCCGAAGGCGGGCTCGAGGTTCGCGATGTGGCCTTCGCGGATGGGCGCTGGCAGGCGCCGCCACAGCGCGGCCTGCCAGCGAAGGGCGGCGGAGGCCGCCGCGCCGCCGCTCATGGGGTGGTCCGCGGGCTCGCTGAACGCGCGCATCATTTCCGGGCGGAATAGCAGGTACTGATCGTAACAGCGCGCCACGCGCTCCGCGAGCTGGTAGGCGCGCAGGCCACCGAGGTCCCCCGTGAGGTAGCTGAAGAGCGGCGCGAGCTCCGCGCGCTCACGTTGAGTCAGCGGAGCTGATGTGATCTCCACGGCGCGCTCCGCCTCACGCGCGGCGCTCCTGTCACGCGCGGCGCTCCCAGCCGACACTGCGTTTCCAGCTGACACCGCGCCTCCACCTGACGCCGCGCTAGCGCGCTGCGCGCCCTGCTGCGCGGCCAGCTCGGACAGCGCCTCCAGCACCGCGAAAAGTAACGCAAGCTGACCTTGGGCGCCGAGCAGCGGCAGCTCCGCGCGACCCAGCACCTCGGCGTAGGTGTGCTGCACCATGTTGCGCGGGTAGAGGAACTCGGCGTTGGTGAAGATCCCGAGGCGCGTCGCCAGCTCTTGGCTGAGCCAGGTCGCCATCCCCCGGCCTTGGACCACCAAGCGCTCCGGGCGCAGCGGATCTCGTGGCGGGCGCCGGAGCAGGTCGGCCAGCGCGCCAGCGAGCGCCTCCGCGCGGTTGCTCCGGTGGACGTAGAGGTGGCGAGTCATGCGGCGGGACCTGCGTCGTGTGCGTGCAGCGTGGTTTCGGGAGGCGTCGAGGGAGACGTGGCGTCGAAGGAGGGCGGCGTGACCGAAGCTAGCGCAGCGCTCACTTCGAGATATGACAAATAATGACAGCCGCGCGGCTGTTCAGTATAAGCGGCGCGGCGGAATCTCGGTATCTTCTGCGCCATGAGCGATCACTTCACTTGGCAGGCGCCGGGGCTCCCTTATCAGTACGGCGTGACCATCCGCGGCGACCAAGCCGTGTGGCAGTGGTGGTCGTCGCCGGGCCTCCCACCCACGGAGGAGGCGCAGCCCCTCGCGGCGCTCGCGGAGGGGCGCCAGGCGATCCCCAGCGCGTGGCAGCAGGTGCCTGAGCCCATCTGGGCCGAGCTGCAGCAGCGCGCGACGGCGAGCTTGGGCACGTCGCCGACCACCTTCGCGCCAGCGCTCGTCGCGCCCGTCGCGGGCGGTCCAGCTGGCGCTCCGCCCGCGGGTTGGGGACCGCCCGCGGGCTCACCGCCAGCTTGGGGTGCTCCCGCGGGGCCGCAGCAGGGTTTCGGTGCGCCCATGGGTCCGCCGGCTGCCGGCCAGGGCGGCCCTCATGGTGCGCCTCCGCCCGCGCCCGCGTTGGGTGGGCCGTCGCCCGCGAGCGAGCCCGCCGCCGCAGGCGCGGATGACCCGAAGGCGTACGTGCTCACGCTGTTGCGCGCTGGGGAGCACGCGCGCGCGGTGGCCTATTACCAGGCCACGTTCAAGGTCAGCGCCATCATGGCGCGCGAAGAGGTGGAGAACCTCGAGCAGCAGCTGCGGCGCTGACGCTCAGTGTTACTGCAGTGTTGGCTGAAGGCGCAGTGTTGCTGAAAGCGCTGTGTTGCTGAAAGCGCAGTGTTGCTGAAAGCGCAGTGTTGCTGAAAGCGCAGTGTTGGCTAGAGGCGCGGTGTTAGCTGTCGCGGCGCCCGACGGAGCTCGGTGAGCGCTGACTCGGCGAGCGTTGGCTGGGCGTGCGCTGGCTGGGGGCGCCGCTCAAGGTGCGGACGCTCGGGGTGCGCTCGCTGTTGATCCCGCTGGGGCTCAGCTCGCTGAGCATCTTGCGCACCTGATCGAGATCGAGCGGCTTGTGGAGCGTCACCCGCCCTGAGCGCCGGATGTACTCCGCCTGCTCGGGGCTGAGCGCGCCGCCGGTGATGAACACGAAGCGCGCGGCGAGCTCTGGCCTGAGCCGCTCCACGCGCGCGTGGAGCTCGTCCCCGTTGCTCCCTGGCAAGTGCACGTCGCACAGCACCAGGTCAGGCAAGAAGCCACGATCGATCAGGGTGATCTCCGCCTCGGAGGCGCTGCTCGCGGTGTGCACGTGGTGAGGCTTCAGCGCGCGGCGCATGGTGCGCGCGAACACGTCGTCGTCATCCACCAGCAGCACCTGAGCGCGCCGGGAGGCGCTCGGCGTGGCGCTCTCAGGGACCGCGAACACGCCGCTGCCGCGCTCGGCAGCGGGCAGCAGCATCGTCAGTACCACTGAATAACTCGCGGTGCGGTGCAGCTCGAGGTGGCCGCCGTGCTCACGCAGGATGTCCTGGACGATGCGGAGCCGCAGATCGCTGCCGAGGTGACCCGCGGTGAGGGAGCGCTGCTCGAGCGCGCTGAGCGGCTTGCCGCTGCTCCCGATCCGCAGCGCGACCCCGCCCTCGGTGGCGGTGCAACTCACCGACACCCGACGTCCGAGCTCACCGGCGCGCGAGGCGGCGTACTCGAGCAGCGCCAGGGTGGCGCGCCGTACGTCAGCGCGCCGCCCCACCACCTCGCAGTCGTCTCCGAGCTGCACCTCGCAGCCGATCCCGAGGCGCTCGAGGTGCGGCCGGCGCTCGGCCAGCGCCTCGCGCACCACCTCGGAGAGATCGAGCAGCTCGAGCGGGCTCGGCGTCGCGCCCGCCTGACCCAGCTGGGTGACCAGCTGCCTGAGCCGCCCCACCACCGCTTGCACGTCGCGCGTGAGCTCCTCGAGCTCGGAGATGCTCGCGCCCAGCGCGGTGTCGCTCGGGCCCGCCACCGCCTCGATCTCGCTCACGAGCCGCTCTTGCTCTTCCAGCTGGAGCGCCAAGGCGCCCACCGGGCCGCGCAGCTCGTGCGCGATGGTGGAGGCGAGCAAGAGCTCCTCTTGTGGAGGTGACTGGCTCGCCACCGCCAGCGAGCGCGCCTCACCCACCATCGCCAGCGCCAGCACGTTGGTGACCGCGCGCGCGAAGTCGACGCCCTCTTCATCCACCGCCACGCTGTGCGGGAACAACACGATCAGCGCCGCCAGGCGCTCGCGTCGATGGAGCACCGGCACCGCGATCAGCGCCTGGAAGCCGAGCGTCGCCAGCTCACCCACGTGGGCCAGCTCGGCGGCGTGCGCGCGCACGTCGTTCATGACGATCGGGCGCCGCGTGCTCAGCGCCTGCGTGGCGATCTGCGCGAGCACCTCGCGCGCCAGCGAGGGCGCCTGGAACCCGCGCTCCGCCACCACGCGCGGCGTCGCCTCCGCCTGCAGCGCGACCCCAGCCGGCGCGCTGAGCCCCATGAGCAAGAGCCCCAGCGTGTCGTCGAGCAAGCCGCCCGCCGACTCCGCGGTCAAGCGCACGGCCAAGCCCGAGAGCAAGTTCATGCGGCGGAGTCTCAGCTGTTCTTTCATGGCAGCGGGCAGCTCTTCTGAGTATTCGCTCGGCAGTGCCGTTGACCAGGCAAGACCATTGCCTTCGAGGAGGCGCACGACGGGGGTGGGGGTTTGGCAGCTGCCGCGCGGCTTCACGGCGTGAGGCGCAAGGACGGCGGCAGGGGCCGCTGGGTGACGGCGCGCGGGCCGCCGTGAGGTGCCTCGTCAGTCCCAGCGCGCGCCGCGCCGTGAATGGCAGGGCTCGCAACCAGACCCTGCGACCGCACTCCCCCTCAACGTGGCTCCGCGGCGCGCGCTGCGCAACCGCTGTTCGGAGACTCCAGGTTGGGTGGCTGCGCTCTGGGCTCCCCGCTTCGCGGCGCGGCGCTCGACAGCCGAGCTGGGGTGCGCGCGCCGCTGCCCGGCGCAACCCAGCGTGTTTCAACGACAAATGGCGCGGCCCTGCGGCGTCGCACGAGTGAGAGCGTGTGGGCCGAGCGCTTGGGCCGCTCGCTGACTGCGGCGCCGCGCGGTGGGCCCCAGCGCTACCAACCCCCCAAAAAACAGGGATTACGTCAGTTGTTCGGTCGTGCTTCGCCCCGAGCCGGACGACGGACGTCGTCATGTCGCTTTTGTCCCACTGTGTGCTCCCTCATCGCACCGTGTGGGTTTGAGCGGCGGTCGCACGACAGGTGGGTCGACATGGGCGTCGACCGCATACGGGGGGTTCAGTGGTGAAGCGCGTAGCGCAGCACCGGGTAGGGCTGAAAATCGCTCACGACCTCGAAGCCGAGCTCCTGCAAGAGCTCGAAGCGCCCGGTGAAGAGCGCCTCCCGGGGGAGCCCCGTGGCGCGGTGGGGGAAGGCCTCCAGCTGGGTCGCGCCGAGCGCCTCGGCGCGCGCGATGCCCGCCTGGAGGAGGAGGCGGGGCACGCCCTGGAGGCGCAGCGCCGGCGCCACCAGGAAGCAGCCGATGGCCATCACCCGGCTGCGATCCCCTTCGAAGCAGGGGAGTCCGCGGTAGATGCGCTGCTCGTAGTGTTTGGTCAGCTCTGTTGACCATGACAGCCGCATCCAGCCCACCACCTCCGCTCCCTGGAGCGCGACGACGCCGTCGATGCTCTGGGTCGAGACCGCGCGGAGCAGCTCCTCGCGGTTCTCTTCGGGGCGGTTGTAGCAGCGGTCGAGCCACTCATTTTTATCTCCGTGGAAATCATACCAGCGGCAGTGGCAGGGGGTGCGGCTCACGTCGAACAGCGCCGCCAGCGCCTCGGCGTCGCCCGGCTCGAGCGAGCGGGCGCGCAGCGCGTTCAGCGGGTCGGGAGGCGCGTGAGGCTCAGTCGTCATCCTGGCTTACGTCGTGGGCTGGGTGGTCAGGGCCTCGCCCTGCTGCGCTGGGCGCCCGCCGAGCGCTGGGGCTGGCTCACCTGGCAGATCGAGCAGCAGCTCCACGAGGCGCGCGGCGCGGAGCAGCTCCGGCTCCCGAAGACGGCGCCCGATCAGCTGGCAGCCGATGGGCAAGGCCAGGTGCTCCTGGCTGGCGCCGGTGAATCCGCACGGAAGCGAGATCGCCGGGAGGCCCGCCAGCGAAGCGGGCAGGGTCAGCAGATCCGTGAGGTACATGGCGAGCGGATCCCGCGTGCGCTCGCCGAGGCGGAAGGCTGGCTCCGGCGCCGTCGGGGTGAGCAGGACGTCCACCTGCTCGAGCGCGGCCTCGAGCTCCGCGGTGATCGCGCGCCGCGCCGCCTGGGCGCGCCGGTAGTACGCGTCGTAGTAGCCGGCGCTGAGCGCGTAAGTGCCGAGCAAGATCCGCCGCTTCACCTCGGCGCCGAAGCCGCGCCCGCGGGTCTCGGCGTAGAGCGCGTGGAGATCGCCGCCCGAGGGCTCGGCGCGCAGCCCGAAGCGCACGCCGTCGAAGCGCGAGAGGTTGCTCGAGGCCTCCGCGGTCGCGATCACGTAGTAGCTGGCGACCGCGTAGCGGGTGCTCGGGAGCCGTGTCTCCACGACGGTGGCGCCCGCCTCGGTGAGCGCGGCTTGGAGGCGGTTGAGCGCGGCGCGCACCTCTGGGTGGAGCTCGGCCTCGTAGTGCTCGCGCGGCAGGCCCACGCGGAGCCCCTCGAGATCTTGGAGGGTGAGCCGCTCGAGCGCCTCGGCGGTGGGGGCCGATGGGGCTCGGGCGCTGGTCTGATCACGCGGATCATGACCAGCGATGACGTCGAACAGGAGCGCGGCGTCGCGCACGTCGCGCGCGAAGGGGCCCACCACGTCCAGGCTGGAGGCGAAGGCCACCAGGCCATAGCGCGACACCCGACCGTAGCTCGGCTTGAGGCCCACCACGCCGCAAAAGGCGGCTGGCTGACGGATGGAGCCACCGGTGTCGCTCCCCAGCGAGAGCGGCGTGAGCGCCGCGCTCACGCTGGCCGCCGAGCCGCCGCTCGAGCCGCCGGGGCTGCGCGTGAGATCCCAAGGATTTTTCACGGGGAAAAACGCCGAGTGCTCGCTGGAGGAGCCCATCGCCAGCTCGTCCAGGTTGGTCTTGCCGATCAAGATCGCGTCGCTCGCGCGGAGCCGCTCCACGACGTGGGCGTCATAAGGTGGGCGCCAGGCGCTCTGGAGCTCACCGGTGCGGGTGAGGATGCGCGAGCCCGCGGTGGTGGGGGCATCTCGCGTCACCAGCGAGTCCTTCACCGCCACCGGCACGCCCGCCAAGGCGCCGAGCGGCTCCCCCGCGCGTCGCTTGGCGTCGACGGCGCGCGCTTGGTCCTGCGCCGCTCCCCGCGCGACGTGGAGGAAGGCGCCCAGCTCGGCGTGCGCGTCGATGCGCTCGAGCGCCTCACTGACGACTTGCTCCGCGCTGACGTCGCCACGCGCGACGCGCTCTCGGAGCGCGCGCGCGGCCTGCGACGCGCCGTCGCGAGGCGCGTCGTGATCTCCCTGGGGCGCGCCCTCGTGCGGCGCTGCTCGATGGGGCGCCATGGTCAGGTGTCCTCTCTGAGACGCGCGCCGTCGCGCGGCGCTGCTCGATGGGGTGCCGTGGTCACGGCTCCTCCACGAAGCGCGGCACCGCGAAGCTGCCGCTCACCGCGCGCGGCGCCTCGGCGAGCGCTTGCTCGCGGCTGAGCCCTGGCTGCGGCGTGTCCTCGCGGAGCGCGCCGCTCGCGGCGGTGAGTGACGCGTCGGCTCGGGGTGGCTCGTCCAGGGGGTCGAGCGGAGTGGCGCTCGGGGGCGCGTCCAGGTGAGCGACGTCGAGCTCGGCGAGCTGCCCCATGTACTCGAGGATCTGGGAGAGCTCGGCGCCCAAGCGATCGAGCTCGGCGGGGGTGAGCGTGAGGCGCGCGAGGTGCGCCACGTGCTCGGCTTGTTCGCGGGTGATGCTCACGGGCGCGGAGCTTAGTCGATGTTCGGTGCCGTGCGCCGAGGGCTGGCGTTTTCCTCGCGCCAGGCGAGCCCTGTTCTCCGAGGGGCGCGGGGTGCGCCTTTCCGTCGCAACCCGCCGCGCGGCGCGCCGACCCAGAGCCCATGCCAGCCGCCCCCGCCGAGGATCTCGCCGCGCTGCTCGAGCGGTACCCATTTCGAATCGGAGAGCGCGTCCCTGGCACCCCATACCGCGTGATGGAGCTCGTCGGCGCGGGGGGCATGGGGTGTGTGTACGAGGTGGAGCACGTCACCTTGGGCAAGCGCTTCGTGCTCAAATCGCTGATCGGCGGGCGCCCGGAGCTCGGCGAGCGGCTGCGCAACGAGTGGCGCGCGCTGGCGCAGCTCGAGAGCCCCCACATCGTGGCCGTGACCGACGCGGGCGCCTGCAGCACCGGGGCGCCGTACTTCGTGATGGAGCGGCTCGAGGGGGAGACGCTGCGCGCGTTCATGCGGCGGCGTGGCGCGGTGCCCCCGACGGTCGCGCTGCGGATGGCCGCGGAGATGCTCGCGGGGCTGGGCGCGGCGCACGCGGTGGGCATCATCCACCGCGACGTGAAGCCGGCGAACGTGTTCGTCACCCTGACGGGTCAGATCAAGCTCTTGGACTTCGGGGTGGCGAAGGTGGCGTTCGGCGCGCAGGGGCTGACCGCCGAGGGCATGGCGGTGGGGACGCCGCGCTACATGGCGCCCGAGCAGGCGCGGGGAGGGGCGGTCGACGGTCGCACGGATGTGTACGCCGTGGGCCTGATCTTATTCGAGCTCCTGACCGGGGAGCGCCCTTTCGACGATCGCCAGGGGGTGATGGGGCGCCTCGGCGCCGCGCCGCCCTCCTTGAGGTCCATCGTGCCCGAGCTGCCGGCGGCGCTCGACTCGCTGGTGGCGCGGCTGCTCGCCCGCGACCCACGTCGCCGCCCGGTGACCGCGCTCGCTGCGCGCCAGGCGCTGATCGAGGTGGCGGCGGGCCTGCCGCTCGGCGCGGGGGACGAGGTGAGCGGTCAGCGCGCTCGGTTGAGCGATCGCTGCCCGCCGCTGGTGGAGCAGCTGCTCGCCGCGCAGGGCGATCCGCCGAACGTGGCGCAGGAGGCGCCGAGCGAAGCCACGCGCGTCGATGGCGCTCCCGAGCGCGCGGTGCATGGCGGGTATACTGTCAGATTGACGAACCATGGACACCGCGCCAATGAGGGCCGCGCTGCCGCTGGGGGCTCACCCGCCTCACCGAGCGAAGCCCGCCTCGACGTCACCCGTGAGGAGCCCAACGACACCTTCCCTGAGCCAGCCGCGTTCGACGCCACTCGAGCCGGGCCCGTCCCACGCGTGACCCTGGAGCCACCCACCCCGGAGCCAGCTGGCCATGCTCCGCTCCGGTCGTCGCACCCTTCGCTGCCGTCGCCATCAGTCGCCCGAGCCTCCTCCATGGCCGCGCCACGGGCCGCTCCCTCAGCTTCCCTTCGCGCCGCTCTGGTTGCTCATTGGAGGACGACAAACGGTAGACCGTTCATCGTCCTGGGGATGACCCTGGGGATCGGCCTTGCGGCCGGTCTAGGGGTTTGGCTCGGCTCGTGGTAGTGGGGGCCACGCTGGGCGCTTCACCGGCCCTGCGCGCTCCTTGCGCTGGAAGGGCTTCGAGCAACCTGAGGAGCTCAGGCGCGTCGTTCGGCCCATTTTCGGCGGCGCGCGCCTTTACGGAGGGGGTCCTTTGCCGTAGAGTCCGCGCCCCCTGGTCGACCAGGGGCGCTCGCTCGTTGGGGCGGGCGATTCTCCAAGACACACACCTCGCGCGCGACTCGAGCGTCCCGGTGCCTGGCTTCGGTCAGGTTGGCGTTCGAAGCGGGGTGGAGGCTCAACCGGAACAGGAGCGCCACATGAGTGAAGAGCAAGTAGCAGTAGCAGCCCCCGAGAAGTCCCAGACCGAGCGCCTCCTGCGCGATCCCGCCGACCCGATGGGCGTGCGGGAGCTGTTCGAGGCCGGCGTGCACTTCGGCCACCAGACGAAGCGCTGGAACCCGAAGATGCGGCCGTACATCTACGGCGCGCGCAACGGCGTCCACATCATCGACTTGGATCGCACCGTCACGCTGTTTCGCAAGGCGTTCGAGTTCGTGCAGGACGTCGCTTCGCGCGGCGGCCACGTGCTGTTCGTCGGCACCAAGCGTCAGGCGCAGGACATCGTGCGCGAGGAGGCGAGCCGCGCGGGCATGTTCTACGTCACCAACCGCTGGCTCGGCGGCACCATGACCAACTTCCGCACCATGAAGGGTGGTCTCGAGCGCCTCCGCACCTTGGAGCGCATGAAGGAGGACGGCACCTACGAGCAGCTGGTGAAGAAGGAGACGGTGCGCCTCGAGCGTGAGCGCGAGCGCCTGGAGAAGTACATCGGCGGGCTCAAGGGCATGGGCTCCATCCCCCAGGCGATGTTCGTCATCGACCCGGCGCAGGAGCAGATCGCCGTGAGCGAGGCGCGCAAGCTCAAGGTGCCGGTGGTGGCCATCACGGACACCAACTGCAACCCGGATCAAATCGACTACGTGATTCCGGGCAACGACGACGCCATCCGCTCCATCCGGCTCATCACCAGCGCGATCGCCGATGCTTGCGTCATCGGCGCCTCACGGCGGCGTGATCAGGTGAACGGCCGCGGTGAGCGTAGCGAGCGCGAGCGTGGCCCGCGTGGCCCTGAGACGCTCGTGATGCGCAGCCGCAGCTGAGCGCCTGCTCCCCGCCTCGATCGCCGCCTGTGTGTGCGCGATGGGTGGGGCGCCTGATGGTCAGGCGTGCTGCCTCCAGCCTCCGAGCCGCGCGCCAGTCACTGGCCGCGGCTCGGACCACGGTCCCCGGAGCGAAGAGCGGTTCACCGCTGGTCGCTCCAAGAACCCAAGGGCCTCGCAAGCCGAGGCCCGCTGCTTCCCTCGCCGACGTGGCCCCCCGTGGCTCGCGCCGGTGAACCCACGGTCGGGCCTCGTGGCCCGGTTTGAGAGAGAGAGAACAACATGGCTCAGGTCACCATGCAGCTCGTGAAGGAGCTGCGCGATCGCACGCAGGCAGGGCTCGCCGACTGTAAGTCGGCCCTCGCAGAGGCTGAAGGCGACATCGAGAAGGCAATCGAGGTCATCTTGAAGAAGGGCCTCGCCAAGAGCGCCAAGCGCGCCGGGAACGCGGCCGCCGAAGGCGAGGTCGCCGCCAAGGTCGCGGCCGACGGCAAGAGCGGCGTGCTGGTCGAGGTCAATATCCAGACGGATTTTGCGGCCCGCAACGCGGACTTCAAGGCGTTCGTGGAGCAGGTGCTGCTCGCGGCGGAGGCGGCTCCAGAGGGCGCCGATCTCGGCGCAGAGCCGTACCCCGCGGGCGGCGGCAGCGTGGAGGAGGTCCGCGCGGCGCTGGTCGGCAAGCTGGGTGAGAACGTGATCGTGCGCCGCTGGGCGCGCCTCCGCGTCGAAGGCGCGGGCGTCGTGCGCTCCTACGTGCACATGGGCGGTAAGGTGGGCGTGCTGCTCAGCGCCCAGCTGGGTGACGAGGCCGCGCTGAAGAAGCCGGAGCTCGACAAGTTCCTGGACGACTCGGCGATGCAGGCGGCCGCGATGGCCCCGCTGTTCCTGAACAAGGAGCAGGTGGATCAGGCGCTGGTGGCCAAGCAGGAGGAGATCTTCGGGGCGCAGCTCGCGGAGGAGGGCAAGCCGGAGGCGGCGCGCCCCAAGATCATCGAGGGCAAGGTCGCCAAGTGGCTGCGCGAGGTGTGCCTGGTGGAGCAGGCCAGCGTGATCGAGACCGGCAAGACGGTGGACGAGCTGCGCGCCGACACCCAGGCGGCGATCGGCACCAGCCTGACGCTGCTCGACATGGCGCGCTTCGAGCGCGGCGAGGGCGTGGAGAAGAAGGAAGACGACTTCGCGAGCGAGGTCGCCGCGATGGCGACCGGGCAAGCCTGACGTCAGTCAGGGAGCCTGAGCTGCGGGCGCCTGCGAGGAGCGGGCGCCCGTCGCTTTTTTGTCGCCGCGCGCTGTGAGGCTGACGCGAGCCGCAGCTGGCGGTGCCGTGTGTGGATGCTCGGCGCCGTCAGCGCGCGCAAGGGTCTAGGGGGGTTGGACGGCACCGCGTCATCACGACGTCGCGCGCCTCGGCTCAGCGTGGCGAGCTGGTCGGCTCAGTATTGGCGGCGGGAGAGCCTGGGGGCGGGGTAGTCGGGGCGCGCCGCCTCCAGCTGCTTCAGGCGCTCGAGCAGGGGAGCCGCGCGCTCGGTGTCGGCGCCCAGGTCCTGGCGCTCGCTCGGATCGGCCTCGAGGTCGAACAGCTGGGGGCGTTGGTCCGTTTCAGTGACGATGAGCTTCAGGTCACCGTGGATCAGCGCGCGGCGGCGCGGGCTCTGATCGGTGTAGGGCATGTCGATCACGATGTCACGGTCAGTTGGCGTGACGAGTCCGCGCAGCTCGGGCACCAGCGACTCGCCGCGCATCGCGCTCGGCGCCTCCACGTTCAAGAGCTCGAGCAGCGTACGCGCTAGGTCCAGGTGGCTCCGGCGCGCGTCGATGCGGCGGGGCGCGACCCCTGGGATCTTGAAGAGCAGCGGCACGCGCGTGGTCACCTCATAGAGCAGGAAGCCGTGCTCGAAGTAGCTCTTGTGCTCACCGAAGGCCTCGCCGTGATCCGCCGTCACCACGATGGCTAGCTCGTCTGCCCAGGGCTCCTTGGACAGCTCCGTGAGCAGCCGACCGATCTGTTGATCCGTGTGGCGCACCTCACCGTCGTACTGGTTTCTCAGTGACTGACCCACGGCGCTGAGCGGCGCGCCAGGTGGCACTGGATCCTGACCTTCGGCGTAGGGGCTGCCGCGGTAGGGCTCGACGCCGGGGTGCCGCACGTAGGAGAAATGCGGATCCATGTAGTGGACCCAGGAGAACGAGCGCGGCGCCGCGGGCTTCTGGTGGTGCTCGCGCAGCTCCTCCAGCAGCAGATCCGTGAGGGTGGGGTCCACCACGGCGCCTTCGCGCGCGGGGTGCAGCACGATCTTCGGGAACAGGCGCCAGCGCGCGAAGCCCTGGCTTATCCCGGTGGCACCTAGGAAGTAGACATGACCATGCACGCCGATGGTGTGGAGGCCAGCGGCCGCCGCGTGCTCCGCGAGGAAGTCGGCCTCCGGTAAGAAGGAGCTGGTCGCGCGCCCGTCGCGCGGGAGCTCGCTCGGGTGCCTGCCCGCCATCAGCCCGGCGAGGGACATCGAGGTGTAGCTCGAGAGCGCGTAGGCGTGGCTGTAGACGACGCCCTCGGCGGCGAGGCGGCTCAAGTTGGGGGCGACGTCGCGCGGGTAGCCTGTCCAGGGCATGTCGGCGCGCAGCGAGTCCACCGTGATCAAGAGCACGCTCAGCGGCGGTAGCGGCGCGGGCGCCGAGGCTTTGGGCTCGGCGCTGGGTGCTGGCGCGCTCGGCGCGGCGCTGGCGTTCGGGGTGCTCTCGGCGGGCTCGCGCGGCGCGCGATCGCAGGCGAGCAGCGCCAGCGCACACAGGGTGATGCGCGAGCGCGCGAGCGGTGCCCTGAGCGTCATGGCGCTCTTTCTAGCGACAGCGCGCGGTGCGGGACAAGTGACGCGCCGGGGCGACGCGGGCGCACCGAGCGGGCGCCGCTCGGCGCATGAGCGGGCAGCTCAGGCTGGAGCGAGCGCTAGCCAACCCCCAACCCTCGCTCTAGATCGAGCCCGGCGGTGCTGCGACCCCGGTGGGGAGCGCAATTCGAACGTTGATCTGACGAATCAGGCTTGGAGGCGCCGCGGTCAACCGCGCGTAGCAGATCCGCGATAGAAACGTCCCCTGACGAATCAGTCTTGGAAGAAGATGGGGTTCGCCACGGCGAACACCTCACGCCCGGGGTGCACTGGTGAGAGGTCGCCGTCGCCGCGCACGTGCATCACCACCCAGCTCCGCGGACGACTGGTGTCGAAGCTGACCGTCACCAGGTTCACGTAGCGGTTGCCGGTGCCTGCGCCCGCGGGGAGCAGGGGCTGCTCCTCGACCGTCTCGCCGTCGACGATGATCTCCAGGGTGCCTCCGCTGATCCAGCTGGGGCCTTGCACCGTGACGGTGAAATCGACCTCACTACTGCCGCTCAGCGTGGAGCCTGGCCCTGTGCCGCCGGGGCCCTCCACTTGCATCAAGAGGCCGCCCGAGATGGTGGAGGCGCCGCCCGCCATGGTGTCGCGCACGGTGTTGATGGTGAGCTGCCGCGGATCGTCGTGACCAAAGCTCATGCAGGTGCGCGGGTAGCCGACGGGTGAGGTGCGGACCTTGTGGCTGTCCGAGGCGCCTGTGGCCCAAAAGGTGTGCCCGGCGTTCAGGAGCGCGAACCAGTCAGCCACGCTCTTGGTCCGGTTGGCGTCGAAGCTCGAGTCGTTGAACACCTCGATGGCGTCGAAGTTGGTGCTCCACAGATCCGTCGCGCGGCCCTCGCCCGTGGTGCGGTCGAGCCGCGCGGCGCTGAAGTAGGCGCCGAAGCCACCGCCGCTCGGGTGGTTGATGATGAACACCGGGTTCTCCGGCAAGGCGCGCACGGAGGCGAACATCTCCGGGGGCTTCAGCCCGATCCACTCGATGGCGCCGTTGTTCACGGCGTCGGCCCGCGGCAAGAGCGGCACCACGCCGAAGTGCCCCCAGGTGAAGGTGGTGAGCTCCTCGCTCGGCATGCCGAAGGCCCAGTCCGCGAGGCCGAGCGCCTCGATCACGGGCTGGAAGTCGATCACCCACTCGTGCTCGCTGGAGACGGGGATCTCGAGGCCGTCGGCGACGGCGCTCCGCACCTTGAGGTCGACCGGATCGGGTGAGTCCGCGCTCTGGTGCGAGTGGATGTGGAAGTCCGCGCACATGATGCCGGTGGAGTCCACGCTGCGTTCGAGCACCGCGTTGATGGTCTCGGTGGCGCCGGCGGCGACGGTCACCTGCGTGTCGCTGAGCTCCCACTCGAAGCCGCGGCTCACCACCACGCGGTGCTCGCCCGGTGGCACCGCCAAGGTGGTGTCGCCGGTGACCGCGAACTCTTGATGCAGCCGACCGTTCACCTCGTCGAGCACGCCGAACGCCGCTGGTGTCGCGGGCGCGGGCGCGCTCGGGATCACCTGCACGCGCACCGGGAGCGCCGCGCCGCTGTCGGCGTCCGTCGCGATCACGCGGATTTTCCCTGCGGCTTCTAGGCGTAGATCCAGATCGCTCGTCGTGCCGCTCACCGTCTCCCCGGCGCCGAGCGGGTAGCCGGGCCGGTGCGGGATGAGCCGCGCGCCGCCGCTCGGCACGTGCACGGTGTAGCTGCCATCGGCGCCCGACTGGGCGCGGCTCAGGTAGTCGCCGCTCGGGCTCTGCGCGTGAACCCAGGCGCCCGCCACCGGGGCGCCGCTCTGGTCCACCACGCGGCCGGTCACGGGCGCCCACGCCGCCTCTTCATCGACGCGCCGGATCGCCTCGCGCAGGCCGTCGTAGTCCGGGCCGCCGCCGATCAGCTCCACGTGATCGTTCCAGGTGACCGCGCACGCCTCGGCGACGAAGCCGGGCCCAGTGAAGTATTGGAAGCCGCTGATCTCGACGGCGGCGCTGAGCTTCTTTCCGTGCGGAAGCCGCCAAGCGAAGTTCCACGGTCCTGAGATGAAGCCGCCCCAGGCGTGCTCACCCCTGGCGGAGCCGAAGCCGAGCTCGGGGCTGACGAACTGGCTGTGGTTCAGCTGGAAGAAGCCGTGCATCTCGTCGGTGATGGCGCCGTCCGCGATGTTCATCGGCGAGTCCCCTGGGTTGGCGATGCCGACCCTGATCTGGAGTCGCTCCGAGCCGGGCTCCAAGATGTAGTCGTAGGCGGCGTTCGCCTCGTAGCGGCGGGGGAAGAGCGCCGAGAGCGCGCCGTTCAAGAACGGGATGGCGGTGAGCGGCCCCGTGACCCGCACCACCGCGGCCTCGCCGTCGCTGCCGTCGTTGATGACGCTGACGCTGGTCGGATCGATCATCTGGATCGACAGCGACATCAGGGTCTCGTTGTAGCGCGACAGGCCGCGGGGGCGGCCATCCTCGCCCACCTGATCGATGGCCAAGATCTCCCCGCCGAAGCGCGCGTAGCCGTCGCTCAGGCCCTTGTCCTCGATGGTGACCGCTATCTTGTCGTTCACGAGGATGAAGTCGCCGACCTCGACTCGCTGGCGCCCGTGCGCCGGCTGCACGATATCCGCGGTGTTCGTCAGCCTACCTGCTCGAGCCTGACCCGCCGCCTTGGCGCCGTACACGTCCGCGTGGCCGTTCGGGTCGCCGACCTCGAAGTCGCTGGGACAGGCGCCGGCGTCCGTCCCGCCGCTGCCCGCCGCGCCACCCTGAGCGCCGCTACCCCCGCCGCCCCCGCCCCCGTCGTCGTCACTGCACGCGTAGATCGATCCGAGGCAGGCGCCGAGCACCGCGATGTGAACTCCACGTAACCGCATGGTGGCGATCTTGTCACAAATGCCTCGGCTTGTCGGCCGATGTGTGGCGGTGATGGAGTGCTTGGCAGGCCGAGCCGATCTCGCGCCGGGGATCGGGGGGTTTGGCGGGTCGCTGGGCGGCCCTGGCGCCCTGGACGGCGCCGCCGAGGGGCGCGCGGCGCCCAGCCGGAGCTGGGTGGCGGTTCATGTCTCTGAGCTCTGGGTGGCGGTTCATGTCGCGGAGCCGCTACGCGAGGTGGCGGCGCAACACGTCGATCACGCGGTCTTGCTCGACCGAGGTCATGGCGCTGCCGCTCGGCAAGCACAGGCCGGTCGCGAACAGCCGCTCGCTCACCGCGCCACCCAAGGCCTGGCAGCCCTGGAAGGCGGGTTGGAGGTGCATCGGCTTCCACAGCGGGCGCGCCTCGATGTCCTCGGCTTCGAGGGCGAGCCGCAGCGCCTCGGGGGTGGCGCGGGCGGCGCTCGGTTCGAGCAGCAGGCAAGTCAGCCAACGGGTGGAGAAGTAGCCCTCCGGCTCGGGCATCCAGCTGAGCCCTGGCAGCTCACCCAGCTCGGTCACGTAGCGCTCGAAGTGCGCGCGCCGCGCGGCGACTCGTGAGCTCAGCTGACGAAGCTGCCCGCGCCCCACGGCGGCGAGCAGGTTGCTCAGGCGGTAGTTGTAGCCGACCTCACGGTGCTCGTAGTGGGGGAAGGGCTCGCGGGCCTGGCTCGCCAGCGCGCGGGCGCGCAGGATGAGCTCCTGGCTCGAGCCGCACAGGGCGCCGCCGCCGCTGGTGGTGATGATCTTGTTGCCGTTGAACGAGAAGGCGCTGAGCGCGCCGAAGCTGCCAGCGGGCGCGCCGTGGTAGCGCGCGCCGAGCGCCTCGGCGGCGTCCTCAATGATGGGGACCTCGTAGGGCGCGCAGGCGGCTTGCAGGCGCGCGTAGTCCGCGCACTGGCCGTACAGATCGACGGCGATCAGCGCCTTGGGCAGCTCGCCGCGCTGGGCCGCGCGGGGCAGCTCCTCCGCCACCAAATCGGGGTCGATGTTCCAGGTGCGCGGCTCGCTGTCGACCAGCACCGGGGTGGCGCCCAGGTAGGTGACGGCGTTCGCGCTGGCCGCGAAGGTGAAGCTCGACACCCACACCCGATCGCCGGGGCTCACGCCGAGCAGCCTGAGCGCGAGGTGCAGCGCCGCGGTCCCGCTCGAGAGCGCGGCCACGTGAGGCGTTGCGTGTGCCGTACGGCGCTCGGCGTCGCCGTGAGGCTCATGGTCAGCTCCACTGACTATAGCTGGGGCGCCCACGTGGGGCACTGCCTCATCCCCACTGACCACCGCCGCGAGCTCGGCCTCGAACGCGTCCACGTGGGGGCCGAGGGGCGCGATCCAGTTGGAGTCGAAGGCGTCGAGCAGCAGGGCGCGCTCGTCGGGGCCCATGTGCGGCGGCGAGAGGTAGAGGCGGGGCATGGTGGCGGTGGGGCGGTTCGGCGTGGTCGTTCGGGTGCTCAGCACGCGCGGGCGGCGGTCAGGAGGTGCTCGGCGACGCGATCGATGTCTTGGGGCGTGGAGCGGTAGTCACAGTGGAGGGTGAAACAGCGGCGTGAGAGCGCCACCACCCGCTCGTCGAGCGGCAGCGCGGGCGCGCTCAGATCCCACAAAATCGCGGGGTACACCGCGCGCTCGATCAGCGCCCGCCGCACCTGGTCCCGCGCCTCGCCGCTCGCGAAGCACACCGTGAGCCCGAAGGACGTGGCGCCTGGCGCTGGCAGCAGCAGCTGATGCCCCAGCTCGTCGAGCGGCGCGCGGAGCTGCTCCGCGCCGTGCTCGAAGCTCAGTCGCCGCCGCTCACGCCAGCGAAGGGCAGGGAAGCTGGGTAACAGCGCCTCCCCCGCGCGGCTCATGGCGACCGGCTCACCCTCCGCGATGCCGGCCTCCGCCTCGGCGGCGAGCCTGAGGTAAGTCTGTTTGTCGATCGCGTGCCCTCGTAAGTAGAGCGCCTTCAAGAGCTGCGCCGCCAGCTGGCGCTCGGCCAGCGCCTCGTGCTCCGTCGAGCGCTGGGGAGCGCCCGGGAGCGCGTGCCCGCGCGGGGACCACAGCGCGCCGCCGTCGGGCAGCGGGAGCGTCTTGCGCAGCGCGACCAGGGCGTAGTCCGCGCTGCTCTGCTGGCACCAGGGGGACCACGGATCGTGAGTGTGATCTTCGATGGTGAAGACGCCCGGTGGCGGGGCGAGGGAGCCGCGGGCGCGGAGGCCCAGCGTGTTGACGATCAGGACTGCGTCGCCAGTTTCCGTGAGGAAACTACTCTCGTCGGGCGCCAGATCATCAGGGGTGCTGCTCATGGCGGCCGCGGGCGAGAGCGGGCTGTCGGGGTAGGCCACGACGGGGATCTCACGCCGAGCGGCCGCCACCACCTCTTGGCACAGGTAGGCGGGCACCAGCAGCCGCCGCCACCCGTGGGTCGCTCGGCCGTGCCGGAGCAGCGCGACCAGCGCCGCGCGCCCCGAGCCGTACAGCGGGGCCCCCGCCCACGGCGCGGGCTCCGCGTCGGCGGATGGGTCGAACGAGGGTAGGGTGAGGATCGACCCGTGTTCCCAGGGCATGCTCTCGGACTCTGTTCGTGGGGACGAAAGTGTAGCGCGGCGAGCGTGCAGCGGGGGAACCCATGCGGGGGGGAACCCACGTGGCGGGCGGATGACGGCCTGCCGTCACGCTAGCGGGCGCCCTGGGCGTGAGGTAAGTACCACCCATGATCGTGGGGAACAAGGTGCGCTTCCGGGCGCTGGAGGACGACGATCAGCCGCTGCTCGTCGCGTGGTTGAATGACCCGGAGATCTCCCGGCTGGTGGGCGGCTTCAGCTTCCCCGCGTCGGTCAGCGCCCAGCGCGAGTGGTTCGCGCGCGCGAAGTCGGACTCCAAGAACCAGCGCTGGATGGTGGAGTCGCTGGAGGGCGAGCCGCTCGGCCTCACCGGCCTGTGGCAAATCGACTGGCAAAATCGCCACGCCTTGACGGCGCTCAAGCTCGGCGCCCCCTCAGCGCGGGGCAAGGGCTACGGCACCGACGCCATCATGACGCTGATGGCCTACGCGTTTTTCCAAGTGGGTTTGAACCGCCTGTGGGGGGAGATCCTCCCGTACAACCTGGGGTCTTACAAAGCCTACGTGGAGCGCTGCGGCTGGCGCGTGGAGGGCGTGAGCCGTCAGCACATCTACCGAGAAGGTCAGTTCCACGATCAATTGCGGGTCGCGGTGTTGAAGGAGGACTTCCTCGCGCACCCGGAGGTGGCGCGCTACACGCCGAAGGCGCCAGAGCACACCATCTCGGTGCTGCCCGAGCACCGCGTCACGTGGCCGGGAGAGGGCGCGCCGTGACGCGATCGGAGGCTGGCGGGAGCGAGCTCGCCAAGCGCGCGCTCGATCTCACGCTCTGCGCGTTGAGCGCGCCGCTGGTGCTGCCGGTGTCGCTGGCGTTGGGGCTCGCGATCCGCCTCGAGAGCCCTGGTGGCGCGCTGTTCCGTCAGGTGCGCGTCGGCCGCCACGGCCAAGATTTCACGGTGTTCAAGCTGCGCACCATGGTGGAGAACGCGGAGCACATCGGCGCCGGGCTGTACGCGGAGGCGAACGATCCGCGCTTCACCAAGGTGGGGCTGTTCGCGCGCCGCTTCAGCTTGGATGAACTGCCCCAGGTGCTGAACATCCTGCGCGGGGAGATGAGCTGGGTGGGGCCGCGTCCGGCGCTGCGCTTGTCGGTGGAGGCCTATCCGGAGCCTTACGAGGCCATCCTCCAGGTGAAGCCCGGGCTCACGGGCCTCGCGCAAATCAACGGGCGCAACGCCCTGGTGCGGAGCGCGCGGCTGGCCTTCGACGCCGAGTACGCGCGAACCTGGACGGTGCTGGGCGACATCCAGATCCTGCTGAAGACTTTCCGCGTGGTATTGTTGGGTGAAGGTCAGCTCAACGATCAATCTGCCGCCGACGTCGAGCAGTAGCACATGAGCCCGGCTGACGAAGCGGCGCCGGAGCAAGGCGCCATGCCAAGTCAAGGCGCCATGCTCTGAGGAGCTAATCGTCAGACATCGTTACTTTAGAAGCAGTGGATTGGGGGTGCGGCGCATGAGGATCGGGGGGTTGGGCCCGCCGCGGCCCGCGGCGCTACCTGCTCAAGGCAGGTTGGAGCAGCTCGCGCCAGCGCGCGGTGATGCGGGTGGTGCTGTACTCGGCTTTGGCCAGCGCCCGCGCGCGCTGCTGATACCCTGCGAGCTCGTTCGGCTCCTCACGCCAGCGCCGGAGCGCCTGCGTGATCTCGGAGCCGGCGTCGAAGGCGCAGGCGAGGCCCAGCCGGTGATCCATCACGAGCCTCCCCAAGTCGCTGCCCGGCGCGGTGAGCGCGAGCAGCGCCGCGCCCGCCGCCATGGCGGAGTAGGTCTTGCTAGGCACCGAGAGGTGCTCCGTGCCCGGCGCTTGCGTGACCACCGCGACGTCAGCCAGCGCCTGCAGCGCTGGAAAGTCACTCCAGCTGACTGGATCGTGGAGCTGGATGTTCGTCAGGTGCCGGTCCCGAACGGCGCGCTCCAGCGCAGCGCGCCCGAGCCCCTCCGCGATCACGCGGAAGCAGATGCGTGGGTCGTCTCGTAAGGCTTCCGCCGCGTCGAGCAGCCCGCCGAGGCCATGGGTGGCGCCCAGGTTGCCCGAGTACATCACCACCAGCTGGTCCTCTTGGATGCCCAGGCGCGCGCGGAGCGGGTTCTCCGCGCGCGGCAGCGGCCTCAGCACCTCCGTGTCGGCCCCGTTCGGGATCACGTGGAGGTTCGGGAGCGAGCGCCCTCGCCGAAGCGTCTCCGCCATGCGGTCCCCGATGGTGACCACGAAGTCGGCGCCTTCGAGCGCGCGGGTGTTGAGGTGGGTGAAGGCGCGCGAGATGGGGGACCTTGGGGTGAGCCACCCGATTTGGTGCAGGTGCTCCGGGTAGATGTCCCAGATGAGGAGGCCATAACGACGGCCTCGGCTCCTCGCCAAACCCCAAGCCAGGTGAGGAAGGAAGGGCGGGTTGGTGACCGCGAGCAGGAAGGCGTCCTCGGCGTGTCCCGCGCGGAGCGCGGATCCCAAGTAGGCGAGCCAGGAGCCCGCGCGGCGTGGGATGGAGCGCCGATCGTAGGTGGGGGCGGCTTGCGTGCTGCTGCCAGGCCGCGTCGTCGGGTAGCCTTGCCCGTTCAGGAAGCAGACGGGTGCTGGCGCGGCGGCGGCCTCGATCAGCTGCTGGAACGCGGGTGACTGGCTCTGGTTGAGCACCAAGAGCGGCTTCATGGCCGGCCTCGCCACCCCCGCGTGGCGCCACGGCTCGGGGTGGATCCTGGCGGCCGGACGTGGCTGTCAAGGCATGGAAGCGAGCTGGCGCCGGACGAGCGCGGCGGGTGGCGTGAGATCGTCATGTGGTAGGCTCCCGCGCCCGCTGGGGGGCTCGGGCGTGGGGTGACAGGACTTTCAACGAATCATGAAGCGAGCACTCATCACCGGGATCACCGGCCAAGACGGCTCTTACCTCGCCGAGCTCTTACTCGAGAAGGGGTACGAGGTGTGGGGCCTCGTGCGCCGCTCCTCCTCCTTCAACACCAGCCGCATCGACCACCTGTACCAAGATCCTCATCGGGAGGCGGTGCGGCTGCGGCTCGTGTACGGCGATTTGAACGACTCCACGTCGCTCGCCAACGCGCTAGAGGAGTCCAAGCCTGACGAGATCTACAACCTGGGGGCGCAGAGCCACGTGCGGGTGAGCTTCGACATCCCGGAGTACACCAGCGAGGTCAGCGGGCTGGGCGCCGTGCGGCTGCTCGAGGCGACGCGGCGGCTGAACCTCAAGGCGCGCTACTACCAAGCTTCGAGCAGTGAGCTCTACGGCAAGGTGCACGAGGTGCCCCAGCGGGAGACCACGCCCTTCCACCCGCGGAGCCCCTACGCCGCGGCCAAGGCCTACGCCTTCTACATCACCCAGAACTACCGCGAGGGCTACGGCATGTACGCCGTCAACGGCATCTTGTTCAACCACGAGAGCCCGCGCCGCGGCGAGACTTTCGTCACACGGAAAATCACGCGGGCGGCCTGCCGCATCAAGCTCGGCCTGCAAGACAAGCTCTACCTCGGCAACTTGGAGGCCAAGCGCGACTGGGGGTTCGCGGGCGACTACGTGGAGGGGATGTGGCGCATGCTCCAGGCGGACGAGCCTACGGACTACGTGCTCGCCACGGGGGAGACCCACAGCGTGCGTGAGTTCCTGGAGGTCGCGTTTCGGGCGTTGGACCTCGACTACCGCGAGCACGTCTTGCACGACCCGCGCTACGAGCGCCCGGCGGAGGTGGACCTGCTCCTGGGCGACTACAGCAAGGCGCGGGAGGTGCTCGGCTGGGAGCCGAAGGTCGGCTTCGAGGAGCTGGTTCAGATGATGATCCGCGCTGATCTGGTGCTGGCGCGGGAAGAGCAGGCGATGAAGGAGCACCAGAGCCGCGAGCGCCTCGCGGGGCGCTGAAGGAGCCGACCATGGAACTCAAAGGGCGTCGGGTAT
Source organism: Polyangiaceae bacterium (assembly GCA_019637265.1). GTDB lineage: Bacteria > Myxococcota_A > Polyangia > Polyangiales > Polyangiaceae > JAHBVY01. The sequence continues at coordinate 1,201,152 of JAHBVY010000001.1, read as the reverse complement.
TGGTGACGGGGGGGGCGGGCTTCCTCGGGAGCTTCGTGGTGGAGCGGCTCCGTGAGCGCGGGGTGACGGACATCGTGGTCCCTCGCAGCAGCGAGTATGATCTGGTGGACGGCGCGGCGGTGCGGCGCCTGCTCGCGGATCATCGGCCTGAGCTGGTGATCCACCTCGCGGCGCAGGTGGGCGGCATCGGCGCCAACCGTGAGAACCCGGGGAGGTTCTTCTACGAGAACGCGATGATGGGCATCCAGCTCATCCACGAGGCGTGGCGCGCCGGCGTGACGAAGCTGGTGGCCGCGGGGACCATCTGCGCCTACCCCAAGTTCACCCCCGTGCCCTTCAAGGAGGACGACCTCTGGAACGGCTACCCGGAGGAGACCAACGCGCCCTACGGGATCGCCAAGAAGATCTTAGGCGTGCAGAGCGCGGCCTACCGCGAGCAGTACGGCTTCAACTCCTGCGTGGTGTACCCGGTGAACCTGTACGGGCCGCGCGACAACTTCGACCTCCAGTCGAGCCACGTGATCCCGGCGATGCTGCGTAAATTCCACGAGGCAAAGCTTGCGGGTGCACCGGAGGTGGTGCTGTGGGGTGACGGCAGCCCCACGCGGGAGTTCTTCTACGTGGAGGACTGCGCCGAGGGGCTGGTCGCCACGCTCGAGCGCTATGAGTCCTCCGAGCCGCTCAACCTCGGCTCGGGTGAGGAGATCTCGATCCGTGAGCTGGCGGAGCTGGTGCAGCGGCTCACGGGCTACCGCGGGGAGGTGCGCTGGGACAGCTCGCAGCCAAATGGTCAGCCCCGGCGGCGCCTGGACGTCAGCCGAGCGAAGGCGCAGGTCGGCTTCGAGGCGCAGGTGAAGCTCACGCAAGGGCTCGAGCGGACGTATCGGTGGATGACGGAGTCGCGGTGAGGGGGCGATTTCGTCAGCCTGGCTGCTCGGTGACGCAGCAGCATCCTCGTCAGCTTAGCTGTTCGACTGCCACCCGTGGCGAGCGAGCCTTTCAGGGTACGGCGCGGCGTGAGGCGCTTGAGTCGCCACGAGGCCGGCCCACGCCGACGTGATCGGGCGAGGGACGCCGAGCGCCTATGATCGAGAGCGGCCTGTTCATCGGGTACTTCGTCGCCCTGCTGGTGACGGCGGCGGTGAGGCCCACCGCGTTCCTGTTCTTGCTCGGCGCGGCGCTCCCGCTGATCGTGCCGCGCCTGAACATCGGGGTGGGCGTCGACTGGTTCAAGATCATCGGGCCGCTCGCGATCGGCCTCGCAGTGATTCGGCGGGGGTCGGGGGGGGTGGTGCGCGAGTCGCGCGCCAGCCTCGCGCTGTGGCTCGTGGTCTACGCCGCGATCGTGAGCCTGGTGTGGATGTACTTCGAGTACACGGTGCTCGAGCGCTACCGGTTCGCGGCGGCGATGGAGGCAGGGACGGGCGCCGCCCAGACGACGCTCAAGATGCCGGTCCAGTTCGTCAGCATGTTGGGTCAGTTCCTGGCGGTCCTGGCGGTGCCGCTGTGGGCTCGGCGCGCGTCGGACTGCCGCGCGGCGCTGCTCGGCTTGGCCTGCGGGGTGCTGACGAGCGTGCTCGCGGGGGGCGTGTACTGGCTCGGCACCGGGCTCGCCACGGTGCTCACCACGGGGGATGCAGGCGTGCTTCCATACGCCGGGCTGTCTATCCCGCGGCTCGGTGGCCTCAGCGGCGAGCCGAAGAGCCTGGGCTCGGTGGCGGCGCTCTTGCTCATCTACGTGGTGGCGGAGCGCTTCTACCGCTCGTCGCTCTCGCTGAGCCGCCCTTGGTGGCTCCCCGCGCTGCTCTTGGTCGTGTTCCTGACCTTCTCCACCTCGGCTTGGAGCGCGGTCGTGCTCGGCCTGATGGGGGTGGTGGTGCTCTCCCTGATCTGGGGTGGCGGGCGTCAGCTCGTGATCCTGTTTGGGGTGGTGGGCGCTACGGTGGTGCTCGCCTCGAGCGTCGGGTTCATCGTCGACTTGGTGGAGGCGCGCCTCATCCAGCGCATCTTCGGTGACGGCGACTTCGAGCAGCAGAAAGATCTCTATGTCTTCTGGGTGTTCATGGACCAGCCGCTGCACTCCATCTTCGGCTTCGGCTTCGGTGGCGCCGACTTGGCGGTGACGCCCTACATGGAGTGGCTGCACCTCAAGTACAAACGCACGCCGACGCCCGGCGTGACCGGCGTGCGCTTGCTCGGGGATCTGGGCCTCGTGGGGCTGACCCTCCTCTTCGCGTTGGCGATGCGCTGGGCGCGCGTCCTCAGCGGGCGTCGAGATCGCGCGGCGGCGGCCTTCGTGGTGGGTGGGCTCGCGGCCTGCCTGGCGGGGGCGGACATCGGCTTGGGGACTTACTTCTTCATGGTGGGGGCGGTGCTCGCCGGGGCCGCCTTGGAGCGGCGATCAGCTCGCCACCACGCGAGCCCGGAAAAACGCCCCCATGCGAGGCGAGGGCGCGCTTTTCCGGGCTCTCCGCGCGCCGCTGCTTCCCTTCGCCCCGCTCCAGTTGCTGATTTGAGGACGACAAACGGTAAACCGTTTGTCGCCCTACGTGAACGAGAGAGGCGCGCGTGACGAGACGCAAGGGAGCCGTGGTGGCGTTCTCTGGGGTGGACTGCGCCGGGAAGTCGACGCAGCTTCAGCTGCTCGAGGGCGCCCTCTCGAGGCGTGGCCACGTGGTGCGGGTGTGCTGGTTCCGCCCCGGCTATGGCCCGGAGCTCGACGCCCTGCGGCGCCGGCTACGGCGCGCGAAGCGTGGGGTGTTGCCGCAGCCCGGCCCCAGCGCCGAGCGGGAGCGCGCCTTTCAGCGCCCTGGCGTGTCGGAGCTGTGGCTCCTCGTCGCGTGCTTGGACGCGCTGCTCCAGCTCGCGATCAAGGTGCGGTTTTGGAGCCTGCGTGGCGAGGTCGTGATCTGTGATCGGTACCTGGAGGACGCGCTGATCGACTTGGAGCTGCGGTTCCCGGCCCAGATGGCGCGCGCCCACGGCGTGGTGCGGCGCGTGCTTCGGGCGTGCCCGCGCCCGGACGCTCATTTCCTGCTGATGTTGGATGAAGCGGCTCAGCGCGAGCGGATGGCCGCAAAACAGGAGCCGTTCCCCGATGCCGAGCCGGTGCGCGCCGCGCGCCGCGCGCGCTACGACGCGTGGGCGGAGGCGGCGCGGGGAGGCTCGGCGCAAGTCAGTGTACCTAACGGTGTGTCGTGCGCGCCAGATCGGGCCGCGCCGCCCAGCAGGGCGCCGGGTGCGCAGGCGGTGGTGCTCGATGGCGCCGCGGCGCCGGGCGTCATCCACGCGCGGCTCTGGAGCTGGCTCACGCGAGCGGGGGTGGTCGATGCACGTGCGTGAGATGCGCGAGCGCGAGCCTTACGAGGCGGTCCTCCGTGAGAGCTTGACTGCTGGGCTGACTGATTACAGCGGGCAGCCGCAGCGGGTGACCCTGCTGGGCGCCCGTGATGAAGCGCTGGATGGTCAGCGTTGGTGGTACCAGCCGCTGTTCAGCGCCTACCACGCTGACCGCCCCACCCGCGCCGTGCGAGCCTGGCTCAAGGACTCGCTGCGCTACACCGAGGTGCGCTGGCGCATCGCCCCCCAGCTCGCGGTGGGGACGCTGGCCGGCGCTCGCCTCGGCCTCCGCGCCCTGGGTCAGCCGGGCTTCAGCATTTCCCCAGGGATTTCGGCGCCGGAGGCGAGCGTCCTGCTCCCGGGGAACCAGCGCGTGCGCCTCTTGTGCTTCGCCACGCGCCGCACTCGGAGCTTCATCAAGGCTGGCTTCTCGCGCGAGGGGCTGACGCGGGAGATCGCCGCGCGGAGCGCTCGTCAGGGGGTCGCGCCAGCGCCCTTCGCTCCGATTTTGGACCACGGACCTGACTGGATTGAGGAGGAACTCCTGAGCGGCGTGGTGCTCGCGCGGCTCCCACCGTGGCGGCGGCGCCAGCCGGCGCTAGGCCGCCTCCTCACGGCGCTCGACGCCTGGTCGCGCTCAGAGCAGCGCCCCTGCACCGGGCTCGAGCGCGCCGAGCAGCTCGTTAGCTTGGCTTCTCAGCTCGAAGCAGCTGTGCGCGAGCGCTACGCCTTCGAGGGGCTCCCCGAGCGGGCGCTCGCGCGCCTGGCGGAGGAGGCCTCGGCCTTGGGGTCGCTCGAGCTGACGAGGACCCACGGCGACTTGCAGCCAGGCAATGTCCTGGTGCGCCCGTCAGGTGAAATGACGCTGCTCGACTGGGAGCACAGCGCCGAGCGCGTCTGGTTCTACGACCGGCTGGTGCTCGGGCTGCGGAGCCGAGCCCCCGGTTGGCGGTCCGCGGCGCCGGCGTTCCTGAGCGGCGCTTCGGTATTCCCGTTCGACACCCTGCCTCGCGAGGCCGCTTGGCGGCGCCGCGCGCTCGCGTTGTTTCAGCTGGAAGAGGCCGTGTGGTACTTGCGGGAGGCGCTGAGTGGCCGCTACCTCCGGGCGCCTCAGGGCCTCATCCACTGCGCGCGGGGGCTGGCTGGTGAGTATCGAGGCGCAGCTTATCGCGGAGCTGGCGCTGGATGAGCGGCCCAGCATTGACGAGCGGCGAGCGCCCGGGTCATGACACGCCACGAGGTCGGGTTTTGAGATGAGCCGGGTGCTGATCAACCGCTTGGGGCAGGCCGCCATCGATCTCGGCGCGCTCGCGCTGGCGTTCTGGCTTGCCTTCCTCGTGCGCTTCGACGGTGAGCTGCCGGACTGGGGCTTCAAGCGGCTCGTGCTGTTGATGCCGTACGTGGTGTCGCTCGAGTTCGTGGTGCTGGTGGTGTTCGGGGTGCGGCGCTTCGCGTGGCGCTACGTGGGCCTGAACGAGGCCGTGCGGATCGCGATGGCGGTCGGCACCAGCCTGGCCATCTTGCTCGTCATTCGGATCGTGACCGGCTGGCTGGTGCCGGAGGTCCCCTGGCTTCGGGTCACGCTGATCCCGACAGGGGTGCTGATCATCAACGCGGGGCTGGCGTCCTTGGGGGTGCTCGGCGCGCGCGCGCTCCGGCGCATCACGGTGGAGCGCTCGGAGGCAGCGCGGCACCGCCCGGGGGAGCGCGGCACGCCCATCTTCCTGATCGGCGCGGGTCAAGCGGGGGCGATCGTGGCGCGTGAGCTCGCGAGCCGTCGTGATCTCGGCTTCCAGCCCGTCGGCTTCGTGGATGACGATCTCCTGAAGCAGGGCGCCGTGATCCACGGCCTGAAGGTGCTCGGCACCACTGACTCGCTCAAGGAGCTGTGCACCAAGCACGAAGTCTCTCAGGTGCTCATCACCATCGCCAACGCCCCCAGCACGGTGATCCGGCGCCTGGCGCAGCAGTGTGAGGAGGGAGGGATCGCCGTCAAGATCATCCCGGGGATTTACGAGATCGTCGGTGGTCAGGTGAACCTCTCACGGATCCGCTCGATCGCGATCGAGGATCTCTTGGGCCGCGCCCAAGTGGTCTTGGACCTCGAGGCCATCTCCGCGCAGATCGCAGGCTCGCGGGTGCTGGTGAGCGGCGCGGGCGGGAGCATCGGCTCGGAGCTCTGCCGTCAGGTGTGCCGCTTCCGGCCGGACCGCCTGGTGCTGCTGGAGCGCAGCGAGAACGCGCTGTTCGAGGTGCATCGCGAGCTGACCGCCTCGTTCCCCGATCTCGATGTGGTGCCGGTGATCGCCGACATCTGCGACCAGCCGCGGATCGACGAGGTGCTCGACGCGCATCGCCCGAAGCTGGTGTTCCACGCCGCCGCGCACAAGCACGTGCCGATGATGGAGTGGAACCCGGGGGAGGCGGTGAAGAACAACGTGTTCGGCACGCGCACCTTGGCGCGCGCCTCCGTCACCGCCGGCGTGGAGACCTTCGTCCAGATCTCGACTGACAAGGCAGTTCACCCGACGAGCGTGATGGGGGCCACCAAGCGCCTGGCCGAGATGTACCTGCAGGCGCTGGCGAAGGAGGGGCAGACGCGCTTCGTCACGGTGCGCTTCGGCAACGTGCTCGGCAGCGCGGGCAGCGTGGTCCCGATTTTCCGTAAGCAAATTGCGGCGGGCGGCCCGGTCCAGGTGACGCACCCGGACATGCGCCGCTACTTCATGCTCACGGCGGAGGCTTGCCAGCTGGTGCTGCAAGCCGCCAGCTTCGCCGAGGGCGGGGAGATCTTCGTGCTCGACATGGGGGAGCCGGTGCGCATCGTCGACCTGGCCAAGGACATGATCCGCCTGAGCGGGTATGAGCCGGACGTCGACATCAAAATCGAGTTCATCGGCGTGCGCCCGGGCGAGAAGCTGTTCGAGGAGCTCTTGAGCGACGGTGAGGAGCACGACCGCACCGTGCACCCGAAGATCCTGGTGGGGCGCGCCGGCGCGGTGACCCCAGCCTACGCCGAGCAGGTGCTCGCCGAGCTCCGATCCGTGATGGTCGGCCCACCTGACGAAGTGTTCCCGACGCTCGCGGCGATCGTGACGCAGCTGGACGCCAAGGTGGCCGGCGCCGAGCGAGCGTCGTCGCCGCTGGCCTCATTGCGCCCTTCGATGAGCTCTGAGGGCTGATCGATTCTTGTCGTGGCGAGGCAGCGACTACCCGTCCAACCCCCCGATCGATCCTCGCCGGAGGGCTGACCACGTTCCTCGTAGCTGGGTCGGCGCGTGATGTGCCACAAGGCAGGTCAGCTGCCTCGGTGCGCCACCGACTCGAGCCCGCGGAAGAACGCCTCCGCGAAGGACGCTCCCGTGTGGCTCTCCGCGAAGCGGCGCTGCTCGGCTGGGCTCACCCCCAAGCTGCTCCCCTGGAGGACCGCGCGGAGCGCCTCCAAGATGGCCTGCGGCGAGGTCGAGTCCACGCGCGCGCCCAGCCGGTGGCGCCGGGTGAGCTCACCCATCAAGCCATAGCTCGGTCCGATCAGCGGCCGGCCAGCGGCCGCCGCGCGGATCTGAATGCCGCTCGAGCCGACGTGCTCTTGGTAAGGTGCCAAGACGACATCGGCCAGCTCGAAGTAGCGCTGCACCTCGCCCTCCGGGACGAACTCGTCTTGCACCACCACCGAGCCTGGCGCTCGCGCTCCGAGGCTTCGTCGGGCGCGCTCCACCTCTGCGTAGAGCGCTGGTGCGACGCGACCCACCACCAGCAGGGTCAGCCGCGAGAGCTCGGCTCGCCGCAGCGCGCCCAGCGCGCGGAGCGTCTCGCTGAGGCCCTTGCGGGCCGTCAGTGCCCCGAACATCAGCGCGATCTTCCGCTCCGGGGCGATCTGAAGGCGGCTCCGCAGCGCCTCGATCTCGGCCGCGCTGCTCACGAGGGGCTCGACCGGATCGGGGAGCGGCCTGACGCGCTCCTGGGGGCCCAGCGCCTGCAGCGCGGGCACGGCGAGCGGATCGAGGGAGAAGATGACGCCGAGCCGTGGGTGGCCGAGGGCCGCGCGCAGCGCGAGCGTCTGGCGCGCGGCGCGCAGCCGCTCGCGGGCGCCGAGCGCGGGCCCGTCGGGGAAGCCTGGGTAATGGAGGGTGGGCCGAAAGTAGATGCCGGAGATGGGGACGGGCGCCGAGAAGCGCAGCGGGAGGCAGAGCTGAAGCAGGGGATCGAAGTAGAGCGTGACGGCTTGGCTCGCACCGAGGCGCGTCGCGTAGCGGCAGAGCAGGCCCCACTCGGTGAGCGCACGCCGCGCGGGGGCCAGGCGGCCGCGCCCGGAGCGCGTGAGCGCGGCGCCCTCCTCCGGCGTCAGGGGAACGACGGAGATGCCGCGCCGCGCGGCGTTGCTCATGAGCTCGGGGTGCCGCTCAGGGAAGCTCGGCGCGACCACCCAGGAGCTGGGACGATCGTCCGGCCCGTGGGCGAGCAGGCTCGCGAGGTAGCTCGCGTGGTGGCCGCCAGTGTGCGGCTCGAACACGAGGATGGATCCTGGCTGGAGCGAGCTGGGCTCGGTCATCATCCGTGCTCCGGCGCGCCGCGCCCCGCGGCTCTCTTCAGCACACCCTGCGCCAGCTGCGCGAAGCGCGGAGCGCCGGCCGTCACATCGAAGCGCTGTCCGAGGGCCATCGCGCGCGCGCGCGTTGGCTCCCACGCATCAGGTGGAGGGAAGTCGAGCGCCTGCATGAGCGCCGCCGACAGCGCGCGGTCGTCGCCGGCGGGGAGCCTCTTCACCAGCTGGGGCTCGTCACTCGAGGCGCTGGCGCTGCCCATCTCCGTGGTGGTGATCACCGTCAGTCCGGCTGCCAGCGCCTCGGGCACCACCATGCCCCAGCCATCGTAGCGCGAGGGCGCCACCAAGACGTCGTGCTGCCCCAAGAGCTCGGGGATGCGGTCGAGCTCCTGAAACCCGAGGTCCGTTAGCCTATCTGACGGTAGCTCCGCCGCCAGCCCCCGTAGCTCACCGTCACCTATCAGGGTGAGCTCCCAGTCTTGTCGCCCGCTCGCCGAGAGCGCCTGGAAGGCGCGGCACAGCACGTCGAAGCCCTTGCGGTGGCTCTTGCGCCCGAGGAACACGAAGCGCCGTCGCGTAGACGGGGCGCGAGACTGACCATGAGCTACGAAGGATGTCAGGTCGCTGTAGTAGCTGAGCTCCTTCACGGCGCGGGCGCCCATCGCGCGGAAGCTGTCCGCGGCGTGAGGGCCAATCGCCCACACCTCCCGCGCGAAGCGCTGCGCGGGGGTGAAGGCCAGCCGCCGCAGGGCGGGCCGGAGCCGGCCCGGCACCGAGTGCTGCACCTCGAAGAAGCGGACGCCGGGCGCCTCCGACCAGAACACCCAGGGGACCCGCGCGGCGGTGAGGTAGAGCATCGCCGCCTGGTAGGAGATCCCGGCGTACTGACACACGACGACCAACTCTGGCGTCGCCCCGCGCAGCTCGCTCAGCATCGTCGGGTTCAGGTAGAGCAGCGAACCATTGAAGTACACGGGCAGCGCGCGGTACCGGTGGCGCGGCTCAGGTAGGCTCTTCCACTGACGACCTGGCGTGGTGGGCCTGAGGTAGAACACGGTGAGGTCCAGCTCGCCGCGCTCGGCGATCGCGTCGAACAAGTCGACCTGGTGGTAGGAGCGGATGCTGGTCAGCACCAGCACGCGGGGCTTGGCGGCTCGGGGGGGCATCTGGGCTTCTGCGGCTGGATAGCCGCCGCAGTCTAGCAGGGGGTGGAGGCAGGGCGGCGCAGCGTGCGCCAGCACGACGTGAGAGTCAGGGGCGAGCCTACGAGGGAGCGCAGCGCACAGCGGCAACGTACTTGGTCCAAGAGGCGAGCGCGGTTAAGCCCGACGAGCTGGCTGCCTGGCGTGCTAGGGTCGCCAGGCTGATGAGCGCGACGCGGTACGCATACTCTTTGGTGGCGAGGGCTCTGCCGGAGACGCGGTGCTTCGAGCTCAAGCGGCAACTGCTCCGGGGTTGCCAGGTGCGGGTGGGCGCTGGCACGAAGATCGCTTCGAGCGTCCGCTTCATGACGGGTGGCCCCGTCGAGATCGGGGCCGCCACCTGGATCGCACCGGATGGCTTGTTTCAAGGCGGCACGGCGCTGATTTCCATCGGCGAACAGTGCGACATCGCGGGGCGCGTGACCTTCGCGACAGGGTCTCACGAGCGCATGGGGGAGGGCGTACGGATCGCGGGGCCCGGGTACTCCACACCGATCATCGTGGAGGATGGCTGCTGGATCGGCACCGGAGCCATCCTCCTCGGCGGGGCTCACATCGGGAAGAGCAGCATCATCGCGGCGGGCGCGGTGGTGCGCGGGGTGTTCCCGCCAGAGAGCCTGATTGGCGGTGTCCCCGCCCGGCTGATCGGCTCGTCGCGCCCAGAGCCTTGATTCGTCAGCTGAATGGACTAGCCATGCATGCGGCAGGAAGGCGGAGCCGCGATGTCAGCCGAGCTGGCTGACGATGTCAGCTTGGCTCATGTCTCTCGGCGGACCCATTGCGGTGCCGTCTAACCCCCAAAACCAGCTAGAGCACGGCGCTGATTCGAGCGCGACAAAACGGTAGCCCGTTCGTCACGCTACCTTTCAGGCTACCGCCCATTGGCTCGCGCTAGCGCCCTGTGCGGCGACGCAAGTAGCGGAGCACGCGCCCTGGCTCGTACCGTAGCACGTAGCCGGCGAACAGCGCGCGCTGCACGGGGCTGTAGTCGGAGGGGAAGCGGCGCAGGAGCCGAGGGAGCTTCTGCAGGGCGCCCTCGGAGAAGCGGAGCCCGTTCCAGGGGTTGGTGACGGAGCCCTGACTGAACAAGATGGAGCCGTCGTAGCCGGAGAACACGTAGTTCTTCACGGCGCTGTCGTCGCGCAGCGCGTCCAGGCGGGGGCGCTCCTCACCGAGCAAGTGGCTCGCGAGATCGCTCCGGACGAAGAAGACGTTGAGCGGCGTGACGGCGGCCAACGTGTAGCCTTTTTGCTCGGCGAGCTTCACGAGGGAGGCGGCGCTGGCGCCGCGCTTGACCTCGAAGGAGCGCTCCTGAACGTACTCGACCTCATTGGGGATGGTGGGGTTGAACTCGATGCAGATGAGCTTGGGCCGGTAATCGACCAGCGACTCCAGGATGTAGTAGTCACAGCCGTCGATGTCGATGGACACGAAGTCGAAGTCTCGAGGGATCGGCGTTTCCGCGAGGATACCATCGAGGCGCCGCGGGCCGTCGAGCTCCACGTAGGTCTGCAGCTTGATGAGGTGATCGCCCGGGAGGTTCGCGCACAGCTCGCGATACTTCTTGGGGTCGGCCTCGATCAGCACGGCGCTGTACTGCTGATTTCGGATCAGGTTGAGGGTGTTCGAGAGGTGCAGCCCGTCCCAAGCGCCGAACTCGACGCACCAGCGGTCGAGCGGGACGTGCTCGGCGAGTCGCCGCAGGGCCTCCTCGATGACGCCGTCTTCGCCCGTTTGGGAGTGGACGTTCCGTGCGAAGGAGCTGAGGCTAGCGGTCATGGGGGCTCGAGGGGGAGGCATACCAGCACCTGGGCAGGTGCGCTGGCGGGTGCTCGGCGCTGCACTGGGCGTCGAGGGGATGGGGGTAGCTGCTTGGCGGCGTGGCGCTGAACGCGCGATCGTTGCGATAGAAGGTGAACTCCATCAGCGGCGGCACCGAGAGGCCAGCGAACTCACAGGGGGGCAGCACGTTGTTCGGGTGGAGGTGCACCACCGAGTGGGTCTCTAGCAGCTTGGTGAAGGTGGCGTGGATCAAGTCGAACGAGAAGCGCCCGAACAGCTCCTTCAAGTCGTGAAATTCAATCACCAAGATCCGAAATCGCTTCAGCACCTCTGGGCTGGTGTCGAGCAGCACGCGCCACTCGGCACCTTCGATGTCCATCTGCAGCAGCCAGTCACCGCGGTGAGGCACTGAAGCACACCAGGTGTCCAGCCGCAGGTGCTCGGCGTCCTCGTAGACGTCCAAGAACTTGGGCGTGAAGTGGAAGCGCTCGTGGGGCTCCGGCGGGCCAGGCACCGAGGCGTCGGCGAGGTACACGTCGACGCCGCGCTCGGCCAGCGCGTGATCGAAGCCGACCTCCAGCGAGACCCCGGGCGAGATGCAGGCGGTGATCCCCTCGAGATCGTCCGGCACCAGGTAGCCGCCGTCCCCCGCGGGGCCAATCCGCGTCAGCGGCCGTTCGGTGCCGCGCGGGCGCAGGCGCTCGATCAAGGCCTCGACGCGGGCGCGCTGAGCGGGCCGCGCGAGCCACAGGCGGTGGCCCGTGAGCCGCTCGAGCCCTCGCTTGATCTGACTCGGGGTGAGGGGCGAATGGACGGGTGGCATGACAGGTGGCATGACGAAGCGCGCGGGTCCGTGGTGTGGCGGCGCGCCCCGCGGCGGTGGACCGTAACTGAGCTCTGGCGCTAGGCAAAGCGGCTCACCTAGGCCGCACGGATGCGCCGAGAATGTGAGGAGGCACGCTTCACGAGGGCCGCTGCCTACGACGCCTGGATGAGGTCGGTGTAGCGCTGGGCGATGTCCTCCCAGCTGTGGTGCACGGCTTGGAAGCGGGCGCGGCTCGCCTCGCTCTGCTGTGCCCGCAGCGCCGGATCGGTGAGCAGGGCGAGGGCGTGCTCGGCGAGCTCGCTGGCGGTGCGGCCGTAGCGCCCGGCGCCGCCGCAGGCCTCACGCGCGAAGCCGCGATCGAGCGCCACCACCGGCACACCGAGTGCCAGCGCCTCATAGTAAGGGATCCCGAAGGACTCGAGCTCGGAGGGGATGACGACCACCCCGGCGCGGCGCAGGCATTCGAGCAGCGCGGTGTGCTCGAGGGACCCGAGGTAGTCGACTCGGTCCGCCAAGCCGCGCTCGGCGATCGCCAAGTCGAAGCTCCGCACGGCGCCGCGCTGGAGCGTGATGGCGAGCCGCGCGGCGCTCGGCTCCAGCTCACGCAGGCGCTCGAGCAGCCCCGGCAAGAAGCGGTGCCCCTTGTGCGGCGCCTCGCTGGTGACGCACAAGAGCCCCGCGGGGCTCGTGATCGGGCGCTCCGCGCGGGCGCGGAGCACCGCGGGGCTCACGCTGCTCGGGATGACGGTGATGCGCGACGGCTCGATCCCCCAGCGCGCGGCCAGCTGAGCGCGCATGTCACTCGTCTGGACGACGAACTGGGTGACGCCAGCGAGGCCCAGCTCGAAGTAGGCCGCCATCAGCCGCATTTTCGCGTGGAAACGCCGCGGCCGGGGGAACCCGAGTGAGCTCGCCGGGTAGGCGAGGTAGGCTTGCTGCACCATCAGCACGTGAGGCAGCTGAGCCTGACCTAGCTTGTCTAGCTGAGCCTGACCTAGCTTGCCTAGCTGAGCCTGACCTAGGTGAGCCAAGCGCAGGCACGCCGCGGGGCAGCTGGTGTCGGTGAGCGAGAGCAGCGCGCGGGCGCCGAAGCGCGCCGCCTCGCGGGGTAGCGCGAGCGCCTCCAGCTCGAGCTTGCGCCGCATGCCAGGACCGAGCCGCCGCACCCGCGTCGGAGGCAGGTCGAGCGCGGGCCAGCTCTCGGGCACCCAGGTGAGGAGCTCGTGGCCGAGCCCCGCGAGCGCCGTGATGGTGGCGCGGCCCACCGCCTGGCTCCCAGCGCCCCGGAGCGTCCCTGCGTGTACCGCGAGCTTCATCCTGCGAGCCTTCACCCTACGGCCGCCTAGCACGGGCTCTAGCATGAACTTTGGTTGGTGGGCGCACATGCCCCTACATGGCGCTGGCTGGGCTTTCGCCTGGACTTGGTCTGTCGCGGGTTGTACCGTTGGGCCTTGTATCGGGGGTTCACGAAGAGTGAGGGCGCGATGATGAAAGTGCTAGGTGGTGTGGCGAGCCTGGGGCTCGGCTTGGCGATTGCCTCGGCGTGCAGCTCCGCGGACGTGGTGGAAGATCCGAGGCACTTGGAGGATGGTCAGGGCTCTAGCTTGACCAAGGGCACTCCGGGCGCGCAGAACGGCGACATCGACTACTGCACGGGGGGAGACATCTGCCTCTTGGGGGAGGGCGACTGCGACTACAACACGGACTGCGCTCCCGGCCTGGTGTGCGGCTGGGACAACGGCCCCAACTTCGGGATGCCCCCGCTGTGGGACGTGTGCGTGCCGCCGAGCTGCCGCAACCAAATCCAGGACGGCGATGAGACGGGGGTCGACTGCGGCTCGCCCGAGTGCGGCGCCTGCGTCACCATCGTCTGCCCGACCGAGCCCAACCACTACGCCAACACCTGCACCACGGCCTGCCCCTGTCCTCAGGGCTGGGGCGACTGCGACAGCGACGCGGAGTGCCAGCCGGGCCTCGTCTGCCTGGAGGGCAACGGCGAGCAGTTCGACTCGCACCCGAGCTTCGCCTACTGCGTGCCGGATCACTGCGGCAACGGCGTGCAGGACTCGGCGAGCGGGGAGACGGGCGTGGACTGCGGCGGCCCGTGCGGAAAATGCGTGTATGGCTCGACGGAGCCGCCCAGCTGCGAAGGTGGCCTCGACATCTGCGGCGCGGCGGGCAACGAGAACTGCTGTGCTTCGCCGGGCGTCCCCACCGTCATTTATAATCGCAACTACGATGGAGTGCTTCACACCGACCCGACTGACAAGTCCGCCTGGATAGCGAAGTTTCACCTGGATAAGTTCGAGGTCAACGTCGGTCGCTTCCGCCAGTTCGTGAACGCCTACGACGCGTGGGTGGGCGCAGGGAACCCGGCGGTGAACTCCGGCCGGCACCCCTTCATCCCGGATTCGGGCTGGAAGGCTGACTTCCCGCTGCCGGCGGACGCCGCCACGCTCACCTCCAACCTGAGCTGTGGCTCCCCCACCTGGACGGCGTCGCCGGGTGCCAATGAGGCGCTGCCCATCAACTGCGTGGATTGGCCCACCGCGTTCGCCTTCTGCATTTGGGATCAGGGCCGCCTACCCACCGAGGCGGAGTGGAACGCGGCCGCGGCGGGCGGTGAGCAGCAGCGGGTCTACCCGTGGTCTTCGCCGCCCAGCAGCACCACCCTCACCAGCGCGCACGCGGTGTACAATTTCGCCTCGCTCGAGCGGGTGGGCTCCAAGCTCGCCGGAGTGGGTCGCTGGAGCCACATGGACTTGGCTGGCAGCATGTGGGAGTGGACGCTGGACTACTACGTGAGCCCGCTCCCCGCGCCGTGCACCAACTGCGCGAACCTCACCTCCAACGTGCAGGACTGGCGAGTGGCCCGCGGTGGCAGTCACGCGACGTCCGCGCCGCTGAACCTCACGGGGGGCTTCCGGAGCTTCCTGGGAGCGGCCTCTCGTCAGATCCACGTTGGGGTGCGCTGCGCCCGCAATTAGCGGTGCACGACGTGAGCCTGATCGGGCGCTCGTCCAGATCAGGCTCGCGGGCCGCGGTGAGCTCGGTTCGTCCGCGCTGCGCGTCGTATTCGTTGCCTGAGCTGACTACCTAGAGCCCCGAACGTGGAGCAGCACCACGCTAAACTGGCGCCGCGAGCCAGGCGGCGGGCGGGTGGGCGTTCGGGCGTCACAGGGCTCGGCCCATCGCGCCCGCGGTGGGCCCCGAAGGCCGTGCTGTGGGTGCTCGCGCTCTTGGTGCTGGGCTCCGCCCTGATGCTGGGCTCGGTGCACCCGGTGCCCGGGCTCATCGTGGGGCTGATGGGGGTCTTGCTCGGCGCGTCGCTGCTGGTCAGTACGTCAGGGAAGCTGCCATTCCCGGCCTGGCTGTGGCTCGCGCTCTCGGCGTACACGGCGCTCTCGGCGCTGCCGCTGCCGCTCGAGTGGCTGCGCGCCATCGCGCCCACCAACGCCGACGTGTGGACCCGCGCGCTATTGCCGCTGGGTGAGGCGGCGCCACGTTACGCCAGCACCTCCCTCGCCCCCGCGCAGTCGCTCTTGGCCAGCGTGCATGGCTTCACCTACGCCATGGCGCTCTGGGCCGGGTACCAGTCGAGCCGTCGCTTCGGGATCGAGGCGTGCCTCGGCCTGGGCTTGGTGGCGGCTTCGGTCGTCTCGTTGACGACGCTCGTCCACGGGCTGATAGGTATTAGTAAGGTTTATGGACTGTATCAGCCGAGCTTCGAGGTGGGTCGTTTTTCGGTGGGGCCGCTGCTCAACTCGAACAACCTGGCTGGCTACCTGAGCCTCGGCGTGTTCTCGGGCTTGGGGCTCTTGCTCTCGAAGCGGGAGCGCCTGCCGAGGTGGCCGATTCGGTTGGCGTCGATGCTTTGCGCCGCAGGGACGCTCGCGACGGGCTCCCGTGGGGGCATCAGCGCGCTGCTGCTCGGCCTCGGCGCCTCGGCGCTCTGGTACCTGTGGGGCGCGCGCCAGGCGCGTGAGGCGCGGCGGCGCGGGGCGGCGTTTGGGATCGTGGTGCTGGGGCTATTATTCGGTGGACTGACGATGGGCTGGGTCGCGCTGCAGCCCCTCTTGGATCCGGAGTTGGGCAAGCTGGCGTTGCTCGAGGCCTCGCGTGGGCTGATGAGCGATCATGGCGCCTTCGGCGTCGGGCGCGGGGGGTTTGGCAGCGCGTTTCACGCCTACGTCATGGCTCCCCGCGACGTGAGCGCCGAGTACGCCGAGAACTTCCCCGTGCAGTGGCTGAGCGAGTGGGGCGTGCCGGTGGCGGTGAGCGCCTTCTTGGGCTTCGCGTACGCCGGGTGGCGGCTCTTGCCCAAGCTCCGGCGTGGTTTCGGAGCGCGCTCTGCGGTGTTGGGCGCGCTCTTGGCGCTCACGCTCCAGAACCTGGTGGACCTCTCGTTCGAGGTGCCTGGGGTGAGCGTGCTCTTCTTCACCTTGATGGGCGCGGCGTGGTCAGGGGGGGCGCGGCCGACGGAGGCGTCACGTGACGTGGCAGCGAGCGACGGATCGCCCCCTGATGGCGCTCAGACATCGCGCGCGGCGCGCTGGGCGCGCCTCCGCGCGGCGCTGGTGGTGTTGCTGGGGGTGGCGCTGCTCGCGCTGACGGTGGTGGCTGGGCCCACCACCTTGATCCAAGAGCGCGCGGCGGTGCACCAAGCCTACGCCCAAGGTGGGGCGGTGCGCGCGCGGCTGCGCCAGGCCATGCTGCGTTTCCCCGCGGAACCGTACTTCAGTCGGGTGGGCGCGCTCGCGGCGCTGCGCGCCGGGGAAGACCCGATGCCCTGGCTCCAGCGCGCCCTCGAGCGCGGGATGAACAACGGCCGCACCCACCTGCTGGTGGCCGACGTGCTGATCGCGAAGGGGCGGCGGGGTCAGGCGCTGCTCGAGCTTCGGTTGGCCATGGAGCTCCACGATGACTTGGTGCAGGCCGGCACCGCGCGGGCGCTGCGCCTGAGTCGTGACCCAGAGGTGCTGCGTCAGGCGGTCCCCAAGGAGCGTAACCGCGCGCGCGTGCTGCTCGCGCTGGCGATGGGGCTCGAGGGGGCGCCGCGTGAGCGCTTCCTGCGCGAGGCGCTCGAGCAGGCCCCTGACCTGGCTCAAGCGCGCGCGGCCCTGGCGCGCGAGCTGTTCGCTGAGTGGTCCATCGGGGTGAAGGGGCGCTGCGCGGAGCGGCTCACCGCCTGCCGTGAGGAGCTGGTCCATCATATGGACGTGCTAGGCAAGGCTGAGTCCCATCGCGTGAGCGCGCACGTGCTGCGCGCTCAGCTCGCGCTGGCTGAAGACGACCTGGAGCGCGCGACCACGGAGCTGGCTGCCTGCCGCCGCCTGCCTCAGCCTGGAGCCTGTTCGAGGCTCGCGGTGCAGTTGGCGCTCAGAGTGAGCCCGGATGGAGCGCGTGAGGTGGCGGAGCAGGTGCTCGCCGAGGGTTGCCTGTCACGCGCCGAGTGCGGAGCGCTCGCGACCCAGCTCGCGGCGCTCTTCACGGACCCGAGTCAGCTCGAGGCGCGCTGGCGCCTCCTCCGTCGCGCCGCTGAGGAGCTCGACACCTTGGAGAGCTGGCTCACCGCCGCCCGCGCCGCCGAAGCGGCAGGCCGCGTGAGCGACGCTTACCGCATCATCAGCCGCCAGCGTCAGATCCACCCGGGCGACGCGGCGCTCGCGCGCGAGCTGGAGCGCCTGACGGGGCTGGTCGAGCCGCGCTGAGCGTGGGTAGGACGTCCTGCTGATGAAGCGCGTGAGCGCCCCGGTTCGTTACACGGAGCCCTGACCGGCGTTCGACCGCTCGCGGGGTGCTGGCTGCAGCAGCACGTCGAGCTGCGTGCTGTCCATCAGGCGTCGGTCACGGGCCTCATGTAGAGCAGATCGATCGCGCTCAGCTTGAGGGTCCTCGGGTCGCGGAAGGCGGGGGTGACGTCGTGCAACTCGAATCCCTGGCCAGCTAGGGTGCTCATGATGTCATGCAGCCGACTCTGACCGACGTAGAGCTCATCGAGACAGACTTCGACCAGGACCCCCAACATCCGAGCGGTCGTCTTCAGCCCACCGCTGATGACCTGCATCTCCGCCCCCTGCACGTCCAGCTTGAGGAACCCGCGGCTTTTCTCCGTGAGGTGCTCGTGCGCGATGTCATCCAAGCGCGCGGTCCGCACCTCGATCTCCCGCGCGGTCTTCGCCGCGCCGTACATCTCCACCAGCGCGTCGGTGGGTGGGAGTAGTGAGCTGGTGGTATCGGCCGCCGCGACCAGGAAGGTCGCCGAACCGTTGGCGTCACTCAGCGCGACCGCGGGTGGGACCTGCCAATCGAACGGCGCCGCCGCCGCCGCGTCGGTCAGCTCCTGGTGAGCGCCTGGTTGGGGCTCGAACGAGACGACTCGGGCGCGGTACCCCGCGCCGAAGAGCTCCTGAGCGAACTGCCCCCGGTTGGCGCCCACGTCCAGGACGACGTCGACCTCACGCTCTCGAAGGAAGTACGCGAGGCGGAGGTCGGCACGAGAGCGGGGGCCGCTGATCTTGACCTCGAGGCCGAGGCGACGGCCGAGCCGCTGCAGGCGATCCCGCAGCAGCGGGGAGAGCCGGTTCAGGTCTAGACGCATCTCGCCCTCGTAGCAGGTTTGACGGCGGGGTCTTCGGGGATGATGTCAGCGACCCGGGGGTGGTGAGGGCCGCGCGGATCCTAGCGCGCGCTGGCCAACGTGCGCGCGCCGGCTTGGAGGCGAGTGGCGGCGGCTTCGAGCGCCTGTGCGACTTCCTCCGTCCCGGCGCCATCGACGGTGCCGAGCAGCTCGAAGCCAAACCCCCATAAAACGATCAAGCTCGCGATCCCGTTGGCGGTCTCGGCGTTGACGGTGAGGATCGAGGTGTCTTCGCTCTCGCGCTCCAGCGCCCCGAGCCAGCTAGGAATGCGGCTCGCGAGCGCTTCGAAGGAGCCGCTCAGGCGGAAGCGGGCGCGGTAGGTGTGGACGCCGCCCGCGACGGACTCGGCGATGTGGCGCTCGAGATCTTCAGGTAGCGGGCGCGGGGTGAAGCGGGGGCCCACGCTCAGGGCGCTCAATTTATCCACGCGGAAAGTTCTGAGGGCCTCGCGGTCGAGGTCCCAGGCCACCAGGTACCATCGCCGCGCGCCGGCGTGAGCCAAGCGGATGGGCTCCACTCGGCGCACCTGGGGCGCGCCTCCGCGAGCGGTGTACTCGAACCGCGCGAGCTCGTGGTCGCGACAGGCGCTGGCCAGGGTGACGAGCAAATCCGCCGGGACCACGGGGGCGCCGCCGACGGAGACGGTCATGGCTTGAAGCGCGGTCACGCGGCGCTTCAGGCGCTTCGGGAGCAGTTGGGAGAGCTTGACCAGCGCCGACATCGCCGCGTCGCTCACGCCGGTGAAGGTGTCGGTGGCGCTGCGCAAGGCGACGGAGACCGCGACCGCCTCGTCGTCGCTCAAGAGCAGCGGTGGCAGCTCGCTCCCGGTGCCGAGCTGGTAGCCGCCGCCCGGGCCGGAGAACGCTTGCACGGCGTAGCCGAGGGAGCGCAGCCGATCGACGTCGCGGCGCAGCGTGCGAGGCGTGACCTCGAGCCGCTCCGCGAGCTCCGCGCCTGCCCAATGGCGGCGACCTTGGAGCGTGGTGAGCAGGCGTAGGAGGCGCGCGGACGTCTCGAGCACCCTGCGAAGCTAGCGCGAATCAAGGACAGAAACTGTCCTCAATTCAGGATAGTGAGCGGACTACGCCGTCACCCGCGGTGCCTCGCTCCTGGGGCCAGCGGGCCAGGCGTCCCCTTCAGAGGAGCCGTCATGTCCATCGTCCTTTATCACCACCCCCATAGCCGCGCCGCGAACGTCGTTTGGATGCTCGAAGAAGTCGGTGTCCCTTACGAGCTCGAGTACACTGACTTGTACGCTGGGTCGCAGAAGACACCCGAGTTCTTGGCGATGAACCCGATGGGTAAGCTGCCGCTCTTGAAGGACGGTGAGCTGCTGATCACCGAAGGCGCCGCGATTGGGCTCTACTTGGCGGATCGCTACGCTGCCGGGCGCTTGGCGCCCGCGCTCGATGACCCGGCGCGCGGCACTTACTTCCGCTGGGCGCTCTTCGCGCCCTCCGTGGTGGAGCCGGCCGCGATGTCGAAGATGAGCAACTGGGACTACAAGCCGAGCAACGCGGGCTGGGGCGACTTCGAGTCGATGCTGCGGAGCCTGGAGGCCGCGGTGACCCCGGGTCCTTACTTGCTCGGTGACCGCTTCAGCATGGCGGACGTCATCCTGGGTGGCACCTTGGGCTACATGCTGGAGTTCAAGATGATCGAGGCGCGCCCGGCGTTCACCGAATACGTCGGGCGCCTGACGGCGCGTGAAGCCTCGCAGCGCGCGGAGGCGAAGAACGCCGCGGTGGGCCAGGAGCACGGGGTCGGTTGAGGGAGGCGCGCGCAGTGTGACGCTGGGGTGCGGGGAGGTGTTGGGCGACCGAGGTTGCTCTCGATGAGCCGCCTGTGACACCCTCCGCGCCCTGATGAATCGCAAGCGCATCGGGCCCACGAGGCTCATCCTAGGCTCCTCGCTCCTCTGCCTCTTGGTTGGCCTGTCAGGCTGTGAAGCCTTTGAGCGCTACCAAGCGCGCGCCAAGGGCGCGGGAGCCGGCGCCGCGCCAGGCGCTCAGGGCGCGAAGGACTTCAACGAGAACCCAGATCCCGAGAAGTTCCTGCCCATCCCGGAGGGGGCCAACACCGTCCGCGTGGTGGTCAGCGGGGAGGGTTGGGAGGGTTACGACCGCTCCTGCACCAAGGTCGCCGAGGCTTCGTCCTATCACTCGGTTGGGATGCGGCGCGCGACGATCGCCACGGAGGGCTGTGAGAGCCAAAACGGTGGCATGGCCAGCGCCGATTTCGCTCGCTACGACGAGGGCGGCCTCACGCCCGGCGTGTTCGACATCGTCCACGAGGGGCGCTCGGCCACCAGCGGGGTGGCGCTCCAGCCCCCGAAGTTCCCGCACGTCCACAGCCACCTGACCGGCAAGCTGTGGGTGAGGCGCGCCCAGGTGGACGCGCAAGGGACCGAGTTTGAGGTCTCTTACTATGGCAAGACCAAGTGGGCGAAGTCGGAGGCGGACTCGACTGAGATCCCAGTGGACGTGCAGGTCGCGCTCCGGGTCAAGGTGAGGAACACGGACGTCCCGGAGAACTGACTCCCGATGTATTATCCATATGGAATCAGTAGCGTCCTGGCGGAGTAAGGCGCCCTGCTCCGGGCGGCCAGGATGGCGACGTATTATCCATATGGAATTGGTAGCATCCCGACGAAGGCGCCCGGCGTATTATCCGTATGGAATTGGTAGTGTCCGGGAGTTGACCTCCAGCGTATCCGTGCGGAATCGGTCGGCCACCTGCGCCAAGGTGTGGAACTGGTAGCCGCGCCCCCGCAGCCGCTGGACCACCGCCGTGAAGGTCGCTGCCTTGCGCTGCCAGGGGATGCGCAAGTCAGGCTGACTTTGGCTCAGCGCGCTCAGGCCATCCTGAGCGTCCAGGAAATCGAGCCCGTGGAGCGAGAGGTTGACGAAGGGGAGCCCCTCCACTTGCCGGGTGAGCCACAGGGCGGGCGCCGCGCCGAGCGGTGAGCGGCCCAGGAGCGCCAGGCTGGTCCCGATGAAGGGCAGCCGCAGCCCGCGGGTGACGGTGATGGGGAGCTCTTGGAGCGCGCTCTTCGCAGGGAGGGCGCCCCCCGGCATGGGTCCGTCCGAGTGAGCTTGCTCGAGGCGGTGCGGCAGGGCGGGCGTGAGGAGCACGCGGGGGTGGTCGAGGACGGAAGCGCTCCGGCGCCCTCGCAGTCGCTGCCAGGCGAGCACGGCGGCTTTGGCGGCGTAGTAAGCTGGGCAGGCGAAGCGCGAGGAGTCGTAGCGGTAGCCGAGGTCGATCAGATCGCCTATCAGCGCGGGGCTCAAGGTGTAGCCCGGCGCGCGGAAGCCGAGGGGCGCCTCACCGGTCAGCTGCGCGATGGAGGCCGCGCCATGGATCAGCTGCTCGCGGCGCTCCGCTTCGCTTCGGCGGCTCAGGTCGTAGGCGTGATCTTGGCTGTGATTGCCGAGCTCATCGCCGCGCGAGGTGAAGGGCGTCAGCGCGCGCCGGGCCTCGACTGCGTCGAGGTCGCGGCCGATGACGAACAGCGTGAGGGGCAGCTCGAGCGCGTCCGCGAAGCGGAGCAGCCGCGGCAGCGCGAGCTCATACACGCGGCGCGTGAGGGCAGGGGGCGGCGCGCCCAGGCCGTGGATGGCGTAGTATTCGCCGACCTCGTCGAGGTCGACGTTGAACGAGGCGAGGCGCTGGGGGGTCATCGCCCTGGACCCAAGACGGAATAGTTAGGGTAACTGACTCGAGCGCCCGAAGCGAGGGGCGTCACCGTAGCTGCTCCAAGGTGGCCGCGATCACCCGCTCGCGCTCCTCCGTCGTGAGCTCGGGGAATAGCGGCAACGTGAGCACCTCCTGGCAGCGGCGCTCGGCCTCGGGGCAGCGGCGCGGCTCGTCACCTCGCAGGGTGGCCTGGAGCTCGGGCACCGGCTGCGCGTAGAGCGGCTTCGCGTAGTAAACGGCGGTGCTCACGCCGCGCGCCGCGAGCCCTTGCGCGGCGCGGTCGCGGACGCCGGGTGATTCCGCGAGGAAACGCAGGGTGTGGTGGGCGTGCGCCGAGCTGGCGCCGGGCGGCGCGCTCGGCACCGCGAGCCCCGCGCGCCCCATGAACGCCGCGTCATAGGCGCGGGCGTGCGCCTCACGCGCGGCTCGCCACGTGAAGAGGTGCGGCAATTTCACCCGCAGGAGCGCCGCTTGCAGCGCGTCCAGCCGGTGGTTGCCGCCCAAGAGCTGGTGCTCGTGCGGGCGCGGCGCGCCGTGGGCGCGCAGGAGCCGGCAGCGCGCCGCGAGCGCATCGTCAGCGGTGCTGATGAGCCCCCCGTCACCGAAGCCGCCGAGCGGCTTGCTGGGGAAGAAGCTGAAGCAGCCGAGGTGCCCGAAGCTGCCGACCGGCTGCCCGTCGATGGAGGCGCCGAGCGCCTGCGCGGCGTCTTCAATCAGGGTGAGGCCCTCTCGGTCACACAACGCGCGCAGCTCGCGCGCCGCCGCGGGAGCGCCGAACAAGTGCACGCACAGCACCGCGCGGGTGCGCTCGGTGATGCTCTCGGCCACTCGCTTCGGGTCCAGGTTGAAGCCGCCGGGCTCGAGATCCGCGAAGCGCGGCGTCGCGCCGACTTGCAAGATGGCGCCGATGGTGGCGAAGAAGCTGAACGGGGTGGTGATGACCTCATCCCCAGGGCCCACTCGCGCCGCCTTCAGCGCGAGGATCAGCGCGTCGGTGCCGCTGCTCACGCCGAGGGCGTGCGGCACCTGGATGAGGGCCGCGAGCTCCCGCTCGAGCGCCTGCACCTCTTCACCCAAGATGAAGCGATTCGCGCGGAGCACCCGCTGGAAGGCGGCGCTCAGCTCCTGCTCGAGCGCCCGGTGTTGGCGCTCCAGATCGATCAGCGGGATGGGCTCGCTCATTCGTCCACCAGGCTGACGAGGTTCGCCACCAGCCGGTAGCGCTCGCCGCTCTCAGGGCAGGTAGCCTGACCTCCGGCGTCGAAGCGGAGCGCGTGGCCACGGCGGCTGACCCACCCGAGCCGGCGCGCGGGCACACCGACCATCAGCGCGTGGGCGGGGACGTCCCGAGTCACCACGGCGCCAGCGCCGATCAGGCAATATTCACCGAGGGTGACGCCGCACACCAAGGTGGCGTTGGCGCCGATGCTGGCGCCGCGCCGCACCAGGGTAGGGCGGTATTCGTCACGGCGGCTGACGAAGGCGCGCGGGTTCAGCACGTTGGTGAACACCGCGCTCGGCCCACAGAACACCTCATCCTCCAGGGTGACCCCGTCATACACACTGACGTTGTTCTGGAGCTTCACCCCGCGCCCCAGGCGCGCGCTGCTCGCCACGTAGCAGCCCTGACCGACCATGCAGCGCTCGCCCAACCGAGCCCCCGCGCAGATATGCGCGAAATGCCAGACGCGCGTCCCCGCGCCGAGCCGAGCGCCCGCGTCCACCACCGCCGAGGGATGCACCCAGGCCGCCTCTAGCTCGGCCATCTCACCACGTCTTGCCAGCGCCCGCTGCTGCGGCGAGAGCGATCCCCCGCCTCCAGCGCGCTCACCACCCTCAGGCCCTCCAGGCCATTCGTCAGTGGCTCTGACCCGGTCTGGATGCAGCGGATGAAGTGCGCCATCTCGATCCCCAGCGGCTCCGCGCCGGAGCTGGGCACGGTGCGCGGCGCCTGGCCCGGCTGAGCGATCTGGAGGGCGCCCGAGGCATCGAAGCGGGCGCTGCCGGCCTCGCACTCGACCTCCACGTGAGACTGCTTGACCGCTCCGAAGCCCACCTCGACGCGCGCTGGGACCCCCGAGTGACTGAGCGCCTGGGTCACCACGCGCCCGTTCGCTTCACTGCAAGCGACGCTCGCGATGGGGCTCTCGAGCAGGTGCTCGATCAGGCTGAGATCGTGCGGCGCCAGGCACCACCACGGGTCCTCCGAGCTCGCCCGGCCAGCCAGCCGGACCAGATCCAGGCGCTTGGGCCGCCCCAGCGTTGCGATCCGCCGCTTGAGCTCGTCGATCGCCGGGTGGTAGCGGAGGATGTGCCCGACCATCAGGCACAGCCCGCGCGCCGCCGCCAGCTCGCACAGCGCGTGGGCCGCGGCCGCGGAGTGCGCGAGGGGCTTCTCGACGAACACGTGGCGCCCAGCGACCAGGGCCTGATTCGCGTGGGCCGCGTGGAGGGCTGACGGAGTCGCGATGACCAAGCCGACGATGGAGGGCTGGGCGAGCAGCTCATCGAGCTGCGGAGCGCAGGGCACCGGGAGTGGCGAGAGCGGCCGCGGCTCCGCGACACCGGTCAGCTCGGCCCCCGGCGTGCTACTCAGCACCCGGAGCAGGTTCTTGCCCCAGCGGCCCACGCCGACGAGCCCGAGCCGCACGGGCTCTTCCGCCGAGAGGGGCGAGGGAGGCACCGGCTTCAGCAGCTCCGCGTGAACGTCGCGGGCTTGCTTCGCAACCATATCCAAAGTACTGCTCCAGCCCCTTGAAAGCGGGTTCGATGGGTTCTGCTAGCACATCCTGCCTTCACGCCGCCTTCAAAATCCTGGCCCACCGCGCGCGCCGTGAGCGCGCTGGGCTCGCTCTTCGTGAGGGTTCGGGGGGTTGGACGGCACCGCAACGCGAGGCAGCGCGGGTTCGAGCACTGATTGTCTGATGCAGGAGCGTGAGGAGGCCGAGGGAGGGGATAGCCAGGGCGTTCAGGTGACCCTGAGCGCGGTCTCGGCGGCGCTCCGCAAGAGCTGGGGCTTCTTCGTGGGCGCGGTGGCGCTGACGCTGGTGGTCGCGGTCGTCATCACCTTCCGCCAAACGGAGATCTTCCGCTCGAGCGGCACCATCCAGATCGATCCAACCCCCCCCCGCCCCCTGGGCAACGAAATCCAGTCGGTGGTGGAAATGGGGACTGGAGCGTACCTGAACAACCGCGAGTATTACGAGACCCAGTACCGCATCCTGGAGTCGCGGCGCTTGGCCAAGCGCGTGGTGCAGACGCTGAGCTTGCATCGCGATCCGGCGTTCCTCAGGAATCGTCGTTCGGCAGAGGGGCTGCCCATCCCCGAGGTGAGCGTGGACGACGCCGCGGCGGTGCTGACGTCGCGGCTCGCCATCGAGCCGCAGAAGCAGAGCCGGCTGGTCACCATCGCCTTCCGCGACGCCGATCCGGTGCGCGCCCAGCGCATCGTCACCACGGTGATCGAGAGCTACCGCAAGCAGAACCTCGATGACGTCTTGGACTCCACCAACTCCGCGGTGGATTGGCTCCGTGGTCAAGAGGGCACCTTGAAGCGGGAGCTCGAGAGTCAAGAGCTCGATCTGCACAAGTACAAGAAGGACAAGAACATCCTCTCCCTCTCCATGGACGAGCAGTCGAACATGCTGCGCGCGGAGATGGGTAAGCTGAACGAGCTGCTCACGGAGGTGCGCGCCAAGCGTGAGGAGCTGAGCGCGCGGCGCTCGGTGCTGACCGGCATCAACGAGAAAGATCCGGCGGATTTACCGTCGACGGAGCTGCTCGCGAGCCCGCTCTTGCAGCGGCTGCGCGAGGGCTACATCGATTCCGTCAAGCAGCGTGACGGCTTGCTCGCCGAGGGCAAGGGGGCGCTCCACCCCGAGGTCGCCGCGGCGAGCTCTCGCGTGGAGACGACGCGCGCCGCCGTGGTGCGCGAGATCAAGAACGTGAAGGGCGGCGTGGATCGCGACTACACCGCCGCCAGCCGTCAGGTAAACGGACTTCAGAGCCTGTACAACGCAGCGAACAAGCGGGCGCTGGAGCTGAACCTGATGGAGATCGAGTTCAACCGCTTGCGGCGCTCGAAGGACAACACGGAGCGGCTCTACTCCCTGGTGCGCGACCGCACCAAGGAGAGCGACCTCACCCTGATGATGCGCGTCAACAACATCCACGTGGTGGATGAGGCGACGCTCCCGAATGATCCAGTGCAGCCGAGCCTGCCGGTGAACTTGGCGGCGGGGCTGGTCGCTGGGGTGGTGCTCGGCGCGGGCCTGGTGGTGGGGCGTGAGTTCCTGGACAAGAGCGTGAAGACGCTGGCCGATGTGGACCCAGAGCTGCCGCTCTTGGGGGTGTTGCCCGCGCTGGAGCACGCAGATCCTGGGCCCAAGCGCTCACGGCGTGAGCGGCGCGGCCGTGGCCCCGCTGGGGACGAGCAGTTGGGCTTGGTGGTGCACACCCACCCGACCAGCGGCGCGGCCGAGGCGGCGCGGGCGATCCGTACGAACATCATGTTCATGTCGCCTGACAATCCTTACAAAACGCTGCTCATCACCAGCGCGGCGCCGATGGAGGGCAAGACCACCTTGGCTTGCTGCATCGCCACGGCGATGGCGCAGGCCGGGCAGCGGGTGGTGCTGGTCGACTGCGACATGCGCCGCCCGCGCATCCACCGGGTGTTCGGGAGCAGCGGCGGCGCCGGCATCACGAACGCGCTGCTCGACATCGCCCACTTGGATCAAGGCCTGTTCGAGACCGAGGTGCCGCGGCTCTCCGTGCTGCCCTGCGGCCCCATCCCGCCGAACCCCGCCGAGCTGCTGCACAGCGAGTCCTTCGGCAAGGTGCTGGACGAGCTCCGCGCGCGCTTCGATCGCGTCGTCATCGACAGCCCGCCACTCGGCCCCGTGACGGATGGCGTGGTGCTGTCCACGCGGGTGGATGGCACCGTGTTCGTGGTGCGCGCCTTCAAGACGCGCAAGGACATCGCGCGCCGCGCCGTGCGCTCCATTCGCAACGTGAAGGGCACCTTGGTGGGTGGCGTCTTGAATGGTGCCTCGGCGAGCCGGAATGCCTACGGCGAGTACGGCATGCAGTATTACTACCAGTCAGCCTACGCGTCGGATGAAGACGACGCGGCGCAGAGCTGAGCGCGCTGGCTGCACCGAGCGCGGGGCCACCCACCGAGGGCAGTCAGGCACAGGCTGAGCTGAGCGTAGAGGAGCGATTGAGCACCCCAACATCGAGCGGGGCCGAGCCGCAGGGCGGGGAGACCGAGCCGCAGGGCGCTGGGGCCGAGTCGCAGGGCGCTGGGGCTGAGCCGCAGGGCGCCGCGGAGCGCTCGAGCGTCTCGACATCGGGCGATGGAGCCGAGTCGCAGGGCGCCGGGGCCGAGTCTACGGAGCGCTCGAGCGTCTCGACATTGGGTGATGGCGCGGAGCCTCGGGGCTGCGGCGCCGAGCGGCTGAGCGCCACCCGCCAGCGTCGGAACCGCCTGATCGCGCTGGCCACGCTGTCGGGCTCGGCGGCGCGTGTGGTCACGCTGGGGGTGCACCTGGTGCAGCTGCCGGTCGCGCTCCATTACTTGGGCACGGAGGCCTTCGGGCTGTGGATGACCCTGGTGGGGACGGTGCAGCTGCTCAGCTTCGCTGACTTGGGCTTGGGGTTGGGGCTCCAAAACAAGATCTCGGCGGCGTTCGGCAGGGACGATCAGCAGGCGATCCGCGATCTGCTGTACACCGGGCGGCGGCTGCTCGCGCAGATTGGGCTCGCGCTCCTCGCGCTGGGGCTGCCGCTCTGCCTCCTGTTGCCGTGGGGGTCCTATTTCAATGTGCAAAATCACGCCCTGGCGCCGCAGACGGGCCCGGCGCTCGCGGTGGTGTTCGCCGGCTTCGCGTTGGGGCTGCCGCTCATGGCGGGGGTGCGCTTCGCTACTGGGCTGCAGCTGGGGTGGGTGAACGGCCTCGGCACCTGTGTGACCAGCGCGCTCACCTTGCTGGCGGTGTTCTTGGGGGGCGCGCTGCGGGTGCCGTTCACCGCCTTCGTCGCGATGACGGTGGCGCCCACCTTGCTCGTCAACTGGGGCGTGGGGCTGATGGCGGCGCGGAGCCTGGGCCCGATCTTCAGCCAGCTCAGGCCAGTTTACCGTGCGGATATAGTCGGTGATCTGCGCCGCCAGGGGGTCCTGTTCTTGATGCCGCAGCTCAGCACGTCGGCGCTGGCCGCCGCGCCCGCCGTGATGCTCTCATCGGTCCTGGGGCCCGCCGCGGTGACGCCCTTCAGCGTGTGTTACCGCCTCGGGACGGCGGCGTTCAGCCTGATCTTCATCCCGGTGAACTCCCTGTGGCCCGCCTACGCCGAGGCCCAGAGCCGCGGCGACCACGCTTGGATCCTCCGCACCTTCAAGCGCTCGCTGCTCTACACCACCAGCATGGGCCTGCTCACGGGCGCCGGCTTGGTGCTGGTTGGTGAGCCCTTGATCTTGCTCTGGACGCGCCAGGAGGCGGCGGTGCCCACGCCCGGGGCGTTGCTCGCGTTCGGCGCTTGGATCGCGGTCACGGGCACCTTCGCCAGCATCATCGTGTTCTTGAACGGCAGCGGGATCTTGAAAGGGCAGGCCCTGGGCGGCGCGCTCGCCGCCTTGGCCATGGTGCTCTGCACCCCGCCGCTCATCGCCTGGCTCGGCGTCACCGGCGCCGTGCTCGGGATGCTGCTCAGCTGGATGGCGCTCAGCTGCCCCTTGATGCTCCGCGACCTGCGCCGCGCCCTACGGCGAGCCCAGGAGTCTCACGCCGAGCACCTGGCTCGCCCCGCCGCCGCGCGAGGTGATGCCGAGGCCAGCTGACTGATTCGAGCACGACGAACGGCGAACCGTTCATCGCGCCAGGAAAGCTGACTAATCCGAGAGCAGGCCCCTGGCGTCGATGCCGCTCGAGGCGAAGTACTCGTTCGCCATCGGGCTCTTGCCGTCCACCAGCTCGCGCGGCGTCCCCTGATCGGCGATGGTGCCCTTGTTCAGCAAGAACACGTAGTCCGCGATCTTGATCGCGCTCGCCATGTCGTGGCTGATCACGACGCTGGTGACGCCGAAGCGGTCGCGCGTCTCATGGATGAGCGCGTCCACCATGCGGCTCGTGAGCGGGTCGAGGCCGCTCGTGGGCTCGTCGTACACCAGGAACTCGGGCTCCAACATCAGGGCGCGCGCGAGGCCCACGCGCTTCTTCATGCCGCCGGAGAGCTGAGACGGGAAGCGATCTTCGATGTCCACCAGCCCCAAGATGTTGAGCTTCTCCTTCACGCGCTCGCGGATCTCGCGCTCCTTCAGCTTGGTGTGTTCCCGTAAGGGAAAGGCCACGTTGTCCATCACGTTGAAGGAGTCGAGCAGCGCGGCGTACTGGAACACCATGCCGCACTTCTTCCGCACCTTGTTCAGCTGGTGCTCGCTAATCCGCGCGATGTCCTGACCATCCAGGTACAAATGCCCGTCGCTCGGCCGCTCGAGGCCCACCAAGATCCTGAGCAAGGTGGTCTTGCCCGCGCCGGAGCCGCCGATGATGACGGCGATCTGCTCGCGGCGGATGGTCATGCTGATGTCGCGCAGCGCGTGAAAACTGCCGAAGTATTTGTTCACGTGGTCGACCACCACGTGCTCCTCGCGCGTGAACACGCGGCCGCCCGCGCCGCGTGAGCCCGCCTCGTCCGGGTCCAGCGCCGCGCCGCCGGCGGGCGCTTCGTCTGGGCTCCTGTCGCCCGAGCGCTGGGCTCGGCTCGAGTCCTTCGGGGCGGGCTGCTTCGCCATGGGCGCGTCGAGCCTACCAGGCGCGGCGCCCCCACGCCCACGTCGCCCCTGGCTTGACAGCCGAGCGTTCGTCGAGCAGAGCCTCGGGCATGACGGACGAGCATTTGAGCGCGCTCCTCGCGCTGGCCGAGGGCAAAGAGGATGAGGCCGGTTGGTACACCCCGGCTGACGGGCGCCACCTGACGCTGTACCTCGCGCACGCCGGGGCCAGCCTCAGCGTGAGCCGGGTGGAGGGGCTGAAGCGCCAGGGGAGCCTGCTCTTGCTCCGCACGGTGAAGGGTGAGAGCTACGTGGTGGACAGCGCACAAGTGTTCGCGGGCCACGTGGACGCCGCCACCAAGCAGACCCGCAAGGCGGGCTTCGCGAGCACGGGGTCTCGGGGCGCCGCAGGGTGATGCTCTGGGGGGCGCTCGCGGCCGCTCTGCTGGCGCTCCCGTTCGTGCTCCGTACCAAGCTCGGGCTCTGGCTGTGTCAGCCCGTGGGTCGCGCGCTGGCGTGGCTGGTGGGTGGGGTGCTGCGGGTGCGGCGCGCCCACGTGGAGGCGTCGCTCGCGCGCGCGGGGCTCGATCCTCGGGTAGCGCCCGAGGTCTACGCGGGGCTAGGCCGTGGTGTGCTCGAGCTCGTGTGGTTGAGCCTGCCGGGCAAGCGCTCGCTCGAGCGCGTCGTCGTGATGGGGCCCGAGCTCCGGCGCTTGCTGACGGAGCCCACGGGGGTGGTGGTGGCGACGGCGCACACCGGCAACTGGGATCTGGCGGCGTGCGCGATGGCCCGCGAGCGGCGGCTCACGGTGGTCACCAAGCACTTCTCGTCGAAGCTCGCCGACCTGCTGTGGCAGGGGCTCCGGCGTCGCTACGGGGTGCAGCTGGTGAGCGCCGGGGCGGTGACGCGGGCGGCGGCGCGGGAGCTTCCGCGCGGCGGTGCGCTGGCGATGGTGATCGATCAGGCGCCGGAGCGGCGGCGCGCGGTAGTGACTCACCCGTTCTTGGGCGAGCTGGCCGACGTGGATCTCGCGCCGGCGTTGCTCGCCGCGCGTTACCGGGCGCCGCTGGTCGCGGTGTTCCCCGAGCGGCTGGCGGATGGCAGGCAGCGGCTGGAGGTGGTCGCGCGGTTCGAGCCCCCGGGGGTCCCTGAGCGAGCCTGGGCCGAGCGCGTCACGCGCGCCCTCACGGAAGCCCTCGCCGACCAGGTGCGAGCGCGCCCCGCCGAGTGGCTGTGGCTCCACCGCCGCTGGAAGCGACCTCCACCCGAGCGGCCAGCGCTCGAAGCGCTGAAACCAGCGCACGCCGCGCGGGCCCGTGAACTGGGAGCTGGCGGGTGATATGAGCCCCTCCATGGATGGAGCGGCGGGCGGCGAAGCGAGCGCGCTGGGGCAGTCCCTCGACACCCGCTGCATCTGCGTCGTGGTCAGTCAGTCTCACTATGTGCTGCGGCTGGCGGACGTGCAGGAGGTGATCGGGCTGCGCCCGCTCACGCGCGTGTTCCACGCACCCGAGGTGATCGCGGGCGTCACCAGCTTGCGCGGGGAGGTGCTGCCGGTGCTCGATCTGGGGCTCTTGCTCGGCGGCGCGAGCGCGGGGCGGGGCGCCGACGCGCGGGTGGTGGTGGCGCGCGACCGTCAGCGCCGTCGCGCGGGCCTGTTGGTGGATGGTCTGGCAGGCTTACGGGAGATCCCGGCGCGCGGCCTCGCTGAGCTGCCGGACACGCTCAGCCCCCAAGTGCGCGCGGTCGGCGCGGGGATGATCCCGGTCTCGCCACCTTGCGTGGTGCTCGACGTCGAGCGGGTGCTGTCGCAGGCCGCGCGGCGCGAGGGGAGCGGGGCCGCGGCGTGGTGAACGACGCCGAGCTCGATCCCGCGGTGATCCAGCAGGTCCTCCAGCAGCTCGAGCGCGAGCTGGGCGTGGGGCTCCGGGGCGCGGGGGGCGCGGTGCCGGGCTGGGTGGTCGCGCGCCTCACGCGGGCGATCGAGCGTGCCCCCGCGACGCAAGGCTCACTCGCCCAACGCCTTCGAGATCGGCGCTGGCTGGCGCAGCTGGCGGATGAGCTGCGGGTGGGGGAGACGCGCTTCCACCGTGATCCGACGCAGTGGGCGGCGCTCGGGAGCTGGCTCGAGCAGCGCGCCGCGCGCGGCGGGCGGCTGCGCTTGTTGTCGGCGGGCTGCTCCACCGGAGAAGAGACCTGGACCTTGGCGATGCTGTGCGCCGAGCTCGGCTTGAACGCGATGGTGGTGGGCATCGATCGCAGCGGGCCGGCGATCGAGCGCGCGCAGAGCCGCCGCTACCCGGCGGGGTCGGAGGAGAGCCTCCCGGCGCGCTGGCGCGCGCGCTACGTGGCGCTGGAGGACGGCGCGGTGACGATCGCGTCGTCGCTCCAAGCGAGCTTCATCGTGCGCGATTTGATGCAGGGGCCACCGCCCGGCAGCTGGGATCTCATCTTGTGTAAGAACGTCCTCATCTACTTCGCGGACGCCGGGACGGAGCGGGTGGTCGCTCAACTGATGGCGGGCCTGCAGTCGGGCGGCGCGCTGGTGGTCGCGCGGAGTGACGTGACGCGGCTCCGCGAGCTGGGGCTCACGCCGGCGCCGCTCGCCGAGCTGTCAGCCTTCTTCGCGACCTAGCCAGGTGGAGATCGCCTTCGAGATCGAGCGAAGGGTTTGGGGTTTGGGGGTTAGACGGCACCGCGACGAGTGGCGCCGCGAGGGGGCAGGCACAGGGGCCTGCCCTACCTCGTCCATATGGGCTGCGTTGGTGTTCGTCGCCCCCGGCTCTGCCATGGGGTCGCCTTGGGCAGGCTTGCCGGCGCTGGGTGCATTCGGTATGCGCTTTTCCATGGACGACGCGCTCACCATCGGCTCGCACCGCTTCGGCTCACGGCTCTTCGTCGGCACTGGGAAGTACCGCGACGTGGAGGAGACGCGCGCCGCGCTCGAGGCCTCGGGCGCCGAGGTGGTCACCGTCGCGCTTCGCCGCGTGGATTTGAAGGACCGCGGCGCCGGCTCGATGATGGAGCTGGTGCTGAGCGGTCAGTACACCATCCTGCCCAATACCGCGGGCTGCTACACCGCGGAGGAGGCGATCCGCACGCTCCGCTTGGCGCGTGAGCTCGGCATCGCCGAGCTGGTGAAGCTCGAGGTGATCGGCGACCCGAAGACGCTCTACCCCGACAACGAGCAGACGCTGGAGGCCGCCAAGGTGCTCGTCAAAGAGGGCTTCACCGTGCTGCCGTACTGCATCGACGACCCCATCGTGTGCCGCAAGCTGGAGGACATCGGCTGCGCCGCGGTGATGCCGCTGGCGGCGCCCATCGGCTCTGGCCTCGGGATCCGTAACCCTTACAACCTCCGCATCATCATCGAGCAGGCCAAGGTGCCGGTGATCGTCGACGCCGGGGTGGGCACCGCGAGCGACGCCGCGGTGGCGATGGAGCTCGGCTGCGACGGGGTGCTGATGAACACCGCCATCGCCCTGGCCCAGCGCCCGCTGCAGATGGCGGAGGCGATGCGAGAGGCGGTGAGCGCCGGGCGCAAGGCGTTCCTCGCCGGGCGCATGCCGAAGAAGCTCTACGCCAGCGCGTCGAGCCCCGAGGCAGGCCTCATTTGAGCCCCCACAGCCAGAGGGGGTGGTGTGAGGCGCAGGCGGTTCAGCGGCGATCGACGTTTGGTGATGTAGGGGCAGGGCCCCCGTGCCTGCCCCCCTTCGAGATGCGCCTTGGACGAGGTAGTCACGATCCCCCCGCGGTTGGATTTCATGTGTTCATTGGCGGTCGACGTTGATGATGTAGGGGCAGGCCCCCGTGCCTGCCCCCCCAGCGGGTGGTTTCTGAGGGCGGCGTCGAGGAGGGAGCTTGGAGCAGAGTAAGGCGAGTGATCCAGGGCTGACGGTTTATCACTGGAAGCTGTTCATCTTCCTCAGCGTCGCGTGCCTGTTCGAGGGCTACGACTTCATGGCGCTCACCCAGATCCTCCCGGAGCTGCGCGAGGAGATGGGCGTGAGCCGGACGGGCGCGGGGGTGCTCGTCGGGGTGGTCAACGCGGGCACGGTGGTGGCCTACCTGCTCGTCCGTGGGGCTGACCGCTGGGGGCGTCGCCGGGTGCTCACCTGGACGATCGCGGGCTACACCATCTTCACCTTCCTCACCGCCTTCGCGCCGAACGTCTACGTGTTCGCGTTGCTCCAGTTCATCGCGCGGGTGTTCCTGATCGGGGAATGGGCGGTGAGCATGGTGATCGCGGCGGAGGAGTTCCCCGCCAAGTTCCGCGGCGTGGTGATCGGGGTCTTGCAGGCGTTCACGAGCCTCGGCGCCATCGCCTGCGCCGGGGTGGTGCCCGTCCTGCTCCGCACCGAGCACACGTGGCGCACGGTCTACTTCGTCGGCATCATCCCGCTCATCATCCTGGCCTTCGCGCGCCGGGGCTTGAAGGAGACGCGGCGGTTCGAGGCGAGCCGTGAAGAGCGCCGCGCCGAGGGCAAGCGGAGCTTCTTTCACATCTGGGGGACGCCTCACCGGAAGCGCATGCTCCGGCTCAGCCTGATCTGGTTCCTCGCGTACATCTGCACTCAAAACGGGATCACGTTCTGGAAGGAGTTCGTGATCGCCGAGCGCGCTTGGGACGCCGCGGACGTCGGCAAGGCCATCACCTTGGCGGCGCTGGTGTCGATGCCGATGGTGTTCGGCGCCGGGGTCCTGCTCGACGTCATCGGGCGTCGCGCCGGGGGCGCGGTGATCTTCGTGCTGGGAGCGGTGGGGGTGTATGGCTGCTACACGCTGGAGGGCTTCTGGCCGCTCACGCTGTGCCTCATCTTGGGGATCTTCGGGGCGAGCGCGGTGCCGCCGGTGCTGAACGCCTTCACCACCGAGCTGTTCCCCACCACCTTGCGGGGGGACGCGTTCGCTTGGTCGAACAACCTGCTCGGCCGCCTCGGCTACGTGCTCAGCCCGTTCGTGGTGGGCGCCGCCGCCGAGCGGGTGGGGTGGGGGCCCGCCGTGAGCGCCACCGCGGCGTTCCAGCTGGCGGCGCTCGTGCTCATCTTCCTCTGGCTCCCGGAGACCAAGGGGCGTGAGCTCGAGGAGACGGCGCGGACGACCTAGAGACGCTGGAGATGGCGCCGCTCGT
This sequence comes from Polyangiaceae bacterium, assembly GCA_019637265.1. Lineage (GTDB taxonomy): Bacteria > Myxococcota_A > Polyangia > Polyangiales > Polyangiaceae > JAHBVY01. The sequence continues at coordinate 1,166,218 of JAHBVY010000001.1, read as the reverse complement.
CAAAAAAGTCAGCTAAGCAACCGATCGTGATCGAACCGGAGAAGGCAACCCAGCAGGCTCGTGCGACGGACGCTCCGCGCTCGAGCTGGTTCGGGTGGCTGCTCATCGCCGGCTACGTGGTCGGCGTGCTCGTCTTGGGGCTCACGCCGGGGCCTCAGTTGAACCTCGGCGACACCTGGGTGCCGCAGGACAAGCTGGGGCACTTGGTGGTGTTCGCGGGGTTCGCGGCGCTGCTCACCGCGGTGCTCCGCGGGCGGCGTCGGGCGCTGCTCGGCGTGCTCGGCTCCACGAGCCTCGGCGGCGCGCTCGAGCTGCTGCAGGCGCTGGTGCCTTACCGCTCGGCTGAGCTCCTCGACCTGGTGGCGGACGCCGTGGGGGCGGTGCTGGGCGCGGGCTTGGTGGGCATCGTGCGTTCGTTACGGTCTGTAAACTGACGAACTAACGCTGAGCCGTGCAGTGCGCTGCCAAACCCCCCCCAAGAAAAGAGACGATACAGGGCGAGGTGGTGCGGTGCCCTGGCGCGGGGTCCAGTTAGTTAGGTAATAGTACTAACTTCGGTAGCTCGGGAAGAAGCCCTCCTTGGGCTCCCAGCCAGGCTCGGCTCGCCTCCGCCCTGCGATCAAGGCGGCCTCTGCCTCCGCGTCGTGCACGCGGTTCAGCACGCAGAAGGGCCGCGTGCCTCGAGGAGCGAACGCCAGCTTGTAGCGATAGATGCCGTCCTCACCGCCGTAGCCTCCGCCGAGCACGAAGCGCTGGAGCCCCGCCGCCTTGGCCCACAGGATGGCCTCGTGCTTGAGCAGATCGTTCGGCCTGAGATCGAAGTGCTCGGCCAGGGTGCCGCCCAGGAAGGAGTAGAGCGTCTTCGTGGAGCGGAGGGTGAGCTCGGTGGAGATGATTTCACCCTGGTGCCACACGTTGAACAGCACGGCGCCGCCCGGCAGCTCCCGCACCAGGCGCGTGAAGAACTCGGCGTTGAAGTAGAAGCTCTCGCTCGCGGCGCGGCGATCCATCGTCTCGGTGTAGATGCGGATGAAGGTGCTCAGCGTCTCGAACCCTGGGTCGGCGGAGACAGTCAGCCCAGCTGCCTGAGCCCGCTTCACGTTCTTCCGCACCTTGTGCGCGTAGTCGCGCCACAGCTCATCCTCTGATAAGTCGAGAGGGCGTACGACGTTGCCGAAGCGCGGCGAGGGCGCGCTGGGCAGCGCCGGCAGGTCGTCCTCGAACAGCGACAGTCGCGTGAAGGAGCTCACCACGCCCTCGGCCTGCGCCCACTGGTCGAGTCCCTCGAAAAACTCAGGTGCGCTGCCCACGGCGTCGCCCCAGGCGTAGGGACCGCCATAACCATAGGGAGAGCTCAAGTCGCAGCCCGCTGAGCCCGCGGCCCAGTCGAGGCTCGCGAGCGGGCGCTGGATGAGCGGGTAGAGCACGCCACCGCCCGGCGCCTCGTAGTGGGCGAGCCGAGCTCGCTCGTCCCCGCGTGAGAACAGCTCCACGTAGCTGGGGTGGCACGAGGGCTCTCGACCGGGGCTCCGCTCCCAGGCCTCGAGCCAGCGGGCGCGCTCGTTTGGGATCTCCGCGCGATAGAGGTGAAACACCGCGGCGTTCTAGAGCAGCGAGTCGCGCGCTACCAGCGCGCTACGGTCGCGAGTTGGCGTTCGAGAACCGAAGTAACGCGCTAGCGCCCGAGTCGCGCGCGCCCGAGGCGCAGGTAGCGTCGCGCTTGAGCCCGCCACAGCGGCAGCGGGCCGTGATGGCGCGCGAGCCAGGTGGCCTCGGGCCAGAGCAGGTTCTGGAGCCAGGCGCGCCGCGGCGCGTCCCACAGCAGGTAGTCGAGCCGCACGCGGCTCGAGCCTCGGAGCTTGGGCCTGCCGTCCGTCAGCACCCCCTCCGCTTCGAGCAGGCGCCGCAGCGAGTCCCAGCGCGCGCCGTTCGGCATGAGCCGGGTGAGCGCCTGTTCGGGGATGGGCGTACCGAGGAGCGCGCGCGCCAGCATCAGCGAGGCGAAGGCGCGCGTCGCGGCGCCCATCTCGCGCAGGGTGTGAGTCACTTCGTCCCAGTCCACGCCCGGGTGCCGCGCCGCCCGATCGATGTCCACCTGGAGTCGCAGGGCAGGCGACAGCACGTACGAGTGCAGCGAGGCGTGCACCAGCGCGACGCATAGGGCGTCGCTCGGGTGCAGCACCCACACCCGCGGGTCCACCCCCGGCTGACGTCTCGCGAGCCAGTGCGCGGCGGGCTGCTTCAGCCTGAGCGGCACCCAGAGCCGATCGAAGGCTCGAGCGCCCACCTCGATCCACAGCTCGCGCACCGTCGAGGGGTGCCTCAGCTGCACGCGGGAGGTGATGGCGCGCCCCGCGCGCTCAGGCGCTTGGAACCCACGCGCCGCGAGCGCCTCCAGGCAGTCATTGAACCTGTCTTCATCCACCAGCAAGTCGAAGTCACCCGCGCCGTACGCCGCCGGCGCGAGCCCCGCGCTGAACACCGTGCTGCCCCCCTCGATCACCGCCCCGCGCGCGCCGCAGGCCTCGAGCGCCTGGAGCGCCTCGAGCAGCGCCCCGGTCAGCGCGTCGACGCGCGCGCGGTTCTCCTCCACCGCCCGGCGCCAGGAGGGGTCGAACGCCTCACCGAGGAGCTCTCGCAGCGTGACCCCCACCAGCGCCTCACAGCGGTTCTGCTGCGCCGCTCTTCGTAAAATAGGCTGACCAAGCGAGCCACAGGCCGCCCGGAGCTCGCGTCGTGAAGCCTCCGTCTGCTCGGCGCGCGCGGTGAGCAGCAGCGCGCGGGAAGCGGCGCTCGCCGGCTCGCGGTAGGGCCGCAGCGCGCGGGCCTCACGCGGGTCTTCAGCGGGCGAAGGGGCTGGTTCGAGCCGCATGGCGCTCTCCCTCTACGCCTCGGCGCGCGGGGCGTCGAGGCTTGCCAAGCCTCGTGGCTCCTGCGACGCTCGCGCGTCATGAGGCTCGGTCTGCTGCTCGCCGCGTTGCTCGCGAGCGCCCCCATGCAGTGCCAAGGGGAGCCGGATTTCGACAAGCGCCGCGAGGAGACGCCAGCCGAGGCGCTGTACGGTCTGGCGGAGCAGTTCAAGGCGCAGGGGAACCCGTCGGCGCAGCGCGAGACCCTGGAGTACCTCGTGGCGCGCTACCCGAACAGCCGCTTCGCGGAGATGGCGCGGACGGATCTGGCGAAGGGCCCGTGAGCGCTGAGTCCCTCCTGAGGCGGTGCCGTCCAACCCCCAAAACCAGCTGCCGCGCTCGATGGTGTCCACGAACGGTGCATCGAGCGAAGGGCCCGTGAGCGCGCTGCCGCGCTTGATGGCGATCACCAGCGGCGTCGAGCAGCCAGGCCGACGCGCGCGGCTCAGTCGGCTGCTCACGCTGGCGAAGCCAGGCAGCGTGGTGGTGCAGCTGCGCGATCGTGAGCTGAGCGCCGCCGCGCGGCTCGCGCTCGCGCGGGAGCTGCGGGCGGAGACGGCGAGCGCCGGGCAGCGCCTGGTGATCAACGACCGCCTCGACCTGGCGCTGCTCGTGGGCGCGGACGGGCTGCACCTGCCGGAGGCTGGGCTACCGATCGAGGCGGTGCGGGAGCGCTGCCCCACGTTGTGGCTGAGCGCCGCGCGCCACAGCCTGAGCCCACTCGGTGATTCGCCGGCCTCAGGCGCTTTGCCCGACGCTTGGGTGCTCTCGCCCATCGTGAGCCCGCGCAAGGGCCGGCCGGCGCTGGGCCTGACGGCGCTGGCCGCGGCGCGAGAGGAGCTCCAAGCGCCGGTCTATGCCCTGGGCGGGGTCACGGCGGCGAGCGCCGCGGCTTGCCTCGCCCACGGAGCCTGCGGGGTGGCGGTGATGGGCGCGGTGATGGACCCGGGGGAAGATCTGCCGGCGCTGCTCGCGGCGCTCTCCATCCTCACGGCGTGATCCCAGGGGAAGATGGCGAGCCCTGGGGCCTGACGTGGTACACCCCAACCCCCAAAAAAAGAACGTGAGGCGCGCGCATCGCCTGGGCCGAGGGCTCCGGTGTTGGCTCATCAGTCGCTCCGACTGCTTCGCCAGCTCAGCGCTTCAGTCAGCCAGAATTCCTTCTTTTTGACAGCATCGCTCACCATGTCCACCGAAGCCTTCCGCCCCGTCCCCACCGAGCTCGACTTCCCGAAGTATGAGGCCGCCATCTTGGCGCTCTGGCGTGAGCGGGACATCTTCGCCAAGAGCATCAGCCAGCGGGCGCGCGCTGAGGGTGAGGTGCGGCGCTTCGTGTTCTATGAGGGGCCGCCCACGGCCAACGGGCTGCCCCACAATGGCCACGTGCTCACCCGCGTGAGCAAGGACCTGTTCCCGCGCTACCACACCATGCTCGGCGCACATTCCGTGCGGAAAGGTGGCTGGGACACCCATGGCCTGCCGGTGGAGGTGGAGGTCGAGAAGGAGCTCGGCATCCACGGGAAAGAGGCGATCAAGGCCTATGGCGTGCGCCCCTTCGTGCGGCGCTGCATCGACAGCGTGTTCCGTTACACCGCGGAGTGGGAGCGGCTCACCGAGCGGCTCGGCTTCTGGGTGACGCTGGAGGACGCGTACGTCACCTACCACCGGCAGTACGTGGAGAGCGTGTGGTGGGCGCTCAGCGAGCTCTACAAGAAGGGCCTGCTCTACCAGGGGCACAAGGTGGTGTGGTGGTGGGCGCAGGGCGGCACCGCGCTCAGCGCGGCGGAGGTGGGCCTCGGCTACAAGACGGTGGACGACCCGAGCGCTTACGTGCTCTTGCCAGTGGAGGAGGGGCAGGAGCTCTCGGGCGCGGCGCTCGTGGTGTGGACGACCACGCCTTGGACGCTGCCGAGCAACGGCTACGCCGCGGTGAAGGCCAGCGTCGAGTACGTCGTGGCGAAGCTGCAGGCGAAGGAGGGCGCAGCGCAGCTCAGGTCAGGTCGCCTGATCGTCGCGGCGGCGCTCGCCCCGGAGCTCGCGAAGAAGCTGGGCGCCGAGCTCGAGGTGGAGCGCACGCTGCTCGGCTCCGAGCTGGTCGGGACGACTTACGAGCCGCCGTTCGACCTCTACTACGCCGAGCGGAAGGGCCTCACCGTGAAGCGGCGGGGCGGCGGGGAGGTGCGCGCTTGGTGGCGGGTGGTCGCGGAGGACTTCGTCACCTTGGACAGCGGCACGGGCATCGTCCACGTGGCGCCGGCCTTTGGTGAGGATGACCACGCGGCGCACAAGCGCGAGCTCGCGAGCTACGAGGCGCCGGAGGCGGTGGAGCTTCTGTGCGCGGTGAACCCTGACGGGACGCTGATAGACGGCTTGGGCGAGCTGAGCGGGCTGTGGGTGAAGGCGGCCGATCCGCTGATCTCGAAGCAGCTCGCGGCGCGCGGGCTCTTGCTCCACAGCGAGACTTACCGTCACGAGTACCCCTACTGCTGGCGCGCGGATCAAGATCCGCTGATCCAGATGGCGCGCCCCGGCTGGTTCATCCGCACGACAGAGCGGCTGGAGCAGGCGAAGGCCAACAACCAGGCGGTGACCTGGCTGCCCAGTCACATCAAGGACGGCCGCTTCGGGGACTTCCTGAACAACAACGTGGACTGGGCGCTCAGCCGCGAGCGCTTCTGGGGCACGCCGCTCAACGTGTGGTGCTGCGGCGCCTGCGAGGCGCGGGTGGCGCCGCCGAGCACGGAGGAGATCCTCCGGCTGAACCCCGCGGCCTTCGATCATTTTCACGCGGATAAACGCGCCAACCCGGATTTGTCCGATCACCTGATGGTGCACAAGCCGTGGATCGATGAGGTGACGCTGCCCTGCGCCGAGTGCGGCGGGGAGATGCGCCGCGTGCCGGAGGTGATCGACTGCTGGTTCGACTCCGGCTGCATGCCGTTCGCGCAGTGGGGCTACCCGCACCAGCCAGGCTCGGAGGAGCGCTTCGCCGAGACGTTCCCGGCGGATTTCATCTCGGAGGCCATCGATCAGACGCGCGGCTGGTTCTACTCCCTGCTCATGATCGCCACCCTGGTCTTCGATGAGGAGACGCAAGCGCGGCTAGGGCTCGCGCCGCCGCGCGGCTTCCCGCTGCCGTACAAAACCTGCATCGTGCTCGGGCACGTGGGGGACCGCGAGGGCAAGAAGGAGAGCAAGAGTAAGGGGAACTACACGCCGCCGGACATCATCTTGGACAAGGTGGCGATGGATTTCGCGGTGCTCAGCGAGGCGCCCGGCGTGACGCCAGAGCCTGGCGTGGTGCTCATCGCGCGGGAAGATCTGGCCGGGATGGACCTGAATGACGGCGCCCAGGTGGTCATCTACCACCCGGAGCGGGGGGAGGTGCGGCGGCGCGTGACGCTAAAGGCGCACAAGAAGCTGCCGCGGCGGGTGGCGGTGGTGAGCGACGCTGATCGTCAGGCGCTGGGCCTTCGGCCCGCGGAGTCGGGCCTCGCGAGCCGCCCGGTGGAGGTGCCAGGTTTCCCCGCGGAGACCAGGGTGCGGGTGGAGGACGAGGCCACGCCGGCGCCGGGCGCCGACGCGTTCCGCTGGTTCTTCTACGCGAGCGGGCCGCCGTGGAGCAACACGCGGCACTCGCTCCGCAACGTGCGCATGCTCCAGAAAGATTTTCTGGTGAAGCTCCGCAACGTCTACTCGTTCTTCACCATCTACGCGAACCTGGACGGCTGGCGCCCGTCGGCCGAGGCGCAGGCGGATCGAGCGCCGCAGGGGCTCGACCGTTGGATCCTGAGCGAGCTCCAGCTCATAACGAAGCGCGTGCGGCGCGCGATGGACGCGTACCTCGCTTATGACGCGGCGGTGGCGCTCCAAGAGCTCGTGGAGTCGCTCAGCAACTGGTACGTGCGCCGGAGCCGCAACCGGTTCTGGGCGCCGGGGCTCGAGGCGGACAAGCAGGCTGCCTACAGCACGCTCTACACGGTGCTGGTGGAGCTCTCCAAGCTGTGCGCGCCGTTCGTCCCCTTCTTCGCCGAGGAGATGTACCAGAACCTGGTGGTGCACGCTGGCGCCCCGGGCGCGCGCGAGAGCGTGCACCTGGAGGATTTCCCTGAGGCAAATACGGAGCAGATCGATCAGGCGCTCGCGGAGGAGATGGCCGCGGTGCGCGACATCGTGAGCCTGGGCCTCCGGGTGCGCGCCGCGAGCAAGCTGAAGGTGCGGCAGCCGCTCGGCCGCGCGGACGTGGTGCTCAACGACGGCGCGCTGCGCGAGCGCATCGCTCCCTACGCGTCGCTGATCCAGGAGGAGCTGAACGTGCACGAGCTCCGGCTGATGTACCCAGGGCACGAGGAGGGCGCGGTGAGCTTCAAGGTGGAGCCCAACTTCCGCGCGCTGGGGCCGCGCCTCGGCAAGCAGGTGCAGGCGGTGAAGCAGGCGCTCGGCGCAGCCAGCGGCGACGCCTTGTTCGCGGAGCTCACGCGCGAAGGGTCCATCTCCGTCGAGCTGCCGAGCGGCGCGATCTCGCTGTCCGCGGAGGAGCTCTCCGTCAGCGTGTCGGCGGCGGCGGGCTTCGCCGCGGAGACGGGCGCCGTGGGGGTGGTGGTGCTGCACACCACGCTCACCGAGGCCCTGATCGACGAGGGTTACCTGCGCGAGGTGCTGAGCCGGGTGCAGACCGCGCGCAAGGAGCGGCGCCTGGAGTTCAGTGAGCAGGTGCGGCTGGTGCTAGGCGGCAGCGAGCGCATCCAGCGCATCGTCAGCGCGAACCAGGCGCACATCCAGCAGGAGTGCCTGGCCGAGTCGCTGCGCTGGGAGGCGAGCGCCGAGGGCGCCGAGCCGCTAGGCGACGAGCAGCTCGGCGTGCGCTTCGAGTAGGGTTTGGGGGTTTGGCAGCGCGCTACCCGAGCCGTCAAGGCGCCGCCGCGCTGGCGCCCGTAGGGGCGGGTTTCAAACCCGCCCTCACCTGATTGCCATACGGCATAGAAAGCGCTGTGCTCAGTCGCCGCCGCGCTGTCCGTCAACCAGACTGACTGAGGCTCACCGGGCGTCCGAGCTTACGGCTCAGCACGGAGGCCACCGTCGCCCACAGCTCGTCGCCCGTCTTCCGCGCGACCCAATGCCCGCCTGCTTCATCCCAGTCGAAGTGCCAGGCGGTGCGCTCCGCGGCCATCCAGATCTGCCGGGCGGCGCGGTGGCTGTTGATGACGTACTCGTCCCCTGATTCGAAGCTGAGCGACAGGATGTCTCCCGACAGCTCGGCCTCCAGACCATCCGCTTCCAGCGCGTCGATGGCGCCCACCAGCGCGCGCAGCTCCGGGAAGGCGCGCCGCTCGTACTCTGCTTCGTCCATGGCTCTCCCTAGCTAACAGAGGGTGCACCGCTTGTCGCGCGAGACTGCGCGGCCGCGCAAACGGAAGACGCCCAGCGTGCTCGAGGCGACGTGGGCGTCTTGGGTGGGCTAGGACAACAAACGGTTTACCGTTTGTTGTCCTCAAATCCGAGGGCTAGAGCGGCCGAAGGGAAGCAGCACCAAGCAGAGGACCAGGGAAACCGAGCCCTCGCCCGCACGGGGTCGGTTTCCCTGGTCCGTCTGGCGGGCGAACTGATCGCCGCTCTAGGGGCACCACCAGGGGGAAGGCCCCCGCGCTCAATGGGGGTGAATCACTGCCCCATGGCCGGCACGCAGAACGGCGCGGCGCAGCTGAAGCCAGGCTGGCAGTCGTCTTGCGTCTGACAGGGGTAGGCGCACTTGCCGACCGTGAGGTTGCACTTGTGCGTGAGGCAGGTGGCGTCCGTCTGACAGGGCAGGCCCTGCGGGTTCGGGTTGCCGTAGGTGCCCGCTGGCGCGGTGGCCGTGGGGTACGCCGTGGCCGTGGGCTGGGCGTAAGGATCGTACGGCTGCTGCTGATAGGGCGGCTGCTGCTGATAGGGCGGCTGCTGGTAGTTCGCCGGCGGCTCCTCCTCCTTCTTGCGGCAGGCGCTCGCGAGGATGGCTGGGACGACGGCACACAGGACGATAGTGGCTGCTCGGCGCATAAGGTTCTCCTAAGAGCGGGTAGTACCGTGGTTTGCGGGGGTTTGCCGCAAGTATTTTCTAGCGTACGTGGCGGGTCATGAAGTGCTTCCGTAAGTGAGCTGCTAAGCTGGCGCGATGGGCGCCCGCGCTGCTGCTCGCCGTGCCGTCGAGAGCGGCACGAGGTCGCAGAGGGAGCCGAGGTTGGGGTGGGGTTTTAGTGGCGGTTTCACGAGCGGCTGGGCGGCGGCGTGGCTGCTGTTTGGCGCGCTGATCGGCGCTTCGCCTGACGTTGCCAAGGCCGAGGCGCCAGATCCTGAGCCTCCTCCTCGAGAGGTGACTTTATGGGTGGACGATGACGACGACGATCTCGACGGGGTGGTCGATCGTGAAGACTCGGCGCTGAGCGCCACCTTGGGGGACGAGCGGCTCACGTTGCCGGGGGAGGGGTGGGCGCTGCGCGCGGGGGACGCTCGGCGTGCGGCGCTGTGGCGCGGCGGGCGGCGTTCGTCGGCGGACGCGAAGGGGACCGCGCGTGGATCGGGAGCGCTGCTGCTGCAGGGCCTCCAGCCGGGGGTGGTGGGGCTCAGCTCGCAGGGCTCGGGGCTGCGGCTCACGGCGCGCGTGCTGCAGGCGTTCCGGGTGGAGCTCGGCCCGGGTGACGAGGCGCGCTCAGCTTGGGTCGCGCCCGCCCATGGGAGCGTCCGTCGCACGCTGCCGGTGGAGAAGAACGACCCGGAGCGCTTCGCGGTGGGGGTGATGGGGCCGCAGGGGCAGCTGCCCGCTGAGCTGTGGCTCACGAGCACCACGGAGCGCGGGCGGCAGCTCGATCAGTTAGGCCCACTGACCTTGAAGGAGGTGGCCTGTCCACTAGCGCTGAGCGGGGCCGCGGGAGCTGGGCATGCCGAGGGAGCCGCTGGGGAGGGCAACGCTCAAGGGCTCGCCTGCGCGGTGACCGAGGGCCTGTCCTTGGTGGGCATGTTGGCTGACCGACTCCACCCGAGGCTGGGGCCCGCGCTGCGGGTCGCGATCGACGGGCGCGTGGAGCTCGACGTCGCGGCGGAGCCGTCGCCCGCGCGCGCCCCCGCTGAGCTGCGCGTGGTGGGCCCTGACTTGGGCGCGGCCGTGCCGCGGCGCGGCGTCGCGCGGCTGCGAGTCCACGTGCTGCGGCAGGCCGCGGGTGGCACCCCCGCGGTGGGCGGCAGCGATCGCGGGGCGGAGCAGGTGATGACGCGCGAGCTCGCCGACGCGACCGCGCTGTTCGCGCAGTGCGGCGTGAGCTTCGAGGTGGAGGCGGTGCGGGTGGTGGATCCCCCTCCGCCAAGCCTGGTCGCGTTCGGGTGCGCGCGGGGCGCCCTCACCGGCGGCGGCTCGGTGGCGTTCGAGGTCGAGGGGCGGCGCCTCGAGGTGACCCTCCCCGCGGGGCTGACCCCGCTCGCGGCGGCGCGGCTGGCGGCGGCCGCCGCGCGTCGCCTTGGGTTCCGTGCGGAAATAAGTCGCAACGCGGCGGTGGCCTTCGCGGAGATCCCCAGCGTGGATCTCCTGCTGTTCAAGAAGGACGGCGCCCCCGCGCGGCTCGCGCCGCTCTCGGTGGACGGTCGGGCGCAGCCGGTCGGGCGCGACGCGGCGCTGGGTGTGTGCCTGGGTGAGGTGAACCTCGCCGATGGGCTCAGCCACTTCAGTGACTTCAGCTCCGGGGCAGGGACGCTCGAGGAGCGGAGCCTGCTCAAGGCGCTCATGGGGGACGACCCGACCGAGGTGGACGTGGTGGTGATCCCGAGCTTCGCTGGCAGCGGGCGCATCGGGGAGTCGTTCATCTACACGGACGGCTCGGGGCTCCGGAGCGCCGTCATCGTGGACCACGCGGGGCTCCGCAGCGGGTCGCAGAGCTTCGTCTTGGCGCACGAGCTCGGGCACGTGCTGCTCGCGCTGCCTGGGCACCCGGATGACTTCGGCGTCGACGACCCGACGCACCTGATGGACTCCGACGCCGCGGACCCGAGCAGCTTCGGCCCACGGCGCCTGACGCGCGCGGACTGCCAGCGGCTCTGGCGTCAGAGCGGTGGCAAGGCGGGGTTGGTCACGGCGCGCCGCACCGGCGTGCCGGCGCTGGACGCCGCCTTCGAGGGCGCGAGCCAGGCGTCAGGTCCACGCTAGCTAGCGTCACCGCGCGAGCGTGCCGTCGGTGTGCGACGAAGCGCGCGACGAACGCGCCGATTCTCAGTCAGCTAAGCTGATGAACGGCCGAGTGCTAGAAGACCGCGATGTCGCGCAAATCCGTGCCCGCGGCGTAGGCGTAGCTGACGAACGCGTCGAAGCCGTCCACCAGCACGCCCACGGCGCGGTCGGAGTCGATGCGGTGGACCCCGTCGTTCTGGCGCCCCTCGGAGAGGTTGTCCGGCGCGTCGAGGGCGGGGTTCACTACTGGGAAGGAGAGCTGACAGGTGTGGACGTAGAACGCGGGCTCGCCGCCGCGCTCGGCCACGCTCAGGCCGTCTCCGGGGGCGCGCTCGCAGTTGGGATTGCCCTCGATGTCGCTGCCGTCGAGCAGCACCCGAGCGCCGCGTGGCGCGATCACGCGGATGAAGTCGAAGGCGTACTTATCGGGCGTCAAGAACACGTAGCGCGCGCGGAACTGCTCGATGGGCGGGATGATGAGGAAGCTCGGATCGCCACCGGGCAGGCTCCGCGGCACCCCCGCCGCCATCTGGCTGGGGCTCACGTTGCCGAGCATCACCGGCTCGTCGCTCTCCACCAGGAAATGCGCCTCTGCCGTCAGGTCGACGAACGAACCGCGCTCGGGCAGGGTGATCGCCTCGCGGCCGGGGAGCGTGGTGCGGACGCGAGCGCCGCGTGGCGACACCGCGATCACCCGGAAGTAATCAGGTTCACTGATGATACCGATGGACGCGCCGGCGGCGTCCAGCGCGCGGGTGCGGCTCGCCGCCACGGGCGCGATGAAGCGCTTGCCGGCGGTGCGGATCGGGTCGAGCTGCTCCTCCAGGTGGTCGGCGCAGCAGCGGCGCGACGCCAGGGTGGAGAAGAAGGGCGCGTCGCTCGCCTCCGAGCCGCTGAACACCACCACGGGGTGGGTGGCCTCGATCAGGCTGCCCGTGAGGTCGGCGTTGAAGTCGTCGGTCTCGAGGTTCAGCACGTCGAAGGGCTGCAGCACGAGGTCGAGCGCCTCACCGGGTCGCGTCTCGGGGACGCCCGGGGCGCCGAGCACTCGCGTCTTGGGGTGGACGCGCACTTGGGTATCGGGGCGCGTGCCCACGATGGTGACGAACGCCCGCAAGTCCGTGGGATTGCGCGGGTTGAAGTTGGTGTTCGGATCTTCCGTGCTGGCGATGGTCTGAGGCCAGCCGAGCACCACGTAGGCGGGCGTGAGGGTGGAGGCGCCCGGGATCGCCTCGACCGGCTTCAGCAGCGAGGCGTCGTTCGAGAACACGTTGACGTTCTCGAGCGGGTTGAACTGATAGGCGATGACCGGCACCTGGCTCGTGACGCGGTACGCGGCGCGGGTGAGCGCGGTGTGGGTGCCGGTGTTGTACTCACCGGGGGGTGAGCCATCCACCTCGCGGGGCCCGAGCTTGAACACGCGGAGCGACATCGGCGGGATCTCGGCGCTGGCCACCCGCTGGATCTGGGGCGTGAGGCTGCCCGGCTCGGCGTCGTCTTGCTCGATCACCACGTGTGCCATGAGATCGGGTTGGGGGTTGGACACCACCACCGCGAACTGCTGCGCGGCGGCGTTCGAGGTGTCGTCGATCATCGCGTTGTCGAGATCCACCGCCCAATACTCGCAGCCGACGTTGCTGCGGCTCCGCCGCGCCTCTTCACACAGGTCCACGCAGGCGCCGCTCCGGCAGGCGACGCGGCCCGAGCTGGGATCGCACTCGGAGATGACGGACTCGACCTCGCCCGCGTCATTGCACTGCACCACTTGGTTGTCGGTGCAGCGGGTGCCTCCGGGCAGGCACGCCGTGCAGCGCAGCTCACGCGGATTGCAGACCTGATCTCGACCCTCACAGTCCTCCACCAGCGTGAAGCGGCGCCCACCGGGGCTGTCCTCGCAGCGCTCGACGTTCAGGGTGCAGCGGACGGCGCCGAGCGCGCAGGCGGCCTGCGGCGCCGAGGCCTCGCCGAGGTAGCGATCGGCGCGATCGTAAGAGCAGCTGGCAGGCACGAAGGCGCCGCACAGGAGCGCCAAGCCGAGTGACGACAGCGCGCGGCGGGCTCCTTTTTTCATACGGAAACCTATCACGGCGCGCTGATGCGCAGCGTGGCCACGTCGGTCGCGTGGGCTGCCCAACCCGCTTGGGTGAGCTGCCGGTAGCGGAGCGAGCCGTAGTCGAAGTCCGGGATGTGGGCGAGGGTGATCGCGGCGGTGATCGGGCCGGGGCGCAGGCCGAGCTCGGGCAGCGCGGCGAGCTCAGGCACCCTGAGCGGCTTCTCACCCGCGCTGGGGAACGAGCTGGTCGGGGCCGCGATGGTCCACTGCACCAGCCCGCTCGAGCCGAGCACGTCGACCACCACCAAGTCGACCGCGGCGCCGCCCGCCACCCAATCCAGGACCAGCGGCTCACCGCCCCAAGCGTCGGTACCTCGCGGGCTGACCAGCTGCGGCACCTGCACGAAGCCGGTGAGGTCCACCGGGACCGCGCTGCTCGTCTGGCCACGCAGCCCGATCACCGAGCGCGGCGCGAGGTCGCTGGGGCCCGTGAAGGCGCGCGCGCCCGCCACGTACGCCGAGCCCAAGAGATCGCCGCCGAGCGGCGGCACGCCGACCACCGTGACCTCGCCGCTGAGTGGTAAGAGCTCCGTACGGCTGCCCGCCGGGAACAGCGCGTAGCCTTCGTTCCCATACCTGACGGCCACCGACGCGCGCACGCGATCGGGGCCCTTCGGCGTCGGGGAGGGGCTCCCCAGGCGCAGGGTGATGGCGTGATCGAGCGGGATGTTCATGGGGATGTACACCCCCTCCACGGAGCCGGCGGGCTGCGCCGAGATCCCGCGCACCACGCCCATGGCGTAGGCCACGAAGGTGGGCGGGGAGAGCGTGCGATTCTCGATGCCGGCGAGCGCGTACAGGCTCAGGTTGCCCGCGCCGGTGGCCATCGCGAAGCTGTAGCCGAGGTTGCCCGGCGCGCTCGGCGTGATGCGGGCGGACTCCGCCGGCAGCGTGAATTCCCGCGTGGGATCGGCTGTGAAGCGGAACAGGTAGGCGGCCTCCACCTCGCCGGGGGAGCTCGGCTGGGGCACGTTGGTCCAGCTCGCCTTCTCGAACTCGCGGCCGCCCTGCCACACCAGCTCGCCGGCCAGGTTCGCGCCGTAGCTCGGGCTGCCACCGACCGGAGGCGGATCGCCGTCACCGATGCAGTCCACGCTGAGGACCGGGCGCAGGTAGGCAGTCACCGTGTCCACCGGGACGTCGACGAAGGTCACCGGTTGGTAGCACTTCGCGCCGATCGTGACGGTGACGCGGGGGCCGAGCTCGCCCGTCGCCTGCACCAGCCCCTTCGCGCTGGTGCGCAGCTGGGTGGCGCTCGCTAGATCGCTGCCCAAGATCACGAGCGCATTGCCGATGGCTTGCCCCGTGTAGTCGTCCAGCACCAGCACCTTGAGCGTCTGCCCGAGCTGACCGCCGCTCAAGCCGCCGCGGAAGCCGTTGTCGGAGTCGCCGTACAGGTAGCCGTCCAGCACGTCGACGGCGACGCCGTCAGGGGTGGTGACGCGCAGGTTCTTGCCCCCAGGGGTCCCCTGGGGGACCGAGCACTCGAGCTCAGTTTCACTGACGACTGTGACGTCGGTGCAGGGCTTCAAGTCCACGAGCACCTCAGTGCCCTCCTCCCATTGGGTGCCCTTGCCCAGGAGGCGCACCCGGGTGCCGCCGGAGGTGGGCCCCGAGGGCGGGTCCGCGTAGAAGGCGTCGTAGCTGTAGCCACCGCTGAGCTCGGCGCGGGTGGAGCCGTCCTCACCGTTTTGCACCACCACGAGCTGCGGGCCCGGCTCGCCGGGTGGGATGGTGACTTGCAAGCGGGTTGGGTCCACCGCCAGCACGTCCGAGGCCGGGAGCTCCAACCCCCCAATCCAAACTCGCGCCGCGCTGCTGAAGCCGTTGCCGCGGAGGGTGGCTAGCTGCCCGCCTCGCCACGGGCCGTGAGGGGGACTGACCGCCAGCACCGCGTGGGGCGCGGCGTCCGGGAGGTCGAAGCGCGCGTCTTCGGCGCCGGAGTCCAGGACCGGCCCGATGGGCCCGGCGTCGTCCTCCGTTTGGCGCCGGAGCTCACCCTCACTGCGCGCGATGCAACTCGCGAGTGACAGCGAGAGCAGCGGTAGCGCGAGCCACCTGACGGTGTCGCCTCGCCACCCTCTGGAGCGCGCCGCTTGTGCCACTTCGTGAGCCTAGATCGGAGGGGGGGGTTGGGGCCAGCCGCGCGGCGCTGAACGCCCTACCATGTCGCTGTCAGGTGCCGCGCGGGGTGCTCGCGTTTCGGCGCTCCTGGCCGCGCTCATCGGGCGCCCGAGCTGACGGAGCGCACCGGCAGCTCTGAGGACACCGCGCCTCAGTCCGTCAACGCGCGCGCCACCACCTGGGCCAGGCGCTTCTGTCCCCAGTCGGTCTCGCTGGGGCCGACGCAGCCGGGGCAGCCGGCGACGCAGGGGCAGCCGGTGATCAGCCCCTCCGCGCGCGCGAGCAGGGTGGGCGCCAAGGCGTAGATGCGCTCCGCGAGGCCGACGCCGTTCGGCACTGCGTCGAACAGGAACAGGGTGGGGTGGAAGCCGCCGAAGTGCACGTGCGGCACGCGGCCGATCGGGCCGCTCCCGCCTGCGCTTCCATTCGGCGCCGCGGCGCCGCGATCAGATGGTTCGTTCGCCTCACCAGGTGGCTCTTCACCGTCCCCCAGGGTGTGACCCAGGTCGCTCGGCTCGCACATGAGCGCCACGGTGGCCACCGTGCGGAGCGCGCGCCCCACGCCGCGTAGCGCCTCGATCAGCTGCGCGCGCGGCGCGCGCGCCTCCGCCATCAAGCGCTCCACCAGCGGCTCCGGCAGGGTGAGCCAGAAGCTTTGGGTGTGCATCTGCATCGCGGGCAGGTGCACGTCGCCGTAACCCGCGTTTTCATGGGTAAAATACTTGATCTTCTTGTAGCCAGTGACGCGCTCGACGACGCTCACCTCACCCAAGCCGATGCGCGGTGTCGCCGCGCGTGAGCCGTCAGTGTAGATGCCGACATCACGCGGCGGCTCTTGGGTGCGTTGGCCATCAGTGCAGCTGACGACACCGCTCAGTGGCTCGTCGTCACCTGAGCTGACCATGCCTGACGGCGCCGGGTGCCCCGAGGCGGCGAGCGACACCAATGGGCGCTCTTCCATCGCGTCCAGCAGGGTGACGCTGCGGTAAGTGAGGGCGGTGGTGAAGTAATCCGGCTCCACCTGGGTGACGAAGGCCTTGTGATTCTCGAAGTCGAGGCGCTCCACCTGATACTGCTCGCCGTCGTGCTGATAGATGGCTTGCACGTGGAGCATGGTGTGGGCGGCGCGCCAGTCCAGCTCGGCGAGGGCCTTCCCGGTGGCCTGGTCGATGATGACGAAGTTGTCGTGCCCCACCTTGCGCAGGCTGACGTGGCTGGCGGGGAAGGCCTCCGCGGTGAAGTGGTAGCGGTCGCCCGCGGCGTGTAAGAGCCCCCCTCGAGCCAAGTAAGCGAGGGCCTCCGCGGTGTCTTCCAGGCTGAGCGGGCCGTAGGGCGCGGTGGGCAGCGGCGGGCCGCTCGTCACCTTCGGCGCCTGCGCTCGTGCTGCCAGGCGGAAGGGCAGCTCGAAGGCCGCGCACTTGAGGTGCTGCAGCAAGATCTCCACGTTGTGAGGGTCGATGCGCGCCTCCTCCGCGCCCGCCTCCGTGAGCAGCCGAGGGTGCTGCCCCACGTACTGATCCAGCGCGCCGCTCTGCAGCACCATCACCGCGATGCTCGGCTCCGCGTCGACACCGCCGCGGCGCCCCGCGCGGCCAAAGCGCTGCCAGGTCGCCGCGATGCTCCCGGGGTAACCGACGCTCACCACCGCCGCGAGCTCCCCGATGTCGATGCCGAGCTCGAGGGCGTTGGTCGACACCACGCACAAAATCTGTCCGTCGCGCAGGCCGCGCTCCACGCGGCGCCGCGTCTCCGGCAGGTAGCCGCCGCGATACGCCATGATCGCGTCGGACCCTGCGACGTCACCCACCTCCGCCCGGAGGTACTTCAGCATCACCTCCACGCTGTTTCGTGAGGGGCCAAACACCAGGGTCGGCACCCGCGCGCGGATCAAATCGGCCGCGAGTGAGACGGCGTGCTTCAGCGCGCTGCCGCGGAGCCCCAGCTCCTCATTCACGATGGGCGGGTTGTACACGTACAGCTGCCGCGCGCCGCGGGGCGCGCCGGACTCGTTCACCAGCTCGATGGACTCTGGCGGCTGTGAGATCAGGCGCGCGGCGTGCTCGCGCGGGTTACCGATGGTGGCGGTGGCGGTGATGAAGACTGGAGTTGCCCCGTGGAAATGTGCGATGCGCTGGAGCCGCGCCAGCACGTGGGCCATGTGTGAGCCGAACACGCCGCGGTAAGTGTGGAGCTCGTCGATCACCACGTAGCGGAGGCCCTGGAACAGCGCGGCCCAGCGCGGGTGTGACGGCAAGATCCCACTGTGGAGCATGTCCGGATTCGTGAGCACCAGGCGCGCGCGGTCGCGCACCGCGCGCCGCGCGTCCCCCGGGGTGTCGCCGTCGAACACCGCGGCGCCCAGGTCGAGCTGCGCATGGCCCGCCAGCGCGCGCACGGCGTGCTCTTGGTCGCGGCTGAGCGCCTTGGTGGGGTAGAGGTACAGCGCGCGCGCGTGAGGATCCGCGGCGAGCGCATCGAGCACTGGCAGGTGGAAGCACAGGCTCTTGCCGCTCGCGGTGGGCGTGGCGATGACGACGTGCTTGCCGGCGCGCGCGGCGTCGATCGCCTGCACCTGGTGGCGATACAAAGACTCGATCCCCCGCTGCCGGAGCGCGCCGATCAGGCGTGGATCGAGGGGGCGCGCCAAGCGCTCGGGCGCCAGCGGTGCGCCCGCCTCGGCGGGCAGCGTCGTGTCCGCCACCACGCACTCCCGGACGCGGTCCGCCTCGCGCCAGCGGGCGACCACTTCAGCAACCCCAGACCGGCTCTCCCAAGGCGCGTTCATCGCCGATACTAAACATCCGTGCGGCGGTTTTTCAAGGCACCACCCCATCTCGGCCGCCTGGCCGAAGCGCTTGGGGTGCATGTGGCTTCAGGCAAAGTGGTTGGCGCAGATCCCCACGGGTCATGACTCCCGCCCTTCGCGCCGCTGGCCCTGCTCGCGCGGATGTCGTAGACGCCTGCCAGCATGAGTGAGGTGCTGCAGGATCCCCAAGCCAGCGCGGTGTCGCCTTTGACCGCCTCGAAGGACACCTCGCCAGAGGAGGATGCGCCGACACCAGTGGCAGCGCCCGATCTGAGTCAGCGCCCGAGCTTCCGCTTCTTTGGTGTGGTGGCGTCGGTGTCGCTGGTGCTCGACGTCGCCTCCAAGGCGTGGGCTGCGCTGGCGCTGGAGGGAAGCCACGAGCCGATCGTGGTGCTGAAAGATCACCTGAGCTTCACCTGGGCGCTCAACCGCGGCGGCGCCTGGGGGATCTTGCAGGACGCCGGCGAGCTCGTGCGCCGGCCCTTCTTCTTCGCGGTCAGCGTGCTGGCCGTGGTGTTCATCGTGTCGCTGTATGGTCGGCTGCACCGGGACCAGTGGGCGCTCAAGTGGGGCCTCCCGCTGGTGCTCGGCGGCGCGCTCGGGAACCTGGCGGATCGCATCGTGCGCGGCAGCGTGATCGACTTCATCGATTACCGCGCGGATTGGGTCGGCTCGCTGAACGGCTTCATCCAGCGCTACGCGGAGAGCTGGACGGTGACGGACCACTGGCCCACCTTCAACGTCGCCGACATCTCCATTTGCGTTGGCGTGGCGTTGATGGCGGTGGACATGATCGCCTCGCGCAAGCACCCACACGCCGCCGTCGCGGCGGCCGCGCCAGCTGAGTCGAGCGCCCAGCTCACCGCTTCAGAGCCAACCGTCAGTGAGCCTGCTGAGTTGGGTGCTCCCGAGACTGTCAGTGAGCCTGCTGGGTTGGAGCAGGCCGCCAGCCAGCGGGCCCCAGCGCCTGGGGCTGAAGCAGGCGACGCCACGGCGGCTCCCCAACCCCCCCAAAAAACAGCGCTCGATCTGGAGGAGGCGCCGGGGGATCCAGGCGAAGCAGCCGACGCCGAGGCCCGAGCCTCCGGTGCCGTGAGCACCGACGTCGAGGCCTCCACGTCGAGCGCCGCCGAGCCGGCGAACGACGCCCCCAAGGGGTGAGCGGTGCAAGGTCGCCTCTTCACCCTGTTCGAGGGCACCGGGTTGGCGGTGCCGGTCCCGAGCTATTTCCTGCTGCTCGTCGCGGGCTTCATCTTCGCGACCGCGCTGGGCGCGCTGTGGGCCAAGCGGATAGGTCAAGACCCTGACGTGATCATCAACCTGGGCTTGGCGATGCTGCTGGCAGGGGTCGCTGGGGGGCGCCTGCTCCACGTGATCGCGGACGGTTACTTCTGGGACTACGTGCACCTGTGCACGGATCCATCGAAGGTCGCTTGGCGCATCACGCAGACGGAGTGCGGCGGGCTCGAGGCCTCCGCGTGGGACGCGGCGGCGGGGGTGTGTCGGCCCACGAAGTCGAACTGCTGGGCCTGGGCGGAGTTTTATCGCGGGGGGCTGACTTACTACGGCGGCTTCCTCGGGGCGGCGCTGGTCGCGCGTTGGCTGCTCAAGAGTGATCGCTTCAAGTTCTGGCGCGCGGCGGACATGGCGGGCCTGGTGGTGCCAGTGGGGCTGACCTTCGGGCGCCTGGGGTGCTTGCTCGCGGGGTGCTGCTTCGGGGTGCAGACCAGCGGCCCGCTCGGCCTGGTGTTCCCCTCGCACTCGCCGGCCAGCGAGCAGCAGTGGAAGGCGGGGCTGCTCGAGAGCCCGTTCGCGCCGTCGCTCGCGGTGCACCCCACCCAGATCTATGAGTCGGTGGGGTCGCTGATCTTGGCGGCGGTGCTGCTGCTCTGGCTCCACGGTCGGAAGCGCTATGACGGGCAGGTGTTCCTCGGCTTCGTGGCGGGCTACGCCGTGCTGCGTTTCCTGCTGGAATTCATGCGCGATGACGATCGCGGCGGGCTCTTGGGGCTCAGCACCTCGCAGTTGATTGGCGTGGTGCTGGTGGGGGCCGCGGTGTGGGCGCATCGCGCTCGGGTCGCGCGGTTGGCCTCGACGGGCGCGGCGTCGTAAGCTCAGCCACGATGACGAGCTGGGAGCTTGGGCGCTCGATGGGTGCGGCGTGCGGTGGGCCCGTGGGGAGGCTTGGCGCCCGCGGCTGCCTGGTGCTCTTGAGTGGGCTCATGCTGGCGGGCTGCGGGCAAGATCACGAGCGCCCGCCGGGGATCGGCGCGGGCTGCGTCGGGACCTGCGTGGGCCAAGGGGGGAGCAGCGGTGGTAACGGCGGCAGCGGTGGCAGCGGTGGGACCGGCGACGACTCTGGGGTGGGGACGCTCATCGGTCAGGTTGCCATACTGAATGACACGCTGACGGCCTCGATGCCGTTCGAGGGGCTGACGCGTGTCACCGCGGAGGCGAGGGACAGCGGCTTCGTGGAGGCGGACACCAACGGGGAGGGGCGCTTCGAGCTCACGGGGGTCACGCCGGAGCCCGGTTGGGTGGGAGTGCAAGCGCTGGGCACGCCGGACCTCTTACCCACCTGGCAGCCGATGGACGTCAGTCGAGTGACGGATCAGACGTTGCTGTTCGTGCGTGGGTCCACCATCGACCTTTGGGTCGCGAGCGCCCACACCGCCACCACGCCCTTGTCCACCCATGGTCAGGTGCTGCTCCACGTGGTGGACGCCGACACCGAGAGCCCCAAAGCGGGGGTCACCGTGCGGCAGTCGGCGGGGGCGGAGCTGGTGCTGTACGACGATGGCCCCACCCTGAGCGCCAACCTGGAGTCCACTGGGGCGCGCGGTTACATCGCGCTGGTGAACCTCACGGCGCGGGCTCACCCAGGGATGCTGGTGCCCATCACGCTGGACGATGGCGCCCAGGTGGTGTCGGTGGAGCTCCGCGTGGCGGAGGGCGCGGTCACGGTGCTCGACGTGGCGATGTGAGCCTGCGGGCTCCCTGACCTCTTCTCTGGCCCGTGGGCCTGAGGTGCTCGCGTTTGCCTGAGTGGTGAGGGGCTCGACCGCAGGCGCTGCTGCGGCGTGGGCGCGCAGGTGGGGGCACGGTGATCCGGGAACGTCCTGATTCCTTGCGCGCGCAGCCACCGGTGACGGAGCGTGGTGGGTAGGCGTTCAGGGGGGCGTCACCTGGCCTGTTTGGAGGGGGTGCTCGCGTCAATATTTGAACGCTGAAGTGGGCGAGCGGAGCGGCTATGGTGCGCCCATGTTCGGGCGTGGCATGGGTTGGTTGGCGGTGGGGGCGTTGGTCCTGGGGGTGAGCTGTAGTCGCTCGTCGCTCGAGTTCGAGCCGCCGGCGAGTGGCGGTAACGGCGGGGTGGGGGGCTCGGCGGCTTCCGGCGGGTTCGGGGGGAGCGTGGCGGGCGCGGCGGGTGTGGCCGGCATCGGTGGCATGGCCGGCGGCGGCACGGGCGGCATCGAGGTTTGCCGTGTGGATACGGAGTGCGCCGACGGGGATCCCTGCACGACCGATCGGTGCGTGGGTGGGGTTTGCCAGCACTCGCTCCGGGACGACGACGGGGATGGCTACCCGGCGGCGAGCTGTGGCGGCACCGACTGCAACGACTTGAACCCGAACACCAACCCCGGTCAGCTCGAGAACTGCTTCGACGGCGACGACAACGATTGCAACGGGGTCACTGACTGCTTCGACCCAGCGTGCTTCGGGGTGCCCAGCTGCGGCTGTGTGCCGAACCCAGCCGGAGAAATCTGCGACAACGGCGTCGATGACGACTGCGACGGCCGCGTGGATTGCTTCGACGCGAGCTGCGCCGGCACGCCAGCTTGCGGCTGCGCCACGAGCGAGGTGGGGCTGTGCGGCAACGGCTTCGACGACGACTGCGACGGGCGCATCGACTGCGATGACTTCGACTGCATGGGCACGGACGAGTGCATTTGTAGGAACCAGCGCGAGCGCTGCGATGACGGCATCGACAACGACTGCGATGGGCTGATCGACTGCGCCGACAGTGAGTGCGTCGGGACGGCGGCGTGCACCTGCGTGCCGCCGGGCAGGCCGGAGATCTGTAACGACGGCGTGGACAATGACTGCGATGGTCGGGTGGACTGCGCGGACTTGGACTGCGTGGCGAGCCCGGCGTGCTCCCAGTGCCGCCCGGAGGTCTGTGATGACGGCGTGGACAACGACTGCGATGGGCGCATCGACTGCGCGGACGACTCCTGCTTCTTCCACCCGAGCTGCGCCCCCACCGCCGAGATCTGCAACAACGGCCTCGACGACGACAACGACAACCTGATCGACTGCGACGACCCTGATTGCGCCTCGAACCCGACCTGCGTCATCAAGCAGTCGAACTGCCTGTCGCCGCGCTTCATCCCGGGCACCGGCCAATACCCCGGCGACACCACGGGCAACCTGGGGCGCACGCGCGGCACCTGCGGCGGCGACGCGGGGGAGGCGGTGTTCTACTTCGTGCTCGACACCGCCTCACGGGTGCACCTCGACACCATCGGCACCAGCTTCGACTCGGTGCTCTACGTGCGTCAGGGCTCGTGCAACGGAGGCCGTGAGTTCGGCTGCGATGACGACAGCGGCGGCGTGGCGTGGGCCGCGCGGCTCGACTTCCACATCTTGTACCCCGGCACCTACTACGTGTTCGTCGACGGTTACACGGTGGATCCGGTGGGCGGCCCGAACGAGGGGCCCTTCGTGCTCAACGTGGAGATCGAGCCGAACCCGCCGGAGATCTGCAACGACGGCATCGACAACGACGGTGACCGCTACGTGGACTGCGCCGACCCGGACTGCGTGAACGCGCCGCACTGCTTCAACTGCAACAGCGGGCGGCCGCCCACCGCGGAGTTCGGGGTGGACGCCTGCACTGATGGCTTGGACAATGACTGCGATGGCGTGGCCGACTGCGCCGACCCGGACTGCAGCGCGAGCGACTACTACGTCACCGAGTGCTGTGATGGCCGCGACGAGAACGGCAACGGCATCCCCGACGACTTCAACTGCGGCTGCGCTTCCAACGCCGACTGCCCCTTCGACCAGATCTGCTACACGCACACCTCGTGGGCCTGCGGCTTCCCCTGCACCAGCTACTTCGGTGACATCTGCCCGTTCGTCGCGCCCGGCTCGGCGTGCAACAGCGTGACCCTGCAGTGTGAGTTCATCCAGTAGGGGCGCTGGTAGGGGCGGGTTTCAAACCCGCCCGGTCTGAATGGGTAAGGACACCAAGGCAGCAGCCATTCACATCATCAGGACACCTTACTCATCCTTCGAGAAGCAGAAGGGGCTATCCATGCCACCTGCGTTGCCAGAGCAGCTGCAGCGCCCGGTCTCTGTCTCTCCGCAGAACGTCGCTACCGTCAGCGCCAGGCGACACTCCATCCCATCAGGGCACTCACCTGACTCGGTGCACGGCGGGCGTAGGCAGCAGTCCTCCTCCCAAGCGCTCGTGCGACCCACCACATCTCCCGGGTCTTGTCCTCACTGCAGGTGGAGTGGATCTTCCCCGGGCTCAGGAGGCCATGGTGATCGGGGCAGTGAGCCGTGAAGCAAGGCCGCGGTGGCAACTTGGTGGGGTTCCCGGGATCACACAGCGCCCACCCCGTAGGCACCTGGTTCCGGTACCACTGCATCAGCCAGAACTGTCTGCCGTCAGCCAACCGTCTGAAGCACCCATAGGGTGTGCTCGCGCTGCTTCGCCTCCGCGAGCGCGGGGGTGGCGAGCTGAGCCAAGGCGAGGCTGGACCATCACGGAGCTCCTCACTCAAGCACAGCTCGATCACCTCGTGCTGCCCCGTCTCCACGCAGGTGCCGTCCGCGTTCGCTGGCACGGCCTGGAGCGTGGTGAGCTTGAAATTCGATGGACAGTCCTCCGTGGTCGCACCCCCGCAAGCCGCCGCGATGAGCCCGCTCGACACGAGCGCGCCCCCAAGCAGGAGCGCCCTCATCAGTGAGCCGCATCGTACCGACCTCCGCCTCATCTTCAGCTCCTTCGATGATCTACCCTGACCAACCCATGGTACCAGCCAACGCCTCGATCACCTACCTCGACGAGCCCCCGCGACCCCGCACAAACCCCAGCCATCGTAGGCAATTACGCCGGCCGACGTGAACGCGAGCACCTCGACGCCTCCCAGCACCCACGGCGCCCGAGCACCTCCATCGAAGCGCATCGCGAGCCACCTCCATGGCGCGCAGCGAGCGCTTCGCATGCACCCCATCGCACCGCCGCCAGCTGTATAACCTCCCCATGACGCACGTCTTCGGGCTCACGGGGGGGATTGGTACGGGGAAGAGCACCGTGGCGCGGCACTTCGCGGCGCGGGGGGTGCCGCTGGTCGACGCCGATCAGTTGGCGCGTGAGGTGGTGACCAAGGGCACGCCGGGGCTCCTGGCGATCGCCAGTGAGTTCGGTGACTGGGTGCTCACGGCGGAGGGCGAGCTCGATCGCGAGGCGGTGGCCGCGCACGTGTTCGCGCACCCGGAGGCGCGCGCGCGGCTGAACCAGCTCACCCACCCGCTGGTGCGCGCGCTGTCGGTTCAGCGCGTGCAGGAGTTTGCGAGCCTGGGTCACCCGCTGGTTTGCTACGACGTGCCGCTCTTGTTCGAATCAAAGCTGGCGGACGTGCTGCGCCCCATCGTGGTGGTCAGCGCGCCGCTCGAGGTGCAGCTCAGCCGCGCCATGGCGCGCGACGGCGCGTCGCGCGAGGCCGTGCTGGCGCGCATCGAGAGCCAGCTGCCGCTCGCTGATAAGGTAAGTCAAGCTGACTTTGTCATTGACAACTCAGGTGAGCTGACTGAAACGCTGGCCCGAGCCGACCAGGTGCTGGCAGCGCTGTGTGAGCGGCTCGGGGTGGACCCAGGGCGCTACCCAACCCCCCGATCCCCCTGATCCAAGTGGTTTTTGGGGGTTTGATGCCCGCCGCTCGGCGACCTAGCGCCGCGCTTGCTCGATGGCGAGCGCCGCCGTGAGGGTGTTCTGCATCAGCATCGCGATCGTCATCGGGCCCACGCCGCCCGGCACCGGCGTGATCGCACCCGCCACCGGCTCGACCTCGGCGTAGTCCACGTCGCCGCACAGCTTGCCCTGCTCGTCGCGGTTCATCCCCACGTCGATCACCACGGCGCCGGGCTTCACCCAGCTCGCCTTCACGAGCTTCGCGCGGCCCACCGCCGCCACTAGGACGTCCGCCTCACGGCACAGCTCCGGGAGCCCCTGGGTGCGGGAGTGCGCCACGGTGACGGTCGCGTGCTCTCGAAGCAAGAGCGCCGCCATCGGCTTACCCACGATGTTCGAGCGCCCGAGCACCACCGCGCGCTTCCCAGCGAGATCGACCCGCGCCTCCCTGAGCAGGCGCATGCAGCCGCTCGGGGTGCACGGGACGAGGCCTGGCAAGCCCGACCACAGCGCGCCCACATTTTCCACATGGAAACCGTCCACGTCCTTGCGTGGGTCGATGGCCTCGAGGATGGGCGCCTCATCCACGCCGCGCGGCAGCGGGAGCTGCACCAAGATGCCATCCACCGCCCGGCGCTCATTGAGGGCGAGCACCGTGTCGAGCACCTCGCTCGTGCTCACCTCGTTCGGCAAGCGCAGCACCTCCCCCTCGAAGCCGCACTCCTTCGCCGCCGCCTCTTTATTGCGGACGTAGACCGCTGAGGCCGGGTCGTCCCCCGCCAGCACCACGCTGAGCCCCGGGGCGCGACCGAAGCGCTCGCGGAACCGCGCCGCCTCCTGAGCGACCTCGCGCCGCACCGTCGCCGCCACCTTTTTGCCATCGATGCGCTGTGCCATGGGCGGGCTGCTACACCCGCCCCCCCGCGGGTTCAACCGCGCCTGCACGCACCGCGCTGCCGGGCGGGTTTGAAACCCGCCCCTACCGGCGTATCGAGCGGCGACGCGTCACACGCCGGGGCGGGTTTGAAACGCCCCGTGTGCACCCATGCCCGCCCCTTTCGCGATCTGGTGACGATTGAAGGGCGTTCTTTGCGGGTGCGCGTCGAGGCGCCAGGTAGTAGGGTTGGTCAGGTTCAAGGGGCTGACGATGAGGTGGAGGTCGGGACGATACGGCTCACTGGTGAGGGCGCTCCTGCTCGGGGGCTCGCTCGTGTCGAGCGGGCTCATCGTGGCGGCTTGCGGGGACGCGCCGGAGGAGGCGCCCAGCGAGGAGGAGGGCTGCCCATCGGGCATGAGGCTCATCACTTTGCGAGCGGTGCCGACGCGGAATAGCGGTTGTGTGGAGACCGAGGAGCGCGAATCGATCGAGATGTGCGTGGGCTCGGAGCTCCGTGATGCCGCGGTCTTCCAGTGTTTCCGGAGGTCGTCGGACGACGAGCAGTTTGGGTGATGCAGCGGTATCAGAACCACTTGGTGATTGGGTGGGCGCCGTGTGATCTGGCGGAGTCCAGGAAGTCACTACCGGAGCCTTGCTTCGCGGCTCACTGCTACGAGCGCCTGGTCGAGGGGAGCCCAGCGCAGATCCAGTCCACCTGCAACGAGCAGAAGACCCGGGAGATGTGGCGGTGCGGTGGCCGCACGAGCGCTTGGGACGAAGACTGCTGCCTACGCCCCGCGTGCACCAAGTCAGGTGCGTGCCCTGACGGGATGGAGTGCCGCTCAGAGGCCCCACGTGCGGGCCAGCTCTGTGGGCAGACTGAGACGGGCTGCAGCTGCTCCGGCAACGCGGGTGACGTGGCGAGCCCCTTCTGCTTCCCGAAGGATGAGTAAGGTATCCTGACGGACGCTGCCCTCCTCTTCATCGACTGAAAGGGACGCTACCCTCACCATTCCATGGGGCGCTGCGTGCCGTGCGCTTGGCCAGGTAGGGGCAGGCCCCCGTGCCTGCCCTTTCGCGATCTGCTGCTCAGGCTGGAGCCCATGGGCGCGATGGTGTATGGATGTTCAGTGGACTTGAAGCGCAAGCTGGCTCGCCTGGGACCACCCAGCCAGGCCGTGGGTGCCGCTGGAGGCGCCTCAGCGTCGCCGCCCGGTGCGCCTGGTAGTCAGCTCACCGACGTTGCTGGAGGCGCTTCAGTGGCTGGAAGTACCGAGGCTGCGGCCGAAGGCGTGGCCGAAGGGGAGCAGGGCTCGAGCTCGTTTTTGGGGGGTTGGACGGCACCAAACCATGAGGCCTCGGATGCGTTGGCCGAGCTCAGGCGCCGGATGCAGGCGGTGATAGGTGGGCCCGAGGGCGCGCCCGTCAGTCGGGCGCACGGATCACTTCCGTTCGACGCCGTGGAGCGCCCGGAGGGCCGGCTGTGGTTGCGTCAGGTGACCTTGCCTTTCGACTTCGCGGTGGGGCGCGCCGCCGCGCAGCCCGCGCGCGCCGCCGCGCCGGAGCTGCTCGCGCTCTTGGGGCTCGACGCCTCGCTGTCGGCGGCGCCGCCCGAGCGCGCGCTGTACTTCGACACCGAGACCACGGGGCTCGGCGTGGGCGCGGGCACCGTGGCCTTCCTGATCGGCGTCGGCTGGTTCGGCGCGGCGGGGCTCACCTTGGAGCAGCTCTTCGTGCGCGAGCCCGCGGATGAGCCGGCGGCGCTCGGCTACCTCCGGGAGCGGGCGGAGGGCGCCTCCCTGCTCATCTCCTTCAACGGTAAGGCCTTCGATTGGCCGCTCTTGCTCGATCGCTACGTCATGAACCAGCTGCCGCCACCGGCGGCGCGCCCCCACCTCGACCTCTTGCACGTGGCGCGGCGGCTGCATCGCGCGCGCCTCGGGAGCTGCCGGCTCCAGGTGCTCGAGCGCGAGGTGCTCGGCTTCACCCGAGAAGGGGACGTGGAGGGCGCCGAGATCGCCGCGCGCTACGCGCATTTCCTCCGCAGCGGGGACGAGGGCGCGCTCACCCAAGTGGTGCAGCACAACCTGTGGGACGTCGCGAGCATGGTGGCCTTGGTGGGGCTCTACGGTGAGCCGCTCGAGGCCTTGCACCCGCTCGACCTGGTGGGCGCGGCGCGTACATTTCAGCGTGGAAACAACATGGCCGCGGCGCAGGCGGCGGCGGAGCGGGCGCTGGCCCGCGGCGCGGGGGCGCCAGGGCTCGAGCTCACGGCCCGGCTGGCCAAGGCGCGCGGCGATCGCGCCCGCGCGCTGCGCGACTTCGAAGCGCTCACGCGCGAGGTGGACGACCCGGCGGTGCGGCTCGAGCTGGCGAAGCTGTACGAGCACCACGCGCGCGATCCACTCCGCGCCCTCGGCCAGGTGGAGGCCGGCACCGGGGAGGAGCCGCGCGCGACCGAGAAGCGCCGCGCGCGGCTCACCAAGAAGCTCGATCGGCAGTTGGCCGAGGCGGCGGCGCGCATCCAGAGGGCCCGGCGCGCCGCGGCGCACTGAGCGCGCTCGGTGAACCTGCGCCGCCACCGAGGCTCAGGCTCGGGCACGCGCGGCCCTGTCGAGCACGCCTGAGGAGATTGCCGCCTCGGGAGCTAGGAAGTAGAGGCAGCCCATGGCTTATGATCACCGCGTCATCGAGGCGCGCTGGCAAGGGTACTGGGAGCAGCACGAGACCTTCCGCGCGGTGCGTCACCCAGGGCGCCCGAAGCTCTACGTGCTCGACATGTTCCCTTACCCCTCGGGTCACGGGCTCCACGTGGGGCACCCCGAGGGCTACACCGCGACCGATATTTTCACGCGGAAAAAGCGGATGCAGGGCTACGACGTGCTGCACCCGATGGGGTGGGATGCGTTCGGGCTCCCCGCGGAGCAGCACGCCATCAACACCGGCACCCACCCGCGCGAGACCACGCGGAAGAACATCGATCACTTCCGCGCGCAGCTGAAGCGGCTCGGCTTCGCCTACGACTGGTCGCGGGAGGTGAACACCACGGACACCGGCTACGTGCGCTGGACGCAGTGGATCTTCCTGCAGCTGTTCAAGCGCGGCCTGGCGTTCCAAGGCGAGGTGCCGGTGAACTGGTGCCCAGCGCTCGGCACCGTGCTCGCGAATGAGGAGGTGATCGACGGCCGCAGCGAGCGCGGCGGGCACCCCGTGGTGCGCCAGCCGCTCCGCCAGTGGCAGCTCAAGATCACGGCCTACGCCGAGCGCCTGGCCGCCGATCTCGCGGGGCTCGACTGGCCGGAGACGAAGCAGAAGCAGGTCGATTGGATCGGCCGGAGCGAGGGCGCGGAGGTGACGTTCCGGGTGGCGGATCAGGAGGCGGAGCTCCGCGTCTACACCACGCGGCCGGACACGCTGTTCGGCGCCACCTACGTCGTCATCGCACCTGACCACCCGCTCACCCTGGAGCTCACGACCGAGGCGCAGCGCGCCGAGGTGACGCGCTACGCCGAGGTGGCGGCGCGTAAGAGCGATCTCGAGCGGACGGCGCTCGGCAAGGAGAAGACAGGCGTTTTTACCGGCGCCTACGCCATCAACCCGGTGAATGATCGCCGCGTGCCGATCTACACCGCGGATTACGTGCTCGGCTCTTACGGCACCGGCGCCATCATGGCGGTGCCAGCGCACGATCAGCGCGACTTCGAGTTCGCGCAGGCGTTCGGGCTGCCCATCGTGCAGGTGGTGGACACGGAGCGCAGCTCAGCTGGGCAGGAGCTCACGGAGGCGCTCAGCGAGCCCGGCGTCGCGATGGGCTCGGGCGCCTTCGATGGCCTGTCCACCGAGCAGGCAAAGAAGGAGATCACCCGCTGGTTAGTGGAGCGCGGCCTCGGGGAGGCCAAGGTGAACTACCGGCTGCGCGATTGGGTGTTCAGCCGCCAGCGCTACTGGGGCGAGCCGATCCCGATTTATTTCCCCATGGAAACAGATGGGGACCCGACCCAGGGCGCGGCCTACACCATCGACTACTCGCGGCCGATCGCGCTCGGCGAAGAGGAGCTGCCGCTCACGCTGCCAGAGCTGGAGGACTATCACCCGGGGGACCCTCAAGGCCCGCTGGCCAAGGCGCTCACGTGGCGCTTCTTCCAGCGTGAGGGGCGTTGGTACGCCCGTGAGACCAACACCATGCCGCAGTGGGCGGGCTCTTGCTGGTATTACCTCCGCTACCTGGATCCGAATAACCAGGAGGAAATATTCAGTCAGGAGGCCTACGACGCGTGGATGCCGGTGGACCTCTACATGGGCGGCGCGGAGCACGCGGTGCTGCACCTCCTGTACGCCCGCTTCTGGCACAAGGTGCTGTTCGACTGCGGGGTGGTGAAGCACCCGGAGCCGTTCCAGAAGCTGGTGCACCAGGGGATGATTCTGGGGCAGGCCTACCGCTATTACGTGGCGCTCGAGGGGGGTGAAGGTGAGGAGACCGAGCGGCCCATCTCGGGGCTGTCACAGGAGCTCGCGCGCGACGCCGAGAGCGGTGAGCTGACCTTTCAGGGGGCGCCGGTGGAGGAGCGCTGGGTGTCACCTGCCGAGGTGCGCGCCCAGGGGGGTAAGTACCTCCACCCGACGCTCGACGTGGAGCTCATGCTCGTCACCGAGAAGATGGCGAAGAGCCGCGGCAACGTCGTGAACCCTGACGAGGTGGTGGCGGAGCACGGCGCCGACGCGCTGCGCGCCTACGAGATGTTCATGGGCCCGCTGGAGCAGGTGAAGCCGTGGCAGACGAGCGGCCTGCTCGGCGTGCGGCGCTGGCTCGATCGCGTGCACCAGCTGGCGCAGCGCGGGGTGAGCGACGAGCCGGCGGATTTGGAGACCCGCCGCCGCGTGCACCGCACCATCAAGAAGGTGGGGGAGGACATCGACGCGCTGCGCCTGAACACCGCCGTCAGCGCGATGATGACCCTCACGAACCACCTCACCTCGCTGCCTCAGCCGCCGCGCGAGGCGTTCGAGGCGCTGGTGCTCATCTTGAGCCCGTTCGCGCCGCACCTCGCGGAGGAGCTGTGGGAGGGCCTCGGGCACGCGCCGAGCGTGGCGGACGCCGCCTGGCCCAGCTTCGACCCCGCCCTGTGCGAGGACGACGTGGTGGAGCTGGCGGTGCAAGTGCTGGGGAAGGTGCGCGGCCGCGTCCAGCTGGCAAAGGACGCCAGCGAGAGCGAGGCCACCCAAGCGGCGCTCGCGGACCCCGCCGTCGTCCGCTCCCTCGCCGGGCGCGCCCCACGTCAGGTGATTTACCGCCCCGGAAAGATCATCAACCTGATCGTGTGAGCGCCGCGCGGATTTCAGACGCTCATGGTACCGCGCGGAACCAATGCTTGCGGTCATCGCGTCGCTGGGCGCGCGGCGCCGCGAATTCGCCGCGGCGCTGTCTCCTCGTCAGGGCTCGTGTCACGGCGTTGCTCGGCGCGCGGTGCCGCGCGGATCCGTTGCCGCGCCGTCCCCTCGGCGTCATGGTGTTGGCGCTCGGTGCCGCGCGGATTCAGCGTGGTGGCTCCGCGCGGATCCAGCGCCCGACGGTGGCTCCGCGCGGTCCCTTCTCCATGTGGTTTCGTGGCACCGCCAGCTGTGCTCACGAGCCTTCTCCATGTGGATTCAATCGCCCGCGCACCGCTGAACGCTCGCGCCGCTGAACGCTCGTCCGGCTGTGGATAGCTTGTTGTTTCCCGTGAAACCGCGCCCCCTGGGGCGGCGCGCGTTGCTCCATGGATTCATGGGGTTTCTGTGCGCTGGGGTGGCTCCGCTGACGGCGCTCAGCGCTTGTGGATACTCGCCGCTGGCGGGGGCTCCCAGCGGGGGTTTGGGGGTGGGCCTGGGGCGTCTCTGGGTGGCGGAGCCCCTGGTGGTGCGCGGCGCGCTGCGGGGTGCGCGGCGCCGCCTCATGGCCTACGGCGCGCTCTCGGAGACGAGCCAGGCGAAGCTCAGCCTGAGCCTACTCCGGCTCGACGAGCGGGCGCTCTCGGTGGGAGCGGCGCCCGGCGGGCCTGCCGCGCGCGGGGTGGAGCTGGTGCTGCGGGCCAGCGCCGCCATCCAGGGCGGGGAGGAGCCAAGCCAAGCGCTGGGCCCCGACGTGGTGCGCCGGGTGGCTCTCGGCGCGCGCCCAGGGCTCGCCTTGGATCGCGACGCCGCGCTCAATCAGTTAGGTGAGCTGACTGGCGCGGCCTTGGCCGAGCTGGCCCTGGGCCTGCCAGTGGTCCTGTCACAGGACTAACGAGTCACGTGTGTCGACGCCGTAGGGTGCTGCGGGCTACAGCCCGAGCTGCTTCTTGAAGCGCTTGGCGTCCGCGAAGGTATCCACGTTGGCGAACACGTAGGTGGCGTGCTCGTGCACCGCTTCGCGGGCGACCTCCGCCAGGCGCTCGATGGCGGGGTCCTCGTAGCGCGACTTGTACCCGGCGGGCCCGGGCAGCCGGTAGTAGGCCTCCGGCCGACGCGAGGGGCCTTGCAGCAGCGGATCGCGCGCGGCGAGTGACCCCGTCTCCTCGGCGATGGCGTCTGCCTCGTCCGCTTTCCAACCTTCCCCTAGCTCGAACACCACGCGGCGGAAGCGGCGGCCCTGCATCCAGACCAAGAACTCCTTGAGCGCGGCCTTGTTGGCGCGGTTGGCCGCGAACTCCGGGGGCGCCACGAACACCGCCGTGGTCGCGTCCAGCTCCTCAGCCACCTGCTCGAGCCCATCGAGCGCGCTCTCGATCACCTTCCCCAGCCGGAAGCCCTCCTGTCCAATCTGCTTGGGGCCCAGCAAGGCGAACTCGAAGCCCTGGGGCGCCTCGCGGCGCCAGCGCCGCAGGGTGCCGGGGCCCGGCGTTTGGAGCTGGGTCTCCTGCACCTCGACGAACAAGTACTCTTTGAAGTACCGCGTGGCGGGGACAGCGAAACCAGCGCAGCCGATGGTGATCATGGCGGCGGAACCGTAACACAGCCGCCGCGATGCGGTAGCGAGAGCCGCCCGCAGCTTCCAGGCGTGGGCGCGGCGTGCTTCGAGGCGGCGCTCATGGCTCGCGGCGCCTGCCCACCAGGGTGAGCCCGTGGGACAAAAACGCGAAGGCCGCCGCGGAGAACCGGGCGGCCTTGGCAGGTTGCTTATCGATCAGTCGACGATCACGGGGCCGCGGCCGAGCCGTCCAAGCACTGGACCTCGCAGGAGTTCCGCATGCAGCCGTAGAAGTCGTTGGTCGCCACGCTGACGAGCCCACACGCCGGGGTGGTGCACTTCGCGATGGCCGGACCCTCAGCCTCCTCGACCGTCTGACCGTTCTTGGTCGCCTCCCAGATCTCGGCGGCGATGCAGGCAGCCTCACCATAGGGGGCGCCGGTCTCGTCCACGAAGGGGCTGCCGAAGAAGCACGGATCCCCAGGGCCCTGGGCCGCGCAGCTCTCCCACTCGGTGCAGCAGCTGGCCGCGAGGCAGGCCTCGCACGCATCGGTGGTGTCGAACACGCTGCAGCTGCCGGGGGTGGTGGGCGTGGGGCGCTCGCCCACGTCCGGGTCGCACTCGTATGCCGCCGTGCCACCAGTGCCCGCCGTGCCTGCCGTACCCGCGGTGCCTGCTGTCCCAGCGGTGCCCGCCGTCCCTGCAGTGCCCGCCGTGCCGCCGGAGCCCGCCGTGCCGGCGGTTCCACCGGAGCCGCTCGAACCGCCGGAGCCGCTCGAGCCGCCGCGCCCGCCAGTGTTGTCGTCGTCGTCGCCGCTGGTGATGACACAGCCGGAGGCGAAGAGGGTGGCCGCGAAGCCGAAGACCGCGATCTTATTCCAAGTGATGCTCATGATGCTTACTCCTTGATGCGCTTCGGGGCCGCGAGTGCCCCCAATTCGCTAAACTGTCCGCTGATACTGGACCTCGCCCGCAGCGAGGTGAGTAGAGGGTGAGGTGGTGGGGTGGACCAAATGACGAGCCCCTGAGGGGTGTGGGGCGGGGAGCCTTACGCCGCGCGACTGGGAGAGCTTCCTCCGCTGACGCAACCATGACCTAGCTGGGGGGCCGCCGACAAGCTCGTTTCCCGAGCTCACTCTACTTGGCTGGCCCTGGATCGCGCCAGCGGCCGGTTGGACGCACGCCTGGCTGCCCCTATTCGCTCGCTTTGCCACAATGGCTGAGGCCGCTCACCCGCCCTGACGAGGCTTTCGGAGACGCGAGCGGGGGACGAAGGCGAAGCCCAGGCTCAGCAGGCTGACGAGATACCAAGGCGTGTCGCCATAGACGCGGTACGGGGTGCCGCCCTGGAGCCAGGCCACCTCCGCCGCGAGCGTGTCCTCTTGGAACGTCCCGGTGTGACCCACCACGCGGCCCACCGGATCCATGACGGCGCTCACCCCGCTGTTGGTGCTGCGCACGAAGAAGCGCCGCTGCTCGATCCCGCGGAGCTTGCTCAGCGCCAGGTGGATCCACGGCTCGGTGGTGTCCCCGAACCAGGCGTCGTTCGTGATGTTGACGAGTAGGTCCGCCTCGCCCTCGCGCATGATCGAGTTCACGAAGGAGGGGATGATGTCCTCGTAGCAGATGAAGACGGCCAAGTGGCGGTCCCCGAAGGGGATCGGCTTGGCCTCCTTGCCGGGGGTGAAGCGGCCCGAGTTGCGCGAGATCTCGTAGAGGCTCGGGAAGGTCTCCCCGAAGGGGAGGTACTCGCCGAAGGCGAGCAGGTAGTGCTTGTCATAACGACCGACCACCTTACCATCAGCTCCACTGACGAGCGCCGAGTTGAACAGCACGTAGCCGCGCGCGTCCTCCACCTGCCGCACCAGCACCCCGCCGAACACCGCGGGCGCGCCGATGTAGGGCGTGACCCGCAGCTGGTAGTGGAGGTTCGCGGTGGTCTCGTCGAGCGCGCCCACCACGGCCGTCTCCGGCCACACCACCAGATCCAGCGGGCCCTCGCGCCGCACCAAGTCTTGGCTCAGCCGGAGGTGTCGGCGCAGGCCCTCTTCGCGGTCTTGACGCTTACCCATCAGGCTCATGTTGCCCTGCACCACGCCCACCTTCGCCTTGGGCGCGGCGGCGACCGCCGCGTCCACCTGGTGGATCCGCACGGCGCCATAGGCGGCGCTCACGAGCGGCACCGCGGCGAGCAACGCCAGCCCGCGCAGCGCTGGGGCGCGCCCCTGACGACGCGCGATGATGAGGCTCGCGATGGCCCAGTTGAGCGCCACCAGGGTGAGCCCCACGCCGATCGGGCTGCCCAGCTCCGCCACCTGGAGCAGCGCTGGGAGCTGGTGCACCGTGGCGGCGTAGTACCAGGGGAACAGCAGCGGGAAGAGCAGCTCGCTGGCCACGAAGGCCGCCGCGAAGGCGCCTCCGGCGAGCCACCCGCGCGCGCGCGCGCGCCCATACAGCCAGCCCATCAGCGCGATGCGGCCGCCCTGGTAGGCGCACAGGATGCTCATGAACAGGAGGCACAGCCCGACGCCGAAGCCGCTGAACGTCTGCAGCATCTCGAGCAGCCAGTAGAAGCCGGTCATCGTCATCGTGAAGCCGGCGGCCCAGCCGAGCCCCATCGCGCGCCGCGGCGATTGCCCCTCCATGGCGACGATGAGCGGCACCCAGGCGATCGCCGCGAGCGGCCACAGATCGACCCCGGGGAAGGCCAAGAAATACAGGAACCCTGACAAAACCGCGAGCGGGTAGGCGACGCGCGCCGCGAGCGGCGGCGGCGCGGTGGGCTCGGCGCCGACCTTCGACGGGCTCTCAGCGGTTTGGGGGCTCTTCGCCGCGCTCTCGTCTGCGCCTTCGTCGTGCTCGGCGTCTGCTTCTGCGCGGCCTTGCTTGGGCTCTTCGGCGCCTTCAGCTGCCTCATCTTCAGAGGTAGCGCTTTCAGTCGCCTCGGCGCCTTCAGTTACCTCGGCGCCTTCAGCTGCCTCGGCGCCTTCAGCTGCCTCAGAGGCAGCGCCTTCCGTCGCCTCGGCTTCCGCCTCGGGCTCGCTTGGGTCGCGGCGGGTCACTTGGTGCGCAGGATGACGTGGTAGCCGAACTGCGACTCGACTGGGCCGCTCACCTGACCGACCTCGAGGGCGAAGGCCGCGTCGGAGAACGGCTTGACCATGCGCTCGCGGGTGAAGGCGCCGAGCGCGCCGCCGCGCGGCCCCGAGCCAGGATCTTCCGAGTGCTCCTTGGCGAGGGCCGCGAAATCGGCGCCTGGCGCGCGGGCGAGCCCCGAGAGGCGCTGCGCCTCGGCCTCGGCCTCCGCCTTGGTGCGGGTCGCGCTGGAGCGCGGCGCGCCGGTGTAGCCGATCAGGATGTGCGAGGCCTCGACGCTCTCACCCTGGGGCTCGAGGACTTGCGGAGCCGGGGGCACGGGCTGCGGCGCCGCCTGGGCTTGGGCGGGCTGAGCTTGGGCGGGCTGGGCCGCGCCGCGCTGAGCGTCGATTTGCGGCGCCGTGAGATCGGCGCAGCCGAGGGAGAGCGGGGTGAGCGCCGCGAGGATCGCGGCGCCGAGGGGGCGTCGAGTCATGGTGAGTCGTCGCGCAGCCTGGTGGCGGCGTGGCTCGCGCTTTTAGCACACCACGCCGCGGATCCAGCGCGCGGTGTGGCCCCCCGTGCGAGCGACTGGGCGGGAGCGCCCAGCGCGCTGCCAAACCCCAAACCCCCCTCCCTTCGAGTGAGCTTCGTCCGTAGGTGCTCCCACGGCGCCGCACCTCCCGGTGCCCCTTCGCCGCGCCGGGGTTCATTCGCGGGCGAAATGGTGCCAGGGTTACGGTGCCCAGCGTGCCGAAGATCTTGCACATCGAGGACGAGCCCGCGAACCGGCTCTTGGTGAGGAAGCTGCTCGTCGCCGCGGGGTTCGAGGTGATCGAGGCGGAGGACGGCCTGGAGGGGATCCGCAAGGCGCGCGAGACGCGCCCCGACTTGATCTTGGTGGACATCGCCATCCCGGGGATGGACGGCTACGAGGTGACGCTCCGACTGCGCGCCGAGGAGCACCTGAAGCACACGCCCATCGTGGCGATCACCGCCGAGGGCAACCGCGACACCAGCCTCGCGGTGGGCGCGACGGGCTTCCTGCAGAAGCCGATCGACGCGCGCAGCTTCGCGCGCACCGTCACCGGTTTCCTTGGGGGGCATCGCGAGGTGGGCGCGCCGGAGGTGAGCGGTGAGCACCTGCGCAAAGAGAGCCAGCGCATCGTCACGCACCTGGAGGAGAAGGTCGCGGAGCTGTCGCGCGCCAACCTCAAGATGGTGGAGCTCGACCGCGCGCGTAAGGAGTTCTACCGCAACATCTCCCACGAGCTCGCCACCCCCATGACGCCGATCGTCGGCTACGTCCGCATGCTGCGTGACCTCGAGCTCGGGCCCCTCACCGACGCGCAGGGCAAGGCGCTGCGCACCATCGACGATTGCGTCGGCCGCCTGCGCGCGATGATCGACAACCTGCTGGACGTCACCGGGATCGAGACGGGGCGGCTCCGCTTCAGTCGGCGGGAGTACGACCTCACGGCGCTGGTGCACGCCGTGATCGGCCGCTATCAAGCCGCTATCGAAGCCGCGGGTCAGACCCTGGTGCTGGAGCTGCCCGGCTCGAAGCAGCTGGGCTACGGCGATCCAGAGCGGCTCGGGCGCGCGGTGGGCCAGGTGTTGGACAACGCGGTGAAGTTCACGCCCCAGGGCGGTCACATCGGGGTGCGCCTGCGGCCGATCGCGGGCCCGAGTGACGGCTGGGTCGATGGCGACGCGGGTGAGGACGCTGGCGACCTGCGCTTCGAGCTCTGCATCGCGGACACCGGCGGCGGCGTGCCGGAGGCGCTCAGCGCGCGGCTCTTCGAGCCTTTCTTCCAGGCGGACGGCTCTCCCACGCGGCAATTCGGTGGGACGGGCGTGGGGCTGTCCATCACCCGCGGCATCATCACGGGGCACGGCGGTGAGGTGCGGGTGGAGTCTCCGCCCACCGTCCGCATCGGGGGCGTCACCTTCGGGGGCTCCGCCTTCTACCTGACGTGGCCGGAGCGGGTGCCGAGCTCCGACGCGTGATGCGCGCGGTGAGCCACCTCATGGTCAGCTTCGATGACTGTACGGGGGGCCACCATGTGGTCAGCTTCCATGACTGTTCCGCGAGCCGCCACGTGGTCAGTTTAAGCAACTACCTCGATGGGAGCGTCCTGTGAGCCGCGCCATTTACCTCGATTGGAACGCCACCACCCCGCCGGCGCCGGAGGTGCTCGCGGCGATGCATCGCGCAGCGGAGCGCTCTTGGGGTAACCCCTCGAGTGTCCACGCGGTGGGTCGCGAGGCGCGGCGCGCGCTGGAGGACACCCGTGAGGCGCTCGCCCAGCTGCTCGAGCTCTCCCCGCGCGACGTGGTGCTGACGGGCGGCGGCACGGAGGCGAACAACCTCATGCTCCGCTCGGCGCCTGGCCTCGCGCTGAGCCGGTTGGAGCACCCCTCGGTGGTCAGGGTCGCTGAACGAATCGAGACGGACGGGCGCCCCGTGGTGTGGCTCCCGGTGCGCCCCGATGGTCAGCTGGAGGTGGCGGCGATCGCCGAACACTGCCGCGCGCTGCCCGAGGGCAGCTGGCTCAGCCTGATGGCCGTGAACCACGAGACCGGCGTGATCCAGCCGCTGGAGGCCGCCGCCGAGGCGGCGCGCCCGCTGGGCCTCAAGCTGCACTCGGACGCGGTGCAGGCGCTCGGGAAGGTGCCGCTCGGGCCGCTCCAGGTGGCGGACGCCATCACCGTCGCCGCCCACAAAATCCGAGGCCCCAAGGGGATCGGCGCGCTGGCGCTGCGGGCTCGGGCCGGCGTGGTGCCGGTGCCGAGGCCGGTGCTCGTCGGGGGAGCGCAGGAGCGGGGCCTCAGGCCAGGCACTCAGGACGCGGTGGCGGCCGCCGGGTTTGGGGCCGCCCTCGCGCGCTTGCCGGTGTTTCAGCGTGGGATTTTGGGGGTTGGGTCGCTCCGTGACGCGCTGGAGCGCGGCATCCAGGCGCTGGCCACGCCGAACGGGTCAGCGCCCCGTGCGCCCCACGTGACCAACCTCCATTTCCCGGCGTGGCGCGGCGACGAGCTGGTGGCGGCGCTGGACCTCGCTGGGGTCCAGGTGTCTGCGGGCAGCGCGTGCAGCGCCGGCTCACTCGAGCCGAGCCCGGTGCTGCTGGCGATGGGCCGCACCGAAGCCGCGACCCACAGCGTGCGCTTCAGCCTGGGGGAGGACACCACCGCCGCCGACGTCGACGAGGTGTTGCGAGTGCTCCGTCAGCTGCTGGCGGCTTGATCGAGCGGGCGTTGCGCGCGCACTGAGTGCGCCTTGCGGACCGAGCTGCTGGAGCGGGGTGAGCAGGCACCGCTGAAGACGGAATTTTCAGGTGTCAACGAACCTCAGGTATCGCCTGAGGGAACTCCGAGGTCCTCAGAGGTTACCTCGAAAAGTGGTGTAACTGATTGAAATCAGTCACTTATTTGGTCGCTCGTGGGGCACGTGAGGGCGATCCATTGAATGGAACGCCGCGCGCGGACGCCGCGCGCCTGTTCAGGGTTTCGGGCGCGCTTGAAACAGCGCGATCCCAGCGGCCACCGAGACGTTGAGCGAGTCGATGGCGTGCGGTCGGAGCAGCTGAGCGGTGTGGGTGCAGGCCTTGCGGATCGCGCGGCCGAGCCCTTCGTGCTCCGAGCCCATCACCAGCACCCGCTTGGAGCCGAGGGGTAGCTCCTCGAGCGTCTGCTGGGCGCCCGCCTCGAGCCCCACCACGTCGCAGCCCGCCTCCACCGCGGCGTGCAGCGCGCTGAGCAGCGACGGCACCCGGATCAGCTCGGCGTGCTCGATGGCGCCGGCCGAGGCGCGGAAGGTGGCCGGAGTCAGCGGGGCTGAAGAGCTCTCGGGCCACAGCACGGGCGCCTGGGCGATGGCCACCGCGCTGCGGACGATGGCGCCGAAGTTCTGAGGATCTTGCACGCCGTCGAGCGCCAAGACGAGCAGCGGGTCACGCCCCAGCACCGCCGAGAGCGGCGTGAGGCGCAGCTCCGGGGCGTAGCAGGCGACGCCTTGGTGGCTCGCGCCGCGCGCCAGGCGATCGAGCTCGCTCGCGCGCACCCGGTCGATGCGCTTCACGCCCTGCGCCGCGGCGTAGCGCGCCAGCGCGTCGAGGCGCGGGAGCCGCCGGTCGTCGATCAGCACGCGCCCCAGCGCGCCTTGGTGGACGCGGATCGCCTCGCGGGTGGGCTGCAGCCCGAGCACCAGCCGCGTCGCGGGCCCGGCGCTCGCGCCCTCCGAGGGGCTAGGGTCAGGGTGGCTCACGATCGGGCCTCCCGGGCGCTGAGCGCCTCGGCGACCTCGGCGCGCAGGGCGGCCGCCGCGGCGCGTGGATCGGGCGCCTGACGGACAGGGCGCCCCACCACCAGCAGGCTGGAGCCCGCGAGGATCGCCTCGTGAGGCGTGCCGACGCGCTTCTGATCGCCGCGCTCGGCGCCCGCCGGGCGGATCCCTGGGGTCACCAGGGCGGGCGCGTCGCCGTGTCGCTCGCGGAGCGGCGCGAGCTCCGCCGGGGAGCACACCAGCCCGCCGATGCCGGCGCTCAGCGCGAGCTCTGCCAGCGCCAGCGCCTGCGCGCCCGGGGCGCGGCTCACGCCCACGGCGCCGAGATCACGCTCGTCCAGGCTGGTGAGCACCGTCACCGCCAGCAGGGTGAGCCCGGTGCCGGCGCGCGCGGCCGCCTCCTGCGCCGCCTCCAGCATCCGCGGTCCGCCGCTCGCGTGCAGCGTGAGGTAGCGGACCCCGAGCCCGGCGGCGCTGCTGACCGCGCTCTCGACGGTGGCCGGGATGTCGTGCAGCTTCAAGTCGAGGAACACCGCCATCCCTAGCGCCTCCCCGAGCCGCACGGCCTCGGGCCCCACCGCGGTGAACAGCTCGAGCCCCACCTTGAGCACCCCCATCTCACCGCGAACCTGCTCGGCGCCCCGCCGCGCCGACTCGAGCGTCGGGTAGTCGAGGGGGAAGGCCAGGTGGTCCCGGGCGGCGCTCAATAGCTCGGCCATCGGCGCGGCTATAGCGCGGATCGGGCGCGCCCGGATCAGCTTCGTCGGCGCGGCGCGGTGGGGTCGAGCACCAGCGCCATGGCGGCCGCGTAGACAGCGGCGCGGCCGCCGAACATAATGGCGGCGATGCCCGACAGTCAGCGCTCCGGCCCCCCCGCTCGGTCTCGGGATCTCGCCGTGACGCGCGTGGTGCAGATGACGGAGCCTCCGAAGGTGGAGAGCGCGGGCGCCGCTTGCTTGGTGGTGATCGTCGGCTCCAAGATCGGCCTGCAGATCCACCTGGATCGCCCGGTGGTGATGGGGCGCGACCCGAGCTGCGACATCCACTTCGACTCGGATCTCATCAGCCGCCAGCACGCGCGGGTGGAGTCGTTCGCCGGCTACTACCAGCTCCAAGATCTGGGCTCCACCAACGGCACCTTCGTCAATGACGTGAAGGTGCAGCACCACCGGCTCCGGGATGGAGACCGCGTGGGGGTGGGGAAGGTGCTCCTCAAGTTCCTCGACGGCGACAACATCGAGGCGGAGTACCACAAGGAAATCTACGACCTGATGACGGTGGACGGCCTCACGGGGGTCGCCAACAAGAAGCACTTCCACGACTACCTGGCGACGGAGCTGAGCCGCCCGGGGGTGAGCCTCGCGAGCCTCATCATCTTCGACGCCGATCACTTCAAGCGCATCAACGACACCCACGGCCACGCGGCGGGGGACGCGGTGCTGAGGCAGCTTGCGCAGGTGGTGCGCCAGGTGGTGCCGGGCGGGCACCTGGTGGGGCGCGTCGGGGGTGAGGAGTTCGCCGTGGCGCTCGTCGGGGTGGACTTCCCCACGGCGTACCAGGTGGCCGAGGCGGTGCGCGTGGCGGTGGAGCAGCACACGTTCCACTTCGAGCAGCGGCGCCTGCCGGTGACGGTGAGCGTCGGCCTGGCGACGCGCGAGGTGGCGGTGGAGGGCGCAGAGGCGCTGTTCAAGCGGGCCGACGAGGCGCTGTACCGGGCGAAGCAGGGCGGGCGAAACCGCGTGTGCTACTGAGCCCGGCGAAGTGAGCGGCCTGTCCTCGTTGATGCGCGCATGATCCGGTTCGTCGACGTCAAGAAGTCCTTTGGCCCGAAGCAGGTGCTGAAGGGGGTCAGCTTCGACGTCAACCTGGGGGAGGTGTTCTTCATCATCGGCGCCTCCGGGGTGGGGAAGAGCGTGCTGATCAAGCACTTGATCGGGCTGCTCTACCCAGACGGTGGGGAAATCTGGCTCGACGGTGAGGAGGTGAGCCGCTTCAGCGAGCGCGCGATGTACCGGGTGCGCAAGAAGTGCGCCATGGTATTTCAGCACTCCACGCTGTTCGATTCCATGACCTGCGCGGAGAACGTGGCGCTCCCCCTGCGCAAGCACCGGGGGCTGAAGCCGCGCGAGGCGCTGTCGGAGGCCCACCGCCTGCTCGAGCGCGTGCGGATGCGTGAGTTCGCCGATCGCTACCCCGCGGCGCTCGGTGACGGCATGCGCAAGCGCATCGCCATCGCGCGCGCGCTGACGCTGGAGCCTCAGTACGTGCTGTTCGATGAGCCGACCACCAGCCTCGACCCGGTGAGCGCGCGGCGCGTGGACACCTTGATCCGCCAGCTGAGCGATGAGCTCGGCGTCACCAGCATCGTCGTCTCCCACGACCTCGTCAGCATCTTCACCATCGCCGACCGCATCGTGATGCTGTACGGAGGACACGTGAAGCTGCTCGGGACGCCGGACGACTTCCGTAACTCCACGGATGGTATCATCCAGCAGTTCATTCACGGTCGGGCCGAGGGGCCCATGGATGCGTGAGCTCGAAGCGGAGGCCTCAACGTGAGTCAGCGTTCGATTGAAGTGAAGGTCGGCATCCTGATCCTGGTGGCGCTCGGGCTGCTCGGGGGCTTCATGCTGGTGATGGGCGGGCTCAGCTTCGAGCCCACCTACAAGGTGCGGGTGAGCTTCGAGAACCCGGGGGGCCTGCAGACGGGCTCCCCCGTGCGCATCGCCGGCAAGAAGATCGGCGTGGTGGATGAGATCGAGTTCCGCGGGGGTCAGGTGGACGCCGCCACGAACCAACCGCTGCCGCCCATCCTGGTGGTGGCGAAGATAGAGACCCGCTACCAGCAGGCGATCTTCGAGAACTCCCGCTGGTACGTGACCAGCCAGGGCGTGCTGGGTGAGCAGTTCCTCGCGGTGGATCCTGGCTCTCACGATCGGCCGGTGCTCCAAGACGGCGCCGAGGTGGACGGCGTGAGCCCCCCGCGCCTCGATCTGCTGCTCGCGGAGAGCTACGAGCTGCTCCACGCCGCCTACACCGGCATCACCAAGAACGAGAAGAAGATCAGCGAGACCTTCGACGGTCTCCACAACACGCTCACCGGCACCGGGAATTTCTTCAAGGAAAATAGCAAGAAGCTCGACAACATCGTCACCAACGTGGAGACGCTCACGGTGGAGGCGAACGACACGCTGAAGAGCGCCCGTGGTCGCTACGTGGAGAACCCGCAGATCAACCGCATCATCAACAACGTGGAGACCACCACGGTGACGGTGAACCGGCACCTGGGGCCGATGATGACCGACGGGCGCGCCGTGATCGCCGACACCAAGAAGCTCACGGGGGAGCTCTCACGCCCCGAGCAGCTGGCTCGTATCGACAAGATCACGAAGGACGCCAGCGAGCTGACGGGGCGCGCGAAGCTCGCGACGGCGGACGCTCAGAGCATCATCGCCCACGTGAAGCGCGGCAAGGGCAGCGTGGGCGCCCTGGTGATGGACGAGGCGCTCTACGACGACCTCCAGGAGATGGTGCGCGATCTGAAGCACAACCCCTGGAAGCTGTTCTGGCGCGAGTAGCAGTCTAGCTGACGAACGGCTCAGCCGGCCCCAGCGGCGCCGCCAGTGCCCGCCACACCGCCGGTGCCACCGCCTCCGGTGCCTGCGGTGCCTCCAGCGCCCGCCGTGCCGCCGGATGCGCCCGCGCCCGCGGTGCCACCCGAAGCCCCCGTTCCACCGGACGCGCCGGTCCCACCCGTGCCGCCTGAAGCCCCGGTGCCACCCGTACCGCCCGTGCCACCGGACGCTCCCGTGCCGCCCGTACCACCGGTGGCGCCGGAGCCACCTGCCGCGCCGGAGCCGCCGATCCCAGCGGTGCCGCCCACCGCGCCGGTGCCGCCCGCGCCGCCTACTGGATCCGTGCCGCCCGCGCCGCCTGCTGGGTCCGTGCCGCCCGCGCCGCCTGCTGGGTCCGTGCCGCCCGCACCCCCCGCCGGGCC
This sequence comes from Polyangiaceae bacterium, assembly GCA_019637265.1. Lineage (GTDB taxonomy): Bacteria > Myxococcota_A > Polyangia > Polyangiales > Polyangiaceae > JAHBVY01. Next base: position 1,121,991 of record JAHBVY010000001.1, on the reverse strand, counting down.
ATCCACCGTGGAGATCAACCCCGTGAGGTCGTCTGAGCAGGTCCCCTCGACGCAGGCGAGGCCATAGTCACAGTCGTTCGCGCGGAAGCAGTCATCCCCGAGCTGACCCGGTGATTGCGGTCCCGAGCACGCGACGAGCGCGGCTCCCAGCCATGTCCAGCCCGACCGCCACCAGCGCATCCCACAACGCTACGGTGTCCACCGCGGAGGTCAAGCGAGCACCGACGTCAGGTGCTCGCATCCAGCGCCCGACGCCGCGCGCCGCTGGATGGAGCGCGACGGCTCATGCTGCCCTCGCAGGGACACGCTCCAGGCCCGGGGTGCCACCCGCTGTGTCGCGCTGGACGCGAACCCCCCCCAAAAAAACCTGTGGATTCAGCAGGCGTCTGGGCCAGGGCGCTCGTGAGCAACGCTAGGGTACGCGTATATCCACCCAGAATTATCCACCCAAGGAGGAGCGGTGGCTGCGCGTCGGAGTGCCCATGCGCGCGCGGCTTCGCCTCACGGCTCAGGCTTCATGGCTCAGGCTTTCATGGCTTGGCGTCACGACGCGAGGACGGCGCTCACCACATCGGCTTGGCGGTGGCTCGAGTTGGGCCATGGCACCAGGACGCATCGCGCCGAGCGCGGCGCCCGCTTTTCTACGGCTTTCCCTTGCTGGCCCGTTGACGACCTGAGTCTCGGATTGCTATTCGCCAGCTGTGGCCCGCGTTGGGTCACGCCTCAGGTCGGCGCTCGTGGTGCATCGCTCCCCGGCGCCGAGGTCTGAACCCTGTTCGAGTCAGCGCTCACCTGGAGCGCGCACCCACCGCACGCCCGTGTGCTTTAGCTAAGGAGTCCAGCCGCTCATGGCCGAAGAGAAGGAAAGCTCGGTTCTCTTCTCCCTCAAGGAGCTGATGAGCCTCGAGGAGGATCGCATCGCCAAGGAGGAGGCGGACGCGCAAGCTCGCGAGGATGAAGCGCGCCGCGCTCGTGAGGAGGCGGAGCGTCAGGCGCGTGAGGAGGAGGAGCGCCGTCTCCGTGAGGAGGAGGAGCGCCGCCGCCAAGAGGAGGCACGCCGCCGCGAGGAGGAGGCTCGAGTCGAGGCCGTCAAGCAGGCTGAGATCGAGCGCTCGCGCGCCGAGCAAGAGCAGCGCGCCCGCATGGAAGCGCTCGCCGCCCAGCAGGAGCACGAGCGCAAGCTGGCGGAGCTGGCCCAAGACAAGGGCAAGAAGAAGCTCAAGATCGCCGTCGGCTCCATCCTGGCCGCCGCGCTGATCGGCGGCAGCGTCACTGGCTTCGTGGTGTATCGCAACAACCAGCGCGCCGCCGAGGAGAAGCGCGTCGCCGAGCTCGAGCGTCAGCGGATCCAGGAGCAGCTCGATCAGCTTCAGAAGGATCTGAAGGCGAAGGAGAAGCGCGAAGAGGAGCTGCAGGCTTCGTTGAAGACCGCGAAGAGCGACGCGGAGCGCGCGGTGCTCAAGGCGCAGCTCGAGGCCGCTCAGGCGGAGACCAAGAAGGCGCGCGGTGCCCTCGGCTCCGGTGGCCCACGCCCAGCGAGTGGCAGCGCGCCGGCGCCCAAGGCCAAGCCGTGCAACTGCGCTCCCGGCGATCCGCTCTGCTCTTGTCTCTGAGCTGCACGGCTGACCGTCAGGGTGCCCTACCATCGTCGACGTGTGGGGCGCAGCGTGCTGCGCCCGGCCGTCTGTCGCGCGAACGGGCGTGCGGCTGACCGTCCGCACGGCTGACCGTTTCGCGCGGTTGGCCGTTCGTAGGGCTGACTGTTCGTACGGTTGACCGTCAGCGTTGGTAGGGGCGCAGCGTGCCGCGCCCCTACCATCGACGTTGGGTGGCTTCGCTGGCGCGCTTATAGCGGGCCTTCGGGGAGGCCGTTGATGAACTGGTAGACGTAGGGGTTGCTGCTCTGGCGCGCGTCCTCAGTGGTGCCGTCGTAGATCAGCTCGCCGCGGTACATCATCCCGATGCGGTCGGTGACGGGCAGCAGCCGATCGAGGTCGCTCGAGACCATCACCACGGTGGCCCCGGTGGCGCGCTGCTCGGCGCGGAGCAGATCGAAGATCTTCTGGCTGGTCACGGGGTCGAGCCCGGCGGCGGGCTCGTCGTAGAGCACGATGGGCGCCTTGGCGATGGTCGCGCGGGCGACCCCGACGCGCTTCTTCTGTCCGCCGCTGAGCCCCGCGGGGAGGCGATCTTCGAAGCCAGGGAGCGACACCACCCGGAGCCGCTCCTCGATGCGCGCGGTGATCTCCTCCTCGGGTAAGTCGAACAAGCGCCTGAGCGGGAAGGCGATGTTCTCGCCCACCGTCATGAAGTCGAACAGGGCGTTGTTCTGAAACAGCATCCCTATTCCCTTACGGAATTCTTGGAGCTCGAGATCGCTCAGCGACAGCACGTCTTTGCCGGCGATGCGCACCGAGCCTGCCTCGGGGCGCAACAGGGCCGTCATCACCTTGAGCAGCACGCTCTTGCCGCTGGCGCCGGGGCCCACGAGGCCATACAGGCAGCCCTCGGGGACGAATAGATCCACCCCCTTCAGCACGGGGCGATCGAAGGTCTTCTGGATCCCGCGGAGCTCGATCACCAGAGGCTCACTCCGCCGGGCCCTGCGCGCGCGCCTGCTCGAGCTCGGCGCGGGTGCGCCGGAGCTGCATCGCCACGAACCAAAGCAGGGCGAACAGCGAGAGGTTGAGGAGGATGGCGACGCCGACCCCCGCGCGCAGCGGCATGAGCGACGAGCGGGTGGTCGTCACCGGGCCGAAGCGCGCGAGCTCACGCTCGGGGGATTGGGGCGGCGCTGGCACGCTGGTGGCGACCACCGCGACGCGCGCTGCCTCGAGCTTGGGCACGGCGCCGGCGACCAGGCGCTGGACCTCCTCCGGCGCGATGGGCGGCGTTGCCCCGCGGTAACGCAAGAGCACGCTGGCGGAGGGCGGCTCGGGCGTGCCCCCGATGTCGAGCGGATCGGCGCTGGTCACCGCGAGGTGCACGCGCACCCCGAGCACGCCGTCGATCTGCCGCAAGGAGCGCTCGAGCTCGCCCGCGGTGCCGGCCACCAGCCGCGCGTGCTCCGAGCTGCGGCTGGGCACCAGCCCGCCTTGGCCGATCGACTCGAGCACCCCGGGGCTCTCCGGGGCGGGCAGGCTCTCTTGAGTGAGCGCGCCGATCGCCGCGCTGGCGTCGTCGCGCGCCACCATCACCCGCCAGCGCCCCTCCGCCGTGGGGTCCGCCTCTTTGTCGGCGACCACCCCGCGCGACTCCAGCGCCACCACCACGCGGTTGGCGCCCGCCTCGTCCAAATCGGCCGCGACGGGCACCGCGCACCCGAGCAAGAAGAGCGGCGCGAGCCACACGGTGCGCCAGGCGCGGACAGCTCCCCTGTTCATCATGGCTTCACTCTGTTGGCAGGCTCTGCTCGTCGGCGAGGCATCGGGAGAAGGGCGGGTTTGAAACCCGCCCCTACCATCGACGAACGACCGCAAGGCTGCCGAAAGCCGGACCGCGCCGCAAGGCCGGTGGTGAGCTTGGGCGGGTTTGAAACCCGCCCCTACCATCGACGAACGACCGCAAGGCTGCCGAAAGCCGGACCGCGCCGCAAGGCCGCTGGTGAGCTTGGGCGGGTTTGGGGCGCTTCCGCTGCCTCACGAAGCGGGCCTGGCGGCCAGCCCTACGCGGTAGCGGCGGGGCTCGCTCCGCTGCGAAGGCGGTGCGGGTCACGCGGGCCTGGCGGCCAGCCCCACGTAGCGGCGAGGCTCACTCTGCCGCGAAGGTGGTGCGGGCCACGTCGAGCTTCGGGTTCGAGGGGAAGGACATGGCGCGCACGCGCCCCGCGATGCAGCTCGCGATCCCCGGGTTGCTCGGGTTGGTGGTGACGGTGACGCCCACCGCGCGGCCGTTCTGCACCGCGGCGCACACGTTGACCGCCATGCTCGAGGGCGCCCCGCAGGCCGCGACGTAGCTCCCGTTGTTGAGCACCGCGGCATACTGCCCGCGGGTGATGTCCGCCTGCCCCTTCTGCCCCAGCGAGATCACCTCGTTGTAGGCGGCGACCGCGCTCTCACAGCTGCCGCCGCCGGACAAGATGGGGGTGCCATCGGCCGTGGTGCTGACCACGCCCTTGCCCGCGCCGGGGCGCGCCTTCTTCGGGTCGATGTGGATCCCGCCCTGGGTCTCGATGTTGGTGACGTTCTCCCCGTGCACCGCCACGGTGTCGTCCTTCGCGCCTTGCTGGGTGAAGAGCCACACCGCCATCACGGCGACCAGCACGGAGACCACCGCGGCGCCGATGATCGCCTTGCTGCGGGTGGACTTCTTCTCGCTCACCACCACCTGCTCGATGGCGACTTTTTCCGCCTGGATATCACGATGGCGCCGCGCGTGCTGCGCGAAGACGGCGAAGTCCTCCCAGTCCTTGATGGGGCGCTCCTCCCGGCTGACGTTGTCCTTCAGCAGGTCCGCCTCGACGAAGCTGTGCGTGGCGATCTGCTGCAGCAGCTCCACCGCGCTGAAGGGGCCATGATCCATGCCCTCCTTCACGACCACCCAGCGCGGCCGCCGATCGGCCTCGAGGCGCGCCTTCAGCGCGCTCAGCTCGTCGTGAGAATCTGGGCCGCCCTGCGGCTGCTCGGCCTCACGCACCGCCACCTCGTAAGGGGAGGTGGCGAAGCTCGGCGCGGGAGGCAGCATCGAGAGCGACACGTCGACGTCCATCGCGCCGTCGTGGTCCAGGTGCGACTCGTCGGCGGGCGGCGGCGCGATGCTGCCGGTGGGCGCCAGGTGATGGATGGCTTGCGCCAGGGCGCGCAGATCGTCAGGGCGGTGTGCTGGATCGGCGACCAGCGCCTTACCCAGGATCAGCTCGAGCTCGGCCGGGAGCGTCGGCACCACCTCCGTCGGGCGCGGCATGGTGGGACCCACGGTGCGCAGCGTCACCAGCTCGTAGAGGAGCGCGCCGATGGCGTAGACGCTGGCGCGGGCGCCGCCCGGACTGGCGCCGCGGACCTCGGGGGCGAGGTAGCTCTGATCGGCGGCGAGCGTGGGTGGGCTGGCTGCCTTGCTGGAGTCGAGGTGGGCGCCCCCTGAGGTGACGCTGAGCGCCGACGGGTGGACGTAAGCCGCGCCCCCCGCCTCGTGAAACTCCGCGAGCTCCACCGCGAGGGGCACCACCCAGCCGACCGCCGCCTTCAAGGTGTAGGGTGTGCCGCCGGCGCGCTGCGCCTCCAACGCGGCGCGTAAGGTCCCCGGCTCGATACCAGGGGCTGGTGCTGGGGCTTGGGTTGCTTCGACGCTCGTCATCATGGGCCGCGCGAGTGTACCTCACCGCGCGCGGCGCTTCGATAGTTGCGGCCGCGCGGCGTTCGATTCGAATCGAGCTTGGGATCGGCGCCGCCTCGCCGCGCTGAGGCTCGTCTCAGATGGACGTCAGATCGGTGTCTCGTCGTCGCGCCGGCCGCCCCGCCAGCGCTCGCGGCGCTGCTTGAGTTCACCTCGAACGAACTTTTCCAGTATCGGCGCGATGTTGTCGACCACGTCCTCATCCCACTCGCCGCCGTTCACGTAGTCGATGGCGCGGCTCCGAGGGCCGAGCAGGGCGAACCCTGGGATCTTATCCGTGGGGATTTTCAGGCGCTCCAGCTCGATCAGGTGCTCGTGCACGTTGACCCGCACGAGCCGCGTCGGGCCGAGGGCGCGCTGGAGCTTCGGATCGGGGAGGGCGGCGGCCACGCCGAGGCACGGCTGACAGCGCGGCACCACCGTCCACAGCACCAGGCGCTCGCCCGCTTCTTGAGCGAGGCGCCGCTGGCGCTCGAGCTCCGACTCGAGCGGCACCGCGTCGGCGCCCAGATCCACCAAGGTGAGCTGACCGATGCGCGCTTCGAGGATGCCGTCGTCCAGGCTGCGATCCGTCGCTGGGTCCGGCGGCCGCGAGGCGAGCCCTGGCCTGCCGCTCGGCGCCGGCGCGGCCCCCGGTGCGCCCGACGCGGGCGGCGCGCTCACGGCGGGCGAGGCGACGAGCGGCTCAGGCTCCTCGGGCGGCTTGGGCCTCACCACCAGCCAGAGCACGAGCCCGGCGCTGACGAGCTGGATCACGCCCAGCACGATCGCCGCCCAGGCCATCAGGGTGCCTGTCTTTTTGCCCTCGGAGCGCTCGATCGCGTAACGCGCGCCGATGCCGAGGAACACCGCGACGATGCCGCTCACCCCCGGCAGGCACAGCGCGCCGAGGGTGCTCGTCAAGAGCGCCGCCACGGCGAGGCCATGGCGGGTCGGCTTGGCCTCGGCCTCGGCGAGCCAAGGATCGGGGCGCGGCGCGCCGGGATCGGACATCGCCCCAGTATAGCCGCGGTTCGACGCGCGCTGCACCGCTCAGCGTCTCACGGTGCGGTGCCGTCTAACCCCCCCCCAAAAAAAACCGTGGCTCACGCGTCGAGTCGAGAGGCAGTTGGGCTGACGTTCTCCCACGAAGAGCCGTCCGAGCGGGTTCACCGCTTGGTTCCCCTCTCAGAAGCCGACCACCACCGAGGCGCCCAGGGTGAGCCAGGGGTCCAGCGCGGGGCCGTCTTCACCGCCAATGGCAGGTAAGCTGCCCGTCACGTCGAGGCTCGCTCGCGCGTCGGTGCCGCTGATGGGCAGCACGTACTGCAAGCTGCCGCGCAGCGAGGCCACGCCGAGCGTGTCGGTGACGCTCCCTTCGCCGTCCTCGTCGGGTCGCTGCAGGCGCACCAGGCCAGCGCCCGCCGCGAGGATGGGGTGAAGCTCGCGGTCGTGGCCGAAGTCGAGCCACAGCTCGGCGCCGTATTGCGCCAACCCGCCGTCGCCGCCGCTCTGGATCCAGCTGCCGTTCAGGCGCAGGCCCGCGGCGTGGCGCCCGATGTCGAGGGCCGCGCCCAGCCCGCCGTTGACGCCCGGCTCGGCGACGCGCAGCACCGGGCCGATGCTCACGCGGACGGTCGAGCTCGGGTAGTAGGGCGGGAAGCTGTCGGGTGGCGGCGGGTCGTGATCGTGGCGATAGGCGACCGCCTGCTCCCGCGGCTCGGGGTAGGGGGGCTCGGCGTACTGGGCGCTGGCGATACCGGGCAGCAGGAGGCAAGCGACCAGGCAGCCGAGGCCAACGACCCGCGTCGCGTTTCGAGGCACACCGCGCGTGAAGGTCTGAGCGGGGAGTGAAAGTGAGCGAGCGTGGTCGGCGCGGCTGAGGTCAGGGGTCAGGGACATGATCGGCTCCGTGTGGCGAAGGCTCCAGGAGCGGAGCGGCGCGAACAACGGCCCCCGATCGCGGCGCCTTACGCTATAGGGAGGCAGGATGCGCGCGAAGCATTCATGCAAAGCGGTACCCGGCGTGCCTCGGCGGCTGGGCCGTGCGGGCCTGGCAGCCTGGTTGTGCGTTGCTTTGGTGAGTCGGCCTGCGCTGGGCGCCGAGCCCGACGCGCCGGAGCTGGCCGTGGTGGAGCGCGCCTCGGTGCACTTCAGTGAGGCCGTGGAGGCGTACCGCAAGGGGCAGTACCGGCGCGCCATCCAGGAGCTGGAGCGGGCGCGCGAGCTGGATCCGGACGGGAAGGATCTGATCTACAACCTGGGCCTCGTCCACGAGCGCTTGGGGGAGCTGGAGCGGGCGCTCGAGTATTATCGCGAGCTCTTGGCCAGGGAGTCGGACGCGATGGAGCGCGCGCGGGTCACGGCGCTCATCGAGCGGGTGGAGGGCGCGCACGCGGCGGCTGGGGCGCAGGCTCCAGCGATGGAGGGCCCCGTGAGCTCGGAGCCCGAGCCTTCACCACGGGTCGGGCGCCTGGACGGCTGGGTGCTGGGGACTGGGGGGTTGGCGCTCGTGGCGCTGACGGTCGGGTCGGTGTTCGGCTTGCGGGCCTGGGCGATGCATCCCGGCAGCTCGCCGCGGACGGGGCCTTCACAGAGCAGCGCGGAGGCGCACGCCGACGCGCGGCGGGCGCATCAGCTGGCGGTGGTCGCCGACGTGTCCTTCGGGATCGCGCTGCTCAGCGGGGCCGCGGCGGCCGGGCTCTATTTCGGGCGGGAGGCGCCGGCGCCGGCTGCTCGAGGGAGTTCGGGTCTGGGGGTTGGAGCATTTCCGTACGGTATTAGCTACCGGGGCCGGTTTTGAGGCTCGCGCGCTGGTGCTCACTGGCGCTCGCTTGGGGCGCGACGCTCGGCTGCAGCGTGGCGCTGCCGGGGGAGCTGGAGCGCGTCGAGTGCAGCGCCGAGGGGCACCTGGGCCCACCGGCGTGCGACCCGGGCCAGGTGTGCGCGCGCAGCGTGTGCACGGCGTGCCAGGCCGAGGAGCGCTGCGGCAACGCGATCGACGACGACTGCAACGGCTTGGTGGACGACGGGTGTCACGGCGCCGAGGGCTACGGCGCGCCGTGCGCGGATGACGCTGCCTGCCTCCCGGAGCTGGTGTGCGTGGGCGGGGCCTGCACGCGGACCTGCTGTCGTTCGGAGGACTGTCCAGAGGGTTGGGTGTGCGGCGTGGGCAAGGTGTGCCAGCGGGCTCCTGGGCTCGCGCTCGGTGGGCTGCGGGCGGGCGCTCATTGTGAGACAGGTGGGGTGTGTCGCAGCGGGCGCTGCGAGGGTGGGCGCTGCGTCGACACCTGCTGTGCCAGCGCCGACTGCGGCGCCGAGATGAGCTGCGCGGCCGCGCCCGCTGGGGCGCGCTGTCGCCCAGCGCAGGCAGGTGAAGACGGCGCCCCGTGTCACCACGGCGGCGAGTGCAGCTCGAACGCCTGCCTCGGCGAGCCCGCGCCTCGCTGCGCGGCGCTCTGCTGCTCCGACAGCGACTGCGGTGGGGCCGCGGCGTGTGCCTTCGTGGCGGGTGGCTCCGCCTGCGCGGTGTACGACCCCGCTGGGGCCCCGCGCGCGAAGCGCGGTGAGCCGTGCGGCGCGCACACCGACTGCGCGAGCGGGGTGTGTGAAGCGGATCGCTGTGAGGGTCCTTGTTGCACCGACGCCGACTGCCCAGCGCCTGGCGAGCGCTGCCGCCCGCTGCCTTCGGGGCGCGCCGCCTGTCGCCCCTGACGGAGCTTCCCTCCCGAGCTGCAGTCAGCGCGCCGTGCGCCCGAAGTCGATCGTGCAGCGCCCGAGTCGATCGTGCAGCGCCCGAGTCGATCGTGCAGCGCCCGACCTGATGGCAGGCGAGGCACGCCGCTGTGTGTCGCTCACTGGGGATCGCTCCGCCCTTCGCGCCGCGCGCGGGATGGCTCGATCGCGCTTGCTTGACCCTCCAAGAGCTGGGTTAATGGAGCCAGGGATCTTCTTGCATGGGAGAATCACCCGAAAACCGCTCCGACCCTGAGGCGACGCTGCCGCCCATCGCCTCGTTCGATGGCGTCGTGTGCCCGGTGTGCCGCGTGGTGTCGGAGCGGCCCATGCCATCGAGCCCCGGTGGGGTCGGGCGCGTCGCGCGTTGCCCGCGCCACCAGGTGGCGTTGGTGGAGCTCACGGAGGTGCATCGTTCGGGGGACGATCCAATGCTCGGGCGCACCGTCGCCGGGCGCTTCGTGGTGTTGGGCAAGCTCGGGACCGGCGCGATGGGCGCGGTGTATCGCGCGCGACAAGAGGCGGTGGGGCGCGACGTGGCGCTCAAGATCGTGCGCCCGGACAAGGTCTACGATCCTGACAGTCGCGCGCGCTTCGAGCGCGAGGCGCGCGCGATGAGCGCGCTCAGCAGCCCTCACACCGTCACCGCCTTCGACTTCGGTCCAGCGGAGGACGGCGCGTGGTACCTCGCGATGGAGCTGCTCGATGGTGAGACCTTGGGGGCGCGCCTCCGTCGCGGGCCGTTGCCCACCGCGGAGGCGTTGAGCCTCGCCCGGGAGGCCCTCGCGTCACTCGCGGAGGCGCACGGCAAGGGGATCATCCACCGCGATTTGAAGCCGGATAACCTGTTCTTGGCGCGCACCGCCACCGGCGCCGTGGTGTGCAAGGTGCTCGACTTCGGGATCGCGAAGCTGATTCACGATGAGGTCGAGGTCGATCAACTGGAGACCCAAGCGGGCACCGTGTTCGGGACGCCGCGCTACATGTCGCCAGAGCAGGCGCAGGGTAAGCCGCTCGACGCGCGCAGCGACCTCTACTCCCTCGGGGTGATCCTGTATCACGCGCTCGCGGGGCGCGCGCCGTTCATCGATGACGACGCGGTGGTGGTGATGGCGCGCCACATCACCGAGCCGGTGCCGCCGCTGCGAGAGGTGGCGCTGCCTCAAGGAGGCGCTGGCAATCAGGGAAGCGCAGGCAGCCGCATCCCGACGCGCGTGGCCCAGGTGGTGATGCGCGCGCTCGAGAAGGATCCAGCGCTCCGCTACCACAGCGCGGAGGAGCTCGCTGCGGCGCTCGAGCAGGCGAGCGAGGCGAGCTCCGGGAGCGCTTCGGGGCCTCACGAGGCGAGCTGGGTCGCGAGCCTCAAGCCGCACCCGAAGCGCTCGCGCGCCTACTTGGCGATCGCCTCGATCGTGGTGGTCGGGTTGGCTGCCTGGTTCGCGCTGTGGCTGCGTGGGAGCACCGCCGTGCCGAGCGCCGAGCTGGCGGCGCCAGGTGAGGGCGCGGAGGTGCAGGCGGGGGTGCCCGGCGCCGCCACGCAATCGGCAGGTAACCTGACGGTAGCCGGCGTGGGGGGTGAGGCGGCGTCCGCGGCTTTGGGCCCCTCGTCGGGCGATGGGGTGGGGCCGGACGCGGCCCCAGCGTCGGCGCTCGGTCACGAGGCCCAGCCGAGCCCCAGCGGGCTCGCGCCGGTGCGGGCGACGCCCAAACGGTGGACTGCCAAACCCACCCCCCCTGCTGGAGTGAAACGTCAGGCGGGGGATCGCTACGGGCGCTTCGAGTAGGCAGGCGCTGGCAGTCTGAGCGGGGCACCTGCCTCGCTGTCACATGGCGCTCGTGCTGCGCTCGCGCGCCCCAGGCGCTGGCTCTGGCGTCGCCATCGCCCGTGAGAGCTGCCGGTTCCTGCGTTGCAGGTGCCGGAGTTTCAGTGGTAGCGTCGCGCGAAATGGACCCCAGGGATATGGACGCGCTGGTGCAGCGCCTCGTGCGAAATCCGCACGACGAAGAGGCAATCACGTACGCTCACCACGCGGGCCAGAGCGACCCTCGCTCGTACGCGATGCTGCTCGAGCAGGTGGGTCGGACCACCAGCGATCCGCTGTTCGCCTGCCACTGGTTGACGGAGGCCGCCAACGTCTGGGCCACCACCTTGGGCGACGCGCACCGCGCCGCGCGGGCGCTGATGACCGCCATCGATCGCGATCCGAGTCAGCCCGCGCCTGCGGAGCGGCTCGCCGAGCTGTACCGTGAGAAGGGCGACAACAAGGCGCTCGTGGCGCTGCTCGAGCGGCGCGCCAAGGCGTTGGCCGCTGGCGCGGACGATCCGCAAATGGCGGCCTACGTGGCGTCGCTGCATCAAGAGCTCGCGGGGCTCTGGGGCTCGCCGCCGCTCAGTCAGCCCAAGAAGGCGGTGGAGAACTACCGTCGCGCGCTGGAGCTCGACCCCACGAGTCAGTACGCCATCTACGCGCTGCGTGAGCTGTACAAGAGCCAGGAGCAGTGGCTCGAGGCGATCCCGCTGTTCGCGCAGGAGCAGGCGCTCACCGAGGCGCCCGATCGTCAGATCGCGCTTTATCAAGACGAGGCGGAGGTGCGGAAGCTGGCGGGGGACTACGCCGGCGCCACCATGGCGCTGCGCCACGCGTGGTCGGTCGATCAGGGTCAAGATCCGGCGATCCGTCAGGCGGTGGCGGCCAGCGTGCTGGAGGCGGTGGAGGGTGGGCACCCCGTGTCCGCGGAAGATCGTCAGGAGGCCGCCGCGTTGTTCAATCAGCTCGCGGAGGAGTACGGCGGTGAGTACGGCGTGTCGTACTCGGTGTGCGCGCTGGAGCTCAGCCCGGGTGACGATCGCGCGGTGCAGCTCGCGATGTATTACGCGAGCCAGCTCGGTCGTGAGGCGGAGGTGCAGCCGCGCGCCGCGCGTTACCTGATGACGAACCCGAACGGCGCCTTGGCAGGGGAGGCGCAGGCTTACTTGGGCGGGGCGGATCCCGCGCAGCTGGCGGCGACGCTCTCACACGAAGCGCAGGGTACGCCCGGCGCGGCGGCGCGCGCGGAGACGGGCGCCGCGAAGCCAGCGCGGCTCGAGATCGCGGACGAGGTCAGCGCGGTCATGGACGACGACGCGCCGCTCAGCGACGACTTCAACTCGGCGCCCGCCCCCGCGGCGGATCCCGGCCGGGCTCAGGCGCTGGTGGACGAGGCGGAGGCGCTGGCCCGCAAGGGGCGCAAGACCGAGGCGGCCGCCAAGTACCGCGAGGCGGTGACGCTCGACCCGGCGAACGAGGAGGCCCTGACCTTCCTCCAGACCCACCTGCGCCAGACTCGGAAGTACGCCGAGCTGCGCGAGGTGCTCACGGTGGCGACCCGCACCCAGGGCGCGTCGTCCGACGCCAAGCGCGGCTGGCTGCGCGAGATCGCCGGCCTGTGTGAGGCTCAGCTGCGCGACGTGGATGGCGCGATCCACGCGCTCCAGCAGCTGATCGCGCTCGATCCATCCGAGGCGCCGCGCACCCAGCTCCGCCGGCTGCTCGAGCGGGGCCAGCGTTGGGACGACGTGGCCACGCTGCTCGAGCAGGAGGCCGAGCAGGCGCCGGACTTGGAGGCGCGGATCTCGCTCGAGAAGAACCTCGCGAAGCTGCACGAGACCAAGCGCAAGGACGTGGTGGCGGCGGGCGACGCCTGGGCGCGGATCGCGGCCCTCACGCCTGATGATGAGTCAGCGCTCCTGACCGCCGTGAAGTTCTACGAGAAGGGCGAGCGCCTCGACCTCGCCGCGGACGCCATCGCCGGCAACGTGAGCGCGCTCGAAGATCCGGAGGCGCGGAGCCAGCTCCTGTTCCGCTTGGGCGAGCTCCGGCGCGGCGCGGGGGACGCGCTGGCCGCGGGCGATGCGTTCGCGGAGGCCGCGTCGCTCACGCAACGCGCGGACTACTGGGCGCAGGCGGAGGAGGCCTTCACCGCGGCGGAGGCCTGGGATCAGGCGGCTCAGGCGGTGGACGAGCAGGCGCAGCTCGCGAGCTCGCCGCGGCTGCAGGCGGAGCTCTACGCGCGGGAGTCGGAGCTGCTCACCCAGGCGGGGGATGAGTCGAGCGCCGTGCTGCGCCTCGAGCAAGCGACGGATCTCGATCCGACCACCGCGACTTACGCCGAGGGGCTCGAGGCTCGCTTCGTGAGCGCCGAGCGCTACGGCGATCTGGTCGCGTTCTTGCTCAGGCGCGCCGAGAAGCTGGAGGACCGCGCGGCGCGGGTCGATTTGCGGCGGCGCGCGGCGACGATCCAGCGGGACACCCTGGGGGAGCCCGACGCCGCTCGCGAGACGCTGCTCGAGCTGCTCACTGACGGTGACGATGAAGAGGCGCTGAGCTTCCTCGCGAACGACGCGGAGGAGCGCGGTGAGCCAGCGGAGGCGGTGGATTACCTCGGGCGGCTCACGCGCGTGGCTCCGCCCGAGCTGCGCGCGGAGGTGCTGCTGCGCCAGGCGCGGCTCTTCGCCGACGTGCTGGAGGACCCCGAGCAGGCGCTCGCGCGCTACCGCGAGGTGCTGGAGGGTCCTGATCCGAACAGCGCGGAGGCGCTCACGGCGATCGCCGATCTGGAGTTCGCGCGCGGTGAGCCGGTGGCGGCGGCCGAGGCGCTCGAGCGGCACCTGACGTTCGCCGATGAGGAGCTGCGGCTGCAGATCGCGGAGCGCCTGGCGGACGCGTACGAGGGGGAGCTGGATGATCCGAAGGCGGCCGCGCGGGCGCTGGAGATCGTGCTCGGGGCGGATCCGGAAGATTTCGCGACCATGAGCCGCCTGGTGGCGCTGTGCGAGCGCCTGGAGGACTGGCCGCGGGTGGCGGATTTGCTGCGCCAGCTGATCGAGGTGGAGGGGGACGAGGAGGAGCTCAGCCAGATGACCCGCCGCCTCGCGGAGGTGCTGCACCAGCGCTGCGGCCGCGGGGACGAAGCGCTCGCGGCGCTCACGGAGGTGGCGGACACGGGGGATCAGGCGTGCCGCGACGCCTACGTCGCGCTGGGTGACGAGCTCGGTTGGCGCGGCATCGTCGCGACCAAGCTGGTGGAGTGGTACGAGCAAGCGCCGGTCGGTTCCGCGCGGAATGACGCGCTGCGCGGCGCCTTCGAGCGCTTCATCGAGGTGGGGCGCGACGCGGACGCGGTGAGCGTCGGCAAGGAGCTGGCGCGGACCCGCGGGGCCGCGGCCGACTTGGCGCCGAAGCTCGAGGAGCTCGGCGTGAAGCTGCAAGATCTGGACGCCGTGGGCGTCGCTCACGGGCTCTTGGTCGCGGAGCTCTCGGGCGCGCCGCGCGCGGAGGAGCTGGTGCGGCAAGCGGAGGTGCTGAAGCGCGCCGGGGTGCCCGCGGCGGAGGCCATCCAGCACGGCGAGCAGGCGCTCACCAGCGTGTCCGCCGCGGAGGTGGAGCCGTTGCTCCAGCGGCTTGCGACCCTCGCGGAGGTCCCGTCGGAGGTGGTGGATTTGTACGAACGTCAGGTCAGCCGCGCCAAGGGCGCTGGCGATCGGCTGCCGGCGCTGGCGCGCGCGGCGCAGGTCGCGGCGGCGCACGGCGCGAGCGACCGCGCGCGTGGCTTCTTCGAGCTGGCCCTGGGCGGCAGCATCCAAGAGGAGACGCTCAGCGAGCTCGAGCGCATCGCGCGCGAGGCGGACGAGCAGGCCGGTGGGGAGCAGGTGCGTCGGCTCCTCGCCAGCGCGCTGTCTGCGGGGGGCCAGGGGGCGCGTGATGGTGGGCGCACGCGCGCGGCGATGCTCAGGCGGGCTGCCGACATCGTGCACCGTGAGCTGAACGACGTGGAGGCCGCGCTCGGGTGGCTGAAGGACGCGCTGATCGCCCACGTGGACGACGAGGGCCTCGACAGCCTGGAGGCGGTCACCGTCGCTCTGGGTGAGCCGACGCGCGCCGAGCAGGTGCTGACGGCGGCGCTCGGTGAGGTGTTCGACGGGCCCTTGGTGCGCAAGCTGCTCGCGCGGCGCGCGAGCGTGCGGCGCGAGCACCTGAGCGACACCCGCGGCGCGGCGGATGATCTGAAGCGACTGCACGATCTGTCGCCCTCCGATCAGGGCGTGGTGGATCAGCTCTCGCAGCTCTACCGCGAGCTGGAGGACTACCGCGGCATGGTGCAGCTCTACGAAGATCAAATCCTGCGCGGAAAAGATCCTGCGAGCCGCGCGGAGATCGCGCGCAAGGTGGCGCGGCTGTGGGAGGAGCAGCTCACGGATCCGCGTGAGGCCGCCGACGCCTGGCGCCGGGTGCTGCGGATGAAGAAGGAAGATCCGGAGGCGACCGAGGGGCTCGAGCGCGCGAAGAAGGCGATGCTCGGTGGCTCGGTGGTGCCGCCTCCGGCGCGCCCTGCCTCCACCAGGCCGCCCGCGCCGCGGAGCGCGCCGCCCGCAGCGGCTGCGGCTGTCGTCGCGAGCGCGGTGGCGGAGGATCTCGGTGACGGATCGGCTGCGGCTGACGCATCGGAGGTCGCCGCGGCTGACGACGGATCGGAGTCTGTCGGCGACGGATCGGAGTCTGTTGGTGACGGATCGGAGGCAGTGGCGACGCCGGTCGCGCCGGCGCCCGACGAGTCGTTGGCGTCGTTCGAGCCGTCTGAGCCCGCGCGGGTCGAGGTCGCGCCTGCTTCGCCTCACACGTTTGGTGAGCTGGCTGACGAGGTGACGGTGGTGGGGGACGCGAGCGCCATCCTGCAGGGTGAGGACGACGATCCCCCGACGCTGCCCCCCGCGCAGACGGAGGCGGCGGCGATCGCTGCCGCCGAGTCGCAGCTCCAGGCGCTGCGCCCCGCGCGCCCGGCGATCCAGTTCGCGGCGGACGAAGAGGCGACCATGACCGGTGAGCTGCTCTCGGACGAGACGCCGAGCCCATTGGGTGCGTCGCTCGGCGCGGGCATGAGCGCCTACGGCGCATCGGGTTACCCCTCGGACGCCACCGAGGTGCGCCCCGGGCTGCTCTCCGATGACGCCGGAGACGACGAGGACGACGACGCGCTGATGGTGGACGAGGACGCGCTGCTCGTGGACGACGACGAACTCACGGAGTGAGGCGCCTTTTTTGGGGGGGTTAGACGGCACCGCACCTCGGTGAGGTGAGAGGCGGTGCTCTGAGTAGGGTCAGTTGGGCTGACGGGTGAGGCGCCTCCACGGTGCTCCGCGGTAGAGTCAGCTGAGCTGGCCATGGGGGGCGCTCACGGCGCGGTGCCGTCCGACCCCCAAACCAGACCAGGCACCCGACGGAGTCAGTCGAGCTGACGTATCCGCACCAAGTCAGCTGAGCTGACGCGTCCCTTACGAAGTCAGCTAACCGAAGTATCCCAGCGCTTACTTCGGGACGGCGACCTTCGTGGCGCAGCCGAACTCGATGTCCATCCGCGCGTTCTCCCCGGCGGCCTGGATCCGCGTGCAGGTCTGGCTACAAACCCTCACCTGAGTGGGGGACAGCGGGTCGTCGTAGTACCAGCCGTCGACCACACCGTCACAGGCGGCGGCGCTCGGCACGCGCCCGAAGCTCTCCGGGGCGCCGCCCGGCTCCGTGTACTCGACGTTGACGCGGTCCTTGTCGAAGGTCTCGCCGGCGGGCGGTGGTGGGATGTTCCACTCGCAGGCGAGCTCGCTGCCGACGATCACCGACTGCCCCACGCGGCTGAACACCGCCATGAAGCCTTGCTCCTGCTCGCAGAGGTTGCCCTTCACGCCGGAGGTGAGGTCGGCCAGGGCCTGGTACTGGGTGCCGACGGCGGCGGTGAGCGGCCCGTTCGGGGTGCAGCAGCGGTCGGAGCCGGGGTTGAAGCGGCAGGTGTTGTCAGTCGGCTTGGTGAAGCCGTACACCCCGTGGAAGGTGTAGGAGGCTTGCGGATCGACCGTGGCGAGCTTCGCCCTGAACTGACCGTCGAAGGCCGTGTGGCTGAGGCTGGAGTCACCGTCGGAGACCACCACCAGGTGCTTGCTGGCGCCCCGGCGGAGCAGGTGCTGGTAGCGCTCGAACTCCTCCAGGATGATGGTGAGCGCGTTGCCGCTGCCCACCTCGCGGTTGATGCGCTGGTAGCTCGGGGGCTTGGAGTCCGCGGGGCACACCCCAGAGCCGAGCGGCGCGGGCGCGCAGATCCCCTCCGCGCCGTCGCTCCCCGCCGAGATGAGGATCACGTGGTAGTCGATGCCCACCGCCGCGATCCCGTTCGCGAAGTTGTTGATGGCTGACTGAACGAAGCCGGCCTCGTCCTCCATGCTCTCGGAGTTGTCCACCGCGAACACGATGTCCGCGGGCTGGAGGCGGTTCTCGGTCACCTCGAGCACGCCCTCACAGGCGGCGTCGGACGGGAGGCCCCCGTTGCCCGTCCCGCCGACCCCCGCGTCGAGCAGCACGCCGCCCGAGCCGCCGCTCGCGCCCGAGCCGCCGTGGGTGTCCGCCGGGCCGCCGTCGGCGGAGCAAGCCACCGCGCCGATGACGAACAGGAGGCTGAGGCCATGAACGAGTCGCACCCGGCGGAACCTAGCACGGCGCGCGCTGGCCGCTCTGTCTGACGCGCCTCGCCAGCCCTTTGCGGGCGTCAGGCGATGCTGAGCGAGGCGCCGCTCGCGTCGACTCGTAAGGTCGCCTCGAGGCCGAGCGGCAGCGGGCGGTTGGGCTCACCGTGCCCAATCGGGAGCCCGCGGGCGACCGGCACCTCGAGCTCTGCGAGCCGCTCCGCCAGCACCGCCTCCACCTCCACCCCGTAGCGCCCTGGGCTGCAGCCGATGAAGTCCCCCAGCACCACGCCGCTCACCCCCTGGAGATCCCCCGACTCGAGCAGCGCCGTGAGCGCGCGGTCCACGCGGTAGGGCGCCTCCGCGATCTCCTCCAACACCAAGATGCATCCGCGCGGAAGCGCGAGCCGCCGCGCGGCGCTGTGAGTCGCCACCAGGGTGAGGTTGCCACCCGCGAGCGGCCCCACCGCGCGCCCTTGGAGCGCCGCGTCCCCCACGTGGACCGGGACCAGCGCGTGGCGCTGGGTGAGCGCGCCCTCGAGCGCCGCGAACCACTCCGCGTGGCGCTCGGCCCCGTAGCGCCCGAGCCCGGCGACGTTGTGCGCGTGGAGGCTGGCGACGCCCACTCGCGCGGCCTCGAGGTGCAGCACGGTGATGTCGCTGAAGCCGACTAGCCACTTGGGGTGCCGCGCGAGCGCGCTCCAGTCGATGCGGCTCGCGATGCGGCTCAGGCCATAGCCACCGCGCGCGGCGACCACCGCCGCCAAGGAAGCATCATCCAGCGCCGCTTGCAGCTCGGCCGCGCGCCGCGCGTCGTCCCCCGCCAGGTAGCCCGCTCTGCGGAACATCTCGCGCGAGTAGCTGACTTGATAGCGCTCGGCGAGCGCGGCGAGGCCGCGCCACACCAGGGTGTGGTCGAAGGGGCCCGAGGGCGCGATGGCTCGGACTCGCGCGCCTGGGCGGAGCGGCGACGGGCGCTGCACGCGCCCTGTTTCGCTCCCGGGGGGGAGACGGGTCAAGCGGATTCACCCTGGATGCCTCCCGGGCTCCCTGGGGATCTAGGGCTGCTCGCCGGCCTGCGTCATGGCGCTCACCGTGAGGGGCGACGCCGAGAATGCTCGCGGCTTTCTGGTCAGCCTTGGCTAGAGTTCCGGCGTGCCTGACCGCGCCCCCAGCCCCACCCAGCTCGCGACGCTGCTTCGGCCGCTCATCCGCCGCGCGACGAACATCGCCGCGCGCGACGTGATCCCCCGCGCGCAGCAGGCTTACGGCGCCGCGCGCGAGGGCTTCGAGGCGGCGACCGTGCGGATCTTGGGGGACGACTTCGACGCTCGGGTGGCCGAGCTCCGCGAGCGCTACCAGGGTGGCGACCCGTTCGGGCTCGACCCCGACACCGCCAAGCTGGCGCTCGGCATCGTGTCGGTGTTCCACCGCGCCTATTTCCGTACGGAAGTTCATGGCCTGGAGAACGTACCGAAGGGCGCGGTGCTCCTGGTGGCGAACCACTCCGGGCAGATCCCGATCGACGGCATGATCATCGGGGCGTCCATGTTCCTCGATCACGATCCGCCGCGGGTGATCCGCGCCATGGTGGAGAAGTGGGTGCAGACGCTGCCCTGGGTGAACGTGCTGTTTCGCAGCTTGGGGCAGGTGGTGGGTGTGCCAGAGAACTGCCGGCGCCTCTTGCAGGACGGCGAGGCCATCCTGGTGTTTCCGGAGGGGACCCGCGGGATCTCCAAGCCGTTCAGTCGGCGCTATCGCCTGGCGGATTTCGGCCTCGGCTTCATGCGCTTGGCGATCGAGACGGACACGCCCATCGTGCCGGTGGCCGTGGTGGGGGCGGAGGAGCAGTACATCAACATCGGTAACCTGGGCGGCGTGGCGCGCGCCGTGGGGATACCCAGCGCGCCCATCGTGCCGCAGTGGTTCATCCCGGGTTTGCAGATGCCGCTGCCCACCAAGTACCGGCTCTACTTCGGGGAGCCAATGCGCTTCGGGGGCGACGCGGACGATGACGACTCCGTGATCGGTGAGAAGGTGGAGCTGGTGCGGCAGACGATCCAGGCCCTGGTGGATCGCGGGTTGGCCGAGCGGGAGGCGGTGTTCTGGTGAAGGAACAGGAGCTATCGTCAGGTGTATTGACCCGTGAGGAGGAGCCACAGGAGGGCGAGCGGCGCCGTGAGGAGCGGCGGAGCGGCGGACGGCGCGAGGCGGATCGCTCCCACACGGAGATCTTGCTGGCGCGCATGCAGTCAGGCCCGGTGGCGATCACGGGGATCTGCGGGCGCCTCGGCCGGCGGCTCGCGCGGCAGCTGCACCGCGAGCGCCCGGTGATCGGGCTGGATAGGCGGCCGTTCCCGGATCGTCCGAAGGACATCGAGTTTCACCAGATCGACGTGCGCCGCAAGAAGGCGCAGGACATCTTCCGCCAGGGGGAGCTCGCCGCCTTGGTGCACCTCGGCGTGATGCACGATCCGCGTGGGAAGAGCGAGGAGCACCACTCGTGGAACATCTCGGGCTTCCAGAAGATCCTCGAGTGGGTGGGGCGCTACGACGTGCCCAAGCTGGTGCTCATCTCGAGCTCCAACGTGTACGGCCCGCGCCCGGACAACCCGCAGTTCTTGTCGGAGGACGTGCCGCTGCTCGGCGGCGGCAGCTTCAGCGACATGCGCGACTTGGTCGAGCTGGACATGCTGGCGCAGTCCTTCTTCTGGAAGCGGCCCGACATCGAGACGGTGATCTTACGGCCGTCGCACATCCTGGGCACGGTGAGGAACGCCCCCAGCAACTACCTGCGGCTCAAGGTGGTGCCCACCTTGATGGGCTTCGATCCGATGATCCAGGTGGTGCACCAAGACGACGTGGTGCAGGCGATCCGCCTGGCGCTCGAGCCCGGCGTCCGCGGTGTGTTCAACATCGCGGGGCCACGCCCGGTCGCGCTGAGCCACGCGCTGAAGCTGCTCGGTCGCGCCACCCTGCCGCTCCCGCACGGCATCGCGCGGCGCGGGATCGACCGCCTGTGGCGGCTACGCATGACGTCGTTTCCCGCGCCGGAGCTCGACTTCATCCGCTATGTTTGCATGGTGGACGACAGTCGCGCGCGGGAGCAGCTCGGATACGAGCCGCGCTTCGATCTCGAGCAAACGCTGCGCGCGGTCGACGACGAACGGTGGGTGTGATGCGCGTCTCCTCCGTCTGCTCTCGGCGAGATAACCTGCTCAGCGAGGCGCCCTGCTCAGCGAGGCGCCCTGCTCAGCGAGGCGCCCTGCTGAGGGAGCTGTGCTCGTATCGTCCGTTGGGTTGTTTTATTAGCAAGCGGCGGGCGAGCCTCCGCGGGTGCCTCATGGTTTGGGGGTTTGGCGTGGCGCTGGTTGGCTGTGGCAATCAGCCCACCGGCGGGGAGCGGGCGCCTTCACCGAGCGCGGTGACGGAGGCGGCGCCCAAGGCGCTGGGCGTGAAGGCGGCGTCGCAGTTGCCGCTCGACGCGGGCGGGGTAGGGCGCCCCGTCGATCCACCGGACCTCACCCCCGAGATCCCGCAGGGCGAGCAGCTGGACGACGGAGGCGTGAGCCTGTGAGAGGTTTTCCTGGTGGAAACCAAATGGTGAGCCTCACTGATGAGGTCGCGCGGCTCGGCTCGGTGAGCGGCGCCATCGCGGCCAGGGGGCGTTCGCCTCGGCGCGCGGCCGTAGCCAGCCGCTTCGCTCGGGCGCTGGCGCCGTGCCTGTGCTTGGGGTGGCTGGCGGTCGGCTGCGGAGGCACCCGGGAGCGCCCGGCGCTGCCGCCGCCGGAGTACGAGCGCCCCGTGCTCACGCCATGGGACGCGCCGCAGCAGCAAGGCGCCTGGGGCGACCAGGGAGACGCGCTGGACGACCTGGACGAAGACGAGGACGAGCCGCCGCCCGACGAGCCGGAGGCGGCGGACGCGGGGGCTGATGGGTAGCCGTCCGCGGCGTGCGCTCAGCTGATTCCTGCGCCGGGTGCGGCGCGGCTCGGCGTGCATCCCGGTGACCCGCGCTGCGCTCGAGGCTGGCGGACGACGAGCTGCGTGAGGTGCGGCGGGGTTGACGCAGGCGAACGGAACGTCCTAGGCGAAGGGCATGCAGCAGCAGATGGGAGTGAGGGATCAGGCGCTCTCGGCGCGCGGCGCCGCGCGCCGTCTCCGCGGGCTTAGCCGGGCGCACAAGGACGCGGCGCTCGGGAGCATCGCGACCGAGCTGCTCGAGGCCGAGGCGGCGATCTCGGAGGCCAATCAGAAGGACCTCCAGGCGGCCCACGCGGCGGGGCTCAGCCCCGCGATGATCGATCGCTTGGAGATGGGTCCCAAGGCGCTCCGAGCGACGGTCGAGGGCGTCCGCTACGTGATGACCCTGCCGGATCCCGTGGGCTCGCGTCGCGAGATGCAGCGGCTCCAGAATGGGCTCCTGGTGGGGCGCGAGCGGATCCCGCTCGGGGTGATCGCGATGATCTACGAGTCGCGCCCCAACGTGACCGTCGACGCCGCCGCGCTGTGCCTCAAATCGGGCAACGCGTGCCTCCTGCGCGGCGGAAAGGAAGCTTTCCATACCAACATCGCGCTGGGTCGGGTGATCGAGCGCGCGCTCTCGCTGGCGGGGGTGCCTTCTTCCGCGGTGCAGATCGTACCGGCCACGGATCGCGCGGGGATCGGGGAGCTCTTGTCGCTCACGGGGCTGATCGATCTCGCGATCCCGCGCGGCGGGGAGGGGCTCATCCGCTACGTTCACGAGGTGGCGCGGGTGCCGACGGTGGAGCACTTCAAGGGCGTGTGTCACCTGTACGTGGACGAGGACGCCGATCTCGATCTGGCGCTGCGCCTGGTAGAGAACAGCAAGCTCCAGCGGCCGGGGGTGTGCAATGCCCTCGAGTGCCTGCTGGTGCATCGAGACATCGCGCCCCGGTTCGCGCCGCTCTTGGAGACGCTCCCGGGCCTCGAGCTCCGGGCCTGCGCTCGCATGCTCCCGATGCTCGGCGCGGCGAGTCCAGCGGGCCTCGACGAGTGGGGGGTCGAGTACCTCGCGCCGGTGCTCGGGGTGAAGATGGTGGACGACCTCGAGTCGGCGCTCGACCACGTGTCGGAGTATGGCTCCAACCACACGGAGGCCATCTGCACTCGTAACTATGAGCGTGCAGAGCGCTGGGTGCGTGAGGTGGACGCCAGCTGCGTGGTGGTCAACGCCTCCACCCGCTTCAACGACGGCGGCCAGCTCGGCCTCGGCGCCGAGATCGGGATCTCCACCTCCAAGCTCCACGCTTACGGGCCGATGGGGCTCGAGAGCCTCACCACGGAGAAGTGGGTGGTGCTCGGCAGTGGCCAAGTCAGGGCGTGAGGAGCCTTGCTGCATCGTGCTTTGCGTCGCCGAGCTGCGCTGGATGGCGTGGGGCGTTGCCTGGAGCGCCACGCGCCGCGCTGTGCTAGGCGGTGGCCGTCGCCGGGCGCCTCGCGCCGTGCGGCTCTTGACCCAACCTCCGAGCAACCGAGATGACCTCACCCAAGGCTGAGCTGCCGCGCCCCTCGCGCCCGCCTGCGCCCGCCGCGAAGGCGGCCTCCCCCGAGCAGTCCGAGCGCATCGCGCGTTGGGTGGCGGAGGCTGGCCTCGACAAGAAGGCGATGGACGTGCAGGTGATCGACGTGGTGGGCAAGGTGGATTACGCCGACTTCCTGGTGCTGATGACGGGGCAGAGCGATCGCCACGTCGCTGCCATCGCCGCGGGGGTGGAGCAAGATCTCGCGGAGCGCGGCGTGCGCCCCATGAGCGTGGAGGGCCTGCCGCGCGGGGAGTGGGCGCTGATCGACTTCGTAGACGTGGTGGTGCACGTGTTCCAAGAGGGCGCGCGCTCGGTGTACGATCTGGACGGGCTGTGGCTCGACGCGCGCCGCGTCGCGCTCCCCACCAGCGCCTGAGCGCTGCGGCTGTCAGGCGGCGCGCGTGCGGATCCGGATCGTCGCGGTCGGTAAGCTGAAGGAGCGAGCGCTGCGCGAGGTGCTCGATGACTACCTCGGGCGGATCCGTCGTTACGCGCCGGTGGAGGAGCTGGAGCTGCGCGACGCGAGCGGCTTCGAGCGCGCGCTCGCGACGGACGAGCGGGTGGTCGCGCTCGAGGTGAATGGGGAGGCGCTCACGAGCCGCGCGCTCGCCACGCGAGTCGCCGAGTGGGGTGAGGTGGGCAAGGGGCGGGTGAGCTTCCTCATCGGCGGCGCCGAGGGGATCCCAGCGGCGGTGTCTCGCGCTGCGCAGCACCGATTGAGCCTCTCGAGCATGACCTTGCCGCATCGCCTGGCGCGGGTGCTGCTCGCCGAGCAGCTCTACCGCGCCTTCACCATCTTGCGCGGTGAGCCCTACGCGCGGGAAGACTAGGGTGGTCGAGGGCCGCTCGGGATCAGGCAGCGTGAGCGAACCCCCGAAACCCGCTGAAAGGCAGGATGACGGACGATCGGTGTCGCTCGCCGCTGCACGGTGCTCGCTGTCAGTGTGACTGACTGAGCCTCAGCGTTCGCTGTCAGGCGCTTCCTCGGGCTCACCCGCGGCGGCGCGGCGGTCGAGCTCCTTCACGTGCTTGCGCGTGATGAGGTAGCTGAGCCCGACGGACAAGCCGTACAGGACGAGCAGCGGCAGCGCCAGGAGCACCTGGCTCGTGACGTCGGGTGGCGTGAGCACGGCGCCCAGCACGAAGGCGATCACGATGAAATAGCGGCCGAAGCGGATCAGGTGCCGGTAGTTGACGATGCGCGCGATGGACAGGAACAGCACCAACACCGGCAGCTGGAAGGTGATGCCGAAGGCGAGCAGCATCCGCGTCACGAAGTCGAGGTAGTCATCCACCATGACGGTGGGCATCACCTCGAAGCCGCTGCCGCCGACCGGTCCGGCGAAATGCAGCAGGTAGCGGAAGGCCGCGGGGAACACGATCTTCCAGCCGAACAGCGCGCCGCACGCGAACAGCGTGCACGAGCTGACGACGAACGGGATCGCGAGCCGGCGCTCGTTCGAGTACAGGCCCGGCGCCACGAAGGCCCACACCTGGTAGAGCATGATCGGCAGGGCGAACAGCAGCCCTGACATCACCGCGATCTTGATGTTGGCGAGGAACAGCGCCGCCGGCGCGGAGAAGTGCAGCGAGGCCTCGCGATCGAGGTTACCCGCCGCCCAGCCCTCGACGAACGGCCGCGTGAGCCAGGTGAGGATTTCCTCGCGGAAGAACCACGCCGCCACCGCCCCGATCAGGAAGGCGATGGCCATCTTCATCACGCGCCAGCGGAGCTCCTCCAGGTGCTCCCAGAAGGTCATCGTGTGCTCTTCTGGATCGGCGCTCACGCGGAGCCCTCCTGGCTCGCCCTGGGTGGCGAGCTTGGCTCGGAGGTGTCTGTTGGCTCCGCTGACTCAGGAGGGGCGTCGTTCTCGCCGAAGTCGAAGACGAGATCGTCAGGCAGGGCGCCGTAGGCGTCGGCGCCCTCCAAGGGGTACTCACGGCTGCGGTCGTACTCGATGGACTCCTGATAGGGGTCGTCGGCGCGCGAAGTGCTGCTCGAGGGCCGATGCCGCGCGCCGCCCCCGAGATCGCCCCGCAACAGGCCCCGCAGCTCGCTCAGGCCGCCGTCGATGCCTTCTTGCCGCAGGATCTCGTCGATGCCCGTCTGCTGGCGCACCTGGGTGGTGAGGGAGCGCGCCTTGCCGACCCACTCGCCGACCGTCCGCATCATCTGGGGCAGCTTCTTGGGCCCCACGAAGACCAGCGCCACCAGGGCGATCATCACCATCTCGGTGAGCGAGATCCCGAACACGGGCGGAAGCTACTCGCCTTCCCGCGCTCGCGCTAGCGGCTCCCACGAAGCGCCGCCACCCGAGGCGGTGCCGTCCAACCCCCTAACCCCCTTTTGAACGCCTTGGTCTCAGCCGGGCTCCAACCAGATCGGGTTGCTGAACGCGATGGGGCGGGTCCCCGGCGTGTGGGTGTGGGGGAGGGCCTTGGTGCCGGTGACCAGGACGACCACGAAGGTGCTCGCGCTCACGGCCAGGTCGATCGTCTGATCGTAGCGCACCACCTTGCCCCGCTCGGTGACGGGGATGAAGCGCACTCGCCTGCCCTCGGGGCCGAGCAGCACCTCGATCTGCGTGACGTCGATCCACGGGGCGGCTTGGACGCGGATCCGGAGCGCGGCCTGCTTGCTCGCGAGCTTCACGGTGTCGCCCGGGCCGTGACCGTCCACGGAGACCTCGAGCATCGGGCCGCTCGTCACCACCACGCGCCCGCGGCGTAGGGAGTCGATGACCTCCTCTTGGGTGACGCTGAGATCGTCAGTGTCGCTGGTGGAGCGCGGGACGCGGATGAAGTTTCGAGGCAAGCCCGGATCCAGATAGAACAGGCCGTGGCTGTCGCTGTTGCCGGTGGCGGCGTAGCGGTGGCCGCGGCCGAGCAGCTTGAGCCAGTCGCCGAGGCCCTTGCGCAGCTTCGGCTGGCTCATCATCTCGAGCCCGTTGAACACCTCGAGCAGATCGAAGTCGTCGGAATACTCCGCTTGGTGCTGCGCGGGCACCCGCATGGTCGCGGGGTCGAGGCGGTAGCGCGCGAAGTAGCCGATGGAGTCCATCCGTGGGTGGTTGACCTGGATCAGCCCCTTCGGCGCTACCTGCCGCATCTCCGCGAAGAGCTGCTTGGGCGTCGTGTCGGTGTAGTTCACGTTCTGCCCAGGCTCCATCGGGAGCAGGTTGAAGTGACCGAACAGGTGACCCACCGTGCTGATCTCGCTGCCCATCATCGACAGCACCCGGGTCGTCAGTCGTCCGCTCCGCTCGAGCTCGCGGATGGTGGGCCCCAAGTCGGCGACGACGTAGTGATCCGTCGCGCCCGCTAGCTCCACCCCCTCGGCGGCGACCGAGATCACCCGCGCGGCGTTCGAGATGTCGGCGTCGACGCTCGGCGCTTGGTGCAGGTGGAGATCGGCCGACACCCAGCCCGGCGTCGAGACGACGCGCGGCAGCTGCGCCTCGAGCGTGGTGGTTTGATCCGCGCGGATATCGACCTGCCAGCTCTTCGCGTCGCGTTCGAAGCCCGCCGTGGCCCACACCTGGTAGCGCCCCGGGGCCAGGCGTCGCGAGAAATCGCCGGTGCCGCTCCACACGAAGCGCCCGGCGCCGCTCAGGCCCCCGCTGTTGCCGAAGTGGGGTGTCAGGGTGCCGAGGAGCCCGCTGAGGCTCAGCTTGGAGGCGAGGCCGGCGCCGTGCTCGTCACGGAGCGTGACCTTCAGCACGCCGGTGCGCGCGATGGACTCCGGGGTGGCGATGGAGCCGTAGCTGAGCTCGCGCGTGATCTCCGCGCTGCCGCCCACCTCGATGGACACCGTGCGATACACGGTGCGGACCTCCCCGCTCAGGCCGTTGTGGTACGAGCGGAAGCCGATGCCCATCGGTGTCGGCTCCCCCGTGCGCAGCATCAAGTCGCCCCCGGCGCCCTGACGCCCCACCCAGTGCCCCTTACCGCTGTAGGTTGGCTTCTGGCGCGCGCCGTCGACGAAGTAGTCGGTGTTGCCCCACTTCACCGCGTCCCCCAAGCTGAGGTGCGCGAGCCGCCCGCCGGCCAGGTGCTCGAAGCGGGTGGTGATCAGCGCGCGCGGCGCGTCCTCATCCAGGCGATAGCGGGTGATGACGCGCACCCTGCCGGCCCCCAGGGAGACGCTCGTCTCCGTGCGGATCGAGTCGCCCTCGTGGCTCACCTTGCCAGTCGTCACCGACACCTGCGCGCCGCCGCTCTGCAGCACCGGGTGCAGCTGCCACAGGCCGTCGATCCGCGAGTGCCCCGCGAGCGCGCCGCTGGTCGCCGGCGTCGCCTCTTGGCGCCAGAAGTCGACCAGCCATCCGTCACGTTTCCTGACCACGAGCGTCACGTGGCGATTGGCCAGGGCGAAGTCACCGGGCGCGGCGAACACCCGCTCCCGATCGGTGTTGAAGTCAGCTGGGATGATGAATGGACCCTGCGGGAGCCGGGGCGGCGCCGCGCTGGGCACCGTCATGCCGCGCAGCGAGAGGCCGACGTCCGGCGAGGGAGGAGCCGCCGCGCCCGCGTCGAGGCGCGCGGGCGGTGACGCCAAGAGCCACGCGGCCAAGAGCGGCGGCGCCCCGCACAGCGCGATACGTTGCCACCCTCGCCCGAAGAACACGGAGCCAGCATAGGCCGAGGTACCACCCGGCGGCTACGGGATTGGTCAGGGAGTGTTCGTCAGCGGCTCAGCACGTTCTTCGCGATCACGAGGCGCTGGATCTGGCTCGTCCCCTCGTAGATCTGGAGCACCTTCGCGTCGCGCATCAGCTTCTCGACGGGGTACTCCTTCACGTAGCCGTTGCCGCCAAAGACCTGCACCGCGTCCACCGCGGTGGCCATCGCCGCGTCGGCGCCAAACGCCTTGGCGTAGCTCGACACCACCGGGTCGCGCACGCCGTTGTCGAGGTTCCACGCGGCCTTCTGGTAGAGGAGCCGCGTCGCTTCCGTGCGGATCGCCATCTCCGCGATCATCGCCTGCACCATCTGGTGCTCGGCGATCGCCGCGCCGAACGCGCGGCGCTCCTTGGCGTAGGCCACGCACTCGTCGAGGCAGCGCTGCATCAGCCCCGTGGCGGCGGCGGCGATGTCGGGTCGCGTCTGGTTGAAGGTCTCCATCGCGAGCTTGAAGCCGTGCCCTGGCGGCGCGAGCACGTTCTGCTTCGGGACCACGACCTCCTCCAAGTGGACGACGGCGGTGTCGCTGGCGCGCTGGCCGAGCTTGTCCTCGTGCTTGCCGACGCGGAGCCCTGGCGTCTCGCGGTCGATGATGAAGGCGCCGATGCCGCGGTGACGGAGCGCCGGATCTTCCGTCGCGAACACGACGTAAAAGGCAGCGTGGCTGGCGTTGGTGATCCAGCACTTTTCTCCGGTGAGGACGTAGTCGTCGCCGCGCTTCACCGCGCGCGTCTGGAGCCCCGCGACGTCGCTGCCGGCGGAGGGCTCGGTGGTGGCGTAGCTCGCGAGCACCGGCTCCGAGGCGAGGCGCCCGAGGTAGCGCTTCTTCTGGTCCTCGTTGCCGCCCAGCTTGATGGGGGTGAGGGCGAGGCCGTTGGCCAGCATGCTGGTCTGGATGCCGGTGCAGCCGTACGCCAGCTGCTCGACGATCAGCGTGTTCTCGAGCTCACCCATGCCCGCGCCGCCGTACTCGGCGGGGATGGTGGGGTTGATGAGGCCGATTTCCCAGGCTTCTTTGAACACGTCGAGCGGGAAGCGGCTCTCGCGATCGCACTCCGGGGCGATCGGGATGATGCGCTCGCGGGTGAAGCGCCGGGCGGTGTCGACCAGGGCCTTGTGTTCGTCAGACAGGTTGAAGTTCAGCATGGGTCATTCCTTGGCGCGCTGCTTGATGCGCTGGACCTCGGCGCGCACCGCGCGCGCGCCGAGCACGTAGCCGATGGTGAGCCCGATGAGCAACACCCCAGGGATGTAGATCACGTGCTCGAAGGTGGGCAGCTCCATGACGATCTCGTGCGGCGGTGTTTCAGGCGCCTTCGCCCGCCTTGCTCAGCGCGCGCTCGATGCGGTCGAGCCGCGTGGCCACCTGATGCTGCCGGCGCCAGGTGGTGACGACGAAGCCGAACAAGAGCGCCCACATCAGGAGGTAGGCCCACACCAAGAGGGAGCCGGCGCTGGCGCTCTCACCGCCGCCCACCACCGGGACGAACTCGGTCGCGCGGTCTTCGGGGGTCAAGGTGCCGCTCGCCGGCTGCTTCACGTCATCGTTCATGTCGCTCTCCTCATGATCGCCGCCCTGAGCCACGGCGCGCCTCGAGCCGCGCAGCTGGGCCAGGTGACGGGGTGGCGCAGGGTCTTCAGCAGAAGGCTCACAGCTCCTCGATCATCCCTGCGCCGAGCAGGCGCTCCTCGGCGCTCCGCGCGCGCGCCTCCAAGATCTCGAGCCGCGTGCGCTGCCACAAGAGGAGCAGCGCGAGCAGCGTCATGGCGAGGAAGCCGACGCCGAGCGCGTGATACATCGCTTGATCCCCGAGCCCCCGCCCGCTCCCGGTGATCACCGTGGGGTGGTTGCCGCCCCATTTCCGCACGGCGTAGTGGACGATGGGGAGGGTGACGGTGCCGAGCACGCCGAGCGCCGCCGCGAACTTGCGCTCGGCCTCTCCGTCGCCGCTGAACCCGCGCTGCACCGCGATGGCGAGGTAGATGAGCACGCTGAGCAGCAGGGTGGTCAGGCGAGGGTCCCAGGTCCAGTACACGCCCCACGCCTTCTTGGCCCAGAGCGGGCCGCTCACCAGCACCATCATCCCGAACACCACCGCGACCTCGGCCCCAGCGCGCGCCAGCGCGTTGCGCGCGTCGGTCGGCTTGGCCAGGTAAGCCGCGCTGCCGATGAAGCAGACGACGCCCGCGAGGTAGAGCGCGTAGGCGGCGGGGACGTGGAAGTAGAAGATCTTCTGCGCCAGGCCGCCGGCGGCCTCCTGCGCCTCGGGGGTGTGGTTGAAGATGAAGTAAATCAGGTAGACGAACACCCCCAGGGTGATCGCGGCCAGCGCTTGAAACATCAGCCCCGCTACGTCGGGCTTCGAAGGCGCGCGCTCGGCTTGCATGGCTCGTCGATACTACAGACCTTGCGCGGTGGGGCACTCGATTCCAACCCGGTGCTGCGGCGCTGCGATACTGCGGCGCTGGGGCCGCCTAACTCGCTGAGCCGCCAACCGGCGAGGCGGCGCGCTCCACCCAGCGCTCGAGGACGGCCGCGGCGCGCGCGTCGTCGCGCAGGGCCTGGCGCAGCACGCGGAGCGCCTCGCCTTCGCGCCCCACGCCGCGCAGCGCGTGGGCGTAGCTCGCTGCGATCTCCACGTCGGTGGGGGCCAGGCGGATCGCGCGTTGAAGTGACGGCAGGGCGCGAGCGGGGCGCCCCATCGCCACGTCCATCAGGTGCCCGAGGTTGTGGTGGTAAGAGGCCGTGCCCGGGCTCCGGGCGACCGCGGCACGGAAGGCGCGCGCCGCGCTTCGATAGTGACCGAGCAAGGTGTGAGCGAGGCCCAGCACCGCCCAGGCGGGGTGGTCGTCCTCATGCTGCAGCACCTCCGTGGCGAGCCGCGCGGCGCGCCACGGCGCTCGCTCGAGGAGCAGCTCGCTCAGCTGCTGGCGCGCGAAGAGCCCATCCGGAGTGTCCGCCTGAGTGGCGCGCACCAAGTGCTCGAGCATCGGGATCAAGTCGCGGGGCCCGAGGCCGCCCGCCAGCGCCCAGCGGACATCGTAGAGCAGCTCGGACAGGGCTCGCGGCATCGCTGCACCGTTCGTAGCTCCCGGTGGGGGCTTGGGCAAGCGGCGGCTCGGCGCTCCGTGCGCTCAGCTCGGGCGGCGGAGCCCGGCATCGACGCAGGGCTGCGACCTCAAGTCGCGGAGATCTGCGCGATGGCTTCCGTGCCCGCGATGGTGGCGCCCTGGAGCGCCGCGAGGGCGCGATCCAAGATCGCAGCCTTCACCCCGATCAGCGTGTGATCGTGGCGCACGTTCACTTGCTCCGTGTCATTGTCGTTCAGGCGCCCGCGCTCCACCAGCGCCTGACGGAAATCGCTGGCGCGCGCGCCATCCTTGCGCCCCACGTTGACGTGGATGCGCCGGACGCCTTCCGCTGCGCCCGCCGAGGGCGCCGCCGCCGGTGTCGTCATGGTTGCTGACGATACGGCGGCTGACGACACGGCGGCTGCAGGAGCCGGCGTAGCTGGAGCGGGTGCAGCCGCTGGAGTCGTGGCAGGCGGAGTGGCACTCACTGCAGCGCGGGGCTCCTGGGCGGACGGTGGGGCGTGCTCTGGCTGACGCTCGCGTGGCTGAGCACCCTGCGACTGCTGGCCGCCTCGTGACGGCTGAGCCGCGCGTGGCTCCCGACCACCGCCGTCCTCTGGCTGGCGCTCGCGGGCGCGCCCATCGGCGCGGCGCTCCTGCTGTGGGCGCTCTCCCGCACCTGCGTGGTCACGCGGCTCGCGCTGGCGACGTGGGCGCTCGTCATCACGCGCCGGCACGGCTCGCGCGGCGGGCGCGTCGCTGACCGTGTAGCCGGGTAAATCGAGATCGTCCTCGGCGAGCCCGTTCACCGCGTGGCGCTCGGCAGCTCGCTCGCCACGGGCCTCGCGTTCGCGCCGCGGCCGTTCGTCCCTTGGCCTGTCTTCACGCCGCTCGGCGCGCGCTTCACGCGGCGGCCGCTCTTCGCGCGGCTTCGCGGCGCGCTCGTCAGCGGACCTGTTTGGGTGCTCGTCCCGCCGTGGCCGCTCGCCGCGCTCCTCGCGCGGCCTGTCAGCGCGCTGCTCGCGCTGCTTCGCGGCCTGCTCGTCAGTGGCCCTGTCAGCGCGCGCTTCGCGGTCCCGGCGTGGCCGCTCGTCAGCTTGCTTGTCGGCCTCACGTGGCTTCGCAGCGCGCTCCTCACGCGGCCTCTCGCCGCGCTCTTCGCGTTGCCGCGCACCGCGCTCGTCAGCTCGGCTGTCGCCGCGCTCCTCACGCGGCCTCTCAGCTCGGCTGTTTCCACGTCCCTCGCCGCGTTCCTCACGGCGCTCAGCGCGCTCTGGCCGCTCGCGGCGCCCTTCACGGCGCTCAGCGTTTGGCGCCGGGCGCGGCGCCTTGCTGACGCGCGCGGTGCGCGCGGCGCTCTCCGCCTCGGCGCGCGGGCCCAGGTGGTCGCGGAGCAGCAGCGCGAGGACCAGCTCCGCTTGATCGTGGGTGAGCAGCCGGCGCGCCAGCGCGCGATCGTCGGCCGCTGGCTGCTCTGCCTGCGCGAGCCGCGCCAGCCCCTCGATCAAGTCGAGCTCGGCGCGTGAGCGCAGCTCCCGAGCGCTCGGCAGGCTGCGCTCCACCGGGATGATGCGGTAGGTGAGCTTCAGCATGTACAGCCCGCCGATGTCTTGCGGCGAGATCAGGCTGATGGCCGTGCCAGTGCGCCCCGCGCGCCCCGTGCGCCCCGTGCGATGCACGTAGACCTCGGTCGACTCCGGGAAGTCGAAGTTGATCACGTGGGTGAGGTGCGACACGTCGATCCCGCGCGCGGCGACGTCCGTTGCCACCAGGAAACGCAACGTCTGGCTGCGCACCGCCGCCATCACCCGCTCACGGTCGCTCTGCGAGAGATCCGCGTTGAGCCAGTCCGCGCTGTAGCCGGCTTGCTTGAGCTGCGCGGCCACGCGCTTGGTCTGCTCGCGGGTGTTGCAGAAGATGATCGCGCTCTCGGGGTTCTCCACCTCGATCAGCTGCATCAAATCGCTGATCTTCTCGCCCGCCGAGAGGTAAGTGAAGTGGTCTATCTCCAGCGCGCCGACGGCGTCGCCGCTCAGGGTGATGAAGGTCGGGTTCTTCAGCCGATCCTCCGCCATGCGCACCACCTCGCGCGGGACGGTGGCGCTGAAGAGCAGCGTCTGGAGCGCCTTGGGCAGCGCCTCGAGCACCTCGTTGATCTGCGGCAGGAAGCCCATGGAGAGCATCTCGTCGCTCTCGTCGAGCACCAAGATCTTGATCCGCGTGGGGTCGAGCGTGCCGCGCCTGAGGTGATCGAGCACGCGGCCCGGCGTACCCACCAGCACCTGCGCACCGTCAGCGATCTGGTCTATTTGGCGCTGCATCGGGGCGCCGCCGTACACGCTGATCACCTTCAGCCCGCGGTGCTTGGCCAGGTGCCCGACCTCGGCGGCGACTTGCAGCGCGAGCTCGCGGGTAGGGCACAGCACCATCGCCTGCACGGCGGCGATGTCGGGGCGCACCAAGCCGTCCACCAGCGGCAGGCCGAAGGCCGACGTCTTGCCGGTGCCGGTGCGCGCCTGAACCACCATGTCACCGCCCTTCTTCGCGGCCTCGAACACGGCGCGCTGAACGGGGGTGGGGCTCGTGTACCCCAGCTCATCCACCGCTCGGCGCACCTCGGGGGATAGGCGGAGGATATCGAAGGTGGGCTCGGTGGACTCGGATTCTGACACGGCGGGCGGAGCTTAGTCGCCGCCGCCACGCCTCACAACGGAGCTAGCGGAGAAATGCTCGGTTTCGTGGCGGGTTTGCGGCCTCCTCGATGGACGCAGGGGGAAGCTCACCCAGCACGCGGGCCGCCAGTATCACTTGCACGGGGCTTCGGCGCTCGAGCCACGGCCAGATCACCCTCGCGCGGCCCGGGTTTTGGGGGTTTGCCTGCACCGCGCCGCGGCGCGCTGTCCCAGTCACCGTCACGCAGGCCCTGCATGGCAGGTCGACTGGGCGCGCCGTGGAGCGCTGGCGAGTCAGTGCACGCGCCGGCGCAGCGCCGCCACGCCGCCGGCGGCTTCGTACCTGACCGCGTGCTCCTCCGCGTAGCGCAGCCGGTCGATGGTCGTCAGCTTGGCGAGCGCCGCCGCGTCCCCCTGACACAGCCGCTCCACGCTGGCGCGCTTGTTCCAACCGCTCAAATTCTCTCGGAAAATCTTGAGCGCGGCGCGCTCCCCCTGAGCCTCTTCGGCCGCGGCCGCTCGGGCCCGCCGCACGCCCTGAGCCAGCTCCGCGAGCCCTCGCTCACAGCTCGCGGCCTCGGCGCCCTCCTCCGGGGAGAACACGTACACCATGATCTGGATCGCGCAGGCGGCGATGAAGCTGCTCACCGTGAGCCCGAACACCGCGAGCGCGACGCGGCGCCCCAAGCGGCGCCGCCGCTCGAGCCGACTGGCCTTCGCTGCGGGGGCTGAAGGTTGAGCCACCCGGTCGCTATACCACGCGCTGCCAGGAGCCTCGCGGATTGTCGATGCTGCTCAGGCAGCTCCCGAGCACCGCGTCGAGCCTGACTGAGCTCAGCGCTCTGCGAAGGCGCCCTTGCGGCGGCCGTGTCAGAGGCCAAACCCCCCCAAACCCTTGTTTTGAAGCCCAATGGACCGACGTCCATCACGGCGGGAGATGTCGCGGCGTCCATTGACCCACCCGGGGCGGCGGCCTAAGCTTCACGTCTGTTTGAAACTATAGAAACCGATGAACGTCGCACCCCTCCCGGTTGGGCTTTCGCCCCTGTCTGACGCCGCCAGCAGCCTCGAGGGCGAGGAGGGGGCGCGGCTTCGAGAGCGCCTGGCCTCGGTGCAGGCGCTGGTGGGTGATGAGCTGCGGGAGGTGGAGGCGCTGCTCGCGCGGGTGAGCGCGGAGGGGCCGGCCCCCGGCACCGAGGCGGCGCAGCACTTGGTGCTGCGAGGCGGCAAGCGGGTGAGGCCGACGGTGCTGCTCTTGAGCGCGGCGTGCTTCGGTGAGGTGACCTCGACGGCGCGCGCGCTGGCGGTGGTGGCCGAGCTGATCCACTCGGCGACCCTGCTCCACGACGACGTGGTGGACGAGGGCGATGAGCGTCGCGGTGCGCCCACCGCGAGGCGCGTGCACGGCAACGCGGTGAGCGTGCTCGCGGGCGACTTGCTCCTGGTGCACGCGCTGCGGCTCACTGAGCAGGCCCTGCCGAGCGCGCTGGCTGATTTGATTCAAACGCTGGGGAGCCTGGTGGGCGGTGAGATCATTCAGCTGCGCGGACGCCGCGAGCTGGATTTGAGCCTGGAGACTTACGACGCCGTGCTGCGCGGTAAGACAGCCTCTCTGTTTAGTTGGGCGACGCGGCTCGGGGCGCGGGTGGGCGGCGCCTCGCCCGCGGATGAGGCGCGGCTCGGGGCCTTTGGTGAGGGGATCGGGGTGGCGTTTCAGCTGGTGGACGACGCCCTCGACTACACCAGCGAGGAGACGGGCAAGACGCTGCTCGCCGATCTGCGCGAAGGGAAGCTCACCTTACCCCTGGTGGTGGCGGCGGAGCGCGATCCACGGCTCGCGCCGCTGCTCACTGGGATCCACGCGGGGCGGCTCGAGCAAATGGACGAGGTGCGGCGCCGGGTGCTCGAGTCGGGCGCTTGCGACGAAGTGAGGCGTCGGGCTGACGAAGTCACCGAGCGCGCGCTGAGCGCCTTGGCGGAGGTGCCCGCTTCACCCGCGCGCGGCTTGCTCGACGCGCTGGCGCGCCAGCTCACGGCGCGGAGGGTGTGAGGTGACGGGCCGCGCCGAGCCTGAAGCGCGCCACAGCCTGTGGCCGAGCGAGGTGCTCGTGAGTGAGCTGGTGGGGCGGCTGATGGAGTTCTGGGGGTTCAAGCGCAACATGGGGCGCGTGTGGGCGGTGCTGTACCTCGCGCCGCACCCGCTCTCGGCGCAGGATTTGAAGGACACGCTGCAGCTCTCGGCGGGCGCCGTCAGCATGACGCTGAGCGAGCTGCTGCGCTGGGGGGTGGTGCGGCGGGTGTGGGTGCCAGGTGAGCGCCGCGACTACTACGCGGCGGAGGTGCAGATCTGGAAGATGGTGTCGCGCGTGTTCGCCGAGCGCGAAGGCGGTGAGATCCGCCACGCCATCGAGGTGCTGGAGCAGGCGCTCTCGGCGCTCGAGTCGCAGCTCGGCGCCGAGGAAGAGGAGGCGCGCGCGCGCGCGGAGCTCCAGCGCTCGCGGGTGGTGGCGCTGCTCGGGGTGGCGCGGCTCGGTGAGCAGCTGCTCCGCTCGCTCGTCTCCACCGCGCAGGTGAACGCCGAGCCGCTGAGCCGCCTGGAGCTCGCCTCAGAGGGCGAAGAGGCTAGCGCGGAGCGCTAGTTTCCGTGGGGAAACTTTACGCTGGGCGCCGCGCCGGCGCTCGCGTAGCTGCCAGGTCTGGCTAGTTTTCCTTGTGGAAAATAGGTAGCCCAGCGTCCAGCGACCGCTCGGCTAATGTCCCCGGGGAAACTTGGGGTCCTTGCTGAACAGCGGGGAGTCGGGGCTCAGGTAGAGCTCCTCGACCTCATGGGTGATCGCCTCGAGCAGCACGGACTCCACCTGATCCAGGCTGCCCGCCAGGCGCTCCACGTTGCGCTGGTACACGAACAGCCGCGTGTCGGTGCGCTCCGGGCCGAGCGGGGTCAGGCACAGGGCGGCGCGCGGATCCACGCCGTCCACGATCAGCTCCACGCCCGGCACGTCCCCGATGTAGAGCTCCTTCGGGTGCACGTAGGCGCGCAGGCGATCGGGCAGGCCCTCCACCAGCGCCACCACCTGGCGCCGGAAGGTCTCTTGGGTGTAAGCCCAGGGGGGCGCCGGCAGCTCCAGATCCAGCGCGCGCACCTTGAGGAAGGCCTCCGTGGCCTGGCGCGGGTCGCCCAGCTCTTCGCGCGCCATCCCCAGGTAGTGGAAGGCCTCGGGGTTCTGAGGCTGCGCGCGCACCGCCTCCTCGAGCAGCTCCGCGGCGCGCTTCGGCTCACCGATCTCCTGGAGCGCGCGGCCGATCAAGAACTGGTGCAGCGGGTTCTCGAACGGCCCCGAGGGCAGCTGCGCGCACAGCGCGCGCGCCTCATCCAGCTCGTTCATGCCGAGCAGGGCGTCGAACTTGAGCAGCAACGCGTCCAGCGTCTCCTCGTCGTTCTCGGCGTACTCGAGCGCTTGGTCGCACAGCGCCACCGCCTCTTCGAAGTCGCCCAGGGGGTGGAGGTACACCTCCGCGGCGTTGAGCAGCGCCTCCAGGTAGCTGTCGTCGAGCGCCACCGCCTGCCGATAGTGCTCCACCGCCTCCTCGAACTCGCCGTGCAGCGTGCAGGCGAAGCCGAGCAGGTTGTATGCCTCGGGCGACTGAGCATCGAGCTCGAGCGCGCGCCGGGCGCTCTGCTCGGCGCCCTGCGCGTCGCCGCGCGAGATGAGATCCCAACCGCGATCGAGGTGTGCAGAGAACTGATCCATAAGCAGGGGGGGCTTGATGGTCCGGGCCATCACGCGAGTCAAGCCGCCACCCGCTGGGAGCGCTCTAGTCGTGGACGCGGATCCGGCTCCCGGGGCGCTCGGGTGTGGACCAGGCGCCGTGCCAGCCTTCGGGGATCTGCGGGTCGGCGTACATGAACACCCACTTGGCATCGAGTGGCGCGAGGTTGACGCAGCCGTGGCTCATCTTGACGCCGAAGTTCGTGTGCCAGAACGCGCCGTGGATGGCGTAGGAGCCCTGGTAGTAGAGGACGTAGGGCACGTCCTCGATGGAGTAGGGGAGGTCGCCCGCGGCGGTGCCGTCGCCATCCATCGTGGTGGTGACGTGCTTCTCACGCACCCGCCACTCACCGAGCGGCGTGCTGTGATCCTTCGCGCGCACGTTGGAACTTTTCCCTGTGGAAACAATGGTGGCGTAGATGGGGCGCGTCCCCTGGTACACCACCAGCGTCTGCTGGCTGACGTTCACGTCGATCCAGCGCTCCTCCGGCGCGAGGTCCTTGGGTAGATCGCCGGGCTTCGTCACGCGCACGTGGATGTTCTTCACCCAGCTGCCGTCCGCCAACTCGCTGTAGTTCGTGCCCTTGACCTCCGCCGTGCGCCCGCTGAGCTGCAGCGCCTCGAAGCGGTTCACGCGCCCCTTCGGGCTCACGGAGCCCTTCTCTGGGTCCACGCTGTAGGTTGGGGCCGTCTTGTTGCCGCCGTACGCCCAGGCGACGGGGAGCTGGTACTTGGTGCCCAGCTCCACGCCTTGGAACTTCGAGCCCGCCGTCTGCCAGAAGCGCTCGGCCGGCGCCACCAGCCCCTTGGTGGTCTTGTACCAAGTGCGGCCGTTCCAATTGAAGGTCTTGTCCACCGCGACGTAGAAGCCGGCCACCATGCGGCGCGCGAGGATGCCGTCGCTCTCGGCCTCCAGCTTCTCGAGCGTGATCTCGTGCAGCCTGTCCTTGGCATCTGCTTGCTGCCACCAGGGGACGTCCGGCGCGCCGGCGTCCGCCTCGTCGCCCGCGACCTGGGGCAAGAGGTCGCTCGGCTGCGCCGCCGCGCTCACGGTGTCGCCGCCGCTCGGCTGCTTGGCGGCGTGGGATCCACCCGCGCGGTCCGCTCCGGCGTCCCCCTTGGCCACGGGCCTCTCGCCAGGGGCCTTGTCGCCTGGGTCACCCGTTTGCTCCCCTGACGACTTGCGCCCCGCGTCGCCCTTCGGCGCGCCCGCGTCCGCGGCTTTGCTGGCCGACCTCGAGGTGCCCTTATCGTCAGCTTTGCTGTCCTCAGCGCCGTCCTTCGGCTTGTCCTTCTCCGCCTTGGCGCGCGCGGCTTGCTCGGCCTTCGCCTTCTCTTCGGCCTTGGCGCGCTCGGCCTTCGCCTTCTCCTCGGCCTGCTTCTTGGGGTCGAGGTAGGGCTCGTAGCGGAGCATCTGCTCGCGCGAGGGGACGGAGCGATAAAGGGGCGTGCCGTTCTTCGCGTTGCGCGCGTAGACGTAGGGCAGCACCTCCTCCAGGTCGGGCGCCTTGATCGCGAATTTGACCTCGGGGTGGTTCAGGTCCGTGGTGCCCTGATTGCCGCACACGTAGCCGAGGTCGCGCAGCTGGTACCAGCCGCCGCTACAGTTCGCGGTGCTGACGGGCTCACCCAGGGCGGGCGAGCGCCCCCCGTTGCGCAGGTAACCGAGCTTCAGCTTCTGATCGAACTTCGGCTCGCTGTAGACGGCGACCGCAATCTTGGTCACCGCGAAGTAGGGGCCGGTGTAGGGCGCGGGGGGGGCGGCGTCGGGCGGGTCGGCGTCCGCCGCGGCCAGCTCCTCCTCCGTGGGTTGGAGCTCGGGTGGCAGCTCCGGCGCGGCGCCGGGCGCCGCCTTGGGGCGCGCGGAGGCAGTTGGTGCCGGGGGCGCCTGGTCGGTCTCCGCGTCGTCCGCTTGGGAGCAGGCGAAGGTCCCCGCCGCGAGGCTCACCAGGGTGACCAGCCCCCGGGGCCGCCAGGGGCTGAATGGCGCGCCGCACGCGCTCGCGTGGCGAGGGAGCAGGCGGGCGCCACGGGGCCGCCGAGAGGGGTCCGGGTGGAGCGTGCGATGCGGAGCCATGACGGGTCTTTCTTTCACAGGGGGCCAGGTGAAGCCACTTCTCGGCCGTGAGCGCCTGGGCGAGGGCCCGGACCGATCCAGCTCATGGTAGCTAACATGCGGTAATTATTGGTTTTTATGGGGGTTTGGCAGGTCCCTGGTCGAGCCGTGACCTGACGTGTCGGGTGCCCTTCGAGGCCTCCTCGGCTTTCCAAGCTCCGTGCCAGGCGCTTGGGCGACGAGGTCTTCGAGCCCTCGCGCCCATGAGGGCGCCTCATGCGCCCTAAAAAGACCGGAAGACCGAGCGCCCCGCCCGTCTCACGGCGAACCGATCGGCGCGCGAATGGGCGGCGGGGTATGGTTGGCCCTGTGGCTCTCAGACCCGAGTGGCGTGGCCAGCGGCCCACGTGGAGGCGCGTCCTCGGGCTCGCCCTGCTCGGCTCGCTGCTGCTGCACCTGCCGCTGACGCCGCTCGGCGCCTGGGCGGGGCTCCTCGCGTGGATCGATCTCGACCCGGTGGATGAGCCGCTCGACCTCGACCCCTGGGTGGGGATCCCAGTGACCCTGGAGCAGGGCGATCCCGCGTCGCCCGACGAGCTCGCAGCGGGCGGCGAGGACGGGGCGCTCACCGCCGAGGAGCTGAGCGACGATGAGTTCGAGGACGCGCTCGACGACGTCGAGGACGAGCCGGACGAGCCCGAGCGCTGGTCGCTGCGGCGCCCTCGGCGCGACGCAGGCGCGCCCTGGCTGGAAGCCCGCGACGCAGGCGCTGCCAACGCAGAGATCACCGATGCGGGTGCGCCGGACGTAGCGCCTGAGATCGCCGACGCCGCCGCGCTCGAGGCCGGGCCGCCTGACGCCGGCGAGCGAACCCAGGACGCGGGGGCGGTCGCGAGCGCGGGTGAAGCGCCGGTTGGGGAGCGCTCGAAGACGATCCGTGATCCGGTGGCGCTGTCGGGTGGGGCAGGGCAAGTCGCCGACGCGAACGCTCACGTGCGGCTGCTCGTGTTCGGCGATCGGATCCGTCGTCACCCGAGCGGCCCCCTGCTGGGGCAGCTGCTGGCCACCGCCGAGCAGTGGAGCGCCTTCTTTCAGGTGGCGGGGCTCGACCCGGTTCGCGACTTCGATCGGCTGCTGATCGCCGCACCGCAGCTGCGCGACTCGTCCCACGCCGTGATCATCCTGGGGCACCGCTTGAAGGAGGAGCGGGTGCACGCGGCGATGGACAAGCTGGTGCGCGCGAGTCAAGGTAGCTGGCCTGACAAATCCACCGCCAAGGCGCGGGTGGAGGGCGCCGATCGGATGCTGGTGCAGGCGGCGCGCGGCGTCATCGTGGTGGGGCCGCCGGGCATCGAGGCCGCCGCGAAGAAGCACGGGCGCACCCTGAAGTTCCCCAACCCCGAAGGTGACGAGGTGGTGAGCGTGTTCCTGCGCACGCCGCACCGCGCCTTCCGCGGGATCCCGTTCAAGGTGCCGGAGAGCCTGAAGTGGGTGAGGCTGCGGCTGGTGCCCACGCAAGGGGGCGGGGTGGTCGCGCACCTGGAGGCGCAGGACGAGAGCGCCGCTGCCGCGCGCAGCCACGCGGCCGAGCTGCAGACGGCGGTGCTCGCGGTCACCCAAATCAAGCTCCCGGGGCCGCTGGCCAAGCTGCTCGGGCGCAGTGAGCAGCGCCTGGTGGAGTCGGTGCGCTTCACCGCGCGCGGCGACCGCATCGAGGGTCGCGTGGAGGCCACCCGCAGTCAGCTCACGCCGCTGCTCGAGGCGATCGCTAACTACGCTAAGGAGCTCCAAGCAGCCGCCAAGCGCCGCGCCAAGGACGCCAAGGACGCCGCCGCCCGAGACGCCGGCACCGGCAGCCCAGCTGACGCTGGCTCACCCCCCGAGGCGGGCGCCGCCCCGGCGCCCTCCGCACCCAAGGAGCCACGAGCCCCCAAGGAGCGGCCCGCCCCGGCGCTCTCCGCCGAAGCCCCGGCGCCCTCCGACGCTGGCTAGCGCCGCGCGGCGGTCAGCTGCATCAGCATCGCGTCGGCGCTCTGAGGATCCAGCGAGCCGACGCACAGCCGCGGCCCCTTCTGGGGCTTCACCACCAACCGACACTTGCCCTGGATCCCGTCAGTCAGGCTGCTGAGCCCGAAATCCAGCAGCAAGCCCACCAAGATCAAGAGCGCGGCCAGCCCAATCAAGCTGAAGGACCCGCCGGGGACGCGCACCCCGTCGATGAACAGCCCCGCGCCTGCGTAGATGCCGATGGTGAGCGCCACGAGCCCCGCGTACAGTCCGGCGCGCGCGAACCGCACCTCCCGCGTGACCTCCGCGAGCTGCTCGATGGGCACCACCACCTCGCGATCGCGCAGCACCCGCCCGAGCAGCTCCGTGCGGTACTCGAGGCGCAGGCCCTGGTGCGTCAGCCGGACCCGCGCGGGGCGGCGGTAGGCGAGCGCCAGGCGCCCGATCAAGCGCGCGACCCAGCACACCGCGAGCACCCCCGTGAGCCCCAGCAGCGCCGTGAGCGCCGGGTGGCGCGGCGCCGCCGTGAGCTCGCCTTGGAGCGCGGCGGGCCCCTCCTCCTTGCCCGTAGCCAGCACCGCGAGCAGGAGCGGGTCCGTCGTGAGCGAGCCGAGCTCCTGCGCGCTGCGCTGCGCGGCTGGGTTCTTGCTGTGGCTCAGCGCTGCCGCGGCGGCCAGCGCCTCACCGCGCCCCAGCGAGAACTCCTGAGGGGCGCGCGCGAGCGTCGCGAGGCGCTGCCACAGCTCCTCCGCGTCGTGACCGAGCGCCTCGTCGAGCAAGCTGAGCGCGTCCAAATCGGTGCGCGCCGCGAGCCAGGCCAGGGCGTCCGCCGTGTCCGCCCGCCGTGCGTCCGAGGCGAGCGAGAGCGCCAGGAGGGCGCTCAGCGCCCAGCGCTCGGTGTCCGTGACGGGCGGGCGGCCGAGCAGCTCCGTCAGATCACCGTACGGTGTCTGCCAACCCTCGGCGCCGGCGCTCGGCGCGGCCGCTGGGGGGCTGAGGCGCGGCTCGCGCGTGGCGTAGGCGTTCAGCGCGCTCTCGCGCACCGCCGCCGCCCACGCGTCGCGGCTCGGGTGCGCGGCGAGCGCCGCGAGGATACTGCTTGAGGTCGGTAGCATCATGGAGCTCGGGGGCAGCCCACGCCGCGTGAGCCGCGGCAGGGCTCACAGCGTCCGCCCTGGCGAGGGCTTATCCGAACGCTCGGCGCGTCGCCAGTCTTTCCCGACCCGCGACGCCCCGAAGCGGTGCCGTCCAACCGGCTCTTCAACACTTCCAGCGCCTGGAAATGCTCTTCGAGGCCGCCCGGAGACGCCCATCAGGTCGACGACCGTGACAAGAGCGACTCTCGGCGCGTGAACAGCACCGCTCAGAGGCCTAGGCCGTGCACTAGGAGGGAGTGCACCCCCCAAACCCCGCCCTTGGCGGCTCAGCTCATGGAAATCGAGTTGAGGATGGGCCCTGGGCGCTCTTGGCTGGTGTCGTCCAGCGCGCGGTTTTGGCGATCCACCCGCACCACCGTGGGCACGTGGCGGGCGGCCTCCGCGCGGTCCATGTCGGCGAAGGTGGCCAGGATCACCAAATCCCCAGGGGCGTTCAGGTGCGCCGCGGCGCCGTTCACGCAGATACAGCCGGAGCCGCGCGGCCCTTCCAGGGCGTAGGTGACGAGCCGCGTCCCCTGCGTGACGTTCCAGATGTGGATCGCCTCGTAAGGGAGGATGTCCGCGCGCTCGAGCAAGTCGGCGTCGATGGTGACGCTGCCCTCATACTCCAGGTCAGCGTGGGTGACGGTCGCGCGGTGGATCTTGGACTTGAAGACGTTGAGTTTCATGGGAACCTCACGAGTCGCGTCATGGCGGCCCACACATCGCGGGTCCACCTGCCGGACGCTGGGAAATGTAGAGACAACCCGGGGCTCGTTCAAGCGCCAGACACCTCCTGGAAACTCGAAAGTCACGCGCTGTGAGCGTCCTGCGCACAGCTACCTACATCAGGGGTGAGGGTGGGTGTCACGAGTCTTACAGGCTCCGTGGTGGCCGGGACCTGGGCCCTTCTCCCTGCTCGCGGGTGCGGCTGATGTCGGCGCAACGCGGCGCTCACGTGTGGGTGCAGCGTTCTTGGCGGCTCGCGGCGATGTCGCTGTCACGAGTCGTGCCGAAACTTGGCCGCTCGGGGTGGGCTCAGGTAGCGGGAGGTGGTCGCGCCGTCGGGCGCCCAGGAGATCCTCATGACGTCAGTGACTTCCAAGGCCGAGCTCCTCGACAACCTGCGCGCCATGTTGCGCGACGTCTTCCAGCTCCGCAGTGAAGGGGTGGCCTACGCGCGGCTCGCGCGGGCGCATGGCTACATCGACGGCTGCATGCGCGTGATGCTGGAGACGCAGGTGGTCACCAAGCAGGAGTTGTTGGCGCTGGTCGCCGAGGAGCGCCAAGCCGCGCTGGGCCCGGCGACCGCCACCGTGGCCTCCGACGGCGCCATTCAGGCTGCGTAGTCGACGAGAGCGCTGGGGCGCTCGGTACCCGTGCGGCAGCGCGCGAGGGCGCTCAGTGGCTCGTGAGGGGGGTCAGGGGGTTTGGCATGGCGCTCTGGGGCGCCGTGATGGCGCTCGGTGCCGCGTTGGGTCAGTGTAGCTGACTTACGACTCAGCACGGCGTTAGGTCAGTATAGCTGACTACAGCGCCACGACTCAGCACGGTGTTGGGTCAGTGCAGCTGACTGCAGCGCGCAGCCGACAAAAAGCGCTGCAGCGCGCGGCCGGGGCCACGCGCTGCATGCAGGTGCCGCTGTCACGGCAGTGGGCGGAGCCGGCTACGGCTCAGGGGGTGACGAACGCCACGCTGCCGTGCGCGTGGGGCACCGCCTTACGCCAGTGCGCCATCACGCGCGGCGCGCCTTGGACGTCCAGCACCTGGGTGGCGCCGTTCACCCACCCGTCGATGTTCAGGGTGCGCACCTCCCACCCGGTGCCGTCGTGGGTCGCGAGCTTCAGGAGGCCACCCGTCGCGTCTTGGTAGGACACGAACACGGTGCCATTGCTGTTGACCCACACGCTGGTGTCGTCGCCGACCACCGCGCGCCCGTCGGGCGTGGCGCCGTCGTCCACCACCTGGGGCGTGCCGGGCGTGACCCCGCCGGTCACCTTCAGGTAACGCACCGTCTCCGTGATGCCGTCAGAGTAGCTGACGTGCCAGTCGCCGTTGCCATCGATGAACAGGCTCGCGCCGATGCCGGTGTCACCGCTGTCCGATGGACCGGGGCCTTGACCATCGAGGAG
Source organism: Polyangiaceae bacterium (assembly GCA_019637265.1). Taxonomy (GTDB): domain Bacteria; phylum Myxococcota_A; class Polyangia; order Polyangiales; family Polyangiaceae; genus JAHBVY01. Next base: position 1,077,387 of record JAHBVY010000001.1, on the reverse strand, counting down.
AACCGGCGTCTGCCAAGCGCCGCCCTCCTCACGCACCCCGTACAGATCGCCACGGAGGCGGTCGTAGTAGATGAGCCCCAGGCCATTCCCAGCGACCGCGAGGTCGATGTAGAGCCCGCTCGCCTCCGGGTAGGTGTCCACGTGGCGCTGGTCCAGGATGTCCTCGCAGCGTGGCCCTGAGCCGAGGTCGAAGCACTTGGTCTTGCTGCCGCAGTTCGGGTCGCAGGTGGTGAGCGGCGTGGCGCACACGCCATCATCCGCGCGGCACTCGTCGCCCGATGCGCAGATGAACTGACGACAAGGGGCGGGGCCCACCGCCGCGTCGGCGAACACCCAGTCGCTCGCCTGCCGCGGCAGCGCGCTCTGGGCGCTGGCCACCCGCACCACCCCTTGGGCGCGCCCATCGGCGCCCGGCTCGATGGCGAGGAAGGCGATCACCGGGCGCCCATCGCGGAGCACCAGCTTCGCGTAGCGCCCGATGTCGGCGCGGTCGTTCTGCTGCACGGTGTGCAGCGACCACTCGCCTTGATCGTCCCGCTGCGCGAACTTCAGCGCGCGGTTGGTGGCGTCGTAGTAGGCGACCTGCGGCAGGCCATCTCCGCCGAGCTGGATGCTCGTCCACAGCCCCACGTCGTCCCCCGGATCCGTGAGGCCGCCGCGGTAGCTGTTGACGTCCACGAAGGCCGGATCCGGCGGGCCGCCGGGGGACCCTGGAGGCAGCGAGGAGTCCACCGAAGGCAGACCGTCCACCGCGGTCCAGGCCACGCTGCCGTCGTCCCCGACGCGACCCACCGCCAAGTCGCCGAACAGCGAGGTGTTGGCGCCCGACGAGGGTGAGTCCACCACGCCCAGGTCGTTGTACGCCGCGACCCAGATGGTGCCGTCCGCAGCGGCTACGGCCGATGCGTAGGCCCCTACCAGGCCAGGCGCGAGGGTCTCGCAGTTGGTGCAGGTGGGGTTGCCGCCCGAGCCACCGCTGCCCCCGGTGCCGCCCGTAGCTCCCGAGCCCCCATTGCCGCCCGGGTCGTCGGTGTCACTGCACGAACAACCGTTGAACGACGCCGCGATGGCGATCAAGCCGACCTTCGCGAGGTGACGCGCCGCGCGCTGCCCTTTGGCGCGCGGCAGGGGCGCCCCCGCGGTAGCCACGGCGAGGGCAGTCGTCGTGTCCACTGACGAAGCCACGCCCTGTCGAGGAGCAGCGACACCACGGCGCCGGCGGCGCAGCCCTGCGAACAGCAGCACCCCGCCGAGCGCCACCAAGCCCGCTGGTGCACGCCCGGCGCCGGTCGCCCCAGGCACGCTGCAGTCGCAGGCGCCCTCGCTGGCGAACGTCGGATCGGGGCGGCCTCGGATCAGGCCCTGGCTCTGAGAGCCGATGTTGCCCTCCTCGTCGCGCACCTCCACCGTCAGGCGACGGGCGTCGCTGCCGACCTCAATGAGCTCGAGGCCTTCAGCCACCGTCCACGCGCTGAAGGCGCCGTCGTCGAGCTGCCACCGCACCTCGAGCGCGCTCGCCGGGCTCACCACGTCGTACACCGAGACCGCCACGCGACCCGCGTCGGTCTCCTTGAGCTCCACCTCGGGTGCGCTCTTGTCCACCAGGACCTCGATCACCGGTGGGGTGCGGTCCACCGTGCGTGGCTCACCCACCACGCGGGAGCGCACCTCGACCTGGTGCCGCCCCTGGAGGCGGAGGCTTGGGTCTTGAACCTCAATGCGGCTGTTCTGCTGCCATGGGCGCCAGTAGCCCTGGTTCAGGCGGTACTGGTACTCGATGGCCAGCTCGCCGCGGTCCAGGCTGCTCTTGGCGTCGATGGTGATGCGCGGGATGTTGTCCACGCTGGCCGTCGCGAGGGTGAGCCCCGCTGGATCCACCTGTTTGGAGCTGACGCGCGCCTCCGTCTCACTGAAGTGGACGTAGGGGGCGCCGGCTGGCTCCAGCGCCGCGAAGATGCCCAGGAAGCCGTCGCTGCCCTTCTGCAGCCGCCGGAGCCCGGGGCTCCCCACGCCCTCCACCGTGGCGGGGATCCGCAGCGCGAGGCCCAGATCCGCCAGGGAGTCGTTCAGGCTGATGGGGTCGATGGCGCCGCCGAGCGCGCCGCCGATCTGACTGGCCAACAGGCTGGCCAGCGTCTGCGCGGCAGCGTCCTTGTCCTCGCGGATGAGCGGGGCGTTGGTCATCCGTGGGTTGCTCACGCCGATGTCTTGCAGCACCGGGGCCAGGGCGCTGTTCTCATCGACCTCCAGGTTGACCGGGATGTCGAGATCGAACTGAGCGCTGAAGGCGCGGATGAAGCGATCATTCGACCACAGGTAGAAGTCGACCGCGAGGTTCGGCAGCGCGAGCCGCAGCACCGGATCCGTTTGAAGGTCAGAGCCATTGCCCACCGTCGCCTGCGGCGGCGCCTGGGGGCGCAGCACGATGGCGAGCGGTGCCGTGCGCTGCTGGCGCGCCAGCTCCTTCAAGGAGGGGATGAGCAGGCCCAGGGTGTCGCTGGTCAGCATGCCGCCCAACGTCTCGCCGCCGATGCCGAGGCACAGCGCGCCCGAGTTGTAGGCGCCGGCGAGCGCGTGGTTGATGAAGCGCTCCGACAGCGCGATGCCGACGTGGGGCCCATCGCCCGTCCAGCCGCTGATGGTGTTGCTGGTCAGCTCATCGGGGATCGGGATGCCAGTCGGCAGCGCGCTCGGCACGATGGGGACGCAGGTGGTGAGCGGCCGGGGCTCGGCGCCGCCCATCATCCCGAGGGTGGCGCCGCCACCCACCGGGTTGAGATCGCCCCACAGCATCCCCGAGCCGTCGTCGCGGGTGCCCTCGCCACCCACGGCGAGCATGAAGTCGAGCCCGCCTTCGGTGCCGGGGGAGAGGCTCGCCAGCATCCCTGACAAATCGATATTGCCATCGATGCCCAGGGCGGTGCCCACGCAGTCGCCGTTGGTGAAGCGGCAGATGCCGTCGCCATCGGCCGCGGTGCCGGTGGGGCAGGTGGCGCCGCTCGCGGGGTCCTCGCTCATGCACAGCTGCTCATCCAGCGTGCTGGTGAGGTTGCCGATGAGCGGCCCGACGAGCTGGGGCATGAGGAAGCCCTTCAGCGCGTTGATGATGGGCCCAGTCAGGCCACCGCCGCACGCCGCGATCGAGTTGCTGAGCGCGTCTTGGTTGAGCGAGAACTGTTCGATGGACACGCGGGAGTAGCCGCGCCGCGCCGCGTGCTCGGGGTCCTTCTCCGTGGAGATCGAGATGCGGATGTCGATCGGGATGTTCGCGAAGTTACCCCGCTGGGCGTCATTGCAGCTGGCGCCGTTGTTCAGGCGGATACTGGGCGTGCTCGGGATGAACAAAGCCGTCACTCGGACGGGGAGGTGCTGGAGCCGGGCCGCGATGGTGCCGCTCACCACGATGTGGTGGGGCGCGCTGCTGCTGATGTTGAGGTTGGCCTGGGTGAGGTCGGCCTCGAACAGGCACTTGGGCGGGTTGGCGTTCGCGTCGGGGCCGCCTGGGCAGACATCGATGTCCACGGTTGGGAGCAAGTTCTGGCTGGAGGAAGGCACCTCGAAGGTGATCACCCCACCGCCGCCGGTGTCGTCGCCGAGCAGGGAGCCCGCCAGTGAGCCGAGATTATCCTCGAGGAAATCAAACCCCGACTCGGTGATCCGCACGCTCGCGGCGTTGTCGATGCGCTTCGCGTTCTCGAACCCACCGGGGAGCGGCGTCACCCCACAGGAGGAACAGCTCGAACAGCTCCCCGCGCAGCCGCTCGCGATCGCGGCGAGCGCGGCGTACCAGGAATACTTCAGCCAGCGGGACATAGTCAGCTCCGGTGCTGCGGCTCCCGGCCGCGCGCGGCGCCTGCGCTTCACGAGCGCCGGCGGGTAGGTGGGGGAAGACTGAGCCAGTGTACACCTATTCCGGGCGCTCGTGGAGAGCGAACCGCTGGCCGGCCCGTGATGTGAGCGCTGCTCCGCGGTAGGAGGTGTAGTCAGCTGTACGTGGGGGTGGGTTGCGCGCTGCGTCGTGATGGCGACCTGATCGGCGCTCCAGGGTCGCGCGGCGCAGGGCACCCTGCCGATCACATCCTCGGCGCAGTGACTGCGGCGACGCGCGGCTCGCCCCGGCGCTACCAACCCCCAAAAAATTCCCCGTGGCTCCGAGCGGCAGCGCCGCGCCGTGATGCGCTGCGTCGTGGCTCGTGCGCCTCACCGTAGCACTCACCGCGCCACTCCACGCGGCTGCAGCCGGCTCAACCAGGACAGGTGCCGTTGATCTTCACGCCTGCCGCCGCGTAGTGGCTCTCGATGAGCCACGCGTCGTGGCAGCTGTCCGTCGCGGGCTGGTTGGTGCCAGCGCACCAGTTGCCCTTCGGGTAGCCGCCCTCCTCCACGTAGCCGGTGCTGCCCACGCAGCGGCCGATCGTCTCCCCTGCGGGCTTGTGCTGCCAGCGCTTCACGTTGCCGCTCAAGAGCACGCACAGGCTGTAGCGGAGGCTGTCGATGTCCACCCGATCGGCCTCCTCCACGGTCACGTAGCCGCGGTAGCTGCCGCCATTCTCATATGCAAATTGGCCTTCCTTGGCGGCGCAGGTCTGGGTCTCGTCCAGGTTCTCCGGGACGTAGCGCCCCACGCAGCCGCGATCGGCGCTCAGCTTGGCCGTCACCTCCAGCTCGTGGAGCGGGAGCAGCGCGTAGTTGGTGTGGGAGTCCTCCAGGTAGATGGGCACCGCCACCTCCGGGAACACCGCGCGGTAAGTGTCGCCCTCGATGACGAAATCCGTCTCCACCGGCTGAATCTTCGCGCCGGACGCCGGATCCGTGAAGTCGGCGTAGCAGGAGCCGTCGCTCATGGGGCCGATCAGCGCCTGAGGTGGCGCGGCGCCTTGGGTCACCTTGAGGGTGCTGGTGTTCCAGGCGAACAAGATGTTGAACTGACTGTGCCCGAACTGGAAGCAGCCCGGCGCGTCCGGGGTGATCTTCGGGGTGATCACCGAGTTCTGTAAGAACGGCTGACGTAGGGCGGTGGGGGAGGAGAGCTCCAGCTGGCTCACGCGCAGCGTGACCACGTCGCCCTCGGAGTTGTCGTGGCGCGCGAGGCAGGCCGCGCCCGGCCCCGACTTGCCGGCGACGTAGCACTCGTCGGCGCTCGGCTGGCAGGGGTGATTCGAGATGCCCCCCGAGCCCGCTGAACCTGATGAGCCGCCCTGACCACCGCTGCCGCCCTGCCCGCCGGTGTCATTGCCGCCGCCATCGTCCCCGCCGCACGCGCTCGCGGCGAGCGCCGCGCACAGCCCCAGAAAGCCAGCCCACCTTTTCATCGTCGTCACGCTCCTGCTAGAGCCGCGAGCCTATCACGGCCGACCGACCGAGCCGCCAGCTTTGAAGCCACGCGCGGCTCGTTACCCCCTAGGGTGCTCCACTGAGGCCGCTCTGGGACGCCGGCTCACTCCACCTGCACCAGTCGCCGGAGCTCCTCCAGGCGCGCCGTGACGCGCGCCGGCGTGAGCGACGACAGCGCCGCGTGCCCAACCCCCTCCACGTTGAACGAGGCGACCACGGACGCCGTGAGGAGGCCTTGCCGGAGCGTCGTCGGGTCGACGCGCCCCGCCTTCGCGAGGTAGCCGAACAGCGCCCCGGCGAAGCTGTCTCCCGCGCCGGTCGGATCCACCTCCACCTCGAGCGGGTACGCCGGGGCGTAGAACACCCCCGCCTCGTCGAACAGCATCGCGCCGTACTCGCCGCGCTTCACCACCAGGCGCTTCGGCCCCATCGTCAGCACGCGCGCCGCGGCCTTCCGGATGTTGTACTCCCCCGCGAGCTGCCGCAGCTCCTCGTCGTTGATGGTCAGGGTGTCGATCTTGCTGAGCACCTCCTCCACCAGCTTGCGCTCCCCCTCGATCCAAAAGTTCATGGTGTCCGCCGCCACGAAGCGCGCTGTGCCGCATTGGCTCAGCACCTGGAGCTGGAGCGCTGGGTGGATGTTCCCGAGGAACAGCCAGCGCGCCTCGCAGTGCTCGGGCAAGAGCTTGGGGCGAAAATCCGCGAAGACGTTGAGCTGGGTGTCCAGCGTCTCGCGGCTCGCCAGGTTCTGCGCGTAGCGCCCCGCCCAGCGGAAGGTCTTGCCCTGGGCGCGCTCCACGCCGCGGGTGTCGACCCCGCGCTGCCGCAGCGCCTCGAGCGTTTCCTCAGGGAAATCTTCCCCCACCACCGCCACGATTTGAGCCGGCGCGAACAGGCTGACGGCCATCGCGGCGTAGGTGGCGGAGCCGCCGATCACGGAGGGGAACTCGCCGGTGGGCAGGCTCAGGTCGTCGAAGGCCATGGAGCCGACCAGCAGCACCGGTTCAGCGTTTTTCGGGTCGTGGGTCATCGAGAGGTCTCCGGATCGGGGGGTTCGCCCACGCCGAGTGCGGCGCGCGGCGGTGCGCGTCAGCCGCGCGGCAAGAGCCAGGCGAGGCGCGCCTTCACGTCGTCCGTCAGGTGCTCACGCGAGGTGACGAGCGCCTCCCGCAGCACCCCCGTAGCGGGGCTCTCCCCCGGTGGGGGGAGGCGCGCTGCGAGCTCGCGGACCACGCGCTCGGCGAGCGCGCGGTTCGCCGCCATCACCCGCAGCACGTCCGCCGAGGTGACGGCGGCCTCGTCCGCGGCCCAGCAGTCGTAGTCCGTGACGAAGGCGATGGTGGCGTAGGGCAGCTCCGCCTCGCGGGCGAGGCGCGCCTCCGGCATCGCCGTCATGCCGATCACGCTGGCGCCCCAGCTCCGGTAGAGGTGGCTCTCCGCGCGGGTGGAGAACTGGGGCCCTTCGATGCACAGGTAGGTGCCGCCCTGGTGCACGCGCCCGCCGGCGGCGCGGGCCGCGTCGATCGCGGCTCCGCTGAGCTCCGGGCAGGTGGGGTCAGCCAAGCTGACGTGGGCCACCGCCCCCGCGTCGAAGAAGGTGGCGGGGCGCTGCTTGGTCAAGTCGATGTACTGATCGACCAGCACCACGTCGCCGGGACAGAGCTCCTGTTTCAGTGAGCCCACGGCAGACAGGCTGACGAGGTGGGTCGCGCCGAGCTGCTTCATCGCGCACACGTTGGCGCGGTAGTTCACGTGGCTGGGGGACAGGCGGTGGCCCTCGCCATGACGCGGGATGAAGAGCGCGCGCACGCGGCCGCCCGGCGTCGCCACGTGGCCCTCGAGCACGGGGCCGCTCGGCTCACCATAGGGCGTCTGAATCGCGCGCGGCGTGGGCTCTTCGAGCCACACCGCGGCGCTGCCGCTGCCGCCGATCACGCCGAGCACGGGGGTCATCGGGGTCGGCACCTAGCACACCGAATCCGGTCGCCACCAGACGAACGGCAGGATCGCGAGACGAAGGGGAGGCACCGCGCCACGCCTCTCGAGGCCTCGCGCGGCGCTCATCCGCCCACCGACAGCCTTCGAGACTGCACCAAGAGCCGCTCGGCGAGGTGCGCGGCGCGCCGCCGCCGGCAGGCCTCCGCGCGGAAGATGCTCGCGAGCTCCTCCGTGGCGCGCGTGAGCTCATCGTTCACCAGCACGTACTCGAACGCCCCGTAGTGCGCGATCTCCTGCTGAGCGACCTTGAAGCGTCGCTCCACCGTGGCGGCGTCCTCACTGGCGCGGCCCTTCAGGCGACTCAAGAGCACCTCCATGCTCGGGGGCAAGATGAACACCCCCACCGCGTCCGGCCGCGCCGCCTTGATCATCCGCGCGCCCTGATGATCGACGTCGAAGATGATGCCCGCCTTCCCCGCGGCGCGCCGCACCTCGCTCGCGCTGGTGCCGTACAGGTTCCCGTGCACCTCCGCCCACTCCAGGAACTCATCGCGCTGGACGCGCGCTTCAAAGTCAGCTCGCGAGACGAAGTGATACTCACGGCCGTCCTCCTCGCCCGGGCGTGGGCTGCGCGTCGTGTGCGAGACGCTGAACTCGAGGCCGCTGATGGCCTCGCGCACCCTGCGGGTGAGGGTGCTCTTCCCGGCGCCGGAGGGGGACGAGAGGATGAGGAGCAGCGGACCTGGGTCCTCTGGCCTCCGCTCCGCGGCGGAGCCCTCCTCAGCGTCTGCTGCTGGTGCTGACTGCGCGTGCTCGGCGTGAGCTGCCTGCTCATTCGACATTTTGAACCTGCTCCCTCAGGCGTTCGAGGTCCGCCTTCAGCTCGACCACCAGGTGGCTCATGGTGACATCCTGGCACTTACTGCCGAGGGTGTTGGCCTCGCGCGCCAGCTCTTGGAGGAGGAAATCGAGCCGTCTCCCCACCGGACCCTGCTGGCTGAGCAGGGCCTCGAATTGGTCCAAGTGACTGCGGAGGCGCACCAGCTCTTCGGTGACGTCGCTCTTGTCGGCGAGCAGCGCCACTTCCATCGCGAGCCGCGCTGGGTCGAGGCGGTGCCCGGTGCCAGCGAGCAGGCGCTCGACGCGCTCGCGGAGCCGCATTTCTTGCTGAGCCACCGCTTCAGGGCAAAGCTGGGCGATCGCCTTGGCGGTGGCGCGAGCTCTCTCAATGCGGCTCAGCAGCTCGGCGCGGAGCCGCGCGCCTTCATCCGCTTGCATCGCGATCAGCGCTCTCGTCGCGTGATCGAGCGCGGCTGAGAGCGCCTGACGTAGCGGGGCGGTGTCCGTCTCGGTGGGCGCTGAGAGCCACTCACTGAACTGCGCCAAGGTGCTGATCGGCAGCTCAGCGCCCGGCGTGAGTTCGTCACGCAGCGAGGCCAGCTCCAGGTAGAGCGCGTGAGCGCGCGCCGGCGAGAAGCGCTGGGTGGTCAGGGTGCCTTCCAGCCGCACGCCCAGGTCTAGCCGCCCGCGGCTGATCTTCTGCCTTAGCTCTTGCTCGAGGAAGGCGCCGTGATCTTGGAGCTCAGGCGGCAGCCGCAGGCGCACCTCGAAGAAGCGGTGGTTCAAGCTGCGGAGCTCCGCCACTAAACGCCCGCCCTTCAGGCTGGCGGTGCCCACGCCAATGCCGGTCATGCTGCGCATCGAGTCACCTCAGCTCGCGCCGCGGACGAGCCGCCGCGCGCCCCTCACCGATCCGTCAGAGCCCCTTACGACGCTTGATGTCTTCCATCATGCGGCGGTACTCGACGTCCCACATCGCGGTGCCCTCTTGCACGTGGCGGAGCTGCCCGCGCACCTCCTGCTCCAGGCTCGCCTCCGTCTGAGCGAGCTGACGAAGGGGCCCACGCAATTTCCGCCGCAGCACCACGTCCTCGCAGTAGATTTCGTCGACGCTCTGGCTCTGCATCAAGAACTCGATCAGCTGGTCGAGGATGTAGTCGATGGCCTCGTCGCCCACCTTCATGTGGCGCTCCTCCGCGACGTGCTTGCGCATCTTGTTCAGCTCGGAGGGGGGCAAGTGCCGCGCGTCGAGCACCTCGCGGGCGCGATCGGTGATGGCCTGCTCGTCGCGCATGTACTGGGTGAGCACCGCCTCGATGTCGCGCTGGAGCTCGCTCGGCGTCTCCGCCTCCACGTCACCCTCGGCGAGCAGCGCTTGAGTCATGTCGCGGGCGATCGCCGGGATCTTCGAGGCGGGGATGCGCATGGGGCGGATCCGTAGCGGGCTTCACCTGGCGCGGCAATCGCGCTTCGCTCCGCGCGGCTACTTTCTGTAAGCTCGTCGGAGCGCGCGCGGTGCATCGCCGCTCTGCAGCAGCCGCTGGGTGCGGCGGGCTCGGGCGGTGTTCCCGACACGCGTGGGGACCAAAGCGCCGGGACCGAAGCGGAGCGCCTGGCTACCCGTGGAGCGGCTCTGGCTGTCGTGGGGGGTGACGAACGGCGGCTTGGGTCCTAGCGTTTGCGTCGCCGGATGAGGTGATCTTTGCGGCGGCTGACGCGCGCCGACTTCGTGGGGAGCTGGCCCTTGCCGCTGACTTGCGGGGCGCGGGACGGATCACTGACGGGCAGCGGCGGTGTCTTCACGCTCGCGGGGGCCTCGGCGAGCCGCGCGGCCTCGATGCGCTGTGGGCGGTTCACGGCGCGGGCGCCGAGCCTGAGCCGGCGCGCGACGGCGCTGCGTTGTCGCGCCTTGTAGGCGTCGTGGCTCGCCTCGCCCGCCTCGTTCGCTGCCTCCGTTTGCGAGTCGAGCAGCTGAAACTCACACAGCATGTAGACCGTGCGCCCAAGCTCCTCCGTCCCGGGCGGGGCGTGCTCCAAGATGTGCGGCGGCACGCGCACTGGCATGTCCGCGATGAAGTTGATCACGCGGTAGTTGTCGGCGCTGAAGCGGTTCACGCTCGGGGCGGGCTCGAGCGGCTCCTGGAGGTCGGCGGCGAAGCCAGCGAGGTGAGGGTGCCCCTCGATGTAGCGCGTGAGGTCGATGACCGAGTTCACGCTCTCGTTCGCCATCACGTAGTTGAACGGGAACAGCCGCTCGGTGAGGTAGAGCAGCACCGGGAGCAGGTCTTCACGCGTGCGGGTGACGATGCGAAAGCGCAGTTTGTCGTAGATTGCCGCCGCGGTGGACTCCGACTTCGACAGGAGCTTGGTGTACATCGAGTCGAGGCTCTTCCGCCCGCCGCGGAACTCATCGATGGGGAAGCCCTCGCTGAGCATGCCGCCCACGACCCGGTAGACCTTCTCCTCCACCAGGTGGAACAGCTCATGATCGCTGACCGGTAGCCGGAACAGCAGCTCGCGGCCGCTCAGGTGGTTGATGATCTGGATCGCCTTGAGGATGGTGCAGGCGCACAGCTGACGGTGGCCGCGCCCGGAGGCGAGCAGCAGCAGCTCCTCGATCGACATCGCCGCCACCGGCTTGGGGATGGCGAAGGCGAAGTTTCGCCGGAGGTAGGCGATGGCCTGCTCCTTGATGTGATCCATGTAGGCGCGATCCACGGGATCCGCCGGATCGCAGTCATGGTTGATGATGAGCTGACGCGCGGCCGCCTCGGAGGTGAGGTTCAGCCGGTGCCAGTCGATCACCGAGCCCCCGCGCAGCACCAGCCGTGTCGCCTCGAGGTCGTGGAGCGTGAACTCGTCGAGGCGCTTCATCCGGTCCGGCAGCGCCGGGGAGGCGTCTGCGGGAGGGGAGGGGGGCTGGGCGCTCACTTGACCATCACGGGCTGGGGCGTTCGCTAGGGACTCCAGCAACCGAAGCCGACCCAGTCCATGGCGGACGCCATCGAGGCGGAGGCCACTCAGAGACCTGGGTTCGTGCCGGTCGCGTCTGCTGCGCGTGGCTTACGCAGCGACAAGGTGCCGAAGAAGATCCCGAGCGTGATGCCGAGGACCGCAAACTGAGCGCTGAAAGCGCCCCCGCCGACGACCAGGGCGATGGGCAGCAGAGCGGCGAGGTACCAGAAGTTGAGCTTCATCGGTTCTCCATCTTCGTGCGGTGGCTCGGCCCGGGGGCCAGGCTAGGTGGGTAGATGTAGGACAACCTACTACCACCGCCCGAAGCGGCCAACTGATTAGCCGGGGTGGCCGCGCCGTTCAAGGGAATGCGGCGGAGGCAGTTAAATAAGTCGAGCTGGTGAGCGCGGGCGACGCTTCGGGCTTCGGGGAGGCCGAGGGACGATCGGCGCGAGCCGTGCTTGGAAGCGCATCGATCGCGAGGGAACTGTGATAACTTCCGGGCGCGTGAGCTTGGGGTTTTTGGCAAGGCGCGGCGAGCCATCGCTCGAGTCGTGGGAGCGGCAGTGAGGCGAGGCGCGGCGCCGTGGCGCACGCCTGGGCGTGCTTTCGGCCGCTCACCACGGCCCGCTGGGCTGCTCGGGCTACCGGCGCTCGGGCGCTGGAGCCTGCTCGGGCGCTGGAGCCTGCTCGGGCGCTGGAGCCTGTTCGGGCTCTTGGGTCTGCTCGGGTTGCTCGGGCCGCAGGGCTGCTCCACGGTGGATCCGGGGCAAGATTTCCAGATCGCCGACGTGGTGTTCGATGAGGGCTACTACTACTGCGAGGTCGAGCCCGTGTTGTTCCGCAACAGTTGTGGATCGGGCAGCGGTTCGGACCCGGCGCGCGGCTGTCACTTCAACGTGAGCAGCTTCCGGCTCACCGACTACACGCCGCGGGTGGCAGACGGCTGCCGCGATGGTGTGCCCGGGACCGCGCCGCCCGAGGCGGCGCGCGCCAACTACCAGAGCGCTCAGTCGATGATGCGCCGCGATCCCGATCTCGCGCCGCTCTACTACCGGCCCACCGACGTGACGGCGCACCCCAGGCGCATCTTCGCGGCGGACAGCCCCGACGCGCAGATCATCCGAGACTGGGCGGAGCGCTACTCCAGCCAATGAAGCGCCTGCCCCCCTCCAGCTGGCGTCGCGGCGCGCGCTCCTTGCTCCAGCGCGCGGCGTTCCTCGCGGCGCTGCTCGCCTCACCCGCGGCTGCGGCTGAATCAGAGTCAGACGCGCCCGATGCGGACGCCTTCGCCCGCGTCGTGGTGGCGGAGGCCGAGGTCCGCAGCGGCCCTGGGATCACCCACCGCGTCATCCACCGCGCCGAGCGCGGCGAGGCGTTCTTGATCACGGGCCGCGAGGGGCAGGGGTTCTGGCTCGAGATCGCCCTGGAGGATGGCCGCACGGGCTACGTGCTGGGGGATGTGGTGGAGCCAGTCGCGATCGGGGAAGACGAGGTCGAGCGTCCTGGTACGCCAGGCTTCTTCGCGCCGCCGGCGCTCCAACGCGCGCGCGGCGGGTTCGCGTTGATGGCGGGGGTATTCGACAAGAACGGCTACTCGGAGCTCCGGCCCGCCCTGGTGCTGGCGCCAGCCATCGCCCTCGAGGGCTACGTCGGCATGCACCTGAACACCGAGGGCAAGGGCGTGATCTACGGCGCTGGGGGCACCCTGAACTTGGCGCCGGACTGGCCGGTCACTCCCTTCCTCCACCTCGGCGGTGGCGGCTACACCACCTTCCCCAACGCCGATGCCTTCGTGCTGAAGGACGAGACGGTGATGCACGCTCGCGCGGGTGGTGGCTTCCTCATCTCCCTCCGCTGGCGGCTCTTGATCCGCCTGGAGGCGACTCAGGCGGCGCTGTTCACGGCGGACAGCTACCGCAACACCTACGGCGTCTTCGGAGGCCTCGGGAGCTACTTTTAGCCATGGCAAACCCCCAACCCCACCCGCGCGGCGCGCAGGATCCATCACGAGGGAGCTCGTCAAGGCAGCTGACAGGGCGGCTGATGGGGCAACCGTCAGAGCGCCTGACAGGTCGGCCGTCAGAGCGCCTGACAGGTCGCTTGGGGGCGCGCGGCGGCCTCGTCTGGGCCCTGCTCGGCGTCTTCGCGCTGAGCGCGCTCGGCTGCGCCACGGTGCGCCCCGAGGAGCGCGCGGTGCTGGCCGATCCGATCATGCGCTTCGATGGCAACGCGCGCGAGGAGTCGGCGCGGCAACACGTGTTCGAGAATCGCGAGGGCTCCTTCGGTGGGGGCTCCGTGGAGGGTGGCGGCTGCGGCTGCAACTGAGTGTGGCTGTAGGGATTTGGGGTAGGTGAGCGCGAAGATGACGCACCAAGCGAGTCAGAGCAGGCAGCTCACGCAGCGCGTTGGATCGCGGGATTGGGACGGCGAGCCGCGCGATCGGTCGGTGAGCGCTCGGCTCATGAGGATCGCGCGGCCGCTCGGCTCGCTGGCGCTGATGGTGGCCTCGGCGCTCTCCGTGACGGGCGTGGGCCGCGCTCAGGTGGCCGAGGTGGACGTGCGCACCTTGGTGTTCTCGGAGCCGTCGCCCGACAGCGACATGATGATCCTGAACCCGTCGCTGCGGGTCTCCGTCACACCGTTCGATGCACTGACGGTCTCCGCAGGCTACGAGGCGGACATCGTCTCCGGGGCGAGCGAGCCGATCAAGGCGGGCCCGCTGACGGGGCCAGACATCGTCTCCCACGCGTCGGTGACGGATCTCCGGCACGTGGCGACGGGGGGCGTCACCCTGCGCCGTAAGGACACCACGCTCGGCGTGAGCTACGGCTATGGCACCGAGAATGACTACCGCTCGCACTCGATCAGCGTGAGCGGCGCTACGGAGTTTCTACAGAGAAACACGCGGCTCGAGCTGGCCTATTCGCGCGGCTTCGACCAGGTGTGCAACGCCGGCTACGACGCGAGCCTCGCGCCCACGCTGCGCCCGCGCCTCGACAGCTCGGAGGGCTGCTTCACCGACGCCCCGAACCGCAAGCTCGACTCGGTGGACCTCGACAACTACCAGGCGGCCTGGACCCAGAGCTGGACCCGCGTGTTCACCACCCAGCTGGTGGCCACCTTCGGGCTCCAGCACGGCTTCCTCGGGAACCCGTACCGCGCCGTGGTGATCGGCGCGGGGGGACAGTTCGCGCAAGAGCACCACCCGGAGAGCCGCGGTCGCGCGGCCGCCGCGCTGCGCGGCCGCTACTTCATCACCGGCCTCAAGACGGCGGTGGGCTTCGGGGTGCGCGGCTACTACGACACCTGGGATATCATCAGCCAAACTTACGAGCTGAACGCCGAGCGTTACCTGCTGCCGTGGCTGCGCCTGATGGTGCGCGGTCGCTACTACTCGCAGTCAGGCGCGCTGTTTTGGAGCGACGACTACACCGGCGGTGAGCCAGTGCACGGGCCGCGGGGGGCCTACTTCACGGGGGACCGCGAGCTCTCCCCGCTGAACTCGTACCTGCTCGGGGGTCGCGTGCTGATGAGCTTCACTGGGGGTCGCGACGCGCGGGTGCTCGGCGCCTTCAGCGGCCTGGACCTGAGCTTTGGGCTCGACGCGCTGAAGACCGACTTGAAGGACTACACCTGGGGCGGCAACGCCCCGACGGACACCTTCGCCACGGTCGTGACGTTGGGCTTGGGCGCCGCGTTTTGAGCCGCGCCGACGTCGCGTCGGTGTCCTGAGCCGACGCGCCTACTCGGGATCTTTGCGGCGGAGGCCGTGGCGCCGCGCGAGGTCGTACAGGTGCTTGCGGTCCATCGACGCCTCCCGCGCGGCGGCGCTGATGTTGCCCCCGTGGCGTTCGAGCAGCCACTCCACGTAGCGCAGCTCGAACGCGGTCTCGAAGGCGTTCCGGGTCTCTCGGTAACTCTTGCCAGCGACGAACTGGAACTCGCCCTGACCGTCGCTCGGGCTCAGCGGCAGATCGACCAGGCTGAGCTCGCGCTCCCCCGTGGCGGTGGCGAGGTACACGGCGCGGTCGAGCACGTTCCTGAGCTCGCGCACGTTGCCTGGCCAGTCGTGCGCGCACAGCGCGGCGATGGTCTGCGAGCTCAGCTCGAGGTTCGCCGCGGCCGGGTCGCGCTCGGAGGCGACCTTGAGGAAGTGCTGGATCAGCTGCGGGATGTCCTCGCGGCGGGTGCGCAGCGCGGGCACGGTGAGCGGCACCACCGCGAGCCGGAAGTACAAATCCTCGCGGAATTTGCCGCGCTCCACCTCCTGCCGCAGGTCGCGCTTGGTGGCGGCGATGATGCGCGCCTCGTTCTTGAGGCCGCGGCTGCCGCCGACCCGGCGGTACTCACCGGACTCCAGCACGCGCAGCAGCTTCGGTTGCACGTCGAGCGGCAGCTCACCCACCTCATCCAGAAACAAAGTGCCCGCGCCCGCCATCTCGAAGGCGCCGCCGCGCAGCGCCACCGCGCCGGTGAAGGCGCCGCGCTCATGGCCGAACAGCTCGCTCTCGATCAGGCTGTAGCTGACGGCGCCGCAGTCCACCACGATGAACGGCTCGGCGCGCCGCGGGCTCTGATCGTGGATCGAGCGCGCGAGCACGTCCTTGCCAGTGCCGGTCTCGCCCTCGAGCAGCACCGTGGCGTCCGTCGGCGCGATGCGCTCGAGCACCCCGAAGATGCTGCGCATGCTCAGGCTGCGCCCCAGCGCCTCACCGAAGCGCTCCGACTCGCTCGGCAACACCTGCATGGGGCTGGCGTCGACGCGCAGCAGCAGATCCACGTCGCCCACCGTGAAGGTGGCGCCGGGTGTGAGCGTGGCCTCGCGCACGATGGCTTGACCCACCCGCGTGTGGTTGGTGGAGCCCAAGTCCGTCACCTGGACGCCGCTCGCCACGCGCCGCACCTCGCAGTGGTAGCGGCTCACGGTCTCGTCCGGGAGCACCAGGTCGTTGTCCTTGCTCTTACCGACGCGGAGCTGCTCGGTCAGCGCGACGCGGGTGCCGCGCGCTCGGCCGCTCAGCACCACCAAGCTGAGCGCGCGGGTGACCTGGGGTGGCGCAGGGTGCGAGGTGGTGGCGATCTCAGGTTCGGGGCGGCTCACGGGCCCTCCAAGAAGAGTACGGTCTCTTCACCGTCCAGCGTAACCCGATGCTGACTGGTTGTCTGTGCGGTGCTCGCGCGGCCGAGGCGGCGCACTTCGATTTGCCAATCGCCGCTCGGCCCCTCCACGGTGTGTCGGAGCCGCCCCGGGGCTGGGCCGCCCTCCTCGAACCTCCATGAAGCACCGCCGCGCGGCGCCGCTTCCCCTTCGATGGACCACGAGACGTCGAGCGTCTTCAGCTGCTGCCCCGTGGCGTCCAGCACCAGCACGTGGGTGCGTGGCCACGAGGGCCAGAAGCCAGAGACCAGGAGCAGCGCCGCTGGGACGAGCAGCCACCTCAGGTACTGGAGCACGCCCCGCGAGGCGCCGCGGCTCACTGGGGCGCCACCTGAGAGGGCGCAGCGGGCGCGGCGCCCGGTGGCGTAGGAGCAGGCGCTGCCGGGTTGGGTGGTGCGGCGGAGGGCGGTGTGGCGCCCAAGGGCTCGGCACCTGACGGAGCGGCGCTGGGCGCGCCGCTGGGGCTCGCCTCACGGCCTGCGTGGAACAGCCGCACCAGCTTCACCAGTCCCTGAACGGTGCCGTCAGGGAGGTCGAAGGCGGGCATCGCGCCCTTGCCTTGGCGGATCACGGCGGCGATCTGCTCGTCGCTGGTGCGCTCCTGCCAAGCGGGCTCCGATAGGTCGGTCGCCGCCACCATCCGCCCCTCCGGGCCATCACCACGGCCCACCACGCCGTGACAGCGCATGCAGCTCCGGCGCCACGCCACGATGGTCACCTCGTCCAGGCCAGGGGGTGGTGTGGCGGTGGGCTGCGCCCCCACTTGTCCTTGGCTCGGGCCGTCGGTGTGTTGATGATCCGCGGGCGTCCACTCCCGCAGATCACCGGGCGGCGAGCTGCAACCACCGACCGCGAGCGCGACCCACAGCGCAGGGGTACGAGCGACGTCGATCAGGCGGGGGACCCACATGCGCCCGTCGTGCCACGAGCTCAGAAGGGGAGGCAACCCGAATCGAGCGCCCGACCTGTCAAGTGAGGCACCCAAGCGCAGCGGCGGAGCGCCGACTCTCGTCAGCCTCCGCCACTTGCCTCGTTCATTGTGCCCCGGAGCGCAGGGCGGGTTTGAAACCCGCCCCTACGACACCTCGCCGCCGCGCCCTACGACACCTCGCCGCCGCGCCTTACGACAGGTGAGCCGTTCGAAGACCTTACGGTCGCGCAGATCGCGCGGCCCTACGAGGGATGAGCTACTCGAAGACCTTGCAGCCGCCGTCGATTGGCTTGCCCAGGTAGGGGCGGCCGCGGTTCTCGGCGATTTGGTACTGAACCCGGCGGTTCTGAGCCTTGCCCTCTTCGGTCGCGTTGCTCGCCACGGGGCGCTCTTGACCGCAACCGACCGAGATGAGCCGCGCCTGGTCCACGCCCTTGTCGATGAGCCAGCGCTTCACCGTGAGGGCGCGCTGCCCCGAGAGCTCCAGGTTGGCCGGCGGCTGACCGACGTTGTCGGTGTGGCCCTCGATGCGCAGCTTGGTGACCTTGGGGTTGTCCTTGAGGAAGGTCACCACCTGCTCGAGCACCACCTCCGAGCCGCCGCCCTCCTTCAGGGTGGCCGCGCCGGTGTCGAACACGACGTTGCCAGGGATGTTCACTCGCCCGGTGCTGTCGACGACAGGCGGCGCGGTGCTGGGGGCTGGGGTCTCCGGCTCGGGGGTGGGGGCGGGAGCGGGATCCGTGGGAGCGGGGGCCGCGGGAGGGGCCGGCGGGGGCTCGGCGCCGCCCATGGAGCCACCTGCCTTGATGGTGCAGCCAGAGGCCGCGACCAAGCTGAATCCACCCAACACCAGTGCACAAAGCGTCGACTTCTTCATATGAGCATCCTCCTACGACCGCGCCCAGCAACACCTCCCTCGAGGGTCAGGCGGGCTTCGAAACAAGGTAAGCAACACGTCCGGTACCAGGACCGCCGTAATGGACGGAGCGCGATCAGTCTATCTTCAACTGGCGCCGCGTGGGTGCGGTTCCAAGGCTCATGCGCTCGCCGGTGGGCGCCGCGAGTCTAGCTTCAAGGCGCGTGGGTTCGGGGACAA
Organism: Polyangiaceae bacterium; assembly: GCA_019637265.1. Taxonomy (GTDB): domain Bacteria; phylum Myxococcota_A; class Polyangia; order Polyangiales; family Polyangiaceae; genus JAHBVY01. The sequence goes on along the minus strand of JAHBVY010000001.1, from coordinate 1,059,132 downwards.
ATCGCGCCCCAAGTCGGCGTTTCTTGGCCGCCCGGGCGCGCCCCTTCGCTCGCTCGCTCGCGTGGGAGCAGCGCGGTGCCGTCCAACCCCCCAATCCCCAAACCCCCAACGGGTGGCGGCGACAAAAAAGCGACGCGGCCCCGTCCGAAGAGGGGCCGCGTGTGTTGGCAGACTGGCTCGGGAGCCTCAGCTCACTCGCACTGGTCCTCGCCGGGCTCCGCCGGAGCCGCAGCGTCGCCCAGGATCACCGGCTTGGCCTCGAAGCCGAGCGCGATGCTGATGCCGTTGCAGGCCTTGGACGAGTCCCCGTTGGTGCCGTCGGCCATCAGGTCGCTCGCCCCGCGGATCTGCTGGGCGATGCCCTCGAAGGTGGTCCCGGAGCAGAGGCTCGGGTCGAGGGAGCCGGCGATGTTGCGGAGCGCGTCGATCAAGGCCTCCGTGTTGAGCACGCCCGCGATGAGGCCGTTCTTCACGTTGTTCGGATCGCTGATGTCGGCCGTGATGATCGCGTTGGTGATCGCCAGGTCGAGCGTGAAGCCCGAGATGGATAGCGAGAGGCTCACGGTCGCTGCGCTCCCCGACACCCAGATGCCGTTCGTCACGTAGGCGGTGGGGAAGGTCACCTTGGGCTTGGTGATGTCGCCGTCGTTCAAGAGCTCGTAGGTGGCGGGCCACACGTCGGTGCCATCGAACCTCGGCACCGCCCCCAGCTTGGAGCCGCCGTACAGCGCGCCGCTGATCGGCGTCTGGTTGGCCTCCGTGCCAAGGGAATCGTTGTGGATCATCACGGTGAAGTCACCCTCGGCGATGGACTCGTTCACCCGGTCGCCGGCGTCAGCGGCCAAGCTGAGGATGATCGGCAACAGGTTGGCGCCGAATGAGTTGTCGATGCCGCCGGGGCCGTCGGTCTTGATCTGCGCGGGGTTGGAGCCGGGCTGCGGAGCGCAATGGTTCGACCCGTTCCGGTTGGAGACGATGCCATCCAGGTTGTAGCCGTAGTCCTGCCACGCGGTGACCGAGGCCGTTCCGTCGCGCTTGGTGTCACCCAGGAAGAGCTTGCTCATCGCAAACGTCTTGGCTCCGCCGCTGGGAGCGGTACCCGTCGTGTCGCGCTCTGGAGGCAGCGTGCAGCTGGTCTCCCCGCCGCAGGTGGGGTTCGTTTCGCTGTTGCCTCCCCCGGTGCCGCCCGTGCCAGCGGTGCCGCCGCTGCCACCACTACCACCGCTGCCGGAGCTGCCACCGTTGTTACCGCCCGGGTCGTCGTCGCTGCCGCCGCAGGCGACGAACCCAAGCGAAGCAGTCATCACCAATGCGCCCAAGAGTCCAAGATTCTTAACAAGCATGCTCGATCCTCCTTCGGTCGCGCTCTCGCGCGAGCTCCTCGACTTCACCGTTGTGGTCGCTCTTCGCGAGCGTGACGTAGCTGAGAGATGTCGCTTCGGCTTGGGCCGTAGGGCTCTGCCTGGGCAAGCGTCGCCTTTGGGGAGAGGCTTGGCTCTGGACGGGGCACTACTTGAGCAGCTGTGCTCACGATGCAGCCGCGCTCACGCGCGGCCAGATGACGGGGGTTGGAAGGTGCGCTGCTCTGGGGGCCGAAGCTGAGCCGACCAGTCGGCCAGACTCTAATGGGAACGCCGTTCTTTGCAAGCAGATTGCGGTGCGGTTGGCGTAGTGCTCACCTCAGCCGCGGCGCCTGCTCGTTGGCGCCGCGCGAACGTGAGCGGAGCAGCGAGCATAGCAGGCGCACCCGCGAGCGCTGCTTGGTGCCCGCTCAGATCCTCGAGGGGTGCTGCGTCTCTTCGAGACGACGCGCATCTCGAAGAACGGCGCGTCGCTCAGCGTGCTGCGCGTCATTCGGCGTGCTGCGCGTCGCTCGGCGTGCTGCGCGTCATTGAGGGCGCGTCACGAGGGGCGTCTTTGGAAACGGCGCTTCGAGGTGGTGTCGAGCTTGGGTTTTGGGGGTTGGGGGTTTGGCAGCGCGCTTCGACGCACCGCGCCAGTCGACGTGCGGGGAGCGACATGACGCACAGCGGCATGAGCTGCTTCCCTGGATCCCTACCCGGCGGCTCCGTCTGCTATCTGTGGCCCATGGCGAGCGAGTTCGTGCACCTGCACGTCCACACGCAGTACTCCTTTTTGGTCAGTACGCTGAAGTTGAACGAGCTGGCGCCCGCGACGCGAGAGCGCGGCATGCGCGCGGTCGCCATCACCGACCACGCCAACCTGTTTGGCGCCATCCGCCACTACAAGGCGTGCAAGGCGCTCGACCTCACGCCCATCATCGGCTGCGAGCTGAACGTCGCCCGGGAGGGCTCGGGCGATCGGGTGGATCACCTCGTGTGCCTCGCGTCGAACCTCGCAGGGTACAAGAACCTGGTCGAGCTCTCGAGCCTCTCCTACACGGCGAGCGCGACGCAGTCCTCACCGAGCGTCACCCTGGAGACGCTGAGCCAGCACCGGGAGGGGCTGATCGGGCTCTCCGCTTGCCTCGGCGGCGTCGCGGCGCAGCGCGTGATGGAGCACGGCCCGGAGGCGGCGGAGCCCGTGCTGGGGCAGCTCACCGACGTGTTCGAGCCCGGCGCGTTCTACGTCGAGCTTCAGAACCATGGGCTGCCGGAGAACCCGGTGGTGAACGACATCTTGAGTCGCGCGGCGGCGCGCCTCGGGCTCCGCACCGTGGCGACCAACGACGTCCACTTCATGAACCACGCCGACGGGGAGGCGCAGCTCTACCTCGACTGCATCCGCACCGGGAAGCGCTACGCCGAGATCTCGCCGCACCACCACGGCAGCTTCGAGATGTACCTGAAGAGCCCGGCGGAGATGGCCGAGGCCTTCAAAGATCACCCGGAGGCGCTGGCGACCACCCTGGAGATCGCGGAGAAGTGCTCCGGGCTCGAGCTGACGCTGGGCAAGCCCATGCTCCCGGCGTTCCCGATCCCAGACGGGTACGACATCGCGAGCTATTTCCGCAAGGTATCTTGCGACGGGCTCGAGCAGCGCTTTCAGGAGCTCTGCGCGCTGGGGCAGCCCGTCGACGAGGCGCTGTACCGGAGGCGCCTGGAGTTCGAGCTCGATGTCATCGTGAAGATGGACTACCCGGGCTACTTCCTGATCGTCTGGGATTTTATCCGTGTCGCAAAAGAGCGGAAGATCCCGGTGGGGCCGGGGCGCGGCTCCGGCGCAGGATCGCTGGTGGCGTTCGCGCTCGGGATCACCTCCCTCGACCCGATCCCCTACGCCCTGCTGTTCGAGCGCTTCCTGAACCCGGAGCGCGTCAGCATGCCTGACTTCGACATCGACTTCTGCATGGCGAAGCGGGATGAGGTGATCCGCTACGTGGCGGAGAAGTACGGCACGACCAGCGTGGGTCAGATCGCCACCTTCCAGAACTTGAAGGCGCGCAGCGTGATCAAGGACGTCGCCCGCGCGATGGGCTTCGCCGCGACGGACGCCCAGCGCCTGGCCAGCCTGATCCCGGAGAAGGCCCCCGGGCAGACCTACACCATCGGCGAGGCGTTGGGGGTGGAGCCGAAGCTCAAGGCACAGGTGGACGCGGAGCCCGAGGTGGCGGAGCTGATCAAGCAGGCGCAGAAGCTCGAGGGCCTGACGCGCCACGCGGGGATGCACGCGGCGGGGGTGGTGATCAGCGACGGGCCGCTGTCAGATCACGTGCCCACCTTCGAGAACGACGGGGCCTTCGTCACCCAGTACGACAAGGACGACGTCGAGACCGCGGGCCTCGTGAAGTTCGACTTCTTGGGGCTGAAGACGCTGACGGTGATCGACATCGCCGAGAGGCTGGTGAACGCGCGGCCCGATCGCGAGACTAACCCGCTCAGCTTGGCTGCCATCCCGCTCACCGACCCGGAGGCCTACGCGCTGATGAGCAGCGGCGAGACCAAAGGCGTGTTCCAGCTCGAGTCCGACGGGATGCAGCAGAAGGTGCTGCGCCCGCTCAAGCCGGACTGCTTCGAGGACGTGGTGGCCGCCGTCGCCCTCTATCGCCCCGGGCCGCTCGGCACCGGGATGCTGGATGATTTCATCCGTGGAAAACACGGCCGGCAGGCGATCCGTAAGCTGCACCCGCTGATCGACGACGTGCTCGCGCCCACCTACGGCGTGCCCGTCTATCAGGAGCAGGTGATGCAGATCGCCCAGAAGCTGAGCGGCTACACCCTGGGCGGCGCCGATCTGTTGCGGCGCGCGATGGGCAAGAAGAAGGCCTCGGAGATGGAGCGTCAGAAGCAGACCTTCATCGAGGGCGCCGAGAAAAATGGCGTGGATCCGGCGCAGGCCAAGGCCATCTTCGAGGAGATCGAGGGGTTCGCCTCCTACGGCTTCAACAAGAGCCACTCCGCTGCTTACGCGCTCATCACCTACCAGACGGCCTACCTCAAGGCGCATTACCCTGCGGAATTCTTCGCGGCGCTGCTCACCGCGGACAAAGACAAGATAGAGAAGGTGGTTCGCACGGTGGACGAGGCGCGCGGCTGGGGCGTCAGCGTGCTGCCGCCGGACATCAACGCCAGCGCCCTCGACTTCACCGTGGTCTACGCCCACCCTGATGGGCGAGGGCCGCGCCGCGGCCCGGGGAAGCTGGTGGATCCGTATGGGCCGCAGATCCGCTTCGGCCTCGGGGCGATCCGCGGGGTGGGGGAGGCAGCGCTTCAGAGCGTGTTCGAGGCGCGCACGGAGGGCGGCCCGTTCCGCGATTTATTCGATTTCGCGCAGCGGGTGGACGCGCGGCGCCTGAACAAGGGGGTGCTGGAGTCGCTGGTGCAGTGCGGCGCCTTCGACTCCACCTTGGCCCCCATTGGCATCAGCCGCGCGCGCGCCTTCGCCGCGGTGGATCGCGCGCTCGAGCGCTCCCGTGCTTCGAGCCGCGATCGTGAGGCGGGGCAGGAGACGCTGTTCGGGCTGTTCGACACGGGCGCGGTGAGCGCACCGGCAGATCAGGCGCTCGACTACCCACCGGCGGAGGAGTGGGACCGGTTCGAGACCTTGCGGCGTGAGAAGCAGGCGCTCGGCTGGTTCGTCACCGGTCACCCGCTGGACCGCTATGGGCTCCAGAAGCTCGCGCGGCTCGCCCAACCGGTCGCGGACCTGCGCAAGGCGGAGCAGTGGAGCGCGGCGACCGTCGCCGGGGTGGTGGAGGGCTACACCGAGCGGATCTTCCGTCAGTCAGGGCAGAAGGCGGCGTTCTTCGAGATCGAAGATCCTTCCGGCAAGGTGAAGGCGAAGCTGAAGGGTGAGCTGATCGAGGTGTTCGCTCCGGTGCTGACGAGCGGTGAGGCCGTGCTGGTGACGGGCAAGGTCAGCTTCCCGATGGCGGAGGAGGAGTCGCAGGAGGAGGCGGAGCCCACCCTGCTCGTGAATCAGGTCGCGCCGCTGTCGGGCGCGGTGCTGAGCTCGACGCGGTCAGTCGCGATTCGCTTGGCGGCGGAGCAGACCACGGAGCGCCAACTCGCGTCGCTCGGGGCGCTCCTCAAGGACAGCCCTGGGAGCTGCGCGGTGGAGCTGAGCCTCACGCTGCCCGGTGGGGCCGAGGCGCTGCTCGGCCTCCCGGCGCTCAGGGTGGAGCCGACCGACGCGATGCTGTCGGGCCTGGAGAAGCTGTTCCGCGACAACGTGGTGGAGCTCCGCTGAACCGTTCGTCGTCCTAGCGGCGGTTTTAGCGCGATAAACAGGAAACCCTGTAGCGCTCTGGGATAAGCTCTTGCCAGCATGAGAGACGCACGCGCCGAGCTGGTTCGGATCGACCCTCAGGGGGTGGTTCACCCCATCGGCACCACGGCGAGCCAGCGCCTGCGAGCGCGCGAGGGCGCGTACCGCATCCTCCCGGCGCCGGGGCACGTGGTGATGATGCGCTTCACGGGGGAAGACGGCCGCCGCGACGCCGAGGATGGCGCCATCGTCAAGCTAGCTGGCGAAATCACGGCGCCCGGCACGCTGTGCGACGTGCTGGCTCTGATCGGTCAGACAGGCTGGCGTGGGGAACTCATCGTGCTCGACGGGGAGTCGTCGCGGGTCATTTTCTTCGATAGCGGTAACGTGGTGGGGGCGCAGACCACGGTGGACGACGAGCGCCTCGGGATGGTGATGTACCGCTTCGGCGCGATCGATGAGGCGCAGCACGAGGCGATCATGGAGCGGGTGCGGTCGGGCGCGCGCTTCGGTCAGGCGGCGATCGAGCTGGGCCTCATCAGTGAGGAGCGGCTGTACAAGCTGATCGGCAAGCAGATCGACGAGATCGTGTTCGCGACCTTCACGGTCAGCGACGGCACCTTCTTCTTCCTGGATGGCTTCGACGAGGCGCGCCTCGCTTCCCACCACACGGTGAGCGCCAACGCGCTCTTGATGGATGGCGTCACCCGCCTCGACGAGATGCGCTACTTCCGCGCGCGGATCCCGTCGTCGGACCACGTGCCCCAGAAGGAGCCCTCCCGGGGCACCCCGGATGAGGAGTTCCTCACCACCTGGGAGGCGATCGACGGCGCGCAGAGCATCGAGGAGCTCGGTCGTGCCACGGGGCGAGGCGAGTTCGCCACCACCAAGGACGTGTACGCGATGCTCCAGTCCAAGCACGTCACGCTCCACCCCCCGCGCATGAGCGGCGGCCCGATGGCGGTGGTGGCGGTCGCGAACCTGGTGCTCGAGCGGGTTCACCAGGTGGCCGACGCGGCCGGCAAGGGCACCGTCCTCCGTCAGTCCATCGCGAGCTTCGCGGTGGGGGGAGGTGTGTACGACGTGCTCTTCATGGGCGCGGGCCCGATCGAGACGGGCGCGCTCGATCCCCAGCGCGTGGCGGACAACAGCGTGATGGTCTCGGGGGGGGCCGATCCCGAGCGCTTCTTGAAGCAGAGCCTCCACGAGTACGTCAGCTTCGCGCTGTTCGCGGCGAGCAACGCGCTCGGCGCCGGGGCCGACGTGGAGCTGGAGCGCGAGGTGAGCGGTTGGGTGACGCAGCTCCGGGCGTGATCAGGGCGGCTGACAATGAGCGACGCGCCACGGATGAAGCATCGAGACAGACGTGCGAGGCGCGCCACGTTGCTGCGGGTTTTTTAGGGGGTTTGGCAGTGCGTTGCGTGGCGACGTGAAGGCGCTCGAGCAGCGTGGCGTCCCCGCGGTACCTCCGTCAGTGTATCTGACGTAGCCGCAGACGGGCTCAGCCGCTGCCGAAGAGCGCGCGGATGGACCACCCAGCGCCGCCGATCAGGACGCTGAAGTAGACGATGGTCGCGATGTTCATCGCGTGACCGAGCAGGACGGCGCCGCCGTCCCTCTGCATCATCCCGGTGGCGAGGAACAAGAGCGCGATGCCCGGCAGCGTGTTGCTGAAGGGTATGAGCCCAAACGGCATCATCAAGAGCACCGCGCCGAGGATCAGCGCGAGGTCACCGGAGAGGGTGGCGGCGCGGCCGTCCACCAAGCGGGTGAGCCGCCCGGCGCGGCTGATGCGCTCGAGCCGACGGGTCCACTTGAGGCCCCGCTCGAGGCCCGGGCGCAGCTTCTCCACCGAGAGCGGGCGGTTCATGACGCGCTTCGGGAGCCAGATGGGGCGGTTTAGCGCGCGGCTCACCCCGATCATCAGGATGCCGGCGCCGAACACCGTGCTCACCCCTGGGATCGAGACCGGGATGAGGAAGACCAGCGTCATCATCGCCGTCAGCATCAAGAGGCCGCTCTTACCGAAGCGATCGAGCAGATCACCGAGGGTGACGGTGTCCTCCGGTAGCTCATCGATGGCGCGCTGAAGCTCCTCACGGACGGAGCGCTGCGACACCAACTCGGGGGAGAGTGCCCCAGCGCTCTTCGGGGCTTGCTCCTCTGACGGCTCCTCGGAGAGGTTGGTCGTCGCTTCGTCCGTGTTCGCGTGCGTCATGCTTCGTGCTCCCGCCCCTCCTCGAGGAGGCTTCGGTGGAGTCAGAGAGCGCGCCCCACCGCGCTCGGGGTTGCCTCGTCTGCTGAACCGGGTGGGCCGACAGGGGCTCGAACCCTGGACCTATGGATTAAAAATCCACTGCTCTACCGACTGAGCTATCAGCCCGGTGCCTCCCGCCTGGGGGGCTGACGCGGCGGGCAACGCCACGTCGGGGCGCGATGTGTAGCGGATCCCTAGCAGGGCCGCTAGTTGAAACCGGCTGTTCGGCGCGACGCGCCGGAGCCACTCGCTGCTCTGCTAGCCCATGAAAACGCGAGCGGTCCCGGCGTAGACCTCCGGCGGTTTCCCCTGGCGCCTGCCCGTCTGCTCAGTCAGCCTACGTCAGATCGGTCTTGGAGACGTGGTCCCCCCATGATAAGCGACCCCACCGGCGGCGAACGGCCGCTCGGTGTGGACGACGGGTCAGGCTCGAGCGGTGAGGTCCCCCTAAGGATCGAGCCCTCGGGGCAGGGGCGCTGCCAGCGGTATCAGGTTAGCGTGACGGCCACATGACCACTTGAGGAGACTTGGGAAACATGAAGAATTTGCTACCTTGGGTGAGCGTCGCTGCGCTGCTTGCGGCTGGTATCAGCGGCTGCGGCGGTGACGACGACGACAAGAAGGGGACCGGCGGCAGCGGCGGTACGGTTGCGGGCTCGGGCGGCACGGCGGCGTCCGGCGGCACGGCGGCGACTGGTGGCTCTGCCGCGGGAGGCTCTGGCGGCACCGCGGGCACGGGTGCAGGCGGCACGGGCGGTACGGGTAACGGTGGTTCTGGCGGCACCACCCCTGAGCAGACGGCGCTCGGCGCTACCTGCGCCACGGACGGCGATTGTGCGCCGGACTTCGAGTGCATCCCGCCTGGGCCTAGCGGCATCGGCAGCGGCATGTGCACCAAGGAGTGTGGCTCCGATGCGGACTGCGGCGTCACGGGTAACTGCCTGATCGGTTCCGGCCAGACCACTGGGCTCTGCTACGAGAGCTGCACCTACGGCGAGGCGAACGTGCCGAGCGGCGAGCTGTTCGACCCCTACAAGTGCCACGGGCGTGACAACCTGGGCTGTTACCCGGATACCACCGGAACGGAGATCGATTTCTCTCGCTCGAGCTGCTTGCCCTTGTGTCGCAACGACTCGGAGTGTGGCCCGGGCTTCTGCGATCCGGAGAGCGGCTACTGCACCGACACGGCGTCCACCGGGCTGCCGCTGGGCTCGCCCTGCACCTCCACCAACGACCCGTGCGCTGGCTTCTGCCTCACGGGCGGCGAGCCGACGGGCACCTGCACGCGCCTGTGCGTGGTGGGTGACATCATCACCCCTGGCGCTTGCGGTTCGGCGACGAGTGGTCCGCAGGACGGGATGTGCTTCCTCAGCCTCCAGTTCAACGCCCCCGGTTCGTTGCCGGCAGTCGAGGGTGATGCCTTGGGTTCCTGCTCCCAGACCTGCGACTGCAACGGTGGCTGCAACGATCCCGACTCGGACTGCTTCGCTTTGACGAGCGCCACCGGTCTCAACGCTCAGCAGGTGGATCAGCTCTGGGGTCGTCAGGGCGTCTGCGTCGACCGGAATATCTCTGGGCTCCCCACCACTTGGACGCGGCTGGATGACTGCACCGGCGGTACGGGTGGCACCGGCGGCACGGGTGGCACCGGCGGCACGGGTGGCACCGGCGGCACGGCTGGCGCTGGCGGCACCGGTGGTACGGCGGGCACTGGCGGTACGGCTGGTACCGGCGGCGTCGGTGGTGCCACGGGTGGTGCGGCTGGCACCAGCCCCTGAGGGTGCACCGAGTGTAGGGGTGTAGCAGCCTCTACCAGGGCATGAAGATGGGCCAGGCGTGAAGGCGCCTGGCCCATCGCCTTTTTGTCGCCATTGCTTGGTCACCGCGCGCGCCTCGTCTCCGCTGCTCTCTACTAGAAGTTGACATGTGGAAAATGCTGGCGACGCGAGGTCTGGGCCGCTTGGGTGCCGCGCGTCGGGCACTCCAGGCGCCTGTCAGAGCGCGCTGCGAGCGTCTCAGATCGTGCGCTACTGTTAGCCAACCCCCAAACGAAGAGCAGTCAGGGTCCTCCAAGGTCGCCCCGTGGCAGCTCTGGGCGTTCCCATACGGGATGCTGGAGGAACAAAACGCCAAACAGGGCACCGAAGTGCCCTGTTCAACTGCCGTTGCTCACTCAGTGAGCGCGGCCTTCGGCTGTCACCAGCTCACTTCTTGAAGCCAGCGCCCTTGCCGCTGGGGGCCGGCGTGGAGGTGTCCGGCGTCGGCGCGGTGTAGGGCTTGGGCGCGGGGAGCTTCTTCAGCGCGATGCCCGCCTTGGCCGCCGCGTCGCAGCCGCGCGGCACGCCCGTGTCCTTGCCGGCGCGCTGCAAGATCTTGAACTCCACGCGGCGGTTCTTCTCGTGCGCCTCCTCCGTGGTGCCGGCGTCGAGCACGCAGTAGAGCCCATAGCCCTGCGCCATCAGGCGATCCTTCGCGATGCCGCGCTCGGTGAGCGCTGACATCACCGCGTCCACCCGTTTCTGCGTGAGGGTGCGGTTGTACATCGGGTCGCCTTGAGCGGAGGCGTGGCCACCCACCTCGACGAGCTGGATGTCCGGGTGCGCCTTGAGCGCGTCCGCCACCGCGTCGACGATCTTGAGTGAGCTCTGCTCGATGGTCGCCGAGTTGTGCGCGAACAAGATCTTCTCCGCGATCTTCACCTCGGTGTCGGTCACGGCGACGAGCGGCGGCGTGTCGGGGCAGCCATCGTCATCCTCGAAGCCGTTCACCGTCTCCGGCTCGTTGGGGCACTTGTCTTGCGGGATCGGGATGCCATCGCCGTCAGCGTCGAGGTTGGGGCAGCCGTCATTTGGATCGGGCGGCAGACCATCCTCTTTGTCGTTGGGGCACTTGTCGTCCGGATCCAGGATCCCATCGCCGTCGCTGTCTGCAGGGACCGCGGGTGGTGGCGTGTTCACGCGCCCACCGATGGTTGCCTCGGCGGTACACCCCATGAGCGCGGTGCCACCCAGGGCACACAGCAATGCAGCAGTCCAGTTCAGTTGCGAAACACGCATCCTCGAAACCCTCCTTCAACGGGTCAAGATCCAAGCCCTCGTTCGGGCGGCCTACGACGACCGCCGGGTGGACCTTCCCACAACGCTCACCATCGGCCAACCCCCGTTGTTAGCTTCTAGTGTGGCTAGAATTGCGACCATCGCGGGCGCGCCACGGCCACGCGACGATCCTGGATGCGAATCGACGACGCGAGGGTCTGGCGTCCGGGTACGCACGGCGGGGTCTCGAAGGGAGTGGTCCCTGGGTTTTTTGGGGGGTTTGCCTGCACCGCGCCGCGGCGCACTGCCCCAGTCGCCGTCACGCAGGCCCTGCCTGGCCGCGCGACGTCATGACGCCGGGAGCGACCGAACGGCCGAATCGGTGGTCAATGGAGCTGAGCGGCGCTCAGGGCTCGTGAGCGGAGCCACCTTCGGCGACCTCCGTCGCGTCAGGTGAGGGTTCAGGCTCGGGTGCGGGTCGCGCTGGCAGGCGCAGCCCGAGCATCCACGTCACGCGCCCCCCATCTGGCGCGGGGTACTGCACTTCTCGGAAGGCGCGCCGTACGCAGCGCACCACCTTCGGATCGGGGAAGCGACTGTCGCTCTGGCGCACCTTGGCCACGCCGCCGCGCGGCAAGATCTGAAGCTCCAGCTGGAGCCTGCCCCACAGCGCCGGATCGCGCTGCACGCCCTCCGCGAAGCAGCGTCGGCTCGCGGCGAGCGCCGGCTCGCTCGCCGCGAGCAGCGCCTCCGCCGAGAGCTGCCCTGGGTTCTCGCTGGCGAGCGCGGCGCGCTGCTCTGATTCCGCGAGGAAAGGCAGCGGCGCGTCCCCGGGCCACAGCTTCACGCTGAGCTCGAGCTGCACGCGGCGGCCCGGGGCCGGGCTGAAGGGACGGTAGTCACGCGCCGCCTGGGCTAGACAGGCAGCCGCCTCATCATCCAGCGCGCTCCCCAGAAGCTCGCTGTGCACCACCTTCCCCGCGGCGTTCAAGACCAGCCGCAGCTTCGTTTGGCCGTGGGCGGTCGGCGTACGGCGTACGGCGGCTTCGAAGCAGATGCGGAAGGGCCAGTAGCCCCATTTCCGCGCGTGAGCCAACAGGCCTTGCTCGCTCGGCTTGCGTGGGCCTTGGCCGCGCGGCGCGGTCTTGGGGAGGCCGCCCGTGACCTGGGCGACGTCGACCACCACGCGCGCGCCTGGGTGGTAGTTGGCGCGGCTCGACGGGTAATCAGGATCACTCACACCGCCCAGGTTCCAGCGCGCCAAGTCCTCGTCGTGACCCGCCGCCGCCACGCGGCCTTCGGGTCGCGGGCGCGCGCCGGGCAGGTGGGGCGGCTCCACCACCCACTCGATCTCGGGTAGCGGGGGCTCGGGCTCGGGTGTCACGGCGCCGAGCGCTGGCTCGCCGGGCACCGCTCGTGGCTCCGGACTCGGCGCCGAGCTCGGGACCGGGGTGAGCTGATGAGGCGGCTGACTGACCTGTCGAGGTGGCGTGGGGGAAGCGCCGGTGGCCGCTCGAGGTGGCGCCGCTGGGCTCGCGCAGGCGACCCAGCACGCTGCCATCCACCCGAGCGCGAACGACGAGGGACCCAAGCGCTGAACGCGCGGCGCTACTCGAGCGCGGTGCCGTCCAACCCGCTCTTCAACCCGAGACCTGATGCTTGCCATCCATAGAAAGAACCGCCGCCTCACGAGCAGTCCCCTCATATTGGAGGGGAACTCAGAGGCGACGGTCGTGTGCGGTTCGGCGAGTCACCCAGCACCGAGGTTCGGCGCGCAGGGTCGCGCCGCGCCGCGATGCTGGCTACTTGATGACGACGCGGCTACTTGATGACGCTGGGGCAACCGAGCACGATCTGCACCGAGCTGCCGGGCTCCTTCGCCGTGTCGCACGCCGCGCCGCACAGGACGATCTTGGTGCCCTCGGCGTTGTACTGCCAGCCGTTCGCCGTGGTCTCGCAGTTGGCGGTGTCCTTCTCCAGGTCGATGGGTGTCTGCCCATCGGGGGTGACCTTGACGTTGACCTTGTTCAGGTCCACTTCGCCACCCGTGGGGCTGCGCGGGATGTCGAACTCGCAGGTGAGCACGCTGCCGCTGATCTGCTCCAGCGCTTGCGAGAGCTGGTCAGCGAAGTCTTGCGGGGTGCTCACGTTGGTCAGGTCGAAGTGGCAATCACCCACCTCCGGGTTGCCACCTGGATCCGCCACGCAGCTGCTGCTGGCGGCGGTGCCGCCCGCCTTGGCGATCTGCGAGAGCAGTGAGCGCGCGCCCTCGCTCCCGGGCGCACCGATCACGAAGGTGCGGAAGTTGAGCGAGGTGGCGTTCGGCACGTCCACGTTGACCAGCTTGTCGAGCTCGCTCGGCGCGCAGGTCTCGAAGCCGTCCGTGATGAGCACGATGAACTTGTTGCCGGGCAGGTTGCCTGCCCGCAGCTGGTTGAGCAGGTGCCCGTACGACAGGATGGACGCGCCGGCGAGGGGCGTGCGCCCGGCGGGATCCACCGTGCCGAAGAAGGCCTTGATGCCCGCGAGCTGAGTGGCATCCAGCGGGTTCACCTGGATGTTCGGGGTGCCCGTCACCGCGCACTGCGAGTCGCGGGGGAACATGTTCACGCCGACGGAGATGTTCGGCTGGGCGGAGAGCTGCTCGAGCGCTGCTTCGAGCGCGAGCCGCGTGTCCTCCCACTTCGAGTTGATGGCTGGGTTCAGCTTCTCCGGGCGGCTCTCGCACTGGTTGCTGTCCTGCGTGGGCGGCGGGTTGCACTTCATGCTGCCCGAGCGGTCGATCACGAACAGCATGTTCGCCGGCACGCGGTCACCGCTGACGCTCTCCGACGCGCAGCCCGAGTCGGGGTTCAGCCCGCCGGAGCCACCGCTGCCGCCCGCGTCGATGTGGATGCTGCCGCCGAACGAGTCGGCGGCGCTCCCGCCGTTCGCGGATGTACCGCCATCGGCCGATGAGCCTCCATTGCCCCCGCTGGCGGAGCTACCGCCAGAGCCACCAGAGATTTGGTTGCCGCCCTGCTTCCCATCATCGCCATCCGAGCCACAGGCGACGGCCATCAGGGTGCCAGTAGTGACGAGCAACAGAGGGAGTGTGGTCAATCGCATCGCGTGCTCCTTCAACGACGGCCGCCCCGCTCGGCGACCGGTTTCCCTGAGACTACCACGATTCTGCTTTCAGCGATGGATTTCCGTGAGGTGCGAAGCTCACGTTTTTTGAAGGGCTCTGTTTTGGGGGCTCCCGCCCGGCGTGTGGCCAGGACGGTTGAGACAGCGGGGCTGGTCCGGGATATACGGGGTGAGACACACCAGCCTGGGATGACACCGCGGGAGGGAGGACGAGATGGCCGGCGACTTCGAGCATGTTGAAGGGTTCGTTCAAGGGGAGATCAGCGCGGGGCTCAGCCTGGGTCCGCTTGAGCAGCAGTACGAGGAGCTGTTCGCGGAGGCGCTCGCCGACGGGGTGATCACGAGCGACGAGCGAGCGCGCCTCGAGCAAGCCGCAGACAACCTGGGCCTGAACCCGCGCCGCCTGCTCGAGCTGGAGCAGGCGATGCTCAGCGCCTACGAGTCGCGCCACTCGGTGCGCATCGTGGAGCACTACCAGGAGGGACCGAGCTCCCTCGCGCCGCTGCGAGTCGCCGCGGACGGCGACGCCGGGCGCGCCTTGCTGCTGAAGCGCATCGAGCAGCTCGAGGCGCGGGTGCTCGAGCTGGAGCAAGAGCTGCGGCAAGCGCAGGCGCAGATCAACGTCGAGGTCGATCTCACGGATCTCGAGGTGACCGCCGAGGACGCCTCGGAGGAGCCCGACGTGCTCTGGCGTCGTGTGCGCCGCGACCCAACGCAGCCAAGTCACCTGCGCGCGCTGCATCGAGCCTACCAGGCGCGCGGCGCGCGCGACGCCGCGTGGTGCGCCGCTCAGGCGCTGGTCGCCATTGGCGCGGCCACGTCGGAGGAGCGCGCTGAGTTCGAGGCGGCGCGCGTCACCGGGCTCATTTCCCCGCGGCATTCCGTCGACGCGCGGAGCTTCTCCGAGCTCATCAGTCACCCTGACGAGGAGGCGCTCACCGGGCAGCTCTTCGGTGTGATCGTGCCCGCGGTGCTCCTGGGGAAGGTGACCGCGCTGCGGCGCGACAAGACGCTCCACATCCCGGACCCCGCCGCGCGCCAAGAGCCCGAGAAGAGCACCATCACCGCGGTGCGCGCCCTGAGCTGGGCTGCCGCCCTGCTCGGCTTGGCGGCGCCGCCGATGTACCTGGAGAAGGAGCGCCAGGTCGGCTTCGAGCACATCCCAGGCATCCCGCCGGTGACGGTGCTGGGCTCCGGGGTGCTCAGCGGGCGAACCCAGCTCGAGCTCGCGTTCGAGGCGGGCAGCCACCTCAGCTGGTATCGCCCCGATCGCTTCATCCGCACCTTGTTCACCTCGGTGCCCGATCTGGAGGACTTGTTCCTGGCGGCGCTCACCTTGGGTAGCCCGAGCCTGCCCATCGCCGAGGAGATGCGGCGGCGGGTGGCGCCGATCGCCCAGGCGATCGCCCCAGTGCTCGGCCCCGAGCAGCTCGATCGCCTGCGCGGCTTGTTCCTGCGCTTCGTGGAGGAGGGCGGGCGCACCAACCTCCAGCGCTGGAGCGCGGGGGCCGAGCGGACGGCGGCGCGCGCAGGCTTCGCCATCTGCTCCGATCTGACGACCGCGCTCGGCTGCTTGAAGGAGGGCGCGGCGATCGGCGAGCTGGGCCGCGACCTGATCGCGTACTCAGTCAGTGAGCCTTACCTCGAGCTGCGTCAGCGTCTGGGCGTGCGGCTGTGAGGTGCCTCTTCATCGCGAGCGCTCGGCGTCAGTGGGGCTGACTTGGGTGCCGCTGCGCTCGCCAGCGCCTGAACGCCTCGGGGGATCGCGAGTCAGTGGGGCTGACTTGGGGTGCGTTCAGGCGTCACCCTGTCCAACCCCCTAAAAAAAACCTCAGGGCTCATCTGAAGGGGGCGCCGTGTCCGTTCGAGGCTCGGTGTCCGCCTGGGGTGTGTCCGCTTGAGGTTCGGTGTCCGCTTGAGGCTCTGTGTCCGTTTGGAGCACGGCGTCCACTCGAGGCGCAGGGCCCGCTGGGTCCGTTGGATCGGCTCGAGGTGATGCGTTCGTTGGATCCGTCGGCGCGTTCGTTTGGAGCCCGAGCTTCGCGCCCAGCGGGTCGCCCTCGAGCAGGCTCCAGAGCAGCTCCGTCGCGGCTGCGACCCCCACCGGGAGCAGCAAGACCCCGAAGCAGGGGACCCAGAACAAGAGGGCGAAGCTCAGCCCAAAGCCGAGCGTGGCGGCGCGATGCCGCCAGGTGAAGCGGAGGCGCTCGCGCATCGACACCCCGCGGAGCGTGAGCGGGTAATCGAACAGGTTCCACGCGAGGCCGAGCGCGGTGATGAGGAAGGCGAGCGGCGTGGTGACGAAGGTCGCTCCGGGGATCACGAGGCCCAGGACCCACAGCGTGATGAGCAGCGGGCCGGCGAAGCACGCGACGACGAGCTGCGCCTTGAGGCCGCACGCCACCTCGCGCCAGAACCCGAGCGGCGCCCGTTCGGGGATCCCGAGGGAGGCCTCGCGCTGACCCACGATGTGCTCGAGCGCGGGGGCGCTGAGGGGCGGCGCGAGCGCCACCGCGAGCAGCAAGGAGAGCAGCAGGGCGGCGGTGGTGACGATCCAGCCGGCGGCGCGGATCGCGAGCGCCGAGAACCAGTGAGCATCGGGCGCGGAGCCCGAGACGCTGGGCCACACGACGGCGAGCGAGAGCCAGATCCCCAAGCCGGCCAACAGACCGAGCACCAGGCCCGGCACCAGCGCATACGGCCACGAACGGGGTGTGATCAGCAGGAACCCCGCGCCGCGAAACACCGAGAAGAAGCCGCGCAGCAGCCCGATGCGGCGGGGTTTTGCCGGTGCGGGTGGGCTCACGGGTGGGGTCACCAGGCGAGGTTAGCGTGGCGCGCTGGCAGCGTCGAAGCGGGCTCGAGCGCTGCGGTGAGGCGATCGCAGCGTGAGCGGCGCCGCCACCAGGTGCGCCTCGAGCTGTCGAGGTCGTGGCTCACGCGTCGGGGCGCAGCACGCTGCGCCCAAAGCGGCTGATCGCTGTGAGACGGTTGCCTGGTCGACCTCCGGTCAGGATCCTGGCAGGATCGGGGATGGCGGAGCGTGCGGCTCCAGAGAGATTGGGCGGGCGTGAATGACTCGATGACAGCGGACGTGTTCGGGATCGTCGGGACGACGGTGGCCGGCGCCTACCACGTGGAGGAGACCGTCGCCGAGGGTGGCTTTGGGGTGGTCTATCGCGCCTACCACGCGGGCTTTCGCGCCCCCGTCGCGCTCAAGTGCCTGAAGATCCCTCAGGGGCTCGGCTCTGCTGGACAGGAGTCGTTCCTCGAGCAGTTCCGCGCCGAGGCGGAGCTGCTGTTCCGCCTCTCGGCCAGCCTGAACACGGTGGTGCGCCCGCTCCACGTGGACGCGCTGATCGCCCCGGGTGGCGCCTTCGTGCCGTTCATGGCGCTCGAGTGGCTGGAGGGGGAGACGCTGGAGGCCTTGGTGAGGCGCCGTAAAGAGGAGCGCCGGCCGCCCCTCGGTTTGAAGCGGCTGGTGCGCCTGCTCACCCCGGTGGCCCGGGCGCTCGAGCGCGCTCACAACTTCTCTTCGGAGGAGGGGGCGCTCTCGATCGTTCATCGCGATCTCAAGCCGGAGAACATCTTCCTCGCGCGGGTAGCCGGCGAGGAGATCGTGAAGATCCTCGACTTCGGTATCGGCAAGGCCAAGAGCGTCGCCTCTCAGGTCGCGGGGCGCGCGAGCCAGAGTGGTCAGGAGGTCGGCTCATTCACGCCGGCCTACGGCGCCCCCGAGCAGTGGCTCCCGAAGCGCTTCGGTCAGACAGGCCCGTGGACGGACGTGTGGGGCCTCGCGGTCACCCTGGTCGAGGCGCTGGTGGGTCACCCCGTCATCGACGGTGACCACGCGGCGATGATGGGCACCACGCTCGACGAGCACCGCCGGCCCACTCCTCGCGCGGAGGGGGTCGAGGTGAGCGACGAGGTCGAGGCGGTGTTCTCGCGCGCGCTGGCGGTCGATCCGCGCGATCGCTACGCCGACGCCGGGCTCTTCTGGGACGATCTGGTGGGAGCGATCGGGATCTCCGAGCAGGCGGCGGCAGGTGTCCGCCGTGACACCCGCGCGGAGGACGGCTTCCGGGTGCCGGTCAGCGAGCGGTTCGACCTCCCTTCGAGGGCGCCGCAGGTGCGCGAAGCGCTCGAGGCGCCTGCTAGGGGCACGCCTGCGCTGGGTGCGCCGGCTTTGGGTACGCCGGTCCGCGGTACACCGGCTTTGGGGAGCGCGTCGGCGCCGAGGGCCGCGTTGCCTGCGTTGGACGAAGCGCCCGGCGTCGCCGAGCCCCTCGAGCCGCCCGGCGAGATCCCGGATCTGGCGCTGCCGGTGCGTGAGGCGTCGCCCAGCCAGCGCCCGCGTCGGGCGCCCGCCGTGAAGCTCGATCTCGATCTCCCGGTGGGTCAGGTGATCTCCACGCGGGAGCCCGCGCGGGTGGAGGTGAGCCGAGATTTGGGGCCGGCGACGTCGCGCCCTGCCTCACCTCGCCCCGAGGTACTGCCGCCTGTCAGCGTGCGTGCGGATCGGTATCGAGCGCCCGCGCCCAGCGGTCCATCCCTCGGCGCGCGCCTGCGCGGCCCACTGTGGCTCGCCGGGGTGGGCCTCGTGATCTCGCTGCTCCACGGGGTTTATGCGGCTCAGACGGGGGAGCTGCTCAGCATCGGCCCGGTGCGGGTGAGTTGGGTCGCCGGCGCCCTGGTGCTGATCGGGATCGTGGTGGGCGCGCTGCGGCTCTCCCGCGCGAGCTGAGGTGGCGTCGCGGCTCCCAAGTCGCGGGCCGACGGTTGAATGGAGCGCCGAGGGGGACGTAGGGCGAGGGAACGGCGAGCTGAATCGGCGACGAGCTCGCATGGATCCACGAGGGAGGGGGATTGGGGGTTGGACGGCACCGAGGCGGTGAGGCAGCGGGAGACAGCGCCGGGAGAGCCAGGATGTCTCTTCTGGGTGTGGAAGGGCGTAGGCAGGAGCCACGAAGTGAACTAGGCTGACAGGAGTCAGGGTGGGGCGCGCCGCGGGGCTAGGGGACGAGGGGTTGCCTGAATCGTGGTGCGGTGCCGCTCGCTGGGCGTGGAGCACGATCTCGAGCGGGTCTACGGAGTGAAATGAGCGACTCTCTGCCAGTCTTGATTTGCGACGATGAGCCACGCCTGACGATGCTGACGGCGGGCCTCTTGGAGCAGCACGGTGTCTCCACGCAGGTGGTGTACGACGGCGAGGCGGCGCTCGAGCTCGCCTCCAAGCGCGCGTTTCGGATGTTGCTCTTGGACGTGAACCTGGGGGGCATGACGGCGCTCGAGGTGCTGCACGGGCTGGACGCCGCGGGCGTGGAGCTGCGCGTGCTCCTGTCGAGCGGCTACGCCGCGGAAGATCTCCCGGCTGAGCTGCGGGAGCACCCGAGGGTCGCTGGCTTCCTCGCCAAGCCGTACCCCGTGGAGCGGCTCCTGAGCGCGCTTCAGTGACTCGCGACGCCACGGCCTTGGGTTGCCGTCGGCCCCGCCGTGACGTCGCGCCGATGCTCACGGTACCGGTCGTGGCGTGAGCGCGGCGCGCGTGCGCGCGGTGGTGTGAACCTCAGCGCGTGCTCCTCGGCGTGTTCGCGGCGCTGCGAGAGAAGCCGCGCGCTCATCGGCGCGCGCATCAGTTGGCTGTTGCCTACGACGGGAGTATCAGCGTAGAAACACGATGTGCGCGCCGTGCGCATCACGTGGAGTCATCGCGCGTCGTGCTCATCATGTGGGAATGTTCGCCGTACGTCGTGTGTTACGGGGCGCGGTGGGGTCTGGCGTCGCGCCGCAATCCCGCATGGAATAGCTGTCTTGAGTTGAGAATCTCGGCGGCAACCCGAGGTACCGCTTGCGACACGATGTCCTGGCGGTATGGATCCTGAGCCGTGTCTTTCCCAGATCGTCCCACGCCCCGCTATCTCCCCTCTGTGCAGAGCCGCGCCGCGCTCCGCCGCGCGGCGGCCAAGCAGGCGACGCGCGCCGCGCTGATCGCCGCCGCGCGCGAGTGCTTCGCCGAAGACGGCCTCGACAAGCCGAGCCTCGACGTCATCTGCGGGCGCGCCGGCTACACCCGGGGCGCGCTGTACATCCACTTCAGGGATCGCGAGGCGCTCGTCGAGGCGGTGATCGAAGATCAGCTCACGCGGCTCCTCGAGAGCTTGGTCGCTCAGGGCGACTCGGAGCAGGTGGTCGAGCGCCTGACGCACGCCTTGGCCGCCGAAGGGTTCCCCGCGCTCCAGCTGATGAACGCCACGACGCGCTCGAAGGGTCTGAGAGAGCAGCTGATCGAGACGCTCCGTGAGATCGCGCGGCAGCTCGAAGCGCGGGACTCGGTGAGCCCAAGCACGGCTGGGCACGCGCTGCTCTCGCGCGCGCTCGGCGCCGCGCTGCTCCAAGGGCTCGGCATCAAGAGCTAGTCAGGCAACCTCGAGGGCTCGAGCGGCGGCGCGCCCAGCCCAGACTCTGGTCGTTCGTCACGCTGCCTAAGCCGCGCGACGGTGTGCCCACGCCCGTAAAAAGGGCGCTAGCCACGCTGCCTCTCGCGCGAGGCGAACGGTGCTCAGCCCCCGGGTGCTTCGGAGGCAGGCGCTTCGGTTGCAGCGGGAGCGATGCGCCAGGCGAGGCCGCTCGCGTCGAATGAACGCAGCGTGTTGCGGCCGCAGAAGGGGCACAGCCAAGCCACCTGAAACCTTGGCTGGCTCGCGTGGATGGAGTGCGCGGGCGCCACCACCTGCGCTTCATGAAGGGGCTGTGCGGCTGAGAGGCGATCACGCAGGTGCCGAGCCCAACCGCGGGTCACCTGGCGGTGCTCGTCCAGCTCCGCGGAGAGGCGAGCCTGACACTCACAGAGGGTCGAGATGTGCGCGTGCTTCATGGGATCCCGTGGGGCAAGGCGCAGCGAGCTTCATGCGACGGAGCGCTGCAGCTACGCGAGCAGAGCGCGACCGCCGCCAAGGCCCGCGGCCTCGAGGCTGGTCACGCCCGCTTGGTGGATTGAGTGACCAGCGCTGGAGCGGGAAATGGGGCTCGAACCCACGACCCCGAGCTTGGGAAGCTCGTGCTCTACCAACTGAGCTATTCCCGCCAACAGGGGCTCTTATAGCGGCTTCTGCGCGCCAGGGAAGGGGATTTCGTCATCGGGCGCCGAAGGCCCGGACCTTGGCCGCCAGCTTCGCGGTCAGCCGCCGGCTCGCGGGTCGTCCGTCCCCTCGCGGGAGCGACCGAGCAGCCTGGTGCCGGGGGGCACGGAGCGGGTGAGCCAGGTGTTGCCGCCGATCACCGAGCCCCTCCCGATCACCGTCTCACCGCCGAGGATGGTGGCGCCGGAGTAGATGGTGACATCGTCCTCGATCGTGGGGTGGCGCTTGTTCGTGAGCGGCGCTGTCGTTCGAGCTGCTGGGCCTCGAGCTTCTGGGGCTCGCGCCGATCCGTTCGAGGCCGCCGCGTCTGGAGCCGCGCCGCGCGCCGCGCGCCGGGTGCTGAGCGCGCCCAGGGTGACCCCCTGGTAGATCTTCACGTTGCGCCCGATCTCCGCCGTCTCGCCGATCACGACGCCGGTGCCGTGGTCGATGAAGAAGCGCTCGCCGATGCGCGCGCCCGCGTGGATGTCGATGCCCGTCTCCGAGTGAGCGTGCTCGCTGATGATGCGGGGCAACATCGGCACGCCCGACAGGTGCAGCTGGTGCGCGATGCGGTGCGCCGTGATCGCGCGCACCGCCGGGTAGCTGAAGACGATCTCCTCGATGCTCTTGGCGGCGGGGTCCCCATCGTAAGCCGCGACCACGTCCGTGTTGAGCAGCTCCCTCAGCCGCGGCAGCTCACGGAACAGCTGGAGCACCACCTCTTCTGCCCAGCCCGCCTCCTGATCTTCACCCCGACCGAGCCGCGCCTCGTAGCGCATCGCCCGCTGGATTTGCTCCACCAGCGCGTCGAACGCCGGCACCAGGTGCTCCCGCATCGAGCTCTTCAGCGTGCCGCGGCTCAGCGACCGCGTGCTGTAAAAGCCCATGAACAGCGTGGGGACCAGGCTGCGGAAGGCCTCGATCACCACGCGCCGGCTGGGTAGCAGCGCGCTCTCGAGGTTGTTGATCTCGAGGGCGCTGTCGTAGCTCGCCGCCAGCGCGTCGATGGCCTGCTCGAGCTCGAGGCGGGGTGGCGAGGGCATCGACGTGCGGGGCTCCAGACCGCAGGGATGCGGCGACTCTTCGAACGCGTTTAGCATGCTGGCCCTCTGCCGGCTCGCACCGGCGGGCGAGGTCTAAGGCGCGAGGCGCTCGAGCACCAGGGGCTGCGTGCGTTACGACGCAGTGACTACCCGTCCAACCAGCTCTTCAACGCCTCAAGGCTCTGTAAAGCGCTCCTTCAAGGCCGCACGAAGACGCCCATGAGGTCGAGGACCGTGATCCGAGCGACGTGCGGCGTATGAACAGCATCTTCCAGGTGACGACAGCGCGCACTAGGAGGGAGTGCACCCCCCCGATCGAAACGCTGAGGGCGCTCCGATCGGGCGTCGGGGGCTTGTTGCGGGGGCGTGGATGCGCCACCACTCGTGGCTGGAGGCGTGACGATGAGCGAGCGAGTGGGGTTCGAGGTGTCGGAGCGGGTCGCCGAGGTGTGGCTGAACCGCCCAGAGAAGCTGAACGCGCTGGATCTCGAGCTGCTCGAGGGGCTGGTGGCGGTTGGTGAGCAGCTCGGGGCGCGCGCGGACGTGCGAGCCGTGGTTTTGCGCGGTGAGGGGCGCTCGTTCTCCGCGGGGCTCGACTTCATGAGCTTCGCGGCCCTGGGTGAGGGGGCGCAAGCGCGGATGTTCGAGCGGGAAGGCAGCCCGGCGAACCGTGCCCAGCGCGCGGCTTGGATCTGGCGGGAGCTCGAGGTGCCGGTGGTGGCGGCGCTCCAGGGGCACGTGTTCGGTGGTGGGCTCCAGATAGCCTTGGGAGCTGACCTTCGCATCGCGGCGCCGGACGCCCAGCTCAGCATCATGGAGATCGCGTGGGGGCTGGTGCCGGACATGAGCGGCACTCGGAGCCTCCTCGGCTTGGTGCGCACCGACGTGCTGTGCGAGCTGGTGTTCTCGGGTCGGGTGCTGGGCGCGGCGGAGGCGGCGCAGCTCGGGTTAGTGACACGGGTCGCTGACGATCCGCTCGCCGCCGCGCGGGAGCTCGCGCGGCAGATCGCCGCGCAGTCGCCGGACGCCATCGCCTTCGGGAAGCAGCTGATCCATCGCGCGCGGGAGCTGGACCACGCCGCGGGGCTCGAGCTCGAGGCGACGCTCCAACGTCGCCTGATTGGCAGCACGAACCAGCTGGAGGCGGTGACCGCCAAGCTGAGTAAGCGCGCCCCGGAGTTCCGAGACCGAGAGCGCTGACGTCGTTGGCGCGGCTTTTCGAGTGGTTACGGGTACGATACTGAACAAAAGATCAGATTTTGGTGGCGCGGCGGCTGCTTCTCTCGGATGCTCGCGCGTGAGGAGCAGCGGATGACAGGGCGAGCCGAAGGGGCGAAGGGTCGAGGCAAGGCGAAGGAGACGAAGGGGCGCGGCGAGGCGAAGGGGCGCAGCGGCGGTGCGGTGCGCGGCGCCTCTACAATTTCCTCAGGGAAAAAGAGCGCGCTCGCGGAGCTCGAGCTCGACCACGTGGCGATCCGGGGCGCCGCGGAGCACAACCTCAAGTCAGTGAACGTGGAGATCCCGAAGCGCCAGCTGGTGGTGCTCACGGGGGTGTCCGGCTCCGGGAAGTCGTCGCTCGCCTTCGACACGCTGTACGCCGAGGGTCAGCGCCGCTACGTGGAGAGCCTCTCCGCCTACGCCCGTCAGTTCCTGGGGCGCCTGGACAAGCCGAAGTTCGACACCATCCGCGGCTTGTCGCCGACGATCAGCATCGAGCAGAAGACGGCGGGGAACAACCCGCGCTCCACGGTGGGCACCATCACCGAGATCGCTGATTACCTGCGGGTGCTGTACGCGCGGGTGGGGCACCAGCACTGCCACGAGTGCGGCGCGCGGGTGTCGGGGCAAACGGCGCAGCAGATAGCCCATGACCTCGCGGCGCTGCCCGAAGGCACGCGGATCACCCTGCTCGCGCCGCTGATCGTGAACCGCAAGGGGGAGCACCGGGAGCTGCTCGAGCGCGCCCGGGCCGAGGGCTACGCGCGGCTGCGCGTCGATGGTGAGCTGGTGCAAACCGAGGCGCTCGTCGCCCTCGACAAGCGCAAGAAGCACCACGTGGAGGCGGTGATCGACCGCGTCGTGGTGCGCGCCTCGGAGCGCGCGCGGCTGCTCGACTCCGTGGAGCGCGCGCTCGCCCGTGGGGAGGGCAGCTTGATCGCGCAGCTGACCATGGACGCGGGCACGACGGACCGCGTGTTCTCCCAGCACCGCGCCTGCCAGGCTTGCAAGATCTCGTTCCCCGAGCTCACGCCCCAGAGCTTCTCCTTCAACGGGCCGCAAGGCATGTGCCCTGACTGCAGCGGGCTCGGCACCCGCGTGGCGATCGATCCGGCCCTGGTGATCCCCGATCCGAGCCTGTCGCTGGACGAGGGCGCGGTGGTGCCCTGGGGGCCCGACGTCTCGACCAAGAGCGGTTGGTCCCACGACTTCCGCAGCCAGATCATCCAGGGGCTGGGCATCGATCCGAAGCGCCCCATCAAGCGCCTCACCCAGCGCCAGCTCGATCAGCTCCTGTACGGCACGGGCAACCGCACTTACCAAGTGAAGTGGCGCGGCAAGACGGGGGAGGGCCAGTTCGAGACCGAGTGGGAGGGCCTCATCCCGCGGTTGATGCGGCGCTTCGCGGCGACCCAGAGTGAGCGCTCCAAGGCCTGGTACGCGCGCTTCATGGGCAACACGCCGTGCACCAGCTGCCGCGGCGGGCGGCTACGCGCCGAGAGCGCCGCGGTGAAGGTGGGCGGGGTGGGCTTGGTCACGCTGTCGGCCATGACCGTCGAGCGCGCGCACGCGGTGCTGAGCGAGCTCAGCCTGTCGGGGGCAGAGCGCACCATCGCCAGCGAGGTGCTGAAGGAGGTGCAGAGCCGGCTCTCGTTCTTGTTGGCGGTGGGCCTGGGGTACCTGTCGCTCGATCGCGCGGGGCCGACCTTGAGCGGCGGGGAGTCGCAGCGCATCCGCTTGGCGAGCCAGGTGGGCTCCGAGCTCACCGGCGTGATCTACATCTTGGATGAGCCTTCCATCGGGCTCCACCAGCGCGACAACCAGCGCCTGCTGGCGACGCTGATGCGCCTGCGCGACATCGGCAACAGCGTGGTGGTGGTGGAGCATGACGAGGACACCATCCGCGGCGCCGATCACGTGATCGACTTCGGGCCGGGCGCGGGGGTGAATGGGGGGCGCGTGGTGTACGCGGGCAGCGCGTCGGGGCTGCTCCGCGCGCGGGACTCGCTCACCGGCGAGTACCTGTCGGGCAAGCGGCGGGTGAGCGAGCCGCGCACGCCGCGCGAGCCAGCGGGCTTCCTCGAGGTGGAGGGTGCCCGCGAGAACAACTTGAAGGACCTCACCGTGCGCTTCCCGCTCGGGGTGCTGACGGCGGTGACCGGCGTCTCTGGCGCCGGCAAGAGCACCCTGGTGAACGACGTGCTCTACCCCGCCGCGGCGAGGGAGCTGAACGGCGCCAGTCAGCGCGTCGGCGCTCACAGCGCGGTGCGCGGCTTGGCTCAGCTGGACAAGGTGATCGACATCGATCAGCGCCCCATCGGCCGCACCCCGCGCAGCAACCCGGCGACTTACATCAAGGTGTTCGACGAGATCCGGCAGCTCTTCGCGGAGCTGCCCGAGGCCCGCATGCAGGGCTATCAGCCCGGGCGCTTCTCCTTCAACGTCAAGGGTGGCCGCTGCGAGGCCTGCGAGGGCGACGGCGTGCGCCGGGTGGAGATGCATTTCCTCGCGGATGTGTACGTGCGCTGCGAAGAGTGCGAAGGCCGGCGCTTCAACGAGGCGACGCTCGCGGTGCGCTACCGCGGCCTCAGCATCGCCGACGTGCTCGCGCTCACGGTGCGCGAAGCGCTGGACCTGTTCAGCGCGCACCCCAAGGTGCGGGAGCCGCTCGCGCTCTTGGCGGAGGTGGGGGTGGATTACCTCCACTTGGGCCAACCCTCACCGACCTTGAGCGGCGGGGAGGCGCAGCGGATCAAATTGGCGCGTGAGCTGTCACGGCGCGACACGGGCAAGACGCTCTACATCTTGGATGAGCCGACCACCGGGCTCCACTTCGAGGACGTGCGGCGCCTGCTCGAGGTGCTGCAGCGCCTGGTGGACGCCGGCAACACCGTGGTGGTGATCGAGCATCACCTGGACGTGATCCGCGCGGCGGATTGGATCATCGACTTGGGCCCCGAGGGTGGCCCCGGCGGAGGCGAGCTGATCGCGGAGGGCCCGCCCGCGGTGATTGAGCGCGCCCAGGGCTCCGAGACGGGGCGGTTCTTGGGTGCGCTGAGCTGACTTGGTGCGGTGGCTTGCGTTTTTTTGGGGGGGTGCACTCCTTCCTAGATCACAACCCAGGCTTTCGAGACACGCTGTTTGGCGCAGGGCACCGCTGGAATCACGGTCGTCGACCTCATGCGTGTCCCCATGCTGCCCTGAAGAGCTTCGCGCGGCGCTCAAAGGGGCTGAAGAGCCGGTTGGGTCGCACCGCGCGTCCCCTGAGCACGGCATCCAGTCGGTTGGCTGACTTTCAGGGGAGCACCGCGCGTCCCCTGAGCGCGGCGTCCAGTCAGCTTAGCTGACCTTCAGGCGAACAGCGCCGCCGCGAGCGCCGCCTTGTGGTGCGTGGCGTCCCCCAGCGTCGCGCGCGTCCACAGCATGCGCTTGAAGTAGAGCTGCACGTCGCACTCCCAGGTGAAGCCGAAGCCGCCGTGGAGCTGCACGCCCTTCTGCACCGCGTGAGAGAGCATCTGCTCGCCGTAGGCCTTCGCCATGCGCGCGGCGCGCTCGGCCACCTCCGGCTGGTCGATCAGCCGTGAGTCGCTGAGCGCCGCGCCGGCGCCGAGGCTCAAGCTGCGCGCCAGCTCGAGCTGACACAGCATGTTGACGATGGGGTGCTTCACCGCCTGGAAGGAGCCGATGGCGCGCCCGAACTGCTCGCGGGTGGTGGCGTAGGAGCGGGTGAGCTCCAGCACCTGCTCGCCGGCGCCCACCATCTCCGCCGCGAGCACGGCGTAGCCGAGGGTGCACACCTGCGTGAAGATCCGCGCGCCATCCCCCTGGAGCCGGCGATCGTGCGGCACCCGCGCGCGGCTTAGCACCAGGCGCGCGCTCCGTCGTGTGCTGTCCACGCTGAGCTCTGGCTCACGCTCCACGCCCGCCGACGGCAGATCGAGCACGAACAGGCCCACCTCGCCGCGGTGGTCCACGGCGGGCACCACCGCGAGCGTCGCGCTGGCGCCGAACGGCACGTGGGCCTTCACCCCGGTGAGCTGCCAGGCGCCGTCCTTGGGCTCCGCTCGGCAGCTCACCTGACGAGGCCCCCAGGCGCCTTTGGGCTCGCCGAAGGCGAATGTGGGGATCAGCTCGCCGCTCAGCGCCTCCGGGAGCCAGCGCCCGCGGTGCGCCTCGTGGCGGCTCAGGCTGATGGCGTGGGTCGCCAAGAGCGCGCCGAACAGCGGGCTCGGCGTGAGCGCGCGCCCGAGCTCCTCCCAGAGCAGCATCAGGTGGAGGTGGTCGAGCCCGGCGCCGCCGTAGGACTCTGGCAAGGTCAGCCCCAGCCACCCGAGCTCGAGGACGCGGCGGTAGAGCGCCGGGTCGTAGCCCAGGCGGTCGTCGTGCAGCGCGCGCGCGTGCTCCCGCGGACTGTTTTCCTCAAGGAAACGCCGCGCCTGCTGGCGGGTGAGCGCGTGCTCGGTGGTGAAGCCGAAGGCGTGGGGGACGGGGGGGATCAGGGAGGTGACGTCTTGCATGGCTCACTTGCTCTTGGGGAGGCCGAGCACGCGCTCGCCGATGATGTTGCGGAGGATCTCGCTGGTGCCGCCGCCGATGGTCATGCCGAAGCTGTTCATGAAGGCGCGCGGCCAGTCGCCGTCGTCCGGCGCGTGGGGATCGCCGACCCAGAGCGCCGCTTCCGGGCCCAAGACCTCGCAGCCGAGCTCCGCCAGGCGCTGCGCCCACTCGCTCATCACCAGCTTGTTCATCAGCGGCAGCGCCATCGGGCGCTCGGCGTTCAACGCGGGCGCTTCGCTGCGCGCCGCGGCCAGCGCCATCGCCTGCGCCTCGATCCAGGCCTGCACCGCGCGATCGCGAAACACTGGATCCTCACTGACGGGCCGTCCATCACGCGTGGTGCTCGCGGCGAGCGCTGCCAGCGCCCCGGCGCGCTCCACGAAGCCCGCCGCGCGCTCCCGCCCCACGCCCTCGCCAGCGCCGCGCTCGAACATGAGCGTGGCCATGGCGATGTTCCAGCCCTCGCCCTCGGCGCCGAGCAAGGCGTCCTTCGGCATCGGCGCCTCATCGAAGATCACCTGATTGAAGCCGCCCTCGCCGCTCATCTTGACGAGCGGCTGGATGGTGACGCCAGGCGTATCCATCGGGAAAAGGAAGTAGGAGATGCCGGCGTATTTTCCCGCTGCGGGGTCGGTGCGCGCCATCAAGATCATGAATTTCGCGAAGTGCGCCAGGGTGGTCCACACCTTGTGCCCCGTCACGCGGTAGCCGTCCTCGCTGGGCACCGCCACGGCGCGCAGGCTAGCCAAGTCAGAGCCACTGCCCGGTTCACTGAAGCCTTGGCACCAGATGTCGTCGGCGCTGAGGATCCCCGGGAGGAAGCGCTGCTTCTGCTCTTCGGTGCCGAAGGCGAGGATGGTCGGCCCCGCCCACTGCAGCGCGATCAGGTTGACCATGAAGGGCGCCCTGGCGCGCGCCAGCTCCTGCGCCACCACGCGGTGCTTGTCGAGGCTCACGCCTTGGCCGCCGTACTCCTTGGGGACGTCGAACCCGAGGTAGCCCGCCTCGTACACCTTCCGCTGCCAAGCGCGCAGGTAGCGAAACTGCTCCTCCGACTCCACCTCGAGGAAGCTGAGCGGCAGCTTGAAGCTCGGCTTCGGGGGCTGGTTCGTGGCGATCCACGCCTTCACTTCCGCGCGGAAGGCCGCTAGCTCTTCGGACTCTGCGGGCTCGTAGCGACTCATGCGCGGGAGCCTACCAGGGCTGACACGCCAAGCGGGTGCCCGTTTTCGTGCTCGAATCGGCGAGCGGCTGCGGGTGAGCCGACGGCAGCGCGGCGCCTTCCCCGGCGCCTTGGAGGCCAAGGCGGCTTCATGCATCATGCTGGCCCGAGGAGGACACGACATGATCGAGTGGAGCGAGCAGCACCTTCAAATCCGAGAGCTCGTGAGGCGGTTCGTGGAGGCGGAGATCCGCCCCAACCTCGAGGCGCTCGAGCACGGCGATGAGCCGCCGTACGGCGTGCTGCGCAAGCTGTTCGCGACCTTCGGTCTGAAGGAGATGGGCAAGCAGCGCTTCCACGCGGAGCTCAGGCGCGCCGAGCGGGGCGAATCGAAGAGCGACGAGCCGCGGAGCGGGGGAGGCGACGCGGTGGCGCTCCAGCTGCTCCCGGTGATCGAGCTGAGCCGCTACTGCCCCGGGATGGTGACGGCGCTGGGGGTGAGCGTGGGGCTGACGGCGGGCGCCATCATGAAGAAGGGCACGCGCGCTCAGAAGGAGCGCTGGGCGCTCGATCTGCTCACCCTCGACAAGATCGGCGCTTGGGCGATCACGGAGCCCGGCAGCGGCTCCGATGCCTTCGGGGGCATGAAGGCGACCGCGCGGCGCGATGGTGATGGCTACGTGCTGAACGGCTCCAAGACCTTCATCACCAATGGGCCCTACGCGGACACCCTCGTGTTCATCTGTAAGCTCGACACGGGTGAGGCGGAGAGCGCCCGCAAGGTGGTGAGCTTCGTGCTCGACCGCGGCACGCCCGGCCTCACGCAGAGCAAACCGCTCCGCAAGATGGGCATGCACTCGTCCCCCACGGGGGAGCTGTTCTTGGAGGACGTGCGCGTCGGGCGCGATCAGCTGCTCGGCGAGACCGAGGACACCAGCGCTCGCGCGGGCGCCAAGGAGACCTTCACGGCGGAGCGCACCGGCGTCGCGGCGATGGCGCTCGGCATCGTGGAGCAGTGCCTCATGCTCAGCACGGCGTACGCCCAGGAGCGCGTGGCCTTCGGGCGACCCATCGGTGAGTTTCAGCTGATCCAGCTGAAGCTGGCGAAGATGGAGGTGGCGCGGATGAACATCCAGAACCTCGTCTACCGCATCATCGAGCTGGCGGAGGCCGGCAAGAGCATGGATCTCGCGGAGGCCTCCGCTTGCAAGCTCTACACCGCCGGCGCGGCGATGGAGGTCGCGCTGGAGGCGGTGCAGCTGTTCGGCGGCAACGGCTACATGGCCGAGTTCCAGGTGGAGCAGCTCGCGCGCGACGCCAAGGTGCTGCAGATCTACGGCGGCACGGATGAGATCCAGGTGTCGCAGATCGCCCGCACGCTGCTGAGCCGGTAGCGGCCAACGAGCGATGAAACACGACGGGCTCCGTTTCCTCAAGGAAACAGAGCCCGGTGCCGTGGAGAACACGGTGTCGTGCGGCTCGGCGCTGTGATGGCGCTGCGCCGCTACGGCGTCACGCGTCAGTCGAGGTACGCGTACATGCCGTAGGTGTTGTAGGCGGGCTCGTAGAAGCCAGAGTCAGAGGGGAGGATGACCACCCAGTGCTCGCCCTCCTGCGTGATGGTGAGGGTGAGGGTGTCCAGGTAGACTAGGTCATCCGACGCGGCTATCAAGCCGCCCGCGTCATGCACCTCGATTATCGTGTCGGTGCGCGGGTTGCCGGTGGTGGCGATGCGGAGCGTCTTGCCCACGTCTGCGGTGGTGGCGGTGAAGCTGAACCAGTCTTGGTCCGTCGGGCTCGAGAAGGACGCGTTCTGCACCACGGCGGGCAGCGTGATCGCGCCGGCGTCCGCGTCGCTGTCGTTCGGCTCGGCCTCGGTGAACAGGGTCGCGGCGATCGCCTCGCTCGTGATGGAAACGTTCGAGAGCGTCGTGCTGCCCGTGTTCCACAAGAGCGCGTGCAAGCTCTCCCCAACGTGCGTGACCTGAGTGGCTACGCCCGAGAGGTCAGCGAAGCGGCCGGTGCTCCCGAGCCCCACGAGCCGGCCAGCGCTCGCGGTGAGCGTGATGATGTGGGTGCCCGAGGCGGCTGGCGCGAATCGCAGGTACTCCGTATCGAAGGAGGCGAGGCTGCTCACCGTGTGGTCAGCGTCGAACTCGGTCGCGCTGCGCGCGGCGATGTCCACCGCGTCCGGGGCGGGGTAGGTGTCCGGGCTGCTCCCGGTGCCGCTCACCACGGTCAGCGGGATGGCCCCAGGCGCGCGATCCCCGTCGATCAGCAGGAGCCCAGTGATCGTGTTGGGGGTCACGTTGTCCACCTGGAAGACGGTGCCAGTCGGGGCGAGGACGTCGACGTTGGGGAAGCTGAAGGGCTCGAAGAAGCCATCGCCCGCCGTGGTGGTGTCGAAGGGGCGCGAGCGATCGAGGTTGGTCACCTCCACCAGCGCGATGCTGCCCTGGGCGGCGGTGGTGAGCACGTCGACGGCAACCGGGGAGCTTATCTGGAAGCCACCCGTGTAAACCAGCTCCTCGCTGCCGCTCGTCACCCGGACGTCACGGCGACCCTCGGCGGCACCCATGCCGATCTGAATCGTCGCGATCAGCGCGGTGGGGCTGGCGACGCGCACGTCACTCACGGTGACGCCATCGCCGAAGCTGAGGGTGGAGCTGGCGTCCCACTCGGTGGCGAAGCCGCTCAGCGTGACCTCCAGCGTCTGGCCCAAGAAGGCAGCGCCGGGGAACACCCCGCTCACGCTGGCCGAGCTGTTCTGGCCATCCTGACCGTCCTGCCCGTCTTGGCCATCCTGGCCGTCTCGACCATCTTGCCCAGGCTGGCCGTCGATCCCGTTCTTGCCGTCGGCCCCATCGGAGCCCGAGCAACCCACGAACAGCGCCAGGCTGGCGACGGCGATCAGCGTCTTACGAATTTTCATGTGTCGATTCCCTGAGTTAGGCGCGCGTAGCGCGAAGGCGCCCACAGTGACCCACATCGCCTGACATCGCCAGCCGGGGCGTAATTTTCCATTTGGCCTGTAGGCCGACTCCAAACAGGGCCGAAATCGCGCTTATTTAACGGCTTATCGATGCAGGGGATCGCGATGTGGTTTCCAGCTGTGATGGAATCGAATGCGTACCAACTGCTGAGGAGCCGTTCATCGCCGCCTGGGCGCGCGGCCTCTCGACGGGTGGGCCCGCCGCGATGCGTCCATCGTCGGGCGGCGCCTTTTAGCGCACGCAAAAGCGCGGCGCGGTGATGCGCTCGCCGCGGCACTGGGGGCAGCGGCTGGGGGGCTTGGGTCGCGACCGCTCACGGAACTCGAAGTCACAGCCGAGGCAGCGCGCGGGCGTCACCTCCAGCTTCGCGCCGCTGGCCTTGAGGCTCCGCGCCAGGTGCTCGAGGTGGCCCGCCACTTCGCGCTCCGGCAGCCCCACCGCGCGCGAGAGCTCGAGCGCCGTGCGCCAGCCCTCGCGGAGGGCGCTCTCGAGCGCGCGCCGCGGCGTGGCGGAGCGAGCCTCGGGGCCCCCATCGCCGGTCATCCGGAGGCGAGCCTCGGAGGGACGGCGACCAGCGGCAAGTGGCGCGGGCCGGCGCTGGGCTGGATGATGAGGCGAAGCCGGTAGTCCACCCCGATGGCGTCGCCCACCGCGAGCGGCTGCCACACGTTCTCACCTTGGAGCGGCTCGCTCGAGACGAGCAGGTGGTTCACGAAGCCGCTCTGCGTGGGCGCCTCGCACTCCGCCGAGAGGCTAGGGCAGCGCTCGCGATCGGCGCAGCGGCTCTTGTAGGTGCTGTAGTACAGCTCCTTGCCGCCCTGGAGCGCCGCCATCACCTCACCGTCAGTCACCATGACGGTCAGCAAGGACTCCACGCCATGAGCGTCACACACCTCCCGCACCCGCGCGATGGTCGCGCGCAGCGCCGCGAGCACGTCCTCCACACCGTGGCGGCGCGCGAGCGGCCCCACGCGCTGCAGCAGCGTGAGGAAGATGAAGAACACGATCTCGCTGTCGGTCTCCCCGAGGATGAAGCGGCGCAGCTGGGGCACCACCTCCGAGAGCAAGGCGGCGCGCCGCTCCTCCAAGTTGGGGATGTCGCCGTTGTGCGCGAACACCCAGCGCCCGAACTGGAACGGATGGCAGTTCAGTACGTTGTTCTGACCTTGTGTCGCCTTGCGCACGTGAGCGAGCACCGTCTCCGAGGAGACCACGCCGCTCAGGCGGTGGAACAGCTGGTCGCCGAGCGCCGTGGTGGGGCTGCGGGTCACGTGGGGCGCGCCGTCCACGTAGAACGCCACGCCCCAGCCGTCCGGGTGCTGGTTGCTCTGCTCACCCAGGGCGTTGTCAGCTTCCAGCAGGGAGCGGTGGACGCTGCTCTGGATCACGCTGCGGAAGCCAAAGAGCCGACACATAAGCCAAACGACGCTTCGCGCGCCGACACCAGCCTACCACTCAGATCCGGCAGTGTGGCCTGATTTCGCGGTCACGTTGAGCCCGGAGGCCGAGCAGGTGGTGAGCCGGTGCAGCTCTCGGATCAGGCGCTGGTTAGGGGCGGGACGCGTCGCGCAGAGGGCAGGCCTGCCCCTACCTGAGGCGCTGAGCTCGCGGCGCGGCCCATCGCGGTGCCGTCCAACCCCCAACCAAGCCAACCAAGCTCCCTTCGTACGAGGTGCCTGGCGCGGCGCGCTCGCGCGAACCAAGTCACGCATCCCGAAGGGCCGGGCTCCGAAGGGCGCCTGTCGGGCGGCGCGCTGATTGGTGCTAGGCTCCGCCAGTGAGCGCTGAGGATCGAGGGGGTTCGGTTGGCACTGGGTCGATGTCGGCGGGCCATCAGCCCCCAGGCTGCGGCGGCGAGCGTCGCTCTCCGGTGAGCGTCGGGCTCCCAAGCCGCGCAGGCTTCGTGAGTCGCGTGGGCTTCCTGGGCCTAAGCTGCCTGGCCATCGCCTGCTCCAGTCCGGCGGCGCCCGAGGCGAAGGGCGCGCCGCCGCCCACCACGTCTGCTGCGCTGCCAGAGGCAGGCCCCGCGCCCGAGGTGAAGTCAGCCGAGCCTACGAAATGGGCAGATGACCTGCCCGGTGCCCTCGCCGAGGCGCGTCAGGCAGGCAAGCTGGTGCTCGTCGATGCGTGGGCCACCTGGTGCCACACCTGCCTCTCGATGAAGAACTACGTGCTGACGGATCCGAGCCTGGGCGGCTACCGTGAGCGGCTCATCTTCGTCGAGCTGGACACGGACCGCGAGGTGAACGCGGACTTCATGGAGCGCTACGCGGTGGAGATGCTGCCGAGCTTCTTCGTGCTGGATGGCGAGGGGGCGGTGCTCGGGATGTGGCCCGGCTCGGCCAGCGTGGCGGAGCTGCGCGGGTTCTTGGACGGCTCCATCGAGGCGCACGAGGCGCTGTCGGGTGAGGCGACTGGCGGCCCCGTCGAGGCGCTGGTGCGGGCAAGGCGTTTCCACGCGGAATCCAAGCATCGCGAGGCCGCGGCGGCCTACGCCGAGGCGCTCAGGCGCGCGCCGCCGGACTGGCCCCGCGAGAGCGAGGTGCTGAAGGGCTGGCTCGGGAGCCTGGCGCGCGCGGGTCAGGCGCGCGAGTGCGTGCGGGTGGGCATGGAGCACCTGGGCAAGGTTCGCGGCGCGTCGATCCCAGCGGATTTTGCGCTTCAGCTCATGAGCTGCGCCGAGGGGCTCCGCGATCGAGCCGCGATTCAGCGCACCGCGAAGGCCGTGACAGCGCGCCTCACGGCGCTGCTCGAGGTGCCGCCCGTGGAGATGTCACCGGACGACGTGGCGGACGCCCTGCGCATCCTCGGCTACGCGCACTCCCTGCTCGGCGACAAAGCAGCGCAGCGCGCCGCGGATCAGCGGGGGCTCGAGGTGCTGGAGGCGGCGGCGAAGGCGGCGCCGGAGCCCGAGCTGCAGGCGACCTTCGATTCAGGTAGGGCGGCTGCCTACCTACAGCTGGGGCGCGTGCAGGAGGCGCTCGAGATGCTCGAGGCGCGCGAGCGGCAGCTCCCCACCTCGGCGGAGGCGCCGGCGCGGCTCAGCTTGGTGTATCAGCGGCTGGGGCGCAGCCAGGACGCTATCGATGCCATCGCGCGCGCCGTGAAGCTGGCGAACGGTCCCAGGCGGCTGATGTACCTCGAACGTCAGGCTAGCTTCCAAATCGCGGCGAAGCGCTACGCCGACGCGGTGACGACGCTCGAAGCGGAGGTGGCGGGTTGGGCGGCGCTCACCGGGCGTCGGGCGCGCCCCCAGGCCCTCGCGGCGGCCAAGCAGCGGCTGGAGCAAGCCAGGCGCCAGGCAGCCAGCGCACCGTAGGTCCCGTTCGATCACTCGCTGGACTTTTTGGGGGGGTCGCCCCCGCTCAGGTGCCATCAGCGGCCTTGCGTGCCCACCGGATGAACGCGTTGGCGCCCTCAGCGGGTCGCTGGTAAGGGGGCGGCATGCAGTTCGGGAGTGAGGCGGTCACGCGCGGCGTCCGGATCCAAGTGGTGCCGCGCTACCTCCCAGAGCAGTCGCAGCCCGAGCGTGGGCGCTGGTTTTACGTGTACCAGGTCTCGATCGTGAACGAGGGCGAGGAGACGGTGCAGCTGCTCTCGCGGCACTGGATCATCACCGACGCGCGGGGGGAGGTGCAGGAGGTGCGCGGTCCAGGGGTCGTCGGGGAGCAGCCGGTGCTCGCGACGGGGGAGCAGTTCGACTACGTCTCGGGCTGCCCGCTCCCGACGCCGTTCGGCTCGATGCGCGGCAGCTACCAGATGGTGACGGAGGACGGCGAGCGCTTCGACGCCGAGATCGCGCCGTTTTCGCTGAGTCAGCCCGATTTGGTGCAGTGAGCGGCGCGCGCCGCATCGAATGGAAGCGGCGCGCGGCTCGTCCCACGTCGCCGTGAGCTGGCGATCCAGGGGCGCCCGGGGTAACCGTGGCTCGATGAGTGTTGCGAAGTGGACCGCGGCGCTGCTCTGGTTGGGGGCGGCCTTGTCGTCGCCGAGCCTCGGGGCCGAGACGAAAGCGCCAGCCAGCCTGCGAGAGGCGCCCGTTTCGGCGCCCGCGATGCCCGCGCTGGCGAAGACCAAGAAAAAGAGCGTCTGGGACAAGCTGCCGAAGACGCGCTCGGGTCAAATCGTGCTGTTGGATCCTGGCAGCGAGCCGCGCCGCACCTTGCGTTACCGCTTCCCGGTGGGCGCGGGTGGCAAGGTGAAGATCACCACTCGGAGTGAGCTGGCGGTCGAGGCCGCCGGCCAGCGTGAGGAGGCCGGCTTCGTCCCGCGCCTGGAGATGCTGGCGGAGCTGAAGGTCGGCAAACCCCCAGTGGCCGGCGAGTTCGCCATCCAGGTGTTGGGCAAGCGCCCCAAGATCACGAACCTCGGGAGCCTGCCCGAGCCGCTCCGCAAGGAGCTCGAGGCGGCGCTCGGTCAGGTCCCCGAACTGAAGGGCGTGAGCGTTGTGACCGATCGCGGCGTCCAGAAGCGGCTCAGCTTCGAGGCCACCAAGGGCAAGTCAGCCGAGGTGCAGCAAATCCTCCAGGGGCTCCAGGCCAACCTGGGCGGGATGAGCGCGCCGCTGCCCGAGGAGCCCGTCGGCGTGGGCGCCAAGTGGCTGGTCAACAACTCCGTCGCCCAGGCGGGCATGACCCTGACCCAGCTGGCGGTGTACGAGCTCATCTCCCTGGAGGGCAACGTCGGGCGCGCCCTGATCGAGATCCGGCAGCAAGCGCCCAAGGGGCGCATTCAGGTGCCGGGGCTGCCAGCCGACGTGAAGACGGAGCTGGTGCGCATGAGCTCGAAGGGGGAGGGCGAGACCTACTTCAACCTCGACAACCCCGCGCCCAAGGGCCGCGTGAAGACGAGCGCCAAGATCACGATGAAGAGCACCCGCGGCACCCAAAGCCAAGAGGTCACCCTCCGCATCAAGGGCCTGCTCCGCTTCCGCCCCAATTGAGCAGTCAGCCTGATCTGATCGGCGGCGACGCGCTCGCAGCCGCGAGGCCCCATGACGCAGCCCGTGGCTGCTCACGCACATCAGCCTACCGGTAGGGGCAGCCCCCTGTGGCTGCCCTCACGCCCCGTGGCCAAAACTACGGCGCCTCGGTCAGGGCGATGACGTAGTCGTAGCGCTTCGTTTCGACCACGGCGGCCAGGGTGACGCCTTCGTCGGGGTGCCAGGGGCGCACGCTGGCGGTGGTGGCCTCCGCGGCGCGGCGCCGCAGGCGGCGGGGGATGGCGCTGTCTTGGCAGTGGGCGGTGCCGGCCAAGATGAGCATTTGGCGGGCGGGTTGGCGCTTGGTGAGCCAGGCGGCGGCTTGCTCCGCCATGCCCTCGTCCCAGGTGACCTGCGCCTCGTAGTAGTGATCGAGGTGGCCGCCGTGCTCCCCTCCGCTGTGCGCGCCGGCGGGGGGCGCGGGGTGGTGCACCATGGCTTGGTCGAAGGCCTGACGATGCTCGCGGTCCCCCAGGTGCATCCGCTGCGGCAGCGCGCGGCGCTCGGTCCGTGAGAGCGAGCGGAGGCCGCCCTGAGCGATCTTGCGGGTGAGCTCGCGCGGCACGTTGAGGGCGATGAGCTCCACCTGGTGGGCGCGCGCCAGGCGCCAAAGCGGCGCGTAGAGCCCGAAATCGTAGCCCCAGGTCTCGTTCCAATCGAGCTCTTGCAGCGCCTGTTTGGTGCGCGTGTCGCGCCGTGACCAGCGCGAGAGCGCGCTCTGGCCGCTCACGGGGACCATCTCCAGGCCCAGCGCGAGCTCGCGGCCGCTCATGGCGCGGCGCTCGATCAGCTCGCTCAGCACCCGGTACTGCGCCCAGTGGTGGTGGGGGTCGTCGTGGCGCTCGCCGACGCACACCGCGCTCGCCTGCGCGAGCTCCGAGAGGAGCTCGTCAGGTGATAGCTCCACCCCGTCCGACACCCGCACCCCGTAGAACGCCTCCGGGACGGGGTAGTCGATGCGGGTGTACCTGGGCCCGTCGTCTGGGTCTCGTGGCGGCGGCGCGTCGCTCACCCGGGGCTCGGCGGCGGGTCGTTCGTTGCCCTGTCTAGCGCAGCCCGCGCTGCCTGTCAGGGCGAGGCTGACCACGCCGACGCCCAGCGGGCCGAGCAGCGTGGCCACGAAGCGCTTCGCTGGCGCGAAGGGGGAGACGTTGCCTCGAGCGCCGCGCTTCATGGGGGAGGAGCATCGTTTAATAGCCACGCTCACGCAACTCCGCCGGCAACAGCGCGCTCGGCTTCCCCGGGGCGATCACCCACAGCTGATGGGCGGCGCGGGTGGCCGCGATGTGCAGCAGGTGGCGCGACTCGTCGTCCTCTGGGTAGGAGCTCTGCGTCACGTCGAGCAGCACCACGTAGTCGAACTCGAGCCCCTTCACCTGCCGCACGTCGGTGACGTCCACCCCCGCCCGGAATGGGAAATCTTGGTGAGCGATGCGTCGCAGGAACGGCACCTCCGCGCGCTTCAGCCCGTTGTAATAAAGATCCGCCTGCTCTGGGTAGCGCGCCACCAGACAGACGGTGGCGCTCGGCTCCTCGGCCATCAGTGAGCGCAGCGACTCCGCCAGGAAGCCGACCGCGTCCCCCGACTGCGCGAAGCGGAACAGCTCCACCTTGGCGCCGGCGCGGGTGGCGACCGGCTCCTCGGCGCTCGCGAGCGGGCCCAGCACCTCCCGCGCGAACTCCAGCACCTCGCGCGTGGAGCGGTAGCTCAGCTTGAGCGGCTCGACCTCCACGTGATCGAGGTGGAGCTGCGCGAGGGTGTCCTCCCAGCTCTTGAAGCCGTTGTCCATGTGCAGCCGCTGCGCCACGTCACCCGCCAGGGTCACGCTGCGCGCGCGGCTCACGGTGCCGATCAACACGGAGAGCTCCACCGGGCTCAGATCTTGAGCCTCGTCGATCAGCGCGTGCTCATAGACGAGCGCGTCACCGCCCTTGCCGCGCAGCAGCGGACCGCGCAGCTGCTGCACCAAGTACAGCAGCAGGGTGTCGTCCTCACGGTCGAGCTTGGCCACCTCTTCGACCTCCCCGCCGTCGATGGCGCGCCGCCCGACGCCCTGCTCGTCGTCCTCACTCGCGCCGAGCTCCGCCCGGCTCCGGGCGCGCTCGCTCCGCTCGCGCTCGCCGTGATACCGCTCGGCGCTGCCCGCGTCACGCTCCCTCGGAGCGCGCTCCGAGAGGCGCTCGGCGCGCTCTGCCGCGGCCTCTTGGCGCTGCTCGAGCTCCTCCGTGACGAGCCCCGTCTGGTGAGCTGCCCAGGCGTGGGCGCGCTCGAGCTCCGCCGGAGTCAAGTCCGTGTTGCCCTGGAACAAGCGCCGGAGCGCCGGCAGGTCGCTCAAGATTTCGGCCCAGGCGCTGACCACGTCGCGCGCCTGCGCGGCGGCGCGCCGGAGCACGCTCTCGGCGCCGAGCCGCGCGGCCCCAGGGAGGTCCAGCTTCTTCAGTTGGGTCTCGGCGCCGTGGATGCGGTGGGCGAGGGGACGCAGCGCGTCCCGGCGCTTCGGCGGATCGAACGAGCCGAGCAGCGCTGTCCCGGCTTCACCCTCACTGGCGCTGCCCAGCGCTTCGGCCAGCTCGTCACGGATCCGCTGGCTCAGGCGCTGGGCATACTCGTCCATGGCGGTCAGCATCAGCGGGTGCTTCTTCAGCCGCGTGACGTGGTTCGGCGTGTCGTCGCTGTAGTGGCGCGGTAGGCCGCTCACGTGGGCGAGGCGCAGCTTGCTCGCCCACTCCTCGTAGGTGCGCACCGCCACCCCGCTCACGCCGAGCGCCGGCAGCACGCGCGCCACGTAGCGAGCCAGCGCGTCGTTGAACACCACCACCAGCATTTTATCCGGGCGGAAACGGCGCGCGTCTTGGAAGGCGAGGTAGGCGAGCCGGTGCAGCCCGATCGTGGTCTTGCCGCTGCCGGCGCCGCCCTGGATCACGACCAGCCCCGCGTCGGGGCGGGTGATGAGATCGAACTGCCGCGGATCGATCAGCGCGGTGATCTCCTTCAGGTGCTTGTCCTCGCGCCCGTCGCTCGCCTGCACCCCGAGCTTGCCGGGGCGGTGGTGATCCTCGGCGCGCAGCGCCGCGCCTTGGCCGCCGGCGAGCTTGGTGGAGGCGCCTGACCTTCGCCACTGCCCGGCGTCGGTGCACACGAAGGTGCCCTGAGGCGACACGATGCGCCTCAGCACGCCCTCGGTGATGGCGAGGCTGCGCCGCACCACCACGTCCCCCTCCACCTCGCGCTCCCCGAAGACCTCGGCGTAGTCCTCGCCCTCCTCATAGCGGTAGTAGAGGCGACTGATGGGGGCGTCGCGCCAGTCGACGATGCGCACGCCGCTCTGAGTGTCCAGGTAAGTGGAGCGTCCGATCAGCACCTCGCGCGTGCGCTCGTTCTCCGACAGCACCATCCGGCCGAAGTAGGGCGACGTGGGGTCCACCCAGCCCTCCACGTTCACGCGCTGCCGTGAGGCGAGCGTCGCCACCCGCTCCATCTGCTCCACCAGCGGCGGCACGTCCTCCAGCCGCGCGTTCGCGATTTGGTCACGCAGGCTGATGAGCTGGGTGTCGTAGTCGATCACGTGCACCTCGGGGCGCTCGCGCCCCTTGGTGAGCAGGTGCTGGGTGACGCGCTCGAGGCAGCGCCGCTCGTCGAGGACGATCTCCTCGAGCTCGGGGTCCGAAGCGGTGGGGTCGGGTTGAGGCGTGGCGGTCATGACGGGGGGAACACGGACGGTTGGCGGCGGGCGGGGTAGCATCCTTTGGGGCGAGGCGCCCGGCCCCTCGGGTGCGCTCCGGGCGCCGCTCGGCTCAGCGGCTGAGGCCTGAGCCGGACGCTCGCCCGTCGGGGCCGCGCGCCAGGGAAACGGGGCAGCACCACGGGCGCCGAGGAGGCAGCGGCGGGCGGGCTCAAGCCTCGGCGCGCGAGACCTCGACCTCGAGGTCGAGCGCCTTGCCTAGCGGCTCGCTGCGGCGCTGGCCACCCCAAACCGCCAGCTCCAGATCGTCCTCCCCGGAGACCAAGAGCCGCATGCTGCGGCCCTCGAACAGGCAGCGCACGTGGCGGACCGACTGACTGTTGCCGCGGTCGAGCCCGACGGCGACGCGTAGGATGGCGCTCAGCACCTGGACGGCGTGGCGATCCGCCTTGGACAGCTCTCGCAGTCGCTCGTGGTGCTTGCTGGGCTCCGCCTTGCGGTGGAACAGCACCACCAGGCTGAGCAGCTCCACCTCGGCGCCGTTGAAGCCGCGGAGCCCGGCGCTGCGGATGATGTAGGCGGAGTGCGCCTGGTAGTTCTTGAACCCAATGTACTGCCCCACGGCGAACAGCTGCGCGGCGAAGCCGAGCAGCTCCCGCGCGCCACCTCCCAGCCGATGGTAGACCGCCGTCTGATCGAAGATCTGCAGGCACAGCTCGGCGATGTGGCGCTCGCGCGCGTCGCCCACCCCGAATTTGCGCGCGAGCTGCTGGATGGCGCGCGGGCGTAGATCGGGGATGGGAGCCGCGCCTGGCTGAGAGCGCCGGGTCAGGTACTCGAGGATCACGCCGTCGCGCAGCGACGCTTCGCACAGCGTGAGGGTGGGCGCTTCCGCGAGGAATAAGATCTCCTGGAGCAGCACCGCGCCCAGGTGAACCGTGTCGGCGCGCTCACGGTCGATGCCCTTGAGGCTCGCGCGCTCGACGAGCGGCTGCGTCACCAGCAGGTCCGTGAGGCGCAGGAGATCGCGGACGTCGACCTGCTCGGCGTTGACCGATCGCCAGGGAGACTTACCGCTCGCGCGGTGCGCCGCGTCGCCCAAGGCGCGGATGGTGCCGGAGGTGCCCACCACGCGCTGAAAGCCGATCCCCTTCGCGTGCGCCAGGGCTGGCTCCACCATCCGCCGCACGTGCTCCGCGAGCTGCCGGCGCCGGCTCTTACCGAGCGGCTGGTCACCGAACAGATCGTGCAGCCGCTGCACGCCCAGCTTCAGGCTGGTGCTGAAGAGCAGGTGGCGCGCGTCACCGACGAGCAGCTCCACGCTGCCGCCGCCGATGTCCACCTCCAAGATCTTGTCTTGCCCCAGCTCGAGGGCGTAGCGGACGGCCAGGTAGATGAGCCGCGCCTCCTCGCGCCCGGAGATCACCCGCGGCTCGATGCCGGTCTCGCTGCTGACCCGCGACAAGAACTCGCCGCCGTTCTCCGTGTCGCGGATCGCCTCGGTGGCGACGGCGAGCACCTCGTCCACGCCCAGGCGATCGGCCAGCTTGCGGTAGCGCCCCAGCACCTCGAGCCCCGCCTCGAACGCGCGCGGGGTCAGGCGATGGTCGCGGAAGGCGCCAGCCCCGAGCTTGACCATGTCCTTTTCACGGTCGATCACCTCGTAGTGGGTGCCCTCGGCCTCGACCACCAGCATGTGGATCGAGTTGGAGCCAATGTCGATGGCGGCGAGCTTCACGGCGCCTCACACGTCAGATACACGAACATCATGCCTCGGTGCCTCGGATGAGCTTCGGCGCATGCGTCAGCTGTCCGAACGATGCCCGCTCCAGGGCGCCTCACGCGTCAGGCGACTCGAAGAGGTCACCGAGGAAGCTCCCCGTGGCCTCGAACAGGCTGCGCGGGAGCTCGTGCTGGCCATGAAAGGGCAGCCAGGTGTGCCGCGTCGCGGCCGCCTCGAACAGGGCCTTGAGCCGCTCGGCGTCGGCGAACGAGAGCAGCGGATCGCTCCGTCCATGGGACTGCAGCACCGGGAGCCCGGCCCGCGCCTTGAAGCCCTCCGCCCAGCGCTCGGCGGCGAGCAGGGTGCCGCTCAGCACCATCAGCCCAGCCAGCGGGCGCGCGCTGCGCGCCGCCAGCTCACAGCTCAGCATCGCGCCTTGGCTGAAGCCGCCGAGCACCAGCGGCGCCTGGGTGAGCCCCAGCTCCGCCGTGAGCGCGTCGAGGAAGGCCTCGAGCGCCGCCGCCACTTGGGGTAGCTCCGGCGGATCTTCCAAGCCGCGGTCGCGGTGAGTCCCCGCGCTGAGCGCCGCCTCCAGCGCCGCGACGTCGATGGGCCACCAAGCGCGCGCGTCGTAGCCTGGCATCAGCTCGAGCGGCGCCTCCGGGAACGCGAAGCGCACGCCAGGTGGTGCGGGTAGCTGACGACCCAGCGGCGCGAGATCGCCGCCCGGGGCGCCGTAGCCGTGCAGCAACACCACCAAGCCGCGATCGGCGACGCCAGGGCGGGGAGGAGTGACTCGGGCCCGCAGCGGGCCGAAGCGTGACACCTGCATAGCGCCCCCATAGCCGATCCGGGTGATCGATGCTGGGGTTTGACCGGGCGCGAGCCGCGTGGTGTCATCGCCGCATGGAACTCGACGAGCTGGTGCGAGGGCTGTTGACGGAGGTGGGGCGAGTCGCGAAGAGCGACGCGGTGGTAGGTCAGGTGCGTGACGCGGGGAACGCGCAGGTGCTGCCGCTCTCCAAGATCAGCATCGGGTTCGGCGCGGGCACCGCCGAGCTGGATGGTAAGGCGAAGCGCCTGAAGGGCGACGCCGACCTCAGCGCGGGCGGCGTCGGGGGCGCGCTGGTGGTGGAGCCCAAGGCCTTCGTCGTCGTGGGGCCTGACGGTCAGCCCCACATGCTGGCGTTGCAGCACGGGAAGACGGGGGTGCTGCGGCGCGGGCTGGAGCTCACGCCGCGCACCGACACCGCGCCTCAGGCGCTGCCGGAGGCGCGCACAGTGCCGACTTCGACAGTGCCCGAGCTGCCTGAGGCGACGTCCAAGGCGAAGCCCAGCGCCAAGCGCTGATCCGACGCAGGCGGCGAAGGGCGCGTGCTCTGGCTGGCGCTAGCACTGGCGGCGCTCGCGCTGTGCGCGTGGGCCTGGCTCGCGTCGTGGCGCGTGGAGCTGAACCTCACCGGGCGAGGCGAGCCGAGCGGCGCCTGGGTGCTCGGCGGCGGCGCGCGGGTCGGCGTGGTCACGCTGAGCGCCGCGATGGCGCGCGGGGTGCCGCTCATGATCCACGTGCACCTGTTTGGGAAGCGGGTTTGGCGCTGGCGCGCCTCGGAGCACGCCGCGGAGGCGCCTGAGCCCGCCGAAGAACCTCGAGAGAAGCAGCGCTCCAAGTCCAAGGATCGGCTGCTGAAGGTCGCGCGCGAGCTCGAGCCCGAAGCGGTGCTGAGCTTCCTGTTCGAGCAGCGAGAGCGCGTGCGCGTCGACGTGCTCGACATCACGCTGGACTACTCCTTCGAGGACGTGCTGCTCACCGGGCGGCTGATGGCGGCGGTGTACGCCCTCGCTTGGATGCTGCCAACGCCCGTGCGGATCCGCCAGACGGTGCGCTGGGAGCTGGTGGATCGCGGCGCCGCGACGTTGGATCTCAAGTCGCGCGTGTGGCCCGGGAAGATCGCGCTGGCGACGCTGTGGTTCTCGATCCGCACGGTGTGGCAACGCATTGCCCAGCGCCTGCGGGCGCGCTCCATCACCAAGGAGGCGCGGAGCTGATGGGATGATGGACAGGGTGCGATGGACAGGGTGCGGTGAACATGCGGCGGTGGACAGGGGTGCGCCTTCACGGGTTGGAGCTGCCGCGTGGATGGGTACACATTGCAGCGCGCGAGGGGCTGCTTTAGGCTGCGGCCAGGTGATCTCGGGGTGGGCGGAGGACGCGGATGAGCAAGCAAGATCTCAGCAAGATCGTGAACGAGCTGTTGGACGGTGTGGGCACCATGTCCAAGAGCGAGACCATCGTGGGCGCCCCGCAGCAGGCCGGCGGCGCCACCGTGATCCCGGTTCACCGCCTCAAGGT
The DNA here is from genome assembly GCA_019637265.1 of Polyangiaceae bacterium. Classification (GTDB taxonomy): domain Bacteria; phylum Myxococcota_A; class Polyangia; order Polyangiales; family Polyangiaceae; genus JAHBVY01. Next base: position 1,014,213 of record JAHBVY010000001.1, on the reverse strand, counting down.
GGCGTTCGGTGCGGGCATGACCCACGCCGGCGCGCACGGTAACCGCGTGGATGGGGACAGCGGCGCGCACGGCGTCGGGGGCGCGGTGGAGCTCGACCCGATCGCAGCCATCGCGGTGGGCGCTGATGGTCACGCTCACTTACTCACGGTGCAGGGGGACTCGGGGACGGTGTGGTCACGCCTGCTGGGGGACGTCCCCGATCTGCTGACGCGGCTCGCGCATTCGCTGGGTGAGCGCGCGGTGAACGAGCTGGACGCTCGCGTGCAGCGCCAGCTCCCGCAGGCGGGGGAGGCGGAGGGAAGCGCTGAAGGCGACGCGCCGAAGGACGCCTGACGCTCGCGCCGTTCGTGGTGGCTACGTTGGGGGCTTGTGCCGCCGCATGCCGTTCCCGCCGCATGCTCGTCTTCCCGCCGCACGCATGCTGACCCCGCATGGCCGCTCGGAGCTCGGGCGCACGCTGCTCGTCGCCGCGGGGCTCTACGCCTTGCTCGCCGCGATCACCTGGCTCACTGACGAAGCGGACGCCAGTTGGTCTGCGCGCGCCGCGCGCATCGGAGCGCTGGGCCCCATCGCCGCCGCGTCCGCCACCGCGCTCGCTGTCCTCGGGAGCAGCCGCCGCGGGGAGACGCGGGCGCTGGCCGCCCTGGGCCTCAGCGCGCGCCAAATCCACGTCGGCGCCTGCCTCGCCGGCTGGCTCACGGGGGCGCTCGGGCTGCTCTTGGTGCTCAGCCCGCTCAGCGACGCGAGCGCGCTGTTCCCTCACGTGGCGCGTCACGGCGGTTGGCTGCTGACGGAAGCTGGACTGACCGATCCCAGCGGCGCGAGCTGGAGCGTCGCCCAGGGCCTCACGCCCAGCGCCGTGCGCGCCGCACCGAGCGCCACGCCCAATCCCCTGATCCCGAGCCTGCTCCTGCTCGGCCCGAGCGCGCTCCTGCTGCCACCTTGGGTGATCTCGCACAGCGCCACGCGGCGTCGGGTTTGGGGGTTTGCCTGCCTCGCGCTGAGCGCCTGGCTCTGCTTGAGCTTGGCCCACGCCGTGGCCGCCGAGCGGCTCCCGAGCGCTTGTCTGCTGCTCGGCGTGGCCCCGCTGGTGATCGATCTGCTGCTGACCGCTCGCGCCCCTAGGGAAAAGTCACCCTGACGATCCGAGAGGCCAGCGCCCGCGCGCCGACTTGCCGGCGCGCGCCGCGCCGGGCCGATATGTTGCCCAACTTGGAGCCCGCCTGCTAGCGCGGGCGACGATGTCGCAGCCGCCACAGCTCCCCGAGTCCCCGCTCCCCGAAGTGTCGCTGCGCTGTGAGCGCGGTGAGCCGCGTGGGCTGAGATCGCGCCTGTCAGGTAGGCTCACTGCCTGGCTGCGGAGCGCCTGCGGGGGCCTCTTGGGGCTCGGTGTGCTCGGGCTCGGTGCGTGTGATTTCGGGGAGGAGGACGCGCGCATCCCGGGGGATCCGCTGGGCACCTTCCAGGTCACGGCGCGGCTCACCGACTCGAGCTGCGGCCCGGGGGCGCTCGGCAGCGAGGATCTGTGGGAGTTTCAGGTGGAGCTCGCGGCGGATGGCGCCGAGATCTACTGGCTGAACGGCGATGACCCAGTGGCCGGGCGGCTCGCCGCCGATCAGGTCAGCTTCGCGTTCGACAGCGCCGGCACCGTGCAGCTGATCGAGCCGCGCCCTGGGATGCCCGGCTGCGCAGTGACCCGCACCGATCGCGCCAGCGGCGTGCTCGATGCCGCGGGGGACGTGCGCGGCTTCAGCGGGAGCCTCAGCTATGGCTTCGTCCCCGGCGCGGGCTCCGATTGCAGCGAGGCGATCGGGGTGGAGGGTGGGTTTTATACCTTACCTTGTGAGATCCGCTACACCATGCGCGCCGAGCGCATCGCCGCGCCGAACTGATTCGCGGAGTGGTCAGCCGCGCGAGCCAGCCGCGTGAGCTGCGAACACGAGCTGGCCTCGCATCCAGGCCGCTCACGGTGACGGCGATCGTCACCTGCGCTCGCGTTCGCTGCAGCCCGATCAGGATCTCGATCAGGATCTCGATCAGGATGGGTGTGGTGGTGAGCCACTTGCGATGAAGATCGCGGGTGCTACGTCTAAGCCATCGTGCAGGACTGGAGGAAGCTCCCGGAATGTGCCGGCAAGGGATCACCCTTGCACCTGCGCTTGGGCGCGGCATGGCGCGTCAGCGCCTCACCGCTCACTAGGAAGCACCTCGCCGTGGTCGGCGCTCCAAAGTAGCACGTTACCGTATGGAAACGTAGCGAACGGGGGCGACACCGTCCCAGCGATGAGTTGACTCTCGCTCCATGCGAGGTGTCCGGCGCCTGCCGGAGGAGGGAAGAGACACGATGCAAGATCCATGTTCCACCCAGGAGGCCTGCGCCTGAGCTGGCGCGGTGCTGCTCAGCGTCACTGACCGAGCAGCGCCACACGGTCGGGCTGCGGCCCACCCCAGCACCCGAGCACGACGACGGGTCACCGGCGTCTCGTGAGGGCGCGGGAGGGCTCGCCCGCGGGGTGATCTGCCTCGCGGTGTGAGGTCTTCGGGGGACGGGCGAAAGATGGGCCGGGAGGTGCGCCTCCCGGCCCATCGACTTTTTTGGGGCGCAGCGTGCTGCGCGACTGCGGGCTACGGCGCAGGGGCCACGGCGCGCGCCTCCCGGCGACTGCGGTGCCGCCCGCCTTCACCCCGGGGCTACCAACCCCCAAACCCCGTGGGACCCCGCATCGCGGTCCACGTTCCGCGTCGTGGCCGTCCCGTGGGGCTGCCGGAAAGCGACTAACCAGGGCGCTCGCTTGGGTAGGCGTTCGCGGCTTGGTGTACTAGCGTCCCGGGCGCTTCCGCGGCGCATGGCGCCGAAAGGCCGATCATGGACTCGCTACTGACCTCGCTCTCGACCTCCGTTCATGGCCTGCTCGACGTGCTGGCGGCTCCCACCTCCTTCTGGAATGGGATGTTCTTCAGTCGTTGGGAGGGGGCCATCTTCCAGAAGGATCAGTGGGGCGTCGTCATGCGCGGGCTGCGCATCGGGCTCACCTTCCTGGGGGCGCTGTTCGTCATCTCCGAGCTGCGTGCGCGGCGCCTGAAGCGGCCGTTCTCACCGCGGATGACCCGCGGCCTGGCCGTGGTGTTCACGGTGCTGGCGTTCGGCACCTACTTCGACTTCTTCAACCCCAACACGCGCTACGACCAGTACTACCACCGCCACGAGTTCTTCCATTACTACCTCGGCTCCAAGTACTTCGAGGAGCTCGGCTATGGGCGGCTCTACGAGTGCGCCGCGGTGGCGGAGGTGGAGCTAGGGCACCGCGCCGAGATGGCGAACCGGGAGATCCGCGACTTGGCGCGGGACAACCTGATCCGCCCGGTGGTGGACACGGAGGTGCTCAAGAACCCTGACCACTGCAAGCAGCACTTCACCGACGAAGACTGGGCCGCCTTCAAGCAGGACGTCGGCTGGTTCCGGCGCTCGGCGCATGGCGGCGACTACTGGCGCAGCATGCTGAAGGACCACGGCTACAACCCGCCGCCGGTCTGGACCATGGCCGGGAAGTTCTTCGCGAACATGGGCGTGGCGGATGACGTCTTCTTCAAGAAGCTCGCGGGCATCGACATCGCGCTGCACTTGGGGATGGTGCTGCTCATCTACTGGGCGTTCGGCTGGCGCGTGATGATGATCGCCACCGTGTTCTGGGGTTGTAACGCCCCGGCGAACTTCTATTGGACCGGCGGCGCGTTCATGCGTCACGACTGGATCTTCTTCCTGGTCGCGTCCATTTGCCTGGTGAAGCGCGGCTGGTTCGTGCTCGGGGGGTGGGCGTTGATGTGGTCAGCGCTCCTGCGCGTCTTCCCGGCGGGGCTGTTCGTGGGTTACGGCCTCGTCATCGTCACCACCTTCGCGTCGATGGTGTTCAAGGGTGGCGGCTTGAAGGCGGGCTGGGCGCGCTACCGCGAGACGCGCTTCTTCCGTCAGCACACGCGGCTCATCGCCGGCGCGGTGCTGTGCCTCGCGGTGCTGGTGCCCGCCGCGTCGAAGAGCACCGGCGGCTTCGAGTCCTTCTCCGCGTTCTGGAAGCACATCACGCTGCACACGGGCACCGGCCTCACGAACCACATGGGCGTGAAGACGATGCTCACCCACAGCTGGGACGGGCGCATGCGCTACACCCGGGACAACCGCCTGGACGATCCGTTCAAGCCCTGGAAGGACGGTCGCCACGAGCGCGATCAGAAGACCAAGCCGCTGCGCTACGCGATCGCGCTGGGGCTCGTCCTGTGGGGCGCGTGGGCGCTGCGCCGCACCCGTCACCTGTGGGTGGGCCTGCCGATGGCGCTCAGCGTGGTGATGTGCCTGACGGATCTGACCTGTTACTACTACTCGATGTTCATCATCGCCGCGGTGCTGTCGCGGATAAGGCCCGCGTTCGGCGCGGTGCTGATGCTGGGCAGCGGCGCGAGCCAGATCTTGCTCGACACGTATTACTTCGTGGACGACAAGTACACGGCGCAGTCGTGGCTCTTCTTCTTGTTAGGCTGCCTGACCATCGCCGCCATCAGCCGCCCGTTCAGCGTGGCGCGGCTCAAGGCGTGGATGCAGGGTAAGCCGGACCCAAAGGAGCCGAAGGCGGTCAAGTCAGCTGAGCTGACGGCGAAGCCTCAGGCCGCGGCCTGAGCGCCGGGCGGGCGCTGCAGGCAGCGCCCTCAGCAGGCGGTGCCGTCAGCGGGCGGCGCCGCAGCAGCGGAAGCCGGTCTGCCCGCCGTGATAGTACTCGTCGTGGCCGGTGGTCGCCGCGCGGCAGTTGTTGCGCCCGGCGAGCCACCAGCCGCCGCGTAGCGACGAGCGCCACGGGGTGTGCTGGCCATCGCGCTGCGCCCACTCGTCCACGTTGCCCACCAGGTTGCGGACGCCGAAGGGGCTGGTGCACTCCTTGAGCTCCGCGGCGGGCCTCCGGAGATCGCGCAGCTTGCCCTTCTCCTCCAGGTTCGTCTGGTCGAAGTTGCACAGCGTGGCGTCGCGCTGCATGCCGTAAGGGTAGGGGAGCATCGCCTCACCCTCACAGGCGAACTCCCACTCCGCCTCGAAGCAGAGCCGCTTGCCCAGGCTCTGGCAGGTGTTCCTCGCCATCGTCCACGACTGGTCCACCAGCGGCAGCTCCTGCTCGCTCCCTGCGGGCCCCGCGTCCGGCGCGGGTGGCCCGGTGTACTCGTCGCGGTCGATGCAGAACCTCATGTACTGCCGCTCCTTGGAGAGGCACTTCGGCGGACCGAACTCCGCGCAGCGGTGGCGCGCCAGGAAGCCGGTGTCCAGGTAGCGCTTGCAGGTGTGCTGCACCTTGGGGCAGTAGTCCCCCTCGATCAGCACCATGCCCGCGGGGCAGGCGGGGTCGAACTCCTCGCTGTCAGGTCCACTGTCGAAAGCGGGCTCGAACTGCGCCTCGTAGGTCTCGCTGGGGGCGACGGACTGGCATTGGTCGCTCGCTTGCTCAGCGCCGCCCTCGCCGCGCGACACCGGGTCGAAGACGCACACCGGGGCGGGCTCTGGTGGCGCCGTGGGCGGTGGCTCCGCCTTCGCCACGGGCGCCGTGGGGGAGCTCTGCTGCGCGGCTCGCTCGGAGCAGGCGAACAGCAGGGCGGAGCCGAGCAGCGCGCGCGCGAGCGCTCGGCGGGCGCGGCCTCGCTCGAGCGGCTCGGGGTCGGATCGCGCGCGGCGGTGCGAGTCAGGCGGGCTCACCACCGGCTCAGAGCGCGCGTCGCACCGCGGCCAGCACCTCACCCACGCCGCGCGGAAACGCCGAGAACTTGAGGTCGAGGTGATCCCAATCGGACTCGATGCCCCGCAAGGAGCCGACGGCGGTGACGGCCGCGATCGCGCGCTTCAGCTTCGCGCTCTTGGCGACCTTCGGGTGCTTCATGAAGTCGAGCACGATGCGATCGTCCTCCGCCTCCACCAGCATCGCTGGGCGCTTGGGCATGAAGGCCGCGAGGTTACCCGGCTTGCTCAGATCCAGCGCGCCGCTCTTCAGCAGCGTGGCCACCGGGGAGTTGCCGTTGTCCTCCAGCACCTTCGCGGTGACGTCATCTAGCCTGACTTCGAAGCGCAGCTCGGTCTCGGTGATGCTCACGCGGTCGATGAAGACGACCGCCGAGGCGCGCACCGTGGCGCCCATCTGGGTGACGGTGGCGGACACCCGGATCCCCGGCGGCACCGACTCGATCTCGACGTCCTTCGGCGCCTTGGGTCCCTTCGCCTGACTGGCCAGCCAGCGCATGGCGTCCAGCGGCAGCCCCACCCGCAGCGAGGCGGCGTTCTTCAGCGCGCGCACCAGCTCCGAGGGGTTGCGCTTCAGGTACTTGGTTGCCGCACCGACCATCGCCAGCTTGTTCGCCATGGGGCGCCGAGTATAAGCCACGGCGCGCGGCTGACGGGGGACATAAAACGCCTGGCGCGGCGAGAGCGCTGGGGTGGCGCGCGCGGCGCACTTGTGGCTAGGTGGGGGCCTCGCTTCGGCGCGAGCTGCGCGACGCCGGCTCCGCCGCGATCCTCGAGGGGCAGGCCTGATGGCCTCCCTCATCACCGCGAAGGCTGCGCCTTGGCGCGGCCGAGCGCCCACTTCCCCCAGGAGTTTGCCGTGTATTCCCCGATCCGTATCTCGCCCGAGAGCGTCCATGACACCCTGCGTCGTCACCTGCTGGTGGACGGCTACCCCATGGTGGTGGACCTCGAGCGGAGCCAGGGGTCCTTGCTGCGCGACGCGCGCACCGGGCGCGAGCTGCTCGACTTCTTCAGCTTCTTCGCCTCGAACCCGATCGGCTTCAACCACCCCAAGATGACGACCGACGCCGTGCGGCAGCGGCTCTCGGAGGTGTCGACGATGCGGGTCAGCAACTCGGACTATTACACCACCTACATGGCGGAGTTCGTCGCCACCCTGGAGCGCACCGCGGCGCCCGACGGGTTCCCTTACTACTTCTTCATCGACGGCGGCGCGCTCGCGGTCGAGAACGCCATGAAGACCGCCTTCGACTGGAAGGTGCGGAAGAACCTCCAGGCGGGCAAGGGCGCGCGCGGTAGTCAGGTGCTGCACCTGGAGCGCGCCTTCCATGGCCGCTCCGGCTACACCCTGAGCGTCACCAACACCGATCCGGTCAAGACGGATCACTTCCCCAAGTTCCCCTGGCCGCGCATCAGCTCACCGGCGCAGCGCTTCCCGGTGACGCCGGAATCCACCCAGGCGGTGGCGGCGGCGGAGGCGGAGTCCCTCGCGGCGGCGCGGCGCGCGCTGATCGAGGCGGACGGCGACGTGGCGGCTATTTTGCTCGAGCCGATCCAGGCCGAGGGCGGCGATAATCATTTCCGCACGGAATATTTGAGCGGCCTGCGCGCGCTGGCCGATGAGTTCGAGGCGCTGCTCATCTTCGACGAGGTGCAGACCGGCCTCGGGATGACCGGCACCTGGTGGGCGTTCCAGCAGCTGGGGGTAGTGCCCGACATCGTGTGCTTCGCGAAGAAGATGCAGGTGGGCGGCATCTTCGTGAGCCCCCGCATCGACGACGTGGAGGAGCACGTGTTCCGCAAGTCGAGCCGCATCAACAGCACCTGGGGCGCCTCGCTGGTGGACATGGTGCGCTGCACGCGGATCCTCGAGATCATGGAGGAAGATCAGGTGCTCGCGAACGTCACCGCGCGCGGCGAGGAGCTGCTCACGGGGCTCCGCGAGCTCGAGGCGCGCGTGCCGGAGGTGACCGGTGCCCGCGGCCGCGGCCTGATGTGCGCCATCGACTTACCCTCCGCCGAGCTCCGCGGGCGCGTGGTGCGGCGCTGCTTCGAGGAGGGGATGGTGGTGCTCCCGTGCGGCACCCAGAGCGTGCGCTTCCGGCCGACGCTCACGGTGACCGCGGAGGTGATCGCCGAGGGCGTCGCGCGACTCGGCCGCGCCATCGAGCACGTGCTGCGCGGCTGACGAGCGCCACTGCCGGTAGAGTCAGTAGAGCTGACCTCGATCGGATCGGGGGGCGCAGCACGCCGCGCCCCTAGAGCAGCGATCAGTTCGCCGCCAGACGGACCAGGGAAACCGCCCCCATGCGGGGCGAGGGCTCGGTTTCTCTGGTCCTCTGCTCGGCGTTGCTTCCCTTCGCGCCGCTCTAGTTGCTGATTTGAGTACGACAAACGGTTCACCGTTTGTCGTCCTACGAGACGTCCGCCTACCTCACTGCTCGGCGGGCGGCGGCGCTTGCTTGCGCTGCAGCGCGTCTTCCAGGCCGATGCGCTCGCGCTTGCGCTTCTTCAGGCGCTTGCCCTTGATGCTGGTGCTGAGCCACTCGTGGCGGAGGCGAACGTTCCAAAGCTTGGCCATCAGATCACTCTCGTTGGGTCGACGTCGACGTCGCGGGGTGGGGGCGCGGCGCCCTCATCCGCGTTTCATGAACCGCCGCGAGGGCGGGTGGCCACGCGCGGTGGCCGCGAAAGAAGCGCCTCTCTAGCCAATGGGCGGGCGCTGCGCAAGCTCGGGGCTGGTGGACGCGCTGGGGCGTGACCCGTTTCTCGTGCGGGGGGATCCCCTTGAACGCCTGACGTGACATAGACTCTCGCCGTGGCTCACCCGATTGTCCCGCATTTCCCCGAGCCGGGTCACGTCGTGCGCTCGCCGCGAGGCTGGTCGTACGACGTGCACGCGCGTATTGGTGGCGGGCATTTCGGGGCGGTGTTCGACTGCATCGGGCCCTTCGAGCAGCCGTTCGCGATCAAGGTGCTGATGCCGGCGAGCCGCCCGTATGAGCAGGTGCGCCAGGAGTGGCTCGAGGAGGCGCGGCGGCTGTGGCAGCTGCGGCACCCGAATATAGTCTACGTACATGACTATTTCGAGCTGGAGGGCCTGTTCTACCTGGTGCTCGAGCGCTGCGATCACAGCTTGGAGGGCATGCTGGGGACGCCGCTCAGCGATCGCCTGATCATCGCGCTGAGCCGTCAGCTGCTGTTCGCGATGCAGTACCTGATCGATCAAGACGTGGTGCACAACGACATCCACGCCGGCAACATCCTGATCGTCCACGGCAAGGAGCCGACGCCGAAGTTCAGCGACTTCGGCATCGCGCAGGACCTGTACGGGCGCGCGGGGGTGCGGCCGCCGATCGTGAACAACCGCATCATGGCGCCGGAGGTGGCGCTCGGCGGCTACTCTACGGCCCAGAGTGACCTCTACCAACTGGGTCTGCTGATGTACACGATGCACACCGGCAGGCCGCCGCTCGATCTGGATGCGGGCTATGACGAGGTGATCCGGCAGATCCGTGAGGGGGTGCCCCGTCGCCGCGCGGAGGCGCTGGGCACGGCGCTCGGCGGCGTGATCAGCGTGCTCCTGCGCCGCCACGAGCAGTATCGCTACAACTCACCCGCGCAGGTGTGGGAGGAGCTGAGGCGGCTCGATGCCTGGCGCGCGCCGGCGGAGGCCGCGCGGATCTCGGACGCCGGGGAGCCGCGCGGCTCGTGGCTGCAGCGCGACGCGGCGCCGATCACCCCGCCGGTGACGCCGCGCGCGCCGGAGGTGGAGCTGGCCGCGCTGAGCGATCGTCGTCAGCCCTCCGCGCCAACCGACGGTGCGTCGCCCAGCCCAGAGCTCGATCCCTCATTCGACCCGTCCTCTACGGACCCTGGCCCGCTCTCGGTGCGCGGTGGCTGGGGCTCGCCGCTCGCGAGCGTCCGCGCCGGGCTGATCCCGCAGGATCCGCAGCCCGTGGCGGTGAGTCAGCTGCCGCTGAGCCAAGCTCCGGTGAGTCGGGCGCCGGTGAGTCAGGCGCCTGCCAGCCTCGCGTCGGTGAGCCAGGCGCCGGTGAGCCAGGCGCCGACCACTCCTCGCGCGCCGACCACCCCGCGCACGCCGACCCAGCGGCTCGTCGTCCCGCAGCCCGAGGTGGAGCCGCCGCCGCTGACGCCGCGGATACCGTCAGAATAGCTGACTCTCGATCAGGGCAGGATGCAGAAGGCGAACCGGACCTCGTCGACGGTGTCTCCTGAGCGCACCTCGATGGGGATCTCCCAGTAGCCCGGCATGTGCAGGTAGACGTCGTCCAGTTGATAGCGCCCGTCGCCGAGCTCCGCGACGATCACCGGGCGGAGCACGCCGTGGCCGTGCTCCGGCATGTCGGGATTCACGCGCAGGGTGGCGCCGAGCACCGGGCTCGACGCGGCGTCCTCCACCGCCAGCGTCCAGCGGTTGTCGTAGCGGGCAGGGGGCGCGGGATCGGCGTCGAGCAGCGTCACGCGGAAGCGGCTCGCGGCGCCGAGCTTGGAGAGGCCCGCGTGGTAGCTGTCGGTCTGCTGGGCGCAGGCGAAGCCTTGGGCGTCGGGCCCTGGCTCGTCGCCTGCGTCGTCCGAGCCGCAGCCGAGCAGGGACAGGACGAGCGGCGCGATGAGCCACGATGAGGAGCGGGCAGCGAGGGTTCGTTGGGACATGGTGCCTCCTGGTTCAGCGTTGCGGGGCGCTGCTCACGCAGCGGGCGAGGACGCCGGCCAGCTCACGGCGGCTCCCGAGCACTGGATCTTCGCTGCGCTCGCGGGTCCACTCGACGGCGACCGGATCGCCGTCCTGAGAGGTGACGGTGCCGAGGTTGAACACCGGCATCGCGTTGCGGATGGAGCGATCCAGGTGACCGCTCGCCACCAGATCATCGAGGACGTCGAGGCCCATCGGGCGCAGGCGCACGCGCACCCGCACGCGGTCGGGCGCCTCCATCAGCTGGTTCGGGGTGGAGCTGGCGCGGGGGTAGCGCCGCGCGACGTGGGTGGCGAAGAAGTCCGGATCGGCGCGGTTGAAGGTGAGCGGACCGGGGATGGTGGCTGGCTCGATCCGCGCCACGTCCCAGAACATGTGGGCAGGTGAGCCGTCCGTTTTGAAGGTGAAGTCGCGGAGCTGCCAGAGATCGGGATCGCTCAGGGTGCTGAGGGGCGCGTCGTCGGCGATGACGCCGCTCTGGTACACCTCACGGTCGCCCGCCAGCGCGATCAGCTCCACCCACACCCGGCGATCGTGCGCCGCGCCGCTCGGGAAGCGGTGCCCGGCGCTCACGTTCTCCAGCACGAGCTCCATCACCGCGCCGTCCACCAGCTCCGCCACGCACAGCTCCGCGCGCAGCGTGGCGTCGAGCTCACGCTGCACCCAGGCGCGCTGCTGCTCGCGCTCGGGGAACGGGGTCAGCGCGATATCCACCGCGGGGAAGCCGTGCGCGTGCACGCGGCGCTGCGGTACGCCGGGTTCGTCCGCGGCGAGGCCGCGGCGACTCGGCATGTGACAAGACGAGCACGTGAGCCCGCCGCGCGTGGGGTCGGCGTTGAACAGGCTCGCTTGCCACTCCGCGAAGGTGCGCTCGAGCGCCACCTCGGCGGCGCCGGGCGGCGAGGGGACGGTGATGTCGTGGCAGCTGCCGCACATCGCCGCGCTCTCCAGGCGATCGCCGTCCATCAGCGGGCTGTACGCCGTGTGGTGCGCGCGGCTCGGCGCCGGGTCGGCGATGCCGCCGCGCAGGGTGTCGTCGAAGGCGAGGACGAGGGGGTTGTTGTGGGTGCCCTCCACGGCCTTCACGTTGTGGCAGAAGTAGCAGCCGACGCCGACCAGCTCGGGCTCCAGCTCCGTGAGGTTGAGGCCGTCGGTGGTGGCGCCCATCGCGACGGCGAGCGGCGCGTGGCACTTGACGCAGAAGTCGCCGAGCGCGCCGTTCGTCTCCTCTTGGCCGCGGCGGTTCATGGCCAAGAACACCGGGTCCACCCCGGCATAGGCGTGCATGCTGCCGGACCACTCACGGTAGTGGTTCGGGTGGCACTCGGCGCAGGTCTCCGGCTTCATCAGCCGCTCGACGCTGTACTTGGGCTCGGGGGCCTCCTCGGAGCAGGCGGTGAGCTGGCTGAGCAGCGCGACGAAAGTCAGTGCAGCGCACCATTTCGCCTCGTGGTGGCGAGCGTAGGTCATCGCGCGGCGCCCTCACGGATCCACGTGGCGATGGCGCAGCGCTCCGCCTCCGAGAGCGGGGCGCCGGGCGGCATCACCGAGCGCCCCGGGTGGTTCAGGCGCACCATCAGCAGGCTGCACTCCGGGTCGCCGGGGACCACCCGGCCGAGCCCCGGATCGAGCAGGCCCTGGTAGGCGCGATCGATGTCCTCGAGGTCGAGCCCGGCGCGCCGCCCTTCGCTCGAATGGCAGGCGTTGCCCGGCTCCGCGCAGCTCACCGCCAGGGTGCGCCGGTGGATCTCGTTGAAGGTGGGCTGGTACAGCTCGGCGCAGCCCGGCGTGAGCGCGCTGGTGCAGCGCTCGAGCGCTTCCGGCTCCTCGCCGCCACCGCAGGCGACGGCCAGCAGGAGCGAGGCCGCGAGCACCGCGCGGCCCGCCGTGAGCGCGCGCGCCGTAGCCAGGTCCATGGGGTGGGGCTAAGTGTTGGATCCCGTGGGGTCAAGCGCCAGGCTGTCGCGGCCGAGCAGTGGCTGAAGGTGGGCTCGCGGGGACTGGAGGTATCAGGCGGTGGGGGCGAACCCCAACCAACGAGCATGCTGAGGACACGGCTCGAGGTTCGGGTCGCCGATCGCGCAACTTGGGGTGATGCTCGCGTTGGCTAGGAGCGCCTGCGGCCGCTTAGCTCTTGCCCGGCGCGCGCCCTCGGGTGAGCCTCCGTAGCCGAGCGTGGGGGGCACCCGCGCGGTGAGGGAGGAAGACATGGCAGATACCATCGTGGCCCGGCTGTACCAGCAGGCCAAGGAGCGCCCCACGGCGCCCGCTTACTTCGAGAAGCAAGGCGGCGCGTGGCAGAAGACCAGCTACGCGGAGTACGCCGATCAGGTGAAGCAGGCGGGCAAGGCGTTGCTCGCGTTGGGCCTGGGGGACGACTCCAAGGTCTGCATCCTCGGCTTCAATCGCCCCGAGTGGGTGATCTTGGACGTCGCCGCGATGGCGATCGGAGGCGCCGCCGCGGGGATCTACACCACTTGTTCGGCGGAGGAGGTGGGCTACATCCTCGCGCACTCGGAGGCGCCGCTCGTGCTGCTCGAGAACGAGGAGCAGTGGCTCAAGGTGAAGGCCGAGCGCGAGCGCTTGCCGCAGCTGAAGTACGCGGTGATGATGCGGGGCGCGCCGCGCATCGAGGACCCCATGGTGCTGTCGTGGGAGGCGTTCCTGGAGCACGCCGAGCAGCGAAGTGACGACGACTTCTTCGCGGCCACCGAGGCGCTCCGCCCCGGCCAGCTCGCGACGCTGATCTACACCTCGGGCACCACGGGCCCGCCGAAGGGCGTGATGCTCTCCCACGAGAACCTGGCGTGGACGGCGCAGGCAGCGGTGAAGCTGAACGACACCCAGCCGAGCGACTGCGCGCTCAGCTACCTGCCGCTCAGCCACATCGCCGAGCAGATGTTCTCGATTCACGTGCCGCTCACCGCGGGCTCCCACGTCTACTTCGCCGAGAGCATCGATGCGTTGCCTGACAACCTGAAGGAGGTGCAGCCCACGGTGTTCTTCGGGGTGCCGCGCATCTGGGAGAAATTCCACGCGGGAATCACCGCGAAGCTGAGGCAGGCGACCGGGGTGAAGAAGTCGCTGGTCGGCTGGGCGCTCTCGGTCGGCGCGCGGGTGAGCGCGCTCAAGATCCGCGGTGAGGAGCCGGGCGGCGCGCTCGCGCTCCAGTATGGGCTCGCCAATCGGCTGGTGTTCTCCAAGCTGAAGCCCGCCATCGGCCTCGGTCGCGCGCGGGTGGCCGTGAGCGGCGCGGCGCCGATCGCCAAGGAGGTGCTCGAGTTCTTCGCGAGCCTCGACATCGTCATCCAGGAGGTCTACGGCCAGAGCGAGGGCACGGGGCCCACCAGCTTCAATCAGCGCGGGCGCACGCGGCTCGGCAGCGTGGGCCCGGCGATGCCAGGCTGTGAGGTGACCCTCGCGGAGGACGGTGAGGTGCTGCTCCGCGGGCCCAACGTGTTCCTGGGCTACTTCAAGGACGCAGAGGAGACGGCGCGCACCCTGCGGGATGGCGCGCTGTGCTCTGGGGATCTCGGTGAGCTGGATTCGGACGGCTTCCTGTTCATCACCGGTCGTAAGAAGGACATCATCATCACCGCGGGCGGCAAGAACATCACCCCGAAGAACATCGAGGGCGCGCTGAAGAACGACGAGCTCGTGACCGAGGCGGTGGTGATCGGCGATCGGCGCCCTTACCTCACCTGCCTCATCACGGTGGACCCTGAGCTCGCGAAGCAGCTCGACCCGGGCGCGCCCGCGCATGAGTCCCCCGTGGTGCGCGAGCGGCTCCAGAAGCTGGTGGACGAGGTCAACACCCACCTCGCCAAGGTGGAGACGGTGAAGCGCTTCGCGGTGCTCCCCCGCGAGCTCAGCATCGAGGGCGGCGAGCTCACCCCCACCTTGAAGGTGAAGCGCGCCAAGGTGAGCGAGCACTTCGCCGCCGAGATCGAGGCGCTCTACAAATAAGCAGCCAAGCTGCCTGGCTGATCCAGCACAGCTCCTGATCCAGCACAGCTCCGTGTGGACAGGAGCGCTGTCCAAGTGTGGTCAACCCGCGGCCCCGTAGGGCGGCCCCCTGTGGCCCTGTAGGGGCGGCCCCCCGTGGCCGCCCAGCTCGTCAGGCACGCTGACCAAGCCGCTGCTTGACAGCTCCATGGACCCGACGAGCGAGTCAGCTAGCCTGGCTTGCGGATCGGGATCGGGGGGTTGGGGAACGCCGAGCGCCTCCGCGCGGCGCAACCCAGCGCCGTGCGTCAGTCAGAAGCGGTAGCCGGCGACGAGGCGCCCTTCGCGCTCGATGAAGCCGTCGCTCGCTTGGCGCCCGGACTTCACTTCGCGGTGCTTGTAGAGCGCGCTCAGCACGCCGACGTTGCGGAACACGTAGAGGTGCGCCGCGACGCGGAACTGCTGCTCGTCCCGCTGCTTGGTGACGTCCGTCCCCAGATCCGAGATGCTCTCGGGCGGATTCTCCAGATCGCCGGCGAGGTAAGCGCCGAAGTCCGCCGCGAGCATGAGCAGCTTCGGGACCGCCAGCACGCCGAGCTGGGCGTTGTACGCCACCTGGGTGGACTCGAACTCCAGCTCGCGCTTGCCGTACACCTCCCCCAAGAACACGATGGGCCCCGCCTTGAACACGGCGCCCGCGTTCACCGCCGGGTAGCGCTCTTGAGCGCGCTGGTCGTACTTGGCGCCGAGCGTCAGGGCCAGCGTGGTGGAGGCCGGGGTGTAGAGGAACGGGGTGTCGAAGCGGCTGTAGTAGCCGATGGCGTTGAAGTGCACTTGGGCGCCGGCGGCCCAGGTGTAGTTGGTGTTGGCGTCGCTGTAGAAGCGGCCGCCGATGTTGCCGCTCGAGCGCCCGGAGCCGCCCGCCGCGAACGCGCGGTAGAGCAGGGTGCCTTGGTCGCTGAGCGGCCCGCCGACCTCGATCGCCGCGCCGTTGCCCTGCTCGAAGGCGGAGAACATGTAGTAAGCCGGCTCGACCAAGAGGTGCTTGGAGGCGCTGATGATGAGCTGGCTCGAGAGGCCACCGCCGCCGCTGTTGATGTTGACGTAGTGACCATCGGAGTTGATGGGCATCTGGAACATCGCGAACGTCACGCGCGGGGTGCGCTCGGCGCGCATGCTGACCAGGAAGAAGGAGTCCTGGATGCCGCGGATGGGGCCCATGGCGCGCAGCTGAAGCAGCGAGAAGCGGGTGTCCCAGCGATCCGACTCGAGCCCGTTGTCGCGGGTGTCCTCGAACAGGTAGCTCTGGGTCAGCTGGGCGACGACGCTGAAGTTGAGCCCGGGGTTGCCGCCGCACACGGTGACGGAAGGATCGAAGCGGCAACCGAAGTCTTCGCAGTCGACCTTACCATCGCCGTCGTTGTCGAAGCCGTCGGAGCAGAGGACGTCGTTGCGCTCGCCGTCTCGATCGCTACCCTGACCGATCAGCTCCTCCACGTTGAGCCCGCTGCCGATCGGGAGCGGATCGCGCGCGCCAGCGCGGCTCCCCGCGGAGCCCTTGCACACGGTGATGCCTGGAGCGAAGCAGTCGCTGTCGTCGCAGTCCATCACCCCATCGCCGTCGTTGTCGATCCAGTCGCTGCAGAGGGCGTTGGTGCTCTCGCGTTGACCGGTGGGCTGACAGACGGGCAAGTCGTAGCAATCGGCGTCGGCGCAATCGACGAGCGAGTCCCCGTCGTTGTCGATCCGGTCGGTGCAGTTCGTCTCCTTCTCCGGGAGCGGCGCGGGCTCGGGGGCGGCGGGCGCGGGCTCCGGTGTGGGCTCGCTCGGCGCGTCGGGCTCGGCGGCCTCCTCCAGCTCGACGGGCTCCTCGGGCGCGGGCTGGGCCACCGCGGCCTGCAGCGGCGCCAGCACGCCGACCGAGAGCGCGAGCAGGCAGGCGAGCCGGCGCCCCCAGGAGCGTTGCGCGAGGCGAGGGCGCGCTGCCAGGGTTTTGCCGAGGGGAGAGGTGAGGGGGTGCTTCATGGGAGTCATGCGGTGTGAGGAGATGTGGTCAGCTTCACTGACAAACCTTCTTGCCGGGGCACACGGTCACCCGGGGGTCGTAGTTGCAGTCCCAGTCGTCGCAGTCGACGAAGCCATCCCCGTCGTTGTCGATGCCGTCCGAGCAGCGGGCGTTCGCGGTCGCGATGGGGTCGGGATCGTCCCGCTGGGTGTACGTCTCCTGGCACACGTGGGGGACCAGGTTGCGGCAGGAGTTGTCGGCGCAGTCGGCGTAGCCGTTGCCGTCGTTGTCGATGCCGTCGCGGCAGCGCTCGGGCGTCGCCTCGATCACCGTGGCGCAGTACGCGACCGCCTCGGCCGAGCCGTCGCGTGAGCAGCTGTAGTCCGCACAATCGGCGAAGCCATTGCCGTCGTTGTCCTTACCGTCGGAGCACTTCTCGAGGGTGTTCTCCGCGCGCTCGGCGCAGAACGCGGCGACCTCCTGCGGGCCCTGGCTGCAGCTGAAGTCCGCGCAGTCGGCGAAGCCGTTGCCGTCGTTGTCGATGCCGTCGGAGCACTTCTCGATGGTGTTCTCGGCGCGCGCGGCGCACTCCGCCACCACGCTCGGTGGGCCGCTCTGACTGCAGCTGAAGTCGGCGCAGTCGGCGTAGCCATTGCCGTCGTTGTCCTTGCCGTCGAAGCAGCGCTCGAAGGTGTTCTCCGGCCCGAAGCAGTCATCCCCCGTGGCGCACTTCTCCGGGCCCGATCTCGGGGCGCGACACACGGTGACGAAGGGGCTGTTGCGGCAGCTGAAGTCGGCGCAGTCGGCGAAGTTGTTGCCGTCGTTGTCGATGCCGTCGGAGCAGCTCGCGTCGTCCCACTCGAGGGAGCAGCACAGCTCACGGATCGCCTGACAGCCGCGATCCCCGCAGTCGAAGGTGCCGTCGTCGTCGTTGTCGATGCCGTCGGTGCAGAGCTCGAAGGTGCTCTCCGGGACGCGGTCCGGCGGGACGTCGGGGATGAGCTCCCCACACCACGTGGAGGTGAAAACACAGTCCGGATCTTGGCAGTCGATCAGCTGGTCATAGTCGTTGTCGATGCCATCCGAGCAGTCTTGATCCCCCACCTCGTAGCCGAAGTTCGTGGTGAGGGGGCGCTCGAAGCTGCAGTTCGGTGAGAACAGCGTGAGGTAGCCGAGGGCGCCCAGGCCGACGCAATAGCCGACGGCGGCGCCCCAAGCAGAGCGCGCGGTGAGTGGAGCGGAGCGCCCACCGCGAGGGACGGAGCGCACGGCGGCGCGCTGAGGGGGCTTGGGACCTTGCTTCATCGGCTCACCACTTCAGGCAATCAGGCTTGTAGCGGTAACGGCGCTCGAACTTCACGTACCGCATGCAGGCGCCAGGGACCTCCGCCGCGGCGTTGAACGCCCCGGCGGCCTTCGCCGCCGCGAGGTGCGCGGTGACCGCGCGCTGCCCCTTGGCGTCGAAGATCTGCGGCACCCGGCCGAGCGTCGCGTACTCGTTCAAGAGCACCATCAGGTAGACGTCCTCCACGCCGTGGATCGCGCGCCGCGTGGCCTCCGAGCGTCGCAGCTCGCCGATCAGCCGTAAGGCTACCTCACGAGGCAGCTCCCGCGTGGGATGACAGACATCCTGACACTCAGCGTACTTGTCTTGATGCAGCCACTTGGTGGAGTAGCCGTCGATGGGGGACACCAGGCGGTTGTAGTTGCCCTTGGAGTCGGGGCGCTCGTCCACCGAGTGCAGCGAGGTGAGCACCTGCGCGGGCACCCCCTTGGCCCACATGCCGCGCCGGTTCACGATGGCGTCGCGCTGAGCGCGGATGAGGCGCGGCTCCGCGGGGCCATCGATGCTCATCGCGTGGGCGAGCCCCTGACGGATCTGCGACTCCTGGAGATCGGGGCACACCGCCAGGAGGCGCCCGTAGCCGTCTCGATCGCTCGGGTCCACCGAGCAGTGCCACACGCCGCGCCGCGCGTTGAGGGTGGCCTGCTTGGAGTTGACGTAGAGCTCCTTGAAGGTCCACCCCTTCCACTGATGCGCAGGGCCGAACGTCTCGAGGGTGTTGAAGCCCGCGAGCCGCGCGGGGGAGCCCGCGAGCTTGCCCTCCAGCACGCGGAAGGTGTCCCCGTCGTTGTAGTAGACGGGGAGCCCCTTGCCGTTGATGATGACGAGGCTCCGGGGGTTCGCCTCGGCGCGAGGGGCCAACGCGAGCAGCCACAGGCCGACGAACAGAGCGAGCAGGGCGGGCGCGCGCAGCGACATCACGCGGCGGACGAGACCAAGAAATCGCCGGACGCGTCAAGCGCTAAGCCTGCGGGTTTCGTTGGCCGCGACGCCGTGGTCCGCGTCGACACGACGCCACTGGCAGAGCGTGCGCGTTCTGTGACGTGATCGTCACTTCGCGGGACGATCGCGGTGCCCCGCGAGGGAGCTGACGGTGCCTCACGATCGTCACTCGCAGGCGGGCGTGTGCGGCCTCGATCTGGCGCGCGAACATGCTATGCCGCTCGCATCGGGCTTGACCGAGATCCTTGCGACGGAGGAACGGATGACTTTGCGCGCGGTAGCTTGCATGACGGCTTTGTTGGTCTCAATCCCTGTGATCCACGGGGCCTGTGCCTCGGATCGCGATGACGGGGCCAATGGCGGGAGCAGCGGCTCCGGCGCGAGTGGTGGCAGCAGTGGCAACGGCGCGAGTGGTGGCAACGGCGCCGGCGGTTCGGGTGGCAACCTGGAGAACACCGAGGAGGCTTGCACCGACGGCCGGGACAACGACGGAGATGGTTTCGTCGACTGTCAAGATCGCGACTGCGACAGCACCGAGGCCTGCACCGAGAGCGGCGACGAGTGCACCGACGGCATCGACAACGACGGGGACGGGCGCAAGGACTGCTTCGACCCCGACTGCATGCGTAAGGGCTTCGCCCATCCGGGCTGTGTGCAAGATCCGCCCGCCGCGACCGAGACCTGCGACGACGGCATCGACAACGACGGCAATGGCTTCGTCGACTGCAACGACAACGCGTGCAAATGGAGCGATCCGCACTGTGAGAACACCGACGAGAGGTGCACCGACGGCATCGACAACGACGGCAACGGCTTCGCCGACTGCAAGGACTTCTCCTGCTCGCAGAACTTCGACGTGACGGTGTGCGAGGGCAACGAGGACAGCTGCAGCGACGGCGTCGACAACGACGGCAACGGCTTCACCGACTGCGACGACTTCGCCTGCTCCGACACGGATCACTGCAAGGGTGGTTGAGCGCGTGAGCAGGCGTGGGGGGCCGCGTTCGGCTACCTGGGTGGCGGTGCGCTTCGCGCTCTCTTCGCTGCTCTTCGGGGCGGCGCTCGGCTGCGCCGAAGACGCGACGAGCGAGGGTCCGGACTCGGGGGTGGGGGGGCGTCCGCCCGCCGAGGCTCAGGAGGTGCGCATCGCCACCTTCAACGCGCGCAACCTGTTCAACGATCGCATCGACGGTGAGCCAGGGATCCTGGATGAAGCGGGGAGCACGCCGAGCACCGCCGTCTACCAGGCGAAGCTCAGGAACACGGCGACCCTGCTCGCGCAGCTGGAGGCCCACGTGATCGTGCTCCAGGAGATCGAGAACCGCGCGGTGCTGGACGAGCTCGCCGCGCGGAGTGAGCTCGGCCGAGAGTACCCTCACCGTTACCTCGTGGCGGGCAACGATCCGCGCGGCATCGACGTGGGCTTGATGAGCACGCTGCCCATCATCAGTCAGGTGTCCCATCGCGCGGACTTGTTCCCGCGTACGGATCTGCCCGACGGCCCCAAGTACCGCTACGCGCGGGACTGCATCGAGGTGCAGCTCGAGGTCGCGGGGCGCTCCCTCCACGTGCTCGGGGTGCATTTCAAGGCGAAGAGCAACGACGACCCGGACAAGCGCCTGGCGGAGGCCCAGCACACGCGGCTCTTGGCCGACGCCACCTTGGCGCGCGACCCCGAGGCGCTGGTGGTGGTGCTCGGCGACTTCAACGACTTCCCAGGCTCACCACCCATGAACGCGCTGGATGGCGCCGCGCCCCTGCTGTTCACCAGCGCCGGACGGCGCCTGCCCAACGCGCGCGCCTGGACGGTGGAGAGCAGCTCCGCGCCCGGCGGGCGCGCGCTCCACGACGATCTGCTCACCAGCCCGAGCCTGACCGGGGCCTACGTGAACGGCTCGGTCCACATCCTCCACGACGCCGAGCTGAGCCGCGAGCTGGCCGACCTGAGCGACCACGCGCCCGTCGTGGCCAGCTACTACATCGAGCCGCCGCGCTGAGGCGTCGGCGCTCGGTTTCTCTCGGCGCCGCAGCTTCTCTCGTCGCCGTGCGCGCCGCATACTCGGCGCATGAGCGAGGTGCGCGTCGATCAACACGGCCACGTGGCGTGGCTCACGCTGGATCAGCTCCCGCGGCGCAACGCCATCAATCGTCAGATGTGGCGACGGCTGACGGAGGTCGCGGAGCGCCTCCGCGCCGCGAGCGACGTGCGCTGCGTGGTGCTGCGCGGCGCGGGGGAGGAGGCATTCGTCAGTGGAGCTGACATCAATGAGCTCGAGCAGCTGCGCCTGAGCCCGAGCCATCAACGTGACTTCGAGGCGGAGACGGACGCCGCGTTCAGCGCGCTGACGGCGCTCGAGGTGCCGGTGCTGTGCGCGATCCACGGTTGGTGTGTCGGGGGCGGCGTCGCCATCGCGCTGTGCGCCGACCTGCGCTACGCAGCGGACGACGCGCGCTTCGCGCTGCCTCCGGGGCGCCTCGGGATCGGCTACGGCCTCGCGAACCTGGAGCGCGCGCTCCGTTGCCTACCGCCGGCCAGCGTGGCCGAGCTGTTCTACACGGCGCGCACGTTCGACGCCGCCGAGGCGCTCGGCCTGGGGCTGGTGTCGCGGGTGTACCCCAAGGCGGAGCTGGATCAGGCGGTGGAGGAGATGGCGCGCCGCGTGGCGGACAACGCGCCGCTCACCCTGCGCGCGGTGAAGGCGGGCCTCAGCGCGCTGCTCCGGCGCGACACCGCCGAGCTGGTCCGCGCCCAGGGCCTGGTGGACGCCTGCTTCGAGAGTAGCGACTTCGCCGAGGGCCTCGCCGCGTTCCTGGAGAAGCGCCCCCCGCGCTTCCAAGGCCGCTAGCGGCGTCGCGTGGTCGGGGTGATAGGATTTGAACCTACAACGTTCGGCACCCAAAGCCGGCCCTCTACCAGGTTGAGGTACACCCCGAGGGGGAGAGTTATTGTCGAGGTCGCGTGCTTCGGCAAGGCGATTTCGGGGAACGCGGCCTGGCGCCGCGGGCCTTCGATCCGGACGGCCAGCCCCCGGCTCAGTCAGGGATCGGGATCAGCTCGACCCGCAGCTGCACCGGCTGGCGATCTGCCTCCACCCAGGCGTCCCAGGGGAAGTAGCCGTCTTTCTGCACCGTGATGCGGTGCTCCCCGACGGGCAGCCGCACACCGCGCGCGGCGACGAAGCCGAGCGGGCCGACGTACTCCTCGTCGATGAACACCGAGGCGTCGCGCGGGGTGTCCGCGGGGCCGGTGATCCGCATCGACACCGCGGCGCGGCCTGCGCCTGGACCACAGCCGCACAGCCACCCCAGCGTGATCAGCGCCATCAAGGCGAACCCCCCAAAACCACGTGTTAGGGCGCTGAGCTGACTAGTCACCATCACGCGCTCACTCCCACTCGATGGTGGCGGGGGGCTTGCTGCTGATGTCGTACACCACGCGGTTGATCCCCTTCACCTCGTTGATGATCCGCGCGCTCATCACGGCGAGCAGCTCGTGCGGCAGCCGGGCCCAGTCCGCGGTCATGCCGTCGCTCGAGTGGATGGCGCGGATGACGCACGTCTCCTCGTACGTGCGGTCGTCGCCCATCACGCCCACGGAGCGCACCGGGAGCAGCACCGCGAAGGACTGCCACACGGCGTCATACAGGTCGGCGCGTCGGATCTCTTGGTCAACTATCCTGTCCGCTTGGCGGAGCACCGCGAGGCGTGGTTCGGAGACCTCACCGAGGCAGCGCACCGCGAGGCCCGGGCCGGGGAAGGGCTGGCGCCACACCACCTCGTGTGGCATCCCCATCGCCTCACCGACGGCGCGCACCTCGTCCTTGAACAGCTCGCGCAGCGGCTCGATGAGCGAGAGCTTCATGCGCTCGGGCAGCCCGCCCACGTTGTGGTGGCTCTTGATCACGGCGCTCGGCCCCTTGACGCTGACGCTCTCGATCACGTCCGGGTAGAGCGTGCCCTGGACCAAGTATTTCGCGCCCTGCACCTTCGCCGCGTGCGCCTCGAACACCTCGATGAACACGCGCCCGATGATCTTGCGCTTCTGCTCAGGGTCCGTCACGCCCGAAAGCTGGCTCAAGAACGCCTCGCGCGCGTCGACCGTCACCAGGTTCAGCTGGAAGTGCTCGCCCATCATCTGGGCGACCTGCGCCGCCTCGTCCTGCCGCAGGAGGCCATTATCCACGAAGATACAGGTCAGCCGGTCGCCCAAGGCGCGGTGACACAGGAGCGCCGCGACGCTCGAGTCCACCCCGCCCGAGAGCCCGCACACCACGTGCTCGTCCGGGCCCACCTGGGCCGCGACGCGCGCCACCGACTCCTCCACGAAGGAGCCGGGCGTCCAGCTGGGTGACAGCTTTGCCACGTGGAATAAGAAGGCTTCGAGCAGCTCGCGGCCGCGCGGCGTGTGCACCACCTCCGGGTGAAACTGGATGCCGTACAGGCGCCGCTCGGGATCGCCGATGCCGGCGAACGGCGCGCCCTGGGAGTGCGCCAGGCGCTGGAAGCCGGGCGGCAGCGCCGTCAGGCGATCACCGTGGCTCATCCACACGCCGAGCGATTCTCCCACGGAAAAAGGCTGGAACGGCCCCTGCTGCGCGTCGATGGTCAGCTCGGCTGGCCCATACTCGCGGTGGTCGCTCGGCTCCACCTGCCCCCCCAGCTCCCGCGCCATCAGCTGCTGCCCGTAGCAAATCCCCAGCAACGGCAGCCCCAGGCGAAACACGCCGGGGTCGACCTTCGGGGCGCGCTCGCTGTACACGCTGTCGGGCCCGCCGCTCAGGATGATGGCGCTCGGAGCGAGCGCCTCGACGCGCTCGAGCGGCAGCGTCCCCGGGTGAATTTCGCAGTACACGTGGCTCTCGCGCACGCGCCGCGCGATGAGCTGCGTGTACTGGGATCCGAAGTCGAGGATGAGCACCGACTGGTGCTTCGGGGGCGACGCTGGGCTCATGCGGGCTCCGCTACCACGGGCGCCCCGAGCGTGGAACACGCGCTAGCGAGGGCACAGCACGCGCGCGTTGGGCTCCTCGCGGCGTCGTTCACGGCAGCGCTCGAGGTGGGGAGGTGGGGAGGGCAGGGGGTTGGTCCCGCTGGGTCGCGCCCCGCGGCGCTGCAGTCGCTCGGAGCCCACGGGTGGCGATCACGGCGCCTCGGCGAGCACCACCACGTGACGGCTCGGCTCGAGGCTCTGCATCAGCTGCTTCAAGCGATCGAGCTGCGTCTTCGGGGGC
This sequence comes from Polyangiaceae bacterium, assembly GCA_019637265.1. Taxonomy (GTDB): domain Bacteria; phylum Myxococcota_A; class Polyangia; order Polyangiales; family Polyangiaceae; genus JAHBVY01. The sequence goes on along the minus strand of JAHBVY010000001.1, from coordinate 990,257 downwards.
TGCACGCTGCGTCCGAGCCACAGCGCCACGGCGCGATGCGCGGGATCGTAGGCGCGCTCGGCGCCCTGCGCCTCGAGCGCCAGGGTGGCCAGCTCATACTCGCGGGGGGAGACAGCGCCGCGCGCGAGGCGCGTGAGGAGCGCGCGCACGCTGGTCACTGCCTCCTCCACGCCGGCCTCCTCCGCCTGGATCTCGATGGAGAGCGCCGCGGCGCGCGCGCCGCCGAGCAGCGTGGCCGTCGCCGTGGCGGCCTGCGTTTTGGGGAGCACGCCAGCGAGCCAGCCGCCGGGGCGGCTCAAGAGCCACACGAGCAGCTCCGCCTCCGAGCGCTCGGCGCTGGAGGGGGGCAGCGCCACCACGATCCGCGCGCGGCTCGCCGGCGTGGTGTCCGCCGGCGGCTTCACGCGGTAGAGCCCTGGCTGCGCGGCGCGCGGCCGGGCCGCCTCACAGCGCGCTTCGGGATCGTGGTGAGGCCACAGCCAGCGCCCCAGCTCACGCTTCACGATGGGCAGCGCCTCGGCGCTCCCACTGACGAGCGCGGCGCGCCAGGGACCGCGCAGCGACAGTCGGCGGCGGCGCTCCACTTGCGGGGCGCCGAGCAGGCTCACGCTGCTCCAGGTGCCGCGCGGAACGAGCCATGAGGGGTGCGGCCCCACGCTCGCTTCGAGCGCCAAGTCCCACACGGCGTCTGGCTCGGCGCCGAGCTCCGCGAGCAGCTGCTCACGGCCACGGGTGACGTCGGCGTTCGGCAGCGGGCGCGTGAGGCGCTGCCCGGCGGCGCGCGCGGCGCGCTCGGCCAGCGCCGAGAGCGACTCACCGGGGCGGCTGCGGTGCGCCTCCACCCACAGCCCGACGCCGTGGCTCGTGATCCAGGGACGCACGGTGAGCCCTGGCTCACCGCCATCCAGCGCCGCCGTGGTGGCCCACAGCGCCGCGCTGCCGGCGGTGCTCGCGTCCTCGTCGGCGGGTGAGCAGGGACTCGCGAGGAGCAGCTCGATGCCGCCGAGCCCCGGCTCGTGTTGGCTCGCGAGCGGCACCTCCACGCGCGCGGTGCGCTCGGCGGCCGCGAGGCGCTCGGCGCTGAGCGACTCGGCGGCCTGCGCCGCGCCGGGGCGGTGGGCGATGAAGCGGCGTAGCGGCGCCGCTTCGGCTTGGCCCGTGAGCGAGCGCCAGCTGGCTCGCCCCGCGACCTCTCGAGGATCCCCCGAGCGGACCACCGGATCATCCAGGTACCAGCGGTCGCTGGGCGCGTCCGCCCAAGCCCGCCGCAGCTCATCGTCGAGGATGACCGCGACGCGCGCTGGGTCAGCCTCACTGCCTTGTAGCGGCACCCCCACGAGCAGGCAGCCACCGCGGGGACGGATCACGCCGAGCGCCGGCTCGGGGCTAAGCCCCAGCGCCGCCAGGCGCTCCCGCAGCGGTCCTTGGTTCACGGACTCCGCGCTCGCCATCACCCGCGCGGGATCGGGCGCTCGCAGCGCCACGCTCAGGTGCGCCGCGGTGTCGTTCGTTCCGCTCACCAACACGTCCCGCGCAGGCCAGGGGTCGCTGGGGGCGGGCTCACTGGAGGCCACCTCGGGCAGCGCCGCGTGAGCCGCTCGCGCCTCCGCGAGCAGCTCGCTGGGGCCGACCACGGCCAGCGCGCTGGCTCGCGGCGCCGCGACCCGCGCGAGCCAGCTCGCGAGCTGGGCGCGCCCCGCGGGGGTGCGCAGATCGGGCACGGGAGCGCCCGGCGCCAGGCTGAGGCCCCCGGTGCAGGGCGCGAGCGCGCTCTCGAGCTCGTCGCGGTGGCTCTTCAGGGCGTCCAGGTGCCGCGCGGCGCGATCGAGATCGGGACCCGTGGCGGGCAGCGCCGCGGTGAGGGCCCGGTGGCTAGCGGTGACGAAGCGCTCGGCGCCGCCCGCGCTCACGGGCGTCACCAGGATGATGCCCAGGCCGTGGATCTCGGCTCGCGCCTCCGGGAATCCGGCGCCCTGAAGGCGCGCCTCGAGGAGGCCACCCAGCGCCGCGGAGGCGGCGGGGCCGAGATCGTGAGCCACGCTCAGCGCCGCGGCGGCGCTCGGCGTGGCGGCGCGCTGCACCAGCGAGAGCCGCGGGCGCCCCTCGCTCTCGGCCACCTCGATCCCAGCGTGAGCGCCCGGCGCCAAGGCAGCTGGGCCGGAGGCCGTGCCGCCGCAGCCGAGCGCCAGCAAGCAGGCTCCTCCGACGATGAGACGACGCGCCACCACGGCGCCGGGTATAGCAAAGCTCCCTCGAGCGCCGATCAGTTTGCCGCCCAGGCGGGAGAAACGCTCCGCGGCTCACCCTGACCGCTGGCCGCGCCGTTTGAGCGGGCTGCTGGTTTCGGCGGCCAAAAACGCCGGAGCCCGGCCACGTGACCGGGCTCCTCGTGAGGAGACTGGCCGAGCGGGCTCAGGCGGCGAGCGCCGCGCCCTGGAGCAGCTCCGCGAGTCGGGTGCGGATCTTGTGCTTCTTGCTGTACACCGTCTTCACGCTGATCTGCATCTGATCGGCGATCACCTCGGGGTCCAGGCCCTCACCGTAGTAGAGGGTGATGAACTGCCGGTCCTTGTCGCTGAAGCTCTCGAGCAGCCGCGCCACGATCCGTGCGCGCTGGCGCATCAGCACCTGCTCATAGGGGTCCGGCGTCTGGCTGCTCAGCGTCTCCGCCTCGGCGAGGCAGCCGCGCTTGGGCTCGCGCTTGAGACCCCGCAGGTAGTCGTAGGCCGCGTGGATGGCCAGCATCCCGATCCAGCTGCCGAGCTTGTTGCCGCGGCCAGGCTCGAAGGTGCGCAGCTTGCGCTTGTCGTTGGCCAGCAGGCTGAGGCAGAGCGCCGCGTAGATCTCCCGGATGTCGTCGGGGCCCACCACGGCGCTGAAGCGGCCGGTGACCTTGGTGATGCAGCGGTAGATGAGCCGCGAGTAGCGGGCGTTGAAGGTCTGCCAGGCGCGCTGGTCGTCCCTCAGCAGGCCCACCAGCAGGACGCGCTCTTCAGCCGTCTCCGGGGTCTCGACGGGGCGCAGGGGGAGGGAGGTCACGGCGGCTTGGGTCTCCATGGCTTGGCCTAGAGCACCCGGCGTGCCAACAATAACTCCAGTGATTTCAATGAGTTAGATGCGTCACACGGGGCGTCACAGCGTCACCTCGGGGCGTCACAGTGACGCCCAGCGGCGTCTCACGGGGCGCACCGGGGCGGTGCCGTCCAACCAGCTCTTCAAATCCCCGAGACTCCGCACGACGTTCTTCAAGACCACGCGAAGACGCCCATGAGGTCGAGGACCGTGACCCGAGCGCCGCGCGACGCATGAACAGCGTCTCTTGAAGACCACGTCACGCACTAGGAGGGAGTGAACCCCCAACCCCCAAACCTCATGGGCTACTACTTGGCGTGCTAGCGTGAGCCCGTGTCTGGGCGCCTGAAGGCCGTGTTGCTGCTCACCTGGGCGGTGCTGCTCACCTACTGGCGGCGTTGGTTCGGGCCGCGGCGGGCGCCGGGGCTCCAGGCGTTTCGGGCAAACTACGCCGCCGATCGGCTGCCAGCGGTGACCCCGGAGGAGCGTGAGGCGATGGCAGGCTTCGGGGGCTGCATCGCCTGTGGGCTGTGTGACGCGGGTGAGCAGGGGCGCATCGAGGCCTCGCAGGGGGAGTACCAGGGGGTGATGTCGCTGATGTTGGCGGGCTCCCGCAGCATGCCGGATTACGTGGCCGCGGCGCGGAGCTTCGCTCACGTGCCCAGCGCGGTGTTGGAGCAGAAGGAGCGCGTGTGCCCGACGCGCGTGCCGATGCGACAAATTGCCACGTTCGTGCGCAGCAAGGCGGCGGAGACGGCGGACGCGGCGGCGGATGGGGCTCACACCGCCCTTCGGCTGTAGTAGAGCGCCAGAGCGATGAGCGAAACCAACCATGTGGCGCTGCCATCCCTCACGGGGTGGGCGTTGATCTTGGGGGCGTCGAGCGGCTTCGGCGCCGCCGTGAGCCGGACCTTGGCGCGCGCAGGCTGCCACATCATCGGGGTGCACCTCGATCGGCGCGCCACGATGCCCGCGGTGGAGCAGCTCACGGAGGAGATCCGTGGGCTCGGGCGCGAGGCGTGGTTCTTCAACGTCAACGCCGCCGACGAGCAGCGCCGCGCCGAGGTGCTGGATGAGGTGAAGCGTCGCTTCGACGAGCGCGGGCAGGGCGAGCAAGTCCGCGTTCTGCTCCACTCACTGGCGTTCGGCACGCTCCGCCCCTTCGTGGACGCGGATCCGAAGGAGCAGCTCACGCCGCGGCAGATGGACATGACCTGCGACGTGATGGCGCACAGCCTGGTGTACTGGACGCAGGCGGTGCTGGAGCGCGACTTGATGTCGAGCGAGGGTCGCATCTACGCGATGACCTCCAACGGCGCGCGGGAGACGTGGGGCGGCTACGGCGCGGTGAGCGCCGCCAAGAGCGCGCTGGAGTCGCACTGCCGTCAGCTGGCGATGGAGCTCGCGCCGCGCGGCATCACGGTGAACGCGCTGTGCGCCGGCGTGACCGACACACCGGCGCTCAAGAAGATCCCCAACAACGACAAGATCGCCGAGGTGGCCATCCGCAAGGTGCCGACCCACCGCCTCACCCTGCCGGAGGACATCGCGCACGCGATCGTGGCGCTGGCGCAGCCCTGCACCTACTGGATGACGGGCAACACGCTGTTCATCGACGGCGGCGAAGCGCACTCGGGTTGAGCTGGATTGGCGCGCTAGCTCGCTGATTCGAGGACGACCCACGGTGAACCGTTCGTCGTCCTAGCGGCGCCCCACCACGGAGAGTCGCGGCGCGGCGCCGAACGCCGCCAGGTGCCCGCTCTCCTCCGCCACGTAGACATCGCAGCGCTCGTCCACCCGCAGCAAATCGGGGATCAAGTCGGTGGGGACGCAGCCGATGACCTCGCCATCCTTGGGGCGCACCACGTGGATCTCGTGCTGCGGCACGAACAGCGCGCCGCTCCTCAGCACCGGCTCCAGGCGTCGCGGCTGATCGGCGTCCACCGAGCGTGAGAAGACGTGGCTGTAGCGCACGACGCCGGTCGCCGCGTCGAGGCAAATGAAGGTGCCCGCGTCGCTGTTGATGAGCACCGCGTCATCCACCGCCAGCCAAGCGGTGGTCGCCGAGGCGAGCCCTGGCGCTTGCTCCCACAGCGGCTCGCCGGTGTCGCGGTGGAAGGCGCGGGCCCCGACGCCGCGCTTGTCACGCGTGGGCACGATCACCACCTCTTGAGTGACGAGCGGCGCCTGCCCGCGGGCCTTGTGCTCCGGGATGTCGGCGCGCCACAGCTCACTCCCGGTCCACGGATCGATGCAGTGCAGCCGACAGGGGCCGCTCGCGGCGGCGCTCATGGCGAAGGCAGTGTCCTTGTCGATGGTGACGTCGGCGTGGAAGGGCATGCGATCGCGCGCGCGCCACACGACGTCTCCGGTGGTCACGTCCAGCGCGAACAGCGAGGAGTCGCCGCCGCCGGTGAGCAGCAGCTTGCCCGCGCGGCGCATGCGGTAGGCGCCGGGGCGGCGCGCGGTGTGGCGCCAACGCACCTCGCCGCTCACCAAGTCGAGCGCCGTGATCTGCCGCTCGCCCTCCGCCACCACGAGCAACTTCGGCAGCCCGGGCGTGTGCACCACCGCGCCCGAGGCGCCGCTCGGCACCCGCGGCGCCAGCTGCTTACGGAAGCGGACCTCACCGTCATCCAAGCTCACCAAATCGACGCGCCCGTCGGGGTGGAGCCGCGCGAGGCCGGCGGGCGTCACCACCGCCGCCGCGCGTTGGGTGGGCTGCCGCCACAGCATCTCGCCGGTGGCGCGATCGATGCACGCCGTCTCGCGCGCGGCGCCGACCACCACCCGATCGCCGCACAGGAAGGTGGCGCGCAAGTCGATGCCGGGGACGGTGGCGACCCAGCGCGGCATGAAGCGCATCTTGCCGCCGTGCTCCCACATCCCAACGGAGTGCCGCGTGGCGCGGCGTGAGCCGAACGAGGCGTAGCTCTCCGGCTCGGGGTTGGTCAGGCTGTCGTCGCACAGCGCGTCGTCCAGGCGCTCGGCGAGGCTGGCCGCGGCGCTCGACAGCGCGAGCAGGCGCAGGTTCTGGCGCTGACTCGGGTCGTGCTCGATGTAGGCACTGGCCAGCGCGCGCACCAGGCGCGTGACGCCGTCCACCAGGGCGGGCGCCTTCAGCTCCGGGAAGGTGATACTCGGCGCGTCGGGACCCTGCTGGCTGGCGCTGAGGGTGAGCGCCACCGGCGAGTCGCTCGGACCACGACGGAGCCCGAAGCGCGCCCCGCCCACCTCGAAGCGCCGCATCAGGGCGCGCCCCGAGCGCCAGGCCTCGAGCAAATCGTCAGCGATTTGAACCAAGCGCTCGGCGATCAGGAACAGGTGCACGTCGGACAGGCGCGCTGTCTTCCCGTTCTTGGACACCTCGAGCTGCCCCAAGCCAAGCAGCGCGTGCAGATCCGCGCGCTCCACGCTGGCGCCCCGCTGATCCGCGCGGCCGGTGCGGAACGCGGCGGCCATCGCCAGGCCCAGGCCGTCTTGCGTCTTGAGCTGGACGCGCGCGGGCGCGCGCGGGGTGGCGAGGGCGCGGGTCGGGGGGGTGCCTCGCTCGAGCGCCGCGCGGGCGGAGCGCACCAAGGCAGCGACGGGGGTGGGCGCGCGCGCGGGGGGCTCGAGCTCGGCCAGCGCGCGGCGGGTCCCATCGATCAAGGCCTGCAAGCTGACCTTGCGCTCGAACACGGCGACCTCCGCCACCGGCCCGCTGCGGAACACGCTGAGCAGCACCTGCTCCCCGACGCGCTCGAGGCCGAGCTCCCACGCCTCCACGTCGGCGTACAGGTTCAGGGTGGCGCGCGCGTGGCGGCCCGTCGCGAGGCTCGCGACGGCGTGACCCAGCTCACCCAGCAGGGCGAGCGCCTCACCTTCGCCGATCCGCGCCGTCAGGTTGACCCCATCGACGACCACGTCGAACAGGCCATAGAGCGAGCTGAGGGGGGTACCGGGGGGACCTTGGGGGCGGGGACGAACGACGACGTGCAGGGCCGACATGCGAGGGCAATCGTAGGGAGCCGAGCCAGGAGGCCGAACTTTCCCGCGGGCTTGGCCGGGTTTTGGACACCCGCGCTCAAGCGGGCTAGGGCAGGATTCGGCTCGCGTGAGTCGTTTGGAGAGCAGCCGGGGCCAGGGTGGGGGGCGCGGCTCGCGTGGGGCGGGGGCGCTCGTCGGTCTCCTGCTCGGCGCGGGCATGGTGCTGTGGGGCTGGGGCTACACCGTCGATGACGCGCTGATCACGGCGCGCGTCGCCGCCAACCTGAGCGCGGGCTTGGGCTATCGCGTGAATCCGTCAGGTGAGCTGGTGGATGCCGTGACGCCGCTCGGCTACGCGCACCTGCTCGCGCTCGCGAAGCCAGCCAGCGCGCTCGAAGCGCTGCAGATCGCGCGCACGGCGGGCGCCGCCGCGTGGCTCGTGACGATGGCCTGGCTCGGCGCCTGGCTGGCCCGCTTCGGGGCGCGGGGGCTCGGTTGGCTCGCGCTGTTCGCGCTCGTCCCTTGCGCCGGCGCTTGGGCGAGCAGCGGCATGGAGACGCCCTGGGCCTGTTTGCTCGTCGCGTTGGGGGCCGCTCTCATGCTCGATTTCGCTGGGGATTTTGGGGGTTTGGCAGGTCACTGGGGCCTTGGGCCCCGGCTCGTGCGCTGCCTCCCCGGTGCGCTCGCGCTGGGCGTCGCCGCGGCGTGGCGGCCGGAGCTCCTGCCCGCGGTGCTGGTGCTGTGGCTCGGCGCCGCGGGCCTGCTGCCAGCGTGGCGCTGGCGGCTGCTGCTCCTCGCGGTGGGCCTGCTCCCCAGCGCGCTCGTGATCGCCGCTCGCCTGATCTGGTTCGAGGGCCCAGCGCCGCTGAGTAGCCTGGCCAAACCCAGCGATCTGCCTCACGGCCTGCGCTACGCGCTGGGGGGTTGGATCTTGTCAGGGTACCTGTGTGTGGTGGCGCCGTGGGGGCTCGGGCGGCTGTCGTACGCGGGGCGTGTGGCGGCGGCTGCGCTCGGGGCGCACGCCGTGAGCCTGGTCTTGGTGGGCGGCGACTGGATGGCGCTGTTTCGCCTGTACGTGCCGGTGCTGCCGCTCGCGGCGCGGGTGGCGGCCGAGCTGGCCTGGCGCACGCACTGGGGCTCGCAGCTCGCGCGGGGCGCGCTGGTGCTCACCGCCGCGGGGCTGATGCAGTGGCACTCGGGCGCTTCCGCGCGGCACGTGATGGCGGATCGGGAGCGGCTGATCGAGGCGGCCACGCCGCACCTCACGGGGCGCCGGGTGGCCGCGCTGGACGTGGGCTGGGTGCTGGCTACGGGCGCCGAGGTGATCGACCTCGCGGGGGTGACCGACCCACGGATCGCGGAGCTGCCGGGCGGCCACACCAGCAAGCAGATCGATCCCCATTTGCTCGAACGCCGCCGCGCCGAGGCGGTGGTGCTCCTGCACGAGCCAGGCGCGGAGCTGCCCGCGCGTCAGGTGGAGCGGCGCCTCCTGCGGGAGCTCACGGAGCTGAAGGGCGCCGAGCGCGTCACGCTGCCGCTAGGGAAAGGGGGGCAGACATATATCATCCACACCATTCAACCTGACCTGTAAGTCATTGAAATGATTGATGTAGGGGCAGGCCCCCGTGCCTGCCCCCCCAGGGGGTGCCCAACCCCCCGATCGAGCCGCGCACGGAGCTGCGTCATGGTCTGTCCCACGAATGGAATCGGTCAGTGCGCCGACGGGGCGCTGGTCGGCTCGAGCTCGGGGTCGCCTTGCTGTGGATCCAGCTCGAGCAGCGCCTCCTTGAAGCGGCGCGCATCGGGGAAGCGCTGGCTCGGCTCGAGGGCCATGGCGCGCTCGAGCAGCACCCGCCAAGCGCGTGGCAGCGCTCGGCTCACGCGCTGGACACCGCTCGGGTGCTCGCGAGGCTCGATGGAGCGGCGCTCGCTCGGCGGCGCGCCGAGCAGGCACTCCTGGATCACCCCGCCGAGCGCGAACAGATCGCTCCGGGCGTCGACGTCCATCCCCTGCTCCTGCTCGGGTGCCATGTAGCCTGGCGTGCCGACCGGCGTCCCCGCTTGGGTGATGCGGGTCTCCGCCCACTCCACCCGGGCCACCCCGAAGTCGAGCAGCTTCACCCGCGGCGGCTCCCCCGGCGCGCCAGCTACCAGGAAGATGTTGCTCGGCTTCAGGTCACGGTGGATGACCCCCGCGGCGTGCACGGCCTCGAGCGCCTCGCAGATCTCGAGGGCGATGCGCCGCACCTCAGCGGGCTCGAGCGGCGATTCGGTCAGCTTTGCTGATAAAGTCTCGCCGTGGAGCCGCTCCATCACGAGGTAGCTGGTGCCATCGGGCAGGTGGCCGTCGTCGTACACCTCCACCACGTTGGGGTGCCACGCGAGGCCGAGCGCCGCGGCCTCACGGCGCAGGCGATCCGCCGCCACGGTGTCGTGAGCGATCGGGGTGCGCAGCAGCTTGATGGCCACCTCGGCGTGGTCGCTCAGCCGCGTGGCTTCGAAGATGGAGCCGCTGGCGCCGATCCCCAGCTGACGCCCGAGCCGGTAGTTGCCGGCGACCACCGCGCCGGCGTGGTAACCGAGCTCTCCTCGTTCGCGCTGCTCCCGGAGCGCGGCCAGCCGCTCGAGCGCTTGGATCTTGAGCAGCTGGGCCTGGCCGCGAGCCCGCTGGCGCTGCTCCTGGGTGAGCCAAGCGCCCGCCAGTGCGCCCCCGAGGCCGCCGCCGACACCCGCGAGCGCGGCGGTGAGCGGCGGCTGATCCATCAGGGTGCTGACGAGCGGCGCGAGGCCTAGACCCACCAGCGCGCCCACGGGGAACGCGCGCCGCGCCTCGCGCCAGCAGAGCTCGAACTCGGCGTAGCCCTCATCGACAGCCAAGCGAACTAGCTGGGCGCGCCCCTCCGCCCACCCGAACAAGAGCGGCACCGCCGCGAGCTCAGCGGCGCGCGCGAGCGCGCACAGCCCGTCGCGCTCGTGCGCCGGATCGCGCACGAGGAGCAGGCGCCCGCGCCAGCGCCCGGGAGCGGCGCGCTGCACCTCCCAGCGATCGGCGTCCGTGTCGTCCCCCCCGAAGCCATCGAGCTGCGCCAGGGCCTCGTGGGGTGCGGTGGCGCCGCGCAGCACGCGGCCCCAGGCGCCGAGCACCTCCTCCGCCACCAGCGCGGGCGCCAGCGCCGCGAGCGCCTCACGGCCCCAGCGCCGGGTGAAGGCGATCAGCCCGGCGTGCCAGCGCTCGAAGGGGATGGGGCGCGTCTCGTCCTCGAGGTAGTCGCGATCGAGCCGTGTCTCGAGGAGCAGCGAGGCCGCCGCGTCGGGGCCCGAGCGCGCGTGCACGTGGATCAGCAGCGCCTTGATGCGCGCGCTGGCGGTGGTGCCGCCTCCCTCCTTCCGGTGCACGAGTTGCATGCTAGTGCGCCGCGCGCCGCTTGGCTCGGCTTTCCGCTTCCGGAACGGGGCGCCATGAGCCCATGCTAGCGCCGTGGAGCGTCGCGCGGGTCTTAGCTCGAGACAGGTCAAGGGGCAGCTCCAGGCCTGGCTGAGCCGCGTGGAGGTGCTGGCGCGGGGCGGTGAGCGGCTGCGTCAGGCGAGCCTCGCGGCGCTCGCCGCAGGGCGGCCCTGGGAGGCGCTGCAGCCCGCTGAAGAGCTGCTCGAGCTCTCACCGGCGTCGCCCAGCGCCTTGCTCTTGTGGGCCGACGTGACGGGAGCCTGCGGGCTGCTCGAGGAGGCTTCGGATGCGCTCGCGCGCCTGGCCCCGCTGCTGCCTCACCGCGCTGACGTCTGGTATCGCCTCGCGGAGGCCGAGGCGGCGCTCGGGCGCTCGCCGCAGCGAGCGCTCGAGCGCGCAGACGAAGCAGACGGGCCGCGCCCGGCGGCCGATGCCGCGCGGATCTGGCTGTGCGATCTGGACCTGGACCGGGGGGACGTGGCGCGGGCGGAGCGCTGGCTCGCGCGGGTGGGGCTCACGGGGCGTGAGAGCGCGGCCTTTCGCTGGCGCCAGGTGGAGGCGCTGCTCGACAGCGGGCGGGTGGACGAGGCGCTTGGCCTGGCGGACGCGGCGCCGGCGCCGGAGGTGCTCGACGGCTACGGCTGGCTGATGCGCGGCCGCGCTTGGGCTGCCTGTGGTGACGCGAGCGCGAGCTGGGCGCTCACCCGCGCGCTGCTGCTCGAGGCGCCGCGGGTGGGGCCCGCGGTGGCGGCGCACTTGGTGCGCGCGGATGACGCCGTCTTCATCGCGCGGGTGAGGGACGTGGTGTCGGCGTTGGGGTGGCAGGAGCACTCAGGTTGGCGCGCGGCCTTCGCGGAGGCCGAGGGGCGCTTCGACGCGGCTCGCGCGGCGCTGGCCGAGGGCGCGGCGGCGGGCGCCAGCGTGGCGTGGCTGCGGCGCTACGCGGCCTTGGCGGTGTGCACCCGCAGCGCGGCCGATCTCACGCGCGCCGCGGAGGCGCTGGAGAGCCACGGCGCGGCGCTCTCGGAGGAGGAGGCGACGCTCCAGCGCGCGCTCACGCGAGCGGGCACCGCGCGGCTCGAGGCGCTGCTCGCGAGCCCGCTGCAGAAAGGCAGTTGGGCTGAAGAGCTGTTGACGGAGACGCTGGGCGCGCTGCTCACGCCCGAGCGGGTGGCTGAGCTGCTCAGGTGGCTCGAGGGGGTCGCAGAGTCTGTCGCTGTGCTTCACTTGCCGGGCGATTCGTCAGTTAATCTGTATTTTAGGGAGACCCTCATGGCGCTGGAGGCCGACCTCTCGCGGCCACTGCGGGTCGCGGTGGTGGGGGAGTTCAACGCCGGCAAGTCCTCGTTCATCAACGCCTGGCTGGGGCAGGAGCTGACCCAAGTGGGGGTGGTGCCGACCACCGCCAAGAGCCACCACCTGGCCTTCGCGTGCGATCCGTATTTGCGGCTCGAGCTGGTGGATGGCAGCGCGCGCGTGCTGCCGCTCACGAGCGATGCGAGCGCGCTGATCGCGGCGCCGGAGGTCCTTCGCGTGGTGATCCACACGCCGCACCAGGCGCTCCGAGAGCTGGAGTTGGTGGACACCCCCGGCTTCAACTCGGGGCACGCGGAGCACACGCGCGCGGTGACTCTGGCGGTGGACGACGCCCACGTCGCCCTGTGGCTGCTCGACGCCACGCAGCCGCTCTCGCAGAGCGAGATCGAGCGCCTCCGGGCGCTCCGCGAGCGCGGGCTCCCCTTGATCCTGGTGGTGAACAAGCTCGACCGCTTGGACGCCGCCGCGCGCGCTGCCTGCCTGGCGCACGTGGAGTCAGGCCTCGCGGCGGCGGAGCTCACCCCGGCGTACCCGGTGATTGCCGTTTCCGCGCGGCAAGCATCCAGCGACGCCACCCGCGCCAGCTCCGGTTGGTCAGAGATTCTGATGCTCGAGGCGGCGCTGCGTCGTGACGCGGGCCAGCTCCGCTTACCGCGCCTCACGGCGGAGCTCCGGCGGGCGCTCGAGGCGCTGCCGCCCGCGCCCCCGAGCGCCCTGGAGGCTCCCCCGGAGCGGAGCTTGGCCGACGCGATCGAGGCCGGTCGTCTCGTCGAGCCGCTCCGCGCGGCGCGCGCCGCCTTGGAGCGTGATCTGCTGCCGCTCCGGCGCGAGCTCGAGCGCGGTGAGCTGGATCCCGGAGGGCGGCGCTACGCCGCAGCCCGCGCGCGGGAGCGCTGGGTCACGGCCTTGACGCCGCTGGTGGGCGAGAGCGGCGTGACGGGGCTGAAGCGCGCGGAGCTCCTCGGGTTGATCGGCGGCTTCGCGGCGGCGGACTACCGCGCGCTGTGGCTCGGCGAAGAGGACGGCGAGCGGGACGGCGCGCTCGGGGCGCTGCTGCTCGCGTGGTGCCGCGAGCAGGCGCCTCACGCTGGCGTGAGCGCTGGGCCGCACCCCTTGACGCTGCTCCACGCCTTGCGCGCGCGCCTGTAATCCATCAGCGATTCTGACGAATGAGCCGCTGCTCGGGCGCTCGGCTAGCCGCACAGTGAGGGTGCGGTGCGCCTCGAGCTTCGGAAGCGTTCTCCGCTGCGCGCGGCTTTTTCTCGACGCGCCCCGCGCCAGGTGGGCTACGCTGGGCGCGTGCGCAGGCTCGCGTCGTGGATCTCGGTGTTACTGTTGGCGGGCGTCGCCTTCGCGTGGCTCGCGCCGGAGTCGGCCGAGGCGCTGCCGCTCACCACCGTGGACGGCGAGCCGTTGAAGGTGCGCGCCGAGGTGTTGGACATCGACGTCGCGCGCGGCCAGGCGCTGTTCACCGGTCAGGTGGTGGTGCGGGTCGGCAAGCTCGAGCTTCGGTCCGAGACGGTGGAGCTCAGCTACGACGATGACGCGCGCGTGAAGCGCGTCGTGGCGCGCGGCGGGATCACGGCGCGCTACGATGGGGCCGTGCTGAAGAGCGACGGGCTGTCGCTCGACGCCCAGAAGAAGCGTGCGGAGCTCCACGGCGGCGTGGAGGTGCGTCGGGGCAAGAGCCTGCTGCGCGCCAAGCGCGCCACGATCGACCTCGACACGCGCCGCGTGCGCCTCGAGCAGGTGAGCGGCAGCGTGTCGCTCCAGGCGCTGGAAGGCGACTCGAGCTCTCCTACGCCGCCTGTGAGCAAGCGTGGCGCAGAACCAACGGCCGACGAGCTCGAGGCGCCAGCGGCGGGCAAGCCTGGTGCGGCGGGCAAGCCCAGCGCGGCGCCGCAACCGCGTGGGAAAAAGGGCGCTGACCTCATCGACCCGTGGGCGCCGCGGCGCTGACATGGCTTCGCGCGCGGGCCCGACGTCAACACCCCTGACTTCATGGCGCCCACCGTCCGTGTGACTGTCCTTCGCGCCGCGCTAGCCGTCAGCGAGTGATGTCCGACGCAGCGAGCCTCGTCTGCCAAGGGATCAGCCTGCGTCGCGCGGGGCGTGAGCTGCTCAGTGAGGTGAGCCTCAGCGCGGCGCCGGGCGAGGCCTTGAGCGTGCTTGGGCCGAGCGGCGCCGGGAAGTCCACGCTGTTTCGCGCCTTGGCCGGCGAGCTCTCGGCGAGCGGTACGGTGACCCTATTGGGTCAAGACGTCAGCTCGTGGCCGCTGTGGCGCCGCGCGCGGCTCGGTCTGGGTTACCTCCCGCAGACGCCTAGCGTGCTCGGCTCGCTCACGGTGGAGAGCAACCTGATGACGTTCGCGAAGCTGACGGGGCGGGAGCCGCGGGTGAAGGATCGCGCGCGGGAGGTGCACCTGGAGGACCGACTCACGGTGCGGGCCGGGCAGCTCTCCGGAGGTGAGCGGCGGCGCCTGGAGCTGGCGCGGGTGCTGGTGACGGAGCCCTCGGTGCTCCTGTGTGACGAGCCGTTCAGCGGGGTGGATCCGCAGAGCGCCGAGCTCTTGGCGGCCGTGCTGCGGTCCCGGGTGGAGGCTGGCGCCACCTTGCTGCTCTCCGATCATCGGGTGCGTGAGGCGCTCCGGTTGAGCCGCCGCGCGCTGCTCTTGGTGGACGGTCGGGTGGAGCTCACGGTGCCCGCGGCGGCGTTCGCGGAGCACCCGTTGGTGCGCGAGCGCTACCTGGGTTGAGCTGCGGCGCACGAGCCCAGGCCGCTGGCGCCGCGAAGCTCGTTCGGTGGCCGATCGGCGCTCGCGGCCCAGTGACCTGCCAAACCCCCCGATCCCCCTGCGCGGATCGAGGAAGGGCTTGATACGGAGGCTGGGCCCGGATCTTGCTTAGCGCCGGCGACGCGAGGGTGATACGCTCCTCGCAACGCCCGTGGTCGTGCTCGCACGGGCGGGTGAGGGCCCCTCATGGAACTCAAACAGAACCTGAACCTCCGCCTCTCCCTGCAGCCGGTCATCACCCCGCAGCTCCAGCAGGCCATCAAGCTGCTGCAGCTGTCGCGGTTCGAGCTGGTGGATGAAATCCGCAAGGAGCTCGACGACAACCCCGTGCTCGTCGAGGAAGATCCGACGGAGCGCGCGCGGCGGCTCGAGGCCGCGGCGGCCGCTGCGGGGGAGACCAGCGACCGTTCCCAGAAGTCGGACGAGGAGATCTTCCACAACCGGAGCGAGCAGTCGCGTGACACGGAGAAGGCCACGCGCGAGGTGGACTGGGAGAAGTTCCTCGAGAACCGGAGTCAGCAGCAGTCAGGCTTCAGTCGTCAGGGCTTCGACGAGCTGCCGCCCATCGAGCAGAACCTCACCAAGCCGAGCAGCTTGGCTGACCATTTGCGCTGGCAGCTCCAGATGAGCGACTTCAACGACGAGGAGCGCGTGTTCGCGGAGCTCGTCATCGGCAACCTCGACGAGAAGGGCTACTTGGATCTCGGCGGGGTGGAGCGCCCGGACGGCACGCGCACCCCGGATCTCACCATCGATGATTTGGCGGAGGAGGCGGGGCTGCACCCGGAGGACGCGCCGCTGGTGCTCGAGCTGATCCAGAACTTCGACCCGGTGGGCGTTGCCGCGCGGAATCTCCGGGAGTGCCTGCTGGTGCAGGCGAAGTATTTTGGCTACGACGCCACCGAGGTCGAGGTCATCGACAAGCACCTGCACCACCTGGAGCGCCACAACTACCAGGCGATCGCGCGGGACATGAAGATCCCGCTGGAGGAGGTGTACGAGATCGCCAAGGAGATCCAGAAGCTCGAGAGCCGCCCGGCGCGCAACTACAGCGACACGGACGACAAGAGCATCGGGATCACGCCGGACGTCTACGTGATCCGCGACGGCGGTGAGTTCGTGGTGGTCGACAACGACCGCGGCGTCAGTCGGCTGTTCATCAACGAGGCGCTCACCAAGCAGTTGATGCAGGACAAAGCCGCAAAGAAATTCGTGGGGGAGAAGCTGCGCAACGCGCAGTGGCTGATCCGCGCCATCGAGCAGCGCCGCAAGACCATCATCCGGGTGTCGGAGGCGATCGTCGAGAAGCAGCGGGACTTCTTCGAGCACGGCGTCGGCCACCTGAAGCCGATGATCCTACGCGACGTCGCCGAGGCGGTGGGGATGCACGAGTCCACCATCTCGCGGGTCACCACCAACAAGTACATGCACACGCCGAACGGCCTGTTCGAGCTGAAGTATTTCTTCAACTCGAGCATCCGCCGCGTCGCCGACGAGGACATCGCGAGCGAGAGCGTGAAGCAGGCCATCAAGAAGCTGATCGACGAGGAAGACAAGGCGCGCCCGCTGAGCGATCAAGCCATCGTCAAGGAGCTGGAGCGCGAGCAGGGCATCAAGATCGCGCGGCGCACGGTGGCGAAGTACCGCGAGATGCTTGGGATCTTGGCGTCGTCGCGGCGCAAGAAGCTGTTCTGAGCGCGCGTCGGATCGACTCGGCGCGCGGGCTTGGTGGGCGGTGGGAGGCCGCGTGGTCGCGTCTCTAGCGTGAGAGGCGTGGGCTGCGGTCGGAGGTGTCGAGCCGCGTGGCACTTGCAGTGGCGCAGGAGGGTGAGGGAGCTCGGGGTTGGGGGTTTGGCAGCGCACCGCGCGCGGCTGGAGTCGCCGACCGGGCGCAACGCGCGCGACCGACGAGGCGCCGCAGGTTTTGCGCTGAGTCAGCCGCTCGCCGCGCTGGTGGCAGGCGAGGCAGTGCTCTAGGCTTCGGCTAGCCGGTGGTAGCGCTCGCCAAGGTGGTGAGCCGCTGCCCACCGAACCCCCGGACGCCCGTGACGTGCCGCCAACACCCCCGTTCCCTCCGCGCCGCTGGCGCGGTCAGGTGGGCGCGCCAGGGCTAGCGCAGGAGAGCCGATGAACATCAGCATCACGTTCCGTCACCTGGACTCGAGCGAAGCGATCAAGGACCACACCCTCGCCAAGGTGAGCAAGCTGCAGAAGCTGCTGCGTCAGCCGATGCGCGCGAAGGTGACGCTGTCCGTCGACAAGCGCAAGCACGTCGCTGAGGTCCAGATCTCGAGCGGTGGTGAGCACCTCGACGCCAAGGAGGCGACGAGCGATCTGTATGCGTCCATCGACAAGGTGATCGACAAGCTGGAGCGGCAGATCCGCGCGAGCAAGGGCGTGGCGGAGTCCAAGAAGAAGCGCAGCGGCGAGACGCTGCGCGCCGCGCCTGAAGAGCCCGAAGCGGCAGAGCTCGACGAGGATGACGACGACGAGGAGGAGGCGCCCGCGCCCCCGCGGCGCCGCACGGCTCCTGCGACTACCGCGAAGAAGGCCGCCAAGAAGAAGGTGGCGAAGAAGGCTCCCGCAGCTCCTGCCGCGGCCAAGAAGAAGGTGGCGAAGAAGGCTCCGGCAGCGGCTGCGCCCGCCAGGAAGGTCACACGGAAGGCACCACGCGGCGGCTGATCGGCGCTATGAGGGAGCGTGTGGGCATGCCGCGGCTGACTGATTTTCTCACCCCGGCGCGGATCCAGATCCACGCTGGCCCAGGACCAGTCAGCCGCGATGCCGTGCTCGACAGCTTGGCTGAGCTGCTCGCTGGCGTCAGCCACAGCACGCCGGGTGAGCTGTCGCGCTCGATGCGCGAGCGCGAGGCGCTGCAGAGCACCGGCATCGGCGGCGGCGTGGCGGTGCCTCACTGCTTCGTCGACGCCGCGCCGGCGCAGCACGCCGCGCTGGTGCTGTTTCCGCGCGGAGTCGAGTTCGGCGCGCTGGACGGCGGCTTGGTCCACATCGCCGTGGGGGTGGTGGGGCCGCGTCGCCCGACGGATCACCTCCGGGTGCTCGCGCGCGTGAGTCGTCTGCTGCACGCGGAGGAGATGCGCGCGGAGCTGCTCCGCGCGGAGGCGCCCGAGCAGGTGATGGAGCTGCTCCGGGTGCGTGACGAGGGGGTGGGGTGACGTCGGTGGCTCCACCTTCGTCTCCTCCGGCGCCTTCGTCTCCCGCAGCGCCTGGGGCGCCCGCGCCAGAGCCGAGCATCAGCGTGGAGCAGCTGCTCGGCGATCCGGCGCTGCGACTCTGGAGGCAGGGCCTGGTGCTGCTCGCGGGCGCCGCGGGGCTGGCGCGGCGGATCACCCACCGTCGCATCCAGAAGTCGGGCCTCGCCTTGGCGGGGCACCTCCATGGGGTGGTGGCGACGCGCGTGCAGATCCTCGGTGAGACGGAGCTCAGCTACCTCCAGGGCTTGAGTGAAGCGGAGCAAGGGCGGCGCGCCGCGCGGTTCTTCGAGGGCCTGTCCATGGTGGTGGTGACGCGCGGGGAGCGGCCTCCGCAGGGGGTGGTCGACGCCGCCGAGGCGCTGGGGACGCCGCTCTTCTCGTGCGAGGAGCGCTCCTCGAAGGCGATCGCGAAGATCCATGAGCTGCTCGACGAGCGGCTCGCGCCGCGAACGCGGATCCATGGCGTGCTGGTGGATGTGTTCGAGGTCGGCGTGCTGCTGCTCGGTCAGAGCGGCATCGGCAAGAGCGAATGCGCGCTGGAGCTCGTGATGCACGGCCATCGCTTGGTCGCGGACGACGTGGTGGAGTGCGACTACCGGCCTCCGGGGATGGTGTTCGGCGCCGCCAACGAGCGGCTGCGTAACCACATGGAAGTGCGCGGGCTGGGGATCTTGGACATCCGCGATTTGTTCGGGGTGACGGCGATCCGTGAGCGGAAGCGCATCGACCTCGTGATCCAGCTCGCGCTGTGGGACCCGAGCGCGGCGTACGATAGGCTCGGCGTGGAGCGCTCGGCGCGCGAGATCTTGGGGGTGCGGGTGCCGGAGTTGGTGTTGCCGGTGCGGCCAGGGCGCAACATGAGCTCGATCGTGGAGATCGCCGCGCGCAGCGAGCTGCTCCGCCGCGCGGGGCGCGACCCGGCGGCGCGCTTCCTCGCCCAGCTCGGCGAGCCGAGCTCGGCTGGGGCTGGTGAGCGTGTCAGCCAGAGCACCGAGAGCGCGGTCCCACCGCCGGTGGGCTGGAGGCCGCGGTGAGCGGCGCCAGCGCGTCTGGTGCGCCAGTCCGCGAGGGGTCTCAGGGCGGCCTTGGGAGCGCTGCTCAGGACCGTTCGGATCCGGGCCGCTCGGATCAGGAAGCCGGCGCGCGCCGGGCGCGGGTGGTGGTGGTGACTGGGCTCAGCGGCGCCGGGAAGTCCACCGCGCTGAACACGCTCGAAGATCTCGGGTTTTTCTGCGTGGATAATTTGCCGACGCCGGTGATCGGCGCGACCCTTGCCGCGTGCGAGGCGGGCGCGGTGACCGAGGTGGCGCTCGGCCTCGACGTCCGCGGCCGAAGTTTTTTGGATGACATCTCGCGGCAGCTCGACGACGTCGCGGAGAGCCATGAGCTCTCCGTGGTGTTCTTGGACGCCAGCGACGAGGCGCTGCTGCGCCGCTTCAGCGGCACGCGGCGCCCCCACCCGCTGAGCCACGACGACCTCAAGCGCCCTTCGGTGGCGCTCCTCGATGGGGTGCACGTCGAGCGCGAGCGGCTCGCGCCGCTGCGCGCCCGCGCCTCGTTGGTGATCGACACCACGAAGCTCAGCGTGCATGAGCTGCGGCGTCGCGTCGTGCATCAGTTCGGCCCCGGCGCGGGCGCCGCCTCGCGGCTGCACGTGAGGTTCGTGTCCTTTGGGTTCAAGTACGGCGCGCCCGTCGACGCGGATCTGATGTTCGATGTGCGGTTCGTCAGGAACCCGTACTTTGTGCCCGAGCTGAAGGAGCACAGCGGGCTCGAGCCCGAGGTGCGCGCCTTCGTGCTCGAAGACGAGGCGACGCGTGGCTTGCTGCAGCACCTGGAGGGGCTGCTCGAATACTGCCTGCCGCGCTACGAGGAGGAGGGGAAGAGCTACCTCACGGTGGCGATCGGCTGCACGGGAGGGCGTCACCGCTCGGTCGCCATCACCGAGAAGCTGGCGAGTCGCCTCCAGGAGCTGACCGAGCTGCGCATCGACGTCGTCCACCGCGACGTGCAGCGGGTCGTGGATGAGCGGCGCGATCAGGAGGCGGAGGCAGCGTCGGTGCGGCCGCCGCCAGTCGAGCTGAAGAGGGAAGGGGAGCCGTGACCACGACGGGGGGCCCCAGCGCTTCGCTGCTCGATCGCTGCGCGCGCGTCAGCGAGGTGCTCGCGCGGCCAGCGCGGGAGGAGGAGGGTGGGCAGTCCCCATGACGGCGCAGGGGCGGTTTCAGGTGGTGAACGAGCGGGGGCTGCACGCGCGCGCCGCGGCGAAGCTGGTGACGCTGGCGTCGCGTTACCAGAGCGCGGTGTGGGTCGCGCGCGACGGTGAGCGGGCCAACGCCAAGAGCGTGATGGGCGTGCTCTTGTTGTGCGGCGCGCAGGGCACCTGGCTCGACGTGGAGGCGACGGGCGATGACGCCGAGGCGGCGGTCGCGGCGCTCGGCGCGCTGATCGAGGCGGGCTTCGACGAGGGGGGATGATGGGCGCGGCGCGAGCGAGCCTTCATCGGGGGAGCGGCGGGGGAGAGGGGAGCGCGCGTCTCGCTGAGCCAGGCGCTGGCGTGAGCGGGCCCAGGCGGCGGTCGCGAGGGCCCTTGCGGGGCGTCGCGGCGTCGCCCGGGGTGCGGCTCGGAGTGGCGCGCGTGCTGACGGCCGAGGTGGGCGGTGAGGTCGAGCGCCGCGTGCCGCGGTCGCGGGTGGCGGCGGAGGTGCGCCGGCTGCGGGCGGCGGTGAGCCGCGCCACCGCCGAGCTGAGGGCGGCCGCGCAGGGCGCGGCAGAGGGTGCTGTTCAGGGTGCGGCGGAGGGCGCGGCGCGAGAGCTCGGCTCGGCGGAGGCGTCGATCCTCGAGGCCTACCTGATGCTGATGGAGGACGAGGGCCTCCTGATGCAGATCGAGGCCTTCATCCGTGAGCAGCGCGCCACCGCGGCTTGGGCCACGCGGGCCGTCACCCGCGCGCTCGCCGCGCGCCTCGCCGAGCAGCCGAACAGCTACTTGGCCGAGCGGGCGCACGACCTCGAGTTCATTGGGCGTGAGATCGTGGCGGCGCTGGCGGTCGATGTGCCAGTTCGTCAGGGACAAGAATTAACCCGCGCTGCTGAGCAGGGCGCTCCTGAGCCACGTGGCGCCTTGGGGGCTCTGGAACCAGTCAGTGTCGCTGGCCGGCTGGTGGTCGCCGAGGACATCAGCCCCACGGAGCTCGTGCGGTGGGCGTCCGCGCCGCCGCTCGGGTTGATCACGGCGCTCGGGGGGAGCGACTCGCACACCGCGATCCTGGCGCGCGCCATGGGGCTGCCGGCGGTGGTGGGGGTGGGCTCGGCGCTGATGGCGGTGCGCGAGGGTGAGTCGCTGCTCATCGATGGGGAGCGGGGGGAGGTGTGGCGCTCGCCGAGCCAAGCGCGCGTGGCGCGGGCGCTGTCACGCGCGTCGGTGGTGGCGCCGGTCGAGGAGCCGCTCGGCGGCGACGCGACGGCGTGCGGCGTCGCGATCGAGCTCCAAGTGAACCTCGAGGGGCTCGGCGGCTTGGCGGCGGCGCTCGAACAGGGGGCGGCGGGGGTGGGCCTCTACCGCAGCGAGCTGATGTGCCTCGGGTGGACGCGGCTGCCGTCGGAGGAGGAGCAGTACGAGCTGTACCGAGCGCTGGTGGAGGGCGCCGCGCCTCGCACGGTCACGCTGCGGACCTTCGACTTCGGGGCGGACAAGCCTTACCCAGGGGCGGCGCGGCGTTGGACGCCGCCGAACCCTGCGCTCGGCCTGCGCGGGGTTCGGCTCGCGCTAGCGACGCCCGAGCTGCTACCAGCTCAGCTCCGCGCCATGGCGCGAGCTGCCGCGCATGGGAGCGCGCGCGTGCTCATCCCCATGGTGAGCCAGGTTGACGAATTCGAGCAGGTGCGAGCGCTGTGGCGCGAGGCAGCGGAGCAGGGCGGGCAGGCGCCGCTCGGGGTGATGATCGAGGTGCCGGCGGCGGCGGTGCTCGCGGAGGTGTGGTGCGAGCGCGCCGACTTCTTGTGCCTGGGCACCAACGACCTCGCGCAGTACACCCTGGCCGCCGATCGCACCGATCCGGAGGTGGCGGCGCGGGCGACGGCGCTCGATCCGGCGGTGCTGCGGCTGATCCGTCAGGTGAGCCAGGCAGCGGCCGCGGCTGAGCGGCCGCTCAGCGTCTGTGGGGCGCTGGCGAGCGAGCCGCTCGGGGCCGCGCTGCTCGTGGGGCTCGGGGTACGAGCGCTCTCGGTGGAGCCCGGGCAGCTGCTTCGGGTGCGGGCGGCGCTCCGGCGCCTGCGGCTCCGCGCTGCGGAGGAGGCGGCGGCCGCGGCGCTC
Source organism: Polyangiaceae bacterium (assembly GCA_019637265.1). Taxonomy (GTDB): domain Bacteria; phylum Myxococcota_A; class Polyangia; order Polyangiales; family Polyangiaceae; genus JAHBVY01. The sequence continues at coordinate 968,129 of JAHBVY010000001.1, read as the reverse complement.
AGGCAGGTGGACGCCGTCTCGGTGAGGCGCGAGCTCGAGGCGCGGCTCGGTGCGGTGTTGCGGGGGCCGCGCGGGGGCTCGCGGCGCTGACGTGGCCTTGCCAAACCCCCAAAAAACCCGATGAATCCAACCTAGTCAGCCGGCAAGACGGCTGAGCGAGCCCAGGGGCCTTCCGGATCTCGTCTTCATCGAAGGGCTCAGCTGTTCCGGCCATTGGGCCGGACACGGCTTGACCTGCACGCTCGTTGGTTTGGGGTTCGCCCCCACTGGCTGGCACCTCCCGTCCCTGCGAGCCCACCTTCAGGGGCAGCCACGCGCACGGCGGAGCGACCCACGAAAGGAGCCCAGAAACGGCGCGAAAAGCCGCCCGCGCTGGTTGACCGAGGGGCGCTCGTCTGTATACTCCGCCGCCAACTCAAGAACGGAAGAACACACTCATGAGCGTTGAAATCCCTGAGAAGCAGGAGATCGTAGCCAAGTTCCGGCAGCATGACACCGACACGGGGTCACCGGAGGTGCAGATCGCGCTGCTGTCGCACCGGATCAGCCACCTGACCGAGCACTTCAAGGTCCACCGTAAGGACCACCACTCCCGTCGCGGCCTGCTGAAGCTGGTGAGTCAGCGTCGGCGCCTCCTGGACTACCTCAAGCGGTCCAGTGTCGAGCGCTACCGCAGCGTGATCAAGACGCTCGAGCTCCGCCGCTGAGGCGGTCGGCGTCGCCCCCATGGGGTGGCCCTGCGGGCACGCGGTGAGGCAGCACCTCTGACGACGCAGCGACGGTGCCCGTCCAGGACGCGCGGCGAAGGCGGCGTCTGATGGACGCAGCGAGCAGCGCCCCACGGAGCTGCGCTTCGCTGGCCAAGCGGGCGCGCGAGCGACGCTGGTGAGCCGCCCGGACGAAGCGCTGGGCTGCAACCTCGAGCGGCGGTCGTCACTGAACCAGCGGCTGCACGAGCGCCGAGCTGCCAAACGACCGAGCCAGCGCACGAGCGGCGAGCCAGAGCGAGACCACGAACGATGCTTGGCCGAAGCGAGCGTCGACACCCAGCACGATCCCACTTCTTCTGAAACTCACCGAGGACAGACCTCCATCGCGTCTCGGCGCGGCGAGGCCGAGCAAGGCTCCTCCGGGGATTCAGCGTCTACCGCACGTGAGCGGCCGCGCGAGGAGCGCAAAAAAAGCATGATCATCCGTGAATCGGTCACCGTCGGTGGCAAAGAGATCTCCTTCGAGACGGGGCGGCTCGCCAAGCAGGCGAACGGCTCGGTGCTGATGCGCCTGGGGGACTGCGTGGTGCTGATCACCGCCGTCTCCACCAGCGAGCGCCCCCACATGGACTTCTTCCCGCTCACCTGTGAGTACGTGGAGAAGACCTATGCCGCAGGGAAAATCCCGGGCGGCTTCTTCAAGCGCGAGGGGCGGCTGCGCGACAACGAGACGCTGACGGCGCGCATCATGGATCGCCCGCTGCGCCCGCTGTTCCCCAAGGGCTACAAGTGCGACACCCAGATCATCGCGACGGTGCTGAGCGCCGATCCAGACAACCCGACTGACGTGCTGGCGCTGACCGGCGCGAGCGCGGCGCTGCACATCTCCGACATCCCCTGGGCGGGCCCGGTGGTGGGGATCCGCGTGGCGCAGGTCGCTGGTGAGTTCGTGCTCTACCCCAGCTTCAGCGAGATCCGCGAGGCCACCATCGACCTGGTGGTCGCGGTGAGCCGCGACGCGATCGTGATGGTGGAGGGCGGCGCCGACGAGGCCGCCGAGAGCGACATCATCGACGCGCTGATGTTCGCCCACCAGGGCGCGCAGCCCATCATCGACCTGATCGAGCGCATGCGCGAGGCGGTGGGGCAGCCCAAGCGCAGCTTCAAGGTGGAGGCCTTGGAGGAGGCGCACGCCGCGCGCGTCGCGCAGCTGGCGGACGCCGACTTGAAGCAGGCCGCCTGCATCAAGGAGAAGCACGCGCGCTACGACGCCTACGCCGCGGTGAAGACGCGCGTGCTGGCGACGCTGCAGGAGGAGCTGGGGGAGGCCGCGTACCTCGCCAACGAGAAGCTGCTCAAGGCCGAGGTGGAGCACCGCAAGGCGGTCGTGGTGCGCACCATGGTGCTGAAGGAAAAGGTCCGCATCGACGGCCGCGACACCAAGACCATCCGTCCCATCAGCTGTGAGGTGGGTCTGCTCCCGCGCGCCCACGGCTCGGCGCTGTTTCAACGTGGAGAGACGCAGGCCATCGTCACCACCACCCTCGGCACCCGGAACGACGAGCAGAAGATCGACACGCTGCTGGAGGACTCGTGGAAGCGCTTCATGCTCCACTACAACTTCCCGCCCTTCAGCACCGGGGAGACGAAGCCGCTGCGCGGCCCCGCGCGCCGTGAGATCGGTCACGGCGCCCTCGCCGAGCGCGCGCTGTCGCGGCTCATCCCCGGCTCGGATGAGTTCCCCTACACGATCCGCATCGTGAGCGAGGTGCTCGAGTCGAACGGCTCGAGCTCCATGGCCTCGGTGTGTGGCGGCACCTTGAGCCTGATGGACTGCGGCGTGCCGCTCAAGGCGCCGGTGGCGGGCATCGCCATGGGCCTCATCCAGGAGGGCAAGGACGTCGCGATCTTGAGCGACATCCTGGGTGACGAAGATCACCTGGGTGACATGGACTTCAAGGTCTGCGGCACCAAGGATGGCGTCACCGCGATCCAGATGGACATCAAGATCGAGGGGCTCGACCGCACGGTGCTCGAGGCCGCGCTCGAGCAGGCTCGTGAGGGGCGCCTGCACATCCTCGGCAAGATGCTGGAGACGCTCCCGAGCGTGCGTCCGGAGATCAACCGCTGGGCGCCGCGCATCACCAGCATCAAGGTGAAGCCCGATCAGATCCGCATCATCATCGGGCCCGGCGGTAAGACCATCAAGGGCATCATCGACCAGACGGGCTGCTCCGTGAACGTGGAGGACGACGGCACCGTCAACGTGGCGAGCCACGACCAAGCGGCGGTGAAGCGCGCGCTCGAGATCATCGAGGGCCTGACGGCGGAGCCCGAGCCCGGCAAGACCTACAAGGGCGAGGTGAAGCGCATCATGGACTTCGGCGCCTTCGTGGAGATCATGCCCGGCATCGAGGGGCTCTTGCACGTCAGTGAGATTGACTACGCCCGCGTGGAGCGGGTGGAGGACGTGATCCAGCTCGGCGACGTGATCGAGGTGAAGCTCGTGAGCCTCGAGCGCGACGGCAAGATGCGGCTCTCACGCCGCGCGCTGATGCAGCCGCCCGAGGGCTGGGAGCCTCCGCCGGAGCGTGAGCGCCGTCCGCGCGACGACAGCCGCGGGGGCGACCGCGGTCGCGGGCGCCCGGGTGGTGGTGACCGCCGGGGGCCGCGCCCGCCGCGCTGAGCCCTCCAAGGCGACCAGCATCAGCTGTGCGCCTCACCAGCTGCGGCGTCGAGCGATCGGCGCCGCGCGCATTTTTGGGGGCGCTGCGCGCGCTGGGCGCGGCGCGCGTGCTTGGGTGCAGCGCTTTGTGCGGCGCTTGGCGCGGTGGCGTCGTGGTAGCTTCCGCGGATGTTTCGCGGGTGTGTGATGCTCGGCGCGCTCGCGCTCATGGGTTGCACCGCATACGGTGAGCTGAGCTCCGGTTACGTGCACTCGGTCACGGGTCACCCGGGGCGGCAAGGGCTGGGGCTCCACGCGAGCGCTGGCTACGGGAGCGGGGACTCAGGGATCGGCGTCAGCTCGCGCGCGCGGATCACGGAGGCGGTCCAGCAAGTGGGGGCGGGGACTCACCTGTTCTTGCTCGAGGGGGAGTCGCCCATTTGGTACGGGCGCCTGGGGATGGACGCGTTCCAGATCGGGCGGGTGGATGAGCGCTTCAACGTGAACGTCGCCAGCCCCTACTTCGATTGGGGGGTGTTCGCGCTGGGTTGGATGTCACTGAGCCTGACTGTGCAGTACGACTGGCGCCTGTCGGACGCCGGCAACGACGTGTGGCTGGGGGCGCTGTTCGGCATCGGCCGAGCGGAGCGGGTGAGGTGGTAGGCTCAGTGGCTGGGCTCGTGTTTCCTTGTGGAAATTACAGCTAACCTTGAGAAGGGCGCTGCCGCTCACGCTGGGGCTTGAATTTACGTATGGAAATTCAAGCTGACCATGAAAAGAGCCGCGAACGAGCCGTGGAACGGCTAGAGCCGCAGCGCTAGGAGCCACTCCGCGAGGCGCTCCAGGAGCCTGCTCCGGAACGCGCCGTCCGTGAGCAAGTCACTCCGGGCCTCGAGCTCCAGCGCGCGGCGCCCGTGGCGACGCGCGGGCTGCTCGATGCTGTAGATGAGCCCCGCCTTACCGGAGTACGGCTCGTTCAGGCGCACGTCGTAGCCCGCCTGACCGAGGTGCGCCGCGAGCGACTCCGCGAGCGCCACCTCCTCATTGAAGAGCACCCCGAGCTCCAGCGTGCGCGGGGTGCCCTGATACACCGGCGTGAAGCTGTGAATCGAGAAGCAGAGCGGCGCAGGGTGGCGCGCCACCTCGCCATCGAGCCGCGCGTGGTAAGGCCGGTAGCAGCGCTCGAGGCGCCGCTCGATCTCTTCGTCGCTGAGCGCCTGGTTCAAGGCCACCGGCGCGCCGTCCGCTTCCTTACGGAAAAGCTCCGGGTGACCCTCGGGGCGGTTGGGGTCGGCGAGCAGGCGGCTGAAGCGCGCGAGCACCGCCGTGGTTCGGAGGCGCTCGGTGAGCTCGAGGCAGAGCTCCCTGACCCCCGGATCCCAAGCCCAATGACTGTCGGCCAGAGCGAGGTCCGCCTCCGGCCATCGCCAGCCGTCAGGCAGCCGATTCGAGGCGTGCTCCGCGCTGAAGATCACGCGCGTGGCCGCGCCCACCCGCGCGACCTCATAGGCGTCTTCGACCTCGAGCCAGCGCATGGCTCAGCCCAAGAGCGGTAACCGTCGGCTGGGCAGCACCTCGTTGTGACTGCCGGTGCGGTAACCCGCGAGGTCGAGCGTGATGTAGGTGAAGCCCGCGCGCTGACCCGCCAGCACCGCCTGCTCGCGCACGCCCGGCTCGGCGAGGCGCGGGAGCTCCGAGAGCGCCAGCTCGATGCGCGCGATGCGCTCGTGCCAGCGCACCCGGAGCTGCTTGAAGCCGAGCTCCCGCAGCGCCGCCTCGAACGCGCCGACCTGCGCCAGGCGCTCGCGCGTGACCTCGGTGCCGTAAGGGATGCGACTCGAGAGGCAGGCAGCGGCGGGCTTGTCCCAAATCCGCATGCCGAGCAGCTTGGCGGCGGCGCGCACGTCCGCCTTGGTGAAGCCCAGCTCCACCAGCGGGCTCAGGGCGCCGGCGTGCTTCGCCGCCTCGAGGCCGGGGCGGTAGTCGCCGAGGTCACTCACGTTGGTGCCGTTCAGCACCCAGCCGAGCTGCCACTCGACGCGCTTCGCCTCGGCGATCTCGTAGAGCTCCGTCTTGCAGTGGAAGCAGCGATCCGGATCGTTCTTCACGTAGCCGGCGCGCTCGATCTCGTGCGACTCCACCAGCCGGTGCTGGGCGCCGAGCTCGGCCGCCAGGCGCTGAGCGTCGAGCCGCTCGGACTCCGCGAGGCTGGGGCTCACGGCGGTCATGCCGATGGCGCGCTCACCCAGCTCAACGGTTGCCACCGCCAGCACGAAGGCGCTGTCGATCCCGCCCGAGTAGCAGACGAGCACCGAGCCCAGCTCCTGGAGCCGTGCTCGCAGCGCCGCGAGCTTGGCGGCTGCGTCAGGCGCAGCAGCGCTCGGTGTCGCAGCGCCAAGCGTGGCGCTCGGTATGGCAGCGCCGGGCGTCACGGCGTCCGTCGCCGCGTCGCTCGTTCGAGCGTGGGCGATCTCAGGGCGCGGGAGGGAGACGCTCATGTCAGCTAGGTGTATCACCAGAGCCGATGGGAGCCAGTGAGCACGACCCACGGCTTGCCGTTTGTCGTGCTCGAAAAATTCAGAGAGCGCGGTGCCGTCCAACCCCCCTAGACCGACCTGATCGGCGCTCTACGGGAGCCCTGCCCACACCTGCAGCGCGTAGCGACCGTTGCCCTCGAACACGCTCACTTCCAGGGTGTAGGTGCCGGGCGCGTCGAAGCACAGCGGACCACTCGGCGGCAACAGGGGGTAGTTGTCGTGCGTCAAGTCGGCGACGAGGGGCGCGCCCTCGGGGTCGCGCAGCAGTAGATCCAGATCACGCACCTGAGCATCACCCACCGCGATCACGCGCGTGCAAAGACCCGCCTCGGGGATGAAGAAGCTGTAGCGCTCGGCGGGCTGCTGGGCTGATTGCGCGCCCTTCACCGTGGGGGTGAGCTGGGTCATGCCCAGCTGCTCGGCGCAGCGCCGCGCGAGCCACCGCAAGTCGGCGTCCAGCTGCCCCGTGGGTTGGTACGCCTGGTGGCAGCCTGCCCAGCTCTTCTGGTGGGCGAAGTCGTCGACGGGCTCGGGCTGGCTGGTGCTGGTGCAGCCCCAGCTCACGAGGGCGAGCACGGCGCCAGGGAGAGCGTGGGGTCGCATCGGGGGAGCATAGCCTGGGGCGGGGCAGGTGGCGCGATGGTTTCAGTGGCGGGGGGGCGCTCGACGTGTCGGGGCTGAGCCGAGAAGCACGCCACCAAGCGACGAGTTGTCCGGGTTTCAGGGCAGGTTTGGGGGTTGGACGGCACCGAGCCGTGAGGTGTCGAGCGGGAGGTGACATTGTTTGTCCTACCGTCAGCGAGCACCCCTGGCGCGCGCGTTCAGTGCTGTTATGATGTTCAGTATGGCGCTCCCAGCGACCCTCTTGGCTCGACTCCCTCGCTCCGTTTACCTCGCTCAGCCCGGCGGCAGCGATGCGGCGCTGCCCGGCGTTCGCGCTTCGGTCTTGCGGCCGAACGAGCGCGCTGCGCGGCCTCTCGGCTTGCCGCTCGACGCCTGGCTCCCCGATGGTGGCTTCCCCGCGGGGGCGGTGGTGGAGCTCGCGCAGAGCGGCGTGGCGCTGGGGACCAGCGTGGCGCTCGCGGCGTGCCGTGAGGCACAGCGGCCGCGGGGTTCCGAGGCGGCGCGGGGTCTCGAGGCGCTGCAGGGTCTCAAAGCGCTGCAGGGTTCCGAGGCGCTGCAGGGGGCGGCGGGCGAGCGCGCGTGGTGTGCCTTCGTGGACCCCACGGCGTCATTGTTCGCGCCGGCGGTCGCGCGCTCGGGGGTGTCCCTCGATCGGCTGCTCGTGGTGCAGCCCCAGGTGGAGGCGGTGCACCGCGCCGCCGTCAAGCTGGTGGAGTCGCAGGTGTTCTCGCTCGTGGTGGTGGATTGGGTGGGGACGGCGGCGCAGCCGCTGGACATCCCGCTCGGCGGGCTCGGGCGGGTGGTGCGCCGCTTGGCGCTGGCGGCGGAGCGGGGGGACACGACGGTGCTGCTCCTCACGGACGCCAGCACCACGCGCCGCGCGCCGCTGCCCGTCGCGCAGCGCTTCGAGCTGCGGCAGCGCGCCGGGGTGGTCTCCGTGAAGCTCGAGAAAGATCGCTACGGGCGGCAAGTGGGCGCGCAGGGCACCGGGTCGGCCCTGGTGCGCGCCCGCGCGCTCTTGAGTGGTGGAGCCGATGAAGAGCTGGAGGTCACCGATGAGCGTCGCAGCGCCTGAGCCCATCGTCAGTGAGGCTGATAGCCTAGTCACCGCGGCGGCTGAGCCAATGGTCAGTCATACTGATATAGTGGCAGCCGCAGCGCCTGAGCCTGTCGTCAGTGAGGCTAACGCATCGGCGCCTGAAGCCGATGGTCGCTCTGTCATCATCCATACTGATGAAATGGCAACCGCTGTCGGCGCGCGGCGCGTGGCGGCGCTGGTGCTCCCGGAGCTCTTGGTCGAGCTGGGGGCGGATTGGTTCCGTGAGGAAATGGGCTGTCGGGGCATGGCGCCCACGCCCATCCGTGAGCTCATGCGCCAGCCCTTCGCGGTGGTGTTGGAGGAAGATGAGCGCACGGCCGAGCTGCCTGCGAGCGCGCTCCTCAGCGCCGTGAACGGGGAGGCGGAGCGCTTCGGGGTGCGGCCCGGCCAGCGCCTGGCCGAGGCGCGCGCGCTGGTCTCGGAGCTGCGGGTCCAGGCGCTGCCCGCGCGGCGCGTCACGCGGGAGCTCCAGCGCCTGGCAGAGGTGGCGCTCGGGTTCGGGGCGACGGTGGGCTATCAGGCGCCGGACACCGTGTGGGTGGACACCACGGGCGCGGCTCGGCTGTTCGGCGGGGAGGAGCTGCTCGCCATGAGCCTGGCCGATCGCGTGCGGCAGGCCTCGCCCGGCTCGGGCGGGCGCGCGGCGCGCGTGGTGATCGCCGGGGGGCCGCGGGCGGCGCAGGCGATCGCGCGCTGGGGGCGGCTGTCGCGTGAGGGGCTCGCCGTGGTGTCACCAGAGGAGCAGCAGGCGCGGCTCGCGGCGTTGCCCATCGCGGCGCTGCCCCTCGATCGGGAGCGGCTCGGGAGCCTCTCGCGCCTGGGGTTGCACACGGTCGCGGCGATCGCGGCGCTGCCGCCCGAGCTCGCGCAGAGCCGCCTGGGCCCGAGCGCGCGGCAGATCTTGGAGCTGTGCCGGGGTACCGATCGTGAGCCGCTCGTCGCCTACCAGCCCGAGGAGCGGCTGGTGGAGCAGAGCAGCTGGGAAGAGGCGTTGGATGGTTTGGAGCCGCTGAAGTTCGCGCTGCGCGGCTTGGTCGCGCGCCTCAGCTCGCGCTTGTGGGGGCGCTGCGCGGCGGCTCAGCAGCTCGAGTTGGTCATCTTGTATGACCGCGCGGTCGCGCGCCTGCGTGAGCTGAAGCCCACCGCGAGTCATCGCTTCGAGCTCGCGGCGCCGCTCTGGCGCGAGGCCGATCTGCTGCGGGTGCTGACGGCGCGCCTCGCTACCCTGCGCCTCGCGGCGCCGAGCATCGGCTTGGTGCTGAAGGCGCCGAGCATCACCCGCGCACAGCTCCCGCAGCTCGAGCTGGGGCGGAGCGGCGCCGAGGGGCAGGTGGATCCTGCCGAGCGTCTGCCGGTGCTGATCGCGGAGCTCGAGGCGGATCTGGGGGAGGAGCGGGTGGGGGTGCTCGAGCGGGTGGATGGGCACCGGCTGGAGGCGCAGAGTCGCTTGGTCGCGGTGAGCCCACGGCGAGGACGCAGCGCCGAATCGTCTCCCAGAGCCGGGCGCGCGCGGTCGCGGCGTGAGGCGTCGCTGCTCTTGCCCTACGGTCCACCGCTGTCCGCCTTCGAGCTGCCCACGCGGCTGTTCCAGCGCCCCGTCGAGCTGGGTGGTGTGCTGCGGCGGATCTCCCCGCGGGGTCAGGTACCGGCCGCGCCGCCGCGCCCGCCGTTCGAGCGCGGCGCGACGCTGAGCATGGGGCGCCGGCTGTACCGTGTGGCGGAGGCGCGCCTCGAGTCGCGGCTCGAAGGCGTGGAGTGGTGGAGTGAGGCGCCCGTCTCGCGGGACTACTGGCGCCTCACGCTGGAGAGCCTGTCGGAGCCAGGGGAGCGCGCCAGCTTCGAGGCCTTGGCGTTCGTGGATCGCCAGAGCGGCGGGCGCTTCTTGCAGGGCGTGTACGACTAGCAGCGGGCCGGACGATGGGGTTCGTGGAGCTGCTCGCGCGCTCGAATTTCTCATTTTTGCGGGGAGCTTCGCACCCGGAGCAGCTGGTGACGCGCGCCGCGGAGCTGGGGCTCGAGGCGATCGCCATCTGCGATTGGAATGGGCTGTACGGCGCGGCGCGCAGCTTTCAACGAGGGCGCGAGCTGGGGCAGCGGGTGATCGTGGGCGCGGAGCTGAGCGTGAACCCAGGGGCGCGCGGTGACTCCGCTCCGACAGGCTCCACGCTGCACCGAAGCGCGCTGCCAAACCCCCAAAAAACGCAGCGTGAGGCCTTGGGGCGTGCGCTGAGCGCCGGGTCGCTCGAGCTCCCCACGGTGTACTGCCTGGTCGAAGATCATCGCGGCTACACCAACCTGTGTCGGCTGCTGACGCGGGGGCACGCGGACCAGCCGAAGGGGGAGGCGGCGGTGGAGCTGAGCTGGCTCTTGGAGCACGCCGCGGGGCTGCGGCTGGTGCTCCCGGTGCCGGAGCAGCCGCGTCCAGGCGAGCCGCGGCGCGTCGAGCTCCGTCCTGAGCAGCTGAGCGCGCTCGCGGAGGCGTACGACGCGCGTGCGAGCGACCCCGAAGCGCGGCGCATCGCGGTGGCGCAGGTGCGTCGTTTGGATGGCTACGATCGCGCGCGGGAGCAGCTGGGGAGGAGCTTGGCAGAGGAGCATGGCTTCACTCCAATCGCCAGCGCGCGGCCGCGCTACCACCACCCTTCACTTCGCCGAGTCGCCGACGTGCTCGAGTGCGTCAGGCGGAAGCTCACCTTGGATCGAGCGGGGACCTGGCTCAGCGTGAACGCCGAGGCGCTCCGCTCGGAGGCGGCGATGCGCGCGCGGTTCGCGGACGAGCCGGCGTGGGTCGACGCCACATCCAAGTTCGCGCGCGCGTTGTCGTTCAGCTTGGCGGAGCTGGATTATCAGTTCCCCTGCGCGCTCGCCCCGGGCGAGTCGGCCGATCAGCGCTTGTGGCGGCTCACCTGGGAAGGAGCCAGGCGGCGCTACCCGGAGGGGATCCCGATGCAGGTCGACGAACAAATCCGCAAGGAATTGTCTCTGATCGAGCGCATGCGGGTGGCTCCGTACTTCCTCAGCACCTGGGAGGTGGTGGAGCTGGCGCGTGCCCGGAAGATTTTGTGTCAGGGGCGAGGGAGCGCGGCCAACAGCGCGGTGTGCTACGCGCTCGGCATCACCGCGGTGGATCCGGCGCGGAGCGAGCTCTTGTTCGAGCGCTTCCTCAGCGAGGAGCGCGCCGAGCCGCCGGACATCGACATCGACTTCGAGCACGAGCGGCGCGAGGAGGTGATCCAGGACATCTACGCGCGCTACGGCCGCGGGCGGGCGGCGATGGTCTCCGAGGTGATCCGCTATCGCGGCAAGAGCGCGCTGCGCGACGTGGGGCGGGTGTTTGGGCTCAGCCTCGCGCAGGTGGACCAGCTGAGCGCCGCCCTGACCCAGTGGGAGAGCGCGGCCGCCGTGCCCCAGCGCCTCCGCGCTCATGGCTTCGACCCGAACGACGCGCGCCTCTCGCAGGTGGTGAGCGTCGCGATGGCGCTCGAGGGCTTCCCGCGGCACTTGTCGATCCACGTGGGGGGCTTCGTGCTCTCGGACGCTCCGCTCGATCAGGTGGCGCCGATCGAGCCGGCGCGCATGGAGGGGCGCACGGTGATCCCCTGGGACAAAGACGATCTCGAGATCCTGGGCTTCTTCAAGATCGACGTGCTCGGCCTGGGGATGCTCACGGCGATCCGTAAGGCGCTCTTGCTGATCGATGAGGATGGCGGACTACCCGCGTGCGCGCCGGATCCTCGCGCGCCGCGGCTCGGCTGTGGCTTCGAACTGCCTGACGTGGAGCCCGGGGTGCGCGCTTCGGCTCATGCCTCCCCAGCCGCCCTCATGGACATGATAACTGACGTTTGGGATCCGCTCCGCGCCATCACCCAGATCCCCCCGGAAGATCCGGCGGTCTACGCCATGATTTCCCGTGCGGATACTGTAGGGGTGTTCCAGGTGGAGAGCCGCGCGCAGCGGGCGATGCTGCCTCGGCTCCGCCCGCGCTGCTTCTACGACCTCGTGATCGAGGTGGCCCTGGTGCGGCCGGGGCCGATCCAAGGCGGGATGGTGCACCCTTACCTGCGCCGCCGCAGCGGCGAGGAGGCGGCGCGCGTCCCTCACCCCGCGCTGTGGCCGATCCTGCAGCGCACCCTCGGGGTGCCGTTGTTCCAGGAGCAGGTGATGCAGATCGCGATCACCTGCGCGGGGTACGGCGCTGGGGAGGCGGATCAGCTGCGGCGTGACATGGCCGCTTGGAAGCGCTCGGGTAACCTGCTCCGTCATCGGGAGAGGCTGCTCGCGGGGTTCATGGCGCGGGGGATCGACGCGCGCTTCGGTGAGGCGCTGTTCAAGCAGATCCAAGGCTTCGGTGACTACGGCTTCCCGGAGTCGCACGCGGCCTCCTTCGCGCTCATCGTGTACGCCTCCGCCTGGCAGAAGGCGTATTTCCCCGCGCATTTTGCCTGTGCGTTGCTGAACTCACAGCCGCTCGGCTTCTACTCGGTGGCCAGCATCGTGCGCGACGCGGCGGAGCACGGGGTCGAGGTGCGGGATGTGTGTGCGCTGCGGAGCCAGTGGGACAGCAGCCTCGAGTGGGCCGACGAGGCGCCGGGTGGCGCTTCAGTCGATCGAGTCAGTGGTGCGGACGAAATCGCGCGGCGGATCCCAGGGGTAGGGGGCTGGGTCACGAGCCCTCGCGGTGGGCGTCGCCGGCGCGCGCTTCGCCTGGGGCTGCGCCTGATCCGGGGGCTCGGCGAAGGCTCTGCCGAGCGGATCGCGCAGGCTCGGGCGGAGGCGCCGCCGCGGTCGATCGAGGAGCTCACGCGGCGCGCTCGGCTCACGCGGCGCGAGCTGGACGCGCTGGCGCGCGCGGGGGCGCTCACGGCGCTGGAGCCCGAGCGGCGTCAGGCGCTGTGGCGCGCCTCGGCGCCGAGTCATGGGCGGTTGTTCGCGGCGCTCGACGTTCGAGAGCCCTCCGTGCCATTGCCCCCCTTGAAGCGCGCCGAGCAGCTCTTGCTCGACTACCACAGTAAGTCACTGTGTCTGACCGATCACCCCATGAGCCACTTGCGCCAGCGCCTCGCGCAGGAGGGGGTGCTCAGCTCGGCGCAGCTCGCGGACGCGGCCTCGGGGCGCCAGGTGAGCGTCGCTGGGCTGGTCCTGTCGCGGCAGCGCCCCGCGACGGCGAGCGGTGTGGTGTTCATGACGCTGGAAGACGAGCTCGGGTGCGTCCAGCTGGTGATCTACACCCGGGTGTTCGAGCGGTTCCAACGGGTGGCGCGGAGCGCGATGCTGGTCTTGGCCCACGGGCGGCTCGAGCGTCAGGTCGCGCCGCGCCTGCCACTGAGCTCGTCACCGCACGCGGCGAGCCTCGCGGTGGAGGAGGCGCCCGTGCCGGTGCTCCACGTCGTGGTCACACACCTTGCGCGGCTCGAGCCGCCGGGTGAGCTGGGGGTGCGCTCTCGCGACTTCCATTGAGACAGGCGGCGGGCGCGCCTCGAGCAGCGCTCGCGCGTTGGGCGGTTTCCCCGTCCGCCTGGCGGCAACCCGAGGCTGCCCTCAGCGGGTATGAGTCAGGATCTCGTGACAGCGCGGGGACATCTGCCGCCACGCCGCTGTGCGTCGTTGCGTGGGCAGGGCAGGGGCCGTACCCTGCGCCCCCATGGCTTCCTACCTACGTCCGCTCCGAACCTACTCCGCCTTGGTGCTCTGCGCGCCGCTCCTCACGATCGCCTGTGGTGGCGATGACGACGACAAGAAGCCAGGCAGCGGCGGCAGCGCTGGTGTGGCTGGTAGCGGCGGTAGCGCGGCCACGGGCGGCACCGCAGCGACCGGGGGCAACGGCGCCTTCGGCGGCACCGCGGGGGTTGGTGCGTTCGGCGGCAGCGCCGGCGTGGGCGCCGTGGGTGGCAGCGGGGGAGTCGGCGGTTCTACGGGCGGAGTGGGCGGCTCCACGGCGGGTGTCGGCGGTGTGGGTGGCTCCACGGCCGGCGCTGGTGGCGTGGGCGGCTCCACGGCTGGTGTTGGCGGTGTGGGTGGCTCCACGGGCGGCGCTGGCGGCGTGGGTGGTTCCGCGGCCGGCGCTGGCGGCGTGGGCGGTTCCACGGCTGGTGTTGGCGGTGTGGGTGGCTCCACGGCTGGCGCCGGTGGTGTGGGTGGCTCCACGACGGCGGGTGCTGGCGGCGTGGGTGGCTCGACGGGTGGGGCTGGTGGCGTGGGCGGCTCGACGGGTGGCGTCGGCGGCTCGACGGGTGGCACGGGCGGTTCCACGGGTGGCGCCGGTGGCGTCGGTGGTTCCACGGCGGGCACAGGTGGCGTTGGGGGTGCCGCGGGTGGTGCCGGTGGCGTGGGCGGCGCAGGTGGCACCGGCGGCACCGGGCCGGTCACCCCTAACCTCTATTTCAGCGAGTACATCGAGGGCTCGGGCACCAACAACAAGGCGCTCGAGATCTACAACGCGGGCCCGCCGCAGGACCTCAGTGAGTGTCAGGTGCGGATCTACGTCAACGGTAGCTCCACGCCAGACACACCGGCCACCCTCAGCGGGACCCTAGGGACCGGAGAGGTCTACACCCTGTGCCGCGCGGCGAACATTGGCGGAGGCGGCCTCTGTGACCAGGTGTCAGCCGTCGTAGCCAACTTCAACGGCGACGATGCCCTCGAGCTCGTCTGCAATGGTCAGGTGCACGACGTGTTCGGCACCATCGGCCAGGATCCAGGCGCCGCATGGATAGGCGGTGGGGTCAGGACCTCGGACAGGACCCTGCTCCGCAAGTGCAGCGTGACCCAGGGCAACCCCGCAGGCTTCACCAACCCCTCCCTCGAGTGGGAGGAGCTGCCTCAGGACACCTTCACCAACCTCGGGCGCAACACCTGCGTCGCCAACACCCTGAAGCCGGGTCAGCTGGTGCTCACTGGCATGCGCACCCAGGACCCCGATCACTTCGCGTTCGGCTTCCTGGTGGACGTGGGGCCCGGCACCGAGATCCTCTTCACCGACAACCGCTGGAACGCGGCCACGGGGCTCGCGAGCAGCGAGGGCACCGCGCAGGTGATTTTGAATCAGCTCATCCCCGCGGGGACGGTGGTGCGGGTCAACGGGCTGACCGCCAGCTCTCCTGACGTGAGCGTGCTCCGCAACACGACGAACTTCTCTACGAGCGGCGATCAGATCCTCGCCTACCAGGGGACCGCCGCGGCCCCCTGGTTCTTGTTCGCGCTCTCCTGCGCCACCGACGTGGGCTTCGTGGACGGCGCGAGCAGCAGTCACCAGACGGAGCTCCCGCCGGAGCTGGCCGCCGCTTTCGTGGAGATCCCCGCGCTGGGGCCCAACTGCAACTACAGCGGCGCCCGCAGCGGCCTGGCTTTCCCTGCTTACCTCAGCCCGATCACCACGGCGAGCCAGTGGGACGCGGTGAGCGATCCGGGTGGACCCAACCCGATCTTCGAGCTGGACATCACGCCTTTCACGAACTGAGGCGCATCAGGGGGGCAACGTAGGTTGCCCCCGCTGCTGTTCGCGGTGGGGTCGTCCTCCACAGCGAGGTGCGGTCCATCGTTGTGCTTCTGTCTCGGTTGGGGGTTGGACGGGTAGTCACCCCACGGCTCAGTCAGCTCGCCTGAACTAACGACTCGCGCCTCAGCTGCAGCTCGGTCATGTCGACTTTGCGCTGTCAGCCCGCGGCCTCGGTCACGTCGCTGTCCGCCTCGTCCGTCGCTGCGTCGCGCCGCTCCTGGCGCGCGGCCTCCGCCGCCTGCTCGGCGCGTAGGCGACGCGCCTCCTTGGCGGCTTGCTTCTCCGCCAGCGCGTTCTGCGACTCGGTGCGTGAGGTCGCGTCCTTGTTCATCTTCACGCTGACGATGCGCGACACCCCGGGCTCACCCATGGTGACGCCGAACAGGGCGTCCACCGACTGCATCGTCTTCTTGATGTGGGTGATCAGGATGAACTGCGAGCGGTGCGTCATGGCGCGCACCATCTCGTTATAGCGAGCGACGTTCGCTTCATCGAGCGGCGCGTCCACCTCGTCGAGCACGCAGAACGGCGAGGGGCGGTGGCGGAACATGCTGAAGATGAGCGCCGTCGCGGTGAGCGCCTTCTCGCCACCGCTCATCAGCTCGATGTTGCCGAGCTTCTTGCCCGGGGGCTGCGCCATGATCTCCACGCCGGTCTCGAGCAGGTTCTCCGGATCCGTGAGCTTGAGCTCACCGCGGCCGCCGTTGAAGAGCTTGCCGAAGGTCTCCTTGAACAGCGTGTTGACGTGGTCGAAGGTCTCCTTGAAGCGGCGCCGGCTCTCTTTATCCATGTGGCGAATCGCGCGCTGGAGCTCCGCCAGGGCCTGCTCGATGTCCACCTTCTGGTCGTTGAGCGTCACGAAGCGCTGCTCGGCGTCCAGGTACTCCGCTTGAGCATCCAGGTTCACTGGCCCCATGCGATCGATCAGCTTGCTCAGCTCGTCGATGCGGCGACGGTGCTCTTCGTCCGGCGCCTCACGGCGATGGTAGTCGCCGACGACGCGCGCCAGGTCGAGGCCACGGAAGCGCTCGCGCACCCCTTGGAGCAGGTGCGCGCGCTCGATTTCCATGCGCTGGAGCGCCATCGAGTGACGCTGCACGGCCTCCTCTTGGACGTCCAAGTCTTGGCGTAGCTCGCGCAGCGAGTCCTCCCGCCTTCCCAGGCCATGGCGCACCTGATCGAGCAGCGCCCGAGCTTCATCCAGCTCGCGATGAGCGACCTCCGCTACCACCTGAGCGCCGCTCCGGGCGTCGCAGGCGCTCATCAGCCGCGCCGCGGTGCGCCCGATCTCGCGCGCGATCTCGAGGCGCTCTTCGTCGAGCTTGATCTGACGTCCGAGCAGCTCGGTCAGGCTCGCTTGGACGCGCGCCAGGGTGTCGCGCGCGGAGTCGTACTGCTCCTTCACCTGCGCCAAGTGCACCTTGCGCTCGGTGAGGCGCGATGTTTGCTCTGCCACGCGCTCGCGCCAGGCGTTCACCTCCGCCTCGGCGCGCTCGAGCTCGCCCGTGGCGCGCGCTTGCTCGGCGTCCGCCACGGCCAGCCGCTCACGGCACGCTGCCTCTTCGAGGCCAGCGCCTTCGAGCTCGCTGGTGAGGGCTTCGACCTCTCGCGCGAGCACCGCGCCGCGCGCCGTCGCCTGCTCGAGCTCGCGCCGCGCCTGAGCCAGATCTTTCTCGGCCTTGAGGTGGTCGAGCTCGCCCTCGTGCGCGAACTGCCGCGCCTGATCCAACGAGGCGCGCAGCTCGGCCTGGCGCGCCTTGAGCTCGTGGTGCGCGGTGACTCGAGCCTCCAGCGCGCGAGAGCGCTCCGCGACCTCCTCCGTGAGCACGCGCATCTCGTGCTTCTGCTCCACCATCCCGGCCGCCACGTCGTCGCGACTGCCGCCGCTGATGGAGCCATCGGGCCGCACCACGGTGCCGTCGAGCGCCACCACGATGAGCCCCGGCAGCTCGCGCGCGACGAGCAAGGCGTCCGCCGCGCTCTCGGTCAGCCACGCGTCGCCGACCAGCGCCTGGGCGAGCGCCTCGTCCTCCGCCAGGTAAGTCAGCCTGTCGAGCAGGCGCCCGAGCAGCTTCGGGTGGCTGACGTGGCCCGAGCCGCCAGCCACGAACCGCGGCCGCGCAGGCAGCAGGGTGGCGCGCCCGCGCCCGCTCGACTTCAGACCATCCAAGAGCGCCAGGCCTTGCTCGGGCTGCTCCACGATCACGCTCTGGAGCCGATCCCCGAGCAGCGAGGCGAAGGCGTCCGTCAGCTCCTCCGGCGCCTCGATGCGATCGGCGACCAGACCGAGCACCTGACCGTCAGCGCCAGCGAGCAAGGCGCGCGCGCCCTGGCCCACGCCTTCGAGGCGGCGGTGCAGCTCCTCCAGCGCCCGCAGGCGGTTCTTGCGCTGACTGAGCTCATTGCGGGCGCGCTCGAGCTCCTGCTCGCTCTCCCGCGTCTCGGTCACCAAGGTAGGCAGCGCGGCTTCGAGCGCGGCTCGCTCTTCGGCGCTCGCGCGCCGCCCCTCGGCGAGCTCCGCCACGCCCTGGGTGAGCACTTGCTCACGCGCCACCAGCTCCGCGTGTTGACCGGCCAGCACCTCACGCTCCGCGGTGAGCCGCTCGAGCCGAGCGCGCCCCGAGCTCACCTGCTCGGCCAGCGCCTCGAGCCGGGTGGTCGCGCGCGCCGCTTCGGTGCGCGCCTCCGCCAACGCGCGCTGGAGCGTCGCGGTCGCCTCGCTGGCGCGAGCCTGCCCCGCGTGCAGCTCCGTGAGCGCCACGTCCTCCGCCTCGGCGCTCTCGCTGCGCGAGCGCTGAGCCTCCTCGAGCCCCTCGAGCCGCGCCCACACCTCCGCGCCCTCGGCGCGAGCGCGCTCGAGCCGCTCACAGACCTCCTCGAGCTCCCGCTGCGCCGCCTGCTCGCGCTCGCCGAGGTGCCCCAGGCGATCCGTCGCGCGCTGGATCTCGCCGCTCAGCGTGGTGAGCTCGTTGTCCGCCTCGAAGGCCTGGCGCGAGGCCTGATCGGCGCGCTGCTCGATCTGCTGCGCCTCCTGCCGCGCCGCCGCCAAGGAGCCGTCGTGCTCCTCCAGCGCGCCGCGCGTGGCGCCCACTTGCTCTCGCGCCAGGTCGAGCGCCGAGCCCGTGGCGCGCTCCATCACGATCATCTCCAGCAGCCGGTGCGAGGCCTCGTGCAGCACCAGCTCGTCCAATTCCTCACGGTAACGCACGAAGCGCTCCGCCTTGGCGGCCTGGCGCCGGAGCGAGGAGCGGGTGCGGTCAATCTCACTGACGATGTCCGTGAGCCGCAGGAGGTTGTGGCGGGTGAGCTCGAGCTTGCGCTCGGCCTGCTTGCGGCGCTGCTTGTACTTGGTGATGCCCGCCGCCTCCTCGAGGAAGAGCCGCCGATCCACCGGGCGCGCGCTCACGATTTGGCCGACGCGGCCCTGCTCGATGATCGAGTAGGCCTTGGTGCCGACGCCGGTGCCGAGGAAGATGTCCGTGATGTCGCGCAGGCGCACCTGCGTCTTGTTGACGAGGTATTCGCTGGTGCCGTCACGGAACAGCCGCCGCGTGATGGCGATCTCGGGGTAGTC
This sequence comes from Polyangiaceae bacterium, assembly GCA_019637265.1. Taxonomy (GTDB): domain Bacteria; phylum Myxococcota_A; class Polyangia; order Polyangiales; family Polyangiaceae; genus JAHBVY01. Next base: position 949,425 of record JAHBVY010000001.1, on the reverse strand, counting down.
GCGCACCTCGGGCGGCAGGGTGGCAGCGTAGTCTGCCTTGGTGTTGTCGAAGGTGATCGTCACCTCGGCGAAGCTGTGGGGCCCGCGCGACTCCGAGCCGTTGAAGATCACGTCCTCCATCGCTCGGCCGCGCAGGTGCTTGGCGCTCTGCTCGCCCATGCACCAGCGGATCGCGTCGACGATGTTCGACTTGCCGCAGCCATTCGGCCCGACGATGCCGATCACGTCATGGTCGAAATGGATGACGGTTCGGTCGACGAACGACTTGAACCCTGCGATCTCCAGCTTCTTGATATGCATGCTCTTGTCACCCTCGCCCTGACCGCGCGCCCCGCTTCGAAGCGCTCGGCACCTGGCGGCTGATGCGCGAGCGCACGCCGCGGCTCACGGCGTGAGCCAACCCCCAACCCGAAAGGCGCCTTGAAACGACCCACGGGGAGCCGTGGACGTGGCTCGCGATCCACGGGCTGCAGCGCTGCCCGAACGGCACCGCGGGGGTACACCTAACGTCATGTAGGGTCATGCCAGGTACTGCACGGTCGTACACTGCCAAGACTGAGCACACAAGCAGTCTGAACAGAGGTCTACTATTCGGTCATTCGGTCGAGGTCGGGCATCCTTGGTGACGGGCCCAGTGTCCCACTTCGAGCGCCCCCTGGCGAGCCCAGGCGAGAGCCGTGCGATTGGGATCGGGGGGTTGGTAGATCCAGAGCGCTCCTCACGGTGCCACAGTCGCTCGGAGCCACCGAGGAGCAGTGCACCCTTGCCCCTGAAGAGCATCCCTCGAAGCCTGAATGCTCTGAGCCGGTGCACTCCCTCTTGGGGCCATCTTGGGCCCTCTGTCGGGCAGTGTTCGGCGCCGCAGTGCCCCTTGGGTGACCGGTCGTCGACCTCATGGGCGCCTCCGTGCGGCCCTGAAGAGCGTCGTGAGGCACCATGAGACGTTGAAGAGCCGGTGCACTCCCTCTTGGTGCGCCTCGGGCCTCTGTTTGGGCAGTGTTCGACGTAGCAGTGCCCCTTGGGTGACCGGTCGTCGACCTCATGGGCGTCTCCGTGCGGCCCTGAAGAGCATCCCTCGAAGCTTGAATGCTCTGAGCCGGTGCACTCCCTCTTGGGGCCATCTTGGGCCCTCTGTCGGGCAGTGTTCGGGCGCCGCAGTGCCCCTTGGGTGACCGGTCGTCGACCTCATGGGCGTCTCCGTGAGCCCTGAAGAGCATCCCTCGAAGCTTGAATGCTCTGAAGAGCCGGTTGACAGCGCGGGAATGCCGAACACATTAGCGCGCCTTCGTCGGCTCGCCGGCGGAGGCAGGAGCCTGACATGACTTACGAGTACCTGTGTGAAGCGTGCGGACATCAGTGGGAGGCGGACCAGTCGATCAGCGCGGCTCCGCTCAAGGACTGCCCCAGCTGCGGTCAGGCCCATGCCAAACGGCAGATTTCGGGTGGCGCAGGGTTCATCCTGAAGGGCGGCGGCTGGTACGCGGACTTGTACGGCTCGAGCAACGGAGGCGCTTCGACGAAGGCGAACGGCGCCGACAAGCCGAGCGCGGAGAGCAAGCCCAGCGCCGACAAGCCGAGCGCTGACAAGCCCAGCGCCGAGAGCAAGCCCGCGAAGCCTGCCAAGGCCGAGGCCAAGCCCTAGGCGACCCACGGGTACCGTTCGTCGTGTCGGGTGATGCGTGGGGGTGACACCCCCGCTCGATTGCCCGATGCTCGGGGCAACTGCGGCAGGGGGCGTAGGAGCAAACCATGTCTGATCCAAAGCAGCCCCCGGGCGACCTCGCCGACCGAGCGGCGGCCTGTGATCGCCGCCTCGCGGACGCGCTGGCGGAGCGGCTTACCCTCGCTGCGGCCGAGCGGTCGGCCGGAGGCAGTGGCGCGCCTGAGCTGCGTGAGGCCTGGGTGGAGGGGCTCGTGGCCTCCTTGGAGCCGCCCCTCAAGACCGCGGCGCGCTCGGTGCTCCAGCAGCTGCGGGTGGAGCTGAACGCGCTCGCGGCGCCGGTCACGGTGGCTTACTTGGGGCCGGAGGGCGGGCTCACGACCCAGGTGGTGCGGGCGCGCTACGGCGCCGCCGCCGGGCTCATCGAGTGCGCCACCATCGCGCAGTGCCTGGAGGAGGTCACGCGCGGGCGCGCTCAGGTCGCGGTGTTCCCGTTCGAATCGAGCGAGGACGGCCTGTCTCAGGTGGCGCTCGACGCGCTCGCCAAGAGCGAGCTCAGCTTGATCGCGGAGCACCGCCTCACCTCGCGTTACGACTTGGTCAGTCAAACAGGCAATCTATCCGACGTGGAGAAGCTCTACCTCACGTCGAGCGCGCGCGCCGCGTGCGCTGGGTTCGTCGGTCGTGAGCTGCCCAAAGCCGCGGCGCTGGAGGTGCGCTCACCCGCGCTGGCGGTGCACTTCGCGCAGGGAGACGCGGGCAGCGCGGCGATCGTGCCGCAGGGCTCGGAGCTGCGAGATCTCCAGGTGGTTCAGGCCAACGTCGGCGATGAGCCCGACACCCGTTACCGCTTCGGCGTCGCCGCCGAGCGCCCCGCGCCGCGCTCCGGTAAGGACGCGACGGCGGTACTGTTCAGCGTGGACGACGCCGCCGGCGCCCTGTTTGATGTGCTGCGTCATTTCGTCGAGCGCGGCGTCAACTTGCGGCTGCTGCAGTCGCGGCCAGTGCAGGGGGCGAGCTGGGACTACGTGTTTTACGCCGAGCTGAGCGGCCACGTCACCGACCGCGCGCTCGTCACCGCGATCGAGAGCGTCAAGCGCACCACGCGGCTGCTGCGCGTGCTCGGCTCCTTCCCGTCGGACGGCTGACGTCTCGCGGCGGCGCCTCTGGGTGTACCGCGCGCTCGCGGAGTAGGCGTTGGCGAGGGGTCTGGGTTTGGGGGTTTGGCAGCGCGCCGCGTGAGCTGGCGCACCGCTCTGCGGGTGACTCTGTCCAGGCAGTGCTCTAGGCTCCCGCGCCATGCCCCAGCTGGTCACACCGGAGATCGAGTCGCTCGCGCCTTACGAGGCGGGCAAGCCCATCGAGGAGGTGGCGCGTGAGCTCGGCCTGACCGACATCATCAAGCTCGCGAGCAACGAGAACCCGCTCGGCCCGAGCCCGCGCGCGATGGAGGCGGTGCGCCAGGCGCTCACCGATGGCCACCGTTACCCCGACGCCGCGGCCTACGTGCTGCGCGAGCGCCTGGCGGCGTTCCACGACGTGCCCGCGAGCGAAATCCTTCATGGAAATGGCTCCAACGAGATCCTCGAGCTGCTGATCCGCACCTTCACCACCCGGGCGGACCACGTGGTGTTCGCGGATCCGGCGTTCGTCGTCTATCGCCTGGCGGCGCTGGCCCACGGCGTGCCGTTCACGGCGGTGCCGGTGAAAGACTGGACCCATGACTTACCGGCGATGGCACAGGCGGTGCGCCCCAACACCAAGCTGCTCTTCATCGCCAACCCGAATAACCCCACGGGAACCCACGTGGGGGAGGCGGCGCTCAGCGAGCTCTTGAAGGCGGTGCCCCCGGAGGTGATCGTGGTGCTCGACGAGGCCTACATCCAGTACGTGGAGGCGCCGGACTACGTGGACGCGCTCCGCTTGCGCGGGCTCCGTGAGCGGCTGATCACCACCCGCACCTTCTCGAAGATCTATGGCCTCGCGAGCCTGCGCGTCGGCTACGCCATCGGGCCGGCGCCGCTGATCGACTACATGAACCGCGTGCGCGCGCCGTTCAACGTGGGGAGCCTGGGTCAGGCGGCGGCGGTGGCCGCGCTGGACGACACCGAGCACGTGGCGGAGGCGGTGCGGGTGAACCGCGCCGAGCGCGCCCGGCTCCTCGCGGAGCTGCCCCGCTCGGGGCTCCAGGTGGTCCCCAGCCAGACGAACTTCGTGTTCGCCGTGGTGCCGGGGGAGGGGGCCGAGCCAGGGCGCGAGCTGTTCCATGCGCTGCTGCGGCTCGGTGTCATCATTCGACCCATGGCTTCGCGCTTCGTCCGGATCACGGTGGGGACCCCCAGGGAGAACGATCGGCTGCTCGCCGCGGTCGCGCAGTGTTCGAGGGCGCTGCAGCCGCTGGGGGCTCGGTGAGCGCGCCTCACCGGGCGCGAGCCGTCATTCAGACGCGGCGTGCGCGGCGCCTGACTGGGGTCTTCACTTCGGCGCTCTGCTTGGCGCTCGGGTGGGGAGCCGTCGCCTGCTCGAAGGAGCAGGAGGTGATCACCAAGACGGGGGCCGACGTCACCACGGATTTGGACGCTGACCCTCTGGCGCTCTTGCCGAGCGGCGCGGTGGGGATGCTGGTGGTGGACGCGAAGGTGCTGCACGCCTCGGACCTCGGGCAGCGCGTGGAGCGGCTGCTCAGTCAGCGAGTCCCGGTGCCGCCGAGCGCGAACTTCGAGCCCAAGCGCGATCTCGAGCGGCTCTACATTGGTTTTTACTCGATGACGGGCGTCGACGTCGCCGCGGCGGCGGTCGGCAGCTTCGACCCCGCGGCGATCGAGGCCGCGGCGGATGGCGTCACGGTGACGCCCACCGGCGCGCCGCTCGTCAAGCAGACTTACTCAGGGCACACCCTGTACGTCTCGAACAACCTCGGCTTCGTGGTGCTGTCGCGGCGCACGGCGCTGTTCGGCAACGAGACGGGGATGCGCCGCGTGTTGGATCGCATCGCTGACGGTCGCGTGAAGCGCGAGGTGCCGAGCTGGATGGGGGATTTGCTCGGCTCGTCGGCGCCGGTGATCGGCGGCGCCAACCTGGTGGAGCAGGACGTGGTGAGCGCCGTCTCCGATCAGTTCCCGTTCTTGAAGGGGATGCAGTCGGTGCGCGTGCTCGGCAACTTCGAGCCACCCGGGATGCACCTGGCGGGCACCAGCGTCTACGCCGAGGAGGAGCAGGCGACGAACGGCGCGAGCTCCTTGCTCGCGCTGCACGAGGTGTGGGCGAGCATGAGCTGGCTCACGTCGCTGTTCGGCCTCTCGAACCCGGTGAAGAAGCTCGAGGCTCAGGCGGAGGGCAAGGAGTCGAAGTTCGTTGCGGCGGTGGACTCGGAAGCGTTGGGTGGGCTGTTCGATCAGCTGAGCAACTTCCTCGGCGTGCCCCCGCAGCCCAAGGTGATCGACGCCACGCTCACACCCGGGGTGAAGGACGAAGGTCCGTGACGACGCTGATCGTCTCCCCTGCAGAGCGTCCCCTCACCGGCAGCGTGCCGGTCCCCAGCGACAAGAGCATCGGTCACCGCGCGCTGATCTTCGCGGCGCTGTCGCGCGGCGCCTGCCGCATCACCGGCTTCAGCTACGGCGGTGACAACGTCGCCACCCTGCGCGCGCTCCGTCAGCTGGGCGTACGGATCGAGGATGACGAGCGCGGGAACATCGTGTGCCACGGCGTGGGGCTGAGCGGGCTCCGCGCGCCCCAAGGCGTCATCGACTGCGGCAACTCGGGGACCAGCATGCGGCTGTTCGCCGGGCTGCTCGCGGCGCAGCCCTTCGAGGCTGTCTTGGTGGGGGACGAGAGCCTCAGTCGCCGCCCGATGCGGCGCGTGACGGCGCCGCTCGAGGCGCGGGGGGGGCGCTTCCAGGGGCAACCCAACCCCGAAAAACCCGGCGAGATCACGGCGCCGCTCCGCGTGTTGGGGGTCGCGCCCGGTGAGCGTTTGGGCCCGCTCGAGTACACGCTACCCGTCGCCAGCGCGCAGGTGAAGAGCGCCCTGCTCCTGAGCGGGCTGTTCGCGTCGGGGCCCACCTTGGTGAGCGAGCCGCTCGTCAGCCGCGACCACACCGAGCGCCTGATGGAGGCGCTGCGTCTCCCCGTGGAAACAGTGGGCGGCATGGTGAGCCTGCACCCGCCGGCGGATCCGAGCTGCATCGAGCCGTTCGAGCTGTGCGTGCCGGGAGATTTCTCCGCGGCAGCCTTCGTGCTCACCGCCGGGCTCCTGGTGCCTGGCAGCACGGTGACGGTGCGCGACACGGGGCTGAACCACACTCGCACCGGGCTCCTCGATCTGATGCGCGCGATGGGCGCGCCCTTGGGGGTGGAGCCGCATGGGAGTCGCCTGGGGGAGAGCCAAGGTCAGGTGAGCGTCTCGGCGCGCCAGCTCCGCGCGAGCAACGTGGGCGGTGAGCTGGCGGTGCGCGCGATCGATGAGATCCCGATCGCCTGCGCGCTGGCGGCGCGCGCGCGCGGCCAGAGCCGGTTCATGGATCTCGCGGAGCTGAGGGTGAAGGAGAGCGATCGGATCGCGGAGATGGTGAAGGTGCTCGGCGCGTTCGGGGTGAGCGCCGAGGAGACGCCCGATGGGCTGGTGGTGGATGGTCAGCCGGATGGTCAGCTGACCGCCGCTTCGCTGAGCTCCCGGGGCGATCACCGGATCGCGATGACCGCGGCGGTGCTCGGCTTGCTCGGGGACGGGCCGACGCGGATCTTGGATGCGGACTGTATCGCCACCAGCTTCCCACGCTTCGTCGGCACGCTGCGGGCGCTCGGCGCAGAGGTGGAGGTGGCCTCGTGAGGGCGCGGGGTTGGTCGGAGGCGCAAGGTTGGTCGGAGGCGCAAGGTTGGTCGGAGGCGCAGGGAGCAAAGCGCGAGGTGGCCTCGTGAGGGCGCGGCCGGTGGTGGCGATCGATGGCCCGGCGGGCGCGGGGAAGACCAGCGTGAGCCAACGCGTGGCCGAGGCGCTCGGGTACCTGCGGCTCGACACCGGGGCGCTGTACCGCTCGGTGGCGCTGGCGGCGCTCATCCAGGGCGTGGGTTGGCGAGATGAGGCGGGGCTCACGGCGCTGACGGAGGCGCTGGCGGCGCGCGGCGGGATCCGCTTCGAGGTGGCGCCAGGGGGCGAGCAGCGGGTGCTGCTCGATGGTGAGGACGTGACCGCGCGGATCCGCGAGCAGCGGGTGGGGGAGGGGGCGAGCTTCGTGTCGGCGATGCCCGGCGTGCGCGCGGCGCTGTTGTCACTCCAGCGCAGTCAGGCGGCGGAGGGCGGCGTGGTGCTCGAGGGGCGCGACATCGGCACCGTGGTGTTCCCCGACGCGGAGGCGAAGTTCTTCCTCACGGCGGACACCCAGGTGCGCGCCGCGCGGCGGCTGGATGAGCTGCGCGCGCGCGGTGAGGTGCCGTCGGCCAGCGAGGTGGAGGCCGAGGTGCGCGCGCGCGACGCGCGCGACATGGAGCGCGCCGTGGCGCCGCTGCGCCAGGCGGAGGACGCGCTCTTGGTGGACAGCTCGCGCCTCGATCTCGAGCAGGTGGTGGCGCTCATCGTCGAGCGCGTGCGGCAGATCGAGGCCGCGCTCCGGTGAGGCGCGCTGGATGGGTCGTCGCGCTGACCGCGGCGCTCGTCACGTCACCTGCCTGTGGCGGCTCGCGACAGCTCGCATCGCCGCCCAGCGCCGCGCCCGCGCGTCCGGAGGCCGCGATCCCTGGGGATCTCGACTGGGTGCTCAGGCTCGATCTACGGCGCGTGCGCCGCGCGCTGGGGGCCGCTCGGCTCATTGCGCTCGGCGCCGAAGAGCTGACGGGCGACGCGCCCAGCGTCGCCCGCGCGCTGCTCCACGCGGACACCCTGTGGCTCGCGCTGCGGCCCGGTGAGAGGCTGGAGGACACGGACTACGTCGTGATCGCCCAGGGGAGCTTCCGCGACTTCACGCCGGCTGGTGAGGGCGAGCAGTGGGGGCCGGAGGTGGACCTGGGGGCTGACTGGCGTCGCCAAGAGCGGCGCGGGCTGGCTCGGCTGCGGCGCCAAGACGTCGCGCGGCTCTACCGCTCGGGGGACGACGTCCTGGTGTTCGTGTCGGCGGTCGAGCTCCACAGCGTGGCGCGGCAGCTCGAGCGGCTGGAGGGGGACCGGCGGGTGACGCCGCCAGCGCTCGGGGTGCTGTCCCTGGCGGGGCGGCTCGAGCGACGCCCCCTGGCCTTTCAGCGGCGCGCGCCGGAGCTGGGTGAGCTGCTCGAGGGCGCGCGTGAGGTCACGGGCCACGCCTCGCTCGAGGCGGGCGAGCTCCAGGTGGAGCTCGCGCTCGAGTACGCGGACGAGCCTTCGGCGCGCGCGGCGGAGACGCGCGCCAAGGAGGCGCTCACCCACGCGCTCACCGTCGCACCGCTCCGCTCCTGGTTCGCGGGCTCCCGGCTCTCCCGCGTGGGCGCGCACCTGGTGCTGCGCCTGACGGTGCCTGCCAGCGCGGTCCAGGCCTTGCTGGGGGCTGACGAAGCTTCGACGGAGCCGGGCGCAGTGGATTGAGGCCCCGTGGGGTTGGTTCGGGAGCCGCCGGGCGCAGCGGACACCCACGCCACGCGACCAGGTGATCGCGCCACCCAGCGGGCGCCTCCCAACCCCCCCCAAAAAAAGCGAGCAGGGCACTCTTCGACTTGGGCGAAACCCACCGAGGAATCGTTTGACGCCTCATAGGCTGTGCGCTAGGGACCCGGCCCCCGCCTGGGAGAGGTGCGCGGTTTGCATGGGCTCATCGGCTCATCGCGCTGCCTCCTCGCCGACGTGAGCCGCTGCTCGCGCCGCGCTGGGGTGGCGTCGCCCGGCGCTCACCCGGTCGGAGACTCATCCGAAGGACCCATTTAACCCAATGTCTGAAACCCAAACACCCACCACCACCTCGAGCGCCGACTCGTTCGCCGCGATGTTCGAGGCCACCGCCACCCCCGAAATCCAGAAGAAGGAGACGGGAGGCGAGGGCGAGATTGTCTCTGGTGTGGTCATCCAGCTCGGTCGCGACTCGGTCGTGGTCGACATCGGCGGCAAGAGCGAGGGGCTGATCTCGAAGAGCGAGTTCCTCGACGAGAAGGGCGAGTTCCACATCCAGGTCGGTGACACCATCGACGTCTTCATCGAGAGCCGCGAGAGCGACGACGGCTTGATCTCCTTGTCCAAGGAGAAGGCCGACAAGATGAAGGTGTGGGACGAGATCTCGAGCGCCTGTGAGCGCGACGAGATCATCGAGGGCACCATCAGCCAGCGCGTGAAGGGCGGCCTCTCCGTCACCATCAAGGGCGGCGTGAAGGCGTTCCTCCCTGGCTCCCAGGTGGATCTGCGGCCGATCCGCAACCTGGACAAGCTCATCGGCCAGACCTACGAGTTCAAGGTCATCAAGTTCAACAAGAAGCGCGGTAACATCGTGCTCTCGCGTCGGGTGCTGCTCGAGAAGGAGCGCGACGCGATGAAGGAGAAGACGCTCCAGACCTTGGAGGAGGGGCAGGTCCTGGTGGGCACCATCAAGAACCTCACCGAGTACGGCGCCTTCGTCGACCTCGGCGGCATCGATGGCCTGCTGCACATCACGGACATGTCGTGGGGCCGCGTGAACCACCCGAGCGAGGTGTTCGCGGTGGGCGACGAGGTCACCGTCAAGGTGCTGAAGTACAACGCGGAGACGGAGCGCGTCAGCCTGGGCCTCAAGCAGACCCAGGAAGATCCGTGGAACCACGCCCAAGAGGTGTACATGCTCGGGAAGCGCGTCACCGGTAAGGTGATGAGCATCACTGACTACGGCGCCTTCGTGGAGCTGGAGCCCGGCGTGGAGGGCTTGATCCACGTCAGCGAGATGAGCTGGACCAAGAAGGTCAAGCACCCGTCCAAGCTGCTGGAGATGGGCCAAGAGGTGGAGTGCCAGGTGCTCGAGGTGGACGCCAAGAGCAAGCGCATCAGTCTCGGCCTGAAGCAGCTGGAGCCCGATCCCTGGAGCCTGTTCACGGACAAGTACGCGCCGGGCGACAAGGTCAGCGGCAAGGTGCGCTCGATCACCGACTACGGTGTGTTCGTGGGCATCGAAGAGGGCGTGGACGGCATGGTCCACAAGACCGACCTCAGCTGGACGGTGAAGGTGAACAACCCCGGCGAGCTCTACAACAAGGGCGACGACGTCGAGGCCATCATCCTCTCCATCAACCACGACGAGAAGAAGGTCAGCCTGGGCGTGAAGCAGCTCTGGGACGACCCCTGGGGTGAGGTGCTCGATAAGTACAAGCCGGGCGCGGTGTTCGAGGAGGTCACGGTGCTCAGCGTGACTGACTTTGGCATCTTCGTGCGCATCGACGAGGGCGTGGAAGCGATCGTGCTGGGGAGCGACATCCCCGCGGACGTGCAGCTGCGCCCCGGCGACAAGACGCGCGCCGAGATCTCCAACGTGGACACGATGGATCGCCGCATCACTATGACGCTGCGCAACGTCGGCGGCACGCCGCAGGCGGAGCAGTTCAACGCGCTGAAGCGGGAGACGAGCGGCAACAGCACGACCCTCGGCGACCTGCTGAAGGCGAAGCTCGGCAACAAGCTCGCGGCGATGACGGGTGCGGACAGCGCGGAGGCGAGCGAGGGCTCGGAGGAAGAGGGCGACTCGGCCAGCGAGTGACCTCCTGAGGTGTGAGGGCAGGCTCGAAGGGCCCGCTCTCACATCGAGGTGACGAGGCGCGGTTCACGCAGGTGGATCGCGCTTCGGCGTTTTTGTGGCGGCCTGTCGTCGCACCAGGTGATCGTCGTCCTAGCTGAGGTTGCGAGCCGCTGCGACGAGCGGCATGCTCTGCGCCGGAGGTGTGAGGTGTTCGAGGGAACGTATACAGCGCTGGTGACCCCGTTCAGTGGCGGGGAGATCGACTACCAGGCCCTGGGTGAGCTCATCGAGCGTCAGGTGGAGGCGGGGGTCACCGGTGTGGTTCCGTGCGGAAGCACCGGGGAGTCAGCGACCCTGAGCCACGAGGAGCACGAGCGTCTGATCGCGTTCACGGTGGAGCGCGCCTCGGGGCGGGTCCAGGTGATCGCGGGCACCGGCTCCAACAGCACCAGCGAGAGCGTGCGGCTCACGCGCTTCGCGAAGCAGCAGGGCGCTACCGGCGCGCTGCTCATCGCGCCGTACTACAACAAGCCCACCCAAGAGGGCCTCTACGCGCACTACGCGAAGGTGGCGGAGAGCGTGGATCTGCCGCAGCTCGTCTACAACATCCCGGGTCGCTCGGCGGTCAACATCACGCCGGAGACGATGGCGCGCCTCGCGGAGCTGCCGCACGTGGTAGGCGTGAAGGAGGCCTCTGGCTCCCTCGATCAGGTGAGCCGCATCATCGAGGCCTGCGGGGAGCACTTCACGGTGCTGAGCGGCGACGACAGCCTGACGCTGCCCATCCTCGCGGTGGGGGGGCGCGGGGTGATCGCGGTGGTGAGCAACCTCGCCCCGCGGCCGCTGATCGAGCTGGTGCAGGCCGCGCACGAGGGGAGCTGGCCACGGGCGCGGCAGCTCCACTATCAGTTGCTCCCCCTGATGCGGGCGTTGGGCCTCGAGACGAACCCCATCCCGGTGAAGGCGGCGATCGGCCTGCTCGGCTGGGCCAGCGACGAGCTGCGCCTCCCCCTCACGCCGCTTCGAGAGGCGTGTCACGCGCCGCTGCGGGCCGCGCTGGTGCAGGCGAAGCTCTTGCCCGACGTGAAAGGCTGATGCTCACCCGCTTCCGTCAGGTCGCCCTGGCCGAGGGGGTGTCGTACTTGGTGCTGCTCTTGGTGGCGATGCCGCTCAAGTACCTCGCGGATTGGCCGCTCGGCGTGCGCCTCGTCGGCGGGCTCCACGGCGTGCTGTTCATCCTCTACGTCTTCCTGTGCGCCGGGCTCCTGGTCTCGGGGCGCTGGACGTTCGGGCGGGCGCTGTGGGCGGGCTTCCTGAGCCTGATCCCCTTCGGGACCTTCTGGCTGGAGCACCAGCTGCGCCAAGAGGAGCGCGCGCTCCCAGCTACGAAGAGCCGGGAGCCGGGCGCCGTCGCGAGCGAGTGAGCACGGGTCGATCGGCGACCGGTTGACCTGTGCACGCCAGCGCCTCCGGCGAGCGCTGGCGCGTCCGCCAGCACCTGGAGGGCTTGGATCAGTGTGCCTGGCTGTCGCGAACGGGGCCTTCAGTGCTGAGGGTTTGGGGGTTGGACGGCACCGCACCAGCGAGGCGCCTCAGGGAGGTCAGCCCTCCAGGGCGCGCCTCCTGCGGCGTGGCGGCTCTCGGCCCCAACCCATCGCTAGGTGCCCCCGCAAAGTAGGTGCCCCTGAAGCCCAAACTAAGCCCCGCAGAGCACCCCTCCGTAGGTTGTCGGTCGACCGGCCTGAAGTGCCAATCCTGGCTCATTTGGCAGTTTTCAGGGCTCGTGGTGGGTGGTATTAGTGAAGTTTTTCATTGCGCCCGGGTGCGATGAGCGCGTACACCACCCCACCCCCGGAACCGAGGCCACCGTTGGCTCTTCCCCATCGGTTTCCGTGTGGATATGAGTGGGTTCAGGAGGATACAAGGACATGAAGATTCGTAGCTTGGGTTTGCTGGGGTTGGTGATGGCGCTGGGCGCTTGCTCGTCGGATGACGGTGGTGGCGGTTCGGGCGGCAGCTCGACGGCAGGCACGGCGGGCACCGGCGGCGTGGCCGCCTCTGGCGGCACGGCTGGCTTCGGCGGCAGCGGTGGCATCCCGACGGGTGGCACGGGTGGCGCGCCCACGGGCGGCACCGCGGGCACCGGCGGCGCCCCCACCGGCGGTACGGGTGGTATTGGCGGCGCGCCCACGGGCGGCACCGCGGGCACCGGCGGCGCGCCCACCGGCGGCGTGGGCGGTGACACCACGGGCGGCGTCGGCGGCGACACCACGGGCGGCATCGGCGGTGCGCCCACCGGTGGCACCGGCGGCACCCCGGGCACGGGTGGCACCGGTGGCACGCCGGGCACGGGCGGCACGGGTGGTACTCCCGGCACGGGCGGCACCGGCGGTACGCCTGGTACCGGTGGCACGGGCGGTACGCCCGGCACGGGTGGCACCGGCGGCACGCCGGGAACGGGTGGTACGGGCGGCACGCCCGGCACGGGCGGCACCGGCGGCACGGCCCCGACCTGCACCCCAGTCACCCTGAGCAACGTGCAGGGCTACTTCACGCCCAACACCCTTTGGGCCGAGGTGAGCCCGATCGGTGGTGGCGAGCCAGACTTCGTCCTGATCGAGCAGTGGAACGCGCGCACCGGCACCTTCAACCTGGCGACGCCGCCGAACGACAACTACCTCACCTCGGATGAGGCGGTGCGTGGTTACGAGGACGTCACCACGTCGGGTGCTGCGCGGCTCTACTTCCAGTCGGCCGGCAACATGACTGTCAGTCGCGTCAACACCATCGCCCCGCAGATCAGCGCGGGCTCGCTGAGCAACGTCACCCTGGTGGAGGTCACCTACGACTCGAGCCTCAACACCACCCCGGTGCCGGGTGGGCGGTGCCTGACGGTCGCCTCGGCCAGCTGGGACATCACCAACACCTGCTACGACGGTGGCGTGGAGTACTCAGGCGCGAACGCGTGTGTGGACTGCATCACTGATTCCTGGGACAACTGCTGCGCAGCAGAGGTCAACGCCTGCAGCCCGGGCTGTGAGGACGTGTACTTCTGCTACCTCGAGTGCGTTGGCTCCGAGTGCGACACGTGCGAGACCGGGCACAGCGCGGCGGACATCAACGCTGCTTACGACATACTCGGCTGCAACTTCGGCTATTCATCCAACGAGTACGGCACCTGCCTCGCTGCTTGCCAGTGAGTCACCGCTCACCTTGAGCAGCGCGCTGAGGCCACCTTCGGGTGGCCTCGGCCGTTTTTGGATGGTGCGCGCAGGTTCGCACGGCGGAGCGCCAAGACACGGTGCGCCGCCCTCGCGCGGTCGGCGTGAGCGCCTGAGCGCGTCATGGATGGCAGCTAGAGCACCACGGCTCGGCGCTCGCGGAGACGTAGGGTGCGGTGCCGTCCAACCCACCCCCACCCTCGAGGGAATGCGCGCGCCCCTGGTGGGTTGAGTCGCCTCACCAAGGGGGTTATGGGCCGGGCGGAGCATGCTGGTAGCGAGCGGGCTGAGGAAACAGTACGGAGACGTCACCGCCCTGCATGGGCTCGATCTTCGGATACCGTCAGGGGAGCTGTTTTGCCTGCTGGGGGCGAACGGCGCGGGTAAGACGACGACGATCCAGCTGTTCCTCGGGTTCATCGAGCCCACGGCAGGTGAGGCCACCATCGATGGCCTCGAGGTGCGATCCAACCCCCTGAAGACCAAGGAGCGCGTCGCTTACATCCCGGAGAACGTGATGCTCTACCCGCACCTCACGGGCCTGGAGAACCTGGCGTTCTTCGCGACCCTGGGGGGCGCTGCGGATGGTTCGGAGCCCGCGTTGATGGCGCTGCTCGCTCGGGCTGGCCTGGCGGAGAGCGCCGCGCGGCGCCGCGTGGGCACCTACTCGAAGGGGATGCGCCAGAAGGTGGGGATCGCGATGGCGCTCGCCAAGCGCGCGAAGGTGCTGCTCCTGGATGAGCCGACCAGCGGCCTCGACCCCAAGGCCGCCAACGAGTTCTCGGCGCTGCTCCGGGAGCTGCGCGACGACGGCATGGCCATCTTGATGGCGACCCATGACATCTTCCGCTCGAAGCAAGACGGCGACCGCGTCGGCATCATGAAGCAGGGGCGGCTGGTGGCGGTCCACCCAACTGACGAGCTCAGCCACGCGGATCTCGAGCGCGTCTACCTAGAGCACATGCATGACTGAGCGCGGCGCGGCCTCTCGGGCTGGCTCGGCCTCTCGGGCAGCAGTCTCTGAGGCTGGCTCGGCCTCTCGGGCGGGCTCGGTGCTCAAAGCGCTCGTCATCAAGGAGCTCCTGGAGATCCGCCGCGACGGTCGCTCCTGGATCCTCGGCGTGGCGGTGCTGGGGCTGCTGTTCGTGGCGCTCGCCTTCTCCTTCGCGGAGTCACGCGCGCTGCGCGCGGAGCTCGCTCACGCGACGCACCAGGCGGAGGAGGATTTCCTCAACCAAGACGACAAGAACCCGCACGTCGCCGCGCACTACGGCACCTACGTGTTCAAGCCCGCGAGCGCGCTCCGGTTCATCAACCCAGGGGTGGATGCGTTCGTGGGCTCCGCGATCAAGCTGGAGGCGCACCGGCGGGGCGCTGCCTCCGGCGCGCGCGCGCAGGATGGTACGGCGCTCTCACGGCTCGGGCGCCTCAGCGTGGCGGCGGTGGTGGAGCTCCTGTTGCCGCTCGTGATCATCGGCGTGGGGTTCAGCGCCTTCACGGGGGAGCGCGAGCGCGGCACCTTGCGCCAGCTCGCGAGCATGGGGGTGATGCCGCGCACGCTCCTCTTGGGGAAGCTGCTCGCGCAGGTGGTGGCGATCGGCGCGCTGCTGCTCCCGGCGGGGCTGGCGCTGATCGCGGCGAGCATCATGCTCGCGTCGGAGAGGGGGAGCCTGACGCGGTTGCTCTTGCTGCTCGGGTTGTACGCCGCGCACGCCCTCACCTGGATGCTGCTCACGCTGTGGGCGTCGGCGCGGGTGCGCTCGTCGCGCAGCGCGCTGGTGCTCCTCTTGGGGCTCTGGGTGGTGAGCGCCTTGGTCGTGCCCCGGCTCGGCGCGAGCGCCACCACCGCGCTGGTGAGGACGCCGAGCACCGCCACCCTGGCGGCGGAGGTGGCCGAGAGCCTCGAGCGGGGCCTGCCCGGCGGTGAGCCGAAGGACGATCGGGTGGGCGCTTGGTCAGAGCAGCTGCTCGAGCGCTACGGCTTCGCGGGGGCGGAGACGCTGATGGACGCCTCGCTGCTCAGCGGTATCGAGCTGATGGCGGAGGCGCGCTTCGAGAACGAGGTGATCGATCACCACTTCGGCGCGTTCGAGGCGCAGGTCGTGCGCCAAGAGCGGGTGGGGCAGGCGTTCGGTGTGCTGTCGCCGATCCTCTCGGTGCGCTCGGTCGCGATGGCGCTCGCCGGGACGGACGCAGCGCACCACCGCCACTTCAGCGGGCGCGCCGAGCAGCACCGCCGCGCGCTGGTGGAGCGCTTGAACCATGAGTTCGCGGAGCGCGGTGGTGAGGCGGGGTTTGACTACCGCGCGGGGCGTGAGGTGTGGGAGACCGCGCCGCGCTTCGCGTATCAGCCGCCGAGCGCGCGCGCGGCGCTCAGGGGGCAGCTCATCAGCGCTGGCCTCGCGCTCTTGTGGCTGGTGCTCTCGGCGTGGCTCGCGGTGCGCGCGACCGCGCGGATCCAGGTGGTGTGATGTTCTGGGCGATCGTGCGGGTGGAGCTGCTCTCGCTGTGGCGCGAGCGCTTCCTTTGGCTCTCGCTCTTGGGCTTCATGGCGCTCGCGGCCTATGCCGCGGCGCTCGGCGCGGGCGACAGCCGCCGGGTGCGCGCCGAGCAGACAGCCGAGCTGACGGAGGAGGCGGAGCGCCTCGCGGGGCTGGTCTCCCTGGCGCGAGCGGTAGAGGCGGGCGAGCCCGTCAGGAATTTGGACGATCCGCGGGACCCGCTGCGGGTGGGGAGCGCGCTCGGGCGGAGGACGGCGACGCTGCCGCCGGGGCCGCTCGCGGCGCTGGCGGTGGGTCAGCGGGATCTGCTCCCGCAGTCGATCGTGGTGACGAGCGACGCGCGGCGCGCCGGCGACGCGGGGGAGGAGGCGGGCGATCTCGCGCGGCGCGTGGCCGGCTCCTTCGATCTCGCCTTCGTGATCGTGTACCTCTTGCCGCTGCTCGTCATCGCGCTGCTGTTCGATGTGCTCGCGCGCGAGCGTGAGTCAGGCACCCTGGCGCTCTTGCTGTCGCAGCCCCTCTCGCTCACCCGTCTCACCCTGGCCAAGGCGGCCGCGCGCTCCCTCTTGCTGTCGCTGGTGCTCTTGGGGCCGTGCTTCGCGCTCCCCTGGGCGCTCGGTCAGGGGGTGAGCCTGGGCGCGGCGGCGCTCTACCTCCTCTTGCTCGTCGGCTACGCGGGCTTCTGGGTGGCGCTCTGCTTGTGCGTGAACGCCTACGGGAAGACCTCGGCGGGCAACGGCCTGCTCTTGATGACCACCTGGCTCGCGCTGGTGGTGGTGCTGCCTGGCCTCGCGAGCGTGGTGGTGGACGCCGTGTACCCGAGCCCCTCGCGGGTGGAGCTGGTGTCGCGCGCCCGGGAGGTGACGCGAGCCGCGGAGGCGCTGGTGAGCGAGCAGGAGGGCGATCATGGCGCCGCGCCGCGCGCCGATGCCGCGGAGCGTCGGGTGGCCCTGCAGGAGCAGCTCTCGAGTCAGGCGGCGCCGGTGCTCGAGGCGTTCGAGCGTCAGCTCGGGCGCCAGCAGGCGCTGGTGGATCGCTTGCGGTTCTTGACGCCCGCCATCATCACGTATGAGGCCCTGACCGATCTCTCGGGAGCAGGCGTCCAGCGTCACCAGCACTTCTCAGCGCAGGTAGAGCGCTACCACGTGGAGTATCAGCGCTTCTTCTTCGATCGCGTGCGGGCAGGCCAGCGGCTGACGTCGGCCGATCTCGCGGCGCTGCCGAGCTTCACCCGTGAGGAGCTGCCAGCGCGCGTGGTCGCGGCGCGGGTCGGGCTCGGCACCTTGGGGCTCTTCGTGCCCACCCTGGTGCTGGCTGCGTTCACGCGCCGCGGGCTCCGGCGCTACCTCAGTTCTGGACTTCGATGAGCTCCACGTCGAAGACCAGCATGCCGGCGGGCTTGCCGGGCTGGTTCTTGTAGGCGAGGTCCACCGGGATCCAGAAGCGCCGCTCCTCGCCGACCACCATCAGCTGCAGGCCCTCGGTCCACCCGGCGATCACGCGGTCGAGCGGGAAGGTGGCCGGGCGCCCGCGCGGGATCGACGAGTCGAAGGACTTCCCGTCAGTGGTCCAGCCCGAGTAGTGCACCGTCACGCGGCTGGTGGGCCCTGGTTTCACCGCGCCGGTGCCGGCCTTCAGCACCTTGGAGGCGAGCCCCGACGCGGTCTTCTCGGCGTCCGCCGGGGGCGCAGCGACGTCCGGCGGGGCCTCCGGAGCGGCCTTCATCGGCGCCGCACCGACCATCTTGGTCGCGCCCATCTCCGCCATCACCTGCTGGTACGAGGCGACGCGCCCGTCTTGGTGGTGGCAGTGGTTGCGGTGGCAGGTGGTCCAGCCGGGGGGCGGGTTGTTCGGGTCGAACACCTTCTCGTCCGCCGCGGTGGCGGCGGCGGTCGCGGTGGCCGACGCCGCGGCGCCCTTGGGCGCTGAGCTGGGCTGCTCCGTGGAGCAAGCCAGCAGCGAGCCCAGCGCGAGGAGCGAGCCCAGCGCCCGAGCGAGGCTCGCGCGGACGCGGGGACGGGGAGAGGTCAGGGTGTGGCCTTGGGTCGTCATCACGGCAGGGTGCAGCACGGATGCGCGGTGAGCGCAAGCCCGCGCAGACTCGGCCTGTCGGCCCTCGACGGGGCGAGGCGATGCGTGTAGCACCCGGGGCGAGCTTTATTTCCGAGGGGCAGCGCGCGGTCCTCCGTCGCGCTCCTGGCGCTCCCCGCGTGAGCGCTTCGGCAGCGGGCGCGATGGGTGTGAGCGCCTGACGAGACAGGCAAGCAAGCGAAGTTCGAGTAACGCATGTCAGAGATCCCTAGCGTCGATCTGCCGCCGCGAGATCCCAGGCCCGGCTGGAACCGCTCGCGCGTCGTGTTCCTCACCGTGAGCGCCGTGTTGGCGGTGGCGCTGCTGCTCGCGACGCGGGAGGTGCTGCTCCCGTTCATCGTCGCGATCATCCTCGCCTACGTGCTGACGCCGCTCGTGGCCTACGCGGAGCGCGCGCGCATCCCGCGGGCGCTCGCCATCATCCTGGTTTACCTGCTGGTGTTCGCCTCGCTGTATGGCTTCGGCGCGCTGATCTTCCCGCGCGTGGTGGATGAGGCGGTGCAGCTCACGCGGGAGACCCCGGTGATGGCGAAGAACCTCGCCGAGAAGTGGGGCCCGGTCGCTGAGCGGCGGGTGCAGGAAGTCTTGGATCGCCTCGAGTCGGGCGCCAAACCCACCGCTTCCCCCGAGGTCGCGCCGGATGGTACGCCTGACGTACCGCAGCCACCGAAGCCCGCCTTCGAGGTGACTCCGAGGGAGGGTGGGGGCTTCGACATCGCGCTTCGAGGCGGCGTCGACATCGTTCAAGAGGGCCCCAAGCGCTGGCGGGTGCAGCCGCCACCCGAGCCTGGGACGCGCTTCAGCGTGCAGCAGCTCTTGAACCAGGGCGTCGATCAGACCGTCGAGTACATCAAGCGCAACGCGCTCGAGCTGGTGCGCGTGGGTCAGGTGATCATCAGTCAGGTGTCCCGCGGTATCTTCCTCTTGTTCATGACCCTGATGATCGCCGCGTACCTGATCATGACGCGGGAGGACATCATCGGCTTCTTCCGCTCCCTGCCGCCGCCGCGCGCGCGGCGCTCGTTCGATCGACTGTTGGCGCGGATGGACCGCGGGCTCGCGGGGGTGGTGCGGGGGCAGCTGATGATCTGCCTCGTGAACGGCGTGCTCTCGGCGATCGGCTTCTGGATCTTCGATCTGAAATACTGGCCCATCCTCGCCTTGATCGCGGGGGTGATGAGCCTGATCCCGATCTTCGGCTCCATCCTCAGCACCATCCCGGCGGTGCTGGTCGGGCTCACGCAGGACTTCTGGACGGCGCTCTGGGTCCTCGTGTGGATCATCGGCATCCACCAGATCGAGGCGAACCTCTTGAACCCGAAGATCATCGGCGTCGCCGCCAAGATCCACCCGGTGCTCGTGGTGCTCGCGCTGATCATCGGGGAGCACTTCTTCGGGCTGTGGGGCGCGCTGTTCGCGGTCCCGGCGCTGTCCCTCGTGCAGTCGCTGTTCCAGCACTTCCGCTTCGAGTCGCTGCCCGACGCCGCGCCGGACAGCCTGTTCCCATCAGCGGGTCAGCGCCCGTCGGTGGTACCCGAGGAGAGCTGAGCCTTCAGAAGTCACGGGCGGATATGGGGCTCCTCGCGTGCTCGGGTCTTGGGGGTTGGACGGCACCGCGCTCGAGCGGCGGCGCGAGGACCCTCGCCAGGACACGCGAAGCGCCGGAGTCACGCTCCGCGCGTCCTTCGAGAGCGCCTCGTGGTGGCGCGAGGCACTGAAGAGCCGGCTAGACGGCACCGCGCTCGAGTGTCGGCGCGAGGACCCTCGCCAGGACACGCGAAGCGCTGGTGAACAGGTGAGTGGGCTGGCGCCGTACGCGGCATGGGGCTATGTCGCGCCTCGTGGCGAACGAGGCGCGCAAGCTCAAGCGGGCGGGGAAGCCCAGTGCGGGTAAGGAGCTCAAGAAGCAGCTGAGCCGCCCGATCGCGGCGCAGCGCGCGGAGGCGCCCGATCCGCTCGGCGGCGACGCGATCAAGAAGATGCTGGGTCGCCTCGGCATCCCGGTGGTGGCGGTGTGGGTGATCGGGATCTTGGTGGCTGGCTTCGCGCGCAGCACCACCACCATCACCATCGCCTTGGTGATCCCCGGGTTGGTCACGTTGGCTGTCTTGGGCGTCGTGGTGTGGGCGCTGCGTCAGGCGAAGAAGGCCAAGAGCGTCGCGGGGATCTTGGCGCAGGCGGAGGACGCCGAGGGGCGCGCCGCCGCGCTCGACCAGCTGGAGGCGCAGTACAAGAAGAAGGACCCCACCGCGCTGTTCGCCAAGGCGCAGCTGCAGATGCAGGAAGATCCGAAGGCGGCGCTCGCCACCCTCGAGCAGATCAACCTGAGCTCGGTGATGGCCGCCGTGGCTGACGAAGCGCGCGCGCAGCGGGCGATGATCCACCTGATGCTGGGTCAACCGCAGCGCGCTCGGGAGCTGGCGGACGGCATCAACCTGAGCCGACACCAAGACGCGAAGAGCCGCGCCATGATCGGCGCCGTGGTGGCCGAGGCCTGGGCGCGCACCGGGCAGGCGCAGAAGGCGCTCGACACGCTCGATCTATTCGATCCCACGGATGAGGAGCTGAGCCAGATCGCGCCGCAGCTGAGCCGCGCGCGCGCCTACGCCTACGCCCACACCCAGAAGGTGAAGCCGATGCGGCGCGAGCTCCGGCGCCTGCTCGATCAGGACATCCGCCTGCTCGCGAGCTTCGTGGAGAAGAAGGCGCACCCGCTGCTCCAGCGTGAGGCCAAGCGGCTCATCGAGCAGTCTGGCCAGGCCCCACGCCGGATGCAGGTCCAGCGCCGCGCGTGATCCGAGGGCTTGCTCCTTAGTCAGTCATTCTGTGCACCACGTCGCTGGTAGGCCGCCTCGCAGTTCGTCAGTCATCCTGCACTCGACGTTGCTGGTAGGCCGCCTCGCGATGGCGCGCGCCGTTGCTCGTAGGGGCGGGTTTGAAACCCGCCCGCCTCGAGGGCAGCTTCAGCGCCCGATGCCGATGCGCGCGATGGTGCTGAGGCGCACTTCGGGGAGCAGCTCGGCGTAGCTCACCACGCGGGCGCCGGGCAGCTCGGTGTCGAGCAATTTCCGCACGAAGCGGCGCACGTCGGGTTGGGTGAGCAGCACCGGCTGCTCGGGGTAGCCGGTGAGCTCCAGCTGGCGTCGCACCGCCGCCACGATGTCGCGCCCGGCGGCGGGGCTGAGCGCCAAGAACGAGCCCGCCGCGGTGCGCTGGATGGCGGAGCGCACCACGTCCTCGATGCTCGGGTCGAGCAGGTAGACGCCGAGCTCCGGGGCGCCCTCGGTGAGCTCGTGGGTGATGGCGCGGCGCAGCTGTGAGCGCACGAACTCGGCGAGGTTCAGCGGATCTTTGTCGGCGGCGGCGACCTGGCTGAGCGACTCGAGGATCCCCTTCAAGTCACGCACGTTGATGCCCTCTTCGATCAGGCGCCGCAGGATGTCGGTGAGCAGCGGCACCGAGACCGGCTTCGGCACCACCTGGCGCACCGTGGCGGGCGCGACCTGCTCCAGCTGATCGAGCAGCATCTGCGTCTCGGCGATACCCAGGAAATCGGCCGCGCGCGGCCGGAGCGCCAGGATCACCTCGTCCACCACGAACGACGCGATCTCGGTGTCGCCGAGGGTGTCCGGGATCTGGATGCTGGCGGCGGGCAGCTCGTGGATGTGGAGCACCACCTGGCGCTCGAGCGGCGCGTCGCTGACCGTCACCTTCGCGGGCGGCAGCGGCAGGCCGAGGTCACGGAACATCAGCTCACGCACGGCGGCCGCCGCCGCGCGCAGCCCCGCGCGCTTGACCTCCTCGCCGCGCACTTCGTCGTCGACCAGCGGCGCCAGGTCCGGCGACACCTCGAGGCTCCACGGGATCACCACGGGCACGAAGCGCGGCCCACCGCCGCCGCCGGTGCGCTTCTGAATCGGCTCCGCGGCGACCTGCTCCTCCTCGTGCTTCAGCTGCCGGGTGCGCGCTCGTGAGCCGAACCACAGCAAGACCCCGATCACCAGGAAGGGCACCGCCGGCAGCCCCGGGACCAGCGCGAGCAGCAGCACGAAGCCGGCCGACACGCGCAGCGCCTTCGGGGTGCTGAACAGCTGGGACGACAGCTCCTGACCGAGCGGCGTCCCCGACTCCTCGCTCGCCACCCGCGTCACCAGCACGCCAGCGGCCACCGCGATCATCAGGGCGGGGATCTGACTGACCAGGCCGTCCCCAATCGTGAGGAGGCCATACTTCTTGAGGGCGTAGGAGACCTCCATGTCGCGCTGCCCCACGCCGATGGCGAGCCCGCCCAAGATGTTCACCAGCGTGATCAAGAAGGCGGCGATGGTGTCGCCCTTCACGAACTTCATGGCGCCGTCCATCGCGCCGTAGAATTGACTCTCGCGCCCCAGCTCGCGCCGCCTCCGGCGCGCCTCCGCCGAGTCGATCGCCCCGCTCCGCAGCTCGGCGTCGATCGCCATCTGCTTGCCCGGCATGGCGTCCAAGGTGAAGCGCGCGCCCACCTCCGCCACGCGCTCGGCGCCCTTGGCGATCACCAGGAACTGGATCAGCGTGAGCACCAAGAACACCACGCCGCCCACCACGTAGTTGCCGCGCACCACGAAGCGCCCGAAGGCCTCGATCACCTCGCCCGCGTCCGCTTGGAGCAAGATGAGCCGCGCTGACGACACGTTGAGCGCGACGCGCACCAGGGTGGTCAGCAAGAGCAGCGTGGGGAACACCGCGATCTTCAGCGCGTCGGTGATGTAGAGCGTGATCAGCAGCAGCACGACGGAGATGGCGATGTTGCCGGCGATCAGCAGATCGAGCAGCCAGGTCGGCAGCGGGACGATCATCAGCCCCACGACGGCGATGACCATCGCGGCGAGCGCCAAATCGGCGACCCCCAGGCCTCGCCGCTTGGGCGCGCGGAGCAGCGCGTTCGCGGGCATCAGGGGCGCCTCCCGCGGCTCGCCCCAGCGTAGGTCAGGTTCTCGAACGGATACTGGAGTCGAAGGTGCATGTCAGCTCGGGCTGGTGAAGAGCGCCAGCACGCCGGTGTGACTGTGGAAGGCGGGGCGCCCGGCGTAGGGGCCCAGCTCGAAGGCGGTGCCGAGGCCGATCCAGGGCATGTTCGGGAAGCGCTGGCGGAGGATCCGCACGTCGACGGAGCCCTCTCGATGCAGGTTCACGCCGCGGCTCATGGAGCTCATCAGGTAGACGCCGAAGCAGGGGGCGCTGCCGCGGGTGTCGCGCAGGAGCTCACGCGCGATGGCCTCCAGGTCGGCGCGCGCGGCGGAGGCGCTCCGCATGGCGAGCGCGATGCGCGACCCCGGGGGCGGCGTGACGCTCAGCAGCACCCCACCGCGCGCGGGCGCGACCCCTTCAATCTTACGGAGCAGCAGCTCCGGGCGCCCGCCGTGGGTCGGAGCGCCCAGCTCGGGCGCCACCACGGTGAAGATCAGCTCCTCATCGGAGGGCTTCGCCTCGCGCAGCACCTCGAGCGCGGGGCGTCCGTCGAGCTCGAACACCCAGGGACCCTGGTGCTCGGTGACGGCGTACAGCGGGGTGAGGAGCCGGCAGGCGGGGGAGCACCGGAGCTCGGGCGGCCGCAGGCCGCGGATGATGAGCAGCGCGTTCGCCGCGATGACCGGCTCGCTGCCAGGCATCACCACCGCGCTTCCGTGCGGTCCCGAGGTGCCGCCGCCGAACAAGAACGGCGTGACGCGCGCCTCCGCCAGCGCGTCCAGCGCCTCCTCGGGGGGCTCCTCACCGCGGCAGAAGAGCAGCGCCGTTGGCTCACCGCGCCCGGTGCGGTCCGCCAGCGCGCGGAGGATCGCTTCGCGGGCGGCCTCTTCGTCATCTGGGTCGACGCCGATGTCGAGCGGCAGCGCCTCCGCGCGGCCCGCGTCCCAGACCAGGCCCACGGCGGCTGCCTCGCCAACGAGGATCTCCTGATCGGGGTCGAGCACCCCGCCGCCGCCCGCGATCAGCACGGGCACTGGACAGCCCACCTGCGCGATCGCCGCCGCGATCTCGGGCAGCGTCTCCCGCAGGGGCCCCGTCACGAACACCAGGGCCGCGCCCTCGCCGGGCTTTCGCAGCACTCGCGCGCTGGCGTCCGCGAGCGCCTCGGCGATCTTCGCCGGGGCGCGGGACCTGACAGTGAACCTTCCTGCTCGCACGACCCGAACGGTATTTGTGTTGTCGCCTGACCGCAAGCTGCGGCGCACCGCCAGCGCGCAGGACGAGCCGCGGACGACGCGCGGCGCCGACCCACGTGAGCCCGGCGCGCGGCGCTCGAGGCCGCGAGCGCTGCGGTTCGCGCCGTCCCCGCGCGCCCCACGCCACGGCCCTTCCTAGTCGATTCGCTTTGCCGTAGCCTTGGCGCCCGATGAGCGACTCCGCTGATCCGCTCACGATTTTCTCTTCCGGCGCGACGGACGTCGGGCGTCGGAGGGCGATCAACGAGGACGCGTTCTTACGCGACGACGAGCTTGGCCTCTGGGTGGTGGCCGACGGCATGGGGGGCCACGCCGCGGGTGAGGTCGCCAGCCAAGAGGCGATCGACACCGTGTATGGGATGGTGAAGCGCGGCAAGCCGGCGCTCGATCCAGCGGTGGCCGATCGCGAGAAGGCGCTGGCGAGCGCCTGTCGTTTGCTCGAGGGCGCGGTCCAGGCGGCCACCTACATGGTGTTCGCGTTGGGTGAGATGGATAAGGGCAAGAGCGGGATGGGCACCACCATCAGCGCGATGATGAGCCTGGGTGACTTCATGATCACCGCGCAGGTGGGGGACAGCCGCATTTACCAAATCCGCAGCACGGACGTGGTGCAGCTCACGGAAGATCACACGCTCGTCGCCTGGCAGCTGAAGCAGGGGCTGATCACGGAGGACGAGGCCAAGCACAGCCGCCACAAGAACGTGATCACGCGCGCGGTGGGCAACCGCGACTACGTCCAGGTGGACACCGGCGTGGTGGAGCTCGAGATAGGCGATCAGTACCTGCTCTGCTCCGACGGCCTCCACGGCTACCTGCGCCCCGAGGAGATCCCCCAGGTGGCCGCGTCGGGCGGCAGCGCCTCGGTGAAGCGCTTCATCGAGCTCGCCAACGCCCGCGGCGGTAAGGACAACATCACCGCCATCTTGGTGGAGGTCGCGTAGTCAGCCAGGCGAGCGAACCGGTCCAGTCAGCTCAGCTGATGATCTGCCATCGCCGCCTCAGCGTGAGCGCATCCTGGTTCGCGTGGAGCTCTTGTAGCCTCCAGCCGATCACGCGGCGGGCTGGCTGACGTTCGTGGCGCGGACGGTCGGGTCGTGGCCACCTTCGCTCGGAGTAGCGTAGATTTTTAGGGGTTTTGGGGTTTGGCAGCGCACCTCGGTGCGGCGGGCTGCGGCGTTGGGTGGGTGCACTGGAGCGGCACCTGGTTCGGCGCTCGAGCGCCGGGCGGAGCTGGGGTGCGCCGGAGAGGGTCGCGCGCCGTTACCCAACCCCCCGATCCCACACGAAAAACTTGGCCCCGTCAGGCCGCGGCGGGTACCGGCGGTGGGCAGCGGAGAGCCCTTTCGGCTGCCCCAGGAGTCCCATGAGTGCAAAGCGAATCGGTGTGGTGATGGGTGGCAGCTCGGCTGAGCGGGAGATCTCGCTCCTGTCAGGGCGAGCGGTGGTCAGCGGCCTGCGTGAGAGCGGCTGGGAGGTGGTCCCCGTGGTGCTGAGCCCCGGCGCGGACGCCTACTCGGTGCTGCGCGCCGCGCGGATGGACGCCGCGTTCCTGGCGCTGCACGGGCGCCTGGGGGAGGACGGCTGCATCCAAGGGCTGCTCGAGGTGCTGGGCGTGCCGTACACGGGCTCCAGCGTGCTCGCGAGCGCGCTCGCGATGGACAAGCTGAAGAGCAAGGAGCTGTTTCGACTCCACAACGTGCCGACCCCGCCTTACTACGTGTTCGGCCCGGAGTACGTAGCGAGTGAGCTCAGGGCGGTGCACGGCTCCTTCGGGTTCCCGGTGGTGGTGAAGCCGCGCCGCGAGGGCTCGAGCTTCGGTGTCGCCAAGGCGACGAGCTTCGATGAGCTGGCGCGCGCGGTGGACGACGCGCGGCGCTACGACGATGGCGTGGTGGTGGAGCGCTTCGTCAAGGGCAAGGAGATCGCCGTGGGCATCTTGGATGGCCGCGTGCTGGGCGCCATCGAGGTGGAGCCGCTCTCCGGCATGTACGATCACGACGCCAAATACACCCCGGGCAAGACGCTCTATCATCAGCCCGCCCGGCTCCCGACCACGCGTTATCGCGGCGTGCTCAACCTGGCGGAGCGCGCGGCGCAGGCGCTCGAGGTGAGCGGCGCGGTGCGGGTCGATCTGCTCGTGACCGAGGGGCAAAACGAGTACGTGCTCGAGGTCAACACCCTGCCGGGGATGACCGAGACCAGCCTGCTGCCGAAGATCGCCCGTGAGGCGGGCTTTGGGTTCGCGGAGCTGTGCGATCGGATCGCCAGCAGCGCGCGGCTCTTCACCGGCACGGCGCGGAGCGAGCGCGGGGCCGAGGTGGTTCCGCTCGGAAACAGCGAGGCGGCGCGGGCGCAGCTCTGCGCGGCGGTGTAGGCCCGCTCGAGGGCGCCGAGCGGCGCCCAGCGACTATCAGGTATTCTGACGAGTGCTGATAGGCGCGTGGTGTCAGGTGCGCTGACGGAGTGCCTAGGACGACAAACGGTCCCTCTGGTCCGTCTGGCGGCATACTGATCGCCGCTCTAGTCGGCGCCAGGCTGAGGCGCGGGGCTCCCTGACGGTGGCGTCGTTTGGCTCGGCGCGCTGTCTTGCAGCCAGGGCGCGGTGTCCGGGTGGTCGGCGGGGGGCGACGTGGGACCGGCTGGCTCACCGCCAGGGTCGCCGTAGGCCTCGCAGCGCTGGCGCACCCGCGCGTTGTGGCGCTCGACGATCTCCTTGACGCGGCGCGGGTCGTCCTCGCGCGGGTTGAAGACGAAGCGTGATGCTTCCGCGCGGACGCGCTCGGCGTGATCTGGGTTGATGGCGATCCCCACGATGCCGAGGACGAAGCCGCTGCCGAAGGTGATGGCGCCCGCGGCGGCGCGCCCGCCGTTTACCTCGGAGTCCGTCCCGCCTTGGCCGTCGTCCACCTCCTCGAACGAGGAGATGAACAGCGCCACGCCCGTGGTGACGGCGATCACGCCCGCGCCAGCCACCACCCAACCAATCATCCGATCGCGATCGTGGGGGCGCACCTCCTCCGCCTTGCGGGCGAGGATATCCGGCGCGTCGAGCGCGCTCTCGGGGATGTCCTCCGGATCGCGCGCACCGACCCGGTACAGCGCGGCGCCGTCAGAGTGACTGACGCTGACCTTGGCGCCTTCGCGCGCCACCTCATAGCGGGTGGGCCCGAGCACCAGCCAGTCTCGCTTCTCGCACTCGGTGCGCGCGTGGCCGGTGGCGAGGGGGATCTCGCCGTCCATCCGGTGGACGGTGGTGGCACAGCCGAGGGTCGTGAGGGCCACTGCCAGGGCCAAGCAAGCGCGCATCGCCCGGTGCGTACCACGGCTATTCGCACGCGTCAGCAGCGGTGAACCACGCGGAAACGCCCCGCGGGGGGCCTCACAGCAAGGTGTGGGCGAGCGGCTCACCGCTCCATCTCGACCGCGGCGCCACGTGGAAACGTCGGTCGAGCGCTCCAGTCAGGGCGGCGTGGTGGTGGGGCGCGGTCAGGGGGCCGTCAGGGCTTCGGCCGCCCCGGGACGCCGGAAGCGCTCGAGCTCCCGGAGCAGCACGTAGCGGTGCTCCCAGGGGAGGACGTTGGCCTTGGGGGTCGCGTACTCGAGGTAGAGGTTGTCGTCGGTCGAGACCAGCGTTTCGGGGGTGAGCCCCGAGCGGGTGGCCTCGGCGGCGAGGTAGTCATCGAGCCCAGAGCCGGTCAGGAGCAGGTACTGCATCAGATCGATCAGGCTCGAGCCCTCGGCCAAGGTCTCGCGGATGGCGGGGCGCGTGGAGAGCGCGGTGGCGGCCTGCTGGGAGGCCCTGAGCGGCTCCCCCGACGCCACCAAGATCCCCTGACCACCGGCGTAGAAGAGCGCCACGTGGGGGAACACTTGGCGCAGCGAGCCCAAGATGCGCGCGAAGGAGTGGTTGTCCATGTGGTGCAGCTGCACCCACTGTTGGAACACCCCGTGCGGCTCGAGCCGGCTCTTCACCAGCTCGTAGTATTCGCGGCTGTAGAGGGCGCTCGCGCCGGAGAACCAGATGCTCGAGAGCTCCATCCCGATCAGGTCGTAACGATCGGAGTGAACGAGCAGGTGGTTCCGGCCGTCGTCCAGGTGGAGCTTCACCCGAGGGTCGTCGAGCGCGTGGCGGTTCGTCTCAGGGAAGTAGGTGCGCGCGGCGTGGGCGATGGCGGGGGAGATCTCGACGACGTCCACCTGCTTCCAGGGGTAGCCGTTCAGCGTGCCGAGGGTGGTGGCGGTGCCGAGCCCGATCACCAAGGCGCGGTCCCAGCGCTTCACGAACAGCGACGGGAAGTGCGCGAAGGAGTACTGCGCGAGCAGCTCGTGCCCGTTGTTCCCCTGGAACTTCCCGTTGGTGTAGAGGGTGAGCAGGGGGCCTGTCTGGGTCACGGTGGTGACGCCGCCGTGGATGTCCTCACGCAGGAACAGGATGCGGCTCGGCGGATCGTAGCTGTCGAAGTACACGTTCACGCCGCTCGTGAGGCGCGCCAAGTCCCAGCGGGGGCTGAGCAGGGACACGGCCAGCGCCGCCCCGGCAATGAAGCGTGAGGCGCGCGCGCCGCGCTCTTTGGAGGAGACGCCCGCGGTGATCAGCGCCAGCGCCGCGAAGAAGATCACCACCGCGAACAGGGCGCGCTGGGAGCCGAGCTGGGGCAAGAGCACGTAGCCGGTGAACAGCGCGCCGAACACCGCGCCCACGGTGTTGATGGCGGTGAGGCGCCCAACCAGGGCGCCTACCTGACGCTCCGCGGCGACGCGCTGGAGCAAGAGCGGGAAGGTGAGCCCCATCAGCGTCGTCGGGATCACCAGGATGAGGAAGGCGGCGCTGGCGCGCACCGCCTCGCGCCCCGCGAAGGTGGTGACGTGTTCGCCCAGCCCGCCGAACAGCAGCGGGAGCAAATCCCAGGTGGGCAAGGTGAGGGCGAGGCCGATGCCCGCCGCCGCGAGGCCGAGCGGTAAGGCGCCGTCTCCGTAGCGCCGGGCGGCGCGCGGCGCGAGCGAGGCGCCGGCGAACAGGCAAATCAGGAACACCGCGAGGATCAGGCCGAACGCGTAGGCGCTGTTGCCGATGATGAGCGCCAAGAGGTGCGTGAAGATCACCTCGCAGGCGAACACCAGCGCGCCGGAGGCGAAGGCGAGCGCGCCGAGTAATTTCCCCACAGAAATACTTGCTGCGCCCTGCTCCTCCACCGCGGGCGCCGTGAGCCGCGTCCCCTGCCAGATGGCGACGAGCCCGATCAGCCCGCTGCCGATCCCCGCGGCGTACAGCGTGCGCGACAGGCCGAGCCACGGGAGGATCAGGTAGGCGGCCCCGAGCGCCCCCAGCGCGCCGCCCAAGGTGTTGGCGGCGTAGAGCCGCCCCAGCCGCTGCTCTTTCAGGGTGCGCCCGGC
Organism: Polyangiaceae bacterium; assembly: GCA_019637265.1. Lineage (GTDB taxonomy): Bacteria > Myxococcota_A > Polyangia > Polyangiales > Polyangiaceae > JAHBVY01. Next base: position 919,701 of record JAHBVY010000001.1, on the reverse strand, counting down.
GTCGTCCTCGCTGAGCCCGGCGCCCACCACCCGCGACAACAGGGGGAGCGTCGCGCCCATGGCGAGGGTCGGCACCATCACGAACAGCACCGCGAGCAGCCAGCGCGCCACGCTCGCGAACACGAGCGACCCCGGCGCCAGCTTCAAGAGCGCGAGGTAGGCGGGGGTGAGCGCCGTGAACGCCGCGGGCGCCGCCAGCACCGCGGCGGTGACCACCAGCTCGAGCACGCCGTAGGCGAAGAGCGGGCGCTCGACGCGACTCGACAGCTTGCCGCCCAAGTAGGCGCCGAGCGCGAGCCCGGACATGAAGGCGGCGAGCACCGCGCTCACCGCGTAGGCAGTGGACCCGACCACGTAGGACAGGTACTTGCTGAAGCACAGCTGATCGACGAGGCCGGTGAACCCGGAGCCGATGAACATCAGCGCGATGAAGCCGAAGCGGACCGGCGAGGTGGGCTCGGAGGAGCTGCGCCCCTCGCGGCTTCGAGAGGGTGTGCTCGGCGGCGCGTCGTGTGTCTCGCGCGCGTCGGCTGGTGGGCGATCCGATGGAGGGGAGGCTGCTTCAGGCACGGCGGTTCATGGAGGCCAATGGGGGCGCCACCTTAGTCACATCATCCCCAGGTGTCAGGCGCTGCTCACGAAAGCGCCCGAACAGCCGGCCTGGCGCTGAGCGGTGTGGCCCGGGGCGCGAGCGAGAGGGCGCTCGCCAGCAGCGCCGCAGGCGTGAACAGCGAGCGCGGCGCGCGTGGGAGCATTGTCAAATGAACGCGAGCGAGTGGGCGTTGGGGCTGCCCGCGAAATCCGCTAGCATAGCTCCATGCTGGGAGGTGTGTGAGTGCGACTTTGGCTTGGCGTGGCGATGTTCGGGGCCTTCTTGTACGGGGCCTGCGGTAGTGATGGAGGCAGCTCGGTCACCGGCGGCGGCCCGTTCGGAGGGAACGGCGGCAGCGCCGGAGCGGCCGGCAGCAGCGCGGGCTCCGGCGGCAGCTTGGCTGGCTCGGGCGGCAGCTTCTTCGACAGCAGCGTGCCCAACGTCCAGGGCCTTCAGGTCGACCCGCCGGTCGTCAGTTTGGTGGTCCAGAACGGCGTGGCCACCCCGGCGCAGCTCACGGCGCGGGCCGTGCTCGAGGGTGGCGCCACCCAGGAGGTCACCGCGCGCTGGAGCATCGATCGCCTCGATCTCGCGCAGATCACCGCGGGCGGCGGCCTGCTCACGCCGCGCGGCCAGAAGGGCGGGGAGGGCACCGTCACCGCGAGCTACACGAATGCTGAGGGTGACGAGTTCACCGCGCAGGCCAGGGTGACGATCCGCCTCGCGCTGGAGGAGGACCTGGTGGGCCTCACCCCCGGGGAGATCGGTGACTTCGACAACCCCGACCCGGCGCCCAGCGGGACCCTGCTTTATCCATATGATAATACCGTGTTCGCGCGCGGCATCTTGCCGCCGGAGCTGATGTGGTCCGGGGGTGACGCCGGGGATCAGTACCGCGTGTCCATCTCCAGCACCTACGTGGACGCGGTGACCTACACCCACGCCGATCCACCGAGCCGCTTCGTCTTGCCGCGCGCGTGGTGGGACCAGCTGGCGGAGAGCAGCGACGGCAGCCCCATCACGGTGGAGGTCCAGCGCCGCCCGCCGGGTGGCCGCGCGCTCACCGCCGCCGCTCAGCGCTGGATCATCGCCCCCGGGAGCTTGCGCGGCACCATCTATTACTGGGCGGTGAACCAGGGGAAGATCATGAAGATCAACCCTGGCGCGGATGCGCCCGTCCCCGCCTTCAATCCGGGGAATCACCAAGATCTCGGCAGCCCAGCGCCCGTGAGCGGCTATGGCGGGGAGTCGCCGCCGTGGGACGCGAACGGCGCGGGTGAGCGCTGCGTGGCGTGCCACACCGTCAGCCGTGATGGCTCGCGCTTGGCGGCGCTCTTCAGCGCCTGCGGCACCGCCAACGGCAACTGCGCGCGCCCGTGGGGCATCGTGGACACCGCCACCGAGCAGATCCAGGTGATGAGCCACTACAACCCGGCGCCTGCCATCTTCAGCGCCCTCACCCCCAACGGCAGCCACATCGTGGTCGACACCGCGACGTTCAACATGGGCCTGGCGGACGCGACCACGGCCCAGCCGATGGCCTCCGAGCTCGACACCATGAGCCTCAGCGTGAACATGGCGCACCCCCAGTTCTCGCCGGATGGCAGGCTGCTCGCGTACGCGGCGAACGCTCAGGGAGGCTACCCAGTGGAGTTCTCCTCGAGCGACCTCGAGATCCTCGACGCGCACATCGGCGCCGGCGCGCACTTCAGCAATCGCCGCGCCTTGGTCGCGGGTGGCGGCGACGCGCTGGCGTTCCCCACCTTCACCCCGGACAGCCGCTGGGTGATGTACCAGCGCGGTAACTACACCCGCGCGAGCTTCGGCGTGGCGCCCCCGCTCTCCACCGGCTTCAACGACTTGTTCATGACCCTGGTGGACGGCGGCGGCACGGAGGTGCGGCTCGCGCGCACCAACGGCGACGGCGTCTTGCCGGCGAAGGAGTCGCGGCGCAACTACCAGCCGCGCATCAACCCGGTGAGCGTCGGCGGCTACTACTGGGTGGTATTCGTCAGCCCGCGTGACTACGGCAACCGCATGGTGAGCGCCGGGGACGCGACCAACGACAACCGCAAGCAGCTCTGGGTCGCCGCCATCGACGCCGATCCGCAGCCCGGCACCGACCCGAGTCACCCCGCGTTCCGCCTCCCGGGGCAGCTCCTGAGCGACATCAACATGGACGCCTACTGGGCGCTCGAGCCGTGCAAGCAAGAGGGCACGAGCTGCAGCGAGGGCTACGAGTGCTGCACCGGCTTCTGTCGTGAGCAGGGTGACGGCACGCTCGCCTGTGTTCCGCCGCCCGTCGATGAGTGCGCGCGCATCGGTGAGACGTGCACCGTCGCGACGGATTGCTGCGATCCCAGCGCGGTGTGCGTCGCGGGCCTGTGCTCCATCCCAGGGCCGAAGTGAGCTCTCAGCGTTCGGCTGCGAGCGCCGCTCGTGGCGGTGCCGTCTAACCCCCCCAAGAAAAGTCCGCATCGGGCGCGCCCGCTTCCGCGCGCCCGTCAGCGTGACTACCTAGTGAGGTCGATCTCCGCCTGCAGGCAGCTCACGCAGCCGCGGGAGCCTTCGCGCAAGTCGACGTAGTCCGGGCTCAGGCGCCGCTCGAGCAGCGGCGCGCCGCCTCGCTCGAGGCGCAGGGTGACGTCGCTCGGCGTGCCGAACATCAGGAGCCACAGCGCGTCGTCCTGCGCGCCGAGGTGGACCACGTCGCTGTCGCACTCATGGGTGCCGAGGCGCCCATCCGCCTCGAGCCGCAGCTCGCAGCGGACCTCAGTGAAGTCGCCGTGCAGGCTGAGGTGGTAGTCCCCCGGGTCGCTGAGCGGGAGCGCGATGATGAGCGCGTCGTGGCAGGGCACCGCGTCGTCGCAGGTGGGGCCGCAGCTGGGGCTCAGCGTGAGGGTGAGCGCGCCGAGGAGCGCGCGCGTCGACGCGCGGATCATGGCCACCCCAGGAGGTCAGGGGCTCTGACGTGAACCGACGGCGCGCCAAGCGTCAGTGACACTGACGTGAGGGGGAGTTGGGGGCTCGTCATGGCAGCCACTCGAGTAAGGTCAGGGCGCCTTTTTTGATCGGCGCGCGGTGGGGGGAGGCGTGGCGGGCGGCGCCGCCCCTTCGCTGCGCCAAGAAGGCGTCGTAGGAGTCGGCGATCATCTCCGCGTTGGAGTAGCTGGGGCGCACGCCCAGGGCCTCGCAGGTGGGCTCGATGTCGAACCACATCGAGCGGCCGTACATCAGCGTGTGGTAGTCGCCGAGCGGTGAGAGGCGGAGGGCGCTCGTCAGCTTCATGGCCAGCTGAGTGGGGCCGTGAGGTAGGCTGCGCACTTCGCTCACGCTCCGCGCGTGGCGCACCAGGCCTTCGAGCAGCTCGCGCAGGGTGCCGAAGCGATCGGTGCCGGCGAGCAGCAAGCGGGGCCCCTCGAGCTCGCCGGCGGCGAGGCACATCGCCGCGAGATCGTCGGCGTGGATGAACTGATAGCGGTTGTCTCCAGAGCCGAGCAGGTAAACCGGGCGGCCGCGGCTGACCCAGTCGAACAGCACGCTGAAGATGCCGAGCCGCCCATGGCCCAAGATGGTGCGTGGCCGCACCACGCTGACGTCGAGGCCGCGCGCCGTGAAATCCCACGCCAAGCGCTCGGCGGCGAGCTTGGCGCGACCATAGGCCTCGCGGGGGCGGGGCAGGGTGCGCTCGGTGACTGGGTTGTAGCGCGGCACGCCGTGCACCGCGCTGCTGGAGGTGAGCACCACCTTCTGCACGCCCGCGCGCCGAGCCGCCTCCAGCACGTGCCGCGTGCCGTCGACGTTCACGCTCCAGAACAGCTCGCGATCTTTCGCGAGCGGCACCTGCGCGACGTTGTGGTGCACCACGCGCACCCCTTGCATGGCGCGCTGGACGGCACCTTCATCGCGCACGTCCCCCAGGCACAGCTCGGCGTCCGCTGGGCGATCGTCCGCCGCCACGCGATCGAAGATCCGCACTGCGTGGCCGCGCTCGAGCAGCCGCCGCACCAGGATTTCTCCGAAGTACCCGGAGCCGCCCGTCACCAACGTGGTCACGAGCGCGGTGTACCACAGTCTCACGCAGCGACTGCGGCGCCGCTCACCGCACGCACGTGGCAACCGGCTCTTCAACATCTCGAAGCTCCGCCAGACACTCTTCAGGGCCGCGAGGAGACGCCCATGAGGTGCGCGACCGTGATCCAAGCGCTGTCGGGAGCATGAACAGCGCCTCTCTCGGGTTTTCATTGCATATCAGCAGGGAGCGAACCAACCCCCCCCAAAAAAAACCTCAGCGCTCAGCGAAGGCTCGAGCCGTGCGGCGCGCGAGCGCCATCACGGTGCCCTGCGGGTTCACGCCGGGGGAGTCGGGCAGCACGCTGGCGTCGGCGAGGCGTAGGTTCTCGAAGCCCCACACGCGGCCCTCGTCGTCGGCGGCGGTGAGCGCGCGGTGGTCGCCCGCGGGGCATGAGGAGAAGGCGTGCACGGTCACCAGGCTGAGCGCGCCCTTCGGGAGCGCCTCCGTGAGCCAGCGCGCGGCCTGCTCTTCGCTCCGGATCGGCCCGAGACCCCACACGGAGGGGTAGAGCGCCTCGGCGCCCGCGCGCAGGAGCAGCTGGGAGAGGCGCGCGAGCCCCACGCTGAGCGCGCGCAGATCGGCGTCGGAGAGATCGTAGCGCACCAGGGTGGCGTCATCGCCGAGCGCCGTGGGGCGCACCCAGCCGCGCCCGGTGCCGCGCACCCCCACGTAGTATTGCGCCATGCGCGGCGCGTCGCTGAGCGCCGCGCGGCCCTCCGGGAAGTGATCGGAGAGCGTCATGGCGAGCTGCCCTGCGCCGAAGAAGGAGCCCCCCAGCGACAGCTCGGGCCAGAACTCACGCACCTGGAGCAGAGGCAAGACGCTCGTCTCCGAGCGCATCGGGTCTGAAAACGTCGCTGCGACCTTGAGGTAGGGGTGCACCCGGAGCGTGCCGCCCACGTGGTAACGCACGCCGCTCCGAAGTAGTAAGGAGGGCGTCTCGGTGGGGCCGCAGCACACGAACACGTGCTCCGCGCGGATCCGAAACAAGCGCTCCTCGCCGCCGCGGCGCGCGCGGATCAAGGCGCCGGAGACGCGGCCTCGCGCGTGCAAGAGCCGCACGACGCGCGCGCCGCTCACGATGCGCGCGCCGCTCGCCACCGCACGTGGCAACAGCGAGCGGCTCATGCCGCGCTTGGCGCCCGTGGGGCAGCCGTAGCCGCAGCTGTTCGTCCCTTGGCACCCGGGAGCCGCGCGCGGCACCTCGAAGGCGCCGAGCCCCAAGGCGCGCGCGCCCTCGTCGAAGGTGCGGGTGCTGGGCGGCCAAGGTGCCTGGCTGAGCCCGACCCCCAACATCTCCTCCGCCCAATCAAAGTGCGGCGCGAGCTCCTGCTCGGTCGCTCCGAGGCCATAGCGGCTCTTCCAGCGCAGCAAGGCCTCGGGCGGCGTGCGGTGCCAGAAGCCGCTGTTGATCTCGGTGCTGCCGCCGACGCAGCAGCCCTCCACGTAGCCGATCGGCACGCGCCCCATCACCGGCGTCATCCCGCGGCGCCGGTAGAGCCGACGCATCGCCTCGGGGGCGGGCTGTCCGTAGGCCTCGAACTCGAAGGCGCCACCCTCCTCCAGCACCACCACCTGGTAGCCGCGGGAGGCGAGCTCATGCGCCACCACCGAGCCGCCGGCGCCGGAGCCGATCACCAGCACCTCCACCTGATCGATGTCAGTCATGCTGACCTCATCGGCTTGGAGTCAGTCACGCTGGCCCCCTCGGTCTCGAGTCAGTGACTCTGATGAGTTACGCTCCGTAGCGACGCGGCCTTGAGTCAGCGACTCTGACGATATAATCCGCTCCGTCGGTCGCGCCGGCGCGCCGGGCAGGAGCTCCGCCCGAAGCCTCGGGTGCTCATAGTAGGCGAGCACCGCGGTCGCGCGCGGCGCGCGCATCAGCTGACGGAAGAGCCCCACCCGCCCGTAGGCGAACCCGCCCACCCACCGCGCGCGCTGAGCCGAGGTGAGGCGGGTGAGGGGACGTCCGAAGCGGAGCCAGGTCAAAACGCGGAAGCCCCCCAAACCGAGCGCGAACAAAATCCGCAGCCGGAGCGGCAGCGCCGAGAGCTGGGCCGCGGTGAAGCGCGCCGCGGAGGGGAGCGCCTCCGCGCGCGCCGCGTCGCCCTCGGTTCCGTGCGGAATCAAGCCATCGCACAGCGCCAGCAAGGTCGGCGTGCTCTCTGGGTCCGGCTGGCTGCCCGGCGCGTCGAGGGGACCGTCGAACAAGCCGCCCGGCAAGGCCCGGCGTTGGTCGCGCACCGCCTGGCTCAGCTGCACGCCATACCCAAACAAGATCCCGAGCCCCCACAGCGTGATCGGCACGTAGAAGCCGACGTGGACCAGCGCGGCGTAGCTGAGCCCGCGCGCCTCGGCGACGCCCACCGCGGCCAGCGCCTGCATGCAAAAGTAGTGGAACGGCCCGATGAAGCCGGGGCTCGAGGGCACCAAGATCCCCAGGTTGGTGACGGTCATCGCGAGCAGCGCCACCCGCGGGTCGGGCGCCATGCCGAGCGCCGGCAGCAGGCACAAGAACAGCCCCGCCTCGCACAGCCACGTGAGCACGCTGAGCCCCAAGATCGGCAGCGCCGCCCCGGGTTGCCCCAGGTGCGCCACGCCGCAGAGCGCCGAGTCCACCTGGCGCACCGCGGCGTCATGTATCCGTGCGGAAACATTCTGGGTCAGGCGGCTGGTCCAGCGCAGGATGAGGCTCGGCGCCAGGACGGCGGCCAGCACCACGCCGAGCGCCGTCGTGAACAGCGCCGCGCCGAGGCCGATCGTCGCCTCGAGCCACTCGGGGCGCACCCCGGGCAACGTCGCCAGCGCCAGCAAGAGCAGGCCCAGCATCACCACGCCATCGAGCACCCGCTCCAGGAAGGTGAGGCTCAGGCCCTGCACGAAGGGCAGCCCGCTGCGCTCCGCCAGCATCCCGGCGCGAGCCAGCTCACCGAGCCGCGCGGGCAGCAGGTTGTTCACGGCGTAGCCGAGCACCACCACGTGGGTCGCGGTGATCCACGACAGCCTCGCTTCACCGCTCACCAGGCGCTGACAACGCAGCCCCCGCACCAGGTGCCCCGTGAGGTAGCAGAGCACCGCGAGCGGTAGCCAGGGCCAGAGCTGGGCCTCGCGCAGCGTGCGCTCCAGCTCGCTCAGGGTGATGCGGCGCGACGCCAGGTAGAGGAAGCCGGCGCTCGAGGCGAGCCCCAAGAGGAGCGTCAGCCCTCGCGCGAGCGCTGAGCCATGCGTGGGCGCCTCGGCTTTCGTCACGGGTTCAGCCCCAGCGCGCAGCGCCGCGCGGCTTCGGGAGCAGGCCTTGCTCCACGCAGTACAGCAGGCTCTGGCGCATGCCTTCGCGGAGGCTCACCGTCGGCTCGTAGCCCAGCTCGCGCCGCGCCCGCGCGACGCTCACCGCGATGTGCTTGTTCATCTCCCCGAGCACGTGCAGCTTCTGCTGGTAGATCCCCAGCGCTTGAAGGCTGCGGTCGGCGAGGGTCGCGAGCTCGCCCACGGCGTGCGGCAGCCTCAGGCGCCGGGGCGACACCTCATAGCCCAGCTCCGACTCCATCAGCTCGGCGACGGTGCCGATGATCTGGTTCATGGTGTAGGCCTCGGCGTCGGCGATCCAATAGACGCGCCCGCGCGCAGCAGGCACCCTCGCGGCGCGCAGCACGCCCTGACACAGGTTGTCGATGTAGACCATCGAGCGGCGGTTCTCGCCGGAGCCGACGATCGGCGCGCGGCCCCTCCGGATCATCTCGAAGAACAGCGTCTGTCGCGGCGGCTGGTACGGCCCGTAAAACCAAGGTGGCCTGACGATCACCGCCTCGAGCGCGCCGGCTCCTTCGATCGAGCGCACCGCGCGCTCCATCGCCATCTTCGACACGCCGTAGCCAAGGTAAGGGTCGAAGGGAGCGTCTTCATCGAAGCGATGCTCAGCGTGCGGGTTGCAGCCGATCGGGGAGTTCGAAGAGATGACCACCGCGCGGCGCACGCCCTGGGCCGCGGCCTCCTTCAGCAGCTCGGCCGTCGCCACGTGATTGACGCGATCGAAGTCCCGCACGCGCCGTGGGTGGATCACGCCGGCGGTGTGGATCAACAGCGCGCCCTCGGCGCCCTTCAAGAGCGCTCGGCGGGTGTCTTCGCGCTGAAGGTCGCCGTGGAGAACCTGCGCCCGCGACGGGGCGCTTGGCGCACCCTGCGCGCGGTCCGCGTCGTGATACAGGAGGCGCAGCTCGGCGAGCTCGGTCGGCTGGTCGAAGGGGGGCACGCCGGTGAGCCCGGTGGTGAGCGCGTCCACCAGGCGCCGCCCGAGCCAGCCGCCGGCACCGGTCAGGATCACCTTCGAAGGGAGCGCGCTGAGCTCGGCGGTGGTGGGAGGCGCGCTGCCCGGCTCGCCTTCGCCGCTACCGCTGGTGCTGGGCTCGCTGCTGAGACCCAGGCTCGAGTCGGGGCGCGGCGTCACGGGCGGCATGCGCTGCGCAGCATGTCCAAGCGCCTCAGCCGAGTAAACCGTTTCTCGCTGGGAGCCTGGCCCTCGTTCGGCCCTGCGGGTAGGCTTGCGGGCATCATGCACGGCAGCGCGCGCGCTTGGGCGGGCTCATTCGAGCCGCGACTGGAGGCCTCATGGTGAGTCAGGCGCCCAACCTGGGCGTGGTCGCGGCGCCCGCGCGGCCCCCGGTGCAGTTCCGGCGCGAGGTGGGTGAGTTCTTGCTGGTGGGCGGCGCCACCTGGCTCCTGTTCCCCATCTGTTGGTTGCTCGAGCGCTGGCTGGGGATGGACGCGGCCATCTACCAGATGAGCTTCATCGCGTTCTATGCGGCCTTCGTCATCAACGACCCGCACTTCGGGGTGACCTACCTGCTCTTCTACCGCGACGTGAAGCAGCGCGCGTTTGGCAGCGAGTATGGGCTGGCTCAGCGCATCCGTTACCTGGTGGGCGGCTTCGTGGTGCCCGTGGTGCTGCTCACGTGGGCTGCGTTGGCGCTGACCACGCCCTCCGTTCGAGCCATTGGCTTGATGGTGCAGCTGATGTTCCTGCTCGTCGGTTGGCACTACGTGAAGCAAGGCTTCGGGGTGCTCACGGTGCTGTCGGCGCGGCGCGGCTTCGCGTTCAAGCCGCTCGAGCGCCGCGTGATGCTCGCGCACTGCTACCTCGGTTGGGGCTACGCCTGGGCCAGCCCGTTCGACCCGGGCAGCCTGTTCGAGGAGCATGGCGTCGTCTACCGGTCGCTGACGCACCCCACGTGGCTCGAGCCGCTGATGGCGTCGCTGTTCGCCGCGAGCACCGTGGCGCTGGTGGGCGTCTTGGGGAAGCGGCTGGTGCAGCGCGAGGGCTTCCCTCCGCTCACGCCGCTCATCGGTTTCTTGGTCACGGTGTGGCTGTGGACCATCTTCACCAGCCTCGATCCGCTGATGGCCTACCTCATCCCGGGGCTCCACTCGCTACAGTACCTGTACTTCGTGTGGCTGCTCAGGCGGAACAAGGCGCGCGCCACCCAGCGCCCGCTCGGCTCCGGCATGCCGGTGATGGTGCAGCTGGGCTTGCTCGCGCTCGGCGCGCTGCTCATCGGCTGGACCATGTTCCGCATTGGGCCGATGGTGCTGGGTGAGGTGATGCCCGCGCTACCGAAGGAGGGCGGTGGTCAGGTGGTGGATGACGGGCGCCGGACGCTGCTCGGCGCCACGCCTTACGCTGCGGTGTTGTTGGCGATGGTCAACATCCATCACTACTTCATGGATCACGTGATCTGGCGCCGCGAGAACCCCGAGACGCGCTTCCTCCGCGGCTGACCGTCATTCCACCTGACCTCGCTGGTTCGCGCCTGTCAAAGCTCGTTCGGTGGGTGTGGGGGTTGGACGGCACCGCGCCATGCCTCACTTGCGTGAGCGCAGCATCCCGAACACCGCGAGCACCACGACGGCGCCGATCACGCTCCCGATGAAGCCGGAGGTGCGGATCTCGAGCAGCGGCCCGCCGCTCACCAGGCTCGCCAGCGCGCCACCCACGAAGGACCCGACCACCCCGAGCCCCGTGGTCAGGAGGCACCCCATCGGCTGCTTGCCCGGCATCAGCGCCCGCGCGATCAGCCCGACGATGAACCCAAAAACCAAGAAGACGAGTAACGACATCCCCGGAGCCTAAGCACGAACCCAGAGCCCGCCACCCAATGCACAGGCCGGGCCATCGATCAATCCTCAGTGATTTCAATGGGTTACAGGCCAATGAAAGCGGGGCCTGGGGCGCTCGAGTGTTGCGGTGGGTGCCTGTGGGCCCCATCATGCTCTTCCTTGGAGGCCCTTCGAGCGGAATGACTGGCGCGGCGTCTCTCCTCGATTGCCTGGCGATTGGCTACCGACTCGACCTGGGCGGCGCCGAGTACGTGACCCAGCTCGCCGAAGCGGCCGCGCCGCTGCTCGACCGTGGGCTGGGCGTCATCGCCTACACCTACGACGCGCGGGACCCCGCGCGTCCCGTGATCGACCACGTCGCGGTCACGGAGCGCTTCGATCCGAGCTGGCTGCCCGCCTTCGACGCGGCGGTCGAGGCGGCGTCGCTCGACGTGGGCAGCCCGACGCACCCAACGGGCTTTCACGTGTGGCAACACCTGCTGTGCGGGCAGGCGAGCGCCGTCCCGGGGATGCACCCCTTCCTCCCGCTCTTCGCGCACCTCGGCGGCGCGCGCGATGCCTTCGCCGTCAACGCGCTGGACGCGAGCGGGCGGGGGCTGTGGCTCGCTGCGCCTTTGCCATCGACGGAGCTCGAGCCAAGCGAGCAAATCACCCTGTTCACGCGCTTCGCGACCCACCTCACCGCCGCCCTGCGCCTGCGCCGGAGCGCTTCGATGCCGCCAGCGGGCATCCTCGCGCCGGACGGCGCGCTGCTCCACGCGGAGGAAGGCGAGGAGGGGGTGATCGAGGCGCGAGAGGAGCTGCGCCGCGCGACCCTGGCGTTCGAGCAGGCGCGCACGAAGGAGCTGCGCAGCGACGTCGATCGCGCGACGCGCCACTGGCGCCCGCTCGTCGCTTCGCGCTGGTCGCTGCTCGACGACTTCGACACCGACGGGCGCCGCTTCGTCGTGGCGGTGGCCAACCCATCGCCGACCAGGCCACCCAGGAATGACCTCAGTGAGCGCGAGCACCAGGTCCTGACCCAAGCGCACCTGGGGCACTCGACCAAGGTCATCGCCTATGAGCTGGGCCTCTCGGACGCCACGGTGCGCGTGCTGCTCCACCGAGCCGCGCGCAAGCTTGGTGTCGCCACGCGCGAAGAGGCGCTCGCGCGCTTCGAGGTGCTCGCGGCGGAGCACGACGACGAGGAGCCCGACTCGGAGGGCTGACGCGCAGCTCGAGGCGCTCCGCCAGCGAGCTGGCGCCGCAACCGTGTCTACTCGACCTAGCCGGGGCTCGGTGTGCTCCGCGGCGCTGGTGCGCCCACGGTTTATTCGGGGAAAATGGTTTACGTTTACAAATGACTGGGCGGCGGCTCCCGTACGCCGTGACAGAGTTCCGAGGGCGACGAGGAGGAGTCGAGCTGGCGCATCGCGCCCAGCGGTGAGCGGCACGGCGTTGTCATGGTGCGGTGCCGTCCAACCCCCATCCCCGTCCCCCCTTGAGCTTTTGCCAGTTGGAGTGACGTGATGCCGAAGAAAAGCTTAGTCCGCGCGTGTGCCTTGGTGGGCCTCATGATGGGGTTCGGAGCCTGCACCTCGAGTGATGGCAATCGGGGAGGGGGCGACCCGGGCGAGAACCGCCCGGATGGTCAGGGCTCCTCCTATGCCCAGATCGCCGAGGTGGCGAAGATGATCTACGACGCCGCGGAGGCGGGGGAGGACTTGGCGCCTTACATCCAGGGGGTGTTCGAAGCGTTCAACGTCCCGGTGGTGGCCTCCCCTGATGACGCTGAGCGCGCGGGGGAGAGGCTGAAGGCAGGCTTCGTGACCACCCAGATGATCCGGCGCATGGCGGAGGCCTACCGGGATGGGGTGCTGGTCGACACTGAAGGCTACGGCGAAGGGCTCCGTGAGCAAGATGTCCAAGTGTCCATACCGATAGGTGAAGGGCCTGGCGACAGCCTGGGTGTACTCATCATGGGTATTTTTGGCGAGTACATGTTTGAGCCCGACACGCCAGCGCGCTCCGATGAGGTGCTGCCTTTGCTCGTCTTCGCTCTGGGGCAAGAGCGCGCCATGCGCATGAACGAGGACCGGGAGCAGATGGAGCAGGGATGCGCGATGGCGGGTTACGTCTGCTTCACGCCAGATAGTCCTTGGGGTGACGGCTGGCTCGACCCACTCCAGTTCACGCTCCTGAACCTCACCATTTTCTCGAAGCACGTCGAGCTGACGGGCAGCTCGACGCAGGCGTTCGATACACGCAGCTTGACTGACCGCGCGCAGCCACGAAGCGCCACCATGATTCGAAACAAGCTCTCGGGGTGGGTCGGGAGCAAGGTGCAAGGCTTCGTGGAGATGCCGCTCGGCTGGAGCGACGCAGCGCTGGCGAGCGTCTGCGCGTCGCTCGTCCTTTACGGCCACCAGACCACCCTCAGCAACACGCCGGACTCGCTGTGGCGCGCGCCCCTCACGCCCAACGTCACTGACGTGGAGATGACGCTCAACTTCGTGGACGACTACGAGAACTATCACAAGACTGAGGAGCTTCGTGAGACCATCGACAAGGTCAATGAGGTCCTTGGCCCATTCGGTATCCCGTTCTTCAACTGTCATATCCCCAAACAAGGCCCACAAGCGGGGAAGAAGGTGCGCTGGGAGGTCGCGTCGCAGCTAGAGGGTCACGGTAACTACTCCGCCAAAGAGTCTACGACGGACGAAGCGGGTCAGGCGTTCACCTCTTGGCGCACCATTGAGGATGATGTGGTGCAAGCCTGTCGGATCATCGAGCGGCAACGCGAGGAGGTGGGCTGGACCAAGGTGACGGCGACTGGCTTGGTGAAGAACTGGAGCAACTTGGAGTGGGCCGTCACCGCGCTGAAGCCTGACCCCAGCTGGGGGGCCTTCGCGCCGCTGAGCGTCCGCTACTTCAAACGCGTGACCGTCGAAGACACGTGCCATCACGAGTGACGGCATCAGGCAGTTCAGCTCATCAACCGGGTGCCGAGCGGAGCGCGAGCGCCGCTCCACGAATGACGGCGCCCTCCCGCGGCGCGCTGACGATCCCCCCCGCCTTCCGTGGCGTGGGGATCTTCCCCGCGTTGCTGGTCGCCATCACCGCGCTGTCCGCGCTGCCGGGCAGCGCGGGTGGGTACCGACTCGTGAAGTGGGGCGTGTTCGGTGTCGCGCTGGCGGTGCTCGCGCTGGCGGTGCTCATCGAGCGCCCGCGGCTGCCCGCGGTGCGTCATTGGCTCCCCGTGGGCGGCTTCGTCGGGGCGGCTGTCTTCATGCCGGCGCTGTCCTCCGCGCTGTCACCGGCTCACGTTCCGGGCGCCCTGGGCCTGATGTGTGGGCTCGCGCTCTGGCTCACCACGTTCCTGGCTCTCCAGGGTGACGACGCCTCACGTCGGGCGGGCATCAGCGTGCTCATCTGGGCCTCTGTGCCGATCGCTGGGTTGGTCCTGCTGCAAGCGGCGGGGCTCCGCTTCATGACGAGCGAGGTGTACACCGGCGCGGAGTTCCGTGCGCCGGGCACCCTCGGTAACCCGAACTGGGCCGCGGCGTTCCTCGCGCCGCTCGCGCCGCTCGCGCTGTCGCTCGCGGCCACCCGAGGACGACAAACGGTAAACCGTTTGTCGTCCTCAAATAAACAACTAGAGCGGTGCGAGGGGGAGCAGCGCCGAGCAGAGGACCCGGGGAATCGGGCCCTCGCCCCGCATGGGGCCGATTTCTCGGGTCCGTCTGGCGGCAAACTGATCGGTGCTCTAGAGCGGCCGTGGCCTCACTACCTCGTCGCCGCGCTGCTCGCCTTCGCGACGCTGGCCACGCTGTCGAAGGGCGGCGCGCTCACGCTGGCGGCGGGGCTGGTCGTGTACGTGGTCATCAATCGTCAGGTTCAAAGACGATTGCGCATCGCGCTGCTCGCTGGGGTCGCCGCGAGCGCCGTGGGCGCGCTCACCTTCGCTTGGCAGCAAGGCCTGTTCGTCTCCGCTTCGTGGCTGCGCGGGCGCCTCTTCCTGTGGCAGAACGCGCTCTTCCTCGCCAATGAGCGCCCGCTCACCGGAGTCGGCCTCGGCGGCTACGTGCCGGCCTATGGGCGCTCTTCGGCGGCGCTGATAGACGGTGATCCCAGCGTGTTCATGCCGTTGTCGAGCATCGACTTCGCCCACAACGACGTCCTGCAGTACGCGGCCGAGGGCGGCTTCGTCACGGTGGCTGCCTTCTTGCTCGTGGGCGCGACGGCGCTCCGAACGGCGCATCGGCTCGGTGGTCCACTGGCGCGCGGGGTGGGCGCGGCGCTGGCGGCGATCTTCGTGGGCGGGCTCGCCGACTCACCGATGCGCGTGCCCTCCACCTTCGTGCTGTTCTTCTTCCTGCTCGGGTGGCTGAGCGCGGCCTCGCGCGCCAAGCAGGCGCCGAGCCATGAAGGGGAGGACACCAAGAAGGTGCGGACCACGAAGGAAGCCGCGCTCGGTGCCCAACGCGCGCCCCGTGTCAAGCAGAGCGCCCCCAAGGAGCGCCGCATCAGTCAAGTACGGAGCACGAACGAAGCGCGGTCGGTGACGCGTACGGCAGGCTCGAGGCACAGCGGCCACACCGCCGAGATCGTGCTGGTCGCCATCGCGCTGCTCGGCCTCGTTCAGGGGATCCGCTTCCTCGCGGGCAACGCCGCCTGGACCCAAGGGCGTGACGCGCTCATCGCCGGTCGTCCGGCGGTCGCCCACCTCGAGCGCGCGCGCCTCTACCTCCCCGAGCACGGCCGCAGCGCGTCGCAGCTCGCGAGGGCGCTCACGCGCGAGGGCAAGCCCGCCGACGCGCTGGAGATGCTCGCCGTGGCGTCCACGCTGCGCTTCGACTTCGATGATGAGCTGCTCCGCTGCGACCTGCAGGTTCGCTCCCTCGATCCCGACGCGGCGATCGACCGATGGCAAGCGCTCGCGGGTCGCTACCCGGCGCTCGTCACGCCGCGGCTCCGCCTCGGCATGCTGCACCTGCAGGCGGGCGACCGCGACGCCGCCACCGCCGCGTTTCGCGCCGTGCTCGAGAGCCCGCAGCAGAGCGAGCGCGCCGACGCGGCGAGGCACCAAGCCCGCGGCTTCTTGCAGACGTTGGAGCGCTGAGGCTCGAAGTCGCGCTGAGAGTGAGAGACACGGCGAGCCGCTGAGCGGTTCGAGCAGCCGAGCGCACGTTGGCGGCGCCGCGGAATGGACCTGACACCTGACGATGTCGAACACCTGCCCCGCGCGGTCCGAAGCAGCGTCCCCAACGGGATTTGAACCTCGTGTTTCAGCCTTGATGGGCTGCGTCCTGGACCTGACTAGACGATGGGGACGGAAGCTCGCGTGGTGTCCCCAACGGGATTCGAACCCGTGTTACAGCCTTGAAAGGGCCGTGTCCTGGACCTGGCTAGACGATGGGGACGCTGGGCCGAGAGGGCCCGGGGGGCGCTGTATAGCGCGCTCAGCCGCGCCGACAAGGGAAAGCGTCAGGCTCGGCGCAGGGGTTTGGGTGGGTCAGGGGCGCTCCCAAGGCTCATCGCGATCCATCGGGCCGATGCGGAGGCTCGCGATCTTCCAAGCGCCATCCAAGTACCTGAGCTTCAGGCTCAGCGGGTACTGACGGCGGTGGACGTCGCCCACCTGGCTCTCGGAGACGTGAAGCAGGCCCACGGCTTCACCCGCGTGGGGCTCGAGCCGCGCCTCCACGCGGTGCAGCTCCAGCACCAGCCGAGGGTGACGTGAGGTGAGCTGACGAAGAGCGGCCTCGGCGCCTTGGATGCCTTGGAGCGGCTCGCCAGGGACGAGCTCCACGCGGCTCTCCTCCGTGAGCCAGCGGCTCAGTTCCTCACGGAAACGAGCCTCACGCGCGCTCGGCTCTTCAGTTTCGGCATAGCTCAGCCGGCTGACGCTCAAGGAGAGCGCGCGCTCCAGCGCCGCTGATTGGTTCGGCCAAAGGACTAGCGCGGCGCCGATGATCGCCACGCCAAACCCCAAAAATAAAAGGCCGCGACGGCCCTGAAGCAGCGGGCGCGCCCGAGGCTTGCGGGACGAGGGAGCAGGGGGCGGGGAAGACAAGGCTGCGACCCCGAACTTAGCGCCGAACCCGAGGGCGGCGTAGCGGGGGCCCATCGCCGCGAGCCATTTTCGTTGATCCCAGGCTCGAGGCGCGAGGCTACTGGGCGTGCGTCGCCCTCAGCTCGTCTGCTCGGCGCCGCGCTTCGAGCCACGCGCCCGGCGGCGGAGCAGCCACGCGAGCGCGAGCGCACCGACTCCCCAAGGGGAGAGCGCGGAGGAGCCGCCGGCCGTGCGGCAGCCGCAACCACCATCGTCCGAGGCGTCGCCATCCGCGTGGCTCGATGAGCCCGACGAGCCGCCGCTGTTGCCTCCGCTGCCGCCGCTGTTGCCTCCGCCGCTGCCGCCAGCGCCACCACCGCTCGTGCCACCCGTGCCGGGGCCCGGCACTAGGGTGCCGTCCTCGAGCAGCGGCGGCGCGTCTGGGACGCCGCCGAGCGGGCCGACGTAGCTCTTGGCGACCACCAGATTATCCACCCAGAAATACATATCGTGCGGCGCCTTGGCGGTGCCGCCGTGATAGATGTTGTACCAGACCTGACCCACCCGAATGTGATCGCTGTTGCGGAACAGGATGTCGGTCCGCTGGAACACCAAGCGGCCGTTCACCCAGGCGCGCAGCACACCATCCGGCTGCCCCGTGGTGTTGATGCGCACGTACTCCTCCACGGCGTACCAGCGCCCCTCCGTGACCATGCCTTCATAGCCTATGTTCCAGCGCCACCCCGAGCCGTAGGGGCCAGACTGCTGGGTGTGATAGACGTAGTAGCCGAGGCCAAAGAAGCCCTCGAACGGGTTACCCGCCGGCGCCATCAGCGTGAACGATCCACGCGCTGACCAACACTTGGTCCCCGCGATGTCTGGAGAGCCGCCGTTGCAGCTGGGTGACTGCGAGTCCGGACGGAAGGAGAAGCCGGGCATCTTGCCGCCGTCGACCGTGGGCGTGAAGTTCTTGCCGAAGCGCACGTAGTAGCGGCTATAGAGCTCTTCGGGGCGCTCGTTCTCCGGGAGGGAGAAGAAGGACAACGTGGCGCCGCCGCCACCGTTCGCTCCCTCTGCGAACCCCCAGCGCACGGCGGGACCATCGAGCGGCTCGAATCCATTGGCGACGTCCACCGCCGAGGTCTCATCGATGACGGTGCCCCCCCGCGCGCTCCACAGCGGGTGGTCCGCCGTCCAAGAATCCCCCGAGAAGTCCATCGCAGCGTAAACGTCAGGGTGACTAGCGATCCCTTGATCGCGCTCGAAGTCCTTCGCGAAGCCATGCTCCACCGGCAGCACGTCGCGCGGCTGCCGGCAGGCGAGCACCTGGAGCTGGGTGTCCCCGCCGGTGGGCGAGGAGCGGTGCATCACGAGCCGCGCGCCGGTGATGGTCTTGCCGACGATCTCCGCGCGAGGGAAGCGAACCAGCGCCGTCCCCAAGCCGTAGGTCCGGTTGCCACCTTGCGGCTGAACCGTCGATCGGGAGATGCCCGTGTCCGCCTCCGCGTCCAAGACGAGGGTGCCCTCATCGGTGTCGAGCTCGAGGGTGGGGCGCACGGCGGGATCATCCGCCTCACGCGAGTGCAGGTTCGCGGTGCCGCTGCTGGACCTCAGGTAGAAGCCATCGGCGCGCAGCGTGCCGTCCGCCCACTGCTGCACCAGGGTGGTGACGTCCACCTCGAAGCGCGTGGTGTTGCGCAAGATGGTGAAGGTGGCGAAGGGCTCGCTGCCTTGCGGGTCGCCCGCCGCGTCGAACCAGTCCCCCATCTCGTTCTCCCAAGGGATGGCCGCCGCGCGGTTGCTGTAGACGTACGTGGCCCCACCAGGGTCATCTCCCCAGTCCGAAAAATCCGCGCGCGCCAGGCTCGCGAACGAGAGCGCGCAACCCACATGGGCCAACACCAAGAGCGAGGAGAATGAGCGCCGCATGCCGCGAGGATACAACGGAGCCAATGATAAGTCTCTCTGTCTAGGTGCATCGACGCGTCATTCGACGAGGGTCGAAACGCGACCGATGCGTTCGGTATCACGCGCGCGCTATGCGACGTGGTCATCATGAACGTCGCCTATCGAGGCGCGTGACGCGCTGCGTGTGACGCGCTGTGCGTGTGGAGTATCATTCCAGAGTGCGCGTCGGCTGCGCGCAGCGAAGCGCGAATCGTGGTGTCACGCGCGGCCGCGCGGAATCACCCGAACAGCCGGCCAGGCAACGCAGCGCCGAGCGCCTCGCGAAACCCTCGAGAACGACGCACCGCGGCACCTGAAGTTAGGGTGTGAAGCTCGAGAGGGTGGGGGTTCACTCCCTCCTGGTGGCCCACGTGAGCCTCCGGCGGACGCTGTTTTCGCCATGGGTGGCGCTGTGGTCACGGTCCTCGACCTCACGACAGGATCCACGCGTCCTTGAAGAACGCCTCCAGTTTCCTGGCGGCGTTGAAGAGCCGGTTGGACGGCACCGCGTTGAGTGGTTGCGTGAGCGATGCATCGTGGCGCGCCATCGGCTCGCGAACGGGCCGAGGAGGACGCTGGTGTCTCGTGATGACATCGTGTCGTCCACGCGCACTGGGAGACGAGCGGTTGCTTCAGATGATACCCTTGCGTCAGGCACGACGACAAAGGAGCAGACCATGGGAGTCAGCCGCTCGAACATCAAGGCAGTGAAGGTGACGAACGCGACCTCAGCGCTGGGCCTCGCCGTCAGCGCGCTCCTCCTCTTGCCTCACTGTGGTGGCGAGGATGGAGGCGGTGAGGGCCATGGCGACGCGGGGACCGGCGGGGACGGCAGCGGCGCGAGCGGCGGCAGCGGCGCGGGCACTGGCAACGGTGCGAGCGGCGGCAACGGCGCGGGCACTGGCAACGGCGCGAGCGGTGGCAGCGGCGCAAGCGGTGGCAGCGGTGCGAGCGGCGGCACTGGCGGGCAGCCGACGGGGATCGCGTGTGGCGAGGGCTGCGCGTCGGGCTCCATGTGCGACACGCGCGTTGGGGAGTGCGTGTGTGTGCCTGGCTTCTCGTGGGATGGCGTCACCTGCCAGCGTCCGCTGCGCACCGACCCAGCTACCCGCGCTCAGGAGGAGGTGTGCGCGGCGTGGCGGGAGGGCCGCCGCAAGTCGCTCGAGTCCCCGCCGGCCTACGTACGGCCCACCGACGCCGACACCTGTGATCCGGGCGTGTTGAAGTACGAAGCGCTCGAGGACGGCGTCCGGCGTTGGAATATGTACCGATGGCTGGTGGGCCTCGCGCCCGCCACGGTGGACGTGTCGAACGCGCAGGGCATGCAGGAGTGCGGGCTGCTCCTCAAATACTCGCCGCGCCACGATCCGCCGCCCACCACCACTTGCTACACCGAGGCCGGCGCGGAGATGGCAGGTAAATCCATGATCAGCTACGGCGACACCACCGGCGCGACCGATCAATGGATGCTCGAATCGTACGCGATGGATAACCGCCTCTCCCACCGCAAGATCATGATCGGCACCTCGCGCGACAAGATCAACTACGGCTCGAGCGTCGGCGGCACCTGCGGCTTCTACGGTTACGGCTTCACCGAGCCGAGCCCGCCGCCGTTCTTGTCGGTGCCGAACCCAGGCTTCTCCCCGATCCAGATGGGGGGCTCCACGTGGTCCATTCACCAGACGAAGGACCCGCTCGCGCTGGAGAACATGGTCGTCTACGACGACACCGCCGGTGCCCCAGTGACGATGAAGCAGAACCTGAAGTACGCCGGTATCAACGGCTCGGACCCACAGCGAGATCAGATCATCGCGGGTCACACGTACACCGTGACCCTCGGCGACATCAGCTTCAAGACCACGCTGGTCGACTGCGACTGACGTTCACAGAGGCACGCTGACGAGGCGGGTTGCGAGATCAGTCGTCTTCCACTTCGCCGAGCGGCGCGAGCAGGTCGTCGATGTCCTCTTCGCTGAGGCGGGCGCCCGTGCTGGCGCTGGCGGAGCCGAGCAGGGTATCCGCCAGGTGGCGCTTCTTGCGCTGGAGGTGGAGCATGCGCTCCTCGACACTGCCGCTGACGATCAGGTTGTACACGAACACGGGGCGCTTCTGCCCGATGCGGTAGGCCCTATCGGTGGCCTGCGCTTGCGCGGCGGCGTTCCACCAGGGGTCGTAGTGGATCACGGTGTCCGCGCTGGTGAGGTTGAGGCCGGTGCCGCCCGCCTTCAGGCTGATGAGGAAGACGTCCACCTCACCGCGCTCGAAGCGATCGACCAAACCTTGACGATCTTGCGTGCCGCCCGTGAGCACCACGTGTGAAGTTCCACGCTGCCCCAGCTCGCGGGAGATGAGCGCCAGCATGCGCGTGAACTGGCTGAACACCAGCACCCGCCGCCCCTCCCTGAGGTGCCCCGTGAGCATCTCGAAGAACAGCTCGAACTTGGCGTTGCCTTGGCACTCACGGCCGCCGCCCACGTGCACCAGGCGCGGATCACAGCACACCTGACGGAGCTGCATCAGCGCGTCCAAGATGGCGACGGTGGAGGCGGCGAAGCCCTTCTTGCGGATCGCCTTGCGCACGTCGTCGTGCGCCGCGACGCGGATCGCCTCGTACAGCTCGCGCTGATCGCCCTGGATCTCCACCGGGCGCACCAGCTCCGTCTTGGGCGGCAGCTCCGTCGCCACGCTCTCCTTCACGCGCCGCAAGATGAACGGCGACACCCGGCGCCGCAGCGCCTCGAGCCGCGCGTCGTTGCCCTCGCGCTCGATCGGGACACGAAATGCCGCGCGGAAACGCGCCGCGTCGCCGAGCAGGCCTGGCATCAGGAAGTCGAACAGCGACCAGAGCTCCTCCAGGTTGTTCTCCACCGGGGTGCCGGTGAGGCACAGGCGGTGGCTGCTGTTCAGCTCCCGCACGGCGCGCGCGACCTGGCTGCGCGGGTTCTTGATCGCCTGCGCCTCGTCCAAAATAACGTAGTGGAACTGCGTCTCGCTCAGGCGCTCGAGATCGCGCAGCAGCAGCGGGTAAGTGGTCAGCACCACGTCGCTCTTGGCGAGCGCCTCGAAGCGCTCGTGGCGCCGCGGCCCGTGCAGCACGCACACGGAGAGGTGCGGGGCGAAGCGCTTCAGCTCCCGCGTCCAGTTGCCGATGAGGCTGGTTGGCACCAGCACCAGGCTGGGCGCCTCCGAGCGGCGCGCCTCCTTCTCCTTCGCCAGGTGCGCGATGGTCTGGAGCGTCTTGCCGAGGCCCATGTCGTCGGCGAGCACGCCGCCCACCTGGTGCTCCCGCAGGTGCTGCATCCAGGTGAGGCCCTCGTGCTGGTAGCTCCTGAGCGTGGCTTGTAAAAGGGCAGGCTCACTGACGTGACTCGGCGCGTGGGTGAGGGCACGGGCGCGCTCCACCACGTCTTGTCCCGCGGTGAAACGCAGCTGACCCCCGAGGGCATCCTCCAAGTCAGGTAAGCTGCCGATGGCCATCGGGTCGAACTCGATGACGCCACAGGACCTCTCCGCGCCGCCGCCGCGATACAGCTCCAGCAGCACGCTGAGCAGCTGCTTCAAGCGACCGGGCTCGATGGGGACGTAGCGATTCTTCCCGACGGGGATGGCGCGGTAGCGCGCCGGGAGCTTGAGCAAGGCGTCCAGGCTCTCCGAGTCCGGGCAGAACTCGAGCAGCTCGATCAGCGCCGGCACCAGGTTGACGCGCTCGCCGCCCACCTCCACGCCGAGCTCCAGGCTGAACCACCCGGGCGCGTCCTCATCGGGTTGGTCTACGTTGGCGTACCAGGGGGTGCTGGTGCCGACGATTTGGTAAGGGTACCCGGCGTCGATCGTCACGCGCCAGCCGCGCGCCTTCAGCTCAGGCACCGCGTGGGCGATGAATGAGCACTGGGCGTGCGCGTTGTTGCTCGACTGCACGAGGTAGTCAGCCTCTGAGCCATAAGGCGCCACCAGGTCGTCCACGCAGCCGAGCTCGATGGCGCCGAACGACTCCAGCAGCCGCTGAGCCTCCGCCTCCGCGCGCTCGTCGCGCCGCACCGCGTGACTGAGCGGCGTCACCTGGGCGCCGTCATCGTCCTCACCCAGGTCGAAGTCGAAGTCGCCGAAGTCGTCATCCACACTGACTGGCCGCAGGCGCAGCCCGTCGTAGTCGAAGCGGAGCGACAACACCGGCAGCTCCACGTCCTCCGCGCGCTTGCCGCGTCGACCGCTGCCCTCGGTCATCAGCGCCTCGGTGTAGATCCGCAGCTCCGGGACGAAGGCAGGCCGAGGGCGGGCGGCGCTCTGCGGGGGGACGCTGGATGGCGCGCCGCCGGAAGGCGCCGCAGTAGCCCCAGGAGGCCCGCTGAGCGGCTCTCCGCCGACGAACGGGCCCGGGCTCACGCGCGCCGCGTAGCCGCCACGCTGGCCGCTCTGCGGTTCAGGGGCGAAGGGCGGCTCAGGAGCGAAGGTCTCCGGAGAGACCGAGCGAAACGAGCTGGAGGCGCGAGCGGGCGTGGCCAAGGCGAAAAGCGGGGAGGAAGCGCGTGAAGCTGCTCGGGTGCTCCCTGTGCATCCGCCCAGGGGGACGGCGAGGTAACCCGAAAGCCAGCCGCTTGTCGATGCCTAGATCTGCGGAATCACACAACAAATCGGTGAGGCACTAGATGTTGGGGTGAGCCGCCGCGCAGGGCACGATATGTCGGGGTACCTGCCTGGAGCCCTCGAAGGCTGCCACGCACCGTGGAGCGGCGTTCGCTGCCGGGCGCGTTCCAACGCGCGCCACACACCGCCGGGCAAAGACTGCCCGTCCAACCCCCCGATCGAGCATGAAAGCAGTGTCTTCCGGAAACCTCGATGACTTGAAAGGGGGCCTTAAAACCTGCTCGCTTTGGGGAGTTGGGCTTGCTGGGTGGGGGATCGTCGCGTAGTATCCGGCCGTGCGGCCAGTTTCCATCGGGGCTTGGGTTGGCGTTGGGTGTTGCCTGGCGTTTGGATCGCTCTGGGGCTGCGCGGAGTCGGGCGCCTTGGGGGAGGTGCCACTGAGCGCGGGAGGCAGCGGCGGCACGCAGGCTGGGGCCGCGGGGCAGGGGGGCAGCGCCGCGGGTAGCGGCGGCGCGGGGGCTTCCGGCGGGAGCGGGGGCGTGGGGGCCACGGGTGCCACCGGGGCGAGCGGTGGCAGCTCGGGCACGGCGGGCTCTGGGGGCGGCTCACCGTGTGATGGTGTGGTGTGCGATCAGCCGCCGGCCTCGGTGTGTGAGGGCTCAGGCCTGCGAGTGTATCAAGCGGGCGCCTGCAACGAGGGGACTTGCGACTACCCGAGTCAGGTCGTCAGTTGTCCAAACGGTTGCGCTGGGGGTGTCTGCACGGGGGATCCGTGCATCGGGGTGAGCTGCAACACGCCGCCAGCTCCCACCTGTGAAGACGCTTCGAATCGCCGCGTGTACGAGGCCACGGGCACCTGCCATGAGGGCACGTGCAGCTACGCGAGCAGCCTCGCGCCGTGCCCGTTCGGGTGTCAGGGGAACGTCTGTGAGGGTGACCCTTGCGCCGGCGTGAGCTGCGTGAACCCGCCCGCGAGCTACTGTCGCGACGCGAGCTACCTCGTCCACAGCCCCAGCGGGATCTGCGTGGACGGCAACTGCAGCTACGTCACGACGGACATCTACTGCTCCCACGGCTGCCAGGCGGGGCGGTGCTTGGATGATCCTTGCGCCGGCGTGAACTGCATCACGCCGCCCGCGCGCAACTGTAAAGATCCTAATACCGCGCGGATTTACGCGCCGGTGGGCAGCTGCGCCGCGGGGCTCTGCAACTACTCGGAGACGGAGATCCCGTGTCCTTACGGCTGCGTCTCCGGCGTGTGCCGCGACTGCCAGGTGGATGGCGATTGCGCGAGCGGCTCGTGGTGCCAGAGCGGCTCCTGCGTGCCGTGTAATGACAGCGGTCACTGCGGCGCGAGCTGCACCAACTGCACCGCGAGTGGTCTCGTGTGCAGCGCGGGCGCTTGCGTGCAGTGCACCGGCTCAGGGCTGTGTGGCCCCGGTGAGTATTGTGAGAGCCAGGTGTGCACGCCGTGCACCACGGACGCGCGCTGTGGCTCGAGCTGCACCGCGTGTGGCAGCGGCACCCGCTGCGGTGGTTTGGGTGGCTGCGTGAACTGCGACACCGTGAGCCACTGTGGCCCCACCTGCTCACCTTGTGGCGGCGCTACGCCTTATTGCAATGGCAATGGCGCGAGCTCTCAGTGCGTGCAGTGCACCCAGGACAACCACTGCAGCACCGGTGAGGTGTGCCGCGACGGGAGCTGCTCACCGCCTTGCACGCCGACCTTGACCCCGGTGTTCTCGGAGAGCTTCGGCACCAACGTGGGCTACGTGAATGGCCTCGGCGTGCCGCTCGGGAGCACCGCGTTCCAGGCGTACACCATCGAGCAGTTCGGGGTGCGGGTGAACGGCGGGCGGCTCGAGATCACGAACAAGCGCGGCTCGAGCAGCGTGCGGCATGGTCAGGGATACGCCCTGGCTAACGCTGCGACGGCTTACCACTCGAGCTACAACACGACGCTGAAGAGCAACGCGAACCAAGAGGTGGTGTGGACGCTGAACCTGCGGCGCGACAACCCCGAGTCGACCTCCGGCGGCTTCGATTGCAGCTCCTCTTCATCGCAGAACGGTCGCACCGTGGGGCTCGCCTACGTGCTGGCGACGGACAGCGCCACCGGGATGAACGCCAGCACCAGCACCTGCAACGCGAACGCGACGGCGCGAGGCTACGCGGTGGTGGTGGGCAAGGACACGCGCGTGCGGCTGGTGCGCTTCACGAACGGCCTGCGGAACGGCACCCTGACGGACCTGGTGAGCACCGGCAGCTCCACCATCTCGAACTACTTCAGCGCGCGCGTCACCTACAACGCGAAGACGGATCTGTGGCGCCTGGAGTGGCGGAGCGACGGCAGCAGTAACTTCGTCGATCCCGCGGGAGGCAGCTACGGCAACAGCGGGACGGCGACCGACGCGACCCACGTCAACATCCCGCTGCCCTACAGCGGCCCCTACTTCCAGACCGGCTGTGAGAGCCTGTGCAGCTCGAAGTACACGGCGCTGTTCGACAACGTGACGGTGGGCCTGCGCTGCGCGCCGTGATTCACGCCGACCCTGAAGTGACCTGGTGTGCTGCGCCGTGACTCACGTCGCGGCCCCGTAGTGACCCTGGTGCGCTGCGCCGTGACACGCGCTGCGCCCCGTAGTGACCCTGGTGCGCAGCGCGCCGTGAGGCGGCTGGCTCGCGCCCAGTGGCGCTGCTAGCATCGAGCCCCATGAGCCAGCTCACCCCCTGCGCCGCGTGCCACCGTCACCATCGAAGCAGTGAGGTAAGCTGCCCTTTCTGTGGGGAGCGCTCGGCGAAGCACGAAGCGCGCGCTGAAGGCGTGAGCCGGCTTGGGCGCCGAGCGGGCGCGCTGGCCGGCGCCGCGCTGGCCGCGAGCACGGCGCTCGGCTGTGGCTCCGCCGCGCCACCTCCGGAGACACCCATCGAGGCCCCGCCGGACACCCCCGATCCCGGCGATCCGCCCTCACCACCTGACGATCAGGACGGCGCCGAGGTGCCTCCCCCACCACCCGACGACGACCAGCGCATGGTGCCCATGTACGGCATGCCCGCGCCGGACTGAGCGCAGGTTGGCAAAACGCGACACCTGAGGCTGGCCGGGCTATACCTCCAGCATGATCCCGCTGGAGAAGGTCGAGGAGCTCGTGGCTGCACATCGGTCGCTCCCGGAGGACCCAACGACGGCCGCCGTCTGGTTCCGCCGGAGCGAGCCCGCGTTGGTGTGGCTGTTCGAGGTGATCCCGAGCTTGCCGGAGCAGGAGGAGCCTGAGGAGCCGATCTACTTCAATCCAGGTGTCGCGTTTCGGTTCCCGATCGCCCTCATCGCGGGCACCCGCCGCAGCCTCGAGTTGACTCTCCAGCGGGACCCCGCGCTCGCGAGGGAGGTCGCCGACGGCCAGATCCTGCTCGACGAGTCGGGGGACGCCACCGCGCTGGTCGACCTCGCGCGTCACGTGGCCGCTGCGTAAGGATGTCTGACGAGCTCAAGGCGTGGCTTCGTCAGGCTCGCGCAGATCTCGAGGCTTCTCGCCAGACTGTGCTGGCCGAGTGCCACCGGCGCTACTTGCTACAGCAGGCCTATGAGAAGGGGGTCAAGGCGCTCGGCCTTCGCTTGTGGCGCGGGAGCCTGGCCGATGCGGACTTCCGAAGGCTCTTCCTGCATCGGCACGATCCACTGTCTCGACTACAGGCAGAGGCAGATCTCGCTAAGGCCCTGCGGATATTCCTGAGGCAAATCAACAGCGAACTCAGCACTCTAGATAATGCCGGGCTCCTCCTACGGGTTGATGGCACCTCGCCCACCACGAACCGTTCGGACGTGAGCTACCGTTACCCCTTCATCGACAGCCAGACGGGGTCGGTGATCGCACCTGTCGATATATCGACGGACGACTGGGATGCGTACCAGGGCAACGAGATGGGGGTCGCCCGCGCCATCGAACGATTCCTCAAGAGAGTCGAGAGCCTCATTCGACGTAGTCGGGGTGCTTGAGCCCCAGCGCTTCCTCTACCAGCTCGAAGTGGCCTTGGTCGAAGGGCTCGCCGGGCGCCTTCGCGGTTTGTACCAGGCGCTCGCGGCGGCCGCTCGCTGCGAGCTCGAGGGCGCGGTGGTGGCAGTAGGGGTTGTTGCCGCGGCGCCCGAACAGCACGTGGCTGGTCCAGCTGCAGCCGGCGCGGCACTCGCGCGCGTAGTAGCAGCTCTTGCAGAAGCCCCACAGCTCTGCTTCCGTGCGGTCGCGCGTGAAGCGGAGCGCGCCGGCGCGCTCCCAGATGTCTTGGAGCGTGCTGCTACGTAGGTTGCCCCCCACGTAGTCACGGCTCGGCAGCGAGGGGCAGCCCTTCACGTCGCCGCTGGCCTCGATGCCCAAGGTGGCGAGCCCCGCGGTGCAGCCCCGGGTGTGCTGGCCGGGCAGCGCGCGGCGCAGCGCGTGCTCGTGTGGGCCGAAGTAGCCCACGTTGTTCCCTGGTTCGAAGCGCACCCCGCGCGCGTGGCAGGCCTCGGCGAGCGCGGCGAGCCGCGGGATGACGTCGAGCAGCTCGTAGGGTTGGAGCAGGAGCTCCGGATTGTCAGCGGCACGTCCCATCGCCACCGTGAGCTGCACCTGCCAGCCGTAGACGCCCAGCTCGAACAACAGCTCGCTGAGCCCCTCGAGGTCACCGCGGCTCAGCTGGTTCACCTGGGTGTTCACGGCGATAGGGATGTCAGCCTGACGAAGCGCGTGAAGGGCGCTCCGCGCCGCCTGGAAGCTGCCGCGCAGCGCGCGCAGCTGGTCGTGCGCCGCCTCGAGGCCATCCAGAGACACGCTCACCCCAGAGATCCCAGCTGCCTTCGCCGCGCGGGCGCGCTCGAGGGTCATCCCGCGGCCGCCGGTGACCACGCCGCAGCGCATCCCGTGGTCTCGCACGGCGGCGATCAGCGTGGTCCAGTCGGGGCGCAGGTACACCTCCCCGCCGATCAGGCTCACCTCGCGCACGCCGAGCTCTGCCAACTGACGAATGACGTCGAGGCACTCCTCCGTGTCGAGCTCGTCGGGGCGGGCGTGACCGGCGCGGGAGCCGCAGTGGCGGCAAGCGAGGTCACAGCGCAAGGTGATTTCCCACACGCAATAGCGAGGGCGGCTCGCGCGATCCACCGGGCGCGCCTCCGGAGCGAGCGGCGCCTCATGCCTACTCGCGCCGAGCAGCGGCAGGCGACGGGTCACGATGGACCTCGGCGGCGCCCACGACGACTGAAGCGTGTCACCCGGCGGAGCTTAGCGCCGATCCCCGGCGCACGCGCACGCTCTACGCACACCTTGCCAATGCGGCTATGGCGCCTCCTACGAGTCGCGTGCTCAGCCTACCAAGCCTACTCCGAGTCACCTCGCGATTGCCCCCGCGCGCGTTCGGTGGCGCTCAGCACCAGTGAGAGCACGCGCTCGAGCTCTGCTTCGAGCGACGGAGACTCCAGCACCGCGAGCGCGCGACCGATCGCCTCCAAGGTGCACACGCCGTCTTCGTGTACGCGGCGCCGGAGCGTGTAGCGGCTGGGCGCGCCGGGCGGCAGCGCCACGCGCTGGAGCGCCCGGAGGCGCGGCTCCCGTCGCAGCATGTGCCGCGTCTGGGTCCAGGTGCCGTCCGGCACCACCAAGGTGAGTGGACCTGACGGTTTCAGGTACCGCTCATCGAGCAGCGCAGCGCCCGGCCCCGGGTGGAGCAGGAGCACGCCCTCCGGGTGCTCGTCCAGCGCCGAAAAATCGATCGGCAGCGGCCTCAGGCCCTCACCGCGCGCGCCGCGGATCACGAGCCGCGCGTCGCGGAGCAGCGCCGCCGCGAAGCGCCCGGTGTTGGTCGGACGGTGCCGCTCCAGGGCGTGCATCACCACCAGGACGCGCGTCTCACACGCGATGGGGCGGAGCTCGGCGCAGAAGCAGAAGGGGAGCGCCGCGCGACACGCCTCACAGCGCGAAGCTCGGTAGCCGCGGCCGCTCGGGCGGCGCGCTGGATCATCCGGGCAGTCTCGCGTCAGGGCCGCGTGGATCGCTGCGGCAGCTACGCTGCTCATCGGTTGATGCGAGCGCTTGAGGCTCTTCGTCAGCTCAGTGGACGTCAAGGGAAGCTCAGGGCCGTCCGCGCGTTCGACGTAGTTCGTCAGCTCAGCGCACGGTATCGGTCGCTCAGCGTCAGGTCGCTCAGCGTCAGGTCGCTCAGCGTCAGGTCGCTCGAAGTCAGACGACACGGCATCATTCCGCAGAGAAATGTGTGCGCACCACGTCGAGATCGGGGTGCCGCGGGAAGCCGAGGCCGCGCACCGCGCGCCCAATGCACGCCTGAATCGCGGCGGAGCCCGGGTCCGTCCGCACGGTGACGCCCACGGCGCGCCCCTCTTGGACCGCGACGCACAGCGACACGCTCATCGAGCCGGGTACCCCGCAGTGGCTGAAGTAGCTGCCCGAGTCGAGCACCGCCGCGAAGGCTTGACGGCTGACGTCCGGCGGCCTCGCGGCGCCCGGCGCGATCTCGCGGGAGCTCTGCGCCGCCGCCGCCTCACAGCTCTGCCCCACGCTCGACTGCGACGCCGCCGCGCGTGGCGCCTTCACCTCCTCATCGGCTGGGTCGGCGTCCAAGGGCGCCTCCAAGGGTGCGGCCAGCGCAGCGCTCATACCAGGCGCTTCACCGGTGGGCTCAGGGCGCGGGCGGTCAGGGCTTGGCTCGCTTGCAGTTTCGTCAGGGGGTTTGCCTGAACCAGCGCCAGCCACCCCCCTCGCCAAGGCTCGTGCCCCAAGTACATCGTCAGAGCCACTGTCTTCATCCGACTCGCCCTCAGCGCCCCCCGCGCCTACATCGTCAATACCCCCACCCAACACAGGTACCGCAACACCCCCCATCACCCCCCGCGGCCCCCCGTGCTGCTGCCCACCCGCCTGCACCGGAGCACGCTGAGCGACAGGTGCCTCCGCCACCCGCTCCCCAGCCATCCGCAGCCAATCAGGCAGCGGCCGCCCGGCGCCGAGGTGCAGGCACAGGGCGGTGAACCCGAGCCACGCGGCGCCGAGCCACGGCCAGCGCGGCAGGGGTCGCCGCAGCGCCGGCTCCTGCCGGAGGAAGAACTCCTCCGGCAGCCGCACCTGGCGCTTGTACTCGAGCCCTGCCACGCGCCGGTGATAGCCAACTTCGGGCTCCGAGACCACTTCGAGCCATCGATCCAGACCGCCCGTGAGCGAGGGCGCGGCGAGCGGCGTCCTACACGGCGATGGGTGGCAGTGAACTGCTCCGCTCCTGACAGTGGATGCAAGGCGTCGAGGGGCGCGGTCCGTCGACGGCGCCTCGAGGTGCTACGGTTGGGATAGCGCGCAGGAAGTCAGATACGCGTACGAGGTGCCTCAGAACCGCCCCACGACCCCCAGGCCGTAGCTCCCGTCACCGAGCAGCGGGGCAAAGGTGACGCTGAGCGCCGCGCGCTCGCCGCGGTAGCGGCGGGAGGTCTCGAGGTTGCCGGTGGGGCGCGTGAGCCAGTGGGCGATGTTCACCGCGGCGGCGCCGGTCAGGGTGCGGAGCGCGGGCCACAGCGCGTCGTAGCGCAAATAGACGTAGGTCGCGGAGCTGACGCTCACGAGGTAAGGCAGGATGACCGCGAGCGGGTCGCGCTTCATCCAGATGGCCTCGGCGGAGCCTTGCAGCAGCTCCTCCGCGGTGTCGAGCGCCCGGGCGCGCTCGGCGGGCGTGCTGCGGCTCATGCGGGCGAGCTCATGATCCGCGTGGAGCCCGGGGTTGGGGAGCACCAGGAGCCCCAAGAAGCCGAGGCCGCTCATGAAGCCGCCCACGCCGTTGAGGACGCGCTCGGCCGGGTCGTCCAGCGTGAAGAAGAAGTAAGCCTGACCGACCGTCAGGGCAGCGAACCCAAGCGCCCAGCCGGTGTGCCACAGGCGCTCGCGCGGCGCGCTGTCGGTCAGCACGCGGGTGAGGTAGTCGAGGCGGCGTGTGGTGTCGGGATCGGCGGGGGTGGGTGGTTCAGTTAGGAAGACTGATGTTTGGCTCGCGTCGTGGGGTGTGGGCGTTGCAGTGCCTCTGCCAGCTGCGGCGCTCGCAGCGCCACCGCTTGGAGCACGCGCGGCGCTTCCGTTCGTAGGGCTAGCGCGCTCAGCGCCACCGCCTGGCGCGGCGGTTGCGGCGCGGTGCAGGCAAACCCCCAAAACCCCGAGCTGGGTCGTGAGGATCAGCCGAGGGACGAGACGCACGGGTCGAGGTTACCTCGAAGCGGGCTGTCACGTCGCTGGCTCGCGCTGGCTGCGGTAGATGAAGGCGTACAGCGTCGGCAGCACGAACAGGGTGAGCAAAGTCGCGCTCACGAGGCCGCCGATCACCACCGTGGCGAGCGGGCGCTGCACCTCGGCGCCGGCGCTCTGCGACAGCGCCATGGGGAGGAAGCCGAGCGTCGCCACCGCGGCGGTCATCACCACCGCGCGCAGGCGTGACAGCGCGCCGAGCCGCGCCGCTTCGAACGAGGAGTGACCCTGCGCCTCATGCTTCTGCACCGTGGTGAGCAGCACCACGCCGTTTAGCACCGCGATGCCGAACAGCGCGATGAACCCGACCGCGGCGCTGATGGAGAAAGGCAAGCCGCGCAGCGCGAGCAGCGCCACGCCGCCCACCGCCGCGAACGGCACGTTCAAGTAGATGAGCAGCGCTGGCTTCAGGCGCCCGAACGCCATGTAGAGCAGCACGAAGATGAGCCCCAGCGCGAGCGGCACCGCGACCGCGAGGCGCTCGGTGGCCGCCGTCAGGTTCTCGAACTGACCACCCCAGTGCACCGTGTATCCGGGAGGAAGCGGCACCTCCTCGCGCACGGCGCGCTCCGCCTCCGCGACGAACGACGCGAGATCGCGCCCGCGCACGTTGGCCTCCACCGTGGTGCGGCGGCGCACCGCCTCACGCGAGACGCTGGCCGGGGAGTCCATGACCTGAATCGTCGCGATCTGACCGAGCGGCACCAACGGACCGCGGGCTCCGCTCACCGGCAGCTCGCGCACCTGATCGGCGTCCTCGCGCAGCGCCTGGGGGACGCGCACCTGGAGGCGGAAGCGTCGCTCGCCTTCATACACCTGGCCCACGGCGCGCCCGCCCAGCGCCTCCACCGCGGCGAGCGCGTCGCTCGCGGAGACGCCGTAGCGCGACGCGGCGGCGCGATCGATGGCGACCTCCAACGTGGGTAGTCCGGTCAGCTGCTCAGCGCGCACGTCGGTCGCGCCGGGGATCTGACCTAGCGCGCGCTGGGCGCGCAGGCTGAGGCGCTCGAGGGTCGCCAGGTCGTCGCCGTAAATCGTCAGCGCGACGTCGGATCGAGTGCCGCTGATGAGCTCGGCCATGCGGAGCTCAATCGGCTGCGAGAAGGAGAAGCCCAGGCCGGGCAACGCCTCCGTGAGCCGCGCGGAGATACGCTCGGCCAGCTCCTCCCGCGTCTTGGCGGTGGTCCACTCTTCCCGCGGCTTCAGCATGATGAGCGAGTCCGAGAGCTCGACGCCCATCGGATCCGTCGCGATCTCCGCGCGGCCCGTTTTACTGACCACCGTGATCACCTCCGGGAACTCGCGGATCACCTGCTCGAAGCGGGTCGCGCCTTGGATGCTCTCTTCGAGCGAGACGCTCGGCAGCCGCAAGATCTGGATCGCGAGCGCGCCTTCATCCAGCTGGGGCACGAACTCCGCGCCCATGCGTGAGCCGAGGAGCCCGGCGCCCGCGAGCAGCACCAGGCAGCCCGCCAGCACCCGCCGCGGCGCGCGCATGAAGGCAGCGAGGAGCCTGGGGTACACGCGGCCGAGCAGTCGTACGAGCAGCGGCTCACGGTGCGCGCCCGGGCCGCGCAGGAACATCGCGACCAGCACCGGGATGAAGGTGAGCGACGCGATGAACGCGCCCGCGAGGGCGAACAGCATCGTGATCGCCATCGGCTTGAACATCTTCCCCTCGATGCCGCTGAGCGTGAGGATGGGGACGTAGACGATGACGATGATCGCCTCGCCGAACAGCGCGGCCTTGCGTACGTCCAGCGTGGAGCTCAGCACGCGATCGGCGGCTTCTTGGTAGCTCAGCGGACGACCTTGGCCGCGCGCGGCGGCGGCGAGGTGCACCACGGCGTTCTCCACCACGATGATGGAGCTGTCGACGACGATGCCGAAGTCGATGGCGCCGAGGCTCATCAGGTTGCCGCTCAGCCCGAGCGCGTACATCCCGGTGAACGCCACCAGCATCGCGAACGGGATCGCGGCGGCGACGATCAGCCCGCCGCGGATGCTGCCGAGCAGCAAGAACAGCACCGCGACCACGAACAGCGCGCCCTCGGCGAGGTTCGTGGCCACCGTGCGGATGGTGCGATCGACGAGCTCCGAGCGATCGTACAGCAGGTGGATTGTGACCCCCTGCGGCAGCGCGGGCTCGATCTTCGCGAGCCGCTCCTTCACGTCGCGGGTGACCTCGCGGCTATTGGCGCCGATCTGCATCAGCACGATCGCCGTCACCGCCTCACCCCCGCCGTCGCGCGTCACCGCGCCTTGGCGGATCATCGGGGCCAGGTGCACCCGCGCCACGTCGCGCACGCGCACCGGCACGCCGTCCTCCCGGGTGTCGATCAGGACGTCGCCAATTTCCTCGAGGCTTTGTAGCCGGCCCTCGCCGCGCACCAGGAGCTGCTCCCCGGCGCGCACCAGGTAGCCGCCGCCCTTGACCGCGTTGTTCTCCTCCAGCGCGCGATAGAGGTCGTTCAGCGAGACGCCTACGGCGCGCAGGCGCTCGGGCAGCACCTCCACCTCGTAGGTCTTCAGCTCGCCGCCGAAGGAGCTCACCTCCACCACGCCCTTCACCGAGCGGAGCTCGAAGGAGACGAACCAATCGAGCAGCTCGCGCAGCTCCATCGCCGTGTGGCAGCTCGCGGTGTTGGGTGCGTTGGGCTCACTTCCTGGTGGGCAAGGCCGACTGCTCCGCACCTCGAACTGGACGATCTCCCCGAGCCCCGAGCTGAGCGGCCCCAGCTCGGGTCGCGCGTCCTCCGGGAGCTGCTCCCGCGCGTGGCTGAGCCTTTCACCGACCAGCTGGCGCGCGCGCAGCAAATCCGTCCCCTCCTCGAACACCACGGTGACCGCCGAGAGCCCGAAGCGCGACACGCTGCGGATCTGCTCGACGCCGGGCAGCCCGCTCATCGCCGCCTCCACCGGCGCCGTGATGGTGCGCTCCACGTCCACCGGGCCGAGCGCGGGCGCGTCCGTCAGCACCTGCACCTGCAGGCTCGTGATGTCGGGCACGGCGTCGATGGGCAGGCGCCGGCCGCTGTCGACGCCGACCGCGACGACCAGCACCACGAAGGCGAGCACCAGCAGGCGCCAGCGGAGGCACAGCTCGAGCAGCTTCTTCATCGGTCAGTGCTCGTGTCCAGCGAGCTCGCCGCTCTTCAGCGCGCTCTTGAGGGTGAAGCTGCCGCTCTGCACCACCTGCTGCCCGGCGCTGAGGCCGCCCGTGACGATCTGGTAGCGACCCGTGCGGTGACCGAGGGACACCGGCTGCGGGCGGAAGCTGTTCGGCGCCGAGCCCGGCACGAACACCACGGACTGTCCATCGACCACGGCGACGGCTGACAGCGGAACCAGGAGGGACTTGGGATCTTGAGGCTTGGCGGTGAGCTCGATGGCGCCGTAGAGGCCGCTCTTCAAACGCACGTCGGGGGCGTCCAGCGCCACGTGAATGGGCAGTGAGCGGGTGCGATCGTCGAGCAGCGGCGCGACGTAGTTGACCTCACCTTCGAGCACCAGGTCGGGGAAGGCGTGCAGCCTGACGCGCGCGCGATCACCGCGCGCGACGCGGCCCACCTCGAGCTCGGGCACGTGGCCCCGGATGCAGATCTGCGTGGGATCGGTGATGATGAAGGTGGTCTCGTCGGGGCTCACCCGCTCCCCCAGCGTCGCGTGCACCGCGACCACCGTGCCGTCCATCGGTGACCTCAGGCTGAGCTCGCCGCCGCCGCTGGCGCCGAGCACGCGCAGCTGTCGCGAGAGTCCTTTGACCTCGCCCTCGAGCTCGCTCACGCGCGCCTCGGCGTCGATCAGCGCGCGGCGCGCGGCGCTGCCGTCCTTGGCGAGCTCCTCCTGGCGCGCCCTCGCGGCGCGCGCCGCGACGAGCTGGGCGTTCACGCGGTCGAGATCGGCGCGCACCGCGGAGACGTCGCTCGAGGCGACCACGCCGAGCAGCTGACCTTTCTTCACGTCGTCGCCGAGGGCCGCCATCAGCTTCACGAGCCGCCCGGGGACGAGCGGGGTGAGGTGAGCGGTGCTGTGCGGCTCGAACTCCACCTCCGCCGGGATCATCCCGGCGCCGCCCGCCACCCGCTCCTCGACGGGCCCCAAGCGGATCCCGGCGAGGCGCTGGGCCTCCTCGGAGAGCACGATCTCGGAGGGTGTTTCATTATGGTTAGCATGACTGTCCGTTGGGTGGGCGTCGTGCGGCGCTTGGCAGGCGACGCTGAGGGCTGCCAGTACGAAAGACAGTGAATGGGTCCATCCGCGCGAGGGCGCACTGCCGCGCGCCGTGCGCGCGCCGCGCCGGCCTTGGGGCTTCATCGGTTGGCTCCTTCGAACGGGTCGACGCCGCAGAGCTCCATCAGGGTCACCACCGCCAGCGCGTGATCGAGGCGCGCGGCGAGCGCCTCGGACTGAATGCTCACGAGGCGCTCTTGGCCGGCGGCGAGGCCCAGCAGATCGATCTCGCCGACCTCGAAGGCGCGCCGCAGCAGGGTCAGGTTCTCCTCGAACTCGGGGAGCAGCTCGTCCTGATAGGCGCGCGCGCGGCTGGCCGTGGCGTCCACCGCCGCGCGCGCCTCCACCACGCGGGCGATCAGTTGCTGGTCCTGGGCGCGCAGCTCGGCGCGCGCGATCAGCCAGTCTGCGCGGGCCGCGGCGCGCGGACCTTGGCCCGCGTCGAAGCTCGGGATGGGCAGTGAGGCTGACCCCAGGATGACGTGCTCGGCGTCGCGGTCCTTGGGTCCTTCACGGGTGTAGCTCACGCCCAGGCTCGGGCGCAGCGCGCGTCGCTCCGCCGCCGTCATGCGCGCTTCGGCCGCGCGCACCGCGGCGGCGCGCGCGAGCTGCGAGGGGTGGCGCCGCGCAGCGCGCACGAGCGGAGCGAGGGGCGGCGCGGGGCGCGGCGTGGGCAGGTCGCCACTCGGGGTTGGGGGCCGCGAGGGATCGGCGCCGATCAGCGCCGCGAGCTGGATCCGCGCGGCGCCCGCGGTTTGCTCCGCCTGCACCAAGCGCTGCTGGGCGGCCACCGCCTCCGCGCGCGCCAGGCGCTCGGCGAGCGGCGCGCGTTCGCCAGCTGCGACCTGACGCGCGGCGATGCGCGCCACTTGCTGGCTGAACTCGAGGGTGAGCCGCGTGAGCCGCGCTTGCTCCGTCGCCGCGCTGGCGCGGGCGAAGCCGCGGCGCACCTCGCACTGCATGGCCCAGCTGAGCGCGCTGAGCTCCGCCTCGCTGAGCTCGCGCAGCCGCTCGGCGTGGGCGAGCTCCGCGCGCCGCTCGCCGCCGATCAAGATCTGCTGCGTCAGCGACAGCTCGAGGTCGAAGCCCGTGCCGGCGGCGCCGAGCCGCGGCCCCGCGGCGACCGTGACCTCAGGGTTCTGACGCCAGAGCGGTGAGGCGGCGATCTTCGCAGCCTCGGCGCGGCTCCGGGTGGCGCGCGCCACGAGCAGGAGCGGGGAGTGGTGTTCTGCGTAGGCGAGCAGCTGGGGTAGGGTGGCACCTGCGGGGAGCGGGGGCGCTGGTCGCCGCGGCTCCGCGCGGCTCGTGGTGAGGTATTCTGACGAGCTGCCGGGGTCGTCATCCAGCTCGGCCTCGAGGCCCTCGAGGTCGGCGGCGCTCGCCGCTTGGGCGCCTTCGCTCGTTGCATCCGCGCTCGGCGCGCGCGGCTCGGGGTGCGGCGCCGCGGCGCAGCCAGCGATCAGCAGCGTGAGCAGGCCTAGTATCCATGTGGATAAATTATTACTATTCATGATAGTAGTTCTTGATGCGCACCATTTAGGCGAGGCGTGATCTCGGCTCACTGCAGCAGATCGAACACCAGGTGCTCCACGCTCAGGTGGAGTGAGTCGAGCACGTGGGGGGCTGTGTGGTGGGGCAGGGCGATGGCGCCGAGCATCAGCGCCGCGGCGAGCGGCAGGTGCCAGGCCAGCGCCAGGCTGCGCCCGACGGGCGCCTGAGCGGGTCGCTCGGCGAGCGCCAGGAGCAGGCCCACGCGGAGCTTCAGCACCTCGAGGCTGCTGCTGCCGAGCCCTGGGACGGCGAACGGTTTACCGTTCGTCGTCCTCAAATCAGCAACTAGAGCGGTGCGAAGGGGAGCAGCGTCGAGCAGAGGACCCGGGGAATCGGGCCCTCGCCCCGCATGGGGCCGATTTCTCGGGTCCGTCTGGCGGCAAACTGATCGGCGCTCTAGGGTGCCCGCGGGTGTGGGCCGCGCCGCGTGAACGATGGCCTCGGCGAGCGCCAGCGGATCCGCGCCGCGCGCGACCGCCGCGCGATCACAGGCTGCCTCCCGCGCCACGCGCCAGCTGGCCGCGTGCGGCGCCAAGAGCTTGCGGCCCAGCGGGTTGACGGTGAGCGCCACCTCGAGCAGCCAACTCCGCAGCGGATCCCACGCGTGGAGGTGCTCCGCCTCGTGCGCCAAGGCGGCGACGAGCGCCTCATCGCTCAGCGCCGCGGCGAAGTCATGGCCCAGCGCCACGCGGCGCCGAAGCAGGCCGTGACTCGCGATGGCGAAGTGGGGCGCCGCCGTGAGCCACACCTTGCCCGCGAGCGAAGCGAGCGCGGCCTCGGTGGCGATCAGCCGCTCCACGCGCTGGGCGAGCGCGGGCAGCGCCTGACGCGGCGGCAGCGCCACCCCGCGACTCTTGATCACGAAGGGCGCCACCAAGAGGCTCGCCATCAGCGCGAGCGCGATGGACAGGCTCCCTGACTCAGGGCAACCGTGGATGTTGTGGGGGCAGGCCAGGGTGACGAGCACCGCGCCTGGCTCGTTCTGGTGGAGCGCCGCGGAGATCAGCCAGACGAGCGGCAGCAGGCTGGCGCTGGTGAGGATCAGGTAGCGTAGCTGACCAAGCTCCGACCACGGCGTCACGCGCGCGACGAGCTTCAAGAGCAGCGTCGCCAGCAGCGCCGTGAGCGGCAGCACGACGCCGAAGAACACGACCACCCCCAGCACCGGGAAGACGAGCTCAATCACCTTGGAGCTCCTCCCGCCGCCGGCGGATCAGCGCCTCGAGCTCATCCAGCTCCTGCGGCGACGCGTCGCTCACCTTCTCGGCGAGCATCGCGAAGGCCTGGTGATCGCCGAGGGTCGCGCCGAGCACCTCACGCGCGGTGCCCTCCAAGAACTCCTCGCGCGTCAGCGCTGGCGTGTAGAGGTAGCGCCGCCCATCGCGCGCTCGCGACAGGAGCCCCTTCTCGTGCAGTCGCCCGAGCGTGGTCATCACCGTCGTGTAAGCGATGTCGCGCTCCCGCTGCAGCGTGCGGAGCACGTCCGTCACGGTGAACCCGGCGAGCCGCTGACTCCAAACGACGTCCATGACGGACGACTCCAGCTCGTGGAGCCGCAGCTGGATGCCTGTCTTCCCGGGGCGGATGAACATCTACTACCGGGCATCGTAGAACGCCGGGCGCCGCTCGTCGAGCGCCGCGATGGGGCACCTTCGAGCGCTCGGATCACGATCCCGCGAGCTTCGCGGGGGTGGGTGAGCGGGGGGCGTCTGATGCGGCCTGAATCGCCGTTCTTCTTCGGGTTTTGGGGGTTTGGCAGCGCGCTACCCGGCGCTGTCCCTGACCGGTGCGTTAGGACGACGAACGGCAACTGATCGCTGGTCTAGGCCGTTCGCGAGTCGCTGTGCGGCGCGCCGCCTGGCTCGTCAGGCGAGGCGCCGTTCAGGCAAACCCCCAAACCCCTCGGCCCCATGTGCGCTGATGTGCCTCGCGCACAACGGGTCAGCTGGATTGACTGAGCGTGTCAATCATGAGTGATGCTGACGAATTGGCATGCGGTCAGTCATTCAGCCTGTATCCCGAGCGTGGTGTCTGCGGCGCGCCTGAGCTCCTCCGAGTAGTGCACGTAGCAGGCGGGGAGGTAGCGCTCGTCGCCGCCGAGCTCGATTTGCGGGCCCTCCAGCACCGCGCGGTCGCCGCGCATGCGCAGGTTGAACACGGCCTTGCGATTGCAGAACTGACAGGTGACCTTCACCTCCTCGATGCTGTCGGCCAGCTCGAACAGGCGCCGCGCGCCGGGGAACAAGCGCCCTTGAAAATCGGTTCGGAGCCCGTAGCAAATCACGGGGATGTCGAGCGAGACGGTGAGCTCGCGGAGCTGCTCCACCAAGGCCTCGCTCAGGAACTGCGCTTCGTCCACCAGGATGCAGTTCAGCCCGCGGAGCGCCTCCACGTCGAGCAGCTCGTCGTCGTCCACCAGCACGTCGGCCTCCGCCTCGAGCCCGGAGCGCGAGCGGATGATCTGCGGCCCGAAGCGATCGTCCAGGCGCGGCTTGAGCAGCAGCACGCGTTTGCCTTGCTTCCGGTAGTTGTGCGCGACCGCCAAGAGGTTCAGCGTCTTGGCGCTGTCCATCGTGCCGTAGCGGAAGTAGAGCTTGGCCATGGGTGGGGGGCCGTAGCGTTGTTGGCGTTTGGGATCCACCTTCGCGCGCCGCGGGCGACTCGCGTCGAGGTCATCAAGGTTCGCGCGAAGGCTCGCGCGCGGTGGCGAGACCTGCGACGCTCGGGGGGATGACACAGCTCGTTCAGCTCACGAAGGAGGAGGGCGGCGTGGGCGTGGTGTGCCTCACGCGCCCCGAGGTGCGCAACGCGGTGGACGGCCCCACCGCGGCGGCGTTGGTGCGCGCCTTCGCCGAGCTGGACGCCGATCCGGAGGTGCGCGTGGTGGTGCTCACCGGAGCGGGGGGTCACTTCTGCGCCGGCGCTGACTTGCGCGCGCAGGGTACTCCGCGCGGAAATCGGGTGGAGCCTGGCGCAGGCGGTCCGCTCGGCCCCACCCACGAGCGCCCAAAGAAGCCGACCGTCGCGGCGGTGGAGGGCTACGCCGTCGCGGGGGGCCTCGAGCTCGCGCTGTGGTGCGACCTGCGGGTCGCGGCGGAAGACGCACTCTTCGGCGTGTTCTGTCGTCGATTCGGGGTGCCGTTGATCGATGGTGGCACCTGGCGCCTGCCGCGTTTGATCGGCCTCTCGCGGGCGCTCGACTTGATCTTGACGGGGCGCGCGGTGCCGGCGCCGGAGGCGCTCACGATGGGCCTCGTGAATCGCGTGGTGGCGCCGGGGACGGCGCTCGAGCAGGCGCTCGAGCTCGCACGTCAGTTAGCCGTACTGCCTCAGGCCTGCCTGCTCGCGGATCGCGAGCGGGCGTACGCCGGGTTCGCGCTCTCGGAGGCGGAGGCGCTCCGTGAGGAGCTCGCTAGCGGGGCCCACGTGCTGGCGACGGAGGAGTCGCGGCGGGCGATCGCGCGGTTCGCGGCCGGCGCTGGCCGCCATGGGCAGCAGGTGCCGCTCGATCGTGAACCTGACCAGACGCCCGATTGATGTCAGTTGTCCTCACCTAGGGCCTGAAGCAGGTCCCCGAGCGTGCGGTGGCTCTCGCGGGCGGCGTCCCAATCCTGGGTCGCGACCTGCGCTGCCAGCACCCGACACAGCCCTTCCAGCCGCTGCTGGACGGGCTCCGTCAGGCGCTCGGCGCTGCTCGGCGGCCCATCGCCACGTCGTTGGATGCGCGCGTGCTTCTTCTGAGCGGCCTTCAGCTCGGCGGCCCACTGGCGCGCCTGGACCCGAGCGAGGGCGACGCGCGCGTTCTCCTTCGCCTTGGCCTTGCACGTCGCGCAGTCCCCCATCACCTCGGTCTCCGCGGGGAGGTGGGCGCCGCAGTCCGGGCACAGCTGGGGGAACTGGCGCGCGGTGCGCTGCAGGGGAGGAGGGGCGTCCGCCATGATCCCCGCGATACTACCTCCCGTCACGGCGCCGGTCGACTAACGGCGTCTCGCTGTTCTAGAGCGGCGGCGCGGCGCTGCGACGAGGCAGCGCACGCTTCACCCGCTGGGTGAGATCGGTGAGCGCAGGGCTCAGCTGATCATCCTGCTGCTCGGCGTAGCGCAGGGCGATGTAGCGCTCCGAGACGTCGCCGAGCGGCGCCGCCAGCTCCTCGGGCAAGGCATCCGTGACGCGAGCGCGCCAGCGAGTGAGGGTCTCGGCAGGGCCTCGCCCCAGACCCCGTTCGGCCAGCGCGCGCTCGAGGGCCAACCACTCCGGCAGCGGGTCGCTGTAGCCTGCCTCGAAGCGCTGCCGCAGGCGCCGCTCTCGCCGCAGCCGGATCAGCCGGGCCATGACGAGCAGAGCGATCGCCCCGAGCAGCGCGAGCACCACCTCGTAGAGCTCGCGCGCCAGCAGCCAGTCCATGAGCCGCGACCAGGCGGCGCCGAGCGCGTCGAACGCCGCGGGCAGGGCGCCCGTGACCTGCTCGCCGCCGAAGCCCTCTGCCTGCGCCGTCGGGTCGTAGGTTTCCCACTCGCTGCCCGTCCAGCCCTCCACCCAGGAGTGCGCGTGGCGCTCGCGCACCACCCAGTAGCCCCCGATCTCGTTGTACTCGGAGACGCTGTACCCCGCGACGAGCCGCGTCGGGATCCCGATGCTGCGCGCGAGCAGCGCCAGCGCCGAGGCGAAGTACTCGCAGTGACCTTGTTTGTTTCTATATAGGAAATCAACGATCGGATCGAGGTCGCGCTGGCGCTCGAAGTCGAGGCTGTAGCGGTACTCGCGCCTCAGGCGCTCGGCGATCGCGGTGAGCTTCTCGCTCGGGGTGCTCGCGCCCTCCGTCCAGCGTAGGGCCAGCGTGCGCAGGGGCTCGAACAGCTGCCGCGGCACCGTCAGCTCGGCTTGCCCAGGCGGCGTCACGGGGAAGCGCCGCTCGCCGCCGCGCGCGATCCACAGCCGCTTGGAGGGGTCGCCCGCCACCGGTGAGAACACGCCGGCGCCGGTGACGGAGACGAAGCCCGTGGAGGCGGCGAGCTCACGGGTGTCGAGCGGGGTGAAGTAACGGGGGCTGGCCATCACCACCTCGACCTCCGTGAGCTGGGTGTGCGGAGGCAGCGCCTGAGGGACGGCGTGCACGGCGCCCTCCTCCTCGTGGCGTGTCCAGGCCCCCTGACCGTAGCTCATGTACACGACGCCGCGGAGGTGCGTCACCGGGGCTCCGGAGACCCGGAGCACCAGGCGCTCCGACGTCAGCATCCCCTTCATCGAGCCGAGCCAGAGCAGGGTCGAGAAGCCGCTCCGCGCCTTCAGGCCGCTCATGGCGCGCTTCACCACCCACGCGTGCAGCGGCGGTAGGCTGAGGGCGGCCAGCGACGTGAGGGCGAGCGCCGTGATGAGCCCTGCCCCCGCGACGGTGCGGTGACGGCGGGCCAGCTGGCTGATGCCAGGGCGCGCCGGGTCGGCGGCGCGCAGCGCGAGCAGGGCGAGGCCGAGCGTGGTGATCACGCTCGCGGCGTAGATGGCGCCCGAGCGCTTGGCGCCCCACACGGCGAGCGAGGCGAGCGCGAGCCCCAAGGTGAGCGAGACGCCGCCCTTCGGCGCCTGGATCCATAGCCGAAGCGCCGCGAAGCCGAGCAGCGAGGTGCCGAACGCCGCCCAGCCGGCGTGAATCGGCTCGCCGCCATCGAGCGCGGGGCTGGTCGGCAGGTTGTAGGCAATCAACCAGACGATCGCCCAGCCGAGCAGCGACGAGACCGCCTCGGTGCTGGGCAGCAGCGTCATGCGCCCACGGGTGACGAGCGCCGGCGTCGCCACGAGCGCGATGAAGAGCGCCGCGATGGGGGTGGGGCCGACGAAGAGCGAGGTCAGCGCCACGAGCAGCACGGTCAGCGGCAGCGCCCTCACAGTTGGACCTCCCCGTGCTCGAGCTCGCTCACCAGCACCTCACGGATCCGCGCGGAATCACCCTCGCGCCGCGTGACCGCGACGCACAGGCCGCGCGGGTGACCGCGGCGGAGCGCCTCGTCGAGCTCCGCGGCGCGCGCGGGGCTCGGGCTGATCATCACCAGCGCCAGGGTGTCGTCGCCCAGCTCTCGCTCCACGCGCGACCACAGCTCGGCGGGCGGTTGGAGCTGCGGACGGGTGCGCGCCAGGGCGGCGAGGCCGAGCGCGAGCGAGTCTGGGTGCTTGTTCACGCCGTGCGTCGTGTGCTCCGCGCTGGAGAGGATCAAGTCAACGGTGTGGCCGCGCTCGACGAGCGCCGAGAGCACCCCCGCGGCGAAGCGGATGCTCGCCTCGAAGGCGGGCTCGTCGCGCTCCCCGGCGGCGTCGAGCACCACCACCGAGCGCCCGCTCTCGGCCGCTTGGTACTCGCGCACATGGGGCTCGCCCGTGCGCGCCCAGGTGCGCATGTGGAGATCGCGGATCGGATCCCCCGCGCGGTAGGCGCGCACGCCGATGATGTCGCCCCGACCCCCGCGCCCGGCGCGCGTCTGAGCGTCGCGGTGCGCGCCGTCCGTGCCCAGGCGATCGAGCAGCGCGTTCAAATCCACCCGCGCGGGCCGCGGCACCACGCAGAAGCGACAACCCTCGCTCACCACGCGCGGCCCGTGGGTGAGCCGAAACGGCACCAGCTGTGTCGCCTGAAACACATCCAGGTGATGATCGCCGCGCTCGATGAAGCGCGCCGTCGCGCTGCGCGTCGTGCGCCCCCCAGCGGGTAACACGGCGACGCCCGGCGCGTGCCGCAGCCAAGCGCCGTCCCACGGTAGGAAGGGCCCTGCGATGCGGATCGCGTGGCGCGCCTCTCGACCGTGATTGACGAGCGTGAGGCGCAGCTCGAGCGGCTCCCCCTCGGTGACGGTGGGCGGCGCCTCCGCGCTCAGGGTGACGCCGGTGAGCTTGAACCAGCGTCTAGCAGCCAAGCTGACCATCAGCACCGCGAACAGCGGCACCCACAGCCAGTACACCCGGGTGCTGCGGACGTCGGCGCCCGACAGCGCCATGAAGGCGATCAGGAGCGAGAGGCCGCGCCCCTCGCGGGTCGTCACGGAGCCGAACCACGTGAAGGGGCGCGCCAGGCGCACGAGCCACGAGCGCCGCGCCTTGTCTCGCCCCTCCTTGGTGGCGGGGATGAGGATGTGGTTCAGGCGCGCGAGCTTCACACGGGCACCCGGTGGTGGGGGCGGCGCCTGGCGCCGCGCTGAGGGCGGCGCTTCACGTCGATGGGGTGCTTCACGTCGGCTTCACGTGGGCACCGGGCGGCTCGCGACCAGCTCGAGCAAGGTGCTCGCGGCGTCGCGGCCCGCGTAGCGTGCGTCGCGGCTCAGCTGCACCCGGTGGGCGAGGGTGGGGACGACGAGCGCCTGGACATCGTCGGGCAGCACGAAGCCTCGACCGCTCAGCAGCG
This sequence comes from Polyangiaceae bacterium, assembly GCA_019637265.1. GTDB lineage: Bacteria > Myxococcota_A > Polyangia > Polyangiales > Polyangiaceae > JAHBVY01. Next base: position 874,914 of record JAHBVY010000001.1, on the reverse strand, counting down.
CGCGCGCTTGCGCCACCCGGCTCAGGGCCAGGGCGCCGCGCGGGCTCACCCCCAGCGCCAGCTCGGGGCGCTCACGCGTGGCGCGCACCAGATCGAGCAGGTAGCGGCGCACGGTGTCGGAGAGGGTCACCGCGCGCACCGCCTCCTGCAGCTCCAAGAGCTCGCCCAGGTTCGACGTGGGGCTCAGGTGGCTCAGCGGATCGACCAGGTCGCGATCGCTCAGCATCGCCAGCTCCTCCTCGAACGATGGGTAGCCGAGCTTGAAGCGCAGCGCGAAGCGGTCGAGCTGCGCCTCTGGCAGCGGGTACGTCCCCTGAAAATCCACCGGGTTCTGCGTGGCGATCACGAAGAACGGTGAGGGCAGCGGACGAGTCACGCCGTCGGTCGTGACCTGCGCCTCGTTCATGGCCTCGAGCAGCGCCGACTGGGTCCGCGGGGAGGCGCGGTTGATCTCGTCAGCCAACAGGACGTGGGTGAAGATGGGCCCCGGTTGGAACGTGAAGCTGCCTTCCTTCGGGTTCAAGATCTGGCTGCCCAGCACGTCCGCGGGCAGCAGGTCGGGCGTGAACTGCACGCGCGCGAAATCGACATCGAAGGTGCGCGACAACGCCTTGGCGAGGGTGGTCTTGCCGACGCCGGGCACGTCTTCGATCAGCACGTGCCCCGCGGCGAGCAGCCCCGTGAGCAAGAGCTCGATCGCGTCGGGCTGCCCGCGGATCACCTGCGCCAGGCTCTGGCGGATCGTCTCGAGGGGGGGATGGGTTGGGCGAGGCGCGGGGCGGTTCACATGGACTCCAGCGGCGCGCGCCCCAGCGAGCCGAGGGCGAAGCGACCCGGAAGCTTAGTCAGGGGCGGCCCCAGCGCCAGCCGGCTCCGCTGACGAAGCGTCAAGGCATGCTGGGGTCCCAACAGCAGCGGAAGCCGCGCTTCTGGCTGCGCGTCATGCGAGAGACGGTGACCGACCCATCACAGGAGAGGGCGGCGCCCGACCCGAGCCAGTCACCTCCACGTGCGGCGCAGTTGCTGGTGGGATCGGAGCCACTGCAGCTGTTCTCCCACTCCTGAACGTTGCCGCTCAAGTCGTACATCGACGCTTCGCCGGGCCAGTTAGAGCTACAAGTGGGGAACGAAATGGCGACCTGAGCCGGGCCGGTCACAGGTGAGGAGACGTCGTTGCAGCGCCCGCTCATGTAGTTGGGACCATACTGGTAGGCGCGCGAGCCACCCAAGCTGCACGCGTTGTCCCACTGGCTCACCGTGTGGTTCGTGTTGGAGCCCCAGGGCACCGCGCCACCTTCGATCGCACCGCAGAGGCGCTTGCCCGCCTCCTGGCAGTACATGTAGGCGTCACACCAGTCGATGCAGGTGATGGGGAAGTTGGGCCGACCAGAGGGGTCGTAGTGACTGAGGTTGGGGCAGTCGCTGCCCGACTGGGGCGCGTAGGTGCTGTTGGTCGAGCAGCCTGACGGTTGTGCAGCACCCGTCCCCAGGGTGAGGAACGCTTCATACTGCGCGTTGGTCACCTCCGTGCTGTCGATGCAGAAGAACCCACCGCCCGCGAGCGGCATCTTCGCCATGGTCGGCCCCGGGCGCCCTATGGGACAGTCAGTGGGACTGCCTCCAGAACCGCCAGAGCCCCCCGCACCCGTTCCACCCGAGGCGGCCGTACCGCCGGAAGCCCCCGAGCCCCCAGCCCCCGTCCCACCGGCAGCGGCCGTGCCGCCGGAAGCGCCGGAGCCCCCAGCCCCCGTCCCACCGGCAGCGGCCGTACCGCCCGAAGCGCCGGAGCCGCCAGCGCCCGTTCCACCAGCAGCTGCCGTGCCGCCCGAAGCGCCCGAGCCACCGCTCGCCCCACTCCCGCTGGCACCCCCCGAAGCCGCCGAGCCGCCGGAGCCCCCGACGGCACCCCCGGTACCCCCATCACCACCCACTCCACCGGCGGCGCCCCCGATCCCTCCCACACCACCCGTGGCGCCCGAAGCGCCAACCCCCCCAGAACCTGCAGCGCCGCCCAAGGCGCCCGACGCGCCGAAGCCTCCAGAGCCACCGAAGGCGCCGGACGCGCCCACACCGCCGCTGGCACCCGCCCCCGCGGTCGCGCCGAAGCCACCGCTGGCGCCTACCCCCGCGCCGGCCCCGAACCCGGCGCTGGCGCCCACGCCGCCATCCGCACCGGCTCCGGCTGCCCCCTCCGCCAGCTCATAGCCATCGAAGGAGACGAGGCAGCCGGTCGTCAGGACAGCCGTCAAAGCGGCTGCGCTGAATCGTCCGTGAAGCACTGAGCTCGAGTGGGGCCGCCGCATGTGCGTAGGTTACTCCAACGCCCCGTAGCGACCCAAGCAGGAACCCTCGGACATGAGCGGTCAGCGCTTCTTCTTCGGCGGCGGCTTCGGCTTGCGCTCCTTCTCCGCGTACTTGATCGCCTTGGCGATCTCCTTGCGCGCCTGCTTGATGTGCCAGACGGCCTTCGCCCGGTGACCACCGAAGGGCGGCTTCACGCCCTCGTTCTTCGCCGCCTCGAGCTGCGCGATCGCCTTCTCGGCGGACAAGTCAGCGGCTGCGAGCAGCGGATCGGCCGGGGCCGCGAAGGCCATGCCGGCGTAGAACGCGCCCGCTAGCACCGTGCCTGCCGCGAGCGTACGGAGCGACTTCTTCTTCCAGTTCGACTGTAGCATCACCAATGTACCTCCCACACCTGAGCCTGATTGGACGGGCATGCTACGTCGGTCACGGTCAGATGTTCCCTCCCTGATCGTGATCGCTCAATTCCCATCCGGAAGTGCCATCCGCCTTGCTGTAAGTCGGTCGTCGCCGTAGCGTTGCAGGGCCCGCCCAGCCCTAGGAGCTCCGTGAGCGTCCCGCCTCGCCCCCGCAAGACCACGCCCCCGAGGCCGCCCGTTGCCGTGAAGCCCGGGGCGCCGCGCAGCGCGAGCCCAATCCCGGGGCGCCGCGTGGAAACACCGATCGATCCTCCGGCGGTGGCGCGCGGGGTGGGTGAGCGAGCTCGTGAGCGCGTCGGCATGACGCTGATGGGGAAGTGGACGCTCGACGCGGTGCTCGGGATCGGCGGGATGGCCACCGTGTACGCCGCCACCCACCGCAACAACAGCCGCGTCGCGATCAAGATGCTGCACCCGGAGGTGTCGCTCGACGGCGAGGTGAGGTCGCGGTTCTTGCGGGAGGGCTACGTCGCGAACACCGTCGATCACCCGGGCGCGGTGCAGGTGTTCGACGACGATGTGATGGAGGACGGCAGCGCGTTCCTCGTGATGGAGCTGCTCGAGGGAGAGACGCTGGAGGGGCGCTGGGAGCGCAAGGGGCAGCAGCTGCCGGCTACCGAAGTGCTGCCCATCGTCGATCAGCTGCTCGACCTATTGGCGGCGGCCCATGGTCGGGGCGTGGTGCACCGCGATTTGAAGCCGGAGAACCTGTTCCTCACGCGTGACGGTCGGCTCAAGGTGCTCGACTTCGGGATCGCGCGGCTGCGGGAGCTCTCGAGCGGTGGCGGCGCCACCACGCAGGTGGGCTCACTTTTGGGCACGCCCGCCTTCATGGCGCCGGAGCAGGCGCTGGGGCGCTTGGAGGAGGTAGACCACCGCACTGACTTGTGGGCGGTGGGGGCGACGCTGTTCACCTTGCTGACGGGGCGCTACGTCCACGAGGCGGACACCGTCAACGAGCAGCTCATCCTCGCTGCCACGACGGACGCGCCGAGCGTGGCGCAGTTCCTCCCCGCGCTGCCGGTGCCCGTGGTGCGCTTGGTGGATCGCGCGTTGGCCTTCAAGAAGGCCGATCGGTGGCTCGACGCGCGCGCGATGCAAGGCGGGCTGCGTGAAGCGCAGGAGGCGCTCGAGATGGGGCCGCTCAGCCTGCCGCGGCCGTCGATGGTCACCGGCCCCGCCACCCTGGTGGCGGCGGCGCCCCCGTCGATGGTCACGGCGCGTGACGATGTGACCGACTCCGCCGCAGGGGTGACGGTGGAGTCAGTGAGTAACCCTGACGAGCGCGTCAGCGCGCCGCCCCAGCTGCCCACTCGTCGCCCGACCTGGCTGTTCGCCGGGCTGGGGGCGGTGGGCGCCGCGGCGGTGATCGTGCTGTTCCTCGCGCTGCGTGGCGGGGGGCCGAGCGCGGACGCGTCCTTGGTGCAGGTGACCGGCTCATCCTCCGGGTTGGCCCCGGTGGAGACGCCGCCCCACGCCACGGGTGAGCCCACGGCGCCCGAAGCGTCAGCGCAGCTGACGGCGCAGCCCGAGCCATCAGCGCAGCCTGAGCCGTCAGCGCAGCGCACGGAGCAGGACGCTGGCGTCGCCGCCGCGTCCAAGGCGCCGGGCCCAGCACCGAAGCCGTCGCTCAAGCCTGGGCCGCTGCCGAAGCCTGGCCCTGCTCCGGCACCCCAGCCCGGCCCAGCCCCCGCGCCCCAGCCAGCGTCGGCCCCAGCACCGAAGCCTGACCCAGCGCCGGCTCCCGCGAGCAACCCGTTCGATCGGCGTCACTGAGCACCCGAGCCGACGGCTTCCCGCGGATCGTGTCGCGCAGCAGCATCAGGGGTTGGGGGTTTGGCAGGTCACTGTGAGGCGCTGAAGTACGGTGGGGCGGGTGCCTCAGCGGGTCCACGAGCGCGCACGCTGTGTCAGGCAAGTGCGGTGCCGTCCAACCCCCTGAGCCCGCTCTTGCGGAGGAAATCGCGCGGCGCGGAGAGCTCAGGTGAGGTAGCCTCGCGGGATGCGGAGCTGCCTTCTGAGGAGCGTGGGGGTCTCGGCGCTGTGCCTTTTTTTGTCGACGACGGCGGGTGCGGAGGCGAGCGACCCAGCGGCGGCGGAGGCGCTGTTTCGCCAAGGGCGCGCGGCGGCGGACGCGGGGGATTTCCGCACGGCATGTTCCAAGTTCCGCGAGAGCAACCGGCTGGACCCCGCCATCGGCACGGTGTTCAACCTGGCTGACTGTGAGGAGAAGCTGGGGCAGGTCGCCGCCGCCTGGACTCACTTCCAGGAGGTGGCGCAGCGCCTGCCGCCGGAGGATGAGCGCCGCCGCATCGCCATCGCGCGCGCCTCGGCGCTGGAGCCGCGGCTCCCGAAGCTCACCATTCAGCTCGAGGGGGAGCTGCCTCCAGGCGGCGTGGTGAAGCGCGGGGACGTCGAGCTCACCGCGGCGAGCTTCGGCGCGCCGCTGCCGGTGGATCCAGGGCAGGTGAGGGTGGTGGTGGTGGCGCCCGGCCATGAGGACGCCGAGTTCGAGCTGCAGCTGGCCGAGGGGGAGAGCCAGGTGCTCAAGGTGTCGGTCGGGCGCGCGCTGGGGGCTGAAGTCGGGGATGAAGCGCCCGCCGCTAGCGCGCCGGTGCTTGGTTACGTGCTGGGTGGGGTGGGCATCCTGGGGCTCGGCGTGGGCGCGGTGACGGGCTTCATGACGCTCGCGGACAAGGGCGCTGCGGACGACGAGTGCCCGAACCAGCGCTGCACCCAGGCGGGGTATGATCGCGTGGAGTCGGGGCGCACGCTGGGCGGCGTCAGCACCATCAGCTTGATCGTCGGCTCCGTGTTCCTCGCCACCGGCGCCTACCTGGTGCTCAGCCACGAAGAGCCCGCGCCTGGTGCGCGGGGCTCGCGCTCGCGAGGGTTGCCGCGCGCGGCGCTGGTGCCCACGGCAGCGCCGGGTGGTGGCGGTCTCGGGCTGTTCGCGAGCTTCTAGGACGACAAACGGTTTACCGTTTGTCGTCCTAGTAGGGGCAGGCCCCTGTGCCCCTGTGTCTGCCCCCTTGTGCCCGCTCCGCCTCGAGCGCGGTGGGGTGCGCTTGACAGCGCCGACAAAGTGGCCATTTGTCGGCGCCGTCATGGGAGAAATGCACTCGTTTCAGGCCGAGGTGAGCCAAGTTTTGCGGCTCGTCGTCGGGTCGCTCTACTCGAACCCGGAGATTTTTCTCCGAGAGCTCATCAGCAACGCTTCGGACGCCCTGGATAAGCTGCGCTTCGAGGCCATCGCCGATCCGAAGCTGCTGGAGGGCGATCCAGAGCTGGTGATCCGGGTGGCGGCGGATGAAGCCGCGGGCACGCTCACGCTGAGCGACAACGGGATCGGGATGAGCCAGGAGGAGCTGGCGAAGAACCTGGGGACCATCGCGCACTCGGGCTCCAAGGCCTTCGTGGAGCAGCTTCAGAGGGCGCAGGAGGCCGCGAAGCAGGGCGACGCGGTGCAGCTGATTGGTCAGTTCGGGGTGGGCTTCTACTCGGCGTTCCTCGTCGCCGATCGGGTGGACGTGGTGAGCCGCCGCGCGGGGGAGGCGGGCGCCGCGCGTTGGAGCTCCGACGCGAAGGAGGGCTACACGCTGGAGCCCGCGGAGCGCGCCGGGCGTGGCACGGACGTCGTCTTGCACCTGAAGGAGGACGCCAGGGACTACCTCAAGCGCTGGCGCATCGAGGAGCTGGTGCGGCGCTACTCGGACTACGTGGCGCACCCGATCGAGCTCTTGGAGCCGCCCGCGCCCAAGGACCAAGCTGGCGAAGCCGCCGACGAGCGCGCCGAAGGCGAGCCCACGTACCGCCGCCTGAACCAAGGCAGCGCGCTGTGGCAGCGCTCGCCGAAGGAGGTCACGGACGAGCAGTACACCGACTTCTACAAACACCTCACCCATGACTTCGAGGCGCCGCTCGCGCGCCGACATTTCCACGTGGAAGGCACCCAGATGTTCGCTGGGCTGCTCTTCATCCCCAAGCGCCCGCCGATCGATCTGTTCGACCCCGAGGTGAAGCGCGGGATCCGCCTCCACGTGCGCCGCGTGTTCGTGATGAACGACGCCGAGGAGCTGCTCCCGCGCTGGCTCCGCTTCGTGCGCGGCGTGCTCGACAGTGAGGATCTGCCGCTCAACGTCTCCCGTGAGATCTTGCAAGACTCGAAGGCGGTGCGGCTGATGCGGCGCCAAGTCGTCAGCCAAACCCTCTCCATGCTCGAGGAGCTCGCCAGCGAGCGCCCCGAGGACTACGCGAGCTTCTTCCGGGGGTTCGGCGCGGTGCTGAAGGAAGGCCTGCACTTCGAGCCCGATCAAGAGAAACGCCTGGCGGAGCTCGTACGCTACGAGAGCAGTGAATCGGAAGACAAGCTGACCAGCCTCAAGGACTACGTGGCGCGGATGAAGGAGGGTCAGACGTCGATCTATTACGTGACCGGCGCCGAGCGTCGCTTGGTGGAGCGGAGCCCGCACCTCGAGGCGCTCACCCAGCGCGGCTACGAGGTGCTCTACATGACCGATCCGGTGGATCCGTTCGTGGTGGAGACGCTCAGGGCCTACGCCGACAAGCCGCTCGTGAACGCCATGAGCGAGTCGCTGAAGCTCGATGAGGGCGGTGAGGAGAGCGCCCAGGAGGCGCGCGACGTGGCGCACCAGGGGCTGATCGAGCGCTTCCAGTCGGTGCTCTCGGAGCGGGTGAGCCAGGTGCGCACCTCCACGCGCCTCAAGGGCTCACCGGTGTGCCTCGTGATCCCCGAAGGGGGGCTGGCGCCGCACCTGGAGCGCCTGATGCGCGCCCAGCAGCTGGGTGTTCCAGCGCAGAAACGCGTGCTGGAGCTGAACTCGGAGCACCCGCTCATCCAGCGCCTGGACGAGCTGAATCGAGAGCCGGAGCGCGCGGAGGACGTCACCGAGTGGATCGGCGTGCTCTATGATCAGGCGTTGCTCGCGGAGGGCAGCCCGCTGGACGACCCCGCGCGCCTGGCCCAGCGCCTGACGGAGCTGATGACGCGAGCCGCCGGGTGAAGCCGCCTGGCCCAGCGCCTGACGGAGCTGATGACGCGAGCCAGGGGATGAAGGAGTTGTCTGGCCTAGCGCCTGAGGGAGCGGACGCGAGCCACGCGGTGGCGGAGCGCCTCTGCCTGCTCGAGGCAGGGGAGGGGAACCCCGCGGTGTGGCTGACGCGCTCGCCGGTCAGGATCGCGAACGGCGACGAGCCAGCCCGGCCACTCCCAGCGGGCGCCGTCGCGCGGGTGTTCGAGCGCTACGGCTTACCGTTCGATGAAGCGGCGGTGGCCGGTGGGGAGGCTCCCACGGAGGAGCTGCGCGTGGAGTCGGGTTGGCTGCGGCGGCTCCGTCACCGCACCTGGTACGACGTCTTGCCCCGCGACTACCTGGTGTACCAGCCGGACCAGGGCGTCGCCCGCTACCAGCTGTGCAGCCACGTCAGCGCCGCGCTGCTGCACCTGGCCGAGCGCTACGCTGCGAGTCAGGGTGACTGACTAGCGATACGCGGCGGATTCGTTAGTGAGACTGACGGAGCGCGTCGCGACGGCGCGGCTGACGTTGTCGTGGAGGAGGGTCGGGCTGCCTCACGAGCGCTCGGGCGCCGTGAAGCGACTCTCAGGGGGCGCCGCCGGTGCCAGCGACGCCGCCCGTGCCGCCGGTGCCCCCTGCGCCGCCAGCCCCACCCGTGCCGCCGCTGCTGCAGGGGTTGACGACGGGCTCGGTGGTGGTCAGTCCGCCGAACAGCCCCGGGAAGCCGGTGAACCCGAGGCCGATGCTGATGGCGTTGCAGACCGCGCCCGGCCCGCCGGTGCCCGGCGTGGAGCGGATGTCCGCGTTGTTGTTCAGCAGGTTCTCGATCAAGGTGTAGGTGACGTCCGAGGGGCACATCCCGACCAGCTCGACCGCGGCCAAGATGTCTTGAACCGCCCAGCGCCCCGCGAGGATGACGTCCGTCAGGGAGCCGTCCGCCTCGATGGTGCCGGTCAGGAAGGCGTCGGTGAGGGTGAGCACCACGGTGCCGTTGGAGGTCTGGAACGGGAACGGGGCGCGGTCAGGGAGCCGCATCACCAGGCGGTTGTCCGCCACGTAAGCGTTGTCGTCGTCGATGTTGGGCTCGTTCAGATCGCCGTTCCGGAACGCGGAGTCCACGACGTAGAAGGAGTCCTGACCGTCCCACGCGGGCATCCCTGGCTCCGTGGCGCCCGCGGGGATCGCCTCGCGCGCCTGACCCAGCCACACCCGCACGCTGGGGTCGTTGGGGAAGCCGTTGTAGTTCGAGAGGTGCACCACGATCGCCGAGCGGCCCTCGCGCTGGCTCTTCCGCGCGCCCTCTTGGAGATCGGCATCGGCGACCTTGAGGATCGGCACCACGACGTGGCCGAACGCGTTATCGACGCCCTCCTGACCATCCAGCTCGGGCTGGCTCGCGCCCGCCGCCATGCACTCCACGGGGTGCTCCGGCGGCTTCGAGCAGAGGCCGTCCAAGTCGTAGCCGATGGTCTCCCAGAGGTTGGGCGACTGATCGATGACGATGTCGCGCAGGACGAAGACCTTGGGTCCGATGCCCAGATCGTCTGGGGAGGTGGGGCGCGGTGGCGGGCGCCGACTCCCGCAGCCGCCCGTGCCCGCGGTGCCCCCCGCGCCGGCCGTGCCTCCGACGCCGCCCGAGCCCGCTGCGCCCGAGCCCGCGGTGCCCCCCGCGCCGGCCGCGCTCGAACCGGCATCACCACCCGAGCCCGCGGTGCCAGCGACGCCGCCCGCGCCGCCCGGTGCGCCGCTGGCGCTGAACAGCGGATCGAGATCGTCACCGAGCCAGGTACAGCCAACCAGCGCGCAGCCAACCAGCGCGCAGCCGACCCGGCTGCAAGCGACCAGAGCGGACGAGGGCTTCTTGGGGCGAAGAGACATAAGGGATGGCTTGGGTGGGGTGGAAGGAAGGCCAGAACGACCCCCTCATCTTCCCTCACGGGCTTCGGAGCACAAGCGGATTCGCCGCGCGGGGAATGCAGCGGCCAGCGCGTCACCCGAGAGCCGCTCGCGCACCGCGTCGTCGCCTTGTCCTCCTCGAGCGGCCGAGCGCACCGTGCAGGAGCGTGACGCAGTGAGCCATGGCGTACGAGCGCGCCGTGGTGGGCCCGCTCTCGGGTGGCTCCTATGAGCACCAGCGGCGAGCCAGTGCGGTGCCGTCCAACCGGCTCTTCAAACCTCCCGCTTCGGGAGGTGCTCTTCAAAGCCGCGTGGATCCTCTGGTGAGGTCGAGGACCGTGACCACAGCGGTAGCCACCGCAAAAACAAGGTCCATTCGCGACTCCCATGGGAGATTAGGAGGGAGTGCACCCCCAAACCCGATCGCGATGCAGGGAGCGAGGAGGTTTGTGATGCGCCGTGCTAGGCTTTCTCTATCCTCCGGCTGACGTCGCCGGCTAGGCTCTCTCTGAACGGATGTCGTACTCCCAACCCTCGAGTCCCGGACGTGAGCGCTTGGACGGCCGTTACGAGCTGTTCGAGGAGATCGCCGTGGGCGGCATGGCCACGGTTCAGCTCGGGCGCCTCGTCAGTCGAGGTGGGTTCACGAAGCCGGTCGCCATCAAGCGGGTGCACCGGCACCTGGTGGGTGAGCCGGAGTTCATCGAGATGTTCCTCGATGAGGCGCGCCTCGCGGCGCGGGTGCGGCACCCGAACGTGGTGCCGACGCTCGACGTGGTGCAGCGGGGGGAAGAGGTGTGCCTGGTGCTCGACTACGTCGAGGGGGAGGCGCTCAGCAAGCTGCTGCGCGCTGCCCGCAAGGCGGGGTACGTCACGCCGCCCGAGCTGATCGCCGCGGTGATGATCGGCGCGCTCTATGGCCTCTCGGCCGCGCACGAGGCGAAGGACGAGCAGGGCGATCTGCTCAACATCGTGCACCGCGACGTCTCGCCGCAGAACATCATGGTGGGGGTCGACGGCATCGCGCGGGTGCTCGATTTCGGCGTCGCCAAGGGCTCTGGGCGCGTCCAGTCGACGCGCGATGGCCAGCTGAAGGGCAAGCTCCGGTACATGGCGCCGGAGCAGGCGCGGGGTGAAGAGGTGACCGCTCGCGCGGATCTCTACGCGGCGGGGGTGGTGCTGTACGAGGCGCTCGTCGGGGAGCGGCTCATCAACGGGGACAGCGAGATCGCTCAGCTGAACCAGGTGCTCGAAGGCGCGGTGCCGAGGCCGAGCGACAAGGATCCGGCGCTGGCGCCCTTCGACGCCATCGTGGAGCGCGCCTTGGCGAAGGATCCGGCGGCCCGCTACTCGAGCGCCCGGGAGATGGCGCAGGAGTTGGAAGCGGCCGTGCGCCCCATGTCCAACCACCAGGTGGGCGATTGGGTGGCCACCGTCGCCGCCGTGCCGCTCGCCGAGCGCGCGGAGAAGGTGCGGCGGATGGAGCAGGCTGCCCCCGGCGAGGTGAGCAGCATCACGGTGGTCGGGGCGCTCAGCCCCACCACGACGGGGACCAGCGCGGGGGTGGTGGTGTCCCCGCCCGAGCCCAAGCGGCGCCGCGGGGTGCTGTGGATCGCGGCGGGCGTGCTGGGGGTGTGCCTGGTCGGCTTGGCCTTCGGGGCGCGCTGGTTCTCGCAGTCGAGCGCGGCGCCCGACGTCAGTCAGGAGTCCGCCGCGAGCGCGCCCGCCACCACCGAAGCGCCGGCGAGCGCCCCGGCGCCCACTGGCTCTCAGGAGCGCGCGGAGGCGCGAGCCGAGGAGCCCAGGCCAGCCGAGGACGCTGGTTCCCAGCTAGTACCGGCCGCTGACGAGCCCGTGGCGGCTCAGGCTACGCCGCGCGCCCCCGAGCCCCGGCCTGCGCCTCGAAGTGAGCCGCGGCCTCGAAGTGAGCCCCGCAGCGAGCCGCGCGCCGAGCCGACTCCGGCGCCTCAGCCAGCCGCCAAGCCCGCCGTGGACTGCTCATCGCCGTTCTGGGTCGACTCGAAGGGCATCAAGCGAGTGAAGCCCGAGTGCGCCAGGTAGCGCCTATCTGACCAGCCGCAGGTGGGGTTGGGGGTGCACTCCCTCCTAATCTCCCATGGGAGTCGCGAATGGACTTTGTTTTGCGGTGGCTACCGCTGTGGTCACGGTCCTCGACCTCACCGAAGGATCCACGCGGCCTTGAAGAGCACCTCCCCGAAGCGGGAAGTGTTGAAGAGCCGGTTGGACGGCACCGCGCCGCGTGAAACTTGCCGTGTGAACCGGAGGTGAAGTCGTCGCGCGGAGGCACCGCGCCATTACGGTGGTGCGCAACGCGGGGTGCCCGAAGTACACTGGGCGACGTGAAGAAGCTTGGCTTGGGTGTGTGGGCCGCTGCGGCCCTGCTGATGAGCGCGGGCGCCGCGCAGGCAGACGCCAGCGCGGAGGCCTGCGTGGAGAGCTACGAGCAGGCCCAGGTGCTGAGGCAAGAGGGAGATCTGCTCAAGGCGCGCGCCGAGCTGCTCACGTGCGCCAGCGCGAGCTGCCTCACGGCGCTCCAGAAGGACTGCGTGCAGTGGCTCTCCGAGGTGGACAGCAGCCTGCCCACGGTGGTGTTCGAGGTGAAGGGCGCCGAGCTGAGCAAGATCGAGGCGCGCGTCGACGGGGAGGACGTGAGCGAGGACGCGCGGGCCGGCCGCGCCGTGCGGGTGAACCCGGGGCGGCGCACGCTGACCGTCAAGACGGCTGACGGTGACGAGAAGCAGCTCGAGGTGTCGGTGGTGGAGGGCCAGAAGAACCGCGTGGTCAGCGTGGATTTCAGCCCAGCGCCCGATCCGGAGGACTCGCTCAGCGTGTCGACGTCGGACGCCGTGGAGCCGAGCGTGTTGCCGTGGGTGTTCGCGGGGATCGGGGTCGTGGGGTTTGGCGTGGCGACGTTCGGTTGGCTCAGCGCCGAGGGGAAGCGGAGCGACGTCGAGTCGTCGGGCTGTGCGCCCCGCTGCGATCCGGCCGATCGCGACTCGATCGAGCGCTCGCGCTTGATCGGCGACATCGGGCTCGGGGTGGGGCTGGTGTCGTTCGGGGTGGCCACGGTGCTGTGGCTCACGGCAGGTCCCGAGCGCGCGCCAGCGAGCCCCGCCGAGGCGTCGTTCGGCTTCGATCTGCGCGGTGCTCCGGGCGGTGGGGTCGCGAGCTGGTACGGAGCGTTCTGAACGGGCAGTGCGGCACCGGGTGGCGCCCGGTGATGCGGCGCGGGGTGATACGGCGCATGGTGATGCCGCACATTTCGGGGTTGCGCGGGGCCGTGAAGTGGAGCATAACGGCCGCCCTGCTCGCGAAGATGGCGGAATTGGCAGACGCGCTAGATTCAGGTTCTAGTGGGGTAACTCCCGTGGAGGTTCAAGTCCTCTTCTTCGCACCCTAGCTCCTCTCGTGGGCGACACCCATGTGCAGCTCGGCGAGCTGGCAAGTCGTGGGGTTTAGGGGGTTGGACGGCACCGCGACAGGGTGGCACCCGTGGCGGTCCTCCGCGCGCGGCTGGGCAGCGCGCGCATCACCTCGCCAAACCCCCAATCCCCGAGATCTGCAGAGAGGGTGGGCGTTGCGCTTCTGGCGTAGCTTTGCCGTGGGAGCGGTTCGCCTCGTCAGCGCGTCGAGGCGCCGGTAAAACGCTCGCATGCGCAAGTGGCTGGCGGTGGCGTCCTGGGTGGTGATCGCGGCGTGCTCTTCGAGCAGTGACGACGGGCCAGGGGGCGCGGCCGGCTCGGGCGGTGGCGGCGCGGGTGGGACCAGCGGCGCGGGCGGCACCGGGGGCACCGGCGGTGGTCAGGAGCACTTGGCAGCTGGGGTCAGGCTCACGGAGATCGCGCTCTACCAAGGCGTGAAGCGGAGCCTTATGGTCTCGGGGGAGCAGGTGGACAGCGACGTGCCGATCATCGCGGGCCGCGACGGCTTGGTGCGCGTGTTCTACGAGACCGACGCGGCGTACGACGGTGGGCCGGTCACCGCGCGGCTTCACCTCGCGGGGGGAGCGCCGCTCGAGGTCCAGGGCACCCTCGAGGGCGCCTCGGCGGAGGCGAACGCTGACAGCACGCTGAACTTCATCATCCCGGGCGATCGCATCGGGGAGGAGCTCTCCTTCGCCGTGGAGGTGCTGGCGGAGGGCCCGGGCGCGGATCACCCCGGCGCGCGTTTCCCCGCGGAAGGCAGCGCGAGCGTGGTGGTGGAGGGCGAGCCGAACCAGCTGCGGGTGGTGCTGGCGCCGTTCCGCTACAACGCCGATGGGTCAGGCAGGTTGCCCAATTTGGGGGAGGCGGAGGTGGAGGCCATCCGCGCGCGCCTCTTGGCGCTGTACCCGGTGAGCGACGTCAGCATCCGGGTGCGGGAGCCGCACGATTGGGCGAACGCCATCGACCCGGATGGTAGCGGCTGGCAAGGCGCGGGCTTCACCCTGGCGGGCTTTCGTAACGCCGACGGTGAGAGCGAGGACGTCTACTACTATGGGATCTTCAACCCGCGAGACAGCTTCTTTGACTATTGCCGCGCCGGCTGCTTGCTCGGCGTGACGCTGCTCAACGACTCCCCGCCGGACGTGGGCAACCCCTTCCTGCGCCTCGCCCTCGGCGTGGGCTACGAGAGCTACGCCGCGAGCACCGCGGCCCATGAGCTCGGTCACGCTCATGGCCGCGCTCACGTCAACTGCGGCCCGGGGGTGGATCCGCGCTCCATCGACGCGAGCTACCCCCACGCGGGCACGACCATCGGCACCTGGGGCTACGACATCACCACCGGCGCCTTGAAAGATCCCGCTGAGTTCAGCGACATCATGGGCTACTGCTCCAAGCAGCACGTGAGCGACTACACCTTCACGGCGCTCTTCAACCGCGGTCGTCACGTGAACAAGCCGCGCGTCATCGGGGAGCTCCGCTACACGTTGATTGGGCTGGATGGCCGCGGCGGGGCGGAGCTCGGGGGCTCCCTCGAGCGTGAGGTGCCGCTCGAAGGGCAGGGCGTGCACGTGACCCTGAGCGGCGCGCACCCCCGCGCGCTGCGAGGCGAGTTCTTCCGCTACGATCACCTGCCGGGCGGCTGGCTGCTGGTGCCGGAGGACGAGCCGCTCGAGCGCGCCGAGTTCACGGTGGACGGCCAGTTCTACCGCGTGGCGCGCTGACGCGGCGAGTCGGGCGTGCTGACAGGGTGCAAGGGTGACTACCCGTCCAACCAGCTCTTCAACGCCTCGCGGCTCTACAAAAAAGCTCCTTCAAGGCAGCACGGAGACGCCCATGAGGTCGAGGACCGTGATGCAAGCGGCGCGCAGCGCATGAACGGCATCTCTCAAATGGCCGCAGCATGTACTAGGAGGGAGTGAACTCCCCGATCGAACGGCGTAAGGCAGGCACGCTGACGCTATGCTCGTAGTGCCCGCTGCGCCGAGTTTGGAGTCAGATAGGCTGACTGAATCGCGCTCACATTCGACCCGCTGACTACTCTCACGCTCCAGCCGTCGCCGTTGGCTCGGCCGTCGCCTGGGCCGCCGCAGCCGACGGTGCGGCCGACCTACGCGCTCGGCGCGCCTCCGCGCGGGCTCGATCCGCCGCCTCGCGCTCGGTGCCCACGTAGGGCTCACGGGTGCCCATCAGCTGGTCGAACCAGGGCCGGGTGACGCACCAGTTCTTGTGTTGGTCAGGGCCCATGTGATGATCGTAGTGCCAGGGCAGGTGCTGGCGCGCCCACTCCGGGTCTTGATGCGAGCGCTTGTGGACGCGGTAGTAGTTGAACGCGGAGTAGTACGCGGTCATGACGAAGAAGGGCGCCACCGGCCACAGCGCGGAGACCGCCACCGCCACCCCCGTCAGCCCCAACAGCTCCTTGCCCTGCGCGTGCCAGCCGAGCGGCGCCCGCTCGTAGTGCTCATCGTGCATGCCTCCGCGCCGCGAGGCGCCGTGGTGCTCGTGCCAGTGGAAGGCCCAGAAGCTCTGCTTCCGCCGCCCGAGGCCGTGCAGCACGTAGCGATGAACCACCCACTCGAACGCATTGGCGGCCAACAGGCCGACTGGGATCCCAATCATCGTTCCTCCGATCTCACGCGCGTGGCGGCGCCTAATATCATGACTGAAAAGTCATGATATTAGGCGGGAGGGGATCTGTCAAGCCGCTCATGCGAGGGGGGGCTGTCAGCCGCTGTCACATGACGAGCCGCGTGAGCTACGACAGCGGGCGCGTATCATGGCACCCTGTGGGTGGACGATGAGCACCTCCCCGAAGCAGCCCTCCGAAGCGGAGGCTCCTGGCGCGGCCGACGCCGGCCCAGACGCGCCCTGGTTCGAGCCGGGGCGGGTGCCCGAGCAGCGCCCTGGGAAGGCGGGGGGCAAGCGCGACCGAAACCGTCAAGAGCGCACGCTCGGGCTGTGTGCGGCGGCGTTGGGGGAGTTCCTCGAGCGCGGCGTGGAGCGCGTGACGGTGGACGAGATCACCAAGGCGGCGGGCGTCGCCAAGGGCAGCTTCTATCGCTACTTCGAGGACAAGGGCCAGGTGGTGGACGCGCTGTTCGCGCCTCTCCGCAAGGAAATGGAGCAGGCGTTCTCCGAGTGCGCCGGGGCGCTCGCCCGCGCGGGCTCCTCGGCGGAGCTCTCCGCCGCTTACCAGGCGCTCGCGATGCGGCTCGGTCAAGCGGCGCTGCGTGAGCCGCGGCTCGTGAAGCTCTACCTCCAAGAGTGCCGCGGGCCTGCGGAGGGAGCGCGGCTGCCTATTCGTCAGCTTCGCGATTCAATCACCGCCGCCGCGGTGGCGCTCACGGAGGTCGCGCACCGGCAGCACCTGCTGCGCGATCTGCCGCCGAAGATCACGGCCTTCGCGGTGGTGGGCGCGGTGGAGAGCCTGCTCATCGCCTTCTTCGAAGGGGAAGATCTGGGGAGCCCCACCGACGCCGCCCAGGCGCTGGTGCGCATGGTGCTCGAGGGGGTTGGCCAGCGCTGAGCCGGGGCACGCTGAGCGAAGGCTCGCGCCGCGTACGGTCCATCGAGAGCACTTCACGGTACCGAGGAGCGCGCGGCGCCCCAGCGTCCCAGTCCCTCGCGCCGCGCCGCCTCAATCACCGCGCCGCCTCAATCACGGCGCCGCCTCAATCACCGCGCCGCCTCGATCACGGCGCCCTGGCTGCTCGCTCCGCGCAGCGCCGTTGCGCTCGCTGGTGACTTCAAGCTACGTCCCTCCCAATGAAGGGTGAGGCGGCGCCGAACGCACCAGGTGCCTATCGCGAGGTGACCCTCGCCGCGATGCTGCTCGGCGTGGGGCAGGGCATGCTGATGACGGCGGCCTTCACCTACATCGGGCTCAAGCTCGGCTTCGGGATCACCGGCTCTTCCATCGCCGCCATCCTCGGCTTCGCGCTGCTCCGCGGGGTGGGGCGCGGGGTGCTGAAGGTGCGCGGCGCCGGCTCCATCTTGGAGACGAACATCAACCAGACGGTGGCCTCGGGGGTGAACACCGCGAGCTCCGGGGTGGTGTTCACGCTGCCGGCGCTGATCATGCTGGGGCACGAGTACAGCGTGTGGGTGGTGCTGCTGGCGGCGACGGCGGGCTCCTTCATGGGCGTCATCCTGATCATTCCGTTACGGAAACAGATGGTCGAGGTGGAGCGGCTCCGCTTCCCGAGCGGCGTCGCCGTCGCCACCATCCTGCGCACGCCGGGGGCTGGGATCAAAAAGGGCGCGCTGCTCGGGATCGGGTTCGGCGCGGCGCTGCTCATCACCCTGCTGGGTCAGCTCGGCGTCTTTCCGGAGGACATCCCGATCGGGCCGTGGCTGGCGTCGGCGTTCGACGTGGCGCCGGAGGGGGCGCTCTCGCTGTCACTGCTCGGCACCACCTTCTACCTCAGCATGGCGAACATCGGCGCCGGCATGCTGAGCGGCAAGGGCGGGATCCCGTTCGCGCTCGGCGGGATCTTGGCGTGGTGGCTGGTGGGGCCTATCGCCGTCGGCGCGGGCTTCACCGCGCCGGGGCTGGCCGGCGACGAGCTGGTGTCGAGCGTGTATGGTCAGCTGATCAGGCCCACTGGGATCGGCATGCTGATCGGCGGCGCGCTCGCCGGCGTGGTGGTGTCGCTGCCTGCGCTGCGCGGCGCCCTGCGGAGCTTGTCGGCGGCGGCGCGCGCGAGCCGCGTCGAGGGTGGGAGCTCGGAGGAGCTCAGCCCGCGGCTGCTCGGCGTCGGGCTCGCGGCCTCGGTGCTGGCGCTCGTCTTCGTCACCTGGGTCGCTACCCGAGGTCAGGCGATGCACCCGCTTCAGGTGCTGGGGGCGGCGCTGGTCGGCGCGCTGTGGATCGCGCTGGCCGGCTTGATCGTGGCGCAGGCCACCGGCGCGACGGACATCTCGCCCTTGAGCGGCCTGGCGCTGATCGCCGTCACGCTGATGCTCGCGGTGACCAGCGGCAACGTGGTCTTGGCGGTCACCATCGGGGTGGCGGTGTGCATCGCCACCGGTCAGTGCGCCGACATGATGACGGACCTCAAGACAGGTCACCTGATTGGTGCTGTTCCCAAGCGACAACAACTCTCCCAGCTGGTGGTGGCGTGGGTCGGGCCGGGCATCGCGATCGGCACCACGCTGCTCTTGTGGCAGGCGGGCCCGGGGGGCACCGGCGGCTTCGGGCCGGACTCCGTGGCCTGCGTGGAGAAGACGGCGGATTGCTTGCCGGCGCCGCAGGCGGCGGTGCTCAAGGGGTTGATCGAGGGCGTGGTGAGCGGGACCGCGCCGGTGGACAAGTACCTCTCCGGCGCGGGGATCGGCGCGGCGCTGGCGGCGTTCCCGGTGGGTGGCCTGGGGGTGCTGGTGGGCCTCGCCATGTACCTGCCGTTCTCGATCACGCTGAGCTATGGCTTCGGCTGCGTGGTGTCGATCGTGCTCGAGCGGCGCAAGGGGCGCCGCTTCACGGCGGATAAGACGGTGCCTATCGCCGCGGGTTTCATCGTGGGAGAGGCGCTGACGGCGCTCGGCTACACCTTGGTCAAGATGCTCGGGGGTGGCGGGTGAAGGCGGCGGGCATGGTGTGCTTCATCCTGGGGTTGGTGGTCAGCGCCACTTACGCCGCGCGTCCTGCGTCGCTCGACGCGGAGCACCTGGCCACGCTGTCGTCGCGCGGGCTCTTGAGCTCCTGGGCCGATGGCGCGCTCGTCCCTTATTTGGCAGGGCTCCTGCTCATGGTCGTGGGCGTGGTGTTGGCGCGTTGGCGGCGCCCGGGGCTCGCGGCTCGCGTCCTGGCGCGCGCGGGCGCGAGCTCGCCGGAGGCGCTGCTCACGCGGATCGAGGCGGCGGTGGCTGCGCTCGACCTCCAAGGGCCCACCGAGGTAGCCTCGCAGCGGATCAGCGAGCTGGTCGAGGGGGAGATGACGGAGTTCGTGGAGCACGGCCCGGCGCTGACCGAGCGGCTCGGCATGCTCGCGTACTCGGAGCTGATCGGTGACTTCGCCGTCGCCGAGCGGAGCCTCGCGCGCGCCTGGTCGGCGCTCATCGACGGCGCGCACGAGGAGGTGCCGCTCTCGGTGGAGCGCGCTCGCGCGGCGCTCGGGCGCGTGCGGACGCAGCTCGAGAGCGCGCAGAGCCCGCCGGGCGGAGGCCCCGCGAGCGCCTGAAGTCGGCTCCATGAGGGCTCTCTGCCCAATCCAGCGCTGGGGGCGCAGGCTCGCGGTGCGCCGCTTGGACTCTCGTCCAACCCCCAACCCGAGATTTGCGTCCGCGTGGCATGGGGCCCAAGCTCGGGCGTGCCGACGGGAGCTGTGCGCTGGGTGCTGCACGCGGACATGGACGCATTCTTCGCGTCGGTCGAGCAGCGCGATCGCCCGGCGCTCCGGGGGCGCCCGGTGATCGTGGGGGGAACGGGGCCGCGCGGGGTGGTCAGCGCCGCGAGCTATGAGGCGCGGCGCTTCGGGGTGCGCTCGGCGATGCCCGGCTTCCGAGCGCGCGCGCTGTGCCCCGAGGGTGTGTTCCTGGACGGCGACCTGCGGCGCTACGCGGCTGTATCCGCGCGGATACGCGAGGTGTTCGGTGAGTTCACCTCCCAGGTGGAGCCGATCGCGCTCGACGAGGCCTTCCTCGACATCACCGGCTCGCTCGGCCTGTTCGGTGGGCCTCGCGCGCTGGCGGAGGCGCTCAAGCGGCGGGTGTGGGAGGAGACGGCGCTCAAGGTGAGCGTCGGCGTAGGGCCGAACAAGCTGATCGCCAAGATCGCCTGCACGCTATCGAAGCCCGATGGCTTGAAGCTGGTGACGCCGGACGAGGTGCCGGCGCTGCTCGCGCCGCTCCCGGTGAGGCGGCTCTGGGGCGTGGGGCCGACGGTGGAGGCGGCGCTCGCTCGCCTCGGGATCCACACCATCGGTCAGCTCGTGGCCTACGACCCGGCCTGGCTCACGCGGTTGTTCGGGGAGCGGCGCGCGGCCTCGATGATGGCGCTGGCGCGCGGCGAAGATCATCGCCCGGTGGAGGCCGATCAGGCGGCGAAGAGCTACGGCGAGGAGAACACCTTCGACGCCGACGTCAGCGCGCGCGAGGTGATCTCCGCGGCGCTCACCGGGCACGCGGAGGCGATCGCCGCGCGGCTCCGGCGTGGCGGCGTGCGAGGCCGCACCATCACGCTGCGCTGCAAGCTGGCGACCCCGCGCGGTGAGAGGAGCTCACGCACCGAGTCAGGCGCCGAGCCGGTGTACCCGCTGGTGAGCCGCAGCCGCACCCTGAATGAGGGCACCGACGACGATGCCCTGATCCGTCGCGTGGCGCTCGCGCTGTGGGACGAGCTCGCCCTGACCGAGCCAGTGCGGCTCATCGGGATCTCGGTGTCGAAGCTCGAGCGAGCTACCGGTGAGCAGCTCGAGCTGTTCCGTCTCCGCGCGCGCCGTGTCCAGGCGCCGTCACCGCTCGGCGCGGCGCGGGAGGCTTCGAGCGTCGAGCTGACTTCCATGGAGTCGGTTCGGTTAGCTGACGTGCCGTCGCTGGAGGCCCCGAGCGACACTCGTCGTCAGCGCCTCGGCGGCGCCCTCGACGCGATCCGAGAGCGCTATGGTGAGGCCGCCATCTCACGCGCGGTGCGGCAGGTGAGCAAGGCGAGCGGCACCTCACGCATCAAGGCGGGCTCGCTGACGGAGTCGGGCTCGGCGATCGACCCCTATGCCAGCGAATCGCGGCGCGCGCGGCCTACCGAGGGAGGGCCAGCCCCAGGGCGCGTGGTGGTGTTGGACTCAGAAGATCGTGAAACGGACGATGAATCACCGTAAGCTAAGTGATCTGAGGTGCCCGCTTCACTCGTAGCGGTAGATCCGCTCGCGGCGGGAGCGGGCGCCGCCCGGCTGGATCAAGATCAGATCGGCCAGCGTGCCCGGTGTGCCGCTCGGCGTGATCAGGGTGAGCTCGGTGGGGCTCAGGTAGCGGACGGTCGCGGCGCGCTCACCGAGCAGCGCTCTCGTATCCGGGAGGAAATGCTCGCCCTCGACGCTCAGCTCGTGACCGCCGGCGGCCGGGCCGCGGTTCGGCGTCACCCTCGAGATCACCGCGGCGAGGACCGCCTCGAAGTGGAAGCCGGCGGGGAGCGTGGTCTCGAGGGCGCCCTCGTCACGCAGCGCGACGTCGGCGGGGCCGGGCTCCATCTCGTCGGTCTCGACCTCGATGAGGGTCTCGTCGATGAGGCGCTGGGCTCGCGGGCGGGCGCCGCCGATCAGCACCCGCGTGCCGTGGGAGAAGCCGAGCCCGCGGATCTTCACCTGGGTGCCGCCGCTGGCTGGGCCGCGCTCGGGGGTGACGCTGGTCAGCGTGAGCACGCGCGCCGCGGTGCGCGCGGCCTCCTCCTCCGGATCGAACACGCTGAGCGCCGCGGGGAGGATCGCGTACTGCCCGTCAGGGTTCAGTACCCGTAAGTCTGCCTGACCCACGTGGGGCAGCCCTGGGTGGTGAGCCACCAGGCGCTCGCTCGCCCAAGCTTCGAGCTCGAGCGGGTGCTGGCCGAGGTAGAGCGCGAGCCCCGGCTGAAAGCCAGCGCCGCTCACCTCGAGCCGGAGCGGCGCGCCGAGCGGGTGCCGCGTGGGGCTGAGCGTGCTCAGCGTGGGCGGCTCGGCCTCGAGGTAGCGGAAGGCCTCGCGTAAGACGGCGCGCTGACCATCCGGGTTGTAGAGCGTGAGGTCCACCGCGCCACTCGCGCGCGCCGGGAGCGCGAGGCGGAGCGCGCCCTCGCGCTCGAAGCGCACCTGTAGGGCGAGCTCGCCGAACAGCGCGGCGGTGGTGCGCGGCTCGAGCCCGGTACCGCGGACGATGATCTCGTGAGCGACGCCGCTCGCGCCTTCGGCGGGGCTCACCTCGGTGATGACCGGGGGGCCATCGTAGCGGAAGCCCTGAGGTAGGCTGCCCGTTTGACCGTCAGGATTCCAGACGGTGACGTCGAAGCGCCCCTCGGGGTGCGGCTGGGCGAGGATCTCCACCAGCTCAGGGCTGATGAAGCGCGTCTGCGCGCTGGAGGCGCCCACCTGCACCAGGCAGCCGGGCTGGAACCCGGCGCCGCTCACGCGGAGCAGCGCGCCGCCAACGACGGGCGCGTGGTCTGGCTCGACCGCGGCGACCAGCGGCGGCCCCAGGTACTCGAACGCCCACATCGAGCGGTGCTCCTGACCACTCGGGAGCGTGAGCCGCACGTCGACGCGCCCCGCTGGGCTGCGGGGCGGCAGCATCGCCGTCAGTCGCTCGGGACCTTCGTAGATGACGGTGGCGAGCGACTCACCGAAGTGCACCTGGATCCCCGGCTCGAAGCAGTAGCCGGTGATCGTGATCGGCGGGCCGCCGCTCGTGGGACCGAGCGCCGGGGTGACGGCGTGGAGGCGCGGCCCGGCGCTCGGATCGGGGGGCGGCGCGGGCGCCGCGGCGATGCGCGCGGGGTGCGGCGTCGAGACGGGCAGCGAGGCGGGCGGCGCCGAGACGGGTGGCGCTGATTCCGCGGGCTCGGGCGGCAGCAGCTGCTCGCGCAGCGCGGGGTCGACCCACGGCGGGGGGGCGGGACCGCCCCCGGGTTGATCGCTCATGGCGTCGATTATCGGGGTTGGCCCGGGTGAGTCAAAGCCTGGCCGCGCGCCCTCGGCTGTGGCACGGAGCGAAGGTGGCGACGAGCGACGGAGCGGATGGGGCCGCGGTAGCGGTCGCTGATCTGGCTCCGGCTCCAGCGGCGGCCGGCGACGTGGCGGCTCGAGCCCGCGCGCGCTTGGGCTACGCGCCGCACCCCACGGCCGAGCGCGGGGTGCTCGTCGGCGGGAGCCGATTCGAGGGGGGCGGCGCGGTGCGCTTCACGCTCGATCTCCTGGATTTGGACCAGGCGGACACCGGGCTGCCGAGCGAGCTCCAGGCGCTGCCCCTGCGGGCGCGGGTCGAGCGCGCCGAGCGCGGGCTCCGGCGCCTATCGCTCGGCTTCTTACCCCATGGAATGGCGCTGCACCCGCGCCACCCGACGCGCGCCTTGTGGTTCGAGAAGTGGGGCGACGGCGCCGCCTTCGTGGACCTCGCAGAGGGGCTGCTCTTGGGGAAGCCCGCGCCGCTCCCGGGGCACCAGTTCTATGGTCATGGCGCCTTCTCTCCCGACGGCGCGCTGGCTTACTGCGTGGAAACAGAGCTTGGCAGCGGGCGCGGCGTGATCAGCGTGCGCGACGCGAGCGCGTCGGGCGGCTTCGCGCCGCTGGGTGAGCTGCCGAGCCATGGCATGAAGCCGCACGACTGCGTGCTGCTGCTCCCGGAGAAGCTCTTGGCGGTGACCAACGGCGCCGGGGACACGTTGGGGACGCCTGGGCGCGTGTGCCTGATCGAGGTGGAGACGGGGAAGCTGGTCGAGCAGCTGGAGGTGCCCGATCGGCAGCTGAATACAGGGCACCTGACCTTCGACTCCGCGCGCAACCTCGCGGTGGTGTCGGCACCGCGCGATGGGCTCCCCGACTCCCACGCGGGCGGCCTCAGCTTGCGCGGCTGGGGCGCGCCGTTTCGCACGCTGCCGCGCGCGGCCCGCGCGCGGATGCAAGGTGAGACCTTGAGCGTGTGCATCGACGAGGCGCGCGCGCTGGTGTGGGCCACGAGCCCGCGCGGCGCTTGGCTCACCATCTGGAGCGGCGCGGGTGAGCTTCGCCGCGGCGTGGAGCTGAAGTCACCGCGCGGCGTGGCGCTCAGCCTCGACGAGCGGGTGATGTACGTCACCTGCGGCGCCGGGTCGGAGCTGATGGCCTTCGACCCAGACGAGCTCATGCCCCTCGAGCGTCAGCCCAGCGCGCTCCGAGTGTTTGGCGGCTCACACGTGTACGCCTGGGCGCCGCCCGCGCCGTGAGGCGGCCGCCAAACCCCTTGGTCTACGCTGGGCGTCGTGGCACGCTGGGCCGCCATGAAGCCCACTGGGTCTCCGCGCACCGCGTGCTCGCGCGCCTCCTCGGCGTCGCTCCTCCGCTCGTCCCCCCTCGCGTCTTCGCTCACGGGCGCCCTCTTCGGCGCGCTCCTGTTCGCGGGGGGCTGCTCCACCCGGAGCGCCGTCAGCTACGCTGGCGAGGTGGGGGGTGAGCTGGTGCACCCGGAGCAGGTGGAGGAGCTACCAGCCATGCCGCCTGACTATCAGCGCCTGGGCTCGGCGGACGCGCGTTGCCGCATCGTGTGGCAGCGCGAGTTCACCCCGGAGTGGCTGAGCGACGTGGACTGCAGTGAGGAGCGCCTCACGCGCGCGCTCGCGGAGCGCGCCGCGGACGTCGGCGGCAGCGCCCTGGTGGAGAAGCGCTGCTACACCGCGGGCGGCTCACGCCCGGAGATCGTGTGCCAGGCGGACATCGCGCGCTCCGGAGGGGACGACGCGGAGCTCCGCTACCCCAGCACGCCATCCGCCACCCCGCGGGCGAGCGAGGCCTGGTCGATCCGGGTGAAGTACACCCGGGAGCGCGAGGATCGGCGCCCGGCGCGGCCGGCGCACAACGTCAGTGAGCTCCCTGAGCAGCCCGTGAGTCACGTGCGGCTGGGCTCCATCGTCACGACTTGTAAGGCGGGCTGCACCGAGCACGGCGCGCGGAGTGGGCTCGCCTCGGTGGCGGCGCGCATCGGGGCCGACGCGGTGGTCCGTGGCGACTGCGTCCGTCAGGCCGACGGGTGGATCTGCACCGGCGTCGCGACGGGGTATGAGGTGGACCCGCGCCTCGATCCGCGCGCAAGGTAGGTCGTGCGGTGAGTGAGGCGTCATGAGCGGGGGACGGGGCGATGATCACGCCGGTGACACCGCGCCGCTAGGGACTGACGCCACGGTGCTGCTCGAGGAGGCGACCCAGCCGGGCGGTGCTGTCGTACGTGAACCTGATGGTCAGCGGGGAGCGGTGATCCGAGGCGCCCAGAGCACGCTCCCCTTGGGCTCCGGCGTGGCGCAGGACGACGGTGCGCTGGGGCTCGCCGCCACCGAGGTACTGAGCGGCGAGGACACGTCGTCACAGAGCGGCGCCGAGGCGTCTGGCTCGGTGCCGGATGGCCTCGACTTCGAGCTGAGGCCGTTCGGCCCTTACGAGCAGGTCCAGGTGCTGCGGGAGCAGGGCAGCATCGGGGTGGTGGCGCGCGGGCTCAACGCCGGTATCGGTCGCTGGGAGCTGCTCAAGTTCCTCCGCAGCAGCTACCAGAGCCGCCCGGAGGTCGTGAGGCAGTTCCGCGCGGAAGGGAAGGCGCTGGCGCTCCTGAGCCACCCGAACGTGGTGCAGGTGTTCGCGACGTATGAGCTCGATGGCCGCACCTGCTTGGCGCTCGAGCTGCTCGAGGGTGAGAGCTTGGAGGCGCGCGCGAGCCGCGGGCCGCTCGGGGTAGAGGAGGGTTTGGCGGCGCTCCTGGAGGCGGCGCGGGGGCTCGCGGCGGTGCACGCCATCGGCCTACTCCACCGCGACATCAAGCCAGCCAACCTGTTCATCACGAAAGCGCAGCTCGGGCGCAGCGGGGGGCTGAAGCTCATCGACTTCGGCTTGGCGGCGACGGATCCG
Organism: Polyangiaceae bacterium; assembly: GCA_019637265.1. Lineage (GTDB taxonomy): Bacteria > Myxococcota_A > Polyangia > Polyangiales > Polyangiaceae > JAHBVY01. Next base: position 849,268 of record JAHBVY010000001.1, on the reverse strand, counting down.
ACGCGCAAGAGCGTCGCCGGGCAGGACCCGGGGCTGCGCGCCGCGGCGAGCGGGGGCACGCCGCTCTACATGGCGCCGGAGCTGTGGCGTGGGCAGGATCCGCTGCCCGCGAGCGACGTCTACGCGCTTGGTTTGAGCTTTTACTTCGCCTTCACGGGCAGCTACCCCTTCGATGACCTGAGCCTCGCGGGGGTGGCCACCCGGCTCACTCGAGAGGATCCGCTGCCCTCGGTGCACCTCCGCGCGTCCACCTTGCCAGGGCCGCTGGCGGTGCTCATCGATCGCACGTTGAGCCTCGCGGCTTCGCAGCGGCCGAGCGCCGATGAGCTGGTGGCCCAGCTGGTGACGCTGAGCCTCGCGAGCGCGCCGCCCGGGGTGCCGAAGAGCGGCCCCTACCGAGGCCTCGCGGCGTTCGGTCGTGAGGATCGCGGCGTGTTCTTTGGAAGGGAGGAGGAGGCGATCGAGATCTGCGAGCGCCTGCGGGCGGGGGCCGCCGTGGTGTTGGTGGGCCCGGCGGGGTCGGGCAAGACGTCGCTCGCGTTGGCGGGCGTCGCGCCGGCCATCGAGCAGGGCGCGCTGGGGCTCGGGCTGGTGTTCCAGGTGGAGGCGATCCAGCTCGGGGGCAGCCCCAGGGAGGCGCTCGCGGCGGGCCTCCATCGCCAGTTGGGTGTGAGCGCTGACGACATCGCGCGGCTGATCGCGGCGCAGCCCGAGCGGCTCGGTCAGGCGGTGACGCGCGCCTTGCCCGCGGGGCGCGGGCTCGTGGTGCTCATCGACGCGCTGGAGGACCTGCTGCGGGCCGACGTGAGCCTCGAAGAGCAACACCAGGTCGCCACGGCGCTAGGCTCCCTGTGCAAGGGCGGGCACCCGGGGCTGCGCCTGTTGGCGACGGCGCCGAGCGAGCAGATGTCGAAGCTCTCGAGCCTCGCGCCGCTGCGCCGCGCGCTCACTCACGGCTATCACCCGCTGCGCCAGCTCGCCGCGGAGCAGCTCGGTCAGCTCATCGAGGGGCCCGCCGCGCGGGCTGGTTTCCGCGTGGAACCGGCGGACGCCCCGAGCCGGATCGTGCAGGGGCTGGACCCAAGCGGGCTCAGCTTGCCGCTCTTCTCGCTGGCGCTGTCGGAGTGGTGGGTGCTGCGCGATCCGCAGAGCAAGGTCCTCAGCGAGCGCGCTTGGGAGCGCCTGGGTGGGGTGCCTGGTGCCGTCGCGCGCCACGCGGAGCGCGTGGTGGAGGCGTTCGGCGCCGCCGAGCACGAGCAGGCACAGGAGATCTTGGTGCGGCTCGGTCAAGCGGGCGCGCGGGGGATCGCGGCGGCCGATCTCGCCGCGGGGCGCTCGGAGTCGCGGGAGCGAGCGCTCTCGCAGCTCCTGGCAGCGCGGCTCGTAGTGGAGCGGGAGGGGCGGTTGATGCTCGGCTCGCCGGCGCTCGAGCAGCACTGGCCGCGGCTTCGGCGTTGGCTCACCGAGGCGGGGGAAGATCGCGCCTTTCACCAACGGCTGGTGGAGGCCTCCGCGCAGTGGGAGGCCGGGGGGCGGAGCGAGGGCGCGCTGTGGGACGGCGCGCTGGCGGCGCGGCTCGTCGCTTGGTTCCGCGCGACGGAGCTGCCGCTCTCCGATCGCGATCTGGCCTTCATTCAGGCGGTGCGGCGGCGCGCGACGCGGAGCCGCGCGCTGCGGCTCACGGCGGGCCTGATGCTGATCTCAGCGTTGGTGGGGCTCCTGGTGGTGAGCCGCGCGCGGGAGACCAGCCTGGCGGCTCGAGTCGAGCGCCTGACGACCGACGCGGCGACGCGCGACCAGGTGCAGCAGCGCCGCCTGGGCCGCCTCCAGACCGAGATCGCCGAGCACCGCCTGGCGGCGGATCCTGCCGGCGCCGTGCGTGCGGTCAGGCGCGCTTACGACACCGCGAAGGATCCGGCGCTCGATCTGCTTGGCTGGCGCGCGATCCGAGCGGGGATCCCGCGGGCGCTGCCGGCGAACCCGAGCGGCGTGCGCCGCGTGCGCTTCGATCCTGCCAGTCGGCGGGTCGCCGTCAGCTGGCGCGACGGCGCGCTCCAGATCTTGAGCGTGGACTCGCCCGCGGCGTGGAAGGCGGAGCCGCTGGCTGGGCCGGCGGAGCTGGTGTGGATTAGTAGCCCGAACGAAACGGCGCTGCTCGCTCGCGCCCCGGTCGCGGATAAGACAGTCAAGCTCATGATTGAGGAGGGGGCGCTTAGGGCTGAAGAAGTGCCTTCCTGCGCCGGGGACGCGCTGCGCTCGGCGCTCGGCTGCAGCGCGGCGCTCGAGCCGGAGCGCTCGGCTGGCCTCGAGCCTGACGGCGTGGGTGCTCCCGCGCGTGGCTCGTTGGCGCTGCCCCAACGCGGGCTGGTCGCGCGGCTCGGCGGCGCGGGGGTACTGCTCGAGGACGCTCAGGGCGAGCCAGTGGGCGGGCTCGGCGTGGGTGACGAGCGGCTCACGCGCCTCGTGGCCAGCGGCGACGGGCGCTGGCTGGTCGCCTTGGCCGCGAGCGGCCGCGCGCTGGTGTTCGACTTGGATCTGGCCGCCCCGCAGGTCGCCTGGGGCGTGGACGGGGCGTGCCGCGTTCGAGACGAGGGGTGCGACGGTTTCCCGCGTCAGCTGGGCAGCTGGACGGCGGGCGAGCCCCAGGCGGAGCCTCGCCCAGCGCGGGCGGCGCCCGGGCTCGTGGCCTGGGTGCAGCGTGAGGGCGACGCGGAGGCGCTGGTGGTGAAGCGGCCTGGCCACTACCCGGATACGGAGCCCCGGGTCGTCCCCCTGACTGAGCGGTTACTCGCGCTGACCGCCGCCGACAGCGGCGCCGTGTTCACGCTGGACGCGCGCGGGGCCATCCGGCGGGTGGAGGCGGCCGAGCTGAGGCCCGTCGCCGAGCTCCCACGCATCGACCCGGCGCGGCCGGCGACGATCGCGTTGTCGCTCGATGAGGCGGAGCTGCTCGTCGTGCAGGGGGAGGCGCGGCTGCTGCGCCTCTCGGACGGATCCGAGCGGGTGGTGCCGAACGCGCCGCCGGGGGTGAGCTGTGGGGCGTTCAGCCGTGGGGGGCAGGCGCTGGTGCTCGGCACGGAGGAGGGTGGGGTTTGGCTGTACCACCGCGCCACGCACCATCGCGCCGAGGTGAGCCGCGCGCCCCGCGCCATCACCCACTGTGAGCGCCTCGCTGGGGCCGATCGGTTCTTCTTCAGCGACGGCGAGCGGCACTTCTCCGAGCGCTACTGGTTGCTCCCGGCCTGGCAGCTGGCGCGGCCCGATCGCCTCGAGCGCGGCGCGCCAGCGCCCTGGGCCGGGCTGGCTCAATACGAGTGAGGCGCCTCTCCCTGGTGAGCCTGGCTTCCGGTGTATAAGGCCGGGATGGAGCTGCTCTTGGTGCGCCACGGCGAGAGCCAAGCCAACACCGAGGGGCGGATGCAGGGCACCCTCGATTCGCCGCTCACCGAGCTCGGGCGAGAGCAGGCGCGCGCGCTCGGGCGCTGGCTCGCGGGGCAGGCGCTGGGGCTTGACGCTGCTTACTGTTCGCCGCTGTCGCGCGCCGCGGAGACGGCGGCCATCTTGGGTCAGGCGCTGGGGCTCACGCCCACCCCGTTGCCCGATCTCGCCGAGATCGACGCGGGGTCGCTCGAGGGCCTCGACCTCGCGGGGATCCAGGCGGCGCACCCGAGCTTCCTCGAGCGCGACATCACTCGCCTCGGCGACTTCGAGGAGTATGGCGGTGAGGGTTACGCCGCGGTGCAGGCGCGCGTCGCGCGCCTCTTCGAGCAGCTGAAGGCCGCGCATGGGGGGCCGCCTCGAGCGCTCCAGGCGCAGCAAGCGGCGCCGACGGCCGATGCGCCGCCCACGGCCGATACACCGCCCACGGCCCATGCGCCGCAGCGAGTGCTCCTGGTGGCGCACGGGGGGATCTTGTTTCAACTCGTGAAATCCCTGATCTGCCGCCCGGTGCCGTCGATCGCGATGTTGCGTTACGGCAACTGCACCAGCACCTGGGTGCGGCTCCGGGAGCGCCGCGGCACCTTGATCGGTGAGGTGCGCTGGCACCTGCCGCTCGAGCTGATCGGCGGCGTCGAGCGCGCCCCAGCGCTCGGCGCTTTTCGTTGAGGTAAACGGACTGACGATGCCCTCCGCTTCACCGACCGAGCCCGTGCTCCGCTTCGCGAGCGGCACCTTGGAGCTCGCTCACGTTCGCGACGAGACGCGGGTACTCGATCAGCTGATGGAGTGGGATCCGCGCAGCGCGAGCTACCGCGCGCCCGCGCACCGCTACGCGGCGATCGTGCTGGGCCTGCGCGAGCTGAAGCTGGAGGTGGACGATCAGGCCCGCGCTTACGCGGTGCTGCCGGCGGGCGCTCAGGCGCTCAGGCCGCCGCGGCCGTACCAAACCGCGGCGCTCCGCGCTTGGACGGCGGCGCAGGGCCGCGGCGTGGTGGTGCTCCCCACCGGCGCCGGCAAGACCCAGGTGGCGCTGATGGCGATGGACGCGAAGCGCCGCAGCACGCTGGTGGTGACCCCGACGCTCGACTTGGTACGTCAGTGGTACGACCAAGTGCGGCTCTGCTTCGGGGTGGAGGTGGGGGTGATAGGCGGCGGCGAGCACCGCCTGTGTGACCTCACCATCACCACCTACGACTCGGCGTATATCCATATGGAAAACATTGGGGCGCGCTTCGGCCTGGTGGTGTTCGACGAGTGCCACCACCTGCCTGGGGAGGCCTACGCCCTCGGGGCCCGCCTGTGCCTGGCGCCGTTCCGGCTCGGGCTCACGGCGACCCCGGAGCGCGCCGATGGCCGCGATGACCTGCTGGAGGAGCTGGTCGGTCCCATTGTATTCCGCAAGGAAATAGGTGAGCTGAGCGGCAACTACCTGGCGGACTACGACACCATGAAGCTCACCGTGGAGCTCAGCGAGGCGGACCGCGCGGAGTACGAGTCGGAGCGGGAGGTCTACGTCTCCTTCCTGCGCGCCCAGGGGATCCGCATGAGTCAGCCCTCGGGTTGGTCTGATTTCATCAAGCGCGCGGCGCGCAGCTCGGGCGGGCGCCGCGCGATGGCGGCTTACCGGCGGCAGCGGGAGCTCGCCTTCGCGGCGCCGGCCAAGCTCGGGCGCTTGGAGGATTTGCTGCTATTTCACCGCGCGGATCGCACCATCATCTTCACGCAGGACAACGCCACTGCCTACGCCATCGCGCGGCGCTTCCTCGTCCCGGTCATCACGCACCAAACCAAGGTGCGTGAGCGGAGCCAGATCCTCGAGCGCTTCGCGGCGGGGGAGTACGGCGCGGTGGTGACGTCCAAGGTGCTGAACGAGGGGGTGGACGTCCCGGACGCCAACGTCGCGGTGGTGGTGAGCGGCAGCGGCTCGGTGCGAGAGCACGTCCAGCGCCTGGGGCGCATCTTGCGCCCCAAGGACGGCAAGCGCGCGGTGCTCTATGAAATCGTGTCGGCGGGCACCGGCGAGACCTTCACCAGCGAGCGTCGACGGGAGCACGATGCTTACCGCTGAGCTGGTGCGCGCCACGCGGCGCGCCGGGGAGCTCAAGCTCAGCTCGCTCAGCGGGCGCACCCGTGAGCGCGCCTTCGAGATCGCGGAGGCGCTGCTCGACACCGCGCGCGCCCACGTGGGCCGCACTCGTGACGAGCTGAAGGAAGGGCTCGCGGCCAGCGTCTTCTTCGAGGCGCGGGAGCGCAAGCTGACCTTGGGGCTCGCCAAGCTGGTGGACGACGCCTGTGAGTTCAGCAGCGAGTCCACGCTGGACCCGGAGGCGGTGCGCGCGCGGCTGTTCGAGCTGGGGACCACGGTGCGGCGCGCGCTGGGCCCCGCGGCGCGCTTCGATCGCGACCAGGTGCTGCGTCAGGTGGCGGGGGAGCTCGAGGTGACGCCCGAGCAGATCGAGGGCGCGCTGTTCGCCGATCTGAAGGGCGCCCACGTGCTCACCCAGGTCGCGCCGCTCAGCGCCGCCCAGCTGCTCGAGCGCTACGCGGTGGCCGAGCGGCAGGCGGTGCTGCTGCGCGCGGTGCGCGTCACCGCGCGCGTCGTCTGTCAGCCTGACGGATACCGACGGTTGTTTCGCGCGCTCAAGTTCCGTCGCCTGCTGTTCGAGGTGACGAAGGCGGAGTCGGGCGGCTACCAGATCACCCTCGACGGCCCCTACAGCCTGTTCGACTCGGTGACGAAGTACGGGCTGAACCTGGCGCTGGCGCTGCCGGCCCTGGAGGCCGCGGAGGAGCTCGACCTCACCGCGGAGCTCCGCTGGGGGAAGGCGCGTGAGAAGCTCACTTACCGCTACCAGGCGCGCGGGGGAGGGGATGGCGCGGGCAGTGGTCAGGTGGATGAGCTAACTGCCTTCGTGCAGGCGTTCGAGCGGCTGGGCAGCGACTACCAGGTGGCGCCGAGCGATCGCGTGCTGGACTTGCCGGGGCTCGGCGTGGTGGTGCCCGATCTCAGCTTCAGTAGGCAGGGGGCCGAGCCGATTTACCTGGAGCTGCTCGGCTTCTGGAGTCGCGACGCGGTGTGGCGCCGGGTGGAGCTGGCGCGCGCGGGGCTGCCCGTGAAGATCGTGTTCGCGGCCAGCTCGCGGCTGCGGGTGAGCGAGGCCACCTTGGAGGACGTCGATCGCGCGGAGCTCTACCTGTTCAAGGGCGCGCTCAGCGCGAAGGCGGTGCTCACGCGCCTCGAGCGCCTCGACAGCGCGAATAGGGCGAAGTAGGGGGGGCAATGGTTATTCGCCGCCACGGGGCTGCGCAGGGACTGCGGCGACGCTCAGGGCACGCACGTGGGTACCAACCCCCAAACCCCTGACGACACCGTGCGCTGACCTGACGGCTCCTCGCACGGCCACACCGCGTCACGCGTCCACACCACAGGGCGCGGTCTGATAGACGCCGAACCGCGAGCCCCCAGGACGCGATCACGCTCGAACGGTGCCCAGGGACGGAATCGAACCGCCGACACGAGGATTTTCAATCCTCTGCTCTACCAACTGAGCTACCTGGGCGAGGGGAACGGTTTCTGTCCCGAGACGAGGGGCTTGTCAACAGGACTTTTCGAGTTGAATCAGCGGCGGGGTCGGGTAGCACGAGGCGCGATGAACGCGTCGCCTCCTCGCCCGCGGCGCGCGCAGCCGGGGAGTGGCCCCCGTGGGTCGCTCGTGGTTCGCCGCCGCTCCTGGGCCTTGGAGGTGCTGCCCTCGCCGCGCTCCACGAAGCGGCTCCCTGCGAAGCGGCTCGTCGTGAAGCGGCTCTCGATGGTGCTGCTCCCGGCGATGTGGCTCGCTGCGCTGGGCTGCGATCGGTCCGCGAAGTCGACCGAGGATGCGGAGGTGCCCAGCGCGTCGCCGAGCGCGTCGCCGAGCGGTTCGGGCGCTACCTCCGGGCCCGCGCCAGCGTCGATCGACGCGGACGGGGCGGGGCCACCGCGCGCGAGCGAGGCGGACTGGCAGCTGGCGGCGGCGGGTGATCCGCTCGACTTGGCGCGCCTGGCGCGAACGGAGGGGGCCCTGCGCTTGGTAGCCGAGCTGACCGGTGCGCGCGCCGAGACGGCGCTGGCGGCGTTGCCTCACGCGCCGGACGCGGAGCTGGCGGTGGGCGCGCTGTGTCGCTCGCTGGACCCGAGCGTGAAGCTGCCCCCCAAGGCGCCGACGTCAGCACGAGCGCGGCTCGAAGCGCTGAATCAGGTGCTCGCTGAGGCGGAGCGGAGCGTGGAGGGGGCGCCGCTTCGGGGCCAGTGCGCGCCCATTTTGAAGCGCTTGGAGGCCGCGGTGGATCCCGCCGACTTGCCGCTGGTGAAGAGCGCCCAGCAGGCGCTCACACCACAGTAGGGGCAGGCCCCCGTGCCTGCCCTTCCTGCAGGCTGCCAACAGTAGGGGCAGGCCCCCGTGCCTGCCCTTCCTGCAGGCTCCTCCCAACAGCATGGGCAGACCCCGCTTGCCCCCGTTTGCCCCGCTTCCCTGCTAGCCTCGGGGGCTGTGCAACCTCCCCCCAGCTCCTCGCCTAGCCCCTACACCTCGGAGGAGTTCTTTCAGCAGCTGCTCCGCAAGGCGGTCACCGCCGGGGCGCGGGACGTCCACCTGAAGGTGGGTCAGCCGCCGGCCGCGCGCGTGCGCGACGAGCTGGTATATTTCCGTGTGGATAAAATCACCCCGGCGGACACCTGGGCGGCGGCGCGCCACTTGGTCGTCGACCCGGCCGTGAAGGAGCAGCTGGCGCAGCTCAGCGAGTACGATTGCTCCTACGCCGTGCCGGGGCTCGGGCGCTTCCGCGTCAACGTGTATCGTCAGCGCGGCACCCTAGCCGTGGTGATGCGCGCCATCCCGCACAACATCCCCACGTTGGAACAGCTCGGGGCGCCGGCGGCCTGCGCCGAGCTGGCGGTGAAAGATCGCGGCCTGGTGCTGTGCGTCGGCGCGGCGGGTAACGGCAAGAGCAGCACCTTGGCGGCGATGATCGGCCAGATGAACCGCACCATGGCACGGCACATCGTCACCATCGAAGATCCGATCGAATACCTGCACCTGGACGATCGCTCCAGCGTGAGCCAGCGCGAGATAGGCATGGACACCCAGAGCTTCGCCGCGGCGCTGCGCGCCTCACTTCGTCAGGATCCCGATGTGATTCAAGTGGGGGAGATCCGCGACGGCGAGACCATGGAGATCGCGCTCAAGGCCGCGGAGACGGGCCACCTGGTGCTCTCCACGCTGCACACGCCGGACGTCGCGCGCACCATGAACCGCGTGTTCGCGCTGGCGGAGGGCGACCACGACGAGCTTCGCATGCGCCTCGCCGACTCGCTCCAGGGCATCGTCGCGCAGCGCCTGCTGCCGCGCGCCGACGGGCAAGGGATGGCGCTGGCGGCGGAGGTGCTGGTGGCGACGGGCTCGGTGCGCGAGAGCATCCGTCGGCCCATCGGCAACCCGCCGCTCAAGGAGCTGATGGAGGGCGGCGAGCACCCGTACGGGATGCAGACCTTCGCGATGGCGCTCAAGCGCCTGGTGCAGTCCGGCCGGGTGGATCGCGAGATCGCGCGCGCCCACATGGGCTTCTAGCTTCGCTCGAGTCGGCCGCGTCGCGAGCGCAGGTACCCCAGTCGACCTGACGGTACAGCGGCGCGACGAGGGCAAGGGACGCCGCGTCGCAGGGGCGATCTGAGAGAGCCCAGGGAAGGGGGGATCGCGAGGGCCTGGCGACCTCACGCGGATCGGAGGCTTGGTTTTTTGGGGGTTGGGTTCCGCCCGTGGTCGCGCCGCGGTGCGACAGCCTGGCGCTCGGCGCTCCACCCGTGGCGTGATCGGCGCGGCGATCGAGCCCCGTAGACGGCGCCCGCGCCTCGGAGTAGACCGGGCCCATGGCTTCGCTGCGCCACGACTGGCAAGTCTCCGAGATCCGCGCCATCCACGATCTGCCGCTGTTCGAGCTGATCGACCGCGCGCGGGCGGTGCACCTGGAGGAGCACCCGAAGCGCGAGGTGCAGCTCTGCACCTTGCTCAGCGTGAAGACCGGCGGCTGCCCGGAGGACTGCTCCTACTGCCCGCAGTCGTCACACTACCAGACGACCGTGAAGTCGGCGGCGATGCTCCAGGTGGAGGACGTGCTCGAGGCCGCTTCGCGGGCGCGCGACGCGGGCTCCACGCGGTTTTGCATGGGCGCCGCGTGGCGCTCGGTGAAGGATGGCCGCGCCTTCGATCGCGTGCTTTCCATGGTGAAGGGCGTGAAGGCGCTGGGGCTCGAGGCCTGCGTCACGCTGGGCATGTTGGAGGAGCACCAGGCGCAGGCGCTGAAGGAGGCCGGGCTCGACGCCTACAACCACAACCTCGACACCGGGCCTGGCTACTACAAGTCGATCATCACCACCCGCAGCTACGAGGATCGGCTCGTCACGCTGCGGCGCGTGCGAAGGGCGGGGATCACGGTGTGCTCGGGGGGCATCATCGGGCTCGGTGAGAGCGTGGATGATCGCTGCGCGATGCTGCGCGAGCTCTCGTCGCTCACGCCGCACCCGGAGAGCGTGCCCATCAACGCGCTGGTGCGGGTGCCGGGCACGCCGCTCGAGGAGCTGCCGCCGGTCGGGCCCACGGAGCTCGTGCGCATGATCGCGACCGCGCGGATCTTGATGCCGAAGAGCCAGGTGCGGCTGAGCGCGGGGCGCGCGGAGCTGAGCCAAGAAGCGCAGCTCTTGTGCCTGTACGCGGGGGCGAACAGCATCTTCTATGGTGAGGAGCTGCTCACCACGCCAAACCCCGGTGAGGACACGGATCGCGCCTTGATCGAGCAGGCGGGCCTCACCGCGCAGGCGCCGTCGGTGCAGTCGCCAGCTCAAGCCGCGACTCAGCCGCCCGCGCTCCGCGAGCTACCGACGCAGCCTTGAAGCGCGAAGCGCCGCACCTGAAAGGTGGCGAGGCGCGTACGCTAAGCCCGCGCAGTGGATGTTGCGGGCGGCGCACGCTGGCGCCCTTTGCTCGGCGCCGGCCGGCTCAGCGCGCCGCGAAGTCCTGACGCTCGAGGAGGCTCACCTCCACGCGGCGCACCACGCGCCCGCCGCGCAGCGTGAGCGAGCTCTTGCGCGCGACGGCGCGGCGCTTCGGGAAGCGCTCGGTGAGGTTCACCTGGAAGCGATCGTCCGTCACGTAGACTAACTGTTCGGCGCCCGCCCAGCGCGCCTCGGGCCACCACAGCTGGAAGTCGTCACCCCCTGGCGTCTGACACCCCACGTCGACGTCCCCCGCGAGCCCCGCGTGCACCTGCGCGCACAGGGTCCAATGCGGGGCCACCACCGTGAGCGCGGCGCCGGGGCGCCGCGCGCGCGCCTCGGTCACCGTCTGGCGCACCACCTCGAGCCCCGAGCGCCAGGCGTAGAGATCGTTCGCCAAGTCATAGCGCGGCTCGTAGGTGCCCTTCAGGAGCCGCGGCGCCAAGTCGGTGCCCACGAGCAGCGCCCCCAGCGCCCACACGAAGACGCCGAGGATCACCGCGGAGCGCCGCAGCCAGCGCGTGGCCACCTCCGGCATGAGCCCCAGCCCGACCGCCGCCGCGAGGTACGCCGGCCCCAGCCAGTGCGGCTCCGCGACCGGCGACCACAGGCACAGGAGGCCCAGACCCACGAGTGGCACGTAGATGGCGGCCGCGAGCAGGCGGTGGGTGAGCTCCGAGAGCGGCCGCAGGCGCCGCAGCACCCAGTAGCCGCCGATCAAGAACGGCGGGGTGGCGTAGAGCAGCTGACCGCCGATGAGCGCCCCTAAATTCCTCAGGGAAAATCCAGCCTCCCCCTGGGTCGTCACCAGGCGGTGGGTGAGCATGGGGTAGCCCTGCCCGCGCTCCCAGAGGGCGAGCGGCATGAGCAAGATGGCGCAGGTGACGAGCCCGGCGTACGGCCCCAGCGTCTTCAGCTGCGGCCTGCCGGGCGGGCTCAGCAGCACCGCGAGCAGCGCGAGCCCGAGCATCACCATCGACACCTTGCTCAGCGCCCCGAGCCCCAGCGCGCCACCAACCAGCAGCCACCAGGCGAGCTGCGTGGCGGAGCCGAGCGGCGCCCGCAGCGCGGCAGCAGCGGCGCCGAGCGCCAGCAGCCAGAGCGGCACCAAGAGCAAATCGGGGGTGAAGCCAAACAGCCCAACGGACAACTCCGGGAACAAGAGCAGCGCCAAGCAGGTCGTCAGGGCACCATCCTGAGTCGCGCCGGAGCGCCGCGCGGCGAAGTAGCCGACCCAGGGCACCAGGCCGCCCAAGACGGCGCTGAACAGGTGAATGAGGCGCGCCGGCGGCGGCGCCCCGTCGCCGAGCCAGCGGGCGACGCTGCCGATCAGCCCCGGGTGATCGAGGTAGCCGGGCTGAGGGAAGGAGGCGTAGCTCGCGTACAGCGCCTCGGCGTCCCCGTAGCCCACCCGGGTGCCGAGCCAGAGCCGCAGCCCGAGCAGCACCAGGCTGCCCAGGATGGCGCCGAGCGCGAGCGGCGACACCCGGCGCCGGCCAGCTCGTCTGCGCCGGGTTTCATTCGGAGCGTCCGAGCGCCGGGGTGGCTCGAGCGCTTCATGTTTCCGTGCGGAATCATCCCGATCCCGTTCGGAGCCTGTCGGCCTCTGCGGAGACCCACCTCGGCTCTGCTTGGAGCCCGCTCGGGTGCGCGCGGAGCTCACGCGAGCCACCCTGAGAGCAGCGCCGCGACCCGCGCGCTCGGCGCGACGTCCGGGTCGGTGAGCGGCTCGGTCAGGTGCCGGCGCACCTCGGCGCAGTCGGCGCGCGCGGCGGCGCTCGCCTGAAGCAGCCCCAGGGCGGCCTCGGTGAGCCGCGCGGCGGTGACCTCGGCGCCCACCAGCTCCGGGAAGGCGCGGCGCCCCAGCACCACGTTGGGGAGGCCGATGTGAGCGGTGCTGACGACGCGGCGCAGCACCCAGCCGGTGAGCCCCTCGAGGCGATAGAAGATGACCGGCGGGACGCCGCTGAGCGCCGCCTCCAGGCTCGCGGTGCCGCTGCACACCAGGCTCAGGGCGGCGCCGTTCAGCGCCGAGGCGATGTCGCCGGGTCGAATCGGCACGCCGGCGCGCTGCGCCTCGCGCTGGAGCCAGCTCGCCGCGCCGGGCGGGAGCCCCTCCGCCGCCGACAGCGCGCACTCGAAGCCCTGCGCCGCGAGCAGGCGCTCCGCCGCGAGCAACACCGGCACGTGGCGTTTCAGCTCACCCGCGCGACTACCAGGCAAGAGCGCGATCCGCGGCCTGGCGGCGGGCGTCGCGGCGCCTCTTGGTGAGTCGAGCCGCTCGTCTTCTGGTCGCGCGCCGCCTCGTGAGGTGGGCTGTTCGTTGCCTGATGGCGCGCCATCTAGTGAGGTGAGCTGCTCGTCGCTCAGCGCTGGGATGCGCTCCAGCGCCGGGTGTCCCACGTAGCTGGCGTTCGCGCCGTGGCGCCGCCACAGGGCCTCCTCGAACGGCAGCGTCAGCGCCATGTGGTCAGCTGCGTGGACTAAACGCGCGGCGCGGCCTCCACGCCAGGCCCAGACCTGCGGCGGGGAGTACCACAGCACCTTCACGCCGCGGCGCCGGAGCCACGGGCCGAGGCGCGCGTTGAACTCACTGAAGCCGACCAAGAGCGCCGCGCGCGGCCGCGCGCGCCGCACGAAGCCGCGGAGCTTCATGAAGGTGACGAGCAGCGAGCGCGCGCGCAGCGTGGCGTCAGGGCCCATCTCGGCCAGGGTCTCGATCCGAGCGAGCGATTGAAAATCGAGGCGTCGGAGCGCCGGCCCACCGACGCCCACCGCCGAGGCCCCCAGGCGCTGGACCACCGGCGCGGCCATTCGATCGCCGCTCGGCTCGCCCGCTACCACGAGCAGGGCGCTCACGAGGCCGCGCGGCGCCGGCGCCCGCGTCGCCTGTGGAGGGCCGCGCAGGCGACGCCCACCACCAGGCCCAGCCCGAGCAGCGCGCCGCGCTGATCCAGGTGGCGGCTGCGAGCGCCGGGCAGTGCGCAGCCGCACCCCGACTCCTCCACCTGACCGCACTCGGTGGCGAACCCGTGCCGCGGATCGTAGTTGCAGGGTCGCGCGCTGCGGCCGCTCGGGTACGTCGCGCAGATCCCCGCGACGTCGTCGCTCGAGAGCTGGCGCAGGCTGGTGGTCCCCGGGAAATACTCGGCGTACATCGTGGCGCTGCGGCGCGTGGTGTGGCTCAGCCCGAGGAAGTGACCGGCTTCGTGGGTGAGGATCGAGAGCAGATCCGCGGCGACCTGGGTGTCGCTGGTGGTGAGCTGGTTCTGGGCGGAGTTGATCTCGACGTCGGCGTCGTAGATCTCCCCGGTGCGCGTGTTGTAGGTGATGGTGGTGAGGGCGAGGGTGGTGTCGCTGCCCGCGTAGGGCCACTCGTCGTCGCGGTACATCCAGATGTTGGCGTTGGGCCCGCGCTGGTTGAACTCCTGCGCGTCGCAGGCCACGGGGCTCCGCGAGCGGAGGGAGATGCTGGGCGCGTGGCCACCGCAGTCCACCTCGGTCCAGGCGCGGAACGCTTGGGTGACCAGCTCGTTCGTGACTCGCCAGTCGATCTGACGACGCTCGGTGCCCGCCTGATTGACGGAGAACGAGAGGCAGGCGTCGGGCCAGTACAGCGGGATCCCCGTCGTCTCGCAGAGCTCGCTGTCGAGCACGCAGCCCTGGCTCGGGTCCTTGGGATCGCAGGTGGTGGTGCGACAGAACGCGCTCGCCGTGCTCGCGTAGGCGAGCGTCAGCGCCGAGAACGCCACTCCGGTGAGCGCGCGCCTCACTGGGCCCCCTGGATGCGGCGGCGCGCCTCGCTGAGCGGCTGTCGGTTCAAGCGGACGGTCGCCGAGCCCGCCGTGGACTCGAGCTCGCCCAGGCGCGGGGAGAGCGCGAGCCGCCGCTCGCTGGAGCCAGCAACCAGCGGGTACTCCCCCTGGCCCATGCCCTGCACCACCAACACGTCGCCGCCCCCGACGAACAAAACGCACGGCCGCTCGGCGGCGAGCACCGCCTCCCCATGCACGATCTGCCCGGTGTCCCCGATCCGTCCGCCCAAGGTCCTGACCATCAGCTCGGGCGCCGGATCGAGGCGCGCGATCGCCTCCTCCACCAACAGGCGCGTGTAGGTGACGATCCGGCGGCGCCCGCCGACCTCCTCCCAGACGGAGTAGCTGTCGGCGGGCGTGCCCACCACCACGTGGCGACTGCCGCGCGTGAGCGCCTGGAGGCTGATGGCGCGGGCGAGGGAGGCGCGCGCGGGGGCGCCCAACAGGGCCAGCGCGGCGCCCGCGGCCCCGCTGAGGAGCAAGTGACGCCGCGAGCAGGCAAGCGAGGAGCTCATGGCCGCGGAAGTTAGCACGCGGCGCCGTGTTGGGGCCTGCTCGCTTCTCCGCGGATCTGGGCCAGTGTGGCGGGCGATCGCCAGCAGACGGCCGCGGGTCGCGCGCGGGATCTCGAGCCCCTGTCCCGAGCGGCGCGGCTCGGTTTCTCCCCTGTTCGAGGGCGGCGCCTGCGCTATACCCCACCCGGCTTCGGTGCGGCGCGGTGCCGTCCAACCCCCCCTCCTGGAACTCCGGGGGCTTCGCGCCACCGCGGATGGCTCGCTCCACCGTCCCCTGCCGTGCTTGGCCTCCCAGCGATGTCGTCCGCCGCGCCCGCCCTCCTGACAGAGCTGTCACCCAAGCTGGTGGCGGAGCTTCGGCTCTACTTGGACCGCCACCGCGGCGACGTCGGGGCCATGATCGAGCCGGGAGGTGAGGACTCTGGGCTCCCCGCCTCGCGGCGCCACGCTCAGGCCTTCGACGGCCTGCTCATGTCGCTTTTCCATGCGGCAAAGGCGGCGCTCGCCGGCCGCGGCGGCAGCGAGCTGAGCCTGGCGGCGGTCGGCAGCTACGGGCGCCAGGCGCTGGCGCTCCACTCGGATTTGGACGTGCGCCTGGTGCGCGGGGAGAACAGGGAGGCCGCGAGCCAGCTCGCGGAGGCGCTGCTCTACCCGCTGTGGGACAGCGGCCTCAGCGTGGGCCACCAGGTGGTGACCTGCGACGAGCTGATCGAGCTCGCGCGGGCTGATCTGCCCACCGCGACCAGCCTGCTCGACTGGCGGCACTTGGTGGGCACGCCGACTGACCTGACGCGGGCCTTCGCTGCGGTGTTCGGGGAAGATGGGCTGCGGCGCTTCATTTCGGAGCTGGCGCAGGGCGCGGCGGAGCGCGAGGAGCGCTTCGGGGACTCCATCTACCTGCTCGAGCCGGAGGTGAAGAACGGCGCGGGCGGCCTGCGTGATCTGGACATCGCGTACTGGGCGGCGCGGGCGCGCTGGCGGGTAGACAGCCTAGATGACCTCGTGCGCGCCGGGGTGCTGGTCACTCGGGAGCTCTTCCCGTTGCTCGCCGCGCGCGACTTCCTGTGGCGGGTGCGTAACCAGCTGCACTTCATCGCGCGGCGCCGCTCCGATCGGCTGAGCTTCGACGCCCAGGAGGTCCTGGCGGAGAAGTTTGGTTATGGGGCAGGGGGGCAGGGGGTGGAGCGCTTCATGAGCGACTACTACCGCCACGCGCGCGCGGTGCAGCGCGGTCGCGATAGTCTGATGAGCCGCGCGCTGCCGCCACCGTCGCGCCGCCCGCGCGGTAAGCGCCTGCCGGGAGGCCTCCGGCTCACCGGGGAGACCGTCAGCCTCTCTGACCCTGCCGAGCTGGAGACGGATCCAGCGTTGGCGTTGCGGGTCTACGCGGAGGCCGTGAAGCGGGACCTGCCGGTGTACGATTTCGCGCGCGACCAGATCGCGCGCGCGGCCACCAGTGAGTCGTTCGCCGCGGCGCTGCGCGAGAGCCCGGAGGCGGCGCGGCTGTTCGTGCGGCTGGTCAAGACCATCAAGCGCACGCGCCTGCGACAGCGCAGCGTGCTCCGGGAGCTCCACGACGTGGGCCTCTTGGTCGCGATGATCCCGGAGTTTTTGCCGGTGGTGGGCCGCGTCCATCACGACATTTACCATGTGTATACGGTGGACGTGCACTCCGTCGCCGCGGTGGATCGGCTGCGCCGCTTGATGCGCGGCGACCTGGCGAGCGAGCTGCCGCTGGCGTCACGGCTGGCCGCGGAGGTGAGTCGTAAAGACGTGCTCTTCTTCGCGACCCTGCTCCACGACGTGGGCAAGGACCACGGCGGGAAGAACCACTCGGAGCGCGGCGCGGAGCTGGCGCAGGGGATCCTCACGCGGCTCGGCCTCCAGGCAGCCGACATCCAGGAGGTGCGTCACCTGATCGCCAAGCACCTCCGCATGTATCACGTGGCCACGCGCCGCGACGTGGACGACCCGCGCACCCTCTCGGAGTTCGCGCAGGAGGTCCACGGTCAGGAGGGGCTCAAGGAGCTCTACCTGCTGACGGTGGTGGACGTGTCCACCACCAGCCCCACCGCGATGACCAGCTGGAAGGCGCGCATGCTGGAGGAGCTGTACCTCGCGACGGATCGCTTCTTGGTGGAGGGGCGCGCGCTGCGCGATGGGGGCGCGACCGCTCGGATCCGTGAGGAGGTGCTCCGCCACGCCTCACCGCCGGGCGGTGCTACGGCGGAGCGGCTCGACCCTGCCCGCGTGACGAAGCTGCTCCAGGCGCTGCCGGAGCGCTACTGGTTCGCCAACCCACCTGACAGCATCGCTGAGCACCTGCGCTTCTTGATCGAGGTGACGGATCGAGACGTCGCGCTGCGGCTGTTCGGGGAGGACGACCCCTACCTCGAGGTGTGCGTGGTGGCTGCCGATCGCCCGGGGCTATTGTCGCTCATCGCCGCCGCCTTCGCGGCCAACCACTTGAAGGTGATCGGCGCTCAGATCTACTCGCTGCGCGACACCCGCGGCAGGCCTCGCGTCCTCGATCTGTTCTGGGTCCGATCGGGGACCAGCTCCAAGGCGGGGCGGGCCGCCGCCGCGCGGGCGGAGCGCGATCTGGCCCGGCTGATGGCAGGGGAGGTGACGGCGGAGGAGCTGGTGAAGCGCGGCCGCTCCCCCCTGGCGGAGCGGCCCGCGCCCGACGTCCCGACCCGGGTCTCGGTGGATAACCGCGCGGCATCGAACCACTCGGTGGTTGAGGTGGTCACGCGGGATCGACCTGGGCTACTGTTCGGCCTCGCGGCGGCCATCAACCGGAACGGCTTCACCATCGAGCTCGCCAAGATCAACACCGAGGGCGTGCGGGTGGCCGATGTTTTTTACGTGACCGACGAGGGTGGGACCAAGGTGACCGAGCAGCCGCGCATCGAAGAGCTCAAAGAGCGGATTTTGGCATCCATCTCCCAATTGGAACGTGAGGATTCAGCACCATGATCGAGCGCAGCCCCCTTCGTCTCCCGACACCCAGCCAGCCGGTCCGCGTTGGGTGGCCTGTTCGGACCCAAGTCCTCGGCTGCGGTCTCGCGGCGCTGCTCATGGTGGCGGGCTGCGGCGCCCCGCCGCCGAACGATCCTTCCGATCCCCCGTCGCTCGATGAGACCGACTTGGATGGGGACAGCGGCTCCAGCGCAAGCCCAGAGGTCGAAGAAGCGGCGCGCGCCATCGAGTCGGGGGACTTCGACCACGCGCGCGCCAAGCTGGAGGCAGTGCTGGCGAAGGCGCCGGAGGACGCCCAGGCGAACTACTACTACGCGCTGGTGCAGGAGCAGGCGGGGGACGCCCAAGCGGCCGCCAAGCACTACCTCGCCGCGCTGAAGTCCGACCCGAAGCTCCCGGAAGCCGCGGTGAACCTCTCCTCCCTCGTGCTCGAGGGTCAGCCAGAGCAGGCGCTCAAGGTGGTGGAGCAGGCGCTCAGCCACACCCCAGGGCACCCGGGGCTGCTCTTGAACCACGCCTTGGTGCTCGAGGCGCTGGGCCGCCAGGAGGAGGCGCTCGTCGCCTACGGCAAGGCGGTGCAGGCGGACCCGGACAACAGTGAGCTGCGCTTCGCCTACGGCGACCTGCTCGCCGCCGCGGGTAAGAACGAGGAGGCCAAGCGCGAGCTGATGGCCATCGTGACTGACGACGTGAAGGTGCTCGGCGCGGTGGGCGCGGTGCTCGGTAAGGTGGAGGCCTTCGCGGAGTGCGTGGCGGTGCTCGACAAAGCCATCAAGGAGAGCCCGCTGCCGCAGCTGTTCGTGCGCCGCGCGGCCTGCAAGAACGGCCTGAAGGACATTGATGGCGCCACGCGCGACTACAAGGAGGCCATCCAGCTCGAGCCGGAGAGCGCCGCCGGGCACCTCTACCTCGGGCGTCACCTGGCCTCCGCCGGCAAGAAGGCGGAGGCGCGCGCCTCCCTGCAACAAGCCGTGAAGATCGACGGTGACGGCAAGGTGGGTCAGGCGGCGAAGGAGCTCCTGAAGAAGCTCTGACGGACCGATGGCTTCGTGCGCGCGCCCGCGCCCGTAGTACCTCAGGGTGGGTGCGGCGCCGCGCGCCCGCGCCGTAGTACCTCGTCAGTGCGGGGCGCGCGCTTCGCGCCTACAGCAAGAGCTCGACCAAGCGGTCGAGCTCGTCGAGGCTCGCGTACTGGATCTTCAGCTCGCCCTTGCCGTTGCGATCGGCGACCAGGCACTTGGTGCCGAACTGGCGGCTCAGGCGGAGCTCCAGGTCGCGGACGTTGACGCTCTTGACGCTGGGGTCAGGCTTCTTGTCCTTCTTCTCCGCCTTGGCGCGGGCGGCGCGGACCAGCTGCTCTGCCTGGCGCACGCTGAGGCGCCCGCGCTGAATCTTCTCCGCGAGCGCGAGCATCACCGCCTCCGTCGGCGCGCCGAGCAGCGCGCGGCCGTGACCCTCGCTGAGCTGCCCCGAGATGATCTGCTGCCGCACTGGCGCGGGCAGCTTCAGGAGCCTGAGCGCGTTGGCGATGGTGGAGCGATCTTTTCCCACGCGGGAAGCGAGCGTCTCCTGGGTGTAGCCGTGCTCCTTGAGCAGGCGATCCAGCGACTCCGCGAACTCGATGGGGTCGAGATCGTCGCGCTGCACGTTCTCGATCAGCGCGAGCTCGAACGCCTGCTCCGGCGAGACCTCGCGCACCACCACCGGCACCTCGCGCAGCCCCGCGAGCTGCGACGCGCGCCAGCGCCGCTCCCCCGCGATCAGCTCGAGCACGTCCCCCGCCGCGGCGCCTGAGCCGCGATCGAGCCGCCGCGCGACCAGCGGCTGGATCACGCCGTGCTCACGGATCGACTGCGCCAGCTCCTCCAGCGCCTCCTGGCGGATGTGCTGGCGCGGCTGGCCCTTCATGGGGACGAGCTTGTCGATCGGACAGCGGAACACCTGACCATCAGCTGCGCTGACGGGTGCGGGCGCCTGCGGCCTTCGCGCCGGCGTCCCCATGAGCGTGTCCAAGCCGCGCCCGAGGCCGCGCTTGGGCGTGCTCACGCCCGCCCCTCGATCACCTCGCGCGCGAGGCTCAGGTAGCCCTGCGCGCCCTTGCAGCTGGCGTCGTACAAGATCGCGGGGAGGCCGTGGGAGGGCGCCTCGCTGAGGCGCACGTTGCGCGGGATGACCGAGTCGAACACCCGGTAGTGCCGCCGCACCTCGCTCGCCACCTCGTGGGCCAGCTTGTTGCGCGGATCCCACATGGTGATGACGATGCCCTCGATGTCGAGGCTCGGGTTCAGGGTGTCGCGCACGCGATCGATGGTGGCCATCAGCGAGGCGATCCCCTCGAGCGCGTAATACTCGGGCTGCAGCGGCACCAGCACCCGGGACGCGGCGCCGAGGATGTTCAGGGTGAGCACGCCGAGGCTCGGCGGCGAGTCGAGCACGATGAAGTCGAAGCGCTGCGCTGCCTCGCTCATCAGCAGGCGTTGGAGGTGGGTGCCGCGCTGCTCGTCGAGCGGCTCGTACTCGAAGCCCACGAGATCCGTGGTGGCGGGGACCACCTTCAGGTGCTCGATCGCGGTGTCGCGGATCACCTCCGCGAGCGGCACCTCACCGAGCAGCGCCTCGTAGATGGTGAGCTGCTCACCGATTTCCGTGCGGTTAATCCCCACGCCGCTCGACGCGTTCCCTTGCGGGTCCAGATCGATGAGGAGCGTGGAGCGCTCGGCGGTCGCCAGGCTGGCCGCGAGGTTCACCGCGGTGGTGGTCTTGCCGACGCCGCCCTTCTGGTTGGTGACGGCGATGATGTGCGGGCGGGGCATGGCGTGGGTGGGGGAGGGGCGCGAGCGCGTGGCCGCACTCTTATCGAAATTCACCGCGTGGCTCTCGTTTTCTTGGTCGGTAGGGGCCGGTGTCCTACTGTGTGTGCAGATGTAGGTGCAGGTGGTTATCAGCGCTTCCTTACTTAACCGTTCCTCACGTCGCCGGCTCCACCTGGGGCCTCCCGGCTGGCTCGAAGGGCCACCGGGGCGAGAGGACGAGGCGAGCCAGCGCATCCTGCGCGCGTTCTGGTGCCCTGAAGGGCGCCTGGGCGGCGCCCAGGTGCGCCCCCTTCGCCCTCAGCGCGCTGTCCCCTGCCCCCCTTCGCCCTCCCAGCCTTCGCACCCCCAGCACAACCCCACCCCCTGAGAAAGAGGACCCATGGCACCCCGTGCATCATACCGCAGCTTCGATGACTTCGCGCGCGAGGAGATCCACAGCGCGCTCCGCCCGAGCTGGTCCATCGACGACGTGGAGGATCCTTCCCGCCTCGAGGTCGACTTCGATCACGACCCCTTCGAGGCGATGCTCGACTCGGCCGAGTACGAGGACGACGACGAAGACTGAGCCCTGAGCGACGCGTCGTCGCTCCACCCTTTCGGTCCCTCCCGGGACGCGGGCCCCCTCTCGGCTGCCTCCGAGAGGGGGCCAACTTTATTCGGGGCTCCGAAGCAGCGCGCCCCACGTGGCGCCCGCTCTTCACCGCTCGCGTCACCAGGCGGCGCTCCGCGCGCCGCGGGTCAGCGACTACCCGTCCAACCCCCCGATCGAAAAAGACGCTCGAACGCCGCTGTGAAGGGGACGATCGGCGAGCGCGCCGAGGCTCGATCGCCCCCGCCGCGTCGCGTCGTGAAGTGAGCTGGCGCCGCCTCATGCGGGGCGGGTTTCAGTTGACCCGAGGGTGCCAGCATGGCAGAGCGCGCATCCTCCCATGCAGGTCAACGTACAGAAGCTGAGCCCGGTCCTCGTCGAGTTCGACGTGGAGATCGCAGGTGATCGAGTCACGAGCGAGATCGAGAAAGCCTACCTGACGCTCTCCAAGTCCGCGCGGATCCGCGGGTTTCGCAAGGGGAAGGCGCCTCGTCAGGTGCTCCAGCGGCTGTTCGGACCGCGCGTGGCGGAGGACGTCGCCAAGCGCCTGATCGACGAGAGCTTCCCGAAGGCGGTGGCGGAGCAGAAGGTGCAGCCGCTGAACGACCCGGCGATCGAGCCAGCGGATCTGAAGCAGGGCGCTGCCTTCAGCTACAAGGCGCGCTTCGAGGTGGTGCCGGAGATCGAGGCGGTGGAGTACGAGGCGCTGGAGGCCAAGCGCGTCCCCACCGAGGTGACGGACGAGGCGCTGAACGACGAGCTCGAGAAGCTGCGGCAAGCGCACAGCACGCTGGAGCCCCTCTCGGAGGAGCGCGGCGCGCAGGCGGGGGACCACGTCACGGTCGACTTGAAGGTCAGCGTAGCTGGCAAAGACGTCGCGGACGCGGGCGGGGAAGACGTGACCCTCGAGCTCGGAAACTCCAACCTGTTCGCGGAGATCGAGCAGGTGCTCACCGGCACCAAGGCGGGGGACCAGGTGGAGACCACGGTGCAGATGCCGCCCTCACACCCGCACAAGCGGCTCTCGGGGCAAGCGGCGCTGTTCCAGTTCGCGGTGAAGGACGTGAAGGCGCGCGTGCTCCCGTCGCTCGACGATGAGTTCGCGAAGGACGTGGACGAGGCTTTCGAGAAGCTGGACGATCTGAAGGACAAGCTCCGCGAGACGCTGAAGGCGCGGCTCGAGGAGGACGCGGAGAACCAGCTCGCGCAGCAGCTGGTGAACGATCTCTGCAAGAAGAACCCGATCCCCGTGCCGCCCTCGCTGGTGCGTCGTCAGGCGGAGCTCACCGAGCGTGAGGTGCTGATGGACGCACGGCGCCGCGGACAAACCGGGCAAATTGGCGCAGATTTGCGGGCGATGATCGCCGCCGAGTCGGAGTCCAAGGTGCGCGCGGGGCTGCTCATCGCCGCCATCGCCCGGCTCGAGAAGATCACCATCGGTGAGCCCGAGCTGGAAGAGGGCTTGAAGGAGCTCGCCGAGCAGACTGGTAAGAACATCGCCAAGCTCCGCGCGGAGTACCGCGATCCACAGCGCCGCGAGATCCTCGTGGGGATGGTGCTCGAGAACAAGGTGCTCGACCTGATCGAGTCCAAGGCCAAGCTCGAGGACGCCTGAGTCCCGCAGGGTTTGTCCGAGCCGCAGGGTTTGTCCGAGCCGCAGGGTTTGTCCGAGCCGCAGGGTTTGTCTGAGCCGCGGGGTTTGTCCGAGCCGCGGGGCTTGTCTGAGCCGCAGGGCTGTCTGAGCCGCAGGCTCGTCCGAGCCCACGGGGTTTATCTGAGGCGCAGCGCTTATCCGAGGCGCGGCCCGTTGACTAGGAAGCGCTGGATACTAGGAGAGGTGGGATGATCAAGCGACCAGAGACCCGCGGCCAGGCAATGGCGATCCTCGAGCGCTCGGGTGACGCCCTGCGCGCCCAACAGCAGGACGCACCGCACGCCGGCCTGATTTACCCCCACGTGGTCGAGACGACGCACCGGGGTGAGCGCACCTGGGACATCTTCAGCCGCCTGCTGAAAGATCGGATCGTGTTCATTGGCAGCGCGGTGGACGACGACGTCGCCAACATCGTGATCGCCCAGTTCCTGTTCCTGGAGAGCGAGGATCCTGACAAGGACATCCAGCTCTACATCAACTCGCCGGGCGGCGTGGTCACGGCGGGCCTCGCCATGTACGACACCATGCAGTACGTCCGCTGCCCTGTCAGCACCATCTGCCTGGGACAAGCGGCGAGCATGGGCGCGCTGCTGCTCTGCGCTGGGGAGAAGGGCCGCCGCTACGCGCTGCCCAACGCGCGCATCATGATCCACCAGCCGCTCGGCGGCGCGCGCGGTCAAGCGACCGACATCGAGATCCAGGCGCGCGAGATCCGCCACGCCAAGGAGGTGGTGGTCGACATCCTGGTGGAGGCCACGGGGCGCGATCGCGAGCAGATCACCAAGGACATCGATCGCGATTTCTACATGAGCCCCGCCGCCGCCAAAGAGTACGGCATCATCGACGAAGTGTTCAGTCGCCCCCCCCGCGCTGCGGACGGCAAGCCCTAGGACGACCAACGGTTCGCGGGGAAAAATCGGGCCGCTGGCAACTGATCGCCGCTCTAGTCCGGCAGCTGAACCATTTCAGATCTCTCTGATATTTCAGGGACTCACGGCTCACCCTTCAAGTAATCCTCGAAGGGTGAGTCGGTCGTTTTGGGGGGCAGGGCAGGGGGTTTGGCAAGCCGCTGGCTGCGCTGAAAGGGTGCCTGGCGGGTGCTCCATCAGGCGCCGTTCACGAGGCAACGATGGCAGGGCAGCCACAGGGGGCTGCCCCTACGAGCACGACGCACGGCTCGACGCGTGATGCCGATCGAGGCCGCGATGAACCGCGCCACGACATGAGCCGCGAACGTGAGCCACGAACGTGATCGCTCCACGCGATGGCCACGGATGCGTGGTGCGCGGCGCCGATCGAGGCCGCGATGAATCGCTCCGGGAGGCTGCCGGTGACTTGCTCTGGTTGCCCCCGGATCCTAGGCTTGCTCCTGCCGATCGGCGCCGCGCGGCTCCCGCGTCCCATCCAGGGCGGGAGCGCCCCGTGGTGCTCGCAGCTGACCCGAGATCATCACTGAAGAGAGTACCCAGTGGAGCGACGTCGAGACGATTCGAATGGCAACCTGTGCTGCTCCTTCTGCGGCAAGTCCCAGAAAGAGGTCAAGAAGCTGATCGCGGGGCCGACGGTGTACATCTGCGACGAGTGCATCGCGCTCTGCAATGACATCATCGCGGAGGAGGTGGAGAAGGAGGAGCCGAGCGACGGCTCCGAGCCCATCCCCAAGCCGGACGAGATCAAGGGGATCCTCGATGAGTACGTCATCGGGCAGATGCGCGCGAAGAAGATCCTCTCGGTGGCGGTCTACAACCACTACAAGCGGATCGACTCCAAGGTGGCCACCGGGGACATCGAGCTGTCGAAGAGCAACATCATGCTGCTCGGCCCCACCGGCAGCGGCAAGACACTGCTCGCTCAGACGCTCGCCAAGATCATCAAGGTGCCGTTCGCCATCGCGGACGCCACCACCCTCACCGAGGCGGGCTACGTCGGTGAGGACGTCGAGAACATCATCGTCCAGTTGCTGCAGAACGCCGATCACGACGTGGAGCGTGCTCAGCGCGGCATCGTGTACATCGACGAAATCGACAAAATCAGCCGTAAGAGCGACAACCCGAGCATCACCCGCGACGTCTCCGGGGAGGGCGTGCAGCAGGCGCTCTTGAAGATCATCGAGGGCACCGTCGCCAACGTGCCCCCGAAGGGTGGCCGCAAGCACCCCCAGCAAGACTTCCTCCAGATAGACACCACGAACATCCTGTTCATCTGCGGCGGCGCCTTCGTGGGGCTCGATCAGATCATCCAGCGCCGCCTGGGGCAGAGCCGGCTCGGCTTCGGCGCCGACATCAAGAGCAAGGAGGAGTTCCGGCTTGGTCAGCTGCTCGAATCGGTTCAGCCGGAGGACTTACTGAAGTTCGGCCTCATCCCCGAGTTCATCGGGCGCCTGCCGGTGATCGCCACGCTGCACGAGCTCACGGAGGACGCGTTGGTCGACATCCTGACCAAGCCCAAGAACAGCTTGGTGAAGCAGTACCAGAAGCTGTTCGAGATGGACGGCGTGAAGTGCACCTTCACCCCCGCGTCGCTCTCGGCGGTGGCGCGGCGCGCGATCGAGCGTCAGAGCGGCGCGCGCGGCCTGCGCGCCATCATCGAGGAGGCGATGCTGGAGATCATGTATGAAATCCCGTCCGCCAAGGGCGTCAACGAGGTCGTGATCAACGAGGACGTGATCCTGACCAAGGAGCGGCCGCTCGTCGTGTACGAGAAGGAAGCGGAGCTCGCCTGAGCCACGGCTGGCGCAGGCAAACCAAACCCGCTAGGGACGCCCATGTTCTTCAAGACTGACAAAGACACCCCCGACGCTCGGTCCCTGCCGGCGCTGCCGCTCCGCGACATCATCGTGTTCCCCCACATGGTGTCCCAGCTGTTCGTGGGGCGGGAGAAGAGCATCGCGGCGCTCGACGACGCGATGGGTCGCGACAAGGAGATCTTCCTCGCGGCGCAGAAGAACGCCAAGACCAACGACCCCACGCCGGACGACATCTACACGGTGGGCACCATCGGGGTGGTGGTGCAGCTGCTTCGGTTGGCTGACGGCACCGTGAAGGTGCTGGTGGAGGGTCGCCGCCGCGCGCGCATCAAGCGCTACCTGGAGACGCAGAGCTACTTCGTGGTGGAGGCGGAGGAGCTGCCGGACGACGCCACGAGCGACGTCGAGGTGCAGGCGCTCGTGCGCAGCGTGCAGAGCACCTTCGAGGTGTACGTCAAGCTGAACAAGAAGGTGCAGCCTGAGGTGCTGATGAGCGTCCAGAGCATCGACGAGCCGAGTCGGCTCTCGGACACCATCGCCGCCAACCTACCGACCATCAAGCTCGGGGATCGTCAGGGCCTGCTCGAGCTGCTCGACGCCAAGGTGCGCCTCGAGCGCCTGTACGAGCTGATGCAGGCCGAAATAGAGATCCTGCAGGTCGAGAAGAAGATCCGCTCCCGCGTCAAGAAGCAGATGGAGAAGACGCAGAAGGAGTACTACCTCAACGAGCAGATGCAGGCGATTCAGAAGGAGCTCGGCGGCGGTGAGCGCGACGAGTTCAAGAGTGAGCTTGCGGAGATCGAGGAGAAGCTCAAGAAGAAGAAGCTCTCCGAGGAGGCTCAGGGCAAGGTCCAGAAGGAGATCAAGAAGCTCAAGATGATGCACCCCACGAGCGCCGAGGCGACCGTGGTGCGAAACTACATCGATTGGGTGCTGGCGCTGCCCTGGGACGAGAAGACGGAGGAGCGCTACGACATCGAGGAGGCGCAGTCGATCCTCGATGAGGACCACCACGGCCTCAAGAAGTGCAAGGAGCGCATCATCGAGTACCTCGCGGTGCAGGCGCTGACCCGCACCTTGAAGGGCCCCATCCTGTGCTTCGTGGGCCCGCCCGGCGTGGGCAAGACGAGCCTGGCGCGCAGCATCGCGCGCTCCACCGGGCGAAAGTTCGTGCGGCTGAGCTTAGGCGGCGTGCGCGACGAAGCAGAGATCCGCGGGCACCGGCGCACTTACATCGGCGCGCTGCCAGGCAAGCTGGTGCAGAACCTGAAGAAGGTGGGCTCGAACAACCCCGTGTTCTTGCTCGACGAGATCGACAAGATGAGCACGGATTTCCGTGGGGATCCGGCGTCTGCCCTGCTGGAGGTGCTCGACCCGGAGCAAAACAGCACCTTCAACGATCACTACCTCGACTTGGACTACGACCTGTCGGACGTGATGTTCATCACCACGGCCAACACCTTGAGCGGCATCCCGATCCCGCTCCGTGACCGCATGGAGATCATCGAGCTCAGCGGCTACACGGAGTACGAGAAGCTGAACATCGCGCGGCGCTACTTGATCCCGCGGCAGCAGAAGGAGTGCGGCCTCACTGGGGTGAGCCTCGACGTGACCGAGCCGGCGATCCGCACGGTGATCCATCACTACACGAAGGAGGCCGGCGTGCGGAACCTCGAGCGTGAGCTCGGCGGCATCTGCCGTAAGGTCGCGCTCCAGGTGGTGAAGGAGGGGCGCGAGGGTCATTTCCGCGTGGAAGCGAGCGACGTGCCCAAGTACCTCGGGGTGCCGAAGTACCGCCTGGGCAAGAAGGAGGAGGCGGACGAGGTGGGCCTCACCCATGGCCTCTCCGTCTCGGCCTACGGCGGCGACATCCTCGACAGCGAGGTGAGCGTGGTGCCCGGCAGCGGCAAGCTGGTGATCACCGGGCTGCTCGAGAAGGGGATGACGGAGAGCGCGCAGGCGGCGCTCAGCTACATCCGGAGCCGCGCGAGCGAGCTCGGGCTGGAGAAGGATTTTTACCAGAAGCTCGACGTGCACGTGCACTTCCCCGAGTTCGTCCCGAAGGACGGCCCGAGCGCGGGGGTGACGATGGCGACCAGCATCGCCAGCGCCCTCACGCGGATCCCAGTGCGCTCCAACGTGGCGATGACGGGGGAGATCACGCTGCGAGGCCGCGTGATGCCGATCGGCGGCCTGCGCGAGAAGCTGCTCGCGGCGCACCGAAACGGCATCGACACCGTGCTGCTCCCCAAGGAGAACCGCAAGGACTTGCGCGAGGTGCCCCGGCGCGTGCTGAAGCAGATGCGGCTCGTGCTGGTGGATCACATGGACGACGTGCTGCGCGAGGCGCTGGTGCTGGAGGATCCCACGGCGATGTTCGGCCCGCGCAAGCTCACCCTGGAGTACCGGCAGGGCGAGCTCTTCACGGAGGAGCGCGGCAGCTTGCCCAAGCCACCCGCGGCGCCGCCCGGTGAGCAGCCGGGCGCCGGCGCGTGAAGTGTTGACGCCCGTGCCAGGCACGCTGCTTCTCCGCGCTGCGAAGCCCCGCGAGTGGTCGGGAGTGGCTACGCGCCAGGCCTGTGCTAGGTGGGCGGGCCCGCCTCGGCGGGCTGAGCGGATGGCTCAGGGCGGATAGCTCAGTTGGTAGAGCGCCAGCCTTACAAGCTGGATGTCCACGGTTCGAGCCCGTGTCCGCCCACTGGAGACGCTGAGCGCCGACGCCGCTCACGAGCGGCGCTGGGCGCCTGGCGCCGCTCATGAGCGGCGCTGGGTGGCTGACGCAGCCGATCGGTGGCTCTCGTGATCTGGGACGAAACATTCGTGTGCCGCCCTCACGTCGCTGAGCGGCGAGGTGCCGTCCAACCCCAATCCGAGGAGCCGCCAGGATACGGCGTGCAGCGCGCTGAGACAGACGCTCACGTTCTGCGCCCGGGCGCGCCCTCGATTGGTGCGAGGCCCATCCGCCTGTATGCTTGGCGAATGGGTCGCACACGTCGCTTCGGGATCTCCACCTCACTCGCGCTGGCGGCGCTCGCCTTCACGCTGCCGGCCGCGGCGCTGGAGCAGCCGGACGGCACCGTCATCCCCGTCGGCAACGCGCTGCGGAGCTTCCTGAGCGCCGAGGGCGAGACGATCGAGCCGCTGACGGACGCGGCGATCACGCCGCAGACCTTCACGCCGCAGTGCTCGCTCACCTTCACGGTGATCGCGCGCGGTGGAGGCCAGGCGAACTCGTTCGGTTGGTACAACGTCACCGGCAGCAAGCCGGACCCGCAGGAGCTCTACGAGTTCATCACCTGCACGGAGGGCGTCGGCACCGTGAAGACGCTCGACGTGCGCTCCGATCCGCGCTGGGCGGGTGGTGACATCGGATTCTTCCAGGCCACCACCCAGGGCGCGGTCGGCAACTGCGTCAGGTGGGATGACCTCGCCAACACCCTCGGCTACTTCTTCTACAGCGAGGACCGGTACAACGACGACAACACCCCCGGTTCACCCACGAACTGGATCCACCTCCTGATCATGAACACGACGCGGGCCGATCTGCAGCCGGCGTTCTACTTCGGGTGGGAAGATCTCTTCACCGGCGGTGACAACGACTTCGAAGACCTGCTGATGCGCGTCGAGGGGATCCGCTGCTCGGGCGGCGGGCTGCCTTGTGACACGGGGGAGCAGGGCAAGTGCGGCTTCGGCACCACCCAGTGCATCTCGGGCGCCGTGGAGTGCCTCCCCAACGAGACCGCCACCCCAGAGGTCTGTAACGCCATCGACGACGACTGCGACGGCGAGGTGGATGAGGGCGAGCTGTGCGGTGAGGGCTTGGTCTGTGATCGCGGCGTGTGTCGCCCCTCGTGTAGCGGCGGCGAGTTCAAGTGCGCGGCCGGCTTCCAGTGTGAGAACGGGCTGTGCGTGGACACCGACTGCGTCGGCGTGAGCTGTGACGCGGGCCAGGTGTGCGTGCGCGGCCAGTGCCGCGCGCCGTGCGATGACGTGGCCTGCCCCCATGGTCAGCTGTGCCGTCAGGGCGCCTGCCTGGATCCCTGTGAGGGGGTCACCTGTGAGTCGGACTACTACTGCGAGCCGACGCTCGGCGTGTGCGTGCTGAAGTGCGGCTGCACCGGCTGCGATAGCGGCTTCGAGTGCGGCTCGGCGTCGCTCGCTTGCGTGACGGAGGGCTGCGGGGAGGTGACTTGCGCCCCGAACACCCACTGCGTCTCAGGCACCTGCGTCGACGACTGTGAGGGCGCCAGCTGCCCGGTGGGCCAGAAGTGCGAGGCGGGGAGCTGCGTGGACGACGAGAACGCCACGGGCGGCACCGGCGGCGGTGGCACCGGTGGCAGCATCGGCATCGGCGGCAACATCGGCATCGGCGGGGTCGGGGGCACCGGCGGCAGCAGCGCCTCGGGCGGCACCGCGGGCTCTGGCGGCGCCGCTGGCAGCGGGCCAGGCATCGGGCGCGGTCAGCAGACCGAGGCGAGCGGCTGCGGCTGCCAGGTCCCGGGGGACACGGCGCCGCGGCAGTGGGCGTGGCTCGCGCTGCTGGGGTTGGGGCTGCTGCGCCGTCGGCGTCAGGCCTGAGCCCGAGCGACACCGAACGGGGCGGCGCCAGCGCTTGGCGTCGCCCTTCGGTGTGCTCCGTGGTGCGCCTCCTTGGCCAGGCGCGTGGCGTTCGGTTGTGGAAGCGGGTCGCCGTGGCTAGGCTCGCGGCGCCATGGCGTTAGCGAGCGTAGAAGCAGGGATCGAGGCCATCCGCCGCGGGGAGATGATCATCCTGGTGGATGACGAGGACCGCGAGAACGAAGGGGACCTCGTGATCGCCGCCGAGCGTTGCACCGCGGAGGCCATCAACTTCATGGCGCGCCATGGGCGCGGGCTGATTTGCCTGTCGCTCACCGACGAGCAGCTGCGGCGCCTGGAGCTGCCGATGATGGTGGAGAACAACTCCTCGCCCTTCGAGACGGCGTTCACCGTCAGCATCGAGGCGCGCACCGGGGTCACCACGGGCATTTCCGCGCAAGATCGCGCGCGCACGGTACAAGTCGCAATCGCTGACCAGGCCTCGCCGGATGACATCGTGGTGCCAGGGCACGTGTTCCCGCTCCGGGCCAGGCCAGGTGGCGTGCTGGTGCGCACCGGGCAGACCGAGGGCTCCGTCGACTTCGCGAAGCTGGCGGGGCTGAAGCCCGCCGCGGTGATCTGCGAGATCCTCAAGGAGGACGGCAGCATGGCGCGGCTGCCGGATCTCACGCGCTTCGCCGAGGAGCATCAGCTGCTCGTGTGCAGCATCGCTGACTTGATCGACTACCGCCTGCGCCGCGATCGCCTGGTGGAGCGCCTGGTGGAGACGCCGTTCCCCTGCGCGCACGGCGACGACTTCCGGCTCCGGGTGTATCGGAGCGTGGTGGATGGCGCCGAGCACCTGGTGCTGATCCACGGCAAGCCCGAGGACGCACAGGGTCCCGTCCCGGTGCGGGTGCAGCACGAGTGCTTGGTGGGCGACGTGTTCCGCGGCCGCGACACCGCCTCGGGTTGGCAGCTGCACGGCGCGCTCGACGCGATCGTGAAGGAGGGGGTGGGGGTGGTGGTCTACCTGGGTGGTCAGGAGCTCAGTCGATATGACGCCGTGCGCCGCTACGTCCTCAAGGACAAGAGCGCCGGCCCGCGCCGCCGCAGCACCAGCGAGGTGAAGCCGGAGTTCCGCGATCTCGGCATCGGCTGTCAGATCTTGGTGGACTGCGGTGTGCGGCAGCTCAAGGTGCTCTCGAGCTCGAGCGCCCAGCGCCTGGTGGGGCTCGACGCCTATGGCCTGGATCTGGTGGGGATCGAGCCCATCCCGCGCCCCAGCTGGGCCCGCGGAGACTGACGCCCGCTCATTTTTCGGCTTGTCACGTGGAGCACCTGTGTTAAACACCCGCTCCACCGCTTCGGGGCGGTAGTTAAGTTGGTTATAACGCCGGCCTGTCACGCCGGAGGCCGCGGGTTCGAGTCCCGTCCGCCCCGCCACCATCGAAGCTCTGTCACGGCCCAACGCTGTCGCAGCCCAACCCGCCGCGCCAGAGACCAAGCCAAGCCAAGCAAAGGCAGCCCCTCGTGGCTGCCTTGTTTCGTTTCTGGCAGTTGGAGGCCGCTCGGTGGGTTCGCGGTGACGTGGGGCGACAGGCAGTGGGGGCGAACCCCCGTTCTCTGGACGAGGGTGAGGGAGTGGGTTGGACGGCACCACGCCGTGAGGCCTCGAACGGGTAGTCACCGCGCGAGGCGTCGGGTAGGCTCGCGCCGCGATGTCTTCCTCAACCCTGCCTCGTGAGTCGTTCCTCGCCATCGCCGCCGTCGTCGCGGCGGATGGTCTGCTGAAGCAAGATGAGTCCAAGGCGCTGGCCCGCGCGGTCTCCGCCTACGGGCTGAGCCCCGAGGACGCCGAGGCGGTCACCAGCGCGGCCACCGAGCGCGTGGAGCTCGCGTCGATCGACTTGAGCGAGCTGGACGGCTGGCAGCAGGCGGTCACTTACGCGGTGGCCTCGTGGCTCGCGCAAGTGGATGGAGTGGTCAACGCGGCTGAGCTGTCCACGTTGAGGCAGCTGGGCGAGCAGCTCGGTCTGCCACGGCCCAAGCTCGAGGCCGCGCGTTCGGCGGCCTACGACATCGCCGCGCTGCCGCGCGATCAGCGCCCCGACAAATACGACTTCTCCGGCTTGGAGGCGCGGCTCGCGGAGAAGCTGCCGGCGCTCCACCGCGCGTCGCTGCCACCCAGCGTGCGCTGAGCAGCGCAGCACGTGAGCTAGATTGACCTGATCGGGGCTGCGGAGCGGCCCGCCTTCTGCGATACTGCGGCATGGTCAGCCGTGCTTGGGTTCGGGGGCTCGTGGGTTGTGTCGGCGCCGCCGTGGCGGTGCTGTCGGGCGCGACGGCGTGCGGAGGGGGTGGCGACACCGCTTCGGGCGGCTGTCAGACGAACGCTGACTGCGTGTTCGGTGAGTGCATCGCGGGCAGGTGCCAGTCTCCAGGCGCAGGCGGCGCCGCGGGCGACGGCGGCAGCGCGGGCGGCGGCTCGGGTGGGACAGCAGGGCTGACCTTCGACGCCGGGGCGACGGGCGGCACCGGCAGCGGGGACTGCGACGTCGGCGTGGCGTGCGGCGCGCGCTGCTGCGCGGCGGGCGACGTGTGCGTGGAGGATCTGTGCGCGCCGTCGGAGGGCGCCTGCACCAGCTCGGAGGAGTGCCAGAACGACACTTACTGTCGCGACGGCCACTGCATCCCGTTCGGCGTCCCCGCCGGCCACGATCACAACGCGTCGTGCACCGTCAGCATCGACATCGGCGCCATCGAGCCGCAGGTCCAGTGCGCGTGGACGGGGCCGCCGCCCGGCGATCCATTCCCTGACCACATCCACGTGATGAGCACGCCGATGGTCGTCGACTTCAACTTCGACGGCGATCCGAACACGCTCCGCCCCTCGATCGCGTTCGTCAGCTTCCCGACCGCGGGGAGCTACCACGCCCCTGGCGTGCTGCGGGTGATCGACGGCGCCACCTGCGAGCAGCAGTTCACCTTCCCGGAGGGGCTGATGTCACCCTCCGGGGTCGCGCTGGGCGATTTGGATGGCGACGGGCGCGCCGAGATCGTGGCGCCGGCGCACCAAGGTGGGCTGTACGCGTTCCGTTACGACGCGGCGGCGGGCACCTTCAGCCAGCTGTGGCGCTCCGGCAGCTGCTCCATCCCTGGCGGTCCGCCCGACGTGCCCGACAACACGGGCGGCACCGACAAGTGGAGCGGCCCCTCGATCCATGATCTGGACGACGACGGCGTCCCCGAGATTTTGTACGGCGGGGTCGTCTATGACGCTGACGGTTGCCTGATCTCGAGTGATCTCGGCTTCCTCGCCTACAGCGTGGGCGTGGTCCCGGTGGTGGCCGACGTCGATCACGACGGCGGCGTCGAGCTGGTGACGGGCAACGCCATCTACGGCTGGGACACCGCGAGCCGCACCTGGGTGGTCGAGCCGTATTTCAACGGCGCGCTCACCGCGGGGCAGGTGGCCGTGGCGGAGCTCGGCAACTTCCCGCTCGCGGCCTTCGGCGGTGAAGATCGCCCGGAGGTGGTGGTCGTCTCCGACGGGACGATCCGGGTGCAGACGCTGGAGGGCACCGTGGTGTTCGGGCCGTTCGCGGTGCCAGGCGGCGGTGGCGGCGCGCCGACCATCGCGGACTTCGATGGTGATGGGCGGCGCGAGTTCGCGACCGCGGGCGCTGGGCAGTACGTGGTGTTCGACTTCGACTGCTTGAGCGGCGGCGACCCGGCGGGCTGCAATGGTCAGGCGCGCACGGACGGCGTGCTGTGGAGCCAACCGTCGCAAGACATGAGCTCGCGGGTCACCGGCTCGTCCGTGTTCGACTTCGACGCGGACGGCTCCGCCGAGGCGGTGTACGCCGATGAGTGCTTCCTCCGCATCTACGACGGGAAGACGGGCACCGTGCTCTACAGCGCCTCGCGCTCCAGCGGCACCACCTATGAGAACCCGGTGATCGTCGACGTCGATGGCGATTTCCATACGGAAATTGTCTCCTCGGTGAACGACTACGGGAACATCAGCTGCCCGGCGACGGATCCGCTGATGCCCTCCACGACCTATGAGCGGAGCCGCGGCGTGGTGGTGCTGCGCGACGTGATGGACCGCTGGGCGGCCTCGCGCCCGGTGTGGAACCAGCACGCCTACGCCGTGACCCACGTGGGCGACCGCGGAGAGATCCCGATGACGTCCGCCGTGCAGCGCAACTGGCAGCAAGCCGACCTCAACAACTTCCGTCAGAACGTGCAAGGCGATCTGGAGGCGCTCGGCATCCCGGATTTGACGGCGCGCGGCGCGCCCTTCACCTGCGAGCGCGGCGTGGCGACGCTCTCCGCCTCCATCTGCAACCGCGGCACGCTGCCCATCGGGGTGGGCGCGCCGGTGCGTTTCCACGCGGGGAGCGCCACTGGGAACGTGCTGTGCGAGACCAGCATCGCAGCGACGGTGGGCGTCGGCGCGTGCATCGAGGTGAGCTGCTCGGCGCCGGTGTCGAGCGACCCGACGGACGTCTACGTGGTCGCCGACCCGGAGGGGACCACGGAGGAGTGCATCGAGGGCAACAACATCGGGGTGTTGCGCGGCGTGCGCTGCGATGCCGGGCCCGCTTGAGGCGGCGCATGATGGCGCGCTGAGGAGCACCCACCACCCTCTGAGTCCGCAGGGCTCAGCCCCATTGAAGCGACGGTGTGGACGTGGAGGAGGACGAGGCTCTCAGGCTTCTGAGTCCTCCGGGGCTCAGCCTCATTGTGAGCCTGGACCCGCTCGCTGGCGCGCGAGGTAGGTGCTTTCGGGCTGGCGCCACCCGCGACCCTCTGGGACTATCATGACCATGGCGGGACGGGTTTTCTGGGCGCTCGAGGGTGTGGCTCGCCGCGTGGCGCGCTCCTCGCGCTGTGTCCCGGCGCTCGCCGGGCGCGGCTCGCTGGCGGCGCTCGTCGCGGTGGCGCTGATGGGCTGTGGAGCTGACGAAGCGGAGCCAACGCCTGGGCTGAGCCCCGCGGATCTCGATCATCACTTCGACCCCATCAGCCTCGAGCCGGGCTTCGAGGACGCGGGCACCTGCCTCAGCTGGACGCTCCACAACGAGGAGGAGCTGTGGGTCCACCGGGTGGATGGCTTCAACGGGGGTGGTTGGCACCACTCCAACTGGTTCTTCGTCGCGGAGGATGACTACCCGGGGGAAGACGGCGCCTGGGACTGCGAGGCGCGTGGCTTCGACCTCGTCCGCGCCGGGCTCCGCGGCGGCGTGTTCTTCGCGCAGAGCACGCAGGCGACCCACGACATCCAGCAGTTCCCCGAGGGCGCTGCCTTC
This sequence comes from Polyangiaceae bacterium, assembly GCA_019637265.1. Lineage (GTDB taxonomy): Bacteria > Myxococcota_A > Polyangia > Polyangiales > Polyangiaceae > JAHBVY01. Next base: position 813,811 of record JAHBVY010000001.1, on the reverse strand, counting down.
CGCATCCCGCCGCGCTCACGGGTGGTGGGGCAAGCGCACCTGTTCAACACCAGCGCGCGCCCGATCGAGTCGGGGTTCCAGTTCGAGGTGCGCACCCTGCCCGCCGAGCAGGTCACCGAGGTGCTGCGGCCGATCAGCATGACCAACATGCTCCTCGACATCCCGCCGCAGAGCCGCTCGCGCTTCGACATGAGCTGCCCCATCGCGCCGAGCTATCAGGAGCAGCTCGGCACCACGCCAGACTTCGAGCTGTTCTACGTGCTGCCGCACTACCATGAGCTGGGCGCGGGGCTCCGGCTGTCGATGGTGGGCGGTACGCGTGACGACGTCACCATCTTCGAGACGCGCGGTGGGGTTGGGGATCCGCTCGGAGCCACGCTCAATCCACCGGTGCGCTTCGCCGGCGCCGAGGGGGTGCGGCTCACGTGCGAGTACGACAACCCGCGGGACGTCGCGGTGGGCTACGGCATCGGTGACCAAGAGATGTGCGTGTTCCTCGCCTTCACCAACAGCCCGCTCACCCTCGCCGCCACCAGCTTCGGAGTGAACCAAGAGCGCGGGCTCGAAGCGGGAGTGCACGTGTTCGACACCCCGTGCCTACCGCTCGCAGTGCCCTGAAGCGCCGTAGATCTCGGTAAGGGCGGGTCTCAAGAAGCGCCGTAGATCTCGGTAGGGGCGGGTTTCAAACCCGCCCGTTAAAAAGTGAAGGAAGCTTTTCCTCGCCGCGGGGTACCAAGACGAGCCCTCGAGTGGGGCGCAGGCTATGGGTGACCCCGTCACCTAGCCCTGAGCGGCAATCTGGGGAGGTCGCCGCTCAGGGCGCTTTTTTTTTGTGCTCTCGAGGCTGTCCGTCGAGCTCACTAGCAAACCCGCTGCCGCGCGCTTCCGCGGCGCCGGGCTACTTCTTAACCTCTGGCCCGCGCCCGATGTACGAGTAGCGCGGCGCCTCACCGGGGCCCGAGTGGTCCACCCAGTAGGTCTTGCTGCCGCGCACGTCGAGGTGAACGAAGCTCGAGTTGGGGTAGTAACCGACGCCCACCTGATCCATCCGGAGCAGGAAGTCGCGCAGCGCCTCGTTCGGCACCCCCGGCACGCTGAAGTCCACGGCGTGCCCCAAGGTGTGGCGTGACGCCCGCGCGTAGCTCGCGGTGCGGTGCCCGCTGACGATGCGGATCGGGCGGCCGCCGAAGGTGTCGCTCACCTCCACCAGCAGCTGGATCAACCGCGGGTGGACGCCGCCTTCGAGCCCCGAGGCGTCCAGCACCTTCGAGATCGCGATGCGCGCGCCTGGGTTGAGCTTGCCGCCCGGCGCCGTCACGTAGCCCTTCCACGAGCTGTTGAAGCCGATCAGGGTGAGGTAGCCGCGCTTGGCGGGCCGCCGCTGGTACTGCGTCCAGCTGACCTTCGCGCCCTTCGCGCTCGCCTTGGCTGCCGGCGCTGGCTTCGGTGGCGTGAGCCCCGCCACGCGACCCGCGTCGCGAGCGGCGCGCGCCGCGGCGCCGTCTTCGTCGCTCGAAGCCGGGATCACCAGCTTCTGCCCCGGCTTGATGGTGGCGGCCGCGTCGAGGTCATTCGCGTAGGCGATGGCCGCGATGGTGACGCGGTAGCGCTTGGCGATGCTGCCGAGGCGCTGCCCGGACACCACAGTGTGCACCGCCTGCGGCCCTTCAGCGCGCTTGACCGGCGCTGCCTTCTCGGGGGCTTTGGCGGGAGCCTTCTCCACCGCAGGGGGCTTCTCCGGCGCCTTGGCGGGGGCCTTCTCTGCGGCCTTGGGCGAAGCCTCTGGAGCCGAGCGCGCGCGCTTCTGCGCCTCCTCCGGGCTCTCGCCGCGCGGCGGGATGATCAGCTTCTGTCCGGGGCGGATGATGTCCCGCGGGCGGATCCCGTTGGCGGCGCACAGGGCCTCCACGCTGATCTGGTAGCGCTTGGCGATGCTGCCCAGGCGCTGGCCGGACATCACGGTGTGCTCGCGCTGCTTCGCCTCCGCGAGCGCGGGGGTGGCGAGCTGAGCCAAGGCGAGGCCAACGCAGAGCGAGGCGGTGGTGAGCAGCCGTCGGATCACGAGCGCGCACAGCCTGACCCCATAACTTTCGCATGTCCAGCACTACGGCTAGGCTCGTGACGCCGCGCCGCCGGCTCGTGGTCTTCGTGGGGCTGGCTGACGGCGCTGCAGCCCTATGGCGCAGGCGCTGTAGCCTATGGCGCAGGCGCCAGCGACACCGCCGCTTCGCCCGCTGCTCGCGCTCCCTCGTCGCCCGCCGTCTTGGCGCCGTCCCCCGACTCGTCAGGCGCTGCGCTGCTGGCGCCGTCACTCCCGTCCGCCGCCGCGCAGCACCGGAAGCCCACCTCGTACCCGATGTAGGTCTCCCCATGGCTCTGCACGATGGGGCGGCAGCGGTTACGCACGGGCCCCCACCAGCCTCCCTTGATCGCCGAGCGCTTGCCCGGCGCCTGCCAAGGCATGCTCACCCACTCGTTCACGTTGCCGTTCAGGTCATGGATGCCGAACGGCGACACGCACTCCGGCCGTGAGCCCGCTGGCTCGCGCCCATCCAAGCGCTCGAACTCCGCCTTGCACGATGGGCTCGCCTCGCAAGCCTCGCGCGGCAAGAACTCGCGGCGCCGCTTCTTGAACTCGCGGTCGATGTTGCACTTGTTCGCGTCGCGCTCGTAGCCCGTCGCGTGAGGGTACAGCTGCTCCCCCTCGCAGGCGAAGTTGAACTCGCTCTCGGTGCACAGCCGCTTGCCCGCGCTGTTACACAGGCGCGCGGCGTCTTCCCAGCTCACCAAGGTGTGCGGCAGCTCACCCTGTTTGTTCGGCCACTCGTAGCGATCCATGCAGAACCGCATCGGGCGCCTGGGCTGACTGTCAGTGCACTGGACGGGTGAAGCGAAGCGCTTGCAGCGGCTCAGATCCGGCGAGCCCTCCACGTCGTTCACGTACTCGAGGCAGCGCGGCGCCACGTTGCGGCAGTAGTCGCCGCTCACGAGCTGCATGTCACTCGGGCAGGCCGCCTCATCATCCGCGCCTTCGAGGCCAGCGCCTTGGGCCCCTCGCGCTGCAGCCCCTCGCGCGGCAGCTCCTTGCGCCGTCAGCACCGCCGCGCTCGCGGGGATGCCACCGTCAGCCTCACTGACTCGCTCCGGATCGACGGTGGACGTCGCCTTCGCGCCGCTCGTTGGCTTCTTTTTTGGGGGTTTGGCGGCGCGCTTCACGCCGCGCTGCGAGGCCCCGGCGGGCGCCGTCTCGCCGCTCGGCGCTCCGACCGCCGCGCTGCTCGGCTCCGGTGCGGCGCCCGAGGCGTCGCTGCCCTGGCAGGCGACGAGGCCAACCCCCAAACAGACCGCGGCCGCGGCCAACACGTGCGAGTGCGCTTGGCGCATGGCAGCCGCTTAGCCAGCCGAGCCACGCCTGGCCCAGTTTTCGGCGCTGCGGCTGCCATATGAGCGCGCCCCGCTCACCGAAGCCGTGAGCGCGCCCCGCTTACCGAAGTGCTCTAAAGGAGCAGCGTGCCGCGGTCCTCGAACTCGCGCAGGGTGGCGCCGGTGTAGATCTGGCGCGGGCGGTGGATGCGGTAGCCCTTGGGGTCGTTGCGCTGCTCCATCCAGTGGGCGATCCACCCGGGGAGCCTGCCGAGCACGAACATCACCGTGAACATTTCCGTGGGGATACCCATCGCGCGGTAGATGATGCCGCTGTAGAAGTCGACGTTCGGGTAGAGCTTGCGCTTGATGAAATACTCGTCGGAGAGGGCGCGCTCCTCGATGCGCTTGGCGAGGTCGAGCAGCGGATCATGGATCCCCATCTTCTCGAAGATGGCGTCCGCCTGCTCCTTGAGGAGCTTCGCCCGGGGGTCGAAGTTCTTGTAGACGCGGTGCCCGAAGCCCATCAGGCGCACGCCGTCCTCGCCCTTCTTCACCTTGTCCAGGAAGGTCTCGTAGTCGCCGCCCGCCGCCTGGATTTGCTCGAGCATCTCGATCACGGCCTGGTTGGCGCCGCCGTGCCGCGGGCCCCACAAGCCACAGATGGCCGCGGAGATGGAGGCGAACAGGTTGGCCTCGCTGCTGCCCACCATGCGCATGGTGGAGGTGCTGCAGTTCTGCTCATGATCCGCGTGGAGGATGAGCAGCATGTTCATCGCCTCCTCGTAGACCTTCGGCACCTCGTAGTCCTCGGCCGGGACCGCGAACATCATGCGCAAGAAGTTGGCGGGCCAGCTCAGATCGTTGCGCGGGTAGATGAAGGGGTGACCAATCGACTTCTTGAAGGCGAAGGCCGCGAGCGTCTTGCTCTTGGCGAGCACGCGGATGATGTTCCGCTCCAGCTCCTCCTCCGTGTCGGGGTAGAAGGTGGAGAGGCTCGCCACCATCGCCGCCATGATCGCCATCGGGTGCGCGCCGGGCGGGTACCCCTCGTAGAACTTCTTCATGTCCTCATGAAGCAGGGTGTGCTTGGTCATCCGCGCGCGGAAGTCAGCCAGCTGCTCGGGGGTGGGGCGCTCACCGTAGATGAGCAGGTAACAGACCTCGGTGAAGCGAGCGCGCGTGGCGACCTGATCGATGGGGTAGCCGCGGTAGTGCAGGATCCCCTTCTCCCCGTCGATGAAGGTGATGGCGCTCTCACAGGACGCGGTGTTGCCGTACCCAGGGTCGAGGGTGACGAGCCCGCTGTCCCTGCGCAGGTTCTGGATGTCCACCCCCTTCTCGCCCTCGCTCCCTTCGACGACTGAAAGCTCGTACTCCTTGCCGCCGTAGATCAGTCTTGCCTGGCTCATAGCTCTCCTCAGTGGTCGCGCCTCGCCGGAGGCGTCGCGCGAGCGGTCATGGACTCGACCCCGACGGCCCGCCGGCTCGGACACCGGCGATATAGGGCACCTTCCGGGCGTCGGCCACGGGCGGGGGTCGAGATCCCCTATACACGCTCGCCGCGGGCTAGGAAACCAGCCGCTGCGGTCTCGCGAGAGAAGCGTCGCTCGTCCGACGCGTCGACCTGGACCCGCGCCCGATCGCCCGCAAAGCCTGCGCCGAGCCTGAAGGATCCGTGGATAGCGCGCTGAGGGATCGGGTTCGGGGGGTTGGACGAGAGGCGCTGACCGGCCGTGAAACGTTCGAGCAACGCCCGAGAGACAGGGCGAGCCGCGCCAGCTCGAGCCGCCGCAATGCTCCAGGTGCCGCCGCGAGGTGCGCCGCCACGCGCAGCACGCCAGTCGGCTACACTCGCCCCAGTGCCCCGACCCCCGCCGCTCCGGGCGGTCCTGATCACCGGCTTCCTCGGCGCCGGCAAGACCACCCTGCTGAACCGAATCCTCGCGGCGACCCATGAGCTGCGGACGGCGGTGCTGGTGAACGACTTCGGTGACGTGAGCATCGACGCCAGCCTGATCGTCGACGTGCGCGGCGACACCATCGTGCTCAGCAATGGCTGCATCTGCTGCTCGGTGCGCGGTGATCTGCTCGGCGCGGTGGAGGCGCTTCAGCTGGCGCCGGAGCCCGATCGGGTGGAGCGGGTGGTGGTGGAGGCGAGCGGCATCGCCGATCCGCGGGTGCTGCTCTCGACCTTCACCGCGCTCGATCGCGCGAGCACGGTGCAGCTCGAGTGCGTGGTCAGCGTGGTGGACGCCAGCGCCATCGGCGCGCTCGAGCCGCGCGATCTCAGCCTGGCGCGCGATCAGCTCGATCAAGCCGACTGGGTGATCGTCAACAAGGTGGACGCGGCGAGCGAGGCGGAGCTCACCGCTTGCCGCGCTGAGGTGCGGCGCTTCGCCGGCGCCGCGCCCCAGCTCGAGGTCAGCTATGCTGACGTACCGCTCGAGGTGCTGCTCGACGCCTCCCCGCGCGGCCCCCGCGCCCTGACCCATGAGGCGGCGGGCGCCCTTGAGATGAGCGACGACGAGCGCGGGGCGCTGGGCACCGCGGCTCGAGTCAGTGATAGGGACGAGCTGGCGTCGAGCCCCGCGATTGAAATCAGAGATACTGACGAAATAGGAGGCTCGGCTGAAGTCAGCGACACTGATGATGTGGTGCGTGAGCTGCACCACGGCTTCAGCAGCCTCACGCTGCGCCTGCCGGAGCCGCTCGATCTGACGCGGCTGCGCGCGGTGATCACGGATCTCCCGCGCGGGGTGTACCGCTTCAAGGGGCTCCTCTGGCTGCGCCAGCACCCGGACCATCAGGTGGTGCTGCAGGGCGTGGGGGGGAGGGCGCGGGTGGATCGTGGCGCGCCGTTCGGCTCGGGACCTCACGAGAGCGTGATCGTGCTGATCGGGCGGACCGGCAGCTTCGATCGCGAGGACGTCACGGCGCGCTTCACCGCCTGCCAGGAGCCCGCGAGCCGCCCGGAGCCCGAGCGAGGGCCTCTAGCGTGGCTGCGCCGCTACGCTCGGTGGGTGCGCCGCGGCGGTAGCGATCGCCGCTAACCGGTAACCCGTCTCATTACCCGAGGATGATCATTGAGGGCTCAGCGACGTGAGCGGCACCGCCCTCGTATAGCAGCGCCCGAGCACGCCGTGGTAGGGAGGAGCATGGCGGCGTCACACGACGTGCGGCGACATCACCCCCATGAAGTGAGGCGAGGAGGCACCATGCTGGCAGAGCTGTCTAGGATCACGCGCGAGGTGAGGGGAGCGGTGTTGGCCATCGGCCTCAGCCGCCCAGAGAAGCTGAACGCGTTCGACCTCACGGCGCTCCGCGAGCTCGCCCAGGCGCTCACCGACTACGAGGACGACCCGGCGCTTCGCTGCGCGGTGCTGTTTGGCCATGGGAAATCGTTCACCGCGGGGCTCGACCTCGCGGAGGTGGGGCCACAGGTCGCGAGCGGCGCGCCGCTGTTCCCCGCGGACCTGGTGGATCCGCTCGGGCTCTACGGCCGGCGCCGCACGAAGCCCCTGGTGATGGCCGTGCGGGGCCACTGCCTCACCATCGGCATCGAGCTGCTGCTCGCGGCGGACGTCCGGGTGGCCGCGGAGGACACCCGGTTCGGGCAGATCGAGATCAACCGAGGGATCTTCCCGTTCGGTGGGGCCACCCTGCGGCTGCCCCAGGTGGCGGGCTGGGGCAACGCCATGCGCTGGCTGCTCACCGGCGACCTGTTCGACGCGGAGGAGGCCAAGCGGATCGGCCTGGTGCAGGAGGTGACCCCCGTGGGGGAGGAGCTGGAGGCGGCGCTGATGCTGGCCGAGACCATCGCGCGGCGCGCGCCGCTCGGGGTGCAGGCGACGCTCCGCTCGGCGTGGTCCGCGGCTTCCCAGGGCGAAGAAGCCGGGGCGCGCGAGCTCCTGCCCGAGGCGCAGCGCTTGATGCAGACGGAGGACGCCGCCGAGGGGCTACGCTCGTTCGTGGAGCGCCGCGAGGCGGAGTTCAAAGGACGTTAGGCTGACCGGTGCGTCTGAGGGCGGGTTGAAACCCGCCCCTACGGGATATGGTTCGTGAAGCTGACTAGCGCCTGTCGAACGGGCAACTGACCTCGGCGCCTGTGGTGCGGGTGGCTGACCACAGCGGGACCAACCCCCAAAAGAAAAAACGCTCAGCGGGCGAACAGCTCGAGGATCTGCGCTTTGTAGTGCTCGTGCGCGTCGGGGGGACAGAAGTGGCGCGGGGGGCTCACGCCCTTCACGTCGAGCAGGCCGTCGTAGGCGCGGAGCCGCGCGAGGACCTCGTCCGGCGTGCCGGCGGCGCAGTAGGTGTCCACCATGGCGTCCGTGACGTGGTCCACCAGCGTGTCCCGTTCTCCACGTTGAAACGCCTCACGGATCGCGGCGATCTCCGCCGCGAAGCCGTCGGCGGCGAAGAAGGGGTGGTACGTCTTCACGGTGGCGTAGAAAGCCAGCTGGCCCGCCGCGTGACGCCGCGCGGTGGCTCGATCGGCGTCGATCGCGGTGGTGATGCCGGCGCTCAGCGTCAGCTCCGAGCGCGCTCGCCCGGCGCTCCGCAGGCCCGCCTCCACCTGGGGCAGCACCTCCTCCTTCAGCTGGCGTGGCGAGAGGAAGACGTGCCCCAACACGCCATCAGCGACCTCCCCCGCGAGCCGCAGCATCCCGGGTCGATTCGCGCCCAGGTAGATGGGGATGGTCGGCGCCGGTGCGCCCGGGCGCCGGTAGCTATCGATTTCCGCCCGGATAAATGTACCCTGGTAGCGGATCGGCTCGGGGGTGCTGGCGCGCGCGAAGAACAGCCGCAAGAACTCGATCAGCTCGCGCATGCGCCGGACGGGCTGTGAGACGCTCACGCCATGCCAGCGCTCCGCGAGCTGCTTCACGCCGGTGCCGAGGCCGAGGATGAAGCGACCGGTGCCATCGGGGCGGCGCGTGAGCTCGGCGAGGTCGAGCGCCGAGGTGGCGAGCGTCATCGGGCTGCGCACGAAGGCGAGCGCCACGCCGGTGCCGAGCGTCACCTGGTGGGTGGCGGCGGCGACGGCGGCGAGCTGCACCCAAGGGCTGGTGTAGAGCTCGGAGGCCCACAGCGACTCGACCCCCGCTGCTTCGGCGCGGGCGGCGCTGTGACACAGCTCCTCGGCGCCGAGGCCGGTGAGGTGCATGGAAACGCGGTGCTTGGGGGAGGTCATGGTGAGGCTATAGCGTAGCGGACCTTGGGCCGGGGCTCGTGGCGCTTGTCAGCGAGGGCACTTTGCCGCTACCTCGCCGGTGCCGCTCGGGTCGTCGGATTCGAGGACGACGAACGGTGAACCGTCTGTCGTCCTAGGGGAGCTCCTCCTCGGCGGCGCAGGATCGAGGGGATGAGGTGAGGTGATGGCGACACGAGCGCGCGATGGGGTGAACAGGCGAGGGAGCTGGAGGACGCGCGGTGCGCTGTGGCTGACGGGGCTGTTGGCCGCTGCCACGGCGCTCGGCTGCAGCCCGACTCAGAACGTGCGCGCGCTGCGGGCCTACGCCTTCGAGAGCCCGAGCCTACCGGTCGCGGTGAGCCGCGTGGAGGATCTCGATGAGGCCCTGGCGCTGGTGGATCGGCTGCTGTTCGAGACGCCGTACACCCCGGGCGCCCCGTGGGTCGCTGCCTTGGCGCTCGATGACGCCGAGGCGACGCGCCTGCGCGCCGAGCTCCGGCGCAAGGCGCCCTACAACGACCCAGACTACGAGATCCCGGTGGTGACGCTGTATCGCGTGCACCTCACCCGGGTGCTCGATGGCGCGCGCAGCGCGGGGCGGAGCGCGAAGTCAGCCCCCGACGAGGAGCTCGTCCTGGAGGAGGACGACGCGGAGGACAGCGCGACCGAGAAAGACAGCGCCGCTGATGAGGGCGCTGAGGGGCGCCGAGCTGGCTCGGCTGATGAGCCCAAGGACGACGGAGCGCGGCGGGGCGGCGCGCGCTACGCCAACGTGGCGGAGGCGCTCGGGGTGCTCGATCCCTCGCTCGCGGCGCTGCGCAAGGACTGGACGCACTACGGCGAGCAGCAGGCCGAGCTGGTGGCGGCGCGCGAGGCGCTGGCGGAGGCCAAGGATCGCTTCCCGCCGCAGCAGCTGTTCGCGCCCGACTCCGCGCGGCCCCCCGAGCTGGTGCAGGCCGAGCAGCGCTACGAGCAAGCGAAGGCGGCCGCCGATCGCACCGAGCAGGCGCTCGCCGCGCGCGTGAAGGCGCTCGGGGCTCCGAAGAGCGATGAGCAGCGGAGGATCGCGAAGGACGCGCTGGTCATCAGCTCGGTGCTCACCCGGCTCGAGCTGGAGGCGCTGGCGCTGGTCCCGATCGTGGCGGTGCAGGCCGTGCGCAGCCTGCCGGACGCGCCCAGTCAGGCGGGCGCGGCGGCCAGGTCAGGTGCTATGACGACGGCGACGGAGGGCGCGGCGGGCGTGACGGAGCTCACCGCCTTGCCGGCGCGGATCAGCGCGATCGAGGAGCGCCTGCGCCGCCAACTCCCCATCTTAAAGCCGCTGGCGGAGTCGCTCGCGCGCCATGGCGCGCAAGATCTCAATGACACCGCGGGCTTTCAGCTGCGTGAGAGCGCCGTCGATCAGATCGCCGGGATCACGCTGGACTCGCTGCGGGTGAGCGTCGCGGCGGGCGCCGAGGCGTTCTTCTACAGCGCGATCGGCGCGGAGGAGCGGCGCGACTCGGAGAACGTCAGCTACGACTACACCGGGCGCCGCCAGCGCATGACGTACGAGGTGTCGCCCATCTTGCTCGCTTACGCGAACTTGAAGGTGAACCTCGACTGGGTGCAGCTGCCCGACGCGGTGGGGCTCAACCTCGGCTTCGCCACCGACCGCGCGTTCCGGAGCGGCGGGGAGCTGGAGCAAGGCTCGCTCGGCTCGGAGCTCGGCGCCGAGGGGCTCGCCAGCGACGCGCTCAACATTGGGCTCGCGGTGCTCGGGGTGCAGTCGAGCGTGCGCTACGCGAGCTTCACCGCGGGGGAGGCGGTGGTGCGCGACGTGGCCACGGACGTCGAGCTGGGGCGCGCGCCCTTCAAGTTCAAGATGACCCAGATCGACGTGGGCTACGACATCGCCTTCTTGCTCGGGGCGGACGCCGGCAAGGCGTTCCTCGAGTACCTGGTGGTGGGCGGGCGCTACTTCGACTACCAGCTGCCGCGCATCCTCTACGAGTTCGAGGACCAAGATCCATCCGACGAGCGCGCTCGCTACACTTACCAGCGCGAGTCGCCTGCGCAGCTCGTCAATAGCCGTTACTACATGGCGGGGGTGAAGGGCCGCTTCGGCCCCGGCGAGACCGCGCGCTTCGCGCCCTACTTCGACATGGCCCTGTTCTTCGGGGGCGGAGGCACCCACTACTACTTCCTGCGCGACGACCCAGGGCCCGACATCGACGGCAACCGCGTGGAGGAGTCGACCACTGCCTTGGCGGCGGATCTCGGCTTCGCGATTGGCGCGCGCTACCGAGTGTTTCGTGATGGAAACAGGCTGCGGCTGTACATCAACGGGGTCTACTCGGGCGAGCTCATCGGCTCGCAGCTCACCGCCGGCAGCGGCGAGGGCGACAAGGCGCGCGTGATCGACTTCGGTGCGTCGGATCTGTTCCACGGCCCGCAGATCACGCTGAGCGGGGCGTTTTAGCGCTCCGCGGCGTCACAGCCGGCCGGGCGGCGTCCTCGCGCGTGGGTTTTGGGGGTTTGGCGAGGCACCGCGTGCGCCGTGATGGCGCCATGCGGTGGAGGCTACGGGGCGATAGGTGGCGGCGCTGGCTCGGGGCCGCCGCGCACCGACCACGCCGAGCCGTAGGGCGCAGGCGGGCGGCAGCGCACGAACAGCTGCCCCCGCTCCCCGCTGTGGGTGCGCCCGACGTCGTAGCCCGCCGGGCAGCGCTCGCCGGCCAGCTGGTAACAGCGCCCCTCGTCGGCGCCGCAGCTGATGTGGAGCAGCTGGCTACCGTCAGGCCCCACGATGGGGCGCACCACGCCGCTCGTCTCCGCGCTGCGCTGCTGCTGAGCGCAGCCGAATAGGCTGAGCGCGCCCAAGGCGCCCAGCAGCCACCCGAGTCGCTTCATCTGCTCACCCACTCGGTCACTCGCCTGTCGCTTGCCTGGCCCAACACCGCCGAAGCACAGCGCCGAACCGCGGCGCTGGCAAGCTCCTTGGTGCCCTGACGGTCGAGCGCCGTACCTCGAGCCGCGAAACGCGCCTTCGCGCGCGGCGTGGTGGTCACGCCGCAAGGCGCCGTTTACTTCCCCTCGGGCGGCGGTCATCATCGCCGCGCATGACCGACTGGTGCTCACGCGCGGCGGCGGGGGAGACGCTCGGCGCCGCTCAGGCGCACGCCCTGGCGCGCGCCGCGGCGTCCAGCGAGTCGGCTTACCGGGAGCTGCTGGCGGCGAGCCGTGAGCGGCGCGACCGGCGCTTGGCGGCGTACCCAGCGGACTCTGCTCCCTCAGCCGCCGCAGCTGCTCCCTCAGCCGCCGCAGCTGCTCCCTCACCAGTCGCCGCGGAGCCGTCAGCAGGTCAGCCTAAATACCACGGTATCCTGACCTTCTCCCCCAAGGTCTTCCTGCCGCTCACCAACCTGTGCCGGAACCGCTGCGACTACTGCTCGTTTCGCCGCTCTTGGGGGCAGAAGGGCGCCGAGACGTTCCCACCCGAGGTCACGTCCGGGTGGCTCCAGCGCGGCGCCGAGCAGGGCTGCCTCGAGGCGCTGTTCTGCCTGGGTGACACGCCCGAGACGGAGTACCCAGCGTACGCGGCGCTGCTCGCACAGTGGGGCTTCGCCTCCACGGTGGACTACCTGGCGTACGCGGGGGAGCGGGCGCTCGAGCGGGGGCTACTCCCCCACACCAACGCCGGGATCTTGAGCCGCGCGGACATGGCGCGGCTCCGGCAGACGAACGTGAGCCTGGGGCTCATGCTGGAGAACGTCAGCCCGCGCCTGACGGAGCGCGGCGGGCCCCACTTCCGCGCGCCCGACAAGCACCCCCGCGTGCGCCTCCACATGCTGCGCGAGGCGGGGGCGCTCAAAATCCCGTTCACCACCGGGATCCTGCTCGGCATCGGCGAGACGCTGAGCGAGCAGGTCGACAGCTTGCTCAGCATCCGCGCGCTGCACGAGCAGCACGGCCACATCCAAGAGGTCATCATCCAGAACTTCCGCGCCCGCCCGCGGATCCCGATGCATCAGGCGCCCGAGCCGGAAGATCACGCGATCGCCCGGGCGCTCGCGCTCGCGCGCCTCATCCTCCCGCTGGAAGTCAGCCTCCAGGCCCCGCCGAACCTCAACCCCGGCATCACCCAGCTCCTGATCGACGCCGGCCTGAACGACTTCGGCGGCATCAGCCCGGTCACGCCCGACTACATCAACCCACTCCACCCCTGGCCTGAGCTCACGGCGCTTCGCGAGCGCTGCGAGGCGGCTGGCTTCGGCCTCGCGCCGCGGCTCCCCGTCTACGACCGCTACCTGGAGGAGTCCGGCTGGGTCGATGAGCGCCTCGCGCCTCACGTCCAGTCAGCGCAGCAGCGCCTGTCAGGTTGGTTCACCGCTCACGCTGGCGAGCCAGGAGGCGCTCGACGCCCTACAGCACCACTCGTGACTCCTGACGCCTCGGCGAGCGTCTCCTCATCAGTGACCCTGACCATGGCTCGCCCAGCGTCGTCCGGCGCACCCCTCGAGGGCGCCATCTCAGCGCCACCCAGCGCCATGCCAAACCCCCTTGAGACCCCATGCTGAGCCTCGCGTCACCCCCCGTCGCCAGGCTCTTGGAGGCCGCGCTCGAGGGTCAGGCGCTGGGCGCCGCGGCCATCAGCCAGCTGCTCACGGTGAAGGGTCGTGACTTCCACGCCTTGGTGCTCACGGCGGACGCGCTGCGTGAACGTCAGGTGGGCAGCCGAGTCGGCTACGTCGTCAATCGCAACCTGAACTTCACCAATGTCTGCGTGAAGTCCTGTAAATTCTGCGCTTTTTCGCGCACCAATCGCTCAGACGAAGGCTACTTTCTGCCGCTGGAGGAGATCGTCCGGCGCGCGCAGGAGGCCTGTGCGCTCGGCGCCACCGAGCTCTGCCTCCAGGCGGGCCTGGCGCCGGGGATGGGTGGGCGCTTCTACATCGACCTCTGCCGCGCGGTGAAGCAGGCGCTGCCCGAGGTGCACCTCCACGCGTTCAGCCCGGAGGAGGTCAAGTACGGCGCGGAGCTCAGCTCCGTGAGCCTACGTGACTACCTGTCGGAGCTGAAGGACGCCGGGCTCGGCTCGCTGCCGGGCACCAGCGCCGAGGTGCTCGACGACGCCGTGCGCCGGCGCCTGGCGGGTGGCCGCATCACCACCGAGGAGTGGATCCAGGTGGTTCGGATGGCTCACGAGCTGGGGCTGCCCACCACCTCCACCTTGATGTACGGCCACGTGGAGACGCCCGAGCACATCGCGGGGCACTTGATCTTGCTGCGCGATCTCCAGCGCGAAACAGGCGGCTTCACCGAGTTCGTGCCGCTCAGCTTCGTGCACCAGGAGTCACCGATGTACCAGCGCGGGCTGCTGCCCGGGTGCCGCCCCGGGCCGACGGGCCATGAGGTGGTGCGGCTGTTCGCGACCGCGCGCCTCGCCCTCGGGGCGTGGATCCCGAACCTCCAGGCCTCGTGGGTGAAGGAGGGCCTCCGGCAGGCGCAGCTCTTGCTCTCGGCGGGGGCGAACGACCTCGGCGGCACCCTGATCAACGAGAGCATCTCGACCAGCGCCGGCGCCACCCATGGCCAGCGCACGCGCCCGCGCGAGCTGCGGCGCCTGATCCGCGACGCGGGGCGAGTGCCTGTCGAGCGCGGCACCTTGTACCAATCGCTGACGGTGTTCGACGGCCCGCCGGAGCACGATCCGCCGCACCCGCTGGACACCATCGCTGACGAGGATCCGCGCTTCGGGAGCTACGGGGCGCTGGTCGCCGATCCGCGCTTCCGCTTCGAGCCGGTGCCGCGCGAGGCGCTGCGGCCTCGCAAGCAAGCAGTGAAGCTGACCGATAGCGACACTCAGTCAAGCTGACCAAAAGTGCTTCCTAGAGCTATGTCGTCAAGCTGACTCAAGGCGCCCCAACGCTGCGTCGTTCGGCTGCTGATGCCGTATCACCGAGGTAGGGTGCTTGTTTTTTGTGGGTTAGACGGCACTGCTACCGGGCTAAATCGCTCGGCAGGTCCACGTCGTGCTCCACCTCCGCCAGGCTGAGCAGCGTCAGCTCCTGGAAGCGCGCGCGGTGCAGCGCGAGGCTCTCCCCCGTACCAAAGGCGGTGGGCGCCTCCGTAGGCAAGGGGAGGCCCAAGGCGTTGGTTGCGACCTGGTGCCGATCGGGCACGGCCACCGGCCCGCGCTCGAGCGCCTGGATCAACGCGTCGAGCGCCGCGCCGCTGAGCCGCGGGAGATCGCCCATCACCACCAGGCCGTGACTCGCGCCGCGCGCCGCGGCGTGGGCGAGGGCTCGGTCGATCACCTGACTGAGCGCTTCGCCGGGCGCGTCGGGGCGCACCTCGGCGCCGAGGCGCCGCGCGAGCGCGGCCACCTCCGCTGAGTTGGTCGCCACCAGGGTGCGGTTTACCCGGGGGTGCTCGCTCAGCACCGAGAGCACGTGGGTCGCGAGCTCCTCGGCGAAGGCGCGGCGCTCCGCCTCGGGCAGGGCGGGGCCGAGGCGGCTCTTGGCCTCGGCGAAGCCCTTGATCGGCACCACGGCCCACAGCCTCACAGCGCGCCCTCGCACAGCCGCTCGGCGGCCTCGATCACCTGACGCGCGAGGCGCGTGGCCTCGCTCAGCCCTGGGATCCGCGTGTCACCAGCGAGGTAGCGGGTGGCGCGCTCCTCCGCCAGCTGAGCGGCGTCCTCTGGCTCCACCAAGCAGGCGCTCACGAGGCCTCCGTAGTGCTCGCACACCGCGCGCGGGCTCGCGGCGACGCCCTCCAAGTCGCGGATCATCTCCGCGAGCGGGCCCTTCACCGCCGCGCCGGCGAGGATCGGGCTGACGGCCACCACCGGGCGCGCCGCCACCCGCTCGCGCACGCCGGGCAGCGCCAAGATGGGGTCGAGGGAGACGTAAGGGTTCGAGGGCGCGAACAGCACCACGTCAGCCTGACTGAGCGCCTGGAGCACCTCGGCGCTCGGCATCGGGCGGCTCAGCTCCACGCGCGCCACTGGATCCGCCGCGCGGCGCTTGACCAGCCAGTCTTGGAACGTCAGGCGCTCGCCCGTCTTCGTGTGGATGAAGCTCGGCGCCGGCTCGTCGCTCATCGGCAAGAGCGCGTGCCTCAGGCCCAGCGCGCGGCCGAGCCGCAGGGTGATCTCGGTGAGCCGCTGCCCGCTGGTCAGCGCGGCGCTGCGGGTGAGGTGAGTCGCCAGGTCGCGCCCGCCCAGTTGAAACCAGCTCGGCGCCTCGTCGGGGAACTCGGGCTCGAGCCGCGCCATCGCCGCCAAGGTGTCGAAGCGGTCGTCCAAGAGGCCCCAGCCGCGCGCCTCGTCGCTGAGCCCGGCCACGCTGTACATCACCGAGTCGAGGTCCGGCGAGATCCAGAGGCCCCAGTGGCGGAAATCGTCCGCCGTATTGACGATGATCGAGAGCCGCTCGGGGGGTAAGACGGCGCACAGGCCGCGCGCCAGGCGCGCCCCTCCAACCCCCCCCGACAAATACGCGAAGCGAAGCTCCGTCACCTCGCGCGTCACCGGTAGAGGTCCGTCTCCGGCGCGCGCAGCAAGTCCGTGCTCACGCCGTCTTCCGCCGGGAGCTCGAGGCCGCGCACCAGCACCACCCCACGTCCCTCCGCCGCTTGCCCCGCCACCAGGTCCCCGGCGGCGGCGATTTGGTCAGCCAGCGCGGTGATGGTGTGCTCGAGCGGGCGCCCGAACAGATCGAGCGAGCCGCGCTGATCGAGCACCGCGGGCAGGCCCGCCAAGCCCAGCGCCACCCCCACCGTGCCGGTGCGGAACGGTCGCCCGAAGGAGTCGCTCAGGACCACCCCGGGGCGCACCCCCGTGCGTTGAAACAACGCCTCGCGGAGCCGCGCGGCGCTCGCGTCGGGAGCCCGCGGCAAGAGCAGCACCCAGGGGCCGCTGCCCGGCGCCGCGTCGACCGGCGCCGCGTTGCTCTGATCGATCCCCGCGTTGGCGCACACGGCGCCGAGGCGACTCTGCACGATCAGCGCGCCCTTCGCCTTCCTGCTGATGTGCGTCGACTCCTGCAAGATGAGCGTCACGAGCCGCGGATCTTTGTCGACCTGCCGCGCGATGGCGCGCCCCTCGGGCGTGGGCGTCACGCGGCTGAGATCCACGAAGCGATCTTCAGCGCGCGACACCAGCTTGGAGGTCACGACCAGCACGTCGCCGGGCGCGAGCGCCTCGCCCGTCGCCGTGAGCGCGCTCACGATGAGCGCCGCCAAGTCGTCCTTCGGACGGACTACCGGCAGCCCCGAGAGCGCGATCAACGCGAGACGTCCGCCCGGCAGCACTGGCCGCTCGCTAGCGCGAGCCGGCGCGGGTGTAAAGGGACGGCTCTGCCCTGAGGGCTGTGATATAGCGCCACCCGGAGGCGAGCAGATGAAGATCGCGATCGTGGGCGGCACCGGCAAAGAAGGGCGAGGGATCGCGCTGCGTTGGGCCCGCGCCGGGCATCAGGTGACCCTCGGCTCGCGGGACGCGGCGCGCGCCCAGGAGAAGGCAGCTGAGCTGTCGAGCGCCGGCACGGCGATCGCGGGGGATGACAACCGCGCCGCGTGTGAGGCGGCGGAGGTGGTGCTGATCACGGTGCCCTACGCGGGCCACGAGGCGGTGCTGCGTGAGCTCAAGGACGCGCTGGCGGGCAAGGTGGTGATCGACATCACGGTGCCGCTGGCGCCCCCCAAGGTGCGTCAGGTGCACTTACCGCCGGGCACCAGCGCCGCCCAGGAGGCGCAGGCCATCCTCACGGAGAGCCAGGTGGTGGCCACCCTGCACCACGTGAGCTCCACCCACCTGGCCGAGCCGGATCACCCCATCGACTGCGACGTGCTCGCCGTGAGCGACCATCCAGAGGCGCTCACCGTGGCGCTCGACCTGCTGACGGATCTGGGGGTGCAGGCGTTCGACGCCGGGCCGCTCCGCAACGCGGTGGCGCTCGAGTCGCTGACGCCGGTGCTGCTGCACCTGAACAAGTGCTATCCGGGTAGCGGCGCTGGGATCCGCGTCTCGGGGCTGGGTCGTAAGTAGCCGCCGCCGGAGGCTGCCAGGGCGGCGGCGGACGGGCGCCGTTCGCGCGCCGCGCCACATTTCCTCGAGGAAACTACCTCAGCCGCTCAGCTCCGCGAGCAGCTCCAGCGCCTCGGGTTGGGCGGTGCTGATGAGCATCGTCTGGAGCTTCGACTCGCGCCACACCTGGAAGCGCTCGCGGATCCGCTCCGGCGGGCCCACCAGGTGGAAGGCGTCCACCATGGCGTCCGTCACCGCGGCGATCGCTGCGCCGCGATTCCCCGCGAGGTAATGCTCCTGGATCACGCGCGCCTCCGCCTCGAAGCCCACGCGCGCCGCGTAGTCGTTGTAGAAGTTCTTGCCCTTCGCCCCCATGCCCCCGATGTAGAGCGCCAGCATCACCTTGAGCGGCGCGCGGCAGGCGTCCAAGTCGTCGCCCACCACGCAGGCCACGGTGGGTGCCACGTCGAACGCGCTGACGTCCTTGGCGGCGAGATCTGGATGCTTCGCGCGGCGCGCGAAGCCCTGCTGCAGGTGCTCGTCCACCACCTCGAAGCGCTCCGGGTGACAGAACACCATCAGCAGGCCATCGGCGATCTCAGCTGCTTGCGCCTGCGCCTTGGGCGCCATGGCGCCGAGGTAAATCGGTAGATCCGCGCGGCCGTGCAAGATGCTCCGGAGCGGCTTCCCGAGGCCGGTGGCGCGCTCCCCGCGCGCCGGCAGCTGGTAGATCTCACCGCTGTACTCGAGGGGAGCCCGCCGCTCGAGCACGCGCCGCACGATCTCGACGTACTCGCGAGTCCAGACGAGCGGCTTGTAGTACGGCACGCCGTGCCAGCCCTCCACCACCTGGGGACCTGACGGACCCAAGCCCAAGATGAAGCGCCCGCCGCTCAGCGCGTCCAGCGTCATGGCGGTCATGGCGGTCATCGCCGGCGAGCGCCCCGGCATCTGCATGATGCCAGTGCCCAGCCGAATGCGCGTGGTCTGCGCCGCGATCCAGGCGAGCGGCGTCGCCGCGTCGCTGCCCCAAGCCTCCGCGGTCCACACCGAGTGGTAGCCGAGCCGCTCCGCGTGCTGGATCAGCTCGATGGGCACCTGGAGCGTGGAGGAGGAGTATCCGAAGACGAAGCTGAGCCGCATCGCAACGTTCTAGCGCACTTCCGTGGGCGCCGGCGCGCGCCGCGTGAAGCCACGCAGCGTGCTTCGCTGCATCCGAGCCGATTTTGCAGCTCCGGCGCGCCGTGTCAGGCTGTCCCGCCCATGGGCCGTCCCATTCATCGCTCGCTCGCCAACGAGCGCGCTGCCTCGGCGCGCGCCGCTCAGCGGGGGGTGGCCGTGCGATGGGCCCTGCTCGGGGCTCTAGCCGCCTCGCTGGGCTGCTCTGGAGCGCCGTCGCCCACGGTGCAGGCGAGCCCCCAGGCCGCTCCAGGAGCCGCCCAGAGCGCACCCGGGGTGCCTTGGATGGCGCCCAGCGCCCAGGTGCCTCCACCCCGCCCGGATGAGGCGAAGCTCGTCTCTGAAGGGCCGGGCTCCGATGAGCACGCGGACCACGACGACGACGTGCCGGACGAGGAGCCCACCTTGGGCGAGCCGACCGCGGCGCTCGACAGCCTGACTGACGCCGAGCTGCTGCGCCGCTTCGACGAGGAGCCGGACGAGCTCGGCGGGATCAGCATCGGCACCCCCAACGCCGGGCGATTGCTCACGGCCCAGCGGATGCCGACGGGGGAGCACTGGCGCCTGGTGGATCCGGCTCACGCCTACGGCACTCGGGAGACGGTCGCCTTCCTGACGCGCGCCATCCTGCGGGTGCAGGAGGAGCACCCCGGCGGTCACCCGCTGTACATCGGTCACATCAGCGCGAAGGCGGGCGGGCCACTCAGCCCCCACAAGAGCCACCAGGCCGGGCGCGACGTGGACATCAGCTACTACTACCGGGAGGAGGCGTCGGCGCGCTGGTACAAGCGCGCCACGGCGGACAACCTCGATTTGCCGCGCACCTGGGCCTTCGTGCGCGCGCTGATCGCCGAGACCGACATCGACTTGATTTTGATCGACGCGGGGCTGCAGCGCGTGCTGCGGAGCTACGCCGAGGAGCTGGGTGAAGATCCCGCGTGGCTCGAGGACGTGTTCAAGGGAGGCAAGGGCAGGCGCCCGCTGATCCTCCACGCGCCGGGCCACGCGACGCACATCCACATCCGGTTCTTCAACCCCGTGGCGCAGGAGGCGGGGCGCCGCCTGTACCCGGCGCTGGTGCAGCGCGGCGTGGTGGCGCCGCCGGCGCAATTCGTCAGCTACCGCGCCAAGAAGGGCGACACCCTGGCGGTGCTCGCCAAGCGCTTCGACACCACGGTGCAGGCCATCATGCGGGCGAACGGCCTCCGTAGCACGCTGATCCGCGCGAAGGTCACCTACCGCATCCCCAAACAAGTCGGCGTGAAGATGGCGCCCCCCTCACGCATCCCGCCGCGCCGCGTGCCGCCGCCGCGCGTCGCCGTGAAGAGTCCGTCCAACTGACGAGACTACTGGAACAGCAGGTAGCCCACGCCGCTGATGAAGAAGTTCAGGACGATGACCGCGAGCGATGAGTTCACCACCGCGCGCGTGGTGGCCCAGCCCACGCCCTCCGAGCCGCCGAAGGTGCTGAGGCCGCAATAGCCGCTCACCACCGGGATCGCCGCGCCGTAAGCGAAGCACTTGGTGATCCCCACGGTGACGTCGCCCCAATCCACCAGGGACCAGTTGATGAACGTCTCCGGGCTGAGATCGAAGAACACCAGCGCCGTCCACATCCCGCTCAGCGCGGCGACGGTGCCGGCGATCACCACCAGCATCAGGGTCATGAGGGTGGAGGCGATGAAGCGCGGCTTGATCAGGTAGTCCACTGGATCCGCCGCGCTCATGCGCAGGGCGTCCACCTGCTCGGTGACCACCATCGAGCCGATCTCCGCGGCGATGCCGGCGCCCACTCGGGTGGCGAGCATCAGGGCGCTGATGCTGGCGGCGAGATCGCGCACCAAGAGCTCGAGGAAGGTGGCGCCCAGCAGGGTGAGGTCCGGCACCACGCGCTTCACCTGGAGCCCGGCCTGGTAGACCATGATCATCCCCATGAAGCCCATCACGATGCAGAGGAACACCAAGGAGCGGTTCCCGATCTCGTAACACTGCTGGATGATGACCCCGGGGCGGCGGCTGCCGCGCACGGTGTAGTAGAGCGTCTGAACGAAGACGGAGTATTGCGCCTTGCCCGCCGCGAGCAGCCCGAGCGCGCCGGCGCCGAGCGCCGCCACGCCGGTGGGGGGCGGGGGGATCTCGTCGATCTGCCCGACGGCGCTGCTCCCGCCCTGATGCTCTGCTTGGCTCATGGAGGTCAGGCGATGGCGAAGGAGACGAAGTAGTCGAGCACGAACATCCCGGCGGCGCTCACCACCACCGTCGCGTTCACCGCGCGGCCCACGCCGGGGGCGCCGCCGCTGGTGCCGATCCCGAACTGACAGCTCGCGAGCGCCATCACGATCCCGAACACCACCGACTTGATCAGCCCGTGGGACACGTCCGAGAAAGACAGGAGCCCGCCCGAGAGCCCGTTGTAGAAGATCTTCGGCTCCACCCCGAGCATGCCGTAGCCGGCGTAGGCGGCGCCGAGCAAGGCCAGCGCGTCGGAGAAGATGGTGGAGAGGAAGATGGTGGTCACCATCGCCAGGAAGCGCGGGACGATGAGGAAGCTGATGGGGTCGATCGCCAGGGCGCGCAGCGCGTCGATCTGCTCGGTGACCACCATGGTACCGAGCTCGGCGGTGTTGTTCGCCCCCACGCGCCCGCTCAGCATCAGCGCCGTGAGCAGCGGGCCGATCTCGCGCACCGTAGTGAAACCGGCTGCCCAACCGAGCAGGCCATGGGCGCCGTAGCGCTCCACGATGGGCGCCGCCTGGATCACCATGATGCCGCCGGTGAACAGCGCCGTGACCACCACGATGGGCAGCGATTTGACGCCCATCTTGTACATGTTCTTGAGCAGCTCGCTGCGGTCGAAATCAAACCGCACGGTGCGCACCAAGATGCGCCCGAACAGCACGCCCATCGAGCCGATCAGCTGCGCCGTCGCCAAGAAGCCCGAGCCGGTGGCGGCCAGCGGGGTGGTGAGCGGGGCGAGGCGCATGGGCGATGAGTAACACAACTCGCGGGGCGAACGCGCCAGAGCGACTCAGCGCGCCACCGGGATGCCTTCGGTGCCTTTCAAGGCGTGGCTTGCGAGCTGGCGTACTGGACGTCGTTCCTCGCCAAGGGATCGTCCGTCGCCGGGTGCCTTCGCGGCGCGACCTCCGAGCTGGGCGCCAAGCGCCTCGATGTGAGGGCGCGGCGTGAAGCCACTCAGGGCGCGTCGGGGCGCGGCGAGAGATCGACCACGGTGAGCTGGCCACAGGGGATCTTCGGGAACACCGTCTCGCTGATCCAGGCGGGCCCTGGATCACGGCCGAGGCGCGTGAAGCGGTGGCCGTCCGTGCACGCCAGCTTGATCAGCTCGTTGGTCTGACCAATCTTCACGCCCTGCACCCACACGTCGGCCTTCGCGTTGGAGCGCACGTAGAGGTAAGCCTGGAAGCGGCCCAGCCCCGCGTCGCTCCACTCGATGTCGCCGGGCGCCACCGCCGCGGCCGCATCGGCAGGCCCCGCATCCGCCGCCGTGGTGGCCGCGTCGGGCGCGGCGTCCGTCGCTCGAGCCGCCTGAGCGTCGGCACCCTCCACGGTGCCCGCGTCAGCCAGCGCCGCGGGCTGACCACCTGTCCCGGGTGCCGCCGCTGCTGCCTGGGAGCTAGCGGACGGGATCGCACCTGCGACCTCCGGCGGCTTGGCCAGGCGGACGGCGAAGAACCCGAGGCCGAACCCCACCACCGCAGCGCCGCAGATCAGCGGCAAGACGAGGCGCCAAGGGGCACGGACAGGGCGATTCGACATCAATGACTCCAGCGAGGGCGCCCCAGCCTACTTGGCGTCGTGGAGTTTGCGCAACGGGAAGCTCGCTGCGGCCTCGCCCTGCGGGTGGCCCATGCGCCGGCGCCGCGATCTGCAGCGAACGAGCCCGCGCAGGGGAGTCACCGCGTGAGCCCGCGCCGTTTGTCGCCCCAGCGCGGCGATCCTGCGCTACTTTGGGCCCATGCACCCCGCGACGCGATCGCTGGTCGACGGCTTGATCCCGCTGAGGCAGCGCTGGCCTGGGCGTGGCTGGAGCTGGGACTCGCGGTTCTCTTGTGTGGCGTCTTCGTTCCACGTGGATCTCGAAGGTGAGGCGCTGGAGGCGGTGCGCGCGACCTTCCGTCGCGAGTGGGGAGCGCACACCCTGAATCAAGCGCCGCCGCTGATTCAGGGGCTGGCGCAGCTGACGAGCGGCGTGCGCGCCGAGCAGCGCCTGTTCTCGATGGAGCCCAGCTCCGGGACGGTGGCGTTCGGCTTGTGGTGGCCCTGGGGTGATGATCTGACCATCTCGCTCCGGGTGGGGCTCACCGGTGCGCTCGGCACGGAAGCCGAAGCGCCGCTGTGCGAGCTGTTCAACGCCCTCGACTGAGGCGCGGCTGCTCGGGGGCTGCGGCGGGCGCAGGCTCGTCGTCAGCTTTACTGACATATCAGCGCTCCGTCAGCTTCGCTGACACGCTGGTGCCTCGTCAGAGCCTGGTCAGCCTAGTTGACAATTCAGGGCCGCGCTCACGGCAGGCGCCGGAGCTGCTCCCAGGGGAAGGGATCGGTGCCGGGGGTGAGCAGGGTCTCCGCGTTGGGATCGACGCTGAACCAAGCCTGCGAGCCACCCAGCTTCAGCACGTGGAAGCTCTGGGCGGGGTTCAGCGCGCGCCCGAGCAGCGCCACCCACTCGCCGCGCGGGTTCTTCGCGAGGTCGAGCAGCAGCACCGCGTGGTTCGGCTTCCCCGGGTGCATGAGGAAATCCCCAGGCTGCAGCTCCGCGGGCGGCACCACGCTGGACTGCGCCGCCAACGAGGTGCTGTTGGCCCAGGTGTACACGGCGTCCAGGTAGGCGCGCAGCGCGGCGTGGCTCGGCTCGGCGGGGCGCGCGCTCCGGATCCACACCACGGCGGCGCCCATCGGCTTCATGCGGTCGCCGCGCAGCCAGCGGTCGAACGGCATGCTGAGCCCAGTTGCCGCGCGGTAATCCAGGGGGCGCCCGGTGCTGAAGCGCCACTCGGCGTCGAGCCGGAGCAGCACGTCGGTGCTGGTCTGGAGATCGTTCGCGCCGACGTCGATCGCCACCACGGCGCCGAGGTACTGGTCACTCCCACTGACCAGCTCCTCACCCTTGTAGTTGACGACCGGCGTGCCCGGCGGCGAGAGCGGCAGATCTCGGAGCCAGGCCCCGAAGGAGCCTTCCGCCACCTGGACCCGCTCGTAGCTCGGCGGTGGGGGGAAGCGCGCGCTCAGGGACTCACTCGCCTCGGGCCGCTTCAGATCTGCGTTGCCGAGCCAGGGGTAACGCTTCGCGTCCGGCTCGGGCTCCGGGGGCGCGGGAGGCACCGGGGGCGCCGCGCTGTCCAGGGGTTCGGGGGGTTGGCTCACGCTCACCGCCGCTGGGGTGACGCTCGCAGCTGAGTCGTCCGGCGCTGGCTGCTCGTCCGCCTGACGCGAACAAGCGAGCGCGCACAGCGCCGCCAGCGCTACGGACGCTCGCCGTCCCCTGGATGCGCGACCCCACTCCACGTAGCGTCACTATTGCGCAAGGAGCGCGCGCTGTGAAACTTTGCGGCGCTGGACGATCCGAGCCACCACGGCTCACTCGCTGCGGTAGATGACGTGGAAACCGAACTCGGTCTCCACCACGGCGCTGACTTCGCCCGGTTTCAGGGCAAATGCCGCGTCGCTGAAGGGCTTGACCATCACGCCGCGGGGGAAGGTGCCGAGGCTACCGCCGCGCTCCGCGGCCCCGGGCTCATCGGAGTATTCCCCCGCCAAGGTGCCGAAGTCTTCCCCTGCGCGCGCGCGGGCGAGCGCCTCCTCGGCGCGGGCGAGTGCCTCCTCCTTGGTGCGGGTGACCTCCGGTGGGGCACCCCGTGAGCCGCGGTACATGACCAGGAGGTGCGCGGCGGTGATCGCCTCCGGCTCACCGGGCTGCGCCTCGTCCGTCGCCGCGCCCTCGGGGAACACCGGCTCATAGAGCGCGCCAGCGTGGCGCGGCGGCTCGCCGACTCCCTCGTGCGTCGACACCACGCAGGCGGGGGACAGGATCAGGGCGAGGGCGCCGAGCAGGCGGACCGAGGTCATGGCGGCGCAGGGTAGGGCAGGAGCTCCGCCCGTGCCACGCACAATCGTTCGGCGCGGAGCGAGCAGGCAGCGCCACCCTGATCTAGCGCCGATCAAGGGAGCTCGCCCGGCTGCGGTGCCGTCCAACCCCCAAACCAAACCCCCTCTGAACCCACACTAGAACAGCGCGAGGACGATCAGGAAGCAGCACGCGCCGAACACGACCAGCAGGGCGATGCCGCAGCCCATGTACAGGCGGAAGTAGGTGCGCGGTGTGCGCCCCCAGACGTAACGGGCGTCCTGACCATGCACCACCGCGCGAAACAGCTCGCCCTTGTAGCGGTAAGCCAGCACGTAGCTCGGCAGCGCCAGCCGCCGTGTCTGCATGCTGCTGATCAGGGCCGAGACCCGCACCTTGCGGGTGCGACGGCCAGGGATGGACGTCTTGACCAGCTGCGCCGCGGCGGCGCGATGGATGCTCTCGACCAAGTACGCGCGCGCTACCGAGCGCTGCACGTCGAAGCGCTCCACCGCGACCCCCGCCTGCGGCACCGTCGGGACCCCGGTGTGGAGGTTGAAGCCCGGCGTGAGGTAGGCGGCCTCGTCGTAGGTGAGCCCGCGGGTCGCCGGCACCAGCATCGACTGAAACGCCATCTGCTCCGCCCCGCTGTGCGGCGCCCACGCCGCGCGTTGGCTGCCCGCGTCGGAGTCCGCCGTCCAGGTGACGTAGACGCTGGTGTCCGACAGCCAAGCGACCCACCAAATCGGCATCAGCCCCGCGAAGCGCGCCTGGCTCGCGAGCTCACTCGGGGTGAAGAAGCCGCGCTGCGTGCGGAGCCACGTGGCCAAGAGGCCTTCGGCCTGCGTGGGCGAGACGAGGAACGGCAGGTAGCTCTCGGGCTCCTCGAGCGGATCGTCCGGGCGCTCCACGTGCATCACCGAGCCGCAGAAGCCACAGCGCGGCGCCTGGTGCTCGATGGTGTAGCTCACGGCGGCGCCGCAGTCGTCGCAGCGCAGCACCTCCGAGCGGGCGGCTCCCGCTTGCACCTGGACGTTCTCCGGGGCCGCCAGGCTGCAGATCGGGCAGCGCAAGTCCGACGCGTCGAGCGGGCTGTGGCAGCGTTGGCAGTGACTCACGCGATCACCGCGACGCAGGCGAAGAGGAGGAACGAGAACAGAAAGAAGCCGCCGATGACGAGGGCGATCAACAAGATCACCCGCCCCCAGGCCATCCGCGCAGGTCCGTAGACCTTACCAGTTTGGCCGTTCACCAAAAGCCGCACCGGCGGTTGATTCGGGGCGACGCGCACCGGCAGCACCCACAGCGGCATCAGGACCAGCTCGAGCGCCTCGCTCCCGAGCTCGGTCTGGTGCTTGAGGCCGCGGTAGCAGTCGCCCGGCATGAACTGGTGGAGCCGCCGCGCGATGTCTTGCCGCGCCTCCTCACGCGCCATGGCCCAAACCATCTGAGGCTCCGAGCTGGGCTCCTCCGCTGGCCAGCCGCTGATCAGCGCCGGGGTGTAGCGGTGCAGGGCGCGCAGATCGAACGGCTCGATGCACTCGAGCTCGGCGTTCAAGATGCCGCGCGAGGCGCTCACCACCACGTCGCGCACGAAGGCGGCGTGCTCTCCATGGAGCGGTCGCCACTCGGTGTGGGTGCGCTGGTTGTCGCCGGAGCCAGTGGTGTAGTTCTCCCCGATGCTCACGGAGTAGGCGCTGCGCGCGATGGCGCTGTAGAGGAAGCAGGGCGCGTAGATGGGCTGGAGCCCGGTGATCGCGGCGTTCCTGAGCTCGGGGCCGCGAAACCAGCTGAGGTTGTTCTGCCAGCTGCGCGCTCGCGCGTAGGCCAGCTCCGGCTGCAGCACGAACGGCACCGCGAAGCGCGGCGTGGGGCGCCTTGGATCGCCCGGCCGGCTGACGATGGCGGGCGAGCGGCAGTAGAAGCAGGTGGTGGTGCGCTGATTCGGCGCGAGGTGCAGGAGCGCGCCACAGTCCTGACACTGGACGTCGATGCTCTGCTGGGCGTGTGGCGCAGGCTGCACGGCGCAGCGAGCATCGCCCAGCTTCCGTGAGATTGCGAGGGTCTGATCCTCGCGGGGTTCTGGTAGGCTCGCCCTTCACCCCGAGAGCAGCATGGCGGACGAGAGCGGCGATCCTCAGCACCCTTCCACGACCCGCAGCGACAGCCGCGCTCCAGCTCGGCGGCCCTCGCTGATCCCGAGCGCGCTCGACGGCGCCCTGGAGGCGCCGCTGCAAGACGAAGAGCACCTGCTCGAGAGCCTGGTGTCGGCCCTGGCGCGCGGTGAGCCGCTGACCGATCGCTGGGCGGCGCTGAGCGGCGCGGCGGCGCGCGACGGCCGCCGCGCCGAGCTGGCCGCCGCCTACGAGCGGGTGACGAGCAGCGCTCGGGTGCGGGTGATGGCGCCGGCCCTGCGCGCCGAAATCCAGCTCCACGCGGCGCGCTTCTGGGAGGACGCGGGCGACCTGGCCGCCGCCCTGCGGAGCGCGGAGCGCGCGCTCGAGCTGGCTCCCGACAGTGGCCCTGCCTTTCAGCTCGCGCGGGAGCTCGCGCTGCAAGCGGAGGACGCCCCACGCCTGGCCCAGCTCTACCTGGGGCGCCTGCCGCAGCAGAGCGAAGCGGAGCGCGTCACCTCGCTGCGTCAGGCGAGGCTCTTGCTCTCGCAGCTCGAGGCGACGGAGGAGGCGAGCCTCCCGCTGCTCGAGGAGCTATCCCAACTCGAGCCTCACGACACGGAGATCTTGGCGACCCTCGCCGCGCGTCACCTCGCCGCTGGGCGGCCGAAGCGCGCCGCGGAGGCGATGGAGCGCGAGCTCGTCGCCTTGCCTGAGCATCAGGGAGACGAACCAGCCGATCCGGCCGCCCAGGCGCGGCGCGCGGAGCTCCACCGCGCCCTGAGCCAGCTCTACTTGGGCTCGCTCGGCGCCCGCGAGCCGGCGCTCACTCACCTCACGGCGCTGCTCGAGATCGATCCGAGCGACGCGGACGCGCGCAGCGCCTCGAGCGACTTGCTCGAGCAGCGCTCGCTCGCTGGTCGCGCCGCTCAGGCGCTCGCGCGCGCCTACCAGAGGACCGATCAGCTGAGCGACGCCGCCAGCATGCTCACCCTCGAGCTCGGGCTCGCCACGGGCACGCGGCGTGGCGAGGCGGCGCGCGAGCTCGCGCTGCTGAAGCAGGACCACCTGGACGACCCGGCGGGCGCCCGCGAGCTGCTCGAGCCGCTGGTCTCCCGCGATCCCGCCGACGACGACTTGCGTGAGCGTTACGTCGCCCTGTGCGCGATGGTGGACAAGCGCCTCGACGCCGCGCGCCTGCTGGCGCGCTCCAGCACGGCGGTGAGGGATCCTGACGCCAAGGCGCGGGTGCTGAGCCAGGTGGGGCGCCTGTTCCTGCAGAGCGGCGAGGAGCGCCGCGCGCTGACGGCGCTGCAATCGGTGCTGGAGACGGGCTCCAAGGAGCCGTGCGTGCTGCGCGCCGCCTACGAGCTGACCGAGATCTACTCTCGCGCGGGGGACGCGCGCCGAGTGGCTCAGGCGCTGGCGAGCGTCGTCGAGCTGGAGGCGGAGCCCGCGCGGCGTCACCCGGCGGCCGAGCGGCTGGCGCGGCTCGCGGAGGAGCTGAGGGAGCCGCGCCTGACGCTCACGGCGCTCTCCGCGCTCGTCGACTCGCCGAGCGGTGATCGCGCGCTCGAGCAGCTCGCTCAGGCGTACTCGGAGCAGCGCGACGAGGCGGGGCTCGCGTGGGTGCTCGAGCGCCGCGCGGAGCGCGCTCCCGCGATGGACGCGCGCGAGCTGATCCAGCAGGCGGCGCGCCTCCAAGCCGAGCGGCTCGGGGATCGTCGCGAGGCGATCCGGCTGTGGGGGCTCGCGGCGACGCGCTACGGCGTGGGCGCGCCAGCGCACCAGGAGCTGTGTCGGCTGCACGAGGCAGAGCGGGATCACGAGAGCCTGGCTCCAGCGCTGCGCGCGCTCGCCAGCGCGCTCCCGGAGGCCGAGCGACCCGAGGTGCTGATCAAGGCGGGCCGCGTCGCGAGCGAGCGCCTCGGGGATGCGACCTGGGCGCTGGCCTGCTTCGAGGAGGCGCTCGCGATCGAGCCGGGCTCAGAGCCAGTGCAGACCGCGCTCTGGCGCCTGACGACGTCGCCGGACACGCCCGAGGTCGCGGCCGCCGTGAGCGCGCTCATGCGCGCGGCGAGCCAGCTCGGCGACGCGGCGCTCGAGGCGCGGGTGCTGCGCTGGCGCGCGGAGCACGAGGCGGAGCCGGCGCGGGCGCTCGAGGCGTATCAGGCGCTCCTCCGCCACGTGGACGCGGGAGAGCTCGACGCGGCGGCGAGCCTCTCGGTGATCTTGGGCGGCCTGCGCGGGGCGCTCGTGGTGGAGCCAGACAGCGCGCGCGCGTGGGTGGAGCGGCTGCGTCGTCTGTCGGGAGAGGATGGGGGAGCCTCGGCGGCCGAGCTGATCGCGGGCCTCGGCGAGCTGCTGGGCGAGGGTCCGCTGGAGACGGCGCCCCAGCTGTGGGTGGCGGAGCTGCTGGCGGAGGTGTTGGGCGCCGCGGGTGAGACGCAGGCGGCGGTCGAGGTGCTGCGGCGCGCCCACGCGTTCGCGCCGCAGCACCCGGGGCTCGTGGAGCAGATCGAGATGCTGCTCGCTCAAGGCGGCACACCGGAAGAACGCCTGACGTTCTACCGAGAGGCGCTCAGCCGAGGTGCTCCGGGCGAGGCGACGGGTGAGCGGCGCGCGCAGCTGCTGCACGGGCTCGCGCGGCTCCACCGGCGCGAGCTGGGTGACCCCGCCGCCGCGCGCGATGCGTGGCGTGAGCTGCTCGAGCTGGATCCGCTCGACGTCGCGGCGCACACCCTGCTGGTGGAGGTCCACCGGGAGCTGGGGGAGCTCCGGGAGGCGGAGGAGGAGCTGCTCCGGGCGCTGCCGCTGCTCGCCGGGAGTCAGCGGCTGAAGGCGCAGCTCGGCTTGGCCGCGGTGTACGACGCCTTGGAGCAGCCAACCGAGGCGCTCGGCTACTACCTGATGGCGCTCCGTGGAGGCGCCCTGACGGAGGTCGATCTCACGCGCGCCGAGCAATTGGCGACGGGGCTCGATGACGTGACGGCGCTGGGCCAGCTCCTCGAGCACCGCTTGGCGGCGGAGCAAGACGCGCGGCGGCGCGCCGAGGTGGAGCTCCGCTATGCGGTCCTGCTCGAGGAGCGCCTGGAGCAGCCCGAGCCGGCGCGGGCGCACTGGCTCGCGGCCGCGGAGCTGGCGGAGCACGAGCTGGACGATCCAGCGTTGGGCGTTCAGGCGCTGAGCCGCGCGCTCGCCCTCGGCCCAGCCGAGGCCGCGTTGGGGCGCCGCCTGGCACGTCAGCTCGCCACGCTGGGCCGCTTCTCGGAGCTGGCGCCGGTGATCGAGCGAATCGGTCAGGATAGCGGTCTGTCTGCTGCGCTGACGGCCCTGGCGGAGCTCGAGCCGTTGGTCGCGGCGGTGGAGCCAGGAGCCGAGTCGGTGGCGGCGCGCCAGGCGCTGGCGCAGATCGCCGAGGCGCTCGGCGCGCGCGCCGCGGAGGACCCTGCCGAGCACGACGCCCGGGCGAGCTGGCGCCCCGCTGACACGGAGGAGCTCCTGGCGCTGCGGATCCGGGCGCTGGCGCCGCTGCAAGAGGCTTCAGCGACGGTGATCCAGGCGTACCAGGAGCTGGCTGCGCTGCGGCCCAGCGCCGAGCTGTTTCAGCAGATCGAGGCTTACCTCCGCGGCTTGGCGGAGCCTCGATCCGCGGCCTTCCGGTGGCTGTTCGAGGCGCGCGCGGCGCGCGCCGAAGAACCGCTGCCGATCTGGCTCGAGTGGGCGCAGGTGGAGGAGCAGCTGCTCGCCGCGCCGGAGGCCGCGGAGCGGCTGCTCTCGCAGGTGCTCGAGCAAGACCCGGAGCACGATCTGGCGCGCTGCGAGCTGAGCCGCTTGATGCTGATCCGCGGCGACGCCGAGGGCGCTTCGGCGCTGCTCGAGGCGCGCCGCGCGGAGGTGACGGGCGAGCTTCGGGTGTCGATGGATCTCCAGCTCGCGCGGCTGTGGCTCTCGGCCGACCCGCCGCGGGAACGCAGCGCAGATCACCCGGAGGAGGACAGCGCGAGCCGAGGGCTCCCGCTGCTCTCGGAGGTGCTCGCGCGGGAGCCGGGGCACGCCGAGGCGCTTGAGCTCGCGTTGGCTGCCTTGGGGCGCCCAGCGCTCGCGGTGCAGGTCGCCGAGGTGCTGGACCGCGCGCTCGCGGCGCAGGCGGAGCCCTCGCTAGCTCACGCGCTGCACGCGGATCTGGTGGAGCGCTCACGGGGGATCCCGGAGCTTCGCGGGGCGCGCCGCGCCTGGCTCGAGCGCGGCGTCACCCTGCTCGAAGGTCAGGAGCCACAGCTGGCGCTCGCGCGCTGCCTGGAGGCGGCGCGCGAGCTGCCCGAGGCCGCGGCGCTGTGGGACGCCGCGGAGCGCCTGACCCGCGAGGTCGGTGACCCCGCGGCGCTCCGCGCGGCTTACGCAGCCACGCTGACCGAGCAGATCGCTGCATTGACGAGTCGATCGAGCACATCGGACGGCGAGGAGAAGTCAGCATCGCTGACGGATGCGGCGCGAGGCTCAGCCGCGAGCCCGGAGCTCGTCGAGGAGCTGGGCCGGCGCTTCGTCGACACCTTGGAGGAGTGGTTCGACGAGCCGGAGCAGGTGGTGGAGCTGCTCAGCCAGATCGTCACCGCGGCGCCGACCGCCACCTGGGCGCTCGATCGACTGAAGCTGGCTTGGAGCGCCGCGGCGCGCTGGGACGAGCTGTTCGGCGTCTACGATCGGTTGCTGGCGCTCGAGGAGCCGGGGCTCGATCGCGCGGCGCTGCTCGAGGAGGCCGCGCTCGCGGCGCGTGACTTCGCCGGGGATCGCCCGCGGGCGATCGGCTACTTGGAGGCGCTCGCCGCGCTGCGTCCGGCGGACACGCGGGTGGAGTCGCACCTCGAGCGGCTGTACGAGCGCGAAGAGCTGAATCAGCCCTTGATCGAGCTGATCACGGCGCGGCTCCCGCGCTTGTCGGCGGTCGAGGCGTTGAGCCAGCGCCTCCGCATCGCCTCGCTGTGGCTCGCTTCGAACGAGCCCCGCCAAGCCCTCGACGAGCTCGCCGCGTGCCTCGGGGAGACGGACGATCCTGGCGCGCGCGCCGAGGCCTACGCGCTGCTGGAGCGCCTGCTGGAGCTGCCGCTGCCCCCCGAGTCACTCCCACCGGGCACCGGCGCCAGGCGGCGCCGCGCCCTCGGTGTCCGTGATGACGCCGCCCTGCTGCTGAAGGCGCACTACGAGGCGCAGGGGCGCACCGAGCAGGTGGCACGCATGCTCGAGATCGAGCTGGAGGCGGCGCCCGACACCGCGGCGCTGATCGAGCGGCTAGGCGAGCTGATCGAGCTGCGCCTCTCGAGCCTGAACGACCCGGCCGGCGCGTTCGAGCACGCGGGCGAGCTGGTGGCGCTGGCGCCGGAGAACGCCGCGTACCGCCAGCGCCTCGCCGCCCTCGCCGCGCAGGCGGGGCTCGGCCTGCGCCACGGGGAGCTGCTCGTACAGGTCGCCGCCCGGTGTGACTCGCCCTCGGCTGACGCCGCGCCGAATGACACCCTCGCCTACGAGCTGCGCCACGAGGCGGCGCAAGTGTTCGAGCGCGAGGGGGAGCCCACGCGCGCGGCGGAGCTGCTCGGCGCGGTCACCCACGCCGAGGGCGCTGGGCTCGCGCTGCGGCTCGCCGCTGCCGAGCGGCTGGATGCGCTGCTCTCCACGGGCCACGGTCCCTCTCCGTCGCGTGACGCCGAGCGCGCCGATGTGCTCGAGCACCTGGCGGCGCTGAGCCTCGCCGCGGAAGAGCCCGCCGTGCGCGGGCGCGCGCTGAGCGAGGCCGCGCGGCTCGCCCAGGAGTCGCTGGAAGATCTACCCCGCGCCGCGCGGCTCTGGCGCGCACGGCTCGCCGATGTGCCGGACGATCGCGCGGCGCTCGACGGCTTGGTGACGACGCTGCGGCGCGCGGGCGCCAGCGCGGAGCTGGTTCAGGCGCTCGACGCCCGCGCGGCGCTCGACGGCTCCCACCGAGCGCGACGTGAAGATCAGGTGGAGGCCGCCGCGCTCGTCGAGACCGCGCTCGGGGACGCCCCGGGCGCCATCGCCCGCTGGGAGGCGGTGGAGGCGACGCTCGGGGCGGGGGAAGACAGCTTCCATGCCCTGTGCCGGCTGCTGCAGTCGGAGGGTCGCTACCCCGAGCTCGCGGCGCGGCTCGAGCGCGAGGCGGCCAGCGAAGCCGCGGGCAAGTCAGTCAGCGCTTCAGACGATGAGGCGAGGAGCCAGTCCGTCGATGGATCAGACGATGAGACTGGGAGCCAATCAGTCAGCGCCTCGGACGATGAGGCCGCGCGCCACGGCCGAGCCCGAGCGTTGTACCGGCGCCTCGCCGAGGTGCACCTCGAGCACACGGGCGACGTGCCGGCGGCGCTCGCGGCCTTCGCTCGAGCGGCGGAGTGGGAGCTCGCCACCCAGGCGGTGAAGGCGCAGCGCGATCCCGAGCTGGGCCTGAACGCTTGCGTGGAGCTGCATCGCTTGGCGGTCCGAGACTGGCAGGAGCAAGGCGATCAGCGCGCGCGCGGCGTGGCGCGCTGGGCGATCCAGGATCTGCGTGAGCGTTGGCTCGAGCGGGGGCGCCACCAGGCGGTGGTCGATCTGCTGCTCGGCGCCGCGGCGCTCGGGTTCGAGGCCGCCGAGCGGCGCGCGTTCTCGTACGAGGCGGCCATCCTGCTCCAAGAGCGCCTGGGCGAAGCGGAGCGCGCGGCCGAGCTCCTGACCCAGGTGGTGGATGAGGCGCCCGGCGACGAGCTGGGGCTCGCGAGCGTGCCGCGCCTCGCGTTGCTCTTCGATGAGCTGGGGGACAGCCAGGGCAAGGTGCGCCTCTGGGAGCAGCAGGCGGCGAGCCACGAACAGTCAGGTGATCGCCTGGGGGCCGCGCGCCTGTGGTCGCGCGCGGCGGAGCTGGCGGAGACGGAGCTGGGCGATCGCGACCGCGCGCTCACCGCTCACCGCCGTGGCGCCGCGCTCGGCGGCGAGGCGTCGCTGAGCGCCTTGGTGCGGCTCCACGCCGCCGCCGGGGAGCTGCGCGACCAGATCGCCGCCCTCGAGTGGCTGTGCGCCGGGGTCAGTCGGGAAGCGCTCGCGGGGCGCGTGCTCGAGCTGGCGCGCGCCTACGAGCAGCTCGGTGATCGCCCCGCCGCCCGTGCGCGCCTCGAGCAAGCGCTGGGTCGCGCCATCGACGCGAGCGCGGTGCGCGCGCGCCTCGCGGAGCTCTACCGCGCCGATCGAGACTACCCCCGGCTCGCGGAGCTGCTCGCCGAGGAGGCGCGGCGCGCCACCGCCGCGCCGCGCCGTCGCGCGCTGTTCGAGGAGGCGGCGAGCCTCTACCTGACCGAGCTGAGCGCTCCATCCCAGGCGCTGCCGCTGCTCACCCAGGCGCTGGAGGCCGAGCCAACCGACGTCGCGCTGCGGCTCCACGTCGCGGGTGAGCTCGCGGGGCAGGGCGGCGATGAAGGCCTCGTGCGCGCGGAAGAGCTCCTGCGTGAGCAGCTCGCCTGGTACGGCCCGCGGCGCCCCAAGGAGCGCGCCTGGGTGCACCATCGCCTGGCGCAGGTGCTCACGCGCGCCGGGAAGGACGGCGCGCTGACGGAGCTCGAGGTCGCCGCGCGCATCGATCCGGCGCACCCGGAGCTGCTCGCGGAGCTCGGGCGCGTCGCGTTCGAAGCGGGCCACCATGCGCGCTCGGAGCAGGCCTTCCGCGCGCTGCTCTTGGTGCTGAAGCCCGGGGCGGAGCCGGCCTCGACCGACGCGCCCAGCCGGGCCGAAGCCTTCGTGTACCTGAGCGAGCTCGCGGTGCTGCAAGACGACCCCACGCGCGCCACCGAGTTCGTGGAGAGCGCCTTCGAGGCGGCGCTCGAGAGCGAGCATGAGGGGCACCGCTTGGAGCAGACCTTGCGCGTCCGCCGGCGTCACGAGCTGCTGGCGCGCGTCGTGGAAGCGCGGCTGCAGCAGGCGACGAGCCCAGCCGAGACGGCGCGCGCGCTGGCCGATTTGGTGCTGCTCTACGCCGAGGGGGCGTTGGGGGAGGCGCCCTCCGGGCGTGATCGCGTCCGGCAGCGCGCCGAGTGGGTGCTGGAGGCGCTCGACGACTCGCAGCAGCCGAGCGAGCTCGCTTGGTCGGCGCTGGGTCAGGTCTACGAGTGGCTCGGGGATCGCGCGCGTGAGGCGGAGGTGCTCGAGCGCCGCGTCGCCGCTGGCGGCGCGGCCGACGTCGAGGCGCTGTACCGCCTCGCGGAGCTGCGGCTGGCCGAGCCAGCGAGCGTCAGTCAGGGGATCGATCTGCTCGAGCGCGCCCTAGACGTCGAAGCGGACTGGGGTCGCGCCGATCGCCTGCTGCACGCCGCCTTGGCGGACCCTGATCTCCCCGATCGCACGCAGGTGGCGCGGCTGCTCGAGGCCATCTCACGCGTGCCCGAGCGTGAGGCCTCGCTGCTCGTGGCGCTGACCGAGCTGGCGAGCACGGAGGGCGCGCAGCCGGTGCGTGAGGGCTACGAATTGGCGCTACGCCGAGATGAGCGTGAGCTGGCGCGCCAGATCTTGGAGCGCGGGATCCAAGCGACGCTCGACGCAGACGACGCCGCCTGGGTGCGGCTGACGCTCGGGCAGCTGCTCGAGCAAGACGGGGAGCTCGAGCGCGCGCTCGGCTTGCAACAGGAGGCCTTCCCGCTGCTGGAGCCCGAGGCCGGTCGAGCGCTGCTCCTGCGCCTGGCTGAAGCGGCGATCGAGGCAGAGCAACCCCAGCGCGCGGCGGAGCTCCTGAACCAACTGCGCGCCGAATCGCCCGCCGACCCCGCCGTGTGGCGCCCGCTCACGCGCCTGCTCAGCGCACCTGACCACGCGGAGGAGCGCCTGGCGGTGATCATGGCGGCGCTCGAGCTGGCCACCGAGATCGACGAGCGCGCGGAGCTCGAGGCGCTGCGTGGGGAGACGTTGATGGCCCAGGGGAACCTGGCGGAGGCGGCGGAGGCGCTCCAGCATGCCTTCGAGGTGGCGCCGCAGCGCGTCGAGAGCCTCGAGCGCCTGCTCGAGGTGCTGGAGCAACAGGGGCGCAGCGCGGAGCAAGCGGAGGTGCTTCGCGCGGCGCTCGACGCGGCCAAGGACGCCGAGGACCTCGCGCGCATCGAGGCGATCGCCGCGCGGCTGGGTGCGCTCCTGGAGCAGCAGGGGCAGGCGGACGCGGCGTTGTCGGTCTATCAGTCGGCGCTCGACTGGGTGCCGGAGAACCTGGCCGCGCTGCGCGGCGTGGTTCGCGCGCTGGAGCACGCGGAGGACCGCTTCGCGCTCGTGGAGGCGCTCGAGCGGCTCTTGGCGGTGGACACCAGCGCCGAGGCGGTCCTGCCCGCGCGCCGCTTGCTCGCGCTGCACGAGGCGCAGGGAGACCCTCAGGCGGTCGAGGCGGCGCTCGCCACCTTGCACCGCCTCACCCCCGCCGATCGCGCCGTGACGGAGCGCTTGGCCCTACTCTACGAAGCGCGCGGTGCCCACTCGGAGGCCGCGCAGGTGCTGGCCCAAGGCTTCGCGGAAGATCCACAGCAGAGCGAGCTGCTCGGGCGCCTGGTGGCGGCACACCTCGAAGCCGGGGAGCTGGAGCGCGCGCTCGAGGCGCTGAGCGCGGGCCTCGCGATGCGCTCGGCGGATCCGGAGCTCTTGGCTCGGCGCGCGGCGCTGCTCGAGACGCTCGGGCGCCCCTTGGACGCGCTGGATGATCACGAGCGGCTCTACGCCAAGCAGCCCGAGTACGGTGCGGAGCTGGCCGCCGCCCTGGAGCGCGCTCTGGCTCAGCCGCTCGGTGCCGCCCGGCGCGGGGTCCAGAAGCGGCTCGTCACGGTGCTCGTCGCCCTGGAGCGCCACGAAGCGGCCCTCGAGCTGCTCGCTAGGGTGCTCGATGAAGATCCATCGGACGTGGACGCGCTCAAGCGCAGCGCGCAGCTCGCGCGTCAGCTCGGCCGCTTCGACGCGGCGGCGCAGCGCCTCGAGCGCCTATTCCAGCTCGCGGCGCCCGAGCACCAGCCAGCGCTCGCCCTCGACGTGAGGGCTGCCTGGGCCGAGGCGGGGCACCCCGCCGCCGCCCGTGAGCTGCTCGAGCAGGTGAGCCGCGCGCACCCAGGCGACGCCAGCCTCCGCGCCGCGTTGCTCGAGCTCTACGCAGCGATCGGCGCGGGCGCCGAGCTCGGCGCGCTCCTGCTGGAGGAGGCGCGCGCCGCGACGGATGGTCAGGAGCGCGCCCTGCTGCTGCGCCGCGCGGGCACCTCGCTGCTCGAGCACGCGCCAGCCGACGCCATCGCCGCGCTGCGGGAGGCGACGGTGCTCGCTCCTGACGATCTGGAGGCCGTCGCCGAGCTGGCGAGCGCCCTGGGTCAGATCGGGGAGAGCGAGGCGGCTCGCGCCTTGCTCAGCGAGACCCTCGCGAATCAGCGGGGTCGGCGCGCCAAGGGGACGGCGGAGCTCTACTGGGCGCTCTCGCGCCTCGAGCTGAGCACCGGCGCGCTCAGCGAGGCGCTCGAGGCGCTCAGCAAGGCCTTCGAGATCGACCCCAAGAGCCCCGCGCTCGCGATGGAGCTGGGTGAGCTCGCGCTCGACCTCGATGACGAGGCGCTCGCCAGCCGCGCGTTCCGCGCGGTCACCATGATGCGCATCGGGGGCGAGGTGGAGGGCGCCGGGCTGCGCGCTCAGGCCTACTTCCAGCTGGGGCGCCTGGCACACCAGCAAGGCGACCCACGCCGAGCGCGGATGCTGCTGGCCAAGTGCCTGGCGGAGGCGCCCGAGCACCCAGGCGCCTCCCAGCTCATGAGTCAACTGGGCTGACTCGAGCGGCCTATAAGGCAGCTGGGCTGACTCGAGGCCATGTCCGTCACGAGTCAGCTCGACTGATATACAGATCAGATGACGATTATGGGTCAGCTAGCCTGACTTACAGCGGGAGCGGGCCGCGCGAAGCGACGGCGGCCCAGGGCGGGGCTCTTCCCGAAGCGGTGCAGCAGCACCACCAAGAGGCTCATCGGGGTGGATTGGCCGGCCCAGAACAGGCAGCTGTAGAGCACGTGGCTGTTCTCGGGCTGATCCGGGAAGAAGAAGCGCACGAGCAGCAGCCCGATCCCAGTGTTTCGCAGCGTGATCCCGATGGTCACAGCGGCGCTCTCGTCGTCGTAGCGGCGCATGAGGCGCGCCACGTGGGGCGCTACCAGCGAGAGCAGCAGGGAGAAGCCGAGGATGGTGAGCGGCGGCCCCCAGCCGTACTCCGCGACCTTGATGCGCCCGGAGCCGAGCGAGCTCAGCGTGATCAAGAGCACGAAGAGCAGCGAGCCGCGGATCGACCACGCTGAGATCTTCTCGGCGCGGGCTGGCAGCAGCCGGAACGCCAGCATGCCGAGGGCGAGCGGCGTGAGCAGGAAGGCGAAGATGTCCCGCACGATCTGCCCGGAGGGGAACTGAAAGCCGCTCGGCAGGTGCTCCGCCGCGGTGAGCTTCAGCACGAACGGGATGGTGAACAGGCACCCCAAGGTGGTGACGGTGGTGAGCGAGATGGACAGCGGCACGTTCGCGCGCGCAAAAAAGCTGAGCAGGTTGGAGAAGGCGCCGCCCGGGCACACGCTGATCAAGATGAGGCCCACCGCCCAGCCCGGGCCGAGGCCGAGCACCCGCGCCATCACCACGGCGGTCAGCGGCACACCCACCACCTGAATCAGCAGGCCTATCGCGAGCGAGCCGGGGCTCCGGAAAATCCGCGTGAACTCTTGCAGGCTCAGGGTCGCGCCCATCCCGAACATCGCCAGCGTCAGCTGGATGGGCACGAAGTACGCCTCGACGAAGGCCTGATGCGTGAAGAGCTGCTGAAACAAGGAGAGCGCCGTAGCAAGGGGCGCCGCGAGCGCCAAGCGGGGCGAGCAGGTGATACGCTGGGCGAACGCCATGTCTCGCCTCTTCGCGGCCGTCTACGATCCCGTCCTGCGCGCCACGGAGCGCGCCTGCCTCCAGGCGTGGCGCGCGGCGCTCCTCCGTCCGCTCGAGGGCGAGGTGCTCGAGATCGGCGCTGGCACTGGCGCGAACCTGCCGCACTACGGCGCCGGCGTCTCACGCCTGGTGCTGAGCGAGCCGGACCCCCACATGCGAAGGCGCCTCAGCGCGCGCGCCGCGGAGGCTCAGCCGCGCGCCGAGCTGTGCGACCGCTCGGTGATGGAGCTGCCGTACGAAGACGAGAGCTTCGACGTGGTGGTCAGCACCCTGGTCTTGTGCAGCGTCCCGAGCCTGAGCGGCGCGCTCGCCGAGGCGCGCCGCGTGCTGCGGCCAGGCGGTCAGCTGGTGTTCTTGGAGCACGTCCTGGACCCTCGCCCCGGGCGCGCGCGGCTCCAGCGCGCGCTCTGCCCGGTGTGGCGCCGCGTAGCCGGGGGTTGCCGGCTCACCCGCCGCACGGAGGAGGCGATCGGCGACGCTGGCTTCGAGCTCCAGGCGATCACCCGTGAAAGCATGCAGAAGTCGGTGGCCCCCGTGCGGTACACCATCCGCGGCACGGCCTCGAGGTCCTGAGGTGGTCATCTGCCGTTGCGGGGGGCGGGCTGCAACGTATCCGCGCGGAATCAGCTGCCGTCAGGGGCGCCTTCAGCCCCATCAGGTTCACTGCTCAGCACCCAGCGGATGGCCTCACCCATCACGCGCGGCGCTTCGGGGCCGTACTGGCCGTGCCCGGCGCGCGGCAACACGAAGCGCTCCGCCGCGATCCCGCGCGCCGTCACCTGCTTCAACGCGCTGTTGACCACCTCGTGCCCCTCGCGCTCGCCGGTCACCAGCGCGAGCGCCTGGAGACCATCCAGGCGCGCCGCGTCGGGCGCGGCGGGGAGCCCACCCAAGAGCAACCGCGGGTAGAGCTCCGGCGCGCGGACGTGCAGCGCCAAGGCGCGGAGCGCCCCTTGGGAGTAGCCGATCCCGAGCCGCGGCGCGGTGTCCAGGTGACCCTCACGAGCGGCGCGCACCGCCTCGAGCGCGGCCGCGATGCGCCGCTCCTGACGCGCGGTGTCGCTGGTCCAACGATGACGCCCCGGCGCGCCGCTGCACGGCTCATCGGCGTGCAGCGCTACCAAGGTGAAGTGCTCGGCGGCCACCTCCGCGAACGCGCCGATCGCCTCGATGTCGCCGCACACGCCGTGCAAGTAGACCGCGGCGCGCCGCACCGGGGCGGGCGCATGGACGACCAACACCGGTGCGTCACCGGGGACCGGGAGCCGGACGACGCTGCCCACCGTGATCCCAGCGGGCAACGTGGGGGGAGGGGATGCGGGCGGCGCCTCCTCGGCGGGCTCCGGGTGGGCGCCGGGGGCTGCGGTTGGGCTCGTGGGTTGGGGGGTGGCGGGCGCGGCGCCACGCGCTTCGGCCGCGGCGCTGGGGGACGGCGGCACCTGGGGCGCTGTTTCCGTGTGGTTATTGTGGGAGCAGGCGCTGAGCCAGAGCGCCCAACCCCCAAAAAACCAAGTGAAACTTGGCTTCGAGACGGCCCTGACGGCCCCGGATGCCAGGGTTCGTGTGGCTGACGAGTGTGGCGAGGCTGAGGTGACCCGGGTGACTGACCGCCTCTCGACCGTCTGCCTAGCTGTCGAAGCACGCGTCATTGGTTGAGCCACACCAGCGCTGAGCGGTAGAGCGCGCGGCGGCCCTCGAGCTCGAGCACGTGACCCATGCCCGCCGGGGTGATCGCGCGCACCGAGACCTTGGCTTGCTTGAGCCAGCGCTCGACGGTCAGGGTGGCGTCATGAGTGCCGTCATCCTGACCGGTGATGAGCTGGACCTTGCGGATCTGCCGGTGGTTCTTGCCGAGCTCGGTGAGCCCGGGGCCGCCCCAATACTTGGTGTCCGCCGAGAGGATGAGCCAACGGTTGAAGGTGCGCGGCTGGCGCACGCCGACGTTCATCGCGACGAAGGCACCCTCGCTGAAGCCGACCAAGGTGTTGCCGTAGAGCTGCACGCGGCGCCCGAACTTGGCGCGCAGCGCGTCGATGCTCTTTTGCGCGATCTGGCTGCCGGGGTACCAGGTGTTGTCCCAGCCGCGCTTGCCGCCGCCGCGATCTTCGGGGCCGGTGGGGCACGCCACCCACCCTAGATCGCTCGCGACCCTGGCCCAGCGCTGGCAGTCGCTCTTCGGTGAGCCGCCGCGCGCGTGGAGGTACAGGATCACCGGGCGCATGTTCTTGCGGCCTGGGCCGGTGGGCTCGTGATAGTAGAGGGGGCCGGCGCCAGGTAGTTCGAGCACCTGAACACCGCTGGGCGCGGCCGCTTGGGCGGGCTTTTCTTGGGGTTTGGCGGCGCCCTTTTTGTCCGTGTCTTTGTCTTTCTCCGCGGCGCGCTCTCGATCGCGCTCGGCGCGCGCGCGCTTGCCGCCCTCATCGTCCGGCGCCGGGATCCGGAGCTGCTGCTTCAAGCGGATGGGCTTGGTGCGCGAGATCGCGTTGGCGTGGCACAGCGCGTCGATGGTGATCTTGTAGCGCTTGGCGATGCCACCCAGCGTGTCCCCGGAGCGCACCGTGTGGATCGGCGTGCGTGCGAGCGCCGCCTGTGACCAAACGAGGCACAGGCAGAGGAGCGCGAGGTTCAATAAGTGGCGCAGGAGGGGGCTCTTAGCGAATGAGCGCGCTCCTGGGCAAAACCCTGCCGCGCAACGGCCGCCTGAAGCGCCGCCCGAAGCGAGCATTGCCGCGCGGAATCCGCCCGGAGCGCCCTGATGGGGCGCGCGAGAGCTGCTCGGAGCGCCCTGATGGGGCGCGTGAGAACGCATTTCAAGGGGGACCACCCAGGCCGAGCTCGAAGGCGCCGCGCAGGGTCGGCGAGTCGTGCGGGTCGAGGGGGTTGGACGGCACCGCGTGGGCGACCGCCGCGAACTGCTCAGAGCGTCACTTCTTGAGCGCCACACCGGTCGCCACCAGGGCCAGCTCCGTTGCGCTGCCGTCGGGCTGCTTGTTGGCAAAGGTCGCGCCTTCCTCCTCCAGGTGCTGGACGAAGCGCGGTGTGAGTTTCTTCAGCTCGACCACGCCTTGTAGCTTCGCGTGGGCGCCTTGAGAGTCCGTGGGGACGAAGAAGCCGTAGTCCTTGAAGCTCACGCGGCAGGTCGCGGGCTTCTCGGTGGTGCCCTCCACCAGCTCCATCCAGCAGCCCTTGCGCGAGCACGCGCGGCGCACGTCCGCCTCCACGTGGACCGTCTTGCCCTCGTAACCCTCGGGGTTCTCGAGCAGGGTGGCGAGCTTGATGGGCGCGACGTCGGCGGCGAGCGGCTCGCCATACAGGGTGTAGCCGGCGGGCAGCGCGTTCGGCGCCGGCGCCGAGCTCGAAGGGGCGGGGGCCTGCGTGTCCGCCGCGCCGCCCTGACAGCCGGTGAAGAGCGCCAGGGCGGCGACCGCTGGGAGCAGACCGAGGCGCCCGCGGCGCGAACGGAGCCACCGCGAGCGCTGAGGCTGAGGCGAGCGCTGCGACTGAAGCGAGCGCTGCGGCTGAAGCGACCGCACCGCTCGAAGGGTGGTTCGAGGCATCGTGCGGGGACTATAGCGCCCACGCCCTAGAGCGCACCCACCCGGGGTCTCAGTGGCAGGGCAGGGCGACCCGTGGCAGGGTGCCGGCGTGGCGGGCGCAGGTTCTCGGTGGTTCGCTGGCGCGGGTGTGGCGACGCTGGTGGCAGGGCTGCTGCTCACGGCGCCAGCAGTGGGGCACGAGGCGCACGACGCGGGGCCCGCCAGCAAGGTGGCGGGGGAGTACGTGGCCGGCGCCGATCGGCTGGAGGGGCGGCTGCTCGCGCCGTGCTGCTGGGACACCAGCAAGCAGACCCTCGACATCCACGATTCACCCGTCGCCAACGCGCTGAAGAGCGAGATCCGCGCGCGCCTCAAGGCGGGGGAGACGGCGGACGCCATCGAGGCGGACCTGGTCGCGCGCTACGGCGAGAAGATCCGCGCGGTCCCGGAGGGTAACCCGCTGCGCCGGGTGGGGCTCTTGCTCAGCGTCCTGGTGGCGGCGGCGGGGGTGGGCCTCGGTTACAAGCTGGTGGGGTGGCGTCGTCGTCGTGAGGCCTCGCTCCCGGCGCCAGAGGTCGGCGGTGAGCGCGACGCCTGGGACGACGCCCTCGACGCCGAGCTCGCGCGCGAAGACTGAGCCCGGGCCTCGTCAAAGAAGCTGACGGACAGCCGTCAACCGCTTCGTCAAAGAAGCACCCGCCGCTTCATCAGAGAAGCTGACGAAGAGCCGTCAACCGCTTCGTCAAAGAAGCACTCGCCGCTTCATCAGAGGAGCTGACGAACGGCTAGTTGCACACCGAGCCGACCACCTGCAGGGTCCACTCTTCACAGCTGTGGCCGCCCGCGTAACGGACCTCGATGAAGTAATCCGTGGTGTCGCTCAAGGTGGGGAAATCCGTGGCGACGATGGCGAGGACGCTCTCGTCTTGCCCCGTGCCTGCGGTCGACGACGCGAGCAGCGTGCTGCAGCTGCTCCACAGGTAGAGGTCGTAGTTCACGCCGGCTGGCACGCTCAGCAGGGCCTCGCCCAGCAGATCCGCCGCGCACAGCGAGCACTCTTCCGAGGTGAGCCGGAACCAGGCGGAGCCGACGCCTCGCTGCTCCGCCACCAAGGTGCCGCCCGCGACGGGGCACAAGAAGCCGCAGCTCGAGTCACCGCAGTGACTCGTGAGGTAGGTGGAGCTGGCGCAGGAGTTGAGCTGCTCCGAGGGATCACAACCCGGGCTACCTCCAGTGCCCCCGGAGCCGCTGCTGCCGCCAGCGCCGCCAGAACCACTGCTGCCGCCGGAGCCGCTGCTGCCACCCGAGGCGCCTGTGCCGCCGGAGCCGCTGCTGCCACCCGAAGCGCCCGTTCCGCCGATCCCTGCGACCCCGCCGATGCCGCCCACACCCCCGATCCCTGCGACCCCGCCGATACCGCCGGCTCCACCCACGCCCCCGCTGCCACCGAAGCCCCCGCTGGCTCCCGTGGCGCCGTTGCCCCCGCTCGCCCCGGTAGCGCCATGGCCGCCGCTG
The DNA here is from genome assembly GCA_019637265.1 of Polyangiaceae bacterium. Lineage (GTDB taxonomy): Bacteria > Myxococcota_A > Polyangia > Polyangiales > Polyangiaceae > JAHBVY01. Next base: position 769,854 of record JAHBVY010000001.1, on the reverse strand, counting down.
GCTCCCGTGGCGCCGGAGCCACCATCACCCCCGGAGGCTCCCTGACCCCCCGTGGCGCCGCTGCCCGCCGTGCCGCCGTCGCTCGGGGTGATGTCAGGATCCGTGAGATCGCCCCCGCTCGCGCACCCCACGAGCCACACCAACGAACCGCACACGAGCCCCCGCGTCAAGCTTGCCATCTCTCCTCGGTATACTGGAAACGCGCCGCGCTGCACGTCGAAGCGACGCCGCCGGGTGTCGATCGGCGGGACCGCCGACCGACGGCGGACAGTCACTGCCTCGACGTGAGGCGCGCTCGCCCGATCCCCCGCTAGTCAGCGCTGCTGCTGCCCACCTCGGACCAGCTCATGGCAGTGGGTGGAGCTCGGCCACACCGTTCATCTCGGCGTAGCCCCGCCGCACCCCGAAGCAGCGGGCACGAGCGCTGCACGACTCGCAGGCCGCGGCTTTGATGAACTCCCCCTCGCCCTCACCAGGGGGTAGCGCCGCGCTCGGCAGGTAGCTCTCCATCACCGGCGGCACCAAGCAGAGGGGGACCCCACACATCGACTCGAAGCCGCTCACCCGTAGCCCGCGCTCGAGCGCGAGCTCGAGGCCGGCTTCCAACGTGGGCATCACCCGGGTGTATGAGGGGACCAGCGCGCGATCGCGCGGCACCTGATCGGTGGAGGGCGCGACGAACGAGACGGACAGGGTCGCGCGCGGCCAGCGCTCGCTGATGAGCCGCACCACGTCGGGGAACTCGTGGTAGTTCAGCTCACAGAACACGAAGTTGAGGGTGAGCGACAGCGGGGTGAGGTGGGCGGCGTCGAGGCCCGCCACGGTCTGCTCGAAGGTGCCCGGGGCGGCGGTGACCTGATCCGAGATCTCCGCCGTGGCGCCATGGAGCGAGACGAACAGCCTGTCGACGCCCGCCTCCACCAGCTGCTCCAAGAGCCCAGGCTGGGTGAGGCGGGTGGCGTTGGTCTGGACCTCCACGGCGCTCACCCCCGCCGCGCGCGCGAACCGCGCGTAGTCGGGGAGCTGCGGGTTCAACGTCGGCTCGCCGCCGGACAGCGCGAGCCGCGCGCCGGCGTTCCCCGCCTCCACCAGCGCCGCGTGGATCTGGGCCTCGCTCGCGGCGGGGAGGTGCGTGGAGACGAAGCAGAAGTGGCAGCGCTGGTTGCACTGGTAGTTGACCCGCACGGTGTAGGACGGGACGACCTGATCCTCGATGCGCGCCACCTCCCGCGATACCAGCTCCCGCGCGACTTGATCTTCGATCGACGAGATGACGCTCAGGCGGCGGCGCAGTCGATCTTCCTCGATGGGCCTCAGCGTGCTCGTCAGGGCGGGCTCGCGCTCGAGCAGCGACGCCGCGAGCCCAGGGCAACGATCGCTCACCTCACAGCGCGCACAAGCGGGCACCTGCACGTAACCCGCGCGGGTGCCCCCACCCGGAGTGAGCGCGAACAGGTGCGCCACGCGCTGCGGCTTGGGGAAGGCGCACGGCGGGAGCGCGTCGTCCTGCGCCAGGCGCACGCTGAGCCCCGCGACGCGCGCGCCTTCGGCTAGGCGCGTGATGGCCTCCGCAGCGTCCGCCACGCGGCAGAGCTCTTCGGGGCGGGGGCTGGTGCTCGGCACGCGCACCACCAAGGCGTGGAGCTCGAGCTCCGCTTCGAGCAGGCGCTGAGCGAGGGTGGGCAAGGACGCGCGGGTGCTCTCGGTGACGGGGATCGCCAGCTCGACGGAGACCCCCGCGGCGGTGAGCGCGCGGATCCCGGTGAGCGTCGCCGTGAAGCCCCCGGCGTCGCGCGTGGTGTGGTCGGCCGCGGCGCCCCAGCCTGGCAGGTGCACCCGCGCTCGATCGATCCCGGCGCGGGCGAGCGCCTCCACCCGAGCCGGGCTGAGCAGCGTGGCGTTGGTCTCCAGCACGACGCGCTCGGCGCCGCGCGCCTTGGCGAGCCTCACGAGCTGCGGGAGATCGCGGCGCAGGGTCGGCTCGCCCCCGGTGAGCACCAGCTCGCGCGGCGCCTGAGCGGCCGCGCGAGCGACGCGCAGCGGGGCGCTGCGCAGCCAGTCAGGGCGCTCCTCAGCGCGACGGGCGTTGCAAAACAGGCAGTTCTGGTTGCAGGTCTCGGTGACCCCCACCCGGACGACCTGCGCCAACCGCTCAGCCCCCCGCGCTCACCGAGCGCGCCGCGTGGATGGCGCCCGTCGCGGTCCGCTCATGCGCGACGTCCCACCCCAGCACGCGCATCGTCCCGCGCACCATCGCGGTTTGTTCGGATGTCTGACTGCGTAGATCGCTCACCACCTGGATGAGGTAGGTGAGCGAGACCCAGCTCGCCACCTGCGGAGGGAGCGCGCGAAACAGCACCTCCGCCTCGCGCGCCACGGCCCGCGCTGGGTCGGCCCCAGCCCGCCGCACATCGCGATAGCTGCCAAGCACCGCCTCCGAAACGGCCGCGATCTCGGAGGCCCGGAAGCCACCGGCGCTGAACGCGTCGTAGGCCCGCTCGACGCTCGCCACGACGAACCCATCCGGCTCCCCCAGGGCAATGGCCGCCTCGAGCGCCTGAGACAGCTCGCGCGCCCGCCGCATCCAGAGCGGCGCGTTCGTCGGCAGCTCGTCAGCCCCCTTGCCTGTATCGGGCGGCTGCGCCGCGGGTTGGGCCGCAACCGGGAAACTGGCCTGGGTGGCGACTCGAGGCTGCGCCTGGGTGCCGCTCTCGAGGGTGTGGCTGAGCGGCAACAGCGAGCTGGCGGGGCGTCCTCCAGAGACGATGAGCGGCACCTCGAGGGTGCGCTGCTCGCTGTGGGGCGTGAGCCCGCTCTGTCGGATGACACCCTGGGGCGTCCCGCGCGGCAGCGTGAGCTGCTCACTGCTGTGACGCTCGGTCATCTGCTCGAAGCTGCCGGGGCGCTCGGTCACCTGCTCGAACGTGTTCTGACGCTCGGTGGGCGGCATCGCCTCGGTCTCGGGCGCACTGGCTCCCCCTCCGGCGCTCGCGTCGTCGAGGGAGCTCAGGGTGGGGACGTCGGTCCGGCGCGTCATGTCCCGGCATCTTGCCACGGTCCATCGCCGACGCACGAGGGGGCTCTCACCCGGGCGCGCTCGCGACGTTCAACCGTCCTCCGCGGCGCCGTAGTGGTGGGCGAGCTGCGCCGCCGAATAGCGGTGCTCGCGGCCGACGGGGCAGGCGTCGCGCGCCGCGACCCACAGCCGCCACGTCGCGGCGATGCCTTGCTTGTCGAGGCGCTCCGTCGCGCGCCGCGCGTGGTCGAACGCCGCCCGACAGGGGGCCGCGCAGCCCGCGCAGGGCCCGGCCCCGGGGAGCGGCGCAGAGGGCGCTGGAGCCGCGGTGGGAGCCGGCGCGGTGGGGAGCGGCGCCCCTCCGTGCAACCCGGGAGGGAAGACGAGCAGCGCTCGCAGGCCGAACCAGGGCCCATACACCGGATGCACCGCGAGCCCAGCGGGCCCCACGTGGCACAGGCCCAGGCGCTCGGCGACGCGCTGGATCGGCAGCACCGGGGTGCCGCGGTGGGCCCACAGGGGGCGCGCGGTGGCACCTGCGGCGCGCAGGGCGGCCTCGTGAGCGGCCTCGGTGTAGGCGTCGAGCGGATCGGGCGGGCCCACCTCACCCCGTTGCCGCGCGGTGACGAACGCGGGCCACAGCGCCCGGGTGTTACCCGTCACGAGCAGCGGGGAAGAGGGCTCGATCCCGAACGGTTCGGCGAGATCACCCAGGGCCTCGCCAAACCCCTGAGCGTGGAGATCGAAGCCGCGCGCCTCCAAGCAGCGCGTGACCGCGCGGAGCGCGTCTGCCTCGCTCGTCCGGCTCATCCCGAGATCAGAGCACTGGTGTTGGCCGCGCACCAGCGCTCGCGCGGCGCAGGCGGTGCCTCTGGGAAGCGCCGCGCCAACACCTCACGAGCGCTCCGATTTGACTCAGCTCAGCTCAGCTGGGAGCCTGACGGGCGCCATGACCGAAGCGCTGTTCACCCTCCCCACCTTGCGCGTCGAAGGCAGCCCTGAGCAGCTGGGCGCCGCCCACGGCGAGAGCCAGCGGGAGTCGATCCAGCGCTTCGTGGCGCAGCGGCTCGAGGCGGTGGAGGTTTACTTCCGTGAGCGCGGCGCTTCGGGGGCGGCGCTGCTGACGGAGATGGGCGCGCGGTGCCTGCGCATCGCGCGGGAGTGGGACCCCGAGGGGACCCGGGAGCACGACGCCATCGCTCGGGCGGCGGGGGTCGCTAGCGACGCTTTGTACGCGGTCGCCAACATGACTGACGTCCGCGACGTGCTGCTGCTCCCGAGCGCCGCCGACGAGGAGGGCTGCACCAGCTTCCTGCTCCCGGGCGCGCTGAGCGCCGCGGGCCGCGTGCTGGCGGGGCAGACCTGGGACCTCAACCCGCAAGATCTCGACTACGTGCTGGCCATTCATCGCGTGCCAACGGAGGGGCCGGAGACGTGGTCCGTCGGCTGCGTCGGCTGCCTCACGCTGATGGGGATGAACGAGCATGGCCTCGCTGTCGGCACCACCAACATCAAGGTGCGCGGCGGTCGCCCGGGGGTGGGCTATTTGAGCCTCCTGCACCGCCTGATCCGCGCGCGCGACCGCGCGGAAGCAGCCGCGCTCCTCACGGACGCGCCGCGCGCGGCGGCGCACACCTACTGGGTAGCGGACGCAGGCGGCGCGCTGGAGCTCGAGGCCGCCGCGAGCAGCCTCGAGCGGCGTGACGCGAGCACCGAGGCGCTGGCGCGCAGCAATCATTGCCTGAGCCCAGCCCACGCGGCGCTCCAAGGGGAGCCCACCACGAGCTCCAGCGAGCGCCGGCTCGCGCGGATGCTCGAACTGCTCCGAGTGGGGGGTCACACGCCGGAGTCGCTCCAGGCCGCGTTCGCCGACCGGACCGATGGGGTGGACAGCATCGCGCGGTTCCCGGAGGATGCTCAGGGCACCGCGACCAACTCCTGCCTGGTGGCGGAGCCGGAGACGCGCGGCCTGTGGGCGTGCAAGGGGCCCAGCCAGCGCGGCGCCTGGGTGAAGCTCGAGTTCGAGCGCGGGTAGGGGCTGATCTCGGTGTGGCTCGCGGGCGTCACCGGCAGCGTCTCAGCTCGTGCGCGGCGTGAGGATGGCCTGCATCAAGAAGGGCTTGGCCAAGGTGACCAGGTTCTGGTGCTCGTCGAGCGCCGTCCCCAGCCCCGCGAGCAGGCTGAAGGTGCGGCCGTACAGCACGAGATCCGTCGGGATGTGCACGCCCTCGATGCGCGCGAGCAGATCTTGCACGTCCTCCCGGATGCGATCGAAGTCGAGCTGGCGCGCCTCGGCCGGCGACAGCTCGTAGTACTTCTCGAAGAACTCGCGCAAGAGCGGCTTGGCGCGCTCGGCGTCCGCCTCGCTCAAGATCCCGACGCTCACGATGCTCGCGGCGTAGCTGTCCACGTCCCGAGTGATGAAGGCCATCACCGAGGCCACCAGCTTCTGATGGAAATCCCGTGGTAGTATCTTCACCTGACCAAAGTCGATCACGCACAAAGTGGTGCGGCCCTCCACCACGTTGAACAAGAGGTTCCCCGGGTGCGGGTCGCTCTGGAACACGCCGTCCTGGTACATCATCTTGGTCCAGGTGTTCAGGACCAGCTCGAGCAGCTCCGTAGCGGTCACGCCGAGCGCCTGCATCCGCTCGCGATCGGTGATCTTGTAGCCTTCGAAGAAGGTGGTCGCGATCACGCTCGAGGTGGAGAACTCATCCACCACCTCCGGGATCACGACTTGCCCTGACGGGCGCACGCTGCCCCCCAGCGTCGGCTGGAAGCCTTGGAAGTTCTGGTGAATGGTGCGCGTGTAGGCGGCCTCTTGTTCGTAGTCGAGCTCGGTCTCCAGGGCGAGCCGCATCTCCCGGTAGATCACGCTGAGGTCCACCTTGGGGATGAAGATGTTGAACAGCGGGACCGCGACGCCAAACAGCGCCATGTCCACCGCGAGCTTCGCCTGGATGTCCGGGTAGCGGATCTTCAAGGCCAGCTGGCGCCCGTCGTGGGTCTCTGCGCGGTGCACCTGACCAAAGCTCGCCGCGGCGAGGCAGGTGGGATCGATGTGCGCGAGCACCTCCTCCGGGGGCCGACCGTATTGCTCCGCCAAGTGCGCGTGGATCCCTTCAAAGGGGGTAGGCTCCACGCGGTCTTGGAGCCGCGACAGCTCCTTCACCCACACCCGCGGCACGATGTCGACGCGCGCGCTGATGAGCTGACCTACCTTGATGAGGCCGCCGCGCATCTCGGTGGCCAGGGCGTAGAAGCGCCGCGCGTTCCGGGTGTGGACCGCGCGCCAGCGCTCCTTGCTCGGCTCCCGCCCGAGCTTCTTCCAAAGCACCCAGATGAAGAAGTAGGAGAGGTAAATGGGCACCAGGGTGAGCGCGGCGCGCGCGGAGCGCGTGATGCCCATCGTCAGGCGCCGCGCCGTTTCGAGCTCACTGGGACGGCTGTCTTCGCTTCGAGGTGGCTTCACGTTCGGTGCTCTGGTTGGCTCGGGAGGACGCAGGGTGAACCGCCTGTCGCCGTAGAACACTTCGGCGCTCGCGTCACCAGCTCGGGCGCCCCGCGCACCGCGACGCAAACGACTACCCGTCCAACCCCCCGATCGAGCCCCCCGATCGAGCCCTCCCATCGCTCGCGTCACCAGGCCAAGCAACGCCCGCTGCTCACGGATAAGCTACCAGGGCAGCTCTTCACCATTCGCGTGCATGAAGCGGCCGCTCCGCTCCAGGTTGAGCTCATCGATGCGCGCGATCAGGCCGGCCGCCGCGATGTCCGGCGTGATGTCGCCGTTGCCGCCGGTCATCCGCGTCTGCACGTAGCCGGGGTGGAGGATCACCACCGCCACCCCGCGCGGCGCGAGATCCCGCGCCAGGCTCTTGCCCGCAGCGTTGGCCGCCGCCTTGCTCATCCGGTAGCCGTACATCCCGCCCGAGCCGTTGTCCGTGATCGAGCCCATGCGACTCGAGACGATCGCGACCTTGCCGCCTTGTGGGAGTCGATCGAGCAAGGCCGCCGTGAGCCGAACCGGCGCCAGGGAGTTCACCTCGAACTGCCGACGGATGGCCTCCACGTCCAGCGCCTGGAGAGCATCCGGCGTGAGCACCCCCGCGTTGTGGATCAGCACGTCGATGGGCGCGCCGTCGAGGCGCTCCGAGAGCGCGCTCACCCCGTCATCCGAGCTGACGTCCACGCCGCTCAGCACCTCCGCCGGGCTCACCGCGCTGAGCTCGGGCGAGCCTTCGCGACACACCGCCACCACGTGCGCGCCGCGCGCCGTGAGCTGCTTCACCAGCTCGAGCCCGATCCCTCGATTCGCCCCCGTCACCACGATGCGTGCCATGCGTCTCCTCTCCTTACGTCGCGCGATCCGTCTCACGTCCCGAGCGCGTCGCCCGGTATGGGGCGAGAGTCAGCGCGCCGCAAGCGCCCGGCGTGTCGTCAGCTCACTTCAGCCTCCACTCGACGCTGAGCGATCCGGCTCAACTCTCGAGAGGGTGGTTTGGGGGTTAGACGGCACCGCGATGGGTGCGCTTTCGAGATCAGTCGCCGTCTAGGGCGCCGGACAGCACCTCGAGGGCGCGCGCCAGGCGCTCGGCTTCGGTCACCAGTGCACCTGAGCGCTGCGTCTCGGGGGGCGCGTCGCTCACGATGGGCTTCACGGTGGAAGGCGGCTCCTCCCCGAAGGCACGCTGCGGCGACATGCCTTCGCCGCGGGGGCGTTGGGCGCCGGGGCGCGGCCGCGTGGCCCGAGGCGCGTCACCCAGCGCCGCCAACACCTCCAAGGCGCGCGCTGCGCCGCTGAACCCGAGTGGCATGGGACGCTGACCGCGCGCAGCTGCGAGCAGCGCGTCGCGTGGCGGCCCAGGAGGCGACAGCGCGGCGCTAGGACGAGCACCTGACGGCGCGGGCCCTGAAGTGCCCTGCGCGTCTCGCAGCCGTGCGCCGCTCAGACCACCCAGTGGCGCGCCGTGCTCCGAACCGCCCAGCCCTGCGTCCCGCGACACCTCGCGCGCAGCGGGCGCTGCACCTCGGGCTGAGCCAGCCAACCCCGCGCGCTTCGAGGCACCCTGCGCGCCGCGTAGCGGCGGCGCCTTGGAGCCCTGCGCGCCGGCCCTGGGCTGCCCCCCGGCTCTGGGGCGCGCGCTCACCGCGCCGCCCGCCTTGCCGCCGCGCGTCCGCTTCGCCTGCCGCTGCTCCTCGAGCTTCTGCGCCATGTCTTGGTTCGCGAGGAACTGCGCGCGCGCCGCCTCCCCAGCGCGCCGGGCCCGCTCCGTCTCCCCCTTCATTTCCATGATGAAACGACTCGGGATCGACGGCCGCAGCTTGCCCCACTTCATGCGCCCCTTGCAGAAGGTGAGGGTCAGCGTGTCGCGCGCGCGCGTCACCCCCACGTAGGCGAGCCGGCGCTCCTCGTCCACGCTCAGCGACTCGATCACCGAGCGCTGGTGAGGCATGATGCCCTCTTCCATCCCCACCATGTACACGTGGGGGTACTCGAGGCCCTTGGCGGAGTGGAGCGTCATCAGGGTGACGGCCTCCTTCTTGCGCTTGTCGTCGTCCTCCTTCAGGTCGTCTTTCCCGGTGAGCGCCGTCTCTTCCAGGAAGCCGCGCAGCGAAGGCGCTTCCGCGCGCGAGACGTAGGCGCCGAGCGAGTTCACCACCTCCTCGATGGCCGCGAGCCGCGCCTCCACGTCCGATGGGTTGTCGTACAGGCGCACGAGCTCACTCTTGTAGTCCACCTCCGTGAGGAGCTCGCGTAGAGTGGAGACCAGGTCCGCCCCCTCCGCCACGAACGCCGCCTGGTAGCGCCGCACGAAGCCGACGAAGGCGCTCACCTTCGCGGCGACCTTCGCCTCCACCAGCCCTGCCTCGTTCACCTCGCAGAGCACCTCCCACAGCTGCCTACCAGCCTCCACCGCCTCCGCGAGCAGCGCCTTCACCGTGGAGGCGCCGATGCCGCGCGGCGGCGTGTTGATGACGCGCAGGAGCGACACCTCATCCCGCGGCGCCGCGATCAGGCGCAGGTAGGCGAGCACGTCGCGCACCTCCTTGCGGTCGTAGAAGGACTGCCCACCCACCAGCACGTAGGGCACCTGATGCCGCCGCAGCTCCTGCTCGAAGGCGCGCGGCTGCTCGTTGGTGCGGAACAAAATCGCGAAATCGCTCGGATAAATCCGGGTATCAGGCGGTGGATTCGTGAGGCGCTGCTGGATCTCCCGCACCACGGCCTGCGCCTCCGCCGTCTCGTCCTCGAAGCGCACGAAGCGAGGTGGTTCGCCTCCCTTACGGTACGGGCGCAGCACCTTCGCGTGACGCGTGGAGTTGTGGGCGATCAGCGTGTTCGCCAGGGTGAGGATCGCCTCGCGGCTCCGGTAGTTGGCCTCCAGCCGCACCACCTCCGCCTCCGGCCAGTCGTTCTTGAAGTTCAGGATGTGCGTCACCTCGGCGCCGCGCCAGCCGTAGATCGACTGGTCGTCGTCACCCACCACGCACAGGTTCCGATGCCGCGCCGCGAGGTGCTTCACGATGCGGTACTGGAGGCCGTTGGTGTCCTGATACTCGTCGATCAGCAGGTGATCGAAGCGCCCGCTCTCGCGCACCCGCACGTCAGGGAAGCGCTCGAGCAGCTCCTCCGTGAGCAGCAGCAGATCATCGAAGTCCACCGCGCCCGCCGCGGTCAGCGCCGTCTGGTACTTGGCGTAGGCGAGGGCGCCGAGCAGCTCCTTGTCAGTCTGGGCGACTGACGGCGCGTCCTCCGGGCGGATCGAGCGCGACTTCCAGCCGCTGATCAGGTGGATCAAGTCGCCAGGCCGCAGCCGATCGTGGCTCACGCGCACGTCGCGCAGCGCGGCGCGCGCGAGGCTCTCCTGATCGCCGCGATCGTAGATGGAGAACTCGCTGGGGTAGCCGAGCTCCGTGATGTTCCTCCGCAAGATCCGCACGCACAGCGAGTGGAAGGTGCTGATCTCGGGGCCTTTGTCCGACCTTCGGCGCCGCTTCCCGAGCAGGCCCACCGCGCGCTCACGCATCTCCTTGGCGGCCTTGTTGGTGAAGGTCACCGCCAAGATGCGCTCTGGCCTGATGCCGCTCTGGATCAGGCGCGCGATGCGATAGGTGATCACCCGCGTCTTCCCGCTGCCCGCGCCCGCGAGGACGAGCAGCGGCCCGGTCAGCGTGTTGACCGCCTGGTGCTGAGCTGGGTTCAGATCGGGCGCGCTCATGGGCTGGGCCCGCGTATAAACGGCCATCTCGCCGCTTCGTCAAGGTCGCGTGGGTACGCGCTCAGGTGTGTCGCGCGTCGAGGCTCACGGTGCTGCCACTGGCGTCGGCTCCTGCGCGTCCGACGTGGGCTCATCCGGGCTCCACGCGGGGCCGCCCTCGTGAGGCTCGCGTGGCGGCCTCGAGAACGGCCGGATCCGCACACCGCCGATCCCCAGGAACACCCCGAAGGTCGCGATCTGCGTGTCGCTCGCGTCGTTCGGCGACAGCATCGCGCTCAGCACGCGTCCGCGGAAGCACAGCGTCACGGCGCGACCGACCTGCCCGCAGGCGCCTGCCTTGATCGAGGTGGTGAGCTGATCTTCCCAATCCGAGAACAGCTGCATCCCTACGTCGAGCCTCATCCACTCCCAACCCAAGATGAGCTTGGCGCCGTGCTCGAGCTGTCCACCCAGGCGCTGTGAGCCTCCTCCCAGCGGGCGCTTCGCGCGCCCCACGAGCGCGGGCGCCGCGAACACCGCCAAATCCACCAGCGCGCCGCGATCCTCATGGAAGCGGTAGCCCAGCGAGAGGCGCGGCAGCGTCACCCAAGACGAGTAGTAAAGATCATTGCCCATCAGCTCCGCGGAGAGACCGGTGCGGGCGAACAGCCCGTGGCTGCCCGTGAGGCTCAGCATCGGGCCCGTCTCCACCTCGAGCCCGATGCCGCCCTCGAGCTCCTCGGTGCCGCCGCCCAAGAAGGCGAAGCCGCTCCCGCTGTGCGCCCAGCCGAACGCGCCGCCGCGCTCACCGTGCAGGGTGACGTTCACGCTGCTGAACTGCCCCAACACGAGGGACCCCCCGCGCTGCGTGTCGTCAGGGCTCGAGACCTGCGCGAAGGTGGGGCCGATCCCGATCATCCGCTCATGGGCGGCGGCCGATGGATCTTCCTCCTCCGGAGGCTCGCTGCTCACGCGCGCGCTGACGCTGACCTCGCCCGGCTCGGGTGAGGTCGCGACTTGGAGGTGCTGAGCCTGCGCGGGCGCGCTGGTGAGCAAGCCGCACACGACGAGCGAAGCGGCGACGAGCCCAGCCGCGCGGCGCTCGATCGGCGTGTGGTTCGGCGGGCGCTCGATCGGCAGGCGCTCGATCGGCGGGCGGCTCGAAAGCGGAGGAGCGGCGCGAGGTAATCCGCGCGGCGCGCACCAGGTCAGGTAGGCTTGGCTCATGCTTCGGATCCGCAGCGTGCTCGGCAACTCACAACGCCTCGATGGCGGGGCCATGTTCGGCAACGTGCCGCGCCCGCTGTGGTCCAAGTGGTGCCCGCCGGACGAGGCAGGGCGGATCCTACTTTGCTGCCGCTGCCTCTTGGTAGAGCGTGGCGATCAGAAGATCTTGCTCGAGACCGGGATCGGGAGCTTCTTCGAGCCCAAGCTGAAGGAGCGCTTCGGGGTGGTGGAGACGGAGCACGTGCTGTGCCGAGGGCTCGAGGCGCTCGGCACCTCCCACGAGGCGATCGACGCGGTGGTGCTGAGCCACCTGCACTTCGATCACGCCGGTGGGTTGCTGAAGGCCTACCGCGAAGGGGAGGCCCCCGCGCTGCTCTTCCCGCGGGCGCGCTTCATCACCTCCGCGGGCGCCTTGGCGCGTGCCCGCGATCCACACCCCCGCGATCGCGCCTCGTTCATCCCGGAGCTGCTCCCCCTGCTCGAAGCCAGCGGTCGCCTCGAGGTAGTGGAGGGGGAGGAGGGCCCGCTCGCCTCGCTCGGGGATCACCTGAGCTTTCGCCTGAGCCACGGCCACACCCCCGCCATGCTCCACACCCTGGTGCGCGGTGCGCACGGCGCCGTGTTCACTTGCGCGGATTTGGTGCCCGGCGTGCCCTGGGCGCACCTGCCCGTCACCATGGGCTACGACCGCTACCCCGAGCTGCTCATCGACGAGAAGGCGCGCTGGTTCCCCGAACTCGCGGCGAGCGGCACCTGGCTCTTCTTCACCCACGACCCCGAGACGGCGCTCGCGAAGCTGACCCAGAGCGATGACCGTTTCCGCACGGATTCACACCTCGGCGACGCCATGACCGATCTCGATCTGGACGCGGCGCCGTCCTAGCGCCATCCAGGCTTCGTCGGTGCCGGCGATCTCCCGGGGCGGTGAGGTCACGCTGCGCGCCGCAGCGCCTGCAGCACCTCGTTCGCCGAGCCGGGGCGCACCGCGACGCTGAACGGGCCTCGGGTGGTCTCGAGCACGATGTGCCACGGCTCCTCCCCGCTCGGGCCCACCGCAAAAGCCGCGCGGATTTGATCTCGATCCAGGCAGAACCGGCGGCGACGGAGCCCGAGCACGCGCCGCTCGAAGATCACCTCCTGACCTATCGAGAGCGACGCCCGCATCGTGACCAGCACGCCACCCAAGACGACCAGGAGCAGTGAGAAGCAGATCGGGAGCCCCATGCTGAGGTCCGACAGGGGGAGCCCCGTCTGAGACCGACGGTAGAGGTCCACGCTCCACATCGCGCCCACCAGCGCGCCGCCCACCAAAATCGTGATCCCCCCCGGGAGCGGCGGGCTGTGCTCCTCGAGCAGCAAGGTCTTGGTCTGGGTGACGAGCGCCGCCTCGTTCGGCGGTGAAGGTGGGGAGGGCGGCGCGGCCTCGAGCCACGGCGTGGCACCCGGACCGAGGCCCCAGCCCAGGCGAATCGGCACGTCCCACGCGGCCGCGATGACGCCCAAGTCGGTCAGCACCTTCGCCGGATCGGCCCCGGAGAGCAGCACCAGGGTGCGCCCGGGTCGCGCCCGCAGCACCACCTGGTAGGCCAGCTCCGGCTGCTCCTCACCCAACACGAGGCCCGTCAGCTCGAGCTCTTGGACGTCCGCCTGGGCGATCGGGTTGCCCGCGCCGTGGAGCTCCCGCGCGCCGCGGATCAGGCGCAGGCGCCGCCCCCGCGGCCAGCTGAAGCCGATCAGCGCGGCCCCCGTGACCATGAAGAAACCGAACGTGAGCCAGGTGAGCCACGTCATCCCATCGCCCGCGAACGGCAACAGGCCCGTCGCGAGGAACAGCAGCCCGACCCCGATCCCGCCCCCCGCGGGCCGCCGCTCCATCACCACGATCTCGTGGTCGCCCGCCTGGACGATCTCGAGGGTCGTCTTGTCCTGCCGCTCCGCCCGCATCTGCCCGGTGGCTTTCTAGCACGACGAACGGGCCGGAGAGCCCTGTGTGGCGCCCTCCATCGCGCGCCGCGGTGCCCAGCCAAACCCGCAAAAACTCCAACAATTTGCGGCATGCCCTCGGCTTGTGCCATGCGCCCTGGATGCGCTGCTCGCTGTCACCTGCTGCGCTGCTCCTCGTCGCCCTGGGCTGCTCTGGAGCGGAGCCTGAGCCACCCGCTGCCAAAGCCAGCTCCGCGCCGCTGCCCGAGCCGGCCCCCAGCGGCAGCGCGGCCCTCGCCGCGAGCGCCGAGCTCCCGGCCCTCGACAGCGTGCCCAACAGCACGCCGCTCGTGGATCTGTCGGGTCAGGCGCAGCCGCTGCCCGTCACGCTGCCTGGCGCCGGGCCGCGGGTGTACGCGCGCGCGCTGAAGGTGTGGATCCACCAGGCCCCCGATCGGAACAGCCGTCGCCTCGGCTACCTCCGGTCCGGCGGCAGCAGCCCCACGCGCGGCGGCGCAGCTGGTCATGCTGACTGTCCAGGCGGTTGGTACCCGATCGCGCCGGCGGGCTACGTGTGCGTCGGGCGCCGCGCCACGCTCGACGGGAGCGACCCGGTGGTGGTCGCCACGCGTGAGCATCGCCCGGATCACGAGCGCCCGCTGCCCTACATCTACGGCACGGTGCGGCGGCCCGGCCCCATCTATCGCCGGCTGCCCACCCCAGAGGAGCTGAAGCGCGCCGAGCCCGACATCGACAAGCGCATGCCCGAGTGGCTGGACGCGCCGGGTGAGGTGGGAGCGAGCTACGCGCAGCACGTGTGGCTCGGCCGCCCTGGGGAGCTGCCGGATCCGCGCGCCGCCTGGGAGAGCCAGCTCAGCCAGGGCGTGCCGGAGTTTCTACGAGGTAACAAGGTGGCGCCCAGCGCCTTCGCGCTGAAGGATCCGCAGGCGCTCAGCGTGGAGCGCATGCGCCCCAAGGTCGGCTTCTCCTTCCTCGAGACCTTCCTCCACGAGGGGCGCCGCTACGGCGTCACGCCCGACTTGCGGATCCTCCCGACCGACCGCCTGCGCCCGATCCAAGGCTCACGCCTCACGGGGCACGAGATCCCGAAGGACATCGACTTCCCCTTCGCGATCGTGCGAAAGCAGAACGCACACCGCTACATCTTCAAGGCGGACGGCGGCCGCCTCGTCAAGCACGAGCCAGCGACCCACGGCGCCGCCATCAAGCTCACCGGTAAGCAGCGCTTCTTCAACAAGGTGCTGCACTACGAGACGGGGGAGGGGCACTGGCTCTCGGATCGCGAGGCCTCACGTTTGGATCCCGCCAAGCGCATGCCGAAGTGGGGCACGCAGGGCGAGAAGTGGATCGACGTCAACCTCAGCAAGCAGACGGTGGTGCTCTACGAGGGCACGAGGCCCGTGTACGCCACCCTCATCAGCAGCGGCGAAGCGGGCCTCGAAGATCACCGCACCTCCACCGCCACCAAGCGCGGCATCTTCCGCATCCACACCAAGCACATCACCACCACCATGAGCTCGGACGAAGCGGGGGAGGAGTTCGAGCTGCGTGACGTCCCCTACGTGATGTACTTCGAGGAGGGCTACGCGATGCACGGCGCGTACTGGCACGACCGCTTCGGCACCCCGAAGAGCCACGGCTGCCTGAACCTCAGCCCGGAGGACGCCCGCCGCATCTTCCACTGGACCGACCCTCAAGTGCCCCCCGGCTGGCACGGCGCGCTGCTCCCGCTCAAGGGCACGATCCTCTTCGTGCACCCGTGACAACACGTCAACCAAACTGACGCGTCCGCACCACGTCGGCGCGCCCGACTCGGCGCTCTAGCTCGCTCTTCTTTTTGGGGGTTGGGGCGCGCCCCGGTCAGCCGGCGCACATCATCCTGTCACCTGACGACCTGAGCTGGCGTCAGGCCTCAGCAGCCCCCAGGCGCCTCGAGCCGGAGCGTGGCCTCGTCCGAGATGGGCTCGCCCTCGGCGAGCAAGGGCACACCGAGGTCGTTTTGGAGCGTGACGCGCAGGGTGATTTCAACGCCCGTCGGCGCGTCAGCCAGCGACAAAGTGTGGCTCACGCCGCTCGACACCGCGCTCGCTTCGAAGCCATCCGCGGTGAGCGACAACGCCCAGTGGCCGCAGTGGGTGCGCGCGCCGCATGCGCCCGGGGCGCGCAGCTCGCCCCCGACGATCGCCACCTCGACCGCCAGCGAGCCCGCGGCGTCGCCGCCCACCTCCACGCAGGCGTCGCCCGGCCGCCAGGCGTTCGCCCCCGCCGGCACCAGCCGCCGGAGCTCGAGGCGCGGTGGAGGCCGCGTGTCCTGCACCTCCTCCTCGTCGTCGTCACCACCGCAGGCCAGGGTGAGCGCGCAGGCGGCGGTCAACAGCGCGGCGCGGGGGAGCAGCGCGGCGCGAGGGAGCAACAAGTAAGGACTCATGACGATTTACTGGGGAGGCTGAGGCGGGCGCCGCTCGGCTCGGCGGCGGGCAGCGCGCGGTCTATCTTGAAGCCCTGCACGCTCTCTTCGAGGTTCGCGGCCAAGCTGTGGAGCTGCTCGCCGGTCACCACCACGGACTGACTCGAGCCTAACACCTGCTCGGCGATCTGCTGCACGGTGTCCATGTTGCGGGCGATCTCGTCGGAGGCGATGGCCTGCTCCTGAACCGCGAAGGCGGTGTCGTCAATCACCTTGATCAAGCTCTGCAGGTCACCGAGGGTGCTGCTCACGAGGTCCGTGCCTTGCTCCACCTCGCGGGTGCCGTCTTGCATCACGCGCACGGCCTCGCCCGTCTGATCGCGGATCGCCGCGATCAAGTCTTCGATGTCCTTGGCGCTCTGGCCCACGCGCTTGGCGAGGCCGCTCACCTCGTCGGCCACCACCGCGAAGCCGCGGCCGTGCTCGCCGGCGTGGGCCGCCTCGATCGCGGCGTTCAGGGCCAGCATCGTGGTCTGTTCGCTGATCTGACGGATCACGTCGACGATGTTGGCGATGCGCCGGCCGCTCTCGCCCAGCGTCTCGATGCGGCTCGCGGCGTCCTCCACCGTCTTACGGATCTGCGCGAGGCGCCCGATGGCGTCGTGCACCGCCGCGCCCGACTGCTTGGCGCTGCGTGAGGCGCTGGCGGCGTTCTCCGCCACCTGTTGGATGGAAGAGGAGAGCTCGGTCACCGCCGCGGTGGAGCCGCTGATCTTCTGCGCCTGGTGTCGGGCGCCATCGAGCATCTGCTTGCTGATGCTCGAGATCTCCCCGGAGCTCGCCCCGACTTGGAACGCCGAGCGCTGCACGTTGCCAGCTAGATCGTGGATCTGACTGAAGACCTGGTTCAGGTTCTCGGCCAGGGTGCCGAGCTCGTCCTTCGTGCGCACCTCGAGCCGCGTGGTGAGGTCCGCGTCGCCGCGCGCGAGCTGGCCGGTGACCTCGATGTAGCGCCGGAGTGGCCTCGTGATCTGCGCGGCGAGCAGGTAACCCACGGCCAGCGCCAGGGCCGCCGCGAGCGCGAAGATCGAGGCGATTTTTACGGTGTTCTCGCGCAGCTTGTCGGCTTCACTGGCGCGGTTACGCACCATGTAGAAGTGACCGAGCGCCGCCGTCGCCTCCGGGCCGCTGTAGCCAGTGGCCGCCCCTTGGACGAAGTCGTAAGTGGTGTCGCGATCGAAGTCGAGCACCGGGAACTCGATGATGTCGCCGTCGACGTTCTCGCGGATCAGGCGCGGCTTCTTGGCGGCGGCGATCAGCTGCTCCGCCTCGTCGGCGCTCAGGGTGGTGGCGATCGCCCGATCACCGGACACCAGCGACAGGCGCTGCTGGCGGCTCGGGTTGCTCGAGCCCGAGATGGCGGCGAAATCCTTGAGGAAGCGGTTCAGGTGCTGCGCCATCAGCACGGTGCCCACCACCACGCCGCCCTGGCCGCGGATCGGCATCCCCGCGACGCGGTACGCCTGACCGTCGATCACCGCGAGCTCGCTGCGGATCACCTTGCCCTGCTTCAAGTCTTGAAACAGCCGGGTCCCGCGGTAGTCAGGGACACTGTTGAATCCCGGCGCCGGGATCACGCGCCCCGAGGCGTCGCTGAAGGTGAGCAAGTCGGGCGCCAAGGTGCCGGCGAGCGCCTCCGACAGGCGCTTGATCGCCTCGGTGACGCGCGGCGTGGCGAGCGGGCCGCTAGCCGGCTCGCCGGGGGCCTCCGGTGCGCCCGGCGCGACTGGCTCCGTTGGTTCGGGGGGCGTCCCACCGCTCAGCCCGGCGATCAGCGAGGGATCCTTCGACACCACCTCGATGGCCGCCGCCTCGGCGACGCCCGCGTGGCGCAGGTCCCGCTCGAAGCGCTGGAAGTGCGCCTTGAGGTAGAGGCCTCGGCCGCGCGATCTCAGCGCGTCGTAGGCGGTCCAGGCCCCGAGGGCCAGCACCACCGCCGAGATGAAGACGATCGTCCCCATGATCTTCCCCCGCACACTCAAGGTCGCCCAGCCCATGCGGGGGCGAAGCTAACTCCGCCGCTCGCTGATTGCCAAACCTCCTCGCTCCCTGGGCGAAAAGCCCGCCACGGAGCCTCCCGAACGAGCGCGGGTTTGGGGGTTGGACGGCACCGCACCAGGTCCCGCTGAGCGCGCGCCAGCTACTCAGGCGCTGGGGCGGGGGCGCTGCGGCAGATCGGAGCGCGGAAGCGCCCGCGGATCCAGGTGGGGCCGCGAGCCGCCTGAGCGGGCGCCTCGAACGCGAGCACGCCGCTCACCTCGCCATAGGCGTCGAGGTTCACGACCTGCAGCTGGACGCCGCCGCCCGCTTCGAACAGGTAGCTCTGCTCACCGACGCGCGCGAGCGGCTCGGCCACCGGGTGCACCTGCTGGCTCGCCGAGGAGCCACGCAGCTCCGCCCCCGCCCAGGCGTAAGTCCCCGGCACGATCGGCGC
Organism: Polyangiaceae bacterium; assembly: GCA_019637265.1. GTDB lineage: Bacteria > Myxococcota_A > Polyangia > Polyangiales > Polyangiaceae > JAHBVY01. Next base: position 751,561 of record JAHBVY010000001.1, on the reverse strand, counting down.
CGCGGGCGGCGTGGCGATCACCACGCTGAGCATCGCTTGGCCCTCACGGGGCGGGACGAAGGCCTCACACGAGGCCTCCTCGTAGTCCGCGATCGTGAGGCGCAGCTCGTGGCGCAGCCCCGGGAGCTCGATGTACTCGGCGAAGGCGACCTTGGGCGTCAACACGAGCGGCTCGCCAGCGCCGAGCGCCAGCTGCACCGGGGCGCGCGGCGACGCCTCACAGCCGACGAGCCCCCACGCGAGCAGGAGCTGGAGCCAAACGAGGGGGCGCAGGGCGAAGCTCATGGTGAACGTGGCGCACAGCCTAGCGCAGCGCCGCCCGCGGCGGTGCAGGCAAACCCCCGAACCCTACTCGAGTCGCGATCAGGCAGGAACACGGACGACATCGCTACGAACAGCGCCCCTGATGATATCGAACGGGTGGCTGACGGCATCGGCCCGCTCCGAAGCGAGCCTCACGCGGTGGCCGCCGCAGCCGGGGCTGCGAGTGGCCACGGCAGGCGCGAGAGGCTCGGGGTCAAGCTGCTGAGCGCGTCGCGGGTCTCCTGGGCGCTCGGGCGATGCCGCGGATCCCGCCGGAGGCAGGCCGCGAGGATCGTCATCAGCTGGGTGAGCTGTGACACCTGACCCAGCTCCGCGATGTGCTCGGGCCAGCCGTCGTGGTTCACGTGGGCCGAGGCCAGCGCCATCTCGTCGTCGCCCTCGAACAGCGTGATCGCGGTCAAGATCTCGTAGGCGGTGCAGGCGAAGGCGTACATATCCGCCGCCTGCGGCGTGGGCGTGGCGCCGGGCGGCACCACCCCCAAGATCTCCGGCGCGCAATACTCGAGGGTGCCGCAGCCGGGCCTGAGCTGCCGCCCGCTGAGCCCGAAATCCACCAGGACGGGCTCATGACCATCCCGCAAGATCACGTTGCCGGGCTTGAGATCCAGGTGCCCCACGCCCGCCGCGTGCATCGCCGACAGCCCCGCCAAGATGCCGTCGAGGTAGCCGAGCGCGCGCTCGGTGGTGAGCGAGCGGCTGCGGATCATGCGATCCAAGCTGAAGCCGCGGATGAGCTCCATCACCAAGATGGGCTTGGGCCGCGCCGCGAGATCGAAGGTGACGAAGCGGGCGAGGTTCGGGTGCGACGGCAGCGCGAGCAGCGCGCCCGCTTCCTCGCGGAACAGCTGCAAGAACTCCTGCTCCGAGATCGAGCGCGCGGTGTTCGGGTCGTACTCCGGCACCTTCAGCGCGAACACCTCCGCCTTGTTCGCGTGGCGCTCCTCCACCCGACGCGCCACGAACACCGAGCTGACGCCGCCCGCGCCGAGCGCGCGCACCACGTAGAAACCACCGATGGTGCGCCGCGGCATCAGCCAATCGGGCAGCGCCTCGCGCCGCTTTTGGAGCGGGATGGTGTAGACGTCGCTCGGCGGCGCCACCGGCAGCTCCCCGACGCGTGCGAGCACCACGCTGACCGCCTCCGCCAAGGCGCTCGGCAGCTCCGCTGACAGCTCGGTGGTGGCCATCATCAGCTGCGCCTTGTTGGCGGGGATCCCGGCGGTGACGGCGCGCTCGATCAGCGACGAGAGCGGCGGCACGTCGGCGATGATGCTGATCTGGTTGTTGCTGCCGCTCTGGTCGAGCAAGCGCTCGCTGGCCGCCGCGCTGAGCCGCCTGAGCGCGTCGATCGCCAGCTCCAGGTCGGCGATTGCGTTGTTGCCGCCCGCCGCGTCCACGATCTCGGAGAGCCCCCGCGCCGCGGCGATGCTCTCGAGGGAGCGGCCGATGCGGAGCACCACCTGACGCAGCGCCTCGCCGCGGTAGCTGCCCGAAGCGGACGCCGCGCGCGCCAGCTCCACCACCGCGCGCGCCAGCTCTGCTTGACGCGCCTCCCGCCCCTCGAGGGCGCTCTGAAACTGCGCCTCGGAGAGCGAGTGGACGCGGCCGCCACCCGAGCGGTTCAAGAACGTGGCCCAGGCGTTGGCGGGACCGACCACGTCCTCCGAAGTGGAGGCCTCGGCGATGGCCGCGACGCTCTGGTGATCGCCGAGCTCGCGCGTGAGCACCAGGAACAGATCGCTCGGATCGGCCACGCCCTCACGCACGGCGGCGTCGAAGCAGCGAGCGAGGGTGGCGCAGGTGATGCGGTGCAGGCTCGGCGGGCAGGTCTTCACCTGCTGGATCAAGAGCCGCAGGGTGTCGCGCACGCGGTTCCTGACGCGTGAGGCGACCTCCTCCAGCTGATCGCGCGCGGCGGTGTCGAGATCCACCAGGTGCAGCAGCGTCCGCAGCCGCCGCTGAGTCCCGACGATCGACGCGCGATCTTCCTCGAGCGGCTCGTTCTTCTGCTCCCCCTCGAGCAGCCAACGCCCCAGTCGATCGTAGAGCTGGTCCAGCTCGGGGACGGTGGCATCCGTCTCACCCGGGCGCCGCCCGAGCAGCAGCAGGTCGCTCAGGCGTGAGCGCTCCAGGGCCCCGACGTCGAGCGTCAAGAGCGGCGGGAAGGTCTCGGCGACCACCTCGCCGCTCGGCGCCAGCCGCACGATGCGATCCATCGCGGAGGCCGCTCGCGCCACCGCCTCGAGCGCCAATTCGTGCGCGATGCGCGCGCCCTTCGTCTCGAAGGCCACCAGCGCGCGCCGCTCGCTCTGGAGCAGCCCCCCCTCGGCGTCGACGTCCTGCGCGAGATCGTTCAGCGCGCGGTGAGCGATGTAACCCGTCACTGGATCTGACGAGCGCATCTTCTCGTCCAACACCCCGCGCACGATCTCCTCGGCTCGAGCACCGAACTCGAGGTTGCTGGTGTCGCGCAAGAGCTCGACGGAGGCCTCCGCCACGTCGAGGCGCAGCGTCGCGGTGAGCCAGTCGAGCAGCTCCTCCGCCGCGTCGGGCTCGGCCTCGATCACGCAGGGGAGCCCCCACACCATGGTGGCGACGAGGCCCGGATCGGCGGTGACGATCGGCCCTTGAAGCAGCGCGCGGCACTGCTTCAAGGTCTGCGTCGGATCGCCGCTCAGGCAGGCGACCAAGCTCACCGCAGCGCGCCGCCACTCGGTGGGAGACAGCTCCGGATCGAGGGCGTCCTCCACCTCTTCGCGCACCTCGGGCTCGACCAACGCGAGCAGACCGCGAGCGACCGCGGCGTGGCGCCAAACCAGCGGCTCGCGATCGGCCAGCAGGCGCTCGAACACCGGCCGCACCAGCGGACCGCGCAGCAGCTGCTTGGGGAATGGATCGCCTTGCTGACTACGGGTCACCGCCTCGCGTGCCGCGCGCTCGAGGAGCCGCGCCGCGAGGCGTCGCGCCGGCAGCGCCCCGGTGGAGGGCAGGTTCACCCAGCGGTGGAACAGCTCACGCCGAGCGACCAGGGCGAAGGCGAGGGGATCGGAGTTCACCGACGCGCCGATGCTGAGGTCGGTGACCAGGCTGACGCGGGCGCGCAGGGTGGGGGTGTCGAGCGGGCGCGCGTTGCCGAGCGCCATGCGGTGAGCGACCGCCGCGAAGGTGCTCGCGGTGCCGCCGTACAGGTGGGCGAAGGCGCGGCGCCCGAACTCACGCCGCTCGGCCCCCGGAGGGAGCGCCGCGGACAGCTCGTACAGCGCGACCGCCCGCGAGTTGGCGGCGATGAAATCCAAGTCGTCGGCGAGGCCGCGATCCAGCGCGATCCGCGCGGCGGCCACCAGCTCACCCACGTTGATGCCGTCGAGCGGGGGCGGGCCATCGACGCGGTGGGCGCGACCGAGCGCGGCCACCGCCTGGCGCCAGCTCGCGCGGCGCTCGTCCGCGTCCGTCAGCCGCGGAAGCGTGACCAAGGCCTCCACGGGGTTCGGTCTGAGCCGCATGATCTGCCTCAATTAGTACCGGGTTCCTGGGGCAGCGCAACCACTTCGGCGTTCAGGGCCGGCGTTCACTACGGCGGCGCTCGAGTGGGCTCGCCGTCACGAGCGCGTAGCCCGGCCCTCGGCGCAGCTGGGCGGAACGTGGGTTGACGAGTCGTGCGGATCGGGGGGTTGGACGGCACCGCGCTCGTGAGACGCTAGGTGCTCAGCGCCTGGGCGTCCCCCTTGAAGCGCTGCTTGCTGCACTGCGCGAGCGTGCGCTTGTCGACGGTGAGCCCTTGGGGGAGGCTCACCGCGGAAGCAGCACGGGAGGCGCCATGACGACACGTCCACCAGTACCCAGGAATGAGCCCGTTCTATCGTACGGCCCGGGCACCCCGGAGCGCGGTGAGCTGCTCTCGGCGCTCGCCGCGCACCAGCCTGAGGAGCTCCCACTTTGGATCGGTGGGGAGCCGGTTCACACGGGCGATCGTCAGCCCTTCTACGCGCCCCACGATCACCGGCGGAAGCTCGGTGAGGCGAGCCTCGCCAGCGCCGCGGAGATCGCGCGCGCGCTGGAGGCCACCACGGAGGCGCGGGCCAGCTGGGCGGCGCGCAGCCAGGCCGAGCGCAGCCGCGTGTTCCTGCGCGCCGCGGAGCTGCTCTCGGGGCCGTTTCGGCAGCGCCTGAACGCCGCCACCCTGCTCAACCAGAGCAAGACGATCCAGCAGGCGGAGATCGACGCCGCCTGCGAGCTGTGCGACTTCTTCCGCTTCAACGTCAGCTTTGCTGACGGACTGATGGAAAGTCAGCCTTACTCACCGCCCGGGGTGTGGAACCGCTTGGAGGCGCGGCCGCTGGACGGCTTCGTCTACGCCATCACGCCGTTCAACTTCACGTCCATCGCCGCCAACCTCCCGGCGGCGCCCGCGTTGATGGGCAACACCGTGCTGTGGAAGCCCTCGCCCAGCGCGATGCTGTCGGCGCACCGGGTGATGGAGCTCTTCACGCTGGCGGGGCTGCCGCCCGGCGTGATCAACCTCGTGAACGGCGACGCCGCCGCCATCACCCAGCAGGCGCTGACGCACCGCGACTTCGCGGGGCTGCACTACACCGGCTCCACCACGGTGTTCCGCTCGCTGTGGGGGCAAATCGCCGCCGAGCTGCCGCGCTACCGCAGCTACCCGCGCCTGGTGGGGGAGACGGGCGGCAAGGACTTCATCCTGGCGCACCCGAGCGCCGATCCGCAGGCGCTGGCGGCGGCCATCGTGCTCGGCGGCTTCGAGTACCAAGGCCAGAAGTGCTCGGCGGCCTCGCGGGTGTACTTGCCGCGCTCGCTGTGGACGGCGACGCGGGAGCGCGCGCTCGAGATCTTGCGTGAGGTGACGCTCGGGGATCCTGCGGACCTGCGGCATTTCATGGGCGCCGTGATCCACGAAGGCGCGTTCGAGCGGATCTCCGGCGCCATCTCCCGTGGCCTGTCCGATCCGCGCGTCACCTTGGTTGCCGGCGGCGGGTGTCATCGCGAGGTCGGCTGGTTCATCGAGCCGACGCTGCTCTTGGTGGACGATCCGAGCCACGCGTTGATGACCGAGGAGCTGTTTGGCCCCGTGGTGTCGGTGCTCGTCTACGATGACGACCGCTTCGAGCAGGTGCTCCGCTGGGTCGATCAGAGCGACTACGCCCTCACCGGCGCGGTGTTCGCGCGCGACGCTTCCGCGCTGGCCCAGATGGATCGAGCGCTCCGCTTCGCCGCCGGCAACTACTACGTCAACGACAAGCCCACCGGCGCGGTGGTGGGGCAGCAGCCGTTCGGCGGCGGGCGCCTCTCCGGCACCAACGACAAAGCCGGCAGTCCTCACAACCTCACGCGCTGGATGAGCCTGCGCACCGTCAAAGAGACCTTCGTGCCGCGCACGGGCTGGCGCTACCCGCACCAAGACTGAGCACAGCTCAGCTAGTTCGTAGGGGCAGGCCCCCGTGCCTGCCCTAGCACCGAGGGTGAGTCAGCTCAGCTGATGGTCAGCCCGCCGTCCACCACCAGGTTGTGCCCGGTGACGTAGCTGGCGGCGTCGCTCGCCAGGAACAGCGCCGCGGAGGCGACCTCCTCGGGGAGCCCCACGCGGCCGAGCGCGGCGCGCCCCGTCACCACCTCACGCAGCGAATCGCTCTGCACGATGGCGGCGGCGAGCCGGGTGTCGATGAGGCCCGGGCTGATCGCGTTCACGCGGATCTTGCTGGAGCCGAGCTCCATCGCCAAAGACTGAGTCATCGCGATCATCGCCGCCTTGGTCATGCCGTACACGCCCTGCAAGGGGGAGGCGCGCAGGCCAGCGACGCTGGCGATTTGGATGATGGAGCCGGGCGCGCCGCGCTCGATCAGGTGCGCCGCCACCGTCCGGCTGAGCTCGAAGGCGCCGCGCAGGTTGACGTCGAAGGTCTTCTGGTAGGCGCCCGGATCGATGCTGAGCATCGGCCCGAAGAAGGGGTTGGTGCCGGCGCAGTTCACCAGCACGTCGATGCCGCCGTAGGCCTCGATGCCGCGTGAGACCAGCGCCTGACAATCCGCCGGCTCGCCCACGTGGGCCACCAGCGCGAGCGCCTCGCCGCCCGCGTCACGGATCTTCGCCGCCACCTGGTCGACGCCCGCTTGCTTACGACTCGAGACGATCAGCTTGGCGCCCGCCTCGGCGAAGGCCAGCGCGATCGCCTCGCCGATCCCGCGCGACGCGCCGCTCACCAGGCAGACCTTCCCCTCCAGATGGATGCGAGCCATCGCGCCCTGATAGCCGCGTGGGGCGCCTGCGCCAAGCGGCGCGACGCGGTGGCAACCCAATCCACCAAAACGCAGCAACGAGGCGCTCGTCCGGCTCACAGGCGGCACCTGCACCCCGCGCGCGGCTCATGGTTCGACACCAGGCGGCCACGCGGGCGGAACCCCTCGCACCGGGCGCGAAGCCGACTATGCTCGGCGCGCGTGATCCCAAAGCTCGAGAGGTGCCATCCGTGAGCCGCGATGCGGTGCTGCTGGTCGGCCACGGCACCATCGACCACCCGAGCCAGCTCCCGGAGTTCCTGCGACGGATCCGCCGTGGGCGCCCAGCGCCTGCCGCGCTGCTCGAGGAGCTCACGCGGCGCTACCAGGCCGTGGGCGGCTCGCCGTTGCTCCGCATCACGGAGGCGCAAGCCGCTGGGGTGAGCGAGCGCCTAGGGCTGCCGTGCCACGTCGCGATGCGCTTCTGGGAGCCCACGCTCACGAGCGCCGCCCCGGAGCTGATGGCCTACGATCGCGTGGTGGTGCTGCCGGTGGCGCCGTACAGCGTGCACGTCTACAGCCAGGTCGCGCGCGAGGCGCTGAGCGCCTTGCCCAGGGCGCCCGAGCTGCTCACGGTGGAGCCCTACGGCGCGCACCCGTTGTACCTCGCCGCCTGGGCCAGCCTTATCCGCAAGGAAATGAATGGCGCGACGCTCCCCAGCGCCGCCTTGGACGCGCGCCCGGAGCTGCTCCTCACCGCGCACAGCCTGCCGCTCTCGGTGATCCAGGCGGGCGATCCGTATCGAGCGCTGGTCGAGGCGAGCGCCGCGGCGCTGCTCGCCCAGCTCGGCTCCGAAGGTCGCGTGGTGTACCAGAGCGAAGGGGGGGAGGGGGTTTGGCTAGGCCCTTCATTGCTCGAGCACCTGCGCGCGCTGGGAGGCGCTCTCCCGCGCGGAGAAGCGCTGCGGGAGCCCGCGGCGCGCGAGATCTGGGTGGCGCCGCTCGGCTTCGTCGCCGACCACATCGAGACGCTGTACGACCTCGACGTGGAGGCGCTCGCCGTCGCCCGCGACGCCGGGTTGAAGCTCCGTCGCGTGCCAGCGCTCAACACGCACCCGCTGTTCCTCGACTGCCTGGCAGAGGTCGCTGAGGCGGCGCTCAGCGGGCGCTAGGTAACCAACCAGGCTGCAGCGTTGCCCCGCCTCCCACCAACGCCAGGGTAGGGGCGGGTTTCAAACCCGCCCGCCGGTAGGCCGCATCGCAGGGCGCTGGCGCATGCCTCCGAGCGCTGGCGTTGGCCTCTCGAAGCGCCGCGCTCAGGCTTTCGCTCGCCTCAGGGGAGACTCGGGCCGCAGCGAGCGGATTCCATTGTAGGCTCCTCGCGCCCCGATGGAGCACCGTGTCATGAGCCACACCCCCACCGATCGCTCGCGCCCCGCTCGGTTCGTGGCCCTGTACTGGCGGCTGTGCCTGCTGTGCCTGCCCATCGTGCTGGGCGTCGGCTGCCCCTGCATCCGGAACACCGTCAACACCAGCCCCAACCTCCGCTGGTGGCTGTTCTCCACCTTCGGCGCCAACCAAATCTGCCCGGAGATGCTGAAGCGCGGCACGCCGCTCCGGCTGAGCGCGGATGGCAACGTGATCGGCCGCTTCTTCCCCACCCAGTGCCAGCACCACGTGGACTCGGACGCGCGAACGGTGACGGTGCGCTTCACGGGCACGGGCTTCGCTTGGACGCCGGTGGCCGGCCGCATCGGGTTCAGCATGGACGCGGCGGTGGAGTATCGGATGGACTTCCACATGACGGACGAGGCCACCTACGTGTGGGGGAAGACGAACCGCGTCGTCCACGGGCCCAACTTCCAGGTGGGCTCCATCGAGAACAAGTTCGTCGACATCGCCAACCGCACGCCCGTCGGTTACCTCGCCAACACCTTCGGCAACCAGCTGGTCCACGGGCACCTGGCGAGCGGCTTCACGGTGGTCCGCACCGGCGACGGTGACGAGTTCGCGCTCGGGGTGCTGACGCCGCCGCAGCGCCCGAAGAAGCCCTTCGACACCTCCGGTGGCTCTCGCTACGTGTTCGCCAACGAGACCACCGAGGTGAAGGCGAACCAGGTGGACTTCCTGGGGCCGTTCGAGGTGGCGGACGACGATCAGGCGCTGTTCTTCCGAGCGCGCCTGAACGGGCCGCCGGTGGACGTGCTGATCTACCCGCGCGGCGTGGGCGATCTGTGGCGTGAGGCGCTCCAGCGCGGCGGCACCCTGGCGCCGCCGGCCCAGGCGCCGCTGATGAGCTTCGTGCTGCAGCCGAACGTCGAGTTCCGGCAGAAGTTCAAGCTACCGAAGGGCCAGTACACCATCGTGGTGGAGAACGCGGCGGTGGTTGGCTCCGTCGCCCCCGGCTGGAACCCCCTCGGGATGATCGGCGGCGGCGCCGCGCTGGTCTCGTACACCAGCGAGCTGGGCGACGAGGACGACAAGTTCTAGGAAGACCAGCGGTTTACCGTTGGTCTTCTTCAAATCCGACAGCCGCTCTAGATGGCGCGCCACCTGGTCGTCTGCCTGACTATCAGCGTGGCGTACGCTCGACGCCAAATCGACTGACTACTCGGTGCCCACCGCCACGCGCTTCACGCGCCAGCCGTCGTCCTTCACCAGCGTGAGCTGCACCTCCCGCTCATGGAGTCGCCGCCGCCCGTGACGATCCACGCCGCTCAGCTTCCCCTGGGCGGTGACCAGCGCCCCGTCGCCGGTGACCTCGATGTCGAGGTCGCTGAGCTCGACCTCCGCCGTGCGGAAGAGCTTCCGCACCGTCGCTAGGGCATCCGACAGGCCATCGCGCCCAGCGCGGACCGAGGGGAAATCCGGGAACGTGATGGTCATCTCCGGCACCGTGAGCTCTTCCAAGGCGCCGCGCACGCGCGCCTTCGCCACGAGCGGGTTCTCACCCGAGTCCGACGCGAGCGCCGCGGCGAACACCGTGACGGTGCGACGGATCTGCTCCTCGGGCGACTCCTTGCTGAACAGCGCGTAGCCCATCAAGAGCGCGCCGGCACCCACCGCGAGCCAGGCCAGGGCGCGCCGCCGCGACAGGCGCCCATCGCCCGCGCCATCAGCGCCAGGCTTGCCCTTCATGCAGCGCTGCGCCCTAAAGACCTGCGCTGTTCTGAAAACCTGCGCCCTGAAGAGCTGCACCCTGGAGAGCGGAGCACCCTGGCTCAGCCCGCCTCGCGGCCCAGCTTCACCCGCCAGTCCACCGGTAAGTCGAGCATCCCCTCGAGGCAGAGGAAGTCGTAGAGCGCGTCGCAGACCACCTCACAGGTCTCGCTGAACACGTGCGGATCGGTGAAGAACTTCACCGTCTCCTCGCGGATTTGTTCGTCCGTTTGCTCGAGGCGCGCCATGAGCGCGTCCCCGCAGAAATTCACCATCTGCTCGACGAACAGCCGCTCCCACTCCGCGCGAAACTGAGGGAAGCAGTCGGCGTGCACCTTGTAAGAGACGCTGTTCGGCTGGCGCGCCGTCCCCGCGGCGCGGATCGTGACGCGCGCCATCTGCTCCACCCGCGGCGGTAAGTGCGACTGGAAGAACTCGAGCAGGACCGCGGTGTAGTCCTGCATCACCCGCTTCATCTCTGGCGAGCGCCGCGAGAGGAAGCCAACCTGGAGGTCGCGCTCGATCTTGGTCAAGAGCTCGAAGGTGAGCTGCTTGATGTCCTCGTCGACGTAGTCGAAGCCGTCGAGCTCCGCCGAGATGCGGTTCTTGTAGCGAGAGAGGACGTAATAAACGCCTTGCTCGGCGTGGTGGATCGTCTTCTCTTTGTCGCCCTTGGTCTTCTCGTGCAGCTCGCTCTCGAAGAACAGCTTGGCGACCCGCCGCCCGATCGTCTTGAGGTTCTGGGTGATGAGGCTGCTCTGCTCGTCCTTGGTGAAGACACGCGCCAGGAGCCGCGACAGGAGCGTGATCTGCCCGGCCTCGATCGTCTCCGTGGACTCGCGCACCGCGGGCTCCACCTCGATGGCGGCCTGCATCGCCTTCAGCTGGGCGACCACCTGCGCCGTGACGGCGTCGAGCTCGGGGCTCGTCTCCAGATCACCCTTGTAGTGGATGATCCGCGCTTGGACCTGCTCGTTCCGGATCCCGAGCGCCTGGATCGTCAACTGCTCCTTCGCGGAGTCAGTCAGCGGGCCTGACAAGCCCCCCGACTCGGCGAGCGGGCGCACCTGAGAGACCTCGGTGGTGGCGGAGGGGGGCGGCTTCGGGGGCTTGGGGGGTGGCGCGGGGCGGCTCACAGCGGACAAGGGTACCCGAGAGTCGCCCAGCGTGGTACCGCCCGCGCGCACCCGGCCCGGAAAAGTGCCGGACGTGGGGGGACAGGTGTAAGCGCCGTGAGGGGGCGCCCGTTTCGGCCCGCTCGTGACGCGCGCTCCCGCTGCTCGCTTGCTCCGGGCACCTCACCGCTGCCAAGCGGCGCTGTGCCCACCCGCACGCCTCGCCCTCGCGGCCCGGCCGCTCTAAGCTCAGCCCGCCTACCGCTCGGAGCGCCGCCTGGCGTCGCCCGAGCCTCCAACCCGAGAGAGACCCAGCTTTCATGAGATCCTTCGCCTCCCGCTTCGCGCTGTTCATTGGCCTTGGCATCGCGAGCTCCGTCACCGGTGGCTGCGCGAGCACGGCGAACGTCAGCTCCGATCTGCCCCTCAGCCGGGTGGTCATCTACCGCAACGGCGTCGGCTACTTCGAGCGCACCGGGGAGGTGGAGGGCGACGAGGTGCGGTTCAAGATGAAGTCGCAGCGGGTCGGTGACTTCCTGGCCACCCTCGCCATCGTGCAGCGCGGCGGCAGCGCGGTGCGCGCCGCGTCTTTCCCGCTGGAAATCGAGGACGACGAGGAGACGCCCCCGGGGCAAGATCCGCGCCTGTACTCGATGCTCAAGCCGCTCCCGCCGCCGGAGCAGCCCCCCAAGTCGCAGCGCGATATGAAGGACGTGGTGTTGAAGCTCGACGGCGGGCGCCACCTCTTGTCGCTGGGCTACGTGGCGGAGACGCCGGTGTGGCGCCCCAGCTATCGCCTGGTGGTGCAGAAAGACGGTAAGGCTGACCTTCAAGCCTGGGGCATCGTCCACAACCTGTCGGGGGAAGACTGGAACGACGTGAAGCTGGTACTGGTGGCCGGCGCGCCGCTGGCGTTCGAGGCGACGCTCGGCACACCCGTGGTGCCGCAGCGTCCGGTGGTGACCGACCAGGGTGAGGTGATCGCCGCGGTCCCCGAGGGGCTCACCAGCCTGAAGACCGAGCCGGCGCCGATGCAGCCCGCCGAGGAGGCGGTGGCGATGGACGAGGACTACGCCGAGATGGACGCGGATGACGGCTACGGCTACGCCTTTGGGGGTCGCGCCACGGCTGCCCCTGCAGCCTCCGGCACCGCGGGGCGCCCGTCGGGGGGCGCCGAGGCCATGAAGAAGGACGCACCCTCCGCGGCCCCGCCGCCCGCGCCGGAGCGCAGGCGGATGATCTCCGAGGCCGAGCTGCGTGAGGGGCTCAGCCAGCCACGCAACGTGAGCGCCCTGGCTGGCATCGCGGTGGACACCGGCACCACCCGCTACTCGATCCCCAACGCCGTCAGCTTACCGAACGAGAGCGCCACCATGGTGCTGCTCGTGTCGAGCCAGGTGCCAGGGGAGGCGATGTTCTTGTTCTCACCGGACGGCGGCGTCCCAGAGTCGGGCTCTCATCCATTCCGGGTGGCGCGCTTCAAGAACTCGACGGCGGGGCTGCTCGAGCGCGGGCCGATCGCGGTGTTCCAGGGCGGCTCGTTCCTGGGCCAGGGGATGGTGGAGCCGCTACCCCCCAAGGCCTCGGCGACGGTGCCGTTCGCCCTCGAGCGGAGCTTGGTGGTCACCTCGGAGCGCAAGACGGATCGCCGCAACGCCCGGCTCATGAAGATCGAGAACGGGCAGCTGATGGTGGAGCGCGACAACGTCTACGAGACGACGTACTCGGTGAAGAACGGCGGCGGCGACCACGCCAAGCTGCTGCTCAAGCACCCGCGTTTTCCAGGTGGAAACCTGTTCGAGCCACCGAAGGGCACCGAGGAGGAGGCGCACCACGCCCTGGTGCCGATCGAGGTCCCCGGGCACCAAGACGGCAAGGTGATGGTGGAGGAGCGGCAGCCGAGCCAGGAGTGGGCGGCGTGGACCAGCGATCTCGCGCGGGAGGCGGTGGAGGCGTTCCTCAAGGCGCCGGGCGCCATCGACGCTGAGCGCGTCGCCCGCCTGCGCACCGCCTGGGAGGTGCGCGGCAAGGTCAAGGTGGCGGAGGACGAGCTGCGCAAGCTCCAGAGCGAGCGGAACATGCTGGAGAACTTCTCACGGGAAGATCGGCTGAAGCTGAAGAGCCTGGAGAAGAACCGCTTCGCTGACGACTTGCGGCGCACCCTCACCGCGCGGCTCACCGAGAACACGCGCCGCATGGAGGAGATCGAGAAGCGCCTGGTGGAGGTCAGCCTGACCTTGGAGGAGCAGCGGATCCGCTTCGATGACGCGCTGCGCGGCCTCCGCATCGTGATCTCGCAGCCCGATCAGCGGTAGACGGCGCGGCGAGGCGGCGCGCACTGCCATCCCGTGGGGGCGGCAGCGTACTGCGCCCCGTCAAGCGCTGGGGCGCAGCAGCGCCCCTACCGTCGTCGTCGTAGCTCGGCGCGGCGGCGCGCACCGCCATTCCGTAGGGGCGCAGCGTGCTGCGCCCCCGTCAAGCGCTGGGGCGGAGCAGCTGCTCGAGCTCGCCCTTCTCGTACAGGTCACTGACGATGTCGCAGCCGCCGATGAACTGTCCGCGGACGTACAGCTGAGGGAAGGTGGGCCACTCGCTGAACTCCTTCATACCGTCACGCAGCGCGGGATCCGCGAAGATGTTCACGTCCTTGAAGGGCACCTGGAGGCTCTTCAAGATCTCCACCACCTTCGCGGAGAAGCCGCACTGAGGGAACATGCGGCTACCCTTCATGAACAGCACCACCTCGTTCGCGCTGAGGGTGCTCTCGACCTGCTCTCTGAGTGCTTGGTCCATTATCCTGACTTCTCCTGATCTTCCGCCGATTGGGTTCCACCGCTCGGGCGGCCTAGCTTAGCGCGGCGCCGAGCAGCGCCCATTGCCTGGCACGCTGGCCTCACGACTCGCTCGGCGCGAGCGCCTGGACGCTGAGCGCGTGCACCGCGCCCCCCAGGTGCTCACCGAGCGCGCCATAGACGAGGCGATGCCGCGCGATGCGAGGGACGCCGTCGAAAGCGCCGCTCACGATCCGCACCTGGTAGTGATCCTCCGTCCCCGTCAGATCGGTGATGGTGAGCTCCGCGTCGGGGAAGGCCGCGCGGAGCAACGCTTCGAGTGACCCCACAGGCAGCATGCGGCTCGCTCATGACGCACTCGGGGCGCGCGGTCAACTGGCGGCGCTTCGGATCGCGGTGTCGGGAGCCCTCGCTCCTCTTGCAGCCGGCACCGGTGAGGCGCCATCGTGGGCAGGCCAGCGCCGGGCGCTGTGCTGGCGTACCGCGCCGCTCGAGCGCGGTGCCGTCCAACCCAACCCAAACCAACATGCGAAGCGCGTGCGAGGAAGCCCAGCACCGCTCGAGCGCGCTCAATTTGCCACCACGCGACTTGCTGCTCCCCTGCTCGGCGCTCTAGTTGCTGATTTGACGACAAGCTTTAAACCGCTGTCGTCCTCAGGCGCTGCTCGGTGGGGTCGACGGGAGCCGCCGCCATTGGTAGCGAACGTGGTATGATCGCCCCGCGCCCGAAGCCGCTCATCTTGCTCTCCAACGACGACGGCTACCGCGCGCGCGGGCTCCAGCTGGTGCGTGAGGCGCTGAGCGATTTCGCTGAGGTGGTGGTGTGCGCGCCGGAGACGGAGCAGAGCGCCAAGAGCCACTCGCTCACCTTGCACCGCCCGCTCAGGCTTCGAGAGCACGCGCCGGGGGTCTACGCGGTGGACGGCACCCCAGCGGACTCGGTGTACGTCGCGCTCCACGCCGGGGAGCGGCTGCTACCCCGCGCGCCGGATTTGGTCGTCTCCGGGCTGAACCACGGCGTGAACCTGGGTGACGACGTGTTCTACAGCGGCACCGTCGCGGCGGCGCGTGAGGCGGCGCTGAAGGGGCTCGCGGCGCTCGCGGTGTCAGCGGACGAAGCCGCCGATTTACCAGCCGCCGCAGCGTACTCGGCGGCGATCGCGGCGAGCCTGCTCCGCGCCGCCCCGCGGGTGCCCACGCTGCTCAACGTGAATTTCCCTGCGGGATCTAGCTGGGAGCTGGTGGCGACGCGGCTCGGCACCCGGCGCTACCTCGAGAGCATCGACTTCCGCCGGGATCCGCGCGGAAAAGAGTACCTGTGGATCGGCGGCTCCGGGGTGGAGCACCGCCCGCTCGTCGGGTCGGATACCGAGGCCTTCGACGCGGGTCGCGCGAGCCTGACGCCGCTGGTGCTCGACCTGTGGCACCAAGATCAACAAACGCTGGCTGACGAGGTGGTCGCCGGCGTCGCTGACGCCGGTTGAGACGCGCCAGCGTCCCCATGCTAGACGGGCGCCCATGACGCTGCTCTCCACCCTCTCCACCTCGGGGCTCGATCCAGAGCGCTACGTCCGCGACCTGGTGCGTGACATCCCAGATTTCCCGCTGCCTGGCATCCTGTTTCGCGACATCACCCCGCTGCTGGCGGACCCCAAGGGCTTCCACGTCGTGCTAGACAGCCTGGCTCACTGCTTCATGGGTGAGCACGTGGACGCGGTGGTGGGCGTCGAGTCGCGCGGGTTCATCTTCGGCGGGGCGCTCGCGGCGCGGCTCAACGCGAGCTTCGTTCCGGTGCGCAAGGCGGGCAAGCTGCCGCGCCGCACCGATCGCGTGGCTTACTCGCTGGAGTACGCCGAGGCAGAGCTCGAGATGCACTCGGACGCGCTGGCGGAGGGCGCGCGGGTGGTCGTGGTGGACGATCTGCTCGCGACCGGCGGCACGGCGGAGGCCGCGCGCGAGCTGGTGCACGGCCAGGGCGCGTTCGTGGCCGCCTTCGCCTTCGTGATCGAGCTCGATGAGCTTCGCGGGCGCGATCGCCTGTTGCCGCTGCCCGTGTTCAGCCTGCTGCACTACTGAGCCTCATCTACGTGAGGTCAGGGGGTTGGGTAGGCACCCTGAGGACTCGTGGCGGCGGATCCTCGCAGCGTCAGCTCATCGGAGGAGGGCGCTCGTGTGGCGCCGTGGATCGACTCGCCCGAGCCTCGACCCAACGGCCGAAACTCAGGCGCGCGCCGTAGGGAAGGCGAGCACCTGCGTGATCGCGGGCGCGTCCAACGCGAGCATCAGCAGCCGATCGAGCCCCAGCGCGTTGCCGCCCGCGGGCGGCATGCCTTCTTCGAGCGCCGCGAGGAAGCGCTCGTCCAGCGGGTACACCGGCATCCCGCGCGCGCGCCGCTCACGGAGCGCGGCCTCGTAACGGCGCCGCTGCTCCGCCGCGTCGTTCAGCTCACCGAAGCCGTTACACAGCTCCACCCCCGCGAGGTACAGCTCGAAGCGCTCCGCCGTTTCCGGGTCGCTCGGATCCGGGCGCGCCAGCGAGGCCTGTGAGAGGGGATAACCATAGAGAAAAACAGGCTGCGATAGCTCCCGCAGCGCCGGCTCCACCTGGCTCACCAGCAGATCGAAGTAGCGGTCTTCGTCCTGCGCCAAGCGGCTCAGGTCCGGCTCCCCCGCGTAGCGCCGGAACGCCTCACGCACCGAGAGCCGCAGGAACGGCGCCGCCAAGTCATAGCGCCGCCCTTGGTAAGTGAAGTCACTCAGCCGCGCCTGCGAATCGCTGTCCGCCCCACTCGAGTCACCGCCCGCCCCGCTCGAGTCACCGCCCGCGCCGCGCGCCGTGGCCGCCGCGCCAGTCCCCGGCGACTCGGCGAACGTTCGCACCGCGGCCACGACGCGGCGCACGAGCGCCTCCGTGTCCGCCATCACGCAGCTCATCCCGGCGTAGGCGCGATACCACTCCACCAGGGTGAACTCGGGCTCGTGCAGCGGGCCGAGCTCCTCGGCCCGCGAGGCGCGCGTGATCTGATAAATGCGCCGCGCCCCCGCCACCAAGAGCCGCTTCATGTGGTGCTCCGGGGAGGTGATGAGCCAGCCCTCGTGAGCGGGCAGCGCGTCGACGTACAGGTCGAGCCCGGGGCAGGGCACGCGCACCGGCGTCTCCACCTCGAGGAAGCCCTGCGCATCGAACAACGCGCGCACCGCGCCGAGCGCCCGCGCCCGCGCCTTCAGCGCTGGCCCGAGGCGCCGTGCGTGCTCACCGCCCGGCGTGAGGCGCCCGGCGCCCACCACCTCGACCTGATCCGCGAGGAAACAATCCGCGCCCTGCCCCACGAGCCGCAAGATCACCAGCTGCCCCAGCGAGAGCTCCGGCCGCGCCGCTGACGAGCCCCTCGAGCGCGTCTCTGACAGCGATCCTGATGAAGACCCCGCTCGCGTACTGAGCAGTGGCGCTGACGATGAGCTCACGAGGCGCGCCGTGAGGCTCGCCTGAGCGTCCTCGATCACCAGCGCGTCACCCTGGATCGCCACCAGCCGCCCCGCGACTCGACAGGGCGGCGCTGCCTCGGTGATGAGGCTCGGCTCACGCGGGGGTGAGTCGGTCGATCCGACTGGAGCACCTGGGCGCCTCATCGTCCCCACCGTTTACGCTGCTAGCGCGACGAAAGGTCGCCATTTGTCATGCTCAAATCAGACCGCCTTCGTACGAAGGGAAGCAGCACCGACGGCGCCAGGGCGCGTTGTCACTCGCAGACTCCGTGGACTGGCCGACGGGCCGAAACGCTCGGGCAATTCAGTCATGTGGGCAAGGAGGAAGCGGCAGGTCCTGGTGGTATAACGTCGCCGTGACACTCCGTAGCTGGGGCGCGGCGCTGCTGCTTTCTTCGTGGGTCGTGGGCTGCGGCTCGGACTCCGACTCGGGTCTGCCCCAGGGCGGGGTTGATGGCGGCCCCGACGCCGCTGGAGCCGGGGGTAGTGGTGGGATCTCCGGCAGTGGCGGCGCGGGAGGGCTGGCGGGGGCAGGGGGACTGACGGGGGGCGCTGGAGGCTCTGCTGGCCTGGGCGGCTCTGCTGGCTCGAGCGGCAGCGGCGGGATCGCAGGGAGTGGTGGGCTCGGGGGCACTTCGGGCGCCGGCGTCGCCGGGAGCGGAGGGATTGGCGGGGGCAGCGGCGAGTGTGGCGATGGCGCCGTCGACCTCGGCGAACAGTGCGATGGCCCCAACCTCGCGGGTCACTCTTGCGCGACGGTCGTTGGAGCCTCGGCTACGGGCAACCTCTCCTGCTCGCCCACCTGCACCTTCGACACGAGCGACTGTTGCAGCCCATCGTGCGCGGGTAAAGCGTGCGGCGAGGACGGCTGCGGCGGTACGTGCGGCAGCTGCCCACCGCAGAGCCTCTGCGAGAACGGCAGCTGCAGCTGCGTGCCCGATTGCACCGGGAGGCAGTGCGGCTCAAACGGTTGCGGGGGCAGCTGCGGCACCTGCAGCTTCGGGACGTGCTCCTTCGGTCAGTGCCAGTGCACGCCCAACTGCGGTGGTAAGCAGTGCGGTCCAAATGGCTGCGGAGGCAGCTGTGGTACCTGCTCTGGCGGAGCGACTTGCAACGCCGCGGGCCAGTGTCTGCTGCCCGGCGGCTGCACGCCGCCCACCGAGTGCCCCAGCACCACTCCGTCCACCCAGGACGCTCAGTATTGCTTGCCGCTGGGCGCCTACGCAGCTTGCCAATACTGCCCCTCCAGCTGTGGCCTACCGCAGTATGGCTACCAGTGCACCGCGAGCGGCGGGCCCCCCGGTTTGAGCGGCTGCGTCCACGTCGGCGGTGGAGGCCACTGCTGTCCCCAGGCCGCGTGCGTCCGGGCGACGCCTTGGGACAGCGCCTGCGTCGCGGCCGGCCTCCCGCCGCTCTCCTACACCTGCCATCAAGACGCAGCGGTCCCGGCCGGGTGTCAGCAGCGCTCAGGCGCCTACTACTGCTGCCCGTCGTGACGCGCCGGGTGCGCGCTCACTGCGCGCGGTGACGAACAGCTCAGCTGTCGAAGCGATCGAAGCCCATCGACCGATCGGCTATCGACATGGCTCGACAGCTCGGCTACCGAGCGTTCGAGCAGTGGGTA
The DNA here is from genome assembly GCA_019637265.1 of Polyangiaceae bacterium. Lineage (GTDB taxonomy): Bacteria > Myxococcota_A > Polyangia > Polyangiales > Polyangiaceae > JAHBVY01. The sequence continues at coordinate 732,827 of JAHBVY010000001.1, read as the reverse complement.
GCTCAGCTGCCCAAGAACGCGCGGGCCGCGAACGCGGCGATCTGGCGTCCCATCCACGGGCCCAGGGTGGCGAGGGCGATCGCCACCACCACCAGCCGCGGCAGGTGCGCCAGCGTCATGTCCTGCACCTGGGTGGCCGCCTGAAACACGGCGACCAGGAGCCCCACCACCGCCGCCGCGCCGATCACCGGCAAGGAGACGGCGACGCTCAAGAGCAACGCCTCCTGGCCCAACGCGGTCAGCTCACCCATCGCCATCCCCAGGCTCAGTCAGCCACCCGAACCAGCCGCGCCCGAGGCGCCGCCCGTCCCCGCGGAGCCACCGCTGCCGCTCGAGCCCGCAGAGCCGCTCGAGCCCGCAGAGCCGCTCGAGCCCGCAGAGCCGCTCGAGCCCGCAGAGCCGCCCGTGCCACCAACACCGCCACTGCCGCTCGAGCCCGCAGAGCCGCCAGCGCCCGCGCTGCCGCCCGAGCCAGCGCTGCCTGCAACACCCCCACTGCCCGCGGTACCGCCGGCGCCGCCACTACCCGCCGTGCCGCCCGAGCCACCCGAGCCCCCACTGCCGCCGCTCGCCCCCGAGCCAAGCCCGCTCTTGGGCGCGCAACGGCTGTCCGAGTACGAGCGCCCCTCACCAGGGCAGCAACGATCGGTGCTGTTGTCCGCGAGCTCCGAGGCGGCGGTGCACACCAGCCCGCTCTCACAGTCGGAGTCGCCGCTCAGCTGCAGATCGCAGCGCTCCCCCTCACCCTGCTTGGAGCAGGCAAAGGAGAGGAGGGTCAGCATTCCAAGGCAAATCGCCGTCTTCAAGCGCATGGCCCCGCTGTGTTAGCAGCCCCAGGCGGGCTTTGTCACGCGCCGCCTGCCAGCCGCGACGGGCTCCATGAGGGAGGGGGGGGTTGGACGGCACCGCGATGAGTGTTCGCCGCTGACGATGTCTCACCCCAGCGCTCGAACCTCAATGAGCGCGCGTTTCGCAGCGCTGAGGGTGCCGCGCGGCTCACGACGACGCGCGGCGTCGATCCTTCGCCTCGACGGCCTCCGCGAACAGCCCCACGTACTGGAAGGCGCTCGCGAAGCTGAAGACGAGGGACAGGTAGACGAGCCAGCGCCCCACCACCACCAAGTCGACCACGCCGAGATCCAGGAAGCCCAAGTCGATGGGGTAGGGGTAGCCGATCACCAGGCAGAGCAAGCCGATCATCTGCAGCGCCGTCTTGCTCTTGCCGCCATCGCCGGCGGCGATCACCACGCCCTCACTGCTGGCGATGGAGCGCAGGCCCGTGATGCTGATCTCACGGCCGAGCAGCACGATCACCACCCACTCCGAGATCCGCCCCATGGGCACCAGCCAGATGAGCACCGCCATCACGAGCAGCTTGTCGGCGAGCGGATCCAGGAATTTGCCGAGCACGCTCACCACGCCCATCTTGCGCGCCAGGTACCCATCCAGCAGATCCGTGATCGCCGCGGCGGCGTACACCCAGGCCGCGTACACGCAGTCCTTCGGGGTGCCGCGGTCGAGCAGCCAGAGCACCAAGGGGATGATGGCGATACGGCCGAACGTCAGCAAATTCGGCAGGTTGACCGCGTCTTGTCGCAGCGACTGACGGCGCGCCTTGCGCGCTTCGATCGCCTCCGGGCTGACCTTCTCGGAGCGCTTCTCACGGCGTCGTGAGGTGCGCTTGGGACGACGGGGATCTGCCATGAAGACCTGACGAGGCGGCAGGGTAGCCGCGAGCTGCACGCGGGGCTAGCTCAGACGCACCGACTTGCAGCGCACTGCCAAACCCCCAAACCCAAAATCCGATCCACGCCACCCGTGAGCTCAAGTGAACCCGCGCCATGGTCCTTGTCGCCGCACAGCCGCGGCCGCCCCGAATGCTGCTTCAATGGGCGAGGCGCGGGGCCCAGCGCCGCCGGCACCTCCAAGGCCCCAACCCGGATCACCGGACGCGTAAGAACACCGCGCCGTCACCGCTGAAGCTCACGAGGCGCGGCGACTCGGCGGGCACGCTGGCCGCCCCCGAGTGGCTCAACTGCTCCGCCAGATCCACCGCGCGCGGCACCAGGCGGCCCGTCCACCCCACGACGCTGTCCGCGGCCACCCAGATCGGCGTCTCCGCGCGGCAATCCATCGCCTCCAGCAGCTGGTCCCCCTGAAACACCACCGCCCCGCGACCCGACAGCTGCAGCACCCGATCGTAGTGGCCACCACCGCGCGGCAGGCGCCCGCTCTCGTGATGAACACCCGCCTCGAAGGCGACGACTCGCTCCTCACGCAGGTAGAGGTGCTGCCCCTCGAGCTGGGTCACCACCAGCCGACCTGACTGACACCCGAGCACCAGGCGCGCCGGCCCCTCGAGCTGCACCAAGGCCTCGGAGCCCTCACCGATCGCCTCCTCCAGGGTGCGCCCGCGGCTTTGCCGCAGCACCGGCGTGAGCTGCAGCTCGCCCCCCGGCACCAGCCCGCGCACCGCGCTCATCCGCACCGCGAGCTGCTCCTGGCTGACGGCCAGCACCACACCATCAGCGTGACTGACGATGCCCGGCTCCTCTCGGAACAGTAAGAGCGACTGCTCGACCAGCTGATCGACCTCTGGCGGGAGGAAGCCGCCCGTGGTCGACGCCGGCGCGTCCCCCCGGGCGTGTGGCCGAGCCGAGCTGGGCGTCAGCGCGTGGGCGCCGAGCGAGCCCGGCATCAAGGACGGCGGCCGGCCCGGCGTGAGCGACGGCGGGCGGAAGGGCCGCGATGGAGGAGGGAGCCGCTCTTGCCCGAGCTCGATGGCGCGCCACTGGCCCGAGCGCGACGGATCACCCTCGGCGCTGCCCGCCATGGAGAACACGCCCTCGTCCTCCAGCGCCTCCGCCGCGCCCGCGGCGGCCTGCATCCAATCGTGACGCTGACTCGGCGGCTGCTCCGGGGCGCGCGTGCGCTCCTCGATCAGGTGCTGCATGCGGCGGGCGAGGTGCGGCTGCCCCGCGCGCTCGAACGCCACTTGGGCCTTCGCGTGATCGCCCAGGCGCTCGAACACCAAGCCGAGGTAACCCCAGGCGCGGCCATGGTCAGGGACCAACGCGATCACGCGCTCCAGCGCCGCGCGCGCCTCAGACAGCTGACCTGTCTTGAGGTAGCACAGCGCCAGGTTGATCTTGGGGGTGACCTCGTCGGGGCAGGCGCGGACCAGCTCCTCGTAGATCTCCATCGCGTGGGGGTACATCCCGAGCCGGAAGTACACGACGCCGAGCAGGCCCTGACCCTCGATGTCACGCGGCTGCATCGCCAGCGCCGTCTCGAGCTCCCCCTTCGCCTCCGCGACGCGGTTGTCTTGGAGTAGCTCCGAGCCGCGGTAGAGGTGGAACAGGAAGTCCTCACCGTCGAAGGTGGCGCCATGAGCGGCCTCGGGCTCCTCCAACCCACGAGCGCTGTGCGGCAGCGAGCTGGGCCCGGAGTCGTCATGCGCCATGGTGGGAACGTTCTACCGCACACCCCACGCAGCCCGTATCAGGATTCGCACGCTGCGCTCCTCTGGCGCAGAAAGTCCCCTATGAGCGCCGACTCATGCACGGCTCGATCGGGGGGTTGGACGGGTAGTCATCGAGTAGCGCCGGCCGGCTGACCAGCACGTCACGACGTGCGCCGTCGAGCCGCCGCCGCGCTTCAACCCTCGACGATCGCCTGGGCCGCCTGCTCCAAGGTGAAGCGCCCCTCGTGCAGCGCGCGCCCCACCACCACGCCCACCACCCCATCGGCCCGGCGCCGACTCAGCGCCGTCAGGTGCTCGAGCCGCCCCACACCGCCGCTGGCGATCACCGGGAGCCCACAGCCCTGCGCCAAGCGCGCGGTGGCCTCCACGTTGGGCCCCACCTCGGTGCCGTCGCGCTCGATGTCGGTGTAGAGCACGGCGGCGAGCGGGAGCTTCGCGAGGGATTGCGCCACCTCGAGCGCGCTCTGCTCCGACTGACTGAGCCAACCGTCGGTCGCCACCTTCCCGTCTCGCGCGTCGAGCGCCACGATCACGCGCCCCGGCGCCGCGAGCGCCGTCGCCTCCAAGATCTCCGGAGCGCGCAGCGCGAGCGTCCCCATCACCACCCGCTCCGCGCCCAGCTCGAGGTAGGCCTCCGCCGCCGCGCGGCTCCGCACCCCGCCACCCACCTGCACGCCGGGGCCAAACGCCTCGACGATCGCGCGGATCTCCGAGAGCTGACTCGGCTCACCCGAGCGCGCGCCCTCGAGGTCCACCACGTGCAGCCTCGGCGACGCACCGCGGAACCGCCGCGCGAGCTCCGCGGGTGGCTCGTCGTAACGGGTCACCTCGTCGTAGCGTCCCTGACGGAGGCGCACCGCTTGGCCCCCCAAGAGGTCGATGGCGGCGATGATTTGAAACGGCGTCATGCGTGCTAGTCAGTGATCCGGACTGATTGGAGAGGCTCCAATCAGTCCGGTGAATGGTAGGATTCAAGTCAGTCAGTGGAACGAACGTGGCCGGACGAGGGGAGGGGCAAGGGCTGGCCCCGGCGCGATCGGATCGGGTTTTCGTGGGATTTCTTGGGGGTTGGGGGGCGCCCACAGCGCGGCTCGGGTCATCGCGCCAAGAAGGCGCCGAGCAACGCGATGCCCGCGGCTTGGCTCTTCTCTGGGTGGAACTGGGTCGCAAAAACGTGATCGCGGCCGACCGCCGCGGTGATCCGTCGATCGCCATAGCTCGCGGTGGCGACCACCAGCTCGGGATCCTCCGGGATGGCTTGATACGAGTGCACGAAGTAAAACCACTCGGCGTCCATGCCCGTGAGCAGCGGGTGCGGCCGCGTGACGTCGATCTGGTTCCAGCCCACGTGAGGCACCTTGACGTCGGGGCCCGCCGCGAGCCGCCTCACGCGGCCCTTGAACCACCCCAGGCCGGCGCCGGGCGCCTCGTCGCTCGCCTCGAACAGCGCCTGGAGCCCCAAGCAGATCCCGAAGTAAGGCGTGCCGCGATCGAGCTGCTCACGCACCGCCTCACCCAGCTCTGAAGCGTAGGCGCGGGCCAAGGCGCCGTAGCCGCCTTGGCCCGGTACGATCAGGCGGCTCGCGCGCCGCACCTCATCCGGATCGGCAGATTGGCTGACGGAGACGACACGCCCCGCCTCGCTCGCCGCGCGCCGCACCGCGCGCTCCACCGAGCGCAGGTTGCCGAGCCCGGCGTCGACGATCACCACGTCAGTCATCGGCGCGCTCCGTGCTCCGCGCGTGAGCCCTGAGCGTGAAGGCACGGAGCGCGCCTGGAGCCCGGCGGCGCTCGGAGCCCGAAACCTGACAGCGCTCGGAGCCCGGCTTAGTCAGGGAACAGAACCGAATCGGGCGCATGGCCTCACGTCGCTTGGGCAGGTGCCTCAATCGAGGCTGCCCTTGGTGGACGGCACCCCGAGCACCCGCGGATCGCGCTCGGTCGCGATGCGGAGCGCCCGAGCGAAGGCCTTGAACGTCACCTCGACGATGTGGTGCAGGTTCTCGCCGCTGTGCAGCACCAAGTGGAGGTTGCACTGCGCCGAGCGCGCGAAGGCCTCGAAGAACACCTCAGCGAGCTCGGTGTCCCAGGTGCCGATTTTCGCCTTGGGTAGCGGCACGCGCCACACGAAGTAGGGCCGCCCGGAGAGGTCGAGCGCGGCGGTGGCCAGCGCCTCGTCCATGGGGAGCGTCTGGGAGCCGTAGCGACGGATCCCGACGCGGTCACCCAGCGCCTGCCGCACGGCCTGCCCCAGCACGATGCCGAGGTCCTCCGTGGTGTGGTGGCCGTCGATCTCGACGTCCCCCGCCGCCTCCACCTCCAAATCGAACAGGCCGTGACGCGCGATCTGATCGAGCATGTGGCTCAAGAACGGCAGCGGCGTGGACACCCGCGCGGCGCCCGTGCCATCGAGGTCGATGGCGACCTTGATCTGGGTCTCCCGGGTGCTCCGCTCGACCTCCGCGCGGCGACTCATTCGAACTCCTGGATCTTCCAGCGGCCCTCTTCGAGCACCAGCTCGATGGTGCCGCCCGAGCCGTAAGCCAACGTGGCGTGTTCCCCCACCACCTCGACCTGCGCCGTGGGGAGCGCCGCCTTGATCGCCTGAGTGAGCCGGGTGAGCTCCTCCTTCTGCTCGCCGGTCCAGTTCACCTCGAGCTTCTTCGCGTCGAGGCCCTCGGCCTCCGCCGCCGGGACGAAGCGCATCAGGATGTCCCAACGCTGGTTCTCGAAGGCCCTCACGAAGGAGGCCACGGCGAGCTTCGGGCTCGCCTGGCTGTAGAGATCGATGGCGGAGCCGTCCACGCGCCAGGCGCCGTCTTCGTACACGAGGAGCAGCGACTCCCCGCTCGGCGCGGTGACCAGCGCCGTGATCTGCGGTGGCCCCGCGGGCTTCAGCAGGCTCTGGGCGAGCTGCCGGAGCTCCTCCGGGTTCTCCTTCGCCATGCGCTCGAACTCGGCGTAGGGCAGGGTGCGGCGCGCGTCCTCACTGAGCCACGCGTAGGCGTCGGCGTGGCGGCCCTCGGACAGCGCGGCGGCGTACGCCGTGAGCGCGTCCCGCGGGCTGTGCGCCGCCTGCGCGCCGGAGCAACCGAGCAGGCCGCTGCTGAGCAGGCCCGAGCCGAGCAGGACTGCGGAGAGCAGGAGCGCTGGCGAGGCGAGCGGGCGTGGCTTCACGGGGGCTCGCCTTACCACACGCACCGCCTGGCCGCGACCCCAGCCGCCCACCGTGACCCGCTGCGGCGATCGACACCAGACCCGCCAGAGACTAGTGTCCGCGCATGGCTCCGACGCCCACCGAACGCGTGGCGATCCTCCCCCTGCGTAACTCCGTCCTGTTCCCACGGAGCGTGGTCCCGATCAACGTCGGGCGCCCGCGCAGCGTGCAGCTGGTGGAGCAGCTGAGCGGGCAAGACGCCCTGGTGGGGGTGGTCACTCAACGCGTGCCCGGAGCGCTGTCGCCGACCTTCGACGATCTGCATCGGGTGGGCACCCTGGCGCGGGTCGTGAAGGTGATCCGGCTCGGGCCCGACAACTACAGCGTGGTGCTGAACGGCGTCGATCGCTTCGAGATCGTGGAACCCGCTGGCCTCGAGCCCTACCTCACCGCTGACATCCGCCGCGTGAGCGAGGCGACCCCCGAGGCGGACGTGACCGAGCTGGCCCAGGCGCTGCGCGAGCGCACCCGTCAGGTGCTCGAGCTACTCCCCGATCTGCCGCGGGAGACCGCCAGCATCCTCGACAACGTGCGTGAGCCAGGCGCCCTGGCTGACTTGATCGCCTCCAATTTCCCCGAAGAGCAGGCGAGCATCCAGCGGCGCCAGGAGATCTTGGAGGCGTTCGACGTCCGGCGGCGGGTGGAGCTGGTCAGGCAGATGATCGATCACCAGCTCGAGGTGCTCGAGGTCAAGGGGCGGATCACCAGCATCGTGCAGGAGGAGATGAGCCGCTCGCAGCGCGAGTACGTGCTCCGGCAGCAGCTCCGTAACATCCGCGAGGAGCTGGGGGAGGCCGACGACGACGAGATCGAGGCGCTGCGCGAGCGGGTGGCGCTGGCGGAGCTACCACCCGAGGCCGAGAAGGCCGCGCGGCGCCAGCTCGGGCGCCTGTCGGGGATGCAGCCCCAAGGCGCCGAGTTCAACGTGACCCGGAGCTACGTGGAGTGGCTCGCCGATCTGCCGTGGTCCCGCGTGAGCACCGATCGCATCGACGTGAAGGAGGTGCAGCGCTGCCTGGACGAAGACCACTACGGGCTCGAGCAGGTGAAGCGGCGCATCGTGGAGTTCACGGCGATCCGCCAGCTCCGCAAGGACAAGCGCGGCCCGATCTTGCTGTTCGTGGGGCCGCCCGGCGTCGGCAAGACCTCCCTCGGCCGCAGCATCGCGCGCGCCATGGGGCGGCGCTACGGGCGGATCTCGCTCGGCGGCGTGCGGGACGAGGCCGAGATCCGCGGTCACCGTCGGACTTACGTCGGCGCGTTGCCGGGGCGCATCATCCAAGCGCTGAAGAAGGTGGGCACGCGTAACCCCGTCTTGGTGCTCGACGAGGTGGATAAAATGGGCGCCGACGTGCGCGGCGATCCGGCGGCGGCGCTGCTCGAGGTGCTCGATCCCGCTCAGAACGACACCTTCGTCGACCACTACCTGGAGGTCCCGTTCGACCTCTCTCAGATCACCTTCCTCGCCACGGCGAACTACCCGCGGGACATCCCCGAGGCGCTCAAAGATCGCCTGGAGGTGATCGAGGTGCCGGGCTACCCCCGCACGGACAAACTGAAAATAGCCGAGCGCTTCCTGATCCCGAAGCAGCTGAGCGAGCACGGCCTCACGACGGATCAGCTTGAGTTCACCGGCGAGGGGCTCGAGCTGATCGTCGACAGCTACACCCGAGAGGCCGGCGTGCGCGGGTTGGAGCGCCAGGTAGCCAGCATCTGCCGCGACGTCGCGGTCAGGCTCGCCGAGGGCGGCGGGAGCACGCCGAAGGTCGTCACGGACACAGACCACATCGAGCGCGTGCTCGGGGTGGCGCGCTTCCGCCCCGAGCTGGCCGAGCGCCTGCCCACCGCGGGGGTCGCGACCGGCCTCGGGCTGAACGCGGCGGGCGGGGAGCTACTCTTCGTCGAGGTGAGCCAGATGCCTGGCAAGGGTAACGTCAGCGTGACGGGCAACCTGCGGGACGTGATGCGGGAGTCGGCGACCACCGCCGTCAGCCTGGTGCGCTCCAAGGCCGAGCGGCTGATGCTCGACCCTGCGTGGCTCTCGAGCATCGATCTCCACGTCCACGTCCCCCGCGCCCGCGCCAGCCAGGACGCCGCGAGCCTCGGGGTGCCGATCTTCGTGGCGGTGGTGTCGCTGCTGCTAAGCGCCCCGGCTCGCCCCGATGTGGCGATCACCGGCGAGCTCACCCTGCGCGGCTCCGTGCTCCCGGTGGAGGGCGTTCAGGACAAAATCCTCGCGACGCACCGGGCGGGGCTCCGGGAGGTGGTGCTCCCCGAGCGCAACCGTCGCGATCTCGAGGAGGTCCCGAAGGAGATCTTGAACGAGATGCGGATCCACTTCGTCTCGCGCCTGGACGAAGTGCTGTCCCACGTCCTGCTGAACCCGGGCGTGAAGCCCCAAGGCGCCGAGCCGCTCGCGGGCGCAGCGCCTCCCGGTTGAACCCTCGACCTCCTGAGTCCTCCGGGGCTCCATTGAACACGCCTACGGCCACCTCCTGAGTCCTCCGGGGCTCAGCCGCATTGAAGTCTGATGAAGCACCTCACCCTCTGCTGGCTGGGCTCGCTCGCGCTCCTCGCCTGTGAGACCCGCGAGATCCACCGGCCCGATGATCCCGCCGCGGCCGCGCGCTGCTCCGCGCGCTGTGACGAGCTGAGCCGTGCGGAGCAGCCCGTGTGCGCCAAGCCCGACTTCCCCAAGGCGGAGTGCGAGCGCGCCCTCGAGATCACCACGAACGAGTGCCGCCTGCGCTGCCAAGAGCGCCACGCGCCGGGGACCCTCCCGAGAGAGCCTTGAGCGAGCCGGAAGATCAGGCCCCCCGAGACGGCCATCACGCGCCGAGTGATGGCCCGGATGGCGAAGCGAGCGCCGCGCCTCACGGTGAACCGAGCGGCGCCTCGCCCGGCGCCGCAGAGCGACTCGCCAAACCCCCAAAAAACCAGCCAACCTCGGTCGATCCGGGGCACCCGGGGGATGCGCATGGAGCTCACTCGCTGCGAGATCCACGGCTCAGGTGGGGGGTGGCGATCAGCGCCGGCTTCGGCACCCTGTCAGGATTCCTGCCATTGCTCGGGGGCCCGGGCTACGAGGCGGCGCTGGTGGGTGGGCTGGTGCTGCCGAGCTTCGCCGGCTTCATCGCGGCGCTGGCTGGGCTGCGTGGTCAGCGCACCTTACCCACCGTGGCGCTCTTCGATGGACTTTGGGTAGGTACACTGACGTTCGCGGCGGCGCTCGCGCCGCTCATGGTGCATGGCCTGGTGCGGGGGCTGTGCGACGTGTGGGGCGACCTGTGGCTCATGCTGCTCGGGCCGGGGGTGGGGTGCCTCTTGGGCGGCGCCTGGGGGGCCGTGCTGGGCGTGCTCCTGAGCGCGCGCGCTGGGTTGACAGGGCAGGGCAGCGCGCGCCCGCGGCTCCTCCGCACGCGCGTGGCGCTCGCGGTGGTCAGCCTGCCGCTCGCGAGCGCGCTCGTCAGCTTGTGGCGCTTCTGGGCGAGCCCGATGGTGTTCGCCTACGACCCGTTCGTCGGCTTCTTCTCGGGGTCGATCTACGACACCCAGGTCGCCGCGGAGGGGCTCCTGAGCTACCGCATCGGCAGCGCCGCGAGCCTGATCTTCACCTACGTGGTGCTGGCGCACCTCAGGCGGCGCCGCGGGCGAGAGCGCCGCCATGCCCAACTCCGGCTGCGTTACCGCTCGGCGCCGCTCTCGATGGCAGGCATCGCGAGCCTGACGGTGAGCCTCGGCGTCACCCTGAACGGCCCCGCGTTGGGGCACTACTACACCACGGCGGACGTGCAGGAGGAGCTGAGCGGCCGCGTGAGCCATGGCCGCTGCGACCTAGTCTACGACCCGACGCTCCCCAAGCTGACGATGGCCGCCCTGGCGCGCGACTGCGACGCGAGCTTGCGTCAGCTCGAGGCGTACTTCGGCGCGCCGGGCCCCGAGCGCGTGACGGCCTACTTGTTCGCCAGCGGCGCGCAGAAGCAGCGGCTGATGGGCGCGCTCCACGTGTACATCGCCAAGCCGTGGCGCCGTGAGGTGTACCTCCAGCACGCGGGCTACCCGCACCCGGTGTTGGTCCATGAGCTCGCGCACGTGGTGAGCGGCGCCTACGCCAAGGGGCCGTTCAAGGTGCCCGGAGCGCTTCATGGGGTGCTGGCAAACCCAGGGTTGATCGAGGGGGTGGCGGTGGCGGCCGCGCCCGATGAGGACGACGACCTCACGCTCGATCAGTGGGCGCGGGCGATGCGCGACCTCGAGCTGCTCCCGCCGCTCAGCCGCGTGCTCCACCTGGGTTTCCTCGGGGAAAATTCATCCAAAGCCTACACCGTGGCCGGCGCCTTCGTCGACTGGTTCCGCGCGGAATATGGCGCGGCCGCGCTGCGCGCTTGGTACGGCGGCGCCCAGCTCCACCAGCTCACCGGCAAGGAGCTGCCCGAGCTCGAGCGCGCCTGGCTCCAGAGCCTCGACGAGGTCGAGGTGCCGCCGCTCGCGATGGGCGTCGCCCGCGCCCGCTTCGACCGGCCCTCGATCTTCGGGCGCCGCTGCCCGCGCGCCGTCGACGAGCGCTACCTCGCCGCGCGGCGCGTGCTGTACGCCGACCCTGCCGCCAGCCTCCGCGAGTGCCAAGGCGCGCTGGACCTCGACCCAAGCCACCTGGGCGCGCGCCTCACCTGGGCGCAGGCCGCGGCGCTGAGCGGTGATCGAGCGGCCTCTTCGCTAGCCTACGCGGCGCTCGAGGCCGATGAGCGCCTGGCTCTGGCGCAGCGCGCGCTGGCCACCGAGGCGCTCGGCGACCTGGCGCTGGCGCGGCGCGAGCTCAGCACCGCGCGCGGCCACTATGAACGGGCAAGCCTCGCGTTGCTCGGCGAAGATCAGCTTCGCGCGCTGGATTTGAAGCGCGGCGCCGACACGGAGGACGCCCTGGCGGCGCTGGTCGCGCTCCTGATCGGCGCAGCCGACGGCGGTCCTGAGCCAACGCTCGCCGCCGAGCTGCTCGGCCGCTGGTCGGAGCGCGCGCCTGAAGACGGCTTACCTGACTACTTGCTGGGGCGCAGTCACTACTCGAACGGTCGCTTCAGCCTGGCGCTGCCGCTGCTAGAGCGGGCGCTCCAGAAGACCATCGAGGCGCCCCGCGCGCGCGCGGAGGCGGCGCGCGTCACCCTGTTCACCGCGTGCGCCCTGGGTGAAGCAGCGCCCGCCGTGGCCGCCCTGAAGGCCTACCGGGAGACCCCAGGCGTCCCCGCCGCGCGCCTCCAAGGCGTGCTCCGCTTCGCCGAGCGCTGCGGCCTCACCCCGTGATCCGCCTCGCGCGCACGCTGCAATTGGCGCAGTGGGCGCGCGCTGCGAGCCGCCAGCAGACGAGCCGCGCTCCGGGCGCTCATTCCATCACGTTTTCATCAGTGATGCTGACAATCACCCAGCTCACAGCCCGCGGCTCGTCACCGCGCGGAGCAGGTGGCGTTGCGCCACCGCGAACAGCCCCAAGACCGGCAAGCTCAGGAGCACGTTGCCCGCCATCACCACGTGCCAGCGCACCCCGGTGCCCTGCTCACGCAGCAGGGCGACCCCGAGCGGCAGGGTGCGCACCTTGTCATCAGCCGTCATGACGAGCGGCCAGAAGTAGTCGCTATAGTGGTAAATGAAGCTGAACATGAAGAAGGCCACCAGGCTCGGCACGATCATGCGCGGCAACATCCCGAACACGATGTAGAGCTCGCTGGCGCCGTCCATCCGCGCCGCCTCGATCACCTGGGTGGGCACGCTGCCGAGCGCTTGGCGCAGCAAGAAGGTCCCGAACGCGCTCACCCCAAACGGCAGCACCAGCGCCGTCATGGTGTTCGCCAGGCCCACGTCGGCCAGCATGGCGAACACCGGCACGAAGCGGACCTGCGCCGGGATCAGCAGCGTCGCCACCACCAGGCCGAAGGCGACGCCGCGGCCCCGGAAGCTGAGCTTGGAGAGCGCGTAAGCGGCGGGCAGCGCCACCGCGATTTGGAGCGCCGCGATGAGCAGGCTCATCACCAGCGTGTTGAACAGGTAGCGCCCGAGGGGCAGTGAGCGCATCACCTCCTGATAGGCGTCGAGCGGTAGCCCGGAGGGCAGGGGAGCGGTCGGCGCCTCCACGATCTCCGGGAGCGTCTTGAAGCTGGTGACCACCATCCAAGCGTAGGGCAGGAGCCACACCAGCCCCACCGCGAGGAGCCCCAAGTTCACGGCGCCGCGGCGCATCAGCTCGCCCCCCGCTTCGCCCGCCAGGCCCAGAGCTGCAGCGCCGTGAGCCCTAGCAGCATGAGGAAGAACACCACCACCAAGGCGCTCGCGCGCCCCACCCGGAGGTTCATGAAGATCTGCTCGTAGATGGCGTAGACGAACACCGTCGTGGAGCGCACCGGCCCGCCCTGCGTCATCACCCGCACCACGTCGAACACCTGGAAGCTGGCGATCAGGCTGGTGGTGCCGACGAAGGCCGACGTGGGGCGCAACAGCGGCCAGGTGATGTGGCGGAAGCGCGCGATGGGCCCGGCGCCGTCGAGCGCCGCCGCCTCATACAGCACCGGCGGCACGTCTTGCAGCCCCGCCAGGTACAGCACCATGGCGTAGCCAGCAATTTTCCATATGGTGACGGCTGCCAGGGAGTAGAGCGCCACGTCAGGATCACCCAGCCAATCGAGCGGGGTCAGCCCCAGCGCGCTCACCCAGGCCGAGAGCACGCCCTGGCTGTCGAGCACCCACATCCAGAGCAAGGCCACGCTCACCCAGCTCACCACGTAGGCGCTGAAGATGGCGCTCCGGATGAACCCCGCGAACGCGCCGCGGCGGTTCAGGAGCATCGCCAAGCCCAGGCCGAGCGCCATGGCGCCCACCACCACCACCAGACTGAAGGCCAGGGTGGTGGTGAAGGCGCTGATGAGCTCACCTGACTCGATGAGCGCGCGGTAGTTATCGAGCCCGACGTACTCCGGCGGGGTCAGCAGATCCCAACGGAAGAGGCTGCGGTACACCGCGAAGCCGAGCGGGTAGAAGAAGAACACCGCCAGGAGCAGCAGGGTCGGCGCGAGCATCCAGAGCGGATCGGTCGCCCGCCGGGGCCGCAGCAGGCTCACTCGGCCACCTCCCGGCGGCCGCTCGAAGCCCCGGAGCTCGTCCCCGGAGAGACCTCGGAGGAGCCCAGCTCGCGGCGCGCCAAGGCGCGCGCCTCGTCCAGCAGCTCGCGCGCTGGGGTGCCGGTGAGCACCGCCTGCTCGAGCCGCGGCTGGATCACCTCACGCTGCACCCGAAACAGGCTCCGCGACCAAGGCCAGGTCATGGCCACCTCGAGCTGATCGTAAGCCACCCGATCGTTCGGGTGCTCCTGGTAATAGCCGCGCGTCTCGAGCAGGCTCACTGCCTGCTTCGTCACCGGCAAGTAGCCAGTCCCCGTCGCCCAATCCACGCTCTGCTCCGCCTGGTTCATCCAGCGCAGGAACTCCCAAGCGGCGCGCTTCTCGTCCTCCGGCGCGCGCCGCAGCACCACGAAGAAGGTGCCGCCGGTCGGCACCGCGCGCCGCGTGTGCTTGGGCAGCGGCGCGGCGAGCACCGGGAAGCGCGCGTTCTCCTCCAGGTAGCGGAGGAAGGCGGTGGAGGTCCAAATCATGGCGGCGCGCCCCGCGAGGAAATCTTGGTTGACCACCTCCCAGGCGTTGTAGTCGCGCCCGGGCGGCGGCCGCATCAGCCGATCTCGCACCAGGCGTTGCCACAAGAGAACACCTTGGGCGCCCGCCTCACCCCCCAGGCTCAGCTCGCCGTTCGGCTCGATGATCTGACCACCCGCCTGGCCCACCAACGCGACCCAGAACCACCAGTCGATCGGGCACTCGAAGCCCCAGCGCGGCGCCGCGCCCGACCGCGAGCCCAGCGCGCGCGCCGCCTCGGTGAGCTCATCCCAGCTGCGCGGCGGCTCGAGGCGCGCCTCCTTCAGCAGCTTGCCGTTCAGGTAGGCGATGGGGGTCGAGCGATTGAACGGCAGCGCCACCAGGGGGCGCGCCGCTCCCCGAGCCCAAGTCCCCGCCTGACCCAAGGAAGGGACGAAGTCGAGCTCACCCGCCCCGGGGTAGTCCGAGAGCGGCTCGAGCACGCCCGCCTCCGCGAGGTAAGGCACGACCTCTCCCACCACGTGGCTCAGCGCCGGCGCCGCCCCCGCAGCCACCGCGGTGCGGAGCTTGGCCAGGCACTCGAAGTAGTCGCCTTGGAACACCGGGCGCACCCAAATGGCCGGTTGGCTCTCGTTGTAGCGGGCCACCAACCGTTCGAGCAGCTGACGGTTCTTGCCCCCGTAGCTGAACCACAGGTCCACCCCCTGACGCCCCTTGGGGATCGACTCCGCGCAGCCGATCAGCGCGCCGCCCGCCGCCAAGCTCCCGGCGAGCCACGCGCGCCGCGACATCCCTCGGCTCATGCGTCGCCCACACCCGGCGCGCTGGCAGCCGGCTCGCCCTCCGCGTCCCCAGCGCTCGCGTCAGGTGCACTAACGTCAGTCGCGCTGACATCGGGCGCCTGGACGTCAGTCGCGCTGACATCATGAGCCCTGCCAGATCCGCCGCGGGGCGCGCCACCGCGCCGCTCACCCGACTCACGCGAGAACCAGTACAGCGCGCTCGGATCGACCGCCGCGCTGACTCGATCCCCCAACGCCGGCGCGTCGAAGCCCGGCACGCGCAGGCTCAGGCTAGGCCCGGAGTCGTCACCCAAGCTGACGGACAGCTCCGTCTCGGCGCCGAGGGGCTCGCGGTGCGTCACCCGGCCGGTGAGCCCCAGCTCGCCTCCGCGAGGATCTCCCAGGCAGAGCGCCTCCGCCCGCACCCCCACGCGGAGCGGCTCGTCGCCAGCCGGCGCCGCGCTCATCGGCAGCCGCCAAGAGCCCACCTGGAGACCGTCAGGGGTCCGCTCCACATCGCAGACCGCCATCGGCGGGGAGCCGAAGAACGTCGCGACGAACTCGCTCTCGGGCGCCTCGTAGATGGCGCGTGGGGTGCCGAGCTGCATCAAGCGCCCCGCGCGCATCACCGCCAGCTGATCGCCGAGCGTCATCGCCTCCACCTGGTCGTGGGTGACGTACACCGCGGTGGCGCCGAGGCTCCGGAGCAGCCGCCGCAGCTCACCCCGCAGCTCCCCGCGGAGCTTGGCGTCGAGGTTGCTGAGCGGCTCATCGAACAGGAACACCTCTGGGCGCCGCACGATGGCGCGGCCCATCGCCACCCGCTGCCGCTCCCCGCCCGACAGTTGGTCTGGCGTTCTGTCCAAGAGCGCGCTGATCCCGAGCAGCTCCGCGGCCTCGCCCACCTGGCGCGCGCGATCGGCGACCGGCACCCGCCGCATCTTCAGCGGGAAGCCGATGATGTCCTTCACCTTCAGGTGCGGGTAGAGCGCGAACCCCTGAAACACCATCGCCACGTCGCGCGCCTG
Organism: Polyangiaceae bacterium; assembly: GCA_019637265.1. Taxonomy (GTDB): domain Bacteria; phylum Myxococcota_A; class Polyangia; order Polyangiales; family Polyangiaceae; genus JAHBVY01. Next base: position 716,685 of record JAHBVY010000001.1, on the reverse strand, counting down.
CGGCGGCACCCCCGTCATGTCGCGCTCCCCGATGCGGATCCGCCCGCGGTCCGGCGCCTCCAGCCCCGCGATCATCCGCAGCGTGGTGCTCTTGCCGCAACCCGAGGGCCCCACGAGGCACAGCGTTTGCCCCGCTGGCAGGCTCAAGCTGAGCTCGGCCACCGCATCACGCGGCGCCCCTGGGAAGCGCCGCACGACGCCCTCCAGCGTCACCGGCGACGCCAACGTGCCCCCTCATCGCTTCGCGGTCTACCGAGCGACCCGCGCTGGTTCCTGTTATAGCCCTCGGCGCTGGTGTCCCGCTCGCTCATCCCAGGTCGCGCCGATGGTAGCCGCAAAGCGGCGCGCCGCCCACCGCTACCGCTGCCTCAGGCGTCGCTGAGCCGGCGGGCGACGCGAGCCCAGGGGGGCCTTCGGGTCGCGCAGCGCGCAGCAGGGTTCGTCGCGCTGGCTGGGTGGGGGCCTCGCGCGCTGCCAGGCCGCTTGGGCCGTTGCAGCCTGTTGGCGCTCGCGCTCGCCGCGTGTGACACGCCACGGGCGAGCGCTGGCGGTGAGGCGAGCGCGGGCACGGCGAGCTCGAGCCAGCCCACGGCGTCCGTCGGGAACAAGGAAATCCACAGTTTACCTGACGGTCCCGTCTCCTCGCAGGGGGAGGGGATCGGGGGGTTGGACGGCACCGCGCCCGGGGCGGCACCCCAAGCCACGACGTGCCCCGACGGGATGCAGTGGATCCCTGGTGGCCGCGCGCTGATCGGCTCCACCCCCGGGGCAGGCAGTGAGGAGGAGTCGCCGCGCTTCGAAGCGGAGGTCGCTGGCTTCTGCCTCGACCGCACGGAGGTGACGCTCGGCGCCTACCTCGACTGCGTCACTCGCGGCGAGTGCAGCGCGCCCGGCGACGATCGACGCTTCTGCAACGCGCGCCAGCACCAGAGCAGCGACCGCAGCAAGCACCCGGTGAACTGCGTCACCTGGTATCAGGCGCGCGACTACTGCGCCGCGCGCGGCGCCCGCCTCCCCACCGAGGTGGAGTGGGAGTTCGCGGCGCGCGGCGGCGCCGAGCGACGCACCTACTCGTGGGGGCATGAGCCGCCGAACGGCCGCACCTGCTGGAAGCACGCGGGTGGCTCGTGCGCCGTCGCGTCGTTCCCGAGCGGTGCGTTCGGCTTGTTCGACATGACGGGCAACGTGTGGGAGTGGACCGCGGACAGCTACGCGCGTTACCCCTGGCCCGAGACGAACGACGCCGCCAAGGTGTACCGCGGCGGGAGCTGGAGCCGGCGCTTCCCCAAGTGGATGCGCGCCGCGCTGCGTAATCGATCGCCGCCGACGAGCGCCGGCTCGCACCTGGGCATGCGCTGCGCTTTCACGCCCGAGGCCGTGAGCTGCCAGCGAACGCCGGACAAGGGCTGTCAGCGCCAGGTGGTGGCGCTCGACTGCCCGCCGAACGAGCCTTGGAATGGGGTGCGCTGCGCGCCGCCCGGCGCCGCGCGGTGCCCAGCAGGGCGCCGCGAGCAACCCGGCTTCGGCTGTGTCCCTGAGCAGGCCCGGGCGGAGGCAACGGAGGCGGCGAGCGGGCCAGTCACCCGGGCGCGAGCCCCCGCCTTCGACGCCGATTGCCAGCGCCACAGCCCAGGCAAGCCGCACGCCTACCGCTACTCCGGAGGCACCCACGCGGCGCGCAACCACGTGAGCGGCGCGGCGGGCTGCAAGAATCGCGACGTGGGAGTAGGGTGGAACTCGTGCTGCTGCCCCTGATCGACCCCCGCTCCACCCCTTGGATGGCCGTCTGCGCCGGGCTCCTATGGGTCAGTTTGGCGAACTGTGGTGGGCCGCAAACAGCAGAGCCGGTGGCGGCGCGCCCCGCCGCCACCGCCAGCGAGCCCCCGGCGCCCGCTCGGAGCGAGCTCGAGCGCCCCATCGCATCACCAGGACCCGATGCTGGCCCGATGGCAGCCGCTGATGCGGCGCCCGCCGAGCCAGCCGAGCCGCCACCACCCGCCGAGCTGCCGCAGGGCAGCGTGGTGCTCCACATCGGCGACTCCTTCGCCGGCGCCCTGGGCGTCCCCCTGAACGAGGAGCTCCGCGCTCGCGGCCTCGTGAGCCACCTGCGCTTCAAGACGGCGAGCTTCATCCCCAACTGGGCCGGCGGCTACGATCTGGGCGCCTACGTCGAGCAGCTGAAGCCCGATCTGGTGCTCATCACCCTGGGTGCCAACGAGACGGCGATGAAGGATCCATCGCTGCGCATCCCTCAAATCCAAAAGATCGTGCGGCGCCTGAACGGGATCCCCTGCGTGTGGATCGCCACCCCGCTCTGGGGCGTGGACAACGGCCTGATGGATCTCATCCGCGAGCACTCGGCGCCGTGTCGCTACATGGACACGAACCGCCTGCACCCCGACATGCCGCGCCTCTCCGACAAGATCCACCCGACCATCCCCGCGCGCCGTGAGTGGGCTAAGGCCGTCGTCGAGTGGCTCGCCGCCGAGCGCCAGCCGACACCCGACCGCGCCTGGCAGCTCCGGCCGGCGCCGAGCGAGTGAGGTGGGCGCTCAAAGGCAGATGGTGTCACTGCACCCTTCAGGGCAGCAGACCTGACCTACGGGGCAACTGGAGACCGGTACGCAGAGGCCCTCAGAGCACTGGACGGACTCACAGAGCCCGATCGGACCGCTACCCAGACAGTCGCTGTCAGTGCAACAACCACCGCAAAAACCGCCACAACAGAGCTGACCTGATACGCACGCCGAGGTGGTTCGACACACCCCTCCATTGCACGACCCCGGGGTGCAAGCGTCCACCTGCGCGCAATCGGAGTTCCCGCAGCACTCCTTGCACTGGTTGCCGCAGCACTTCTGGTTGCCGGTGCAGGTTGGTTGATAGCTGCACTTGCCACCAGAGCACTGAGTGGTGTGGCAGGGCGGGGCCGCGGGGCAGTCCGAGGGCGCCGTGCACTCGGGGATGGGCACACAGCCCTGAACCGCGTCGCACCGCTGGCCTGGGCACAGGCTGTCATTCGGCACGTTTTGACACCCGGCGCTGGTGCAGGCGTCCACCGTGCAGGTGACGCTGTCACGGCACTCGTCCACGGAGCAGCAGGTTCGGCAGACTCCGTCAGGGCAGCACTGAGTGCCCGGGTCGGTGCACTTCTGGGAGGTCTCGCACACACCGCTGACGCAGGCATCGTTCGTACACGCGTCACCATCGTTGCAGTCGCCCGCGTTGCAGCACGCCGCGCAGCCTCCCGAGCAGCACAGCAGGCCGGCGTCACAGCCTTCATAGGTGCACCGACCGTCCGCACCGCAGGTGTCCGTCGTGCAAGGATTGTTATCATCGCACCCGGAGTCGTCACCCGGTGTACAAAAGGCGCGCGGCTGACAGCCGCCAGCGGTGCACACCTCGTCCTGCTCGCACTTGCTATCGGTGGGTTTGAAGCGACACACCCCGCGATCGCAGGTGTCCGTCGTGCAGTCGATCCCATCCTTGCAGTCGTCGTCCTCGCAGCACTCACCGCAGCCAGCCGCGCAGCACTTCTGCCCCGCGCGGCAGGTGCTCACGTGAGTGCAGAAGCCATCGATGCTGCAGTCATCGATGGTGCAGGGGCTGCTATCGTCGCATTCATCGGGCCCTACGCAAGGGGTCGGTGTGGTGCCGCCGCTGCCCGCCGAGCCGCCCGCACCGGCGGCGCCGCCAGTACCTGCAGTGCCCCCCACGCCCGCGGTGCCGCCGGCGCTCGCGTCGGTGCCCGCATCACGCTCTGCGTCACCCGAGAACTCCGAGCCCCCGCAGGCTTTGGCCCCCACGAAGAACAGCCCCACCACCCCTAGATGAACAAGCCAAGTCCGCTTCATGACTCAAGTCCTGTACTGAAAGTCCAAGTACCCGCCCACATCAAGGTGTCACCGCACAGGCCCCGGCGATCGCGCACCGTATCAGGGACCCCTCGGGGCAGCACTCCTCGAGCGGGCCACAAATACTACTGTAGACGCACTGACCATCGAGGTCACAAGACCTATTCGTGCAGCTGTCCAGAACAAGGCAGTCCTCTTTACCGCAGCAGTCCTTGCACACACCACCGCAGCAGACCTTCCCCTCTGCCGCGCAGCGCGAAATCGTGTTGCAGGCGCCCCCGCTGCACGCTCTAGGAGTACAGGCATCGACCTCCGGGCAGCTCCCATCACAGCACGTCTTGCACTGGCCATCACAGCAGGTTTGCCCCCCGGTGCACCCGCTGCTGTAAACGCACTGGCCGTCGATGCAAGCAGCGGTGTCACAAGGGCCACCTTGGGTGCACTGGCTTGGGGTGGTGCACTGCGGCGCCGGCGCACAGCCCGTGGGAGTACAGATAAAGCCAGGGCCACACGAATCGTGGTCGAACGTTCTTTGGCACCCACCGGGGCCGCAGGTGTCGATGGTGCACCCGAAGCCGTCCTCACAATCAGAAGCAGAGCAGCAGGTATTACACAGGCCGTTGCCACAGCACTTCTCCGGTGCGGTGCACTTCGGCGTCTTGGAGCACACTCCAGCAGCGCACGAGTCGTTGGTGCACGGATCGCCATCGTCACACTGGCTGTCATTACAGCAAGCCGCGCACCCCCCCGCGCAGCAGAACTCGTCGTCCCTGCAGCCCTGATTGACGCACAGACCATCCCCACCGCAGCTGTCGACGGTGCACGGGTCGTCGTCATTGCACGCGTCATCATCGACCGTCGTGCAGGGAACGCGCGGCCGACAGCCCGCGGCGGTGCACACCTCATCCTGCTTGCACTCGCTATCGGTGGGTTTGAAGCGACACACCCCGCGATCGCAGGTGTCCGTCGTGCAGTCGATCCCATCCTTGCAATCGTCGTCCCCGCAGCACTCACCGCAGCCAGCCGCGCAGCACTTCTGCCCCGCGCGACAGGTGCTCACGTGGGTGCAGAAGCCATCGATGCTGCAGTCGTCGACGGTGCAAGGGCTCTCATCGTCGCACTGGTCGGGCCCGGTGCAGGGCTTGGGGGGCGCGCCGCCGGTGCCCGCCGTGCCGCCGGCACCCGCCGTACCCCCCGCGCCGCCAGCGCCCGCGCTCGCATCGGTGCCCGCGTCGCGACCCACGTCACCCGAGAACTCCGAGCCGCCGCAGGCCTTGGCCCCCACGAAGAACAGCCCCACCACCCCCAGATGAACAAGCCAAGTTCGCGTCATCATCAAGCCCTCGACCCGCCTCCCGTGTCTCGTCGCTCACCGCTCCGAGACCCGAGCCACCTCACCCTCAAAGAGCGTCGAGCCTAGCACCCACCAGGCGCCGAGGCCGCCGATCTGTTCACAGGGAGCAGGGGTAGGGTGGACCCACGCTTGCTGACTCGGCGCCCCGTAACCCATCAGCGACGGCGCGCGGTCCTTTTTGAGCACGGTAACGTGCTCAATCGCGCTCAGCTCGAGGCAGCTCCCTCGACCGCGCCAGCTTCATCGGCGCAGGGCGATGTGCGCACGCTCACCCGCGTCCAACCAGGACCCACGAAGATCGCGAGCGCCAGCGCCGCCCGCACCGCCCAGTCGAGCGCGCTCGCCGTCCACACCGCCGCGGTCCCGCCACCCGCGATCAGCCCGAGGCCGATCACCAAGGGGATCCGGATCGCCAGGCTCCCCACCAAGGTGACGACCAGCGGCGGCCGCGTCGCCCCCGCGCCGCGCAAGGCGTCACACAGCACCGCTCCGACGGCCATGAACGGCTGCGAGAGCGCGAGCAATGGGAGCGCCACGAGGCCCGCCTGGATCAGCTGCTCCGCCGCCTCCGGTCCCTGTTCGCGAGCGACGAAGGCACGCAAGGTGAGGGGACCGCTCCACCAGATGACGAGCCCCAAGGCCGTGAGCACCGCTGCGCTCAGCCCCGCGCCGAGCAAACCAGCGCGCCGCGCCCCCGCCACGTCACGCCGCCCGAGCGACTGCCCCACGAGCGCCGCGGTGGCCACACCAAAGCCCTGCGCGGTGAGGAAGCACACCGCCTCCAGCGTGAGCAGCGCCTGATGGCCGGCCATCACGAGCGCCCCCATCCGGCTGATCACCGCGGCGTACCCCAGGTAGCCGAGGTGGAACACGACGCGCTCGACGAGCACCGGCGAGCTCACGCGGAGGATCTCCCGCGTGATCGGCGCCTGATACGTTTCCCCACGGATACACACCGGGCTACCCGAACGACGGAGCACCCGGAGCAAGAGCGCCGCTTGCAGCGTGAAGGCGATGACGCCGGCGATCGCCGCCCCGGCGACCCCGAGCGCCGGGAGCCCGATCGGCGCGGCGCCGAAGATCAAGAGCTGGTTCAGCGCCACGTTGACGAGGTTCGTCACCCCCGCGACGGCGAACGGCGTCCGGGTGTCACCCGCGGCCCCCAGCACCATGGCCGCGGCGGTGGCCACGAACAGCCCCGGGAAACCGAAGAGCGCGATCCGCAAGTAGGTCACCGACAGCGCGCCGATCTCCGGCGACTCGGGCCCCACCCAAGCAACGAGCCATGGTGTGGCGACCCAAGCGCCGAGTGCCACCACCGCGCCGGAGCCCGCCGCGAGCGCGACCGTGCTGCGCGAAGCCGCGCGTGAGGTCGCGAGGTCCCGCGCGCCCACGCTGCGCGCCACGACGCTCACCGAGCCGACGCACACGCCCATGAACACGCTGAACAGCGACCAGATCACCGGTCCCTGGACGTGCATGCTCGCGAGCGCCTCCTGCGAGTAGCGCCCGAGCATGACGCGGTCGGCGAGGAACACCAGCGTCTCCAGCAGCCCGGTGGAGGCCGCCGGGATCGCGAGCCGGAGCAGCGCGCGCGAGAGCTCGCCGTAGCCAGCCGCTTCGCTCACGACGGGCGCCCGATCGCTCACGACCCGCTGCTCCTCAAGGGGTGGTCAGGCTGCCTCACGAGCCGCTCCACATCGACAGCCAACCTGACGCAAAGCCTCAGCGCGCCCCCGAGCGCAAGAGGCCACCCGCCACGACCCCGAACCGCCCGGCGCCCGCCCCGAAGGGCGCAGCCCAGGCGTGACCTCACCTGGACCGTGCTGCTACTTCGAGCTGACGAGCTGGGTGAGCTTTGGTGACCCCAACGAGATTCGAACTCGTGTTACCGGCGTGAGAGGCCAGTGTCCTAACCGCTAGACGATGGGGCCTGAATGGTGTGGCAGCTGCTGCGAAAGGCTCGGACGATACCGCAGCTGCCGGCGGGGCAGCCTTGCCTTCCAGCCGACGCTGGGGGAGCGTGCGGCACCCGCCTGGCTGGGGGACTAGGATTCGAACCTAGATAACAAGTACCAGAAACTTGCGTCCTGCCATTAGACGATCCCCCAAGAGACGCTGCGGCTGGTGGGACCAGCAGGGAAGCGCTCCGGTGGCTTGGGCATGAGCCCACAGCCTACTTCACCAAGCTAGAAAGAGCCAAGGCGGCCAGAGGCCACCCAGCGCCGCGGGGCTCAGCCCAGCGACGGGAGGCGGTCTTTACTCTGCCTGTTCGAGGAGGGCAAGCGATTTTGAACGCGGGTCCGTGATCACCACCTGCCGCGCGGACGACCTTGGCGATCGACTCTTCCTGGGGATCGGGGGGTTGGCTCACAGCGGGCGGAGCCGGGTGTCGCTCGCGGTTGGCGGCGCGTGACTCCTCACGCTTCGAGCTCGACAAATCGCCGGAGACGGACCTTGACCTGACGTGAGCGCGACATAACCTCGCCGCCCGGATCCCGTCGGCGCTGGCCGTTGCCGCGTCGGGTCGCTCGCAACACCGGGGGTCGCCGTGGGTGCCCCCTCAACGCGCCTGGCTGTCGCCGCGCCTTCAACCGAGAGTATCGAAGCAAATGGGTAGCAAGCAGATCCTGTTCCGTCAGAGCGCGCGGCGTGAGGTGCTCGCTGGGGTGAACGCCCTGGCTGACGTAGTGAAGGTCACGCTGGGGCCGCGGGGCCGCAACGTCGCGCTGGAGAAGAGCTGGGGCGCGCCGCACGTCACGAAGGACGGCGTCAGCGTCGCGAAGGAGATCGAGCTGAGCGATCAGTTCCAGAACCTCGGCGCGCAGCTGGTGCGTGAGGTCGCGTCACGCACCAACGACCACACCGGCGACGGCACCACCACCGCCACGGTGCTCGCCCAGAGCCTGTTCAAAGAGGGGCTCAAGTACCTCGAGGCGGGCGCGGGGGCCATGGACTTGAAGCGCGGCATCGACGCGGCGGTGGCGGAGCTGGTGGAGGCGCTCAAGGCGCAGTCGAAGAAGGCGAAGGGCAGGGAAGAGGTCGCTCACATCGCCACCGTGAGCGCCAACGGCGACGAGACGGTGGGCCAGATGTTGGCGGACGCCTTCGAGCGCGTGGGGCGCAAGGGCGTGGTCACGGTGGAGACCTCCAAGGGGATGGAGACGGAGATCGACATCGTCGAGGGCATGCAGTTCGACCGCGGCTACCTCTCGCCGTACTTCGTCACCGATCAGAAGGCGCTGACCTGCGAGTATGAGGATGCTCACATCCTGGTCCACGAGAAGAAGCTCAGCAGCCTGAACGACTTGGTGCCGCTGCTCGAGCAGGTGGCTCAAGCGGGCGCGCCGCTCATCATCATCGCGGAGGACGTGGAGGGTGAGGCGCTGGCGGCGCTGGTGGTGAACAAGCTGCGCGGCGTGCTGAAGGTGGCCGCGGTGAAGGCGCCTGGCTTCGGCGACCGCCGCAAGGAGATGCTGAAGGACATCGCGATCCTCACTGGCGCGACGCCCTTCATGGAAGACCTGGGGCGCTCCCTCGAGAGCGTGACGCTGAAGGATCTGGGGCGCGCGAGCCGCGTGGAGCTCAGCAAAGACGACACCACGATCGTCGGCGGCGCCGGCAAGAAGGCGGAGATCGCAGGCCGCGTGGCGCTCATCGAGCGGCAGATCGAGGAGACCACCAGCGACTACGATCGCGAGAAGCTGCAAGAGCGCCTCGCGAAGCTGAGCGGCGGCGTCGCGGTGCTGAAGGTCGGCGCGGCGACGGAGCCCGAGATGAAGGAGCGTAAGGATCGCGTGGATGACGCGCTCTCCGCGACCCGCGCGGCGCTGGAGGAGGGCTTCGTGCCCGGCGGTGGGGTCGCCCTGGTGCGCGCCATCGAACAGCTGAAGAAGCTCTCGCTCGACGGCGATCAGGCGCTGGGTGTCCAGCTCGTGGAGCGCGCCGCCACGGCGCCGCTGCGTCAGATCGCAGCCAACGCCGGCATGGAGCCCGACGTGGTGCTCGCCAAGGTCGCTGGGGGCAAGGGCGGGTTTGGCTACAACGCGCGCGAGAACCGGTATGAGGATCTGACCAAGGCCGGCGTCATCGACCCGACCAAGGTGGTGCGCACCGCGATCGAGAACGCCGCGAGCGTCGCCGGCCTGCTGCTCACCACCGAGGCGCTGATCGTCGACAAGCCCGAGCCGGCGCCCGCCGGCGGCATGGGCGGTGGTGGTATGGGGGGCATGGGCGGTATGGGAGGCATGGGCGGTATGGGAGGCATGGGAGGCATGGACGACTTCGGGATGGACTGAAGCTCCCACGCTCGCGGCGAACGGCGCCGCGAGTCGCGCTCCTCAGTGGGTCACGAGGCCTGGGCGTCACCGCCCGGGCCTCGTCCGTTTTGGACCCCGCGCGCGAAACGCAGCGCGCGCAACCGGCGGTAAGTCACGCTCACTGCCTGGCGAATCGCAAAGGTCCGGCACCGGGCTCCGTCTGCCATCGCGAGCTAGGTACGGGCGACCCTCCCCAAAATCCTCTCCTTTGAGTTAACATAATCTCTATTATGCGAAGTTCAATTTGGGGGTTTCGTTAGGGATTCTTGGGGTTTCAGCGCTGAGCTGGGCGTCGCCATTTCAGCTGGGCGCCGTGACGGCGCTCGCGGAACCGCACTTGAACGCCTTTGGACTTCGCCGCGTGCTCGCAGCGCTGGCGCGTGGATCTGGTTCCGATTGCCAGCGTGGTCGCGCGGCGGCGGCGGAACACTGGCTGGGTCGGCGCGCTCGGGAATGAACGGATTTGATTTGTGGAGCCTCGCGCCTTGGCCCTAGGCTTGGGCATGCGGCTACGGGTTCCAGGTCTGATCGCTCTCACGCTGAGCCTTGGTTGCTCGTCGAAGCCAGCACCCGACGCGCCACCGCCCGCGCCGGGGCCAACGCAGGTCTCGACAGAGTCCACCGCGCCCGAGAGCCCCCCCGATGCTCCTGACGCACCCACGGGCGAGCTAGACGGTGCGCACAGCAGCACGCAATCGCCGGCCACCGAAGCGGAGGCAGCTGCCTACTACGCCGCGGCGATCGCCGCCGCCAAGAAGCAGGAACCGAAGCGCGTCGTGGCGCGCCTGGATGGCCGTGAGGTGGTGATGTACCAGTGGGAGGCTCCGCGGCTCATCGTCTCCGAGTCTTGCGCACCTCAGGGTAAGCTGGGCTCCTGCAAGGCGCTCGACGCGGTCCGTGATGTGGCGACGAAGACCATCACCGTCGGCCCTGGCAACCCCTCCTCCTACTACTGCGCTCCGAGCGGCGGTGAGCTGGAGAGCGCCACGTACGATGACGGCGAGGACAGCCTGTGCCGCTACTCGGACGGCTCTTACGCGGCCACCTGGTCCCTCGTGTACGTCCCGAAGTTCGGCCGCGAGCAGATCGAGAAGAAGTAATCGAGCTGAGCCGCCACGACGCCTCAAGCGTCCGGTGCCCGCGACAACACGCCGCCGGGTCGATCGGCTCACCGGCCTCGACCGCTGCGCGCTCGAGCTCGGCCAAGACCTCGAGGTTCTCCCCCTCTTGAGGGACCACGCCTGGGGAGTGGCCACGAGGTTGCGGCGGTCTCCTGACGAATAAGGCGCGCAGAGGACGATTTTACGATTGATGAACGATACGCGTGTGTGGCGATTTTACGATTCAACTGCCAGCTGGCCACACCACCTACAACATCTACGATTTTACGATCAGGAACCGTAGCCCAGCCCAGCTCAGCGGCAGCAGACCGTGACCGCGTCGGTCCCAGTGACCGCGCCCGTCGCTGCGGTCGTTCCCCCCGGAGCGCAGGCCACGGCCGGCGGCGAGTACCGAATCGAGCTGAACGAGGCCTGACAGGTCGTCGTCGCGATGGTCAGGTTCGTCATTTTACGATTCTGGGATCCCTGTTCCAAGTGGTTGGGATAGTGTGTCGATTTTACGATCTAGTGGCTGGCTTCCGTGGCTCGAATCGTAGCATCGCAATGTTGCCATCACCCCCAAGGACGATTTTACGATTCTGGTTTGGAGGCCCCTGCCCTCCCTCCTTGGCGCGCGCTGCCCTGACCGTGGGATCGCCAACCCGTCTGTTTCGACAAAACGCAACGGGACTTGTCAAACCGTCAATGACTATTTTACGATACTGGCGTGACTGATCTGAAGCAAGAGCTACTCGAGCTGGTGCGGCGTGAAGGCAGCATCAACTGCACGCTGGTCAGCGAGCGCCTGGGGTACACGCGCCAGGCGGTGCATCGACACCTGCGGGAGCTGGTGAACGCAGGCGAGCTGGTGGTGACGGGGCACGCGCGGGCGACGCGCTACTCCCTCCCCGCCTCCGTGAAGCGACTGCACCGGCTGGATCTGGCGGACGTGGATGAGCGCGAGGTGTGGGCGCGGGTCGCCCCCGAGCTGGTGCCGCCCACCGCCACCCTGGCGGCGACGGCGATCGCCGAGTTCGCGGTGGAGGAGCTGGTGAAGAACGCCGCCTCCCACTCGGCGGCCGCCAGCGCCACGCTGCAGGTGGACAGCACCCTCGAGCAGATCCGATTTCAGCTGTCGGACGAGGGTGTGGGGCTGTTCACGCGGGTGCGCGAGCGGCTAGGCCTGGGCTCCGAGCTCGACGCCTTGATCGAGCTCTCCCGAGCGCCGCTCACCACCGAGCCGCGGACCCACCTGGGGCAGGGGCTCTTGCTGCTGGCGAGCGCCTGCGACCAGCTCACGATCGAGGCGGGTGGCCTGCTGTGGCAAAGTGATCGGGAGCGGGGCGATCAGCTGCTCGGGGAGGCGCCACGCCGCCCAGGGACGCGCGTCACCTGCGCGATCTCGGCGGACACCGAGCTCGCCTTGGACGCGCTCCTCCGCCAGCGACTCGCGCGCCAGAACCCGCTCGCCGCGATCGGTCAGGTGAAGCTGGTGGAGCACGGTGGGCAGTTCGTCTCGCGCGAGGAGGCGCGGCGCTTGATGGAGGGCATGGAGCGTTACCGCGTCGTGGACCTCAATTTTCATGGGATCTCTGGGGTTGGGCTCGGCTTCGCGCAGGAGCTGTTTCAACGCTGGGTGCCCTCGCACCCAGGCACTCGCATCCAAGTTCGCGGCGCGGGCCCCGTGATCTTGCGGGTGCTACGCGACGCCGGCGCGCACCTCACCTGAGCGCCGTCCGGAGCACGAGAACCGCGAGTCGGCTCGCAACGCGGTGCCGTCCAACCCCCAAAACCCAAACCATCAGAGCACCTGACGATGCCCCTGAAGCGCCCTGTCAGCACACTCAAAGCGCCCTGTCAGAGCACCTGACGGCGCCCCTGAAGCACACCGTCAGGGCGCCTCACCGCGGGGCGGCGATGTGCAGCGCCAAGAGGTAGCCCTCGTTGCTGAGCACGAAGGCGCGGGTGCCGTAGCCAGCCGGAGGCATCGCAAAGCCGGCGCCGGTGTGGATCCCGTCGATCACGCCGCCGTCGAGCGGCGACACCAGGAAGAGCCCCGTCTGGGAGGTGCTGAACAGCAGCGCGCCGAGCAGCGGGACGGGGCGCGACACGGCGTCAGCCGGGAGCTCACGCTGCCACACGCGCTCACCGGTGTCGGGGTTGAGCGCCCACAAGCCGCTGATGCCCGTCGACGCGATCACCAGGCGCTTGGCTGGGATCATCGGGCCCCCTTGAGGATCCGGGCGACTCGGCTCGCTCCACCAGGTGACGTCCGTCACGCCGGCTATCGCGGGGTTCGACCAGATCTGGTTGCCGGTGTCGGCGTCGAGCGCGTACACGCCGCCCTCGTAGCTCCCCACGATCACCGCGTGGCCCTCGGTCAGCTCCACTGCCAGTGGCGTGGTGTCCACGTCCAGGTACTGCGGCACGTCGCCGATCAGCTGCTCCGCCTCGGCGGAGAGATCCACCGGCTGCCAGCGCTCCGCGCCCGTCTTCGCGTCGTAGGCGATCACGTTGCCGTCGCTGTAGGCGAAGTAGACCATGCCGCGGGACACCACGGGCCCCGAGTGCCCCACCACCTCCATGCCCTGCGCCGGTGAGCGGTGCTGGGTCCAGTGCGCCTTGCCCGTCTCGGGATCCAACGCGAGCAGGGTGTCGTTGGCGTTGCTCGCGTAGAGCACGCCGCCGCTCAACACCGGGCGCTTGTTGACCTCGGCGTTGGTCATGAAGCGCCAAAGCAGCTTCCCGTCGCGCGCCCGCACCCGATACAGCGCGCCGTCGTTGCTCCCGAAGTACACCACGTCCGCCGTGGGGTCGTAGAGCGGCTCCGACTGCACGGGCCCCAGCGTCTCGAAGCGCCAGATCGTGTGACCGTTCGCGGCGCTGACGGCATACAAACCGTGGTCGCTCGAGCCGACGAACACGCGGCCACCCACCGGATCGATCTCCGGCTGACCGCGCTCATACGGCTCACCCACGCGGCGATCTTCGACGCGCAGCGGGCGCCGGTAGTCCACCTGGATGGACCAGCTCGGACGGTGCGCCCAGTTGGGCAGCTCAGGGTTGGCGCCAGTGCGCGCCGCCTCGCAACCCAGCGCCCCGAAGGCGCCCGCGCCCAGCGCGATGAGCAGACCCCAAGAGCGTACCCCTGACTCGCGGGTGGTTGGGGGTTCACTCCCTCCTGGTGCCCCACGTGAGCCTCCGGCGGACGCTGTTTTCGCCATGGGTAGCGCTGTGGTCACGGTCCTCGACCTCACGACAGGATCCACGCGTCCTTGAAGAACGCCTCCAGTTTCCGGGCGGCGTTGAAAAGCCGGTTGGACGGCACCGCGCCCCGCCGTCGCCTCACGACGCACCGGCAACCACCCTGACGAGCTCCAGCGCCTCACTCGCCTCCGCTCGGCAGCGGCGCCGGCTCCGGCGGCACAGGCTGAGTCGGCGCTGGCTGCGCGGCGCCCTGAGACGCCGCCAAATCGCGGATCTGCTCATCCGTGAGGCCGAGCTCCTTGAGCACGCTCTGCGCGCCACCGAGCTGCTCCTGCACGTCCTGGAGCTGCTTGATCAGCTCCTCCGGGCTCTGCTGCACCGACTGCTGCGCCTTGGCGGCGGCTTCGGGATCCACCCCCGCCCACAGCTCGAGGCTCATCCGCGCCACGTAACCCATGCGCGCGAAGCGGTCGTCCTTGGTGGCCTCGTGGATCGAGGCGAGGAGCTTCTTCGCCTCCTCCTGGTCGCCCCGCGCAACCGCGAGCCGCGCCTGGTGGTACTGCCCGAGCTGCTTGAAGCCCGTCACTTGCTCGAGGCGCTTGTAGACGTCGAGCGCCGCCTGAGCCTCACCGCCGGCTTCGGTCGCGAGCCCCACGCCCTCGAGGGCGCGCCCCCGCACGTCGGTGTCGACCGCGGCGAGCGGCAGCTCCGAGACCGTCTGATACTCCTGCTTGGCTTCGGCGAACTGACGCTGATCGAACAGCACCCCCGCGAGCCCGAGCCGCGCGAGCGCGATCGAGGTGGGGTTGGAGACCTCCTCCAGCGCGTCGCGATAGGCCTTCTCAGCCGCCTTCAGGCGCGCCGTGTGGTCCTTGAAGACCTCCACCCCCATCTCCTTGGGGAGCGGCGTGTCGCTCTCGATTTGGCCTAGCTCGGCGTGCATCCCGGCGACCAGCGCGCGCGTCGCCTGCTCGGCGTCCTTCTGGCTCCGGTAGCTGTGCACCAACCACCCGATGCCGCCCAACACCGCGACGACGGCGGCCACTTGGAGGACCCGCGCGTAACGCTTGGCGAAGTTGCTGGCGCGCGCCGCGCCCTGGGACAGGCCCGCCCCGGCGCCCCCGCGGGTGCCCCCGGTGCGGCGCTCGGCGCTCCGCTGAGCGGCGATCTTCGCGCGCAGCCGCCGGTTCCGATCGCGGATCTTGCGGATCTCCGCGTCCTCGTCCGGCTCGTCCTCCGCGGCGACCGCTCGCTCACCCGCGTCGCTATCGCGCCCTGCGTCGCTGTCGCGTCCTGCGTCGCTGTCGCGCCCTGCGTCGCTATCGCGCCCCGCGTCGCTGTCACGATCGTCGTCATCGTCATCGTCGCGCTCGACGCGCTTCGCCTGACGCTTGCCTTCGGACGACTCCTGGGCGCGCCGCCGCGCCCGCCTGGAGGTCTTGACCGCCTTCTTCTGCACTCGCTCAGCCACTTCGGCCCCCGTATAGCATCCCCCTCCCCTCCGCAAAGCGATTCCCCAACGCTTTCGCCGCGATCGAGCGGGAGCTCGGGCGCTGGCTCACGAGCGCCTCTACGTGGCGCCCAGAAGCCAGCGTCAGGGGCCGGAAGCATCCGCACCGCCCGACGCGTCGGGGCCAGGCGTCCCCGCGTCGGCGCCCGGCTCCCAGGGCTCTGGCGGGGGAGGCGGGAGCTCATCAGCTAGCGGAACCAGCGCCAGCCCCAGCACCTGCACCTGGCGCTCCGCGAACACCACGAGCCGGATCGGGCGCCCGGGCGCGGCGCCCACGTCGTCGGACAACCGCGCCCAGACCTCCGCTGGCTCCGATCCTGCGGGCACCTCCAGCACGGTCATCCGCTCGCGATCGAGCCGCGGCACGTCCTGCACCCCCTTGGGCTCCCCCTTGCGGTCATAACGCACGAGCTGCTGCTCCCGCGCGATGTACACCTGCCCCCCCTCACGGCTCTGGGCGCGCACCAGCACCCGCACTCCCTTCCCGTTACCCCCCTTGGGGATCACGCTGAGGTAACCGAAGCCGAGGTGCGATTGGGCAGTTAGCTTGACCAACTCACGCGGGGTGGGGCCCCCCAGGCGATCCAAGATCCGAGCGCGCTGGGCAATCCCAACCCCCCCCTCGAGAGGATCCGGGACCCCGAGGAAGCGCGTCAGCGCGGGCACCAGCTCCACGTCGGCCCCGAGCGTCACCAGCGCCTCCACCAGCTGCACCCGCACGCTGTGGTAGCGCTCCACCGCCAGCGCCTTCGCGAGCGGCACCTTCGCCACCTCCTCACCGATCTGCGCGAGCGCCGCGGCAATGTGGGGCCTGAGCCGCACGTCCTTCAGCTCGAGCACCAGCGGCCACACCGCGTCTTGGCTCTTGATGAGGCCGAGCGCGCTCAGCAGCTCGAGCCGCCGGGTGTGCGGCACCGCGTCCCCCGTGCGCCACCACGCCACGAGCACGGCCTCCCCGCGCCTATCGCCGGTCTCGGCCAAGGCCAGCGCCGCCAGCCGTGAGAGCTCGCGATCGTCACCGCGCAAGAGCTCCAGCGTGAGCGGCGCGCCGCGCCCGAGCCGCGTGAGCGCGAGCGCCGCGCGGCGCCGCACCAGCGTGTCTTCATCGCGCCGCAGGGCCAGCTCCAGCGCCTGGGCCGCCTCCGGCCGCCGGAGCTCGAACAGCACCTCCGCCGCCTTGCGACGGATCTCCACGTCCGCGTCGTCGAGCAGCCCGGCGATCTCCCCCGCCGCCTCGCCGTCGCCGCTCATGCCCCGCAGCAAGGCGGGCGGCCACCCCTGCCCCTCTTCCCGCCGGCCCGAGCGCTCGAAGCGCCCGTGGCTCTCGCCCAAGCGCTGCAGCTTCTGCGTGAGCGCGAGGCGGCGCGCGGGGCGATCCACCGGGGCGCGCTGCCCAGGATCCCGCTTGAGATCGAAGAGCTGACAAGCGCCCAGGCGCCGCTCGCAGATCAGCCGCTCGTCACCCTCGGCGACCAGGGTCTGTGAGTCGGTCTCGGCCAGCGCGAAGCCTACCCCCACCGAATCAACGCCGAACACGGGGCTCAAGTCGCGCCCCCGCACCCGCGGCGGGATGGGGATGTCCAAGGCGCGCAGCGTGGTGGGCAAGAGATCGATCGTCTGCACCACCTCGCTCACGCGCCAAGGCGGCTCGGCCTGAGCCGCGGGGAGGCTCGCCTCGGGCAGCGACAGCACCAGCGGCACCCGCACCTGCTCCTCGTACACCGTGGTGCCGTGGTAGCGCCCGCCGTGCTCACCGAACTCCTCCCCATGGTCAGCCGTGATGATCACCGCGGCGCCCGGTCGCCGGCGCCGCATCACCTCCACCAAGCGCCCCACGGTGCGATCCGCCGCGGCGATCTCGGAGTCGTAGCGATCGATGTCTCGCTCCCCAAAGCCGAGCCCGGGGTGCGCTTGGTAGGGCTCGTGGGGACCGAAGAGGTGCACCCACACGAACACCCGCTGGTCCGGGCGCTGCTCCTCCAAGTAGCGCTCCACCTGCATGACGCGCGGCTCCCCCTCGAGGAACTCCTCCTTGACGTACTCGAAGCCCAATTTTTCTTCACGGAAACGCTTGAAGCGGTCGCCGTCGATGAAGAACAGCGCGGGCGGGTAGAAGGCCGCCGTGCGGTAGCCATAGCCGCGGAGCAGGCTGGCCCAGGTGTCCGAGTCCTCTCCCACCCCCTGCGAGAGCAGCGGGCGGATGTACTTGCCGGTCATCAGCGAGGTGATGGAGTACGAGGTGTGCGGCGTGGGGCAGTACGCGTAGTCGAACACCACCCCGGCGTAGCCCTGACCGCCGCGCGCCAGCTCGTCGATGCGCGGCGTGGTCGGGCGCCCGTAACCATACGTCCCCAGGTGATCGGCGCGCAGCGCGTCGACGCTGATCAGCAGCAGATCGCGCCCTCGTAAGTCGAGGTGACGAGGGCCGAGCTCCACCTCAGGCCGCCGATCGGGATCCAGCTCGAGGCAGGCCTCGCCCTCACACTCCAGCGCGAGCGGCTTGGCCGGGCTGAGCCGGCTGGCCAGCAGCACCAGCTGCCCGCCGAGCGGCGCGCGCTCCAAGAGCACCATGCGGAAATTATCGAAGGGCGCGAGGCGACGGGCGCCGTACGGGCTGAGCGCGAGCGCCAACACGCTGCTCAGCAGCACCAAGACCCTCACCCAAGGCCGAGGCGAAGCGCTCACCACGAGCGGCGCCAAGAGGAGGCAGCCGAGCGCCAACGCGAGGTGAAACGCGGGGTAGAGCCGCACCAGCACGTGGGCGTTGACCAGCTCGAGCAGGACGATCACCACGGTCACCCCCAGGGCCAGGAGCCCTGGCCGCGCCGCCAACCCACGCCTGACGAGCGGCGTGAGAGCATACGTCACGAGGCCCGCCACCACCGCCAGTGCCAGCGCGAAGCCCCCGCGGCGCAGCGCGCTCGCCAACAGCCGACCGCCGCCGAGCGCCCACCCCACGGCGCCCGCGCTGAGCGCCAAACCCAGGGCCAGCGCCACGCGCGGCCTCCGTTCGGGCCGCACGACGAGCGCCCGCAGTGAGGCCCCCAGCGCGCCGCACCCCGCCGCCACCGCCAAGGCCACGGGCATCAAGCTGAGCGTCCCGTGCTGGATCTCCCAAATGCTCGCGAACCAGCGCTGCCCGAACAGCACCACCACAGCGAGCTCCACCGCGAGCACCAGCCACGCGGCCACGATCCCCATCGTGAGGGATCCTGACACCGCCCCGAGCCACCTCGCCCCGCGAGCCGCCGCGCGGCGCGGCGCTGGGCTCATTCGTACTCGACGCTGACGACCTCGAAGAGCCGAACGCCGGCGGGCATCTGCGCCCGCACCTCGTCGCCAGGCTCCTTGCCGATCAGCGCGCGGGCGAGCGGCGCCGAGATGCTGATGGTGCCTTCGTCGATGTTGGCCTCGTCGGCCCCCACGATGCGGTAGGTCACCTCTTCTTCGCTCTCGGTGTTGAGCAGGGTGACGGTGGCGCCGAACCGCACCTTGTCACCGCTCAGCTTGGACGGATCGATCACCTCGGCGAGCGCCAGCTTGGCCTCGATGTCCTTGATTTGGGCCTCCACCATGCCCTGGCGCTCCTTGGCGGCGTGGTACTCCGCGTTCTCCTTGAGATCGCCGTGCTCCCGCGCCACCTCGATCTCACGCGAGATCTTCGGGCGCTCCTCCTTCAAGCGCTGAAGCTCGTCCTTCAACATCTGAGCGCCTCGCGGCGTCATCGGCACCTTGTCCATAGCCGCTCGTCTTGTAGCCCCTCTGACGGCGGGGGTCGAGCCACACGGATCCTCCGCCAGCCTCTCGCGTAGGCGCCTGTTCGAGAGACGGAGCCCCGAGGCATCTTTGTTTCGACGAGCGCCTTAGCCAGCGGGCCGATTCGTCCGCCGAGCGACGATCCTCACCACCCTCCAGCAAACTCAGTGCTATGGGCAGGCGCCATGGGTCGCCTCCCCTGCCCGCCCCGCCGGCCTCAGCCGCCCGCGCGTCCGCGCGCCGCGCGTCTGGCCCGCGCCCTCTCGGCCCCGCTCCTCGCGACGGGCCTCGGTGGCTCTGCCTTGGGTGGCGCGGCGCTGGGCCCATCAGCGCTGGGCCCATCAGCGCTGGGCAGCGCAACGCTGGGCACCGCGGCGTTGAGCCTCGCGGCCTGGGGCGCTGGCTGCGCGCCCGTCAGGGCACCTGACAACCCACTCGAGTACACCGAGAACGCCCGCCGCGCCTACGAGGCCGCGGTGGAGGCCTACCTGGACAAAGACTGGGAGCAGGCCGTCATCCTGTTCGAAGAGGTGAAGCGCACCTACGGCTACACCCGCTACGCGCGGCTCGCCGAGCTGCGCATCGCGGACGCCGCCTTCCGTCAGGACAAGTACGCCGAGGCGATCGCCGGCTACAAGGCCTTCGTCACGGACTACCCGAACGACCCCGAGGTCCCCTACGCGCGCTACCGCATCGTCAAGGGGCTGTACGAGCAGAGCTCGGAGACGTTCCTCTTGCCGCCGCTCGAGGAGCGCGATCTCGCGAACGTCACCGACGCTTACCTGGAGCTCAACAAATTCCTCGCGGATTTCCCGGGGCACGAGGAGCGCGTCGAGTTGAGCTACATGCTCTCGGTGGTCACAGGGCTGCTCGCGCGCCACGAGCTGTACGTCGCGCGCTTCTACCTGATGGAAGACAACTTCGACGCCGCCGTCGCCCGCGCCCAGTACGCGCTCAGGAACTTCGAGGGCTCCGGCCTCGACGCGGAGGCGATGGTGCTGCTCGGCGAGACCTACCTGAAGATGAAGAAGCGGAAAGAGGCCGAGGCCACCTTCCGCCGCGTGCTGAGCCGCTACCCGGACAGCCCCTTCACCCTCGCCGCCAAGAACTTCCTCGAGTTCATGAAGGCCGAAGGCGGCACTTAGAGTTTTTTTGGGGGGGGTTGGGGGTTTGGCAGTGCACCTGACGCAGTACGCCTGACGCATGGGCCTAGTCGCTGTGCGGAGCACCTCACGGCGCCTGTCCTCCGAGCGATGAACGAGCGGCCTCGAAGGCGCGGCGGGGCGTCCCCTTGACGCGGCAGGCGCCTCGGGCGACCACGTGACCATGGCTGAGGCTCCCGCCATGAGCGCGGTCGCGACCACGGTGCTCGTGGTGGACGATGAGAAGAACATCCGGCGCACCTTGGAGATGGTGCTCTCAGGTGAGGGCTACCACGTGATCGCCGTGGGCAGCGCCGAGGAGGCGCTCGACGCGATCCGTAACCCGAGCCAGCCGGTCGATCTCGCGATCTTCGATCTGAAGCTGCCGGGGATGAGCGGCCTCGAGGCGCTCTCCAAGCTCCGCAGCGAGGAGGGCAGCAGCCCATTGCCGGTGATCGTGGTGAGCGGGCACGCCACCGTCCACGACGCCGTGAACGCCATCAAGCTCGGCGCCAGTGACTTCTTCGAGAAGCCGCTGAACCGCGAGCGGATTTTAGTCAGCGTCTCTAACTGCATCCGCACGGCGCGCCTGAGCCGCACCGTGGAGCAGATGCGCGAGGAGCTCGAGGCGCGCTACCAGATGATCGGCACCAGCCCCGCCATGCAGCGGCTGTTCACCGAGATCGACAAGGTGGCGCCCACCAAGGCCAGCGTGTTCATCACCGGCGAGAGCGGCACCGGCAAGGAGCTAGTCAGCCGCGCTGCGCATCGCCTGAGCCCGCGACGCGACGCGCCGTTCGTGAAGGTCAACTGCGCGGCCATCCCCCACGAGCTGATCGAGAGCGAGCTGTTTGGCCACGAGAAGGGCTCCTTCACCGGCGCGGCCGGCCGCAAGCGCGGCTACTTCGAGCAGGCCCACGGCGGCACGCTGTTCCTCGACGAGATCGGGGACATGGACCTCTCCGCTCAGGCCAAGGTGCTGCGCGCGCTGCAGAACGGGGAGATCGTGCGGGTGGGGAGCGAGCACGTGATCCACGTGGACGTGCGGGTGCTCGCGGCCACCAACAAAGACCTCACCCGCGAGGTGCAGGCGGGGCGCTTCAGGGAAGATCTGTTCTTCCGCCTGGACGTGTTCCCGATCAAGGTGCCCGCGCTGCGCGAGCGCCCCGGCGACGTGCGGCTGCTCGCCGACGCCTTCGTGGCGAATTTCTGCAAGGATAACGGGCTGCGCCCCAAGCGCATCGATCCTTCCGTGTACGAGGTGCTCGCCGGGCGGCAGTGGCCCGGCAACGTGCGGGAGCTGAAGAACGTCGTCGAGCGCGCCGCCATCCTCTCGAGCGACATCATCACCGTGGCGGACCTGCCGGAAGATCCGCACGCCTCGCCGTGGGACAGCGACGGGCCGGAGGGTGATGGTGAGCCGGGCTCCGCTTCGCTCGATGAAGGCCGCCTGTCCGGCGCCCGGGTGGGGAGCGGCGCCGACGGCGCGCGCCTCAGCCTGAAGGACTACCGTGACGCGGCCGAGCGCGCCTACATCGTCGAGACGCTGCAGAGCTTCGATTGGAACATCTCCAAGGCGGCGGTGGTGCTCGGCGTGGAGCGCACCAACCTTCACAAGAAGATCCGGAGCTATGGCATCAAGCGCGGGCAAGGCTGAGAGCGGGGTGAGGACGGGCCGCGTCCAGGCGGGGACGGCGGGCTGGCTCGGCGCGGGGGATCCGTCGACGCGGGTGAGCGAGGGCAAGGCGCCGGCGCTGCTCGCGCTGCACGGCTTCGGGGGCACGCCGGTCGAAGTGGAGCTGCTCGTGGAGGTCGCGGGGCGGCTCGGCCTCGCGGCGCGCGCGCCGCTGCTCCCCGGGCACGGCACTCACCCGCGTGACCTCGGGCGCACCCGCTACCGCGACTGGCTGCGCGGCGCCGAGGACGCGCTCTCCGAGCTGTTCACCGCCCATGGCGAGGCGCCGGTCATCGTGTGCGGCTTGTCGATGGGGAGCCTGCTCGCGCTCGAGCTGAGCCTCCGCTACCCCGAGCGCGTCGCGCGCCTGGTGCTGCTGGCCAACGCGCTGTGGCTCCGCAGCCCATTCCCCGAGCGCGCCCTCGCCTTCGCCGATCGCCTTGGGTTACCTGACTTCCAGGTGCCGAAGCAGGCGAGCGACCTCGGGGATCCCGCCGCGCGCCGCACGCACCTCACCTACGCGGCGCAGCCGCTGCACGCCGCCATCAGCCTCCACCGCGCCGCCAAGGCGCTGCGCCCGCGGCTCTCGGAGGTCACCTGCCCCACCTTCATCGTCCACGGCGCCCGCGATCGGCTGTGCCCCGTCGCCAATGCCGATCGCGCCGCGCGCGGCCTGACGAGCGCCGAGGTGGAGGTGCTCATCCTCCCCCGCAGCCACCACATCCTCACCCGCGACGTGGAGCGAAGCGAGCTCGCGGAGCGCCTCACCGCGTCGCTGCGCCCCCTCACGGCGCACTGAACAGGGTACTTGACCGGCGCGCGCACGGACAGCTCAGCTGACCACGCCAAGCGCACGAGAGCACACTGAACAATTTAGCTGACCAAGCGCGGCTCAGGGCACCCTAGCGCTCAGCCCCCTTAGGCTCACACCCCGGTGGAGCCGTAGCCGCCCGCGCCGCGTTCGGTGCGATCCAATGACTCCGCCCAGCTGAGGCGCGCGCGCGCCACGGGAGCGATCACCAGCTGCGCGATGCGCGCGAGCGGCTCCACCGCGAAGGGCTCGCTCCCGTGGTTGATCAAGAGCACCTGGATCTCCCCGCGGTAGTCCGAGTCGATGGTGCCCGGTGAGTTCACGATGCCGATGCCGGCGCGCAGCGCCAGGCCGCTGCGCGGCCTCACCTGGCCCTCGAAGCCCTCGGGGATGGCCAGCGCGAGCCCCGTGGGAACCAAGCGCCGCGCGCCCGGCTCGATCACGAGCGGCTCAGCGACCGCGGCCGCCAAGTCGAGCCCCACGCTGCCCTCCGTTTGATAGCTGGGGAGCGGCACCTCCACGCGTCCCACGCGCTGCACCTTCACCTCGGGCGTCATGCAAGCAGCCTCGCGAGGCGCGCGCCCGGCGTCAACCGCGCCGTCAAGCGGGCGGCGGGAACACAGACCCCCCTGGTCGCGTGCCCAGCGGGCCCACCTTGAGGCGCTTGAAGATCTCGTCGGCCATCGCGCCGAGCCGCGCGGCCTCACGCTGGATGTCGCCGTTATCGCGGTAGTGCGCGGAGGTGGTGACGTAGGCGGCGAACGCGCGGTAGCTGCGCGCCTCCTCCAGCTCGTTGCCGATCTCCTTACACAGCGCGATGGAGCGCATGTAGTAGTCGACCGCCTTGCCTTCATGGCCCTCGCCCCAAGCGCCCGCGGCGGTGACATCTGCGAGCGAGCGCAGCGCCACCGCGAGGTGCGCCTTGGAGCGCACCCGGCCGAAGAGGTCCACCGCGAGCTTGATGGCGTCACGCGCCGGTCGCAGCTGACCCATCTTGAGGTGCGCCTCGGCCTGGGCGCGCTTCACCTCCCCCAGGTTCAGCTTGTCGCCGAGCTCCTCGCAGATCCGCTCGGCTTGCTCGAGCACCTTGAGCGCCTCCCCGCTCTCCCCCATCGCGGCGCGCGTCTCCCCCAAGTTGGTCAGCACCTCGGCGATGCGCCCGCGCTCCCCCATCTCGCGCGCGACCTCGTGCGCCTCGTCGAACAAGGACAAAGCGCGCGCGTGGTCCGCCTGCTGGCGCGCGATGCGCCCCAGGTTGACCAGCGACTCCACGATCCCGAGTGGGTCGTTGATTTCCCTGCGGATACCGAGCGCGGCCTCCAAGGCCTCCTGCGCCTTCGCCGCGCGGCCGTGATCCATCCACACCTGACCGATGTTGTTCAGGCTGAGCGCGATGCTGCGCCTATCCCCGAGGCGCCGCCGGATCTCGAGCGCCGTCTTCAGCTGCTTGAGCGCGGCCGAGTAGTCGCTCTTGATCCACAAGACGCGCCCCAGGTCGTCGTGGCTCGCCGCCACGCCGCGCTCGTCCTCCGCCTCGCGGAACAGCTCGAGCCCCGCCTTGAGGTGCTCCTCCGCCTGCGCCAAATCGCCCGTCTCGCGGTGGACCCGCCCGATGCGGTTGTGCGCCGCGCCGCCCTTGGACTTCAGGTTCAGCTGGAACGCGAGCCGGAGCATCTCGCGGAACTGCGTGAGCGCCTCCTCCGTGCGCCCCGCGACGAACAGCACGTCCCCGTGGTCGTGGAGCGCCGAGAGCCGGCGACCCGCGTCGGTCTCACCGAGCAAGGCCAGCCCGCGCTCGAAATACTCCGCGGCCTTCTTCCAGCCGAAGCCAGCGCGCGCGACGCTCCCCGCCTTGAGGTAGGCCTCGCCCGCCTGGATGTGTGAGCCCGCGCTCGACAGGTGGCGCGCCAGCATCACCAGCGACTCCTCCTGGTTGCGGGCGCCCGCCTGCTGGCTCAGCCAGTCGGCGATCTGCTGATGGTAGCGCCGCAAGGTGGCCACCGCCGTCAGGCTGAGCAGCTTCTCGCGCTCGAGGTTGTGCTTGAAGACGTACTCCGTTTCCGCAGGGAAAGCAGAGTCCGGCAGCCGCAGCAGGTAGTCGCGCTTCACCAGCTCGGCCAGCGCCGCGTCGAGCGCGGCGTCGTCCATTGCCTCCCCGGTGCGCCACAGCTCGGGCGCGGGCTGATCCAGGCGACCGAGCGCGATCAAGGCGCCGCGCCAGAACACGCTGCCCACCGCCGCGCCCTGCTCCAGCACGCGCCGTAGCTCTGGGGTGAGGCTCGCCACCCGCGCCGCCACGGCGTCCTCCACGGTCAGCGGGAGGCGGGCGCTCGCGAGGCGCTCCAGGTTGACCCGCCACGGGCTGTCCGGCGCCGGGCTCTCCGCCGTGAGCACCCCCACGTCGTGGAACACCCGCACCATCTGCTCGATGAGTCCCGGGTTACCGCCGGCGAGCCGCGTCGCGGCCGAGGCCAGCTCGGCAGGCGGGCCGCCCTGACAGCGCTGGAGCATCTCCCGCGCCAACGCGTCGGCCACGGGCGCTGGCAGCGGCCCCAGCTCGAGCAGCTCATGCCGGCCGCGCGCCAAGTCGGCGAAGTCTTGCTGACGAGCGAGCAGCTCCGCGCGCGCCGTCGCTAGGATCAAGATCGGCGCTTGGATGGTGTCCGCGAGGTAGCGGAGGAGCTCCAGCGAGTCTTCGTCCGCGGCGTGCAAGTCCTCGAACACCAAGCAGAGCGGCTCAACCGTGGCGTCGCTCTCGAAGAAGCTCTTGATCACGGCGCGCTGCACCAGCCCCGCCTGCACTGGATCGTCCGCCAGGGCGCGCGTGAGCGGGCTGTCGCGAAACTCCAGATCCATGATCTGACCGAGGAAATGCGCGACGTCCTCCACCTTGCGGTCGCTGAGCACGCGCGCCACTTCCCCGCGAACGCGCCCCCGCGCGGCCTCTGCCTCCAGCCCCTCGTACACCCCGAAGCGCTGCCGCAAGAGCCCCGCGAACACCCCGTGCCGCGCGCCGCCCTCCCGCGCGCGCCCGCGATACACGCGAGGCAGGCTGCCCGAGGCCGCCAGCTCACGCGTGAGCTCGTCCAGCAGCCGCGTCTTCCCCATGCCGGGGGCGCCGACCAGCGTCACCATGCGGAGGCGACCCGTCGTCACCGCCTCGTCCCGAGCCCGCTTGAGCGACGCGAGCTCGGCGTCGCGCCCCATCAACGCCGCGCTGCCACCGTACATGGCCTCCGCTTATAGCAAATCCCTACCCCTCAGAGCTACGCCTCTGGTGGCGAACCGATCGGTGCTCTAGCATGCGCTGCCTCCGCCCTGCTCGTCGGCGCCGCCCCTCATGGGCCGTGCTCATTCAGGGCCGCCCCTCATGGGCTGTCCCCGCGCTCCATGGAGCCCGGGCGGAGCAACCGGAGTGACGATGTCAGAGCTCAAGAGAACGCTGGAACGCCTGTACTCCCGGGTCCCCCTCGGCACGCGGCTCGGGCTCGAGCGGGTGGAGGCGGTGTGTCGTTACTTCGGCGACCCTCAGGCGAAGTTCGAGGCGGTGCACGTGGCTGGCACCAACGGCAAGGGCAGCGTGTGCGCCTTCGTCGCGTCCACGCTGCGCACCTCGGGCAAGAAGGTGGGCCTCTACACCTCGCCTCACCTCTCGCGCTTCGCCGAGCGGATCCAGATCGACGGCGAGCCGATCAGCGACGAGCTGCTCGTGGAGCTGCTGACCGAGGTGCTCGACGCCGGGCCGGAGCTCACCTTCTTCGAGGTCTCGACGGTCGCCGCCTTCCTCGCCTTCGCCCGCGCCGGGGTGGACATCGCCGTGGTGGAGGTGGGCCTCGGCGGGCGGCTCGACGCGACCAACGTGCTGCCGCCGCCGCGCGTCGCCGCCATCACCCGCATCGCCTTCGATCACATGGATCTATTGGGCGACTCGCTCAGCGCCATCGCGCGGGAGAAGGCCGCCATCATCAAGTCAGGCTCCAAGGTGGTGGTCGGGCGGCTGCACCCGGACGCGCGCGCCGAGGTGGAGCAGCGCGTCGCCGAGGTGGGCGCGGAGCTGCTCGAGCTCGGCCCCGCGGAGCCGCTGCCGGGGGCGCGCATCGCCTACCCGCGCC
The DNA here is from genome assembly GCA_019637265.1 of Polyangiaceae bacterium. Classification (GTDB taxonomy): domain Bacteria; phylum Myxococcota_A; class Polyangia; order Polyangiales; family Polyangiaceae; genus JAHBVY01. Next base: position 689,848 of record JAHBVY010000001.1, on the reverse strand, counting down.
TCGCGATGTTCGGCACCAACCTCGCCGTGGCCAACACCATCGCCCGCACGCTCGGGGTGGATACGGACGCCTTGCTCGACGGCATCGAGTCCACCCAGTGGCCCGGGCGCAACGAGCTACTCCACCGCGGCAATCAAGATCTCACCCTGCTCGACTGCGCGCACAACCCCGACGCCACCGTCGCCCTGAGCCACGTGCTCGATCCGAGCGCGCTCGGGGAGATCGAGTCGCGGCGCGAGGTGGCGCTGGTGTTCGGCGCCGTGAAGCGCAAGAACTGGCGCGCCATGATGCGGCGCCTGGAGCAGGTCGCGGGGCACCGGGTGTTCGTCGCGCCGCCGGTGCCGGACGCGGTGGACCCCAACGAGATCGCGGCGCACTTCAGCGGGCAGGTGGCGGGCACGGTGGGTGAGGCGCTCACGTTGGCGCGCAGCGCCGTGGGCTCACGCGGCGTGGTGGTGGTCACCGGGTCGACCTACTTGGTGGGCGCCGCGCGCTCGATGCTGCTCGGCTTGCCGAGCGATCCGCCGGTCGAGTCGTGAGGACCATCGACGGGTCGTGATCGATGAGCGTGAGGCGCGAGTCGTGAGTGACGCGCCATCGACAGGGCACCAGACTTTCAGCAGGTCGCGCGAATGGGTCAGCACACCAGTCTTTCTCGAGCGCCTGCGCCTTCGTTAGTACACCAGACTTTCTAAAGGATTCGAGGAGAGGAGCAGGATGCCGTCGTTCGACGTGGTCTCGAAGCTAGATTGGGCCGAGGTGAAGAACGCCCTGAATCAGGCGAGCAAAGAGGTAGCGCAGCGCTACGACTTCCGCGGCACGGACGCGGGCCTGGAGCAGGGCGAGAAGAGCATCACGGTGTTCGCCAGCAGCGACGATCGCGCCCGCGCGGTGTGGGACGTGGTGATGGACAAGCTCGTCAGGCGTTCTGTCAGCTTGAAGCACTTCAGCCCAGGCAGCCCCCAGCGCACCGCCAAGGGCCACTCGAAGATCGTCATCGAGGTGAAGGAGGGCATCGACAAGGAGCCCGCCTCCAAGATCATCAAGCTCATCAAGGACAAGAAGCTAAAGGTGCAGGCGGCCATCCAGCAGGACACGGTGCGCGTCACCGGCAAGAAGCGCGACGACTTGCAGGAGGTGATCGCCCTCTTGAAGGGCGCCGACCTCGACCTCGACCTCCAGTACGTGAACTTCCGTGACTGAGAGATCCCGCGACGCCGTAGGGTGGCGCCGCGCCGCGCCAGCAGGTTTTTTTGGGGGGGGTTCGGTAGCGCTGGGTCGGCCCTTGGGCTGCCACGAGCTGACGCGGGACGCGGTGAGCCCGCGCCGCACGGCCCGGCGCCACTCCGTCAAATCACCTGACGTATCCGTGAGCGCGCGCCGTGGAGCGCCGCGCGGCCTCCTAGGCAATTTGCCTGACTCTAACGCGTGCCCTGCGCGCTTCGGTCATTTCCACAGAGAAAGTCAGTTTCCAGCACGAGGAGCCGACGCATGACGGAGCGCAAGCTGTTCGGCACCGACGGCGTCCGCGGCCCCGCGAACGTATTCCCGATGACGCCGGAGCTGAGCCTGCGCCTCGGGCGCGCCATCGCCCGCGTGGCAGGGCGCGGCAAGTCGCGGCCGCCGCGCATCGTGATCGGCAAGGACACGCGCCAAAGCGGCTACATGCTGGAGACGGCGCTCGCCTCGGGGATCTGCGCGATGGGCGGCCGCGTGATGCTGAGCGGCCCCATCCCCACCCCCGCCGTCGCCAACCTCACCCACAGCATGCGCGCCGACGCCGGCGTGGTGATCAGCGCCAGCCACAACCCGTTCGCGGACAACGGCATCAAGCTGTTCGGCCCCGATGGCTTCAAGCTGCCGGACTCGGAGGAGCTCGAGATCGAGCGCCTGCTGGGCAGCGCCGAGCTCGACGGCGGGCCGACCGGCGCGCGCGTCGGCACCGCGCAGCGCATCGACGACGCGACCGGGCGCTACATCGTCTACGCCAAGAGCACCTTCCCCAAGGAGCTCACGCTGGATGGCCTCAAGATCGTGGTGGACGCGGCTCACGGCGCCGCCTACCGCGCCGCGCCGCGCGTGCTCAGCGAGCTCGGGGCAGAGGTGTTCAGCCTGGGCTGCAAGCCGAACGGCCAGAACATCAACAAGGCCTGCGGCGCGCTCCACCCGGAGCTCGCGGCGCGCGAGGTCAAGCGCCGCAAGGCTCACCTCGGCGTGGCGCTCGACGGCGACGCCGACCGCCTGATCGTCATCGATGAGCGCGGTCAGGAGGTGGACGGCGACGCCGTGATGGCGCTGTGCGCCACCCGCATGATCGCCGCGCGGCGCTTGAAGAAGAACACCCTGGTGGCCACCGTGATGAGCAACCTCGGCCTCGAGCACGCCATGCAGCGCGCCGGCGGCAAGCTGCTGCGCACCGCCGTCGGCGATCGCTACGTGGTGGAGGCGATGCGCCGCGGGGGCTACTCGCTCGGCGGTGAGCAGAGCGGGCACCTGGTGTTCATGGATCACGCCACCACCGGCGACGGCGTGGTCGCGGCGCTACAGGTGCTGGCCATCCTGGTGCGCGAAGGGCGCTCCATGAGCGAGCTCGCGAAGGTGATGGAGCGCCTGCCCCAGCTGCTCGTCAGCGTGCGCCTCCCCAAGCGGCTCCCGCTCGGGGAGATGAAGCACCTCCAAGCGGCGGAGGCCGCGGCCGCGCGGCAGCTCCAGGGTGAAGGCCGCGTGCTGGTGCGCTGGAGCGGCACCGAGCCCAAGCTGCGGCTGATGGCGGAGGGCCCGGACGAAGCCGCGCTGAAGCGCGTCCTCGATGAGCTCACGCGCGCCGCGGAGCGCGACACCGGGGCGTGACATGAAGGCGCGAGACTCACAGAGCCGGCCCGAGCGCGCCCCCATCATCCGCGCGCGCCAGGTGTCGCGGCGCTTCGGCGCGCGCGGCGCCGAGTGCACCGCGGTGAGCGGCGTCAGCTTCCAGGTGCAGCCCGGCGAGGTGGTGCTCCTGTTCGGGCCGAGCGGCTCGGGCAAGAGCACCCTGCTCGGCCTGCTCGGCGGCCTGGATCGCGCCTACACGGGGCAGCTGGAGCTGTTCGGGCAAGACTTGGGCAGGCTCTCGGATCGCGCGCTGAGCGCGCTGCGGGGCGAGCGCATCGGGTTCGTGTTCCAGTCCTTCCACCTGCTCGAGCACCTGAGCGTGAAGGACAACGTGCTCGCCCCGTCGCTGTTCGCCGGCGCGCCGCTGCCCGATATAGACAGGCGCGCTGATGAGGTGCTCGAGCGCGTGGGGCTCCTGGCGCGCGCCGCGGATAGCCCCAGTCAGCTCTCGGGGGGGCAGCGCCAACGCGTCGCCATCGCGCGCGCCCTGCTCCGGCGCCCGAAGCTGATGCTGTGCGACGAACCGACCGGGAACCTCGATCGCCAAACCGGTGAGAGCATCATCGACTTGTTCGGGGAGCTGCACGCGGAGCTCGGCACCACCTTCGTCATCGTCACTCACGAGGAGCGGCTCCGCCGCCTCGGAGGCCGTGCGCTGCACCTGGAGGACGGTCAGCTGGTGCGTGAAGAGCCCGGCATCCTCGACGACCAGACGCAGGCTGAGGCGACGCAGGGCGACGCATCGCAAGGCGAGGCAGCGTCGAGCCATAGTCAGTCGACCGAGCGTGACGACGAGCGCGGTGACCACGAGCCGCGGCGCGACGCAGCGCAGGCTGAGGCGGCGCAGGGCGAAGCGACACGCGGCGACGCACACGGCGGCCAAGCGCCGCGCGTGGCGCGCGCGGAGGACGTCGAGTGACGCTGCGCGCGCTCATGGTGCTGCTCGGCCGCGATCTGGCGCGCACTCGCGGCCCGCTGGTCACCGCCGGGTTCGGCATCGCGGTGGGGGTGGCGGCGCTGGTGTTCTTCTTGGCGCTCGGGCTCGGCGCCCAGCGGGTGCTGCTCGGCGATGTGTTCCCCATCGATCAAGTCGAGCTCGAGCCGCAGAAGACGAGCGTCGGCGTGCTGAGCCTGTTCGGCGGTGAGTACCAAGCGCCAGGCGTCGGCCCGGAGGCGCTCGCCGAGCTGCGCCAGGTGCCGGGCGTTGCCGCGGTGTACCCCAAGCTCCGCTTCCGCTTCCCCTCCTCCGCGCGCGGCGGCGCGGAGATCTTCGGCAAGGAAATAGGCACCCACGAGATGCTGGGCGACGGCATCGACGCGGCGCTGGTCTCCGATTTGGAGGACAGCGCGCGCTTCGTCGATCCGCTGACCACCCCCGGCAAGAGCTGCCTGACGGACGCCGATTGCGCCGCCAAGGACTACTGCGAGCGCCCGAGCGACGCGCCGAGCGGCCAGTGCTCGGCGCCGGTGCCCGCCGTCATCAGCCGCTACTTGGTGGAGGTGTTCGACCACGCCGTCGCGCCCGCGCATGGCCTGCCCCCCGTGGCCGGCACCTTGGTGCGTCAGGCGAAGGGCGTGGAGTTTCGCATGACCCTCGGCACCTCCCTGCTCGGCGTCGCGCCCCGTGGCAAGGTGCGCACCGTGAAGATCCAGGTGGTGGGGGTGAGCGACCGCGCGGTGGATCTCGGGGTGACGCTGCCCATCGAAGTGGTCAGGCGCTGGAACGATGAATACGCCGGGGAGGAAGCCTCACGGCGCTACTCCAGCGTGGTGGTCCGCACGGATCCTCCGAGCGCCACCAGCCGCGTGATCGAGCGCGGGGCCGCGCTGGGGCTCGTCCCCACGGACACCCGCGCGCGCGACGTGAGCGTGCTGGTGAGCGGCGTGCTCGCGCTCTTGGTGCTGGTCTCCAGCGTGATCCTCCTGGTGGGCGCGCTCAACATCTCCCACACCTTCCGCATGTTGGTCAGCGAGCGGAGCGGGGAAATAGCGCTCTACCGCGCGCTCGGAGCGAGCGCGCGCGACATGCGCCGCTGGCTGTTCAGCTTGGCCACGGTGGTGGGGCTCGTGGGTGGGCTGGTGGGGGCCGGGGTGGCGCGGCTGTGCGCGCTCCTGGCGGACTGGCGCGCGGCGGTGGATCTCCCGGCGTTCCCCTTCAAGCCGGACTCCTTCTTCGATTTCCCTCCATGGCTATTCCTCCTGGCGACCGGCTTCGCGATCGCGTTCGCCTGGCTCGGCGCGCTGGGCCCCGCGCTGCGCGCTGCGCGGACGGATCCTGCCAGCGCGCTGGGGCGCCCGGTATGACGCGAGCGCGCTGGCGCCCCCAGCCACTTGGCTTCAAGGCCAACGCGCTCAGGGCGTTCACCAGGTTGGTGTCGTCAGTGTTCCAGACTCTCCCTGGACCGAGCGGGGGTTGGGGGTTTGCCTGCACCGCGCTGGTCGTTGGCGCTCTAGGCTGTGCACCCTCGAGGCGCCGGGCATGAGCAGCCACGCTGACAACGCCGGCGCGGTGGTGCTCGGCGGCTTCAGCGGGACTGAGCTGCCTGAGGAGCAGCGCCGCGCCCTCGCCGCGGGGCGCCGCGCCGGCTTCATCCTGTTCCGCCGCAACCTGACGGACGTCCAGCAGGCCATCGAGCTGACGACCGCCATCACCCGAGCAGCGCCGCGCGGCGCCTCCCCGCCGCTGATCGCGCTGGATCAAGAGGGTGGCCGCGTGCGGCGCCTGGGCGCGCCGCTGCTCGAGCTGCCCCCGATGCGCGCGCTGGGCTCGCTGCCAGCGGGCGAGCTCACCGACCTGGCCCAGGCGGTCGGCGCCGAGCTCGCCGCCTGCGGCTTCAACCTCGACTTCGCGCCCGTCCTCGACGTGGACAGCAACCCAGACAATCCGGTGATCGGCGATCGCGCCTTCGCCAGCACCGCCTCCGTGGTGGCGCGGGCAGGCGTCGCCTTCGCTCAGGGCCTAGCGCTGGGCGGCGTGCACCCGGTGGGCAAGCACTTCCCTGGCCACGGCGACACCCGCAGCGATAGTCATTTTACATTACCTTATCTCGCCAGCTCACGGGAGCGCTTGGACGCCCTCGAGCTCACGCCGTTTCGGGCCGCGATCGCGGCCCAGCTCCCGTGCCTGATGACGGCGCACGTGGTGTTCCAGGCGCTGGACCGGGCGCGCCCCGCCACCCTGAGCCCGCACATCATCACCGGGTTGCTCCGAGAGGAGCTCGGGTACCGCGGCGCGGTGTTCAGCGACTGCCTGGAGATGGAGGCGATCGCGCGCGAGGGCGAGGTGGCAGAAGCCGCCGTCGCGGCGGTCGCCGCGGGCGTCGATGTCGTGCTCATCTGTCACCGCTTCGATCGCCAGGAGGCCGCGGTGGAGGCGCTCACGCGCCGCGCCGAGCGCGACGGGGCGTTCGCCACGCGGCTCGCCAAGGCCGCGGATCGGAGCCGTGGTCTCGCCAAGGCGCGCCCGCCGCAGCCCGACTTGGAGGCCCTGAACACCCTGCTCCGCGCCCATCAGCCCTTGCAGGCCTCACTCGAGCGCTACACCTCGGCGCAGCACCCCGCGATGACGACCGAGCGCGACCCCACCGAGCGCTGAGGCCGCGCCGCCTCAATATTTCCCCAAGGAAATAAAAGGGCGCCCACTTCACCCGGGAGCGCCTCAGGAGCCCCAATTCGTCTAAATCACTGACGAATCCTGCGCTCAGCCTCCGAGCGCTCAGCGAAGCCACCAAAAGCGCATGAGCCCCGCGCGACGGATCGCGCAGGGCTCATACTTTTGGGACGCTGCGATTATCAGCAACGCTGCGATTATCAGCGATGCCGAGCGATCAGCCCGCGCCGGCCTCGCCGCTCGCCGAGGCGCTGGCGGAGACCGAGACGTTGATGCTCACCGAGGCGTCCACCTGGGCCTTGAGGGCACCAGCCACGCAAGCGCCCACCTTGATGGCCGCCTCACCGCCGCCCTTGACCACCGCGTCCAGACCCTCGACGGAGCCCTTCACGCTGGCCACGGCGCCCTCGAGCTTGCCCTTCATGCCCAAGGTGACCTTGAGCAGCGCGGGCAGGTTCTTCTCGATGGCAGCCTGGAGGCGAGCCGCCGCCTCGGTGTCCGCGGCGCCCGAGAGCTTCACGGCGACGCGCGCCGGGGTGCACTCGAGGTTCGCGCTCACCTTGGCGTCGCAGTTGCCCTTGCACTCGGCGCTCATCTCCGGGGGCTTCACCTCACCGGAGCACTTGGGCGCCTCCATCTTCACGTCGCAGGAGCCGCTGCAGGTGCCCTTGCACTCGCCGCTGGCCTTGGCCTGGCAGCTGGCGTTGCAGCTACCGCCGCAGGTGCCGCCGCACTTGCCTTCGCCACCGGCGCTGCACTTGCCCTCGCACTTGCCCTTGCACTCGGCCTTGCTGTCCTTGCCGTCACAGGTGCCCTCGCAGGTACCCGAGCAGGTGCCGCTGAAGTTGGCGTCGCAAGAGCCGCTGCAGGTGCCGCTGCAGCTGCCGGTGCACTCCGCGCCGGCCTCGAGGGTGCACTCACCCTCGCAGGAGCCGCCGCAGGAGCCGCTGATCTCGCCGCCCTCACACTGCACCTCGACCGAGCCACCGGAGAGGCTCGCGTCGCAAGAGGCCGCGCACTCCGCCATGGCGTCCATGGAGGCGCTGCACTTCGGCGCCACCACGTCGACCTTGAGGCTGCCCGAGGCCTTGGCCTTCACCGCACCGAGCGCCTTGACGGCGGCCTGGCAAGCAGCCTCCGCCTTCTTGCCGGGGCCGTCCTCGGCGGGCTGGGTGTCCGACTCGTCAGCGCCCAGATCGATCGCCAGCGTCGCGCACGCCAGCGCCACCTCACCCTCGACCTCCGCGGCCAGGTTGGTGAGGTTGGCCGCAGCCTGGAGGCCGCCCTTCACCTTGCCTTCGATCTCGGCGCTCAGGCCCCAAGAGGCCTCGGCGATCGCCGACGGGTCAGAGGGGCAGTCACCGGGGAGCGGGACACCCGGGATACCGGGGAGACCACCGCAGTTGATGAGCGCTGGCGTGAGCACCAGGGCGGACAGACCAAACAGACGACTTACGTTGCGCTTGCGCATTTCCTCAATCCTCCTCGGGCCACATGGGCCGTACGACATTCGTCACCACATTGGTGGGCCGTTCGAGCCCCGCCGCTCAGCCGCGGCCTACGTGATGTTCCCTCTGACCGATCTCGTCCGGGGCCGGTTGATCCGGTGCCCGGTTAAGTGTTGTTTCTGCGGTGAAACCAATCCTGCGGATTCAAACCCTGCGGCGAGAACAAACCCTGCGGCGAGAACCAACCCTGCAGGCGATAGACTCTGAGCGACTGGGACCCAACCCCCGGCCTGACTGTGATGCCCGGGCGCTTCTCGCTCGGTTCCCGGTGGTTGTAAAGGGGTCACGATGGGGCGCGGGTGGATTTTCTTGGGACTGGCAGCGGGTGCTCGGCTGCCAGCAGGTGGGGCTTGGGAGTGCCGGCAGCGCCGCCGAGTGGGCAACCGAGCGGCGCCCAGAGCACCGCGCCGCGAACTAGGACGCTCCGAGGGGCGGAATCAGCTCACGAGACGTGAGCCGACATGCCAAACCCCCAAAAAAACGCCGCGTCTACCCGGCTGCCTCGGAACCCCCGCGCCGACGAGCCGAGGGACCCCCAACAGGACCCATGGCCGATAGGGACCGTTCGAGGCTATCGGCCGATGGGCCGAATCGTCAGTCCTCTCGGTCCGGCTCGAAGGAGAAGGTGGTCTGGCGCTGAGGGGTGACCCCAGGCGTGGGGCGGAGGCCGCTCTGCTTCAGCAGCGCCTGCTCCCGCGCGATGTCAGCCTCCATGACCTCGGGGTTGTCGAGGGCGAAGGCCAGGGCGTCGAGCACCTGAGCCGCGCCCAGCTTCGGGAAGCGCCGGAGCAGCGTCTCCACGCTCGCGCCGTTCTTGTAAAAGGCCCACAGCCTGCGCACCGGGACCTTCGAGCCCTCCACGAACGGGCTGCCCCCGAGCACCTTCGGGTCGACGCGAACGTGGGGGTGCGGCACGAGGATGATCGGCAGGCTCATCGAGGTCCCTCCCTACTCAACCGAGCAGCTCGCGCACCACGTGCGCCGCGGTGAGCCCCAGCTGCTCCGCCAGGACCTGGTCCGGCGCGGAGGCGCCGAAGCGATCGAGCCCGAGGGTGCGCCCGGTGTCCCCCACCCAGCGGCGCCACGGCGGCGTGCGCCCCGCCTCGAGGCTCACCCGCACCGCGCCGCGCAGCACCCTTTGCTGCACCGCCTCCGGCTGCTGCTCGAACAGCTCGAGGCAGGGCGCCGACACCACGCGCGCCACCTTGCCGCGCTCACCCAGGAGCCGCGCGGCCTCGAGCGCCACCCCCACCTCGCTGCCGCTCGCGATGAGGCAGTAGTCGGCGGACTCCGCCTCCACCACCGGGTAGGCGCCGTTCAAGATCTGCGTCGGATTGAAGCCCGCCGGCTCGGGCAGCGCCGGCAGCTTCTGCCGCGACAACACGAGCGCCGTGGGCCCCTGGGTGCGCGCCGCCGCGTGAGCCCAGGCCGCGGCGCACTCGGCGGCGTTCGCTGGGCGGAACACGTGAAGATTCGGGATCAGGCGCAGCGCCCACAGCTGCTCGATGGGCTGATGCGTGGGGCCATCTTCCCCGAGCAGCACGCTGTCATGCGTGAACACGTAGATGGCCTGCTGCTCCATCAACGCCGAGAGGCGGATGGACGGGCGCATGTAGTCGCTGAAGATGAGGAAGGTGGAGCCGTAAGGGATGAAGCCAGACAGCGCCAGGCCGTTCATCACCGCGCCCATGCCGTGCTCTCGGATCCCGAAGTGCAAATTCCTCCCGGAAAATGCGCCGGGGGCGACGTCGCCGGCGCCCTTGAGGGTGGTCTTGCAGCTGCCCGCGAGATCCGCCGAGCCGCCGACCAGCGCCGGCAGCCGCGCCGCGAGCGCGTTCTGCACCTTGGCGGCGATGGACCGCGTGGCGTCCGGCTCCTTCGAGAGCCCAGTCAGCAGCTCTGTCAACAGCTGCTCGGCGTTCGGCGCGGGGCGCTCGATCAGCGCCTGATACGCGGCGAGCGCGTCGCCGGTCAGGGCAGCTCTCCGCTTTTGCCAGGCGTCATAGCCGGCGCGCTCGCGCTCGGTGTGCGCGCTGAACGGCTCGCGCGCGCCGCTCGGGATGCGGAAGGTCTCGTCCTCGGGCCAGCCCGCGGCGCGCTTGGCCCCGCGGATTTCTTCCTCGCCCAGCGGAGCGCCGTGGGCGTCGGGGGTGTCCTGCTTGGTGGGGGCGCCGATGCCGATGTGAGTGCGCGCGATGATCAGGCTCGGGCGCCCCTGCTCCGCCACGCAGGCGGTGAGCGCCGCGCGCACCGACTCGGGATCGTGACCGTCCGCCCGCTGCACGAACCAGCCGTAGCTCTCGAAGCGCTTGCCCACGTCCTCCGTGAAGGTGATGTCCGTCGAGCCGTCGATGGTGATGCGGTTGTCATCATAGATGACCACCAAGTTGCTTAGGCCCAAGTGCCCGGCGATGGACGCGGACTCCGCCGCCACGCCCTCCATCAGGTCGCCGTCCGAGGCCAGGGCGAACACGCGGTAGTCGAACAGCGGGCCCTCGGCGTCCCTCACTCGCTCCGCCGAGAGCTTGCTCGAAAGCGCGATCCCCACGGCGTTGCCCACGCCTTGCCCGAGCGGCCCCGTGGTGGTCTCGACGCCCGGCGTGTGACCGTACTCCGGGTGCCCCGGGGTCTTGCTGTTCCACTGTCGAAACGCTTTGATGTCATCCAAGCTGACGTCGTAGCCCGCGAGGTGCAGCACCGAGTAGAGCAGCATCGACGCGTGGCCGCAGCTCAGGATGAAGCGATCGCGGTTCGGCCAAGCGGGGTCGTTCGGCTGGTAGCGGAGCCAGCGCGTGAACAGCTCCACGGTGATGCCCGCGAGCGCCATCGGCGTCCCCGGGTGACCGCTGTTCGCTCGCTGCACGGCGTCCGCCGAGAGGAATTGCACGGTGTGAACTGCCTGTTCGAACGCTTCGGAGCCAGCCATGGGCGCCCCATAGCGATCTTATCCGCCAGAAGGAACCCACAAGCGCATCGAGCCTTCACGGCGCTTCGGGGCGCTCGCCTTGGATCGCGCGTTGGTGCTCGGCGTAGGTGCGGGTGAAGCGGTGGCGCCCGCCGCCTTCGGCCACGAAGAACAAGTAGTCGCTCTTCGCGGGGAACAGCGCCGCGAAGAGCGACGCCTCCCCCGGGCTCGCGATGGGACCCGGCGGCAAGCCCTCCACCACATAGGTGCTGTAGCGGTTCTTGGGGTCGCGGTTGAGCGCCGGGGTGACCAGGCCCTTGAAGCCAGCGCAGGCGGGCACCTCGTCGGGCGCGAGGTAGCAGAGGTAAGCGCTCGTCGGATCGGACTGGAGCACCCGCCGCCGCGCGAACTCGGGGGCATCCAGCCGGTTGTGGAACACGCTGGAGATGAGCGGGCGCTCATCGGCGACCTGCGCCTCCTTCTCGATCATCGACGCCAAGGTGAGCACCTCGTGCTCCTGCCAGCCGCGGCGCCGCGCCACCTCCGACTCACCCAGGGTGCTGAGGCGTCGCCGCATCTCGCGCACCAGGCGGCGGATGACGTCGATGCACGGGCTGTCCACCAAGAGCGGGTACGTCGCCGGGAACAAGTAACCCTCCACGCTCTGCCCGCGCACGATGCCCAGCTCATTCAGCGTGGCTCGGCTCAGCGCGGCCGCCACGAAGTCCTCCCGCGGGCAGATCCCCCGCGCCTCGAGCCGCTCGGCGATTTGAAACAGGTGGTGCCCTTCGGGGATCGTCACCTGTACTGACGCTCGGCGCGGGGCGCGCGCCAAGCGCGCGTGGACCTCCCGGGGTGACTCCCCGCGCGCCAGGAGGTGGGGCCCTGGCTCGACCTCGCCGCTCACCGCCAGGTAGAGCGCGAACAGGCGCGGGCTCTCGATCAGGCCCTCGGCGTGGAGCCGCGAGGCGAGCTCGGCGCGCCCCTCGTAAGGATCCACCACGAGCCGGAGCGTCCCCTCCCCCGGCGCCGCCCGGGTGAGCCAGCTCAGGGTGAGCCCGAGCGCCGAGCACAGCGCCAAGCCGATGGCCACGAGCACCAGGCGCCCCAGCAGCCGCTTCCTGGCAGAGACCTCGGTACGGGGTCGGCCTGTCGGCCGATTCGGCTCCCGGTTGGACGCCTCCTCCCCAGGCCGCGCGCTGGGGCGCGAGCCTCGCTGAGACCGCGCCCGCCGCGACCCGGCTCTCCGCGGCGTTCGTGAGCGCCCCTTACCAGCGCTCACGGCGCTGGATCCATCGGCTCGGAGTCCGCCCGCCGCGCGTCGAGCCAGCTCTGCAGCAGCAGCGCCGCCGCGGCGCTGTCCACCCGCCCGCGCTGCTCCCGCGCCGAGAGGCCCTGGGCCCGCAGGCGCCCGCTGGCCTCCACCGTGCTGAGCCACTCGTCCACCAGCTCCACCGGCACCCCCGTGGCGCCCTGCACGCGGCGCGCGAACTGCCGCGCTCGCTTGGCGCTCAGCCCCTCGCGGCCGTCCAGCTGGCGCGGCAGCCCGATCAAGAAGCGCGTGATCCCCTCCGCGCGCACCAGCGCCCCCAGCGCCTGCAGGGCGCGGTTCGGGTCGCGGCCGTCCAGGTAAGGCCGCGGGTGCGCGAGCAGCCCCAGCTCATCCGTGAGCGCCAGGCCGATCCGGACCCGGCCATAGTCCAAGGCCGCCACACGCATCGCGCGCCCCTGGCTCTAGCAGGCGCCGCGCGGCGTGGCGGCGAAAATCGTCAGCCAGCGACTGCGGTGCCGCCAAGGCGCCGCACCGCTGCTTCCAACCCCCCAAAAACAGCTCCCCGCCGAGTGAGCCCGGCTGCCTCGCCCCGTGACCCTCGCCCGCTCGCCCACGCGCTCGCCCTCGAGGTGGATTTCCAGCCTCCCAACCGCGCCGCGCCAGCCATCGTCCTTGACCGTCAACAGGCGAGCGAGCATAAGCCGGGCGCCCCCGCGCACCGGACGTCGTCCGCGGAAGGGCTCGAAACCGATGAGCTTTCGCAGCGTTCAGGGGATGCTCGACATCCTGCCCGTCAAGACCAAGGGGGAGTACCCCGCGGCCATCGAGCACTGGCGAGCGCTGGAGCAGGCCTTCGTGTCCCACGTGGCGCGCTACGGCTTCGCCGAGATCCGCACGCCGCTCCTCGAGTACACCGAGCTGTTCAGCCGCTCGATCGGCGAGACGACGGACGTGGTGGAGAAGGAGATGTACGCCTTCGAGCGCCACCGCGACCACCTGTGCCTGAGGCCGGAGGGCACCGCCAGCGCCGCCCGGGCCTACGTGCAGCACTCGGCCTACGCGCAAGAACCGGTCAGCCGCTGGTACTACCTGGGCCCCATGTTCCGCGCGGAGCGGCCCCAGCGCGGCCGCTACCGTCAGTTTCATCAGGCGGGCGGGGAGATCTTCGGGGACGCCGGGCCGGCGGTGGACGCCGAGCTGATCGAGATGCTGGTGTCGCTGTTTCAGTCCTTGGGGATTGAAGGCGTCACGGTGCACCTGAACAGCCTGGGCGGCGACGCGAGCCGCGCGCGCTACCGTGAGGCGCTGCTCGCCTACCTCACGCCGCTGAAAAGCCAGCTCTCGGAGGACTCGCAGCGGCGCCTGGAGAAGAACCCGCTCCGGGTGCTGGACTCCAAGGCGCCGGAGGATCAGGCGGCGCTCGCCCATGCGCCGCGCCTCGGCTCCTGCCTGAGCGAGGAGGACGCCGCGCACTTCGCGGGTGTTCAGCGCTACCTGGAGGCGCTCGGGGTCCCCTTCGTGATCGATCCGACGCTGGTCAGAGGGCTTGACTACTACAACCGCACCCTGTTCGAGCTGAAGGCGACGGGCGGGGAGCTCGGCGCGCAGAACACGCTGTGCGGCGGCGGGCGCTACGACTCGATGGTGAAGGGCTTGGGTGGGCCGGAGGTGCCCGCGATTGGCTTCGCGATCGGCCTCGAGCGGATCTTGCTGACGCTGGGCGAGCGCGCGCTCGAAGCGCCGCCGCGGGTGTTCGTGGCGCCGCTCGGCGAGGCCGCCACGGCGCGCGCGCTGCGGCTGGGGCGCGAGCTGCGCCAGGCGGGGGTGCACACCGACGTGGACGCGCGCGGCAACTCGCTGAAGAGCATGCTGCGGCGAGCCAGCGGCCTCGGGGCGCGCTTCGTGCTGGTGCTGGGGGAGTCGGAGCTCGCGCGCGGCGTGGTGCAGCTGAAGGATTTCGGGGCGCCGAGTGAGGCGCAGCTCTCATCAGGGCAGCAGCGGCAAGCGCGCGGAGCAGCGGATCCGCGCGACGCGGGCCAGGCTCGAGGAGCGCCGAGTGAGGGGGATCGGGGGGTTGGATCGCCACCCGAGGTGCCGCTCGACGACGTGGTGCACCTCGTGGCTCGCGCCATCGGGGCGGCGTCATGAGTCGCTCACCGGAGCCGGGCGCGCGCGCCGGACTGTCGCTGACGCTAGCGGAGCTGACACGGCGAGCGGGTCAGACATCAGGGACACTGACGTCACGGGCGTCGACCCATCGGTCAGGGCTCTTGACATCGGGCTGCGTGGGGCTCGCGGCCTTGCTCTGGTCGGGCGCCGCGGCGGCGCAAGATCCGTACGGCCCGGGGATGAGCCCCAGCGTCGGCGGCCCACCGCCGACCAGCGGGGGCTCGTCTTCGAGCAGCCGCACCCCGCCGCCCGGCACCCCGGAGCCTCACGCGGCGAGCGGCGGTGAGAGCCTGCTGCCACCCGGCACCGAGCCCTCGCTCCCAGAGAACCCGCTCAAGCTGAGCCGGCGCCTGAAGCTGCGCATCGGCCCCGACACCTTCGCGGACGACGAAGAGACGGGCCGCGGCTCGGAGGAGGAGACGGAGCGCGACTTCTACGGGCTCTACTACCAGGAGCGCTCCGGGCGCTACCAGCTGCGCGCCGCGTTCCCGCTGTGGTTCGAGCGTCAGAAGCCGAGCCTCACGGATCCGACCGTCACCGACCGCGCGTCGCTGTTCGGTGGCCTCTATTACAACCGCCGCAGCGCCGAGCACGCGGACGACGTGCTGTTCCCGCTGTTCTGGAACCTACGCGACAAGGACAGCCGCACCACCGTGGTGGGGCCGTTCGTGAACCGGCGCGCGCCCGGCGAGACGGACGACTGGCTGGCGCCGCTCTACTTCACCGGCACGCGCCCCGACGGCGGCTACACCATCATCCCGCCGCTGCTCACCTACTTGAACCGCGATCGCAGCGGCGGCTTCAACCTGGTCGGGCCCGCGTTCTGCTCCTGGGAGGGCGGACCGAGCTGTGACACCCGCACCGCCAAGGACCTCGACCTGGGCGTCGCGCCCTTCTACTTCTACGGGCAGAACGAGCTCTCGAAGTACGAGGTGATCCCGCCGCTGCTCCACTACTACCGCTACAACGACAAGGACCTCAGCTACACGAACATCTGGGGTCCTTACTATCGGCGCCACACCGAGGAGCGCGACTACTTCCACCTGCTGCCGCTCTACTGGCACATCTGGGGGAAGGACGAGAGCCACACCACCCTGTTCCCGTTCTACCACTACGGGCGCAAGGGCCCGCGGGAGCGGCTGTTCATCAACCCGCTGTGGCTGCATGGCACCGGTGAAGAGGGCGAGAAGACCTTCGTCACCTGGGGCTACGCGCGCTACCGCGGGCGCACCGAGCTCGACATGATCACGCCGTTTTATTGGGGTTACCGCGACCCCGACATCGGCCTCGATCAGAAGCTCCTGTTCCCCTTCTACTACCGGCGCACCTCACCACGCGAGAACAGCTTCGCGCTGTTCCCGTTCTACGGGCGCTTCCACACCTACGGCGTGAGCCGCACCACCTGGATCACCCCGCTGTTCCAGCACACCACCAGCCTCACCGGCTGGGAGACGAACCTTCACCCCATCGTCTACCTGGGGCGGAGCGGCAACTCGAGCCACACGGTGGTGGCGCCCTTCTTCTGGGACTTCGCCTCGCCCGGCAAGCGCGCCACGGTCGGCTTCCCGCTGTACTGGCGCTTCAGCGATCGCCAAGAGGTCAACCAACTGGTCGGTAACGTGTACTACCGGGAGAAGCGCCTGAGCTCGGGCCTCGACTGGGAGATCCACCTGTTCCCGCTGTTCTCCTACGGCGAGACCCCCGACGGCCACTGGTGGAACGTGCTCTACGGCCTGGCCGGCTACACCCGCCGCGGCGAGACCACCAAGATGCGCACCCTGTGGATCCCCATCACCCTGAGTGAAGGCGCCCGCCCCAGCGCGCGCTTTTGAGGGCCGACCCACCGAGCCAGTCGAGGCGGCGCGCACCGTCAGCCGAGCGGACGAGGCGCGAGGGCCACCATGCGCGCGGCGAGCGGCGCCCCACCCCTCACGGCGCTGTGGGCGCCGTGCGCCTCGTCAGCCGAACGGGCCCGCAACAACGTCGGGCGGCGCGGCGAGCGGCTCAGAACGCCGCGAGCGTGTCCTCGGAGGCGATGCTGTCGGAGCTGGGCGCGGTGGCGAGGGACGTGGACAGCGCGTCGCTCACCTTGACGCGCAGGATGAAGTTCCTGTGCTCACGCTCGGCGTCGAACCTGGCGCGCTGAGCCCGGTTTTGGAACCAGCCGTGCCCAGCGGCGAGCTCACGCGCGCGGTGCGCGAGGCTCCCCTCGGGCGCGTTGTGATCGAGCAGGGTGCCGTAGATGGACAGGTAACCGTCGCCTTCGTCCACCAGCTCCCAGAACCGGGTCTGGAGCGGGAAGTCGATGGTGGAGGGCGTCATCACCTCCCAGTAGCCGCGGTGGCCCTCGTCGCGCTCCAGGTCAGGCAAGATGTGGGTGACGGCGTTCGAGTGACCGTGGCCGGTGAAGTGCAAGATCACGTGCTCATGGCGCGCGAGCAGCGCCTCCAGCTCGGGGCCTCGGTGCGCCCCGCGCTTGATCTCCTTCGCCTGATGGTGGCTTGCCATCAGCACCAGCTCGCCCCGCGCGGCCGAGGCGTCGAGCTCCGCGGTGAGCCAGCTCCACTGCGCCTCGTCGATGGCGCCATCGGCGGTGGCAGGATCTTGCGACAGGGTGTTCAGCGCGATCACGCGGATGGGCGAGCCCGCCACGGGGAGGAAGCTGTAGTACCCCTTCCCTGCGGCGACGTCCGCCTGCGTCAAACCATGCCCCTCCGGGAGCCCCGGGGTGCCGTGGAAGATGGACAGCACCTCGTTCAAATCGGGGATGTAGCGGTTGGCGTCGGCGGGGGTGGGGCCCTGGGTGCGCACCTCACCATGCTCGGTGGTGCCGTCGCGGAAGCCTCCTTGGAAGCCCTCCGACGGGTTGATCTTCAGGATGTGGTAGAGGCCCTGGAACACCTCCTCACCCACCGCGGCGGCCTGCACCTCGGCCGTCGCCGTGGCGATGCCCGAGTACAGCACCTCGTGGTTGCCCACCAGGGCATACCAAGGCACCTCCAGCCCGAGCGAGCGGTACGGGTCGTTGTGATCGTTGCCGGGCCCGGGCACTGGGTCGTCGTTCTTCCCCGTGTCCGGGTCGATGACGCCGCCGGTCATGATGTCCATCACCCACTGGAGCTCGTTCTTCTGCCCGCCATCCGCCAGGTCACCGGTGAGGATCGCGAAGTCCAGCGGGCGCGTCAGCCGCTCCTGGATCGCGCGCACGGTGCGCACCTGGCTCTCGAAGGCCTGAGTCGTCAGGTGATCTTGCGGTCGATACGCGCTGCCGATCGCCGCCCCGGTGACACCCGAGAGCCGAAGCGGGCTCTCCTCGTCCACCACCTGCGGATCCGTCGACTGCCAGAAGAACATCAAGCTGCGCCGCGCGCCGGGGGTGTGCGCGTCCCAGCCAGGGGCGAGCTCGTCGCGCTCGGTCCACAGCTCACCCGCGCCGAGCTCCACGCCCAGGCCCATCTCCGCGTAGCGCGGGATCTCGGTGATCACGAACTCACCCTCACTCGATGCCTGGACCGTGCTCGTGGGTGGGTCCTTCGGCAGCCACAGCTGCTGCAGCGTGGTGTAGATCTCGTCCGTGATGGGGTAGTGCGGCACCTCCGCCGCCTGGGGATCGTCATCCGGATCTTCTTCACCACAGCCGGTGGTGAGGCAGGCGGAGGCCAGCACCCAAGGCGCGGCCCAACGGACGAGGTGACGACGGCAAGACTCGAAGCGCAGCATGCCCAGAGCCTGCCACGATGTGACCGAATTGTAACCAGATTGTCACGCAGCTCCGCCGGAGCCGATCACGGCGCCCTCATCGTCCGCGGCGACGCTCGATGCGGACGGCGCCCGATGACGAGCAGCGCTGGGGTGCGACTCCCAGCGCGAGCAGGCGTTACCCAACCCCCAAAAAACAAACCCCAGGCGGCGACCTCAGCGCGCCAGCAGCCCCCTCCCGCCAGCGAACCAAGCCAACCGAGCGCAGCGAACGCCGCACCAGTCAGCATCACTGAGCAGCGGCGGTGTCACTGAAGTGGCGGTGTCACTGAAGCGGCACAGCGCGCGGCTCCCGCACCACGCTGAGCTACTCGTCAGCCAAGTCGGCGCAGCAGCGGAAGCCGGTCTCGGTGCCGTTGTAGTAGCGGTCGTGCGCCGTCTGAGCGGCGCGACAGAAGTTGCGGCTCGGCTGCCAGTAGGCGCCCTTCATGGCGGGGCGCGCGGGGGTGGAGCCGTCGATGGTGACGAACTCCTCCAAGTTACCCGCCATGTCGCGCACGCCGAACGGGCTCTCACAGCGCGAGTAGCTGCCTGGGGGCGCGCGGCGATCTTTCAGGTTGCCCTCGGCGTCCACGAGATCCGTGTGGTCCGCGTTGCAGGCGGTGGCGTCACGCTTCCAACCGTAGGGGTAGGGCCGCATCTCCTCGCCTTCGCAGGCGAAGTTCCACTCGCTCTCCAGGCACACGCGCTTGCCTTGAGCGCGGCAGGTCTGGTCGGCGTGGGTCCAGCTCTTGTGGTTCTCCGGGAGGGTGTTCCCGGGGGCGACGTACTCGTCGCGATCGATGCAGAAGCGCATCGTGCGGCGGGGGCTCAAGCACTGCGCGGGCTGGGCGTACTCCGCGCAGCGGAACTTCTCGAAGCGCCCCGGCGGATCCAGGTAGCGCAGGCACTGGTGCCGCACCTTGGGGCAATACTCGCCCTCCACCAGCACCATGTTGGCGGGGCAAGCGTTCTCCTCCGCGCTCTCCGCTTGGGCTGCGGTGGCGTTGGGGCGCGCCACGTTGGTCAGCTTCACCGGCGCACCTTCCTGGACCAGCGGCCTCAGGCTGGCGGTCTCCTCCAGCTGCAAGGCGCGGGGCTCCGGTGAGGGGCGATCACAAGCAGCCAGCGCGAAGGCGACAGCCACCAACCAGAGGTTTCGGTGCGACGGCAAGGCCAGCCGATTCTGTAGGAAGCCCCCCTGATGTCAAGTGGTAGCACCGGACCGCGGGCTGAACTGGGGGTGACGGTGGGCGCATGTGGGTGCCGCACCTGCAGCTGGATCAAGTCGATTTATTCAATTATATCCATGGGTTACAAGTCACATTAACTGTGTTGCTCGAACCATGCTCAGCGCTCCGGAGCGGCCTGACCGCGACCCCACGCCGCCGCCGGGGCGCGCCCCTGATGTCAAATGACAGCACCCTGCGTGGCCTGCCGGCCGCCCCACCGACTGCAGCGACGGCCGAGCTCGGACACGCCGTTCGTCAGCCGCGCCAACGCACGCCCGAGCTCCGGGAGGTGCGGCGTGGCCTCAACCGTTGGGGCTCTGATCTTCACCGGGTAGATCGGCGCAGCAGCGCACGCCCACCTGGATCCCCTCGTAGTGATCGTCGTGGGCGGTGGTCGCGGGGCGGCAGCGGTTGCGCGCCGCCATCCACCAACCGCCCTTCAGCGCGGTGCGGAACGGGTAGTTGTGGGTCGCGCCCTCGCGCAGGGTGGGCTCATCCAAGTTGCCCGCCAGGTCGTGCACGCCGAAGGGGCTCACGCACTCGGCCAGCTCACCTGCCGGCTTACGACGGTCCTTCAGCTGCTGGCGCCCCTTCACCATGGTGTAGAGATCTTCCTGGTCCTGGTTGCACACCGGCTTGCGCTCCCAGCCATAGGGGTAAGGCCGCATCTCCTCGCCTTCGCAGGCGAAGTTCCACTCCTGCTCGGAGCACAGCCGCTTGCCCTGCGCCTTGCAGAGCTTGGCGCCGCTCATGAAGCTCTGGTGGTTGAGCGGCAGCTCGTCACCGGGCGCGGTGTACTCGTGGCGGTCGATGCAGTACTTGAGCGCCACCCGCTTCCCCACGCACTTGGCGACCGGCTCATACACCTTGCAGCGGGCGTAAGGGAGCTTGGGGTCGTCGAGCCACTCCCGACAGGTGTGTCGGACGTCGGTGCAGTAGTCGCCATCCACCAGCACCATCTCGTCAGGGCAGCTGCCATCTGCCGAGGGCGAGGCCGCGGCGGGATTGGGAGCGCTCAGCGGAGCTTCAGGCGGAGCAGGCTCGAGGGCCTGCTCCGGAGCGGCTTCAGCGCCCTCCGTCGCGGGCTCCGCCGCGGCCATGAGCGACTCGGGCGCCGCGGCGATTGGCTCCGCCTGCCCCGCTGGTGCCTCCGCGCTCGCAACGAGCCACAGCCCCCCTGACACCATCGCCACACCCAAGACTGCCCAACCACCCCACTTCATGACTTCCTCCTGTGACGCTGTTGCGTTGTGACGCTCGCTCTGCCTGCCACCTGTTACGCGCCGTGCCTGCGCTGTCGCTCGCCGCGCCTCGTGAAGGCGCTTCCTTGCGCGCTCCGTGGGCGCGCTGCCTCTGCTCCGTAAGGCTTCCAGCTCCCGTTTCCAGGGGGCAACTTTCCAAGTGTCATGAGAAGCTGCACGCGGCGTGCCGCGACCGTGCACCGTGCCCGTGGCGCGTTGGATGCACCTGCATCGACCGCGGGGTGCTCACCTGGACGCAGGTGGAGCGCGCGTGAGAGCACCGCGGGCGCGACGGCGCGATCCCATGCTGTCGTCACGCTGCTACACGCCGCGGGCGCGCGACGCACAGTGCGAGGCGGTGGAAGCAGTGACGAAGCAGGCGCGCGACTCCGCGGCGGCGAGCGGCGCGTCACGTGTACGCGGCGCGCGCCGACCGCAGCGTGGCGAGGCCGTTACGTCGGGGTGGCGGCTTGCTCGAAGCGGGCGTCGGCGACCAGCGCCTGGAGGCTCGCGTCGGCGCGCAGGGTGGCGGGGTCGAGACCCGCAGCGACCCCCGCCGTCACCGCGCGCAGCGCGGCGTCCAGCTGACCGGCGCGGGCGAAGCCGCGCACGGCTTGCAGGGCATCCGCGTGGGCTTCGGTGCGCTCGAAGAGGCGATCGTACAGCGCCGCGGCGGCGAGCGGCGCGCCGCCGCCCAAGGCTGCCTCCCCCACCTTGCGAGCGTCCTCCGTGGGGGTCTCCTCGAAGATGTCCGTAGTGACTCGCGCGGCGCGCTCCACGTCGCCGAGCTTGAGCAGCACCTTGACGTAGAGCGCCGCCACCTCGAGCCGCTGATCGCCCGTGCGGCGCGCGTGGGCCAGGGCGCGCGCGGCGTCATCGTCTTCCCCCAGCGCCTCGCTGACGGCCGCGCGCAGGTAGGGATCGAGCGGCTGATCGGCGGGCGCGCGCTCCAGCACCTGGCGCGCCAGCGCCGCCTCGTCACCGAGCAGCGCCGACCAGGCGGCGAGCTCCACCGCCTTCAGCTTGAGCTCGGGCGCGGTGCTGGCCTCGAGCACGGCGCGCGCCACCGCGTGCGCCTCGGGGTACTTGCCCTGCTCGAGCGCCTCTCGAGCGTGACCCAAGGTCTCCTCCAGCACCTCGCGCGGGGGCTCCAGGCGCTGGCCGAGCCGCAAGCTCCCGAGGCTGGTGAAGGCGGCCCAGAGCAGGATGATCCCGGCGAACTGCATCTTGGAGAAGAAGCAGGCGACCGCCGCCGCCACCCCCACCCCGACGCTGATCATCAGGGCCAGCCGCTGCCGCTGTGGCCCGAGCAGCGCCGCCATGATGTGCCCACCGTCGAACGGCAGCACCGGCAACAGGTTGAAGGTGGACCAGAACACGTTGAGGATGAACAGCAGCCCCAGCACCCCCGCGAGGACGCCCGGCTCCTCCGCCACGCCAGCCGCCAAACCCAGGACCCAGGCGACGGCTGCCAAGGCGAAGCCCGCCGCTGGCCCGGCCCCGGTGACGATCACGCGTTCGGTCCGTGACGGCTCGTGCGTGGGCGACCACACCGTCTTCCCGCCCATGGCGTGCAGCTCGATGCGCGGCGCCTCACCGAAGGCGCGCGCCGCGAACGCGTGACCCAGCTCGTGCGCCAGCAGCGACACCAGCAAGATGGCGAGCAGCACCAGCACGCGCCCGAAGATGGCCATGCCGCTCCCGGAGGAGCCCGCCATCGCCCAGCTGAGCAGCGCCGCGAGGATCCAGAAGCTCGGCTGGATCGCCACGGGGAAGCCGAACAGGCTGAAGCGGAGCGCCTTCATGCGTCGCTTCCTCTAGCGTCATGTCCGTGCGCTGTCGACCGCGCCCCGTGATTCACGCGCGCCCGTCAGGTCGCGGCGCGCTCGGCCCACAGCGAGGCGATCTGGCTGAGCTGCGCCTTCAGCTCGGCGCTGCCCTCGACCCAGTAGTCTGCCACGGGGTGCGCGCTGCCGACCCAACAGCTGAGGGTGCGCTCCCGCCAGTCGCTCGGGATCGCACGCATCATCTCCTCATCCGTGCGGTCGTCACCAGCACAGAGCAGCAGATCCGCGTGGGGGTAGGCTGCAAGCAGCGTCGCGAGCGCGCGTCCCTTGCTCGCGAACTCGCTCCGCACCTCCAGCACGCGGTTCCCGCGCAGCACGTTGAACGGCTGTCGCTCGAGGGTGTCCTCCAGCTGCGCTTGGAGCTCCGTCGCTTGAAACGCTCCAAACTCCGGATCCGCCGCGCGGTAGTGCCACGCCACCCCACCCTCCTTCTGCTCCACGCGGCTCCCCGGCGTGCGCGCCACGAAGTCGGCGAGCAGAGGCGCGAGCAGCTGGCGCAGGTGCTCGAGCCCCGGCGGCGGCCGGTGCTCCCACGCACCGCCGGGGTGCCTCACGCCCAGGCCATGCTCGCACACGAGCCCAATCGGCAACCCCCCGAGCCAACCCTCGAGGGCGCTCTTGGCGCGGCCGCTCACAATGTAGAGCGTGCTGTGCGAGGCCAGGCGCTCGAGCAGCGCGAGTAGCGCCGCGTCGGGCTCGGCGCGCGCCGGATCGGTCACGAAGTCACGCAGCGTGCCGTCGTAGTCGAGCAGCACGAGCGGGCGTTCGGCTGCCGCGAGCCGCGCGCTGAGCGCCCGCTCCTGCACGTCGAGGCGCTGGAAGTGGGGGCGTGGCCCGGGCGGGGTGCGCTCCAAGCGCTCGAGAAAGCGCTCCGCCCAGCGCGCGCTGGTGTTCAAGTCCACGAACTCGAGCATGGTCTGAAACGAGTCGCTCACCGGCGACGGCACCAGGCTGAGCGCCTCCGCCAGCTCCGTCGCCACCTGCTCGGTGTTGTGTGGGTTCACCAGGCGCGCGCCGGGCAGGCAGTGGGCCGCGCCGGTGAACTCGCTGAGCAGCAACGTACCGCCGAGCTCGCGCCGCGCGGCGATGTACTCGAGCGCCACCAGGTTCATCCCGTCGCGCACCGGGGTGACCAGCGCCACCTTGGCGGCCTGATAGAGCCCCGCCAGGCGCGCGCGGGTGTAAGCCTGGTTCACGTACACGAGCGGTGTGTGCGACGCGGTGCCGAAGCGCCCGTTGATGCTGCCCACCTGCTCGTCCACCTCGCGCTTCAGCGCCTGGTACTCCTCCACCCCGGTGCGCGACGGCGCGGCGATCTGGATCAGCACCACGCGCTCGCGGTGGCGAGCGCTGCGACTGAGGAAGGTGGCATACGCCGAGAGCTTCTCCCGGATCCCCTTCGTGTAGTCGAGGCGATCCACCCCCACCACCAGCTGCTTGGCCGCGTGGGTGGTCCGGAGCCGCGCGAGCTCCTGCTTGGCCTCGTCGCTCGCGCACAGTTGGGCGAATTCGTCAGGATCAATACCAATCGGCAGCACCCCCAGCTCCACCTGGTGGGACGGCAGCGAGATGGCGCCGGGCGCGCTCTCGAGCCCCAGCACCCGCAGGCACGCCGAGCGGAAGTGGCTCACGTACTCGTAGCTGTGGAACGCCACCAGGTCCGCCCCCAGCAGGCCGCGTAGGATTTCCTCGCGGGTGACGAGGGAGCGGTAGATCTGCGCGGCGGGGAACGGGATGTGGAGGAAGAAGCCGATGCGACAGGCGAGGCCACGCCGCCGCAGCAGCTCCGGCACCAGCGCCAGCTGGTAGTCATGAATCCAGACGGTATCGCCCGGCGCAGCCAGGGCGCACAGGGCGTCGGCGAAGCGCTGGTTCACGCGCTGGTAAGCGCGCCACGCTGCGCGATCGAAGCGCGAGCGCTCCCCCTGAGCGTGGAACAGCGGCCACAGCACGCGGTTACTGAAGCCCTCGTAGAAGCCCGCGATGTCCGACTTGGCGAGGAACACCGGCACCGCGGAGCGCCGCGCGAGCTCGCTCCGCACCGCCTCCTGCTCGCCCTCGGCGACCGCCGAGCCTGGCCAGCCCACCCAGGAGAACGCGCGCCGCTCGGCCACCCCGTTGAGCGCGGTCACCAGCCCCCCCGTGCTCGGGCGCACTTCCCAACCTTCCGCGTGCCGCGTCATGGTGACCGGCAGCCGCGCGGAGGCCACCCAAAGCTTGGCCTTACCCATCGCGAGCCCCTTATGGCATGGTGCGCCCCTCAGACCAACCCACGCGCCGCCCCGCTCTGAGGAGCACGGTCCCAACCCAGCCAGCCCAGTGAAGACCGAACAGCCCAAGCAACCGAGGCACAGCGGCCCAAGGCACAGCGTCGCGTGAGACACGCCCTCATCGGCAACTGCGGCTATCAAGCGCTGATCGACCCTTCGGGCGCCGTCTCTTGGCTGTGCTGGCCGCGCTTCGATTCGAGCTTCGTGTTCGGCTCGCTGCTCGACTCCGAGCGCGGCGGTGAGCTCTCCGTGCGCCCGCGCGAGGCGGCGTACGAGTCACACCAGGCTTACCTGCCAAACACCAACATCGCGCGCACAGAATTCCACACGGAAACTGGCAGCTTCGAGCTGATCGACTTCGCGCCACGCTTCAAGCAGTACGAGCGCTCCTTCAAGCCGAAGATGTTGGTGCGCTGCGCGAGGCCGCTCGCCGGGCGCCCGAGCGTCGTGGTCCGCTGCCGCCCGGTGTACGACTACGGCGCGCGCGAGCTCACGGGCTACGTCGCCAGCAACCACCTCGAGTGGCGGCTCGCCGAGGGGCCGCTACGCTTGACCACCAGCGCGCCGCTCAGCTACGTCGCGGACGGGCGCCCCTTCCTGCTCGAGCGCCCCACCTACTTCGTGCTCACCTGGGGCGAGCCGCTCGAGGCGCCGCTCGAAGAGACCTGCGAGCTGTTCCTCGCGCGCACCCGGAGCTACTGGGAGACCTGGGTGAAGCACCTGACCCTGCCCGGGGTGCTCCAGCGCGACGTGATCCGCTCGGCGCTGGCCTTGAAGCTCCACCAGCACGAGGACACCGGCGCCATCACCGCCGCCGCCACCACCAGCCTCCCTGAGCACCCGGGCTCCGGCAGGAACTGGGACTACCGCTACTGCTGGCTCCGTGACACCTACTTCACGCTGCAAGCCATGCGGCGCATCGGCCACTTCGAGGAGTGGGAGCGCTTCATCTCCTTCTTGCACAACGTCGCCGAGGGGGGGGAGCTCCAGCCGGTGTACGGCATCGGCGGGGAGACGGAGCTCAGCGAGCAAGAGCTCACGCACCTCCGGGGTTACCTCGATCGGAACCCGCCGGTGCGCGCCGGCAACGCGGCGTACCTCCAGGTGCAGAACGACGTGTACGGCGAGATGATCGCCGCCATCGCCCCGCTGCTGCTCGATGTGCGCTTCGGCACCACGCCGCGCGAGCGCGACGCGCAGCTGGTGCGGCGCCTGCTCGCGCGGGTGGAGGCCACGATGGAGATCCCAGACGCCGGGATCTGGGAGTACCGCGGGCCGCCGGCGCTGCACACCTTCCCCCTGCTCTTCCACTGGGCGGGAGCCCGCTTCGCCCGGCGTATCGGCGAAGCCATCGGCGACGCCGAGCTGACCGAACGCGGCGCGCGGCTCGCGGCTCGCGCCCGCGCCCTGATCGAGGAGCGCTGCTACCGCCCCCAGGCGCGCTACTACGCGGAGTCGAGCGACCCAGCGAACCACAACGCCGATGCGTCGCTGTTCATGATGGTGAACCTCGGCTACCTCGCGCCCGGCGACGAGCGCGCCGAGCCCCACGTTCGCGAGCTGTGCAAGCGGCTCAGCGTCGATCGCTACCTAATGCGGCGCTACACCCACTTCGACGGCATCGGCGAGACCCACAGCACCTTCACGGTCTGCGGCTTCTGGGCGGCGGAGGCGCTCGCGCGCCTAGGCTTCCGTGAGGAGGCCATGGAGGCCTGCCAGCAGCTGCTCGGTCACGCGAACCACGTCGGCCTGTTCAGCGAGGACATCGATCCTGCCACCGGGCAGCAGTGGGGTAACTTCCCTCAGACGTACTCCCACGTGGGGCTGATCAACGCGGCCTTCGCGATCGAGCCGAGCGGCTTCCCTGCGCCGTGATTCAATCAGTGTAGCTGACCAAAAGGACAGTGCTGTTGACCCCAAGGCATTCGTCAGCTCATCTGCCTTAAAGATGACGCGGCGTGAGGCCGCGCGGCTCGGCAGGATGCGCACAGCACCCCTTGGGTTGACAGGGCACATCGTCAGCTTGATTGGCGTGCATGGAGCGCCTACTCGCGGACGCTGACGGTCGTGCCCTGGCCCATGTCGTCGCCGATGTTGATGCCGTGCCAGTCCGGCGGCAGCGGCGGGTCGGTCCACATGAAGGCCAAGCGCGCGTCGATGGGCGAGAGGTTGATGCAGCCGTGGCTGCGCGGGATACCGAAGACGTCGTGCCAGTAGGCGCCGTGCAGCGCGTAGCCCGCCTCGAAATACTGGATCCAAGGGACGTCACGCAGCTCGAAGCCGCCGGCGCCGCGGCGCTGGGTGACGCCGTACTCCGGGTGCCGCCCGCGGTTGATGTTGGCGAGCCGCCGCCGGTCTTCGTCGTTCAGCTTCGCGCCGTCGGCCTCCGCCTTCTTCAGGCGCGCGATGGTGGCGCGGGTTTCGTCGTCGTAGCGCGGCCCGCCACCGCCGCCCGCCTTCTTGCCCCCGGCGACGCTGGAGTTCTCTTCGGAGTCCATCACGGCGGCGATGTGCTTCGACTGCAGGCGGAACACGCCCATCGGCGTGGCGTTGGTCGTCTTCGGATCACCGAAGCGCGGCTTCCCGGTGCTGACCAGCGTCGCGTACCAAGCGCGCTTGCCCTCGTACATCACGAGCGTCTGCTGCCCGAGGGAGACGTCGATCCACTTCTCGCCCTTCTCGGCGACGGCGGGCCACTCGCGCGGCGGCGTCACGATGCCGATGTCCTCCGCCCGCATCCAGCGCGTGGGATCTTTGAGCGTCTGGTAGTAGCGCTTCCCCGCCTTGATGCGCGCCTTGCCGCTCACCGGCACGATCGCCCGCCGCGGCAGGCTGCCATCGGCCTTCACCTGATCTTTACCGCGGAGCAGCTTGTAGGTCTTGGCGTCGCGGGTGATGACGAAGGCGAACGGGACGGGGATGTCACCCGTCAGCTCCACGCCGTGGAAGGGGGAGCCGGTGTCGGGCTTCACCTTGGTGGTGGGGATCAGCCGCATGTCCACCGTCACGGCGAACCCGCGCTCGAGGCCGCCCTCCTCGGCGACGAACGCGTCCACGAAGGAGAGCCCCGTCTTGCGCCGCACGCGATCGGCGAAGATGGCGTAGTCAGGGACGTTGAAGCCCGACACGTTCGGGATCTTCCGGCCCCCTTCGAGCCACCACGGCGCCGCGGGCTCCTCCCCCGTGCCCCCGAAGAGCTCCGAGCGGCTGAGCTCCGTCGACAGCCGGAAGCCGGGTGGGTGCTCCACGCCAGGCCGCGCGATGCCGCGTGAATCGAGCGGGACGTCGTTGGCTCCCAAGTCCACCTTCTGCACCTCCGCCGCGTTCTCGGCGTACCACTTGAGGTGCTCTTGGAGCCCGAACTCGCTCTTCTCTTGCTCGGCCTTGGTCGGCACCCGGAGGTACTGCGGCGCGGTCGCGCGCACGAAGCCATAGGCGTAGGGCAGCGGCTTGTCGGTGTGGGCGCGGCGCCGCGTGGCGCGCACGAGCGGCGCCTCGAGATCGATGGTGGCGTCCTCGGTGCAGACGTAACCCATCGGGTACACGTGGTACCAATCCCCCTTGCACTCCCCGACCTGCTTCTTCATCGGCTCCGGGTCGCGCTTCACGATCGCCCCGAGGCGTAGGTAGCCGAGCCGCCGCGACTCCTTGTGCGGCTTCGCGTAGACGATGGTCGCCACCTGGGTGGCGGCGATCTGCGCGGCGTTCTCCGGAGCCACCGTGTCGAGCTCTCCGTGGTCGACCACCAGGGTAGACAGCGGCGGCGCGGTGGGCTCACCCGAGGGCTGCGCGGAGGCGGCGGCCTCCTCTGTCGCAGGTTTTGACTTGCACCCCACGCCCGAGAGCACGAGCACGGCCAGCGCAGCGAGCTTGGCGCTCGTCGCGACACGATGCGCCGTGCGGCGTTCGAGGGTCAGGCGATGAGGCGACACGGGGCTCCGGTTTAGTCGCTGAGCCGCTCAGATCAAGCCGCGCGGGTCCCTAGAGTGGATGAACGGCTGGCGACGGGGCGCGCCGGATCGGGCGCGCAGCGCGGTGGGGTGACTACCCGTCCAACCCCCCGATCGAACCTCACGTCGAGTGGCCGATCCAATCAGCCCGAGCTGCCCGCGTAGGGATCGGCGCCGAACAGCTCCGCTGGCAGCTCACGGCCGTCGAGCTGCACGCTCCGCACGCCCTCCGGCACCTCGGGCAGCTGATCCACGTCGAAGCTCGGCCCCACCCAGAACACCTCGGGCACCGGGCGATACACGCTGGAGTAGCTGCGCTCCTCCACTCGGCCGTTCGGGTGCGTCACCTTCACGATGCTGAACACGTCGTAGCCCTTGCGCCCGCGCTGCTTCAGCACGCGGCGCTCCTCGAGCCACGGCTTGGTGGTGATGCGGCGGTAGAAGTCGTACACCCGCGCGACGCCATACTTGTACTCCACCTTGGGCGCCGCGCGGCCGAGCAACTCCACCTTCAACACGCCCGGCGTGGGGATGAAGGCGTGGATGATGATGGGCGTGTCGTAGTCGTTCCTGATCTTCAAGTCGACGTGCCCCCACACCACCACCGCGTCGAGGCCGAGCGGGGTGTAGCCGATGGGGCGGCTGTGGCTACGACGGTCAGTCACGCTGACCCCTGCGTAGACGGAGGCGGCGTGCAGCGTGGAGGCCACCTGACAGATCCCGCCGCCGATCCCCGGGGTGAGCTCGTCATCCAAGATGACCGGCGCCCAGGTGAAGCCGCGTGACAGCGAGCGCTCCCCCACCCGCTCGTTGAAGCTCAGCACCTGGCCCGGCGCGAGGACGGTGCCGTTCAGGTAGCTCGCGCCGGTGCGGATGTTCACGGCGCGGCCCTCCCCCGTGCCGGCGAAGCTCGTCTCGAACGAGCCCAGCACCTGGGTCACGTCCACGTCAGCCAGCATGTCCACCGTCACGCGCGCGGGCACGGCGCTCACCTTCAGCGGCAAGAGCGCGTCCGCCTCGAAGGGGCCGCTCGAAATCGCCTGCACGCTGGCCTCGAGGTCGAGCACCTGCCCCGGCTCGTCGTGGATCTTCTGTTTGTGCTCGAGGTCGAGCCGGGCGTCCACGGGATCGATCTGCACCTCGGGTGCGAGCGCCGTGAGCGCCGCCCGCAGGCGCTCCTCGTCCACCTGCCACACCGCCTCCACCACCTCCTCACCGCGGCGCGCCGCGAGCGAGCGATGGATCCGCGCCCCGAGGCCCCCTCGCGACGCGTGCTCGCGCGTCGCCGCGAGCGTGGCCGCGACGTCGAGCTCCACCCCCAGGCTCCCGAGCCGCGCCTCGAACACCTGGTGGTCCAGGTTGAGCAGCACCGTCTGATCCCTGAGCGCCGCCCGCCGCTCCTCCAGCCACGCGCCTAGATCGCGGTGCTCTGGCTGCAGCTTGCCCGCCACGTAGGTCCCTGGCAGCGAGCGGTCCGGCGGCAAATAGCGGTAGTAGCCGTAGGTCAGCCCGCCCGTGACGGCGGCGCTGAGCGTCACCAGCAAGGTCGGCAAGAGCCACCGCCGCCGCCGCCGGGGCGGCTCCAAGCCACGCCGCGGCGCGATCTCCCAGTCCGCCTGGGTGCGCGTGAGCGGTCGGTAGCTGGGCGGAGGCGTCACAGCACGATCCTACCGGCGCGGCGGGGCGCCATGCAAAGTTGTCGGGCCATGCCCCACTAACGCCACCCAGCGCGGCGGCCTTCCTGAGATCGCCGCCGCGAGCCCTGGAGCGCGCGCCTGGCCCCCTGCCAGCGCTGGGCTAGCCTTCGCCGCCATGAACCTGATCGTCAACGGCGAGCCCCAGGAGGTCCCCACGGGGCTCAGCGTGCGCGGGCTGCTCGAGCACCTCGCGCTCACGAGCGGCCCCGTGGCCGTGGAGCTGAACCGCCAGGTGGTGCCGCGCGCCGAGCACGCCGTCACCCAGCTCAGCGACGGCGACGAGCTCGAGATCGTGCACTTCGTCGGCGGCGGCTGAGCGTCAGGTAACCTGATGATGTGCCACCAAGCGCCGTACTGACAGCGCGCGCACCGTTCTCATACGGATAGCCGATGGGAGGCGATACCGTCAGCTGCGCTGACAGCGCGGGGCGTCATCATCAGCTGCGCTGACAGCGCGCGCTCGGCGTCACTGGCAGCTGCGCTGACAGCGCACGCTCGGCGTCGGGCGGCCACGGGGGCCGCCCCTACGGACTGGCAGCGCATGAACCAGCGCGCTAGCGGTGCCCGCGCGTGAGCTCCTGGTAGATGATCGCCCCCTCCGCCCCTTGGCGCGCCTCCGCCTCCGTGAGCTCCCGCACGACCTTCCCGGAGCTGCCGCGCACCAGCACCCGCGGCGGCACCCGCATCCGCGGCGGCACCACCGCCCCGGCGGCGATGATGGCGCCCTCCCCTATCTCCGCTTGATCGAGGATCACCGAGCCCATGCCGATCAGCGCGCCGCGGCGCACCAGCGCGCCGTGGATCACGGCGTTGTGCCCCACGGTGACGTCCTCTTCGATGCGCGCGTCGCTCACGCCGCCGGTCAGGTGCACCGTGGCGTTGTCTTGGATGTTGCTGCGCGCGCCGACGTAGATGGCGCCCACGTCACCGCGCAGCACCGCGCCATACCAAACGCTGACCCCCTCCGCGAGGGTCACCTCGCCCACCACCACGGCGTTCTCCGCCAGGAACACATCCGCTCCAATGACGGGCGCGCGATCGAAGTAAGGACGAACGATGGCCATGGTCGTGCTCCAGCCTCAGCCTCACACCACCGGCAGGCTGACGCGCCCGCGCAGCTCGGCGCGAGGCGGCTCACCTGGGCCCTGGGCTCCGCGCTCACCAGGCGCTGGCGGCGGCGCGCGCCGCGCGGCGTCCACCAGCTCGCCCAGCAGGCTGTGTTTATACGCTGAAACAATCTTCACCTGGCAGAGCTCCCCCGTGACGTCCGCGCTCGCGCCGAGGTGCACGATCTCGTTCCGCGAGGTGCGCCCGGAGTAGCCGCCCGTCTTCCCCGGGCCCTCCACCAGCACCGCTTGCACGCTGCCCACCAGCGCCGCGAGGTGCGCGCGCTGGAGCCGCTCCGAGCGCTCGAACAGCGCCGTGAGGCGCGCGCTCTTCACCGCCTCCGGCACGTCGTCCTCGAATTTCAGCGCCGCGGTGCCGGGGCGCTCCGAGTATTTGAAGCCGAACACCCCGACGAAGCCCACCTGCTCCACCAGGTCGAGCGTCGCCTGAAAATCAGCGTCCGTTTCCCCAGGGAAACCCACGATGACGTCGGTGGACAGCGTGAGCCCTGGCACCGCCTCACGGAGGCGCCCGGTGCGCTCCAGGTACTCCGCCACGCTGTAGCGGCGGATCATGCGCCGCAGCACCGCGTCGCTCCCCGACTGCACCGGCATGTGGACGTGGCGCGCCAGCACCGGCAGCTCACGGTGCGCGCAGATGAGCTGCGGGGTGAGGTGGCGCGGGTGCGGGCTCGTGTAGCGCAGGCGCGCGAGGGCCGGCGTGGCCTCGGCGATGGCGCGTAGCAGCGCCGGGAACTCGCTCACGTCATGGCTCAGCCCCGCGCCGCGACGGCTGCGCGCCTCGGCGATGAGCGGCGCGTCGGCGGGCGCCGGGGTGAGGCTGCGCTCCGGGTCGAGGTAGCTGTCCACCGTCTGACCCAGCAGGGTGATCTCGCGGGCGCCGGCCTGGACCAGCAGGGTACACTCGGCGACGATCTCCCGCGCCGGACGGTAGCGCTCGGGGCCGCGCGTGGTGGGGACGATGCAGAACGAGCAGCGCTCGTCGCAGCCCTTCATCACGGTGACGAAGGCGCTCACCGCCTGGCGCCCCAAGGCGCCCGGCTCCGCGCTCAAGAACCGCGGCGCCTCCACGTCGAAGCCCGCCAGCACCTGGGGCGGCGCGCCGCCCTCGAGCTCCCGCAGCACCGCGGGCAGTGAGGCGATGTGGTCAGGGCCTACCAAGAGATCGATCTGCGGCATCTTGCGGAGCAGCCGCTCGCCCTCTTGCTGCGCCACGCAGCCCGCGACGCCGATCATCAGCTCCGGGCGCCGCCGCTTGAGCACGCCGAGTCGCCCCACCTCGCTCCGCAGCTTCTGCTCGGCCTTCTCGCGGACGCTGCAGGTGTTGAGCAGCACCACGTCCGCCTGCTCCACCCCCTCACTCGGCACGTAGCCCGCGCGCCGCAGCACCTCCTCCATCCGCTCGGAGTCGTGCTGGTTCATCTGACAGCCGAAGGTGATCAGGGAATAACTCGGCATCTCGCGGGTCTCGCTCTCTGCCCCAGGATCTCGAGACGGGCAAGCCGCGCCGCGTCGTCAGCTGGTTTTTTGGGGGGTTGGCTAGCGCTGGTCGGCGCTCCAGACCGCTCGCAGGGTACGCCGCGAGGCAGCGTGGCGCCGCGCCGTACCGCCGCCTCCGAAACCGCCGCGAAACCGTTTGTAGCGACGCGAAACGTCCCGTAGAAGGAGCCCCTGGCCTAGCAGGCCGGCGCCCGCGCCTGCCCTGTCGAGCCACGCCGCCGGGCGCGCGCCGCGCCCTCGACGCCAGACTCGAGCAGCGCGCGCCGCGCGCCTCGAGCGCGGAGGTGGGGACCCTCCCCGCTTGTAACCCCGAAGACCACCCGAACGACCCGAGTTGAGGAGAGCATGGCTGAGAAGTTCAAGAACCTGGTTGAGGTGCTCGAGCGCAGTGCGCAAAACTTTGGTGACCGGCTCCTGTTCGGCACCAAGAGTGACGGCGGCTGGAGCTGGAACGACTACAAGAGCTTCAAGGCCGACGTCGATCGTTTCCGCGCGGCACTGAAGTCGCTCGGGGTCGGTCCCGGCGACAAGGTGGCGGTGATCGCCGACAACCGCGTGGAGTGGGCGGTGGGCTGCTACGCGACCTACGGCCTCCGCGCGGCGTACGTCCCGATGTACCAGGCGCAGAAGCCCGACGAGTGGCAGTTCATCTTGAACGACTGTGAGGCCAAGGTGGTGCTCGCCGCCAACCAGGCGGTGTACGAGAAGCTCAAGCGCATCCAGCCGGATCTGCCGCAGCTCGAGCACATCGTGAACTTCGAGGGCCCGAGCGACGCCGCGGACTCCTACGTCGCGCTGCTGGCGAAGGGCGAAGGATCCCCCGTACCGGCGGAGCAGCCCCAAGGCGAGGAGATCGCCGGCTTCATCTACACCTCCGGCACCACGGGCAACCCGAAGGGCGTCATCCTCAGCCACTCGAACATCTGCTCGAACCTGAACGCGATCCACGAGATCTTCACCTTCGAGTGCGAGGATCGTTCGCTCTCCTTCCTGCCCTGGGCGCACTCCATGGGGCAAACCTGCGAGCTCCACGGCCTCATCAGCATGGGCTGCTCCATCGGCATCAACGACGAGATCCCGAACCTCGTGGGGAACCTCGCCGAGGTGCAGCCCACGATTCTCTACGCGGTGCCGCGCATCTTCAACCGCATCTTCGACGGCGTGAACAAGCAGATGACGGAGAAGCCAGGCTTCATTCAGAGCCTGTTTCGCTCTGGCATCCAGAACGCCACGCGGCGCTCGAACGGTGAGTCGCTCGGCTTCGGCAGCGGCATCGGCCTCT
The DNA here is from genome assembly GCA_019637265.1 of Polyangiaceae bacterium. Lineage (GTDB taxonomy): Bacteria > Myxococcota_A > Polyangia > Polyangiales > Polyangiaceae > JAHBVY01. The sequence goes on along the minus strand of JAHBVY010000001.1, from coordinate 655,628 downwards.
CGCTGGCGGACAAGCTCATCTTCAGCAAGATCCGCCAGAAGTTCGGCGGCCGCCTGAAGTACGCCATCAGCGGCAGCGCCGCCCTCGACAAGACGGTGGCCGAGTTCGTCGACGCGCTCGGCATCATGGTCTACGAGGGCTACGGCCTCACCGAGACGAGCCCGATCGCCACCGCCAACTACCCCGGCAACCGCAAGATCGGCAGCGTGGGGAAGGCCATCCCCGGCGTCACCATCAAGATCGACGCGGAGGGCGCGGAGAACGACGACCAGGGCGAAATCGTGATCTACGGCCCCAACGTGATGCAGGGCTACCACAACCGCGACGAGGAGAACGCCGCGGTGCTGCGCGAGGACGGCGGCTTCCGCAGCGGCGACATGGGCCGCTTGGACGACGAGGGCTACCTCTACATCACCGGCCGCATCAAGGAGCAGTACAAGCTCGAGAACGGCAAGTACGTCGTGCCCGCGCCGCTCGAGGAGAAGCTCAAGCTGAGCCCGCTCGTCGCCAACGTGATGATCTACGGCGACAACAAGCCCCACAACGTGGCGCTGGTGGTGCCGGATCCGGACGCGCTCAAGGTCTGGGCGGCGGAGAACGGGGTGGAGCCGGAGGCCGCCAGTCAGAGCCCCGCCCTGAAGGCCACGCTGCAAGGCGAGCTCGAGAAGTACAGCAAGGACTTCAAGGGCTTCGAGCGCCCGCGCGACTTCATCATCGTCACCGAGGACTTCAGCACCGAGAATGACATGCTGACGCCCACCCTGAAGCTGAAGCGCCGCAACGTGATGCAGCGCTACGGCGCCCAGCTGAACGCGCTGTACTGAGCCGCGGCGCCGCTGCTCCCGCACCTGGCGTCGCGGTGTTTCCGTAAGGGAACAGTGCGCTGGAGGGGCGGCCTGCGTGGCCGCCCTTTTCTTTGAGTTAGTCTCGAACCCTGTTCAATCTGCGCTGCCGCCGCCGCACATGCCGGGCGCGCAGCCGCCGGGTGCGCAGGCGGCGGGCTTGCCGCTGGCGCTGGGCGCTGGGGCGGGCGCGGCCACCTCCTTGGCGGAGACGGCGGGCGGTGCCTTGGCATGGGGCGCTGCGCTCGGCGCCTCGGCGGTGGGCGCCTGAGCGCTCGCAGGCGCTTCGGCGGCTGACGGAGCCACCGGCGTAGCCGAGGGCGCCGTCACGGTAGACGCTGAGGGCTCCGAACCAACAGAGAGCTCCGCGGCAGGTAGGGGCGCGTCCTTGGCCGCGTCGTCGCAGCCAACCCCCAAAACCCCTGTCAGGACCGCCAACACCGCCTCGAAGCTGTGCTTTGACCTCATTACGGGAGCTCTCTCAACCCGAACGTCGTCTTTGTCAACGGCGTGATCACGCCCGCTGGGGTGAGGCCGCTCGAGAGGCCGCGCGCGTGGGAGACCCCAGGCGACCTCGGCACCAGCAAGATCCCGCCGAGCTCCTCTTCGGCCGCGGGGTAGTAGAAGCCGGCGAGCCGCTCGAGCACCTGACCTGCGTCGTCCACCAGCGCCACCTCGTGCTCCTCACCCAACGCGTGGCTGCGGAGCCGGACATCCTCCGCGCGGCTCACCGAGCCGTCAGCATCCATGACGAAGCTCATGAAGTCGCCCGGCCGGCGCGCTGGATCGCTCGGCGGCGTCAGCTGCCCACCGCCGTGGACGAAAGTCAGGCGATCGAACATGCGCTTGAAGTTGTAGTCGCTGATCCAGTTGGGGTTGCAGTAGCCCATCACGTCGAAGTTCGTGGTGGGCGCCCGGAGCCGCGCTGCCGCGACGTCATAGCCCCAGGAGCCGATCTGCCCGTTCGTGTAGGGGTACCCGCTGCCATTCTCCCCCGTCTGACACTGGGTGTGGGGGCGCCCCAGGGCGTGCCCCAGCTCGTGCGCCATGGTGTCCCCCGCGCCGATGTCGCTACCGTCAGGGAAGTGACCTAAACCGATGGACCCACGCTGGTAGTCGTCCGACGCGCCCGGCATGCCGCTCAGCCCCGCGACGCAGCCCGAAGAGCAGAACGAGTACGCGTTACCGGCGGGCGCCAGGAGGCCATAGTAGTAGACGCGGCGCGCGGGGTTGTCCTGCTGACGCAGCCGGTAAATCGCGCTCAGCACGCTGCTCCAGCCGTTGCCGTTCGCGCGCACGTTGCCATCGAAGCGCACCGCTTGGCGCACCGACATCTCCACGCCGCTCACCGGCATCAGCGCGGTCAGGCGGTCGACATAGGACTGCACGCGCGCCGGGCCCACGTCGGGCGTGAACCCGCCGACCTCGATGGGCACCAGCACCACCTGGAGCGAGCCGCGCGCGTCCTGCGCGTTCAGCGCCTCGGCGCCGCCGCTCGGGAAGCGCGTGCCGGCGCTGCTGCCGGGCCCCGGGTTGGGGCTCGTCTCGAGCAGCGTCACCGCGTAGCTGGAGCCGGGCTGGATCGCCGCCGCCGGGATCTGGACGTTGAAGGAGGAGCCGAGATCACCGTCAGCCGAGGCGGCTGCGGGGGCCGCCCGACCCTCGAACGCCTGACCGTCGATCTCCACGCGGGCGACCAGCTCACGCTGCTGCCACTCCGCGTCGGGGCTCACGTACACCCGGACCAGCGCCGGGCGCCCCGCGATGACTGGGGCGTTGGGGCTCGACACCGCGCCGCCGTTTTGCATCAGCGGCACCTTCACGCTCTGCCAGATGGAAACCTCCTGGATCCTGAGGCCCGTCGCCTGGGCGAAGGTGCCGCCGCCGCTGCCCCCGACCGCGCCGCTGCCACCACTGCCGCCAGGGGCTGCGCCGCTGCCACCTTCGGCGCCGCTGCCCCCGACCGCGCCGCTGCCACCCTCACCGCCACTCGACGACAGCCCGCACGCCGTCAAGCAGCCGTCGAAGCTCGACCCTGTCTCGCAGATGCAGCGCGCGACGCAGTCACGGCAACCACCGCACTGCGCCGGAGCCGACGGCGTCTCCGCGCTGCACACCTCCCCGTCGCTGCTCGACTCGCCCGAGCAAGCCAGCAGGAGCCCCGCCAGCCCCAGCACGCCCAGTGAGCGCGCAGCCAGCTGACCCAACGCGGCCAGCCGACCCCGCGCCGCCGCGGTGACGTCGAGGTGAGAGACCCCAAGAACCGGCGACGGAGCAGAGCCGCTCGCTCGCCTGCCGACTCGCCCACGCACGCCCCGCTCCGATCCATCCCGCATGTGGCCCATCCGTTTCCACGTAGAAATAAGAACGCGCTCCGCGCCATCATGAGGTACCACCCAGCGCCGCGCTGGACAATCTCTCGCGACGCACGAAACCACTAAAAAGCAGCTGGATTGGAAAAAGCTGCCCACGCTCCGCGCGCCTCGGGCGAGCGCCTGAGAGGTGCCTCATCCGGGTGACCCGAGGCTGAGACACTTTGCGTCAGGTAGCGCGCATCGGGCTGCGCGTCATGGGAGGGTGGGGGTTAGACGGCACCGCGCCGTGAGCGCTGCGAGCGAGCCACGTCAGGTCAGGTCGCCATCGTCAAGCCCCAAAACTCGACGTGAAGGCGGCCCTACATCGATCGCTCTCCCACGCTGCCCCAGCTCGCGGGGAATGAGCGCCAGCGTGCGCGTGCGCGTGAGCTGACCGACCTGCTCGGGCCGCTCGCCCTTCCAATCTTGACAAAGCCGATGGGGCAACGCAGATACAGGCGCGTGAAGCTGTCGAACAAGGGGCGTTACGCCATGCGCGCGTTGTTCGATATCGCCTTCTACAACGAGGGCAAGCCGACGCAGGTGAAGGAAATAGCGGATCGGCAGGCCATCCCTCCGCGGTTCTTGGAGCAGATTTTCCAGGATTTGAAGCGGGCGGGCATCGTCGTCTCCAAGCGCGGCCCGCAGGGCGGCTACTCGCTGGCGCGCCCGGCGGGGCAAATCCAGCTGAGTGAGGTGGTGGTCGCGCTGGAGGGGCCGATCGTGCTGGGGGAGAAGCCGCGCGCCCCGCGGCTCACCGCGGACGACGCGCGCTACGTCACCGAGAGCATCCTGCGCGATCTCTCGTCCCAGGTGGAGCGCTGCTTCGCGGGCGTCAGCCTGAACGACATGTGCCTGCGCGCGGACGAGCTGGGCCTGCCGCGGCCCGGCGCGCGGCGCTACGTCTACTCGATCTGAGCCCACCCTAACCCGGGCGGGTTTGAAACCCGCCCCTACCAGCGACCCACGCCGCCGCGCACCCTAGTCCCCTCCACGAAGCCATGGCTGAGACGGTCAGTTACCCTCATATCTACCAAGACGTCCTCGACCTGATCACGGACACCCCCTTGGTCGAGATCACGCGGCTCGAGCCCGAGCCCGCGCGCGCCCGCGTGCTCGCCAAGCTCGAGAGTCAGAACCCCGGCGGCTCCGTCAAGGACCGCATCTGCTACAGCATGCTGCTGGCCGCCGAGGCGAGCGGTCAGCTCGAGCCGGGCGGCGTGGTGGTGGAGCCGACCAGCGGCAACACCGGGATCGGCCTGGCGCTGGTGGCGGCGCGCCGCGGCTACCGCTGCATCCTGACCATGCCGGAGAGCATGAGCCTGGAGCGCCGGCAGCTGCTCGAGAGCATGGGCGCGGAGCTGGTGCTCACCCCCGAAGAGCAGCAGATGGAGGGCGCCATCCTGCGCGCGCGCGCCATCGTCGCCGAGACACCCGGCGCCTTCATGCCCCAGCAGTTCGACAACCCCGCCAACCCGCGCGCCCACTATGAGTCCACCGCTCCGGAGATCCTCCACGCCCTGGGCGATCTCGCGCTCGCCGCCTTCGTGGCGGCGGTGGGCACCGGCGGCACCCTGACCGGCGCGGGGCGCGCCCTGAAAGAACGCTACCCTGACTGCCGCGTCATCGGGGTGGAGCCCGAGGCCTGCGCCACGCTGTCGCGCGGCGAGCGCGGCCCGTCGAAGATCCAGGGCATCGCCGCGGGCTTCATCCCCGCGAACTATGATCCGCGCGTCATAACCGAGATCCGCACCGTCACCGACCAGCGCGCCTACGAGGTGAAGCGTGAGCTGGGGCGCCGCGAGGGCCTCTTGGTCGGCATCAGCTCCGGCGCCAACGTGGCCGTGGCGCTCGAGGTGGCCCGTGAGCTGACGCCGGAGCAGGTGGTCGTCACCGTGCTGTGCGACACCGGCGAGCGCTACTTCAGCCTGGATGAGTATTTCGATGCCTGAGCAGCGCGCCCTGATCGTCGGCGTGGGCGGGCTCGGGTGCCCCGCGGCGCTCGCGCTCGCCGAGGCGGGGGTGCACCTCACCCTGGTGGACGACGACGAGGTGGAACTGACCAACCTGCACCGTCAGGTCTTGTTCGACGCGGCAGACCTCGGCGCCCCCAAGCTCCAGGCGGCGGCGCGCGCCCTGGCGCGGCGCGGGGTGCCCAGCGCTCAGCTCACGCTGGTGGAAGGTCGGCTGCTCCCGGAGACCGCGCTCGAGTTGGTCAATAGTGCTGACGTGGTGCTCGAGGGGGTGGACAACTTCGCGTCGAAGTTCCTGGCGGCGGACGCCTGTCACCTGGTGGGGCGCCCGCTGATCCACGGCGCCGCGCTCCGTTGGCAAGCCACGGTGTGGGCGGTGAGCGGCGCGGGGCGCCCGTGTTACCGCTGCCTGTTCGAAGACTTGCCCGAAGGGCCTGCCGAGAACTGCGACAGCGCGGGCGTGATGGGGCCGCTGGTCGGCTTCGCGGGGGCGCTGATGGCGGACTTGGCGCTCTGCGTGCTGAGGGGCGATCCTGGCGTGTTCGGCTCACTGCTGAGCTACGACGGCCTCCGCGATCGCCTGCGCGCGGTGCCCGTCAGCGCCCGCCCGGGCTGCCCGCTGTGCGGCGCCGCGCCCACCGTCTCCGACTTGACCGCCGCGCGCTACCTGGGCAGCGAACGCTGCCTAGGGGCCGCTTGAACATTCGTCAGGCTGTTACCTGAGTCAACCATTTCCACAAGGAATCATATCATGGCCACCACCGTTCGCATCCCCACCCCGCTCCGCACCCTCACCGGCGGCGAAGAAGCCGTGAGCATCGAGGGCGCCACCGTGCGCGAGCTGATCGAGAACCTGGAGGGGGCGCACCCCGGGCTCCGCGAGCGCCTGCTCGACGACAAGGGCGTGCGGCGCTTCGTGAACATCTACGTCGGCGACGAGGACATCCGCTTCCTGGACGGCCTCGACACCGCGCTCAGCGGCAAGGAAGAGGTCAGCATCGTGCCAGCCATCGCGGGCGGCGCTTGACCCACCCCCTGTTCGATCAATACAGCCGCCAGCGACGCCTGCCAGAGGTGGGCGTCAACGGTCAGGCGCGCATCGAGGCGCTCGACGTGACCACCGGTGTGGGCGCCGCCGCCCTCACGGAGCTCGCCTACCTCGAGCGCGCCGGCGTCCAGCGCGTGAGCCTGTCGCGGCTCGCCAAGGCTCCCATTTTTCCACACGCAAACGTGTTCCAGTCGCCCGTGGCGCGCGAGCTCGCCGCCGGCGCCTGGCGCGCCCTCGAGGCGCTGCGCTCGGCCCTCGCTCCAGAAGACTCCCGGTGAAACCCAATCGCCTCGTCCGCTCCCGCCGCCTCGCCAACGTGATCGAGGCGGTGGGCCAAACCCCGCTCCTCCGGCTCCAGCGCGTGGCGCAGACGGCGCCCGACGTGGAGGTGTACGTCAAGCTCGAGTTCTGTAACCCGGGCGGCTCGGTGAAAGATCGGCCGGCCAAGCGCATGGTGATGGACGCCTTGGCGAGTGGTCAGCTCACCCAGGATAAAATCCTGATCGACGCCACCAGCGGCAACACCGGCGTCGCCTACGCGCTGATGGGCGCGGCGCTCGACTTCCGGGTGAACCTGGTGATGCCGAAGAACGTGACCAAGGCGCGCAAGGACATCACCCAGGCCTACGGCGCCGAGCTCATCTACTCCTCCCCCATGGAGGGCTCCGACGGCGCGATTCGCTTGGTGCGGAGCCTGGTGGAGGAGCACCCCGAGAAATACTACTACCCTGACCAATACTCCAACCCCTCGAACCCGCTCGCGCACTACCACGGCACCGGACAGGAGATCTTGGACGCGTTCGGGAGCCGCCTCTCGGCGTTCGTCACCGCGCTCGGCACCAGCGGCACCGCCATGGGCACCATCCGCCGCTTGAAGGATTACCAGGCGGAAACGGGGCACCCCATCCGCTGCGTAGCGGTGGAGCCGGCGGAGGCGCTGCATGGCCTGGAGGGGCTCAAGCACATGGCCAGCTCCATCGTGCCGAACATCTACGATCCAACGCTCCCCGACGAAATCCTCCCGGTGGCCACTGAAGACGGCTGGGACATGGCAGAGCGCGTCGCGAAGGAAGAGGGGCTCTTCGTCGGGCACTCCACCGGCGCCAACATCTTCGCCGCGGTGAAGCTCGCGGAAGCGCTCCAAGCGAGCCAGGGCGGCGGCGTGGTGGTGACCATCGCCTGCGATCGGAGCGACCGCTACTTCGCCCCCATGAAGTGGGAGCGGCGCTACGTGTGGTGACGCGCGTGCAGGACGCTGTGCGGCTCTACCCCTGCGACGCGCGAAGCACCGCTGGCGCTGCGGCGCACGAGCGGCGCGAGCCCGCGCGGTGGACGCACCGGCCTCGAACCTGGGATCGCGCCCGACCTGAGTGGCTTCACGCCGCGCGTGGGCAGCGACGATTGACGCCCGCCTGGGGCTCACCGATAGGAAGCCCATGACCGAGCCCGCATGGATCAAGGGTGATCTCCGCATCGGCGCGAGCGTCATCGCGCGCGTGGAGCAGGCGGCGCGCGAGGCCTACGCGCGCGACGAGGAGGCCTGCGGCTACCTGAGCGGCCCCGCCGCCGAGCCGCTCTTGGTGGACGAGGCGATCGAGCTCGAGAACCTCGCGAACAAGTACCACCAGGCCGATCCCGAAGGGCACCCGCGCACGGGTCGCGAGTATTTCAAGGTGAACGCGCTGAAGTTCGAGCGCGCGCTCGCCGAAGGGCGCGCCGCGGAGCGCCCGGTCAAGGTCTTCTTCCACTCCCACCTCGACTGCGGCGCCTACTTCTCCGAGGAAGACGCCGCCAGCATGACCCTCGGCGGCGACGGCGGCCCGACCCACGCCCTCACCTACTTGGTCACCGCGGTGGACCAGGGCGTGGTCAGCGCGCACCGGCTCTTCGTGTGGGATGAGGCCACCCGGAGCTTCGTCGAAGCACCCTTCTCCATCGAGTGACAGCCCTCCACGCTGTATCGGCTTTCATCGCGTGGCGGCTCTTCATCGCATGACAGTGCGCCTCGTGAGGCTGTGCAGGAGGCGCGCGGCGCTCATCGGCTCGCGACGAGCGCGAGCCAGCGTGTTCCCACGTAGCAACCCATGGAGCACCCCAGCTCATCGCGCGGCGCGCTTCGGTGGGCTCAGCTTGCTGCTTTTTTTGGGGTTTGGCGCGGCGCCGGCGCGCGCCGAGCTGATGCACGACGTAGCCCAAGCGAAGAAGCAGCTCGCGCGCCTGCCCTTCAGCGACGTGGCGGCGCCGCGCCTGATGGAGCGCGGTGAGCAGCGGCCGCTCGCGTTGCCGCGTGAGGCGCTCAGCGCCGAGCGCTGCACCACCTTGGTGCTCCTGAGCCATGAGCGGGTGAGCTTCACGCTGCACCTGCCGCCAGCGGCAGGCGGCGCACCCGAGCCCCCCATCGGCAGCGTCGCGGGCCTCATCGAGCTCACCCGCTGCGGCGCCGCGCGGGGCGCGCTCGGCGGCGCCGTGATCGAGATGCGCTCACCGCGCGGCGTGCTCGAGCGCGTCGTCGCCGCCTCAGCGAAGCGCCCGCGGCGGGTGCGCTCGCGCCTGCCGGCGCGGCAGACGGGGCCCGTCATCGAGCCCAGCTCCATCGGTCCCCGCGCGACGCGGGCGAGCCTCCCGGAGCGCTTCGCGACGCTCCGGCGCCAGGCGGAGCTGCGGGGAGACGCGTCCCTGTTCCAGCGCTCCCTCATGACGGACGCCACGGGTCAGGCCCGGGTGGATCTCGATCTGCTGCCCGGATGTTTCCGTGTGGATTTATTGGGCCCGCCCGATCCGCCGGGGGCGGGCGTCAGCTTCGATCTGGATTTGGAGCTGCGCCGGCTGCCCGACGGCGCGCTGGTGGCGGCCGATCACTCGGAGGCGCTCGACGCGCACGTCGAGTTCTGCACCTCGACGCCCGGCGAGGTGCGGCTCGGCGCCCTGGGCGGCATGCCGCGCGCTCCCGTCATCACGCTGATCACCCGCTGGCCCCTGCCCCCGCTGCCAGACCACTTCAGCACCCTCACCAAGAACCAGCTCGCGCTGCGCTGGCTGCGCCAACGCACGCCGCCCCCGGCGGACAGCGGGCGCCAGCGGGAGTGGCTCGGGGTGGTGGGGCACACCACGCTCGCGCTGCCGACGCGGGCTGGGGCCTGCTACCAGGTCGTGGTGGCGGCGCACGCAGGCGCCCCGGAGAGCCTCGCGCTCGAGGTGAGCCAAGGCCGCGCGCGGGTGGAGAACCAGAGCGACGAGCGCGGCGCGGCGACCGACGTCACCTGGTGCGCGCCGCGCAATGGACAGGCGCGCTTGCGAGTTCAGGCTCAGGGTGCCGGGCTCGTGTGGCGGGCCGTGGCCTACCAGGTGAGCAGCCCACCCGTGGGTGAGCCAGCGCCCGACACCCGCGCGCCCGGAGCGAAGAAACCAGACGCGGGCGCGCCCGAGGTGGAGCGGCGCGCGCCATGAGGCGCTGGCTCACCCTCATCGGCCTTGGCCTGATCGTCGGCTGCGGTGGTGCGCGCGCCGAACCATCGCTGGCCGCCCCCAGCGGCTCCATCACCCCTGGGGAGCCCGATGGCCAGGCGCTGATCCAAGACGACGCCGCCAAGGCACGCTCCCGCGGGGCCGGCCCCGCGGAGGTGCTGAAGGTGGAGGCGGCCACCCCGGGAGACCGCGTCAGCGGGACCTGGGTGGTGCCGAAGGACGCCTGCGCGCTGCTGCTCGCTCGCGTGACGGACGGCATCGACGACGTGGATCTGTTCGTCTACGGCGACGACGGGCGCGTGCTCGGCTCCGATGAGGGGCCCGATCGACGCCCGACGCTGCTCGTGTGTCCCCCTCACCCCGAGCGCCTGTTCGTCTCCGCCCGCGTCGCCTCGGGGCATGGGCTGGTGGCGATCGCCGGGCAGCTGTTCGCCCCCGAGCTCGAAGCCAAGCTCCGCGCGAGCCTCACCCCAGAGGCCCCCCAGTCCACCCTGTGGACCCGCTTCGAAGCGGCGTTCGAGGACCACCGCAGCGCGCTCGGCAGCGGCTGGCAAGACGTGCGGCGCGCGGCGGTGCCCGTCGACGTGAGCACCCCCACGGTGACCGCGCTCGAGCTCGCCGCAGACTCCTGCCTCGACGTGCTGGTGGTGCCCTCGGAGGAGGCCTCTCACCTCGACGTCGCCCTGCTCGATCCAGAAGGCCAAACGCTGGGGCGCGCCACCAGCCGGGGCAGCGCTCGGTCCCTGCAAGTCTGCTCGCCGCACGCAGCCGAGCTCAGCCTGGAGATCCGCCCCCACGTCGGGCGCGGCTTGGTAGCGCTGTTGATCTCGCGCGCGGCGCACAGCGAGCCCGCCGATCCCGACGTGGTGCGCTACGCCGCGGGTCAGCCGCTCGAGCTCGAGGCCGCGATCGCCGCGCGGCGCGCCCAGAGCCGGCGCCTGGGCACCGCGCCCGGCGAGCACCTCACGAGCCTGACGCTGAAGCTGAAGCACAGCGTCTCTCATGAGCTGAAGCTCGCGCCCGGCTGCACCCGGCTCGATCTGGTCGTTGGCGCCCCCACCCGCGGCGTCCGCGCCTGGCTGTGGTCGGAGGCCGGCGCGTTGATCGCGGAGGCCGGTGGCGATCCAGTAGCCCAGCTGTTCGCCTGCACGCGCGGGGGCCGCTTCCGGCTCGACGTCGAGCCGCAGGTGCGCCCTGGCCCGGCCGCCGTGCTCACGGCACACGACGCCAAGGTGCCGCCCGCGATGCTGACCGAGCCGCTCGCCGCCGGGCGCCTGATGGGCGAGCTCGCGGCCCACGGCCTGCTCCGTGGCGGTCGTCAGCTAGCCGGTCTGATGCGGGTGGATCTCAGCGAGACGGAGCTCACGCGACACGAGCTCTACGTCCCCCCCGAGCGCTGCGTGGAGTTCGTGGCGGCAGCCAGCGCCGCGGTGCTCGAGCTCGATCTGACCGCGAACGACGCCCGCGACGAGCGCGCGGTCCAGCGCGGGCCACGGGTGGTCAGCCTCCGGCGCTGCAACATCGCCGGGCGCGGGCCGCTCGCGCTGAGCGTCGAGCTCCGGAGCGCGTCAGGCCGCGGCGCCGCGCTGCTCGGTTGGCAGGTGCTGTCTCCCTCGCCCTAGCAGCTGGTGATTCGAGCACGACGAACGGCTAGCCGTTCGTCGTGCTGCTCACTCCGGTGCGGCTTCGATCTCCTCCTCCTCTTGGAGCGGGATGAGCTCGTGCAGCGTCGCCACGCTGTGCTCCCCCCGCGCGTCCTCCACCAAGATCTCGTCGCGCGCCGTCACCACCCGCACGGCGCGCCAGGGCAAGCTCGGCACCACCGGCTTCCTCAGCGCGAACGAGCCGCGCCGAAGCTTCACGCGGTACGGCGGCTCGGGCACCACGTGATCGGGCCGCACATCGGACTCGCGCGCGCCGTCTCCCCAGCTCACCCGGTAGGAGCCATCATCGAAGAAGCGCGTGACGTGCGCCGTGTGCCACTCGTCACCGCGCCGCGCCACCACCCGCTCTCGGTGCGCCGGCGTGTAGCCCGGGCGGCGCTTGGGGTGCCCCGCGGCCTTCGCTGCCGCGTGGAAACGTCGCTGAGCGTCCAGCGCGCGGAAGCGCCGCTCCAGGTTGAGCCGGGTGAGCGCCGTGGGCAGGATGACATCCTTCGCGCCGAAGGTCGCCGCGTGACCCTCGAGCAGCTCCACCGTGAGCCCACCCGGCGCCGTCACCGTCACCCGACAACCGACCCAACCCCCGGCGGTGCGGCAGATGAGCAGTGACCCGCTCGGCAGCGGTGGGAGCGGCGCACCGGTCGCGTCCTGCTCGGCGCCGGGAGCGACGGCCAGTGGGTACACGTCCGCTGCAGGCAGCGTCAGCGACTCGCCGCTCGCCCGCTGGACCTTCAGCTCACCCCCCAGGGGCGATAAAGTCGCCTGGGTCACCTGAGCCTCGAAGAAGCTCCCCGCCTCGGGCTCCACCACCACCCGCGTCCCACGGTCCACGCGCACCCTGGAGCTCCCCACCGCGGGCCGCGCCGACGACTGAGCTGACGACCCCGATGACCCCCCCTCCGATGACGGAGCCACCCCGTCACAACCCGGCGCGAGCACCACCAGCAGAGGCAGCCACAGAAGACGAAGTCCCAGCATGGTTAGGCCACTCGACCGAGCCAGCCCGCCAATGACCTGGCCGGCGTAACAGAACCGCCACCAGGCCAGCAGAGCCGCCACGCCGCCAGACAAAAACCACCGCGCAGCCGAGCAATACGGCCGAGCGGTGTCGGCCCGCGCGCTATGCGAAGAAAACCTCTTAGCAACGCGAGGCATCTAGGGTATGTACCCCGACTTGGGTGGCAACGCGGCGTCCTGAAGCGCAGATCGGGGTCCAAAACCACACGGATACGTAGCTTGCTGGGCGCTGTCATCATTGGGGAAGTGTCCAACTTTTGCCACGTCCGTGGGGGTCGGGTGCCCGCAGCGGGTCAGGTCGCCACGTACACAGACTTTCCAAGAAGGCAACAAGAGGAGCAGAGAGAGAAATGATCAATCAGCAGCCTGAGCAGATCCATGCAGCGGGTGGTGGGTACGGGCCTCCGCCCGGCGGCGGCTACGCCGGCGGTGGCTACGGCGCCCCTCCCGGCGGCGCGCCGATGGCGCCCCCCGGTGGTGGCCCGATGATGGGCGGGATGCCCGGCATGCCTGGCGGCGGCGGCGGCGGCGGTGGCGACATCGAGGCCGTGAAGAAGACCGTCCAGACCTGGATGATCCTCTCCTTCGTCGCCTTGTTCTGTGGCTGCGGTCTGCTCGCGATCGTCCCGATCTTGTTCGCCTTCCAGGCGAAGACGGCGGCGGAGCAGGGCAACGCCACCCTGGCCCTGGAGAAGATCAAGATCTCGAAGATCTGCGTCATCGTCGGCTGGGTGGTCTTGGCGCTCGCGGTCGTCCTCAACGTGGTGATGGCCGTTCTCGGCGCCGCGATGTGATTCGCTGCTACCTATAGCGGCCGTACGGGCCTCGTGGGTTCACCCATGGGGCCCGTGGTTTTTTTGGGGTTGGACGGCACCTAACCATCAGTCCACCTGACGTACTTCAGCCCCCCATGGCCGCGCGCAAGACCTGAGCTGTGGCAGCGGCTGCGCACGTCAACCAAGCTGACTTACACCCTGGACGCACTCCCCCGCGCCTCACGACGCGCGCGCTGCCTCGCTCAAATGCGCCGCAGGCGCAGCGGACCAGGTCCGTGCGCCTGCGATGCGAGCGCCAGAGCGCGGCGAGCGCAGCCCGGCGGCTCAGTCAGCCTGACTCATCATGCCGACTGACCACCCGTCACTCTCAGTTGAAGGGAGCGCAGGTGTTGTTCGGCAGGCCGGTGCACGACTGGAGCGCGTCGTACGCGCCGTTCTGGCACAGGCACTCGTCGCAGCAGCTCTCCTCCCCGCTGGGGCCGCAGTTGCCCGGATCGGCGAGGCACTTGCCGATGCACGCGGTGGCGCCGCACTCGACGGTGATCACGACGCAAGCCGAACAGTTGTTGGCTGCGATGGCGTTCTCCGTCTCCTCGTCGATGCACGCCTGCACACAGGGTGAGAAGTCAGGGCTGTTGAGCAGGCCAATGCAGCTGTTGCGAGCGCAGGCCTGCGCGATGGCGCCGAGGCTCCGCCCACCGTACTGCGCGCCGTACTCGTCCGCGAGATCCACGCAGGCGTCGCTCGGGTGCGTGGCCTGCGTGCCACAGGCGGGTCCACCACCGCCCGTGCCTGCGGTGCCGCCCGTGCCCGCGGTGCCACCGCTGCCGCCGCTGCCCGCGGTGCCGCCGCTGGCGCCCGTCGCGCCTGAGCCGCCGCTACCACTGCTGCCGCCCGACCCCTTATCGTCATCATCCCCACCACAGGCGACCGCCAAGGAGGCGAGCGCCAAGACCGAAGTCACAACCAAGAAACGAGTCTTCATGCCCGGAGGATCGCACGCGGCCATGCGTTCGGCAACGATTTCGCCACCCACCCAGGGACCCGCGGAGCTAGTCAGTACCACTCATTAACTGACGCCGCACACGAACCCCCTGCCCCCCCAAACGAACAGCGGTGGGCACGGTCTCGACGACTTGCTCGGTACTCGCCGCCGTGGCGCCGATGGATGCCTGGGGCGGTCGCGCCTCATTGACACGTTGCGTTATCGAAGCGCCGCGAGGCCTCCTCGAGCCATGAGCAGGCTGGATTCACCCCCCGATCGAGGCTACGGGCGGCCCATGGCGAGCTCCCCTTCGGTCCCCCGCTCACGCACCCGTCGTTCGGTCACCTGTCTCTCGGTCCTCTCGGCGCTGCTCTCCGCGCCGTCCTTCATCCTCGGCTGCGGCGCTGGCCCCGCCGGTTCCCCAGCCGGAGCTTCCGAGTCGCAGCCCACCGCGGCGCCCCCCATCGCCACGCCTGGCGACACGCCTCGCGACACGCCCACCACCGACGCGCCTGACGCGGCCACGCCCGAAACGAAGAAGGAGAGCCCCGAGCGCCCGCTCAACGTGCTGCTCATCCTGGTGGACAGCATGCGCGCCGACATGCCCTGGGCGGGTTATCCACGTGAGATTGCCCCGAACCTCACCGAGCTCGAGAAAAATAGCGTCAGCTACACCCGCGGCTACTCCATCTCGAGCTACACCGCCAAGAGCGTGGGCGGCCTCTTGGCAGGGAAATACCCATCATCCCTCAGGCGGAGCGGCTATTTCTTCACCAAATACTCGGACAGCGATCTGTTCTTCCCGGAGCTGCTCCAGGAGGCAGGCGTGCGCACGCTGTCGGGCCACGCGCACATGTACATGAAGCGCGGCAACCTGATGGACCAAGGGTTTGACGACTGGCGCGTCGTGCCAGGCCTCGACTTCGACGCCAAGACGGACAACCACATCACCAGCCACAAGCTGACGCCGATGGCGATCGAGCAGCTCGGGACCGTCCCGGCGGACAAACCGTTCTTCATGTACCTGCACTACATGGATCCGCACGACGTCTACATGACGCACAAGGAGGCGCCAGACTGGGGTAAATCCGCGCGCGATCGCTACGACCAGGAGATGTTCTACACCGACATCTGGATTGGTAAGTTGCTCGAACATTGTCGCGCCCAGCCCTGGTGGAGCAAGACGGCGGTGATCGTCAGCGCAGATCACGGTGAGGGCTTCGGGGAGCACCACGTGTATCGCCATGCATTTGCCTTATGGGAAATGCTGACCCAGGTGCCGCTGTTCATTCACCTGCCGGAGCAGCCGGGGCGCCGCATCGACACGCCGCGGAGCGCCATCGATCTCGCGCCGACCATCTTGGACTTGATGGGGGTCGAGGCGCCGCCCGGCGAGTTCGTGGGGCACAGCCTGGTGGAGGAGCTCTACGGCCGCGAGGAGCCGAAGCCACGCCCGGTGCACCTGGACCTACCGGCGGACAGCAACAACCCGCGGGTGCGCGCCATGATCCACGGCGACTACAAGCTGATGGTCTACGACAAGGGCTGGCGCAAGGACCTCTACAACCTGAAGACGGACCCAGGGGAGAAGAAGGATCTCGCGAAGGCGGAGCCCGAGCGCTTCAAGGAGATGGTGGAGCTCTTCGAGGCGGAGTGGAGCAAAATCAAGCAGATCCAGCCCTACGGTGGCAACAAGCTGGTGGACGGCAGCTACGCCAACGGGCCGAGCTGAAGATATCCACACGGAAATTCCAGCCGCCTGGGTTTCTGCACATGGCGACGGTAGAGCGCAACATGCTGCGCCCCTACGCAGCGCGCGCGTTCGAACCGCCGTGGGGAGTTCTTCTTGGGGGGGGTTGGACGGCACCGCGCCCTATGGCTGCGCGCTAGCGCAGCACCGAGCCCAAGTCTTGATCCACCTGCTCCCCGGTCGCGCCGATCACGCTGGCGAACCAGCGGGTGTGGCTGGTGCGCACGTAGTAAGCCGCCTTGGCGGCCTCCGGGCCGCCCTCGGCTACGCGGTCGGCTGGGGCGCGCACCAGGATCAGGTCGCCGAGCGAGCGCCGGCCCTCGAAGTACTCCACCTTGACGACCTGGGTGCTGCCCTCGGGCGCGGCCTCCGAGGCGTAGCTGTTCGGTCGCAGGCGGCCCAGCTTCAGCATCCAGTTGCCCGCCGTCTCGTCGAGGCGACCGGGCTCCGAAGCGTCAGCCCAGCTGCCCACGCTGCCCTGGATGGGCACCAGCTCGCGCTGACGCTCCCCTTCGCTGATCCGCACCAAGGTGACGCGCTCTGGCTCGAAGCCTTGCAGGCTGCGCTCGGTGAGGCGCGCGTCCGCCGCCTCCAGATCGCGCACGATGCTCCCCACGATGGCGTAGCCCACGCCGGTCTGCGCGTGCTTCACGTAGCGATCGGCGCCGCCCGGCGTGGTGCCGCCGAGGATCAGCTCGTGCACCGTACCGCCGAGGGTCAGCTTCAGGGTGCCCTCGGGCTTGTCCAAGCCGAACTCCGCGAGGCGACTGTCTGGCAGCGGGCCCAAGGAGCGATACGCGCGGAGCGGCGCGAGCTGCTCGGCGAGCTTCTCCGCCGCGGTCACCGCCACGAAGCGCTGCGTCTCGGGCGGCGATGGGAGCGTGGGCGCGCCCGCGTCCGGCGCCGGCGGCGCCTGCTGAGCGCGCGTGAGCTGGCCGGTGTAGTAGCGCCCCGCGGCGTCCTGCTGCGCCTCGAGCACCACGCTGCGCGTGGGCGTGGTGAGCTCCACCCGGGTGAGGCCCGTGGGCTTGCCGGCGGCGATCACCACCTCCGGTTGGGACGCTGCTTCGCGCGCGGCCGGCTTACCCAGGCTCAGGTAGCCGACCGTCGCCGCGACCAGCAAGAGCCCGCCGTGCAGCGCCAAGCTGCGCCGCAGACGCCGCGTGAGCGCGCCGCCCGGACGCGCGCTGCCGCCGAGCTTCGGCGTGCTCACCCTGCCCTCGCTCATGGCTCCTCTCCCGGCTTGGTTTCATCCGCGCTGCGTGGGGCTTCGTCGGTGCCCTGAGCTGGCTCATCAGCCGCGCTGTCTTCCGACGCCCCGTCGGAGGCGACTCCATCAGCTGCACTGCCTTTCTTCTGCTCAGGTCGCCGCGCCTCGGCTTGGGTGCGCCGGGCGCCCCCGTCGCCGCCTGAGCGCGCCCGCGCCGCGCGGCGCGGTGGGGACCGACGCCGACCGAGCCACAGCCCTAGCCCCAGCACGAGGAGCGGCGCCCCCAGGATGGTGCTGTAGAACCACAGCGTGTCGCCGTCCTTGGTGTGCTCGATGGGGACGTCCTCCTCACTGGTCGCCTCCCCGGCGAAGCTCTCCTCACCGCCGAGCCAGCGCACCACGTCCACGAACAAGAGCTGATTGCTCGGCGCCTTGCCCATCACGAAATCGCTCAGCGCGTCCGCGTCCGCCAACACGAAGGCGCGCATGTCTTGGGGGAGCGATGGATCCGTGAGCGGCTTACCCACCTCGGGCTCATCCGGCTTGGCCGCGGGCGTGCTCGCCTTCTGAGTCACCGCCGCCGCCAGGTTGAACACCTTGCGCTCCTCACCGCTGTCGAAACTGAAGTTGCCGTTCAAGTCAGCGAAGGTGCCGGACCGGCTGCGCACCGCGAAGTCCACGTGAGTCGGTGCGCCAGGGACCTGCACCAGGCTCCCCGCGCCGCGCACCACCACGGCGACGCGCGCCGCGTTGCGCCCCAACGTGGACACCGAGGCGTGCGACGAGAACTCATTGGTGGGGAGCAGCGCGCGATCGGAGTCGTTGTAGCGGAGCCTCAGGTGCTTGGCGGGCGAGTCGTTCGCGAGCACGCCCGGCGACAGCGAGACGCCGACCAGCTCCGCCAGGCCCGCCGCGCCGCGCGCGCCGGCTGCTCCCGGGTTAGCGACGTCAGCCGGCGCAGCGCTGCCCGCAGGTGGCGCCGCCTGGCCAGGCGCGGCGCTACCAGGTGACGCCGCGCTGCCGGGCACCTCGTCAGCTGAGCTACCTGGCGCCGCCGTCCCATCAGCTGGCGCCACACCGGCTGGCCCGTCAGCTGAGCTACCCGGCGGCGCCGCTCCGTCAGCTGGGCTACCAGGCCCACCCGCTGGCCCGTCCGCCGTGACGGCGACCCCCGTGCTCACCACGTCCGGATCCACCGCGATGAACAGCTTGCCGCCGCGCTCGGCGTAGGCCCTAAGGCTCGCGAGCTCCTCGGCGGCGAACGGCTCCGTGGGGCCGAGCACGAGCACCAAGGTGGCGTCCTCCGGCACCTGGCTCCCGAGCCCATCACCCAGACCCAGGTTCTTCACCAGGTAGTTCTGCGCCTCGAGCTGCTTCTTCAGGATCGTGGCGCCCCGCCACTCCGCCGTCTCCGCCGACTGAGCCCCGGTGAGCGGCTTCTCCCCCAGCTCACCGTGACCCACCGTGAGGTAGGCCACGCGGCGCTTCCTCACCACCTTGAGTAGACGCTCTTGCAGGTCGCGGTCCAGCGTCTTCAGCTTGCGCGCAGCGGGCCGGAGCTCCGTGCCCAGGCGCAGCACCTCAGTGACGGTGCCGCGCGTGAGCACGATCACGCCGTCTTGAGTGACGCGCAGCTCGCGCGCCAGTCCCGGCGCGAGCAGCCGATCATGAATTTCTACCTGGAAATGTGGGCTCGCCTTGGCCAGCTCGTCCAGGTAGCCCTTCACCTCCCCGCGCACCTCGTTCACGTCGGGGAAGAAGGCGACCACCCGCACCGGCTCCGTGAGGCTCTCCGCGATGCGGCGCGTGGACTCACTGGGGGCGGACGTCTTGAAGTAGGAGAAGTCGAGCTTCACGTCGCTCGCGCCCGCCGCGTAGACGAACAGCGAGCAGTACACGAGCGCGGCGGAGAGGCTCAGCCCCGCCGTCGCCGCCAGCGTCACCCGGCGGCCCTCCACGCGCGGCGCCGCCCGCATCGGGCGGAGCGCCAGCTCGGCGAACACCAAGGGCACCACGGCCAACACCATCAGGCTCACCCACGCCACCTGGAGCACCGCGAGGCTCTGCTCACGCTCACTCAAGGTGCCGCGCGCGAGACCGAGCAGCTCACGGCCAGGCTCCGTGGTGGCGAAGTAGACGCCGAGCGCCACCACCCCCAGCAGCGACAGCCCTTGGAGCAGCCGCGCGACGCCCGCCCCACCCAGCCCGCCGCTCCCCTGCGCCTGTGTTGGACCCTGCGCCTGTGTTGAACCCAGCGCTGGGACGAACCGCAGCGCCGACACGCCGAGCACCAAGAGCACCCCGAGCCCCGTGGCGATCAGGCGCCCCAGCTCGGAGGCGATCAGCACGCGCTCGCCGAGCAGCACCAGCGTAAGCCCCACGACGTAAGCCGGCGTGAGCCAGGCCGCGAAGCGCGAGAGGCCGCTCGAGCCCTGCTCGGCGGCGCCCGAACGTCCGTCACGCTGACTAGCGCTCACGCCCCGCTGAGCCTCGCGGCTCTCCTTGCTCACCGCCACCGCCTGGCCTCCAGCACCTGGGTCGAGGCGAGCAAGAAGAAGCCCGTCACCGCCAGGTAGTACACGACGTGCTGCAGCTCGAGCACGCCCTCCATGAAGGGACGGAAGTTCTCGTGGTGCAGCGAGAGCGCCGCCAGGAAGCCGCTGAGCGGTGGGTCCGTCACCTTGGCGAGGAGCCACAGGGTGACGAGCGGCGCCAAGATCAACGCGCTCACCACCACCGCCACCACCTGCGAGCGCGCCACGGTGGAGGCGAACAGCCCGATGCTCATCGCCGCGGCGCCGAGCAAGAGGAGCCCGGTGTAACCCACCAAGATGTGACCCAGGCTGACCTTCCCGTTCACGAAGATCAGCGCCGGCATGTAGGCGGTGAGCACGGTGGCCAGCGCGATGACGCCGAACGCTGACAAGAACTTCCCCAGCACGATGTGCCACCCGCGGATCGGCGCGGTGTGGAGCAGCGTCAGCGTCCCTGTCTGGCGCTCCTCCGCCACCAGGCGCATGGAGAGCAGCGGGCAAGCGATGAGGATGGGGCCGCTCGCGTTGTAGAAGAACTGCCGCAGCACCTCGGCGCTGAGCAGCTTCTCCGCGTTGAGCCCGAAGATGTAAAACAGGATCCCTGTCATGAGCAGCAGCCCGCTCACCACGATCGCCCCGAGCGGCGAGCGGAGGTAAGCCCGGAGCTCACGCCCGGCGATCAAGAGCACCGCGCTCACGAGGCCTGCTCCGGGCTCGCGAGCCGCATGAACACGCGCTCGAGCTCGTGCTCGCTGCGGCCTATTTCGAGCAGCTCCGCGCCGGACTCCACCACCCAGCGCGCGAGCCTGGCGCGCACGTCCTCCGGCGAGGTCAGCTCGAGGCGCAGGCAGCCTGCCTCCTCCTGGGAGGAGAGCAGCGTGGCTTGTGGCACCGCGCTCGTCAGCGTCGCGAGCCGCTCCGCCGTGAGGCCGCTCGCCAGCAGGCGGATGCGCGCGCCGCCCAGGGTGCGCTGGACGATCGCCTCCTCCGTGTCGTCCGCCACGATCTCCCCATCCCGAATCACCAGCAGGCGATCACAGGTCTGGCTGATCTCCGACAGGATATGACTCGAGATCAGCACGGTGTGCTCCCCGGCGAGGCCGCGGATGAGCCGCCGCATCTCCACGATCTGCCGTGGGTCGAGCCCGCTGATCGGCTCATCCAGCACCACGAAGCGGGGCCGATGCACGATCGCCTGCGCGATGCCGACCCGCTGCTGGAAGCCGTGACTGAGCGCGCCGATCACGGCGTCGAGCTCACTCGTCAGGGCGGCTTGCTCTGCTGCCGCGGCGACGCGCGCTGGGGTGTCGGCGCGCGCTACGCCGCGCAGCCGCGCCGCGAAGCCCAGGTACTCGCGCACCGTCATCTCAGGGTAGAGCGGCGGCTTGTCAGGGAGGTAGCCGATGCTCGCTCGCACCGCGTCCGGATCATCCACCACGTCGTGACCATCGACCTTCACGCGCCCGGCCGACGGGAGCAGCTCACAGGCTAGCACCCGGAGCGTGGTGCTCTTGCCAGCGCCGTTCTCGCCGAGCAGCCCCACCACCTCCCCGGCGCTCACCTGGAGGTCGATGGGCCCCACCGCCCGAGTGGTGCCGTAGTATTTGTAGAGGCCTTCGATCTGGATCACTTGCTGAGAGTCTCCCGGGCTCTCTCGAGCACCCTCGGCGCCGCTAGTCAGGCTCCCGGAGCATGCCCCGAGCACCACCCGAGGGCGGCGCCAACCCAGGGCACCTGATGCCTCGGGCGCGCCGCTTATTCCCCAAACAGCGCGCCGAGGCAAGCGCTGGCCCCGCGCGACCAGCGGCGCTGCGTGGCCAAGCAGGCTCTGCGACACGCCGGGTGATCGGCTCGATCGGGGGGGTTAGACAGGTAGTCAATACTCCGCAGCGCACGGCCGCTCCGTGGCGGTGCCGGGTTCGATGGGGCTGCTATGACAGCGGCGTGCAAGTCACCCAGGGGCCCTACGGCGCGCGTTGGCACCATCCGGCGGTGCCCAACCCCCTGCCCTCCCCCGTGGAGCTGGCGCAGGGGCTGACGCGCCTGACGCGGCGGCTCGGCTTCATCCGGACGGCGATCGCCAAGGCGGAGGCGCTTCAGCTGGCCGATGAACGGTGGCGAGAGTTCCTCACGGCGGGGCGTCACGGCAGCATGGGCTACCTCACGGAGGGTGAGCGGGCAGCGCCGCGGAGCCTGCTCCCCGAGGCGTCGAGCGTGATCTGCGTGGCGCTCCCTTACGGTGATCCTCGCACCTCGTCTGGCACCCTGACTTCTGCGGGTGGCGCTGAGGGCGCGCTGGCAGGCTATGCGCAAGGCGCCGACTACCACCCCATCCTGTGGGGCAAATTGCTCATTTTAGCTGACGAACTCGCGCAGCTCGCGGGGCGCCCGATCTTGGCGCGGCCCTGCGTCGACAGCGCGCCGCTGCTCGAACGCGCGCTCGCGGCGGAGGCGGGGCTCGGCTTCGTGGGGAAGCATGGGCTCGTGATCGCGCCCGGGGCCGGCAGCTATTTTGTGCTGGGCGAGCTGTTGGTGAGCCTGGATTTGCCGCCCTCCCAGCCTGCGCCAGGGCGCTGCGGCAGCTGCACCGCCTGCCTCGACGCCTGCCCCACCGGCGCCTTCGTGGGGCCGTATCAGCTCGACGCGCGACGCTGCATCTCCTACCTGACCATCGAGCACAAGGGCTCCATCCCGCGTGAGCTGCGCGGCCCGATCGGCGATCGCGTGTTCGGCTGCGATGTGTGTCAGGCTGTCTGTCCTTTCAACGGCGGCCGTGGCGCCCAGGAGCGGGCGGAGGAGCTTGAGTCACGACGAGCGGGGCTCGATTTGGTGGCCCTGCTTGAACTCGGATCAGCGGGGTACCGAAAGCTGGTGCGAGGCTCTGCGCTGCGCCGCGCGACGCGTGAGCAGCTGGCGCGAAACGCGGCCGTCGCGCTGGGCAACTTGGGAGACGCCCGCTTCGCGCCCCAGCTCGGGCGCGCCCTGAGGGAGCACCCAGGTGCCTTGGTCAGGGAGCACGCGGCGTGGGCCCTTGGCCGGCTGTGGTACCCAGGGGGCGCTCCGGCGTCCGCCATCACCGCGCTGACCGACGCCGAGCGCCATGACGAGGCGCCGGAGGTGCGCGCGGAGGCGCGGCGCGCCCGCTTGGATCTGCTTGACCCAAGCCGCGAGCCCACGTACCCATGAGCCATGCCTGAGCCGCGAGCCGCGCGCGTGACGTCATCGAGCAGCGCTCACGCACGGCGCGGGGCGTGGCTGATGAGCGCGCTCGGCCTGAGGGGCGCGCTCGGCGCGCTGGTCCTCACTGGGGCGCTCGCGCTGAGCACCAGCGCTCAGGCAGAGGAGGCCGCGCCCGCCGCAGACAACGTGGCGGGAGTGATGCAGCCAGCGCCAGTCGCTGAGAGCTACCAGGCGCCGAACCAGCGCCCGCTCAGGTACGCGCTGTTCGCCATCGCGTTCTTGGTGTTCGCCGCGGTGGTGGGCGCCAATGATCGCCCCCAAGGCGACGCGCCCGCCAGCCCTCCACCGAGCTGAGCGAGCTCACAGCACGCGGCGCAGGAAGTCCACGCTGCGCTGCCACGCGAGCTCCGCCGCCGCTCTGTCGTACACCTCCGGCCGCGCCTCGTTCATGAACGCGTGGTCCGCCTCGTAGTTGAACAGCTCGTAGCTCACGGAGCCCGCCTCGAGCCGCTCCGTGAGCGCCTTCACCACGTCGGGCGTGCACCAATAGTCCTTCGTTCCAAAGTGGCAAGAGAGCGGCACGCGGATCGTGCTCGGGTCCAGCGCCTCTGCCGGCGGGATGCCGTAGAGGCACACCCCCGCGTCCACCCCATCCACCTTCGCCGAGCTGAGCAGCGTGAGGGCGCCGCCCATGCAAAAGCCCATCACCGCCACCTTGGCCGCGCGCTCCCTGAGGTAGCTCGCGGCGCCCTGGATGTCCTGTGTCGTGGCGTCCATGAAGTCGAGGCCCGTCATCAGGTGGTTCGCCTCGTCAGCGTCCGTCGTCACCTTGCCGCGGAACAAGTCAGGTACCAGGACGCGGAAGCCCTCCCCCGCCAAGCGATCGGCGAGGCCCTTGATCTGCGGGTTCAGCCCCCACCACTCCTGCAGCAAGATCACCGCGAGCTCCGCGTCGCCCGTCTCGTACGCCGGGCAGCTCCCACCATCTGGCCGCTTGAACTCGATCGACTCACCCATGTGCTCCTCCAACGTTAGGCCCCAACGGGCGCGCGTAGCCTACACGAATCACGAGCCGTCGGGCGCGATGCCAAACCCACCCCCCAAGCCCACCCCCCAAGCCTCTCATTGGCCGCGCACTCGCCCTATGGGCAGCATCTCTAGCCGGTGTGCTCGTCGGCCTTAGGTCGCGTCCGTGCACCACCGCGAGTTGCGCGGTGGCGAACGCGTGAGCCTTGGCTTACGATTTCGGCGTGCCCACGCTGAACCCAGAAGATCTTCGCGCTTACGCGCGCCGCGACTGGAGCCTCCCTGAGCGCTTGGCGCGTGCGGAGCGGGTCAAGATGCCGCTCGAGCAGAAGGTCGCGCTGAACATCGCGCTCTACGAGGCCGCTCGCGCTACCCTTCCTGGTTGGCCAGATAGAGCAGCGCGCCGCGCCGACCTCGAGTGCCACCTCAGGGTGAAGGCATGGCTCATGCGGGCCCCTCATGTCGGCGCTCGGTGACACGCTGCGTGCCCTATCTGACGTGCTCGATTCCGAGCGCATCGGGTGGTTCGTTTTCGGGGCACAGGCGGTCGCAGTGCGTGCAGCGCCGCGCGCAACTCAAGACATCGACGTCACGGTGGACCTGCCACGTCACCGCATCCCAGAGCTCGTTCGATCACTCGAGGCCCGAGGTCTGAAACAGCGCCACCCGGAGATCGCCGATCGATTGCTCGCCGAAGGTGCCGTCATCCTGTTGGCACACGACTCAGGCATGGAGGTCGACATGGTGCTCGCGGGCGCGGGCCTCGAGTCCCTGGCGATGGCTCGCGCGACCCGCGTCGTGATCGACGGTGTGAAGGTCCCTGTCGTCCACTTAACTGACCTCGTGGTGATGAAGGTCCTAGCCGGTCGAGGGAAAGATCTGGACGACCTGCGCGCGCTCCTCGCGACAGAGCAGGTAGACTTGGCTGAAGCCCGCGAGCTCCTCACCCAGCTGGAAGAGGCCCTTGGACAGTCTGATCTGCTCACAGCCCTACAGGCCGCGCTGAACGACGTGCTCTAGCGCGACAACCGCTGCTCGTCGTGCTCACTATTTATCGAGCCCCTCCCCTCCCCGTGCGAGCTTCGTCAGCTGATCACGCAGGCGCTGCGCGTCACCACCAGCCAGGCGGTCCACCTCGTCGTGGGTGGCGCGCCACACCGGCACCGCCGACTTCAGGAGCGCGTGACCGCGCTTCGTCAGGACCAGGCGGCGGGAGCGGCGGTCTTCAGCGTCCGGGCGAACCTCCACCAGCCCCTGTCGCTCGAGCGGCTTGAGGTTCGCCGTCAGCGTCGTGCGGTCCATCGCGAGGAAGGTCGCCGCCTCACCGAGGCGCGGTGCCTCCGGTCGGTTCAGCGACATCATCAGCGAGAACTGCCCATGGGTGATACCGAAGGGCGCGAGCGCCGCGTCGAAGCGCCGAGCGAGCAGGCGCGCCGCCCGGTGGGCACCCAGGCAGAGGCAGCGGTCATGAACCTCCCGTGTCACGGAAAAGGGCAGCGTGGACATCGCGCCAAGAATATAGGTTGACATCAACCTAATGGTAAGCGAAAAGCTTGCGCATGGCGGAGCCCCACCGAGGGGACCTGAAAGGACAGTGAGATGAGCGGACTAAAACAGAAGGTGCGCACCTGCTTCTGGTTCGAGCGCGGCGGTCACGAGGCAGCGAAGCTCTACGTCTCCCTGCTACCGAACAGTCAGGTAGACGCTGTGTTCGAGCACGGTAGCCCAGCAGACCCCATGGTCGTCGAGTTCACGCTGGCGGGCGCGCCGATGATGATCCTCACGGCGGGGCCCCACCACAAGCTGACCCCAGCCGCGTCGATCAGCGTGCTGACCCGAGATCAAGCCGAGACGGACCGGCTCTGGTCGGCGCTGCTCGCGGGGGGCGGCCAAGAAAGTCAGTGTGGCTGGCTCGTCGACCGCTTCGGTGTGTCCTGGCAGATCGTGCCGGAGGCGATGCCCAAGCTGCTCGGGCATGAGGACCGCGCGGGCGCGGAGCGCGCCCAGGCCGCGATGATGCAGATGAAGAAGATCGACATCGCGGCGCTGGAGGCGGCGTTCGCCGGTGCGTGAAGCGCAGCTCGGCGCGTCCGGTCGCACCAGAACGTCAGTAGAATGAACTAGATAGCGCGCGCGGAGCGACGCGCTACGAGACGAGAACCAAGGCAAGTGAGGAGGCAGATGATGACTTACGTGGATGGATTCGTGTTGGCGGTGCCCGAGGCAAACCAAGAGGCCTATCGAAAGATGGCTTCGGACGCCTCAGCCGTGTTCTGTAAGCATGGCGCGCTCCGCTTCGTCGAGACGTGGGGCAAGGAGGTGCCGCAAGGCAAGGTCAACTGCCTCAACTCCGCCGTGCTGCGCAAGCCGGATGAGGTGGTCGTGTTCTCGTGGATCGTCTGGCCAAGCAAGGCAGTGCGCGACGCGGGCAACGCACAGGCCATGGCTGATCCGGAGCTGGGCGGGCCGGACATGGACTGTCCCTTCGACGGCCAGCGCATGCTCTTCGGCGGCTTCGAGCTACTCTGTGGCGACGCGCTGGCGACCCCCGGAGTCTTGGATGGCATGGTGATGCCCGTGCCCAGCGCCAATCGGGCCGCCTACAAGGAGGTGGCCGAGAAGATGGCGAGCCTGTTCCGCGAGTACGGCGCCACCGCGGTGGTCGACTGCTGGGGAGACGACCTGCCCGAGGGCAAGGTGAACTCCTTCCACACGGCAGTTCTCAGGAAGCCTGACGAGTCCGTCGTGTTCTCCTGGATCAGCTGGGAGGACCAGGCGGCCCAAGAGCGAGGCTGGGCGCAGATCATGGCCGATCCACGCATGGAAGCGCTGAGCCCCAAGACCGTAGGCGCTGACATGAGCCGCATGATCTACGGCACCTTCACCCCCCTCGTCGTCGTCTAGCTCAGCGAACGGTTCGCCGCTCGTCGTGCTAGAAATCAAAGAGCTAGAGCGCCGAGCAGGGAAGCAGCACCCAGCAGAGGACCCTTCGATTCGCGCCCTCGCGCTGCCTGGGTGCGAATCGAAGGCGTGGTGGCGACCCGATCGACGCTCTAGGCGACGAGCGGGTTGCCGGGGACGCTCCGTGGTACGCTCCGCCGCCGATCGAGCATCGGTCGACGGAGCGTGATGACGAAGGAGCACCTGAGCGAGCGCGAGCTGACGTACGCCCGCCTCGGTGAGGCGGTGGTCACGGGGCGCCTCACCGAATGGCGCTCTCGCGGCGGATCATTCGGCGACGAGACGCACCGCGAGTGGCAGTGGCTGCTCGATGAGCGGCCACTCACGGTCGAGGATGAGAACGGAGCGCGCTACGTGCTCCCGACCGACAACGCCCTGCTAGAACGGCTCGAGCGAGGCCAATTCGTGGAGTTCGAGCGGGCGAGCGCGACGACTTGGCGTGCCCGCGTCTCGACCTACTACTCCCATCACCTCGGGTCGGTCAGCTCCGAGTACGATATCACCATCGACACCGCCAGGGCACACGCCCGCGTGGTCGTGCGAAGCAGCGACGTCGACATCGATTGACGCTGGGTCACCTCAGAGCTCGACCTGGCATCGATCCGAGGCCGATCGGCGCCGCGCTCAAGCTCCGTATTCCCCTGAATGACGATGACAACGAACATCACCGACACCAGCGAGCTGCAGGCGCTCGCAGCCCGCCACGGGCTTCAGATCCGTGGCCCGCTGACCCTCAACGAGGTCGGGCTCGACTACCGAGTCGCGATCGCCACGGCTGAAGACGGCGTCCGGTGGGTGCTGCGCGTCCCCCGGCGCGCCGAGGTGAGCGCCAAGGTGGAGAAGGAGGCGCAGGTGCTGGCGATGCTCCGCGCGCACCTACCCTTCAACGTGCCAAACTGGCGGGTCGCGACCCCAGAGCTCGTCACGTACCCGATGCTCGAGGACTCGACCGCGATCATCGTCCACCCCAACGCCGCTCCCGAGTGGATCATCGCGCAAGACTCGGAGGCCTTCGTGAAGAGCCTCGCGGTGGCCATCGCCGCGCTGCACGCGGTCCCGATCGCCTCGGCAGAGGCCGCCGGGATGATCGTGCGCACGCCGGAGCAGGCTCGTCAGAAAGTAGCTGACGACATCGACCGCGTCCGCCGCGAGCTCGCGGTGAACGAGGGGCGCCTGCTGCGGTGGCAGCGCTGGCTCGACGACGACTCGTCGTGGCCAGACTTCTGTGTCGTGGTCCACGGCGATCTTTACGTCGGCCACGTGCTCGTCGACCACACCGAGCACGTCACCGGGATGATCGACTGGAGCGAGGCCCGCGTGGATGACGCATCCATCGACATGATCTCGCATCTGATGGCCTTCGGCGAGGCCGGCCTCTCGAAGCTCATCCATGAGTACGAGGCAGCGGGTGGCCGGGTGTGGCCACGGATGGCGCACCACATCACAGAGCGGCTAGCCACCTCACCCGTGACCTACGCCCTCTTCGGCCTCGAGTCAGGCGACGCCGAGCACCTCGCGACAGCCAAGGCCCAACTCGCCGCAGAAGAATGAGCGCCACAACCCTCGAAGGGCGCGAATCGAGCTCCTTCGAGTGGCACGAGAGAGGCTTCGCCCAGGTGTGCGAGATCCTCGATGAGCGCGCTGCCTAGCGCGCAGAGCGCCGACTACTTCACGTTGGAAATGGCGTTCTTCGCGGTGTCGTGACGCGTCTTCATGATGTTGCTGAGCGTGGTGAACTTGCGATTCTCGTCCTGCATGCTCTGCTGAAGCTGTAGGTACTGCATATTGAACGCGGCCTGTGCAGCATCGAGCTTGGGCTGCCTACCGTCCTTGATCGCAGCGTCGAACGTCTTGATGAGATCATAGCAGCCGTTGGCGACGCCACGGATCAGCTCAGTCAGCTCAGCGTACAGCTTCGCCTCCTTGCCCTTCAAACCCTTGGGCATCGGCTGATCAGCGAGCTTTCGGAGCTTGCTCCGCGCGGTCACGAGCCTGGCGCGACGCGCTTCGAGCGAGGCGACCGTCACCTTCTCCTTGGGCTTGTCTTCCTTGGCCTTGCCGTTGCCGTCTTTCCCCTCCTTGGCCTTGCCCTTCTTCTCCTCGCGAGCCCCTTCGGAGGCGCCACCCTCCCGAGCGGCGGCAGCCGACGTCGCGAGCGACACGAGCGGGAGGGCCAAAACGAGGAGGAAATACTTGGCGCGCATCCGCGGACCTTATCACTACCCGCGCGCGATACCATGCAGAAAAGCCACCTCCACGATCTGGGGCGCTTCTCTCTCACACGCTGGGCGCGGCGAGGCCTCAGAGCCCGTGCTCGCCGTCACCCGCTGCGCCTGCCTACAGTTTTTTAGGGGGGGGTTGGACAGCGGAGGCTCACTAGTACGCTATACGTACTAACTCACCAGCCAGGCTTCCGCCGGTATGGCTGATACGGCCGCTCACGCGACCCACTTCCCCCCAGTGCTTCGAACGAGGCGCCCGCTCTGCATGAGGACGGCGCAGAGGCCGCCATGGTGGGGATCCCCGATCACTCACCCAAGGCCTGGGCTATCGCCCAGATCGTAGAGGAGGCTCTTCTCTTGAACCGCGAGGTGAATGAGCGCTCCGCTCTAAAAAGGCACCACCAAGATCGATCCCGCACCGCTCTTACTGCCAATGGACCACAGCGCCACCACGGCGGGCTCCGCGAACGGAGGGCCATTGAACGAGGCGAGGATCTGATTTCCCACATCCGCCCCCATCGCGCTGCTCAGGGCCGCACCTCCAACGGCCATGGCGACCACGAAGATGGAACTCAGGACGGTGATGGCGAGCGCCCAGAATCCCACGCCCGGCAGGATAGCCACCACCGTGATCGCCACGAGCGAGATGGTCCCTGTCACCAGGCCTGCGATGGCCATGCTTCCTCCAGCACTTCGCGGACCGCCCTGGCGTAGCCACGTGACCTCGGTGGAGGTGAGCAGGCGCGGCTGGATTCCGGGCGGGCGATGCGCGTGAAGCGCCAACGCGGCCTGACACCTTGGATGGCTGCGCTCCAGCTTCTGAAGGGAGGTCCACATAGGCTCGGTTCGGGTCAGTGGCGCTGCCTACTTCGGTGACGCGGCCGCCCTCAGTGAAACTTGCGCGACGCACCCAAGGCCGCGTCAATCCGGCGCACCGAACGCGAGCACCCGGTCGGGCGCCACGGCACGACGAGGGCTCGATGCATCCTTGGCGAAGGTAGCCTGCTCACGCGCTTGGAGCCAAGGCGCCCGAGGGTACGATTCGACCGTCAGTCGGCGGGGCGCTAAGCTCGGCGCCATGGTGCCTCCTGAGCCCCCGCCTCCCGACTCCGAGCGCCCCATCCTCGCACAGCAGGGCTCTGAGCATGCCGGGGTCGAGCCGGGAGCAGCTGCTCGGGCTGAGGGCGCGGAGGCTGAGGGCGCAGGTGGAGCCCCCGAGGCGAGTGACCGGGTACGAAGTGAGTGGTTGCGGCGGGTGGAGGCGGAGTACCGCTCGGCGGCGGTCACGCAGCACCTCACCCTGTGGCTCATCCAGATAGGTGCTTCACCTGACCTCATCGCCGCCGGGCTCCGCATCGTCGAGGATGAGCTCGCCCACGCCGAGCTCAGCTACGAGGTGTATCAGGACGCGGGCGGCACCGAGGCGCCGCACCTGGTGCGCGAGGCGCTGGGTCTCCACCGC
The DNA here is from genome assembly GCA_019637265.1 of Polyangiaceae bacterium. Classification (GTDB taxonomy): domain Bacteria; phylum Myxococcota_A; class Polyangia; order Polyangiales; family Polyangiaceae; genus JAHBVY01. The sequence goes on along the minus strand of JAHBVY010000001.1, from coordinate 625,162 downwards.
ACTCAGACAGAGCCGCTCGAGCTCGACGTGCTGCGGAGCGGCGTGGACCTATTTTGCCTGGGGGAAACGGTGGCCGTGCCGCTGTTCAAGGAGCTGCGCGAAGGCTGCCACGTGCCGAGCGCGCGCCGCGCCCTCGATCGCGTGCTGGTGGACGAGGTGCGCCACCGCGACTTCGGGTGGATGCTGGCGGGCTGGCTGTTCGACTCGCCGCGCCGCGAGGAGTACCGCCGTCTGGTGCAGGCGGAGCTGCCGCGCATGTTCACGCGCCTGCGCCGCGCCTACGCGCCGAAGGGCGCCGAGGCGGAACGTCAGATTGGCGAATCAGAGCGCGCCTGGGGCCTGATGCCGCGCGCGCGCTACGGCGAGATCTTGGAGCGCGCGGTGACCCGCGACTACGTCCCGCGCTTCGAGCCCTTGGGGGTAGACGCCCTCACCGCCTGGCAGAGCGAGCTGGGTGCACAGCTGAGCTGACTGTGGGAGGCGCAGCGAGCAGCGCAAGACACCCTAGCGGTTCGATGGCCTGACTGACGCGCAGGGCGCGGCGAGCAGCACCCCTACGGCAGGCGCACGGCATGAGGAGGCGCGGGCAACAGCGCCGGCGCGCCCCGCGAAGAAATCGCTGCGGGGTACGCCTACAACGTCTCGCGGATCACGCGGCCGCCGGGCGCTGGGGCGGGCGCCGGCTTGGGGCCGGGCTTGGGTGTCGCGGCAGGCTTGGGGGTGGGCTTGGGCGCCACGACGGGCTTGGGCGCAGCCACCGGCTTGGGCAGAGCTGCGGGAGCCGCCGAGGGCTCGGGCGCCGCCGCGGTGCTCTCCGGCTCAGGCGCGGTGGGGTCAGGCGCGGGCTCGGGCGAAGGCGCGGGTTCGGCGGTGGCAGGCGCAGCGGGCGGGAGCTGCGCGCTCGCCGGGGTTTGCGAATCGTCGGCGCTCCACTGGAGCGCCGCCCAACCCCCTCCCCCAAGTAACAGCACCGCCCCAATCGCTACCCCCACGATGAGCCCCGTGCTCTTGCGCTTGGGTGCGGGCGCGGCCTCCCACGAGCCTTGCGTGCCGCCGAGCCCGCCGCTGCCGAGCTCGGCATGGCCAGCGAACTGCCCAGGGAACGCCGCCAGGCTCGAGAGCGCCGGGCGCGGACCCGTCATGTCGGCGTACGAAACCGGGTTGTAGGGGACCACCTGACCACCCGCCGCCCAGGCCTCCAGCGCCTGCTGGAACTCCTTCGCCGACTGGAAGCGCTGCGCAGGATCGCGCGCCATGCCGCGACGGATCAAGTCGGCGAAGCCACGGTCGATGTCGGGCGCCAACATCTCCATGGGGGCCGGCTCCTCCAGCACGATCTTGAAGAGCAGCTCGTTGAAGGTGTCCGCGTTGAACGGCACCTGCCCCGTGACGCACTCGTAGAGGATGACGCCCACCGAGTACAGGTCAGCCCGGTGGTCCATCCCCTTGGCGCCCTTCGCCTGCTCCGGGGACATGTAGTACGGCGTCCCCATCACCGCGCCGGTGCGCGTCATGGAGAAGCCGCTGTCGCTGCTGAGCGAGGAGAACTTGGAGATGCCAAAGTCCAAGATCTTCACGAAATCGCGCTGCCCCGCGTGCGACGCGAGCAGGTACACGTTGTCCGGCTTGAGGTCGCGGTGGATGATGCCGGCCGAGTGCGCGGCGTGCAGGCCCTCGAGCAGCTGCACCGCGATGGGGTAGAGCTCGTTCGCGGTGAGGCGATGCACCTGACGAATGCGCTCGCTCAGGCTGTCCCCATCCATGTACTCCATGACGAGGTAGCGATCGCCCGTCATGAGGTCACCCAGATCGAGCACCTCCACGATGTGCTGTGAGCCGATGCGCCCCGCCGCCTGCGCCTCGCGCTCGAAGCGCTGCACGGCGTCCGCGCTGCCCGCCACGCCGGCGTGCAACACCTTGATCGCCACCCGCCGGTGGATCCGCATGTTCTCGCCCTCGTAGACGGCGCCCATGCCGCCTTCACCGATGAGCCGCACGATGCGGTACTTGCCGTCGATGATGTCGCCAGTGCTCAGGGACATATCAAGCCTCGATTCCTGCTCCGAACAGGCCGACCAACGAACAGTGCACCAGAAACGAACAGTGCGTGAGCGACCAGCACGCCAGCGGCGCCACGCGCGCCGACGGACTTCCCCGCGAAGTTAGCACGAGCAAGCCCCCTCAGCCCAGCACTCAGCGCAAATCTCGCGGGGTATCCCCTGGCTCGTGCCCCGATCTCGCTGAGCCGCCGCGTCGACCCCCTCGGCCGCGTGGCTCCGCAGAACGGGCTCGATCGGGGGGTTGGACAAGGAGTCGCTGCTCCGCAGCGCGAGCTGCAACGGCCGCCAGCGCCTGCTCCATCGCACCCGCGCGCCTCCTCCGAGGTGGTTGCCCTGTTCAGGGCCGCTCAGGGCGCCCGCCGGCGGGCTCCTCGCGAAGCTTGGCCCCACGACGACCGGCTCAGGGGCACGACAGGGGATCGGCGTTCACGGTGGCCGAGGCTGGGAAACACACCCCGGCGCGCCCCCAGTAGGCCACGGGGCCCCCGGGGACCGTGACCAGCTGCGACAGGTTGTAGCAAATATCCGTGCTCCCGCGGCAGGGGGAGCTGCAGTCGCACAGCTGATAGCACTCCCCCAAACCATCTCCGAGCCCTGGAGCAGCGCCGCCCAGCGGCGTGACCGAGCCGAGGCAGGCCGCGGCTTGAGGCTTGCTCAGGCCGGAGCCGCACGCCCCCATCTCGAAATCACCGACGGTGCAGTGCTGCGCGCAGCGGCCCCCGCGGCACGCCCCTTGGCAATCCGAATCCGCGCTGCAGGTGGTGCCCAGGTCGGCGCCCGCCAGCGCGGTGGTGCACAGGCCGGTCTGGTAGTCGCAGAAGCTGGGGCAGTCCGAGTGGTTGCGGCAACGCGCGGTGCACACGCTGCGCTCCGGCACGTAGGCGCCGCCGCCATCCCGGGTAGGCACGCAGCCATACTCTCGCCTCCCCAAGCACTTGCTGGTGTCCGACGTGCCCCATTCGCACGAGAGCGCGCAGCGGCCGTCGACACACAGGCCCTCGACCCCGCAGGCGGCGTCCTCGGTGCAAGTGCGGGTGCACATCCCACTGGGCGGCCCAAACGTCGCCTCCACGCACCCGAGCCGATCATCGGTCCCCGGATTGCAGTCTTCGTTCTCTTGGCACGCCTGCCCCAGCGCGGATCCACCGCCGGTCCCCGCCGTGCCGCCGGAGGCCCCCGAACCGCCCGCGCCGCTGCCGCCCGCTCCCGAGCCGCCAGCACCACTGCCGCCCGCGCCGCTGCCGCCGGCTCCCGAGCCACCCGCGCCGCTACCACCAGCCCCTGAGCCGCCGGCTCCCGAGCCACCCGCGCCGCTGCCGCCCGCGCCCACCCCACCCGAGCCAGCCACCCCACCCACGCCGGCGCTCGTCCCCCCGGAGGCCGCCGCGCCCCCCTGGCCCTGCTCCTCCGTCACGTCGTCGAAGGCGTTGACGAACGAGCAACCCACGAGCAGGCCGGCTGAGATGAACAGGGAAGCGTACTTCATGATACTTGGGTCTCTCGAGGACAGCCTGGCTTACGGAATGCCACCGCCTTCGCAGCTCGGTGGCGCTGGGTTCGAGTAGCTCTGTGTTCGAGTGGTGAGTGGCTCTGAAGGTAGTCTAGCTTACGGACACGCGGGGCTCCGGGGCTCCTCGATCGCCACCTGGATGGGCCTCAGATCGGGCGGAGGCTCCCACGGGAGCGCCGAGCCCGGGAGCCGCTCCGTGAGGACGGGCTCGAGCGAGGTGCCGCCCAGCGCGAAGGCTCGGATGCTGTAGTTCGTTGGGTCGTCTTTGGGTTGGAGCACGCTGCGCGTGATGGGCTCGAAGTGCACCGCGGCGACGGGCGGCGTCGAAACGCCCAGACGGAAGGTGGTGCCACCGCTCGCCGTCGGGATCGCGAAGATGGCGGCGTCTTTCGCGAGCTCCGTTGCGAACACCACCCCCGAGCAAGCATCCCAAGCAGCGTCGCGGATCGCCGGACCGTTCACCTCGAACGGATACGTGGCGAGGGTCGCGAAGGTGGTAGAATGGAAGCGCTGCGCCTGACCAGCCCAGACGTCGGGCAGGCCATCGACCCAGCTCGGATCGGGCAAGACGATGACGTCATCATCCCCTGCCCGCGTCGCCGCTGCGCTCCCGCCGGACTGCAACACACGCCCGAGCACCTGAGACTCCACCGCGAACTGCGCGGTGGTCGCAGCTTCCCTGATGGACGCACGCCGAACGCGTACGTCACAGGCAGGGCCCCCCACTCCGGCCGGGCAGCTCGCGTCCTTGATGAACACGTTGACGACGCCACCAGGAGCCGCCGAGGGGCGGCTCACCATGGCGAACACGGTGCCGCTGAGCAGCGGCGTGTCCTGCGGCGGCTGCACCAGCTCGGGCGCTTCGGGCGTGACCACCCTCACCAGGGTGAAGCCCTCCGTGGGCGGCGCGCTCACCTCTTGAACGACTGACTGGTAGTAGAGTCGTTGGTTGAGGACCGCGATGACGCCCTTGGGCGCCGGCACCGTGAGGGTGGCTAGCTCCGTGAAGCGACGCGCTACGCGATCGAAGCGCAGCGTGTGGAGCTCGAACGGCTCCGTCACGGTCCCCACCTGCGCGAACACGTACCACACGTCGGTCGCCGCGTCGTAAGCCACCCTGACGGACCGACCCGCTCCGAACGAGCGCCGCGCGTACTCACGCCCAGAGTGCGGGCTGAGCGCGGCGATGACCGACTCCCGCCCCGCTTCGCCGTCCCCCACTCCAGCGACCATGATGAGACCAGCTGGAGCTGGATCCACGCCAGCCGTCCCCCCCGTGCCCGCCGCCGTGGTGCCGCCGAGGGTCCCGCCGCTGCCCGCTACGCCACCCGCGGCGCCCGCCCCCCCGCTGGCACCCGAACCGCCCGCGCTCGATTGGCGGACCTCATCGAAGGTGTTGGTCACGCTGCAAGCCACCGCGAGCGCCGCCACGCCGAAGAGCGCCGCGAGCGACCCGCCGCGCTTCGCCGACGTAGGGGCGGGTTTCAAACCCGCCCAGCGATCAGGGGCCTTGGCCGCGGCTCCAGGCGACGGCTCACAGGTAGGGTGCGTGGGCTCCGTCATCGCGCTCGCCCCTGACTAGTTGTTCTCCGCGCCTTGTTGGATCCATAGCGCCACCTTCGCCAGCTGCTCACTGGTGAGCGGCGCACCACCGAACGGCATGCGCGCTCCGACGATGTCGTTCGGATCCGGCGTCCCCCCCACCAAGATGGGGTCGATCTTCCGGTAGAGGTAGCTGTCCCGCGGGTCGCTGGACGCGTTGTCCACGCGCTTCAGCGTGCTGCCGCCGGGCGTCTGGATCGCGTTGACCCCCACGAGCGAGAAGTAGGCGAAGCCGGACGCCAAGGTGAGGCCCTGCTGCGGGTTGTCCGTCCCGTGGCAGCCGCTGCTCGCGCAGGCGACGTCGAAGATCCCCGCCTCGATGTCGCTGCGGAAGCTCACCTTCGTGGTGCCCGAGTGCTCGTCGGTGTTGATGCTCTCGTTGCCCGCTTCGTCAACTGCCCTCACCACCCAGCGGTAAGGCGTGGACGAGCTGAGCCCGCTCAGCGAGATCACGGTGGCGCCGGGCGGTGACTGCGCCACCGCCGGGCTATCGAGCGGGTTACCGCTGCTGGCCTGATAGACGCGGTACACCAGGGCGCTCACCGGTGTTTGATCGTCGGAGCCGGCGTCCCAGCTGAGCTCCACCGTGGTCGCCCCCAGCGTCATCGCCGTGATGCCGCCGAAGGTCGGCGGCTCACCATCGACCAAGGTGCGGGTGACCCGGAAGGCCATGTTGCCATCCTCGTTGCCCGCGGTGTCCGCGGCGCGGCACACCAGGTAGTAAGTGGTGTCGTTGGCGAGGCCGCTCACCTCACCCTGAGTGCCGCCCACGAAGCTGCTCACGGGGCTGCCGAACGGCGTCTCCGGCCCGGGCGCCTCGGTGAAGGCGTACACGTGGTAGGTGATGACGTCCGGGCCGTCCACGTCGTCGAGCGCTGGGTCCCAGCTGACGACCGCCTTGGTGGCGCCCGGCGCGCCGACGCCGGTGCAGCCGCCGAACACCGGCGCGGTGGTGTCGTTGCCCGTGGCGCCACTCACCTCCACCACGTTGCTCTCCGAGTTCCCTGCCGCGTCGCTCGCGCGCACGTTGAAGTAGTAGCTGCTCTGGGCGCGCGGCAGGCCCCGCACCACCACGCTGGTCGCGCCGGGCACGCTCACCGCGCCGACCGCGCCGGTGGGCGCGCCGCCCGCCTCCGTCGACCAGCGCACCGTGTAGCTGAGCCCGGGCGCCGGGGTCTGATCGTCGGTGCCGGGGGACCAGCGCACGCGCACCTCGGTCGCTCCCACCGGCTCCGCGCTGGTAGCCCCCGCGAAGCTCGGCGGCGTGGTGTCGCGAGCGGGCGCGCCGCTCTGCTCCGCCTCGTTGTCGTCGACGGCGCCATCGGCGTCCTCCGCGCGCACCACGATGAAGTACGTCTGGCCATTCGTCAGGCCACCTATCAAGGCGCTCTGCGCGCCAGGCGGCGTGGTCACCGTCGCCGCCCCGTAGTTCTGGCCACCGCTCGTGGTGGCGACGTACACGTGGTAGCGGAGCGCGCTCTCCGCGGTCCGATCGTCGGTGGCGGGGCTCCAGGTGACTTGTAAGGCGGACTCACTAGCTGGCGCCACGCTGGTGATGCCCGCGAAGGTGGGCGGCTGGTTGCCCTCCGCGCCCGCGTCGGGGATGGGCACGTCTCCGTGCGGCACGCACTGCGAGCCGTTCTTGCGCGTGCCCGGCCCACACGTCATCTCGTCGCCGTCGCCGCAGCCCGGGAGGACTAAGGCGCAGGCCAGCGTGCCCAACCCCCAAACCCACGTGGAAACTCGCGATCTCGTCTTCGGTGTCAACATAAGCTCATCCGTCGCCCACACGCCCCGCGCGGAGCCGTCGTCCTTGGCTCCGTCAGCTGCCCTGCTCAGTTCGCGAACGCCCCCTGTTCAATCCAGTCACGAATCAGGCCATCTTGAGCGCCCGTGAGCGGGTTACTCAGCGTGCCTGCGCCATCCCGCGGCTCTTGAACGCCGACGTAGTCATTCGGAGCGGCGGGGGAGAACGGCGCGGTGGTCAGCCCGCGCGGGTTGATACGCCGGTAGATCATGCTGTTCTCCGGCTGCCCCGGCCACACCAGCGGCAGCCCGCAACCCTCCGCGCCGCAGAACGGCGGCGTCACGTTGGGGTCGACGAAGCCGCCCGGCACCAGCACCGTGGTGGCGTGCGAGAAGCTGTGGCACCCGCCGCAAGCGTGGCGCCACAGCGGCAGGATGTCGTAGCGGTAGGAGACGGGGGTGGCGGCGCTCGCCGAGTGGTTGCCCGTCTCCAGGTTACCGGAGCGATCTTCCGCGCGGACGAACACGTGATACACGGCGCGCGAGAGCAGGTTCGTGAGCCGCGCGTTCGTCATGCCGAACTCGGTGGTGGCGCGGATGTGCCGGTTGAAGCTCGCCCCGAGGCAGCGGCTGGCGTCTTGCTCGGCGCACAGGTGGTAGCGGATGTCGCTCGCCGCGTGGTTGTCGTCGTTCGCCGCCGTCCAGCTCACGTCGAGCGCGCCCAGGCTCACGTTCACGCTGATGGAGGGGCCCGCTGCCCAGGTGGGGGCCGTCAGATTGCCTGTCGTGTTGGGCAGCGTGGTGCCGCTCCGCTCTTGCGCGTTGCTGCTCACCTGATCGGCGAGGTCACGCGCGCGCACCACGACGTGCCGCGTGGCGCTCGGGGGCAGGCCGGTGATCACCGCGTGGGTGACGCCCGGCGGCGTGATGAGGGTGGGCGCGCCGAAGTCTTGCGCGCCCGACGTCTCCGCGACGTAGACGTCGTAGCGGAGCTGGTGGACGGGCGTGGTGTCGTCACTCCCCGCGCTGAAGCGCACCGTGAGGGTGCTCGGGCTGGTGCCCTCCACCGCCTCCACGCCGGCGAAGGTGGGAGCGGTGGTGTCCTCGTCCCCCGTGGTGGTCGCGTTCACCTGAGCGGTGTTGCTGTCGCGGTTGCCCGCCGCGTCGCGCGCCCGCACCACGTAATAGAACTTGGTGTGCGGCGCGAGCCCGCTCACCACGAAGCTGATTTGGCCTGGTTGGCTGGTGTAGCTCGGGCGCGAGAAATCCTGACCGCGGTCTTGGGTGGCCTCGAAGATGTCGTAGAGCAGGCTGCCGCTGCCAGTGACGTTGTCACTCGCCGGAGCCCAATAAAGGGTGATGCTCTGACCATCGGCGATGGCCTGGGTGGCGCCACCGAAGAGGGGCGGCACGCCCTCCGGCGTGCGCGCGCCGCGCGAGAGCACGTTCGTGTCGCTGTTGCCGTGACGATCGACCGCGCGCACCACCACCGAGTAATCCGTGAGCGGCAAGAGGTCGTTCATCACCAGCGAGGACTGCCCGGGTGAGGACACCGCGCTGGGCGAGCCGAAGTCGAAGGGCGCCCCGGCCACCGAGAGGAACGCGTGGTAGACGAGCTGGCCCTGAGGGGTGCCGGCGTCGACCGCCGCGTTCCACTCCACGCCGATCGAGGTCGATGACGCCGCCGTGACGCGGGTGACGCCCGCGAAGCGCGGCGGCGTGTCGTCGGGCGTGGCGCTCGACGCCTCGACCCGGTTCGCGTCCTCATTGCCAGCTTCGTCGACTGCCCTGACGATGAACCGATGATCCTGCCCGGGCTGGAGGCCGCCCACGCGCACCTGAGTGGCGCCCGAGGCGGTGCTGATGAAGGGCGCATCGAAGCTGAACGCCTCCCCCGCCGCGGCGACGTAGACGCGGTACACGAGCCGCGCGGCGTCCGAGACGTCGTCCTCCGCGGCGTCCCAGCTCAAGTCCACCTGCTCCTCCGAGAGGGTGGTCGCGGCGCGCACCCCGGCGAACACCGGCGGCTCCCGATCGACCTCGGCGCCGCCATCGTCCGACGCGGGCAAATCGTCCCCACCACCACAGCCCATCAGCGCCATGGCCAGGCACCCTGCGAGCCCAATCCGTCGCCTCATCCGTCCTCCGCGCCCAGCAAATCAGCCGGTAGCCTAGCAAGGCCCAAGAGCTCCGCGGGAACTCTTTTCCATCAGGGCTCGCTGCCGAGCTTCGGGCGATCGAAGGGGGGCAACTCCGCCTGGGCCCGCGGATCGGTCAGCCCGGCCCGCATGAAGTCGATGATCGCCTCGATCTCCTCGGTGGTGAGGGCGAGCGGCGTGACCAGCGGATCGACGTTGTCGGTCAGGTTCGGCGGCGCTTGGTAGGCGAGCATCACCGCCATCAAGTCGGCGCCATGCCCAGCGCCGGTGTGGAGTAGCCCGCCGGCCTCCCGCAGCCCCACGTTGCGCAGGCTCGGCGTCTTCACCGCGCCGCGCTGGTGCGCCTCACCCGTCACCTCCTCACGCCCGCGGTCGAAGGCGGGGTCCACCGCGACGAAGCCGAGCTGGTGGAAGTCGCCCTCCAGCGCGATCCCAGGGAAGCCAGAGTCCGTGAACAGCGGCGGCTGGTGACACAGGGCGCAGCGCCCCTCCACCATGAACAGCTGGAAGCCGCGCACCTGGCGCGGGGTGAGCGCGTTCGCCTCGCCCGCGTTCCAACGATCCCAAGGGGTGCGGTTCGAGGTGAGCGTCCGCTCGTGGCTGGCGATGGCGAAGGCGATGCGCCGCGTGTTGATCTCCGGGGTGCCGAACGCCGCCTGGAACATCTCCGGGTAGGTCGGGTAGCTGGCGATGAACGCCTTCATCGACGCGGGGATGTCGCGCGCCAGCGCGAGCGGCTGCGAGGCCGCGAGCTTCGTGTGCACGGCGCTCAGGGTGCGGTTATCGCAGGCCATTTCCTCGCGCGCGAGCAGCGGGCCCAGCACCTGGCTCTCGAGCGCGCCGCCCGATGCGATGGCCACCTGACCATTGTCCGGGTCGACGAACTGACCCCGCGCGCGCCCATCCCAGAACAGGTCGCGGGAGAACATCGCGTCGAGGTAGCTCGCGGGCTTACGCCGCGTGACCTGCGGCGCGCTGCCAAACACTGGGTCGTTCTGGTAGGTGATGACGGGCCCCGCCTGGACGCAGCGCCGGATCCCCTGCCCCCCGCGGCGATCGTCAGCCGTGTGCAGCACCCCGTCAGGCCCTGGGTGAATCGCGCCGTCTTGGAAGCTGCGTGGATCGGCGCCACCCGCCCGACCCTGGTGACAGGTACCGCAGGCGACCGTGTCGTCGCTGCTCAGCTGCTCCTCCCAGAACAGCACCTTGCCGAGCAGCTCCTTCTCGAGCGTGCGCGGGTTCTCCGTGGGGTACTGCACCGCCGGGTAGGTAGGGAAGCCAGGCGCCGCGCCGCTGCCGCCCGACCCGCCGCTGCCCGCGGCGCCCGCCACCCCACCCGTCGCGCCCACGCCCCCGCCGGTGCCGCCACCCCCCGTCCCACCGCTCGCGCCCACGCCCGCCACACCAGCAGCTCCGCCGCCGCCCGTCCCGCCCGTGGTCGGCCTCAAGGTGGGGTCAGGGCTCTCGCCGCAAGCCAGCGCCGCGAACGCGGCGGTCAGTGAGAGCACGTGCAGGGTGACAGGCTTCATCGAGCTTCCTCGCGCGGCGCCGCGCCGATCGGGCACATGCTAGCGCACCTAGCCTAAAAGCGCTTGAAGAGCGACAAACCCGCGACGTCCGGGCCCACCTGCGGCGTCAGCTTGAGGCCCCGATCTTGCGCTGGCGAGACCTCGGGGCGGGTCAGGTAGAACACCGCCGTGAGCGCGCCGGCGATCACCCCGACCCCGAGCGACACGTCCGCGAACAGGTTGAGTGACTCACCCGAGTCCTTGAGCGACTTGGCGCCCGCCGGGTCCGAGCCGTCGTTCTTGGCGTCGAAATCCGAGCGCTTGCCGCTCGCCATCGACCCCAGCACCGCGAAGCCGATGAACCCCAGCGCCGCGACCCCACCGCTGATGAACACGGTCGCTGGGATCGGCCGCTCCCCCTCGCCCCCCGGCGAGGCATCCCCGGTGCCTGGATCCACGCCAGGTACCGAGGGCCCATCCGGGCTCCCCCCCCCTTTGGGCTTCACCAGCTCGAAGCGGTGCTCCAGGGTGGCGCCGCTCGCGGCCTCGAACTCCCACACCGCGGGCTCATAGCCTTGCACGCTGACGGTGATTTGATGGACGCCGGGGCGAACGCCGATCTTCAGCTCCGGATCCAGCGCGCGGTACCGGTTGTGGATCTGCTTGCCACGAGAATCCGTGCGGATATCTGTCACCATGGCGCCCGGCTGACCAATCTTCAAGGTGACCCAGGCGACCGAGGCCTTGAGGACCGGGATGTCGCGCTGGTACTGCTCGCGCTCGGCGATATCGACGTTGTCTTTGCCTTCATCCAGGTAGCGCACGAGCGCCTCCAGCGCCTCCCCGTCGCGCTCGAGCCGCCGCGCGGCCTCACCCAGGTTCCCCAAGATCTTCCAGGAGGGGCACTCGTTGTAGGCCGCCTTGAACTCGCGGTAGGCGTCCTCGTCACGCGCTCCGTCGGGCTCGCGCATGAAGGCGACGCCGGCGCTGAAGTGCCGCCGGCACGAGTCGGTGATGGTGACCTCTTGGGCGCTGCTCGGGTGAGCCAGGCTGACGCCCAAAGCCAAGACGCCGAGCGCCGCGAAGGAGCGAGACCGAGACATGGACCCGGATGCTTTCAGAGGTGGGTGCTCCCTGGCAACCCCCCTCCGCCGCTTCACGCTCCACCGCCGAAGCACGAACTGGGCTATGAGCCCCGACGATGAGCCCACGCTGGAGCCAGCGAGACGCTGACAAGTACGCCCCCCGGGAGCCTTCGGTGCGTCGCGTGCCCTTGAGCACTGGCCTCGCCTACGAGGTGCTCGAGTGGGACGCCGAGAGCGACCACACCGTGGTGCTGCTGCACGGCTTCCTCGATTTCGCGCGCAGCTGGCAGCCGGTGGTGGAGGCGGGGCCGCTCACCGGGATGCACCTGATCGCGCCGGACCTGCGCGGCCACGGGCGCTCGGATCGCGTCGGCCCCGGCGGGTACTACCATTTCCCTGACTACCTCGCGGACCTGCGCTCGCTGATCCAAGAGCTGGGGCGCGCCCGCGTGAGCCTGGTGGGGCACTCGATGGGCGGCAGCATCGCGAGCTACTACGCCGGCAGCTTCCCCAGCACCATTTTCCGCATGGCGTTGCTCGAGGGGCTCGGCCCCCCGGAGGACGACAGCGAGCTCCCGAGCCGCATCGCTGCCTGGGTAGGCGCCTGGCACAGGCAGGCGAAGGCGCGGCCCAAGCGCTACGCGGACATCGCCGCGGCGGCGGCGCGGCTCATCGCGCAGGACGAACGGCTCGATCCGGAGCTGGCTCACTGGCTCGCGAGCCACGGCACCGAGCCCGCTCCGGAGGGAGACGGCGTGCAGTTCCTCCACGATCCGCTGCACCTCACCACGGGGCCAGCTCCATTCCGCGTGGAAAGCGCCGCGAGCTTCTGGCGTCGGATCCAGGCCGAGGTGCTGCTGGTGGAGGCCACGGAGTCCGTGTTCCGTCACGCCCCGGAGGAGGCGGCGCGCCGCCGCGCCTACCTGCCGCCGCACCGCCTGGAGCTCATCCCCGACGCGGGTCACCTGATGCTCAGGCACCAACCGGAGGCGCTGGGGAGGCTGCTGCAGGATTTCCTCGGCCGCCACGATCCGTGATGCCAGCCCCCAACGAGCCTCGAGCACCTGTGGTAGGCTTGGTGGCGCCGCGCGGACGGTGGGGGTAGAAGCGCCCATCGCCATGCATGACCCGTTCGTCGGCAGTGAGCGAGAGACGGTCGCGCCGCGGCAGCCCTCGTTTCGGATGTCCATGGGGCAGCTCGGGATGCTGCTGTTCCTTGCCTCCCTCACCATGGTGTTCGGCGCCACGCTGATCGCCTACGCCATCACCCGCGCCAACTCCCCGCTCTGGCGCGATACGGACATGCCGGGGCTGCCCCTCGGCCTCATCGCCACCACGGTGGTGATGGTGGCTCAAGCCTGGGCGATGGATCGCGCGCTGCGCGCCATCCGCAAGAACCAGCAGCGCCAGTTCACGCGCGCGCTGTGGATCGCGCTCGGCCTCGGCGTGGTGTTCGTCTTGGGTCAGGCCATGAACTGGTACGAGATGCAGCAGCGCGCGCTGAGCGTGGAGGTGAAGACGCTCTACCTGTTCACCTTCTACATGCTCACCGGGGTGCACGCGCTGCACATCGTGGGGGGCCTGGTGCCGCTCGGCATCGTGATCGCCAAGGCGCGGCGCCGGGATTACTCGAGCTCACGCCATGAGGGCGTGCGCTTCTGCGTGCAATACTGGCATTTCCTCGGCGTGGTGTGGCTGGTGCTGCTGGCGGCGCTGATCATCGCCACCTGAGCAGTCTCCCTGCCCATCGCGCGCCGCTCGTCTCGAGCAGCGTCACCGCGTACCAAGAGGTCAGCGTGGCTGACAGAATACACGGCTAGTCCGCCACCCTGACTCGAGCTCAGGCGCCGATGGGGCAGCATCGAGGTTGGTTCGGTTTGGGGGTTGGACGGCACCGCACCCGGGCGGCGCCTCGCGCTACCTAGCTCACATCCCTGACTACCTGGATACCCACTCGAGACCTGGGCTCAAGACACCTGGAACCGGGTGCGCGCCAGCTCGTCGCCGCCCTTGGTGCGCACCACCGCCTCCCAGTCGCCGGCCTGCTTGATGTTGCGGGTGCGGCCCCAGGTGCGCCAGCGCGTCTGCTTGGCCGGCACTCCCAGCTCCACGTAGCCCACCTGCTTCCCCACGCGCTCGAAGGTGATAACGATGCCCTGCTCGTCACCCTCGTTGGCGAGCTCCACGAAGGCGTAGACCAGGTCCGTGCCCGCCTTGAACTCGGTGACGGGCCGCGGCTCGCGCTCCTCGATCGCCGTGGTCACCACCAGCCGCTTCACCTTGAGCGCCCCCGCCTCGCCGGCGGGCGCGCCTTGGAGCGCGTCGTCAGCGGCTGCACCCTTCGGCGCTAGGTCCTTGGACGCGGGGTCCTTCGGCGCGGCCGCGTTCGGTGCAGCAGCGTTCGCCGTCGCCTGCTCACCCGCCGACTTGCCGGGCGCGTTCGGCACCGCCAGGGGCTTCAGTAGGCCTGACTTCTCGGGCTCGGCTCGGTCCGCCGACTGGGCCTCGCCACCGGACGCCTCGGCTCGCTCCGAGGTGCTCGCCGGCTCCGCCTCGGCGCGGGTGCCGCGATCGCAGCCCACGAAGAAGACGCCCACAGCTGCCAGCACCACCAGGTTCTTCACGGATTTCGACATGGATTCATCTCCCAACTGCGGCAGGGCCGCTCCCGGTGTACCTAGCAAGCGCTGAGCCACCCAAGTTTGTCGCTGTTTTTGCGATCTTGGAGCTGCCACCCGGGCCGAGCCGTGGGCTGGCGCGCGCGGATCCGTGGGCGACGAGACACAGCCCACACGGCGACGAGACGGGGCGGCGCGCTGCCTGTCAGCGCGCCGATCGCTCGCGGGGGAGCTACGGCATCCCGAGGTGACGGCGCAGGGTGAAGGCAGCTTCACTGACCCAGAAGCGCATCAGGTCGTCGATCAGCGCCATGCCTTGGGTCAACGCGGGGCCACGGAGGCCCGCTAGGTCGCCCTCCGTGCGGCGCAGCAAGGTGACGACGCCGGGTAAATCGTCCGCCACCACCAAGGCCGCGCGGGCCGAGCTGAGGCGCAGCCGGCGCACCCACTCCTCCACCGAGGCTACGGGCTCCCCAGAGTAGAGCGGGCCGAGATCCTCCAGGCCCTTGCGCCCGCGCCGCGTGAGCGCCTTCGCCACGCGCTTCGAGAGCTGCTCCAGCTCGGGATCGGCGCCGCCGTAGCCGGGCATCACCACGCGGGTGGTGGCCTTGAGCAGCTCATCCAGCTGCGGCGGCGCGAGCTTGTCCACCACGTGCAGCCCGCGGCGGATGCTGGCGAACACCCGCGCCAGCATGAACACCTGCTGGCTCTCCGCGAGGGTGGCCACGTGAGCCGGCACCAAGAGCGCCGGTGGGTCGCCGAGCTCGATCTCCACGCCGCCGGCGTGGGCGCGGTGCACGTAGAGATCGAACTGCTCCACCCCGAACACGCGGGCGACGCGATCGGCGAGCAGGCGCAGCGGATCCCCCGAGCGCGGGCTGAGACGATCCCGCGTGGAGAGGCCGTAGCGCTCGAGCTCCGGCGGGTAGATCTTCGGGAGCGACTCGCTCACCAGCCAGAGCAGCTCCACCGCGCGCGGGTTACCCGCCGCCGCGTCCACCCCACGGTAAGCCGCCACGTCGAAGCTGCCGGGCGTCGCGCTGCCAGGACGCGGAGGGCTCGCGTCGAGGGTGGCGCGCTCGAGATCGGTCGCGGCGCCCAGCACCACGAGCGGCGCCAGCGCGAGGCGCTGCTCGCGGGCGCGCCCCGCCTGCCCCAGCACCTCGGACAGCTCACGCCAGATCCCCGCGCCCTCGACGTCCACCGTGAGCAGACGCCGCAGCTCGTCGATCGCGTCGGGGTAGTGACCGCTCGCGGCGAGCCGCTGCGCCAGCGCGTGGCGGAGGCGAGCGTCATCGGGCGCCCGACTGACCGCCTGCTTCAAGACCGCCAAGGCGCGCTCCACCTGGTGCAGCGAATCCGACAGCAGCGCGGCCAAGTAGAGCGCCACGTCGGGCTGCTCGGCGGGCGGCGCGTGCGCGCTGTAGTGCGTCAGGGACTCCACCAGCTGGGTGAGCGCCTGCTCGCGCGCAGGGCCTTGGAGCAGGCCGGCCACCCGCGTGAGCTCGGGCGCCACCCGCAGCCCCACGATGCTCGCCGCCTCGGTGAGCGCCTTGGCCGCGGCCTCCGGCCGCTCGCGGGACAGCTCGAGGCCCGCGATCAGCTCATAGGCCTCGGCCTGCTCCTCCTTGGTGCCAGACACGGCGACGAGCTGCTGCGCGCTGGCGTAAGCCGCCTCGATGTCGCGGCGGCGCTGCTCTATTTCGATCAAGCAGCGGAGCGCCGCGCGGCTCTCGGGCTGCCGGCTCAAGACCGAGCGCACGCTGATCAGCGCGCGGTCGTCATCGCCCAGGCGCCGCGACAGCACCTCCGCGCTCAGCAGCTCCGCGCGGCTGAGCAGCGGATCGTCAGGCGACAGCGCGATCGCGCGGCTCAGGCGGTCCACCGTCTCGGCCCACTGACCATCCTGCGCGTACAGCTCGCCCAGCTTGATGAGCGTCTCGGCGCTGTCCGGCTCATCGCCGATCACGCGGTTGAGCGCGGCGAGCGCCGCCGGGAGGTCTTGCTTCTGCACCGCCAACAAGTCAGCCACCATGCTCCACAGCGCGGCGTGCCTCGCGACCAAGCGCGAGCGCCCCGCCGCGTGCACCAGCTCGCTATAAAGCTCGTCCACCTGACCTTGGCGGAGCCGCACCTCGCGCAGCAGCTCGGCGGCGCCCGCGTGATCGGGGTACACCTCCAGCGCCTCCACCAAATCCTCGCTGGCGCGCGCGGCGTCCCCCGCCGCGTCGCTCACTCGGGCGGCAGCGACGAGCAGCGTGGCCGCCGCCTCCGCGTCGTGCACCGCCACTTGCTGGAAGCGCGCCGCCTCACGTAGGAGCGCATGATCACCGGAGCCGGCGGCGAGCCGCGCGAAGCCGCGCGCAGCGCGATAGTTGTCCGGATCTCGATCCAGGGCGGCGCGGTAGCTCGTGAGCGCCGCGGGGTCGCCGGCGCGCTCTTGATACTCACCGAGGCGCGTGCGGTGCGCGGCGGCGAGCTTGGGGTCGCTGGTCGCCGCCGCCAGGCGCGCGTCCACCTGGGTGAGCAGCGCCTCGTCCACCACCTCCAGCGCCGCCCGCTCCAGCGCCGTGAGGGCCAGGGCGTCCTTCGGGTCGATGTGCAGGATCGACACCTGGGTGTGCTTCGGATCGCCGCCGCTCTGCTTCACGGCTTGCAGGCGCGCGAGCTCGCGCAGCGCCGCGACGCGAGCGCCGGGGTGCGTCACCACGCGGCTCATCATCGCGAACAGCTCCGCGAGCCGCGCCCATTGGCCGGCGCGCGCACCGCGTTCATAAAGGGAGGTCAACGCGAGCAGCGAAGGCAGGTGCGCCGGGTCGCGCTCGAGCGCCTGCTCGAACAGCGCGATCGCCGCGCCCTCGTCGTGGAGATCGTCGCGCGCTATCTCGCCCGCAGCGGCCAGCGCCCCCACGGCGAGCAGCGGATCCGGCGTCTCCTTGGCCTGGCGCTCGAGCTCCTCCACCAGCCGCTTGTGGTGCCCGTCCACCGCGAGCAAGCGCACCCGGCCGTCGAGCGCCGGGCGGAAGCCAGGGTCTGCCAGGGTGGCCTGCTCATAGGCAGCCAGCGCGCGCTCCGTCTGCCCCAGGCGGTCCTCGTACACCTCGGCGATGGCCTGCGCGGTGCGCGCGCGCTCGGCGGGCTCCGTGGTCGCGGTGAGCTCCAGCTCGAGCAGCTTGGCGAGCTCCGCGAAGTCGCCCCGCGCCGCCAGCCGCCGCTGGAGCGCGTGCAGCGCGGGCTTGTGGAAGGCATCTTGTTCGATAGCCTGACGATAGAAGCGCATCGCCCGCGCCTCGTCCCCCACCCGCTCCTCGGCGATCTCGCCGAGCTTGTGGAAGATGAGCGCCTGCGGCGGGCCCTTGGGCGTGATCGCGAGCTCGCGCTCGTAAATCTGGATCAGATCTTCCCAGCGGCCGAGGCGGCTGTACAGCTGCCCCAGGCTGGTCAGGTTGGGTGCGTAGCTCGGGTCCTTCACCAACACCGCGCGGAAACGCTCGAGCGCCGCGTCGTCGTCGCCCAGCTGCCGCTCGTACACCTCACCCGCGCGGTGCAAGAGCGGCACCACGCGCGCGGCGTCGGTCGTGCGCTCCGCCTCCAGCTCGAGCGCCTCGGCCAGATCCCGAGGGCGATGCGCGCGCTCCGCGGCCCGCTGCCAGGCGTGGATGGCCCCCAGGTGCCGCCCGTCAATCTCGAGGATCCGTCGATACGTCGCGACGGCGTGCCCCGGCGCGTGGAGCTCGTCTTCATGGAGCCGCCCGATGCGAAACAGGTACTCGATGCGGGTCTCGACGTCGCTCGTGTGATCGAGGCCGCGCTCGTACAGCTCCACCAAGGCTTGGTGCTTGCCGCGCGCGAGCAGGAGCCGCGAGAGCGCCTTGAAGGCGCCCGCGTGGTGCGGATCGAGCGCCAGCGCGCGCCCGTAGTGCTGCTCCGCCAGCTCGTCGCTCGCGCGGTAGAGCTCATACACCTCCGCCACCCGGGCGTGCGCCGAAGCGCGCCGCGTGGACTCGCGCGCGTGCTCCGCCTCCAAGAGGTGCATGGCGATCAGCGGCTCCCACTCCTTACGGCGGGTGTACGAGGCGCCCAGCGCCGCGAGGCTCGGGGCGTAGGTGGGGTCCTGCTCGAGCGCGCGCAGGTACCAGCGCTGCGCCTGCTCCACGTCGCCCGCGCGCTCCTCGGCGATTTGCCCGATGCGGTGCAGCAGCGCGAGCCGCGCGCTCGGCCGCGGCGTGTGCTGCACCAGCCGCTCGAGCACCGCGATGTGGTCCGTGTGCCTGCCCGCCTCCGCGTAGGCGCGCGCGAGCTGCTCCAAGATCAGCACGTCGTCCGGCGCCTCGGCGCTCGCGCGCTCGAGCGCCGAGATGGCACGCGCCGGGTCGTTCAGGCGGTCCCGCTCGATGACGGCCGCGCGGTACCACGCCATCGACCGCACGTGAGGATCCGTGGAGCCCTCTGCCTCGCGCGCCAGCGTCTGCGCCAGCTCACGCCAGCGCCCCTCACGGTGGAGCAGGCGCTTCAAGGCGACGAGCGCCGCGGCCGAGCGCGGCGCCGCCTCCAAGGCGCCGCTGTAGAGCTCGATGCTCGCGCCGCGATCCCCGAGCCGCACGTCCGTGAGCCGCGCGCGCGCCGTGAGCACCGCGGCGCGCAGCGCCGGATCTTCCTGGACCGTCGCCGCCAGCTGCTCCTGGAGCGCCGCGAGCCGCGGCGCGTCTGCCTCGATCTCGGCGATCCGCACCAGGGCGGACAAGAGGCCCACGTCATCCGGCATCAGCTCGAGGGCGCGCCCATAAGCCTCGCGCGCCTCCTTTCGCTGCTGCAGCACGTCCTCGTAGAGCTGGCCCTTCTCGAACCAGAGCTGCGCCTTGCGCGCCGTGCTCGCGGTGATCCGCACCTCGGCGTCGAATAGCGGCAGCGCGTCCTTCACCTCACCGCGCGCGATGAACAGCCGCCGCGCCCCGGCGAGCGCCGGGGTGAGCTCGGGCGCGAGCTCGATTGCCAGGCGGAAATGTTTGGCCGCCGCGTCGAGATCGGCGAGCGGCAGCTCGTACAGGCGCGCGAGCTCGTAGTGGAGGCGACCCTGACGCCGCGCGTCGGTCTCTTGCTCGATGTGCCGCGTGAGGCGCTCCGCCTCCAGGTGGAACTCGCGAGACCAAGCGGCCTGTGGTGCTGCCTCGACGGCAGCGGGCGGCGCTGGGGAGTGCGCCGCAGCGGGGGGCGCCGGCGAGCGCGCGGGCGTCAGGGGCGCTGACGGAGCCACAGGCGGCGCGGCCGGAGCGGGCGAAGGCGCCACGGCAGGCGCGGCGGGTGAGTGCGCAGGCGTCAGGGGTGCTGACGGAGCGGCGCCCGGGGCCGCAGGCGTCGCGACAGGAGCTACCGCGACGACCGGAGCGGCGACGGGCGCGGCGGGGGACTGAGCGGGCGCCGCGCCGCCGGGCGCGGGGGTGCCGATCAAGGTGCCCGAAGCGGCGCCGCGCAGCGGCGCAGCGGCACGCGGCGCGACCGGCGGCGTCGCGGGGGACGCGCCGCGCGGCGCCGTCACGGCGGCCGGCGCCTTCGCCGGGGTGTTGCGACGCGGCGGCGACGGCGGGCGCGCCGCGGGGGGTGGCGGCGCCTTGCCTGGGTGACGCGGGGGCGGCGGCGGACGCCCGACTGACGAGACCGGCTCGAGCAAGCTGGTGATGTCGTCAGCCTCCTCCTCCGGAGGGCTCGGGGGGTCGTTCGGCTTCGTCGGATCCGCCATGCGCGGGATCCTAGGGTACCCGGGGCTCGATGTTCCAGCGCTCCATGGCCGAAGCCCTTTCGACGAGCGCAGCGCGGTCCTGGCAAACCCCCGAACTATCAAGCCCCCGCGGCGTGCGGTAGGCTCGCTGCCCCCGCGACCCGGCCAGCCCGCGTGCGGTGGTTCGCCCCTCGCCCGTTTCAGTCTGGTGGTCCGGCCCCCGAGCCGCCCGCGTCGCCCCACGAACCCCCGAGCCCTCATGACCGACGACGAGATCAACGCCCGCCAGCAGGCCCGCTACGGAGCGACGGACGACCTCCGCCCCGAGCTTCAGCGCTACGGGCGCCCGCTGCACCTCGCGGAGCGCCCCACGGAGCCGATCCACGCGCCGCGCGGCGGCACCAAGACGGCGCGCACCTGGGACACCGAGGCCGCCAAGCGGATGCTGATGAACAACCTCGACCCAGCGAACGCCATCGATTGGGAGACGCTGGTCGTCTACGGCGGCAGCGGGCGCGCCGCGCGCAACTGGCGCGAGTACCACAAGATAGTCAGCGCGCTCGACTCACTCGCGCCCGACGAGACGCTGTGCATTCAGTCGGGCGCCGCGGTGTACGTCGCCAGGACGCACCCCGGCGCGCCGCGGGTGCTGATCGCCAACAGCAACCTCGTGCCGCGCTGGGCCACGCAGCGCGAGTTCGACCGGCTCGATCGTCAGGGGCTCACCATGTTCGGTCAAATGACGGCCGGCTCCTGGATCTACATCGGCACTCAGGGGATTTTACAGGGCACTTACCAGTCGCTCCTGGCGCTGGCGGAGAAGCACTACGGCGTGCCGAGCCTCGCGGGGCGGCTGGTGGTGACGGCGGGCCTCGGCGGCATGAGCGGCGCTCAACCGCTGGCGGTGACCATGAACGAGGGCGTGGTGATCAACGTGGAGGTGCGCGCCGACCGGGTGAAGCGCAAGGTGGACGAGGGCTACTGCGATAAAATGACAGAGAGCCTGACGGAGGCGCTCACCTGGGCGGAGGCGGCGCGCGCGGCGAAGCAGCCGCTCAGCATCGGCTTGGTGGGCAACGCCGCCAGCGTGCTACCGGAGATGGTGCGGCGCGGGGCGATCCCGGACATTGTCACGGACCAAACCTCGGCGCACGATCTCGGCGCCTACGTGCCGGAGGGCGATCTCACGGAGCTGGATGAGCTGCGCGGCCGCAACCTCGCGGAGTACCATAGGCGTTCGCTCGCCAGCATCGCGCGCCACGTGGAGGCCATCTTGGCGATGCAGCGGGCTGGCGCCATCGCGTTTGATTATGGAAACAACCTGCGCGCCCAGGCGGAGCTAGCCGGCGTCACGGTGCGCGGCGAAGACGGCGAGTACCTGTACCCGGGCTTCGTGCCGGCTTACATCCGTGAGTTGTTCTGCCAAGGCATGGGCCCCTTCCGCTGGGCCGCGCTGAGCGGCGACCCGGCGGACATCCACCGCCTCGATCAGGAGCTCGTCGAGCTGTTCCCGGACAACGTCGGGCTCCGGCGCTGGGTGGAGCTCGCCTCCGCGCGGATCCCGTTCTTGGGCTTGCCCACCCGCATCTGCTGGCTCGGCTACGGGGAGCGCGCGCGCTTCGGCGAGGCGATGAATCGGCTCGTCGCGAGCGGCGCGCTGAAGGCCCCCATCGTGATCGGCCGCGATCACCTCGACTGCGGCTCGGTCGCCTCGCCCGACCGCGAGACGGAGGGCATGCGGGACGGCTCCGACGCCATCGCCGACTGGCCGCTCCTGAACTTCGCGCTCAACACCGCGGCCGGCGCCTCCTGGGTGAGCTTTCACCATGGCGGCGGGGTCGGCATCGGCAACTCGCTGCACGCGGGCATGGTCATTGTAGCTGACGGTACCCCGGAGCGCGCCGAGCGCCTGAACCGAGTGCTCACGGTGGACCCTGGGATCGGCGTCGCGCGCCACGCGATCGCGGGCTACGAGACGGCCCAGCGCACCGCGGAGGAGCGCGGGGTGAAGCTGCCGTGAGCGCGCCCTCCGCACCCAGCGAGATTGGGCTCGGGGGGTTTGGCGAGGCTGCGCGGCGACAGGCCCTCGGGTCGCTGCCAGCGCCGGAGCTGGTGATCCATGGTGCCCGTGAGGTCATCACCTGTGATCCGGAGGGTGCGTACGCTGTAGCGACGCGAGGCGGCGACGCGAGCGGCCATTCATCAGAGTCACTGACGAATCCAAGCATCACGGTCGCGCCTCGAGGCCATTCGTCAGCTTCATTGACGAACTACTCAGGCCCCGCGCGCGGCGCGCTGCAGGGGGCGCTGGGGAGCCTCCGGGGGCACGGCGTGGCGATCGGCGGGGGGCGCGTGATCGCGGTGCTGCCGGAGGCGGAGCTATTCGAGCGCTTCCCCACGGTGCCGCGGCTGGACGCCGAGGGGCAGCTGGTGATGCCGGGGTTCGTGGATCCGCACACCCACCTCTTGTTCGGCGGTGACCGCGCCGACGAGTGGGAGCGGCGCATGGCCGGCGAGAGCTACCTCGAGATTTTGAAGGCGGGCGGCGGGATCTTGCGGACGGTGGCGGCGACGCGCGCCGCCACGCGGGCGGAGCTGCTGGCCCACGCGCGGCGCTGGCTCCTGCGCATGCGCGCCCTCGGCACCACGCACGTGGAGGCCAAGACGGGCTACCGGCTCACCCTCGAAGGTGAGCTCGAGCTGCTCGAGCTGCAGCGCGAGCTGGGGCTCACCAGCACCTACCTGGGGGCGCACGTGGTGGCGCCCGAGCACCGCGGCGCGCGTGAGGGGTACCTCACCGAAGTGCAGCGCACCCTCACGCTCGCCGTATCGCGAGGCGTGGTCGACTTCTTCGATGTGTTCCTGGAGCGCGAAGCCTTCAGCCTGAGCGAGGCCCGCGCGCTGGGTGAGCACGCTCGGGGCCTCGGCGTGGGGCTCAAGCTCCACACCGATCAATTCACTCGTCAGGGAGGTGTACCGCTCGCGCTGGAGCTCGGCGCGACCAGCATCGACCACCTGGAGGTGCTCGAGCCGGAGGACATCCAGCGCCTCGCGGAGGCGAAGGAGCCGCCCGTGTGCGTGCTCTTGCCCGGCTGCGTCTTCCACCTGGGGCTCAGCACCCACGCGCCGGGCCGCGCGCTGATCGATCACGGCGTCCCCGTGGCGCTCGCCACCGACTTCAACCCGGGCACCAGCCCCACGCCCTCGATGCAGCTGATGATCGCGCTGGCCGTCCGCACCCAGGGCCTGAGCGTCGCCGAGGCGATCGTCGCGGCCACCCGTAACGCGGCCTGCGCCATCTCACGCGGGGCCGATCTCGGCCGCATCGCCCCTGGGTACCGCGCGGACCTGCTGCTGGTGGACGCGCCCGATCACCGCGCCCTCGGCTACAGCTTCGGCGGCAACCTGGTGACCCGAGTGATAGGTGGCCTCGCCGCCTGATGAAGCGCCGGCGAGCGCCGAACAGCGATCGCCCAGCGCGCCCGAGGGCGCCGAGCCCGGCGAGGCACCAGGCGGCGCCGAGACGCGATCGTCAGGTGATTTACCGAATACTTCAGCGCCGGGACGTAGCGTACGGGCGAGCCCGGCGGCGATCGTCTTCGCGGCTTCATTCGCGAGCCTCCTCATCAATTTGACTGTCTATTGGCTGGTGGGGCGCGCGGCGTACGCGGAGCTGGTGAGCGTGCCCGCAGCCCAGCTCGAAGCGAGCGAGGCGCGGCTCATCGCCCTCAGCTTGTTGGCGACGAACGCCGCCTTCCTCGTCCCCGCGGTGTTGCTCGCGAGCGCGCTCTCCGTGAGCCGCGTGAGCCGCGCCGCGCGGCCTACCTTCGTGCTCTCGGCGACGCTCGCCGTCGCCTACCTGGGGGTGGATCTCGACGCGTTCCGCTCGGTGGGGCGCCACCTCGTCACCTTCATCTCCTTCGCGCGGCTCCCCGAGGGGCACCTCGCCGCGGGGCAGCTCACGCCCATGCTCGTCTCCGTGGGGAAATGGTCGCTGTTCGGCGGCCTCCTCTGCTTCGCCGCCGCGCGCGGCGCTTGGCTGCTCGGCGCGCGCCTCACCGGGCGCTCCTCCGCCGCCTTCGTGCGCACCCTGAGCGCGTGCGGAGCGCTGATCGCGCTGGGCCTCCCGCTGCTCCCGAGCCTCAGCGTCACGAGCTGGCGTAGGCCGCTGCTCGCGGAGCGCCTGAGCGGCGCGCTCCCGGTCGACCTGCGCTGGCAGGCCCGCGCCGAGCAGCGCACCACCCACGACCCCACCTTGAACGCCCTGCACCAGCGCTTGACCGCGGTGTACAAGGAGGCGTTCCCGCGCCTCTACAACCCGAAGCCGCTGGACGAAGCCGCGCTCTCGAGCCTCAGTCCGAGCGCCCCGCGCCCGAACCTGGTGCTGATCGTGGTCGAGAGCCTGCGCCAGGACGCGCTGGATCCGGCGCTGATGCCGCGCACCACGCGCTGGGCCGCGCGCGGCGTCACCGCGACCCAGCACCAAGCCGAGAGCTCCTACTCCGAGGCCGGGATGTTCGCGCTCTTGTACGGCCGGAGCCCGCTCGTTTACCACGCCACGCTCGACGCCAGGACGCCGCCGCAGCTGTGCGCGCTCTTGCGCCCGGCGGGCTACCGCTGCGGCTTCTTCACGGGGCACCCCCAGGTGTGGATGCGGCGTGAGGAGTTCCTGAATAGAAACACGCTGGATCACTACGCCCACGACGAGCGCGGCGACTGGCCCGACTGGGACCTCACGGCGCTCGAGAACATGGTGCGCTGGAGCAGCGCGGAGGCGCGACCGAGCTTCTCCTTGGTGCTCCTGATGTCCTCTCACTTCCACTACCAGTACCCCGCGCGCTACGAGGTGGATCGCCCCGTCTCGCGCCACGTGTTCGGGGTGGAGCCGCGCGCGCTTGGAGCGAGCGACCGAGCGCCGCTCCAAAACCGCTACCGCAACACGCTGCGCTTCCTGGACGACGCGATCATGGACGCCGTAGACGAGCTCGACCCCGCGCGCCACCTGGTGGTGCTCACGGGCGACCACGGCGAGTCCATCTTCGACGACGGGCGCTACACCCACGGCTACTCCTTCGCCGAGATCATCACCCAGACGGCGCTCATCCTGGTGGGCCCCGGCGTGTCCCCCGCGCGGCTCACCCACCCCACCAGCCACCTCGACCTGGTGCCCACCATCGCGGCGCTGCTCGGTGGCCAGCCGGTGCGCGGCAGCCATGGGCAAGACATCAGAAACACTAACCGTCAGTCTCACTCACTGCCAGCCCATTGCGCCGTGAATCGCGACGTGGCGAACGTCCAGCTGCGCACCGGGCGCCACCGGCTGCGCCTCGAGCTCGACCTAGCGCGCCCCACCCTCCGCCTCATCGGCTTCGAGGACAGCTTGGGCCGCCTGGAGCTCTCACCGCCGCTCACCCCCGCTGACCTCGATCTACTGGTGACCGCCTTCGCCAGCCAGCTCGATCGCTTCTCACGCTGAGGTCCCTCCAGCGCGGAGCGGGGCGCCGCGCGAGCGGCGAGCAGTAGGCTTGGCAAGGCGCCGTGCCGACCAGCCCGGCGTCTGAAGGGTCAGCCCACGAAGGCCTCCGCGCGCGCCGTCTCCCAGTCCGCCGCGAACGCCGCGGGGACCTCACCGCGAAGGAAGCTGCCAGCCGCGACCTCCGGGTAGACCGCGGCGAGCGGCACCACCAAGCCTTCGGCGGTGCGGCGACGCATGTGGCGAGCCGCGATATCGTCAGGGTGCTTGACGCCAGCAGCGTTCATCAGCGCCAGGAAGCTCTGAACCGTCTTCTGGTGGTAGCGCTGCACACGAACCGCCTTGTCCGCAGGATCGAGCGCGCTCGCCAAGGCAGGATCTTGGGTGGCTACGCCTACCGGGCAGTCGTTCATGTGGCAGCGCAGCGCCTGAATGCAGCCGAGCGCCAACATCATCCCGCGCCCCGAGAAGCAGCCGTCGGCGCCCAGGGCGGTCATGCGGAACATGTCGTAGCCTGTGACGATGCGCCCAGCGACGAACACCTTGATCTGGTCGCGCAGCCCCACGCCGGTGAGCCCTGCGTGGACCGCGAATAGCCCGTCGTCCAAGGGCATGCCCACGTAGTTAGTGAACTCGAGCGGCGCCGCGCCGGTGCCCGCCTCCGCACCGTCGATGCTGATGTAGTCTGGTCTTCTGCCTGTCTCCAACATCGCCTTGAACAGGCAGAACAGGTCGCTCACCTTCCCGACGCACATCTTGAGACCCACGGGCTTGCCGCCCGAGAGCTCCCGCAGCCGATCCACGAACTCGAGCAGCTCGATCGGCGTGTGGAAGGCGGAGTGTCCTGGCGGCGAGTTCACGGCCTTCCCCACGGGAACTTGCCGCAGCTTGGCGATCTCTGGCGTCACCTTCTTCGCCGGTAAGATCCCCCCGTAGCCCGGCTTGGCCCCCTGCGAGAGCTTGATCTCGACCATCTTGATCGATGGGTGCGTCGCCATCTCCACGAAGCGCCCCGGGTGGAACTCACCCTCCAGCGTGCGGCAACCAAAGTACGCCGTGCCGATCTGCCAGATCAGATCGCCCCCCGCCTCCAGGTGGTAGCTGCTCACGCCGCCTTCGCCTGTATTGTGAGCGAAGCCTCCGCGCGCCGCACCGCGGTTCAGAGCCGTGATGGCGGTGTGGCTCAGCGCCCCATAACTCATAGCCGCGATGTTGAAGCGCGAGATGGAATAAGGCTGCTTGCACTGCCCCTCGCCCACCAATACCCGAGGCGCTTCCTGGAGTGGTTCCTCAGGTGCCATCGAGTGCGGGATCCACTCGGCGCCCACGACCATCAGGTTGCGCTTGGACCCGAAGGGAACACTGTCTATCTCACCCTTGGCGCGCTGATAGACGACGGAGCGCGTCTCACGATCGAAGGGGCGGCCATCCAGGTCACTCTCCCCGAAATACTGGCGGATCTCGGGGCGAATCTTCTCGAGCGCGTAGCGCGCGTGGCCAAGCACTGGGTAGTTTCGGAGCAGCGAGTGCTTGCGCTGGAGCGCGTCGGCGAGCCCCAACGTCAACAGCGGCAGTGTGAGCAACCAGATCCAGAGCGGCGGCTCACCTCCCAGCGTGAGCCCACTCAGGAGCGACACCGTCGCGATCGACAAACCCCAAAACACTCGGCGAGCCATGGGTACCTTGGCTGGGCTCCTAGTCCTTGGGATCGAGCCGGTCAATACAGTGAACTGACCTGCACTTAACGGCAGAGCCCACCTGCACTTAATGGCAGAGCCCACCTGCACTTAATGGCAGAGCCCACCTGCACTTAATGGCACCAGCGCCCAACCCACCTCCCTCCGTCCCTCCGTAGCAGTTGATGTCGTGGCTTCTTTTTTTGGGGGTTGGCCTGCTCCAGGCGGCGCAGAGCCCGTTCCCTAGCAGCGCGCGTCACCTCGAGCGCACACCCTTGAGCGCCTCGCTACGGATCCTCTACCCTCTCGGCATGCGCGAAGCCTTCATCCTGCTCGCAGGCCTCGTGGCCGCTTGCACGCCCGATACGCCGCCGCCGGCGGCTCCCGAGCCGCCCGCCCCGGCGCCCGCCCCGGTGGAGAAGCCGGAGCCGAGCGGTGAGGCCTTCGCCGCGGCTCCCCGGGCGCTGCTGCCCGGAGGTGACGCGCTCGGCTGTGAGGCGCGGCGGCTCGATGGCTGGGTGCAGGTGAGCTGTGAGGGGCTGAGCTACTTCGCGGCGCTGCCTTTCCGCGTGGATTTGAGGCCGGGCAGCGCGGGCCGGGTGGTGGAGGAGCGCCTGGGGCGCGTGGCGCTGCGCTACCGCGAGCAGCCAGGAGCGCAGGTGAACGCGCTGATCAGCTGGTTCCCGCACCTGGTGGCGCTGCGCGCCGGCTGGCCGGAGGGGCAGCCGCGACCCGCTCGAGTGGGTGAGCTGGTCGGCGCGCCCGAGAACGATCGCGACACCTGGATTCAGGCGATGTGCGCCTGCACGCCGCGAAATGGGCCGGGCGCGCTGCTGCGCGGCTTCGCCTGTGAGTCACCGACGCTCGACGTCGACGAGACCGTGCCGTGGAACCCCGCGTGCATTCGGCTACTCCAGGGGGAGGACGCGTGTCAACGCACCAACGAGTGCCTCACCCTGGAGCCCTCGCACATCAAGCTGTGCGGCCCGGGGGAGGTGAAGACCGGCGGGCACCCGATCACGAGCTGCCTCCGCGCTTGCTCGGCGGAGGAGCCGTGTCCGCGCGGATTCAGCTGCGCAGCTTCTGAGGTCATGAAGAGCGGCGAGCTGGTCCCCGGCCCCAGCGTGTGCTCCCCCACCGACGCGGCACTCGCCGAGCACACCGCCGCGATGGCGGAGCACCTGATCACCGTGCTCGGCCCCGGGGAGTAGCGCCGCACCGCGCTGCCGATCCGAACCTCGGTTTCCGAGAGGGGCTCACTCGCGCCGAGGCGCGCGCGAAAGGGCGGCCATCCGGGTCCAGCCTGCGCCGCCGACGCGCGAGCGCCACGGCGCCGATCCCGCGGCACGGTGACGCTCACGGGCAGCGCGCTTGCTCTCGGCCTTCGGGCTGAAGTACACGCCTGAGCGTGGGCCTGTTGCCGTTCGAGAAGCGTTGGCTCGTGTCGGTGATCACGTGTTTGATCCCCTCCGGGGCCAGCGAGCGGCTGCCCGAGGGCGCGGCGGATTTGCCGCTCGAGCGCTTCATCGACGACCTGCTCGCCCACGCGCCGCTCAAGTTTTTGCTCGGGCTCCGCGCTTGCCTGTGGGTGGTCAGCTTGGCGCCCTGCGTGGTGCTGGGGCGGCTCCGGCTGTTTCATCAGCTGGGCGACGAGGAGCAGCTCCAGCTGCTCACCCGCTTCAAAGACAGTGACGCTTACTTGGTGCGGGAGATGCCGCTCCTGTTCAAGATGGTCGGCTGCCTCGCCTACGGTGGGCACCCGCGGATCCAGGCGCGGCTCGCGCTCGAGCCCCGCGACGAGACGCCGCCGGACTGGGCGCGCACGGCCTCGCAGCGCGCGCCCGAGACCCCGGGAGGTGACTCGTGAGCGTAGCTGACTTGGACGCGCCGGCGAGCCCCGCGGGCATGTTCGGGCTGCGCGACGTCGCTGAGCGCGCCCTCGTGGAGGACAGCGCGGACGTGATCGTGATCGGCAGCGGCGCCGCGGGGGCGACCTCCGCGCGCGTCCTCAGCGCCGCCGGGCTCGAGGTGATCGTCTTGGAGGAAGGCTCGGTGCTCTCGGCGCCGCGCTCGGACATGTACACGAGCTTCAAGCACCACTGGCGCGACATGGGGCTCCAGGCGGCGGAGGGGCGCGCCTTCACGCCGCTGCTCCAAGGCCGCGTGGTGGGCGGCACCACGGTGATGAACGGCGCCATCATCCACCGCCTGCCAGAGCCCATCTACGACGGGTGGGCCGCCGAGCACGCGGTGAACAGGAGCTTCAGCTACGCCGAGCTCGAGCGGGTGTTCGACGCGCTGGATCGCGAGCTGATGGTGGGCCCCGCGCCGGACGCGGTGTTTGGGGAGAACAATCGCCTGATGCAGCTCGGCGTGGAGAGGATCGGCGCCACCGGTAACCGCATCCAGCGTAGCGTGAGCGGCTGTCGCGGCTCCGCCCACTGCAACCAAGGCTGCCCCACACGGCGCAAGCAGAGCATGGACGTGAGCTTCATCCCGCGCGCCTTGGAGGCGGGGGCGCGGCTCTACTATCAATGTCGCGCCGAGCGCGTGCGCGCGAAGCGCTCCCGCGCCGAGGCGGTGGAGGGACGCTTCGTGGATCCGGTCACGCGCGCGCGCGGACCACGCTTCCGCTTCCACGCGCGGCGCGCGATCGTGGTGTGCGCCAGCGCGATTCAGACGCCTGGCTTGCTCGCGGCGAGCGGCGTGGGGCGGCGTAGCCGCCTGCTGGGCGAGCGGCTCCAGGCGCACCCAGGGACCGGCGTGGTGGGGGTGTTCGACGCGCCGGTGAAGATGAGCTTCGGCGCCACCCAGGGCTACGAGAGCAAGCACTTCTGGCACGAGCGGATGAAGTTCGAGGCGGTGGGGATGCCGCTCGAGTTCGCCGCGGCCAGGCTGCCCGGGATCGGCCCCGCCTTGATGCAGGAGCTGGCGAGCTTCGACCACCTGGCCATCTGGGGCGTCCAGATCCGCGCGGAAGCGCAGGGCCAGGTGCGGCGCGGGCTGTTCGGCGGCACGAGCGTCCACTACGACCTGACGGACGCCGACGTGGAGCGCCTGAAGCTCGGGGTCAGCCGCCTGATCCAGATGATGTTCGCCGCGGGCGCGCGCGAGGTGCTGCCCGGCGTGCATGGACTGCCGGAGCGCATCAGCTCGCCTGACCAAGCCGCGCCGCTCGCCGCCTTGCCGAGCGACCCACGCCGCTTCCACTGCATCGCCGCCCACCTGTTCGGCACCGCCAAGCTGGGGCTCTCGCCCCACAGCAGCGTGGTGGACCTCCAGGGTCAGGTGCACGACTCGCCCGGGCTGTACGTGATGGACTCGTCCATTTTCCCGACCAACCTCGGGGTGAACCCGCAGCACAGCATCAGCGCGCTGGCCTGGCTCCTCTCGGAGCGGCTGGCCGAGCGCAAGGCGCCGTGAACGGCGCGAAGCGCGTGACGGCTTGCTCGGGGTGGCTCGAGCTGGCAGCTTGAAGCGCGCCGCGGGGCGCCCGCCAAGCGACCGCTACGTCCCACGCAGCGCGTTGCCAAACCCCCTGCCCTCCCCCCGAAAACCCTTCAGTCAGTTCCCATGACTCAAGCAGCTTCAGCCGGCTCGGCTCGGCGCGCCCTGTTCGGTGCCCTGAGCTGGTGCGCGGTGCTCGGCGCGAGCGGCCTGGCGAACGCGCACGGCGCCTTCCCCCAGAGCGCCTACGTGTACGGCGACCCGAGCGACGCCGAGCGGCTGTGGATCGGCACCAGCTTCGGGCTGCTTCGCTCGGACGACGGTGGCGAGAGCTTCCGGTGGCTGTGTGAAGAGGCGCCCGACTATGAGGGCGTGAAGCCGCGCATGGCGGTGACGGCGGACGGCTCGCTCTTGATCGGCAGCTTCGATGGCGTGAGCGTCAGCCGCGACGCGGGCTGCGACTGGGCCGCGCCCGAGGGCCCGAAGGATCGCTTCGTCTCCTCGCTGTTCACCACGCCGCACGATCCGAACGGCGCGCTCGCCATGGTCTCCACCGGGATGCCCGGCGGGGTGTTCCTGAACCAAGTGTGGGTGACGGGCGACAACGGCCAGAGCTTCACTCAGCGCGGCGCGGATCTCGAGCCGGGGATGCTCGCGTTCAGCCTGATGAGCGCGACGAGCGATCCTTCGCGCCTGTACCTCACGGGCAACGTGCGCGGTGAGGCGGGCGTCGCGACCGGTCAGCTGGGCGTCTCACGGGACGGCGGGCTCAGCTGGGACTACCTCCCCATCCCGGGCGCCGACTCCACTCACCCCCCTCACCTGCTCGCGATCCACCCGGGCGACGCGGAGCAGCTCTTCGTGCGCGTCGACGGCCCCGAGGAGGACGTGCTCCTGTGGTCTCAGGACGCTGGGCTGACGTTCACGGAGCTGCTTCGTAAGCCGAGCGAGCTATTTGGGTTCGTCATCGATCCTGACCTCAATCGAGTGAGGGTGGGGTTCGGTAACGCGGCGGATCGGCGCCGCAACGTCGAGGTCGGCATCTACTCGGCGGCGCTGAAGGAGCTGGGCACCGCGAGCTTCGCGCAGGACTTGGAGGGCCCCATCGGCTGCCTCACGTGGCTGAATGGTCAGCTCTATGCGTGCACCAGCCAGTTCTTCCATGGCTATGAGCTGGGGCGCTCGAGCGACGGGCGTCAGTTCGAGGGGGTGATGACGCTGGCGGGGGTGGAGGGCGTGGCCAGCTGTGGTGAGGGCACGCGGGCCGCCCAGGTGTGCCCCGCGAAGTGGCCGGAGAACTGCAACCTGATCGGGCGCTGCGGCCAGGTGGAGCCGCCCGACGCGGGACCCGATGCGGGGCCAATGCCGAACGCCCCGCCCGCCCGTCGCTCGGGCTGTCAGCTGACGCAGGGCGGCAACGCCGGGGCGAGCTGGCTCTTGCTGTCACTTGGGCTGCTGTTCGCCCGGCGCCGACGCCGCTAGTTCGCCTCGAAATCTGCTCGAGGCCGCCCGCTCGACCTCGGCGCGATAGCCGCTGCCCACGCACCCCCTGAGGTGCTATGAGCGCCGCCGTGTCTGACAGAGTGACCTTGGTGTTCCGAGGCGTGCGCGCCATCGACCCGGCGCTCGGGCTCGACGCCACCTGCGACGTCGTGGTGGAGGACGGCGTGGTTCAGGCCGTGGGCGCCGGCGCGGGGGACGCCCTGGTGGGCTCCGAGCGCGCCCGCGTCATCGACGGCACGGGGCGCTGGCTGGTGCCCGCCTTCGTCGACCTGCACGCGCACCTGCGGGAGCCCGGCCAAGAGTACAAGGAGGACATCGCCTCCGGCCTCGCGGCGGCCGCCGCTGGCGGTTACGCCCACGTGTGCGTGATGCCCAACACGCGCCCCGTGAACGACACCCGCGCCGTCACCGAGCTGATGCTCGCGCGCGCGCGCGAGGTTCATGGCCCCACCCTGCACCCGATCGGCGCCATCACGGTGGGGCAAAAGGGCGCTCAGCTGACTGAGATGGGGGATCTGCGTGAGGCGGGCGCCGTCGCCGTGAGCGACGACGGGGTGTGCGTGATGAACGCCCAGGTGATGCGGCGCGCGCTCGAGTACGCGAGCCACTTCGGGATGCCGGTGATCCAGCACGCCGAAGATCACGATCTGACCAGCGGCGCGGTGATGCACGAGGGCGCCGTCTCTGCGCGGCTCGGCCTGCGCGGCTGGCCGCGGGTGGCGGAGGACATCATCATCGCCCGCGACATCCTGCTCGCGGAGTACACGAAGAGCCGCTACCACGCGGCCCATATCTCCACCCTGGGCGCGGTGCGACTGATGCGTGAGGCCAAGGCGCGCGGGCTAGAAGTGACGTGCGAGGTGACGCCACACCACCTCTTGCTGACGGACGCCAGCGTGATCGGCTACGACACCTACTGCAAGGTGAACCCGCCGCTGCGCGAGGAGCAGGACGTGGAGGCGCTGGTCACGGCGCTCGCCGACGGCACCCTCGACGCCATCGCCACCGATCACGCGCCGCACAGCCCGCTCGAGAAGGAGTGCGAGTTCGACGCGGCGGCGCCGGGGCTGATGGGCCTCGAGCTGTGCTTCGGGCTGCTGCTCGAGCTGGTGCACGCCGGGCGGGTGCCGCTCACCCGGCTGCTCCACGCGCTGAGCACCGGACCCGCGCGCATCATCGGGCTCGCTCCGCCGAGCCTGCGGCTGGGGGCGCGCGCGGAGCTCTGCTTGGTCGATCCGGAGCTCGCCTGGAGCCCTGGTCAGGTCACCTTACACACCAAGCACAAGAACACGCCGTTCATGGATCGCGTGATCCGGGGCAAGGTGCTGCTCACGCTGGCGCGTGGTGAGGTGGTGTTCGACGCCGTCGCCAGAGGAGGTTCGGAGTCATGACCACTCACACCCCAGGCCGCATCAGCGGCGCTGACGCGCGCCCCAAGAGCGCCCGCCGCGCGCACCTGGCGCTCGCGGATGGCGCCGTGTTCGAGGGCTTCGCCTGGGGCGCGGAGGGCACCGCCGTAGGTGAGGTGGTGTTCACCACCGGCATGACCGGCTACCAGGAGATCCTCACGGATCCTTCGTACACCGGCCAGCTGGTGACGATGACCGCCCCGCAAATCGGCAACACCGGGGTGAACCTGGACGACGCGGAGAGCTCGGACGCCGCGCCGCAGGTCTCGGGCTTCATCCTGCGGGACCCGAGCCTGGTCGCCTCCAATTACCGCGCAGAAAACAGCCTGGCGGAGTACCTGACGCGACACGGGGTGGTGGCGATCGGCGGCGTCGACACCCGGCGCCTCACGCGGCACCTGCGGGACCACGGCAGCCAGAACGGCTGCATTGGGAGCGAGGCGCCGAGCGTTTTGGTGGATCAGGCGCGCGCCGCCCCGAGCATGCAGGGCCTCGACTTGGTGAGCCGGGTGACGCCCAAGGCGAGCTACCGCTTCGAGCAGGGGCGCAGCTGGCCAGTGCCGTTTCAGTTCGACGACCTGTATCGGCCCACGGAGGCCGGCCGGAGCAGCGCGGCGCGGCCTCCCGAGTTTCACGTGGTGGCCTACGACTACGGCGCCAAGAAGAACATCTTCCGCTGCCTGGTGGACGCCGGCATGCGCCTCACCGTGGTGCCCGCAGGCACCACGGCCGCCGAGGCGCTCGCCCTGAGCCCCGACGGCATCTTCCTCTCGAACGGCCCCGGGGACCCCGCCGCGCTGCCCCATGCCATCGCCGCCGTCCGCGAGCTGCTCGGTAAGAAGCCGCTGTTCGGCATCTGCCTGGGGCACCAGCTGCTCGCGCACGCGCTCGGAGGAGCCACCTCCAAGATGAAGTTCGGCCACCGTGGCCTCAACCACCCGGTGCGCGATCTCGCGACGGGGCGCGTCGAGATCACGAGCCAGAACCACGGCTTCGTCGTCGACACCAGCACCCTGAAGGGCGACGCCCGCGCCACC
Source organism: Polyangiaceae bacterium (assembly GCA_019637265.1). Lineage (GTDB taxonomy): Bacteria > Myxococcota_A > Polyangia > Polyangiales > Polyangiaceae > JAHBVY01. The sequence goes on along the minus strand of JAHBVY010000001.1, from coordinate 590,613 downwards.
CACGTGCACCTGAACGACGGCACCAACGAGGGCCTCGAGGCGCCAGGCGCCAGCGCCTTCAGCGTGCAATACCACCCGGAGAGCGCCGCGGGCCCCCACGACTCCCTCTACCTCTTCGATCGCTTCGTCAGCGCGATGCGCGCGGCGCGGTGAAGGCGCCTCGATGCGTCCGCTGGGCTGTCCTCCTCTCCGCCGTGACTCGTCTACTGAGCTGTCTTCCTCTCTGCCGTGATTCGTCGGCTGAGCTGTCTGGTGCCCCGTGAGTAGTAAGGCGATCCACTTCGTCAGCCTCGGCTGCCCCAAGAACCGCGTCGACAGCGAGGTGATGCTGGGCGTCGCCGAGCGCGCGGGCTACGCCGCCACGGACGACCCGAGCGCAGCCCACGTGATCGTGGTGAACACCTGCGGCTTCATCGACACCGCGAAGAAGGAGTCCATCGACACCATCTTGGCGATGGCGGCGCACAAGCAGAGCGGCAGCTGTGAGCGGCTGGTGGTCGCGGGCTGCCTCAGCCAGCGTCACCCCGAGGAAATAGCGGACGGCCTCCCGGAGGTGGACCACGTGCTCGGCTCGAGCGACATGCTGAAGCTCGGGCGGGTGCTGGACGGCGGCGCGGAGCGCATGCTGGTGGGTCAACCAGCGGACTGGGTGGTGAAGGCCGCCGATCCGCGCGTCATCAGCACGCGGGGCGCCAGCGCCTACGTGAAGCTCGCCGAGGGCTGCAACCGCAAGTGCTCGTTCTGCGTCATCCCCCAGCTGCGCGGTCGCCAGCGCTCACGCAGCGCGGATGACGTGGTGCGTGAGGTGGAGCAGCTGGCCGCCGCGGGGGTGCTCGAGGTGAACCTGGTGAGCCAAGACACCGTGAGCTACGGCCGTGACCTGGGCGGCGACGCCATCGAGACCGGCGTCACCGGCAAGCGCTTCGACTCCGGCGCCCTCACGCGCCTCATCGAGCGCATCGCGGACGTCCCCGGCATCCGCTGGGTGCGCGTCTTCTACCTCTACCCGGAGCGCCTCTCCGATGAGCTGCTCGAGCTGCTCGGGGGGCACCCGCGCGTGTTGCCCTACGTGGACATGCCGCTCCAGCACGCGGCGACCGGCATGCTCCGGCGCATGCGGCGCGGCCACGGCGGCGCGCGGCTCCGTGAGCTGGTGGAGCGCATGCGCCTCAAGGTGCCGGGGCTGGTTTTCCGCACGGCATTCATCGTGGGTCACCCGGGGGAGACCGAGGCGGAGTTCGAGGAGCTGACTGATTTCGTGCGCTGGGCCGAGTTCGATCGCGTCGGGGTGTTCCGCTACAGCGACGAGCCCTCGAGCCACAGCTTCGAGCTGGCTGACAAGGTGAGCTCGCGCACCTCGTACGATCGCGCGCGGCGCCTGATGGCGATCCAGCGGAAAATCAGCCGCAAGAAGAACCGCGCGCTCATCGGGCGCGAGCTCGAGGTGCTGGTGGAGGGCCCGAGCGAGGAGCACGAGTGGGTGATGGTGGGGCGCCACGCGGGGCAAGCGCCGGAGATCGACGGCGCGGTGTTCCTCTCGGGTGAGTCGGTGGAGCCCGGCACCATCCACCGCGCGCGCGTCACCCAGGTGACGGACTACGACCTCTTGGCGGAGGTGGCGGAGGGTAGCGAGCCGCTCGGCCAGGGTGGCGCCTTGGGTCGCCGGGTGGATCTCGCGCACCGCACCAGCGACGGCCGCCGCGTCACGCTGCGAACCGTCAGCTGAGCTGATGCTGTAAGGGCGGCTCCGTGGCCACCCACGCCAGCAATGAGCTGTCTATCGGCGGACCCGTCGCTGACTGAGAGCGGGCGGGTTTGAAACCCGCCCCTACCAAGGTAGCGGCGGACATCGCCTCGTTGGCCTACGCGACGCTGCCCGTCGCACCAGCGACGGCCGCCGCGTCACGCTGCGAACCGTCAGCTGAGCTGATGCAGAAAGCCGTGAGGTGGGGCGAATGATGATTCGCCCCTACGGGGGGCGCGAGCTATGTCAGAGTGCGGCGGTGCTGCGTCGCTTCGCTGGGGTCGCCGCCCTGCTCGGGGTGCTGGCGGTGTACGTGCAGGTGCTGGGGGCGCCGTTCGTCTGGGACGATCACCACTTGATCGCCACGCCCGAGGTCCAGGAGCTGAAGGGCCTCGCGACCTACTTTTCGCAGCCGTTCTGGAGCAACCCGGAGCTCGGCGACGCCCGCGCCTACTACCGACCGTTCACCGTGCTCAGCTTGGCGCTGGACCGCGCGCTGCACGGCGCGAACCCCGCGGGCTTTCACCTCACGAACCTGGTCCTGCATCTCCTGAACGGCGGGCTCCTGTTCGCGCTGATGCGGCGCTATCAGGTGGGCGCGCTCAGCGCCGCCGCGTTGGCGCTGGCCTGGGGCGTGAGCCCGCGCCTGGCGGAGGCCGCGGCGTGGGTCGCGGGGCGCACCGACGTGCTCGCGACGACGGGCGTCTTGCTCGCCTTGGTGCTGTGGCGCACCGCTGAGGGCGGCGAAGCGGATCGAGGCGGCGAGCGCGCCGCTGGTCAGATAAGCTGGCTACGCCGCGCCGCAGCGCTCGCGTGCCTCGCGCTCGGCCTCGGCGCGAAGGAGGTGGCGCTCGCCGGCGTGGTGGCGCTCGCTGTCCTGGAGTCGAGGCCGCGCGCGCTCCAGGCGGCGCCCCCGCGCGCCACCAAGCGCGCCAAGGCACCTGAGCAGGCGCCGGAGGGCGACGACCCGCCACAGTCAGTGAAGCAGACGGTCGAGCGGGCGGCGGAGGGCGGCGGACCGCGGTCAGTGAAGCAAACGCTGGTCGCCCTGGCGCCGCTCGCTGCGCTCCTCGTGGGCTACCTGGCGCTGCGCAGCGTCGCGCTCTCGGGCGCCTCGGCGGGGGTCACCGAGGCGACTCCCACCGGGCGCCTCCTGCTCGGCCTGTCCGCCCTGGGGCACTACGCCGAGATGGTGCTGTGGCCCTTCGCGCCCGCGCTCCAGATCGGCGACACCCGGCACCTCGAAGCAGGTCGCGCCGCCGCGGGAGCCCTCGTGCTGCTCGGGCTGGTGCTCCTCGGATACCGTCAGCGCGCCGCCCTGTGGGAGGCGTCCCCGGCGGGCGAGCTCCGCCGGATCGGGCTCGCGCTGAGCGCGGTGGGCCTCGGCCTGGTGCTCCACCTGATCCCGATCTCGGTGAGCGTGATCGCGGCGGACCGCTTCCTCTACTTGCCGCTCCTGGGCCTGACGCTGCTCGCCGCGCCCAGCCTCACGCGCCTGCTCGAGGGCACGAACGGAGGGCGCGCGAGGCTCGTGGCTCGCGGCTTCGCGCTGCTCATGCTCGCGGCGCTCCTCGTCACCGGCGCCCAGCGCGTGGCGGATTGGTCCAGCGAGGTCCGGCTCTGGACTCGCGCTTACCACCAGACGGACCGGCGCGTGCCGGTCCCTGGCATCGAGCTCGGTAACGTCTACTACCGCGCCGGGCTCTATGATCACGCGCACGCCATCTACGCCGCCGCCGCCCGGGACAGTCAGCACCCGATCGCCGTCAACAACGCCCTGAACGCGCTGGGGCAGCGCGGCGGCCACCAAGAGGCGAGCGCCGGGCTCGACGCCCTGTGCGTGAAGGAGCAGCTCCCGAAGACCTGCCTCGACGCCGCCATCGCGGCCCTGCGCCTGGGCCAGCTCCCCGCGGCGCGCGCCCGCGCGAGCCAGGCGCTCGCCCTCGCCCCAGGCTACGCCCCCGCGCTCGCGCTCCAGACCACCCTGGCCGAGGTGGCCACGCTCGCCGGCTCGGACACCCTGAAGACCGGCGCTCCTCCGGCGCGCCTCGCGATACATTTCCGCCTGGCAATGCTCAGCGGGCGCCGCTTGGAGGCGCTCACCCTCGCCCAGGCGGTGCTCCGCACCCAGGGGAGCGCTGAGCGCGAGGCCGCGCTCGAGTACCTGATCCGTTTCGGCCCCCCCGATCGACTGGTGGCGCTGCTCGAGGCGGCCCAAACCGGACCGCTATCCCCCGACCTCGAGGCGGCGGCGGCGCTCCGCATCACCACCGCCGAGGAGCTGCTCGCCGCCTGGCCCGCCGTCGGCTTGCCACTACCAGCACCCCTGACTGAGCCCCCGGGCGGGTTTGAAACCCGCCCCTACTGAGGCCTGCGGCCCGCCGCAGTGAGCGCAGCCGCCACGCCGCGCGCCAGCGACCTCAGGGCTCGCGGACGGTCACGCGCACGCTGGGGCTGCGCTCCGTCTCGCGGTCGTACCAGAACAAAAGCTCATCGCCGATCTGCGCTTGGAGCTGGAAGCGGTAGTAGCCGTCTTCGCCTGTCACCTGCCCTGCGATCTCTCCCGTTTCGGTGTTGAGCGCGCTCGCCATCGCGCGGCGCGGCACGTAGCCGCTCAGCGTGACGTATCCGCGCGGATCAGGACCCTCGATGTCGGGCTTGTCTGGCGGTGGGAGCGGCAGCGTGGGCGCCAAGCAACCGACGACGCCGAGCGCCAGGCCCAGCCACAGCCCGCGCTGGAGGAGCCCACGCCGCGACAGCGCAGCGGGTTTGGGGGGTTTGACGGCACCGCAATGGGACTGCCCCACGGGGCGACTCGCGGCGCTCGACCCACGACGCACGGGCTCCGCGCCGCGCCCAGAGCACCGATCCCTGCCGTCACCGCTCGAGCCCACCCACCGAGCCTAGCACATCCCACGCCAACTCAGGCCTCCATCCAGCCACTTGTATCTGCTGGATATCATTGATCATTTGGGCGCTATGCCGATCGGAGCACCCCTCACGGCGCAACGTAGTTGTCATGCCCGCAACACAGTTGGCAGTTCGCCGCACCGCTCAATCTCCCCTTCCAGCACCTCACGCCTCGTCGCGTGGCGTAGACGACGGACCTGGGAGGGGCGCTCGGTACCAGCGGCGCCTTCCAGCCCCACACCTCATCGTAGCGGGGGCAACGGACTTGGAAGGGAGCTCGGTGCCAGCCGCCTTCCAGATGGGCGCGGGCGACGGACTTGGAAGGCGCTCGGTGCCACGGCGTTCCAGCGCCTCACGCCTCATCGTGGCGCAGGCTTCCACCGTCCGAGCCCATTCACGCAACGACCCGCCCGGTGCCTCCCCCACGACCGCCCATCGACCGGTAGGGGCGCAACGCCTCACGCCTCATCGTGGTGTGGGCTTCCACCGTTCGAGCCCATTCACGCAACGACCCGCCCGGTGCCTCCCCCACGACCGCCCATCGACCGGTAGGGGCGGGTTTCAAACCCGCCCGTCCACCCAGCGCCTACCCGTCCAACCCCCCAAAAAACCAACCTCTGGCTCCCGAACCAGCGCGCCCTGACGCGGCCACGAGGGCACCGGCGCACCAGCGACCGCGCGCCTCGGCTGGGCACTTCGCGGAGGCCGCTCGCGCTAGGCACCCCAGGCGGAAGGTGCTACCGCCGGGCGGCGTTTTGCTCCCTCACGCCGCTCCGACCCATGGCTGACGCCTCCCCCACCTCGCCCGCCACGCCGAACGCCACCCCGCGCGCTCGCGGCTGGCTCGCGTGTCGCCTCGGTGCGCTGGGCACCTCTTGGGGGCCACGCGTGGGCATGCTGCTGCGGCCCGCGGTGCCCGTGCTGGCGCTGGCAGCGCTCGTGCATTGGGCCGATCGCGTCCCCGCCGAGGCCACCCAGGAGGCGAGTCGGAGTCGCGCCCTGGTGCTGGCGCTGGCCGCCGCCGGCTTCGAGGCGAACGAGGCCGAGGTGCACTGGGTGGATGAGCCGGGCGGTGGGCTCACCGCCGCCACGCGCGACGTCCGCGCGGTGGTGCGGGCCCACCAGGCCGACGAGCCCGCGGACATCTACCTGGTGGTCACGCGGCTCTCACCCGAGGGGCGCCTACTCAGGTTGGCTGACCTCTACAACCTGAGCGACACCAGCGCCGTCGATGAGCGCGATCTCCAGCTGAGCGGCAGCCTGGCGGTGTGGCGCATCGGGAGTGACGGCAAGACCTTCAGCGTGCACACGGCGGACTTGGCCGGCGAAGATCCGCGAGAGACCGCGGCGTGGCCCTGGCTGAAGCGCACCCAACATCGCCTGACCAACCTGCAAAAAACAGGACAGCTGACGGGCATCGGCAAGCGGAGCTTCAAGCTGGAGCCCCCCGGGGAGGCGGTGCGCGTCGCCTACGCCCCGGCGGACGACAGCGGGCCCGGTGCGCTGGTGGTGCAGGTGGGCGAGCAGCGCGCCCGCGTCGTGGACGGCGCGCCCAGCGAGGACACGCCCTTCCTCACGGAGCAGCCGCACCACCTGGCGCAGCCAGGCAACTTGGTCACTTGGTCTGTCGATCGCGTGCGCCAGAGCGCCTACTTCAGCGACAACCAGATGCAGTTCGTGAAGGCCGTGGGCTTCGGCGTGCTGGATTGGGTGCAGCAGGTGGTGGGGAGCGTCACCGGGGACGACGGCTCCCAGACCATCGAGGAGCAGTTCAAGGACCTGCCGCCGCCGGTGGAGCACACGGACCCCGAGACGGGCTGGCCACCGCCGCCCATGGAGCCCGTCTTGAGCCCCGTGCTCGAGGGCGAAGGCAAGTGGCGCGCGCTCGACAGCGACCCGTTCATTCAGACCAACCAGGGGGCGCCGGCGCCGTTCGTCACCTCGTTCATCCGCACCGACAGGAAGCGCGCCTACACCCAGATCTACGTGACGGTGTGGGACCCGCGCCAGGTGGCGCTGCACACCATGAGCGGCACCCTGGAGCCGAAGAGCGCCACCGGCGAGACGGGCCCGGGCCTCGTGCCGCGCACGCCGGAGGTGATGGGGCGCCTGCTCGCCGGCTTCAACGGCGGCTTCCAGGCGAGCCACGGTGAGTTCGGGATGATGGCGGAGGACGTGGTGTACCTGCCCCCGAAGCCCTACGCCGCCACCGTGGCCGAGCTCCGAGACGGCAGCACCGGCTTCGGCACCTGGCCCAATGACGAGGCCGTGCCAGCGCACTTCGTGGGCTACCGGCAGAACATGACGCCGCTCGTCATGGACGACACCATCAACCCCTACAAGCGCACCTGGTGGGGCGGCGTGCCGCCCGGCTGGAAGGACGAGAGCCGCACCACGCGCTCGGCAGTGTGCCTGACGAAGGAGCACTTCGTCGCGTACCTATACGGAAACAGCATCGACGCCGACCACCTGGCGCTCGCCATGAAGCAGGCGCGCTGCAGCTACGGCATCCACCTGGACATGAACCCGGGGCACACCGGCCTCGAGTTCTATCACGCCGCAAAGTCAGATGAGCTGCCTGACTTGGGGAGGCCGCTGGAGAAGCAGTGGGAGGCCAGCGGCGAGATCACGGGGATGCCCGGCTGGGGCTTCATCGGGCGCCGCATGCTGCGCTACATGGGGCTCATGAACTTCCCGCGCTACATCAGCCGGGAGTCGCGTGATTTCTTCTACCTCACGCTGCGCCACGTGGTGCCGGGGCGGCCGCTCGCGAGTCAGTCGAAGGAGGCGGGCCTGGACGGCGCGTGGCTCACGAGCGGGCTGCCGCAGCACGGCTGGCCTTACGCCATCGCGACCACGGGGGTCGAAGTGGAGGGCAAGCGCGCGCGCGTGATGGTGCTCGATCCGCGGGCGGTGCGCGCCTCCTCGAAGGAGGACGCACCGCTGGTGGTGGTGTTCGGGCGCAAGCCGGCGAAGGAGCCGCCGCTGGGGTTGTGGCACGTGGGCAGCGCGCCGGGCGGGGGTGCGTTCATCGTGTCGGCGGAGGCGCCGACCCAGGAGCAAGGCGGCGTCCTCGAGCACGAGGGGGCCGAGCTACTCGGGCGCGGGCATGGCTTCGATCGGCTGGGGCAGGTGAAGAGCAAGGCGGGCGCGTGTGTCGGCGCGGGCGGCATGCTCTACTATGGTGAGGTGGAAGCTGACCTGAGCGGCGAGGTGTTGAAGGCAGCGTTCGAGGACCTCGGTTGCACTGGCGCCGTGCTGTTCGAGGAGCCGCTCGGCGTGGCCATTGGCGGCGATCGCGATCTCAAGGGTCAGGCGGTGCAGAGGGTGCGCGGCGGCGCGCGGCTCACGCGGCGCCCCACGCCCGGGGGCAAGCGCATCTTCGAGGACACGCCGGTGGTGGAGGTGAAGGAGTGGTACCCGCTGCAAGCCAAGCGCGTGCGCTACTTCCGCAAGCCGACGCCCGCCGCGGAGGGCGGCGCCGAAGGCGCGGCGGGCGGTGATGGCTCCACTCCAGCGCCCGCGCCCGTGGCCGAGTGATGACGACGTTCGGCGCCTACCAGCTGGGCCAGCGCGTCGGCGTCGGCGGGATGGCGGAGATCTACCGCGCGCACCACCTCGTGAGCGGGCAGCAGGTGGCGCTGAAGCGCGTGCTGCCGAGCGTCGCCGAGGATGAAGATCTGGTGACCGAGCTGATCGACGAGGCGCGCATCGCCGCGCGGCTCGATCACCCGGGCATCGCGCGGCTGCTCGACGTGGGGCAGGTCGCTGGCTTGCCTTACCTCGCCTTCGAGTACGTGGAGGGCACCAGCCTCCAGACGCTGATGGCGCAGGCCGCTGCGCGCGGCGAGCGGTTGCCCCTGGCGGAGTCGATCCGGATCGTCACCTGCGTGGCGGCGGCGCTCAGCTACGCGCACCAGGCGACGGGCGACGACGGGCAGCCGCTCCGGCTCGTGCACCGCGACGTCACCCCATCGAACATCTTGGTGTCGGGGCGCGGCCCCGACGGCTCACCCGGCGCGGTGAAGCTCATCGACTTTGGTATCGCCAAGGCGGAGGGCCGCATCACCCGCACCACGGTGGGCGACATCAAAGGCAAGCTCGGCTACCTGAGCCCGGAGCAGGCGATGGGCGCCGCGGTGGACGGGCGGAGCGATGTCTTCTCCTTGGGGATATGCCTGTGGGAAGCGCTGGTTGGAGAGCGGCTGTTTCAAGCGCCCAACGAGCTGATGCTGCTCGGCCTGATCCGCTCTCAGGACATTGTTCCACCCGGAACGCGGGCCCCCCCGGTGGGCGATCGGATCCCCCCGGAGCTCGACCGGATCGTGCTGAAGGCGCTCGCAAAAAGGCCCGATGAGCGGTACGCTACCGCGGCAGATTTCGAGGCAGCTCTTCGAGCCTTCGCGGCGTCGATCGGCGCTGCCCTGGGTCCTGCATCAGGGGCCGTCATCGCTCGCGGCTCAGGCCCTGCGCGCGGCCCTGACGCCCCAGCTGTTCAGCGCCCGGCCCCTGGCCTTCCCCGTCCCGGAGTATCTCAGGAGAATCGCATGAGCGACAAAGGTGGTAGCGACCTCGACGTGTTCGACAGCCTGGCGACCAAGCAGGGCGGTCCGTCGTCGATGCCGAGCGCGGCCGCGCCCAGCGTACCCACGCCCAGCGCGCCGCCACGGCCACCCCCTGCTCCACGCCAGAAGACGCTCGTCGGCCTCCCGCCGCCCGGCCCCGCGCCGCGCGTGGTCTCCGCCCCGCCGCCGGCTCGCCCCGCGCCGCCGGCCGCACCGCACCCTGCTGCCGCCCCGCCGCCCGCCGCGCCATCACCGCCGTCGATGCCCGCTGGGCGCGGCAGCCTGCCGCCGCGGCCGCCCCCGGCCGCCACGGCTGCGCCGGTGGACATGGACTGGGACGATGAGGACGAGAAGACGTCCATCTACGACAAGGGGGGCACGGAGGACGCCGCGCGCGCCCTGCTGCGCAGCGCACCACCGCCCGCGGCGGGCACGCCAGCGCCCGCCTCGGTGGCTGGCCTGGTGTCGAGCGCGGCCCCGCCCGCGTCCGGCGCGGGCCCCGCTTCACAGCAGCTGGCGCAGCAGCAGCTCGCCCAGCAACAGCTGGCGCAGCAGCAGCTCGCCCAGCAACAGCTGGCGCAACAGCAGCTGGCGGCGCAGCAAGCGCAGTACGCTCAGCTCGTCCAACCGCCGCCCGCCTCGAGCAGCCGCTCGGCGCTGATGGCGGTGGCGGCGCTCCTCGTGGTGGGTTTGGTGGCCGCGGCGGTGCTCGTCTTCTGGCCCGCCAGCACCGGCAAGCTGGTGGTCACGGTGTCGGGCCCGAACAACCGCGCGATCGACTCGCTGCAGGTGTTCGTCGACGGCGTGAAGCAGTGCGACGCCTCACCCTGTATCCTGAAGGACGTCGAGCCGGGGACGCACATGGTGCGCGTCGCGGCGCCGGGGTACCAGGGCACCGCCGATCAAGCGGTGAAGGTGCCGGGCGGTGACGAGGTGGTGCTGAAGGTGGAGCTCGCGGTCGCCACCGGCGGCACCGGCGTGAAGGTCACGGCGGAGGGCGCCGGGCTCAAGCTGTTCGTCGACGGTCGGGAGATCGGCCCGCTGCCGCAAGAGCTCAAGGACATGACCCCCGGCGAGCACACCATCCGCATCGCTGGCAGCGATCGCTTCGAGCCCCACGAGCAGAAGGTCACCGTCACGCCCGACCGCATCCAGGAGATCGGCCCGCTCAAGCTCAAGGTGAAGAAGGGCCTCGCCCACATCAAGCTCGGCGCTGGCGCCGAGGGCGCGCGCGTGGTGCTGGTGAGCGGCACTGACCGCCGCCCCATCCCGGCGGACAAGCTGGACGCCACTCGCGGCCTGAAGATCGACATCGCGACCGACAAGCCCTACCGCATCGAGGCGACCAAGCAGGGCTTCGACAATTTCCGCCAGGAAATCACCTTCCCCGACGGTGAGGCGGAGAAGACCTTCGAGATCGTGATGTACGAGCGCGGCAAGCAGCCCGAGCGCCCGGTGGGCGGCGGCACCGCCGCGACGCCGCCGGTGGGCGGCGGCACCACGCCCAAGGCCGGCGGCGAGACGCCCGCCGCGACGGGCAACGGCACCATCAGCATCAACTCGATCCCGGTGTCCAACGTCATCCTCGACGGCCGCCCGCTGGGCCAGACGCCGCGCACCGGCATCAGCGTCCCCGCGGGGAACCACACGGTGGTGTTCGTGCACCCCGAGCACGGCCGCAAGGTGCGCAGCGTGTCGGTGCAGCCCGGCCAGTCGGTGACGGTGGCGGTTCGCTTCCCGTGAGGCGCCGGTAGGCTTCAAACGTTCGCGCCAGGGCCGGGCACCGAGGAGCCGGCCGAATGTCATGCGATTTTCCGCAAGGAAAATTCCCACGCAGAGCATGGGGATCGGGGGGTTGGCTCCCGGTGCGCGGAGCCACGCGGCGCTCGCAGGAGGCGCTGGTCGGAGGGCGGGTTGAAACCCGCCCCTACCAATCCAATGCGAACGTTTGAAACCCGCCCCTACCAATCCGATGCGAACGTTTGAAACCTGCCCCAACCTATTCTGTGCGAAGCGGCGCCCTCAAGGCGTGACTGGAGCCGCTTCACTGAAGCGGCGCCTCAAGGCGTGACTGGAGCCGCTTCGCTGAAGCGGCGCCAGTCGGTGACGCACGCCGCCTGAGGCGCGCTCTCACCAGGTGCCGCCGTGACCCCACGCTCGGAGCCATCGCAGCGCCCGGCGGACGCTGCGGCGTCGAACGGCGGCCCCAGCACCAGCCAGCGATCCTTACTCACGAACGGCAAATCGGCGGCGCGCGCGGCGTCCAGCCGTAAGAAGCGCGCCTCCACCCGGGCGCGCGCGCCCTCTGCCAAACGATTCGAGAGGTAGCCGAGCGCGAGCTGCTGGATCTCCGGGTCGTCGTTCACCGCCAGCACGCGCTCGAGGAAGCGCTCACTCGCCTCGAGCTCCCCGTGGTGCGAGTACAGCGTCGCGGCGGTGATGCACTGAAACGGCAGGTTCTCGTGGCTCCCCACCAGCTCACAGGCGCGCGCCATGACGCGCGCGCCGTCGAGGCGCCAGGCCTTGAACAACTCCGGGTCCCCGAGGTGCGGCGGCGCCAGGTAGGCGATGTACTGCCCGGCGGTGAGCCACAGCTGGCCATCGTTCGGCAGCTCTTCCAGGCCGCGCTCGAACAGCCGCCGTGCGAGCTGGTAATCCGCGAGCGTGGGCTTCTTACTCTGCAGCACCACGAAGGTGTCGGCGAAGCGATACGGCTCCGCGAACTTAGGGTCCAGCTCCGCGATGGTGGTGAGGTACTCCCCCACGAACTCGAAGGCGCGCCGCTCCTGGATGTGCTGACCATAGGAGACGAGCACCCCCACGTAGAGCAGGTCGGCCAGCGCCGCGCGGTACCCCAGGCTGAGCACCACCGTCTGCTCCGGGCTCGGGAGGCTGTACACGTCTGTTTTCACCCGCAGCGCGTCGTAGCGCGGCGTGAGCTCGGCGCGCGCGCCCAGCACCCCCAACGCGCCCAGCAGGGCGAGCAGCACGAAGACGAAGGTCTCGCGGCGCCTCCTGGGCGAGCGATCACGCCACTTCACATAGCCTCGGCTCACTCCACCTCACCACCATCTCACAATAAATATCCACAGGGAAATCACACGTCCCACGCGGCGCTGAGTCAGTCGAACTACTCACTCCACCTCGCGGTGAATATCCATAGGGAAAATAATCGGGTGCGCGCCGTCGCGCGTCTCACCGCTGATCACGAACAGGCTGCGCAGGCCGTCGCCATCCAAGTCGCCCTCGGCGCGGGCGCTGAAGGTGCTGTGCCCCTTCGCGTTGCGGCTCTCGAAGGCGAAGGAGTACGCGTGGGGCACCGTCCACTCGAAGCCGAGCTGACGCCAGGTGGGGTGCGCCCAGGTACCAGGCGGGTCGGTCACCTGACGACCCGCGGGCACCTCCGCCGGCGTGAGCGGCGCGCTCTCCGGGTAGGCCACCTCGGCGGCGCGCCCGGCGGCCAGCGCGGTGGCCCGCGTGGCCAGGCGGTTCAGCCCCCCGATGGGCTCCGCGAGCCGCGAGGCGTGCAGGTTCTCGAAGAAGGCGGGGATGGCAGCGGCGAGCACGGCGCCGACCAGCGCGACCCCCGCGGCGGCCTCCACTGGGCTGAGCGAGCGCACCGCCGGAAGCTACCACGCGCCGCGCGGCTGCCAAACCGCGCGGCTCGGCGACTCCAGGTGCACGCGCCACAAAACGGTCGCCGCCCCGCGGAGCCTTGGCTCCGGGGGGCGGCGAGTTGGGGAGACCCCGGCGAGTGATGGCTCACTCCTCTGGGTTCACCTCCTCGATGTTGGGGGCGAGGGTCACGATCTTGCCGCCCGTGGTCCCCTCCTGAATCGTCCCACTGATGGAGAAGGTGGACAGCGTGTCGTCGCCGTTCAAGTCACCCTGCGCCGTGCCGGTGAAGGTGCCGCCGGTGTTCTCGACGTCCGTCGCGGAGTAGCCGTACATGTAGTACTGCGGGGACTCCATCGAGAAGCGCACGCACTGCCAGCCCACGGTCCGGCTGCCAGCGGTCCACTCCGCCGGGCTCGACTGGTACTTCTGACCCTTGATGTCCGCCGCGCTGGCCGGCACCGTTGCCGTCGCCGTCTCACACAGCCGGTTCACCACGCCCGTGGCACCACCCAGCGCGAGCACCGTCGCCGCCATGCCCTCCCGGTTGTAGGCCGCCGCGGCGTCCTTGCCCAGCTGACCCAGGGAGTTGCGCGCCTCGGCCGTCTTGGAGTTTCGCATGTAGCGGGTCACGCCGTAGATGGCGAGCGCCGCCAAGATGCCGATGATCACGACCACGATCATCAGCTCGATCAGGGTGAAGCCGCGCTGGGCCAGCCGCTTATAATTCCGGAAGTTCATGGGTGTCTCTCCTTCGCGGGTCTCACTTGGCGCGCACCAGCCCCGCGCGGCTGCCGCTCGCTTTTGATTCATCCGCGCGGCAATCCGCTGCGCAGTGTTCATGTCGCGCGACGACGGTCGCGCAGTGTTCGAATGTGTTGTGACGTTGAAACTCTGGTCTGTTTGAACGAGGGATGTCGAAGTCAGCCACACTGCCTAGTTGAGCCAGGCGCCGTTCACTCCCCCTCCCCCTCGAAGTAGATCTCCGAGGTGAAGCTCGAGCTGGTGTAGATGGAGAGCACGCCGTCCCCGTTCAAATCCGAGCTGGCGCGCACCACGTACCAGGGCCCGCTGGTCGTCGGGTAAGGCAGGTTCTCCGCGGTGCCCACCTGAGGCACGGTGCCGCCGGTGCCTGCCTTGGTGGCGTAGCCGAACTGCACTGGGCTCGACGTCTCTACGCCGAGCTCATTCCAGCGCGCGTAATCCGAGTGGGCAGGGTTGTTCCAGGCGTACTTGGTGAGCCCCGGATCCCCTGGGTAAAAGCCGCTCGTCAGGCTACTTGACACATCCAGGTAACGGAAGGTCTCGTCCTTGTAGGCCTCCTGCGCGGCCTTGATGGAGCCGATCATGTAGATCGCCTCGTTCGTCTTCGAGCTGAGCAGGTACTTCCGCACCCCGATGGTGGCCAGGGTGGCCAGGATGCCGACGATGATCACCACGATCATCATCTCGACCAGGGTGAAGCCCGCGGCGCTGGCCCGCCCCCAGCTCGCGCCGCGGCCCCGGCTGGCTGGGCGCCAGCGCAAGAGCACGGGGGAGCAGGGAGGCCGCATCAGCCTGTGCCTAAGCAGCCGCCGTGCCAACCCCCTGCGCCCGTTCAGCGTGGCTCCAGCCCAGCCCCCGCTTCGCTATAGCACCGTGTTATTCCTGGTTTTTTTGGGGTTTGGCAGCGCACCTCAAGCCACCGTATCGGCTCGCGACACCTGAGCCGAGCGCTGCGCCGCCCCCATGGATGATTTTCATCACCTGGGGCGGCGCCCGGTGATGAGCCTCCTCACTGCCCCCCAGCGCCCGTCCGGTTCCGCGCGGAGCCGCCCGGAGGAGCCCTTCCAACCCCCGAAAAAACCGAACGCCGAGCGGGCGATTCGCGCGCCTACTCGCCCTCGTTCTCGCGCACGATCTCGCCGCTGGTGCTGGCGGCGGCGTAGCGCGCCACCACCCCATCGCCGTTCAGGTCGCCCTGCGCGTAGATGACGTACCAGGGCTCCATGATCTCCGAGGCGGGCGGCCAGTTCACCGTCATCCCCGGAGGCTGCGTCGGGCTCGTGTTGGGGCGCCCCGCGCGCACGCTGTAGCCGTGCTGCACCGAGGTGGTCACCCCCACGTTGAGCCGCGCCCAGCGTGGGTAATCTGCATGACCATCCTGCACCCAGTTGTACTTGGTGAGCCCAGGGGTGCTCATCGGGTACAAAGTGCCGGAGGTGGAGACGTCCAGGTACACCAAATTTTCCGCGCGGTAACGCTCCTGCGCCCCGCGGATCGCCTGGATCACGTGCATCGCCTCCACGCTCTTGGAGGTCGTGAGCCAGCGCTTCATCCCCACCAGGGCCAGCGTCGCCAAGAGCCCGACGAGGGCGATCACCACCATCAGCTCCACCAGGGTGAAGCCGCGCGCGAAGCGGGCGCGAGTCAGGGTGAGGCGGGGGCTCTGCATGGTGGTGGCGCTGGGCACGTTCGGATCGGCGCTCGGTATCTCTGCACGTGGCGTTCCAGTGCGCCCGATCTCGGTAGCGTACCCCAGCTCCCCTAGGCTCAGCCAGTCAGCGACATCTCAGCCAGCGACACCGACCCCCTCACCGGGTTTGTCAGTCAGCGGCATCTCAGCCCAGTCGGCGACATCACCCGCTCGGCAGGGTTTGAGCTCGACGGGGTTCGAAGGGTGGCCCGCTCCAAGACGGCGACGTCAATCCCCGGAGCCTGGCGCGCTCTCCGGCTCGTCATCGTCTCCTCCGAGCTCGTGCTTCTGGAGTCGGTACCGAAGCGACGGGAAGCTGACCCCAAGGAGCTTCGCGGCGCGCTTGCGCACGCCCCCAGTGCGGCTCAAGGCCTCCAGGATGAGCCGGCGCTCCACCTCCCCCATCACCTGGTCCAGCTGGCAACCATCCTCCGGCAGCTCCACCAGCGAGGCCGCGGAGCCCCCCGCGGCGCCGCTGATCTCCTGCGGTAAGTCCCCCAGGCCAATGGTGCGCCCCACCGCCAGCGCCACCGCGCGCTCCATCACGTTCTCCAGCTCGCGCACGTTGCCCGGGAAGGGGTAAGCCTCCAAGGCGCGCAGGGCGTCCTGAGTGAGGCCCTGGACGTCTTTGCCCATCTCGCTCGCGAAGCGCCGGATGAAGCGCTCGGCGAACAGCGCCAAATCCTCCCGCCGATCGCGCAGCGGGGGCAGCGTCACCCGGATCACGTTGAGGCGGTAGTACAGATCTTGCCGGAAGCGCCCCGCGGCCACCTCCGCCTCCACGTCGCGATTGGTGGCGGCGAGCAGGCGCACGTCCACCTCCACCTCCTGCGTGGCGCCCACCGGCCGCACCCGGCGCTCTTGCAGCACGCGCAGGAGCTTCACCTGCAGGCTGAGCGGCAGCTCCCCCACCTCGTCGAGCAGCAGGGTGCCGCCACTGGCCTCCTGAAATAGCCCGCGATGACGCGCGCCGGCGCCGGTGAACGCGCCCTTCTCGTGACCGAACAGCTCGCTCTCCATCAGGTGCTCGGGCAGCGCCCCGCAATTGACCACCAAGAGCTTGCCCTCACGCCCAGAGCGCTCGTGGATGGTGCGCGCCACCCGCTCCTTCCCGGTGCCGCTCTCGCCGGTGATGAGCACCGTGGTGCGCGTCGCCGCGATGCGGTCAATCAGGCTGAGCAGCGCCTGCATCGCGGCGCTCTTGCCGATCAGCTCGCGATCACTGCCGCTCATCACCTGCGCGCGCAGGCGCTGATTCTCGGTGACCAGCGCCTGCTTCTCGCGCGCCTTCTCCACCAGCGCCGCCAGCTCCTTCGGCTGAAACGGCTTGGTTACAAAGTCGTAGGCGCCAGAGCGCATCGCCTCGATGGCGTTCTCCAGCGTGGAGTGCGCCGTGAGCAGCACCACCTCGGTCGCCTCGCTGCGCTGCTTGGCTGCGCCCAGCACGTCGAGCCCGGAGCCATCCGGCATCGACAAATCCGTCAGCACCACGGGGAACGGCTGCGGCGCTTGGGAGATCGCCTCGCGCGCCGCGCGCACCCCCGGCGCCACCACCACCTCATACCCTTCGCGCCGAAACAGGATGCGCAGCATGTCCCGCAGCCCCGGCTCATCGTCCACCACGAGCAGGCGCGGCGCAGGCGGAGGCATCGAGTCCATGCTCGCTCATTACCACAGCACGCGGGCCCACCCTCGCATCGCGGCGAGCGACGTCACCTGGAGCTTCGGCGGGCGCGCCGGTGGCCGCTCGGGTCGCGTGGTGCGGTGCGGGTCTGGCCCGGGTTCGACTGAGACCCCTCAGACCCACTCCAGGGATTCGCCTCGCCCCCTGGCGCGCGCTAGGCTTTGGGTACTCTTCCCTATTCGGGGCCGCCGCCCCAACGCTTCGGCGGACGCGCCAAGCGGTCTTGAACCATGCCTCACTCCTCCCCGCGCCACGCGCGCTCGCATCCGAGCGCCGTCAGCTCCCGGCTGCTCCGAGCGGGTGGCGCCGTGCTCGCCGCCCTCGCGCTCGGGGCGGGTTGTGGCAGCAGCGCAGGTGACGGCGGCGTGGGTGGCACGGGCGGCAGCGGCGGCACGGGTGGCGATGGGCCCACCGCGGTCGACTTCATCCCGGGGCAAACGCTGGAGCTGACTCCGCTCGAGGCGGTCGACTTGCAAATCCGCGTGCGGCCTCCAGCGCGCTACCCCGTGCGCTTCAGCCTGAACGGCAACTCGCGCGACGCCTCGCTCGCCGCGACCACGCTCCACACCGACGCGGAAGGCCTCGCCACCACGACGCTGTTCGCGCCGAGCCAGGTGGCGAGCTTCACGGTGCGAGCCACCGTCGGCAACGAGGTGAGCGCCGCGCTCGCGGTGGCGGTATCCGAGCTCGGCTTCGGCACCCTGCGCATCACCCCGAGCTACGGCGGGCAGCGCCAGGTGAGCACCTGGACCGCCAGCGTCCACACCGAGCGGCGCTGCACCGACTTGAGCGGCACCCCGCCTCCCGACGGCGCGCTGTGGGCCCACGCGAGCCCCGGCGAGGCGCTGCGCCTCGGCTCGGTCCCCGCCGGGAGTTTCTACGCAGTCACGCTGCGCGCGAGTCAGTTCGCCGGTGGCTGCACCGATCTGCCGAGCATCGTCGCCGGAGAGGAGAAGGCGGTGAGCGTGCAGGTGTTCAATCGGCCGCTCCAGCTCGATCAAGTGCAGCTGTCGGTGATGTTCGGGGTGAGCCCGGAGGAGTCCGATTGGGAGGTGGCGCACGGCGCCGCCAAGGACGCCGCCCTGACGGCGCTGATCGGTGACTCGGAGCACGACGTCGACGCGCTACTCGACGCCATGGCGGAGCGCGCGGGCGCGGACGCTCAGCTGCTGATCGAGGCGCGTGCGGTGGGGGACTGGGACGCGCGCGTGCACCTGCTGCTCGGCGATCCGGCGGAGCGCGCGCTGCGTGACGCGCTCGGCGCGTGGATCGATCGCGGCACAGCCAGGCTCGTGGGGCCGGACGTGCTCTCGGCTGCCCTCAGCGCGAGCGCTGCGGGCCCCATGTTGCAGCTCCGGCGCGTGGCCGGGCTGACGCCCACGGTCGCTGGCTTCTCGGAGCAGGTCACCGGCTTCGGCTTCAGCGCCGATCCGGACGACTCCTTGCTGTTCGGCGGCACCCTGAGCTACCTCCCCACGCGCCTCGCGTTGGCGGCCGCCGAACAGCATGGCCTGGACACACCGGGTGATCTCGCCGCGGCGCTCAGCGCCGTGGTGGACTGCGCGGCGCTCAGCCAAGATCTGGCTAGCGCGGATGAGCCCCATGAGGTGTTCTCCGGCTGTGATCTCGACTGCGCCGAGCAGCTCTGCCTCGAGGCCGTGAGCGAGCTGGTGGAGCGCGCCCGCGCCGCGTCGGACGCCGCGCCAGTCAAGGTGATGTTCTCCGCCACGGCGCTCGCCGAGGTGGACTCCGAGGCGCGGCCGAGCGGCTTCACCGGCACCTGGGTAGGTGAGCTGACCGGTTTCCCCCAGCGCACGCTGCGGCTCAGCGGCACCTCCCGCGGCCAGCGCCCGGGCGGCCCCTAGGACGACACGCGCGCTGTCAGCACAACGAAAGCCAGCGCAGCTGACCTGAGCGCGGCGCCGTGGGCGAACGGTGGGCGCGGCGAAGGTGTGGAAGCGCCCTCAGCCCTGCCCCACGCGGAGCCACGCGAGGCGCGCCTCCAGCGCGAACACGTAGGCGCGCAGCGCGTCCTCGTGGAGCGGCGGCGCGCCGCCACGAGCGGCGCGCGCGATGGCGCGAAACTCGAGGTAACGCGCGCCCGGCAGCCCCAGCATCAAGGCCACCAGCGAAGGATCCTTCGGGGCGTCGCGCTGACTCAAGAGGTGCCCGGCCGCCGCGAAGGTGCGCGTCACCAGCAGGTCGGCGCGCTCCACCGCCAGCTGGGTGTCGCCGCCGCCGAGCGCCGCCTCCAGCTCCTCCGCCACCTGGCGCTGCGCCCCGGAGAACAGCGCCGCGAAGCTGAAGCCCGCCCCTGACGCGGGCGCTCCCGGCTCCATCACCTGCCGCGCCGCCGCCTCACCCCAAGCGGCGGACGACGGCGGCTCACTCGCCGGCAGCTCGAGCAAGTCTTCATCAGGCTCCCTGCTCGATCCGCCCGCGGCTCCCAGCGACCCCGCAGCGCCCAGCAACGCTGCGCCTTCCACCGACCTTGATAGGACGTCCCCAAGTCCCCCGAGCGAGCCCTCGGGCGCTCCGCTGCTCACCGCTGCACCGCCCAGCGACCCTGGGAGCTCCGGCACCCGCGCCGAAGGAGGCTGCTGCTCCGCGCGCCGCAGCGCATCGAGCAGCCCACCTTCCGGTAAAGACAGCCCGGCGCCCGGCTCTGACGGCTCCGGCATGCGGCGCTGGAAGTCCAGGAGCACCAGCTCCGCGATCCGCTCCAGCGCCTCGAAGATCCCCTCGCCCCGCGTCGCCACCGTGGGGAAGCTGGGCACCCCCCGCGGGTTCAGCTCCGCCTGCAGCTCATCCAAGCCCAGCACGTCCGGCAAGTCGCGCTTGTTGTACTGGATGACGAACGGCAGCTCGCTCAGCAGGCGCCCGTGCTCTTGCAGGTTCTGCTCCAGGTTCAGCAGGCTCTCCAGGTTGGCGTCGCGGCGCGCCGCCTGCGAGTCCACCACCAGCACCACTCCGTCGGCGCCCGTCAGCACCAATTTCCGCGTGGCATTGTAATAGACCTGCCCCGGCACCGTGAAGAGCTGCAACCGAACCCCCATCCCCCGCACCGACGGCACCCGCACCGGGAGGAAATCGAAGTACAGCGTGCGATCGACCGGCGTCGCCAGGCTCACGAGCTTGCCGCGATGCTCCGCGCGGGTCGCGCCGTGGATGTGCTGGAGGCTGGTGGTCTTCCCGCCGAGGCCTGGCCCGTAATAGACGACCTTGAACACCAGCTCCCGCGCCAGCGGGTTCACGACGGGCATCGGGGCGGCAGGCTAGCGTATCCGTGGACCCATGTCGTGTCTGTGGGTGGTGAGGGGTGAAGCGAACGATGATTCGCCGCTACCAAATCCCCTCAGGGGACTCGACGTGCTCTCGGTAGGCCTGCCAAGTGGGTGACAGCTGGGTCGCCACCAGCGCCGCCACCACGGCGATCACCCCCAGCACGCCGAAATAGCCGAACCAGCGGTGCGCCGCGGGGCGTCGGCGCTCCACCGCGAACAAGAACCCGACCCCCACCCCGGCCACGGCCCCCCCGATGTGCGCGGCGTTGTTCACCCCGCCCCCGCTCATCCCCGCGCCGAGCAGCGCCGAGAGCACCACGAAGATCACCAGGCGCGACAGGTGCTCGCGCCACAGCGAGCTCTTGCGTCCGAGCGAGTACCCCACCAGCGCCCCGAACAGGCCAAAGACGGCGCCGCTCGCGCCCCCCGTGAGCGGCATCGGTCCGAGCAACGCGTTGGCACCGAAGCCCGCCACCCCCGTCACCAGGTAGAGCAGCGTGAAGCGCCCCGAGCCCAGCTCCGGCTCCAGGGTGCGCCCCAGCGACCACAGCCACACCGAGTTGAAGGCGATGTGCAGCAGGTTGAAGTGGAAGAACACCGCGGTGACGTAGCGCCACCACTCGTGCACCACCGGCTCCACCAGCACCCCGGCGCGCAGCATCGCCGAGGGGGCGATGCGCCCCCCGGAGCCCATCCCGAGCGGCAGCCCCGCGAAGCTCGAGCGCGCGTTGTCGAGCAGCATCAGCGCGAAGCCGAGCCAGCACAGCCCGAGGAACAGCTTGGTCACCCACAGGTCCCGCCCCAAGGCGGTGGTGAGCAGCCGCCGCACCTCGCGCCCCACGGGGCCGGGCAGCGGCTCACCACACTGGAAGCAGCGCGGCTCGCTGACAGAGTTCAGCGTGCCGCAGTAGGGGCACTTGGGGGCAGCCACGGGGCGTGTGTGCAGTCTTTTTGGGGATGGCGCAAGCCAGCGCCGTAAGGTTCGGCCCCGGGGGGCCGTTAGCCCCCCATGCACGCCGCCGCCCTGCCCTCACCGCCGCACGACGCGCCGGCTGCATACCAGGCGCTCGTAGGAGCGCGTGCACACAAGGCCCTCGTAGGGGCGGGTACACGCAAAGCACTCGTAGGGGCGGGTACACGCAAAGCACTCGTAGGGGCGGGTTTCAAACCCGCCCGCCGTTCAGCGCTTGCAGTGGCACCGTCAGGTTCGTGCAGTGCGCTCGCAGAGGCGCGCAAGGCACCGTCAGGACCACGCAGTGCGCTCGCAGGGTCGCGCGGGGTTGGGGGTTGGACGGCACCGCACCTCACGGCCCTGGTACGCAACGCCATCACGCAGCCGCTGGTAGGGTCGGGTTTCAAACCCGCCCGCCATTCAGCGACTGCCGCGAGGATGGCTGCCGTCCCTCCGAGGGCGGTAGGGGCGGGTTTCAAACCCGCCCGCCGTTCAGCGCTCGTGGACTCCAGGCTCGACCGCAGAGCGGCACCCGGTACGCGGCGCGCCCACGGGGACAAAGCTCCCCTACCTTGCCGCGACGAGGCGTGTAGAGTGCGCCGCGTGGAGTGGGACGCGGACGCACTGGAGGCCGAGCGGCTCCTGTGTGAGCGGGCGCACGCGGGGGACCGCCAGGCGCTGGGGGAGATCTTGGGCCAGTATGGCCCCAGGTTGTTCCGCAGCGTCCTCCTGCCCCGCCTCGGCAGCCGCGCGGCGGCGGAAGAGGCGCTGAGCACCACCTACATCAAGGTGGTGGAGCGCTTCGATCGCTTCACCTGGCAGGCGGTGGGGGTGTACCCCTGGCTCCGGGTGGTGGCGCTCCGGGTGGCGCTGGATCAGCTCCGCAAGCGCAAGCGGGAGCGGCTGTTCGAGCCCGACGATCTCCAGCGTGAGCTCGATCGCAGCGAGCGCCGTGAAGATCGAACCCCTGACGTCATCGAGCAGTATGACTTACAGGCCGCGCACCGCCGCGTCGAAGAGGCGCTCGGTCGCATCAACCCGCGCTACGCCCAGGTGATCCAGCTGCGCGTCTTGGAGGAGCGCTCCCGCGAGGAGGCCGCCGAGATCTTGGGCGTCACCGTCGGCACCCTGGACGTGGTGCTGCACCGCGCCCTGGCGGCCTTGAAGAAGGCCACCCAAGCCTCCATGGAGACGCCATGACCCGCAAGCCTGGCAGCCCCCCGCGCTCCACCGATGAGCCGCGCGCCGATGAGCGGGCAGACGAGCGGCGCGCGGATGAGCCGCGGGCAAGCGAGCGCGCGGAGCCACAGAGCTCGGAGTCACAGAGCGCGCAGCGCATGGATGACGAGGCGCTCACCCTGAACGACCGCGAGTGGCTGGCCTTGGGAGACGACGAGGAGGACACCCTCAGCCCCGAGGAGGCGCGTGAGCTGATGAGCGCCTTGTCCGCCGCCTGGCGTCCAGACACAGCAGCCAGCCCCCACCCCACGTTGCTGGCGCTGGCGCTCGACGATCCGGACGCTCCCGCCTCCTCCGAAGAGCAGGCGGGCGCGGCGGCGCTCGCCCAGGCTTGGGAGCGCGGCGCCGAGCACCCCCTGGCCGATCTGGGTCGCGCGGCGCTGGCCGCGCACAGCCCTGGGCGCATCGATCCCGCGCGGAACCAGGCGCTGATTCAGGCAGCGCTCCAGAGCGCTGGCTCGCGTGAAGATCGGGCGCCGGGCGCGGCTCAGGTGGTGTCGCTCGACGCCGCGCGGCGACGCCGCGCGCTGCTGGGCTCGCTCAGCGTGCTGGCCGCGGCGGCCGCCATGTGGCTGTGGCTCGGGCCAGCGCTGAAGGGTCAGAGCCCAGCGGGTGACCTCGCGGCGCTCCCCGCCCCGCCGCACACCGAGCTCGCGGTGTCGCGCTCCACGGGGCCGCTGTTCGCCGAGAAGTTCGACACCCAGGGCACCTCCGAGCGCATGGATCGCATCGCCTCGGCGCGCGCCCGCGACCTACGCCACAACCGCTACGCGCGCTGGGGGGCCCGATGACTCGCGCCTTCGGCCGCCTCGGCCTCGCGCTCCTGCTCGCGTTGGGCGCCAACCTGACCGTCAGTGGCTGCTCCCAAACGGACGCGCCGGCGGCGTGCGTCAGTGAAGACGGCGGTGAGCCGATCAGCCCGGCGCTGCTCGCCTTCCTGTCGCGCGCCCGAAGCGCGCACCACATCGCCGATCAGCTGGAGCAGGCAGAGCCACAGCGCGCCATCCAGACGCTCGAAGCGGTGATCCAGGGCCCCAAGCCGAGCGGGGACTTGGTGGAGGCGCGCGAGGTGCTGGCGGACACCCGCGCGCGCCTGGCGGATCTCAAGAGCCGCGCCGGGCGCTTCGACGAGGCGCTGAAGGACGTCGAAGCGGGCCTCACGGAGGCGCGTGAGGTGAGCTACTTCCAGGGGCACCTGTTCGAGGTGCGCGGCTTGGTGGAGGAGCGCCGCGCGGTGAAGCTCGAGGCGGACGGCGACGCGGAGGGCGCCGCGCGAGCCAAGGCAAGGGCCCTGACGGCGTTCGAAGCCTCCATGAACATCCAGGAGCAGGTCATCGACCGAGCGCTGCCCGAAGGGGGCGCGCCATGAAGCCAGCCCCTCGCTCGCCACACCGCGTGGCCGCGATCGTGGCGGGGCGATCCGCCGGTCGCCCGTACATAGGGGCGCTGAGGCGACGCCCGTTGCGGTACCGTCCAACCCCCCCCCACGCCGTTCACGCCTTCAAGGCGCTCAGGGGCTGGGGTGGTGTGGCGCTGCTCGGCGCTTGGCTCGTCGGCTGCGCGAGCGCACCGCCGCCCAGCAGCGCGAGGCAAGCACCGCGAGCCGAGCTGGCCGACGGGGAGGCCGAGAGCCCCGCCGCCGCGGGCTACCCGGATGACATGAGTCGGCGCCAGGCGGCGCCGGGCTACCCCGAGAAGGGCGGCGCGCACGACGCGCTGGACGGCCCACGCTACTCGTCCCCCCCGCCCCGGAGGCAGGTGGACCCGGTGACGCTGCTCGAGTGGGAGGAGTGGCTCGACGATGAGCTCACGGCGCTGAGCGAGTCGGAGAGCCGCCAGGGGCCGCTCGATTGCACCAACGCCTGCCGCGCCCTCGAAGGCCTCACCCGCGCCAAGCAGCGGATCTGCGAGCTCTCGGGTGAGCGCGATCTCGAGGGGCGCTGCGCGCGCGCCACCTTGCGCGTGAAGCGCGCCGAAGAGCGGGTCCGCGCCGCCTGCCAGTGCAGCAAGCCGTGAGCGCGAGCGCGTCAGGCAGCCTGACTGACCCCTCCGCTCCGCTGGTTGACGGAGGCGGGCCGCGCGGAGTCAGCGCATCAGACAGCTATCCTGATAGTCAGACGAGCTCGCGTGATCTCCGGGAAGGGGGCCGCTGGGGCCGCCGCCAGGCGCTGAAGAACGCGGCGCTGCGAGCGCTGATCGTCAGCCTGCTGTGGCTGGCGGATCGCGCCCCGCGCCGCGCGTTGATCGCGCTGCTCGGCGCCGCGGGCGCGCTGGCCCATCGGCTCGCCGGCGGGCTGCGCCGCCGGGCCGAGGCCCAGCTCGAGCTGGCTGGGCTCGAGGCCGACGCAGCGCGGCGCGCCGAGCTGGCCCGCGCCTGCTTCCGCCACGCGGGCGAGAGCCTGGCGAGGAGCCTGCTGTTGCGGCGGCCCGGAGACACCGAGGTGGTGGTGGACGGGGCGAGCGAGCGCTGCCTGCTCGAAGCGCTCGCGGAGGGGCGCGGGGTGGTGTTCGTGAGCCCGCACCTGGGGCCCTTCGAGTGCCTGGCGGCGCGGGTCGCCGAGCTATGCCGCGCGGCGGGCGCCCCGGCGCCCGCGATCGTGGTGCGGGAGAGCTACGATCCAGCGCTCGACCGCCACGTGGACGCCCACCGCGAGCGGCGCGGCTTATGGGTGATCCACCGCGGCAAGCCGGGCGCCACCACCCGCATCGTAAGGGCGCTGAAGCAGGGCCGCGCCGTCGGGTTCTTGCCGGACCTGCCGGGGCGCGCGCGCCGCGGCGCCGTGCGCTGGTTCGGCGGTGAAGGCGCGATCGCGGTGGGCCCGGCGCGGATCGCGGCGCGCGCTGGCGCGCCCTTGGTGTTGGGTCACCTGACGCCGCGCGGCGAGGCGTTCCAGCTCTGCATGCGGCGGATCGAGGCACCTGAGTCGGCCGCCAGCCAGGCGGCGCGCGCCGAGGCGCTGAGCCAAGGCCTCGCGGAGGCGCTGGAGGCCGCCATCCGTCAGGCACCAGCCCATTGGCTGTGGATGGCGGCCGATCTCCGGGCCGGACGCGCGCCGACATCGAACGCACGAGCCGCGGATGATACGCGCATTTCACCGGAAGTCGGGTAGACTGCGCCGGCAACATCCATGCGACGGGGGCGGCGCGCCCAGCTTCGCGAGGCAGCCTTGGCAGACGGCGTCCACAAGTACAGCACGGTCCCCCAGCTGACCCCCGGGGTGAACCTGCGCCAGCTCCCGATCGGGCCAGAGGAGGCGTTCTTGTTGTCGCGCGTCGATGGGCGCAGCGCCGCGAGCGATCTGTCGATCGCCACCGGGATCGCACAGGAGCGCGTGGACGCGTTGCTCCGGCGCCTGGTCACGCTCGGCGCCGTCCAGTACGGTGCCGAGACGCCGCCACCGCCCGAGCACAGCCAACCTCAGCGCGGTAGTCAGGCTAGCCGGGCTCGAGAGTCACGACCCAGTGGTCAGCCAGGCAGCCAAACGCTGGATAGCCGCCCCGAGGGCAGTCGCCCCGAGGGCAGTCAGCCCTCGCAGAGCCGGCCCACGCAGCGCTTGAGCTACGCCGTGGTGGAGCAGGTGGAGATCGCGGGCGCGAGCCTGCACCCCGCCGCCGCGCTGTACGACCCGAGCGAGCTGGACGTCGACGTGGAGCTCGATCTGCCGCGCAAGCGCCGGATCCTCGACACCTACTACCAGCTGGACAGCCTCACGTACTATCAGCTGCTCGGCGTCGAGCCCACGGCGGACAAGAAGCAGATCAAGGACGCCTACTTCGAGACGGTCGCCGTCTTTCATCCTGACAAATACTTCGGGAAGCGCCTCGACCACTTCAAGCCCAAGCTCGAGCGCATCTTCCAGGTGCTGACGGAGGCCCACGACACCCTCACGCGCCGATCACGGCGCGGCGAGTACGACGCCTACCTCGACAGCCAGCGACGCACGCGCGCCCTCGATCGCATGCTGAGCGACGAGCGAGCCCGCGCCCAACAGGAGACCCACGCGCGGCGGCGGATCGAAGAGCACGCGCGGGTGCTCGATCGGGTGAGCGCGCGGCCGCCGCGCATCGGCAGCTCACAGCCGCCTGGCTCGCAGGCTCAGGGCTCGCAGCCACCTGGCTCACAGCCGCTGCAGCGCCGCGCTTCGGATCCTGGGTTCGCTGGCGTGCGGGACTCTGAGCCGTCCGTCACCGCAAGCGCGCGGACCGGTGGCGCGCAGGGCCCCGCTCGAGCTCCGGGCGCTCCATCGCAGCCCCCCGCGACCGGGCGCGGCGGCGTCCAGGAGATCGTCGGGGACAACGTGCGGCGCCGCTACGAAGATCGCCTCATTCGAGCGCGGGAGAGCCACATCGCCGAGTACCGCCAGGCCGCGAAGGAGGCCCTCGCCGCGGGCGATCCGGTCGCGGCGGCCAGCTCGCTCCGCCTCGCGGCGAGCCTGGTGCCGGAGGACGCGGAGCTCCGGCTCGAGTACGAGCGGGTCCAGGCCCAGGCGGGCGCCTCCTTGGCCGCGAGCTACCAGAGTCAAGCGGAGTACGAGGAGCGCGCCGGGCGCTTCGCGGAGGCCGCGAAGAGCTACGAGAAGGCGGCGCGCGGCCGCCCGGGAGACGCCTCGCTGCTCGACCACGCCGCCAAGTGCCTGATCGAGGCGGGGACCGAGCCCGCCAAGGCGCTGGATTTCGCGCGCCGAGCGGTGGTGCTGGGGCCGACGCGGAGCGACTTCCGCACCACCTTCGCGCGCGCGCTGCTCGCCAACCAGCAACCCGCCGAGGCCCTGGCGGAGATCCAGCAGGCGGCGCTGCTCGATCCCACGAACGACTCGATCCAGCTGTGGCTGCGGCGGATCCGCAGCGAGACCTGAAGGCGCAGCTTTCGAGCCCTTTGAACGCACCTCGCCGCGGCGCCGAAAGGCCACCGTGCCGAGGGTTTCGGGGGTTGGACGGCACCGCTCCAGAAGCAGCCGCGCGGTGGGTCGCGGCGCCGTCGTGGCAGCGGCGGGGGCTGTGAGCGCTCCCGAACCCCCTGCCCTCCCCCCCGCTCCGTCGACTGCGCCTCGCCCACCGCTGCCGCGTGCCGCCGACTCGAGCCCGCCGTGAGCAGGAGCGCCCACCCGCTTGTTTTTCGGGCGATAGCGGTCAACCGTTTGTCGCCCTAGTGACCTGGGTTGACATACGCTAGGACGCTCGAGTGACCGGCTGTCACCTCAGCCGCTGAGGAAGGGAAGTATGGAGCGCGTCATTGGCATCGACCTCGGGACCACCAACTCCTGCGTGGCCATCATGGAAGGCGATGCTCCGGTGGTGATCTCGAACCGAGGCGGGTACAAAACCACGCCCAGCATGGTGGCGGTGACCGAGGCGGGTAAGCGCCTGGTCGGCCACATCGCCAAGCGACAGGCCATCACCAACTCCGAGAACACCGTGTACGCCGCCAAGCGGCTGATCGGTCGTAAGTGGAGCTCACCGCAGGTGAAGAACTCGGTGATGACCTCCTCCTACACCATCGTGGAGGGCCCTCACGGCGACGTCCGCATCCAGCTGCGCGACAAGACCTACTCGGTGCCGGAGGTCAGCTCCATGGTGCTGCAGGAGATGAAGGTGATCGCCGAGGACTACCTCGGCGAGGAGGTGAGCAAGGCGGTGGTGACGGTGCCGGCTTACTTCAACGACAACCAGCGCCAGGCGACCAAAGACGCGGGCGCCATCGCCGGCCTCGAGGTGATCCGCATCATCAACGAGCCGACCGCCGCCTCCCTCGCCTACGGCTTCGGCAAGAGCGTCGACAAGACGGTGGCGGTGTATGACCTCGGCGGCGGCACCTTCGACGTGAGCGTGCTCGAGATCGGCGCTCACGGCGTGTTCAAGGTGATCGCCACGACCGGCGACACCTTCCTCGGCGGGGAAGACTTCGACGCCCGCGTCATCGACTGGTTGGTGCAGGGCTTCAAAGACGAGCACGACATCGACCTGCGGCAAGATCGCATGGCGCTCCAGCGCCTGCGCGACGCGGCGGAGAAGGCGAAGTGCGAACTCTCCCAGGTGAAGAGCACCGAGATCAACCTGCCGTTCATCATCTCCACCGGGAGGAACGAGGCGCTGCACCTCCAGCGCGCCCTCACCCGCGAGGTGCTCGAGCAGCTCACGGAGGACTTGGTGGAGCGCACCATCGAGATCTGCCGTCAGGCGTTGGCCGACGCGCGGCTCGACGTGGACGAGGTGGAGGACGTGGTGCTGGTCGGCGGCATGACGCGCATGCCCGCGGTGCACCGCGCGGTGTCGGACTACTTCCAGCGCGAGCCGAACAAGGGCGTGCACCCTGACGAGGTGGTGGCGCTGGGCGCGGCGATTCAAGGGGCGGCGCTGGTGGAGGATCGCCACGAGATGATCCTGCTCGACGTGACCCCGCACGCCCTCGGCATCATGACCTTCGGCAGCTACTTCGAGGAGCTGATCCCCCAGAACACCACGGTGCCCACCAGCCGCACCAAGATCTTCACCACCAGCCGCGACGACCAGACCGCCGTGAAGATCCTGGTGATGCAGGGGGAGAGCAAGCAGGCTGACGAGAACGAGCTGCTCGGCGAGTTCATCCTGACGGGGCTCCGGCGCGCCCCGAAAGGCCACGTGGAAATCGAGGTGACCTTCGAGATCAACACCGACGGCATCGTGAGCGTCCAAGCCAAGGATCTCGACACCCTGCAAGAGCAGTCGATCCAGGTCACCGCGACCAGCGGCCTCACGCAGGACGAGCTCCGCGACATGATCGAGAGCGCCAAGGACTACATGGTCGAGCGGCGCGTCGACGAGGCCTTCGAGGAGGCCAAGCAGGAGGCGGAGACGCTGGTCGCCGAGATCGAGCGGCTGTTCCCCCAGGTGGAGAAAATCGTCGCCACCAGCGACTTCGGGCGCGACGCCATCGACAAGGCCAAGGGCGTCTTGAAGGACACCGAGGCGGCCTCGCGCGCCAAGAACGCCACCGAGCTGAAGGCTCAGATCGAGGTGTTGTCGCGCACCTTGCGCATGTTCAAGGGAGTGGTCTCTCGCACCCAGTGAGCCGCGGCGCTCATCACCTGGTTCGTTGGCGACCCGCTCGATTTCGCTATGACCCCCTCCGATCCCCCTCACTTGAGCTCGCGCCCGCCTGAGACGGGCGAGATCGACGCCAGCTGGGACGACGAGCCGAACGAGCTCACTCTACCTGGGGAGAACACCTTCGATCGCGCGACGGTGGTGCCTG
This sequence comes from Polyangiaceae bacterium, assembly GCA_019637265.1. GTDB lineage: Bacteria > Myxococcota_A > Polyangia > Polyangiales > Polyangiaceae > JAHBVY01. The sequence goes on along the minus strand of JAHBVY010000001.1, from coordinate 560,934 downwards.
ATGAGCCGCCGGGGGAGCGCGCGCGGCGCCTCGACGCGGAGTCTCGAGCGACGGGCTGCGAGCTGCCGCTCGAGCCCGCACCCGACTTCGACCCTGGCAGCTTCCCTCCGCTGCCACCGGAGCCCACGACGCAGGCAGGCGGCCCCGTGACGCCGCTGCCGAGCTACGAAGCGCGCAACGCCCGCACCAACCCGGAGCCGCTGCGCCCACGTATGGACCTCTCCTCCTCCCCCGACTCGTTGCCACCGCCCGATGAAGATCGCGCGACCCCTTGGATACCCTCCGCGCAGATCCCGAGCGTGCCCCAGGGCCGGCGCACCCCGACCGGCCTCGAGGTGCTCACCCTGGAGGAAGAGACGGGCTCGGCGCTCGACCTTGTGAGCCGCCCACGGCAACAGGTGGCGGGCCGCGCGGATCCGTTCGAGGCGGCCCCGCCGACCGCCGCGCCGCCGCCGCCCAGCGCCGGCTCCCCGATCGTCGACATGAAGGATCGCTACGCCGTCGGCGACTACACCGGCGCCCTGGTGATCGCCGAGAGCGTGCTCGAGACGGACCCGACCCACGTGGACGCGAAGCGCCACGCCGAGAGCTGCCGCGAGATCTTGACCCAGATGTACGCGGCGCGGCTCGGCTCGCTCGATCAGGTGCTGCGCGTGGCAGTGCCGCCCGATCAAATCCGTTGGCTGAGCCTCGACCACCGCGCCGGGTTCTTGCTGTCGCTGGTGGACGGCGTGACCAGCGTGGAGGAGATCCTCGACGTCAGCGGGATGTCGCGCCTCGACGCGCTGCGGATCCTCTTCACGCTGGTACAGCAGCGGGTGGTGGGGCTCGAGGGCACCTGAGGAGCGCAGAGTCTGAGCAGCGCGGAGTCTCTGAGCAGCGCGGAGTCTCTGAGCGGCGCAGGGGCCCTGAGCAGCGCAGAGTTCCTGAGAGGCGCGAGGCTCCCATGAGCTCACCCCACCGCTACGGCAGCGAGCAGCGCGGTGTGAGGCAGCGCGAGGCGCCGGGCTGGCGCGGCCTGCGCTTCGCGCGGGAGCTGCTGGTGGGCTTCATCGGGCTCGGGTTGGGGCTCGCGGCGCTCAGCGCGGCTGCGGACAGCGTGGCTGACGGGGCGCTGGACAGCGCGGCTCGAGGCACGGACAACTCAGCTGACGGGGTGCTGGACGGCGCGGCTCAGGGTACGGACAGCTCCACTGATGGGACGAACTTGGACAGCGCGGCTGACGGGGTGCCGAGCCCAGTCATCGGGCACACGCCGCGGGAAGACGCGCCGCGGGTGCTGGGCGCGCGCTGGGAGCACGACGAGGCCATGCCTCCGCCGCCTCCCCCCGTGAGCCACTACACCATCGACGCGCGCCTGGATGAAGGCACCCAGAAGGTCACCGCGACCGCCCGCTTGCGTTGGAAGAACACGAGCCAGGCGCAGGTGACGGCGCTCTTCTTTCACCTCTACCTCAACGCCTTCAAGCATGATCGCACCCTGTTCCTGCGCTCGCCTTACGGCGCCGGGCGCAGCGGGGGCGGCGCCGCGGACTACGGCCACATCCAGGTGACTCGGCTGACGGCGCGCGAGCATCCGGGGGTCGACTTGTGGCAAGGCGCGGCGCCCCACAGCCCGGGCGATCCCGACGACGAGACCGACATCGAGGTGCCGCTGCCCGCGCCGGTGCCTCCGGGAGCCGAGCTCCACCTCGAGCTCGCCTGGGAGGCCAAGCTGCCGCGCCTCGTCGAGCGCACCGGCACCAGCGGCGACTACTTCCTGGTGGCGCAGTGGTTCCCCAAGCTCGCGCGCCTCGAGCCCGACGGGCGGTTCCGGCACTTCGCCTTCCACCCGCACGCCGAGTTCTACGCCGACTTCAGCCACTACGACGTGACCCTGGACGTGCCCGCGGCGGCGCAGGTAGGCGCCAGCGGCCAGCAAATCCACGAGGAAATTCACGGGGACCGGCGCCGGCTGCGGTTCCAAATCGAGCACGCGATCGACTTCGCGTGGACCGCCTGGCCAGGTTTCCTGAGGCGCGAGGAGCAGATCTCGGGGGTTCGGGTGCACCTGCTCTACCCGCCCGGCCACACGAAGAACGCGGACGACACCTTGGAGGCCGTCCGCTTCGGGCTCGCCCACTTCGGGCGCCGCTACGGCGCCTACCCCTACCCCACGCTCACCGTGGTGCACCCGCCGCGCCACGCCGCGCGCTCGGGCGGCATGGAGTACCCGAGCTTCATCACCACCGGCGGCCGCTGGAGCGCGGGCTACGTGAGCCGCCAGGTACCCGCCGTCACGCTGCACGAGCTCGCGCATCAGTGGTTCTACGGCCTGGTCGCGACGGACGAGCCCCAGTGGCCGTTCTTGGACGAAGGGCTGACCAGCTACGCGGAGCTCTTGGCGATGAGCGAGCGCTACGGCGACGCCTCGCTGCTCCGCCTGCCGGGGCTCTCCGTGTCGCAGCGCGCCGCCTTGCGGCGGGTGGCGGCCGAGTATGGCCGAGATGGCGCCATCGCGCGGCCAGCCGCCGACTTCAGCAGCTTCAGGAGCCTCGGCGCGCTGGTGTACGCGCGCACCGCGACGGCGCTCGACACCTTGGCGGCGGTGTACGGGCGCGAGGCGATGGACGCCGCCCTCGCGCGCTACGCGCGCTACTACCGCTACCGTCACCCTGGGCCGCCCCAGCTGATCGCGGCGATCCGGGAGACGATGGGGGACGACGCGGCCCGCAACCTCTCGCTCGTGCTGTTCGAGCGCGGCAGCATCGACTACCGGGTGCGCGCCATCGAGCCGGGCTCGGACGGGAGCACGGCGCGCGTGGTGGTGTACCGCGACGGGCAGCTCGAGCTCCCGGTGGAGATCTCGCTGATCGCGGCGGACGGCAGCGAGACGCTGGAGCGCTGGAGCGGCCGCGGGGCCTCCCGCGAGCTCCACTTCCGTGGGGATTCACCGCTCGTGCAGGTGGTGGTGGATCCGCGCGGCCTGATCGGGCTCGACGAGCAGCCGCTGAACAACGTGGTGCGCCTAGCTCCGCACGGCACCCCGCGGGTGCGCGAGCGCCTGACCTACGCGGCGCAGCTCGCCTTGGAGCTGCTCTCACCATGACCGCGCTCACGGAGCGTGATGACGCTCGGGGCGCGGAGACGGCGCGCGCGGCGCCGCGCCATGAGCCGAGCGCGGCGAGTGACGTAGGAGCAGCCGCCGCGCGCGACGACGTGAGCTGGATGAGCGACGCGGGAGCAGCGGACACGCTGCGCGACGCAGGATCCGCGCACTGGGACGGCGAGCGCCCAGTGCTGGGCCGAGGGGTAGTTAGCGGCGCTGTCTCACCGCTCCGGCGCCCCGGGGCGCTCGTCCTGGTGTACTTGGGCCGCCTGATCGGCGGCTGGGTGATCGCGGCGCCGCTGGTGGCGGCGATCGCCAGCAGCTCCGTGGGGCAGCTACCTCAAGGCGACGCCGCGCTGTTCGAGCCCGGGGGCGAGCGGCTGCTCCAGGTGCTGCACCAGGGTGGGCTGGCGCTCACCGCGGCGGCGCGTGAGAGCGCCGCGCTCACGCTGCTCTTCAGCGCGCTCGGCGTGTACCTCCACGGCGTGTGGCTGTTCTGCCTGGGGCACGCGGGGCGCCTCGGCTTGCCTCGAGCGCTGGCGGCCGCCGCCACGGCGCTCCCGCGACTGCTAGGCAGCTCAGCTGTCGGTCTCGTGGGCGCGGCGCTGGTGATCGCGCTGGGGGCAGGCTGCGACCGCGCGCTCGCGGGCTACCTCGCGCTCCGCTTCGATGAGCAGCGCGCTGATTTGATTCGTTTGGCTGTCATCGTCGTGTGGCTCGCGCCGCTGTTCCTGCTCGGCCTGCTCACGGCGCTCACCCGCGCCGCCATCGTCCAACGTGGGCTGGGCCTGTTCGCGGCGCTCAAGCTCGCGGCTCGCTCACTCCGGGCGCGGCCCGTCGCTCACGGCGTGGCGCGCGCCAGCGCGCTGGTGTGGAGCGCGGCAGCTATGGGGCTCGCCGCCCTGCTCGTGGGTGAGCTCGCGCTGGAGCGGCCTGGCGCGCTGCGCGTGGCGGCGGCCTGGGGCCTCCACCAGGCCGCGGTGCTCGTGACCTTGCTGCTCCACGGTGGCTGGCTCCGCCACACGCTGAACGCGGTGTCCGGCGGCGCTCCAGCGCCACATGGGCACGCCAGCCAACAGGGCGAAGGCTCGCCGTAATGCTCAGAGCGGGTCAGCCGCGGTAGAGCTGCTGGAAGCGACGCGCGGGGCGGTCCCAGCTCACGCTGGAGCGGAGCACTTGGCGCCGGAGCGCCGCGAAGCGGGGCTTGTGGTAGGCGGTCACCGCCCGCGAAGCCGCGCCGCTGAGGCCCGCGGCGCTCGCGTCGTCGAACAAGAACCCGGTGCCGGTGACCAGCTCGGCGTCGGCGTCCACCACCCGCGCGGCGAGCGCCCCCACCGCGTGCGCCACCGGGACCGCGCCGTAGCGCGCCGCCAGCATCCAATCGAGCGCGGTGTGGTCCACCCGGGGCGTGAGCAGGCAGAAGTCCGCCGCGGAGAGCAGGCGGCGCAGCGAAGCCTCGCCCTCGATGCCGCGCGGAAGCACCCGCAGCTGGTCAGTGTAGCGCTCCTTCAGGCGCGTGAGGCGCGAGACGAGGCTCGCGTCGCCGACCCCGGGCACGACGAGGATGAGCTCGTTGGCGAGCAGGCTCGGGATGGCTTGCAGCAGCCAGTCCGCCCCCGCCTCGCGCGTGAGCTCCCGCGGGAACAGCATCAGCGGCCGCGCGGGCGCGAGCTCGAGCTCCAAGGCGCGCAGCAGCGCCGTCTTGCAGAGCTCCTTGCCGCTCGGATCCTCTGCGTCGTAGCGGCGCGCCAGCGCGGCGTCCGTGGCTGGGTTGAAGAGGGCGTAGTCCACCCCCAAATCCACCCCGAACAGCGCGTCGCTGCGGCTCGCCAGCGCGCGACTCAAGGCGCCCGCGTGGCTCTCCTGAGTGAGCTCCTGAGCGTGGGACTCGCTCAGCGCCGTGATCACGTCGGCCCCGGAGATCCCCGCCTTGAGGGTGCTCACGCGGTTGCCGGAGCGCGCCTCCCCCGCGCGGTCCTTCGGGATCCCCAGCACCTCGCTGGCGCGCGCCGGGAAGCTCCCCTGACGAGCGATGTCGGTGATGGTGAGCACCGTGCGACACGGGATCCCGGTCAAGGCGACGGGCGCCACCGGCCAGTCGAACAGGTGCACCGCGTCGAACCCCTGCCCCGCCTCGGCGCGCTGCTCACACAAGGCGCGCACCGCCTTCACCAGCGTCCCCACCCGCTCCGCGAGCTGGTCCGCGTCCTCATCGGCGAAGGGCGCCTCCCCCTTGAAGCACCCGTCTCGATCGAACAGCACCAGCTTCACGCCGCTCGGGAGCTGCGCGTCGTGCACCGTGACCTGACCCCCATCCGCGAGGGTGAGCGGCGTCAGGCGACGCGACACCATCAGCCCCGCGGTGAACGCGTCGAGCAGCGGCAGCGCCACCGTCACCTCGTGCCCGAGCTGCTTCTGGGTCTTGGCCAAGGCCGCCGCGAGCGCGCCCGCCCCGACCGAGCCCGGCGCCCCGGAGCCCGACGGGACACTGTCGACGTACGGCGCGAGCTCCGCCAAAGCCATCAGGATATCCATCGCAGGGCGGCGTAGCACGGGTGACCTTCGGTGGTCACCCGGTGTTCTGAGGCCCGGTTTCCTGGCGGGCGCCTCACGGCGGCTCGCGGCGCCGCTCGGAGAGCCGCTGGCGCGCCGCCGCGCGGCTGACTAGGCTCCGCGCCCCCATGGATCAGCCAGCGTCGAAGGCCGCCATCCTGCACGAGGCGTTGCCCTACATCCGCCGCTTTCATCACCGCATCTTCGTGGTGAAATACGGGGGGCACGCGATGGTAGACGCGGAGCTCGCGGCGAGCTTCGCCAAGGACGTGTGCCTGCTGCGCTACGTGGGCGTCCACGTGGTGGTGGTGCACGGCGGCGGCCCGCAGATCACCCAGACCCTGGATCGGTTCGGGATCCAGTCGAATTTTCAAGCGGGCCTGCGGGTGACCGACGACGCGACCATGGACGTGGTCGAGATGGTGCTGGCCGGCTCGGTGAACTCGAACATCGTGGGCTCCATCTCCAACGAGGGTGGGCGCGCCGTGGGGCTGAGCGGCAAGGACGACGGCTTCATCCGCGCCGAGCGGCGCACCGAGGTGGACGTTCGGGCGCCTGACGGTGCCCACGTCAAGGTGGACCCGGGGCGCGTGGGCGAGGTGTCCAGCGTGGACCCGACGCTGATCCGCACGCTGATCGACCAAGGCTTCATCCCGGTGGTCGCGCCGATCGCGGTGGATCAGGAGGGGCGCGCGCTCAACGTCAACGCGGACGAGGCGGCCAGCGCCATCGCGAGCGCGCTCTCCGCCGCCAAGTTGGTCTTGATGACTGACGTCCACGGGGTGAAGGATCGCGATGGCGAGCTGATGACCTCGCTCAGCGCGAGCCGCGCGGAGGCGCTGATCGACACCGGGGTGATCGACGGCGGGATGATCCCGAAGGTGCGCTACGCTTTGTCGGCGGTGGGCGCGGGCGTGGAGAAGGTGCACATCATCGACGGGCGCCGCCGCCACGCGCTCCTGCTCGAGATCTTCACGGACTCGGGCGTGGGCACCGAGATCCAGCGCGAGGCGCCCCATGGTTGAGCGTGGTCCCTTCGAGCACGCGGTCCGTGCTTTGGAGCGGCGTACCCTGCGCGGTCCCTTCGAGCGCCTGGCTTCAAAGCTTGGTTTTTTGGGGGTTGGCTCCCAGTACGCGGTGCTCGCCGGCGCTCGCTGATGGCGCCGTCCGTCACCTCGAGAGAACACCGCTAGGAGTCACGTGCAGCGGGTCCGCATCCTCAAGCGCTCGGAGTGTGTGCGCCCTCAGGACGCGCCCGCCGACGCCCTGGTGCGCGTGTTCCGGGTGCCGCCGGAGTGGGCTGGGCGGCGCCTCGACACCTTCCTCGCGGCGCAGCTCCGCAGCACCAGCCGCACCCGCGCGCGCTCGATCGCGGAGCACTCCGCCTACGATCCTGCGGGGCAGCGGATGAAGCCGAGCGAGCGGCTGCGCGCGGAGCACTTCGTGGTGCTGTGGCGGCGCCCACCGGACGAGTCGGATGAGCCGGTGCCCATCGACGTGCTGCATGAGGACGAGCACCTCTTGGTGGTGGAGAAGCCGCCGCTCATCACCGTGCACCCCACAGCAAGGCACCACCGGATCACCATCCTCAGCCTGCTCGCCGCCGAGCGGCCAGGTGAGTTCTTGTCGCTGATCCACCGCCTGGACCGCGAGACGAGCGGCATCTTGATGCTGGCGCGCTCCCAGGCGGCGGACCGCGCCTTCAAGCGCGCGCTCGAAGACCGTTCCCGCGCGGAAACAGGTCAGTACGGGCTGACCGAGGGGGACCGACCGGACATCGGCAAGACCTACCTCGCCATCACCTGGGGGATCCCGGCGCCGGGCCTCATCGACGTGCCCATCGAGCCCGACGTCGACAACCCCCTGCGGGTGAAGATGCGCGTCGCCGCGCGCTCGGAGCCCAGCACCGAGGCGCGCACCCAGGTGGAGGTGCTGGGGACGCGCGGCGACTACGCCCTGGTGCGGCTCCGGTTGCTCACCGGGCGCCAGCACCAGATCCGCATCCACCTGGCCTCACGCGGCACGCCCATCGTGGGCGACAAGCTCTATGGACCTGACGAACGCCTGCTCGCCCGAGCGGCCGACGGCGAGCTCACGGAGCTCGATCGTCAGCGCCTGGAGCTGCCGCGCCACGCGCTGCACGCCCATGAATACCGCCTGATCCACGCCGTGACGGGGGAGCCGCTGACGCTCACCTCCCCGCTCCCGCGGGATCTGGAGGAGTTCTGGGACGAGCAGGGAGACTGACCGTGGACCGCGCACCGCGATTCGTCAGCCCGACTGACACGCGCGAGGCCTGAGGACGACTGCGGCGACGCCCGCCGCCGCGCGCGGCTACCAACCCCCTGCCCCCGATCCTGAAGCCAGGGACACCGACCCCAAGCGCCGTGGGGCTCAGTCAGTTACCCGTACCGCCCACACCGGCGCTGCCGCTCGCCCCAGCGCTGCCGCCCACACCGGCGCTGCCGCTCGCCCCAGCGCTGCCGCTCGCTCCACCACTGCCCCCGACGCCGCCGACTCCCCCTGCGCCACCCGCGCCGCCGCTGCCAGCCACCCCGCCAGCCCCGGCGCTGCCACCCGCGCCACCCGATCCGCCGCTGCCCTGACAGCTGGCGGTGGCGTAGGCGGTGACGATGCACGGCCGCGCGTCGATCTCGGCGCAGCTGGACAACTGACCGTAGTGACTCGCGCAGCGGTCGAGGCTGCCTTGGTCGTACTCGAAGCAGTCCCGGCCGCCTGCCGGGCGAATGAGCTCGGGGCACGCCGCGCGCGTGGCGGCGCCACAGCCCAGCGCCGAGCGACGCGCATCCAAGGCGCCAGCGAGCGACTCACAGGCCGCGGCCTCCGCCACCCGCACGCCGTTTCCCGGTGGTTGCACCGCCCCCTCGGGCGCTGGGAACACGGGGTTCGTGTCCGTCGACTCCGAGCACGCGCCGAGGGCGCACCCCGTCAGGCTCAAGGCCGCGATCCGTCGCCACATGGTGGCTAGGGTATCCCTGAAGCGGCCGAGTCGCGCAAGCGACTTACGCTCCCACCGCGGTTGACGACCGCCCAGGGCAGGCCTACCCGGCGCCCACCATGGCCCCCAAGTTCAAGCTCCGCACCGCCCTCATCTCGGTCTCCGACAAAACTGGCGTCGTCGATCTGGCGCGCGCCCTGGCTGACGGTGGCGTCCGCCTGCTGTCCACCGGCGGCACCTTGAAGGCGCTCGCTGACGCCGGGGTGCCCGTCACCTCGGTGGAGAGCTACACCGGCTCGCCGGAGGTGATGGACGGCCGGGTGAAGACGCTGCACCCCAAGGTGCACGGCGGGATCTTGGCGCGGGAAGGGACTGACGAGGGCGACTTGGCGCGGATCGACGCCTCCTTCATCGACCTGGTGGTGGTGAACCTCTACCCCTTCGAGGCCACCCTGGCGCGCCCCGACGCGAGCTTCGAGCAGCTGATCGAGCACATCGACATCGGCGGCCCCAGCATGCTGCGCTCCGCCGCCAAGAACCACGCGCGCGTCGCCGTGCTGTCGGATCCCGGCGACTACTCAGCCACCCTGACGGAGTTGAGGGAGCGCGGCGAGCTCAGCCACGCCGCCCGCCAGCGCCTCGCCGCCAAGGCCTTCGCCCACACCGCGGCTTACGACGCCGCCATCAGCGGTTGGCTGAGCCGCGAGGGCGAGGAAGACGGCTACCCGCGGAGCCTCACGCTGCCGTTCGTGAAGGCCTATGGCCTGCGCTACGGCGAGAACCCGCATCAAACCGGCGCGTTCTACCGCGACGCGCGGGCGGAGCCGGGCAGCCTGGCGCTGGCCGAGAGCCTCGGCAGCGGCGCCAAGGAGCTCAGCTTCAACAACCTGGTCGACGTGGACGCGGCGCTCGAGGCGGTGCGCGAGTTCACGGTGCCCGCGGCGGTGGTGATCAAGCACGCCTGTCCTTCCGGCGCCGCCACCGCGAGCGAGCTCTGCCAGGCTTACCGCGCCGCGCGCGACGCCGATCCGATGAGCGCGTTCGGCGGCATCGTGGCGCTGAACCGCCCGGTGGACAGCGCCACTGCCGAGCTGCTCGCCGAGACCTTCCTCGAGTGCATCATCGCGCCGAGCTTCGAGCCGAGCGCGCTCGAGCGCCTTCGGCAAAAGAGCGCCCTGCGCCTGCTCGCGACCGGCGCCTGGCTGCCGCCCGATCACCGCGCGCTGACCTACAAGCGGGTGAGCGGCGGGCTCGCGGTGATGGATCGCGACGCCAGCGGGACAGGTGAGGTCACCGCGGGGCGTGTGGTGACCCAGCGCGCGCCCACGGATGCCGAGCGCGCCGCGCTGGAGTTCGCGTGGAGCACCTGCAAGCACGTGAAGAGCAACGCCATCGTGCTGGCGCGGCCGATGAGCGGCGCGGCAGGGGGCGCTGAGGTGGATTCGTCAGGGTACGTGACGGTGGGCGTGGGGGGGGGCCAGACGGCGCGCGTCACCGCGGTGCAGATCGCCTGTGAGAAAGCGGGCGAGCAGGCGCGCGGCGCGGTGCTGGCCTCCGACGCCTTCTTCCCCTTCCCGGACGGGCTGGAAGCGGCCATCGCCGCGGGGATCACCGCCGCGGTGCAGCCCGGCGGCAGCAAGAAGGACGACGAGGTGATCGCCGCCGCCGATCGCGCCGGCATCGCCATGATCTTCACCGGCGCCCGGCACTTCCGCCACTGAGGCGAGCCACGCGCCCTGGGCGGCGTGAAACTTGGCCCGACCGATCGGGCCATGACATCCGAGCCTGACGCTTCGATGCACCGACATCCGGTGAGGCGTCGAGGAGGATGCGCGTGGCCGGGATTGAGAAGATCTGCAGTGTCTGCCGGGCGGAGTTCGAGCCCCGCTTCAGCTACCAGATGGAGGAGCGCACCGTGCGCGACGACGCCGGGCAGGAGCGCGTGAGCTTCGCCTTCTTCTGCTCACAAGGCTGCTTGGAGCGGAGCCACGCGGAGGGCGACGAGGGGCTCACCAGCTGCGACGCCTGCGCCACCAGCTTCCGCGTGGAGCTGGCGAGCCAGGTGCTCTTCGTGGAGCGCCAGCGCCGCTACGCCTGCTCCCCCAGCTGCCGTCAGCAGATCCTCGCGGAGGCGCGCGGCGTGCGGCTCGGCGAGCTGGACGACGGTCCACTAGAAGACACACGGATCGACGGTCAGCTAGCCTGTTTAGCACCCGAGAGCGACGCGCTGCCCCCCGTGCTCCAGCCGCCGCGCGATGGCCAACACGGAGGCCAAGTGGTGCCCCTCCGCCCGTCGGCTCACGAGACCACTCAGCGCACCGCGAAGCCCGCGCCTGAAGGGCCGCGGGTGATCTCGGTGTTCAACCACAAAGGTGGCACCGGCAAGACGACGACGTCAGTCACCCTGGCCGCCGGCCTGGCCGAGCGCGGCGCCAAGGTGCTGCTCGTGGACACCGACGCGCAAGGCAACGTGGGGGTGTCACTCGGCCTGACCGCCGAGCGCTCGCTCTACCACGTGCTGGTGATGGGCCTGCCCATCCAGGACGCCGTGCAGCACGTGCGCCCAGGGCTCGACGTGCTGCCCGCCAACGAGACCTTGGCCGCCGCCGAGCTCTACCTCGCGGGCCGACGTCAGCGCGACCGCGTGCTCGCCACGCGCCTCCAGGCCGCGCGCGAGCTGTACGACTACGTGATCGTCGACTGCTCCCCCAGCCTGAGCCTCATGAACCAGAACGCCCTCGTCATGAGCGACGCGGTGCTGTGCCCCGTGGCCTGCGACTACCTGTCGCTGGTCGGGGTGCGCCAGGTGCTCAAGACCATCAAGCACGTGAACAAGCTGCTCGGCCACCCGGTGCGGCTGTGGGGCGTGCTGCCGACGTTCTTCGATGCGCGCGCGCGGATCTGCCACGAGGCCCTCGACACCTTGCGTGAGCACTTCCGTGACCGCTGCCTCGAGCCGGTGCGCGCGGCGATCAAGGTGAAGGAGGCGCCTGCCCAAGGCAAGACGCTCCTCGAGTACGCGTCACAGGCGAGCGCGACCGTCGACTACCTCAAGGTGGTCGACCGCCTGCTCCGTGAGACGAGCCCCGCGGCCTACGGCGCAGCCAATCAGGCAGGGGACCAGACGATGAACAGCGCGGCAGCCGCGCTACCAGCATGATGAGGAGGCCGGCGTGAGTGACCGTGACGACTACAGGCAAGCAGCGGCCAAGCTGCTCGACCCCGACGAGGTGGAGGGCGTGCTCACCTCCTCGTTCTACGCAGCCGGAGCTGGGCCCCAGGCGGCGGAGCGGCGGCTCTCGGCCAAGGCGGCCGACAAGCCGACGCATTACAAGGTGATCTGCATCTCGATGTACACCGGCGACCTGAAGCGACTCGACGACATGGTCGACGCGCTCAAGGCACGCGGCCTGACCAAGGCCAACCGCAGCGCGCTCATCCGCTATGCCCTGAGCTCCGTGAACCTCGACGCGGTGCCGAAGGGGATCTGAGCCGACGCCGAGGCCACCTCGGCGTCTCTCCGCGGGGCCAAGGGCTAGGCTCCGCGAGCGATCCAGCTCACGTCCTCGCGCCAGGGTTTGGGGGTTTGGCGAGCCGCTCCAAGGCTCGGCTCGAGGCACCGGCTGAGCGGCGCCGCAAGGCGGTGCTCCTGAGCGCGCCCGGCCCACGGCCCGACGTGCTTGCCTCGGCCCCTCGCGGCGCTCACCATGCCGCCCATGGTGCGCCTCGCCTACACCGACCATCGTCAGGACCCCGCCGCTTGGGCGCGTGAGCTGGGCATCAGCCGCGCCGCCGTCGACCTCTACCTGGCGAGCGACGTGATCGATCTCCACGTCGACAGCTTCATCTGGGATCGCGTCTTCGGCTACGACCTCACCCGGCGTCACGGTCACGGCCTGTTCGGCGCGCGCTTCTACAGTCAGGTGGACTTCCCGCGCATCCTCGAGGCGCAGCTCACCGGCGCCACCTGGATCATCACCACCAACCCGGCGCGCAGCGCCCGGAGCCGTGAGCGCACCTTCGTGAGGAACCTCGCGCGCCTGCAGGAGGTGTTCGCGAAGGTGCCGGAGCAGTTTCAGATCGTGCGCACCGCCGCGGAGTACCGCGCGGCGCGCGCCGCCGGGAAGCACGCGGCGTTCATCGGCATCCAGGGCGGCAACGCGCTCGACAACGCCGCGGACAGCTTGGACCATATCCCTGACCAGCTGGTTCTCCGCATCACCCTGGTGCACCTCTCCACCTCGCGCCTCGGCGTCACCTCCTCCCCCTTGAAGGCGGGGGAGGACACCGGGCTCACCGCGGCGGGCGCGGAGTACGTCAGGCGCCTGAACGAGAAGAAGATCTTCGTGGACCTCGCCCACATCAGCCGCAAGGGCTTCTTCGACGCCGTGGAGGTGCACGACAAGTCGCAGCCGCTGCTGGTGACCCACACCGGGGTGGACGCCGTCCACTCCCACTGGCGTAACCTCACCGACGCCCAGCTCCGCGCCGTGGCGGACACCGGCGGCACCATCGGCGTGATGTACCAATCGAGCTTCCTCGACGGCTCCGTGCTGGGCTGCCGCGCGGAGGCGATCGTGCGGCACCTGGAGCACATCGTGAAGGTGGTGGGCGAAGACTACGCGTCCCTCGGCAGCGACTGGGACGGCGCCATCACGCCGCCGCGCGACCTGCCCACGTGCCTGGAGCTCCCCCGCCTGGTGCAGCTGATGCTCGACCGCGGCTGGCCCGAGCAGCGGATCCAGAAGGTGCTGGGGCAGAACTTCCTGCGCGTCGTGGCGGCGCTGCGCGGCTGACGCGCGCCTCACCAGGCAGACAAACTGACCTAGACGCGGCGGCGCTGCGCGGCTGACGCACGCCGTAGGGCAGCCCCGGGCGCTCTGGCCTGTAGGGGCGGGTTTCAAACCCGCCCGCACTCCAGGCAGCCCCGACCACTGCGCGCGCCTCACCAGGCAGACAAACTGACCCAAACGCAGCGAGCGCCCTGCGACTCGTGTTGCCGCCCCGGCGGGGGGCTGCTCAGCGATCACGCGTGAGCAGCCGCTCAGGTGGGGCAGCGGTGGCGACGCTCAGAGGGCGTCGAACTCGCCCAGATCCACGACGCGCTCGGCGTCGAGCTCGACGTCCACGTCGTCCTCATCCACGTCGTCGTCCACGTCGTTGTCGGCGCTGACGCGGGCGCTCCCCCGCGCTCCGCCCAGCTCATCGGCGCTCAGCTTCGGCAGCCGGCGGCGCCCGACGGGGCCCTCATCGACGTACTCGCGCAGCGCCTCCATGTCGGACAGAGCCTCCATCTTGGCCAGCGCCTTGACCTCCACCTGACGGATGCGCTCACGCGTCAGGTTCATGATCGCCCCTACATCCTCCAAGGTCGTTCCTCCTCGATCGGCGACGTCGAGCGCGCACGAATCGACTAGCTCCCACACCTCCAGGTCTGGGAAGTTGAGCTTGATCGCGCCGGTGCGCTGCGAGACATCGATGTACAGGTGGTGCTTGCAGGAGACGAATGGGCACGGACGCGGCCCATCGACGCACTCCGAGCGCGTCCTCGGCTTCCAGTAGTCCGTCTCCGGGTAGAGGAGCCGCCCGATCTCGAGCTCGCGCTTGGTCATCCGCTTCACGCTGATGGTGCGCGCGCGCACGTCGCGCTTACGGCGCGAGCGCCGCTGCTCCCGGGTGATCTCCTTCTCTTGCTCCGTCGACGAGACCGGCGTCGCCAGCCCGCTCTCCTGTTCTGCCGCCGTGTTCATACAGTCACCTTCGCTCCACAGCTCTGGTGCGCAGCGCGCACCTGTCCCGAGCGCGTTCAGGACCTGCCCGAACGCGCGACCTCCGCATGCCTGCCTGCTCGACCAGGGGCGCTCCCCTGTCGTCACGACGTCGCCGTGACCCGCCTACCCGCGCTCTCGCGCCTATTCAATCGATCCGCACAGAAATAAGCCCCACCCAGAAACGAATCAGAGCCCGCTCAGGAGCTCAGCACTCCTTGAATCTTCGCGCGCGACGTGAGCCGCTGCTCCACCTGCGTCAGCCGCTCCACCAGGCGAGCCCCGAGGCCCCGCGCCTCGAGCACGTCGCGCTCCGCGAGCGCCGCCACCGGATCCGTCCGCCGCTCGTCCATCACGCGGTCGAGCGTCTGAAACAGGCTGCCCAAGGTGCGGGTCAGCTGATCCAAATCGCCGCGCATGAACAGGAACTCACGCTGGATCTGCTCGATGGTGTAGCTCTCCGCCATCATGTCTTTGATGACCTGGATTTGCCGCACCACGCTCGCCGGGTAGACCCCTTGTGAGCCCTGGTGCTTGCCCTTGCGCCCCACCCGCACGCTGCGCGGCAAGAGACCGAGCTGCACGTACTTCCGTAAGGTCGCCTCACTGATTGCCGCGCCGCGCTCGGCGAACAAGGCGAGGATCTCCGAGGAGGTGAGGCCGGCCGCGTGGGTCGACTCGAGCTCCGAGAGCGCCGCCTCATCCAAACGGCAGGGCTCCTTCTCACGCGCCGCCAAGCGGTTCATACCACCCTCCGCCAAGACGCCAGCGCCCCTGACCTCACGAGAATTTGTCGCCACCTGGCGTGAGCTGCCACCATCTCGAACCACCACGAGCCCTCTCTGAGCCCCGCTGCTGGGGCGCCACCCGCTCATCGTGAGTTCGATATATTCTACTCAGTAGAGGCGCTCCAAACGCTTTACGCACGAAAATTTGTGCGCGATCTCAATCCGGCTCCATGGACGCTGTTTGCGTCACGCGGTGTGACATGAATTGTCACACCAATGGAATGTCCATGGAGCTGGTTCGATGTCCATGCAGGGCTGGCCGCTCGCTTGCCGAGCCCAGCTCACGCCACTAGGTTCGCGCTCCATGCTCGAGGCTCGTTATCGAGACGTCACCGTGAGCGGGGCGCGCCTGCGCGTGATGGACACCGGCTCGGGCAGCCCCGTCGTGCTCCTGCACGGGCTGTTCATGGATCACCTCACCTGGAGCCACATCACGCCGGAGCTGAGCGAAGACTTCCGCGTGATCGCGCCTGATTTGCCCGGATTCGGCGAGAGTGAGAAGCCACCGCCGAGCCGCTTCTCCTACAACTTCGACGCCTTCGCCGACTGCATCGCGGGCCTGTACGCGGGGCTCGGCGTCGGGCGCGCGGCGCTGGTGGGGCACGGCTTGGGCGGCGCCGTCGCCATCGCCGTCGCGGCGCGCCACGCCGAGCTGGTCTCGCGGCTGGTGTTGATCAACCCGGCGGCGTTCACCACCAGCGGCGACTACAGCCGGCGCCTCGCGTCGGTGCCGCTGGTCGGCGGCCTCTTGTTCAAGCAGCTGTTCGGGCGCACCAGCTTCCGCTCCTACTTCCGCGAGAAGCTCACGCACCAAGCCTCCCTCGATCCCGCCCGCGTCGATCACTACTACGACTGCTTCAACACCCCCGCGGCGCGCGGCAGCGCGCTCGCCACCCTGCGCGCGACGCAGGACACCCGCGGCATCATCGCCGACACCGCGCGCGTGCAGGTGCCGTCGCTCGTCGTGTGGGGTCGCCACGATCCGCTGTGCCCGAGCGGCTTCGGTCAGAAGCTGAGCCGCACCCTCCACGGCGCCGGCTTCGAGCTGATGGACTCGGGTCACTCCCCGCAGGAGGAGCGCCCCAAGGAGCTGTCCCGCGTGCTCGCGCGCTTCCTCCGCGCCGAGCGCCCGAGTCTCTATTAGAGCAGCACCCGGTAGACGCAGCGGGTCCGCTCCCAGATGCTGCTCAACGCGGTGCCGTCCAACCCCAAACCCCCGCCCCCCGAGGTGATTGCGCCGGGACGCACGTCCGGGCTACTCATGAAGGCCGATGCACCGCTCGGCTTGGCAGCGCTTCGGCTCGAACCGCGGCGCGGTGATCGGCGCGCTGCTGGTGGCGCTCTTGGTGCTGTTCGCCCTCGTCGGGCCCTGGTGCGTGCGCTTCGATCCCAACCTCAGCGATTTCGTCACAGGCACTGACGTCGACGGCAGCCCGGTAGGGCCGAGCGCCGCGCACCTCCTGGGGGTGGACAACCTGCTGCGCGATCAGCTGAGCCGGCTGGCGCACGGCGCGCGGATCTCGCTCGCGATTGGCTTCGTGGCCACGCTGCTCAGCGCCGGCGTGGGCCTCTTGGTCGGGCTCGTCGCCGGTTGGACGGCGGAGCGCCGCCATGGCTGGGTCGATCAGGGCCTGATGCGGCTGGTCGACGTGGGGCTCAGCTTGCCTTACTTGGTGCTGGTGATGGCGCTGGGGGTGGCGCTCGGCGACGTCACGCTGACCACGCTGCTCGCGGTGCTGGGGCTCACCAGCTGGTTCGGCACCGCCCGCGTGATCCGCAGCAAGGTGATCCAGCTCCGGAGCGTGGAGTTCATCGAGGCGGCGCGCGCGCTGGGGCAAACGGAGCTCGGCATCGCCCGGCGCCACCTGCTCCCCAACGTGCTGAGCACCCTGGTGGTGATCGCGACGGCGCACGTGGCCGCCATGATCATCGCCGAGAGCGTGCTGAGCTACCTCCAGGTGGGGCTGCCGCCGCCGACCGCCACCTGGGGCAGGATGCTGCAAGAGGGCCAGAGCGCCATCGCGGAGCGCCCGCTGATGGTGGTGGCGCCCGGCGTCATGATCTTGCTCAGCGTGCTGGGCTTCAACCTGCTGGGGGAGGGGCTGCGCGATGTGCTCGACCCGAAGCACGAGTGAAGGCGCCGGGAGGCCTTCGGTGAGCCCAGCTGCCCCGAGCGGGACGCTGGCCAGGAAGCCTGTCCACAGCGCGGCGCTGGCGAAGCCGCATAAATTTCCACAAGGAAATTCTATCCTGCGAGCACGACTCGGGTGCGCGCGGGGCCTCCAAGCCACGCTGCTCTGCTTGCTGGCGCTCACCGGCTGCAGCCGCGAGCTCGCGCCACCCATCGGCGAGCGCCGCGCAGGGCCACCCCAGCGCGGCGGTGTTTTCCGCACGGCATTTTTCACCAGCGTGCGCACGCTGGACCCGGCGGTCGGCTTCACCACCACCAACGCCGCGGTGGGCGGGCTCTTGTTCGACACCTTGCTGACCTACGACGCGGAGGGTGAGCTCATTCCGCAGCTGGCCGAGCGCTACCAGGTGTCGCCGGACGGCCTGGATTACCGCTTCGATCTGCGCCGCGGCGTGCTGATGCACGACGGCAGCGAGCTCAGCGCGGAGGACGTGGTGCGCACCTTCCGCCGCACCCTGCACCCGGACACGCCGAGCCCCGCCAGCTTCTACGACCGGATAGAGGGGTTCGCTGACTACCGCGGCGGCAAGAGCACCGAGCTCGGGGTGCGCGCGGAGGGCAAATACCGCGTGCACGTGCGCCTGAGCGAGCCGGACTCCACCTTCCTGCACGTGCTGGCGCTCCAGCTGGTGGCGCCGCTGTGTCGCTCGGCGGGGGACCGCTACACGCGGGAAGCGGGGAACACCGCCTGCGGCGCCGGCCCGTTCAAGCTCGCCCGCTACGAGCCCGACCGCACCATCGAGCTCACGCGCCACGAGGGCTACTACGTGCCAGGGCAGCCGTACCTGGACGCCGTGCATTGGCAGCTCTTGGTGCAGCCCTTCACCCAGCGTTACAAGCTGGAGAGCGGTGAGCTCGACTACGTGCGCGAGCTGGGGCGCTCGGACGTCACCCGTCTCCGCGCGGATCCGCGCTGGGCGCCGCTCGGTGAGTGGTCACCACCGAACACGGTGTTCGGCTCCTTCATGAACACCGAGCGGCCGCCGTTCAACGACCGTCACCTCCGCCGCGCCGTCGCCTTCGCGGTGAACCGCGAGCACATCGCCATGATCCGCCCGGGGCAGATCGTGCCGCAGTACAAGCTGGTGCCGGACATCGTCATCCCGAGCGAGCCGGGCTACCCCGCCCAGCGCCACGACCTCGCGCAGGCGCTCGAGGAGATGCGCCTCGCGGGTTACCCCTATGACCCGGCGACGGGCGAAGGCGGCTACCCCCACCCCATCGACTACCTTTGCCTGGTGGACTCCTTCGGTCAACAGGTGGGCGAGCTACTTCAGCAGCAGCTGGCGAAGATTGGCCTGCGGCTGCGCCTGAAGCTCGTAGGCTGGCCAACTTACCAAGCGCTGGCCGGCCGGCGCGGCGGCGCGGTGATGGGCACCACCGGCTGGCACCCGGACTTCCCGGAGGCGAGCAACTTCTTCGAATCCACCCTGACGACGGGCGCCATCGCCGAAGAAAACAGCCAAAATAACGCATTTTTCAGCAACGCCGAGCTCGATCAGTTGATGGTGCGCGCCCGCGGCAACCCGAGCGGTGACGAGCGCCGCGCGCTGTACCGCCGCGCGGAGGCTATTGTGGCGGAGGAGGCGCCGTGGGTGATGATCCACACCCAGCGCTACCTTGAAGTCAGCCAACCTTATGTTCATGGCTACCGCCCGCACCCGATCTTGACCCAGCACGTGCGGGGGGTTTGGCTGGACAGGTCACGAAAAGAGCAGCACGCCTGCCTGGTGCCGGGAGGCGCGCGTGGCTGCCTCGCCGGCGCGCTGCCCGCGAGCTTCGGCCTGCACACCCGCCCACGCCTGGGTCTCCGTGGTCCCGGCGCCTGGAGGTCACGCTAGTGCTGAGGCGGCTCACCACGCGGCTCCTGTGGTCGGTGTTCACGATCTGGGCGGTGCTGACGCTCACGTTCGCCATCTTCAACTGGCTCCCTGGGGATCCGGCGCGCGTGCTCGCCGGGCCTCAAGCGCGGCCAGCCGACGTGCAAGTCATCCGCGATCAGCTCGGCCTCGATCAGCCGGTCACCACCCAGTACGCGCGCTTCCTCGGCCGACTGCTGCGCTTCGGCGGCAGCGCCGAGCAGCACCCGAACGCGGCGTTCTGGGGACCGGTGGGCCTCGACCTCGGTGAGAGCTACCTCAAGCGCCAGCCGGTAGTCAGCCTGATTGGTAAGGCACTCGGCCCAACGCTGCTCGTCGGGATCCTGGCGCTCGCGATCCAGGTCGCGCTGGGCGTCTTGTTCGGGGTGATGGCGGCGTACTGGAAGCACACGGTGTTCGATTGGGGCGCGGTGCTGCTCACCCTGCTGGGCATCAGCGCGCCCACCTTCCTCACGGGGCTCCTGCTCCAGCACCTGTTCGCGCGCACGCTCGGCTGGTTCCCGCTCGATGGCTATGGAGAGAGCCAGCTCGAGATCTTGCGCTCGGCGTTCCTACCGTCGCTCACCCTGGGCCTCTACGGCGCTGCTTTTTATACGCGCCTGGTGCGTGACGAGATGTTGACGCTGCTCCAGAGCGACTTCGTGCGCACGGCGCGCGCCAAGGGGCTCTCGGAGCGGCAGGTGGTGTTCAAGCACACGCTGAGGAACGCTTTGGTGCCGCTCGTCACCGTGATCGGCATGAACGTGGGGAGCCTGGTGGGCGGCGCGATCGTGACCGAGCGGATCTTCCGCTGGCCCGGCATCGGCACCCTGACCGTCAACGCCATCTTCGATCGCGACGGGCCGGTGGTGGTGGCGGTGGTGCTGCTGTTCTCGGTCGCGGTGGTGGTCTCGAACCTGCTGGTGGACGCCTCCTACGTCGCATTGGATCCACGGGTGCGGCGCTGAGCCGACCCCTGAACTGGGCCGCGCCGTGGGGGCTCGGCTAGCCTCGTGAGATGCGATTCTCGCTCCTCGCGTCGGTGGCGCTGCTCGCTTGCAGCGCGAATCAGCCGCCCCCTGCGGCGGAGGCACCCGCCCTGGCGATCCGCGCCAGCGCGCCCGCCGAGGCGCCTCGAGCCCCAGACACCGAGCCCGACCCCGCGACGCCAGACGCCACAGCCGACGCGCCTGGCGCCGCCGCCGCCGGTGCGCCCGGCGCTACGGCTGACGCGCCGAGCGCTGAGCCCACCCCGGCGGCCGACGCAGGCCCCCGCTTCCGTGAACCGGTGGTCGACGTGGGCGAGACGCGCGCGGTGGTGCTGCTCTACCACGGCTTCGACCGCGGCAAAGATCCGCTCAGCGTCGCCAGTCGCCATTTCCGTGAGCAAATGGTGTGGCTGCGCGAGAACCAGGTGGAGGCGGTGTGGCCGAGCCAGCTGGTCCGCTTCCTGCGCGGCGAGCTGAGGCTGCCGCGCCGGGTCGCCGTCATCACCATCGACGATGGAATGGCGAGCGTCTACAGCAAGGCCTGGCCCATCCTGCGCGAGCTCGGGGTGCCGTTCTCGCTCGGCATCACCACGGCGCTGGTGGAGGAGCGGCATCGCGAGGCGATGCGTTGGCCGCAGATCGAGGAGATGCTCGCCTCGGGCCTGGTGGAGATAGCGAGCCATGGTCACCGCCACCGCGGCCTCGCCAACGTCTCGCGACGGCTACTGGACGAAGAGCTCGAGCGCTCTCGAGAGCTCCTCGAGCAGCGCCTCGGGGTGACGCCGCGCGTCTACTACTACCCGCTCGGCTCCCTGAACTCGCGGGTGCGCGACCACGTGCTCAGCGCCGGCTACGAGGCGGCGTTCACCGCCACCGGCGCACCGATCGCCTTCGGCAGCGCGCACCTCGGCGCCATCCCGCGCACCAGCGTGTTCTACGGTGACACCCTCGGTCAGTTTGGCTGGCTCTTCCGCGGCTTCGTCGAGCGCGTGAAGCCGAGCGTCGCTGCGGCATCGAGCAGCGACGCTCGTTGACCTGACGAAGGACGCGCGGCGCGCTCGGGCGTAGCCCAGAGCGCCGCGCCGCACGCTCCCCTGATGAGGGACGTCAGTCCGTGGGGAACGACGCGGTGGGCGGCTTACCGCCAGGCTGAGGCGCCGGAGCGGGTGCCGGCGCAGGCGCCGGTGCGGGGCTCGGCTCGGGCGCCGGGCGTGGAGTCGGCCGCGGCGCTGGTCTCGGCGTGGGCGCTGGCTGCGCGACGGGTGCAGGCGCTGGCTGCGGCGCGGGTGGCTCGGCCACGCTGGGCGCCGGCTCGACCTCGGCGCTCGGCGTGGGCTCGGTGGGCTCAGCCGGTTCGGCGCTCTCGGCGGGCTCCGCGGTGGGCTCGCTGGCGCTGGTGCCGCCCTGGGCCGTGACCGCGTGAGGGCTGGTCGCGGGTTGCACCACCTGAGTGGGCGCCGGGACCTCCGCCGTGGGACGAACCGTCGGCGTGGGGCGCTCGGTCGTGCCCTGACGAGACCGCACGGCAGCGAACAGCACCACGCCCACCGCGAGCGCCAACACCACCCCCACCCACCGCTGGAGTCGCCGACGACGCTCCGGATCACCCCGCTCACTGTACGGCACAGCGTCGAAGTCGCTCGGCTCGGGAGGCGGGATGCTGCGCGGCCCTCCCTCGTACTCCCCCGCGTCCCCCACCTCGAAGAAGGCGGACTCCCCCTCGTCCTCGTCCCCATCAGACGGTCCGCTCGCAGGCGCGTCGTCGTCCTGCTCGTCGTCGTCGAGCTCACCATCGCGCTCATCCTGCTCATCGTCGAGCTCGTCCCCGTCGTCGTCGTGAGCCGCGCCGCGTACGTCTTCAGTCAGAGCACCTGCCAACAGCCCCGCGTCGTCCTGCGCGCCGCCGGGCTCAGCGCCTCGAATGACGCGCGCAGCCACCGTCTCAGGGGCCTCGTCCGCCGCCGCCAGCGGCGACTGGAAGCTCGGCGTCGTGGCCTCGAGCGACGGGGCAACGACGGGCCCCGCCGCGCCAGAGGGCGAGGAGGGCAGCCGGACGGTGGGTGCAGGCGCCACGTCGCCTGCGGCTTCCTCCAGAGGGATGGGCTCAGCGTCCGGCGGCTCAGCCGTCGCCAGCACCGCGTCGCCCAGCGCCACCACCCCCTCCGCGCCCCCTTCAGCAGCCACGCCCGCCTCGACTGCCGCTGCTTCAGCCGCCTCCGAAGCCTGGCGCGGCTCCAGGATGAGCTCCTCCTTCGCCGCCTCCAGCCGAGGTTGGCTGTCACCCTCGTGACTGGGCACCACCTCGTCCTCCCCGCGCGCCTGCTCCTCGCCGTGGATCAACAGGCCTTCGAAGTAGAGCTTGGCGATGGTGCCGAGAGTAGACAGGTCTTCGAACGGGCTCTCGTCCACCACGTCGAGCAGCCGCCGACGACCATCGAACAACCTCAAGATCCCGTTCAGCTCATCGGGGATCTCGCTCAGGCGCTCCACCAGCTCGCCGTGATCGACCTCGAACACCGTGGTGAGCGCCGGCAGCTGCTCACACAGCCGCCCCCACTCGTCCAGGCGCCGCATGCCTTCCATCAGCAAGCCCTGAGTGGAGGTGGGGACGATGTCCGGGTTCTGGATCGGGCGGAACTCCACCTCGAAGCTGCCCTCGGTCCAGATCAGCGCGCGGTACACCGCCTCTTCCCCACGGAGACGGCCGCACTCTGCGTCCACCACCTTCCCCTCGCGGAAATAGATGCGCACCTCCTGCACGCCGTCGTGGATCACCGCCACGCCGCTCTTGCGGCTCACCTCGAAGGTTTGCAGGAGATCCACCACCCCCATGTCCTCCAATGAGCCCGAGAGCCGCGTGCGCGCGCTGTGGGGCTGACTGGTGGCGATGCGCTCCTGCGTGCGGCGCGCGAGCAGCATGTTCACCCGCGTGATCAGCTCGCGCACGAAGATGGGCTTCGTGAGGTAGTCCTCCACCCCCAGCTCGAGCCCGCGCACCTTGTCCTCGACCGACTTCTGACTGGTCAGGAACACGACCGGGATATGCGCCAGATCGGGTTGATCTTTCAGCCGCCGTACCAGCTCGTAGCCATCCAGACCGGGCAGCCGAGTATCCGAGAGGATGAGATCGGGCGTGGAGAAATTGATCTTCGCGAAGGCGTCCAGCCCATCCCCCGCCGTGGTGACGCTGTACCCCGCCTTCTTGAGGCTCACCTCGAGGACCCGCACGCTGCGCGGATCGCCGTCCACCAAGAGGAGCTGCTTCTTCGCCACGTGTGATCTTCTCTGAGCCGCTAAAGCCTTGCGGGGGCTCTCCGCGGTGTCAAGCGTAGGCACCTCGTGCTCACGCGCCGCGTTAGTTCCATGGATCGATGACCTCCCCACCACCGATCGGCTTGGGTGCGGGCGCGGGAGAGGCCGCTGGCGTCGCGGGAGCTGGCTTCGGCTTGGGCGCCGCGCTCGAGCCCGCGCGCTGAACGTCGGGCGCCCTGGGCACGATAATCGCCGGCGCCGCGACGGGAGCCGGCGTAGGCGTCACGACGGCAGATGCGGCGGGCGCGGGTGGGTTGACTGGCACCGTTTGAGCGACCGGTGGTGTCGGCGCGACGGCTGGCGCGGCCTCCCCAGGTGCCTGCGGCGCCTGACCAGCCGAGTTCACTAGCTCTTCACCGAGCCCGGCGGACGTCGGCCAAAAGGCCCACGCGCCCAAGCCGAGCACCACCAGGCTCGTCGCCGCGAGGGGGAGCCCCACGCGAAGCCAGGCAGCGCGGTGGGTGGGCTGGTGTCGTGGGCGCCGCCGCTCGAGGCGGATCTCCTCGGGGCTCGGCGGCTCCAGCTCGTCAGCGAGCAGGTTCTTGTGCGGCGGCGCCGCTGGGCGCGCGCCAGTGCTCGAGCGCACCCGGAGGCTGCCGTCGTCCCCCAGCGAGACCACGCGATCGAGCTCCTCGATGAACTCGCCCATGCTCTGGAAGCGCTGAGCCGCCTTCTTCTCCAGGCAGCGGAGGGTGATCTCCTCGAGGCCCCCGAGCTCGCGCGCCGACGGGACCACCTCGCTCGGCGGCGTGGGCGCCACGAACAGGTGCTTGGTCAGCACCCCCATGTAAGTGTCGGCTTCGAACGGCACGCGCCCCGTGAACACCTCGTACATCACCACGCCGAGCGCGTAGATGTCGGCGCGGTGATCCGTCGCCTCCCCCGCCGCCTGCTCCGGGCTCATGTAGTGCGGCGTACCGAACACCATCCCCTGGCGCGTCAGGCGACTCGCACCCGCGACCTTCGCGAGCCCAAAGTCGAGCACCTTCACCAGGTCGCCCTGCGCGCCCACCGCGTCCCCGATGTGGATGTTGTCGGGCTTCAGATCGCGATGCACCACGCCCTGGGCGTGAGCGGCGGCGAGCGCCTCCGCCACCTGGCGCAAGATGCGCACGGCGCGCGCGGCGGGGATGGAGCCGCCGTGGTGGATCAGCCAGCCGAGGGAGCGCCCCTCGAGCATTTCCATGACGAAATAGGGCTGCCCGTTGTCGATGCGGCCAAAGTCCGTGATCTGAACCACGTTCGGGTGGCTGACCGATGCGGCCGCCTTCGCCTCCCGGATGAAGCGCGCGGAGAGATCGGCCTCCCCGGCCAGCTCCTTCTTCAGCACCTTCAAGGCGAAGTAGCGCCCCAGGGTGGCGTGGCGCACCCGGTACACCGTCCCCATCCCCCCCTCACCGAGCACCGCCTCCACCTGGTAGCGCTGATCGATCCGCTGACCCAGCAGCGGATCGGCGCTCGGATCCCAGGGGGCACCCTGCTCCAGCCGGCTGCCATCGAACGGGCAGAAGCGCGCATCCCCCGAGAACTGATGGCCGCAGCCAGGGCAACGATGGGTCACGTGAGCGCCGGCGGCACCCGCCCCCTGCGGGCTCGGCTGGATCTGGATCTCGCTCACCGCCCCGCAGGTTACCCCATTCCCCTGAGCACGCCCACGTCAGGCCCCCCGGCCGCACGGGTCACCTCACTCGCCCCACGCACCCGCGCCGCCCTGCTCGGCGCGCAGCCACTCGAATGACACGCCAAACCCCCAAACCCCCTGCGCCGACTACAGAGCCATCGCTAGCACGCAAAAACACCAACGGGCGCCCCGAAGGACGCCCATCGACGTGAGCCGCTGAGCCTGAATGCTCAACGCGCTGACCAGCTACATCGGCGTGAGCCGCTGAGCCTGAATGCTCAACGCGCTGACCAGCTACGCGGTGAGCTCAGCCCTGGCTCCCCTCCGTGCCCGGCGTAGCGGGAGGCGCGGCAGGCACTGCGGCTGCTCCAGGCACTGCGGCTGCTCCAGGCACTGCGGCTGCTCCAGGCACTGCGGCTGCTCCAGGCACTGCGGCTGCTCCAGGCACTGCGGCTGCTCCAGGCACCGCGGGCGGCGCCCCGTACTGCTGCGGCGGGTAGGCCTGCGGTGGGTAGCCGGGGTACTGCTGCGGCGGGTAACCAGGGTACTGCGGCGGGTAGCCGGGGTACTGCTGTGGCGGGTAGCCAGGGTAGGCTCCGGCCGCAGGTGGCTGGCCCTGCGCTGGCGGCTGACCTGGTGCGGGTGGCTGACCACCCTGCGCTGGCGGCTGACCCGGCGCAGGCGGGTAGCCCTGAGGCGGGTAGCCGGGCGGTGGGTACCCATACGCCTGAGGCGGGTAGCCGGGCGGCGGGTAACCCTGGGGCGGGTAGCCGGGGTAGCCATAGGCCTGCTGCGGCGGCGGCGCGTGCTGTTGCTGCACGGCGTGCGCGCCAGCACCGAGCCCGGCGCCGAGCCCCATGCCCGCCATCATGCCGGCGCCTGCGACGCCACCGCCCTCGCCGCCCTGCGCCAGCCCCTGCCCGAGGCCCATCACGGCCTGCGCACCGGCGTACTGACCGTAGCGCTGCATGTCCACCTGGTTCACGTAGCGCTGCGCGTTGGCGAAGTCCTGATCCAGACCGAACTGCCGCTGCTGCGCCTCGGCCTCTGCCGTGCCCACCTGGATCTTCGCCTTCCGGCGATCGATCTTCGCCTGGACGATTTGATCCTGGAACTCGTCGATGCGGGCCTCGTCCTCCTTGCTCAAGTTGATGTTGAGCTTGGCGATCTCCATCACCTGGAGACCCTTCTCGGTGAGATCTGGGCAGTTCTGCACGATCTCCCGGGCGGCGTCGGGGCCACACTCGCCGAGATCCATCAGGGTGATGTCCCCTGACTTCATCATGCGCGTGAGCACGCTCTTCAGCCCCATCAGGATCTGGTCGCGCACCCACTGCAGCGCCACGTCCGGATCCACCGCGCCGCTCTGGCCGATGAACTTGCCGATGAATACCGCCGGGTCGGTCACCTTGAAGGAGTAGGTGCCGAACGCGCGCGGGTTCACCCGGATCTCGAGCTCCGGATCACGCATGGAGCCGAGCGGACCACCGAAGCCGAGCGGCTGGCTGTTTTGGTCACGGAAAATCGGGCGGGTGGTGACGAAGAAGATCTCGCTGATGAACACGTTCCCGCCCGTGAACTCGCTCACGAACTTGCCGAGGAACGGGATGTTCTGCGTGCTCAGCGTGTGGCGCCCGGGCGGGAGGATGCCCTGGGCGACGCCGTCTTTGAAGAACAGCGCCACCTCGTCCGAGTCGACGGTGAGCTGGCTCCAGAAGGGGAACTGTTGGTCCGGGTGCTTGTAGAAGACCTTCTCTTTGTGGTCGTCCGGGCGCGCGATCATCATCTGCTGCACGCCACCCTTGACGAAATCCATGATCCCCATGTGAGTCTCTCCTCCGCTCTGAAGTGCCCTGTCGCGCCAACATGGCGCCCAGGTGATGCCGACCAGCCTCCCGCGACGCGCAGGCGCCAAGGGACGGGCTACGATAATGCTGCCGGGGAGGCAGAGCAACCGCTGCTCCCGCTCGCCGTGTACGATTCGCTCACGCTTGCCTGACCCGCTGGAGCTGCCTGGTCCTGGTTCGAGCTGGCGCTGGCTACTGGCCCCAACTCGCTCTGGCCTGACCTCCGCTCTCCTACTCCCAGCCTGGGCTGCCTATTCCCCGGCCCTCTCCTCGACCTCGTCCTCAGCCCCCTTGCCGAGCGCGGAGCAGCAGGCCCTGGCTCGCACCGAGGTCAGTAGGGGATCGGCTGAGCGCTCCAGCGCGCGCCATGGCGCCTGACGGCGCAGGCAGGTTTGAGGTACGGTGAGGCCCCATGGAACCACTGGAGCTCGAGGGGCTCAGCGGCCCAGCCCTCAAGGCGCTGAGCCCAGGAGCGCCCGCGCCCCTGAAGGCGATGGCCGCCAAAGGAGTGCTCCCGGGGGTGCGCCCAGCCGACCTGGTGACGGTGCTGTGTGGGCTCACGCAGGGAGGCGACCCGGCCACCGCCGAGACGGCGCGCACCACCCTCGCCTCGCTGCCCCCACCCGTGCTGAGCGGCGCGCTGTCCGCGTCGCTGCAGCCCGCGGTGATCCACGCGCTCTGTGAGACACGCCTCAAAGATCATCAAGCGCTGGAGCAGCTGGTGCGCATGCCGCGCATCGCCACGGAGACGCTGGAGCTCCTGGCCCAGCGCGCCGATGAGCAGCTCGGCGAGCTACTGGCGGTGAACGAGGAGCGCCTCCTGCGCGACCCGGTGATCATCGAGCAACTCTACCTCAACAAGTCAGTGCGGATGTCCACTGCCGATCGCCTGCTGGAGCTGGCGGTGCGCAGCGGGGTGACGCTGAACATCCCCGCCTTCAAGGAGGCGGCGGAGGCGATCCAGAGCGAGCTGGTCCCGGAGCCCACCGAAGAGCCGAGCTTCGACGACCTGCTGTTCCGCGAGACGGGTGAGCTGGCAGAGGCGATCGCGCTCGGTGACGACGAGGACACCCACGAGGTGGACGAAGAGGGCAACGAGCTGCTGCGTGACAAGGTGTTGCCGCTGTACGCCAAGATCGGACAGATGACCGCCACCCAGAAGATCCGCACCGCGATGCTGGGCACCGCCACCGAGCGCTTGCTCTTGGTGCGCGACCCCAACCGCCTGGTGGCAGCCGCGGCGGTGCAGAGCCCGAAGATGCGAGAGAACGAGGCGATCCAAATCAGCGCCAGCCGCTCGGTGAGCGAAGACGTGCTGCGCACCATCGCCCGCAACCGCGAGTTCACCCGCAGCTACCAGGTGAAGATGAACCTGGTCGCCAACCCGAGGACGCCGCTCACCTTCGCCTCCGGCCTGATCGCGCACCTGCGCGACACGGACCTGCGACAGATCGCGCGGAGCAAGAACGTGACGGGGGCCATCGCGCGCGCCGCGAAGCAACAGATGATGCGAAAGTCAGGTAACAAGTGAGTCAGCTGGTCCGCTTCGGGGTCGCGATGGAGAAGGAGCTGCTCGCCGGCTTCGACGAGCTGTGCACCAAGCGCAGCTATGCCAACCGCTCCGAGGCGCTGCGCGACTTGGTGCGGCGCGAGCTGGACGACGCCGCCTGGGAGACGGGCGCCGAGACCTGCGCCACCATCACCCTCGTGTACGACCACCACAAGCCCGAGCTCTCCGAGCGTCTCACGAGCATCCAACACGACTTCGGGCAGCAGATCATCAGCACGCTGCACGTCCACCTGGATCACCACCACTGCCTGGAGGTGATCGCCGCGCGCGGCGCCGCGCGCTCCCTGAAGGCGCTCGCCGACCAGCTCTTGGCGGCGAAGGGCGTGCTCTCCGGCGGCATCGTCGCCGCGCGCGTGCCCGAGGGCACCGCCCACGATCACGGCCACAGCCACCGCTGATCCGCTATACGTTAGCCTAACGTACTAACTCGACGTGCCCGCCGAGCGGCGCGTTTACTGACGCCACGCGCGGTGAAGTCAGTCTCACAGACGGATCAGCCCGTTCAGCGCTAGCCGCACGGCGCATCGCTAGACGCCACGCGCGGTGAAGTCAGTCTCACAGACGGATCAGCCCGTTCAGCGCTAACCGCGCATCGTTGGACTCCGCGCGTTGCCGACGCGCGCGTCTAAGCCAGTCGTACAGACGACTCAATCCGTGCCGAGCATGCGGCGCTTGCGCGCCTCGATCTTCGCCTTGCGGATCTCCTCCTGCTGCTTGACCTTGTGGGGGTCCACCAGGAACGGGGAGACGCGCTCGGTCTGCTCGAACTTGCGCTTGTACTGGAGCGCCTGGAACTTGGTCTTGAAGGGGCCGATCCGCACGCGGTGCCACAGGCCGCGCGTCGGCACGTGGGCCGCCTGACGGTAGGCGCTGTGGCCGCGCTTGCGGAGGTCGTTCACGAACTTGTCGGCGTCCTCTTGGTTGTTGAAGCTCGCGACCTGGATTTGATAGCCACCCTCACTACCCATCGGCGCGAGCTCCGTCCCGTCGGACACCTTCGCCTGACTGGCGGCGACCTGAGTGAGGCCGTCCTTGGGGTCCGCCGTCACCGGCGTCGCGGCGAGCAGGCTGCCCGCGGGCAGCGGCACCACCGGCAGGCTGTCGGTGGGCGGCGGAGGCAAGGTGGGGGCGCCGGGCGGCAGCGCGAAGTCCTGCTTCACCAAGCGGCCGCGCTCGTCCTTCACGGCGGCGAGCGCCGTGGTCGGGTCGTCGGAGTCGCTCAAAATCCCTGGGAAGGTGACGTCGCTCTCCGCCAGCTCCTCCGCGGGCCGCGCCTCGGTCTTGGAGGCGGCGACCAACGCCGCCAGCGGATCGCGATCCGACTGCTGGGGCGGCTTCCCGGCGCGCATGCTCAGCGCCGCGACGGCGACCAGCGCCCCGCCACCCAAGGCAAACAAAAGCAGGGTCCCGAGCCGCGGGGAGTGGCGACCCGGCTCGTCCTCTTGGATGTCTTCGAGGTTACGCACGAGGCTCCGTAACGAAGGGGACAGGGGCGAAGGGCGCCGCGAGCGCCGAACGCCGCGAGGGTGACTTGTAGTCGCCTCGCCTCGCCGCGGACAACTTTCGGCGCTCCTCGAGGCAGTCTACCTCACGCAGTAGACGCCAGGCGGGTCCACGCCAGCGCCTTCCACTCGGTCTCCTCCAGCTCGCGCTCGGGGTCGCTGTCGGCGACGATGCCGCCCCCCACGTGGTAGCGCCCGAGCTCCCCCGTGAGGCACAGGGTGCGGATCGCCATCGCCAACGTCAGCCCACCGTCGTGACTGACGTGGCCGTAGGCGCCCGTGTAGAGGCCGCGCCGCACCGGCTCGAGCCGCGCGATGAGCTCCATCGCGCGCACCTTGGGCGCGCCGGTCACGCTGCCGCTCGGCAACATGGCGCGGAGCAGCGCCGCGCGACCCAGCTCGGGGCGCAGCGTCGCCGTGAGGCGCGCCTGGCGGTGATGGAGCGTGGGGTGGGTGGCGATGTACGGCGGATCCGCGAGCTGCACGCTGCCCGTCACCGCGACGCGACCCAGGTCGTTGCGCTCCACGTCGAGGATCATGGCGAGCTCGGCGCGCTCCTTGGGGTCCTGATCCAGCTCACGCTGGAGCGCCAGATCAGCCGCCGCGTCGTGACCTCGCGGGCGGGTGCCCTTGATCGGGATGGTGGTCAGCTCACCGCCCGGTTCGAGGCTCAGGAACAGCTCCGGGCTCAGGCTCACCACCTGGCGCTCACCCAGCGTCAACGCCGCGGCGTAGGGCGCCACCCCATGCGCCGCGGCGGCGGCGAGCAGCGCGAGGTGACCTCCCGCCCTGATGTAGCTGAAGCGGCGCGCCAGGTTCACCTGGTAGATGTCACCCGCGGCGATGTGGGTCAGCGCGCGCTCGATGCGCGCGCGGTGCGCCGCAGGGTCGTCCGCTGGATCCGGTACGCGCGTCACCCGCGCGGCGCTCCCCCAGGGCCTCGAGCTGGAGCGGGCGCCGTCAATCAGTCTTGATGACAATCGTTCGAGGGACGGCTCGTGATCGCCGATCAGCGTCACCTCGTCGCCGAAGACGCGCGCCACCGCCCCGTAGCGATACCAGCGCACCCGAGTGAGCCAAGGGGGCTCGCGGAGGTCGGCGGCGTCCGAGGATCGCTCCAGAGCGCGGCAAGCCTCGTACGGCAGCACACCGACCCAACGTGGCACTTCAGCGTGCTCGCGGAGCGGCGAGCCGAGCGGGAGCGCTGGCTCCGGGTCGAGCTCCGAGGCCTCCGCGATGGGCTCGGCCATCAGGTAGCTCGGACCGCTCCCGTCGGCGCTCCACAGCACCTGCGGCAGCGGCGCCCCTTCGAACGCGGCCAGCAGCCGTGGCAGCTCGGGGGGCACCGCGAGGCGTCGCACGAACAAGGGAGCGCCGGGCGGAGGCAGCGGTCGCATGGTGAAGCGGGCGCACCCTGCCACGAGGCTCCGCTGAAAATCCACGCTCGCCGTCCCACGACGCGCGCCTGACGAGCGCGCGTGGCCGCGGCTCCGGCGACGGTCTAGATTTCGCCCCATGCAGCCCAGGGGGCCCGAGCCCGCGCGACCCAAATCGTCAGCTCACCAGTCAGACGCCCCGTCGGCCCCGGGAGCCCGTCCATCGAGCGTCGTCTCGCGGCGGCACGGCGCAGGCGGGCGCGGCTCCCAACCGCACGCGACGCGACGCGCGGCCCTCGGCGATGCGCAGCGAGCAACACCGGCATCGCGAGCCGCGAGGGTCGCCCTCATCGCCGTCGGTGCCCTCAGCCTGAGCTGCAATGAAGAGCTGATCGAGGAGGGTGAGATCGTGCTCCGCCCCGTGTCAGGCTCGGAGCGCTGGGCCGAGCACTTCGGGGAGCTCGACCGAGTCACGGTCCACACCGTCGCTCGCAGCGGCGAGCGCCGAGCGTTCGGCGAGTGGGGCAGCCCCATCACCTCCTTCGCCCTGGGTCGCGGCCCGGTGAGCCGGTTCGAGCTGACTGGCCCTGGGATCCGCGGCAGCAGCGTGTGGCTCGATCCCGCGGGCTTGGCTGGGCACCACGTCCCGTTGCTGGTGGGCCCACCGGATCGCTTCGGGGTCGCGGCCACCCTGGACAGTGCCCCAGAGCAAGCCGCGGTGGTCGCCGAGCGCTACATCCTCACCACCCTCGGGCACCACGAAGCGCAGAGCGCCGAAGGGCGCCTGTACGACTTGGCGCTGCTGGAGCAGTCGCCGCCGTTCGCGCTGCCCTGCCCCGGCGTGAGCTGCCAGATCGATCACGTGGTGGTGATCGGCGGGTGGATCGGCGTCTTCATCGGGCCCGAGGGCGCGCGCTACCTCGACTTCCAAACCGGGGCGCAGGGCACCGTGAGAGCGCCCGACGGCGCCAGCTTCGGCGACGTGAGCGGTGGCCAGTTGGTCAGTGGACCTGAAGGTATCCGGTGGCTGGTGGGCGCCACCCGCGGCGCGGGGAGCCACGTGGTGCTGCAGATCGCCGCCGATGGAAAGCTCAGCTTCCTTCACCTGGGCGCGCCACGAACACGCGCCGCGGCGAGCTATTTCGCGAGCCATGGCCTGGTGATCTACGGCGGCCACCCCGAAGCGCCGGGCGGCGAGCTGCTCGCGCCGGGGGCCACGACCTTCCGCGCCCTGGAGCTCGAGCCCGACGCGACGGAGGGCGCGACGCTGATGCGAATCGAGCACGCCAAGCTGCTGCGGCTGAGCGGCTCCCTCGAGGGCGCCCCAGCACCCACCCAGGTGGTGAAGCTCGGCTGCGCCACGCCCTGCCCGCTCGAGCCCTACGAGCACGAGCTATCCCTGAGCCCACTGCAGCTCCTCAGTCACGAGGGCGACACCACCCTCGCGCGAATCGCCGTGAGCGATGGGACCGGCGAGCAAGTCGTCCGGCTCGACCTGACGACCTCCCCCCCGAGCTGGGAGGCGGTGGCGAGCCTCGAGCGCAGCGGCACGCAGCTGCTCACGCTCCCCAATGGTCAGGTAGCCCGCTTGGGTGGCGACGAGCACCTGGAGATCCACTTCTGACGTTTCAGCGGTCAGGCGCGGCGAGGGGTTCTAGCGACGGTCAGGCCTACTTCAGCACCGCGCACCCGCTGACGTTTCGGCGATCAGGCGCAGCGAGAGGTTCTAGGGGATCGGGTTGGACGGGTAGTCACCCCAGCGCACCGCACGCCCGCGCCGTCGATCAGCTCAACTGACCATGGGCCCACGCGCTCACCCGAGGCTCGCCCGCACCGTGAGCCCGAACACGGTGCCACGCGCTGGCGCCTCCGCCACCGCGCCCGGCCACACCACGCAGCCCTCCAGCGCGCCATGGCCCAGCACCCGAGCGCCCGCCCCCACCACGCTCCTCAGCAACGTGACCTCGGGCGCGATCACCGCGCCTTCCCCCACCCAGCTCGGGCGCTCCCCGAGCCACCTCGAATTCACTTCCAAGTAGCTCCCCAAGGTCCCGAGATCGCTCCACTCCCCGGTGAACGGCAGCGTCATCACCGGCTGACCCCCGCGGAGCCGCGGCAGCGCGACGTCCCCGATCAAGCACCCCTGCTCAGGGAGCGCCTGCACCACCTCCGCCGAGAGCCTTGAAATCCCGACGAAATCCGCGCCCATCACCTCTTCCCCGAAGCGCTCACCGCGCAAGCGCACCACCTGTTTCGAGCGCCCCACCCCGACCGAGCCTTCCCCCACCGCGCGCGGCGCGCACAGCAAGGTGATGGGCGCGGTGCTGGCGCACAGCTCCGCCAGCGGCGGATCGCACCAGATGTCGCCGTTCCACACCAGCACCGGACGCGCCCCGAAGCCAGCGCCCGCGACGCCGCCCGCCGTGCCCCGGATCTCAGGCTCATGTATCACTTGAGGTCTGATCTCTAACTCATTGATTAGATTATCAAATTCTTCTTTCAAATGGTGCACGTTCAGCTTGAGCTCCGTGACGCCCGCCTGGGCCAAGCGGCGCGTGACGTGCGCGAGCAGCGGGTGGTCCCCCAGCGGCACCAGCGGCTTCGGGCGCTCCTCCGTGAGCGGACGCAGCCGGGTGCCGAAGCCAGCGCACAGGACCATCGCAGCGAGCGTCATCGGCGCTCACGGTAGCGCCGGATCGGGTCGCGCTTCAAACCCCCTCGCCAAAGTTTCCTCAGGGCTTCGAACCGACACCACGGCTCCTCGAGGTCCGCGCCCGAAGCGCCCACTGCCTAAACGACTTCGACACTCGCACCGCCGCCGCCACGGTGCCGCCGAAAACTCGCCGCGACCGAGCACCCCATGATAGGCGCCGGCCATGCTCGACCAGCCCACGCCGCGCACGAGACAGCGAGCATCAGGAAGCGCGCGCGGCGAGCGCCGCGCGGTCAGGCGGGCGCCCGCCGTGGCAAGCGCGAGCAAGCTCCAGGCGCTCGTCCTCACGGGGCTCTTCGCGGCGATGGGCTGCAGCACCGACGCGGTCGGCGTCGAGACCTGCCGCGAGATCGAGAGCACCCGCTGCGAGGCCGCCGGGCGCTGTGGCCTGATCGACGACGTGGACGCCTGCAAGCGCTTCTATCGCGACCACTGCCTGCATGGGCTGGGCGTGGAGGATGATCCGCGCACCTCCCAGGTGAAGGCCTGCCAGGCGACGCTCAACGCCGCCGCCAGCTGCGCCGAGCGCGGCGTGGAGCAACCCTCGGCCTGCGAGGGGCTCCAAGGCGTGCGGTTAGGCGCCCAGATCACCCACGTGTGCGACGTGGTCCAGGAGCCGCAGCAGACCTCGAGCTGCCGCTTCCTGGTGCCTGACGAGCTCCCCGACGCGGGCGCTGGCGCCAGCGGCGGCAACGGTGGCAGTGGGGGGACGGCGGGCACGGGCGGCAGTGGCACCGCGGGCACGAGCGGCACCGCAGGGACTGGCGGCGCCGCAGGCGCCGGCTGAGCCGCTCACGGCGGCTCGCCAAACCCCCTGCCCTCGCTGAGCGGTGGTGCGCGGCGCCGAAGCGCTGTAAGACCGCGGCCTGATGCGCACGACCTCGATCGCCGCCCTGCTGTTGGCAGTGCCCCTGACGGGCTGCTTCGACAGCGGCAACGCCGTGGCGGTGACCAGCTCCCCGACCTTGGTTGGGGTCGACCCTGCCGACTTCCTGGGCACCCTGCCCTGCATCGACGCGCCGGGCGCGCCGCGCCGCTACGTGGTCACGCTCACCGCGGAGGCCGTGCCCGGCGAGGACGCGAGCGCCCCGTTCACGCACCCCAGCTCACCGCCGAGCGACTGCAACCACCAGGTGACCTTCGGCTACGTGACCCCGGGCCGCCGCTACACGGCGCAGGTGGACGTCTACGACAGCGCCGACGTGACGCCGCTCGCGTCGGGCTCCCCCGTGATGCTGAGCTCCCGGGGTCAGCCGGTGAGCCCCAGCTGGAGCACGCGCTGTGGCGACCCGCAGGTGGCGCCCGGCGCGCGGCCGGCGATCAGCGTCGGCTCACGCACCGTGTTCGTGCAACCCTGCGGTCCGCTCATCGACCAACGGACGGAGACGCCCCCCACTGGCCTCCAGGTGAGCTTGGAGGCGCTGCAAGGCGGGCTGGTGTGCGCCGGGGAGGTGCCTGACGAGGCCGCGATCGCGCGCTTTCGCCTGTCGCTGACCGGCGACTCGCGCGCCGCCGAAGCGACGTGCGGCGCGCGCACGCTGGCGCTCACCGAGCTCAGCCCCGGCGTGCGTCATGAGCTGACGCTGCATGCCCTCGGCCCCGAAGGGGACGTCCGCTACCACACCGAGTGCAGCGGCGTGACGGCTGACAAGCTCATCTTGCCGGCGAGCTGCGCGCCGCTCACCGCGGGTGGGGCTGGCGGCACCGGAGGCACCGGGGGTACCAGTGGCGCGGCAGGCGCCGGAGGGACCGGCGGGACCAGCGGCGCCGCAGGCGCGGCGGGCACGGGCGGCACCGCAGGCGTGGGTGGCACGGGCGGCACGGCGGGCGCGGGAGGCGTCGCCGGTACGGGCGGCGCCGCCGGTGCCGGAGGCGTGGGCGGTGCCGCGGGCACGGGCGGCGCGGCGGGTTCGGCGGGCGCGGGAGGCGCTTCGGGCACTGGGGGCACCGCGGGCGCCGGGGGCACCGCGGGGTGAACCAGGCGGGGCAAGCCGGAGGAGGGCTCCCCAAGCCCGGCGTGTGGCTGCGGCGCCTGCTGATCACGCTGCTGGCGGTGAACGTCGCCTTCGCGGTGGCCATCAACTTCGGGGGCGCGAGCCGCGAGCTGTTCAACCTGCTCTGCGGCAGCACCGAGCTGATCTCGAAGGGGCAGGTGTGGCGGCTGTTCACCGCGCCCTGGATGCACGAGCCTGAGGGCTCCGTCACCCACCTGCTGTTCGCGCTGCTCGGCTTGTTCTTCCTCGGCCCCGCGCTGGAGTCCAGCTGGGGCCCGCGGCGCTTCATGCGCTTCCTGTTCTTCTCCGGGGTCATCGCCTACGCCACCCAGCTCGTCCTGGACTGGGTGCTCCCGGAGTCGCTCGCCTCGCGCCTGGTGCCCGCCTACTGGTACGGCGCCTTCCCGGTGGTCGAGGCGATCGCCGTCGCTTGGGCGCTCAGCTTCAAGGGACAGACAGTAAGGCTGTTCTTCGTGCTGCCGGTGTCGGCCACCGGGCTCTTGGTGTTCGTGATCGCCATGAGCGTGCTCCGGGTGCTGTGGGTGTCTCAGGCGGCGGAGGGCTTGCTCTCACCGTTCGGAGGGCTCTTGGCGGGTTGGCTGCTCGGCGGTGGCACTCCATCCCCGCTCCGCCGCGCGTGGCTCAAGCTGAAGCTAAGGCGCCTCGACGCCCACGCGCAGAAGGAGGCGGCGCAGCGCCGCGAGCGCGGCGGGCTGCGGGTGATCGAAGGCGGCAAAGGCAAAGACAAGCCGAACGGCGAGGGTGGCCGCGGCCCTGACGGGCGTTGGCTGAACTGACAGCCAAGCTAGCGCCCAAGCACCACCGACCGAACGGCGCAACACTCTGCGCATCAGCCGAGGACCTCCATGACCCCAGGCGCACCCAAGCACCTCGTCTCCATCGCCGACCTCAGCCAGGCTGAGGCGCTCGCCTTGCTAGACAGCGCAGCTCACTTCTTCGAGCTGAGCCGGCAACCGGTCAAGAAGGCGCCCGATCTGCGCGGCCGCACCGTGCTGAACCTGTTCTTCGAGGCCTCCACCCGCACGCGCACCTCCTTCGAGCTGGCCGGCAAGCGCCTGAGCGCCGACGTGGTGAACATCTCGGCCCAGAGCTCCAGCACCACCAAGGGGGAGACGCTGCGCGACACCGTCGCCACCCTGAACGCGATGCAGCCCGACGTGGTGGTGCTGCGTCACGGCGCCTCGGGCGCCGCGCACACCATCGCGCGGAGGAGCCGCGCGGCGGTGGTCAACGCGGGTGACGGCATGCACGAGCACCCCACCCAGGCGCTGCTCGACGCCTTCACCATGCGGCGGCACCTGGGGAGCCTCAGCGGGCGCCGGGTGGCTATCTGCGGCGACATCCAGCACAGCCGCGTGGCGCGCTCGAACGCGCTCTTGCTCTCGATGCTCGGCGCGCGCGTCCACTTCGCCGCCCCGCGCACGATGTGGCCCGCCGTGCCCGAGGCGCTGGGAGCGCCGATCAGCGACCGCCTGGAGCCGGCGCTCGAGGGGGCCGACGTGGTGATGATGCTGCGCATCCAGCAAGAGCGGCTCGGCAGCGCGCTGATCCCCAGCGCGCGTGAGTACGCGAAGATCTGGGGGCTGAGCCTCGCGCGCCTCGAGCTCGCGCGCCCCGGCGCCTTGGTGATGCACCCGGGGCCGATGAACCGCGGCGTGGAGATCAGCGACGAGGTCGCCGAGAGCCCGCAGGCCGCGATCCTGGAT
Organism: Polyangiaceae bacterium; assembly: GCA_019637265.1. Taxonomy (GTDB): domain Bacteria; phylum Myxococcota_A; class Polyangia; order Polyangiales; family Polyangiaceae; genus JAHBVY01. The sequence continues at coordinate 523,077 of JAHBVY010000001.1, read as the reverse complement.
CAGGTGGAGGCCGGCGTCGCGGTGCGCATGGCCGTGCTCGCCCGCGCCGCCTCGGCCGATACGGCGCTCAGCTGACTAACACGGTGAACGGCTCACCGTTCGTCGTGCTCGAATCAGACAGCTGACCAGCCTGAACGGCGCCTCACCCGAGCACCACGTCCACCTGACGTAGCTCGCGCACCGGGTAGCCCAGGAAGCGCTCCGCCGAGGTGGCGAAGCTCGCGGGCGCGTCGCTCACCAGCACCTGGAGCCCGCCCAGGTGCCCCGGCTCCTGCCCCAAGCCGCGCTCCTGGAGCAGCGCCTCGGTCTGACGCGCGGTCGCCTCCGCGCTGTCCACCACCGGGATCGGGCGCCCCGCGAGGGCCTCCGCGGCGCGCTCGATCAAGGGACGGAGCAGCGGGTAGTGGGTGCAGCCGAGCACGATGGCGCCCACCTCCGCCTCGATCAGCGGCGCCAAGTAGCGCTCCACCGCGAGCCGCGGCACGTCCCCCTCGAGCCAACCTTCCTCCACCAAGGGGACGAGCAGCGGCGCCGGCTGCGCCACCACCTCGAAGCGCGTCGAGAGCCGCCCCACCGCGCGCGGGTAGGCGCCCGAGCGCACCGTCCCCGCCGTGCCGAGCACCCCGATGCGACGCGCGCCGGTCGCCTCCGCCGCGCGCACCGCGGCCTCCGCGCCCGGCTCCACCACGCCGAGCACCGGCAGGTCCAGCTCCGCGCGCAGCAGCTCCACCGCCACCGCGCTCACGGTGTTGCAGGCGATCACCAGCGCCTTCACCTCGTGCTCGAGGAGCAGCGCGGCGCAGCCCCGCGCGTAGCGCACCACCGTCTCCGCCGAGCGCGTGCCGTAAGGGACCCGCGCCGTGTCCCCCAAGTACACGATGTCCTCCGCTGGGAGCAGCTCGCCCAGCGCGCGCACCACCGTGAGCCCCCCGAGCCCCGAGTCGAACACCCCGAGCGGCGCCGACCGCCGCGGCGCCCCGCGCCCTGATAGCTCACCTGACGAGCTGCGTGACGGCTCGCTCGAGCTCGCTGAAGCGCCCCCCGCAGCGCCTTCAGGCGCGCCCGCTCCTGACAGCTCACCTGATGATTTCACACGTCCTCGATCCGGATCAGCCGCGGCGGCGCCTTCATGAAGCCGTGCCCCGCGACCGCCTGCATCGCGGCCGTCACCCGCCCTTCGGTGGCGCCGTGGGTGATGATCAAGACGGGCACCGCCGAGCCCACCTCCTCCGCGCGCCCCTCCTGCATCATCTGCTCGATGCTCACCCCGTGCGCGCCCAGCGCGGTGCTGATGTGGCCGAGCACCCCCGGCTCATCCGCCACGTCGAAGCGCAGGTAGTAGCGCGCCTGCACCTCGTCGTGAGGTAGCAGCGGCCGCTGATTCAGCTGGATCCCACGGGTCGAGAGCCCCGGCTCCCCCTCCATCCGCGAGCGCGCGACGTCCACGATGTCCGCCACCACGCTCACCGCCGTCGGCATGTCCCCCGCCCCGCGCCCGACCAGCAGGCAGGGGCCGAGCGCCCGCCCCTGGATCAAGGTCGCGTTCAGCACCCCGTCGATGTTGGCGAGCACGCTTCCGCGCGGAATCATCGCCGGGTGCACCCGCAGCTCGATGCGCTCGCCGTGATCGTGGCCGATGGCCAGGTGCTTGATGGTGTAGCCGAAGCGCGCGGCGAAGCGGAAATCCAGCTGGTCTACCTGACCAATCCCCTCCACCTTCACCCCTGAGACCGGCACGTCGGCTCCGAACGCGAGCATGCTCAGCACCACCAGCTTCTGCGCCGCGTCGTGGCCGTCCACGTCGAGGCTCGGATCGGCCTCCGCGTAGCCCAGGCGCTGCGCCTCCTTCACGGCGTCGTCGAAGCTCACGCCGTCGTCGCGCATGCGCGTGAGCACGTAGTTGCAGGTGCCGTTCAAGATGGCGTGCACGCTCCGCACCCAGTCGCTGGTGAGCGCCTCGCGCAGCGTGCGGATCACCGGCACCCCACCGCCCACGGAGGCCTCGAAGGCGAGGTCCACCCCCGCGCGCCCCGCGCGCCGCACCAGCTCCGGGCCGTGCTGCGCCAGGAGCAGCTTGTTCGCGGTGACCACGCCCTTACCGGCGTCGATCGCCCGCTCCAGGTAGCTCCGCGCCGGATCGGCGCCGCCGATCACCTCCACCACCAGATCGATCTCTGGATCCCCCAGCACCACCTCGGGATCCGTGGTGAGCCACTCGCGGCGACACTCCGGCACCCGATCGCGCTCGGCATCGCGCACCAGCACGTGACGGATGCAGAGCTCCGCCCCGACGCGACTCGCGAGGTACGCCGCGTTGTCCTCCATCAGCCGGATCACCCCGCCGCCCACCGTGCCGCAACCGAGCAGCGCGATCCGGATCGGGAACTTCACTCGTTCTGCCATGGGTCTCCATCGCCCGCGCGCCGTCCATGGGCGCCGCGGGGGTCAGAGCATGTTCGCCCCACGCCGGATTGCAAAGCCGTTCGGCCCAGATCACCGGGTGGAGCGACCGGTGGGCTCGCGGGGCCGCTCGGATCCACCAAGCGGGGGCGAGCCGGCTCTTCAATGCCTCCGGAAACCGTTGGGCGCTGTTCAGGGCCGGCTGGGAGACGCTCGTTCGGCCGAGGACCGTGACAGCAGTGTTCCCTGGTGCATGAACGGTGTCTTGGGGTGAGTAGCATCGCGTGGGCAGGAGGGAGTCGAACCCCCCCGTCTTGGATCACACCCCGCCGCGATGAGCACCGCGCCTCAGCCGGGAGACGAGCTCAGCTCCGGGACGCTGCCCGCGAGGCTCGGATCCGGCGTGATGAAGCTCTCCAGCCACTCCAGGCGCGGCCGGAGCCGATGCTTGATGCTGCGCCGGGGGGAGGACCGGAGCTCATTCTCCCAGGTGCGGATGCGTGGTTTGCCCGCGTTGCCCGCGACCAGCGTCGGCATCCCGGTGATGGGGTCCGTCTCGTAGACGAAGAACGAGTGCCACGCGACCACGCCGTTGTTGCGCGGCCCGTGGATGGTCACCACGTCACCGACGCGGAACCGATCGCGGTGCTCGTGCAGGTAGCCGAAGAAGCGATCGCGGAAGATGAACGGGTGCCGCTCTTCGACGGGCAGCTCGTACACGTCGAACAGCTCGGGGTGCTCATAGGCGAAGTCGGCCACCACCTGGACGCTGCGCCGGTTCTTGATCCCGATCTCGTTGAAGTCGAGCAGCCCGCGCACGCGCTGGCGCGTGTCGGTGCGCGCCGTCCACCAGGTGCCGCTCGTGCGCTCCAGCGTATCCGTGATGAAATCGATGCACACCTGGGGGATCAGCGGCCGCCCGCTGGCGTCGAACACCGCGTAGCCGTCGTCGTTGAAGGTGTAGCTGTCCCAGCCGTGGTTGAACGCCCAGATCCACGCTGGCCTGAGGTTGCCGTCCTGCTGCCCGATCTCGGTGCGCGGCTCGTCGAACGGCAGCGCCTCCTCCACCTGCTGCGCGATGGCGCGCTGCTTCACCCGCATCAGCGCCGCGCGGCGCTTGATCAGCGCGCGCACCGCCTCCAGCTCCTCGCGGTGGACGTCCCCACCCGGCGCCTCGCTGGGCGCCGATTCATCAGCTCTACTGACAGGAGCTGGGCTCGGCGACTGGTCAGCTTTGATGTCAGAGGCCGCGCTGGGCGACTGGTTAGTTTTACTGTCAGCAGCCGCGCTGGGCGACTGATCGGTTTCACTGACTAGCGGCTCCCGTCGCGCCCCTGCCTCGCACTCCAGCTCGAGCGCCGCGCCGCTGGCTCGCAGCACGCTCTCCACCCACAGGTCGCCGTAGCGCAGCTCCGCCAGCACCGCGCCCTCCGTCAGGCGCTTCACGCGCAGCTCCTCGAAGCCGAGCCGATACGCCAACGCGCGGAGCTCGTAGTGCAGCGGGCGGCTCAGCTCGGCCTCGGTCTCCGCCACGCGATCGAGCAAGAACAGCCGCGCGCGACGCCCGCGCTCCGGGCCGCTCGCGTACTCATACCAGAAGCCCTTGGGCGCCTTCTCCACCCGCAGCACCTCGGCGCCGCGCTGGATGTAGAGCACGGGGCTCCGGAACAGGTGATGCAGCTCCACCACGTGGACCATCGCCGTGGCAAGCTCTGGGTCCTCCGCGTACAGGTAGCCCTCGCGGAGCAGCAACGAGCGCGCGATCTCCGGGCGGCTCCTCACCACCCCGTACAGCGAGTGCAGCGCGAAGCCGGCGTTCGGCCCCAGCTTCAGGCGCTGCCGCAAGGTGACCACCTCCTTGTTGCCGTCGTCCGCCTCGGCCGGGGTGCGCCAGAACAGCACCGGCTCCGCCTTGGCGCGCGCCAGCACCACGGAGCGCGTGCGCTCGAAGCCGGGCGCGCCGGGCAGCTCCGGCGCCTCCGTCAGGCTCTGGATCCGCGCGGCGCAGCGGCGCTCGGGCGCCTCCTCCGCCGGCACCGCCAAGGCGGGCGGCCCGGGCTCCACCTGCTCACCGGGGGCGGGATCGGCGCCGCGCTGGCAGCCCCAAGCGAGCGCCAGCAGGACTGACGTCAGCGGCGCTGACGTCAGCCTCGCTGACGTCAGCCTCGCTGTACCGAACCGCGCCCCCGTCACGCGCCTCAGTTCGCCGGGCTCTGCGCCTCGGACTCCTTCTTGGCGAGCTCGTCCAGGTAGGTCTGGCTCGGCTCGGGCATCCGCTCGAGCGCGGCCTCCAAGACCTCGTCCAGCTTGGTGACGGCGACGAACTCCAGGTCGTCGCGGATCTCCTTCGGCACCTCCTCGAGATCCGGCTTGTTGCGCTCCGGGAGGATCACCCGCTTGATGCCGGCGCGGTGCGCCGCCAGCGTCTTCTCCTTCAAGCCGCCGATCGGGAGCACGCGACCTCGCAGCGAGATCTCCCCCGTCATCGCCACGTCGTGGCGCACCCGGATCCCGGTGAGCAAGCTCACCAGCGCGGTGAACATGGTCACCCCCGCGCTCGGGCCGTCCTTCGGCATAGCGCCGGCGGGGATGTGGATGTGCACGTCGGACTTCTCCATGAAGTCGCGGCTGATGCCGTACTTCTCGGAGTTGGTGCGCACGTAGCTGAGCGCGGCGTGGGCGCTCTCCTTCATCACGTCGCCCAGCTGACCAGTGAGCTGGAGCTTGCCGGTGCCGTACATGCGGGTCGCCTCGATGAACAGGATCTCGCCGCCCACGCTGGTCCACGCGAGCCCGGTGACGACGCCCGTCTCCTCGGTGCGCTCCGCCACCTCGCTCGTGTACTTGATGGGGCCGAGGTACTCGCGGAGGTCGTCCTCCGTCGCCACCTTGCGCGGCTGGTCGTCGCCCTCCGCCACCTTCACCGCGACGCCGCGGATCACGCTGGCGATGGTGCGCTCCAGGCTGCGCACGCCGGCCTCCCGCGTGTAGTGCTCGATCAGCTCCTCCACCGCGTCGTCCGTGATGGTGAGCTGCTCCGAGGTGAGGCCGTGCTCCTCCAGCTGCTTCGGGATCAGGTGCTGGCGCGCGATGGCGAGCTTCTCGCGCCGCGTGTAGCCGGGGATCTCGAGGATTTCCATGCGGTCGCGCAGCGGCGGCGGGATCGGATCCGCGACGTTGGCCGTCGCCACGAACATCACGCTGGAGAGGTCGTAAGGGATCTCCAGGTAGTGATCGGCGAAGGTGCTGTTCTGCTCCGGGTCCAGCACCTCGAGCAGCGCCGCGCTCGGATCCCCGCGGAAATCGTGGCCGATCTTGTCGACCTCATCCATCATGAACACCGGGTTGATGGTGCCCGCCTTCTTCATGCCCTGGATGAGCTGACCGGGCAGCGCGCCCACGTAGGTGCGCCGGTGGCCACGGATGGCCGCCTCATCGTGCACGCCGCCCAGGCTGATGCGCACGAACTTGCGGCCCAGCGCGCGCGCGATGCTGCGGCCGAGCGAGGTCTTGCCGACGCCGGGCGGCCCCAGCAGACACAAAATGGGGCCCTTCTTGTCGGTCTTCAGCTTGCGCACCGCGAGGTACTCCACGATGCGCTTCTTCACCTTCTCCAGGCCGTAGTGGTCCTCATCCAGCACGGCGCGCACCTCGGCGATGTCGAGGTTGTCCGGCGTCTGATTCCTCCACGGTAAATCCAAGATCCAGTCGAGGTAGGTGCGGACCACGGTGTACTCCGCGCTGCCCACCTGCATCGTGCGCAGCCGCTTCAGCTGCTTCTTGGCCACGCTGTCGGCCTCACTCGGCAGCTCCGCCTTCGCGAGGCGCTCCTCCAAGCCGTCGAGATCGCCCTGATCGCCGTCGTCCTCCCCGAGCTCCTCCTTGATGGCCTTGAGCTGCTGGCGCAGCACGTACTCGCGCTGGTTTTTCCCCATCTCCTCCTTGATCTGGGAGTTGATGCGGTCCCTCATCTTGAGGACCTCGAGCTGCCGCGTGAGCAGCCGCAGCACCCGGCGGATCCGATCCTTGACCTCCACGGTGTCGAGCAGCTGGGCCTTGTCCTCCACCGGCGCGTCCAGGTTGGCGGCGACCAAGTCGGCCAGCGCGCCCGGCGCCTGGATGCCGTCGATCAGCGCGCCCGCCTCGCGGGGCAGCTCAGGGGTCAGCTGGATGACCTGCTTGGCCACGTCGCGCAGGCTCATCGCCAGCGCCTCGGCCTCCACGTCCTCCACCGGCGGGCCCTCGATGCGGGTCACCTTGGCGCGCAGGTACGGGTCATGCTGCTGGATCCCCTCCAGGCGGATGCGCGTGAGCCCCTGGAGGATCAGCGAGTAGTTGCCGGAGCTGTGCTTCAGCGCCTTCAACACCCGCGCAGCACAGCCCACCGGGTACAGGTCCTCCACCGACGGATCGTCCGTCGACGGATCGCGCTGCGCGAAGATCGCGATCACCGGCGAGGGCAGGTTGTGCACGTCCTCCACCAGGGCGACTGACTTCTCACGGCCGACGTCGAACGGCGCCACCGCGCCGGGGAACAGCACCGCGTTGCGGATCGGGAGCACCGCCAGCTCATCGCCGAACTGGATCTCGTCGTCAGAGGGGGGGGCTGGCGTCTTCTCGTCGCTCATAAAGTCATCGCTCCTGGCGAACCGTCCCAACTCTCGAGCCAAGCGTCAGCGCTTGGATGTCGGCGCTTTGGGTGTCGGGGCCGTGGTCTTGGATCGGGCTTGGGTAGGTCGTGGGGAGCCCTGAGTCAAATGCCCCAGAGGCTGGCTGAAGTCCCGCCGCGTTCTCACGCGTCCGCGGAATCAAATCAAGCTAAGGCTTCCCCTCGGACGCGCCAGCGAAAATGGATGCAGCGCTCGGCCGCTCGGCTCGCCCCGGCTGGCCCTTGGCAGTGGAGGCGCCACCCATCGCACCCGAACCCCCCCCAAAAAACCTACCCGAGTCGCGGACATAGCGACTACTAGTCCACGCGTGACTCGAGCTGTGTTCTTCGGCACGCCCGCCCTCTGTGTGCCGAGCCTGATGGCCCTGCACGAGACGACGGAGCTGGTGGGGGTGGTGTGTCAGCCGGACCGCCCCGCCGGGCGCGGGATGAAGCTGACGCCGCCGGCGGTGAAGCTCGCGGCCGAAGCGCTCGGGGTGCCGGTGTACCAACCCACCAAGGTGCGAAACGGCGAGCTCGAGGCGTGGCTGCGCGCGCGGGACGTCGACCTGGCGCTGGTGCTCGCCTACGGGCGCATCCTGCCGGAGGGGGTGCTCGCCGCGCCGCGGCTCGGCTGCATCAACCTGCACGCCAGCCTGCTCCCAGCTTACCGTGGCGCCGCCCCCATCCACTGGTCCGTGATCCAAGGTGAGGCGGTGACGGGGCTGTCCCTGATGCAGATGGACGCCGGCCTCGACACCGGCCCGGTGTACCTGCGGCGCGAGCTGTCGATCGGTCCCGACGAGACGTCAGGTGAGCTGACAGAGCGCCTGGCGGCGTTGGCGCAGGCGCTGGTGCGCGAGGCGCTGCCCCAGCTGATCCGCGGTGAGCTCTCAGCGGAGCCTCAAGACGCGAGCCTCGCGACCTACGCGCCGCCGCTCACCAAGGAGCACCAGCAGCTCGATTTCAGCCTCGGTGCTCAGGCGGTCCACGATTGGATCCGTGGGCTGACGCCGCAGCCCGGAGCGCGCACGCGCCTCGGCGAGCGCGGGCTGAAGATCGCCCGAGCGCGGGTGATGGTGGGCGAGTGCCCGAGCGGCGCGCCGGGTGAGGTGGTGATCGCGGACAAGGGCGGGGTGGTGGTGGCGTGCGGGCAGGGTCACCTGAGCCTCGTCACCGCGCAGCTCGAGGGGAAGAAGGCGGGGCCAGCGACGGACTTGGTGAACGGTCGACAGCTGAAGGTGGGTGATCGACTGGGGTGAGCCGCACTCGTTCCTAGTTTTTTGGGGTTGGACGGCACCTCGCTGGTCGGCCTCGTGAGCCGGGCCCCATCGTGCTCGCTGCACCACGAAGTCAGCCGCCTCGCTCCGTGCTCCCGAACGAGCCGGGTCCACCGAACGAGCCGGGTCCACCGAACGAGCCGCGCTACACTCTGCCCCGTGGCGCACCCAGAGACGCTCGCGCTCATCGCGCGGATCCGTGAGGAGTTCCCGGCGTTCCGCATCATCCCCAAGGCGGAGAGCCGGCTGAACCGCGCCATCCACTGGGCGCTGTTCGCCATCACCCTGGGTGGTCAGCGGAGCTACCTCACGGCGTACTCCACCGTGCTGGGCGACACCCTCTACACCTGGGCCGGCTGGGAGCAGATGACCGGTGAAGAGCAGGTCATTTTGCTGCGCCACGAGTGGGTGCACCTGCGCCAGCGGCGACGCTACACCACGCTCGGGATGGCTTGGCTCTACCTGGTGCCCCTATTTCCGCTCGGCTTGGCCTACGGCCGCGCGCGCATCGAGTGGGAGGCCTACGCCGAGACCCTGCGCGCGACGCACGAGCTGAAGGGCCGCGCAGCGGCGCGCGATCCCGCGCTCAAACGCCAAATTGTTGGCCGCTTCACCGGGCCAGCCTACGGGTGGATGTGGCCGTTCCCACGCCAGGTTGGGCGGTGGTACGACCAGGTGTTGGAGGAGCTGGATGGAGCCGATGCGAACTAGAACGGCAAACAGACCACCGTTCGTCGCTCTCGATGGGGCCGTGAGGGACGCGGGGCCTCGACCCGCCTGGTCGCGCGCGCGGTGCTTCCCGCTGACTCACTCGTCGCTCCGAGCCTCATCAATGGAGCGCCGCGCGCTCCAGCTCACGGGGGTGCGCCGATGAGCGGGCCCGTCGTGGGCATCGATCTCGGCACCACCAACACGGTGGTGGGGGTGGTGCAGGAGGGTCAGGCGCGCGCCATCGCGGATGGCGCGGGCGAGCGGCTGATCCCGTCGGTGGTGTCGTTCCACCCGGCAGGCAACGTGCTCGTCGGGCGGCAGGCGAAGGAGCGGCGCCTGAACGACGCGAGCAACACCATCTACTCCATCAAGCGCTTGATCGGGCGCTCCTGGGACAGTGAGGAGGTGCGCCGCGCGCGCGGGCGCTTCCCCTTCCCCATGCGCGAAGGGCCAGGCCAGGCGGCGCTGGTGGTCGCGCGCGGGGAGACGTACACGCTGCCGGAGATCAGCGCCTTCGTGCTGCGCAAGGCCAAGGCCACCGCGGAGGAGGCGCTCGGCGCGGGGGTGGATCGCGCCGTCATCACGGTGCCAGCGAACTTCAACGACCTTCAGCGCGCCGCCACCAAGGTGGCGGGCCGCGTCGCCGGGCTGGAGGTCTTGCGCATCCTGAACGAGCCGACCGCCGCCGCCCTGGCGTACGGCTACGGCAAGGGCAGCTCGGAGCGGATCGCGATCTACGACTTTGGCGGCGGGACGTTCGACGTCACCCTGCTCGATCTGTCGGGCAACGTGTTCGAGGTGTTGGCCACGGCGGGCAACACCTTCTTGGGCGGCGATGACATCGACCTCCTGATCGCCGAGCGGATGGCGGAGGCGTGCCTCGCGCAGCACCGGGTGGACTTGCGGGAAGATCCGCAGGGCTTCGAGCGGCTGCGCGCCGCCGCCGAGCAGCTTAAAATCGACCTCACGGGGCAACCGCGCGCCGCCGTGCGGGTGGAGGAGGTGGCGCACGGCGCCGCGGGGCGGCCGCTCGCGCTCGATTTCTCGATGACGCGCCGGGAGTTCGAGGAGCTCAGCGCGCCGCTCATCGCGAGCACCTTCGACGTGTGTCAGGAGGCGCTCGCGATGGCGCGCGTCGATCCGCGCGCCTTCGATCAGGTGCTCCTGGTGGGTGGTTCCACGCGGATCCCCCAGGTGCGCGAGCAAGTGGAGCGGTTCTTCGGGCGCGCGCCACTCGACCACATGAACCCAGACGAGGTGGTGGCGATCGGCGCCGCGATCCAGGCGAGCGCCCTCACCGGCGCCGAGCGGCGCCGCGCGGAGATCCCGCGGCCACCGGTGCCCGCTCGCAAGGCCTTCGCCGAGACGGTCCAGCTCGAGTCGGGTCACCCCCGCTCGGAGCCGCCGCCGCTGCCGCCGCGGCGTCGCACCGACCCAGGTGTTCGCCCCGGGAGCCAGACCTCCCCCGGCGTCAGACCCAAGACAGTGCCCCCTGGCCGCCGGCGCAGCACCCTGCCCCCGGTGGTCGTACAACCCCCTGATGGTCAGGAGCCCGTGCCACACACCGCGGAGGGCCCGGGCGCCACGCGGCGCCGTCAGACCACCGGCATGGGCCTCGGCGGTCCGCCGCCTGGGACGGTGGCTGGCCTCGGCGCGCGCGGGCGCATCCCCACCGGCAAGGGCCTGGGCCCCGACGCCGAGGCGGCGCGCGGGCGTTTCCCCACGGGAAAGGGCCTGGGCCCCGACGCCGCGGCGGCTCGTGGACGCATCCCCACGGGCCAAGGCCTCGGCTCGGCGCTGGGACCACCACGCGATCGCATGCCCACCGGCCAGGGGCTGGGGCCCGAGCTGGAGCCACCACGCGAGCGCATGCCCACCGCCAGCGGCCTGGGGGACGCCGTGCCGACGAACACCCTGGTGTCCGCGTCGCGGCCTTCCATGGTCGACAGCGGCTGGTCCGATCCACCGCCCTCCCCCGCTCGGGAGCAGGCGCCGATCGAGGCGCCGGCCCCATCCGGCGAGGAGCAGGCGCTGCGGGCCAAGTACGGCAACCTGCCGCTCATCATGCCCGGTGAGGGCAAACCAACCCTGCCCTCCTCGAGCGAGGCGCTGCCCCCCGAGGCCAGCCTGGCGATCCCGGAAGATCCGCTCCAAGACGGCGTCGAGGCCGCCCTGGCGATCCCGATGGAACCAGAGCCCGCCCGCGCGCCCTCGAGGCCCGACCTCAACCAGACGCTGGCGATCGACTCACCACGTCGCCCCCCGCTCCCCTCACGCCCCGAGCTCCAGCGCACGGCGCTGCTCGAGCCGCTCACCGATCTGAACGCCACCCGAGAGCTCGAGCTGCCCTCGGATTTCAGCCCCGAGAGCCGCACCGCCGCCGAGCTCCGCGAGTACGCGGCGCCCACCTCCACCGACGAGGTGACCCTCGTTCGTCAGTCCATCGTCGGGCTGCACGCGGAGCATGAGCTGGAGGACGCGCTCCCCGTCCCCGATCTGCCGCCCCCTGGGCCGCCCCCGCCGCCGCGTCAGGACTTCGCTCAGACCGTGCGGCGAGAGGCGCCTCAGGAGCTGCGTGAGCCGCGAGGTCTCGGCACCACGCCGCTCATGGCGCAGCACGTGGCCGCACCGCAGCAGGTCACCGCGCCGCTCCAAGTGGTGCCACAGCACGCGCCGCCGCCGCAGTACGCGCCGCCCCCGCCGCCGGGGCCACCCGCGTTGACGCATCAAGTGGGCGCCGCGATGGCGGCCGCGCCACCCGCGATCCGCGAGCTGCCGAGCCCAATCGCGAGCCCGCACTACGGAGCCCAGCCCGAGGTCGCCGCCCCGCTGCTCGTCGACGTCACCCCGCTCAGCCTCAGCGTCGAGACCGTGAGCGGCTACTGCGATCGCATCATCACGCGCAACACGCCGGTCCCCTGCGAGGAGACGCGCGAGTTCGTCACGGCACGTGACAATCAGACCACCGTACGACTCCGCGTCGGCCAAGGTGAGTCCGATCGCTTCTACGAGAACACCCTGCTCGGGGAGCTGGAGCTGTCCGGGCTCCGCCCCGCGCAGCGCGGTCAGGTGTCGATCGCCGTCACCTTCGCCCTCGACGCGAGCGGCCTCTTGAACGTGAGCGCGCGGGACACCCGCACGGGTCAGTCCACCAGCGCCGTGATCCGCCTGGTGGGCCTCCCCGAGAATCACGAAATAGCCGCCATGCAGGCGCGACATCAAGCGCACGCGATGTGACACCGTGCTCGCGATGGAGGCACGAAGCGCCGAGCGTTCGCGGTGCGGAGCCCAGCTCGCGGTATGCTGCGGGCACGCGGCGCCATGACCCCCCCCAGTGACTCGCAGGCGCTGCTCGCGCATTGGAACGAGATCCTCGACGACGCCTCTTACTATGAGCTGCTCGGGGTGCTCGAAATCGCCGATGACGCCGCCATCAAGGCGGCGTTCCACGAGTTCGCCTTGGCGTTTCACCCCGATCGCCACGGCGGCGCCAGCGAGCAGGAGCTCGCCCTGGTGCGGCGCGTGTTCCGTCGCGGCGCCGAGGCCTATCGGGTGCTGATGGATCCACCGCTCAGGTCGAAGTACGACTTGGCGTTGGCGCGCGGCCACGTCCGCTTGCAGGACGGCGAGCTGCCACAGGGGCCACCGCTCGGCATGAGCCACATCACCACGCTGGAAGAGCTCTGCCAGCGCCCCGCCGCGAAGCTGCACGCGCGCCGCGCCGAAGAACACCTCACTCAGGGCGACCTGCAAGCGGCCAAGCGCGAGCTCCAGCTCGCGCTCTACCTCGACGGCGCGAACCCCGGGTTAGAGGAGCGCATCGACGCCATCGACCTGGCGCTGTTCGCCATGGGTGACTGAGATACTGTCAGGGCTACTGACTTGCAGCTCACCCTGGGTGACTGAGACGCTGTCAGCGTCACTGACTTGACGTGCTCCGTCCGGGCGTCACACGCCCATCGGGTGCCACACCGTCTTGGTCTCGAGGAACGGCTCGATGAAGCCGAGGCCACTCGCGGCCGCGTCGTACCAGTCGATCTCCTCGTAGATCCGCCGCGTCACGCGCTTCACGCTGTCGGCGGCGAACGCCTCCAGCTGCCGCGCGCGCTCGTCCTCCACCCCCCACAGATCGAGCGCCCGCACCCCCTTGTGGCGCACCAAGGGCTCGATCAGCTCCGCGCCGAGCCCCGTCAAGAGGTTCACCACCCCGCCGGGGAAGTCGCTGGTCGCGAAGCACTCGGCCAGGGTGAGGGCCGTGATGGGGTCCGCTTCACTGACCAGCACCACCGCGGTGTTCCCGCTCACCACCACGGGGCACACCGCGCCGACCAGCCCGAGCAAGCTCGGCCGGCTCGGCGCCACGATGCCCACCACGCCCACCGGCTCCGGCACCGAGAAGCCGAAATGCGGCCCCACCACTGGGTTACTGCTGGCGAGCAGGCTCTGGTACTTGTCGCTCCAGCCCGCGAACGTCACCACCCGATCGATGGCGGTGTCCACCTCGCGCGTCGCCGCCTTCGCCTCCGCGCCGCCGCGGAGCAGGCGCTCTTCGAGCTCCTCGCGACGCGACTCCATCACCTCCGCCAGGCGGTACAAAATCTGACCGCGGAGGTAAGCGCTCTTGCCGCGCCAGGAGGGCTGCGCCCCGAGCGCCGCCTTCACCGCGTCGCGCACGTCCTTGCGCGAGCCACGGCAGATGACCTCCTGCGACTGAGCTCCGGTCGCTGCAGCTCCGCCAGCCTCAGCTCCGGTAGTCAGCGTGTGCCCCGACTCACTCCGAACGAAGGCGCCGCCGATGTACATCTTCCAGGTCTTCTTCACCGAGAGCCTCATGGGTCGCTCCGCCACGCCATTGCCTGCTGTGCCGTCCGTCATCGCTCACCCCACGTGCAGATACGAGGCGAGCCCCTGACGACCGCCTTCGCGACCGAAGCCGCTCTCCTTGTAGCCGCCGAACGGGCTCGAGGGATCGAACTGGTTGTAGGTGTTGCCCCACACCACGCCCGCCTCCAGCTTGCCCGCCAGGTCGAACACGCGCGCGCTCTTGTTGGTCCAAATCCCCGCGGAGAGGCCGTAGAAGGTGTTGTTCGCCTTCTCCACCGCCTCTGATTCCGTGCGGAAAGTGAGCACGCTGAGCACCGGCCCGAAGATCTCCTCCTGCGCCAGGCGGCTCGACTGCGCCACCCGCGTGAACACCGTGGGCGGGAAGAAGTAGCCGCGCTCCTTCACCGGGAGCGGCGCGCTGTAGCGCTCGGCGCCCTCCGCCTCGCCCGCCGCCACCAAGGCCTGGATGCGCTCCAGCTGCTCCTTGGAGTTGATGGCGCCGATGTCGGTGTTCTTGTCGAGCGGATCACCGACGTTCAAGGTCTGGATCCGCGCCTTGAGCTTCACGAGCAGCGCGTCGGCGATCGACTCCTCCACCAAGAGCCGTGAGCCAGCGCAGCACACGTGACCCTGGTTGAAGAAGATGCCTTGAATCACGCCCTCCACCGCCTGATCGAGCGGCGCGTCCTGGAACACGAGGTGCGCTCCCTTGCCGCCCAGCTCCAACGTGAGGCGGCGACGCGTGCCGGCCAGCGCCTTCTGGATCTGCTTGCCCACCGCCGTGGAGCCGGTGAAGGCTACCTTGTCGACGCCGGGGTGCCGCACCAAGGCCGCGCCGGCGTCCCCGAAGCCGGTCACCACGTTCACCACGCCGGGCGGCAGCTCCGCCGCCTCGATGATCTCACTCAAGAGCAGCGCGGTGAGCGGCGTCGTCTCGGCGGGCTTCAGCACCACCGTGTTGCCGCAGGCGAGCGCCGGCGCGAGCTTCCACGCGGCCATGAGCAGCGGGAAATTCCAGGGGATGATCTGCCCGGCCACCCCGAGCGGCCGCACCGGACGCCCGTGGAAGGCATGCGTCAGCTTATCTGCCCAACCCGCGTAGTAGAAGAAGGTCTGCGCCGCTTGGGGCACGTCGAAGTCGCGGCTCTCCTTGATCGGCTTGCCGCCGTCCATCGACTCCACGATGGCCAGCTCCCGCGCCCGCTCTTGGATCGCCCGCGCGATGCGGAACAGGTACTTCCCGCGCTCGAGCCCGGGGAGCCGGCTCCAGGGCTCGAACGCCTGGCGCGCCGCGTGGACCGCGCGCTCCACGTCCGCCTCGTCGCCGCGCGCCACCTCGGCGAGCGGCTCCTCGGTCGCCGGGCTCACGGTTGCGTAATACACGCCCCCTTCGGGCGCGCGCCGCTCGCCGCCGATGAAGTGCTCATAGCGCTCCCGGAGGCGCACCGGGCCGGTGCCCTCCTTCGCGGGGGAGTACGGCCAGGCCGCGCCGAAGCGGAGCTCACGGCGCGAAGGCGCGGGGGGTTGGGACGTAGCCAGCTTGATGCTCATCAGGTCACCTCTCACGCGCGTCCCAGGGGGGCCGCGCGCTCGCCGAATCAGTCGCGGGTGAAATACTCCGCCGCCTCATAGGCGCCACCCTCGAGCTTGGCGAGCTGCATCAGCACGTCGTTTAGGAGCGTGCTGGCGCCGATGCGGAAAAGCTCGGGGGTCAGCCAATCGTCGCCCAGCGTCTCCTTCACGAGCACCAGGTAGTGGAGCGCCTGCTTGCTGGTGCGCACGCCGCCCGCCGGCTTCATCCCGATACGAATACCCGTACGGAAAAAATGATCGCGGATCGCCTCCAGCATCACCAGGGTGGAGGCGGGCGTCGCCGCCGGCTCGATCTTCCCGGTGGAGGTCTTGATGAAGTCGGCGCCGGCCGCGATCGCCAGATCGCTCGCGCGGCGGATGTTGTCGTAGGAGCCGAGCTCCCCCGTCTCGAGGATCACCTTCAGGTGCGCCGCCCCGCACACGGTCTTCACCTGGGCGATCTCGTCAGCGACGCGCCCTAGCTCGCCGCTCAAGAACGCGCCGCGGTCGATCACCATGTCGATCTCGTGGGCGCCGTCCCCCACCGCGCGGCGCGTGTCCTCGAGCTTCACCTCCAGCGCGGACTGCCCGCTGGGGAACGCCGTGGCGACGCTGGCGACGCGCACCGGGCTGCCCGCGAGGGCCGCGCGCGCCACCCGCACCAGGCTCGGGTACACGCACACCGCCGCCACGGGCCCGACGCTCGGGCGCCGCACGTCCGGCTGAATTGCCTTGCGGCAAAGGGCCAGCACCTTCCCCTGGGTGTCGGCGCCCTCGAGGGTGGTGAGGTCCATCATCGAGATCGCGAGGCCGAGCCCGACCCGCTTCGCGTCGGTCTTGATGCTGCGGCACCCCAGCGCCGCGGCGCGCGCCTCCACCATCACCCGATCGACCGGAGGTGAGCTCCACTCCTGAGCGGCTGTCGTCATCTGCCCCGACCCTACGACGCCCCGCGGCGAAATCACATGCGACGAATCGGTCACGACCACGTGGCGTCGACCAGCTGCCAGGACCCGACACGCGGCGAGACGCCCGAGGCGCCGCGCGAGCGTCCAGGCATCGCGACCAGGCGCGCGGGAGGAACACGACCCGGACGCGTGCGGCGCAGGTGCAACTTTTTAGCCGTGTTCCAAAGCCTTCCCAGGGTTGGCGCGTTTAAAGAGGGATGCCCCCAGGTCACGAGCTCCCACCTGACGAGTCACGCCGAGCGCGGGCAGGCGCGGGCAGGTCCCTCGGTTCATGGGGTTGGACGGCACCGCGCTCGAGCGGCGCCGCGCGCATCGAGCGCCTGGCTGCCCAGGCTCGCACCGAGCGACGCGGCGCGGGCGTCACTGGCCGGTCGCTGCTAAGATTTCTCGTGAGCTGGGCTGCAAATCGCGGCCCCACTTTGATAGGCTCGCGGCCCGGCGCCGGCCGAGGCACGCAGCGCTCGAGACCCGGCTCCTCGAGCCTTCCTCAAAGCCTGCGAGCCACCCTGGCGGCGTCTGCCGCTCCCCGACTCACCCCAAAAGTTCTCACAAGCGCTAGAAGCCCCGCACACTTTGTGCTCTACGATGCCAAGCCCTCGATCGTGCCTCGCGTGGTGACGCCACCGCGCGGCGCGCGGGGCGGCTTCCCAGCAAAAGCTCCCCGTCGCGTTCGGTCACCGCACCCTCGATCACCGCAGTTTCGATCGACCACCGCAGCTCGATCACCGCATCGCCGATCACCCCGTTTGCCCCCAGCGAACCAGCCCGTAGGCCTGGGGCGCCCCCAGCGCCTCAGCACCCGAGAAGGATCATCGTGAAGATCACCTGTCCCTCATGTGCCGCGAAGTACTCCATCGCTGACGAGAAGGTGGCCGACCGGCTCGCCAAGATCCGCTGCCGAAAGTGCGGGACGACCATCGTGATCGACGGCAAGGTCAGCCCCGCGAGCGTGTACGCCGCGGACGCAGGCCAGGAGGCCGCGGGTGGCGCCCCCGAACCGAGCGGCGGCGGGAGTGAATACTCCGTCGACTTCGGCGACAACGACCAGCGCAGCATGACGCTCGACCAGCTGGTGAGCGCCTACAACAACGGCGAGGTCACGGCGGAGACCTTCATCTGGGCCGATGGCATGAGCGATTGGCGTGCCCTCGGCGAGGTGGACGAGGTCGTGAACGCGCTCCACGCGGCGTCGGCCCCCGCTCCGGCCGCGGCGCCAGCGCCAGCCTTCGCGGCCCCGTCGGCTCCCGCCGTGAGCGCGCCGAGCAGCCCGTTCGACGCTGGGGTGAGCGCGAGCCCCTGGGCGAACGAGCCACCGAAGGCCGCCGCCAAGGCGGGCACCAGCGACCTGTTCGGCGGCTTCGACTCCGCGGGCAGTGAGGAGGACGTCACCACCAGCGCTCCGCAAGACGAGCCCGCGCCGCAGCCGACCGGCGCTCGCAACGAGTCGAGCGTGCTCTTCTCGCTGAGCGCCCTCACCGCCGAGAAGAGCACCTCGGCGAGCACCGCCAGCCCGTCGGTGAAGGAGGACTCGGGCCTCATCGATCTGAAGGCGCTCACCTCGCAGGTGGGCAGCAGCGCGCCCGTCGCGGAGAACCCGCTGCTCGGTTCGTCGCCGCTCGGGCTCGGCAGCCCGCTCGGGCTCGGCAGCCCGCTCGGGGGTGGCCTGGAGGCCCCGGCCATCGCCGCTGCCGCCGCCGAAGCGCCCCCCGCGAAGAACCGCACCGGGCTCTTCATCGCCGGTGGGCTCGGCTTCGCGGCCCTGGTGATCGCGGGCGCCATCATCGCGACCTCGGGCGGCGGGGATAAGGAGGCCACGGCCCCCACACCCACCGCGACCACCGCCACCGCGGCGGCGACCACCGCCGAGCCCGCGCCGGCACCCACGCCCACCGTCACGGCGGAGGCGCCTGCCACCGGCACCGCGGTGGCAGAGGATCCGCCTCCGACCGAGCCCGCCGCCAAGGCCGCGCCCGCGGCGGCCCCTCGGCCCGCAGCCGCGCCGCGCCCGAAGCCCGCGCCGGGGCCCGCTGCCCCAGCCGCGGCGCCCGCGCCCAAGCCCGCCGCGAGCCCGACCCCAGCGCCCGCGCCCAAGCCGGCTCCCAAGAAGTGCGCCTGCCCCGAGGGTGACCTCATGTGCGCGATGCGCTGCCGCGCCGGCTGAGCCGACGCGACAGCGAGTGGAGCAACCGGGGCGACCGTGCTGATTGAGGCGCGGGCGCCCCAGCTGCTTTTGGGGGCTGCGACGCCGCCGCCGCTGTAGTCAGGTGCACGGACTGACGGTGAGCATCACTGTAGTCAGGTGCACGGACTGATGGCGAGGCGCCTCACCATCAGGTGCACGGACTGATCGTGCGACTGACCGGCGCTCAGGGTGCGCCCAGCGCGGGCGGGAGGATCAGCTCGAGGGAGCCGCGCGGCGCCGCCCACTCGACCACCGCGCCGCGCCGATCCGCGACGCCAGCGCGCAGGAGACCATCGGCGAGCACCAGGGTGAACGGCGCGCTCGGGGCGGGTGCCGTGCCCCCCAGGGGCACCACGTGCACCAAGACGCGCTCGGTCACGCCCGATGGCTGGAGCGCCGAGGCGCGGCACGCCACCGCCACGGAGCTCGTCAGCTCGGTCGCCGCGCAGCGCGTGAGGGCGGCGCGATCGGCGGCGCTGTCGCTGCCAGCCAAGGCGCGAGCAGCGCGCTCACGGACCAGCTCGGAAGGATCCCTGAGCAGCCGCTCGCGGAGCGCGTCGCAGCGCGCTCCCAGCGCCGCGAGCGCCGCGGCGCTGGCCGCCCGGACGTGGCTGCGCGGATCGGCGAGGGCATCGCACAGGGGGCCGGGCTTCGCGCGCTTCGTGCGTCGCTGGAGCCGCGCGAGGCTCCCGGCGGCGTTGCCAGCCACCGCGTGATCGGGATCCTTCAAGGCGCGCGTGAGCAGCGCCAGGTCGCGCTCTTCCCCCACCTGCCCGAGCGACCACACCGCGTGGGCGCGCACCTCGGGCGCTGGATCGAGCGCCCAGCCGCGCAGCGCCGCGCGCGCGGCGCCGCGCGCCTTCGGCGCTTGCCCCAGGGTGCCGGCCAGGGTCGCGCGATCCGGCGTGGACTCGGCGCCCAGCTTCGTCAGGCGCTCTGTCGCAACCGGGAGCGGCGAGCGCGACAGCGCGTCGAGCAGCGCCTCCCGCTCGCGGCCGACGGCGTGCCCCAAGGCATCGAACGCCATGTCGAGCACTTGGCTGTCCTTCGAGCGCGCGAGCGCGCCCCCCAGCGCCAGCGCCAAGAGCTCCCGTTCGCGCCCTGAGGCCCGCTGCATCCGCTGCAGGAGCGGCCTGCCCGCCTTCGCGCTCGCCACCCGGCTGAGCGACAGCGCCGCGGCGAGGCGCACCGCGCCGAGCGGTGAGTCGAGGGCCCCGAGCAACACCTCATCGACCGGCGCCCCCTGGATCCTCCCGAGCGCCTCGAGCGCCACCGCGCGCAGCCCCGCGTCATCCGAGCGGCGCGCGAGCGGGCTCAAGGTCGGCACCGCGCGGGGCGAGCCCGTGCGCCCGAGCAGCGACACCAGCGCCCGCCGCTCGTTGGGCCTGCGCCGCGCCTCGCGCAGCGCCTGGACGATGGGCTCCACCGCGCGCCCATCGGGCGTGCTGGGGCTCATGAGCAGCTCGGCGACGCGCATCGCCTCCCGCCTCACGGGTGAGCTGGAGTGGCTCAGGTAGCTGAGCACCGTGGGCAGCGCGCGCTCGTCGCCGCTCTCCCCCAGCGCCTTCAACCCCGCCTCCGGGCTGAGGATCCCGCGCTGGAGCGCCGCCACCACGCGCTCGGGTGCCTCGGGATCGCGCGCGAGCGCCAGCGCGCTCGCGCAGCCCTCGGCGAGCGCGCGCGGTGACTGCCCCGCCAGACACTCCCGCAGCCTCTCCTGGGCCTTCTCACCCGCCGCGGCGAGCACCGGCGTAACCCGGGTGTCGCCCACCGCCAGCGCGTCGAACAGCGCTTGCAGCGCCGCCTCGTTGCCGATCTGACCCAGCGCCTGAATGGCCGCCTGACTGACCACTGACTCCCCCTCCAGGGCCGTCACCACCGCCTGGGTGGCCTCCTCCGCGCGCAGCGAGCCCAAGGCGCTCAATGCCGCCACCCGCACGCTGCGCTCGGGATCACGCAGCGCGAGCACCAGCGCGCTCGCCGCGCGGCGATCGCCCAGCCTGCCCAAGGCGCGCACCGCGGCCAGGCGCACCGTCAGGTTCGCGTCCTGGATCTTGCCGATCACCGGCGCCACGGCGCGGGTGTCCGCGAGCTCCGACAGGGCCTCGATCACCGCCTGCCGCGCCTCCGCGCTCTTGTCATCCAGGTGCCCCAGCAAGGGACCGACGGCGCCACCGTCAGCCGAGCTGCCGAGCGCGCGCGCCGCAGCCACCCGCACCCCCACCTCCGGGTCGCCGAGCACCCGCCCGAGCAGCGGGACGGCCTGCGGCTCCGGCGACACCGCGAGCACCTCGCACGCGAGCTGACGCAGGCGCTTGTCCGAATCACCGAGCCACCCGCTCACCTCACGGCCCGCGCCCTCGAGCCGCAGCGCGAGCGCCGCCTCCCCCGCCAGCACCCGCACCTCCACGTCCGCGTCCCTGAGCGCGATGAGCGTCAGGCGCCGCGCGGAGCCGTGCGGCAACTCGGTGAGCCGCGCCGCGGCGACCCGCCGCTCGGCGGGCGCGCTGCTACCCAGCGCCCGCTCGATCCGCTCCGCGGTGCCCGGCCACACGAAGGCCTCCGCCGGCGCCGTCAGCATCAGCCCCACCACCACGCCGCCGAAGGCGATCCGGATCCGCCGCCACCGGGTGCGCGGCCCTCCTCGCGGACTCATCCCGGCATGCTACCAGATCCGCCGCGCGGCGCTCCACCTCACCCCGTGGCTTCCACCCGGCGAGGCAGCACGCCCTCTTCGATGAGCTCTCGAGTCAGGCGGCGCTGCCGCGGCCTCATGTAGAAGAAGTAGAACGCGTTCAGCCCCACGAGGCGCAGGAGCAGGTAGAGCGCCACCGCGTCGAACAGGCAGAACAGGCTCACGGCGAACACCAGCGAGCCGAAGCCGAACAGCCCGCGCCAGAGCCGCATCATCGGGAGCGCGCGCTCACGGTAGCGCTCCGCCAGCTCCGGTGAGTACGGCGGCAGCGCGGCGAAGCTCGGCAGCGCTGGGTCGAAGCGCTGGAGGCGCGCGCGCTGCTCGCGCAGGTAATAGAGGTAGAGCGCCCACGCCACGTGGCCCACGACGCCCTTCGGAGGCTCCTCGTCACGGCGCTGAGCGGCCGTCTCGTAGTCCTCCGCCTCCTGATAACCTGGCTTGGTCATGCGCAAGAACAAGTTCTTGTACATGTCGTAGCTCGCGGTGTGGCTCGAGCCCGTGTAGATGGTCAGGATAGCGAGCGATAGCGCGATGGCCCCGAACCACCATGGGTCGTGGTACTCGCGCCACACCAGGTAGGCCGCGCCGCCCATCCCCGCGACGCTCACCACCAAGTCAGCCACCCCGTCGAGCATGCGGCCGAAGGTGGAGGCCGTGCCGCGCATGCGCGCCAATTGACCGTCGGCGCAGTCCCACACCGCGGACCAGAAGAGCAACACCCCGCCGACTTGCACGTGCCATGGGAACGGCCACACGAAGCAGACGCCGGCGCCGAGGCCGAACAGGATGCTGATGACGGTGATCGCGTTGGGCGAGATGGGGGTCGGCATCGCCGCCCGCGCGATCAGGTAGGCCAACGGCCGGTGCACCCAGACGTCGATCGGCTCCTCGATGTCGCGCGACTTGAGGGTCGCCCAGTAGCCAGCCCAGAAGCCCATGCTGCCCTCCGCTTGGACGGGCCGGTTTGAACCCGCCCCGCCGCGCGTTTTGTCAGTGTGACAGCCTACCTAGAACGCGCCCGCCAACGGGCGCCTGCTCCGGATCAGGCGCTACTCGGCGTCAGCCACCACCGCGCGGTAGGAGCCCGACGGGCTCGGCGTGCCGCTGTGGGTGAGGCCGCGTGAGCTAGGCGCCGGCAACTCCGCCCGGAGATCCAGACCCTGGCTCGTGCGCGCGCCCAGCAGGCGCCGGAGCGCCGTGATGCAAGCCGCGTTCTGCTCCGTGGTGCCCACGCTGACGCGGACGTAGCGCCGTGACTCGTGGTGCGACGTGAGCGAGCGGATCAAGATGCCGTGCTTCAGCACCGCCGCCACCAGCTCGTCTGGCTGCCAAGCGGTGGTGGAGATGTCCACCAACACGAAGTTCGCCTCGCTGGGGATCGCGGTGACCCCGGGCAGCCGCGAGATCTCCTCGACCAGCACGTCGCGGCTCGCCTTCAGCTCTCGCACCCGCGCGCTCTGCTCGGCCTCGTCGTCGAGCACCGCGTGCGCCGCCGCGAGCGTCAGCACCGAGACGTTCCACGGGATCTTCACGCGGTTCAGCAGCCGCACCAGCGCCTGGTGCCCGATGGCGTACCCGAGGCGCAGCCCCGCGAAGCCGAAGGCCTTGGAGAAGGTGCGCAGCACGATGGCGTTCGGGAACTCGCGCAGCAAGGACACGAACGACGGCGCGTCGCTGAACTCGATGTAGGCCTCGTCGATCACCGTCGGGAGCCCGAGGCGCAGCAGGCGCCGCAAGTCGGCCTCCGGGATGCGGCTGCCGGTAGGGTTGTTGGGCGTGCACAGGAACACGACCTTGGTGCGCTCCGTGACCGCGCGGATCAGCGATGGAACGTCGTGCTCACGGTCCACGCTCATCGGCACCAAGATCGGGACGCCCCCCACCGCGCGGCAACGCGCCTCGTACATGCTGAAGGTGGGGACGCTGAGCAGCACCTCCTCCCCCGGCGAGACGAAGGTGCGGATCACCACGTCGATGAGCTCCGTGGAGCCCGCGCCGAGGACCACGTTCTCGCCCGCGAAGCCCGCGCGCTCGCCGAGGCGATCGCGGAGCTGAGTGGCCCCCGCCGGGTACTGGTGACCGCGCATGGCCGCCTCCATGATGGCCTGCAGCACGCGCGGGCTGGGCGCGTAGGGGCTCTCGTTGCTCATCATGCGCTGCACGCCGCCGGAGTCGGCGATCGCGAAGTGGTCCTCGCTGTAAGGCTTGGCCGCGCGCACCCAGCTCGGCGCGAACAGCTCCATCGCCTCCGGGTCCACCTGCGGCAGCTGGCCCGTCCCTGGCTCGTCGCCCAGGTGATCGCCGAACACGTGGATCATCGTCTCCGCCTTGGAGAGCGCCTCCGGCGTGTCCACGTCGATCCAACGCGCCTCGCCCACGTCGCAGGCGAAGAAGTCACCACGGTGCGCCAGCGCCAGCACGCCGTCGCTCAGCGACGCGTCACCGCAGGCCTCGTGCACCCGCTCGAGCTCGCTGATGAGCGCCGGCCCGATGCGGAACACGCCAGTGTCGAGGCAATCGTAGCTCTCCAGCTCCTTGCCGATGTTCACGATAAGGCCCGCCTCGCGCCGCACCTTGGTGGCGTCATCCAAGTCGAAGCAGCGCTCGATGTCGTAGTCCACCGCCAAACCGCAGGCGCCGCTCGGCAGCTCCGCCGCGAGCAACCGCCGCACCAGCTCCGGGGAGTAGAGGTGATCCGACATCGACAGCAGGCAGGGCTGATCCACCCACTCACGCGCGGCCAACAAGGACACGCCGTTCTTCTTGAGGTACTCGCGGTTCTCCACGAAGCGCAGGGTGAGCGCGAGGCTCGGCTCCGCCATCAGGCGCTGGCGGATCCGTTCGCCCTCATGACCGATCACGATCACCGCCTCACGGATCCCCTCCCCCTGCAGCGTCCGCAGCACCCGCACCAAGAGCGGCACCCCCGCCACGCAGCGCAGCGGCTTGGGCGTGGCGTCGCCACGCTCGCCTAGGCGAGACCCGGTGCCGGCCGCGAGGATGATCGCACGAGTGGGTCGAGGTTCGGTCATGGTGATGGCTTTCGGTGAAGCAAGGGGGCCCGCGCGCAGCCTAGAGGCCACTTTCGGCTTGGTGACGGGGACGGGCTCGAAACAGCCGGGTGACGGGCGTGGGGAGAAGTAGGTGCAAGTAAGAGGGGGGCTTCAGGCCAGGGCTGCTCGCAGGGGCGCCGCGCGGGTTAACACGCGGTGCGTCAAAGAGACAATTCCTTTTCAACTACGTGCAGTTACGCGATCGGCGCCTGTGGTCGCCAGGCACACTGTTGCACCAAAGTCACACTCGGCGGGGTGTCCGCCGAGGGTGGAACGGGGCGCCTCGAAGGGGGTGGGAGCGGTGCAGGTGGTAGCGTGTGGTGGCATGTAGGTGAGCCGCAGTGGCTGAACCAGTCCAAGAGCAAGCTCAGTGCCAGGACGAGTGCGTCACGCTTTACGCGGCGCAGACGCCCATCACGCCGCCAAAGCCGCTCACTTCACCCCCTTGGGTTCCCCGCGGCGCACCCTCCGGGCCCCCGACGCAGCGGCCGCCGTGCGGTCACCGCACACCTGCGACTCCAAGGCCGTGGTCCGAGCGGCACGCTGAGCGCGCAGCTCCACCCTGATGCACGCCACGGCGCGCCCGGCTCAGGCTCGCATCGAGGTGAAGCGCGGTGCCGTCCAACCCCCAACCCCCAACTACCTGGAGGCCGTGAGCTTCAACGCGTGAGCAGCGACCTGGCGTGCTCGAGATCTTCCAAGGTGTCCACCTCGGTCCACGGCAGATCGGAGACGTCCACCGCGCCCGCCACGAGCTCGCCCGCCTCGATCAGCTGTTGAAACACCCCTTCATAGTACCAATCTTCCGGCGCGCCCTGTGCCGCGCGGAAAAGCGCGCCCGACACGCTCGCCGCCACGCGCGCCACGCCCATGCTCTCCCCAGCCGAGCCCGCGAGCGCAAGCTCCTTACCAAACGCCAAAATCCGCGCGGATTCACCCGATTCGTCAGCCGGGGCGACCTGCACCTTCATCGCCTCTTCATCGAGCCGCCGGCTGGCGTCCACCCCCACCGAGAGCGCCCACGGCGCGCCGTCGAGCCGCGGGAGCAGCTCGGGTTGAAACACGACGTCGCCATCGAACAGGAAGAAGGCCTGCTCCTGAACCGCCTCCGAGCAAGCCGCGAACGAGACCACGTTCTGCGTCGAGGCGTAGCGGGGGTTGGGGCAAAAGTGGAGCTCCATCGCCACACCACTGAGCGCCTCGCGCACGGCCTCCTCGCGGTAGCCCGTCGCCAACACCAGCCGCGTGATCCCGTAGCCTGCGAGGAGCCGCACGGCGCGACCGAGCAGCGTCTCCCCCGCGACCTCGACCAGCGCCTTGGGGCGATCGTCGGTCAGCGGGCGCAAGCGTGAGCCCACGCCGGCGACCAAGATCACGGCGGTGGTGGTGCAGGGGCTAGCGGGGCTTGGGCTCATGGGTCACCTCTCGGAACGGTTGTTGCTAGGCCCGGGATCTCGAGACGCGGCCCGCTGCTTCATGCTAGCCGTTTCCCGCTTTCACACGCCAGCCACTACCCACGGCCCGTGGTTGGGCCTATGAGCGCGCCCAGCCACCCTGCTCGTGCGTGGCCCAGGAACGAGGCTCACCTGACACGGCCTCCCGGAACATCCCATGAAAAAGCCCCAAACCATCCCCGCCGGTGACGGCAAGCTCCTCGTCCTCTTGCCCGGCATGGGCGCCGTCGCGACGACCTTCATCGCGGGCTGTTTGCTCGCGCGCCGCGGGCTCGCGGAGCCGATCGGCTCGCTCACCCAGCTCGGCACCATTCGGTTAGGTAAGCGGACTGACGATCGCACGCCGCGCATCAAGGACTTCGCGCCGCTCGCCGAGCTGAGCCAGCTGGAGTTCGCCGGTTGGGATCTGTTCCCGGACAGCGCCTATGAAGCGGCGGTCAACGCCGCGGTGCTCGAGTCCAAGCACCTGGAGCCGATCCGCGAGGAGCTCCACGCCATCAAGCCGATGAAGGCCGCCTTCTACCCCGAGTACGTGAAGCGCCTGCACGGCACCCACATCAAGGAGGCGCCCACCAAGGCGGCGATGGTGGAGGCGCTGCGCGAGGACATCCGCGGTAAGCTGAAGGAGCTCGGCTGC
Source organism: Polyangiaceae bacterium (assembly GCA_019637265.1). Lineage (GTDB taxonomy): Bacteria > Myxococcota_A > Polyangia > Polyangiales > Polyangiaceae > JAHBVY01. Next base: position 496,653 of record JAHBVY010000001.1, on the reverse strand, counting down.
TCCCGCGCGGTCGCGGTGTGGTGCGGCTCCACCGAGATCTACATCGAGCAGAGCGAGGTGCACCAGTCGATCGCCGCCTTCGAGCAGGGCCTGCTGGACAACCACCCTGCTATTTCAGCGTCGATGCTCTACGCCTGGGCCTGCATCAAGGAGGGCGTCCCCTACGCGAACGGCGCGCCCAACCTGAGCCACGATTTCCCCGCGGCGCTCGAGCTCGCCAAGCAGACCGGCACGCCGATCGCCGGCAAGGACTTCAAGACCGGCCAGACGCTGATGAAGACGATCCTCGCGCCGGGCCTCAAGGCGCGCATGATCGGCCTCTCCGGCTGGTTCTCCACCAACATCCTGGGTAACCGCGACGGCGAGGTGCTGGACGACCCGGAGAACTTCAAGACGAAGGAGGTCTCCAAGCTGGGCGTGCTCGAGGAGATCCTGCAGCCGAGCCTCTACCCGCAGCTCTACGGCGACGTCTACCACAAGGTCAGGATCGAGTATTATCCACCGCGCGGCGACGCGAAGGAGGGCTGGGACAACCTCGACATCAACGGGTGGCTCGGTTACCCCATGCAAATCAAGGTGGATTTCCTGTGCCGCGACTCGATCCTCGCGGCGCCCATCGTGCTGGATTTGGCGCTATTGCTCGATCTCGCCAAGCGCGCTGAGTTCCAGGGCATTCAGGAGTGGCTCAGCTTCTACTTCAAGAGCCCGCTGGTGCCGGAGGGGCTCTACCCGGAGCACGACCTCTTCATCCAGTCGATGAAGCTGAAGAACACGCTCCGCTGGATGATGGGCGAAGAGCTCATCACCCACCTGGGCAACGAGTATTACGACTAGCCCGCCAGCAGCCGCGCGCTGGGCAGCCTATCAGAGTAGCTGACCGTTTTTTTTGGGGGGGGTTGGACGGCACCGCAGCGCGAGCCGCTGCGAGCCCGCGCCCTCCCCCACCGTCCGTCAATCGAGCTGACTGTATCCGCCGCGCACCAGGTGCCTCACACCAGCCCCGAACGCCGACGCAGCACCCAGTGCGCGCCGAGCGCGAGCGCCGCCAGCAGCGTGAGGAGCCACGGCGGGAGCCAGGCGCTGACGTGGCGCTCGGAGGCGACCACCGTCGCCTCCGCGGCCGGGAGCTGCTGGATGGCGCGGCTCGTGACGAGGGCGCCGCCCGACGCCTTGGCGATGGCGGCGAGCCGCGCCGGATCGGGGCGTGAGTCGGCCCACGCGGCGCCGCCCTCTTCGCAGGCGAAGTCATGGCGCGTGGCGGGCCCGTCGCCGGTGCGGATCCGCGCGGAATAGCCGCCCGCCGGGAGCGCGCCCAGCTCGACCTCGGCGACGCCGTCGGCGTCGATCGTCGACTCCACGGCGCGGAGCGGGGCGGTGCTCGGCCCGAGCGGGATGATCTCCACCGTCACCTTCACCGGGTCGCCAGGCAAGGTGACGAGCTTCAAGGTCGCGCGGCGACCCGCGATGCAGGGGCCCACGTCGGCCCGCACCGACTCATAGCGCGGCTCACGCATCAGCCAGCCGAGCAGACCATCCCACAGCGCGCCGTAGCCGCGACCGGCAGCTCGTAATGCGAACTGACTGAAGCCGAGGGTGTGGGTGCCGTCCACCGTGAGCGCGATGGTGCGGCCGTCGCCGTACTCACCCAGGGCGAGCACCGGCATCGACGCGCCGCCGGCGCGCAGCGTGGGGTGCTCCCACATCACCACCGAGCCGCTGCGCAGAGGCCCCACCCGGTTGGTCCCCGTCATCGTCGGCAGCTCGGCGCCGAACAGGTCGCGCACGCCGCCGAGCAGCGGCGCCGCGCTCCCCGCGCGGGTGTAGCGTGGGACGAACTCCGCGCCGTCCACCGCCTGATCGGCGTCGGACAAAGTCACCGGCAGCACCCGCTCGATGGCGGTGGAGGCGTAGCCGCCGGCGGAGAACGACGACCCACCGCCCACCATGATGAGCCCGCCCCCGGCCTCCACGTAGGCGGCGAGCCGGCCGAGGTGCGGGTTGATCCCGTAGCGGACGGCGTCGATGTCCTGCAGCACGATGGCGTCGAAGGTGGGCAGTGACTTGAACAGCTCGTCCACCGGGAACGGGATCAGCGCCAGCTCGTCGTCGCTCTGCGTCTGCGTGTCGTCGTCGTTGGTGCGGAGGATGAAGAACGCCACCACGTCCACCGCCTCGTCGCTCTTCAGCCACATGCGGAGCGCTCGCACATCGTAAGTCGGGCGCCCCGCCACGTGGAGCAGCCGGATCCGCTCGCGCGCCACGTTGAAGCTGAGGAGCCGGCGATCGTTGGCGGGGATGGTGTCCCCGACCGGCGGCGTGATCGCGACCTCGAGGATGCGATCGCCCGCGCGATCGAGGGTGAGCTTCAGCTCCACCGTCGCCTGCCCCTCGCGGATCGTCGCCACCCCGCTCGCGAGCAGCGCGGGCTCCGTGCCGTGCCGCAGCTCACGCACCGTGAGCGGGATGTCGCCGCAGCTGAGCCCCTCGCAACCCACCTCGATGGTGAGCGTCAGCGGCTGGTGAGCCACCGCGGCGCCCGCGGTGCGCACCGCGCGCACGCTCGCGTCCTTGGGGTTTTGATCAGCGACACTGACGACATGCAGGGGCGCCCCGAGGCGGCCGTGCTCCGCCGCCAAGGTGCTCTGCTCGCGCCCCGACTCCGGCCGCGTGAGGCGACCATCGCTCAAGAGCACCACGCTCTCGGGGCGCTCCCCCGTCTCCTCGAGCAGCTCGCTCAGGGCGCTCGCGAGGTCGCTCGCGGTGGTCCTCCCGAGCCGCTCTTCGGGGTCTTCACCCGCCGAGAGGCTCAGCTTACGGAGCGGCCCCTCACCGAAGCCGAGCACGTCGATCCGCGCCTCGGGGTAGCGCGCGGCGATCTCGGGCAGCGCCGCGAGCGCCCGCTCGCGCCGCGACTTGTCACCGTCGAGGAGCTCCAGGCGCCGGGACTCATCCAACAGCACGACGACGCGGGGGCCCACCACGCTCCCACGGCTCACCACCCGCACTGGCCTGAGCGCCGCCAACACCAAGAGCGCCGTCGCCAGCGCGCCGGTGATGAAGAGCCAGAGACCGAAGCGCCCGCCACGGCGGAGCTCGAACCACAGCAGGACGAGGGCGAGCGCCCCGAGCCCGAGCCCGAGCGCCACCCCCCAGCTTGGGACGTCGTCCGTGATGGACCAAGACGCGCTCATGGAGAAAACGGTGCGCCGCGCCGCAAGAGCCACGCCACGTGGACTTGGTCGTCCTTGTAGTCAGAGCACAGGACGTACATCGCGATGTTGACCGCGAGCCGCACCGCGTACTCGCGCTGCATGAAGCCGCCCGGTTCCACCGCGAAGGCCCAACCGCCAGCGCGGGTGCGCGCCAAGGCGCCGAGCAGATCGTGGCGCAGGAACAGGACCTGCGCGTAGCCCCCGCGCACGATCGCCTCGATCTGCTTGGGACCCTCCACCCGGCCACGCGCGCGGTCCACCAGGTAGTAAGTCTTGTAGACCACATGATCCGAGCGCAGCGGGAGCGGGCTCGACTCCGGGAGCAGCTCGGCGAGCTCGCGGCGCGCGTAGGCGGAGAAGGCGCCCCCGTCAGGATCCCAGTCGTCCACCACCAGCACGCCACCCAGCTGGATGAACTGCGCGAGCCCGCGCCGCTCGGGCGCCGACAGCGGCGCCCCGGCGCCCTCACCGGACCACATCAAGAACGGCTCGTCGAACAGCGCCGGCTCGTCCGCCGCCACCACCTTGGTGAGGAGCCGCGCCGGCGCGCTGGTGCGGCGCATCAGCTCCCAACCCCAGCGCTCCGCGCCGGTCAGCCGGAGCCCCTCGGGCGGCTTCGAGCCCGTTTGCAGCAGCCGAACCTGAAACGCCCCCACCTGCCCGAACGCGCGGGTCTGACGCGGGGTCATCAGCAGCGCCGCGAGCGCCGCGAGGGCGCCCCGTCGCGGGAGCACGAGGCTCACTCCACGGCCTCCACCCGCCACACACCGTCCTCGCGCAGCAACCTGATGCGCTGCCCGCTCGGGAGCGTCAGCTGCGCGCGGTCGCCCTCCACCACGATCGAGAGGGAGTCCGGGTACTCGAGCCCGTCGATCAGCGCCTGGACGTCGCGCTCGAACGAGGCGCGCGTCTCCGCGCTCATCAGGCTGAACAGCTGCGGCAGGCTGCGGCGCATCAGGGCGGCGCGCAGCGCGCTCAGCGCCTGCGCCGGGGAGCGCGCCGCGGCCGGCAGCGCCGACGCCGACGTGAGGCGGTACTCACCCTCCTCCAAGGTGAGCTCCACCAGCTCGCCGCCCGAGAGCCGCAGCTCCGCGCGCGCGGCGATCGACGCGTGGGGTGAGCCGAGCGCCCGCGCGTCCTTCGCGAGCTCGCCGCGCGCCTCCTCGACCCGCGCCCGCGTCCCCGAGCGGCCGTACTCGCGCTGCGCCTCCCGCGTGAGCATCGCGTAGATCGCGTCGCCATCCCCCCGCGCCGCCGCCGCGGCGTAAGCCTCCGCAGCACCGCGCGGCGAGGGCAGGCGGTCCCCAGCGCACCCGAGCAAGCCCAGCGTGAGCAAGCCCACCAGGAGCGAGACCGCGAAGCGACGCGCAAGGACCCCCTGAGCTCGAGCACGGGGGGTCTGGCGCGTCACTTCAAAGCCGAGCGTCCCCCGCCTCCGGCGACGCCAACCCCTCGCGCACGGCGCGCGCCCATCGAGGCCTTCGACGAGCCGCACCGCGCGCGGAGCGGGGCGGAGCTGTGGGGTCGGCGGGCGCATCCAGTGGCTGCTAGATAGCGCGGTTTCAGCGCGCCGAGTACCTTCATCGCCGCCCGAGCGGAGGCGGGAGGCGCGGCGCCGCAGGACGCTCGCTAGGATCCACCTGACAAGCGAGGGCGCTGGAGCTCGGCCCGCCGCGGCTGGCCAACCTCGGCGAGGTTCGCTAGCTTGGACCGAGATGTCCTGGTCACCTCGTCCACACCGCCGCGCCCGCGCTTGGCTCCTGCTCGCGCTGCTCGCGCCGCCCGCGCTCATCGCCTGTGGCGGCGAGCCGCCCCGGGACGTCGCCGATCGGCGGCCCCTGTCACCGCGCCGCGCCGAGCAGCTGATCGTCGACACCCTGCGCGTCCACGGGGCCAGCCCGGGCGGCGCGCGGGAGGTCCGCATCGCGGCCGGCAGCGCCGAGATCTCACTCCGGGTGGTGACCGTCGCGGGTCGCAGCTTCACCATCGCCTACACCACCCCCGCCGAGCGCGAACGGCTGGGCGCCGCGCTGCCCGCGAGCCACTCCGCCGACTTGGTCGTGATCACCGGGACCGGCGACGACGCCGAAACGCGGGTGCTGGTGCTCTCCGACGATCACTACTTGTACGACGACCACACGGTGGCCACCGCGGAGAACAAGCTGAAGCGCGACGTCCGCGACTTCTTGGTCAACGCCGACGCCCGGGGTTGGCCGTGACCGAGCCGCGGCTCGACCTCGATCGCCGCGTGCTCGCCGGCGGCCTCACCGGAGCGCTCGTGGGGATCGGCGCGTCGGCGATGGGCGGGGCCAGCGTCGGCGCCTGGCTCACCGTGGCCTCGCTGCTCGCCGCCCTGTTCGCCCTCCACCGCCTAGGCCGTCAGGGCCCCGACGCACCGCTGAGCTTCGGCGGCCCGCAGGGGCGGACCTCGAACGCCTCGAGCCCGCGCTAGTCAGGCGGGCAGACGACGCCTGGGCGCGGCCCGTAAGGGCGGGTCTCAAACGTTCAAGCGTAGGGGCGGGTTTCAAACCCGCCCTAGCCAGGCAGCTCGTGGTCACTGCTCATGATCAGTTAGACTGTTCGTGAGCGGCGCAGCGACCCCCACTGGGCGCGCCGCGCGCCACGCCACGCCAGGCGGCCAGCGAGGACCGGCAGGGACGCTGGACCCAGGCGCGACCCCACGCATCCCAACCCCCACCCACCCATTCCGCAAGGAAATGTTAGCTCGCGGCCTGATCGGTGGGTTACCGCCCCACCGGAGGCGCTCTAAGGCTCGCTGCGGAGCAGCGCGACGGCGACGTCATCGCCCAGCGCGGGCGCTGGCAGGGCCACGAGGCCGAAGGCGCGGTTGCTGAGGGAGAGCTGACGCTTGAACTTGCCCGAGGCCTTGAGCTCGCTCAGCACCGGGAGACCGCGGACCAGCTCGAGGTTGGCGACGGGCACCACCGGCGCGCCGTAGACCTGCTCACCCACCACGAGCAGGACGTAAGTGAGCGGCGCCTTGGTGGGCTTGTCCACGTCCTTCATTTCCTCGCGGATCCAGGTCTGGAGCGCGTTCTCGAGGCGATACGCGTAGCTGGTCCAAGACCAACCGCTCGCGTACACCGCCCGCACCGGGCCGCTCGCCGCGCCTGCCTCACGGATCGGGCTCGCGACCACCCACTGAGCGTCCTCACGCCCGCGGATCCCGCTCGCCGCTTCCATGCTCCCCCGCGCGCGCACCAGCGGCGCGCTCCCCGTCGCCGCGGGCTTCAGCCCTGGATAGAAATCGAACAGCGGCTGACCCGCCATGCGATCTTGATCCTGATCGTTACGCCACACGATGCCCGCCGGCGAGGTGATGGCGAAGAAGGTGCTCTTGGCCGGGCGCAGATCGTCGTTCTCGCGCCGCACGTCCTCGAGCGCCGTCTGGAGCGCCATCGCGTCCTTCACGGGCCGCTCACCGTCGGCGGCCCCCGCGTCGGCCTCACCCGCGGCCCCCGCGTCGGCGTCCTTCGCGCGAGCCGGGAACAGCCGCTTGCCCAGCGCCGTGGCCCCAGCGGGCAGGCCCCGTTCGACCTGAGCCACGTCCTCCGCGATGATCTGAACCAGCCGCTCCGCGTGAGGCTCGGCGCGCGCGACGCTCACCTCCGCGCGATCTTCACACCCGAGGACGAGCGGCGCCGCCAAGCCGAGCGCCGCCAGCGTCAACACACCTGTCCAAAACCGACGGAGGCCCCGCGCCGCTTTTCCACCACTCGCGCTGGAGCGGGCCACGCCGCCCAAGGGCTCAGCGCTCGAGGGTGCAGCGCTCCGCGGCACCGACCGCCGGGCGCGGGGCGCCGCCGAGTCGCTCACGTGACTCGCGTGACGTGAGCCCGAGCCGCGTGAGCTCGAGCAACGGGGTGGGGTGACAGGCTCTCGCATCAGGGCTCCTCTCCACGACACCTCGGGAGCGCCTCGCGTTGGCTCCTCTCGGTGGCTCGGGTGGGCCGAGGTTAGCTCAAACGACCTGCCAACGCCGAGCGGCTTCAGTAGCACCTCGATGGGTGCTACGGATCGGTGCGTGGGGCACGCGGCTCCCGCGGACGCTGCACCCCCACCCCTCGAGCAGCATGGCCTATCGCACCAACAGCCTCTCCGAGGCGCCCAACGCGCCCCCTGACGGCACCTTCCGGCGCCGCGACTCGATGCTGGCCATCGACAGCATGGTCCAGGCGGACGAGCTCTCCGTCGTGTTCCAACCGATCGTCAACTTGGACGACGGCGCGCTGTTCGCCTACGAGGCGCTGGTCCGCTGCACCGTGGAGGCGTTCGCGAACCCCACGGTGCTCTTCGAGCGCGCGGTCGACACCGGCTGCTCCGGGCGGCTCGGCCGCATGATCCGCGAGATCGCGGTGCCGCTCTCGAGCGGGTTGCCGCTGTTCGTCAACGTGCACCCGAGCGAGCTGAACGAGAGCTGGCTGGTGCGCCCTGACGACCCCGTCTTCTGTCACGACCACGACATCTACGTGGAGGTGACCGAGAGCGTGCCATTCAAATACTTCGAGCTGTGCTTCAGCGTGCTGCGGGAGATCCGCTCGCGCGGCGGCATCCACTTGGTGGTGGACGATCTGGGCGCGGGTTACTCCAACCTGAAGCGCATCGCCGACCTCGAGCCCAAGGTGGTCAAGCTCGATCGCGGGCTCATCTGCGGGATCGACAAGAGCTCGCGACAGCATCGGCTGGTCACCGGCGTGGTACGCCTGTGCATCGACCTGGGCGCGCTGGTGGTGGCGGAGGGCATCGAGACCTACGAGGAGTACGAGGCGGCGCGGGACACCGGGGCCCACTACGGCCAGGGCTACCTGTTCGCGCGCCCGGGCTTCCCCCTGCCGAAGATCAGCTGGCCGCCTCGGCCGTGACGAGGCGGCTGCTCATGAAAAGGCCAGCTGACTACATCGCACTAAGTCAGAACTACTGACGGCAAGGCACCGAGGCCACCGATACACCGGCGCTACCATCAGAGTCACTGACCGCAGCGCGCGGAGGCTGCCAGTGCACCGAGCGCTCGTCAGAGCCGCTGACCACGGCGCGCCGGGCGGCGCCCGTGCGGTCATCAGAACCCCTGACTACGCGCTCATCCGCCGACCGCCGCGAGCACCTTCTCCGCGTGGCCATCCACGCGCACGCGCGGCCACACCCGCGCGATGCGCCCATCCGCGCCCACCAGGAAGGTCGCGCGCTGGATGCCGAGGTACTCGCGGCCGTAGTTCTTCTTCATCACCCACACGCCGTAGGCTTGAGCGAGCGTCTTCTCAGGATCGGACAGGAGCTGGAACCCGAGGCCGTACTTCTCCGCGAAGCGCGCGTGGCTCGCGGCGCTGTCGGGGCTGACCCCCAGCACCGCCACGCCCGCGGCCTGGAAGGCGGGCGCCAGGGCCTGAAACCCGGAGGCCTCCGTGGTGCAGCCGGGGGTGTCGTCCTTGGGGTAGAAGTACACCACGTAGCGCTGCCCCTCGAAGGCCTTGGAGGAGACGAGCTCCCCGGCTTGGTTCGAGAGCTCGAAGCGCGGCGCCGCGGCGCCCACCTCGAGCGGCCCCCCCGTCGCCGCGGGCTCCGCAGCCTTGGGTGCCTTCGCCTTCGCGGCGGGCTTGGCAGCCTTGGGTGCCTCCGCGGGCTTCACGGCTTTCGCCTTCGCGGCGGGCTTGGCAGGTGCCTTCGAGGCCTTCGCGGTGGGCTTGGCAGGCGCCTTCGAGGCGGGCGCCTTCGCGGCGGGCTTGGCAGGTGCCTTCGAGGCCTTCGCGGTGGGCTTGGCAGGCGCCTTCGAGGCCTTCGCCGCGGGCTTGGAGGCTGACGCCTTCGCCTTGGCAGGCGCCTTCGCGGCGGGCTTGGGTGCCTTGGGGTTCGTCGTTCGCTGAATCGCCATCACTCACCTCTCCTCACCGCCCCACGAGCAGTCACGCAGCGGGGCTCGTCCTTGCCTTCGTGGCGTGCGCGGCGCGCACCCGAGGACGCTCTGGAGCGCCTCCCACATCCCTCTTACCTTGCGGAAACGCGCGTCGGGCGACACCGCGAGCACCTGCGCCACCCACTCGTCCACCTCGGGAGGCAGCTCGGGGCGCAGCGCCCAGAGGCTCGGCCGAGGGCTCGAGCACACCAAGGCCAATTTCTCAGTCAGTCGCTCGGCGTCGAAGGGCACGCGGCCTCCGAGCAAGCGGAACACGATGGCGCCGAGCGAGTAGATGTCGCACGCCGCGCTCGTCTGGCTCGCGTGGCCACGCCACACCTCCGGTGGGATGTAGCTCGGTGAGCCGAGCACCGTGCCGTCCGGGGTGATCGAGCGCAGCCCCGCGCGACAGAAGCCGAAATCGAGCAGCCGGACCCGCGCCCCCCAGCCACTTCGCGGCGACCCGGCCGACCCGCTGACGTTGAAGGTCCCGGAGCGATCCGCGCTCTCCGACAGCACGAACAGGTTCCCTGGCTTGAGATCGCGGTGGATGATCCCCGCCTCGTGACCACGCTCGAGGGTCGCCACCACCGGATCGAGCAGGTCGAGCACATCTTGTACGGGGAGCTGACCGTGCTCATCCTGCGCGCTGGTCAGGTAGTCGTCGAAATCCACCCCGCGGAGCAGCTCCATCACGAGGCACAGCGCGCCCGAGGCGCCGACCGCGAGCTCCAACACCTCGACGGCAGCGCTGCCCTCGAGCAGCCGCATCGCGCGGTACTCGCGCACCATCCGCACGTTCAAATCCGCGCGATCCGCCAGCCCCTCGTGGAGCAGCTTGATCGCGACCTCGCGCTGAGTCCGATGATCCACGGCGCGATACACGAGGCTCATCCCGCCCCGAGCGAGCACCTCGCAGAGCTCGTAGCGGCCCGCGATCCGCTGCCCTAGCTGTCCCTCGCCGCTCACGCGCCCCGAGGCTATCCCCGGACGCCACGCAGCGGAAGCCAAGAGGCCACCCGCGGACCATTCGAGGCCGCGCAGCGCCGTTTCTTCACGGGATCGGACGCGCGCTCGAACGGGGCCGTGCGCCGGCGGGCGGCTCATGACCGGCGCGCCGACTCGCGAGGCAGGCAGCTCACCGACTCGCGGCCCCCTGCAAGCTCACCGCAGGCGCGGCGGAGCGAGGGTGAGCCAGGCGTCACTTCACCGTGATGGTGCGGAGGCTCACCATGGTCAGCTCATCTGACCCGGGCATGCGCGCCCACACGCTCACCAGGTAGCGCCCCGCCTGCGCGCCCAGCTCGAGCTCGATGGAGAAGCGGTTGCCGTTCACCTGGACGGGCTTGGGGGTGACGAAGCCGGCGGGCGAGTAGAGCGTGTCCGGCGCCGGCATGTGGTAGCTCGACGTCTGGTTCAGCGCCTCGGGCGTGAGCGGGCGCGCTGGCTCGATGCGGCCGAGGCCAATCGCCCCGAACACCGCTGGTTCGAGCAGCTCACCGCTCACCGTGATGACCTGACGCCGCGCAGCCACCTTCGGCAAATCAGTCAGCTTGGCGTACTCATCCACGAACTCTTGCGCCATGCACGGCTGCTCCACCCCGCGCGGCTTCGCCAAGCCGACGCCGAAGCCCGTGTGCCAACGCTTCAAGATGTTGGTGCGGTGGCCGTCGTGGGGCGGCACCTCGTTGTAGAACGCGTCCTGGATGGCCTCGAGCTGCCGGGGGTCGAAGCGCGGCTCCGGATCGAGCTCCCGCGCGACCCCGTCGAAGAAGCAAGCGGCGTTCTCCTGCACCAGGTGAGCGCCACCGGACTCGCTGTAGCGCTGCTCGGGCACTGAACCGTCGCTGCCGAGGTGCGCCGTGAAGCCGCGCGCCGCCATGTCCGCCGCGTGACGCCGCCCCGCCTCCGCCGCCGCTTCGTCCCACTCCACGGGCGGCAGATCGTGCGCGGCGCGGTGACGGTTCACGAGCTTCAAGACGTACTGCTCCGCGGCGGCGCGCTCGAGCGGCCCCGAAGGGCGCTCGAGCGGCGGCGGGGGCGGCTCAGCGCACTTCGGTGAGCAGCCGCTCGCCGCGAAGGCGCCGAGCGCGAGGACCCCCGGGATGAAAACACCCAGCGCGCGGGTCCCCAGCTTGGAGAGCCTGAGCTTGGAAATCCTAGGCTTGGAGACCCGTTCGAGCGCAGGCGCCCCAAGGTCGGCTTCCCACGTGAGCCCAGAAACCCACGTGGGAACACCGCTTGCCGAGGCCACCTGGCTCAAGCGTCGGACGCCGGGACCGGGAGGATGGGCGCCCACTCGAGGCGATCGAGTAGCTCGTCGCTCACGATGAGGCCGCTCTCGGCGAAGAACAGCGCGTTGGCCGCCTCCGCGTCCCGCCGCTCCCCGACGAAGATGATGCCCTGACCCTTGTTGTTGTAGCCCAGCTGGACGATGGCGTTCTTCAGCCAGCGCCCACCCCCCTCGAGATCGATCGTGTCCGGGAGCGTGTAGAAGCCCTCGGGCGGCAGGGCCCGCAGCGTCTTCGCCCAGGTGGGTGAGCGCAGCGGGGTGGTTGGCTCGCCCCAGAACCAGCGGTTATTGGTGTTCCGCCCTGGGCGCACCACGAACTTCATCCCGCCGTTTTGCGGTTGACCGAGGTACACCAGCACCCCAGCGGGGAACTCCTCTTCGTGGCCAGGGTAAGGCTGAGTCGTGCGGTACAGGCCGGCGTCAGGCAGATCGAGCATCGTGATTTCCAGGTCCTTGGCTGCTGAAATGAGCGTGAAGCGAGCTGCGCCACGCCAGAAGGGGCGCGAATGTAACCCTTCCGCTTGGCAGCACAAGACCGGCAGCGCGTTTCCTCCGCGTTGCCGCGGGGGACTCGCCAGGTCAGGGTTCCTGAAGCGGCCCCCCCAATGCTACCCTGAACCGCGGAGGTACCTGACACATGACTCGACTCCCATCACGCGCCTTGTGGGCGATCGCAGCATCCGGCCTCATCGCCTGGTTGGCTCCGGGCTGTGGCTCGGGTGAGAGCTCAGGGGGCGACGGTCAGCTCTTCGGTGGCTCGGGCGGCGGCGGCAACAGCGGCGGCTCGGGTAACAACGGCGGCACCGCCGGGGGCGACTTCGGTGGCTCCGGTGGCTCGCTCCACCTCGACGCCAGCACCGATGACGGTGGCCTCAACGCGGACAGCGCCTGTCAAGCGAGCTCCGGTGAGGCGACGCTCGTGAAGAAGCCGATCGACATCATCTTCATGATCGACAACTCCGGCAGCATGAGCGGGGAGATCGCGGCGGTCATCCGCAACATCAACCAGAACTTCGCCAGCATCATCGGCGCCTCGGAGATCGACTACCGGGTGATCATGATCGGCCGTCACGGCAGGACGTCGAGCCAGCGCGTCTGCGTGGAGGCGCCGCTCAGCGGGATCCCCGCGGGCGGCTGCGCCAGCCCCCCACCCCAGCCGGTCAACACCGAGCGCTTCCGCCACTTCAGCGTCCAGGTCGAGAGCCACGATTCGCTCTGCATCGCGCTCAATGGCTTCAACAACCCGGACCTCTTCGGCCTGGCCCCCAACGGCTGGGGCGAGTGGCTCCGTGAGGACTCCTTCAAGATGTTCGTGGAGATCAGCGACGACGGCGTGAACTGCTCGTTCGGTGGCGTGACCATGAACGACCGCGACAGGGTGGCTGACGGCCCCACCGTGGCAGACCAGTTCGACCAGCTGCTCCGCACCCTCTCACCGCTCCACTTCGGCGACCTGACGGGCGAGCGGAACTACCGCTTCTACAGCATCGTCGGCCTCGCGGCGAACAACCCCTCGACCACGCCCTGGCCGCCCACCGAGCCCATCCAGAACGGCCGCTGCAGCCCCGGCTCGGCAGGCAACGGCACCGGCTACCAGGCGCTCAGCATCATGACCGAGGGGCTCCGCTACCCGAGCTGCGACAACGACAACTTCGACAGCATCTTCCTCGCCATCGCGGACGGTGTCATCGCAGGGTCGCAGGTCGCGTGCGAGTTTGACATCGTACCGCCGAGCAACGGCGAGCAGATCGATCTCGAGACGGTGCTGGTGACGTACACACCGGGCGGCGGTGGGGCCGAGCAGGTGTTCAATCAGGTGCCGAACGAGGCGGCGTGCACCCCCGGGGCGTTCTACATCGACAGCGACCGCGTCATCCTGTGCCCAGCGACCTGCAGCGTGGTGCAGGCGGACGACGCCGCCAACATCGGCATCCTGTTCGGGTGCAAGCAGAGCGGCCCCGCTTGACGTCGTGAGCCACGGCGCGCTCTGCTCATCACGCTGGGCGCGGGCGCCTTCAGGGCGCTGGGCATGTCGAGCGCGCCTCCTGGTGGGTTGGTTTTTTTGGGGGTTCACTCCCTCCCGGTGTGTGACGTGGTCTTTGGGAGGCGCTGTTCATGCGCCGAGCGTCACTCTTGTCACGGTCCTCGACCTCATGGGCGTCTTTGGGCGGCCTTGAAGAACGTCGCGCGGAGCCTTGGGGAGTTGAAGAGCTGGTTGGACGGCACCGCGCCGGCAACCAACCCCGAGCTACTGCTTCTCGCGCTTGGGTAGGTCGGTGCGCGCGGTGATCATCGCCTTCAGGAAGTCGCGGTTCATCTTCGCGATGTAGTCCACGCTGATCCCCTTGGGGCAGGCCGCCATGCACTCGAAGTGGTTGGTGCAGTGGCCGAAACCCTCGGCGTCCATCTGCGACACCATCTTCCGCACGCGGTCCTGCTGCTCCGGCTCACCCTGGGGCAAGAGCGACAGGTGCGCGAGCTTGGCGGCGGTGAACAGCGCGGCTGACGCGTTGGGGCAAGCCGCGACGCAGGCGCCGCAGCCGATGCAAGCGGCCGCCTCGAACGCCAGGTCCGACGCCTCCTTCGGGATCGGGATCTCGTTGGCGTCGCGCGGTGATCCGGTGCGCGCCGAGATGTAGCCGCCCGCGGCGATGATGCGGTCGAAGGCGGAGCGGTCCACCACCAAGTCCTTGATCACCGGGAACGACCTGGCGCGCCACGGCTCGATCCACACCTCGTCGCCGTCCTTGAACTGGCGCATGTGGAGCTGACAGGTGGTGGTCTCCACCTGGGGGCCGTGCGGGCGGCCGTTCACCACCATGCCGCACATGCCGCAGATCCCCTCGCGGCAGTCGTGGTCGAAGGCGATCGGCTCCTCGCCGCGCGCGGCGAGCTCCTCGTTCACCACGTCGAGCATCTCGAGGAAGGACGCGTGGGTGCTGATGCCCTTCGCTTGGTAATCCTTGAATCCCCCTGGGTCATTGGGGCCCGACTGACGCCAGACGTGGAGCGTGAGGTTGATGGTGCTCATCGGTGACTCCTTCGCTTCCTTACTTGTAGCTGCGGGCTGAGGGTTTGACGTACTCGAAGCTGAGCGCCTCTTGGTGGAGGTTAGGCTTGCTCGGGTCACCTGACCACTGCCAGGCGGCGACGTGCTGGAAGTGCTCGTCGTCGCGCTTGGCCTCGCCCTCCTCCGTGGCAAATTCCTCACGGAAATGGCCACCACAGGACTCTTCACGCGTGAGCGCGTCGCGGCACAGCAGCTCCGCCAGCTCGAAGAAGTCAGCCACACGGCCTGCCTTCTCCAACGTTTGGTTCAGCTCCTCACCGCCGCCGGTCACCCGCAGGTCGCTCCAGAACTGCTCGCGGAGCTCCGGGATCTTCTGGAGCGCCTCGGTGAGGCCCTCCGCCGTGCGGCTCATCCCACACTTGTCCCAGATGAGCTGGCCGAGCTCGCGATGGAAGCTGTCCGGCGAGCGGGTGCCGCCGATGGACAGCAGGCGCGAGACGCGCTCCTCCACCTCCGCCACCACCCGCTTCACCTCGGGGTGATCCTCCGCGACCGCGCCGGGCTTCACCTGGGCGAGGTAGTTGCCGACCGTGTACGGGAGCACGAAGTAACCGTCCGCCAGGCCCTGCATCAGCGCCGAGGCGCCGAGCCGGTTGGCGCCGTGGTCACTGAAGTTCGCCTCCCCGCCGACGAACAAACCGGGGATGGTGCTCATCAGGTTGTAATCCACCCAGAGCCCGCCCATGGTGTAGTGGCTGGCGGGGTAGATGCGCATCGGGTGGGTGTAGGGGCTCTCACCGGTGATGCGCTCGTACATATCGAACAGGTTGCCGTACCGTTCGCTCACCGCCTTGTGGCCTAGACGCTGGATCGCGTCGCGGAAGTCCAGGTAGACCCCCCGCCGCGCCCCATCGACTACCGGGCCAACCCCCATGCCCTGATCACACATGTTCTTCGCGCGCCGAGACGCGATGTCCCGAGGCACCAAGTTGCCGAAGCTCGGGTAAATGCGCTCGAGGTAGTAGTCCCGCTCGCTCTCGGGGATTTGGGCGGGATCCTTACCGCAGTCTTCCTGACGTTTGGGCACCCAGACGCGCCCGTCGTTGCGGAGGCTCTCGCTCATCAGCGTGAGCTTCGACTGGAAGGCGCCGCTCACCGGGATGCAGGTGGGGTGGATTTGCGTGTAGCAAGGGTTCGCGAAGAAGGCGCCGCGGCGGTGCGCGCGCCAGCTGGCGGTGACGTTGCAGCCCTTGGCGTTGGTCGACAGGAAGAACACGTTGCCGTAGCCGCCGGTCGCGAGCAGCACCACGTCCGCCACGTGCGCCTGCACCTTCCCGGTGACCATGTCGCGGGTCACGATGCCGCGCGCCACGCCATCCACCACGATGAGATCGAGCATCTCGGTGCGCGGGAACATCTTCACGGTGCCCGCGTCGATCTGCCGCTCGAGCGCTTGATAGGCGCCGAGGAGCAGCTGCTGCCCCGTCTGGCCACGCGCGTAGAAGGTGCGGCTCACCTGGGCGCCACCGAAGGAGCGGTTGGCGAGCAGGCCGCTGTACTCACGCGCGAACGGCACGCCCTGCGCGACGCACTGGTCGATGATGTTCACGCTGACCTGCGCCAGGCGATAGACGTTCGACTCCCGCGCGCGGAAGTCGCCACCCTTCACCGTGTCGTAGAACAGGCGAAACACGCTGTCGCCGTCGTTCTGGTAGTTCTTGGCGGCGTTGATGCCGCCCTGCGCGGCGATGCTGTGCGCGCGACGCGGGCTGTCCTGATAGCAGAACGCCTTGACGTGGTACCCCTGCTCACCGAGCGCAGCCGCGGCGGCCCCACCCGCGAGCCCCGTGCCCACGACGATCACCTGGTATTTGCGGCGGTTGGCTGGGTTCACCAGCTTCATGTCGAAGCGGTGCTTGTCCCAGCGTGCCTCGATCGGCCCCGTGGGCTCGTTCGAACGTAGCTCCATGACTTCTCCGTGATCGTTATGGGCGCCCAGCCCGTCCTCAAGCTTTTCCGTGCGGAACCGTCACCCCGCGGGCGGGATGACCCCGACGAGCACGGCGATCGGCATCGCCACGTTCCCCGCCATGATCAAGAGCGCGAACACCTGCGCCACCAGCCGCTTCTTGCCGTCGTAGCGCGGGTGACTGAGCCCCAGCGTCTGAAACAAGCTCCACGCGCCGTGGTAGAGGTGCAGCCCGAGCAGCAGCTGCGCGATGACGTAGAGGGCGGTCACCCAAGGGATGGTGAAGGCGCTCACGAAGTTCGCGTAGACGTCCGTCGTGCTGTGCTCATAGTTCCCCAGCGCGAGCCCAGGGGCGGTGAAGTGCGCGATGTGGAAGGCGATGTAGAAGAACAGCAGGGGGCCGCTCAGCTTCATCGTGATCGCCGCGTAGCTCGTCACGGCGTTGTCCTTCTTGCGGTAGCCGACCGGGCGCGCCTTGCTGGAGCGGCCCATCAGCTGCACCGCCATCACGATGTGCGTCACCACGCTGACGCTCAGCACGATGCGCGTCCCCCACAGCAGCGGCAGGTTCCCCTTCAGCGTCGCCGCGTAGCCGTTGAACACCTCCGGGCCGAGGAACACCTGGAGGTTACCCACCATGTGCCCCAGCACGAACCCAAACAGCACGAGGCCACTGACAGCCAGGAGGGCCTTCTTGCCGACCGTGCTGTCCGCCAGGGTGAGCGCTTTCTGCATGATCGCTTCTCCACACTCGAACGCGCCGAGCGCTGAGCGACGCCAACGAGCCTTGTCAGTGGCTCGAGGACCCAGGCCCAGCGGGCTGCGCTGCACCCCAGGCCCAGCGGCTGCGGCGCAAAGCTTGCTTCATCAGAATCACGACGTCGTCGTGAATCGGGCCGCTCTTTACCCCAAAGGGGGGCACCGTTGCCAGTGCACCGCGCGTTTTTACCGCCTCAGCCAGCGCGCGCCAGCGCCTCAGCCAGCACGACACGGCGCTCAGCCCCAGCGCTCGCGACCGGCGCCTGCCTCAGCCAGCGCGCGCCAGCACCTCAGCCAGCGCGCGCCAGCGGGCGTGAGTGGATGCCGCTCTGGATGTCTGGCTCCAGCGCGAGCTCGGCCAGCCGCTGACGCAGCTCGTGGCTCAGCGCCTCATCCCCGGGGTGGGCAGCGCCCCTGGTGATGAGCTCCAGCTGAGCCGCCATGCTCGCCCCGACCAGGCGCGCGCGCTCTGGATCGTCACGGAAGATGGCGGCGAGGCAGCTGACGAGCAGCTGACGACAGCTGGCCTCCACCGCTGGGGTGTGGCCAGGCACCAACGGACAGAGCAGGTGCTCGAGCCGCGCCATGGCCCAGGCGACGTCCGCCACCGCCGCGCACTGCTCACCCACGTCCGAGGCGCGGCGCACGCGGCACTTGAACTCCACCGTCATCACCTCCACGCGCCGCGCGGCGAGCTCCGCGAGCAGGCCGCGCTTGTCGCTGAAATACTGGTAGAGCGACCCGACGCTGACCCCCGCCACCTTGGCGATGCGGTTGGTCGAGAGGCGACCTGGGCCGTGCTGCAAGAGCACGCGCGTGGCCGCGACCAAGATCGTCACGACCGTCTCACGGGAGCGGGCCTGTTGAGGGGTGCGTCGTGGTTGAGCCATTGTGTGCCAATCCGTACGGAGGGAGGAGTCCCTGCCCACCGTTGTTCAAGACGCGTGCCGCTTTGAAGGCCGCGTGTGGCACAGCTGCTCGCCGCGGGGCGCCCCAGCGCACTTCAAGGCACTTCAGGAGACCACGGCTCGGATGCACTCGAGGGTGACGTCCGCCAGCCGCTCGAGCTCCGCCTCGGTGACGCAGTAAGGCGGCATCCAATAAATCGTGTCGTGCAGCGGCCGGAGCAGCACCCCGCGCCGGAGCGCCTCACCGCGCAGCGCCAACCCCAAGCGGCCTGGCCCAGCGGGGCTGCTCCAGGATTCGGGCGGCGTCAGGCACAGCGCCGCGACGAGCCCGGCCTGTCGATGCGCGGTCACGACCGGCCCCGCTGCCTCCGCGACCTGACATCGGAGTCGCTCCAGGGTGCGGCTGAGCACACCCACCCGCTCGAGGGTGCCCTCACGATCGAACAGCTCGAGGCTCGCCAGCGCGGCGGCGCAAGCCAGCGGGTTGGCCGTGAAGGTGTGGCTGTGGAGGAAGCTCCGCGCCGGATCACCCTCGAACGCGGCGTCGATCCCCGCGCGCACCAAGACGGCGGAGAGCGGCAGCACCCCGCCGCTCAAGCCCTTGCTCAGGCACAGGAAGTCCGGCTGCACGGGAGGCTCCCCTGGCCTGCCCCACTCACTGGCGAAGAGCCGCCCGGTGCGACCAAAGCCCACCGCGATCTCATCGGCGATCACGTGGATCCCCAGGCGCTGAGCCGCGCTGACGAGCGCGCGATACATGCCCACGCCCGGCATCACCATCCGCCCCGCGCACTGGATCACCGGCTCGATGAGCAGCGCGGTGAGGCGCGGCGCGTGCTCGGTGAGCAGCTGGATGGCTCGCTCGGTCTCCTCGGCGTGTTCCCCGAGCCCCGCCTCCAAGTCCGCCAGCTGGTGGTGCTCCCCCGCCGGCACCGGTAAAGTCAGGGTGGGGAACAGAAGCGACTGGAACCGCTCGCGGTAGGCGGCGTTGCCGGACACCGCCAGCGCGCCGAGTGTTTCTCCGTGGTAACTATTGCTCAGCGTCGCGAGCCCGAGCCGCTCCGGCTCGCCCGTCTGCTGGCGGTACTGGAGGCTCATCTTCAGCGCCACCTCCACCGCCGCCGAGCCACAATCCGCGTAGAAGACGCGGGAGTAAGGCGCCTTGGGCGCCGGCGCGCGGGCGATCAGCTGCTCGCTCAGGCAGATCGCCGGGCGATGGGTGAAGCCCGCGAACATCACGTGATCCAGCGCCTCGAACTGGCGGCTCAGCGCGCGCGCGATGTGCGGGTGGCCGTGGCCGTGGAGGCAGGTCCACCAGCTGCTGATGGCGTCGAAGATCCGCGCGCCGGACGGCGTCTCGAGGTAGGCACCCTGAGCGCGCGCGATGGGCAGCGCCGGCATCAGCTCCTGATCGACGAAGTGAGTCGCCGGATGCCAGGTCGCCTGACGGTCGCGCGCCACCCACTCCGCCTCTTCGGCGCTGCCAGGCTGCCACCACGGCGCCCCGCTCACGGCGCCATCGCTCCACCGCGAAGCCACGGGTGACTAGCGCCGCCGCGCCTTGCCCTTCTTCTTGCCGACCCATTTGACCTGCGCCGGCGCCTGCTTCTCACTCGGGATTTCGCCGCCATCCACGAACAGCCACTTGCCGTCGACGCGGCGGAACACCGCGCGCTCCCGGTGCTGGGTGGTGAGGCCGTTCAGCTTGTACTTCGCCACGAAGTCGACGACGCCCGCGTCATCCTCCGCCTGACCGCGCTCCGTGCGCAGGACGCTGAGCCCCAGCCAGCTCGACTGGAGGCTCCACGCCTCCACCTCCTCGCGCACGATTTCCCCCACCGTGTCCGGGTCATGGCTCTGGATGATGTGATCGATCTTGCCCTTGGCGAACGCGCTGTAGCGGGAGCGCATCAGGGCCTCGGCGGTGGGCGCCGCCGTTTTACCTTCGATGATCGGCTCACAGCAGGTGGCGTAGGCGGCCTCGGAGCCGCAGGGGCACAGCGCTTCATCGGTCATGGCGCCGCCCGGTTAGCGCTGCCCGCCCAGCGAAGCAAGCGCCGAACCGAGCGCCCCCCTTGTGATCTGACCTGCGGCTGCCTAGACCTACGGGGCCCCGCGGGGCCGATCACGACAACGAACCCGAAGGAAGAGACTGATGGCAATCGAACTCCCCGAGCTGCCCTGGGCCAAGGATGCCCTCGCGCCGCACATCACCCCCGAGACAATCGACTACCACTACGGCAAGCATCACAACGCCTACGTCACCAACCTGAACAAGCTCATCGAGGGCACGCCCCACGCCGGCAAGAGCCTCGAGGACATCGTCAAGAGCTCCGAAGGGGGCGTGTTCAACAACGCCGCCCAGGTGTGGAACCACACCTTCTACTGGAGTTCGTTGAAGCCGGGCGGCGGTGGGCAGCCCACCGGCGCGCTCGCCGACGCGATCCGCGGCAGCTTCGGCGACTTCGAGAAGTTCGCGGAGGAGTTCTCCGCCGCCGCCGCCACTCAGTTCGGCTCGGGCTGGGCCTGGCTCGTGAAGACGGACGGCGCCCTCAAGGTGCTGAAGACGCCCAACGCCGAGACGCCCCTCACCCAGGCTGGTGTCACCCCACTCCTGACCATCGACGTCTGGGAGCACGCCTACTACATCGACTACCGCAACGCGCGCCCCAAGTACATCGAGACCTTCCTCTCGAGCCTCGTCAACTGGGACTTCGCCGCCAAGAACCTCGCCGGCTGAGCCGGCCTGAGTCAGGGAAGGAGGGGGTTCGCCCCCTCTGCCCGGCGCTCAGCGCCTCTGCGAGCCCACCGCACGGAGCCGTGAGGCGCCCCGCGCTACCGCGCGGAACCGGTCAGCCGACGCGCGGAGCCGTGGGGCGCTCCGTGTTACCGCGCGGAATCGGTCAGCCGCCGCGCGGAGCCGTTCAGCGCCGCGCGGAATCGGTCGTCCGTCACACTGACTAGTCAGCGGCGCAGCGCGCCGAAGCGTTCAGCGGCCCAAGCCCGAGCCGGCCAGCGCCTGGGTCAGCACTTGGCGCGCGAGCTCATCCAGCGTCTTGACGCGGCACTTGAGGAGCAAGCGGCGGATCTGGGACTTCAAGGTGTTGGTGGAGATCCCCAAGTCTTCCGCCAAGAGCTCGCGCGGGAGCCCCGCGACCCCCGCCGCCAAGATCTCCACCTCGCGCGGCGTGAGCGCCTCGCGGCGCGCGAGCTCATCCACCAGCCACCCCACCCGCTCGTCCTCCGTCCAGTAGTAGGACACCGAGCGGCGCGCGAACTGCGCGAGCTGGCTCTCGTCGGGCGGCTTGCGCACGAACTCCGCACGGAGCCGCCCCGCCTCGCGCAGGAACTCGCCCTGGGTGTGGCTGGTGAGGATCAGGGCGGGCGCGGTGTAGCCCGCCTTCCGCAGCTCCCGGAGCAGCTCGAAGCCAGAGCCATCGGGGAGCTCCAGATCGAGGATGACCCCGGTGGGGCGCCCCTCACGGATCAGGAGCGCGCGCGCCTCCGCGAGCGAGCCGCTCGCCATCACCGGCGCGTAAGGCTCCAAGCTGCGCGTCGCGAGGCGGATCCAGACGCTGTCATCATCCACCACCAAGAAAGCCTTCCGACTCTGCGGCTGACTCATGCGCCTCCCCTCGCCCAGCAGCCCGACAGGCGCAGCGAGCGTACGGCCCGGCGTGTTGTTTTCACGCTGAAACGCATCCGCTCACCCTAGCCTTTGTCGCCGCGCCACACCAGACGCCGGGCGCGCCTCACGGCGGCGCGCCGCGGGCCACCAAGGGGCGAACGAGCGCGCCGCTAGAAGCCACCTGGCAGCGGGCGGCGGGGCGTCGCTGAATCACGTGGAAACACGCCTTGATCTGACGCCGTATCTCCGTGCGGTCGTGACGACGGGGGCGCATTGCGCGCTCATCGGGGGTGTTCTGCGTCGAAGTGCGACAATATGCCACATCTCGGCCCATCGCTGTGAGCATCGCTGTGAGCAGGGTCTCGCGGCGCCTCGTGAAGGCTGGCTGCGCCTCGTGAAGGCTGGCTGCGCCTCGTGAAGGCTGGCTGCGCCTCGTGAGGGCTCCACGGCGCGCCCGCGCGGTGACTTCGCGCGGCGGCTCATAGCGCACTGCCAAACCCCCAAACCCTCTTGGAGAGCTCGAAGCGGTTTCCAGAGGTAGGTGCTTCGCCCACGCGAACCTTCATCCCCAGGGGTGCCCCCCCAGGGGGCATTTCATCACCGTGGAGGCTCCCGCATGGTGAGGCTGGGATAGGTCACGGCGCGCTCCAGGGCCCGCCGACCAACCACAGGTTTCGTTGGTGTTCGAGCTCATGAAGCGCCCGCGGACTGACCCCGCGAGCGCACCGAGGACCCTTGCTGGGAGGACGATCCATGACTCAGGTGCCAAAGCAGCCACGCTCGATGATCTCGAGAACCAGTGAGGGCCTCGCCGGGCCCAAGGCCCGCTGGGCCTTCCTGGCGCTGCTCGCGGCGGCCTGCGGCGCAGCCGACGAGCCGACGGCAGAGCTCGACGGCGCGGAGCTCGCGGACACCAGCGAACAGCTGATCGGCACCCCCATCGACACCCAGGGCCCCACCACCACGAGCACCGCCATCGGCCTGGCCCTCGAGTTCGAGAACGGCGCTGGCCCCGTGGTGCGCGTGCGACGCGGCCAGCGCTTCTTCATCGAGCAGCTGGATCTGCGCGGCGTGATCCAGTCGACGATCGATCGCGAGGTCGATGGGCTCGCCTCGGAGGGCCCGCTCAGGAACCTGGACTGGCGCGGCGTCGAGCTAGCCGATGAGGACTTCGGGGGCATGCAGAACCCCGACGGCACCTTCACCCGCCGGCGCTTCTACACCGGCGCGCGCTGGATGGAGCGCACCAGCGTGATGACCGTGCAGCAGCTCGACAGCCGCGGGCGCCCCACGGCGCTGCCGTGGCTCTTGAACCTCGGCTCGAGTCGCCAGCGAGGGCTGCTCGACACCTTCTTCATCCGCCGCACCCGCGCCATCCAATGGACCTACGATTGCCCGAGCACCAGCGACTGCAGCGGCGCTTCGTTGTTCGAGGAGGAGGGCCTGGTGGAGGTGCGGCACTCGCCTTGGAACCTCCAGGCTCACAAGTTCGCGAGCGCGACGACCCAGCTCGAGCTGCGTTGGACGGAGCTCCCAGGAGCGCGCTGGGTGGTGCCGGTGGAGCAAGTAGTTAGCCCACCGTACGATTACAACCTGCGCGTCGAGCTCGGGGTCGAGACGCCGCCCTCCGGCTACTTCTCGCCCGGCGATCAGGTGCCGGTCACCCTGAGCTTCCGCGACGGCAGCGGCGCGCGCCTCCACCCCGAAGGGAGCCTCCCGAGCTACGCCGACGTGGTGTTCGGCCCGAACCCAGCGGGCCTCCAATACTACCGCGCGTTCTTCGACGCGACCACGACCTACTACCGCCGCAAGCACCGCGAGCGGATGACGGCGATCCAGCTGATCGGCCCGGCGCAGGACATCCAGGCCGTCCGCACCGTCGCGCCGATCGAGCAGTTCCTCGTTCCATCGGAGACGCTCACCTTGGGTCTGCCTGAGCGCGACGGCATGTACGCCGAGGCGCAGCTGGTGCCGCCCGCGCACGTCCTGTTCGGCGGCGCCTTCTTCCCGGAGAGCGGCGCTTGGGAGATGCCCTTGTCAGATACGGTGACCTTCAATATCCCTGACAACGCCCCGAGCGGCAGCTACCTCATCACGCTGAAGACGCGCCGCACCTACCTGGGGCAAGACATCCCCCACAGCTCCACCCTCGAGATCCAAGTGGGCCAGGCGGAGCGCACGGAGCCTGCGCTGGCCACCTCGGGCTGCAACGACTGCCACAGCCAGGCCTTCGCGGGCGACCTCGGGCGCGTGCTGCACGGCAACGCCAACCGCGGCGCGTGCAACGGCTGCCACGTCCCGCTCGGCTTCGAGCTCGAAGGGCCGGTGTACGTCCGCACCCACTTCATCCACTCGCGGAGCGAGCGCTTCGGGCGCTCCACCAAGAACTGCTCGAGCTGTCACACCACCCGCGAGAGCACCCAGCGCGTGAGTAAGTCAGCCTGCATGTCTTGTCACCAGAGCTACCCCGAGAGCCACGTCGCGGCCTTCGGTCCGATCACCAATATGTACGTCGGCGGCGGCCCGGAGTCGTTCGACTCGTGCACGTCGAGCTGCCACCAGAGCCACCCCGGCAGCAACCTGTGAGCACCCCTTCGCCATGAGCTCGAGGCAGCGCACGACCGATTGTTTCTAACTAGGAATACTAACCCTATAAACCCCAGCATACGCCGTGAATCCCGCGGCGACCGACTGTTTCTAACTAGGAATATTGAATGGCAGGAGTCATACTCGAGTCCGCCCGCACCAGCCATCGCGATCCCGCGCAGGCGGCGGAGCACCTCATCTCCCAGCTCCGCGGGGCGGAGCCCACCTTCGTTACCTTGTTCGCCGCCCGAAGCTACGACCACCTGGAGCTGAACCGCGCCATCCGCGCTCGGCTGCCACGCGCGCGCTTGATCGGCGCGAGCACCGGGGGCGAGGTGGACCGAGACGGCATCCACCAGCAGACGGCGGTGCTCGGCGCCTTGTCTGGCGACTTCGAGGTGGGCGTCGGGCTCACCGGGGGGCTCAAGGAGGACGCCCTGCGCGCGGGGGAGATCGCGATGCGCGCGGCCTGCGACCAGCTCGGCACGCGGCAGGCCGATCTGGATCTGCGGCGCCACGTGGGCCTCGTCATCGACGACGGCTTCCAGCAGAAGAAGGAGGAGCTCCTGCTCGGCATCCTGGCCAAGAACCAGGGGACGGTGCTGGTCGGCGGCGGCGCCAACGATCTCCACCCGATCGAGGGGAGCGCGCTGATCCACGCTGATGATCAGGTGATCCCGAACTCGGCGCTGGTCGTCATGTTCCGCACGGAAGCGCCCTGGGGCGCGCTGCGCTCCCACGCGTACCAGCCGACGGGCAAGCGCCTGGTCATCACCAAGGTGGATGAGAGCGGTAAGCGCGCCTTGGAGATCGATGGTCGCCCCGCGGCGCCACGCTACGCCGAGCTGCTGGGGGTGGGCGTGGATGAGCTCTCGTTCGGGATGCCGCGCGGCTTCGCCCAGACCACCGTGGCGCTCAAGGTGGGGCGTGAGTTCTTCATCCGCTCGCCCTGGCTGCCGCTCGAGGACGGCTCCATCCAGTTCGCCAACTACCTCGAGGACGACACGGAGCTCGAGCTGATGTCGCTCGGCTCGATGGCGGAGGCGACCCGCGCGTTCTTCGAGGACGAGCTGCCGCGCAAGGTGAAGAACCCCCAAGCCGCGCTGCTCCTGCACTGCTCGGGCAGGCACCTGATCGCCGAGACGAAGGGCGAGCTCCCGGCGCTGTCACAGACCTTCGCCGCCGCGCCCCCCTCGGCCGGCATGAACTGCCACTTCGAGATCTACTGCGGCTTCCACATCAACACCACCCTGACCACCCTGGCCTTCGGCTCTGATGACTGATCCGAAAAATTCCCCCTCCCTCGCCGATCTCCTCGCTGAAAACGAGGCGCTGAAGACGGAGCTCCAAGTGAAGGAGCGGCTCGCTCAGCGCGCCGTCGCGAGCTACCAGCAGCGCGCGCTGCACATGGAGATCATCCGGCAGCAAAACGAGGACCTCGACCAGCTGTCGTCCGACCTCGCGATCGCCAAGGCCAGAGCCGAGGCCCACGCGCGAGAAGCGGAGAACGCCGCGCGGCTGAAGAGCGAGTTCTTGGCTAATTTCTCCCACGAGATCCGGACGCCGCTCAACGGCATCATCGGCTACTGCGATCTGCTCGCGCGCGAGGAGGGGGATCGGCTCACGCTGCACGGGCGCCGCGACCTCAGCACCATCAAGAGCAACGCGCGCACCCTGCTCGCGCTGATCAACGACATCCTCGATCTCTCCAAGATCGAGTCGGGGCACGCCGACGTCGTGCCCGAGCCGATCGACACCTATGAGCTGGTGAGCGAGTGCTGCCGCACGGTGAACGAGCTCTTGAAGACCAAGGAGGTCGAGCTCCGGTGCGAGGTGGCCAAGGAGGCGAGTTCCCTGTTCGCCGACAGCCTGAAGCTCCGACAGATCATCCTGAACCTCCTCACCAACGCCAGCAAGTTCACCGACACCGGTGAGATCGTGCTGCGGGTCGCGGCGCGCAGCGCGGGGCTCGTGATCGAGGTGGAGGACACCGGCGTCGGCATCGCGGACGCCGATCTCAACCACATCTTCGACAAGTTCAGGCAGGTGGACGGCTCGAGCCGGCGCACCGCGGGCGGCACCGGCCTCGGCCTCGCGATCGTCAAGGAGCTGTGCCGGCTGCTCGGCGGGAGCGTCAGCGTGAGGAGCGTCCAGGGCCGCGGCAGCTGCTTCACGGTGGTGCTGCCCGCGTCGATGCTGAGCAGCGGGCCGATCAAGACGCCCTCATCGGAGCCGGACGCCACCTTGGACGAAGCGACGTCGGTGCTCATCATCGACGACGACCCGCTGGTGAGGCAGCTGCTCCGAGGGCAGCTCGAAGGCGAAGGCTTCCGCGTGTTCAGCGCGAATGACGGCGTGGAAGGCGTGCAGCTGGTGCGCCACCTGAGGCCGCAGGTGATCGTGCTCGATATCCACCTGCCGCGCATGGACGGCTGGTCGGTGATGGCCGCGCTGAACGACGACCCGGCGCTGTCACAGATCCCGGTCGTGATCGTGAGCGTGGAGGAGCAGCGCAAGCGCGGCTTCGCGCTCGGCGCCTGCGACTACCTCGTGAAGCCAGTGGAGCCGGAGCGGCTGAGCCAGGTGGTGCGCCGCGTGGCGCGGCCGAGCGGCGAGATCTTGGTGGTCGATGACGATGACGGCGCGCGCGAGTTGGTGATGCGACGCCTGAGCGGTGAGGGGCTCCGGGTGTTCGGAGCGCGCTCTGGGCGCGAGGCGCTGGATCGCATCGCGACCCACCCTCCAACCTTGGTGATCCTCGACCTGATGATGCCCGAGCTCGACGGCTTCGAGGTGCTCCGGAGGATGCGCAAAGACGGCGACCACACGCCGGTCATCGTCCTCACCGGGAAAGATCTGAGCTCCGCCGAGCGGGTGTCGCTGCACGATGGGCTGGCGCACATCATCGCCAAGAACGGCGTCGCGGTGGAGCGAGTCGTCGAGCAGGTGAAGCGCGCGGTGGTCCACCGACGCTCGGTGGATGGACCTCGCCTCCGGGTGCTGTACGTCGAGGACATCAGCCAGAACCGCGAGATCGTGCGCCGCTACTTGAGCGGGGTGGTCCAGCTGATCGAGGCGGAAGATGGACCGAGCGGGCTCGAGCTGGTGGCGCGCCACCTCCCCGATCTGGTGCTGATGGATCTGTCCCTACCAGGGATGGACGGCTGGGAGGTGACGCGGAAGATCAACGCCGACCCGGCGCTCTGCCACATCCCGGTGGTCGCCCTCACCGCGCACGCCTCGAAGGAGGACCGCGACCGCGCCGTGGAGGCGGGTTGTAAGGAGTACCTGACCAAGCCCGTCGATCGCGATCTCCTGATCAAGACCATCCGGAGCTTCGCCCTGGAGTCCCGTGCCTGAGGCCCAAAGGCGGCCGGGCGCGACGCGGGTGGTCGTGGTGGATGACGATCTCCACCAGCTGCGCCTGATCGAGCGGACGCTCGAGGCGGAGGGCTTCGAGGTGAGGTCCACCGCCGAGCCGATCGGCGCCTCCAACTTGGTGCGCGCGTTCCAGCCAGACATCGTGCTGCTCGACGTGAACATCCCCGCGCTCCCGGGCGACCGCCTGCTCGGGCTGATCCGCAAAGTGGCGCCGGCGCACACCCGCTTGGTGCTGCACTCGAGCACCGATCAGGAGTCGCTGCGAGAGCGCGCGCGCAAGGTCGGCGCCGACGCCTGGATCCAAAAGAACTTCGAGGGTGGTGAGCTCGCCTCACGACTTCGCCGCCTGCTCTCACAACACCCCTGAGGTCACGGACGCCGAGGGGGCGCCCACCAGCCACGCAGCGAACCCAAGGAGCCGCCATGTCAACCCGCGACCTCAGCGAATCACACCCGGGAACCTCCAACCCCCACGCCCACGAGAGCTGGGACGAGCTCGGGCGCGCGTGCCTCGAGCCGCTCGCCAACGCGGCCCATTTATCAGATAAACTGACCCAAATCCTGGACGGCTTTCGGCTGCTCACCGCCCCCTGGGGTCGGCAGATCATCGGCGACGGGCCCAGCTGGAACTCCGACGTGTGCTCCGACCACTCGGTGTTCGAGCCGAGCGTCGCCTTCACCCCCCAGGGGCTGGCGCTCAGGGTGCTGGTGGAGGCGCAGGGCGCCGAGCCAAACATCACCGCTCAGGCGGCCGCGGGCGTGGCCCTGACTCGGCGCCTCGGGGAGCAGCTCGGCTTCGCCACGGAGCGCTGCGAGCGGCTCCAGGCGCTGTTCCTCGACGAGGGGCCCGGCGGCGCAAGGCTCATGGGCCGCTTCGGGATCTGGCACGCGCTGGAGTTCTATCCCGCGCGCGAGGAGCCCTCGGCCAAGGTGTACTTCGATCTCTCGAGCTGGGGGCGCGGCCACGCCGCGGCCCTGACGGAGGAGGCGCTTTGCCGCATGGATTTGAGCGCCGCCTGGCCCACGCTGGGCAAGCTCATCACCTCCGGCGAGGGCCATGAGCTCGCGTACTTCTCCATCGATCTCGACGGCCCCCGCGTCAAGATCTACCTACGGCACCGCGGCGTCACTGGAGCCGAGCTCGAGCGGGTGCTCGGCACGGCGCGCGGCGTCGCGGCGGGGAGCGCGACCCGCACGCTCCAGGCGCTGGGCGCCGGCGACGGCCCCTACGACAACCGACCGCTGGTGACCAGCCTCACCTTCGGCGAGGACGATCCGCGCACCCCGGCGCAAGCGACGCTCTACTTCCCAATCGAGAGCTACGCGGCGAACGACAGCGAGAGCCTCGAGCGCTTGGGCGAGCTCTTCGACGCCATCGAGCTGCCACGTGAGCCGCTCCAGGCCTGCGTGACGGCGCTCCGCAACGGCGCGGGCGGCGCCGCGCAGGAGTCGACCGGCGTCGTCAGCTACGTGTCCTACCGGGAGGAGGCAGGCCAGCCACGCAGCACCGTGTACTTCTCGCCGCGCGCCTTCAGCGGTGAAGGCGTGAAGCGCGCCAGCACCCGGCGCGTGCGGGTGCACGAGCCGCGCCGCGTGCGCGACGTGGTCGCGCAACACGAGCGCTGGTCGCTGGTGGAGCACCCCTACTTCCGGCGCCTCAGGCGCGAGCCGGTCAGCCTCGAGCGGCTGTGGCTGCTCATGGCGAACTTCGAGCGCGCGATCATCCGTGACTTCCCGCGCCGGCTCGCGAGCCTCACCGCCCGCGCGCCCACCGACGAGATCCGCGCGGTGCTCGCCGATCAGCTGCACGACGAGCTGGGGCGCGGCGACTTCTCACGCGCGCACAAGGGGCTGTTTGCCAAGCTGATGCGCGGGATCGAGGCCTACCGGAGCGACGCGCCCGAGGCACTCAGCGCCGCCGCAGGCCTCTCCGGCGCGCTGGAGCTCGAGTACGTCGAGTCGGATCCTTGGTTCGGCGTCGGCGCCTCATTGCTCGTCGAGGTGTTCGGGATGCAGGTCGACTGCTTCATCAACGATGAGTTCGCGCGGCAGGCGGAGGTGAGCGGCGCCCCGCTGGAGTGGCTGAAGCTCCACAGCGAGCTCGAGGTGGACCACGCGGGGGACTCGGTGCGCGTCGCCGCCATGATCCCCGAGGGAGCGCCCGAGGCGCGCGCGGTGGCCGGCGCCGAGCACATCTCACGCGCCGCGAGCGCGTTCTTCAGCCGCCTGTACGAGATCAGCTTCCCTGAGTGACGTCTCGAGCGGGCACATCGTATGCCAGACTCACCACGCCGCGCGCGTCCTGACAGTCCAATAGACTTACGACTCGAGGGGCCCAGTGACGGGATACCTTCGATGACTGAGGCTCCTTGGGCGGCGCTCCGCGCTCAGCTACCCATCCTGAGCGAGCGCCGCTACCTGGCGACGCACGCGATCGGTCCGCTCCCCATCGCCGCGCGCGCCTACCTCGAGGAGTACGCCGCGAGCCTGAGCCATCGCCTGCGCTCGGTGCCGCTGCACCTCGAGCGGATGGAGACGGTGCGTGGACTGCTCGCCCAGCTGATCGGCGCGCCGCCGCGAGACGTCGCGCTGATGCCGAGCGCGAGCGCGGCGGAGGCCAGCGTCGCGCTCAGCCTCCAGCCCGGGGTCGGCTACCGTGAGGGGCGCGCCGAGCCTCGGCGGCGCCGGATCTTGATCAGCCGGCAGGCATTCCCTTCGTCGAGGTTCTTGTGGGAGGCGCAGGCGGCGCGCGGCTTCGAGGTGCACCCCATCGAAGCGCCAGGCGGTGAGCGCGACGCGGAGGCGCTCGTCGCCGCCATCGACGAGCGGGTGACCGCGGTGGCGCTGCCCTGGGTGGAGCCGCGGGCCAGCGCGCTGATCGAGCTCGCGCCGCTCGTCAGCGCCTGCCGCGCGGCGGGCGCGCTGCTCATCGTCGACGGGTTCCAGGCGCTCGGCGTGGTGCCGCTCGACGTCGGCGAGGTGTCGGCGGACGTGGTGCTCGGGGGCGTCCACAAGTGGCTGTGCGGGGCGAGCATGGGCTTGGCGATGCTCTACGTGGCGCCGGAGGTCGCCGCGGCGCTTCAGCCTGCGGCGCCCGGCTGGGTCGGCTCCGTTAGCTTTCCTGACTTTGGGGAGCACTACCAGCCCGCGCCTGGCGCCGCGCGGTTCCAGCAAGGGACGCCGCCCGTCGAGCCCCTGTTCGGCGCCCAGGCGGGGCTCGAGCTCATCCTGAGCGCGGGTGTCCCTGCGCTCCGCGCTCGCAGCCTGGAGCTCACCGAACGGCTCCTCCATGAGGCCGCCGAGCGCGGCCTCCGCTGCCTCACGCCGCGCGCGCGTGGCGGGACGGTGGCGCTCGACGTCGGCGCGCTCGACGCGCGCGCCCAGGGCGCGCTGGTCCAGGCGCTGGCCGCGATCGGCGTCGACGTCGACACCCGCCGCGGCGCCCTGCGCATCTCGCCCTACCCCGCGATGGCGGAAGGCGCCGTGTCGAGCGCCCTGGCCGACATCGCCGCGGCGCTCCATCGGCGCCCATGAATTCGGGTTGGCACGTGCGCTCACGCAGCGCTCACGAGGCCGACGCTCCATCGCCCGCTCGACCCGGTGGTGCTCACTTCACGGAGCCACCCCATCCCTTTCGAGCATTCACTTCTCGAAACAGGTGATGGGTTGGTCTTGCCACCTGCCATCCGGTTCGATATCTGTCTTGAAGTGAGCTTCTTGCTGCTGTCTCCCGGCCTCGAGGTCACACCGCGCTGGGACGTCACGCGCGTGGCCTCGTGCGCTGCCGCCGAGGCGCTGCTCGCCACCGGCAGCTACCACGGCTTGGTGGTGGCGCTCAGCGTGACTGACGCTCTCCCGCTGCTCCAGCGGGTGCGACAGCGGCTACCGCTGCTCCCGCTCTTGGTGATCGTACCTGCCGATCGCCCCGATCAGATCAACCTGGCGCAGTCGCTCCGCGCCGAATGCCTGCTCAGCCCCATCGGGCAGGTCGATCTCGAGCTGTTCTTCCAGCACGCCAAGCGCTTCGGGCCGGTGACGGACCACGCGCTCTCGGGTTACCTCGCGCGGCTCAGGGTGGAGTGTGGCCTCACCGCGCGCGAGCGCGATCTGCTCGCGGCGAGCATCACGCAGACGCCGCGCACCGAGCTGCTCACCCGCTTCGGCATCAGCGAGCACACGCTGAAGAGCCAGGTCCGCGGCCTGCTACGGAAGACGGGGCACTCGAGCCTCGACGCGCTGATGCGCGCGGTGCTGCGCGAGCTCCTGGATCAAGCGCACCGCCCGGCTGCGGCGCGGAGCGAGGCGCACCCAAGCCACGAGCGCCTGAGCTCGCTGCCGCCACCCGCGGCTTGAGCCACCAGCCGCTCGAGCCACCAGCGACTCGAGCTATCTGCCGCTCGAGCCACCAGCGACTCGACCCGTCACACGAACGTCGCGCGGTACGACAAACGGGCTACCGTTGCCCCGCGCCCTCGGGCAGGCTCGGCGCGTGCCCACCTCCCCCCCCATCGATCCAAGCTCTGGGGTCCCCGCGAGCGAGCTCACGCTGCCTCCAAGGCTCCACCGGCCCCGCGCCGTCGCGCGCGCGCTGGCCGTCGCCGAGTGCCTGTTCATGAGCGAAGCGGGGCCACCGCCGGCCGAGCGTCTGACCTGGTTGGGTCGTGAGCTCGATGACTTCCTCGAGCGGAGCGGCCCCGATGGACGCACCGGCTACTTGGCCGCGCTGTTCGCCCTGAGCCTCTTGGCGCCGCTGGTTGGAGGCCAGCCGCGATCGCTCGCTGCCATGCCGCTCGAAGTGCGCGCGCAGGTGCTGAGCCGCGTGGAGCAGGGCTTCGCCTCGGGGCTCTTGCTCGCGGTGAAGGCGATGCTCTGCATCATCTACTACGAGGAGGCGGGCGCCGCGCAGGAGATCGGGTTCGACGGGCGCTGCCTCGTCGACTCGCAGGCCGCGAGCGAGCGGGGGCAGGCGTGAGCGGCCTGAAGTCAGTACCCCTGAGCGGTGCGCGCCGCTCGGACGGCGGGGGCGACGCGATCACGCAAGGCCGGCTCGTCGATCGCGAGGTGGATCTCGAGCTCGACTGCGACGTGGTGGTGGTGGGCTCCGGCGCCAGCGGCGCCGCGGTGGCGCACGAGCTGACAGCCGCGGGGCAGCGGGTGATCGTGCTGGAGGAGGGCGGCTATTTCCGCCCGGAACAATACGGTGCCATGCGGCCGAGTGAGACGCTGAGGCACCTGTTTCGGGACGGTGGGCTGACCTTCGTGCTCGGCGTGGGCGACTCCCCGATGGTGAACATGACCATGGGGCGCTGCGTGGGTGGCTCGTCGGTGCTCACCGGCGGCGTCTGCTTCCGCATCCCCGGCTCCATCCTCGCTGGCTGGCACGCGATGGGGCTCACCATGTTCACGGAGGAGGCGCTCGAGCCAGCGTACCAGGCGGTGGAGCGCGCGACCCACATCGAGGAGGTGCCGATCCAGATGCGCTCCCAGTCCACGCTCGCCTTCGAGCGCGGCGCGCGGCGCCTGGGCTACGAGCTGAAGCCGATGCGCCGCAACACGCTGGGCTGCGACGGCTGCGGGCGCTGCAACTTCGGCTGCCCCCACCAGGCGAAGCTGAGCGTCGACATCGCCTACTTGCCGGGCGCGCTCGCGGGCGGCGCGCGGCTCGTCTCCGACTGCCGCGTGGACACCATCCTCACCCACGGGGAGCGCGCCGTGGGCGTCACTGGGCGGCTCTACAACGGCGGCGGGCTCCGTAAGCCAGGCAGTCACTTCCGGGTGCGCGCGCGCCGCGTGGTGATGGCCGCCGGCGCCTACAACACGCCCGGCGTGCTCCGCCGACTCGGCATCGGGCGTCAGAGCGGGCAGCTCGGGCGCAACATGACGGTGCACCCCGCGTTCCGCATGATGGCGCGCTTCGATCGGGAGCTGAACGGCTGGAAGGGCGCGCTGCAGAGCGCCTTCTCCGACGCCTACGAGCACGAGCGCATCACCCTCACGGCGCTCTACGTGCCGCCGGGGGTGCTGGCGGCGACCATGAAGGGGATTGGGCCGGAGCACGTGGAGAAGGCGCGCGGCGTGCCGCGGCTGTCGATCTTCGGCGGCATGCTCCACGATGACCCAGGTGGTCAGCTGCACCACCTATTGGGTCGCACCTTCAGCACCTACCGCATGAGCGCACGCGACCGCGAGGCGATGGTTCGCATCACGGAGGTGATGGCGGAGACCTACTTCGCGGCGGGGGCCGAGCAGGTGTACCTGCCGATCCTCGGGATGGATCCGGTGCGCAGCATGGACGATCTGCGGCGCATCGATCTGCGGCGCATCCCGGCCAAGCGCTTCGAGTGCTCCTCCCAGCACCCGCTCGGGACCACGCGCATGGGGGTGAGCCCGGCGCACTCGGTGATCGATCCGAACGGCGCCTGCTGGGAGCTCGAAGAGCTCTTCGTGGTGGACGGCGGCATCGTCCCGAGCAGCCTCGGCGTGAACCCGCAGCAGGCGATCATGACTTTGGCCACCCGCATCGCGTGGCACCTCCGCGAGCGCCCGCTCCCGAAGAGCTGAGCCGTGGCCCGCGCGACCTCGCAGCCCATGAGCGCGCTGGACGAATCCGCGCGGAAACAATCAGCTCCCAGCGTAGCCCAAACAGGCATCCAAGCTGACGAATCACCCGAAGCGGCAGCCCACGGCGCGAGGCTCCACTACGCCATCCCCGAGGCGGCGTACCCGCCGGGCCTCAGCCTGCTCACCCTGAGCCAAGACGACGAGACCCGTGCCTACCTCCGAGACGTCGTCACGAGCCGCCCCGGTTGGCTCCGCACCGCCGCTCGCGGCGCCTTGAGCGCGCTGGTGTCCGACTTCGACGCCAATGGGCTGCTCGGGATGTACCCGATGCACCTCGTGAGCGAGGCGCAGCTCCGCGCGCTGCTCTCGCTCCCCGAGCCAACCAGGCTCACCCGCGCGCTGGACGTCGGCGCCGGCGCGGGCGACGTCACCGAGCGGATCCGCGCGGTCGCGAGCGAGGTGGTCACCACCGAGCGCTCCTTCGCCATGGCCCGGCGGCTCCGTCGCCGCGGCTACGCGTGTCACCGGGTCGACCTGGCCGATGACCTCGAAGGGCCGAGCACGAGCCAGCTCACCGCGCGGCCCTTCGAGCTGATCTGCCTGTTCAACGTCATCGACCGCTGCCCGCGGCCACGCTCCCTGCTCACCAACCTGCGCTCCCTGCTCACCCCCGCTCGCGGCGCTCATGGCGCTGGGGGCCGCCTGCTCTTGTCAGTGCCCCTGCCGTTCGATCCCATGTACTACCAGGGCGCCGCCCCGCGCCACCCGCTGGAGGCGCTCGGCGTCACCGGCGACACCTGGGCAGAGGCCGCCCGCGACCTGACCGGGCGGGTGCTGCCCGCGTTGGGCTTCACCCCGCGGGTGCTGAGCCGCGCGCCCTACCTGTCCGGCGGCGACAGCCGGCGCCCGCTCTACGTCCTGGACGCCGCGCTGGTAGTCTGTGAGCCTGCCTGATGAATAGCCGGATGATCCAGGGCACCTAGCCGTGCGGCTGCGCTCGAGCGCGGTGCCGTCCAACCGGCTCTTCAACGCCGCCCGGAAAACTGGAGGCGTTCTTCAAGGACGCGTGGATCCTGTCATGAGGTCGAGGACCGTGATCACAGCGCCACCCACGGTGAAAACAGCGTCCGCCGGAGGCTCACGTGGGGCACCAGGAGGGAGTGAACCCCCAAAAAAACAAAACCGCTCGCCCCTCAAAAACACCCGAGCCCCCGATACCCAAGGCACCGGGGGCTCAGCTCGCTTGGCTGCCGAACGAGGGCCAGTCGGCCAGGGGCGCAGCGAGCCGCGCCCCCCACCGACCAGCGGTGCTGACTACAGCCGCTCGCCGCTCTCCCACGGCTCCGGGCCGGGGTCGTAGCCGCCGCCACCGTAGGTGTCAGGCAGCGGCAAGGTGCCGATGGGCTGGCTCATGTCGCTCAGCGCGTGGATCAGGATCGCGCCACCGGAGATCGAGTAGACGAACTCATCGATGAACACCCCGCGCCGCACCTCGTTGCCATAACCGTAGCGGAAGTCCGAGTGATCCGCGGAGCCCAGCTGCCGGAAGCCGCTCGCCGCGTTGACGTGGAACACCTCGAGTGAGGCCTGCATGCCGCGCTCGTTGTAACCGCTGAAGGGGAACGCCATCAGCTCACGATCCGCATAGAAGGAGAACGCCTTGTGGTCGTAGCTCGCGTTGGACCACCCGTCCCTCTTGAACACGTGCTTGTGCTTCAGCGAAGGCTGCGTCGGGTTGGTCACGTCGAACACTTGGAGCGCCAGCGCGTCCTCACTCCAGCCGTCATCCGCGCGGTGGCGGCCGATGGTGACGAGGTGCCCCGCGTCCAGCGGGTGCATGTAGTCGCTGAAGCCAGGGATGTGCAGCTCCCCGAGCACCTTGAGGTCGTTCGGGTTCGAGAGATCGATCACGAACAGCGGATCGGTCTGCCGGAAGGTGACGAGGTAGCCCTTGTCACCGACGAAGCGCGCCGAGAAGATCCGCTCGCCCTCCGCCAGCGGCCCGGTGCTGCCGACCACCTTCAGGGTGCCCGCGTCGCGGCGCAGCGCGAACACGTAGTTCTCCGACTCACCCGAGGAGCTGGAGCCCCAGCTGGTGGTCGCTACCCGCACCACGCCGCCGCGCTCGTCGAGGGAGAACTGGTCGTCCAGGTGCCCCGTCACCGAGCCCGAAGCGAGGTATTTGCTGTCACGGCCGGCCAGGCCGAAGAGGTGCAGCGCCGTCCGCTCACCGCTAGAGCCCCAGATCGAGGACGCGGTGTACTCCGTCTGCGCCAGCACCAGCGCGTCCGCGTTCGAGTACACCTGGTTCGCGTGACCGAGCACCGCGCTCTCGCGCACCACCTTCGGGTCCTTCAGGCTGAGCCCGACCACGCGGGTCAACCCGGGCTGTGTCTCACCGGGTGGTGGGGCGTAGTAGTCGCCGCACGACGGCGGTAGGGTGGTCAGGTCACCTGCGTCACCCTCGAAGGTCCGCGGCAGCCAATCCTCCAGCGGCCGCGCGTTCAGCGCTGCGATCAGGTTGGCCTCCCAGCGGTCCACCGCTGCCTGATGATGAGCGCTGCTCGGATCGCCCCAGGGCATGTCCCAGTAACCCGGAGGCGTGTACGAAATCCCTCCGGAGATCACCGTGCGCACCTGGTCGCCGTGGCGGCGTGAGGAGGTGTAGTTGCCCTCGAAGTACAGCTCGCGCAGCGTGCGCGGCGCCCGATCGTCCAGGTCGATGACCGTCAGCTTGGTGAACGGAACCCCGTAGGAGCCCGGGTAGCCAGGGTAGCCACCTTCGTCCCACACCCCGCCGTCAGTGCCCCAGCCGGAGCCGGAGCCGCCCTGAGAACCATCCCGGCTCGGGACGTCCAGGTAGACAGTGGAGTAGACCAACGCGCGCCCGTCGGCGACGAACATCTCGTAGGGGGTGCCCTCGATCGGGAGGGAGCGCTCCACGCCGATGCTCTGCGGCGGCCAGGCGTCGATCACCATCAGCTCCTGACCGTGCAAGAGCCACAGGCGCTCACCGTCGGTCTTCACGATGTCGGCCTCATCGACCCCAGCGACTTGGTTGTTGGTCTCGGAGTGACCCGATGGAGGCGTCGTGGGACTGGGATCGCTACCGCCGCCCCCGGCGCTGCCCCCGCTACCCCCGTTGCCACCGCCGCCGAAGTTGCCCTCTTCACCGCGGTCGCCCACCCCGACCCAACCATCGTGCGTGTAGCCGGTCGTTCGGCTCTCGTCCGCCGCTTGGCGCACCAGGGCGATCGCATCCGCCCGCAGCTTCTGCGAGAGATCTTCACAACTCTGCGCGCGCGTCAGGCCCGAGCCTGACTGACCTGCGCCATCCGTCGCCACACCACCACAAGCGAGGGCAACCGGGAGAACGGCGAGGGCCGTGAACTTGAGACCAAAGGACGACATACGAAGACCTCCATTCATTCTTCAGAGAGAATGCCCCACCCTGTGCAAGGCTGGTGCCAGCGATCGTGAGCCAGGAAAGCGCGTGAATCTTAGGTCGCCAGGGGTGCGGCGTCAGGCCTCATGGCGCAGCTGGCTCATCTGGCACAGGTGGCACACTTGGCGGGCCCGAGTGGCCCACGACGGCCCAGCGGCGCCCAAGCGGACCCCCTGGGCCTGGCGTGCAGGGTTGGGGGTTCACTCCCTCCTGGTGCCCCACGTGAGCCTCCGGCGGACGCTGTTTTCGCCATGGGTGGCGCTCTGATCACGGTCGTCGACCTCATGACAGGATCCACGCGTCCTTGAAGAACGCCTCCTGTTTCCGGGCGGCGTTGAAAAGCCGGTTGGACGGCACCGCGCCGCGCGATACGTCGCCTCGGTGGTCACCGCACGTCCAGCCGCTTGGCACAGCTCACGCTGGCTACGCCTGGGGCTACCAGCGCTCATCGCCGCGGCCGTCGGCCACTGGCTGTGGGAGCGCCAGCAAGCGACGCGCACCGCGGCCCAGCTCCAGGGCGCCGTGGTGTCGCTCGCCGCCTGCGTGACGGAGGGGCGCCCACCCGAGGCGATCGATCCTGATTCCGCGCGGATACTGCAGCAGCAGGTGTTCCGGCGCCTGGCGCTCAGCTTACCTGACGCTCGGCCCCTCGCCCGCTGCGAAGCGCTCGCGAGCGCCGCCGCCTCCCAAGCCCGTGAGCACCAGCGCCACCTCTACCACCGCGCCCCCGCCGAGGTGCGTGAGCTGGCCGAGCTCACCGCCAGGCTCCAAGCCTTCGACGCCGAGGCGACCGCCCTCGAGCTCTCGCGCCGCCCAGAGCCCTCGGCCCCCCCATCGCCGACCCTCGGCTTGATCGCGGATCTGGCGCGCGGGCTCCAGCTCGCCTGCCAAATCGCCCAGGCGGAGCGCGCCTTCGACACCGGCACCTGCCCCAACCAAGGCGCAGCGGCGCAGCTCCCCACCTCACGCCCCGCCTTCGTCAGTGAGCTACCCGAACCGGTGCAGCGCTTCGAGCTGCGCCCGCTGCCTCACCCACCGGGGAGCGCCGGAGCCCGCGCCACGCTCGCCGTCTCCTTGTTCGGTCGCCGCGGCGCGCGGCGCCACTGGGTCGCCGTGGAGCCGCCCCCCGATCAGGCCGGCGCCGGCTGGACGGCGCTCGCGCCCGCAGATGGTCAGTCGTTAGGACTGAGTCGGGTCGCCTGGCGCGGCGACACCCTGGTGGAGGCGAGCGCCGAGGGGCTGCGGCTGATGCGGGCGGCGAGCGACGGCACCTTGAGCGTGAGCCTCGCGCTGCCGGGCCCGATGGGCGCGCCCGGCGCACAGCCCAATCCACCGGGCGCGGCGGGAGCCGGCGCGACGCATGGAGCGGCGGCGCCGAGCGTCATCGTCCCCGAGCTGGGGGATCCGGCGCTGTGGCCGCAGCCAGGCGGCCCCGCCTGGCTCAGCTACGATCCCACCGGCGTGAAGCTCACGTCGTTCGTCGACGGCAAAGTCAGTCACACTGTTCAACAGCGAACGACCCGGCAGCGAACGACCCAGCAAGCGCCCCAACGGCGAACGGTCCAACTGAAGGGTCAACTCGAGCGGGTGGGCGCCCACGGTGCGCTGCTGCGCGAGCCGAGCACCGACTCGCTCGCCTACCTGTCACCCCAGGGTGAGCCGATCGCACACCTCACGTTACCCGGAGAGCTCCTGTGGCAGGGCCGCGCGCTGACGTGCGGTGACGCGGAGGCTCAGCTCGTCGAGGCGCGACGCGACGCGGGCGGTGGACCAGCTGGCTCGATCGAGCTGTTCTTGGTGACGCTCACGGAGCGCGCGGTGGAGAGCCGCGCGGTGCCGCGCCAAGCCCCGAGCCCTACCCTCCTCTGCGATCGCGGCGCGCCCAAGCTCTTGAGGTCGAGCGCGGAGGGCGTGAGCATCCGAGATCCGAAGACGGGCGCTGAGCTGAAGCTCTCCACGCCCGTCGCGTTCGACGCCGCCGCGGCCGCGACCGTCACCGCCGCCGGAGGCCCTCAGGGCCTGGTCGTGAGCTACTTGCTCGGCGGCGTGCTCGTGGCGCAGCGCCTCACCGCGGAGGGCTCGAGTGAGCCGACCTTACTGGCGCACCTGAACGAGCGCGGCGCACCGGCGACACCCCGGGTGCTGGTCCGTCCGTCCGGGGCCTGGCTCGTCGTGTTCCGGCGCCACGGCGGCTCCACGCGCGCGAGTCAGCTGCGCCTGGAGGTGCTCGAGAGCGCCGATGGCCTCAGCTGGCGGTGAGGGCGCTGCGGCATGACGAGCCGCGGCGATCTGGCGGAACAGCGACACCGAACGGCGCCGCGCGCACAAATCCTGCTGGCGCTCCCTGCGCAGATCTCTTAAGAGTGGCGCCCCCTCGCAAGGGGCGTTCACGCGCTCGCCGGAGTGGCGGAATTGGCAGACGCAGCGGATTCAAAATCCGCCGAGGTAACCCCTCGTGTGAGTTCGAGTCTCACCTCCGGCACCCATCACCTCCGGTGCCCGTCCGGCGCGTAGCTGCGGGGTCTCGCTCGCTCCCTCGGCAGGAGCGCTGTCTTTTTTTGGTTTTGGGGGTTGGGGAGCAGCGCGGTCCCCAGCGCGTGCCACCAGCCGACGCGCGAAGCCGCGCGGCTCACCGCCCATCATTGCCGCACGGCAATTTCGGCTCACGCAGCGGAGATGATACGAGCAGGAGGCGATCAGCGCACCTCGCAGCCTGCATTTCCTCAAAGAAATAACCAGCTCGCCGCCTAGCTCTTCATCAAGCCGTAGGCCGCCATCAAGAGCAGCAGCGCCGCCCAGAACAGCACCATCCGCAGCTTGGGGCTGATGCGCGGCGTCGCCTCGCCCGGCGCCTGCTTCGCGCGCTCGGCGGCGAGGCGCTGCTCGGACTCCATCGACTCGAGGCGGCTCCGTAACAGGAGCAGCTCCCGCTCGAGCCGCCCCAGGCGATCTTCCGTCTCCAGCTCGAAGCTCGAGGCGGGCTGCGGCGCTGACAACAGGGTGGCGCCCTCCTCCCCCTCCACCGGGCGGACCTCGATGATCTGCACCGAGGAGCGCGGCTCGGGCAGCACCACGCTACGCGGCGTCTCAGGCACCTCACTGATGGGGGCGTCGGGCTCGGTGGGTGCGGCGGAGGTCGGCGGCGCCGAGGGGGAGGACATGCGGCAGGCTCGAGTTCAGCTCCACAAGGTACTCGAACCGAGGGAGGTCGCCAGGGCCGCGTCGCGCTCCCCAGATCGGTTCGCCACCAGACGGACTCTGCTTGATGCCGCTTCCCTTCGCACAGCGAAGCTCTCTGATTCGAGCGCGACGAACGGCGAACCGTTGGCCGCGCTAGACCCCGCGAGGATAGGCGCTCGCGTTGCTCAGCGCCGCTGCCTCGTCCAGCGGGTCGAAGCGCGGTGATCGCGGGGCGTGCTAAGGTCATGGAGCATGGCCTCCCGGCGCCCCGCCTTGCTTGGCTCGCTGCTCGAGCGCGTGGAGGAGGCGCACCCGAGCGGGCGGCTCCGCCGGATCTGGCGTGAGGCGGTGGGCCCCCGCGTGGCCGCGCGCAGCGAGGCGCGCACGCTGGTCGACGAGCAGCTCACCGTGGTGGTGCCTTCGTCCGCCTGGGCTCAGGAGCTCAGCTCCCTCAGCGCCCGCATCATCGCGCGCCTGGTGCGCCAGGGGCTCCCGGTGCGGAAGCTGTGGTTCCGGGTCGGGCAGCTGACGGAAGCGCCCACGCCGTTTTCGCGTCCGTTGCCTCCCCCGAAGCCGCCCGCGCCGCTACCACCCGAGCTCACCGCGCGGCTCGAACGGATCGACGACCCCGAGCTCGCCAAGCACATGCGCGAAGTCGCCACCCGCTGGATCAAAAGCTAGTCAGCCCCCACGACGACTCATGCGTTCACGCTGAGACTCGTAGGGGCGGGTTTCAAACCCGCCCTCTCCCAACGACTCCCGTCACGCTAGCGCAGCGCGACCAAGCGCAGCAGGCCCTCCAAGCGGTTCAACAGGAACCGCTCGCTGGGACCGAACGACGCCGAGCGCTCCTTCAGCTGCTCGACGTACTCGCGCAGGCGCGGGAGATCGATCCCCTCCACCTTGGCGCTCCCGGCGTACAGGCCATCCACCGCGGAGGCCGGCAGGGGCCGCCCCACCCGAGCGTAGAGGTCCACCAGGTAGTCGACCCACTTCCCCTTGCCGGTGGCCACCGCGAGCCGCGCCGCGTACTCGGCGGCGTGGGAGAGGGTCTGCTCCTCCACCGTGAGCCCC
Source organism: Polyangiaceae bacterium (assembly GCA_019637265.1). GTDB lineage: Bacteria > Myxococcota_A > Polyangia > Polyangiales > Polyangiaceae > JAHBVY01. Next base: position 454,739 of record JAHBVY010000001.1, on the reverse strand, counting down.
GCGCGCGCGTCCGCCGCGACGCCCTCCAGGTAACCGGCCAAGATGCGCTCGGCCTCGGCGCCGCGCCCGAGCGCGAACGCCTTGTCCGCCAGGTTGGAGAGCAGCCCCGCCGCGCTCCCCCCTCCCTGAGTCGCCGGCAGCCGCAGCTGCGTCTGCTGGCGGTCGTCCCCCGCGCGCAGCAGCAGCAGGCGCTGATTGCCGATCTGGATGCGATCCCCATGGGTGAGCACGCGACGTCCGGTGATGGGCTCGTCGTTGACGAGCACCCCATTGCGGCTCTGAAGGTCCTCGATCGTCACCTCATCCCCCGAAGCCGATAGCCGCGCGTGGCGCCGCGACACCAGCGGATCGTCCAAGGAGAGCTGACAGTCAGCTGAGCGCCCTACTACGAACCAGCCATCCACCAAGTCGATGTCGTGCTGAAGGTAGCGCAGGCGGTAGCGCATCACGCCCCCAGCGCCAGGGCGGCGCGCTGTCGCTCACTGTCGGGCGGCGCGACCTCCGCGAGGCGCGCGAGCCATTCTCGCAGCGCGCCGGGCGTGAGCGCCTGAAGCTCCAAGGACGCGAGCTCGGGTGAGGCGAGCTCGGCGACGAACGCAGCGCTCGGCCAGCGACGGGCCAACACGTGGAGCTCGAGCGCCCAGTCGAGCCAGCGCTGCTCCTTCAGGTGCCGCGCGAGGCGCACCGCCGCGAGGGCGAGCGCGTCGAGGTGCTCGGGGAAGACCTCCGCGCCGCCGGCCAAGCGCCCCTCGACGTTCGCGCGCGCCTGCGCGAGCAGGCGCTCCACGTCGTGCGGGCGCTGCTTCACCTCCGCGCGCTGCAGCACCTCGAGCACCAACTGGAGCATCCAGTTCTCGTCATTCCCCCTCACCTGAGTCACGGTGTCCTCTTCCCGCTCCGTGCTCCCGCAATTCACGCAAGCCACCGCCTCGGCGGCGTAGGGGACGCCGCAGCTGGCGCAGCGCGTGAGGAAGCCGGTGGTGCGGCTGGAGGCGCCCTCCGCCACGTCGAGCGCGAGGAACACGAACTCTTGGGCGCCCAGCCGGATGCGGTCGTTATCGCGCAGCTCACAGGCGCCGGTGGTGCGCTCGCCATTCAAGAGCGTCCCGTTGCGCGATCCGAGATCTTCGAGCACCACGCGATCGCCGCGCACGGTGAGCTGCGCGTGCTCGCGGCTGACCAGCGGATCGTCGAGGCTCACGCGGCAGTCGGCGCTGCGTCCCAAGGTCGTGACCCCTGGGTGCAGGTCGATCTCCTGGAGCAGGAACCGGAGCCGGAAGCGCACCCTCGCCACCTAGCTCAACACCGCGGCGCGGGCGAGTCCTAGCGCGTCGATCGCGCCGCCTGGCCACGCGCGGGGGCCACGCAGGAGCCAACCGGGCTGCGCGCGCTCGCCGCGCCGCGAGCCTCCAGGAGGCCGTCAGGCGCGCGGCACCTGGGTGCGCTCACCAGCGGTGACGCGAGATGATACGGAGCAGCGCGAGGGCGAAGCCCGGGCGGCGCTTCAGCCCGTAGATGGTCAGGCGTTCGCCGAGCGCGCGCCGCGAGGCGATCCACCAGAGCGTGCCGAGGTTGGACGCCAGCCGGCGCGCGACGGGCAGCGAGGCCCGGGGCTTGAAGTCGGGCAGCGCCGCGATCACCGCGGGGTCACCCCGCAGCGTCAAATCGGGTCGGCCCACCAGGCCATCGTGGATGGTGAGCAGCCCGAAGTCGAAGCGCAACGTCAGGGCACCGCCCCAGCTCGCCGCGGAGTCCACCGTCCCCGGCGGCGGGTCGTTCACCACCACGTAGACGAGCCCTTGCATCCGCCGCAAGAGCTCACGCTTGGCGGACGAGCGCGTCACGTTGGCGCGCACCGTCTCGGCGAACTCCGCCGCCAGCTCGTTGCGCTCGGTGCCGGGCGCAAGACTCACCACCGCGTCCATCTCACCTGGGGCATATCGTGGGTTTTGGGGGTTCGCTAGCGACAAGCGGCGTCGAGGACGACGCTCGGCCGAGCACCCGCGTCCACCGCGCGGCTAGACCCACCCTCGGGCACGGCGGCCTTGCCTGAGCGCCGGGAGCCTGAGAGGCTCCGCCCCGATGCAGCTCCTTCGATTGGGCGCTCCCCTCGCGCTCGGCCTGAGCCTCGCGACGCCCGCCGGCGCGACCGACACCCCGCCTGCCCCCACGCCGCCCGCTCCGAGCACGGCGCCCGCGCCCGAAGCGCCGCCCGCTCCCAGCCCAGACGCGCCGCCCGCCCCCGAGGCCCCAGCGGCGCCCGAGGCGCCGCCTACGCCTGCCGCCGAGCCACCGCCCGGCGCGCTCGCCCCCGAGCCGGCGGGGCCCGAGCCAGCCGCGCCGAAGCCGAGCGCGACTCAGGCGCGCGTGGAGTTCAAAGTCAACTTCCCGAACGGGTGGCTCGAGCTCCGGAGCGTGATGCGCGAAGGCGCTTGGCAACGCGCCTGCCCAGCGCCCTGCGGCACCCTGCTCGAGGTGGACGGCATGGAGGCCCGCGTGACCGCCGATGGCATGACCACCAGCAACGCGTTCCGGCTCCAGCCGGGCAGCGGCACCGCGCGCATCGATGTCCGCGGCGGCAGCTCGAGCTGGGGCAAGACGGGGGTGCTCGCGCTCGCCATCGGCACCCCGGTGGCGCTCGGCGGCGGCGCGATGTTCGGCATCGGGCGCGTGAAGGACTCGAGCGGGCTCGAGATCGGCGGGCTGATTGCGATGGCGGTGGGCGGCGTGGCCATCATCGCCTCGCTGCCGATGCTGATGAGCGGCTCCACCACGGTGCGCAACTACGACGGCAAGCTGATCGCGCGCCGCTCATCGACGCCCGGCACCTGGCAGTTCTGAGCCTGTCAGCTGGGTTGACGAGCTGACGGTGACACGGACGGCGACGCGCAGCGCACCCGGCGCCTCCCACGGCGCCGGGTAGCGGCTTGCCAAACCCCCCAAACCCAAGATCAGCTCAGCACCACCTTGGACGCCTGCTTCACGTAGGCGACCGCGCGGATCTTCTCGAGCGTGTCCTCTGGCAGCTCGGAGTCGAGCTGCCACAGCGAGGCCGCCTGCTCCGACGCGCGGTGGAGGCCCACCTGCATCCGCGAGATGTTGATGCCGGACTCACCCAGGATGGTCCCGATGTTGCCGATCACGCCGGGCTTGTCGGCGTTCTTCATCACCAAGAGCGCGCCCTCGAGCTGCACGTCGAGGTGCAGGTCGCCCCAGCGCACCAGGCGCGGGCCGCGATCGGAGGCCAGGGTGCCGGCCACCGACACGCGCTGGCCCTCTGCGTCGGCGACGGTGAGCGTCACCACGCTGGAGAAGCCGCCCTTCGCCGTGCTCTTCAGCTCACGCACGTCGATGCCGCGATCGATCGCCACCGTGGGCGCGTTCACCGGGTTCACCGGCTCCTCCAAGAACTGCGCGAGCATGCCGGAGAGCGCCGCGTTCACCACCGGCGCCAGCTTGAGGTTCGCGACCTCCCCGCCGAACTCCAGCTCCACGCTGCGCGGCGAGATGGACTCCACCTGCCCCAGGAAGCGCCCCAGCCGCTCCGCCAAGGTGACGTAGGGGCCCAGCACCGTCGCCATCTCGCGCGGCACCGAGGGGACGTTGACCGAGTTGGTGACGGTGCCCTCAGTCAGGTAGGCGACCACCTGCTGCGCGATCTCCACGGCGACGCGGAGCTGCGCCTCCTTGGTGGAGGCCCCCAGGTGCGGCGTCACCACCGCCTTCGGGTGCTTCACGATTTCGCTGAGCCCCGGCGGCTCCTCCGGGAACACGTCGAGCGCCACGCCGCCGACCTTGCCGGAGTCCAGCCCGCGCACCAGCGCCGCCTCCTCATAGACGCCGCCGCGCGCTGCGTTCACGAGCAGGACGCCGTCCTTCATCTTGGCGATCGCCTCGTCGTTGACCAAGTGCTTGGTCTCCGCGGTGAGCGGCGTGTGACAGGAGATGGCGTCCGAGCGCCGGAACAGCTCATCCAAGCTGACGAGCTCCACCCCCAGCTCCGCCGCGCGCTCACTGGTCACCACCGGGTCGTAAGCGATGACGTTCATCTTCAAGCCCAGCGCGCGCTCCGCGAAGATGCGCCCGATGTTGCCGAGGCCGATGACGCCCACCGTTTTGCCGGTGAGCTCACGGCCCTCGAACGCCTTCTTCTCCCAGGCGCCCGTCTTCATGCTGGCGCTCGCCTGGGGGACGTTGCGCGCCAGGCTGAGCAGCAGCGCGAGGGCGTGCTCCGCGGTGGTGACCGCGTTACCCGTGGGCGTGTTCATCACCACCACGCCGCGGCGCGAGGCCTCCTTCACGTCGACGTTGTCGACGCCGATGCCGGCGCGCCCCACGACGCGCAGGTTCTCCGCCGCCGCCAGCACCTTCTTCGTCACCTTGGAGCCGCTGCGGATCACCAGGCCTTCGTACTGGCCGATGATGGCGGCGAGCTCGTCCTCACCGAGGCCCGGCTTGTAGTCACACTCGATGCCCGCTGCCTCCTCGAGCACCTGCAGCCCCTGCTTGCTGAGGCTGTCTGAAACCAGAACCTTCGCCATCACTTGCCCTTCCTGAAATCGGCCATGAAGCTGACCAGGGCCTCGACCCAAGCGAGCTCCGCGGCGTTGTAAATGGAGACGCGGACGCCGCCGACCGAGCGGTGGCCCTTGATGCCCACGATGCTCCGCTCGCCCGCCGCCTTGATGAACTCAGCCTCGAGCTCGGGCGTGGGGAGGTTGAACACCACGTTCATGTGCGAGCGGCTCTCCTGCTCGACGGGGCAGCGGTAGAAGTCCGCGTCCTGATCGATGATGCTGTAGAGCAGCGCGCTCTTCGCGCGGTTCTTCTGCTCCACCTTCGCGAGGCCGCCCTGCTCCTTCATCAGCTCGAGCACGTTGCGCAGGAGGTAGATGCTGAAGGTGGGGGGCGTGTTGTAGAGCGAGCCGTTCTCCGCGTGCGTGGAGTAACGGAGGATGGCGGGGGTGCCCTCGCGCTCCTTGGCGAGCAGCGCCTTGTCGATGATCACTAGCACCAAGCCGCTCGGCCCCAGGTTCTTCTGAGCGCCGGCGTAGATGAGCCCGAACTTCGAGACGTCGATCGGCCGCCACATGACGTCGCTCGACATGTCGGCGATGAGCGGCGCGCTCGTCTCGGGGAAGCGCTGCCACTGTGAGCCCGCGATGGTGTTGTTGCTGGTGATGTGGACGTAAGCGGCCTCGCTCGACAGGTCGAGCTCCGCCTGCGTGGGGATCCGGGTGTACTTGCCGCCGCTGCCGACGTCGCAGGCGACGCGCGGCTTGCCCACGAGCTTCGCCTCACCGAGCGCCTTCTTCGACCAGGAGCCGGTGATGATGTAGTCAGCCGACTGACCTTCCGGGAGGAAGTTCATCGGCACCATGGCGAATTGGAGGCTCGCGCCGCCTTGGAGGAGCAGCACCTCGTGGCTGTCGGGCACCGCGAGCAGCTCGCGCACCAGCCCCAGCGCCTGTTGGTGCACCGCCTCGTAGGCCTTGCCCCGGTGGCTGTGCTCGATGACGCTCATCCCGGTGCCGCCCAAGTCCAGCAGCTCAGCCTGAGCGCGCTCGAGCGCCGCCAGGGGCAGCGCCGCGGGGCCTGCATTGAAGTTGATCACTCGTGCCATGTTCCTCCAAGCGAGCACGAAACGGACGCGCTGCGCGGGGTGGCCCTAATAACTGAGGGGGCCTGAGTCAAGCGGGGCTCAACGCAGTGCGGCGTTCGGCGCCGTTACCGGAACGCGGCCCGCCCGCAACAGCACCGGCGCGCCCCCCTGAAAACCCACGTAGGTCGACGGGAGCCCACCGGGCGCGCGCCCGTACACCGCCCACACCTGAGGCAGCTCCCTCGCCACCGCCGCCGCCGACAGCGCCGGTGGCCGCCCGGTCGGGTTGGCGCTGGTCGCGGTGAGCGCGAGCCCCGTCCGCTGTGCCAAGCGCGCCGCCGCCGACGGCCCCGCCACCCGCACCCCCAGCGTGCCCCCTCGCGTCAGGCGCGGGTCCACCTCCGCGCGCGCGGGGAGCACCAGGGTGAGCGCACCCGGCCAGCGCTCCATCAGCGCCCGCGCCGCCGCTGGGATCTCCGTCGCCCAGCGCGGCAGCGCCGCGGCGTCGGGCAAGATGAGCCCGATGCCAGCCTGCGCGCGTGGCTTGCTGGCCAAGAGGCGCGTCACCGCGGCGGCCGAGCTGGCGTCCGCCAGCAGCCCGAACGAAGACTCCGTCGCCGCCGCCACCACCTCCCCGAGCAGCAGCAGCTCGGCGGCGAGCGCCTCGTCCACCAGCCGCGGCGTCACCCGGCGCCACGAGGCAGCGCGCGCGCCGCGATGTCGCGGCGATACTGCCCCCCTGGGAGCTCGAGCCCCGCGAGCGCCGCGTAGGCCACCTCACGCGCCTCCGCGAGCGTCGAGCGCGCCGCCGTCACCCCCAGCACACGCCCGCCGCTATTCGTCAGGCCTGCGTCCGTCAACCGCGTGCCCGCTTGGAACACCAGCGCGCCCTGCGCCACCGCAGCGGGTACCCCCGTGAGCGGCTCCCCCACCCGCGGCTCCCCCGGGTAACCCGCGGAGGCGAGCACCACGCACAGCGCGCTCCTCGCGCTGATGGTCACTGCATCTGACTTCAGCGCACCCTGAGCCGCGCTGAGCAGCAAGGCCGCCAAGTCACCATCCAAGATGGGCATCAGCACCTCGGTCTCCGGATCGCCGAAGCGCACGTTGAACTCGAGCACCCACGGCTCCCCCTCCGGGCTGACCATGACGCCGATGAACAGCGTGCCGATGAAGGGGGCGCCCTCCGCCGCCATCCCCCGCAGCACCGGCAGGGTCACCTCCTCGCGGATCCGCGCCAGCAGCTCGGGGCTCACCAGCGGCGCCGGCGCGTAGGCGCCCATCCCGCCCGTGTTGGGGCCGGTGTCCCCCTCCCCGATGCGCTTGTGGTCTTGCGCCGCGGGCAGCATCAGCGCGCCCTCGCCGTCGCACACCGCGTGCACGCTCGCCTCCTGCCCCATGAGCCGCTCCTCGAGCACCAGGCACTGCCCCGCGCGGCCGAGGCGCCCCGCGAGCAGCGCTTCGGCCGCCGCGCGCGCCTCCTCCTGCGTCTCCGGCACCACCACGCCCTTACCGGCGCAGAGGCCGTCCGCCTTCACGACGGGCACCTGACCACGCGCCGCGAAGCGCTCGAGCGCCCCCTCCAGCTCAGCAGGGGAGCTCACCACCTCGAACGCCGCCGTGCGGATCTGGTGGCGCTCACAGAAGCGCTTCATGAAGGCCTTGGAGCCCTCCAGCGCCGCCGCCGCCCGACTCGGCCCGTACACCGCGATCCCCGCCGCGCGCAGCCGATCGGCCAGGCCATCGCAGAGCGGCGCCTCGGGACCTATCACCACCAAGTCGGGGCGCTCCGCGAGCGCCACCTGTTCAGGGTCGCCTTGCACCACGCACAGCGGCCTCGGCGGGGCCCAGCCAGGCAAACCGGGCAGCGCCAGCTCCGGCGCCGCCCAGGCCGCGTTCCCCGGGCAGGCGAGCACCTCCGTCACCGACTCACACAACTGAAGCCGCCACCCGAGCGCGTGCTCGCGACCACCGCCACCAACCACCAAGACTCGCACGGACTCTGCTCCCTTCGCTCGACTGAACACCTGCTCGGTGACACCCGAGCGCCACGCGCCGACGCCCGTAGCTCGCCTCAGCCCCTGGCGCCATGGTGAAGCGCCCGCTGCGGCGATCACCGCGGCGCTCGTGGGGCAGCGGCGCGGTCATCTCGCCGCGCATCGTCACACGATTGGCGAGCGCGCGAAGCGGCGCTCCGTTGCAGAGCACGGGCCTCTCTTGATACACCAAGCAGGCTTCTCTTCGGCTGAGCCTTGAAAGCGAGCGCCTTGTCCCACGTCGTCATCCGCACCGTGCGCCCCTACGCCACCGAGGAGGAGTTCCTCCAGGCGGAGGGGTGGACGCTCTCGCGGCGCGGCGTGGTCTTGTTGGATCAACGGCCGCAAGCGGTGGGCGCGCGGGTGCGCTTCGAGGTGCGCCTCAGCGGCGGCCAGAGCGTGATGCGCGCCGAGGGCACCGTCGAAAATTTCCGCGCGGCAACTGACGACGCGCCCTCCCAGCTGCGCATCGGCTTCACCCGCTTCGACGCCAGCACCAAGGCGCTGATCGCCTCGGCGGAGGCGCTGGCGGCGCTCACCGCCGACGAGTACGAGGACGTGGACGCCCTGCTCGAGCTGGAGGAGCCGCCCACCTCTCCGCGGCGCCCCGAGCAGAGCGCGCCCGGCGTCGCGCGACTGCTGGACAGTACACCTGACAGTGACCCTGCTAGTAGCAGGGCTCCTGACAGTGACGGCGGCGCTGCTAGTGTCAGGGCTCCTGACAGTGACGCTGGGGCGGACACCGCGAGCGACGAGCCCGAGGACGAGTCGCTGGTCGCGCTGGATGACTTGATCAGTGACGCCCTGCTCGAGGCGTCGGCCCCGCAGGCAGCCGCGGCGCCGCTCGACGCCGCGGGCGAGCCGCTCAGCCTGGATGCGGAGAGCTTGAGCGAGCCAGAGCAGCACTCGCTCGGCGCCGAGAGCCTCGAGGGCCTGATCGAGGTGGACGCCGAGAGCCTCGGCGCCGAGAGCCTCCACGTGGACGGCGTGATCGAGGTGGAGGCCAACCTCGGCGCCGAGAGCCTGGACGAGCCAGCGCCGGTCTCCATCGCGATCTCGACCCACACGGCCACGGAGCTCACCCCACCCACGAACCGTGACGAGCTGCTCGCCAAGCTCCGGCGCCGCGCCGCCGAGAAGGCCCTGCTCAGCTCACCTGGCGCGGAGGACTGACGCTCCCTAAATCGGCAGCGGCACCTCGACGGGCTTCGCGCGGCGGGCCCGCGCGTGGGCTCGGAACGCCAGGTGACGGCACAGCTCGGGGAAGCTCCAGCCGGCTTCGGCCGCCGCCTCGGGGAACAAGCTGGTGGCGGTCATGCCCGGCAGCGTGTTCACCTCGAGCAGGGTGACGTCCTCCGTCAGCGCCTCGGGCACCACGAAGTCCATGCGCGCCAGGTCCCGCGCGCCGACCGCGTGGAACGCCGCCAGCGCCACCTCTTGGATGCGCGCGAGGCGCTCCTTCGGCAGCGGCGCGGGGCACTCGTGGCGGCTCCCGGCGGCGGCGTAGCGCGACGTGAAGTCGTACCAAGTCGCCGCGTTCGCGTGGATCAAGGTGGGGCTCAGCGCGCGCGGCCCGGTGTCCTCCTCCAGCACGCCGCAGGTGACCTCGAGCCCCGCGACGAAGCGCTCGATCAGCGCCTCCGGATCCACCTCCCAGCTCGCGTGGAGCGCGGCTAAGAGCTCGCCGCGGGTGACGGGCCGATCCAGGCCGAGCCGCTGCACGCCGATGGCGGAGCCCCCCGAGGCGGGCTTCACCACCAGCCCCGCGCCGCGATCACAGCCGAGCTCGCTCAGGATCCGCGAGGCGACGTCCGCGTCCTCTGCGAGCGCCTCACGCCGGAGCACCACCTCCGGCGCCACCGGCAAATTTTCCGCACGGAAACATAGCTTGGCGGCCGGCTTGCTCGCGGCGAGCGCGCTGGCGAGCACCCCGGCGCCCACGTAGGGCAGGTCGATCACCTCGAGCAGCCCCTGTAGACAGCCATCCTCACCGATGGGCCCATGGGCGATCGGGAACACCACGTCGAGGTCCGCCGCCAAGAGCTCGGCAGCGATCCGCGGTTCGAGCTCGAACAGCTCCACGTACAGCCCCGCGGTGGTGAGCGCCTCCGCCACCGCGCGCCCGGAGGCCCGGCTCACCGCGGCCTCGCCCGACGGACCGCCCGCCACCACCCCGACCCGCAGCGTCACGCGGGCTCCCCCACCGGGAGCGCGTCGCTCACGACGATGTGTGACAGCACGATGCCCAGCTCCTGGCTTATCTCGAAGATGCGCTCGTCGCGATAGAACTCGCCGAAGCAGATGCGCCGGATCCCCGCGTTGGCGATCAGCTTGAAGCAGCTGAAGCAGGGCGACGCGGTGACGTAGATGTCCGCCTGGTCGATGCGCACGCCGTTCCGAGCGGCTTGCACGATGGCGTTCGCCTCGGCGTGGACGGTGCGCACGCAGTGCCCGTCCTCCATCAGGTGGCCCACCTCGTCGCAGTGGGCGAGGCCGCGGATGGAGCCGTTGTAGCCGGTCGCGAGTAGCATCCGATCGCGCACGATGACCGCCCCCACGTGCTTGCGCTCGCAGGTGGAGCGGGTCGCGACCTGCCGCGCGATCTGCATGAAGTATTCATCCCAGCCGACGCGCTGGCTGCCGCGCTTGCCGTCCGACATGCGCGCTTCGTACACGAGGCGCGGGCGCGACGCGAGCAACGCCGCTCGGGGAGCGCTCGAGCGCCGCCGCGTGTCCACCCTGCAGAGCGCGACCGGGCTTGCTCCGAAGCACACTCGACCGCGCGCCGGTCTACTTCGCACGATCGGGGTTTGGGGGTTGGTAGCGCCTGAGGCCCGCCGCACGGCACCACAGTCGCAGGAGCCACCTGGCGCCGAGGCACCGCGGCGCGCCGACTCGAGCCAGCGCGGTGACTTGACGCTCCGGGCGCCTCGTGGCTGAGTCGCCCGCGTGCGAAGCTTACGCGTGAGGCCGATGAGGTGGGCCGCCTGGGTCCTCTTGGGGAGCGGGGTGGCGCTGGCGGCGCGTGACGTGGGGGAGCGGGCTCAGGCGGAGCAACTGCTCGAGGCGCTGAAGAGCGCCCCACCCGCCGCGAAGAGCGCCACCACGGAGCCGGTCGCGAAGAGCCGCGCGGCGCTGGCCAAGGCGACCGACCAGCGCCAAGCGGGGGACACCGCACACGCGGAGCTGAATGAAGGCTTGGCCTACGAGTGGGCCGCCGCGGCCACCGCCCTCACCCGCGCCACCGAGCGCGAGGCGGAGCTCGCCAAAGTCGAGCGTGACGTGAGCGAGCTCAGCACCCAGGAGGCGCGCGCCCGCGCCCTGCTGGAGGAGACCACCTCACGCCGTGACCGCGCCGTGGGGCAGCTGAAGCAACTGGACGCGGCGCCCAGCGGAGCGGCGCCGTGAGGCCCCGTCAGGTGTCCGCCGTGAATGGCGCGCGGCGGCCCGCTCGTGTGGGGGCAGCCACGGGGGGCCGCCCCTACCAACGCGCCGCGTGGCTGCTGGCTCCCGCCGCCTTCGTGCTCGCCTGCGCCAGCGCCCCGCGGCCTCAGGTGTTGAGCCAAGCTGACCAAGTGGCGGAGAGCCCCCAGGCAGCGGCGGCCCGCGCCGAAGCGCCCCAGGCGTTCGAGCACGCGGAGTCGCTCCGGCGCCGCGCGGAGGCCGCTCACGAGGCGGGCGACCCGGCCGCCGCGGCCATCCTGTCGGAGCGCGCCATCGCGGCCTACTCCCACGCCTTCGTGCTGGTGCGCTTGCGGCGCGCCGAAGAGCGCCTGGCGGCGGCCCGCGCGGAGCTGAAGACGCGGGAGACGGCGCTCGCCAAGCTCGACGAAGAGCACGTCGCCCTCGAGCGCGATGCGGAGGCGCTGGAGCTCAAGCTCAAGGTCGCGCGCGATCGCGTGCCCCGCGCGCCGCTGGGCCCCGCCGATCCGCGCCGTGAGGAGGCGCGCCTCATCTCGGCGCGCGCCCTCGTCGCCGAGGCGAGGCTCCTGTGCGTGTCGGCTTGGATGCTGGACGCGGAGCGGCCTGGCCTGAAGGATCAGGTCGCCAGCGTGGAGACGCTGGGGCAGTCGCTCGAAGCCAAGACCCAAGGCGCCGCAGCGGCCCCCGTGGACGCCGCGCTCACCGCGCGCGCCGCCTGCCTCAGCCAGCTCACCCAGGTGCGGCGCGCCGCCACCACCGGTGATCCCTCCTCCCCCGCCGCCGACCGCCTACTGGAGGCGCTGAGCGCGCGCGGCGGCCTCGAGCCGCGGCGCGAGGACACCGGCGTCACCGCCACCCTCCGCGCGGTGTTTCAAGGCGACAAGCCCACCCCGGCGGCGCTGGAGGCGCTGGAGGCGCTCGCGAAGATCGCCAAGGCGAACCCGCGCTTCCCGCTGCTGGTGGTGGTCCACGACGCCCGCGCCGACGAGCGCGCCAAGGACCTGGCGCGCCGCCTGGAAGCGTTCGGCGCGCCCCGCGTGGAGGCGCGCGGCGTCGGCGATCGACTCCCCTTGGTGCCCAAGGGCACCCCTGGCGCGGCCTCCAAGAACGTCCGCGTCGAGGTCATCTTCGTGTCGCCGCTCAACTAGGCAGGGCCTCGAACCGCCTGGGCGCGCTCCTCTCGCGGGACCGCAGCCGCATTGAACAGCTCCACTCACCTCTCAAGGACGCTCGCGGCTCGCGGCTACAGCGCGTCCTCGTCGGGCGCGGGTGCCTCACGCGCGCGGGGACGCGAGGCGAGCGCGCGCCGCGCCTCCTTCAGCTGGCGCTCGCAGCTCGCGTGATGGAGGCGCGCGTTGGGGAGCCACACGCCGGCGCCTGGCTCGGTGTCCGCCTCCGCCGCCCGGACGTAGCGCGCCCAGGCCGACACCGCCTGACCCAGCCAGCGCACGCGCTCGTGCAGCGCCGTGGTCTCGCGCCCGAGCGCCATGAAGGTGAGCGCCTGATAGTAGTGCAGATCATACCGGGGCACGAAGAACACGCTCGGGAGCTGCAAGGCGTTCGGCGCGATGCGGTGCGCCAGCCCCGCGGCCTCGAGCGCCTTGGGTAAATCACCCAGGCGCTCCCGCACGATCGCCAGCCCCCAGTAGGCCAGCGCCTGCACGTGGGGATCGGAGGCGGCGCGCACCGCCGCGTGATAGTCAGTCAGCGCGTCCATCAGCCGCCCGGCTACCATGCTCGACTCCGCGCGGTTCAAGTACAGGTTGCCCCGCAGGTCGCGCTCCCAGGCCGTGCTGAGGCCCTGAGTGTAAGCGCGGTGCTCCCCCGCGCCGTCCCCCAGCTTGGCGCTGACCACCCCCAAATCGAACCAGGCGCGGCGCGCGACCGGCGAATCCGGCGCGCGCCGGAGCGCGCGCCGCAGCACCGCGCGCGCGCGCTCGAGGTCGCTGCCGTGCAGCGCGAGCAGGTGCCCGAGCAAGTAGTCGTGCGCTGGACCGCCGTGGCCCTCCGAGAGCTCGAGCATCGCGAGGCTCGCGCGCTCGAGGGACTGCGCGCTCCGCGCGCTGAGCCGCTCCGCCATCAAGGCGCGGCTCAGCATCCGCTCCGCCGAGACGCGCGCGCGCTCCGCGCGGGCGCGCTCCGGATCCTTCGCCGCCTGCCACACGCTCGGCTTCGCCTCCGCCGCCTGACTCGAGAGGCCGCCCACCAGCAGGAGCGCCAGGCCCAGCAGCGCCCCGCCCAGCAGCGCGCGGCGCCGTGGTGGCACCCGGAGCGCGAGCCGCGGCTGGCCGTGTGGCTGACCATCAGGGCGCCTCACCGCGCGCGCTCCGCGGCGTGCGCGCGGGTGGGGGCGCCCTCGGGCACCAGCTCCAGGTAGCGGCGCCAGTGCTGGGCTCGCTCCGCGCGGTCTTCGCTCAGCATCCCGAGCAGCGCGTGTAAATCCGCCTCGGGGATCACGGGCAACCCGCGCGCTGGCGCGCCGCCCTCACGCAGCGTGGCCAGGTGCAAGCTCAGCACGCTGGTGCCCACGTCGCGCAGCGCGCCCTGCGCCTCCGGCTCGCGCCCGGCGCGCGAGTAGGCGAGCCCGAGCGCCCCCTGCAAGTAAGCCTCCCAGCCCGGCGCGCGCACCCCCCTGCCCTCCCCGCGTGACTGCAAGGTGCCGAGGGCGCGGTCGAGCTCCCCCGCGTTCATCTGCGCCAGCGCCGCCTCCACCGGCGCCGCCTGGCGCCGCGCCTCCGCCGCCAAGGCGCCGGCCCGCGCGAGCAGGCGCCCGTAGGCTTCGGCGGCGCGCGCGCTGTCGCCCGTCATGGCGGCGGCGCGCGCGAGATCTTGCAGCGGCGCCGCGCCGGAGGGCCCGAGCGGCGCCATGCGTGTTGCCTCGCGGAAACGCGCATCGGCCTCCGCGTAGCGCCCGAGCGCGGTGAGCGCCTGCCCAGCCAGCCAGCGCGACGCGGCGTCGCCGCGGAAGCGCGCCGTCGCTCGATCCGCCAAAGCGAGGGCGCCCAGCGGATCGCGCTCGAGCGCGCTGTAGCCGCGCGCGAGCCAGCGGCAATACTCGACGCGCGACGGCGCGCCGTCCGGGGGCCACAGCGCCGCGCGCGCGGAGCGCCCCCGGCACACCTCGGGGCGCACCGACGTGTCGCTCGCGAGCTGCACCACGGTGTCGATCGGCATCGGCGGCAAGAGCCACATGAGCGGAGCCTACCGCGGAGCCGCCGCGGGGGCTCGCGTCAGCTGAGGCGGCGGCGTGACGCAGCGCAGCGCACGGTACCGGGCTCTGCCTGGCTAGCTCGCCGAGCGCCGAGCAGCGGAACCCAACCCCCCGATCCCCTCTTGCAGCAGCTGGGCGACACCGCGCCGTCTAGGCAGTGTAGCTGATGATTGGGTGCAAACGCCAGCTCAACGGGCGTCGAACGGATCTTGCAGGGTGATGGTCTGGTGGCGCCCGGGGCCCACGCTCACGAGGCAGAGCGGCACCTCCACCGCCTGCTCCAGGCGCTTCAGGTAACCGCGCGCTGCTTCGGGCAGCTCTGCGAGGGAGCGCGCCTGGGACAGGTCCTCTGTCCAAGTGGGCAGCGCCTCCAGCACCGGCGTGGCGGCGCCGGGCCCCGTCAGCCGATCGATGGGTAGATCGGCCACGCGCCCATCGGGCGTGTCGTAGGCCACACACACCTTCAGCTCGGGCAGCCCGGTGAGCACGTCGAGCTTGGTGATCGCCAGCGCGTCGAGGCCGTTCACGCGCGCGGCGTAGCGCAGCGCCGGCAGATCGAGCCAACCCGTGCGGCGAGGTCGTCCGGTAACCGAACCAAACTCGGCGCCCACGTGGCGCAGGTGATCGCCGCTCGCGCCCTCGAGCTCGGTGGGGAACGGGCCCGCGCCGACGCGCGTGGTGTAGGCCTTGGTGATCCCCACCACCTTGCCGATGCGGCTGGGGCCGATGCCGGCGCCCGTCGCCGCGCCGCCCGCCACCGCGCTGCTGGAGGTCACGAACGGGTAAGTGCCGTGATCGACGTCGAGCAAGGTGCCCTGGGCGCCCTCGAACATCACCCGCACGCCGCGCGTGAGCGCCTCGTGCGTGATGTGAGAGGCGTCCCCCAAGAGCGGCACCAAGCGGTCGCGCGCCGAAAGCGCCGGCGCCAGGGCCTCCTCCAAGCTCGGCTGCTCGCCGCCGAGCGCCTCGATGATGGGGCGCCACGCCTCCAGCGCGAGCGCCACCTTCTCACGCAACACGTCAGGGCTCCGAAGCAAACCCAGGTGGAGCCCCAGCCGCCGCGCTTTATCCTCATAAGCGGGGCCGATGCCCTTCTTGGTGGTGCCGATCGCCTGATCGGCACGGGCGCCCGCCTCACGCAGCGTATCCACGAGGATATGGTACGGCATGATCAGGTGCGCGCGGTCGCTCACCACCAGGCGCTCGGTGACGCTGGTGTGACCGCGGCGCGTGAGCTCGTCGATCTCCCCGAGCAGCACGTCGACGTCCACCACCATCCCCTGCCCCAGCACGCAGCGCGTGTTCGGGCGCAGGATGCCGCTCGGCACCAGGCGCACCACCAGCTTCTCGTCCCCGATCACCAAGGTGTGGCCGGCGTTCGGGCCGCCCGCATAGCGCACCACCAGCTCAGCGAACTCGGTGTAGATGTCGACTATTTTCCCTTTGCCTTCGTCACCCCACTGGGCCCCGACGATCACCACGGACGACATGCGCGCTCCTCCAACGGTCGAGCGCCTGACGACCCAGGCGCTCTCCAAACAATGAACAGGTGGCTCACGAGCCCTCGGCTCCTGGGCCCGCTCCAACCGGCGCCTCGATCAGCCGGCGCACCTCGAGGGCCACGCGCTCGGCTTCCGAAGCCTCCGCCCACCTCGTACTGGCAACTGACTGGCTCACCGCCGCAGCAGCAGCTGACGAGTCAATCGTCGATTCAACTGACGAACCAGCCAGCCCAGTCGATCCTGCGCGTCCCATGGACGAGCCCACCGGGTGCAGCACCAGACCGGCCGACTCGAGCTCGAGGCGATGGGTGTAGCGCCAGGCCGCGGCGTAGGCGGCGCGATCGTCAGTGGGACCGACGGCGCACGGCAGACGCGCGGCGCGCAGCGCCGACGTGAGCGCCAGGAGCTCCGGCGCCACCAGCACCCGCGCGCCGCGCCCCGGCAGCTCACCCGTGCGCGCCAGGGCGAGCCGCAGGCGATCCACGTCCACCGCCATCCCCGCGGCGGGGCGGCTCTCCCCGAAGCGCCCGAGCAGGCCATCGTAGCGACCCCCGGACACCAGCGGGCGCCCCGGCCCCTCCGCCAAGAGCTGGAACAAGAAGCCGCTGTAGTAGCGGAACGCGCGCACCTCGCCGAGGTCCGCCAGCACCGGCACCCCGAGCGCGCGCGCGCGCGTCCACAGCAGATGCAGCTCCCGAACGCCGCGCTCCGCCGAAGAACCGGCGAGCAGCCGCTCGGCGCGGGGCCACAGCGCCTCACCGCCGTGGAGCTGCGGTAAGGCGCGCAGCGCGGCGCGATCGACGGCGCTGAGCGGCGCGCCTTCGGTGAGCGCCTCGAGCTGGCTCTGATCTTTGAGCGACAGCGCGAGCGCCACCTCGTCGCGGCGCTCGGGCTCGAGCGGCTCGAGCAGCGGGCCGGTGATGCCGGCGTGGCTGAGGTCGAGCACCGCGTAGCTGAGGCCGGCGCGCTGCACGCTGGCGACCGCCAGCTCCAAGATCTCGAGATCGGCCTCGACACCGGACAGCCCCACCAGCTCCACGCCGGCTTGAAGCACCTGACGCTGGGTGCGAGCGCGCTCGAGCGGGCGCCGGAGCACCGAGCCTTGGTAGCTGAGCCGCGCCGGCAGCGGCGCCGAAGCGAGCCGCGTGGCCACGAGGCGCGCGAGCTGGGGCGTCATGTCGGGGCGCAGCGCCACCACCTCCCCGCTCTCCGGCTCCACGAAGCGCAGCACCTCGCCCGGCGCGAACGAGCCGAGCCCGCGCTCGAGCACCTCCGCGAACTCGAAGGCGGGCACGCCCACCTGCTCGTAACCGTGGAGCTCGAAGCTCCCGAGCAGGCGCCGGCTCAGCTCCGCCTCCAAGCGCGCGTCCTCGGGCAGCCGATCGCGCATGCCCGCGGGCAGCGGGTGCCGGAGCACGCCGCGCGCGACGGAAGCGGCTGGGACGGCGGCGCCCTGCAAAATCATGCGGGGCGGACTCTACAGCGAAACCCGAACCGCGCACGGAACAATGGCCGCTTGTTGGCTAGCCGCTCCCCCCCTTCTGTGTATCCTCGCCCCATGACCGGTTCAGAATCGCCCGAGGGAGCGCTCGATCTGCGCGAGCGCGGCGCACCCAAGGACGGGCAGCCGAGCACGCTGGACACGCGCCTGTTCATGCAGCTGCTCGTCTATCAGGTGACGCGCGGCACCGAGGTCGCTCACGTGCGCGGCAAGCTGGCTCAGCTGCTCCAAGACGGCGGCCACCCCGCGGTGCTGTACCGCGACTTCAACCACCCGCGTGGCCTCGCGGTGCTGAGCTGGAGCCAAGATCCGAACGACTTCATCCAGCACCTGCACCCGAGGCTCGCCGAGGTGGAGGAGCTCGAGCTGCGCCCCGAGCTCACCCAGGTGGGACGCTCGTACAGCTCGGGCTTCGAACCAGACCTGAGCTTCTGGTTGCTCGAGCGACCCATCGCGACCGTCAGTAACCCGAACTGGCGCTGGGCGGTGTGGTACCCGCTCCGGCGCACCGGCGCCTTCGAGCAGCTGCCCGCGGCGGACCGCGGGCGCATCCTGCACGAGCACGCGGCGATCGGGCGCAGCTACGGCACCAGCGACCTGGTGCACGACGTGCGCCTCGCGTGTCATGGGCTCGACGCGAACGACAATGAGTTCGTGCTCGGGCTGGTGGGTAAGGACCTCTACCCGCTCTCTCACGTGGTGCAGGCGATGCGTAAGACGCAGCAGACCTCGCAGTACATCGCGCACATGGGGCCCTTCTTCGTAGGCTACGCGGAGTGGCAGGCGCCCCGTTGAAGAGCGCGTCGAACACGGCGCGCTCGGGCTCGGCCACGGCAGCCGGCGCCCCGAGCTCACGGCCCGAGCGGAAGCGCCAGCGCGCCGCGGCGGTGGGGTTCGATTTGGATGGCACCCTGGTGGACTCGCTGGAAGACATCCGCGCCGCCCTGAACCTCACCTTGGTGGAGCTCGGTCGCGCGCCGCTCGGCTCCGAGGAGGTCCGCGGCTACGTCGGTGACGGCGCGGCCAAGCTCGTCGCGCGCGCGCTCGCCGCCCCCAGCGGCCACCCCGACGTCATCACGGCGGAGGCGCGCTTCACCGCCCACTACCTCGCCGCGCCGGCGGTGCACACCACGCTGCTGCCCGGCGCGATGACGGTGCTCACCACCCTGCGCGCCCGCGGCGCGCCGCTCGCGCTGTGCACCAACAAGCCACGCCTCCCCACGCTCGCGCTGCTCGACGCGCTGGAGCTGACCCCGCTGTTCGATGTGGTGGTGTGCGGTGACGATCTCCCCGAGCGCAAGCCCTCGCCGCTGCCGCTCCTGCAGCTGTGTCAGGCGCTCGACATCTCACCGCGCAGCCTGGTGTTCGTCGGCGATGGCCCACAAGACGTGCTCGCGGCGCGCCGCGCTGGCAGCGTCAGCGTGGCGGTGACCGGCGGCTTCGCGGAGGCCGCCGCGCTCGCGCAGTCGAAGCCGAGCCACACCTTGCCCGACCTGCTGGGGCTCCCGGCGCTGCTCGAGCGGCTGTGAGGTCAGCTCAACCGACTAGCGCGTGGTAGGCCGCGGAGAGCCGCGCCAGGTCGCGCATCAGGCGCTGACGCTCGTCGGCGCTGGCGCCGGGGTGGCGATCGGGGTGCACCTGGCGCGCGAGCTGACGGAAGGCGCGAGCCACCGCGCCCCGATCGGCGTCCGGGGCGATCCCCAGGGTTTGACAGGCTCGCTGACGTACAGGATCACGACGTCGGGGCGTCGGCGCTTCGGAGCCTGTCCGCGCGCCTCGATCCCCGGACGACTCTGGGTGGGGGCGACCGGCCGGTCGCCCATACATGGGCGATGAGCGCTCCGCGAAGGGCCGCCCCGAGGAGGGCTCCGCGGACGCGCCCGCCGCTGGGTGCTCCTGCGGCCCGCGGGAGCGCGCGCGCGGCCGACCGAACAGGAACTCCTCCGGCGCGAGCGGGGGGATCTCGGCGCGCGCCCGCGGCGTGACCACGTGGAAACGCAGCTCGGCGTCCGCGAGGCGAAACAGCTCGTCCAACCGCCGCCGCAGCTGGTGACGCAGGGCGGCGCGCACCACCTCACCGCTCACCCAGCTCCGCGCCGTGAGCAGCTCCCCCACTCGTAAGGATGGCTCACGATTCAGCTCGCGCCCGAGCCGCAGGAACTCGAGCTCGGCGAGGAAGCCCTCCTGATAGAGCAGCTCGCCGAGCTTCACCTGTGGGAGCGGCGACTCCACGGCCTCCACCAGGCCTTGGGTGAGGACCAAGCGGTGCTCACGCCCAGCGTGACAGCCGCGCCGCTCGATCAGCGCCAGCGTCCCCGTGGCGCGGGCGCGATACAGCGCGCCCAGCACATCGCCCAGGGTGGTCCGGTCGAGGCGCCCAGGCAGCCGCATGAGGCTCCGGTAGCTCGCGGGCGAGCTCCGGGGCAACTTCTGAGGAGTGCGGGGGGGGTTGGACGGCACCGCGACGGGGCGCCGCTCACGCCAGACGCCGAGCCGCCGCTCCGATCGGCCCCTCTGGATCCACCGCGGTGGCGCGCTCGAGCTCGGCGCGCGCCTCCACGCGGCGCCCGGCCTCCTGGTAAGCGCTCGCCAGGCTGAGCCGGGCGTTGCCCTCGAGCCGCGCGCGGTGCGCCGCGCCGATGCGCCCCCCCGCGGCGGACAACACGCCGAGCTCGCGCTCGAGATCCTCGATCGCGAGCTGGTGGCGGCCGAGCACCCGCGGCAGCGCCAAGCGAATTCGCGCGCGGAAATGGTAGGCGCAGGCGGAGGCCAGCGGATCCGCGTCCTCGCCCGGCGCCGCGCGCCCCAGCTCGTGCATCACCGGGACCGCGACGGCGAGGAAGCCCTGATCGTGATCTTCACGCCGCCGCCCGAAGCTCGCGAGCCGCGCCTGCGCCGCCAGCACCTGACCCAGGGCGAAGACGCCCGCCTTGCCGAGCTGCTGACCGAGATCTGCGAGGTGAGCCTCCGGATCGACCAAGGCGCGCGCCGCCACCACCAAGCAGCGCGCGCGCGGCCGGAGCAGGCCCGTCACCTCCGCGCTCAGCTCAGTCAGCGCGGGTGGAGCGCCCAACACGAACAGGTGCCACACCAGATCGTTCGCGGCCGCGGCGTCCCCCGCCTGGGCCCGCGCCCGGAGCGACTCCTCTTGCTGCGCCGATCCCAGGCGCTCGCTGAGCGCGGCGGAGAGCGGCAGCAGGCTGAGCCGCTCGATGTCGCGCGCGCCGCGGGCGATGCCGGCGAGCACGTCGTCCACCACCCGGCGCAGCATCAGGTCGCGGTACGCCGTGATGAAGCGCGCCACCGCCGCGCGACCGCTCCGGAGCGCGTCGATCGCGCTTCGCAAGTCTCCCTGACGGATCACCAAGTCGAAGAACAGCCCCGCCTCGGTGTCCACCAGCTCGCTCAGCTCGCGCGCGCAGGCGGCCATGTCAGCCAACGTGAGCTGACGCGCCTCCCCCTCCAGGCTCAGCGCCTGAGCCACCGAGGCGAGCACGCGCTGCTCGGCCTCATCATGCTTGGCGATCTGCGCGGCGCCCTCCCCCAAGAGGCCGAGCTCCAAGGCCACCCGCTCGGACTCCGAGTCCGGCGTCGCGAGCTCGGCCAGGCTGCGGCGCATGGTAGGGTCGATGCTGAGCACGTCGCTCAGGGTGTCCACGTCGCGATCCGTCGGCCCCTCCGGCCCCGCCTCCACGACGCGGCGGATCACCGCGAGCGGCAGGTACTTCTCCTCGCGCAGCCGGCGGATCAGCGCGAGCCGCTCGAGGTGACTCTCGTCGTAATAAGCGACGGTCTTGCCGCCCTTCACCGGCCGCGGCAGCAGGCCTTCGCGCAGGTAATAGTGGATGGTCTCGCGCGAGACGCCGCTCTCCCGCGCGAGCTCCGCCATCCGCATTCGGCGACGCTCCATCAATCCGCGTGATCCTCACCGCCAGCGCCCGGCGCGGCTTGCCCTGCTTGCCCCACTCGCACGCTGGCGCTCACGCTCCGTTGGAACGGCGCGCAGCGCGCGTCGTCCGTACAGCTGATCACTCGGCTTCGTAAGCGGAGCTCACCTGTGCCCTCACCGGTGGCGACCAGCGCGATCGGGAGCCGCACCCGGCGCGGCGTGCGAGCGGTCGCCTCCGAGGGCCCCACGCGGCCGCGCAGCGGGCGCGCGAAGTCAGGTGAAGAGACCACCACCGCGTCCGCCCAGCTGAGGCGCCCGGCGCTCACCTCCGCCTCCACCTCACACAGCACGCGCCCCGGGGTGAGCGTCGGTTGGCAGCGCGCCGTCACCGTGGGAGCCGGCGGCGCGCTCGAGGCGGACAGCGCGCGCGAAACGAACAGGGCGAGAACGAGCGCGATCCACCCCGCCAGGCTGCTCGTTCGCCTCACGCCGTGAGCCTAACTCAGCGCGCCTGCCCTCGCTACGGCTCAGCTGGCCGACGGCGGCGCGTAGAAATCCACCAGCTGGATCGGCGTGGGGCTGAGACGAAGCTCCATCACGGCGCGCTCACCGCGCGGATCGCCGCCGATTTGAAACTCAGTCGGTGGATCCATCTCGATGCGCACGTGCTCCACCAAGAAGTCCGAGGTGGAGACAGGATCTTCATACTCCCCGCGCCAGATGGCAGGGAAATTCGCGACGAACGCCGAGGGCGTGATGGCCGAGACCCGGAGGTGCATGCGGTCGGGCCGATCTTCCGCGAAGGGGAAGAAGCGGAAGCCGAAGCCGAAGTAAGGGATGGTGCTGGCGCTCGCCACCCGCGCCGGCCCCTCATACAAGAGCTCCCCGGTGTCGAAAGCTGGTTCCGTGAGCTGACCACGCGGCCCCACGCGCCACGCCGGCGCGCCGAGGTTCACCACGCGGCAGTGCGGCACCTTGCGCAGGAAGTAGCTGGGGATAGACCGCGTCACTGACGAAATCGCGTAGCTCAGCGGCCCCGACGCCACCCGCTTGAGCGGCGTCTGCGACAGCCGCCGCTTCACCACCGCGTAGTCAGCGAGCACCACCGCGTCCACCCCGAAGCCGGCGAACGGCGCGATCATGTCCTCCGCCTCCACCAGGCGTATCGTGCGGCTGCCCGCGTCCTCCCGCAGCCGCTGGATGTCCACGCTGAGCCCCTTGCCGCGCTTCTGCGCGCGGCTCGCCCCCACCACCCACGCCAGCGCGTTGCCGGTCCCCAGCTTGAGCAACCCGAAGCGCGGCAGCGCGCGACCCTGGCGCCGCGCCTCACGCACCACCTCCGTGACCATCACCGTGAAGGTGCCGTCACCGCCGCCCGTGAGCACGGTATCGTAACCTCGGCTGACCAACGTGCGCGCGATCTCCGCGCCCTCCTCGAGCCGGCGCGAGACGAACAGATCCCCGCCCTTGAGGATCTGATCGAGCGTCGAGATCACCTCGTCGTTCACGCTCTTGGCGTTGCCGTTCACCACCACCGCGATGCGCCCCGCGCCCTGCTCGCTCATCAGCCCCCGTCTAGCACGATGAACGGGCTACCGTTCGTCGGCGAGGCGCGCGGCCCCCCACCAGGACGACCGCCATGATCCCAGGGCTCCGCGTCTGCCGATCGATCACCCAGAGGTCCACCTCACGCTTTTTTTGGGGGGGTTTGGCATCTCGCTGCGTGCCCTGTCGAGACACCGAGACGAAGCTCCCCGCGACGCCCATGAGCCGCGTCCTTCATCGCGCCAAACTACGTGCCCACGAGGTCCGCGCTCGGTAGGCTCCCGCGCGATGCACTTCATCGACGAGTGTCGCCTCGAGGTCCACGCCGGCGACGGCGGCGACGGCGCCATCGCGTTCCGCCGTGAGAAGCACGTGCCGTTCGGCGGCCCCGCCGGCGGCGATGGCGGCAACGGCGGGGATGTGGTCCTGGTCGCTGACGAAGGCCTGAACACCCTGATCGATCTCACCCACGTCCGCGCGGTGCGCGCCGAGGCGGGGCACAACGGCGCCGGCAAGGACAAGTACGGCCGCGCGGGCGCCGACAAGGAGCTGAGGGTGCCGCCCGGCACCCTGGTGTTCGACGACGAGAGCGGCGCGCGCCTCGCGGAGCTGCTCACCCACGAACAGCGCTTCATCGTGGCGCGCGGCGGCCGCGGCGGCCGCGGCAACAAGCACTTCGCCACCGCCGTCGAGCGCGCGCCGCGGCGCGCAGAGCAAGGCACACCCGGCGAGTCGCGATCCCTTCGCCTGGAGCTCAAGGTGATGGCGGACGTGGGGCTCTTGGGCTTCCCCAACGTGGGCAAGAGCACCTTCATCCGCGCCGTGAGCCGCGCGCGCCCCCAAGTGGCGGACTACCCCTTCACCACCCTCACCCCGCACCTCGGCGTGGTCACGGTAGACAAGGAAGCGGACGGCCTCGGGCACACCTTCGTCGTCGCCGACATCCCCGGGCTCATCCCGGGCGCCAGCAGCGGCGCCGGCCTCGGCTCGCAGTTCCTCCGCCACGTGGAGCGCACGCGGCTCTTGCTGCACCTGGTGACGCTGGACGAAGATCCTTCGCGCGAGCCGCTCGCCGACTACCACGCGCTGCGGCGCGAGCTCGAGCAGCACAACCCGGAGCTAGTCAGCCGCCCTGAGCGCGTCGCCCTCACCAAGGCCGATCTGGCCCACGTGCGCGAGGCTTACCCGGCGCTGCGCGACGCCTTCGCGGCGATCGGCGTCGAGCTGAGCCTCATCAGCGCCGCCACCCACGAGGGGCTGGAGCCGCTCTTGCGTCAGCTCAGCCATGGCGTGCGCGAGTGAGCGACTAGAGCGCCTGCGAGGGGGCGGCACCGCGAGCGACCGCAGGGGAGCGGTTGACCCGCTCGGGGGCGGCGCCACTGACGCAGTTAATTTCCTTGAGGGAATAGACTCTGATGGATCGGTGCTCTGGGCTCACCCTGCATTGTTGGGGTCGTAGCCGTCGAAGTCGTCGTACTCATCGAACTCGTAGCTGCCCTCCGCGAGGTTGTCGAAGCGGGTGTAATCCGCCTGGAAACGCACACGCACGGTGCCGGTGGGCCCGTTACGCTGCTTGCCGATGATCACCTCCGCGATGCCCACGTCTGCGCTGTCCTTGAAGTAGTATTCGTCGCGGTAGATGAAGAAGATGGCGTCGGCGTCCTGCTCGATGGCGCCGGACTCTCGGAGGTCGCTCAGCTGCGGGCGCTTGTCCTTCGCGTTGCGCGTCTCCACCGAGCGGTTCAGCTGGCTCAGCGCGATGACCGGCACGCCCACCTCCTTCGCCAGCCCCTTGAGCCCGCGCGACAGCTCGCTGATCTCCTGCTCGCGGCTCTGCGCGTTGGCGCGGCCCTGCATCAGCTGCAGGTAGTCGATGACGACCAGCCCGAGCCGATCGGCCCCTGTCTCGTGATCGCCGCGGGCGATCTCCGCCTGGAGCCGCCGCACCTTCGCCCGCAGATCGAGCAGGGTGAGGCCCGGGGTGTCGTCGAGCCACAGCGGCAGGCGCCCGAGCCGCGCGGCGGCGTCCGTCAGCCGGTTCCAATCGTCCGCGTCCATCTTCCCGCTGCGCAGCGCGCCGACGTTGACGCGCCCCTCGCTCGCGAGCACGCGCGCCGCCAGCTGCTCCCGAGGCATTTCCAAGGAGAAAAACGCCACCCCATGTCCGGGCAGCTCCACGCGGTTGCCCTCGGCGTCCATCCCCATGCGCGGGGAGGCGACGTTGGTCGCGATGTTGAGCACGTAAGACGTCTTACCCATCGCGGGGCGCGCCGCCACGATGTAGAGATCGCCCGGGTGGAGCCCGCTGGTCTTGGCGTCCAGGTTGTAGAACCCCGTCTCGATCCCCGTGGTGCGCCCGCCGCGCTTGGCGGCCTCGCTCATCAGCTCGAAGGCGCGGTTGATGGCCTTGCTCACCGGCACGATGGACGACGCCTCCGGCGAGCGCGCGAGATCGAAGATCGCCTGCTCCGCGCGGTCGATGAACAGCTGGGTCTCACCCACGTCGCCATAGCCCTCCGCCGCGAAGCGCTGGCAGGTGGCGATCAGCTGACGGAGCCGCCACTTCTCGCGCACCGTGGCGGCGTGCGCCTCCACGTGGGCCACCGCGGGCTGGGCGTAGGCCAGCTGCGCGAGGTAGGGCGTGCCGCCGATTTGTTCGAGTCGCTGACGGTCTTGCAGGTAGCTCGCGACGGTGACCACGTCCACCGGGCGCTGGGCTAGCTGCAGCTGGACCATCGCGTCGTAGATCCGGCGGTTGGCGTCCGAGTAGAAATGCTCCGGCTGGAGCCGCTCCTGGACGCGATCGAAGGCCTCCGGCTCCAGTAAGACGGAGCTCAGCACCGCCGCCTCGGCGTCGAGATCGTGCGGCGGCACGCGCCCCTCGATCGGCTTCAACTCACGCGCGAGATCGACCTCGTCGCGCCGCTTCCAGTTGCGACTCATCTCTCCGTTCACTCCCCTGTTGCGACAGACGCACCGAGCGCGCCGCGCACCCGCATTGTGCCACAACGCACCCGCCTTGGAGCGCCGATCCTCGCGGCGCGACGACGCAGCACGCTACCCACACGAAGCGCGCCGATCACGCTCGTGAAGCGCACCGCCTCACCGCGTGACGCCACATGAAGCGCACCACTTCACCACACGGCGCACCCCTTCAACCGCTTCGCAGCGCGGTGCCGTCCAACCCCCAAAACGCGAAGCGCGGACCCAAGCACCGCTCGACTCGTGCGCACGGAGCGCCTTCATCGAGCGAGCCGGGCCCGCTCTTCATGAGCGAGCTGTCAGCTCGCCTTCTTGATGACCTCCACCTTGAGGACCACGCGGACCTCGCGGTGGACGCGGAGCGGCACGTCGTGCAGCCCCAGCGTGCGGATGGGATCGGCCAGCTCGAGGTACTTGCGCTCGAACACGTGACCCAGCTCCGCGTACGCCTCCTCGATGTCCTTGGCGGTCACCGAACCGTACATCTTGTTCTCGCCGCCGACGGCGCGCTCGATCTTGATCGCCACGTGCTCGAGCTTGGCGCCGAACTCGCGCGCCTCCTCCAGCTCCTTGGCGGCGCGGGCCTGGGCGGCCTGCTTGATCTCGTCGATGCGCGCGATGTTCGCCTTGCTGGCCATCACCGCGAGCCCACGAGGGATCAGGAAGTTGCGCGCGTAGCCAGGGCGAACCTTGACCACGTCACCGCTGCTTCCGAGGTTGTCGACGTCCAACTGGAGGACGACTTGAAGGGCATTCGCCATGGGAGTGCTCCTCTCAGCTGTTCGTGGTGAAGGGCAACAGCGCGATGTTGCGGGCGCGCTTGATGGCCAGGGTGAGCTCGCGCTGCCGCTTGGCGCACAAGCCGGAGACCCGACGCGGCACGATCTTGCCGCGCTCGGTGATGTAGTACTTGAGGAAGTTCGGGTCCTTGTAGTCGATCACCATGTTGGGATCGATGGGGGACCCGCGGCGGCGGGAGCGGCGCGGGTCGCGATCCTTCAGCCCCATGTCGTCAGCATCGTTGTTCATCATTCGTCCTCCTGCGCGTCGTCGTCCTCATCCATGTCGCCGGCGTCGCCAGCGTCCGCGTCACTCGAGCGCGAGTGGCCACGCGAGCCCGGCTCTGGATCGAGCAGCCCCAGCTCCCGCGCCAGTGACTGCGCGGCGTCCTCCTCCATGGGCACGCCCTCCACCGGCTCGAAGGCGACGCTCTCCTCGGAGACCTCCACCTCGCCCTCGACCTCACCGAGCAGGATGCTCTGGAACTTCATCACCTCGTCGAGCAGCCGGAAGTTGCGCTCGAGCTCGCTCACCGTGGTGCCGGTGGCGATGAACTTCACGTAGACGTAGATCCCGTAGCGGTGCTTCTTCACCTTGTAGGCGAGCTCGCGCCGACCCCAGGTCTCCACCAGGGTGAGCTTGGCGCCCTCGCGCTGCAGCACCTCTTGAACGCGCTGCGCGACCTTCGCCGCGCCCTCTCGGGACACGTCAGGCCGCATGATGTAAATGGTTTCGTACTCGCGCGGGCGCCGGGGCGCCGCTGCCACACTCGACATGTCTAAGACACTCCTCTCGGACTGATTCGGCCCCCGAGGGGGCAAGGAGCCCCAGCCCCGCACCACGCGGAGTCAGCTGAGGTTGGTGAACCGGGCGGCTGAGCCAGCAGCTTCCTCGAAGCCGTGGAGGGCCACCCGGACCACCGCCTGGACAGAGCGCTCGAGCTGTGTTGCGAGCTCGTGCTCCTCCGCCGGGGCGAACGCTTCTAGCACATAATCCGAGATTGCACCCTCGAAGTTCGGGCCGGGGCGGCCGATCCCGACTCGGAGCCGCATGAAGTCCCGGGTCCGCAAAACCTCGGCGATCGAGCGCACCCCCCGGTGCCCCGCGTCGCCGCCACCGCGCTTCAGGCGCAGGGCGCCGAGCGGCAGATCCAGCTCGTCGTGCACCACCAGGAGCCGCTCCGAAAGCGGCGCCGTGCCCCCTTCCGCCGTGGTCGTGCTGCTCACAGGGTCCTCTGAGCCCATGAGCCCGAAGTGCCGCACCGCCTGAGCCACGCTCTCCCCCGAGCGGTTCATGAACGTCTCCGGCTCGAGCAGCAGGAGCCGCGCCGCGCTCGGCTCGCTACGGGATGCACCACCCGCCTGACCAAGCGCTGACCGCGCCGCGCTCGCGGGCGACGCCGAATCCGCCAGCTGCCCTGACGTTGATCGCGCCCCCGGCCTATCCATCAGCTGTCCTGACGTCGATGCCCCCGTCAGCTGTCCTGACGCTGACTGCGCCGTCAGCGCTGCCTCCGTGAGCCAAGCCTCCGTGAACCGCCCACCGAAGCGGCTCACCCAGGGGGGTGAGCCGACCTCGGCGCTCAGGCGATCGAGCACCATGAACCCGACGTTGTGCCGCGTGTGGCGATAACGAGGGCCTGGGTTGCCCAGCCCGACGACCAGGATCACGCCTTCGCGGCTTCTTCGGCCTCCGCCTTGGCGCGACGGCTGGCCACCACCGTGACCACGGTGCGGTTCTCACCCATGCGCACCTCGACACCCTCGGGGATGCTGAGATCCTTCACCGTCACCGCCTCCTCCAGGCCGAGCTCGGTCACGTCGTGGACGATCTTCTCCGGCACCAGGGCTGGCACGCAGCGGATCGGCAGCTCACGGTAGACCTGCCGCAAGTCGCCGCCCAGCACCACGCCCTTGGCGCGGCCCTTCACCTCGAACGGCACCGCCACGTCGATCGGCTGAGCCAGGTCGATGCGGCGGAAGTCGGCGTGGAGCAGCGCGCGGCTCACCGGGTGGTACTGATACTCGGCGATCAGGGTGCTGTAGGTCTCGCCGCCCTCCACCGAGAGCTCGATCAGCGAGTTCTTCCCGCGCTTGCTGAGCAAGATGTCACGCAGGGCCTTGGGCGACACCGAGACCGCCTGGGGCTCGCCGCGCCCGTAGATGATGGCTGGGATTTCATCCGTACGCCGGAGACGCCGCGCCGCGCCCTTGCCCCGATCCGTCCGTACCTTCGCCGTGAGTTTTGCAGCTTCCATGATGTGCTTCCTGATGATGGGGCAGTTGCCCTGACTGTTGTGGTCGCGCTCGGTGTCTACACGAAGAGCGTACTGACGGAGTCACTGTTGTGGATCCGTCGGATCGCCTCGCCCAGCAGCTTCCCGAGTGAGAGGAACCGGATCTTCGAGGAGGCGCGCGCCTCCTCGCTCGGAGGGATGGAGTTCGAGACCACCACCTCCTCTAGCGGTGAGTCGTTGATGCGCTGCACCGCGGGCCCGCTCAGCACCCCGTGGGTGAGGCTGGCCACCACGCGCCGCGCGCCGCCGTCCTTCAGGGCGCGCGCCGCGTTGCACAGGGTGCCCGCGGTGTCGCAGATGTCATCCACGATGATGCAGTCGCGCCCCGTCACGTCGCCGATGATGTGCATCACCTCGCTGACGTTGGCGCGCTCGCGGCGCTTGTCGATGATGGCGAGCGAGGCGCCGAGCCGCTTCGAGTAAGCCCGCGCGCGCTCCACGCCGCCAGCGTCCGGCGAGACCACCACCGTCTCCTTGCCGTAGCCGCGCGCCGCAAAATCCTCGAGGAAAACCGGCAGGGCGAACAGGTGATCGAACGGGATGTTGAAGAACCCTTGGATCTGCCCGGCGTGGAGATCCACGCACACGATGCGGTGGATGCCCGCGGCGACCAGGAGGTCCGCCACCAGCTTGGAGGTGATGGGCGTGCGCGGCGCCACCTTGCGATCTTGCCGGGCGTAGCCGTAGTACGGGATCACGGCGGTGATGGAGGCCGCCGAGGCGCGGCGCAGGGCGTCGCACACGATGAGCAGCTCCATCAGGTTCTCGTTGACCGGGGAGCTGGTGGGCTGCACCACGTAGGTGTCGAGGCCGCGCACGTTCTCACCGATTTCGCAGAACGTCTCCCCGTCGCTGAAGCGGGAGACCCGGAGCTGCCCCAGCTGGGTGTCCAGGTGGCTCGCGATCTCCGACGCGAGCTCGGGGTTCGCGTTACCCGAAAAGATGCAGACTCGATTGAGGGCCACAGCTCACCCGATGCCTGACGCTCGCGACGCGAGCGCCCTGAAAGAGCGCCAACAGGACGCCGCGCATGGGCTCACCCAGGCGCGGCGGCGCGACCACTAGCAGCGGCCCTCCCCCATGTCAAAGCCGACGGGCCGGCGCGCCTCAAGGCTTGGGGTGCGACTTTGCCCACGAATACGCCGTGTAGGCCGCGATGAAGTGGCACACCCAACCGAGCAGCCCACCGCTCCCCAGCCAGAACCCAGGCGTGATGATGAGCCAGAACAGCCCGCGCAGGAACTTCCCGTTATAGATTTGCCCCACCCCCGGGACGACGAACGACAAAACGGCGGCGGTGCCGGCGGTGCTCATCCGGCCAAGGTCGTGCCCCACGCTGGCTTGTCAACCCCAAGCGCCTCGAGTCGTGCACGCCGAAAGGGCCGAGCACCTTCGATCAGGGTCCATCGCCCCAACCGCTCCCCAGCGCTCGCTGTTTTTTTGGGGGGGGTTTGGCGTGGTGCTCCACGGCTCACCCCCGCCCACCGCAGCAGCGCACGTCGCGCGGGCTCACTTGTAAGGGTTCGACAGGTCGACGTCCGGCTTGGGAGCGGGGCTAGGCGCTGGGGTGGGAGTGGGCGTCGGCGTGGGAGCCGCCTTGGGCGCTTCTGCAGGCGCCTTGGCGCTCGAATTCCCTCGCCAAGGCCGGCCCGCTTGGGGAGCCGCTTTGGGTGCAGGGCCTGCGTCGGCTCCCGCCGCTGAAGCGCTCGCCGCTGGCGCCTCAGCGGAGGCGGCAGCGCTCCCATTCACAGCAGCATTGCCGCTCGCAGCAGCATTGCCGCCCACAGCAGCGCCGGGCTCCTCAGCATGGTCAGCAGCCTTGTCTGCAGCGCTCGTGGCCTCCGATCGAGCTGCGGGCGCCGCCGGCTCACCCGCGACGTCACCATTCGCAGCCGCATTGCTGCCGGCGTTGGCGGCCACCAGGCCGCCGACGCCCAGCGCGAGCACCAGCGCCCCAGCGCCGATCCAGAGCGGCGCCTTCGAGCGCGAGCCCTCTCGCACCTGGGACACCTGGCTGATCTGAGAGAGCTGCGGGTGACTGACGATCGCCGACTGGGAGCTCGCGCTCGACAGCTCCATATTCCCTGCGGAAACACTGGAGCTGGGCCCCGCCGACGCGGTGAGCGAGAAGTTGGGGCGCTCCACCTGGTTCGGCTCGCTGCGCGCGAGCCACGCGCGCACCGCCTCACGCTGCTGCCCCAGCTCGGTCCCGATCACCTCCGAGACGTAGGCCGCCACGTCGCGTGACTGAGCGATCTTGCCCGTCGCCATCGCGGCGCGCTCGAGCACGTCGGCGAACTGAGCGCAGGTGGAGAAGCGCTTCTCCGGATCGCGCTCGAGCGCCTTCATGCACACCAAGCTGACCTGCGAGGGCACATCCGGCGCGATCTCGTGGAGGTTCGGGATGGGCTCGCTCACGACGCGCGACAAAGTCGCCGCCTCGTTCTCCGCCTTGAACAGGCGCCGTGAGGCGAGCACCTCCCACAGCACGATGCCGGCCGAGAAGATGTCAGCCCGCCGATCCACCCGGCTGTCCCCCGCCGCCTGCTCCGGCGCCATGTAGGCGATCTTGCCCTTGAGCTGCCCCACCCGCGTCGCGGAGAGCCGCGAGGCCGCGCGCGCCACGCCAAAATCTGTGATGCGGCTGACGCCGTCCATCCCCACCAGGATGTTCTGCGGGGAGACGTCGCGATGGACCAGCTCGGTGGCCTGCCCCCGCTCGTCCTTCAGCTCGTGAGCGGCGTGCAGCCCCTGGAGCATGTCGAGCAAGATGCGGATCGCGATGGGCTGGGGGATCTTCCCGCCGTCGCTCGCGGCGCGCGCCAGGAGCCTCGCGAGGGTGTCCCCCTCGATGTACTCCATCACCAGGTAGTAGCCGCGGTCGCTCGCGCCCACCTCCAAGATGGGCACCACGTGCGGGTGATGGATGCCCGCCGCGAGGCGCGCCTCGTCGAGGAACATCTCGACGAACTCACGCTCCTTGGCGAGGTGCGGATGCAGCCGCTTGATCGCGACGAAGCGCTGGAAGCCACCCACCCCCGCGAGGCGCGCGAGGAACACCGTCGCCATGCCGCCCGAGGCGATCTCGGCGACGAGATCGTAGCGGTCGATCCGCTGGATCCCTTCCTCACCCACGTCGAGTAGCCTGGTCGCGACCACGTCCCCCCCTTTAGAAAGTGCCGAGCGCGCCCAGCGTCGCGCCATCGCCCAGGCCCACACCGACCCAAGGCTGAACTCGCGCCTGCGAGCGCGCGCCGCTCCGCCCGCCCGCACTGCGCGGTCCGGGTGCGCTGGCTGACGCCTCACCCCCGCTCCAGTCCGTGAGGAAGGCACCGATCAGCACGGTGAGCACCCCGACCCCCGCCGTGGCGCCGGCCAGGATGTTCGTGCGCCGCTGGCGATCACGCCCCTCCTGATAGATGGGACAGCTCTCTCCGAGGCCCGCGCACTCCTCCTTCACGCGAGAGCGCCCGGGGTTGTTCTGGGTGTCGATGCCGCTCCAGACCGTGACCCCGCCCGCGACCAGGGTGAGCCCCGCGCCGACCCAGAACACCGCGGGCGACCAGCCGCCGCTGCTGTCGAGCTTCACCTGGCCCCGATCCTCACCGGTCGACGCGCCGTCCTCCGAGCTCGGCGGCCGCACCGCCGCGGGCTCATCCTTCGGCAGCTCCGGCGCGCTGAAGCTGAGCTGCGCCTTCGCCCCGGCGGCGCCCTGGACCTCCTTCGTCTCCAGGCGGTTGTCGCTCCAACCCGCGCGCACCGAGTGCTTGCCTGGCTGAAGCAAGAGCACCCGCCGTTCGGCAGGCTGACCGTGCACGAGCCGCGTGCCCACCACGAGCGCGCAAGGCTCGTCACAAATCACCGTGACCTCGAGCAGCTTGCCATCGACCTCGGCGAGCACCTCCTCCGCGGCCTTCTTCAGCTTCTCGTCATCCGGGTGCCGCATGAGCGCCAGCTGAGCCAAGGTCGCAGCGCGATCCAGCTGCCCCGCCTGCTTGCGCGAGCTGAGCGCCAAGGTCAGCGCCGCGGCGCTGGGCGCCGCCATGTCCGCCGCCTCGAACTGCTCCGCCGCCTCCACGTATTCTTCCGCGCGGAAATGACGCCGGCCCTGATCGAACGCCTCACCCGCCGCCTTGATGTCCTCGGGCGTAGGCGCGGCGGCCTGCGCGTGGGCCGGCGACGCCGAGGCCCCCACCCCCACCAGACCCAGCCCTGCGTAACCCAGCCCCGCGAGCACCCAGGCACACACCGATCGCTTCATGACTTGACTCCCACCCCAGCCTAGCACGGATGCATCAGGGCTACGCCAGCATGATTTCCGGCGCGTTTCCGCGCGCGAAGCAGGCGCGCTGGCGCCGTCGCTCGCTGCCGGCCACGCGAAGGTTCTGAGCGGCTCTCAGGCGGCTCTCGGGCGGCTCTCGGCGGTTCCCAGGGCTCCTCGGTGCTCCGCAGCGCCCACATCGATCGATCTGTGGCCACCCACCTCCACGCACGCGTCGCAACCCAAGCGGTCTAACGCGTAGCGTCATGAGCCCGCGCGACCGAGCCCACGACTTAGCGAAGTGGGCCCACCGAGCTACTTGGCTCAGGCCGCTAGCGGCTCCGGGCCGCCAGCGCCGCGCATCGGGCGCGCGACGTGCCCGTGAGGCAGTTGCAGCGCGGTGCCGTCCAACCCGCTACCCGAGCCCTACTCAGGCCTCCAGCATCAGGCGATCGGGGTCGTTCAGCAGGCTCACGATGGTGGCCGCGAACGCCGCGCCCACGTGGCCGTCGATGATGCGGTGATCGAAGGAGAGGCTGAGCAGCATCTCGTGGCCGATGACGATGGCGTCGTCCTTGACCACCGGCTTGCGCTTCATCTCGTGCACCCCGAGGATCGCCACCTCCGGGTAGTTCACGATCGGCGTCGCGAACAGCCCGCCCAGCTTGCCCAGGCTGGTGATGGTGAACGAGGAGCCGCCGAAGTCCTCCTGCTTCAGCTTGCCGTCGCGGGCGTCGTTGCCCAGGCGCTCGAGCTCGCGCGCCACGTCGATCATGCTGCGCCGATCCGCTGAGCGGAGCACCGGCACCATCAGCCCCGCGTCGGTCGCGGCGGCGATGCCGATGTCATAGGTGCGGCGCCTGACCATCTCCTGCGTCGACTCGTCGAACACGCAGTTGAGCTCGGGGTGCTGCTTGAGCGCGGCGACCGTCGCCTTCACGATGAAGGGCAAGAAGGTCAGCTTCACGCCCTGCACCTCGGCCAGCGGCTTGAGGCGCGCCCGCGCCGCGATGAGCGCGTCCGCCAGCACCTCCTCCACGTAGGTGAAGTGGGCCGCGGTGTGCTTCGAGCGCGCCATGTTCTCGAAGATGCGCTTCCTCACGCCGCGCAGCGGGAGGCGCACGTCGGCGCTCCCCGGATCGCTGGTGCTCGCCGGGGCGATGGAGATCGGCGCGCGCGCCTGAGGTGCGGCGGCTGACGACGCGAGAGCCGTCACCCCAGCTGACGGTGCAGCTGCCTGACCGCCCGCGGCTTTGCCGCCGCCTTCGGCGAAGCGCGTGACGTCCTCCCGCGTCACCCGATCCGCCGGGCCGCTCGGGGGCACGTGACGCAGATCCACCCCCAGCTCCCGCGCGAGCTTGCGCGTCGCGGGCGCCGCCAACGGCCGCTCATTGAAGTAGCTCGGCTGCGCCGCCGGCGCGGCCGCTGGAGCGGCGGCCGGCGCACGGCTGGGAGCGCCACCCATGCCAGGCAGCGTCTCCTTGATGTCACCCACCGCGGACGCGACGGGGCCATCATCCTTGTTGGGGGCCGCGGCGGCAGCAGGGCTCGCGGTGCCGTTCGCGGCGGCCTCACCCGAGCTCGCGCCCGCGCCGAGCTCATACACCACGAGCACCGCGCCCACCGGCACCACGTCCCCCACGCCGCCGCGCAGCTCCGCGATGCGCCCGGCCTTCGGCGAGCCGATGGTCACGGTCGCCTTGTCCGTCATGATCTCGACCATCTCCTGGTCTTCGGTGACCGTGTCCCCCACGGCCACCAGCCAGTTGACGATCTCACCCTCGGTCACCCCTTCGCCGATGTCGGGGAGCTTGAACTCGTAAATCGCCATACTTGCCTCGATCCGTCTTTTTCTTATGGGAAGCCGCCATGCGGCCCTGTGATCGTGCTGTAGCTCTGGTTGCGCTGCTGATTGCCCTGTAGCCCGATCGCGCAGCGGCAGTCGATGCAGCGCCGTGATCTCACCTCGTGAACCGCGAAGGCTCCGCGCTAGGGGCCCCGCAGATCATGCTGTCAGCCCTTCATCACGCCCAGCAGCGCGGGCACGATGCGATGAGAGAGCGGGAGGTACTCCATCTCCAAGGTGTACGGGAACGGTGTATCGAACCCCGTCACGCGCACGGGCGCAGCCTGCAGGTGATAGAACGCCTTCTCACACACCAGGCTGATGAGCTCCCCCGCGAAGCCGCCCGTCTTGGGCGCCTCGTGCACCACCACCAGGCGCCCTGTCTTCTTGACGCTCGCGACGATGGTGTCGATGTCCACCGGCCACAGCGTGCGGAGATCGATCACCTCCGCCTGCACCCCCTGCTCCGCCACGCGCTCCGCGGCGTCCAAGCACTCATAGAGCATGGCGCCGTACGTCAGCACCGTGACGTCGCTGCCCTCGCGGCTGATCGCCGCCTGGCTCAGGGGCACCGTGTAGTCGCCCTCCGGCACATCACCCTTGGCCGCGCGGTAGATGCGCTTGGGCTCGAAGAAGAGCACCGGATCCGGATCGCGAATGGAGGCGAGCAAGAGCCCCTTCGCGTCGTAGGGGTTCGAGGGGCACACCACCTTGAGGCCCGCCACGTGGATGAACAACGACTCCGGGTGCTGCGAGTGGTAGTGGCCACCGCGGATCCCGCCGCCCACCGGCGTGCGGATCACCATGTTGCAGGGGTACTCACCGCCGGAGCGGTAGCGATACTTGGCCAGCTCACTGACGATTTGATCGTAGGCCGGGAAGATGAAGTCGGAGAACTGGATCTCCGGGACCGGCACCATCCCATACAGCGCCATGCCGACCGCGGCGCCGATGATGCCGCCCTCGCTGAGCGGCGTGTCGATCACGCGGTCGTCGCCGAACTCGTCGAACAGGCCGGCGGTGACGCGGAACACGCCGCCCACCTTGCCAACGTCTTCACCCAGGATCACGACGCGCGGATCTCGCTGCATCTCCAGGCGCAGCGCGTCGTTGATGGCCTGGACCATGTTCATCTGTGACATCGAAGGGGCTCCGGAAGGCTGAAGAAGGTCACCAGGGGGGCGCGCCGACGGCGCGCGGTTCACGATTCAAAGGGCTCGGCGCGAGCGCGCCGCCGTCGCCGAGAGGGTCAGTGCGCCTTCGGCGCGCGCGGCCCCGCGAGGAGCTCCTGCCGCTGCTCGGCCAAGTGCCAGGGGAGGTCGCGGTAGACGTCGTCGAACAGCGTCGACAGCTCGGGCGCGGGGGTCGACTCCGCCAGCTTCACGGCCTCACGGAACTCTTGATCGACCGCCTCACGGAGCGCCTCTTCGCGGTCCCCGTCCCAGGCGCCGGCCAGCTCCAGGTAGCGCCGCACGCGCTCGATGGGGTCGCGCTCCACCCACGGCTTGACCTCGTCCGCCGCGCGGTAGCGGTTCGGGTCGTCGCTCGTGGAGTGACCGCCCATGCGGTAAGTGAGCGCCTCGATCAAGGTGGGGCCCTCGCCCGCGAGGCACCGCTCCGCGGCGCGGCGCGTGACACCCACCACGGCGAACAGGTCGTTGCCGTCCACCCGCACGCCGGGCACGCCGTAGGCGATGCCCTTCTCGGCGAACGTCTGGGAGGCTGTCTGCCGCTCCACCGGCACGCTGATGGCCCAGCCGTTGTTCCTACAGAAGAACACGCACGGCGTGCGGAACACCCCGGCGAAGTTCATCGCGTTGTGGAACTCGTTGCTGCTGGTGGAGCCGTCCCCGAAGTAGACCAGCGTGGCCAGCTGCTTCTTCTCGATCTTGGCGGCCCAGGCGAAGCCCACCGCCTGCGTCATCTGGGTGCCGATGGGTGAGCTCACGCTGCCCCAGTGCGCCTCGCGGCAGGTGTAATGATCGGGCATCTGACGACCCTTCACCGGGTCGTTCGCGTTGCCGAACATGTTGTCGATGTAGCGCTGGAGCGGCAGCCCGCGCAGCAGCGCGGCGCCGAACTCGCGGTAGCAAGGGAACAGCCAATCCTCCTCGCGCATCGCGTAGGCGGAGCCGATGATAGCCGCCTCTTCACCCAGCGAGCCGATGTGGAAGCCGATGCGCCCCTGGCGCTGCAGGGTCACCAGGCGCTCATCGATGATGCGCGTCTGCACCATCTGACGGTAGATGCGCAGCACCTCGTCGGTGGACAGCTGCGGGTCGTACTCCGGCGCCAAGGTTCCATCTTCGCGCAGCACGCGGATGGGCTCCTCGGATGCCGACACGGGGCCATCGCCCCTGGACGTTGCTGGGCGGTTGTCAGCGTGAGCGGTCATGTCTTCCTCGAGAGGGCTCGAAGGTCGAGCGCGGGGCGACCTTAGTCACGTGCAGGGCGGCTGTCACCACCCCATCGCCGCGCTGCTCCTCAGCGCCCGCGGCAGCGTGTCACAGCCGATCAGACGTTCATTGCGGCGGTATTTCGCGCTGGTTTTTTGGGGGTTTGGCAGCGCGCTGCGACGCGCCCCGCCCGCTGACGCGCGGGGTGCTCAGCATGATGCGGCGCGCCAACGTCAGTGAGGCGTCCTTGATGCACCTGTGTTCCAGTGTTGCGTGGTGGACGCAGCGCAGCGAGCCACCCAGCGTCACTCGGCAGCTCGTGTCAGCCCCCGCGCCGCGCGCTGGGACCGAACCCCCTGCCCCCTCCCCGAAGAGGCTCAGGACGACTGACCGGCTCAGCCTCTCGGCGCCCGACGCTCGACCACCGTATCGCGGACGCACAGCCGCCGGTCGGCGCGCACAATCAGCGCAGGCGCCCTCGAACACCGACACAGCGCCTGCTGCAGGCACCCAGTCAGTACAGCAGACTACTCGGCGAGCGCCCGCTCGGCTTCGCCCAGCGCCAGCTGGAGCGCTGCTTCGTCCAAGCCGAACTCGCTGGTGAGCTTCTGCAGCACGCCTTGCTCGGCCTCGCTCACGCCGCCGCTCACGTGGGCGAGCAGGCAGGCGACGCGCAGCACCTCGCGCGCGTGATCTTCCTTCTGGATGGCGCGCGCCACCATCTTCACGCGCTTGTCGATGCCATCTTCCTCGAGCTGATCGGCCAGGTCCGCCAGCAGCGCGTCTACCTGGCGCGCCTCCACCCGGTTGCGACAGGCGATCAGCACCACCTGCTTGAAGGCGGCCTGCTCCGTCTCGTCGAACTCGCCGTCGGCGTGGGCCACCAGGTAGGCGCTCTCCACCACCGCCTCGAACAGCGCCGCGACCTGTGGATCGAACCCCGTGGGCTGGGTGATCTCCTCTTCCATGGGCCGCGAGCCATAGGAGGCCGCCGCGACGGTGAGGATGGAGCTGTCCCCAGCCTCCGCGTAGGCGGGCGGCTGACCCAGCTTGGCGGCGACTTTCTCGATCAGTCCTTGGCTAGCAGCGCTCATGACGGGGCACGAGCCTACTCGAAAAGGCCTCGCCCCGGCCGAGAAAAAACGGGGCTGGCTCCCCCCCGCTACTCGGCGGGCGAGCCGCGCCTCAGCAAGGCGCTGGCGGGGATGAGCGGACCAGCGGCCGGCGCCGTAGGCAGGACGCGCGGCGTGAGATCCATGCCGGGCCGGAGCCGCGCCGCGACGAAGCCCTCCGCCGCGTGATAGCTCGAACGGACGAGCGCCCCGGACGCCACGTAGGCGAAGCCCAGCGCCTGACCCCAGCGCTCGTACTCCGCGAAGCGCTCGGGCTCCACGTAGCGATCGACCGGCGCGTGCTTGGGGGTGGGCCGCAGGTACTGACCCAGCGTGACGATGTCCACCTGAGCGTCCCGCAGATCACGCAGCGTCTCATGGACCTCGTCATCCGTCTCGCCGATGCCCACCATGATGGAGCTCTTGGTCAGGCGCTCTGGCGCGATCTCCTTCGCGTACTGGAGCACGCGGAGCGACTGATCGTAGCTGCAGCGCGCGTCGCGGATCCGCGGCGTGAGGCGGCGACACACCTCCACGTTGTGGGCGTACACGTCGGGCCCCGACGCGAGCACGCTCTCCACGTCACGCCGGCGGCCGCTGAAGTCGCCCACCAGCGTCTCCACCAGTAAGTCGGGCTGATAACCACGGATCCCGCGCACCGTCTGCGCCACCAAGGCGGCGCCGCCGTCCAGCAGATCGTCGCGGTCCACCATCGTCAGGACAACGTACTTGAGCCCCAGCTGGCTGATCGCGCGCGCCACGTGCTCCGGCTCACGCGGATCGTAAGCGCCGCGCGGGTTACCGGTGGTGACCGCGCAGAAGCGGCAGCCGCGGGTGCAGGTGTGCCCGAGCAGCATCACCGTGGCGGTGCCGGCCGCCCAGCACTCCCCCACGTTGGGGCAACGCGCCTCTTCACACACGGTGTAGAGATCGAGCTCACGCAGCGTGCGCTTGAGGCGCGTGTAGTTGTCGCCCTGCGGCGCCTTCACCTTGAGCCAGGCTGGCTTCGGATCACGCAAACCCACGAGCGGCGCTGGCGCGCGCTCGGGCGGCGAGGCGCTCTGAGGCTCGGTCGCTCGGGGAGCGCTCTCGGGGGTGGTCACGCGGGTACTCTAGAGCGCTGAGCTAGGAGCCGCCAACCCCCTCGGGCGCGTGAGCCAGCTCGGCCAGCGCCTGAGCGGTGACGGGGCTCGCCACGCCGCGCTCGGTGACCAAGGCGTGCACCAGGGCCGCCGGGGTGACATCGAAGCTCGGGTTCAGCACGCCCACACCGTGCGGCAACAGCTGCCGCTCACCCAGCGTCGCCAGCTCCTCACGAGCGCGCTCTTCGATGGGGATCGCGGCGCCGCTCGGGCAGCCGAGATCCACGGTGGACCACGGCGCCGCCACGAGCAGCGGCCGCCCATGGTGCGCCAGGGCGCAGGCGTGGGAGTAGGTGCCGACCTTGTTGGCGACGTCACCGTTCGCCGCCACGCGGTCGGCCCCGACCACCGCGGCGTGGATCAGCCCGCGGGCGAGCAGGCTGGCCACCGCCGAGTCGCACACCACGCGCACCGGGATGTCGTCACGCTGGAGCTCCCAAGCCGTCAGGCGGGCGCCCTGGAGGTAGGGCCGCGTCTCCGCGGCGATCACCTGGAGCCGCTTGCCCTGCGAGGCGGCGGCGCGGATCACCCCGAGCGCGGTGCCGTAGCCGCCGGTCGCCAGCGCGCCGGCGTTGCAGTGGGTGAGCACGGTCATGCCGTCCTCCAAGGTGGCGGCGCCGAGCGCGCCGAGGCGGCGGTTCGCGCGCACGTCGGCGCGATGCAGCTCGCGCGCCACCTCGGCGAGGTGCGCGGCGCGGGCCTCCTGCGTGTGGCTCATCACCTCCCGCGCGGCGGCGAGGAGGCGCGCCGTGGCCCAGCTCAGGTTCACCGCCGTGGGGCGCGAGGCGTTCAAGCGCATCGCCGCCTTAGACATTTCTACAAGGAAATTATCTGGGGCCGCTGGGGCGGCGCGAGCCGCGAGCGCCATGGCGTAAGCCGCGGTGACACCAATGGCGGGCGCGCCGCGCACCGCCATGTCACGGATCGCGTCGTGCGCCTCGGCGAGCGTGTGGAGCCGCAGGTACACCTCGCGCTCCGGGAGCTCCCGTTGGTCCATCACGAGCAGCTCGGCGTCGTCGAGGCAGAGCTCCACGGCGGAGTAGTCGCGCTCGCTCAGGGGGCTCTCGTGGGGGACCGGCATGCTCGGCTCGCGTCGGGTTCAGGGGGTTGATGGGGTCAGCTTGGCTGACTGCCTGAGCAGCAGATCAGCTGCCTGTTTCGCTCTCCAGAGCCGCCTTCAGCAGCTCACTCGCGCGGCGCGGATCCGCCTGCCCCGAGCTCCTCCGCATCAGCTGGCCCACCAGGTAGCCCAGCACCGCGTGGTTACCCTTCCGGTACGCCGCGACCTGACTCGGGTGCGCCGCCAGCACCTCCGCCACCAACGCCGACAGCGCACCGTCGTCCGCCACCAAGCGGAGCCCCCGCGCGGCGATCACCTGCGCCACGGACTGCCCCGCTTCGTCAGCCTCCAGGACTTGGAAGATCTCCTTGGCCTGCTTGCCGCTCACCTGGCGCGCCTCCACCGCGAGCACCAGGTCCGCCACCTGCGCTGGTGTCACCCGGAAGCTCATCGAGAGGCCCTGCTCCGCGGCCCCCCGCAGCACCTCGGTCAGGATGAAGTTGGCGAGCTTCACCGCCACGCTCGGCGCCGCCGCGAGCGCCGCCTCGAAGAAGCCGATGAGCGCCGGGTGGGCGCTGAGCGTCTCGCTCGCCTGACGTGACAGGCCGTGCTCCCGTTGCCACCTCGCGCGCACCTCGGAGGGCAGCGCCGGGAGCGCCTCGCGCGCCGCCGCGAGCCCCGCGGCCGTGAGCACGAGCGGCGGCAAATCCGGATCAGCGAAGTAGCGGTAGTCGTGGCTCTCCTCCTTGCCGCGGAGCGAGCGCGTGGTGCCCGTCTCCGGATCGAAGGCGCGCGTCTCCTGCACCACGCGCCCCCCGGCGCGCAGCACCTGCACCTGGCGCGCTATCTCCACGTCGATGGCGCGCTGGACGAAGCGCATGGAGTTCAGGTTCTTGAGCTCACTGCGGGTGCCAAGCTCCGTGCTACCGACCGGCCGCACCGAGACGTTGGCGTCGCAGCGGAGGCTGCCCTCCGCCATCCGCCCGTCGTTCACCTCGAGCGTCAGCAAGATGGACCGCAGCTCCCTGAGCGCCGCCGCTGCCTCCACGCTCGAGCCGAGCGCCGGCTCCGTGACGATCTCGATGAGCGGCGTGCCGGCGCGGTTCAAGTCCACCAGCGACTGACCCTGAGCGCCGTGCACGCTCTTGCCAGCGTCCTCCTCCAGGTGAATGCGCGTGAGCGGCGCCCGGCGCGGCGCGCCGTCCACGCTGAAGTCGATACCACCACCGAGCGAGAGCGGTCGATCGTGCTGGCTCAGCTGGTAGCCCTTGGGCAAATCCGCGTAGAAATACTGCTTGCGGGCGAAGACGCTCGAGAGCTGCACCTCACCCCCCAAGGCCAGGCAGGCGCGCACCGCCAGCTCCACCGCGCGCTGGTTCAGCGCCGGCAGCGCCCCCGGCAGCCCCAAGCACACGGGGCACACCCGGGTGTTGGGCTCGGCGCCGAAGCTCGTCGCGCAGCCGCAGAACAGCTTGGTCTCGGTGAGCAGCTGCGCGTGCACCTCGAGGCCGATCACCGCCTCGTACTCGCCAGGCGCGTTCATCGTCGCCTCCCAGCGGCTCGCCAAACCCCCTGCCCCTGAACGAGCAGCGCTTGGGGTATGAACCAGGCTGTCACGCGAAGCACGTGACTTGGCCGAGGCAAGGGCGCGGCCGGTGGTGGCGATCGATGGCCCGGCGGCCTTCCAGGGAAGGACTCAGTGGCCGTGCTCACGGTCGATGCCCGGGTGCGTTGGATCGCCGGGCTCGTGCCGTGGGTTCTCCGACTCCTGGCTGCCGTCGCGACCCTTGAAGCTCATCAGCATGTCCTTCTCGTAGATGAACTGCTCGCGTGAGTCGTAGGGCGCGGCGTGGATGCCAGTATCCATGCGGATGGCGTCGCAGGGGCAGGCCTCCACGCAGAAGCCGCAGAACACGCAGCGGAGCTCGTCGATGACGAAGCGCGCAGGGAAGCGCTCATAGCCGCGCCTGGGATCACCCTCCGGGTACTCCCCCGCCTCGATGTGGATGCACTGCGCGGGGCACGCGGTGGAGCAGCAGAGGCAGGCCACGCAGCGCGGGGAGCCGTCCGTACGGTGAGTGAGCCGGTGCACGCCGCGGAAGCGCTCGGGGTAAGGCCGGCGCTGCTCAGGGTAGCTGACGCAGTTGATGCCGCCCGAGATGCTCTCGATGGTCGGATCGTTGCGCTGGCTGAGCGCCATCTCCTTGGTGTTCTTGAGGAAGCGCCCCATCGTGATCGCGAGGCCCTTCGCGATCTCGGGGACGTACACCTGGATGGCGGCGCTCCGATCGGGGCGCGGCAGCGGCGCGCCGGTGACTTGGTTGGGGCCCAGGGGTTGGTTCGTCAGCATGCCGATTTCCTACCTTGGATGCGCGAGGCGGCGCGCGACGCCCGAAGGCCACGCGCGCCCGAACACGCCGTCATCAGGCCCCCATCCTCGAGGTCTGGGTGCCGCCCGCAGCGGCGGCGAACTGCGCCGAGGTGCTCGCCAGCACCCGCTGGTGCTCCGCTCGGCTGAGCAGGAAGCGCACGAACAGCACCAGCCCGACCAGCCCCGCCACCGCCACCACCAGGTGGGTCAGCTGACCGAGCACGCCCATGAACCGCTGCACCTCCACGCTCGCCGACTGAATCGCGAGCACCACCAGCCCCGTGACCAACACGTTGACCAGCGCCGCGGGCAGGAGCTTGCGCCAGCCGAGCTTCATCAGCTGATCGTAGCGGAAGCGCGGCAGGGTCCAGCGGATGAACAGCTGCAGCACGCAGAGCGCCACCGTCTTGCCCACGAAGCCGAGCACCCCGAGCAGCACCACGGTGAGGTGCGTCAGCGGCTGACTGAAGATCACGGTGTCCCCAATCGCCATGTGGATGCCGTCACGATGCAAGAACGGCAGGTGCCAGCCACCGAGGAACACCGCGGTGGTGAGCCCCGCCAAGGTGACGATGGCCACGTACTCACTGAAGAAGAACATGGCGAACTTCATGCCGGAGTACTCGGTGAAGTACCCCGCCACCAGCTCGCTCTCACCCTCCGGCAAGTCGAACGGGATGCGCTTCGTCTCCGCGATGGCCGCCGCGAAGAACAGCACGAAGGCGACCGGCTGCACGAAGATCCCCCAAGCGTTCTCCGCCTGCCAGCGCACCATCTCGTCGATGCGCACGGTGCCATAGATCATCAAGGCGCCGATGAGGGTGAGCCCCAGGGTGACCTCGTAGGACACCATCTGACCGGCGGCGCGCAGCCCACCGAGCAGCGAATACTTGTTGTTGCTGGCCCAGCCGGCGAGCGCCGCGCCCACCACGCCCGTCCCCGCCATCGCGAAGAAGAACAGGATCCCCACGTTCAGATCGAGCACCTGGAGCCGCACCGCGTGCACCGGCGCGCCGGTGCCCAGCACCGAGGTGGGGCAGATACCATCGCGCGGCACCGTCTCGAGCAGCTTGGTGAACGCGATGCGGCCCTGCTCGTCGGAGCCGAAGCACAGCGTGTCGCCGATGGGCACCACCCCGAGCAGCACCAGCACCGGGAAGAAGGAGATGAACGGCGCGATCTTGTGGAGGAACCGATCCCCACCCGGCGGGATGAAGTCCTCCTTGAAGATCGTCTTCAAGCCGTCCGCCGCGGGGTGCAGCATCCCGATCAGGCGGAACCCGGCGCGCTCGTGCTGGAAGCGCTGCGCCGCGTAGGCCGCGCCGAACAGCGCGCTGAACGCGAACACGAACGGCCCCGCGCCGTACAAGAAGTCGCGCGCCGTCTCCCCCGCGGGGGTGCCGGCGAGCGCCGCCAGCAAGCCCAACACCAGTAAGTGAGCGCCGAGGCCGAAGTAGAAGATGTGGCGTGGGTCACCCACGCTGGCGATGAAGGCATCGAAGCTGCTCTTCACGCCGCGCACCCTCACGCGCCCGGCGATGAGCAGCGCGGTGAACCAAGTCACGAAGATCGCCAGGTGGCTGAAGCCCACGGCGCGCGTGGTGCGCGCGGCGCCCTCCGCGTCCTTGAAGAAGAAGAGCGCCAAGGCGCCGACCGCCGCGAGCACCGCCGGACCGAGCACCGCGCCCTGG
The DNA here is from genome assembly GCA_019637265.1 of Polyangiaceae bacterium. Lineage (GTDB taxonomy): Bacteria > Myxococcota_A > Polyangia > Polyangiales > Polyangiaceae > JAHBVY01. The sequence continues at coordinate 410,093 of JAHBVY010000001.1, read as the reverse complement.
GCGATGCGCCGTGGGATCCACACCACCGCGCGCTCCGGACCCACGCGATCCTGAAGGATGGCCCCCTGACGACGATCCACCCAGGTGAGGACGCCAGCGATGTTGAGGCTCAAGCCGACGACGACCGCGAAGGCCTTGATGAGCGACAAGACGAACAGGGTGCCGAAGGTCATTCTGCTGCTCCCACGGGGGCCATGCGCGCGCTCGGTGGAGGTGCCACCACCGCGCCCGGGTCGGTGGCCATGGCCAGCCGAACATCGCTCAACCGCTGCCAGTCGATGGCGTAACCCAGGGCACGCCCGAGCGCCCCGATGAGCTTCCAGGCGGGGCGCGCGTCGGCCTCCGGGCGGATCGCGCGCTCACTCTCCTGCGCCATGCCCTTGAAGTTGACGAAGGTACCGGTCGACTCCGCCCAGGTCGCCGCGGGCAAGAGCACATCGGCATAGCCCGCGAGCGGACCGTCGAAGGGCGTGATCAGCACCAGCCGCTTCAGCCGCTGGAGCGCCTCCACCTCACACGGCGCCACGCTGCTCAGCGCCAGCACGTGGGTGATTTGCCCCGCTTCGATCGCCGCCAGCAGATCTTGCAACGGGCGCGGCGGGGTGGTGCCGCACAGCTGCTCCACGCCCAAGGTGTTGGGGTTCTTGTCGGCGTGCCGCAGGATGCCGTCCGCCTCACCGTGGGGCTTGTTCGTGATGAACAGCTGCCCGGTGCCGAGGTAGTCGCGCGCCAAGGTGAGCAGCGCGAAGTTATCCTCGTTCGAGTGCTGCGCGCTAAGCACCACCGCCAGCCGCTCCGGCTCCACCTCGCGCAGCGCCGACGCGGCGGCGTTCACGCCCGCCTCGAGGGTCACCTCCTCCTCGCCGACGTAGGCGGAGACGAAGCGATCTTCATGGGCGCGCCGGTAGTCGAGCATGCCGTGGTCGCACATCCAGTATTGGTTCACCTGGAGGTTCTCGCGCGGACGGTGCCGGTAGAGGGTCTGGTTCCGCGGATCGTAGTCGAGGAACGCGTTGCAGCCCGTCGCGCAACCCTGGCACACGCTGCGCACCGAGCGCAGGAACCACACCCGCGCCTTGAAGCGGAAGTCGACCGCGGTGAGCGCGCCCACCGGGCACACGAACTCCGTCATCAGCGTGTAGCCGTGATCGAGCTGGCGCCCCGGTGAGACGACGATCTCATTCAGGTTGCCGCGCTCGCGCACGTCGAGCACCGGATCCTTCGCGACCTCTTCACAGAAGCGCACGCAGCGCGTGCAGATGATGCAGCGCTCCGCGTCGTAGACGATGGTGGGGCCGAACACCTGCGCCTTGGGCTTGTGGATGACCTCATCCCGCATCCGCTTGCGCGTGCCCTGGTGCTCGAGCCAGTAATCCTGCAGCCGGCACTCACCCGCCTGATCGCAGATGGGGCAATCCACCGGGTGGTTCAGGAGCAGCATCTCCTGCACCGCGCCGCGCGCCTCCGCCACGTGGGGGCTCGACTGGCTCCGCACGTCCATGCCCTCCGCCGCCTTGAGCTGGCAGGCGGGCTGGAGCTTCGGCTTCTTGGCGGGGACGTACTCGCCGGTCGTCGGATCTTGACGCAGCACGTCCAGCATCATCGCCGGGCGACCTGGCGGCGGCGCCACCTCCACGAGGCACATGCGGCAGTTCGCGGCGACGCTCAGCCCCGGGTGCCAGCAGTAGTGAGGGATATCCACCCCCACCCGATGCGCCGCTTGGATCACGGTGTCGCCCGGCTCAAACGGGATCTCCAGTTCGTCGAGCTTGAAGCTAGGCATCTTCCACTCCGCTCTGGCCAACGTCAGTCAGGCTGACTGGCGCAGCCTCGAATCGGCTGAGGTCAGCCGGGCTGACCAGCGCAGCCACGCTGAGGTCAGCCAGCTCGACGCGCACCGACGCGGCGGCGCGCCGCGCGCTGAAGTCAGCAGGCCTGATGTGCATCGGCTCAGCGATCACACTCACCCCCGATCATGTTCAGCGACCCGAAGCACGGCACCACGTCGCTCATCATCTCGCCCGTGATCACCTTCTCGAGCCCCGCGGTCACCAAGAAGCACGGCGGGCGGATCCGCACGCGGTACGGCGTGCCGCTGCCGTCGCTCACGAGGTAGAAGCCGAGCTCCCCGTTGCCGCCCTCGGTGTAGCTGTACACCTCCCCGGCGGGGATCTTCAGGCCCTCCATCACGATCTTGAAGTGCTGAATCGTGCCCTCGATGGTCGTGTAGACCTCGTCCTTCGGGGGTAGCACGATGCGCGGATCGTCGATGTCGATCGGGCCCTCGTCGGGCATCTGCTGCACCGCCTGCTCGATGATGCGCGCGCTCTGGCGCACCTCCTCCAGGCGGATCACGAAGCGATCGTAACAATCCCCGCGGGTGCCCACGGGGACCTCGAAGTCGTACTGACCATAGGTCATGTACGGCGCGGCCTTGCGCACGTCGTACGCGACCCCCGAGGCGCGGAGGCAGGGGCCCGTCCAGCCGAGGCTCACGGCGTCCTCGGCGCTCACCACGCCCACGTTGTCCAAGCGATCGAGGAAGATGCGGTTGCCGAGCAAGAGCTTCTCGGCCTCCGCCACCACCTCGAGCACCTGGCTCTTCACCGCGAGCGCGTGCTCCTTGAAGCCGGAGGTCGGCGGCTTCGCCATGCCCCCGACGCGCCCGAAGGAGTGGGTGAGCCGCGCGCCCGTCTCCTCTTCCATCAAGTCCCAGATCATCTCGCGGGCCTTGATGAGCCAGAGAAACGGCGTGAAAGCGCCGAGCTCCATCGCCATGGCGCCGGTGCAGGTGAGGTGATCGCTCATGCGCGCCAGCTCACCCAAGATGACGCGGTAGTGCTGGCAGCGAACCGGCACCTGTACGCCCAGCATCTTCTCGCACGCCAGCGCGAACGCGACGTTGTTCAGCATCGGCGAGACGTAGTTGCAGCGGTCCACGTAGGGGAACACCTGACTCCAGGTGCCGCGCTCACACATCTTCTCGAAGCCGCGGTGCAGGTAGCCCACCTGCACGTCGGCCTTGAGGATGGTCTCGCCGCTCAGCTCCATCACGATGCGGACGGTGCCGTGCATGGCCGGGTGCGCCGGACCCACGTTCAAGAGCGCCGGCTCGGCTGGGATGTCCAGCTCAGCGGAGTCGAGATCGATATCGAGCGGTTCCATCCGTCACTCCTCGTCCGTCAGGAACTGGTGAGTCTGGCGGCCGAAGCTCATGCCCTCATCGAAGCCAAAGGGCGCCACCTTGTCGATGTTCGGGGCGTCCCGATACTCGATGAGCGGCTGGGTGCGGGTGGCGATGTAGTCCTTCCGCAGCGGGTGCCCCTCGAACTCCGGGTACATCAAAATCCGGCGCAAATCCGGGTGGCCGACGAAGCGGACGCCGAACAGATCGTAGCACTCGCGCTCCATCCAGTTGGCCGCCGCCCACAGCGGCACCAGCGTCGCCACCTCCACGCCCTCACCCTGCGCGTTGCCCACCCGCGTCTTGAGCCGCAGGCGGTGCCCCTTGGACAGCGAGTAGAAGTGCGCCACGATCTCGAAGCGCGGCTCGCGCTCGAGGTAGTCCACCGCCGTGAGATCCGTCAGCATTTCCATGCTGATATCCGGGCTGGCCTTGAGAAACTCCGCCACCTTGGCCCAGCTCGCGGCCTCCACCACCGCCGTCTCGTCGCCGTGCTGAGCGTGCGTCTCCAGCACCGCCTGCGGGAAGCGCTGGATGAGCAGATCCAGGACGCGCTGGCTCATGTCAGCAGCCCCCTGCCTGGCTTACGGAGCTGCACCAGGCCGTGATCTTTACTCGTCGCCGGGTCCGTCCGTGGCTTGACGATGGCCGGCTCACGATCGCCCCGCGCGATCTTGTCTTGCAGCAGCAAGAGCCCATCGAGCACCGCCTCCGGGCGCGGCGGGCAACCCGGGATGTAGACGTCGCAGGGGATGATCTTGTCGATGCCGGGGACCGTCGCGTAGTTGTCGTAGAAGCCGCCGGAGCTCGCGCAGGTGCCGAACGCCATCACCCACTTCGGCTCCGCCATCTGCTCCCAAATACGCCGCAAAATCGGCGCCTGACGCTGGCTGATGGTGCCCACCACCCAGAGTAAGTCTGCCTGACGTGGGGAGAAGCGCGGCGCCTCGGCCCCGAAGCGCGAGACGTCGTAGCGCGGGCTCGTCACCGCCATGAACTCCATCCCGCAGCAGGCGGTGACGAAGGGGTACATGAACAGCGAATACTTCTGCGCCCAATGCAGCAAGTCTTGGAAGCGCGTGGTCGCAAAGCCCTGCTCGCTCGGCTGAACGATGCGGGTCTCAGTGGTCTTCAGCTCACCCATGTGTCTCCTCGAATCGCCCAGCAGGATCCAAGAGTCAGTTCTCCCATTCGAGCGCGCCCTTCTTCCACACGTACGCCAGCGCGACGATCAACGCGCCGATGAAGGTGAGCATGGTCGCGAACCCCACCCAGCCGAGCCCCTTGAACAGCGTGGCCCACGGGTAGATGAAGACCACCTCGATGTCGAACACCACGAACAGGATGGCTGTCAGGTAGAACTTGACGCTCATCTTCATGTTCTGAGCGCCGTCGCTGTCGTTACCGCACTCGAACGGCTGCAGCTTCCCAGGGCTCGGTTTCTTCTCGCCGAGCAGCTGGCCGCCGAAGAAGAAGACGCAGCAGAGGCCGAGAGCCACCGCGAACATCAGGAACATGGGGAGGTAGAGCTCGAGCACAGGTCCTCACTTGAGCCCGCGCCGCCGCGGCGGGGCCGCGACCGATATTGAGCGCACACGCCGGCCGCAGCCAGGGGATGACCGCGAGCGTCGTCGAGCCCAATGGCGGGCGATGGGGGTTGGATCGGGATCGGGGGGTTGGGGTGGCTCATGAGCCACCCCGGAAATCAAACTAGAAACGCTGATTTCTGACTCTGGCCTGCGCGTCGTAGTACCCCGCTCTAGGGTCTGTCAATGCGAGGCTTGGCCGCGTGGCCTCACGGCCGGTGACTGGCGCGTATCAACCCCATTTTACTGCCAAACCCCCAAAAACTCGAGGGTCGACCGAGGGACCTGCTTTTGCTGTGAGGAGCGGCGCCTCAAAACGATACGTTCGGCCGCGATCTGGGTGGCGCCGCCGCTACCCGAGCGCCTGGCGCCAGCGGCCCAGGGTGTCCCCCAGCGCGTCGTTCACGGCCTCGGACGAGCTGTCGAACTCGGCGGCCGCCACCCCCGCCTGGCGCCCCTCTTCGATCGCGCCGAGCGCCGCCAAGAAGCGACCCCGGGCGGCGAAGGCGCGCGCCAGCTGAGGCCACACCTGCTCGGGCGGCGCCCCCAAGTTCGCGGCGCGCCGCAGCGGGCCGATCGCCTCCGCGGCGCGGTGATCTTCCAACAAGGAGCGACCCATGCGGGCGTAGATTTCTCCGGCTACCGGACCATCCCCCGCGTACTGCACCGCCAGGCGGAGCACCTCTTCCCCCTTGAGCACCTCACCGAGCGCGGCGCAGGCGCTGCCGAGCAAGCCCAAGCCACGCGCGATGGTCGCCCGAGCGTCGGCGTTCAAAGCCTGACCCTCCGGCGTGCGCAGGAAGATGGCGAGCGGCGCGGGCCAAGCGCCGAGCAGCTCGAGCACCCGGATCGAGTCGCCGGCCGCCGCGGCCGCCTCGGCCTCGCTCACGCGCGCCAGATCGATCGCGCTGCGAGTCGCGCCGCGCGCCACGCGCTCCAGCTCCTCGCGCACGTGCGCCCGCATCCGGCCACGGAACGCCTCCAGGGTGAAGGTCTCCTCCATGCCATCGCGCTGGACGAGCAGCTCCGCGCGGCCACCCTCCACTCGCAGCCGCGTGAGGCTGTAGCCATAGAGCGGCGCCAAGAGCAGGTGCCGCACCCCGATGTGGAGCTGCAGCGCCTCCGTGTCGGTCTCGCGCTCCGGTAGCGGGCCGAGCTGATCGTCCACCAGCATGCGGCTCACCAGGCGCCGCCGAAAATCAGCCAGCGTGAGCCGCTGCGTGTCCGCCTGGGTGCTCTCACCGTCGTCCTCGGCGACGCTGAAATCGACCAGCGTGTTGTCCGGGTTACGACGGTCCACCGTGAGCGCGGTGATGCGCGCCCCCAGGATCATGGAGAAGGCGAAGAAGCGCTCCCCGACGATGTCGCACAAGGCCTGGAAGCTGCCGATCCCCTCCGCGATGCGCTCGAACCAGCCGTCCGTGCGGATCGACTCCAAGGGGAAATCACGGGGCTCGTCCACCTTGGCCAGCCTATCAGAATTGGATCCCCCAAGTGTAGAACCCTGAAGGCTCCTTCGGGCCGCGCTCTTTTATCCGCTGCAGTTTTTTATCCGCTGCAGTTTTTCATCCGCTGCAGTCATCGGCCGCGATCAGCGGCTGCACTATCATCGCCTCCTCGAAATGCCGCTCCGCGCAGAGGGGGGTTTGGGGGTTGGTAGCTCCGCCCGGCGCCGCGCGTCGCCGCAGTCGCTGCGCGTCGAATCGAGGGAGCGCGGTCCGTCTGGTGGTAGGCTCAGCGGTGCTCTACCCTCGCGGCGATGCGCCAGGCGGCCAGCCGCACTCGCCCTGCTCATGGATCCGCTCGCGACCGACCTGACGGTCGCTTGGTTCGCGGCCCAGCCGATGTTCGCGACCCAGCAAGCGATGATCCCGAAGCGACGCTCCAACGCGAGCTGCTCGCCTGGTATCGCGTGAGCCAACGCGACCTGCCGTGGCGCCGCGCGGCGGATCCTTACGCGGTGTGGGTGAGCGAGATGATGCTCCAGCAAACCCAGGTCGCGACGGTGATCCCCTATTACGAGCGCTGGATGGCGCGCTTCCCTGACGTTCGGGCGCTGGCCCGAGCCGAGGAGGCCGAGGTGCTGCACGCCTGGCAGGGGCTCGGCTACTACCGGCGCGCCCGCAGCCTCTTGAGCGGCGCCCGCGCGGTGATGGAGCGCCACGCTGGGGTGGTTCCGCGAGGAATCGACGAGCTGCTCGCGCTGCCCGGCGTGGGGCCGTACACCGCAGGCGCGATCGCCAGCATCGCCTATGGGCTCCCGGAGCCGGTGGTGGACGGCAACGTGATCCGCGTGCTCTCGCGGCTGTTCTGCCTCACCGGGGACCCGACCAAGGCCGGACCACGCCGTGAGCTGTGGGCGTTGGCCAAAGCGCTGATCCCAGAGGAGGCCCCCGGCGACTTCAACCAAGCGCTGATGGAGCTAGGCGCCACCACCTGCACCCCACAGACGCCGCGCTGCACCGAGTGCCCCGTGAGAGGGCACTGCCTGGCGCGCCGCGCGGGGCGTGAGCTGACGCTGCCGGCGCTGCCACCGCGCGCCAAGGTCACCCACGTGACCCAAGCGGCCGCGCTGATCACGCGCGGCGAGCAGGTGCTGGTGGGGCGCCTCGCGGCGGACGCGCCGCGTTGGTCAGGGATGTGGCAGTTTCCAACAGTCGAGCTGACGGATGCAGCGAGCGCTCGACCACGCCGAGGAGCGGTGGCTGAAGCGGGGCGCGAAGGGACCGCGGCGCGAGGACGAAGCGCGGCGCGGGGGCGAAGCGCGGCGCGTGAGCCACGCGGAGACGAGGGCGCGCCTCGAGCGCTCGCCGCGTGGGTGGAGGCGGCGCTCGGGCTCGAGATCGAGGGGCTGACGGCCTTCACGTCCCTCACGCACCACGTGACGCGCTACCGGATAAGGCTCGAGGCCTACACCTGCCGCGCCCCGCGCGGCGCCCCACGGAGCGCGCCCCCTTACGCGGAGCTCCGCTTCGTGCCAAAGGCCGCGCTCGAGGCGCTCGCGATGCCGAAGGCGCAGCGCGCCCTCGCGACGCGGCTCATCGCCGCGCGCGGCGCCGAGGGGACGCTCGATGATGAGCCGAGTGGACGAACGCGCGCCGCGCCAAATGGTAAGCCGAGCGGACCCAAGCGCACCGAGGGCGCTGAGCGCGCGCCTGGGAGCGCTCAACGTAAGCTGAGCGGACGAAAGCGCACCCAGGGGGCGCCATGAGGCGTGAGATCGCCCTCGCGCTGGTTTGGCACCAGGGGAGGATCTTGATCGCCAAGCGCGCCCGCGGGGCCCACCAGGGCGGGCTGTGGGAGTTTCCTGGAGGAAAAATTGAGCCGGGGGAGACCGCGGCGCAGGCGGCGACGCGCGAGGTGCTGGAGGAGACGGGCCTCCGGATCACGAGCCAGGGCGAGCGCGCCCGCTTCGACCACGACTACGGTGAGCTGAAGCTCCGGTTCATCGCGGTGGACTGCCAAGCCCTGAGCCCCGACGCGCGACCGCTAGCGAGCGACGAGCTCTGCTGGGTGCCCCCGAGCGAGCTCTCCGCCTACGCCTTCCCCGAGGCCAACCGCGCGCTGATCGAGGCGCTCCTGCAGAGCCCCGCCGGGCCGAGCGGCGCCGCTCCCGACGCCTGAAGCTCGAGCGGCGCACACCCCTCCGCGCACACCGAGCGCGGCGTCGTCGGGCGCGTGAGGCGTGATACGTTCCACGGATGGAGCACGTCGTGAGCGTCCCCTGCCCTCCATTCGAGAGCCGTAGCGGCGCGCTCGAAGTCCACATGATCCCGGCAGCTCAGGACAACCTCGTCTGGCTCATCGTGTACGCGCCGGGGAAGGCCGCGGCGGTGGACGGGCCGAGCGCCGGACCCGTGCTCGACTACTGCGCAGCGCACGACCTCGAGCTCACCACGGTGCTCAACACCCACACCCACTTCGACCACATCGGCCTCAACCACGACCTCGAGCGACGGGGCCAGCTCGCAGGGCTCCGAGTGGTGGGCTCCGCCACCGCGCCGACGAGCATCCCCGGCCTGACGCAGGCGGTGACGGACGGTGAGGTTGTCCAGCTGGGGGAGATCACCGGTGAGGCCTGGCTCACCGAGGGGCACATCGATGGTCATATCAGCTACCTATTCGACGGCCTGCTCTTCAGCGGCGACACCTTGTTCGCGGCGGGCTGCGGCTACCTGTTCGATGGCCCGCCCGAGAAGATGTACCGCTCCCTCGCGCGGCTCCGCGCGCTGCCGCCCGACACCCGGGTGTGCTGCGCCCACGAGTACACCCAGGACAACCTCCGCTTCGCCTGGAGCATCGAGCCCCAGAACCAAGCCCTCGCGACGCGGATCGCGAGCACTTGGGCCACGCGCGCTCGCGGCGAGAGCGTGGTCCCGAGCCAGCTCGCCGAGGAGCTGGCGACCAACCCCTTCTTGCGCTTCGATCAGCCGGCGGTGATCGAAGCGGCCACGCGCGCCTTCCCGGAGCGCGACTTGCGTGAACCGAGCCAGGTGTTCGCGGCGACGAGGGCGCTGAAAGATCGCAAGGACTACCGCGCGCTCACGGACGACGACCTGCCAATTTAGGCCAGGCGCGTTTTTTTTCAGCGCTGTCTCCTGTGCTTCACGGGTGACCCGGCTCCCGCCTTCGGCGCGCCGAAGCAGCGCTGGTTCGTCGCCTCACGGCCGGCCGCCATGCCAGCACACCCCGTTCGAGATGGTGGAGCTGCAGCCCTTGACCCATGCGCCCGGGTGGAGGATGGATGGACGAGTGAAGACGCGAGAGGCAGGGTCGGCGGTGGCGGGGAGCCCGGCGCGCGAGCCGGATACGGATCGCCTTCGAGAGCAGCTCGACGCCTACATGAACGAGCACGGGCTGCGCAACACGGAGCAGCGCCGAGTCATCGTCGACACGTTCTTCGAGTTCGGTGCCCACGCCACCGTGGACGAGCTCTTGGCGGAGGTGCGCAAGGCTGACTCTCGGATCGGCTACGCGACAGTGTACCGCACCTTGAAGATGCTCTCCGAGAGCGGCGTGGTGGACGAGCGCCGCTTCGACGACGGCATCACGCGCTATGAGCTGGCGGACGACGACGCCCACCACGACCACCTGATCTGCACCGAGTGCGGCTTCATCCAGGAGTTCGAGGAGCCGTTGATCGAGGAGCTGCAAGAGCGCGTCGCGGCGCGCTTCGGGTTCTCGCTCGCGCACCACAAGCTCGAGCTGTACGGCACCTGCCAGCGGCCGGGCTGTACGGGCAAGAAGGAGCGCTGAGCGCTCCTTGGTGCGCTCGAGAAGGAGCGCCGCGCCCCCCGTGCTGACGCGCGCCGCAGCTGCGAGTCAATCAGGGTAGCTGAGCACCGCGCGCAGCTCGCGCGCCCAAGCGCTGAGCTTCGCTTCGCGCGCCGCAGCGTGGGGCTCCTCCGCGATCAGGCGCACCAGCTGGGAGCCCACCACGACCCCGCTGGCGCCCGCCTCCACCACGGCGCGCGCCTTGGCCACGCTGTCGATGCCGAAGCCCACCACCACCGGGAGCCCGGAGCGCTCTGCGAGCGCGCGCGCCGCCCTCCCCGCGGCGGCGTGATGAGACAGCATATCTGACGACTCATGCTCGGCGCCAGGCGCCTGCGCGGCGCTGCCCGTGACCCCCGTGACCGACACGTAGTAGACGAAGCCGCGCGCGCCTTGGAGCGCCGCGCACTCGCGCGCCGAGTCGCTCACGGGGGTGAGCAGCGGCACCACGCAGAGCTCCGCCTGGGCCAACGCCGCGCGCAGCCCCGCGCCCTCCTCCGGCGGCAGATCCACGATGAGCACCGCGTCCACCCCGGCCGCTGCGGCGGCCTCCACGAAGGCCTGCTCCCCGAAGGCCAGGATCGGGTTATAGTAAGTAAACAGGACGATGGGCGCCTCGAACTCCGCGCGCAGCGCCTGCGCCACGCCGAGCGTCGCGCGGAGCGAGCCGCCACGCTGGATGGCGCGCGCGCTCGCCTCGGCGATGGTCGGGCCGTCCGCCGTGGGGTCGCTGAAGGGGACGCCCAGCTCGAGGATGTCCACGCCGCCACGGAGCAGCGCGCGCGCCGCGTCGGCGCTCTCAGCGACGCTCGGATCGCCTGTCGTCAGGAAGGCGACCAAGGCGGCGCGGCGCGCCTCCGCGAGCCGCGCGAAGGTCTGCTCCAGGCGCGCGCGAGTCATGGCGCCTCCTGGTCAACGGCGCTCCGGACGGGGTCCTCACGCGGCGGAGCACCGAGCCCCGCTGCTTGGTAAGTCACCAAGTCTTTATCCCCGCGCCCCGACACACACACGAGCAGCGACACCGGCCGCCCCCGCCGCGCCGCCTCTCGCGCGGCGATCTCCCGCAGCTTCGCGAACGCGTGCGCCGTCTCCAGCGCGATGATGATGCCCTCGCTCCGCGCCACCTCGAGCGCCGCCGCGAGCGCCTCGGCGTCCGTCGCCGCGAGGTACGTCGCGCGCCCGGAGGCTTGCAGCGCCGCGTGCTCCGGGCCGACGCCGGGATAATCGAGCCCGGCGCTGATGCTGTGCGCCTCCAAGATCTGGCCGTCGGCGTCCATCAGCACCTTGGAGCGCGCGCCGTGGAGCACCCCCACTTGGCCCAGCGTGAGGGTGGCGGCGTGCCGCGCCGTGAGCCCCTCCCCCGCCGCCTCCACGCCGTACAGCGCCACCTCCGCGTCATCCAGGAAGGCGCGGAACACCCCGATGGCGTTGGAGCCGCCGCCGATGCAGGCCACCACCGCGTCCGGCGGCGCGCCGCGCTCCATCAGCGCCGCGCGCGCCTCGTCACCGATGACGCGCTGTAGCTCGGCGACCAGGCTCGGGTAGGGGTGAGGCCCCGCGGCGGAGCCCACGCAGTAGTGCGTGGTGCGCACGTGGGTGACCCAACGCCGGAGCGCCTCGTTCATGGCGTCCTTCAGAGTGCGCGAGCCGGACTCCACGGGGGTCACCGTGGCGCCCAAGAGCTGCATCCGGAGCACGTTCGGCGCCTGACGCTCGACGTCCAGCGCGCCCATGAACACCTCACAGGGCAGCCCCAGCGCGGCGCAGGCGGTCGCGGTAGCGACGCCGTGTTGGCCCGCGCCCGTCTCCGCGATCACCCGCTGCTTCCCGAGCTTCTTGGCGAGCAGCACCTGCCCCAGCGCGTTGTTGATCTTGTGAGCGCCGGTGTGACACAGGTCCTCGCGCTTGAGCCACAGCTCGGACAGGTGACAGCCCCGCGGATCGATCACCCGAGCTAGGCGGCGCGCGGGGGAGAGCGGGGTCGGGCGCCCGACGTAGTCGCGAAGCAACGCCGAGAGCTCCGCTTGAAAGTCACTGCTACTGACTAAATCGTGGGTGGCACGGGTGAGCTCCTCGAGCGCCGGCACCAGCGTCTCAGCCACGAAGCGCCCCCCAAAGGCGCCGAAGTAGCCCGGGCGCGGGTCAGCGCTCGTCGCCTCATCGTTCGTACTATCGACACGCCCGGTGCTCTCGTTCGCTTCGCTGACGTTTGGCTCGCTCGCGCTCTCGCCCATGACGCCGAGGCTCGCGCGAAGCCGGGCGCTTGTCCACGCCGCTACCCGCGGTGAGCGCCTTTGGCCGCCGCGACGAAGGCGCGACAACGCTCGATGTCCTTCACGCCGGGCGAGGACTCCAACGAGCTGGCGGCGTCGACACCCCAGGGCTCCGCGATGCGGATGGCCTCCGCCACGTTCTCCGGCGTGAGGCCGCCCGCCAAGATCACCCGGCGCTGAACGCCCAGCTCGCGCGCCAGGCGCCAGTCGAAGCGCTGCCCGGTGCCACCCGCCATGCCGGGCACCTTGGCGTCGAGCAGCACGCGCTCGCCCGGGGCGCGCTGCGCCAAGTCCACGTCAGCCACACTGCCTACACCGACCGCCAGGAACACCCCGCGAAAACGGTCCCCGGTGCCTGCAGCGTGCGCCGGGGTCGTCCGCTGGGACCAACCCCCAACCCCCTCCCCTCGAGCCGAATCGCACCCTACGGCGCGCTCGGAGTCGCTCACGGCTTCAGTCCTCACGGCCTCACCCGTCACCGCGCCATCCACGACACTGCCCATGGGACCGCTCGTTTCCACGCCGTGGAGCTGGACCCAATCGAAGCCCAGCTCGCGACAGCGCGCGATCGCCTGCTCCCCTTGCGACGCCGCGAGCAGCGCCACCAGCTCCACCGGGCGCCCTTCAATGCCCGCTGCGTGCCCCACTGCCCTGAGTAGCTCGTCTGCCTGCTCGAAGGAGACGCGCCGCGGAGAGCTCGGGTGCAGGTTGATGCCGATGGCGTCCACCCCCGCGCGCACCAAGGGCGCGGCCTGCTCGAGCTGGGTCAGACCGCAGATCTTGACGTACACGGCTCGCGGCTCGGAAAACTTGCGGCTCAGGAAACCTGCGGCTCGGGAAACCTGCGGCTCAGGAAACCTGCGGCTCAGGAAACCTGCGGCTCAGGAAACTCAGTGGCCCTGACCAACTATCACGCGCGGCTCAGCAGCATCGCGGCCTCGGCGGTCAGCCCTACTCGATCTTCAACAGCTCTTTGACCGTCGCGATCACCTGCGGCGCCTGAATCGGCTTGGTGATGTAGGCGTTGGCGCCGAGCTGGAGCGCGCGCTGGCGATCTTCCTGAGATCCCTCCGTCGTGATGATGACGATGGGGGTGTCCTTGTGGATGGGATCGGTGCGGACGCGCTTGACCAGCTTGAGGCCGTCCATGATCGGCATGTTGATGTCGGTGACGATGATGTCGTAGCGCGCCGAGGCGAGCTTGCGCAGCCCGTCCACGCCGTCGTCCGCCTCCGTGACGCGCAGGTTCTTCACCCGCGCCAGGGCGAACACCAAGAGCTGCCGCATCATGGGCGAGTCTTCGACGATTAAGCAGGAGTATTCAGCCATGGCTTATGTGCCGAGATCGATGAAGGCCTCGAGGTTGGGGCGCCGGTGGCCGCTCTCGGCCTGCAGGCTCGCGCAAATCAGCGCGCCCGCCGCATGCTGCCCTAGCAGCTTGAATAGCTCGAAGTCGATGGTCACGAAGCGCGTCTTTTGCGCCAGGGTGGCGAACACGCAGATCACGCCGACCGCTTCGTCATCCAAGCGGAGCGGGATCACCGCTGGGGGTGATTGCAACGAGCCTTGGCTCGTATCCACCTCTTCATCCACGTAGGCCGCGCCGGTGCGGAGCACCTCCGCCACGCGGCCGGTACCATCAACGAGGTCGGTTGGGAGCGGCGACAGCGACTCGCTGGGCACGCCCTCCGACGCGATGGGCGCGAGCGCCGTCCCGTCGGCGTTCAGCAGGTAAACGGCGTAGCGCTCGGCGCCGACCAGCTGCGCCAGCACCTCCTTGATGCGCCGAACCACCCGCCGCGGCGACAGCGACGAATGGAGCTGATTGCTCGCGACGAACAGGTTCGCGAGGTTGCTGAACTCCTCCTCGAACGAGGCCACGCGCTCACTGAGGCCGCTGTAGGTGCGCTTGGCCTCGGTGTAGCGCGAGATGAGCTCCGTCTTCTCGCGCTCGAGCTCGTCGATCTTGCGGAGCAGATCGCGGATCGCGTCGTCTGCCTCCACCTTGGCGCGCAGGCTGGCGTTCTCCGCCTCGAGCTGGACCACGCGCTCCGCGAGCTTCTCGTAGTCGCGCACCAGCTGCTCGGTCATCCGCGCGCTGCGCGAGAAGCTCTGGAGGAACTCGTCGCGCTGCTTCTTCAGATCGGGCGGCGGGGAGTCGCTCTGATTGGCGCGCCGCGCTGCGCTCGGCGAAGATGGCGCGGCGACGCCCGCGTCGGCCGAGGCCCGCTCTGGATCGCCCGCAGCACCGCGCTGCTGATCTGACGTGCGCTGTTGGTCTGACATACGGCCCTAAGCAGCAAGCTGAAGCTGGCGCGCTACCACGCGGAGCCGAGCCTACCCCAGCTGCCTCCCAGCACCAAGCTCCACCTGCCCCTCGGTATTCTGAGTGGGTACCCCGAATTCTCTGGGCGGCGCTGGCCTCGGTGCTGGCCGCGAGCCCCGGAAGGAGGCTGGAGCTTGGGTGAGACGCGACCGCCAGGTCAGCGCGCCGTGGGTCGCCAGCGCATGGGCCTCAGGGTTTTGGGGTTGGGGGTTTGGCAAGGCGCTCCAGGGCACCGCCCCAGGCTTTGAAACCTCGCACGTCGCCGGGCGCCCATGTTAGCGGAGTGCGCGGTGGACTCCGCTCCGAAGCTCCGGCAGGGCCCGTTTCTGATCGGGCTGTTCTTGGTCACCGCCTCGACGTTGGCGCTCGAGATCCTGAACACCCGGCTGCTGTCGGTGCTCACCTGGTACTCGCTGGCGTTCCTGGTGATCGCCATGGGCCTGTTCGGGCTCACGGCCGGCGCGCTGCGCGTCTATTTCCGCGCGGAAGAGTATCGCGAGGAGCGGCTGGCGGGCTCGCTGGCCCGCGACGCGCGGCACCTCGCCCTCGCCATCCCCGTCAGCTACGTGCTGCTCTTGGTGGTGCCGCTACGCACCGACCCCGTGGCCACCACGGTGCTGCTCTTCTTGGTGTTCGCGTCGGCCATCGCGCTGCCGTTCTACCCCGCGGGCGTGGTGGTGGCGGCGGCGGTGACCAAGACGCGCTTCCCGGTGGGGCGGGTGTACGCGGTGGACCTGGTGGGGGCCGCGCTCGGCGCGCCGATCGTGCCGCTCTTACTCAGCTTCGCTGACGCAGGCAGCGCCCTGTTCCTGGTGGCGAGCGTGTGCGCGCTGGCCTCGGCTTGCTTCGCCTGGGCTGGCGCCGAGCGGCGGCAGCTAAGCCTCGGCTTGGTGTTGGCAGCCGCCCTGCTCACCGCCATGCTGGTGAACCGCGGCACGCTGCACGGCCTCGCGCCGCTGTGGGTGAAGGGCCGGCCCGAGGTGCGAGCGCTGGTGGAGCAGGAGCTGTGGAACAGCCACTCGCGCGTGGTGGTGGGCCCCGCTGCGAGCGGCCCGGTCAGCTTCTGGGGCAAAGGAGTGCGCTGCCCGCACCCGAACGTGGTGCAGCGAGGCATCGAGATCGACGGCCACGCGATGACCCCGCTCTATCACGCCGACGGTGGCCTCGAGTCGCTGCGGTTCCTCGACTGCGACGTGACCAACGTGGTCCACCGCGTGCGCCCCAAGGGCTCGATCGCCATCATCGGCGTCGGCGGCTCACGCGACCTTCAAGCAGCGCTGCTGCACGGCCACGAGAAGGTGGTGGGCATCGAGCTGAACGCACGGCTGCTGGAGATCCTGCGTGGGCCGATGGGCGCGCCCACCCTGGTGCCGGATCACCCGGCGGTGCAGCTGGTGCACGGGGAGGCGCGCAGCGTGCTCGCGCGCACGAACGCGCGCTTCGACGTGATCCAGATGTCGCTCATCGACACCTGGGCGGCCACCGGCGCCGGCGCGCACGCGCTGGGTGAGAACGGGCTCTACACGGTGGAGGCCTGGCACCTGTTCTTGAATCGCCTGAAGCCGGGCGGCATCTTCACCGTCTCGCGCTGGGCAACGGTGGAGACGGCGCGCCTCATGGGGCTCGCGGTGGCGGCGCTGCAGCGAAGCGGCGTGGCCGAGCCGCATCGCCACCTGGCGCTGGTCAGCTCCGGCCTGGTGAGCAGCCTGCTGGTCAGCGTGGATCCGCTGACTGAAGCCGACTCACAGGCGCTCGAGGCCATTTCCGCAGAGAAAGGCTTCGTGGTGGTGGTGTCACCGAACAGCCCCTCGCGCCCCGAGCGGCTCGCGCAGATCCTCGACGCCAAGAGCCCGGAGGAGCTCGAGCGCATCACCTTGCTGCCGGAGCTCGACTTCACGCCCAGCACCGACGATCGCCCCTTCTTCTTCAACGTGGTGCGCCCGAGCGCGCTGTGGCGCCCACCCCCGGCCATCACCCAAGGGACCATCGAGGGCAACCTGGTGGCGACGCGCACCCTGCTGCTCGCGCTGCTGTCCTCCACCCTGCTCGTGACAGGTGCCATCTTACTCCCGCTGTGGCGTCGCCGCCGCACCCTCACTTCGCTCGGCTCCCTGCCTGACTCGTCTCCCGAGGAGCCAGCGCGGCCGAGCAGCGAGGCGACGCGCACCGCGGCGGTCAGAGGTGCACCCACTCCACTTGGGGCTGGGCGGCGCCTGCGCTTGGCGGCCGCGCTCGGCTACTTCTTCTGCATCGGCGTCGGCTTCATGCTGGCGGAGATCGCGCTGCTCCAACGCCTGAGCCTGGTGCTCGGCCACCCCATCTACAGCCTGATCGTGGTGCTCGCGAGCCTGGTGGCCGCGGCTGGGCTCGGCTCTTACCTGAGCGATCGGCTCCCCCTGGATCGGCGCCCGTGGTGCTTCGTCTACCCGCTCATGATCGCCGGCTTGCTGGTCCTGGTGGCGCTCGGTTGGGGGCGCGCCTCGGCGGGGGTGGCGAGCGCGGAGCTGGGGGTGCGCGTCGCCTTCGCGGTGGCCATCACCTGCCCGCTGGGCGTGGCGTTCGGCTTCGCCTTCCCCTGCGGGATCCGCGTGGTGCGCGCCGAGTTCGAGCGAGAGACGCCGTGGCTGTGGGGCCTGAACGGCGTCGGCAGCGTGCTCGCCTCAAGCCTCGCCATCATCGTCGCCCTGGCTTACGGCCTCACCTGGCTCACCCTGCTGTCCGCCGGCATCTACCTGCTGCTGCTGCCCGCACTGTGGCTGCTCACCGGGCGCCCCGCACCTGAACGAGGCACGACGGATGACGTGCCGAGTGACGGTGAGCTCGAGTCAGCTTAGCTGATGATAGGTCAGGCACTGCGTGACCAGCTTGGCTGACGATAGCTAGGCGCTGCGTGAGCCCGAGTCAGCTTAACTAACGATAGGCCAGGCGCTGACTGGGCACCGACACCCCCAGCGTCTACATGAGCCAGCCGTGCGCGTCGCCGCGGAGGAAGACGCCGAGCAGCAGACCCAGCCAGCCCAGCCCCTGGGCGAGCCGCACCTGATTCCAATACTTGGTGACCGCGGCGGGGACGGCGAGAGCTGGCGCTGGCAGCAGCACCACGAGCGCGAGGAGCGGGCCCACGTAGCGATCCAGCACCAGGCTGGCGTACAGCGCCGCGAGCAGCATGAAGCAGCGAATCAGGACCACGGTGGCCTTCGGGCCGAGCTCCACCGCCGTGGTGTGCACCCCCGCGCGCTGGTCCTCGTCGTGATCGCGCAGCACCTGGATCGCCTCGAAGCAGGCGCTGAACAGCCCGAGCTGGATCACCAGCATCCAGCCGAGCCCATTGCCGAGCGGGAACGCGACCAGCGGCATCGCGACCCCCCACAGCACCATGCTGGCGATGTCGACCTGCGGGTAGCGCTTCAGGTGGGCGGAGTAGACCCAGCAGATTCCAGCGCCCGTCACCAGCGCGAGCAAGAGCCCCGGATCGTAAGCCAGAGCGAAGGCAGCGAGCAGCGCGAACAGGGCGAGCTGGCTCACCAGCGCCGCGCGCCGATGCTCATACAAGAAGCGGGTCTTCTCCGGGGCGCGGCCCTCGGCCAAGTCTTGCTCCACGTCGCAGGCGTCGTTCGTCAGGTACGCGAGCAAGTTGAGCCCGGCGCCGAACACGGTGCGAAGGAGCAGGTCTGGCAGCGCGGTGCCGAGCGCTAGCATCACGCTCACCGCCGCCGCGAGGTTGGCCATCTCCAGGCGCCTCAGGCGGTAGACGAGGACATCGAAGACGATACGGAGAGCGGCGCGCATGGACCCTGGCCGCCCCGTGGCCCCAGCGCCGCGGGGTGGCGACCCGATTCGTAGCACGCCGCGCTGGCCGCCTGGGATCTGGGGGCGCCCCTGCCTCATCCCGCCGCGGGTGCGGCGGCGCGACGGAGAACAGGCGCTGAGCATCCCCCTCAGGGGTAGCGGGCGTCGTTTGGGGCGAGCTTTACGCCGGAAGGCGCGGCAAACTCGGGCGCTTGAGCCACCCTGCGTGTTTCAGCAGCCTGACGCGGTCGGGGCCACGCGCCCAGCGCCGGTGGGCGGGGGGATACCGTGAGTGTAGCTGACGTCTTGGTGATCGGCGCCGGCCCGGCGGGCGCCGCGGCGGCGACCCACCTGGCGCGGGCGGGGCTACGAGTCACGGTGGTGGAGCGCGCGCGGCTGCCGCGACCGAAGACCTGCGGGGACGCCCTGAGCAACCTGGCGCTCGAGGAGCTCCGAGACCTGGGGGTGAGCGCGATCGCCAACGGCACCCCGGTGCTCACGGCGCGGGCCCTCTTTCCGAGCGGTTATTCGGTGAGCCGGAGCTACCAGCACCAGCCGGGCGCCATCGTCCCTCGCCTCACCCTGGACGCGCTGATCGCCGAGCGCGCCGTGGCCGCGGGCGCCACCCTCCTCGAGGAGACGCGGGCGATCAGCGTGAAGCGCGACGAGGGTCCGCTCGCGCCGCTTCGCTTGCGGATCAAGCAGGGCGGCGCCGAGCGCACGCTGGCGGGCCGGGTGGTGATCGCGGCTGACGGACCGGGCAGCGTGGGCTGGCGCCTGCTCGGCTGCGAGCGACCGCGGGCCTCGTCCCTCGGCATCGCCGTCACCGGCTACTACGGCGGGGTGCAGGTGGAGGAGGCGGGCGTCAGCGAGCACCACTTCGCGCGTGAGATTCCATATGGATATTACTGGGTGTTCCCGGAGGTGAACGGCGAGGCCAACGTGGGGGTGTACCAGCGGGTGGACGCCTACAAGCGGAGCGGCGCGCGGCTCGAGGCGCGGCTCGAGGCCTTCGTCCAGGCGCGTCCACAGCGCTTCCGCGGAGCAAAGCTCACGAGCGCGCTCAAGAGCTGGCAGCTGCCGATCTCGAGCTTTCGGCTGCCACCCGCGGGTCCAGGCCTGCTCTGCGTGGGGGACGCGGCGCACTCGGTGGACGCGCTGACCGGCGAGGGGATCTACCAGGCGCTCTACTCCGGTCGCCTGGCGGCGGAGGTGATCCGCGCCAGCCTCAATCAGGACGGCTGCCTGACTGCCCGGGCGGCGCGGCGCTTCCAGGCGAGGCTCGCCCGCGCCATCCACCTGCCCCAGGCCGCGCGCCGAGAGATCCAGCGCGGCATCACCCAGGTGGTGGAGCGGGGGCTAGAGCGGCGCCGCGTGGTGCAGCAGCTGCTCGAGCTGGGCTACGGCGGCGGCGCACTGGAGCTGACCAAGCGCGTGAGCTGAGGCGAGGCGCCGTCAGTAGCCGTTGTAGATCTCGAAGCGCGGCGGGGGGTTGTCCACCCGCAGGAACCCGACGCGGCTCCGGGGCGCCGGCTCACGCTTCACCTCGCAATCCGGACGGCAGCGGAGCGTCTCCAAGTAGTGGAAGCGCAACACGACGGACGACCCTGTCACGTCTGCGAGCTCGATGCGGTTCATGGCCTGCACGGTCACCCGCCCGCTGCCCTCGGCGAAGTAGCTCGAGGGCTGCCGCACCCGGTACACGCGGTAGCCCTCCACCACGGCGACCGGGCTCAACAGCTCACGCTCGTGATCGAGCGGGAGGTGCCCACCCGCGAGCACGACGTACTCCACGGCGTAGTCCTCGAAGTACAGCGCGAGCTCCGCCCGCGGCAGGCGCCCGTCAGGTTCCCTGCGGAACAGGTGGGCGTCGGTGTGCGGCAGCGGGCGCTCGACGATGCCCCCCAAGATGGGCACCCGCGCCGCCGCGGCGAGGTACTCGCCGAGCACCCAGTCGTTCACCACCACGCGCCCGCCTTGCTGGTGGTGCTGCCCCAGCCACTCCCGCATCGCCTGCTGCTGCGGCAGCGCGCCGTGGTGACGCATGGGGTAAGGCTTGGGCTCGTTCAGGCCCACCAAGGGCGAGCTGAGGAAATCGAGCTTGGAGCGCTCCACCTGGCGCGGCAGCGCGTCCGGGATGTAGTGGAGCGCGGTGCGCGCGAGGCGCGGCAGCGCCGCCACGGCGAGCAGGAGCAGCGCCACCTGCGCGCCCTTCGGGTAGCTCTTGATGGCGCGCGGTGAGAGCACCTCGCACAGCAGCACCGCGGCGGGCACCGCGGCGGCGAGCATCGCCGGGCCGATGTGGCGGTAGGGCTGAGTCTGGCGCCCGAGCCACAAGTAAGCCGAGCCATAGGCCAAGATCACCGCCGAGCCGATCAAGACGGAGAGGCCGAGCGCACGACGATCCGCCGCGCGATGCCAACGCACCAGCAGCACCGCGGCCGCCACGAAGCACACCGTGCGCGTGAGGGTGCGCACGGGGCCGCCCGTCTGCCGTCCGTCGCGCAGCAGATCGAAGGTGTCGAAGAAGAGGAAGGAGAAGGTGGCGTTGAAGAAGGTGTCGACGTCGCCGACGTAGTGCTTGAACCTGAGGAACGGGCCGATCCACACGAGGCAGGTGCTGGCGGCGATGAGCGCCGCCAAAGCGAGCCCCGCGTGCGCCTTGGGGGGCAGCCCCGCGCGCGCCGCGCGAACGTAGAGCGCGACGCTGGGCGCCGCCAAGGTGAGCACCACGAACGGGTGGATCAGCGCGAGCGCCGCCGCGAGCAGGGTGAGCCAGACAAAGCGCGTCAGGCTCGGCTCCTCCAGCGTGCGGTAGAGCAGCGCCACCAAGAGCACCGAGCCATAGCTCGCGAAGGACCAGCTGATCATGCCGATCCACCACGACCAGTGCATGAACGAGTCGAAGAACCAGAGCAGCACCCACAGCGCGTGGAGCGTCAGCGTGGGCCAGCGCCCGAGCCGGAGCAGCCTGCCGGTGAGCCAGGCGGAGACCGGCAGGCCGAGGTGGACGAGCAAGATGAACAGGTTGAACCCGAAGCCGCGGTGCACCCCCAGCGCGCCGAGCCCGATCACGAACAGTTCGGTCCCCTTACTGGTGAGGTCCTCCACCACCCCGGCGGGCTGCCCGGCGAGCATCAGCGGGTCCCAGCCCCACAGCGCCCGGTGCTCGCCGAACGCGATCGCCGCGCGATCCACCTGGTAGACGTGGAGCGCGTAGTCGATGGTGAGCACCGGCTGCTTCGAGAACATCACGCTGGGCGGCGCGAAGTAGCCGAGCAGCAAGAGGTGCGCGCAAACCACCACCGCGAACGCCACCCAGAAGGCGCGGTGACTCGTAGGCGCTCCAGCACTCACCACGCTCGCGTATACCAAATGCCCGCCACGGCGGGCTAACCTCGGTGTGAAGAACCGAGCGCCTCACCCCACACCATGCCTCGCCCCGACCCTCGCTTCGCCTGGCTGACCAGCGCGCGGCTGTTCGCGGCGCTGGTCGTGCTCTCGGTGGCGCTGGCGTGGTGGCTCAACGCCGCGAGCCTCGGCTCCGGCCTCTACACCGACGACCACCTCCAAGCGGCGATGCTGCGCGGCGACTACCCCGCGGAGCGCTCGGCGCTCGATCTCTATTCGTTCAGTCGAACTGACGAGGAGCGCGCGGCGCTGATCACCCAGGGCGTGCTGCCCTGGTGGTCACACCCCGAGCTCGAGCTGAGCGCGCTGCGCCCGCTAGCGAGCGCTTCCATCGCCCTCGATCACGCCCTTCGGCTGTCTCCGCTCGCGCGCCACTGGGTGTCCTTCCTGTGGCTCGCGGCGCTGATCTGGGCGGCGAGCGCTTGGTACCGGCGCCTGCTGCCGCTGCCCGCGGCCGCCCTCGCCACGCTGCTGTTCGCGGTCGACCCAGCCCACGTGTCACCTGCCGGTTGGCTCGCGCACCGCACCGCGCTGATGTGCGGCGTGTTCGGCGCCCTCGCGCTGGCGCGCACCAGCGACTACCTCAAAGCTCCCAGTCGCTTGGGCGCAGCGCGGGTGCTCGGCTTGGTGAGCCTGGCGCTCGCGAGCGGTGAGTACGCGCTCGGGGCGGTGGCGCTCGCGCTGCCTGTCATCGGCCTCAGCGCCGGGGCGCGCTCCGTGCGCCTCCAAGTGCTGGGGCTGTGGGGCGCGCCCACGCTGCTCTACTTGGGCGTCCATGGGCTCGCGGGTTACGGCGCGGTGGGCTCGAGCGCCTACGTCAACCTCGCGTCGTCCCCGCTCTTGTTCGGCGTCGCGCTGATCGCGCGCTGGCCCGCGCTGTTCATGACCGAGCTGCTGCTGGTCCCGAGCGAGCTGGTGCACGGCGCGCTGGTGCTCCGCTTCTGGCCCAGCTTGCTCACGGTGCTCGCGCTCGGCGCCGCCGTGGTGCTCGCGGGCGCCACCATGCTCCGCTTCGGGCAGACCAGGCGCCTCGCGCTGAGCCTCGCGCTGGGCCTCGGCCTCAGCCTGGTGCCGCTGGTCGCCACCCTGCCCGCCACGCGGCTGCTCGGCGTGGCGAGCCTCGCAGGCGCCGCGCTGATCGGCCTCGCTGGCTTCGAGGCAGCGCGCGCGTTTCGAGCCGGCGGCGTGCTCCGGCGCGCCCTGCTCGCGCCGCTGATCGGCCTCACCGCCCTGCTGCACCTCGGGCTCGCGCCCTTTGCCACCTGGCAAATCAGCCGCGGCGTCGCCAGCTCCCGCGCGCACCTCGAACAGGCCATGCAAGGCGCCAGCATCCCGAGCGGCGCGGACACCCTCCTCGTCATGAACGCTTACGATCTCAGCCTGAGCTCGCTGGGCTACGCCCGAGCCGCCAAGGGGCACGCGCTGCCGCGCTCGGTGTGGCTGCTCACGAGCAGCCCGGAGGCGGTGGTGGTGGAGCGCGTGGACGCGCGCACGCTCCGGCTCAGCACGCCGCGCGGCACCATGCTGAGCGACCCGGCGCCCTTCCTGTTTCGCTCCATCGACGCCCCGCTGCGGAAGGGCGACCAAGTCACTTTACCTGACTTCGAGGTCACCGTGGAGGAGCACGCCGAGCACGGCTACCGGCGGCTGCTGTTTCGTTTCCGCGAGGATTTGAGCGGCGCGCGCTTCGCGCCGCTCTACGTCGACGGCTCAGGCGCCCTCCGCGCGCTCACCCTCCCCCCCGAAGGTGAGCGCCTGACCCTGCCGCGCCCCCCGCTCTACTGAGCCTCGCTCGAGGTCACCCCAGAGCCCCGCCCGTTTTCTTTTGGGGGGGTTGGACGGGTAGTCGCCCCTTCACGAAGAGCGCTCGAAGCTCGTTAGGGACGCACCAGGTCCTTGCCGCTGCCGCACTCCTTCTCCACGTCGTCCGGCTTGGAGTGACGCGTCGAAGGGTAGTACCAGTTAGTCAGGTTTTCTGATGCACAGCCTCCGAGGGAGCCCGCGCGGTTACACGGGGTGGTGGAGAGGATGTAGCCGCTCGACGGCGAGCAGATCTCTCGCACCTTCGCGTTCGGCTCCTTGTGAAAATCGATACAAATCGAGCTACCCCCGCTCGCGGCCCCGCTGCGCATGTCGCAGCTCCCCACGGCTGGCCGCGCCTCTCCACCCTTCGGGCTCTTCTTACACGCGAGGAGGCTCCCCGCGACAATCAGCACCGCTACCGACAAAGTATTCCAACGAATCATGAACAAATATCCTCCGCCCCGGCACGCTAGCACCCCTCCCTCACGACTTTGAAGCACCTTCCATCGGCCCCCTCGCATTGGCTCCCCGGGCGCCCCTGGCCCTAAACCCATGGGGAAAAGTTAGCCCCACGTCAGAAATTCGGCACAGCGGCCGAATCGCTGAAATGGGGCGCAGCCAACCCTCGCGACTCAGACCGGGCAGTTCCAACATTTCCGTACGGCTCCCGCCAACCCATACGGAAAATCCCGGCGAGCCCAGCGCTTGCTCTGAGCACCACCCGCCGCGGTGCCGTCCAACCCCCACCCCGAAACGACAGGTACCCTCACGCGACGCTGGCATCGTCAGGCGACACGGGTGTCGTCAAGCGACACCGCGGCTTCGGGCGATACTGCGGCTTCAGGCGACACCGCAGCTTCAGGCGACACCGCAGCTTCAGGCGATACTGGGGTCGCCCCGCAGCACCCAGCGCCCGATGCCGCAAGCCAGGGCGTACACCGCGGCCCCCGTGAGCACGGTGGCGGTCGCGCCGAAGTGAAGCGCCAGCAAGGTGGCGACGATCGACGCCAGCACGCTGGTGCCGCCGTTGACCGCCCAGAACCAGGCCACCCGCGACGGCGCGCGGCGGGAGATGCGCGCGAGCGCTGCGGGTAATGGGACGCCGAGCAGCACCCCCAGGATGAGCACCAAGGCCCCCACCGCGAAGCTGCGCGGCAGCGGCGCCAGGCCACGGGTGATCCAAGTGAGCGTGGGGAGCGCCCAAGCGGCGAGGCAAGCCACCACCACCAAGCCCAGCAGCGCGCGCTTCACCGCGACCTCACCACGCCCCGCCAGCAGGTGACTGCCGAGCGCACAGCCGAGCAAGATGGCCACCAGCACCACCCCGAGCGCCGCGGTGGGGTCGCCCAAGTGCGGGCTCAAGCGGTGCAGGAGCCCCAGCTCGACGAACATGAAGCCGAAGCCGAGGCAGCCGGCGAACCCCAAGTCGAGCGCCGCGCTGCCACGGTCATGACTCCGGTCGCGCCCCCCGAACAAGAGCGGCAGCGCGAGCAACACCAACACGCAGACGACGGCCGCCACCACGATCTTCGCGAGCAGCACCAGGCCATTGCCGAACAGGTGGCCCGGCGTCTTGGCGAACAGCGCCAGCGGCAGGTGCGCCAGGCGGTTCTGATAGAAGAAGAAGGGCCTGTCGTCAGTGGTCGCGGTGACGTCGAGCGGCAGCGCAGCGAGCTGCTGCGCGAGCGCCCTATCGTCAGGTTCCTTGATGATACGCTGGATCAGCGCGCGCTCCGGCGTGCCCGCCACCGCGCGATCACCCGGCGCCCAGGCGATGGAGAAGCCGAGCGCTCCAGCGTGCTCGATCGCGCGCTCCACCGCCGCCGCCTCGAAGCCTTGAGGCGCGATCAGCACGTTGTACATACGCGCCTCATTCACCCCGAGCCACGGCGTCTCCAGCACCATCAGCTGCTGCTCGAGCGGCACAGGCGACGCGCGCTCCGCCAGCGCCGCCCGCGCGATGGCGACCAGGCGCGGCCCCACCCATAAGTCAGGCAAACTGACGCTCGAGACGCTGAGGATGCCGTTCGGCTCGAGCGCCGCAAGGAAGTCGCTGAACGCCTCCTTCGTGTAGAGCGCGTTCTCCGTCAGGGCGTAGGCGCCCGCGGCGCTGGCGGCGGAGGTGTCCACCATCGACAGGTGCACCACGCCGTAGCGCTCACTCGTGCGCCGCGCGAAGGAGCGGCCATCCTCCACCACCGCGGTGACGTCCGGGCGCCCGTACAGATCGCCCACGTAGTCTTTGAAGGGGCCGCGCATCACGTCGCGCACGATGATGGGGTTCACCTCCACGGCGGTGACGTGCGGGCTGCCCGAGGCGAGCGCCGCCAGCACGTCCTTCCCTCCGCCCGCGCCGATCACGAGGGCGCGGCCGCTCTCGGGTCGAACCCGGTAGACGAAGGCGGACAAGTCGTGGGTCACGAAGGCCACGTCCCCGTAGTTGCCCTGGAAGCGCACGAGCGGCGTCATCGCGTTCATGTCGATGACCAGCGTCTTCTGCTCGGCGATCGGGCCTTGATAACGCGGCGCGAGCCCCCACCCCTTGAAGCCCGTGTAGGGCAACACGGTGACCAGGGAGAAGGCGTTCCACTTCATGAACTCCGGCGGCGACTGGGATAGATCGATGCCCTTGGCGATCTCCAGCGACAGCGGCCGCCCGCCGTGTGCGCCCAGCCCGACGCTCGCCGCGCCGATCACGAAGCACGCGACCCGCGCGAACGCCGTGCGAGGCCGCGCGGCGGCCGTCCCCGTGACCTCACGCGCGGGCATCAAGAAGCCGACGCCGGAGAGCGCCGCCACCCCCGCGAGCACCGCGAGCCCCCGCGGCGCCCCCATCAGGTCGAGCAGCGCGATGGTCCCGAGCGCGCCGAGCGCCGCGCCGAAGAGATCCCAAGCGTAGAGCCGCGGCGCCTCCCGAGCGTACGTCGTGAGCGCCAGCGACACGCTGAAGCCGCCCGCGAAGAACGGCAGCGCCGAGAGCAAGAACAGCCCGACGAGCTTGCCCGTGAGCGCGGTGAAGCCACCCGCGAACCAGTCAGGGGCCACGTTGCAAAACGCGAGATCCACCAGGACGAGGCCCAAGGCGACGCCCAGCGCACCGAACGCCAGCCAGTACCCCACCCGCTCCGCGCGGATCCGCGCGCCCACGAAATGCACCACCAGGGCCGCAGCGGAGAGCCCGAACAAGGCCACGCTGATGGCGAAGAACGCGAAGTGGTACCACAGCACCACCGACAACAGCCGCGTCAACGTGAGCTCCGCCGCGAGCAGCGCAGCGGACAGCACGGCCAAGGCGGGGCCGAGCGCGGGGGGTGCGGTGGGGGGAGAGCTCACGGGCGGGGGGCCAGCGCTGATGGATTTCGAATGCGCTGTCTACCATCCTCCCCCGAGCTGTGAGCGGTCAATTGCGCGGGTCCCTCAGCGCAGCCCGCGAGGGCTGAGCCCGCGCGCGGCCTGGCTTGCTCTGGTGTCGCCCACCGGGGCATGCTGCCGCGCCGCAGCCTGGAGCCCATGTCGAGCCACCCGCCCTCCTCGAGCCAGCCCTCCTCGAGCCCGGCCTCACAGGGCCCCTCCAGGATCACCTACGCGCTGCTCAGCATCGCGCTGATCTCCGCCTCGCTGCTCGCTTACCAGGTGCTGCTCACCCGCGTCTCGGCGCTGAGGCTCCACTTCCACTTCGGCTTCCTGGTCATCTCGAACTGCCTGCTCGGCATCGGCGCCAGCGGCTCGCTCTTGGCCGTGCTGGAGCACCGCTGGTCGCGCGATCCGCGGCGCTTCGTGTGGCGCAGCATCGCGCTCTACCTGGTGTCCTTGGTGCTCACCTGGGCCTTCCTGCTGACCTTCAGCGTCCCTGACACCCTGAACTTCACGAGCGTCGCCGAGGCGCTCCGCTTCTCGGTCTTCAACCTGGTGGCGGCGGCGCCGTTCTTCGTCGGCGGCGCCACGGTGGGCCTCTTGCTCAGCGCGCACTCCCAAGTGGTCAGCCGGGTTTACGCAGCCGATTTGCTCGGCGCCGGCCTCGGCTGCGTCGCGGTGCCCGGGCTCTTGTGGCTGGTCGGCGCGGGCGGCACCTTCCTGGTGGTCGTGCTGCTGGGGCTCTTCGCCTTGCCCATCGCCGCCCCGCGCGATCGTCGGCGGGTGAGCCTCGGCGCCGCGCTGGTGCTCGGCGTCGCCTGCTTGGCGCTGCTCCCCAAGCTCGACCGCTGGCTGCCGGTGCCGGGCAAGTCGTACCTCGATCTGACCGATCGGGTGCGCGCCAACTTCGCCAAGTCGAACGAATACTCGCGCTGGAGCGCCAACAGTCGCATCGACGTACTACCCATGCCGGTAAAGTGGCGCTTCATGTTCTGTCGCGGCACCGCGGCGCTGTTCATGCCGCTGCCGCAGCAGAAGTTCGTGCTCCAGGACGGCGACGCCGGCACCATCGTCAGCGACTTCACCAATGATCCTCGGGGGTTTGCCGTTTTACGCCGCACGCTCTACGCCGCGTCAGTGAACCTCCTCCAAGGGACGTCTCCTGAGGTGTTCGTCATCGGTATGGGGGGAGGCAATGACGTGTGGGCCGCCAAGATCCACGGCGCCTCACGCATCAAGGCGGTGGAGCTCAACGCGGGGGTGCTCGACGTCCACTACAAGGTGGTGCCCGAATTCTCCCGTGGCATCACCGAAGATCCGAACATCGAGATCGTCAATGACGAGGGGCGCACCGCCCTGATGCGCGAGCAGGCGCGCTACGACCTGGTGCAGATGACCGGCATCGACACCTGGACGTCGCTCACGTCCGGGGCCTACGTGCTGGCGGAGAACTACCTCTACACCGTGGAGGCCTTCGGGCAGATGCTCGATCGGCTGAAGCCAGGCGGCATCTTGCAGGTGACGCGCATGGCCGCCGAGATGGAGACGCTGCGCCTGCTCAACAACCTGAGCCACGCCCTGGGCGAGCGCGGTGACGGGGCGCTCGAGGGGCGCGTCGCCGCGCTCTCCACGCCGGACTCGCTGACCGCGGTGTTGATCAAGCCGGACGGCTTCACCGACGCGCAGGTCAAGGAGCTGGGCCGCTTCGCCCAGGCGCACGGCATCACCCGCGTGGTGCTCCCGGGAGAGCCGCTCGACAACCCGGTCGCGGAGTTCGTCAGTAGCCCGAACAAACAGGCCTTCGTCGACTCATTCCCGCGTGATATTTCCCCCACCCGCGACGATAGACCCTACTTTTTCAACTTCAATCGTTGGAGCAAGCCGCTCGAGTCCGCCAAGTTCCTGCGCGAGCCCACCAAGGTGTCCCAGGGCAACCCGGCGTTCCTCCTGACGCAGCTCGCCGCCTCGACGGTGCTCGCCGCGCTCTTGATCGTGCTGCCGCTGTGGGTGCTGCGGCGGCGCGCCGCGCAGGGTGGCGACGTGGACGCATCGGGCGCAGGTACTTCGAGCGACCGTGCATCGAACGTGAGGCCGCGGAGCAAGGCGGGCCTCTTGGTGTACTTCGCGAGCATCGGCGTGGGCTTCATCGCCATCGAGGTCGCCTTGATGCAGAAGCTCACGTTGCTGCTCGGCCCGCCGCTCTACTCCATCGTGGTCACGCTGTTCGCGCTGCTCATCTTCACGGGGGTGGGCAGCGCGCTGTCGGGGCGCTGGATCGAGCGCGGCGCGCCGCGCCCGTGGCTGGTCCCCTTGGGTGTGGCGCTCTACGTGGGGCTGTGGCTCTTGCTGGGGGATCGCCTGGTGGCGACCTTCATTGGGCACGTCACCGCGGTGCGGGTGATCGTCGCCGGGCTCGCCACGCTGCCGATCGCGGTGCTGCTGGGGGTGCCCTTCGCCTTCGGGATCAGCTCGATGCAGCGCGAGAGCCGGAGCCTGGTGCCCTGGGCCTGGGCGGTGAACGGCTCGGCCACCGTGGTCGGCTCCATCGCCACCGTGGTGCTGAGCATGAGCTTGGGCTTCAACGCGGTGATGGTGTGCGCGGCGTGCATCTACGCGCTGGGCTTCGCCGCGCTGCTCCACTGGCGCCGCGGCGTCATTGGAGGCGCGCTGAGCCCCCCGAGCGCAGCCGTCAGCGGCGCTGACTTGAAACCCTAAGGAGCACCGTCGGCGTCCGACGCCGCGTCCAGCGGGGGGCCCCCGTCAGCTTCCATGTCCTCCCCGGCGTCGGGCAGCGGGTCCAACCCCCCCTCCCCCAAAATCCGAGCGCTGGAGCGGAGCACGCTGGCGGCGATGAAGCTCATGCGCTCATTGGGCTTGCCTACCGTCGCGAGGGTGAGGCGCCCGGTGACGGAGAGCTTGCCCTGCATCGGGATCCCGGTCAGCCGATCGATCGTCAGCTCACCGTCCCCATCCCCGCGGAACTGCTCGAGCAGCGCGGTCTTCCCCGGAGCGAAGGGGTGGATCAACTCCTGACGCGGCGCGTGCTGGCGCACCTGCACCCGGATCACCACCTCGCTCGCGTGGATCTGGGTGACGGTCATCTCGGCGACCTGCACCGCCTTCACCCCGCTCATCTCGATCGTCTCGCTGAAGCGCCACTTGCCGCCCACCCCCACCGCCGCGGGTGGCAACCGGAAGGGGAAGCGCCGCTGCACCTCCCAGGTGCGGTCGAGCATCTCCTTCTCCTCCGGCGCGGGCTCCACCCCGCCCACCAGCTCGGTCTTCATCTCCACCAGCTCGCCGTCCTCCCCCACCAGCGTCCGGGTGCGGGTGCCGGCGTAGCCCGCGAGGCCTTGGTTCAGCGCGGTCACCAGCTCCGGAGACAGCCCCTTCGGATCCACCTCGATGGAGTCCACCGTGGCGCGCTCCTCCACCAGCCGGAGCGTGCGCCCACCGCGCTCACGTAAGACGGGATCCGCCGTGCCGTGGGTCACCTGGAAGGTCATGTTCGCGACCACCGTGGGCGCCTTGATCGGCTTGTTGCCCTGCAGCCCGAACGAGCTCTCGTTGCGCACTTGCCAGTGATAAGTGAGCCCTTGCCAGCGCCCCACCTCGAGCTCGACGCGCGGCGCGCTGCCCGGATCGAGCAGCTCCACGCGCGCCTCGGGCTCAACCAGAGCGCCCGCCTTCGGCGCGCCGCCCGAGCAGGCGCCGCAGCCCCCATCGCAGCCCACCGCGGCGCCCAGGGCGAGCAGGGCCCAGGTGAGCGCGCGGCGCACGCTACCGCGCCCCCGCGAGCCAAGCCTGGAGCTCACCCAAGAGCACCCGCGGTGCGCGCCGCAGGCTGGCGACGTCCGCCGCGCCCACCAAGAGCATCGCGGTCTTGAGCTCGCGCTCCACCTGCATGAGGTAGGCCTTCGCCTCCTCGGGGCCGCCGCGCTCGAGCGCCTGGAGCACCGGTCGCGCGATGCCTCCACAGGTGGCGCCCAGCGCCAGCGCCCGCGCGACGTCGAGCCCCGTCTTGACCCCGCCGGTCGCGAATACCGTGCGGAAACCTGCCTCCGCCATCCAGGCCACGCTCACCGCCGTGGGGATCCCCCACTCCCAGAACGCCTCACCCAGCGCGCGTTGCCCGCTGGTCGCGCGCTGGGTCTCCACCGCCACCCAGGAGGTGCCGCCCGCGCCCGAGACGTCCACGTGGTCGACCCCCACCTGGCGGAGCCGCGCCGCCACCCCGCGCGACAACCCGCAGCCCGTCTCCTTGGCGATGATCGGCAGCGGGCAGTCGTTCGTCAGGCGAGCGAGCGTCTCGAGGCCACCGCGGAAATCGCGATCGCCCTCGGGCTGCACCACCTCCATCGCTGGGTTCAGGTGGACGCACAGCGCGTCGGCGTCGACCGCCTGCGCCAGATCCGTCACGGCCGCTGACGAGAGCTCCCGCGCCTGCACCACGCCGAGGTTGCCCAAGAGGAGCACGTTCGGCGCCACCTCGCGCACGGCGTAGGTCGCCCGCTGCGCGGCGTCTCGCAGCATCGGGCGCTGACTCCCGAGCCCCAGCGCGTAGCCGCGCTCCTCGGCGAGCGCGGCCAGCTGACGGTTGATGTCCGCCGCGCGCGCCGTGCCGCCCGTCATCCCCGCGATGAGGATCGGCGCGGAGAGCCGCTTGCCCAGCACCTCCACCGACGAGTCGATGGCGTCCAAATCGAGCTCCGGCAGCGCGTCGTGAACCAACCGGACACACTCGAGCAGCGTCGTCGTCTGCTTGAACCCCACATCACCGCGCGCCGCGAGATCGATGTGGTCCGCTTTGCGACTCCCGATGTCGGCCATGGCCCCGACTGTCGGTCAAACGGGGCGACCAGAGCAAGCCGGGCCGCACCGCGGTTGACACTCGGCGGCCCGGCACCTAGGCTCCGGCGCGAAAAATGGCTGAAATCACCGGGTCTTCCGGGCGTGCGAGCGGCGACCGCCAAGGCGCCCGCCCAGCTGCGGTGAAGCCCCCGCGCAGCGCCGCGAGACCTGCTGCGGAGCCGGTGAGGGCCGCGGCGAAGCCGCCGCGCAGCGCCGAGCCACCGCGCAGCGCCAAACCACCGCGCAGCACCGCGAAGCCGCCGAAGGCCGCGGCGAAGCCGCCCACCAAGCCACGAGGCGCCGCGAAGCCGCCGAAGGCCGCGGCGAAGCCGCCCACCAAGCCACGGCGAGGCGCCGCGAGGCCTCCCCAAGCTGCGGCAAGGCCTCCGAGGGTCAGCGCGCTGGCGCGACCACGACGCGCCGCCGACGCGGGGCCCAAGGCGCTGCCCCCCAACCCGTTCGTGGCGCTGCTCGGCAGCCTCAAGCGCGACATCGACGCCCGGCTCGCGGCGCTGTTCGAGGCGGAGCTGAAGCGGGTGGCGCCGCTCGGGCAGGGCGCGGCGGACATGGTGCTCGCGTGCCGCGACCTGTGCCTGCGCGGGGGCAAGCGGGTGCGCCCGGGGCTGGTGGTGGCGGGGCTCCGCGCGGTGAGCGCCACGCGCGAGCCCGCGGCGGCGCTCGAGGTGGGCGTCGCGCTCGAGTTGGTTCAGGGCTACTTCCTGATCCACGACGATTGGATGGATCGCGACCTGGTGCGGCGCGGCGGCCCCAGCGTCCACGCCCAGCTCACGCGGCGCTTCCGCTCGGAGCACCTGGGCGCCGCCTCCGCCATCCTGGCGGGTGATTTTGCGGTCGCGGTGGCGCAGCGCCTGATCGCCGAGGTGCCAGTGCCACCCCGGCACCACGGCGAGTTCTTGAAGGTGTTCGCCGAGATGCAGGTGGACGCGGTGCTGGGTCAGCAGCTCGATCTACTGAATCGCGCCGATGACCCGGAGCTGACCTACGCGCTCAAGACCGCCAGCTACACCGTGCGCGGCCCGCTCTTGCTCGGGGCGCTGCTCGGCGGCGCGCGCCCCGCGGAGCTGAGCGCGCTCAGCCGCTTCGCGCGCCCCGCTGGGGTGGCGTTTCAGCTGCGCGACGACCTGCTGGGGGTGTTCGGTCGCTCGCGCGAGACGGGCAAGCCGCGCGGCAGCGATCTGGCGCGCGGCTCGCGTACGCCGCTCATCTTGGCGGGGCTCCGGCGCGCGCGCGGTGAGGAGCGCCAGCTGCTCCAGCGGGTGCATGGAAACAAAGACGCTAGCCTGACGGAGCTCGAGCGCGCGATCCAGATCCTGGAGAGCTCGGGCGCGCGCGCCGAGGTGGAGGCGCGCATCCAAGAGCTGGAGCGCGAGGCCACCAGTGCCCTCTCGGGGCTCCGGCGCGGCGGTCACGATCTCTTGCTGGGGGCGGTGAGCGCCCTCGGCTCACGTCGCAGCTGATCGACATGGCAGGCTCCTGGCTCGGCCGCGCGAACGGCAAGGTGATCCTGGTGGGCGAGCACGCCGTGGTCTACGGCACCCCCGCGGTGGCCGTGGGGGTTCACCTGGGCGCCACCGCCACCGCCGAGCGCGCGCAGCACGAGAGCACCATCGAGCTCGGTCCCCCGGGCGGCTCCCCACGCGCCCACGCGAGCGCTCACGATGGCAGCGACACCGGCCGCGCCCTGGCAGCGCTGCTGAGCGTCATTGCCCCTGACCAAACGCTGGCGCTGCGGGTGGAGCTGTCCCTGCCCGCGGGCGTCGGGCTCGGCGCCTCGGCCGCCATCGCGGTGGCCGTCGCGCGCGCCGCCGCCCGCGTGGTCGCGGAAGGCGAGCCATGCCCCACGCGAGTGGCCGAGGCCGCGGCCGCCTGGGAGGCGGTGTTCCACGGCACCGCCTCGGGCGTCGACGTCGCCGCCGCGATGACCTCCGGCCCGATCTGGTTCGTGCGCGATCAGCGACCGAAGCCCATCGCCTCCGCCGCCCCGCTCGAGCTGGCCCTCGCGGTGGCCGGACCACCCGCCGCGACCCACCAGATGGTGGCCCAGGTGAGGCAGCTGCGCGACGCCGATCCAGCGCGCTTCGGCGCCGCCCTGGCGCGCTTCACCAGCCTCGCCGAGGCGGCGCGGAGCGCGCTGCGCGAGGGCGACGTGCGCGCCTTGGGTGCGCTGCTGAACGAGAACCAGGGCGAGCTCGAGCAGCTCGGCGTGAGCACCCCAGCGCTCACCCACGCCTGCGAGCTCGCGCGAGCGAGCGGGGCGCTCGGCGCCAAGCTCACCGGGGCCGGCGGCGGCGGCGTGGTGATCGCGCTGTGCCCACCCGAGTCAGCGAGCGCGCCCGTGCTCGCCGCCTGGCGCGCCGCGGGCCTCGAGTGCTTCCGCACGGTCGTGGAGCCCTGCTACCCCGCCTTGGTCCACGCCGAGCACAGCAGCCCCTGGAACCCGCCGCCCGCCGCTCCCAACGAGGACCCATGAGCGTCGCCGTCGCCCACGCCAACATCGCGCTGATCAAGTACTGGGGTAAGGCGGACCGCGCCCTGAACCTCCCCGCGGTGCCGAGCCTCTCGCTCACCCTCGCTGGGCTCCGCACCCGCACCGAGGCGCGGCTCATCACCGGCGCTGAGGACGCGGTGACCCTGGATGGCCGCCCCGCGGGGGGCCGCCCCCGCGCCCGCGTGATCGCGATGCTCGATCAGCTGCGAGCGCGCGCCGGCGCCACGAGCCGCCTCGCGATCACCAGCCACAACGAGTTCCCCACCGCCGCCGGGCTCGCCTCCAGCGCCTCCGGCTTCGCGGCGCTGGCCCTGGCCGCCAGCCACGCCTTGGGGCTGGAGCTCACTCGGCAGCAGCTGAGCGCCCTCGCGCGGCAGGCCAGCGCCTCCGCGGCGCGCTCCGTCTTCGGCGGCTGGGCAGAGCTCCTGACTGGCTGTGAGCACGCCAGCCCCATCGCGCCCCCAGAGCACCTCGACGTGCGCATGCTGGTCGCGGTGACGCGCCGCGGGGAGAAGGCGATCGGCTCCACGGAGGCGATGCTGCACACCGCCGAGACCAGCCCCTACTACGACGCCTGGGTCAGCAGCGCTGGCGCCCTGTTCACACGTGGTAAATCAGCCTTGCTCGCGCGCGACCTGCCGGAGCTCGGGCGCGCCATGGAGCACAGCACGCTGGCGATGCACGCCTCCATGCTCGCGGCGGATCCCGGCGTGCTCTACTTCGCGCCGGAGAGCCTCGCGGTGATGCACGCCGTACGCGAGCTGCGCGGCCGCGGCTTCTCGACGTTCTTCACGCTGGACGCGGGCCCCCACGTGAAGGTGCTGTGCCCCAGCGTGGAGGCGCCCGCCGTGGCGAAGGAGCTGCGAGCGCTGCCCGCGGTGCTCGAGCTCTTGGAGGCGGCGCCCGGCCCCGCGGCGGAGCTGCTCGAGGCGCCGTGAAGGCTCGCGCGCCCGGCAAGCTGGTGCTCTCGGGCGCCTACTCGGTGCTGTACGGCGCGCCCGCGCTGGTCACCGCGGTCGGTCGCTACGTCGTCGCCGACACCCGCCGCGAGCCGCGCTTCGTCGCCCCCGAGGTGCGCGCCGCGCTCGCCGCGGAAGGGCGCACTCAAAACGTACGTCACCCTGACTTTGATGCCAGCGCCCTGCGCGACGCGGGCGGCTCGGCGCAGAAGCTCGGGCTCGGCTCCAGCGCCGCCCTCACCGTCGCCTGCCTCGGCGCGGTGGAGCTCGAGCTCGCAGCCGCTCCCCTCGCCGACGCCGAGCTCGCGGCGCGCGTCTATCAGCCCGCGCTGAGGGCGCACCACGCGGTGCACGGCGGCAGCGGCGTCGACGTCGCCGCCGCCTGCTTCGGCGGCACCCTCAGCGCCGAGCTGCATGAAGGCGAGCTGCAGCTCGCGGCGCGGCCGCTCCCCAGCGCCCTGATCATCGAGGTGTACTGGAGCCGCCGCGCCGCCTCCACCGCGAGCTTCGTGGCGCAGGTGCGGCGGCTCGCCGCCGAGGAGCCGGCGCGCTTCGCGCGCCTGATGGGCGCTCAAGCCGAGGCGGCGACGGCGACCTCCCAGGCCCTCTCGCAGGGCGACGTGAGCGCCGCCATCGCCGCCCTGCGGGCCCAAGCGGAGGCGCTGAGGGCGCTGGGCGCCGCCGCCCACGTCGACATCATCATCCCGGAGCTCGCCGCCGCGCTCCCGAGCGCTCCCAGTGACGAAGCGTGGTTGCCCGCGGGCGCCGGCGGCGGCGACGTCACCTTGCGCTACTACCCGGCGCCTGCACGCGCGCCCACGACTGACGCCGCGCCGCCGCCATCTGCTATCGAGGCGCTCGGTGAGCGGCTCGAGCTTGACTTGGGCGCTCGCGGTGTCCACGCCTTCGACCCCACGCCATGAGTGACGGCTCACGCATCCCCGGTTTCTACAAGCTCTCCATCGAGGAGCGGCGCCGCCGCGTCTCGGAGGCGGCGGGCGTCGACGTGGAGGCGCTCACGGCGGCGCTCACGGGTGGCCTCGATCCACGCGCCGCCGACAAAGTGGTGGAGAACGTGCTCGGGGTGTACGCGCTGCCGTTCGGGGTGGCGCTGAACGTCCAGGTCAACGGCGTGGACCGCCTGGTGCCGATGGTGGTGGAGGAGCCCAGCGTGGTGGCCGCGGCGTCCAACGCGGCGCGCATGGTGCGGGCGAGCGGCGGCTTCCACGCGACCACCACGGCCGACTTGATGATCAGCCAGGTGCAGCTCTACGACGTGCCCGATCCGGAGGCGGCGCGCGAGCGCCTCCTGGCGCACCAGGCGGAGCTGCTCAGCCTGGCTGACGCGGCCGCCCCCGGGCTCCGGAGCCGCGGCGGTGGCCCGCGCGACCTCGAGGTGCGTGACCTGGGGGATGGTTACTTGGTGCTGCACCTCTTGGTCGACTGCCAGGACGCGATGGGCGCCAACCTGGTGAACGGCATGGCCGAGGCGGTGGGTCCCCGCGCTCAGGCCATCGCCGGAGGTCAGCTGGGGCTCCGCATCTTGAGCAACCTGTGTGATCAGCGGCGGGTCAAGGTGCGCTGCGAGGTGCACCCGCGCGACCTCGAGCTCCGCCGTGGCGATCAGGTGGTGTCGGGGGATGAGGTGCTGGACGGCATCGTGCAAGCGTCGCGCTTCGCGGAGCGTGATCCGTACCGCGCCGCCACCCACAACAAGGGGATCATGAACGGGGTGGACGCCGTGGTGCTGGCCACCGGGAATGATTTCCGCGCGGTAGAAGCCGGCGCGCACGCTTACGCGGCGCGGAGCGGGCGCTACGCGCCGCTCGCGGTGTGGCGGCGCGAGGGCGAGCGCCTCCTAGGTGAGCTGGAGCTGCCGCTGGCGCTCGGGATCGTGGGCGGCACCTTGCGGGTGCACCCCTTGGCGCGGCTCGCGTTGGAGCTCACCCGCGTCACCTCGGCGGCGGAGCTGGCCCACGTCGCGGCCAGCGCCGGGCTCGCCTCCAACCTGGCGGCGCTGCGCGCGCTGGCCACGGAAGGGATCCAGCGCGGGCACATGTCACTCCACGCGCGCAGCGTAGCGACCGCGGCTGGCGCGGAGGGCAACGAGGTGGAGCTGGTCGCGCAGCGCATCGCGGAGGCGGGGCACATCAACCTAGAGCAGGCGGAGCTCGCGCTCGCCGCGCTGCGGCGCGCACCATGAAGCGCGGTGCGCTCGCGCTGGGGCTCACCTCGCTGAGCAGATCCGTGAAGCGTCAGTCACTCTTACTTGTTGGGCTCACCCTCGTGAGCCTCACCGGGAGCGCCTGCATCCCCCGGGATGAGGCCGTGACGCGCGTGGTGGGAGGGCGCACCCAGCCAGGCCGCTACATCTCCGTCACGGCTTACTTCGACTACCTGCGCGGCGCCGAGGCCGAGGCGCAGGGCGACTTACCCGCCGCCACCGCCGCCTACCGCCGCGCCATCCGAGAAGATCCCAACAGCCCCGAGCTGTGGCGCCGCCTCGCCACCTTGGATTGTCAAACCGGGCGGCCCTGGCAGGTGAGCGCGCGCGCCGCCATCCAACTGGGGCCTGACTACGAGCCCGCCTGGCGCGCCAAGGCGCTGTGCCACATCAAAGCAGGTGAGCTGACAGAAGCCGAGCGCGCCCTGAAGCGCGCGCTGAGCCTGGACCCCACTCAGGAGGCGCTCGCCTCCGCCTTCGCCACCCTGTTCCGCGCCCAGAGAAAGCCTCGTGAAGCGCTGGCCTGGCTCAGCGCCTGGGTCACCTGGCACCCCGAGTCGGTCCTGGGCTGGCGTGAGCTGAGGAGCGTCGCCCTCGAGCTGAACGATCCCGCGTCCGTCAGCCGCGCTGACGCTGCCCTGCGCGCGCTGCCGCGAGATCCTCGAGCGGGCCTCGCTCCCGAGCCCCCACCGCCGGACGCCCTCGAGCGCGCCCTCGCGGAGGGCGATCTCCAGCGCGCCCAAGCGGCCGCCCGCGCGCTCCAGCTGCCCGCGCAAGAGGTGGCCCGCCGCGCCTACCTCCGCGGCCAAACAGCGCTGGCGCGTGAGCAGAGCCGGCTCCTGCTCGCCGCCGATCCCAGCTGCTCGGACGCTCGCGTCATCCTGCTCTTGCTCGGCGATCCCCACGCGAGCCGAGACCTCTGGGCCCAGCCGGACCCCATCTCCCCCCCCTTCCAAGCGCTGCTCGACGCTGCGCTAGAGCGCGCACGCTGAGCCACCCACGGCCACCACTCTTTGACACCGCTCGAGGCCAGAAGTCATCAGAGCTGACCATCCAACGCACGCGCGGCCATGCGAGCGCCAGAGGCCACGCTCAGCGTGAGCCAACCCCCAAACAAGCCCCGCCCCTCGCCTACCCGCTACGGGCTCGGCGCCGAGCTCCCAGGCGGCGTGGCTGTTGGCTTCGCGCTCCCCGCTGGCGCACCGCCATCCACCGCGCTCGCGGCGCCCGGCAACTTCGCTGCGCGATGCTCGATCACGAGCTCCACCGTCACCGTCTCGCCGGCGACCACCGTCACCTCTTGGCTCACCGCCTCCATCGTGGGAGGCAAGAGCGCGCTGACCTTCGCTTTTCCAGGCGGTAAACGCCCGATCTCGAAGCGACCGTCAGCCCCCGTGACGGTGTGCGTGGAGTAGGGCAGCACGAACAGCGCGAGCTCCGCGTAGGGGTGCGCGCCGTCGCGGAGGAGGTAGCTCTGCGGCTTCTCCGGGGTGAGGCGCACCGAGTCACGCGACGGCGCGGCGACGAACACCACCTTCAGCCGCGAGGGGATCAGCTCCGGGATGTAGGTGCGATGGTCACCGCTCTTGACCTCCAGGCGCTGGCCGTAAGTCATCGAGAGCGTCTGACGACCCCAGTGGCAGTCCTTGCCAACGAGCTCTACCGTGTCACTCGCCGGCGGCACGAAGCCCTCGTACTCCGTCACCGCCACCAGCGCGTCGACCAGCCAGCCGCCTTCGGCCACCCGGAACGGCGCCCCGTGCACCGCCCGCGCCGCGTCGCAGTCGACCTCGATGTCGCTCCCCGCGCTGGGCGGCGGCGGCGGATCCCCCGTGAGCCGCACGCGCCCCACCACGGTCCCCGTCGGCCCAGCATACGCCGGAGTACCGCTAGGATTCACCGCCTTCGCCACCAAGGCGGGGTCGAGCCCGCCCTTGGCCGTCACCGAGGCGGACGGCTGGGGGGCAGCGCTCGGAGCGGCGCCAGGCGCTGGCTTCGCGTCGTCGCAACCCAGCGCTGCCAAGAGCGACGCGAAGAGACCCATCCGACCAAGCTGAGGGGAGATCACGGCTCCGGAGTCGTAACAGGTGCCCGCGGTATCAGGAAGCCCAGGAAGCTTCCATCGCCGCCTTCGGTCAACCAAGGTGGGTGTGGGGGTTCGCCCCCGCTGCACGGCTCGAGCGGCCCTGCGAGCCCACCGGCCGGTCGCGTGCGCCGCCGCTGGGTACCTCCCGAGGGGCGAATGATCGTTCACCCCTACCCCCTAATCTGCGCGACGGAATGCGGATTCCCCAACTGGAAAAGCTCGTGTAAGGTCGCCCCACCGTGAGAAAGGATTCCATCGCAATGACTCGCTCTGACCTCCGCCAAAGCCGCCTGACTGTTGCTGGCTGCGCTGTCATCGCCATCTCGGCCCTGCTGGCTTGCAAGAAGTCGGACGACGCCCCGGCGCCCATCGCGACCGACGTGCCCGTCGCCACCGCGGCCCCCACCCCAGAGCCACCACCCCCGCCGAAGGACTACAAGGTGGGCGAAGAGGCCACCCAGCTCGACTTCAAGATGAAGGTCAGCGAGGTGAAGGAGTGCAAGCCGCGGTACTACGAGACGGCGGCGCTGAAGAAGGCCGGGCACATCTTGATCGCCACCGAGGTGAGCCTGGAGTCGATCACGGACAAGCAGTTCGCGGCCGGCACCTACAACATGAAGATCGTCGACTCGGAGGGGCTGACCTACAAGTACAGCTTCCGCGGCGCCTGCGAGCCTCGCCTGAACTCCACCACCCTCAACAAGGGCGAGAAGGCCAAGGGTTGGGTCACCTTCGAGGTCGGCGCCAAGGCCACTGGCCTCAGCCTGGTGTACGATCACCCGTCGTTCATGGGCCCGAAGCAAACCACCAAGTTCGACCTCGGCCGCTGAAGCTCATGAGCCCGGTCCGCGCGGCGCTTGGGGGAAGCGCCGTGCCCCAACGAGGCGCCATGCTCCAACGCAGCGCCGTGCTCCGACGAGGCGCTGCGTTCCGAGAGCGCGCGGCGGCGAGCTCAGTTGGGACGCACGGCGGCTTTGCCGTCGTGCGTCGCCTTTTCGTGTTCGCTGCACCTGACGCGAATCGGCTCATCGTAAGGAGCCCTGACACCTCATCCGCCCGGGCACCCTTCGCTCCGCTCGCGCTGGCGCTGCTCGCGCTGCTGCTCGGCGGCTGCGAGCGCTTCGCGGGCGCTGGGCGGGCTGCACCTGGCGCGAGCGCCTCCAGCGCGGTCGCCGCGGCGCCCGCTTCGGAGGCGCCGGAGGCACCGTCAGTGAAGCTGACGACCGCTCCCGTCGGCTTGGGGGAGGTGGCGCAGGCGCCGAGCTATCGCCTCACGGCGCACCGCGTGCAGCCTTGCGCCAGCGCCGCCTGGCGCGACGTGAAGGCGGGGCACAGTCGCCTGGGGGTGGAGCTGGAGGTCGCGGCGGCGTCAGAGGGCGCGGGCCAAGTGCCGGTGAACGCCTT
This sequence comes from Polyangiaceae bacterium, assembly GCA_019637265.1. Taxonomy (GTDB): domain Bacteria; phylum Myxococcota_A; class Polyangia; order Polyangiales; family Polyangiaceae; genus JAHBVY01. The sequence continues at coordinate 369,060 of JAHBVY010000001.1, read as the reverse complement.
CTACGCCCAGCTGGTGAACACCGAGGGCAAGGCTTACCGCGCTGTGTTTGGCGGCTGTGAGCCGGACTTGCGCCACAAGCCGCTCGCGCCCGGTGAGTCGGCGCGCGGCTTCGTCACCTTCGAGGTCCCCGAGAGCCCTGGGCGCCTCACGCTGCGCTACGAGCCGCAGCTGGCGAGCGGCGCGCGTGAGCGCTTGGAGGTGGACCTCGGCGCCACCCCGTTGCAGCCCGAAGCGCCGTAGGGCGACTCTCGTCCAACCCCAAGAACCCGCGCTTCGTGCCTTCGATCTCGACGCGGCCTGCGCCGCCGCGAAGGGTCCGAACGCCCCATGGTTCGACAGCCTGACTGATGCGCCGGCACCGCGAGCAGCGTCCACGGCGGGCGCGCCTCACCGCTCGGCGCCGTTCGTCCGCCTGACGACAGCTGGCGTCAGCCGCCCGTCAGGGAACCCAGCGCCATCGCGAGGGGTGTCGCCGGGGCGAGCCCGATGGCCAGCACCAGGAAGGCCGCCAGCACCAGCGCGCCGGTGACGAGCCCGGAGCGCATCGGGGTGGCGACGGGCGCGCCGGGCGCCGGCTCCCGGAAGTACATGGAGACGATGACGCGCAGGTAGTAATACGCGGCGACCAGGCTGTTCAGCAGGCCCAGCACCGTGAGCCAGTACAGCTCACTGTCGATGGCCGCGCGGAAAATGTACAGCTTACCGAAGAAGCCCGCCGTGGGCGGCATGCCGGCGAGCGACAGCAGGAACAGCGTGAACACCAGCGCCGCGGCGGGGTGACGCCGCCCGATGCCAGCCAAGTCATCATAACTGACGGCCTCTGCCCCGCGGCTACCGCACAGGATGAGCGCGCCGAACGCGCCCGCCGTGGAGACGGTGTAGGTGAGCAGGTAGACCATCACGCTGGCCTGCCCCTCGATGGGCGAGCGCATGGTGGCGACGAGGCCGATCAGCACGTAGCCGGCGTGCGCGATGGACGAGTACGCCAACATGCGCTTCACCGACTCCTGGCGACCCGCGATCAGGTTGGCCACCGTCATCGTCACGATCGCGAGCAGCGCGAGCACCGGGGGCCAGCCGGCGCCCCAGCTCATCGCGCGCTCGTCACCGAAGCTGGTGAGCAAGAGCCGCATCAGGATGGCGAAGGCCGCCGTCTTCACCGCTACCGCCATGAAGGTGGTGGTGGGCGTGGGCGCGCCCTCGTAAGCGTCCGGCGTCCACATGTGGAAGGGCACCGCGCTCACCTTGAAGGCAAGCCCCACCAGGTTCAGCGTGAGGCCGAGCAAGACGAGGCCGGCGTTCACGGTGCTCTCGGGTTGCCCGATGCTGGCCACCGCCTGACCAATTCCCCGGAGGTCCGTGTGGCCAGTGGCGCCGTACAAGAGCGCCCCACCGAACAGCATCAGCGCCGCGGCGAAGCTGCCTAGCAGGAAGTATTTGAGCGCGGCCTCCACGGCGCGCGCGCTGCCGCGGCGGAGCCCGATCATCGCGTACACCGCGAGCGACATCGTCTCCAGGCCCACGAACAGCATCAGGAGGTCGCCCGAGGCGCTCAGCACCTGAGCGCCCAGGGTGGCGAGGATGAGCAGCGGGAAGAACTCCCCGCGATCGATCTGGTGCTCCGGCAGGTAACCGCCGGCGAGCAACGCCGTGAAGGCGCCGCCCAGGCAGAGCACGAAGCTCATGAACAGCGCGACGCCGTCGAACACCAGCCACGGCTCGAGCAGCTTCAGCTCCGGTGAGGCCGCTGGCCCCGCCAGCCACACCGCCACGCTGAGCACCGCGCCGGCGAGCAGCACCACCGCCGCCCCCAAGGCGAGCTCGCCGCTGCGCCCCGCGCCCGCATCGACGACCTCTTCACCCGCGGCCGCGCGCACCCGCGGGGTGCCGAAGGCCTCCGTGAGCATCAAGAGCAGCGCGCCGAAGCCCGTGACGAGCAGCGGCGACAGAGGGAACAAGAGGTTCATTGGATCTCCTCCGCGCTCGCGGTCGCGGCAGACTCGGCGGGCTTCTTTGGATCCTCCGGGTAACCCGCGCCCAGCTTGCCGCTCGGCCGTGGGAGCATCACCGCCCGTGTCGGGTCCTGATCGTGCTGGCTACGGAACGCAGCCATCGAGCTCATGAAGCGCGACTGCACCCCAGCGACGCTGGGATTGATCCGCTCGAGGAACAGGTTCGGGAACAGGCCGAGCACGAAGATCATCGCGATGAGCGGGGCCAGCGCCACCGTCTCCCGCACGTTCAGATCGGGCAAGTGCTGATTCTTGGGGTTCGAGAGCGGCCCGAAGAAGGTCCGCTGCACCATGCTGAGCATGTACACCGCGGCCAAGATCACGCCGAAGGCGGCCAGGCCGCCTTGCAGCTTGGCGTGACTGCCGAGCACCGGTGAGGTGAAGGTGCCCATGATGACCATGAACTCGCCGACGAAGCCGTTCGTCCCGGGCACCCCGATGCTCGACATCGTCACCAGCACGAAGCACGCCGTGTAAATCGGCATCACCTTGGCCAGGCCGCCAAACTCGCTCACCAGGCGCGTGTGGCGGCGGTCGTAGATCACGCCGACCAAGATGAAGAGCGCGGCGGTGGAGATGCCGTGGTTGATCATCTGCAAGATGCCGCCGGCGATGCCCGCCTGCGTGCCGGCGAACAGCCCCAGCATCACGAACCCGAGGTGCGCCACCGAGGAGTAGGCGATGAGCTTCTTGATGTCCGGCTGCTTCCAGGCGACGAGCGCCGCGTACAGGATGCCGCCGCCCACCGCGAGCCCCGCCAGGTTCGCCGCCGCCCAGTAGGCCGGCCCCGCGAACATTCCCATGCAGAAACGGATGTAGGCGTAGGTGCCCAGCTTGAGCAGCACCGCCGCCAGGATCACCGAGCCGCCGGTGGGCGCCTGCACGTGGGCGTCCGGCAGCCAGGTGTGGAGCGGGAACATCGGCACCTTCACCAGGAAGGCGACGGCGAACGCCCCGAAGCACAGGTAGGCGGCCGTCTTCGGCAGCACCAGGCGGCTGAGCGCCAGGTAGTCGAAGCTCGGGTAGCCCTCCAGCTGGTCATGGGTCCACACCATGTAGAGGATGGCCGCCAGCATCAGCAAGCTGCCCGCCATGGTGTAGAGGAAGAACTTGTAAGAGGCCTTGATCTTCTCCACCCCACCCCAGATCCCGATGAGGATCACCATGGGGACCAGCATCAGCTCCCAGAACACGTAGAACAGGAACAGATCCAGGCTGACGAAGGCGCCGAGCATGGCGCCGTGGAGCAAGAGCAGGCTGAAGCAGAGATCCTTCGTCCGCTTCTTGATCGAGCCGAAGCTGGCGTAGGCGGCGATGGGGGTGATGAAGGTGGACAGCACCACCATCCAGATGCTGATGCCGTCGACCGCCACGTGATAGCGGATGCCGAAGGCGGGCAGCCACTCGCGAACGTACTGGAAGTGCCAGCCGTCCGTCATGGGGGTGCGGAGCAGCAGGAGCGACGCGATGAAGTCCACCGCCAGGATAGTCAGGGTCACGCCCCGCAGCAGCTTGGGCGACTGACGTGGCATGAAGAGCAGCGCCACCGCGCCGACGATGGGCAGGAGCACGATGAAGTTGAGCAGGTGCGGCCACTCACTGGGCGCCTCCGCCGCGGCCTCCACCGCCTTCTCCGGCCACAGGCTGGAGATGAACGCCACCGAGAGCAGCGCGACCAGCCCCAAGCTGAAGCGCTCGAACCGCGACTGCCGGCGCGGGATCAGCGCCCCGACGAGGAACGCCGCCACGTAAGGCCAGGCCTGAACCAGGGAGGTCATTGCGCGCCTCCTTGAGGATCGGCTCCTGGATCTGGCAGCGTGGGTTCAGGGTGACCTGGAGGCAGCACCAGGCGGGGCCTCCCATCAGCGCCTTGTTGGATCATGGTGTTGAAGTCCACGGAGCCAGGCGGGCGCCCGTCCGTCTTGGGCCGCTCGATCCGCCGCTCCCACTTGGAGGTGTGGCCGAAGGCGTCCTTCACCTCCACGCGCACCGTCCGGCTCTGCCCGCGCTCGAGGTTGAAGCTGGTGGTGCGCCGATCGTGGAACGCGTCCCCCGCCTCGAGCTGGAACTCGCCGTCCTCCGTCAGCTGGCTGCTGAAGCGATAGCTGTAGCCAAGGCCGGGCGCCGCCTCCACGCGGTAGCTCCCGGCGCGGTCGTCCTCGAACAGCTGGGCGCTCGCGCGCGGCGTGAGCAGGTAGTAACCGACCAGGGCGGTGCCGACGACCATCGCCGCCGCGTAGGCCTGCACGCGGCCCGTCTGGGTGAAGCGCAGCACGGAGCCGAACAGGCGCGCGATGCCCGCGGTGAGCCGCGCCACGATGCCGTCGATGATCCAACGGTCAGCCCAGTTGAAGAACTCAGCGAGCGAGTCGATGGCGCCGATCACCGTCTCTTCGTACAGCTCGTCCACGTACCACTTGCCCATCAGGAAGCGGTGCACGCCGGGCGCCTTCTCCGCGATGGCCGCGGCGGGCTCACCACCCTTCAGGTAGTAGAAGTAGACGGCCACGCCGACGCCCGTCGCAGCGATGAGCACGCTGGGGATGGCCAGGGTGAGCATCATGGCGTGCTCCGGATCCACGCTCGTGACGCCGGTCTTCGCCAGGGTGAAGATCGGCGCGAGCCAGTCATCCAGCACGTGGAGGCCGATCAGCGGCGCGTTGAGGAAGCCCGCCACCGCCGCCAGCGCCGCGAGCACCACGAGCGGCGTCGTCATCTGCCAGGGCGACTCGTGCGGCCGCGGCCCCTCCCGAGGCTCATCCGGGTCGAAGGCGTGGTGATCGTGATCGCCCCCATGCCCGTGATCGTCGTGACCATCGTGCGCCGCGTGCGCGTCATCGCCATGGGCGTGCGCGTGAGGATCCACCCAGCCCTTCACGATGGTCCAGCCCTTGAATTCCCCGTGGAAAATCCGAATGTAGAGCCGGAACATGTAGAAGGCGGTCATCAAGGCGCCGAGCAGCCCCATGACGTAGAGCGCCTTCCCCGCCCACGCCGGCCACTGGTAGAGCCCTGGGTACACCGCGCGCACCGCCTCCGGCGCCGACACCGACTGGGTGTAGGCCATGTAGAGGATCTCGTCCTTCGACCAGAAGCCGGCCAGCGGCGGGATCCCCGCGATGGCGATGCAGCTGATCAGGAAGGTGACATGGGTGATGGGCATGAACGCCTTCATCCCGCCCATGTTGCGCATGTCCTGCGAGGCCTCGGTGTCGTGGATGCGCGCGTGCATCGCGTGGATCACCGAGCCGGCGCCGAGGAACAAGCAGGCCTTGAAGAAGGCGTGGGTCAGCACGTGGAAGAACCCGGCGGTGAAGGCGCCTACCCCCACCCCCACGAACATGTACCCCAGCTGACTCACGGTGGAGTACGCGAGCACCTTCTTGATGTCGTTTTGCACCAGGGCGATGCTGGCCGCGAGCAGCGCCGTGGCCGCGCCGATGAAGGCGATGATCAGCATCGCCTTGGGCGCCATCACGAACACGCCGGACATGCGGCACATCAGGTAGACACCCGCCGTGACCATCGTCGCCGCGTGGATCAGCGCGGAGACCGGCGTGGGGCCCGCCATGGCGTCCGGGAGCCAGACGTAGAGCGGCAGCTGCGCGCTCTTACCGGCGCAGCCGAGGAACAGGAACATGGCCACCAGGGTGGACGCGTCCACGTAGACCGGCGCGTTGATCCACTGGCCTACCAGCGCCGCGAGCGGCACCTCACGACCGAGCGGCCAGATCTGCACCTGAGTGGCGAGCCCGGCGGCGCCCGCCTCGATGCCGCTCCAGTTGAGCGCGCCCGAGTAGTAGACGAGGAGGCCCATCGCGCAGAGCAAGCCGAAGTCACCCACGCGGTTGGCGATGAACGCCTTCTTCCCCGCCGCGGCGTTCGCGTCCTCATGGAACCAGAACCCGATGAGCAGGTAGCTGCAGAGGCCCACCCCCTCCCAACCGATGAAGAGCACCGGCAGGTTGTCTCCGAGGATCAGCACCAGCATCGAGAACACGAAGAGGTTCAGGTACGCGAAGAAGCGGTAGTACCCGGGGTCCTCCTGCATGTACTTCGAGGAGTACAGGTGGATTAAGAAGCCGACGCCGGTCACCACCAGGCTCATGGTGGCGTTCAGCGCGTCCAGGCTGAACTTGATCTCCAGCGGGACGCGCGCGTTGGGGGTGTTCAGCGTGAGCCACTCCCACGCCGTCCAGGTGAGCCGCACGGCGGACTGCGACTCCGCCTGCTGGCCGCGCAGGATGAAGAAGGCGAGCAGCGAGGCCACGAAGGAGGCCCCCACCGCCCCCAAGGCCATCAGCGTCACCGCTTGATTGCCCAGGCGCTTGCCGAACACCCCGTTGATGAACGCCCCGATCAGGGGCAGCCCCAGGATGACCGCGAGCAGCGTGAAGTCCGTCGGCGGGAAAACGACTTGGAGCGTCTGCATGATCTCGAGTGCCCGTCAGTGCCGCAGGGCGTCCGCCTCGTCGCTCTGGACCGAGCTCTTCAGGCGATAGAAGGCGATCACGATCGCGAGGCCCACCGCCAATTCGGCGGCGGCGACGGCGATCACGAAGAACGCGAACAGGTGACCTGTCATGTCCCCCACGTGGACGCGGTTGTAGCCGACCAGCGCGAGGTTCACCGCGTTCAACATCAGCTCGATGCACATCAGCTGAACGAGCACGTTGCGTCGGATCAAGAAGCCGACCGCGCCGATCGCGAAGATCAGCCCGGCGAGCATCACGTAGTGCTCGAGCACGTTACCGAGCAAGCTCACTTGGGGGTCCCCTTCTTGCTGGCTGGCGCGGCGTCCTCGGGCCGCACCGGGCCGTGATAATACTCGCCGGCGGGTAGCCCGTGCGGCTTCGGGGCGCGCACCGCGCGGCCCCGCGCGATCGCGATGGCGCCGATCGCCGCGGCGATGAGCAGCGCCGTGGTGATCTCGAACGGCACGATGGCCTGCGTGAACAGCTGACCGCCCACCGCCTCCACGTCGCCGTGACCCGGCGGCGCGGGGAGCAGCCGCGTGGGCGTTGGCCCACCCTTGGCCAAGAGCACCAGGGCGCCGCCGGCGATCAACGCGAACAGCCCGCCGGCGAAGGCCCGCGAGATCTGCGCCCGGCCGCCGTCGACGTCAGTGCGGCTGTCTGGGCCGAGCACCATGATCACGAAGACGAACAGCACCACCACCGCCCCCGCGTAGACGATGAGCTGGATGGCTGCGAGGAACTGGGCGTTCAGCTTGAGGAACAGCCCAGCCATGCCGATGATCGTCGCGAGCAGGCCGATCGCCCCGCGGATGGGCTTCTTCGAGGTCACGCAGCCGAGCGCGCCGAGCAGGCACACGAGCGCGCACAAGGCAAAGTACAGGTTACCAACCATAAATCACCGTGCCTCGCTCGCGAGCGAGCGGCCGTGGTCCCCCGATCCGAGCGCCGCGCGCCGCGCGTTGCGCTCTGCTTCGCCGCGGCGGACGTACTCCTCGAACTGGGGCCGGAACTTGCGCACGAAGGCGAGCATCGGCGTCGCCGCGCCGTCGCCGAAGGCGCAGATGGTGTTGCCCATGATGTTCGACGCCACCTGGTGCACCTGGTTCAGCTCCTCGAGCGTGGCCTCCCCCGCCACCACCTTGTCGAACAGCCGCTCGATCCAACCGCAACCCTCGCGGCACGGCGTGCACTGACCGCAGCTCTCGTGGCGGTAGAACCGCGCGAGGTTCTGCGCGGCGCGCACCGGATCCACGCTGTCGTTCAAGACGATGGCGCAGCAGGTGCCGAGCATGTTGCCGGTGCGGCGGTAAGTGTCCACGCCCATCGGGAGGTCCAGCACGCTCTTGCCGTTGTAAGGCGCGAACCGCTCATCCCCCTCCACGTTCACGATCTCCTCCTCGAGCATGATGGGACAAGAGGAGCCCCCCGGGATCACGCCGAGCAGCGGGCGATCATCCAAGATGCCGCCGCCCAAGTCGTAGATGAGCTCCCGCAGGGTGAGCCCCACCGCCGCCTCGTACACGCCGGGGCGCTTCACGTGGCCGCTCACGCCGAACAGCCGCGCGCCGCCATCACCGAGGTCATGCAGCGCGCTCTCCCGTGAGAAGGCGTCGCCCCCCACCTTGAACACCGTCGGCATGATGGCGATTGTTTCCACGTTGTTGACCGTGGTGGGCATGCCGAAGGCGCCGTACTGCGCCGGGAACGGCGGCTTGATCCGCGGCTCGCCGCGGCGGCCCTCGAGCGAGTTCAAGAGGGCCGTCTCCTCACCGCAGATGTAGGCGCCAGCGCCGGTGTGGACGTACACCTGCATCGCCCAGCTCTGACCGAACGGGCGCTCCCCGAGGTAGCCCTTCTCGCGCGCCTCGTGGATGGCGCCCCAGAGCCGCGCCTTCGACAGGTGCAGCTCGTCCCGCACGTAGATATAAGCCGCGTGCGCGCCGATGGCGTACGCGCCGATGATGCACCCCTCGATCAAGGCGTGGGGGTTCATCTCCATGATCGTCCGGTCTTTGAAGGTGCCGGGCTCCCCTTCGTCAGCGTTGACGACCAAGTAGTGGGGCTTGTCCCCCGGCGGCGGCATGAAGCTCCACTTCGTGCCGCAGTCGAAGCCAGCGCCGCCGCGCCCCCGGATGTGGGCCGCCTTCGCCTCCGCGACCACCTGCTCGCGCGTCATCCCGAGCGCCCGCTTCGCGCTCTGATAACCGCCCGACTTCACGTACGGCTCGATGAGCCAGCCGCCCTCGACGCCGTAGTTTTTAGACAGGAACTCCGTGCGCTTCAGCATGTGAGCCTCAGGCCTCCTGCATCAAGCGATCGAGGATTTGGTCGACCTGCTCGATGGTGAGGTTCTCGTAATAGTCCTTGTCCACCTGCATCATCGGCGCCGAGCCGCAGGAGGCCAGGCACTCCGCCGTGCGCAAGGTGATGCGGCCGTTCTGCGTGGTGCCGCCGGCGTGAACCCCGAGGCGCTTCTCGCAGTGCGCCAGGATTTCCTCGCTGCCGCGCAGCGCGCAGGAGAGCGTCCGACACACCCACACCTGATGCTTCCCCGGCTTCTCCTGGTTGAACAGGGTGTAGAACGTGACCACGCCGAGCACGTGGGCCGTGGGCAGCGAGAGCCGCTCCGCCACGAACTGGATCACCTCCGGGCTCACCCAGTTCTCGTTCGCGTCCTGGCAGAAGTGGAGCGCCGGGATGCACGCCGCCATCTGGTTCGGGTAGCGGGCGAGGATGTCCTCAAACTCACGCTCTTGCGCTTCATTCAGGGAGAAGGCCATGTCAGTCCGAGTCCGGGAGGAGCAGCGATTCCGCAGGTTGGCCAGGTCGGCCCGGGCGCCGGGCCAAGGTGGGCCCTGCAGCGAGGAGGAGCGGTGCTGGGGAGGCAGGCGCACGCTGAGGGGAGCAGGCGCTGCCGAGGCGAGCTTCAGCTCGAGGTGATCGGGATGGAGGGGGGAAGAAACCGCCCGGAACAGGGTCCCTCTGGCCCGAGCGAGCGCACCGTAGTGAGGTGCTATCCAGGGTGTCAAGTGTGGTCTCGGCCGGGCGACACCCGGGGAAATCGGCTGCGATGAGGACCCTTGTCAAGGGGTCACGGAGGGCCTCACGGAGACACCACCCAAGGCGGTGAGGGCCTCTACGGTTGGGGGACAGGAGGGGGTTGGACGGCACCGCGCCGCACGGCGCTGACGAGCGCCGGCATCCCGGGGCGCGCTCGACGTAGGCGCTGGACGCGAGCACCGGACACAAGCACCGGGCGCGAGCTGGGCGGCGCCGTCACCGAGCGCGCGTCGCCGCGAGAAAAAAGAAAGGATGACGGAAACGAAGCGAAGGCGGCTTCCGGGCTTGAGTCCCCGGCGCCTGCCCGTGTAGGCTGCCCCCGCTGTCAAGCGGCGATAACGGAGGTAGGCCGAGTGTTTTGTCCGAACTGTGGGACGCAGAACGAGGATAGTTCAACCACCTGCGTCAAGTGCGGGTTCAACCTGAAAGGATCGGCGGCGCCGAAGTTCAAGGGCACCATGCTCATGATGAACGCGCCTCAGATCCCGAAGCCGGGTGAGGCGGCGGAGCCGAAGCCCAAGCTCAAGGGGACGATGCTCGGCGTCGCGCCGCCCGCCGCGGGCGCCGCGCCTGCGCCCGCAGCAGCGCCGCCAGCACCGGCTGTGCCACCGCCACCGGCCGCGGCGCCGCCAGTAGCTGCAGCGCCGCCAGCAGCTGCCGCAGCACCGCCGGCGCCCGCACCTGCTCAAGCCGTCAACCCGCTGGGCGGCACCATGGTGGCGGGCCCCGGCGACTTCGGGCTACCGCCGAACCTCGGCGCTCCCCCCGCGCCCGATCCGGCAGCGGCAGGTGGCCCGCCTCTCGGTGGCCCTCCGGATCTCGGTCCACCTCCCGGCGCCCCGATGGGCGGTCCCCCGCCGGGCCCCCCGGCCGACTTTGGAGGTCCGCCGCCTGGCGGGCCCATGGGAGGTCCCCCGCCGGGCCCCGCTGATTTTGGTCCGCCTGGCGGACCACCTCCCGGCGGCCCGATGGGCGGTCCGCCGCCTGGCGGTCCCATGGGGGGTCCCCCACCTGGCGGCCCGATGGGTGGCCCGCCGCCTGGTGGGCCCATGGGCGGCCCGCCGCCCGGCGGCCCGATGGGCGGTCCCATGGTGCCCGGCGCGCCGATGGCCATGGGCGGCGCTCAGCCGGACTTGGTGAAGCAGGCCACGACCTGGCTCATCCTGTCGTGCGTCACCTTCATTTGTGGTTGTGGTCTGCTGGCTGCGGTCCCCGCGTTCTTCGCGTGGAAGGCGAAGCAAGCCGCTGAGGCTGGCGACGTCGCGGAGTTCGAATCCAAGATCAAGATCTCCAAGATCTGCGTCATCGTCGGCTTCGCACTGTCAGCCCTCGGCTTCATCGGCTGGCTCGTGAGCTTCATACTCGCCGCCATGGCCTAGCGGCAGCGAACGACCGTTCGTCAGCGCCGTTCCGCGGCGGGAGGCCTCACCTCCCGCCGCGCGCGTTTTTGCCCCGTACGGAGCACCGTCGGTGACAACACCGCCTGCACCTGACGTATCGTCAGGTTATCTGCTGATTGACATGCGCAGCGGCGCTCCGAGCGCCGCCCGTGACAGCGCCGCCCCTCGGCGCTAGAGCAAGCCTCGCATGCAGGCGAACCCACCGCTCGCGACCCAGGTGACGCCCGCTTGGCGCACGGTGGCTACGCGGGTGCTCATCTGGCTCTTGGTGGTGCTCCCGCTCGGCGTGAGCCTGATGACGGACGCCGTGGTGTGCCCCTCGGCGCGCTTCTTGGGTACGCCGTGCCCCGGCTGCGGCCTCACGCGGGCCACCTACGCCGCGCTATCGGGCGACTGGGTGGGCGCCTTCGCGCTGCACCCTTTGTTCCCGCTGGTGACGCCGTTCTACGTCATCGCGCTGGTGTACGGCAGCTGGCTCCTGTTGTGGCCCAGCGCCATGAGCACGCGCGACCCGCGCCGTGAGCGTTGGATCACCCGCGTGGGCCTCGCCTACGTGGTGGTCATCTTCTTGATGATCGGGGTGTGGGCGGCGCGCTTCTTCGGCGCGTTCGGCGGCCCGGTGCCGGTGGGCGACGAAGCCGTGGGGCACCACCACCCCATCGTTAACACCGCGCGCTGATTCAAGGGCCAAGGATTCAAGGGCCAAGGCGCCGTGAGGCGCGGGCGCCCATGGGACGAAGCCGCCTTCGTGGCAGCGCAGGCTCCGGTGAGCGCACCCGAACCCCCTGCCCTTCCCCCGGGGTGGTGCCGCGATGACAGCACGGCTGACTAGCAGCTTGGCCGATATAAGTTAGTTCAACTGACTTCAGTCCTGACAGTCAGCTCAGTTGATGCTCCGACGCGGCGCTTCACACGTTGAAGCGGAAGTGGATCACGTCGCCGTCACGCACGACGTACTCCTTCCCCTCGATGCTCAGCTTGCCTGCCTCACGGCACTTGGCCTCCGAGCCGAGGGCGACCAAGTCCTCCCACCAGATCACCTCGGCCTTGATGAAGCCGCGCTGAAAATCCGAGTGGATCACGCCGGCGGCCTCGGGCGCGGTGGCGCCCTTCTGCACCGTCCAGGCGCGGCACTCCTTCTCGCCGGCGGTGATGTAGGTGAGCAGGCCGAGCAGCTCGTAGCCCGTGCGGATCACCTGGTTCAGGCCCGGCTCGCTGAGCCCCACGCTGGCGAGGAACTCGGGGCGATCGGCGGGATCCAGCTCGGCGATTTGCTCCTCCAGCGCGGCGCAGATCGGGATCACCTGGGCGCCCTCCCTCGCGGCGTGCTCACGCAGCGCGCGAAGGTGCGTGTTGCTGTCTAAATCGGCGAGCGAGGACTCGTCCACATTTCCCACGTAGAAAACGGGCTTGTCCGTCAAGAGCTGGAGCTCGCGCACGATCTTCCGCTCCGTGTCGCCCTCCGCCTGGAAGGTGCGCGCCGGGCGCCCCGCGTCGAGGTGCGCCGCCAGCCCTTCACACACGGAAATAGCCGCCCGCTCCACCGCGTCCCCGCCCTTCGACTGCCGCCGCGCGCGGTCGAGGCGCTTGTTCACGGTGTCGAGATCTTTCAGCGCGAGCTCGGTGTGGATGGTCATGACGTCACTCACCGGGTCGATCTTGTTCTCCACGTGGAGCACGTTCTCGTCCTCGAAGCAGCGGACGACGTGCGCCACGGCGTCCACCTCGCGGATGTGGGAGAGGAACTGGTTGCCGAGGCCCTCCCCCTTGGAGGCGCCGCGCACCAGGCCCGCGATGTCCACGAACTGGATGGTGGCGGGCACCTCGCGCTGCGTCTTGTAGATGCGGCTCAGCTGGGCCAGCCGCGAGTCCGGCACGCTCACCACGCCGACGTTGGGCTCGATGGTGCAAAACGCGTAGTTTGCAGCCTCGGCCTTGGCGGATGAGAGCGAGTTGAACAGCGTGCTCTTCCCCACGTTGGGGAGGCCGACGATGCCGCAAGAGAAGCCCATGGGGCGGGGGCTCTACACCCAGGCCTTGCCCCTGTCGAGCCATCGATGCGGCATCACCTGCCATGGACAAGCTTCAAACCCGCCCGCACTTGAGGCAGCGCCATCGCCCGGCACCGCCGGGATGAGCTGTGATAGCGTGCGCGCCACGATTCGGGCGCCCTGACGGCGCTCACCAGGAGGACTCCCATGGACATGTCGTTCAGCCCCGAGCAGGAGGCGTTCCGCGCCGAGGTGCGAAGCTGGCTCCGCGAAGCGCTCCCGCCCGAGCTCGCCATCAAGGCGGAGCACGACGCCGCCTTCTCCCATGAGGAGGTGATGACCTGGCACCAGATCTTGGCCGCCAAGGGCTGGGTCGCGCCGCACTGGCCGAAGGAGCACGGCGGCCCGGGCTGGGACGCGACCCAGCGCTACATCTTCAGTCAGGAGCTCGAACTGATGGGCACGCCCCAGCTGTCGCCGTTCGGGCTCGCGATGGTGGGGCCGCTGATCATGCAGTTCGGGAGCGCCGAGCAGCAGCAGCGCTTCCTCCCCAAGATCTTGAGCGGTGAGGAGGTGTGGTGTCAGGGCTACTCGGAGCCCGGCGCCGGCAGCGACCTGGCCTCGCTCACCACCCGCGCCGACAAGCAAGCGGACGGCGACTACCTGCTCACGGGCCAGAAGACCTGGACCACCTACGCGCAGTACGCCGACTGGATCTTCGTGCTGGCGCGCACCAACCAGGACGTGAAGCAGCAGGCAGGCATCAGCTTTTTCCTGGTGGATATGAAGACGCCGGGGATCACGGTGAAGCCCTTCCTCACCACCGGCGGCACCCCGGCGTTCTGTGAGACCTGGTTCGACGCCGTGCGGGTGCCGAAGGAGAACCTGATCGGCCAGGAGAACATGGGCTGGACGTACGCGAAGGCGCTGCTCGGGCACGAGCGGACGCTGGTGGCGGGCGTCGGCATCTCGGCGCGCACCCTGCTCCGCGCCAAGCGCCTCGCGGCGGAGATCCAGGTGAATGGCGCGCCGCTGCTGGAGGACCCCGCCTTCCGCGCCAAGCTCGCCAAGACCGAGATCAAGCTCGAGGCGCTGCGCGTCACGGTGCTGCGCGCGCTCGCCAGCGCCCAGCTCGGCCACGCGCCAGGCGCGGAGAGCTCTATTTTGAAGCTGCGCGGCACCGAGCTGCAGCAGGAGAGCATCGACCTCCTGATGGAGGTGATAGGCCACGATGGGCTCAGCTGGTTCAACGCCGAAGGCGTGGTGCCGCCGCGCGCCGAGTCGGCGCCCAGCATCTTCAACTACGTGCGCGCCGCGACCATCTACGCCGGCTCGAACGAGATCCAAAAGAACATCATCGCGAAACTCATCTTGGGGCTCCCCAGCGCGTGATCGGAGAAGGCCATGGACTTTGAACTAAGCGACGATCAGCGGCTCTTGGTGCGCACCGTAGCGGACTTCTGCAAGAAGGAGTCGCCCGTCACTCGCCTGCGTCAGCTGCGGGAGACCGAGCTCGGGTGGGAGCCTCGGACGCTGGCACAGATGGGCGAGCTCGGGTGGCTCGGGGTGATGTTCCCGGAGGAGTACGGCGGCCTGGGCGGCAGCTTCACGGACACTGCGCTGATCTTGGAGCAGCTCGGCATGACCCTGGTACCGGAGCCTTACCTTGCTTCGATCGTGCTCGGGGGTTTGGCTGTGCGCTTCGCGGCAGCGCCGGAGCGCGCCGCCGAGCTCCTCCCGCCGCTGCTCGCGGGCGAGGAGGTGTGGGCGCTCGCCTACGCGGAGGCGCAAGGTCGCGGCGCGCCGAGCGACATCGAGACGCGAGCCACCCAGCGAGGCGACGGCTACCGCCTCACGGGGGAGAAGCGCTGGGTGCTGGCAGGCCACGGCGCGAGCCGCTTGATCGTGAGCGCGCGCACCGCAGGCGATCCGCGCGACGCGAGCGGCGTCTCGCTGTTCTTGGTGGATCCCAAGGCGCCGGGCGTCACGGTGACGCGCGTCGACTGCATGGATGGCCACAAGGCCGCGATGGTGAGCTTGGCTGACGCGCCGGGGGAGCTCTTGGGTGAGGCCGGCGCCGCCGCGCCGATCCTCACGCGGGTGCTCGACTACGGCGCGGCCGCGGCCTGCGCCGAGGGCTCCGGCATCATGCAGGCGGTGCTCGCGATGACGCGCGACTACCTGTGCGATCGCGCCCAGTTCGGCGTGAAGATCGGCACCTTCCAGGCGCTCCAGCACCGCGCGGTGGATTTGTTCGTGGAGACGGAGCTCGCCAAGAGCAGCGCCATCGCCGCGATGATCGCCGCCGATGACGAGCGCCCGGAGGAGCGCATGCGCGCGGTGAGCGCCGCCAAGTGCCAGCTCACGCTGAGCGGCGGCTTCGTGGTGCGCCAGGGCACCCAGCTCCACGGCGGCATCGGGGTGACGGACGAGCACGACATCGGGCTCTACTTCAAGCGGATGCACAGCCTGGTGACGCTGTTCGGCGACGAGACGTTCCACACCCAGCGCTTCGCGTCGCTCCCGAGCTTCACCGCGCACCTGTGACACCGTGGGGCGCCGCTCGGCTACCCCGCGCTCGAGGCACTTCAGTGCGCTCAGCGCGCCAGAGTGCTTCGGCGCGCTCGATCGCGGTGCCGTCTAACCCCAATCCTACGAGATCGCCCTGGTCCTGCACCTCGGACCCGGCTCCCGTGACCGCGTCAGACACTTCGAGGCGGCGCGCTTCGGTGCGAAGGTCTAGACTCCGCGCGCCATGTCGCTCTACAGCACCGATCACCTCACGGACTCTCAGCTCGGCGCCTTGATCGAGATCATGTTCCTGGCGGCCTTCGCCGATGGTGAGTTCAGCGAACAAGAGCAGGCGAACTTCCGTGACGTGATCGAGAGCTTGAGCGATCAGCGGCTGAGCGGGGAGGCGCTGAGCGGGCACATGCTGCGAGCCGCGATGCAGCTCGAGGCTCAGGGCCGCGCCAAGCGCCTGGCCGCCGCCTGCGACGAGCTGCCGGACATCGACGCGCGGCGCATCGCGCTGGCGCTGGCCGTGGACGTCGCGCGGGCGGACGGGCTGGAGCCCGCCGAGCTGCAACAGCTCACCACCACCGCCGTCGCTCTAGGCATCGCGCCTGACGAGCTCGAGCGCCTGATCCGCTGAGCGGCCCACGTCGCCGTCCAAAGACCTGACGTTCCCGTCCGGGGGGCTGACCATCACCCATCAAGGGAGCTGATGTCTCCGTCAGCCCTACGCAGGGCTCGGCCTGATAGCTGAAGCGCGGTGCGCTACTTCGGGATGTCCTCGCGCTTGCACCCGAGGCGCACATCCACCGTGGCGCCGCCCTCCGCCGCCTGGAACGCCTCGCAGGTGGTGGGGCACATGATGATGTCCGTCGGGGTGCCCTGGCTCGGGTCCACGTCGTAGTACCAGCCGCCGAGGGTGGCGTCGCAGCTCGCCGCGTCCCCCACGTAAGGCACGGTGGTGGTGTTGCCCCCGTCGCGGAACTCCACGTTCACCCGGCCGTAATCCAGGGTGCCCTCCGTGGGCTCCGGGATGCTGTAGCTGCAGCTCAGGGCCTGACCACGGATGTCCTCCAGCGCCTGAGCGAACTGCTGACCCAGCGTGCTCGAAGCCGCGTCCACCACGAAGGCGGCGCCCGTGCCACCCGCGTTGGCGATGGCGTTGGCGTTGCTGCGCCCCGTCGCGTCCCCCGTCTCGAACACGCCGATCACGAAGGTTTGCACCGAGGGGGTGCCCGCCAGCGCCACCCCGGCCAGCTGCGCGATGGGGCCGATCGCGGTGGGGTTGCAGCTGGTGGGGCTACCGTCAGTCACTAGGACCGTCACCACCTGGTGCCCCGGGTTCGAGCTGGCCCAGCTCCGCGCTTGCTGGATGGCGCCCTGCAGCGCCGGCCCCGTGGGCGTCGCGCCGCGCGGCGTCTGCGCGTTGAGCGAGCTCACCAGCGCCGCGGCGTTGCCGGGCAGCGCGGCGATCGGCACCGCGGGCGTCTGGTAGTCGCCGACCAGGCAGGAGTCCGAGTTGGTGCAGAAGCTGCTGGTGAGCGGGACGCAGGCGACGCCCGCGCCGCAAGCGGTGCTCCCGATCGGAGCGCAGACGCTGTCAGGAACACCTTGGCACTGCCCCAGATCGATGCAGCTCCCGAGGAAGCAGTCGAAGCTCGTGTTGCAGGGGACGATGTTGGGGAAGCCGTCCGTGCACGCGCGCAGCAGGCAGGTGCCGCCCGCGCACTGTGAGGGGCTGGTGCAGTTCCAGGACGAGCCCGCCGCGAGCAACGGGAAGTATTGGATCCCCACCCCCAAGCCCGCGCTCTCAGGGCTGTTCACGAAGCCCTGCAGCGCCGAGCGCACCGCGCTCCACTTGCTCACGCCCGGCGCCGCGTCCGCCAACATGGAGCCCGACACGTCGAGCATCACGTACATGTCGAGCGGCCGCCGCTCACCCTGAGTGAGCTCGCCGGCGCAGGAGTCAGCGTCCGGATCGAAGCCACCGCTGCCGCCCCCCGCGTCCACGAAGGTGCCGCCGGTGCCACCGAAGGCGCCGCTGCCGCCAAACCCGCCGGTGCCACCTTGGCCCGCCGTGCCCCCGTTGTTCCCCACCCCGGCGGTGCCGCCGTTACCACCGCTGACCTTGCCACCCGAATCCGGTGAGGCGCTGCACGCCACGCCGAGAGCCACCACACAAGCAAGCGCCAAGCCCCCATGAGTCCATCCCATGCCCCCATTAAACCACAACCTGCAACCGGCGCACGTCCCCAAAGCTCGCGTCCTCACGCGGGAAATACGGACCGTGGGCCGCTCCTCGACGAAGGCGTCTCACTGCGCATTCGCGCGTCATCCTTGGAGGTTGCGGACTGTGGGCCGCCTCGCCTCCTCCCCGTTTCGATCGCGCTGTAGGGGCGGGTTTCAACCCGCCCTCTCGATCACGTTAGGGGCTTGGCAGATCGCTGTAGGGGCGGGTTTCAAACCCGCCCTCTCGATCACGTTGGGCGAGCAGGTTGGGGCTTGGCACAGCGCTGAACCGGGGGCGCGACACGGCACGCCCGACGCATGGCCACCGCAAAACCTATTTGGCAGTTCCCGAGCGAGGCCACTAAAACGGTGCGGTGAGATCCGACCCCCACGTCGAGCCCACCCAGCTGCTCTTGCCGCTGCCTGGGCTCGCCGAGCCGACGCGCGACGTGCGCATCCCGCGCGCCGACCGTGTGTTCGTCAACCGGAACCTCGCGATGGCGGGCATCGAGTGGGTGGGGTTCGACATGGACTACACGCTCGCCATCTACCACCAGCGCGCGATGGACATGCTGAGCATCGAGCTCAGCCTCACGCGGCTGCTCGCCAAGGGCTACCCGGAGTACCTCCGCCAGGTCCACTACGACACCCGCTTCCCCATCCGCGGCCTGCTCATCGACAAGCGCTTCGGCCACGTGCTGAAGATGGACCGCTACAAGTCGGTCTTCCGAGGTTACCACGGCCTGAAGAGCCTGCCCCCCGAGCTGCTCGAGCGCCTCTACCACGACCGTAAAATCCGCCCGACCACGCCGCGCTACCACTTCATCGACACGCTGTTCGCGATGTGTGAGGTGACGCTCTACTCCGTGGCGGTCGACGCGCTGGAGCGGAGCGGCGACTCGGTCGACTACGGCAAGCTGTTCGAGGACATCCGCGAGTCCATCGACGAGGCGCACCGCGACGGCTCCGTGTACACCGCGATCACTCGAGACCTGCCGAAGTACCTCGACCGCGACCCGGGCCTCGCAAAAACGCTCCACAAACTGCGGTCCGCCGGCAAGAAGCTGTTCGTCCTCACCAACTCACCGCTCAGCTACACCCAGGCGGTGATGAGCTACCTGCTCGACGGCGCCAGCGCCGAGTACCCGAGCTGGCGCCATTTCTTCGACGTGGTGGTGGTGAGCGCGGAGAAGCCGAGGTGGTTCCGTGAGGGTCGCCCGCTGAAGCGGCTGTCCGCCGCCAAGGAGGCGCGCAATGGCCAGGCCGAGCGCTGCCAAATCTACGAGGGCGGCAGCCTGCATCAGTTCGAGCGCCTGGTGCGCGCCATCGGCCCGCGCGTGCTCTACGTGGGGGATCACATCTACGGTGACATCCTGCGCAGCAAGAAGGAGAGCTCCTGGCGCACGGCGATGATCATCCAGGAGCTCGACCAAGAGGTCGCGGCGCTGGAGTCTTGCCTCGGGGAAATGGCGCGCCAACGCGATCTCGCCGTCACCCGCGACCAGCTGGAGGACGAGCTCCGCTTCTACCAGGCGCGCTTCAAGGAGCTCAGCAAGGAGCGCGCGCCGGATGACGATGTCAGGCGGGTGAAGCGGGCGCTCGAGCGCGTGCGCTCGGAGCTGCGCGCCCTGGACCAAGAGCACACCCGCCTCAGCCAGATCATCGACGTCAGCTTCCACCCCTACTGGGGCTCCCTGCTCAAGGAGCACCACGAGATGAGCAGCTTCGGCCTCCAAGTAGACACTTATGCTGACTTGTACGCGCGCCGCGTGAGCTCCTTCGGCGCCTACTCGGCGCACCAGCACTTCCGCTCACCACACGACCTGATGCCGCACGAGCTGTGAGCCGCCCCCCCTGTAGGGCGCGGCCAGCGCCTCACGGCGGACGAGCCGCGGCCCGGTGCCTCGCGGCTGAGCCGCGCGGCTCGTGAAGAGACAGCAGCGCCGCCCGGCTGACCGAAAACTTGACCAACCCCCTGCCCTCTGTCTTGCTGAGGCCCCATGGCGCCTCGAACGCTGTCCGCCGCAGGCGACCGGCGTCGCCCACCGCGGGACCGACATCACTCCCGGCGCGCCCCGTTCCTCGTCAGCGCACCGTCCCTCGTCAGCGCCCAGGCTGAAAGGTCTGAGGTGCTGACGGATCGGTTCGAAACGTCGACGAAGCGGACGAATCCTTCACGGCGCCCACCGCAGAAGCTCGAGTGGCTCGCGATCACGGCGGTCACCGGCGCCGCGGCCGCGCTCACGCTGCTCTTCTCCCCGGCGCTCGAGGGCGCGCCCAAGGGCTGCCCACCCGGGATGGCGAACGTGCTGGGGCGCTACTGCATCGACCGCTTCGAGGCGAGCCTGGACGTGGTGAACAGCAAGGGCAAGCGCCTGCGCAATCACTCGCCGTACCACAGCGTGAGCCCGGGGCAGCTGGTGGTGGCGCGCAGTCGTCAGAACGTCGTACCACAGGCCTACCTGAGCCAGGAGGAGGCCACCATCGCCTGTGAATCCGCGGGGAAACGCCTGTGCAGCGACGAGGAGTGGGTCACCGCCTGCCGCGGCAAGCAGCCCACTCGCTACCCCTACGGCGACGAGCACATCAAGGGGCGCTGCAACGACAGCGGGGAGTCATCGCTCCTTCGCGTGTTCGGCGTGCTGCCGCCGGACGAACTCTACACGCTGGACAAGATGAACGACCCGCGCCTCAACCAGCTCAGCAAAACGGTGATGAAGTGCGGCGCGAACAGCCGCTGTCGGAACTCGTTCGGTGTCCATGACATGGTGGGCAACCTCCACGAGTGGACGGCCAACAAGGGCGGCACCTTCCGCGGCGGCTACTACCTGGACACCCGCATCAACGGCGAGGGCTGCAGCTACCAGACCACCGCCCACAACCCGCGCTACTCGGACTACTCCATCGGCTTCCGCTGCTGCAGCGCCCCGGGCGCCCTCAAGCCACCGAAGACGCTCAAGAGCCCCGTCCCGGAGGGCTCACCCCGCGCCCTCGACTTCGAGCGCAAGAAGCGAGCGCGCGCTCGCGCCCGGGCCGCGGGCAAGGACGTCGACGCGCCCAAGAAGCGCTGACGTCGGCCGGTCGAACGATCTTCGCGCCTGCGGGCACCCGTCCCCGGTGGAGAGCCAAGGGCTTCATGAAGCACCGGGAGCCCTTGCGCCCTTGGCCGGCCCCAGTCAAAACCAGCACGCGACGGGCGCGCCACGCAGACGATGCCGTAGGTCCCTTCCTCGCTGCACCACCTGCTCCGCCCACTAGACGAGGCACGCGCTGGGCCCCATGAGCCCGGGCCACGCCGAAAAACTGAGACTCAATCGCTCGACTCACGAGGCACACACATGACAACCAACCTGGTCCACTGGCTCGAACGCCTGATGACCAACTTCGGAGCCGGCTGGGTGATGTGGCTCCTCATCTTCCTCAGCGTCGTCTCCGTGGCGATCATGCTGGAGCGCGGCTACTTCTACTGGCGGCTGCGCGACGACATCGGCGGGCTGGCTCAGGAGCTGCGCGCCCTGCTGCGCAAGAACGACATCGAGGGCGCCATCAAGCGCATGCAGGCGTCGCCCAGCGCGGAGGCGGCGGTGGTGGTCGCCGGGCTGATGGAGGTCGACCGGGGCGCGAAGTCGGCGGAGGAGGCGATGAACGGCGCGGCGGCGCTGCAGCGGATGAAGCTGGAGAAGTGGCTCGCCTACCTCGGCACGCTGGGCAACAACGCGCCGTTCATCGGGCTGTTCGGCACCGTCATCGGCATCGTCCAGGCGTTCAAGGCGCTGGGGATGTCGGAGGGTGGCGCCGCGGCGGCGGCCGGCGCCCCGCAAGAGGTGATGGCCGCCATCGCGGAGGCGCTGGTCGCCACCGCGATCGGTCTGCTCGTCGCCATCCCCGCGGTCGCGATGTTCAACCTGTTCATGCGCATGAGCAAGGCGATCCTCGCCAACACCGAGGCGCTGAGCCGCGTGCTGCTGAGCCACCTGGTCGCGGTGGACAGTGGCTCGAACGACTCCAGCGACGCGAGCGAGGACTGAGCCGTGGCGGGTGGAGCCCAGAGCGATGACGACGGGATGATCTCGGGCATCAACGTGACGCCGCTCGTCGACGTCACGCTGGTGCTCCTCATCATCTTCATGGTCACGGCGAAGATGATCGTGAACCAAGGGATGCCGATGGATCTCCCCAAGGCCGCCACCGGCCAGGAGATCCAGACGGTGTTCAGCGTGGAGCTGTCGGCCGATGGCAAGACCCACGTGGACTCGAACCCCGTGGCGAATGATGAGGCGGTGAGCGCGCTGGCGAAGAGCGCGAAGGCGAAGAACCAGGACATCCGCGCGGTGATCCGGGCGGACCGCAAGGTGGAGCACGGCCGCGTGATCCACGTGCTCGATCTGCTGAACCGCGCGGGCATCAGCAAGGTGGCCTTCGGGGTGCAAGCGGCCGCCGCCGAGGAGACCAAGCCACCCAGTGAGGGCGGCTGACCATGAGCAGCCCCGAGCTCGATCGCCGGGAGCTCGATGGCGTCGTGACCGAGCCGCTCAGCGCGGTGCTCGGCCTCGATCGCCACATCTCGACCATCGGGATCGTGCTCGGCTTGGTGGGTGGGGTCGCGCTGCACGCCGGCGCGGCCGCCAAGGGGCTCCGCACGCCGTTCTGGGTGGATGACTTCGCGACCAGCGTGGCGCGCGCCGTCGACGGCGCGGCGGTCGAAGAGATCGACATCGTGATGGATGAGGCGAAGCCGGAGCCCGCGCCCGAGCCGGAGCCCGAGCCCGAAGCGGAGCCCGAGGCGCCACCGCCAGACACCCCGCCGCCCCCCGCTCAGGCCGCGCCCGCCGCGGCTGCCCAAGCGGGCCGGGTGCTCGAGGCGGCGCCCGCGGCAGGGGACGCCGTGGAGGACATGACCGACTTCACCATGGTGCAGGGCGACGGCGATCGCTTCGCTGGCGGCACCACGGCCGCCCACGGCACCTCGAAGGAGGCGGTACGAAACCCCGTGGTGGGCAAGGACGGCGTGAAGGACGGCAAGGGCAAACAGCCCGACGCCAAGCCGCTGCCCCCCCCGCCCCCGAAAGAGAACAAGGCGCGCGCCGCGGCGGCCAAGGGCACCAACTGGTCGAGCTGCGGCTTCCCCGCCCAGGCGGACATGGAGCAAATCGACTTCGCTCGCGTGCGCCTGTCGGTCACGGTGGACCCACGCGGCAAGGCCACCAGTGTCCAGGTGCTGAGCGACCCCGGCAACGGCTTCGGCTCCCTCGCCCGCCAGTGCGCGTTCCGCATGACCTACCGCACGGCGCTGGGCCCGGATGGTCAGCCCATCACCGCCAGCACCCCGCCGTTCACCGTCACCTTCACCCGCTGAGACGAGCGCTGCACCGGATCACGGCGCAGCAGGGCGCGCTGGTGTCGGGTGCGTGGGTAGTGCCGCGATCCACCCTGGGCCCGCGCTTCGACTCGGTTGGGGGCTCGGGGGTTGGGGGTTGGACGGCACCGCGAATGGCCTACCAGCCTGCCGAACCAGCTTGGTGCGGCCGCGGGGCGCCGTAAACGCAACAATTGGTGAGAGGTCGTGTAGAGTCGGCGGAGCATGCCTTCGGAACGGGTGCAGCAGCTGCGGCAGGTCGAGCTCTTCGCTGGCCTCAAGGACGAAGCGCTCGAGCTCGTCGCGAAGGTGGCGAGCGAAGAGACCCACCAGCTGGGCACCAAGATCTTCGAGCACGGCGCCCCCGGCGACAAGCTCTACGTCATCCTCGAAGGGCGCGTGCGCATCAGCCGCGAGGTGCCGGGCATGGGGGAAGAAGCCCTCGCCATCCTGGGGCCGGGGCAGATGTTCGGGGAGATGGCGCTGCTCGACGAGTCGCCGCGCTCCGCGGACGCCCGAGTGCACAACACCTGCCGGGTGCTCGCGATCTCCAAGGACGCGTTCGACGACCTGCTGTTCCTCCACAAGGACCTCGCCTACGAGGTGCTGTGGTCCATCGTGCGCATGCTGGTGAGCCGCCTGCGGGAGACGACCAACAAGCTCACGTTCCTGTCCATCAGCGGCAAGTTCTGAGGCGCTGTCAGGTGTACGGACGTTCCATCGTCGTGGCGTTGGTGCGGGCAGCCCGTCAGGTTCACTGACGCTCGCAGCCCGTCAGGGGTGCTGATTGGGTGATCCGTCAGGTGTACGGACGGCTGGCCGCGCCGGTGGACGGGGCTGGGACCAAGGCGCACTCACGGCGCGGTGCCGTCCAACCCCCCCCTCAGAAAAAACGTGGAGAGCGCGATCATGGACGCAGCTGCCGCGCTCGATCCGCACCTCAAAAATGCAAGTGATTTCAGTAGGTTACGAAGTTAGATCGCGAAAAATTTGACTCCCCTACACCCGTTCAGTAGCGTTCCGCACCATGCAAGGCCTCACGAAGCGTCAGGAGCAGACCCTCGACTTCATCCGCAAGTGCATCGAGGAGCACGGCTACCCACCCACGCTCCGTGAGATCGGGGAGTTCATGGGGATCCGCTCCACCAACGGAGTGAATGATCACCTGCGCGCCTTGGAACGCAAGGGTTACCTCCGGCGGGAGGACATGAAGAGCCGCGCGCTGCGCGTGGTGGACCCGACTGACGGAATGGGGCCCGGCGCGAGCGCACCGGCGAATGACCCCGCGCCCAGCGCCTCATCCGAAGACACCCTCGAGATCCAGGTGCTCGGGCGCGTGGCAGCGGGCCTGCCGCTGCTCGCGGAGGAGAACGTGGTGGACACCGTGCGCATCGATCGCGCGCGGGTGCGCAGCAACGGGCGCTCCGTGTTCGGCCTCCGGGTGCACGGGGACTCGATGATCGAGGCGGGGATCTTGAATGGGGATCTGCTGTTCGTGCGGCAGCAGAGCAACGCCACGCGTGGCGACATCGTGGTCGCGCTCATCGGCGACGAAGCCACGGTGAAGTACTACTACCCCGAGAACGACTACGTCCGGTTCCAGCCAGCGAACAGCGGGATGGCGCCGATCCTGGTGCGCGCGAGTGACTTCCGCGACACCATGCTGCTCGGCGTGGTGGTCGGGTTGTACCGCGATATGTGAGCTGGCTCGTCGCCGGCGACCAGCGGGGGCAATGCCAAGCGGCAGGCGAGGCCAAGCGGCAGGCGAGGCCAAGCGGCGATGCCCGGCGACGGGCGGGGCTCGACAGCTGAGCCGCAAACTTCCACCCGGCAATGACACCATCAGGTCACCAGCGGTGGGTGGTTGACGCCTGACTCTCGCGGTTGCTAGCGTCCGACTGGGTTCGGCCCACGGCCCCGGCCGCGCAGTGCCGCCGAGAGCCGCGCCCCCCTCCGACCGGTCCACTTCCGCTCCTCGTGAACAGCAAGGCCATGTTCAAGCGCTTCAGTCGTGACTCTTCGAGCGGCGCGTCGAGCTCGCCGACGGGGAACCGTCGTTTCCTCGCGGTGAGCAGCACCGCCCTGCTCTCCTGCCGCCGAGCCCTCGCCGCCGGTCCCTTCGCCATGAAGCTCGCGGTGAGCCTCACGCTGGTCGCCGCGGTGGCGCCCAGCGTGGGCTGCGGCAACACGCTGTACGCCATCTCGGCGAACGCCGCCTCCTCCAAGCTCGAAGAGGCGCGGGAGCTGAACGCAGAGCAGTACGCGCCCTACGAGTATTACCTCGCGAAGGAGCACTTGGAGAAGGCGCAGAGCGAGGCCGCCGAGGCGGACTACAGCGACGCCTCGAACCTGGCTGAGGCCGCGGAGGGTTACGCCGACAAGGCGATTCGGCTCTCCCGCGAGGCGCGGCGAGGAGCTGGCCGATGAGGTCGAGGCGTGAGTCGCGCGTGAAGCGTCGGGGTCTATCGCGTGGGGCCTGGTGGCTGTGTCTCCTGGCGCTCCCGCTCGGGTGCAGCCAGGGGCCTCGGCTCAAGGGACAAATCGCGGGGCTGGAGGAGATCGCGAAGCAGGCCGAGCGTAACGGCGCGGTGCGCTGCGCGCCGCGTGAGCTGGCGATGGCGCAGAGCCACCTCAAGTTCGCGCAGATCGAGCTGGAGCAGGGCTACCTCTCCAAGGCGCAGCGCCACCTGTGGTTGGCGGAGCCGAACGCCCACGCCGCCAACTTCCTCTCCCCCCCAGAGTACTGCACGGATCGCGGCATGGTGGAGGTGGCGGTGCCCAAGCCGCAGCCCAAGCCTGGCGATCGCGATGGGGATGGGTACCTCGACACCGAGGACGCTTGCCCCGACGAGCCGGAGAACTTCAACGGCTACCAGGATACGGACGGCTGCCCTGACGATCCGGATACGGACGGCGACGGCATCCCGGACTCGCGCGACCAGTGCGTGCTGCAGCCGGAGGACAAGGACGGCTACCTGGATGAGGACGGCTGCCCCGACCTCGACAACGACCTCGACGGGATCCCGGACTCGGAAGACAAGTGCCCGAACGACCCGGAGGATCCGGATGGCTACGAGGATCAAGACGGCTGCCCTGACCTCGACAACGACGGTGACGGCGTCCCCGACCTAAAGGATCAGTGCCCGAACACCATCGGCTCCACGACGGAGGAGCCGCTCGGCTGCCCGAGCAAGCCGGCGCTGGTGGTGGTGACGGACTGCGAGGTGAAGATCACCCAGCAGATCCACTTCGAGTACAACAAGGCCACGATCCGCAAGGAGAGCCACCCGGTGCTCGACGCGGTGGTGGACGTCCTCCAGAAGAACTCCGCCATCAAGCTCGAGATCCAGGGCCACACGGACAACCAAGGGTCCAAGGCCTACAACCAGAAGCTGAGCGGTCAGCGCGCCGAGTCCGTGCTCAAGTACCTGGTGTCTCGCGGCATCGACCCCAACCGGCTCACCAGCAACGGTTACGGCTTCGACCGACCGCTGGTGCCCAACACCTCGGAGCGCAACCGCGCCCTGAACCGCCGCGTGCAGTTCGTGCGGACGGAAGGCGCCAAGGAGGGTTGCCCCAAGTGAGCCACCAAAGCTCGGATCGGGCGTCCTGGGGCTGAGCCGCAGTCCCCTCTGAGCCGCAGTCCCACTGAACCGCAGTCCCCTCTGAGCCGCAGTCCCCTCTGAGCCGCAGTCCCCTCTGAACCGCAGTCCCCTCTGAGCCGCAGTCCCAGACCAGTCCAAGCCCAGAGTCGCAGTCTGCCCAAGTCGCAGCCTGGTAGTCCAAACCTGAGTCACAGCCTGAACAGCCCGGCGCTGAGACCACCTCACCTCTTGAGAGCCCCTTCGGGGGCTCTCCGCTCCCCAACCCCACTTGAACGACCGCTCACCCCAGCGGGAGGAAGACCGTGTACCGCCGTTCCTTTTGGCTCCCAGCTCTCGCGGCTGCGTTGTTCGCTGCCACCGCCTTCGCTGCCCCGCGCGACAACGCCGCCACCAAGAAGATCGACGAAGCGATCAACCAGCACTACCTGGCGACTGACTTCGACAAGGCCGAGGCGATCCTCGCGGGCACCATCAAGGCCTGTGAGGACAAGTGCAGCGGCCCGGTGCTCGCCAAGGCCTGGATGTACATCGGCATCGTGCGCGGCAGCGGCAAGGCCGACACCGCGGGCGCGACCGAGGCGTTCCGTCAGGCGCTGAGCCTCGACGCCGCCGTCGCGCTGGACATGGCGCTCGCCACCGACGAGACGCGGCAGGCCTTCGCCGACGCGAAGAGCTCGGCGGCGGCGGGCGGCAGCGGCGGGGGTGGTTCCGAGACGCCGCCCAGGCCCCCCACCTCGGCCGTGGGCGGGATGGACTGCCAACCGCGAGTCGCTGAGGTCCAGTCGCGGCGCGCCATCCCGGTCAGCTGCACCACGGATGAAGAGGCCGCGAGCGCCGAGCTCCAGTACAAGGAGTACGGCTCGGACAAGTGGATCACGGTGAAGATGCGCCAGCGCGGCGATCTGTTCGTCGGCGAGATCCCTTGCTCAGCCACCCAGACCATCGGCACGCTGCGCTTCTACGCGCGCGCCAAGGACTCGAGCGGTGACACCCTCGACAACTACGGCACCAAGCGCGCGCCGATCGAGATCGCGATCGTCAATGAGACGAGCGAGGAGCCACCCTCCCTCCCCGATCAAGACGCGCCCGATCGCTGCGCCGAACAAGAGGTGTGCCCCCCGGGGCTGCCTGGCTGCGGCGCCGGCGCGCGCGGCGACAAAGGCTGGGGCGCCTCCTGCGAGGAGACCCGTGAGTGCTCGGCGGGGCTCGTGTGCGCCAACGGCACCTGTGAGACGGGCGGCTCGTGCAGCGCGGACTCGGACTGCGGCGCCGACGGCTCCTGCGTCGACGGCGAGTGCACCAGCAAGGGCAAGAGCGGCGCCCCGCGCAAGCTGTGGCTCGGCCTCGCCGTCGGCTTCGACCTCGCCTTCTTGAGCGGGGACGAGGTGTGCTCTCAGGACAGCCAAGCGAACGAGGGCTTCGCTTGCTTCCGCACCTCGGGCTCGGAGGAACAATACGCCTTCGATCCGCAGCCCAATAAAGCCAACAAGATCAGCGGCGGCATCGCCCCCGGGACCATCCGCGTGATGGCGGAGGGGCAGTATTTCCTCACCCCGAGCATCTCCCTCGGCGGGCGCCTGGGCTACGCCTTCAACGGCGGCCCCAAGGCGGGGGACAAGGCCTTCCTCCCGCTCCACGCGGAGGTGCGCGGCAGCTACTGGCTGGGGGACACCAGCGCGGTGGGCTTCCGTCCGTTCGTCCACTTGGGCGGCGGCATGGCGCAGGTGGACGCGAGCCTGCGGGTGACGATCCTCGACTGCAGTCGTCAGAGCATCAACGGCAACGTGCAGCCCATCGATCCGTCGAACGCCCACTACGAGAGCTGCGCGAGGGGCACGCCCACCGCGCAGCCCACCGCCGCTCAGCTCGACGCTTACAAGAAGCTCGGGCAGGCCTTCGTGGGCTTGGGTGGCGGCGTGATGTACGCGTGGGCGGAGGACATGGGGGTGGTGCTCGACGTGAACGTGATGTTCATGCTGCCCTCCTCGGGTCAGGTGATCGAGCCGAGCCTCGGCATCATGAAGGGCTTCTGAGCTCGAGGACTAGGTGGGCACATGACGCGCGCCGTCGCTCGAACCAGCGACGGCGCGCGGTGCTTTTTGCTAGTCTCGGCGCGTGGCCGAAGACGAGCCTCCCATCGACCTGCAAACGGCGCGCGGTGAGCTCGCGGCGATCGTGCGGGCGCTCGGAGCGCAGCTCCAGTGGCTCGAAGAAGGGGGCGTGACGGGGCTGCCCCCCGCGTCGCAGGAGCTCGCCTCAAGCCGCTTCCCCACCCCGCTCGAGGCCCTCGCGCTCCCGAGCAGCGTCGCGTCATACACCCGGGCCCCGCAGGGCTCAGCCATCCTCGAAGCGGGCGCGCAGGATCCGCGCGGCGCTCGAGCGCTCGCTCGAGATCCAGGAGTTGGTCTGGCTGGCTCACCTGTCGCTGCGCGCGCGGCGGGCGACGATCGCTCGGCGCTGGCGCCCGCCGCGCGGGCAGCGTCCCTGACGTCCTCCGCTCCCCCGCTGCCCGCCCCGCCCACGCACGGCAGCCCCCCTGGCCCGAGCGCGACCTGGGAGCGCGATCGTGGCCAGAGCGCGCCGCTCGCGGCGGTGGCGCCGCTCAGCGCGCCGCTCACCGAGGAGCAGCTGCTCGAGCGCCGCGCGAAGCTCGAGGTGCTGGAGGCCTCGATCCGGGACTGCGCTCGCTGCCCGCTCCACGAACAGCGGAAGCAGACCGTGTTCGCGCGCGGCACGGGCAGCTCGGGGATCTGCTTCGTGGGGGAGGGCCCAGGAGCCGAGGAAGATCGCCTGGGCGCGCCCTTCGTGGGGCCAGCTGGGCAGCTGCTCGACCGGATGATCGCGAGCATGGGCCTGATGCGTGACGAGGTCTACGTCTGCAACATCGTCAAGTGCCGCCCGCCCCGTAATCGCAAGCCCACCCCCGAGGAGATGCGCGCCTGCACACCCTACCTCACGGAGCAGCTCGACCTGATCGCCCCGCGCGTGATCGTGGCGCTCGGCGCCACCGCGATGGAAGGCTTGTTCGGTCACAGCCTGGGGATCACCCGCATCCGCGGGCGCTGGCGCGTCTACAAGGAGCGCATCCACGTGATGCCCACCTTCCACCCCGCGTACTTGCTGCGCAACCCGCGCGCCAAGCGCGACGTGTGGGAGGACTTGAAGATGGTGATGAAGCTGATCGCTCCTCCCGCTGACGCCGGCGCCCCATGACCACGCCGAGCGAGCAGCCGGACGAGGCACGCGGCTTGGGGTCAGCGCCCAACCAAGCACCCAGCGAGCCACCCACCACGACGCTCCCCCCCAGCGCCCCACCACCAGCCGAGGCGCCCGCGGTCGGGGTGTGGCAACGGCGGCTCGCGACGGGCAGCCGCGTGGCGTTGGTCGCCGTTGGCCTGAGCCCGCTGTGGGTGTGGGCGCTCCAACCGCTACCCAGCTTGGCCTGGCTCGCGGCGCCGATGGAGCTCTGGTTCGGCGCTCAGTGCCACCGTGAGCCAGGGCGCTCCCTCGAGCTGTTCGGGCACCTGCTCCCCGTATGCAATCGCTGCCTCGGCATCTACCTGGGGCTCGGCCTGGGGGCCCTCTTCCTGAGGCCGCGGCTCGGCGTGTGGCCGCTCCGCCTGTGGGTCGGCTTCGCCGCCGCCGCCATGATCCTCGACGTGTGGACGGAGGCGCTCGGCATGCGCCCCGAGTCCGCCTGGCTACGCGTGGTGACGGGCCTCTTGCTCGCCTACCCCGTGAGCGTGGCGGTGGTGTGGACGCTGCGCGAGGGCAGCCCAGACGCCGACTGAGCCTGACAGTCAGTCGCCCTGACTCGAACGATGGCCGGGGGGGGTTCGAGTCCCTCCTGCGAGCCCATCGGAGCGCACTGCCAGCGAACAGCAGTATCCCTGATGGTCAGTCGTCCTGGGCACCCAGCCAACGCTCGGCGTCGAGCGCCGCCATGCAGCCGGTGCCCGCGGCGGTGACCGCCTGGCGGTAGACGTGGTCGGCGACGTCGCCCGCCGCGAACACCCCGGGGACGCTCGTGCGCGTGGTGCCAGGCTCCACCTTGAGGTAGCCGTTGTCGTGCACCTCGAGCTGCCCCTTGAACAAGTCGGTCAGCGGCGTGTGCCCGATCGCGACGAACATCGCGCCCAGGGTGAGGTCCTTCGTGGTGTCGGTCTTGAGGTCGCGCACCCGTAGGCCACGCACGGTGTTCTCCTCCACCCCGAGCACCTCCTCCACCACGTGGCTGTACAGCACGCGGATCTTCGGGTGCGCGAGCACGCGGCGCTGCATCGTCTGCGAGGCGCGGAACTCGTCGCGGCGATGGATCAAGGTCACGCTCTCACACAGCCCCGCGAGGTAGTGCGCCTCTTCCATCGCGGTGTCGCCGCCGCCCACCACCGCCACGTCTTTCCCACGGAAGAGCGCGCCGTCGCACACCGCGCAGGCGCTGACCCCCTTGTTCTTGAGCGCCTCCTCGCTGGGGAGGCCCAAGTAGTTGGCGCGCGCGCCCGTCGCGATGATCACGGCCTTGGCGAGGTGGAGCTCGCGCTGCTCCCCCACGTACACCTTGAACGGCCGCTCCCCGAGCTCCACACCCCACACATCGTCGGTGATGAACTCCGCGCCCTGGCGCTCCGCCTGCTCACGGAAGTCGGCCATCATCTGCTGACCCGTGATGCCCTTGGGGTACCCCGGGTAGTTCTCCACCTCCGTGGTGAACATCAGCTGCCCACCGGGGATCAGCCCGCCCGCGCTGAAGCCCTCGACGACGAGCGGCCGCAAGTTGGCGCGCGCGGCGTAGATGGCCGCGGTGAGCCCCGCGGGGCCAGAGCCGATGATGAGCACCGAGTGGACTTTCGTGGTCATAGTTTTTCCTTGTAGCAAATCGTCGAGCGGCGCTCCCTGAGGTCTAGTGACGCCTGAGGTCCGCTCATCGGGCGCAGCCACCGCGAGGCGCCGTCTCGAAGCGCGCAGGGCACAGGAGGCGCTGGGAAGTCAGCCCTGCTTAGAGCGACCCAAGACCCGCCGCAAGCCTGCGCGTCCCCGCCACAGGGCCGCGCAGCTGCGCCCCTCGTCCCGCTACGCGGCGCCACTGGGACCGCGCCCTCGTTTCGCTACACGGCGCTACGCCCAATGCCATACGGCCGCTAGGGCCGCGCCTCACGCAGCGCTACGACGCTGGTAGGGGCGGGTTTCAAACCCGCCCGCTCACGGAGGTCACGCTGCGGTGCCGTCCAACCCCCGATCCCTGATGATCCATGGAGCACCACGCGGCGCCTTCAGCAGCCCTCAGAAGTTGGACGTCACCGCCACCGACACCACGTGGGCGTTACCCGTCAGGGAGCCGCCATTCACGGCGTACGGGCTGCGGCTGCCGAGGCTCTGGTTGCCGCTGATGGTCTTGATCGCGCCCTTGCCGCCGTTGTCCATCGTCTGCATGTGGACCCACATGTAGCCGACCTCCACGTCGACGAACGGCGCGCGCAGCTGCGCGCCCGCGCTGAGGCCGAGCCGCGCGCTCGCCATCGGCGAGAAGTGGAGGTACTCATCGGTCGCCGCCGCGCTCTGGTACCAGGCGCCCGCGCGCACCGCGAGCAAGTCCGGCAGCGCCACGTAGTCACCCCCGAGGCGCACCCCGAAGGTGTCCTTGAAGTGCAGCTCCACGTCGGCGTTCTCCGGCACCGGGCCGACCTCGTTCGCCGAGCCGTCGAGACCCCGACTGTAGATGTAGACCGTCTCCCGAGGGATCCGCACCTGGATCGCGTCGATGGCGCTGTTGCGCGTGTACTCGAGATCGATTTCCACGTCGAAAATGTCCTGGCTGATCGGGTCGCGCATCGCGCCCGCCGTCAGGTAACCTGGGCTCCCGTCGCGCGGCACGCGAAACGCAGCGCCCGCGCGCACCGTGATCGGGTTGGGGATGGTCAAAGACACCAGGTCCTCCCCGCGATCGGCGCTGCTCGAGGCGGTGCCGCCGTCCGGCGCGACCCGCCCGTTCGCGTTCCAGTAGCCCGAGCGCGCCACCAAGTCCCCCTTGCCGCGGAACGCGTCTTGAATCCGCACGGAGAGCCCGAGATCCAGGTTCTCGTTCACCGAGAACAGCCCGCCGATGATGACCCCCGGCACGAAGGCGTCGAACACCTCGACCTCCGCCTTCACGTCCCCCGCCACGGCGTCCAGCTCATCGTTCGCCGTTGGCTGCGCCATCGCGGTGTTGGCGAGCTTCAGTGAGCCGAAGCCGAAGATGAAGCCTGCCCCGAGCCGCAGCCGATCGGACAGCGCGTAGCCGACGCTCAGCACCGGGTTCAGGAGCAGGCCGTCCGCCTTCAAGAGGACGTAGCGCCCGGGGCTCGCCACATCCACCTCACGACCGCGGAAGATCCCCTTCTCGGTCTCCGCGAACTCGATCTTCCCGAGCATGGATGGCGGCAGCACCGCGAGCCCGATCCCCAAGTCGTCCGTGATGCGGAGGTTGCCCGCGAGGTGCGGGATGAAGTTGGGGGTGCCGGAGTTCTCGTTGCAGCTCTCCTGATACTCCACCCCGTCGCGGGTCTGCTCCGGCTCACCCGCGGCGTTCTTGCGACTGAAGCAGAGCCGGTTGAACACCAGGTTGGTGCCCAGGGTGACGCCGCTCCGGATACCGGCCAGCGCCGCCGGGTTGTAGGCCGCGGCCAAGGGGCTGCTGGCGCGCGCCACCCAGGCGCCGCCCCGCGCCATCTGCTGCGCGCCTTGCTCAGGCACCTCGAGCGCGCTGGTCGCCTGGGCCTCCGTCGTGAGGCTCGCTGACGCCAGCGCAGCCCCACAGGCCAGGGTCCCAAGCCTCGCGCGCCTCAGCACACCACGCCGCCCACGTCCGCTGATCGACTCCATCATCCTCAGTCCTTGATGGGGCTCGCCTTGAGCGCTGCCTTGCCGTCCTTCACGTACACGCTGAACTTCACCCGCGAGCACTGGTGGCGCGCCATCAGCGCCTCGCGGTTCTTCTTCAAGGTTTGCTCGAACTTCTCGTAGGTGAAGCCCTCGGTCTTCTCGCCGCACTGCTGCTTGGTGGCGACGAAGTCCTGGTACACCTTCTGCCACTCCGCCTGCTCGTCCCCGACCTCGCCGTTGCCTGACGCGCGCTCAGGCGGGCCGGGCGGCTTCGGGGGCTCGCGCCGTGGTGGCGCAGGTGGCCCTCCCGCGGGCCCCGCGGGTGCTGTGGCCGCGGGCGCCGGCTCGGCAGCGCCGGCGGCTGGCTTCGGCTTCGGCAGCGAGCGCGCCCCAGGCGGGCTCGGCAGCGCTCGCGCGGGCTCGGGTGAGACCTCCGACGCAGGCACCGAGGCGGGCGCTGCGGCGGACGTATCCCCAGGGAAACTGAAGGCGCTCATCACGGGCTGATCCGGGATGTCGCCCAGCACCTTCCCCAAGTCCGCGGCGCGCCGCGGTGAGCCGCCCCCCTTCGCCACCAGCGCGTCGACGCCGTCATTGATGTCCGACGCGATCTTGCGGAACACACCGCGGAACTTGGACGGCGTGAGCTGATCGACCTCGCCCTTGGCGAGGCGCACGCTCTCCGCACGGAAACTATTGATCGGCTGGGTGTGCTCGAAGAACGAGAACAGCAGCCCGAGCAGCGCCGCGCCCAGCGCGACCCCCACCACCAGCACCAGGTTCACCTGCGCCTTGTCCTTATCGTCAGCCTGACGGAAGAAATCGAACGGCGAGCTGACGTGCGCCGGGAGCCGCCCCACCACGTAGCCGGCCCCGAGCTGCCCCGCCTCACCCGGCAAGAGCGAGTACACCACGCGCACGTTGCCGCCGATCATCCGCGCCGAGCTGCGCCCCAGCTTCTGGTAGCTCTCGTCCTCCGCGAGCGCCGAGAGGTCGCTGTTGATCTGATCGAGCTGGGTGCGGTCGAAGCCCTCGGGCGCCGCGGACACCGTGCTCGCGCCATCCATGTAGAAGGCCACGGCGGCGCCGGTGCGCTGCGAGAGCACCCGCGCGAAGCGCTGATCCACCACCCGCGCGCCCACCACCGCGCCCGCCGGCAGCGAGCCCAAGTCGAACTCCACCGGGCGCGCCACCACGCGATACAAGCGATCGAGCTGGAGCGTGTCGTCACGCACGTAGCCGTGCAGCGCGTCCGCCACCACCGGGTAGCCGCCGAGCTCGAAATCCGACATCCCGCTGGCCTGGTCGTAGCCGAGGTGCGCCACCACGCGCCCGTGCTGGTCCACCGCGAACACCGCGTCGAAGGCGTCCTCCTCCGGGATCTCCTGGTTGACCTTCTTCAGCGCCGCGAGCACCCGCGCGCGCACATCGTCAGGCACCTTGTCTTCGGAGCCGCTCGCCTTCTGGAGGTCCTTGGCGATGTCCTGATTCAGCGCGAACTTGATCAGCTGCGCTGACCGCTCGCGCGCGTCGTTCCGCAGGTACCAGCTGACGACCTGGGAGTCCGAGCTCAAGCCCTCGTCCATCGCGCGCAGGCCCGCGCGGTTGTACATGCTGGTGGCGAGCTGCAAGACGAACAGGCTGGCGCCCAGGACCAACGCCAGGACGACGTACCAAAATCGCGAGGCCAGCATCTACTTCTTGTCCTTGTCGTCAGCTGCCTTCTCCTTCTTCGGATCCGGCGCGACCTTGATGACGTCCTTGATCGTCAGGTCCCGCGGGCCGACGCTCACCGGGGTGGCCGGGCCGAGCTTCTTCCCCGCGAAGAACGCCTGGATCTCGTACTCACCCGGCTCCTTGGCATCGAGCAGGAACTCGCCCTTCATGTTCGGGTAGGCGATGGCGGCGACGTTCGGCTCCGCGACGATCCACATGCGGAGCGACGGCGCGCGGCGATCGCGCACCTCGTAGCTGCCCGCGCTCGGCACCGTCCAGTCGCGGGTCCCGCCGCGGACGGTGGCGGCGGGGTTGAAGGTGTTGATGCCGACGCCGTACAGCTCGTGGACGAAGGGGTCGGTGTTCTGGAAGGTGAACTGAGTGCCCGGCGGGACCACGATGCTCACCGGGGTGGTGCGACCGCCGCCGACGCGGATCAGGATGGGCTTGGGCGGCTTCTGAGCCGACTTGGCGAGCAGCGCGACGCACAGCTCCTTCGGGATGTGCGGGAACAGCTTGCGGTACTTGGCGGGCACCGTCGCCACCGGCTCGCGGAAGGAGTAGCCGCGGTTCTTCACCTGGGTCGCCTCCGCCCAGACTGGATTTTCCAGCTCCATGAAGTTGGCGAGCTGACCCTTCACCTTCGCGGCCCCCACGTCCGGAGCGAAGAACCACAACCCGACGCCCAGCAGCAGCGGCACGCTGAGCCGTCGACCCCAGCGCCCGAGCGCCACACCCATCATCCCGTCCATCATCTTGGCCCCCCACCGTAGTCAACCGGCGGCCCTGATGGAAGCCCGCCCGCGCGCCCCGATGTCCGGCGTGCTCGCCACCGAGCAGCGTGAGCGGCTTCTGGTGGTGGCAGCGGACGAGGAGCGCCGAGGACGGCCGCCCATAGCGCCCTGAAACCCGCCCACGGACCCTCGGACCAATGAACCCCTAGCATCAGCTAGGTGGGTGACGCCTCACACCGATCTGGCTTCCCAGTGAGTGGGTCTGGGCCTAGCGCTCCTGGCGTGGATCGGCCTCCCGGGTTCAACGCATTGCAGGGATTCAATTGCCTTGGATCACCGTGAGCAGGGCTTCAGGACCCTGCCACTCTAAGCAGCCTCGAGAGCGCCGTCAAACGCCCATCGAGCGGGCCTCCCACGTGGAGGTCCGTCGACGAGCCGCTCGCGATACCGCGGGCCGCGACACCACGAGGAGCCAGACCATTCGAGTGGTGAGGCGACCGTGCCGCCTCGAACGCAGGCGCGCCGCCTCGAATCACCCCATCAAATTCTCCAGGCTTTTTTTTGGGGGGGGTTGGTAGCGCCTCGAGCCCGCGCGCGGCGCCGCAGTCACTGGGTGGCCGTCAGGGCACCTGCGGCCAAGGACTCGCCGAAAACTTTCCCCACCGACGCCTGCTCTGGCACCCCGGGTTATGTATGTCGATGCATAGCGAACCTCGCGTGAGCCAGGACCTCACGGCCCTCCCTCCGCAGCTGCTCGGCGCGGCCGCGCTCCCCTCCCGCGACTTCCCTGCCCTCAGCACCATCGCCGCCGATGAGCGCGACGGGTGGCGGCGGGAGGCGGAGGCAGCGGGGCTCATCTGGATCGAGGTGCGTGACCTCGGGCCGGAGCAACGAGGCGGGCTGGCCCTGGTGATCGAGACCGCCATCGAGGCGACGCTGCAACAACGCGGCGCTGGGGCGCCGGGCTTCAGCTCCGCCACCCACCTCGACGCCACCTTGAGCGACCAGCTCTATCGGGCGCGGACGATCGGCGCGCGCGGCATCGCGATCCGCCTCCGGACCCTGGCAGGCCTCACGAACCTCGCGGGCGCCCTCGACGCCGACGACAGCTCGCTGCTGCGCTGGTGGATGACCGCCACCCGCGAGCGCCCGGTCCACCTGATCTTCGACGCGCGCGACCGCTACCTCGGCGTGTACACGCGCCCCGTCGCCCTCGAGACCTTGCTCAGTGGGGCGAACGGTAAGGCTCCCGCCCCAAGCGTGGATGAGCCGCTCGGCCTCCTGACGCTGGAGCCCTGGACGCCCAGCCTGCCCGCGCTCGCCGCGGACTCGAGCACGACCCATGACTCGGTCGTCGAGCTGGAGGCGGCCCTGAGCGTGCCCACGCTGCCAGAAGCCGTGGCCCAGGCGCTAGGCAATCTAGCTGACGAAGACGCTCACGAGGCCGCGAGAGACGCTCGAGCAGCGCTCGAAGGCTCCCACGAGGCCACCGGGGACGTTCAAGGATCACTCGAAGCCGCTCAAGTGGCTTCCGAAGACGTTCAAGAATCACTCGAAGCCACTCAAGTGGCACTCGAGCCCGCTCACGAGGCCACGAGAGACGTTCAAGCGACTCTCGAAAACGCTCACGAGGCTGACGACGTTCAAGTCGCCTCGAGCCACTCGCTCGAGGCGCACGCGTCGCCGCCGACGACACCGAGCGAAGCACCCGAAGGCCCTCACGAGGCGCTCGAAGACGCTCGACAGCCCCCCGAAGCTCAGGCGGCGACGCAAGCCTCACCCCCCAGCGAGGCTCACGGCGAGGCGCGCCAGCTGGCGTTCCGCTCGGTGCTGGCGGCCCTCGAGGCGATGGAGCAAGAGGACGTCGACGAGTCACCGCTCGCCCCGAGCGCCTTCGATCACGACGCCGATGAGCTCACCCCCGTGAGCGCCGCGGGCTACGACGCCCCGAGCGGCGACGAAGAGGACGACGAGGACCTGAGCGTCGTCGCCGCCCCAGCGCTCGCCCCGATGGACCTGGGCGACACGGGGGCCACCGATCTGCTGGAGGCGCTCGACGTGGAGCCGTCCCCCGACGGCGATGGCTTCACCGCGCTGCTCACGAACGACGACGGCACCCCGCTGCCCGTGCGGCCCATCGCGCGACTCTCCCTGTTCGAGGATCCCCCCGTGGCCGCCGCGCCGGAGTCAGCCATCCCCGATGACGAGCCGGGCGCGGTACCCAGCGGCCGCGCTGGCGCGCTCGACGAAGGCGCAACCAGCGAAGGCGCAGCGCCTCGAAGCGTAGCCGGCGAGAGCATTGGAGCCAGCGAGGACACCGCGGCTCGAGGTGCAGTCAGCGAGGCCCCATGCGGAGACGATTCCGAGATTGAAACACAGCAGGCGGCGCCGTCCGAGTCGGAGCATGCGCTGGTCCCCGAGAGCACCTGGCGCGGCTGGGTGCGCGAGCTGGTCGCCGCGCGGGGCCCGAAGCCGCTCGCGGTGGTGGAGCGGCTGTTCGCCAGCGCCTACGCGCCGCTCCAGCAAGCGCGGCTCCGTCAGCCGCTCGACGCGAGCGCCGACGAGGCGCTGAATAGCTGGTCCACTGCCTTCTCCAAGAGCTACTTGGAGGCGTTCGACGCGCTCAGGCTCCGCGGCAAGCGGCCGACGATGGTGCTCGACGTGCCCGAGGTCGCGCTGCGGCACCACCGCCTGCACGGCGCGCGGCAGGTGCAGCTGATCTTGGTGGACGGCCTCCGCTTCGACCTCGGCACGGAGGTGCACGAGCACCTGCGGGAGCTCGCGGGGCGCGACGCCGCTTGCGTCGAGCGCCTGCTGCTCTGGTCGGCGCTCCCCGCGACGACCACCGCTCAGATCGAGCTGATCGGCCGCGGCCCCCAGGGGCTCCGTGAGCCGCCCTCGAGCGAGGCGCCGATGCCCGTCGCGCGGGGCCGCGCGGCCTCCACCCTGCGCCGCGTGAAGGCGGGCTACCGCGACCTGATGAAGCTCGACCTTGTCGAGTCGCGCGTCACCGAGCCCGGCGGGGCGACGCCCCAGGCGCTCTCGAGCCTGAGCCGCGAGGTGGCGGAGGTGCTCTGGGATCACCTCGCGAGCCTCCCACCGCGCACCCTGGTGATGATCTTCGGAGACCACGGCTTCCACGTCGACCGTGAGACGCTGAGCGCCAGCTGCCCGGCGCCGGGGCGCCACGAAGCCACCCCCGAGGAGATCTTGGTGCCCGCCTACATCTGGCTGACCGGCAGCGTGCACTGACGCCGTATGATTCGCAGCCCTGCCTAATGCACGCAGCGATCTGCCAAACCCCAAACCCCAAACCCCGATCCTCCTGGCGGAGGTGAGACCACGAGCCCACCCGCTCGCTGGGCTCCCAGCGACGCGCTAGGACGACAAACGGTTTACCGTTTGTCGTCCTCAAATGAACAACTAGAGCGGCGTGAAGGGAAGCAGCGCCGAGCAGAGGACCAGGGAAACCGTGCCCTCGCCCCGCATGGGGGCGGTTTCCCTGGTCCGTCTGGCGGCGAACTGATCGCCGCTCTAGTCGCGGTCCCCGCTGGCGCCGCTGGGGATGGGGTTATTCTCCTTCTCCAGGTAGCGGAAGATGGTGCGCGGATCCACGCCGAGGTCGCGCGCCGTCTGCGTGCGGTTGCCGTTGTTGCGCTCCAGCACCTCCAGCACGTAGCGGCGCTGGAAGTCCTCCTTCGCCTTCTCCAGGGGCACGATGGGCGCCTGCGCCTCAGGGCCCAGGTCCAAATCTTCCGGGCTCAAGAGGCTCTGCTCGCAGAGCACCAGCGCCTTCTTGATGCGGTTCTCCAGCTGACGGATGTTGCCAGGCCAGTGGTGCTTCTTGATCGCGGCGAGCGCCTGAGGTGAGAAGCCGCGCACCGGGCTGTTCATCTCGTCGGCGTACTTGCTGAGCAGCGCCTTGGCGATGATGAAGAGGTCATCACCCCGCTCGCGGAGCGGCGGGAGCCAAAGGTTCACCACGTTCAGGCGGTAGTACAAATCCTCGCGGAATTCCCCCGTCTTGATCATCTCGTCGAGGTTCCGGTTGGTGGCCGCCACGATGCGGATGTCGCACTTCTCGGGGCGGCTGTCGCCGACGCGGAACACCACGCGCTCTTGGATCGCGCGCAGGAGCTTCACCTGCAAGGCGGGCGTCAGCTCCCCCACCTCGTCCAGGAACAGGGTGCCGCCGTCCGCCTGCTGAAAGCGCCCGGGGCGGCTCGCCACCGCGCCGGTGAAGGCGCCGCGCACGTGACCGAACATCTCGGTCT
The DNA here is from genome assembly GCA_019637265.1 of Polyangiaceae bacterium. Classification (GTDB taxonomy): domain Bacteria; phylum Myxococcota_A; class Polyangia; order Polyangiales; family Polyangiaceae; genus JAHBVY01. Next base: position 328,829 of record JAHBVY010000001.1, on the reverse strand, counting down.
CGATCAGGTTCTCCGGGATCGCGCCGCAGTTCACGGTGACGAACGGCCCGTTCACGCGGGTGCTGCGGCGGTGCACCTCGCGCGCGATCAGCTCCTTACCGGTGCCCGTCTCGCCGGTGATCAAGACGCCGATGTCGGTCGCCGCCACCTTCTGCAGCTTGCGGAACACCTCCATCATCGACGGACAGGCGCCGATGATCTGCCCGAAGCGCTTGTCGCTGAGCTCCGCCTCGAGCTTCTGTTTGTCGGCGCGCAGCGCGACCAGCAGCATCGCGTTCTGGAGGATGAGCGAGGCCTGCCCCGCGAACACCGTCAGTACGTCGAGCTGACGACGGTCGAACAGGTGCTTCACCTCGTCGTTCGCCACGTAAAGCGCGCCGATCACGTTGCCCTGGCTGAGCAGCGGGGCGCACATCACGCTGGAGAGCTTGAGCGCCATCACGCTCTCGCTCTGGCCGAAGGTGGTGTCGCTCAGCGCGTCGCTGACGATCACCGGGCGCCGCGACTCGATCACGCGCCTGACGATGCTGTCGCTGATTTGGCCGCTCGGATCTTGAATCGCCCCGCGCTCCACGTTGCGCGACGCCCGCACCGTGAAGACCTCCCCCGGCTGCTCTGGATCCACCAAGAGCACCACCCCGCGCTTGGCGGACGTGAACTCGATCACGGAGCCGAGCAGCGTCTCCAGCAGCTCGTCGACGGACGCCGTCGTCATCAGCCGCTCGCTGAAGGCGTGCAGCTTACGCAGCCCGTCCATCTCCTGGCTCGCCTGACCCTCCTCGGGCCGACCGGCCCGGGGCGCTGGCGCGGCGCTCTGCCCCTCCACGCTGAACATCGAGAACGCCAGCTGCGCGACGCCCAGGGTGAGCCGATCGCCGTCCACCAGCCGCGCGCGGCGCTTCTTCTTGCCGTTGATGAGGATTTCCGCGTGGCGATCCAGCTCTTCCAGCTGGAAATCTCGACCGTTGAACACGATCTGGACGTGGTGCTCGGCGACGCTCCGATCGGGGACGTGGATGTCGTTGCCGAGCGCGCGCCCGATGGTGACGATCGGCTTGGCGATCGCCACCTGAGTGGGCTGGCCCTCAGGCGGGAAGTAGCGGATCGATGCCATGAGTCGCCGGTGACCTTAGCCCGGAACCACGCCGATCGGCGAGCGGACTCGGTCACTCACGCGGGGCTGATGGCGGATCCCGCTTAGTTTTTTTGGGTTGGGGAGCGCTGGCTGACGCTCGGCGTCGAAACCAAGTCGACGCGGTGCTCTAGAACAGCCGGCCCATCAGCTCCACGCCGCCGCCCCCCGGCACCACCATCGGTCCGATGTAGTCCACCTCGAGCCGCTCGTTCTGCGCGTAGTGCGGCTTGTGAGGCGCCTCACCAAAGTCCGACGCGTCACTCGTGAGCACCGCCGCCAGCGCGAGCCCGATGGTCGCGCCGCCGCCCATGTAGGCGAAGCCGCGGCGCGTCGGCGGCGTGCTGTCCCCGAGGTAGAAGAGGAACATCGGCAGCCCCGCCGCCGCGCCGATCCCAGCGCCAGCCCACATCCAGGCCATCGTGTCCCAGCTCGGCTCGTACACCGTGGACAGCGCCGCGGTGGCGGCGAGCCCCACGTTGAAGCCGATCAGCCCACCGAGCGACGCCTGGTCATTGGCGGTGCCATACTCGTGGTCCCCCGAGCTCGCGCCGTAGCCGATCAGCGACCCGATCGCGCTGCCCCACACGACGCCGCTCGACACGAAGGCAGCGGCGTTGGGCGACGGCTCCTCATAGTAAGCGAGCAGGTAGCCACCCACCGCGCCCAGGGTGGAGCCGAGCGACACCGAGCGCGCGAGGCCCCGGAAGCCCCAGGCGTCCTCTTCGTCCGCCGTGACGAACTGATAGCTCGCGATCCCAAGGCCCTCACCGGCGCCGATCGCCATCCCAGCGGCGATGGTCGCGGGCATGCCTGGGGGCATCTCCGGATCATCCAGGAAGTACACGCCGACCGGCGCGGCGACACCGAGCAAGATCGGGGCGATCATCGCGACCCCGGCGTCCTCCACGCCAACCTCCGCGTCGAACCACACCCCGAGCCCCACCCCATAGGCGATGCTGGTGCCGTACAAGACGCCGAGCTCTAAATCGGAGGACACCTTCTTCGCAGGTCGCTGGCCGTACGGTGGCTGCTGGCCTGGGTAGGGCTGCTGACCCGGGTAGGGTTGACCTGGGTAGGGCTGCTGACCGTACGGCGGCTGCTGAGGATACGGCTGCTGGCCGTACGGCGGCTGCTGAGGGTACGGCTGCTGGCCGTATGGCGGTGGCTGCTGGGGGTACGGCTGCTGAGCGCTTGCCTGGCTCGTCCCTGAGAGCGACGCGAGGAGCAGCCCACAGGAGGCCAGGCGCACGCCGAGCGCACGCCGAGAGGAGCCCAGCCAGGACCAAGACCGCATCGCTCGACGCTTAGCCCGAGCGCTCGCGCGAGGCCAGTTCCTGAGCCTCGCGCAGCCTGGACGACCCGTTCGGCGCGCTAGTCGAGCTCGCGCTTCAATGGCCGCGTGAGCACGTCCTCCACCGCCTGCTCCGGCGACTTCCCCTCGTACAGCACCCGGTACACCTCGAAGCAGATCGGCAGCTCCACGCCGAGGCTCCGCGCCAAGTCGTAGGTGCTCTGCGCGGTCTTCACCCCCTCCGCCACGTGACCCAGGCTCGAGAGCACCTCCGGGAGCGACCGCCCGCGGCCGAGCTCCAGCCCCACGGTGCGGTTGCGGCTCAGCTCACCGGTGCAGGTCAGCACCAGATCACCCATGCCGGCGAGGCCCGCCAGGGTGCGTGGATCACCCCCTTTGGCCTGCGCCAGGCGACTGAGCTCCGCCAGGCCACGGGTGATGAGCGCGGCGCGGGTGTTGTATCCGAAGCCGAGGCCATCGCAGGCGCCGGCGGCGATCGCCACCACGTTCTTCAGCGCCCCGCCCACCTCGACCCCCACCGGGTCGTCGCTGGTGTAGACGCGGAAGCGCGGCCCGGCGAACAGCTGCTGGAGCTCGCGGGCGAGCGCCTCGTCCTGCGCCGCGATCACGATGTTGGTCGGCGCCTCGCGCGCCACCTCCGCGGCGAAGCTCGGCCCGCTCAGTGTCGCGCGCCGTGAGCCGGCGCCGAGCACGTCGGCCACCACCTCGTCCATCAACATCAAGCTGCCTTGCTCGATCCCCTTCGACGCCACCACCACCGGGCGCTCGCCGATCCGCCCCGCCAACGGGGCGAGGGTCTGCCGGACGGCGTCCGACGGCACCACCACCAGCACCACGTCCGAAGCCTCCACGGCGCCCTCCAAATCGCTCGTGGGTGACACCGCGCTCGGCAGCGTGAACCCAGGTAAGAACGAGCTCTCGCGCTGCCGCGCCAGCTCCTCGGCGTGCTCCGACTGCCAGGTCCACAAGCGCACCTCCGCGCCACCACGCGCCAACACGAGGGAGAGCGCCGTGCCCCAAGCGCCTGCGCCCAGCACCGCCACGCGCGTCCCGCCCTGCCCGCCATGGACGATCAGGTCGCCCTGAATCGGCTCTCGCATGGCTCCAATCTCCGGCGCCCAGGGCACGGCTGTCAATCGGCGTGCGGGGCGCGCAGGGCATCGCAACGCTCCCAACCCCCAAAAACCGATCCACCATGACCCGGGCCGCCCGCTCGAGCCGACCCATCCTGGCTGACCGGATCGGGCCCTGAACCAAGCCCCCACGAGGCCGCTGGCGTCCGCTGGCGCTTTGCCTATGCTGGCGGCGATGCGGCCCCCCTTCCCCACCCTCTCACGCCTCCTCGGCGGCGCGGTGCTCGCCCTCGCCTGCGCTGGGCTCACCGGCTGCCCCAACCGGGAGGCGCTCGGCTACGACGCCGTGACGGTGCTCGGCCCAGGGGTGATCAACGACCCCGCGAACCGCTCCTTGCGCTTCGACGTGCTGAAGTTCGGCCTCGAGCGCTTCTGCTTCGAGATGATGACCCGCGGCGTGCCGCTGAAGCTGGCGGACGACCAGCCAGTGGCGGGGCGCTTCTTCGCGGACAGCTGCACCTCCCAGCTAATAGACGAGGAGCACCGCAAGAGCCTCATCGTGCAGTACACCGGCCGCGGCTACGGCTTCACCGCGGCGACGGGGCGCGTCGGCTTCACCAGCGCGGGCATCGCCGAGTACGCGCCAGACTTCCGCGTGAAGGACGACGCGATGTACATCTTCTTCCGTCCGCGCAGCGTGCAGGCGTCGAGCTTCGAGGTGACGCTGGTGGAGTCGAGCCTCGCGCGCGCGGGGATGGGGGTGATCGGGGTGGACCCCAACGCGATCGGGCAGAAGCTGGTGGACTCACAGCTGAAGCGCGGCTTCACCGTGATCCGCCACAGCAAGAAGGGGGAGACCGAGCTCGGCATGGGCATCATCGCCCTCGGCAGTAAGCCCTTCAAGCCGTTCCAAATCGGCAAGAGCGACAAGGTCACGCTGGAGAACAGCCGCACCGAGGTGCACCAGAACCAGCAGGACTACATCGGCGGCTTCGAGGTGACGGAGAAAGGTCAGGCACTCTACCTGACCGTCACCCTGGATGGGACACCGGAGGCCGATCTGTTCGTGATCCCGAAGGGCCCTGGCGCCGAGCTGGTGCGCCAGTACGTGAGCGCCCCGGGGCCCGCCGCGCTCACCCAGAACCCGCTCTTGGACGAGGTGCTGACGCAGGGCAAGACGCACTCGTTCTACCTGCCGCTCCCGAAGGGCACCTACTACCTGCTGGTGGACAACTCCAGCTTCGGGCGCGCGCAGCCGCCCGGCCACGCGGGGGACGATCGAGCGGCCAAGGTGGACTACTTGGTCCAGCTCGGCGACAAGCGCTGAGCCGCAGGTCGAGCTAGCTCGGCTTGGGGCTGCCGCGTGAGCGGGCTCGTGGCGACCCTCGAAGCGGCGTCGAGGTTCGGGGACGACGCTGAGCGTGGCTGACGAGGGAGGGGGGGTTGGACGATCTCCCGATGCGCGGCCGTGCGCCTGGTTGCCCTGGCTGCCCACCCCGAGTAAATGCCGGGCGCTTTGTCTGAGTCCTCGAAGGAGCCCCCCCAGGGCACCAGCGCGACCTTACGGTACGTGTTCCTGCTGGTGTGGTTCTTCCTGGTGCCGTTCGGCGTCGCCTGGCTGCTGGTCAAGCTGCTGTCCGCCTCGAACGACACCGACACCCTGAGCCTGTGGGGCAACATCGCCTGGCTCATCCGCGAGCAGCCGGTCCCGGCGGGGATCGCCTTCTTCACCTTGGCGGAGATGCTGCTCTACCGGTACCGCTACCAGCTGCCGCTGGCCGAGCACCTCGGGGGGCGCAGTGACATCCCGAAGGAGCTCCGGCGTGAGTGCGAGCAAGCCGCGCGGCTGGTGGACGAGACCACGCGGATCCTCGAGCGCCGCGCGGAGGCGATCCAGCGCAGCCTCAAGGCGAGCGCCCGGGAGGAGCTCGAGGCCGCCACCCTGGCGCTCCGCGAGGCGCTCGAGCGCACCCCGTTCGACGTGGAGATCTTCCACAAGGCGCACGAGCGCGCGGGCGTCCTCGTCGAGCGCCACCTCTCACCCTGGCGCAAGAGCGAGGGCCGCGAGTACCTCGAGTCGATCGGCGTCGCCATCCTGGTGGCGCTCTTGCTGCGCGAGTTCGTGGTGGAGGCCTTCAAGATCCCGAGCGGCTCGATGCTGCCCACGCTACAGCTGCAAGATCACATCTTCGTCAACAAGTTCGCCTACGGCCCCAAGCTGCGCTTCACGAACACGCGGCTCTTCGCCAGCATGCCGCCCAAGTACGGCGACGTGATGGTGTTCGTCTTCCCCGACCCGAACCCGAGCGCGCCGAAGCAGGACTACATCAAGCGCGTGATCGCGCTGCCCGGCGACACCCTGATGGTCTACGACGGGCACCCGGAGATCAACGGCTGGAAGATCCCGAATTGTAAGGTCGGCGCCTACCAGTACCACGAGGGCGACGCGCTCAAGTCAGGTGTCCTGTACGTCGAGTACCTGCGCGACATGAGCTACCTCACGCTGTTCCAGGACGGGGATGACGCCGGCTACGAGCAGGGCCCTTACACGGTGGCCGAGGGTGAGGTGTGGGTGCTCGGCGACAACCGCAACAACTCCCAGGACTCCCGCGCCTGGAACGGTCACCGCGGCGGGGGCGTGCCGTTCGACAACATCCGGGGCCGGGCCATGTTCGTCTGGCTCAGCAGCGGCGGGCAGCGGCTCGACCGCATGGGGCTCGGGGTGATGGGCAAGCCCACCTTGCCCAGCCACGACCCGCCGGAGCTCCACCAGGCGGTGGAGCGCTGCCTGGCGAACCGGCCCCCCGTCTCCGAGACCACGCCGCCCCCGCCAAAGCGCTGAAATTTCAACCTCGAGGCGGCGTCGGGGCCGCAGCGGGGCAGCGCTGGGCCCGGCCCCGCGGCCCGTCGAGGCGCGCCGCCTGGCCCCCGATCGCACGCGCCCGCTGCGCGCCGACGTGGCGAGGCGGCGATTTTCGTGTAGGGTCGCGCCCCGAGGAGGAACCTTCCCATGCGTATCAGCTCCGCACGTGCTTCAACCGCTATCGCCGCCGCCGGGCTCTTGGTGGCTCTACTCGCCTGCAAGAAGGATGAGGAGGCGCCGCCGCCCGAGCCCGCTCCCGTCGCCACCCCCGAGCCCGAGCCGGAGGTAGACGCAGCAGCCCCAGCGAAGAAGGACGACGAGGTCACGCGCTACGGGGACAAGGAGAGCCCCGAGAGCGGCACCGTCCGCGTGCTGGCGCACAACCTGCGCGTCTACACCGAGGCCGACACCAGCGGCACCTCCATCGCAACGCTCAACCGCGGCACCCTGGTGAACCTCAAGGCGCGCTACGGTAACTTCCTGCTCATCGAGTACCCCTCGGGCGTGAAGCAGCTGAGCCCCGGCTGGATCCAGGCCACCATCAACAGCCCGCAGCTGAAGAAGGAGGACGTCAAGCCCGAGGAGGTCACCGAGCAGGACGCGGGCGTCACCCCCACGCCCACGGCGACCGCGTCGGCCGAGCCCACCGCCACCGCGACGGCCGAGCCCTCCGCGGCGCCGACCGCGACCGGTGACGCCGGGCGTCCGCTCCGGCGCCTCCCCGGCCTGAAGCTGCCGACCAAGACCGAGTGAGCGACCGCTAGCTCACGAGACCGAGCGACGCGCAGGTGCTCCGGCCCTCGCGTCGCTCGGTGTTTTTGCGGTGAGCGACGCCCCTCGCGTCGTCGCCCGTGCCGCACGGCCGGACGCTGGGCTCGCACCCAACCCGGCGGAGGGGGTTGGGCAGCGCCGTACGACGCAGCGCGTAAGCGTCGCTGACATCAGGCTCGCGCCATATCTCCCTCGCGCTGGTGGATTCAGGAGCGGTAGAAGGCGCTCATGGCGGAGACCATGCGCGCGCTGGTGTACGATCGGGCGAAGGATCCTTGGGACGAGAGCCGCGGGCTGCGCCTCGCCGAGGTGCCCCGCGTGGTGCTCGACGAGCGCGCCGATCCGAGCGACCGCGAGCGCGTGTTGATCAAGCCGCGCTTCGCCGGCTTCTGCGGCTCCGATCGGGGGATCTGGTTCCGCCGCGCGTTCAAGGACATGATCTTGGGCTCACTGGACGCCGAGGCCGAGCGCCTCGGCGCTCCGCGCGACCAGCGCGTGATCGGCCACGAGCTGTTCGGTGAGGTGATCGCGCTGGGGAGCGAGGCCGCGCGCAGCTCCGGGCTCGCGGTGGGCGACTGGGTGAGCGCCGAGAGCCATATTTTCTGCGGCGAATGCCACCAGTGCCAGGTGGGCGATCACTACGTGTGCGCTGACGACCTCATCATCGGGATCAGCGCGGAGGGGGTGTTCGCGGATTACGTCAAGTTGCCTGCCAAGGTGGTCTGGCAAAATGACATGAGCCGCATCCGCCCGGAGGTCGCCGCCATCCAGGAGCCCTTCGGCAACGCGGTGCACGCCTGCACCAAGGTGAACCTGCGCGGCAAGCGTGTCGCCATCGTCGGCTGCGGCACCATCGGGCTGTTCGCGGTCGCCATCGCCCGCGCGCTGGGCGCCAGCTTCGTCATCGGCGTGGAGCCGGTGGCGCGCAACGCGGAGATGGCGCGGCGCCTCGGGGCCGACGTGGTGCTGGCGCCTGGCGCCGGCGCCGAAGACTACGCCCACGACCCGAACCTGGCGGCGGAGGTGCGGCGCCTGACCCACGGCGTGGGCGTGGACGTGGTGCTCGAGATGAGCGGCGTCAACGCCTCGGTGAACAACGCCATCCACCTGGTGCGCCGCGGCGGCGACGTGATCCTGTTCGGGCTGAAGAGCGGCAACGCCATCATCGAGAGCTTCGATCGCGTCATCGTCAACGGCATCAACCTGCACAGCGTGGTCGGGCGGCGGCTGTGGGAGACCTGGCACATCACCCGGCGCCTGCTCGAGTCGCGTGATCCAAACATCCACGACCTGGTGTGGGAGGTGATCATGAACGGCGGCGACGGCACCATCGTCCGGCTCGCTGACTTCTCCTTCGATCGCTTCGAAGCGGCGATCAACGCCCACCCGAAGGTGGTGATCGAGCTGTAGTCATCGCCGAGCGCTCAGCGCGCAGATCCAGGGCGACTACCTGACCATTAAAGCCCAGAGCACGCCGCGCAGAGCACGCTGTCCGCCCCTCGTCTCCACCGAAGAGCCAATCGCCCATCACCCCAACCGCTGAGCCGGAGGTACCCCGTGTTCGATCAAGCGCGCAGCATTTTTCAGGCAGAGCTCGACGCCATCCAGAGCGCCGGGCTGCTCAAGTCCGAGCGCATCATCACGACGCCGCAAGGCGCCCTCGTCACCTCGGGTGGCAAAGAGGTCATCAACCTCTGCGCCAACAACTACCTCGGCCTCGCCTCCCACCCGCAGGTGATCGCCGCCGCCAAGGCGGCGCTCGACAGCCACGGCTTCGGCCTCTCCAGCGTCCGCTTCATCTGCGGCACTCAAGATCTGCATCGCGAGCTGGAGCAGGCGCTGTCCACCTTCTTCGGGACCGAGGACACCATCCTCTACTCGTCGTGCTTCGACGCCAACGGGGGCCTGTTCGAGACCCTGCTCGGTGAGGGCGACGTCATCATCAGCGACGCGCTGAACCACGCCTCCATCATCGACGGCATCCGCCTCTCCAAGGCCGCGCGGCTGCGCTACCCGAACGGCGATCTCGGCGCGCTGGAGGCGCACCTCCAGGCGAGCCAAGACAAGCGCCTGCGCCTGATCGCGACCGACGGCGTGTTCAGCATGGACGGCTACCTGGCGCAGCTCGACAGGATCTGCGACCTGGCGGAGCGCTACGGCGCGATGGTCATGGTGGATGACTCCCACGCCACGGGCTTCGTCGGCCCGACGGGGCGCGGCACGCCGGAGCACTTCGGGGTGCAGCGCCGCGTCGACATCATGACCAGCACCTTGGGCAAGGCGCTGGGCGGCGCCAGCGGCGGCTTCACCACCGGGCGCCGCGAGCTGATCGCGCTCCTGCGTCAGCGCTCGCGCCCCTACCTGTTCTCCAACACCCTGGCCCCGGCGATCTGCGGCGCGAGCCTCGCCGTGCTCACGCTGCTCGAGCAAAGCGGGGAGCTGCGTGAGGCCTTGGTGCGGAACGCCGCCTCGTTCCGCAGTCAGATGAGCGCCCTGGGCTTCACCCTGAAGCCCGGCTCGCACGCCATCGTGCCGGTGATGATGCAGGCCACCCCAACGGACGATGGAGAGGACGCGCGGCTCGCCACGCGGCTGTCCGAGCTCTTGCTCGAGCGGGGGATCTACGTGGTCGGCTTCTCATACCCAGTGGTGCCGCGCGGCGCAGCGCGGATCCGGGTGCAGCTCTCGGCGGTGCACACGCCCGAGCAGATCGACGCCGCCGTGGCGGCCTTCGCTGACGCCGGGCGTCAGCTCGGGCTCATCGGCTGAGCCGCTATCCTGCGCCGATCTGTTGACACTGCCCCTCGGGTTCTACAGGTTTGCTGGGCCACCCATGACCGCCTCCCCTCCTCTGGATCCCGCCGCAGCCGCCGCGCTGATCCAACAGATCCCGCTCCGGGAGCGCAAGTTCGCGCGGACCAAGCTGGCGCTGATGCGAGAGGCGATGGAGCGGCTCCAGAGCCGCTCCTTCTGTGAGGTGACGGTGAAGGACCTGTGCGAAGCGGCGCAGGTGTCCGAGGCCACGTTCTTCAACTACTTCCCGAAGAAGGAGGACGTGCTCCGCTACTTCATTCGGATTTGGGGAGTGGAGGTGACCTGGCGCGCGCTGAACGCCACCGGGGGCGCGCTGGGCCTGCGCTTCATCGAGGAGCTGTTCGACGTGATGGCGGTCCAGTTCGCGGGGTGCCCGCGCATCACCATGGAGATCATCGGTTTCATGACGGTCGAGCGCAGCAGCGGCGAGTGCCCGTTCAGCGCCGATCTGTCGCTCGCGGAGCGGGTGCAGGCGTTCCCCGAGATGGGCGGCGCCTTGGGGATCCCGTGTCGCAAGCTCGACGTGGTGTTGGAGCAGCCGCTCGTCGCCGCCATCGAGCATGGGGAGCTCCCCCAGGGCACCCCGGTGAGCGCCGCCGTGACGGGCCTCTTGGGGCTCTTCTTTGGGCTCCCGCTGGTGTTCAAGGACACCCCGGAGCAGCTGCGCGAGGTCTACCGCGCCCAGCTCCAGATCCTGTGGGCGGGGCTGCGCGCCGCCGGCGCCAGCCAAGAGCTCCGAGCCCAAACCGGCTAGGGTCAGTCACAGGCAGCCTGACGAACCATCCGGCAGGAGCAGTCAGTCACAGGCAGCCTGACGAACCATCACGTCAGCCCAGCTCCAGCGCGAAGGGCGCGTACAGCTCACCTGACGAGTCGTCGTTCAGAGCGCTCGAGGCCCCGCCGATCCTGACGGAGCCGAGCGGCCACCCGAGCGGCTCCGCTGCAGCCCCGGGAACCCGGTGCTCCGCCTCCACGCCGATCAAGCCGGCCACGAGGATACCCAAGGTGGTGGTGGGGTCGCCGCGCATCGGTTGCTCCGTAGCTCGTGCTTACGCCCTCGTCCCGGCATTCTTCCTCACGAAGCACCCGGCGTTGAATACGGGGCGCACCACTCCGTCTACGAGCGCGCCGAGCCTCGACATGCGCGGTGGCAAACCCAGACCCCCTCGTGCAGCAATCGCCATCCCGGGGGAGGCCAACGGCAGCGGGCGCTTTCGGGGGTTGGACGGCACCGAGCCGCGAGGCCTCGAACGGCCTGGAGACGATCTACGTCTGCTCGCGGCGCGACTTGAGCACGATCCCGAGGTCGCCTCGCAACGCACGCCCGCGCGTGCCCTGGAGCGACGAGACGATGAGGGCCACGCCCCAAGCGACGAACAGCGCGGCCCCCACCCCCTGCACCACCAGCGGCGCCAGCTGGTAGCGCCCCGCCACGTAGAACCACCCGAGGTTCAGCGCGATCTTCGCGAAGCTCGCGTAGGCGCCCAGGCTGTAGGCGAACAGCTCCATCCGCTGCCAGCGCTGGAAGTCAGCCGCCGGCACCTGCGGGAAATCTTCCGCCTTCTGCTTGCTGATGTCGAGCTTGCGCACCGTGTTCCAGATCAAGAACAGGAGCGCGATGATGTCGGTGATGTCGTACATGGGCTCTCCGCGCCGTCGGTGCTGCCTCACTTCGGCGCGCCCGCGCGCCGCCGACCGAGACCCGCGCAGTAGACTGGGGGCCTCACCAGGCCCGCACGACGCCGCGCTGGCGCCGCGGAAGCTAACTCAGCGTGAGGCGGCGCGCACCCGCTCAGTCGCGCGACTCGTAGACGTGCTGCCCCGGTAGCTCGAAGCCCGTCAAGAAGCCGCCGTTGCCGCAGCCGGTGTCGATGCCCACCACCGCGGGCCCCGCCCACAGGTCGGTCGGATCCTCCGGGGTGTAGCCGCTCAGCTCCGGGGGCAGGTACTCCGTGCGCGTGTGCCCGAAGACGACGCGCTTGCCGCGGTAGCCGCGGAAGAACGCCTCGTCGCGACACCAGAGCAGGGCGATGGGCGCGGGCACCTCGCTCGGGTGCATGAAGCCGTTCGGCCCGTGCGGCAGCCCGGCGTGGACGTAGATGGCGTGCTCGTCTTCGTACCAATACGGCAGCGAGCGCAGCCAGGTCACCACGTCCGTCGGGAAGAAGGAGCCGGTGAGCATCGACGCGCGCTCCTCGGGCGTCGGGAGCTCACCCTCCACCGGCGGCGGTCCCCCCACGAACGAGCGATACGCCGCGAAGCACCCGTTGCCAGGTGGCAACACGAACTCATCCCAGCCGCGGTCGATCACCCGGAGCCACGCGTCCTCGTGGTTGCCGCGCAGGGTGACGACGCGGGCGGGCGTCGTGGTCGGGAGTCGCCGGAGGTAGTCCACCACCTGCGCCGAGCTGGGCCCGCGATCGAGGTAGTCGCCCAGGAAGACCAAGGTGTCGCCCGGGTCGAGGGTGGGGAAGCACGAGAGCAGCTTGAACAGCGCCCGCAGGTCGCCGTGGATGTCCCCGATGACGAAGGTACGCCCGGCCATCGGGCTATCTTGGCAGTCGCGCCAGCCCAAGGGAAGCGGCGACGCGCGTCGCTCGTATGCGCCCGCTGATCCGTACGCGCGGGGTTGGACGAGAGGGCGTTCACTGCCTGGCGCCGTCCTCGCCTCTTTTTTTTGGGTTTGGCGTGGCCGTGCGTGGCGCGGCCTCGTCCACCGGTCCGCGGCCGCTCGGGAGGGAGACACCCCGTAGCGCCCGAGGCGCCACGAATCCGACAGCTCTAGGCTTTGGTGGCTGCCTGGCGAGCGCGGCGGGTGGCGCGCTTGTAGTCAGCTTCACTGAGCGCTTCTTCGCCGGAGACCCAGCGCTGGATCGCGGGGACCAAGGTCGCGTCCCACTCCGGGCTGATCCGCAGCATCAAGAACTCCACGTAGAGCGCGCCGAGCAGCTGATCGAGCTGCTCCACCAGCATCATCCGCTCGTAGAACACCTCCTCCCCCTCCTCGACCACCGCCGGGATCTTCAAGTTCGAGATGGCGAAGCGCTGGGCGTCGAAGCCGAAGGTGTAGCTCAGCTTGCCGTGATTCAGCGCCACCCGCGCGCGCACCGGCAGCTTGCCCTGACGCATCGCCGTGAGCGACTCCGGCGAGCCGCTCGGGCTCGCGCCCCGCAGCGTCATGCGCTCCGTGGAGTCCAGCTGAGACTCGAACACCAGCTGCGCGTCGAGCCACACCTCCACCGCGCCGTGGCCCTCCACCTCGATCTCGGTGCCATACATTTCCCCGCGGAACCACAGCCACACCAAGAACTCCGGGCCGAGGAACCGCGTCCCCTCGACCACGTCGAGCATCACCTCTTCCATCAGCCGCGCTCCGTCAGGAGCTCTGACGAGCCAGCGCTCCGCGCGAAGAACGCCGTCTCCTCGACCCCGCGCAAGCGCGAGAGCTGCTCGTCGGTGAGGCCGCACTCGACGGCCGCCATGAACGGGCTCTCGGGGACCAGCTGAAGCGAGAAGGTCTTCTCGAACTGGACGGTCAGCTCCTCGATCAGGCGCTTCGAGTGGCTCCAGAACAGCAGCACGCCGGTCTCGAGGTTCCAGCTCACGTCGTAGCTCCGGCTGCTCGGCAGCGTGCGGCGACGGAGCCGCACCGTGATGCGCTGCTTGAGGTCCGCCTTCTGCGCGCGCCCCAAGCGGTTCAGCCCCTTCTTCACCCGCAGCTCCTCCTCCGCCTCGGCGAGCTGCGCCTTCAGGAGCGCCGCGGGGACGCGCCAGCTATCCACACGGAAACCCAGGTTCAAGTAGGAGTTGTAGAAGACCTTCTCGTGGTCGAAGTCGAGGTCGAACAGGCGGTCGATCACGCACCACCCGGAGCGCTCGCTCTCCTCGTCCTCCGGGGTCAAGGGCTCGAAGCGGCGCAGCTTGATCGCGCGCAAGGTTCGCTCGCGGAAGTCGTCCGGCAGCTCCCCGCGGACGAAGAATCGGGTGAAGCTCAGCGCGCCTCTCAGTGCTCCCACAGCGGCCGCGTAGTGGCGCCTCACGGCGCGGTCAAGCGCACGCTACCTCAGGGCCGGGCGCCGAGCGCCGCCGTGAGCTCTGGATCGCGATCGGCGTAGGCGCGCGAGAAGACGCGCACCACGCTCGTCGCCTCACCCGCGTCCGTCTGGGTCACCCGGAGCAGCGCGGTGAGCCCTTTGAGCGCGGGCCCCGTGAGCTCGCAGTGGCTGAGCTCGTCCCCGCCCTGAGACCAGCGCCGCACCACGCGGTTCGGTCCCAAGTCAGCGCACGTCACCGGCAGCGCCACCTGGGCCTGGTAGCCGAACACCTCCGCGGCGTCGCGGCTCAGGTAGTGCACCGTCGCCGTCAGCCCGCCGCTGAGCTCCATTTCCGCACGGCAATAACCGAAGCCTGGCTCTCCGCGCGCCGCGCACTCCGCGCCCGGCAGGCGCTTGTCACTCGCTCGTGATCGCCCCACCCACGAAACGAAGGCGCTGAGCGGCGCGCGCGCCACCTCCCGCGATTTCTCACGAGCGGCGAGCTCCTCCGCGCGCCGTTCGTGGCGAACGATCTGCGCCTCGATGCGATCGAGATCGAACGCGAGCTTCTCCGGACACGCGGCCCGCGCCGCCTCGAGGGAGCGCCGCGCGGGCTCGGCCTCCCCACGCAGCGCCGCGGCTCGCGCCTGCTCACGCTCCGTGTCGCAGGTCGGATCCGGTGTCTCCTTGCTGCAGGCGCTCGCCAGCATCACCAAGCCGAGCCCGATCGAGCCGAGCCCGATCGAGCCGGGCCTGATCGAGCTGGGCCCAATCAAGCCCCGCCTGGCCCAACTCGAGCGGACGCTCACCCCCGCCGCGGGCTCCGCTCGGCCCCTCGAGCAGCCACGCGTCACCGGGTGATCCCCACGCGCGAGGCCGTCTCCCGGGAGCGATCGCGTTCGCCTGAGGTGGAGCACGCGCTGCTCATAGCACGCGCGGCTCAGCGAAATGCCCGTCACTTGATGAGATCCTGCGGGCGTGCTCGGCTCGCGCACTTCGGGTATACGGGGGACCGTGTCCGAGCTCCGTCCCCTGTACCCCGCCATCGAACCGTACGACCACGGGATGCTCCCCGTGAGCGATCGGCACACCCTGTACTACGAACAGTCAGGCAACCCAGCGGGTAAGCCGGTGGTGTTCCTCCACGGTGGGCCAGGCGGCGCCAGCGACCCGCGTCAGCGCCGCTTCTTCGACCCGGAGCGCTACCGCATCGTCCTGTTCGATCAGCGGGGCTGCGGGAAGAGCACCCCCCACGCCTGCCTGGAGGACAACACCACCTGGGCGCTGGTGGCGGACATCGAGCGGCTCCGCCAGCACCTCGGGATCGAGCGCTGGCAGGTGTTCGGCGGCTCCTGGGGCAGCACCCTCGCCCTCGCCTACGCCGAGCAGCACCCCGAGGTGGTGACCGAGCTGGTGCTGCGCGGCATCTTCCTGCTGCGCCCCAAGGAGCTCACCTGGTTCTATCAAGAGGGCGCCAGCCGCCTGTTCCCGGAGGCGTTCGAGCACTTCCTCGCGCCGATCCCCGAGGCCGAGCGAGGCGACCTGATGCAGGCCTACTACCGGCGCCTGACCAGCGAGGATCACGCCGTGCGCCAGCGCGCGGCCCGCGCTTGGAGCGTGTGGGAGAGCTCCACCAGCTTCCTCTTGGTGGACGCCGAGCACGTGGAGCACTCGGCGGAGGACGAGTTCAGCCTCGCCTTCGCCCGCATCGAGTGCCACTACTTCGTGAACGGGGGCTTCTTCGAGCACCCGAATCAGCTGATCGCGGGGACGCCGGCGCTCCGGGGGATCCCGGCGGTCATCGTCCAGGGGCGCTACGACGTGGTTTGCCCAGCGGAAACCGCCTGGGAGCTGCACCGCGCCTGGCCGGAGGCGGCGCTGCACATCGTGCCGGACGCCGGGCACTCCGCCTTCGAGCCGGGCATCACGGATCGCCTCGTCCGCGCGACCGATCGCTTCGCGGCCGGGCCCTAGAGCGGCAATGTGGCCAGCCGAGGCGCCGCCGCACTTTGGCCAGCGCGGCGGCCGATAATCTGGTAGCACCGGCACGCTTATGACGCTCGCCGTCGAGACCAAGGCCCTCACCAAGATTTACCGTGGGAAAGTCCAAGCGCTGAAGGCGCTGGATCTCAAGGTGCCCCAAGGCTGCGCCTTCGGCCTGCTCGGGCCCAACGGCGCGGGCAAGAGCACCCTGGTGAAGACGCTGCTCTCCATCGTCTCCCCCACCAGCGGCCACGCCTGGCTGCTGGGGCGCGACATCGGCACCAAGGACGCACGTCGTAAGGTAGGCTACCTACCTGAGGGCCACCGCTTCCCGGCTTACCTCACGGGGCGCGGCGTGTGCCGCTACTTCGGCAAGCTGTCGGGCCTGGAGGGCGCCGAGCTCGAGCGCGAGGTGGACGAGAAGCTCGAGCTGGTGGGGATGAAGGAGTGGGGGGACACCAAGATCTCCCGCTACTCGAAGGGCATGAACCAGCGCGTGGGCCTCGCCCAGGCCATGCTGGGCAAGCCCGAGCTGGTGATCTTGGACGAGCCGACGGACGGCGTGGATCCGGTGGGTCGCCACCAGATCCGCGAGGTCATCAAGGGGCTGTGCGCGAACGGCACCACGGTGCTGATGAACTCGCACCTCTTGCTCGAGGTCGAGCAGATCTGCGATCAAATCGCGATCATGCACCACGGCAAGGTGCTGCAGCAGGGCAGCGTGGACGAGATCCGCAACGCCGTGAGCGTCGATCGAGGGAGCTTGGTGGTCGCATTCGAGACGGGGCCGCTCGTCGACGCGGTGAACGCGCCGCTCGAGGAGCTCGGTGACATCGAGCGCGGCGCCAACGGATTCGAGATCACCCTGCCCGACTCGAGCCACGTCGATCGGGTGGTCGACCTCCTGCGCGGCGGCGGCGTGAGCATCTTCGCGATTCGCCCGCGCACCGCGAACCTGGAGCAGGCGTTCATCGACGTCATCAGCGCCCAGGAAGATCAGGGCGTGGGAGGGACCCGCTAATGACCGCGTTCTTGGCCATCGTCGAAGACACCTGGCGCCAGAGCAAGCAGCAGGTGGTGTTCTTCATCCTGGCGGGGGTGTTGGTGCTCACCGCCATCGGCTTCCTCGCCGGCTTCAAGGTGAAGAACAACGCGGAGGGCAAGCAGGTGATGTCGCTGCCGTTCGGCAGCGACGAAGAGGCGGGCCTCGGCCTCGATTTCCTGTGGGACGCCAAGTACCGCGAGCTGGTCCACCAGGAGCTCAAGCACGACGAGGCCCTGCGCCGGAAGCGCGAGGAGTACGAAGCAGCGCAGGCGCGCTTCGCCGAGCTGGCTCGTTCAGGGACGCCGGGGGACGAAGCGCTCACCGCCGCGAACAACGCCATCGACGACAAGCGCCGCGAGCTGAAGGACCTGCAGACGAGCCAGCTCGAGGCCGCTCAAGAGGTGGTGGACCAGCGCACCAAGGGCCTCAGCGAGATGGACAAGGGCGTGGAGATTTGGCTGCACTGGACCGTGTGGCTGCTCTTCAAGTTCTCCATGTGGCTGTTCATCGCGGGCTGCGCCGGGTACTTCCCTGGGATGCTCGCGGCGGGCGCGGTGGACGTCTTGGTGAGCAAGCCCATCTCCCGCGCGCAGCTGTTCTTCGGGAAGTTCTTGGGCGGGATGGTGCTCTACAGCGCGCTCTTGCTCGCGGTGTATTTGCTGGTCTTCGTGGGGGTCGGGATCCGCACGGGGGTGTGGCACGGGCGGCTGTTCGCCGGCATCCCGCTCACCATCTTCTCGGCGGCGCTGCTCTACTCGATGGTCGCGTGGATCGGCGTGTTCACCCGCAGCACCGCCTTCGCCATCATCATCGGCTACCTGTTCTACTTCATCATCGACACCTTCGTCGGCTGGACGCAGCGCATCGGGGAGATCGGGGAGCTGGCGGAGAGCTTCAGCACCGTGAAGGCGGTGAGTGACTTCGCGAAGATCGCCTTCCCCGGCTTCGGCCGCCTGGAGGACGCCGCGTCAGCGGCGGTGCTCAACGTGCCTATTTTGGAGTTTCAGCCCTTCCTGGTCGCCACCCTGTGGATGGCGGCGTGCCTCGGCACCGCGTACTGGCGCTTCCAGAAGCTGGACTTCTAGAGCGCTCAGTCATCCCAAACGCAACTCGCGAGGGCGTTCGTCAGCCGAGCTGTCTGTCGCTGCACCTCGGTGGACGGTCGGAGTGACCTGGTTTTTTTGGGGGTTTGGCAGTGCGCTGCGTGGCGCCGGGATGTCGGCGTGCGGGAGCGCTGCGAGGCGCTCGTCAGCTGAGCTGTCAGCGCACGGCGATGACCACTTTACCGCGCGCGCGCCCCGTCTCGGCGTAGCGGTGCGCCGCGGCGATGTCGGCGAGCGCGAACTCGCGGTCGATCACCGGGCGGAGGACGCCCTCCTCCGCCAGCTGACACAGCCGCGAGAGCGTCTCCCCATCGCTCCGCCGCATCACGTTGGCGCTGCGGCGGCCGCGCAGGCGCGCGCCCAGGGAGAACGCCAGCAGCTTCAGGCCAGCCACCAGAACGCCGAGGTTCGGGCCATACGCCTGGGTCGCCTCCGGGATCCCCGCCACGATGGACGCCACGGCGCCGCCGCGCCTCAGGATGCTCAGCGCCGCGCGCTGGTGCTCCCCACCGAGCGCGTCGAGCACCAAGTCGAGCCCCGACAGCTCCCGGTAGTCTTCCTGGGTGTAGTCGATGACGCGCGTGGCGCCGAGCGACTCGCAGAGCGCGACGTTGCGGGTGCTGGTGGTGGTGATGACCTCGCTCGCGCCGAGGTGCCGCGCCAACTGGATCGCGACGCTCCCCACGCCACCCGAGCCCGCTTGGATGAGCACGCGCTGCCCCACCCCGAGCCGCCCGTAGCGCGCCAGGGCCTCCCACGCCGTCAGGCTCACGAGCGGCAGGCTCGCCGCCTCGCCATGAGTCAGCCGAGCTGGCTTCTTCGCCACCTGAGCCGCGTCCACCGCCACGTACTCGGCGTAGGTCCCCGCGCGGCGATGAGTAGGTGAGCTGACCACCTCGTCCCCCACCCGGAACTCGGTCACGCGCTCCCCCACCTCTTTCACCACGCCCGACACGTCGAGCCCCAAGGTCCACGGCAGGCGGTAACGAATGACGCCGCGCTGGAGCCCCGCGCGGATCTTGAAGTCGACCGGGTTCACGCTGGACGCGTGCACCTCGATCAGCACGTCACGCGGACCGCACGGAGGGGGCTCGATCTGCTCGACCTGGAGCACCTCCGGGGGACCGTACGCATGGATCCGCGCGGCGAGCATGGCACCAGGTAAGGGGGCTCGGGCGCCATGTCAATCGCGCCACGGTGGTGCCACGCGAAGGCGGGTGAAGGCGACTCTCGTCCAACCCCCAAAAGAAAAGCCGAAGGATGCCGCTGCGGCGCCGCCCGACACCACCTTGGCGCTGTGCACGGCGTTGGTGCGCCCCCGCTGACGCCGCGCGGCGATGAGCCCGATCAACGCAGCAACAGCCCGCCCAACACCGCTTGCAGGAGGAGCATCACCCAGGCGATGCCCACGCTGGCGAGCCAGCCCGTGATGAGCACGCGGCGGACAGTGGCGCTCACCAAGGCGAGCGCGAGGACTGGCGTCGCGAGCGCCGTCACCCGCAGCGCGCTTCGTAAGCCATCCTGACCCCACAGCGCGAACGCGAGCAGATCGGGGATGACGAGGCCGAGCAGGAGCGAGAGCCCGAGGCTCCCGGCGAGCGGACGCGCGAAGCGCGCGGCGCGCATCACCACGCCGCGACGCTGCGCGAACCAGACGCCGACGCGAGCCATCACGAGCACCTGAGCGGTGAGCACCGCGGGGATGAGCAGCGCCTGGGCGAAGTACCAGTCCTCCGGCGCCACGCGTAGGAGCTTCACGCCGAGCCACGGCGCGCGCGTGGGGGCGAGCCCGGAGACGCCGAGCCAGAGTGACAGCCCACTCCAACCGAGGGCGGCCAAGAGCAAGAGCCAGGGGCCACGTGCACCAATCCAGGACACGAGGCGGAGCCTGCCACTTCCTCGCTCACGGCGCGTGGTGATCGAGCTCACAGCGAGGAACACGCGGCGAGCGGCCCAGCGCGGCCTCCAGCACCTGCGTGCGACATTTTGCCTTGCGCTGCCCGCCCGGGTGCCCCACGCCTTCGGGCCATGCTCACCGCCAGCCCATCACCGAAGCGCGCGCGCGGCCTGCCCACGCGCGCTGGGGCTGCTGCGGTGGCCCTGCTGCTCGCCTTCGGCTCCCCTGCCCTGGCGGGCGCCACCGCCGATGAAGACAGCGACGCTGACTTGGCCGGCTCCCAGGGTGACTCGACAGCTAAACTGACTGATGCGGGTGACTCGGGCGAGGTGAGCGACTCAGCAGCTGAGCTGACCGACGAGCACCGCCGGGCCACCGAGGGGCTGCTGCTCGACCTCGAGCGCATCGTCGCCGCGCAAGAGAGCAGCGGGTGGTTCTTGGATCCGCGGGAGCTCGACGAAACCTACCCGCTCTTGCTCGAGAGCGTGTGCCGCACCCCCGAGGCGGCGCGCCGCGCGGCGCTCACGATCACCACGCGGCGCGCCGCGGAGGTGGGTGATCCCGAGGCGCTGTTCGAGGCGAAGGGTGAAGCCGACGCGGAGGTGAAGCGCGCGCTCCACCGAGCCCGAGCGCGCCAGCTGCTGGAGCTGGCGCTCGACGGCGCGCCCGCCGACTGTCCCTTCTGGGTGCGGCCCGAGGCGGGCTTCACCGGGAGGCAGACGAACTACGGGCGCTTCACGCTGAACCTGGAGACGGGGGGCCTCTTGCAGCTCCGGCAAACCGAGGGGCTCTGGACTTACGGGGGCGGCGGCACCGGGCGCGTGCTCCTCGGGAAGAACCTGAACGGGCCGCTCACCCTGCTCTTCGGCGGTGAGTTCGGAGGCGGCGCCATGCTCAAGCCGGGCGCTCAGCCCTCGCAGTTCGTGCTCAACTACTTCCCCGCCATCCCCGCCTTGATCCGCTACCGAGACGGGAGCTGGCACTACGAGCTCGAGGCCGCCGCCGTCTCGCTGTTTCAAGCGGACAACGGGAACGTGAGCTTCGGGGGGCGCCTCGGCGCCGGGCTCGGCCTGTGGACGCTGCGCACGCGCGGGATCTTGCCGTGGGCGGGGCTCGCCGTGGCCTACGAGTATTACCCGACGAACGGCGGACGCGAGCGCGCCCACTTCCTGCGCGGCGGGCTGCGCATCGGCTTCAGCTTCGACGGGCAATAGCGCCCGAGGGTGCGTGCGCTGGGCGTACACTGAGTATGAGCGTTTCCTCGCGGATACGACTTGGGCGCGTGCGCTGGGCGCGCTGGGCGTACTGAGTGTGAGCGTTTCCTCGCGGATACGCCCAGGCCGCCCCTTCGACGCGGAGCTCAGCGCGTGACGGCCTTCGCGGTCTCGCGCATCGCCTGGGCGCTGGCGAGCGCCCGCTCCTCGAGCTCGCCGCCAAGCTTCGCCGAGGCGCGCTCATAGCGCACCGCCAGCGCCTCGAAGGTGTCCGCGCCAGCGTCCGCCGGCACCGTGAGCTCGCGCAGCAGCGCGGCGTTGAAGCCGGCCATCCCGGCGACCTCCCCCGCGCCGCCCGCGAGCCGATCGAGCTCCGAGAGCTGCGGCTGCCAGCCCCCGAGCCCCTGGAGGATCAGGTGGGCGGCGTCTCGAGGCGCGCCGTCGAACGCCGTCCCCAGCGCGCGCAGCAAGCGCGCGATCTCACCAACCCGACCCGGCGAGCTCGCGAGCGGCTGCGCCAACGCCGCCGCGCGCTTGAACTCGCTCTGCGCCACGTAGCGCTGCCCGAGCTGCACCACCGCTAGCGCGTACTCGAGGCGCTGCGCCGGCGACACCGAGCTCTGCCCGGGCGCCTCCACGCGCTCCTTGAGCCGCGTGGGGATCCCACGCGTCACCACCGCCCCCAGCTGAGTGGTCAGCTCATCTTCCGAGAGCAACCGGTTCGCGTAGTACGTCGGCAGCGCCGTGGCGGAGCCCGGCTTCGCCAGCTGAGGCAGCATCAACCCGCTCAGCCGATCGATCCGCCGCCCGTTGTAGAGCGTCGACAGCAGGCGGTGCGCCTGGCTCAGCCGATGGTCCTCGATCGCCCCCTGCTCGCGGAAGCGACGCAGCCCGACCAGCGCCGCGTCACGGCCCCGGGTCTTACGCGGCTCGAGCGCCTGATCGAGGCTCGAGAAGTAGGCCTCCTCGAGGCCATCGTCCCCCGCCAGCTCCTCCGGCAGCGCGACGCCGCGCATCAGCTCCACCATCCGTAGGTCCGCGAGCCCCGCCTGGATCGCGACCACCCCCTGCGCGTAGCCGGTGAGCCCGGCGCCCGTCTTGGCCAGGTCGCTGATCGCCTGGCTCTGCGCGGTGAGCCAGGGAGCGAGCTGGGAGCGCATGAACTCGCGGAAGCGCTCGGCGTCGAAGGGGGGCGCGAGCCGCGGCGGCTCACCGACCAGCCGCGACAGCCTGCCCGCGATCCCGAGCGCGGTGAGCACCTCCCGCAGCTCGGGCGGCGGATCGATTTTCCCTGCGGATTCTACGATGAGATCGGCGCACGCCATCGGGGCCAGCTCCGCGACCAAGGCGCGGATCAGCCCAGGCTCGAAGCGCTCGCAAGACTCGAAGCGGAGCAGCGCCTCGGGCCCGGCCTCGGACACCGCCGCGAGGAGGGCCTGCGAGCTGGGGCAGGGCTCGGCGCCGGACGTCGTCTTGAACACCTCACAGCTCGCCGGCGGGTCGGGGATGATCGGATCCCGCGAGCCCAGCACCGGCGCCGGCGGCGGGGCCGTGCTCGCGGGTGGGGGCGCCTCGGGCGTCGTCGGAGCAGGGCCAGCGCTGGCGGCGGCGCAGCCCGCGCACCACACCAGCGAGAACGAGAAGAGCAGGCGTCGCATCGCGGCTGACTTATACCCGCGGTCGGCCCGCGATGCTCACCTCCGCGCCTGCGCTCCGGGCAGGCACGGGGGCCTGCCCCTACGGGGTCCGGGCACCTACGCGAGCCGTGTGAAGCGCCGCTCCGGCAGTTGCGGTGAGCGCCTCAGGGCAGCTAGGGTGCGGCGCCTCCCCCACGGCAGCTCCCCATGGCTCCCCGCGACGACACGACGGCGCCTGGCACGGTGTCATTCCTCATCGAGCTCAGCGAAGCGGCCTCACGCGCCTTACCCGCGGCGCTCGCGGCGCGCGCCGAGCGCCCTTTGGGCTCGAAGGCGGACGTCGTGCTCACCGACGCCGGGCTCGAGCGCCGCGCCGAGCTGCGGCGCGCGCACCCAGGTGCCTGGCAGGTGTACCTCGCGCAGGGTGAGCCCACGGACGAGGAGCGGGGCGACGTGGACGACGTGTGGTACCTGGACGCGCACCTCGAGCGTCGGGCGGAGGCCATCGGTCGCCTGATCGCCGCGCGCGCCGAGGCCACGTGGTACCGCGAGCTCCTCGAGTCGAGCCACGTGGGCTTCTTCCGAGCCTCCGCGGAGAGGCTCCGCTTCGCCAACCCCGCCCTCCAAGAGGTGCTCGAGCACGACGATCTCAGCGAGCTGATCGGCGAGAGCATCACGCGCTGGTACGCGGATCCACATGAGTGCGAGCAGCTCCTCGAGCACATCGACGCGCAGGGCTCGGTCGTGGGCGCCGAGATCACGGTGGTGACGCGCGCGGGGCGCCATCGCCGCCTGTCGCTGTCCGCCGTCAGGCACGGCGGCATCACCGCGGGCTTGGTCGCCGACCTCACCCAGGTGCAGCGCGTGGAGGCGGACCTCCGGGCGAGTGAGGAGCTCGTCTCACGGCTGCTCGACGCGGTGCCCGGCGGGGTGATCTTCGTGGGGCTCGACGGGAGCATCGGGATGGGCAACGCCGAGGCGCAGCGCGTGCTGGGGCTCGGGTCAGATGAGCTGACCGCATGCTTCGTCTCCGATCTCGCGAACCGCGTCCTCCGTGAAGACGGCTCGCGCCTGCCGCCGGAGGATTACCCCATCACCGCCGCGATCCGCAGCGGCGCCTTCCAACCCGCACAAGTGCTCGGCATCGAGCGCGCGCCGGGGGACGTCACCTGGGTGGCGTTCACGGCGGTGCCGATCTTGGATCCCAATAGCCGCGAGACCTCCGGCGCGCTCGGCACCTTCCTCGACGTCAGCACCATGCGCGAGGCCGAGGAGCAGGTGCGCCGCTCGGAGTCACGTTACCGCGAGCTAGTGCAGCGCTCCCCCGACCCCATCGTGATCCTCGTCGCCGGGGAGGTCGCCTTCGCGAACCAAGCCGCGATGGAGCTGGTCGGCGCGACCACCGAGGAGCAGGTGCTAGGCAGGGTGGTTTACGACCTGTTCGAGCCGACGCGGCACGCGGTGCTCACCGAGCGCGCCCGGCGGCTGATGGCTGGTGAGAGCATCCCGCTGTTCGAGGAGCGGCTGCTCCGGCTCGACGGCACCGACGCCTTCGTGGAGTGCGCCGCGACCACCATCAACTTCGAGGGCACGCCGGCGCTGTTCGTCACCAGCCGCGACGTCACCGCGCGCCGTGAGACGGAGACCAAGCTCCGCCGCTACGACGCGCAGATGCAGCACACGCAGAAGCTCGAGTCGCTCGGGATCCTCGCGGGCGGCATCGCGCACGACTTCAACAACCTCCTGGTCGCCATCGTCGGCAACGCCGACCTCGCGCGGCTGCGCCTGAGCGACACCTCCCCCGCCCTGGAGTGCCTCGATCGGATCCAAGCGGCGGCGCAGCGCGCGACCGATCTCACCAACCAAATGCTCGCCTACTCGGGCAAGAGCCGCTTCATCGTCACCGACGTCGATCTCAGCTCGCTGGTGCTGGAGATGAGCGACCTGCTCGGCACCGTGGTCTCGAAGCAGGCGCGCCTGCACCGCGATCTCTCGCTCAACCTGCCCACGGTGGAGGCCGATCCGGCGCAGCTCGGGCAGGTCGTGATGAACCTCATCACGAACGCCTCCGATTCGCTCGGCGACCAGCCGGGTGACGTCTACATGTCCACCCGCCTGGTCGATGTGGACCGCGGCTTCCTGCAGCAGACCTACCTCGATGAGGGGCTACCAGAGGGGCGCTACGTGTGCCTCGAGGTGCGAGACACCGGCTGCGGGATGGACGAGGCGACGCGGAGCCGCATCTTCGATCCGTTCTTCACCACCAAGGCGACGGGGCGTGGCCTCGGCCTCGCGGCGACGCTCGGCATCGTGCGGGGTCACCGCGGCGCCGTGCGCATCGACACCGAGCCCGGCGCCGGCACGCTGTTCCGCATCTACTTGCCGTGCAGCGACTCGCCCTCGAGCCACAACCGCCTCGCCACCAGCGCGCCACCGGACGCGCTCGAGAACACCGGGATCCTGATCGCCGACGACGAGGCCCTGAGCCTCGACGTCACCCGTGAGCAGCTGGCGCGCCTCGGCCTCCGAGTGCTCACCGCGGTGAACGGCCAAGAGGCGCTCGAGCTGCTCGAGCGCAGTGAGGCGCGCGTCGCGGTCTGTTTGCTCGACGTCGGGATGCGCGACGTGAACGGGCTCGAGGTGGTCGGCCGCATCTTGGAGCGCCACCCTGAGCTGCGCGTGGTGCTCACCAGCGGCTACACCGTCGACGAGCTCCGGGAGCGCGTCGCCGCGCGCGGCGCCTTCAGCCAAATCTCGGGGTTCCTCCAGAAACCCTACACCCGCGAGGCGCTGAAGCGCGCCGTCATCCGCGCCCTCGAGCGGAGCTAACCCATCCCGATCGCTATGAACGGTTAGGGCGGGGGGTTTGCCAAGCCACCGCTTGGAACAGCCGAAGCGCCCTGCGACCGAGTCACCTCAGCGCGCCTCACGCACGGCACCGCGACCTCAGCCCGCATTGCAAGTTCGCTGACGCGAAACTACCTTCCGGCCCCATGAGCCCGCCGTCGCTATTTCACCGCTTGCTGGTGGCCAACCGGGGTGAAGTGGCCGTGCGGATCGCGCGCGCCTGCGACGCCCTCGGGGTGGAGCCCGTGTTCGCCTACTCGGAGGCCGATCGCGACGCGCCCTACCTCGCCGGGCGGCGGCGCGTGTGCCTCGGCCCCGGGCGCGCCAGCGAGAGCTACCTCGATCCGCGGCGCCTGGTGCAGGCGGCGAAGAACACCGACTGCTCGGCGCTGCACCCGGGCTGGGGCTTCTTGTCGGAGAACGCCGCCTTCGCGAGCCTGTGCGAGGCGCACGGCGTCACCTTCATCGGCCCTCCGGCGCACGTGATGCACCTGATGGGCACCAAGAGCCCCGCCAAGCGCGCCATGCGAGAGGCGGGGCTCCGCGTCATCCCGGGCAGCGACGGCCCCGTGACGAGCGATGAGCAGGCGCGCGCCGTCGCCGAAGAGATCGGCCTCCCGCTGCTCATCAAGGCGGAGAGCGGGGGCGGCGGGCGCGGCATGAAGATCGTCCGTGACCTGGACCAGCTGAGCCAGGCGTTGGCGGACGCGCGCCGCGAGGGCCTCGCCTTCTTCGGTGATCCGAGCGTCTACATCGAGCGCCTGCTCGAGGGCGGGCGCCACATCGAGATCCAAGTCATGGCCGATCGCTATGGCAACGTGTGTCACCTCGGCGAGCGCGACTGCACCATCCAGCGAAACCATCAGAAGCTGATCGAAGAGTCACCGAGCCCAGCGCTCGACCCCGAAGAGCGCGAGCGGACGCTCGCGCTCGCGGTCCAGGCGACCCGACAGATTGGCTACGTGGGGGCCGGCACCCTCGAGTTCCTGCTCGACACCTCGGGTGACGCGCCCGTGCTGCGCTTCATGGAGATGAACACGCGGCTCCAAGTGGAGCACAGCGTGAGCGAGGTGCGGAGCGGCGTCGATCTCGTCACCGAGCAGATCGCCGTAGCCGCCGGGCGGCCGCTCTCCTTCTCTCAACAGGACGTCACGCTGAGCGGCCACGTGATCGAGTGCCGCATCAACGCGGAGGACCCCGCTGATGGTTTCCGCCCCTGCCCCGGCCGCATCGAGCGCTGGGTGACGCCGCGGACGGGCGATGGCCGTATCCGTGTGGATACGCACGTGACCAGCGGCTACACCATCCCCCCCCACTACGACAGCTTGATCTGCAAGCTCATCGCCAGCGGCCCCACCCGGGAGGCCGCCACCCAGCGGATGCTGGAGGCCCTGGCCGAGCTCGAGGCGGAGGGGATCCGCACCACGCAGCCGCTCCACCAGGCCATCTTGAGCTCGGAGGACTTCCGAGCAAATCGCTACGACACCACCCGCCTGCCCACCTTCACCCTGAGCGCGTCATGACCCACGTCCCCCTGCGCCCCATCGGCGCCCCCCGCGATCAGGCGCTGGACACCGCGAGCTTCGAGGCCCACCTCGCGCGCGCCGAGCCCTTGGAGGCGCGGCTCGCCGAGCGCCGCGCCGAGGTGCACGCAGGCTGGGGTGAGTCCTACGCCGCGCGCGTGCATAAGAAAGGCAAGCTGACCGCGCGCGAGCGGGTGGAGCGGCTGAAGGATCCGGGCACGAGCGTCTTCGAGGTCGGCACCTTCACGAACTACGGCGAGGAGTTCCCTGGTGGCGTCAAGTCGCCGGCGGCCGGCGTGGTGACGGCCTTCGTCAAGGTGATGGGGCGCTGGTGCGTCGTGATCGCCAACGACAACACCGTCGCCTCCGGCTCCTGGTGGCCGCGCACGCCGGAGAAGATCCAGCGCGCGCAGATGATGGCCCTGCGCCTCAAGCTGCCCACCTTGTACCTCGTCGACTGCAGCGGGCTGTTCTTGCCCGAGCAGTCGCGGAGCTTCCCAGGCGCGCGCGGCGCGGGCCACATCTTCAAGATGAACAGCCTGCTCAGCGCGAGCGGCGTACCCCAGCTGGCCGGCGTGTTCGGCGACTGCATCGCGGGCGGTGGCTACATGCCGATCATCAGCGACCGCGTGTACATGACCGAGCAGGCGTACATGGTGATCGCCGGCGCGGCCCTGATCAAAGGCGCCAAGAGCCAGAAGATCACGAGCCTGTCCATCGGCGGCCCCGAGGTGCACGTGCACCAGAGCGGCTGCGCTGATATCAGGGTACCTGACGATGAGGCGCTGCTCACCGGGCTCCGCGGTGAGGTGGCCAAGCTGCCGAGCTCCGGCGCGGATTTCTACCGCCACGGCGCCGGCGCCGTCCCGCCGCTGCACCCGCCGCGCGAGCTGCTCGGTCTCTTGCCGCCCGATCACCGGGTCGCCTACGAGGCGGAGCAGGTGCTCGCGCGGCTCTGCGATCAGAGCCTGTTCTGGGAGGTGATGCCGGAGATCGGCGAGGAGATGATCTGCGGCGTGGGCAAGGTGGGCGGCCTCTACGCCGGCTTCGTCATCAACCGTCAGGGCCTGGTGGGCGACCCGGAGGCGCCCACGCGTCAGCGCCCCGCCGCCATCCTGTATCGCGGGGGGATCGCGAAGGTGGCGGCCTTCTCGCGCGCCTGCAACGCCGACGGGATCCCGCTGGTGTGGCTGCAAGACATCGCCGGCTTCGACATCGGCTTGGAGGCGGAGCGCCAGGGCCTGCTCGCCTACGGCTCGAGCCTCATCTACACCAACTCCACCAACAGCGTGCCGATGTTCACCGTGCTGCTGCGCAAGGCGTCGGGCGCCGGCTACTACGCCATGAGCGGCATGCCTTACGACCCGGTGGTGCAGCTGGCGACGCCCATCTCCCGCCTCAGCGTGATGGAGGGCCGCACCCTCGCCATCGCCGCGCACAACACCAAGCTCGACGACGACTTCGAGATCGTCACGAAAGATCCCGAAGAGCGCGCGAAGATCGAGCAGAGCATGCGCGAGGTGGAGCAGCGCATCGAGGGGGACATGGATCCCTACGTCGCCGCGCGGCGGCTCGACACCGATGAGATCGTGTCGGTGACCGAGCTCCGCAGCTACCTCGAGGTGCTGATCGAGGCCAGCTACCAGAACACCGGCAGCCGCCGCATCAAGAACCCTCGGATCTGGTCGCTCCACGATCTCGAGGTGCTGACCTCGGAGGTGCGCTGATGTCGAGCCGACTGCACGCCGAGCGGCGCCAAGCGCTGGTCAGTCGCTTGGACGATGGTGAGCTCGAGCTCCGCTCCCCCACCGTCGCGCTCTGGCGCGGCGCGCCCCAACCAGGAACCGTCATCACACAGCAAGGCTCGCTGGGTGAGCTCGAGGTGCTGGGCGTGCTGAGCCCGCTGGTCGCGCCCGCGGGGGTGAGCGGCGTCGTCACGGGTGAGGCGCGCCGTGGCGCCGCCGCCAAGCGCCCCGTCGAGTACGGTGAGGTCCTGCTGCGCCTGGCGCCGCTGGGAGCGCTTGGCAACGCGGAGGAGCGCGCCCCGGGTGAGGCGAGCGCGAGCACCGCCAGCTGGGTGTTCCGCGCGCCCACCTCGGGCCGCTTCTACGTGAGGCCCGCGCCAGACCAACCCGCGTTCGTCACCGAAGGCGCGCACATCGAGCGCGGGCACACCACCTGCCTGCTCGAGGTGATGAAGACCTTCAACCGCATCCAGCTGAGCGGCGACGAGCTACCCCAGAAGGTCCGGGTGCTCCGCATCGTGCCCGCGGACGGCGACGACGTGGAGCAAGGCGATCCACTGCTCGAGCTCGGCCCCGCCTGACTCACCGCTCCGCGAGCTGCCTCGCCGCCTCGAAGATCTCGTCCTCTTGCAAGAGCACCAGGTTCGCGGCGTCCCCCAAGGGGATGAAGCTGTCCGCGCTGCTCACCCGCGCGTACTGGAGCGGCACCGCCGCCTCGAGCAGCACCGCCGCCACGGACTCCCCCACCCCGCCGCTCTGGCGGCACTCGTCCACCATCAGCACGCGCCCCGTGCGGCGCGCCTCCCGCAAGATGTCCTCCTTCGGTAGCGGCGTGAGCCAACGAAGGTCCACCACCCGTGCCTCGATCCCCAAGGCCGCGAGCCGCCGCGCCACCCGGAGCGACAGGTACACGCCATTCCCATACGTGATCATCGTGAGGCGCCGCGCGCCACCTTGGCTCGGCGCGCCCGCATCACCCAGCGCACCCGCGTCACCCAGCACATCAGCGCCGCTCGCAGGATAAATCCGCGCTCGGAACGGCTCCGCGCGCGGCTCCCCCGCCCGCGCGAGCCAAGCCGCGTCCCCCTCCGCCGCCAGATCGCGCGTGTGATAGAGCGCGATCGGCTCCACCACGCACACCACGCGCCCCTCCTCGCGCGCCAGGGTGAGCCCCTGGCGCAGGATGTCCAGGGCGTCATCGGCGCGCGCCGGCACCGCCAACCCGAGCCCCGGGATGTCCCGCAGCACGGCGACGGAATTATCATTATGGAAATGACCGCCGAAGCCCTTCTGGTAGGCGAGCCCCGCGATCCGCACCAGCATCGGGTTCGTGTACTCGCCGTTCGAGAAGAAGCTCATGCTGGCCGCCTCGCCGCGCAGCTGATCCTCCGCGTTGTGCAGGTAAGCCAGGTACTGAATCTCAGGGATTGGCAGCATCCCCATCAAGCCGGCGCCGAGCGCCATCCCCAGGATGGTCTGCTCGTCGAGCAAGGTGTTGAACACCCGCGCCGGGCCCGCCTCGGCCAAGAGCCCCTTGGTCAGCCCATAAACGCCCCCCTTCTTGGCGACGTCCTCACCGAACACCAGCGCCTCGGGGTAGCGCTGCATCGCCTCCCGCAGCGCCAGGTTGATGCCCTGGGCCAAGGTCAGTGGCTCCGTGTCCGCGAGGGCGCGCGACGGCTGTTCCTCCTGAGGGTTTGGCGGCGCCCTGCGTGGCGTCGGCACCGTCATCACCTCGGCGCGCGTCATGAGCTTCGGCGCGCCGAGCGCGCGCTCCGCCGCCGCCTCCACCTCGCGGCTCACCCGCGCCTCCAAGGCGCTGAGGTCCACCGGCGGCACCCCGGCGCGCACCAGCTGCCACGCCGCGTGGAGCACTGGGTCCGCCGCCTCCGCCGCGGCGATCTCCGCCGGGGAGCGGTACACCGTGTCCACGTCGCTCCCGGCGTGACCCAGGAGGCGCACGGTGCGGAGGTGGAGCACCTGTGGTAAACGATGCTGACGACAAGCGTCGATCGCCTCTTGAGCCACACGGAAACACTGCATCAGGTCCGCGCTGTCCGCGCTGTGGTAGCGGAGGTGCGGCAGCGCGCGGAGCCGCTCCTCCACCCAGCCCACCGGCGTGCGCACGCTGATGCCGAGGCCGTTGTCCTCGCACACGATGACCAGCGGCAGCTTGAGCCGCTGGTGCACCACCCAGCCCGCCGCGTTCAGGGCGCCGAGCGCCGTCGAGTGGTTGAGGCTCGCGTCACCGAAGCTCGCCAGCGCGATCGAATCGGGGCGCGCCTCACAGGGCAAGCTCAGGCGCTGCATGCGCTCGAGCGCCACCGCGAGGCCCACCGCGCGCGGCAGGTGTGAGGCGATGGTGCTGGTGCTGGGGATGATGCCGAGCGCGCGCGAGCCGAACACCTTGTGACGCCCACCGCTCGCGGGCTCCGTGCGCGCCGCGACCAACGACTCCGCGATCGCCCGCACCCCATCGTAACCTGTCACCTGACGACCGCGCTCGAGCTGAAACGCAGCGGAGCGGTAGTGGATGAGGCTCGGATCATCGGGCCGCGTCAGGTGCCCCAGCACCACGTTGGCTTCGTGCCCGGAGCTGCAGATGGTGTAGTGACCGTGGCCGCGCCGGCGAAGCTCGTGCGCCGCGAGATCCAGGTGCCGCGCGCGCAGCATCGACTCGAGCAGCTGGAGGCCCACCCCCGTGGCCTCGAACGGCCGCGTCCCCTCTGGTGGCGCGGAGACCTGCGCGCGGAAACGCTCGACCAACCGCCGGATCCGTTCGAGGCTCATGGCGGCGGAAGATAGCGAGCTTCCGCACCAAAGCCACAGGTCAGGCGTTAACCCCCAGAACCGCCGCTCGCGCCGGTACCGCCACCGCCAGAGCCACCACCACCGGAGCCTGACGTGCCGCCAGCACCCGAGGTGCCGCCTGAGGTGCCGCCAGTGCCACCCGTGCCCGAGCTGCCACCCGTCCCCACGCAGGCGCCGGCAGTGCAAGCCTGCCCCGCGCCGCAGCTGACGTTACAAGCCCCGCAGGTCGCGGCGCTCGTCGCGTCCGCCTCACAGCCGTCGTTCGCGGTGGCCCTGTTACAGTCGAGGTAGCCCTCGTTGCACTTGGGTGTGCAGCTGCCCGCGGTGCACTCGCGCGCGTCCACCTGAGTGCTCGAACAGACGATGTTGCAACCGCCACAGTTGTCAGGATCACCGCTGGTGGGCGTCTCGCAGCCGTTGTCCGGTGTGGGGGAGCTGCAGTCACCAAAGCCTGATGCGCAGCTGGGTGCGCACACCCCTGCGGAGCAGGCGCGCGCGGTCGCGTTCGTGTCGTCGCAAGGACGGTTGCAGCCACCGCAGTGAGAGACGTTCGTGTCCACGTCCGTCTCGCAGCCGTCGTCCGCCGTTGGCGCCGCCGGGGAGCTGCAGCTCCCACGGCCCCTCACGCAAGTAGGGTCACACAAGCCTGCTTCGCAGCGGCGCGCCTGGACGTGAGACCCGCCCGCGCACGCGCGGCCACACGCACCGCAGTGGTCGACCGCGGCGTTCACGTCCGTCTCGCAGCCATCGTCCGCGTTGGGAGCAGTGGGAGTGCCGCAATCGCCGCGCCCCGTTTGACACACGGGCTTACACACGCCCTCCTGACAGGTCCGCGTGCTGGCGCCCACGTCCGAGCAAGCGTGACCACACGCACCGCAGTGGGCCAGATCCGTGGGGGTGAACACCTCACAGCCGTTCGCCGGGTTCCCGTCGCAGTCCGCGTACCCTGGGTTGCACGCGTCGATGACGCAGCGGCCGCCCTCGCAGCGCGCCGTTGCGTTCGCCAGGTCACACTCATTGCCGCAAAAACCGCAGTGAAGAACGCTGGTCCGGATGTCCGTCTCGCACTCGTCCGCCGGATCACCGTTGCAATTGCGCGTGCCGGTGGGGCACTCGCTCGCCACGCAGCGATGGTCGACGCAGTCCCATTCCAGCCCAGTGGGGTCACTGAAGCAATCGTTGCCACAGCCACCGCAGTGGCGTGGATCCGAGAAGCTCACCTCGCAGCCATCGATCGGATCGGTGTTGCAGTCGCGGTAGCCGTCATCACAGCTGACGATGCTACAGGCACCCTCCTCGCAACGCGAGGTCGCCTTGGGCGTGACGCACGCGCTGCAGCTGTCTGCGCCGCAGCCAAAGGCTGGGTCGTCGATGGCCACGCACTGGATGCCGCACACCTTCTCATTCGGGCCAGGAAAACAGCCCGAGCCGCCGCTCCCACCCGAGGCGGAGCTCCCGCCCGATCCAGAGGTGCCGCCCGACCCCGCGGTGCCCCCAAAGCCGCCGCTGCCGCCAGCGCCGCCGCTGTCCCCCGCGTCCTGACCCTTCGCCCCGGCCCCCATCTGATCGAGGGTGCAGGCCCCGAGCGCCAGGGCCAGAGCAACGGCAGCGACGTTCCGCATCCTGCCATTCTAGCTGCGGACGCGCGGAGCCGATACAGAGAACATCGCGCCACGCGCGGCTCTATCCATCCTCGCACTGTCCATCCTCGCCACGGGTTGGGAGCCACAAACAACGAGCCGAAGGACCCCCTGGGTTACGCTCCCTGCGTGCGCTCCGTCCCGTGCTGGCCCTCGCTCCTCACCCTCGCGTGCTCCGTGGCGCTCGCCTGTCAGGCCGAGCCGCAGGGCGCGCCACCCTCCGAGACACCCACCTCAGCGCCGAGCCCCGAGCCGAGCACGAGTGTCAGCGTCAGCCGAGCGACCCATCCCTCACCCGACGCTCGAGCCGACGCCGGCCCGGACACCCCTCGAGACGCTGGCGCAGACGCTCCCCCATCAGAAGGCCCGCTGACGATCCCGACCGACGGCGGCGCCCGCCCCGCCGCCCTCGCCGAGCGGATCCTCCACGTCGGCGACAGCATGGTCCCCCTGGTCGGCAACTACCTCCGCCCGCTGGTGCAAGCGCGCGGCGGCAAATACTACATGGACAGCGTCACCTCCTCGAGCACGCTCTCCTGGGACAACGAGCGGCGCCTCCAGCAAGCGATGTACCGCTACGACCCGCAGTTGGTCCTCATCTCGCTCGGCTCGAACGAGCTGTTCGACCGCAACCCCGAGCGCCGCGCCCCCGCGATCCAACGCCTGGTCGCCGACACCCGCGGCCGCCCGTGCTTGTGGATTGGTCCTCCCGCGTGGAAAAATGACTTCGGCTTCACCGAGGTGCTGAAGAAGCACCTCGGCCATTGCCGCTACCTCGACTCCACCGCGCTGAAGCTGCCGCGCATGGAAGACGGCCGCCACCCGAGCTGGAGCGGCAGTCACCGTTGGGCCACCGTCACCTGGCAGCTCCTCGGGGGCGTGGAGCCAGTCCCCACGGGGAGCGCGCGTCCGTGAGGTCCGCGCGATCGGTTTTTGGGGGTTTGGCAGCTGCCGCACGCGACGTCATGGCGCCGCCCCGCTTCAAGTCACTTCAACTGACGAAGAGCGGTCCACGCACCCCATCGACGAAGCGCGCGGCCCTCGCCATCAGCTTGCTCTTTTCATCAGCCTCACTGGTCGGGTGCAGCGAGCGGCGCGCCACGGCGACTGGCGCGCTGGACGAGCCTCCAGCCGCGCCCGCGAGCGCACTTGGCAGTGTAGCTGACGGTATGGCGGCGGGCGCGAGCCCGCCGGTGGGCAGCGCCGCTCACGCGGGCGCGGCGCCGAGCGGTGCCTTGCCAAACCCCCTGCCCTCCCCCCGCTTCAACGTGCTCCTGGTGCTCATCGATAGCCTGCGCGCCGACATGCCCTGGGCGGGCTACCCGCGAGACATCGCCCCCTGGATGACGCGCTTCGAGGCGCGCTCGGTGAGCTACACCCGCGCCTACAGCGTCTCCAGCACCACCGCGCGCTCGGTCGCGGCGCTGCTCGCGAGCGACTACCCCTCCGCCATGGTGCGCGACGGGCACTTCTTCACGCGCTGGCACCCGGACAACCTGTTCTTGGCAGAGCGACTGACCGATCGAGGCAGCCACAGCTTCGGCGCCTTCGCGCACGCCTACTTCTTCCCCACGAGCGGGCTGAATCAGGGCGTCACCGATCACCAGGTGCTCCCCGGCACCTTCTTGATGAACACCTCGCACTCCAACATCACATCAGAAAAGCTGACCTCCCTCGCGAAGGAGCAGATCACGAAGGGGCGCGCCGAGCGGGAGCGGACCGGGCAGCCGTTCTTCGGCTACGTCCACTACATGGACCCCCACAGCCCGTACGTCCCGCACCGCGGCGGCGCGCACTTCGGCAACAAGCCGCGCGACCTGTACGACGCCGAGGTACACCACACGGACCGCCACCTGGGCGAGCTCATCGACTGGCTGGACGAGACCGGCGGCGAGGAGGACACCGTGGTGATCTTGAGCGCGGATCATGGAGAGTCCTTCGGTGAGCACGGCCACCTGAAGCACGGCTACGAGCTGTGGGAGGAGCTGATCCGGGTGCCGCTGATGATCCGCGTGCCCGGCGCCGCAGCACGCCGCATCGACACCCCACGCAGCCACATCGACCTCGCCCCCACCATCCTCGCGTTGATGGGTCACCCGCCAGGCCAAGGCATGCGCGGCCACAGCCTCACGGCGGAGCTCGCTGGCGCCACGCCGACGCCGCGCCCCGTGCTCTGCGAGGTCACGCGGGACCCCTTGCAAGACCGTCGGCGCGCGCTGATCGACGGCCCGCTCAAGCTGATCGTCACCGGGGACGATCGCGGCTTCTTGCTGTTCGACGTGGTGGCAGACCCCGGCGAACGGAGGGACTTGGTGGCTGACAAACCGCGCTTCGAGCGCATGAAGCAGCTCTACTTCAGCGTCTCGGAGCGCATCCCCAACACACCGCACAGCGGGGACCTGGTGCCGCTCCGAAACGCCCCCGCCGGCCGCCGCTGGTAAGTCCGTGAAGCTGACGAATGCTGTCAGCAGCGCCCCAAATCAGCGAACCTGACCAGTGCTAGCGCAAACAACGGTTCACCGTTGTCGTGCTCCAACTCAGGCAACTAGATCCCGTCAGGGATCATCACCGGCGCGGGGCTCGCCGCCGGCTTGGGCGCGGGACCGGCGACGGGCGTTGGGCTCGCCGCGGGCGCGGTCTTCGCGGGTGTGGGGCTCGCCGCGGGTGTGGGGCTCGCCGCGGGCGTGGGGTTGGCAGGAGCCGCCTTGGCCACGGGCCGCGCCACCTCCTTGGGGAGCTCGTCCAGCTGCGCGGGCTCCTCGGACGCCTCCGCCTGGGCTGCGGCACCCGTGTCCGCCGGAGCTGCCTGCGGCTCACCGGTGGGCGCCGCCAGCTGCGACTCGGCGGCGGGTGCCACCTGGCCCGGTGAGGTCAACGCCTGCTCGCTCGGCTTGTCGCGCAGGTGGTTGATCAAGCCGCCGAGCCCGAACGCCAACAGCGCCACCACGCCCCACACCACGTACCCGGTGTAAGAGCGCGTGGGGACGGTGAGATCCGGCGAGCTCGGGGCGACGAGCCGCGAGGTGGGCGACACGCGCCGCCGCGAGACCACCGTGGGCTCGGCCCACTCGGCGCTGTATTGCTGCGAGGCCGCCTCGAGCACCACCACGCTCGGCGCATCGGGAGGCGCCGAGTCGGAGCCAGCGGACGGCGGTGAGTGGGGCTCCGTCCGCACCCGGGCGGAGTCAGGCCCCGCTTGGGTTCCCCCCTCAGGCTCCGATCGCTCCTGACCCACCCCCCGTTTATAGCCAAGCGGCGTCCATGACACCAGCTGGACCGCCGATCTGGACAGGGAGGTCATCCTCACGGCCGATTGAACGGCGGTCGACGACAGCTGTGTCGGCGGGGCGGATTGTGGCACCATCGGCCCTGCCACGATGAGGATCCCATCTGCCCCGCCGCGCGGCGCCCGCCGAACGCTCGCCGCCACCGCGCTAGCGCTCTCGTGCTGCTTGCTCACCCCCAGCGCCCAGGCAGAGGGTGTGACGCCCGAGCGCGCCTCGCAAGACGAGCTGAAAGACGCTCAGGCCGCCTACGCCGAGGGCGTGGCGCGGTTCCAGGAGCGTCAGTTCGAAGCGGCGGCCAACGCGTTCGAGCGCTCGCTCGCCATCGTCTCGAGCCCGAACGCGCGGCTGATGCTCGCGCGCGCGCTCCGCGATGCGGGCGACACCGACCGAGCGTTCGAGCAGATGGCGCAGACGCTGCGCGACGCGGGGCACCTCGCGGCGCGGGCGCCGCGCTACGCAGCGGCGCGTGACGCCGCCGAGGCCGAGCTCGCGGAGCTGCGCCCCCAGGTGGCGGCGCTCAACCTGGAGGTCACCGGCGGCACGGTGACGGAGCTATGGGTAGGGGACCGCAAGGTCTTGCCGCAGCTCTGGAGCGGCGTCGCCGTGAGCCCTGGGGTGGTGCACGTGGTGGGTCGCCTCCCCGGTGGGCGGCGCGCTTGGCGCGCCGTCGAAGCTCGCCGCGGCGAGCTGCTCACCGTCACCCTCGACGTGTCCAGCGCGGAGGAGGGGCCGCAAGAGGTGATCCCCTGGCTCAAAGCAGGCGCCGGAGCCGAGGGCTCCACCCCAGGAGAAGAGCGACCCACCGGCCCCCGCGACGCGGCGCCGCTCCCCTACCGGGAGCTCAGCTACATCGCGGCGGGCGTCGCCGGCGTGGGCCTGCTCACCTTTGGGGTGGCGGGCTTGATGAGCCAGAGCACCTACGGGGAGCTCGAAGACCAGTGCCCTGACCATCACTGCGACGCGGGCTATGCGAGCACCATCGATCGCGGGCGCCGCGAGCAGACGATCGCCAACGTGGGGCTCGGCGTCGGCGTCGTGGGGCTAGTGAGCGCCGCTGTCTTTTACTTCCTCGACGCCAGCAGCGGCGCGGAGGCGCCCCGCAGCGCACGAGCCGGCGCACCCAAGGGCCACCAGCTGACGATTGGCGCGGGCTCGCTGAGCTATCAGGGGAGCTTCTGATGACACACACGAGCCGCACTCCGTACCCCAAGGCGCACGGAGTGAGCCGCGCGCTCGCAGGGGCCTGGGTCGCGACCCTGGGCGCCTGGCTGGCGCTCGGCTGCACCCAGGATTTCGACTTGTTCCAGCTGGGTGGCAGCGGGGGCGTGGGGGGCACCCTCGACGCGTCGGCGGGCACCGCGGGCAGCGGCGCCAGCGGTGGAGCGGCTGGCAGCGGCGCCACCGGCGGTGGGCCGAGCGGCGGCGCGGCGGGCAGCGGCGGCGTGGCGGGCACCGGCGGCACCGGGGGGACGGAGTGCGGGGACGGCACCAAGGCCTGTGGCAATGACTGCGTCTCGCTCACGGATCCTGCGTATGGCTGCGGGAGCACGGGCTGCGCTCCTTGCGCGCTCGATCACGCCACGGCCGCGTGCGAGGGCTCGCGCTGCGCCATCAGCAGCTGTGAAGGCAGCTTCACTGACTGTAACGGCGACAGCAGCGACGGCTGTGAGGTGGACACCGGGACGGACCCGCTCCAGTGCGGAGCCTGCTCGCGCGCCTGCTCGCTGCCGAACGCCACCGCGAGGTGCGAAGCGGGCACCTGCCAAGTGGCGTCCTGCCAGCCGGGCTACACCGACTGCGATGGCGACCCGACCAACGGCTGTGAGGTGAACACCGGCGCCAACCCACGCGCGTGCGGCGCCTGCGACAACGACTGCTTCGACCAGGCGGGTAACTGGACCTGCAACGCGGGTCAGTGCGTGATCTCGAGCTGCCCGGCGGGTTGGGGTGATTGCAGCGGCACCGGGTGCGACGTCAACCTG
Organism: Polyangiaceae bacterium; assembly: GCA_019637265.1. Classification (GTDB taxonomy): domain Bacteria; phylum Myxococcota_A; class Polyangia; order Polyangiales; family Polyangiaceae; genus JAHBVY01. The sequence continues at coordinate 290,113 of JAHBVY010000001.1, read as the reverse complement.
ATGACCTCGCTCGCGCACTGCGGCTTCTGCGGCAGCGCCTGCGCGCCACCCAACGCGACGGGCACCTGCACCGCGGGTGAGTGTCGCATCGGGAGCTGCAACCCGGGCTTCGCCGACTGCGATGGCGACCCGACCAACGGCTGCGAGCGCAACCTCACCACGGATCCTGACCATTGTGGCTCCTGCAATCGCGCCTGCTCGGGCTCCGGCGCGCTGTCACGCACCTGCACCGCCGGCAGCTGCCAGCCGAGCTGCGCCGCCGGGCGCGCTGACTGCCAGACACCGATCGCCCCGCAGCCGGACGATGGCTGCGAGATCAACCTCCTGACCAACCCCGATCACTGCGGCGCCTGCGGCCGCACCTGCTCCACCGCGGGCACCACCGCGCGCAGCTGCTCCGCGGGTCTGTGCGCGCCCACCTGCGCGCCCGGCTTCGGCGACTGCACCACTCCGCCGCCCCCCGGCGCGGACAACGGCTGCGAGACGCCGCTCGGGACCGACGTGGACAACTGCGGCGCCTGTGGCCGCGCCTGCTCCACCACCGGCGTGGCGGCGCGGAGCTGCAACTCCGGGGTCTGCACCTCCACCTGCACCGGCACCTTGGGCAACTGCTCCCAGCCGCCGGCCCCCCAGCCCGACAACGGCTGTGAGGTGGATCTTCGCACCAACGTCTCGAACTGCGGCGGCTGCGGCCGGGCTTGCTCCACCACCGGCGCCACCTCGGTCAGCTGCGCTGAGGGTCTCTGCAACCCCAGCTGCCAAGCAGGCCGTGGCGACTGCGAGCAGCCGCCCTTCCCCGTCGCCGACGACGGCTGCGAGAGCTCATTCGCCACGGATCCTGACCACTGCGGTGGCTGCGGCCGAGCCTGCAGCGGCTCCGGGGCGGCGAGCCGCGGGTGCACCGCGGGCAGCTGCGCGCCCACCTGCGCCGCTGGCTTCGGCGACTGCGCGACACCGACCTGGCCCGCGGGCGACGATGGTTGCGAGGTCACGCTGCTGTCCGACGCCGCCAACTGCGGCGCCTGCGGGCGCGCCTGCTCGACGGCCGGCGCCACCAGCACCAGCTGCGGTGCCGGGGTTTGTAACCCCAGCTGCCAAGCCGGCCGTGGCAACTGCGGCTCCCCCGCCGCGCCCCAGCCCGATGACGGCTGTGAGATCGACGTGCTCACGGACACGGGCCACTGCGGCGCCTGCGGGCGCGCCTGCGGTGACTCGGGCGTGGCGTCCAAGCAGTGCACCGGGGGTAGCTGCGACAGCAGCTGCAACCTCGGCTTCGCGAACTGTCAGGTGCCCGGCGCTCCTGGCGCCGACGATGGCTGCGAGCTCAACGTGAACTCCACGCCTGCCACTTGCGGCAGCTGCGGCAACGCTTGCCCCAGTGGCTTCGTGTGCCTCAGCACCCAGTGTGTCTGCAACGACAACGGCGACTGCGGCAACCGCGGCACATGCCGGAGTAACGGCTCCTGCCGCTGCGATCGGCTGGTGGGCGACGATCAGCTGTGCCAGCGGGGCGAGGTGTGCGTAGCGGATGGCTCGCTTCAGAGCAAATGCAGCTGCAACGGCGGCGCGGCTTGCTCAGCGGGCCAGACCTGCTGCGGTCACGGCTGCGCCAACCTGAACAGCGACCCAGCCCACTGCGGCGCCTGCGGGCGTCACTGCCCGCCGGGCTTCGCCTGCGCCTCGGGTGGCTGCGTGTGCGACGGCAACGCGGACTGCAACGCGGGTAGCCCCGGCACCTGCTCGTCGGGCTCCTGCTCGTGCGGCGTCATGAGCTGCACCGCTGGGCAACGGTGTCAGCCCGACGGCACCTGCGGCTGAGCAGCGCCGGTAAGCCCGCACCAAGCTCGCTCAGCCGAGCACACCGTCAGCTAAACTGCTCTCATGGGGGCGGCTTTCAAACCCGCCCGCACCAAGCTCGCTCAGCCAAACACACCGTCAGCTAAACTGCTCTCATGGGGGCGGCTTCAAACCCGCCCGCACCAAGCTCGCTCAGCCAAACACACCGTCAGCTAAACTGCTCTCGTAGGGGCGGGTTTCAAACCCGCCCGCAATCACCGCACCGCGGTACCACCCCCGTCTTGGTGCTGAAGGAGGGATTTGAACCCCCGACCCGGCGCGTATGAAACGCCTGCTCTAACCAACTGAGCTACTTCAGCGAAGGCCCGCGTATATGCGCGGCGCGCCCCGCCCTGTCAAGCGCTCCGCGCCGGCTGAGTCCGCTGAGTCCGCACACCCCGCTCGACGCGCGTCGACGATCGTCGAGGGGCCAGCCGTCACGCGATGAAGCACAGGCGCTGCTCCGATCGCCGTCACAGCGCGAACACGATCACCAGCACCGCCACCACGAGCAGCACCACCACCACGATGCCAACCGGGAGCAGCAGGCTGCTCTGCTTGGGCACCCCCAAGATCTCCTCGTCGGCGTAGCCCGGCGCGAACGGCTGGTGCCCCGCTTGCTGCCCTGGGTGACCGGGCAGCGGAGCGTGCAGAGCCGCCGGCTGCGCTTCCTGAAGACGCTGCGCCGCCTGGGGATGCTGCGCCGCCTGGAGATGCTGCGCCGCCTGGGGATGCGCCGCCGCCATCGCCGCATCCATCGACGCCAAGGGGTCATCCACCGCCAGCGAGTCGCTGTCTCCGAAGAAGTCGTCCACGGCGTCCCGCGGCGGCGCCGCCGCTTGGCTCATCAAGCTGGGGAGCGTCGCCGCGATGCTCGCCTCGAGCTGGGCCTCGTCTTGCCGCGCCCAGTCCACGTGGCTGCCGCCGAGGCCGTAGGCCTGACCCACCGCGTCCGCCAGCGCGCCCACGGTGGGCGTGCGCAGCGACGCCTGCTTCTTCAGCGCCTTGGCTAGCACGCGATCCAGCCCCGGCGGCGCCGGGTACTTGGTCTCGAGCTGACTCGGCGGCGGCGGCTCCTTGGTCAAGATCTCGAGCAAGATGCTCGGCCCGTTGCTGCCCTTGAACGGCACCTGACCGGTCAGGCATTCGTACAACATCGCGGCCAGCGCCCACACGTCAGCGCGCCTGTCCAACGTGTCCAGCCCCTGCGCCTGCTCCGGCGCCATGTAGTAAGGCGACCCGATGGTGGTCCCCATCACCGTGAGCTTCTTGGCGTTGTCCGCCTTGTCCTTCACGGAGCCAAAATCCAGGATCTTCACCACGTCGCCCACCGGCGTCTGGCACAAGAACACGTTGTCGGGCTTCAGGTCGCGGTGCACCAAATCGCGCGCGTGCGCCGCGTCCAGACCGATCGCCAGCTGGCTCAGCATCCGCACGATGCGCGCGGGCGGCAGGCTCCGCTCACGCTTCAAGGTGGCGCGCAGCTCCTCCCCGTAGAGGAACTCCATCATCAAGGCGTAGCTGCCGTCGGGCGTCGGCTGGAAATCCAGCACCTCCACGATGTGATCGTGAGGCAACAGCGACGACACCTCGAACTCGCGCTTGAAGCGCTCGACGGACACCTCGTCGCGCGCCACCTCTTGGTGCAGCACCTTCACCGCGAGGTTACGCCGACCCACCAGGTCGAGCGCCTCGTACACCCGCCCCATGCCACCATCGGCCACCACCCGCCGCACCTCGTAGCGGCCGAACAGCACCTGACCGATGCGCGGATCCTGATCGCTCGACGCCACCGGCGCCTGCGTCGCGTTCACCAGCTGTGAGCCGTCTTCAGGACAGAACCCCGCGTCCTCGGGGTACATCCGGCCACAGACTGGGCACGCCTTCACGGGTCAGCCCTCGGACTCGGCGTCGGCCTCCGCGGCGACCTGCGGCTTGAAGTAGATGATGCGCTGACAGCTCGGGCATTGATCCATGTCCGACCCGCGCCGCAGCGTCTGGAACATCATCGGCGGCAGCAGGATGTGACAGGCCGAGCACTTACCGTCCGTCGTGCTGGCGATCGCGCCGCCGCGGCGCTGCCGGATCAGCTCATACTTCCGGTACAGCTGGGGCTTGATCCCCTTCACCACCCCTTGGCGCTCGCCCTGAGCCTCGCTCTGCCGTTGCTCCAGATCGGCGAGGGCGGCGCTGGTGTCACCCTCCGTCGAGCCGAGCTGCTCCGTCAGCTCCGCCAGCTTCTGCTCCGTCGCGGCGATGTCCGAGCGCGCTTGGTCACCCAGGTTGTCCAGCTTCTGGATCTCCACCTCGCGGTCGCGCTGCTGCTGGCGCATCTCCTCCAGCTCACGCTGGACCGCGTTCGCCTCGCGCTCCGTGCGGCAGCGCGCCAGCTTCTCGCGCGCGCGCTCCACCTGCATGCTCATCTGGCGCAGCTCGCCGACGCTCTCGCTGCGCTGACGGTCCATGTCCGCCACCGCCGAGCGGTCGCGCGTCAGGCGCTGGGTGAGGGCCTCACGCTCCGTCAGCAGCGCCTGGAGGGCCTCTCGCTTCTCCGCGAGCTGCTCAGCGATCTGAGCCAGCACCGCGTCCAGCGCGGCGAGTCGTTCTAGCGCATCAATCTCCGACTGAATATTCACTGGACCGAGTAGCTCCTGCGTGAGCCCCATGGGGGGCCCAGGACCAAAGGTGTGCCGAGCGTATACAGGCTAGCGGCCATGGGTACCAGCGCGCGGTTCGCGCGGGCGCGCGGTTCGTGCAGGCGCCGGCAGCCGCTGCCCTCGATCGGGCGGCCGCGTTCCTGCGCGGCCTACGAAAGCGTGGAGGTGGGCCCACCTGGGTTCGAACCAGGAACCACCCGTTTATGAGACGGACGCTCTGACCGATTGAGCTATAGGCCCGATGACGCGGGGAAGCCTGCTGGTCGTCTGGGGGGCGCAGCAGCGCGCAGGCGGAGCTGGGGCTCGCTGCAGGGACCCTGGCGCCCGAACCACCACCTGGCCGGCTTACGTCCACGTGGGCCAAGCTAGCGGAAGGGCGGGGGGTTTGCCAAGCCACCACTCGGAGCAGCCCGGCTCGTGAGCCGTGAGCTCACGGCGCTGGCGCCGGATCGGCGCAGCAGCGAAATCCGATCTGATAGAAGCGAAACTCGGGGCCGTGGGCGGTGGTCATCGGGCGGCACCGCGCGCGGATCTTGCCCCAGTAGCCGCCCTTGAGGCCGCTCACGAACGGCTTGCCCGACTCGTTCACCACCCACTCGTCCACGTTGCCGGTCAGGTCGCTCACGCCGAACGGGCTGAGGCAGCGCGCGCGGGAGCCGCTCGGGACGCGCTGATCGAGCCGCGCCGCCTCGGCCGCTGCGTCACCGCGCGCGAACTGCTGGAAGTCGGGCGCGCGATGGGGACGATCGATGTTGCACGCCTCCGCGTCGCGCTCGAGACCATAAGGGTACGGGAGCCCCGCCTCCCCCTCACAGGCGAAGGTCCACTCGCGGCTGGTGCACAGGCGCTTGCCCAACGCCTCACAGCTGGCGCGCGCCTCGATGAAGCTCACCATCACCTGCGGCAGCGCGCCCGCTTGGTTGGGGTACTCGTAGCGATCGATGCAGAAGTCGTGGGGCTCGCGCGCGCCGGGGCAGCTCGGCTCGGCGGCGAAGCGCGCGCAGCGCGCGGGGGAGCGCGAGATCCACTCCAGGCAGCGCTGGGAGTAGGAGGGGCAAGCCTCCCCGCGGACGTGCTGCATGTCGCTGGGGCAAGGCGGGCTCGCTTCTGGAGCGGCGGCTACGCTGGGAGCCGGCTCGGGAGCCGCTCGGGGCGAGGTGGCACCAGCGGGCGCCGTGGAAGCGCTACCAACCCCCAAAACCCCCTGGGGATCTTGCTCTCGACAGCCCTGAGCAGCGACCAGGCCGGCCAGCCCACCTGCGACGAGGGCGCGCTGAATGGCCACGCTGAAGCACCTGCCCAAGTGGATCCGTTGTCCCCGTCGGGAGCCGTCCACGTTATGGTTACCGCCTTGAAGCACTCACCCAGCCCACCCCAGGTCCTCGCGGTGCGTGGGGCCAGCCAGCACAACCTCGCCGGGATCAGCTGCGACTTACCACGGGGTCAGCTGGTGGTCATCACGGGCCCGAGCGGCTCGGGCAAGTCGTCGCTCGCCTTCGACACCATCTACGCCGAAGGCCAGCGCCGCTACGTCGAGTCGCTGAGCGCCTACGCGCGGCAGTTCCTGGAGCAGCTGCCCAAGCCCCGCGTGGAGAGCATCGAGGGCCTGAGCCCCTCGATCGCCATCGAGCAGCGCGCGCTGGGGAAGAGCCCGCGCTCCACGGTCGGCACCGTCACCGAGATCGCCGACTACCTGCGCCTGCTCTACGCTCGCGTGGGCGTCCCGCACTGCCCGGTGTCGGGTCAGGTGCTGCGCGCCTACACCGTGCAGGAGATGGTGGACGCCATCTTGGCGCGCGGTGAAGGCGCCCGGCTCGCCCTGCTCGCCCCCGTGGCGCGCGGGCTGACCGAAGGCGCGGCCGACGAGCTCGAGCGGCTGAAGCGCGATGGCTTCGTGCGCGCGCGCGTCGACGGGGAGGCGGTGGAGCTGGCTGACGATCCCATCCTGAACGACGGGGAGGCTCACGACATCGACGTGGTGGTGGACCGCGTGGTGGTGCGCGAGAGCTCCAAGGGGCGCATCACCGACTCGGTGGAGCTCGCCTTGGCGCAGGGCAGCGGCACCCTGCTCATCGACGCCCTCGATGGCAGCGAGCCCGTCGTGCTGAGCGAGCGGCTGGTGAGCTGGGAGCACGGCATCACCCTGCCCCCGCTCGAGCCGCGGCTGTTCTCGTTCAACAGCCCGCACGGCGCCTGCCCCACCTGCGATGGCCTGGGGATGCGCTCGCGCGTGGACCCGGCGCGCGTCGTCGCCGATCCCAGCCGCTCGCTGCGTGAAGGCGCCGTCACCGCCTTCGGGCGCCGCGGCTCCATCGCTCACGCCACCGAGGTGGACCAGGTGGTGAAGCTGCTCGGCGTCGATCCAGATCTGCCCTGGGACGAGCTCCCCGAGGCCGATCGCGACGCCATCCTGTTCGGCGGCGCTGGGAAGGGGCGCCGCAAGGCGCAGCGCTACGACGGCATCGTGCCGCGCCTCGAGGCCCGCTTGGAGGCCGACGAAGGCGCCGAAGACTCGGAGGACGAGCTCGATGAGGGCGCGCTGCGCCCGGAGGACTTGAGCCGCTTCGTGGTCACCCGGGTGTGCGACGACTGCGGCGGCAGCCGCTTGTGCCGTGAGGCGCTGGCGGTGAAGGTCGCCGGGCGCACCATCGCGGAGCTCTCGGCGTTGTCCTTGGTGGAGCTCAAACATTTCCTCGAGGATTTGCCCGCCGCGAGCGGCCGCGACGCCGCCATCGCGGAGCCCTTGATCCGCGCCGTCACCGACCGGCTCGGCTTCTTGATCGACGTGGGCCTCGGCTACCTCTCCTTGGATCGCTCGGCGCGCACGCTGAGCGGCGGCGAGGGTCAGCGCATCCGCCTCGCGACGCAGATCGGCGCGAGCCTGATCGGCGTCTTGTACGTGCTCGACGAGCCGAGCGTGGGGCTCCACGCGCGCGACAACGAGCGGCTGCTCACCGCGCTCCGGCGCCTGGTGGACAAGGGCAACAGCGTGCTCGTGGTGGAGCACGATCGCGAGGCGATCCTCGCGGCGGACTACGTGGTGGACATGGGGCCCGGCGCGGGGAGCCTCGGCGGGAAGATCGTGGCCGAGGGCACGCCAGAGGCGCTGGCGAAGGACCCGAAATCAGTCACAGGTCCTTACTTGTCGGGCGAGAAGCGGCTCCCGATCCCCGGCGCGCGCAAGGCGCCGAGCGACGCGGCGATCCGGATCGTGGGCGCGCGCGCCCACAACCTGCGAGACGTCACCGCCGTCATCCCGCTGGGGCTCATCACCGCCGTCACCGGCGTGAGCGGCTCCGGTAAGAGCAGCCTGATCGTCGACACCCTGTTGAGCGCCGCGCGCGCGCGGCTGTACGGCGCGCGCAGCCTGGTCGGCCCCTGCGACGCCATCGATGGCCTCGATCAGATCGATAAAGTCATCAGCATCGATCAGGCGCCGATCGGTCGCACGCCGCGCTCGAACCCCGCCACCTACACCGGGATCTTCACGCACCTCCGCGACCTCTACGCGAACCTCCCGGAGGCGCGCGCGCGCGGCTACCGCGCCGGTCGCTTCTCCTTCAACGTGAAGGGCGGCCGCTGCGAGGCCTGCCAGGGCGACGGCGTGCTCCGAGTGGAGATGCACTTCCTGCCCGACGTCTACGTCACCTGCGACACCTGCGGCGGCAAGCGCTACAGCCGCGAGACGCTCGAGGTCACGTACCGTGGCCTGTCCATCGCGGACGCCCTGGAGCAGACGGTGGACGAGGCCTTCGAGCTGTTCGACGCCATCCCCCGGGTGCGGCAGCGGCTGGCGGCGCTGCGCGAGGTGGGGCTCGGCTACATCCGCCTGGGGCAGCCTGCCACCACGCTGAGCGGCGGCGAGGCGCAGCGCGTGAAGCTCGCGGCGGAGCTGTCACGCACCGCGACCGGCAGCACACTTTACGTTTTGGACGAGCCGACCACCGGTCTGCATTTCCAGGACATCGAGCTCCTGAGCCACGCGCTGTTCGGGCTCCGCGACGCGGGTAACTCAGTGCTCATCATCGAGCACAACCTGGATCTGGTCGCCTGCGCCGATTGGGTCATCGACTTGGGGCCCGAGGGTGGCTCGGGCGGCGGCCGCATCATCGCCTCGGGGACGCCCGAGATGATCGCGCGGCACCCGGAGAGCCACACCGGGCGCTTCCTGGCGCAGGTGCTCGAGGCCACGGAGGCGCCCCCCAAGACCGACCGCGCGCGCCCCCGCGCCCGCGCAGAGAAGGCCACCAAGAAGCGCGCGAGCAAGCGCTGACTAAGAGGCTACCAAGCGAGCGCTGATTAGGAGGCTACCAAGCAGCGAGCGGCGACCAGCAGACTGCTAGGAATTTCCTCAAGGAAATTAATCGACGCGCCGATCAGGAGGCTATCGTGAATTCCTTCACGGAAATCCAGCGGCACGCTGTCCCCTGACCCTGTCAGCGAGGCTGACTCAGTCCAACCCCGACAACATGGGCGCACTCCGTCAGACTGTCCCCGTAGGGGCGGGTTTCAAACCCGCCCGCGCCAAGCGCGCTCAGCTGAAATCGCGCTCGACGCGCTCTTGATCCTCTTTGCAGCGGATGCAGAGCGTGGTCTCGGGGCGGGCGTCGAGGCGCTTCTCGCTGATCGGCTCGCTGCACTCCTCGCAGTCACCGAAGGTGCCGTTCTCGATGCGCTCGAGCGCCTTCTGGATCTTCTCCAGGAAGGTCTTCTCGCGGCCGCGCAGGCGGAACGTGAACGACTGGAGGTACTCGCTGGACGCGAGGTCCATCTCATCAGGCAGATCGTCCGCGTCCAAGGTCATGTCCTGATCGAGGGTCTGCCGTGCGCGCTCGACGATCTCGTTGCGCTTCTCCTCGAGCAGTTGCTTGTACTTCTTCAGCTTGGCCTTGTTCATCGTTCCTGTCCGCCCGCACCAGGTTGGAGACCCCTCCCCCGCCATCTCGGGGCCAAGCAAGATAGGGACCGCGCCCCCGAACGTCAACGGGTCTGGCGCCCGTCGCCAACTGCCTTGTTTTTTTGGGGGTTGGACGGCACCGCGCCGCCAGGCGCCGCACGCCAACCCATCCGCATCCGTGCCTCACGCTGGCCACCCGCGCGAGTCACCTGACCGGCGCGACCCGCTGCGAGCCCCCCGCGCGATCGAACTGTGTACCCTCAGCGCCTATGTTGGACCTCGACCCAAACCGGCCCATCGTCGAGCCCGTCGGCGCCGCCACCGTGATCGTCGCCCGCCACGCCGCAGCGAGCGGCGGCGTCGAGGTCTTCTGCGTCGAGCGCCACCTGCGCTCCGGCTTCCTGGGCGGCGCCATCGTATTTCCTGGCGGAAAAATTGACGCGGCGGACCGCGCGCCGGAGTGGGCGGCGCTCACGAGCGGCGTGCCGACGCGCGCGCGGGCGCTGGGCGACGACGCCGAGGCGCGCGCCTTCTTGGTGGCGGCCGCCCGCGAGTGCGCGGAGGAGGCCGCCATCCTCCCGATCGTCGGTGACCACCCCGACCACGACGCGCTGATCGCCCTCCAAGCGGCGCTCGCCGCCGCGGAGCGCGACGCCGGGGAGCGCTTCCGCCAGCGGATCACCCGCGAGGGCTGGCACCTCGACACCTCCCGCTTCACCCCGCTCTGGCGCTGGGTGACGCCCACCGCCGAGCGGCGCCGCTTCGACACCCCCTTCTTCCTCCTGGAGCTGCCGCCGAACCAGCGCGGTCAGAGCGACCAACGCGAGACGACGAAGGGGTTCTGGGAGCAGCCCGCGCGCCTGCTCGAGCGCTGGGAGCGCGGCGAGCTGTTCCTGGCGCCGCCCACCAGTCACAGCCTCGACGTGATGGCTCGAGCGGGCTCCATCGAGGCGCTCCGTGAGCGCGCCGAGCACCACAGCATGGCGCCCATCTGCCCCGAGCTCGCGGCCGTGGAGGGCCAGACGGTGCTCGCGCTCCCGGGCGATCCGCTGCACTCGCAGACCACCCCGGTGCCAGGCACCGAGGACGGCCCCACCCGCTTCGTGCTGGGCAGCGACGGCCGCTTCGTGGGACAAATCGTACGGTGAGCTGACGGTAGCGAGTCAGCTCGTCTGCCAAACCAATGGCTCACACCCCGTCGCGGTAGGCCTTCACCGCGTTCACGATCGCGTCGGCGAGCTTCTGACGGTAGTCCGCGGTGTCGAGCCGCGCCTCCTCCGTCTGGTTGGAGATGAACGAGGTCTCGTACAGCACCGCGGGCATCTCGGCGCCGGCGAGCACGTAGAAGCCAGCGCTCTTCACGCCGCGATCCACGAGCCCTGGGTAGCGCCCCCCGACGGAGGCGAGCGACGAGCGTTGGAGCAAGCCGGCGAAGTGCTGCGACTCGAGCCGCGTCGCCGCTTGGATGTCGGCCAAGGCCTTGGCGAGCTCTGCCGAGGCAGCCACGCTCGCGGCGTTCTCACGCGCGGCGATGCTCGAGGCCACGTGATCGGAGGCCGCCGCCAGCACGAAGGTCATCACGCCGCTGCCCGCGCCGTGCTCCGCCGAGTTGCAGTGGATGCTGATGAACAAATCCGCACGGAAAGCGTTGGCGCGCGCGGTGCGCTCGGCGAGCGGCACGTACACGTCCGAGTCGCGGGTGAGCAGCGTGGAGATCCCGAGCTCGCGCGCGATGAGCGGCGCCGCGCGGTGCGCGATGTCCAAGGTGACGTCCTTCTCCTGCAGGCCCATCGCGCCGATCGCCCCAGGATCGTGGCCACCGTGCCCTGGGTCCAACACCACCCGCCGGATGGCGACGGGACCCCGCGCCACCTCGCGCGAGGCGCCGCGCGGCGCGCGGCGTGAGACGTCGATCACCAGCCGGAACGGCTCCGGGAGGTAAAACACCCGCGGGTAGGCCTCGCGCGCCAAATCGAGCACCACGCGCATGGAGCCGCCCGCCTGCTTGCCGAGCCGCACGCGCTGCACCAGGCCCCCCACTTCGTGATTCAGCTTCCCGCCATAGCTCGCCTTCAGCACGTCGACGAAGAAGCGGGGACCGCTGCCGGGCGCGGCCGGGATGATGCCCGTCTTGAAGGCGGCGGGCGCGCTGGCGTGCACCACCACGCGCGCCGCGTCCTCCGCGCCGTAATGCTCGATCTCCCCCAGGGTGACCGGCCCGGTCGCGCGCGCTTGCACCTCCACCACGGGCGCCACGGGCGGCGTCGGGATCCCCGCCGCGGGGTCCTGACCCACCCCCACCACCGGCGTGAGGGCTGCGTCAGCCGGCTTGAACGCCTCGAGCAGGCTCAGGGCCCGCTGGATCCGCTGCTGACACGCGGGGTCCTGGTGCGCGAGCTGCGCCGTGTGGAGCCCGCGGTAACCCGTCTCCGGGTCGCGGATCAGCTCGGCGTCCAACACCGCGAGCTCCGTCGCCGCGTCGCACGCGCCATCCCACGCCTTCTCCGCGCTCACGCGCAGCAGCTCGACCGCCTCCAGCGCGTCCACCCGCTTGCCCCGAGCGCGCCACAGGTCACGCCGCAGCGCCGCCGCCTCGGCGATCTTGCGCGCACCGACGGGACCATCCAGGCGCTCGCCCTCCACCGCTAAGCGGTCAGCCAAAGCGACTATCTCCGCGCGCGTGGAGGCAACGGGCGCGGCCTCGGGTGCCCCTGCCTCAGCGCTCGGAGCGGTCGCCGACGCGCCACAGTGGAGCAAGAACGGCAGCACCCAGGCGGCGAGCGCAGCCTGGAGCGCTCGACGACTCCGAAGCGCCTGACGGCGCGGCTCAGCGTCGTGAGGCTGACGGAGCGCGCGCGCCCGCGACCTCATGCCACGCGGCTCAGCGGCGCGCGGCTCTCGACCACCCACCTCGCGACCCAGCGTGCTGCGGGGGCTGCGCCGTCTCATCTGACTCGAATCTTCGTCCGTCGTCACAAGCGCGCGCTGCCTCAGTCGAAGTCTCCACCGCGGTGGGGCCGCGTGGTAGAAACTTGGGGCAGAGGGTACTAGCTTTCAAGGCGCCATGACGGACAAGGACGACGACCAGGGTACGGCGGGGTGGCGCGGGTCCCAGGGGCTCACGCCTGAAGACGCCGAGCTGGTGTCGAGCGATTTCCGCGCCAGCTGGGAGCCAGCGGCGCCCGAGGAAACCCAAGCAGCGGCGCCGAAAGCAGCCCAGCAAACAGCGCCTCGAGGAGCCCCCAAGGCAAAGGCAACCCTGCTCGGCATCGCCCCCGTCACGGCCAAGCCCACGGCCGAGGCCAAGCCCGCCGCGGCCCAACCTACGGGCGAGGCCAAGCCCGCTGCCGAAGCCAAGCCCACGGCCAAGCCTGCTGCCGAAGCCAAGCCCGCTGCCGCGAAACCAGTTGCTGCCGAGCCCAAGGGTGAGGCGAAGCCCGCCGTAGCCAAGCCCGCTGCCGGAGCGCAGCCCAAGCCGGCCGTCGGCAAAGCAACCCTGCTCGGCATCGCCCCCCCCACCCCCAAGCCCCCAGGCGAGGCCGCGGCGACCCAAGGCAGCCAAGCTGACGAGCCGAAGTCAGGAGACGCTCGGGCGTCCAACAGCTCGGCTGACGAAGCCTCGGCCAACGACAGCGAGACGGACCAACCGCTAGCCCAAGCCGCCGAAGCGGACGGGACCGAGAGCGCGGACGAGCCCCCAGCCAAGACGGACGACGCCGAGGGCGACGCGGGTAGAAACGACACGGACCCGCCCCAGGCCAAGTCAGGCAGGGACACGGACGACAGCAAGGCGGGCGATGACGACGCGGGCGATGACGACGACGATGAGGTGAAGCCTCAGGCCAAGCGGCCTCAGTCGCGCCCCAGCCAAGCGAAGGCGGCGGCCGCGCCCGCGAGGCTCCCGGCCCCTGCCGAGGACGACGAGCCCGTGGCGTTGCCCACCCAGGGCGGCTCGTCCCTCAAGTACGTGTGGATCCTCGCCGCGGCGGCCGTGGCGGTCGCGGTCGTCTACTTCCGAAGCGGCGACGGCGAGGCCCCGAGTCAGCCCGCGCCCACGACCCAAGCGCCCGTCACGGTGGCCACACCCGAGCCCACCCTGGATCCCCCGCCTCCACCCGAGCCTGCCCCGAAGCTGGCGGATACGGTGGAGCCGGCGCCTGAGCCCCCACCCGAACCGCCGGCGCCGGCGACCCCACCTGCGCCTGAGCCCAAGCCGGCCCCCGTCGCCAAGCCTGCGGCGCCCGCTCCCAAGCCCGCTCCGCCGCCGGCTCCCAAGCCCGCCACGCCACCCGCTCCCAAGCCTGCGCCCAAGCCCGCCGCGCCGGCTCCCAAGCCCGCTCCGCCGCCGGCTCCAGCGCCTCAGCCTGGGAAGATCGTGCGTGACGTGCCCTTTTGATCCCCAACGCCCCTTGTTCAGCCTCCCCTGGCTGGGATAAGCCACCGCGTCTCCTGACGCCTCTCCACGAAGCGCTCACGAAACCTCGAGGAACCGATGAAGATCCGTGCTTGCTCCCTCGCCTCCTTGCTCATCCTCGCCGCGGTGAGCGCGCCCCTGTTCGTCTCGAGCAACGCGATGGCTCAAGGCGACGACGCCATGACCGACATGGCGCGCGAGCGGTTCCAGGAGGGCGTCGCCTTCTACGACGCCAAGGAGTACGCGAAGGCGCGCGCCTCGTTCCTGCAAGCCTACGCCATCAAGAAGCACCCTTCAGTGCTCTTGAACTTGGCTCAGAGCGAGCTCCGCTCCGGCCATGAGGCGGACGCCGCGCAGCACTTCGATCAGTTCCTACGTGAGAACCCAAGCGCCGCCGAGGTGGAGCGTCAGGAGGCCGAGCGCGGGCTCGCGGCGGCGCTCACCCGCGTGCACGCGCTCACCGTCACCGCCCCGGCGGGCGCGCAGCTGTTCGTCGACAATGAGCCCGTGGGCACCGCGCCGCTCGAGTCGCGGCTGTTCCTCGCCCCCGGCTCACGGCTGCTCGAGGCCCGCCAAGGAGGGGAGATCACCAACGCGACGATCTCGGCCGTCGCGGGCGGCCAAGGCACCCAAACGCTCACGTTCGGCGGTCCCACGGCGCCTCCGGGCTTCGTCCCAGGGCCGACCGAGCCACCCCCTCCCGGCGGCGGCACACCGCAGGTCCCGCCGGAGGACGAGGGTGGCTTCAGCTTCTCCACCAGCGACCCACGCGAGCCGTTCTTGGATTGGGCCAAGCGCGGGCCCGTCTCTTGGATTGGCGGTGGCCTGTTCGGTGTGGGCCTGATCGGCGGCGTGGTGTTCGCCCTCACCTCCAGCAGCAACTACTCGGACGCCGACAGCATCCGCGATCAGATCCTGGAGCAGAAGCGGATCCGAGAGGCGGCCGGGCACCGCGTGGGCAGCCCCTGCGCCAGCAACGGCCCTGACTACGCTCACTTCCGCGAGGCGTGCAGCCGGTGGGACGACCGCGCGAGCACCGGCGACACCCATAAAACGCTCTCGACGGTCGGCTTCGTCACCGCCGGCGTCGGCGCCGCCGTGGTGGTGGGTGGTTATTTCCTCACGGCAAAGCGCCTGCCGGCGACGGACAGCGGCAAGCAGCCGAAGGGGCCGAGCGTCGCCGCGGCGCCGGTCGTCGGCGAGGGCTTCCAGGGCCTCTCGTTCTTCGGGCAGTTCTGAGCTCAGCCAGCGCGCCACCCAAAGCGCGGCTAACCAGCGCGCTCCACCCAGGCGCGGAAGGTGCTCCGTGGCACGCGGAGCGCGCGCGCCGCGGCGCTGGCGTTGCCTCGGTGCTCGCGCAGCGCCTTCAACGCCTCGTCCGGCGTCGCCAGCACCTTCGCGCGCTGCTGCTTCACGGTGGACGCCAGCTGCACGTCGCTGCCCTGCACCACCCCACCGCGCGCGGTCAACGCCGCGCGGTAGAGCACGGCGGACAGCTCCCGCACGTTGCCAGGCCAGTCGTGCTGCGTGAGCACGCTGAGCGCCAGGCTGGAGAGGGTGAGCGGCCCCAGCTCGGGCTCGAAGCGGCGGAGCAGCGTCGCGCTCAGCGCCGCGATGTCCGAGCGCCGCGCGCGAAGCGGCGGCAGGCGCAGCACCAAGGTGGAGATCCGGTGCAGCAAATCCTCACGGAAACGTCCCTGGGCGGCGCGCTCGGGCAAGTCCGCCCAGGTGGCGGACACCACCCGCGTCGAGACCTCACGATACACCCCGGAGCCGAGCGCCCGCACCCGGCCATCCTCCACCACCCGCAGCAGCTTCACTTGGAGCGCAGGCGAGAGATCCGCGATCTCATCGAGGAACAAGGTGCCGCCGTCCGCCAGCTCGAACGCGCCCGCCCGCTCCGCGACCGCGCCGGTGAACGCGCCCTTGGTGTGCCCGAACAGCTCGGCGTCGGCCAGGCCCTCGGACAGCGCGCCCACGTTGAGCGGCACCAGCGGCCCGCGCCTCCCGGAGAGGCGATGCAGCGCGCTCGCCACCACGTCCTTGCCCGTCCCCGACTCACCCAGCACCAGCACTGGCGCGCGGAGCGGCGCCACCCGGCGGATCTCCTCCGCCAGGCGGCGCATGACCAGGGAGTTGCCGACGAGCCCCGGCACGTCGTTCGGCGCCACCCGCTCCTCATCGGGGGCCTCCGCGCGCAGCACCACCAACGTCTTCCCGATCTGAAAGTGGCTCCCAGTGGCGACCAGCTGCGCTTCGCGGATCCGCGCGGCAGCGAGGTAAGTCCCGTTGCGTGAGCCCAGGTCCTTCACGTGCACCCCCTGCGCGGTCCAGGTGAGCTCCACGTGGCGATGACTCACCGAGCGGTCTTCCACCCGAACACCGGTCGCCGATGTCCCGAGCACCAGCTTGCCGCCGGGGGACAGCCGCGCCGTGGTGGTCGCCTCTGGGCTCGTGATCTCGATGACCCAGGCGCCCTCCGGTGACTGGACCGCGATCTCCTGGGTGTGCTCGGCGTGCTCCGTATTCATGGCGCGTCCATCGTCCACTGGCGGCGCGGAGTTGCGCGCCGTCTCACCCTCGGCGAGGGCGTCACGAAGGTCGTGAACGAACGCTCAGGCGAACGGGGCCATCACCCAGACCAGGAGGGTGCTGCGGGAGGTGACGCCCGCTAGAGCGGCGTGGTAACTCCCGCCGCATGAGCCCCCGCCCCTCGCGCGCCTTGATCCTCGCGGCCCTCCTCGGCGCGCCCTGGTTCGTCAGCGCCGCCGCCGCCGAACAACCCCCGGCAGCGGTGGCGACCGATGACGACGCGGAGCCGGAGGAGGAGGACGAGCAGGCGCTCCCCATCATCCCGTTCGCCGCCGACGAGCGCGGCGGCCGCTTCATGCTCACCCTAGAAGGTCAGCTTGGCCTACCACTGGGCGGCGGGGCCTTCTCCGACCTCGGGGTCGGGCCGGGCGGCGCCCTCACCGCCGGCTACGCGGTGCACCACAGCGTCAGCCTGGGGCTGTGGGGCGCCTACCAAGGCTACGCGGCGCCCAGCGAGTGCGATGGCTGCGCGAGCACCGCGAGCACGAGCCTCGGGCTCGACGTCACCTACTACCTGGTGCAGGGCCTGCGCTTGGATCCTTGGGCGCGCTTCGGCGCGGGCTACGTGCGCACGGCGCACGACGTGGCCGGCGAGGAGGTCACCTCCCAGGGCGTCGGGCTGCGGCTCTCACTCGGCGCCGACTGGCGCGTCGCTGGGCCTGCGCTGATCGGCCCTTACGCAGGCCTCGACGTGACCCCCAAGGCGTTCACCTCCACCGAGGGTGACGCCGCGACCACCTGGGCGCTCCACTTCGGTCTCCGCGTCCGCTTCGCGCTGTGACTTCACGGTGCGCGGGAGGTGCCTCCGCACGGCGTGAACCTGGGGCACCCTGCGAGGGGTGGTCAGTGACGCTGGCTGCTAGCCAACCCCCCAAACCCGATGAAGCAGGCGCTGCTCAGGCGCGAGCAGCCACTGCCTGACGGCCGGCGACCACCAGGCGGCTCTTAGATGAGCGCTGGCGGCTGGTAGCCACGGAACATGGCCGAGTTGGCCCATCGCCGAAGCCATGAGCCGAGGGCCCGCCAAGGCAGGCCCTCTGACTGACGGCTCTGACGGTTCACCGAACGCCGCAGCAGACGTCAGGCGCCGATGGTGATGCCGAGCGCCGCGCGGAGCTGGGCGTACTGCTCGCTCACGCTGAACAGCAACAACTCCTGCAGCTTCTCCTCCACCGTCAGGTCACCTGGCAGCACGGGCTCCAGGGCGATGATCTTGCGCGCGATGGTGAGATCCCCACACACGAGCAGCCCCGCGCGGAGCTGGGTCAGCTCCGCCGCCTGCGCCCAGCTCTTGATGTTGGCGGCCGTCTTCTCCGCCAAGAACGGCTTCACCGCCGCCTTCAGGCGCTCCGCCTCGATGGGCTGGATGTGCTTGGCGAGCGCGGGCACCGTCATGCGGATCTGGTTGGTGAACTCGGGCGGCACCGGTGTGTTCGGGTCCACCATGGCGAGCGCCGAGAACAGCATGATCTTCAGCTCGTCTTGGGTGGGGAACAGGTTCCGCATGTAGAGCTCGGGCCGGTAGCTCGCGAGGTGCTTGCCGCAGATGAAGGTCAGCTCCTCTGGCTGGAAGCCGCTGAGCACCGCCTTCCCTGCCACCGAGACCGGCGGCAAGTAGGGCACCGCGCGCACCGCGTCGTTCAAGTCGCTGCGGACGTAGAGCTCGGGCGTGGGGAGCCCCAGCACCTGCGCCGCCCAACCGAAGGTCTTGGCGAAGGTGACGGTGGAGGACTGCGGATCTTGCTTGAACCGAGGATCCACCAAGGAGGGCTGACGACTCAGCTGCTCCACCTTGGCCTTCAACGCCGCCGGCACGATCATCTCGAAGATCTTCGTGACGTGCAGGTTGAGGTTCGCGTGGAACAGGAGGCGCGCCCAGTGCTCGCTGGACAAGCGCCCCTTCACCTGGAGCATCCCGTCGAGGCGATAATCCGTGTAGAAACGCGACTCCTCGGCGTCCGCCCGACCCAGGAAGCTCATCGCGGCGGCGAGCGGCCAGGCCTCGTCGTAGCTCCGCTTGTGCAAGTAGAGCCGGTAGAGCCCGCGGAACGGCTTGATGCTCTGCGGGTTGAGCGCCAGGATTTGGCGCTGCTCGGCGATCGCCTCGTCGAAGCGCTCCGCGCCCTCGTACAGCTCACTCAAGATCTGATGATCTTCGAGGGAGCTTGGCTTGACCTCCACCGCGTTCTTGAACGCGACGATGGCGTCATCCGTCTGGCCCAGGCGGTCACGGAAGATGAGGCCGAGCTGGTGCCACAGGGTGTGCTCGAGGTCGGTGTTCCCCTTCCCTCGGATGCGGTGCACCATCTTGCGGTACTGGCGCTCGAGCTGGGGCCAGTTGCGGTCCCGCGTGAGGATCTTGTTGATGCGCTCGAACGCCTGCAGGAAGTCCGGCGTGACGTCGAGGGCGTCGTTGAACAGCTCGATGGCGCGATCCGGATCCTCCAGCTTGTCACGGTAGAGCTGGGCCATCGTGTTGAAGCAGCGGGCCTTGATCTGCGGGCTGTCGCTGATGTCCGCGATGGCCTGCAGGGTGTCCACCATCTTCTGCCAGTCCTCGGCCTTCTGATAGAGCTCGAGGATCTTGTGGAGCAGGGAGGGCTCCTGGGGCTTGAGGTCGAGCGCCTCCTCCAAGGCCTCGATGGCCTTGGCAGGGTTGTTCTCCTTCTCAGCCCACAGATCCGCGATCTCGTTGAGGATGTCGTAGCGCTCGTTGCCGTCGAACACGCCATCCAAGATCTGGCGCTTGTAGGCGGCGACCTGCTTGTAGTCCCCCGCCGTCTGGTACACGTCGACCAGCGCTTCGAGGGTCGGCCGGTGCTCCGGGTTCAGCGCCAGCGCCTTCTCGAAGTTGTTGATCGCCTGCTTCGCCTGCTGCTGCTCGCGCTTGATGCAGCCGAGCCGGTAGTAGACGTCCGTGCGCTCGTCCGTCTCCTCCTCACCGAGTGAGGTGAGCACCTTCTGGTAGTTGGTGAGCGCGCTCGGCCAATCCGCGAGGCGGAACGACACGTCCGCGATGCCACGGATCGTCTCTTGATCCGTCAGGTCGAGCTGATGCGCCGCCTGGTAAGCCTTGAGCGCCTTCTCGTCCTTCCCCAGCGCGGCCAGCACCTTGCCGAGCAGCTTCTGCTGCATGTGCTGCTCGGAGCGCTCGCGGTTGCGGCCCTTACGAACCAAGAGCTCCGCCAGGGGCTCCGCCTCTGGGTAGCGGCCCGTCTGCATGTACTCCTCGACCAGCGGGAGGGCGGCCTCCTCGCAGTCCTCGTCGCACTGCATCGCGAGCTCGTAGGCCTCCACCGCGGCCTCGTGCTCACCCAGCATCTCGTCACGCAGGCGCCCGAGCTCCACCAAGAGCTTCGCGCGCTGGCGGGGCAGCTCGGTGTTCAGCTGCTCCTGATCGAGGTAGCGCGCGGCGCGATCCCAGTCGGCCTCGTCCACCGCGATGGTGCGCAGGGCTGACAGTGACGGCAGGTGCGCCGGGTTGAGGTCGAGCGCCATCTCGAAGCGCTCCTGCGCCTGGAGTCGATCGCCGAGCTTCGACTCCAGCGCGGTGCCGATGCGGTAGTACATCTCCACCCGCTGGGTGCCGTCGGTCGTCAGGTCAGCGACCCGCGTCATCGCCTCGATGGCGCGGCCAGGATCTTCCTGCTTCTCGTACAGGCGGCTCAAGGCCTCCAGCGCGGGGATGTTGGTCTCGTCGAGGTCGACGATGTTCTGGTAGGCGTCGATGGCGCGATCGACGTCGCCCACCTCGTCCGCGAACACCTGCGCGATGTGGCCGTACAGGATCACCTTGTCGTCGTGCGACGCGGCCTCGCTGATGTGGCGCTCGTAGGTGTTGATCAGATCGAGCCACTGCTTGAGGCGGCGGTAGCAACGGGTGAGCGCGATGTAGGCGCGCGCGTCACCCGGATCGATCTCGAGCGCCTGCTCCAGCCGCTGCGCGGCCAGATCGGGCTTCAAGAACTGCTCCTCCTGGATCAACGCCAGCTTGAGCAGCACCTCGACCCGCTCGCGCTCCGTCTCCACCACGTCGAGCTGACGCTCGAACACCTCGACCAGCTCCACCCAGTTCTGCAGCGCGTCGTAGATGCGCTCCAGCCCGCGCAGGGCGAAGATGCTGCTGCCGTCGAGCTCCAGCACCTCGCGATAGGTCTTGCCGGCGCGATCGAAGTCGCCGAGCGCCGTCTCATACAAGCCGCCCATCCGCAGCTTGTGCTGCGCCACGTCCTCGGGGTCCGTCAGCCCGGCTACCTTGCGGCCCAAGATCTCGACCAGCTCTTGGTGGTTGCCGCGGTTGTCGTAGATGCGCTCCAACGCCTCGAGCGCGGGCATGTAGTGCGGGTCCACCTCGAGGGCGCGCTTGTACTCGGCGATCCCCTTGTCCACCTCGTTCATGTGGCGCTCGAGCAGCTCGCCCAGGTCGCACCGGATCGCCTTGCGGTCGTCGTTCGCGACCGCGACGTCCAGCGCCCGAGTCAGCACCTCGCCCATCTTCTGCCAGTGACCACCGATGCGGTGGATGTTCGCCATCTGGCGGAGCACCTGGACGTTGTTCGGGTCCAGCTGGACGATCTGGGCGTAGTAGGGCTGCGCGTACTCCGGGTGACCCAGGTCCTCGCCGTACCACTTGCCGAGGCGCAGGCAGAGCTGGATCTTCTGAGTCGGGTCCTCCGTCTCCTGGAGCCAGGCGTTGGCGGTGTTGATCAGCTCACCCCAGCGGCCCGTCTGCTGCGCCATCCGCTCGAGGTAGCGCCCCGTCTCCTCGTCGCCGTAGTCCTCGCTGAACGCGTTGACCAAGGCGTCGAACGCCTGGTTGTTGTCCGAGAGCTGCACCTCGAACACCTTCGCGATGCGACGCAGGAGCTCGCCTCGCTCGGCCACCTCCTCACGCGTCTCGAGCCGGTTCAGGTACAGCTCGACCAGCGGCTCCCAGCGCCCGGCGGCGGTGTGCAGGCGCTCCAGCGCCTCGAAGGCGCCGGTGTGCGCTGGGTCGATGGTGAGGACACGCTCGAAGGCGGTGGTCGCCTGATCGTAGTCGTTCACCTCCCGCTTCCAGATCTCGGTGACCTCGAGCAGCTCACGGATCTGCTCGGCGGGGTCGCCCAGCGCCTCGGCGCGCTGGCTCTTGACCTCGATCACCTCGACCCACTTCTCGTCGAGCCGGTAGATGCGCTCGAGCTCGGCCATCGCCTCGAAGTCGCCCGGGTCCACCTCGAGCAGCTGGCGCCAAGCGTCCGCTGCGTCGTACGGCTGCTCGAGCTTCTGCCCGTAGGTTTGCCCGAGCTCGCGGTAAACCTCGGTGAGCTCGGCCGGGTCGAGCAGCGCCGCCGCGCGATCGACGATCGCGTGCAGCGCGGAGACGAGCTCTTGAGCGTCCTCGCGGGTCCGCCAGATCTGCGCGACGGCGCGCAGCGCGGCGAGGTTCGCGTAGTCGATGTCGAGCACCCGCTGCCAGGTCTCGAGCGCCTCGTCGTCGCGACCGAGCTGCTCGATGAACAGCCGCGCGCGAGCGCTCAGCACGTTCACCCGCTCCTCATCGTCATCCGCGATGTCGAACTGCCGCTCGAGGACGTCCGTCAGCTCCGCCCACTGTTGGCGGTGCTGGTACAAGCCCGCCAGGGCAGCCAGCGCCTCCGGATCCTCACCGCGGAGATCGAGCACGCGCTTCCACCCCTCGACCGCCTCGTCCAGCCGCCCCAGGCGGCCCGCGGCGAGGTGCGCCATCTTCGCGCGGATCTCCGCCTCGGCCACGTCGCCCGCGGCGTTCTCCAGCTCGCGCTGGTAGACGACGTTGAGCGCCTCCCAGTCCTCCGTCTGCTCATAGATGCGACCGAGGGCCTCGATCGCCTCCTCGTTCGTGGGCTCCAGCTCATCGAAGATGCGGCGATAGGCGCGGATCGCGTCGGGGATCTGACCCAGCGACTCCTCGTACACCTGCCCTAGCCGCGTGTAGAGCTCCGCTTGCTCGTGAGGCTCGGCCCCGAGCGCGCGCTGCTCCAGCACCCCCGCCAGCTCCGCGTACTGCTCGAGCGACGAGTAGATGCGGTCCAGGTTCGCGAGCGACTCCTGATCGCCGGGGGCGACCGTCAGCACGTAGCGGTAAGTCTCCTCCGCCTTCGCGACGTCGGCGAGCTCCTCCTCGAACACGCGCGCGAGCCGCTTCCCGATCGCCGCCTGGACCTCCACGCGGAGCCCCTCCATCCCCAGGACGTCGGCGTAGCCGTTCGCGAGCTGCTCCCAGCCGCCGTCGATCATCGCGGCGAGCCGCTCGATCTCATCGCTGGTGCGCTCATCCAGCGGCTGCTCCTTGATGGCGCGCGCGTACACCGCGAACGCCTGGTACGGATCCATCAGCCGCTCCTCGGCGTCCTCCGCGATGCGGTAGTACATCGCGAGTCGCTCCTCGGGATCCTGCGTGCTCTGGAGCTGCGCCTCGTGGACCTGGATGAGCTTCTCCCACTCACCAGTGGACTGGTAGAGCGGCTCGAGGATGTCCGCGATCTCCACCTGCTTGATGTTGGCGGCGAACAGCGCCTCGAGCGCCTCCAGCGTCTCGGCGTGCTCGGGCGCGGCCGACAGCACCTCACGGTACGCCTCGATCGCCTGATCGAGATCGCTCAGGCGCAGCTGGTACACCTGCCCCAAGCGGTACTTGAACTCGAGGATCTCGTCAGGTGTCTGGCCAATCTCCGCCTCGCGCCGCAGCACCTCCGCCAGCTCCCCCCAACGCTCCGTCTGCGAGAACAGCCGATCCAAGGAGCGGACCGCGCTCTGGTTCTCGGGCTCGACCTCGAGCACCTGCCGGTAACGCGCGATGGCGCTGTCCACCTGCTCGAGCTGGACCTCGTAGACCTGCGCGACGCGCAGCGCGAGCTCCACGAAGCGGTCAGGCTCGTTGTCCAACTGGGTGAGCTGCTCGTCGTACAGCCGGGCCACGCTCGGCCAACGCTCCAGCGTCATCGCCAGGCGCTCGAGTGAGCCGAGCGACTCCTCGTTCTGGTTGTCCGCCGCGACGGCCCGGGCGTAGGTGTCGAACGCCTCCCCGTGCTGCGCCAGGTTCTCCTCGTAGAGCCGGGCGATGCGGTGGAGCAGATCGACGCGGCCGAACGGATCTTCGGCGAACCGCGCCTGCACCTCCAGCACGCTGATGAGCCGAGCCCACTCACCCATCGCGTCGTAGACGGGCTCGAGCACCGCCGCCGCCGCCAGCGGCTCACGGCTCCCTGACTTGATCCCCTCGAGCGCCGCGAGCGTCGGCTCGTGGTCGGGCTGGACGTTCAAGATCTCGCTGTAGAGCTCGACCGCCCGCACCACGTCGTCCAGGTGACGCTCGTACAGCTCGGCGATCCGGTACTGGTAGCTGATGGCCTCCGCGGGATCCGCCGTGAGCTCACTCTGGTGCGTCAGCACGCTCAAGAGCTCGGGCCAGTTCTGAGTCGACTGGTAGAGGACGTCCAAGCGCCCGAGCGCCGTGAGATCGTCCGGATCGAGCTCCAAGACGCGCTGATAGGTGTCGATGCTGCGCGGGACATCGCCCAGCTCGCGCTCGTACACCGCGCCCACCTGGTAGTAGATGAGCTTGCGCTCCTCGGTGTCGAACACCAAGTCAGCCTTCTTGCTGTAAACGCCGAGCAGCTCTTCCCAGCGCGAGAGCCCGAGGAACAGGTGGATCAAGGAGTCCACGCTCCGCACGTCCTCGGGATCGATCTCGAGGATCTTCTGGTAGACGCCGATGGCGCTCTCCTTGCGCTCGAGCACCTCCTCCTCGAGCGTGGCGGCTTGGTAGAGCGCGGCCTTCTGAGCCTCCACGTCCTCCAAGATCTCCGCCTTGCGCTGGAGGATGATCGACATGTCCCCGTAGCGCTCGGTGCTCTGGAACAGCGACTCGAGCGCCTCGGCCGCGCCGAGGTTCGTCGGGTCGATGGTGAGTACGCGCCGGAACAGCTCGATGGCGCGGTCCACGTCGCCGACGTCGTTCACGAAGACGCGCGCCGCGAAGGTGTAGAGCTGGCTTGCCAGCTCCGGCTCCTCCTGCTGCGCCGCGAGCTCCTCGAACACCCGCGCCAAATCCGTGAAGCGCCCCGTGGTCCGAGCGAGGCGATCGAGCCCCTCCTGGGTGAAGTCGTGCGCGGGGTCGACCGTCAGCGCGCGCGCCAAGGTGTCGAAGGCGCGGTTCGGATCGCCGCCCGCATCCTCGTAGAGCTCGGCGATCTGATGAAGTAACTCGACCTGTCGGTTCGCGTCGTCCGCGCGGCGCACCTGCACCTCGTGCACGCCGATCAGCTTCTGGTAGTCGCCCTGCTGGCGGTAGAGCGGCTCCAAGATCTCCGCGATCACCAGCTCGTGCTCGGGCGACGCACCCAGCCGCTCGAGCGCCGCGAGGGCGTTGACGTTGGTGGCGTCCCGGTCGAGCACCTCTCGGTAACCCTCGATGGCGCCATCCACCTGCTGCATCTGCTGCTCGCGGAGCGCGCTGAGCCGCAGCATGAGCGCGAGCTGCACCTCCTCGCTGTCGGCGAGGCTGAGCTGCACCTCGAGGTTCTCGGCCAGCTCCTGCCAGCGCTCTTGCCGCGTGAACAGGCCATCCAAGGCGCGCAGCGCGCGCTGGCTGGTCGGATCGAGCCCGAGCACCTCGCGATACGCGCCGATCGCCTCCTCAGGCTGCCCGAGCCGCACCTCGTACACCTCGGCCATCTGAGCGTAGAGTTCTTCACTGCTCGCCGCATCGTCGCTCAGCTCGATGCGCCGACGGAACACCCCGATGAGCTCTCCCCACTGCTCGTGGTTGCGATAGAGCGCGTCGAGCGCCTCGAGCGCCTCACCATCCGCCGGATCGAGGTTCAGCACCTGGGCGTAAGCCTTGGCTGCCTCCTCCACCCGACCGAGCTGCTCCTCGATCGCCGCGATCCGCAGCCAGTAGCTGCGGGCTAGCTCGGGATCTTGAAGGTTCTGAGCCACCTCGGAGTACACCCCGAGCAGCGCCACCCAGGCGTTCGACTGCTGCGCCAGCCCCTCGAACTCGAGGCGCGCGTCGCCGTGGGCCGGATCCGTCTTCACCGCGCGAGCCTGGGCGTCGAACGCCCGCTCGACGTCGCCGAGCTGGGTCGCCGACGTCACCGCGATGCGCCTCAGGAGCTCCACCTGGCGCTCAGCGTCCGGCGCCGCCAACACCAAGATCTCGAGGACCTGGATCAGCTTCTGCCAGTCGCCGCGCACCTCGTAGATCGCCTCCAAGATCGAGGCGGCCTCACCCCTCAGCTCAGGGCTGCTCTCAGCGGTGGAGTGCTCCAGAAGACCCTCGAGCGCACCGCGAGCGCCCTCGTGATCCTGATTGAGGAACAAGATCTCCCGGTAGTTCTCCAGCGCGAGCCCAGGCTCCGACAGGTGCGTGAGCTGCGTGTCCGCGAGCCGATACTTGAAGTCGATGAGCTCGGCCTCCTCGACGTCCAGCTCGATGCGGCGCGTGAGCACCTCGGCGTAAGGCTCCCACTGCTCGAGCTGGCGGTACAACCGATCGAGCGCGGCGAGCGCGCCCGCGTCCACCGGATCATCCTCCAAGACCGCGCGGTAAGTCTGGATCGCGTCCTCGAGGGCGTTCAAACGCTCTTCGTGGAGGCGCGCGATGGAGAAGAGGATGGCCTTACGCTCCTCCGGCTCCACCGCCAGCTCGCGCCGCTTGGAGTACACCTCGAGCAGGTCCGCCCAGCGCTCGGTCTGCGCGTAGAGCCCCTCGAGCGCAGCCAACGCCAACGCGTTGTCCGGCTCCAGCTCGTACACCGCGCGATACTCCGACAGCGCCTCGTCGACCTGGCCGACCTCCTCGACCAACACGCGCCCCAGGCGCAGGCGCAGGTTGATCGCGCCGACCGCGTCGCCATCGCTCGCGAGCCGCTCGATCGCCTGACGGTAGCTGGCGACCAGGGCGGGCCAGCCGGCGGTGGCGGCCGCGGCGCGCTCCACGTCGGCCTGGCACTGCTCGTCACCCGGCTCGAGCTCGAACGCCTCCAAGAAGCGCTCGAACGCCTTCGCCTTGTCGTTGATCCGCGACTCGTAAAGACCAGCAACCTGACGGAGCAGGTCGAGGCGCTCCGCCGGATCTTCCACGTGCCCGAGCTTCACCTCGATGGCGTGGCAGAGGCCCTTGGCGTTGTTCGTGCTCGAGTAGATCGGGATCACCCGCTCCGCCGCCTCGAGGTTCGTCGCGTCGAGGCTGAGGATCTTCTCGTAGGCGCGCGCCGCCCGATCGGGCTTGCCCTTCTGGGTCATCCACAGCTCGGCGATCTTGAGGAGCATGCGGATGCTCTCCTCGGGCGAGCTGGCCTTCGCCTCGTTGCTCTCGAGGACCCGGATGAACTCATCCCACTTGCCGCTCTCGTGATAGAAGACCTCGAGGTCGTCCCACATCCCGAGCGAGACGTAGCGCTTCTTCAGCTGCTCCTGCGCCCGGCGATCGTCCGGCTGGAGCACGAGCAGCTCCCGGTACGCCTCCACCGCTCGAGCGTCGTCCTTGAGGCGATCGCCCGCGACCTGACCGAGCTTGGTCAGGATCTCGATCTTCTCCTTGGTGTCGTAGGTGCGCGCCGCGAGCTGCTCGAGCACGCCCGCCAAGCGCTCGTAGTCACGCGCGCGCTCATGGAGCTGCGACAACGCGCCCAGCGCCTCCAGATCGTCAGGGTCATTGTCCAGAACGACGGACCACAGCTCGATGCAGACGTCGGGCTTCTTCACCCGCTCCGTCGCCAGCGCGGCGAGCTCCTTGAACGCCTGCACCCGGGACGCGCTGTCGGTGAGCAGCTCCGCCTGGCTGCGCTGCAGCGAGATGAGCTTCTCCCAATCGCGGCGCTTCTCGTACATCCCCCGCAGGTACTCCGCCGCCTCGGGGTGGTACGGATCGACCTCCAGCACCTTCTCGTAAGCCTTGACCGCCTCGGCCTGGTTCACGAACTTGTTCACGTACAGCTCGGCGGCCTTACCGTAGAGTTCCACCTTCTCCGCGGGGTCGGTCACCTCGTCAGCGAGCTCCACCAGCGTCTTCACGTACTCGTGATAGCGCTTGGCCTCCTCCTGCTTGACCAGCGCCTCACGCAGCTCCGCGATGCGCCCCTCGTCCGCCGGAGCCGGCGCGGCCTCTTCGACCGCCGAGATCTCCACGTCGGAAGCCTCGTCAGCGACGATGACCTCCTCCGCTGAAGCCTCGTCCGCTGAGGCCTCAGCCTCCACAGCCTCGGGTGCCTCGTCCTCGACCACCACGAGCTCATCGGGCGCGCCGGAATCAGCAGCGCCGGGATCAGCCGAGCCCGCTGGGCCCAGCCGTTCGCCGATCTGCGCCTCGAACGGCGCCAGCGCCGGGTGCGCAGGTGCCACCGCGGCGAGCTGCTCGAAGTAACCGCGCGCCCGGATCAAGTCTCCCTGACCACGCCAAGCCATGGTGCCCGCCGCCGCCAGCGCGGCGGCTTGATCCGCCCCGCTGGTGCGCTCGGCCAAGGCCGTGGCGACCTCGATCGCCTTGGCCCAGTTCTCCTCGGCGCCGTAGATCTCACGCAGGCAAGAGAACGCCTCGCTCTGCCCCGGGCTCAGCCGCAGGGCCTCCTCGAACAGCTTCTTGGCGAGATCCAGGTTCTGATGGCGGGTCGCCCAGCGCACGCCAAAACGGTAAGCCACCCGACCCTTGGCCGCGTCGTCCAGCGCCGAGCCGAGGATCTGCTGCTGCGCATCGGCGATCGCCGACACCTGCTCACGAGCGACGAGCAGCCCCTCGAACAGCGCGCCTGCCACCGTGCCGCCAGGATCTGCCTGGTAAGCCTGCCCCAAGATCGCCGGCACCTCGTCCGGAGCGAAACGACCCGCGACCCGCGCGGCGCGCAGGAAGGACGCCGCCTTCTCCGGCCCAGCGCTCACCTCGTGCGCCGCCCGGAGCAGCCCGCTGATGTGCTCTTGCCACCCATCCGGGGAGACCTGCACGTCCTCCAAGCCCTGCCGCGCGCTGTTCGGTGAAGACTCAGCGTCACCACCCAGCTGAATGGCCTTGGCGTAAGCCTCCGTGGCCCGCTCATACTCCCCCTGGTCGCTCAGCACGTCGCCGAGCAGCACGCACAGCGCAGCGCCCGCCTCGGGCTCTGGGGTGTTCTTCAGCTGCAGCTCGAGCAGCTTCTGAACCATGTTGAGCTTGCCGAGCTCCCAGTAGACCTCGCGCGCCTCCACCAGCGCCTCGATGCGCTGAGGGTCGAGCTTGAAGGCGTCCTGGAAGTGCTTCAGCGCCTTGACCCCTTGCAGGAAGCGGTCTCGCTGAAGCCGCCCGAGGCGAAGGTGGTACTCCGCCTTGAGCGAGTTCTCAGAGATGTTGGCGATGCCTTGCTCCAGCCCCTCGGCTAGCGCGTGCCACTCTTGGGAGTTCTCTAGGTTATGGAGACGCGGCTCTAGATCCATGCTTCCTCGGGGGCACTTGCGGAGGCCGTCAGGGCCTCATTTGGGAGGTGCTAGCCTGGGCTACACCGGCGCCTCGGCTCACGGAGCAGAGGCCATCACTGGGGTTTACGACACTACCAACACACCGAGCGCTCTCGACGCGGCGCGCTCGACCGCCACCTAGCGGAGGGAGCTCACTCGGCTCCGCCCAACTTCTGGATCAAGTCCTGGCTCGCCCGGCACTGATCCTTGAACGTGCTGGCCTTCGCGCCACGGCACGAGGTCTTGGTGAAGCTGTTCAGCAGCCGGACCGCCTTCTCTTTGTCCGGCGGCTCCTTCGTC
Organism: Polyangiaceae bacterium; assembly: GCA_019637265.1. Classification (GTDB taxonomy): domain Bacteria; phylum Myxococcota_A; class Polyangia; order Polyangiales; family Polyangiaceae; genus JAHBVY01. Next base: position 260,967 of record JAHBVY010000001.1, on the reverse strand, counting down.
GCGTAGGCGGCGCCCAGGAAGAACTTGTCCTCCGGGTGCTTGTCCCCGCCGATCTCGGCGGCCTTCTCGAGCAGGGAGATCATGCCCGAGGAGTCACCCTTGGCCTGCGCCACCTTCGCGGACAACACATAAGCAGCGTGCAAGTAAGAGGCGTTCTTCTCGATCGGATCCAAGAGGCGAATCGCCTCCTTCAACACCTTGTCTGCCTCATCATAGAATTGAAGGCTGATGTACGTGTCCGCGAGCGGCGTGTAGAAATAGCCAATCTTGGGATCGTGCTCGATTGACTTGGTGTAGTTCTCCACGGCGCACTGCACGTCATTCGTCCAGAGGCAAGCCTCGGCGAGCTCGTGGTAACACTCGGCGTAGTTCGGGTCCTTGACGATGCACTGCTTGAGGGGCTCCTTCGCCTCCTCGTAGCGGTCCTTGTCGCCAGCCCGCGCGAGCTGCATCAGCGCGAAGCCACGCTTGTACGAGTAGTTGGCGAACTCCGGGGCGATCTGCAGGGCGCGCGCGGCGGTGGACGCGACCTTGTCCCAGTCCTCCTTGCGCTCGTAAGCGAGCACGAGCTTGCCGAGGATCAGGTGGTTCGTTTGATCCAGCTGGCTCGCCTGCTCATACTTGGAGATGGCTCCCTCGACGTTCACCTTGAACGCCTTGTCGCCCTCGTTCGCCAGGTTGACGGCCTCGATGTGATCCCGACTGCACCCGGACGCCATCAGGGCGCACAGCCCCAACATCCCAACCATCCCACTTGCCACCCTGTGCATTGTCATCGCGACCTAACCCTTCTGTTCATCCTTGGAAGCCTTGTCACTCTGGAAGCCCTGTCACTCTGGAAGCCCCGTCACTCTGGAAGCCCCGTCACCCTGGAAGCCAGCGCGCCGGATACGGAAAACCCCCAGCCGCGAGCACCCCACCCGCGCCGGTTCGACGCGCACCGCACCCAGACGCACCACGCTCACTGGACGCACCGCGCCGACGAGCTGCACCGCGCCAACGGGTCCAACGAACTGGTGCCTGCGAGGCCGGAAACACAATGAAGTCACGCTGCCTTCGACGCCTGGGCACGGCGTTCCCGCTCCAAGAGAGGGCCGAGCATAGGCTGACGCGCTCCCCCAAGTAAAGCCGTATCAGCGCGGATCTTCAGGCTTCTTCGCGCGCGCGGCTCGGCAGTTCGGCCCACGCGCAGCCCACCACGACCTGCGCCTCGCGAGCATCGCGACGCACGCCTGACCACAGCAGGAGCCAGCGGCTCGAGGACACGCATCCCATGAGCCGGCCCCAAAGGCGCACCGCACGCTCCAACCTCGAGCGCTGCGCGCGAGTCACCCGATGCCGACGTCCACGCCTCGGGTTTTGGGGGTTGGTAGCGCCGGGTGAAGGCGCGCGTCACCGCAGTCGCCTGAGCGTGCTGGCTGAGGCGCGCGTCACCACGATCGCTCATGCGCCGGCGCGCAGCAGAGCGCCCTGCATCGAGCACCCCGAGCGCCTGCACGAGCCACCCAGATGCTCGACGTGCTGCGCCACTCGAGCGCGGTGCCGTCCAACCCCCAAACCCTGCGCTCACCACTTCAGGAGCCTCACCAGGTGCTCATCGCGGAACCCCACACCTTCGCTTCCGCGAGGCCCCGCTCCTTCGCTTCGTGAGCACAAAAAGCCGAACGCGGCGCACCACTGGTACGCCGCGCCCTGGCGAGCCCCTCTCCTATCAGCCGGGGCTGAACTGGATCGGGTACACCACGGTGACGATGCCGCCCTCGGGCTGCGGGAACGAGAGGCCGTAGTACGCCCGCACCACGCAGTTCACCACGCCGCTGTCCGGCAAGTCGCTGCCGCCGTTGGACACGTTCGACACCGCCCCATCGCGACCGATGACGAAGCGAACCGTCACGCCACCCTGAAGGTTCGGGTTGCTGCGCAGCCCGTTCTCGTAGCACATGCGGAAGCGGCCATAGTTCTGGCGCACGATACGCTGGATGACCTCCGGGGGCAGCCGGCCGCTGACCTGGGTCGCGCCCATCCGCACCTTGGGTGCCCGCGTGGTGTGCGACCCACCGAGCCGACCGTGGCCTGAACCGAAGCCCTGACCCGAGCCGGTGCCCGCGCCGTGACCGATGGTGCCGATCGAGCCGAGCCCGATGCCCTCACCACGACCACCACCACCTTCGCCGATGCCGGACAAGCCGAGACCACCGGCGCCATAGGCGTCGCCGATCTCGTCGCCCCACATGTTGCCCATCGCGCTCACCTCGGCGTTGCCCAACGAGGTGTCACGACCCCACTCCGCGGTGGGAGCGTTGGGATCACCCGCGGCGCCGGTGTTCAAGAGACCGATGAGACCGAACTCGGTGGCCTCACGCAGCGCGGCCTGACGCGCGATGTGCGGATCCGGGTTGTCCTTGGGACCCTGCACTGCGTAGCGCTTGTTGGTGTCCTTGCTGGTCTGCTTGCCCATCGAGCCTTCTTCGCCCTTGGCGCGCGTCCCAGTGCCACCCTCCTTGTTGTCCGCGTCGGCCTCGGTGACCTGCTCGGTCTCCTTCTCCTGCTCCTCGCGTTCACTCTTGGCCTTGAGCATCTGCGCCATCAAGACCGCCTGCTCTTTGTCGCGACCCTCATCGTCGAGGAGGCCCATCGGCGGGACGAAGAACGCCAGCGCCGCGATGAAGCCGCCCACCGTGAAGAACGACAGGGCGAAGTACATCAGCACCGCGACCTCGAGCCCCACCAGGATGCCCGCCGGGACACGCTTGCCCGCGTTGACGACGCCGACCTGGAACACGAACTCACCGAGCTCGATGCGCGCCTTCGCACCACCGGGCAGCGCCAGCTGCTGCGCGCCGCTCAGCTCGGCGCAAGGCTGGGCGCGCTGCCGCGCCTCATCCAACGTCATCCGCGCCTGCCCTGGGATCTCGATGTAGCCCTTCGCGCCTTGAGGGATGACGACGCTCACCCCGCTCGAGTTGCCCACCACGACCGGCATGCGCGCGACGCTCAGGCTCTCCGCTGGGATGAAGAAGTCACACGCCAGGTTCTTGCTGCGCTCCTCACCGACGTAGAAGCTGCGCGGCGGGGTCAGGTGCGAGACGTGGAGCACGTTCGTCCCCCACAGCACCATCACCTCCACGGCCTGGACGTTCGACTGCTCCACTTCGTCGGCGGGCACATCGGGCGCGCTCTTCACCAGCGTGTAGGTGTAGGTGCCGGGAGGCGCGTCGTCCGGAACCGCGAGCGCCGCACGACGGGCAGCATCGCTGCTCATCGGGGTGCTGGCGAAGGGGTTGGTCCCCACGTCGAACGGATTCGAAGCCGCCGCGAAGGGGTTCGAGGCCGCGGCCGAGGCGAAAGGATTCGAAGCGGCCCCCGACGCGAACGGGTTGTCCACCGGCGCCGGCGCAGCGGCCGCGACGGCTGCAGCTGCGACGGGCGCTGCAGCCGCGACGGGCGCTGGAGCTGCGATGGGCGCAGCAGCGGGTGGCGGAGCTGCGATCGGTGGAGGAGCCGCGACGGGCGCCTCCGCAGCGGCGACCACCGCCTCCGCGCTCTCGAGCACGATCCGCGTGGAACCGATCTCGATCTGATCGCCCACGTGGACCTTGCACTTGTTCACCCGGGCCCCGTTGACCTGCGTCCCTGGGTCGTTGCCCAGGTCGATCAAGGTGATGTCCTCTGGCCCTCCAACCTCGATCACCGCGTGCATCCGCGACGCGAGCTCGTCGTCGACCCGCAGGTGACTCTTGGGGTCCTTCCCCACCTTGACGATATCCTGGCTGACGGTCTCGCGTCGCAGGAGCTCGTCACCGTTATACAGCGCGAATGTGAGAACAGCTTTGGACATACCTATTTCCTTGACTGCGAGTGGGGGGCCCACCGAGACCCACGCTACCTGCCAAGAACCCGAAGGTGATGGCCTGAGCCTGCCGTGCGAACCAACCAGCCCTGCGGCTGAGTCAACCCGCGGCGTGAACCGCAGGCCTTGGCATGGAGCGTGAGTGTTTAGCTGAATGGACCTGTAGAACGAGCGCTCAGAGGTCCTCGACCGACTTCAGCATCTCCGGGACGAAGGACGTCCGCGGCCGAATCAACGTCGTCCGCGCGGCTTGTGGCCTCACACGGATGGTGGCGTCGTTCGGGCCAAAGCCTCCCGCGCTGAGCGGGTCGTCATCGAACTCGTAACCATATCCCTCGTCGTTATCCTTCGCCGTCTGTGCCATGGCCGATGGAGCCACGAACACGAACGCTGCGCCCAACAACAACGCGAAACCGAGCTTCTTTGACATTGCAGCCTCCTCAGAATGATCCGCCGGAATTATAGTCTCATTGTACTTCCCCCAGGTGGGGGACGTCAACGGGGTTTTACCACCCCCACCATGGAGGAGGCACCCTGTGTGTTTGGGTGTGTGCTTGGGTTGCACCCATCGAGGAACGCTGCGCCGAGGCACGGGGCCAAGAGACACAGCGTTCGGCGTTAGGTTCCCCTCCTTGGCTCCTCCTTGGGCACTTTCTGTGCGACAAGAAAGTTACCGCTCTGCTGAAGCCGTGGGGCCTGAAAAGAATGCTGGAAGGTCCCCTCTGAGTCCCTCGAGGCCCCTCATTGAAGCCGCACGGTGACCATCGCACACCCCGGGGGTTTTCAGGGATTGAGGGGGTTGGACGGCACCGCTCCGGAGCCCGCCGCTCGGCCAACGGCGGACTCTCCCGTCTGAGGTCTGCAAGGACTCAGCCTCATTGAAGCTTGCCCTTGGACTGCCGGACTTCGAATCCGCAGGTCTCTCCCCCAGAAGGCCGCAGCTTCGGGCGCGACCCTCAACCCCAAAAAAGCGAGAGGGCGGCCCCACCTGCCGCCCTCACTCCGCTCGAGCGCGTCGTCAGATCACTCGCCGGCGGGCGGCGGAGGCATGTCGTCCTGCGCCTTCTTGCCATCCTCGATGAACTTGATGGTGTCCGAGATATCCGTGGAGCGGTCCTTCGCGATCTTCACGGCCGAGGCGAACGCCGCGTCGGACCCCGCCTTGCTCACGAAGGTGTCGTAGATGCTCGCGGCCTTCTTCAACATCGGGATCGAGTTCTTCTCGTCACCCTTGGCCTTGTACTCCTGCGTGAGGATGGCCTCGTTGTAGTAGGTCTCCGCGCGATCGGGCGCGATCTTCCGCGCCTCGTCGAGGTGCTTCTGAGCCTCCGCGACGTTCTTGTCGAAGTTCGCGTCGTTGATCTGACCACGCAGCGCCAGCGCCAACCCCAGGTGCGCCTCGAACGTCTTCGGCTGCAGCTTGATCGCGTCGCGGTAGGCTTGCTCTGCCTCGCTGAACCCCCTGAAGCTCAAGTTCACCGCGGCGTAGTTCATGTGCGCCTCGAAGAACTTGGGGTCCAACGAGCGCGCCCGCTTGAAGCTCTGAACCGCGCCGTTGTAGTCGCGCAGCTGAACCTGGATGAGGCCGGCCGTGTTGTGGATGGGCGCGTACTTCGGGTTCTTGCGGATCGCCTGGGATGCCACGAGCGCCGCTAGGTCGAGCTGCTGACGGTTGACGTCCACGCCCTGATCCGAAGCGACCACCAGGCTGCGGCGCTGCTTGCCCTGCTTCTTAGCGCCCTCCGCGCTGCGCTTGGCGAGCTCCAGGTAGTAGATCGCGAGCTGGTTGAACGCCGGCATGAAGCTGTCGTCGATCGCGAGCGCGCGCTGGATGTTCAGCTTGGCGCGCTCGAGATCATTCTTGCCGTCGGCGTTCGCCACCTCATTGCCGCGCTCCAGCTGAAGCGCAGCGACGCTGACGAGCGCCTCCACGTTCTGGAACTTCGCGTCACGGATGATCTGCTCGAGCTTCTCGATCGTGGCGTCGATGTTCTTGGTCGTCTGGTACTCGTAGAGCGCCAGCTGACCCCGCGCGCGGTGGAAATCCGAGGACGCGCTGGCCGCCTCCTGGAAGTGCTTCTTGGCCTTCTCGTCTTGACCACAGCGCGCGAACGCGAGACCCGCGTTGTAGAGCGCCTCGGGCAGCGCCTTACCGCTGCTCTTCCGCTGCTCCTCCGCGGCCGCGAGGAACTCCGCGCCCACGCTGGAGCAGCTGGCCTCCGTCCAGTTCCCCGAGCGGTCATTGGCGACGAACTTGTCGAGCGCGCGCTGGAACCCAGCGGCGGCAGCCTCACTGACCGCCTGCCCGCCTTGGTCGCGCTGCCCGCTGTCCTTGTCAGGCGTCTTCGGGTCCACGCTCGCCGAGCCACCGCACGCCACGCAGCCAAGCAAACCCAACACTGAAACGTACTTCAAAGTCATCTGAAACTCCCTGAATCGTGGGACGAGGGGCGCCTCATTCAGCACCCTGGCTGAGCTCGGCGCCTCCTTGGTTTCCCGTTGGGCGCGACTTACTTCGCGTCTGCCTTTGGCTCGTCCGTTACGGGGGGCGCAGTGACGAATGGCTCGCCACCGATGTTGATGGGGTACGGGTGCTCCTTGAGCGTGCTGTTGACCAGGTTCGGGGAGCCCCGGAACTCGTCGATCAGGTGGAACTCGCTCTTGTACTGGTCAGCGAGCCACACCTCACACGCGCGGGAGAACTCATCGAAGTACTGGAACTTCACCGAGTAATCCAAGCAGGTGCGGAACGCCGACTTCGCCATCTGCTTCTGGGGCTCCGAGGCGTCGTCCAGCGCGCCGTAGTACGCCGTCCGAAGCTCGTAGTCCTGCCGCATGAAGGTCGGGATGGGCGCCGCGCGGAACTCCTTCACGAAGGTGCCCCACATCTCACCCACTCGAGCACCCGAGGCGATGACCCACTTGGGCGGCGGTGACGGGACGAGGTTCACGATCTTCGAGTATTCGTCCGTCGCCTCCTGGATCAACGGGCGCTTCTTGCCGATCCACGCCTTGACCTTGGTGTCGATGTGCTCCTTGACGGCCTGGGTGGTGCCGGCGCCCTTGTACTCGGGGAAGCGCACCGCCTCGACCTTCGCGCGCTTCTTCTCGGCGAAGTAGAACATCGCCTCGCCCACCGCCTCGAGCGCGCGGCCCAAACGACGCGCCTCACCGCCGTCCGCCATGATGGCGTCCGCGGCCTTCTTCGGATCTTTCCAGGTGGCAACCACGATACCGTACTCGGTGTCGGCGTTGCGCCCACGGTTCAGCTCCACGTAGGCGCGACCCGCGAGGGCGTGAGCCTGGACCTTCACGTCCAAGGCAGCCTTGCTGTCGATGAGCCGCATCGCCGCCTGGAGGCGCCGCGCGACCTGGGCCCAGTCCTTCTTCTCCGCGTAGTGCGCCGCGACCGCGAACGCGATCTGCGCGGCCTGCTCAGGCTTGCGAGCGCCGAAGTGGGTGTTGAACTTACCCGCCGCGTTGATAGCGCGATCTTCCTGCCCGAGACCGAGCCGGAGCACCACCGCATCGCTCAAGGCCTGATCGGCGAACTCACCGCGATACTTGGTGTCCTCGGCGTACTTCTCGAAGAAGTCCGCCGCTTGATCGTACACCGCGATCGCCTGGTAGTTGCCGCCAATCTCGTAGGTGGCCTTCATCGCCAAGTCTGACTTGTTCATCCCGTAGCGCGGGCTGAGCAAGATCAAGCGAGCTTGAATCGACTTGGCGAGCAGGCGACCTGCCTGATAGGCGCGCGCCATGTTGTAGACGATTTCGTCCATCGCGCCGCACTGCGACTTCTCGCCGGCCTCGAGCTGCTTCTCGCCGTACTCGCGCCACAGAGACAGGTAGGCGTCGCCGCCCTCTTGGTAGAGCGCCAGGGCCTTGCCCGTGTCGCCCTTGCTCTGCGTCGCGTCCGCCAGCTCGACCGTCTTCTGCGCCTTGAGGCGCTGGATGTCGCACTGGATGCGGTTGAGCGTCTCGCACTGCTCCTTGTTGTCCTCACCCTTCTTCCCGCTACCGCAGAAAGAGCCGATGAAGATCGGGACGTCCGAGCCCATGGTGTCGAAGCACGAGGGCCGCGGGGGCTCCGCCTTCGAGCCGAGCACGTTCACCGACTCGAGGTAGAGCTGGGCCGCGAACACGGCCGACTCGTGATCCGCGTGGTTGAGCGCGATGTCGCGGAAGGACAGCGCGGCCTCCTCCCAGTGCTGCGACTCGAAGTAGGTTCGAGCGCGAGCGAACTTCACGTCGACGTAGTTATCGTACGCCTTCGCGTCGCCCTTGGGCGGCTTGACGTAGCAGACGTAACGGTTGAACGCCGTCACCATGCCCTGCTGCATCTCGGTCAGCTCCTTGGGCTTGAGCTTCTCCCACTCACTGCTCTTGGCGCCCTTCTTGTCGTCGGTGCCGCCCGCCGGACCCAGGCCCTTGCCCTTGCGATCCGCGTCCCCCTTGTAGATCTGGTCGTACATCTTCTGGTAGCAGAGCACCGAAGCGAACGCTGCCTCGGCGGCGTCCGGACCCGTGGGGTTCTCGGCCACCACGGCGTCGAACGCCGGACCGCACTTGTCCCACCGCTCCTGGAAGTACAGGAGGTCGGCCATGGCGTACTTGATCTTGTAGAGGTTCGGCCAGTCCTCCTTCACGATCCGGGGGAAGGTGAACTTGGAGAACTCCTGCGAGGTGAAGTTATCGGCGATCTTCTGGTAGAGGAGCGCCGCCAGGTCCATCGTCTTCTTGTCGCCGGTGCCGCGCACGCCGCCCGAGCCGACCGCCTCGAGGTGCCAAGACATCGCCGTCTCGGCGAGCAGCCCCGCGGTGAGGTTCGAGCACTCGATCTTCGCCTTCTCCGAGCGGCCGCCCTCCTTGACGAAGCCGTTGCGCACCGTCAGCTGACGATCGAGCTCATTCCGGATCGCGTCCTTGTCGCTGCTCTTGAGCGCCATCGTGGCGGTGCTGATCTGCCCCTGGTAGAAGCAAGTCCGCTCGCCCTTATCGCGGCTCATCAGGTCCTGATACAGGGTGATGGCCTCCTTGTAGTAACCCGTGTCGAGGTAGGCCAAGCCGAGCTCGTTGAGCATGTCGAGCGTCAGCTTCGTCTCGCCGCCCGCGTCGCCGCTCAGCCCCTTGAAGAAGTTGAACGCCGTCTCGGGGCGGCCGCTCGCGGCGTACACCGGGATCAAGTCCCGGCGCGCCGACTTGGCGAGCTGCTTCGAGTTCGGGAGCGTCGGGTGCTTGTCACCGAAGTTGATGACCTCCTTGAACTCCTGGAGCGCCTTCGCGTACTCGCCCTGGTTCCAATAGACGTAACCGAGCTTGTAGTGCGCGTAGCCGAACACCTTGTTGTTCGGCGCCGGGTACTCCGTCACCTTGCGGTAGGACTGCTCCGCGAGCGCCCACGCGCTCGGGTCGGCCTGCGCCTCTTGGAAGAACAGCTCACCGAACGCCAGGTAAGCGTTGGGGATGTAGGGTGACTTCGGCGCCTTCTGGATCAGCTCGTAGTAGACCGCGCGAGCGTTCTTGAGGTCCTTCGCCTGCTCATACTCATAGGCGAGGTAGTAGAGCACCTCGTCGATCTTCGAGTACGTCGGGTAGGCGGTCTTCATCAGCTTGTAATAAGCGATGGCCTTGGACCGCGAGGCCTCGACGATCTTCTTCGCCTGGGCCGAGGCTTTGCGCGCCTGGTTGATCTGCGCGACCTTGTCCTTGCTCTTGCTCGACTTGAGGTCCGCCGCCTTGACGTCGGCCTCGATCTTGTCGCGGTTGGCCGCGCTCTCGAGCTCGACGTAGGCCTCCGCCAAGCGGCGGATCAGCTGCGGGCGGTCGGGAGAGGTCTTCGAAGTGCGGCTGAAGAGCCGCTCGAGGCCCTGGATCTCGGTGATCAGCAGCGCGCGACCGCGCGCCTTGAGCACCGTGGTGCGCTGGTCACGGGTGCCCGCCGACATCTCCTCGTCGGGGTTGCCAGGCTTGACATCCTTCTGGGCCTTCACGTCACGCGGAGGCGGGGCGCTCTTGAACGCAGCGCCACGCTTCTGCTTGATTTCGAAGGTCTTGGGGCCACCTGGGCACGCTGAGACCGCCTTCTCGGCCTCAGGGGCGACGCAGGAGTTCGGCATGGGCTGCGCCTGCGCGGCGTCGCCGTCAGTCGACGACAACACCAGGCCAAACAGCGCGGCTAGAACGGGGACGACTCGGGAAGAGTTCATGATTTACTTCTTACCTCCCACACGCGGACTCAACGACCTGACGGTAGAACCCAAGCTCATCGCGCCAGTACTCGCCATCGAATGGCCAAAGGACGTGCTCCTCGTCCGGTTGAACGACACCGAAGATCTTCGAGTCGGCCTTGGAGACCTGACCGCCCTTCAGTCGCTCATCCAGCTTGTTGCGGAGCGCGTTGGTGATGTCGATGAGGATCTTCTCACCGTTACGCAGGTGCTCATCGAGCTCGTCCAGGTTGCGTTGGTAGCGCTGCATGGCGAGCTCACCCGCCTGCTTCACCGCCTGCTGCCTGGCGAACTTCACCACGTCCTGCACCTGCTTGCCGATCTTGGAGTTCTTGAACCCCGCCGGCGCCTGACCGTAGCGGACGAGCTCCTCATCCAGCACACGAACGTACTCGATGTTGCGGAGCAGCTGACGATCGCTCAGCGCGTTCTCCACGATGGGCTTGATGGTGGGGCTGAGGTCAGCCTTGCCGTCGCGCACCTGGTTCAGAAACTTGAAGAACGGCTCTTCTTGGTTCGCGCCCTTGAAGCGCTTCAGCGTCTTGTCGAGCTCGTCCTTGATCGGCTGGTACTTCTTGTTGAACCGGGCGACGATGGTGGTCGCGCCCTCGTAGTTGCAGTTCGCGAAGTAGATGACCGCCTTGAGGATGTCCGCCTCGGGGTAGAACGAGTTCGGGAAGTACGGCGACTGGATCGTGTGGATGTTCCCCAGCGCGCGCGGGTAGTCGCCCGCCATGAAGTAGGCCCAAGACTGCTCGAACACGGCGTCCAGCCAGTACTCACTGCCGACGTCGATCAAGTTCCAGTATTTGACGGCCGCGCTCAGCATGGTGCTGTTCACCGACGGCGCGTTGGTCTCGGCGTCCAGCTTGATCGACGCTGAGTAGTAGGTGCGCGCCATCGAGAGGTAGGAGAGGTCCCGCATGCGGGTCTCGTCCTCCACGCCCTTCACGCCGTCGTCGATCGCCTTCTCGATCCGCTGGAAGGACTTCACCGCGGGGATCGACTTGCGGAGCTGGACGTAGCTGACGCCGCTGAAAAACTGCGAGCGGACGTAGTATTCGCTCGAAGCGTCCACCTTCTGAAACAGGCGGATGGCGTCGTTGAACTGGCGGTTGCGGTACTTGTAGCGGCCGAGCATGTAGTTCAGCTGCCAGAACAAATCCCGCTGCTGCGGGTTGTTGAAGCGCGCCACCTGGTCGTCAGAATACTTACCTACCCGCTCGATGATGTCGGCGGGCTCCGGCAGCTCCGTCGCGAGCTTCGCCAGCCAGAGCAGCGTCTCCTTGAACTTCAGGTGGTTCTTGTTGTCCGCGATGTTGCTGAAGAGCACGTAGCTCGACTGGTAGAACTTCAGGCGGAACAAGCTGATCGCGAGGTAATACTCGGCCAGCTGGCGGTTACCCGGATCGTCCCCCGTCTCCCCGCTCCACACCCGGTAGAGCTCCAGCGCGGCCTCGCTCCAGCGCTCGCCGTCGAACAGCTTCTTCGCCGCGGCCGCCTCCTCCGTCATCTGGCCAGCGACGACCGGCCCCGTGGGGGTGGAGCCGCCTTCCTCGTCCAGATCGATGTCGACGTCACCGCCAGCCTTCGGCTTCGGGCCCTTCGCCGGCTCATCCTCATCCAGATCGATGACCTCCTGCGCCACCGCATCAGAGGTGATCACGCCGCCGAACAGGCAGGCGGAGCTGAGAATCCAGGCGGCGGCAAGGCGCTTTCTCGACATCGGTCCTCGTTTCTTCCTTGGGTTGACCACGGTCGCTGTCACAATCTTGGGCGTGGGAGCTGGGCGGCTCGAAACCTAACGCGGCTCAAAAACCTAATACGGCCCAAAAACCTAATGAGAATCAACACATACCAGTGCGGGCGGGGGGATGTTAGGAAGCCCGGGCAAGGCTTGTCAAGCGCCCCCGTCCGCCCTGGAGCAGCTTCTTTTAACAGCGAATAGTTCGAGGCTCAGCGTAAAATCGACCGCCCGCCGAGCGGCCGCACACCGCTCCAGACGACCGCTCCGGACAACCGCTCCGGACAACCGTTCCAGAGCGGCGCCACGAGGCCTAGCAGGCGCGGCCCGCAGCGCCGCTCGAGCGCGGTGCCGTCCAACCCCCAAACCCGGCGCTCACCCTTCCACGACGCCGTCGAGGTCGATTCCAGTTTCAAGGCAGTTTTTCCGCCTGAACGCCATGCGCAAGAGCTCCTCACGCAGGCCTGTTTTCGGATTGACGGCGCCGTGAGCGCTCGACTAGCTTAGGCCCCGAAGCGGCGGCGCTGGCCCTCCGGCTCGCGCCAGTCTCCGGGCTCGTGTTGGCCCCAGGCGCGTCGCTAGCACTGCCAGGGCGCTCGGTACCCACCTCGATCCCCACACTGCGCCGCAATCCTTACCCTGCGCCGCAGCCGGTTCGAGCCCATTCAAAGACCGCGCGCCCCCTCGCCCCTAGGACAGCAGACGAATGAAGACCATCTCAACCCAAATGATGCTCGTGGTGGCGGCCCTCGGCTTCGCGGCGTTCGGCTGCGACAGCGGCGCGGTGGGCGACCCGTGCATCCCCGAGGATGAGTACAACCCGCGCTTCAGCGGGTTCTCGGAGGAAGAGGTCAACGTCGAGAGCCGCTCGTTCCAGTGCGCCACCCGCGTGTGCTTGGTGAACCAGTTCCGCGGCCGGGTGAGCTGCCCTTACGGCAACCTGGCGGCCGGGGCGGAGTGCAACATCCCCGGGACGGATGGCTCCAACCCGGAGGACGTGGTGGCGGCGCCGGTGCAGCCCCAGCTCACGGATCGCCGTGAGGATCGCGCGGTGTACTGCTCCTGCCGCTGCAAGAACGTGGACGGCAAGACGGACGACGGCGCGAGCTACTGCGAGTGCCCCAGCGGCTTCAGCTGCGAGAAGCTGATGGACGATCCTGGCTTGGGTGGCGCCCAGCTCGCCGGCTACTACTGCGTGAAGGAAGACGAGGGCGGCGCGCCGGCGGGTGAGTGCTCACTCGTCGAGGAGAACTGCCCCAAGAAGTACGACTACTGAGCTGCGCCGGCTGAACGCGGTGCCGGCAGAGCGCAGCCCCACGCTGACTGAGCACGCGTCGGCAGAACGCGCATCGGCAGAGCGCCCTGCGTCGGGTGGTGAGGAGCTCAGCGTGTAGGTCGACGGAGCGCTGCTCCCCGAAGGGGCCACGCTGCTCCTCTGGGGGCGCAACTCTTGGCGGCACTGGCCGAACCCGGCGCCGTGTCCGCGCGACTGAGCTGGCAGCTCGCCGAGCAGCGCGTCGCGCAATACCTGGTGCGCTCCGGCTTCCAGATCGTGGCCACCAACCTGCGGGTGGGGCGCCTCGAGCTCGACATCGTGGCGAGGCGCGAAGGGCTGATCGTGGTGGTGGAGGTGCGGACGCGCAGCGCGAGCGCCTGGACGCGCGGGCTCAGCTCGGTGGACGGCAAGAAGCGCTTCCGCGTGCGGCGCGCGGGGGAGCGCCTGTGGCAGCGCCGCTACCGTCACGACCCCAGCGCCGAGCGGCTGCGCTTCGACGTCGCGAGCGTCTCGCTCGTCGAGGGTGAGCTCCGGATCGAGTACGTCCCGGCGGCGTTCTAGTCAGATAACCTGATGGATTCAGCCGAAGCGCACCCTCAGCGCTAGCGAGCAGCCCGCGCACGGCCAGCGCTCACGCGCCTCATCCATTCCCGTGAGGAAACAACGAACGCCCGGCGCTAGGATCTCGAGCGCCAGAGCTTCGAGCGCTCAGGTCTCGAGCGCGCCCTGCATCTCCTCCCGGAGCTTTCGCAGCGGCTCGAGGTCGCCTTCTTGCGCCTTCCCCTCGAGCCTCACGATGGCGTCGTCGAGCAACGCGATCTCCCGCTCTTGGCGCTCCCGGAGGCCCCGCACCATGTCGGCGAAGGTCTCGAAGAAGTGCACTAGCTCGTCCCCCTTACGGAGCGCGCTGGGGACGCGCAGGTGACCACTGCCCACCTCGCGCAGCTGGCGCTTCATCTTGAAGATGGGGCCCGCCACCCGGTGCGTGACGACGATGCCCGCCAGCCCGATGAACACCACCAGCGCCACCAGCACCCCGATGAGCGCGTAGCTCATGGTGCGGCGCTGGCTCGCGAGCTCGTCGGACTGGGCGCGCAGCGCCTTCGCCTGGTCTTCCAGGTCACGCTGCTGCTGGCTCAGGCGCTCGTCCTGCCCCTTGGCGTCGGCCTCGAACACCTCGAGCAAGGCGGGGTTGTCCTTATAGTCAGGATCTTTGACTATATTCATTTTGACAACCTGGCTGACCTTCTTGCTCTCGTCGACCACGTCGCGGCCGCGCTTCACGACCTGCTCGCCGAGGCTCACGCTCTTCTCGCTCTGGGCGAGGACGGCGTCACTGGTGCGCCACAGCACGAAGCCCAGCGCCACCGAGAGCAGCACCGCGATCAGCACCAGGTAGCCGGTGTATTTAAGCTGGAAATGCGGGTCCAGCAGGTAGTTCTTCAAGCTTCGCTTGTGGCGCCCGGACATGGTCACTCCGCTGGGTGGTTCGTGCTCACTTCTCTGCGGCGCGCCACGTGGCGAGCCGGGTCAACGCAAGCGTACGGGGGAACTCGTGCGGTGAGCAACAAATGCCGCGGCGCTGGCAGGGCGTGCGCCCGCCTCCCCTCCCCAGCCCGCTCATCGCGCCGCGGCCTGAGGGTCGCTGGCGCGGCCTATTTATTGAACTGCGCGGCGTTGTCACGGAACTTCTCTGCGGCGCTCCGCCCCGCCTCCGCCAGCAGCTCTTTCCGCGCGGCTTGATCACCCACCTCGATGTCAGGGAAGCCCACGGTCACGCTGTAGCTGCCCTTGAGCGCGCGGTTCGGGTAGTCGAACACGCTCACCGCGAGCTTCACCTTCATGACGCCCCCCACGTGCGTCAGCGTGGCCTTGCTCTGGAGCAGGAAGCCGCTCGCCTGAGAGAACTCCGCGAGCAGCTTCTTGGCGTCGTCGATGGTGTCCTCAGGAGAGGCGACGGCGAAGTCGTCGTGCTTCTTGAACACCTTCAAGAGGCCGTTCTTGACCTGTGTTTCGACGACGGTATTCGAGGCGTCCGTCCCGTTGCTGATCTCGATGGCGACGTAGTACGCCGTCTTGGGGCCCACCACCGGACCGAGCGCCTTCTCGATCCGCTTGGCCGAGGCCTTCACCTGCTTCTTGACGGACGCGGTCTTCTCGCGGGACTCGCGCGCCTTCAAGCAACGCAGGCCCCCCTTCCGGAGCTTGCCGAGCGCCGCCGCCGCGGCGGCTCGCACGCTGGCGTTCGTGTCCGCGAGGCCACCGCAGAGCGGCTTCACCGCGAGGTGACTCTTCGAGGCGCCCAGCGCGAGCGCTGCCTGAGTGCGCACCCGGAAGTCCTCGCTCGATTTGAGCTGCTTGGCGAGCGCGTCGACCTTCTCGTTCGCCTGGGCGGGGGTGGCCATGAGCAGCCACCCCAAGCAAACCAACGCCGGGAGCGCTCGAGTGAGCCAGGCAGCCATGCGACGCGAAGCTACCACGACGCGCCACCGGGTTGCAGAGGGATACGCGAGGCACGAGACGCCGCTTCAGGTGGTGCTGCCACTGGTGAGGGGTTGCTCGCTGCCGCTGATGGGGGGCGCGTAGCTGCCCGCGGGCGCCACGAGGCGTTCGGAGCACCGCGCTTCGAGCAAGGAGGACGCACGGCGCGTTGGACGAGCGCGGAGGTCGGGTCTTCAATCCGAAGCTCGGAGCCTCGCACCCTATCCCTCGGCCCAGGGTAGCGCCCCGCGCGGCGCCCGCAGTGCTAGCCTCCGCCGGTGCGCTTCGACCGACACCGCGGGAGCTGGCTCTTGGCGAGCGCCGGGTTGCTCACGCTCCTGACCTTGAGCCCCAGCAGCCAGGGCGCCAAGGTGCGCATCCAAGGCGGGGCGCGGCTCGAGGCGCGCGTCGCGCCCCACGCCACCAGGGTGGAGCTCCGGGTGCGGCTGAGCGACGACACGAACCGCCCCATCGGCGGCGCCGAGGTCGCGCTGCGCTTCGACCCCGAGCAGAGCCCACCCCCAACCCTCCCCGCTGGCGCGGTGCAGCCCTGCGCCGAAGATCTGGTGGCGGTGACGCGGCGCCCCGATCGCCAGTACACGCTCACCACCTCGCCCGAAGGCGCCGCTTGCATCCGCTTCGATCCGCAGCTCGGCGCGGCGCTGGAGCTCCGCTACGCGGGAGACACCCACTACGACGGCGCGGCGCTCCGGGTGTCGACCGAGGCTCAAGGCCTGAGCCCGACGCTGGCGTTTCAACCCCCGCCCGTCGCGCTCCCGCTCGACCGCGACGAGCACCCCATCTCGGTGGCCACCCGCGCCGAGCACACCGACCTGCAGCCTCGAGAAGTGCCCGTAGAGCTGTTCCTGCGTGAGCTCACGGGGGAGGAGCGAGCGCTCGGCACCACCCGCGTGAGCCTCGGGCAACGCGCGGAGTTCAAGGCCACCTCGGCGCTGCTCGGCTCGCCCGGGCCCGCGCAGCTCGGCGCCCGGATCCGCGCGCAGCGCGGGATCGGCGCGGCGGAGGCGCTGACCCCGGTGCTCAGGACGGTCCCGGTGGAGCTCGCGCTGGTAGCGCCCCCGCGCACGGGAGAGCCGGTCGAGCTCTCGGTGCAGGCCCGCGGCGAGCCGGTTCCGCACGGATACGTCGAGGCGCTGCGAGGCGATCGGAGCCTCGCCGCGGCCCCCATTCGAAACGGGCGCGCCTCCCTCCCGGTGGCGCTCGATCCGAGCGACGAGCCCACCTTGCGGGTCACGCTCCGCTTCCTCCCGGGCTCACCCGCCTACCGGCCGCCCGCCGATCTCCAGATCGATCTCCCGGTGCCGCGCCCGAGCCCGTTCGGTCGCCTCGCGCTGCTCGGCGCCGCGCTGCTGATCACCGGCTGGCTGATCCGGGCCTGGTACCGCCCAGGGCGCCGGGAGCCGACGCGACGACGACCCGAGCTTCCGCGCGGAACCGCCGCGGTGGCGCGCGTGGGGGCCGGGCCGACGAGCGGCGGCTGGAGCGGCGTGGTGACCGATGCGCACGAGGGGACGACGGTGGCGGGCGCGACGGTCATGCTGCTCGTGCCGAGCTTCGCCGCGGACGCGCCGGTGAGCGCGCTGACCGACGCGGACGGGCGCTTCGAGCTCCCCAGCGCACAGGAGCTCCAGCTCGGCGCGCTCGAGGGGGTTCGGCTGCAGGTGGAGGCGCCGTGGCACTCGAGCCTCGAGCGCCCCTTACCACCACCAGGTGAGCTGTCTATTGCCTTGGTGTCACGACGGCGCGCGGCGCTCGATCGCCTGGTGCGCTGGGCGCGCCGCGCGGGGCGCCCGTTCGACGGCGACGGCGCGCCCACACCTGGTCAGGTGGTCGCCGCAGCGCAGGCGCGCGACGTCCCCGACGTGGCGCGCTGGGCGAAGGCGGTGGAGCGTGCGGCTTATGGCCCCACCCCACCCGACGCTCAGGTCGAACGCCAGCTGCTGGAGGAGCAGCCGACGCAGGGTCACGCAGAGCCGCTGGAGCCAAGCTGACGACGCTGGCGCCAAGCTGAGCCGCTGGAGCCAAGCTGAAGCGAACGCCGGGCAAAGCGCCCCCGAGGAGCGCACGCCGGACAGGCGACCTCGGAGCGCCTGGACCGGTTCGAGGCCGCGGGCGGCTGGAGAACACACTTCAGGCGCACGAGCTGTTGACGGCTCAGAAGCCCCCTCCCTATAGTCGGCCCCGGTCGTCGCCTGGGGAGCTACTCCAAGGCAGCCTCCTACGGTCCGAACCCGGTGACCGCGCCCAAGCTCCATGATCTACGCCATCATCGCAGTCGTCGTCTTAGCCATCGTGGGCTACCTCCTGATGAGCAGGAGGTCCGCCGGGGAGCTGCCCCCTGCCCAGACGCCGGAGAAGCTGCCTGAGGCGAAGGAGCCGGCGCCGAAGAGCAAGACCGAGCCTGCGAAGAGCGCCGAGAAGAGCAAGGATCGCCAGGCCACGGTGCGCGAGCCGCGGCCCCGAGAGGAGCCGAAGGCCGCCTCGGAGCGGCCCGCGCCACCGAGCGAAGCGGAGCCCGAAGCAGCTCCCACGAGCGAGGCGGCGCCGCCCAGCGACGCGCCCGCGAGCGACGGGGACCGCCCTTCCCTCACCTCCCGCCGTGACCTGAAGAGCCTGCGTAAGGGCCTCGCGCGGAGCCGCGAGAGCGAGGGCTTCTTCGGTCGCTTGAAGGCGCTCGTCACCGGGCGCCGCGAGGTGGACCCGGCGATCGCCGAAGAGATCGAGGAGATCTTGCTGGCGGGCGACGTCGGCGTGAAGACGACGGAGGCGCTGCTCGAGCGGCTCAAGGAAGGCCTCGCCAAGGGCGAGCTGAAGGACGCCGATGCGGTGTGGCGAGCGCTCCGCGCGGAGGCGCTCCGCACGCTGAACGTGGGTGATCCGGGCGCCTTCAAGCTCCGCGATCAGCCGACCGTGGTGCTGCTCGTCGGGGTGAACGGCGCCGGTAAGACGACGACCATCGGTAAGCTCGCCACGCGCCTCACCCAGGAAGGTCAGCGCTGCGTACTGGCTGCGGGGGACACGTTCCGCGCGGCAGCGGTGCAGCAGTTGGTGGTGTGGGGTGATCGCGTGGGCTGTGAGGTGGTGCGCGGGAAAGATGGCGCGGATCCAGGGAGCGTCATCTTCGAGGCCATCGAGCGCGCGAAGGCGACTGGCGCGGATGTCGTGCTCGCGGACACCGCAGGGCGTCTCCACACCAAGACGAACCTGATGGTGGAGATGAAGAAGATCGCGAAGACCGCGGGCAAGGCGCTGGACGGCGCGCCTCACGAGGTGCTCTTGGTGCTCGACGCGACGAACGGACAGAACGCCCTTGCGCAAGCCCGCGAGTTCAAAGATGCTCTCGACCTGACAGGCGTGGTCCTGACCAAGCTGGACGGCACCGCCAAGGGTGGCATGGTGCTCGGGATCGCGGATGAGCTCCGTGTCCCAGTTCGGTTCATCGGGCTGGGTGAGCGAGCGAGTGATCTCCACGACTTCGTCCCCGAGGACTTCGTCGAGGCGCTGCTAGGGCACGACGAAGGCTAGGAACCAGACCAGCGGCTTGGTTCCACCAGGGCTGTGATTCAACACTCTCGGCTGAGTTTTAGTGCGGACTGACATTGGATATTGATTGCTCGAAATCCCGCGTGATATAGTCCTGCGGCACTCCCACCCAGCCAAATTCTTCAATCTTTTCACGTAGTTGCGCGACTCCAGTTACCAACAGGTCCTTGAGGAGAGCGGAAGAGGCATCGGATGAAAAAACGTCCCATCGGGCTCCTCGTAGCAGCGGCGCTTTGCGTGTGCCCGGCTGCCGCGTTGGCCCAAACCGCGGATGAGCCGGAAGCTGCTGCTGACGGAGAAGAGGTAGCGGGGGACGAAGTCCCTGACGGCGAGATCCCTGACGGCGAGATCCCTGGCGAAGAGGACCTCGGCGGCACAGGCCTGGGTGACATCTGTCAGATCGACCCCGAGGCGTGCCCCAACCTCGACTTCGACAAGGAGGCTGCCAAGGATCTCGGGGAGCAGATCTACGCCGTGCAGCAGCTGTACGCGCTACGCGTGCGCCGCTTCGAGGTGCAGCCCTACTGGGCCACGAGCTTGAACGATCAGTTCGTGAACCACCCGGGTCCGGGCCTGGCGCTGAACTACTACATCACGAACGTGCTCGCGGTGGGCGCGAACTTCAACTACTACCGCCCGTTCAACGCGGACAGCTCGTTCAACGCCCAGGTGCGGCGTGCGGCGCGCGTCGGTGTGCCACTGACGGAGTACGACTGGGGCGCGGCGCTGAACTTCACGTATGTGCCTGCCTACGGCAAGTTCGCTGGCTTCGGTGACTTCATCTTCCACTACGACGCCTACGTGGTGGGCGGCGTGGGGGCGATCAGCACGCGGCCCATCCCGGTGATCGATCCAGACAACCGGACCTTCGACTTCGAGCCGAAGCTCGCGTTCAACGCGGGGATCGGGTTCCGCGTGTTCTTCACGCGGTGGTTCGCGGCGATCTTGGAGGTGCGTGACTACATCTTCAGCGACCGCCTGGAGAACGACGACACCGCCATCTTGAACGATCCAGTCGCGGTCCAGGACAAGGATCGGTGGTTCGGAGACAACTCACTGACCAACGCGGTTCAAGCCCAGGTCGGCATCGCCATTTTCTTGCCGTTCTCGTTCGAGTACCGGCTGCCGAAGTAGTCGAGGTCAGCACCCATGCGAAAGACGACGAAGAAAACCATGCGGCGGCTGCTCGTAGGCCTCACCGCCGGCCTGGCGCTGAGCGCCACGGCGGAGACAGCGCAAGCTCAAGAGATCTTGCTCACGGGTCCACTGGCGGGTGCGCCGGCCGTGCGGAAGCTGCGCCTCTACCGCGAGGGTCGCTTCGAGGTCGCCCCGGCGATCTCCTTCACCCTGCTGGACGAGTATCAGCGCACCATCTTGGCTGGCGCGCGGATCAACTACAACCTCACGGACTGGTTCGCGGTGGGGCTCTGGGGCGGCTTCGGTGCGCTCCAGCTCAACACCGGCCTGACCGATCGCGTTCAGGACGTGAACGATGGCCGCCGTGAGATCGAGGCGGCGCGGCGCGCGGCGGGCGGCGGCCCCTCGGTGAGCTCGCGCCTCACCGGCGTGAACATGGGGCCCTCGTTCGAGGATCAGGTTGGGTCCATCGACTGGGTCGCCTCGCCCCAGCTCACCGCGGTGCCCTTCCGCGGCAAGCTGGCGCTGTTCCAGAACGTGTACCTCGATACGGATCTCTACTTCTTCGGTGGGCTGGCCTTCGTCGGGGTCAGTGAGCGCCAGGAGTGTGATCCGGGCGAAGGGAAGCCTTGCACGGCGGAGGAGTCCTTCGAGCGTGAGAGCCGCATGGCGCTGGCGCCCACCTTCGGGCTGGGCTTCAGCTTCTACGTGAACAAGTGGAACGCGATCGGGTTCGAGTGGCGCGGGTTGCCGTTCGCGCGCAACACCGGTGGCTTCGACAACCACGGCGGTGGGCCTGACAGTAAGTTCCCCGACCAGCGGGTGAACGCGGACGACCGCGACTTCAAGTTCAACCAGATGCTGACCATCAGCTACAACTTCTACTTCCCGCAGCAGTACCGCGTCAGCGAGTAGCAGCAGGCAGGAGAGCAGTGCGAGCAGGCGGCCGACAGGTCGCCTGCTTTGCTTTTGGGTCCCCCTCCGTGGCGCCGCGGAGCGGCGACGCTTGGAGGGGGCAGGCGCCGAGCGCGCTCCTCGGATCACCGCGGGGGCGCTGAGCGGGGGACGTCGCGCGCAGCGCGGGCGCCTGGGGGGAGGCAGCCAACCCTCCCCCAACCCGGGCGACTGAGCATCGACGATGTTCAGTCGAGCTGACGTGCCGTCAACCTAGCTGACGCAAGCGCTCACGACGATGAGGCGTCGCCCCATGCGCCGAGAGAGGGCCGCTGGACGATCGCTCAGCGGTGGACCACGACGCCGCCGCGGAGCTGATACTCCTCCGGCAAGGCCTCGGTACAGGTCTCGGTGAGCTCACTGGGGATGGCCCAGCCCGTCTCGGCCAGCTTCTGCGCGATGCGGTTACGCACGCGGAGCGACTCGTCCTCCTCCAAGGCGGCGATGAGCGGACCCACGCTCTCGGGGTTGCCCATCGCGACCACGGTGGAGACCGCGTGGAAGCGGACCGGCTCGCTCATGTCTTGCAGGAAGGGCTCCACCGCCAGGCGGACATCTTCACTGACGAACTCTTCCAGCGCGTTGATGAGCTGCGCCTTGGGGTCCGCGTTGCGGACGTACTCGGTGTCGAACTGCTCCAAGATGGCGAGCAGCTCGTCCTTCAGCGCGTCCTCCTCCACGATCTGACGGAGGATTTTGATGGGCCAGGTGAGGCTCGCTGCCTTGACGCAGTACTCACGGATGGGGTCGATGGCGTCCTCCCCGATCGACACCAGCCCCGCGGCGGCCATCTCCTTCTCCTCTTGATCGGTGATGGAGGGCTCCATCGCGAAGGTGAAGCGCCGGAGCAGCCCCGCCGCCGCCTCAGGGCTGCCGATGCGGGCGAGCTCCTCGAGCGCCTCTTGGCGATCGTAGTTCTGAGCGAGCTTCTCCCCCGCCAGCTTGGTGAGCCGCGCGATCTCCCGCGGCGTGGCGCGCTTCGTGGACGGCGCGCTCTCCTTCTTCTTGAAGATATCTAGTAGACCCATGTCAACCTTCCGCGGCGCCCCCAGCGCCGGCGCTGCTTATAGCCCGGAACAGAGCGTCGTGCAGGCCGTCGTGCCGATGCAGTGGCGCTTCGAGGCGGGCTCCGTCGATGTCGAGGCGAGGCTGGGCAACAACCCCCAAGCACCTGCCATTACTCCCGCCGATTGCTCCGAGAGCCGCGCCGTCGCGGAAACGACTCGGCGCGTGCTCCAGGAGTCAACGCTTACTCCAGCTAGCTCGGGATCAGGGGGTTGGACGGCACCGCGCTGGGAGCGCTGGGCGTGGACAGGCGCTTTCGTGAGGGCGGGTTTGAAACCCGCCCCTACAGGTCAGTTTGAAACCCGCCCCTACAGGTCATGCGGTTGACTCGACGGGGTGCCACTCACTCCTGATACTCGCCTGGCTGAGGCGGCGCCGACGGCCGCCCGTCGTCGTCCGTCTCCGGGACACCCATCAGCGCGTTCAGCAGCGAGTTGAGCCGATGCACGATGCCGCCGAGCTCCGCGTGCTCGATCTCGAAGCGGTAGTTCGCGTTGCCGTTCAGCACCTGGAGCAGGCCCGCCTCCAGCTCGGTGATCGGCCCCTGGATGTAGTTGCCGATCAAGATCCCCCCCACCACCACGAGCAACACCCCGAGCCCGCTGACCGCGAACACCGGCCACAGCACCTGGCTCACGCTGCCCACCAGCGAGCTCTTGGCCGCCAAAACCAGCACCGTCGACTTACCATCGCCGTACCCCGCCAGGTTCTGCGCGGCGACCAGCTCACCCGGCACCGCGTCATCCAGCAGCACCAAGCTCCCGCCCTGCCCTGCGTCCGAGGCCTTGACCGCCGCGCCCGCGCGCTCCGCCGCCTGGGAGATGGGGCCCGAAGCGCCAGGGCTCTTGGCGACGATCTCCACGCTGTCTCCCGAGCGGACGCCGAGCAGCAGCACCCCGCCACTCGTCAGCTCACTGGTCAGCGTGAGCCGCTCGTCGCTGAGCGGGGTCCCGATCACCAGAGCGCCGATCACCTGGTTGTCCTCGCCGCGCACTGGCGCGTAACTCGCGAGCATCTGCTCCTGACGCTGGCGGTTGAGCCACACGTCGCTCGCGGTCTGTCCGCTCGCGAGCGCCGCCGCGAGCGACGGGTACACCTCGCCCATCTTGTCGTCGCGCATCAGCGCCGAGCCGTTGCGCCCCAGCGCCACGCCCTGCGCGTCGACGAACAGCACCAGCGCCGGAGCCATGCGAGCGAAGCTCGCCTCCGCCACCGCGGCGTCACGCAGCTTGTTCGCGAGCGCCGTCGCGGCCTCGCTCTTCGCCTGCTTGGTGCTCGCCGCGAACACCGCCAACGTCTCAGGGCGCGTCGCCTGCGCCGCGAGCCAACGCTCGCTGCGCAGCGCGTCCAGCGCGAGCCGCGCGTTGGCGCTCTTGAGGCCACGCTCCACCTCCGCCCGGCGCACTTGCGGGTTGGAGACGACGTCCCCCAGCGCCGTGGCCAGCAAGAAGTAGGAGAGCAGCCCGACGACGAGCACGATGCCCGCGTTGACGATGATGATCTTGCCCCGCATGAGTCTCTCGCCCCTTGAAGTGAGATCGCCCGCTGGGCCCCAGCGTGGCCCCGTGGCCCCTGGAGCTACCTCAGGCGCGCCAGGGTAACACCGCGACGCCGGAGAGCGAAACTCGGCGTCTCCCGGCGTGCGACGGGTGAGCCGCGTGTGCAGCCGAACGAGAATGGGTTGCGCACCCCCATGAGCTGAGCTAGAGACGCCCGCGGTGGGTGTAGCTCAGTGGTAGAGCACTGGATTGTGGCTCCGGGCGTCGTGGGTTCAATTCCCATCATCCACCCCAACACTTCCCCGATGGCCAGGCGCTGCAGGATGACGGCGCTGCGATGCCTGACGCGCCGCTAGCGCGCTGCGATGCCTGACGCGCTACGATGCCTGACGCACCGCAGCGGCTGACGGAGGCGCTCCCTGGTCAGCCGGTCGTTCGGTGCCCGGTGGTTCAGCGCGCTGACGCCGCCGGTCAGCTCACCCCTCCTTCGCCACCTGCACCCACGCACTGGCGGGTTGGCCGTTCGTCGCAGGTGCTCGCGCCCCCTCGCACTCGTGGTAGAGGCGGGCGATGCAGCAGCGACTCCGTCCAGACACCCTCGCCATCCACGCCGGGCAGGAGCCTGATCCGACTCATCGGGCGGTGATGCAGCCGATCGTCCTCGCCAGCACCTTCGCGCAGGACGAGCCCGGCAAGCCCACCGCCTTCGAATACTCGCGCAGCGGCAACCCCACGCGCCAAGCGCTGGAGGCGTGCCTGGCGGCGCTCGAGGGCGGCACCCACGGCTTCGCGTTCGGCAGCGGGAGCGCCGCGGCCCTCACCCTGCTGCACACCCTGAAGCCCGGTGATCACGTGGTGAGCGGCGATGACGTGTACGGCGGCACCTTCCGCTTGCTCGACAAGGTGCTGAAGCCGATGGGCGTGACCACCAGCTTCGTGGATCTGCGCGATCTCAGCCAGCTGGACCAGGCGCTTCGCCCTGAGACGCGCTGGGTTTGGATGGAGACCCCCACCAACCCGATGCTGAAGCTCTTCGATATCCAGGCCATCGCCGAGCGCTGCCGCGCCCGGGGCGTGCCGCTCGCGGTGGACAACACCTTCGCCTCACCCGTGCTCCAGCAGCCGTTGGCGCTCGGCGCGGCGGTGGTGATGCACTCCACCACCAAGTACATCAACGGCCACTCCGACGTCGTCGGGGGGGCGCTGGTCACCTCGGACACCGCCCTCGCCGAGCGCATCGGCTTCCTCCAGAACGCCATCGGGGCGGTCCCCTCCCCGATGGACTGCTACTTGGTGCTGCGCGGCATCAAGACGCTCCCGGTCCGGGTGCGGCACCAGTCGGCCAGCGCCGCCGAGCTGGCGAGGCGCCTCGAGGGGCGCCGCGGCGTGAGGCGCGTCAACTACCCGGGCCTGGCGAGCCACCCGGATCACGCGCTGGCGCAGCGTCAAATGAGCCTGCCCGGCGCGATGCTCAGCGTCGACTTGGACGCCGACCTCGACGCCGCGCGGCGGTTCTTGTCAGCGCTCCGGATCTTCACGCTGGCGGAGAGCCTGGGCGGCGTGGAGTCGCTCGCCGAGCACCCCGCGCTGATGACCCACGCCTCCATCCCCAAGGAGACCCGCGACGCGCTGGGGATTGGGGATGGCCTGGTGCGGCTCAGCGTCGGGCTGGAAGACGTGGAAGATCTCGCGGCAGACCTCGAGGGCGCGTTCCGGGCTGCCGGCCTCGGCTGAGACCAAAATCGGATTGGGAAATCGCCGCGAGGAACATTATGGTTGGGCTCATGACGCTTGGCTCTCCTCGCTCCCGCGCTGTTCGGCATTCTTTGGCTCTGCTGGCCACCTCCTTGCTCGGCGCCGCCGCGTGGGGCTGCAGCGACGCGGTCCCGCCGGCCGCGCAGGGCAGCTTCCAAGCGACGACCAAGGTGCCGGATACCAGCGTGATACCCACCGGCGGCCGCTGTCAGTCGTCGGGTCAGCAACCAGGCGTTGGCACGCCGCGCCCCACCGAGTTCAACGACGGGGGCCGGGTGGTGGACGGTGAGGACCGCGCGAGTGTCCGCTGCACGGTGCGCCGCTCGGGCGACCAGTTCGTGGTGGAGGGCTCGGTGAAGCAAGGCGCCACCAGCCTGTTCGTCAAGAGCGCTGACGTAGACCCGGTGTCGCGCCTCGGCAGCGCCGTGGTCTCGCTGCAGTTCCAGGCCACCAGCTACACCTGGAACACCGAGCTGCCCCACTGCACCCTCACCGTGCTCGGCGCGGGCGAGCCGCAGGTCCACTCCGGCGCCGTGTGGGCGAAGTTCGATTGCCCCGCGCTCCAAGGCAAGCAGCTGGCCGACTACTGCGGGGTCAGCGGCGTGTTCGTGCTCGAGAACTGCGAAGAGTAAGCGCGGCCGCTTCGGTGACGCGGCGCTCCTTCAGGGCGCCGCTTCAGCTACGAGAGCTGGGGGGCGCCTCTTCCAGAGGGAACGGCGCGTTCACGACGTTGGCCGGCAGCGTGTCACCCAGCGCGGTCTTGCTGAAATCCGCGGGGGCCTCCGCGACGCGGACCAGCACCGCAGTGATGTTGTCCTCACCGCCATGCTCGTTGGCGAGCCTGACCAAGCCCCGACAGGCGAGCTCCAAATCGTCCGTCGAGGTGACCACCTCGAGGATCTCCTCGTCCTCGATCATGCCGCTCAGGCCATCGGAGCACAGCACGTACAAGTCGCCGGGCTGCACGTCGTCGCTCTGGAGATCCACCGCGACCTGATCTTGCATGCCGAGGGCGCGGGTGATGACGTTCTTGGGGAGCTCGCTCCGCTGCTCCTCGGTGAGCTCCGGCATCGCCAGGAGGTAGTCGTTCACCAGCGAATGATCGCGGGTCATCTGCGTGATCTCGCCGGCGCGCACGCGGTAAGCCCGGCTGTCCCCCACGTGCCCGATGTACATCTTGCGCTTGCGAGGGCTGAACAGCGCGCCCACCACCGTGGTCCCCATGCCCTGACACTCGCGCGACTGGAGGCTGCGCTCGAAGATCTGACGATTCGCGAGCCGGATGCCGGTGAGCAAGCGGTTCTCCTCCTCGCTCAGGCGCGCGTCGAAGTGGAACGGCCAGGTGACGTCGTCGTTGGCGGTGGCGCGGAAGAACTCCGCGATGGAGTCGGTCGCGATGCGGCTCGCCACGTCCCCGGCGCGGTGACCACCCATGCCATCGGCGACGATGAACAGCTCATGGTCGTTCAGCACCGCGAAGCAGTCTTCGTTGTGCTCCCGCTGCAGGCCAACGTCACTCACCCCAGCCGCTTGCGCGCGAAGCTGGGTCACGACTGGCTCCCCATTGGACGGAACAGCGCAGCGAGCGAGCCGACAGCGAGCGAGCCCGCAGCCATCCAAGCGACTTGTACGACCACATCCGACGGTTTCACGCGGCAGCTCCGAGTGTCAAGCATACACCACCTAGCCCCTAGCACGACAACGGCTTGCCGTTGGTCGCGCTCAAAATCGGCGACCCCGCCTGTGGGCGGGTTTGAAACCCGCCCCTACCCTGACGCTGGTTGAGCCAAGCCGGCGCGCCCTACCACTTCAAAGCGCATGGACCGCTTCAAAGCGAATGGGCCGCTTCAAGCGCAGGGCCACTTCAAGCGAACGGCGACGAGGCGGAGAGCGAGCCATACGCTCACTCCGGCGGCGCGGGCAGCGCGGTTGGCTTCAGACCTCGAGGATGTCCTTCTCGCGCGCGGCGACCAGCTGATCGACCACCCCCACCCCCTGGGAGACGACCTCCTCCACCTTCTTCTTCGCGCGCTCCTGCTCGTCCTCGCTGATCTCCCCCTCGGACTTCAGGTCGCTCAGCATGTCGATCGCCTCGTGGCGCCCCTTCCGGATCGCCACCTTACAATCCTCACCAGCCCGCTTCGCGAGCTTGGCCAGCTCACGGCGGCGCTGCTCGCTGAGCGGCGGGATCGGGACGCGGATGAGGTCACCATCCACCTGCGGGTTGAAGCCCAAGTCACTCTCGCGGATCGCGCGCTCGATGGCCTGCACCTGGTTCTTCTCCCACGGCTTCACCGTGAGCATGCGCGCCTCCGGGACGCCGATCGACGCCATCTGAGATAGTGGGGTGCTCTGACCATAATAGTCGACCCGGATCCCATCCAGCATGCCCGAGTTCGCCCGCCCCGTCCGCAGCTTGGCGAGCTCACGCTTCAGCGCCTCGTGGGCCTTGGTGATCGCGGTTGCCAGCTCCGTCAGCACATCCTCAGTCATGCGTCCTCCTCGAGAAAAGCCGGGGCCTTATATCACCCACCCATCCGCCTCGCACCTCTGACTTCAACCGGGCCGCAGCGCATCGCGGCTCACGAGCCACACAGGGCAGCCGAGCTCCTCCGAAGCGTGAGACGCGCGAGTCGGAGGGCTCCGCGGATGGTGCTGCTCGGCCCCGCTCGTTTTTTTGATTGGGTTGGCTAGCCCTGCGCACGCTTCGAGCCGCTCGCAGGGTGCGCTGGGCGGCACTTCGAGCGCACGACGAAGGCCCACGTGAGCCCGCATGACCGAGCCGCTTCAACCGAGGCGCTGCTTGTAGTCCTCGTAGCCGAAGCGCCGCACCTCGCGGAGCGCGCCGGCGTCCGCGTGCACGATGGAAGGCAGCCGCACGCCGTTGAAGGTCGTGTTCTTCACCATCGTGTAGTGCGCCATGTCGAGGAACACCACGCGGCTCCCCACCTCGAGCGGCTGATCGAAGGAGTAGTCGCCGATCACGTCCCCCGCCAAGCAAGTGAGCCCACCGAGCCGGTAGTCGTGGGCGCGCACGCCGGGGCGGCTCGCGTCACGTATCTCCGCGCGGTACGGCATCTCGAGCACGTCGGGCATGTGAGCCGTGGCCGAGGTGTCCAGGATCGCGATCGGCAGCTCGCCGTCGATGATGTCCAGCACGGAGGCCACCAGCACCCCGGTGTTGAGCGCGATCGCCTCCCCCGGCTCGAGGTACACACGGGCGCCCCAGCGCTCGCGGAAGCCCTTCACCAAAGCGATGAGCTGGTCCACGTCATAGTCAGGGCGCGTGATGTGATGGCCGCCACCGAAGTTCACCCAGCGCACGCGCCCGATGACGTCACCGAAGCGCGCCTCGAACGCCGCCAAGGTGCGCGCCAGGGCGTCCGACCCTAGCTCACACAGCGTGTGGAAATGCAGCCCGTCGATGAGCGGTATGAGCTCCTCCGTGAGCGCCGCGCGGCGCGTGCCGAGGCGTGAGCCGGGCGCGCACGGATCGTACAGCGCGACCTTCACCTCCGAGTGCTCCGGGTTCACCCGCAGCCCCACCTGGATCCCCCGCGCGCGCGCGCGCGCGCCGAAGCGCTGGAGCTGCGCCGGGGAGTTGAACACCAGGTGATCCACCAGGCCGAGCAGCGCCTCGATGTCCGCCTCCGAGTAAGCCGGCGCGTAGGCGTGCACCTCACCGCCGAACTCCTCACGCCCGAGCCGCGCCTCGTCAGGTGAGCTGGCGGTGATGCCAGGCAACACCCGGCGGATCTCCTCGAAGGTGCGGAACGCCGCGAAGCCCTTCAAGGCGAGCAGCACCTGGCAGCCCGCCTCCTCTTGCACCCGCGCGAGCACCGCGAGGTTACGCCGCAGCTGAGGCAGGTCGATGACGTAAGCAGGTGTACTGACTTGGCTCACGTCGGTCCTGGGATCGCAGGGCACCGCCCAGGGGATGTCGCTCTCGGGGTCCGCGGACACTCAGCGCTCCTCCACGTGCCAGGGCAGGCCGTGCGCCGCGAGCGCCTCGAGGAAGGGCAGCGAGTCGAGCTGCTCCAAGTTGAAGACGCCCTCCCCGCGCCACTTCTTGGTGAGCATCATCTTGGCGCCGACCATCGCCGGCACGCCGGTGGTGTAGCTCACCGCCTGCGAGCGCACCTCGCGGTAGCACTCCGCGTGATCGCAGATGTTGTAGATGAACACGCGCTTCGGCTTGCCGTCTTTGCGGCCCTCGATGAGGCAGCCGATGCTCGTCTTGCCGGTGTAGTTCTCCGCGAGGGAGGCAGGATCTGGCAACAGCGCCTTCAAGAACTGGATGGGTACGATCTGCTGACCTTGGAACTCGATCGGATCGATGCGGGTGAGGCCCACGTTCTCCAGCACCTTGAGGTGGGTGATGTACTGCTCACCGAAGGTCATGAAGAAGCGGATCCGCTTCAGGCCGGGCAGGTGCTTCACCAAGGACTCGAGCTCCTCGTGGTAGAGCACGTAGGCGCGGCGCACCCCAACGCCTGGGAAGTCGAAGTCCTGATGCACGCTGAGCGGGGGGATCTCCTTCCACTCGCCCTCCTCCCAATAGCGGCCGTTCTGGGTGATCTCCCGGATGTTGATCTCCGGGTTGAAGTTGGTCGCGAACGGGTGGCCGTGGTCGCCGCCGTTGCAGTCCAGGATGTCCACCGTGTCTATTTCATCGAACAGGTGGTCCCGCGCGTAGGCGCAGAACACGTTGGTGACCCCCGGGTCGAAGCCGCTGCCGAGCAGCCCCATGATGCCCGCCTCCTTGAAGCGCTCGTGGTAGGCCCACTGCCAGCTGTACTCGAACTTGGCGACGTCCGGTGGCTCGTAGTTGGCGGTGTCCAAGTAGTCCACGCGGCGCGCGAGGCAGGCGTCCATCAGCGCCAAGTCTTGGTACGGCAGCGCGACGTTGAGCAGCAAGTCCGGCGACAGCTCGTCCAGCAGCTGGATCGTCTGACTGACGTCATCGGCGTCGAGCTGGCGCACCTCGATCCGACGCCCCACGAGCTCCAGCACCTCCCGTTGGATCGCCTCGCAGCGCGCGAGCGTGCGGCTCGCCAGCACGATCTCCGAGAACACCTCGGGCACCTGCGCGCACTTGTGCACCACCACCTTACCGACGCCACCAGCACCGACGATCAGGACCTTGCTCATCGCTCCTCCGTGTCACGACGCTTCCTGATGGGCTCCCAGGAACGCGCGGCGCGGGACGTGTGCCACAGCTTCCGAAGCGGCGCCATCGTCGCGTTTTTCTGGGGGGTTTTGGGGTTTGGCAGCGCGCTTCGGTGCACCGAGCAGCTGACGTGCGGGGGTCACTCGTGGCCGCCGCGTCACACCGGGAGCGGCCGCGCGCCGGCGAAGAAGCAGCGGATCTCGTCGCGGCGCGCCAGCGCATCGCGGCGACCCAGGTCCATCAGGCGCTCCGCGAAGCCGCCCTCGAAGAGCACGTAGGCGGCCCAGTCGGCCTGCGAGCTGCGCGCGGCGTTCAAGAGCCAGCGCGGGATGCGGCGCAGCTGCCACGAGTCCAAGTGGTGCTGCAGGTGATCGTTGGCGATGGCGCCCAGGTCCTCCGAAGGGCTGAACACCAGGGTCTCGATGCGACGGTAGTGGGTGCCGCGCGCGTCCATCAGGGCGCGGTCCACCTCCGCCAGGCGCTCACTCGGCAGCACCCGCTCCAGCACCTCCACCAAGCTGTTCACGCGCTCGAGCACCGCCAAGTCATAGACCACCGGATCCAAGAGCAGCGCGTTCATCACCTTTCCCGCGAGGAAAAGTAAGCTCGGGTACTGAGCCAGGCTGACCTCTGGCTCCACCTGACCACGACGCCCGAGCGTGACCACCACCAAGCGCTCCGCGCCGGCGCGGATCGCGGGGGAGATGGGCGTGTTGAAACGGAGGCCGCCGTCACAGTAGTAAGTGCTACCGATGCGACGCGCGGGGAACAACACCGGGATGGCGGCCGACGCGAGCACGTGATCGCGGCCTATTGGCTCGAGCACCGACTGCCGCCGCGGATCGCGCGACGGTCGATAATCCATGGCGGGCGCCAGCTCGGTGAACACCGTGGTGCGGCCGCTCGCCACGTCGAGCGCCGCGACCGACAGCGACAGCGTGCGCCCCGCCTCGACGTTCTCGCGCAGCGACTGCCAGTCGATGTGCGCGCCGATCAGCGCCTCGAGCGCGCGCGGATCGAGCAGCGAGCGCCCGGAGGTCGCGCCCTCCCTGCCGTGCGCCGCGCGACGAAACCCCGCCTGCACCGAGAGGAAGCCGAGCGGGTCGAGCCGCAAGTGGCGCTCGATCGCGAGCTGCGACCACACCTCGCGCAGCTTGGCCACGCCCAAGTCCGGCAGGTGCGTGTTGGCGGCGAGGTAAGTCGCGTTGATGGCGCCCACCGAGGTGCCCGCGAACACGCGGAACGGCGACGCTCGCCGCTCGCCCAACGCCGCGAGGATCCCCTCCACCACGCCCGCCTCATACGCGCCCCGCATCCCCCCGCCGCTCAGCACCAGCCCGATCCGCGGCTCCTGACTGACCGGCGCGATGCTCGGACGCATGGAGCCGCGGCTGCCGTGGCTCTCAGGCGGGCGCGCGCTGTCTCCACCGCTCATCGGCGGGAGCCTCCGACGCGCGTGGGTCGCTGAGAGCCCGACATGGTGCTGGAAGATAGCCGATCCACCGCGTCAATCCTGTCGCCATCGAAGGGGCGGGAGAAACCGCCATCCGCGAGGTGACGAGGTAGCTCGATCTGGACCCGAAGGACTAGAGTCCACGCCATGCACCGGGTGGTGAGCTCCGCGAGCGCCGCGCACCGCCTCGAACGCGGCCGCGAGTTCCTACGCGACGGAGGCCGCGGCGCGCCACAGCTGCTGCTCGGCAGCTCGCTCGCGCTGAGCCAGCTCGTCCACGCGAGCCTCGAGCCCGGTGAGGCGTGCCTGGGGTGGCAACGCGATCAGCTGATGTCCCTCGCCGGGCGACTCGCGCAGCCCGCGCTCGCCGCGCGCGGGCTCACCCTGGCAACACCGCTCACCCTCCTCGCGGTCGCCCACCAAGTGCTGACGGATCTCGATCGCGCGTGCGCCTTGGGCGCCCTCGAGCGCATCTTCGGGCGCCCCGGGCTGCCGCGCGCGCTGGTGAGGAGCTACCACGAAGTCAGCTTGGCTGATGTCGATCCGGCGACCCTCACGGACGCCTCGGCCGACGTGCGAAGCGCGCTCCAGAGCCTCACGCGCGCCCTGGACACGGCGCGCCTGGCCACCCCAGCGCTGGCCCTGAAGCTCGCGATCGAGGCGCTCCAGCGCGGCGCAGCGCCGGTGCCCGCGCGCGCCCTGCTCCTCGATCTGCCGCTTCATCACGCGCTCGGCGCGCGCTTGATCGCGGCGCTGGGGCAGCGCGCCGAGTGCCTCGCGTTGGTTCCGCACGGCGACGGGCAGACCCTGCGCGCACTGGAGCAGGCGCTCGGCGCGCGCGCCGAGCGCGAAGCACCGGGGCCAACCACCGACCTGACCGTGGCCCGACTCCAAGAGCGGCTGTTCCACCACGAGAGCGTCGAAGCGGCGACAGTGGACACCGGCCAGGTGCAGCTCTTCAGCGCGCCCGGGGAGGGCCGCGAGTGCGTGGAGATCGCGCGCCGCGCGCTGGACTACGCGGGCCGCGGTGTGCGCTTCGAGCGCATGGCGGTGCTGCTGCGCGACCCCTTGGCCTACGGCCCTCACTTGAAGGAGGCCTGCCAGCGCGCCGAGATCCCGCTCTACTTCGCGCGTGAGCTCGCGCGGCCCGACCCCGCCGGGCGCGCCCTGCTCACGCTGCTCGACTGCAAGGCAGAGGGCCTCCCAGCGACCCGCTTCGCCGAGTATTTGTCGCTGGGGGTCAGCCCACGAGTCAGTCTCACTGACCTCGATGCGGGAGCCTCCCAGGCGCAGCCTGCGCCTCGAGCAGCGGGCGCCTGGGAGCCGGGTGAAGATGCGCTCGGGCAGCTCCCGGCGACGCCAGCGCGCGAGTCACCCGTCGAGCACGATCCATCGCTGGAGCTGGCGCAGGTGCGTCAGCTCGGTGAAGGCGCACGCGAGCTCGCGGCGCCGCGTCGTTGGGAGCGCCTGCTCCACGACGCGGCGGTGATCGGCGGGCGTGAGCGTTGGCGGCGCCGGCTCCAGGGGCTGATCGCCGAGCGCGCGCAGGTGAT
The DNA here is from genome assembly GCA_019637265.1 of Polyangiaceae bacterium. Lineage (GTDB taxonomy): Bacteria > Myxococcota_A > Polyangia > Polyangiales > Polyangiaceae > JAHBVY01. The sequence continues at coordinate 227,236 of JAHBVY010000001.1, read as the reverse complement.
CCGCCATACTGACGATGAGGCGCGCGCGGCGCGCCTCACCCAAGAGCTTCGTCAGCTCCAAGCGCTAGCAGACTTCGCGCTGCCGCTGATCGACGCCCTGGCGGCGCTGCCCGAGGAGGCCCAGTGGGACCGTTGGCTCGATCTATTGGGCCAGCTCGCGATGCAGAGCCTCGCGGCGCCCACGCGCGTGCTGGGCCTGCTCACCGAGCTCGCGCCGATGGGGGAGATTGGGCCCGTCTCGCTGTCCGAGGTGCGCGCGGTGCTCTCGGAGCATTTGGGGGAGCTGCGCCCGCTGCCGAGCGGCAGCCCCCAGGGGAAGCTGTTCGCCGCGGGGATCGACGACGCGCGGGGCCTGTCCTTCGACGTGGTGTTCATCCCCGGGCTGGCGGAGAAGGTGTTCCCGCAGAAGGTCTCCGAAGATCCGCTCTTGCTCGACGCTGCGCGCCGCGCTCACCTGGCGCTGCTCCAGAACGAGCAGCGCGTGGCGGCGGAGCGCGAGGCGCTGCACCTGGCGGTGGGGGCGGCGGAGCGCGCGGTGGTGCTCTCCTACCCGCGCCTCGACGTGAGTCGCGGGCGGCCCCGGGTGCCGTCGTTCTATGCGCTCGAGGTGCTGCGCGCGGTGGAGGGGCGGCTGCCCGGCTTTCAAGAGCTCGCCGAGCGGGCTGCCATGGGCGCCGAGGGGCGGCTCGGTTGGCCTGCGCCGGGCGCCCCGGAGCGCGCCATCGACGACACGGAGTACGACCTCTCATTGCTCGAGGCGTGCTTCGCGCCGGGGAGTTTGGCTCGCGAAGGTGCCGCTGCCTACCTAGTGGGGGCGAACCCCCACCTCGGACGTGCGCTGCGCTTCCGCGCGCGCCGCTACAGCCTCCGGCGCTGGACTCGCGCGGATGGACTGATCGAGCCCTCGCCCGACGCGCAGGCGGCCCTGAACGCCCACCGGCTCGCCGCGCGCCCCTACTCCGCGACCGCGCTCCAGCATTTCGCCAGCTGCCCTTACCGTTTTTACCTCGCGGCCATCCTGCGCCTCGCGCCGAGCGTCGCCCCGAGCTACGCCGAGGACCTCGACGCGCTCACCCGCGGGAGCTTGATCCACGAGGTTCAGGAGCGAGTCGGCCTCGAGCTAGCGCGGCGCGCCTGGCTCCCGCTCACCGAAGCGCGCCTGGAAGCGGCGCGCGCGCTGCTCCAAGCAACGCTCCGCGAGGCGGAGGAGCGTTACCGTGAGGAAAATTCGCCGGCGATCCTGCGGGTCTGGCAGGACAGCGTGCGCGAGGTCGAGGCGGATTTGGACGGCTGGCTCACGCGCCTGACGGAGGACCCCAGCTGGCGGCCGGTGCACTTCGAGCTCCGCTTCGGCCTCCCGGGCGCGAACGATCCGCGCACCGCATCGCTCGGCGCGGATGACGGTCAGCTGAATGGTTTAACTGCCGCTGAGCCAACGAGGCCGTCACAGTCAGCCATCCTGCTCGCCTCCGGGATCCGCCTGCGCGGCGCGATCGACGTGGTGGAGCGGCGGGAGGGCGCCCGCGGCGGGGAGCTTCGGGCGACGGACTACAAGACGGGGCAAGCGCCTCGCGCGGCCGAGCTCGGCCTGGGTGGGGGCCAGGCGCTGCAGCCGCTGCTCTACGCGGAGGCCCTCGCGGCGCTATTTCCCACGGAAACGGTGGTCGGGGGGAGCCTCTACTACTGCACGCGGCGCGGCGGCTACCAGCGCGTGGACGTCCCGCTCTCGGCGAGCGGTCAGGCCGCGCTGAAGCGGCTCTCGCAGGTGATCGACGGCGCGATCCAGGACGGCTTCTTGCCCGCCGCCCCCGCGCCTGGCGCCTGCGCGCGCTGCGAGTTTCAAGTCGTCTGTGGACCTTATGAAGAGCTCCGCGCGGGGCGCAAGGACCCACGGGAGCCTCACTTGGTGGCGCTGAGCGAGCTCCGGAGGGAGCGCTGAGTGACGCGCCCAGCTGATGAGCGCGCTGAAACGGCGCAGCAAGACAGTATCACTAACGAAGTGCGCAGAGACGCCGAGCGCGCTGACGGGGCACGCGAAGGCGCCGAGCGCGCGGACACGGCGCACACCCAGCGCACCGAAGGCGCCCAGCGCACCGAAGGCGCCGAGCACACCGAAAGCGCCCTCCAAGACGCCGAAGCGCGCCGGGTGCTGCGCGAGGAGCTCGACGTCACCTTGGTGGTGGAGGCCGCCGCCGGCACCGGTAAGACGAGTGAGCTCGTGGGGCGCATCGCCGCCTTGGTCGCCGGGGGCCACACCGAGCTGTCGCGCGTCGTCGCGCTCACCTTCACCGACAAAGCGGCCGGCGAGATGAAGCTCCGGCTCAGGCTGCTGCTCGAGCAGCGCCGCCAAGTTGAAGAGCGCCCGCGGGAGCGCACCTTCCTGACGCTGGCGCTCGCGCAGCTGGAGACGGCGCACATCGCCACGGTGCACGCGTTCTGCGCCGACCTGCTCCGCGAGCGACCGATCGAGGCGGCGGTGGATCCCGCGTTTCAGGTCGTGGAAGAGGAGGCCGCCGAGCGGCTGCTCCAGCGCGAGTTCGCGCGCTGGTTCGAGGCGCACCTGGAGCATCCCCCGGAGGGGATCCGGCGCCTGATGAGTCAGCGCGGCAAAGGCGCGCGCGGTGAGCTGCTGCGCGCCGCGCGGAGCCTGTGCGAGCGGCGTGATTTCAGGGCGCCTTGGGCGCGTCCAGCGCTCAGCCGTGAGGCGGCGCTGTGGGGCGTTTACAGGGAGCTCCATCGGCTCGCGGCGCAACACCACCACGCGCGTCGGGGCCAAGACTGGCTGGTGCGCGCGCTCGCTGAGCTGTGTCAGCGCCTCGAACGCGCCGCCCCGAGCTGGGCGGTGGCTGCCGGAGATGAGCAGTGTAGCGAACCACCCTCGCTGAGCGAAGCCGACGTCGACCGCGTGGAGGCGACGCTGCGCGCGCTCGAGCGCGCCACGCTGCCTGGTGGCTATCGTCCACTTTGGGACTATCGCGGCGGCAACGGCGAGCTCGCGCCGGGCCTCGACTTCGATGAGGCGCGGGCCCGCCTCGCGGCGCTGCGCGAGCAGCTCCAACAGCTGAACCAGCAGCTGAGCGCCGATCTCGCGGCGCTGCTGCAAGCGGAGCTGTGGCCCGTGGTGGACGCCTACACCCAGCAGCTCGCGGCCACGGGCTCGCTCGATTTCCTCGACCTGCTCTGCTGCGTGCGAAATCTCTTGGTGGGCTGCCCGGAGGTGAGGCGCGAGCTGAGCGACCGCTTCAGCCACGTGTTCATCGATGAGTTCCAGGACACCGACCCGCTACAAGCCGAGATCGTCCTGCTCCTCACCAGCCCCGATCTGAACGAAACGCGCCCCGAGCGGCTCCACCCCGCGCCGGGCAAGCTGTTCGTCGTGGGCGATCCGAAGCAGGCCATCTACCGCTTCCGGCGCGCTGACGTGGCGGTCTACGAGCGGGTCAAGCGCCAGCTGCTCGCCTCCGGCGCGCGCCTGGTCCGGCTCTCCACCAGCTTCCGCGCGGCGCCGGCGATCCAAGCGCTGGTGAACCAGTGCTTCTCGAGGCTGATGGACGGCGCGGACCATCAGCCCGAGTACGTGCCCCTGGAAAATTTCCGCGAGGATTTCAATGACCAGCCACGGGTGGTGGCGCTGCCGGTGCCCGCCCCCTACCCCGGCTTCGCGAGCGCCGCGAAGCCGAGCCTCCGCGCCCTCGAGGCGAGCTACCCCGACGCGGTGGCGGCCTTCATCGATTGGCTGATCCAGGGCAGCGGCTGGCAGGTGGAGGACGCGGCCGGCCCACGCCCCATCGCGCCACGCGACGTGTGCTGCCTATTTCGCCGCTTTCAAGCCTATGGGAGCGACGTCACGCGGCCTTACGTCCGCGCCCTCACGGCGCGAAGTCAGCCACACGTCCTGGTTGGGGGCCGCTCGCTGCATGGGCGCGAGGAGGTGCAGGCGCTCACCACCGCGCTCAAGGCGATCGAGTGGCCCGACGACGCGCTGAGCGTCTACGCCACGCTGCGGGGGCCGCTGTTCGGCTTCAGCGACTCGGAGCTGCTCGAGCTCGCTCACCACCTGCGCGAGGCCGGCGCGGCGCCCGAGGTCGTCCCGCGGCTTCATCCCTTGCGCCCGCTGCCGCGCGAGCGGCTCCCAGAATCCGTGCGCGAGCTCGCGGACGCGCTCGACCTCTTGGGCGAGCTGCACCTGGGGAGGCGCTACCGCCCGATCCCCGAGACCCTCTCGCGGCTCTTGACCGCCACCCGCGCGGCCGCGGGCGTCGCCATCTGGCCGAGCGGCGAACAGGCGCTCGCCAACCTGCTACGCGTCATCGATCACGCGCGGCGCTACGAGGCGGGCGCCGCGCGCTCGTTCCGCGGCTTCCTCGAGCTACTCGCGGCGCAGGCGGAGCAAGGTCAGGGCGCCGAAGCACTGATGTTGGAGGAGGGCTCGGGCGGGGTTCGTCTGATGACCATCCACCGCGCCAAAGGCCTCGAGTTCCCGGTCGTCATCCTGTGCGATCCTGGGGCGCCGCTCGAGGCGCAGCGCCCCTCGCGCTACGTCGATCCGGCGCGGGAACTGTGGTGTGAGGCGCTGGGCGGGCACGCGCCGCTGGAGCTCCTGGAGCACGCAGCCGAGGTGCGCGCGGCGGACGCCGCCGAGGTGGTGCGCATCGCCTACGTGGCGGCGACCCGGGCGCGCGATCTGTTAGTGATCCCGACGATCGGCGACGGCCCCTTCACCACCGTCGAGCGCTGGACCCGGGTGTTCCACCCGGGCATCTACCCCAGCGATCGCCGCGCTGGCCGCGCCGCGCCGCGCTGTCCGAGCTTCGGGGAGGACAGCGTCGCGGAGCGCCCCTTCGACGAGGAGCTCACGGTCCCCGTGAGGCCCGGCTGGTACGACGAGCTCGCGGGAGGCCACGGCGCCGTGTGGTGGGATCCACTCGCGTTGAAGCTCAACCAGCCGGAGCTGGGAGGCCTCCGCCAGCAGGAGATCCTCCGCGCGGACAAGAGCGATCCAGCCGTGTTCGCGGCGCACGAGGCCTGGCGAGCGACGCGCCGCGAGCGCCTGACGCGGGGCGCCCAGATCCATGAGCCGCAGGCGAGCTTCACCCAGGTGGCGCGCCGCGTGCTGCCCCCCGAAGGACCGCGCGACGCAGCGCCGCTGTTAGACACCCAAGCAGACGGTCAGCGCGCCGCAGCGCCACCATTAGACAGCCATGCAGACGACCAGCGACACGCTGCGAACGCCGAGAGCACACCGAGCCGCGCGGAGCCACCGGGCTGGCTCCTGGAGCGCGCGGCGGCGGTCCTCATCGAGCAGGTAAGCATCCAGACTGACCGTCCTCGCGGGGCGCGCTTCGGCACCTTGATGCACGCGCTGCTCGAGCGCGCCGAGCTCGCCGCGCCTGGGTCGACCAGGGCGGCCATCGACGCCTGGGTCCTGCTGCTCGGGCGCCAGCTCGGCGCCACCCCGAACGAGCGCGCGGCGGCGACCGAAGCCTGCCTGAGCGCGCTCACCCACCCGCTGATCCAGCGCGCGGCGCAGGCCACCGCGCTCCGCCGTGAGTGCCCAGTCACTTGGCGCACGCCGGACGGCGAGCGTTGGGAGGGCGTGGTGGATCTCGCGTTTCGAGAGCCGAGCGGCTGGGTGGTGGTGGACTTCAAGACCGACCTGCGGGAGCCGAGCCCCGAGAGCACCTTAGTTTACCGCTGCCAAGTCGCGCTTTATTGCGAGGCGCTGACGGCCGCCACGGGTGAGCCGGCGATCGGCTACCTGCTCGGCGTCTAGCGACGGGTGACTCGACTTGCGTATGACGCGCTGAGCCAAAGCTCGCGCGCGAGCCTCCAGCACCAGGCGAAACGACGCGCCGAGGGGTCCGCGCGCTAGCGCCGAGCGCCGAGAGGTCAGATACTCCCAGCCCGGTGTACGAGAGCTCCTGGAAACGCCGTGACTCGGTCCTGCCCGCGGCGGGCTCGCGGAGCGGGATCCGACTCGCCCCCAGCGGTCAACGCTGGGGCGCGTACGAGGGGATCTGCCTGCTCGCGAGCGGCGGCATGGCGAGCGTGCACCTCGCGCGGCGGGTGGGCTCGCGCGGCGACTCGGGGCTCGTGGCGGTCAAGGTGCTGCACGGGCACCTGCAGGACGACGAGCACCGCGCGCTGTTCCACCGCGAAGCGGAGCTGATCGCACAGATCCGTCACCCCAATGTCGCCAGCCTGATCGAGGTGGGAGAGCAGGCGAGCGAGCCCTACTTGGTGATGGAGTACGTGGAGGGCAGCACCCTCGCCTCACTCCAAGCGCACGCGGCGCGCACCGGCGGCTGGCTCAAACCGGAGGTCTCACTGACCATCTGCATCGACGCGCTGGCGGGCCTGCACGCCGCGCACACCCTGCGCGACGCCTCGGGGCAGCTCGCGCGCGTGGTGCATCGCGATGTTTCCCCGCAGAATATCCTGGTGGGGGTGGGTGGTCAGTCCAAAGTCGTAGATTTCGGCATCGCCTTGACCGAGGAGTCGGCGCACACGGACGTGGTGCGCGGGCGCCTCGCGTACATGGCGCCGGAGCAGATGCGCGCTCAGGCGCTGGACGAGCGCGCGGACGTCTACTCGATGGGCGTCGTGGTGTGGGAGCTGCTCGCGGCGCGGCGGCTGTTCAAACACCGAAACCCGCTGGACCAGAGCGCGGTCGAGCTGATCCCGAGCGTGAAGAGCGTGAAGCCGGGCACTCACCCGGCGCTCGACCGCTGCGTGATGCAAGCGCTGGAGACCGAGCCGAAGAAGCGCCACGCGAGCTGCGAGGCGTTCGCCGACGCGCTCGAGGCCGCGTTGGAGGAGGCTCGGCTCGAGCCCTCGCGGCGCGGCGTGTCGGAGCTGGTGCTCGGCGCCGCGGGCCGCGAGCTCGAGCAGCGCCGCACCAGCGCGCGCGCCGCGGCAGTGGCCGAGTCTCAGCCGCGCCAGGAGTCAGTCTCCCTCCCCGACTCGGAGCCTCGCGCCTCCGTCCCACCGCCGATCGCCCCGCGCGCTCCGTTGCCGTCAGCGCCGATCGTCGCGTCCGCTCCCTCATCACCTGAGCTCTCCGCGCCAATGCTCTCGGCGCCAGCAATGCTCTCGGCGCCGGCAGTGCTCTCGGCGCCGCTCGCCTCCGAGGTCTCGGTCCTCAGCCGAACGCCTCCCCCGGTGAGCCTGGAGACGGCGCCGCCCCCACCCGTCGCGGAGCTGTCGCAGCTGATCTCACTCCCAGCGTTGGCAGCGGCGCAGGAGCCCGCGCCGGCCGGTGGACTCCGGGCCTGGCACTGGCTCTTGGTCCTGGGCGTGACCGCGCTGGTCGGCAGCGTGCTGGTGCTCGCCTGGCGCAGCAAGGCGCCCCCCGACACCACCTTCATCGCGCCCACCGAGCCCACCACACGAGCCACCGCCGCGCCCACGAGCGATCCCACCCCGGAGCAGACGGGCGGCGCGCTCAGCCTGGACGATCTCCCCGTCCAACAAGGTGGCTCCACGCCAGCACCGCGACCCCGAGGGCAGTCCGCCCCCGCCGCGAATCCCACACCGGCGCCCAGCCCTGCGCCGACACCAGCCGCAGCGCCGGCGCCCCACTCTGTCCCCCAGAGCCGCCCTGCCCCCCAGAGCCGCCCGGCGCCCGACATCGACCTGGCCAACCCCTACCGCTGACGCAGCGACAGCCCGCTTCCATGAGGCGCCAGCAGTCAGCTAGGGGGCAGGCACGGGGGCCTGCCCCTACCGCGCCAACGAAGGGGCGGGCACGGGGCCGCACCAACGTCAGCTCACTCACCGAGCAGGGCAGCATCCGGGTCGTCCGGCTGGCTGCTGTTCGCCGGCCCGCGCCCGTACGCCATCGCCAAGAGCCACCCTGCGATCACGAGGCCCAGCACCACGAACCACCACCAGATGGCTGGCGCCGCCTCCACGCGCTTGAGCGGCTCAGGCTCACCCGAGGGTGGCTCGGCTTCAGGAGGCAGCGTGGGCTCGCTCACGCCTGCCGGTGTAGCAACACGAGGCGCGCCACGCGAGCATCACGCTGAGCTGCCTCACCCGCCGCGGCGCTCAGTGGATCCGCGGCTCCCAAGGGAGCTCCGTCACGAGCGCCGCCTCGAGCTCGGCCAGCTCCGCGAGGCGCGCGGCGGTCGTCTCCTCCCCGAACTCTTCGTTCGCTAGCCTGATGAATAACCGCGCGTGCCCCGCCTCGGAGATGGCGAGGCGCCGGAACTGCGCCGCGAGCGTCGTCTCACCGCGCCGCTCGAGCTCGGCTTGCAGCAGCTCGAAGCGCTCACAGGAGCGATCCTCGATCAGCGCCGCGACCAGCAGCCGGTCCAGCTTGCGCTCCGCCGGGTGGCGACGCAGGAGCGCGAACAGCGCGCGAGCATAAGGATCACCCGGGTCGCGCTGGAGGCGCGCCCCGTAGCTGCCGAGCAGCTCATAAACCTCGCGGAAATGCCGCATCTCCTCCTCGGCCAGCTTGCTCATCGCGCGCACGAGGCGGACGTCGTCAGGGTAGTCGTTGATCAACGCGATGGCGCTCACGCTCGCCTTCTTCTCGCAGTGCGCGTGGTCGCACAGGGTCTGCGCCAGCTGGTCGACCGCCTGCACCGCCCACGCAGGCGGCGTCGCGTACTTCAGGGTGGTGACGCTCATCGCTGCCGCTATAGCAAGCGAGCGCCGCGAAGTCCCCCGCGCCCCCTGGCTCAAAGCGTGCGCCTCACGGGCGACGGCGCAGCGCGGCCTTCAGGTTGCGACTCAGGACGTCGAGCTGACCACGGAGCGCGACCACCTGACCTAGCATCGGCTCGATCACCGCTCGATCCAGATCGTCCACGCTCCCCACGTCGGCCAACAGATCGTCGCGCCCGTCAGTGAACCGCTCGAGCTGACGCACGGCTCGAACGAAGCCCGGCAGCGGCCGACGACCCTTGCGCGTCTTCCGCCCGGCGCGCAGCCGCGCCGCCTCCCCGCGCAGCCGCTCCACCGACCAACCGAAGCGCTCCGTCTGCTGCACCAGGCGCCGCTGCTGAGCCGACGAGAGCCCCAGCACCAAGCTGAGGTGGCTCATCCCCACGTGCTCCCAGGTGGGCTCCATCTTCAGGTCGCGACACATCTCGTAGATGGCGGCGCAGCGATACAGCGCCTGCGCGCTCATCCGCCCCTCGAGGTCCGCGGCGATCTTCCTGAACGTCGTCCGCCCGCGGCGCCCGTGCTCTGGGCGCTCCCCCGCGTAGAGCTCCTCCACGATCAGGCGCCCCACGTCGAAGGCGTCCACCGGGCGGAGCTTGCCACGGCGCGTGTCGAACACCGCCGCGGGCCAGGCGACCGCCGGCAACTTCTCACCCGCGGCCTTGGGAGATCCGGCCTTCGCCGACGCCGTTTTGGCAACCCCCGCCCTGGGAGATCCGGCCGCCTTGGATGACGCTGCAGCCCTAGATGACTTCGTGGTGCGCTGAGGCGCGCGGGCTCGGGTCGCCATGTGATCATGAGTACCCCAGAGCCGCTCGCCTTACAACGATGTTTCCGTAAGGGATCTAGCGAATCGACCGCATTCCAAGAACGAGTCACCGCGCGCACGTGAGCCAAGTCGCCGCGTCGCCCGAATGGCCCAGTCGCTCACGCAGCCCAGTGGCTGAGTGACCAATCAGTCAGGTGACCCAAGTGACCCAGTAGCTCAAGTGCCCCGGCAACCCAAGTGATCCAGCAGCTCAAAGTGACCCAGTGAGGGACGGACGAGCGCACGCTGAGCGCCCGAAAAGTGAGCTAGCCTGCTAAAAAAGTGCTGCTGGAGGCGCCGCCTCGCCGGATGAGCACCCAAGTGAGGCTCCCTGCTCACCAGGAGCCGCCCCGTCAGGCAGGGCGACCCCCTGGATCCCCGTCGTCAAGCGCGCATGACTGACCAAAATCGACTCACCCAAGCCTGTCAGGGGTAGGGACTTGACTGAGTCGGGCGGCAGACGACTCGAATCGAGACACTGACTCGAGCACGCAGCGCCACGCCAAACCCCCAACCCCCCTTGAAAACGCGCCTCGGCCTCAACCCACGCCGTGGGGCGCTTCAACCCAAGATCAGCGCTCGCCCCACCCAGCGAAGCTGGCGTTGTACGCCCACCGAAGGCGCGCTCTCCCCCGCTGAAGAGGCGCTCAATCTTCGGCGCCGAGCGGATCCGGCGGGCCGCCCGCCCCTGGCTCCGGCGAGGCTCCTTCATCCGCTGGAGCCCCCGCGTCGAGCTCGGGCTCCGGGCAAGGCTTCCCGGTGTAGCCGGGGAAATCCTTGGGCACCTTGCACGAGTGCACCCGCACGATCCGCGTGCGGGGGCGGTACACCACCTTGCGGCTCTCCTCGCGCTTCTTACCGTCAGGCTCGGTGATGGTTCGCGTCGCCATCACTGACCACCCGTCCATCCCCCCGTAGAGCACCTTCTCCTTCTCGGGGTCGAGGTCGTCGTCCACCTCATACTCGACATCGGGCTTGACGATGTCGAAGCGGCGGCTCACCGAGCGGCGCACCTTGCGGCCCCCCGTATCGCCGAACACCCGAACGCGAATGAAGGTCGGCCCCTTCTCGATCTTGAGCCACAGCCCGGCCTGGGTGTCGTTGCGGAAGATCAGATCGGGCACCGGGAAGGAGAGCGTCGCCTCGTGCCCCTCGGGGTAGCGCGTGAAGTAGTAGCTGTGCGGCTGGCGCTGGATGATCTCATAGCCGCCGTCGAGCAGCGCCACGAACAGCGTGGTCGCGAACTGCGAGATCCCGCCGCCGTAGCTGTCCACCATTTCTCCACGGGAAATGGTGGGCGCCTCCACGAAGCCCTTGCCTTGGGTGCGCGGGCCGATGAACTCGTTGACGCTGAAGCGCTCCCCCGGGAGCACCACCGTCTCGTCGAGCAGCTCGGCGATCAGGTGGATGTTCTGCACCCGCGGCTCGCAGCAGGCGTGATACGTGGTGAAGCTCGCCACCTGCTGGCGGATGCCGAGCGCCTCGGCGTCTTGGGTGCTGAACGCGGGCGGCGCGCTGCGGGTGATCGGCAGGTGCCCTTCCCCGGCGCCGGCCGAGGCCGCCTTCAGGAGCTCGCTCGCCACCTCACTCGCGGAGAGCAGCGTGCCGTGGGAGGAGGGCTCGATCTTCACGCCGTCCCGCGTGGCCACGAAGCGCGCGTTCTTGGGTGGATCTTCCAGCTGACCACGCAGGGGCCGGAGCTTCTCCTCGACCGCGTCGGCGTCGAAGTAGAGCGTGAGCCCGGTGCCCTCCGGGCGCGACCTGAGCGCCGTCGTGAGCTCGCTCGCCGAGAAGGTCACCTCCGTGTCCTCACCCTGGTGGCTCAGACGAATCGGCCGCGCCACCATCCTGCGCGCGCGGGTGAGCGCCGCCTCCGCCGCCTCCACCGTCACCTGAGACGATCGCTCGGCCAACGTCGCCCGCACCACCGCGCGCCGCGGATCGAGCAGCGCGCGCCTCAGCGCGGTGAGGGTGGGCTCCTGCTCCAGCACCTGACCCGTGGTCGGCGGCGTCAAGGTCAGCGCACCGTCCTTCACCTCCAAGGCGCCGTCGGAGGGAGGCCGGCGGATCGACTCACTCGCCGCCTGGGTCAGCGCGGCGCGGGCCGCCTCCTCGTTGATTTCCCCGAGGAAATCTACGCGGTGCCCCTGGCTCAGCCCCGCGAGCCACCAGCGGAAGCCAGCGAAGGCGCCCCCGCGCCCGGCCGCCAGCGCCGCGTCCAGCGTCCGCTCGAGATCGGGCTCCACCCCGAGCGCCGCCGCGTCCAGCTCCGTGAGCTGGCCATCGACCTCGAGCAGCAACCGCCGCGCCTTCAGGCGCTCCGCCACCCCGTTCAAGGCAGCGCGCGCCTCCTCCCGATCGAGCCCCGACAGCGCGACGTCCCCCACCTGCACCCCGCCGAGCACCGCCCCGTGATACCGGACGCGGCTCGCGCCATAGCTCAGGCCCACCAGCCCCACCGACAAGCCCAGGAGCACCCCCACGAGTCGCGCCGCCCGCCCCGCCCGCAGGCGCGCGCCGCCGATGGCGTCCCCAGGCGCTGCGCTCGCCTCAGGCACCGTGGCCGCGATCGGCGAAGGCCCCGCGGCGTCGCTCGGTTCCACGCCGGGCTCAGTCACGAGGCGGGTTATAGCGGCCCCGCGACCCCTGCCAAGCCGAGGCCCCCGCGCCGCACCAGAGCCAGCACCCCGCGCCTTCGCCAGATACTGTGCCGTATGCTGACGCTGACCATCAGATTTGCGCCGGCTCCCTCCGCGTGTTCTATAGTGCCCCCGGCTCGGCGGGAGCCGAGGAAGGGAGCCAGGATGGGCGAGCGTACGATTGGGTCTGAAATTCGAGCAGTCACCGGAGCCCGCGTGAGCAGCGCCTTGGGGCGAGCGCTCGTGTGGCCCGCGTTAGGGGTCGCCCTCACGGTGCTCAGCGGTTGCCCGCAGTACGACGAAGGCAAGTGCAACGAGGCCGTGAGCGTCACGCGCCAGTCCATCACCTCCAAGGACTTCAACTTGGCGCGTCAGTGGCGGGAGCGCGCCTACACCTACTGCAAGGACGTCTCGCTGCGCAGCACCCTGGACGGCGAGATCACCGCCGCGGAGAAGGCTCAGCTCGACGAGCAAGCCAAGATCGACGCGCGCAAGAAGACGGCAGATGCCCTGACCGGGCTCGTCAAGGGCCTCGCCCTGGAGGGCAAGGATGACGGCGCCCGCATCGCGCGCAGCGCCACCTGCCCCGATCCGAAAGAGAAGAAGGAGGGCTGGTGCGAGGCCACGCGCAGCGTGACCGGCGGTGAGCCCATCAAGGTGCGTTATTGGAACAAAGAGCCCAAGGCGCTCTTGATCAGCGCCAAAACGGCGGGCCCGGCCAGCTGCGACGCGCTCGGCGCCAGCACCGTGGTGCGCACCTTCGGCAGCACCATCGACGGCACCGTGGCCGAGTTCAAGCACTGCACCCTGAGCGAGCTGGGCATGCAGGCGCTGGTCGGCTCGAGCGCCGAGCTCAGCCTGGTGCAGGTCTTCAGCGCCGAGTACCTCGCGAAGGACGCGTCGCTAGCCAAGCGCGTGCGCGGCAACTGAGCATCGAGCCGCTGCAAGGACGCTTTTTTTGGGGGGTTGGCTAGCGCCGCGCGGCGCCGTGCGTCGCTCGCAGGGTGCACCGAGCGGCGCCGTGCGTTCGTGCGACGCAAGTCAGCCAAGCTGACCGAAGCAGCTTCAGCACCAAGTCAGCTGACCTGACTCGAGCCAGGCTTCGACCAAGGCGAGCCGCGCGACGCCGCGCTCGGGATCTCGGAGCTGCTCCAAGAGCTCCGCGCTCGGGAGCTCCGGGGCGTCGCACAAGAGCGCGGCGAACCGGCGATCGCTCGGCGAGAGCTCCGTGAGCTCGCCGTCCACCGCCAGCCACACACGCTCGACGTCACCTGCTTCGCTCAGGAACAGCCAGCGCGTCGCGTGGTGCTGACAGAGCCGCCTCCCGGCCGCGAGCGCCGGGAGGAGCGGCGCGCGCTCCCCCGGCTCGGGCAGCGGCTGAGTCTCCTTCGGTTCGGTTAGCTGACGGAGCAGCGCGCGGTCCACCATCCCCCGAAGCGCCTCCGGCGCCCCGCTGAGGAGCCGCTCGAGCTCGAGCGCGTAGTGGCGCCGCGCGGCGCTCCCGAGCTCCCCCGGGTGCGCTGGCAGCGCGCGCTCCGCGTCGCGGTACGCCGCGCTCTCCGCCGCCCGAGCGAGCCAGCTCGCGCACAAGTCGCCGAGCAGCGCGCTCAAGAGCTCCTCCACCGATGCCGCGCGGAAACCCACCGAGAAGGTCATGCAGGGCTCGAGCGCCACGCCGTGGTGCGCCACCCCGGGCGGCAAGTACAAACAATCCCCCGGCGCCAGGTCGAAGCGCTGCTCCGCCTGGAAGTCGCTCAGCACCGTGAGCTCGCAGCGCTCACAGCGCCCGGAGCCCGGAGCCGAAGCGAGCTCCCAGCGCCGCGCGCCCAGCGCCTGAAACAGGAACACGTCGTAGGAGTCGGTGTGCGGCCCCACCGAGCCACCCGGCACGGCGTAGCTGATCATCAAGTCATCCAGGCGCCAGCGCGGCAGCGCGCTGAAGGGGCGCAGCAGCTCGCTCGCCGCGCGAAGGTGCTTGTCCACGTCTTGCACCAAGAGCGTCCAGCCGCGCGGCGGCAGCTCGCGCCGCCGCGCCGCGTCGATGGGACCCCGCGTGAGTCTCAGGTGCCCGTCCTCACCCTCCACCACCAAGCGGCTCTCCACCGCGGGATCCGCCGCCAGCTCGAACAGCGCCTCCGGGCCAATCACCTCGGAGAAGTCCTGAGAGACCCCGCGGAGGCAGCGCGGCGAGCGCTGCCATATTTCCTCAAGGAAATGATTCAGGTCACGCGCGCCGGCCGCCTGAGCGAGGCGCGTGAGGCTCACCGAGCTCACCGCGCTACCCGCGGCCCCGACTCGGCGCGAGCCAGCGCGCGACGAGCCCTCCCAAGACCAACCCCGAGACCAGCGCGCCCACCGCCACCACCAAGAGCGAGAACACCGCCTCGAACGGTTTACGCTGGTCCACGAACCCCGGGCCATACACCGCGAAGGCCAGCGCCACCGCGACCCCCGCCGAGAGCCGCGCGCGGATCCCCCGCCGCAGCGCCCACAGCTCCACCCCCAGGGCGCCGAGCACCCCGAACGCCAGCACCGGCACCGGCACCACGAAGCTGCTGGTCACCGGCAGCACCTCCACCGAGAGCGGCAACGACAGGCCCTCCCCCTCCATCAGCTCGAGGGTGAGCGGTCCCGCCGCGCCCAGCGTGACGCGCGGCCGCCAGGTGCTGTCCACCGGGAGCGCCTTGCCGCGCGCGGCGCGCGGCGCCTCCATGTGCGTGAACGTGTGCTCGAGCCGCTCGCGCTGCTCACCGCGCCGCGCCTCCAGCACCACCTGAGCGCGCTCTTGCTTGGGCTTGCCGTGGATCGCGAAGGTGAGCTCAGCGTGCCCGCTCGGCAGCTCCACTGTCGAGGGCTCCTTGGGGAGCAGGCGCTGGGTGGTGAGCGCGCTCACCTCGGTGAACGACCCCGCGCCGACCCACAGCGCCAAGAGCAGGCTCGCGCCGCCGAGGCCGAGCCCCACCGCGCGCAGCGCCGGGTGCGTGTCGACGAGCGGCGCCGCAGTGTACAGGAGCGCGAGCAAGGGCACGCCGTAGACCACCGCCCGCGCCGCCACCGGCCTCAGCTCGGTGAGCTGACCTGCGGCGATCATCAGCAGCACGCCGCCGATCATGAGCGGGATCTTCAGCTTGTCGAGGCGCTCACGCAGCCCGTCATCCGAGGGTAGATCCACGCTCACCGGCTCCGCCGACTGAAGAAGGCGGTGACCGCCTCGAGGTTCTCGGGCGACCCATAGCGGCTCTGGAGCGCCGCGTTCTCCGCGTCCACGCAGCCCTGCCAGTGGGTGGCCTGCTCACCCTCACGGATCAAGCGCTTGCTCTCGGCCACGGCGGAGGGCGGGTTCGCGGCGATCTCCAGCACCAGCTCGAGCGCGCGCGAGGCCAGCTCCGCGTGGGGGAACACCCGCGTCACGAGGCCCCAGCGCTCCGCGGTGGCCGCGTCGAGCGGCGCCGCCCGCAGCATCAGCTCATTGGTGCGCTGGCGCCCGATCAGGCGCGGGAGGCTGAACGAGCTGCCGAACTCCAGCACCAGGCCGAGCTTCACGAAGGGGCAAGCGAAGGTCGCTTGGTCCGAGGCGTAGACGAGGTCGAAGTACGGCAGCAGCGTGACGCCCATGCCCACCGCCTGCCCTTGCACCAGCGCCACGAGCGGCTTCTGACACCCCGCCAGCGCCTGATACAAAATGTCAGGTGTCGTGACGGACTCCGGAGGCCTCGCGCCGATGTCCGGCGCCTGCCCCAAGAACAAGGACAGATCCACCCCGGCGCTGAACACGCTCCCCAGCGCCGTGACGACCACCGCCCGCACCCGCGCGTCTTGGTCAGCCTCACGAACCGCCTGCGCCAGATCGGAAGACAAGCCCACGCTGATGGCGTTCTTCTTCGCCTCGCGCGCCAAGGTGAGCACCCGCACCTGGGCCTCGGGCAGCCCAGGAACGGGGTGGTCGGTGACAGTCAGGAACTCGAACGAAGACATCGGTCGCTCCTCATCGGGGGTTGGTTGTAGCTCGACCCTCGCAGGACGCCGCAGGGTAGTTCGTGTCACGCACCACCTGGGGAGGGGCTCGGCGCGGGGGGTGGCTTGGCGGAGGGCGCCAGTTGGGGTTGGGGCTCGGATGTCGTCGTCGGTGGCGTCACGCTCGGCTTCGGCGCCGGATCCGGCTGAGCGGGTGGAGGATCTTGCTGGAACGCCGGCTCATCGAGCTCCACCCAGTCGCGCGTGCCCGCGTCCTCTTGGTAGGGCGAGAGGCCCGCGTCCTCGAGCAGCGGCCCCGCCTCCGGCACCGGCACCTGGGGCTTCACCCCCGGCACCGGGCTGAGCTCGACCACGACGCGACGCTTCGTGCTGGTGAGGGTGAGCCGCTGAGTGTGGAAGCCCTCGCGGCGCACCTCGACTTGAACCGGGCGCCCCGGGAGGACAGGCACCGTGACCGGCATCGTGCCGAGATCGCGGCCCCCCTGGAACACGCGAGCGTCAATCGGACTGACCACCACCGCCACGGGCACCGTGCCCTGCTCTGGCCGCGCCGTCTGACGCGTGGGGACCGACGCGCTGGGCTCCGGGGTGACGGAGGCGAGCGGCGGACCGAACGGATCCGCCCCCAGCTCGGGGATGGTGAGCACCACCGCGCCCGCGCCCACGAAGATCGCAGCCACCCCCACCCCGATCAAACGACCGAGCCCGCGCCGCCGACCGAAGCGCTGCCGCGCCCACAGCGGGTCCACCTTGAAGCGCTCCGGAGCCTGCCGCAGCTCATCGAGGCAGGTCGGCGCCACCCCCTTCTCCACGAACTCGAGCTCCAAGGCCACGGCAGACATGCTGACGAAGCGGTGCTCGGGCTCCTTGGCCAGGCACTTCAAGATCACCGCCTCGAGCCCGGCGCTGATCTCCGGGTTGATGCTGCTCGGCGGCGGCGGCGCGGTGAACAGGTGCTGGGTGAGCAGCCCCATCGGGCTCTCGGCGTCGAACGGCACCTCGCGGGTCGCCATCTCGTACAGCAAGATCCCGAAGGAGTAGATGTCGCTCTGGTGGCTCACCTCGGAGCCGGAGGCCTGCTCCGGCGACATGTAGTGCGGCGTGCCGAAGATGGTCCCCGCGCGGGTGATCTTGTTCTGACCCCGCGCCACCTTGGCGATGCCGAAGTCGAGCACCTTGACGTAATCCGGCCCCAGCTCACCGCTCAGGAGGAAGATGTTGTCCGGCTTCAGGTCGCGGTGGACGATTTGCACCGCGTGCGCCGCCGACAGCGCCCGCGCGATCTGCTGCCCGATGCGCAGCACCCGCGCTTCGTCGAGCGGCGCCTGCTCCCGCACCACGCGGCTGAGCGGCCACCCCTCCAGGTACTCCATCACGAAGTAGGTGGAGCCGTCAGGCAGCTGACCAAAATCCGTGATGTCGACGATGTGCTGGTTGCCGATGGCGCTCGCGGAGCGCGCCTCGGTGACGAAGCGCTCGGTCACCTCCGGATCCGAGGCGAGGTTCGGCAGCAAGATCTTGATCGCGAGCAGGCGATCGATGACCTGATGCCGCGCGCGGTACACGACGCCCATCCCCCCCTTGCCGAGCACCGCCTCCACCACGTAGCGCTCGTCGATGACGCAGCCGATGTAAGTCTGCGCCGGGTCGGCGCTCGACTTCGGCGCCGCGTCGGGGCGCAGCAGCGTGGCGCGCTTGAGGCCCAGCTCCTGCGCGTCCACGACAGTGGGTGGCTGACCGGTTGGGTTGGGGAGACTGAGGACGGTGGGCTCGTAGCCGGACGCCGGGGCCTCGGATTGCACCGGGGAGCCGGACACCGCCGTGGCGCGCACCGCCGCCATTTCGGCGGCTACGTCAGCCGCCAAACCCCCAACCCCACTCGATGCGGATGGATCCGTCGCTGGAGCGTCCGCGCTGCCTTCGAAATCACCTGGAGCAGCGACGTGCTCCCCCGATACGCGCACCTCGAGCTCTGGCGCGTCCTCGCTAGCCTCCGGTGAGTCGGGCCGCGCGCGCACCTCCCCTGACTCCTCGGCCGGCGTGGGCCGCGGATTGCGCTGATCGCTGGGGGCGCCTTCGCTCGTGCGCGGTGCTCCCGTTGCTCGATCCCCGCTCATGTCGCTCGAGAAAACGCTCCTGTGTCGTGATGCCCGGGGTGGTTGGTGCGCCCTGGAGCGAGACCTCCACGATACCTCGCAGACCGCGGTGCGTCAGGCGAGAAGCGACACCGAGCTCGCGGCGCTGCAAGGGCGCTCGGGGCCCCTCACCGCAAACGTACAGGCAAGTATGTCACCGAGCGCCCCAGCCGCCATCCACGTCCAGCACCTGGCCGGTCACGTAGGCGGCGGCTGGACCGAGGAAGAGCTCCACCACCTGCGCGACGTCCGAGGCCTCGCCCACGCGACCGAGCGGGGTCTCCCGCGCGTACGCCTCGAGCGCCCGAGCGCCCTGCCCCGCTGTCATGTCGGTGCGGATGATCCCGGGCGCCACCGCGTTGATGCGCACCCCACGCGGCCCGAGCTCCACGCAGAGCTGCCGCACCGCCGCCTCGAGCCCCGCCTTCGCCGCGGCGTACGCCACCTTCCCGAACACCGCGTGCCGCGTCAGGTTGCTGCTCACCACCACCACCGAGGCATGGTTCGCGACGAGCTCCGCCTCCAAGAGCCCGCGCAGCAAGTAGAGCGGCGCTTCCAGGTTGCTCCGCAGCTGATAGAGGAGCGGATCGTGCGCGGCGGACGGCTCTGCCGTGCTGGCGCTGGGGTGCCCTGCCGCTGGCTGCTCTGTCGCTGCCTGCCCTGCCGCTGCGCGCTCCTGGGACGACGCGTGCTCCTGGGACGACGCCTGCCCCATCGCAAACCGCTCCGCCGCGAGCGGGCGCGCATCGCGCGGCACTGCGTGCTCCTGGGACGACGCGTGCTCCTGGGACGACGCGTGCTCCTGGGACGACGCGTGCTCCTGGGACGACGCGTGCTCCTGGGACGACGCCTGGCGTGGGCGCACGAAGCCGCCGTGCTCCGCGATGCCCGCGTTGAGCACCACGCCAGTGAACCTGACCTGTTGTGCTCGAAGCGTCGTGAGCAGCTGATCCGTCGCCTCTGACGAGGCCAGATCGCACGCGAAGAGCTCGAGCCGCGGGAGCGCCTGACTGAGCGCGCGCGCCGCCTCGGCGCTGTGGCGATAGACGCCGATCACCCGTTCATGGGCGGCCAAGCGCTCGACGATGGCGCGCCCAATGCCGCGCGTGGCGCCCGTCACCAGCGTCGTCACCGCGCCTCCGCGTGGCCCGCCGCTGGCGCCTCGACCAGCACCTCGTCCTCCGGGATGAAGGGCGGCGTATCGCAGCAAAACAGCGTCGCCCAGTCGTCGCCCAGGTTCTGATAGTGGTGCACTTGGCCCTTGGGCCACACGACTGACGAGAGCCCGGTGAGCCGCTCCCCGTCGCGCGCCAAGGAGCCGCTCACGCGCCACTCGAGCTCGCGCATGCGCTGGTGGTAGTGACTCGAGATCTCCCCGCGGGGCGCGATGTGCAGCAGGTAGAGCCCCGCCTCACGCGTCTCGAGCAGCACCTCCACGCGACCGAAACGCGCCGTCTCCTCACCGCGCGGAAAATCCGCACGGCAACGCTCCACGTGCACCTCCGCCTGCTGAGCCCTCCCCGCGAGCGCCAGCGGCTTGATCAGGGTGAGCCGCAGCGCCTGGAGCGCAGGCTGCACGCCGAACAGCATCGCCGCGACCTCCTCCGCCGCGTTCTCGAGCAAGCGGTAGCGCCGAAACTGGAGCAGCGTCTGCACCTGCTCGGTCAGCCGATCGTAGTCCACCGTGTCACGGATCCGCCCACTTCTCCCGGCGACCCGCAGGTCGAGCCCCAGCTCCAAATCCACCAATAGCGGCTGCGGCTCCCGCCGCTCCCGCTGCCGCACCCCCACGACGCAAGCCAGGGAAATCCCCCGCACCCGAATGAAGTCTCGCGCCATACGCCAGCCGTATAACGCGCCCCGCCGCACCGCGCGAGCCGTCGTGCGCCGCGCGGTGACACGTCGCGCGCACCACGGCGGCATCAGCACCCGCTCCGCTATCTGGCAGAGGCTCCACCGCTCCTCGTCATCGGGAGCCCACGGCGGCATCAGCACCCGCTCCGCTATCCGACAGAGGGAGGGTTGGGGGTTTGGCAGGTCACTGCGTGTCTCCGATAAGTCTGTGTCACTGACTTACTTCGAGCGGTGACCGGTGCGCTCGCAGATCAACACTTGGAGGTTGGGGGCGAATCATCATTCGCCCCTACCTCTCGATACCTGACACAGGCTACGGGCTCAGACTGAGCACCTCTGTCGCTTCACCGGGGACGCCAGCAGCCGCGCTCCCTGAGCCCGCGCTGCCTGGAGCGCCGGGAGCGCCGACGGTGATACTGCCGCCCTCACACACCGGAGCACCACCCAAGTGCAGCACGCCAACAGAGACGCCGCCCGCGCCGCCGCCGCCGCCACCTCCGGCGCCGCCCTGACCACCGCGCCCGCCACCGCATCCGTCAGCAGCTGGATTGCCCGCGAATCCACCATTGAGCCCCTTCTGCCCCGCGGCCCCTGCTCCGCCATCCCCAGCATCAGCGGCCGTCAGCTCCACGTCCTTCAGCTGAATCGGTGAGTTGAACAGCAGCAGCGCGACGCTGGCCCCGCCGCCACCGCCGCCGCCCCCAGGCGCCCCGCCGCAACCACCCGCGCCGCCACCACCGCCACCACCGGTCAAGCCTCCGCGACCACCACCGCCACCCTGGCCCACCCGGCCGTGTCTACCCTCGGTGCCACCCTCCGGCGCCCAGCCGTTGACGGTCAGGGTGCCGAGCGTTGCGGCGCTGACACCCGAGGTGCCGTCAGGACCGGGGTTGCCAGCACGTCCCACTCCCGTTGAACAGTCGCCACCAAGCTCGCCGGCCCTACCGCCGTCAGGATTAGGAGAAGTGATCACGGGTAGGCCGTCATCACCTCGATCGGCAGGAGCACCTTCGCCCCCCCGGCCTCCCCGTGTCGTTTCACCAGTGTGGTCACAGGTGAAGGATCTGCTCTGCCCCCCGGCATCTCCGCTTGCGCCGCGGCCGTTGAGCTCGCTTGCGTCCGGCGCCGACACATCGGTCCGCGTACCCGCCACGCCGCTGACGCCACTTTGCGCTACAAACTCCACTTGCTCAAATGACAACGCACTCGACTCACTCACAAATCCAGCAATACTGCTCTCCCCAGGCGCCACTCCCGCCGGCGCCCTAAACCTCACATATCGAAACGACGTCTCCGCATCGATGCCAGTCGCCGAAATCGGCACCCCACTCACCGGCGCCACCGTCGCCTTCAGCCCTGCATCAAACCCCCACCCATCGCACTTGAACCCGCCCCACACCTCCACTCCGGCGAGCGCGGCGCCCAGGGCGAGGTTCTCCTCGAAATCCCCACCATCCGCGCACACGAACAATCGCTTGCCGGCCGCCTTCGCCTTGGCCAGCCCTGCTTGCACGCTCTTCAGCGGGTCGGCCTGCGTCCCGGCGGAGTCCACACCACCCGCGGGGCTCACGAACACCGCCAGGTCGTCGTCGATCACGCACGCTTCGTCAGCTGGGCTCGCCGTCTCGTCGCAAGTCGGCGTCGTGCCACCCGAGCCTCCCGTGCTCGCCGTCCCCCCGCTCGCCCCCGAGCCCCCCGCCCCACCCGAGCCGGCAGCACCCGAACCCGCCGCCCCCCCAGACCCGGACGTTCCTGCGCTCCCACCCACGCCCTCCCCGGCGTAGGGCTCGCCTCCGCAAGCAGCAAGCACCGCCAAGGCACAGGTAGTGGTGAGACTAACGACTGAATACCTCATGGGGTTCCTCCGGGTTCTGAAGCAGGGCAAGCGCTGAGCGCTCTGACGAGGCTGACGTCGCCGAGTTGCTTCGGGCGGTCGCCAGCCACGCCGGGCGGCCAAAATCTGAGTACCTACCAATCCGCACGGTCATCACCGCAGCAAGCGAACAAGAGCCAACCCTACCTCATGGGTCGAGGCTGAGCACGTTTGCCGCCTGATCAGCGATGCCAGCGCCGGCCGACGAGCCAGCCAACCGATGGCGATGTCACCGCCTCGCTCAGGGATCGGGGGGTTGGACGGCACCGCGCCGCAAGTCAACCTACGGCTGACCCCCCTCCGCGGCAGCGCGCCAACCAGGTGCCGGTCTCCCGCGCCACCATCGCGGGACCGCTTCGCGCCGACCCGTCGCGAGCCCTCGCACCTGCGTGGCTCGCGGGCATCGCTGATGCTCCAACAGACGGCGCGGGCTGCATGCGGCGCCAGGCGCTCGGCAGGGCGCTCTGTTCAGTAGATGAACCCGAACAGCGCGCGCTCCTGGGCGCTCGCGATAGTAAGCCAATCTGACGCGACGAGCAGGATGCTCTCGAACTCCGGGTCGTTATCCTCCGGCGGCTCCTCGAAGAGCGGCGTGGCCGCCTTCACCCGCTCGCGAGACCAGTAGCCGAACTGCGGAAGTCGCTCACGTCGTCGAGCTCGAAGAACCCGTTGCGTTGCCTCGTCGATCGCGGCCTGATGTTATCGAAAGCCTAAGCGCCATGATGCGTTGTGCAAAGCCCAGGCGTCCATGCGCTGTCCGTGGACCCGGCGTTAGTAGGGGCGAATAATCATGTTTGAAACCCGCCCCTACCAGCAGAAGTACCAGCGGACCCCGAACCGTCAGGCCCCGCTCCCGCATCTGGCAGATCCGCTACAGTCACCTGGGCTGACTTGATCCCGCTGACAGTGAACTCAACCGCCCCCACATCACCCGACGTAGTCCGCTCACCTGGCGCTTCCTCAACCTCCGCGCCCGCACCCTCGTCAGCCTCGTGCACCCCCAGCACCTCTCCAAGCGTCATCGTCTCATACGCCGACGCCCCCACCCGAGGCGCTCCCCCACCCGACACATCCACCACCTCATCCGCTGGTAAGTCAGCCTCCTTCACGTCACGCAACGTCACCAGCCGAGGCTTCGCGATCGCCGCCAACCGCGGTGACGTCGGCTCACGCCGCGGCGGCGCCTCCACAAACCCCGGCGCCCGAAGCTCACGCTCCGTCCGCCGCGCTGCCTTCCCCGATTCCTCCCGCAGCTCACCAGGGTCCTCACCCCACAGCCACGGAGGGACGGTGTCTCTCCGACTGCCCCACAACACGGCGACGGGGACGCCGAAGTGACCAGGACAAGGGGGGTTGGGGGTTTGGCAGGTCACTGCGGGTCTCTGTCAAGGCTGTGTCGTTGCGAGCTTCGTGCGGTTTCTGGCTGCTCTCGGTGACTGACCTCCAGGTGCCACCGTCCCCCAAGGCCCCGTCGCAGCAACGGCGCGAGGGCTCACTGTCAACTCACGGATTCAGGCTCAACACCTCCGCTGCCTCACCAGCAATGCCAGCGTTGCCCGCACCCGACGACCCCGCTGCACCGGATGCACCAATGGTGATGTTGCCGCCTTCACGCACCGGCGCCTCTCCGAGGTGCAGCACACCTGCGGAGACCCCGCCCGCGCCACCACCACCACCGCCACCGGCGCCACCCCGGCCACCGTCACCGCCTGAGCAACCGGTAGGCGCCTGGAGTCCAGCCGCACCCCCATCCAGCCCATCCTGCCCCACAGCCCCCGCACCACCATCACCACCATCACCCGCCGTCAGCTGCACGTCCTTCAAAAGCACCGGCGCGTTGAACAGCAGCAGCGCCACGCTCGCACCGCCACCACCACCGCCACCGCCAGGCGCCCCACCGCAGCCTCCCGCGCCGCCGCCACCACCACCGCCGGTCGTGCCACCACGGCCACCGCCGCCGCCCTGACCCACCTGACCGTGTGAGCCACCAGTGCCACCCTGCGGCGCCCAGCCGCTAGCGGTCAGGATACCGAGCGTCGTGGCGCCAGTGCCTGACGTACCGGCGGGTCCGGGGTTACCACCTCGCCCCACCCCTGTTGAGCAGTCGCCACCAAGTTCGCCACCCTTCCCGCCGTCGGGGTTTGGAGTCGTGATGGCGGGGACACCATTACCACCCGCATCAGGCACCGCTCCCCCGTCGCCACCATTGCCTCCCCTCGTACTCTCACCGTTGCTGCACACAAACTGCGCGCCTCTACCACCATCAGTATCGTCCGCCCCCCCCCCATTGATACTAGTGCCAGGGGGCATCACATCATTGCGACTCCCGACCGCTCCGCTCGCGCCTTCACCCGCCATAAACTCCACCCGATCAAACAACAACGCACTCGACTCGCTCACGAATGCGGCAATACTGCTCTCCCCCGGCGCCGCCCCAGCAGGCGCCCTAAACCTCACATACCGAAACGACGTCTCCGCATCGATACCAGTCGCGACCAAAGGCACCCCACTCAACGGCGCAACCGTCGCCTTCAACCCAACATCAAACCCCCATCCATCACACCTAAACCCACCCCAAACCTCAACACCCGCTAACGCAGCTCCAAGCGTCACGTTCTCCGCAAAATCCCCACCATCCGCACAAACAAACAGCCGCTTCCCGTCAGCCTTTGCCTTCTCCAGCCCAGCCTGCACGCTCCCCAACGGTTCCGCCTGAGTCCCAGCAGCACCCACACCACCCGCAGGGCTCACGAACACCGCCAAATCATCATCAATCACGCAAGCCTCATCCGCAGGGCTCGCCGTCTCATCACAGACTGGCGTCGTCCCACCAGACCCACCCGCTCCCGCAGTCCCACCGCTCGCCCCACTCCCCGCGGCCCCACCAGACCCCGCCGCACCGGCTACTCCGCCAGAACCACCAGAGCCTGCCACCCCACCAGAACCAGCTGTCCCGGCGCTCCCCGCGGCGCCCCCATTGTCGCCGCAGCTCATGTCCTCACCGCATGCCGGCGGGCTGGGAGCACACGCCAGAGGCAAACTCACGAACACACTCAACGCGCCCAGCGCACTCCAACTGACCAATCTCATTGGTATCTCCCAGAAATAGACAAATTACCGAAGTCACTCACGTCTAGCGCGCGCGCCAGACGACTCATCAAAAGCCACCGGAGACAATCCACTGACCACCCTCCGACCCCACGCTGAACTCGTGGGTGAGCCCGCCCGTCCTGGGCGTCGGCTCCGGCCACAGCAGGTAGGCCACGACGCCTAGCGCCGCAGCACCCACGCCCACACCCAAGAACACGTTGCGGGTCGAAGAATCGCTACGCCAATCCGACCACACGCCGCTCGCCTCCAAACAGTTTGGTTGACGATCACCCGTCCTACAGCGATCACCCCCCAGCTCATCCCAGCGGTCGCTCGCTGAGCTCGCGCTCGCATTGAAGAGTGTCGCAACCACGAAGGACCCCACCGCCACCACCCCCGCGCCGATCACCACCCAATTCCTCACGGAATAGTCTGGCTCCTCCTGCAGCGGCTCAGGCGGCCTCTCCGGCTCCAGCTCACCGGGCTCCGAAGCAGCCGGTGCCGACGGATCCCGCTCCAGGGTGATGTCGTAGGTCGTCTGACTACCGGCGACGGCGGTCAGCTTCCGCGTCGCCGTGATGTACCTAGGGTATGACACCACCAGCTCGTAGGGTCCGGGCGCCAAGTACAGCGAGCGCTCACCGCGCTCAGCACCGCTCACGGTCACCTCGGCATCGTCAGGGTTGACGACCACATCCACCCGCTGCACCTTCTCCATCACCGTGCGGTGCGTGGCGCGAATGCGCTCTCCTGCACGCGAGCCCGCTAGGTCCACGCAGCGTTCCATCATCGCGGCGGCGCTGGGCCACTTCTCCAACAGGCTCAACGAGAGCCCCAAATCACACGCCACGCGCGCGGATTTCTCAACGGCCCACAACGCGGTGAGGCGCGCTTCGGCTTGCTCGACCTCACCATCGTGAAGCGCCTTCACCGCCAACCGGTGCTCCTCGTCCGCATCAGGTGTGGGCTCCGCGGGCGCCGGCGCAGCCAGGGCGATCCATGCTAGCGCGATGCTTATGGACAGCGACGATGACGACCTATGAAACTTGGATAACGACATAGAAACAAAAGTGAGCAGGTTGCTCCGGGTCAATGCAAACGGCGGTGCCGAAGGCGGCGCGTTGGATGAAACATGGCAAGGAGCGCCCGAGATAGAATGGACGCTTCACTGACCTAACTCTTCACTGAGTGACGGATGCTTCAGGGTGGCCGGAGCAGGTTGCGCCTTCGGCGCAGCCACCGGCTGCACATGGGGCTTCGCAGCAGCAGCAGGTTGAGGCTTCGACACAACGGCAGGCTGCACCTTCGGCGCCGCGACAACTCTCGGCGCCGCAACAGGCTGGCTCTCCGACGCCGCCGCGCTGGGCGCCACGCTCGGCTCGCTCGACGCGACCGGTAGCTCGCTTGGTACTGCCTCACCGGACGCATGAGGCGCAGCCTCGCCCGTCGCCACCGCCGCAGGCTCACCCGCTTCAGTCACCACCGGCGCCGCCGCCGCCGAAGGCTCCACACCGCCCGCCGTACCCCCGCTCCGCTGCCCCCACACCAGCCACGCCCCCACACCAACCACCCCAAGCAACAACGGCACCACCCAAAGCCCCCGGCGTCCGCGACCCTTACCTCCGGCGCCCTCACCACGCACCACCAACTCACCCACCCCAAACGCGCTCGGCGTCCGCTCACTCGCGGCTTGCTCCAACTCCGCTGCGCCTTCACCCACCCCACCACTCGCAGCCAAACCCACCACCGCACGCACCACCACCGCACGCACCGCCACCGCGCGCACCGCCGGCTGCGTGTCCGCGTCACGCGCGCCCTGCGCCTCGACGTCGCCCCCCCCCGCTCCCCTCGCGTCAGACGCCACCTGCTCAGCTAACGTCAGCTCACCTGCCTTCGCCACTTCACTCGCATCGAGCGGGCGGGTTTCAAACCCGCCCCTCCCAGCGGACCCCGAACCGTCAGGCCCCGCTCCCGCATCTGGCAGATCCGCTACAGTCACCTGAGCTGACTTGATCCCGCTGACAGTGAACTCAACCGCCCCCACATCACCCAACGTAGTCCGCTCAGCTGACGCCTCCTCAACCTCCGCGCACGCACCCTCGTCAGCCTCGTGCACCCCCAGCACCTCCTCAAGCGACATCGTCTCATACGCCGACGCCCCCACCCGAGGCGCGGGCGCCCCACCCGACACATCCACCACCTCGTCCGCCGGTAAGTCAGCCTCCTTCACGTCACGCAACGTCACCAGCCGAGGCTTCGCGATCGCCGCCAACCGCGGCGAGGTCGGCTCCCGCCGTGGCGGCGCCTCCACAAACTCCGGCGCCCGAAGCTCACGCTCCGTCCGCCGCGCTGCCTTCCCCGACTCCCCCCGCAGCTCATCTGCTCCAGGGTCCTCACCCCAAAGCCACGGCGGGACCGTGTCCCCCTGACCTCCTTGGGAATCCCGATCATCCGTCATCACCGATACTCCTCGCTGAGCAGCCCGTCCGACGGCGCGGGCCGCTTGCCGCCTGAAGGTGTGGCGCCTGGCGCTGGCTTGGCGGCTGGCGCGGGTTGCTTGCCACCTGAAGGTGCCGGCTTGGCGGCTGGCGCTGGCTTGGCAGCTGGCGCCGGCTGCTTATCGCCTGAAGGCGCGGGCCTAGCAGCGGGTGCTGGCTTGGCGCCCGGCGCTGGCTTGGCAGCGGGCTCCGGCGCTGCGCTGAACGGCTGCTGCTTCGCAGCTGGCCGCTTGGCTGGCGTCGCCTTCACGTCGGGCGGCCCGCCCGCGTCTGCGGCCTGGGCCTGCTCGTGGAAGTCGTCCACGAATTTCTTGATCTCATCCGGGCTGACCTCGTGGTCGACGTCAGCCTCCGGAGCCGCGGGCGTCGGCGTGGCTGCCGAAATGGCAGGGGCACTGACCTCAGCCGAGGGCGCTACCAAAACGACAGAATCGCTGACTTCAACGGAGACGGTGGCCACGTCAGCCTCCCGGACCTCCTTCGGCGCCTTCACCAGCTTCACCGTGACGATGATGAGGAGCCCCACGAGGAGCCCCGCGGGGATGGCATACCAGGTGTTACGGGGGAGCCTACGCCAAGCCTGGGCTATCCGTGACCCACGTGACTCGACCGGCGCGCTCTCCTCCACCGCCTGAGCGCCCTGCTGAGCGGCCCGCGCCTTCGCAGCCATCCGCTCCTCCTCAGCAGCCTTCGACCGAGCAGCCCGCTCAGCATATCGCGCCCGCACGGCATCCCACGCTCGCACGGCCTCTCGCTCCCACTGAGCCTCTTGCGCCGACTTGACCCGCGGCGGCTGCTGGGCCTGCGCCCGCTTGGCATCCTCAGCCTTCTGCCGGGCCGCCCCGTTGGCGTTGGGCAACCCCTGCGGCTCGGACAAGCCCTGCGGCTCGGGCGCCTGCGCACCCTGGGCTGGCGCACCGCGCGTTCCCGGTGCCGCCACGCCAGGCCTCGACGGCGGCGCCGGACCACACCGAATCACCCGAGGGCCGCGCGCCCGCGCGAAGCCCGGCGAGCCGTACGCGCTGGGCTCTCCGCCCGGCGCCGCCTGCGACACCCCGTTCGCCGCCGGCGGCCCGGGATTCACCGCCTGCGCCCCAGGCGGGTGCCCGGCGCCTGGCGGCTGAGGTACGCCTGGCTGACCGTACGGATGAGCCCCTGACGGCTGAGGTACGCCTGGCTGACCGTACGGATGAGCCCCTGGCGGTGGGTGCTCAGCGGCGGGACCCTGACCATCTGTCGCCTCGGTGACGAGCCCGGCCGCGTTCAGCGCCGCCTTGAGCTCGTCGCGCTTCACGGTGGGCATGCGGAACGTGCCCTTCTCCGTGTACATCCCGGGCGCCAGATCCTCGATGGTCTCCAGCACCGACGAGGGGGGCTCGGGCCTGGGCTCGTAGCTGGCGGCGTCCGGCTCCTCAGGTATGAGTGAGGCT
This sequence comes from Polyangiaceae bacterium, assembly GCA_019637265.1. Lineage (GTDB taxonomy): Bacteria > Myxococcota_A > Polyangia > Polyangiales > Polyangiaceae > JAHBVY01. The sequence continues at coordinate 198,261 of JAHBVY010000001.1, read as the reverse complement.
GGCTGACCTGATCCCGCGGCCTCCGCGGCGCGCGCACGTTCGGCGTGCCGCGCGGCGGCGGCCAGCGCGCGCGCCTTCACTCCACGCAGCGCGGTCCCGAGCTCGAGCATCGAGCCGAAGCGCTGCTCCGGGTCCTTCTCGACCGCGCGCTTCACCACCTGCCAGACGTAGTCAGGGAACCCAGGCAACACCTCGGTCAGCGGCTCCGGGTCCATCGCGAGGTGCCGCGAGACGAGCTCGGGCGGCGTGGGGATGTCACTGCCAGGGGGCAGGTAAGGGTGCCAGCCCGCCATCATCTCGTACAAAACGAGGCCCAGCGCGTAGACGTCGGTGCGCGCGCTCACCGGCTCCCCCCCGCACTGCTCGGGCGCCATGTAGAGCAGCGTCCCGCGGACCTTGAACTGCTCAGTCGACTTGACCCCGTACCCCTGCGCCTTCGCTGCGCCGAGGTCGAGCACCTTGACCTCGTTCGCCTCCGTGAGGAACACGTTCTCCGGCTTGATGTCGCGGTGCACCACCTGCGCCTCGTGGGCCGCTTGCACCGCGTCGGCGATCTCACCGGCGATGTAGAGCGACGGCCCAATCGGGATGCGCGGCGTCTTGAGCAGCCGCTCCCGCAGCGTCTCCCCCCTCAACAGGTCCATCGCGATCCAGAACAGACCGCTGTCCTGCACCACCCCGGCGTCGTACACCCGCACCAGGTTTCCATGTCGAATCGTGCTCATCAGCACCGCCTCACGCCGCCAACGCTCCATCGCGTCCTTCTTCAGCGCCTCGTGCAGGTGCATGATCTTCAGCGCGTGCAGGTACCCGAACACGTTGTGGCGCGCCGAGAACACGCGCGCCGTTCCGCCACTCCCAAGCTCTTCCACGAGCTGGTAGCTGCCGATGGTCATCCCTATTTTGATCGCGTCGCTCTCCACCCCGGGTCGGTCCACGATACGCGAGCGAACCTGACCGTCAACCGCCAAAGCGTCGCGCGCCGCGGGTCGCCGGGCGGCGGAGGGCTCGCGTTTGGAAGGCACGCGGTCCTCATCGGCCGGCTCGCTGGTCAGTTTCGTTTTATTTTGCGCAGCCCGAGCCCCACACCACTGGAACACCAATCCAGCCCGGCCCAGTGGTCAGTTTTCGCCGTCTCGCGCAACGCCAGGACAGGACCGAAATACCTGACTCGAGAGAGAGGGTTTTTTGGGGTTTGCCTGGACCGCGCTCCAAGGCCCTCCCCCATAGTCAGCCTCCGGGAGCCCCCGTCGCGAACACCGGGGCCTCGGTGCGGTGCCGTCCAACCGGCACTTCAACGCCGCCCGGAACCTGGAGGTGCTCTTCAAGGACGCGTGGATCCTGTCGTGAGATCGAGGACCGTGACCGCAGCGCCACCCATGGCGAAGACAGCGTCCGCCGGAGGCTCACGTGGGGCACCAGGAGGGAGTGAACCCCCAAACCCACGCTCGTTCGGGAAGCTCCCCGACGACAGCTGACACTGGGCGCGCGACCCCGTGGCTCTCGCGCTATGCTCGCTGGCCCATGAGCTCCCAGCGCATCACGCGGCTTCGTGAGCAGAGCGAGCGCCTGGTGGCGATCGCGCGGGGCATTCAGGTGCTCGGGCGGCTCACGTGGCCGAGCCAGGTGGTGGATGATTTCGTCGCGGCCTGGCGCCAGGGCACGCGCAGGCTCCCCAGCGCGCCGCCGGTGGAGGCCGACCTGGAGCCAGCCATCGAGGACTTGGAAGATCTCCAGCGTCAGCTCGATCTGGGGGACCCGCTGGGAAGGTACCTAAGCCTGACCGTCGACTCCTACATCAACGCGGCGCGGCTGGTGAGCGCCGCGGGCAGCCCCGGGTTCCTCGAACTGTCGCGCTTGGTGTACGGCGACCCGAGCACCCGCATGCCGGGCACCAACACCAGCTACCTCGAGGCGGCGCTCGCCCTGCTCGAGGCGACGGGCCCGCTGGCGGACACCTTAGGCACTGGGGCTGACCATTACGTGCTCAGCGCCGAGTGCGTGCGTGACCGCTTGGCGCAGCGCGTGAGCGAGTTCTTCACTCACGATCCGATCGAGGTGGTGATCGACGATGAGCTCGCCAGCAAGGCGGCGGCCAGCGCCACCCGCATCCGGATCCGCGGGCGCACCGCCTTTAGTCAGGAGGACGTCGCGCAGCTGCTCGAGCACGAGGCCTTCGTCCACACCGCCACGGCGCTGAACGGGCGCGCGCAGCCGGTGCTCTCCGCGCTGAGCCTGGGCGCGCCGCGCACCACCGCTACTCAAGAGGGGCTGGCGACGCTGGCCGAGGTGCTCACCGGCTCCATCGATCTCGCGCGGCTGAGGCGCTTGGCGCTGCGCACCGTGGCGGTGGATCACGCGCTGTCGGGCGCCGACTTCCTCGACGTGTTCCAGTTCTTCCTGGAGCAAGGCCAGACGGAGATGGAAGGGGTGCGCTCGACGATGCGCATTTTCCGCGGCGGCAATGTGCAGGGCCGCGTGGTGTTCACCAAAGACACGGTGTACCTCCACGGCCTGTTCAGCGTGCACACCTTCTTCCGCAAGGCCATCGCCGAGCACCGCCCGGAGCTGATCGGGCGCGCCTTCACCGGGCGCGTCACCCTATCTGATTTGATCGAGCTGGAGGAGGCCTTCGACGAAGGGCTGATCACGCCGCCGCGCTACGTGCCCGCCTGGGCCGCCTCCACCCACACCCTGGCCGCCACCTTGGCGTTCTCACGCGTGGTGGGGCGCATCGACCTGGAGCAGGTGTCGCTCTACGACTTGAGCCCCACCTCACGGCGCCCACCACCCGTCGCCCCACGCCTGTAACGTGCTACGGCTCGCGCGTGGCGCCCGTGCTCAGCTTCCAGACCTGCTTGGCGCCGATGGAAGGCGTGGGTCACCCGACGTTTCGCCACGCCATCGCGGCGCAGGGCGGGCTCGATCTGGTGTGCACCGAGTTCGTGCGCATCACCCGCGACGCGGTGCACCCGAACGTGGTGCGGCGCGCCATCGCGCGCTCGCCGAGCACCCTGCTGAGCGTCCAGGTGATGGGCAATGACCCTGACCGGATGGCGGAGGCGGCGCAGATGGTGGCGGCGGCGGGGGCCGACGTGGTCGACATCAACCTCGGCTGCCCCATGCCGCGCATCGTGAAGAAGGGGGTGGGCGCCGCGATGCTCAAGCAACCTGACCTACTCCGACGGGTGCTGGAGCAGATGCGGGCGGCCACTCCCGGCCTGCTCTCGGCGAAGATCCGCGCGGGCTACGACGACGCGGGCGCGGCGCTCGGCATCGCGCAGCTCGTGGAGCGAGCGGGCGTCGACTTCATCAGCGTGCACCCCAGGCGCCGCGCGGATTTCTACGCCGGGATCGCCGACTGGCGCATCATCCAACTTTTGTCAGCTGAACTGAGCATCCCGGTGATCGGCAATGGCGATCTGTGGTACGCGGACGCGGCGCTGCGCCTCCAGGCGGAGGCGGGTTGCCATGGCGTGATGATCGGGCGGCCGGCGATCCGTAACCCCTTCATCTTCAAGCAGCTCGCCGCGCTGCGCCGTGGGGAGCCGCCGTTCATCCCCACCCCGAGCGACGTGCTCGCTTACTTGGAGGACATGGCCGAGCGTTATCAGGCGGTGTTCACCAAGGGGCGCCACGGCGCGCTCGGTAAGCTCAAGGAGCTCATCAGCTTCATCGCGCGCGGCGTCGCGCGAGAGCCGAGCTGGCTGGTGGAGGCGCGCGCGGCGACGGACGTCGCCGGCTGGCTCGCGCCGGTGCGCCGCTGCCTCACGGAGCTGCCGCCCTCGCAGCTCGACTTGGGCCTCTCCCGCGCGCAGGGCTTGGAGGCGGTTGGCTCATTGTCAGCGCCCCAGGGGCAGAAGGCAGTGTGATAGCGTGCCACCCATGGCAACGCCCGAGGACGTCTACGCGCCGCCCGAGAACCCGCCCACGCCGCCTGCGCCGGGAGGTCGCGAGCGTCACCTCAGCCTGGTCGTCATCCTCCTCTTGGTGTTCTCGGGCCTGGGCGTGCTCGGCGGCTTCTCGACGCTGTTCAGCGCCGCCGTGAACACCGCCGCGCTGACGCCCCCACAGCAAGGGGTCACCCCCGAGTTCGCCGCCGCGCAACAGCAGATGATGGACGACCTGCGCGACGTCTCGATGCCAGTCGTCGCCGCCTTGATCGCCCTCATCACGATCGGGCTCGAGGGCTTCACCGCCTACTCGGCCTGGCTCGCGCATCGTGGCCTCGAGCGGGGGCGAGCGCTGCTCGCGGGCACCGCGATCCCGCTGGTGATGACGCTCACCGCGTTCAAGGCGCTGTGGGCGGTGCTCACCAGCATCCGCAGCTACGGCGCGCTCCAACGCTTCGCCGAACAGATCACGTCAGCCATGCCCACCACTGGCAACCCCGGCAACATCTTCAGCACCACCATGCTCGTCGGCCTCATCGTCGGCGCGGCGATCGCGGTGGCGTGGGCCGGCGTGCTCTTGGGCTTCTACGTGTGGGGGAGGCGCGTGCTCCAGAGCGAAGAGGTGATCGCCAAGTTCGCTCAGCCAAGCTGACTGTACCCTCGAACGCGAGCGCGTCCTCCGCCCCAGTCGCTCGGCATCACAGGCTGTTTTTTGGGGGGGTTGGGGAACATCGCGAGGCCCCGCGAAGCGTAACCCAGCGCCCGAGCGACGAACGGCGCGCCGTTCGTCGCTCCCCATTGCATGACTGAAACACCGAGCCCATGGCGCGAGCCCCGAGCTCGACGCCGCCCAGAACGCAGCGCGGAGCGCCTGCGACAGAGCGGCGCAGCGCTTCGCGGTCGCTCACGGCGGGTGATGACGGTACATTCGCGCCATGGCCTTCATCCAGTCACCCCCGGAGCTCGCGCCGCAATTCGAAGACGACCGCGTCCTCACCCGCTACTTGGAGCGTCACCTCCCGGCCGACGTCCACGCGAAGGTGACACCAGGCCTGCAGCACCTCGGTGAGCTCGCCGCAGGGCGCCTCTACCAGCTGAGCATCGAGCATCGCCTCTCGGAGCCGGCGCTCACTCAGTGGGATCCGTGGGGCAACCGCGTGGACCAAGTGGAGGTCAGCGCGGCATGGCGCGAGTACGCGCGAGTCGCGGCGGAGCAAGGCTTGGTCAGTATCGCGTACGAACGCGAGCACGGCGGCGACTCGCGGCTGGTGCAGTTCGCGTCGGTGTACTTGTTCGCGCCCTCCACTCAGACCTACAGCTGTCCGCTCGCGATGACTGACGGCGCCGCGCGCACCTTGGAGCTGATGGCGGAGCCGGCGCTGAAGGGGCGCGTGCTCCCGCACCTCATCAGCCGCGACCCGGACCAGGCGTGGACCAGCGGGCAGTGGATGACGGAGCGGACCGGCGGCTCCGACGTGGGCCTGAGCGAGACGGTGGCGCGCGCCGTGGACGGCGGCTTTCGCCTGTACGGTACCAAGTGGTTCACCTCGGCGGTCACCAGCGAGGTGGCGCTCACCCTGGCGCGCCCCGAGGGCAACCCGCCCGGCGGCCGCGGGCTCGCGCTGTTCTTCCTGGAGCTGCGCGACGCGGCGGGGCGCCTCAATGGATTGTCAGTGAACCGCCTCAAAGAGAAGCTCGGCACGAAGCACCTGCCCACCGCCGAGCTCACGCTGGACGGCACCTTCGCCGTCCCGCTCGCGGGCCTCGATCAGGGGATCCGCCACATGGCGAACATGCTCAACCTCACCCGCACCTGGAACGCGGTGGTGTCGGTGGCGGGCATGCGGCGCGGGCTCGCCCTCGCCCGCGACTTCGCGCGGCGGCGGGTGGCGTTCGGCGCGCCGCTCAGCAACAAGCCTTTGCACCTGGACACCCTGGCGGGGCTCAGCGCCGAGTATGAGGCGGCGTTCCAGCTGGTGTTCGAGGAGGTGCGGCTGCTCGGCCGCGCCGAGACCGGCGAGCTACCGGACGCCGCGCGCCGGGTGCTCGCGGTGCTGCAGCCGCTGGCGAAGCTCGTCACCGGTAAGCAAGCGGTGGCGCACGCCAGCGAGGTGCTCGAGTGCTTCGGCGGCGCGGGCTACATCGAGGACACCGGGCTCCCGGCGCTGCTGCGCGATGCGCAGGTGCTCAGCATCTGGGAGGGCACCACGAACGTGCTGAGCTTGGAGGCGTTCCGCGCCATGCAGCGTGAGGACGCGGCCTCCCTGTTCCTGGAGAAGGTGCGCGGCCACGCAGAGGCGGCCAAGGACGCGCACCTGACGACCGTCGCCCAGGCGGCGATCGCAGGGGCGGAGCACGCCCTCACCTGGCTGAAGGGCGCCGTGGGGACACCGCCCGTATTTGAAGCGGGCGCGCGCCGCGCAGCGCTCACCCTGGCGCGCAGCATGGCGCTGGCGCTCCTCGTGGAGCACGCCCAATGGGAGCTGGATCAGCACGGGGACGCACGGAGCGCGAGCGCCGCCACCCTGTTCCTGAGCCACGGGGTGGATCTGATCGGCGCCAACGGGCTGGCGCTGAGCGACGTCCAAGCGCTCGCCCTCGGCTGAGGGCGCCGCTCGCTGCGCGCCTACATCACGTCAGCGATCACCGCGTCCGCCTGGAGCCAGGCGGCGCGCGGGATCCTGAGGCGGCGCCCTCCCTCGAGCCACTCGAGCCCCCCGCGTTCGAGCTGTCGCTCGACGGCGCGCCGCCGCTCGGCCGTGAGCACCGAAGCGCCCGTCTCCGCCTCCACCTGCTCTAAATCGACGCCCTCCGCGAGCCGCAAGCCGAGCATCAGCCGCTCGCTCACCTGCGTCTCCGGGCTCAGCTCTTCCAGCTCGCTCATCAGCTCCGAGCTTGGCTGCCGCGAGGCGCAGGCGCCCCCGAGCGACATGAGCGGGTCGAGCTGGCTGAAATCCGCGCGGAGGTAGCGCTCCGGCGACGGCGTGTTGCGGTAGCGCACGAGCCGCGCAGTGCCCCCAGGCGTACCATCAGCCAAGCTGACAGTACCGCGCGTCCCCGCATGTTCAGATACCCTGACAGTGCCCCACGCGCCGACACCCAGCCCCAGGTACTGGGCGCCGCGCCAGTAGCCGAGGTTGTGCTGCGACCTGGCGCCAGGCCGCGCGTAGTTGCTGATCTCGTAGTGCGCGAAGCCGCGCTCCGAGAGCGCCTGCTCCACCGCGAGGAAGCTATCCGCCACCGACTCCTCGGCCAACAGCGGCAACCTCCCCTTGCGCGCCAGGGCACCGAACTGGGTGCCTGGCTCGATGGTCAGCGCGTAGGCGCTCAGGTGCTCGATCCCCAGCTCCGCGAGCCGCAGCACCTCGGCGCGCGCCGCCTCGGGCGACTGCCGATGCACCCCGAAGATCAGATCCGCGCTCACCCGCGGCACCCGCGAAGCCACCGCGTCCGCCACCGCCTGGAGCCCGAGCGCGCCGTCGTGCAGCCGCCCCAAGAACTCGAGCCGCGCGTCCTCCAGCCCCTGCACGCCGAGGCTCAGGCGGTTCACGCCCACGTCCGCCAACCGGTTGGCGCGCTCGAGGTCGAGGCTGGTGGGGTTGCACTCCACGGTGATCTCCGGCAGCTCCCGCCACGGCAGCCGCTCGAGGATCCCCCGCAGCACCCGCCCCAGCGCCGCGCTGTCCCACAAGGACGGTGTGCCGCCGCCAAAGAACACCGAGCGCAGCTCGAGCGCCTCGCCCTGAGCACCCGGCTCTAGCCCCACCGTGAGACGCCGCTCCAGCTCCCGCAGCACCTGGTCGGCGTAGGCTTCGTGAGGGATCCGATCCGCCTCCGGCTCCGCCACGCTCAGGAAGTCACAGTAAGGGCACTTCTTGAGGCACCACGGGAAGTGCACGTACACGCCGAGCGGCGTCGCTTGGGCCGTTGCACCGCTCACGGCGCCACAGCTAGCACACGAGACGCCCGCGCCTGAGGTGGTTGGCGCGACAAGCTACTCGGCTCGCCCCACCTCGACGCATTCACGGCAGCGCCGCTGCGCGCGGGGAGTCTAGGCGCCTGCGCAGCACGGGTGCGGCGGTTGGCCGCACAGTGCACCGGTGTTAGATTGTGCGCTTGGGCTCACCGGAGCCTTGCCAAACCCCCAACCCCCCTGGCTTGGCTCCTTCAGCACCCTGAAGGCGCACGAGCCCACCTCGAGACCTCCCCCCTGGCGCCGGCTCCCGCCCGCGCGCCACCCTCACCTCACCCCCCAAGAAACCCGTGCTGGCTGCGCAAGATCTGGTCGAACGAGTCACGAGCTACCACCCCAACGCCGATGTGGATCTCATCAGGCGGGCGTACGACTACGCGCAATGGGCGCACCGGGAGCAGTCGCGCAAGAGCGGCGAGCCGTACTTCGTCCACCCGGCGTCGGTGGCGGGCATCATCGCCGACCTGCGGCTCGACACCGCCAGCGTGGTGGCTGGTCTGCTGCACGACGTGGTGGAGGACACGGACACCTCCACGGAGGAGCTGGCCCGCGACTTCGGTGGGGAGGTGGCGGACTTGGTCGATGGCGTGACCAAGCTTGGGCAAATCAACTTCACCTCCAAGGAGGACCGCCAAGCGGAGAACTTCCGCAAGATGGTGGTCGCGATGTCGAAGGACATCCGCGTGCTGCTCGTCAAGCTGTGTGACCGCCTGGACAACATGCGCACCCTCGAGCACATGAAGCCCGAGAGCCAGGAGCGCATCGCCCGCGAGACGATGGAGATCTACGCGCCGCTCGCCAACCGCCTGGGCATGCACGGCATCAAGATTGAGCTGGAAGATCTCTCCTTCCGCTACACGGAGCCCGTCGCCTACGAGGACCTCAAGGGCAAGCTCAACATGAGCCGTAAGGAGCGCGAACGGTACATCGAGGGGGTGTGCCGCACCATCCAGTCGCGCCTGGCGGAGCAAGGCTTCGGCGCCGACGTGAGCGGCCGCGCGAAGCACATCCACTCCATTTCCCGCAAGCTAAAGCAGAACAACTGCGACTTCGAGAAGCTGTACGATCTCATCGGCTTCCGCATCTGCGTGGAGAGCGTGGCTGACTGCTACGCCTGTCTCGGCGTCATCCACTCCAAGTGGACGCCCATCCCCGGGCGCTTCAAGGACTACATCGCGCTGCCCAAGCCGAATATGTACCAGTCGCTCCACACCACGGTGGTGGGCCCCGGGCGGCAGCGCATCGAGGTGCAGATCCGCACCCATGAGATGCACCGGGTGGCCGAGCTCGGGGTCGCCGCGCACTGGCAATACAAGGAGCGGGTGAGCGGCGGCATCCACCCGAAGGACGCCGCACGCTTCCACTGGCTGCGCGAGCTAGCGGACTACCAGCGGAACCTGAAGGACCCAGCGGAGTTCCTGGAGAGCGTCAAGATCGATCTATTCCCTGACGAGGTGTACGTGTTCACCCCAAAGGGGGACGTGGAGGTGTTTCCGCGCGGAGCCACCCCGATCGATTTCGCGTACTCCATCCACACCGAGGTGGGCAATCACATCTCCGGTGCGCGCGCCAACGGGCAAATCGTGCCCATTCGCTACAAGCTCCGCTCCGGGGACGTGATGGAGATCATGACCTCCCCCGCGCAGAAGCCGAACCGCGACTGGCTCGACGCCTGCGTCACCAGCCGCGCGCGCACGCGGATCCGCAGCTATTTACGCGCCGAGCAGCGCACCCGGAGCCTGGCCTTGGGGCGAGAGCTCCTGGAGACGGAGCTCCACGGCGCGGGCATGAGCCTCACCCGCCTGCTCAAGAACGATCAGGAGCTGAAGCGCCTCATCGAGCACTACCGGCTCGGCTCCCAGGAGGAGTTCTTGCTCGCCATCGGCTACGGCAAGCTGCAAGCCTATGAGGTGGTGCAGCTGGTCAAGCAGCGCACCGGCGGTGAGGAGGCCGCGCCCAAGGAGCTCAAGACCACCATGGTGGAGAGCCTGGTGCGCAAGGTCACGCGCCGCGACAACACCGGGATCCGCGTGAGCGGCATCGACGACATCCTGATCCGCTACGCCAAGTGCTGTAGCCCCGTCGCGGGGGATCCGATCATCGGCTTCATCACCCGCGGCCGCGGCGTCACCATCCACCGCCGCGACTGCATCAAGGCCTTCGACACCGACCCGGAGCGCCGCATCGACGTGAGCTGGGACACGCGCTCCGGCGTGCAGCGCCCGGTGCAGATCCGCGTGACCACCCAGCACTCGCCGGGCATCTTGGCGACGGTGAGCGAGACCTTCAGCGCGCAGAAGATCAACATCAGTGAGGCGAACTGTCGAGCGACGGATGACGGCCGCGCCCAGAACATCTTCACCTTCATGGTGGGCGACCTGGAGCAGCTGAAGCGCGTGATGAAGGCGCTGCAGCGCGTGCGCGGCGTGGTCTCGGTGGACCGCGTTTGAGCGCCGGGCGCGCGTGTCAGCTAGGCTGACGAACGAGTTAGACAACAGGTTGACGGGCGGGTTTGAAACCCGCCCCTACCGGGCTTGGGCGGGCTGCGGGCTTGGTCACTGGGGTTCTTGGGGGTTGGACGGCACCACGCTCTGCGGCGGCGCGCTGGCTCACAGCCGCGCAAGCCCCTAAAAAAGCCTGTGGAAACCCGTCCGCGCAAAAAACGCGCGGCGGCCTTGCGCCGTGGCCCCTCCTTGAAGATCCATAGCGCTTCATGGAGATCCTGAACGCCACCGCCATCCTGCTGATCTTGGCCGCGACCTTCGGGTTCCTGAACTACCACCTCTTGAAGCTGCCGTTCGCGATCGGCCTGCTCTTGAGCGGCTTGCTCGCGTCGCTGGCGGTGCTCGGGGTGGACCAGCTGATCCCCAACTGGAAGCTGGCGGAGGTGGCGCGGGAGGCGGTGCTCTCGATCAACTTCGCGGACACCGTCCTCACCGGGATGCTCACCTTGCTCTTGTTCGCGGGCGCGCTCCACACCGACCTCAGTCGGCTCAAGCAGCACTACGCCTCCATCGTCACGCTGGCGTCGGTCGGCGTGCTGATCAGCACGGCGGTGTCGGGCGTCGCGGCGTACTTCGTGTTCCAGCAGCTGGGCGTGCCGATCAGCATGGTGTGGTGCCTCGCGTTCGGCGCCTTGATCTCTCCCACGGATCCGATCGCCGTGCTCGGCATCATGAAGGCCGCCAAGGCGCCGAAGAGCCTGGAGACCAAGGTGATCGGCGAGAGCCTGTTCAACGACGGCACCGCGGTGGTGGTGTTCACGGTGCTGCTCGGCATCGGCGTCGCGATGGCGACGGGCAGCGCGGAGGCCACGGAGGAGGCCATGAGCCCGCTCAAGGTGGGCGGCCTCCTGGTGCAAGAGGTGGTGGGCGGCATCGCGCTCGGGCTGGGCTCGGGTTGGGTGTGTGCGCGCGCGCTGCGCACCATGGATGAGCCGAGCCTCGAGATCTTGGTGTCCGTCGCCACCGTGTTCGCGATCGGGCTCATCGCCTCGAAGACGCACGTCTCGGCGCCGCTCGCGGCGGTGGCAGCGGGCCTGTTCATCGGCAACCGCGGGCGCCACGCGCTGAGCGAGCGCGCGGCGCGCGACCTCGACATCGTGTGGACCTTCATCGACGAGACGCTCAACGCGCTCTTGTTCCTGCTCATCGGCCTCGAGATCTTCGCGATCGACTCGCGGCTCTTGTACCTGGAGGCGGGCGGCATCCTGGTGGTGGTGGTGCTGTTCGCGCGCTGGGTCGGGGTGGGGCTGCCCATCCTCGTGCTTCGATCACGCCGCAGCATCGACACCGGCGCCATCCGGGTGCTCACCTGGGGCGGGCTCAAGGGTGGGGTGAGCGTCGCGCTGGCGATGAAGCTGCCTGAGTTCGACGGCCGCGCCGCGGTGCTCACGGTGACCTACGTCATCGTGATCTTCAGCGTGGTGGTGCAGGGCCTGACCGTGGGGCGCCTGATCCGGCGCATCGCCGCGGAGAGCGCCCAGAGCCCCGAGGAGCCGGAGCCCGAGCCAGGGCACTGAGGCTCACGGCGCCTCATCAGGCTAGCTGACGTTCAACCAAACCCGTAGGGGCAGGCCCCCGTGCCTGTGCCCTCTTCACGGCGCTGCGTGACACCTCGTCAGGTCAGCTGACGTTCAGCCAAACCCGCAGGGGCAGGCCCCCGTGCCTGCCCTCCCCATGCCTGCCCTCTGGAGCGGGAGAAGGGATTCGAACCCTCGACGTCAACCTTGGCAAGGTTGCACTCTACCACTGAGTTACTCCCGCAGCCCTCCACCAGGGAGGGAGCGCATTCTTAGGAGCCTTCCTCGACTCTGTCAAGCGACTCGTGCGGCGCCTCGAGATTTTACGGGCGCGATCTGCTGGATTCACGAACGCCCTGCCTTCACGGACGCCCTGCCTTCACGGACGCCCTGGCTGGCCAGCGCCTGCGCCGCGGGTGCTGGTGCGCGGCAGCTCCGCGCCTCGACCAGCTCCTGGATCGGGGCCGCGCGAGCGCGGTGCAGGCAAACCCCCCGATCCCCTTTGCGATTCGCCCCCGGGGGCATACAGGGCTCGTAGGGGCAGGCCCCCGTGCCTGCCCCAGGCACAAGCCCCACCTCCACCGCCTACGGCGCTACCTCTTCCGCGAACGGCGCGAGGTCAGCCAGGGCGCGGTCCGCCATCGCTTGGTAGCGGTCGCGCTTCCTGAGCTTGCGGCCGCGGGCGTCCACCCCCTCGAACGGGGCGAAGTGGCTGAAGGTGATGTTGGAGGGCTGGTAGTCCTCCGGGTGGCGGCTCAGCTGCCGCAGGAGCGCGGCGTGGGCCGTGGTGTCGGGGGGCAGCCGCGGCTCGCGCCCGGCGAGGCGCTCCGCGATGAAGTGCGCCACGAGCCAGCCGCCCGCGGCGCCCTCCACGTAGCCCTCCGTCCCCGTGATCTGCCCCGCGAAGTAGAGCCCGGGCTCCGCCCGGAGCTGCATCGTCTCGTCGAGCAGGCGCGGCGCGCACAGGAAGGTGTTGCGGTGAACGGCGCCGAGGCGCAGGAACTCCGCCTGCTCGAGCCCCGGGATGGTGCGGAAGATGCGCTCCTGCTCCGGCCACGCCATGCGCGACTGAAACCCCACCAGGTTGTACGCCGTGCCCGCCTCGTCCTCGCGCCGGAGCTGCACCACCGCATAGGGCCAACGCCCGGTGCGCGGATCGGTCAGTCCCGCTGGCTTCATCGGTCCGAACGCCAGCGTGCGCACCCCGCGCTCCGCCATCACCTCCACCGGGAGGCAACCCTCGAAGTAGCGCGCCTGCTCGAAGGCGCGCGGCTCCACCTTGCGCGCCGCCTGAATTTCCGCGACGAAACGCTCGTACTGCTCGCGATCCATCGGGCAGTTCACGTAGGCGCGGCGCTCCTCCTCCGTCTCGCCCTTGTCCCAGCGGGAGGCGATGAACACGCGATCCCAGTCGATGCTGTCCGCGCTCACGATCGGCGCGATGGCGTCATAGTAAGCCAAGCTGCCTTCTCCCAGGCGCGCCTCGAGCGACGCCGCCAAGGCGTCCCCCGTGAGCGGCCCCGTAGCGACCACCAAGGGCCGCTCGCTGGGTAGTGAGCTCACCTCACCCGTGATGATCTGGATGTTCGGCTCGGCGTTCAGACGCCGGGTCATCTCCGCGGCGAAGCGCTCACGGTCCACCGCCAGCGCGCCCCCAGCGGGCACCCGGCAAAGCTCGGCTGCCTGCATCACCTGGGAGCCCAGGCGGCGCATCTCCTCCTTCAAGAGGCCCACGGCGTTGGTCAGGTGCGCGCCCCGAAACGAGTTGGAGCACACCAGCTCGCACAGGTGGTCGCTCGACTGCGCCGGGGTGCGACGCTCCGGCTTCTGCTCCAGGAGCCGCACCTGGACGCCCCGCGCGGCGAGCTGCAGCGCCGCTTCGGAGCCCGCGAGCCCCGCGCCGATGAGGGTCACCTCCGCCACGACGGCAGCGCTATGGCACCGGCGCCGGACGCGGGCAAGCTGCACGGACGTCAGTCGCCCGGGTCCTCCGTCTCGAGCTCGAAGCCGAGCTGCAAGGCCTCGCCCACGCCGTACAGGCGTCGCGCGCGCAGGTTCTCGAGCACGTCGCGCGCGTCGCAGAGCGGCGTCACCCCACCGAGCCGGTACTCCAGCAAGAAGCCCGCGCCGCGCGGCTCCCAGGGCGGCGACGGAGGCCAGAACACGGGCCTGCCGAGGCGCCGCGCCCGCGCGGTGGTGTTGCGCGTGCCGCTCCTCACCCCGCACTCCACCGCCACCACCGCGTGCGCGAGCGCGGCCATCACCGAGTTGCGCCGGAAGAAGCACCAGGGCTCCGCGGCGTTTCCGTCCGGAACCACGCTGAGGTAGCCGCCGCCTGCCTCCACCACGCGCTCGAACAGGGCTCGGTGCGCCGCGGGGTACGGCCGGCTGAGCCCGGAGGGCGCCACCACCAGCGTCTCCCCGCCGGCCTCCAAGGCGGCCTCGTGAGCTGCGCGATCGATGCCCGCCGCGCCGCCGCTCAAGATGGCGACCCCCGCCCGCGCCAAGTCGCGCGCCAGCTGGCGCGTGAAGCGGAGCGCCGCTTCACTCGGTTTGCGCGTGCCCACCACCGCCACGGCGGCGCCGCGCGGCAGCTGCCCCCACAGGAACAGCTCGCTGGGTGGGTCGTTCAAGTCGGCGAGGCGGGGCGGCAAGCTCCCGGCGCTCAAGACGCGCGGAGCGAAGGCGGGCTGAGGCACCGGCCCGCTTCGGGCCGCGGCGCATGCGAGTTGCGCAGCCACATGGCATTCGCCATCCGGAACATGCAGCGACGAAGATAGGGGCGCAGCATGCTACGCCCCCACGAGATGGCGACACCGCGCGTCAGCCGCCAACCCCCGATCGATCCCCCGTAGGGGCGGCCCCCCGTGGCCGCCCTCGCGCAGCGGCTACTTCATGAACACTTGGGCGGCGACCGGCCCCGAGCCGCGGGTCGCCTTCAAGATCACGCGACCGGCGAAGCCGGCGGGCATCACGTTGGTGACGCAGGGGGTGATGGCCGCCTCGGCGCCGCCGGTGCTGTCCACCGCGAAGGTGGGGTTGATGGGCAGCGCCACGCCGGCGATGGGCTCGATCTTGATCTCGATGTCGAGCTCGACGATGCCCGGCCCGCCCTGGGCGATCACGCCGTAGCATTTCTGCCCGGCAATCATCAGCGGCACCTCGTGGGTCTGCCCTTCGCTCAGCACGGCGCCGAACGGCTCCGCGACGGCCTTCATCGGGTACGGCGCCTGCTTCGTCACGCGCTTCTTGATCGCCTTGCCGAGATCCTCGAGCGTGAGCGGATCGAGCGGCTGGGGATCCGGCGGAGGCGGAGGCCCCGCGTCGGGCACGGCGGTCGCGGTGGTCGTCGCGGTCGCGGTGGCCGTCGCCGTCGCGGTGGCGCTGGGGTTCGGCGGTGGGTACTCCACCTCCTGCTTCTTACGGCACCCCACCGCCACCAGCGCGCCGAGCCCCAAGGTGCCGGCGAGCAACAAACAAGACTTCAGGGCGCCTGACGGCGCCCGACCCGATCGCTTCGATTCCATCGCTGTGTTCCTCGAGCGCGCGCTACTTCGCGTACACCTGGGCGCCCACCATGCCCTGCCCCTTCACCAGGTGCATGTCCACGGTGACCGGCATCGGCACCGGCGTGGGGTTACGGATGCAGCTTTCGCCCGGGCCCACCACCGGCTGGTTCGCGGCGCCCGGCTGGCTCTGTGCGATCACCTGCGGCGGCAGCGGCGGCGAGGTGGTCAGGTTGATGGCGTACTCGAACACGCCGAGGCCACCGAAGCCGATCACGGTGTAGCAGCGGCCCGGCTGCAGCGTGACCTGCGCCTGAGCGTGGCCGTTCTCCGCCAGCTTGGCGCTCATCAGCTCGCCCTCCGGGCGCGCGCCCTTCGCGACGTTGCCGGCCTGCATCTGGATGCCGCTCTGGATCGGCCCCACCTCACCGCCGGTGGCCACACCGAGCGTGGCTTGGGCGCCCGACAGCGCGCCCGCGATGATCGACTGCAGCAGGTTCGGGTCCGCCGTGGGCTGCGCCGTGGCGGTGGGCTGCGCGGTCGCGGTAGGCTGCGTGTACGGCGAAGGCTGAGGCTGCCCCGACATCTGCGGCTCGGGCTCGTTCTTCTTGCGACAGCCCACCACCGCCACCGTCCCCATCACCGCCACAACCAATACACCTGACCAACGCGCCATCTGAACGCCTCCCACAGCGGGGCGAGCCCGCCAATGAATCCTGAGCCTCTGGCCAGCGGCCGTCGGCCCCCGCTTTTTAGAGCCCATGGGTGAAGGCCGCCAGGCAAACTCACCTGGAGGGAGGCAGGGCGACCGCCGCGAAGCGACCGTCGAGCTCCCAGACATGAGCTTTTTCATGAATCATTTCAATAGGTTAGCTGGCAGACGCGACCGCTTGGGGCACCCCCCGCAAAGCACTACCACGGCCCGCGAGGGAACCCCTTCATGAACCCCTTCGGTAAGTGGCGCTCGGCTGAGGCCGAGGCGCGCTGGCGGCCGTCGGCGGGGGCGCGCCCGCTGGTGTATGGGCACCGCGGCGCGCGGCACGCCGCGCCCGAGAACACGCTCGAGGCCTTCGCCCTGGCGCGCGAAGAGGGCGCCGACGGCGTGGAGCTCGACGTGCGGCTGACCGCCGACTGCGAGGTGGTGGTGATCCACGACGCCACCCTCACGCGGGTGACGAGCGGTCGCGACGAGCGGCGCGTGGACGCGCTCGGGGTGGCGGAACTCCAGCGCGTGGAGCTCGACGGCGAGGCGCGGGTGCCGACACTTCGTCAGGTACTCGAACTGTGCCGCGACCGCGGGCTGCGCGCCAACGTGGAGCTCAAGAGCGACCTCAGGGGCGACGGGTTGGCCCAGCGCCAACACGTGACGCTCGTGAAGCGCGCGGCGGCGGTGCTGTGCGCGATGCCCGAGGTGTTGCCGCTCGTGATCTGCTCGAGTTTCCACCCGGCTTTGGCGCTGGGGCTGAAGTGGCGCTGCGCGAGCGCGGGCGCGTCGCTGCCCGCCGCGTGGCTGGTGCACCAGGGGCAGCGCCGGAGCCTCCGGCTGATGCTGCGGCCGAGCGTGCTCCGCAGGGCGGGCTTCGAGGCGGTGCACCCGGAGGCGGCGCTGATCGACGCCGAGCGACTCGCCAAGTGGCGCGCGGCGCAGGTGGTGGTCAATGCGTGGACCGTGAACGACGAAGCGGAGGCGCGGCGGCTCGCGGCGCTCGGGGTAGACGGCCTGATCAGCGACCGACCCGGCGCGCTGATCCGCGCGCTCGAGTGAGCACGGAGCTGGAGGCGCCGGATGAGCACAGAGGCTCAGCGGTCGCAGCGCGCAGCGCTGCTCGCAGAGCCACGCCACCCCCCCTCAATCGCGGCAGTTCGAGCGCTCGATCTGCATGCCGCCGGCGGGGGACTGCTCGAAGCTGCCGCCGAGCAGCGGCGGGTTGTGCTCGATGCTCTGGATCCGCATCGTCAGGTCCTTTGCCTGCTCCGGCACCTCGATGCGGAGGCTGCGCGGCAGCGCGGCGCTGCACGTGGGGCCGCTCGGGGGCACGTCGGGGTCCAAGCCGTCCGGATCCACCAGCGGCCCCGCGGTGCGCGCCGCTTGGTAGTCGCGCAAGGTGGCCTCGTAGAGCACGTAGTCGCGCTGCACCACGCGCACGAAGGAGACCTCGAAGCGCTGCTCGCGCCACGGCTTGTCCCAATCGGAGGGATAGGGCGTCAGGTGGACGGTCTGGGTCGCCTCGTGCTTCGAGCGCAGCTCCAGCACGTACTCGCCGCCACCGAACAGGTGCCCGTTCCAACTCAGCGTCGCAGCCCCCGGCTCGTGCACCAAGATGGGCGCCTCACCGCCGAGCAGCGTCACCAAGGCGTGCGGCGGCACCGGCACCTGGGTGAAGCGCTCCACGTTGCAGGTGAGCGCCGGCCCGGTGATGAAGCGCGTGTTGAGGTTGTCCGCCAAGGCGAAGCGCTCGCCATTGGTGGTCAGGATCAAGGCCATGCCGAGGTTGCTCGGCGCCAGCACGTCGAAGCGCAGGCTCTCCGGGCGCGCCGCGAGGAACAGCGCGCTGGTGCGCACCCGCCCCTCCGTACCGAAGTAGTCGATCTTCGCGTCCGCGCGGAGCCCGCGGCTGCACGCCTGGGTGGCCCGCATCCGCTCGATGGCCGCCGCCGCCGAGGGGAGCTGCGACGGCGGCGGACCACCACACGCGCAAGCGGACAACGCAACGCCCAAGACCCACGCCGTGCGTGGCGCCTGCCTCACGCTGCCCGCCACCTGCCTCAGCCCCCACCCTTCAGCGCGTCGAACAGCTCCACGTCCAAGGTGGGCAGGCTCACGCGCTGGTGCACCACCCCCACCCCGTGCTGCTCGCACAGCGCGGCGAAGCCCAGGCCGTCGAGCAGCATCACTGGCGCGGCGCCGGCCGCCGCTGCCTCTTCCCGCGCACCGCTCAGCACCTGACCGAGCGTCACCAGGAAGCCCGCCGCGGCGGGGCCGTAGTGGTGGAGCGAGCCGCGCAGCTCCGAGACGCGCTCGCGGCCGACCTCCTTGCCATCGCGGCGCACCACGATCGCCGTCGCCACCCCACCGGCATAGTCAGGACCACGACCCATGAGGTGGAGCTCGCCGCCGTTCTGCCGGCGCGCCAGGGTGAGCCCCGTGTAGCCGAGGCGCTCGAACACCAACATCACGAGCTCGCTCAGCGCGCGCGGCGGCAGCTCCTGGAAGCGGCGCAGCAGCACGCGGCGCGTCTCCGCGGCGTAGCGCGCGGCCTTCGACTGGATCTCCTCCGAGAGCCGCCGCTGCTCACCATCGAGGCCCAGCTCGAGCAGCGCCACGCGGCCCCCCGCGAGCCGCACGCGCGGCGGCTCGCCGAGCGCGCTGCGACGCAGGCTATCCGCGCGGAGACAGGCCTGCACCAAGCCCTGCGCGAGGCTCATGTCCTGCGGCAACCCAAAGCGGCGAACCGCCTGCTCCGTCACCTGCCGGAGCTGCACCAGCCCACCGCGCCGATCGAGGCCCGCGATGATCTGACACAGGCCCTCGAACAGCTCCGCGTCGTCGCCGCGCCGCCGCTCGCCATCGCGTGATCGCTCGTCTCGCTCACCACGCTCCCGATCGCGCTCACCACGCTCTCGATCGCGCTCGCCGCGCTCGCCGCGCTCCCGATCGCGTTCACCACGCTCACCGCGCTCTCGATCGCGATCCCCGCGCTCACCCCGATCGCCACGGTCCCGCTCGCCATTTCGATCGCTGCGGCCCCGATCGCGCCGCGACTCACGCGCCGGGCGCGCCTCCTCCAGCGCGGCCTTGTCGAGGTCCGCCGGCGCGTCGGACACGGTGTAACCGGGCAGGTCATCGTCCGAACCATCGCCGTTCTTGCCGCGGCGGCGGCGCTTGCGGCGGCGACGGCCCCCCTCGTCGTCCGACTCAGCGGCCTCCTCAGCCTCCTCCTCATCGCCGAGAATGGGCTCATCATCGTCGGCCTCCACCTCGAAGAACTCCCGCGCGTGAGCCGCCATCTCCGCGCGCTGGATCTCGGCGGCGTCAGGCTGCTTCGCGTCCTCGGGCTCCGACTCGGGCGCGTGACCCGCACCGGACTTCGATGCAGCGCTCGCCGCAGGCGGCTCGCTCGGCGTCACGCCGCTCTGCTCGCGCCTCTCGAGGTACTCGAGCGCGGGTGTGCGATCGGCGAGGCCCTGATCGATGGACCGCTGGTCCCACTCGCGCAGCGCGAACACCCCCGGCTTCACGCGCTTGAGCGGCGAGGCCTCGTCCTCCTTCTTGACGACCGCGGCGAGCCGCGCCCCCATCGTGACCTCGGGGCTCTTACCCACGTGGCTGAGGAGGTTCTTCTCGATCGCGACGTCGGTGATCTCTTTGTAGTGAAGTGGCTTACCCACCAGGCGCAGCACTTGCGCCGCAGCTTCTGTGAACGTCATTGGACTGGTTCCCTTGCCTGACGCGCGGCGCCAGGCGTGAGTGGAGCGTGATCGCCCCCGTGTGGAACCGAGACTTCCCTGCGCTGCCGTCACGCCTCGCGCTCACCTTCGCCGCTCCTCCAGGATGGAGGCGCCACGAGCCCACTGCCGCCCGGAGGTCGACAGTCAAGCGCACTGACGGTTCGATGAGCACCCTGCCCAGCAAGATCACCCTGTGAGGCTGAACGATCACCCGACGCCGAACGATCACCCGCGCGAGCAGGCGCTGCGTGATGACCGTGCACTGCAGAGCAGCATGGCGCTGCAGAGCAGCACGGCGCTGCGTCGTCACCCCGCCATCCGACCACGCGGCGATCCGGCGCCCACGAGGCGCTGGTGCTCCGCTTGCGGAGGGGGTGAGCTGAAGGGCGAGCATCGAGACGCTCTCACGGAGGAGAGCAACGGAAGAGCTGGGATAGTCGCGGTTGGGAGCTGCCCTCGTCGGTGGCACCCGACCGCTCGCAGAGTGCGAGGCCGGCCGAACGACCTAGGCGGGCGCATACGGCTCCCGCGCGGGAGATAGCACAGCACCCAGCGCGCTGGGGCTGCCAAATGGCAGCAGCAGGTCGCAGAGGGCTCCAGCGCGGTGCCGTCCAACCCCTACCCTCCCTCTCCATGGAAAAAATCAATGATTACTTATGGTTAGACGGGCTTGGTGACTACGGTCCCCCTCAAGCCAGCACCGGTAGCCCCTGGTCTAGCTCGCTGAAGCCCCAGAACACCGGCTCGGGGACCAGGGTCACGCCCCAGGCGTCCTCCACCTGGCGTCGCACGCGCCAGGCGAAGCGCACCACGTCGGCGGCGGTGGCCCCCGCGTGCGCTACCAAGGCCAGCGCGTGACGGCTCGAGAGGCCGACGCGGCCCTCGCGGGTGCCGCGCGGAAGGCCCGCCTGCTCGATCAGCCAGCCGGCGGCCAGCTTGACCCGATGATTTCCATCTGGAAATGAAACGGGGCTGAGCCCACGGCGCGCCGCGACCTCCGTCAGCTCGAGGGCGGCCTCGGCGCTCACCACCGGGTTCGTGAAGAACGAGCCGCAGCTCCGGCGGTTCTCGTCGCCCTCACCCAAGAGCTCGGGCCCGAGCATGGATTTGCCGCGCCGCAGCTCGAGCACCACCTCACGGATCTGGCTTGGGGTCGCCCATCGCTGAGCACCCGTGGTCGTCACACCAACTGACTCCGCCGCCGAGGACATCGTCGAGGATGTGGCCGCGTCCGTCGTGCTCAGCGCCGTGACCGCGCGCGCGAGCTCGGCGTAGCGCAGGTCGGGTGCGCCCTCCGCGTCGAGCAGGAACGCCACGCGCAGCACCACCCAGCGCCCCGCTTCACGGTGCTTGAAGCGGCTGGTGCGGTAGCCGAGCTCACACTCGCTCGCGGTGAGCCGCACCAGGCGCTGCTCCACCAGATCGAAGGCCTCCACCCACGCCAGGTGGTCGGCCACCTCTCGACCATAGGCGCCCACGTTCTGGAGCGGCGCGCCGCCGACCCGCCCGGGGATCCCGCTCAGGTTCTCGAGGCCCATCAGGCCGCGCTCACAGCTGAGCCGCACCAGCGCGTCCCACGACTCCCCCGCCGCCGCGACCACCTCCACCAGGCTCCCCGACGCCGCGCGAAACTCGACGCCGCGGAGCTGGAGATCGAGCACTCGGTGAGGGACGCCCTCATCCGCCACCACCAAGTTGCTCCCACCCCCGAGCACCCTGAATTCATCCGGCGAGCACGCGGCCGCGAGCTCGCCGAGCTCGGCCTCCGCGCGCACCGGGTGCACCGCCCGCGGCGCGCCGCCCACGCCCAGGGTGGTGCGCTGACTGAGGAGCCAGGGCTCAGCCACCTGGCCTCAGCCTCACGGCGCGCTCGCCTCCACCAAGCTGTGGAGGCGCTCCAAGGCCTGCGGCAGCTTGTCCAGCTGGGTGCCGCCAGCCTGCGCCATGTCGGGCCGCCCGCCGCCCGTGCCGCCCACCTCCGCCGCGACGCCCTTGATCAGCTCACCTGCCTTGAGCCGATCCGTGAGCGGCTTCGACACCGTCAGCACCAGCTGCGCCTTCCCCTCGGCGACGCTCCCCACCAGCACCACCGCGTCCCCCAGGCGATCGCGCAGCTTCTCCGCCAGCTCACGCAGGGCGCCGCGCTCGGTGATCTCGGTCTGCGCCGCCAGCACCTTCACGCTCCCCACGCTGCGAGCGCCCTTCAAGAGCTCATCGATGCCCCCCGCGCCGCCGCCCTCCAGCAAGCGACGCTGGAGCTCCTCGATCTGCTTCTCCAGCTGCCGGTTGCTCGTGAGGAGCCGCTCGACTTTGTCCGCCAGATCGGCGCCCGTCGTCTTCGCGACCCGCGCGGCGCCGAGCAGCTGATCTTCCAGCGCGCGCTGGTGCGAGATCGCCGCGCTGCCGGTCAGCGCCTCGATGCGCCGCACCCCCGCCGCCACGCCCGCCTCACTGAGCACGCGGAACAGGCCAATGTCCCCCGTGTTACGGGCGTGGGTGCCGCCGCACAGCTCCAGGCTGTCAGCGATGCTGAGCATCCGCACGGTGTCGCCGTACTTCTCCTCGAAGATCATCATGGCGCCGCGCTGGCGCGCCTGCTCCATCGTCAGCACCTCGGTCTGAATCGGGGCGCTCAGGCGGATCCGATCGTTGACCAGATCCTCGATGCGGCGGATCTGCTCCAGGCTGAGCGGCGCGCCGCTCGTGAAGTCGAAGCGCAGGCGATGCGGGCCCACCAGGGAGCCCTTCTGCTGCGCGTGCTCCCCCACCACCTGGCGCAGCGCCAGGTGCAAGAGGTGCGTCGCCGAGTGGTTGCGGCGCGTCGCCTCGCGCAGCTCGCGCGACACCTCGAGCCTCGCGCGGCTCCCCACGCGCACCGTCCCGGCGCCGAGCTCCGCGTGCGGCTCGAGCTTCGCCTGCGGCTCGAGCTTCGCCTGCGGCTCGAGAATAGCGTGCGGCTCGAGGACAACATGCGGCTCGAGGATCGCGGAGTGCACCACCAAGCCCGGCAGCGGCCGCTGCGTGTCGGTCACCGACAGCTCCAAGCCATCGATGTGGATGACCCCCACGTCCCCCACCTGACCGCCGCTCTCGGCATAGAAAGGCGTCCTGTCGAAGACCAGCTCCACCGCGAGCGGCTCAGCCTTGGCTGCGACCTCTTGCACCAGCTCGCCGCCACACAGCAGCGCCACCAGGGTGCCTTCATCCTCGGTGCGCTCGTAGCCGGTGAAGCGCACCTCCCCGGCGAGCGCCGCGAGCGCCTGATGGTAACCCGCGCTGACCTGGGTGCCCTGACCATCCCAGCGGCTCTGATCCTTCGCGCGCTGGAGCGCCTCTTCGTAGCGCGGCAAGTCGATCTCGTAGCCGCGCTCCGCGCAGATCACCTGGGTGAGGTCCAGGGGGAAGCCGAAGGTGTCGTAGAGCTTGAAGGCGTCCTCACCCGGGAGCGTCGCGCCCTCACCCAGCGCCTCGAAGCGCTCCTCGAGCAGCGACAACCCGCGCTCGATAGTGCGCCGGAAGCGCACCTCCTCCTGCTCCGACACCGAGCTGATCAGCTCCCGACGCTCCACCAGCTGCGGGTACTGCTCGCCCATGAGCGCCGCCACCTCGAGCGCCACCTCGTGGAGGAACGGCCGCTCGATGCCGAGGCGATGCCCGTGACGGATGGCCCGCCGCATCACGCGCCGCAGCACGTAAGGGCGCCCGTCGCGATCCGGGAGGATGCCCTCGGAGATCAGGAACGCCGTGAGCCGCGCGTGATCCGCGATCACCCGCATGCTGACGTCGTCCGGCGCCATCGTGCCCCCGTAAGGCTTGCTGGCTATCTGGGCCACGCGCTCGACCAAGGCGCGCAGGAGGTCGATGTCGTAGTTATTGGTCTTGCCCTGGAGCACGCAGGCGAGGCGCTCGAGCCCCGCCCCCGTGTCGATGCTGGGCCTCGGGAGCGCGGTGAGCTCAGCGTCCGGCGCGCTGCGCTCGTACTGCATGAACACCAGGTTCCACAGCTCCATCCAGCCCACGCCGTCCGGCGCTTGGTCGGCGCCGAAGGTGCTGAAATCCACGGGACCTTCGCCCCCGCTGTAGATGTGGATCTCGCTCGAGGGACCGCAGGGCCCGGTGTCCCCCGCCTGCCAGAAGTTATCAGCCTTACCGAGACCGATGATCCGATCGTCCCCGAAGCCAGTGACCTTCTTCCACAGATCGCGCGCCTCGGTGTCCGCGGGGACGCCGTCTTCACCCGCGAAGTAGGTGCACACCAGGCGATCTTTCGGCATGCCCAGGGTGCCGGTGAGAAACTCCCAAGCGTAGACGATGGCCTCTTCCTTGAAGTAGTCACCGAAGCTGAAGTTCCCCAGCATCTCGAAGAAGGTGTGGTGCCGCGGCGAGGGGCCCACCGCCTCGAGGTCGTTGTGCTTACCGCTGATGCGGATGCACTTCTGGCTGGTGGTGGCGCGGCGGTAGTCGCGCACCTCCTTGCCGGTGAACAAGTCCTTGAACTGGACCATCCCCGCGTTGGCGAACATCAGGGTCGGGTCGTTCGGTGGGACCAAGGGGCCGCTCGGCAGCACGCGGTGGTCTCGCGCGGCGAAGAACTCCAAGAAAGCGCGACGGATCTCGCTGGCGGTCTGAGGCATGGGGCGGCTTCTCTAGCACGACCCACGGCTTGCCGTGGGTCGTGCTCAAATCCGACACCTAGAGCGGCGAGAAGGGCAGCAGCACCGAGCAGAGGACCAGGGGAACCGAGCCCTCGCCACGCATGGGGGCGGTTTCCCTGGTCCGTCTGGCGGCAAACTGACCGCCGCTCCATGGTGGTCGAAGCTCGCCACGGAGCGCGGTAGCCTGCCCCGCCGTGAGTGACGCGATCCTGAGCTACCTGGATGAACAAGGCCTGGGCCGCCCGAGCGAGCGGGTGGAGCTCGGCGGCAAGCTGGGCGGCGAGCGCGCCGTGCTGTGCCGGACCCACGCCGGGGTGTGGCTGGTCGGCGCCCGCTCGCGCAGCGAGGGGCAGCACGTGGACGTGCTGAGCGCCACGCTGCGTTACCAGACAGGTCGCATCACTGACCAGTTGGACATCGGGGGCCTCGAGCTGCGGGTGCCCGCGGGGCGCGCGAAGGACGTGAAGCGCCTGCTCTGCCTCGGGCGCTTGGCGCAGCGCGCGCGGCGCGAGGTGCCGGTCGCGGCCCCGGAGCGTTCGGCGCTGCTCGCGCCGCGCAGCGAAGCGGAGGCGCTGGCGCTGGAGGCGCTGCTCGAACCGGGTGAAGCGCTGCTCGCGTGGCTGCCCACCGCGACCGAGCTGCCGATCCGCTCGGAGATCTTGGAGGAGACCCAGGCGCCCGCGCGCTTCTTGCTGACCGATCGCCGCGCGGCGCTGGTCGCCCTCTCCGAGGTGGGCGACCTGAAGGTGGAGCCGGTCGACGTGAGCCGCTTCGAGCTCGATGGACGCGCGCGACGCCCCACGCTCAAGGCCGCGGGCAGCGAGTGGCGCGTCCCATCCGACTGGCGCGACGCCTACGGCACCTTGGACAAGGTGGTGACCACCGCCGGGGCGCAGCGCATGCTGCGCGCGGCGCGCGGTGAGTGGCGCCTCCACCGCGCGAGCACCGCCCCCGCGCTCACCGGCGCCTTCACCCCGCTGCTCACCAAGCTGTCGACGCACGACGACTTGGACGTGGCGCTCGAGGCGCGCTTCGCGGCCGCCGTGCTGGAGCTCGCGCGCGGGCGCACCGTCGCCGCCGAGGCGCTGGGGCGCGCCCTCGACGAGGCGCCCGGCTCCCCCGAGCGCGCCGCGCGGATCTGGTCGAGCTGGCGACTACCGCGCGAAGCCACCCTCAAGCTGCTCGCCGAGCTCCCCACCGAGCTCAGCGCGCGCCCCTTCGCCGTGGCGCTGCACCGCGAGGTGCACCGGAGCGCCGAGGAGCCAAGTCAGGGTCCCTCACTCAGCCCCGAAGAGCGCGCCCTGGCCGACGCTCAGCTGGCAGACCACCTGATCCTCGCGGGGCGCCGGGAGGAGGCCCGACGGATGCTCGCCGAGCGCATCGATGAGCTGCCGAGCGAGGTGCTCGACGATCTGTTCCCCGCGCCAGACGCCGATCTCACGCGCGGCGTCGGCGGGCAGACGATCCACATCCAGCTCTACGAGCTCCTGAACCGCGCCCACGACGACGGCGCCGACCCCGCGGCGCTGGCCGAGCTCGCCCGCCTGCAGCCGCTGGTCCCCGAGCGCCTGGAGGCGCTGGCCGAGGCCGCCCCGCCGCCGCTCGCGCGCCGCGCGCGTGAGGCCCTCGCCTGCCTGCGCCCCGGGGGGCTGCGCCCCAGCCCGTCGCCGCCCCTGGGCGAGACGCTCGCGCTGCCCAAGCACTTGGTGGAGGGCGTGCTCCCGCACCCGCTGACCCGTGAGGGCAGCGCGCTCCTCAGCCGGCTCCAAGGCTTCATCGCCGACGTGGAGGTGCCCAACGTCGGCGTGCTGCGCGACTACTGTGAGCGCATCAGCGCGCGCGACACCGAGGCCAGCCGCACCCTGCACGCCGCCGCCTTGGCTTTTGGCGTCACTGGGGTGGAGGGCTACATTTCCCGAGGGAAAAAGAGCATCGGCACCCGCGCCTACGAGGGCAGACCGCCGTTCGTGCTGGTGGGCGGGCGCCACCTGGATGAGGACCCGGCCTACCGCATGTCCCCCGCGGAGCTGCGCTTCGTGATCGGCGCCGAGGTGGCGCACCTCCGCTACGGCCACACGCGGATCACCTCGAGTGAGCTTTGGGCAGGTGCACTATCTACTGGGCGCCAGAGCCTGGACTTGGCGCTGGAGGTGCTGCCGCTGCTCCGCGGCATCTCCTTGGTGGGGCGCGTGGGGCGCCTGGCGCAGCGCCTGAAGGGGGGCGACGCCGCGCGGATCCTCCGCGGCGCCAAGGCGATCGATCGCCTGCGCGTCAGCTACACCGGCAAGCTGCCGCTGCTGCCGCAGGCCGCGGAGGTGGACCCGAGCGTGATCACGACGCCCAACGAGGCGCTGCTCACGGCGCACCGGGTGATGCAGCTGAGCGCGGACCGCGCCGGGCTCGTGTTCTCTGGCCAGCTCTCGGCGGCGCTCCGGGCGCTGTTCCTGGTGCGGCCTGATTTCCGCGCAGAATTAGGCGGTGTGGAGGAGAGCGGCGCCTCGGAGATCTTGGGGCGGCGCACGGAGGATGGTCAGATGGCCTATCAAGATCTGGCGGTGCGGGTCGCGTCGCTCGTGGGCTTCTACCTCTCGGAGGACTACGCGCGCCTGCGCGGCGCGCTCACGGGCCGCGCGGATGAGCCGCTGCTCTTGATGGCGCCCAAGGGTTGAACGCTCAGCGTCCCGTCGGTCAAGCTGACTTGGTGGCGCCGGGCGGCTCCACTCGATGCTCCCCAACCCCCAAAAACCAGCCGCTGAAGGCCGTCCCAAGGCCTAGAACTGAGGCTCGGGGCGCTTCTTGGCGGCGGCGATGGCGTCGCTCAGGGCGTTGTCGCTGCGGAGGCAGGGGTAGCAATCCCCGCGCTTCAAGAAGCCGCAGCCGCGCCGCTCGGTGAGGCGCTGCAGCACCCGGATGGTGCGCGTGTCGCCGTGCAGGGTGATCGCCGGCAGCACCTTCTTGTAGTCCTGACAGGTGGCGGCCTCGCGCAGCTCGAGCGCCGCCTTCAACGCGGGGCTGGCCTTGGCCTGCATCTCGGGGGTGAACAGCACGCTGCGAGCGAGCTGGGTCTGCTCGTTCTTCGCCTTGGTCGCCACCCACACGTCGTAGAGCAAGTCCGCGCCGACCCCGCCGAGGTGACGCTCGGCGATCGCGATGGCGAGGTTGCCGCTGTCGGCGCGCCCGGCAGCCACCCGCACGTGGGACACCAGCGCCTGATCCTTCGCCAGCGAGGGATCGAGCTTGAGCGCCTGCTCATAGGCCTCCAGCCCCGGCACGATGCGCCCCTCCAAGGTCCGACCGCGCCCCAGCGCGAGCCACTCGCGAGCACCGCGCCCGGCAGCGGGCCGCTCCTCGAGCTTCGCGAGCGCCTCGGGATCCCCAGCCGCCGCGCTGGCGAGCAACGCGGCGATCTGAGGGCCAGGATCGGGCGGCTCCGCGCTGACGACCGCCGCCACCGACGCGGCGGGCTCGGCCGCAGCGACGCCCTCAGGCGCTCCCCCAGCGATCCAAAACAGCAGGGCGCTGAACAGCGCACCGGCCAGGAACACGACCACCGCGCCACCCCCGAGCGCCACGTAGGGCACCGGGACCCGCGGCGCGGCGCGCAGCAGATCGGGCAGGCGCCGCTCGGGTGTCACCAGCAGCGTGTCGCTCCGCGCCGACTCCGTGCTCCTGGGAGGCAGCCCCGAGAGCGAAGGCTGCGTCATCTCGGGGTGCGATCGCAAGGTGGAGCCCGGCGCCTCGGCCCAGCGCGCGAGGATGGCGTCCATCCGCGAGAGCACCTCGTCCGCCGTCTGGATCCGCTCGGCCGCGCGCTTGGCGAGCTGCTGCAGGACCAGCTCGCGCAGCTCCGGGTCGATGCTCTCGGGCAGCGGCGGCGGCGTCACCGTGATCTGCTTGGCGAGCACCGCGCCCACCTCGTCGCCGTCGAACGGCAGCACGCCGCTCAGCATCTCGTAGAGGATCATCGCGGACGTGTACAAATCCGCGCGGCTATCCACCGCCTGGCCCGCGGCCTGCTCGGGCGCCATGTACTGCGGTGTCCCGAACACCGTGCCCACCTGGGTGAGCGCCGGCCCCTCCGCCTGATCGAGCTTGGCGATCCCGAAGTCGAGCACCTTCACCTGCTCGTGAGCGCCGCGCTCGATGAGCATCACGTTGTCCGGCTTGAGGTCGCGGTGCACCACCCCCGCCGCGTGCGCCGCCGCCAAGGCATCCGTCACCTGACGAGCGATGAGCAGCGCGCGCTCCTGGGAGAAGGGGCGCTCGCGCCGGAGCGCGTCCGCCAGGCTCTCGCCCTCCACGTACTCGAGCACCAAGAAGAAGCTGCCGTCAGGGAGGCGCCCGAAATCGCTGGCCTTGGCCACGCAGGGGTGATCGATGAGCCCCGCCGCCACCGCCTCGCGCTCGAAGCGCGCCACCACCTCCGACACCGCCGTCAGATCGCGATGCAGCACCTTCACCGCGAAGGGCTTCTTCATGTGGACGTGCTCGGCGAGGTAGACCACCCCCATGCCTCCCTCACCGAGCTGCTCACGGATGCGGTAGCGCTCGGCGACCACCCGACCCACCAGGCTCTCCTCCCCGAGGCCCAGCTCGCTCACGCGCGACACGGGCGACTCAGGCAGAGTCGCTCCTGAGCTGTCAGGCGGCGCGGGCATCGCTAGACCGTAGAGCACCGAGCAGTTCGCGGCCAGCGGGGTTGCTGAGTAGCGCAGCACCCACCGCGGTGCCGTCTAACCAGCTCTTCAGCGCCCCCCGAAACTGGCGGGGCTCTTCAAGGACGCATGGAGCCTCTGGTGAGGTCGACGACCGTGACCACAGCGCTATCCAGAGCAATACAGCGGCCCTTTGGTAGCTCCATCAGACCCAGGAGGAGTGCACCCCCCCCCCCCCTCCCTCACGAGCTGGCATGAACCATTTCGAAGGAGGTTTGGTTTGGCATGGCGCTGGCCCGCCTCAGCGCTGGCCCGCCTCAGCGCGCCAGCAGCTCGGCGTACAGGGCCTCGTAGCGCGCCGCGACCTGCGCCGGGAGGTGACGCGTGCTCACGGCGGCGGTCGCGCCACAGATCAGCTCCTGACGCCGCTCGGGGGACTCCTCCAGCTGCGCGCAAGCCGCGACCAGCGCGCCCGCGTCCTTGGGCGGCACGCGCAGCGTGTGCTCCAGATCGTCCAGCGGTCCCCCTTCGGCGGCGATCACCGGCACCCCGAGGTGCATCGCCTCCAGCAAGACGATGGGCAAGTCCACCTTGCCTCGCAGATCGTCCACCGGGAACAGCACCGCGCGGCTCGTCTGCAACAGCGGCAGGATGCTCGGCAGCTCGCCCGCGAAGCGCACCGGGAGACCCTCCAGGCGACGCCGGAGCGCGTCCAAGAGCGGCCCCGCCGCGGGCGTCTTCGCGCGACACGCGAACACCACCACCGCGCCGGGGAGGCGCCGCGTGAGCTCGGCCGTGGCGGTGGCGATGGTGAGCGCCGCGCTGCTCGTCTCGACGTCCCCCGGGTAGAGGAAGATGGGCGCCGCGCTCGCGATCTTCAGCTGACGCCGCAGCGCCTGCACGACCTCCTCGCGGGCGCGTGACGGCGGCGTGACGCACGGCGGGATCACCTCCACCCGCGGCGCGCGCTTCGATCCGTCAGGTGACCGCACCGCCGCCGCGAGCAGCTGCCGCGCGGTGTCGCGCGACTGCGCCACCACCACGTCACCGAACAGCCAGCGCTCGGCGCCCTCGAAGCTGAGCGGCGGTGAGGCGACGGTCTGCACCACGGGCACCTGGCGCAGCGCGCGCGCCAGTGCGCCCACCTGACTGGTCATGGGGTTGGGCGCGAACACGAAATGCCACAGCGCCGCCCGCGCCCGGGTGAAGAGGTAGAGCGCCGCCCGCGCGTTTTGGGTGAACGACGGCGTGAAGCGCCCCGGAGTCGAGTACACCGGGAGCGAATCCACCCCCGCGAGCTCGCCCATCACCGCCGGCCGCACCTCGGTCATGCTCTGCGCCAGATCGCGCACGAGGCACTTCGTGCCGTCATGGAACGGCGGCACGATGGGCTTCGAGACGAATAAAACGCGAGGCTTCACGGCGGGTCGAGGCACGGGCGCGAAACTTAGCCCGACGTCCCTTCACCGCAACATGGGGGAGCGGGATCGGGGGGTTGGACGGGGCGTCATCACGACGGCGCCTCACGCCACCCTCACACGGCGCTTGGCTGACCATCAGCGCGGCGCCCCTCACCGCAACATGTCAGCGCTGCTCACTGCGTCGCGGCGAGCAGCGCCTCGGGCGCGCGCCGCATCGCGCTCTCGATCGCCGCGCTCAGCACCTCCGCTCGCAGCTGCGCGAGCGCGGCCTTCGACTTCACCTCGTTCGCGCCCGCCCTACCCGACGCGCTCCCCGAGATCCTCCCGCGGATGGTGCGGCCGGGCATCGCGTGGACCACGTACTCCACCTTCGCGCGCACCACGACCACGTCGCCCTCGCGCGTCCGCTCCAGGGAGGCGACGCGACCGGTCACCATCACCTCGGGGAGCTTCTTGTCGCCACCACCCACCACCACCCCCGGGAGCGCGCTGAGGCGCTCTCGGCTCGTACTGGCGAGGTGCTCCTTGACCCCCGACGTCTTCACCTTGCTGCTCATGGTGCCGAGCGTCACGCGCAGCGCCGCGCGCTTCTCTTGCTCACGACGCTCCTCGAGCCCCTTGATGGCCCCCTCGATCGCGCGCCGCACGGCCTCCGACTTGTCCTTACGGCTCCGCTTCAAGGCGGGCAGCGCCTGCGGATCACCGAGCACCTGCAGCGCGGCCGCCGCGGCGCCGCGCACCGCGGCGTTGTCGTCACCGAGCGCCGCCTCGAGCGGCTCGCGCGCCTCCGGCTCGCGCGTCTTGCCCAGCTCGAGCGCCGCCTGGACCCGCACCCGGAAGTCCGCGCCGTTCTTGAGCCGCTCTGTGAGCTTCGACACGTTCGCCTCAGCCAGGCCGGACCAGGCCAAGCAGAGGAGCAGCGCGCAGAGGGAGAACAGCGACTTCACGGTGCGGCGTGCCGGTGGGCTCCAGTGAGGCAGCACCCGGCGCCGCTAGGGTACGCTGGGTCGCCCCGAACCTGACCCGAAATCCTTCCCACGGGCCGAAGGTTCCTCCTACACCTCCCACACCTGCGCAGCATGTAGGAGAGCGGCGCCCGGCCGAGCGACTCGAGGCGTCACTGAGCGGCAGTGGCGTCTCAGAACAGGATGCCCATGTACCAGCGGACGATCTGCGCCGTGGAGGTCTCGGCAGCGCCGGATCCGAGCGTGGTTTGCATGTTCTTCGCCTCCAGCTCCTGGTAGCCGAGCCCCGCCAGCGGGAACAAGACGCCCCACTCGAGGGAGGTGTAGAAGCCGCCCATCTTCTCCAGGTCGTCGTTGAGCGAGCCGTCCTTCGACTGGAAGTAGAGCTTGGCGTTGATCTCCACGCCCAGATCGCGCGCGTGGCCCGGCGTCTGGATGAACTCGCTGGCGCGCGTCCAGATCACCGCGGCGCCGCCGCCGAGCTTTTGTCCGGTGGACTTACGAAGGAAGTCGTAGTCCACGCTGGGGCGGAAGTAGTAGCTGCCCTGGACCCGGTTCAAGATGTTCCGGTTCAGGATCATGTCCACCTTGTAGTTCGGGTGGAAACGGAAGGTGCTGATGGTGTCGTCGCCGAACTGCGGCTGGAGCCCGTTCGCGATGGGGCTGATCCCCTTCACGTCGGGGTCGCCGCTGGCCCAGCCGAACTTGAACTGGAGCCGCAGGCGGTCCTCGATCAAGCGCTGCTCCAGCTCGGTGGCCAGGCCCCACTGGCTGATCTCCTGCGCCTCACCGCCGTCACCCGCCTGGTTGCTCTCGATGCTCCCCTGGATGGTGACGAGCTCCGCCTCGAAGCGGAACTTCTTGTAGAGCAGCTGGAGCCAGAAGTCAGGGATCCAGGCGATGGCCTCGCGTCGCACGAAGGCGCTGTTGGCGCGCTCGTCAGCGCTCATGTCGAGCTGATTCTCACCGACGCCGGAGGGCGTGGAGAGGTCGTTCGCGAGCAGCTGGCGCCGGTGCACCACGTAGGCGCCGCCGTTCACCACCAGCTTGCCCTGGGCCAGCCTGAGCCGCTGCAGCTCGGGGTTGGTGCGCCGCATGAGCAGGAGCACGTACTGATCGACGTCGTCGAGCTGGGCTAGATCGTAGGGCTGACCTTGAGGGTTCCCCAGCGAGGCGCTGGTGGCGCCCTCGTTGCTGAAGTCCCAGGCGCCGCCCAAGTACAGGTCGAGCGACCTGAGCCCGGTGACGAACATGATGCGATCCGACGTCGACTGGTAGTCGTCGTCGTAGCCGTCCCCGCCGTGCGCGAGGATACCGAGGCCCCAGTGGCTCGGCATGCGCCCGAAGCGCAGCTGGCCCACCGGCGTGAGGTACTCACCCCACACCCGCTTCACGCGGATGCTGTCATTCAGGCTGTTCACCCCAGCGCTGGGGGGCTCCTGCGTGGTGTCGAAGGCGCCGAGCGGCGAGTAGCCGCTGCGCTGACGCACGCCGCCCTCCGCCCCCACGGAGTAGCCGATGGGGGTGGAGCCGAGCACCAGGTTATCCAGCAAATCCACCTGGCTCATGATCCGGAGGTTGTCCGAGATGTGGAGCTCCGGGTTCAGGCGGAAGCGCATGTTGGCGCCGGCCTGCGTCTTGTTTTTACATGGATACGTGGCGTCCGTGCTGCTGCCGGAGCTGTCCGACTCCTCCGCGGTGCACAGCGCGGGGCCGTAGACGTTGTCCGCGGTCGTGTAGTGGTTGTCGATGGGCATCGGCCACATCGCGAAGTTGGGAGAGTCGATGCGGCCCAGGCTGAAGTTGTGGAACAGCTCGGCGCGCAGCCGGTAGTAGCCGTGGAGCTCGAGCACGGGGCGCGCGTGGGACCACCACGCCTCGGCGTACACCCGCTCCCCTTCGGGCTCCGCCTTCACGGGGGCCGCGGGCGGTGGCTGGGCCCGCAAGGCGCCAGGGTCCGTCTCCGCGCGGGGGAACACCGAGAGCGGGGTGCCGGGGGTGGGCGCCTCCTCCTCCTCCTCGGCCTCGGCGGGCGGCTCGGGCGCCTCTTCCTCCTCGTCCTCCTCCTCTTCGTCGGCTGGCTGCGCCAGCGCGGCGCCCGGCGTGAGGGTGGCGAGCGTGAGGCTGGTCAGCGCGACCCCACACGCGAACAGGGACGCAAGGAGCGAAACGCGACTCAGGCCAACAGCGAGCGGGGCGCGGCCCAGGCGGGCGAGCGTTTGCGACGGGGCGTGCATCAGCGCGGATCTCCAGGCAAAAGGTCGACCGGCTATCGCACGCGGCGGAATCCGGTGTCAACGGCCAGAGCTGGCGTAGGCGGCGATCACGGCGGTTCTGAGCGGGCTCGCCTGAGGGTCCCGCGCCGCGCTCGGTGGGGCGTTCTCGGCAGGGAGCGGCGGATCCGCCCCCTTGGGCTCCCCGCCCGAAGGATCCGCGTGCGCGTGGCTCGGCCGAGCGAGCATCTGCTGCGACAGCACTCGAGCGTGGCGCGCCAGGTGCTGCTGCGCCCCCCAGCCCACGTCGTCGAGGCCGAGCGCGTCTCGGAACGCGTCACCGAACTGCAGCGCCGACGCGAACCGCTGGGCTTTGTCCTTCGCCAGCGCGCGGCTCATCAGGAGGTCGAGCACCGGCGGCGCGCTGGGGACATGGAAGCGGATAGGCTGGGGGACCTCCTCGAGCTGGGCGGCGCGCACCATCAGCTCATTGCGCTCAGGGCGATCGAAGGGGGTGACCCCCGTCAGCATCTCGTACAGCACGATCGCCGCGCTGTAGAGATCGCTCCGCGCGTCGATCTCCCCCGCCGTCACCTGCTCCGGCGCCATGTAAGCCCCGGTGCCCGGCGCCATCCCGCCCGTCTCCCGCGCCGCCGCCGCGGGCACCCGCGCGATGCCAAAGTCAGTCAGCTTCACTACCCCATCACGCCGCACCAAGAGGTTCGCTGGCTTGATGTCGCGGTGGATGATGCCCATGGCGTGGATGCTCGCGAGCGCGCCGAGCAGCTGAGAAAAGTAGTGCCACGCGCGTGCGAAGGGCAGGCACGGCAGGCTGCCCTGGCGAGCCAGCGCCTTGCGCGTGATGATCTCGCTGAGCGCCTGCCCCTCCACCACCTCCATCACGATCGCCAGCTGCTGGCCATCGTCAGCCAACCCGAAGAAATGCACGATGTTCGGGTGACTCAGGCGCTCGAGCGCCAGCGCCTCATCCAAGAACAACTGCCGCGGGCGCGCTCGCCCGCGCAGCGCCGGGTGGAGCGCCTTGACCGCCACCGGGTGCGCCGGCACCCCGCTCCGCGGCCCCTCGGGGTTGTAATAGAGCCACCCGCGGTGGACGACGCCCATCCCGCCTTCACCGATGCGGGCGCCCACCACCACCTTCCCCCAGCCGAGGTCGAGCTCCGCGCCATCGCTGATGCGCCCCGCCGGCGGCAGCATGCCGCGGCCGCAGTGCGGGCAGAACTGCGCCCCCGCCTCCACCACACTCCGGCACTGAGCGCAGACACCCACCCCCCAAACCTACTCCAAACTGCTCGCCGCTTCCCACCCGAACTCGGCCGATGCCTCGTTCGGCTCCCGACCTCGAGCGGCTGGCAACGAGCGCTGGCTAGGTATGGCCTGGCCAAGGCACGGAAGGGTTGGGTGCGGATCGTCAGGATCGGGGTTTGGGGGTTTGGCAGCGCGGTGCGTGGCGCCCGCCTAGGCTCGTGCTCCTCCAAGAACTCGGACCCGCTCGAAAGAACCGTTGCGGGTGGGGAGCGCAGTGGCCTAGCCTAGAGTTTGTCTCCACTGTCGCCCGAAGCCGGAACTCGAACATGCGCAAGCCCCCTCCACCCGTGGTCGCCTCTCTTGGACTGGCCCGCTCCACCTCACGCCGCGTGACCTCACCGCCCGCCAAGCTCGATCGCCTGGGCGCGGGCGGCGCGCGCGCGCTTCGCCAGTGGGTCGCCGCGGGCTTGGCGGTGGCGAGCCTCGGCGTCGCGGGCACGGCCGGCGCTCAGGCGGTGGAGGACGAGTTCACCGTGCAGCGCTTCAACCCGGCGCCGGGGCCGCGCAACTTCTTCACCACCCGCGGCGCGCGCGTCGACGGGGAGATGGCGTGGAGCGCGGGGCTGTTCGTCAACTACGGTTACCAGCCGTTCGTCGTTCGCAGCTGCCTCAGCGAGACGAACTGCGACGCCCCGAACGCGATCCAGAGCGGGGACGTCAACGTGGTGGAGAGCCTCATCACCGCGGATGCGCTGGCGAGCCTGACACCGCACCCACGGTTCCAGCTCGGGCTGCGCGTGCCCGTCACCTACGTGAAGGGCCAAGGGATCTCGGAGGCGGGCTCGGGCACGCGCGAGGGCATCGACGCGGTGGGCGTCGGTGACATGGAGGTCGAGGTCAAGGCGCGCGCCTACGGTGAGCTGAAGGATCCGTTCGTGCTCGGCGCGGCCCTGTTCGGCACCGTGCACACCGGCAACATGACCGCTGAGGGCAGCTACATCGGCGACGCCACGCCGACGGTTGGGCTGCGCGGGATCTTCGACGGCTCGGAGGGGCCGTTCTCGTTTGGTGGGAACCTGGCGGGTGTGTTTCGCGGCTCGGGCCGCGTGGGGAACACGGAGATCGGGCCGGAGTTCCGCTACGGCGTCGCCGGTGGCTTCCGGGTGAGCCCGGTGTTCCGCGTCATCGCGGATGGCTTCGGCGCCACCAAGTTCAGCGCCAAGAACGGCACCAACTCCCTCGAGGTGGACGGCGGCGTGCAGATCACCCCGCTCGGCTCGAAGCTCGCGCTGAGCGCCGGCGCCGGCACCGGGGTGATCCAGGGCGTGGGCGTGCCGAAGGTGCGCGCGTTCATCGGCGTGATGTTCACGCAGGAGCTGAGCGACCGCGACGGGGA
Source organism: Polyangiaceae bacterium (assembly GCA_019637265.1). Taxonomy (GTDB): domain Bacteria; phylum Myxococcota_A; class Polyangia; order Polyangiales; family Polyangiaceae; genus JAHBVY01. The sequence goes on along the minus strand of JAHBVY010000001.1, from coordinate 161,845 downwards.
CGGCATCCCGGACGACGAGGACCAGTGTCCCACGGAGCCTGAAGATCGCGACGGCTTCGAGGACAGCGATGGCTGTCCCGACCCTGACAATGACGGCGACACCATCCTCGACGTCGACGACAAGTGCCCGAACGAGCCTGAAGATCCAGACGGCTTCGAGGACACCGACGGCTGCCCCGATCTCGACAACGACAAGGACGGCATCCCGGACGATCAGGACAGGTGCCCGAACGAGCCGGAGACGATCAACGGCTTCCAGGATGAGGACGGCTGCCCTGACGAAGCCGACCGTGACGGCGACGGCGTGCCCGACTCGCGCGATCAGTGCCCGGATGAGCCGGAGGACACCGACGGCTTCGAGGACACGGATGGCTGCCCCGATCCGGACAACGACGGCGACGGCATCCCCGACGACAAGGACGAGTGCATCGACGAGCCGGAGACGATCAACGGCTACCAGGACGAGGACGGCTGCCCTGACGTCGCCCCCGGCGGCAAGCCGCCGCCCCCGCCGCTCGCCAAGGTCACCCAGGAGAAGATCGAGTTCACCGGCTCGGTGAACTTCGCGACGAACTCAGCCAAAATCGCCGACAAGAAGAGCTTCGCGGTGCTCGACGAGGTCGCTGGGCTGATGACGCGTTACCGCTCCATCGCGCTGCTCGAGGTGCAGGGGCACACGGATGATCGTGGCAACGCCGACAAGAACAAGACGCTGAGTCAGCAGCGCGCGGAGGCGGTACGAAACTACCTGGTGGAGAAGGGCGTCGCCGCCGAGCGCCTCACCGCGGTGGGCTATGGCCAAGATCAACCCGTCGCCGACAACAAGACCAAGGCCGGTCGCGACACGAACCGGCGCGTCGAGTTCGTGATCAAGAAGCGCAACTGACGGCCATCACAGACCGTAGGGGCAGGCCCCGTGCCTGCCCTCAAGCCTGCGCTATCAGGTGACGGCGCTGCACGGTCACGGCGCGCTCGGGTGCGGTGCCGTCCAACCCCCTCACCTGTCCCCTCGTGCGCTTGGGTGGGCATCTTTCGCGCTTGCCAAGCCGAGCGCTGGCCGCCAATCATCCGGGCATGCGAAGCCTGCTGATCGCCAGCATCCTGCTCACCTTGCCCGCTTGTCAGAAGGGGCTCTCCGCTGCGAATCCCCACGGGGCGGATCACCCGCTGGTGGGCGCGCCTGCCCCCGCCTTCGAGCTCACTCAGTTCGGTGGGGACGCGGTGGCTGGCCCCAGCCACACGCAAGGTAAGGTCACCCTGATCGACTTCTGGGCCACCTGGTGTGAGCCCTGCCGTGACTCGTTCCCGGTGTACGACGCCATCGCCAAGGAGTACGGCGATGACCTGGTAATCATCGCCATCAGCGAGGACGAGGAGCCGAACGGCATCGCGGCCTTCCATGAGCAGACGAACGTCAGCTTCCCTGTTTATTGGGACGAAGGGCAGCGGGTGGCGAAGGACTACGACCCCCCGACGATGCCGACGAGCTACCTCGTCGATCGCGCGGGCATCGTGCGCTACGTGCACGTGGGGTTCAACGCGGGGGACGAAGCCACCCTGCGGTCGCAGATCAGCGCGCTGATCGACTGAGGCCACTAGCCGAAGGCGCGGCCCCCCGCGGCGACTGCATGAGCGCGCCCGACAGGGGTTTGCGGGCGGCGCACCCGCGAAGCGAGGACGCGACATCCGCCCTCCCTGGTCGGGTGCTCGTGCTATGGTCCGCGCGGAGGACTTATGCATCGCAGCTTGATCACCCTGAGCCTCACCCTGGGCCTCACCGCCCTCGCCTGCTCCAGTGAGAGCGATCCGGACGCGGGGGGCAACGGCGCGACAGGAGCCAGCGGCGGCAACGGCGCGACGGGCGGCAACGGCGCGACGGGCGGCAACGGCGGCACCAGCGGGGCGGGCGGCACCGGCGCGGTGGGCGGTGTGGGTGGCACCGGCGCCGGGGGCCCAGAGTGCGCGGCGGGGCCGGGCTTCGAGATCGAGGCGACGCCTCGGCAGATCGAGAACGTGACCGGGCGCCTCATCACCCCGAGCGGCGCGCCCGCGACGGGCGTGCTGACCCAAGTGTGCGGTAAGGACATCTGCATCAATGGCCAGACCATCGATGATGGCGTGTTCGCCACCTGTCAGAACGACTCACTGGGGACCCCGGTGTGCGTCACGGGCATCTCCCCGGGGCAGCCGATCAAGCAGCCGGCGCTGAAGTACGGCGACGGGCTCCGCTACGCGAAGTTCGCCTACCTGCTACCCGCGGGCGCGGTCCACGCGCTCGACACGGTGACCATCATCCCCATCGACCCGCCCGGCACCGGCCAGCCGATGGTGCCCGGTGTGGGCGCGAGCTCTCATGGGGTGAAGCTGGGCCTCACGGAGGACGCCCGGGTGCATGTGGACATCCTCTCGTACATGGAGGACGACGAGCACCAGTTCCGCGCGGTCGTGTTCGGCCCCAGCGAGGCGCCCATCGCGGTGGACCAGGCGCTCGGGTTCGAGCTGCTGGTGGGCACCACCCCAGTGGAGACCACCTTCTGCCCCCACGCGTCGCTCAGCGTGCCGAACAGTGAGGGTTGGGCGGCTGGCACCGAGGTCGAGTTCTTCATCCACGGTGTTTCGCTGGAGGAAGAGTGGGCGCCCTACGGCGGCTGGGCCAAGGTGTCGGACGGCGTCGTCTCGGCGGACGGCGCGGAGGTGGTCACCGCGGAGGGCCAAGGCATCCCTTACCTCAGCGTCTTCGGGATCCGCAGGAAGCCGTGACCAAGCCTCGGTGCGACGGCGGGCGGCGACCCAACGCCTCCTCCTTGGCCGCCTGGTTCGCTTCGGGCGCGGGGCGCTCCTGTCTAGCGCTGGTCGCGCTCACGGCACTCGCGTCTGGCTGTGGCTCGAACACCCCGGAGATCCCGTCAGAGTACCTGAACGGTTCTGGGGGCAGCGGCGGCACCAGCAACCTGAGCTACCCCGCCGGGCCCTACGGCACCACGGAGGGCACCCTGATCAAGAACTACCGCTTCAACGTCGGTTGGAGCAACCCGAAGGCGGTGGGTTACGACTTGAACCGCCTGGACCCCGAGCCGCTCGAGCTGGCGAGCTTCTACGCGCCGACGGGGGAAGACGCAGACGGTCAGCCGCGCGAGCTGTTGCTACTCAACACCGCGGCGATCTGGTGCCAGGCCTGCCGCATCGAGCACGAGGAGCTCGACACGCGGCTCGCGCAGTACGGCCCGCGCGGCGTGGTGATCTTCAGCACCCTGTTTCAAGACGCGCAGAGCCGCCCTGCCACCACCCAACACCTCAAGGTGTGGGCGCAGCAGTTCGAGGTCGGCTTCCCCTTCGCGCTCGACCCCGAGTACCAAATGGGCGATTTCGCCCGCGCCGAGACGGCGCCGCTCAACTTGGTGGTGGACCTCAAGACGATGAACATCCTGCTGAAGGTCACCGGTGAGGGCCTGGTGTGGCCGTTCATCGAGGCGGAGCTCGCCGCCCGGGGGCGCTGAGTGAAGGTCCCCGCGCTCGTCGCCCTGAGCCTACTACTCGTCAGTGCACCTGCCTTCGCCTTCGAGGCGGGCACGCTGGGTGACGAGCTGGTTCAAGTCGACGTCACCCAAGCCACCAGCTTGCTCTACAACGCGGACAACCGCGACGCGCGCCCCAACGACGTCACCCGCCTCGCCAACGACGACTGGGGCATGCTCTACAACCGCCTGAACATCCAAGGCAGCGCGGGCAGCTGGCAGCTCGGCCTGCGCCTCGACACCGCCTGGTTCTACACCAGCCCGAACCCCGTCGACATCGCCACCCGTCTCGAGCGCTCCCGCCCCCGCCCGCTGGACCCCGCCGCGAGCTCCCCCGCCGACTACTTCCGCCAACGCTTCTATGAGAGCGGCGGGGAGCTGTCGAACCGCTACATCAACTGGACCTACCCCGCGAAGTATTACGTGGGCTACTCCACGCGGGACGTCGAGCTCACCCTGGGCGACTTCTACGCCCAATTTGGGCGGGGCCTGGTGCTGAGCGTCCGTAAGCTCGACGAGCTATCCAGCGACGTCACGCTGCGCGGCGCGCGCGCCACCTCTTACCTGGACGCCGGCGACGCGCGGCTCAAGCTCACGCTGCTGGGCGGTGAGCTGAACCCGCTGCGCATCGACGACGCCAGCGGGCGCGTGCTGGGCGTGACGTCGGACGTGACGCCAGGCTTCCTGTCCATCACGGAGGCGGGCATGCCGCGCGACGTGGCCACCGACTTCTCGCCGGTGCCGCGCGCCACCTACGCCCCGGACCGGCTGCTCGGCGCGCAGATCGAGGCGGCGCCCCCCGGGGTGAAGCTCGGCACCCAGGCGGTGATGCTGATCCGCCAAGACGCGCTGAACGCCGACGTCGTGCGAAGCTCTGACATCTTCGTCGGCTCCCAGTCGCTCGAGCTGCCGCGCCTGGGTGAGCTGGGCGCGGCGTACTTCGAGGCGGCCGTGCAGAGCCTGCAGGGCGCCGATCACGTGGACCCAGGGCACGCGCTCTACGGCAGCGTCAGCTTGTTCGCGGATCCGTTCTCCATCTTGATCGAGGGCAAGCACTACCGGCGCTTCTTCCCGCTGAGCGCCAACGTCGATTTGAACCGCGCCCGCGAGTACAACCTGGTGCAGTACAACGCGCCGCCCACCACGGAGGCGTTCTACAACGACACCCAGTTCGAGTCGTTCAACGTGTGCGTCAGCGGCGGCCGCGTGAAGACGGATTTCCACGCCACGCGCGATGAGTCCTTCTTCGCGTGGCTCGGCCACTACAACTCCTGGAGCGAGTCGGCGAGCAACGACCGCTGCGAGATCGGCGACGACAAGGTGAACCGGGTGTGGGACGCCGCGCTGGGCGCCGAGCTGACGAGCCAGGGGCGTAAGAGCCGCGCGAGCGTCACCCTGGGCGGCCGCCACGACACCGCCGGGCGCGAGCTGACGCGCGCCGACGGGAGCGCCACGGACCTCGCCTACCAGGAGGGCTACCTCCGCTACGACGTGATCCGTCACATCGACGGCCCCTACTCGCTCCAATTCCAAGGCTGGCACCGCCGGCGCCAACAGACGCTGGGCGGCCCCGTGGATCCTTGGTGGGAGGGCCAGCACCTCACCGGCGTGGAGCTCGCGTCCCAGCTCTCGCTGGCGATGGGCATCGAGTACAACTCGAACGAGCTGTTCGCGGCGGCGAGCGACCCAGCGCCGGACGCCGAGCTGCCCGACGTCACCTTCTACTTCAATGGTCAGGCGACTTACCGATTCGACTCGGCCTCCAGCGTCAGCCTGTTCGTCGGTCAACGTCGCGGCAGCCTCCGCTGCGTCGGGGGCGTGTGCCGCGTGTTCCCTCCCTTCGAGGGCGCCCGCCTCGACGCCACGGTGCGCTTTTAGTTGGCCCCTACCGCGCGACGGCGGCGGCGATGTCCTTCTCGAGGGTGTCGGCGTCGCCGGTGACGTAGCCCTCTTTCTTGGTGATGATGCGGCCGTCGCGCCCGATGAGCACGCTGTACGGCGCGCTCGTCTTGGGGTTGTAGAGGCCGACCACGCGCGTCTCGGTATCGAGCAGGATGGGGAAGGTGACGCGGAGCTTGGAGACCTCCGTGCGCACCAGGCCGAGCGCGTCCGGACCGTCGATGGAGACGCCCAGCACCACGAAGCCGCGCCCGCGGTACTTCTGGTAGATCTCGTCGAGGTGCGGCATGGCCGCGAGGCAGGGGTCACAGAAGGTGGCCCAGAAGTCGATCAGGACGACGTCCTTACCCAGGTGATCGCTCAGGCGCACCCGCTTGCCGTCCAGCGTGTCGAGCTCGAAATCGGGGGGGCGGGCGCCGGTCGGTTTGGCTGACGAATCGCCCGGCGCGGCGTGGCCCGGAGCCGCGCCGTCGGTGTCGCCGCTGGCCACGCCGGGCGCGCCAGCGCCCCCCGCCCCAGGCGCCTGCGTGGCCGTGGGTTGGCTGCCGCCGCAACCAACCCCCCAAAAACCAAGCGCCAACACGCCCACCAGACCCACCACGAGCCGACCCGGGGACCCGAGCGCTCGCGCTCCTGACGACCCGAGCGCTCGAGCTCCCAGCGACTCAGGCGCTCTGGCTGACAAAGCGCTCCTCACTGACGCTTCTGAAGCTCGGTGTCGATGATGCGCAGCATGCCGTCGGTGTCGCCGCCGGGCATCAACCGGATCACCTTCATGGTCTTGGTGTCGATCAGCGTGTTGTTCGGGATGGCGTCCATCGTGAACAAGCCGCCGAGCTTGAAGGAGGTGTCGATGACGAACGGGAAGTCGACCTTGTACGTGGACACCCAAGCGCGCGCGTCGAGGTAACGCGGCGCCTCGTAGGCGTTGTTCTCCATCAGCGAGCCGAGGAACATCACGCCCTTCGCGCGGTACTCCGGGAAGGTGCCCTTGTTCTGGAAATGACGGTACTCCTGACGACAAGGTGGGCACCACTGCGCCGAGGAGTTGATCATCAGGAGCTTGATGTTCTTGCTGCCGTCCGGGTCATAAAAGTCAGACATCCAGACGGGCTCCATCTGCTCGACGTCGTACTCCACCGCCGCGGGGTTACTCCAACCGATGAACTGGTGGTTCGCGATGACGGAGCCCAGGTTGTCGCCGTAGGGACCCTCAGGGTACGGCGCGAGGTGCTTCGGCACCTCCACCTCGCTGGTGCCCCCGGTGCCGCCAACCCCGCCTGCGCCGCCACCACCCACGCCAGCGCTGCCGCCCGTGAGCTCACCCGCGCGCCCTTGGTCGAGCGGGACCACGTCCATCGCTTCATCCTCACCGCCGCACGCGACGAGACCAACCACGGACAACAACGGGACTAACAGCAAGCTCGCACGACGCATAAGGCACTCCTGGCGGTTCGAACGAGCGTACTTGGGTTCGCTCCGGCGTCAAGCGCTTGGGCCTCAAGCGCCGCCGCGCGCCGGTCTCACGCTGCGGTCTCACGCTTAGCTCTCACGCTGGGCGACCCAGCTCGCCTTTCAGAGGTGGTTGGGGGCTCAGAGGTTGGTTTGGGGGTTGGACGGCACCGCGATGGGTGTCACCTCGAGATCAGCCTCCGGGGTCAGCCGTCGAGGCGCCGGGCGGCCCTGGCGTTCCAGCTTTGAGCGGCCGCCAAGTCGGGGTAGAACAGCGGAGCTTTCATGTCGCAGCCCCGCTTACCTTCTCGTCCTTCCTCATGGCGCTCCACCCTGGCGCGCTTCACCCTGGCGCGCCTCTCCTGGACCCGACTCGCGTTGGCGGCGGGCTCCGTGCTCACGCTGGGCTCGGTGGCCGCGGGCTGCTCCTCGGGGGAGGTCACTTGCGACGGCGTGGAAATCCAGGGGCGCTGCTACGCGGCGTGCACTGACTCCGCCTGCGCCGACGGCAACCGCTGCGTCGCGGATTTGGCGACGGGTGTCCCCGCTTGTCGCCCGCCGTGTGAGGACGAAGGCGACTGCGAAATCGGCACCAACTGCGTGGGGATCCTGTTCCCGGAGGGGACGGAGAAGCACTGCCTGCCGCTGCGCGAAGGTCGCACCGGGCAGCACGAGCCCTGCGCGGAGCCGGCTGATTGTGATGGGGCACGCGGCTTCGACTGCGCGGCCACGTCCGGCGGGAACCAGTGCTTGAAGCGCTGCACGGATCTCGGTGAGTGCCGGAGCGGTGAGCGCTGCGTGGATGAGGGCGCCGGTGGGTTCTGCCAGGCAGCGCCCTGCGGCGGGGCCACCTGCGACTATCAGGGCGGCTTCGAGTGCGTGGCGGACGCCTGCGTGAAGCGGTGCACCGCCGGTGCCAAGGAGTGCGCGGCGGGGGAGCTGTGCGCCACTCACGAGGGCCTGCCCCAAGGCGGCTACTGCAAGGCGGGGCCGTGCAGCAGCAACCGCGACTGTGAGCTCACCCCGGGGTACCGCTGCATCGAGGACAGCTGCGTCCAGGCGCTGTGCACCGAGCACTCGCAGTGCGAGGGCGGTGGCTTGTGCAGCCCGGGCGCGGTGGACGCCGATGGCGGCACGGTGAACCGCTGCACCGCGGCGCCCGAGGGTGAGAAGCGCGGACCGGGTCAGTACGGCAGCTCCTGCCCGAACGGCCCCAGCGAGTGCGCCGATGGCTTCGTGTGCCGCTCCAGCGGTGAGGGCGATCTAGACAGCTACTGCACCGAGTTCGACTGCCAAGCTGACAGTGACTGCGGCACCGGCTTCCACTGCGCGCGGATCCGCATCGGCGGCTCGCCGTGCTCCGACGACAGCTGCCCAGGCATCGATGGGGCCTCGGGCCCGGGCTGCATCGCGGACGCGAACATCGGCCCCGGCAGGCAGTACGAGTGCGGCGTCGTCAACCTGATGCGCAACGCCTGCGTCCGGAACGCCTACTGCCACGAGTGCGAGACGCACGAGGACTGCCTGGGTAAGCCGGGTCAGGTGTGCGCCAAGGGGCCTGACGGGGGCAAGGTGTGCACGGTGCCTTGCGACCAGGGGACGGACTCCTGCCCTTGGGGCACCGCCAGCGAGTGCAAGGTGTTCGATCAGGACCTGGGTTACCCCACCTGCGGGCACCGCTTCGGCGCGTGCAAGGGCACCGGGCAGGGCTGTGAGCCGTGCGCCAACGACGCGGACTGTGGGCCGCAGGGGCTTTGCAACTTCAGCGCCTTCACTGGTGAGCGCTACTGCCTGGATTTGAGCCTCGAGTGCTCCTGTGAGGGCCTGCCTGACTCCAGTGTGCCTGGAACCTGCGCCGGCGGCGGCTGCCCCACCACCCCCGATGGGCTGCAGATGCTGTGCGTACGCGGCGAGGGCAGCGTGGTCAGCCACCGCTGCCTGGCCGCGAACATCAACACCAACCCCCTGAGCTCACCTCAGCTGGGCTGCTGGGCGCGCTGAAGTCAGCGGCCCCATGACAGTGGCAGGGCTCGCGTTCAGCGAGACCGGGTCGCGAGGGGGCTCGCGTTCAGCGAGCTCTGGGCCTCGATGGGGGGGGCGGTTCGGTCGCACGGCCGAGCCCGGCCGGCGGCGAATACCTGTACCCAGCTCGCTCATTCAGCAAGTGGCCCAGAGCCCAGAACCGCGTTAGCCTCTGCATCGCGGCCCGGGCTGCTCCGTCGTACGCGCCGCGGCTGGCGGGAGCCAGCAAGGTCCAGCTCCATCACGTTCAACCCAACACGGCCGCCCACAGGTCGAACCACCCTGGCCTCACCTGGCCACCCACGGCTCAACCCGTGAACCCACTAAGGAGTGCTTAATGTCCAAAAAATTCCGCAGCGCCCGGTTCTTCGGTGCCCCCCTCCTCATCTCCGCCGCTGCCCTGGCAGGCGGCTGCTCCGCTGACGATCTCGACCCGACCAACTGCGGTGCCGGCATCACCGCCAAGGTGGAAGCGCTCACTGCGGCCGCGGACGCGCTCGTCACCGTCGCTGGCGACATGAAGGTGTCGGTGGGCGCTGCGTGCCGCGCCATCGCCCAGGCCGGCGGCGAGGACGTGGACGAGGTGACCCGCGAGTCGCCGGACTCCGCCGTGCAGGAGGCGTGCAGCAAGGCCAGCGCGTCGATCAGCGCCAACTTCTCCGCCGCGGGCAGCGTCAGCCTCACCATCGAGGGTGGCAAGTGCACCGTCGCGGCCGAGGCACAGTTGAGCTGCGAGGCCAGCTGCAGCGTGGAGGGCAGCTGCACCCCCGGGTCGCTCGAGGCCCGCTGCAGCCCCGGTGAGCTGAGCGTCAGCTGCGAGGGCAGCTGCGCCGGCGGCGCCACCTGTGAGGGCTCGGCCGAGCTCGCGGCCAACTGCGAAGGCACCTGTGAGGGCACCTGCGAAGGCACCATCACCGGCGGCTGCGAAGGCACCTGCAACGGCGCCTGCGAGGGTGAGTGCAGCGCGACCGATGGTGAGGGCAACTGCGCTGGCACCTGCACCGGCACCTGTCAGGGTACCTGCAGCAAGGCCGCGGCCAACGCCACCTGCGAGGGCACCTGCACCGGCAGCTGCAAGCTGGCAGCGAACGCGGAGATCAGCTGCGGCGCCGAGGTGAAGTGCAAGGGCGAGTGCAAGGGCACGGCCTCGCTGCCCGAGTGCCGCGCGGAGCTGACTCCCCCGGAGTGCAACCTGGACGCGGACTGCCAGGCTGGCTGCAAGGGCCAGGCGAGCCTGAAGGCGGAGTGCACCCCGCCGAAGGTGAAGCTGAACTTCAGCGGCGACATCGACGCGGAGTTCGTCGCCACCCTGGAGGCGAACCTGCCCGCGCTGCTGAACGTGGTGGCGCAGGGTGAGCTGGTGGTCGAGGCCGCGGCCAACGTCGGTGAGAGCTTCATCGACGTCGCCGCCGAGGTGGTCGGCTCCGTCGGCTGCGTGGCGAAGTTCGGCGCGAACATCACCGCGCAGGCGCAGGCCTCCGTGCAGGCGTCCGCCTCCGTCAGCGTCTCGGTCAACGCCAGCGCTGACGCGAGCGGCAGCGCCAGCGGCGGCGGCTGAGCCCCAGCGGGTAATGGCCCACGATCGGCGCGCTCTCGGGCGCGCCGATCGCGTTTTTGTCTGGCCACCCGCGACAAACTGAACCGCGCTCTTGGCTTGCGCCCCGGCCACCTCGCAGTACCGTCCGCGGGCCATGTCGAGCCTCGAAGAACGAGCCACCCAAATCCTGAGCCAGCTGGTGGTCCCCGGCTTGGGCCGCACCCTCGCCGACCTCGGCATGCTCGGCCGCGTCCGCGCGGTGGGTGGTCAGGTCACGGTACCACTCAAGATCCAGAACCCGACCTACGACGGCAAGGAGCCGCTCGCGGCGCGGATCCATGAGGCGCTTGCGGCGCTCGACGGCGTGTCCCACGTGAGCGTGGATTGGCAGGTGCTGGCGAGCGGGCGCCAGGTGGCCCAAGACGACCCGGTCCCCGGCGTTCGCCACGTCATCCTGGTGATGAGCGGCAAGGGCGGCGTGGGGAAGAGCACCGTCGCCGCCAACCTGGCGCTGGCGCTCAAGCGCCGCGGCGCGCGCGTCGGGGTGCTGGACGCGGACATCTACGGCCCCAGCATCCCCACCATGTTCGGGGTCACGGGTCGCCCCGAGAGCAACGGCGAGCGCATCACGCCGCTCCAGCGCTTCGGGGTGCTCTTGATGAGCATCGGCTTCCTCTTGGATGATCCGAAGAGCGCCGTGGTGTGGCGTGGGCCCATGCTCCACGGCGCGCTGCTCCAGTTCTTGAAGGACGTCGCCTGGGGCAACCTGGATTACCTGCTGCTCGACTTGCCGCCCGGCACCGGGGACGTCGCGCTCACCTTGGCTCAGCGCGTCAGCACGACGGGCGCGGTGGTGGTCACCACGCCGCAAGAGGTCGCGTTACAGGACGTCTACAAGAGCGTGTCGATGGCGCAGAAGGTAGGGATCCGCGTGCTCGGCGTGGTGGAGAACTACAGCTACTTCGTGTGCGATGGCTGCGAGCAGCGTCACGAGCTGTTCGGCAGCGGCGGCGGCCAGAAGATCGCCGAGTTCGCCGAAGCAGAGCTGCTCGGGCAGCTGCCGATCACGCCCAGCGTGCGCGAGTGGGGCGACGCGGGGACGCCCGTGGTGCAGGCCTCCCCCGGCTCGGGCATCGCCGAAGCGTTCATGGCGGTGGCGGATCGGCTGATGGAAGTGTGCGACCGCGCCGAGGACGGTCGCGCGGGCGAGGGCTTCGAGATCGACCGCTCGGGGGGCCAGAACCGGCGCTTGCCCGTCACGCGCTGATCCTGAAGGCGCGCGCTCACGGCGCTCTCAGCGCGGTGTCGTCCAACCCCCACCCCTGCTCGCACTCACATCGAAGGTGGCGGAGAAACCGGCTCCTTGGGTGTGAAAATCGCGCGGCGTCGCGTCGACTCGGACGTCGGCCGATCGAGGCTCCACGGATCGGGCTCGACCTGAAAAGGGCGCGCTTCCCACCGCGGCTTGGGCTAGGTAGAAGCGCCCGCTGCGCTTCGCTGTGTTGCCCGGTTTGGCAGCGACATCGAGCCGCGTTATAGCCGGCAGAACCTTGGGTCAGGAAATGGCGTCTGAAAACAATCAAGAGCAGGATCCCTCGCAGGCGGTGGAGCAAGGCGGAGGGGCCTCGGCCGATGGGAGCCAGAGCAGCGCGGCAGACGTGAGCTCCGCTGCGCCGGCCGAAGCGGCGCCGGCTGACGCGAGCGCACCGGCTGCCGAGGCGGCGTCCGACGCGAGCGCGCATTCCCACAAGGAAAATCCTGCTGGCGGCCAGGCGACCGCTGAAGCTGCGCCTGCTGAGGCTGCCGCTGAAGGCGCGGGAGCCCAGGTAGACAGCGCAACTGCCGAAGGCGCTGCCGCTGGGGCGCAGGTAGACAGCGCAGCTGCCGAAGGCGCCACTGTCAAAGGCGCAGAGGCTGGGGCGCAGGCAGACAGTGCAGCTGCCGAAGGCGCAGGGGCGCAGGCAGACAGCGCAGCCGCCGAAGGTGCGGAGGCTGGAGCCCAGGCCGAGGGCGACAAAAAGAAGAAGCGCCGCCGCAAGAAGCGCAAGAAGAAGCCCGCGGAGGCCACCGAGGCCGCGCGCCCGGCGACGGACCGCGCGCCCTTCCACCTGGGTGAGGAGGTGTTCGGCAAGGTCACGGCGGTGCTCGAGCACGCCATCATGGTGGACCTGGCGGGCAAGGCGCTCGCCATCTTCGACCGCAGCGAGATGGAGCCGGACGACCTCATCCCCGAGGTGGGGGATCGCTTCGTCGCCCGCGTGCACAACGACGGCGCGCGCGGCGGGCTGGTGGTGCTCACCAGGAAGCCGCTCCGTGAAGAGGAGATCAAGCCGGCGCTCGAAGCCGCGCTGAAGGATGGCTCGCTGGTGCCGGGCCTCATCACCGGCGTCATCCGCGGCGGCGTGGAGGTGAGCCTCGGAGGGCTGCGCGCCTTCGCGCCGGCGAGCGGCATCGACCTCCACCCATCGCGCGCCCACTTCGAGGCCCTCCTGGGTCAGCTGCTCGAGTTCAAGGTCGTGAAGTTCGAGAAGGGCGGGCGCGACGTGGTCGTGAGCCGCCGCCCGATGCTCGAGCAAGAGGCGCACGCGCGGCGCAAGCAGGCGCTCGAGACCCTGACGGAAGGTCAGGTCATGAAGGGCGTGGTGCGCACCGTGGTGGAGTGGGGCGCGTTCATCGCGCTGCCGGAGGCCGAGCACCTGGAGGGCTTGGTTCACGTCAGCGAGGCCAGCCACGACCCGCGCGCCCGCATGGAAGAGCTGATGAAGCCGGGCGAGGAGATCGAGGTGCAAATCGCCAAGATCGACGAGCGCGGGAAGATTTGGCTGAGCCGCAAGGCGCTGATTCAAGACCCCTGGGCGGAGGCCAAGGCGAAGTTCCCGCAGGGCAGCCGGCAGCAGGGCAAGGTACTACGCCTGACTGACTTCGGTGCCTTCATCGAGCTGGCCGAGGGCGTGGAGGGGTTGATGCACGTGGCGGACATGTCGCTCACCCGCATCGAGCACCCAAGCGAGCTCTTCAAGGAGGGCCAAGAGGTGGAGGTGGTGATCCACAACTTCGACCGCCGCCACAAGAAGCTCGCGCTCCACCCGGCCCCCACCGGCGATCAGGCGGAGGAGGCCCCGCAGAAGATCGTCAAGGGCGGCGCGCTCGACGTGGAGGTGGTGAAGACGGAGAGCTCGGGCGTCGTCGTCCGTGTGCTCGGCGCCACCGGCCGCGGCGCGCGCGGCTTCATCCCGGCGGGCCACACCGGCACCGAGCGCGGCACGGACCTCCGCAAGGCCTTCCCCGCCAAGACCAAGCTCCGCACCAAGGTGATCGACATCGACCCCAAACGCGGCGAGCCGAAGCTCAGCGTGCGCGCCCTGTTCGAGGACGAGGAGCGCCAGGCGCACCGCGACTACCGCAAGAAGGTCGCCGCCGAGAGCAAGTTCGGCACCCTGGGGGACCTGCTCTCCAAGGCGCTCAAGTAGGCGCTTCAGCTCTCCAAGGCGCCCGAGTAGCCCGTACGGTACACTGACCGTTTTTCTCGGGGGGGTTGGTTACGCTGAGCGCCTTGGGCGGCGCTGCCTAGCGCCTTCAATCACCGCGCACGTCAGGTCAACTGACTGCTCCGTCCATGCGCTGAGAGGCCAGAACGTCAGCACCACTGACCGAGTCACTCGCGCCCCAGCGCCTGGATCGGATCCAAGGCCGCCGCGCGCCGCGCCGGCAGGAAGCCGAACAGCACCCCGATGCCGCTGCTGGTCGCGAGCGCCACCGTCAGCGCGCGCCAGCTGACCCGCATGTCCCAACCCGTCAGCTGCCCGAACCCACCCACCGCCAGCGCCGCCAGCAGCGCGCCCGCCAAACCCCCGAGCAAGCAGAGCAGCACCGCCTCCAGCAAGAACTGGAGCAAGATGTCGAGCTCGCGCGCGCCGATCGCCATCCGGATCCCAATCTCCCGGGTCCGCTCCGCGACCGACACCAGCATGATGTTCATCACCCCGATGCCGCCGACCAGCAGGCTGATGGTGGCGATGCTGAGCAGCAGCACCTCGAGCACCCCAAACACCTGCTGCTGCATCGCGCGGAACTCCTCCTGACTGCGCACGCGGAAGTCGTTCTCCACGCCGTCGGGTAGCCGGTGCCGCTGACGGAGGATCTGGGTGATCTCCTCCGTCACGCGCGCCGGGCGCGCCTCTGGATCCGCCGAGAGGAGCACGCGGTGGATCTGCCCGGGCGCCGTGGGGTAGAACTTGGCGCGCATGGTGGCGAGCGGCACCAGGATCACGTTGTCTTGATCTTGCCCGAACGGGCTCCTGCCCTTCGGCTCCAGCGTGCCCACCACGCGCAGCGTGGCGCGCCCGATGCGCAGCAGCTGGCCCACCGGATCGCCGCCATCGAACAGCTCTTGCACCAGGGTGCGCCCGATGACGCACACGCTGCCCCCGATGCTGTCGGCCTCCGGGCTCCACAGCGCGCCGTCGTCCACCTTCCACGCGCGGATGTCGAAGAACGCCAGGCTCGTCCCGTAGATCTCCGCGGCGGTGTTGTTCTCACGGTAAGAGACCTGGGTGAGGCTGCTGAGCAGCGGCGCCGCGTGGCGCACCGTGGGTGCCTCGGTGAGCGCCGCGGCGTCCGCCTCGGTGAGCGGCGGCACGCGCTGCCCCCGGGCGCCGCTCCGCGCCACCGAGCGCGGCGTCACCGTGAAGGCGTTCTCCCCCATGCTGTCGATGGTGCCCTGCACGGCGCGCGTCGCGCCCTCCCCCAGCGCCACCACGATCGTCACCGCGGCGACGCCGATCAAGATCCCCAGCGCCGTGAGCAGCGAGCGCACGCCGCTCTTCCGCACGGAGACGAGCGCGAGCCGAAAGGCGCTGAGCAGCAGCCGCAGGCTACTCATGGCGCCTCCGTCGAGCCCTGCTGAGCCGTCGCGCACGATATGCTCCGCAGGGACGCCACACATCGAGTGGCGTATATTTTCCGCACGGATATTCTTCCGAGACCTGAACCGGATCACTCATGGCGCAGCGCCTCGATCGGGTCGAGGTTGGCGGCGCGGCGCGCCGGTAAGAAGCCGAACACGAGCCCGATAGCCAGGCTGGTGGTGAGCGCCAAGAGCACTGACGAGCCGCTCATGCGCATGCTCCAGCCGAGCCAGGCCTTGAGCCCCCACACCACGACGGCGGCCAGCCCCACCCCCAGGATCCCGCCGAACGAGGTGAGCGCCACGGACTCCGCGAGGAATTGCAGCTGGATGTCCAGGCGCCGCGCGCCGATCGCCATCCGCACGCCGATTTCCCGCGTCCGCTCAGTGACGCTGACGAGCATGATGTTCATCACCCCCACGCCGCCCACCATGAGGCTGATCGCCGCCACCGTGAGGAGCAGGAGCGACAACACCCCGTACACCGCCTCTTGACCGCGCTGGAACGACTCCTGGCTGTGCACCGCGAAGTCGTTCTCCTCGTCCTCCTGGATCCGGTGGCGCTGCCTGAGGATCGCCTCAATCTGCCGCTTGGCCGGCTCCACCTGGCTCGCGCTCTGGGCGCTCACCAAGATCAGCTCCACCTTGCCCGCCATCGTCGGATCCACCCGCGCGCGCCAGGAGCCGATCGGCATCAAGATGCGATCGTCCTGATCCTCGAACGGCGACTGCCCCTTGGGCTTCAGCGTCCCGATCACTCGGAAGGGGTGCTTACCAATCCGGATGTACTCGCCCACCGGATCGCGCCCGGGGAACAGCTTCTCGATCGCGGTCTGGCCGATCAGCACCACCTTGGCCTTCATCAGCTCTTCGCTCGGCGTCCACATGCGCCCGCCCTGCACCTCGAAGCGCCGCGCGCCGAGGTAGTGGGAGTCGACCCCCACGACGTCGGTGCGCTCGTTGCCGTAAGCGCTCACCACCGAGAGCTTCTGATCGCAGTAGGTCGCCACCAGCGCCGCGGCGGGCGCCTCGCGCCGGATCGCCTGCGCGTCGCCGTCCGTCAGCCCGAAGGAGGCGACCCGCAGCCCGCTGCGCGCGATCGGCTGGCTCCACACGAAGAGCAGGTTCGTCCCCATGCTCTCGATTTGGCTCCCGACGCGCTCGCGCGCGCCGGTGCCGAGCGCCGTCACCACCACCACCGCGGCCACCCCGATCAGCACGCCGAGCGTGGTGAGCAAGGAGCGGAGCCAGCTCCGCGACAGCGCCGCGTAGGCGATGGCCAGCGAGGTGAAGAGCCTCACTCGGGCGCGCCTCCCAGCTCCTCCAAGAGCCGCGCCGCGCGCGTGGGCTCGGCGGTGCGCTCGTCGGCTTGGATCCGTCCATCGCGCACCGTCACCACGCGGCTCGCGCAGGCGGCGATGTCGGGCTCGTGGGTCACCAGCACCACGGTGAGCCCGCGGTCTCGAACCAGCGCTTGCAGCAGCGCGAGCACCTCGTAGCTGGTGCGGGTGTCGAGGTTACCGGTGGGCTCGTCCGCCAACACCAGCGGCGGATCCGTCACCAAGGCCCGCGCGATGGCCACCCGCTGCTGCTGACCACCGGACAGCTGAGCTGGCGAGTGACCGAGCCGATCCGCGAGGCCCACCTTGGCGAGCGCGGCGATGGCGCGGCGTCGCCGCGCGCGCGCCGACACCCCGCGATACACCAGCGGCAGCTCCACGTTCTCGAGCGCCGTCGTGCGCGGCAGCAGGTTGAACCCCTGAAACACGAAGCCGATCAGGCGGTTTCTCACGATCGCGCGAGCGTCCGCCGAGCGCCCCGACACGTCCACCCCTGCCAAGCGGTAGCTGCCGCGCGTCGGCCGATCGAGGCAACCCAAGATGTTCATCAGCGTGCTCTTGCCCGAGCCGCTCGCGCCGATCACCGCCACGAACTCCCCGGCGCCAATCTCGAGGTCGACCTCCTTCAGCGCGCGCACCACCTCCGGCCCACTCGCGTAGTCCTTGCCCACCTTGGAGAGCTCGATCAGCGCCACACGAGCTCCTAGAACAAGCTGAAGCCGCGCTTCGGCTTGGCGTCGGGTTGATCCACGATCACCTGATCGCCGGCCTTCAGCTCGCTGGTCGTCAGCGCAGTGAACAGTCCATCGGTGATGCCCACCCCCACCACCAGCTCGCGCGCCTCCTCCTGCCCGCGCCCCGCGCCGGGCTCCATCAGGTAGACGCGCCCTTGGTCGTGCTTGATCTCGGAGACCTGAGACCGCTTCTGCTCGCCGTCCTCGTTCGGCAGCACCGGGCGGAACCGCAACGCCGCGTTGGGGATCGCGACGGCGCCCAGCGCCTCCCGCGTGCGGATCGTCACGGTCGCCGTCATGCCCGGGCGCAGCTTGAGGTCCGGGTTCTCCACGTCGATGACCGCCGCGTAGGTGACCACGCCCTGGACGTTGTTCGGGCTGTAGCGCACCTGGCTCACCAGGCCGCGGAATTTCTCACCTGGAAACGCATCGACCAGCACCTCGGCGGTCATCTTCTCCTTGAGGCGCCCCACGTCCGCCTCATCAATCTCCGCCATCACCTGCATCTTGCTGAGGTCTTGCGCGATGACGAAGAGCACCGGCGCGGAGAAGCTCGCCGCCACCGTCTGCCCAGGATCCACCGAGCGGCTGATCACCACGCCGTCGATGGGGGAGTAGATCTTGGCGTAGGTGAGCGTGGTCTGCGCGCTCGCCAGCTGCGCGCGGATCTGGGAGATCTGAGCCTCCGCCGAGGCGACGTCCGCCGCCGCCACGTCACGCGCACCGGTCGCTTGGTCGAGCTCGGACTGCGCGATGAGCCCGCGCGTGGAGAGCTCCGTCAGGCGCTTCACCGTGGTCTGATGCGTCGCGAGGCTCGCCTTGGCGCGGGCGTGCGCGGCGCGCGCCGCCTTGAGCTGCGCCCCGCTCTGGCTCACCTGCGCCCCGTACAGGCTCGGGTCGATCTCCGCGAGCAGGTCCCCCTGCTTCACCTGAGAGTTGAAGTCAACAGTCACCTTGACCACCCGCCCCGACACCTGCGCGCCCACCTGCACCTCGGTGAGCGGCTTCACGTTGCCCGTCGACTGCACCTGCTCGATCACGTCGCGCTGCTCGAGCGCACGCGTCTGAAACCGCGGATCCGGCGGCGGCGCCGTGAGCCGCTGATAGAGCCCCAGCGCGCCCACCAAGAGCGCCACCCCCAGCAGCACGAGCCCGCGCCGGATCCAACGCCGCGCCCCGTGCGCCTTCAGCTCACGCTCCAGCGCCGCGACCGTCTCATCGACGGCGGCGTCCCGCGGCTCCTGCTCTGTGTCGCTCATCCAGCGGTCCCATAGCCGGGCTCAGGCCGAGCGTCCCGTGCCTAAGCACCGGGCACCCCGCCAAAAAAACCAACCCAAGGAACCCTCGGCCCTGGCTGTCTCACCCGAACGTGTTGGGCTACCTTTCGTGGCGGGCCACGGCTCGACGCGACTCGCCGCCCTCGGTTGGCTCCCAACCCCCTCGTTTCGATCGGGCTCCCATGCAAGTCGCCACCCTACGCATGCCTCACCGGACGGATCGCGAGTTGGTCGACGCCGCCCGGGAGGGCGACGCGGAGGCCTTCGGGCAGTTCGTTCGGCGCCACCAAAAACGCATCTACCGCCTGGCGGCGCACCTCTTGCGCGACGCCGCGGAGGCGGAGGACGTCACCCAAGAGGCCTTCGTGCGCGCCTACCGCGCGCTCGGTGGCTTCGACGGCCGCAGCGAGCCCTTCACCTGGCTCTACCGCATCGCCACCAACCTCTCCCTCAACGCGATCCGCTCGCGTAAAACCCGCCGCGCCGGTCCCACGGTGGACGACCCACGCATCGAAGGCGCCCTCGTGGAAACCCGCGTCACCCTGGGGAGCCCCGCGCAGCTCACCTCGGACCGCCAAGTCGCCCGCGTGCTCTGCAAGGGCGTGGACAGCCTCAGCGAAACCCTGCGCACCACCCTGATCTTGGTGACGCTGGACGGCCTCAGCCACGGGGAGGCAGCGGAGGTGCTCGGCTGCCCGGAGGGCACCGTCGCTTGGCGCGTCCACGAGGCACGCAAGAAGCTCGCCGAGTACCTGGAGCGGCACGGCCACCGGCGACAGGAGCAAGGATGACCCGCGACACCTCGGATGACCGGACGTCGTCCGCGGGCACGCTGCCCGCGCCGTTCGAAGATCTGCTCGGCCGCTGGTCCGTCGCGACCCGGCCAGGGCTCGACTGGGAGGAGCTGTGCGTCAGCACCATCAGCCGCGCCTTGGCTGACCAGTCCCCTACCCCGGCCTCGCTGCTCACGGCGCCTGCCCTCACGCCCGAGCCGGGCGAGCCAGGCGCTGACGTCGGCGCGGGCTCGAGCGCGGAGCGGCAGTCAGCTCAACTGTCAGGCCCGCGAAATGCAGCACCACTGACTAGCGCTCCCCAAGCCGCCCGGGACCTCGACTTCAAGCAGATCGCGCTGGCGAGCCTGGAGCCCGACCCGGAGGAGGCGGAGGCAGCCGAGCTCGAAGCAGCCGAGCTGAGCGTGCTCGAGCGACTGCTGGGCACCAGTTCGCCCGGCCTGGGCTCGGTAGGCCCCACGCACCCAGAGCGCTACGAGATCCCGCGGGAGAGCCAAGTCCGGCTGATCAGCCCCCCACCCCCGCTCGCGTCGCTGGACGACTGTTTCCATGGAGTCGACGATCCCGGCTCCGACCTCCGAGCCGGTGATCCTGCCGAGCCCACCGCCGAGGGCGCACGCCGGCTATCAGGCGCCGAGGCAACGGACATCGCGCCCAGCGTGGCCCCAGCAGCTCCAGGCAGCGCGCCCGGTGTGATGAGCCACACGGATATTTCCGGCGCCCAGCCCGCCCACGCGCTCTTGAGCCTGCCAGGAGCCGCTCGCTCACGGCGCAGCTGGGCGGCCGGTGCCTTGACGGCGCTGGCCGTGGCGGCCGCCGCAGCCTGGCTGTGGCCCGTGGTGCGCGGCGCGAGCAGCGAGCACATCGCCGCGCTGGATCCCGCGCTCACAGAGCAGGGCGGCGCCAAGCGAGCGAGCGGTGAAGGGCCAAGCGCCGAGCGAGCGCAGCCAGGCGGCGCCGCGGATGACGCGAAGGGTGCGCGCGCGGCGGAAGACAGCTCGGCTGACTCTACGCAAAAAGGCAGCTCGGCTGACTCACCCTCGGGAGGCGCCGTGGGCGCAGAGGAGGCGCCGCGCCTCGCTCTTCACCCCACAGCCGCCCTGCACCCCACCGCTGCCATGAAGAGCGCTGGGAGCGCAGGCGCCGGGAGCAACGGAGCCGCCCGGGCGCGCCCAGCGGGCGCCGGACAGGGCACTTCGGAGCAAGCAGGAGTCGGCCCGGAGCACGGCGCAGCAGCAGCGCCACCCAGCACCTCGCCAAACCCCCTGCCCGAGCCCCCGGACGATCCTCGGCTGCGGCCCGCCGCGAGCCCCGAGAACGTCCCGATCGAGCCCTCGCTCGGCGCCGCGCTGGCGGCGGTTGGGCGCGTGATGGGGGGCGCTCGGGCCTGCGTCGCGGGTCAGCAGGAGGCGACGCTGGCGACCGTGGTGTTCGGGTCGGATGGCCGCGTCAGCTCGGTGGCCCTGTCCGGCGGCGCCGCGGGGACAGCCGCGGAGCCTTGCATCCGGTCGGCGCTGTCCGGCGCGCGAGTCGCGCCGTTCGCGAAGCCAAGCTACACCGTGCGAGCCCCCGTCAGGCCTTGAGCGCCCGCTGGGTTCTCTAGGTTTGGGGGTTGGACGGCACCGCACCTGGAGCGTGATGCAGGCAGACGCGAGCCGGGCGGCACCGAGCAGCATGAATCAGCGCAGCGTAGCCAACCTGGGATCCGCTGCGTCGACCCGCGGACGAGCGAAGGCGCCCCGCGCCATTGAGCCCGAAGGAGCCGCCATCTTTGGCCAAGTCCACGTTGACAAGGGGGAGGCCATCGCCCATAGTCCCCGCCCCTCGTGGCTCCCAGGCGTTCAGCCTGCCAGGCCCGCTCTCGTAGTGGGTCCTCGGCGTCGCGGGTTCGGGTAGCTGGCGGCTCTCGTGTGAGCCGCGCCAGCCGCCTCAGTGAGGTAAGTCATGGTTTCATCGACTCAGCAAACCGACAAGCGCCGCGAGATCCGCGCGCGCAAGGCCGGCAAGAAGAACGCAAAGCTGCGCGCCAAGGCTGGCACGCCGGCTTTCTCGATCCATCCCGAGGGTTACGACCCGAAAGCGCCGGACGCCAAGCCCGCGCAAGCAGAATGAGGCATTGAATGGCGAATCATCCGTCAGCTGCAAAGCGCCACCGCCAGACCGAGAAGCGCACCCTGCGCAACAAGGCGCTCCGTAGCGCCCTCCGCACCCAGCTGAAGCGCGCGCGCGCCGCGCTCGCGTCCGGCGACAGCGGCGAAGCGAAGACCGCCGTGCTCGCGGCGAGCAGCTTCCTCGCCCGCGCCGCCAGCAAGGGCATCATCCACCTGAAGAACGCGTCGCGCACCACCTCGCGGCTGCAGTCTCACCTCGCCAAGCTCAGCTGAGCTGACGGGGCAGCCCAACATCCCGTAGGGGCGGGCTTAAACCCGCCCTCCCGCAGCGCCCGCCTGAACGGCCACCCCAGCGCCAATGTCCCGTAGAGGCGGGTTTCAAACCCGCCCGGCACCCATGGCACCGTTTCCGCACGGCAATGTGGGCCAGTAGGCGCCCTCAGTCGCAGGGCGCCGCAACGTCAACCGGCCTACTCGTCAGCCTCGAGGCGCGCGATGACGCTGTGATCCTCCAAGGTGGAGGTATCGCCCTGCGCCGTGCGACCAGCGGCGAGATCTTTCAAGAATCGCCGCATGATCTTGCCGCTGCGCGTCTTGGGGAGCGCCTCCGCGAAGCGCAGCTCCGCCGGGCGGGCGAACTTACCGATCTCTTGGGCGACGTGATCCTTGAGCGCGTTCGCGAGCGCGTCGTCCCCCGTGAACTCTGGCTTCAAGCACACGTAGACCACCAGCGCCTGCCCGGTGAGGTCGTCAGGGCGACCGACGGCTGCGGCCTCCGCGACCGCGGGGTGTGACACCAGCGCGCTCTCGATCTCCGCGGTCCCCATGCGGTGCCCGGAGACGTTGAGCACGTCGTCGATGCGACCGATCACGGTGTAGTAGCCGCGCTCATCCTTGTGCGCGCCGTCACCGGAGAAATAAGACCCGACGATGTCGCCCCAATACTGGCTCTGGTAGCGCTCATCGTCCTCCCACAGCGTGCGCAGCATACTGGGCCACGGGCGCCGCATCACGAGCAGGCCCGCTTGGTTGGGTGGCAGCTCCTCGTCCTTACTGGTGACGATGGCGGGCTCCACGCCGAAGAAGGGCAGCCCACAGGAGCCGGGCTTACTGGGGCTCGCGCCGGGCAACGTGGTCATCATGATGGCGCCCGTCTCCGTCTGCCACCAGGTGTCCACGATTGGACAGCGACCTTTACCAACCGTCCGGTGATACCAGATCCACGCCTCGGGGTTGATGGGCTCGCCCACGCTGCCGAGCAGGCGCAGGCTGTCGAGCTGGGCGGCGTTCACCCACTCATCGCCCGCGCGGATGAAGGCGCGGATGGCGGTGGGCGCGGTGTAGAGCACGCTCACCTGGTGGCGATCGATGATCTGCCAGAAGCGCCCCCAGTCGGGCGCGTTCGGCGCCCCCTCGTACATCAGGCAGGTCGCGCCCGCCGCGAGCGGCCCGTACACGATGTAGCTGTGCCCCGTCACCCAGCCCACGTCGGCGGTGCACCAGTAGACGTCCTCCTCCTGGAGGTCGAAGACGTACTTGGTGCTGAGGTAGCAGCCCGCGAGGTACCCCAGGGTGGTGTGGAGCACGCCCTTCGGCTTCCCGGTGGAGCCCGAGGTGTAGAGGATGAACAGCGGGTGCTCGGCGTCCACACAGGTGGCTTCGGCGGCCTCCTTCGGATCCGCCGCCGCCGCGAGCTGATACCAGTCTACGTCGCGCCCCGGCGTGAGCTCCACCTCTGCCGCGCCTTCGAGGCGGCGGTAGACGACTACGCGCTCCACGCTCGGCGTCTCGGACACGGCGCGATCGACCGTCTCCTTGAGGTTCACGACCTTGCCACGGCGGAAATACCCGTCTTGGGTCAGAACGACCTTGGCGCCACAGTCATTGACACGGTCTCGCAGCGCATCGCTGGCAAACCCCCCAAAAACCACGCTGTGGATCGCGCCGAGCCGCGCGCAGGCCAGCATGCCGATCACCACCTCCGGCACCATGCCCATGTAGATGGCGACGCGGTCCCCCGCGCCCACGCCCAAGCCCTTGAGCGCCGCGGCGAAGCGCACCACCTCCTGATGCAGCTCGGCGTAGGTGAAGGTCCGCACCTCGCCCGGCTCGCTCTCCCAGATCAGCGCGCGCTTGTCTTTCCGTGCGGAATCCAGGTGGCGATCGAGGCAGCTCTCGGTGATGTTGAGGCGCGCGCCGACGAACCAGCGCGCCTTGGGCAGCTGCCAGTCGCACAGGGTGGTCCAATCCTGGCGCAGCGGCAGCTCACTCAGCTCGCGCCGCCAGAAGGTCTCCGGTGAGTCCAGGCTCTCACGGTACAGCCGCTCATAGGCTTCGTGAGAAGCCACCCGCGCCTTGGCCTTGAAGGCCTCGCTCGGATGAAACCAGCGGTCCTCGGAGGAGTATTTCCCGATCGCGTCGCTCATGCGCCGATGGTACCCGAACCTCACGGGTGTCCAAGGCTGGCCGCGTGACGCAAGGCGGCGTAGGCACCGCCACGCGCTGGCGTGCTCAGGGGGGTCTCAACCACGCGAACACCCAGCGCACGCCTCCGCGGGTTTTGGGGGTTTGGCAAGGCGCCGCATGCCACGCGCCAGGCGACGGGCGGGGTGTAGGCGCCTGTTCCCCGCCAAACGCGCGCCCGTGCGGGGTCCTGTGCTAGGCTCGCGCGGGAGCCCACGAGCGGACGTGCACCCCGCATGACGACTGACGAACACCCGCCTGACCCGCTGATCGGTGCCCTCATCGACCGAAAGTACCGGGTGGAGCGCCTGCTCGGTCGGGGTGGGATGGGCTCGGTGTACGAGGCGACCCACGTCGCGATCGGCAAGCGGGTGGCGCTCAAGTTCTTGGCAGAGGCCGAGGATCGCGACGCGGTGCGGCGCTTCCAGCGCGAAGCGGAGGCGGCGAGCGCCGTCGAGAGCGCGCACATCGTCCAGATCTTCGACTCGGGTACTACGGAGGACGACCGCCCTTACCTGGTGATGGAGCTGCTGCGCGGGGAGGATCTGAGGGAGCGGATCAACCGCCTGGGGCGCCTCTCGGAGGCCGAGGTGCTGCACATCACGGCGCAGACGCTCAGGGCGCTGATCCGCGCGCACGCAGCTGGCATCGTTCATCGCGATCTCAAGCCGGACAACCTCTTCCTCAGCGCGCGCGACGACGACTCACTGTTCGTGAAGGTGGTCGATTTCGGCATCTCCAAGGTCGTGCAAAACCGCGCCACGCCGAACACGCTGACACGCCATGGGACGGTGCTCGGGACGGCCTACTACATGGCGCCCGAGCAGGCGCAGGCGTTCCCAGACATAGACGGTCGGGCTGACTTATACAGCTTGGGCGCCATCTGCTTCGAAGCGCTCACCGGCCAACCGCCACACGATGGCCGCACCTACGAAGCGATCCTGGTGAAGGCCTGCACTCAGGACGCCCCCGATCCCCGAGAGCACGTGCCCGAGATCAGCGAGGCGTTCGCCCGCGTGATCCGCACGGCGCTGGCGCGCGAACGCTCAGAGCGCTTCGCCACCGCCCAGGCCTTCCTCGACGCCTTGGCCGAAGGCAACCCAGACATCCGCACCAGCGGCGCCCCAGTCCCGAGTTACCATGCGGTGCCGCGTGAGGCATCGAGCGCCAGCCTGACCTCCAGCGGCAGCGTCGTCCCAACCCTCACAGCGCGGCCCAACAAGAGCCGCCTCGTGGTCACCGCGATGGTCGCGAGCCTCGCCGCGTTCGTCGCTACTGCGCTGTGGCTAGGGCGCCCCACAGGCACCCCCTCTGGAGCGGCTGCGAGCGACGTGAGCGCGCCCATCGCCCGTACCACGGCGCCCAGCGCCACCGTGGCGGGCACAGCCCTGAGCGGCACGCCCACCAGCGACGCTGCGCCCAGCATCGAGCCGATCGTCACCCCCGATCCGAGCGCGAGCGCGCACCCTGCGCCCCAGGCCAAGCCGCGGCCACGCCCCACCCCGCGGCCCAGTCAGCCCACGCCCCAGCCCACCCCCAAGCCAGGTGGCCTCGGGCTCAACCCGAAAGAGCCCTGACTCACGAGCCAGCGCTCCATCGGGCGTGCGAATCCAGACCGCACACGAGGCGCCGCGTGATACGAACCAGGGCCCATGCGCGCGCTGGCCTGCCTCACCCTGCTCGCCTCGTTCCTCGCCGTGCCGCTGCCTGCCAGCGCGGACGATGCGGCGGCGCCCAGCGCCACCGAGGCGCGGGACCACTTCCGCAAGGGGATGCGGCTCTATCAAGACGGCGACTTCGCGGGCGCGCTCGCGGAGTTCCAGGCGTCGTACCGGGTGAAGCCGGCGGGCTCCACGCTGCAGAACATCGCCCTGTGCCAGAAGCGGCTGTTTCGCTACGTGGAGGCGGCCGAGAGCCTCGATGAGCTCCTGAGCCGCCACAGCGCCGAGTTCGACGCGCAGGAGCTGGAGCAGGTGCGGCGCACCCAGGAGGAGCTACAAGGCCTGATCGGCGCGATCGAGCTCAAGCTCACGCCGGCCCACGCTGAGGTCACCCTGGACGGCCGGCGGCTGACCCCTGCGGAGCGCAGCGGGCAGCTCAAGCTCAGCGTGGGCGAGCATCGTATCCGCGTGGAATCACCCGGCTACACCCCCATCGATCAGGTGGTGCGCGTCGCGAGCGGCGCGCCGCGCAAGCTCACGTTCTCCCTCACCGCGGTGAAGGGCTTCCTAGACATCGAGGCTGACAATCCGGACGCGGCCATCGCCGTCGACGGCCAGCCGCTCGCCTACCATCGCTACAGCGGGCCAGTGGAGCCGGGGCGGCGCCGCGTGCAGGTGTACAAAGACGGGCACCCCACCTTCGAGGAGGTGGTGGAGGTGGAGCTGGGGAAGACCACCACCGTGCGCGCCACGCTGGGCGCTTCAGATGGCTCGAGCGGCGCCATCGACCGGAGCCGCAAGCCGCCCGCCCCACCGAGCAACATGAAAGGGCCCTACGTGCTCGCGGCCCTGAACGTCCTCAACGCGACCACCAACCCGCAATTCCTGGAGGAGGAGTCATCGGAGTCGAGCGGCGGCGCTTTGGGCCTGCACGGCGGCTACCGCTTCACCGGTCCCATCGCGGTCGAAGGCTTGTTCGAGGTGGCGCGCCACCAAGCCACGACCTGCCTCCGTGGGCAGAGCTGCGAGGGCAACTCCGCGAACCTCCGCGACTACAACCTCAGCTCGCTGCGTTTTGGTGGGAACATGCGCCTGTTGTCGAGCGGTGAGCGCTTGCGCTTCAGCGGCGCGCTCGGCTTCGGGTTGGTGCACCAAGCCCTGAAGGTGGATGCGGCGGGTGGCTCTGCCGGTGGCGAGGCGACGGGGGTCGATCCCTACTTCATGGTGGAGCTCGGCGCGCAGTACAGCGTGGGCAAGGTGCTGTTCGGGCTCGCGGTGCTGGCTTATTTCAACGGCACCAAGGCGCTGGAAGGGGACCTCGGCGGCGGCGATGACAACCCCATCTACGAAGACAATGGCCTGGTCACCGCAGGGCTCGGCCTACGCATCGGCTGGGCCAACTGGCAGCCGCGATAAAGCGCGGTGTACTGACCAAGTCAGCGTTGCTTCGTTCGTCCGCGTGATCTAGCCGTCACTGTGAGTGACTACCCGCTGTGTACTCGGGCGGGTTTGAAACCCGCCCCTACGACATCCTGGGCCGCGCGTTGGCGGTAGCGCGCTGGGCCCTGCCACCACGTGAGCAGCGACCGCAGGCGGCCCCCCCCCCCCCACAGCGACCGCCCCTCGCCGCGGAGGTCCTTCACGGCTTGGACCGTATGTTTGACTGACTATCCAGCAGGATGGTCAGTCAGCTTCACGTTGCCGGCTCGTATACATGGTCAGGCGGCGACCTGTGGGTCGCTTGGGCTGCCAGGGAGGATCGGCTGCTCGAAGAGGCTCCGCAACCGAACGCCCATGGTGTCCAGGATGCGGCTCGCGCGCTCGACCGTGACGCCGTGATATTCATTCCGCTCGTCCCGGGAGACCTGCGACTCGTGGACGCCGAGGCGCGCAGCGAGTTCTCGCTGCGTCAGACCCCGGGCGATGCGCAGGGCGACCAGGGTGTGACCCAGGCCGTGGAGGTTGAGCAGCTCTCCGACGTCGCCGCGCTTCAAACGCTCGTAGCTCTGCACTTCCTCCTCGAGCTGGAGGTGGAACGAACGGAGCGGGTCCAGCGCGCGCTTCAGCTCCTCTTCGCTGAGCCCCATCTCCGCTAGGCGGTCGCGGTGCTCGCCGAGCCGCTGCCGCTCCTCCTCGAGGCGAGAGAGGGCTTCCTGATACTCAGCTTCGTTGCGGATCATGGCGCACCCTCTACCTCAACAACGACCGCCCCTCGCCGCGGAGGTCCTTCACGGCTTGGATCACCCGCGCCTTCATGCTGGTGGTGGCGAGCTTCAGGTAGGAGCGCGGGTCGTACACCTTCTTGTTGCCCACCTCGCCGTCCACCTTCAGCACGCCGTCATAGTGCCTGAGCATGTGATCGGCGATGGGGCGGGTGAAGGCGTACTGGCAATCGGTGTCGACGTTCATCTTCACCACGCCGTACTCCAGCGTCTCGTGGATCTCGGCGAGGCTGGAGCCGGAGCCGCCGTGGAACACCAGGAGCAGCGGATTGTCCACCGTCCGGTGCTTGGACTGCACGGCTGACTGACCATCCCGCAGGATGGTGGGCGTCAGCTTCACGTTGCCCGGCTTGTACACGCCGTGCACGTTGCCGAAGGTGGCCGCCAGCATCCACTGGCCCTTGCCTTCGAGGCGCTCGTAGGCCTCCACCATGTCCTCCGGCGTGGTGTAGAGCTTCTCCTTGGCGACGCCGCTCGTGTCGTGGCCGTCTTCCTCGCCGCCGACGACGCCGGTCTCGATCTCCAGGATGATGCCGAGCGGCGCGCAGCGCGCCAGGTAGCGCTCGCTGATGGCCAGGTTCTCCGCGAGCGAGAGCTCCGAGCCGTCGAACATGTGGCTCTGAAACAGCGGACCCTGACCTGCCTTCACCCGGCGCTCCGAGGCGAGCAGCAGCGGGTCGAGGAAGGGTTCGAGGTTCGAGGGGTGGCAGTGGTCCGTGTGCAGCGCGAACAGCACCGGGTAGCGCTCCGCCAGGCGGTGCGCCGCCTCCGCCAGCACCTCGGCGCCGAGCGCCATGTCGCCGACCGGCCCCGAGGCGTGCTTGCCGCCGCCCGTCGAGATTTGGATGATGCCGTCCGACCCTGCCTCGGCGAAGGCCGCCATGGCGGCGCTCAGCGTCTCCAGCCCCGTCACGTTGATCGCCGGGAACGCGTACTTCCCCGCGCGCGCGCGGCTCAGCATCTCTTGGTACTGCTCATGAGTGGCTATCGGCATGGAACCCTCCGTGCACACCTGGAGCATTTCGTCAGCCTGCCGTCCGAATAGCGGCGGTTTTTCCCTGCTCCAGGACCGAGCCGGCGATAGCCCACCGGGTGATGCGGGTCAAGGCGCGCTCGGGCCGACACCCAGGCCCAGTACCCCAAAGCCTGAGCCGGACTCCACGCTCCAAGTCGGAGCGGTTTTGGGGGTTGGACGGCACCGCGCTACGAGCCGAATAGCGGCCGGCCACAGCGCCTCTCGCACCACCCAGCCGCGCGGCTACCGTAGCCGGTCGAGCAGCTCACACAGGATGCGGAAGCCCTGCTCGAAGTGCTCGAGCTTCGCTTGCTCGTTGGGCGCATGATAGTAAGTGGAGCGTCCGAATCCGGTGATCTGCACGTCGAAGCCGCTACGCTGGAGGTCGCGCACCAGCGGCAGGGAGCCGGTCATCGAGTAAGGCTGCGCCCCGCCTTCGCCGCGCACCGCCTCCATCGCGGCGACCAGCGCCGCGAGCCCCGGCGACTCGAGGTCGCAGGCGATGCCCTCCATGGTGCGCCCCTTGGGCCGCAGCGCCACGCTGCCGCGGCGCCCCTCTTGGGTCTTCACCCGCGGCGCGCCCGGCGGAGGCTCATCGGCTTGAATCGCGCGGTTTAGCTCGGCCACGAACTGGATGGCGCCGTTCATCGCCTCCTCCATGTCGTAGAACGGCACCAGGCGTATATCCCCGCGGAAAATTGCTTCACCGGGGATCTTGGTGATCTTCTCGTTGTGCACCTGCACCACGGTGCTCTTCAGGGTGGAGCTGGAGAGGAAGCCGTAGCGCGCCTCCTCCGGGTGCGGCGGGTAAGTCCGCTCGAACCAGCGCACCAGCTCGCTCGCCACGTACATGCCGAGCTCCAGCGCGTTCACGCAGTTGTGCGTCATCCCCGAGTGCCCGGCGACGCCCGTCACCTGAAGCTCCCACATCCCGGTGCCGCCGGTGCCCACCGTGGGCCCGAAATCCGCGCTATCCAGCCAGTAGATCGGCCCCTTCGCGAGCGGCGCCAGGCCGCCCTGATCCGCCACGTAATCGAGCCCGCAGTCCGCAACCGGCGCCGCCTCCTCATTACTGATCAGCACCACCCGCAGGCTACGGTGCGGCTTCAGGTTCTGCTCCCCGAGCTGCGCCAAGAGATCGGTCAGCACCGCCACGTGACCCAGGCAGTCGGTCACCCCGCGACCGTACAGCGTGCCGTCCTCCCCCACCCACAGCGTGAACGGATCGCGCTCCCAGCCCTCCGCCTCGCGGTCCGCCGGCACCACGTCGAAGTGCGCCCCCACGAAGCCGACGCTGCCCTCCCCGGTGCCCGGCACCGTGATCACGAGGCTCGGGCGCCGCGGCGCGCCGGGACCGGCGTAGCGCTCAATCGTCAGAAATCCTGACTCAACGTGGGGCGCGAGCGCCGCCTCCACCAGCTCCGCCACCAGCACCTCCTCGGGCACCAGGCCTGCGTCCAGGGAGTTCTGGAGCCGCGGCGTGAGGGCGATCATCTGCCGCAGCAGCCCGAGGAAGCGGTCCTGGTTCAAGGTCATCGAGGGGAGGGTCGACATGAGCGGACCTTCACCCAGAACGCCCGACGATCTCAATGGGTCCGCACATGAGCCTGCGGAGCGTCGCGGATGACGGCGGTCGACGGGCGCAACACGGGACGGAGCGTGCAGCGGTTCGGAGCGCCCAGCTGACTCGCAGCCGTGGAGCGCACTGCCAAACCCCCAAACCCCCAAAACCCAGCTCCCGTGGACTCCGCAAAGTCAGCGGGCGTTCGCGCGGTGGGTCGGCTATGAAGCGGCTCCCCCTCACTGGAGCACGTATGAGAGCCATCGTGATCGGCGCCGGACGTGGGAGCCGGCTCCAGCACAAAACGGACGAGATCCCGAAGACGCTGGTGCCCGTGATGGGGCGCCCGATGCTCGAGTGGATCTTGGAGGCGCTGGCCGAAGCGGGCTTCGCGCGCCAAGACGTGGTGTTCATCGCCGGTTACCGCGCGGAAGTGGTGCGCGCTCGCTACCCGGAGCTGACGTACGTCATCAACAGCAGCTGGGAGCAGAACAACATCTTGGGCTCGCTGATGTGCGCGCGCGAGCACCTGTCGGGCGGCTTCGTCGCGAGCTACGCCGACATCATCTACGACGGACCGGCGGCGACGCGCGTCGCGACGAGCCCTCATGATCTGTGCCTCGGCTGCGACACCGACTGGCGGCGCCGCTACCTCGATCGCTCGCAGCACCCGGAGACGGACGCCGAGAAGCTGCGCGCCGAGGGGACCCGCGTGGTGCAGCTGAGTCGCACGCTGGACAGCGAGCAGGCGAGCGGTGAGTTCATCGGGGTGATGAAGGCGAGCGCGGCGGGCGCCGATCGGCTGACGCGCGCCTACGATGAGGCGGCGGCGCGCTTCGCCGGGGGCCCGTACCGCGAGGGGCGCTCCTTCGAGCGCGCCTACCTGCTGGATCTGTTGGCAGACATGCTCGAGCAAGGGGTGGAGATGCACCGCGCCGACACCCACGGCGCCTACATGGAGATCGACACCCTGGAAGATCACGCCTGCGCCGAGCGCTGGTGGCAGGGGCGGACCGCGGCGCCCTAGAGCCGTCACCGAGCCGCGCCTTCACGCCCTCCGCGAAGAGTGCTTGGCAAGGGGCGCCCCGACGCACCTCGGTGAAGAGTGCTTGGCAGCCCCGGCGGGCCGAGTAAGGTAGCGCGCGATGGACTTTCAGCTGACCGAAGACCAAGCGCTGCTCAAGCAAACGGCCCGTGAGCTCGCGGAGCGCGAGATCGCCCCCAAGGCCGCCGAGCTCGATCGTCAGGCGCGCTGGCCATCTGAGGTGGTGAGCCAGCTCGCGGAGCTCGGCTTCCTGGGCGTCGCGGTGCCCTCGGAGCACGGCGGCGCGGGGCTCGACCACGTGAGCTACGTGCTGGCGATGGAGGAAATCTCCCGCGCCTGCGCCTCCTGCGGCGTGATCATGAGCGTCAACAACTCCCTGTTCTGCGATCCGGTGCTGAAGTTCGGCACCCCCGCGCAGCACGCGGAGATCCTCGCGCCCTGCGCGCGCGGGGAGAAGCTCGGCAGCTTCGGGCTCACGGAGCCGATGAGCGGCTCGGACGCCCAGACGATGCAGACGGTGGCGGAGCGCCGCGGCGACACCTGGGTGCTCTCCGGCAGCAAGAACTTCATCACCAATGGGCCGCACGCTGACTACATCATCGTGTTCGCGGTGACCGACAAGAGCGGCCCCAAGGTGACCCACACCGCGTTCATCGTGCCGCTGGACACGCCCGGCGTGAGCCGCGGCCACCACGACGAGAAGCTCGGCATCAAGGCCGCCCACTCGTGCACCGTGTTCTTCGAGAACGTGGAGCTGCCGGACAGCGCGCGGCTGGGTGAGGTGGGCGCTGGCTTCAAGGTGGCGATGACCACCTTGGACGGCGGCCGCATCGGGATCGCGGCGCAGGCGCTCGGCATCGCCCGCGCGGCGCTCGACAAGAGCATCGCCTACGCCAAGGAGCGCCACGCCTTCGGCAAGCCCATCGCCGAGTTTCAGGCGATCCAGTTCAAGCTGAGCGACATGGCGACCGAGCTGGACGCCGCCCGGCTGCTCACGCTGCGCGCCGCGGCGCTGAAGGACCGCGGGCAGCGCACCAGCATGGAGAGCGCCGCCGCCAAGCTCTACGCTTCGGAGGCGTCCACCCGCATCACCCACGCCGCGATCCAAATCCACGGCGGCTATGGCTACACCGCCGAGTACGGCGTGGAGCGCCACTACCGCGACGCGCGCATCACCGAGATCTACGAGGGCACCAGCGAGATCCAGCGCATCGTGATCGCGAGCCACGTGCTCAAAGGCTGACTCCGCTAGAGTCCGATGCTCGCGCTCGCGTCTTCATCGACGGCGAGCGCGTGAGAGCAGCGACCCGCAGCGCGCGATCTTGTCAGGGAACCTCACAATGACTCACCTCACCCCCTTCAAACCCGTCCTTGGATCGCGGAGCCCCGCGCTTCGCTTCGGCCCCCAGTCGCTCGGCATGGCGCTGAGCATGGCCATGGGCCTGGCCCTGCTCGCGGGCTGCGGCGGCGGCGGCCAAGAGCCCGCGCACGATCCGAGCGACGTGGACAGCGGCCAGTCCGAGCGGCGCCGGAGCGGTGGGGACCTGGCCGTCTCGGCGG
The DNA here is from genome assembly GCA_019637265.1 of Polyangiaceae bacterium. Classification (GTDB taxonomy): domain Bacteria; phylum Myxococcota_A; class Polyangia; order Polyangiales; family Polyangiaceae; genus JAHBVY01. Next base: position 128,734 of record JAHBVY010000001.1, on the reverse strand, counting down.
CGATCGGCGCGCTCGATCCGGGCGAGGTGACGGCCACCTTCCAGGCGGCGCTGCCCGACTTCGAGCGCTGCATGGCGGAGGGCGCGCGGCAGGTGGAGTTCCTCGGCGGCGGCGTGGAGTTCGAGCTGAAGATCGATCGCGCAGGCGCCCTGACGGAGGCCTTCGTGTCGCGCAGCAGCCTCGGGGATCGCACGACGGAGGACTGCCTGCTCGGCGCCTTACGGAAGCGCACCTGGCCCAAGCCGCAGGGCGGTGAGCACGGCCTCGCGAAGAAGGCCTTCGACTTCGATCAGATCAACGACGTCCGTCCCCCTGTCTTGTGGTCCGCGGAGCAGGTGACGGACGCCCTCGCGGGGGCGCGGAGCGAGCTGGATCAGTGCAAGAATGGCGCTCAGGGCAGCTTCGAGGCGACCGTCTACGTGGGCACGGAGGGTCAGCCGCTCGGCGTGGGCCTGTCGCAGACGGACGCCGCGGACGCGGGCGCCGTGCGCTGCTTGGTCGGGGTGCTGCGCGGGCTGACGTTCCCGAGCCCCGGCTCCTGGCCGTCGAAGGTCAGCTTCCAGCTCTAATTGGTGCGCAGCCATGACCACACCGCCTGAGCTCCGCGCCCTGGTGACCGGCGCTGGCACGCGGGTGGGCCAGGCAATCGCCGTCGCGCTCGGCGGCCGCGGGGCGCGCGTGGCGGTGCATTATCATGGGAGCCAGGGCGGCGCGGAGCAGACCTGCCGCGCGATCGAGGCGGCGGGCGGCCACGGGGTGCCGCTCCAGGCCAACCTCTCCGATCGCGACGCCGCGCGTGAGCTGGTGCCGCGCGCGATCGACGCCTTGGGTGGCCTCGACCTGCTGGTCCCCAGCGCCGCGAGCTTCGAGCGCGTGGCGCTCTCGGACGTCGACGACGGCGCTTGGGATCGCGCCCTCGACCTGAACCTCCGCGCGCCCTTCCTGTTGGCTCAGAGCGCCGCCAGCGCGCTCCGCGACGCGGGCGGCAGCATCACGTTCATCACCTGCGCCAGCGCCAGCGTCCCCTTCCGCGGTTACCTGCCGTACACCGTCTCCAAGGGCGCGCTGCGCCACCTGATGCGCACCCTGAGCCTCGAGCTGGCGCCCCACGTCCGCGTCAACGCGGTGGCGCCCGGCACCGTGCTGCCGCCTCCGGAGATGTCCGAGGCGGACGTGGCGAAGCTCGCGGCGCGCATCCCCCTCGCGCGCGTCGGTGAGGCGGAGGACATCGCCCGCGCGGTGCTGTTCCTGCTCGACAGCCCCTTCATCACCGGCCACGAGGTGCTGGTGGACGGCGGGCGCACCGTGGCCGGCCTCGAGCGCTTCACCTGAGCCTCGGCACGCCGTGCTCGTCACGCAGGGGCTCATCGGGTACTGCTCGCTCGCGTTCGTTCGCGTCCCCCTCGGTGCGCTCGCGGCGCTTGAGCACGCCTGCTAGTTCAGGTTTTTTCGGGGGTTCACTCCCTCCCGGTGTGTGACGCGGTCTTTGAGAGACGCTGTTCATGCGTCGAGCGTCGCTCTTGTCGCGGTCCTCGACCTCATGGGCGTCTTCGTGCGGCCTTGAAGAACATCGCCCACAGCCTCGGGATGTTGAAGAGCTGGTTGGACGGCACCGCACCGGTGCCCCCCGCGCGCTCAGCCACAAGTCAGCTTCACTCACCGTTCGAGCAGAGCTGGTGAGGCGCCGCGGCGCGCCCTATCCTTCGCCCATGCATCAGCGCCCCCTCGTCCTCCCCTCCCCCGAGCAAGCCCTGCCCGGGCGCGCCGAGCCCTTGCAGGTGAGCCCGCGTCACTTGGTGACGGGCCACGCCACCCTCCCCCCGTTCCCGGGGATGCAGCTCGCGCTGTTCGGCCTCGGCTGCTTCTGGGGCGCGGAGCGGCGCTTCTGGCAGCAGCCGGGCGTGCGCTCCACTCAGGTGGGCTACGCGGGCGGTGTCACCCCCAACCCCACGTATGAGGAGGTGTGCAGCGGGCTCACGGGGCACACGGAGGTGGTGCGCGTCGTCTTCGATCCGACCGAGACATCGTACGGCGCGCTGCTCAGCGTGTTCTGGGAGGCGCACGACCCGACGCAAGGCATGCGCCAAGGGGCGGACGTGGGCACCCAGTACCGCTCGGCGATCTACACCTATGACGACGCCCAGCGCGCCGAGGTACAGCGCACCCTGGCGGCGTTTCAGCGCGGGCTACGCGAGGCGGGCTACGGCGACATCACCACCGAGATCCGCGACGCGAGCGAGGCGCCCTTTTACTACGCGGAGGACTACCACCAGCAGTACCTCGCCAAGAATCCGCACGGTTATTGCGGGCTCAAGGGCACCGGCGTGAGCTGCGCGGTGAGACGTCCATTGTACGGCGCGGCAGGCGCGAGCGCCACGAGCAGCGGCGCTGTGGGCGGCGGTCCTTCGAGCACCGGTGAGCTAGACAGTGAAGCGAACCGTGATCTGAGCGGCGAGGCCACGCCTTGAACCACGTCGAGGAGCGCGAGTTCCAGATCGTGCTCCACCTGCGCGCGGAGTTCCCGGAGGACTACGCCGGCCAGGAGGATGGCTTCGCCTGGCACGAGCGCTTCCAGGCGGAGCTCCGCCCGGCCCTGCTGCGCGCGCTGACCACCACCCTGCGCGCTGCCCCCCACGTGAGCACCCTGCCTTCACCGCGCGGCCGCGACCCCGAGAGCTGCGTGGAGCTGGAGGTGCGCTTCACCCCGCGGCCGTAGCACTGAGTACCGCTGGCTTCAGCCCGGAGGCACCTCGGCGCTCATCAGCAGCGTCAGCACCACGCTCGGCTCCGTCTCCCCGGAGCCCTCGGCGTCCACGCTCACCACCACGCGCTCCGAGCTCAAGCCGGCGGCGCTGAGCGCCTCCGCCAGCTGACTCAGCCTGAGCAAGGACGACTCGGGCGCCGCCTCGCCGCCCACCTCGGCCACGCTGACGATCACCGGCCGCTCGGGGTTGGAGTCGGCGATCTTCACCACGCGCTCGAGGCGCTTCGCCCCCTCGGCGCTGACCCCCGACTCGTCCAGCATCTCGCGTGCGCTGAAGGTCAGCACCACGCGGGCGGCGTCGTCCGGCGCGGGGGCGAGCTTCGCCTGACCCCGGGCTATTTCCTGATGGAAAGCGAGGCTCAGGTCCCGCATCAACGAGAGCTCCTCGCCGCGCGCGCGCTCCGTGCTCCCCGCCTCCGCCGCGCGGCGCTCGGCGGCCTTCAGCTCCTGGGTCAGGCGCTCGCGGTCCCCGGCGTAGGCGTGGAGGTGCGAGCCCACGCGCGCCAGCTCACCTCGCAGCTGCTCCACCACGGCCTCGGCCTCCTCGCGTTGCCGCACCGCCACGTCGTACTCGAAGCGCTGCTCGTCCGCGCTGGCGAGCCCCGCGTCGAGGTGCCCCTCGCGGCGCTTGAGCTCGCGCTTCGCGTCGTCCAGCTCGCGCGCCAGGGTGTAGGCGCGGTCCGCCGTCTCGCGGTGCGCGGCTTACTCCACCTGGAGCGCCGAGCGCGCCTCCTCCACCTGCTTGGCCGGCACCATGCACCCGCTCACCCACGCGCCGCTCAAGGCGACCCACATAGCTGACGTCCACCTCATCTCGCTCACTCCTCGCTCGCATCGAGCGCTCGTTCACCGTCCACCAGCTCCGCCAGGCTCAACCGATCCGCGTCAGCCATCTTGACGAAGCTCAGCGCCACCGCGCCAGGCTCCGCCCACACCTGCCGCCCCAGCGCCGTGATGATCTGCCCCTGGGCTGGCAGCTCCAGCTCCACCGTCATCAGAAGCGGCCCGCTCGTCACCCGCGGCGCGTCCTCCGCGGGCTTCGCCTCCTCCGCGAACTGCAGCACCGCGCCGGTGGCCGACACCTCGATGGAGTGCCCTCGCACCAGGCTCCGGCCTCGGCGCAGCGTCGCCGGCAGCGTGAGCGCCACGCGCTCCGCCGCGCGGAATCGGCGCACCGAGGGATAGGTGAAGAACAGGTGGGGGGCTGTGCTCATGACACCTCCAAGGTGATCGCTCCGGCCTGGCTGCCGCGATCCGGATCGTAAGGACGCGCGCCGCGGCCGGCCAAATTCAAGCCGCGCAGCTTCGATAAGCGCGCCCTGGAGGCCCCAGGGCACCGCCTCAGAGACTTAAATTCCACGCGGAATTGATATCGGCTCAGCAGCTCGCGTCGACTCGCGCCGCTCGAGATCGCGACTTCACTAAGCACTTCCGTGAGCGCGACGTCGCGTTCTTGGCCCCTCCCCGCGCCGGGCGGTAGTGCGCCCAGGGTGGCTCATTTCAAAGCGCTCCCGATGGCGGTCCTCCGTCGCTGCCGCCACCTGAACCCCCACCTCAGCTGGCGCGCGGCGGTCCCCGCCCTGGTGGTCGCGGCGGGCCTCGGCGCGCTCCCACCCACGCTGCACGCCGAGTCGAGCAGCGAGGCCAGCGCCCCGGAGCCGGTCGCCGAGCCCGCCGGGGCGGACGCCGAGCCGGCGCCGCCCCCCGCGCCGCCGCGCGTCGACCTCAGCAGCCTCCAGGTGGTGAACGGCCAGGCGATGGCGAAGACGAAGGACGGCTCCCTCGCCCTGCTCACGCTGGACGTGAAGCTGCAAGCCGGGGCCGAGCGGCTCTTGCGCCGCGCCAAGCCCCACCGCGGGGCGATCGTCGTGACCTCGCTGACCAGCGGGAAGGTCCTGGCGCTGGCCGAGCTCTCGCGCGACACCAGCGGCAGCGGGCGCGTCGCCCTCAGCTACGCCGCTCCGTCAGCAAGCCTGTTCAAAATCGTCACCGCCGCCGCGCTGCTCGAGCACGGCAAGCTCGCGCCGGGCCGCACCGTGTGCACTCAGGGTGGCGAGCGCCGCATCGAGCGGCAGCACCTGGAGGCCCCCAAGACCGGCGCCGCCCTGTGCGCCCCGTTCGGCGCCGCGCTCGGCCACAGCCGCAACGCGGTGTTCGCTCAGCTCGCCACCCGTCACCTGATGCGCGATCAGCTCGCGGCGATGGCCGAGCGCCTCGGCTTCGATCAGCCGCTCGCCTTCGATCAGCCCGCTCAGATGGGTCACGCGGAGCTGCCTTACGGCGATCTCGAGTTCGCGCGCGCGGCGGCGGGCTTCGGGGAGACCTCGCTCACGCCGATCGGCGCCGCCCACCTGGTGTCCCTGGTGGCGCAGCGAGGCCGCGCCTCCGAGCTGCTCCTGGTGGAGCGCGCCGGCGACTACCAAGCCCCCGCCAAGCTACAGCTGGGCGAGCAGCGCATCCACCGCGAGACGGCGCGCCTGCTCACCCGCATGATGGAGGTCACCGTGAGCGGCGGCACCTCGCTGGAAGCGTTCAGCCGCCCTGACGGGAAGAGCCACCTCCCGAACATCCGCGTGGCGGGTAAGACGGGCACCTTGGCCGGCAAGGGCGGCCAGACCACCTCATGGTTCGCTGGCTTCGCGCCCTCCCGCGCGCCCCAGGTGGTGGTGAGCGTGCTGCTCGTGAACGACGTGGTGTGGCACTTCAAGGCGAACGAGGTGGCGCGCGACGTGCTGCGCCTGGTGTTCGCGAACCGCGCCGGCGTGACCGATCCGTTCGCGCCCGAAGCCGAGCGCCGCCTCACCGCCAGCGCCGAGCTGCCCCACGCCCTGTAGAGGCAGCCCCCCTGCCTGTTCGCGGCGCCCCAGGACTGTAGGGGCAGCCCCCCGTGGCTGCCCTGCCGCGATCGACAGGCTGCGCGCTCATGAGCTCGCCTGACCGTCACCATGTGGCGCCCCGCCACGCCGCCTTATCAGACAGCGCTCCTTACTTAATCTCACCGGCGACGCCGGCGGCGCGCGGCGAGGCCCAGCGCGGCGAGCAGCGCGATGCCAAACCCACCCCACCCACGCTCCGTGGCTGCGGCGCGTCTCCCCAACGCTGTGACGGGGCTCACGGAGCAGCCGCCGCTCTTCTCGCTCTTCTCCTCGGTGGGCGTCGCGCCGGCGTCCGGCGCCGCGGTGACCTTCCCTGGCAAGCCGAGCGCCGGCACCGCCGTCTGCACCACCTTGGCGGGCACGATCTCCGTCCGCTTCTTGCGCGCCAAGTCCTCAGCGATCCACACCTTGCGCAGCCCGCGGTAGGTGCGCGGCGCCTTGCCCCAGCGCCAGCGCTCCGGCGTATCGCACTTCAGCACGCTCTTGTCGGGGTGCAGGTGCACGTAGCGCGTCTGCAGCGTGCTCTTGTCCGCGGGCGCGGATGAGGTGGGGAGCTCCCCCTCCGGGCCCTTGGGTAGCTCCACGCCGCCCTTCACCGCGCTCGCCGGCTGAAGCTCGATGTCCTGATCGAGCGTCTTCGCGTCGTAGCGATGATGCAGGCGCGTGAGCAGGTACTCGTGGCGCTCCACCAGCGCCTTGCGTCGCGCGACCTCCTGCCGTGAGGCGTCCGCCGCCTTCTTCTCGTCAGGCTTCTTGAGCGCATCGTAGACCGCCTTCTCTTCCTCCGTGCGCTCCGGCGGCGCGGGGCTCAGGACCTCCTTCGACAAAGTCGCCTCGAACACGTCGCCGCCCAGGCTCAGCAGCTCATGGATGTAGAGCGGCGGGTTGGGGCAAGGCTGACCGCACTCGCGCGTGCTCCAGGCGTACTCGTTCAAAATGCCGCGCGGATTCTTCGCGAGCAACAGGTCGTGCAGGCCCGCGTAGAACTCCCCCATGCGCTCCTTCACCACGAAGTCCACCGCCAGGTTCGTGGGCGGGACCACGTTGTCATAGTTCTTCGCCTCGAAGCGCCGCTCGGGATCCAAGGTGAGGATCACGAGCTCCTGGTGCTTACCCCCCGAGCTGAGGAGCCCGAGCTTGGCTGGGATCTTCGAGTAAGCCTCCTCCGTCCAGAAGCGGATCGGGCTCAGCTGGGCGCTGCCGTCCCCCATCAGCTCCACCTTGGATGGATCCACCACCGCCACCAAGAAGCGCGTCTTGCCGTCGCTGTACGGCTTCAGCGCCTCCGCGGCGCCGCTCGGCAGCTTGTAACCCTGACCCCCGAGCCACCCCGCCACGTTCGCCGAGTCCGCCGCGGAGAGCAGCGTGAAGCGGTACTCGCTCGCGTGCTTGAACTCCGGCTCGACGGTGAGGCTCATCTCCTTCGCCACCTTCACCGTCGGCTTGGGCGCGGCGCCGCCGCCCAGGAAGTCCGTGTCCGACGAGGCCGCGAGGCTCCGCTCCCAGTCCTGCTCCGTCGCCCCGGGCTCACACGGATCTTTCTCCCAGAACTCGTGGAAGCGCGGCGCCGAGAGCTGGTCGATACGGCTGACGAAATCGCGCTTCAAGGTCACCACGCGGTCCAGCGCGATGTCGGCGGGCACCGGGATCACCACGGCGAACTCCTGAGTGGGCCCGTCGTAGTCCGCCATCAGCGTCACCGCGGTGCGCCCCTCCCGCTGCATGATGACGACGTGAGCCGAGCTGAGCGTCCGCGCCTGATCATCCTTGCCCACGAAGAACCCTGGGAAGGCCTCGGCGTGAGGCGCGGCGGCGGTGCTGGCGATCAGGGCCGCCAAGGCGGCCCAACGCTTGGGGGAGTGCTTCATCGCGATAGAGGCTAGCAAAAACCGGCGGCGCTGCGGCGCATCGTCTCGGCTAGCCCTGCGGGCACCTCCAGCAGCGCGCGCCGAAGGCACCACCTCGCTCGGTGCCGCCGCCGAGCCGAGTCACGCCTGCGAGCGCCGCGCGGGCGCGCCGATTGTCACTCCACGCGGCCCCCTTCGATCTAAGGTAGCGGCCGCCATGCAGCTCGAGCTCACCGAGACCCAAGCCTTGATCCAGCGCACGGCGCGCGAGCTCGCGGATCGCGCGGTGCGCCCCGTCGCGGCGGCGCTCGATCGTGAGGCGCGGTTCCCCAGCGAGCTGGTCGCCGAGCTGGCCGAGCTGGGGCTGCTCGGGGTGAACGTCCGGGCCGAGCTCGGCGGCGCCGAAGCGGGCACCGTCGCCTACAGCTTGGCGATGATGGAGATCGCCAAGGCCTGCGCCTCCACCGCGGTCACCATGGCGGTGACCAACATGGTGGCGGAGGTGATCCAGCGCTTCGGCACCGAAGCGCAGCACGAGCACGTGCGCCGCATCACGAGCGGCGAGCACCTGACCGGCGCCTTCGCCCTGAGCGAGCCAGGCGCGGGCAGCGACCCAGGCGCGATGCTGACCACCGCGCGCGAGGTAGACGGCGGCTACGTCATCGACGGCCAGAAGCAGTGGATCACGAACGGCGCTTACGCCGGGGTGTTCGTGGTGTGGGCGCGCACCGGCGGCCCCGGGCCGCGCGGCCTGTCATGTTTCCTGGTGGAAAAGGGCGCGGCCGGGCTGAGCGTCGGCGCGCCGGAGGACAAGCACGGCCTGCGCGCCTCGAGCACGGTGCCGCTCACCTTCGACGGCACCTTCGTGCCCAAGAGCGCGCTCTTGGGGGAGCTCGGCGGCGGCTTCAAGATCGCGATGATGGCGCTCGACGGCGGGCGCATCGGGATCGCCTCCCAGGCGATCGGCATCGCGGAGGAGGCGCTCGCTTGCGCCGTCCGTTACGCCCAAGATCGGCGCCAGTTCGGTCAGCCCATCGGAAATTTCCAGGCCATCCAGTGGATGCTGGCGGACAGCCGCGCCGAGCTCGACGCGGCCAGGCTGCTCACGCTGCGCGCCGCGAGCGAGAAGGAAGCTGGGCTGCCTTTCAGTCAGCACGCGTCGATGGCCAAGGTGTTCGCCACCGAGGCGGCGAACCGCGTCTGCAACCGCGCGGTGCAGGTGCACGGCGGCTACGGCTACACCCGTGAGTTCCCCGTCGAGCGCCTGCTGCGCGACGTGCGCGTCACCACGCTGTACGAGGGCACCAGCCAGATCCAGCGGGTGGTGATCGCGCGCGAGCTCTTGCGCTGACGCGCCTGACCCTGCCTCCTCTCCGATGCACCGCACGCACCGCACGAGCCTCCCCCAGATCCGCGCCGCGCTCGAAGCGCGCTCGGCGCTGCCAGTCGAGCCAGGCAGCGAGCCCCAAGCGGCGGTCGCCACCATCCTGCGCCCGGCCTCCGATCCGAGTGAGAGCGAGGTGCTCTTGATCCGCCGCGCGGTGCACGAGCGCGACCCTTGGTCAGGTCACATGGCTTTCCCCGGGGGGCGCCGCGACCCCGGCGACGCGAGCCTGCTCGCCACCGCCGTGCGCGAGACGGAGGAGGAGCTCGACCTCAAGCTGCTCGAGCGGGGCCAGGTGCTCGGTCAGCTCGACTCCATCCCCGCCATGGCCAAGGGCCGCCCCGTCGGGCTCAGCATCACGCCGTTCGTGTTCGAGCTGTACGAAACGCCGCGGCTGTCCCCCAATCACGAGGTGGCGGAGGCCATCTGGGCGCCGCTCGGGCCGCTCATCACCGGCGCGCGCGCCACCACCACCCGCTACGTGTACCCCGGTGGCGCGCTGGAGCTGCCCGCGTTCGACGTCGACGGGCGCGTGGTGTGGGGGCTCACCTACCAGATGCTCCAGCGCCTCTTCGAGCTCCTGCGCGCACCCTGAGCGGCTGCCTTGCTCGGGTTTCACCCACCGCAGTCGTCAGCAGCCCTGAGCGGCGCACGCTCCCAGCGGCACCAACGACTGCGCCGCGTCAGCGACCCTGCGCCGTCAACAACCCTGCGTCAGCGACTCTGCCCGGTCTCGTCGACCTGAGGCGCGCAGGCCTTGGTGAAGTCGCAGTTGAAGCTGCCGCGCGCGGTGATCGTGATGCGGTACTCGTCGCAGGTCCCGGTGACCCCCGGTCGCCGCGAGACGCGGAGGTAATACGGGCGGCCGTGCGGGCCGCAGTGGCGGTCACCCTGGGCGCTGCAGACCTGCTCGCCGATCGTCTCGCCACCCGGTCCGGTGCCCGTACCATCCACGCACCAGGTGTAGCTGGTGAGCGACGAGTGACTGGCGGCGGGGGTGTCGCAGCTGTCGCCTCGGATCACGTCGAACACGAACTCATTGTTGGCGGGCACCGGCGCCGTGAAGTCGATCTGGATGTGGTAGCTGTTGGTGGTGCCCTCGTCGGTGTCGACGGTGTCGAACTTGTACCAGTCGACGTCGGTGTCGCTGGTGAGGCGGCCCGAGACGGTGAGCGCGTTGAGGCTCCCGTCGCTCACGCTGCCGACGTGCGTCGCGCCCGCGCAGGTGTCGTTGGCGCCGCCGATGTCGCCCGCCTCCACCCGGCAGGTGCACCCGACGCTCTTCGGCAAGCTCGACGGGTAGGCTGCCCAACCATCGTTGCAAGGGGCGAGCTCACATTGGCCGAGGTTGCACACGAAGCTGGTGTTCGCCGGGTCGCCCTCATGCGCGCACATGTCGAGGTCGGTGCCGTCGTCCGGGGTGCCGTTGCAGTCGTTGTCCGCGCCGTCACAGATCTCCGGCTGCGGTGAGCTCGCGGTGCAGCCCTCCCAGGTGCCCGCGGCGGCGTTACAAGTCTCCGTCCCCTCACAAGTCAGGCCGCCGCTCTGAGTGGAGCAGCGCCGCGCCACCCCGTCGCGCTTCGCGTCACAGGCGCAGGACTCATTGCCCTCCGGGACACAGGCCGCGGGCGGCTTCAGCTCAGTGCCGGAGTCACCCCCGGCGTCTGGATCCGTGGGCTCGACCGCCGGCTGCGGCTTGCACTCGAAGCCCACCCCACAGGCCCCATCGAACGCGCAGTCACGCGCGCAGTAGCGATCGTTGTTCGCCGAGATCAGGCAGCGATCCCCGATGTTGGGGCAGTCCGCGTCGACGCTGCACTGCCCGCACTGGTTGCCGGTGTCCGGGATGCAGGTGTAGCCGTCCTCCTCATGGAAGGTGCAGTAGCCACCGCCGGGGCACGGCGAGCCCTCCACGCAGGGCACGGTGCACACTCGGTTGCTGGTGGACTTCCCGATGTCGGTGCACTGCCGCGTCCCGCAGTCCTCATCCACCGAGCAAGGTGAGCCGAAGCCGGTGGTCGGCCAACCACCGCCCGTGCCGCCCGAGTTACCCGTGTTGCCGGTGCCCCCCGTCCCGCCGGTGCCGCCGATGCCCCCCGAGCCCGCGGAGGCGTCCCCACCACCACTGCCACCCGATGGGTCGTCCGTAACGCCTGGGTCGCTAGCGCACGCCAGAGGCCAAAACAACCCGACGACCAAGGCGCCGGAGACCAGTGAGAGGACCGAAGGAAGGCGAGGCATGGGGTTGCCAAAGCGTATGCGGCCACTCAGCCGACGTCAAATAGGTTAGGAGCACGCACATCCACGCACATCACCCACATCGCACCACGTTGGATGCCGCGCCGCGCAAACCGGCCTATCGCGCGTCGGCGCCGCTCCGGCTCTGCTGGACGTGGCTCTTCTGCTCTTCTGGACGTGGCTGCGCTGCCGCTCTGGGTGCGCAGGCCTGGCTGCGCCGCCACCCCAGCTGCGGACGGCGCCGCTCACTGATATGGGGAGGGGGTGAGCGACGCCGTGAGTCCCCCTTCGTCTCGGGAGCTGACGCGGTGCCGCGTGTGCAGCGGCCTCATCTCACCCCACGCCGGCGAGTGCCGGCTGTGTGGCACCGTCTACGGCAACATCCACCGCTGCCCCCACTGCCGCGCCGAGAGCGGCTCCGTGCAGCGCGCTTCGGGGGACTGGGTGTGCCGCATCTGCGGCGGCCCGCGGATCCCAGTGCACGACACGCGCGTGGTGCGCAGCGACGCGGAGGCGCCCGCCTTGATGGAGACGCGGCGCGCCCGGCGACGCGCGGGGTGGTTCGGAGCACTGACGGGCCTCACGGGCCTCACGTCCCTCGCCTCGCTCGGCGCCGCGGGCCTGGCCGCCGCCACCAGCCTACCCGGCCTGGTGGTGAGCCTGATCGGCGCCGCGCTGTGGCTCGCCGCCACCGCGTTCGCCTGGGGTCGTCGTCGGCGTCACCTCGCGCGCGCGCGCGAGCTGCTGCAGGCCGCGTGGAGGAGCGTGGCGCGAGACGCGGTCGCGAGCTTCAGCAAGGTCAGCGCGCGCCAGCTCTCCCAGCTGCTGGGGCTGGGGCACGAGGAGACGGAGGCGCTGCTCACCCAGCTGGTGGTCCACGACCTGGCCCAGAGCGAGATCACCCAGGAGGGTCGCGTGCTCTATCGCATCGCGACCGACGAGCCGCTCGAGCCGCCGCCGCGACTCCGGGTGGCGGCGGAGGAGCTCAGCGCCGAGCACCTCGACGACGAGCTGCTGTTGGAGGCGGAGCCCACGAAGCAGCGCCTCACCCGCGATCCGTAGCTCCGCCGGCGAGCGCTCGAGACCACACGTCGAACGGAGCGCGTGTCGGACCTCGCCGAGCATGAAGCGCGCTCAGGGGGCGAGCGCGGCTCACAGCGGAATCCTGCGGCTGGAAGCGCTGCGTGATCGGGGTTTGGGGGTTTGCCTGCACCGGGCCGTGTGGCGACGAAGTGCTCCCGCCACTGTGTATGAAGCTGCTCACCGCGAAGCATGATTCGCGGCGCACGGCAGCTGAAATCATCCGTTGAACGCGCTACGCAGTGCCCATCGACCCCACGTTCGGGGTGGTGCCAGTGACCAGGATGGGGGCGCACCAGCACGGCGCGTACTTGGTCTGGGCCTGGCCCCTCACCGCGCTTCGCGGGTCCCGCAGCGATCGCAACCGTCATTTCAGCTGACTGCTTTGTCCCGTCGAGCCCCTTCCTTCCCTGACCTCGTGGCCGTCAAGCACGACGTCCTCGCGCCGCCCACCAACTCGGTGCTGGATGGAGTGCGGCGCTTCGCCCGCGAGTGCGCGTTTCAGGACTGGGTGGTGTTGGTGTTCTTCGCCACCTTGCTCGGCGCGGTGCTCCTGGCCGATCCGAGCCCGGCGCGGACGAAGAGCCTGACGGATGTCTGCGTCTTGCTCGCGGTGTTCGTCGGCACCCTGACCGTCATCCGGGGCCTGCCGCTGCGACACGGCGTCGCGGCGCCGCTCATCTACCGGCTCGGCATGTTTGGGCCGGTGCAGCTCAGCTACTTCATCCTGGCGAACCTCTTGCCCGTGGTGAACCCCGGCAACTTGGATGAAGCGCTGTATCAGCTCGATCTGAAGACGCTCGGGGTGGAGCCCGCGGTGTGGCTCGACCAAGTGGTGTCCGAAGCGAGCAGCGAGTGGTTCGCCTTCTTCTACTTCAGCTACTTCTTCCTGCTCGCGCTGCACGTGCTCCCGATGCTGTTCTTGGCGCGGGATCGGCGGATGACGGGTGAGTTCACCCTCGGGATGATCCTGCTCGTGTGCGTCGTGCACGTTTCGTACATGCTGGTGCCAGGCTTCGGGCCCATCCGTCACCTCAGCTTCGAGCACGCGCTGCCGTCGGGCATGTGGCACGACATCGTCGTCAACACGGTCAACGCGAGCGGCGCCCAGAAGGACATCTTCCCGTCGCTCCACACGGCGGGGCCCGCCTTCTGCGCGCTGTACTCGTTCCGTCACCGTGACAAGCGGCCGTTTTGCTACACGTGGCCGATCGTCACCTTTTTCTCACTCAACATCATCGTCGCCACCATGTACATGCGGTGGCACTGGGCGGTGGACGTGGTGGTCGGCTTGAGCCTCGCCTACGCCATCTCCGTCGTCTCGCCGCGCATCACGCGCTGGGAGCTCAAGCGCCGTACGGCGCAAGGGCTCACCGAGGTGTGGCCCCGCTTCGCAGCGAACGGCGGCGACGCGCACGGCGGCTGAGCTCGCGGCGACGGCGCTCCACCCTCGGAGCCATCTCCTCGGAAATCAGTCAGTCGTACGCGAGAGCCTCAGGTCGTCGTTAGGTGACCTGACTGACGCTGCGACGGCTCCCCGGCGCTGCTCGCGGCGACGCGCAGTGCGGTGCCGTCTAACCCCCCGATCCTATCCTTCGAGAATCGTTAGGTGACCTAACGGAGCACGGAGGATCGCGCAGATCGTTAGCTGGACTAACGGATCACGGGGCGTCAGCTGACCTGACAGAGCCTGCGGCGCTGCGTGCCCTCAATGGCCGCGCACGCCGCTGCAGAAGCCCTCGTAGTCGATGTACTCGCGGATCGTCGGTGCGTCGCCGCACACCGGGCAGGTCTTGTCGCGGCGCAGCTTGAGGGTGCGGAAGGTCATCCCCATGCTGTCGTAGGTGAGCAGGCGCCCGTTCAGCGGGTTCCCCTTGCCGAGCAGCAGCTTCACCGCCTCCGTCGCCTGCAGGATGCCGATCATCCCCGGCAAGATCCCGAGCACGCCGGCCTCCGCGCAAGAGGGCGCGAGGTGCGGCGGCGGCGGCTCCGGGTACAGGCAGCGGTAGCAGGGCCCGTCCCCCGGAATGAAGGTGGTGACCTGACCATCGAAGCGGAAGATGGAGCCGTGGATCACCGGGATCTTGTGGAACACGCTGGCGTCATTCACGAGGTAGCGCGTGGGGAAGTTGTCGCAGCCGTCCACGATGACGTCCCAGCCATCCGCCAGGATGCGCTCGATGTTCTCGCTGGTCAGGCGCTCTTGGTATTTGACCACCTTCACGTCAGGGTTCAGGTCTTTCAGCGCCACCTCCGCGCTGTCCACCTTGGGCTGACCCACGCGCGCCGTGGTGTGGATGATTTGCCGCTGGAGGTTGGAGGCGTCCACCACGTCCGCGTCGACGAAGCCGATGGTGCCGACCCCCGCCGCCGCCAGGTAATAGCCAGCTGGGCTGCCCAAACCACCGGCGCCCAGCAGCAGCACGCGCGACTTCAAGAGCCGCTCCTGGCCCTGCGCGCCCACCTCTTGCAGCAGGAGGTGCCGCGAGTAGCGATCGAGCTGCGCCTCCGTCAGCTTGGGCGGCTCCTCCACCGGGTAGCCCACGTCCTTCCAGCGCACGAACCCGGGGTTCACGCTGATGACCTGCGTGTAGCCCAGGTCCGCCAACGTCTTGGCGGCGAAGGCGCTGCGCACGCCGCCGGCGCAGTACACCACCACCTCTTGCGATTTGTCAGGGATCCTGCTCTCGACCTGCATCTCGAGGAAGCCGCGCGGGATGTGGATGGCCCCGGGGATGAAGCCGCCGCGCACCTCGTCCTTCTCACGCACGTCCACCAGCACCGGGATGTCCTTCGCGTCGAAGCGGCGCTTCAGCTCCTCCAGCGGCATGACGCGCACGCTGCCCTGCACCTCTCCGAACAAATCGCTGTAAGTCTTGGCCATCTGGATCCTGCTGGGCTTCGGTCCTCAGGGAGGCCGGCCGACACCGAACCATCGCCGGACGCCGCCCGGGCTATTCTTGACTTCTCCGACGCACCAATCTCGGGGCGCCGGTGGGGAAGTATTCGCGGTGCGCCTCCAACGTCAAGGCTCCGGGCGGCGCCTACGCGGGTTTTTTTGGGGGTTGGCCCCATCACTACGTGAGCGCTGCTCGGCGCGGCTTGGCGCAACCAAGCATCGGGGGGCCTCCGCGAGATGGAGCCCTCGGAGCGAGGATTCAGGTATGCTCCCGCGTTGAGCGCGAAGTGCCCCACCCTGCGCGCGGCCCCGATGTCGCGGTCATGCCCGGATCGCGGCGGAAGCTAGAGGTACATGTCCACGAGTCGACTTGGTGAGCTCCTTGTACGAGAGAAGTTGATCAGCCTGCAGCAGCTGCGGGCCGCCCAGGAAGAGCAGAAGCGCAGCGGGAAGAACCTCGGGTTCACCTTGGCGCGCCTCGGCTACGTCTCGGACGGCGAGATCACGAACTTCCTGTCCACCCAGTACCGGCTGCCCGCCATCAACCTCGACGACTACGAGATCGAGGCGGACGTCATCAAGCTGGTGAATCGCGAGGTCGCGGACAAGCACAAGATCATCCCGGTGAGCCGCTCGGGCTCGTCGCTGATCGTGGCGATGGCGGACCCCACCAACCTCCACGCCATCGACGACATCAAGTTCTTGAGCGGCTACAACGTGGAGCCGGTGGTGGCGAGCGAGACGGCCATCACCCAGGCCATCGATCGCTATTACAACGTCGGGCCCAGCTACGACGAGGTGCTGGGCGAGCTCGACCTGCAAGACGCCGACATCGACTTCGAGGGTGAGGGCGACGACGTCAACGTGCTCGAGCTCGAGCGCGCGAGCGAGGACGCGCCGGTCATCCGGCTCGTGAACGTGCTGCTCTTGAACGCGATCCGCAAAGGCGCGAGCGACATCCACGTGGAGCCCTATGAGCGGCGCCTGCGAGTGCGCTACCGCATCGACGGCGTGCTGCACGAGGAGATGACGCCGCCGCTCAAGCTGAAGGCCGCCATCTCCAGCCGCCTCAAGATCATGAGCCAGCTCGACATCGCCGAGCGGCGCCTGCCGCAAGACGGCCGCATCAAGCTCAAGCTGGGCAAGGGCCGCGAGATGGACTTCCGCGTCTCGGTGCTGCCCACGATTTGGGGCGAGAAGATCGTCCTTCGTCTGCTCGACAAGGGCAACCTCCAGCTGGACATGGCCAAGCTCGGCTTCGACCCGAAGCCGCTGGAGGACTTCCTGTGGGCCATCCATCAGCCGTGGGGCATGGTGCTCGTCACCGGCCCCACCGGGTCAGGCAAGACGACCACGCTGTACTCGGCGCTGAGCGATCTGAACAAGAGCGAGTCCAACATCAGCACCGCGGAGGACCCGGTGGAGTACAACCTCCACGGCATCAACCAGGTGCAGATGCACGACGACATCGGCCTGAACTTCGCGATGGCCCTGCGCGCCTTCCTGCGCCAGGACCCGGACATCATCATGGTGGGCGAGATCCGCGACTTCGAGACGGCGGAGATCGCCGTCAAGGCGGCGCTCACGGGGCACTTGGTGCTCTCCACGCTGCACACCAACGACGCGCCCGCCACCATCAGCCGCTTGCTCAACATGGGCGTGGAGCCGTTCTTGATCACGGCCAGCGTGAACCTGGTGCTCGCCCAGCGCCTCGCGCGCCGCATCTGCGGCGACTGCCGCAAGGAGGAGACGACGGACCCTGCGGTGCTGAAGGACCTGGGCGTGCCGGAGGCGCAATGGGCGGAGGCCAAGTTCTTCCGCGGCCAGGGCTGCGCCACCTGCAACAACTCCGGGTTCAAGGGGCGCGTGGCGCTCTACGAGGTGATGCGCTTCACTGACGAGCTGAAGGAGATGGTGCTCCAGGGCGCCTCCACCGCCGAGCTCAAGACGGCGGCCATCCGCGGCGGCATGTCCACCCTGCGCATGAGCGGCATCAAGAAGGTGATGGAGGGCGTGAGCACCCCGGAGGAGATCATGCGCGTGACGATGTCGGACTAGCGCGCTGCGCGGCTGCTGCGTCGTCCCCTGCTGCATCCGTCAGGGCACCTGCTCGAAGCGAGTGGGCACCGCGCGGGGCCTCCCGAGGCACACCAACCCCCAACCCGAGAACCTCCCGCAGGGCCTCCAGACACTATCCACACGGAATCGAGCCCGCGACCCACCGAGCCCCGCTCCCCTCCCCCCTGGCGCTGACGCTATGACCCAACAAGACGGACTCAAGGTCAACCTCCACCAGCTGCTCCGCGCCATGATCGAGAAGGGCGCGAGCGACATGCACATCACCACCGGGTCGCCGCCGCTCTTGCGCATCGACGGTGCCATCGTGCCGCTCAAGCTCCCGCCGCTCGGCCCGGTGGAGACCAAGCAGCTTTGTTACTCGGTGCTCACGGAGGAGCAGAAGATCTCCTTCGAGCGCACCAAGGAGCTCGATCTGTCGTTCGGGGTGAAGCAGCTCTCGCGCTTCCGCGCGAACATCTTCATGCAGCGCGGCGCGGTGAGCGGCGCCTTCCGTACCATCCCCTTCAAGATCCTCACCTTCGAGGAGCTGGGGCTGCCGCAGGTGGTGACCGACCTCTCGATGAAGCCGCGCGGCCTCATCCTGGTGACGGGGCCCACCGGCTCCGGCAAGAGCACCACGCTCGCGAGCATCATCGACAAGATCAACAGCGAGACGCGCCAACACATCATGACGGTGGAGGACCCGATCGAGTACCTCCACCCGCACAAGCGCTCGATCGTGAACCAGCGCGAGATAGGCAGTGATACTGCCTCATTCAAGGACGCGCTGAAGTACGTGCTGCGTCAGGACCCCGACGTGGTGCTGATCGGTGAGATGCGTGACCTCGAGACGATCGAGGCGGCGCTCACCATCGCGGAGACGGGGCACCTCGTGTTCGCCACGCTGCACACCAACAGCGCGGCCCAAAGCATCAACCGCGTGATCGACGTGTTCCCGCCGCACCAGCAGGGTCAGGTGCGCGCCCAGCTCAGCTTCGTGCTCGAGGGTGTCATCAGTCAGCTGCTGCTCCCGCGCCACGGCGCGCCCGGTCGCGTGCTGGCGCTCGAGGTGCTGGTGCCGAACGCCGCCGTGCGGAACCTGATCCGTGAGGACAAGGTGCACCAGATCTACTCTCAGATGCAGGTGGGCCAGGCGCGCTACGGCATGCAGACCCTGAACCAGTCCCTGTACTCGCTCTACGCGCGGCGGCTCATCAGCCTGGAGGAGGCGATGGGCCGCTCGAACGAGCCGGACGAGCTGCAAATGATGCTGGAGGGCAAGGGCGACACCCCGCCCGGGCAGCCCGCCGGGCGGCGCTGAGCCAGATCACCGCGGCGGCGCGCGATTTGCTCGCGCCCGCCGGGCGGTGTTGCTATGCACGGGCCGCTCGGGGGGCCACGTCGGCCGCCTCGAGCGAGGTGAACGCCCCTATGAAGCTCCG
Organism: Polyangiaceae bacterium; assembly: GCA_019637265.1. Lineage (GTDB taxonomy): Bacteria > Myxococcota_A > Polyangia > Polyangiales > Polyangiaceae > JAHBVY01. Next base: position 110,146 of record JAHBVY010000001.1, on the reverse strand, counting down.
CAAGCTCTCGTCCGTGATGCTGTCCACCGCGCTGCTCTTCGCCAGCGCCACTGCCGCCGCCACCGAGCCCGAGCTCGCGCCGCTGCCCGCGCCCCCTGCGGCGGCGTGGTACGAGCTGGTCGAGCTGTCCGCCTTCGTCGATGGCTACGCCTCGATCAACTACAACTTCCCGAAGCCGAACGAGGGCGCCAACCGCGCGCGGGCGTTCGATCGCGACACCGGGTTCGCGCTCGGCTGGGCCGGCGTGGACGCGAGCTTCCCGGCGGAGCCCGTCGGCGGCACCCTGAGCCTGCGCTTCGGCCCCAACGCGAAGCGATACAACGACGACGAGGTGGAGGGCCTCGAGCAGGTGACGCAGGCCTTCGCCTCGTTTCGCCCGGGAGGCCCGAAGGATCCACTGCGCCTCGACTTCGGCAAATTCGACTCGATCTACGGCGTGGAGTCGGCCGAGAGCCACCTGAACCACCACTACAGCCCTGGGCTCGTCTTCACCTACGTCACGCCCGCCTCGCACATGGGCGCGCGCCTGGCGTGGGATCTGGGTGACGCGCTCACGCTGAACGCGCTGGTGGTGAACGGCTGGGACCGCAGCCTGGACACCAACACCGGCAAGACCTTCGGCGCGCAGCTGGTGGTGAGGCCGAGCCAGCGCTTCGACGTCAGCCTCGGCTGGCTCGGCGGGCCCGAGCAGCCGGACACGCTCGAGGTGAGCTGCCCTGACGGCACCAGCTACCAGGTGGACGCCGCGGGCTGCGCGGCGAGCCCCGGCGCCAGCGCCGCGAGCTACACGGTGGACCGCGGCGGCGCGAACGAGCTCGGCGCCTGGCGTCACCTGTTCGACGCGATGATCTCGTGGCGCCCCACGGACTCTTGGGACCTCTACGGCAGCTTCAACTACCGCACCGAGGGCGTGCGGCAGGACACGCGAACCAGCGACACGGAGAGCCTGAAGCACCTGGCCGGCGCGCTCGGCGCGCGCTACGCGCTGAGCGCCGCGTGGGCGGTCGCCGCGCGCGGCGAGTACCTGCGCGTGACGGGCGAAGAGGCGGACGGTCAGCCGGCGCTGAGCGCCGATCACTTCCCGCTGGGGGTGCCGGACCTGAGCCTGGCCAGCGCCACCCTGACGCTCGAGCTGCGCCCGACGGATCACCTGATCTTGCGGCTGGAGAACCGCGCCGACTTCGCGCTGGACGCGCACAGCAGCGCCAGCACCAGCGTGTTCGCCAAGGGCGTGCGCGACGCCAGCGACTCCCAGATCACGACCACCCTCGGGGTGGTGGTGACCACCCACTGACGTTCAGCGCACCAGGCCGATGTCCTTGGCCGCGAGCAGCACGTCCGGGTGGCTCGCGTGGCGCTTCATCAGCGTGGCTACGTAGCCCTTCGCGCGGCGGTCACCGCTGGCGGCGAGCGCGCGCGCCGCGAGCACCCTGAGCGGGAAGGCGGCGGTGTCGGGCGGTGGCTCCAGGGCGCTGAGCCGCCCCACCGCCTTGGGCGCCTCCCCCGCGGCGGCGTCCACCAAGGCGTGGAGCCAGCCAGACATCCCGCCCAGGAGCGCCGGGTAGCGCTCGATCAGGGCGCGCGCCGCGGCATGGTCAGAGACACTGATGAGCGCGTACGCCTGCTCCAAGAGCAAGGAGACGCTCGCGCCAGCGCCGGCCAGCGCCGAGCCCGGCGCGAGGAGCTGCTTCACCGCCTCCGCGTCCCCCTGGTAGCGCACGAGCCGCAGCCGCCGCACCGCCTGGGCGGCGCTCGGCTCCGCCCAGCCGCTCGCGCGCTTCTGTGCCCACTCGAAGCGCCGGTGATCCAGCGCGTAGTCCAGCGCCACCAGCTCACCCCAGACCACCTCCGGCGACGCGAGCTGATCCAGGCGCTCATCGCTCGGCACCGGCGCGCCGCGCACCCGATCGAGCCCCGCGCGCAGCCCCGCGAGCGCTGGCGCCTCCGCGCTGCCCACGGCGCGCGCCAGCTCAGCCTCGTCGGCCACCTCGTAGGCGATCACCGCGCGCACCACCACGCCCTCCGGTGAATCGGCGCTGAGCGTCTCCACCGCCTGCTTGGCCTCCTCCAGGCGGCCCCCGAGCAGCGCCACCCGCGCCGCCAAGGCGCGCGCCTGCGGGTAGATGGCGCTGAACTTCAGCGCGCGCAGCGCGGCGGTGCGCGCCAGCTGCTCGTCGCCTTGCCGCACGGCGATGAAGCCGAGCCAGGTCGCGATCGCCGGGGTGCGGCTGACCCCGATGGCGTCCTTGAGCCGCTCGCGGCGCTGGCTCGCGTCCTCCGAGGTGAGCGCCACCACCAGCGGCGGCACCACCCGGAGCGGCGCGGGGAGCAGCTTCTCCTCCGCCTCGGTGAGCTGGTGCTCGGCGGGCGGCGTACCCTCGGCGCCGCGAGCCGCCCAGCGCAACAGGGCGAGCGCCTTACCACTCGGGGTGCCCCGGGTGCGCTCGATCGCCTGCTCGATCGTCGGCCCCGCCGCCTCTTCATCCAGCTCGATCAACGCCAGGATGGCGAGGAAGACGTGCGCCGCGGCGAGCTCTGGATCGAGCTTGGCGGCGAGCTGGTAGCGCGACAGGGCGCGCTGGTCCCCCGCGAGGTCCAGCGCGGCCCCCGCGGTGAGCTGATACATCGCGTCCTTCCCGGCGCGCTGATCCCAACGCGAGAGCAGCGACGCCGCCCCCGCCAGATCCCCGTCCGCGACGAAGGAGGCGACCTGACCAAACGCCAGCTGCTCCTCCGGCACCTCCACGCTGCGCGCGCGGTGCACCGCGGTGTCCACCCCGGACACCTCCATCGGCGACAGCAGGGTGCTGAGCACGCGGTTCTCCAGCCACAGCCGCGCGGCGCGCTGGTTGCGCGAGTCGAGCTCGAACACCGCGTTCAGCTTGTCGTCCGTTCGAGCGAGCTCGTCCAGCTTGCCACCGTGCAGCATGCCCGCGATCTCACTGGTCAGTGCCTCTGCCTTGGCGATACGCTCCGCCCGCGCGTGCTGGGCGTAGAAGAACACCCCACCGCCGATGAGCCCGACCGTGAGCACCAAGGCGCCCAGCGTGAACGTCCCCTTGCTGCGCTCGCGCGGCGGGCGCTCCCAGGCCGGTGGCCCGCCGCCGCCGCGCTCATACACGCCGACCTGTGCCAGCTGCTCGAGCACCTCGGATGCGGTGGGCTCCGCCGAGTCCCGACTCACCGCGGCCACCCCGATGGGCGACGGCGTGAACGGGCTCGCGGGGAGCACCGGCGCGGGCGCGAACGGGTTCAGCGCGGGCGCGGGCGCAGCCGCGACCGGCGCGGGGTCGACGGCGGGGGCGGGCAGTGGGGGTGAGACGAGCGGTGACGCCGGTGAGGCGCCGAGCGGCGGGGCGCCGAGCGGGGCAACGGGGGGTGCAGCGAGGGGCGACGGCGCCGTGAGCGCGGGGCTCGGAGCACCGAAGGCGCCGGGCAGCGGGGGCGGCTGGCTGAGGGGGCGGGCACCTGGCGGGAGCGGCGCTCGTCCGGGCAGCTGACCTGTGGCGCCGGGCGGCGTGGGCAGCGGGGCGGCACCGGGCAGCTGGGGGAGCCGCGCGGCGCCGGGCAGGGGCGCCGCGCCGGCGAGCTGAGCCGCGCCAGGCAGGGCGGGCGAGCCGGGCAGTGGAGGCAAGGCGCCGGGCAGCGCGGGTGGTGCGGGCAACGCAGCGCCGGGCAATGCCTGGGCGGCGCCAGGCCGTGCGGGCATTGCAGCGCCGGGCAGCACCTGGGCGGCGCCAGGCGGCGCAGCGCCGGGCAGCGCCTGGGCGGCACCTGGTAGCCCTGCGGCGCCCGGCAGCCGCATGGGCTCGGGGGTGGCCTCGGGGGGGAGCTTCAGCTCGCCGCGCGGCTTGGTGATCTCCTCGTTGAAGGAGATCGCGCCCGAGGGCACCACGGGCGGTGGGATGGAGACCGTCTTCGGCAGGGTGCGCGTCACCTCCTGCGCCACCGCCTGGATCCCGACGCGGCTCTGCAGCGCCACGTAGACGTTGGCGCGATCGTGCCAGAGCTGAGTCGCCGGATCTTGGTGACCCAGCTGCAGCGCGCGCGCGAGCACCTTCTCGGCGCGCAGCGCGTCACCGCGCCGCAGCAGCACCTCCCCCAGGTAACGGAAAGCGCGCGGATCCCGCGGATCGGCCTTGCCCGCGCTCACCAGCGCCGCCTGCGCCTCGGGGAGCAGCAGGTGATCGAGGTACATGCGCCCCACCGCCAGCATCACCGCCGCGTCCGCCAAGTGCCACGTCTGGGCGCTCGTCCCCACCTCACGCACCAGCACCTCTTGGTCCTGCTGGGTGCTGAGGAAGGAGCACACCGCGATGGTCGCGTCAGCGTCCGGGTTCGCTCGCCAGGTCTCGATCAGCTCTGCTACCGCGCCCATTCCAGTCGATTCATATCGCTCTTCGCCGGCCCCTCAAAGCCGAGACTTCGGGAGCCTCAATCCAAAACTCGTGACGGCTCCCATCGCAGCGTGACCTCGGGGTGGTGCTTCGAACCGATTGCCTTTGGGGTGGGGTTCGATCGCGGCTCGTGCTAGCAGGCGCCCGAGCCGCTCGGCTCTCGGTCCGGTCACCCGCCGCGTGGCGAGCCGTGGCTCGCACGACCCCGGAGACAATCCATGTGTGGTGTATTTGGGATCTACGGTCACGCCGAGGCGGCCAACCTCACCTACCTAGGGCTCCACTCGCTGCAGCACCGCGGGCAGGAGAGCGCGGGCATCGTCACCACGGACGGTGTCCAGCTGTACGCGCACCGCGCGATGGGCCACGTGATCGACGTCTTCCCTCAGGAGCAGCTGGCGCGGCTCGAGGGTGAGGCGGCCATCGGCCACGTGCGCTACTCCACCGCGGGCGGCTCCCACCTGAAGAACGCGCAGCCCATCGCGGTCGAGTATTCGCGCGGCTCGATCGCGATTGGACACAACGGGAACCTGACCAACGCCCAGCAGCTGCGCGAGCAGCTCGAGGCCTCGGGGTCCATTTTCCAGGCGGCAAGTGACACCGAGGTCATCGTCCACCTGATCGCCAAGAGCACGCAGCGCCAAATGCCCGACCGCCTGGCGGACGCGCTGTCGCGCGTCGAGGGCGCCTACTCGCTCTTGGCGCTGAGCCACGACACCCTGGTCGCCGCGCGCGATCCGCGGGGGATCCGGCCGCTGTGCATGGGGCGCTTCCCGCGCCAGCCCGGCGCGGTGGTGATCGCCAGCGAGTCGACCAGCTTCGACCTGATCGGCGCCGAGTTCGAGCGCGAGATCGAGCCGGGGGAGATGGTGGTGGTCACCGCGCGCGGCGTGGAGAGCTCGTTCCCCTTCCCGCGCGCCGACCGGAAGCTGTGCCTGTTCGAGTACGTGTACTTCGCGCGCCCCGACTCCACCGTGGAGGGCGCCAGCGTGTACGAGGTGCGGAAGCAGCTCGGGCGCGTGCTGGCGGCGGAGCACCCGGTAGAGGCCGACGTGGTGATCCCGGTGCCGGACTCCGGCGTGCCCGCCACCATCGGCTACTCGGAGCAGTCAGGGATCCCGTTCGAGATGGGCCTGGTGCGCAGCCACTACATCGGGCGCACCTTCATCGAGCCGGAGCAGCGGATCCGCCATTTCGGGGTGAAGCTGAAGCTCAGCGCCATCTCGCGCACCTTGAAGGGCAAGCGCGTGGTGGTGGTGGACGACTCCATCGTCAGGGGAACGACCAGTCGCAAGATAGTCAAGCTGATCCGCGACGCGGGGGCGCGTGAGGTCCACTTCCGGATCTCGAGCCCGCCGAACAGCTGGCCTTGCTACTACGGCATCGACACCCCCACCCGCAGCGAGCTGATCGCCTCCAACCACAGCATCGAGGAGATCAACAGCTACATCACCAGCGACAGCCTGGCTTACGTCTCCCTCGAGGGCATGGTGAGCGCCGTGGAGCGCGCCACGGTGCCTCATGCTGGGGCTCACGCCGGGAACGGGGCGCCGCAGGGTGCGGCGGGGCGGCGCCTGCCGCTGGCCGAGCCCGCTGGGCCGGTCACCGCTCGCTTCTGCCACGCGTGCTGGACGGGGGAGTACCCCATCGAGTTCCGGAGCGAGCCCAGCGCGCGCCAGCTGCGGCTGCGCGAGGCCTGAAGCAGAGCCTCTACGGAGCACGGGGAGCGGCACCGGAGCGGCAGTTTCAGACCCCGCCCGCCGGTGACACAGCGCGCTAAGCCGGTGACACCGGCCCTGGCACGGGGTAGATCCGCCGTGGCCCGATGCTCGACGCCCTCCCCGACCGTGTCTCCGTGTACGAGGTCTCACCGCGTGATGGCCTCCAGAACGAAGCCGCGCCCATCGCCACCGCCGCCAAGGTCCGGCTGATCGAGGCCCTGGTCAGAGCGGGCCTCACCCGCATCGAGGTCACGAGCTTCGTGTCACCCCGCTGGATCCCCCAGCTGGCCGACGCTGACGAGCTGCTCCCCCTGCTCTCCGCGCCGCCGGGCGTCACCTTCAGCGCGCTGTGCCCGAACGCGCGCGGCCTCGAGCGCGCCCGCGCCTCCGGCCTCGAGGAGATCGCCGTGTTCATGTCGGCGAGCGAGACCCACAACCAGAAGAACACCAACAAGAGCACCGAGGCCTCGCTCCGCACCTTCCGTGAGGTGGTCAGCTCGGCGCTCGAAGGCGGCATGCGGGTGCGCGCCTACGTGTCCACGGTGTGGGGCTGCCCCTATGAGGGCGCGGTGGACCCCGCGCGCGCCCTGAGCATCACCGAGCAGCTCTTGGAGATGGGCTGCTACCAGGTGTCGCTCGGCGACACCATCGGCGTCGGTACGCCGCTCCAGACGCGCACGCTGGGCAAGCTGTTCCTGTCCGAGTTCCCACAGGAGAAGCTCGCGCTGCACCTCCACGACACCCGCGGCACGGCGCTGGCCAACGCGCTGGTCGGGCTCGATCTCGGCTTCCGTCACTTCGATGCGTCCGTCGCTGGTCTGGGTGGCTGCCCCTACGCGCCCGGCGCCGCCGGGAACCTCGCCACGGAGGACTTGGTGTACATGCTGAGCGGCATGGGGGTGGAGACGGGCCTCGACCTCGAGCGCCTGGTGGAGGCCGGGCAGGTGGCGGAGGCGGTGGTGGGTCGCCGGCTGCCGGGCAAGGTGCACCAAGCGGGGGTGAGCAGCCTCCGCAGCGCTTAGTCAGCCCGCCAAGCATGCATGGCGCCCGATCGTGGTATACGGCCGCCCATGTGGCCGAGGTGGGTGTTCGCCTGCGCCGTCGGGGTGCTGGCCTGTGAGCCGGTGGGAGGGCGCTCGGCCACCCCAGGCGCCACCAGCACGCCCACCCACGCGACATCCGCGAGCGCTCCACCGCCAGCCGCAACGTCAGCCAACCTGACGCCCAGCGCGAGCGCGCCCAGCGCTGGGCCGAGCTGCGTGGTGCCCCTCGCCGAGACCCCTCCTCCAAAGGCGCTGCCCGCCACCGACTGCCCGCGCGGCCCCGTCACCCCGCTGGCGCTGAGCCGCGGCTACGCGCACTTCCCCGAGGTGAGCGGCGCGCCGCGCGTGTCGCTGGAGGTCGCCGCCACCGAGCCGGCGCGCGCCCAGGGCCTGATGTACCGCACCGAGCTCGCGCCGGACGAGGGCATGCTGTTCGTCTTCCCCCGCGAGGCCCCGCGCTCCTTCTGGATGCGCAACACCTGCCTGCCGCTCGACATGCTGTTCCTCGACCGCCAGGGCTACATCGTCGGGATCTTGGAGCAGGTGCCGGTGATGAACGAGCACCCGCGCAGCGTGCCCTGCCCCGCGGCCTTCGTGCTGGAGGTGAACGCGGGCTGGGTGCGCGATCACGGCGTGAAGCCTGGCCAGCGCGTCACCCTGGACTACACCTCATGACGCTCGCTACGGCGGTGGACCGCGGCACCCGAAAGCCGCTCTCAGCTGGCCGCACTCGAGCTGGCTTGGGTGCCTCCAGCGAGCGCCACCCAAAGACGGTGAGCGTGAGCCAACCCCCTCCCCCCGAACCTTGCGCACGATGGGTGGCCCGAGCGCCGTCCCTCCTAGCTTGAAAGTGAAATGACCATGAAGATCCGCGCCATAATCCCCGCTTTGTGTCTGCTCGCCCTGGGCTGCAGCAAGAAAGAACCCGAGCCGCAGGCCAAGCCGGAGCGGACCGCGGCACCAATCAACACCGCCGCACCGAGCGCGGTCGCCAGGAGCAAGCTGCAGACGCGTGACCCGGAGCGGCTCCGGTCGCTGCTCTCCAAGATGAACCAACGGGGCGGCGAGGAGCAGCGCAAGGTCGCGGCCAAGCCGGTGGCCTCCGTCACCCCCAGCCCGGACGATCCGCTCAAGGGCAAGTTCGACGTCGCCGACGCCGCCAAGGGGCTCACCGGCGAGGGCTATTTCGTGGCGACGGTGGAGACCACGGCGGGCACCCTGGAGTGCGAGCTGTGGCACGACAAGGCGCCCATCACCGTGGCCAACTTCGTCGGCCTCGCCCGCGGTCTGCGCCCTTACAAGGACACGGACGGCAAGTGGGTGAAGAAGCCGCTCTACGACGGCACGCCGTTTCACCGCGTGGTGAAGGGCTTCATGATCCAGGGCGGTGACCCGGCGGGCAACGGCTCGGGCGGCCCGGGCTACGTCATCCCCGACGAGATCTGGGAGGACGCGTACCACGACCAGCGCGGCCTGCTCTGCATGGCCAACCGCGGCCCCAACACCAACGGCTCCCAGTTCTTCATCATGGACGGGAAGGCGAGCCACCTCGACGGCGGCTACACCATCTTCGGCAAGTGCGGCCCGGACAGCGTCATCGAGAAGATCGCGGAGTCCCCGGTGCGCGGCGACCGCGCGACGGATCCGGTCAAGATCAAGGGCGTCAAGGTGCGCCGCGAGGCGAAGCTCCCAGAGAAGGCCGCCGCCCCCGCGCCCAGCGCGGAGGCGGACAAGCCGGCCGAGGGCGCAGCACCGAGCGAGGGCGCAGCGCCGAGCGCAGCTCCCGATGGCACGCCCAGCGCCACCCCTTGATTCGATGCTCCAACAAAGATCGCTCGAGAGCTGTAAGGCAGGCGACGAGCCCGCGTTGAAAGGCCTTCATTTATGCATCTGAAGCTCTGGTCATTCAGGTTCTTGATCGCTTGCTTCGCGCTCTGGCTGAGCGGTTGCGGGGGGGCGTCCTACCGAACGGAGAGCGGCGTGGCGTCGGCGCCGGCGCCGGGGTACCAGGCGATGGGCGGCGCCATGGACATGAGCAGGCCAGCGCCTGCCATGGATCCGTCCGAGAGGGTCGCCGAGGCCGCCCCGATGGGCGGCGGCGACTTCGGGGGTGACGGTGAGCGGGGTCCGGCTCGGGAGATGAAGGCATCGACCGCCGACGCGCCGCCCTCCCCGCCCCCGGCGCAAGGCGCACCCAGCAGCCCCCCTGACGGTAAGGCAGCCATCGCGTCCCCGCTGCTCATCTACCGCGCCGAGCTGACGATGGCGGTGTTCGAGAAGCGCGCCACCCTGACCGGCGCCGAGAAGCTGGCGCGCGAGCTGGGTGGCTATTTGGTACGCCGCAGTGACGACCACATCGTGATCCGAGTGCCGGCCGCCAAGTTCGAAGACGCGCTGAAGCAGCTGGGGGGCTTGGGCGATCTCAAACACCAGAACGTGGAGGTGGAGGACGTCACCGAGCAGTTCATGGACTTGAACGTTCGGATCAAGAACACGCGCTCGGTGCTGGCCCGCTACGAGCAGCTGCTCGCCAAGGCCGGCAACGTGGAGGAGTCCCTCAAGATCGAGCGTGAGCTCGAGCGCGTGACCACCCAGCTCGAGCTGCTCGAGGGGCGGATGAAGGTGCTGCGCGAGCTGATCTCCTTCTCCACCATCACCCTGCAGCTCCAGGCGCGCGGCACCGAGCAAGCGCCGCAGGTGCAGCTGCCGTTCCAATGGCTTCGTGAGCTGGGGCTCCCCAGGCTCTTGTCGATGTGAGGTGAGTCATGCTCCGCGCCCTACCTTGGTTGTTCTTACTCAGCCTGCTCACCGCTTGCGGTAACCACTTCACCGCCACGACCCCGCCCGGCTTCGTGGAGATCGAAGAGAACTACGACCGCTACGACTACCGCGCGACCAACGCCGACGGCCTCGTGATCGCCGTGCGTGAGGTGGACCGCGAGGGCGGCGACCTCGCCTTCTGGGCCCGCGCGGTGGAGAACCAGCTCCGCGACCAGGCGGGCTACGCGCTGCTCGGCAAGGTCGACGTCAAGACCAAGCAAGGGATCGCCGGCAAGCAGCTCCGCTTCGGGCTCGATCACGAGGGCCCGCCGCACCTCTACTACCTCACCCTGTTCGTGGTGGGGGACCGCGCCTTCATCCACGAGGCGGGCGGCACCAAGGAGCTGATGACGAAGCACGCCGCCGACGTCACGAGCAGCATCGAGGGCTTGGTCCTGAAGTAGGGCGCTCGCTCCACACCTTGGCGACTTCCTTGCTCGCCTTCTTGCGAGGGCTTGGTCCTGAAGAAGGCGCTGCACCCCCTGCTCGGCAGTCGCACTGACTGACACCCGATCGTCAGTCTGGTTGGAAATACTCGAACGGCTTCACCACGTAGTAGCCGCGGTACTCGGGGCGGTCGAAGGTGTAGGCGCCGAACGCGTTCACCACCACCGCGAACACCGAGGCCGCGATGAAGCCCTTACCGAGCTTGCGCCCCCCAACGGCGAGCAGCGCGAACAGGAGCACGGCGTAGTCGTTGGAGAAGCGCTGGCCAAACTGCACCCAGCCGGTGTTCTGGTAGAGCAGCGTCCACATCGCCACCGCCAAGGTGGTGATCCAAAGCGCGCGGTGGACTCCACGCGCGCCCGCGCTGAGCCGCGGCCAGAGCAGCCACAGGTACATCGGGGTGGTGAACCACAGCGCGAGGCCGTGACCGTTGATCTGAAACGGCGCGGCGCCGCCGCGGGTGACGTAAGGCAAGCTGGCCAAGCTGACGCCCAGGTTCCGCCCCAGGTAGTGGTAGTGGAAGAGCCCCCAGCGCTCCATGCGCTCCGCCCAGCGCACCGTGAGGAACCGGTAGCCGAACTCGAACGGCTCACCGAAGCGCGCCTGGTTGTGCCACAGGGTGATCGCCAGCGCAGCCGCCACCGGCAGCGCAAACCAGGCATACAGCTTGACTAAGCGGCGTTTGTCCAGACGCCGGTACCAGGCCATGAGGCGCCTCACTGGGCCCCCTCCCCCTGAGGGGGACGCGGACTCAGCCGTGCGAGCGAGATCCGACGCCGGCAGCGCGGAGGCGCTCACGGCGCCGCCAGCGCTGCACACGCGCAGCACCTCCAGCGCGAACAGCGGCGCCGCGAAGAGCAGCGGCGAGCGCGTCATGAACCCCAGGCCGAGCATCAAGCCTGCGAGCAGGGGGCGCTCGGCGTCGAGCGCGAAGAGCACGTAGAGCGCCAAGAGCAGGCAGCCCACCACGTGCGCTGCGAACCACACGGTGCCCTGCTCCGCGCTGAAGAAGTACACGGTGCCGAACGCGAACAGCAGCGAGAGCGCGAGGTTCTCGCGCTGGGAGCGCGCGCTCATGCCGAGCCGCGTGAGCTTCTCCAGCACCAGGAAGAGCACCGCGGGCGCCACCGGCGCGAGCCATAAGAAGGCCTGACCATCACGCACCCCCTCGGCGCTGCCGGCCAGCCACACCCAGGGGAGCAGCCACACCGCGGGCAGCGGCGGGAAGGCGACGTACCAGCGATCCCCCACCTTCGCGAAGTCGTTCAGCTGCGTGTAGGCGGGCGGGGGGCCACCCAGGTGGAGCCGCCCATCGAGCCAGCCCTCGGCGAGCAGCGCGAAGTGGTTGAACGGCGTGTGCTCCGTGAGGCGCTCGGGGCGCGCGAAGCCGAAGTACACCGCGAGGCCGATCAGGTAGATCAGCAGCGCGAGGCCGAGGCGACGCTGCCTGTCACTCATGGCCCTCATGGGGCGGGACGCTACCACGCTGGTTTGCGGTGGACGCGCCGGGGAGTAAGCTCGCGCCCCCCATGACCAGCCCCGCACCTAGCTTCCGGGTCCCCCTCGATGAGCTCGAAGATGAGGACCACACGCTCGACGTCCCTGTCCCGGTCGAATGGCTCGAGCGCGCCCTCACGGGCACGGAGGCGCGCACCCGGGGTGAGCCAGGGCGGCTCGACGTCACGCTCAGCAAGGCGGGTCAGGAGGTGATGGTGCGCGGCGAGGTCGAGGTGCCCATCGAGATGGACTGCGCGCGCTCACTGGAGCCCTTCCCCATCGACTTGAGGGCGGAGGTGTTCCTGATGCTCTCGCCGGCGGCGCCTCCGCCGCGCCAGCGCCGGGCGCCGAAGGCCGCCAAAACGGCGACGGCCGCCGCCGTCGAGCCAACCAAGGGAGCCGGCCGATCGGCCGGCGATGCGAGCGACGAGCCGAGCCGAGGAAAGCCAGGAAAACAGGGCGGCAAAGGGAGCCGCCGCGGGCGAGACGAAGAGGGCGTGGAGCTGAGCGCGGAGGACGCCGCCCAGGACTTTTACGAGGGGGATGAGGTGGTGCTCGACGGCTTCATCCGCGAGTTCATCCTGCTCGAGCTGCCGCTATTTCCCTTGCGCCCAGGCGTCGCTGCTCCTATAGCTCCGCACCCCGCCGAGTCCCCGGGCGCCGATCCTGAGATCGACCCGCGCCTGGCTCCGCTGGCGGCGTTCAGAGCGCGCCTTCAAGGGCAAGGCGACAAGGAGTGACACCGTGGCAGTTCCCAAGCGACGACAGAGCAGCACCCGGCGCGACACGCGCCGCGCCAACCACGACCGCGTGGCGGCGCCGAACATCATCCCCTGCGCCAACTGCTCGGCGCCCATGGTCCCGCACCGCGTGTGCCCCGCGTGCGGCTACTACAAGGGCCGCGCCGTCACCAAGACGAACAACGACGCCGGCTGAGCGCGCTGAAGCCTGACGGCGCGTCGAGCGCGCTACATCATCGCCCGACGACTCTCCATGGGGTCGCCGGGCGGTTTGGTTTTTTGGGGGTTTGGCAGCGCACCGCCAGTCGCTGCTCTAGGCTCGCAGGTCATGGCCTCACGTCGCGGTCCGGGCGTATACGTCAGTCACCCTGACACACGCCGCACTGCGGCAAAAAGCAGTGAAAAAAAGCGGCACGCGCGAGTCGCAGAATTGGTTCAACCAATTGTAGACGCCGATCGCGAGCAGGCGTATGGCGGCGTCATGTCACTTGGTGAGCTGAGCCCTCAGAGCTGCATCCTGGGCACCGGCGCCTACGCCCCCGCTCAGGTGCTCACGAACGCCGATCTCGAGCAGCGGGTGGACACCTCCGACGCGTGGATCCGCGAGCGCACGGGCATCGGAGAGCGGCGCGTCGCCGCCTCGGATGAAGCCGCCAGCGACATGGCGAAGGTCGCTGCCCAGCGCGCGCTCGAAGCCGCCGGGATCCAGGCCACCGATCTCGACATGATCATCGTCGGCACCATCAGCGCCGACATGCCGCTGCCGGCCTGCGCCGCCTTCTTGCAAGCGAAGCTCGGCGCGCGCCAGGTCCCCTCCTTCGACGTCGCCGCCGCCTGCGCGGGCTTCGTCTACGCGCTGTCGATCGGTGACCAGTTTATCCGTACGGGAATGGCCAAGCACGTGCTGGTCGTCGGCGTGGAGCTCTTGTCACGGGTGCTCAACTGGGAAGATCGCACCACCTGCGTGCTGTTCGGTGACGGCGCGGGCGCCGCGGTGCTCGGCCCGGCCAGCGGCGACGCCCGGGTGCTGTCGACGCGGCTCTACACGGACGCCTCGCTGGCGAGCTCGCTCTGCATCCCAGCGGGCGGCAGCAAGGAGCCGCTCACCGCCGAGGGGATCGAGGCGCGGCGCGACAAGGTGCACATGGTGGGGCAGGACATCTTCAAGGTGGCCGTCAAGAACCTGACCAGCGCCTCACGCACCGCGCTGGACGACGCCGGCCTCACCAGCACGGACGTCGATTGGGTGGTGCCGCACCAAGCGAACCTTCGCATCATCAGCCAAGTGTCGCAGCGCCTCGAGATCCCGATGGACCGCTTCATCATCAACATCGATCGCTACGGCAACACCTCGAGCGCCTCGATCCCGATGGCGCTCGACGAAGGGATCCGCGACGGCCGCGTGAAGCCAGGCCAAACCGTGCTGATGTGCGCCCTCGGCGCCGGGATCTCCTGGGCGAGCGCGCTCGCCCGGATGTGACCGTCGAGCGCTTGCGGCCTCCTCGCGCTTCTGGTTTAGGCTCCGGCCCATGACTTGGGCGTGGCTATTCCCTGGGCAAGGGACGCAGAGCGTGGGCATGGGTCAGGCGTTGGCGCAGGAGAGCGCCGCGGCGCGCGAGGTGTTCGAGCGCGCCGACGCGGCGCTCGGCTTCAGCATCTCGAGGCTGTGCTTCGAGGGGCCAGAGTCGGAGCTGGTGCGCACCGAGATCACCCAGCCGGCGATCGTCACCGTCAGCCTCGCTGTCTTGAGCGCGTTGAAGGAGCGCGCCCCAGAGCTCGCGCCCCCAGCGTACGCCGCGGGTCACTCGCTCGGCGAATACAGCGCCCTGGTGGCGGCGGGCGCGCTGAGCCTCGAGCAGGCGGTGCGGCTGGTGCACCTGCGCGGCAAGGCGATGCAATCGGCGGTGCCGGAGGGCCGCGGCGCGATGGCGGCGGTGATGGGCGGCGACCCGAGCCAGGTGGAGGCGCTGTGCGCGGAGGCGGGGGAGGTCTCCCCCGCCAACTTCAACGCCCCCGGGCAGATCGTGATCGCCGGCACCCGGGAGGGCGTGGCGCGCGCCGCGGAGCTCGCTTCCGCACGGAAGCTCAAGCTGATCCCGCTGAAAGTCAGCGCACCATTCCATTGCTCGCTGATGGAGCCCGCGGCGCGCCAGGTGGAGGCGGCGCTCGGCGAGCTCGAGCTCTCGCCGCTCACCTTCCCGGTGGTGTCCAACGTGGAGGCCGCGCCGAACGCGGACATGGGACGTATTCCTGACCTCTTGGTGCGCCAAGTCGACGGGCCGGTGCGCTGGGAGCAGAGCGTGCGCTGGCTCTCGGAGCAGGGCGTGACCCAAGCGCTCGAGCTGGGGCCCGGGAAGGTGCTGGCGGGGCTGGTGCGCAAGACGGCGCCGGGCTTGAAGGTGTGCTCGGTGAGCGATCCGTCAGGCCTCCAGGCCGCGCTCGAGGCGCTCCAAGCGGGGTGACGCCGCGCACCAGCGCACCGACTTGGAGCGCGCTGCCAAACCCCCAAACCCAAACCCCCAGGCGCCAGGTGGTGACACCGCGCCGACGTCGAGCACCACCGAGACCTCAGGCGCCAGGCGGCGACGCGCGCCGACGTCGAGCGCGCCCGAAACGCTGGGCGCTAGGCGATGACACCGCGCTGACGCACTGCGCGACGACTGACGCAGTGCGACGCGCCGGCGCGACCCGCTGGGCTCCACCGCGCAACAACTTTCGCCCTTGATTCCAGCGCGAGCGTGGTAAACACGGCGCGCCCTCACCGGGGGAGAGATGTTTGATCTGAAGAGCAGAGTAGCGATCGTCACGGGGGGCTCACGCGGGATCGGCCGCGCGGCGGCCGTGGCGCTCGCGAGCCGTGGCGCCCGCGTCGTCGTCGGCTACGCCAGCGGGCAGGGCGCCGCCGAGGCCGTCGTGGAGGAGATCCGCGCGGCGGGCGGCGCGGCCGAAGCCGCGGCGCTGGACGTCTCCTCCCCCGAGATCGAGCCCGCCATCGCCGAGATCGCCAAGCGCCTCGGGCGCCTGGACGTGCTGGTCGCCAGCGCTGGGGTCAGCGTCGATGGCCTGCTGCTCCGGCTGAAATCGAGCGATTTGGATCGGCTGCTCGACGTCAACCTGAAGGGCGCCATCTACTCCGCGCGCGCGGCGCTCAAGGTGATGATGCGCGCCCGCTACGGCCGGGTGATCTTGCTCTCCAGCGTGGTCGGGGAGACGGGCAACGCTGGGCAAACGGCGTACGCCGCCACCAAGGCGGGGCTGATCGGCGCGGCGAAGTCGTTGGCGCGTGAGTACGCGTCGCGCGGCATCACGGTCAACGCCATCTCCCCGGGGTTCGTGGAGACGGACATGACGCGCGCGTTGACGGACGAGCAGCGTCAGGGGATTTTGCAGTCGGTCCCGATGGGCCGCATCGGCTCCGCCGAGGAGATCGCCGCGGGCGTGGTGTACCTCGCCTCGGAGGAGGCCGGCTACATCACCGGCCACAGCCTGCGCATCAACGGCGGGATGTATATGTGAGACCCCACGCGATCAGACCCACCGCAATCACCCATTTAGGGCCGTGGGGCGGGTTGGAGCGCAAGGCGAGGGGCAAGGTAAGCTGCCCTGATTGACACGTACGGTCGCGCTGCCGGCGACCTGGAGGCAACATGAGTCAAGAAGTCATCGAAGCGAAGGTCAAGAAGATCATCAAGGAGCAGCTCGACGTGGACGAGGGCGACATCACCGCCGAGTCGAGCTTCATCGAAGATCTCGGCGCTGACTCGCTCGGCCTGGTCGAGCTGGTGCTGGCGTTCGAGGAGGCCTTCGAGATCGAGATCCCCGACGAGGACACGGAGAAGATCCGCACCGTCCAGGACGCGATCGACTACATCCAGGAACACCAGGCGGGCTGACCGCGCCGTGAGCGCGCTCGGCGAGCGTCCCCTCGCCCGCCCGAGCGCGCCCGCCAGCTACCCGCGTCAAGACGAGGATCGATGGAACGCGTCGTCATCACAGGGCTCGGCCTGGTCACGCCGAACGGCATCGGTACGGACGCCACGTGGCAATCGCTGCTACGCGCCGAGAGCAGCGCCGACACCATCACCCAGTTCGAGGTGACGGGTGACTACCCCAGCCGCTTCGCGTGCGAGGTGAAGGGCTACGAGCCCGGCGACTTCATGCCCAGGAAGAAGCTGAAGGAGGTCGCGCGCTTCATCACCTTCGCCATGGGCGCCACCCGCATGGCGCTTCAGGACGCTGGGCTCGAGCTCAGTGAAGAGGAGCGGGACCGCGCGGGGTGCTTCATCGGCGTGGGCCTCGGCGGGCTCGAGAACCTCGAGCGCGTGAAGATGATCTTGGAGGAGAAGGGGCCCGGTAAGGTGAGCCCCTACTTCATCCCCTCGTTGATCGGGAACCTCGCGGCGGGTCAGGTCAGCATCGAGTACGGGCTGCGCGGCCCCAGCTTCTGTCACACCACCGCTTGCTCCTCCAGCGCGCACTCCATCGGCGAGGCCGCCGAGTGGATCCGCCGCGGCAAGGCGGACGTGATGATCGCGGGCGGCGCCGAGGCGACCATCACCCCCATCGGCATCGCCGGCTTCAGCGCCATGTTCGCGCTGTCGCGCCGTAACGACGACCCCAAGGCGGCGAGCCGTCCGTGGGACAAGGGGCGTGACGGCTTCGTGTGCGGCGAGGGCGCCGGCACCTTGGTGCTCGAGTCGCTGAGCCGCGCTCAGCGCCGCGGCGCGCGGATCTACGCGGAGGTGACCGGCTTCGGCGCCTCGAGCGACGCCTACCACATCACCAAGCCCGCGCCGGATGGCGCGGGCGCCATCCGCTCGATGCGGCTCGCGCTCGAAGACGCGAGGCTGAATCCAGAGCAAATCGGCTACATGAACGCCCACGGCACCTCCACCCCCGCGGGGGACATCGAGGAGAGCAAGGCCGTGGAGCAGGTGTTCGGTGCCCACGCGACGGATCACCAGCTGTGGGTGAGCTCCACCAAGTCGATGATGGGCCACCTGCTCGGCGCGGCCGGCGCGGTGGAGGCCGCGGTGTGCGCCAAGGCGATCGAGACGGGCGCCATCCCCCCCACCATCAACCTCACGGATCCTGATCCCGCCTGCCGCCTGGACTACGTCCCCAACGCAGCGCGCGAGCGACGGCTCGACCACGTGATGTCCAACTCGTTCGGCTTCGGCGGCACCAACGCCACCTTGATCTTGAGCCGCTTCGCCTAGCGCCCCCGCCGGCTTCGCTGGCCATTTCCAGCGGAGGGTACTACACCCCGGCCCCTCAGGATGCAGTGCCCCTTCTGTACCCATACGGACAGCCGCGTGGTGGATTCGCGCTTGGCGTCGGGAGGCACGGTGGTGTGGCGGCGGCGTGAGTGCGACGCGTGCCACAAACGCTTCACCACCTACGAGCGCGTGGAGCACACGCTGCCGACGGTGGTGAAGAAGGACGGGCGGCGCGAGCCCTTCGATCGCAGCAAGCTGCTGCGGAGCCTTCAGATCGCGTGTAACAAGCGCCCCGTGGCGGCCGACCAGCTGGACGAGACAGCGGAGGCGCTGGAGCGTACGCTTGGCCAGCTTGGCGACAAGGAAATCCCAGCGCGGGTGATCGGCGAGCGGGTGATGGAGCAACTGAAGGAGCTCGACGAGGTCGCCTACGTGCGCTTTGCCAGCGTGTACCGCTCGTTTCGCGACATCGATGAGTTCATGGCGGAGATGGGCAAGCTCGTGAAGTCTCGGGAGGCCAGTGGGTAGCCAGATGTCAGAGCTCGACGCCGAGATGATGGCCAAGGCCCTCGAGGTGGGGCGCCGCGGTGACCCCTCCCCCAACCCCCACGTGGGCAGCGTGGTCGTCGCGCCGAACGGCGAGGTCGTCAGCACGGGCTACCACGCCTCCGCGGGGCAAGACCACGCGGAGCTGGTGGCGCTGCGCGCGGCGGGCGAGGCGGCCCAGGGCGCCACCCTCTACGTCACCCTGGAGCCCTGCTCGCACCAGGGGCGCACCCCGCCGTGTACGGACTCCATCATCCAGAGCGGCGTCCGCCGCGTGGTGATCGGCTGCCGCGACCCCAACCCCCACGTGGTCGGCGGCGGCGGCGCGGTGCTCGAACGCGCCGGCATCGAGGTGGTGGTCGGCGTGATGGAGGCGGAGGCGCAGGCGCTGATCCTCCCCTGGGTGAAGTACATCACCCGCGGCAGCGCTTACCTCGCGCTGAAGCTCGCGTTGTCGCTGGATGGCCGCACGGCGACCCGCACCGGCGCCTCCAAGTGGATCACCTGCTCGGACAGCCGGAACAAGGTGCACCAGCTGCGCGCCCAGCTGGACGCGGTGATGGTCGGCATCAACACCGTGATCGCGGACGACCCACAGCTCACCGTGCGCGACGTCCCCGGGCGTAACCCGGTGCGCGTGGTGATCGACAGTAAGCTCCGCTTCCCACTGGAGAGCCAGCTGGCGCAGACGGCGGCCGACATCCCCACCTGCGTCATCACCACCCCGGAGGCCGATCCGGAGGCCGCCCAGGCGCTGGGCGATCTGAACGTCTCGGTGATCCGCGTCGGCGCGGGGACCGACGGCCGCGTGGACATGGCGAAGGCGCTGGAAGCGCTCGCCGCGCGTGAGGTGGTGAGCGTGCTGTGCGAAGGCGGGGCGGAGCTCGCGGGCTCCTCGCTGGCGGCCAAGCTGGTGGACGAGCTGCACGCCTTCATCGCGCCGGTGATGCTGGGCCCCCGCGGCAAGCCCGGCGCGGTGGACTGGGCCGGGCCCGAACAGCCGACCGAAGCGCCGCGCATCGACCCCGCGCGCTGGGAGCTGTGCGGCTCCGACGCCTACGTCTACGGCCCGCTGAAGTACCCCCGCAAAGTCGTCAGGAAGTAGCGCCATCGCGCTCCGTGGAGGCCGGTTTCAAGCCGCCCTACTCAGGTGCAGAGCGCAGGCGCTGGGCGCAGGCGCTGGGCGCGAGTGGAGCGCAGACGTAAACACAAACGCAAACGGAGCACAGTGGACGCAAGTGGAGAGCTGGGCTCGCGAGCCGCTCCGTTGCGAGGGGCAGAGCGCGGTGTTAGGTTGGCTTTTCTCATGGCCATTCGCGAGATCCTCGAGTTCCCCGATCCACGGCTGCGCGAGGTGGGCGAGCCGGTCACGGTGTTCGACGACTCCCTGCGTCAGCTGGTGGAGGACATGGCGGAGACGATGTACGACGCGCCGGGCGTTGGCCTGGCCGCGCCGCAAATCGGCGTCTCCAAGCGGATCTTCGTGATCGACATCGCGGGGGAAGACGAGCCGAGCGATCTCATGGTGTTCATCAACCCGGAGATCCTCTCGCTGGACGGCACCCAGCAGTGGGAGGAGGGCTGCCTGTCCTTCCCCGGCGCCACGGAGACGGTGAAGCGCGCGGAGCACGTGCGGGTGCGCGCTCAAGACGCCCATGGGAAGGCCTTCGAGCTCGAGGCCGATGGGCTGCTCGCCGTCGCCATCCAACACGAGAACGACCACCTGAACGGCGTGCTGATGATCGACAAGCTGAACCCGATCAAGAAGCGCCTGTTCAGCCGCAAAGTGAACCAAGCGCGCGCCTGAGGCTGCCTCGCCGGGGAGGCGTGGGCACGTCAGATAGCCTGACGGAAGCCATGCGCTGAGGCACCACGTCAGGTAACCTGATTATGCTTGAGCGTTTTTTTTGGGGGGGGTTGGGGAACGGTGCGCGGCGCTCCAAGGCAGAACCCAGCGCCGTGCGTCCGCTGCCCGCCGAGCTGCACGGCGCCGAGCGTCTCCCGTCAGCTCACGTGA
The DNA here is from genome assembly GCA_019637265.1 of Polyangiaceae bacterium. Taxonomy (GTDB): domain Bacteria; phylum Myxococcota_A; class Polyangia; order Polyangiales; family Polyangiaceae; genus JAHBVY01. The sequence continues at coordinate 89,699 of JAHBVY010000001.1, read as the reverse complement.
CTAACGCTGGCCGCGGGTGAACGAGCCGAGATCCAGCGGGACGCCGCGCGCGATCAGCTCTTGCGCGACCCGCGGCACCACCCCGGTGGCGCTGAAGGTCCCCTCCACCGCGCCGCCCGCGGCCGTGCGCTGGAAGGTGAAGGTGAACAGCTCCTCGAGCTCGCCCCCCTGCGCGAACCCCGCGGGCTCGGCGACCCGCAGCACGCGGGTGCGCTGATCCCGCAGGCGCGCCACCTCCACCACCAGGTCGAAGGCCTGCGCCGCCTGCTGCCGCGCCGCCGCCAAGGGCACCCCGGCGTGGCTCATCAGCTGACTGGTCAGGCGCCCGAACGCCTGCTCCAAGCTGCCCGCGGTGACCGACGCGATGAGCCCCGAGCCGCCCGCGACCAGGCGATCGAGGACCGCGACCGCCAGCGGCCCGTTCAAGTCCTCCACCAGCAGGCGAGTACCGCTCAGATCGCTCACCAGGCTGACGATGTGCTGCAGATCGGCGGTGTCCGAAGCGAGGCTCAGCCGGGTGACGCGCGGATCCCCCGGGAGCAGCTCGCTGCCCTCCGCCACCACCACCCAGTGCGCGTCGCTCAGCTGAGCCAGCGCGCCGAGCAGGTCCGCTGCGCGTGCGTCGCGCGCGCCCACCACCAAGACGTTGGCGCCCCCCTGCACCGCGTGGCGCAGGAAGGTCGCGATGGCGCGAGACACCGTGCCGCGGCGGACCAGCTCATCGACCACCGCCGTGACGCACCGCGGCCGCTTCAGGGTGAGCAGCGAGCGACCTCCGGCCAGGCCCCCGCGCACCGCGCGCAGCTTGAAGCCCGTGGGGAGCTGGCGCTCGAGCGTCACCTCGGCCGCCAGCGCCTCGCGCCCGCTCAGCCGCGCGAGCCGCACGATGGCGCGCTCGAGCGACTCCTCCGAGGAGAACGGCGGCTCCACCGCGCGACGCCCAGCGCCCGACTCCACCACCAGCTGGCCGTGACCGAGCACGTGCACCTCGGTGATGTCCTCGTCGCTCAGCAGCGGGCCCAGCGGGCCGAGCCCGAACAGCTCCGCCCGCGCGTCGCCGAGCAGCCGCTCCTCATCGAGCTCCTTCAGCGCCCCCTGACTGCGCAGCGTGCTCACCGCCATCAGGAAAGCGGGCTCCATCCGTTGCCGCTGGTTGTCGTCGAACGGCTCGAGCAGCGTCGCCGCGCCGATCGTGTCGGTCACTCGCTGGACCAGCGCGCGGAGCCCGGCTCGGTGCGCCAGCGTGGCAGCCTCGAGCACCCACTCGCGCGGACGCGGCGCGCTGCGATCGCTCGAAGACAGCTCCTGCGCCTCGGACGAGGACGACGACTGCGGGCCGGACGGCAGGTCCGGCGGCGCCGGGCGTGCGCTGGGCGCCGGCGGCGCCAAGTGGGCACTAGGCGCGGGCGGGACTCCCCCATGGTGGAGCAAGGTGCCGTGCGGTGAGCGCAGCGGCGCCGCGGGGAACGGCGGAGGCGCGGGCGGCACGCTGGCCCGCTCACCAGGACTGGACAGCCCAGGTGACGAACCAGTGATCTCCGGAGCAGAGGCCTCCGGCGAGACGACGGCGGGCTCGAAGGCGCCCGACGACTCCTCCACGCCGATCGGCTCGCGCCCGGGGGTGAGCGGGTCGCCGCTCGACTCGCTGCGGCTGCTGCTGGCGGGCGGCGCGTCCTCAGCGCCGTCCGCCAGCTCGATGCGCAGCACGAAGTCACCGATGTAGATGCGATCGCCCGCGCGGACGACGGTCGCCTGGGTGATGCGCCGCCGGTTGACGTAGGTGCCGTTGGTGCTGTTGAGATCCGTGATGGTGAAGTTGCCATCACGGAGCGCGAGCTGCGCGTGCCGCTTCGACACGTTGCCCTTCGGCAGCATCAGCTCGTTGCCCTGGACGCGACCCACGCGCACCTCGGTGCGATCGAACGTCTGCCGACGCTCGGCTCCCCCCTTCTCGCTGATCACGATGGCGAACGAGGTTGGGCTGTTCGGGTTGGGCGCTGCCACGTCGATACTCAGGGGTGGGGAGAGGGTACGAGGAGGAGCAACGCGCACCGTGACGCGATCGCCTCGAGCCGGGCGCCGCCGCTTCGCGGCCGTCGCCCATCGAGGGACAGCTACATCCTCCTTAGATATCAGGGCCGTAGCAAGGCCGAACCGGCGGCTTCGCTGACAGCGCCGCCACCGACAGCGCGGCCGCCGAGAGCAGCGATGGCCGAGCGCGCGGCGGAGGCTGGCTCAGAGGTAGTGCGCCAGCGCCGCCTTGGCGGGACGCTCGACGGCGCACAACGCGCTCGTCACCAGATCGCGCCCGCCCTCGCCGAAGTAGAGCGCCTCCCCCACCTCAGGCTCACCCGCGACGGGCACGGCCGCACCGTTTTGGTGGAACCGCACGGCACCGCTCAGCTGGCGCCCTTGCGCCAGGTGCGACGACAACCAGCTCCCCGTGCGGCGGTCGCGTACGCCGACGCAGACGGGCCCACGGAAGTGGTACTCCGTGTTCCGAGTGACGAACATCTTGTGCTGCCTGCGCTCCGTTACACCTGCCATAGGGCTCCTTCGCTGAGCGGAGCTTAGAGGGCGCTGCTCCGTTGGGCCAAGCAAGTCGCCGAGCCTGGGCGAGCCGCCCCACGGACGCTCTGCACCAGAGCCGCTCCGCGCCGCGAGGACCGCACCCAGCGCGCGCCACCGCCTCGTCGATCGACCGCGCGCCAGTCACGACCCCACGGAACCACCCTGTCAGACGCAACCCCACGGAACCACCCGGAGGATGGTGGCGCGCCAGCCACGACCGCACGGAATCAGGACGACGACGCGCGAGCCCACACCCCTCCGCAGTCAGTCGGAGTGAGCCGCGATGCGGCGCTGCTGGATGACCACTCGAGCACCCGCGGTCCTCGATCCAGCCCATGGCGCGACCGCACGGAACCACTCGGCGCGCCGCTCGTCGTGAGGCGGCGGATGCCGAGCACCTGCCGCTGGCGCGCCGGGCCCATGGAGACGGTCGTCATCCCTACGAAGTGCTCATTTCCATATGCATATAAACGACTCATCCGCTGTTCCAGCGTAAAAACACGCCCGACGCGCGCACGCCCTCAGGCGCCGGCCACGCGCGAGATCGAGCGCGACCTCGCGCGTGAGGTCCGATCTCACGCGCGCGTCAACCCCCAGCTCGCAGGACGTAACAGCGCGAAAACCTGCGCCATCTCCGAGCGTGGCCGCGCGTTGCAAGCGACGCTTGACACCGAGGGGTGAGACAAGGAATTGATGCGAGGGGTTGCGGCGCCACAGCTGGCGCGGCTGAGACACGAGACGGGTTCGAGAGACGCATGGCTGGCCGTAAGCGGAGCACCGATCGCAAACGCAAGCCGTCCGAGGGGAAGCTGATCCGCGTGGTGTTCGGCCCTGGCGGCGGGCGCATGAAGGCGCAGGCTGCGGACGGGGGCGCCGCGGGCTCTGACGCCGCGTGCGGCGAGGACACGGTGAGCGCCGGTCGTGAGCCGCTCTCCGATCAGTTCACGCGCGCGGAGATCGCGCGGCTGCTCCAGATGAGCCCCGGGCGCCTGCGCACCCTCGACAAGAATGGCGTGGTGTCACCCTCGGGGCGGCGCGGCGGGCGCCGCGCCTACACCTTCCAAGACGTGATCGCGCTGCGCACCGCGCAGACGCTGCTCGCGCAGCGCGTGCGCCTGCGCGACGTCACGCGCGCCGTCGCCGCGCTGCGCCAGTCGCTGCCTCAGGTGTCGCGTCCGCTGTCCGAGCTGCGCATCGTCAGCGACGGGCGGAGCCTGGTGGTGCGCGCGGAGGAGGGCGCGTTCGAGCCGCTCACCGGGCAGATGGTGCTCGACCTCGAGGTGAAGGCGCTGCGCGACGACGTGGTGCGCGTGCTGCGCCCCAACGCCGGGCGTGAGCGCGCGCGCACCGCCTACGAGCTCTACCTGCAGGCGAGCCAGATCGACGAGGACCCGTCCACGATGGACGAGGCGGAGGCGCTCTACACCCGCGCCATCGAGCTCGACCCGTGGCTCGCCATCGCCTACACGAACCTCGGCAACATCCGCTTCCGGCGCCACGACGCCCCCGGCGCCGAAACGCTGTACCGCAAGGCGCTGCAGATCGACGCGCGCCAGCCGGAGGCTCAGTACAACCTCGGCTACGTGATGCTCGAGCGCGGCGAGCCAGACAAAGCCATCCCGCTATTTCAGGGCGCCATCTCGGCGGACCCCACCTTCTCGGACGCCTACTTCAACCTGGCGATGGCCTTCGAGCAGACGGGCGCACCCGAGCGCGCCCGCCCCTTCTGGCGCGACTACATCGCCCTCGAGCCGAGCGGCACCTGGACCGAGATCGCCAAGCGCCACCTGTGAGGCGCGCGCAGCGCGGCGACGGTTCGTTTGGCTTACGGTCACGGCAGACGGCGCCGCGACGGCTCGCTCAGCTCACGACCCCAACGGGCGCGGCGGTGGTTCGTTTGGCTTACGATTCCTGAACGCGTCGGACGGCGCTCGCGGACGCTGGTCCGTTTAGCTCATGATTGCTGAGCACCTCACGCGGTGTATCGCGCGGGCGCGGTGCGCTGACGGCTCCTGCGCCGCGCCTCACGGCAAGCGACGGTGGCTCAGGCAGGGCAGGCGCGAGCGCACCTGGTGTTGATAACTGAAGTCCAGGGTGGCTGCGGCGAACCCAACCCCCTCCGAACACTCGGCGACCACGGTGCCCCACGGATCCACGATCATCGCGTGCCCGTGGGACGCTCGATCCCGCGGGTGCTTGCCCCACTGCGCGGGCGCCAGCAGCCAGCACTGGTTCTCGATCGCGCGGGCGCGGAGCAGCACCCGCCAGTGCGCCGGGCCCGTCTGCGCGGTGAACGCGGCGGGCACCGTCAAGATCTCCGCCCCCGCCGCGACCTGCGCGCGGTAAAGCTCCGGGAAGCGAAGGTCGTAGCAGACGGAGAGGCCGAGCTTGCAGCGGCGCCCGGCGCGGCTCACCACCTCGGTCACCACCACCTCATCGCCGCCGGTGGTGGCGTGCGACTCGCGCAGCGAACCGCCGCCCGGCAGGTCGATGTCGAACAGGTGGATCTTGCGGTAGCGCGCGTGGGTGACGCCGCTTCGGTCGAACAGGACCGAGGTGTTGTAAGGGCGCGACTCATCGCCGCTGTGCTCGGGCACGCCACCCACTAGCAGGTACACCCCGTGGCGCGCCGCCAAGGCCGCGAGCCGCGCCTGCACGGGGCTGCTCGGATCGGGACCGCGCGGATCGGCGACCCCCTCGGCGCCCCCAACACCCGCGCCGATGATCTCCGCCTGCTCGCACTTCAGCTGCTCCGAGCCGAGGAAGGTGGCGTTCTCCGGCAGCCCGATCAGCTCGGCGCCGTCCGCCGCGGCCGCCTCCACCTGCGCCGTCAGCGCCGCCAGGTTGGCCTCCACGTCCTCGCTGGCGTTCAGCTGAACGACGGCGACCCTCATGCGCTCTTGGGACATGAGCGACCCCTACCACAAGCCATCTGCCGCGCGCGGTGAACGGCCGAGCCAAGCCGCCGGGCGCTCGAGTTGGATTCGCGCCGCACGGAGCTAGCTCGGCCCCGCGTGTTTTTTCGGGGGGTTGGACGCGCGGCGCTGCGTGGCTGTGCGCTCGGGAAACTCCCCAGGTGACCTGGTTCCTAGGGTAAGGTCGTGGGGCGGGGTGCCGCGGAGGTCCATGAGCAACATCACCGGCGCGATGCAGCAGTTCGGCGGGCAAGATCCGCGGAGCACCGGCGTGTCCGCGGGCTTCGCGTTGCTCTACGCCGACGAGCACGCGGAGCTGCCGGGCGGCTGGGCGCTCCGTGGTCAAGAGCAGGTGCTCGGGCGCGAGGAAGAGGTCGACGTCACGATCCCGGTGCAGTCGGTGTCGCGCCGTCACGCCGCGGTGCGCTGGGAGGGCGGCAGCTGGGTGCTGCGCGATCTCGGCTCGCGCAACGGGACGCTGGTGGACGGTCAGCGGATTCAGGAGCAGGCGCTGGAGCACGGCGCGGAGGTGCGCATCGGCGACGTGCTGCTGAAGTTCGTGGAGAAGCACGCCGAGCTCTACGCGCGCTACCGCCTGAGCGGTGAGATGGTGGCGGGCGCGCAGCGTCAGGCGCAGCAGCGCAGCTTGCTCGTCGGCGGGCATCAGATGGACCGCGTGGCCGCCGAGGTGGAGCGCATCGCCCCGAGCACGCTCAGCGTGATGCTGTTCGGGGAGAGCGGGACGGGCAAGGAGGTGGTCGCCTCGGAGCTCCATCGCCTGAGCGAGCGCCGCGGGAAGTTCTGCGCGGTCAACTGCGCCGCCATCCCGGGGCAGCTGATCGAGAGCGAGCTGTTCGGCTACAAGCGCGGCGCGTTCAGCGGCGCCGATCGCGACAAGCCGGGCCTGGTGCGCTCCGCGAGCGGCGGCACCTTGCTGCTCGACGAGATAGGCGACATGCCGCTGTTGGCGCAGGCCAAGCTGCTGCGCGTGCTGCAGTCGAAGGAGGTGTTCCCGCTCGGCGCCACCAGCCCCGAGCCGGTGGACGTGCGGGTGGTGTGCGCCACCCACCGCGACCTGTGGCGCCTGCAGAAGGACGGCGCTTTCCGCGAGGATTTGTTCGCGCGCCTGAACGAGTACCAGCTGCGCCTCACGCCGCTACGGGACCGCAAGGAGGACATCTACATGCTGCTGCGGCGCTTCCTGGAGCGCCACGGCCGCCCCGATTTGACCACCTCGTTCCAGTTCATGCTGGGGCTCATCAACTACGATTGGCCCTACAACGTGCGCGAGCTGGAGGCGGCCGTGAAGCGCTGCGTGGCGCTGGTCGACGGGAGCCGCTTGGAGGGCGATCATCTCCCACCGCAGGTCGCCGAAGCCATGCTCGAGTACGGGCTCACCCGCGAGTCGCTCTCGAGCGTCCCCCCTGACTTCGCGCCGGTGCGCGCCGAGGTCGCCGAGCGCCCGCGCAGCGCGCGCACCCAACCCCCGGACGAAGACACCCTGCGCGAGCTGCTGCGCGTCCACGCCGGCAACGTCGCCGCCGTCGGGCGCGAGCTGGGTAAGGCGCGCATGCAAGTGCACCGCTGGATGCGGCGCTACAACATCGAGGTCGACGACTACCGCGGCTGACGCGGCGGCTGGCGCTGGGCGTTCACCGCGAGCGCGGCAGTGAGACGCTGCGTTGCCAGACGTCGCGTAGACGTCAGCTAAGCTGACTCACACGCGAGCCGCGTAGCCATCAGCTACGCTGACTTTAGCGCCTTCAGGGAGCTGGACAGGCGCCCGCCTCACGCAGGAGCTGACAGGCGCGCTCCTGGCTCACGCAGCGCCCCGCCTCGCAGCCGCGCACCCGCACCTGAGTCCCCCGCGGCTGACTCCCGCGCGCTGAGCGGCGCCCGGTCACCTCGTCGCAGTCGCAGCAGAGCGGCGAACAAACCGACGGCGCGCTGCACGCGGCGCCCGGCGCGCCGGCGTCCGGACCCTGATCGCAGCGCACGCTCCCACAGCCGAGCTGGGTGAGCTCCACGCTGGCCTCACCCAGCTGACGGAAGCTGACGGTGCCCGGCTGACAGCGGTCGAGGCGCCGCGTGAGCGCCGCGCGCTCGGCGCTGCACGGATCGCCGCGGCGCCCCTGCACCAAGGCTTGGTGCGGTGCTCCGCGCTCACAGGGTGTGCTGGTCGCCGCCAAGTCGCGCTCCACGCAGCCGAGCACCGCGGCGAGCTCCGCCTGAGCACCTGCCTCCAGCGCGCGTCGCTGCCACGCGGAGCACCCAGCGGCGCACTCCGCCAGCTCGGCGCGGCTGGCGCACGCCTCGAAGCGCCCGCAGAGCCGGTAGCAGTCTTCGGGCTTGACCTCCGGTGTCCGCTCACAGGCCGAGAGCGCCGTGAGGCACACCGCGCTGCCGAGCACCCAGCGCCACGCCAAACCCCCGAGCCCTGATCGAGACACCGACATACTGGCAACCGGGCCGTGACGCCCCGGGGGGAGCGTAGCCCGTGGGAGCGAGCTGCGCCCTCGACCTGGCGTGAAAGAAAGAACCGGGGCCGAGGCCGCGAGAGGAGCCTTGAGACCCTCGCCGCTCTGAGCTACGCAGGCGCACCGTTTTGGCGCCGGAGCGCGCTCCATGGTCCCCTATCCCCCTGAAGTCTCGAAGGTTTTCCTTAGAGGAGCTCGGAACTCCGCAGCGTGACCCCCCCAGCGAACCCATACGCCGCCCAGCTCATCCTGGCGGCGCTTCGTCACGCGCACCGGGTGGCCTGCAGGGCGCTGCTCTTCACCGCCTGCTGGCTCAGCCTCGGCTGGCTCACGCCCGCGTTCGCCTGGGCGCAGGCGCCGGAGACGAGTGAGCTCCGCCTGCCCCGCTCGGAGCTGGACCGCGCCGAGGGCCTGCGCATCAGCCGCATCCAGGTCGCGGGCAACCGCCGCATCACCGAGGAGGACATCATCAGCTACCTGCGCTCGCGCGTCGGGAGCCGGTTCGACCGGGAGACGCTGAGCCAGGACGTGCGCGAGCTGTGGCAGTCGGGCTACTTCGACGACATCGAGGTGGATCTGGAGCTCGCTGACGAAGGGCCGGCGCTGCGCTTCGTGGTGCGTGAGCGCCCGAGCATCTCCGCGGTGGAGTTCGAGGGGAACTCGGAGATCGACTCCGATGACCTGGCGGAGGCGCTGGAGGTGAAGCCGCAGACGGTGCTGAGCCGCCCCGCGGTGCGCCGGAGCATCCAGAAGATCCGCGATCTGTACGCGGAGCAGGGCTACTTCTTGGCGGAGGCCACGAGCGAGGTCATCCCCCAGAAGAACAACGAGGTGATCGTCCGCTTCAAGATCAAGGAGTACGGCCAGGTGAGCGTGAAGCGCGTCACCTTCATCGGCAACGAGCACATCCCCGATGAGGAGCTGCGCGCCGTGATGTTCACGGGCAACGCGGGCTTCTTCGCGTTCGGCTCCGGCGGGCCGTTCCGTCAAGACGCGTTCGAGCGCGACATTGCCCTTATCAGCGCGCTCTACTACGATAAAGGGTTCCTCTCCGTCACGGTGAACACCCCACGGGTCATGCTGACGCCCGACCGCTCCGGCATCGAGGTGAGCGTCACCATCGACGAGGGGCCGCGCTACCGCATCCGTCAGCTCCGCGTGTTCGAGCGCGGCGAGGACGGGAAGGAGGTGGACCCCATCGGCGGCCGGCGGCGGCTCCGCAACCTGGTGCGCGCCAAGCCCGGCGACTACTTCAACCGCGCCGAGCTGCTGAGCGACCTCGAGGCGGTGCGCACCCTGTACCGCGATCACGGCTACGCCAATGTGGAGGCGAGCCCGGGCACCAAGCTCGACGAAGAGAATCGCCTGGTGGACATCACGGTGCCGGTGATCCGCGGCCCGAAGGTGTACTTCGAGCGCATCGAGGTGCGCGGTAACAGCAAGACGCGCGACAAGGTGATCCGTCGTGAGCTGGAGATAGCCGAGGGCGAGCTCTTCCACGAGACCAACCTCGAGCGCTCGCGCCTGCGCGTGACGGCGCTCGGCTACTTCGAGCGCGTGGACATCACCACCGAGCAGGGCTCCGCGCCGGACAAGATCAACATCTACGTCGAGGTCTCGGAGCGCCCCACCGGCACCTTCCAGGTCGGCGCCGGCTTCTCCAGCATCGAGAACTTCATCGCCACCGCCCAGGTGCAGCAGGCCAACCTGTTCGGGCGCGGCCAGAGCCTCTCACTCCAGGCGCAGCTGAGCGGCATCCGCCAGCTGGTGAACATCCGCTTCTTCGAGCCCTATTTCCTCGACAGCGACTTCTCCACCAGCGTGGATTTGTTCGACCAGCTGCGCATCTACAACGACTTCTCCCAGCGCACCCGGGGCGGTAGCCTGACCTTCGGTTACCCCTTGGTGGAGCCGGAGCTGCGCGCCTCGGTCACCTACACGCTGGAGCACGACGACATCTCCACCGAGACGTCGAACAGCTTCCTCGGCACCTCGAGCGCCGTCAGCGTCTTCACCCGCCTGCCGCTGGCCAACCTCTTCAACGACGGCCTCACCTCGAGCATCAAGCCGGCGCTCACCTACGACACCCGGGACAACCGCCTCTTCCCCACCAAGGGGCTCTACCTCCGCGGCGCGACCGAGTTCGCCCTCTCGCAGCTGGCGTCGGACAACGAGTTCCTCCGCCACACCCTCACCGGCCGCTTCTACTACCCGCTCGGCGGCGGCATCGTCGCCAAGCTCAACACCGAGCTCGGCCACGTCACCAGCCCCAGCAGCGAAGGCGTGCCGATCTTCGCGCGCTTCTTCCTGGGCGGCATCTTGGATCTTCGCGGCTACCGTTTCCGCACGGTAGGCCCGCGCCTGCCGCTCTACACCACCACCGATCCGAACGGCATCCCCTTCCCCATCGGCGCCAGCATCGGCGGCAACCTCCAGTATTTCCAGAACCTGGAGCTCGAGTTCCCCATCTTGGAGAGCGTCGGGATCCGCGGCGTGCTGTTCACCGACGCCGGCAACGCCTGGAACCTGGAGGACATCTACTGCAAAGCGGCGGGCGCCGGCGTGAAGCACGACGTGGTCAGCCCCTGCTTCGACGGCCTGACCTCCCTGGCCACCCTGCGCACCTCGTACGGCTTCGGCCTGCGCTGGTTCTCGCCGCTCGGCCCGCTGCGCTTCGAGTGGGGCTTCCCGTTCAAGCCGCTGCCCTACGAAGAGACGTCGGTGTTCGAGTTCACGATCGGCAACTTCTTCTGAGCCGAACGGGCGGATGCGGGGCGAACAGGGGGTGGATGGCGGACGAACGGGGGGGCGGGCGAACAGGGGGATGGATGGGTGGGAGGCGTGACCGTTGGGGCGACCGGCCGGTGTGTGGGAGCGACCGGCTGGGCGCCCCTACGTGGTGGCGCTGTGGCTGATTTTCCATAGGCTATTTTTTTGGGGGGGGGTTGGTCCCCATGTGGTCAGCTGAGCGCACTGCAGGCGCCCGAAGCCACCGCGAGGTAAGCTGAAGCACACCGCGCCCCTCCCCTTGCGCTGGCGGCGCTCCCCCTCCAAGCTTTCGCCTTCGCGGCGAAGGCGCCGTCACGAGGAGGAGACACGCGATGCGGCTGATGATCTGCGGAGCGCTGCTGGTCAGCGTGGGGGTGATGACGGCTTGTGGTGATGACGACTCGCGGCCGGCGCCGAGCGGTGCCGGTGGCAGCGCCGCCAGCGGTGGGAGCGCGGGGAGTGGGGCAAGCGGGGGCACCGCGGGCAGCGGTGGCGCCAGCGGCAGCGGCGGCACCAGCGGCAGCGCCGGGACGGCTGGCACCGGCGGCGGCGTGAGCTGCGGTCGCCCGGCGCCACCCGCGCTGCGCTTGGAGGAGGTGATGACGGGGCTGAGCTCACCCATGGGGCTCGTGGGGCACCCCACGCACTCTCACGTTTGGTACGTGATCGAGCGCCGTGGGCGCGTCTACGTCACCACCTCGAGCACCTCCGTCTTGATCCTGAACATCGACGTGAGCACCCAGGGCGAAGGCGGGCTGCTCGGTTTCGCGCTTCACCCCCAGTTCGATCAGGGTGACGAAAAGCGCTTCTACGTGAGCTACACGGAGTCGCGCGGCGGTGGGGAGCTCCGCTCAGTCGTCTCCGAGTATCAGCTGCTCGGCGATGACGACGAGGTGGAGCGCAGCGAGCGCCGGCTGCTCGAGATCGATCAGCCGGCGACCAATCACAACGGCGGCGGCCTCGCCTTTGGGCCCGACGGCTACCTCTACGTGGCCTTCGGCGACGGCGGCGGCGGCAACGACACCTTCGGCCACGGGCAAGATCCGTCCACGCCGCTCGGCGCCATCCTGCGCCTGGACGTGGACAACCACCCCACCGCGCCGCCAGGCAATCACCCTGACCACCCCTACGTCTATCACTACGGCGTCAGGAACCCTTACCGTATCAGCTTCGATCGCCTCACGGGGGACTTCTACTTCGGCGACGTGGGTCAGGACGCCTGGGAGGAGGTGAACGCCGTCACCCACGCCAGCGGCCGCCACAACTTCGGGTGGAGCATCATGGAAGGGAACCACTGCCGGGGCGGCGGGAACGGCTGCGACCGCGCGGGCCTCACCCTGCCCATCGCCGAGTACAGCCACGAGGGTCAGAGCGCGCTCTCGGTCACCGGCGGCGTGGTCTATCGCGGCAGCACCATCCCGGCGCTGGTCGGGCGCTACCTGTACGCCGACTTCTACCTCGACCAGCTAGAGTCACTGGTTTGGACCCGGACCGGGACCGAGACCTGTGACGCGGCGACGCTCGAGGTCACGGGCGCTGACCTACGCGGCGTGGTGGCGTTCGGCGAGGACGCCGACGGCGAGGTCTACGTCGTGGGGATGATGAGCGGCAACATCGCGCGCCTCGTCCCGTGATGCACCCTAACTGCCCGTAATTACACAGGAATTTAGCGCCTCCGGGGATTGCTCCGGGGGCGCGATTGGGGTACCCAGGGGGCGCCGCGTGGCCCTGCTTTCGAGGCCGGCGCGCGCCCTGAAATCATGTCCGACGAGATCCACACCACCCCCGCCTCCGAGCAGCCCATCAGCATCCGCGACGAGATGCGGACGTCGTACCTCGACTACGCGATGAGCGTGATCATCGGGCGCGCCATCCCTGACGCGCGCGATGGCTTGAAGCCGGTGCACCGCCGCATTTTGTACGCGATGCGCGGCCTGAACCTCAGCCCGGGGACGCCGTTCCGCAAGTGCGCCGCGGTGGTCGGTGAGGTGCTCGGCAAGTACCACCCGCACGGCGACGCGCCGGTGTACGACGCCCTGGTGCGTATGGCGCAGGACTTTTCCATGCGGTATCCGCTGGTGGAAGGTCAGGGTAACTTCGGCTCGGTGGATGGCGACCCGCCCGCCGCCTACCGCTACACCGAGTCGCGCCTCGCCCGCGTGGCGATGGAGCTCCTGCAGGACATCGAGAAGGAGACGGTCGACTTCACCGCCACCTTCGACGACCAGCGCGAGGAGCCCACGGTGCTCCCGGCGCGCTACCCGAACCTGCTGGTGAACGGCTCGGGCGGCATCGCGGTGGGCATGGCCACCAACATCCCGCCGCACAACCTGAGCGAGATCATCGACGCCACGATCCAGGTGATCCAGAACCCGGACGTCAGCGTCGAGCAGCTGTTCGAGATAGTCCCGGGCCCTGACTTCCCCACCGCCGGCATCATCTGCGGGCGCGGCGGCGCCTTCGCGGCCTACAAGACGGGCCGCGGCAGCGTCATCATGCGCGCGCGGAGCACGGTGGAGAAGGTCGCCGGCAGCAATGACCGCGAGCAGATCGTGGTCACCGAGCTGCCGTTCCAGGTGAACAAGGCGCGGCTCCACGCAAAAATCGGCAGCCTGATCCGCGAGAAGCGCGTGGAGGGGATCCGCGAGGCGCGCGACGAGAGCGACCGCGACGGCATGCGGCTCGTGATCGAGCTGAAGAAGGACGTGTTCCCTGACGTGGTGCTGAACCAGCTCTACAAGCACACGGATCTTCAGACCACCTTCGGCATCATCAACCTGGCGATCGTGAATGGTCAGCCGGAGGTGATGGATCTGAAATCGTGCCTGGTGCTCTTCGTGGAGCACCGCCGCGAGGTGGTCACCCGGCGCACCCGCTTCGACCTCGCGAAGGCCGAGGCCCAGCGGGAGCTGGTGGAGGGCCTCGGCATGGTGACGACGGACACGGACCGGGTGATCGCCACCATCCGCTCCTCTCCGGACTCCGAGGTCGCCAAGCAGCGCTTGATGCAGCTGCCGCTCCAAGGCTTGGAGGAGTTCGTGCGGCGCGCCGGGCGGCCTGAAGCGGAGATCACGGCCGCGAAGGAGCGGGGCGACTACACCCTCTCGGAGCGTCAGGCCAAGGCCATCCTCGACATGCGCCTCGCGCGCCTCACCGGGCTCGAGGCGGAGAAGCTCGCCACGGAGTACGCCGAGCTGTGCGAGACCATCGCCTACCTCTCCGCCATCCTCGCGGACGAGGGCCGGCTGATGCAGCTCATCGTCGACGAGCTGAACGAGGTCAAGGAGAAGCACGGCCAGCCGCGCCGCACGGAGATCGTCGAGAACGACGCCGAGATCCTGATCGAGGATCTGATCCAGGAGGAGGAGATGGTCGTGACCATCTCCCACACCGGCTACATCAAGCGCACGCCGCTCAGCGTGTACCGGGCTCAGAAGCGCGGCGGCAAGGGCAACCGCGGCATGGACGCCGCGGACGACGACTTCGTGAGCCAGCTGTTCATCAGCTCCACCCACAGTTTTGTCTTGTTCTTCAGCGAGCGCGGCAAGGTCTACGTCAAGAAGGTCTACGAGATCCCGCAGGCGGCGCGCAACGCCAAGGGGCGCGCGATCGTGAACTTCATCGGCATCGAGCCGGGCGAGAAGCTGAAGGCCATCACGCTAGCCAACCAGTTCGACGACCAGCACTTCCTCACGACGCTCACCCGCCGCGGGCAGATCAAGAAGACGACGCTGAGCGACTACCAGAACTACCGCGAGAAGGGCATCATCGGCGTGAAGATCGCCGAGGACGACGAGCTGCTCGCGGCGGTGGTCACCCAGGGCGACGCGGAGTTCTTGATCGCCACCCGCAGCGGCAAGTCGATCCGCTTCGACGAGGGGCAGGTGCGCGTGATGGGTCGCGGCGCGGGCGGCGTGAAGGCCATCGAGCTGACGGACGATGACGTCGTGGTCGGCTTCGCCACCACCTCGGACCCCCAGCGCACCTCCGTGCTCGCGGTGTGCGAGCGCGGCTACGGCAAGCGCACGCGGCTCGATGAGTTCCGGGTGCAGAACCGCGGCGGCAAGGGCATCATCCTGATCGACGCCAGCGATCGCAACGGCCCGGTGGTGGGCATCGCGCTGGTGAGCCCGAAGCAGGAGGTGCTCCTGATGACCGATCGGGGCCAGACCATCCGCACCCGCTGCGAGGAGATCCGTGAGACGGGTCGCAACGCGCAGGGCGTGCGCCTCATGACCGTGGGTGAGGAAGAGCGCGTGGTGGCGCTGGAGGTGGTCGCGGAGAGCGACGACGAGAACGGTGAGAGCGAGAACGGCGGCGAGTCGGAGGGCGCGGAGCCGACTGGCGCCGAGGGCGCCGTTGACGGTGCCGAGTCGGGCGCTGGTGATGACAGCGCAGCTGACGATGAAGCGGGTGACGAGCCGGCAGACGATGACGGCAGCTCCACTGACGATCCCTCCCCCGACGATCCTGAGCAGGCATGACGGCGGCGCCGAGCGAGGCCTCGAAGGCGGCCACCGCGGAGGCCGTGTTCGCGCGCCTTCAGGCGCTGTACCCCGACGCCCACTGCGAGCTCGACCACGACTCGCCGTTTCAGCTGCTGGTGGCCACGGTGCTGTCGGCGCAGACGACGGACGTGCTCGTCAACCAGGTGACCCCGGAGCTGTTCGAGCGCTGGCCCACGCCGGAGAAGCTCGCGGAGGCGGAGTACGCCGACGTGGAGCGCACCTTGAACCGCATCGGGATGTTCCGTCAGAAGGCGAAGAACATCATCAACCTGGCGCGGCAGCTGACCGAGCTCCACGGGCAAGAGGTGCCTCGCTCGCTGGCTGAGCTCGTCGCGCTCCCGGGGGTTGGACGGAAGACCGCCAACGTGGTGCTGGGGGTGGCCTTCGGTGCACCCGAAGGCGTCGTGGTGGACACGCATGTTCAGCGCCTGAGCCAGCGCCTGGGGTGGACGGTGGAGACCACGCCCGAGAAGATCGAGCAGGTGCTGATGCGACTGTTCCCACGCCGCAACTGGGACGCGCTGTCGCACACCTTGATCTTCCACGGGCGGCGCGTGTGCGACGCGCGGCGCCCCGCCTGCGCCGCCTGCGGGGTGAGCGACGCCTGCCCCAGCGCGTTCAACGCTGAGGGCGTGGGGCGCAAGCCGCCGCGGAAGCGGGTCGCCGAGCCGAAAGCCGTGGCCAAGCCTCAGCGCGGCGCGGCGGCGAAGAAGCGCTCCAAACCCCCAACCCCTCCCTCGAAGGCATCGTCAGCGCCTAGGCGTAGCTGACGAGCGCACGCTGCCCGGGTCGGCGTCGCCGTGGACGATGCACACGCGGCGTTGACTCATCGTGTCGAGCGGATAGCATGCGGTCGATCTCGGCCGCGCTGACGCGGTACGAGGGACGGTGCAGCGCTGCTATGGAGTATCCGTGGAGCTGAGGGCCGGCGACCGCATCGCGCGTCGCTACGTGGTGAAGGAGCGGCTCACGCCACGTGAGTTCGCCGACTGCTACCTGGCCGAGCGAGAGGATGGGCTGCAGGTCCAAGTCAAGGTACTCAAGGCTGACTACCGCGATCACACGGAGGCGCTCGGGCGCTTCCGGCGCGAGGCGGATCTCGCGTTGTCCGTCCGCGGGCCTCACCTGATCGGCGGGCTGGACGTGGGTGAGCTGGAGGATGGCCTGCCCTACACCGTGCTCGAGCACCCGCACGGCAGGTCGCTCGCCGCCTACCTGGAGCGGAGCGGGCGTCTGCCGCTGACGGAGGCCGTCAGCCTGGCGAGCCACGCCGCGCTGGGGCTCTCCTTGGCGCACCGCTACGGCGTCATCCACCGCGACCTCACCCCCGAGAACCTGTGGGTGAGCGGTGAGCCACCCGCCCTGTACGTCACGGGCTTCGAGATCGCCCGCGTGCAGAGCAGCACCCTCACGGAGGTGGGCCAGGCGATGGGCACGCCGCTCTACATGGCGCCCGAGCAGCTGCGCTCCTCACCCAACATCGACGCGCGCGCCGACGTCTGGGCCCTCGGCGTGGTGCTGTGTGAGCTGTGCATGGGGCGGCGGCCATTCGCAGCGCGCAGCATCCCCGCCCTGGTGTTGTCCGTGCTGAACGATCCACCCGACCTGGATCAGTCGCTCCCGCCGGGCCTCAAGCACGTGCTGCAGCGCTGCCTCGAGAAGGACGCCGGGCGGCGCTACGCGAGCATGACGCAGCTGCGCGAAGCGTTGCTCGCCGCCGTCCCGCTGCCGACGCCGCCGAGCTCCGCGGTGCCTGCCTACGCGCCACCCAGCTACGCCGCGCCCGCGTACACCGCGCCTGCGTACGCCGCGCCTGCGTACACCGCCCCCCCTGCGCAAGCGCAGCAACCCGTCAACCTGACCCTTCGCGGTGAGGCGGACGCCGCGCCGGCGACGGTGAGGATCCCCGCCGAGGCGTTCGCCTTCGCGCCGGCGCACTCTGCCGCCACCGCCGCCACCGCGGCCCACGCGGCACCCGCGGCCCACGCGGTACAGCCCACGACCGCAGTGCAGCCCGCGGCGGCGCAGCCTGCAGCGCCTGTCGTCACCACCTTCTTGGGCCTGGGGGTGTTCGAGTTCGCGATGCTGTGCGGCGAGCTCGACGTGGCCCCGCGCGAGGCCAAGCTACAAATCCTCACGAAGTATTCGCTCACGGAGACGAGCCACATCGAGCTGATGAACCTGTTTCGCGAGCACCTCGCCACCACCCCGAGCGATCTCGAGGCCTGGCGTAATCAACGAGAGATCGCCAAGCGCCACTGGCGCAGCCTGTACGAGCAGCGGTCATGACGCGCTTCGCCCGCCTGAGCGAGCTGGTCGCCGCCGCTGCCGCGGGGCGCGCCCTCGGCGCGGAGGTCGTCAGCCTGTCCATCGAGGGCGCCCAGCTCGCCGGCTACGACCTGCGCCAGGTCCGTTTTCGGGGCTGCGACCTGAGGGGCGCGAACCTCACGGGCGCCCGCCTCGGCGGCGCCGAGTTTCATCACTGTCAGCTCGAAGGCGCTCGGCTCGGTGAGGCCGATCTCGCGGAGGCGACGCTCGCGGGGCACGCGCTCATGGGCGTGGACCTGACGGGCACGAACCTCCAGGGAGCAGACCTCGCCCGCTGCGATCTGCGCGGCGCCACCTGGGAGCGCGCGGCGCTGCTCGACGTCGACCTGAGCGACGCCGATCTTCGCGGCGTCGACCTGACGAGCGCTCGCGTGAAGGCCACGCGGCTCGGCGCTGCCCAGCTCGCGGGTGCTCGCTTCTACCTGGCGGATTTCTCGGGGCTCGACCTCCAGCGCATCGCTCTAGGCCGCGAGACCTCGTTCGAGCAGTGCCTGTTCGAGGAGGCAGAGCTCAGCCACCTGAGCCTCGCGGAGGTGAGCCTGTTCAACTCGAACTTCCGCGGCGCGCGCCTGGTCTCGGCGGACCTCACCGGCGCGCGCGGCGAGCAGGTGAGCTTCACTGAGGCGAACCTGGGCCTCGCGCGGATGACCCGCTTCTACGGGCCGCGCGCCTGCTTCACCGGCGCCGACCTCACCGGCGCCGACCTGAGCGCGGCGCTGCTCCCGGACGCCGACTTCGCCGACGCGAAGCTCGGCCGCGTCAGCTTCAAGGCGGCCAAGCTCGACCACGCCCGCTTCCAGCGCGCCAACGCCGTGGAAACACTGTTCACGGAGGCCGACCTCAGCTGGGCCCGCTTCGACCACGCCGACCTCAGTCGGAGCGTGATGCGGCACGCGAACCTGATGTACGCGAGCCTCCACCAAGCTAAGCTCGGTGGCTGCCACTTCGCGCAAGCGCGGCTCGAGGGTGTGCGCGCGACCGACCCAGACCGGCGCCGCGCCGAGGAGTTTTGAGATGTCCGACCCAAGGGTCCAAGATCCCCTCACCCGAGCGCGCTCGGCTGGTGACGTGGCGAGCTGCTGCGAGGCGCTGGTCACTGCCATCGAGGGCGAGCTCGTCCGTGTGCGCCCTGTTTACCCAGAGCGCCCAGCTCATTCACAGCGCCCTGCTCATTCACAGCGCCCTGTTCACTCAGAGCGCCCTGCTCACTCGCAGCGCCCAGAGCAAGGCTCACTCACGGCGCGCGTCGCGATGATGGGCTACCGCCCTCACGTGGGGGACCGTGTGCTCGTGCAGCGCACGGACGCGCCCCGCGAGCGCGCCTACGTCATCGGCGTGCTGCACCCGAGCGCGCTCTCGCTCGGCGCTCCAGCGAGCGCCGCAGGGGAGCAGACGAGCACCACAGAGGAAACACCGTCAGGCGCGCTGTCATCGAGCGGGAGCGCGATGCAGTCAGGCATCCTCACCGGAGGCGAGCCGGCCGACGCCAGGCCCACGCGCCTGGAGACGCCGAGCGGGGACCGCGCGGAGCTCTGCGGGAGCGCCCTCGAGCTCCGGAACGATCGAGGTGAGCTGCTGATTCGTTTCCATACGGATACACGAGAGCTCGAGCTGGTGAGCGCTGGGGATCTCAGCCTGCGCGCGCCGGGCGGCACCCTGCGCTTCGCGGCGGAGACGATCGAGCTCGACGCCACCACGACGCGCGCGAGCGCCGAGCGCCTCGAGCTCACCGCGGGTGAAGCGGAGCTGGCCGCCGGCTCGCTCAGGCTGAGCGCGGAGCGCGTGATGAGCCGCGCGGAGGAGGCCTACGTGGAGGTCGAGCGGCTGCTCGAGACCCGCGCGGCGCGCGCGCGGCTGCTGGTCAAGAGCACGCTGGAGCTGTTCGCGCGGCGCACCAGCATCCGCTCGGAGGAAGACACCCGCGTCGACGGCAAGCGCGTGCTGCTCGGCTGAGGAGGAGAGCATGTTCCCAGCATCGACCAAAGCCGGCGGCACCTGCCTCGGAGTGCCCGACGTGTGCAAGGTGCCGTCGCCGAGCGGCACCGTCCCCACGCCGTTCCCCAACACCGCGATGCTCGCCAACGCGAGCAAGGTCTCCAGCAAGGTCCTGATCGAGAACAAAGAGGTGGTGCTCGAGACGTCGGAGATCCCGAGCAGCCAGGGGGACGAAGCGGGCTCGGCGGGCGGCGTGGTGTCGGGCACCACGGCGGACAAGGTCGTGTTCAAGGTCGGCAGCTCGAAGGTGCTGGTGGAGGGCAAGGGCGTCGCGCACCTGCTCGCCCCCACCGCCCACAATGGCTCGAACGCCAACGCGCCCGGGGGGATGCAGATCGCGCCCAGCCAGGCGAAGGTGATCGTCGCTCCCTGAGCTTCGGCTGCTGGTCACACCACTCACCGCGCCGTCCCGTCGCACTCGCCACCACCCGCCACGCCGCGCTCGCACCCAGCTCACCATGTTCCTCCCGCTGCCGAAGCGACCCCGCGAGCGCGTCCCCGCCATCACCGACTCGGCGCTGTCGGTGGCGACCTTCCCGTGGCGCTTCCGCCCTGGCGAGGACTCCCTCGTGGTGGTCGCCAAGCTGAGCCTGGAGCTTCGCCCCGGGCGCGTCGCGACGCCGCTCGACGAGAGCGCGCTGCTCAGCGGTGAGGCCCACTGGGACGGCCTCACCACGGCGAGCCTCCGCTCGGGTGGCGACCTCGCGCCGCTCAAGCTGCGCGCCGACGTGTGGGTCTCGGGCCACGCTCACCCAGAGCCTGGCGCCACCACGTCGCCGCTCGGCCTGAGCTTCGGGGCGCTCCAGCGGAGCGGAGCAGTGATCGGCGAGCGGCGCTGGGACGGCGTCGGCATCACGCTCCCGCAGCCGATGCGAGCGCCCGTCCCGCTGCGCTACGAGCGCGCGTTCGGTGGTCAGGGCTACGCACCCAACCCCGTGGGGCGCGGCTTCGGCCCTGGCGCGCGCCTGCTGCCGAGCCTGGAAGATCCGGCCACCCTGATCCGCGACCCGAGCGACCGGCCCGCGCCCTGGTGCCCTGCCCCCATCGCCAGCACCTGGGCCCCCCGCGCGAAGCTGCTCGGCAGCTACGGGGACGCCTGGCTGAAGCGTCACTGGCCGTATTTCCCTGAGGATTTCGACTACGCCTACTTCAACGCGGCGCCCGCCGCGCAGCAGCTGGCCGCCGTGCGCGGCGATGAGCGCTTCGCGCTCACCGGCATGCACCCGAGCCATCCACGCCTCGAGGGCAAGCTGCCCGGGCTCGTCGCGCGCGCCTTCGCGCAGACGACCGAGGCTCATGGGCTCCGCTTCACGGAGGTGAAGCTGACGCTGGACACCGTCGCCTTCGAGCCGGATGAGCTGCTGGTGCACCTGGTGTTCCGTGGCTCCATCCAGGTGAGCCAGGAGCTCGCGCCCGAGCTCGCCACGGTCTACGTCACCCTGGACGATCTCGCCCAGCCCGCGTCGGTGACCGACTGCCGCGAGCGCTTCGTGAGCAAGCTCGCCCACCTCGAGCCCGAAGTGGGCGCGCTGCCGCAGCTGCGCTTCGGGCTCCGCGATCCGAGCACCGAGCAGGCGCGCCGCGAGCAAGCCAAGCAGGCGGCCAAGCGGATCCCGCTGCAAGACGCGAAGCCGAGCCGGGCCCCCGTGGCCCCCACCCGCGATCGCGCCGCGGTGGAGGCGCTCATCCAGTCGGGCGAGCCCCTCGTCTGCGCCGAGCTATCCGGTTGTGATCTGCACGGCCTCGACCTGCGTGGCCGCGATTTGAGCGCCGCCCGACTCAGCCAGGCCAACCTCTCGAGCGCCCTGCTCGAAGGCGCGCGACTGAGCGGGGCGGTGCTGCTCGCGGCCCGGCTCGAGGGCGCGGACCTACGCGGCGCTCACGCCGACGGCGCCAACCTGGCGGAGGCGAAGCTCGCGGGCGCCGACCTCACCGGCGCGAACCTCGCGCACGCGACGCTCTCCGAGGCGAGCGGCGCGGCGCGCTTCGATGAGGCGACGCTGGCTGGCGCCGACCTGAGCGACGCGCGCCTCGACCACGCGAGCTTCGACCGCGCGGATCTGCGCGGCGCGAGCCTGTACGCGGCGAGCCTACGCCAGGCCAGCTTCAAGGGCGCTGACCTGACGGACGCCATGGCTTACGAGGCGGAGCTGTCGGGCGCGTGCCTCGATGGCGCGGACCTCACGCGCCTGCGCGCCGACGAGGCGCGCCTCGACGACGCCTCCATCGCCACGGCGCGCGCCGAGGGCGCGAGCTTCCTCGAGGCCTCCCTCAGCCGCGCGAGCCTCTCGGGAACGCGCCTCGACGACGCCGTGCTGAACCACGCCCGCCTCGACCAAGCCAACCTCGCCCGCGCGCGCCTACCGCGCGCCCGGCTCCGGCACGCGAGCCTCCGCGGCGCCTCGCTCCTGGGCGCGAGCTTGATGGAGGCGAACCTCGAGCGCGCGGATCTGACGGGTGCCGATCTACGCGGCGCGAGCCTCTACGGCGCCGAGACGCTCGGCGCCAAGCTCGAGGAAGCGCGCCTCGAGCAGGCCGATCTCACCGCCACCAAGCTCTGCCACCCCCTCCTCAAAGCTCGCTAACCGAAGGAGCGCCCATGAACGACGACAACCTCCGAGTCCGGCTCTACTCCTCCGCGCTGAGCGCGCCGGTTGACCTATTGACCCTCAGCGGTGAGGAGCACGTCTCGCAGCTGAGCGCGTTCAAGCTCACCTTCGCGGCGGAGGCGGGCCTCGATCTCGCGGCGTTGGTCGACCCCGACGCGCGCGCTGCGGTGCTGTTCCTGCGTGGTACGGAGCTCTTACGAGTCATGCACGGCCGCCTGATCGTGGCCGAGTCCTACTTGGAGAAGGAGCGCTCCGTCCCCACCGCGAGCGTCCAGTTCGCGCCGCGCGCCGCGCGGCTCGCGATGCACCGCCGCACCGAGACCTACACTGGCACCCTCGATGAGATCTTGCGGGCGGTGCTCGACCGCTCTGGCTTCGTCGATGAGCACGACTACGAGCTGCGCCTCTCCACCGCCTACCCCTCCCGCGAGTTCGTGCTCCAGTATCAGGAGGACGACCTCGCGTTCATCTCCCGCCTGTGTGAGCACTGGGGTGTCTACTTCTTCTTCGAGCACGGGCAGCGGGACGTCATGGTGTTCTGCGACGACGTCCAATCAGTACGGGACGTCGCCACCAGCCCACAGGACCAAGAGCCCAAGCCAGGCTCACCGCAGAACCCGGCGAGCCAGGGTACGACCCAGGTCCCCTTCCAACTAGTCAGCGACCAGAGCAGCGCGAAGCGCTTGGCGATCCTGGCCTTCGGAGAGAAGCGGCGCGCCGTGACCGGCGTGGTGGTGGTTCACGACTACAACTACCGCCTCCCCTCGCTCCCCTTGAACACCACCGTCCCCGTGACGGACCCGCCGGAGGGCATTCAGGTGGAGTACGGCCTCCACTACAAAACGCCCGAGGAAGGCCGCCTGTTCGCGACGCGGCGCGCCGAGGCGCTGCT
Organism: Polyangiaceae bacterium; assembly: GCA_019637265.1. Classification (GTDB taxonomy): domain Bacteria; phylum Myxococcota_A; class Polyangia; order Polyangiales; family Polyangiaceae; genus JAHBVY01. Next base: position 66,635 of record JAHBVY010000001.1, on the reverse strand, counting down.
CGCCACCCAGCACACCCACCGGGGTGAGAGCAACACCCCCGTGCTCCGCGCCGGCGGCAGCGTGGAGCTGACGCACCCCGACGACGGCGATCGCAAGCTGCTCGTGACGGGGGTCAGCCACGAGGCCAGCACCGCGGGCTACAGCAACCACTTCTCGGCGCTGCCGGCGGGGGTCAGCTACCGCGCGCCCATCGCCACGCCCAAGCCGCGCGTGGCGGGCGTCGTGACTGGCGTCGTGATAGGACCCCAGGCTGACGATCCACTGATCGACGAGGAGGGGCGCTACCAGGTGGCGCTGCTCTTCGACGCCGGCCCTGGCGCGGCGCGGCAGACGCGTCCCATCCGCATGCTGCAGCCAACCGCTGGCCCAGACTACGGCATGCACTTCCCGCTGAAGCCGGGCACGGAGGTGGCGGTCGCCTTCGTCAACGGTGATCCCGATCGCCCCCTGATCGTCGGCGCCGTCCCCAACCCCATCACCCCCTCACCGGTGCGCGGTGAGCGTCAGAACCGCCGGCGCAACCTGCTCAAGTCGTTCAGCGGCATCGAGATCGAGATGGACGACGACGCCTGAGCGGCAGCGGCTGAGCGGCGGCGCTTCGTCGCTCACGAGGCCGGGAACAAGCCCAAGCCGAGGCTCGCCCGGAGCTGCGCGCCGACGAGCTCCGCGAGCGCCTCCGGGCTCTCGAGCGCCGCGCGCTCGTCGTCGCCTAACCGGAGCTCCCCCGCGCGCGCCAAGTCACGCAGCGTGTCCATCACCTGATGCGCCGGGGCGCTCCCGACCAACTGCAGCAGCTCCGCGTGCAGCGGGGAGAGCTCCACCGCGTGGTGGCGCGCCGACGTCACCACGCCCCCCGCCGCCTCGAGCCGGGTCAGCGCCGCGGGCGACGAGCCCTCACCGAGGCGGCGCGCCACCTTCGGCGACCACGGCAGCAGCTCGAGCTGACGCCGCCGCACCAGCTCGAGCAAGTCGTCGAGCAGCCGCTCGAGCGCCTCGGGGGCAATCTGTACCTGCTCCCCCAAGCCGCGCTCCCTCAGCTCTTGAAGCGCGCTCGATACCAGCTCGGCGGCGCGCATCCCCTCCGGGTAGGCGCGCGCCAAGCACCAGAGCGAGGCCTTGTGGAGCGCGCTGGTCGAGGCGAGCACCGCGCCCGTATCCGCACGGAAAGAGAGCTCCTCGCCCTCGGCGAGCAGCGGCTCGCGCGACATCGGCGTGAGCTGCGCGCTCAGGTAGCCGCGCTCGCGGAGCGGCTCCTGCGAGAGGGGACTCGGTCGCGCCTCCGCGTGGCACAGCGAGGTGGCGCGGAACTGCCGATAGGAGAGCAGGTCGAGCTCGGTCAGGCGCTCCCCGAGGGGCCGCTCGGCGGCGTCCTGTTCGAGCCCGAGCTCGAGCAGGCCGTCAGCGGTAGCGGGAGCACCCTCCGCCAAGAAGCCGAGCCCAGCCGCGGCGGCGCGTTCGAGGAAGTCGGCGACGTAGAGCGCCTCGTTGTGCTCCCCGAGGTACTCGCTCAGGAGGTAGCCGTCTCGTTTACCGAGCACCAGCGAGAGCTCGGCGCGGAGCAGCGCGGCGTAGGGGTGATCTTCAGCGCTCTGACGCAGGAGGCGCGTGAGCATCAGGCGCGCCGCCTTGAGCTTCGCGCGCGGCGCTTGTTCGCCCGCTGCCGCGCGGCGCATCACGTCGCGCACCATCCCGCGCACGCCCCAGCCCGGGAGCGTGTTGTAGCTCACGAGCGCCACCCCTCGCGGCGCCAGGGCGCGCTTCACCGAGCGGAGCAAGGCCTCCTGCGTCGCGGGCTCGACCCAGGAGTACACGCCGTGGGCTACCACGTAGTCGTGAGGCGAAGCCTCCTCCAAGCGGCGGATGTCCTCGACGATCAGCGTGAGGTTCGAGAGGCCGAGCGTCGAGCGCGCGGCTTCGGCTACCGCGATGGAGTCAGCAGAGCTGTCGATCCCCGTGAAGCGCGCTTCAGGGAAGCGCGCCGCGAGCGGCAGCAGGTTCCCCCCCGCGCCGCAGCCCAGCTCCAGGTAATGAAAGGACTCGTCGAACGAGTCACGGAGCCCGCGCTGCATCGCTTGGGCCGCGAGCCGCGCGGGGTGCGCGAAGCTCACCGCGTGGCTCGGGTAGCGGGGAGCCTCCATCGTCAGCTGAACACCTGATCGTCCGCCGGGGAGCCGCCCAGCCCCGCCACATCCAGATCGTGAAGCTGACCTTCGGCGATCAGGTTGGCGCGCTCGTCCTCCAGCGCCTGGAGCTCCGTGCGCATCTCCAGGTACTTGTCCTTCAACGTCGCCGCTTGCTTGGAGATGGCCAGCCGAACAGGCGGGAAGATCGCCGGCCCGATGGTCTTGGTGACCGTGTCCCACGCTGCCTCCAGCGCGACGAGCCCTTGCGCGAGCACCTGCGCCTTGACCATCAGCGCGGCGTACTCGGTCTTCAGCCGGATCTGCTCGGTCTGGAGCGCCGCCTGGCTCTTCACCAGCACCTTCGGTGAGAACACGCCGCTGCCCTTGATGACCAGCTCTGAGCCCACCTTCAGCTCCCCATTCAAGGTGACCCCGCTGCTCGTGATCTCGAGCCCCCCTTGGCCGCTCTGCAGCGTCACCTTCGACTTCCCATTCACCACCACGTCGCCGCTGTGATCCACCAGCACGCCGCTCGCCACGGCGCCGCTGTTGTCCCCCGTTCCGATCCCGACCTCACCGCCCCCCGGCGCGACCTTCACGTAGAGCCGCGGCGCGTCCAGGTCCACCTCGAACGCCTGGCTGCCGCGAGCGCCGATCTGGATCACGCCATCATTCAGCACCTGAGCGGCCTGCTTGTTCTTCAGCTCGAGCTTCGTGGCGCTGACCAGCCTGATCGCCTCCGTCGCCGCTTGCTTACCGAGGGCCGCCTTCCCCTCCAAGCCGAAGAGCAAGTATTTCCCCTGCACCTGCACGTTGGAGTCGCGCGCGCCCAGGTGGATCCCCCCCTGGTGCGCGGTCAGCTCCACGCGATTGCCTTCGAGTGAGGCGCAGCCGATGGCGAGCGAGCGCACATCGTCAGCCGCCATGACCATGACGTCCGATCCGCTCACCACGCGCACCGCCGTGCTCCCATGAGTTGGCTTCTTCTTGACCTGAAACGGGTGCCCCTGGTCGCGGTTCTTCCAGTATTCCTTGATCGGATCCCAGTCGCTGATCTTGGAGAGCCACTTCTCCAGCGGCCCCATCGCGAACTTCCGCTCGTCTGGGTCACCGCCCGAGGCCGAGATCAGGGTGATGCCCTCGGAGACGCTGAACAGCCGGCCGCCCGTCCCCAGGGTGATGCCGTCGCCTCCGAACAGGCCCAGCGATGAGGGCGGGCCGAGCTTCAAGCCAGCGAGGTCGAGCAGGTTGTCGGCGATCGACTTGATGGCGTCGTACACCGCCATCACGTCTTTGAACGCCTCGATCACCGGACGCATCGTGTTCTGGACGTCGAGCGGGTAGGTGGATACCTCGACCTGGAGCGCGGCGAGCGTGCTGTGGTTCTCGAGCGCGCTCGGGCTCTTGCCCTGGTCCTTCGCCGGGTCAGAGCCGAACAACGCCGCCGTGGGCCCGCCCTGGACCTCCAGGTAAGAGCTCTCACCAGAGTCGTTGTGCTTGATCGAGCAGACCGTTCGGCCCGACTCCGTGTCCTCGGACGCCTCGAAGTTCAGCCCCAGCGTGTTGAGCTGCGCCGCGAGCCAGGCGGCGGTGCCCGCGTCCGCGCCGCGCGACGTCCGCTCGTGAGCCGTCCCGAGCCACTTGCTGCCGGGCACCTCGATCATCGAGGCGGCGCCGAGCAACTCACTCGTCACCTGCGTGCCATCGAACCTCGCCAGCTGCTGCTTGAGCTTGTCCGCGCGCTGCGCCTTCGGCACCACGCCAATCTCCGCCCAAGAGACCGTGTGAGGCGTCCCGTCCACGACCACGGTGAGGCTACCGCTCGCCAGCGGCGAGATCACGGGGCCCCCCGGCTTCGGCACCCAGCTGAACAGCTCGCCATCCTCGCGTGAGAAGACGCCACCCGCCACCTGGAAACCGTCAGGCACATTGACCCACTGGCCGCCCCTGAAGGTCGCCACCCCCAAGGCAAGATCCACCGCGGCGCCCTCCGTCTCCGGCACCTGAATCGCCTCGTAACCCTCCGCGAACTGGATCGAGATCGGGCTCGCCGCGGTGCCCTGGGGCGACAGCGTGAGCTCCTTCCACGCCCCACCGGGCGCATCACGCACCTTCAGCTTCATGTCCCCTGACAGGGTGTAAGGCGACGGCGAGCTCATGAGCTTCGCCTTGGTCGGATCGAACCCCTCCGCCGTCTTGTGGCGATCCGCGACGCCCGACCACTCATCCTTCGTCCAGGCGTCGCTGTGGGAGCCGTCCGCGCGATTCCAGCGCGCGATGTCCGCTACCCGGAGCGAGGCCGGCAAGATCAAGCAAGCATTTTCCCATACGGAAATAAGCGTCTGCAGCCGACTGGAGACGAAGTTGTTCTCGGTGATGGCCGGCATGATCTTCTCGAGCACGTCCACGAAGCGGTGAAAGAAGTTCACCGTCTGGAGGTAACGCCCGAAGATGGCCGCCGCCCCCATCGGCGAGCGGGCGCTCGCCACTGGGTACGGATCGAACGAGGCGAGCTGTGGGTACACGCTCGCGGGGCCACCTGCTGGGCCGTTCCTCATCTCGATGCGGTTGCCCTCCCACTCGAGGGGCTGCAGCGCCGTGGTGATGGTGCTCGGCGTGTGCCCCACGTCCTCCATGCGAGCGCGCAAGTCCTCGAGCAGCCCGCCGGCGTAGCCGCTCTCCGCCTCCTTCAACTGCGCGTCTTGGGGGTGCTCCTGGGCCTTCTTCCAGCTCGCTTCTCCGTAGAGCAGCGCCTTCACGCCGTTGTGGGCCCCCTCCACCTGATAGTGCAGATCCAGGCGGTTGTAGTCGTTCATGCGCGGAGCCATGTGCGGCATGCCGTGGTCCAGCGCGTGGTACGAGCCCTGGCCAGCGCCCGCCGTGATCACCACCCGCGAGCTCGCCGCCAGCGTGCTCGCGCCGCCCGAGGCCATCACCGTGTCACCGCCGGAGTATTGGAGGACCTTCCCGGCCATTTGCCACATGGAATGACCCCAGCCCTGCACCAGCGTGTGCTTGTTGACGTCGATGAACAGGTGCATCGAGGACTGCACGCTCACGCCGGTGTACCCGAAGGGGGTCGCGTCCTCCTCTTTGTGGATCGGCCGCCCCATGTTGAGGCGCGCCTCGGGCTCAGGGACGTAAACACTGAAACGGCTCGCGCGGTCACCCATGGGGCGAGGGTACCAACCTTCGCGGCGCGGGAGGAACCTAGTCTGACGCTGCCTTCGCGAGCACCGCCAAGGCGCCGCGCGCAGCGAGCGCGTAAGAAGCCACACCGAACCCGGAGACCTTCCCCACGCAGGCCGCGGCGATCACGCTCTGGTGTCGGAACGGCTCGCGCGCCTCGGGGTTCGAGAGGTGCACCTCCACGCAAGGGAGGCTCGATCCACGAAGCGCGTCGTACAGCGAGTAGCTCGTGTGAGTGAGCGCGCCCGCGTTGAGGAGGATGGCGTGGAAGCCCTCGTCTTCGGCGGCGCCGACCCAACCCACCAAGTCACCCTCGTGGTTCGACTGGCGACACACGATGGCAGCGCCGAGCGTCGCTGCCTCCGCCGCCAGCGCTCGCTCGAGATCGGCGAGCGTCTGGTGACCGTAGATCTCCGGCTCGCGCCGCCCCAGGCGATCGAGGTTGGGCCCGTTCAAAACCAACAGCCGAACCGGGCCTGCGCCCGCGGCGCCAGCTTCATCCAGCGGAGCCCGATCGCTCAAGACAGCTCAGGGAGCAGCCGCGGGGCGGTGGTGCGGAGTAGGAAGCGCCCCTTACCGAGGTTGCCGCCGGGCTTGAGGGTGAGCGCCAAGAAGTACGTCTCATTGACCACTCGGATCAGGGTCACCAGGCGCTCGGACTTGAAGGCGACCTCCTGGGTCTCCCCCGCGTCGAGCATCTCCGTCGCGCGCTGGATGGCCTTGACCACCACGCTCACCTCGGCGCCCACCGCCTCGATGTCGAGCGCGCCCTCCTTGACGTAGGTCTCGAGGGGGATCCCCTCGAAGTCCATCAGCACACCGGCGACCCCGCCGTCGGTCCCTTCCACCACGCCTTGGAGAGCCTCGCGAAACATGACCGCCAATCTACCCTGGAACGCGGGCCTACGTGAACCTTTGTGCCCCACCTGCGCCGCCGCGCCGAATCCTTGCCGCGGCTCCACCAGCCGCCTGGCCCCGATGACCGAGCAGGAGCACGGGAACGGGTTGGGGGGGGTTGGACGGCACCGCGCCTGCCCCCTTCGCACGCTGGCGCCCAACCCGGGACTTTGCCACCCGGTAAGGGGCTTGCGGCCTGGGCGAAGCTGGGCCATGCCCGCACCCGAGGGCGCCCGCTCCGCGCTGGGCCTTGACCCCCGCGAGGTTGGCCGGCTAGGTTCGTGCCGCTCCACACGGTCACGCGGGGCGTCCCCCATCACCTGCCTGTCCCTACCCAGCTCTGCCTGCAGGGGCACCAACCCCCCCACTCCCACCATCCCCTATGCGCGCGCGAGCGGGCGATCCGCCCCGCACCATGCCCCAGAAGATCTTGGCGGGGCGCAGTGACGATCCGCAGCTTCAGAGCGACACGCTGAAGGTCAAGGTCGATCAAGTCGTCCTGGCGCGGGATCCGAGCCGGACACTGCAGGACGCCGCCGCGCGAGGCCTGCGGAAGGCCGCGGTGGAGACGGCGGTGGTCTACGACACCCACTGCGTCACGCAGCGTCGTTCTCCGGCGGAGGAACGCGGCGGGGTCGAAGGCCGCGTGGATGGCTGGGTTCAGCAGGGGCTGCTCTGGTGCCGGCCGGGCATCGGCTTCCCCGCCGCGGTGCACCTCGAGCGCTTCGGCTCCCCGGCGCGGCTCTCCATCACCGATGAGCCACGCATGGCCGCGGTGGGGGGGATCGGGATGCTCTCGCTCGTGGTCTCTCCCTCGGAGCTCGCCAGCGCGCTCGCCACCGGCACGGTGCGGGTGCGCACGCCGCGCAGCGTGCAGGTGCTCTTGAGCGGGCGCATCCGGCCATTCGTGTGCATCCGCGACGTCGCGCTCGAGCTGCTCCGGCGCGGCCTGGCGGAGCTCATCGAACGGGTGGATCGCACCTATGGCGCGCCCGTGGTGCTCGAGTTCGCCGGGCCGTCGGCGCGGCTGCTCCCGGTGGCCGATCGCGCCGTCCTCTGCAGCCTGGCGCCGCAGCTCGGCGCCGCCAGCGCGGTGTTCGTGAGCGACGAGAAGACGGAGGTCTACCTCCGTGATCAGCGGCGCTCCAAGGCGCACCGCGCGCTCAACCCGGACAACGGCGCCCCGTGTGACGACGTGCTCAGCGTCGACCTCTCCGCGGTCGATCCGCTGGTGCTCGACGAGACGGGCGAGGTCAAGGCGGTGCGCGAGCTGAAGGGCAAGCCCGTGCGCCAAGTCATCCTGGGGGGCGACACCGGCGCCGGCCTGCGCGACATCCTGGCCGCCGCGCTGCTGCTGAAGAGCAAGCGCGTGCCGCCGAAGCTCGACCTGCTGCTCGCGCCGCCCTCACGCCAAGTGCTGGAGGTGCTCGCGAAGACAGGCGCGCTGGTCGATTTGATCGCCACCGGCGCGCGGCTGATCGAGCCCGATCAACGCATCCTCACCGGGGAGCTCTACCCGCCACCACCCGGCGGCCTCAGCCTGCGCACGTTCGATTCGGATCCTGGCGCGGGGCACTCGCTCACCGCGCAGGCGGTGGTCGCCTCCGCGGAGACCTTGGCCTACACCGTCGCTCATGGTGAGGTGGGTGATCCGCGCGGATTCAAGCGCCCGGTGCGCGTCACGGTGCCGCGCGCCCTCCCCACGGACGACGTGCTGGTGGTGCGCAAAGGTAAAGGCAAGGTCAAGACCGATGACGACGCGGGGGCCACGGTGGCTCACCCGGCCGTCGCCTGGTCGGGCCCAACCGAGCTCGCGGTGGTCGCCGGGAAGCAGGCAGGGAACCTGTCGCTCGCCGGGCCTTCGCTCGTGGTGTGCGCGGGCCTCGCGGAGCTGTCGGCGCTGTGCCAAGCCGCCCCTCGCTTGACGCCCCAGCTCCGCGCGGTGCTCGCGCCTCACGTCCCGAGCGGCTTCGTCCCGCTCTTGTCCGGCTTGGGGGTGCTCGCGCTCCGCGCGGAGCCGGAGGTGCTGCAAGCGGTGACCCAAGCAACCCAGGTGGGCGTCCCCGCACCCGACGCCTGGCCTGCGGACGCCGCCTTCTCGCTCCAGGGCCCGGGCGGCGCGCTCACCGCGTCGTGGCTGGCCGCTGGGGAGGAGCGCGCTTGGGTGGCTCGAGGCGCCGCCCACGTCGCCGCGCCCGTCCTCAAGACGCGCAAATAGCGTCGTTGAGACACGCCGAGCCCGCCCCACGGAGCGGGCCCGATCCCGCGGGGCGTGGTGCATCGGGGCGCGGCGCCACCGAAGCGTGGAAAAGTGCGCGACGCGCGCGGCTCCGCCTAGGTAAGCTCGCGCGGTGAGCTCGAGGATCTCCCCCAAACCTTGGTTGGTTCTGGTGCTGGGCGTCGTCACCTGGGCCGGCGGCGCGCGAGCCGAGTCCATCCAGGAGACCGCGGACCCCACGTCGCCTCGGATCGCTCCCAGCGGCGCGCCGGGCGACGCAGAGGAGGGCAACGCGGAGGCGGAGGAGGACACCTTCAGCCACGCGATGCAGGCGGGGCTCCGAGTGGGGGTCGTGGGCGCCTATCGAGTCGTGATGCGCTACGACGCGTCGCCGCTGTGCCGCGCGCCCGAGCTCGAGAAGCCCGTGAAGGACCAGCAGAAGCTGTGCGGCTTCATGGGCCCGCCCGCGCTCGACTTGGCGCTCTCCTTCGCGCCCTTCGCGGGCCTCGAGCCGTTCCTCTGGGCGCGCTTCGGCCTCGGCGCCGAGGACGCCACCGAGACCGAGCCGCTGCTCCTGTTCGGCGCCGGGCTCCGCGCGTACACGATGAGCGACTCCCGCTTCAAGATCTTCATCGAGCCCGCCGTGGCCTTCACGGCGGAGGGCGGCACCGGCGCCACGTACCAGTTCGCCAACGCGACTGCCTATCAGCCTGACTACAAAGGGGACCTCCAGTTTCACCTGGCGGCGGGCCCTCAGTACGACTTCGCCAAGGTGTTCGGGGTGTACCTCTCCGCGGGGACCACGGTGGGCGTGCTCCGATCCATCAACGCGAGCATGGAGTTCGGCGGCGGGGTCCAGCTGCGCCTGCCGTAACCCTCATCAAGGTAGCTGACTAGGACGGGGCTTCGTCACAACGGCTGACCAGATCGAGCGCCGTCCTCCATCTAGATCGAAGCAAACATGACTGACCGACCCTTCCGTGTCCTGGGCCTCCAGCAGATCGCCATCGGCGCCGCCGACAAAGACCCGCTCCGGCACCTGTGGCTCGAGCTCTTGGGCCTCGAGCAGGTGGGGAGCTTTCAGAGCCAGGCGGAGAACGTCGACGAGGACATCTTGGTGTGCGGGCGCGGGCCGCTCCGAGTGGAGGTGGACCTGATGCAGCCGATCGATCCGGCGCGCAAGCCTCGGGTGAACGAGCCACCGCTGAACCACGTCGGGCTGTGGGTGGACGATCTGGACGCCGCAACCAGCTGGCTCTCGGCGCGCGGCGTGCGCTTCACCCCCGGGGGGATCCGGGTGGGCGCAGCGGGTCACCGCGTGTGCTTCATTCACCCGAAGGGGAGCGAGCAGGAGCCGCAGGGGGGCGTCGGTGTCTTGATCGAGCTGGTGCAAGCGCCCCCCGAGGTGATCGCCGCGCACGACGCGAGCTGAGCCATCACTGGAACCATCAGGTGCGCTGACGTCAGTCACGCGGCGCTCCGGCGCGAGCCCACAGCGCCGCCCTGCGCGGTGCCGTCCAACCCCCTAAAAAACAACCGACCTGACGAATGCTCGAGCGCCGTGATGGCGCTGCGTCCGGCCGCACGCGTCGGCGCCGCGAAACGCTGGCACGGACACCAGCGCCGTCAACTGCGCAGCTTACGCTCCAGCAAGATCCGCTCGAGCGCCGCCCCCGCGCGCTGCGAGAGCTCCTCCACCCGCCGCGTGACGCGCGCGCTGTCCATCCCCACCGAGCACACCACGACCAGCGCCGCGCGCCCCCCGACGCGCACCGGCTGCACCAACACCTCCCCCGGCTCAGCGAGCGCGCGCCCCAGCGCGGCGTGAGCCTCCGTGGTGGGCAGCTCACCCAGGTAATAGCCGACGTCGCACGCCGTGAGCAGCACGCTGGGCGTATCCGCGGGGATACGCACCTCGCGTAGCAGCTCAGGATCCACCCCCTGGGTGCCAGCGCGACCGACGAACTCCGAGCCGCGACTGGTGAGCACCACGGCGACGTGTGACACCGTCTCGAGCACGTCCACCAGCACTTGGACCACCCGGTCCGCGCTGGACGCGATCGCGAGCTCGGCGCTCGCCAGTTGGTCCGCTTGCTCCTCCACCTCCGCCAAGTTGGGCGCTGGCGGCGCGGCCTCGTGCGCCCGCCTCACCAGCGGGATCGCAGGCTCCGAAGGCTCTTGGCTGCGCGGCGGGTCGCTCGCGCGCGGGCTGCGATGGACAGGTAAAATGACTTTATCGGGGCGCACCACCGGGGTGCCGAAGGCGGGCGTGCGCTCAGAGGCAGGCACACTGTCGAACGCGTGGCGCGCTCTGGCGCCTGGCTCATGGGGCGCACCGCGCGTCGCGTCGCGGTCCGTGTCATCACGCCCCACGGCCTGCTCGATCGCGCCGAGCGCGAGCACCAGCTCCGGCACCTCCGCCCGGAGTAGCCTCACGGGCCCGCCGAGGTGGAAGCCGAGCTCCCGGGCGAGGTGTGGATCGAGCGGATCGGCGGCCGCCACGTCAACGCTGCCGCTCTGCGGATCCCGCCGCAGGGGCACCACGAGCAGGCGCTCGCACAGCCCGCGCGGGAGCTCTTCGACGAGCCCTGGGTGCGCCACCACGCGCCGCACCAGCGGGATCGAGGCGCGCTCCGCCACCCGCTCGAGCAACTGACTCACCTCGGGCTGCGACTCCGTGAGCACCTTGAGGAAGGGCTCACCCTGGTTGACCCAGCGCCAGAGCGCGCGCTCGACGGCGACGCTCGGGACCTTACCGATGCGGATCAGGCGCCGCGCGAGATCGACCGACACCCGGGCAGGATCGCCCACGCCACGCGGGCGAGCAAGGGACCGGCCCCAAAAGAACCGCGCACCTCGTGAGCGACGCCGGGCCACCCTCTACTCCCGAGCGCGCCCGGATGGGGCCAGAGCCGGGCGCCTGCGAGGCGGCTCAGCGAGTGAACTGGAACACGACCTCGGTTTGACGCACCAGGCCAAGCTCGTCGCGCGCCACCTGCTCCACCCGCGCCGGGTCGCTCTTCACGCTCGCCACCTCGGCGCGGAGCTCATGGATCTCCTGACTGAGCCGCGAGATCTCCTCGTCCACCGCGGCGCGCTCCGTCTTCAGCTTGTCGAGGCGCGGCAGGCCGTCGCTCGAGAAAATCAGCCACGGCACGGAGACGCAGGCCACCGCCAAGATAGCGATCGGCAGCACCCGCTCGAACAGCACGCGCCAGTGGAGCATCCGAGGAGCCATCACCCGTGACGCGCTGCGTGGGCAAGTTCTAGGCGCCCATGGGCGACGAGCGCCGCTTGGATAGCCGCGGCATCGGACGCCTACGGCGGCCGAGTGGAGCGCGAGGATCGCCGCGTGGTCGCCCGGGGGAGGCCTCCGCCCAAGTCGCTGGCGCACCGCGTCGGCGCCAGGCTGCGGGGGGGTGACTTGCGTGCCCCGTCCTTCGAGTGGGTGATCCGGCCGCCGGTTCAGGTGTCATTTCCAAGACCGTTTCGTTATGCTCCGCGCGCTACACGCCCCTCCCCACCCACGATCCACGCCGGTCTCTCGCCGGTCCACCTCGAATCGAGCGATCCTAGCGGCTCCCCCGGCAAGCGTACGCTGACGCGAGCGTCGCCTGACCGCCCGCGACGCAACGCGAGGCGACCCACCGCCTGAACCCTCCGCCCCCTGATACGGAACTATAGAGCATGGTCGAGACTGACATCCTGCGCGCCGAGCTCGAGCGACTCTTCGAGCTCGACGAAATCATCCACCTCTCCCGCGACGTGCTGGGGCTCGATCCCGAGGCCGTGGGCGGCACCGCCGCGAAGGGCTCCTTCGTACGCGCCCTCACGGACCACTGCCTGGAGGCGGACGCGGTGGAGGCGCTGTGCGACGCCGTGCTGGCGAGCCGCGACGAGGTGAACCCGAAGCTCACGCAGATCCGCAGTCAGGGTCTGGTGCAGCCAGACGAGCTCGAGGTGGGCAAGCCCTTCGGGGACTTCACGCTGACGCGGCGCCTCGGTGAGGGTCGCCTCGGGGTCAGCTACGTCGGGCGCCGGGGCGACGCCGACTACCGCGTGAAGGTGCTGCGGAGCGAGGCGGCGCGTGACCAGCGCGGCCTGATGCGTTTCCTCACGGTCACACGGCTGGTGGCGCAGACGGAGCACGCAGGGCTCCCGAGCGGGCTCGAGGTGGGCGCCGTGGGCGGGCGCTACTACGTCGCGCACCGCTTGATCGACGGGCAGCTCTTGTCGGCGCGCATCGAGCGCACGGGCCCGATGCACATCAACGAGGCGCGCCCGCTGCTGCAAGGGATCTTGGAGCCGCTCGCCGCGCTGCACCGCCGCCGCATCGCGCACGGCGACTTGCGGCTCGAGAACGTGCTGGTGGTTCGCGGCGCTGACGGCGCCACCCGCCTCACCCTGCTCGACGCCGGCTCCGATCGCCTCCGCGCGCGGGCGCGCGCGGGCCAGAAGGAGCTGTTCTCCACCGTCGCCTCGCTGAAGACGGTGTCGCCCGAGCAGATCCGTGGTCAGGGCGCCGATCCACGCAGCGACGTCTACTCGTTCGGCGCGCTCCTGTTCGAGGTGCTCACCGGCAAGCCGCTGTTCGACGAGAAGACGGCGATCGACGCCGCCATCGGTCACCTGAAGGGGGAGCCGCCGAAGCCGAGCAGCGTCGCCCCCCGCGGCTGGATCACCACCGAGCTCGACGAGTTCGTGCTGCGGCTGTTGAACAAAGATCCTGACAAGCGCCCCGCTGACGCGCGGGTGCTGCTCGAGAGCCTGGAGCTGCTCGGCCGTGGCTCACAGGCCAAGCGCGAGGCGCAGATCAGCGACGAGGAGCTCGACAACCGCATCGACGCGCTGGTCGCCGACCCGAGCGACACGGAGGCGGCGCTGGCCTTGGAGGCCGCAGTGGACGAGGGCGCGAGCGCCGAGCGCGTGGCCGAGGCCTTCGGGGTCGCCGCCGATCAGATGGAGGCGACGGACAAGGAGAGCAAGGAGGCGAAGAAGGGCCTCTTGTTCCGCGCGGCGCGGCTCTACGAGCACGCGAAGAACGACGAGGGCGCCGAGCAGGCCTACGTGTGGCTGACCGAGCTCGACCCGACGGACGACATCGCGATCACCGGCTTGGAGGACACGCGCCGCCGCCTGGGGAAGTACGAAGAGGTGGTGGAGATGCTGCTCGCGCGCTCGGAGCAGGCGGAGAGCCGCGTGGAGCGCGCCCGCGCCCTGGCGGACATCGGCCGGCTCTACGCCACCGAGCTGAACGATCAGGACCAGGCGCTGATCGCCTACACCCAGGCGTTCTGTGAGGACGCGGAGAACGACGACTACGCCGACGAGGTGGAGCGACTGGTGGGCAAGCGCCAGGACGCGTGGGGCGACGTGCTCGCCACCTGCAACGAGGCCATCGCGGAGGAGATCCCGCAGGAGACCAAGAGCCTCATCTTGCTGCGCATGGCGGACTGGTACGCTGACGGGGTATCGCGCCCGGATTTGGCGCTGCCCTGCTTGCAGGCGGTGATCGCCGCGGAGCCCTCCAACGAGGCGGCGCTCGACGGCATGACGCGTATCTACCGCAAGGCCCAGCAGTGGCCCGAGCTGGGGATGGTGCTCACGCGCCGGGCGGACGCCGCGGCGACGCCGGCCAAGGCGCGTGACCTGCGCGCCGAGGCCGCCGAGATCTTGGAGCACCAGCTGGGGGACTCCGGCGGCGCGCGCGATCTGTATAAGCAGGTGCTCGCGGAGGATCCTGGGCACGTTCGCGCGAGCGAAGCGCTCGCCAAGATCTACCAGCGCACCGGGGACTTCGCTGGCCTGGTGAAGATCCTCGATCGGCGCGCCGACGCGCTGCGCGGCGAAGAGCAGCTCCACGTGATGTGCCGCGCGGCGGAGATCTACGAAGATCACCTGCGCGACGACGTGGAGGCCACCCGCCGCTACCGCGCGGCGCTGGAGCTCGACGACACCAACCTCGACGCGCTGCGCGGCGTCGATCGGCTGCTCAGCAAGGCCGGGCGCTTCCACGAGCTGCTCGAGAACCTCGCGCGCCAGATCCAGCTCGCCGCCACCCCGCGCCAGAAGATCACTCTGTGGGAGCGTGTCGCGGGCATCCATGACGAGGAGTTCCTCGACCACGCGAAGGCGGCGGACGCCTGGGAGCAGATCCTCAGCATCGACCCCGCCCACGAGGGCGCCCTCACCGCGCTGTCACGTCACTACCGCGCGCTCGATCGCTGGGAAGATTTGGCGGAGCTCTACGATCGGCACCTCAAGCTGGTGACGGACGCGCCGCGGCGCATCGAGCTCGGCCTCGCCCTGGGGCGCGTGCTGAGCGAGCAGATCGGCAGCCCAGAGCGCGCCACCACCGCCTATGAGCGCGTGCTCGAGGCCGATCCGGAGCACGCCGGCGCGCTCGAGGCGCTCGCGCGGCTGCGGGAGTCGAGCGGCGACGCCGACGCGGCGCTCAGCGCCATCGACGCGCTCGCGCAGAAGGCGGCGAGCCCGGAGGCGAAGGCCGAGCAGTACATCCGCGCGGCCAAGCTGCTCGAGGCGCGCGGCGATCGCGACCAAGCCATCGAGCGCTACAAGCTCGCGCTCGATGCGAACCCGAAGGACGCGTCCGCCTCCGCGGCGCTGCGTGAGGCCTACGCCGCGCGCGGCGACACGGCCGCGGCGCTCCAGCTGCTCCAGCGCGAGCTCGAGCAGACGGAGGGCACCCGCGCCAAGGCGCGCCTCGCCGCCGAGATGGCGAAGCTCGCGCGCGACCGCCTGAAGGACGACGCCAAGGCGGAGGACGCCGCCAAGCGCGCGCTGACGCTGGACCCCACCAACCCCACCGCGCTGATGGTGCTCGGCGATCTCGCCTTCGAGGCCGCGCGCTACGTGGAGGCGGCGGCGCACTACGAGCAGCTGGCGAACAACGCCGACTCGATGGACAAGGCCGAGGCGACGCGCATCCTCGTGAACTACGTGGACGCGCTGAGCCAGAGCGGCTCCACCGAGAAGGCGCTGATCCCCATGGATACGCTCTTGCGCATCGCCCCTGACGATCGCGAGGCGCTCACCCGCGTCGCGCGCGTCACCTTCGAGCACGGCTCCGCCAAGCGCGCGAGCGAGCTGCACGACGACCTCTTGAAGCGCTTCTCGAGCGAGCTCTCGAAGCCAGAGCGCGCGGCGGCGCTCTACCGCTACGGCGAGTCGCTGCGGAAGAGCGGCGAGCTCGCGGCGGCGAAGGAAGCCCTCGAGCAGGCGCTCGACTTGAACCCCTCCGAGCTCATCCCCATGACCTCGCTCGCGGAGATCCACCTCACGGAGGGCGACTACGCCGCGGCGCTCCAGATCAAGTCGCAGCACCTGGAGGCGGTGGAGGGCGACGAGCGCGTGCGTTTGCTCATGGAAATGGGTGACATCGCCTCGGAGAAGCTGAACGACCGCACCCAGGCGGCGAAGAGCTACGTCGCCGCCCTGGAAGATCGCCCCGATGACCGCCGGCTGCTCACCAAGCTGATGCAGCTCTACAGCGAGGAGAAAGACTGGGGCAAGCTGGTGGAGGTGGTGCTCCGGCTCGCGGAGTTCGTCGACGACTCACGGCAGAAGGCCAAGTACCTCCACTCCGCGGCCATCGTCTCCGGGCGTCAGCTGGGCGAGGTGGAGCAGGCCATCGGCTACTACGAGCGGGTGCTCGAGCTCGACCCCGAGATGACCAAGGCGCTCGCGGAGCTGATCGAGCTCCAGCGCCAGCGCGGCGATCACGAGGCGGTGGAGCGCCTGCTCGAGCGGCGGCTGCGGCGCGCCTCGGAGAAGAAGGACACGGCCACCCTGCTCGAGACCTTCACCGAGCTGGCTCAGCTCTACGAGACCGAGCTGGGGCTGACGGACAAGGCCATCGACGCCCTCGAGGCCGCGCACACCCTCGACCCGGACAACAAGGAGCGCAGCGAGCGGCTCGCCAACCTCTACGCGTCGGACCCGCACAAGTACCTGGGCAAGGCGGTCACCGCGCAGCTCGCTATTTTACGTCAGAACCCCTACCGGCCGGACTCCTACAAGCTGCTCCGCCGCCTCTACACCGAGGTGAAGCGCGCGGACGCCGCTTGGTGCCTGTGCCAGGCGCTGAGCGTGATGAACCTGGCGGAGCCCGACGAGGAGCGCTTCTACCGGCGCATGCGCTCGGAGACGCCCGCTCACGCGCAAGACGCGATGAACGAGCAAGACTGGGACGCGCGCGTGCAGCACAGCTACACGGATCCGCTCCTCACCCGCGTGTTCGCGCTGATCGAGCCGGCGGTGATCTTGGCCCGCGGTCAGAGCTTCGCCGACCTCGGCTACGATCAGTCGTATCAGGTGGATCTCGCGACGGACCCCTACCCCATGAGCCAGACGCTCCACTACGCGGCCGGCGTGCTGGGGATGGCGGCGCCGCCCACCTTCCGCAACCCGAACGACCCGGGCGGCCTCTCGTTCCTCCACGCCCACGCGCCCTCCATCGTGCTCGGCACCGCGGCGCTGGCCGCGGAGATCCCGCCGCAGGCCGCCGCGTTCATCGCCGCGCGGCACCTCACGTATTTCCGCCCGGGAATGTACCTGCGCCACCTGATCCCCTCGGGCACGGGGCTCAAGTCGTGGCTGTTCGCCGCGATCAAGATCATCGCGCCCCAGTTCCCCGTCGCGGCCTCGCTGGAGGGCCCGGTGCGCGAGGCGACAGAGGCGCTCGAGCGGCACCTCACGGCGCAGACGCGCGACGAGCTGGCGCGGGTGGTCTCGAAGCTGCTCGAGGGCGGCGGCGCGCTCGACCTCAAGCGCTGGGTGGCCGGCGTGGATCTGACGGCGGATCGCGCGGGGCTCATCGTGTGCCACGACCTCGAGACCACCGCCGAGATCATCAAGGCCTCTGACGAAGCCTCGAGCGCGGTGCCCACTCAAGAGCGCCTGAAGGAGCTGGTGCTGTACGCGGTCAGCGAGCCGTTCTTCGAGCTGCGCCAGCGCCTAGAGATCGGCGTGGACTCCTGAGCCCCTCACCTTAGCCTGAGGGGGTCGCCCGAGGCCCGTACCCACCTCGCGTTGGTTTTTTGGGGGGTTGGTCCCGCTGTCAGCCCCCGCCCGGCACCACAGTCAGCGCAGCTGACTCAGCGCAAGCGATTGCGGAGCCCTTGGCGCGCCGGAGCGCGGCCCGCCGCACCAGACAGTGGGTCGAACTTGAGCTTCGAGAGCGGGCCGCTCAAGCGCCACGCGTAGAAGCCATCGGGCTGCTTCGCGCGCCGGACGGACGGATCCAAATCCAACACGCCCGGGGGGCCGCCCTCCTTGCCGAGCAGCGCCTCGGTCATCTCGTTCTTGCTGCGGTAGGCGTCCTTGAACTGGTAGCGCAGCGTCATCTCGGCGAGGGAGCTCTCCACCGGGTCGCGCAGGCGCACCTTGCCCTCCACGATGACGGTGATGTCCTTCCCGTCGCACTTCAGCTCCTGAATCGTCAGTGAGCCTGCTTTTATCTCGGCGCGCAGCCGCAGCGTGCCCGCGTTGATCTCGGGCAGGGCGAGGGTGTCGCGGATCTTCGTCTTGCCGTCGGCCACCCGCAGCCCCGAGACGGTGAGCTCCACGCTGCCCTCCGATTCGGACAGCTTACCCGTGGGCAAGGTCAGCTCCACCTCACCGGACAAGGTGCCCTGCATCGGGATCCCAGTGGTGCGCTGGAGCATCGGCAGCTCCCCCGCCGCCAAGTCCTGGAGGCTGATGCGGATGTCCTTCGACTCCCCCTCCGCCTTATAAGTGCCGTCCAGCGTGCCGCTGAAGGCCTCCGCGTCGAAGCCCACCGAGAGCCCCCCCGTCACCGCGCTCAAGATCGAGGCGCGCACCCGCGCGGCGTCGATCAGGTAGCGCTCCGCCTTACCCACCTTGCCGTCGGCGTCCACGGTTGGCTGACCCGTCAGCTCCACGTCCTTCAGCTCGAGCCCGCTGAGCCAGTAGGTGTCGAGCTCGCCGATCTTCATGGTGAGCGGGTTCTCACCGTCCTGACGCGCGTTGAACTCCGTCTCCAGCGCCACCTTGGCGCGCTCCGTGGGGAGCGTGAGGTAGAGGCCAGCGGTCAGGGCCACGCTGTAAAACGCCGCGAAGCCCAGGTAGCGGAGCACGCGCCTCATCCGTCGTCCCCCTTGGCGGGCGTGGCCTTCGGGTCTTTACGGTCGAAGGCCGACACCGTCATCGACACGTCGTACTGATCGGGCTGTGAGCCGCTCCGCCTGATGTTGAGGCGGCTGATCTTCACGGGGTAACCCGAGACCTCGATGGCCTCCATGAACTTCGAGAGCGCCAGCATCCCCACCTTGCGCAGGGTGATGCGGGTGGAGCGCTCCTCGTAGACTTTCCCGTGTGGAACCGTCGCCTGATCTTGGCTCTCGGCGATCTCGATTTTGTTCTGGCGCGCGAGGTTGTCCAAGAAGCCGGCCAGCGCGGGGGTGGTCTTGGCGTAGCGCTCCACCACCGCCTGCTGCCCCATGGAGCGCGCGGCGTACTTCGCTTGGCCCTCACGGATGGAGCTCAGCGCGTAGCGCAAGTTCTCATTCTCCTCGCGCGCGCTCGACACCGAGCTCTGGACCAGCACCGGGATCCCGACCACGAACAGCAGCACGAACACGGCGAGCAGCACCAGGGCGAGCTGGCGCTCCCGCGGTTCCAGGCGCTCGAAGCGCTCCGCCAGGCTCACTTACCACCCCCCGATGGATCGGCCTTGGCGACCGCCTTCTTGCCGCCGCCATCCTCCGGGCACAGGGCGTCGAACTCGAGCACGTATTTCTGGCGCTCACTGTTCACCACCTGGGTGAACTTGGAGACCTTCACGTCGTGGAGGCAGCTGTGCTCCTTCAGCTTCGTGGCGATGTTCTGGGCCTCGTCCGTGGAGCCCACCACGCCGTTCATCTTCACCTTGCTGCGCTGGACGTCGAAGTCCTCGATGTCGTGGGTCACCGTGTGCGGCACCGCCTTCGAGATCTCCACGATCACGTCGAACGCGTCGAAGCGCGGCATCGGATCGCTGTCCTGCTTACCTGGCCCTTTGTCGAGCAGCTCGGACACCCGCTCTGGATCGGTCGTCTCTTCACCGAGCACGTGGAGGCTCAGCTTGCTGAGCGCCGCTTCGAGCGCCTCGTGATCGCGATCGAGCGCGCGGAGCTCGGCCCAGCTCGAGAACAAGAAGAACACGAAGATCGACGCCACGAGCCCCGAGAGCACCGGCGCGCGCTCCCTGAGCGCGCCGAAGCTCGACTGGAAGCCGCCGCCACCCTGGCGCAGGTTCAGATCTTGAGCGCCGCTGCGCAGCCCGAGCGCGATGCCGATCGCGCGCGCGAAGCGCGGGACGTCCGCCCCCTGCGCGGTATCGGCCAGCTTCAAGTCGAGGGGCGGCAGCACCTCCACCGGGGTCGACAGGTGGTAGGCCAAATACTCCGCGGCGCCGCGCGCGAGGCTCCCGGTGAGGTACACCACCTCCACCCCCTGCCCGCCCTTGGCGAGCCACGCCGTGAGGCTCTGCCTCAGCTCCGCAGCGAGCGACTCCGCCCCAGCGGGCAGCACCCCCACGCCCTGCGAGAGCGTGCGCGCGAACACCACCTGGCCCTGGTCCACCACCACGAAGTCGGTGTGAGCGCCGCCGAAGTCGATCAGCGCCACCGGCCGCGTCGTGAGCGCCGCCGGCGCCAACGACCCGAGGTTGGCGAGCGGCAGCGCGCCGAGGCTCACCCGCTCCGGCTCGCGACGCGTGACCCCCTTCACCAGCTGGATCGCCGCGCGCACGTCCGCCTCACGCGCCGCCGCGGTGAGCACGTCCATCACCGGCCCCGACGCCCTGCCCTTCGGCAGCCGGTAGTCGTAGACCACCTCGTCGATGTCGATGGGGATCTCCGCCTCCAGCTCGAAGGGGAGCACGTCCCCCAGCTGACGCAGCGCCGTGCTCGGGATCTTGAGGGTGTGCACGAAGGCGCGCTGACCATCGATCGCCACCGCCAGGTGCTCACCCAGGTGGAGCATCGGCTTCAGCGCCTCCGCGAGCGCCGCCTCCACGCCGCTCGTGACCTGCACCTCCGAGAGCCGCTCCAGCTCGACCACACGGAAACGCGTGCGCAGCAGCGCGGCGCGCACGTGCGTGTCTCGGATGTCGATCCCTATGATTCTGGCCATCGTCCTCGTGCGAGGGGTAAGCCCTCCGCTTGCCCAGCGCTATGGCAGCGGGGCGTAGCTAAGCATGAACTACTCGACCCGGTAGTAAAGGATGCGCCCCGCCGGATCGGGCGCGAAATAACCTGATAAAGCGCCCTCCGTGGCGCCATCGGGCAGCGGCTGCGTGCCCACCACGGTGCCGCTGCCGAGCCCGGGTGCGCCCTGAGTCGGGTTCCCAGCGGCGTTCTGCCCACCCGCCTGACCGAGCGCGTTCAAGATCCCTTCGGCGGGCGGCGGCGCGCCGTCCATGTCCACCACGGCGTGGATCCTCACGTTCGTCTCGCGCTTGCCGGAGCGCACGTGACCCGTGACCACCACGCTGAACACCTTGCTCTCGGTGGTGATCGCCTTCTCCGCCTCGGCCGCCGACTTGAACTGCACTGGCTCGATCGCCATGGCCGAGAGCACGGTGCCGAACATGCCCTGCCCCGCCATCGCGCTGAGGAAGGCCTTGGGCGAGTTGAACAGCGGCACCCCGCTGGTGAAGGACTTGAGCATGCTGACGATGGAGATGAACTTGATCGCCTCCTCCGGCACGATGCACATGGGCGTGGTCTCCACCGCGTACTGGCAGATGATGGTCCACAGCGCCTGCGCGTTGGCGGTGTTCACGTTCAAGCCGCCGCGGCCCCACACGGTGAGCGTGCGCTGGGTGTGATCGCCGGGCTCCGGCTCCACGAAGTTCGCCCACACGTCGTCGCTCATCCCGCGCACCATCCGCAGCTCCTCCAGGCTGTCGAAGGCGGCGTTCTTTCGCAAGTAAGCCTGACCAATCTGTTGGTAGAAGGAGTCCTCCGGGGCGGCGGACTGCGCCGTCTCCGAGCCGATGGAGCACACCGCCTGCTGGGTGTCTGGATCCGTCCAGTCGACGATCGCGGCGCACAGCGTCTGACGGTCGGTGAACTGACCATCACCGTCGCGGCCCTCGAACAGCGGATCGTACTGCAAGCCGCTGATCAGGGTGGCGATGGCGCTGCCGGTGCGCACCTGGCTGAAGGCGTCGCCCTTGGCCGGGAGGTTGATGTTGATCTTCGAGTCCTCGTCGACGATCTTCACCTCGAAGCCGGCGCCCTCCATCCCGAGGTTCTCACCCTCCTCGAGCCGCACGCTCGCGAGGCTCTCGAAGCGCTCGCGGCCCTCCCCGTCGTTGAAGGCGCCGAGGATGCGGTCCGCGAACTCCCACACCGGGATCTGAAACGAGCGCCCCCCCATCAAGAGGAAGATGGGCGCCGCTGCCTGGCGGATGGTGGGCTCCGAGGCGAGCAAGAGCCGCGATAAGTTCAGCGCGCTGACCGCCGCGTACTCGGCGCGCACCGAGTCCCGATAGGAGAGCGCGCTCGAGAGATCCGCGGCGGACTCCGTCTGGAACTCCGTGAGCATCACGGTGAGCACCGTCAGCGCGCCGAGCACCATGATCAGCGCCACGCCGCGCTCACGCGAGCGCCGCCTCCGCAGGCGGTAACGGATGGCCTTGGGCACGCTCACTGGACCAGCGCCCCCACCCCCGCGAAGTCCATCGGGGTCTGGATCGGGATCTTCACCTTGGTGTCGAAGGTGATCGCGCCCTTCGCGCGCCCGCGCGCCGCGCGGCGCCCCCCGTTGAGCACCAGGGTGACCCGCACCTGAAGCGGTAGTCTGTCTTTCTGACCGAGCGCCTGGGTGGTGTCCCACTGCTCCTGCCAGCGGCCGGTGTAAGGGTCCAGGTACTCGAGCTGGAACAGATCGATGTCCGTCGCCAGCACCTGCACCCGCCCGCCGCGATCCGGCTCGAGGTCGATGTAGGGGGACACGCGGCGCACCAAGTCCGTCACCCCACGCTGCTTGGGATCGGGCGAGCCGAAGTAAGAGAGCTCACACTGATCGGACTCATGGGAGTCGCGATCGAGGCGCCGGTGGGCGAAGGAGGTGAAATCCACCCGATCCGCGGGTGAGCCGCGGTGACCGATGAACGCCGTCTGGCGCACCATCAAGGAGGCATCGATGGGGCGATTGAAAGACAGGAAGGAGCCCTGAAGCTCCCGCGCGATGCGCTGCATGGCGCTCCGCCCCTCGTGATAACGCCCGCTCACCTGACCCACCCCGTCGCGCGTCGAGCGGAGCCCGGAGAACGCGCCGTAGATGAGCAAGCTCACCAACGCGAGGATGGTGACCGCCACCAGCAGCTCGAGCAGCGTGAAGCCGCGCCGCGCCCTCACCTCCCACCTCCCGGCAAGTTGGGCCGAGGGCTGGGGCTCGGCAGGCCACCGCCTGGGAGGCCCTGCTGCAGGCCCCTACCTGGCAGACCGCCACCCTGGAGACCCCCTGGAAGGCCGCCGCCCTGGAGGCCGCCGCCCTGGAGGCCGCTGCCCCCGAGCACGCCCTCCAGGCCCTCGAGCCCCGCGGCGGCGTTCGGATCGAACCCGCCCTGCTGCGGGCTGGCGACGTACTGCACCGCGCTGAGGTCCCGCTCGACCTTGCCCTCTTTCCAACGCACCTTCACCGTGATCTTGCGGATGCTCGCCTCGAACATCGGCTTGATCTGCGGATAGACCATCCCCATGACGATGCTGGCCACGCCGTCGATGGGGTTGCCGCCGCTCTGGGTGAGCATGCTGGCGACGCCGCCCAAGTCTTGCTGACCGAGCCCGGAGGCGCCCAAGGTGTCGGCTTGCGCCAGCGCGCCGAGGGCGCCGAGCCCACCGCTCGAGCCGCCGATGTCGAGGCCCCCGTCGCCGCTGCCGAAGCCGATGTCTCGCGGCTCCGGGAGCTTGATCAGCTCAACGGACCAATCACAGCTGAAGCGGCGGTTGGTGTCCTCCTCACAGCACGGCCCCGACTCGTGCTGATCCATCACGGAGTAACCGTCCCGCAGCAGGTCGAGCTCGAGCTCGTTCATCTTGCAGCGGATGAGCCCGGGGGCGACGCTGAGGTTCTCGGCGCGGGTGGCGTTCTGAAACAGACCCGTCTGAGCCGACAAAATCACGCTGAGCCCCAGACCGAGGATCGCGACGGCGACCAACACCTCGAGCAGCGTGAAGCCACGCTCCGCCGAAGGCACCGCGCGGCGCGAAGGCACCGCGCGGCGCGGAGACGCTGCGCGCGAAGGCACCGCGCGGCGCGAAGACGCTGCGCGCGAAGGCACCGCGCGGCGCGGAGACGCTGCACGCGAAGGCACCGCGCAGCTAGAGGATGCTGCGCGACGCGAGCCGTCCCTCGCGAGCGCGCGCGTCACTCGGAGCGCTCCCCGAGGTCGTCATCCGTACGCGGCGGCTCCAGCTCCACCCAGCCGCGCTCGATGCGCGTGGCGCCGGTGAGGCCGTTGACCAGCACCGTCAACCCATCGTCCTTTTTACCCTGTTGGAGCTGGATCACGGCGCGCTCCGTACCGCCCCCCGGGAAGAAGTAGAGGTAAGCGCGCCCCTGGGTGCGCGGCTCTCCATCGTGCTCGGTCTGGACCTGGCGCAGCACGATGCCCGACTCGAGGCCGCGCCCCGCCTCACCGTCGTCCCCGTCGAAGCCGAACGCCTTCATGGGCCTGAAGCGCGCGCGCGGCGCGCGCGGCGCCTTCACCAGCCCCTCCGCGTACTCGCGAGCCGCTCGCTCCGCCTCGGTCGCGGGATCCGCGCCGGCGCCGGTGGACTCTCCATCGTCCTTCTCGCGGAGCATCCGCGTCGCGCTCTCCTCCAAGATCACGCGGCGCTCTTCGAAGTCGAACACCATCCGCGTGGGGCGCCCGGTGGCGTTGGCACGACTCAGCCCCAAGCGCACCCCAGCGGCGATCAGCGTGGCCGAGCTGCGGAGCTTGGCGCCACCCAGCGCGCCGCTGCCGAGCAGCACCCCGCCGGTCATCACCCCGATCAGCGCCACCACCAGCAGCACCTCGAACAAGGTGAGGCCGCGCGCAGCGCCCTTGCCGCTCGCAGCGCCGCGCAGCGCCCCCGAGCGCGCGCCGCGCACAGCCCTCCCGTCCGGTCCGGTGGACTGACTAGAGGCAGGCTGAGGGGCAGAGTGCGGCGCGGCTCGTGACATCACTCCTCGGCGGCGCTGCCCTTCGGCACCCGGATGTCATCCGCGGTGCCCTTCTTCTTGTCGGGGCCCTTGGAGCTCACCACCACCTCATCGTCAGTGCAGCTGAGGATGAAGGCCTCACCCCAAGGGTCATCGGTGTTGGTGGCGGAGTCGATGTGCTTCTCCTGCACCAGCTGGCTCATGGTCGGGCAGGAGACCTCGTTGTTCACCTGCTGCCACTGCTGCACCGCCGTGCGGATCACCCGCGCGCTGGTCTCCGCGGTCTTGATCTGCGCCTCGCGGAACTTCGGCAGCGCGAACACCGCCACGCCACCGGCGACCATCGCGAGGATGGCGACCACGATCAGCACCTCGAACAGCGTCACGCCGCGCGCGGCGGCGCGGGCGCGCACGCCCGGGCCGCGCCGCCGCGTCAGGGCGCGCGCCAGGATCGTCAAGGGGGGTAGATTCGAGAGGTTCTTCATCGGTTCGTGCTCCATCATGCGGTGTTCGTAGGGGCAGGCCCCCGTGCCTGCCCTCACTCGATGCGATCCAGCCCGCCGGGCAAGCCGTCGGGGCCGTCGCTCATCAGCTCGTAACGGGACCCTTCGCGGCGCCCCGGACAAATCAGCCTCAAGTCGCGCCCCCAAGCGTCCTGCGGCACCTTCGCGACCTTCGCGTGGCGCGCCAGCTCGGCGAGGCTCGCTGGGCAGCCTCCCTGATGATCGGCGAGGTAGGCCTCCACCAGCCGCCGCGTGTCGAGCAGCGTCGCCCGCGTCTGCCGCACCCCGGCGCGCTGCCGCTCGCGCAGCGCGATGACCAGCACCACCAAGACCAGGCCCATCAGCACCAGCGCGCGGCGCAGCCGCCCCACCCGCAGCCGACGACGCAGCGCACCCCTCCCCTCCCACGGGAAGAAGATGTCCTGCTCCAGGAGTCGGCGGCGCCGCAGCATGAGTCATTGCACCATGTCATTCATCTGGATGAGGGGCATCAAGATGGCCATCGTGATGAAGCCCACCAGCCCGCCCATGATCACGATCATCATCGGCTCGAGCAGGCTCGTCAGCGCCTGCACCCGCACCTCCACGTCGGCCTCGTACGCGCGGCTCACGTTCTCGAGCATCTGCTCGAGCTGACCCGAGCGCTCCCCGACGCTGATCATGTGGGTCACCATCGGCGGGAACTCGCCGCTCTTCTTGAGCGGCACCGAGATGCTCTCACCCTCACGGATGGAGCCGATCGCGGTGGTCACCACCTGCTCGAGCAGCGCGTTCTCCAGCACGCTCCGCACGATGCTCATGGCCGTGAGGAGCGGCACGCCGCTGGCGAGCAAGGTGGACAAAGTGCGGCTGAAGCGCGCCACCGCGACCAGCAGGTTGAGGCGCCCGAACAGCGGGACTCGAAGCAGGAACTTGTCCCACTTAAGCTTACCCTTCTCGGTTTTTTTCCAGCGCCGGAACAGGTAGGTGCCGGCAAACCCCAACCCCAAAATCAGCCACCAATAGCCGCCGACGATGGACGACACGAAGATGAGCAGCTCCGTGTACCAAGGCAGCTGCTGGCCCAAGCTGTCGAAGATGGCCGTCACCTTGGGCACCACCGCCACCATCAAGAAGCCGACCAGCAAGGTCCCCACCAGCGCCATCAGGATCGGGTAGGCGAGCGCGCCAGCCACCTTGCCCTTGAGCCGCGCCTGGCTCTCCATGAAGTCAGCCAGGCGTTCTAGGACTGCCTCCAAGGTGCCAGAGGCCTCCCCCGCCTCCACCATGTTGATGTAGAGCGGCGGGAACACCTTGGCGTGTACCGAGAGGCTCTTGGCGAAGCTGGTGCCCTCGTTCAAGTTCTCACGCACCGCGGTGAGGATCATCACCAGCTGCTCGTTCTCCACCTGCTCGCTCAGGGCGCCGATCGACTCCACCAGCGGCACGCCGGCGCGCACCAAGGTGGCGAGCTGGCGCGTCATCACGGCGATGTCGCTGGTGCTGGGCCGCTGAAACACCGCGAAGAGGTTGAGGTCCTTCTTCGCGCGTTGCTTGCGCTCCGCCTCCTCCGTCGCCTCCGTCAGCAGGATCCCCTCGCGACGCAGCGCGCCGCGCAGCGCCTTCAGGTTGTCGGCGTCCTTGAAGCCCTTGGTCGGCTTCCCGGTCGCCGACTGGATCCCGCGGTAGGCGTAGACGGCCATCAGTCGTACGAGTCCTCTTGAGTGGCCGCGAGCACGGCCTCCACCGTGGTGCGCCCGGCCAGCACCTTGCGCGCGCCGTCGTCACGCAGGGAGTCCATGCCATTGGCGATCGCCGCGCGCTTGATGCTCTGGGCATCTGACTTGGCCATCACCAGCTGACCCACGTCGTCGTCGGCCATCAGCAGCTCATAGATGCCGCGACGCCCGATGTAGCCGCTGCCATTACACGCATCACAGCCCACCGCGCGGTGGAAGGTCGGCATCTCCGGGCCCAGCCAGCCTGGGGGCACGTACTCCACGCCGGGCGCCCGATACGCGCTGCCCACCTTGCGGTTGAGCCGTCGCTCCGTGGCCGCCGGATCGATGCCCAGCTGCTCCAGCTCGTGCGGCGTGGCCTCATACGGCTCCTTGCACTCATCGCACAGGATCCTGACGAGGCGCTGCGCCAAGAGGCCGATCACCGTGGAGCGCACCTTGAAGTTGTCGACGTTCATGTCGATGAGGCGCGTGAAGGCGCCCGCCGCGTCGTTGGTGTGGATGGTGGAGAGCACCAAGTGGCCAGTCATCGACGCCTGGATCGCGATCTCGGCGGTCTCCAAATCGCGGATCTCACCGACCATGATCACGTCCGGGTCTTGGCGGAGGAAGGCGCGCATCGCGCTCGCGAAGGTGAGGCCGATCTTCGGTTGGACGTGCACCTGATGAATGCCGCCCAGCTCGTACTCGACCGGGTCCTCCGCGGTGAGGATGTTGATGTTGGGGCGATTGATGCGGTTGAGGCACGCGTACAGCGTGGTCGTCTTACCGCTGCCGGTGGGGCCGGTGACCAAGATAATGCCGTTGGGGCGCTCGATCAGCTCGTGCATCAGGTAAAGATCGCGCGGGGAGAAGCCCAGCTCATCTAGCCCGAGCAGCGTGTTCGTCTTGTGCAAGAGGCGCATCACCACCCGCTCGTGCTCGCGGCTGGTGGGGATGGTGGAGACGCGCACGTCGATCCCACGCCCGGCGATCTTCAAGCTGATGCGGCCATCTTGCGGCAGGCGCTTCTCGGCGATGTTCAGCCCCGCCATGATCTTCACGCGCGCGACCACGGCGCTCATGAACTGCCGGCTCGCGCGCTTGGATACATGCAGCTGACCATCCACCCGGAAGCGCACCACCACCTCTCGATCTTCCGGCTCGATGTGGATATCGCTCGCGCGCTCGCGCACCGCCTGGGAAAACAGGCTGTTCACCCAGCGGATGATCGGGGCGTCGTCATCGGAGTCGAGGATGTCGACTTCATCGTCATCCCCTGACGACTCTTCGCTCTTGAGCTCCGCGGAGGTGGCGCCGCGCTCGAACACGCGGTTGATGGCGTCCACGATCACCGGCGCCGGCGCCACCCGAGCCGACACCCGCTTGCCGAAGGTGGCGCGGATGTCATCCAGGGCGGCAGTGTCGAGCGGATCGGCGCACACCACGTGCACCGTCGTCTCGTCCTCCCCCGTCACGAGCAAGCGGTGGCTCCGCGCGTACCCGATGGGCAACCGCATCGCCACGCTGGCGTCGATCGCGTCGGCGTCCACCTTCTCCAGGTAGCCGAGCCCACACTCCACCGCGAGCGCCTGCGCGATGCTGGCGTCGGTGGCCAGCTCCGACTGAATCAAGAGCTCGGTGAGCGGCTGCGCCTTCTCCGCTTGCTGGGCGAGCACACCCTCCAGCACCTCGGGGGTGAGCACCCCGCGCCGCACGAACACCTGACCCAAGGCGCGCTGCTCTCGCATCGTCACTCCGTGCGATCGACGGCCACGCTGCGCGCCATCGGGTTGATGCGGGGAGCCGCGCTGCCTGGCGCCGACGGGGCGTCGAGCTGGGACGAGCCGCCCCCGCCCTGACGCTGAGGCGTGCGCTGCTGCGGGCGGCGCGGCGTGGTCGGCCGCCTGGGCGTGGCGGGCGTGGGTGAGGCGCCCGCGCCGCCGCCCGACTTCACCACCTGCGGCATGTCGATGGGCGGCGACGGCTCATGCTCGGGGCGCTCCTTCGGACGCTCCAGCTGCTCCTCCAGCTGGCGGCGCTCCTCCGCCTCCAGGTAGCTCTGGCGGATGTCCTCCACCAAGCCGTTGGTGCGCGTCCAGTCACGCGGCGGGCTCCAGCTGCTCGAGCCGAAGACGAAGTAACGGTCGAGGAACTCTTGGCGCTCCTGCATCTTGCGCTGGAAGATGGCGCGTAGATCGCGCGAATCGTGGATGATGTGGGGCGTCAGCACCAAAAGTAAGTTGCTCTTACGGAGGCTGGTCTCGCTGCGACGAAACAGGAAGCCGAGCACCGGCAGGTCGCCGAGCACCGGGATCTTCGTCTTGCTGGTCTGCTCGGAGTCCTTCATCAGACCACCGATCACCACCGTCTCCTGATCGCGCACCACCAAGGTGGTGTTGGCGTTGCGGCGCGTGATGCTCACGGCGCCGAGATCACCCGCCGCCGCGCCGGGCGAGCTGTCCTCCGCCTCGATCTCGAGCCGCACCTGATCGGAGTCGTTGATGTGCGGCGTGATCTTGATCTTCGTGCCCACGTCCTGGCGCGGGGTGCTGAAGCCACCGAAGCCGCCGAGGCCACCCAACGCGCCGAGCCCACCGAAGCCGCTGGCGCCCGCCAGCGCGCCCAGGTTCCCCAAGCCGCCGATGTTGGTCTGGAGCGGGATGTTCTCCCCGATGTTGATCTCCGCCGGGGTGTTGTCGGTGGCGATGATGTGGGGCGTCGCCAGCACGTTGGTGTCACCGCTGGTCGCGATCGCGTTCAGCACCACACCGAAGGCGGGGATGCTGATGCCAGTGCCGAGCAGGTTGGAGGTGCCGTCGAGCTCCGGGCCGCGGACCCCCACCGCGAAGCCTTGGAGCTGATCGGGGGTGAGCAGCACCGAGTTGATCGGGTTCAAGCCGCCGAACAGCACGCTGTCGTCGTTGTCGCGCGCCGTGAAGGTGGTGCCGCCGTGGTAGTTGATGCCGAGCTGCGTCCCGCGCGAAACGGAGATGTCCATGATCGCCGCCTCGATGAACACCTGGCGACGCGGCATGTCGAGCTTCTGGATCACCATGCGAAGCTGCGCGTAGTCGCGCGCGCTCGAGGTGATGATCAGCGAGTTGGTGGGGGCGTCCGCGGTGACGCGCACCTCACCCTCGAAGGAGCCCTCCCCCGCCGCGCCGGGCGCCATCGCGGGCGCCGTGCGAGCGCCGCCCGTCCCCGGGCGCGCCGCGGCCGCCGAGGTGCCACCGAGCATCTGAGTGAGCGTCGCCGCCAGCTCGTCCGCCACCGCGTGCTGCAGCGGGAGCACGTGGATCTTCCCCTCGGCGGCGGGCGCGACGTCCACCCGCTTCATGAACTCGAGCACCCGGAGGTAAGCGTCCTCCGTACCGACGATCACCAGCGAGTTGGTTTGGTCATCTGCCGTGACTTTCCCCAAGCCCCCGGAGGAGCCCCCCGCGCCCCCCTGGCCAGACAGCTCGAAGATCTCCCCGATCTGCTTGGCCATGTCCGCGGCCGAGCCGTAGTGCACTGGCTCGATCCACATCTTGGTGCCCGCGCCGCCGACATCCACCTCCTCGATCAGGCGGATCATGCGGCGCACGTTGGCCCCGGTGTCGGTGATGATGAGCAGCTGCCCGGCGGAGAAGGTGGAGATGTCCCCCTCCTTGCTCTTGAACTTCATCAGCAGCTGCGCGACCTCATCCGCCGACACGTGCTGCAAACGGTAAAGGCGCGTGACGAAGCCCGCGGTGCCGGGCACCGGCGCCCCCCGCGAGTAGATCGGCGTTGGCTGCGTGGAGATCCCGCCGCTGTCGACGATCTTCAAGAAGCGACCGTGCGGAACCACCGTCATGCCGTTGGCCTCGAGGATGCTGAGGAAGGCCTCGTAGGCCTCGGCCAGCGTCACCGGCGTGGGGGACACCACGGTCGCCTTGATCTGCCGCACCTTGGCGCCGTAGATGAAGCGCCGCCCCGTCATCCCGCTGATGTGGTTCACCAGCTCCGCCAAGTCGGCGTCCTGGAGGTTGAACTTCACCAGGTGCCCCATCCCCTTGGGGCGGTACTCCGTCTCCACCGCCTTCGCGATGGCGTCCATCGAGCGCGGCGGCGGCGCGGCGGCGCCCGGCGGATCGTCCGCCGCGGGAGCGCCCGGCGTGGTGGGCGGAGCAGGAGGCCCAGCCGGCGGCCGCGCGGGCGTCGCGGTGGGGCGGCGCTGGGCGCGGATCTGCGCGCTGGCGTCCACGCTCACCAGCGACAAGAGCCCCAGGCTCACCCCCGCGAGCGCGAAGCGCGCGAGCCGCGACGAGAGCACAGGCCGCGACGAGAACGCAGAGAGCACGGCGCCTGACGAAAACACAGTGCCCGACGAAGACACAGCGTGGGAAGTCGACGGGTGACCGCGCTCTCCAGAGCCTGGAGCAGAGGGGGCTATTCGGTTCGATGTCACAGCTATCTCAGGAGGGCGGAAGACCGCTCACGCGGGCGCCCGAGGGCGGTTCGGCGACGCGCGGGCGCGGCCGCTACTTGATGCGGAAGTCGACTGTGGTGGGCTTGCCACCGCGGTTGATTTGGACCTTGAGGTTGCCGGCGGTGCGGAGCCGGGCGTAGGCCTCGAGCGCCTTCTCGGGGGAGGTCATGTCGAAGCCGTTGATGCTCTCGAGCCGATCGCCGTTCTGGAAGCCCAGCGTGCCGAGCAGCGTGTCGTCACGGATCCCGAACATGCGGATCCCGACGACCTTCCCGTCCTTCTGCTCGGGCACGATGCGCGCCGACTTCATCAGCACCGCTTGATCCGCGAGGATCTTGTCGACCACCGAGCGGTCCACCTCGAACTCTGTGTCCGAGACCTTCTTGATCTTGTTCGCGATGTCCGAAGGTACGGCGGCCGCCCTAGCTGAGTCCGCCGCGGCCTTCTTGTCGGGCGTGGCGGTGGGGCGCGCTGCGGGTGGGGCATCCGGCGTGCCGAACAGCTGCACCTGACAGAGCGCGTTGCCCGCCTCCAGCCACACGGACGGGCTGCGCGACGCGGGGTTCACCCCGATGTAGGCCACGGTCTTGTCGCCTAGGGTGTCGCCCACCCGGTGCAGCTTGGGCGCCGGATCCGAAGGGCCGCGCAGCGCCGCGAACGACCACAGCGGATCGGGCGACTCGGTGATGATGGACACGGTGACGCCGTCACACGCCGGCGCGGTCAGCGGGTTGGTGTCCACGGGCCCCACCTCCTCCGGGAACTCCTCCACCGGCTTCGCGTTCAGCGGGCCCGTGACGGAGTCGAAGGGGTTGCGCTCGATGATGGGATCCGCGCTGGCCGTCTTCGTGGCCTGTCGGTTCAGCGCGCCCACGTCCGGCGACTTCTTCGGCAGCGCGCCGAGCGCGTCCGCGCGCGCCCCGAACAGCCACCCACCGAGCAGCTGGTTGGTCCCAGCGGCTTGCAGGTAAGCGGTCACCGCGAGCAGCGCGAGCACCAGCTTACCGAAGTGCTTCTTGAGGAGGGTGTCGAGGGACATACGCGGTCAGGTGCGGCCAGAGCCGGGGGCACCCGGGTTAAAGCGAGAGCCGTGCCAACGGTCAATGGCCAATCACGTTGAAATTCAGCGGGTTTGGCGGCCTACCCCCGCGCCCGAACCGCCAGGTTGTCACCCACCCCCTGAAACACCTGCTCAGTGTGCCAAATTGACAAAATCGCCCCGCCGCAGCCCTCGGCCACGTCACTCGCCGAGCTTCCGGTAGATGGTGCGGGTCGAGATCCCGAGCAGCTGCGCCGCCAGCCGTTTGTCGCCGGAGGTGTGCTTCAGGGTCGCGCGGATCAGCCGCTCTTCCACCTCATCGAGCGGGGTGCCGATGGGGAACTCCAAGCTGTCTGGCGCGCGCGGGCTCGCCTGGGCCACCGCGTCGGGTAGGTCCGAGAGACCCAGGCTGTCGCCTCGCGCCAGCACCGCGGCGCGCTCGATCACGTTCTCCAGCTCACGCACGTTGCCGGGCCAGTCGTAGTCGAGCAGCTTGGCCATCGCCTCCGGCTCCACCGTGAGCCGCGCCCGCCCGTTCTTCTTGCAGTACACGCCGAGGAAGTGATCCACCATCAGCGGGATGTCCTCGCGCCGCGCGCGGAGCGGCGGCGCCGTCACCGCGATCACGTTGAGCCGGTAATACAAATCCTCACGGAAACGCCCCGCCTCCACCTCCGCCGCCAAATCCCGGTTGGTGGCCGCCACGATACGCACGTCGGCCCGCGCCGGCTCCCCGCCCAGCGGCTCGTACTCCCCCTCCTGCAGCACCCGCAAGAGCTTCACCTGCACCTGGGGGCTGAGCTCGCCTATTTCGTCAAGGAAAAGCGTACCCCCGCGCGCCCGCGCGAAGCGCCCCTCTCGGCGCTGGGCCGCGCCGGTGAAGGCGCCGCGCTCGTGACCGAACAGCTCCGCCTCCAAAATCGACTCGGGCAGCGCCGCGCAGTTCACCGCCACGAAGGGCCCCTCGGCGCGCTGGCTCTTGGAGTGGATGTAGCGCGCGATCAGCTCCTTGCCGGTGCCGCTCTCCCCCAGCACCAGCACGGTGGCGAGCGAGGGCGCCGCTTGCGTCGCGATCTCCATCACGCGCCGGAGCGCCGGGCTCTGCCCCACGATCTCGCGCGTGGTGAGCAGGAGCAGCTCGCGGCGGAGCGAGCGGTTCTCCGCGACCAAGCGGAAGCGCTCCCCGGCTTTCCGCACGGTTTTTACGATCTGCATGCGGCGGAGCGGCTTCTCCACGAAGTCGTAAGCGCCCTCGCGCATCGCGCCCACGGCCGTCTCCACGGTGCCATAGGCCGTCATCAGCACCACCTCGGTGTCGGGTGACACCTCCTTCAGCACGCGGAGCAGGTCCACGCCGCTGGTGCCCGGCATCATCAAATCGCTCAGCACCACCTGCACCCGGTGGTGACGCGCGATCTCCAAGGCGGCCTTGGCGTTCTCCGCGGTGAACACCCGCAGCTGCTCGCGCTCGAAGATCTTCCGCAGGCTCTCGAGGTTCGCCGGCTCGTCGTCCACCACCAAAACGGTCAGGTCCTCGGTCTGACGCGGCGGCGCGGGCGCCTCCTCGGCTCCTGGAGATCGCGGGGCTACCGCCAGCATGTCACTCATGCGTGACACTATGACACGCCGTGACAATTCGTCGAGCCAAGCCAGCCGAATCCATAACCCATTGTAATCATTCAATGATTTAGCAATGAGGCCCGGCTGAAAGCACCGGTACGCAGCACACCGGGCCTTCGCCACCCCGCTCGGCGCTTCATCGGTCAGGGCAGGGGGTTGGTCCCGCCGGTGCCCACCGAGCGTCCCTACAGTCCCCGCGCGCCCCACCCCAGGTGCCACCCATCGTCCCCCCACGGAATCGCAGCCTCAATCACCAACAGGCACCACTCAATGTTTCCACACGGAAACACTCGAGCCATCCAGGTGCCACCCACCGTTTCCCCACGGAACCACGCAGCGCCTGCAGCGACGCCCGGCGGCGCGCGCCTGGACCAACCCCCCCAAAAAAAACTTGGGGCGCCGCTCGTCAGTGAAACAGACGACTCAGCGGATGGCGCGGGACAAGGCCTTGAAGGCGTCGCCCTCGGCGTAGCGCAGCCAGTCGAAGGCCACCGTCTCACTGGTGGTGAGCAGCGCTCCCGCACGCTCACATGAACGGAGGCCCGCCTCACGGTGATCGTCCTGGCGGGAGCTCACGCCGTCCACCGGGACGTGCACCGCGTAGCCAGCGTTCACCAGATCGCGCACCGTCTGAAACACGCAGACGTGGGTCTCCATCCCCAGCACGATGACCGCCCGAGGCGCGCCGAGCGCCGTCTGGAAGGCCTCCAAATCCCAGGCGCTGAAGCAGCGCTTCTCGAGCCGCAGAGCGCCCTCCGCCGCCTCGAGCACGCCCTCCACCGTGGGCCCGAGCCCCTGCGGGTACTGCTCGGTGATGAGCGCCTTGGCGCCGAGCAGCTTCGCGCCTTGCAGCAAGATGCGCGCGGAGCGGAGCACCGCCTGGACGCGCGGCTCCGGCATCACGCGGGCGAGCCGCTCCTGAACGTCGACGACGACGATGGCCGTCTCCTCCGGCACGAGCCGGGCCATGGGGGTCGCTTGAGTCATGAGGCCTCCGGGCGCAAGGGGTCGATGAAGTCAGTTTCGCTGAGCACCAGGCGCTCCAAGCGCTCACCGCGCTCGAGGGCGTCCACGATGCCCGGGACGTCAGCCAGGGTGACCCGGCCATAGAAGTAGTCATCCGGCGCGACGTGAATGACGGGCCCCACCCAGCACACGTCGAGGCAGCTCGCGGTACAAGCCCTCACCTCGACGCGCGCGAGGCCGCGACGCTGCAAGAGCTCCTTCAGCGCCGCGTGGATCTCGACGGCCCCGCTCACCGCGCAAGATCCGCGCGGGCTGTCATCCGGCCGACGGTTGGTGCAGACGAACAAGTAACGCCGCCTCCTTGCCATGGGGCGGAGCCTTGGGCGACGCCACGCCGCGGTCAAGGCGCCGACGTCAGCGACCCTCAGCGCCCACCCCAGCGCGCGAAGTCGGTCGGCAAGCGGATCAAACTGCCGCACCCTATTGATCCGCGCTGCCCCCGATCACGCGCTGCCCCCGATCGCGCGCTGCCCGCGCGTTATCCAGACGCCACGTCACCCAACCTGCGCCATGCTTCGGGGCATGCCCGTGGCTCCCCTGGACATCACCCTGCCGCTCCCGGACTCCACCACCGCGAGGCGCGCGCTGGGGCAGTACCTGAAGTACACCGCGCGTCTCCTGACGCAGATCCCAATGGGGCGCTTTCAGGCGCCGGTGTTCGACGCGTTCGCTGACGCGCGGGCGCAGCTCACGGCGCTCCTGCGCGGTGAGTCAGCGGGGCTGGCTTACCGCTGCTTGCGGAGGCCGTCAGTCTCCGTGCTCATTCGCTGCCTGCACCGCGAGCTGTGGGGCGATGGTGACGTGCGGCGCCTGGACGCGCTGCTCGGCGAGCTCACGGCGCTCATCTGGTTCGAGCTGGCGGTGGCGCACCAGCTGCCAACCGGCGGCGTGAAGTTGACGCTGCCTCGCCCCCGGTTGGCCGTCGCTTGCCTCGAGGTGGAGCTCAGCCTCCACCCCGACGCGCGCCTCGGGCTCCGCGATGGGCAGCTCGTCGTGGAGCTCGGTGAGCAGGCTCACCTCATCGAGCTGGAGCAGCTCGCCGCGATCGGCGCGGGCGCCGAGAACCCTCACGCCGCGCCGGCAGAGGGCGCCGTAGCGCTCAGCGTGCGCCGCACCCACTTCCCCATCTGCGGCGAGATTCACCTCGTCACCACGGACAACAACCCGCTCGCGCTCGAGGAGGCGCACCCGGACAAGCAGGGCAACGCGCTCGACCTGGGCGGGCGTGAGCCGGAGGCTTGGCAGGCGGCCGTCGCCGAGGCCTACGCGCTCATCGACGCTCACTACCCCGAGCTGGCGGCGGAGATGCAGCTCGTCATGCACGCTTACCATCCGGTGGGCTACGACGCGGAGCGGCACCTGTCGGCCTCCTACGCGGAGGCGGTGGGCACCGCCTACCTGAGCCTGCACCCGGACGTGATGACGCTGGCGGAGGCGCTGATCCACGAGTTCTCCCACAACAAGCTGAACGCGCTCATCGCCACCTCCCCCATCTTGAACAATGGCTATGGGCAGCTCGTCACCTCCCCTGTCCGTCCCGATCCACGCCCGCTGCACGGCGTGCTGCTCGCGGTGCACGCCTTCGTCCCCGTGGCGGAGCTGTACCGGCGCCTGAAGCAAGCCCAGGCGCCGGTGGCCACCACCCCCGATTTCGAGCGGCGCTACCAGGCCATCATCCAGAAAGATCTGGATGGCATCCAAACGCTGCGTGAGCACGCGGAGCCGACCGAGCTGGGCGAGCGCTGCCTCGCCGAGCTCTACGCCTGGGCCGCGGAGCACGCGCCCGCCGCGTAGGTGATGGGCTGCTTCAGCGGCAGCGGCGCTCAGCGGCCAACGGCCTGCGCGTGAAACGACAGCTCAACGAGCTATCTCGGGACGACCGGCAGCTCAACGAACGAGCTCCGGCGCGCGCTCAGCAGCGCAGGTAAAAATCCTCCGCCATCCCGAACCAATCGCGGACCACCACGCGCGGGGAGCCGCGCGGCGCGATCTCCCCGTTGAAGGTGCCGAACGGCCCCTGGTAGCGGCTCTCGATCACCCCCGCGTTCACCCGCACGTCCCCCGGCACGCTGGGCTTGAACCGGAGCGCCACCTCACCCCCTTCGCTCACCGCGAGCCACTCCTCGGCGCTGCGCGAGAAGCGCACCACCGGCAGCGCGATCACCGAGTCACCCACCCACAGGCAGTTCTCGTTGTAGCGCTCCGGGTCACGGCACTGGTTGGCCGTGAGGTTGAAGCCGCGCGGGGCGCCATCTTCCCCGAAGCGGGACGCCGTGAACCAGTCCCAGCGCATGACGCGCGGGTAATAGCCCTTGTGGTCGTCGAGCGTGGCCAAGGTGTCCGACGGGCCGAACGTCAGCCGGTGATCACCTATCGTCAGGCCACCTGACACAGGGAACATGCCCTTGGTGGAGTACATGCCGCCGCGGGCAAATGGTAGGCTCACTGACTGAGGCGCGCCCTCGGCCACGCGCAGGCTGAAGCGCCCCGTGATGCGGGGCCTGCCCGCCCCCGGCGCCACGTCCAGCACCACGTGGATTCGTCCCACGTCCAAGCGATTGTCGAAGCTGAGCTGCACGCCGCGCCCTTGGTGGCTGTTTCGCGTGCCGAACAGCGAATCCGTGAGGCTAAGGCAGCCGGGCGGCAGCTGGCGCTCGAACACGTGCTTCACGCCGCGCGCGCGGTCGTAGAGCTTCACCTGCACCAGGCCGAGGAGCTTGGCATCGAACAGCGCCACGTTCATGAACACCTGCTCGGAGCTCAGCTGAACT
The DNA here is from genome assembly GCA_019637265.1 of Polyangiaceae bacterium. Taxonomy (GTDB): domain Bacteria; phylum Myxococcota_A; class Polyangia; order Polyangiales; family Polyangiaceae; genus JAHBVY01. Next base: position 28,913 of record JAHBVY010000001.1, on the reverse strand, counting down.
GCCTGCCACTCCTTGAGGCGCGCGCGGCGCAGCAGGCGCGGCAACCCCAAGTAGCGCGCGTCCAAGAGGTTCGCGCGCTGGGGTGGCTGGGTGAAGCGCCCGTAGCGCTGAGCGCCCGACGAGACCAAGCGCGCGGGAGGCGCCTCGAAGGGCAGGCCATGGCTCGCCTCGCTCATGGCCTCCGCCTAGCCGCGTCGATCAGCCGCTGCAAGCGCGGCGGGAACTCCTCCTCCCCCTCACGCCGCACCGGGAGCCGGAGCACGACGTCGGTGCCGTGACCCGGGCGCGACACGATGTCGAGGCTGCCACCGTGGCCCTTGATCACGCGCTCCACGATCGGCAGGCCGAGGCCCGTGCCGCTCGGCCGCGTGGTGAAGAACGGATCGACGGCGCGCTCGATCACGTCTTCATCCATGCCATGGCCCGAGTCGGAGAGCGTGATCCGCACCTCGTGGCGATCGCCCACCGCCTCGAGCGCCGCGCTGATGTGGACCGTCCCGCCGCTAGGCATCGCTTGGCACGCGTTGGAGACCAGGTTCTCGAACACCAGCGGCAAGAGCCCCGCGTCCACCCAGAGCGTCTGGACCTCGGGATCGTCGCTGATGTCGAGGGTGAGCTCCACGCCCTCGGAGAGCCGCGCCTCGGCGCGCTGGAGCAGCGCCATCATCGCCACCGGTGAGCGGTTCACCTTCATCGGGCGAGCGAAGCGCAGCAGATCGGTCACCAGCCGATTGAGGCGGCCCGCCTCCTCCTCCACGATGCCGAGCAGCATGGTGCGATCGTCCTCGGCCAGCTGAGGGCGGCGGAGGCTCGCGCACGCGTTGACGATCACCGCCAGCGGGTTCCGCACCTCGTGCGCGATCGCCGCGGCCAGCTCCCCCACCTGAGCCAGCTGCTCCTTGCCGCTCAGCTGGTCCTGCACCACCTGCAGCTCGACGTAAGACGAGCGGAGCTCCTCCGCGGCGACCGCGAGATCGCTCGTCACCGCCTCGAGCTCTTGCTCCTTCGTCCGGTAGCGCACCGGCAGCGTGGCGCCGATGGAGAACACGTAGATGAGGAAGCCGCCCGGCACCAAGTACACGCTGGGGATGGTGCCGGTCGTCAGGAGCACGTCGTTGACGAAGGTGAGCACCAGCACGCTGGCGCCCACCATCACCCAGCCCGCCTCGCGCTGGCCCCGCGCGAACACCGCGCCGATCAGCCAGAAGCCGAACCCGAGCTGCAGCGTGGTGACGAGGTAGAACGCCGCACCAAATGGAGTCGGCTCCGCCACCAGGTGCGTGACCACCTTCCCGAGCACCTCCGAGCTGAGCGTCTGATCCGTCCCTGGCTGGAACCAGTGGCCGCTCAGGTTCACCGCCGTGAAGAGCGCCGCCAACACGTAAGCCAGCTTGACCCAGCCGAGGTACGGCGCGCGGGTGTAGCGCACCACGAAGTGCAGGTTGAGCGCGCCCGCCGCGATCGCGCCGGTGTGGGACAAACGTGAGGTGAACTGCCAGTTCGCGGAGCCATCGGCGCCATACGCCAAAGAAATCCCCGCGGAGACGACGGCGACCGCGAAGCACAGGAGCCCGAACAGCAGGTACTCCGCGTCGCGCCGGCGCTGCGCGTAGGTCAGGATGAAGAACGACCCAACGGCGAGCTTCGCCAGCGCCCAGGCCGCGATCACGCCGCACAGGAACGCCGAGTTCACGGCGCCCTGCCCGAGCCAAGGATCGTCTCGCCAGGCTGCATCGCGGCGCTCAGCATACTCAGGTTTTCAGGGGGGTTGGACGGCACCGCACCCGAGTCCATCGCCCGCAGTCAACCGTGAGCTAGCGGCTCTCCGCGCTGGGCGCGTCGAGGTTCACCGTGATGATCTGCTCGTCGGTGGCGCCAGGGTGCGTGAGCGGCTCCGAGCGCGCGTCGAGCAAGGTGGCCGTGATGTGGTAATCACCACTGACTAGGCCGAGCAGGCGGTGAGGCCCCGCGTCGATGTCCTGGCTGAGCACTGCCGGACCGCGGATCACGAGCCGCACCCGCCGCGCCGGGCCCTGGCTGAGCGGCGGCCCCACCCGCACGTCGAGCTCCGCGGCCTCCGCCTGCGCGGGCCCGTTGAAGGTGCCGCGCGGGCTCACCACCCGAATCACGGCGGGGCGCTCCGGCAGCTCCGCGGTGTCCACCCCGAACTCCACCCAAGCCTCCGGGCCACGCGAGGCGCCGGGCCGCGGCGAGAGGGCGCGCCCGTCCGGCCCCAGCGCCACCGCGAACAGCAGGTGCGGCCCCGCGGTGAGATCGCGATCTTCATCGATCAGCGAGCCCAGCCGCACCGGCTTGCTCGGATCCACCTCGATGGGTTGGTGATCGTCCAGCTGGAGCAGCGCGCGGCCTTTGGTTCCGCGCGGAAGCCCGTCGAGCTGCAGCCGCACGTTGTAGGCGGCGGCGCGATCGAGGCGGACGCGCTGCCCGCGGATCGGGAACTTCAGCTCGAGGTTCAGCGCGGCGTCCTCCGCGTGGCGTGGCTCGAGCGGCTCCAAGCTCAGCTTGGGGAGCTCGGGCTCCTTCGCGGGCGGCGGATCGATCGAGGCGGCCGGCGGCGCGCTCGACGTGGCGGGCGGCGACGGTGGCGGCGCTTCGCTCGTCACGCCCGGCGACGCCGCGCAGCCGAGCGCGGTGAGGCAAGCAGCCGTGAGCCAGGTGGCGGTGCGCATACCCCCACCCTACCAGCCCCGACGGCGCCGAGCATCAACGGCGGCTTGGGGCAGCAAGGCCGATCTGCTACGTCCGCTCTCGATGAGCTACGTGGTGCTCGCCCGCAAGTACCGGCCGATGACCTTCACCGACTTGGTGGGGCAGGACCACGTGGCGCGCATCTTGGCCGGCGCCATCGCGAGCGGTCGCTTGGCGCACGCCTTCCTCTTCACCGGGGTTCGGGGGGTTGGGAAGACCACCAGCGCGCGGATCCTGGCGAAGGCGCTGAACTGCCTGGGCGATCCCAGCTCCCACGCGCCGGGCGGGCCCGACCCGGGCCCCACCAGCAGCCCCTGCCTGAAGTGCGCCGCCTGCCTCGAGATCACGGATGGCAAGGACGTGGACGTCCTCGAGATCGACGGCGCGAGCAACGCCTCGGTCGACGACGTGCGGCGACTTCAGGACAGCCTGCCTTACCGTCCCCAGCGCGACCGCTACAAGGTGGTGATCGTCGACGAGGTGCACATGCTCTCGGGCGGCGCCTGGAACGCGCTCTTGAAGACGGTGGAGGAGCCGCCCCCCCACGTGAAGTTCATCTTCGCGACCACGGAGGTGCACAAGGTCCCCGCCACCATCTTGAGCCGGGTGCAGCGCTTCGACTTCAAGCTGATCGGCGCCCAGCAGATCAGCCAGCGCCTTCGTCAGGTGCTCGAGCTGGAGCAAATCCGCGCGGAAGAGGGCGCGCTCCACATCATCGCGCGGGAGGCCGCCGGCTCGATGCGCGACGCGATGAGCCTGCTCGATCAGGTGATCGCCTTCGGCGAAGACTTGACGACGGACCGCGTGGCGGAGGTGCTGGGCGTCGCCAGCCACGAGGCGCTACGCCAGATCGCGTCGGCGCTCCTGACGGGGGACGCCGCGAGCTGCCTCGAGCGCGTCCATGGCCTGGCGGAGCGCGGCCACAACGTGACCCACGTCGCGCGCGATTTGCTGAGCCTGCTGCGCGATCTGGTGGTCGCCAAGCTGGTGGCTGACCCAGCGCCGCTCGTCCAGCTGACGGCGGATGAGCTCAAGGAGCTCGCGGCGCTCGCGGCCAGCGCGGAGACGGACGATTTGCTCCGGCTGCACCTCGGGTTCTCGCGGGGGTTCGACGAGGTCGCGCGGGGCTCCCAGCCGCGCGCCGCGCTGGAGATGCTGCTGCTCCGCCTCGCGCGGCGCCCGCCGCTCACCCCGGTGGATGATCTCATCGCGCGCCTGCAAGGCCTCGAGCGGCGCCTCGCAGGGGCGCGCGCGGCGCCCAATGGCCGCGAGCCCGGTGGCCGCGAGCCCAGTGGTCGTGAGCCCAGTGGTCGTGAGCCTGGGGGTCGCGAGCCCAGCGGCCGTGAGCCCCCACCCGCGGACCGTCAGCCACCCGCACGACCGCAGCCGCGCGAGTCGGCGCCGGCTGCGCAGGCGCCGAGCGAGCCCGCGGAAGAACCGCCAGCTGCCGCTCCGAGCCCACCGCGCGCCGCTCCGTCCCCTGCCTCACCACCCGAAATCGCTTCACTGGCGCCCGCCTCGGCACCCGCGGCCCCTGACGCTGGAGGCGCCGCGGACGGCGACGAGGCGCTCGATCGGGTCCGCCCAGCTGACGAGCCACACCCGCATGAGCCCGTTCGCTCCACGGACGAACCACGCCCACATCAACCCGTCCGCTCCACGGACGAGCCGCACCCGCATGAGCCCATTCGATCCACGGACGAACCGCGTTCCGTCAGGCCGAGCGCGCCACCTTCAGTGCGCCCCAGCGCACCACCCTCCACCAGGCCCAGCGCGCCACCTTCAGTGCGCCCCAGCGCACCGCCCTCCGCCAGGCCCAGCGCGCCGCCTTCGCGCCCGAGCGGCAACCCGGAAGATACGTACTTGCTCGCGCGTGCGGCCGCCATCGGCCCGCCCAGCGCGGAGCACCGCGCGCGCCTCGAGGCCTGGGCGAAGCTGCTCACCCCGCTGCGCGCCGAGCGCCCGGACCTCGCCGCGAAGCTGAACCACGCGCTGCTGCTCGAGTTCAGCGCGGAGGAGGTGGCGCTCGGCTTCGATCGCCACGATGTGTTCCGAGGCCAGACGGACTCCCAGGAGGCGCGCGCCGCCATCCTTCAGCACGCAACGGCCCACTTCGGAGCCGAGCCCAAGCTGCGCTACGAGTTCGACCTGCCCGACGCTCAGGTCCACACCCTGGCCACCCTGGAGGCCGAGCGCCGCGAGGCCGAGCGCCTGGCCGCGATCGAGCGCGCCAAGAACCACCCCCTCGTGCTCGCCGCCGAACGCCTGCTAGGCGCCCGCGTGAAGCGCATCGCCCCCTATGAATGATCCCAACTCACCCGGGGCAGGCTTCAAACCCGCCCACACCCAATCACCCAACGCACCCGTGGCGGCAGGCTTCAAATCAGCCCACACCCAATCACCCAACGCACCTGTAGGGGCGGGTTTCAAACCCGCCCGCACCCAATCACCGCGCCACGCCGCGCACACCCCAGGTGCACCCTGATGCTGCCAGAGAGCCTCACGCGGCTGGTGCAGCTGCTCTCGCGGCTCCCGGGGGTCGGCGAGAAGACAGCGCAGCGCTTCGCCCTCCACCTCATCAGCACCGGTGACGATCTCGCCGCGCGCTTGGGCGCCGAGCTGTCTCAGCTCGCGGCGCGGGTGCAGCCCTGCGCACGCTGCGGCAACATCGCCGAGCTCACGGACGACGGCCCCGCCACCTGCGCCGTGTGCCGCGACACCCGCCGCGAACCGGAGCTTCTGTGCGTCGTGGCGCGCGTGCAAGATCTGCTCGCGGTGGAGCGAAGCGGCGCCATGCGCGGGCGCTACTTCGTGCTCGGCAAGCTCTTGTCACCGCTCGACGGCGTGGGCCCCAGCGAGCTGCCGCTCGCGGAGCTGAAGCGCCGCATCATCGAGGACGGCGTGAAGGAGGTGCTCGTGGCGACACCTCCATCGGTGGACGGCGAGGCGACGGCGCTCCTCTTGTCGCGCGAGCTGGGGGACCAAGTCCGCCTCACTCGCATCGCCAGCGGGGTACCCCACGGCGGCGACTTGGAGTTCGCCGACCGCATCACCCTGGGGCGCGCCATCGACGGGCGCCGCAACCTCGATTGACCGCACCGCTCCCAGTTGCCTCGGCCTAGGCGCCGCTCCACTATTCGCACCCATGGAGCCGCGCCCCACCCGCGAAGTGATCACCACGCCCCACGCGCCCGCCGCCATCGGGCCCTACAGCCAGGCCGTGCGCGCCGGTGGATTCGTGTTCGTCAGCGGGCAGATCCCGATGGATCCCCAGACGGGGGAGCTGATTCAAGGGGGGGTTGGGGACGAGACGGATCGCGCCTTGAAGAACCTCGAGGCGGTGCTCACCGCCAGTCAGCTCAGCCTACGAGACGTGGTCAAGACCACCATCTACCTCACGGCGATGAGCGACTTCGAGGCCGTGAACCAGGTGTACGCGCGCTACTTCAGCGAGGCGCCCCCAGCGCGCGCCACCGTCGCCGTCGCCGGCCTGCCGCGCGGCGCGCGCGTCGAAATCGAGGCCATCGCCCTCGCGCGCGACTGACTGACCGCGCCGAGCTGCTTCACCGGACACACGCCGCGCCCGAGCGCGCGCGCATCATCGAGGAACACCATGACCCAAGCACAACCGAGCTTCACCCAGGAGCAGCTGACGGCCAGCGCCGCTCGAGCCGCCCACACCCTCACGGAGGCAGGCGGCGGCGCCGAGGCCCTGCTAAGCGCCTGGATCGCGGCCGGCAACGCCGAGGCCGTGCAGGCCGCAAGTCAGCTCGACTCACCCCTTCGCAAGCAGGCCCGGCGCGGGCTGAACGTGCTGAAGTCCCGCGGGATCAAGCCGCCCACGCTCACCCACACCGCGCGCCCCGTCGCCCAAGAGGCGGCGCCCGCGAACGAGGCTTGGCTGCTCAGCCCAGATCCAGCGGGGCACTTCGCGCTCGTCTTCACCCTGCGCCGTAAGGACGGCCGCTACAAGGCGACGTTCGTCATTGCTCATGACGAGCTGGGCCTGCACCGCCTGAACACTGGCGAGTATTCGGCCAGCGCGCTCCGCAAGGCGATGCGCGATTTCGCCGGCTCGGCGGACAGCAAGCCGGCGAAGGTGCCGGTGCCCTGGGCGCGCCAGCGCGTGGAGGCTTGCCGCCTCCTGCACCGCACGCTCGGCACCCCGGAGCCGCTCGGGCTCACCAGCGCGGCGGAGCTGCTCCAGCCGCTCCCCGAAGCGCCCGAGCCACACCCCTTCGACGAAGAGGGCTTCGAGCTCGCCGATGAAGACGCGCGGCAGCTCGCCAGCACCTCGCTGGCGCTGCACCGCCTGCCGGAGCTCGCCGGTTGGGTGCCGGAGCCCGAGGCGATGCGTGAGCTGCTACAGGAGCTCGGGCGCGCCCTCCCGGAGGCGCCCGATGAGGAGCTCGCGCGCGACATCGTCAGCAAGAAGGCGGCCGAGGCCGCCGACCGCTACTTCTCTCCGCAGCGGCGGGAGCAGCTGGTGCGGCGCTTGAAGGACGCCGCGATCAGCGTGCTGGCGACCAGCGGTGAGCAAGCGGCGCTCGAGGTCGCCGCCACCATCCGCATGATCGAGGCGCGCGGCCTGATCACGGATCCGCCGAGCGAGCTGCCGTTCCTGGTTGGCTTCTTCCAGAAGGGCCTGGCGCAGATCGCCGCTCAGAATCGGGGGTCACTGCCGATCCCCCGGATGAGCCCCGATGTCGCCGCGCTGCGCGAAGTGGAGGCCACCGCCAGCGCCTCCCTCGCCGAAGCCGCGGAGGCGGAGGCCGCCAGCGCCGCCCTCACCGAAGCAGCCACCGCGGATCCAGACAGCGCAGCTGACGAGGCGGAGGGCACGAAGTCAGACAACGCAGCTGACGGTGCACCCGTCGACGACAACTGGTAGGCAACCACCCGACGCGCAGGCAAGACCTTGCCCCAACGGTGTGTGCTTGCCCCAATGATGCGTAGGGGCGGGTTTCAAACCCGCCCAAGCCACAGCTCAAAACACAAAATGCAACCGGGCGCCCGCGAGGGCGCCCAGCAGCTCACCTGATTGTCAGGGGTCAGTACGAAGCGGAGATCGTCGCGCCGGTGCGCAGCGCCTCCACCTGGTACACCGGGCCACCCTGGCCGCAGCTCAGCGTCTTCGAGTTGACGGCCGCCTCACTGACGGTGCACCCGTTCGGGTTCTGGAAGTCCACCGAGCTCCCGGCGCGCGCCTGCACCGAGTAGCTGTCGCCGAGCGGTAGCGCCAGCTCGATGTCGCCGTTGTCCGCGGTGATCTCCCCTCCGCCACCCGAGATGGACGCGAGGTGGACGAACAAGTCGCCGTTGCCCGCGATGATGTTCACGTAGTCAGCCACTCCGTCGACGCTAACCGAGCCGTTCTCGCAGTTCACCAAGGTGGAGACCACGCTGGTCGAGCCCCTGAGATCACAAGAGCCGTTTTCGCTCAAGACGTCGATGGCGGTGGCGCCAGCCGAATCGTTGATCTTGGTGGAGCCGTTGCCCTGGCTCAGCTTGATGGTGCCGTTGAAGGCCGGGGGCAGCCGCACCACCACGGACACCGACTTGAAGCCGCCGCCGGGCGCGGTCACGATGGTGTCGCCCTGGGCGTTACCCTCCACGAGGGTGCGCTCGTTCAGGTCCTCGAGCTCCGCGGTGAACTCCTCGTCTGGCGTCTCCTGCGGCTTGCCGGTGCGCGGGGTGGACTCCACCACGACCTGATCTCCCTCACCCCGAACGATGGTGATGGAGCCGTTGACGACGGCCAGGTCCAAGCTGCCGCCGGAGCGGTAGTTCACCCGCGAGACCTTGGGGTTGCTCGCCTGGACGAACTTGAGGGGCTTGGCGACGCAGGTGGTGCCGTTGTCCTCCTCGTTCTCCTCACACTGGAGCGAGCAGCCGGTGGAGCCAACTAAGATCCCGAGGCCAATAGAGCTCAAGGCAGCGAGTTTTTTCAGGTTCATGTTCCAAGTCCTCATCAGAAAAAGACGCCGGGAGATGTACGCGCCCAAGGTGCCGCTCTTCCCTGGCAGCCGCTCGATTCGTCTAGCAGTTTGAGCATGGGGGCCAGCGCGACGCCACCGACTCTGACGGGGGCCACGCGCCGCTATTCACGCTGCATCCGCTCTTGCTGGAACGGGAGCAGGCGAGGACAGGGTTGGGGGTTTGCCGGCACCGCGTCGGGCGGCGCCAGGAAGGCTGTGCCCCCCAGCCGCCGCGCCCAAAGACGCCCAGCGCTGAGCCCGAGCCATGGCTGGATGAGGCAACTAGCGGGAGCCACCCAAGGCGCGACCGAGCCCTTCCAACCCCGAAAAAACCACGCCCCAACGTCGAAGCTTCGCGACCACCTCGCTACAAACGATCCGGTACCGTGGCATTGGACGGCAGCGCGTCACTCGCCGTGGCTGAGCGAGAACGGCGCTCCGGACCGCACGCGCTCCTGGAAGGCGCTGTGGAGCCGATGCGTCAGCTCACCTGGCTTTCCGTCGCCGATGATCTGATCCGCGACGCGGACCACACCGAGCAGCTCGCGGATGCTGGAGGTGATGAAGACCTCGTCGGCGGCCAAGAGCGCGCTCACGTCGAGCGGGGCGACGCGCGCCTGGATGCCCAGCTCACGCGCCAGGGCCAGCACCGCGGCGCGGGTGATGCCCGGCAATATCCCCACGGAAATAGGAGGCGTGATCAGCGCGCCGTCCTTCACCACGAACACGTTGGAGGTGGCGCCCTCGAGCACCTGACCCTCGCCGTCCACGATCAGCGCCTCGGCGGCGCCGGCTCGGCGCGCCTCGGCCATGGCCAGCACGCTCGTCAGGTAGTTCCCCACCTTGGCGCCCGCAGCCAAGGTCGCGTCGGTCGCGCGCCGCGCGCCGTACAGGGTGACCGCGATGCCGCGCTCCCGCTGCGCTACCGGTGGCGGCGTGAGCGGCTCCACCAAGATCACGCGCAGCGCCTCGGCCTCGCTCGGCGCGAGCCCCAGCTCCCCTTGACCGCGCGTGATCATCAGGCGCGCGTAGCTCTCCTGATCGCCCGCCGCCTCCAGCACCTCGAGTAGCTCTCGCTGGAGCTGCTCGAGCGACACCGGGAGCTCCATCGCGACGAGCGTCGCGCTGCGCTCGAGGCGCGCGAGGTGCTCCGTGAGCGCGAACGGGACGCGCTCATAGGTCCTGAGCGTCTCGAACACCGAGTCCCCATAGAGGAAGCCACGGTCATACACGCTCACCTTCGCGTCCTCGGGCGCGACGATGCGGCCATTCACGCTCACCAGCCGGGTCACCCGCCGCGTGTGCGCCTTCGGCTCAGCGACGTCAAGCGTCGAGCGCCGCGGCTGCCTGGGCGCGCACGGCGGCGAGCGCGTCTTCGAGCGCGCCGAGGGTGCTTTCATCAGTATCACGAACCAATACCGGCTCCCCGCAGGCCACCACCACCCGCGAACCGGGGCACGGCAGCGAGAACGCGTCCCAGCTCCCGAGCCGCCTCGCCCGCGCGCAGGCGACCCCGAGCGGCGTGAGCTCCGCCCCACCGAGGCGCGCCGCGAGCACCGCGCCGGGCTTCGCGCGCTCCCGAGGGCCACGCGGTCCATCCACCGCCAAGGCGAGATCGGCGGCGGGCAGCGCCTTGACCAAGCCGCGGAGCCCCGCCGCGCCGCCCCGCGACGAGGAGCCGCGCACCACCTGGAAGCCGAGCCGCGTCATCACCCCCGCCTGGAGCGCACCATCATCAGACCAGCTGACGAGCACGCAGGTAGGCCGCGAGCGCTGCAAGGCGAGCAGCGGGAGCTGATCGCCGTGCCAGAACACGAACACCCGCCTCGGCGGCTCGGTCGCTGAGCCCTCTGCTGGCGAGCCGGGCGTCGGCAAGCCAGGTGCCGGCGGGCCCACCACACGGACCCGCAGCGTCCACACCCAGAGCCTCACCACGAGCGCGAGCCAAGCGCCGAGGAGCCACCGAAGCCGCGCGGACCAGCTAGTCTGCTGGTCTGATTGACTCAGGGCTGCGCGCGTCATCGGCGCCTCACTCGACGACGGTCGGGGCGCGGCGAGCGGCGCTCCGACCGTAGGACCGATTGAGCCGAGCGAGCGGAGCCACGATACCTAGAGCACGGGCTCCGCTCGGCGCTCGAGCCCTCAGCCCTTGAGCTCGAGCAAGAGCTCCGCGGCGGCGCTGAGCTCGGCGTCGGCTTGCACCGCGCGCTCCAACATCTGCACCGCCTTGGGCTTCTCCCCCAGCGCGTGGTGGACGCGCCCGAGGTTGTAGAACACCTCCGCCTTGGTGATCGGCGAGTCGTCGTCGAGCTTCTGGAGCAAGAGCGCGCGGAACATCTGCTGCGCCTTCTTCAGATCCCCCGCGTCGAGGCTCACCGTGCCCAGCTGCTTGAGCACGTGGATGTTGCCGGGCTCGATGCGGAAGGCTTTGTCCAGCTCCTCCAGCGCGCGCCCCTGGTCCCCATCCGCGAGGTAAGCCGTGGCGAGCCGTCGGTGGATGTCACCGAGCTCCTTCGAGCGCTTCCCGCCGTAGCTCTCCACGATGCGCTCGAGCACCTCCACCGCCGCCTTGGCGCGACCCGAGGCGCTGTACGCGTCGCACAGCGCCAGCATCAGCTCGCGATCGTCTGGCTTCAGCTGACTGGCGCGCTCGAGCAGCTCGGCGCTCGCCGCCAGATCCCCGCGGCGCTTCGCGTGGAGGTCAGCCGCGCGCACCAAGAGCGCCACCTGGGCGTCGACGTCCTCCGTCGCCTCCGCGTCCGCGGCCAGGTGAGCGGCCAGCCTGTCCCAGGCCTCGAGCCGCGTGTACAGCTCCGCCAGGCGCTCACGCAGCGCGGGCGGATTCGAGCCGCGGGTGAGCCCGCGCTCGAGCGCCTGGGCCGCCGACTCGAGCTCGCTCTGCTGCTCGTAGACGTCCGCCAGCTCCGCCGAGAGCCGGCAGGCCTCCTCACCATCGCTGTCGTCGAGCAGCTGGCTCAGCATCTCCGCCGCTTCGCGCGGCTGCTCATCCGCCAGGTAGAGCCGCGCCAGCGCCGTGAGCGCGCCGGGGTGCCGCGCGGAGCGACCGAGCACCGAACGGTAAGTCTCGATGGCCTTCGCGCGATCGCTCAGGCGCGTCTCGTACAGCTCGCCGAGGCGCACCTCGAAGGTCAGCTCGGCGTCCGTGTCGCCGCGCTCGCGCGCCGCCTCGATCTGCGACTCGAGCAGCTCGGCCAGCTCCTCGTCGCGCTCCGTCTCCACGTAGAGCTCGCTCAGGAGCACCACCGCCTCGGGGCGCCCCGGCTCCTCTTCCAAGGTGGCGCGGAGCTGCTCGATGGCGGCGTCCGGCAAGCCGAAGCGCTCCCGCGCGAGGCCAGCCAGCGCGAGCCGCAGATCGCTGCGCTCACTGGTGGCGTCCGTCAGGTCGATCAGGCGCTCGAGCAGCCGCCCGAGGTCGTCCCAGCGCTCCGCCTGAGCGAGCAGGGTGCGGAGCGCGGAGGCCGCGGCGCTGTCCGTCGGGTCATCCTCGAACAGCTGCTCGTAGAGCGAGGCGGCGCGCTCGGGATCCTTCAGCTGCTCCTCGGCGACGCGCGCCGCGCGGTGCCGGAGGTCACGCAGGATTTGAGCGTCGGCGCGCAGCTCCGCGCGGCGGATGAGCAAGTCGAACGTCTCCTGAGCGTCCCCCGCCCGCTCGCGCAGCTCGGTGAGCTCCGAGAGCGCCCACAGGTTGGCGTCGTCTTGCTCCAAGAGCTCACGGAGCAGCGACTCGGCGAGCGCGCGATCCTCCAACTGATCGGCGAAGTCCTTCGCCTGCTGATAGAGTAGCTCGCGCATCGACACATCGAGCTGGAGCCGCGCGCGGCGGCGCAGCGTGGCGATCAAGTCGCGCTCGCGGCCCTCCCCGCGCTGGAGCTGATCGAGCTGCAGCAGCACCTCGTCGCTCTCCGGATCGAACTCCAAGGCCTTGATCAGCGCGGTCTCGGCCAGCGCCGGATCCTCCACTCGATCGCGGTACCAAGCCGCCTGCTTGAGGCTGAGCTCCTTGGCGAGATCGGGCGCCAGCTCCGGGTGCGCCGCGATGGCGCTGCCGAGCGCCGCCGCGGCGCCCTCCCAGTTGCTCGTGATGGGCGCCAGGCGCTCGAGCTCCGCGAGCACCGACGCCTCACTCGGGTCGTCAGCCAACGCCGCGTGGATGATGCGCTGAGCCGCCGCGGGATCACCCACGTCCTCCTCGAGCACTCGCGCGAGCCCCCGACGCAGCTCGATGCGCTCACCCGGCGTCTCCGCAAAGCTCACCCGCTGCTCGTACAGCTTCGCGAGATCGCTGGTGCGACCCGCGGCGCGGTACACCTCCTCGAGCAGCTCCGACACCTCTTGGAACAACTCGCGGTGCTGCGTGAGCCCCTCGAGCGCCTCCGTCGACGGCGCGTGCCCCGGCACGCGCTCCAGCGCCTGACGAAGCGACCCCAGGCCGCGCTCGGGCTCCTCGAACTTCTGGATCTGCACCAGCGCGAGCTGGTGATAGATGGCCGCCTGCTCGTCGGCCGAGTCGCTCGCCAGCGCGCGGCGCTCCAGCGTGTCCGCCAGCGCGACGTGATCTTCCACCTGCTCGTACAGGCGGCTCAGGGCGACCAGCAGCTCAGGCAGCTCCCCTGCCTGCTCCAGCGCCCGCGTGTAGGCCGAGATAGCGCGCTTCGGATCCGCGAGGCGGCGCTCGGCGATCTCACCGAGGCGCGTGTACAAGTCCTTCACCAAGTCGGCGTCGAAGCTCGCCCCGGCGCGCTCTTCGAGCGCCTTGGCATAGTCCGCGAAGCCATCGCTCGCCTCCGCCAGGCGCTCCGCGTCCGCGTGGAGCTCGGTCGACTCCGGCGTCTCGCTCAAGGCGCGCAGCACCGCCGAGAGCGCGGGCCCGGGCTGCGTCAGGTTGTGCTCGAACACCGCGGCGATGGTCTGGAGCGTCTCGCTGCGCTCGCTCGGCTCGGTCTCCACGCTGAGCCGCAGCTCGAGCACGTCCACCAGCTCGAGGTAGGCGCCGCGCCCGCGCAGCACCGGCACCAAGATCTCCGCCACCACCTGGCGCAGGTCCTCATGCTCCTCACCGAGCTTGCGCACCGCCTGGCGGGTGGACTCCGAGTCCGGCGACTCCTCCAACACCAACCGATAGGCCTCGAGCGCCTCGTCGTAGCTGTGCAGCTGAGCCGCCAAGATCTCGCCGATTTCCTTGCGGATAAGCACGCGCTGCGCCGCGTCCTCCTCGGTGCTGGCCTCCAGCTTCAAGCTGTCGAGCAGCTCTGGCCAGCGCTCCTCCGCGCGGTAAAGGCGCCCGAGCCCGCGCAGCACCTCGGCGTCACCGGGGCGCGCCTCCAAGGCACGCGTCAGCGCGTCGATGGCGCTCGGACGATCGTTCAGGCGCTCCTCGTAGGTCTTCGCCGCGGCGACCAGCAGCTCGTAGCGGAGATCCGTGTCGTCCTCGTCGCACAGCTCCACGCGCTGGAGCTGAAGCTCCACCAGGCGCTCGGGTGACTCCCCGCCCTCGTACAGCTCGATCAGCTGGTCCAAGGTGAAGGCCGAGGTCGGCTCGAGCTCCGCCGCCTGCTCGTACGCCGCGATCGCGCCCGCGCGATCCTCCAGCATGTCGCGCTTCGACTCGCCCACCCGGCGCCAGATGGACGCGCGCTCCTCGTCGTCGAACACCAAGTCAGCCTTCACGACCAGTACGCGGACGAGCGCATCCCAGTCGCTGAGCAGGGTGGCCAGCTGCTCGATCTTCTGGATCGGCTCGAGGTCGCCGTCCTCCAGCTCGCGCAGGCGCTCGTAGGTGTTCAGCGCGGCGCGCGGATCGTCGCGGTGCTTGTCGTGCACCTCCGCGAGGTACAGGAGCACGTCGCGCGCGCCGAGCAAGTCGGGGTGCTCCTCCAACACCCGGCGGTAGGTCGCCGCCAGCTCGTCCCAGGCCTCCGTGTCCTCCGTCAGCCGCTGGTACGCGAGGCGCACGTCGCTGTCGTCAGGGGACAGCTCGAAGGCAGCGGCCATCGCCCGCCGCGCGCGCTGCGGATCGCCCCCCCGCGCCTCCCACAGGCGCGCCGTCTCGCGCAGCACCTCCACCCGCTCGGCAGGATCCGTCGCCAGCGCGTAGCGCTCCTCGTTCAGCCGGATCTGCCGCTGCCAGTCGTCCGCCTCCTGGTAGAGCGGACGCAAGATCTCCACCACCTGCTCCTTGTGCTCCGGATCGCCCAAGAGGCCCTCCAGCGCCGCGATGGCGCCGCTGTGAGCCGGGTCGTTCATCACGATCTCTTGGAGCTGCTCGATGGCGCGCGGCGTATCGCTCAGGCGGGTCTGGCAGAGCTCGGCGAGCTTCAGGCGGTAGCCCGCGCCGCTCGCGCCGGGCTCGGACTCGGCGCGGCGCAGGTACAGCTCCGCTAGCTCGTCCCAGCGCTCCGCCGCTTGGTAGAGCTCCGTGAGCGCCTCCAGGGCGGGCACGTCGTTCGGCTCGACGTCCAGCGCCTCCACGTAGGTCTGGATCGCCTCGCTGGAGCGCCCCAAGGGCCCCCGCTTCAGGCTGGCGATCACGTGCAGCGCCGCCAAGCGATCGCTCGGCTCGAAGCGGTGGTCGAGCGCGGCGCGGTAGAGCTCCGCGCGCTCCTCGTGGCGCTCTCCCTGCACGAGTAGCGCGTCGAGCGCCTCGAACAGCGCGAGGCTCTCGGGCTCGAAGGCCAGCGCCTTGCGATACAGCTCGAGCGCGCGGTCACGCTGCCCCAGCTCAGCGAACAGCTCGGCTGACCTCCTCGCCAGCCGCTGCCCGCCCTCGTCGGTGACGACCTCCTCCACCTGCGCGGCGTAGATCTCCGCCAAGCGGCCCTCGGCGCTGGCGACCTTCGCCAGGCGCTCGAGCTCGCTGAGCGTGCCCTCGTCCTCGCGATCTTCCGCCAGCAGGCGCGCCATCGTCTCGAGCGCCTGGGGGTAGTTCTCCTCCTGCTCCTCGTGGATCTGCGCCAGGCGCGTCAGCAGCTCACGCCGCTCGTCAGGGTCCTGACTGAAGTCGAGGCGCGCCGCCAAGGTGTCCTTCACCTTCGCGAAGTCGCCCTGCCGCAGGTACACCGGCTCCAGCAGCGTCGCGGCGCGCGCGCGGTGCTCGGCGTCCTCCGCCTCCTTGAGCCAGCCTTCGAGCAGCGCCGTCGCGCCCGCGTGGCTCGGCTCGCTCTCGAGCGCCAGCTCCACCTCGTCGAAGGCGCGCGGCAGATCCGAGAGGCGCCGCGCGGCGACCTCCGCGATGGCCACGTGCAACTTGGCTGCCTCGGCGGGCTCCGCGTCCAGCTGACGCTGGTACAGCTCGATCAGCGAATCCCAACGCGCGGCCTGGGTGTAGAGGTCGATCAAGCGCGCGATCGCGGTCTGGTCGAGCGAGAGATCGAGGATCGACTCGTACACCTCGATCGCGCGGTCACGCTCCTCGAGCACCTCCGCGAGCAGCTGCGCGCGCCGGAAGAGCAGCGCGCGCCGCTCCTCGTCGTCTCGAGCGGCCTCCACCCGGCGCTCCAAGATGGCGAGCAGCTCCGGGCCGTCCCCCGCCTCCTCGTACAGCGACTCCAGCGCCACCAGCGCGGTGCGGTCGTCCGACTGCAGCTCGAGCGCCTTGGTGTAGTACTCCCGCGCGCGCTCTCGATCGCCCAGCTGACTACGTGACAGCTCGGCGATCTTCAAGGTGACGGCCAGCTGCACGTCGCCGTCGAAGATGTCGGGCACCACCTCGGTGAGCAGCTGGACGTGCTGCGCCTGACGCTCGGTCGCCGCCGCCAAGCGATCGAGCTCCGCGAGCCACGGGGTCAGATCCGTGTGACCGACGGCGGCGCGCACCGCGCGCTCGGCGTAGCCGAACGCCCGCGGCGGATCTTCCAGGGGGCCATCGGCGACGCGCAGGGCGGCCTCCAAGCCCTCGAGCTGGGCCAGCGGATCGTCCGCGGTCGCCACCTCGATCTCGAGCACCGCGAGCAGCCGCTCCGAGTCGCCCTCCTCCTCGTGGATCGGACGCAAGATCGCCGCGGCCTCGCGGCGGGCCGCGTCGCTCTCGTGGCTGAGCAGCTCGGCCAGCGCCTCACGACTCGCGGCGTGCTTGCTGTCGACGGTGAGCGCCTCGCGATACACCGCGAGCGCGCCGTCCACGTCGGACAGGTGACGCGCGCGCAGCGCGCCGAGCTTGGCGAGCAGATCGAGCCGCGCGGCGGGGTCCTCCACCAGGTCGAGCTGCGCCTGATAGCTCTCC
Organism: Polyangiaceae bacterium; assembly: GCA_019637265.1. Classification (GTDB taxonomy): domain Bacteria; phylum Myxococcota_A; class Polyangia; order Polyangiales; family Polyangiaceae; genus JAHBVY01. The sequence goes on along the minus strand of JAHBVY010000001.1, from coordinate 11,987 downwards.
CCCAGCTCGTCCCAGCGCTCAGCGCCCTGATAGAGCGCCGCCAGCGCGCTGGACGTGTCGAGCGCAGGCCCGAACTCGTCCTCCACCTGGCGCCAGGCGTCGATCGCCTCTTCGGGTCGCGCGAGCCGATCGCGGAGCAGCTCCGCGCGGCGCACCCGCAGCGCGCGGCGCGCGTCCGCGTCGCTCTCCTCCTCCGCGCGGCGCTCGAGCACGTCGGCCAGCTCCTGCCAGCGCTCCGTCTCCAGGTACAGCCGATCGAGCGCCGAGAGCGCCTCCGCGTCCACCGGGTCCTCATCCAGTCGCTGACGCCAGGCGCCGATCGCCCGATCCCGATCCTGAAGCGTGTGCTCCGCCAGCTCACCCAAGCGCCCGAGCAGCTCTCGCTGCACCGACGCGTCCGGCTCCAGGCGTACTTGGATCGCCAGCATGTCTGCCAGCTCGGCTGACTGACCCGCAGCGGCGAACAAACGCCCGAGCGCCCGCGCCGCGGGCAGCGCCAAGTGCGCCTCGTCCGTCCCCAGCTCGAGCACCGCGCGATACGTCGCGATCGCCTGCGCTGGCTCGCCCAGCAGGTCTTCCTGGATCTGCGCGACCTGCATCAAGATCTCGCCCTTGAGGTCGCGATCGTCGCTGGCCTCTGCCGTCTGGGTCAGCACCTCGGCGACCCGCGCGTGCACCCCGAGCCGCCGCCCCACCTCGACGAGCCTCCCCCGCGTGTCGCTGTCCGCTGGATCGAGCGGCGCGAGCTCCGCCAGCGCCTCGAACGCGCCGTCATCCTCCCGCAGCCCTTCATCGCGGAGCGTGGCGATGCGCCGCAGCAAATCGCGCCGCGCGCCCTGCTGCTCCTCGCTGAGCGACTCCCCCTCTCGAGGCTTCAGGCACTCGAGCTGCACCGCGAGCACCCGCACCAAATCACGCGTCTCGTTGCGGCTCTCGTACACGCCCTCGAGCAGCCGCGCCGCGCGCTCGCGCAGCTCCCCGATGCCGAGCAGCTTCTCTGCCAGCTCGCGCGCCTCCACGTCGTTCACCTGCTCGGCGAGCACCGCCTCGATCGGCGCGACGGCGGCGTCCGGACGGTGCAGGCGGTCGATGTACAGCGCCGCCAAGCGCCGCTTCAGCTCGAGCACCTCATCGCCGACCGCCGTCTCCAGGCGCTGCTCCAAGAGGCGCGCCAGATCCTCATGGCGCTCACTCGCCACGTACAGTCGATCGAGTGACACGAGCGCCGTCTCGTGCACCGGATCGAGCTCCAAGATCGCCTCGTAGTGCTTGGTGGCCTTGGCTGGATCTTCGATGATCTCCTCGCAGATCAGCGCCACCTCCACCAGCATGTCCGTGCGCCGGCTCAAGTCGTCCGTGGCGGCGCTGGCGCGCTCGTACAGCGCCTCCAGCTCACCCCAGCGCTCCGCCGCGGTGAGGATGTCCTTCAACCTCGCGAAGGCGCCGTGCTTGCTCGGATCGAGCCGCAGCACCCGCTCGAGGTAAGGGGTGGCGCCCAGCGGGTCCCCCAGCTTGTCCTCGTGGAGCCCCGCAGCGCGCTCTGCCAGCTCCACCTCCACCTCGGGCTCCAGCTCGCCCTGCATCACCAAGCGGAAGGCCTCCGCCAGCTCCGTCGGTCGCCCTGACAAAACCGACAGGGACTCTGCCCGAGACCACAAGTCGAGCTCCGCGGGGAACTCGCCGATCGCCCGCGTCATCACCTCGAAGGCCGCCCCGAACTCACTGAGCTTCTCCTCGTGGACATCCGCGAGGCGACTCCACAGCTCGAGCCGCGCGGTGCGCTCCGTCGTGCTGCCGAGCAAGATCTCCAAGGCCTCCGCCTCGCGCCGCGACTCGCCGCCCGCGGCGTAAGCCGTGGCCAGCACCTCGGCGGCGCGCCCCTTGGTGTCCTCCAGCTCCACCAGGCGCTCCAGCACCCGCACCACCCGCGGCTCCCCCGGCCGCTGCGTGAGCGCGCGCACGGAGGCCTCCAGCGCGTCCACCGGGCGCTCGAGCCGCGTGAGGTAGAGCTCCGCCAGCTCGATCTCCCGCTCCGCGCGCTCCTCGCCCGCGAGCAGATCGCGGTGCCGCTCGATCACCTGCGCGGCGCCGACGAAGTCACCCTCCGCCGACAAGAGCCGCGGCAGCGCGCTCAGCGCCACCGGGTCGTCAGCCAAGCTGAGCACCCGCTGGTACAGCGCCGCCGCCGCCGGTGGCTGCTCGAACACCTCTTCTTCCAGCGTCGCCCACTCGCTGAGGATGCGCACCCGGTCCTCATCGAACCGCGCGTGAGTCACCCGCAGCTCGAGCAGCCACCGCAGCTCCTCCTGCTTGCCCTCACGGCGCAAAATAGCCTCGAGCGCCTGCGCGGCGTCGGCGTCCGCGGGATCGGCCTCGAGCAGGCGCCGGTACGTGGCCACCGCCTCGTCCACGCGCATGAGCTCACTGCCGTACACCCCAGCCAGCGTGAGCTGCAGCCGGCGCCGCTCCGCGTCTTGAAGGTCCGGCGCGCCCTGCGACTCCAAGGAACCTAGCCGCGCCTCCAGGGCCTCCGCGAGCGGCGCCCAGCTGCCCGCCGCGCGGCAGCTCTCTTCGAGCAGGGCGAGCGCCTGCTCACTGTCCGGCACCAGCTCATAGGCGCGCTTGGCGTACTGCGCCTCGCGAGCGCGATCGTTCAGCTTGGAGCCGGTGACCTCCACCAACTTGCTGAGCAGGCTCAGCCGCTCGTCGTCGCTCGTCGCCTGCGCCAGCAGCACCTCGTACAGCGCCGGCAGGCGACCCCACTTCTCCTCCGACTCGTAGATGGGGATCAGCGCGCCGGCGGCGCGCGCGTCCGTCGGGTTCACTGACAAAACCCGCTCATAGGAGCGGAACGCGCGATCCGGCTGGCTCAGCCGCTCTTCATAGACCTGCGCCGCGCGGTAGGAGAGATCGACCTTGGTCTCGGGATCCTTCGCCTTGTCAGCTGCGCTGCTCAATACATCGGCGAGCGCCTCGAAGTCGTCTTGCGCGGCGTACAGCTGCTCGAGCGCCTCGTAGTCGCGGCGCTCGATGTACGCGTCGCGCAGGGTGCGCAGCGCGCGGCTGTTGCCCGGCTGGATCTCGAGCACTCGACGCCAAGCGCGCGCGGCGCCGTCGAAGTCGCTCAGCTGATCGCCGTACACGGCGCCGAGCTTCTGCAGCACCGTGAGGCGCTCCTTCTCGTCGGCGCCTTCTTCCGCTTGGAGCGTCGCGCGGCGCTCGAGCGCGCCCGCCAACACCGGCCAGTTCTTGCTGCGCTCCGACTGGCGCTCGAGCTGGTCGAGCGTCGCGCGGTCCGCTGGATCCTCCTCGAGGATGTGCTGATAGAGCTGGATCGCTTCGTCGGGCCGTTGGAGCCGCTCGGCGGCGAGCCGCGCCATCTCACGCTGCAGCGAGAGTCGCCGGGAAGGCTCCGCGCCCTCGAGCTGCCCCGCGTAGAGATCGTACAGGCTGGCCCAGGCGCGGCGCTTCTTGAACAGCTCCTCGAGGCGCTCGAGCGCCTCGGCGTCCGTCGGCGCGGCCTCCAGCAGACGCTGATAAGCCTCCGTCGCGTTCTGCACGTTGGAGAACTGATCGAGCCAACGCCGCGCGACGCCGCGCAAGATCTCCGCGCGCTCCGTCGGGTCCTCCGTGAGCTCCGCCAAGCGTTGCTGCTGCGTGAGCAAATCACGCCAGCGGCCGAGCCCTTCGTACAGCGTCACCAGCTCTCGCACCGGCGCGGGATCTTCCGGGGCCAGCTGAGTGATCTGCGTGAGCACCGTGACCAGCGCCGTCTCGCTCTTGATGAACTGACGATAGATGGACGCCACCTCGCGCAGCAGCGCGAGCCGCGCGTCGGCGTCCTCCGCGTCGACTCGTTCGAGCTCCTGACGTAGTAGCTCGACCAGCGCGTTGTGGCCCTCCGTCTTACGGTACAGGCGCTTCAGCGCCTCGCGCGCCTCCGTGTTCGCCGGATCTTGGCGCAGCACGCCCTTGTACTGCTCGATGGCGCGCTGCGCGTCTTGCTGACTCTCGGCGAGCCGCGCGAGCTGCGCGGTCACCTCCGACTTCTCGGGGCCCTCCGTCATCACCCGCTGCGCCGCCTGGAGCACGCTGTAGAGCCGCCCCTCGTCGCCCTCCGCCTCGGCGTACTCACGGAAGAAGGTGAGGCACAGCGGGTTGGCCGGCTCCAGGCGCCGGATGCGCTCGAACCACGGCTCGGCGTCGCTCGCGCGCTCGCGCTTCTTCCAGTGGAGCATCGCGATTTGCAGCATGTCGCCGAGGCGATCGGCCGCCTCGAGCGCGGCGCTGTCGAGCTCACGCTCGTACATCTGCACCAAGGCATCCCAACGCTCTTCGTTCGAGTAGTGCTCCGCCAAGAAGCTCCGCGCCTCACCCCGGCTCGGCTCGAGCGCCAACGTGCGCTCGAAGGCCTTGGCGGCGCGATCCGGCGCGCCCTGCTTGAGCCGTAGCCGCGCCAGGCGGATCCCCGCCGCGACCTGGGCCTTCACCTCGCCGCCGCGATCGAGCACGCGCGCCAGCGCTGCATCGAGCCCCTCCCACTTCTCCGCGCGACGCAGCGCCAGCTCGAGCAGCCACGCGGCGCGCAGGTTGGTCGCGTCGAGGCGCGCCGCCTGATCGAGCCGCTCGATCGCCGCCCCGAGGTTCAGTGACTCACCGCCGTAGCGGAGCTCCACCTCGCTCGCCCGCATCAGCATCGAGCTCTGATAGACCTCGTCGGGCGCGTTCTCGGCCTCCGCCAGGTAGCTCGCCGTCAGCTCCGCGGCGCGGCCCCGCTTGCCCTCGGACTCTGACAGGGCGGCCTGCGCCGCGGCGTCCTCCGGCGCGAGCTCGAGCACGCGCAGCAGCGCCAGCTCGAAGCCCTCCTCATCGAGCAGCCGATCGCCACGCAGGGTGGCCAGCTCACGCTGGCGCGTGATCTCGTCCTCTTCACTGACGAGATCGGTCGACAGCTCCAAGAGCGTCGCCGCCGCGCGCCACTCCCCGCGCTCCTCGTGCCGTTGCCGCGCGGCGTCGAGGAGCCGCACCAGCTCGCCCTGTTCCAGATCCCCCGGCGGGGCCTTCAGCGCCGCGCTGAGCGCCTCCCACGCGCTCTGAAGCTCAGGATCGTCTTGTAGCTGACCAAGCGCCGTGCGGATCGTGTTCGAATCCATTCCTCACCCGTCAAAGTGGCGAACCACCGCGCTGGCGGTGGCCCTGTGGCGCGCGAGAGTACGCCGCGGGCCTCCCCACCACAACCCTCTGAAGTCAGCGTTTTTCCTTGACTTCTTCGACTTCCCGGAGGCGCTTCAGCAGGGCGCGCTGACGCGCGGCGGCCTGCCGCTCCGCGCCCAGCGCCACGCCGCGGTTCAGGGCGCGCTCCGCCTCGTCGAGCCGGCCCAGCCTGAGCAGCGCCCAGCTCTGCCCCAGGTACCCGTCGGCGAACCGAGGGCGCGCCGCCGTCAGCTCACGGTAACGTCGCAGGGCCTCCTCCGGGCGATCCTGCTTCACCGCCAGGGTCGCCAGGCCGAGCAGGTTCTCCGCGGCGTCGGGGTCGGCGACGAGGCCACGGGTGTAGGCCTGCTCCGCCAGCTCGAGGTCGCCGAGCTGAGCGCGCACCAGACCCAGGGTGTGCCAGGCCTCCGCGTCCTTGGGGTCGCGCCGCAGCGCCTCGATCAGCCGCGGCAGCGCGATCGCCAGCTCACCCCAGCGCGCCGCTCGCGAGCCGCCCGCCTTGGGGCCCAGCGGATCGTTCGGTGCGAGCTCCGCCGCGGCGTCGTACAGCGCGAGCGCCTCTTCATAGCGGTGGCTCAGCTCGAACGCGTGACCGAGCTCCACCAAGGGACGTGGATCGCCCTCCGGGAGCCTGGCGCGCAGCGCCTCCGTCTCTTCCCGCGCCTCACCGAGGCGGCCCGCCGCCGCCAGCACGCGGATCAGCTGCCGGCGCGCCGCGAGATCGCTCGGCTGCTCACGCAGGTGGTCACGCAGCAGCGCCGCGGCGCCCGCGGTGTCACCACGGCTCGCGAGCAGGCTCGCTTCGCTCTGAACGCTGGGCCCGGCGCAGCCCAGGGCGACGACTGCAGTGACTTGCCAAACCCAAGGCCCATTCCCAAACGCCCGCACTGCGCTGGCAGTATGGGCCAAGACGCGCGCGCTGAGGAGCCTGCGGTGCGCGAGCGAAGCAAGCGCTGGTGCGAAGTCACTTGCGCGCGTTTCGAAGCGCCGCACCCTGCCTCGGTCGCGACCTCTGGTGCCTTGCGGACGGCTCCTCGCGCGGTTACTGGCGAGCGCATGAGCATTCAGAAGGTGGGCGTGATCGGCGCGGGGCAGATGGGCGGCGGCATCGCGCAGGTGTGCGCGGCGGCGGGCATCGAGGTGGCGCTGTCCGACGCGGATCTCGAGCGCGCCGAGGCTGGGAAGCAGAAGATCGGCAAGATCCTCCAGAAGCAGGTGGACAAGGGCAAGCTCGCGGCGGCAGACCGTGAGGCGCTGCTCGCGCGCATCACCCCCGTGGCGGGCGTGGGCTCGTTCGCCAGCTGCGACTTGGTGGTCGAGGCGGCGACCGAGCACCTCGACACGAAGATCGCGATCTTCAAGGCGGCGGACGCGGCGATGCGCCCCGGAGCTATCCTCGCCTCGAACACCTCCAGCATCTCCATCACGCGCCTCGCGGGGCAAACCTCGCGCCCCGAGCTGGTGATCGGGATGCACTTCATGAACCCGGTGCCGCTGATGAAGCTGGTGGAGGTGGTGCGCGGCGTGCAAACCAGCGACGACACCTATCGCGTGGTGAGCGAGCTCGCGGCGGTGCTCGGCAAGACGATCATCACCACGCGCGACCAGCCCGGCTTCGTGGTGAACCGCATCCTGGTGCCGCTCTTGAATGAGGCGTGCTTCGCGCTGCAAGAGGGGCTCGCGTCGCCGGAGGACATCGACCAAGGCGCCAAGCTCGGCCTCAATCACCCGATGGGGCCGCTCGAGCTGGCTGACTTGATCGGCCTCGACACCTTGCTCGCGATCGCGGAGGTGCTGCACCGCGAGTTCGGCGACGACAAGTACCGCCCCTCCACCACCCTGCGTAACCTGGTGGCCGCCGGCTGGTACGGCCGCAAGGTGGGCCGCGGCTTCTACGTGTACGACGAGCGCGGCCAGAAGACGGGCCGCGCCTTCGAGCGCTGAATCGTCAAGGCAGCTGTCATTCGAGCTGCATCGTCAAGCCGCCATATCATCAGTTACATTGACGAATGACCCAGCGCCGCGCGACGCTGCGGCGCCTTGACATCAGCCAAGCTACCTAGCCAAACCCCCAAAAAACCCAACGCGAGAACCTCCCGAGGAAGCATGAGCTACGAGACCTTGCTCGTCGAGCAAACCCCCGCCAGCGCCGGCGGTCAGATCACGACGCTGACCATCAATCGACCTGACAAGCTGAACGCGCTGAGCCCCGTCGTGATCCGCGAGCTGTCGGAGGCCCTCCGCGCGCTCACCGCGGAGACGCGCGTGGTGATCCTGAAGGGCGCCGGGGAGAAGGCGTTCGTCGCGGGCGCGGACATCGGCGCCATGCAGACGCTCAGCGTAGCGGAGGCGAAGGCGTTCACGGATCAAGGGCACGCGCTGGGCCGCGTGATCGAGCAGCTTCACTGTCCAGTCATCGCGGTGGTGCAAGGCTTCGCGCTGGGCGGCGGCTGTGAGCTGGCGTTGGCGTGCGACTTCATCTTCGCGTCGGAGCGCGCGAGCTTCGGGCAGCCAGAGGTGAACCTGGGGCTGATGCCAGGCTTCGGTGGCACGCAGCGGCTCACGCGGCGCGTGGGCCTCGGCGTGGCTCGGGAGCTGGTCTACACGGGCCGCCAAATCGACGCGCAGGAGGCGCTCCGCATCGGCCTCGTGAATCGCGTGGTGCCGGCCGAGGAGCTGAGCGACGCCGTGATGAAGACGGCGGAGCTCATCGCGCAGAAGGCGCCGCTCGCGGTGAGCGCGTGCAAGCGCGTGATGGAGCGCGGTTACGACGCGGACCTGACCACCGCGAACGAGCTCGAGGCGACCGCCTTCGGTGCCCTGTTCGGCAGTGAAGATCAGCGTGAAGGCACCAGCGCCTTCCTGGAGCGCCGTAAGCCTCGCTTCGTTGGCAAGTAGCCAGCAATAGGCACAGCGTGCCCAGTAGACACGTTGCCAAGTAGGCGCGTTCGTCGGCGAATGGGCACAGCGCAGATCAGCTAGGGGCGCCCCGGGTGTTTCGGGGGGATCGGGGGGATCGGGGGGATCGGGGGGATCGGGGGGTTTGGCAGGTCGCTCCCCAGCGGGCGACGCTGGGCGGCTGCTCCCGATGAGGAGGCATCGCTGCGGAGACGCAGAATCGACACCGGGGCGCGAAGCTCCCCCGGGCGCCGGGCGTTTTGCTACACCCGCACCGATGAAGCCGAACCGTGCTCGCTGGCGCTCGCTCGCCCTCCCCCTGCCCGCGCTGCTGGCGCTGCCAGCTTGCAACAGCTGTGAGCGCGACGCGCCGTACACCCCCTACCGCGTCGAGGCCTCCGCCGAGGCCGGCGCCGACGCGAGCCCTCCGCCGTCCGCCGCCAGCGCCGCGCCCGACGCGGCCCCGCTCGAGAAGTCGCCCTTCCAAGGCAAGGCCGCGATGCGAGCGCCCACCGGGGCGACCGAGTGGCGCCAGGGTGAGCTCAGCCTCGAGGCACCGAAGGGCCACGAATTCGAGCAGGCGGTGTTCGCCGATCTGGACGGTGACGAGAAGCCGGACGCCGTCACCTGGTCGCTCCGGAAATCAGGCGAAGGCCCCGCCGCGAGCCTCTGGTTTCACCCCGCGACCGGGAAATCGCGCGAGCTCCGCGCGCTGGCGCCGTTCGTCCCCACCGGTGAGGGCTGTCGCCTGACGACGCACCTGGAGCAGAGCGGCCCCAAGACAGTCACCCTCATCACCCGCGCGACGTGCGCCGGGAACCTGCTCGCGCGCATCCCCATCAGCTCGCTCACCGTGGTGGAGCCGACGCGCGCGGCGCCCGTGCTGCTCGAGCTGCGCCTCGCGGACGTGGCCAAGGGTGAGCGGCGCCAGCTCCAGCTGGTGAGCACCGATCGCGACGACGATGGTCAGGATGACGTATTACTCAAGTTCCGCCTGGAGCGCGGTGGCGCGACCGCCACGGCGAGCTTTGGTTGGTTTCAGCGCGCACAGGGGCTCGCGGTGGAGGACGGTGAGCCCACCCGGAGCCTGAACGTGGCGGCTCAGGCGGCGCTCGCCGCGGCCAAGAAGACGGGCCAGAAGGCCCAGCCCCAGATCGACGCCGCGAGGCGACTGTGGTCGAACCTGTGCGCGGAGGGGCGCACGCCGCGGCTATTCAACGCGGAGGGCGCCGCCATCCCTTGCCGCGCGGAGACAGCGCTCGCCACCTTGAATGAGGCCGAGGTGCGCGCCGCGCTGAAGGACAAGCAGCCGCTCGGCGCACTGGCGGCGCTCGAGCGCGACGGTTGGTTCGGCCGCTTCGACCCCAAGCAGAAGTCAGCTTTAATGACTGAGGCGCTGAAGGGCTTCACCGTGAAGCGCGCGGCGAAGGAGCGCCTGAGCACCCGCGCCCTGGGCCGCGGCCCCGAGCTGCGCTTCAGTCCATTGAACTACGAAGCGAGCGGCGCGCTCTTGGTGCAGCGCGCCGAAGCGGTGACCCGCCTGGCCGAAGGCGCGGAGCCTGAAGACGTCACCGAGTCCATCGACCACTGGCCGCTCGCCCTGCGCGGCGAAGGCGGCACCATCATGCAAGTGCTCGCGCCCTGCGACAGCCCGGACCTGATGTTCGTCGCCAGCCCCGGCAGCAGCCAAACCCACCCCATCCCCCTGCTCTCCCCCCGCCCCGGCATGTGCGGCGACAAGGCGCCCGACCCGCCCCGCGTCACCGCCCTGAGCTTCGGCAAAGGCGGCTTCGAAGGCTACGTCGCGGGCACCCCCGTCGGCGAAAAGAACCGCGCCGAAGCCATCATGCGCCCCCATGTGCCAGGCTCCGCTCGCTCCCCCGACGGCAAGCACAGCGTCATCCTCATGGAGCGCGGCCTCGTGATCTTGAGCGGCGACAAGCCCGAGCTATGGGAGCTCGAAGGCGGCACCGCAAGCCTAGGCGACTGCGTGATCAGCAACGGCGGCCGCGAAGCAGCGTGCGTCGACGACGAAGGCCACGTGGTGCGCGTGAAGGGGTGAGGGGCTTACAACCTACCATCCAAGATCTTGGCCGCCTGTTCAACACTGCTCGTTAGCCGCAGAGGAGCGTCTCCGGGCACATCTCGCATAGGCCGGACACAGCTGAACCCCGCACATTCGCCTTCCTGCTCGATCGTTACGTAGTGTACGCACTCAAAAGGATTTGACCCCTCTCGATTCCAGAGCTTTGTCAACAGGTATGGACTATGTGTCGACACCAGGATCTGACGATGTTGAGCCACATCATCGATAAGCGTAACAAGCTTGCGCATGCTAACCGAGTTTAGCCCAACCTCAGGTTCCTCCAGACACACAACAGCAGGAAGATCCTCTCCCCCCAAGATGAGCAATGAAGCCAGACCAATAAAGTGAAGTGTGCCGTCAGACAGCCGAGCCGCACTCACCACCCCTCTGCCATCACTAAAGCGTACAGAGAATCCAACGTCCTGCTCCCGGGTCGTATTAAACTCGAACCCCTCGAATCCTGGTATAACTTCGCCTAAAACACGCTTCAGCGTTGCGAACTGCTCCCGGTCCCCATTGTCATTGTAGTACAGCACCGACGCAAGCTGCTCCCCTCGAGGCCGCAGCCTGGGCTGACGCTCGAGGTCAATTCCACCAACTCGTCTCAGATTCGATGACTCAAATCGATACTTAACAATCCTGCTTACCTCTAGAGCCACTTCAACCAGATCGCGAGGCAAGTCCGCGGCGCCACCCTGATGATAGGCCGCACGGATTGCTGCCAGCACGCCCTTGTCCAGACCCCGATCGCCACGCATGGAATCCCGAAGCACCGAGAGAGCACCCTCAAACTTGTTCCTCGATCTATCGAAAACTTCAACGCCCTCCTTCAGCAACCTTTCGGTCAGAATCTCGTAGCGCGGTTCTTCGTGAGCACCATCCCACAGCTCACGATAGGAAACATCATACCGCACATCGAGATTAGAAAATGTTACACTGAATCCAATCTGACCATTCGGAGCCGCCTGACGATTCAGCGTAGCGAGATAGGACCACGGCCCTGGAGCAAAGGCCTGACTGATGCGCCCGGACGCAAGCTGAGCCAGGTTTAGCAGACCATCAAAGACTGCCGACTTGCCCGAATTACAAGGTCCCACGAAAACGGTCACCGGCTGCAACTTTATGACCGTGTTCCTGTGAGACAGAAAGTTCGAGAATTCAAAGCTACCCAGCAACATAACATCTGCTCCTCTCTGGCTACCCTCTCAACACTGTCGCCACCCGGGGACCAATCCCCCACGTCGACGTCCCGCCACAACGTCCTTCAGATTATCTACGTGGACAAAAATCAATAGTCATCAATCCCGCCTCCACCGAACACAACGAGCCCAGGCCGGGGGTTGACAGCGCAGGCGCCCCCACCAAGGCGAGCAAAGCCCCCCAGCTGCGTGACGTGCTCAGCAGGACCCGACGCGAGCGCAGGGCATCCCCCAGCCAACGTGGGTCCCGCGGTAGTGAGCCGCCCTGCTCCAGCAGCCGTTCGAGACGTAGGGGTGATCCGCATCGCGAGTTGCTCCAGCTCGCCTGCTACATGGCGACGCAAGCCACCCCGAGACTAGCACGCCCATCTCACCTTGAGAGCCCCCCGCGGCCATCGCCTCACGGCGCGGCGAAGGCATCGCGGAACGAGCCCCGCACGGTCGCCTCAGGGCCGCCACCCGCATCGCGAGCGAGGCTAAGCAACGCCCGCCATCAACAGCGCCACGGCGCATCCACGCGCTCCCGGCGAACGCTTCGCCTGTCCCCAAAACGCGGGCCTACCGCACGCCCAACCACCTTGCACCGTAAC